>NZ_CP027761.1:0-5689077 GCF_003852295.1 Pseudomonas sp. R11-23-07
GTGTCAGTGGAACTTTGGCAGCAATGCGTGGAGCTTTTGCGCGATGAGCTGCCTGCCCAGCAATTCAACACCTGGATCCGTCCGCTACAGGTCGAAGCCGAAGGCGACGAGTTGCGTGTCTACGCGCCCAATCGTTTTGTTCTCGACTGGGTCAACGAGAAGTACCTGAGCCGCGTTCTCGAATTGCTCGACGAACATGGCAACGGCATCGCGCCCGTGCTCTCCTTATTAATAGGCAGCAAACGCAGCTCCGCACCTCGCGCTGCTCCGAATGCGCCATTGGCCGCGGCTGCTTCCCAGTCCCAGGCTGCACCGGTTGCCGCTGCCCCTGCGCCGACGCCTTCCAAGTCTTCCGCGCATAAAAATGCATTGGAGAACGAAGAGCCGTCCCGTGACAGCTTCGACCCCATGGCAGGTGCCAGCTCCCAGCAAGCTCCCGTGCGTGCCGAGCAGCGCACTGTGCAGGTTGAGGGCGCGCTCAAGCACACCAGCTACTTGAACCGCACCTTTACCTTTGAGAATTTTGTCGAGGGTAAATCCAACCAGCTGGCCCGTGCGGCCGCCTGGCAAGTGGCCGACAACCCCAAGCACGGTTACAACCCGCTCTTCCTTTATGGCGGGGTTGGCTTGGGTAAAACCCACTTGATGCACGCTGTGGGTAACCACCTGTTAAAGAAGAACCCGAATGCCAAGGTGGTCTACCTGCACTCGGAGCGCTTCGTGGCCGACATGGTCAAGGCCCTGCAACTCAACGCCATTAACGAGTTCAAGCGTTTCTATCGCTCCGTTGATGCGTTGCTGATCGATGACATTCAATTCTTCGCGCGCAAGGAACGTTCCCAGGAAGAGTTTTTCCACACGTTCAACGCGCTGCTCGAAGGCGGACAGCAGGTCATCCTCACAAGTGACCGTTATCCCAAAGAGATCGAAGGCCTGGAAGAGCGCTTGAAATCGCGATTCGGCTGGGGGTTGACCGTTGCTGTAGAGCCACCCGAGCTGGAAACCCGCGTCGCGATCCTGATGAAAAAGGCCGACCAGGCCAAAGTCGATCTGCCCCACGATGCCGCATTCTTTATCGCCCAGCGTATTCGTTCCAACGTGCGTGAGCTGGAAGGCGCGCTCAAGCGGGTTATCGCGCACTCGCACTTCATGGGCCGTGACATCACCATCGAGCTGATTCGCGAATCCCTGAAAGACTTGCTGGCACTGCAGGACAAACTGGTGAGTGTGGATAACATCCAGCGTACCGTTGCCGAGTACTACAAGATCAAGATTTCCGACCTGCTATCCAAGCGCCGTTCGCGTTCGGTAGCGCGTCCGCGCCAAGTGGCCATGGCTCTCTCCAAGGAGTTGACCAACCACAGCCTGCCGGAAATCGGCGATGTGTTTGGCGGTCGCGACCACACCACGGTTTTGCACGCGTGCCGCAAGATCAACGAACTTAAGGAATCCGACGCGGATATTCGCGAGGACTACAAGAACCTGCTGCGTACACTGACTACGTGATGACACCAGCGCAGCTTATTAAGGCAAGGGACTAGACCATGCATTTCACCATTCAACGCGAAGCCCTGTTGAAACCCCTGCAACTGGTCGCAGGCGTCGTCGAGCGCCGACAGACCTTGCCGGTGCTGTCCAACGTACTGCTGGTGGTCGAAGGCCAGCAGCTGTCCTTGACCGGTACCGACCTGGAAGTCGAACTGGTTGGCCGCGTGCAGCTCGAAGAGCCCGCCGAACCCGGCGAAATCACCGTGCCGGCGCGCAAGCTGATGGATATCTGCAAGAGCCTGCCGAACGACGCGCTGATCGACATCAAGCTCGACGAGCAGAAGTTGGTGGTCAAGGCAGGTCGCAGTCGTTTCACCCTGTCGACTTTGCCGGCCAATGACTTCCCTACGGTTGAAGAAGGCCCGGGTTCGCTGACCTGCAGCCTGGAGCAAAGCAAGCTGCGTCGCCTGATCGAGCGCACCAGCTTCGCCATGGCCCAGCAGGACGTGCGTTACTACCTTAACGGCATGCTGCTGGAAGTGTCCGAAGGCATCATCCGTGCTGTGGCAACTGACGGCCACCGCTTGGCGATGTGTTCGATGCGCGCCGATATCGGCCAACCGGATCGTCATCAGGTCATCGTGCCGCGTAAAGGCATCCTCGAGTTGGCGCGCTTGCTCACCGAGCCGGAGGGCAACGTCAGCATCGTCCTGGGGCAACACCACATCCGCGCGACCACCGGCGAATTCACCTTCACCTCCAAGCTGGTTGACGGCAAATTCCCGGATTACGAGCGCGTACTGCCTAAAGGCGGTGACAAGCTGGTGCTCGGCGATCGCCAGGCCCTGCGTGAGGCATTCAGCCGTACGGCCATTCTCTCGAACGAGAAGTACCGGGGTATTCGTCTGCAATTGGCCAACGGTCAGTTGAAGATCCAGGCCAACAACCCGGAGCAGGAAGAAGCCGAAGAAGAAGTGGGCGTTGACTACAACGGCGGTTCGCTGGAAATCGGCTTCAACGTGAGCTACCTGCTGGACGTGCTGGGTGTGATGACCACCGAACAGGTTCGCCTTATTCTGTCGGACTCCAACAGCAGCGCGCTGGTACAAGAATCCGATAACGACGACTCGGCTTACGTTGTTATGCCGATGCGCCTGTAATCATGCTCAGCAGAAGCTAGATGTCCCTCAGTCGCGTCTCGGTCACCGCGGTGCGCAATCTGCACCCGGTGACCTTCTCCCCTTCCCCTCGCATCAATATTCTCCATGGCGCCAATGGCAGTGGCAAAACCAGCGTGCTGGAAGCCATCCACCTGCTGGGCCTCGCCCGCTCCTTCCGCAGCGCCCGCCTGTTACCAGTGATTCAATACGAGCAGCTGGCGTGCACTGTATTTGGCCAAGTTGAGTTGGCCGAGGGTGGGCACAGCGCCCTGGGGATATCCCGCGATCGCGGCGGAGAGTTTCAGATTCGCATCGATGGGCAGAATGCACGCAGTGCTGCGCAATTGGCAGAAATCCTGCCGTTGCAGTTGATCAACCCCGACAGCTTCCGCCTGTTGGAAGGCGCACCGAAGATCCGCAGACAATTTCTCGATTGGGGAGTGTTCCACGTGGAACCGCGTTTCATGGCCACTTGGCAGCGCCTGCAGAAGGCCCTGCGGCAGCGGAACTCGTGGCTGCGGCATGGTACACTTGACGCCGCTTCACAAGCGGCCTGGGACCGGGAACTGTGCCTGGCCAGCGACGAAATAGATGAATACCGCCGTGCCTATATCAAAGCCTTGAAACCAGTCTTTGAGCAGACCTTGAGCGAGTTGTTGGACCTTGAGGGGCTCACGCTGAGTTATTACCGAGGTTGGGACAAAGAACGTGAGCTGAGTGCAGTGCTTGCGACGTCCCTGCAGCGTGATCAGCAAATTGGCCACACCCAGGCCGGACCCCAACGCGCTGATTTGCGCCTTAGATTAGGCGCTCACAATGCTGCGGATATCCTGTCCCGCGGCCAGCAGAAGTTGGTGGTATGTGCATTGCGTATTGCGCAAGGGCATCTGGTTAGCCAGTCCCGACGCGGCCAATGTATTTATCTGGTGGATGACTTGCCGTCCGAACTCGACGAGCAACACCGCCGCGCGCTATGCCGCTTATTGGAAGACTTACGCTGCCAAGTGTTTATCACCTGTGTAGACCACGAATTATTGAGGGAAGGCTGGCAGACGGAAACGCCAGTCGCTTTGTTCCACGTGGAACAAGGCCGTATCACCCAGACCCACGACCATCGGGAGTGAAGGCATGAGCGAAGAACACACGTACGACTCGACCAGCATTAAAGTGCTGAAAGGTTTGGATGCCGTACGCAAACGTCCCGGTATGTACATTGGCGACACCGATGATGGTAGCGGTCTGCACCACATGGTGTTCGAGGTGGTCGATAACTCCATCGACGAAGCTCTGGCCGGTCACTGCGACGACATCAGCATCATCATCCACCCGGATGAATCCATTACCGTACGCGACAACGGTCGCGGTATTCCGGTAGACGTGCACAAAGAAGAAGGCGTCTCGGCGGCAGAGGTCATCATGACCGTGCTCCACGCCGGCGGTAAGTTCGACGACAACTCCTATAAAGTGTCTGGCGGCTTGCACGGCGTAGGTGTCTCGGTAGTGAACGCTCTGTCCGAAGAGCTGGTTCTCACCGTACGCCGCAGCGGCAAAATCTGGGAACAAACTTACGTCCACGGTGTGCCACAGGAACCGATGAAAATCGTCGGTGACAGTGAAACCACGGGCACCCAGATTCACTTCAAGCCTTCGGCTGAAACTTTCAAGAATATTCACTTCAGCTGGGACATCCTGGCCAAGCGGATTCGCGAACTGTCGTTCCTCAACTCCGGTGTTGGCATCGTCCTCAAGGATGAGCGCAGCGCCAAGGAAGAGCTGTTCAAGTACGAAGGCGGCCTGCGCGCGTTCGTTGAATACCTGAACACCAACAAGACTGCGGTCAACCAGGTGTTCCACTTCAACATTCAGCGTGAAGACGGCATCGGCGTGGAAATCGCCCTGCAGTGGAACGACAGCTTCAACGAGAACCTGTTGTGCTTCACCAACAACATTCCCCAGCGCGATGGCGGTACTCACTTGGTGGGTTTCCGTTCCGCGCTGACGCGCAACCTGAACACCTACATCGAAGCGGAAGGGTTGGCGAAGAAGCACAAAGTCGCCACCACCGGTGATGACGCCCGTGAAGGTTTGACCGCGATTATTTCGGTCAAGGTTCCGGACCCCAAGTTCAGTTCCCAAACCAAAGACAAGCTGGTGTCTTCTGAAGTGAAGACCGCGGTGGAACAGGAGATGGGCAAGTACTTCTCCGACTTCCTGCTGGAGAACCCGAACGAAGCCAAATTGGTCGTCGGTAAGATGATCGATGCCGCGCGTGCTCGTGAAGCAGCGCGTAAAGCCCGTGAGATGACGCGTCGTAAAGGCGCACTGGACATCGCCGGCCTGCCAGGCAAATTGGCCGACTGCCAGGAGAAGGACCCTGCCCTCTCCGAGCTGTATCTGGTGGAAGGTGACTCTGCTGGCGGTTCCGCCAAGCAGGGTCGCAACCGCCGTACCCAGGCTATCCTGCCGTTGAAGGGTAAGATCCTCAACGTCGAGAAAGCACGCTTCGACAAGATGATTTCTTCCCAGGAAGTCGGCACCTTGATCACGGCATTGGGCTGCGGTATTGGCCGTGACGAGTACAACATCGACAAGCTGCGCTATCACAACATCATCATCATGACCGATGCCGACGTCGACGGTTCGCACATCCGTACCCTGCTACTGACCTTCTTCTTCCGTCAGTTGCCTGAACTGATCGAGCGCGGCTACATCTACATCGCCCAGCCGCCGTTGTATAAAGTGAAAAAAGGTAAGCAAGAGCAATACATCAAAGACGACGACGCCATGGAAGAGTACATGACGCAGTCGGCCCTGGAAGATGCCAGCCTGCACTTGAACGACGAAGCCCCAGGCATCTCCGGAGAGGCGCTGGAGCGCTTGGTCAACGACTTCCGCATGGTGATGAAGACGCTCAAGCGTCTGTCGCGCCTGTACCCGCAGGAGCTGACCGAGCACTTCATCTACTTGCCGGCGGTGAGCCTGGAGCAGCTGGGCGACCATGCTGCCATGCAGGATTGGCTGGCCCAGTACGAAGTGCGGCTGCGCACAGTAGAGAAGTCTGGCCTGGTGTACAAAGCCAGTCTGCGCGAAGACCGTGAACGCAACGTATGGCTGCCCGAGGTGGAACTGATCTCGCACGGCCTGTCGAACTACGTCACCTTCAACCGCGACTTCTTCGGTAGCAACGACTATAAGACGGTGGTCACCCTCGGTGCGCAATTGAGCACGCTGCTGGACGACGGCGCTTATATTCAGCGTGGCGAACGTAAGAAGCAGGTCAAGGAGTTCAAGGAAGCTTTGGACTGGTTGATGACCGAAAGTACCAAGCGTCACACCATCCAGCGATACAAAGGTCTGGGCGAAATGAACCCGGATCAGCTGTGGGAAACCACCATGGACCCGGCTCAGCGTCGCATGCTGCGAGTGACCATCGAAGACGCCATCGGCGCAGACCAGATCTTCAACACCCTGATGGGTGATGCGGTCGAGCCTCGTCGTGACTTCATCGAGAGCAATGCCTTGGCGGTGTCTAACCTGGATTTCTGATCAGGTACCGGCAAAAACAAAAAGGCCAACGCTAGCGTTGGCCTTTTTTATGGGTGCTTGTTGAGCATTATCTAAATGCTCCACGTGGAACATCATCCTTCAGTGGGTAACGCCACACTCTCCAACCGATACCCGTATCCATAGATCGTCAGCAACTGCCATCCTCGGTCCGCCGTCAGGCCGAGCTTATTACGCAAGCGGTAGATATGCGTATCCAGGGGGCGAGACGATACCATTTCCTCATGGGACCAAAACCGCTCATACAGGTATTCGCGGGACAGTGGCCGCGCCAGGTTGGCAAACAGGCAGCTGGCCAAGCGGTACTCCCGTTCGGTGAGATTGATCGGTGTGCCGGCGCGCGTGACCGTCAACTCGGCGTCATCGAATGTCAGGTCATTGAAGCTTTGGAGTTCATTGCTGGCGGACTTTTGCAGCCCGTGTCGGCGCAGGACGGCGCTGACGCGAGCCTTGAGTTCATTAGGACGAAAGGGTTTGCTGACGTAGTCGTCCGCTCCACTGTTGAGCGCCGTGACGATATCGCTCTCCGCATCGCGGCTGGTGAGCATGATCACGGCCGGTGGTGACTCCATGTGCTCGCGGGTCCAGCGCAACAACGCAATGCCGCTGATATCCGGCAGTTGCCAGTCGAGTATCAGCAGGTCGAAGGTTTCACGGCGCAGTTGGCGCAGCAGGTCTTCACCGCGTTCGAAACAATGCACGGACCAAGGCTGTTCCGAAGTGCTGGGAATCTGTCGCAGTGTCTGTTCTACCCGTCTCAACTCGGCGGGTTCGTCATCCAGTATTGCGACACGCATGAGTGGATCCTTCCTGCAAAAAATAACGCAGCCTAATCAGGGGCGCCTGTGCACATACACAGCCCAGCCCCTGAATCTGAATAATTATGGGCGGATACAACGAACCTCTAATCTCTCGGTACGCTGATATCAAAGGACCGTAACCCCGCGAAAAATCCTCGGCCCCCAACGGGAAGATACCGGCTCCTGGCTATGAGGAAAAGGATCGATATACGCTATGGTGACTACCCGGTCCTCCGGTAAGACCAAAATAAGCTTCACTGGTTTCAGCACCTCTAATGCGTCCCATCGTAACCACCTGGAGGGAGACCGGGCTTATGACACGTTCATGCGATGATCATCGATGTCTCGGCGGGCCTGTGGCGGTGGCCCTGTGAAACTATGGGGTAAAGCTGAAAAACGCCAACCCACCCGGGCGCAGCTGCTGTTCCACGGGCTGGTGCGCGAATGGTTGCTGATTGGCTTGGTGCTGTTGCCCTTCACTGCTTACTTATCCTTGAGCCCGGGCCTGGCCCTCGATAACCCGCTCTGCGCGACCGGCTCTACAGCGGGCGTGGAGATCCAGGCCAATGTGCTTAACGGTTTATTGCAGGGGCGCAGCATTGTCGACCTGCCGGGTTGGCTGGCGGCCCTGATGGCGACGGCCGTGGTGGCATTGTTGCTGGGCCTGCTGCTGTATCGCCCGCGTTATGCGCTATGGATGACCCTAGGCTGCATGGCCGCGTCGGTACTGATGTCGTGGGCGTTACTGAGCCTGGGCCATTGGTGGTCGCCTGCGGCCTGCCTGATTGGGTTGTTGCTCAGCTATCTGATCTGGAACTGGCGGCGCCTGAGCGTAATCCTCGCCTACTTCGGCTGGGAACTGGCACGCCTGGATAACGAACCGAAAGTATTGCCGGAGCGGCGTCGTGCACCGGCCAGCAAGGGCGATGTGCTTCAGGGGCGCATCTTCGCCCTCGAGCAGGCGGTCAGTCGCACCCGGGATACACGGCGCTTTATGGCGGATGGACTGGAATGCCTGCCGGTCGCAACCCTGATCACCGATCCCCAGGGCAGCATCCTGTTGGCCAATCGCGTTGCCCGTGACGTATTCGGCAACGACCTGGTACGCGAGAACCTCCTCGAACAACTCGCCGACCTGGGTTACCCACCGCTGCATAACGGCGTGCGCCCTGCCCTGTCTGCACTGGAGCTGGTCGAGTTTCGTGATATCCACCAACGCAGTTTGCGCATGGAGCTTGCGCCCTTGCTTCCAGCCGAGGGCGATATCGCCCTTGGCTGGCTGCTGAGCCTCACGGATTTAAGCAAGGAACGCGAAGCGCAACAGCATCGCGAGACCATGCTGCGCTTTCTGTCCCATGACTTGCGTGCACCGCATTCGGCAATCCTCGCGCTGTTGGATGTACACGACAGTGAATCGCCCATCTTTGGCCAGATCGAACAACAGGTCCGACGCGCGCTGAGCCTCACCGAGTCCTTCGTACAATTGGCGAAAGCCGAGGCTGACGGCTATCAATTCCAACCTACGTTGTTCGCCATGCTGGTAATGGATGCTTTCGATCAGGTGGCGGTCATTGCCCAACTTAAGGGCATTCATCTGGTTCACGATCTGGATGAAGCAGACGAAGGCATGGTGCTCGCCGATCAATCGCTGCTCACCCGTGCGCTATTCAACGTGCTGGAAAACGCGATCAAGTATTCGCCATCCGGCACCACCGTCCGGTTGAGTCATGGCTGTGTGGAGGGTTGGTTGGAATGCCGCATCAGCGATCAGGGGCCCGGAATTGCGCCAGAAGATTTGCCAGAGCTGTTCAACCAATACCGGCGCTTCAATTCGGCCCAAGGCAGTGACGGCCTAGGGTTGGGCCTGACCATGGTGAAGGCCGTCGTAGAACGCCACGGTGGGCATGTCAGCTGTGAAAGCGAGCTGGGTACGGGTTCGACGTTCATCCTGCAATTGCCACCGTTAGAGGGCTGAAAACGATCTTTTCTGCTGTGCATAAAAAACCGGTCACAAGGACCGGTTTTTTTATGAAGAAAAAACTTATGCACGTTTTCTGAGATTTTATGCGCTTCAGAAATATGCCTTTAAATCAGCAGGTTACTGATCAAAAATGCACATTTTCCAACAATCCGTGCACAGCTTATCCACAGATGCTCAAATCTCCGGCGTCTCTACCACTACAGGCACCGGCGGCAATGAACCCATGGCCCGTTGCTGCGCTTCATTCCAGGCAGCGGCGCGGTCGTTCAATGCAGCAATGGCACGCGGGCCTTCGCCTTCTGCATACATGGGCTCGCCGATTACCACGGTAATGGTACCTGGGCGTTTAGCCCAGCCAGTCTTGGGCCAGAACTTGCCGGCGTTATGGGCAATCGGCAACACCGGCAGGTTGGCGTTGACCGCCAGTGCAGTGCCCCCTCGCGAGAACTTGCCGACGGTGCCAAAAGGCACACGAGTGCCTTCCGGGAAGATCAGCACCCAAACGCCATCCTTGAGCAGCTCGTCGCCCTTCTTGGCGACATGCTTGAGCGCCGCCTTGGGATTGTCACGGTCGATCGCAATCGGGCGCAGCATTGCCATGGCCCAACCAAAGAACGGCACGTACAGCAGCTCACGCTTGAGCACTTGGCTCAAGGGCGAGAAGTATGCCGAGAGAAAGAACGTTTCCCAGGTGCTCTGATGGTTAGACAGGATCACACAGGGCTGGTCCGGGACGTTCTCGGCGCCCTTGACCTCGAAACGGATGTTCAGAAATACCTTGGACAGCCACAACGCGCAGCGGCACCAATACACATTGATGAAGCGATAGCGCGCCTTGAACGGCAGGAACGGTGCAATAAAAAAGCTCAGGGTGCACCAGAGAAACGAACTGGTGCCCAGCAGCAGGTAAAAGAAAAAGGTTCTGATGGCCTGCAAGATCGACATGGCGGCATTTACCGTTGCGGGACACGGCCCGCCTGTTAAAAGCGCACTCCCGAACAATCCCTGGTCAGGAAGTCGAGGGCGGCTAGTTGTTGATAAGTTCTGCGGCAACCGCCGCCAGATCGTCAAAAATCAAAGTGCCTACCGGCAGGTTTTTCGCCTGGGTCTTTTCGCCTTTCCCGGTCTTTACCAAAACTGGCTGAGAGTCGACGGCTTTGGCCGCCTCCAGGTCACCGAGACTGTCCCCGACGAACCATATCCCAGCCAAGGGCACCTTGTAATGTTCTGCAATGGTTTTCAACATGCCAGGCTTGGGCTTGCGGCAAGCGCAGCCCTCATCCGGCCCGTGGGGGCAGTACACCACCAGCCCCACCTCACCGCCCTGCTCCGCCACCAATGTGCGCAAGCGCGCATGCATGGCGTCCAGGGTGGCGATGTCGTAATAACCGCGGGCGATGCCGGACTGGTTAGTGGCAATGGCCACCGTCCAGCCGGCTTTGCTCAACTGCGCGATGGCCTCGATCGAACCGGGCAATGGAATCCATTCCGCCACCGACTTGATGTAAGCGTCGGAGTCGTAGTTGATCACTCCGTCCCGATCGAGAATCAGCAGTTTCAACATGATCAGCCCAGTACGGAAATGTCAGCGATATTGATGAACAACCCACGCAGACGCGCCAGCATGGCGTAGCGGTTTTTCCGCACGCCTGCATCTTCGGCATTGATCATCACGGCTTCGAAGAACGCATCCACCGGCTCACGCAGCGACGCCAGACGTGCCAACGCTTCGGCGTAGTTACGCTCGGCGATCAGCGGTTTCACGGCGTTTTCGGCTTTGGCGATAGCCGAGTTCAGCGAGAACTCCTTGGCGTCGGCAAACAGGCCAGGGTCGACTTCGGCAGTGCCGAGGTTGTCGGCCTTGCTCAGCAGGTTCGATACACGCTTGTTCACAGCGGCCAGGGCATCGGCTTCCGGCAGCTTGCGAAACGCCTGTACGGCTTGTACGCGCTGGTCGAAGTCCAGCGCCGAACCCGGTTGCAGGGCACGTACCGACAGGTAGACGGAAACGTCCACGCCTTCGTCTTCGTAACGCGCACGCAGGCGGTCGAACACGAACTCCAGCACTTGCTCGGCGAGGCCCGCTTGCTTGACCTTGGTACCGAACTGGCCGACCGCAAACACCACGGCCTGAGTCAGATCGAGGTCCAGCTTCTTGTCGATCAGGATACGCAGCACGCCCAGGGCCGCACGGCGCAGGGCATACGGGTCTTTGCTGCCGGTAGGCAACATGCCGATACCGAAGATGCCTACCAGCGTGTCCAGCTTGTCAGCGATGGCCACGGCCGCGCCGGTCAGGGTGCTTGGCAGCTCGGCACCGGCACCACGCGGCATGTACTGCTCGTTCAGCGCCAGGGCCACGTCGTTCGGCTCGCCGTCGTTGAGGGCGTAGTAGTAACCGGCTACGCCTTGCATCTCAGGGAATTCGCCGACCATCTCGGTAGCCAGGTCGCACTTGGAAAGCAGGCCTGCGCGTGCGGCCCAGGCGGCGTCGCCACCAATGCGCGGCGCGATGTAGGCCGCCAGCTTGGAAACGCGCACGGCCTTGTCGTAGACGCTGCCGAGTTTTTCCTGGAACACCACGTTTTGCAGGCGCAGGTTGAAGTCTTCGAGCTTCTGCTTCTTGTCTTGCTTGAAGAAGAACTCGGCGTCAGTCAGGCGCGGACGCACGACTTTCTCGTTACCGGCGATGATCTGCTGTGGGTCCTTGCTCTCGATGTTGGCCACGGTGATAAAGCGCGGCAGCAACTTGCCATCCACATCCAGCAGGCAGAAGTACTTCTGGTTGTCCTGCATGGTGGTGATCAGTGCTTCCTGCGGCACATCGAGGAAACGTTCTTCGAACGAACACACCAGCGGCACGGGCCACTCAACCAGGGCGGTCACTTCGTCGAGCAGGCTTGGCGGCACGATGGCGGTGCCTTCCTGCAGGCGGGCCAGCTCTTCGGTGCGCTTGCTGATCAGCTCGCGACGCTCATTGGCATCGGCCAGCACATAGGCGGCGCGCAGGTCATCGAGGTAGCTGGCCGGCGAGGTGATGCGCACGCTCTGCGGATGGTGGAAGCGGTGGCCACGGGAATCGCGGCCGGCCTTCTGGGCGAGGATGGTGCACTCGATGACCTGGTCACCGAGCAGCATCACCAGCCATTGGGTTGGGCGTACGAACTCTTCCTTGCGAGCACCCCAGCGCATGCGCTTGGGGATCGGCAGGTCGTTGAGGGAGTCTTCGACGATGGTCGGCAACAGGCTGGCCGTTGGCTTGCCGGCGATGACCTGGCTGAAACGCAGTTTCGGGCCGCTCTGGTCAATTTCGCTCAGCTCGACGCCGCACTTCTTGGCAAAGCCCAGTGCTGCCTGAGTCGGGTTGCCTTCGGCATCGAACGCGGCCTGACGCGGCGGGCCATCCAGGTTGATATTGCGGTCCGGCTGCTGGGTTTCCAGCGCGGTGAGCAATACCGCCAGGCGGCGTGGCGCGGCGTAGACCTTCTTTGCGGCGAACTTCAGGCCGGCGCTGTGCAGGCCTTTTTCGATACCGGCCAGGAACGCATCGGCCAGGGTGTTCAGTGCCTTGGGTGGCAACTCTTCGGTGCCCAGTTCAACCAGGAAATCTTGAGCACTCATTGTGCAGCCTCCAGCTTAGCCAACACTTCATCACGCAAATCCGGGGTTGCCATCGGGAAGCCCAGCTTGGCGCGAGCCAGCAGGTAGGCTTGGGCGACGGAACGCGCCAGGGTGCGTACACGCAGGATGTATTGCTGGCGCGCGGTTACCGAGATGGCACGGCGCGCGTCCAGCAGGTTGAAGGTATGGGACGCCTTCAACACCATTTCATAGCTTGGCAACGGCAGCGGCTGGTCGAGTTCGATCAGGCGCTTGGCTTCGCTTTCATAGAAGTCGAACAGTTCGAACAGCTTGTCGACGTTGGCGTGTTCGAAGTTGTAGGTGGACTGCTCCACTTCGTTCTGGTGGAACACGTCGCCGTAGGTGACCTTGCCGAACGGGCCGTCAGCCCACACCAGGTCGTAGACCGAGTCCACGCCTTGCAGGTACATGGCCAGGCGCTCGAGGCCGTAGGTGATTTCGCCGGTCACCGGGTAGCACTCGATGCCGCCCGCTTGCTGGAAGTACGTGAATTGCGTCACTTCCATGCCGTTGAGCCACACTTCCCAGCCCAGGCCCCAGGCGCCAAGGGTCGGTGATTCCCAGTTGTCTTCGACGAAACGGATGTCGTGGACCAGTGGGTCCAGGCCGACATGTTTCAGCGAGCCCAGGTACAGTTCCTGGAAGTTGTCCGGGTTGGGCTTCAATACCACCTGGAACTGGTAGTAATGCTGCAGACGGTTCGGGTTCTCGCCGTAGCGGCCGTCAGTCGGGCGACGACTGGGCTGCACATAAGCGGCGTTCCAGGTTTCCGGGCCGATGGCCCGCAGGAATGTAGCGGTGTGGAAAGTGCCGGCGCCTACTTCCATATCGTAGGGCTGAAGTACCACACAACCTTGCTCGGCCCAGTATTGCTGGAGGGCGAGGATCAAGTCTTGGAAGGTACGCACGGCTGGCGTAGGCTGGCTCACGAAATTCACCTGTTACTTGGGCTGCGATTTAAAGAGCGGGAGTATACCCGATTCGGCCCTGCCACCACTCCCTGGAGCCTTATGCCACGCTGCTTTTGGTGTTCTGAAGATCCGCTGTACATGGCTTATCACGATCAAGAGTGGGGAACGCCGCTGCGCGATGCGCAGGGTTTGTTCGAGTTGCTTTTGCTCGAAGGGTTCCAGGCGGGCCTGTCCTGGATCACCGTTTTACGCAAACGCGAGCATTACCGGAAGGTCTTGTTCGGCTTCGATGCGCAGCGCCTGGCGCAGCTGACCGACGCTGAAATCGAAGCGCTGATGCAAGACCCGGGCATTGTGCGCAACCGTCTGAAGCTCAACGCCACACGCCGCAATGCCGCAGCCTGGCTGGCGCTGGAAGACCCGGTGGGTTTGCTCTGGTCGTTCGTCGGCGGCGTGCCCAAGGTCAATCACTTCAAGGATCGCAGCGAAGTCCCGGCGATTACACCCGAGGCGCAAGCGATGAGCAAAGCCTTGAAAAAGGCCGGCTTCACCTTTGTCGGGCCGACCATCTGCTACGCGTTCATGCAGGCCTCGGGCATGGTCATGGACCACACTCAGGACTGCGACCGTTACGCGGACCTGGCCAACGCCGGTTAGAATGCGCGTTTTGCGTACCACACACGATCAGGAGTGACCCGTGGAAAAGTTTAAAGGCGCCTTGCTGGTAGGCGCTCTTCGGTTGTTTGCCCTGCTGCCCTGGCGCGCCGTACAGGCCGTTGGCACGGGCATCGGCTGGATCATGTGGAAAACCCCCAACCGCTCCCGCGACACGGTGCGGATCAACCTGTCCAAATGCTTCCCGGACATGGACCCGGCCGAGCGCGAGCGCCTGGTGGGCCGCAGCCTGATGGACATCGGCAAGTCATTGACCGAAAGCGCCTGCGCCTGGATCTGGCCGGCCCAGCGTTCCATCGACCTGGTGCGCGAAGTCGAAGGCCTGGAGGTGCTGCACGAAGCCTTGGCATCGGGTAAAGGCGTGGTGGGCATCACCAGCCACCTGGGCAACTGGGAAGTGCTCAACCATTTCTATTGCAGCCAGTGCAAACCGATCATTTTCTATCGCCCGCCCAAGCTCAAGGCGGTCGACGAGCTGTTGCGCAAGCAACGCGTGCAACTGGGCAACCGCGTGGCGGCGTCCACCAAGGAAGGCATTCTCAGCGTGATCAAGGAAGTGCGCAAAGGCGGCCAGGTGGGAATCCCTGCCGACCCCGAGCCGGCTGAATCCGCCGGGATCTTCGTGCCGTTCTTCGCGACCCAGGCGTTGACCAGCAAGTTCGTACCGAACATGCTCGCGGGCCACAAGGCGGTCGGCGTGTTCCTGCACGCCCTGCGCCTGCCGGACGGCTCAGGCTACAAAGTGATCCTGGAAGCGGCCCCGGAAGACATGTACAGCACCGATACCGCCACGTCCTGCGCGGCGATGAGCAAGGTAGTGGAACGGTATGTCGGCGCCTACCCGAGCCAGTACATGTGGAGCATGAAGCGCTTCAAGAAACGCCCGCCGGGCGAGGCGCGTTGGTACTGATTCACCGCTGAATCAAACACAACACAAAACCAATGTGGGAGGGGGCTTGCTCCCGATGGTGGTGGTTCAGTCAACCATGCATAGACTGACACACCGCTATCGGGAGCAAGCCCCCTCCCACATTTTGATCTGCGTTCAAGCTTGGCGGTCGAGTTTCTTCAGAAATACCGTCATCTCTTTTTCGGCCTGTTTGTCGCCATGGGCCTGGGCCGCCTCTATGCCTTTTTCCCACGTGTCTCGTGCGGCAGCGTTATCACCCTGCCCCAACTGCGCCTTGCCCAACAACTTCCAGGCCGCCGAATACTTAGGGTCGAACTCGACACATTTCTGTAGATGCTCGGCTGCCTTGGCATTGTCCTTCAAGTCCAGATAACCCTTGCCCAAGCCAAAGCGCAGCAGCGAATTATCCACACCCTTGGCGAGCATTTTCTCCAGGGATTCGAGCATGTCAGTCACTCCTTGATCAGAAAAAGCTCAACCCCACGTGGAACAGCTTCTCCACATCGCGGATATGTTTCTTGTCCACCAGGAACAGGATCACATGGTCACCGGTGGCGATCACCGTATCGTCGTGGGCGATGATCACTTCTTCATCGCGAATGATCGCGCCGATCGTGGTGCCCGGTGGCAAGCCGATATCACGGATCGCCCTGCCGATCACCTTGCTCGACTTCGAGTCGCCATGGGCAATCGCCTCGATCGCCTCCGCCGCGCCACGGCGCAGGGAGTGCACGCTGACGATGTCGCCACGGCGCACATGCGCGAGCAACGTGCCGATGGTCGCCAATTGCGGGCTGATGGCGATGTCGATATCGCCGCCCTGGATCAGGTCGACATAGGCCGGGTTGTTGATGATGGTCATCACCTTCTTCGCTCCCAGCCGCTTGGCCAGCAGCGAGGACATGATGTTGGCCTCGTCATCGTTGGTCAGCGCCAGGAAGATATCGGCGTCGGCGATGTTTTCTTCCATCAGCAGGTCGCGATCCGAAGCGCTGCCTTGCAGTACGACGGTGCTGTCGAGGGTGTCGGACAAATGCCGGCAGCGCGCCGGGCTCATCTCGATGATCTTCACCTGGTAACGGCTTTCGATGGCCTCGGCCAAGCGCTCGCCGATCTGTCCGCCGCCTGCGATGACGATGCGTTTATAGGTTTCGTCGAGCCGGCGCATTTCGCTCATCACTGCACGAATATTCGCCTTGGCCGCGATGAAAAACACTTCGTCATCGGCTTCGATCACGGTGTCGCCCTGGGGCAGGATCGGCCGGTCACGGCGGAAAATCGCCGCCACGCGGGTTTCCACATTCGGCATGTGTTCGCGCAGTTGGCGCAGTTGCTGGCCCACCAGCGGGCCGCCGTAATAGGCTTTTACCGCGACTAGCTGCGCCTTGCCTCCGGCGAAGTCGATCACCTGCAAGGCACCCGGAATTTCGATCAGGCGCTTGATGTAGTGAGTGACCACCTGTTCCGGGCTGATCAGCACGTCCACCGGAATGGCGTCGTTGTCGAACAGGCCGGCGCGGGTCAGGTAGGCCGCTTCGCGGACACGGGCGATCTTGGTCGGGGTGTGGAACAGCGTGTGCGCGACCTGGCAGGCGACCATATTGGTCTCGTCGCTGTTGGTGACCGCGACGAGCATGTCGGCATCGTCGGCGCCGGCTTGACGCAGCACGGTCGGGAACGACGCACGGCCTTGTACCGTGCGGATGTCCAGGCGGTCGCCCAGATTGCGCAGGCGCTCGGCATCGGTGTCGACCACGGTGATGTCGTTGGCTTCACTGGCCAAATGTTCAGCCAGCGTGCCACCGACCTGCCCTGCCCCAAGGATGATGATTTTCATCCGGTCACTCCCTTAAACCCATTCAGCCGCGCGCGGCGGCGATCTTGATCAGTTTGGCGTAGTAGAAGCCGTCGTGCCCGCCTTCCTGCGCGAGCAGTTGCCGGCCGTGCGGTTGCTTGATGCCGGCCGTGGTCGCAAGGTCCAGCTCCCGCGCGCCGCTGGTGCGGGCAAGGAAGGCTTGGATGACCTCGGTATTCTCGGTGGGCAAGGTGGAGCAGGTGGCGTACAGCAGGATGCCGCCGACTTCCAGGGTCGGCCATAGCGCGTCGAGCAGTTCGCCTTGCAGCACGGCCAGGGCGGCGATGTCGTCGGGCTGGCGGGTCAGCTTGATGTCCGGATGACGACGGATCACGCCGGTGGCCGAACATGGCGCGTCCAGCAGGATGCGCTGGAACGGTTTGCCATCCCACCAGGTGGCGGTGTCGCGGCCGTCGGCGGCGATCAGCTCGGCGCTGAGGCCCAGGCGTGCGAGGTTCTCGCGTACGCGCACCAGGCGTTTGGCTTCCAGGTCGACGGCAACTACGCCGCCCAGGTCTTTTTCGACCTCCAGGATGTGACAGGTCTTACCGCCAGGCGCGCAGCAGGCGTCCAGTACGCGTTGGCCGGGCGCCAGGTCGAGCAGGTCGGCGGCCAATTGCGCGGCCTCGTCCTGCACGCTGATCCAGCCTTCGGCAAAGCCCGGCAGGCTGCGCACGTCGGTGGCGGCCTCAAGCACGATACCGTCGATGCTGTACACACATGGCGTGGCGTTGATGCCGGCCTCGCTGAGCAATTGCAGATAGGCGTCGCGGCTATGATGGCGCCGGTTGACCCGCAGGATCATCGGCGGGTGCGCGTTATTGGCTGCGCAGATGGCCTCCCATTGCTCGGGCCAGAAGGCCTTCAGGGATTTTTGCAGCCAGCGTGGATGCGCGGTACGCACCACCGGGTCATGTTCCAACTCGGCCAGCAGCGCTTCGCTTTCGCGCTGGGCGCGGCGCAACACGGCATTGAGCAGGGCCTTGGCCCAGGGCTTTTTCAGCTTGTCGGCGCAACCAACCGTTTCACCAATGGCGGCGTGTGCCGGCACGCGGGTGTAGAGCAACTGGTACAGACCCACCAGCAACAGCGCCTCGACGTCAGCGTCCGCCGCCTTGAACGGCTTTTGCAGCAGTTTGGCTGCCAGCGCCGACAAGCGTGGTTGCCAACGGGCGGTGCCGAACGCCAGGTCCTGGGTGAAACCGCGATCGCGGTCTTCAACCTTATCCAGTTGCGTGGGTAACGAACTGTTCAGCGACGCCTTGCCGTTGAGGACGGCGGCGAGAGCCTTGGCGGCAGCCAGACGTGGGTTCATTGGGCGGCCGCCCCGAGTACGCTGCCCAAGGCAAATTTCTCACGGCGGCTGTTGAACAAATCGCTGAAGTTCAGCGCTTTGCCGCCGGGCAATTGCAGACGGGTCAGGCACAGCGCTTGTTCGCCGC
This sequence comes from Pseudomonas sp. R11-23-07, assembly GCF_003852295.1. Taxonomy (NCBI): domain Bacteria; kingdom Pseudomonadati; phylum Pseudomonadota; class Gammaproteobacteria; order Pseudomonadales; family Pseudomonadaceae; genus Pseudomonas; species Pseudomonas sp. R11-23-07. The sequence continues at coordinate 18,429 of NZ_CP027761.1, forward strand.
ACGCCACCAACAGGCCGTCCTTGCTGGCACCGATAATCTCGCCGGGTGCGCCTTTGCCGTCGGCCAGGGTCGCGGCCAACACCTTCAACGCTTCGCCGTTAAGGGTGCTGTGGCAGATCGGCCATGGGTTGAAGGCCCGTACACAGCGCTCCACCTCCACGGCCGGGCGGCTCCAGTCGATGCGGGCTTCGTCCTTGTTCAGTTTGTGGGCGTACGTCGCCAGGCTGTCGTCCTGCACTTCGCCCTCCAGAGTGCCGGCAGCGAGACCGGCGATGGCCTGGATGACGGCGGGCGGGCCCATTTCAGCCAGGCGGTCGTGCAGGCTGCCGCCGGTGTCTTCAGCGGTAATCGGGGTGGTGACTTTGAGCAGCATCGGGCCGGTGTCCAGGCCGGCTTCCATGCGCATGACGGTCACGCCGCTTTCGCTGTCGCCGGCTTGCACCGCGCGCTGGATCGGCGCCGCGCCGCGCCAGCGTGGCAGCAACGAAGCGTGGCTGTTGATGCAGCCCAGGCGCGGGATATCGAGTACGGCCTGGGGCAGGATCAAACCGTAGGCGACGACCACCAGCAGGTCCGGCTTCAGTGCGGCCAGTTCAGCCTGGGCGTCGGCGTTGCGCAGGGTCGGTGGCTGCAGCACGGTAATACTGTGTTCCAGCGCCAGTTGCTTGACCGGGCTGGGCATCAGTTTTTGCCCGCGCCCGGCCGGGCGATCCGGCTGGGTGTACACCGCGACGATTTCATATGGGCTGGCAAGCAGCGCCTTGAGGTGTTCGGCGGCAAATTCGGGTGTACCGGCAAAAACAATGCGCAGTGGCTCGGTCATCGGAGTTCTCGGTTAAAAACAGTCACAAAAGAAAAAGGCTTGCCGCAGCAAGCCTTTGGAAGGAGGGCATCAAGCTTGCTGGCGATGCTTTTTTTCCAGCTTCTTCTTGATCCGGTCACGTTTGAGGGTGGACAGGTAATCGACAAACAGCTTGCCGTTGAGATGGTCGCACTCGTGCTGGATGCACACCGCCAACAGGCCTTCGGCAATCAGCTCGAACGGCTTGCCGTCGCGGTCCAGGGCCTTGATCTTCACGCGAAGGGGGCGTTCGACGTTCTCGTAGAACTCCGGCACCGAGAGGCAGCCCTCCTGATATTCACCCATCTCGTCGGTCAGCGGTTCGAACTCGGGGTTGATGTACACCCGCGGTTCGCTGCGATCTTCGGAGAGGTCCATGACCACGACGCGCAGGTGCACGTTGACCTGGGTCGCGGCGAGGCCGATGCCCGGGGCTTCATACATTGTTTCAAACATGTCATCGACCAACTGACGAACCTTGTCGTCCACTACGGCCACCGGCTTGGCGATCGTGCGCAGGCGCGAGTCGGGAAATTCGAGGATGTTCAAAATAGCCATAAGCGTAATTGCTGCACATGTGAGGTAGAGGCAAATCGGCGGTGGGATGGACCCAGGCAGCCGGTGTGAAACGTTCGAAAGCCGCGAAGGCTATGGCGTTTCACGCGAACGCACATAATAAAGGAGATTGACCCCATGAGGAAATCGCTACTCGTCTTGCTGCTGTGGGCCCCGTTCGCCATGGCGCTGATCCCCCAGCCCGGCCAGCGCCTGGATCCCTCCACGCAAAAGGCTATCCAGGGCTTCTTGCTGCACAACCGCATACTCGACTCGCCCCAGGACCTGGACAACGCGCCCTATATCGTTGCCGCCGATGCCGGGCGCGTGCTGGGCGCCTCGGGTGAACGCATCTATGCCAGAGGCAGCCTGGACCCGACCCAGCCGAGCTATGGGATCTTCCGCCGAGGCAGGGTCTACACCGACCCCAACACTCGAGAATTGCTTGGGGTCAACGCCGACGACATCGGCACCGCGCGCTTTTTGCTGGCCGATGACCTGACCACCCTGGCCGTGCAAAGGGTGACCCAGGAGGTGCGCCCAGGCGACCGTTTGCTGCGCGCCGAACCCGACGTCGGCCTGGCGGACCTGAAAATCCCTGCAACTGCACCCTTCGTTGAAGGGCACATCATCGACATCCCCAAGGGGGTCACGCAGATCGGCGTTCTGGATACGGTAACCCTGAACAAGGGGCGCCGCGATGGCTTGGTCGAAGGCCAATTGCTTACGGTGATCCGGGCCGGCGCCTCGGTGCGCGATGCGCTTACCGGCAGCCCGACGAGACTCCCGGAGGTTCGTGCCGGCACGCTGCTGGTGTTTCGCACCTATGAAAAGCTCAGCTATGCCCTGGTGCTTAGCGCGTCCCGCTCGCTGGCGGTAATGGATCGTTTCAAGAGCGCCGATCAAACGCAATAAATAGCCTGCTAAATAAGTTACCAACAGAGTTATCCACAGCTTGTTCCGGTCAAGGATGATCAAATGTTTCCGATAAACAGCAACGAAATTTCACCGGCAGAGCTGGAAGCCCGGCTACGCTTGCACAGGCTGCCGGAACTGGGCCCCCAGCGTTTTCGCGTGTTGATCGAGGCGTTCGGCTCTGCTTCCAAAGCCATCAGTGCACCGGCCAGTGCATGGCGCGCGCTCGGGTTGCGGGCGGTGAGTGCCGATGCCCGGCGCAGTGCGCAGGTTCGCGATGGGGCCAGTGCGGCGCTGGCGTGGCTGGCCCGCCCGGCCCAGCATTTACTGATGTGGGACCAGCCGGACTACCCTGCACTGCTCAGCCAGATCGACGATGCACCGCCGCTGTTATTCGTTGCCGGCGATCCGACGTTGCTGGAAAAACCGCAGCTGGCCGTGGTCGGCAGCCGTCGTGCTTCCCGCCCCGGCATGGACACCGCTGCCGCCTTCTCCCGCAGCCTGGCCAGCGCCGGTTTTGTCATCACCAGCGGCCTCGCACTGGGCATCGACGGTGCGGCTCACCAAGCCGCATTGGACGTGGGCGGTCATACCATCGGCGTGCTCGGCACCGGCCTGGAAAATTTTTATCCACAGCGCCATAAGACGCTCGCCGCCGCCATGATTGCCCAGGGCAGCGCCGTGGTTTCCGAGTTTCCCCTGGACGCCCCACCCCAGGCCGGTAACTTTCCACGGCGCAATCGCATCATCAGTGGGTTGTCCCTGGGTGTTCTGGTGGTGGAAGCCGGCATGGCCAGTGGTTCGCTGATCACCGCACGCCTGGCCGCGGAACAAGGGCGTGAGGTCTATGCCATTCCTGGTTCCATCCATCACCCCGGCGCCAAGGGCTGTCACCAGTTGATTCGCGATGGCGCGGTGCTGGTGGAAACCATCGAACACATTCTGGAAGGCTTGCGCGGTTGGCAGGCGCTGTCACGCCCGGCGCCGGTGCCGGTGGTGCATCCGCTGGTGGCCCTGCTGCACGCGGCGCCCCATACCAGCGAAGCCTTGGCGATTGCCAGTGGCCGGCCGCTGTCCCAGGTGCTGGCGACCCTGACCGAGTTGGAACTCGAGGGCCAGGTGGTCTGCGAAAGCGGGCGCTGGCTGGCGCGCTGCGCGCGTTTGTAGCGGCTTTTGTAGCTGGGTTTTGTAACGAAGATCGGTAAACTGCCCACAGCTTTAGTTCGGAGAGTAAACAATGGTCAACAGGTGGCGTGTGCTGGAAGCCGCGCGAGAAATTCGCGCAGGTGCGGTGATTGCCTATCCGACCGAAGCGGTCTGGGGCCTGGGCTGCGACCCGTGGAATGAAGAAGCGGTGGACCGTCTGCTGGCGATCAAGAATCGCTCAGTGGATAAGGGCCTGATCCTGGTGGCGGATAACATTCGCCAGTTCGACTTTTTGTTCGAAGACTTCCCCGACACCTGGATCGAGCGCATGGCCAGCACCTGGCCTGGGCCGAATACCTGGCTGGTGCCCCATCAGGACTTGCTGCCGCAATGGGTCACCGGTGTGCATGACACTGTGGCGCTGCGGGTCAGTGACCATCCGTTGGTACGGGATTTGTGTGCTCAGGTCGGGCCGCTGATTTCCACGTCGGCCAACCCTCAGGGCCGCCCGGCCGCGCGTACGCGGATTCGGGTGGAGCAGTATTTCCGTGGGCAAGTAGACCTTGTGCTGGGCGGCGCCCTGGGTGGGCGCAAGAACCCGAGCCTGATCCGCGATCTGGTGACAGGGGATGTAGTGCGACCGTCCTGAGACCGAGTCGCGCCCATCGGGGGCAAGCCCCCTCCCACACTTGATCGGTGTTCGTCATGACAACTCCGTCAAAGGTGGGAGGGGGCTTGCCCCCGATGACTTACTTAAGGCAGCAAAATGGTTGAGCCGGTCGTGCGCCGCGCCGACAACTCGGTCTGCGCTTTGGCCGCATCCGCCAGCGCATAACGCTGGTTGATATCAATGCGCACCTTGCCGCTCTTGATCATCGAGAACAGATCATCGGCCATCGCCTGCAAGTCCTTTGGATTGCTCGCATAGGTTGCCAGCGTTGGGCGGGTGACATACAGCGAACCCTTCGCCGCCAGAATTCCCAGGTTCACCCCGTCCACCGCACCCGACGCATTCCCAAAACTCACCAGCAAGCCACGCGGTGCCACGCTGTCCAGCGAGGTCAGCCAGGTGTCTTTGCCGACGCCGTCATACACCACCGGCACCTTTTTGCCGTCAGTCAATTCCAGCACGCGCTGTGCGACATTTTCCTTGCTGTAATCGATGGTTTCCCAGGCGCCCAGGGATTTGGCCAGGGCGGCCTTCTCCGGTGAGCTCACGGTACCGATCAACTTGACGCCCAGCGCCTTGGCCCATTGGCAGGCCAGGGAGCCCACGCCGCCGGCAGCGGCGTGGAACAGAATGGTTTCGCCGCCCTTCAACTCATACGTCTGGCGCAACAGGTACTGCACGGTCAGGCCCTTGAGCATGGCGCCGGCGGCCTGTTCGAAGCTGATCTCGTCTGGCAGGTGCACCAGGTTGGCGGCGGGCAAGACATGCAACTGGCTGTAGGCGCCCAGCGGGCCGCTGCCGTAGGCCACGCGGTCGCCGACCTTGAACTGGCTGACGTCACTGCCCACGGCATCGACCACGCCAGCGCCCTCTGCGCCCAGCCCCGATGGCAAGCTCGGTGGTGCGTAAAGGCCGCTGCGAAAGTAAGTGTCGATGAAGTTCAGGCCAATGGCTTCGTTACGTACCCGAACCTGCTGTGGGCCAGGCTCCGCTGGTGTGTAGTCCACATACTCGAGCACGTCGGGGCCGCCATGGGCGCTGAACTGGATACGTTTGGCCATTTGCCTTCTCCTTGGGTCGAATAATACAAAGGCCCCTATCGGACTCCTAAGCTTGATCTTCGTCAACTGCGACGGCACGGGGTGCGGTGGTATCCTGTGCGCCCATTTGCCGCCGACGCCCAATGGCCTCGCGTAGCTTTGCCCGATTCAAGGTGATGCCATGACTACCCGCACCGAGGCTGTTAAAGCCTACCTGCTTGACCTGCAAGACCGCATTTGCAGCGCCCTGGAAACCTTCGAGACGGACACACGCTTTATCGAAGACGCCTGGACCCGGCCTGCGGGTGGCGGCGGTCGCACCCGTGTGATTGAAAACGGTTCGGTGATCGAAAAAGGCGGCGTTAACTTTTCCCACGTGTTCGGCAGCGGCTTGCCACCGTCCGCCAGTGCGCACCGCCCGGAACTGGCCGGTCGCGGCTTCGAGGCGCTGGGTGTGTCGCTGGTGATCCATCCCCATAACCCCCATGTGCCGACGTCCCACGCCAATGTGCGCTTTTTCACCGCAGAAAAAGAAGGCGAAGAGCCGGTGTGGTGGTTTGGCGGCGGCTTTGACCTTACGCCGTACTACGGCAATGAAGAGGATTGCGTGCACTGGCATCGCGTGGCCGAGCAGGCCTGTGCGCCGTTCGGCGCGGACGTCTACCCGCGTTATAAAGCCTGGTGCGACACCTATTTCCATATCAAGCACCGCAACGAGCCGCGTGGCATCGGCGGCCTGTTTTTCGATGATTTGAACGAGTGGGGCTTCGACACCTGCTTCGCCTTCATCCGCGCCATCGGTGATGCCTATATCGACGCCTACCTGCCGATCGTGCAACGCCGCCAGGCAATGGCCTATACCGAACAGCAGCGCCAGTTCCAGGAGTTTCGCCGGGGGCGTTACGTCGAGTTCAACCTCGTCTATGACCGTGGCACCCTGTTCGGCCTGCAATCGGGCGGGCGTACCGAGTCGATCCTGATGTCGCTGCCACCCCAGGTGCGCTGGAGCTACGACTGGAAAGCCGAAGCCGGCAGCGATGAAGCGCGCCTCACCGATTACTTCCTGCAGGACCGCGACTGGCTCGGCCTGGCTGCGCCCAAGGCGGTGGAGTGATGGATCGCTATGTTGTCTTCGGCAATCCCATCGGCCACAGCAAATCGCCGTTGATTCACCGCATGTTTGCCGAGCAGACCGGCGAGCAACTGGACTACAGCACACTGCTCGCGCCGCTGGAGGATTTCACCGGCTGCGCCCGTGAGTTCTTTCAACACGGTCGTGGCGCAAACGTCACCGTGCCGTTCAAGGAAGACGCTTTCCGGCTGGCCGACTCCCTCACCGAGCGCGCCCAACGCGCCGGCGCGGTGAATACCCTGAGCAAGCTGGCCGATGGCACGTTGCTGGGGGATAACACCGATGGCACCGGCCTGGTGCGCGACCTGACGGTGAACGCCGGGCTCAACCTGCAAGGCAAGCGCATCCTGCTGCTGGGCGCCGGTGGCGCGGTACGCGGCGTGTTAGAACCGCTGCTGGCCGAGAGGCCTGCCTCGCTGATTATCGCCAACCGCACCGTGGAAAAGGCGGAAGTGCTGGCCGAGCTGTTCGACGACCTGGGGCCGGTGTCTGCCAGTGGTTTCGATTGGCTGCGTGAGCCGGTGGACGTGATTATCAACGCCACTTCCGCCAGCCTGTCGGGCGATGTACCGCCGATTGCGGGCAGTTTGATCGAACCGGGCAAGACGTTCTGCTACGACATGATGTACGCCAAAGAGCCCACCGCGTTTTGTCGCTGGGCTGAGGAACACGGTGCTGCGGTGGCAATGGATGGGCTGGGTATGTTGGTTGAGCAGGCGGCGCAAGCCTTCTTCCTGTGGCGCGGCGTACGCCCGGAGTCGGCCCCGGTGTTGGCCGAACTGCGCCGCCAGTTGGCCTGACACAAATCAAATTGTGGGAGGGGGCTTGCTCCCGATAGCGGTGTTTCAGTCAACATATGAGTAGTTGACAGACCGCAATCGGGAGCAAGCCCCCTCCCACAGTTTGATCGCGTTCAGTCTTCGAAATGGATGGGGCACTTGTCTGGCCCTTCCAGTTTCTTCAACTCTTCAACGACTTGTGGCCTGGCGCCACGCAAGGTCAGGCTACGTCCGTGCCGCTTCAACCGCCGCGCCTCCTGATGCAGCATCTCCACCCCGGAATAGTCGATGAAGTTGATCTGCTGCGACTCGATCACTATCCGCTCGCCCTGCAGACTCTGCAGGCGCACTTGCAGGTAGTGGCTGGCGCCAAAAAAGATCGAGCCACCCACTCGCAATACATCCTCGTCACCGTCGCGCCACTGCTGAATGCGCGGTTGCGAGGTGCGCTTGAGGTAGAAAAACAGCGATGCAAGTACCCCCGCATAAATCGCCGTTTGCAATTCCAACAGCAAGGTGGCGATACACGTCAGGCCCATCACCACAAATTCGGCGCGGCTCACACGGAACAACGCACGGATGCCTCGGCGGTCCACCAGCCCCCAGCAGATCAGCAGGATGCTCGCCGCCATGCTTGGGATCGGAATGTGTGCGATCAGCCCCGCGCCAAACAGCGCGAACAGCGCCACCCAGAGCGCGGAAAACACGCCGGCCAATGGCGAACAGGCACCCGCCTCATAGCTGAGGCCGGACCGGGTGAAGGAGCCCGCCGACACATACCCGGAGAAAAATCCGCCGATGATATTGGATAAACCCTGGGCTCGGACTTCCTGATTCGCGTCGAGCAATTGTTGGGAACGCGCCGACAGTGAACGCGCAATCGACAGGCTGGTCACCAGCCCCAGCATGCCCACTGCCACGGCACTTGGTAGCAGACGCAAGATCGTATCCAGATCCATTGGCAATGGGCGCAAGGGCGGCAGCTGGCCGATAAACGCACTGACCAACGCCACATGCCCGAACAGCGCCGGCCACAGCCAGGCGGCCAGGCTGCCCAGGGCCAGGGCGATCAACAGCGTCGGCCAGCGTGGCATCAGGTATTTGAGCAGCGCGCCCACCAGCAAAGTGACCATGCCCAGGACGAGCGAGGCGCGGTCCCACTCGCCGGCATGCTCGAGCAGCGCCAGCAGGCTGTTGATGGCGGTGGCCTGGCTCGCAAGCTCCAGCCCCAGCAGGTTGGGCAACTGCCCGAGGGCAATTACGACGGCGGCGCCGAGGGTGAAACCGAGTACCACGGAATGGGAGACGAAATTCACCAGCGCGCCGAAGCGCAGCATGCCCAATAGCCACTGGAAAACGCCGGCGAGGAAGGTCAGCAGCAGGATCAAGGTGACGTAATCCTGGGAGCCCGGCACCGCCAGCGGGCTGATACTGGCGTAGAGCACGATGGAGATCGCCGCGGTAGGACCGCAGATCAGGTGCCAGGACGAACCCCACAGGCAAGCGATCAATACCGGGATGATTGCGGCGTACAGGCCGTATTCGGGTGGGAGACCAGCGATGAGCGCGTAAGCAATCGACTGCGGCAAGGCGAGCACGGCACCGCTGAGGCCAACCACCGCGTCCCGGCCGACGCTGGCGTGGGTTTGGCGCGGGAGCCAACTCAGAAAAGGAAAGAGTGTGTGACGGTTGGGCCGGGGCATCGCGAGCTCGGATAAAAAGGTTTGAGCTAGGGTATCAGGCTGCCACTGATCGTTCCCCCGCTCTGCGTGGGAATGCCTCATGTGACGCTCCGCGTCACGGTTTTAAAGCGGACGCAGAGCGTCCAGGAATGCATTCCCACGCGGAGCGTGGGAACGATCGCATCATTTGGATCGTGGTGTGTCTTAGAGTTTGGCTTTCACAGCGGCCAACGCATCCTGGCCATCCAGCGTCTTCACACCTTCCAGCCACTTGTCCAACACCGCCGGATTGGCCTTGATCCAAGCCTTCGCGGCATCCGCATTGCTGACCTTGTTGTTCACCACGTCAGCCATGATGCTGTTCTCCATGGCCTGAGTGAAACTCAGGTTGGTCAGCAGTTTCCCCACATTCGGGCAAGCTTGCGCATAACCCTTGCGGGTCAACGTGTAGACGCTGCCGGTGTCACCAAAATACTTCTCGCCGCCCTTGAGGTAATGCATTTTCAACTGCACATTCATCGGGTGCGGCGTCCAGCCGAGGAAGGTGACGAATTTCTGCTTTTTCACCGCCCGCGTGACTTCGGCGAGCATCGCCTGCTCACTCGACTCGATCAGCTTCCACTGGCCAAGCTCGAAGTCATTTTTCTTGATGATCTCCTGCAGCGAGATATTCGCCGGTGCGCCGGAGCCGATGCCGTAGATCTTCTTGTCGAACTTGTCGGCAAATTTATTCAGGTCGGCAAAATCATGCACGCCGGCTTCCCACACGTAGTCCGGTACGGCGAGGGTGAACTCGGTGCCGTCGAGGTTCTTCGCCAGTTGCACCACCTCGCCGTTCGCCACGAACTTGTCATAGAAGCCTTGCTGCGCCGGCATCCAGTTGCCCATGAACACGTCGACCTGGCCGTCCCTGAGCCCGCCGAAGGTAATCGGCACTGCCAGGGTGTCGACCTTGGCTTTGTAGCCCATGCCGCTCAGCAGAAAACCGGTGATGGCGTTGGTCGCCGCGATGTCGCTCCAGCCGGGGTCGGCCATTTTCACCGTTTCACAACTGGCGTCCGCGTAGGCATTGGCGCTGCTCAACGCCAGAATGCCCAGCACAACCGTTAATTTTTGCATGGCCTTCCCTCTGTATTTATTGGTTTTGGCAGGGTTGTGGATAACGTGCCTTGCGCTCCAGGTCGTCGAGGTCGATATGGTTGCGCATGTACTGCTGACTGGCGTCTACCAGAGGCTGGTGATCCCAGCTCTTCAGCTTGCCGTGGGTCAGTGCCTCGAATACCAGGCGACGGCGGCGTTGGCTGGCGAGCACCTGCTGGTGGATCGCCGGGATGTCCCATTTGGCCCGCGCTTCGTTCAAAAACGCCTCGAACAGTGGCCGGTGTTCCGGTGACTGGCTGAGGTTCTCCCGCTCGTGCGGGTCGTTGTGCACATCGAACAGCAGACAAGGGTCGTCTTCGCTGTAGATGAATTTGTAGGCGCCTCGGCGAATCATCATCAGCGGGCTGATGGTGCCTTCGGCCATGTATTCGCCGAACACTTCGTCGTGTCCGCCCTCGCCTTTGAGGTGCGGCAGCAGCGAACGGCCATCCAGTGGCAGGCGTGGGTCCAGATCGCCGCCGGCCAATTCCACCAGGGTCGGCAACAGGTCGGCGGTCGAGACGGCCTGGGTCACGCGGCGCGCCGCGAATTGCCCTGGCGCACTGACCAGCAGCGGCACCCGGGCGGCCATCTCGAACCAGTGCATTTTGTACCAGAGGCCACGTTCGCCCAACATGTCGCCGTGGTCGCCGGAGAAGATGATGATGGTGTTATCGGCCAGGCCGGTGTCTTCCAGGGTTTGTAGCAGCTTGCCGACGTTGCTGTCGATGTAGCTGCACGCGCCGAAGTAGGCACGGCGCGCATCGCGGATTTTATCCACAGGCAGCGGCTTGTCCCACAGGTCGTAGACCTTGAGCAAACGCTGGGAGTGCGGGTCGAGATCGCCCTGTACCGGCGTGGCGGGCAAGGGGATATCAGCGTCGTCGTACAGGTCCCAGAACGGCTTGGGAATGGTGTACGGGTCGTGGGGGTGGGTCATCGACACGGTTAGGCAGAACGGTTGCTCGCCGTCTTCGCGGATATGATCGAACAGGTATTGCTGGGCCTTGAACACCACCTCTTCGTCGAAATCCAGCTGGTTGGTACGCACGCATGGCCCGGCTTGCAGCACGGACGCCATGTTGTGGTACCAGGTGGGGCGTACATCCGGTTCATCCCAGTTCACCGCCCATCCGTAGTCCGCCGGGTAGATGTCGCTGGTCAGGCGCTCTTCATAACCGTGCAACTGGTCGGGACCGCAGAAATGCATCTTGCCCGACAGCGCGGTGCGGTAACCGAGGCGCCGCAGGTAGTGGGCGTAAGTGGGTACATCGGCCGGGAAGTCTGCCGCGTTGTCATAGGCGCCGATCTTGCTTGGCAGCTGGCCGCTGACCAAGGTAAAGCGCGAAGGCGCACACAGCGGGCTGTTGCAGTAGGCAGCGTCGAAGACCACGCCGTGTTCGGCGAGGCGGCTCAGGTTCGGCAACTTGATCGGGGAAGATCCGTAGAAGGGCAGCATCGGTGCGGCCATTTGATCGGCCATGATGAAAAGAATGTTCTTGCGCTTCATGGGTTCTCGGCATTCCATAGGCAGTGTTTATGCGAATGAGCATGCAACCCGTTGACCGCGTGGTAAAGCCCATGAAGAACAATGCCTAGGATAAGCACAGCTTATGTATGAAGCGCTTGGCGACCTCTCCCTCGACCTGCTGCGCGCGTTCGAAGTGGCGGCGCGTCAGCGCAGTTTCACTGCCGCCGCGATGGAGCTGGGCACCACTCAGCCGGCCATCAGCCAGCAGATCAAACGCCTCGAAGAGCAGCTGGCGATCCGCTTGTTCGACCGCATCTACCGTGGCATCGAGTTGACCGAAGCGGGCGCCCTGCTGTTCGAACACGTCCAGGCCGGCCTGGACGCCATTAACCTGGGCTTGAGCACCGTCACCGAGCAAGACCAGCACGAAGTGCTGCAAGTGGCCACCGACTTCGCCTTCGCCGCCTACTGGCTGATGCCGCGCCTGCATCGTTTCCACCAGGCCAACCCGCAGGTGGATGTGAGCCTGGTGACCAGCGAGCGCAACCACGCCAGCCTGCGCAGTGACATCGACGTGGCGGTGCTGTTTGGTGACGGACGCTTCAAGCAAGGCGACAGCCTGTGGCTGTTCAACGAGGAAGTGTTCCCGGTGTGCAGCCCGCAGTGGCTCAAGCACCAGGCCACCGCACTGACGGTGCAGACTCTGCCGGACTACCCGTTGCTGCACTTGCGCCAGGAAAACAACCGCCACTGGTTCGACTGGGCCGGCGTGTTTCGCGAGCTGGGAATCAGCGCCGCGCCCACCCCTGGCCAATTGCGCTTCGACAATTACACGCTGTTGATCCAGGCGGCCATTGCCGGCCAGGGTGTCGCGATCGGCTGGCGCCACTTGGTGGATGACCTGCTGGAGCAGCAATGGTTGTGCCGGCCGATCAGCGACACGGTGATCTCGCGTTTCGGCTATTACGTGGTGCAGCCCCAGCGCAAGCGTCGTCGCCAGTTGGTCGAACGGTTTGTCGATTGGCTGGTGGCGGAGCAGGCCAGCAGCGCGCAGTCATTGACCGGGCTGGCCCTGCCGTCGATTGCGGTCTAGGATCGCTGCACAGTGGAACCGGAGTCCGGCATGCAACGTATCAAGGGCTATCACGCCCATATCTACTTCGACGCCAGCACGATCGACCAGGCGCGCACCTTGTGTGAAGACGCGGCAGCGCTCTTTCCGCTGCGCATGGGGCGCGTGCATGAGCGTCCGGTAGGCCCACACCCAGACTGGAGTTGCCAGCTGGCGTTCGAGCCGGAATACATCGGCGTGGTGCTGCCCTGGCTGGCGCTGCATCGCAATGGCCTGGTGGTGTTCCTGCACCCTGACACCGGCGATGACCTGAAGGACCACACCGATTACGCGGTCTGGATGGGTGCGATGCGCGAGCTGGATTTGTCTATTTTTTAACCGTTATTTGCTGACGCAATTCGCATCTTCCTAAGGATGTGTAAGATTTTACGCGCTTATCTCCCAATATATGGGACTGTTATTTATATATTGAGATGTTGCCAGGCATAGGTTTATATTCGCCCATCTGCTTTTTTCAGCACCCACTCATTTCAGGTGAAGCGATGCAGGCGCAATTGATCGCGCTCGATTGGGGAACCAGCTCCCTTCGTGCTTACAAACTAGGCCCCGCCGGCGTGGTGCTGGAACAACGCTCACTGGCGTCGGGCATCATGCATTTGCCCAGTGAACCGCGTGACATCGCGGGGGTGCGCTGCAGCAATGGCTTTGAGTTGGCATTCGATAGCGCCTGCGGGGATTGGCTCGACGCCCAGCCCGAACTGCCGGTGATCGCCTGCGGCATGGTGGGTAGCGCACAGGGTTGGAGCGAAGCGGCTTATCGCAACACCCCGGTGGATGTTGCCAGCCTGGGCCAGGCACTGCACAAGGTGCGCAGCCTGCGTGGCGTCGATGTGCATATCGTGCCGGGCGTGATCGAACAGGTCGGCCTGCCCAATGTGATGCGCGGCGAAGAAACCCAGGTACTCGGTGTACTGCACGGGCTCGCTACCGACGTACTGATCGGCCTGCCGGGCAGCCATTCCAAATGGGTCGAGGTGGTCGAGGGCTGTATCACGCACTTCGACACGTTCATGACCGGCGAGCTGTTCGCCATATTGAGCAAGCACAGCATCCTGGGACGTACCCAGCAATCATCGGAACATTTCCACACCGAGGCGTTTGACCGAGGCGTGGCTGTCGCGCTGTCGGCGGACGGCCAGCGCGGCGTGCTCTCGACCCTGTTCAGTGCGCGCACCCTCGGGCTGACCGCCGAACTTACGCCTGAGCAGCAGCCCGACTACCTGTCCGGCCTGCTGATCGGCCATGAACTCGCCGGTTTACCCGACAGCGCCAAACGCAAGCCGATCATCCTGGTCGGCGCCGCCCCTCTCTGCGCCCGCTATCAACGCGCCCTCGCCCAGTGCGGCTTCGCCCACGTCAGCCTGGCGCAGGAAGCCAGCGAGCGCGGCTTGTGGCAACTGGCCGAGGCGGCCGGGCTCACTCAACCTGTAACGGAGGCCTGACATGCTCAAGAAAGCACTCGCACAAAACGGTTTGATCGCGATCCTGCGCGGTGTGCGTCCGGACGAAGCCCAAGCTGTCGGCCAGGTACTGTACCAGGCCGGTTTTCGCGTGATCGAGGTGCCGCTGAACTCGCCGGACCCCTACACCAGCATCCGGACCCTGCGCGACAGCCTGCCCGCCGATTGTCTGATCGGTGCCGGTACGGTGTTGACGCCCGAGCAGGTCGAGCAGGTCAAAGCCGCCGGCGGCCAAGTGATCGTCATGCCGCACAGCGATGCCAAGGTATTGCGTGCGGCGAAAGCGGCGGGCCTGTACCTGTCACCGGGCGTGGCCACGCCGACCGAGGCCTTTGCCGCACTGGCCGAAGGCGCCGACGTGCTGAAGCTGTTTCCGGCCGAGCAAATGGGCCCGGCGGTGATCAAGGCGTGGCTCGCAGTATTGCCGGCGGGCACGTTGCTGCTGCCGGTAGGCGGTATCACCCCGGACAACATGCAGGTATTCACCGACGCCGGTGCCAAAGGTTTCGGGCTGGGCTCGGGCTTGTTCAAGCCGGGCATGTCCGTGGAGCAGGTCGCGAGCCGCGCCCAGGCGTATGTCGCAGCCTGGAAAGCCCTGGGCTGATTTCAAGTTCCGCGCCTGCTGGCGCCGCATCTACAAGAGAGATAACAGATGAAAATCACCAAACTGACGACCTTCATCGTCCCGCCGCGCTGGTGCTTCCTCAAGGTCGAAACCGACCAGGGTGTCACCGGCTGGGGTGAGCCCGTGGTTGAAGGCCGCGCCCACACTGTGGCTGCTGCCGTCGAAGAATTGTCCGACTACCTGATCGGTAAAGACCCACGCAATATCGAAGACATCTGGACCGTGCTCTACCGCGGCGGTTTCTACCGCGGTGGCGCGGTGCACATGAGCGCCCTCGCCGGTATCGACCAGGCGTTGTGGGACATCAAGGGCAAGGCCCTGGGTGTTTCCGTCAGCGACCTGCTGGGTGGCCAGGTGCGTGACAAGATCCGCGTGTATTCGTGGATCGGTGGCGACCGCCCGGCGGACACTGCCCGCGCCGCCAAAGAGGCTGTGGCCCGTGGTTTCACTGCGGTGAAAATGAACGGCACCGAAGAGCTGCAGTTCGTCGACAGCTTCGAAAAAGTCGACCTGGCCCTGGCCAACGTCGCCGCCGTGCGCGATGCGGTCGGCCCTAACGTGGGCATCGGCGTCGATTTCCATGGCCGTGTGCACAAGCCGATGGCCAAGGTGCTGATGAAGGAGCTGGACCCGTACAAGCTGATGTTCATCGAAGAGCCGGTGCTCAGCGAAAACTACGAGGCCCTCAAAGAACTCGCACCGCTGACCAGCACCCCGATTGCCCTGGGCGAGCGCCTGTTCTCGCGCTGGGACTTCAAGCGGGTGCTCAGTGAAGGCTACGTCGATATCATTCAGCCGGATGCGTCCCACGCCGGCGGCATCACCGAAACCCGCAAGATCGCCAACATGGCCGAAGCCTACGACGTGGCCCTGGCCCTGCACTGCCCGCTGGGCCCGATTGCCCTGGCGGCCTGCCTGCAACTGGATGCGGTTTGCTACAACGCCTTTATCCAGGAACAAAGCCTGGGCATTCACTACAACGAGAGCAACGACCTGCTCGACTACGTGCGCGACCCCGGCGTGTTCGACTATGACCAGGGCTTCGTGAAGATCCCCAACGGGCCGGGCCTGGGCATTGAGATCAACGAGGAATATGTGATCGAGCGCGCGGCCATTGGTCATCGCTGGCGCAACCCGATCTGGCGCCATGCTGACGGCAGTTTTGCCGAGTGGTGATTTCCAACTGATCGAACACGGTTAGAAATGTGGGAGGGGGCTTGCCCCCGATGGCTGAGTGTCAGGCAACACTTTGGCGGCAGGTTTACCGCTATCGGGGGCAAGCCCCCTCCCACATTTTGATCCGGTTTCTTCAGTCAGTCCTATTCAGCCCTCAATAAACACAAGAAGAGGCACCCCATGCATCCTGAACCCTCAAGCGGACAGGCTTCCTTAGTCACGCCTAGCCGAAAGCGCTTCTTTATCATGGTGCTGCTATTCATCACCGTGGTGATCAACTACCTCGACCGCAGCAACCTGTCGATTGCCGCCCCTGCGCTGACCAGCGAGCTGGGCATCGACCCGGTCCATGTCGGGCTGATTTTCTCGGCGTTCGGCTGGACCTACGCCGCCATGCAGATTCCTGGCGGCTGGCTGGTAGACCGCGTGCCCCCGCGCATTCTCTACACTGCGGCCCTGCTGCTGTGGTCGATCGCCACCGTCATGCTCGGCTTTGCCGCCAGCTTCATCGCTTTGTTCGTGTTGCGCATGGCCGTCGGCGCCCTGGAAGCCCCGGCCTACCCGATCAACAGCCGGGTCGTGACCACCTGGTTTCCCGAGCGCGAGCGCGCCACGGCGATTGGCGTCTACACCTCCGGGCAGTTCGTCGGGCTGGCGTTTCTCACCCCCGTGCTGGCCTGGCTGCAGCATGCGTTCGGTTGGCACATGGTGTTCGTCGCCACCGGGGGCGTCGGCATCCTATGGGCGGTGATCTGGTATGCGGTGTATCGCGAGCCCAAGGATTTCAAAGGCGCCAACGCGGCGGAAATCCAGCTGATCCGCGACGGCGGCGGCCTGGTGGATATGCAGGCACAAGCGACCAAGGCGCCGTTCAGTTGGGTCGACCTCGGCATCGTGCTGAGCAAGCGCAAGTTGTGGGGCATCTACCTGGGGCAGTTTTGCCTGAACTCGACCCTGTGGTTTTTCCTGACCTGGTTCCCGACCTACCTGGTGAAGTATCGCGGGATGGACTTCATCAAGTCCGGCCTGCTGGCCTCGCTGCCGTTTCTGGCGGCGTTCGTCGGCGTGCTGTGCTCGGGGATTTTCTCCGATTGGCTGATTCGCCGGGGCGCCTCGGTGGGCTTTGCGCGCAAGTTGCCGATCATTGGCGGGCTGCTGATTTCCACCGCGATCATCGGCGCCAACTACGTGGACTCCACAGCCTGGGTGATTGCCTTCCTGGCGCTGGCGTTTTTCGGCAATGGCCTGGCGTCGATCACCTGGTCGCTGGTGTCCACGCTTGCCCCCGCACGGCTGTTGGGCCTGACCGGTGGCGTGTTCAACTTCATCGGCAACCTGTCGGCCATTGCCACGCCGATCGTGATTGGCTTTCTCGCCAGCGGTGATTCGTTTGCGCCAGCGATTACCTACATTGCGGTGCTGGCGTTGCTTGGGGCGCTGTCCTACGTGTTGCTGGTGGGCAAGGTCGAGCGGATCGAGCTGAACGAATAACCTGTGGCGAGGGAGCTCCGCCTCACAGCGAGCTCCCTGGTGACTGCTTACGGGCGCTTACTTACGGGCGTTACGCACGCCTTGCGACAGCGCCGCGCAATGACTCAATACCCCATCGATCGCTTGCTGGTCGCTGCTGGCGTTGGCGATGTGATCGATCAGCGCAGAACCCACCACAACACCGTCCGCCAGGCGCGCGATGGCCGCCGCTTGCTCCGGTGTACGGATACCGAAGCCGATGCTGATCGGCAGGTCAGTGTGGCGACGCAGGCGGGCGACGGCCTCCTCGACGTGTTCCAGGGTCGCGGCGCCGGCACCGGTCACCCCGGCCACCGACACGTAGTACACAAAGCCGGAGCTGCCATTGAGTACGGTCGGCAGGCGCACATCGTCTGTGGTCGGGGTGGTCAGGCGGATAAAGTCGATGCCAGCGGCCTGGGCCGGGTCGCAGAGCTCGCCGTTATGCTCGGGCGGCATGTCGACCACGATCAGGCCATCGACCCCGGCCTCCTTGGCGTCGGCAATGAACTGCGGCACGCCGTATTTGTGGATCGGGTTGAAGTAACCCATCAACACCAGCGGCGTGTCGTTGTTGTCCCTGCGGAACTCGCGGACCATCTGCAGGGTTTTGGCCAGGTTCTGCCTGGCTTCCAGCGCACGGATGTTGGCCAACTGGATCGCCGGGCCATCAGCCATCGGGTCGGTGAACGGCATGCCCAGCTCGATCACGTCGGCGCCAGCGGCTGGCAAGCCCTTGAGGATGGCCAGCGAGGTGTCATAACCCGGGTCGCCGGCGGTGACGAAAGTCACCAGGGCGGCACGGTTTTGTTCTTTCAGCTGTGCAAAGCGGGTGTGCAGGCGGCTCATCAGTGTTTCTCCTGCTGGGAGGTTTGCATATGGTGCATCACCGTCTGCATGTCTTTGTCGCCACGGCCGGACAGGTTGACCACCATCAGGTGATCGGCAGGCAAGGTCGGCGCGCGCTTGAACACTTCAGCCAGGGCGTGTGCGCTTTCCAGCGCCGGAATAATCCCTTCCAGGCGGCAGCATTTGTGGAAGGCGTCGAGGGCTTCGTCGTCTGTCACCGAGGTGTACTGGACGCGGCCGATGTCATGCAACCAGGCGTGTTCAGGGCCGATGCCGGGGTAGTCCAAGCCTGCGGAAATCGAGTGGGCGTCGATGATCTGGCCGTCGTCGTCCTGCAGCAGGAAGGTGCGGTTGCCGTGCAGTACACCGGGTACTCCGCCGTTGAGGCTGGCGGCGTGCTTGCCGGTTTCGATGCCGTGGCCGGCCGCTTCAACGCCGATGATTTCGACGCTGGTGTCATCCAGGAACGGGTGGAACAGGCCCATGGCGTTGGAGCCGCCACCGATGCACGCCACCAGGCTGTCTGGCAGGCGGCCTTCCTGGGCTTGCAGCTGGGTGCGGGTTTCCTTGCCGATGACGGCCTGGAAGTCGCGCACCATCGCCGGGTACGGGTGCGGGCCGGCCACGGTACCGATCAGGTAGAAGGTGCTGTCGACGTTGGTTACCCAGTCACGCAGGGCTTCGTTCATGGCGTCTTTCAGGGTGCCGGTGCCGGCGACCACGGGGACCACTTCGGCGCCCAGCAGCTTCATGCGGAACACGTTGGCCTGTTGGCGCTCAATGTCGGTGGTGCCCATGTAGATCACGCATTGCAGGCCAAAGCGCGCGGCGACGGTGGCGGTAGCCACGCCGTGCATGCCGGCGCCGGTCTCGGCGATGATGCGTTTCTTGCCCATGCGCCGTGCCAGCAGGATCTGGCCGATGCAATTGTTGATCTTGTGCGCGCCGGTATGGTTCAGCTCTTCGCGCTTGAGGTAGATCTTGGCGCCGCCGCAGAACTCCGTCAGGCGTTCAGCGAAGTACAGCGGGCTTGGGCGCCCGACATAATCGCGCTGGAAGTAGGCCAATTCTTCGTTGAACGCCGGATCGATCTTGGCCGCTTCGTATTCGCGGGCCAGCTCAAGGATCAACGGCATCAGGGTTTCAGCGACGTAGCGGCCGCCAAACGCGCCGAACAGGCCGTTGGCGTCAGGGCCGTTGCGCAGATCGGTCTGGGACTGAGTCATGGGGCGCTCCAGTAAAGAATGGGTGTAGAAAACAATGAGGGCCACTCTACCCCTGCCGCTCCCGGCTGAAAACCGATAAGATCGCCGAAACCTGTCAGGAAAACTCACAGATGAGCCGAGACCTTCCGCCGCTCAACGCGTTGCGCGCGTTTGAAGCCACCGCCCGCCTCAGCAGCGTCAGCCAGGCGGCCGAGCAATTGCACGTCACCCACGGCGCAGTCAGTCGCCAGTTGAAAGTGCTGGAAGAACACTTGGGCGTCAGCCTGTTCGTCAAGGATGGGCGCGGCCTTAAACTCACAGATGCCGGGGCCAGGCTGCGCGATGTCAGTGCCGAGGCGTTTGAACGTCTGCGGGATGTTTGCGCCGAACTCAGCCAAAACAGCGCCGATGCACCGTTTGTGCTCGGTTGTTCAGGCAGTTTGCTGGCGCGCTGGTTTATTCCGCGCTTGGGGCGCTTGAATGCGGACCTGCCGGACTTGCGTCTGCACCTGTCGGCGGGCGAAGGCGATCTGGACCCGCGACGCCCAGGGCTGGATGCCCTGCTGGTCTTCGCCGAGCCACCGTGGCCGGCCGATATGCAGGTGTATGAGTTGGCAAGCGAGCGTATTGGCCCGGTGATGAGTCCGCGATTTGCAGGTTATGCGAGCCTGCTTCACGCGCCCGCTGCAGCCTTGTGTGGCGAAGCGCTGCTGCACACCACGTCACGTCCCCAGGCCTGGCCGAGTTGGGCGCAGCAACACGCAATCGATCCCGGCGCGCTGAAGCTCGGCCAGGGGTTTGAGCATTTGTATTATTTGCTGGAAGCGGCGGTGGCAGGGCTTGGCGTGGCCATTGCGCCGGAACCGCTGGTGGCAGAGGACCTGCGAGCGGGTCGCCTGGTGGCGCCGTGGGGTTTCAGTGAAACCCCGGCGCACCTGGCGTTGTGGCTACCCAAGCGCGCCGCAGACGGGCGCGCCGGGCAATTGGCGCAGTGGCTCAAGGCTGAGCTGGCGCGCCAACCGGTTTAGTCGCCGCGCTTGCACAGCAGGTAGGCGGCCAGCAGGCCCAGTGCACCTACAGCGACGCCGGCTGTGGTCCACGGGTGCTCTTGGGCGTAGTCCCGAGTAGCGACACCGGTTTCACGGATTTTGACTTTGCTTTCTTCATAGGCGTCGCTGATCAGGTGGCGAGAGTGCTTGAGGGCATTCTCCGCATTGCTTTTCAGGGCCTTCAGCGTTTTGCGCGACTCATCGGATGCGTCATCCTTGAGGCTCTCAAGGGATTTGAGCAGACTCGAAATCTCGGCTTCCATGCTTTCCAGCGACGCTTTGCGTAAAGAAGTGTTGGCCATGTGGACATCTCCTGAAGTGATTGAGTGGCGTGTGTAGATACCGACTGCGGCGGTTTCGGAAAGTGCATTAAATCTGAACTTTCGTAGCCGAGCGGTCGCCTCAAGCAGTACGAATATTCACTGCTAGTCTTGATTGACGACCTACAGGAGAAACACCATGAGCGAACATCACACCTACAAGAAAGTCGAATTGGTGGGCTCATCCACCACCACCATCGAAGATGCGATCCAGAATGCCCTGGCCGAAGCCAGTAAAAGCCTCAAGCATCTGGAATGGTTTGAAGTGACTGAAACCCGTGGGCATATCGAGGATGGCAAGGTTGCGCACTATCAGGTCACCCTGAAGGTGGGATTCCGAATTGCCAGTAGTTGATCGGGCGCGTGGAACTTTGATCGCTGGCCGATTGCCATAACCTGCGCTACACACAATGCATGCCGACGCTGTTAGTGTCGGCATGCTCTTTTCGACCAGCGCAAGGAAAGTATCGGATGAAGAAGTTTCTGTTAGCGGTAGGTTTGTTGAGCATCGCCGGCACGGCCCTGGCGGCGGGCAAGCCTTGTGAAGAGCTGAAAAGCGAATTGGCTGCGAAGCTCGATGCTAAAGGCGTTCAGCACTATTCGCTGGATGTTGTCGACAAAGGTGCAGCAGCCGATGCCAAGGTGATTGGCAGCTGTGATGGCGGCACCAAGGAAATCGTCTACAAGCGCGGTTAAGCCCGTGTTGCAGACCTAAAAACCGACGCACTTGTGGCGAGGGAGCTTGCTCCCGCTGGAGTGCGTAGCGCTCCCTTTTTTTGGGGCCGCTTCGCAGCCCAGCGGGAGCAAGCTCCCTCGCCACAGGCGCGTCGGTTTTTTTCGCCCGGGGTTCAGCCCTTCATCAATTGCGCCAGCAGTTCGTAGGAATGAATCCGGTCGGCATGCTCGTACAGGTCGCAGGTAAAGATCAGTTCATCAGCGCCGGTCTGCTCGATCAGCACCTCCAGTTTGGCGCGGATCTTCGCCGGGCTGCCTACCATCGCCAAGCCGAGGAAACTGCCGACCGCGTCTTTTTCGTGGGGCAACCACAGGCCGTCCATGGTTTTGACCGGTGGCCGCTGCACGAGGCTCTGCCCACGCATCAGTGCGAGAATGCGCTGGTACACCGAGGTGGCAAGGTAGTCAGCTTGTTCATCGGTGTCAGCGGCCACCAGCGGAATGCCAAGCATGACGTAGGGCTTTTCCAGCACGGCCGAAGGCTTGAAGTGATTGCGGTACACGCGAATCGCTTCGTGCATCAGGCGCGGTGCGAAATGTGAGGCGAAGGCGTAAGGCAAGCCACGTTCACCGGCCAATTGCGCGCTGAACAGGCTTGAGCCCAACAGCCATACCGGCACGTTGGTGCCGGTGCCCGGTACCGCGATCACCCGTTGGTCGGGCGTGCGTGGGCCGAGGTAGGCCATCAGTTCGGCCACATCTTCTGGGAAGTCGTCGGCACTGCCGGAGCGTTCACGGCGCAGGGCGCGGGCGGTCATTTGGTCGGAACCGGGCGCACGGCCCAGGCCCAGGTCGATACGGCCGGGGTACAGGCTTTCCAGGGTGCCGAACTGCTCGGCGATCACCAGCGGCGCATGGTTGGGCAGCATCACCCCGCCGGAGCCGACACGGATGGTCGAAGTGCCCCCTGCCAGGTAGCCAAGCAATACTGAAGTGGCCGAGCTGGCGATACCGTCCATATTGTGGTGTTCAGCCACCCAGAAACGGTTGTAGCCGAGTTTTTCCACGTGCTGGGCAAGGTCCAGGGAATTGCGCAGCGATTGCGCCGCACTGCCGTTGGCGCGAACGGGCACCAGGTCGAGGGTCGAATACTTAACGTCGGACAGCGATTTCATAGCCTGCTTCTCCAATGGGGGCGCAGGCTTCTTAGACGAACCAAAACCTGCCGCTTCATGTGCATGTTCTATGCAATGAGGGCATATACCCGAGATTCAATAGCCAACAAGAAATTTCCTACTTGAATGGTAGGTTTTTCCGACAAGGTGAACTTTGCCGTGGCGTCTAACCTCAGAACCTTACTGACGCAAAACTACCGTTCGAGGAGAAAGCTATGAGTATCGTTAAAAAGGCATCCGCGCATTGGGAAGGCGATCTGAAGACTGGCCTGGGTTCCATTTCCACGGAAACCGGCGTGCTGCGCGAAGCACCCTACGGCTTCAAGGCCCGTTTCGAAGGCGGCAAGGGCACCAACCCTGAAGAGCTGATCGGCGCGGCCCACGCTGGCTGTTTCTCGATGGCGTTTTCCATGATTCTCGGCGACGCGGGCCTGAAGGCTGACAGCATCGACACCCAGGCCGAAGTGACCCTCGATCAGGTCGATGGCGGTTTTGCGATCACTGCGGTGCATCTGGTTCTTAAAGCCAAGATCCCAGGCGCCAGCCAGGCGCAGTTCGACGAGCTGAGCAAAAAGGCCAAGGAAGGGTGCCCGGTGTCCAAAGTGCTGAACGCAACCATCACCCTGGATGCCACACTGGTTAACTGACACACCCTGTGGGAGGGGTCTTGCCCTAATACCAGTCAGTTAAGGCTTTTTGTAGGAGCGAGGCGGGCGGCTAGCCCTTGCTCGCGAAGAACTCACAGGCACCGCGTTTATTCAGGAAGCACGCGTTATCGTTGACGTTTTTCGCGAGCAAGCTCGCTCCTACAGACGGTGGTGTACGCTTAACTGGCTGGCATCAGGGCTTGCCCCCTGCCACATTTAGTTTTGCGTTAAATCAGAACTCGTATTTCATAGATGTGGTCCTATAGCCTATGCAGCCTAGGCGCACACTCGTGCGCATGCATTCAGGGAGCTTCACACATGAAACGTTTTGCCTTGGCAATCATCTGCGGTGTATTGGCCACTTCGGCCGTGGCCGCGCCAAAAGATTGTGAAGAGCTCAGGAAGGAAATCGAAGTGAATATCCAGGCCAAGGCGATCCCGTCCTACACCCTGGAAATCATCACTGCCGAAGAAGCCAAGAACCACGACAGCGCCATGATTGTCGGTACGTGCGAAAACGGCACCAAGCGCATCCTCTACCAGAAAAACAACGACTGATCAGATGCAGTTCACACTGCGCTCCTCGGCCAGCAGCTGACGCGCCGAGTCATACAGGCGGATGTTGGGGGTGAAGGCCAGTGAGCGGCCTTCCAGTACGTAGCGTTGGCCAGCCTGGAAATGGTCGTACTGCAAGGTCATGAAGCAGGTTCGATACATCATCTGGCTGAGCCCCCCCAAACCACCGCCGGCGGGCACTTCGAAATCGAAGCGCACCATCAGTTCGTGGGGGCCGGGCGGCATTTGGAAAAAGCGCCCGTCGTCGAGGTTTTTCCCGTCCAGCCGCTGGGCCATGACCAATTTGGAGCCCGGTGTCGGCGTGGTGAAGTCTACCCAGGCCTGCTGCGGGTCGACTGGCGGGATGGGCGTCGATGCGCAAGCGCTGAGGAACAGGGCGGCGATGGGATACAGAAGCTGGCGCATGGCAGGTACTCAACGCGAGAAGATAGTTTGAGTATAAACACGCCATCGTGCGGAACATTCAAATTCACTTCAAACGTATCAGTCTGGCACACACATCACTCAGGAGCAGTCGCGGCATGATCAGGCGTTTTCTTCCGGGGTTGATCGCGGTGCTGCTCAGCGGCTGCTCCAGCGTCAGTTACTACAGCCAGTTGGCAAGTGGCCAGTGGCAACTGCTGCGGGCGCGGGAATGGGTGGCCGACGTCATCGCCGATCCAGCCCGTCCTCAAGGGTTGCGCGAGCATCTGGTTCAATCCCAGAAAGCTCGCACTTTCGCCAGCGAACACCTGCACTTGCCCGACAATCAAAGTTACCGGCTCTACGCCGATATTGGCCGACCCTATGTGGTCTGGAATGTCTTCGCCACGCAGGAATTTTCTCTATCGCCTGAAAACCACTGTTTCCCCATTGCCGGTTGTGTCGCCTACCGCGGCTATTACAGCCAGGGCGCGGCACGCGGCGAAGCGGCATTGCTGCGCCAACAAGGTATGGACGTGTCGATTGGCGGCGTCGAGGCGTATTCCACCTTGGGTTGGTTCAACGACCCGATCATCAGTTCGATGCTGCACTGGGGCGATGAGCGCCTGGCCACGTTGATCTTCCATGAGCTGGCGCATCAGCGCTTCTATGTGAAGGACGACACCGAATTCAATGAGTCATTCGCCAGCTTCGTCGAGCAGGAAGGTACTCGGCAGTGGCGTGCTTCCCGTGGCCTGGCGCCGCTGAGCGATGGGACGCTGCAGCAGCGTGACCAGTTCATTCGCCTGATTCTCGATACCCGCAAACGACTGGAAACCCTCTACGCACAGCCCTTGGCGCGCGAAGCCATGCGCCAGGCCAAGGCGGCGGAGTTCGAACGCCTGCGCGTTGAGTACCAACAGATGCGCGACAGCCAATGGGGCGGTGACAAGCGCTATGACGCGTGGATCAACCAGCCGATGAACAACGCACGGCTGTTGCCTTTCGGGCTGTATGACCAATGGGTGCCGGCGTTCGCAGCATTGTTTCGGCAGGAAGGCGGGGACTGGGTCAGGTTTTATCAGGCGGTGCGCGCAGTGGGCGGTTTGGCTTCGCAAGAGCGCAAGATTCGTTTGAGGCAATTGATGAACGAATACCAGGGGATGGATGCGCAGAGCACGTTTGACGCGACCAGATACAAGTAATATCTACATATCCCACCGCTCTGAGACGCGCTCATTAGAGTTTCCTGACTTTTCCAGTGTCAGGTTTTCCTCATGTCTCTACCCTTGCATCAAAACACACCGACTTTAACGGCGATCGATCCACGCGGGTTGGCTGTGCGCACGGTCGCTTATTACCGGCCGACCGCCCAACTCGAGCTTGAGGCGCGTATTACCCGTCAAGCGTTCAATGCCTCGGGTTTCGTCGTGCAGCAGTACGGGTCACGTCAGTGGATGGCAAGTGACGCCAAAGGGGTGAAAAAAGCCAGTCACGTGACGGTCTACAGCCTTGGCGGTCAGCCGATCTACAGCGCTAGCACGGATGCAGGCTGGCGCTTGACGTTACTGGGGGGCGCGGGTCAATGGGTGCACAGGTGGGATGGTCGCGGCGCTCACCGTAAGTGCAACTATGACGCTTCGCTGCGGCCCGTGGCGGTGTTTGAACAAGCGGCCGATGATTCATCTGAGCGATGTGTAGAAAGGTTGGAATATGCAGGTTATTCAACGGCTGAGGCGGTGAATAATCGCTGCGGCCGGCTGGTGTTGCATGACGGCGAGTGCGTCAGAACGCGCTTTGAGGAGTATGGCCTGCAGGGGCATGTATTGAGGCAGGTACAGCGTTTTCTTCGGGAGATTGCGACGGTCAACTGGCCCTCACAACCCACACAGCGAGAAGCTTTATTGCAGGATGAAGCCTTCGTGACGTCATGGCGCTTCAGTGCGCTGGGGGAAGCGCTTGAGCAGGTAGATGCAAAAAACAATGTAAGAGACAGTCGTTATGGACGCACCGGTGAGCTACTGGAAGTTGGCATCACCCTGGCGCGCGGTACTCGTCAGGTCATCGCGGATGGGGCCGACTACAACGCTCATGGTCAGATGCTAACGCAACGTGCTGGAAACGGCGTAGTGAGCGAGTGGACCTACGACCCACGCAGCCAGCGTGTGGAGCGATTATTGACCTATCGCAGCAGGGCAAAGAAAGAGCGGTTGCAGGATTTGGAATACACCTATGACCACGTCGGCAATGTGATCAAAATCGTCGACGCAGCCCAACCCATCCAATGGTCAAGCAACGCCCAGGTCATGGCTGTCAGCCATTATCAATATGACACTTTGTATCAGCTGGTCCAGGCCAGTGGGCGAGAGAATGCGCACAATAGCGCCGGATCGGGGCTGCCAAGGCGGGCGACTTTCGGCGCTGCAAATGATAGCCAATGGCGCAACTACACCCGAACCTATACCTATGACGCCGATGGCAATCTGCAAAAGCTGCAGCATGTGCCTAGCAACGGCAGTGGCTATACGCGAACAATGAAGGTAGCGACGCTCGGAAACCAAAGTCTGCCGACTACAGGCCCATTGATCGAGTCGCCCGCATTGGGCAAGGGCTTCGACCTCAATGGCAACCAGCAGCAACTCGAGCGTGGGCAGACCATGAACTGGGATGTGTCCAACCGACTGATCAGTGTTGCCTTGGTGACCCGTGAGGACGCGGCCAACGATGAAGAGCTGTACGGCTATGATGCGTTCGGCCAGCGCGTGATAAAAAATAGCGTGGTTCGGGCGGGCGCACTCACCCATCGTGCGCAGGTGTGCTATCTGCCGGGGCTGGAAGTACGGCGCGACAGTGCCAGTGGCGAATGGCTGAATGTCTTGAATATTGAAGTCGGTCGCTACAGCGTGCGGATACTTCAATGGGAAAAAGGTCGCCCTTCCGAGCTTGCGAACAATTCCATTCGTTGCACCTTGGCGGATCATTTGGGCAGCAGCACCCTGGAGTTGGATGAAAAGGCCCTGCTGATCAGTCAGGAAAGTTATTACCCCTTTGGCAGTACTGCGTGGTGGGCGGCGAGAGGCGCCATCGAGGCACGCTATAAAACTTGCCGCTACAGTAGCAAGGAGCGCGATGCTACTGGGCTGTATTACTACGGGTTGCGTTACTACGCACCCTGGTTGCAGCGTTGGATCAGCCCGGACCCGGCAGGGACACTTGACGGACTGAATCGATACAGGATGGTGCATAACAACCCGATGAACAGGGTTGATCGTCAAGGGATGGTTACAACCTTGCCCACCGACTGGAGTTCGGCAGGTCAAGGCAGGCTGCCAAGCTTTGGGCATCATGTGTCCGTGGGCGCTGCACAGGGCGTGGTACTCGGCGGGGTTGCTGCGCTAGGGGCCAAGCTGACGGGCATTGTGGGGCCCTCAGTGGCGTTCGGCGCGTTCGTTGCGGGAGGTGTAGGTTTTGCCGCAGTACGTAACGTTTCGGATGAAATCCGTCATTCATTGTGGGTCGGGTCACCCAGTTATAAAAAGCTCGTGGCGGGTGCGCAGGCAGCTTCTGTCCTGTTGAATGCAGCGTATGCGGCGATCAATGATCCTGCTAACGCAACTGAATTGAATCAGCTGGATGCATTGTTCTTCGGGGCGGCGCAGGGCTTGAGCAATCTGCAGGAAACGATGTCTGCGGTGAGTTATTACCATGACAACTTACACAGAATAAGCGTCATGGAGCACCATGAAGGCAGGACGACGGTAGAGGCTATTTCAGCCAGAGGCACATTGGCGTCCGGCAGGCTGACGATGCCAGGCGTAAAACGTCTGATGTATTTTCAGCGGGATTTTCTAGAACGGTCTTCTGCAGAGGAAATTGCTCACACCTTCATTCATGAAGTCACTCACAGCGCACTCGCGACCCATGATGAAGGCGGCAGTTCGGCCACCGAGGACACGTTATCATCCTATTTGAATCGACTGCGCAGTCAGAGGATTTCACTTGCCACCAGTGCAGAAGCCAACGCTCATTATTTTTCTTTGTTGGCCGCCTTGCACCTCAATAAAGCCGACTATCTGCGCAGAAAAAACCTGTTAGCCAGTGGAATATCCGCTCACCCTGCAAGCTCACCGGCCGCACATGCTCCAGTGCGCAGACGGAGGCCTTGAAAACCCGCGTGGCGTGTTAGCGGTGGCCCATAAACGCCTGGTGCAACTCGGCCAATGTTTCAAAATGCCAGGTCGGCGCTTCGGCATTCAGCTCTGCAAAGCTGCCAAACCCATACCCCACCGCCGCCGAGTCGAGCCCATTGCTGCGCGCGCCGATCAAGTCATGCTTGCGGTCACCGATCATCAAGGTGGTGGTCGGGTCCAGCCCTTCTTCACGCACCAGGTGGGCGATCAGCTCGACCTTGTTGGTGCGCGTGCCATCCAGTTCGCTGCCGTAAATCACCTTGAAGTGCTTGGCAAAGTCGAAATGCCGCGCGATCTCACGGGCAAATTCCCACGGTTTGGATGTCGCCACATACAACTGGCGGCCTTGGCTGTTGAGTTCTTCGAGCAAGGTCATCACGCCATCGAACACATGGTTTTCATAAAGTCCGGTGACCCTGAAACGCTCGCGATAAAAATTCACCGCTTGCCACGCCTTGGCCTCGTCGAAGCCGTAGAACTGCATGAACGCCTGCAGCAACGGCGGGCCGATGAAGTGTTCGAGGCGGGTCAGGTCCGGCTCGTCGATGCCCAGCTTGCCCAGGGCATACTGGATCGAGCGGGTGATGCCCTCGCGTGGGTCGGTGAGGGTGCCATCGAGGTCGAACAGCACGGTTGGGTGGTGCAGGGTCATCGGTCGAATCCTTCAGCCAGGTGCAGGTCTTTGAGTTTCACGTAGTTCGCTGCGCTGTAGGTGAAAAAGGCCCGCTCCTTGTCAGTCAGCGGGCGCACCTGTTTAACCGGGCTGCCGACGTACAAAAAGCCACTGTCGAGTGTCTTGCCCGGCGGCACCAGGCTGCCGGCCCCGATGATCACGTCATCTTCCACCACGGCGCCGTCCATCACGATGCTGCCCATGCCGATCAGGATGCGACTCCCCACGGTGCAGCCATGCAGCATGACTTTATGGGCGATGGTCACGTCGTCACCGATCAACAGCGGGAAGCCGTCCGGGTTGAACGGGCCGGCGTGGGTGATGTGCAACACGCAGCCATCCTGCACGCTGGTGCGCGCGCCGATACGGATGCGGTGCATGTCGCCGCGAATTACCGTCAAGGGCCAGACTGAGCTGTCGGCGCCGATTTCGACATCGCCGATCACCACCGCCGAAACATCGACAAAAGCCCCGGTGTCCAGGGTTGGCGTGTGGTTCTGATAGGTGCGAAGGGTCACGATAGCCTCTCTCTGTTGTACTGATAGCTGCGGTGGGTGTTGATTGTAATTAAGATGCCCCCATCTTTGTCTTATCTGTTTTTTCAGCCAAGGTGCCAACCGTGAGCGCGAACAACCCTCTTCTGCAGCCCTACGACCTGCCGCCGTTCTCGGCGATCCATGCCGAGCATGTCCAGCCGGCCATCGAACAGATCCTTGCCGATAACCGGGCAGCTATCGCAGAAATCCTGCAAAGCCAGGGAAAAAATCCGACATGGGCGGGCCTGGTCCTGGCCATGGACGAGCTTAACGATCGCCTGGGCGCGGCGTGGAGCCCTGTCAGCCACCTCAACGCCGTGTGTAACAGCGCCGAACTGCGCGAAGCCTATGAGGCCTGCCTGCCGGCATTGAGCGCCTACTCCACCGAGATGGGGCAGAACCGTGAGCTGTTCCAGGCCTTCGAAGCCTTGGCCAACAGCCCCGAGGCCGCCGGTTTCGATGTAGCGCAAAAAACCGTGCTGGAACACGCCCTGCGCGACTTCCGCCTGTCGGGTATCGATTTGCCGCCGGAGCAGCAAAAGCGTTACGCCGAAGTGCAAAGCAAGCTGTCGGAGCTGGGCAGCAAATTCTCCAACCAGTTGCTCGATGCCACCCAGGCCTGGACCAAGCACGTCACCGACGAAGCCACCCTCGCCGGCCTGACCGATTCGGCCAAGGCGCAAATGGCCGCCGCCGCCCAGGCCAAAGGTCTCGATGGCTGGCTGATCACCCTGGAATTTCCGAGCTATTACGCGGTAATGACCTACGCCCAGGACCGCGCCCTGCGTGAAGAAGTCTACGCGGCCTACTGCACCCGCGCGTCGGACCAAGGCCCGAACGCCGGTCAGAACGATAACGGCCCGGTGATGGAACAGATCCTCGACCTGCGTCAGGAACTGGCCCAGCTGCTGGGCTACGCGTCATTCGCCGAACTGAGCCTCGCTACCAAGATGGCCGAGTCCAGCGACCAGGTGCTGAGCTTCCTGCGCGACCTGGCCCAGCGCAGCAAACCGTTCGCGACCCAGGACCTGCAGCAGCTCAAGGCCTACGCCGCCGAACAAGGTTGCGCCGACCTGCAAAGCTGGGACAGCGGCTTCTACGGCGAAAAATTGCGCGAGCAGCGCTACAGCGTGTCCCAGGAAGCCCTGCGCGCTTACTTCCCGATCGACAAAGTGCTGGGCGGCCTGTTTGCCATTGTGCAGCGCCTGTACGGCATCGAGATCGCCGAGCAGAAAGGTTTCGACGCCTGGCATCCGGACGTGCGCCTGTTTGAGATCAAGGAAAACGGTCAGCATGTCGGCCGCTTCTTCTTCGACCTGTATGCCCGCGCCAACAAGCGTGGCGGTGCCTGGATGGATGGCGCCCGCGACCGCCGCCTCACCCTGGATGGTGTGCTGCAAAACCCGGTGGCCAACCTGGTGTGCAACTTCACCCCGGCCGACAGTGGCAAGCCCGCCCTGCTGACCCACGATGAAGTAACCACCCTGTTCCACGAGTTCGGCCATGGCTTGCACCATCTGCTGACCCGCGTCGAACATGCCGGCGTGTCGGGTATCAACGGCGTGGCCTGGGATGCCGTGGAGTTGCCGAGCCAGTTCATGGAGAACTGGTGCTGGGAGCCTGAAGGCCTGGCGCTGATTTCGGGCCACTACGAAACCGGTGAGCCGTTGCCCCAGGACCTGCTGGAAAAAATGCTCGCGGCGAAAAATTTCCAGTCCGGCCTGATGATGGTGCGCCAGCTGGAATTTTCGTTGTTCGACTTCGAATTGCACGCCACCCACGGCGATGGTCGCAGTGTGGCGCAGGTGCTCGAAGGCGTGCGCGATGAGGTCTCGGTAATGCGCCCACCGGCCTACAACCGCTTCCCCAACAGCTTCGCGCACATTTTCGCCGGCGGTTATGCCGCAGGTTATTACAGCTACAAGTGGGCCGAAGTGCTGTCGGCGGACGCCTTCTCCAAGTTCGAAGAAGACGGCGTGCTCAATGCCCAGACCGGTCGCGCCTTCCGTGAAGCGATCCTCGCACGGGGCGGTTCGCAGGAGCCGATGGTGTTGTTCGTCGACTTCCGCGGACGTGCGCCGTCGATTGACGCACTCTTGCGCCACAGCGGCCTGAGTGAGGACGCGGCAGCATGAGTGAAGGGCCTGTGATCACCAAAAAGCAATTTATCGCCGGGGCGGTCTGCCCGGCATGCAGCGAGCCGGACAAGCTCAAGATGTGGACCGAAGACAGCGTGCCACACCGCGAGTGTGTGGCCTGTGGGTATACCGATACGCTGAATGACCAGGGGCTGTCAGTGCCCAAGGAATTGGGTACGCGGGTCAACACGTCGGCATTGAAAGCGCCGGCGGACCCGAAGGTGCAGGCGGTGCAGTTCTTCCCCAACCCCAAACTCAAGAAAGACTGAGTGGCAGCGGGAGCGAGCAGGCTCGCTCCCGCCGTTACATTACTTGTCGTCCTTGACCGTTGTGCCGATCCAGCTTTTCATCGAGCACAGCGCAAACGCACTGGTGCTGCAGTCGCCGTTCGCCAGAGCGGTACGTAACTTGTCGACATCGGCGCGCATCATGTAGCGAACGCCATCTTTAAAGCCATTACTGCTGCCGAAGCCACCCAAGGTCATTTCGTTCAGCGCGTCTTCCTTGCTCCATCCTTGAATCACGACCCGATACATCGCGGCCATCAGCCCGGTGCGGTCAGAGCCGTGCTTGCAGTGCATCAATACCGGGCCGTTGGCTTGAGCTTCCTGAATGGCACGCAGTGCCGCCAGCACGTCGGAATCGTCGACATGGTTGGTGCGATAGGTGATCTGCACCTCTTTGATACCCGATGACTTCAGCCACGCCGAATCAGGCTCCGGCAAAAAATTGATCACCGTTCCAATCTTCAGTTTCTCCAGCACCGGCACGGCGTCACCGTCAAGCAAAGCGCTGCGGTAGAGCGTGGGCGTCATTTGGTGCAGGTTGTAGTGGTCGCCCACCGGCTGGGCCCACTCAGGCGAACGAATGGAGGACTCGCCCTGCGCGTGAGCATTAACGGTGGCGAACAGGGCTATCAGTGCCAGGCCGAGGGCCGGCAGCAATCGAATCTTGAACATGGGGGACGTAACCGACCAGGGCAATGTTGATGGCGCACAGAGTCGTTTGTGCGGGGTGAATGAGGTGTGAGGGGCTCGTCAAAGAATCGTGAATCATCCGGCCTGCCCCAGTGTTTTTGTCACCGAAGCCCTTTCCTCGATGCTTAGCCTGCTATCATTTGTAACCATTGTTTGCGAGAGTGATCTATCTTTGGATCCATTCCTCGGCAAATCTTCACGCTGCTCCCAGAAGCGGCTGATCAATCCGTGACCACATGATGAGGTGCACCCATGTCTGATCAAGATCAAGACAACCCCCGGCGTGAGTTTTTGCGCAAATCCTTGACCTTGATCCCGGTGGTCACGGTTGCCAGCACCGGCCTTGGCGGTTCGATGCTGATGGCCACACCGGCACCTGCCGAGGCAGCGCCAGCCAAGCCTGCGGCCAGTGACAAGGCGTATGAACCGACCTACTTTACCGCCGAAGAATGGGCATTCATCAATGCCGCCGTCGAGCGCTTGATCCCTGCCGATGCCCAAGGCCCGGGTGCCCTGGAAGCCGGCGCTGCGGAATATATCGACCGTCAAATGAATACGCCGTACGCCAGTGGCGCGCTGTGGTTCATGCAAGGCCCCTTCAACGCCGATGCCGCGCCGGAGATGGGCTGGCAGAGCAAGCTGGTGCCCAAGGAAATCTATCGCCTGGGTATCGCGGCGACGGATGCCTGGTCGAAGGCGTTCAACGGTAAGGCTTTTGCTGCGCAAGACAGCGCTACCCGAGACGACATGCTGCACCGCTTGGAGGCGGGTGCCACTGAGCTGAGCGCTCATTTCGAGGCGGTGCCGCCAAAGATGTTTTTCAACCTGCTGCTGCAGAACACCAAGGAAGGCTTCTTCTGCGACCCCATCCACGGCGGCAATAAAGGCATGGTCGGTTGGACCATGATCGGTTTCCCCGGCGCCCGCGCCGATTTCATGGACTGGGTCGAGCGCAACGAGCAGTACCCCTTCCCGGCTGTTTCTATTCGCGGCGAGAGGGCTTAACCCGTGGCGACCATCATGAAGAAAGTGGACGCGGTGATCGTGGGCTTCGGCTGGACCGGCGCGATCATGGCCAAGGAGCTGACCGAAGCGGGCCTCAACGTGGTAGCGCTGGAGCGCGGCCCGATGCAGGACACCTACCCGGACGGCAACTATCCCCAGGTCATCGACGAACTGACCTACAGCGTGCGTAAAAAACTCTTCCAGGACATTTCCAAGGAGACAGTGACCATTCGCCATAGCGTGAATGACGTCGCCCTGCCCAACCGTCAGCTTGGCGCTTTTTTGCCGGGTAATGGCATCGGCGGTGCAGGCCTGCACTGGTCGGGCGTGCATTTTCGCGTCGATCCCATCGAGCTGCGCATGCGCAGCCACTACGAAGAACGCTATGGGAAAAACTTCATTCCCAAGGACATGACCATTCAGGACTTCGGCGTCAGCTACGAAGAGCTGGAACCGTTTTTCGACTATGCGGAAAAAGTCTTTGGCACCTCGGGCCAGGCCTGGACCGTCAAGGGGCAGTTGGTGGGTGAAGGCCGCGGCGGCAACCCCTATGCACCGGACCGCTCGAACCCGTTCCCGCTGGAGTCGCAGAAAAACACGGTCTCCGCGCAGCTGTTTCAGAAAGCGGCTGCCGATGTGGGTTACAAACCCTACAACCTGCCGTCGGCCAACACCTCCGGGCCCTACACCAACCCTTACGGCGCGCAGATGGGGCCGTGCAACTTCTGCGGCTTTTGCAGTGGTTACGTGTGCTACATGTACTCCAAGGCGTCGCCGAACGTGAACATCCTGCCGGCGTTGCGCCAGGTGCCGAATTTCGAGCTGCGGCCCAATTCCCACGTGCTCAAGGTCAACCTCGACAGCACCCGGAAGAAAGCCACCGGCGTGACCTATGTCGATGGCCAGGGCCGGGAGTGCGAGCAACCGGCAGACCTGGTGATCCTCGGTGCGTTCCAGTTCCATAACGTGCGCCTGATGCTGCTGTCGGGCATCGGCAAGCCGTACGACCCGATTACCAATGAAGGCGTGGTGGGCCGCAACTTTGCCTACCAGAACATGGGCACCATCAAGGCGTTCTTCGACAAGGACACCCACACCAACAACTTTATCGGCGCGGGCGGCAATGGCGTGGCCATCGACGACTTCAACGCCGACAACTTTGATCACGGCCCGCACGGCTTCGTGGGCGGCTCGCCGATGTGGGTCAACCAGGCGGGCAGTCGGCCGATTGCCGGCACCTCCAATCCACCGGGCACCCCGGCCTGGGGCAGCGCGTGGAAGCGCGCCACCGCCGATTACTACACCCATCAGGTATCGATGGACTCCCACGGCGCCCATCAGTCCTACCGGAGCAATTACCTGGATCTGGACCCGGTTTACCGCGATGCCTACGGCCTGCCGCTGTTGCGTATGACCTTCGACTGGCAGGAAAACGACATCAAGATGAACCGCTTTATGATGGACAAAATGAGCAAGGTCGCCCAAGCCATGAATCCCAAGGCGATCGCCGTGTTGGGCAAGAAAGTCGGCGAGCATTTCAATACGGCGGCGTACCAGACCACGCACCTCAACGGCGGCGCGATCATGGGCACCGACCCGAAAACCAGTGCGTTGAACCGCTACTTGCAGAGCTGGGATGTACACAACGTGTTTGTCCCGGGGGCGTCGGCGTTCCCCCAAGGTCTGGGCTACAACCCTACCGGCCTGGTAGCAGCGCTGACCTACTGGTCGGCCCGGGCGATCCGCGAACAGTACTTGAAAAACCCTGGCCCGCTGGTTCAGGCATAAGGAGCGATGACCATGAAAGCACTCGTTATCGCCTCCTTGGCGCTGTTCAGCAGTTGCTCGGTCAGCGCGGCTGAAGCCGAGCTGATCAAGCAAGGGGAATACCTGGCCCGCGCCGGTGACTGTGTGGCCTGCCACACCGCCAAGGGCGGCAAGCCATTCGCCGGCGGCCTGCCAATGGAAACCCCCATCGGTGTGATTTATTCCACCAACATCACGCCGGACAAGACCGGCCTGGGCGACTACAGCTTCGAAGACTTCGACAAGGCCGTGCGCCATGGCGTCGCCAAGAACGGTAGTACGCTTTACCCGGCGATGCCCTACCCGTCTTACGCGCGTGTCAGCGACAGCGACATGCAGGCCTTGTATGCCTACTTCATGAAAGGCGTTGAGCCGGTCGCCCAGCAGAACATGGACAGCGATATTCCCTGGCCGTTGAGCATGCGTTGGCCCCTGGCGGCGTGGCGCTGGATGTTCGCGCCGGCAGTCGAGGAGCATCAGGTACAGGCCGCCGCCGACCCTGTGGTCAGCCGTGGCGCTTACCTGGTCGAAGGCCTCGGCCATTGCGGTGCGTGTCACACGCCGCGCGCCCTGACCATGCAGGAAAAGGCCCTGAGCGCCGCTGACGGCAACGCGTTCCTGTCCGGCAGCGCGCCGCTGGAAGGCTGGATTGCGAAAAGCCTGCGCGGCGACCACAAGGACGGCCTCGGCAGTTGGAGCGAAGAGCAATTGGTGCAATTTCTCAAGACCGGGCGCAGTGATCGCAGTGCGGTGTTTGGCGGCATGAGCGATGTTGTGGTCCACAGCATGCAATACATGTCGGAAGACGACCTGACCGCTATCGCCCGTTACCTCAAGAGCCTGCCGGCGGTGGATTCCAAGAACCCGCCGCACCAGTACGACAAGCAGGTGGCCCAGGCGCTCTGGAAGGGTGATGACAGCCAGCCGGGCGCCTCGGTGTACATCGACAACTGCGCGGCTTGTCATCGTACCGACGGGCATGGCTACACGCGGGTGTTCCCGGCGCTGGCGGGCAACCCGGTGCTGCAGACGGCGGATGCCACGTCGTTGATCAACATCGTGTTGAACGGCGGTACCTTGCCCGCCACCCACGCCGCGCCGTCAACCTTCACCATGCCGGCATTTGCCTGGCGCCTGTCGGACCAGGAAGTGGCGGACGTGGTCAGTTTCATCCGTGGCAGTTGGGGCAATCAAGGCACGCCAGTGAGCGCCAGTGACGTGGCCGACCTGCGCAAGAACGATATGCGCACCACCTCGGGGGATGATTTAGGGCAGGTCACGCAAAAGCACTGACCGCCAAACGGCACTGGTCAGAACCCTCACGCCTCGATACTGTATATAAAAACAGTATCGAGGCGTTTTCATGACGACTGCACTGCCACCCCGTGGCCGGGGCACGGCCACCAACCTGCACAACCGTTTCGCGCCCACCGTCAGCGTGGCCGAGGACGACGGCTGGTTTCAGGAAGTGCCGCCCACCCAGGGCACCGAAGTGCGTATCGAAACGGCCAAGACCATCATCACCCGCAATAACTCGCCGGACTTGCCGTTCGATCGCTCGATCAACCCTTATCGTGGCTGCGAGCACGGCTGCATCTACTGCTATGCGCGGCCCAGCCACGCGTATTGGGACATGTCGCCGGGGTTGGATTTCGAAACCAAACTGATTGCCAAGAGCAACGCCGCCGACGTGCTGGAGCAGCAGCTGTCGAAGCCGGGGTATGTGTGCGCGCCGATCAACCTGGGCTCCAACACCGACCCTTACCAGCCGATCGAGCGCGAATACAGGATCACCCGTCAAACCCTTGAAGTGCTGCTGCGCTATCGGCACCCGGTGACCATCATCACCAAGGGCTCCCTGATCCTGCGCGATCTGGACCTGCTCGCCGAACTGGCCCGGCAACGACTGGTGGCCGTGATGATCAGCCTTACCAGCCTGGACGATGAACTCAAGCGCATACTGGAGCCGCGCACTGCAGCGCCCAAGGCGCGGTTACGGGCGATACGGGTGATGCGCGCGGCAGGTATTCCGGTCGGTGTGCTGTGTTCGCCGATGATTCCGATGATCAACGACAGCGAGTTGGAAAGCCTGCTCACCGAGGCCCATGCCGCCGGTGCGCAAAGTGCTGCGTACATGATGCTGCGCCTGCCGCTCGAGGTGGCGCCGCTGTTCGAGGAGTGGCTGGCGGCGCATTACCCGCAGCGCGCGGCGCACGTGATGAGCCTGGTGCGTCAGGTGCGCGGTGGCGCGGTGTACGACAGCCGCTTCGGCGTGCGCATGCGCGGCGAAGGGCCGTTTGCCGATTTGCTGGCGCAGCGTTTCAGCAAGGCGATCAAACGTCTGGGGCTCAATCGCCGTGAAGGCTTCGATCTGGATTGCACGGCGTTTTGTCCACCTGGCCGGCAAATGGCATTGTTGTAGACTGAAGAGGAGAAATGCGAAACATCTGTAGGAATAATCGCGTTTTGATATCACTGAAACCCGCGACCTAGAGCGGTTGATTCAGTTTGAGTTAAGTTTCGGTGGGTACCTTGTTCAGCGAGTGACTGATGAGTCGGCGCCTTGGGCTGTGGAGGTTTCCCAACTTTTTCACTGCCCGACGTCGAACTGGCCTGGAACACTTACCCTGCATTGATCAAGAGGATGAATCATGAGTGATAAGGATAAACAGCCGTTGGCTGCGTCGGCTTCAGCCTCTCAGGCGGAAACCGCCGATGCAGCGCTGCAGCACATTGTTGACGGCTTTTTGCATTTCCATCACGACGTCTTCCCCCAGCAGGAAGAACTCTTCAAGAAACTTGCCACGGCTCAAAGTCCCCGTGCGATGTTCATCACCTGCGCCGATTCGCGCATCGTGCCGGAGCTGATCACCCAAAGCTCCCCTGGCGATCTGTTCGTCACCCGTAACGTGGGTAACGTAGTGCCGCCTTATGGCCAGATGAACGGCGGCGTGTCCACGGCCATCGAGTACGCGGTACTGGCGCTGGGCGTGCAACACATCATCGTGTGCGGGCACTCCGACTGCGGCGCCATGCGTGCAGTGCTCAATCCCGACAGCCTCGAGAAGATGCCAACGGTCAAGGCCTGGTTGCGGCATGCCGAGGTGGCCAAGACCATGGTCCACGACAACTGCGACTGCGCCAATGAAGGCGAGAGCATGAAGGTGCTGACCGAAGAAAACGTCATCGCCCAGTTGCAACACTTGCGCACCCACCCTTCCGTGGCTTCGCGCATGGCCAATGGCCAATTGTTTATCCACGGCTGGATCTACAACATCGAAACCAGCGAGATCCGGGCCTACGACGCGGATCAGTCGGCGTTCCGACCGTTGGGCGGTGAAGGTCCGATTCCATCCGCGACGCCTAAAGCGCGCTTCTAACACACTTCCCTGCCGGGTAAAGCGGTGGCTGCCATGGATGCAGCCAGGCTTTACCGCGCCCGGCGAATGCCTCGGGAGAGTCATCATGCGTGCTGCTCAATTGAAAGCTGTTTTGCCTCGGGAGCTGCTCGCCTCCGTGGTGGTGTTTCTGGTCGCCCTGCCTTTGTGCATGGGCATCGCGATCGCATCCGGTATGCCGCCGGCCAAGGGCTTGATCACCGGGATCATCGGTGGTCTGGTGGTGGGCTGGTTGGCGGGTTCTCCGTTGCAAGTCAGTGGCCCGGCAGCGGGGTTGGCGGTGTTGGTGTTCGAGCTGGTACGCCAGCACGGCATGCTGATGCTGGGGCCTATCCTGTTGCTGGCGGGCTTCCTGCAATTGGTGGCCGGGCGTCTGCGCCTGGGCTGCTGGTTCCGCGTGACGGCGCCGGCGGTGGTGTACGGCATGCTGGCGGGGATCGGCGTACTGATTGTGCTGTCGCAGGTTCATGTGATGCTCGACGGCGCGCCCAAACCTTCGGGGCTGGATAACCTGGCAGGCTTCCCGGCGGCATTGATCGAAGCGATACCCACCCTCGGCGGCGGGCTCGGCTGGCAGGCGGGCTTGCTCGGTGTATCGACGATGCTGGTGATGTACCTGTGGGAC
Organism: Pseudomonas sp. R11-23-07; assembly: GCF_003852295.1. Lineage (NCBI taxonomy): Bacteria > Pseudomonadati > Pseudomonadota > Gammaproteobacteria > Pseudomonadales > Pseudomonadaceae > Pseudomonas > Pseudomonas sp. R11-23-07. Next base: position 57,948 of record NZ_CP027761.1, read on the forward strand.
AAATTCCGTCCACACCAACTGCGCTTCGTGCCAGGGGCTCTATTGGGCGTAGGCCTGGCCACGGTGACCAGCCTGGTGCTGGCGTTGCAGGTCAAACGTGTGGAAGTGCCGGAAAACCTGGCCGACGCCATCGATTGGCTGCGTCCCAGCGACCTGCTCAACCTGGCTGACCCGCAGCTGCTGATCGCCGCATTTGCCGTCGCCTTTATCGCCAGTGCCGAAACGCTGCTGTCCGCCGCAGCGGTCGACCGCATGCACAGCGGCCAGCGTTCGGATTTCGATAAGGAATTGTCCGCTCAAGGCGTGGGCAACATGCTGTGCGGATTGGTCGGTGCTCTGCCGATGACCGGCGTGATTGTCCGCAGCTCGGCCAACGTCCAGGCGGGCGCTACCACGCGCTTGTCAGCGATGTTCCACGGGCTGTGGCTGCTGGGCTTCGTGTTGTTGCTGTCGAGTGTGCTGCAGAGCATCCCGGTGGCGAGCCTGGCGGGCGTGCTGGTGTATACCGGGATCAAGCTGGTGGACGTGAAGGCGTTCAAGGCATTGGGGCGTTATGGCCGCATGCCGATGTTTACCTACGCGGCCACGGCGCTGGCAATCATCTTCACCGACCTGCTGACCGGTGTACTGGTGGGCTTCGGGCTGACGCTGGTCAAGCTGGCCTTCAAGGCCTCACGGCTGAAAATCAGCCTGATCGACTTGCCTCAGAACGGCGAGATGGAGTTGCGACTGATCGGTGCCGCGACGTTCCTGAAAGTGCCGGCGTTGACCCAGGTGCTGTCGACGGTGCCGATGGGAACCACCGTGCATGTGCCGCTCAATAACCTGAGTTATATCGACCATTCCTGCCTGGAGCTGTTGGAGGAATGGGGCCGTGCCAATGCGGCCAAGGGCTCGAAACTGGTGATCGAGGCGCGTGGGTTGAAGCGCCGGTTGGAAGGCCGCGTGCGAACGACGGTGGGGATCGGCTCGGCGCCCTCAGTCGGCTGATGGAACCGGATCAAAATGTGGGAGGGGGCTTGCTCCCGATTGGGGTGTGTCAGCCAAATAGATTTTGACTGGTCCACCGCTATCCGGGGGCAAGCCCCCTCCCACATTTGTTTTGTGTCCAATTTGGGATTAAGTCGGCTGATCCAGCGCCAACTCCACTCCAAGCTGGCGCGACAGGCACGGCCAGCGCTTCCATGCCGCTTCCGTGTCCGGGCTTTTCAACTGCTCGCGGTATGTCTCGACCGACTCCAGCGCAAAGCTCTCTTCGTTAAGCATCTCATCCACTGCCATGTGCACCGCTTCATCCAGCTGGTTGGCGAAGTCTTCACCGATCAATTGGTGGGCAATCAGGTTGGCGACCGTGGTGTCCGCCGGGATCAGCGGCTGGCCGAAATGCTTGATATACAGGTCGTTGACCTCCTCCACCAGGCGATGGGCCAGGTAGGCTTCGTCCAGCAAACCGTCCAGGCCTTCGTGCCCCGCCAGAATTGCTGGCGGCTGCAGGAAGAAATGCTCGGCAATTTTCAGCACAGGCTTGATCTGGCTTTCGATTCCGGCTTCGCGCGCTACGTCGTTGGCGGCTTCGAGCAAATCCGGGACGAGGTCGATGTACGCGGTGACAAAGCGGGTCATGACAATGTTGCGATCACCGTCAACCAGGGAAATGGCCGAATGCAGGTGCGGCAATTGCTTTTCCAATTGCTGGGCAAGCTGGCCCGTGGTTGCTTCGTGTTGATGGGCACGGGAAATCTGCTCGCGCAATGCGGCGGTGTTCATGAAGGCTCCGGTCAGGCGTAGGAAAAGAGAGAGGATAAGGTAGCTCGCTTATACGAGCACCTAAGACGCATTTGTCATAATTATTTCATGGTTATACGCACACGTTATATCGAATTGCCATCGCTCGTCGGATAAACGATTCCGCCGCCCGTTTTATTGGGCCCGTCTGTCTGTTTTCACTCATTTGCCCCTACACATTGCGGGGTCGCTGCGGCTGTCTATACTCGGATTTGTAGGCAATTGGCTGATGACGCCCGACTGCATGACGCAGCAAGGCTTGGCGGTGGTAAGCAGTTTGGAAGCCGCTCCCTTCGCCGCAGGTGCAAACCGGCGGGATAACAAGAAACATAAAAGGGGAACCCGCAATGACGCGACATCCACACGTTTGGATGGGCTTAGTGTTGTCGTCGGTATTCGGCCAGGCCCACGCCGCCTGGACAACGAATATGGCGCCAGGTGCTACTGAAGTCAGTCACGCTGTGTTTGACCTGCACATGACCATTTTCTGGATTTGTGTAGTGATCGGCATCGTCGTGTTTGGCGCGATGTTCTGGTCGATGATCCTGCACCGCCGGTCCACGGGCCAGGTAGCGGCCAAGTTCCATGAAAGCACCACGGTGGAAATTCTCTGGACCGTGGTGCCGTTGCTGATCCTGGTGGCCATGGCCATTCCCGCAACCAAGACGCTGATCAACATCTACGACAGCAGTGAGTCGGATATCGATATCCAGGTCACCGGCTATCAGTGGAAGTGGCATTACAAATACCTGGGCCAGGACGTGGAGTTCTTCAGCAACCTGGCCACACCGGCCGAGCAAATCCATAACCAGGCCACCAAGGGCGAGCACTACCTTCTCGAAGTCGACCAGCCGCTGGTGTTGCCGGTGGGGGCGAAAGTGCGCTTTCTGGTGACCGCCGCCGACGTGATCCACTCCTGGTGGGTGCCGGCCTTTGCGGTCAAGCGTGACGCCATTCCAGGCTTCGTCAATGAAGCCTGGACCCGCGTCGAGAAACCCGGCATCTATCGCGGCCAGTGCGCCGAGCTATGCGGCAAGGACCATGGGTTCATGCCCATCGTGGTCGAGGTCAAGTCCAGGGCCGACTACGACACCTGGCTTGGCGAGCGCAAGCAAGAGGCGGCCATGCTCAAGGAACTGACCTCCAAGGAATGGACACTCGACGAACTGGTGGCCCGCGGCGACAAGGTCTACCACACCACCTGCGTGGCCTGTCACCAGGCTGAGGGCCAGGGCCTGCCGCCCATGTTCCCGGCGCTCAAGGGCTCGAAAATCGCCACCGGGCCTGCCGCCGATCACCTGAACCTGGTGTTTCACGGCAAGCCAGGCACCGCGATGGCCGCGTTCGGCAAACAACTCTCGGAAGTCGATATCGCTGCGGTAGTGACCTACGAACGCAATGCCTGGGGCAATAACAAAGGCGACATGGTCACGCCAAAAGACGTGCTGGCCATCAAACAGGCGGAAAGTAAATGACAGCCTCCCTTGCCACCGTCCAGACCCGCCCCGCCCACTCGCTTGCAGGAGAACGGTCATGAGCACTGTGATCGATGACCATGGTCACGCCGACCACGCCCACGGCCCCGCGAAGGGGTTGATGCGCTGGGTGCTGACCACCAACCACAAAGACATCGGCACGATGTACCTGTGGTTTGCCTTCACCATGTTCCTGCTGGGCGGTTCGTTCGCCATGGTGATTCGCGCCGAACTGTTCCAGCCCGGCCTGCAGATCGTGCAGCCGGCGTTCTTCAACCAGATGACCACCATGCATGGCCTGATCATGGTGTTCGGCGCGGTGATGCCGGCCTTTGTCGGCCTGGCCAACTGGATGATCCCGTTGATGATCGGCGCACCGGACATGGCTCTGCCGCGCATGAACAACTTCAGTTTCTGGCTGCTGCCGGCGGCGTTCCTGTTGCTGGTCTCGACCCTGTTCAGCCCCGGCGGCGGGCCGAATTTCGGCTGGACGTTCTACGCCCCGCTCTCCACCACCTATGCGCCGGAAAGCGTGACCTTCTTCATCTTTGCCATCCACCTGATGGGCATCAGTTCGATCATGGGCGCAATCAACGTGGTGGCGACCATCCTCAACTTGCGCGCGCCGGGCATGACCCTGATGAAAATGCCGCTGTTCGTGTGGACCTGGCTGATCACCGCGTTCCTGCTGATTGCGGTGATGCCGGTGCTGGCCGGTTGCGTGACCATGATGCTGATGGATATCCACTTCGGCACCAGCTTTTTCAGCGCGTCGGGCGGTGGTGATCCGGTGCTGTTCCAGCATGTGTTCTGGTTTTTTGGCCACCCTGAGGTGTACATCATGATCCTGCCGGCGTTCGGGGCCGTCAGCTCGATCATCCCGACCTTTTCGCGCAAACCGTTGTTTGGCTATACCTCAATGGTCTACGCCACGGCCAGCATCGCGTTCCTGTCGTTCATCGTATGGGCGCACCATATGTTCGTGGTCGGTATACCGCTGGTGGGCGAACTGTTCTTCATGTACGCCACCCTGCTGATTGCGGTGCCCACCGGGGTCAAGGTGTTCAACTGGGTCAGCACCATGTGGCAAGGTTCGCTGACCTTCGAGACGCCGATGCTGTTCGCGGTGGCCTTCGTGATCCTGTTTACCATCGGCGGTTTTTCCGGGCTGATGCTGGCGATCGCGCCGGCGGACTTCCAGTACCACGACACCTACTTCGTGGTGGCGCATTTCCATTACGTGCTGGTGCCCGGCGCGATCTTCGGCATCTTCGCCTCGGCCTACTACTGGCTGCCGAAATGGACCGGCCACATGTACGACGAAACCTTGGGCAAGCTGCACTTCTGGCTGTCCTTCGTCGGCATGAACATGGCGTTCTTCCCGATGCATTTTGTGGGCCTGGCCGGCATGCCGCGTCGGGTGCCGGACTACAACCTGCAGTTCGCCGACTTCAACATGGTGTCGTCCATTGGTGCGTTCATGTTCGGCGCCACGCAGATCTTCTTCCTGTTTATCGTGATCAAGTGCATCCGCGGCGGCCCGCCCGCGCCGGCCAAGCCGTGGGACGGCGCCGAAGGCCTGGAGTGGAGCGTGCCCTCGCCTGCGCCGTACCACACCTTCACCACGCCGCCGGAGGTTAAATGAATACCTTTGCGCGCTGCGAACGCGGTCACTGTGGGAGAGGGCTTGCTCCCGATAGCGGTGTGTCAGCCACCCTCATCATGGGTGGTAAAACCGCCATCGGGAGCAAGCCCCCTCCCACACTGACCGCATTCACCTCAGGTGGGCGTCATGGCTGACTCCGTGCCCCTCAAGCGCCTGGTCACGCGCCTGCTTATCCTGGTGCTGGCGATGTTCGCCTTCGGTTTTGCCCTGGTGCCGATCTATGACGTGATGTGCAAGGCATTCGGCATCAACGGCAAGACCGGCGGGCAGTACGAAGGCGAGCAGGTCGTCGACCCGTCGCGCCAGGTGCGGGTGCAGTTCCTGTCCACCAATGCCATCGATATGGTCTGGGATTTCTATGCCAAGGCCGACGAGGTGGTGGTCAACCCGGGTGCTGTGACCGAGATGCTGTTCGTCGCTTACAACCCGACTGACAAACCGATGACCGCCCAGGCGGTGCCGAGTATTTCCCCGGCCGAAGCGGCGATGTACTTCCACAAGACCGAGTGTTTTTGCTTCACCCAGCAAGTGTTGCAGCCAGGCGAACGTATCGAGATGCCAGTGCGCTTCATCGTCGATCGCGCCATGCCCAAGGATGTGAAGCATTTGACCTTGGCCTACACGCTGTTCGATATCACTGCGCGCCAGCCGCCCGTGGCGGTCCACAGCGGCGGCTAGCTACTGTTTGCCCGCTCAATCAGGAGAGCGAATACATGTCGACTCATGATACGTACTACGTACCAGCGCAAAGCAAATGGCCGATCATTGCCACGATTGGCCTGTTGGTCACCGTGTATGGACTGGCCGTGTGGTTCAACGACCTCAAGGCGTTGCGCCCGGAATCCCACGGCCCATGGATCTTCTTCGTCGGTGGCCTGTTGCTGGCCTACATGCTGTTCGGCTGGTTCGGTGCGGTGATCAAGGAAAGCCGCGCCGGCTTGTACAGTGCGCAGATGGACCGTTCGTTTCGCTGGGGCATGACCTGGTTTATCTTTTCCGAAGTGATGTTTTTCATCGCGTTCTTCGGCGCGCTGTTTTACGTGCGTGTCTGGGCAGGACCCTGGCTGGCAGGTGAGGGCCCCAAGGGCATCGCGCATATGTTGTGGCCGAATTTCGAATTCGCCTGGCCATTGCTGAACAACCCGGACCCCACGTTGTACCCGGCACCCAAAGGCACGATCAGCCCCTGGGGCCTGCCGTTGGTAAACACTATCCTGCTGGTGAGTTCCAGCGTGACCATCACCATCGCCCACCATGCCTTGCGCAAAGGGCATCGCGGCGCGCTGAAGATCTGGCTGGCGCTCACCGTGCTACTGGGCCTGGCGTTTCTCGGGTTCCAGGCCGAAGAGTACATCCACGCCTATAGAGAGCTGGGCCTGACGCTGGGCTCGGGTGTATACGGCGCGACGTTCTTCATGCTCACCGGGTTTCACGGTGCCCACGTGACCATCGGCACGATCATTCTGTTTGTGATGCTGATGCGCATCCTGAAGGGGCATTTCAATGCCGAACACCAGTTCGGTTTCGAGGCGGCCAGTTGGTATTGGCACTTCGTGGATGTGGTGTGGATCGGGCTGTTTTTCTTTGTGTATGTGCTGTGAACCGTTCTACCACGGCGCATGCGAGACCAACTGGCCACTGAAAAAGCCCCAGGCGATCAGCCCGACGGTGATGGCGGCCAACACCACACGCACGGTCAGGGCAGTGACGAGGCGGTTGGAACGGCCCTCGTCCTTGACCAGGAAGAACAAGCCACTGAACAGGCTCGCGACGGTCGCGATCAGCATCAGGGCAATGGCGGCTTTGAGCATGGTCTGGCTCCGGGCTTCAGGGGGAGGGGGCAATGAGATTCAGTATAGCCAGTGCCAGGCAGCGCCTGCGGCCCGGCATCGCGCCGACCTTGGTGGTGCTGCTGTTGCTGCCGTTGATGGTCGGCCTGGGCTTCTGGCAACTGTCGCGCGGTCAGGAAAAACAGCGCCTGGTCGACACTTACGCAGAGCGGCGTGCGGCCGAGCCCTTGGGCAGCGAGCAGCTTGAAGCCAGTGCCGACCCAGCCTTTCGCCGGGTTCATCTGCGCGGCAACTTCGATGCCGAACACAGCGTGCTGCTCGACAACCGTATGCGCGACGGCAGGGCCGGAGTTGAGCTGTTGCAACCCTTCCATGACCAGGCCAGCGGCCTGTGGGTGTTGCTCAATCGCGGCTGGCTGCCCTGGCCGGACCGCCGCACGCCACCGCTTTTCACCACCCCGGATCAACCGGTGAGCCTTGTCGCCTGGGTGTACGTCGCCCCCGGCGAAACCTTCCAATTGCGCGTCGACCCCACAACCGCGCAGTGGCCGCGCCTGTTGACCGCGTTGCATCCCGTCGCGCTGTGGGCTGAATTGCGCCGCAGCGGCTTCGCCTACGAGCTGCGCGCCGAAGCCGGCCCCGGTACCTACGACACCACCTGGCCGGTGGTCGCCATGGGCCCGGAAAAACACCTGGGGTATGCCGTGCAGTGGTTTGCCATGTCACTGGCGCTGCTGGCGCTTTACCTCTACCTCGGATGGCACAACGCAAAGGAGAAGCACCATGGGAGCCGCCATGAATCCACTCAACATGTCTGAGGCGCCGGACCGGCGTAAAGGCCGCTTTCAGTTGATCCTGATCCTGCTGATGGTGGTGGGTCCGATGGTGCTCGCGACCTTTATGTACAAGCTGCAGTTCTGGGTGCCGGACAATCGCAGTTATCACGGTGAAATGATCGGTAACGGCCAGACCCGCGCCGACATCGGCGTGCAGGCCGATGAGCAGCGCTGGCAACTGTTGGTCACCGCCCCCGCCGCCTGCGCCGCCGAATGCCAGCAACTGGTGTACCTCGCGCGCCAACTGCAGATCGGCCTCGGTCGCGATGCGTCCCGCGCCAGCCACGCGCTGGCCAGTGCGCAGCCGGTCGCTACCGACTACGACGCCAGGCTCAAGGCCGAGTACCCGCAATTGCAACGCTACTCACTGGACCTGTCGACCTTCAATCGCAATGCCGACGCGCCGGGCGATGCGCACCTGTGGATCGTCGACCCCCACGGTAACCTGGTGCTGCGCTACGACGCCAAGGTCAACGGCAAGGATTTGCTCAACGACCTGCGTCTGCTGTTGAAACTGTCGAACATCGGATAAGGGCATCGTCATGGCCAAGCCTGGATTTCGCCTCGCGTTGTTTGCCACCTTGCTGGCGCTGATCGTCGTGTTGCTCGGCGCCTATACCCGCCTGACCCATGCCGGCCTCGGGTGCCCGGACTGGCCGGGTTGCTACGGCTTTATCAGCGTGCCGCAGAGCGCGGCTCAGTTGGCCCATGCCGAGCTGCATTATCCGGATACGCCGGTGGAGGCCGACAAAGGCTGGGCCGAGATGACTCACCGCTACTTTGCCGGCACCCTCGCCCTGCTGATCGCGCTGCTGGCGGCGCGTGCGTGGAGCCACCGCCGCGACCCCGGCCAGCCGGTGAAATTGCCGTTGTTCGTGTTGATGGTGGTGATCGCGCAGGCGGCGTTCGGCATGTGGACGGTGACCCTCAAGCTGTGGCCGCAGGTTGTGACGGGGCACCTGTTGGGCGGTTTTGCCACCTTGAGCCTGCTGTTCCTGTTGACCCTGCGCTTGTCCGGTGTGTTGCCCGCATTGATCGTGCCCAGGCGCCTGCAATATTGGGCAACGGCGGGGTTGGTGCTGGTGATCGGGCAGATTGCGTTGGGTGGTTGGGTCAGCTCCAACTATGCGGCAGTAGCCTGTGTCGATTTGCCAACGTGTCACGGCCAATGGTGGCCGGCAGCGGACTTTGCCAATGGTTTTCACCTGACCCAGCATATCGGCCCTAACTACCTCGGCGGTCAGCTGGACAGCGATGCGCGCACGGCCATTCACCTTACCCATCGCGTCGGGGCGGGGCTGGTCACGCTGGTGCTGCTGGGCCTGGCCTGGCAATTGCGCGCGGTGGGCATGACGCGCCTGGCGGGCTTGCTGTTGATCGCCCTGGCGGCGCAAATCAGCCTGGGCCTGAGCAATGTGGCGTTCGGCTTGCCGCTGCCGGTGGCAGTGGCTCACAACGCCGGGGGCGCGGCGCTATTGCTGAGCCTGGTACTGGTCAATTATCACGCGCGTACCAGCCTGGTCCGGGTGCGCGTTCCACGCCCGATTGCCTGGCGGTTTATTCCGCGCAAACAGGTATCGGGCCTGATAACCCTTAAAGGAGAGATGCCATGGCGTCCTTGATCGGCGCAGGTCACGGCCAGGCTATCTGGCGCGACTATCTGGAGCTGACCAAGCCGAAGGTGGTGGTGCTGATGCTGATCACCTCGCTGGTGGGCATGTTCCTCGCCACCCGCGCCGGAGTGCCGTGGACGGTGCTGGTTTTCGGCAACCTGGGCATCGCCTTGTGCGCGGGCGCGGCGGCGGCGGTCAATCATGTGGTGGACCGGCGCATCGATGCGTTGATGGCGCGTACGCACAAACGGCCATTGGCCGAGGGCCGCGTCTCGCCGGCTGCGGCACTGGCCTTTGCGCTGTTGCTGGCGGTGGCGGGCCTGGCGCTGCTGCTGGCCTTCACCAACCCGCTGGCGGCATGGCTGACGCTGGCTTCATTGGTGGGCTATGCGGTGATCTACACCGGTTTCCTCAAGCGCGCGACGCCGCAGAACATCGTCATCGGTGGCCTGGCTGGCGCCGCGCCGCCGCTGTTGGGCTGGGTCGCGGTAACCGGGCATATCAGCGCCGAACCCCTGCTGCTGGTGCTGATCATCTTCGCCTGGACGCCGCCGCACTTCTGGGCGCTGGCCATTCACCGCAAGGAGGAGTACGCCAAGGCCGATATTCCGATGCTGCCGGTCACCCACGGCGAGCATTACACCAAGGTGCATATCCTGCTCTACACCTTTGCCCTGCTGGCGGTGAGTCTGATGCCCTATGTGATCCATATGAGCGGGTTGCTGTACCTGGCCTGTGCGCTGGTATTGGGCGGGCGCTTTCTGCAATGGGCCTGGGTGCTGTACCGTGGCAGCCAGCCGCACGCGGCGATCAACACCTTCAAGTACTCCATCTGGTACCTGCTGCTAGTGTTTATCGCCCTGCTCGTCGACCACTACCTACTGTTGAACCCATGACTCGAACTCAGAAAACTGTCTTCATTCTCGTGGCCCTGGTGGCGTTGATCATGGGCCTGACCGTCAACAAGGTGCTATCGGGCAAAGGCCAGGGCGATCCCACTGCGCTGATCGACGCCGGCATCATCCTGCTGCCGCAAAGTCGCCAGCTGCCTGCGGTGAGCATGACCAACCAGGACGGCCAGCCGGTGCTGGTCGATGAGCTGAAAGGCAAGTGGAGCCTGCTGTTCTTCGGCTACACCTTCTGCCCGGATATCTGCCCGACCACCCTCGCCCAGCTGCGCCAGATCAAGAGCGAACTGCCCAAGGACGCGGTGGATAAGTTGCAAGTGATCCTGGTCAGCGTCGACCCGAACCGCGACACCCCAGCCCAGCTCAAGCAGTACCTGGGCTATTTCGATCCGCAGTTCCAGGGGCTGACCGGTGCGAATGTGCAGGAGGTGCAGACGGTCTCGAATGCGGTGAGCATTCCGTTCATCCCGGCGGACACCAGCAAGCCCAACTACACCGTCGATCACAGCGGCAACCTGGCGCTGATCGGGCCGGACGGTACCCAGCGCGGGTTCATTCGCGCGCCGTTGAATAACCAGAAGTTGGTGGCGCAGTTGCCAGTTCTGCTGCAGCGTAAATAGCTCACGACACAAAACAAATGTGGGAGGGGGCTTGCCCCCGATAGCAGAGTGTCAGTCGATGAAGATGTTGACTGACCTGCCGCTATCGGGAGCAAGCCCCCTCCCACATTTTGATCTCCAGTGTGTTGGAGATCGTTCCCACGCTCTGCGTCCGTGTTGGATCAGAACGCTGGCTTGATCGCGCCTTTGTACTTCTCTTCGATGAATTGCTTCACTTCAGGTGTGTGCAGGGCGGCTACCAGCTTCTTCACCGCGTCCGAATCCTTGTTGTCTTCACGGGTCACCAGGATGTTCACGTAAGGCGAGTCGCTGCCTTCAATCACCAGGGCGTCCTTGGACGGGTCCAGCTTGGCTTCCAGCGCGTAGTTGGTGTTGATCAGGGCCAGGTCGACCTGGGTCAGCACGCGCGGCAGGGTGGCGGCTTCGAGTTCGCGGAACTTCAGGTTTTTGCTGTTACCGGTGATGTCCTTGATGGTCGACAGGATGTTGGTCGGGTCCTTCAGGGTAATCAGGCCGTTGTTGGCCAGCAGCAACAGGGCGCGGCCGCCGTTGGTGGCGTCGTTCGGGATCACCACATTGGCGCCGTCCGGCAGCTCGTCCAGCTTCTTGTATTTGCTCGAGTACGCGCCCAGCGGTTCCAGGTGCACGCCGCCGACGCTCACCAGGTGAGTGCCCTTGGCCTTGTTGAATTCATCCAGGTACGGCTGGTGCTGGAAGAAGTTGGCATCCAGGCGCTTTTCAGCCACCTGTACGTTCGGCTGCACATAGTCGGTAAAGACTTTGACCTGCAGGTCCACGCCTTCTTTGGCCAGCGCAGGCTTCACGAATTCCAGGATTTCTGCATGCGGCACTGGCGAGGCGGCGACCTTGAGGGTCTCGGCGTGGGCAGAAAACGCGGCAACGGCGGCGAAAGCAACCAGTAGTTTTTTCATCCAGCAAGCTCCATGTTCGGGCATCTGCCGGCACCAGGCCGGCCATGGCCGTTATTTTCGAGAAAAGTGCACCACCAGCTTGTCGCCGACGGTTTGCAGAATTTGCACCAGGATCAACAGCATCACTACGGTGACTACCATCACGTCGGTCTGGAAACGCTGGTAACCGAAACGGATCGCCAGGTCGCCCAGGCCACCGGCACCGACCACGCCGGCCATCGCCGTGTAGGACACCAGTGTAATCGCCGTTACGGTAATTGCCGCGAAAATGCCGGGGCGTGCTTCGGGCAGTAAGGCGTTGGTGATGATCTGGCGCGTGCTGGCACCCATCGACTGCGTGGCCTCGATGATGCCGCGGTCCACTTCACGCAGGGCGGTTTCCACCAGGCGCGCAAAGAATGGCGTGGCGCCCACCACCAGCGGCGGAATCGCACCCGCTACGCCCAGCGATGTACCAGTGAGCAGCACGGTGAACGGAATCATCACGATCAACAGGATGATGAACGGCAGCGAGCGCAGGATGTTCACGATCAACGACAGCAGCGCGTACAAGCCTTTTTGCTCGAACAACTGACGTGGGCTGGTCAAGAACAGCAGCACGCCCAACGGCAGGCCCAGCACGACCGTAAAGAACAGCGAACCGAACAGCATGATCATGGTATCGCCGGTGGCGAGCCAGATTTCGGACCAGTCGATGTTGGCAAAGAAGCTCAGGAAAATGTCCATCAGCGCAGCACCTCCATATGAACGTCAGCGGCGGTGAAGCGCGCAAACGCGGCCTCCATGTCACCGCCAGTGACGGCGAGGGTCAATTGCCCGTAGGGAATGTCTTTGATCCGGTCGATACGACCGGCAAGGATGCTGTAGTCCACCCCCGTTTCACGGGCGACGGTACCCAGCAATGGCGCGTAGGTCGCATCCCCCTGGAACGTCAGGCGCACGATACGGCCCGGTACGTGGGCGAAGTCATCGTGCTGCTCGCCTTCATCGACCTGTTCGGCTTCCTGGACGAAGCGCTTGGTGGTCGGATGCTTGGGATGCAGGAACACATCGGCCACCGAGCCTTGCTCGACGATCACGCCGGCGTCCATCACGGCCACCTGGTCGCACACGCGACGAATCACGTCCATTTCATGGGTGATCAACACGATGGTCAGCTTCAGCTCGCGGTTGATTTCCGCCAGTAATTGCAGGACCGACGCGGTAGTTTGCGGGTCCAAGGCGCTGGTGGCTTCATCGCACAGCAGAATCTTGGGTTTGGTCGCCAGGGCGCGAGCGATGCCGACGCGCTGTTTCTGGCCGCCAGACAATTGCGCCGGGTACTTGCGGGCGTGGTCCGACAGACCGACGCGGGCGAGCAGCTCGGCGACACGCAGGTCGATTTCCTTGCGCGACAATTCGCCGGCCAATGTCAGCGGCAGCGCCACGTTGTCTGCAACGGTCTTGGACGCCAGCAAGTTGAAGTGCTGGAAAATCATGCCGACTTGCTGACGGAAACGGCGCAGGCCGTTGGCATCCAGTGCGGTGACTTCTTCGCCGTCGACACTGATCTGCCCGCCACTGGGCTCTTCAAGGCGATTGATCAGGCGCAGCAGGGTACTTTTTCCCGCACCCGAGTGGCCAATCAGGCCAAACACCTGGCCGTTTTCGACGCGCAGGCTGGTGGAGTGCAGGGCTGGAATATCCTTACCGGCGACGCGGTAGGTTTTATGGACGTTTTGAAACTCGATCACGTAGCGAACCTTGTGGGGCGCATGGAAAAGGGATCAGCGGTTAGCCGGGCGCGCATTTTAGCCTGTCCAACTAGCGTTTCTTAGCATTTATTTCGTATCCGTCCAGCGATTTGGCAATAACGAGACCAAAGGTCATAAAAAGGAACGGCTCATAACGCTATCAGTCACTACTTAAGCAATGCGATGTTCCGGGTGCCGTGCCCGGGGCTTCATTCAAACGAGCCGGGGACCGCTCTGGCCACTTTGACTAAGGAGTTTTGACTGATGAGTACCAAGAAGCCAGGCACCCCGCCGAAGAGTGAACTCGCGGGTACCGATACCCTGGACCGAGGCAATACCAACACCAAATTGCAGGCGTTGGAAGAATTCCGTTCCGATGCGACCGGCCAAGCCCTGCGCACTAACCAGGGCGTGAAGATCTCCGACAACCAAAACACCTTGAAGGTCGGTGCCCGTGGCCCTTCGCTGCTTGAAGACTTCATCATGCGTGAAAAAATCACGCACTTTGACCATGAGCGCATCCCGGAGCGCATCGTGCATGCCCGTGGTACCGGCGCCCATGGTTATTTCCAGAGCTACGGCGACCATTCGGCGCTGAGCAAGGCTGGTTTCCTACGTACTCCGGAGCATAAAACGCCGGTGTTCGCGCGTTTTTCCACGGTGCAGGGGCCGCGCGGTTCCGGTGACACCGTACGTGACGTGCGCGGTTTTGCCGTGAAGTTTTTCACCGACGAAGGCAACTTCGACCTGGTGGGCAACAACATGCCGGTGTTCTTCATTCAGGACGCGATCAAGTTTCCTGATTTCGTGCACGCCGTTAAGCCTGAACCGCACAACGAGATTCCTACAGGCGGCTCGGCCCACGATACGTTCTGGGACTTTGTCTCGCTGGTACCGGAGTCGGCGCATATGGTGGTGTGGGCGATGTCTGACCGCGCCATTCCGAAAAGCCTGCGTGCAATGCAGGGTTTCGGCGTGCATACCTTCCGTTTGATCAACACCGAAGGCAAATCGAGCTTTGTGAAGTTTCACTGGCGGCCAAAAGTCGGTACCTGCTCGCTTGTGTGGGACGAAGCGCAAAAGCTGGCCGGTAAAGATACCGATTACCACCGTCGCGACCTGTGGGAATCGATTGAAAGCGGCGACTACCCCGAGTGGGAACTGGGCGTTCAGATCGTTGCAGAAGAAGACGAGCATAAGTTCGACTTCGACCTGCTCGACCCGACCAAGATCATCCCCGAAGAGTTGGTGCCGATCACCCCTCTGGGCAAGATGGTGCTTAACCGCAACCCGGACAATTTCTTTGCCGAGGTCGAGCAGGTCGCGTTCTGCCCAGGCCATATCGTGCCGGGCATCGACTTCACCAACGACCCACTGCTGCAAGGTCGTCTGTTTTCCTACACAGACACCCAGATCAGCCGTCTTGGCGGGCCGAACTTCCATGAGATCCCGATCAATCGCCCGGTCGCACCAAACCACAACAACCAGCGCGATGCCCTGCATCGCAGCGTGATCGATAAGGGCCGCGCAGCCTACGAGCCGAACTCCATCGACGGCGGGTGGCCGAAGGAAACGCCGGCAGGTCCGACCGACGGCGGTTTTGAGACCTACTACGAGCGCATCGATGCGAACAAGGTCCGCGAGCGCAGTGAGTCGTTTGGCGACCATTTCTCCCAGGCCACGCTGTTTTTCAACAGCATGAGCCACCACGAGAAAGAGCACATCATCGCCGCCTACAGCTTCGAGTTGGGCAAGGTCGAGCGCGAACATATTCGTGCCCGCCAGGTGAATGAAATCCTGGCCAACATCGACCTGGAACTGGCCAAGCGCGTGGCGCAGAACCTGGGCCTGCCAGTGCCGACCAAAGGCACGGTGCCGGTACGTGAAACGTCGTTGAAGCAATCGCCGGCATTGAGCCAGGTGAATTTGCTGTCTGGCGACATCAAGACGCGCAAAGTGGCGATTCTGGCGGCTAACGGCGTGGACGGTGCAGCGATTGATGCACTCAAAGCCGCACTTGAGGCTGAAGGTGCGCACGCCAAGTTGCTGGGGCCGACTTCGGCGCCTGTGACCACTGCCGATGGCAAGTCGCTGCCGGTGGATGCGTCAATGGAAGGCATGCCGTCCATTGCGTTTGACGCAGTGTTTATCCCTGGCGGTAAAGAGTCGGTCAAAGCGCTGAGCGGCGACGGTGTGGCGCTGCACTACGTGCTGGAAGCGTACAAGCACCTGAAGGCCATCGCGGTAGCCAGTGACGTGAAGCCTTTGTTGGATCTGCTGAAGCTGGAGGCGGATGCGGGGTTGATCGTGGGTGCGGATGCCAAGGCGTTCAAGGCGTTCTTCGCCGCGATTGCCCAGCATCGGGTCTGGGATCGGGAGCCTAAGGCCAAGGCGATTCCGGCTTAATTATTGGGTTGTTTGTTAGATCGCCATCGGGGGCAAGTCGAATCGTCGCACCGCCCCTCCCACATTTGAAGTGTGAATACATTCAAGTGTGGGAGGGGGCTTGCCCCCGATGCTTTTAGTCGGCTTTACGCGGAATCAGCACAACCTGCGCCGGAATGTGTTTCAAAATTTGCCGGTGAATCTTCAGGTCATACCCTGCATCAATGCGCTTCACCCGTTTGGTCAGCAACGTGGCCAACCACGGGTAATCCTCGGTACGTGGCACCTGAATGCTGACGTCGCACTGGTAATTCACCACATCGGTGGCGATGGCATCCAGCTGATGGCGCATGGCTTCGACATCCGCCAGGTTCAACGCCACGGTGGTGCTCGGCGCCGCCGGGTCGATGACTTTGGCGGCGGGCTTGGCTTCGGCGGCTTTCAAGGCGGCCTCGGCCTGATCCAGCTCGGCTTTGCGCGCATGGCTGATGGCGCTGTTGACGCCACCGGTCAGGGCCGGGGCCTTGGGCATCAGCGCGCGGGCACGGCTCAGGGCTGTGGCGGCGGCGTTGACGTCGCCCTTTTGCAGCACGATCTGGCTGCGCTGCAGGTAGGCTTCGGCCAATTGCCGCTGGTAAGCCTCAAGCGCCGGATCGTTGGGCGATTGGGCCTGCAACGTGGCGAGCTGGTCTTCGGCGGTGGCCAATTCGCTGCTGGCCAGGTTTTGCTCCAGTTGCGCGATGGCCGCAGCACGGGGGTCCAGCGCTTCGGGGGCGGCGGGCGGTGTGCTTTGACAGGCGCCCAGCAGCAGGGAAAATGCGGCAAGGAGCAGATAACGGAAGGTGAACGGCTTCATTCCTGCGACTCTCTATTTGCGCAAAAAGCGAGCAAGTCTACACCCCTCGACGGGGCAGGACAAAACTCAGCAGAAACAGGGCGGCCGCCGATACTACGATCGACGGCCCGGCCGGTGTGTCCTTGAACCATGACAACGCCAGGCCTCCACACACTGCCAACATGCCCAAAAGGCTCGCGCCGATTGCCATTTGCTCCGGCGAACGAGCATGGCGCTGAGCGGCGGCTGCGGGAATGATCAACAGCGACGTGATCAACAATACGCCGACAATCTTCATCGCGACAGCGATCACCACCGCGATCAATAACATCAGCGCCAGGCGCAAGGCCGGCACGGGCAAACCTTCTACCGTGGCGAGTTCCTCGTGCACGGTAATCGCCAGCAGCGGGCGCCACAGGCTCACCAGCAGCACCAGCACCGCCGCGCTGCCGCCCAGGATCCACATAAGATCGACAGGGCTGATCGCCAGCAGATCGCCAAACAGGTAGGCCATCAGGTCGATGCGCACTTCATGCATGAAGCTCAGCACCACCAGGCCCAGGGACAAGGTACTCGGCGCCAGGATGCCCAGCAGCGTATCGGAGGCCAGGGGTTGGCGCTGTTGCAGCGTTACCAACAACACCGCCAGCAGCAGGCAGCCGACAGTGACGGCGATGGTCGGGCTCACATCCAGCAGGAAGCCCATGGCCACGCCGAGCAGCGCGGCATGGGACAGCGTGTCGCCAAAGTACGCCATGCGCCGCCAGACCACGAACGAGCCCAACGGGCCCGCCACCAGCGCCAAAGCCAAGCCTGCCAGCAGGGCGTAGAGCAGAAAATCAGCCATGCTTGCAGCTATCTCCATGAACATGAGGGTGGGGTGCGGCGGGGTCGTCAACCACGGCGCCGTGCAGATCATGGGCGTGGTCATGGTGATGATGGTAGATCGCCAGGCTTTGCGCGTTCTTACCGAACAGCTCGACGAACGCCGGGTCGCCGCTGACCTGCTCCGGGTGGCCGGAACAGCACACGTGACGGTTGAGGCAGACCACCTGGTCCGTGGTGCTCATCACCAGGTGCAAATCGTGAGACACCATCAGCACACCGCAGCCGTGACGGTCGCGCAAGCGGGTGATCAGGCTGTACAGCTCGGCTTGCCCGGCGACGTCGACGCCTTGCACGGGCTCATCGAGCACCAGCAGCTCTGGCTCGCGCAACAGCGCGCGGGCCAGCAGCACGCGCTGCATTTCACCGCCGGAGATGCTCTGCACCGGGCTGTCGATCACCTGTTCGGCGCCGACTTCCTTGAGCGCCGCCTGCGCGCGGGCACGGTCAACCCCCGGTACCAGGCGCAGAAAGCGCAGTACGGAAAGCGGGAGTGTCGGGTCTACATGCAGCTTCTGCGGCATATAGCCCACGCGCAGTTTGGGCCTGCGCCATACGCTGCCACGGTCCGGCTTGAGCAGGCCCAGCACGGCGCGCACGAGGGTGGTCTTGCCAGCGCCATTGGGGCCGATCAGGGTAACGATCTGCCCAGGCTCCACGCTCAATGCGATGTCATCCAGCACGTTTTGCCCGGCGAACGTGACCCCAACCTGCTCCAGGCGGATTAACGCGTTGCTCATCAAGCCCCCTGACAGCCCGAGCACAGGCCGACCACTTCGACCGTTTGCCCTTCGACGCTGAAGCCGACTTCAGCGGCGCTTTTGATGATGGCGTCACTGATGCTTTTTTGTTCAAGCTCGATGGCGGCGTGGCACTGGCGGCAAATCAGGAACTGACCCTGATGCGCGTGTTCCGGGTGGTTACAGCCGACAAAGGCGTTGAGCGAGGCGATGCGGTGCACCAGGCCGTTTTCCAGCAGGAAATCCAGCGCGCGATAAACCGTGGGCGGCGCAGCGCGGCGGCCGTCCTGCTCGCTGAGTACGCCGAGGATGTCGTACGCGCCGAGCGGCTTGTGGCTTTGCCACACCAGCTCGAGCACGCGACGACGCAGCGCGGTCAGGCGCAAACCCTTCTGCGCGCACAGGGTGTCGGCCTCCGACAGCGCGGTGTGAACGCAGTGAGAGTGGTCGTGGGGACGGCTGGCAAGAGGTGTTATAGGCATGAGCGGCGACAGATATTTGATAGAGACGTTATTATGTTACCCGTTCCTACGCCATTGAGTGGTCATCGTGTCCCGACTTTTTCCCGTTTTTGTCGTATTTGTCACCAGTTTGTTCATGGCTGGCGCCGCTCAGGCCGGGGTCAAGGTGCTGACCAGCATCAAGCCGCTGCAACTGATTGCCGCTGCTGTACAGGACGGTATAGCGGTTCCGGAGGTGTTGCTGCCACCGGGTGCGTCGCCGCATAACTTCGCATTGCGCCCATCCGACGTACGGCGCGTGCAGTCGGTAGACCTGCTTTACTGGATCGGGCCGGACATGGAAACATTTCTGCCGCGCGTGCTGAAAGGCCGTACGGCGACAACGGTGGCCGTGCAGGACCTGCCGGGTATGAAACTGCGCAGGTTCGGCGAAGATAGCCACTCCCACGCCGATGAAGCCGACGAACATGACCACGATCATCGTCCCGGCAGTGTGGATGCACATCTGTGGCTGTCGACGGTGAATGCGCGGGTGATCGCGGCGCGTATGGCGGCTGACCTCAGTGCCGCCGACCCTGCCAATGCCGCGCGTTACCAGAGCAACGCAAAGGCCTTCGAGGATCGCCTGGATGCGCTGGATGTGCGCCTGAAGCAGCGTTTGGCCGGCGTTGAGGGCAAACCTTACTTTGTATTTCACGAAGCCTTTGATTACTTCGAAGACGCCTACGGTTTGAAGCACGCCGGCGTGTTTGCCGTTGCAGCCGAAGTGCAGCCAGGCGCCCAGCATGTGGCGGCGATGCGCACGCGGTTACAGGAAGTGGGCAAGACCTGTGTGTTCAGCGAGCCGCCGTTGCGGCCTAGGTTGGCGGAGACGCTGGTGGCAGGTTTGCCGGTGAAGCTCGCGGAATTGGACGCGCTGGGTGGGTACACCCCGGCCACGGCCCAGGGTTATGAGCAGGTGCTGGAAAAACTGGGCAATGACCTGGCTGGCTGCCTGGAATCGCTCTAACAGCCACCGCAGATCAAATGTGGGAGGGGGCTTGCTCCCGATGAGGGAGTGTCAGTGAGCACATCATTGGCTGACCCACCCTAATCGGGAGCAAGCCCCCTCCCACATTTTTGACCGAGCAGGTCTTTAGAGTGCGAATGGCAGGTGGACGCTGACTTGCTGGCGTTGCGCCAAGCGCTGCTCGAACTCCGCCGGGTCATGAATCAACACATCCTGCCCCGCAAACGACTCGGCTGCGATCAGCCGCGACAGCCAGAACCGCACGCACGCGACGCGCAACAGGGTCGGCCACAGCTCGGCTTCCTTCGCGGTAAACGGCCGCAGCCCCGCGTAAGCCCCAAGCAACGCACGGGCGCGCTGCCCATCAATCACGCCGTCGGCATCCGAACACCAGTCATTCAAGGCGATGGCGACGTCGTACAGCATCGGCCCCGAGCAGGCGTTGTAGAAGTCGATCAGGCCGGTCAGGTGCGTGCCTTCGAACATGGCGTTGTCGCGGAACAGGTCGGCGTGTACGTTGGCGCGCGGCAGGGCAAGGATCTGCGCCTTGTGGGCCTGGATCTCGCTCAAGGCGTCCTGCAGAAGCCGCTGTTGCGCGTCGTTCAGGTGCGAAATCAACTGCGCGCCTTCAGTGAGCATCCAATCCAGCCCGCGATCGGTCTTGCGTTCCAGCACCTTGTCGCCCTGGGTCGCCAGATGCAGGTGACCGAGCAAGTCGCCGACCTGGGCGCAATGCTGGGCGTTGGCGTCCTTGATGTGTTTGCCGGCCAGGCGTGGTTGCAGCAGCGCCGGCTTGCCGGCCAACGTGCGCAGGGCGACGCCGTCGGTGGTGCGCAGGGCGTAAGGCACGGGCAGGTCGGCGTCGTGGAGCACGTCGAGCAGTTCGATGAAGAACGGCATTTCGGCGACGGGGCCCCGTTCGACCAGGGTCAGGACGTACTCGCCCTGTTCCAGGCTGATAAAGAAATTGGTGTTTTCGCTACCGGCGGCAATCCCCTGGAAATCAAGCAGGCGGCCGAGCCCGTAAGGGGCAAGAAAGGTTTCCAGCTCGGGCCGAGCCAGGGGGGTGAACACAGACATGGTTAAAACTGCCATTACGGGCGCCGCTCAGCGCGGCGCCGGTTGAAGTTAGGGAATCATTTCCATTCGAAGATCTTCCATGACGGGATCAGCATATCCGGCTGGTCAGAACGAATGAAGTTCGCGTCGGTTCCGTCAGCGCGTACCAGGAAATACGGTGGCGCACCTTTTGGCGTGACCTTGATGGCGTACAGGAAGCCGTTTTGGCGGTACTCCTGGATAGTCTTGTCGCCTTCCGTGCGAATGGTCACTTCCGGATCGGCCGAAGGCGCATCGTCTGCCGCCATGGCAGCCATCGGAGCGAGTGCAATCAAGCCAGTGAACAGCAGGCGATTGAATGTACGCATGATAACCTTGTCCCTTTGTTTTCATTGGTCCGGCTATTCTAGCGCCTGACCCGCCGAAAAGGTTGATCCTGCTCATGAGCCAAGCGCCCCTCGTCCTGGTGGACGGTTCTTCTTATCTGTACCGCGCCTTCCACGCGCTGCCACCGCTGACCACCTCCAAAGGCCTGCCCACCGGCGCGGTCAAGGGCGTGTTGAACATGCTCAAGAGCCTGCGCAGGCAATACCCGAACAGCCCGTTCGCCGTGGTGTTCGACGCCAAGGGCGGGACCTTTCGCGATGACATGTACGCCGAATACAAGGCCAATCGCCCGAGCATGCCCGATGACATGCGCCTGCAGATCGAGCCCCTGCACCAGAGCGTGATCGCCCTGGGCTTCCCGTTGCTGTGCGTCGAAGGCGTCGAGGCCGATGACGTGATCGGTACCCTGGCCCGCAGCAGCGCGGCCGCTGATCGTCCCGTGGTGATCTCCACCGGCGACAAGGACATGGCGCAACTGGTGGACGGGCACATTACCTTGGTCAACACCATGACCGGTAGTTCGATGGACATCGAGGGCGTAAAGGAGAAATTCGGCGTCGCTCCAGAGCAGATCATCGATTACCTGGCGTTGATGGGCGATTCGTCCGACAACATCCCTGGCGTTCCCGGAATTGGCCCGAAGACCGCCTCCGGTTTGCTGGTGGGTGTGAATGGCGGCCTCAAAGAGCTGTATGAACAGCTGGACATTGTGCCGACCCTGCCGATTCGTGGCGCCAAGACGCTGCCGGCGAAGTTGGAAGAGCATAAGGAGATGGCGTTCCTGTCCTATCAGTTGGCGACGATCAAGATCGACGTGCCCCTGGATATCGGCCTGGACGACCTGCACCTGATCGAGCCGGATCGCGAAAAGCTGCTTGAGTTGTACACGCTGCTTGAGTTCAAGAGCTGGTACGAAGAGATCCAGCGCGATACCAAGCGTGTCGAGCTCAAGATGGCAAACGAGGTCGCGCCCGTCGCTGAAGCGTCGGTTGAGGCGGTGATAGCGGTGCCGGTGGAGTCGGTTTACACCACCATCCTGGACCAGGCCACGTTCGATCTGTGGCTGAAGAAGCTCAACGACGCGCCATTGTTTGCCTTCGACACCGAGACCACCGGGATCGACGCCCAACGGGCCCAGTTGGTTGGGCTTTCGTTCGCGGTGCAGCCCCATGAAGCGGCCTATATCCCGCTGACACATGCCTACACTGGCGTGCCGGATCAATTGGACCGTGACACCGTGCTGCTGGCCTTGAAGCCGTTGCTGGAAGATCCGACCAAGCTCAAGGTCGGCCAGCACGCCAAGTTCGACATGAATATCCTGGCCAACTGCGCTATCGGCGGTGACCCTGCGCAGGGCATCACCGTGCGGGGCATCGCCTTCGATACCATGCTCGAATCCTACGTACTGAACTCCACCGCCACCCGCCATGACATGGACAGCCTGGCGAAAAAATACCTGGACCACGACACCGTCAGCTT
Source organism: Pseudomonas sp. R11-23-07 (assembly GCF_003852295.1). Classification (NCBI taxonomy): domain Bacteria; kingdom Pseudomonadati; phylum Pseudomonadota; class Gammaproteobacteria; order Pseudomonadales; family Pseudomonadaceae; genus Pseudomonas; species Pseudomonas sp. R11-23-07. Next base: position 80,546 of record NZ_CP027761.1, read on the forward strand.
CCAGGACATCGCCGGCAGGGGCGCCAAGCAGCTGACATTCGACCAGATCGCCCTCGAGCAAGCCGGCCCGTATGCGGCCGAAGATGCCGATGTGACGTTGCGCCTGCACCAGAAGCTGCACGCGCAGCTGGCAGCGATCCCGAGCCTGGCCAGTGTGCTGACGGACATCGAGATGCCGTTGGTGCCGGTGCTGGCGCGTATCGAGCGCCAGGGCGCCCTGGTGGACAAGGCCCTGCTCGGCATCCAGAGCATCGAGCTGGGCAACAAGATGGTCGAGCTGGAGCGCCAGGCATTCGAGATCGCCGGCGAGGCGTTCAACCTGGGTTCGCCCAAGCAGCTCGGGGCGATTCTCTACGAGAAACTCGGCATGCCGGTGTTGAAAAAGACCGGCAAGGGCCAGGCATCCACGGCTGAAGAAGTACTGGCCAAGCTGGCCGAGGATGATTTTCCGTTGCCCAAGGTGCTCATGCAGTACCGCAGCATGAGCAAGCTGAAAAGCACCTATACCGACCGCCTGCCGGAACAGATCAACCCACGTACCGGGCGTATTCATACGTCTTACCATCAGGCGGTGGCGGCAACCGGGCGTTTGTCCTCCAGCGATCCGAACCTGCAGAACATCCCGGTGCGCACCGCCGAGGGGCGACGCATTCGCCAGGCGTTTATCGCACCCAAAGGCTACAAGCTGCTGGCAGCGGACTATTCGCAGATCGAGCTGCGGATCATGGCGCACCTGTCGAAGGACGAAGGGTTGATGAACGCCTTTCGCAATGACCTGGACGTGCACACCGCCACGGCTGCCGAGGTATTCAAGGTTGAATTGACCGAGGTTACCTCCAACCAGCGCCGCAGTGCCAAGGCGATCAACTTCGGCCTCATCTACGGCATGGGCGCCCAGAAGCTCGGCAAGGACATTGGCGTCGATACCAAGACCGCCAAGGCTTATATCGATGTGTACTTCGCACGCTATCCCGGCGTGCGCGAATACATGGAGCGCACCCGCGCCCAGGCGGCGGACCAGGGTTTTGTGGAAACCTTCTTCGGGCGGCGCCTGTACGTGCCGGATATCAACTCCAACAAGCCTCAGGAGCGCGCGGCGGCAGAGCGCACCGCGATCAACGCGCCCATGCAGGGCACGGCGGCGGACATCATCAAGAAAGCCATGGTGAAGGTGGACAATTGGCTGACCGAGTCGGGCCTGGACGCTAAGGTCATCCTTCAGGTGCATGATGAACTGGTACTGGAGGTGCGTGAGGATCTGATCCCGGAGGTCAGCCAGAGAATCCGCGAACACATGAGCGCTGCCGCGCAGTTGGACGTGCCCCTGGTGGTGGACGTGGGCGTTGGCGATAACTGGGACGAGGCCCATTGATTCTGCGGCTGCGCCATCACCGCGCGTGATGGCACGGCGCTTTAGATCGGAAACTGCCGTCAGTTATTTCCAAGAGTTTTTTGAACCCGCAGGAACTTAACCTGTGAACCGTCACTCAGAGTTACTGAATGGGTGGTGAAGCCCTTCAATGCTCCTATGTTGTGTTAAGTGTTGGCAGATATCTGGACCCCGCCCTAGCGGTCCGGAACTTGGACCCCGAACTTCCCTCCCCATACGAAGTCCGGGGTTTTTTTTGCCCGCGCAAAAGTTACTCGGCGACCTCAGCGCCTTTGTCCGCCAATTCCATCCAGCCGGCCAGTACAGTGTAGGCGTCTTCGAGGCCCATGCGCTTTGGCGCGGAGAACAGTTGGATGCTGATTGCGTCGCCCCAACCCTTACGGATCTCGGTCTGCACTTTGAGCAGGGTGTTCTTGGCCGCGCCGTAGGTCAGCTTGTCGGCCTTGGTCAGCAGGATATGCATCGGCATGCCGCTGGCGACCGCCCAGTCGAGCATCAGCAGGTCGAAATCGGTCATTGGATGACGGATGTCCATCATCAGGATCAACCCCTTCAAACTCTCCCGGCCACCCAGGTAAGCCTCCAGGTGACGCTGCCAGTGCAGCTTCAATGGGATAGGGACTTTTGCATAACCGTAGCCTGGCAGGTCGACCAGACGCCGATCATCGTCTAGCTTGAAGAAGTTGAGAAGCTGCGTGCGACCTGGGGTTTTCGAGGTGCGTGCCAGGCTGGCGTGGGTCAGGGTGTTCAGTGCGCTGGACTTACCGGCGTTGGAACGGCCGGCGAAGGCGACTTCAAAGCCTTCGTCATCGGGGCATTGGTCCACTTTGGCGGCGCTGAGCATGAAGGTGGACTGTTGGCACAGGCCGAGGATGGGATTCTTGAGTTGCATGAGATTTCCGATGTGGGCGGTGCCGAAAAAGGGTGCGGCAAGCGGTGTCGTTTCCGTTTCAGTAGCGCCAGTATATAATGCCGCAGATTTTGTGTGTGCTTTGTCCCAGCGAAGGACGAAGTTCACGGGAGCGAAAGACCTTCATTGCGCATTAGAACGCAAAACGCTCTCAAACCCTGAACAGGTCGATGTATGACCTGATGGTGACTCGCTTCGGTGTCCTGATCGCGCGTTAAAGCGCCCAGGCTACACAGGAACCGCAAGCGCTGTACAACCGAGTTTGCGTGGTCATGCCGGTGCAACGCGTGACCCGGGGTTTCAAGGCAATGCCGCCGCGTGGTTTGTGCAAGGACTGCAGTACTGAGGATTACCAGGCCATCATTGAGTTGATGGTGAGTAAACCCGGTAGATAACTCTTAAACCCTTAGCCGTAGTTGGATTAGCTGATGAACAAACTGATCGTGAGTCTGCTGTTGACCTTGGGCATCACCGGTGTTGCCCATGCTGCAGGCGACGCTACCGCAGGGCAGGCGAAAGCCGCCGTGTGTGGTGCTTGCCATGGACCGGACGGTAACAGCCCGGCACCGAACTTCCCCAAACTCGCCGGCCAGGGTGAACGTTACCTGACCAAGCAGATGCACGACATCAAGGATGGCAAGCGCGTGGTGCTGGAAATGACCGGCTTGCTGGCCAACTCCAGCGATCAGGACATGGCTGACATCGCGGCGTATTTTGCCAGTCAGAAAGGCAGCGTGGGAGCTGCCGATCCGAAACTGGTCGCTCGTGGCGAGAAGCTGTTTCGTGGTGGCGACCTGGACAAAGGCCTGCCCGCCTGTACCGGCTGCCATTCGCCCAATGGCGCAGGCAACGCCCCGGCAGGCTTCCCGCACCTGAGTGGCCAGCACGCCACTTACATCGCCAAGCAGTTGACCGACTTCCGCAAAGAAGAAGCCGGCCGGGCCAACGATGGCGACGCAATGACCATGCGCACCATCGCCCGTAAACTGAGTGACGAAGACATTGCGGCAATCTCCAGTTACATCCAAGGCTTGCACTGACAGCCTGCAACGTTAACGCTCGATTAATCCATCGATGCAAGCATAAAAAGGGTGGCTACGGCCGCCCTTTTTTGTGGCGGCTGCCGTTACACTAACGAACTCATGTCCGCGTAGACCTGTCACACCTAAAGGTCGCGTGAGGCGACCGTATTTGTCCAGGAGTAAAGCATGCGTAATCTGATCCTCAGCGCCGCCCTCGTCACTGCCAGCCTCTTCGGCATGACCGCACAAGCTGCCGACGTGCCGCTTGAAGCCGGTAAAACCTACGTTGAACTGGCTAACCCGGTGCCGGTTTCGGTACCCGGCAAGATCGAAGTGGTGGAGCTGTTCTGGTACGGTTGCCCGCATTGCTATGCTTTTGAGCCAGTCATCAACCCGTGGGTCGATAAGCTGCCTCAGGACGTGAACTTCAAACGTATTCCTGCCCTGTTCGGCGGCCCATGGGACGCCCACGGCCAGCTGTTCATTACCCTGGACACCATGGGTGTAGAACACAAGGTTCACGCAGCTGTGTTCAATGCCATCCAGAAAGAAGGCAAGCGCCTGGTGAAGCCTGAAGACATGGCCGATTTCGTCGCCACCCAAGGCGTCGACAAAACCAAGTTCCTGGAGACATTCAACTCGTTCGCTGTGAAGGGCAAGATGGCCCAATACAAGGAACTGGCCCAGAAATACGGCGTGCAAGGCGTACCGACCCTGATCGTCAACGGCAAATACCGCTTTGACATCGGCAGTGCCGGCGGCGAAGAACAAGCGCTGAACGTGGCCGACCAGCTGATCGCCAAAGAGCGCGCAGCCAAGTAAGGGGCTCGCCATGCGCCGCTGGGGTACCGAACGCGTTGTAGGCCTGCATGATCCGCGGGTCAACGAACATCATCTGGAATCCACAGGCCTGCCGGCAGACAGCCGCCTGCGCCTGCTCAGTTTCAATATCCAGGTGGGTAACAGCACCGAGAAATATCGGCACTACCTCACGCGGGGCTGGCAGCATTTGCTGCCGCACAAAGGGCGCACCGGCAATCTGCAAAAAATCGGCGACCTGCTCAGCGACTTCGACCTGGTCGCCCTGCAGGAAGCCGACGGCGGGAGCCTGCGCTCCGGCTACATCAACCAAGTGGAACACCTTGCCCAGCTCGGCGCCTTCCCCTACTGGTACCAGCAACTCAATCGCAACCTCGGGCGCCTGGCACAGCACAGCAATGGCGTGCTCAGCCGCTTGAAGCCGACCGTCATCGAGGATCACCCGTTGCCGGGCCCCAAAGGGCGGGGCGCGATCCTTGTGCGTTTTGGCGAAGGTCCGGAAGCGTTGGTGGTGGTGATGATGCACCTGGCCCTCGGCGGGCGTACGCGCAACCTCCAGTTGGCGTACGTGCGCGACTTGATCGGCAACTACAAGCACCAGGTGCTGATGGGTGACATGAACACCCATGCCAACGACCTGCTGCAGAATTCCCCGCTGCGCGACCTCGGCCTGCTGGCGCCGCAGGTTGAAGCCACGTTTCCCAGCTGGCGTCCGCAGCGCTGTCTGGACCATATCCTGCTCAGCCCGAGCCTCACACTGGAAAGTGTGCAGGTGCTGGCGCAGCCCATTTCCGATCACCTGCCGGTCGCGGTAGAGATTCGTCTGCCGGGTTCGCTTACGGCTGATGCATTACCCGCGTTGAGCCCAGGCCCTCGCGGACCTCTTGCATGAGCGACGACGCCCAGCGCTGGAAAGAGAAATACCTTAAAAGCATCGAGCAACAAGACAAGCTCGAACGCCGCTGGGCCGCCCGCCTCGACCTGCTACGCCGAGGGCTGGTGCGCAGCACGCTGGCGGCCGAAGGCACTGACCGCGCTGTCGATCAATGCATGAAGGAAATGCGCGATGTGGTGCGCACCGACGACATGGACGCTGCCCTGGCTGCCCTGCTGCCGCGTCTGGAAAAGGCCGTGCTGGATTCCGAGCAGCGCCGCGAAACGCGGGTTGACCAGATCAGTTCCGCCCTCACCGCCCTGGTCGCGCAGTTGCAGAAACTGCCGCTGCCCCGTGAGGTGGCGCGCCCGCTGAAGACCTTCGCCAAACAGCTCGACGCTCGGGTGGGGCAGGCGCGGGAAATTCCGCTGCTGCTCAGCGAGTTGAGCAACCTGCAAGAGCAGGCGCTGCAAAACCTGGAGCCAGAGGGTGAAACCCCACGCTCCGGGCCCGGTTTGTTGCAACGCTTGTTTGGTGCCAAAGAGGTCTCCAATGACACCTCTGCGCCTGAGCCCGAGGTGCTCCCTGCGGCAAAATCCGTTGCGCCCAAACCTGCCTCAGAGCCTGCGGAACCGGCCCAGTCCGAAGAACTGACACAAGCCTTGCGCGCGTTTGCACCGTTGCCGCAGACAGTGACGGCCGCCGAGCCTGAGGCCGTTGCACCTGTCAAAGAGCCAGTGCCCGCCGGCGCAACGTTTGAGTTCGAAGCGCCTGCTCAAACGTCACCCGTGTCCACGCCTGACAAAACCCCCGAGCCTGCGGTGCCGGCTGAGGAAGCCGCTCCCGAAAGCGCACTTGCTGCCTTTATCGAAGAGCCCCAAGACTCAGTCGACACGCCTGAAGAAACCCTCATCGGCAGCCTTTCCCTCCCGCCCGTATGGGATACCGCAGAGCCTGATCCCGATGCAGTGCAATCGGAGGGGCTCTACGCGCTGCCCGATTCGCCCGAGCCGTCCTACAGCTCGGTTGCCCAGCACATTGAAAACACCTTGCTCGGCCTGCTGGAAGACCTGTCCCTGCCCGAGCGCCACCGGCCTCAGGCCGAAGCCATGCGCGAACGCCTTGCCCATGGCTTGAACTGGTACGAACTGCTGCCGATCCTCGACGACCTGGCGGTGCTGATGTTGGCTGTCACCGACAGCGGCCAGCATGAGTTCGAGGCTTACCTTAAACAGCTCAACGAACGCCTTGAGGCATTCCAGGGCCATCTGCAGGTTGCCAGCGAAGGTCACGCCGACAGCCGCTCTGCTGCGCGCCAGTTGGACACGCAGATTCGCGAGCAAGTGGACGGCCTGCAAAGCAGCGTGCAGGAAGCTGCCGATCTGGACAGCCTCAAGCAACTGCTGGAGAGCCACCTTGAAGGCTTGCTCGGCACCATGGACGAACACCGCCAGCAGCGCGACCAACGCGAACAGGAAGTGGCCGCGCGCCTCCAGGGCCTGGCGGAGCGGGTGGCGAACATGGAGCAGGAAGCCCAGGGCTATCGTGAGCATTTGGAAATACAGCGCCAGAAGGCGCTGATCGATCCACTCACCGGCCTGCCCAACCGCGCAGCCTGGAGTGAGCGCCTGGATCAGGAGGTCAATGCCTGGCACCAGCGTGGCAACAGCCTGTCACTGGCCATGCTGGACCTGGACCACTTCAAGCGCATCAACGACGGCTACGGCCACTTGGCCGGCGATAGAGTGCTGAAGATCATTGCCAGTGTGCTGCGCAAGCGCCTGCGGCCGACCGATTTTATTGCGCGCTTCGGCGGCGAAGAATTTGTGTTGTTGATGCCCGACTCAGCCTTGGCGGATGCCCTGGCCGTGGGTGAAGGGTTGCGAGCGGCCATCGAGGCTTGCCCGTTTCACTTCAAGGGCGTGCCGGTAACCATCACGGTATCCATGGGGGTCGCGCAGTTTCAACCAGGCGAGCGAAGTGACCTGGCGCTCAAGCGCGCAGATGAGGCGCTTTACAGGGCGAAGGCAGCGGGACGTAACCAGGTGCAGGCGGCGTAAAAGATGTTCCATTTTGTAATTTCGCCGCCTGGGATTTGACGTTACGTTACACTGTTGCATTATCGTCCTCTATGTATGCCTTCTCCCATGAAATCTCTTCTTATCGCCTCTGTAATTCTTCTGCTCGCTGGCTGCTCCAGCGGCCCGCGCCTGAACACCAGCTATCCTTCGGTTAATCACGACAACCGTGTGCAGTTCGTTGTGGTGCATTACACCTCGGCTAACCTTGAGCGCTCCCTGGCTTTGTTGACCCATGGTCAGGTCAGCAGCCATTACCTGATCGGCGATGACGCTTCAGGCACCGTCTACAAGCTGGTTGATGAAAGCCAGCGCGCCTGGCACGCAGGGGAAAGCGAATGGATGGGGCGCACCTGGCTCAATTCCAGCTCCATCGGCATCGAGATCGTCAACCCAGGCTATAGCGACACCCCGACCGGTCGGGTGTGGTACCCGTACTCCGAAGCTCAGGTGAAATCACTGGTGGTGTTGCTCAAGGACATCAGCAAGCGTAACGGGATCGCCCCCAAGAACATCATTGGGCACAGCGACATCGCCCCGCTGCGCAAGCTGGACCCTGGCCCGTTGTTCCCTTGGAGGCGTCTGGCCAATGAAGGCCTGGGGATTTGGCCGGATGCCCAGACGGTGGCTCGATTCCAGGCGCAGTACGCCACGCAACTGCCAAGCATCAGTTGGTTCCAGCAAGAACTGGCCCGTCTGGGTTACCAGACCCCGCAAACCGGCGAGTTGGATGTGGCCACGCGTCATGTAATCGCCGCGTTCCAGATGCATTTCCGTCCATCGCTGTTTGACGGAACGCCGGATGCGGAAAGTGCGGCGATCCTGCATGCCTTGAACCAGCGCTGAAATGGCTGGCAAGTTTTGTGGCAAGGCAGCAAGCACCCTCGCCACAAAAGCGCGCGCCTACAGAGGCAAGGCCATATAGAACTGTGTGCCCTGCCCCGGCCGTGAGTACACACCCATGCGGCCGCCGTGCAATTGCACGATCTCCTTGCACAGCGCCAGCCCCAGGCCGGCGCCGCCTTTTTTGCGCCCCACCTGCACGAAAGGTTCGAAGATGCGTCCTTGCTGGCCGTACGCAATGCCTTCGCCGTTGTCCTCGACGCTGATAATTACCCGCTCACCATGACGCCGAGCCTGCAAGCGAATCTGCCCTCTCTCGGCCGTGTGTCGCATGGCGTTACCCAGTAGGTTGTCGAGCACGCGCTCCAATTGTGCCTGGTCGGCATACAGGCGAGGCAGGTCAGATTGCACCTCCACCATCAGTTCAATACCTTGGGCGCCCGCCGGCTCGGCGAATCGAGCGCGGGCATGCTCGAGCAGGTCAGTCACATCGCATGGCCCGAGCGTGAGTTTCTGCAGGCCGTTCTGATAGCGCGAGAAGTTGAGCAAATCGTTGATCAACTGCATCAACCGCTGCATTTCTTCATTGACCGTATCCAGCAGGTCCGCTTCGCGTGATTCCGCCGGGAACTTGGCCCGCTCGCGAAACAGTCCGAAGGCCATGTGCATGCCGGTCACCGGTGTCCGCAGCTCGTGGGAGGCGCGCAACACGAACTCGCTGCGTACTCGTTCAAAAGCCCGCTGCTCGGTGACGTCATGCAGCACCATCACAGCGCCCAGAATGTGCCCCTGTGTATGGCTGACCGGGGTCAGGCTGTACGTCAGCAGGCGCAGCTCGCCTTCGACTTCAACTTCCAGATCCTCCGGCGCCCGCTCCAGGTTGCCGCCGCGCAGCACCAAGTGCAGCTGTTCATCCATTTCCGGACGACCCAGCGCTTCGCCCAGGCCCTGGCCGAGGCGTTCTTCGTCCCAACCCAGTTGGCGTTGCGCCACAGGGTTGAGATGCTCGAGATGGCCCTCGCGATCAATCATCAGCAAGCCGTCGTCAATGCTGTCGAGTACTGCTTGCAAGCGCTGCTGGCCGGCGAGCAGCTCATCGACATTGGTGGCCTGATGTTGGCGCAATGCCTCGGCCATGATGCCGAAGCGACGGGTCAGCTGGTTCATTTCCGCCGCCGACGATATCGGCAATGTCACTTCGAAATCGCCTTGCCCGATTTTGTCGGCAGCCTTGGCCAGCGCTTCAATTGGCCCGCCGAATCGCCGGGCAATGCCATGCGCGGTCACAAAACCGATGATCAGCACCGCAAGGCCTACCAGCCCCAGTAAGCTGGCAATCAACAGCGCCCGTTCGCGGGATCTGTGCTCGCTCGTGCTGATATTTTCCAGCGCCTGTTTGTGGTGAACGATTAGCCCATTGCGCAGGGTATTGAAGGTTTCAGTGAGCTTTTCCTTGCTGCCCGGTACAGGTGGGTTCTGCTGGAATTCGTCAAATGCCTGCAGCAGGTGCTGGTAGTCGTCGCGTGCCTGACTGAAACCGTGGGTCAGTCCGTCACGCTGTTCATGGGCGATGCCCTGGTCCAGCAGGTCGAAGTATTGCTGCTTGGAAGCTTGCAGGGCAGCCGGATCAGGGCGCTTTTCGAGCATCATCATCAGTTGATCGCCCAGGCTCTGGCGCAACTTGAGACCCAGCTCCAGGGTGACGAAGTTGCTGCGAATCAACGATTCCTGGGTCTTGGCCATCTGCATCACGCTGACCAGGCCCAGGACCAGCCCCAGCAGGGCCACGGTGATCAGCGCTGAGATGCTCAGGAATAGTCGAGTACGCAGTTTCATCGCGAGCTTCATGAGGTACAGCTCATAGGTTGTACTGTTTACGTTTGCGATACAGCGTCGACGCATCGATGCCAAGGGTGCGCGCGGCCTGGTCCAGCGTATCGCTGGTGGCCAGGACGGCGCCGATATGGGCTTTCTCCAGCTCGTCCAGGCTCAGTGCCGCACCAATGCGCGGTGCGTTGTTGGTCGGTTGCTCGGCCATGCCAAGGTGGCTGATCTCGACCTTTTCCTGAGGGCAGATGATGCTGGCGCGTTCCACCACGTTGCGCAGTTCCCGGATGTTACCGGGCCAACGGTAGTTGAGCAGCGCTTCGCGTGCCTGGTCGCTGAAGCCACGAGCCGGGCGGGCATACTCCTTGACGAAGCGCGCCAGGAACCGGTCGGCCAAGGCGAGGATGTCTTCACTGCGTTCGCGTAGCGGCGGCAGGTGCAGGGTGATGACGTTGAGGCGATACAGCAGGTCTTCACGGAAGCGGCCGTCGCGCACCATGTCTTCCAGGTTGAGGTTGGTGGCGGCGAGGATGCGCACGTCAGCGCGACGGGTAACCGGGTCGCCGACACGCTCGTATTCCTTGTCCTGAATGAAACGCAGCAGTTTTGGCTGCAAGGTGAGCGGAAAATCGCCGATCTCGTCAAGAAACAAGGTGCCGCCGTCCGCCTGGTTAACGCGGCCCAACGTGCTTTCGCTGGCACCGGTAAAGGCGCCGCGGCTGTGGCCGAACAATTCGCTTTCCATCAGTTCTGCGGTCAACGAGGGGCAGTTGATGGTTACGCAGGATTTCTTCGAGCGTTTGCTCCAGCCGTGAATGGCCCGCGCCAACTCGCCTTTACCGGTGCCCGACTCGCCGAGAATCAAAATATTGGCGTCGGTCCCTGCCACTTGGCGTGCGGTTTCCAGTACCGCCATCATGGCCGGGCTGTGGGAGTCGAGACCGTCCTTGGATTGGCGTACCGCGCCTTCCAGGGCTTCCAGGCGTGCCGAGAGCTGGCGCACTTCCAATTGTTTGGCGGTGGCCAGGCGCAACTGGTCCGGGCTGCAGGGTTTGACCAGGTAATCGGCGGCGCCGGCTTGAATGGCGTCTACCGCAGTGTCCACGGCGGAGTGGGCCGTCACGATCACGACACGCATCCATGGCGCCTGGACACGCATCTGGGCCAATACATCCAGGCCATTGTCTTCGCCCAGGCGCAAATCCAGGAAGCACAGATCGAACACTTGGCGTTGCATCAAGGCATCGGCTTGGGCCGCGCTGTTGGCGGTGGCAACGGTGTAGCCTTCATCTTCCAGGCAATAACGAAAGGTACGGAGGATCGCGGACTCGTCATCCACTAAAAGAATGCGGCCTTGAAGTTCCTTGGCTGATTCCATCTGTCCCGCGCTCCTTAACTATGAATGTTGGTGTTTAGTCCCGGAATAATCGGGCAAGTTGCATGGTTTATTCTGATCGATAAAAGGCAACGTCGCGCAGCTATCTGCATACCTTCCTACACGCCCCGCCAAAGCCCCGCGCTAGTGGCGTTTTCATATCTTCTCGCCGCTTCGGCAATCCTGCAGCTACTTTCGCTCCTTCGACCCGACCACTGGCCATCGTGCATTTCGCACGGCCCTACAGGGGGCATCGTGCAGGATGCTGTGGGGCGTGCGTTTAAATAATTCATATCTTATTGATTTTAAAGGGTTTTATTTTGTAGTAAACCTGGCATGCGCTCTGCAATAGGTAATGCATAGAGCATCATGAACGAATAATCAGAATGCGGGAGAAAGCCGTATGACTCGCCAAAGCCTCAGCCAATTGCGTGTATCGCCACTGCATCTGCAGCAAGGCCTGTTCGCCAGCCTGGCGTTGATGGTCACGCTGATCGCGGGCCAGCAGATGCAGCATTGGCAGCAGAGTCAGCAGCCGACTGCGCAGTTCGAGCGTCCCGTCATGACCCAGACCCACTTCCGTTCCGTCGCCAGCACGGCTGTCGATGTAACCGCCCCGCAACTGAGAGTGGCAGACCAGGATTCCACCCTGAGCGAACTGCCGGTCCAGGAACGCTGGGTGTTCTAAGCAACAAAACGTCGCTCATGTGAGCGGCCGCATGGCATCACTGCTGTTACCCCTATGAAAGCTTAAGGAGAATCACCATGTTGAGTTGGGCAATCACATTTCTGATCATCGCCATTGTGGCTGCAGTCCTGGGCTTCGGTGGTATCGCGGGCACCGCCACGGGTATCGCCAAGATTCTGTTCGTGGTGTTCCTGGTGATGTTCATCGCTTCGTTCTTCTTTGGTCGTCGCGGCCGAGGCTGAATATGACCACTTTGTCCCTTAAAGCCATTGCCGCTGCCGTACTGTTGGGCGGCAGTGGCCTGGTGGTGGCTGCCAACGACGGCCAATCCCGGGCCAACGAATTGCTCAGCACGGATGCGCAGTACCGTGAAACCTGGCAAGGCGTAGTGAAGAAAGAAGAGCGCCTGCCGGAATGGGTGATGAACCTGTCGGGTACCGCTGAGCAGATGAACGCTGTCGAAGAGGATGGCGACAAGTATCTGGTAGGGCCGCTGTGTGAAACGGCAGATACCTGCCTGAATAAGCGCCTGATTGTCGCCTTCAGCCTCGATAAGGAAGATGCCTACGCGATGTTGGTGGAAGTCCCGGCCGGCCTGCCGGCGGACAAGTCCCCAACACGCCACGCCGATTACCGTTTTCTCGGTAAGCCGGACGAAGGCATGAAGAAGCTGCTGATGGAGCAGCTGAAGAAAGATCCGAATTGGTACTAGGTTCCGTCTCACGGAGCTGGCGTCCATAGAAAGAAGTCCGTTCGCTTCTTTCTGTTTGCATCGCGCGTCAAGGGCGATGCATGACCAGGGGGCCGGGTTGCTCTGATCGATCAGGATCGGCGCGACCTACGGGTACAGGGAGTGCCTGCGCAAGGGCCGGGTCAGGCGAAAAGCTGCGACGCAAGTTCACAAGTCCTCAAGCTTGCTGAACTTGCGGCGAGCTTATGCTCTTCATCGCTCGCGCTTCATGCCGCCCATAGCTCACATTCATCGTTTTTCCTCCCGCCAACCATTACCTTGTGTGTCGGCGCGACCATCTATCGAGAAAACTATCCTGACGCTATAGGTTGTTTCTTACGCCAGGCTGCGGATTTTCCAAGCATTTTCAGCAAACGCCTCTAGCCATTCGGTATCTCTGTGCATACCGGAATTGGCAGCTTCACGGCAGGTTCACCCGCTTGGATGGCGGATTCGAACTGACCGTTCAGACAATTATTTTCAATAATGTCCATGCCGATTCGGCATAGGGTAGGCGTTTACGGCATTAGACGTCGCTCCCTTGCATGGGAATAGTTGCGGCTTTTTTCGCCTGCCAGTAAGCCATTTCGGCCACGCTGCGGTGACCTTCCATGGAGGCAGATGCACACACTTTTTCGCTTTCGAGCGGTCCAGCTGGCGCATTTGCCTTAAGTTCACTTGAAGTAAGGGTAATGACATGAAGAAGGCAAAGCTAAGCCTCGCCTGGCAGATCCTCATCGGTTTGGTACTGGGGATCGCGATCGGCGCAGTGCTCAACCATTTCAGTGCTGAAAAGGCCTGGTGGATCAGCAACGTGCTGCAGCCGGCGGGCGATATCTTTATCCGCCTGATCAAGATGATCGTCATCCCAATCGTGATTTCCTCGCTGATCGTGGGCATTGCCGGCGTTGGTGACGCGAAAAAGCTCGGTCGCATCGGTGTCAAAACCATCCTCTACTTTGAAGTCGTCACCACCATCGCCATTGTGGTCGGCCTGTTGCTGGCCAACGTGTTCCATCCGGGCGCGGGCATCGACATGAGTACCCTGGGTACCGTCGACATCTCCAAGTACCAGGCAACCGCCGCCGAGGTGCAGCATGAGCATGCGTTCATCGAGACCATTCTCAACCTGATCCCGTCGAACATCTTCGCTGCCGTTGCGCGCGGCGAGATGCTGCCGATCATTTTCTTCTCCGTGCTGTTCGGCCTGGGCTTGTCGAGCCTCAAGCCGGAGCTGCGCGAGCCGTTGGTGACCATGTTCCAGGGCGTGTCCGAGAGCATGTTCAAAGTCACTCACATGATCATGAAGTACGCCCCTATCGGTGTATTTGCCCTGATCGCGGTAACGGTCGCCAACTTCGGCTTCGCCTCGCTGCTGCCGTTGGCCAAGCTGGTGATCCTGGTGTACGTCGCGATTCTGTTCTTCGCGTTTGCGGTGCTGGGCATGATCGCGCGCCTGTTTGGTTTCTCGATCCTTAAGCTGATGCGCATCTTCAAGGACGAGCTGGTGCTGGCCTACTCCACCGCCAGCTCCGAAACCGTGCTGCCGCGCGTGATCGAGAAGATGGAAGCCTACGGCGCGCCGAAGGCGATCTGCAGCTTCGTGGTACCGACGGGTTACTCGTTCAACCTCGACGGTTCGACCCTGTACCAGAGCATCGCTGCAATCTTCATCGCGCAGCTGTACGGCATCGACCTGTCGATCGGCCAGCAACTGATGCTGGTCCTGACCCTGATGGTCACCTCCAAAGGTATTGCCGGTGTGCCGGGTGTGTCCTTCGTTGTGTTGCTGGCGACCCTGGGCAGTGTGGGCATCCCATTGGAAGGCCTGGCGTTTATCGCAGGCGTCGACCGTGTGATGGACATGGCGCGTACCGCGCTGAACGTGATCGGCAACGCTTTGGCCGTGCTGGTTATCTCGCGCTGGGAAGGTATGTACGACGATGCCAAGGGCGAGCGCTACTGGAATTCGCTGCCGCACTGGCGCAGCAAAGAAGCGCTGCCGGCCGGCGAGATCACGCGCGGCTGATCGCGCGATTGCGCTGACACAAACCCCGGATAATTCCGGGGTTTGTCGTTTCTGCCAGCCCCGCTATCATTCGCCCCAACTTTCGGGGGATTTAACTGATGCTCAATGGCCTGTGGCTTGGCTTCTTTGTCGTGGCAATGGTGTCAGCACTTGCGCAATGGCTGGTGGGCGGTAACGCCGGGATTTTCGCGGCGATGGTGGAAAGTATTTTCGCCATGGCCAAATTGTCGGTAGAGGTCATGGTGCTGCTGTTCGGCACCCTGACGCTGTGGCTGGGCTTTCTGCGTATCGCCGAAAAAGCCGGGATCGTCGATTGGCTGGCCAAGGCCCTGGGCCCGCTGTTTCGCCGCCTGATGCCGGAAGTGCCCGCCGGCCACCCAGCCATCGGCCTGATCACCCTCAACTTCGCCGCCAACGGCCTGGGCCTGGACAACGCCGCCACGCCTATCGGCCTGAAAGCCATGAAGGCGCTGCAGGAACTCAACCCTATCCCCAACACGGCAAGCAACGCACAGATCCTGTTTCTGGTGCTTAATGCGTCCTCGCTGACCCTGTTGCCGGTGACCATCTTCATGTACCGCGCCCAGCAAGGCGCTGCCGACCCGACGCTGGTGTTCCTGCCGATCCTGCTGGCCACCAGCGCGTCGACCCTGGTCGGCCTGCTGTCGGTAGCGGTGATGCAGCGCCTGCGCTTGTGGGACCCGGTCGTGCTGGCCTATCTGATTCCCGGCGCGTTGGTCCTGGGTGGCTTCATGGCGCTGCTGGCGACCTTGTCCGCAACCGCACTGGCCGGCTTGTCGTCGATCCTTGGCAACCTCACGCTGTTTGGCTTGATCATGCT
The DNA here is from genome assembly GCF_003852295.1 of Pseudomonas sp. R11-23-07. Classification (NCBI taxonomy): domain Bacteria; kingdom Pseudomonadati; phylum Pseudomonadota; class Gammaproteobacteria; order Pseudomonadales; family Pseudomonadaceae; genus Pseudomonas; species Pseudomonas sp. R11-23-07. Next base: position 95,972 of record NZ_CP027761.1, read on the forward strand.
GTTCCTGGTGATCGGCGCGTTACGCAAGGTCAAGGTGTATGAGGCCTTTGTCGAAGGCGCCAAGGAAGGCTTCGACGTTGCCAAGAACCTGTTGCCCTATCTGGTGGCGATGCTCTGTGCGGTGGGTGTGTTACGTGCGTCCGGCGCGCTGGACTTCGGCCTGGAAGGGATTCGCCACCTGGTGGCCTGGACCGGCATGGACACCCGCTTTGTCGACGCGCTGCCGACCGCGATGGTAAAGCCGTTCTCCGGCAGCGCGGCGCGGGCGATGCTGATCGAGACCATGCAGACCCAGGGTGTAGACAGCTTCCCGGCGTTGGTGGCCGCGACGATCCAGGGCAGTACCGAGACCACTTTTTATGTGTTGGCGGTGTACTTTGGTTCGGTGGGTATCCAACGGGCGCGGCATGCGGTGGGGTGTGCGTTGCTGGCGGAGTTTGCCGGGGTGGTGGCGGCCATTGCGGTGTGCTACTGGTTCTTTGGTTGAGGCTTAGATAGCTATCGGGGGCAAGTCGAATCGTCGCACCGCCCCTCCCACAGTTTGAATGTATTCACAGATCTAAATGTGGGAGGGGGCTTGCCCCCGATGAGGCCGTCAGTGTTTAGAAACAGCATTGCCTTGTGCAACCACCCAATCCACCACCTGTCTGTTCAAACTATCCCCCGCCCGCCCAAACCCAGCCACCACCGCTGGCACCTGGGTATCGCTCACTGGCTGGCGCACTTCAAACCGGCGACTGGCAATGATCCGCTGATCACTGCCGCGCACCAGCCGCGCATCCAGGCGAATCACCACATCCACGGCCTTGCCGTGATATTCACTCTGAAACGCCTGCAACTGGCCGCCGAGCTCATAGTCGGCTTGCAGGTTAGTCTCATCGGTACTCAACAGCGTCACCCGGCCGTCACGCTGGAAGCCGTCCAGCAGGCGATTACGCAACAGCACCGGCGCCGGATCGCTCCAGCGCGCGTTCGCATAGCTGCTGATCAAATCGCCATTGGGCACCACCGCAATGCGCGGGCTGTCGAGAAATTCGCTGGTCTGCGGCTTGGTCACGCGCAGTGACCAGCTTACTGGCGCGCCTTGGCTGACGGGCTGGGCCGAAGCCAGGCGGTACACGTCGGACGGGTCCGGCTTGGGCAGGATCGAGCACGCGCTTATCAGCGCGAAGGCTGCCGGGGCGATCATTCGGTAAGCACGCTTCATGGCGTGAACTCCTTGTTCTTGTCACTGCCCAGCAGGTAACCGCTGGGGTTGGCTTCGAGGCGGCGCGAGATGGCGCGCAACGAACCGAGGGTTTCGCGCAGTTCGCGCACGGCCGGTGCCAGCTCATTGAGGCCCTGCAGGCCGCTGTTCACCGAGTCCTTGTTGTTGGCCAGCAACGTGTTGAGGGTGGCGGTGCTTTGCTCAAGAGACTTCATCGCCTGCTCCGCGCTGCCGAAGGCTTGCTTGCCTTGATCATTGAGCAAGCCGTTGGCGTTGCGCATCAATACGGTGGTCTGTTCCAGCGCACCGCCGGCCTGTTTGCTCACTTGCAGCAATTGCTGCATCACCACTTTGATGTCGCCGCGCTGGTCGGCGATGGCGCCAGTGGTTTGCTGCAGGTTGTCCAGGGTCGTGCTCAAGCGTTCGACGTTTTCCCGGGAGAACAGCTGGTTGGCGTTATGCAGCAGCAGGTTGATGCTGGTCATCAGGTCGTTACTGTTATTGAGCAGGCGTGCGATGGGCGATGGCGACGCGATGATTTCTGGCAGGTTGCCATCCTTGCCCTTGAGTTCCGGGCTTTGCGGGGTGCCGCCGCTGAGCTGGATGATCGAGGTGCCGGTGATGCCGGTCAGAGCCAGCTTGGCCTGGGTGTCTTCCTTGATCGGCGTTTGCCCGGCCAGGCGGATGCGCGCCAGCACGCGGCGCGGGTCCTTGGGGTCCAGGCGCAGGCTGGTGACATCGCCCACCTTGATCCCGCTGTACTGCACCGAACTGCCCTGGGACAGGCCGCTGACCGCTTCGTTGAACACCACCTCGTAATCGCGGAAGGCACTGTCGACGCTGGATTTGGCCAGCCACAGGCCGAACAGCATCGCGCCGACCACCACAATTACGCTGAACAATCCGATCATCACGTGATGGGCTCGGGTTTCCATGTCATACCTCGTTGAGCGATTGAGCGGCATCCAATGCCGCGCGGCCTCGGGGGCCGTGGAAATATTCGTGAATCCAGGCGTCGTCGGTTTCCGAGACGACATCGATGGCATCGGCCACCAGCACTTTCTTCTGCGCCAGCACCGCCACGCGGTCGGTGATGGTGTACAGCGTGTCGAGGTCGTGGGTCACCAGGAACACACTCAAGCCCAGCGCATCGCGCAGGGTCAGGATCAGTTGGTCGAATTGCGCCGCGCCAATCGGGTCGAGGCCGGCGGTGGGTTCGTCGAGAAACAGGATGTCCGGGTCCAGGGCCAGCGCGCGCGCCAGGGCGGCGCGCTTTATCATGCCGCCGGACAGCGACGCCGGGTATTTGTCGGCCGCCGACAGCGGCAGCCCGGCCAGGGCCAGCTTGACTGCCGCCAAATGCTCGGCATCGGCGCGGCTGAGCCCGGCGTGCTCGATCAACGGCAGGGCGACGTTCTCGGTGACGGTCAGCGAAGAAAACAACGCGCCCTTCTGGAACAGCACGCCGAAGCGCCGTTCCACCAATGAGCGTTCATTCTCGGGCAAGCTCGGCAGGTTCTTGCCGAACACCCGAACTTGCCCCTCGCTGGGCCGGCGCAGGCCGACGATGCTGCGCAGCAACACCGACTTGCCGCTGCCAGAGCCGCCGACCACCGCCAGGATTTCACCCTTGTACAAATCCAGGTCGAGGTTTTCGTGCACGCTCTGGCTGCCAAAGCGGTTGCACAGGCCGCGTACCTCAATCACCGCCTCAGTGGGCGCTCGATGCAGACGACTCACCAGCCCATCTCCATGAAAAACATGGCAGCGACCGCGTCCAGCACGATCACCACGAAAATCGATTGCACCACGCTGGAGGTGGTATGCGCGCCGACGGACTCGGCACTGCCGCTGACCTTGAACCCTTCCAGGCAACCAATTGCGGCGATCAGGAACGCGAAAATCGGCGCTTTCACCATGCCCACCAGGAAATGCTGCACGCCGATGTCCGATTGCAGCAGCGACAGAAACATCGCCGGCGAAATATCCAGGGCCACCGCACACACCACACCGCCGCCGACGATCCCTGAAAGCATCGCCAGAAAGGTCAGCATCGGCAGCGCCACCAGCAGCGCCAACACCCGTGGCAGCACCAGCAGCTCCATGGGGTCCAGGCCCAGGGTGCGGATCGCGTCGATTTCTTCGTTGGCCTTCATCGAGCCGATCTGTGCAGTAAAGGCACTGGCCGTGCGGCCGGCGATCAGGATGGCGGTGAGCAATACGCCGAATTCGCGTAGGAAAGAGAACGCTACCAGGTCCACGGTGAATACCGTCGCGCCAAAGCTCTTGAGCACGGTGGCGCCGAGGAAGGCCACGACGGCGCCGACCAAGAAGGTCAGCAGCGCGACGATCGGCGCGGCGTCGAGGCCGGTCTGTTCGATATGCGCCACCATCGGCGTCAAGCGCCAGCGCTTGGGCCGCAAGATGCCGCGCACGAAGGTTTCGAGGATCAGGCCGATGAAGCCCAGCAGTTTCATCCCGTCTTGCCAGACGGTGTCCACGGCGCGGCCGATGCGCGCCAGCACTTGGATGCCGGTGCTTTCTTCCGGCTCTTTGAGCGGTACGCAAAAATCATTCAGCGAGCGGTAGACTGTCTTGAGCAGCGCCCGGTCGGCGGCGGACAGGCTGCAATCAGTCTGCTCGGCGGAGTGTTCGATGCGGTCGGGGCCCAGCAGCTCCACCAGCAGCGAAGCACCGGCGGTATCCAGGGCGCCGAGGCCGTTAAGGTCGATGCGTGCGCCGGCGTCGTATCGGCCGTCGAGGGTGGCCGACAACTTCTTCAGGTTTGCGTAGTGAGCAAGCGTCCAGTCACCGGTAATCCGCAGCAGCGGCGGTGTGCTGGACGTATCGAGTTGGGCTGCGCCGGCTGTCGTGCGAGTGGTCATAAGCTCCGAGCTTGTTTGGCTATCCACAATTGCTACGTAATAGCATGATCGGGCCTACTCTGGGTTGTCCGTTTGTGCTGAGTCGGTGACGTTGAAGCGCAGCACGCCAATGACTTGGCCGTCTTCGGTCAGCACCCGCACCTGCCAGCGGCCTACCGAGTCCGGCGGGAAGTTCTGCTTGTGGGTCCAGGCGCGGTAGCCCTCCTTGCGGCCGCCATGGATATCCAGGGCAATGCGGTCGACTTCCTTGCCGTTGAATTTCCACACATGGTAGATCCGCTCATCCAGGCCGCGCGGGGCGTTGATGGCGGTGTAGGCGTACAGTCCGCCGCTGCGCAGTTGGGCGGCGCTGACGTGCTTGAGGTCGTCGCCCGGTGTGCGGTCTTGGAGCTGGGTGCTGATGGCCACTTCGGTCATCCACAGGGTGGCAGGTGGCACCCAGCTTCGCAGCAGCCAGCCGGCGCAGCCGATCGCGGCCGTGACCCCCAGCAGCATCGCCCAGCCCTTGATGCTGCGCAGTGGCAGGCTGACGGCCAGGCTCGGAATCGACAGGGCCATGGCGACGCCCAGGGCCAGCTTGTAACTCTCGGCGGTGGTCAGGTGCAGAATGATCGGCAATGCGGTCAGCAGTGCGGCGAATAACGTCAGCGTATGCAAGGCGAGGAACAGGGAGCGCTTGGGCGCCAGCCACTTGTAGTACAGCGGGTCGATGATCGACACCAGCGCCGCCGCACCGAGCAGGCCGGTGAACACCGACTGGCCACTGTTCCAGGCCGTAGTGACGAAAAAGAACGGCAGCACGAAAAACAGACTTTCCTGGTGGATCATCTGGGTGGCGTAGCGCAGCAGCGGTTCGGGTATTTCGCGGTTGAACAGCCTGGTGAACAGTCTCGTGAAGCTGTTTTCCAGCATCAGCCACAGCCAGCTCACCAGCATGATCACGGCAATCCAGCTGGCCATGCCTTGCTGGCGGTCCACCAGGATGAAGCTGCCCACACCCGATATGAAACCGCCGAGTGCGATCACCCCAGGGTAGCGTTTGATCAGTTCTATAACGCGCTGGATAAGGGGCGGTAAGTTCGGCATGGACGATTCACAATGTGTGTGGGAAAAATCCGAGACAGAATAACGTCTTAGTCCGTTGTTCGGTGCTTCATTACAGGGTCCGTTTGCGAGAAAACCGTAGCGCCGCCCCAGCCAGGATGATCAGTCCCAACACACCCGCGCCGATCCAGCTCAGGGCGTTATAGCTCAACAGCGGCTTTTCGACCCGCCAGTAGCCCGCCTGCTCCAACACCTGGCGCATGGCCTGATTGGTCTGCGCCAGGGTCACGGCCTTGATGCGTTTGGCCGGGTCGCCGAAGCGGCCATCGGCATATTCGCCGGCCGCGCTCCAATAATAGTCGGCCAACGCGCTGTTGCCCTGCACTGCCCAGGCCTGGCGGGCGATGGCGGCTTGCTGCAAGCGAGCGAACACCGCCGGGTCGAGGCCGTCCTTGAGCAACTGCGTCTTGAGGTCTTGCAAGACCTGTTCGGCTTGCTCGAGGTTGTCCCGTTCGAGGTCGGCGTTCAGGCTGAGGAAACCGACGCCGCCGAGCACTTCGCGTTCGGTCCACGGGCCGTAGGACAAGCCGTGCCTGAGCCGCAGTTGGCGGTACAACGCCCAGTCGAGGTAGTCCTTGAGCAGGTCGTAGGTTTCATCATGCTGGTCGTCCAGCACCGGTTCCGGGAACAGCCAGTGCAGCTTGGCGTTGTCGCCGACCCAGCCGTGGATCAGGTCACGCTGGCTGGCAGCGGCATGCTGGATTTGCGGCAATGGCCGGTGTTCGCTCGGCTCTACCGGGTCGAGTTGGCCATAGGTGCGTTCCAGGTAGGCCGGCAGCAGTTTGTCCAGATCGCCGACGACGATCAGGGTCATATTATTCGGCGCGTACCAATTTTTGCGCAGCGCCTCCAACTGATCGCGCGTGAGGTGGCTGACCTCGGCGCGTTCGGCGCACTTGAGGCCCAGCTCGACGGCTAACTGGTTGCTGGCGTTGTGGCCGAGGTCCTGGCGGTCGAGCAGGCGTTGCAAGTGTGAGTAATGGCCGCCGTCCTCGCGCTCGACTACCTGCTTGGCAGCGTTGATATGGGCGTCGGTCAGTTGAGTGCGGGTGATGATTGCCAGCAGCAGGTCCAGCACCTTGCGCTGGTTCTGCGCAGGCGCCTCGATGACGAACGTGGTGTCGGCGTTGCTGGTGTAGGCGTTCCATTCGCCGCCCAGTGCTTGCATGCGATCTTCGAGGTCGCCTTCGCCACCGCCATCGATGCCGCTGAACAACAGGTGTTCGAACAGATGCGGCAGTTCTTTCTGGTCGCAGCTGAAATCGTCCAGGCCCACGCCAACCACCAGGCGGATGGCCACATGCCCGCGCTCGGTGCCCGGTTTGAGCAACAGTTGCAGGCCGTTGGGCAAGGTGTAGCCCTCGACTTGCAGGCGGTCAAAGGCAAAGGTGTGTGCCGAGCCCAGCAGCAGGCAGGCGAGTAACAGGCGACGCATAACAAGCTTCCTGGCGAACGAGGTCCATTGTTAACTGACTTCGCTGGCTGGCGTACGTTCAGGGCGAATGGGTGATGTCGGCAATATCTTCAGCAGAGAGTGCGCCGGTGTCGGACGTTTCCAACACAACATAGGCGCTGCTGCAGAACAACGAGTTCAAACGCTTCATGTCGGCAATCAGCTCCAGGTGCAAGGAACTGGTTTCCAGGCTCTGCACGATTTTACGTTGCAGGCGGCTGACGTGGGCGTGGGCCAGGCGACGTTCCTGGGCGCGAAAGCGGCGCTTCTCACGCAGTAATTGGCGGGCACTTTCCGGATCGCCGCTGAGGAAGACCGACAGGCCCAGGCGCAGGTTGGCGATCAACTGGCTGTGCAGGCCGCTGAGCTCTTCCAGGCCGACCTCGGAAAATTGCCGACGTTGCGAAGTCTTCTGCTGCTGGACTTTGCGCAGCATGCGCTCAATCAAGTCGCCCGCCAGCTTCAGGTTGATGGACAGCTCAATGATTTCCGCCCATCGTCGATTGTCCTGTTCACTCAGGTCTTCACGGGGCATTTGCGCCAGGTAAAGTTTGATCGCGCTGTAAAGCGCCTCGACGTCATCGCTGAGGCTGCGCATTTCCTGGGTAATGGCGGTTTGTTTGCCGCGCAGCACTTCCTGCATCGAGGTGAGCATGTTGTCGATCAGGTCGCCGAGCCGCAGGGTTTCGCGGGCGGCGTTGGCCAGCGCCAGGCTCGGCGTATTCAGTGAGGCCAGGTCCAGGTGGCGCGGCTTGGCTTTGCCATCGGTTTCGGGACGCTCCGGCAGCAGCCATTCGCACAGCCGTGCCATCGGGCCAATGGTAGGCAACAGAATCAGGCAGCGGCTGACGTTGTAGAGCAGGTGGAACGTGATAACCATGGCCTGAGTGCTGTAGTCCAGGCCGTCCATCCAGCGTACGAGTGGGTCGAGTACCGGAATGATCAACAGCAGGCCGATCAACTTGTACAACAGGCTGCCCAGGGCGACTTGCCGCCCGGCGGTGTTCTGCATGCTGGTGCTGAGAAAGGCCAGGATGCCGCTGCCGATGTTGGCGCCGATCACCAGGCCGATGGCGACGTGCAAACCGATCACGCCGGCCCCGGCCAGGGTTGCCGTCAGCAGCACGGCGGCGAGGCTGGAGTAGGAAATCATCGCGAACAGCGCGCCCACCAGGGCATCGAGCAGGATGTCGCCGGTCAGCGACGCGAAGATGACTTTGACACCTTGGGCATGGGTAATCGGCCCGGCGGCTTCGACGATCAATTGCAAGGCGAGAATGATCAGCCCGAGGCCGATCCCGACCCGGCCGAGTTGCCCGGCCCGCGTCTGTTTACGTGACAGGAAAAAAATCACCCCGAGGAAGATCAACAGCGGCGATAACCAGGACAGGTCCAGGGTGAGTACCCGCGCCATCAACGCGGTGCCTACGTCGGCGCCGAGCATGGTGGCCAAGGCGGGCGTCAGGCTCATCAAGCCTTGGCCGACAAAGGACGTCACCAGCATCGCCGTGGCATTGCTGCTCTGCACCATGGCCGTTACCAGGATGCCGGCGACAAACGCCAGCCAGCGCTTGGACATATTCTGCCCGATGACTTGGCGCAAGTTCGAGCCGTAGACCCGCAGGATGCCGGTACGGACGATGTGCGTGCCCCAGATAAGCAGGGTCACGGCGGAAAGCAGATTGAGCAAGGTCAGCATGCTCGGCCCCCCGTGTGGGTGCGCTCCAACAGGAGCGAAGGAAAGTTGCCGCGTGCCGTTCTACGTCTTGTACTTAAGCTGTAGTTGGCGAATGGGCTCTGCGCCAGCATCGCATAGCTAAACTCGGGATTGAAACAAAACTGTCATATGTAGGAGCGAGCTTGCTCGCGAAGAACCCAAGGACAACGCGTTAAATCAGGCAGTACGCGTAATCGTTGACGTTCTTCGCGAGCAAGCTCGCTCCTACAGGTTTATTGACCCGGAACGTCCTTGCGCAGTTTCACCGGGTCCTGCTGTTTCTTCTTTTTCGCGATGGCGGTGCGCATCTTGATGTTCACCGCTTCCACTGCCAGCGAGAACGCCATGGCGAAGTAGACGTAGCCTTTTGGCACGTGCACGTCGAAGGATTCAGCGATCAGCACGGTACCCACTACCAGCAGGAACGACAGCGCCAGCATCTTCAGCGACGGGTGCTTGTCGATGAATTCGCTGATGGTGCCAGCGGCCAGCATCATCACCAGTACGGCAACCACGATGGCGGCAACCATCACCGGCACATGGGAAACCATGCCGACGGCGGTGATGACCGAATCCAGGGAGAACACAATGTCGATGATCGCAATCTGGATGATGGTGTAGATGAACTTGCCGCCGGCGCCTTTAGGCTCGTCGTTGGTTTCATCTTCACCTTCCAGGGCGTGGTACATCTCCTGGGAGCTTTTCCACAACAGGAACAGGCCACCGAAGAACAGGATCAGGTCGCGACCGGAAATGCCCTCGCCGAACACTACGAACAGGTCGGCGGTCAGTTGCATGACCCAGGTGATCGACAGCAGCAACAGGATACGCGTGACCATCGCCAGCGCGAGGCCGAAGATCCGGGTGCGTGCCTGCATGTGCTTGGGCATGCGGCTGACCAGGATCGAAATCATGATGATGTTATCGATGCCCAGGACGATCTCGAGGGCCGTCAGGGTGAAGAAGGCAATCCAGATTTCCGGATTGGTCAGCCATTCCATGTGTATTCCTTTGAGCAAATGTTAGACCGCGCAAGCTGTAGCGCCGCGCGGTAGGTGAGTCGGTACGATTATAGAGTGCTGAACAGCGGAAAAATCCCCATCAGCAACGCGGCGACCATTATGCACAGGCATACCAGTACTGCCCACTTGAGGGTGAAGCGCTGGTGATCGCCAAACTCGATACCCGCCAGGGCGACCAGCAGGTAGGTCGAGGGTACCAGTGGGCTCAGCAGATGCACCGGTTGCCCGACGATCGACGCGCGGGCCATTTCCACGGCAGTGATGCCGTAGTGGCTGGCGGCTTCGGCCAGTACCGGCAGCACGCCATAGTAGAACGCATCGTTGGACATGAAGAAGGTAAACGGCATGCTCACCAGCGCCGTGATCACCGCCAGGTACGGGCCCATGGCTTCAGGGATGACCGCCAGCAGGCTCTTGGACATGGCATCGACCATGCCAGTGCCCGACAGGATGCCGGTGAAGATACCGGCGGCGAAGATCAACCCGACCACCGCCAATACGCTGCCGGCGTGGGCCGCGACGCGGTCTTTCTGTTGTTGCAGGCACGGGTAGTTGACGATCATCGCGATACTGAACGCCACCATGAACAGCACCGGCAGCGGCAACAGGCCGGCGATGAGCGTGCACATCAGGGCAAGGGTGAGCGCGCCGTTGAACCAGATCAGCTTCGGACGGCGGGCGTCGGGGAATTGCGACACGCTGATGTCGCTGTGGTCGATCTCGTCGCCCTGCAGGTGCAGTTCACCCAGGCGGGCGCGCTCGCGCTTGCCGTACATATAGGCAATCACCAGGATCGCCACCACGCCGGCGGCCATGGCCGGGATCATCGGCACGAAGATGTCCGATGGGTCCACATGCAGCGCACTGGCGGCGCGGGCCGTCGGGCCACCCCAGGGGGTCATGTTCATCACGCCACCGGCAAGAATGATCAGGCCGGCCATGATCCGCGGGCTCATGCCGATGCGCTGGTACAGCGGCAACATGGCGGCGACGCAAATCATGTAAGTGGTGGCGCCGTCACCGTCGAGGGACACCACCAGGGCCAGCACGGCGGTGCCGACCGAGACTTTCAGTGGGTCGCCCTTGACCATCTTGAGGATCTTGCGCACGGCCGGGTCGAACAGGCCGGAGTCGATCATCAGGGCAAAGTAGAGGATGGCGAACATCAGCATCACGCCGGTCGGCGCGAGCTTGGTGATGCCTTCGAGCATCATCGGGCCGATCTTCGGCGCGAAACCGCCGAACAGCGCGAACAGGATAGGCACGATGATCAAGGCGATCAGCGCAGACAGGCGCTTGGTCATGATCAGGAACATGAACGTGATGACCATGGCAAAGCCAAGGAAAGTCAGCATAGGAATACTCCAGGCGTAGCGCGGCTAGGGAATGGCGAACCGGGTGGGGTCAGCGCAGAACGAAAGGCACGTGGCGTACGGGGGGAGTTGGGGCAAACAGGCGGGTACGGGCGGACATCGGGAATCACCATTGTTGTTGTTAACAGTCGGTCTGTTGCCGACAGTGGGGGTGATCCTAGACGGGTAAGCTTTCAGCCAGCTTTCGCTGAGAAAACAGCTGACACTCGGTCGTGAGGCTTATTCAGATACAAATGTGGGAGGGGGCTTGCTCCCGATAGCGGTGGGTCAGCCAGCACATGTATCAGCTGACCCAATGCCATCGGGAGCAAGCCCCCTCCCACAATTGGGTTTTGCGTACTGCTGAATCTTCAGGGCAGTTCGAGACCACCGGCCGCCTTGTGCAACGCCCGCAGATGTTCGCCCATCTGCTTGAGATTGGCTTCGCAAGCGGCAATCTCGGCAGCACGGGCAGGCTCGAGCAGCGCCCTTACCTCTTTATCCAGTTCGCCGGTCAGCGATTGCAGTTGCTTCTGGCGCTCGGCACTTTCCGATTCCAGCCGCTTGGCTTCTGAAGGTTGCGGCAGGCCGTAGCCGCCACTGTCGAGCAGTTCGGCCGGACGGCTGAGGAAGCCGCTGTTGGCGAGAATTTGCTGCAGCGTGTTATTGGCTTTCTCCATGCCGCCGTTTTTCAGCTCCCGGGCATTGAGGTAGCGTTGTTTGACTTCGTCCTGGGCGAGCATCAGTTGTTTGCGATAGCTGGCTTGTTCCAGCAACAGCAACGCGGCGCTGGTGCGCAAGTCGGCCTGGCTGAACCATTGGCGGCGCTCTTGCGCATTCAGCGACAGCCACTCTTCGACTTGGGTCTGCTTGATCGGCAGACGCTTGCGCAGTACATCGAACATCGCCTGGTAGCGCTCGCGGAACGAGTCGAAGTGGTAACCCAGGCGCAACGCCTCGCGCTTGTCGTTCAGCACGCTGGTATCGGCCAACCCACGGGCGCTGAGCACTTCCAGCAAGCCGTTGGGGGTGATGTTGTCCAGGCCGGTCAATTGGGGGTTGGCGCTGCCACTGCGCAACAGCTTCAGGCTTTCTACCGCGCAGTTGTTGGAAATAAAGAAGTAGTTGCCGTCGTAGCTCCAGTGCATCTCGGCGGCATGTTCGACCGTGTCGTTGATTTCCTGGCGGTTGAGCTTCAGCGGCACCGATGCCAAACCGCGCAGTTCGGTCTTGGTGTATTCGTCGATGACCTGGGCCAGCGGCAGCACAAACAGGCGCGACGGGTATTTGCCCACCAGGCCGTCCCAGCTCGACAGCTGGACGTCACCGACGAAGGCGCGGTAGGACAACACCAGATGCTGATCCAGGTCCAGCCGGCAATCCGGTCCGCGCGGACGGCCCGGCGCGCAGATCACCAGACGCAGCATGCTGTGGCCCCAGCGGCTTACCAGATTCTGGTTGGCTTCGGCGAGCAGGTAGTCGATTTCGTACACGCGCTCCGGGTCGATCTGGCCCAGCGGGGTCTTGGCGAAGTCATTGCCGGCGTTCAAAAACGCGTAGGTATTGCCGCAGGCGTCCTGCCCGGGCGGTGCCCAGCCGAAATGTTCCTTGTAATAGCGCGCCAGCGCGGGACGGCGGCACGCGTAGCTGGGGTCGAGGAGGAAATACTCCATATTGACCGCGACGAATTCCAGCGGGCTGGTGGTTTCGTAGATATCCGGGCTGCGCACCACTTGATTATTGTGCTGTTCGCGTTCGCCGCGACGGCCGACGTATTGCGGCCAGCCGGCGAGGTCCAGCAAGCGTGGGTCGTCACTGAGCGTGAAGCGCCGGTCATTCTGGCCACGGCATTGATCGGGCAGGCCAATCAAACCGGTGATGCTGTTCTGGCGGCTGCATCGCTGGATCAGGGCTCGCTCGTCTTTGGACCAGACGCGCGCACGGTCGTAGATATGGGTCAGTTCATGCAGCACGGTGGCGAGCATTTCCTTGCGCACGGTGCCGTGGGGGCGGTTGGTTTTCTGCGTGGCGGCGCTGCCGTCGGTCAGGCTGGCAAGCAGGTTCTGGTTGAGGTCCAGTTCGGACACCAGGGAGGCCTGGCCATAAGCGTTTTCAGGCATCTTGTCGGTCCAGCCGACGTCGATACGGCGGTCCAACTGCTCGATGAAACGCGGCGGCAAGGCGCCCATCGCTTCATCGAGCAACGCCTGGCTGGCCTGCTGTTGCGCCGGGCTCAAGCCATCGGTCTTGAGCCGCAGTTGCAGGCCGGCCTGGGCTGTACCGGCACACAGCAGCACGGCCCCGGCCAGGAGCCAGGCGTTGATTCGCCTCACAGAGCGAGGATAGCTTCGGCGAGCGTCTGGTCGCTGGCATCACGGGCTTCTGGCACGCGGGTGCGCAAGGTGTCGAACGCCGCCTCAAGTTGCGCGCCACGGATCTCGCCGTTGGTGGCGACGAAGCTGGCGGCATCATCGTGGGCTTCACGCACGATTTTGGAGTCGCGGATGGAGGTGGTGGTGTCCGAGGTGAAATCAATAGTGCGCGCCGAAGCACGGACGATAATGTTACTGGTGGCCTTCAGGGTTTGCGCCTGGGCGACATCGGCCAAAAACAGCAGGCCGAGGGCGGCGATGATCAACGGGCTACGCATGGGGTGACTCCAATACAAAGATGGACATACAAAGATGATTATTGGACGAGAATTGCCTGCGCCAGTTCAAGGTCGCTCGCATGAAGTTTTGGCTGGGTACGGCGTAGGTAATCCAGCGCGGACTCCAAGCGTGCGCCCCGCCATTGGCCGTCAGTGGCAATGAAAGCAGCAGCATCATCCTTGGCAACCCGTACCAATTTGTTGTCGAACGGCGCAGAGGTCACCTTGCTGGTGGCGTATGCGCTGACAACGGTGCTCTGGATGGACACGTCAAAGGCCGAAGCCGGCGGTGCCCAGCAGGCGCAGAACATCACAGGAACAATCAACAGACGGTATGAAAAAGCCATGGGACTCGACAACTGAAAACGAGCGCCAAGGCTAGCGCAATGACCGGATGAGGGCCAGTGCGACTGGCCCTTCCCCTGGTTTTAGATCGCCAGGATGGCCTGGGCCAATTGAGCGTCGGTTGCGGTGCTCAACTGCGGCGCCTGCTGGCGGATCTGGGCCAGGGCGCTTTCCAGTTTCACACCACGGATGGCGCCTTCGCTGGCGACAAAACTGGCCGCGTCGTCACGGGCGGCTCGCACCACTTTGTTGTCGCGCAGGGAGGACGTGGCATCAGAGGTGGCGTCGGAGGTGGCTTTCAGTGCGCCAACGATCGAATCGGTGGTCACGATAAAGCTGCTCGCGTTGGCATTGGCAGCAACGACCAACAGGGCGGCAGTGCACAGCAGGCGAAGACGGGACATGGGGTAACTCCTGTAGATGAGCAAATAAAGTGGCACAGAGTGGCCACAATGAAACGGACGTTGGCATTTGGGCATCTGACGCCCGTTCTACAAGGTTCGCCACGTAGTGATTGGATATTAGGCCACCGCTTGTCCATTCGGAAGTCGTCGTTTAACTGTTATGGTTATATTTTAAAATATAAAAACTGTATTGGTTCGGCAGATTATCGCTGTCTCAATTGCATCGCATCAGAAACAGCAAAGCCCGCCTCCAGTTTCCCGGGGCGGGCTTTGCTTTGACAAATCAGAGTGCTGGCAGTGGACCCGTCAGGTCAGGGCCAGCGAGCGCCAATCAGCGCCAGAACGGCTTGCTCAGCTCTTCGTAGCGTTGAGCTTCGCTGATACCGGCATCGGCCAGCAGACGCGAATCCAGGCGAGCCAGTTGGTGGCGGCTGGAGATGCGGCGCTGCCACAACATCAGGTTGGCGAGAACGCGCAGAGGCAGGGAAGCCTGGGTGTTAACAGCTTTTTCTTCGAAGAACAGTTCGGAACTGAGTGTACGTTCCATGATGACATCCTTCCGCTTGTGGCGGGATTAGGTAGTGGTTTAACTGATGCCAATCATCCTCCTCCCGCGCAAGACTCTCTAGATACAGTTCACCTGTATTGTGAGGGGCCAGTTAACTGTTTATAGAGGCTGTACGGTACGAAATGAGGGCAACTGTACCTGTTCGCACTGAAACAGTGCGAAATTGGCATTTTAGAGGAAGGTCGTAGGTTATTTCGGTAGGAAATGACCGGTACAGCAGTACAGTTTTTGACGTAACTGCCGCTTAAGCGACCGGGTCGATGAAACTGTCTAGGCATCAACCCGGTTGTGTACCCCTCAAGCCTTGAGCATGTGTCCGGTTTCTTCCAGGTTAATGTGCCAGCTCAGTGCATCACGCAGGATGTGCGGGGTATGCCCGCCAAGCGCGCAGGCGGCCTCGAAGTAACTGTTCAGCGCATCCCGGTACGCCGGGTGCACACAGTTGTCGATGATCACTCGGGCCCGCTCCCGTGGCGCCAGGCCACGCAAGTCGGCCAGGCCCACTTCGGTCACCAGGATGTCTACGTCATGTTCGGTGTGGTCCACATGGCTCACCATCGGTACCACGCTGGAAATCGCGCCGCCTTTAGCAATCGACTTGGTCACGAAGATCGCCAGGTGCGCATTGCGCGCAAAGTCCCCGGAGCCGCCAATACCGTTCATCATTCGCGTGCCGCAAACGTGGGTGGAATTGACGTTGCCGTAGATATCGAACTCCAACGCGGTGTTGATACCAATAATGCCCAGGCGACGCACCACTTCAGGATGGTTGGAAATCTCCTGCGGGCGCAGCACCAATTTGTCCTTGTAGTGCTCAAGATTGCCAAACACGTCGGCATTGCGCCGCTCCGACAGGGTAATCGAGCTGCCGGAGGCGAAGCTCAGCTTGCCGGCGTCGATCAAGTCGAACGTCGAGTCCTGCAGCACTTCCGAATACATGGTCAGGTCTTCGAACGGCGAGTCAATCAGGCCGCACATCACCGCGTTAGCGATATTACCGATACCGGCCTGCAGCGGGCCGAGCTTGTTGGTCATGCGTCCGGCGTCTACTTCCTGTTTCAGAAAGTTGATCAGGTGATTGGCGATGCCTTGTGTATCGGCGTCGGGTGGCGTCACGGTGGACGCAGAATCCGCCTGATTGGTGATCACAATAGCGACGATTTTTTCGGGCGGGATAGGAATCGCCGGGCTGCCAATGCGGTCGTCGACTTTAACCAGCGGAATCGGCGTGCGGGTTGGCCGGTAGGAGGGGATGTAAATATCGTGCAGCCCTTCCAGGTTCGGATTGTGTGCCAGGTTGATCTCGACGATCACTTGCTTGGCAAAAATCGCGAAGCTGGCCGAGTTTCCTACCGAGGTGGTGGGCACGATATGCCCAAGCTCGGTGATTGCAACGGCTTCGATTACCGCGATGTCCGGCAACTTGAGCTGATTGTTACGCAGCTGCTCGACGGTTTCCGACAGGTGCTGGTCGATAAACATCACCTCACCCGCATTGATCGCCTTGCGCAGCGTGCTGTCCACTTGAAAGGGCATGCGGCGTGAGAGTACGCCGGCTTCGGTCAATTGCTTGTCCAAGTCGTTGCCCAGGCTGGCGCCGGTCATCAGGGTGATTTTCAGCGGGGAAGTCTTGGCGCGCTCGGCCAGGGCGTGAGGAACGGCCTTGGCTTCACCGGCACGGGTGAAGCCGCTCATGCCGACGGTCATGCCGTCTTCGATCAGTGCGGCGGCGTCTGCCGCGCTCATGACCTTGTTCAACAATGAAGGCAAGCGGATACGATCACGGTACATGAATGGTTATCTCGGGCTACGGAAGCAAGGTGGGCAGTGTAGTGATTTCAAAAAGTTTCGGCCCGCTACCATGGTCGAATGCCGAGTAGCGATTTAGAGCCTTTGGTCGGGTTTCATATGAGTGTGCAAGCGGGACGTGCAACGTCCCCGGCTGCATTCCCACGCAGAGCATGGGAACGAAAAAACCCCAGCCTACGTGAGGCCAGGGTTTCGGGTGTTGCGCTGGCGCAGTGTTATTCGACGGCCTTGACCATGTCTTCGATGACCTTCTTGGCATCGCCAAAGACCATCATGGTCTTGTCCAGGTAGAACAACTCGTTATCCAGGCCCGCGTAGCCGCTGGCCATCGAGCGCTTGTTGACGATGATGGTCTTGGCCTTGAACGCTTCAAGGATCGGCATGCCGGCGATCGGTGAGTTCGGATCGTTCTTGGCGGCCGGGTTGACCACGTCGTTGGCGCCCAGCACCAGTACCACGTCGGCCTGGCCGAACTCGGAGTTGATGTCCTCCATCTCGAACACCTGGTCGTACGGTACTTCTGCTTCGGCGAGCAGTACGTTCATGTGCCCAGGCATACGGCCCGCCACCGGGTGGATCGCATACTTCACTGTCACGCCGCGGTGCGTCAGCTTCTCGGTCAGTTCCTTGAGCGCGTGTTGCGCCCGGGCCACTGCCAGGCCGTAGCCCGGCACGATGATCACGGTGTCGGCGTTGGTCAGCAGGAACGTGGCATCGTCGGCCGAGCCGGACTTCACCGGCCGTGCTTCTTTAGAGCCTGCCGCAGCGGTGGCGTCTGGCGTGTTGCCGAAACCGCCGAGCAGTACATTAAAGAAGGAACGGTTCATCGCCTTGCACATGATGTACGAGAGGATTGCGCCGCTGGAACCCACCAGGGAGCCGGCGATGATCAGCATCGAATTGTTCAGCGAGAAGCCGATGCCCGCCGCTGCCCAGCCGGAGTAGCTGTTGAGCATCGACACGACGACCGGCATGTCGGCGCCGCCGATCGGGATGATGATCAGCACGCCCAGGACAAAGGCCAGGGCCAGCATCACTGCGAAGGCAGTCAGGTTGCCGGTGAACATGAACGCCAGGCCCAGGCCCAGCGTGAGCAGGCCCAGCACCAGGTTGAGCTTGTGCTGGCCACCGAACTGTACCGGTGCGCCCTGGAACAGGCGGAACTTGTACTTGCCCGACAGCTTGCCGAAGGCGATCACCGAACCGGAGAAGGTGATTGCGCCGATGGCGGCGCCGAGGAACAGCTCCAAGCGGTTGCCCGCAGGAATCGCGTCGCCCAGGTGTTTGACGATGCCCAGCGATTGCGGTTCGACCACAGCTGCAATGGCGATAAACACTGCGGCCAGGCCGATCATGCTGTGCATGAAGGCTACCAGCTCCGGCATCTTGGTCATTTCTACGCGCTTGGCCATGATCGAGCCGGCGGTGCCGCCGATCAGCAGGCCGACGATCACGTAGCCGATACCGGCAGTCGCCAGCTCAGCGCCGAGCTTATAGATGAGGCCGACGGTGGTGAGTACCGCCAGCGCCATGCCGAGCATGCCGAACAGGTTGCCGCGCCGCGAAGTGGTCGGGTGCGAGAGGCCTTTGAGGGCTTGGATGAAACAGATCGACGCAATCAGGTAGAGCGTCGTGACGAGGTTCATGCTCATTACTTTGGCGCCTCTTCTTTTACTTTCGGGGCTTTTTTCTTGAACATCTCAAGCATGCGCCGCGTGACCAGAAAGCCACCAAATACGTTGACCGCTGCGAGGGCCACGGCCAGGGTGCCCATCGTCTTGCCCAGCGGCGTCACCGTGAGGGCGGCGGCGAGCATGGCGCCGACGATCACGATGGCCGAAATGGCGTTGGTCACGGCCATCAACGGCGTGTGCAGCGCGGGTGTCACGTTCCAGACCACGTGGTAACCGACATAAATCGCCAGCACAAAGATGATCAGGTTGTAAATACCGGGGGAGATAAGCTCTTCCATCGTCTGAATCCCTGCTTAGGCGTTTTTGCGGATGACTTGGCCGTCGCGGCACATCAGGCACGCGGCGACGATGTCGTCTTCGAGGTTGATTTCAAACTGCCCTTCCTTGGTGAACACCAGCTTCAGGAAGTCCAGCAGATTGCGTGCATACAAGGCCGACGCATCGGCGGCCACGGCGCCGGCCAGGTTGGTCGGGCCGCAAATGATCACGCCGTTTTCCACCACCACTTGATCTGCGACCGTCAGCGGGCAGTTGCCGCCCTGGGCTGCCGCGAGGTCAATGACGACCGAGCCCGGTTTCATCTGTGCGACGGTTTCGGCGCTGAGTAAGGTCGGTGCTTTGCGACCGGGGATCAATGCCGTGGTGATGACGATATCGGCTTGCTTGGCGCGCTCGTGCACAGCCAGGGCCTGGCGCTGCATCCAACTGGTGGGCATCGGGCGTGCGTAACCACCGACGCCGACCGCGCATTCACGTTCCTCATCGGTTTCGTAAGGCACATCGACGAACTTGGCGCCGAGGGATTCGATCTGTTCCTTTACGGCCGGGCGTACATCAGAGGCTTCGATTACTGCACCCAGGCGTTTCGCCGTGGCGATGGCCTGCAAACCGGCGACGCCGGCGCCAAGGATCAGCACGCGGGCCGCTTTCACGGTGCCTGCGGCGGTCATCAACATCGGCATGAAGCGCGGGTAGTGGTGGGCAGCCAGCAATACCGCCTTGTAACCGGCGATGTTGGCTTGTGAAGACAGCACATCCAGGCTCTGGGCCCGCGAGGTGCGTGGCGCCGCTTCGAGAGCGAAGGCCGTGATGCCGCGTTCTGCGAGCTTGGCGATGGTTTCGTTGCTGAACGGATTGAGCATGCCCACCAATACGGTGCCGCTTTTGATCAGCGCCAGTTCGCTGTCGCTGGGGGCAACCACCTTGAGGATCAGTTCGGCGCCAAACGCATCGTTGGCGCTGCCAATGGTTGCGCCTGCCGTTTCATAGGCACTGTCGACGATGCTGGCTTTAATGCCTGCGCCGCTTTGTACAGTGACCTTATGGCCCTGGCCGATCAGCTTCTTGATGGTTTCCGGGGTGGCAGCCACCCGCGTTTCACCGGTCTGGGTTTCGAGAGGAACACCAATGTGCACGTCAAATCTCCTGCATGATCTTTTTGCTTTTGATCTTTTTGTAAAAAGGCCAGTGCGCCGTGAGTGGCGCAGCTGGGGCGGCCGATCAGCACGATCCCGCTGAAATGACAGCGGGGCGCGGCATTTTGCAGGCGAACTTTACGGCCTTCAAGGGATTATGACGGGTGACGAAAAATTAACTACAAGTCACCCTGTGACTGATTGTCGCAATGCACTGGAATAACCTTATTGAATACAGGCTGTTAAGCAATTTTGTAGTGAAATATACGGTTTCCACATGGTCATGGTGAATAGTCGGTTATTGACCCGTGATGGTCGCTATAGGCCTTGAAAATCATGGCTTTGAGCCTCATCTGTGTTCGGCAGGTACAGTCTGTTTAAATGCGACATCTACGTATATCTGTAGGGCTTTTATTCATCTGACTACAAGGTCAATAAATTGCTGTATGCCTTTAAATATTGGGGTTGTAGCGCTGAGATTGGCCGATAAGCCAGTCTCGGAACGCATGCAATGAAGCAGATTCGACCTTTCGGTCTGGAATCATCAAGTAATAGGCCTTATCGCTGCTCAGGGTCTGGTTAGCGGCGATCACCAACTGTTTCTCCTGTAACTCCCGCTGGATCAAGAAGGGCGGGATCAGCGCGATGCCCATGTCATGCATAGCCGCCTGGGACAACATTGAGAATAGCTCGTAACGCGGGCCTGTCATGTCGCGGGGAACGCTCAGTTGCTGGGCGTTGAACCACTGGCGCCAGGCATAAGGGCGGGTTGTCTGCTGCAGCAGGGGCAGTTCGGCGATTTCCCGAGGAGTGAAGTGCGCAAGGTCGCCGAGTAAGCGTGGGCTGCAGACGGGCACAGGGTTTTCACCCATGAGCCGATGGGATTCCGTGCCGGACCAGTCGGCATCGCCGAAGTAGATCGCAGCGTCGAACTCGGTGTCGGCAAACAGGAAGGGGCGCGTGCGGTTGGTCAGGTTGACCGTCACTTCCGGATGCTGCTGTTGGAAGTCCTTCAGGCGCGGGATCAGCCACTGGGTGCCAAACGTCGGTACCACCGCCAGTTCGATCACATTCGCACCCTGCTGGCCCATGACGGAAAGGGTGTCGCGCTCCACTGCGTCCAGTTGCGTTGCCACTCTGCGGCTATAGGACAGCCCTGCCTCGGTCAGCTTCACTCCGCGCCGCGAGCGCCGAAACAGTTCGACACTCAAAAACTCTTCAAGGCTGGCGATCTGCCGGCAGATCGCGCCTTGGGTGATGGAAAGCTCCTGCGCCGCCTTGGTGAAGCTCTCGTGGCGGGCTGCTGCTTCAAAGCTGATGAGCGCGGTAGTGCTGGGGATTTTCCTGCGCATGTACATTGTCCTCACATGTAAGGCGCATTTTTGGCCTTATCGAGCATCACGAAGTGAGAAATTAGCACAAGCTCATGCAGAAACCTCGTTTGCCCTCTGCACCGTCCCGACCTAGTCTGCATGCACGACGTTTGATTCTTTTCGTGAGGACTTATTCATGGCTGGCAAGGCAAGCTTCAACTGGATCGATCCACTGCTGCTGGATCAACAGCTCACCGAAGAAGAGCGCATGGTGCGTGACAGTGCCGAGCAATTTGCTCAGGACAAGTTGGCGCCTCGAGTGCTTGAAGCTTTCCGTCATGAAAAGACCGACCCCGCGATTTTCCGCGAGATGGGCGAAACCGGCTTGTTGGGAGCGATGATCCCCGAGCAATACGGTGGCAGTGGCTTGAACTATGTCAGCTACGGGTTGATTGCCCGTGAAGTCGAGCGGGTCGATTCCGGTTATCGCTCGATGATGAGCGTGCAGTCCTCACTGGTGATGGTGCCGATCAATGAATTCGGTACCGAGGCGCAAAAGCAAAAGTACCTGCCGAAATTGGCCTCGGGCGAATGGATCGGCTGCTTCGGTCTCACCGAGCCCAATCATGGTTCTGATCCAGGCGCGATGATCACCCGTGCGCGCAAAGTGGAGGGCGGCTACAGCCTGAGCGGCGCGAAGATGTGGATTACCAACAGCCCGATCGCTGACGTGTTTGTGGTGTGGGGCAAGGACGATGCCGGCGACATACGCGGTTTTGTCCTGGAGAAGGGCTGGAAAGGCCTGAGCGCGCCGGCGATTCACGGCAAGGTCGGCCTGCGAGCGTCTATTACCGGCGAAATCGTGATGGATAACGTATTTGTCCCGGAAGAGAACATCTTTCCGGATGTGCGTGGCTTGAAGGGACCTTTTACTTGCCTGAATTCGGCACGATACGGCATCTCCTGGGGCGCGTTGGGCGCTGCGGAGTTCTGCTGGCATACCGCGCGTCAGTACACCCTTGATCGCCACCAGTTTGGCCGGCCATTGGCCGCGACGCAGTTGATCCAGAAGAAGCTGGCCGACATGCAGACCGAGATCACGTTGGCGCTGCAAGGCTGCCTGCGGTTGGGTCGGATGAAGGATGAAGGGACGGCGGCGGTCGAGATCACTTCGATCATGAAGCGCAACTCATGCGGCAAGTCCCTGGATATCGCGCGCATGGCCCGGGACATGCTCGGTGGTAACGGCATCTCCGATGAGTTTGGGGTGGCGCGGCATTTGGTCAACCTGGAGGTGGTCAACACCTATGAAGGTACCCATGACGTGCATGCCTTGATCCTGGGGCGCGCGCAAACCGGTCTTCAGGCGTTCTATTAATAGGAGCATGGGCATGGGCGCGCTTTCGCATCTGCGAGTACTGGATTTATCGCGAGTACTGGCGGGCCCTTGGTCCGGGCAGATACTTGCGGACCTCGGGGCCGAGGTGATCAAGGTCGAAAGGCCGGGCAATGGTGACGACACGCGCGCCTGGGGGCCGCCCTTCCTCAAGGATGCTTATGGTGAGAACACCAGTGAGGCGGCTTATTACCTGTCGGCCAACCGTAATAAGGAATCGGTGACCATCGACTTCACCAAGCCTGAGGGGCAGAGGCTGGTGCGTGACCTGGCGGCCAAGTCGGACATTCTGATCGAGAACTTCAAAGTCGGTGGCCTGGCGGCTTATGGTTTGGATTATGAGTCGCTCAAGGAGATAAATCCGGAGCTGATCTATTGCTCGATCACCGGTTTTGGCCAGACCGGGCCTTATGCCACGCGTGCCGGCTATGACTTCATGATTCAAGGGTTGGGTGGGTTGATGAGCCTGACCGGTCGGCCTGAGGGGGATGATGGCGCGGGGCCGGTGAAGGTTGGGGTGGCATTGACCGATATTCTCACGGGGCTTTATTCAACCGTGGCTATCCTGGCGGCCCTCGCTCACCGGGATCACGACGGCGGCGGGCAACATATCGATATGGCGCTGCTGGATGTGCAGGTGGCTTGCCTGGCTAATCAGGCGATGAATTACCTGACGACGGGAGTCTCGCCAAAACGCCTGGGCAACGCGCATCCGAATATCGTGCCTTATCAGGACTTTCCTACGGCCGATGGTGATTTCATTCTGACGGTGGGAAATGACGGGCAGTTTCGCAAATTCGCCGAGGTGGCTGGGCAGCCACAGTGGGCGGATGATCCGCAGTTCTCTACTAACAAGATGCGGGTTGCCAATCGTGCGGCGCTGATCCCGTTGATTCGTCAGGCGACGGTCTTCAAGACCACGGCAGAGTGGGTATCGCAACTGGAGAAAGTAGGCGTGCCGTGTGGGCCGATCAATGATCTGGCGCAGATGTTCGCTGATCCGCAGGTCAAGGCGCGGGGGTTGGCCATAGAGCTGCCTCATGCTTTGGCGGGGATGGTGCCTCAGGTCGCAAGCCCGATCCGGCTTTCCAAGACGCCTGTGGAGTATCGCAGTGCGCCGCCGCTGCTGGGTGAGCACACGCTGCAAGTGCTGCAGAATGTACTGGGGCTGACGCCGTTGAATGTGGCGGCTTTAAGAGAGGCTGGCGTCATCTGAGTGCGTTCTCTATATAGAAGAGGTATCTGTCGGTCGTTTTATGATCAATCCTAACTATTTGATAAGAAAACGAAATTAGAAGTTGACGGCAGATTCTGTGCGCCTATAATTCGCCCCACTTCCGGCGCAGTCGAAACGGAAAACTCCTTGGTAAACAATGAGTTAAGTAGTTTTCGACAGCAAGCCGCTTCAGTTCATCGAAGCCAAAAGGAAGTTGAAAAAGAGGTGTTGACAGCAGCGTGTAACGCTGTAGAATTCGCCTCCCGCTTACGAGAGATCGCAAGCGCAAGTGGTTGAAGTTGTTGAAGAATCTTCGAAAACTTCTGAAAATAACCGCTTGACAGCAAATGAGGCTGCTGTAGAATGCGCGCCTCGGTTGAGACGAATAGCTCTTAACCAACCGCTCTTTAACAACTGAATCAAGCAATTCGTGTGGGTGCTTGTGGAGTCAGACTGATAGTCAACAAGATTATCAGCATCACAAGTTACTCCGCGAGAAATCAAAGATGTAACCAACGATTGCTGAGCCAAGTTTAGGGTTTCTTAAAAACCCAAAGATGTTTGAACTGAAGAGTTTGATCATGGCTCAGATTGAACGCTGGCGGCAGGCCTAACACATGCAAGTCGAGCGGTAGAGAGAAGCTTGCTTCTCTTGAGAGCGGCGGACGGGTGAGTAATGCCTAGGAATCTGCCTGGTAGTGGGGGATAACGTTCGGAAACGGACGCTAATACCGCATACGTCCTACGGGAGAAAGCAGGGGACCTTCGGGCCTTGCGCTATCAGATGAGCCTAGGTCGGATTAGCTAGTTGGTGAGGTAATGGCTCACCAAGGCGACGATCCGTAACTGGTCTGAGAGGATGATCAGTCACACTGGAACTGAGACACGGTCCAGACTCCTACGGGAGGCAGCAGTGGGGAATATTGGACAATGGGCGAAAGCCTGATCCAGCCATGCCGCGTGTGTGAAGAAGGTCTTCGGATTGTAAAGCACTTTAAGTTGGGAGGAAGGGCAGTTACCTAATACGTGATTGTTTTGACGTTACCGACAGAATAAGCACCGGCTAACTCTGTGCCAGCAGCCGCGGTAATACAGAGGGTGCAAGCGTTAATCGGAATTACTGGGCGTAAAGCGCGCGTAGGTGGTTTGTTAAGTTGGATGTGAAATCCCCGGGCTCAACCTGGGAACTGCATTCAAAACTGACTGACTAGAGTGTGGTAGAGGGTGGTGGAATTTCCTGTGTAGCGGTGAAATGCGTAGATATAGGAAGGAACACCAGTGGCGAAGGCGACCACCTGGACCAACACTGACACTGAGGTGCGAAAGCGTGGGGAGCAAACAGGATTAGATACCCTGGTAGTCCACGCCGTAAACGATGTCAACTAGCCGTTGGGAGCCTTGAGCTCTTAGTGGCGCAGCTAACGCATTAAGTTGACCGCCTGGGGAGTACGGCCGCAAGGTTAAAACTCAAATGAATTGACGGGGGCCCGCACAAGCGGTGGAGCATGTGGTTTAATTCGAAGCAACGCGAAGAACCTTACCAGGCCTTGACATCCAATGAACTTTCCAGAGATGGATTGGTGCCTTCGGGAACATTGAGACAGGTGCTGCATGGCTGTCGTCAGCTCGTGTCGTGAGATGTTGGGTTAAGTCCCGTAACGAGCGCAACCCTTGTCCTTAGTTACCAGCACGTTATGGTGGGCACTCTAAGGAGACTGCCGGTGACAAACCGGAGGAAGGTGGGGATGACGTCAAGTCATCATGGCCCTTACGGCCTGGGCTACACACGTGCTACAATGGTCGGTACAGAGGGTTGCCAAGCCGCGAGGTGGAGCTAATCCCAGAAAACCGATCGTAGTCCGGATCGCAGTCTGCAACTCGACTGCGTGAAGTCGGAATCGCTAGTAATCGCGAATCAGAATGTCGCGGTGAATACGTTCCCGGGCCTTGTACACACCGCCCGTCACACCATGGGAGTGGGTTGCACCAGAAGTAGCTAGTCTAACCTTCGGGAGGACGGTTACCACGGTGTGATTCATGACTGGGGTGAAGTCGTAACAAGGTAGCCGTAGGGGAACCTGCGGCTGGATCACCTCCTTAATCGACGACATCAGCTGCTCCATAAGTTCCCACACGAATTGCTTGATTCATTGAAGAAGACGAAAAGAAGCAGCCCGAAATTGGGTCTGTAGCTCAGTTGGTTAGAGCGCACCCCTGATAAGGGTGAGGTCGGCAGTTCGAATCTGCCCAGACCCACCAATTTTGTGTGGGAAACGCCTGTAGAAATACGGGGCCATAGCTCAGCTGGGAGAGCGCCTGCCTTGCACGCAGGAGGTCAACGGTTCGATCCCGTTTGGCTCCACCACTACTGCTTCTGTTTGTAGAAAGCTTAGAAATGAGCATTCCATCGTTGTGATGGTGAATGTTGATTTCTAGTCTTTGACTAGTTCGTTCTTTAAAAATTTGGGTATGTGATAGAAAGATAGACTGGACGTTACTTTCACTGGTAACGGCTCAGGCTAAGGTAAAATTTGTGAGTCGCTCTTAATTGAGTATGATCGAATTTTCGGCGAATGTTGTCTTCACAGTATAACCAGATTGCTTGGGGTTATATGGTCAAGTGAAGAAGCGCATACGGTGGATGCCTTGGCAGTCAGAGGCGATGAAAGACGTGGTAGCCTGCGAAAAGCTTCGGGGAGTCGGCAAACAGACTTTGATCCGGAGATGTCTGAATGGGGGAACCCAGCCATCATAAGATGGTTACCTTACACTGAATACATAGGTGTATGGAGCGAACCAGGGGAACTGAAACATCTAAGTACCCTGAGGAAAAGAAATCAACCGAGATTCCCTTAGTAGTGGCGAGCGAACGGGGACTAGCCCTTAAGTGGCTTTGAGATTAGCGGAACGCTCTGGAAAGTGCGGCCATAGTGGGTGATAGCCCTGTACGCGAAAATCTCTTAGTCATGAAATCGAGTAGGACGGAGCACGAGAAACTTTGTCTGAATATGGGGGGACCATCCTCCAAGGCTAAATACTACTGACTGACCGATAGTGAACTAGTACCGTGAGGGAAAGGCGAAAAGAACCCCGGAGAGGGGAGTGAAATAGATCCTGAAACCGTATGCGTACAAGCAGTGGGAGCCTACTTTGTTAGGTGACTGCGTACCTTTTGTATAATGGGTCAGCGACTTATTTTCAGTGGCGAGCTTAACCGAATAGGGGAGGCGTAGCGAAAGCGAGTCTTAATAGGGCGTCTAGTCGCTGGGAATAGACCCGAAACCGGGCGATCTATCCATGGGCAGGTTGAAGGTTGGGTAACACTAACTGGAGGACCGAACCGACTACCGTTGAAAAGTTAGCGGATGACCTGTGGATCGGAGTGAAAGGCTAATCAAGCTCGGAGATAGCTGGTTCTCCTCGAAAGCTATTTAGGTAGCGCCTCATGTATCACTGTAGGGGGTAGAGCACTGTTTCGGCTAGGGGGTCATCCCGACTTACCAAACCGATGCAAACTCCGAATACCTACAAGTGCCGAGCATGGGAGACACACGGCGGGTGCTAACGTCCGTCGTGAAAAGGGAAACAACCCAGACCGTCAGCTAAGGTCCCAAAGTTATGGTTAAGTGGGAAACGATGTGGGAAGGCTTAGACAGCTAGGAGGTTGGCTTAGAAGCAGCCACCCTTTAAAGAAAGCGTAATAGCTCACTAGTCGAGTCGGCCTGCGCGGAAGATGTAACGGGGCTCAAACCATACACCGAAGCTACGGGTATCACGCAAGTGATGCGGTAGAGGAGCGTTCTGTAAGCCTGTGAAGGTGAGTTGAGAAGCTTGCTGGAGGTATCAGAAGTGCGAATGCTGACATGAGTAACGACAATGGGTGTGAAAAACACCCACGCCGAAAGACCAAGGTTTCCTGCGCAACGTTAATCGACGCAGGGTTAGTCGGTCCCTAAGGCGAGGCTGAAAAGCGTAGTCGATGGAAAACAGGTTAATATTCCTGTACTTCTGGTTATTGCGATGGAGGGACGGAGAAGGCTAGGCCAGCTTGGCGTTGGTTGTCCAAGTTTAAGGTGGTAGGCTGGAATCTTAGGTAAATCCGGGATTCTAAGGCCGAGAGCTGATGACGAGTTGTCTTTTAGACGACGAAGTGGTTGATGCCATGCTTCCAAGAAAAGCTTCTAAGCTTCAGGTAACCAGGAACCGTACCCCAAACCGACACAGGTGGTTGGGTAGAGAATACCAAGGCGCTTGAGAGAACTCGGGTGAAGGAACTAGGCAAAATGGCACCGTAACTTCGGGAGAAGGTGCGCCGGTGAGGGTGAAGGACTTGCTCCGTAAGCTCATGCCGGTCGAAGATACCAGGCCGCTGCGACTGTTTATTAAAAACACAGCACTCTGCAAACACGAAAGTGGACGTATAGGGTGTGACGCCTGCCCGGTGCCGGAAGGTTAATTGATGGGGTTAGCTAACGCGAAGCTCTTGATCGAAGCCCCGGTAAACGGCGGCCGTAACTATAACGGTCCTAAGGTAGCGAAATTCCTTGTCGGGTAAGTTCCGACCTGCACGAATGGCGTAACGATGGCGGCGCTGTCTCCACCCGAGACTCAGTGAAATTGAAATCGCTGTGAAGATGCAGTGTATCCGCGGCTAGACGGAAAGACCCCGTGAACCTTTACTATAGCTTTGCACTGGACTTTGAATTTGCTTGTGTAGGATAGGTGGGAGGCTTTGAAGCGTGGACGCCAGTTCGCGTGGAGCCAACCTTGAAATACCACCCTGGCAACTTTGAGGTTCTAACTCAGGTCCGTTATCCGGATCGAGGACAGTGTATGGTGGGTAGTTTGACTGGGGCGGTCTCCTCCTAAAGAGTAACGGAGGAGTACGAAGGTGCGCTCAGACCGGTCGGAAATCGGTCGTAGAGTATAAAGGCAAAAGCGCGCTTGACTGCGAGACAGACACGTCGAGCAGGTACGAAAGTAGGTCTTAGTGATCCGGTGGTTCTGTATGGAAGGGCCATCGCTCAACGGATAAAAGGTACTCCGGGGATAACAGGCTGATACCGCCCAAGAGTTCATATCGACGGCGGTGTTTGGCACCTCGATGTCGGCTCATCACATCCTGGGGCTGAAGCCGGTCCCAAGGGTATGGCTGTTCGCCATTTAAAGTGGTACGCGAGCTGGGTTTAGAACGTCGTGAGACAGTTCGGTCCCTATCTGCCGTGGACGTTTGAGATTTGAGAGGGGCTGCTCCTAGTACGAGAGGACCGGAGTGGACGAACCTCTGGTGTTCCGGTTGTCACGCCAGTGGCATTGCCGGGTAGCTATGTTCGGAATAGATAACCGCTGAAAGCATCTAAGCGGGAAACTAGCCTCAAGATGAGATCTCACTGGGACCTTGAGTCCCCTGAAGGGCCGTCGAAGACTACGACGTTGATAGGTTGGGTGTGTAAGCGCTGTGAGGCGTTGAGCTAACCAATACTAATTGCCCGTGAGGCTTGACCATATAACACCCAAGCAATTTGCGTCGGCTCTTTAATCCAGAGCAACCAGATTGCGGTGTGTGAAGACGCAATGAACCGAAAGTTCGATGCTCACGAAACACCGAATTCTATCCCATACCCAATTTGCTGAAGCGAGGCCATCTGGTCACGACTCAGTACCCGAATTTCTTGACGACCATAGAGCATTGGAACCACCTGATCCCATCCCGAACTCAGTAGTGAAACGATGCATCGCCGATGGTAGTGTGGGGTTTCCCCATGTGAGAGTAGGTCATCGTCAAGATTAAATTCCAGAACCCCTGTTTGCGTACGCAGACAGGGGTTTTGTTTATGTAGAAGTCCATGAATTTCACCGGTACGTTGCTAGCGCAACGATCTGGTACACAGAATTTCTTGACGACCATAGAGCATTGGAACCACCTGATCCCATCCCGAACTCAGCAGTGAAACGATGCATCGCCGATGGTAGTGTGGGGTTTCCCCATGTGAGAGTAGGTCATCGTCAAGATTGAATTCCGAAACCCCTGTCTGCTCACGCAGACAGGGGTTTTGTCGTTTAGGGCTCTAAGTGGCTGATAGTCGACTGTGCTCATACCGCCTGTCGTTCTCTTACGCTAAAAGCGGAAGATTCACACAAATCTCTAAGTTTTATCGATTTCTAGCCGAAAGCCTGACGAGCCATGCGTGCACCGAAACAGAGCGGTCGCAGAGTCCGCCTATCGCGATACATGGAATGTTCCACTCGGCACGCTCACCCCCCTTTGGCAAAAGAAGTCGATGAAATGAATCTCAAGTTCAGTCATAAAATTCTGTTGGCTGCGTCAGGCGTCGTGGTTTTGGCCTTCGCGCTATTCACGTTCTACAACGATTACCTGCAGCGCAACACGATCAGGCAGAACCTGGCGTCCTCCATCCAGCAATCCGGAGAGCTTACCGCCAGCAGTGTGCAGAACTGGCTCAGCGGCCGCATCCTGGTTCTCGAGAGCCTGGCACAAAACGTTGCCCATCAAGGCAGCGCCGCCGACCTACCCGGCTTGGTCGATCAACCGGCGCTCACCTCCAACTTCCAGTTCACCTACGTTGGCCAAATCAATGGAGTGTTCACCCAGCGCCCCGACGCGAAGATGCCCGAAGGCTATGACCCACGTCAGCGCCCTTGGTACAAGCAAGCCGTAGCAGCCGACAAAACCATGCTTACCCCGCCTTATATGGCGGCTGTAGGCGGCCAGATCGTGACGATCGCCATGCCGGTGAAGAAGAACGGAGAGTTGTTGGGCGTTGTGGGTGGCGACTTGAGCCTGCAAACCTTGGTAAAGATCATCAACTCGGTGGATTTTGGCGGTATTGGCCATGCATTCCTGGTCAGTGGTGATGGCCAGGTCATCGTCAGTCCTGACCAGGACCAGGTGATGAAAAACCTCAAGGATATCTACCCGGGCACCCAGGTGCGCATCGAGAAGGTTAACCAGGAGGTTGTCCTCAATGGACAAGACCGAATCCTGTCCTTTACACCAATCAACGGGTTGCCGGGGGCTGACTGGTACATCGGTTTGTCTATCGACAAAGATAAAGCCTATGCAGCACTGGGTAAATTTCGCACTTCAGCGTTGATCGCAATGCTCATCGCCGTGGTGGCGATTGCCGTACTGTTGAGTGTGCTGATTCAGGTGTTGTTGCGTCCGCTGACCACCATGGGCGTTGCCATGCAGGACATTGCCCAAGGCGAGGGTGATCTGACCCGCCGCCTCGACGTGACCAGCAAAGATGAGTTCGGCGAAGTCGGAAGCGCATTCAATCAGTTTGTCGAGCGGATCCACGCCTCGATTTCCGAAGTGTCCTCGGCCACCCGCCAGGTGCATGACCTGTCCCAGCGCGTAATGGCCTCGTCCAACGCGTCGATCATCGGCTCCGATGAACAAAGTGCACGTACCAACAGCGTGGCTGCCGCTATTAACGAGCTGGGTGCCGCCACCCAGGAAATCGCACGTAACGCCGCTGATGCCTCGCAGCATGCCAGCGGTGCCAGTGAGCAAGCTGATGATGGGCGCAAAGTGGTCGAGCAAACCATCCAGGCGATGTCGGAACTGTCGCAGAAAATCAGCCTGTCCTGTACCCAGATCGAAACCCTTAACGCCAGCACCGACAACATCGGACACATTCTCGATGTGATCAAGGGCATCTCCCAGCAGACCAACTTACTTGCGCTTAACGCGGCAATCGAAGCTGCCCGTGCCGGCGAAGCAGGGCGTGGGTTTGCCGTGGTGGCGGATGAAGTGCGTAACCTGGCTCACCGTACCCAGGAATCGGCAGAAGAGATCCACAAAATGATCACTTCGCTGCAAGTGGGTTCGCGTGAAGCCGTGACCACCATGAACGCCAGCCAGGTCTCCAGCGAAGAAAGCGTTGAAGTGGCTAACCAAGCCGGCGAGCGTCTGGTCAGCGTGACACAGCGAATCGTTGAGATCGACGGCATGAACCAATCGGTCGCCGCTGCCACCGAGGAGCAAACGGCGGTGGTTGAAACCCTCAATGTCGACATCAACCAGATCAACCTGCTGAACCAGCAAGGCGTGGCCAATCTCAACGAGACGCTCAAGGACTGCGATGCGCTGTCCCAGCAGGCCAGTCGATTGAAGCAATTGGTCGATAGCTTCAAGATCTGATCCTCGCTGTATCGGAGCGAGGCCTCGCTCCGATACTGCCGAGCAACTTCAATGCGGGCCCAAAACCGCTCAGAGAAAGCCGATGGCCCTGAGGTAGTCACAGCCCTTGCGTAACAGTGCGGGGCTCTTTGGCGGATACTGTGTGCCCATTTGTTCCAGGCCCCACTGCGCGTTGCTGTAATGGATCATCGACGTGTCGCCGATGTCTTCACCCAACCCATCAAGGTAAAAGCCCAGTACGCCGAACAACGCATTGTCGTGGCGCACTGTGCGCAACGCCCTTTGCCAATGTTGAAGGCTTATCCGTTCGAAGGTGTGTCCGGCCTGGCTGAATGCATCAAGGTACTGGTCCCAGCTCAAAGGCTGAGGATTGTGCAGGTTGAAGACGTTTCGCCCAGGCACAAAACGCGCGCTGTGAAACGCGATGAAGCGCGCCAGGAAGTCCACCGGCATCAGGTCGAAATTGCCCTCCATTCGAGGAACCCTGCCCAACTGCAGTGACCCCTTGAGCATCAACATCAACCGATTTTTATGGGGTTGGCAGACACCGTTGCGGCTGTTGAAACTGATATTCCCGGGCCGATGAATATTCACCCATGCCCCTTGCTCGACTGCACGCCCCAACAACCGCTCGGCCACCCACTTCGAGAGGTTGTAGCCGTTTTTTACATAGAGTGGCAACGCGCGGCTTGCGGGTGCTTCGAGCACATACCCATCAGTGTCGAGGCGACTGCAGGCCGACAGCGTTGAAATGAAATTGAAAACTTTCTTACAGTGGGTCTCGCAAAGGCGCAGGCATTCAAACATCGGTTCGACGTTGTCGTTGGCCAGTGCTATGTAGTCCATCACATGGTTGACCTGCGCCGCATTGTGCACCAGCACACCATGATTGCGGGCGAGGTGGTCGTACGCCTCTGCAGACAGACCCAGGCGGGGTTGGCGCAGGTCGGCGGCATATACCTGCACTCGGCTCAGGTCCAGCTGTTCCAGGCGGTATTCGCGCAACGCCTGAGAGAATCGGTCCGCCGCCGACTGGCCTGGGAGCGTCCGGACCAGGCACGCTACCTCCTGCGCCCCACCCGCCAGCAAGGCCTGGACGATGTGCACGCCGACAAAGCTGTTCGCCCCTGTGACAATCGCCTTGCGTGGATCCCCGGCGCGGGCCTCGGGCAGCACCTCAAGCGCCAAGGCTCGGGACGCATCTTTTTCCATCTGGCTGAACGATGTATTCGGCAGCGCTGCGCCCTCCATCTGCAAGGCCAGCGTACGAATCGTCGGCGCTTCAAAAAATTGGCTCAAGGAGAGGCTGCGGCCAAACTGCTCGCGCAGGCGCAGCAACAAGGTGGACAGCAGGATCGAATGGCCGCCCAGGTTGAAAAAGCTGTCGTCGATCGACACGTCACCGGCAGGCAACCCTAACAACTCCCCCCACAGGTCTACCAACTGCGCCTGGACTGGCGTGAGCGTGCTGCAACGCGTCATCTCCTGGGCGCGGGTAATCGGCGTCTCCCGCAACGCCTTGCGATCGATCTTGCCGTTGCTCGAAGCGGGCAGGCTCGGCAGCTCGCTCCAGGCGACAGGTTGCATATGCTCAGGCAGCCACTGCCGTGCGTGCTCCTTCAGGCTGGCCAGCGTGGCGCCGGGTTCGGGCTGGGCCGCAAAGCCGATGATTCTATGCGTCTGATCAATCACCACTGCCACTTGGCGAAACAACCGACTGCTGCGCAGGCAGTGCTCGATCTCCTGAGGTTCGACCCGAAAACCGCGGATCTTGACCTGGTCATCCCGCCGGCCGCCCAACTCGATACCGTCTTGCGTCCATTTCGCCAGGTCGCCGCTGCGGTACGCCTGCAGCCATTGCCCGTCGGGCAACGTCAGCTTGATGAACGGGGAGTCGGCCTGCGGTGGTCCGTTCATATAGCCCAGGCTCACGCCCGGTCCTGCGAGGTACAGATCGCCCATCACCTGCTCGTCCACCGGTTGCAGGTGCTCGTCCAGGATCAAGACCTGGCTGTTGGCGATGGGCAGGCCGATATTGCGATTGCTATCACCGAGCCGAAACGTTCGATGGGTTGCCAATACCGTGGCTTCGGTGGGGCCATAGAGGTTGTGAAACTGGCATTGGCCGGCCATTCGCTCGATCACGTAGGGTTCGCAAAAGTCGCCGCCGGTGAGCAGGTGTGCGAGGCCCAGCGGCTGTTCCAGCGGCAAGATGCCGAGCAGTGCCGGTGGCAAGAAAGCATGAGTGACGCGTTGCAGGCGAATCAGCTCGACCAATTGTCGGGGATCGTGACGTTGTTCTGCGCTGGGGACAATCAACGCTGCGCCCGCGATCAAGGCGGGAAAAATATCGATCAGTGATGAGTCAAAGCTCAGCGGCGAAAATTGCAGAACGCGACTCTTATCGTCCAGCGCCACACAGGTACCGAGCCAGGCCGTGAAATGCGCCAGATTATGTTGGCTGAGCAGCACACCCTTGGGTTGCCCCGTGGTGCCAGAGGTGAAAAGCGCCATGCACGGCGCATCGGCGTGGGGACGATGGCGCATCAGCGGCTGTGTGGAGTCGATGCTGTGTGGGGTGAGCGTACTGACATCAAGTGAAACGTACTTATCCCGCAACGGGTGCAGGCCATTTTCCAGTAATACGCCTGCACCTGCGCTTGTCAGCATGCTGTGCTGGCGTTTTACCGGATGGTCCGGAGACAGCGGCAAATACACCGCGCCACAGCCCAGCACCGCCAGAATGCTTGCGTAAAGCTCGGTAGATTTCTCCAGGCACACACCCACCACCGGTGTTTCAATGCCCTCCAACAGGGGCAGCAGGTGTTGCTGAATCGCCACGGCTTTTTCCTGAAGCTGGCGATAAGTCACCCTGCGCCCCGCAATATTCAGCGCTGTACGATCGGCGAAGGCATTCAGGCTGGCCTGCAACCGTTCGATCATGGGCGCCTGTGCCGCCCGCAGCAGTGCCGGATCGGCTGTACGGTTGAATCGATGCATGAACGCCAGTGACTCCAGTCCTCGCAAGCCCTGTTCGGGCAAGGTGCCCGGGTTGGCCGTTGCACAGAAATAACCAGGGTCTCTCGAGAATCCGCTGACCAATGACCCTACCCACTCCACCAGAGCGTGCGCCGCACGACGACGCAGGCGCTGGCCGTTGCCGCTGGGCTCCTCGGCGACTTCGTGCACGGCCAACAGGCGCCGATCACGGTCATAGCAGCGAAACTGAAGTGCGGGTAACCCAGTTTCGGACACGGGGCCGATGCCCAGGCGCAGGCTCATCCATGGCGCATCGGTGGATAAGGCTGACGGTGACTGGCTGCCGTCCTCAATCACCAGGTCGACCGACCCCGCCCCCGCGATATGCCCGTATTGTTCCAGAACCTGCTTGAGGGCCCCCAGTGCTTCACTGGCACCGCCCCATTCAATCGTCAAGCGCCTCATGCCAGCCTCCCCGCCGCGGGCAGGTAGTCGTCCAGTGCGCGTGCCACGCTTGGGGTGTGCAGCACGCCGCTGTGGTGCAGGAAGCTCATGATGTTGCCCATCAACGGGTGTTGGCGGGTGATAGGAAAATCCAACGCAACGATTTCATCCTGCAGCGCCAAACGAATATCGGTACTGACATCCAGGTGTTCGATCAACTGCAGGTCGAAGCCTTTCTGTATGTCGTTGGTCAGGTAATGGGCCAGAAAGGTCGGGAGCACGCCGGCAATGCTGTCGCGGTCTTGCGCGCTTGCCGACTGCCAGTAGATACGCATTAACTGTGTCCAGAACTGTGCGTGGCGCCCTTCATCGAATAGGTGATCGGCCATCAAGCCGCGTACGGACGACTTGATACTGTCGTCCTTGGAAAAGGCCGCCACATCATGGGTGACGGTGTTTTCGGCGATGGCCACGACAATCAACTCGACGGCATCGTGCAGGTGCTCCGGTGCCTGCGCCTGCGCGGCCGGCAAGGCGCGGCTCAGTTCGATCTGCCCCGGCAGGTCCAGGGGCTCGATACCGGTCAACGCCACGGCTTGCTGCAGGAAGTCCAGTGCCACCAATGCGTGGTAATCCTCATCCACCACGACGGTCATTGCATCGTAGCGGCAGGCGAGGGGGAGGGGCAGCGAGAAGCGATTCTTGGCAATACGGCGGGCAAGCTTATCGACGATCTCGGTTTCGAAAACCACGATGTCATGGATGAATCGATAAAAGCTTTGCGTCAGCACAAAGTCGCGGCATTGCGAGCAGCGCTCGAGAAAGGTCGCACTCAGTACAAGGGGTTGGCGGCTCAGGGGATAGATCAGTTTGCCGTCGTTTTCCAACATGCGGCGCGGGCGTGTGCGGATGGTTGCGCGCCGCTCCCAGTCTTCGGCAAAGGAGTGATAGCCGGTGGCGCTCATGGGTTTACCTCATGCATTGAGGCGTGTACATCGTCCCAGAAGGTCATGCGGCTTTCCAGGGCACCGAAGGCAGCGCTATCGGCTTGTCGCTGGCGAGTCGGGTCTGCGCCGATCAAATGCTGGAGCACCTGCTCCGCCGCCGGGCCGTGCTCCTGGCTATCCAACTCGATATGACGGTTGAGGTAGTGACACAAGATGGGTGCCTGACGAGCAATCAAGGGGCTGCTGCACAGAAGGCGCTCGAACATCGATGCAATGACGCCTTCACGACCATGCAGGAAGGCCGCCGCGACGCAGTGGGTGGGGGCGCTGAGTGCGATCTGCCATGTGCTGTCGACAAAGCGCGGCACACCGGGGGGCGCACCGATCATTCGCAGCGCTGCGCTGACCTCTACACCCTGGTGTTGCAGGTCAATGAAACGTGCGATGACACGGGTATTGGCGCCCACCTCCGCCATGGCCTCCAGGTACAGCTCAAAGTGACTGCAATGGCCCCGCGTCGGATGTTCGTCCGACTCCTCGCCCAGCACGATTTCATTGATCAGGCGTGCGGCCTGCGGATTGGCCGGCGGGAGCCAGGGTATTTGGGTGCAAGTAAGATCCTGCTGCAGGCGTTTGGTCAGGGTCATGAAGTCCCAAACCGCAAATACATGGCTTTCCATAAAGTGTTGTAATTTGCTAAGAGAAGTTATTTCTGCAAATAACGGATGACTGCACAGTTGAAGTTTCTTTTTTTCAAGCAAATGATGATGCATGGTTGACGCCTATGAAGTTGTTGCGACTGCTCTAGTTGCAGTGATGGATTTTGTAGTTGTTAGTTGGAAGATTAGCGTTAAGGCGCGCCCACGCGAGGAACGCTGGCTCAATACGCGGACGGCAATTGCGAGGTTTTTGGGTGGGTCGCTGATAATAAGCTGATTAAACGTTTGGATGAGCTTGTGAATGTATTAAATAGTTTTGCGAACAAAAACTTCCCGAAGAAATACTTGTTTGAAGTGTGAGAGATTTCCTTATATGACGCCGATTTGAATAAGGCTTGCCGGTTTGTTCACGTTGTATCAACGCGGGACGCTTCCTGATAAGGAACGGTACCCCGCGATGCACAGGCTCAAAAACGGTAGGAGCCCCTTATAACGCGGCTGTTCTATTCGCAGTTTCGAGGCTATTGAGGTATCTATTGATGACCTCCATGCCTCGCATCAAGTGATTACGCAGTGTCAGGATGCTTTCGTCGATTTTCTTCTGCACCACCAGGTTGAGCAGTTCGCGGTGATCCTCCTGTGACGTCTCGCCCAGTCCCATCGCCTCGAGGTTGAAGCGCAGAAACCGCTCCTCTTCATTCAGCCCATGCTCCACCAATTTGAGCAGGCGATGGTTAGGCGCCTTGCCATACAGGATCATGTGAAACAGGCGATTGAGGCGACCGATCTCGCTGTAGTCTTTCTCGCATTCCAGCGCAGTGATACAGGCCTCTGCCTCGGCGATGTCCGATTCAGTGAGCAATGGGATCGACAAGCGCAAGGCTTCGGACTCCAATAGCATGCGCAGGGCATAGGTCTCAGCCGAATTGTCCTCGATCAAGGGCGCAACCACAGCGCCTTTGTGGGTCACCACATGCAGCAGGGATTGTGCCTCCAGCTGGCGCAAAGCTTCGCGCACCGGCATACGGCTGACGCCGAACAGGCTGGCGAGTTCTTGCTGGCGCATAGCAGTGCCACAGGGCAATCGGCCATCGAGAATGGCGTTACGCAACGTTTCTTCAATAACGGCGCGGGCAAGATGAGCAGGAATAGGTCCGCTGACCTTGATACTGCTTAAAGGGTTCGGCTTCTGCGTCACGGTTACGCTACCCTCCTTTTGAATAATAGAGTGTGTTTATTGGATCCAATGAACACTAGAGATGGGCCAGGTACTTGTCAAACAGCCAGAGTTTCCGTTTGTAAGGGCCCACAGCGTGTATTTTGTACGTCCCACAGGAGGCGGTTATAAACTCGCTCCACCGATGAATGATCGCACTGTGCCATTGTTTTTTGTGAGACGAAGCTTCACCATCCCTTGAAATTCCGTCTCT
Source organism: Pseudomonas sp. R11-23-07 (assembly GCF_003852295.1). Classification (NCBI taxonomy): domain Bacteria; kingdom Pseudomonadati; phylum Pseudomonadota; class Gammaproteobacteria; order Pseudomonadales; family Pseudomonadaceae; genus Pseudomonas; species Pseudomonas sp. R11-23-07. The sequence goes on from NZ_CP027761.1 coordinate 134,148, forward strand.
TTTCATGGACTGAACGCCTTGGCGGTAAGTTTTATTCCCTATCGAGTTTTTTGCTGGCTCTTATCAGCGATCTTATTGGCCGGCCTGATGCTCGGCGGGCTGCATGCCGATTGGGATTTCTCGCAGATCAGCCGCAAGGCCAGCGCCTTGTACGGGCCGTTGGGCGAGGGCCAGCAACGTATTGACGCGTGGCAGCGGCTGCTGAGCACCGAAAAACAGGTCAGCGAGCAAGACCAGCTCAAGGTCGTCAACGTGTTCTTCAACAAACAAATGACCTACGTGGAAGACATCGATCTCTGGCGTGCGGTCGACTATTGGGAGACACCCATCGAAGCACTCTGGAAGGGCGCCGGTGACTGTGAAGACTACGCCATCGCCAAGTATTTCAGTTTGCGTCATCTGGGCGTGTCCAGCGATAAATTGCGCATTACCTACGTCAAGGCCTTGCGTCAGAATCGTGCGCACATGGTCCTGACCTACTATTCGACCCCCGACGCGATCCCGTTGGTGCTCGACAGCCTGATGGACGACATTCTGCCGGCAACCCGCCGTACCGATTTGATCCCGGTGTATTCATTCAACGCCGAGGGGCTGTATCTGCCTGGCGCCAAGGGCAACAAGAAAGTCGGCGATACCAAACGCTTGTCGCGCTGGCAGGATGTGTTGAGAAAAATGCGTGCGGAAGGCTTCCCAGCCGAGCCTGCCAACTAGGAGTAACTGATCGGATGTCTTTGTTCAAACAGCTGTTGATCGCAATCTGTCTGTTCCTGGTGGTCGCCTTCAGCGGCAGCTTCATGGTCAGCCTGGAAAGTTCGCGCACGCAGTACGTCAACCAATTGCGCTCCCATGCGCAGGATGCCGCGACGGCACTGGCGCTGTCGCTGACCCCCAATATCGATGACCCGGCCATGGTCGAGTTGCTGGTCAGCTCGATCTTCGACAGCGGTTACTACGCCAGCATCCGTGTGGTGGACCTGGCCACGGACCAAACCATCGTCGAGCGCAGCGGCATACCCGACAACAATGGCGTGCCCCCTTGGTTTGTAAAATTGATCGGCCTGGAGCCGGCCGGTGGTGATGCGCTGGTGAGCCGTGGTTGGGAGCAGGCGGCGCGAGTCGAGGTGGTCAGCCATCCGATGTTCGCCCTGGCCAAACTCTGGCAGAGCGCCCTGGGCAGCCTTGGCTGGTTGCTGCTGTGCGGTGCGGTCAGCGTGGTGCTCGGCGGGCTGTTGCTGCGCCGGCAATTAAAGCCGTTGGACTATATGGTCAAGCAGTCCCACGCGATCGCCCGTCGGGAATTCCTCAGCCTGCCTGACCTGCCGCGCACGCCGGAGTTGCGCCGGGTGGTGCAGGCCATGAACCAAATGGTGGAAAAGCTCAAGGCGCTGTTCCAGGAGCAGGCCGAGCGCAGCGAAAAGTTGCGCACTGAATCCTATCAGGACAACCTCACCGGCCTGGCCAACCGCCGCTATTTCGAGATGCAGCTCAACGCCCGCGTCAGCAACCCCGAAGAAACCAACTCCGGCTACTTGCTGGTGTTGCGCGTCAAGGACCTGGCCGGCCTGAACCAGCGCCTGGGCGGCCAGCGTACCGACCAGCTGCTGCAAGCGGTCGGCGAACAACTGCTGCGCCAGTGCGAGCCGTACCCGGAAACCCATAACCTCGTGACCCGTATCCGAGGCGGCGAATTCGCCGTGCTGGCGCCTGGGCTCACGCGTGAAGAAGCGCTGCAATTGGCGCAGAACCTTGAAAGCACGTTGCTCAGCCTGCAGGCCACCGGCGCCAGCGATGTTACGCCCGTGGCCTACATCGGCCTGGCACCGTTCAACCATGGCGATGCGCCGCAGGCGCTGCTGACCCTCGCCGACCAAGCTTTGGCTCAAGCCGAAGGGCAGGGTGACAGCACCTGGGCGTGCCTCGACCACAGTGCCGCCGCCAGCGTCGGTGACGATCACCATGCCTGGCACACACTGTTGGACCAGGCGCTGACCCAACAGCGTTTCGAGTTGTACTTCCAGCCGGTGGTGGCCAGCCAGGACCCGCAATTGGTCTTGCACTACAAAGTGCTGTCGCGCTTGCAGGACTTTGACGGCCATACCCTACCCGCCGGGCGTTTCCTGCCGTGGCTTGAGCGTTTCGGCTGGTCAGCCCGCCTGGACCGCATGATGCTGGAGCAGGTGCTCAAACAGATGACCGGCCACAGCCACAACCTGGCGCTGAACCTCTCAGCCGCAACCTTGCAGGATCCTCAGGCACTGCAACGCATTTATGACCTGCTGCGCCAGCACAGCAACCTGGGCTCGCGCCTCACCCTGGAGATCGGTGAAGAGCAACTGCCGGAACAGCTTGTGTTGGAACAGATGACCCAGCGCCTGCGCGAGTTGGGCTTTTCCCTGAGCCTTCAGCGTTTCGGTGGGCGATTCAGCATGATCGGCAACCTGGCCCGCCTGGGCCTGGCCTACTTGAAAATCGACGGCAGCTACATCCGCGACATCGACCAGGAAAGCGACAAGCGCCTGTTTATCGAAGCCATCCAGCGCGCGGCCCACAGCATCGATCTGCCGTTGATTGCCGAACGTGTGGAGACCGAAGGTGAGCTGAGGGTGATTCGCGAGATGGGGATATTCGGAGTGCAGGGGCAGTTATTCGGCGAGCCCGCACCCTGGAAATAACGCAGATCCAATGTGGGAGGGGGCTTGCTCCCGATAGCAGTCAATCAGTCGATATTTGGGTGACTGATACGCCGCTATCGGGAGCAAGCCCCCTCCCACATTTCGATCCGGTTCGGCTTCAGGGCTCAGATAAGCCCTTTTTCATCATCATTGATCAACTGGCTCAACCCACCCAACGCTTCCCGCGCCTGGTTACGGTCCATCAACTTGGCCTGGGCTGCGGGCGGCAGGTCAGTTACGCTGATGACGCCCTTGCGGGTGAGCACCTGGATCAAGTCGTCCAGTACCCGGATCATCTCCAGGTCACTCTGTTTGAGCTGGGCCAGGCTGGTTTCTACCACTTCGTTGGCGTACCAGGCCTGGATCTCATGGTGATCGGGCGGCAGCGTTTCGGTGGATTCGGCAAAGGCGGCGGCCTCTACGCGACTCAACGCGCCCTGCGCATCACGTTGCACGTAAAACATAAGAACCCCTCGAAAAAAAGCCACACACCTTCAGCCGCCTAGGCCGACCGTGTGTTGATAAGCGCGAGTATGCGATGCAACCGGCCGCCAGGGCCAGCGACGTATCGCCCAAATGAATCGGCCGCCTCGAGGGCGGCCGATAAACCCAAGCTTAGGCGGTGTGATCGATCTTGATGGTCGGGTCGGCACCGCTGATCAGCGAGTTGATGCTGGTGTGGGACCAATCGTTGCCTTCCAGCTTGATGGTCACATCCGCATTGGCCAGGCCACCGGCGGCGTTGAGCTTGCCTTCGCTGCTCACTTGCAGGGTCGACACGCCTTCTACCGTGGTGATCTTGAGGTAGTTGTCGATGGTGCTGTCCGTCTCGCCCTTCAACAGATCGCGCAGGTCAATCCGGTCACCTTCCGACGCCTTGAAGTCCTTGATCACATCGTTGCCGATGTCACCGGCTTTCCACACGAAGGTGTCGGCACCCGCACCGCCGATCAGGATGTCGTTGCCCTGACCGCCCATCAACGTGTCGTTGCCGGTACCGCCCAGCAGGATGTCATTGCCCTTGCCGCCGTCCAGCACGTCGTTGCCGCCCTGGCCGAACAGAATGTCATCGCCATTGCCGCCGAGCAGCGTGTCGTTGCCGTCCTTGGCGCCGGACACGTCGAAGTCCGCGTAATGTTCGGTGACGTACTGGTGCACGTTCGAGGTGGTGACCGCCGAGACGGCCACACCGGCTTTCTGTGCCACAAAAGCCTGCAGGGCGTTGTAACCCTCGCCGGTCACCCCGCTGAAGCTCACCAGGTCGCCAAAGAGAATGTCATTGCCGTCGCCACCGCTGACGCTGTCCGCGCCTGGCAGAGTCGCCTCGGTATGGCCGAGGATGGCATTGGCCAGGTCCTTCGGATCAATGTTGCTTTGCGGCTTGCCATCGCTGTCATACGGTTTGAGGTCGTCGAGGCTGACGGCGCCGTTGATACCGATCGCCTCCACATGCGACAGCCCGCCCAGCAGCGCAAAGGCGCTTTTGGAATTGGTCGCTGTTGCCGTGTCGGTGCTATTGCCTCGGCCGTCAAGATTGGACAGCTCAAAAGTGCCGTCGCCCTGAGCGCGGACGGTGCCCAGATTGTTGGCCGTCCACCAGAAGCCATTCCAGGTTTGCAGTTGAGCGGCACCGGAGGTGTCGATGCTGAAGTAATGGGTGTTATCCAGGTACTTGCCGACCGAGGTCCCAGGGGTGTAGTTGGCCGTCGTCACCACATCATCGAACTTGACGTTGCCGTACAGCGTCATGTTGGTCTGCTCGCCGCTCTGGTAGAACGTCGGCTGGCCGTCGGTGATGAAGTACGTCAGGTTGGTCGCGCCGGTGTTTTTAGTCGCCAGGTCGCTCTGGAAGAAGTTGGCGGTGGTCTTGAACACGTCTTCGTAGTTGGTACCGCCTTCCGACACCATCGAGTCCAGCACCGCTTTGAGCTGGGTCAGCGCATTGGAGGCATTGAGGTTGATGGCGATCGACTTGTTCACCTGGCTATCGAAGTCGGCCAGGAAGATATTCACCGTACCCGACGTGTTGGCGCCCAGGCTGTTTTTCAGCGAGTTGAATACCGTGGTCAATGAAGCCTTCGCCGCGTCGATCGACGCTGCGCTCATGCTGCCGGAGCTGTCCACCATGAAGGCAAGGTTGTAGTTCTTGCCCTGCACCACGTTCAGGCCGCCGATGTCGGCCACGACGATGTCGTTGCCGTCGGTGCCGATGATCGAGTCGCTGCCCGACGTGCCGGTTACCGAGTTATACGCCGCCGGGTAGACCGTCACCGGCAATTGCGCGGTGGTGGTCGCCGAGCCGCCGATGCTTTCGGTAGACGTCGAGGTCACGGTCAGGTTGAACTGGCCGCTGTAATAGGTCGGTGGCTTGATGGTCAGGGTGCCCAGGTCCCAGCCGTTGACGTTGACTTCGCCCACGGTTTTCGTCGCCGTGAAGGTGTGTCCCGAAGCGTCGGTAAGCACCGAGCCTGCCGGAATGCCACCGATCTTCACCGCCAGGGTTTCTGAACCATCGGTGTCGGTCAGCGCGGTGCTGATCTTGGACAGTTTGACGCTGCCGTTTTCCAGGCCTTCGTTGAGCTTATAACCCACGTAGTAACCGTCACCGTTGCTGCCATGCAGGTCGGACACGGTCACGCCGGCGTTGGTCAGGTCGGCGATGCCAGTGTACAGCGGGACGTTGCTGGTGCTCAGGTTCTGGGTCGCGCCGCCATTGATCGACAGGTTGACGTCAAAGCTGCCGGGGCCTGCCTGGTTGGCCTGATAGATCTCAAGGCTGTAATAACCGCTGACCACCGGCGTGAACGTGCCGCTGAACTTGCCGCTGTTGGTGCCCCACAGGCCGCTGGCCACGTCTTTACCGCCGACGTTGATCAGCAGGCTGTCATCGGCGACGCCGCTGAAGGTGTAGTTCTTGCCGGCTTCCATGTACATCAGGCCGGAGATTTTTCCGCCTGAACCGGGGGTAACGTCGGTGGTGGACTCGACATTGGTCACCACCGCCGTGCTGTTCGGCGTGCCGGCGCCATCGATGGCTTTTTTCAGCACGTCCGGTGCAGCGCCGTTGCCGCTGGTGCCCAACCCGGGAAGGCTGTTCCAGCTCTGTTTGATCAGGCCGACCGAGTTGACGTTGTTGTCAGCCACACCCAGGGTTGGCGCGTCGGCCACCGGGGTGATATCGACTTTCACTGTGGCGCTGGTGCCCAGGTCCTTGCCGTCGGTGGGCTGGAACTTGAACTGTGCGTAATCGGCCTGCTTGTTACCGATGCCCGTGCCGCCATAACCGTCGGCGCCGGACTCGTTGGCGTTTGGCGTAAAGCGTAACTGGCCGCCATCGATCTGGGCTTTGGTAAAGGTCTGGCCGCTGGTCACATTGGTCCAGGTGGTGCCGTCGGTTGCCAGGTATTGCAGTTTGCCGGCCACCGGCAGGTCGGTGATTTTCACCCCGAGGCTGGCTGATGGCGAGTCCACGTCGCTCACGCCGAAGTTGGCCCAGGTCAAGGCCAGCGCAGTGTCTTCCGTACCGGTCACGGCCCCGCCCGTTGCCACTGGCGCATCGTTGACCGCCACCACGTTGACTGTGGTGGTGGCGACGTTGGAGTAATTGCCGCCGTCGGTCACCGCCACGGTAATGGTGCGCGGCGTGGTGCTTGGGTCGTGGCTGGTGTTGGTGAACGTGATGTTCTGGATACGCTGCATGTAGTCAGCCAGCGTCGCGCTGCCCGACAACGTCAGGGTGATGGTGCCCGTCTGATTGTTGGTGCTGACGCTGATGCCGTTCACGCTGTTGCCCAGGTTCAAGGCATCACCGGCTTGTGCATTGGTCAGGGTGACCGTTGCGCCGGTCAGCAGGGTGCTGTCCGGATCGGTGATCTTGATATCGGTGTCGGCAATCGACACACCCGGCCCGGCGGTGCCTTCGGTGAAGGTGGTCTTGAAGTCGTTGCCGCTGGCACCGCTGGAGTTGTTGGCGTCCAGGTCGATAACCGGCGGCGCATCGTTGTCGAGGATGTCAGTGCTGACCGTGCCCTTGTCGATCACCAGGTTCTCGAAGTTGCCCCCGGTGGCCTTGTCGATGGTGATGACGATTTTTTCGGTCGGCTCGGTGATTCGGTCGTCAAGGGTGCGGATATCAAACGGCACGCTGCTGGCGCCGGCCGGGATCTTCACGGTGTACACACCATTGAAATCCGAACCATCGGTGGCCGTGCCGCTGTACTTGAGGGTGACGGTCACATCGGTTTGCGCCGGGTTGCTCAAGGTCAGGGCGTAGTGCGCCGTACCGCCTTCGGTCACCGAAGCGTCGCCGCTGATGCTGAGGGTGGTGTTGGTGACCACATCCGTGACTTTGGTGACCACGGTGCTGCCATCGACCATCAAGTGCTCGTATTTGTCGCCGCCACTGACTACGGCACTGATTTTGGCAGTGACATCATTGGCGCCGACATACGCATCGTTCGGCGCGGAGGCGGTGGTGAAGCTGCTGGACTTGCCGCTGCCGATGGTAATGGTCGAGCCGTTATCCAGCTTCACCACCAGGTCGGAACCAACGTTGGTCACTGCCGCACCATTTTTGTCGACCAGCGACGCGGTGTAGACGATCTGCCCGCCCTCGCTGACCGAACCCGTGGCCTTGAGCACCACGGTTACATCGTCGATGGTGTCGTTGATCGTGGTGGTTGCGCCGTTGCCTGCGACTGCCAGTTTTTCGAAGTTGCCGCCAGTTGCGTCGGTGATCTTGACCGTTTGAGTGCTCTTGTCGATGAACACGTCATCGCTTGGCGCGGACACAGTTACGGTGCCAACGGTCTCGCCAGCCTTGATCGTGATGCTCGAACCGTTATCCAACTTCAGGGTGACGTCGCTGCCGGCCTTGTTGCTCAAGGTTGCGGTGTAGGTGATCTGGCCACCCTCGTTGACGGCGCTTGGCGCGGTCAGCGTGACGCTGGTGAGGTCGGTGCTGCCTGGGGTATCCGTGACGGTCGTATTAACCGCTGTGGTACCCGGCACCAGGTTTTCGAAATGCTCGCCACCGGTCACGCTTTTGATAGAGGTGGTGACGGTTTGATCGCCTTTGTAAACGTCGTTTGGTGCCACCGTGGTGAGCGTGCCGCTGGATTGGTTTACACCGATGGTGATGGTTTTGCCGTTGTCCAGAGTGACGGTCAGCGGATTGGTAGTGTTGTTCACCAGCGCGCCGTTTTTATCCACAAGGGTAGCGGTGTAGACGATATTGCCGCCCTCGCCAACGGTAGGAGTGGCGGTCAGAACCACATCGACCTTGTCGATGGTGTCGTTGATCGTGGTGGTTGCGCCGTTGCCCGCGACTTCCAGTTTTTCGAAGTTGCCGCCAGTTGCGTCGGTGATCTTGACCGTTTGGGTGCTCTTGTCGATGAACACATCATCGGTCGGAGCAGGTACGGTCACGGTGCCGACGGTATTACCCGCTTTGATGGTGATCGACGAGCCGTTGTCGAGTTTCAGCGTGACGTCACTGCCTGCTTTGTTGGAAAGCGTAGCGGTGTACGTAATCTGTCCACCTTCGTTGACTGCGGTTGGCGCTGTCAGGGTGACGGTAGTGGTATCAGCAGTGCCCGGAGTGTCCGTGACAGTGGTGTTAACCGCTGTAGTACCTGGCACCAGGTTTTCAAAATGCTCGCCACCGGTCACGCCTTTAATGGCGGTGGTGACGGTTTGATCGCCTTTGTAGACGTCGTTTGGTGCCACCGTGGTAACCGTGCCGCTGGATTGGTTCACACCGATGGTGATGGTTTTGCCGTTATCCAGAGTGACAGTCAGCGGGTTGGTGATGTTGGTCACCGGTGCACCGTTCTTATCCACAAGGCTGGCGGTGTAGACGATGTTGCCGCCTTCGCCGACGGTGGTGGTCGCGGTCAGGACCACATCAACCTTGTCGAGGGTGTCGTTAATCGTTGTCGTTGCGCCGTTGCCTGCAACTGCCAGTTTTTCGAAGTTGCCGCCAGAAGCGTCGGCGATTTTGACGGTCTGAGTGCTCTTGTCGATGAACACATCATCAGTCGGTGCTGGCACAGTCACAGTGCCGACGGTATCGCCGGCTTTGATGGTGATGCTCGAGCCGTTGTCGAGTTTCAAAGTTACGTCACTACCGGCCTTGTTGCTCAGGGTCGCGGTATACGTAATCTGCCCCCCCTCATTGACGGCGCTTGGCGCGGTCAGCGTTACGGTAGTGGCATCTGCTGTACCTGGTGTATCAGTGACGGTGGTATTGACCGCCGTGGTGCCTGGCACCAGGCTTTCGAAGTGCTCGCCACCGGTCACGCCTTTGATGGCGGTGGTGACGGTTTGATCGCCTTTGTAGACGTCATCCGGCGCAACAACCGAAACGCTGCCGCTCGATTGGTTTACACCAATGGTGATGCTCTGGCCGTTATCCAGGGTGATAGTCAGCGCGTTGGTGATGTTAGTCACCGGTGCGCCGTTTTTATCCACAAGACTGGCGGTATAAACAATGTTGCCGCCCTCGCCAACGGAGTTTGTGGCGGTCAGAACCACATCGACCTTGTCGATGGTGTCGTTGATCGTGGTGGTTGCACTGTTACCTGCAACTTCCAGTTTTTCGAAGTTGCCCCCGGAAGCGTCGGTGATTTTGACGGTTTGAGTGCTCTTGTCGATGAACACATCATCAGTCGGTGCTGGCACAGTCACAGTGCCGACGGTATCGCCGGCTTTGATGGTGATGCTCGAGCCGTTGTCGAGTTTCAAAGTTACGTCACTACCGGCCTTGTTGCTCAGGGTCGCGGTATACGTAATCTGCCCCCCCTCATTGACGGCGCTTGGCGCGGTCAGCGTTACGGTAGTGGCATCTGCTGTACCTGGTGTATCAGTGACGGTGGTATTGACCGCCGTGGTGCCTGGCACCAGGCTTTCGAAGTGCTCGCCACCGGTCACGCCTTTGATGGCGGTGGTGACGGTTTGATCGCCTTTGTAGACGTCATCCGGCGCAACAACCGAAACGCTGCCGCTCGATTGGTTTACACCAATGGTGATGCTCTGGCCGTTATCCAGGGTGATAGTCAGCGCGTTGGTGATGTTAGTCACCGGTGCGCCGTTTTTATCCACAAGACTGGCGGTATAAACAATGTTGCCGCCCTCGCCAACGGAGTTTGTGGCGGTCAGAACCACATCGACCTTGTCGATGGTGTCGTTGATCGTGGTGGTTGCACTGTTACCTGCAACTTCCAGTTTTTCGAAGTTGCCCCCGGAAGCGTCGGTGATTTTGACGGTTTGAGTGCTCTTGTCGATGAACACGTCATCGCTTGGCGCGGGCACAGTTACGGTGCCAACGGTCTCGCCAGCCTTGATCGTGATGCTCGAACCGTTATCCAACTTCAGCGTGACGTCGCTGCCTGCCTTGTTGCTCAAGGTGGCGGTGTAGGTGATCTGACCACCTTCGTTGACGGTGCTTGGCGCGGTCAGCGTGACAGTAGTGGTATCAGCAGTGCCTGGGGTGTCCGTGACGGTCGTGTTGACCGGAGCAGTGCCTGGCACCAGGTTTTCGAAATGCTCGCCACCGGTCACGTCCTTGATAGCGGCCGTGACGGTTTGATCGCCTTTGTAGACGTCATCCGGCGCAACAACCGAAACACTACCGCTCGTTTGGTTTACACCGATGGTAATGCTCTGCCCGTTATCCAGAGTGACAGTCAGCGGATTGGTGATGTTATTCACCGGCGTACCGTTCTTATCCACAAGGCTGGCGGTGTAGACAATGTTGCCGCCTTCGCCAACGGTAGGAGTGGCGGTCAGAACTACATCGACCTTATCGATAGTGTCGTTGATGGTGGTGGTTGCACCGTTACCTGCAACTTCCAGTTTCTCGAAGTTGCCGCCAGAAGCGTCGGTGATTTTGACGGTCTGGGTGCTCTTGTCGACGAACACGTCATCGCTTGGCGCTGGCACGGTCACAGTGCCGACGGTGTCGCCAGCCTTAACAATGATCGAGGAGCCGTTATCCAACTTCAGCGTAACGTCACTGCCCGCTTTATTGGAAAGCGTAGCGGTGTAGGTGATTTGACCACCTTCGTTGACGGCGCTTGGCGCGGTCAGCGTAACGGTGGTGGTGTTATCAGTGCCAGGGGTGTCAGTCACAGTTGTGGTGACTTTATCGGTACCCGGCACGAGGTTTTCGAAATGCTCGCCACCGGTCACGCCCTTGATAGCGGCCGTGACGGTCTGGTCGCCCTTGTACACGTCATCCGGTGCAACAACCGAAACAGAACCGCTCGACTGATTCACACCAATGGTGATGCTCTGGCCGTTATCCAACGTGACGGTCAGCGGGTTGGTGATGTTGCTCACCGGCGTGCCGTTTTTATCCACAAGGCTGGCGGTGTAGACGATGCTGCCGCCTTCGCCAACGGTAGGAGTGGCGGTCAGAACTACATCGACCTTGTCGATGGTGTCGTTGATGGTGGTGGTTGCGCCATTACCCGCAACTTCCAGTTTCTCGAAGTTGCCGCCCGTGGCGTCAGTGATCTTGACCGTTTGAGTGCTCTTGTCGATGAACACATCATCGGTAGGCGCAGGGACGGTCACGGTGCCAGCGGTATCGCCGGCCTTGATGGTGATCGAAGAGCCGTTGTCGAGTTTCAGCGTGACGTCACTGCCGGCCTTGTTGCTCAAGGTTGCGGTATAGCTGATCTGGCCGCCTTCGTTGACGGCGCTTGGCGCGGTCAGCGTGACGGTGGTGGTGTTATCAGTGCCTGGGGTGTCAGTCACAATTGTAGTGACTTTATCGGTACCCGGAACTAGGTTTTCGAAGTGCTCGCCACCGGTCACGCCTTTAATAGTGGTGGTGACGGTTTGATCGCCTTTGTATACGTCATTCGGCGCAGCAATCGAAACGCTGCCGCTCGACTGATTGACGCCAATGGTGATGCTCTGGCCGTTATCCAACGTGACGGTAAGCGGGTTGGTGATGTTGCTCACCGGCGTGCCGTTTTTATCCACAAGGGTAGCGGTGTAGACGATGTTGCCGCCTTCGCCAACGGTAGGAGTGGCGGTCAGAACTACATCGACCTTGTCGATGGTGTCGTTGATCGTGGTGGTTGCACTGTTACCTGCAACTTCCAGTTTTTCGAAGTTGCCGCCAGTGGCGTCAGTGATCTTGACCGTTTGAGTGCTCTTATCGATAAACACGTCATCGGTAGGCGCAGGGACGGTCACGGTGCCAACGGTATCGCCGGCTTTGATGGTGATCGAAGATCCGTTGTCCAGCTTCAGAGTGACGTCACTGCCGGCCTTGTTGCTCAAGGTCGCGGTGTAGGTGATCTGTCCACCTTCGTTGACGGCGCTTGGCGCGGTCAGCGTAACGGTAGTGGTGTTATCAGTGCCAGGGGTGTCAGTCACAGTTGTGGTGACTTTATCGGTACCCGGAACTAGGTTTTCGAAGTGCTCGCCACCGGTCACGCCTTTAATAGTGGTGGTGACGGTTTGATCGCCTTTGTATACGTCATTCGGCGCAGCAATCGAAACGCTGCCGCTCGACTGATTGACGCCAATGGTGATGCTCTGGCCGTTATCCAACGTGACGGTAAGCGGGTTGGTGATGTTGCTCACCGGCGTGCCGTTTTTATCCACAAGGGTAGCGGTGTAGACGATGTTGCCGCCTTCGCCAACGGTAGGAGTGGCGGTCAGAACTACATCGACCTTGTCGATGGTGTCGTTGATCGTGGTGGTTGCACTGTTACCTGCAACTTCCAGTTTTTCGAAGTTGCCGCCAGTGGCGTCAGTGATCTTGACCGTTTGAGTGCTCTTATCGATAAACACGTCATCGGTAGGCGCAGGGACGGTCACGGTGCCAACGGTATCGCCGGCTTTGATGGTGATCGAAGATCCGTTGTCCAGCTTCAGAGTGACGTCACTGCCGGCCTTGTTGCTCAAGGTCGCGGTGTAGGTGATCTGTCCACCTTCGTTGACGGCGCTTGGCGCGGTCAGCGTAACGGTAGTGGTGTTATCAGTGCCAGGGGTGTCAGTCACAGTTGTGGTGACTTTATCGGTACCCGGAACTAGGTTTTCGAAGTGCTCGCCACCGGTCACGCCTTTAATAGTGGTGGTGACGGTTTGATCGCCTTTGTATACGTCATCCGGAGCCACAACCGAAACAGAACCACTCGACTGGTTCACACCAATGGTGATGCTCTGCCCGTTATCCAAGGTGACAGTCAGCGGGTTGGTGATGTTAGTCACCTGCGCGCCGTTCTTATCCACAAGGCTGGCGGTGTAGACGATATTTCCGCCTTCGCCGACGGTAGGAGTGGCGGTCAGAACTACATCGACCTTGTCGATGGTGTCGTTGATCGTGGTGGTCGCACCGTTGCCTGCAACTTCCAGCTTCTCGAAATTACCGCCAGTGGTCTCGGTGATCTGAACCGTCTGAGTGCTCTTATCGATAAACACGTCATCGGTCGGAGCAGGCACGGTCACCGTGCCAACGGTGTCGCCAGCCTTGATGGTAATGCTCGAACCGTTATCCAACTTCAGGGTGACGTCGCTGCCTGCTTTGTTGGAAAGCGTGGCGGTGTAGGTAATCTGACCACCTTCGTTCGCTTCAGCCGGAGCCGTCAGCGTCACTGTGGTGGCGTTGTCAGTGCCGGGAGTATCAGTAACGGTGGTATTGACCGGCGTGGTACCCGGCACCAGATTTTCAAAATGCTCGCCACCGGTCACGCCTTTGATGGCGGTGGTGACGGTTTGATCGCCTTTGTATACGTCATTCGGCGCAGCAATCGAAACGCTGCCGCTCGACTGATTGACGCCAATGGTGATGCTCTGGCCATTATCCAACGTGACGGTCAGCGGGTTGGTGATGTTGGTCACCGGCGTACCGTTCTTATCCACAAGGCTGGCGGTGTAGACGATGTTGCCGCCTTCGCCAACGGTAGGAGTGGCGGTCAGGACGACGTCAACTTTGTCGATGGTGTCGTTGATCGTGGTGGTCGCACCGTTGCCTGCAACTTCCAGTTTTTCGAAGTTGCCGCCAGTGGCGTCAGTGATCTTGACCGTTTGAGTGCTCTTATCGATAAACACGTCATCGGTAGGCGCAGGGACGGTCACGGTGCCAACGGTATCGCCGGCTTTGATGGTGATCGAAGATCCGTTGTCCAGCTTCAGAGTGACGTCACTGCCGGCCTTGTTGCTCAAGGTCGCGGTGTAGGTGATCTGTCCACCTTCGTTGACGGCGCTTGGCGCGGTCAGCGTAACGGTAGTGGTGTTATCAGTGCCAGGGGTGTCAGTCACAGTTGTGGTGACTTTATCGGTACCCGGAACTAGGTTTTCGAAGTGCTCGCCACCGGTCACGCCTTTAATAGTGGTGGTGACGGTTTGATCGCCTTTGTATACGTCATCCGGAGCCACAACCGAAACAGAACCACTCGACTGGTTCACACCAATGGTGATGCTCTGCCCGTTATCCAAGGTGACAGTCAGCGGGTTGGTGATGTTAGTCACCTGCGCGCCGTTCTTATCCACAAGGCTGGCGGTGTAGACGATATTGCCGCCTTCGCCGACGGTAGGAGTGGCGGTCAGAACTACATCGACCTTGTCGATGGTGTCGTTGATCGTGGTGGTCGCACCGTTGCCTGCAACTTCCAGCTTCTCGAAATTACCGCCAGTGGTCTCGGTGATCTGAACCGTCTGAGTGCTCTTATCGATAAACACGTCATCGGTCGGAGCAGGCACGGTCACCGTGCCAACGGTGTCGCCAGCCTTGATGGTAATGCTCGAACCGTTATCCAACTTCAGCGTAACGTCACTGCCGGCTTTGTTGGAAAGCGTGGCGGTGTAGGTGATTTGACCACCTTCACTAACGGCGCTTGGTGCAGTCAGCGTAACGGTCGTGGTGTTATCGGTACCCGGCGTATCGGTAACGGTCGTGTTGACCGGAGCAGTACCCGGCACCAGGTGTTCGAAATGCTCGCCACCGGTCACGCCCTTGATAGCGGCCGTGACGGTCTGGTCGCCCTTGTACACATCATCCGGTGCAACAACCGAAACGCTACCGCTTGATTGGTTCGCACCAATGGTAATGCTCTGGCCATTATCCAAAGTGACGGTCAGCGGATTGGTGATGTTATTCACCGGCGCGCCGTTTTTATCCACAAGGCTGGCGGTATAGACGATGTTGCCGCCTTCGCCGACGGTAGGAGTGGCGGTCAGGACGACGTCAACTTTGTCGATGGTGTCGTTAATTGTCGTCGTCGCACCGTTACCCGCAACTTCCAGTTTTTCGAAGTTGCCACCAGTGGTCTCGGTGATCTGAACAGTCTGGCTGCTCTTATCGATAAACACGTCATCGGTAGGTGCAGGCACAGTCACGGTGCCGACGGTGTCGCCAGCCTTAACAATGATCGAGGAGCCGTTATCCAACTTCAGGGTGACGTCACTGCCGGCTTTATTAGAGAGCGTCGCGGTGTACGTAATTTGACCGCCTTCGTTCGCTTCAGCCGGAGCCGTCAGCGTCACTGTGGTGGTGTTATCAGTGCCAGGGGTGTCAGTCACAGTTGTGGTGACTTTATCGGTACCCGGAACTAGGTTTTCGAAATGCTCGCCACCGGTCACGCCATTGATAGCAGCGGTGACGGTTTGATCGCCTTTGTAGACATCATCCGGCGCAACAACCGAAACAGAACCGCTCGATTGGTTTACACCAATGGTGATGCTCTGGCCGTTATCCAACGTCACGGTCAGCGGATTGGTGATGTTATTCACCGGCGTACCGTTCTTATCCACAAGGCTGGCGGTGTAGATGATGCTGCCGCCTTCGCCAACGGTAGGAGTGGCGGTCAAAACCACATCGACCTTATCGATGGTGTCGTTAATTGTCGTCGTCGCACCGTTACCCGCAACTTCCAGTTTTTCGAAGTTGCCGCCAGTGGTTTCAGTGATCTGAACTGTCTGAGTGCTCTTATCGATAAACACGTCATCGGTCGGAGCAGGCACGGTCACCGTGCCAACGGTGTCGCCAGCCTTGATGGTGATGCTCGAACCGTTGTCCAACTTCAGCGTAACGTCACTGCCGGCTTTGTTGGAAAGCGTGGCGGTGTAGGTGATTTGACCACCTTCACTAACGGCGCTTGGTGCAGTCAACGTAACGGTCGTGGTGTTATCGGTACCCGGCGTATCGGTAACGGTCGTGTTGACCGGAGCAGTACCCGGCACGAGGTTTTCGAAGTGCTCGCCACCGGTCACGCCCTTGATAGCGGCCGTGACGGTCTGGTCGCCCTTGTACACGTCATCCGGTGCAACAACCGAAACAGAACCGCTCGATTGGTTTACCCCAATGGTGATGCTCTCGCCGTTATCCAACGTCACGGTCAGCGGATTGGTGATGTTATTCACCGGCGTGCCGTTTTTATCCACAAGGCTGGCGGTGTAGACGATATTGCCGCCCTCGCCAACGGTAGGAGTGGCGGTCAGGACTACGTCAACTTTGTCGATGGTGTCGTTGATCGTGGTGGTTGCGCCGTTGCCTGCAACTTCCAGTTTTTCGAAGTTGCCGCCCGTGGCGTCAGTGATCTGAACGGTTTGAGTGCTCTTATCGATAAATACATCATCGCTAGGCGCAGGCACCGTCACAGTGCCGACGGTCTCGCCAGCCTTGATGGTGATCGAAGAGCCGTTGTCCAGCTTCAGAGTGACGTCACTGCCGGCCTTGTTGCTCAAAGTTGCGGTGTAGCTGATCTCGCCGCCTTCGTTAACCGCGCTTGGTGCAGTCAGCGTAACGGTGGTGGTGTTATCGGTACCCGGCGTATCGGTAACGGTGGTATTGACCGGCGTGGTGCCCGGCACTAGGTTTTCGAAGTGCTCACCGCCAGTGACAGTCTGAATGGCAGTGGTGACGGTCTGGTCGCCTTTGTAAACATCATCCGGTGCCACGGCGGTGACCGTGCCGCTCGATTGGTTTACCCCGATGGTGATGCTCTGGCCATTATCCAAAGTGACGGTCAGCGGATTGGTGATGTTAGTCACCGGCGTGCCGTTTTTATCCACAAGGCTGGCGGTGTAAACGATGTTTCCGCCTTCGCCAACGGTGGTTGTGGCGGTCAGAACCACATCGACCTTGTCGATGGTGTCGTTAATTGTCGTCGTCGCACCGTTACCCGCAACTTCCAGTTTTTCGAAGTTGCCGCCAGTGGTCTCGGTGATCTGAACAGTCTGACTGCTCTTGTCGATGAACACGTCATCGGTCGGTGCGGGTACGGTCACAGTACCGACGGTGTCACCCGCTTTGATGGTGATCGACGAGCCATTATCCAGCTTCAAAGTTACGTCAGTACCGGCCTTGTTGCTCAAGGTCGCGGTGTACGTAATCTGACCACCTTCGTTCGCTTCAGCCGGAGCAGTCAGCGTCACTGTGGTGGCGTTGTCAGTGCCTGGGGTGTCAGTAACGGTCGTATTGACCGGAGCGGTACTCGGCACTAGGTTTTCGAAATGCTCGCCACCGGTCACGTCCTTGATAGCGGCCGTGACGGTTTGATCGCCTTTGTAGACGTCATCCGGCGCAACAACCGAAACACTACCGCTCGACTGGTTCACACCAATGGTGATGCTCTGCCCGTTATCCAGGGTGACGGTCAGCGGATTGGTGATGTTAGTCACCAGCGCGCCGTTTTTATCCACAAGGCTGGCGGTATAAACGATATTGCCGCCTTCGCCAACGGTGGTTGTGGCGGTCAGAACCACATCGACCTTGTCGATGGTGTCGTTAATTGTCGTCGTCGCACCGTTACCCGCAACTTCCAGTTTTTCGAAGTTGCCGCCAGTGGTCTCGGTGATCTGAACGGCCTGGCTGCTCTTATCGATAAACACGTCATCGGTAGGTGCAGGCACCGTCACAGTGCCAACGGTATCGCCGGCCTTGATGGTGATGCTCGAACCGTTGTCCAACTTCAGCGTGACGTCGCTGCCGGCTTTATTAGAAAGCGTAGCGGTGTAGGTGATCTGACCACCTTCGTTCGCCTCGGCCGGAGCTGTCAGCGTGACGGTCGTAGTGTCGATGGAGTCGGTAATGGTGGTAACCGCTGGCGTCGTACTCGGCACCAGGTTTTCAAAGTTGCCGCCGGTTGCGCCAGTAATGGTGGTGCTGATGGTGCTGCCGTTGACGTAGACATCGTTCGGCGGCGTGTCGACGACCACGCTGCCTACCGACTCGCCCGCCTTGATGGTGATCACCGAGCCATTGCTCAAGGTGACGTTCACCGGCGTCTGCGCAGGGTTGGTCAAGGTCGCGGTGTAGGTGATCTGGCCGCCTTCGGTCACGGCCGTGTCGGCTGTCAGCGTAACGGCGGTGGCGTCGACCGAATCAGTGATGGTCGTAACGGCAGGCGTTGTGCTCGGTACCAAGTTTTCAAAGTCGCCGCCGGTGGCACCGGTGATCGTGGTGCTGACAGTCGAACCGTTAACGTAGACATCGTTGGCCGGGGTATCGACCACAACGGTGCCCACGGACTCGCCGGCCTTGATAGTAATCACCGAGCCATTGCTCAGGGTGACGTTCACCGGCGTCTGCGCTGGGTTGGTCAGGGTCGCGGTGTAGGTGATCTGGCCACCTTCGGTCACAGTCGAACCGGCCGTCAGCGTGACGGCGGTGGTATCGACCGAATCATTGATGGTCGTAACGGCAGGCGTTGTGCTCGGTACCAGGTTTTCAAAGTTGCCGCCGCTGGCACCGGTGATCGTGGTGCTGACGGTCGAACCGTTAACGTAGACATCGTTGGCAGGGGTATCGACCACCACGGTGCCCACGGACTCGCCGGCCTTGATAGTGATCACCGAGCCATTGCTCAAGGTGACGTTCACCGGCGTCTGCGCAGGGTCGGTCAGGGTAGCGGTGTAGGTGATCTGACCGCCTTCGGTCACAGTCGAACCCGCCGTCAGCGTGACGGTGGTGGTATCAACCGAATCGGTAATCGTAGTGACCGCAGGCGTGGTGCTCGGCACCAGGTTTTCAAAGTTGCCGCCGGTTGCGCCGGTAATAGTGGTGCTGACAGTCGACCCATTAACGTAGACGTCGTTGGCCGGAGTATCGACCACGACCGTACCCGTCGACTCGCCGGCTTTGATAGTGATCACCGAGCCATTGCTCAAAGTGACGTTCACCGGCGTCTGCGCCGGGTTGGTCAAGGTCGCGGTGTAAGTAATCTGCCCGCCTTCGGTCACGCTCGAACCGGCCGTCAAGGTCACGGTGGTGGTGTCGAGGGTATCGGTAATCTGTGTCACGGCCGGGTTAGGGTCGAGGGTCAGCACCAGGTTGTTGCCGCCGGTGGTGCCGGTGACGTTGACGCTGATCTGGCTGGCGTCGATGTACGGGCTGTCATTAGGTGCCAGGGGCACGTTGACGGTGCCGGTCAGTTGGCCGGACGGGATGGTGATCACCGCGCCGTTGGACAGGGTGACGGTCAGGTCGCTGGTGCCGGGTTGGGTCACGGTGGCGGTGTAGGTCAGCACGCCTCCGGCTTCGGTGATGCTGGGCGTGGCGCTCAGGCTCAGGGTCGCAGGCTGCAGCGCCAGGTTGCCGTTGCCGGTAGAAGCCTGGGCACCCGTAAAGGTGTTCAGGGTTGACGTGCCCTGGCCGATAGGGGCGGTGGGAAAGCCAATGGTCGGATCGACACGGCCGGCGGTCGCGTCCAGCACTACAAAGCTGTGGCCCCCGCCTGCGGCGCCATTACCGGCAGCGGTTGCGCCAGCGGCCGTGGCTTCCAGGTCGGTGGTCGGGTCGGCGCCGGCGGCGATGGCTTGTTGCAGTTCGGCTACCGATGGCGCGGCCTGTTCGGTGGCGGCGGCCAGGTCGGCAGTGGAGTCCGGCATGTCGGCGCTCCACTGGGTGTCGCGGCCCAGGTCCAGGGTGCGCCCATCAGCCAGTTCCAGGCTCACCGAGCCCGACAGGCCCGTGTCAATCTGGTCGCCCGCGAACAGGCGATCACCCTCAACCAGGACACGGCGCGTGCCTTCCGGAGAAATAACGAACACTTGACCAACAATGCTTTTGACGATGGCAACAACATTGCTCATTAAATATTTCTCCGGCGATCCGTTTCTGATGATTTCCATGTGGCCACTAAAGAGTAGGGCCAAACTGGAGGGGGCGTAGTCTAGATAGTTACTGGCGTCAAATATTTGGCTAGAATTTTTAGTTATCTAGTTTCTGCCAAACTATTGACCTTATGGCCGCCATCCTAAACAATCGCCTCCGTAATGTCACATTGATATTTATGCGGCGAACCGTCCTACATGTGTGAAGCAGTTCCGCTTTTTGAACTTTCCGACGTACGGTCATTACGGTAGCCATTATCCGACGCGGCGGCGCCAATCGCTGTGATTTGAGACAAGAAGTCCTGGGGAATTTTTTAATGCGTCTGCACCTGCTTAAGGCAATACCGTTCGTTCTCGCCGCCAGTTTTGTCCAAGCCCAAACATTGCCCCAAGCCATGCAGCAGGCGCTGGATGTGCACCCTGAGATTCAGGCAGGTGTGAACAGCCGTATCGCCGCCGATTACCAGCTGCGTGCGGCGCAGGGCGGGTATCTGCCGCGTGTCGATTTGAATGCCGGCTATGGCCGTGCAGGCACCGATAACGCCTCCACCCGCCTCGCCAATGGCACAGGCGGCAACCACTGGGAAACCCTCAATCGCGGCGAGTCCAGCCTGCGCCTGCAACAAATGATTTTTGACGGTTTCGCCACCTCCAGCGAAGTCGGGCGTCAACAAGCCAACGTCAACGCCCGTGCCTACTCCCTGCTCGGTACATCCGAGCGCACCGCGTTGACCGTTGCCCAGGTCTACCTGGAAGTGTTGACCCGTCGCGAGTTCGTGCGCCTGGCCGAAGACAACCTGCGCAACCACGAACGCATTTACGATCAGATCAAGCTGCGCACCCAGCGCGGCGTCGGTAACGGCGCCGACCAGGACCAGGCCGAAGCGCGTCTGGCCCAGGCCCGCAACAACCTGATCACCGAGCAGACCAACCTGGCGGATGCGCAAACCAACTACCTCAGCGCCGTTGGTCAAATGCCCGACCAGCTTGAGCGCCCGGCGCCGTTCATGGCCATGCTCCCGGCCGACCTGAATGAAGCGCGTCGCCAGATGCTCGACAACAGCCCGGTCCTGCGCTCGGCCGAGTCGGACATCTCTGCCGCCGAGGAGCAGTATGCCGCCGCCAAGTCCAGCTTCTACCCGCGCTTTGATGCTGAGCTTGGCACCAACGCCGACAACAACGTCGGCGGCGACGCCAACCACAGCAACGGCTGGGAAGCCATGGTGCGCATGCGCTTCAACCTGTTTGCCGGTGGCAGCAACAAGGCCGACCTGCAATCGAAGTCGTACCAGGCCAACCAGGCCCTGGACATCCGCAACAACGCCCTGCGCCAGCTCAATGAAGAACTGGGCCTGGCCTGGAATGCCTTGAACAACGCAAACGCGCAACTGCCGGTGGCCCAGCAGTATGTGGACCACAGCTCCCGCGTGCGCACCTCCTACCAGCAACAGTTCAGCCTGGGCCAACGTACCCTGCTGGACTTGCTCGACAGCGAGAACGAATTGTTCACCGCTTCGCGTCGTCTGGAAGAGATCAAGAACATTCAGTTATTTACTCAGTACCGAATCAAGGCGACCATGGGCCAATTGCTCAAAAGCCAAGGCGTAGTCGCTCCAATGGCCTCCATCGTGCAAAACGATGTGAAGCCCAAAGTCCAGCTGCCTGGGATGAACTGAGTCACCCATAGCCCCATCTGTTAGTCGAGAGTGCACCGCGTGGAATCCGAAGTCAGTCGAGTTCATCTCAGTCATGATCCACGCACGCTGCACGACGACCCGTTACTCGACGGGTTGTTGGCACTCTGCGCCCTGCACCAGAAACCGGCCAGCGCGGCCATGCTCACCACCGGCCTGCCGCTGCCTTCGCAGCGCCTGAGTGCCGAACTGCTGTCGCGTGCCGCCGCGCGTGCCGGGCTGCAGGGCCGGCTGTTGCAACGCAAGCTCGAACAGATCCCGGCCATCGCGTTGCCGGCGCTGCTGCTGCTCAAGGACGGGCGCAGTACTGTGCTGGTCGGCTGGCAGGGCGACGATGAAGCGCGGGTGCTGCTCAGCGAAAGCGACGGCGGGGAAGTGCTGATCAAGCGCGAACTGCTGGCCGCTGACTACATCGGCAAAGTCTTCTTCGCCCAACCGCAGCACAAATTCGACGTCAACCATGGCACCCTGATCCCGCGGGCGCGGTCCTGGTTTCGTGACACCCTCAAGCGCTCGCGCTGGCTCTACACCGACGCCATCGCCGCCAGTTTTTTGATCAATATCATCGCCATGGCCGCGCCGCTGTTCGTGATGAACGTGTACGACCGCGTGGTGCCGAACCAGGCCACCGCCACCCTGTGGGTGCTGGCCGTGGGCATCTGTGGCGCGTACCTGTTCGACTTGGTGCTCAAAAGCCTGCGCAGTCTGTGCCTGGACCTGGCCGGTAAAAAAACCGACCTGATCATCTCCGCCACCTTGTTCGAGCGCATCGTCGGCATGTCGATGAAGTACCGCCCGGCGCGGGTCGGCAGCTTTGCGCAGAACATCCATGAGTTTCAGAGCCTGCGCGACTTCCTCGCCTCGCTGACCCTTACCAGTCTGATCGACCTGCCGTTCACGCTGCTGATTTTCCTGGTGATCGCCCTGCTCGGCGGCCATCTGGTATGGATTCCGGTGCTGGCGTTCCCGATTGCCCTGGGTATCGGCTACGCGCTGCAGAAGCCGTTGGTCGCGACCATGGAACGCACCATGGCCCTGGCCGCCGAGCGCCAGTCGAGCCTGATCGAGACCCTCGCCGGGCTGGATGCGGTCAAGGTCAACAACGCCGAGAGCGAACGCCAGTACGGCTGGGAACAGACCATCGGCACCTTGAGCCGGCTCGAACTGCGGGTGAAGTTGCTGTCGGGCCTGTCGATGAATATGACCCTGCTGATCCAGCAACTGGCCGGCGTGATCATGATCGTGTTCGGCGTGTACCAGATCATCGACGGCAACCTGAGCATGGGCGGCCTGATTGCCTGCTACATGCTCAGTGGCCGCGCGTTGAGCCCGCTGGCCTCGCTGTCGGGCCTGCTCACGCGCTACCAGCAAGCCAAGGTCACCATGACCTCGGTGGACCAGATGATGGAACTGCCCCAGGAGCGCAACTTCGAAGAGCGCCCCATGAGCCGCCGCACCCTGCAAGGCGCCATCGAGTGCCGGGGCCTGAACTTCACGTACCCGAACCAACAGAACGCTGCGCTGAAAAACATCAACCTGGTGATCAAGCCAGGGGAAAAAATCGGCATCATCGGTCGCAGCGGCTCGGGCAAAAGCTCCCTGGCCAAATTGATCGTCGGCCTTTACCAGCCTGACTCCGGCGCGTTGCTGGTGGACGGCGTGGACGTGCGCCAGATCGATGTCAGTGAACTGCGCCACAACATCGGCTACGTCGCCCAGGATATCCAACTGCTGGCCGGCACCCTGCGTGACAACCTGGTCAGCGGCGCACGCTACGTCGAAGACGAAATGGTGCTGCAGGCGGCGGAATTGGCCGGCGTGCACGAATTCGCGCGCCTGCACCCGCAAGGCTACGAGCTGCAAGTCGGCGAGCGTGGCCAGAACCTGTCCGGCGGCCAGCGCCAGAACGTCGCCCTGGCCCGTGCGCTGCTGCTCAACCCGCCCATCCTGCTGCTGGACGAACCCACCAGTGCCATGGACAACACCGGTGAAGAACGCTTGAAACAACGCCTGCACGCCGTGGTGCAAAACAAGACCGTGGTGTTGGTGACGCACCGTGCCTCGCTGCTCTCCCTGGTAGACCGCCTGCTGGTGGTCGACCGTGGGCAGATTCTCGCGGACGGCCCGAAAGCCGTGGTCATGGAAGCGTTGAAGAAGGGGCAGATCAGTGTTGCTTAACTCCATCAAAAACGCGGTCGGCCGCTACTTCAAAGGTTCCGACTCGCTGCACGGCCAGCCGCTGCCCGAGGTCAACAAAGCGTTGATCGAAGATGCGCCGCGAGTCATCCGCCTGACCATCTGGGCCATCATTGCCTTCTTCCTGTTCCTGGTGGTGTGGGCGGGTTTCTCCGAAATCGACGAAGTGACCCGTGGCGACGGCAAGGCGATTCCGTCGTCCAAATTGCAGAAAATCCAGAACCTGGAAGGCGGTATCGTCGCCGAGCTGTACGTCAAGGAAGGCCAGATCGTCGAGGCCGGTGCGCCGCTGATTCGCCTGGATGACACGCGGTTCGTGTCCAACGCCGGCGAAACCGAAGCCCTGCGCCTGGCCATGCAATTGCGCGTCGAACGCCTGAGTGCGCAGGTGGATGATCGCCCACTGAACATTCCCGACGAGGTGCTCAAGGCCGCGCCCAGCCAGGCCGCCAACGAACGCTCGCTGTATGAAAGCCGTCGCCAGCAGTTGAAAGACGAAGTTGGCGGCTTGCAGGAACAACTGGTGCAGCGCCAGCAGGAATTGCGCGAGTTCACCTCCAAGCAAGGCCAGTACCGCAGCCAGCTGTCCCTGCAACGCCAGGAAATCAACATGTCCGAGCCGCTGGTGGCCCAGGGCGCGGTGTCGCCGGTGGAAGTGCTGCGCCTCAAGCGCGCCGAAATGGAGACCCGCGGCCAGCTGGACGCCACCACCCTGGCAATCCCCCGCGCCGAATCGGCGATCAAGGAAGTGCAGCGCAAGATCGACGAAACCCGTGGCAAATTCCGCAGCGAAGCCCTGACCCAACTCAACGAGGCCCGCACCGAACTGAACAAGGCCGAATCCACCGGTCGCGCCCTGGAAGACCGCGTCAGCCGTACCCTGGTCACCTCGCCGGTGCGCGGGATCGTCAAGCAGCTGCTGGTCAACACCGTCGGCGGCGTGATCCAGCCGGGCAGTGACATGGTAGAAATCGTGCCGCTGAACGACACCCTGCTGGTGGAAGCCAAGATCCGCCCGCAAGACATCGCGTTCCTGCACCCTGGGCAAGAAGCGGTGGTCAAATTCACCGCTTATGACTACACCATCTACGGTGGCCTGAAGGCCAAGCTCGAACGCATCGGCGCTGACACCATCACCGATGAAGACAAGAAAACCACCTACTACATGATCACCCTGCGCACCGACCGCAGCCACCTGGGCACCGATGAGAAGCCGCTGCTGATCATCCCCGGCATGGTCGCCTCGGTGGACATCATCACCGGCAAGAAAAGCATTCTCAGCTACCTGCTCAAGCCGATCATCAAGGCGCGGGCCGAGGCGTTGCACGAGCGCTAATCTCTATAGGCTGCTCAGGCCTCATCGGGGGCAAGCCCCCTCCCACATTTGAATGTATTCACAAATCAAGTGTGGGAGGGGGCTTGCCCCCGATGAGGCCATCAGCATCACCCAAAGCATATGGATATGCCCTAACAGTATTTAAACTTCCATTCTTAGACCTATAAATTCACTCCCCTGTCTGCCGGAAGTGAATCCAATGTCCACCATCTACCAAACCTTCGACATCCGCCCCTTCCCCGGCAGTGTCGGCGCCGAAGTCATCGGCCTGGATCTATCCCAACCCGTCAACGACCGGGAATTCGCCCGCATCCATCGCGCACACCTGGACCACCACGTCATCGTGTTCCGCGACCAACGCATCACCCCCGAACAACAGATCGCCTTCAGCCGCCGCTTTGGCGTGCTGCAAATCCATGTGCTCAAACAGTTCCTGCTGGCCAATCACCCGGAGATCCTGATCGTCTCCAACATCATCGAAAACGGCCAATCCATCGGCCTGGGCGACGCGGGCAAGTTCTGGCACTCGGACCTGTCGTACAAAGAGCTGCCCAGCCTGGGCTCGATGCTGCATGCCCAGGAACTGCCGTCCGAAGGCGGCGACACGCTGTTTGCTGACATGCACAAAGCCTGGGAGCAACTGCCCGAGCACCTGCGCAACGCCGTCGAAGGGCGCCGCGCCGCGCATTCCTATACCGCGCGTTACAGCGAGAGCAAATTCGAGGGCAACTGGCGTCCCACCCTGACCCCTGAACAGCTCGCCCAAGTGGCCGAAGTGGAGCACCCCATCGTGCGCACTCACCCTGAAAACGGCCGCAAGGCACTGTTCGTCAGCGAAGGCTTCACCACCCGCATCGTCGGCCTGCCAGAGGACGAAAGCCGCGACCTGCTGGCCCAGCTCTACGCCCACAGCGTGCTGCCGGCAAACATCTACCGGCACCAGTGGCAGCCCCATGACTTGGTGTTCTGGGACAACCGCTCGCTGATCCACCTGGCGGCCGGCTGCCCGAGCCATCTGCGCCGCAAGTTGTTCCGCACCACCATCCAGGGCGACGCGCCGTTCTGAATCGCAAAAGCCTGCTAGGATTGCGCCCAGTTCACTCCCCATCGAACACGAGTGCTTGGCATGCAACTACCCGACATGAACCTGCTGGTCGCGCTCGACGCCTTGCTCGATGAAGGCAGCGTGGTGGGCGCCGCGCGACGGATGAACCTGAGCCCGGCGGCCATGAGCCGTACCCTCACGCGTATCCGCGAGGCGGTGGGCGATCCGATCCTGGTGCGCGCCGGCCGCGGCCTGGTGCCGACGCCCAAGGCGCTTGAGCTGCAAGGCCAGGTGCGCAACGTGGTGGAGCAGGCGGCGTTGTTGTTTCGCTCGGCGGACCAGGTCGATTTGAGCACTTTGCGCCGCCGCTTCAGCGTGCGCGCCAATGACTTTTTCATCGGTGTGTATGGCGGTCGGCTGTTCGACACCCTGCAACGCGCGGCGCCGTTCTGCGAACTGCGCTTCGTGCCCGAAGGCGACACCGACGATGAAGCGCTGCGCGAAGGGCGGTTGGACCTGCGGGTGAGCAATACCATGCCGGCCGGGCCTGAAGTGAAGGTGCAGAACCTGTTCTCGACCACGTTTGTCGGCCTGGCCCGGGAAGATCACCCGCTGTTCGACGAAGAGATCACCGCCGCTCGGTTTGCCAGCTATTCCCACATCAGCATTTCGCGACGCGGCATCGCCCGTGGGCCTATCGATACCGCCTTGAATGCCCAGGGCCTGGAGCGTCACGTGGCAATGATCGCTCCCGGCTTTCACGGCGCGATGTTCATGCTGCCCGACTCCGACCTGCTGCTGCCGGTGCCCAAAGAAGCCCTCCTGAGCGCCCGGCGGCTGAAGCTGCCGCTGCGCTCGTTCGCCCTGCCGATTTCGCTGCCGACCCTGGTATTGGCGCAATCCTGGCACCCGCGTTTCGACAAAGACCCGGCGCACAAATGGCTGCGCGAGACCATGCGCGAGAGCTGCCACGCCACCTGGCTGGAAGCCCAGCCGGGCTGAAATCAAATGTGGGAGGGGGCAAGCCCTAATGCCAGTCAGTTAAGGCGACACCGAACCTGTGGCGAGGGAGCTTGCTCCCGCTGGACTGCGCAGCAGTCCCATTGTTTGGGGCCGCTTCGCGCCCCAGCGGGAGCAAGCTCCCTCGCCACAAGTTAGTTCTCGCTCCTGCTACTTCTTAACTGACCGGCATTAGGGCAAGCCCCCTCCCACATTAAAAGCCCTGCATTACCCGGTGGATTGCGCCTGGCGCACTTATAACCTGCCAACAAGTCACTTTTTGTCATGCATTTGCCTGATTAAACTACTCGGGTATTTCCATTCCGAGTTACCTGTCCATGACTTCCCTCGCTGCCCCCGCCTTCGAGGCCGCAGCCAAACCCACTGCGCCCAGCCCTCCGGTGTTCGGCCCGCGCATCATCATCGGCCTGGTCGGCGTGTTGCTGGCGGTGCTGGTGTCTGGCCTCAATGAGATGGTGGCCAAGGTCGCCCTCGCCGATATCCGGGGTGCGCTGTACATCGGCTTTGACGAAGGCACCTGGCTGGTCGCGGCGTACACCGCCACTTCCGTCGCAGCCATGGCATTCGCGCCGTGGTGCGCGGTAACGCTCTCCCTGCGCCGTTTCACCCTGGGCGCCATCGGCGTGTTCACGCTGCTCGGCATCCTGTGCCCGTTTGCACCGAACTACGAAAGCCTGTTGCTGCTGCGCACCGTGCAAGGCCTGGCCGGTGGCGCGTTGCCGCCGATGCTGATGACCGTGGCGCTGCGTTTCCTGCCCGCCAACGTCAAATTGTACGGGTTGGCCGGCTATGCACTGACCGCCACTTTCGGCCCGAGCCTGGGCACGCCATTGGCGGCGCTGTGGACCGAATACGTCGGCTGGCAATGGGCGTTCTGGCAGATCGTCGGGCCGTGCCTGTTGGCGATGGCCGCCGTGGCCTACGGCTTGCCGCAGGATCCGCTGCGCCTGGAACGCTTCAAACAGTTCAACTGGCGTGGTCTGCTGTTGGGTTTTCCGGCGATCTGCATGCTGGTGATCGGCCTGTTGCAAGGCAATCGCCTGGACTGGTTCGAGTCGGGCCTGATCACCTTTTTGCTCAGTGGCGGCGCGCTGCTGCTGGTGCTGTTCATGCTCAACGAATGGTCGCAGCCGCTGCCATTCTTCAAGCTGCAGATGCTCGGCCTGCGCAACTTGTCGTTCGCCTTGATCGTACTGGCCGGGGTGTTGATGGTGCTGACCTCGGTGATCATCATCCCCTCGAGTTTTCTCGCCCAGGTCCAGGGCTACCGGCCGCTGCAAACCGCGCCGGTGATGCTGCTGATGGCGCTGCCGCAGTTGATCGCGCTGCCGCTGGTGGCGGCGCTGTGCAATCTGCGCTGGATCGATTGCCGCTGGGTGCTGGGCATGGGGCTGGGCATGTTGGCGTTGTGCTGCATCGGCAGTTCGCACCTGACCTCGGCGTGGATCCGCGATGACTTTTATGGCTGGTACCTGCTGCAGATCTTTGGTCAACCGATGGCGGTTCTGCCGTTGCTGATGCTGTCCACCGGCAGCATTCAACCTATCGAAGGGCCGTTCGCCTCGGCGTGGTTCAACACCGTCAAGGGTCTGTCCGCCGTGATCGCCACGGCGGTGCTGGATACGCTGACCACCCAGCGCGGGCATTTCCACTCGACCATGCTGGTGGACCGCCTGGGCAACTCGCCCCTGGCCGACGGCGACGCGCCGGGCCTGGCGCACCGCCTGCACGAGCAGACCGTGGTGCTCACCTCTTCGGATCTGTATGTCGTCATGGCCGGTGTCGCGGTGGCGTTGATCCTGCTGATTTTCTGGATGCCCACGCGGATTTTTCCGCCTCGCGCACCGACCTGACCCCAAGGATTTCTCATGAAACGCAAAGACAAAATTGCCGTCTCCGTCATCGCCGTATTTGCCGTGGGCGTGCTGGTGTATCTGGTTGCGCCGGGCATCCTGGGCAGCCAGCGCCAGACCACCAACGACGCCTTCGTCGCCGCCGATTTCACCCTGGTTGCACCCCGCGTTGCCGGGTTCATCAAGGACGTGCTGGTGGAAGACAACCAGCGCGTCAAAGCCGGCCAACTGTTGGCGCTGATCGACGACCGTGACTTTCGCGCTGCCGCCCAGGCCGCCGACGCCGACACCCTGGTCGCCCAGGCCCAACTGAAAAACGCCACCGCGACCCTTGAACGCCAAAGCTCGGTGATCGCCCAGGCCCAAGCCACCGTGGCGGCCGATCGCGCCGAAGTGGCGTTTGCCGAACACGAACTGAACCGCTACAACCACCTCGCCGGCGTCGGCGCGGGCACCGTGCAGAACGCCCAGCAAGCCAAGACCCGCATCGACCAGGCCACTGCGCGCCTGGCCAAATCCACGGCGGTGCTGGCAGCCGAACGCAAGCAAGTGGAAATTCTCACCGCCCAGCGTGACGCTGCCGAAGGCGGTCTCAAGCGTGCACAGGCCGCGCTGGAAATGGCCAGTTATCAGCTGTCCTACACCCGCATCGTCGCGCCGGTGGACGGCATGGTCGGTGAGCGTGCGGTACGGGTGGGCGCCTATGTCACGCCGGGCAGCAAAATCCTTGCCGTGGTGCCGCTGGCCCAAGCCTATGTCGTGGCCAATTTCCAGGAGACGCAACTGTCGCACATGCAGGCCGGCCAGGCCGTGCAGGTGCGGGTCGACAGCCTCGATGGCGAGTTGCTCAACGGCCATCTGGAAAGCCTGGCGCCTGCCACGGGGGTGACCTTTGCCTCGGTCAAGCCGGACAATGCCACCGGTAACTTCACCAAGGTGGTGCAGCGTATTCCGGTGAAGATTGTGCTTGAGCCAAACCAACCGCTGACCGAACGCTTGCGCGTAGGGATGTCGGTGGAAGCCAGCGTCGACACCCACGCCGCCGCGCAACAACATGAGGTGGCCCAGCAATGAGACATCTCGCCTGGCTCACCCTGAGCCTGATCAGTTTGAGCGCTTGCACCGTCGGCCCGGATTTCCAGCGGCCGCAGGGTCCGTCTGTGGCCCAATGGACTGAGCCCCAGGGGCGTCAGGCGGCCAGTCGCGCCACCAGTGACCCGTTGCAAGAGCGCTGGTGGGACGTATTCCACGACGAGCAACTGTCGGCCCTCACACGCCGCGCCCTCAGCGATAACCTCGACCTGAAACTGGCCAGCAGCCGCCTGCAACAAAGTCGCGCCGTGCGCCAGGTAACCACCGCCGAGCGTTACCCCAACGTCGACGCGGGCGGCGCTTACCAGCGTAAGCGCAACAGTGGCAAAGGCTTGAACGACCCCTCCGGCGAGAACGGCCGCTCGGCGTTCAACCAATGGGACATGGGCTTTTCCGCCGCTTGGGAAGTGGACTTCTGGGGCCGGGTCAAGCGTGAGACCGAAGCCGCCGACGCCACCCTGGAAATCGCCGAAAACGACCGCCGCGCCGTGTTGCTGTCGGTGCTGGCCGAGACCGCCCAGGACTACATCCAACTGCGCGGCGTACAAAACACCCGCGCCGTCACCGAGCAGAACCTCGACGTCGCCCGCCACAGCCTCAAGCTTTCGCAACTGCGCCTGGCCGATGGCGTGGCGACCGACCTGGACGTGGCCGAAGCCGCCGCCCAGGTCGCCGCCATCGAAGCGCGCCTGCCGGATTTGCAGCAGCGCCAGGACCAGTTGATCAACGCCCTGAGCCTGCTGATGGGCGAGCCTCCGCAAGCCCTGCACGCGCAACTGTCCAAGGACGCCGCCGTGCCGCAGACCCAGCGCCAGGTCGCTATCGGCCTGCCGTCGGAACTGGCCGAGCGCCGCCCGGACATCCGTCAGGCCGAAGCCCGCTTGCACGCTGCCACCGCCAGCATCGGCGTGGCCAAGGGCGATTTCTACCCGCGCATCACCCTGTCCGGCAGCCTCGGCTCCCAGGCCATGCAGCTCTCGGATCTCGGCTCCTGGGGCTCACGCGCCTTTGCCTTCGGCCCGCAGTTCAGCCTGCCGCTGTTCAACGGCGGGCGCCTGCAAGGCATGGTGAATCTGCGCGAAGCCCAGCAACAGGAAGCGGCGCTGGCCTACCAGCAAACCGTGCTGCGCGCCTGGCATGAAATCGACGACCAGTTGACCCGCTACAACGCCAGCCAACTGCGCCGCGACAGCCTCGCCGAAGCCGTGCGCCAGAACCAGATCGCCCTGACCACCGCACAACACCAGTACGTCGAAGGCGTGGCGGATTTCGTCAACGTGCTCACCGTGCAAAGCGCGCTGCTGGCGACCCAGGAACAGTGGGTGGAAAGCTCTACCGGTGTGTCGCTGGCGATGGTGGGCTTGTACAAAGCGTTGGGTGGCGGCTGGGAGTCGGTGTATCCGTTGCACGCCGTTCACTGATGACTGTGGGAAGTCGGGTATACCAACAACACCTACGTCTCGCAGCGCACCAGTAATTTGGATTGCTACTACGACGAAGGGCGAAAGGCTGTGTCGAGCGTGACCTGCGACTGGTAATTACGTATTTACGTGCGCATTAACATGAACGTGACGTCGTCTTCGGCTATGCACCCGTCAAGGGTGCGTTCCATGATGGCCTTGAATTGGTCCTCGGCTGAGAGTTCGGCCCAGAATCCATCTGTCGCCATGATCCATAGGGTGTCTTGGGCAATCTGCACGGATTGAATGTGAGGCTCGTGGGCCCGCCGGTGGCTCATGCAGTTGAGCAGTGTTTTACGAGCTGGGGAGTTGGCGATGAATGAATGGCTCAGGTCGCCTTTCCAGTTTGGACCGCAGTGAGGTGAACTCACCCAGTTAAGGCATTGCGATTTCTCCAGATGACCCAGGCAGCAATCACCTGCGTGAATGGAGATAGCTGTGTGACCGACTACCAGCAATACAAGGTAGCTGGTGGACGCCAATGGAAAGTCTGGACAAATGTTTGAATGCACTTCGTCGAGGGAAGTAAGCACTAGCGTCAGGGCGTGTTCAGGACAAGACACCACAACGGGTTGCGCATGGCGAAAACACTCAAGCAGGTGGTGACTCAAAGCGCTTGCCAATTCGCCACTCTTTGGTTTTGAAGTGCCGTCGGCAATCACGTAGAGGTATGCGCCAGCATTGTGTGCCGAGCCGCTGACATCGCGGTTCTCTATCCTATCGGTTCCTTGTCGACTCAAGCTCAATTGCAGAATCAAGCGGTTGCTCCGAATCCAATCAACGCGGTCAGTCGTTCGTGAATCAACGCCGCACGAGCTGGATCCTGGGCGGTGCTTTGGATCACGTCCTCAAATGCGGGTAACGCAAGCAGTGCCGTAAATTGTTCGCTCACGAAATGCCGCAGTTCGTGAGGCGCTAGTTTCACTTCTTCGATGAGTTCTTCCCTGCCATCCAGCAGGGCGATGATGTCCTCAATGTCGTTGGACATCAGTACATCACCATGACCGCGCCCCTGATAAGCCTGCAATTTGGCTGCGAGGAACCAAGGTGCGGCGAACACTCTGATCCGCGTTCCGTTGGGCAGGGTGTAGCCAATCGCGCGTTCTAACCCGCCCACGAACCAAGTATTGGCGAAGCCTAGGACGCTCTCCTGCGTCGGCATGAAGTCGACTTTCAACTGGCCCAGTCGTAAACGGCAGGTTACCGAGTCTTGGCCAGTATTTTTGAAACCTCGAGGTTTGAGTTTTTCTTCCAGCCGATACCAATCAGCGGTGCCTGTCAGATGAATGACCAGGTCCACATCATCGGTACCGCGAATCGACTCCAATGTGTATTCATCAGTGATAAGCAAGACAGTGGTGCATCCACCGACAAAGGCAACTTGCTCGCATAACTCTTCGCCCAAGGCCTCGGCAACCTCCTCCAGCATTTGCAGCATCATTGTTCGGTTGGACGTCACAGTATCCACTCCCGCAGCATGGCGTCGGCGACTTTGGTCTCACGCGGTCCGCCGATGCGGATGGCATCAACGAGGGCCAGGAAATGGTAGAGAAGCTCGTCTTTCTTCACGGCGCCGGGAACGGTTTTGTACAACGGTGTAATTGCCTGCCCTTTGCTTTTTCCGTAGGCATCTGGCCAGACGGGAATAAGGTCGCCCCCGCTCATCACTTTGCCTGCCAATACCGGTGCGGCAAAGGCCGTTGGAATGCCTCGGACGATAGCGCCAAGCTTAACCGGAAAAATATAGCGAATGCTGTGCGTAACTAAATCGAGCAGCGCTGTGCTTCTTACCAGCGGGATTCCATCGATGTGCCTTGTATAAATCAAGCCGATTTCCCTGCAACGATTCAGGGAGGAAGACACTTCGGTTTTGCTCAGACCCAACGCTGAGGACAGAGCTCTCACAGAGTAGTTTTGTGAAGCGTGCTCTTCAGAATCCTCGTCTGCGTCATCCCACCCGCGCCAGTCATCCATTGTTGAAAGTTGTACGGTTTCGAAGTTTTCAATATAGGTCGGAAGACTTTGAAAACCGAGGGACGCGGTCTCTTTTTCAACAGAGAACACCCGTTTTTTTACGCGCTCCCCTTTGGCCTGTAGTTCGAGGCTGATCAGTTTGAACAGGACTACAATGTCTTGACTTTTCATATGGCCCCAAAAGTTATTGTCCTCTGTCCGCGGACAGAGGACACTTTCTTGCATAAAGCCAGCCTCCCTGTCAACGATTCTGCAAAAACACCACATACCCCCGAAACCACTCACTCCCCTGTAAATACTCCGGCGCTTGCCAGTCCCCGCCCTGAATCAGGCCGACCTTGAACGGCACGCCCAGCCGGTTCATGCGGGGCAAATACGCGGCGTAGTCGGGGATGCTGTGCCGCCCTTGATAGGTCTGTACCACCACTTCATCCACCACGCCCTTGAGCTGGGCGATGGCGGCGGGGTCGGCGTTGCTGCTCCAGTCCATCAGGCCGGTGATGCTCAAGCGCAGGTCGGCCGGCAGGCGTTGGCGCAGGTCGCGCAGGAAGGCCGCGTATTCGTGCAGGTACTGGGTACGGGCGTCGAAGTCGATCTGGATGCCGACCACCGGGTTGCCCGCCTCGCGCCAGCGTTGCACCTGGCCAAGCAGTTGGGTGTAGACCTGCTTCGGCCATCGCAGAGTATGGGCGCGGTAGACCACCCAGATGTCGCCCTGGGTAATGCGCGGCACGTTCATGCCCTGGGCGATCAGTTGCACACCGCGTTGCGGCGCGCGGCGGGTGGAGTTGATCTGGCCCTGCAGGATGTACAGGGTCTTGGCCTGCTTGAGCACCGGCTGGGGCGCGACGCCGCTCCACAGCCAGAAGGCGTCGTAGTCACGGGCGTCTACGGCGCCGAAGGCTGGGCTTGCCAGCAACAGCAGGCCCAGCCACAGGGTTTTCACCAGTAGTACTGCAGCGATTTGCCCCACTGGGTGTCGGCGAAACCGCTCTTGAGCTGGCGGAACCAGCCTTTGCGCACGCCCGGCGCCACGTCTTCGCCGCCGCAGCTGTTGTAGCCGGCCGGCGCGTAGCAATTGATCGCGCGAAACAGTGCGTAGGCCCGGTCGGTTTTGGGCGCCTTGGCATTGGCGATCACCTGCTGGTAGCCGTCCAGGCGCGAGAAGGTTTCACCTTTGAACTTCGAGGCGGTGCTGCCAAGGCTGCCGGTGGCGCGGGCTTGCTCCAGCGGCATGCCGTCCAGGCCATTGCGCAGGATAAATTCCCCCAGGCAGTTGAGGGCTTGCGGGTTTTTTGCGTCGCTTTGCAAGGTCGCGGCGGTTTGCGCGACGCTCGGGCAGGCATAGCCGGATTCGGCCTTGTCACCGTTCCACTGGAACAGCTTCAGGCTTTGCCCGCCGCTGTAGGTGTAACCCAGGCTGGTGCCGAGTTTGTCGTCAGACAGCGAGGCCTGCTTGAGGTCGTCGGCGAAGGTCGCGAACTGGCGGTGCAGCAGGTCTTTGTAGAGCAGCACGAATTGGGCGGTCTGGCGTTCAGTGGGGTCGTTGGCCTTGGCGATCTGCTGGCGCAACAGGTCGGGACCGGCCACGTTGCGCAGCAGGATGTAGCGCACCTGCCTGGCACTGATCGGCGAGTCGGCGGCGAACACCTTGGCCAGTTGGCCGCTGCGCTCGTAGTTCATCGCCAGCGCCAGCTCCAATTGGTCGCGTTGCAGCGGTTGCTTGGCCAGCGGCAGCAGTTGCAGCCACAGCGTTTCGGCGCCTTTCCAGTCTTGCTTGGCTTCCAGGGCCAGGGCGCGCAGGGTCTGCTGGCTGAAGGCGAAGTAATCCAGGTTTGGCGGCAGGCCCGTCGGCAGGTGCTTCAGGGCCGTGTCGGGTTGATGCTCGACATACAGGGCATACGCCGCTTGCAGGTAGTCGAACAAGGCCGGCTCGTTGGCGAAGGTGCTCTTTTGCTTGTCGAGGGCTTCGCGACTCAACAGGGGCGGGGTATGGGCACGCATGGCCATCAGGTCGCTGACCAGTTGCAGCATCGGGCTGTTGGCCGCCTGGTTGCTGGCCATCAGCAATTTGAGGTCGGCTTCTTCCACCAACGCGTCCACGCTCACATTGCGCTGGGCGTCGCTGGCTTCGGTGAATTGCCAGGTGAAGTCTGCGGCGAGCTTGGTCTCGTCATTCGCCAGCCAATGCACCCGGCGCAGCAGGCCACGGGCGGACGCGACGTAAGCGCCCTGCGGGTAGGTTTTCAGGTAGCCGAGAAAGCCTTCTTCGGCGTCGCTCAACGCGGCCTTGTCCACATGCTCGCGCTGGGGCACACCGTATTCGTCGAAGGCTTCGGCCTGGGCTTGGTTCAGCGAGGTGCGCGCGGCCATGTACAGCGCGGTTTCCTTCAGCCAGGGCACATCGCTGGTAGCGGCGGCGGCGAAACCGCGCTCGGCGTTACCGAAGCGGCCGCTGTAGAAGTCAGCGGCGGCCTGCAGATAAGTGCGAAACAGTTGGGCGCTGGCCGAAGGGGTCAGCTGCGCATCCACCACCTGGCCGTCCCAGTCACAGGTGGTCAGCAGCTGCAGACGTGCTTTCACCAGCAGGTCGCGCTCGGCGGGCGGCATATCGGCCTTGATCACCTGGCTGATAAACGCGGTGGCGCTGTCATCAGCGTTGCTGCGGCAGCGGCTGCCTTCGCCATCGAGAAATGCTTCGCCTGCAGTCTTGTACTCCTCACGCTTGATGCCCAGCGGCGCGAGCAGGGTGTCGAGCTCGGCGGTGCGCGAATCGTCCGCTTGGTTATCGGGTTCGTCCTCTGCGGCCGGAACCGGCACCAGGCGATACACCGGAAACGGCACCGGGCCGAAACCCTGGGCCAGGTCGTCTTCGCTCAGGGCATTCGGCGCCAGGGGTGCGGCCTTTTTGTCGGCCAGCAACAGGCGCAGGTTTACCCGGCTATCGTTGCCTGGGCTGAGAAAGGGTTGGTTGCTGCAGGGTTCGAGACTGTCACGCGACACCCGCCAGTCGGGGTAGCACGAGTCGTCGGAACTGGCCTGGGCCGTCAGGGGAATACCGGCCAGCAGGGCCAGTGCCAGAGGTGACAAAAAACCGATGCGCATGACGTGTCCTTGATCCTGGGTCCTTGGAGGACGGCAATCATAGCGTGATCCGACGCCAGCTTCGGTGAACGCTCACACAAATCACGGATTTGTCCGATTGAGGGTAGTGGCGTTTTAACCTTGCTGACATAGACTGCGTTCTTCATCAGGGAGGATCGTATGAAGCTATTGCGGCTATGGCTGTTGAGTGTTGCCTGCGTGATCGGCGTGGCGCCTGTCGCCATGGCGGACGACCCCTTGCTGGATCACCCGCCGGCGGCTGCGGCCGGCACTGATGAGGCGCGCGGCGTGTTACGGGCCCGCGACCAGGCGATGCTGGCCAGCGAGTTGTCGGGGCGCATCGTCGAACTGCCGTTCAGTGAGGGCGAGTCGTTCAAGAAGGGCGACACCCTGGCGCGTTTCGATTGCTCGGCCTACCAGGCGCAACTGAATGCCGCCCAGGCTGCCAGCCGTGGCGCCGGTGAAGAGCTGGCCCACAACAAACAGCTGGCGGCGCTCAATTCAGTCGGGCGCTTTGAAGTGGCCCGCGCCGAAGCCAAACTCAGCGAAACCCAGGCCCAGTCCCAGGTCTATCAGGTGCAGGTCAAGCGTTGCAGCGTGCTGGCGCCGTATGACGGCCAGGTGGTGCAACGCAAGGTGCAACGCTATGAAAGCGTGTCGGCCGGGGCGCCGATGCTGGAAATCGTCGACAACCGCAGCCTGGAAATCCACCTGCTGGTGCCGTCACGCTGGATGGACAAGCTCAAGCCCGGCCAGACCTTCACCTTTACCCCCGATGAAACCGGCCAGGCGTTCAGCGCCACGGTCAAACGACTCGGCGCGCGCATTGACGAGGGCAGCCAGACGCTGCTGCTGGTCGCCACTTTACCCAACGCCGCCGGGTTGATGGCAGGCATGAGTGGCACCGCACACTTTGCGCAATTGCAATGAACGCCCCGATGCCGGGCAACAGCGAGCGGGTGTTTGCGCAGTTTCTGGACCTGGAACGCCAGACCCGCGCCGCGCGCACCACCGAGCAACTGGCCTACAGCCTGGTCAATGACAGCCAGCCGCTGTTTGGCTATCGGCATGCCGCACTGTTGATCGCCGGCAAGGTGCAGGCGGTGACAGCCGTGAGTAACGTCGACCCGAATGCGCCGTTCGTGGCCTTTGTCGAGCAGGCGGTGGCGCAGTTGCACAAGCAGGCGCTGGCCCAGACCGCACGCGTAGTGCCGGCGGAGCAGTTGAGCGAGGCGGTGCGGGCGGATTGGCAAAGTCTGTCTGCCGGCCAGGTGTTCTGGTTGCCGTTGATCGACCCCCAGGGCCGAGTGTTCGGTGGCCTGTGGCTGGCGCGAGATACCCCGTGGAATCCGGCCGAGCAAGTGTTGCTGGCGCAATTGGGCGACACCTGCAGCCATGCCTGGCATGCGCTGCAGCCGCAGCGGCCGTGGCGGTTGCGCCTGACCCGCAAACGCCGGCTGATGGTGGTGGTCGCCTTGTTGCTGTTGCTGCTGATTCCGGTGCGCCAATCCGTGCTGGCGCCCGCCGAGGTGGTGCCGCTGGCCGGGCAGGTGGTGGCGGCGCCGCTGGATGGGGTGATTGCACAGTTTTTGGTCAAGCCCAACCAGGCGGTAAAAACCGGTGACCTGTTGCTGCGTTTCGAAAGCACCACTCTCACGGCCCAGGCCGACGTGTCGGCGCGTGCCCTGGGCGTGGCCGAGGCCGAGTTGAAGGCCAGCGCGCAGCGAGCTTTTGCCGATGCCGAATCGAATTCGCGTATCGACCTGCTGGCGGCCCGGGTCGAGCAAAAACGCGCCGAACGCGATTACGCCCGCGAACTGCTCAAGCGCAGCGAAGTGCGCGCCGAGCGCGACGGTATCGCCGTCTTCGCCGACGCTGAGCGCTGGACCGGCAAGCCCGTGCAAACTGGCGAGCGCCTGTTGCAGATTGCCGACCCCGACCAGGCCGAGTTGCGCATTGAGCTGGCGGTAGGCGATGCGATCGCCCTGGAACCGAACGCCCAGGTAGCGCTGTTCCTCGACAGCGACCCTTTGCATCGCCACCTGGCGACCTTGCAACGGGCAGCCTATGAAGCGCAGCCCACACCGGGTGGCCAACTGGCCTATCGCCTGGATGCGCAATTCGACGAAGCACCGCCGCGTATCGGCCTGCGCGGCACGGCGAAGCTGTTTGGCGAGCGCGCGCCGCTGGCGCTGTACCTGTTGCGGCGGCCGCTGGCAGGCCTGCGCCAGAGCGTGGGCCTCTGATGGACTTGCCCAAACTGCGTGAAGACCTGCAACTGTCCAGCGCCGGCGCGGCCCTGGACGGCTCGCCGCGCTGGACCCTGGCCGACCCGGTGCGCGGGCGCTATTTCAAACTGGGCGCCACCGCCATTCGCTTGCTGCGCCACTGGTCCCTGGGGGACCCGGAAAAAGTCCTGCAGGCCGCCAACCGCGAGCCGGGCCTGGCGTTGGGCGGCAGTGAAGTGGATGAGCTGCTGGGTTTTCTGCGCGCCCACGACCTGATCGCCGCCCTCGACCCGCAGCAGCGCGCCAGTTACCTCTACAAATCTGCCGCGCGTAAACAAAGCCTGTGGCAGGTGCTGCTGCATCAATACCTGTTTTTCCGGATTCCGCTGTGGCGACCGGATGCGTTTCTCAACCGTGCCTGGCCGCTGCTGGCGCGCTTTGGCCCTGGGCTGTTGCGCTACGGCTTGCCGATCATTTTGGCGCTTGGGGTGTTTCTGGTCGCGCGCGACTGGCAGCGCTTTGTGGCGACGTTTCCGCATCTGTTCAGCCTGGGCGGCGCCCTGGCGTTTGGCGTGGCGCTGTTCTTTGCCAAGCTGTGCCATGAATTCGGCCATGCCTTTATGGCCAAGCGCGCCGGGTGCAGGGTGCAGAGCATGGGCGTGGCATTCATGGTGTTGCTGCCGATGTTCTACACCGACGTAAGCGACGCCTGGCGGGTCAATGATCGTCGTGCGCGCTTGATGATCGGGGCAGGTGGGGTCATGGCCGAGTTGTTGCTGGCGTGCATCGCCCTGCTGGCCTGGTCGCTGCTGCCGGACGGCCCGGCGCGCACGGCAGCGTTCATGCTGGCAAGCGCCACCTGGCTGACCACCCTGGCGATCAACCTCAACCCGTTCATGCGCTTCGATGGTTACTTTCTGATCAGCGATTGGTGGGAGGTGGATAACCTGCAAGGTCGCGCCTTTGCGCTGTGTCGCTGGCGCTTGCGCGAGCTGCTGTTCGGGTATGGCGAACCGGCACCGGAGCCGTGGTCGCCGAATTTGCAACGCCGGCTATTGTGGTGGGGCTACCTGGCGTGGCTGTGGCGCGCGGCGCTGTTTTTAGGGATCGCCCTGGCGGTGTATCACCTGTTTTTCAAGCTGCTGGGGATCGTCCTGATGGGCGTGGAACTGGTGTGGTTTATCGGCCTGCCGATCTTCAAGGAGTGGCGCCAATGGTGGAGCCGACGCAGCCAGGCCCATGCGCCGCGAGTCATGCTCAGCAGCCTGGGCCTGGTGCTGTTGGTGCTCGCGCTGGTGGTGCCCTGGCGCAGCGCGGTGGAGCTGCCGACCATGCTCGAAGCCGGGCGCGCCAGTGCGCTGCATGCGCCGGTGGCGGCGCGGGTCAAGCACTTGCGGGTGGTGGACGGGCAAGTGGTGACCCAGGGCCAGGTGCTGATGGAGCTGGAATCACCGGACCTGGACGCCCGGCAAAGCATCGTGCGCCGCGAAGTGGAGATTTTGCAGTTGCAGATGCGCCGCCAGGCCGGGCGCAGTGAAACGGCAGTGGACGCCGGCATCAATGATCAGCGCCTGTCCCAGGCCCTCGCCGAATACCGTGGCCTGGCCGCCCAGCGCGAACGCCTGCTGCTGCGCGCGCCTCACGCCGGCACGGTGCGCGATGTGCTGCCGCAATTGAGCGTGGGGCGCTGGCTGTCGCCCAGGGATTCGCTGGCGCGGGTGGTGGAAGAAGGCGCCCGCCTGCGCGGTTACATCGCCGAGGCCGAGCTGTGGCGGGTGGCGCCGGGGGCAACCGGACGGTTTATCGCCGATGACCCGATGCACGCGGCCATCCCGGTGGAATTGACCGATATCGACGCCAACGGTGTGGCCTACCTGGACCAGGAGGCGCTGACCTCAGACCACCACGGGCCGATTGCCGTGCGCCGCGATGAAAACCAGCGCCCGGAGCCGGTGCAGGCGCAATACGGCGCACGCTTGAAAAGTC
Organism: Pseudomonas sp. R11-23-07; assembly: GCF_003852295.1. Taxonomy (NCBI): domain Bacteria; kingdom Pseudomonadati; phylum Pseudomonadota; class Gammaproteobacteria; order Pseudomonadales; family Pseudomonadaceae; genus Pseudomonas; species Pseudomonas sp. R11-23-07. The sequence goes on from NZ_CP027761.1 coordinate 174,882, forward strand.
TGCAAGCGATTGCAACGCCCCGTCAGCCGTTGCGCGGCGTGGTGGTGCTGCAGGGGCGCAGTGAGTCGGTGCTGGGCGTGGCCTGGCGACGGGCGGCGGCGTTGGGTGTACGGGAAAGCGGGTTCTAGGAGTTGAACGCAATGTCGAACAAGCAAGACGCCCTGGCGCAGGGCCTGGCGATGCGCCCCTCACGCAGTACCGACGGGCCGTTTTTGCAGCGCCTTTACCGCTCGGCACGCGCGGATCTGCAGTGGATTGATGGCGAGCAGGCGCTGGTCGAGGAGGTGATCGCCCAGCAATTCCAGGTCCAGGAAAAGGGCCTGGACGAGCATTTCCCCGGTGCGCTGCACTATGTCATCGAAAAGCTCGACACGCCCATCGGCGCCTTGAGTGCCGACTTCGGGCCCCATGAAATCCGTGTGTTGTACCTGGCATTCATCCCCGCCGCGCGTGGCCAGGGTTTTGGCCGCGCGGTATTGCAGGGGGTGCAGCAGGCGGCCACGCAGGTGATGTGCCCGGTGAGCACGGTGGTCTGGGCGAGCAACCCCCATGCGTGCCGGCATTACCTGGCGCTGGGGTTTCGGGTGGAAGAACAGACGCCCGCCGCGCAGCGGTTGGTGTGGTACCCGTCTCAGTTGAACACAATGCAGAAATAACCCCGCTCGCTGTCGCGGCCCATGGCGGGCTCTCGAGACACAAACACCTGTTCGAGGCAGGCGTCCGCCAGCGGTAAACGGCATAAGCCGTCGACGAAATCCGTGGGTACAAGGCTTTCGAGCAGCACCCTGAAGGCCCCGCGCGGGCTGCCTGGCAAGGTGGCTTTGGGGGTTTCGGTGAGGCTTTGGACTTGGATCGGCAGCGCCGAACCGTCGGGCAGGTAAAGCACGGCGGTGCCATCAAGCAACGGTCGAAAGTGTTCCGGGGTGACCAGGTTCAACATGTGAGGCTCCATTTCAGAGATGCCGGGGCCTGCGAGCCCCGGCCAGGGGTTAATCGCGCGACGGAAAAAGCCCGTTCAAGGCAATGCTGAAATTGATCGCAAGGTAAGGGTTCATGGTGGCTAAGGCCTGGCCCTGGCCGGCGACACTGATCGTGCCTCCGGCCACGGCGGTGCTCACGCCCTGCAGAGGGACCGGCGTGGCGCCCTGCTGGTCTGAATAGATTGCGGCGCTGCCTGGCCCACCGCCGGAAGCGCCGATAAACGCGTTGGTAGCGCTGGGTACTGTCAGCGGGTTGCTGGAGGTGTTCGCCAGTTGCACCGAGGTGGTGGCGGTGAGTGGTGTCATGGCGTGGGTGTGGGCAGGCAGGTTGAGCAGGGTGGCGGTGACGGATTCCGTGCCGGAGATTTCGCCAATGACGCGCGCCGACAACCCCGCGCCGCTGCCTTGACCAATGGGCATTCGACCTTGCAGGTTAGGCAGCATGAAGCTGACGCTGCCATTTCCGCCGTAAACGACACCGAGCAGGGCGTACAGCGCCTGGTACTGGTTGACGGCAAGGGTTTGCCCGGCGCACAGGGCCCAGTCTCTGGGGGCGAAATCAAACGCAAAGGGTTGGATGGTGCCGATGAAAACTTCCATGGATCGTTCATCCTTGTGATGGCTAGACAGGGGGGAGGACGCCAATCGGTCCGGCGCCATCGCAGAGCGTAGTCGCCGTTGTTGCTTGCTGCCTGGCGGTTGCGAAACAGCGAGCGAAACCGGGGCTTTTGTCCTAGAGTGGCGCGTGTTTGCGCATGTGCGGAGTTTGCTCGGTAAACGGGCTGTGTCTGGGGAGTTGAGGTGCGACGGTCTGTGGTAGAACAAGACGACAAAGTGGCGGCATTTTCCTTAGTCAATCGCCTTGCGAGCGCCTGGGAAGGCGCCGGTTGGCTCAGCCGTTTGTGGTGGATGCCGATCCTGGCGCTTGCCATGGCCGTGCGGTTTTATGGCCTGACGGCTGCGGCGATCTGGGGCGATGAGGGCTCAAGCCTGCTGCTCAGCGAATACGCCCTGGACGACCTGTGGTTTCACGCCGCCCATGATGTGCACCCGCCGCTGTACTTTTTCATGCTGCGCGGCTGGATCGAACTGTTCGGCGACGGCATCTGGTCGATTCGCGGCATGAGTGCGATCCCCGGCGTGCTGGCGGTGGGCCTGGGCGTCTGGCTCACACGGCAACTGTCTACCCGTCGCGCTGCGGTGCTGGCGGGGGTGCTGCTGGCGCTGTTCCCCTCCGCCGTGCGCTACAGCCAGGAAGTGCGCATGTACTCGCTGCTGGCCGTGTGGTTACTGGGGGCCACGCTGGCGCTGGTGTACTGGGTGCGCCAACCCGCGCGCACGCGTTACCTGGTCGTTTATGCGCTGTTGATGGCCGCCGGTTTTTATACCCATTACTTCACTGCACTGTGCGTGCTGGTGCACTGGGCTTATCTGGGGCTGCTGTGCCCGTCCCAGGCGCCCGGCCAGCGCCTGATCCTGCGTCCGTCGTGGTGGTGCGCCAATGCGCTGGTTGTGGCGTTGTACCTGCCCTGGCTGCCGAATCTGCTTGACCTCGTGCAACACGTCGAACAGCTCAAGGTCGGCGGTGACATTGGCTGGGAAGACCCGGTCACGTTGACCTCCGTGCCGTCGATGATCTGGCAGTTCACGCTTCAGGATGAAGGCGTGGACTTCTGGCGACCGCTGTTCTGGCTGTTCCCGCTGTTGTTGATCGCCGTTGTGATAGCCACCGCCTGGCAGGATCGCGAGCGCCATCACCCGGCCCGCCTGCTGGCGCTGTTCTTCCTGTTGCCGCTACTGCTGGTGTATGCGGTGTCGTTCATCTCGCCGGTGTTTATCGAGCGCTACCTCACGGTATACGCCCTGGGCTTGCCGATCCTTGTGGCCCTGGCCATCGACCGCCTGCCCACGCGCCTGGCATGGCTGGGCGCGGCGTTGTGCGTGGTGTTTGTCGGAGTGGAGCTGCTGGGGCTGAAAAACAATGCCACGGTGGATGTGCATGATCAGTTCAACGTGCCGGTGGAGTTCGTCAACCGCAACTACCAGGAAGGCGACCGCATCGTTCTCAGCGACATGATGTGGTACCTCAGCTACGTGTATTACGACCAGACCGACGCCCAACTGCAGCTTTACACCCCGCCCAGGCCCGACGGCACGCCGACTCGGCCGAATGCCTATGGCTTCGGCACCCTGGTGGATCAGGACGGCGGGCGCATCTACCTTGACCGTCTGTCTGCCTTAGCGCCCGACACCCGCCGTGTCTGGCTGATCAGCAGCAACGAACTGCCGGATGAATTCGCGCCGATTCCGCCAGGCTGGCAAGAACTTTTGCAGCAGGACGGCGGCGGCGCGCGGGCGCGGCTATTCGTGCTGTGTGGCGGGCCAGAGCCTTCGCGGCCCGCCGGTTGCCGCTAATCACGAATTGGTATTAGGTGCATGCCAAAATAGTGGCAAATGATCGCTAGTCGGCACTGTGTTTCTCAACTACGCTCCGGCCCACAAACGGATTTTTGTCCTACAAAGTGGTGAACGGATTGCAGTATCACTTTATCTCGGGCTTGCCGCGCTCCGGCTCGACCCTGCTCTCTGCGATTTTATTGCAGAACCCGCGTTTTCACGCCGGCATGAGCAGCCCTTTAGGCACTTTGTTCAATGGTGTGCTGGCGCAGTGCAGCGCCGGCAGCGAGTTTGGCTCGGTCATCGATGCCAACACCCGTCGTCGCCTGTTGCGCGGCCTGTTTGATTCCTACTACGCCGACAAAGCCTCCATCCCGGTGGTATTCGACACCAACCGCCAGTGGTGTGCGCGCATGCCTGCGCTGCACGACCTGTTTCCCCAGGCCAAGGTCGTCGCCTGTGTGCGCAACGTCGCCTGGATCATGGACAGCCTGGAACGCCTGTATCGCGCCAATCCCTTCGAAAACACCAAGCTGTTTGGCGATGACGTCGAGCGCAACACGGTCTACAGCCGCTGTGAAACCCTGGCCCAGCGCAACCGTCTGGTCGGGTTTGCCTGGGCTGCGCTCAAGGAAGCCTATTACGGTGAGCATGCCGATTCTTTGCTGATCGTCGATTACGACTTGCTCAGCCAAGCCCCGGAGCGGGTCATGCGGCTGGTCTACGATTTTATCGGCGAGCCGTGGTTTGAGCATGACTTCGACAACCTCGCCTACGACGCGCCGGCATTCGACGAGGCGCTGGGCGTTGCCGGCTTGCACAAGGTCCAGCCCAAGGTGCGCTTGCAGTCGCGGCGCACCATCCTGCCGCCGGACTTGTTCCAGCAGTACACCGAGTTGTCGTTTTGGCAGGACGGCTCAGCCAGCGCCGCCAATGTGATTCGTATGAAGGCCAACGCCGCGATCAGTTGATCGCGGCGTTTTCATTTTTCTCAAGAACGTTTGACGCCGGGTGAGCAGCATGTGGTGGAGCAATCGCAAGTCGCGGGAAACCGAAGCAGTACGGGCACGGGTCTCGCCGATGATCATGCACCTGGAGCCGCGTATGCTGTTCGACGGCGCAGTCGCCGCCACCGTGGCTGAAGCGGCGCAACCCGACAGCCATCCCACCGCTGACGCCGCCAAGCCGCCGACGGCTGACCACCCGAGCGTGAGCAAAGACACCCACGGCCAGGCCGACGCGCCAGCCGTTTCCCCCGTAGCCGTGCCCGGTCAAACCGTGGTGTTCGTGGATGCCCGGGTCAGGGACTCCGCCAGCTTATTGCAAGGCGTGGCCCCGGGCGCCCAGGTCATCCAGCTGGATGCGAGCAAGGACGGCCTGCAGCAGATTGCCGACTACCTCGACACCCACCAGGGCGTCAGCTCGGTGCAGATCATTGCCCACGGCAACGCGGGCGATCTGTGGCTCGGTACTACCTACCTGTCGGCCGACAATGTCGCGGCCCGCAGCGCGGTGCTGGGGCAAATCGGCAAGGACATGAACGTTGGCGGCGACATCCTGATTTACGGCTGCTACACCGCCGAGGGCGAACGCGGCCTGAATTTTGTCGATTCCCTGGCGCAGTTGACCGGCCGCGACGTTGCGGCGTCGATCAACCGCACGGGCGTGGGCGGCGACTGGGACCTGGAGATCGCCACCGGCTCCATCGAAAGCGCCAACGTGCTGTCGACCAAAGCCATGAGCGATTACCAGTGGGGCCTGGCGACCTGGACCGCTACCAACAACCTCAACACCGGGGTCGGCTCGCTGCGCGCGGCCATCGCCTCGGCGCAGAACGGCGATATCGTCACGTTCAACGCCGGCCTCTCCGGCTCGACCGTGGCGCTCACGTCCGAGTTGCTGATCAACAAGAACATCACCGTCGATGGTGACCTGGACAACAACGGCACCGCGGATATCACCCTCGATGGCCAGTACCGGTCCCGCGTCGTGGAAATCGCCTCCGGCAGCACGGTAACCCTCGATGGCCTGGTCATCACCAAAGGGCTGGTGGCGGGCAACGGCGGCAACGGCGGCGCGGCAGCGGCGGGCGCGATGGGCGGCGGGATTTTCAACGCTGGCACCCTCACGCTCAACAACGTGACGGTCACCGCCAACGCCGCGTCCGGTGGTGGTGGCGGTGGTGGCGTGACGCCCGCCTATTCCGGCGGCGGTGGTGGCGGCGGCGGGGGTATCGGTGGGGGAAGCGGCGGTCATGGCGGTTCGACCGGCCCAGGCAACCTCACGTATGCCGGGGGCGCCGGCAGCGCCGGCGCTGGCGGCTACGGGGGGGGCTACTCAGTCAACGATATGGGCGGACGCGGCGGCACCAGCACTGGCGGCCTGGGTGGCAATGGCGCGTCCGGCTACAGCCACGGCGGTGACGGCGGATCGGCGACCAACGGCACGCTTTCGATTGGCGGTGGCGGTGGCGGTTCCGGCTGGGACAAGGTCGGCGGCGTCGGCGGCAATGCGTCGGGCGGTATCTACAACGCTTCAAGCGGCACCCTGAAAGTGATCGGTGCTTCGGTGATCAGCAACAACATCGCGGCCGGCGGCGGCGGTGGGGGCGGCGGCAGCGGCGGCAAGATCTTCGACGGCGGCGCCGGTGGTCGCGGTGTGGGGGCCATCTGGAACAACGGCGGGACCGTGTTGATCACCGCCGCCAACTTTGCCGCACTGAGTGGTAACGCCGCGGCCAGCGGGGCAGGCGGCCCTACGAGCGGGGGCACTGCGGGTACCTCGCCGAGCGCGCAGCCCTCGATTTACAGCAGTGGCGGCGTCCTCAATACCGCCTATGTCGAGCCCCCGACCGCGACCATCGTGCTGGCTGATAGCGCCCTGAAAATCGGCGATACCTCCCTGGTAACCATCACCTTCAGCCGGGCCGTGAGCGGTTTCACCAATGCCGACCTGGCCATCGCCAATGGCACGTTGACGGCCGTTTCCAGCGCCGACGGCGGCATTACCTGGACGGCGACGTTTACGCCCACCAATGCCATCTCGGACACCACCAACGTTATCTCCCTGGACAACACCGGCGTGGCGGCCATCTCCGACGGCGCAGTCGGCGTCGGCACCACCAATTCCGCCAACTACGTGGTCGACACGCTTCGCCCGACGGCCACGATCGCTATCACCGACACGGCACTCAAAGCCGGCGAAACCACGGCAGTGACCTTTACGTTCAGTGAAGCCGTAAGCGGTTTCACCAACGCTGACCTGACCATCGCCAACGGTACGCTGACGGCTGTCAGCAGCGGCGATGGCGGTATCACCTGGACGGCGACCTTTACCCCGACCACCGCTATCACCGACGCCACCAACCTGATCACCCTGGACAACACCGGCATTGCCGACCAGGCCGGCAACGCCGGCAGCGGCACCACCGATTCGGCCAACTACGCCATTGATACGGCTCGGCCGACCGCGACCATCGTGGTCGCCGACAATAACCTGAGCATCGGTGAAACCTCGCTGGTGACCATCACCTTCAGTGAAGCCGTGAGCGGTTTCACCAACGCCGACCTGACCCTCGCCAACGGGACGCTGTCGGCCGTCACCAGCGGCGACGGCGGCATCACCTGGACGGCCACGTTCACGCCCACCAACAGCGTCACTGATACCACCAACGTGATTACCCTGAATAACGCCGGGGTCGCAGACGCTGCCGGGAACACCGGGCAGGGCACCACCGATTCGAACAACTTCGTGGTCGACACCACGCGTCCGACCGCCACCCTCGTCGTGGCCGACACCGCGCTGGCCATCGGTGAAACCTCAACGGTCACCATCACGTTCAACAAGGCCGTCAGCGGCTTTACCAACGCGGATCTGGCTGTCGCCAACGGTACGTTGTCGGCCGTCAGCAGCAGCGACGGCGGCATCACCTGGACCGCGACGCTCACCCCGACGGCCAGCATTACCGACACCACCAACCTCATCACCCTGGATAACACCGGGGTCAGTGATGCGAATGGCAACCAGGGCCTCGGCACCACCAGCTCCAACAACTACACCATCGACACCCAGCGTCCGGCTGCATCCATCGTGATGGCCGACACGGCCCTGAAAATCGGCGACACCTCGTTGGTGACCATCACCTTCAGTGAAGCCGTGACGGGTTTCACCAATGCCGACCTGACGATTGCCAACGGCACATTGACGTCCGTCAGCAGCAGCGACGGGGGGATTACCTGGACAGCGACGTTTACCCCTGCCGCCAGCACCAGCGACACCACCAACCTGATCACCCTGAACAATACCGGCATTGCCGACCAGGCCGGCAACGCCGGCAGCGGCACCACCGATTCGGCCAATTACGCCGTCGATACCGCCCGGCCGACCGCGACCATCGTGGTCGCCGACCCGGTGTTGAGCGCCGGTGAGACCTCGTTGGTCACCGTAACCTTCAGTGAGGCCGTCAGCGGTTTCACCAATGCCGACCTGTCGATTGCCAACGGCACGTTGACGGCCGTCAGCAGCAGCGATGGCGGGATCACCTGGACCGCCACCTTCACGCCGACGCTTGGCGTCAACGACGCCACCAACCTGATTACCCTGGCCAATACCGGCGTCGCCGACCTCGCCGGCAACGCCGGGTCCGGCACCACCAACTCGGCCAACTACACGATCGACACCGTACAGCCGACAGCGACCATCGTGGTCGCGGACACCGCGTTAAGCGTCGGCGAAACGTCACTGGTCACCATCACCTTCAGCGAAGCGGTCAGCGGGTTCAGCAACGCCGACCTGGCCATCGCCAACGGTACGCTGAGCGCGGTGAGCAGCAGCGACGGCGGTATCACCTGGACGGCGACGTTCACGCCCGCCAGCGCCATTACCGATGCCAGCAACCTGATCACCCTCGACAACAGCGGTGTACAGAACGGCTCGGGCAACGTCGGCACCGGTACCACCGACTCCAACAACTACGCCATCGACACCCAGCGCCCGACCGCCAGCATTGTGCTTGCCGATACCGCCCTCGGCGTCGGCCAGACGTCGCTGGTAACGGTCACTTTCTCCGAGGCGGTCACAGGCTTTACCCTCGCTGACCTGACGGTTGCCAACGGCACCTTGAGCGCCTTGAGCAGCAGCGATGGCGGCATTACCTGGACCGCAACCTTCACGCCGACGGCCGGAATAACCGACACCAGCAACCTGATCACGCTGAACAATACCGGCATCGCCGACTCGGCCGGCAACGTCGGCAGCGGCACCACCGATTCGAACAACTACACCATCGACAGCCAGCGCCCAACAGCCACGATCGTGGTCGCCGACCCAGTGTTGAGCGCCGGTGAGACCTCGCTGGTGACCATCACCTTCAACGAGGCGGTTTCAGGTTTCGACAACAGCGACCTGAGCGTGCCCAACGGCACGCTCTCGGCGGTGAGCAGCACCGACGGCGGCATCACCTGGACGGCAACCTTCACCCCGAACTCCAGCCTGCGCGACACCACCAATCTGGTCACCCTGAACAACGCCGGGGTCGCCGACCTGGCCGGTAATGCCGGTACCGGCATCACCAACTCGGGCAACTTCACCATTGATACGGTGCAACCGACGGCAACCATCGTTATTGCTGACACCGCGTTAAGCGTCGGCGAAACCTCACTGGTTACCATCACGTTCAGCGAAGCGGTCAGCGGGTTCAGCAACGCCGACCTGGCCATCGCCAACGGTACGCTGAGCGCGGTGAGCAGCAGTGACGGCGGCATCACCTGGACGGCGACGTTCACGCCCACCAGCGCCATTACCGATGCCAGCAACCTGATCACCCTGGATAACAGCGGTGTACAGAACGGCTCGGGCAACGTCGGCAGCGGCACCACCAGCTCCAACAACTACGCCATCGACACACAGGCCCCGACTGCGAGCATTGTGCTTGCCAACACCGCCCTCGGCGTCGGCCAGACGTCGTTGGTAACGGTCACCTTCTCCGAGGCAGTCACCGGCTTTACCCTCGCTGACCTGACGGTTGCCAACGGTACCTTGAGCGCCTTGAGCAGCAGCGACGGCGGCATTACCTGGACCGCAACCTTCACGCCGACGGCCGGAATCACCGACACCAGCAACCTGATCACGCTGAACAACACCGGCATCGCCGACCAGGCCGGCAACGCTGGCAGTGGCACCACCGATTCGAACAACTACACCATCGACAGCCAGCGCCCAACGGCCACGATCGTCGTCGCCGACCCAGTGTTGAGCGCCGGTGAGACCTCGCTGGTGACCATCACCTTCAGCGAGGCGGTTTCAGGTTTCGACAACAGCGACCTGAGCGTGCCCAACGGCACGCTCTCGGCGGTGAGCAGCGCCGACGGCGGCATCACCTGGACGGCAACCTTCACCCCGAACGCCAGCGTGCGCGATACCACCAATCTGGTCACCCTGAACAACGCCGGGGTCGCCGACCTGGCCGGTAATGCCGGCACCGGCATCACCAACTCGGGCAACTTCACCATCGATACGGTGCAACCGACGGCAACCATCGTCATTGCTGATACCGCGTTAAGCGTCGGTGAAACCTCACTGGTCACCATCACCTTCAGCGAAGCGGTCAGCGGGTTCAGCAACGCCGACCTGGCCATCGCCAACGGTACGCTGAGCGCGGTGAGCAGCAGTGACGGCGGCATCACCTGGACGGCGACGTTCACGCCCACCAGCGCCATTACCGATGCCAGTAACCTGATCACCCTGGATAACAGCGGTGTACAGAACAGCTCGGGCAACGTCGGCAGCGGTACCACTGACTCCAATAACTACGCCATCGACACCCAGCGCCCAACCGCCAGCATTGTGCTTGCCGATACCGCCCTCGGCGTCGGCCAGACGTCGCTGGTAACGGTCACCTTCTCCGAGGCGGTCACCGGCTTTACCAACGCCGACCTCGCGGTTGCCAACGGTACCCTGAGCGCCTTGAGCAGCAGCGATGGCGGCATTACCTGGACCGCAACCTTCACGCCGACGGCCGGAATCACCGACACCAGCAACCTGATCACGCTGAACAACACCGGCATCGCCGACCAGGCCGGCAACGCTGGCAGTGGTACCACCGATTCGAACAACTACACCATCGACAGCCAGCGCCCAACGGCCACGATCGTGTTCGCCGACCCGACCCTGGCCGCCGGGGAAACTTCGCTGGTGACCATCACCTTCAGCGAGGCGGTTGCAGGTTTCGACAACAGCGACCTGAGCGTGCCCAACGGCACGCTCTCGGCGGTGAGCAGCACGGACGGCGGTATCACCTGGACGGCGACGTTTACGCCGACCAGCGACATTCACGACACCACCAACCTGATCACGCTGGATAACGCCGGTGTCAGCGACCTGGCAGGCAATGTCGGCAGTGGCGTGACGGGCTCCGGCAACTTCAGCATCGACACGCTGCGGCCGACCGCGACGTTTGTGGTCGACCACGGCGCATTGAAGGTGGGTGAGACCGCCCAAGTCACCATTACCTTCTCCGAGGCGGTCAGTGGCTTGAGCGCCGGCGACCTGAGCGTGGCCAATGGCACTCTGGGCAACCTGGCCTCCAGCGATGGCGGCGTGACCTGGACCGCGACCCTGACGCCGATAGCCAACATCACCGACACCAGCAATCTGGTCACGCTGAACAACAGCGGCGTGCAGGACGCGGCCGGCAACGCAGGCAGCGGCACCACCGATTCCAACAACTATGCCGTCGACACCCAACGCCCCACCGCGAGTATTTCCGTGGCCAACGGCACCTTGGGCATCGGGCAGACCACCACCGTTACCATCGCCTTCAGCGAAGCAGTGAGCGGCTTTGACCTGTCGGACCTGAGTGTGGCCAATGGGGTGCTGTCCAACCTGGCAAGCCAGGATGGCGGTAAAACCTGGACCGCCCTCCTGACCCCGACTGCGGTGATCAGCGATGCGACCAACCTGATCGTGCTGGATGGGGGGCAGGTCAATGACGCGGCAGGTAATGCCGGCGGCGGCATTGCGATCTCCAACAATTATGCGATCGATGGCGAACGCCCCACCGCGACGATCAGCATCGCCAACCCGAACCTGACGGTGGGCCAGACCACCACCGTGACCTTCACCTTCAGCGAGAAAGTCAGTGGCTTCGACCTCGATGACCTGAGCGTGGCCAACGGCAGCTTGTCCAACCTGGCAACCAGCGATGGCGGCCAGACCTGGACGGCCACTTTGACCCCGGCAGCCAACCTTAACGACCCGAGCAACTTCATCACCCTTGATACCGGGCTGGTGAATGACCTGTCGGGCAATACGGGCAGCGGTTTTGCCAACTCCAACAACTTCTCGATCAATACCGTTACGTTGACTGGCGACCCGCTGTTTCGCGTCACCGAGCCGGCACCGTCGCAGGTGGCGACGAACGTGCCATTGCAGCCCGTTATCTTCGGCCAGCCGACCGGCAACCTCGGCTCACTCATCGGCTTCTCGCCGTTGTTTGCACCGCGCGAAATAGGCGCGGGTTTGCCGCCCCTGGGCAGTATCTTCATTCAAAACGGTGCGTCGGCGCCGAGCTTTATCGCCCAGGTGTTCAGCAACAACGACGCCGGTGATGGCAGCGGCAAGGGCTTTCTCGGCTTTGGCGGCGGCGATGGCGGAGTGTTTGGTTCAAGCTCCTTGTCGAGCCTGTTCAACCGTGAAAGCGGCGGCGACGACAGCGGCCTCAAGGCGTTCGACAGCAAGTCGATCAAGGGCCAGTCCGACCCGGCCCACGGGTTGCGTGGCGTATTTGGCGCGCCGACCCTCGGCCAGCAATTGCAGCAACTCAAGGACACCGAACAACGCCAGGTGATTGACCTGGCGCGTGCACTGCAACAGGTCGGCATCAGCGAAATGCAGGCTTGAACATACTTAACTCAAGACGCAGGAACAGGGGCGCTCCAAGGATGAAAACAGGTCATAAGTTGTTCGGCGCCAGCTTGCTGGCGCTGGCGATCGGCGGTTGTGCGGTCACCAGCGAGCCGATTGAACGCAGTGTCAGTGAGCAGCGAGCCCGCAGCGATCTGCAAGGCATGTACAAGGACCAGGAGCCGCTGAGCGGCCCGCTCACGTTGCACCAGGCCATGGCCCGTGCGGTGAAGTACAACCTTGAAGGCCGCTTGAAGATCATGGAAGAAGCCCTGGCCATGCGTCAGTCCGACCTTTCCAGCTTCGACATGCTGCCGCGCATGGCCCTGTCTGCGGGCTACGCCGGGCGCAATAACACCAACGCCTCCAGCAGCCAGAGCGTGCTCAGTGGCAACCAGTCGCTGGAACCGTCCACCTCCCAGGACCGCGACCGCCGCGTGGCGGACCTGACCATGGTGTGGAACGTTCTCGACTTCGGTGTGAGCTACATCAGCGCCAAGCAGCAGGGCGACCAGCGTCTGATCATCCAGGAACGTCGGCGCAAGGTGATCAACACCATCGTGCAGGACGTGCGCTCGGCCTATTGGCGCGCCGTGGCGGCTGAACGCTTGCTGACCCAGATCGACAGCCTGATGGCGCGGGTCAACCAGGCCCAGACCAACAGCCAGAGCATGAGCGAGCAGCGCATCGGCGACCCGGTGCAGGCCCTCGGTTACCAGCGCTCGCTGATCGAAGCCACGCGCCAGTTGCAGGAACAGCGCCGCGCGCTGTCCCTGGCCAAGACCGAACTGGCTACCCTGATCAACCTGCCCATGGGCACCGACCTCAAGCTGGTAACGCCCGATGACTACAGCGTGCCGCAACTGAAGGTCAAGCTGGCCAGCCTGGAGCAGGAAGCCCTGGCCAACCGCCCTGAACTGCGCGAGCAGGACTACCAGACCCGCATCAGCGCCGCCGAAACCCGCAAAGCCATGCTGCGCCTGCTGCCAGGCCTGGAGTTTTCGGCCGGAGGCCATTACGACAGCAACTCGTTTCTGGTCGACAACCGCTGGGCCGACTACGGCGCCAAGATCACCTGGAACCTGTTCAACGTGATCTCCGCGCCGGCCGCCATCGACGTCGCCAAGGCCGGTGAAAACGTCGCGACAGCCCGACGCCAGGCGATGTCCATCGCGGTGCTGGCCCAGGTCTACGTGGCCAACGCCAATTACCAGGAAGCCGTGCGCCAGTTCAAGACCAGCGAACAACTGGCCAGCATCGACGGGCAAATCCTCACCCAGTTGCGCAACCGCCATGAGGCCGCCGGGTTAGGTGAGCTCGACCTGATCCAGGGCGAACTCAACACCCTGCAAGCCGACCTGCGCCGCGACCTGGCCTACGCCGACCTGCGCAACGCCTATGGCCAGATTTTCGCCAGCGCTGGGCTCGACCCGTTGCCCGAAGAGCTGGACTCGGACCGCGTGCAGTCCATCGCCACGGCGTTGGCTGGCCGCGAATCAGCGTGGGCTGCCGGCAATATCACTACGCCGGTGCCACGTGCCGTCGCCAAATAACCTGGTGGCGCCGACGGCGAGCGTCACTCGCCGTCAACGCGAAGCGCGCAATGGGCATCGCGGCGTGGCGATCCTGCTCACCGGTTTGCCTGCCTCGGGCAAATCCACCCTGGCCCAGGGGCTGCACGCGGCGCTGTTCGAACAGGGCCGACAGAGCCTGGTACTCGACGGCGACGCCTTGCGCGGTGGCCTCAACAAAGACCTGGGGTTTGCCGACAACGATCGCCTGGAGAACATCCGCCGCGCCAGCGAACTCGCGGCATTGCTGGTGGAAAACGGGCACATCGTGATCCTGGCGTTGATCGCGCCGCTGGTTGAGCTGCGCGCGGTGTTTGCCGAGCGCCTGGGCGCCGATTATCGCGAAGTGTGGTGCAGCGCCTCACTGGCAGTGTGCGAAGGCCGCGACCCCAAGGGTCACTACGCCCGGGCGCGAAGGGGAGAACTGCCGGGGTTCACCGGCATCGGCTCGCCCTACGAGCCACCGTCCCATGCGTCGCTGGTGCTGGATACCGGCGTGCTATCGGCACAGCAGTGCGTCGAGCGGTTGCTGGCGTGGCTGGCGCCTGGGCTAGACTCTGGGAAATCGTCTTCTTAGGAGCCCGCCATGGAATCGCCTGTGCATAGCTTGTCGTCACTGTTCAAACAGCTTGGATTGGCGGATGACCCGGTGAGCATTGAGCAATTTGTGGCGGTTCATTCACCGCTCAAGCCGGAGTTGAAACTGGCGGATGCGTTTTTCTGGACCGATAGCCAAAGAGCGTTTTTGCGTGAGGAGATTCTGGAAGATGCGGATTGGGCGGTGGTGGTGGATGAGTTGAATGTGATGTTGCGGGGCGGGCGAGATGTGCAAAAAAATGTGTGAAAAGGCCAAAACTTGAAAAAAAATGGTGAGGGTTGAAAAAAACCGAGCTTTAGTTGGCTAGGTGAATTTTTTTTGAGGTTGCATGATGTCTTTACGCCTCTCTAAATGTGGGAGGGGGCTTGCTCCCGATAGCGGAGTGTCAGTCGACAGTTTATTGCCTGTTTCACCGCTATCGGGAGCAAGCCCCCTCCCACATTCGTCCAGCGGTGTCAGCGCTATACCGCTCCACTCATCCGCGAAATTGTTTCCAAACTTGACGGGCGCGCATCGATCCACCATATTGATAGTTAGCAAACTAACTGTATGCGAACGATCCCGTGCCTCAATCCCTCGAACAACTCCAGATGAACCTCAGCAGCAGCATGGTGGTGGGCGCCCGTAATTGGCGCAAAATCTGCCAGACCACGCTGGTGAGCTATGGCATCTCCGAAGCCTGCGCCGTGCCGCTGCTGATGATCGGCCGCCTGGGTGACGGCGTGCACCAGGTCAAGGTGGCCCAGGCTTCCGGTATGGAGAGCCCCTCGTTGGTGCGCCTGCTCGACCGCCTGTGCAGCGACGGCTACGTGTGCCGCACCGAGGACATCCACGACCGCCGCGCCAAGGCTTTGAGCCTCACCGAGCGCGGCCGCGAACTGGTGCAGGCGGTGGAGGCGCAGCTGGTGCGCCTGCGCAGGGACGTCCTGGCGGATCTGCCCCCCGACGACTTGCAAGCCGCATTGCGCGTTCTGCGCGCCTTCGAGGCGGCCGAGGCTGTGGCGCCTTGAACGGATTCTTTGCCGGCTTTCCGCCCGCTCGCGACTGGTTCTACGGGGTGCGTACCTTCGCCGCGTCGATGATCGCGCTGTACATCGCCATGCTCATGCAAATGCCGCGTCCCTATTGGGCGATGGCCACGGTGTATATCGTCTCCAGCCCCTTTGTCGGTCCCACCAGTTCCAAGGCGTTGTACCGCGCTATCGGCACCTTGATGGGCGCGGCGGCGGCGGTGTTTTTTGTGCCGATGTTCGTGCAGTCGCCCTACATCCTGGTGGTGGTGATCGCGTTGTGGACCGGGACCTTGCTGTTCCTCTCCCTGCACCTGCGCACCGCCAACAACTACGCGCTGATGCTGGCCGGCTACACCTTGCCGCTGATTGCCCTGCCGGTGGTGGATAACCCGTTGGCGGTGTGGGATGTGGCCGAGGCGCGCACTGAGGAAATCTTCCTTGGCATCGCCGTGGCGGCGGTGGTGGGCGCAATGTTCTGGCCGCGTCGCCTGATGCCTGTGTTCGATGGCTCCGTGGCCAAGTGGTTTACCGACGCCCAGGTCTACAGCCAGCGTTTTCTCACCCGCGATGTAGACCCGGAAGCCGTCAGCAGCCTGCGCGGTGGCATGGTCGCGACCTTCAACACCCTCGAATTGATGATCGGCCAGTTGCCCCACGAAGGCGCGCGGCCGCAGACGGTGCGCAACACCAAGGAACTGCGCGGGCGAATGATTCACCTGTTGCCGGTGATCGACGCCCTGGACGATGCGGTGTACGCCATCGAACATCGCGCCCCCGAGTTTCTCGCTCAGCTCACGCCGTTGCTCCAGGAGGCCAATGCCTGGCTGCAAAGCACCACTCAAACAGCTCCCCTTGAACGTTGGCGCGTGCTGCGCGACCAGATCGACGCCGCGCAACCCCAAGGCGAAGCGCTGGACGACCGCCACACGCTGCTGTTCTCCAACGCCCTGTACCGCCTCGGCGAATGGGTCGACCTGTGGCAAGACTGCCGCAGCCTGCAAGCCGCCATCCAGTGCGAAAGCCAGGACACCTGGCGCGCCGTGTACCGTCACTGGCGCCTGGGCCGGCTCACGCCGTTCCTTGACCGAGGTCTGATGTTCTACTCGGCGTTTTCCACCGTCAGCGCGATCATCGTCGCCTCGGTGCTGTGGATCCTGCTGGGTTGGACCGATGGCGGCAGCGCAGTGATCCTGGCCGCTGTCGCCTGCAGCTTTTTCGCCTCGATGGACGACCCCGCACCGCAGATCTACCGGTTCTTTTTCTGGACCGCCATGTCGGTGCTGCTCGCCAGCCTGTACCTGTTCCTGGTGCTGCCCAACCTGCACGATTTCCCGATGCTGGTGCTGGCGTTCGCCGTGCCGTTCATCTGCATCGGCACCCTCACCGTGCAGCCGCGCTTTTACCTGGGCATGCTGCTGACGCTGGTCAACACCTCATCGTTCATCAGCATCCAGGGCGCCTATGACGCGGACTTTCTCAACTTCGCCAACGTCAACCTGGCCGGTCCCGTAGGCCTGCTGTTTGCCTTTATCTGGACCCTGATCGCGCGGCCCTTCGGCGCGGAACTGGCGGCCAAGCGCCTGACCCGTTTCAGCTGGCGCGACATCGTCAGCCTCACCGAACCTGCGACCCTGGCCGAACACCGGCACATGGCCGCGCAAATGCTCGACCGCCTGATGCAGCACCTGCCGCGCCTGGCCCTTACCGGCCAGGACACCGGCACCGCGCTGCGCGACCTGCGCGTGGCGCTGAACCTGCTCGATCTGCTCGCCTACTCGCCGCGCATCCTCGGCGTGCCACGCGTGCTGCTCAATCAGGTGGTGGAAGGCGTGGGCGGTTATTTCAAGGCGTGCCTCAAGGCCGGTGAACGCTTGCCCGCGCCCAGCGGTCTGCTGATGACCCTGGACCGCACACGCCGCGCCCTCAACGGCCAGGGCCTGCAAGACGACGGTGACACGCGCCTGCACCTGCTGCATGCCCTGGCCGGCCTGCGCCTGGCGCTGTTGCCTGGCGTGGAGTTCATTGGCGGCACGGAAATGGAAGCGCCGCTACCCGATGGAGCGCCTTTATGATCGGTGACCTGGATATCAGCGGCGTATTCCTGCCCACGCTGCTGGTGCTGATGGGCATTACCTATGTGTTGTTTCTGGTGGTGCACGGGCTGTTGACGCGCATGCACTTCTATCGCCTGGTCTGGCACCGGGCATTGTTCAATGTGGGGCTCTACGCGCTGTTGCTGGGCGCGGTGGACTCACTCAGTCGATATTTGATGACATGAAAAAACCTTTTTTGACCATCGGCCGTGTAGTCCTGACGCTGTTGATCGTGAGTTTCGCGGTCGTCGTGGTGTGGCGCATGGTCATGTACTACATGTTTGCGCCCTGGACCCGCGACGGGCACATCCGCGCCGACATCGTGCAGATCGCCCCGGACGTGTCCGGGCTGATCCAGCGGGTGGACGTGCGCGACAACCAACTGGTGACCAAGGGCCAGGTGCTGTTTGCCGTCGACCAGGACCGCTTCAAGCTGGCCCTGCGCCAGGCCCAGGCCGCCGTGGCCGATCGCCAGGAAACCCTGGCCCAGGCCCAGCGCGAGTACAAGCGTAACCGTGGCCTGGGCAACCTGGTGCCCAGCGAGCAACTGGAAGAAAGCCAGTCCCGCGTGGCCCGTGCCCAATCGGCGCTGGCCGAGGCGCAAGTGACGGTGGATTCCGCCCAGCTCAACCTCGACCGTTCGGTGATCCGAAGCCCCGTGGACGGCTATGTCAACGACCGCGCGCCGCGCACCCAGGAGTTCGTCACCGCCGGGCGGCCGGTGCTGTCGGTGGTGGACAGCAATTCCTTCCATATCGACGGCTACTTCGAAGAGACCAAGCTCGACGGCATCCACGTCGGCATGGGCGTGGATATCCGCGTGATCGGTGACAACGCCCGCCTGCATGGGCATGTGCAGAGCATCGTCGCCGGTATCGAAGACCGCGACCGCAGCAGCGGCTCCAACCTGCTGCCCAACGTCAACCCGGCGTTCAGCTGGGTGCGCCTGGCCCAGCGTATTCCCGTGCGTATTGCCTTTGATGATGTGCCGCCGGACTTTCGCATGATCGCCGGGCGTACGGCGACGGTGTCGATCATCGATGACAAGGCCAAAGCCGGAGACCAGCCATGAAGCAACTGCTGGCCACCGCTGCGCTGGGGGTGTTGCTGTCGGCCTGCCAGGCGGTCGGCCCGGATTACAAACTGCCGGACACCACTGCCGTCAACCGTGGCGACCTGCAAGGCGCTATCGCGGGGGAGGGCAATAACGTGGTGTCCGCGCCCGTGCCGACGGACTGGTGGAAACTCTACAAAGACCCGCGCCTGGATGAGCTGGTGCGCCAGGCCATGGCCTCCAATACCGACTTGCGTGTGGCCGCCGCCAATTTGCAACGCGCGCGCTATCAGACCCAGCAGGCCGAATCCGCAGGCGGCTGGAGCGCCGGTGCCAAGGCCGAAGCCCAGCGGTTGCAGGAGTCTGGCGAAGCCTTCTTGCTGGAAGACAAAGTCCCGGTGGGCAACATCGGCAGTGTCGGCATCACCACCTCGTATCAATTCGACCTGTTCGGCACCCTGCAGCGTGGCATCGAAAGCGCCCAGGCCAGCGCCGATGCGGCCCAGGCGGCCGCCGATATCGCGCGCATTACCCTGGTGGCCGATGTGGTGCGTTCCTACACCCAGGTCTGCGCCGCCAACGAAGAGCTGGCGATTGCCAACGAATCCCTCGACCTGCAAGCGCAAAGCACCCAGCTCACCCAGCGCCTGCGCGACGCCGGGCGTGGCGATGAAACCCAGGTCACGCGCTCGCAAACCCAATACAAATCCCTGCGTGCCGATATGCCGCGCTACGAAGCCGCGCGCCAGGCGGGGCTGTTCCGGCTGTCGATGCTGCTGGCCAAACCGCTCGATCAATTGCCGGCCGGCACCGCCAGTTGCGCCGAGCTGCCGCACATCGCGCAGTTGTTGCCGGTGGGCGACGGCGCGGCCCTGCTCAAGCGCCGCCCGGATGTACGCCAGGCCGAACGTCAACTGGCCGCTGCCACCGCGCGCATCGGCGTGGCCACCGGCGCCTTGTACCCGGACATCGCCATCGGCGCCACGGTGGGCACAGTGGGCCTGCTCGACAACCTCGGCCAGCCGGCGACCAATCGCTGGGGCTTTGGCCCGATGATCAGCTGGACAGTGCCGACCAACGGCGCCCGAGCCCGTATCCACGAAGCCGAAGCCGCGACCCAGGGCGCCCTGGCGCACTTCGACGGGGTGGTGCTCAACGCGATCCGCGAAACCCAGACCGGCCTGGCGCAGTACACCGCCATGTTGCAGCGCCGTGAGGCGCTGGCCGACGCCGAACGCTCGGCACGTGAAGCGGCAGACCAGACCCACCGCTTCTTCCAGGCCGGGCGCGAGTCGTTCCTCGCCGATCTGCAAGCGACCCGTACCTACACCACCATGCGCGCGCAATTGGCGGCGGCCAACACCCAGGTTGCGATGAGCCAGATCGACCTGTTCCTGGCCCTGGGCGGCGGCTGGGAAAGCGGACGAACGCAAGGGGTAAAACCCGGCAATCCGTGAGGTGATGGCTATGCTGTGTCTAAGGGGCGTAAAGCCTCGCCTGACACTGCTCGCGTTTGCTCATGGGGATTCCAATAATGAAAAACCCTTATGCTCCCGCTTTCTGGTGCGTGCTCTTCGCACTGGTGCTGTTATCGGCCGCGTATTTCTACGGGGTCATGCTCGCCCACCAACTCGACAAGGCCATGGTGTTTCTCGACAGCGCCTGTCTGGTTATCGGCACCTTGTCCATCGGCGTGGTGGCCTGGGCGTCCTATCAAAACCAGCGGGTGAAGCGAAAGCTGCTCGAGCAAGGCAAGACCCGCGTAACGATCTGGGACACCAAGGTTGCCCTGCGCCGTGTCGAAACCGTGTTCGACCGCTATTTCTGGGGCAGCTACTGGCAACCCGGGCGCACCTTCCAGGAAGTCATGGGCGACCTCACCGGCACGCCCCTGGAAAAAAGCCTCGAAGTCCTGAAGAAGCAGTGCGTGGTACTCGACCGGCAGGTCGCGGACGGCAGGCACTGGCTCAATAATGCGCGGGAATTGTCCGATGTCGCCACGCAGATGGCCCGTGAACGCTACCAGCTGGACTTCTGTGACCCCAAGACCGACACCCCCGGCAATGCCGTGATACACCGCGAGTTTGAGGTGCTGGTCTACACCTGGACGGCGCGCTTGAAGAGTTTCGATCACCAACTGGACGAAATTGAGCTGGAGTACTCCTGAACTCCTGCTGAACTGATCCCTCTGAAAGGCTGGGCCGTTTGCGCCCGCCAGTGCTAATCTTCCCCAGCCTTTCGGCCATACGGGCCAGTACTGTAGGAGCGAGCTTGCTCGCGAAAACGTCAACGATAACGCGTGCATTCTGAATGAACGCGGTGCCTATACGTTCTTCGCGAGCAAGCTCGCTCCTACAGTTCAAGGAAGACAGCCCACTTCTCACAGGATTTGATCAGGTCACTTCATGAATAAGCCAGCAGTCGTTCTTTTGGGTTTCGTTGTCGCCGTTGGCGTCGTCAGTGCAGGCGGCGCCTGGTACACCGGTAAACAACTGGAGCCGGTCCTGCAAACCGCGATCCAGAACGCCAACAAGGAACTGCAGACCTCCATGGCCGGCGTGGACGGCAGCGTGTCCCTGGAACTGGTGTCCCTGGACCGCGGCGTGTTCAGCAGCACCGCCCATTACCGCCTCAAGGGCCAGGGCAGTGTGTTCGGCGAGCAAAACCCGAACCCCGAGCTGCTGTTCGTCGACCATATCGAACACGGCCCGTTGCCGTTCTCGCGCCTGGTCAGCCTGAAGTGGCTGCCAGTGATGGCCACCAGTCACTATGCACTGGAAAAGAACGCCACCACCGAACAATGGTTCGCCGCCAGCAAAGACGTGTCGCCGCTCAAAGGCGTGGCCAATATCGGTTACAGCCGTTCGGTCAGCGGCAATGTCGAACTGCTGCCCCTGGAATTCAAGGACGACAAGTCCTCGGTGAGCTTCTCCGGCGCCAACCTCGACTTCGACAGCAGCGCCGAAGGCCAGAAGGTCAAGGCCGACGGCTACATGAACAGCCTCAAGGTCGCGGCGGTCGATGCCAACGGCGACGCGTTCGAAGCCGAACTGGCCGGCCTGACCGTCGCCAGCAACCTGGCCAAATCCACCTTCGGGTTCTACACCGGCCAGAACACCATCGAACTGACCGACACCAAGGTTACCTTCGGCCCGCAGAAAGCCGTGCTGACCCTCAAGGGCTTCGAGCAGAAAGACTCCAGCGAAACCAAGGACAATAACCTGGCCGGCCGCGTCGACTACAAGATCGACGAGATCGGTTACCAGGGTAAGCCGGTGGGCTCGGCTGCCATGGCCGTCAGCATGAAGAACGTCGATATCCCGGCGATGCTGGTGTTGACCAAGCTCTACCAGGACAAGATGCAGCCGGTGCAAGCCGCTGCCGCTGCCGGCCAACCCGCGCCGGAGCTGCAACTGACCGAAGCCGAGCAGACCCTGGCCGAAGCCAACGTCAACCAGGTGCTGGCCGCCAAGCCGCAACTGGCCGTGGAAAACCTGTCGCTGAAAACCACCCACGGCGAAAGCAAGTTCAGTCTGGTGCTGGACCTGGCCAAGCCGGCCTCCATGGAACTGCCGCCGGTTGAACTGGGCAAGCAGATGATCTCGCTGCTGGACGCCAACCTGACCCTGTCCAAGCCGATGATCGGCGACGTGGCCGCGCTGCAGGCGCAGGTCGGCGGCGTGACCGACCCGAAAGCCATCGAACAGCAATCGCAGATGGCGGCCGATATGGTCAGCGGCATGGCCGTGGGTACTCAGCTGGCAACCCTGGAAGGTACCGATGTGGTGTCCAAGCTGCACTATGCCAATAACGAAGTGACCTTCAACGGCCAGAAGATGACGGTCGAGCAGTTCATCAGCTTCGTGATGTCCAAGGCCGGCGCAATGAGCGGCGCGCAATAACCCTGAAATGCAATTGAAAATGTGGGAGGGGGCTTGCTCCCGATAGCGGTGGGTCAGTTAAAAATTTACTGACTGACATTCCGCCATCGGGAGCAAGCCCCCTCCCACATTTTGTTTGTGCTTGGCAAAAAAACGCGTTCAGCCAATTCTGAACAATTGTTCTGAATTGCCCTTGGCCTCGCCTGGCTGAGGGATAGTTCCCATAGGAAAGCTAGGTCGGGTCCCGAGACGCCGACACCCTGAAGCACATCGCTCAGGATCACCCATCGTTGCAGCTTTCCTTGTAAGGAAGCTGACGCCATGTTGCCAATCCATTCACTCAGTGCATCAGGCCGGTTGCGGTTGCTCATCGGAGCAGCCCTGTGCAGCCAATTGCTGATGCCCGCCTATGCCGTGGCCGACCCTGCCTATGACGCGTTGATCATCCAGGCCCGCAACGGCCACTTCACGCCGGCCCTGACTCAACTGCGCCAACTGTCCGCCGAACGTCAAACCCCAGGGCAGGTCAGCGATCACCTAGTGATTGCCGGTTGGGCCGGGCAGGACGCCGAAGTGCTGAAGGTGTATGAAGCCCAGGGCAAAAATCGCAACCTGACCAGCCAGGCGCTGGCCACGGTGGCGCGCACCTATCGCAATCAAAAACAGTGGGCCCAGGCCGAGGCGGTCTATCGCCAGGCGCTGGTGCGTGAACCGAACAATATCGACCTGCAACTGGGCCTGGCGCTCACCCAGGCCGATGGCGGCAAAGCCACCGAGGCGGTGCAACGTTTGCGCGCGCTGGTGGCCGCGCAGCCGAATGACCCCAACCGTCGCATGGCCCTGGGCTACGCGCTGAGCCGTGCCGGCTTGAACTACGACGCACTGTTTGAATTCGACCAGGCATTTATCCGCGCCGGCGACAAACCCGATGTAGCCCGTGAATACATCGTCGCCCTGCAAAAGGCCCGGCTGCCGGAAGCCGCGCTGCGCCTGTCGGCCAAGCGCCCAGGGCTGGTGGACGCGGTGACCCAGCGCCGCCTGGAAGGCGACCTCGCCGCCGAGCGCGTGCGCATCGCCGAGTTCGCCACGCGCACCGAAAAAGAACGCTACGTGGTGGCCGACCGCGCGCTCAATGACTACGACCGGCTGATCGCCCGCTGGGCCCCGGACGCCAGCGCCCATGACGACGTGGTGCGCTGGCGCATCGACCGCCTGGGCGCGCTGAAGGCCAGGGCGCGCACCGCGGAAGTGATCCGCGAATACCAGACCCTCACCGGCGAAGGCGTGCAGTTGCCCACTTACGCGTTGCGTTGGGTTGCCGCGTCGTATCTCGACCAGCGCCAGCCGGAACAAGCCGAACCGCTGTACCGCCAGGTGTTGACCGCACCGGATGCCGACGCCAGTTACCGCGTCGACGACAGCACCGCGTTGTTCTACGCGTTGCTGGAAAGCGACAAGGTCGAGGACGCCCGCCAGGTCGCTAACACCCTGGCCAAGGAACAGAACCCCCGCGTCGAACTCAAGGGCCTGCCGATTGGCAACCCCAACGACAATTGGATGGACGCGCAACAACTGGCCGCCCAGGCCGGCACCTTCGGCGGCGACCTGCCGGGCAGCGAAGCCAGCCTGGAAGCCCTGGTGGCCAAGGCGCCAGGCAACGTCGGCCTGCGCATCGCCCAGGCCGACATGTACCGCGCCCGTGACTGGCCGCGCCGCGCCGAAGGCACCCTCAAGGAAACCGAAGCCCAGGCCCCGCGCGACATCGGCCTGGAAATTTCCCAGGCCTATACCGCCATGGACCTGCAGGAGTGGCGCCAGATGGACGCCCTCACCGACGATGTGGTTGCGCGCAACCCGGACAACCGCCAAGTACAACGTCTGCGCCGCCTGCGCGATGTGCACGACATGGCCGAGCTGCGCGTCGAGGCCTACACCGGCAAAAGCTATGGCGGTGGCAATAACAACGACGCGGGTGCCGTGACCGGTAGCCGTGACTGGGGCATTGAAAGCGTGATCTACACGCCGCCCATCGACGAAGACTGGCGCCTGTTCGCCGGTGCCGGCTACGCCACCGCCGACTTCAGCGAAGGCACCGGCCAGCACCGTTGGCAGCGCGTGGGCGTGGAGCGGCGTACCCGCGACATGACCATTGAGGCCGAAGTGTCCAACCATTCCTACGGCGATGGCTCCAAGCAAGGCGCGGCAGTGTCGATTGCCCGCGACATCAACGACCACTGGCAGTACGGCGGCAGCGTCGGCTACCTGCTCACCACCACGCCATTGCGCGCCTTGAACGACGGCGTCACCGCCAACGGCGGCAGTGGGTTTATCCGCTGGCGCGCCAATGAAAGCCGCGAGTGGAAACTGACCCTCAGCCCGTCGCACTTCAGTGACGGCAACGACCGCTTCGAAGCGCTGCTCAGCGGCCGCGAAGGCCTCTACAGCTCGCCCCATGTGCAAGTCGACCTGGGCCTGGAAGTGGGCGCCAGCCGCAACAGCAAGGAAGACACCGCGTACTTCAACCCGAAGTCGGACTTCACGGTGTTACCGATGATCAACGTCAATCACGTGCTCTATCACCGCTACGAGACCCAGTGGAGCCAGCAGTTCCAGATCGGTGCGGGCACCTACAGCCAGCGCGACTACTCCACCGGCGGCATCGGCCTTATCGGTTACGGCCAACGCTTTCGCTGGAACGACGTATTGGAAATGGGCGCCAACCTCAGCCTGATCAGCCGACCTTATGACGGTGATCGCGAACGCGATCTGCGCCTGCTCGTCGACCTCACTTACCGTTTCTAGAAGAGCCTGACCATGACCGTCCTCAGCCGTTGCTTGTTGGTCCTGGGTGTAATGCTGGCCGCCGCCTGCGCCCAGCAACCCGCGCCCTATACCCCACCCGCGCAGCGGCCAACAGCGCCGAACGAAGCGCCTTGGCCGAAAAACCATTTCCTGGGCATTGCCTACCACGACGTCAATGACCGCGACCCCGACCAGACGGTGGTGGCGGTGCGCACCGAACGCTTGATCGAGCAACTGTCGTGGCTGCGGGAGAACGGCTACCAGGCGGTCAGCGTCGACCAGATTCTGGCGGCGCGCAACGGTGGCCCTGAACTGCCGCCCAAGGCCGTGATGCTCAGCTTCGACGACGGTTACACGAGCTTCTACACCCGCGTGATGCCGATTCTGCGCGCCTATCACTGGCCGGCCGTGCTGGCGCCGGTGGGCTACTGGATCGATACGCCACTGAACAAGCCGGTGGACTTCGCCGGCTCACCGCGCCCGCGTGGCGAATTCCTCACCTGGCAGCAGATTCGCGAAGTGTCCCAGTCGGGCCTGGTGGAAATCGCCGCGCACACCGATGCCAGCCACACCGGGATTCTGGCCAACCCCCAGGGCAACCTGGAGCCGGCGGCGACCTCACTGCGCTACGACCCGGCGACCCAGCGCTATGAAACCCAAGCGCAGTTCCAGGCGCGGATGCGTGCCGATGTGGCGGCCATCACGCAGAAAATCCGCAGCGTGACCGGCAAGGCGCCACGGGTTTGGGTGTGGCCGTACGGTGCGGCCAAAGGCACGTCCCTGGCGGTGGTCAGCGAGCAGGGCTACCAGATGGCCCTGACCCTGGAAGACGGCCTCGACAGCCTCGGCAACCTGATGAACAGCCCACGCTTCCTGGTGGCCTCCGACCCGGACGGCGAGCACTTCGCCAACAGCATCGTCGCGGCGCAGACCCCGGCGCCGCTGCGCGTATTGCACGTGGACTTGGACAATGTCTACGACCCCGACCCGGCCCAACAGGCGCGCAATCTCGACGTACTGGTCCAGCGGGTAGTGGACATGGGCGTCGGCACGGTATTCCTGCAAGCCTTCGCCGACCCCAAGGGCGACGGCCTGGTGCATTCGCTGTATTTCCCCAACCGTCATCTGCCGGTGCGCGCCGACTTGTTCAACCGCGTTGCCTGGCAATTGCACACCCGTGCCCATGCTGCGGTGTATGCGTGGATGCCGGTGCTCAGTTTCGCCCTCGACCCCAAGCTGCCCCGCGTGACCCGCTGGGACCCGCAAAGCGGCACGCTGGGCGCCGATCCTGATCAGTACAAACGCCTGTCGCCGTTCGACCCGCAGGTGCGCACAATCATCGGCGAGATCTACGAAGACCTCGCCCGCAACAGCGCCATCGACGGGGTGCTGTACCACGACGACGCCGTGCTCTCGGACTTCGAAGACGCCAGCCCCGCCGCGCTCAAGGCTTATGCGGCCAATGGCCTGCCGGGCAGCATCGCCGCCTTGCGCGCAGACCCGGCAACGCTGCAACGCTGGACCCGCTTCAAAAGCCGCTACCTGATCGATTTCACCCAGGAGCTGACCACCAAGGTGCGCGCCATCGCCGGGCCGCAGGTGCAGACCGCGCGCAATATCTTCGCCGAACCGATGCTCAACCCGGCCAGCGAAGCCTGGTTCGCCCAGAACCTCGATGACTTCCTGCAGGCCTATGACTGGACCGCGCCGATGGCCATGCCGTTGATGGAAGGCCAGTCGCTGGAGAACTCCAACGCCTGGCTGGAAAAACTGGTCGCCACCGTCAAGGCCCGCCCCGGTGCGCTGGAGCGAACCGTATTCGAACTGCAAGCCAAGGATTGGCGTACCCAGCAAGCCCCCGATATCAACGCTGTGCAAATGGCTGAATGGATGGGGGTGCTCAAACGCCAGGGGGTCAAGAGCTTTGGCTACTACCCGGACAACTTCCTGGAAAACTCGCCGGACCTGAAGACCGTACGCCCGGCCCTTTCCAACCAGTGGAACCCTTGATCATGTTCGACAGAATCCTGGCTTTATTCGTGTTGGCGTTGGTACTGGGCGTGCCCCTGGGCCTGATCTTCCTGGTCACCGGGCAGTTCCTGATGGACTTCGTGTTTTTCTACCCGTTGTTCATGTCTGCGCTGTGGATCGCCGGCGGCCTGTACTTCTGGCTGCACTGGGAGCGCCACTGGCCGTGGAAGGAAGACACCCCGGCGCCGACCCTGGCCGGCAACCCGCTGATCTCGATCATCATCCCTTGCTACAACGAAGGCGATAACGTCGCCGACACCATGGCCGCTGCATTGGCCCAGGTGTATCCGAACATCGAGGTGATCGCGGTCAACGACGGTTCCAGCGACAACACCGCCGCCGTACTCGACGCGCTGGCGCTGCAACACCCACGCCTGCGCGTGCTGCACCTGGCGCAGAACCAGGGCAAGGCCGTGGCCCTGCGCATGGGGGCGGTGGCCGCGCGCAGCGAATACCTGGTGTGCATCGATGGCGATGCGTTGCTCGACAAAAACGCGGCGGCCTATATGGTTGCGCCGATGCTCGACAACCCGCGCCTGGGCGCCGTGACCGGCAACCCGCGTGTACGCACACGCTCAACCCTGATTGGCCGGGTACAGGTGGGCGAGTTCTCCTCGATCATCGGCCTGATCAAGCGTACCCAGCGCGTGTTCGGGCGGATCTTCACTGTGTCGGGGGTGGTGGTGGCGTTCCGTAAGAAGGCGCTGAACCGCATCGATTACTGGAGCACCGACATGATCACCGAGGACATCGACGTGAGTTGGAAGCTGCAGCTCGATCACTGGGCGATCTTCTACGAGCCGCGCGCGCTGTGCTGGATCCTCATGCCCGAAACCGTCGGCGGCCTGTGGAAACAGCGCCTGCGCTGGGCCCAGGGCGGTGCTGAAGTGCTGTTCAAAAATATCCGCGGCATCTGGCAATGGCGCCATCGCTACCTGTGGCCGCTGCTGTTCGAGTACTGCCTGTCCACCGGCTGGGCGTTCACCTTCCTGCTCTCGGTGTTTTTCTGGGGGCTGGGTAAATTCATGGTGTTGCCGCAGGCGATTACCGTCGTCTCCCTGGTGCCCCCGGCGTTTACCGGACTGGTCCTGGCAATGGTGTGCCTGCTGCAGTTCGCGGTGAGCATCCTGATCGACCGGCGCTACGAAAAAGACCTGTGGAAAACCCTGTTCTGGACCGTGTGGTACCCGATGGTGTTCTGGCTGGTGAGCCTGTTCACCACGCTGGTCAGCTTTCCCAAGGTGTTGTTCAACCAGCACCAGAAACGCGCCCGCTGGGTCAGCCCGGACCGTGGTATCAAACCTGCCCAAGAGGAGGCGTGACGATGAAACTGGTCAGAACCCGCCAGCACCTGGTGATGTGGATCATCGATGTATTGCTCACCCTGCTGGCCTGGGGCGGCCTGGTCTGGCTGCTGGCCCGGGGCATGAGCGCCATGCTCGAAACCCACGGCGGCCCGCGCCTGGAAGCGCCGATTTTCGCCGCGCTCAATACCTTGCAGATCTATCTGTGGATCGCCCTGTTCAACGCCGTGATCCTGATCGCCTGGGCGCGCTACCAGCAGCGCAAAGGGCGCAAATTCGCCCAGCGTCGCGCCGAAGCGAATGCGCTCAGCGACCAGCACTTGAGTGAAAGTTTCAACCTCGGCGCGGGCGACCTAGAGCAACTGCGCCGGCCTGGCGTGCTGGTGATCCACAACGATGAAGAGGGTGGGGTGGGAGAAGTGAAGTCCCACGTGTCCCGCGACGTCGAACGCCCCGGCCTGGCCCTGGTGCCCGGCTCGGAAAAAGACAAGGGTATTGGCTAGGCTCTTCCAATGCTGCGAATACCCAATGTGGGAGGGGGCTTGCCCCCGATAGCGGTCTAAAGATCATTCCCACGCTCCCGCGTGGGAATGCCTCCTCGGACGCTCCGCGTCCCGCCAACCGCTCACACAGGTGACGCGGAGCGTCACGGGCTGCATTCCCACGCGGAGCATGGGAACGATCCCCTAGGCGCAGCGGTTCAATCCCTGTTCTCGAAATTCCGATAAGTGGGATCCAATTCACAAAACCCCCGCGAACTTTCCTCCAATCCCCGGTACTAACCTAGCGACGACACCTGATGGCTAAATAATGGCGATCAATGGCTGCTCAGTCGAATCCTCATCGAAACAGCTGCCGCCGGTCGGATTAAACGTTTCCGCGATCAGCCTGAAAGCCGTTAGATGATTAAATTTTGTTACTAATCAATACATTAACGGCCAGGCCCGCTCAAACACCCAACAGCCCAGCTTCTTGGACTGCTGGAAGTTCGATGTTAGTTTGCCGGCCCTTAATTTTCGACGGATCGAACATGCCTCTGTTAATGCCACGGACTCGGTTTCTTCTATGCACTGTCTTGCTCACTTGCCTGGGCCTGAACACTGCATTCGCCGCCCCCACCCCCGGCGACCAGGACCTGATCCGCGACCGTCAAAACCGCCTGCTCGAAGAGCAGCAACGGCGTCTGCAGGAACTCCAGGACCTGCCCGGCAAGGCAACCAAGCCCGAAGCCCCGGCCACCTCCGCCGACACGCGCTGCTTTCCGATCCAGGACATCGAACTCAAAGGCGCCGAAAGCCTGCCGGCCGCCGACCGCGAGCGTCTGCTCAAGCCGTATATCGGCCAGTGCCTGGGCGTGTCCCAGCTCAACGAACTGCTCAAGGCCATCACCGACTACTACCTCGGCAAAGGCCGCGTCACCAGCCGTGCCTACCTGCCACAGCAGGACCTTTCCAGCGGTCACCTGCAAGTGCTGGTGGTAGAAGGCAAGCTCGAAGCCCTGAAAAGCGCCGAAGGCAGCACGGTGACCGAGCGCGAATTGGCCATGGCCTTTCCCGGCAAGGTCGGCGAGGCGCTGAACCTGCGCGAAATCGAGCAGTTGGTGGACCAGCTCAACCGCCTGCCGTCCAAACAGGCGCAGATGGAGCTGACCCCCGGCAGCCAGGTCGGCGGCAGCGACGTGGTGGTCAAGAACACCGCACAAAAGCCCTGGCGCGCCAGCCTGTCGCGCAATAACGACGGCCAGAAAAGCACCGGCGAACAGCAATGGGGCGCCGGCCTTGAGTGGGACAGCCCGCTGGGCCTGGGCGACCAGTTGATGCTGCGCGGCGGCCACGACGCCATCAGCGACCATCAGAAAACCTCGAAAAACACCCTGCTTTACTACAACGTACCGTGGGGCTGGTGGAACTTCAGCTACAGCTACAACGAGAGCGACTACCGCACCTACATCGTGGCCGATAACGCCAAGTACAAGCAGGACGGCGACAACCAGAACCACCAGCTGCGCGCCGAGCGGGTGATCCATCGCGATGACGTGAGCAAGACCTCGGTCAACGTCGGCCTGGCGCACCTGCGCACCAACAACTACCTCCTCGACGTGCGCACCGCGCCCAGCAGCAACCGCCTCAGCGAACTGCAACTGGGCATCAACCACGGCCGCCGTATTGGCAGCGCCTTCGTCAACCTCGACCTGGGCATGCAAAACGGCATCGGCCTGTTCGACGCCCAATCGCAGGAAGAGCGCGGCGAGTTCGGCCGGCGCCAGCCGAATTCGCGCTACCGCAAATACACCGCCACCGTCAGCTACCTGCAACCGTTCAGCCTGTGGGGCGAGTCCTTCAGTTTTTCCAGCCTGGCCACCGGCCAACGCAGCGAAGACATCCTGTTCAGCCCGCAACGCATGAGCCTCGGCGGTTCGGCCTCGGTGCGCGGCTTCAAGGACCAATTATTGACCGGCGACAGCGGCGGCTACTGGCGCAACGAAGTGCGCTGGGCGCGCCCGGTGACCCTCGACTGGATGCGCCCGGCCTTCTTCGAATACGGCGTCAGCGTCGGCTACGACCAGGGCGTGATCAGCAACGACCGCTACAACGACAACCTGCATGGGCGGGTCTCCAGTAACTCCCTGGAACTGTTCGCCCGCGGCAAAAACGTCAGCACCAGCGTGACCTTTGCCCACTCGTTAGAAAGACCTGGCGTGATCACCGAGCGCGAAGCGCCGATCTACTTCCGCATGGATTTCTTCCTGTAATTCAACGCCCCGCTGCAATGAGAACCTGACAATGGACGTCCGCCAATTCGCCTTCCTGGCCCGCCAACCTTCTGCCGCCCTGAAGCCGCGCAACGCGTTCTTCGGCCTGCCCAAGCGCGGGCTGGCGTTGATCCTCGCCAACGCGCTGTTCTGGCAACCGCTGCTGGCCCAGGCCGAGGGCATTGTGGTCAGCGCGCCGGGTACTTCGGTTGGTCAGGCGGGCAATGGCGTGCCGGTGGTGAACATCGCCACGCCCAACGGCGCGGGTTTGTCCCATAACCAGTTCCAGCAGTACAACGTCGGCCCCAACGGCGTGATCCTCAACAACGCCACCGGCACCCTGGTCAACACCCAGCTGGGCGGCTACATCGTCGGCAACCCCAACCTCAAGGGCGGCGCAGCCAGCGTCATCCTCAACGAAGTCAACGGCGGCAGCGCCAGCCAGTTGCGCGGCTACACCGAAGTGGCGGGGCAGTCGGCCAAGGTCATCGTCGCCAACCCCTACGGGATTACCTGCAGCGGTTGCGGCTTTATCAACACGCCGAACGTCACCCTCACCACCGGCAAACCGGTGCTCGACCCGACCGGCCAACTGAAAAGCTACCAGGTCGACGGCGGCGCCGTGACCATCGACGGCGAAGGCCTGAACGCCAGCAACGTCGACCGCTTCGACATCATCACCCGCTCGGCCAAGATCAACGCGCAGATCAACGCCCGCGAACTCAACGTGATCGCCGGGCGTAACGACGTCGATGCAAAAACGCTCAATGCCACGCCACGCGCCGACGACGGCAGCGCCAAACCGGAGCTGGCGATCGACTCATCGGCCCTGGGCGGCATGTATGCCGGTGCGATCAAACTGGTGGGCACCGAGGCCGGGGTGGGGGTGAAGCTCGACGGTACGCTGGCGGCCAGTGGTGGGGATATCCAGCTCGATGCCAATGGGCGCTTGAGCATGGCGCAGGCGGCTGCCACCGGCAACGTTAAGGTCACGGCGCATAATGTCGATCTAACCGACAAGGTCTACGCCGGTAAAGCGCTGGACGTGCAAGCCCAAGGCGATCTCATCAACCGCAAAAGCCTCGCCGCACGTGACCGCATCGCGCTGTCCAGCGGCGGCACGCTGACCAACAGCGACGTCATCGAAGCCGGCGTCAACGCCGATAACACCCGTAACACGGCGGGTGATGTGAGCCTGCGCGCCACGACCCTCAACAACACCGGCACCAGCGTCATCGCCAGTCGTGCGTTGACCGTTGATGCCCAAGCCTTGAACAACCAGGGCGGCACCCTCAGCGCCCGGCAACACACCAGCGTCACGGCGGCTGCGCTCGATAACCGCAACAAGGGACGAGTCCTCAGCAACGCCGCGCTGGAGGTCAGCGCCAGCGAACTGCAGAACGGCCAGGGCGGATTGGTCACCAGCAATGGGCCACTGACCGCCAACGTGGGCACTGTGCAAAATACCGGCGGCGAAATCTCCAGCCTGGACACGGCCACCCTGACGGTGACCACCCTGGACAACGTCGCGGGCCTGGTCACCGCAGGCAAGGCGTTGAGCCTCAGCGCCGGCACGCTCGACAACCAGAACGGGCTGGTCACCAGCCAGGGCGCCCTTCACCTCAACGGCAATCGCCTGGACAACCGCCAGAAAGGCCTGGTCGCCAGCACCGGCGGCGTGCAGATCGACGTCGCCAGCATTGACAACCGCAACGGCGAGCTGTCCAGCCGTGCGGGCGTGGCGGTAAACGGCACGCAGTTGGATAACAGCGATGGCGGCCTGGTAATAGCCGGCAGCGGCCTGAACCTGAACGTCGATCAACTGCTCAACCGCAACCAGGGCCTGATCAGCAGTGAAGGGCTGCTCACCGTGACCGCGGGCACCTTGGTCAACCGTGGTGGCGCGCTCTCAAGCGCTGGCCCGCTGACCATCGGCGCCCGTGACGCGGTGGACAACCAGGGCGGGCGCCTGGTGACCGATGGCACTCTGACCCTGACCAGCGCAAGCGTCGACAACAGCCAGCAAGGCACCCTCAGCGCACGTGATGCGCTGCGTATCGACACCCGCGACCTGAACAACCAGCAAGGCGGCCAGGTGACCAGCGCCACCGGCCTGACCCTTGAACTCAATCGGGGCCAATTCAACAACCAGGGCGGGCTGATCAACGGGCCGCTGTTGGTGCTCAACAACCTCAAGGATGTGAATAACCAGGGCGGCGAGATTTCCAGCAGCCAGGCATTCACGCTCACTGCCGACAACCTCGACAACAGCGGCGGTAAAGTGCTCGGCAATACTGCCCTGACCCTGCGCATCGGCCTGGCCCTGGCGAACGTCAAGGGCATGATTGCCGCCGCTGCGGTGGATGCACGCGCCGCCAGCCTGGACAACAGCGGCGGTACCCTCACCAGCCGTGGCGACACCGTGCTCAACGTGAGTGGCCCATTGACCAACCGGGCCCAGGGCCTGATCAACGCGGCCAACCTTCTGAGCATCAATACCGCGAGCCTGGATAACCAGGGCGGCTCGTTGCTGGGCAGCGCGATTGCCGTGGATTTCGGCAGTGCCACCGGCGATCTGAATAACTCTGGTGGCCTGATCACCACCGCCGGCAACCTGAGCATCGATCACCTGCGCGACTTGAATAACCAGGGCGGTGAACTCTCCAGCGCGCAAACCCTGAACCTCGGTGGACGCACCCTCGACAACAGCGCGGGCAAGCTGATCAGCAATAACCTGCTGGTGCTCAACGCCGACACGCTGATCAACCAAAACGGGTTGATGTCCGGCTGGCAAGGCCTGAACGCCACTGCCGCAAGCCTGGACAACCGCAACAGCGGCACCCTGTCGAGCCGTTACGGCGCCCTCAATGCCACACTCACCGGCAGCCTGCTCAACAGCGGCGCGGGTGCGTTGGTCAGCCAGAAGGCGCTCACCGTCAGCGCCGCCGAGTTGGATAACAGCGACAAGGGCGTGCTTTCCAGCGCCACCGAACAAAACCTCAAGGTCACCGGCCTGCTGAACAACGCCAACGGTGGCACCATCGACAGCGGCACGGCCCTGGACCTGACCGCGCGGAACCTGGACAACAGCGCCGGCAGCATCAGCGGCGGCACCGACACCAGCCTGGACCTGCTGGCGACCCTGACCAATACCAACGGCAAATTGGCCAGCGGCGGCTCGCTGTTGATCAACCGAGCGGCGCAGATCAACAACCAGGGCGGGCAGCTCGCCAGCCAAGGCCTGTTGACGCTGCTGACCGGCGGCCTGGATAACCGTAATCGCGGCACACTGGCCGCCAATGATCGCCTGAGCATCACCGCCAGCGGCCTGGTGCAGAACGGCAGCGATGGCCTGATCTACAGCCAGAACGCTGACCTCAAGCTCAGCGCCAACCGGCTGGACAACGACAAAGGCGCCGTGCAGAGCCAGAACGGTCTGACCCTCGACGTGGTCGACGCTGTCGACAACCAGAGCGGCAAATTGATCGCCCAGACCGGCGACCTGACTATCAAAGCCGCCAGCCTCGACAACCGTGGCGGCACCCTCGCCAGCCTTAAGGCCCTGCTCCAGACCCGAGTCGTCGGCGTGCTGCGCAACGGCTACGACCTCAACAACAATCGCCAGGGTGGCGTGATGCAGGGCCAAACCCTGGACCTGCAAGCCGGCGCCGTGGACAACTATGGCGGACGCATTTCTGCGCAGGGTGGCAACGGCCTGGTCACCACCGGCAATTTCGATAACCGCAACGGCGGGCTTTATGCCAAAGGCCTGATGCGCGTGGTTGGGCACGATTTCGATAACAGCGGTGACAACGATGGCCAGATAGCCGCCCAACAGATCGACCTCGACCTGAGCGGCGCACTGAACAACCGCCTGGGCATCATCGAAAGTGAGTCCACCCTCAAGGTGCACGCCGCCAGCCTCGACAACCAGACCGGACGCCTGCGTGCCCTGGGGCCCGACGGCACGACTGAGTTCGCCATCGGTGGCGTGTTCGACAACCGCAACGGCGTGCTGGAAACCGCCAACACCAACCTGACACTGGACGCCGGCAGCCTGCAAAACCTTGGCGGTAGTGTGCTGCACGTGGGCACCGGCAACTTCGGCATTGCCCCCGCCAACCTCAATGACGTCGGCGGCAGCCTGGTGACGCGGGGCGACCTGACCATCACCCGGGACAACTGGACCAACAGCAGCGTGATCCAGGCCGGGCAACTGACGGTCAACGTCAACACGCTCGACCAGACAACAACCGGCCAATTGCTCGGCGCCCGGCGGTTTATCGGCAGCGGCGGCAACTGGTCCACCAACGGCCTGATCGCCAGCGACGGTGACCTCGACCTTACGTTAAGCGGCGCGTTGAACAGCAGCGGGCGCATCAGCAGCCTGGGCAAATTGAACCTCACTGCCGCCCAGGCGAACCTGAGCGACACCGCCAGCATCGCCGGCGGCGGCGTGACCCGCGCAACCATCAGCGGCACCCTGAACAACCGTGGCCGCCTGACCTCGGCCACTGACCTGCTGATCGACGCGGGCGCGCTCAACAACTACGCCACGCTTGGCAGCGGGCAAGCGCTCACGGTCACCACTGGCGCGTTGCTCAACGACCACGGCCTGATCTTCAGCGGTGCCGACATGAGCCTGCGCGTCGCGTCGTTGAACAACAGCTACGGCGACATCTACAGCATGGGCAACCTGAGCGTCGATCGCGACGGCAAGGGCGGGTTGGCCGACAGCATTATCAACAGCTCGTCGAGCATGCAGAGTGATGGTGACCTGAGCCTGACCGCCGCCACGATCAAAAATGAACGTGCGGTACTGACCGTCAATGATGCGGGCGTATACACCGCCTCCGCCACTGAAGGCACATGCATCGAGTATGTCAACGCCGGTGACTGCCATGCTGGTGGCACGGGGCGTAACTACGTGTGGGAAGTGGTGACCCGCGACAAACTGGAGGTGACCGCGGCCAGTGCCGGTTCGAGCATCACTTCGGGCGGTAACATGACCCTGGCCGGGGGCGACCTGCTCAACAGCAGCAGTTCGATTGCAGCCGGCGGCAACTTCACGGCGCGCCTGAACAACCTGGTCAACACGGGGATTGAAACCGGCGAGACCGAGACCTATCGGCTCTTTACCTCCGCGCGCACCGAACATCCGCGTGCCTGGTTCAATGCCGCCAGCGCACTGACCAACAAATACTGGTACAAAAGCGCCGGTTACAACCCCAATGACCTCGGCGGCCTTGAGGCCACCGTGGCCAACTTCGTCGGCATGATGGAGAGCGAGCGTACCCAGTTCGGCAAGGTCACCAAAATCGCCAGCGATGATCAGCGTTACGCCGCCGTGATCCAGGCTGGCGGCGCGGTGGACGTCAAGGCGCAAGCCGGTATCGACAACAGCGTGGTGCGCCTGGGTTACCACTACATCGGTGCGGGCGCAAAAAACCCAACCGACGCCACGGGCGCCAGCGGCGCCGCCGGTTACTCGACCCGCATCACCCTTAACCAGCAATTACCTCCTGACTTGGCCCAGCAGCAGATCAACCCGCTGAGCTTGCCCGGCTTTACCTTGCCCAGCGGGCAGGGCGGCCTGTTCCGCCTCAGCGGCGCAAGCGCCAGCGCGCCGGCCAGTACCGGCCCGCAAGGCTGGACCCTGGGCGGCGGCAACGTAGACCGGGCCCCGGTTTCCGGGCCGGTCGTACCCGGCACCGGCACCTCGGCCGATGGTGTAACTATCAATCGCGTGCAAGGCCTGCCGGACAGCCAGTTCGTCTCCAACCCACAGAAATACCTGATCGAAACCAACCCGCAGCTGACCAACCTCAGCCAGTTCCTCAGTTCCGATTACCTGCTGTCCAAGCTCGGCTACGACCCCGACCAGGCGCAAAAACGCCTGGGTGACGGCCTCTATGAACAACGCCTGATCCAACAGGCGGTCATTGCCCGCACCGGCCAGCGCTTCATCGACGGCCAAACCAGTGACACGGCGATGTTCAAGTACCTGATGGACAACGCCATCGGCAGCCGTCAGGCGCTCAATTTGTCTGTAGGTGTAAGCCTCACCGCCGAACAAGTTGCGGCCCTGACCCACGACATCGTGTGGATGGAAAACGCCACCGTCGCCGGCCAGCAAGTGCTGGTGCCCGTGCTCTACCTGGCCCAGGCCAACAACCGCCTGGCCCCCAATGGCGCGTTGATCACCGGCAGCGATCTGAGTCTGGTAAGCGGCGCAGATCTCAACAACGTCGGCACCCTGCGCGCCACCAACAACCTCGCCGCCAGCGCCGGACGCAACATGGTCAACGGCGGCCTGACCCAGGCCGGCAACCGTCTCGACCTGCTCGCCGGCAACAGCCTGACCAACCGCGCCGGCGGCATCATTGCCGGACGCGATGTCAGCTTGGGCGCGATCAGCGGCGATGTCCTCAATGAGCGCAGCGTCACCAGCCACCAGAGCAGTAGCGGCTACCGCACCGAACGCACCGACTTCGTCGACAACGCCGCGCGCATCGAAGCCGCCAACAGCCTGACCCTGCAAGCCGGTCGCGACGTCAACAGCACCGGCGGTGTACTCAAGAGTGGCGCCGACACGCGCCTGCAAGCCGGGCGTGACGTGAACCTGGCCACCGCCGAACAGCGTAACGCCAATATTGTCAGCACCTACTCACGTAACAGCAGCGCGACCCAGTACGGCACTGTGGTAGAAGCCGGACGGGACTTCCAGATTGTGGCGGCACGGGACATCAGCGCCATCGGCAGCCAGTTGAATGCAACGCGTGATCTGGCGATGGTGGCCAAGGGCAATTTGAACCTGGCTTCGGCGGCGAATGAACAGCATTCGGCGTTTAATTCCAAGAAGGTCACCAGTCAAGAGGATCATGTTCAGCAGGTGTCCACCGTACTCAAGGCGGGTGGTGACGCCACCCTGAGCGCCGGGCAGAACCTGCAACTAGTGGCCAGCCAGGTGGATGCGGGCAAAGAAGCGTATCTGGTTGCGGGTAACGACCTTGCCCTAAAGGCGGCTGAAAATCAGGACTACAGCTTCTACAGCAAAACCAAGAAGAGCTCGTCCGGGAAAAAATTCCGCCTGGATGAGACTTCTGCCATCAACAATGTCGGCAGCTTGGTCAGCGCGGGTACCAACAGCACCGCCGTGGCGGGTGAAAACCTGTTGCTGGCTGGGAGTGCCGTCACCGCCGAAAAAGGCGCGGCGCAACTGGTCGCAGGCCAGGACGTCAGCATTCTTGCGGTCACTAACTCCGACCACGCCCGTCACGAACGCAAAGAAAGCAAAAGCAGTTGGGGTGGGTTCAAGTCGAGCAAGGTTGAAGACAAAGTCGACGAGAAGCGCACGACTGCGGTGGGGAGTATGGTTTCGGGTGACACCGTCACTGTTTCCAGTGGGCAGGACGTCAGAGTCACCGGCTCATCGTTGGTGAGCACCGCAGAACTGGCTGTACAGGCCGGGCGTGATCTGACAATCGATGCCACGCAGAACACGTTCTCGCGCACCGACATGCACAAGGAAAAAAATCGCGACCTCACCGGTGTACTGACTGGCAACAAGCTGGGGCTGGATGACATCACCGGCAATCAGCATTTGTTCATCAATAGCCAGAAACACAACGGCACAGCCAACGAAACGACCTTGACGGGCAGCACGGTCGGGTCCAGTGCTGGCAATGTGAGTCTGGCCGCCGGGCGCGAGCTGAAGGTGGTCGCCAGTGATTTGGTGAGCACCAAGGATATGTCGCTCAACGGCTCTAACGTCACCATTGCTTCCGGGACAGAAACAGCTAATCAAACCAGTAAAGACAGCTCCAAAAGCCTGGCAGTCGGGCGGGTGATTGGTGGTGTAGCGGTCGATACCTACAAGAGTATTCGCAACGATGTACAGGCCGTTCAAAAAGCCGACGACAGCCGCCTGAAGGCCGTCAAGGGCGCTCAGGCGGCGCTCTCGGTCTACGATGCTTTGGGTGGTAGCAATGAAGCAGCCAACGATTCAGACGGCAAGCCCGCCAACAGCAAAGGGTCGGTGTTTAAGATTGGTACTGAACTCGCGAATACCCGCAAGAAAAGCACCAGCGAGTACAACGCCGAGACGGTGAAGCAATCGACCCTCAACAGTGGCGGTGGTCTGGCGATCGTGGCAACCGGCAATGCTCCGGGCACCGCAGGTGACCTGCATGTGATCGGCAGCAGCATCAAAGCCAAAGACACGCTGTTGCAGGCCAAGAGCGACGTCATCCTGGAAAGCGCTCAGGACCGTAAGAACTGGGACAACCAGAATAAAAATAACAAGACCAGCATCGGTGTGAGCCTCAGTTTTGGTGAACAGAGCGGCTTCGTGCTGGACCTGGGTGCACAGATGGCCAAGGGTATGGGAACCGGCCATGAAGTCACCCAAGTCAATAGTACGGTTGAGACGGGTCTTCTCGTCCTCAAGAGTGGCCAGGACACAACATTGGCAGGCGCGCAGGTGCATGCCGATGCTATTAAGGCGCAGGTTGGCGGCAACTTGAACATCGCCTCTCGCCAGGACGAAGCGAGCCAGAAGAACAAGCAAACCAGCGGCGGTGTTGGCGTGAGCATTTGCGTGCCACCTTTCTGCCTGGGCTCCATGGTTTCAGGCTCCGCGAATATCGCCGGCAACAAAATGAACAGCGATTACAACGCGGTGACCCAGCAAACCGGCCTTTATGCTGGCAAGGGTGGCTATGACATCAATGTGGGTAAAAACACTACGCTTCAGGGCGCGATAATCGCCAGCGAAGCCAGCAACGACAAGAACTACCTGAGTACTGATCGTCTGCTGGTCAGCGATATCAAAAACAACAGCGACATCAAAAGCCAGGCCGCGAGCTTGAGCTATTCCGGCGCGACAGCAGGGTTCACTGATGCGCGCTCGGGCGTGGGCGGCACGATTCCGTTGCTGCTCAAGGAGTCCGACAGCAACAAAACCCGTAGCGCCGTCAGCCCGGGAACAATTGAGGTAAGGAACGCGGCCGGGGTCAATGACCTGGTCGGCTTGAACCGTGACACTGCCAACGCCAACAAGCCGCTCGACCGGCCCGACGAAAAGGCCATGCAAGAGCGGATCGACTTGATCCAAAGCTCGGCGCAACTGTCGAGTAGCGTGATCAACAAAGTTGCCGAAGCCAAGGCGAATAAAGCCGCAGCCTTGAGCAAGCAGGCAGATGATCAGGCCAAGGCGGGCTCACCCGATGCTGAGCAAACCGCACTGGCGGCAAACGCGGCATATCTGGATGCCAAGGGCTGGCAGGTGGGTGGTGACAAGCGTGTGATGGCCGATATCGCCACCGGTTTAATCGCAGCGGGGTTAGGCGGAGCGACAGGAAGTACAGCCGTCGGCATTGTTGCCAATACGTCCTCCAGTGACATCTTTAAAAAGATAGGCGACTACGCTCAGGCCAGATCCATAGATCCGAAATCCGATGCGGCCACCCGCGCAGCCTGGGCAGAGGGTGGTGCGGCACGTGTGATGTTGCATGCGCTGGCTGGGGCGGCGATTGGGTTGTCCAGCGGTAGCCCTCAAAGCGGTGCACTAGGTGCAGGTGCATCAGCCGCGTTGATACCGGCGATCACAGATGCTTTGGAAAAAAACCAAATCAAGGGTACGGATCAAGATGCGCTGGCGTCGTTGATTGCGGCGGGTGTGGGCACTGTTGTAGGTGCTGGTAATGGCGTAAACGGTTCGATAGTGGCTGGTGGAACGGCCAATAGTGTTGAAGTATTCAACCGCCGCCTGCACAAGACCCAGGAAGTGCCAATTCTGGAGAAGAAGGCCGAAGAGCTGGAAAAGCGGGGCAAAGCTGAGTCCAGTACACGTTGGATTGATTTGCTGATGATTGCCGCAGGCGGTGCGGTCGATAAAGCTGACGAAGCACGCTTGAATGCACTGGTGCAGCAATCCAAGGGCAAGGACACCGAGTCCGAGCGATTCATGGAAGATTTGAACACGGCCAAGGGAATCGTTGCCCAGTTAGCCGCACAGGAAATTCCGCTGACCTGGAAAGATGGCACGCCCATTATGGTCAAGGGCGAGAAGGTCTACGCCTTCGGTGCCACAGAGAGTCAGAAAAACGACCCCACCCTTTTTAATGCGGCAAATGTCTACGGCCCCGGAGCTGTCTATGATCAATGGCGGCAGTACGGTCAAGAGCAGACGGCTCAGCATCAAAACGAGCTATCGGGGCTGTCTACGTATGAGTCGAGCGTTGCGGATGCGTCGCAGCGTTTGGCGGACATCGCGATCAAGGGGACTAAAGACGTCACGCCTGAGCTGGATATTCTGGCGGCTGTGGTACCGGCGGCACGGGGTGCCAAGACTGTTTTCGAACTTGTTTTGGAGAGTATTGCGATTAAGAGGCTTGCATCAGCTGCCGAGTTAAACAGCGCAGCTAAGTCCGGTGAGCTGATTGCGGGAAAAAATTGGGCTGGGGCAGCTGATAACGAAGCTGGGTTAGCCGGGAGACCTCTTACGGTTGTTCCAGGAAGATTTGATAATGAAATTGACTTGGCACTTAAATCAGATGTCACGGGAGAGGTTTTAGAGGGGCAAGTCGGAAGAGCATTGAGCGAAAAAGGGATGCTTTTGGATTATCAAAGCAAATTCAGATCTGGTTTTGTTGACGGAAAACCTGTGGGAATTGGCGAGATAGACGCTGAAACACCTCGTTTTATCATTGAGGTTGCCAGCAGTCCGAAGCCTGGAAAAATCGAACAGTTACAGAAGTTACAAAATAACACTATGCTTAACCCTGATCGTAAAGAAGTCATACTTTTTGCTCCGAACGTGGTTAAGCCGCAGCAGATCAAAGCTTATGAAAAGGTAGGGGTTAAAGTAATTAACAGCGTCGAAGAGTTATTCGAGTATGGAGCCAAAAAAGGGGGGTTATAGTTGTGAGCGACTCAGCATCAATTATATCGGATGTGGAAATTGATGAAGACACGTTCGCTGATTTTCTTCACTCTATAGGTGGAATCGTCAGCGGCGGTAAACGTAGTCGCGGAGTATTGAGCTGGGGCGAGGCGACTTTGTATGTGTCATTACTCACCTCCGAAAAATTCATAGGTTTTTATGATGCGCAAGATATTTTAGAATGGGAGAATTTATTGGGTGCCACACCGAGGACAATGATTGAAATGCAGTTGGGACACTCAAAAGGGTCGATGGAGATGTATTTATGGTTGGCGTACGAGTTCGGTAAAAAATGGAATTGTGTTGTTGATGACGTTAATTCTGTGACCATTAATTACTCTGAAATCAGTGATAGGTATACAAGGTCGAGTGCGAAATAGAGGGAATATGGATCAGACCAAGTCTTTGCGTTTTAGAGTTCAGCAGGGGTGAATAGGAGTCAGACCACGTTTTTGCGCTGACTTTTTCCATTTTATTGTGGTTGATGGGGCTATAACTAGAAAGGGAACTCCGTTGTAGCTATTCGCGATCCGCATGGGTCCCAATATTTTAGTCTCGTCAGTAACATG
The DNA here is from genome assembly GCF_003852295.1 of Pseudomonas sp. R11-23-07. Classification (NCBI taxonomy): domain Bacteria; kingdom Pseudomonadati; phylum Pseudomonadota; class Gammaproteobacteria; order Pseudomonadales; family Pseudomonadaceae; genus Pseudomonas; species Pseudomonas sp. R11-23-07. Next base: position 217,773 of record NZ_CP027761.1, read on the forward strand.
CGATTTTGGTCTGGCTTCTATGTACTTGGGGGAGCCACTGCTATAGCTTTTTTGGGCGCTTAAATAGGAGGTCGGTAATGGCAAGCAAATCAGATTCTGAGCTTACACAACACAGCTATCGTATTCGGTGTAATGGAGAAAAAAATAGGAAATTGTTAGCTTCAGTATTGAGTTTTATAGCAATGCTATCGCTTTTCGTCCCAGTGACCTACGCGGCAGAGCCCACTGCTGTCAATCCTGATCCTTTCGGTGGACCCGATAAGCGCCCTGAGAAGAGTGAAAATGTAATGACGGTTTGGAACGAAGACGGTACATTTACCACGTCAGTAGTCATGACCTATGGGGATGGTCACAAAGAACACTGCATTATTAAGACGGTACAATCCACATAGGAGCATCCGGTGCCAAGTCCTATAAGTAAGACCTGCACCCGTATACGTTTTGTTCTCTCTGACTAGTTTGAAATTAAAAGGGCAGTGTTTTATTGTCTAATGTGAAAAATTGGGTCTGGAAAAATGGGGTCAGGCCCTGAGGGATCCCCACAAATTTACTCCAAGCTCTGCGCCTGATGGTGCACCTCATCACGCAGAGCTTTCTCCAATATCTCCAGGTGTTTTTGACCACCGAACTCGGTGCAACTGCGCCAGTATTCCAAACCCAATCGCCACAATGAAAGCACTCGTTTCTTTTTGAGGCTATTGCTTTGATAGCACCGTTCCAAACCATCTTCTCGCGCCTGCAGCCCTGTTAAAAATATGAGGTAGTTGGCCAATGCCGCAATCAACAACAGCACCTCAATGCGCTTTGGGCAGTGGCTTCGATGCAAATTCAGACCGAATCCCAGGTGCTCACTTTTGACATCTCGGAAACCTTCCTCGATCTGCATACGCCGCTTATAAATCGCCACAATCTGTGCCGGGTTCCACTCACTTTGCGCAAGGTTGCTGGCAAGCAACCACGGCTCACGCTCACGTTTGGCGGACTGTCGGCTGAGCTTGCTTCTGGCGATTGAACCCGTGACTCGTTGGTGTTTTCGGCCCTTGGCTGAATGGCGAACGCAGTACAAATCGACGAAGTGAGGGGCGCTACGCGTCATCTCAACGCGCCCCAGCGATTTAGGTGATGAAGTGGCCAGAGCGTACAAATTCTTCACGGGTTGCCAGTCGTTTGCTTCTCGACGATAAAGTTCACGGTTGCGTATGCGAGCCACGTAATACCAGCCCTTCGCTACCACAGCCTTCATCCACGGACGCCGAAAACCCGCATCCGTGACCAAGACTGGAACGCATCCGTCAGGCAGTAACTCAGCTAACATTTTGAGCAGGCGGCTTTGATATTTGGGACAGCTCTCACGCTCATGAACGCTTTCATAAATAGGAAACGAGCGTCCCGCAAACGGGACCGCGGCTCTCAACAAAAACGCATCGCCAGGAGCATCAATTCGAGACCAGTCCACCAAGATTAAAGGGTGCTTCAGGGAGCCTAACAACGCCCGCAGCATCACCCAGTAGAACAGCGGGCGCTCTGCTCTGAGGTGTTGATTACCCAGTAATCGGTCCACTCGTTTGATCGCATGCTTGGGGTACGCCTGACGTGGCATAAAACGTCCCAGCGCTGTTAGCGTCAGGCGACGGCCTTGCAGTAACGAACTGACACAACTCATCAGCGTCGTTAGGCGGCGAGAATGGATCGAGGGCAGTGCTTGAGCGAGCGCTCTGTGTAAAAATCGGATGGCCTGCATGGGTTCGGGTTCTTAGTTTTGTGTGGTGCAAACCAAGTTGCCGGCTCATGCAGGCCTCTTCAATATTCCAACTTCTTGATTTTAAGTAAGAAAATTCGGGGATCCCTCAGGGTCTGACCCCTATTTTGCAGCATTTAAGGTAGATTCGAAGCAGCTAGGTAAAAAGCTCGGTAAGCACGTTGAAGATTTCGGCGGCAACGCGGCTAGCCCAGCAGATCGTAAAATGGTACTTGATAAAATTCATGACGTTGGGAGTAACCCTGAAAAAGTAATCCCTGGGACTTTTGCTGGGCAAGGCCCAAAAAATTAGGTGGAAGAATGAATATTGCTGAGTTGAACATCAATGTCGGGGGACGCCCCAGCGTGGGTTTCAGTGGTAATGACTCAAGCGTGCGCGCCCTTGAGGCTCGGCTGGGCCGTAGGTTTCCAGAAACCTACCTTCAATTCATCCGAAGTGCCAACGGTGGGCATCCTGAAGCCGGAAGTTTCTTTTTGAACGCATCACCAGATGCTAGCGTCAGCGTTGATTGGTTTTATTCACTAGGAGACGCAGGTATCGACAGCCTGGATAAGGCTCTTGATGACTGGGCTCAAGTGTTGGGGCCATTCATGTTGCCCATTGGGCGCGACGGAGGTGGCAGCCAGTTTTATATTTCGCTGGATTCGCCATCCGGTTTTGTTTGGTATTATTCACATGAAGGCTCAGAACGCACCCAACTTGCCGATAGCTTCGATAAGTTTCTGCAGCAGTTGCAAGTTCACCCGGATTTTATTTAAGAGCCGTTATGAATCGATATGAAGGAAAGCCTTTTCTCCGGCTACTGGAATGCTACGTGCTTTCGGCTATTGATGAGCTGACAGACGAGCAGTGTGCGGCGTTAAGTGCGCTGGAGCCCAAGTTGCACGAGCTGTACGGGGTGCAAGGCAGTTGGGGTGATGTCGTCGCGTCTCAGATGGATTTTCCGGAATCCCTGGTGGAGAAAATAAAAGAAGTGTGGCGCGTGAATTCGGAAAAATTCGCGCGAGCTGGTGTAAAAATAAACGCAGAAGATTTTGCTAGAGACTTTGTGGATACCAATTTTCCTTGATGATGATAAAAGGGACAGATTTGAAGGGCATTTAATTAGCAGCTAACTAGTCACGAACAGCCTATACAAGAGCAGCCCTACGATCACACAACCTCCGCAAGAATCCGTCTTTTCGGAAACAACGGTTTGCCCGTCGCAATCAATCCCGGGCAAGACTGCGCTTCGAGCAAAGAACCTCTTTATGCCTACGGCGATACCCTTGCAGATAAGCTCAATTCCACTCTGGGCAAACACACCAGACGAAGCATCGGAATGCCTGCGTCATGGAGGAGTGATCATCTGAGCTATGGCGAGTCGTACTCAGAGTTTATTATCCCCGCAGGCGCCCCTTCTGTGGTCGTGATGAAAATGGTCACCGACCAATTCATCTGTGCGCCAGCTCCTCAAGTATTTACTCCTGAGGCAGGTAAGGATTATGAGGCGTATCTGGACCGGCATGACTGGAGATGCGGCGCAGTGATTCGACTGCTCTCCGGTGTAGAGACGCCTGGCCCTATCGCAGAAATCCCATCGAGTACTTGCGCAAAACAATAGATATTCTGCCTGAGTTTCGGCCGCTTCTCCCAAGCTCAGGTAGGCGCCCGCTGATGCGGCAGCAACTGATCGATCTCACTCGCCGGCTGCGTCGACGCTATTCAAACCAGCCCTGCACATGAATTCCGATAAGTGGGATCCAATTCACACAACCCTCGCGAACTTTTGCCCCTTTCCTTGTACTAACCTATTCGGCGATCTGATGGCTAAGTAGTGGCTCTTTCTCGATATGGATATAAGAGCTGACGTTCTATTTCCCGCCAGCCTGACGATCGCGTGTCGACAGTAATGAGCGAGCTACAGCGCCGGTTACTACCGCATGTCCTTAATGCCCGCTGCAACGAGACTACGAAAATGGATGTTCGCCAATTCGCCTTCCTGGCCCGCCAACCTTCTGCCGCCCTGAAGCCGCGCAATTCGTTCTTCGGCCTGCCCAAGCGCGGGCTGGCGTTGATCCTCGCCAACGCGCTGTTCTGGCAGCCGCTGTTGGCCCAGGCCGACGGCATCGTGGTCAGCGCGCCAGGCACCACAGGCACCACGGTGGGTGCGGCGGGCAATGGCGTACCGGTGGTGAACATCGCCACGCCCAATGGCGCAGGCTTGTCCCATAACCAGTTCCAGCAGTACAACGTCGGCCCCAACGGCGTGATCCTCAACAACGCCACCGGCACCCTGGTGAATACTCAGCTGGGCGGCTACATCGTCGGCAACCCCAACCTCAAGGGCGGCGCGGCCAGCGTCATCCTCAACGAAGTCAACGGCGGCAGCGCCAGCCAGTTGCGCGGTTATACCGAAGTGGCGGGGCAGTCGGCCAAGGTCATCGTCGCCAACCCCTACGGGATCACCTGCAGCGGCTGCGGCTTTATCAACACCCCTAACGTGACCCTGACCACCGGCAAACCCATCATCGACCCGACCGGCCAGTTGAAAAGCTACCAGGTCGACGGCGGCGCCGTAACCATCGACGGCGAAGGCCTGAACGCCAGCAACGTCGACCGCTTCGACATCATCACCCGCTCGGCCAAGATCAACGCGCAGATCAACGCGCGCGAACTCAACGTGATCGCCGGGCGCAACGACGTCGATGCGCAAAGCCTGAACGCCACCCCACGCGCGGATGACGGCAGTGCCAAGCCGGAGCTGGCGATTGACTCGTCGGCCCTGGGCGGCATGTATGCCGGCGCGATCAAGCTGGTGGGCACCGAGGCTGGCGTGGGCGTGAAGCTCGACGGTACGCTGGCGGCCAGTGGTGGGGATATTCAGCTCGATGCCAATGGGCGGTTGAGCATGGCGCAGGCGGCTGCCACCGGCAACGTCAAGGTCACGGCGCAGAATGTCGACCTGACCGACAAGGTCTACGCCAACGGCAACGTGCAGGTCACCAGCGCTCAGAACCTGGTCAACCAGAAAAGCATCGCTGCCGGCCAGCGCATCGAACTCAACGCGGCCAACGTGAACAACCCCGGCATCATCGAGGCCGGCGTCGCCGCCGATAACACCCGCAACACCACCGGCGATCTAGTGGTCAACGCGCAAACCGTCACCACCTCCGGCAACCTGCTGGCCAGCCGCGCCCTGGCGATCACCGCCGCGCAGGCGCTGACCAACCAGGGCGCGATCATCCAGGCCAAGACCGTCGACCTCAGCAGCGCCAAGCTGACTAACCAGGGTGTCAGCGCGCGCCTGTTCGGCGAGCAGAGCCTGGTGATCAGCTCACCGGCCATCGTCAACCTCGGCGGGCTGATTCGCTTCGGCGAAGGCCAGGCCGCCACGCTCAACAGCGCCTCCCTGGACAACCGCCAGGGCCGTATCGAAATGGCCGGTGGCAGCCTGGTCGTGACCAGCGCCAGCCTCAACAACAGCAGCGGGCAAATCATCGCCAACGGCCTCAGCGTCAACGCCGGCAACCTGAACAACCAGAACGGCGTGCTGGTGGGCAAAGCCGCCACCGTCAATGCCAGTAACCTCGACAACAGCCTCAAGGGCCTGATCCAGGCCGACGGCGGCGCGCTCAACCTCACCGTCGCCAACACCTTCAACAACAACCAGGGTTTCGCCCAGGCCAGCACCGACCTCAACGTCACTGCCGGCACCCTCAGCAGTAATGCCAACGGCGTGCTGAGCGCCGACACCGGCAAGCTGACCCTCACCGCCGCGCAACAGCTCAACAACGCCCAGGGCCGCCTGCAGGCCGGGCAGGGCGATATCGCACTGCGCGCCGCGAACCTGAATAACCAGAACGGCGTGATCGTCGGCAAGCAACTGCTGCTCGACGTTGCCGGTGGTGACATCGACAACCGTGCCGGGCGCGTACTGGGCGACCAGCTCGACGTGCGCGCTTCCGGCCTCGACAACCGCAGCGCCGGCCTGCTGGCCGGTGGTGCCCAGGGCGTTAGCCTGCTGCTCAAAGGTCCGGGCCAGTTGCTTAACGCCCAGGGCCGCATCCAGAGCGAAGGCCTGCTGCAATTGCAGGGCGAGCGTTTCGACAACAGCGCCGGCATCCTGCTGGGCCAGACCGTCGACGTGACCGCGCAGACCTTCAACAACAGCAACAAAGGCGCGCTGGTCAGCGATGGCGGTGACGTGGTGCTCAAGGTCAGCGACCTGCTCACCAACGTCGGCGGCCAGATCGATGCGGGCGAGCGCAGCGTATTGGTCAAGCAGCTCACCACCCTCAACAACGACGGCGGCACCCTGCGCGGCAAGCGTCTGGACATCGCCGCCCAGCACCTGAACAACGACAACGGCCAGCTGCTGGCCGGCGCCGGGGGTTTGAGCTACAGCGGCCACGACCTGAGCAACCGCAAGGGCCTGATCCTCAGCGGCGGCGCCCTCACCGAATTGACCACCGCCAGCCTGGATAACCAGGACGGCACCGTGCAAGGCGATAGCCTGAGCGTCACCGCCGACAGCGTCGATAACGGCAGCGGCGGCCTGATGGCAAGCCTGGTGGGCAATCTGCAACTGACCGTGCAAGCCCTGGCCAACCGTGGCGGCAAACTGTTCGGCAAAGAACAAGTGACCGTCAGCGGCGCCACCCTCGACAACAGCGCAGGCGGCCAGATCAGCGGCAACCAGCTCAACCTCACCTCCCGCGACACCCTCACCAACCAGGGCGGCCTGATCGAAGCCAACCAGGGCCTGACCCTCACCGGCGGCAACCTGGATAACAGCGCCAACGGCCAACTGCGCGGCCTGGGCGGCGCCAGCAGCAGCCTCAATCTCAGCGGGGCGGTGAACAACCAGAACGGCACCCTGGAATTCGGCAGTCAGGCCTTCAGCCTCGACGCCGCCAGCCTCAACAACCAGAACGGCATGCTGCAACACGCCGGCACCGGCCTGTTCCACCTCAACACCGCCAACCTCTCCGGCAGCCAGGGCAATATCCAGGGCATGGGCAGCGCCGACTGGGCGTTCGGCAAAGTCGACGGCCTGGGTCGCGTGCAACTCAACGACGTGCTCACCTACAAGAGCGCCCAAGGGCTGACTCTCAAGGCCGGCGACCGCATGGCCAGCGCCAAGGGTTTGGTCCTCAATGTGGCCAGCCTGGACAACGGCGGCGAACTGCTCAGCGACGGTGACATCAGCATCACCACTGGCGATATGAGCAACAGCGGCCGCGTATCGGCCCTGCAAACCCTCACCGTCAAGGCCAACAACCTCAGCCAGAACGGCGGCCGCCTGGCTGGCGTACGCACTCAGCTCAACCTGAGCGGCACCCTGGACAACCTCGGTTTCCTCACCGCCCGCCAGCAACTGGATATCGCCGCTGCGCAAATCGACAACCGTGGCACCCTCGGTGCCCAGGGCGCGGTGAACCTGACCGCCGTCAACGGCATCACCAATGCGGCCGATTCGCTGTTGTTCAGCGGCGGCGACATGACGTTGCGCGCCAATGGCTTCAGCAACCTTTACGGTGACGTCTACAGCAAGGGCAACCTGAGCTTTGCGGCGGTAGATGGCGGGCGTGCGGCAGGTTTCAGCAACCTTTCCGGCACTGTGGAAAGCGAAGGCAATATCGGCATCAATGCCGCGTTCGTAGAAAACGCCAAAGCAGAGTTCGAACTGGGCCAAACTCTGACCAGTGGCCGTATAGAGTGGGTTTGTGGCCAGCATTGCGCCGGCCACGACTGGTTCAAGCGCGGGCAGATCAACATTTACCAGACCTACCTCGAGTCGGCGGTCAAGGACTCGGCACCTGCTCGCCTGGTCGCTGGCAAAGACGTGGTCATCCAGGGCGACAACGTTCAGAACCGCTACAGCCTGCTGGCCGCCAATGGCAACCTGAGCATCAGCGCCAATGACCTGCTCAATCAGGGCGCGGGCACCCGCACCGGCCAAAACAGCATCGTCGTGGGTACACCTAAAAAGATCGACACCGATTATTGGGACCAGATGGAGTTTCACGACGTCCCAGCGTTCAATGCCGCTGTCGCAGCCGGCAACTTCGATCTGGCACGGTTTGAAGCACTCAAAGCGCGGTCTTCCGATGACCGTTTTGCCGAGGTCAGTAATGTCACTACCTGGACCGACAACGGCGGCCCTGGCTACGCGGCGACGCTACAAGCCGGCGGCACGGTCAACCTCAACGTTGCTCGCACCCTGCAAAACGGCACGCTGCACAACAACACCCTGGCCCAGTTGACCGGCACCCTCGGCGACGACCAGACCGGCATCCCCGTCGGCGGCATCAACATCAACCTGAGCAAACACGCCAACGACCCGAGTGCCCAGGCGCCCGGCAGCCTATTGCCTGTAGTGGGCGTGGCCCCCGGCGGCGGCTTCGTGCCCGTGGACTACACCGGCACCGCCTTCGCCCCGGTCGACCCCACCACCTCGCCCACCTTCCAACTGCCCAAGGGCGAGTACGGCCTGTTCGTCAAGAACGCCGACCCTACCAGCCATTACCTGATCGAGACCAACCCCGAGTTCACCTCGGTGTCGGGCTTCTTCAGCTCCGACTACATGCTCGGCAAACTCGGCTTCAATTCCGATAACGCCTGGCGCCGCCTCGGTGATGGCCAGTACGAAACCCGCCTGATCCGCGACGCCGTGCTCGCGCAAACCGGCCAACGCTTCCTCGCCGGCGGCCTGTACAGCGATGCCGACCAGTTCCGCTACCTGATGGACAACGCACTGGCCAGCAAAGACGCCCTGCGCCTTAGCCTCGGCGTGTCCCTCACCGGCCAGCAAGTCGGCGCCCTGACCCACGATATCGTGTGGATGGAAAACCGCGTCATCGATGGCCAGACCGTCCTCGTGCCCGTGCTGTACCTGGCCCAGGCCGAGTCGCGCAACGTGCGCGGCAACAGCCTGATCCAGGGCCGCGACCTCAACCTGGTCACCGGCGGCGACCTGATCAACGTCGGCACCCTGCGCGCCAGCAACAACCTCTCCGCCATCAGCAGCGGCAGTATCTACACCGGCGGCCTGGTCGAAGCCGGCAACAACCTGAACCTGCTGGCCCAGGACAGCATCCGCAACGCCATGGCCGGCGAAATCCGCGGCAAGCAAGTCAGCCTCACCGCGCTCAAGGGCGATGTCACCAACGACAACACCGCCATCCAGGTACGTGACGGCGCCGGCATGCGCACCCTCACCGACACCAGCGCCGGCACCATCGTCGCCCGCGAAAACCTCGCCATCGACGCCGGCCGCGACCTCACCAACCGCGGCGCCCTCACCGCTGGCAACGACGCTAACTTAACCGCCGGCCGCGACCTCAACCTCATCGCCGCCAGCGATACCCGCGTGAAACACGAGTTCAGCGACGGCGGGCACAAATCCAGCATCACCACCGACGTCAAAAACCTCGCCGCCAGCGTCACGGCGGGCGGCAGCATCAATATGCAAGCCGGACAAGACGTCAACATCATCGGCAGCACCGCCACCGCTGGCAAAGACCTCACCATCGCCGCCGGCCGCGACCTCAACGTCGCCTCGGTCAGCGACATGCACAACGTCGAAGGCAAGGAAAAACACGGCAAGAAACGCATCAAAACCTCGGACGACCAGACCACCCAAGTGGCCAGCGTACTGACGGCGGGTGGGGATTTTGTCAGCCAGGCCGGGCGTGATACCACGATCGTGGCGAGCAGGATCAGTGCGGGGAATGAGGCTTATCTGTATAGCGGGGATAAGTTGAGTTTGCTGGCGGCGCAGAACAGCACGCATACCCTGTATGACATGAAGGAAAACGGCGGCTGGGGCGCGAAAAAAGCCAAGCGTGATGAAGTTACCCAGACCACCAACGTCGGCACTGAGATCAAAACCGCAGGCAACCTGACTTTGGTTAGCAACGGCGACCAGCTGTACCAGGTCGCCAAGCTCAACAGCGGCAACGACCTCATCCTGAAAAGCGGCGGCGCCGTGACGTTTGAAGGCGTAAAGGACTATCACGACGAGAGCCATACCAAGAGCAAGAGCAACATGGCTTGGTTCTCGATGAAGGGCAAAGGCAAGACCGATGAAACCTTGCGTCAGAGTGAGCTGGTTGCCAAGGGGCAGACCGTCATCGAAGCCGTTAACGGCCTGAAGATCGACGTCAAACAAGTCGACCAGCAAACCGTCAGCCAGACCATCGACACCATGGTCAAGGCCGACCCACAATTGGCCTGGATCAAGGACGCCGAGAAGCGCGGCGACGTGGATTGGCGGCAAGTCAAAGAGCTGCACGACTCCTTCAAGTACAGCAACTCCGGCATGGGCCAGGGCGCCATGTTGGCGGTCATCATTATCGTCACCATTGTGACGGCGGGTGGCGCGAGTGCACTGGTGGGCGCAGGTGCATCGGCTGGTTCAACCATGGCCGCCGGTACAGCTGCGGTTGCGGCGACCAGTACGTCGGCGGCGGTTGCAGCCACAAGTGCGGGGCTAGGTAACATGATGGCCACCGCCGCGCTGACCTCGCTGGCCAGTACCGGTGCTGTGAGCACGATCAACAACAAAGGCAACATCGGCATTGCGCTCAAGGACACTTTCAGCAGCAGCAGCCTGAAAAACGCCGCTATCGCTGGTCTGGCAACCGGGGCGTTGAACTACGCCGATAGTAATTGGTTCAAGGGTGCGAGCCCGGCCGACGGCGCGGGCGCGAAAGTCACTACGGCGGGGCCGGTGCAGAGCCCGGGTTATTCCAGTGATTGGCTCAGCTGGCCAAAAGCTCAGGATGCAGTCCTGCGAGGTGGCACCCATGCCGTCATCGAAAGTGGCATTTCTACAGCCATCAACGGCGGCAGCTTGAAAGACAATCTGAGCTCCGCCTTGGTGTCGCAAGGTTTCGACCTTGCCGCTGCGGCCGGCAACAAGGGGCTTGGCAATCTGGCGAGCGACCTTGATCTGAGCCCCGGCTCGGCGGAGAAGGTCCTGATGCATGCCATCCTGGGTGGCGCACTTTCAGCTGCTCGAGGCGGTGACTTCAAGACCGGCGCCATTGCCGCCGGCGCGGCTGAAGGGCTGACAGCAATTGCGACCGAGAACTTGGGTAAATACCTGGATGATCGTTTCGCAACGGATAATCAATTCAAAGTCGCAACCGCGCAAATCATCGGTATTGCGGCTGGTTCTCTAGTGAACGGAAATCCGAACGACGCCGCTTGGGTGGCGGGCAATGTTGAACGTTACAACGAGCAACTGCACCCGCGAGCCGCCGAACTGATTAAAGAGCAAGCGCCAAAAATGGCGGCGGATTTAAAGATCAGTCAGGAAGAGGCCTCGCGGCGCATGGGGGTTGCGCTGGCCTATTACACCGATGATGGCTGGAGAAAATCAATCTCGGCAGATGATGTAAGCAATATCGATACAGCAACCTTGCAGCACTTAGGTGTGGCTCTGGCACCCATTGCGGATAACTACGCGCGAACCGATGCGTCCGCGGACGGAAGCCAGCGCGGATACAGTGGTAATGAGACGGCGGCCTTGATTCTTGATTTCAAGGACACGCGCCCGTCTGCCTACAAAGACGGCACTAGAAATATCGACTACTTGGGCGACCCTGAAGGGCACAACAGCCAAGGAACAGTGGATTTCTATCAGTCCAATTTGAACTACAGCGATAAGCCGACGGACTACCTGGAGAGCTTTAAAGGCGGAGTGGCAGGCGTAGGTCGTAGTGCGTGGGGCCTAGTTACATCCACTGCTAAGCTCGGTAGTGAGCTTTTGGGTGGAAATGCACTGGGCGTTGCCAACGACTTTCTGGGGCCTGTTGCCGACCCGTCTCTGAACCCGGTTGGTCAAATGACCACCCGGCAAACGGGTCGGGCATTCGTTTCAGACCTGCAAGGCAACAGCTATGAGTCAGCCGCGCAAGTTTCAGAGTTAGTCACTGACGCTGCGACCATGGCCGCTCCTGGGTCTACTGCTGGCAGGTTTGGGCAGATTTCCAAGGCTGGCGAAGCCTCGGCTCTTGTCAGGGCTGACAGTGCCCTGGTGGCGAGAAGCGAAGCCGCTGCGGGGATGACGGCCCGATTGGCGGATGACATCCCAACCTACGGCCTGAGCCCCAACAGCTTTGACACCACGTTACAGTTTGAGCGCACGGGCACCCGTACACCGACCACATCCGTCGGCGCCTATCAACCGACTGCCCTCACTGGTGATGTAGGCAGCTACGTCAGAGCGGATGACTTACTTGCTGCCCGAAGCAATGAAGTCGTGCTCACGAAATACAAAGAGCCCTGCTGCTTCGCTGCCGGCACTAAAGTCTCAACCCCTAACGGCGACCGCGCCATCGAATCGCTCAAAGTCGGCGACGTGGTCTGGAGCAAACCGGAAAAAGGCGGCAAACCCTTCGCCGCTAAGATCCTGGCGACCCATCAGCGTACCGACCAGCCGATTTACCGCCTCAAACTGAAAAGCGTTCGGGCAGACGGCATAGCTGAGGGCGAAACCCTGCTAGTCACGCCGGGTCACCCGTTCTATGTTCCGGCCAAGCGCGACTTCATTCCTGTCATCCATCTGAAACCGGGCGATCTGCTGCAGTCCCTGGCTGATGGCGAGACGAACAATACTTCGTCTGAGGTGGAGTCGCTGGAGCTTTACTTGCCTGTGGGCGAGACCTTCAACCTGACGGTGGATGTGGGGCACACGTTCTATGTTGGGGAGTTGAAGACGTGGGTGCACAATACTGGGCCGTGTGCGTTGCCGGAGGGCTTTTTTGGTCCAGGAGGGCTAGCCGCCAACGGAGTTAGCGAGGTAGCGATCACCGGTGAAACAGCTTCGACTTCTCTGGGTAAAAGGGTTCATAAAACACAAGCGGACCTCCGCAGAGAGTCCGGGCTATTCAGCACGGTGGAGCAGCCAATAGCAGATCAATTTGGCAATCCAATTTTGGTCCCAAAGCGGGTTGATTTGAAAACGGGCGAAGCGCAGCCTGGGGCAAACTTCCAAAAGGCGATCCCTGATGCAGCTAACTTCGATCGTAGACTTATAGTGGATGACAAACCTCTGGGCCGTCCTATTGCAAAGGACAGGCAAGAGATTATTAGATTTATTGAGGCGTTTAGGCAAAGAGAGGGCGTTTTGCCTGAGACGATAGGCATACAACGATATGACCCTAAAACTGGCTTGCCTGTGAAAACCGACTTGTACTCACCGTATGATTTTTTGCCAAAAAAGAATTAGGAGTCTAAATTATGAGTTTCGAGCATAAAGCATTCATTTTTGACTTTGATAGCTTTGATAGCGAGCTTAAGCCGTTATTGGAAGCTTCCCTGCGCTCTGGAGATATTGAGCCGCTACGTTGTTTTATTCTTTCTAACAAAGAGCTTTTGGTCGATCCCTATGAGGGAGATGCGCTGGATAACGACTGGGAGGATATGATCGAAGACAGGGATGTTCATCAATATGGGGACTTTGCGCTGACGAAATATTATTCCCCGAAGGATGATCATGGATTAGGCGCGAAATGGGCAGATTTTCAAGAAAAAATCTCCAATCGAGGTAAGCTAAATATTTCTCCTTTTTTGGGTGCGCCAGTAGGTGTAGATGGCGAGTTTTTTGATCCTGGTAAAATGGGGTCGTACTTTCAAACTACCCGTGAAGTGGGTGAAAGTCTAAAAAAAATTGAGAAAGTGAAGGGTGAGATGAAAGATAGTTTAATTGAAGATCTGGAGAGGTACGAAGGTTTTCTCAATCAAGCTAATTCAGTAAAAAAAGGGATATATGTAACGTTTTGATTGAGAGAAGGAAGTGAAGATGGAAAGTAAACGGGTGTTGGATATAAAGGATGTCGTGCAGTAATGTTCTAATTTTGAGAGCGATATTAGTGTTCTCTTTTAACTTTTTCTGTATTTCTTGCGCTCGTTCAATCACAGCTCTTTAAAAAATAATTTTATTTTTTGTTTAAATGTCTAAGCGAGGCGGTTACCAGATAACCGCCCTTAATTATTTACGAAACTTTCGAGTTTAACTTCCATCCAGCCACATCCAGCAGATCACACCCATCTCTCAGGGGAATAGCCAGCAGCAGCGCAAAATCATGCAACACAACCGCACCACTGCTGATCTCCTCCCGAAATGCCAGACTCCCCAAAGAATTGATTCATAAAAAAACAGGACATATTAGTGGCGAAGCTATGGGGGTGGAATGTGAGTGCTATTGAGCTTGATGGTTTCAATGATGAACTGATGGCTTTTGTCATTACGTGTTTATTTTGTGGTGCTATCAGCAAAGATGAGCTCAGTACGTGGTGCGCTCAAGCTTTGTCACTAAGTAACGTCCCAGCTTTTTTATATGATTTGATGGATTTTCAAGATGAGATTTTCAAGGTGTATAAGATAACTGGTTACGTGCCCCATTGGGAGCATGCGGAGGGCGACGAATACGCACTGTATGGTATCGCCCTCCGTAGAGGTTTTAAGCCTTATGACATGCCTGTATCCACGACCGAAGCGCTCATTCACCTTGAAGCGTCACCACATATTGAAAATTTATTCAAAGAGGTCTTTACCTTTATCAAGCTGTAAGTCGGTGCAAAAACTACTGTTAACAGTGCTGCCGAAGGTGCTACGCCTCGGGTTTCTATCGATCCCCCGGAAGGAAGTTTCTCGATTTCAGATTGGGCAGGCTATCCAACGGGCGTCCCTGTACCGCAAGGGCCGTTCAGATTACTGGAGGGGGCCGAGTACAATGCCGCCAGAAATGCCGCCAACAAAGCCAATAGCACTCTCCGCCCAGAACAAGGACTTGTAGGTCAGCCTGTGGACGTGCATGAAATCAACCCAGTGAAATTTGGTGGAAGTCCAACCGACTCTACCAATAAAGTTATCCTGCCTCGCGATGTTCATCGGCAGCAGGTAACTCCTTGGTGGAACCAATTGCAGAAAGACTTAGGAAAATAGCTATGGAATATCATCTAACAGAGGGGCAGCTCAATGGTCCGGCTGAAATTTCGACTGTTGATGGTCTGTCAACACGCTTGGGAGTTGCACTCCCTGAGAGTTACATTGAATTCCTTAAGCAGCACGACGGTGGGGAAGGGTTCATTGGCGATAGCTACATTATTTTTTGGAAAGCAGAAGAGTTAATTGATTTCAATCGTGAATATGAGGTCGAGATATATGCGCCAGGCATCTTTTTGTTCGCTTCTAACGGAGGAGGGGAGGGGTATGGGTTCGATATGGAGGATACAGCAATGCCGGTAGTTCGAGTCCCTTTTATAGGTATGGATCGGCAGTACGCCATCTCGGTCGCGAGTGACCTCCCCGATCTATTTGCTCGATTGGCAGACCGAAATGCGTGACCTTAATAAGTACTCACGCCCTAAAGGCATGGAGCTATTCGAGATTAAACCCGCTATCGTTGGTGGTGATCCGAGCAGCCCTGAGAATAAGACTTGGTTGACGAGGCAGCAGCACTTTGAGGCAGTGCGCTACTGGAATCGGATTATCAGCAGTCTGCGTAACGAACGGAAGTAAAAATAGCGGGGAATAGGGTGCAGACAACGTTTTTGCGTTTTCTAGGGGAATAGGGGGAATATCACGGTTTCGCATTTTTTAGAGTTCAGCGGAGTTGCTCTTTAAAAATATGATTTATTTTTTGTAGTTATTCTATCTCGTTGGCCTATTGATGGGCGGCTAAGCTGTAAGTTTTTATCCAGCTAGGGGTTTTATATGGCCCGCCGTCCTAGGTTTTTATGCCGGGTATCCCGTTTCACATTATACAGCGGGGAAATAATCGGTCTGCGTGTTTTTATTCAGGTAGAGACTACATTTTTTACATTGAAACATTAGCTGTGCTTGCTCAACTGTATGGCTGTAAAGTTCACGCATTGTGCTTGATGACAAATCACGTTCATCTATTGTTGACTCCCACCTGCTGCGCAGGGGCTGGCCTACTTATGAAGGGGGTGGGCAGCGAGATGTTCAGTACGCCAATCGAACATATCAACGAACAAGAACATTGTGGGAAGGCCGTTTCCGCTCTTGTTTGGTTCAACAAGACAACTATGTTTTAGCTTGCTATCGATATATTGAAATGAACCCGATCAGAGCGGGTATGGTTGCTCATCCGGGCGACTATCGCTGGAGCAGCTATAGAGCAAACGCACAGGGCGAGCTATCAGGATTATAAGCCCGCATGCGGTTTATAGCGAGTTAGGTAGCAGCACCGCGCAACGAGCCCAAGCTTATCGGTCTATGTTCGAGGATCGGCTTTCACCTGGATTGATAGAACAAATTCAATCTTCTAAAAACGGTAATTACGTTTTGCGCGATCAGAAGTTTGCGTCCGAAATCGCGCAGATTTTAGGTAAAAGAGTTTCACCGGGTGTGTCAGGACGCCCGAAGAAGTGTGAGTTGAAAGAATAGAGTAATAGTGTTCTGACCCCTATTTTTTCCTAGATGGCTCCGACCATTATAAGGCTGCGGAAGCTGATGTAGAAACGTGGATGCCTGTGTGGGAGGACGAAGGCTGGTCGGCTAGTAAAATCGACAATACGCGAAATCAAATTCACGAATTAAACAAAAGTTTATTCGAAAGAATGGGGCTTAATATGGATCCAAATGAATACTTAAATGCGTCGTTAATTGATGTTCTTGCGGAGTTTAGAAGGGATATATCGATAGTCGAGTACGTAAAGGTTGAGGGTGAAGAGTTTCTAAAGCTGCCGGAGTATGGGGTCTATTTTCAGGCGGGTAGTGACGGTGTCATCGTTGCATACCGCGTTTATTATCAAGCCTCTGATGAGTATTTCCCAGCTGATGCTGAAACTAAAACTGCTTGTGCGGATATTGAAACAATTGAAGAGTCAATTGCTAAATATGGTGCGCCCTTGCGTAATGTGCCCTCCGTTCGAATTCCCGGTAGGGCTCCCACGAGTCCGGGGTGCGAGTTTTTAGTGAGAGGGAATGCGGTAACAGTGCATTATGATTTTGATAGTAAGTTGGTTGATTATGTTCATGTTAGGAGGAAGTTTGAACTGGTGGGAAATGTATGAACGGGTGGAAATCGAGGGAATAGGGTCAGACCACGTTTTTGCATTTTTAGTGTTCAGCAGAGTTGCTCTTTAAAAATATGATTTATTTTTGTAATTAGTTATTCTATTTAGTTAGTCTGTTGATAGGAGGCGAAGCTGAAAACGCTTATCCACTTAAGGGTTTTAGATGGCTCGCCGTCCTAGGGTTTACTAATAGAAGAGTAGTGGTCTGACCCCTAATTTTCCACGGAGTCATGGCAGCTTAGGTTACGCTACGGACGGTCGGGCGGTGCCTCATGAGCACAAAATAGAATATAACGGTCGGGGTTTCGTCGATAAACAGTATTATCGAGAAGTAAGTGCCGACGAAAAAGTTGTCGAGCCTTGGATTTTAGATAAATAGGTATCAGCATGTCGAATGATGTATGTGGATATGTTTTTCCGCCGCCCAGCCCAGACGCTTGGGTAGCGTTGGATAAATATATTTCCGAAAGCGATCTGGGGATATTTAAAATTAGCAGCGCGGAGCTATTTAATTATCCGCCACAGTTGTTGCCAAGCGAAGAAACTTTTGTGTTTTTAATTGGGGATAGGCCCGGGTATCCCAATGCTACGTATTTGACTGACTATAATCAGTATGATCCGCTGTATTCGGATATTGGGTTTCCTGGTGATCCGGTAGAAAGAGTTAAAATTTTATTGGCGGCGATTTTTAAGATCATTGCAATTTGTGAATGTAAAAAACTTGTATTTTCAATTTCAGAAAGTAGCCAAATAGAAGTAATTAAAAAAATTGATGTTTTTAGTATTGTTGATGTCGTTTTGTCAGATTTTGAACGTGCGCAGGCCCCTCCGGACGCCTTATACGAAGTTTCTATAGAATAAGTTAAATGGGCAGAGAAAAGTCAAGGGCTGACGTGATGATGTTCTTTGTCGGTAGGAACGTCATGGCAGCGGAAATGAGATCATGACGGTAGAGGAAAGAGGGCGGATTTATTTAATATGAACTGAAAAACGTATTAGATAAACATAGCCCCTTTATCATATTGGTTTCTTCTTGATCTCTATCGCCCTTTCGTCGCTGAGCGCTTTAGAGGGATGTATGAGGACTTCGCCAGATGGTTTTGACTTTTCGCTGCTTTCTGATTGTTATTTGGAAATGGTTTGTTTTGGAGTGCGTGTCACGAGGTTTGACTTTTCAAGACCGCAGACATTCGCTGGTGTGTCGCCTTATAAAGTTTCATTCTGTGTAGAAGCCGGGTTGAAATATCAAATTCACGACATTGTGGGTCAGCGCGAATTTAACGACTCGTCTACCAGTTCACCCTTATTAGATTTTTTATTAATGGACGTTGAGTCTGTTGAGAAAGTCGAAACTGATGCACTACAAATAACATTTAGCACGGGAGCGAAAATTACCATCGAGTCGGACGTTTCAGATGGTTATGAGTCTTACTCGATTTATTTGGATTCTGGTGGCATCATCGTCGTCTGAATGGGTAAGAACGGAGAAGCGGGACAGATTTATTCGGGTTCGAGGTGGCAGTAAAAAAGCCAAATAAATAAATCTTTTCCCTTTATTTTAAGAAAGTGGGGCCGGAGCGAGTGTTAGACCCGAAGTCCCGGAGGCTAATAGGGACTGGCGCATGTATAGGTAGTGCATGGGGAGAGAGCCAGAATCAAAGTGGTGGGCTGATGGCTACGTTTAAAGAAAGTATATATTTATCTTATTCGCAATTTTGCGTATTTTTGAGTTCGCTTGATCAGCCGTATAACGATTGGAGCGATCGTAGTTGTGCGCAAGGATTCGCGTGGAGATTGGGGAGTGCCTCATTTAGATCACTGGTAGACGAAGGGGGGCATATAACTATTTTTTTCATTAATGAACATGTACCAGCTATAAGCGCAGACGTGGTTCGGGCCTTTAAAGTACCCTTCGCGGTGAGAGATAGAAATATTGAGATTGGTAGTATTTCGGATTCGATTTCTCTAGAGATGGCTGAAGGCGACTATTCTCTTCAGGTCGAATTTATGAGGCCATCTTCCAGTGGGTTATATGCGATAAATGTCTATCTGAATTTGGGGCGCTGCGATTTTGAGGTGTTGAGAGCGGACTCAGAAATTGACGAGCGAGGTGAGTTCGATATCGATGCGGTTCCTGCAGGATAGTGTAAAAATATATTAGAAAAAGAACGGGGAGAAAAACGGATTTATTCGAATTTTAGGTAGCTGTTGAAAAGCCAATTTAAATTCACCCATCTTACTCGCGAACTTTCCCATTAGCAGCGGTAGGAAAGTCATGGCAGCAGAAAAGGACGCTCGACAATGAATAGTGATGCGTGTATCGAAAAGGTTTTAATCGATTTTTAGTATAAGTAAGTGCGGTGTATAGAAAGCTATGCTGGCAGCGTTGTACGCGTGGAAAAACTATTGCTGAGGCTAGGTATGGAGTCTACTAAGGAGAAAAAATGGTTGATGATTGGAGGGTATACACTTAGCCCTGAGCACGGTAGATTGCAAGTCCCTATGGTTCATCAACCGACCATGGAAGATGTAAAAGCCATTCTAAACACATATAGTAAATTCGATGGCGTCGCATCTTTTTCTATTTCCCCGGCGCCTGAATATGGGCCTTACGAAATCAATCTCTACGCTGATTCTGGAAATTATTTTTTAATGCTAAATCAATATCTGGATGATGGGGAGCACGCTGTACGTACTCTTAGTAATACGTCGGCTGGAACAAGTCCGGTTGAGATTCTTAGCGATTGTTATCCGGCGAGTTTCATCACAAGAGATATAGGTGTCGTCATTTCTTGCTTTCAAGAATTTTTGAATTTTAGAGATGTAAGTTCTTTATGTTGAATGATTAGAGGAAGTAGGAAGCAAAAAGGGGGCAGATTTATTTTAATTCGTGATGTCAGTTAAAGCCTATTAAGTAAATCAGTCCCCTTTGTTTCTATTTTTAGCGCACCAAAGCGGGCGACACTACGGTCGCCCGATTTTCACTCAAGACAGCTCAGCATTCAGCCTGCGACTGATGACATCCAGCAAATCACACCCATCGCGCAGCGGAATGGCCAGCAAATGGGCGAAGTCTGAAAGCACTACGGCATCGCTGCTGAGTTGTTCGCGGAAGGCTAGGTTTTCCAGCAGTTGGGTGACGGCCCGAATACGGTGCACGGCGGCGTCGTGAAGGACGTCGAGGGGTGCCTGGGTGTCGATAATCAGGGCGGGGACGGTGCAGTCGTGGCCGGTTAGGGGCATGTATTGATTCATCATTAAGCTCTCTAGATTATTGAGGGCTCGGTTTTCGGGTCGCCAAACCCGGTCGCTTTTTGAGCGACGGCCGGACTATAAGCCCCTCGCCCAAAACCGCGCAAGGCATCACAGCAGTGGCACCAGCCCTCATGCCATGCCAACCCTTGCCGACACATTGGCGATGACCCAACGCATCAAAACTGAGGCCCCGCCATCATCGGCGCTCTCGCAACCGCTCCACCGTTAACCACAAGGAAGAAGTACATGATCAAGTTGTTCTGCAAAGCCGCTGTCGTTCTGTCGCTGGCCACTCTGTTTGGCTGTTCCTCCACGCCGTCGGTAGAGAAGATGCAGGCTGACGTGGCGAACTACTCATTGCCCAAGGCCGCCGTGGCCGATAAAGGCCTGGTCTATGTCGTGCGCCCTAGCAACGTCGGGATGATGGTTCGGTTCAACGTGTTCCTGGATGACAAGGAAGCCAACTCGGAGATGGGTTACAACCGTGGTAACCAGTACATCTATTTTTTCGTGACGCCGGGCAAGCATGTGATCAGCTCCAAGGCTGAGAACTGGGCGGACATGCCGATCGACGTCAAGGCGGGTGAGGTGGTTTACCTCAAGCAGGAAGTCGAAATGGGCTTCGCTGTGGCGCGCAACAGCCTCAAAGTGCTTAGCGATCTAGAAGGCCGTTATCTGGTCAAGGATGCGTCCCTGGGCACCATTGCCAAAGAAAGCAAGTAAGTTAAAAAGGCTTGAAACGGGCGGGCTCTGAGTTCGCCCATTGTCCCTGTCCTCTGCCCTGAACACTGGGTTTGCTTGTGGCTCACCCAGTATTCTTCAATCATGTTTGACTGACACGCGACATAAGCCGGAGTAACACCGTATGGACGCAAATTCCCCCACTAAACAGCCGACCGTTCTGGCTAGCATCGGCCGCCGCCTGCTGGCCCGAATCATCTTGTTCGCCGACGCGCTGTCCAGCGGTCAAAGCCTGGGCAAGCGTTTGCTGAGTATTGCGACGGTGAACCGTAATAGCCGCAAGGGCTGCAGCGTTTCCCAGTCGTTTACCTGTAATGCCGGGGCGCTGTTGATTGTCGACTGGGTGTGGATTTTTCTGGAGTCCAGAACCCGCCTGGGCGACATGTTTGCCAAGACTATCGTGATTCAAACCGGCAACTTGACCAAGGTACGCAGCCTTGCCGATATTTTGACGACGGGAAGTCCTGCGCTGCTTGAGGATAAAAAGTGGACGATAAGCTAAATGAACTGCTGCATTTTGTCCCCCAGCATGCCGATTATGCTGTGGACGCTACAGATCTGGACCCGGAAGATATCCCCGACCGTCGAATAGCGGGCGTGACCGAGTTGCTCAGGACTCATCCCGATGAGGGTGTGCGGCTGTTGGCCGCGCGTTTGTTGACGAGTTGGGGCGTACAAGAAGGATTGAGCTATACGGTTCATATCGTTGACCACTTCCAGGCATTCGGAGGGTTTGACTCACATCGATTGCACGGCCACGACGAGACCTTCAAGTTCGTGCTGAGGTCGTTAGTGGGTTACTTCTGCAGACTGGCAGATGCAGGTGAGAGCGAAAAAGCACGGGCTGACATCTATGAACCAATGGTGAAAATCATCCATCTGTCGAATGACCGCCCTTTTGAAATCGCTGATATGTTTTGGTTGGTCAAGCGCGAAGAGTTCAGGGATTTCATTCCAGCGTTGCGTGAGCATTTGTTGGCTATTAGCGCGCATCCTGAGCTTCACCGATGGAAGATTTATGATGTTTTGGAGCTTTTATTAAAAGTGGATGCTGAGTTCGCTTCTGGATTCTTGAAGCGGGTCGGCAAGTCACATGACGACTTCAACTTGAATAAAACATTAAAGGACTGATGTGAAAAACCTCCTCCTAATCCTCATCACCACCCTCATCCTCGGCGGTTGCGTCAGCCACCCCCTCACCCCCGAAAACCGCGCGCAGATCAAGACGGTAAAAGTCCTGCCCGTGAAGTGGGAAAAGAACATGGTGTACTTCGGTCGCGAACAAGCCTGGGGCGCGGCACTCGGGGCCGGGGTTGGCGCGGGTGTTGGCATGGCCAGCGGTGCGTCCAAGGTGGGTACCGCGGCGTTGAGCGGCGCCGGTTTGGCTGGCGGCATGAAGCTTGGGCAGTTGGCAGAGATGCCGACGTCGATGGCGATTCTGACGCTGATCGAAGCGGAAAAAATCGACGTGGGTGTGTTGCTCAAGCAGGGCTTTGTCGATGCACTGGGCAAGACCTCGACGCTCAAGGTGGTCGGCGACGATGAACCGGCCGATGCGCAGATCCAGTTGACCGTGTCCGAGTGGGGTTTTCGCCTGACCCAGGGGTTCAGCAGCGTGATTTACCCCACCATTAGCGTGGTGGCGCAGATGAATCGCGGCGATGAGATGATCTGGCGCACCTTTGAAACGGTTACGCCATTCAATGGCCAGAACGTTTATGGCTACACGCCGCTGACTTATCGCACCGATCCTGAGGCCTTGCGCCGGGCGTTGACCGGGATTACGCAGATATCTGCGCAGTATCTGGTGAAGGAGCTCAAGTAAGTCTGACGGTGGTGTAACAACGTCTATGCGGCGTTTTTCTGGTTGCTCGCGTTATCGTTGACGATTTTCGCGAGCAAGCTCGCTCCTACAGGGTGGGCGGTGTTGGGGCGTGCCGCTTATAGCTTTGAACATTTTGTTTATCCCAGTGTCTTTACCCCGCCCACCCGCAATCGGTCGGGCTGCATGGACTGCAGCGTTTTCAAATGACATTAAGGATTGATGTGAACCCTATTCCCCTTACGGCCCCTGTCTGCCACCGCCCACGGTGCGCGTGCCCGCGCCTGGGATTCAGAAGGGCGGCCCCGGGGGACTCATTCGGATCGATTGATCCTTTCCCAAAGCACACCTACTGCCGCCGGGCCTCTTGGCGGTTTTGACCTGTAGTTCATGGAGTTTGAAATGAAGCGCAAGCAGTTCCAGAAAAGTCTGTTGGCAATCATGGTTGGCGCGATCAGCACCCAGGTGCTGGCAGTAGAGTTCGACCTGGGTCAGGGCAAGAATATTTGGGCCAATGAGACGTTTAACGAGCCGGTAACCATTACCGGCAAGTTTTCCGAGGTGGTCAATTCCGGCACCACTGACCCCGCCGGTCTCGGATTTGTGAACACCAACATTCAAGGCTCGCTGATCAACCGCGCAGACATCACGCTGGACTCACAGGGCAAAACCATTCGCGCCATCGCCATCGACCCGATGTTCTGGTCTGGTCCTTCCGGTCTGAACCCCGGCACAATCACTGGGGATGTGGTTCAGGCGGGCAATATCCTGATGACCCATGGCGCCTATGAAGGGCTTGAAATCGGCGCTACCACCATTGGCGGCAGCGTTATCAACTCCGGCACCATCCGTTCCACGCCGCCGGTGAGCGCCGAGCCCTTTCCCGGCTACCTGGGCGGTGGTGAGGGTATTTACCTGCACGGCACCACGGTTGCCGGTGACGTTTCCAACACTGGCGTGATTGATATGGCCGGCCCGGAAGCGATCGGCCTGGTCCTCGACGTCAACAGCGGCACGCCGACCACCATCGGCGGCAAGCTGCTCAACTCGGGCTCGATTATCGCCACAGGTAATGGCGCCTGGGGTATGGAAGTTGAGACCGCTACCAACCCCCTGCGCATCGAAAACAGTGGCCTGATTTCCGCCAACGGCAATGAAGCCAAGGGCCTGACGTTTTACGCGGGCACCTTTGATTACATCCTCAACACCGGCACCATCGAAGCCAAGGGCGCGTCGGCCAATGCCTTCGACCTGTCCGGCGCCAGCTTTGCGCAAAACAGTGCCGCAGGTGCGCGTGGTATCGTCAACCGTGGCCTCATCACAGCCGACGGCACCGCGATCCAGGTGGATGCGGCCGAGCAGGTCGCGACCTTTGAAATCAACCAGCAAGCCGGCGAAATCCGCAGCAACAGCGGTATCGCCGTCGATGCCAATAACCTCGCCAGCCTGAACTGGACCGGTGGCAAAATCACCGGCGACTTGCTCAACCTCACCGCCGTCAACGTCGATGGCCAGGCGGGTTTCACCGGTAGCCGTATCATCGCGCCTGTTTCGATCAATTCGGGCTCGCTGAACCTGTCCGCACCTGGCACCGCCATCACCGGCAATCTGAATGTGGCCAGCGGCGCGGGCATTGATATGCACCTGGCCGACAGCGTGGTGCCGACCACGCCGTATCTCACCGTCAACGGCACGGCCAATCTGGCCCAGGCCTCCAAGCTGACCGTCAGCGCCAACCCGGGCGACTTCGCCGCGCCTAAAGCCGGCACGCAATACACCCTGCTGCAAGCCACCAACGTGCAGAACAACGGCGTGGCCGTGGCCAGTGCGTCGTCGTTGCTGAACGTGCTCAGCTACTCGGCCGATGCGCAGACGGTCAAGGCCGTGGTGGCGGTGAAAAGCGATCAGCAGGTGCAGCAGGAGCTGGCGGGTGCCAGCGCGGGTGCGTCGGCTGCGACCGCCGTCAACGTGTTGAAAAACGATGTGCTCGGCCAGCTCAACCAAAACGACCCGGTGTTCCAGAGCCTGGCGAACGCCGGGACAGCACAGCAACTGGCGCAGCTCGCCGGCCAACTCACGCCGGACGTCAACCGTGGCGCCCTCGATGTGGCGCTGTCGGGGCAAACTGTGGTCAACGGCGCGATCTTCAATCGCCTCACCGACCAGCGCGAAAGCCACCAGGTCGGCGGTGTGTGGGTGCAGGGCCTGAGCAGCAACATGGACCAGGACGGCCGTGGCGGCAACAACGGTTACTCGGCCAACAGCAGCGGTATGGCGGTGGGCGTGGACGGTCGTGTGAACGACACCACCACCCTGGGCGTGGCGTACAGCTACCTCAACTCGAATATCCATTCGGACCTGGGCAACAAGACTGACGTCGAGGGCCACGCGCTGTCGCTGTACGGCAACTGGGCGCTGCAGAACTGGTTCGTGGATGGCAGCCTCAGCTACGGCCATAACGAGAACGACAGCAAGCGCCACGTCGCGGGCACCACGGCCAAGGGCAGCTACGACAGCAATGTGTTGGCGGCCAGCGTGATCGGCGGCTACAGCTTCAAGCCGTCCCAGGCGGTGGTGATCGAGCCACGTGTAGCGGCG
The DNA here is from genome assembly GCF_003852295.1 of Pseudomonas sp. R11-23-07. Taxonomy (NCBI): domain Bacteria; kingdom Pseudomonadati; phylum Pseudomonadota; class Gammaproteobacteria; order Pseudomonadales; family Pseudomonadaceae; genus Pseudomonas; species Pseudomonas sp. R11-23-07. Next base: position 242,988 of record NZ_CP027761.1, read on the forward strand.
CGGTATGCCAACGTGCGCATGGATGGTTTTACCGAGAAAGGTTCGTCGGCGGCGTTGAGCACGGCTTCGCAGCGTTATGAAGTGGGCGAGTTGGGTGCTGGTGTGCGTCTGGCGGCCAACCTGCCGTTGAGCGCCGGCACGCTGCAACCGGAAGCCACGTTGATGGCCTATCACGACCTGATGGGTGATCGCGTCGCGCAAACCTCCAGCTTCGTGGCGGGTGGTTCGCCGTTTACCGTGACCGGCGCGTCGGTGGCGCGTGACAGCTATGAAGCCAGTGTGGGCGTGAATTACCAGGTCTCGGACTTTAGCGTCGGCGCCAGCTACACCCGCCAGGCACGCAGCGGTTTCGATGCTGACGGCGTCATGCTCAAGGCACGCTACGCGTTCTAAGCAACACCTCAACATAAATGTGGGAGGGGGCTTGCTCCCGATAGCGGTGGCCCAGTCAATGATGTGTTAACTGACTCACCGCCATCGGGAGCAAGCCCCCTCCCACATTTGGATTTGTGTGAATCCATCAGAACAACTTGCGCTGTACAGCCTCAACCCGCGTACGTAGAGCCTGCCGCTAATCCCCTGTGGGAGGGGGCTTGCCCTAATGCCAGTCAGTTAAGCGAAAGGGCTTCACTGTAGGAGCGAGCTTGCTCGCGAAAAACGCCCAGACAACGCGTTCATTCTGGATGAACGAGGGGGCCTTGAGTTCTTCGCGAGCAAGCTCGCTCCTACAAAAAGCCTTAACTGACTGGCATTAGGGCTTGCCCCCGATAGCGGTGGTCCAGTCAATGTCGTGTTGACTGACTCACCGCCATCGGGAGCAAGCCCCCTCCCACATTTGGATTTGTGTGAATCCGTCAGAACAACTTGCGCTGTACCGCCTCATCCAGCGTGCTGCGCGTCAACGCCTCTACCACTTCCCGGGTGTCTGCCTGGAACGGGATGCCCACGATCAGCACCAGGTGCATCCAGGTGCGTACCGACTCGCTCTTCTTGACGCGGCCCAATTCCTTGCCGTCTTTGTCCTTGAACACGGTTTCCAGGGTGAAGGTGTTCTTGGCTGTGGACGGGATGATGAAGAACGTCACGCCGGTGATGATCGCCGAGGCCATGCTGAACTGTTCGTTGTTGTACAGGGTGGCGTCAGCGTAGATGTCCGAGTCAACCTTGTCGGTGCTCACCCGTGCGAAGCGGTTGGACTGGCGGAACCCATCCGCCACGGCTTTTTCCCACAGGGCGGCGGGTGCGCCGGCAGCGGCGTTGGCGGGGCCGCCGTTGACTTGGTTCAGCCCGGTGGTGCGCACGTACGCCGTAGGTTTTTGTGCGGGCGCGTTGGCGGTCGGTGGCCAGGTTTGTACCGGTGGCAGTTCGTGTTGCGAGTAAGACACGCAGCCCGTCAGCAAGACGGCCGCGAGTACCAGGCTGTGCTTGATCAATCCTTTCATGTGATGCTCCTTGCGGTTACGGTTTGGCCAGTTTGGCGGTGGCGGTGTCGAGCAGTTGCGCGACGAGTTCGTTCAGTTGTTTGGCGCCCATGGTCGGGGCCCAGTATTCGCGACCGTACAGGCCCACGTTGCGCTCGAACTTGACCTCTTGTTTGCTGCTGGCCAGTTCCTTGCCGTCGCGGTCGACGATCACCAGGTCGCCGGCCAGATCGAACGTGTCGACGTAGATCGGGCCGTTGACCCAGATCCAGATCGTCAACGTCAGCAAGGCGCCGGGTACATAGCCCGGGTGTACGCCGCGATGACCCTTGAGCGACGTCATGTTGAACTTGAGCGAAACATCCTGCTCACCCAGGCGCACTGGGTACTCGGTAACCTGCTTGAAGTAACCGGCCGCGCGCACGTACTGGTTAAGCTGCAACGTCAACGAACGGCTGATCGCGGTTTTGTTGGCGTCGTTGACGTCGGCGGCGTTCACCGTCACATCAGCGATTTGCGCGCTGCGCGGGCTGCTGACAGAAGCCGGGTGTAACGGGGCGCCGATAGGGCCGGTGACGGTGTAGGACACACAGCCCGTCATCGACAGCGCGGCAACGAGGGCGGCTGCCCGCAAGAGGATTTTCAACACGCAATATCCCTATTAATGAATGAACCAGGTCAGGGTCTCGGCACGTCGGCTCAGAACTTTAGGCCGATCCGGTTTCCCTCCCTCAGCAGCCCCATTCATCACTTAACCCTGCGTTTATTCAAAACACCTTGAGAACCGCTCTCAACCCCGTAAAATGCCGCAGCCGTTGCGGCACGACAGGTTCAGGGATGAATACAGACGCACGTGTTTCCCTCCCCGAAAATGGCCGCAGCCCTGCGCTCTGCCGATATCTCACTTTAGGAGCAACACGTGAAGACACTGTCCAAAATCCTGCTGTCGGGCCTCACCGCCGTGGCGCTGTTGACCGTGGCCGGTTGCGCCACCGAGAGCAACCGCGCGATGCCGGTGGAGCAAGTCGCCAGCGCCAGCGTGGCCTATTCCGGCGTGCGCGTGCCGATTGCCGTGGGCAAGTTCGACAACCGCTCCAGCTACATGCGCGGTATCTTTTCCGACGGCGTCGACCGCCTCGGTGGCCAGGCCAAGACCATCCTTATCACCCACTTGCAGCAGACCAACCGCTTCAGCGTGCTGGACCGCGACAACATGGGCGAAATCTCCCAGGAAGCCAAAATCAAAGGCACCGTGCAGAAGCTCAAGGGCGCTGATTACGTGGTGACCGGCGATGTGACCGAGTTCGGCCGCAAGGAAACCGGCGACCGCCAGCTGTTCGGCATCCTCGGCCGTGGCAAGACCCAAGTGGCCTACGCCAAAGTCGCGTTGAATATCGTCAACATCAACACCTCCGAAGTGGTGTATTCCACCCAGGGCGCCGGTGAGTACGCGCTCTCCAACCGTGAAGTGATCGGCTTCGGCGGCACCGCCAGCTACGACTCCACCCTCAATGGCAAGGTGCTGGACCTGGCCATGCGCGAAGCGATCAACCGCCTGGTGGACGGCATCAATGCCGGCGCCTGGAACCCACGTAACTGATCAGCAACACCTCAAGGAGCAGTACACGGATGAGCAAGGCAGTGAAGTTGGCGCTGACGCTGGCAGCAATCGCGACGGTAACCGGGTGCCAGACGGCGCCCCAACCCCTGTATCAATGGGAAAGCTACCAGCCGCAGGTTTACGAATACTTCAAGGGTGAGCCCAAGGAAGCGCAGGTCGAGGCACTGGAGCGCGACCTGCAAAAAATCAACGCCACCGGCCGCAAGGCGCCGCCGGGTTACCACGCGCACCTGGGCATGCTGTACATGAACATGGGCAAGGACGACCAGATGGTGCAGGAGTTTCGTACCGAGAAGGCGCTGTTCCCTGAGTCGGCCGCCTACATGGACTTTTTGCTGAAAAACGCCAAGACCGGAGTCGCCACCAAATGAGCCTGTTAAAACTCACCGGCGCCTTGCTGGCCCTGGCTTTGCTCGGCGGTTGCGCGGCGCCCAAGACGTTTGATTACTCAGCCTACAAACAGGCGCGGCCCAAGTCGATCCTGGTATTGCCGCCGATCAACGAGTCACCGGAAGTGCAGGCGTCCTACAGCCTGGTGTCGCAAGTCACCTACCCGTTGGCCGAAGCCGGCTACTACGTGCTGCCGATCGCCCTGGTGGACGAAACCTTCCGCCAGAACGGCCTGACCACCGCCAACGATATCCAGGCCGTACTGCCGGCCAAGCTGCATGACATCTTTGGTGCAGACGCCGCGCTGTACATCACCGTCAGCGAGTACGGCACCAAGTACATGCTGATCTCCAGCGACACCTCCGTGACCGCCTCGGCCAAACTGGTGGACCTGCGCACCGGCACCACCCTGTGGACCGGCACGGCGCGTGCGTCGAGCGAGGAGGGCAACAATAACAGCGGTGGCCTGGTGGGAATGTTGATTACAGCGGCGGTCAAGCAAGTGATCAACAGCTCCACCGATGCGGCGCACCCGATTGCCGGTATCACCAGCGCCCGGTTGCTCTCGGCCGGGCAGCGCACCGGCATCCTCTACGGCCCGCGCAACCCGAAATACGGCACGGACTGAAGTAACCCTTTTCTTCAGACAATGAAGATCAAATGTGGGAGGGGGCTTGCCCCCGATAGCTTAGTGTCAGCCACTGCATCTGGTGGCTGACCCACCGCCATCGGGAGCAAGCCCCCTCCCACACTGATTTCTGGCGTTATCTAAATCGAGAATGTTAACCCGGACCCCACATTCCCCGCGTCTGACCTTGTGAACGGACTATTCACTCACGAGGTTCAGCCCATGTCCCGCCCTCTGCTTTCCCTGCGTCCTGCTGCCCAAGGCTTCACCCTTACCCTGCTGGTGGCGCTGGCCGGATGCGGGCTGTCGTCCTCGCCTGACCTGGCGAAACCGGCTGAGCCCGCCGCCGAACTTCAGCGTGCGCCGGCCCAGGGCGCATTGGTCAAGCGCATGGCCATGCCTGCACCGATGCAAATGCGCGAGACGGCGACCATGGACTACCGCAGCGAACCCCGCGAGCAATACGCCAACCTGCCCGACAACCCGGTTCATCGCGTCGCCGAAACCCCGGTCTCCACCTTCAGCGTGGATGTCGACACCGGCAGCTACGCCAACGTCAGACGCTTCCTCAACCAAGGCAGCCTGCCGCCCGAAGGCGCTGTGCGATTGGAGGAAATGGTCAATTACTTCCCCTACGACTACGCGTTGCCTACCGATGGCTCACCCTTTGGCGTTACGACCGAAGTCGCCGCCACGCCGTGGAACCCACGGACTAAACTGCTGCGCATCGGCATCAAAGCGTCCGACCGCGCCGTGGCGGACCTGCCGCCGGCCAACCTGGTGTTTCTGGTGGATGTGTCCGGCTCCATGGACCGTCGCGAAGGTTTGCCGTTAGTGAAAAGCACGCTGAAATTGCTGGTGGATCAATTGCGTGATCAGGACCGCGTGTCATTGGTGGTCTACGCTGGCGAATCCCGCGTGGTGCTCAAACCGACTTCCGGGCGTGACAAAACCACCATCCGCAACGCCATCGACCAACTCACTGCCGGTGGATCCACCGCTGGCGCGTCCGGCATCGAACTGGCCTACCAACTGGCCCGCGAAGGCTTTATCGACAAGGGCATCAACCGCATCCTGCTCGCCACCGACGGTGACTTCAACGTGGGCATCAGCGACTTCGACAGCCTCAAGCAAATGGCCGTCGACCAGCGCAAAAGCGGCGTTTCGCTGACCACCCTCGGCTTCGGTGTGGGCAACTACAACGAGCACCTGATGGAGCAACTGGCCGATGCCGGTGATGGCAACTACGCCTACATCGACAACCTGCGCGAAGCCCGCAAGGTGTTGGTAGACCAGCTCAGCTCAACGCTGGCGGTGGTGGCACGGGACGTGAAACTGCAAGTGGAATTCAACCCGGCACAAGTCAGCGAATACCGCCTGCTCGGCTATGAAAACCGCGCCTTGAAACGTGAGGATTTTAATAACGACAAGGTCGATGCCGGCGAAATCGGCGCAGGGCACACGCTGACCGCGCTGTACGAAATCGTACCGAAGGGCGAGAAGGGCTGGTTGGAGCCGTTGCGCTATGCCAGAGCGCCTGCGGCTGAAAACACCTCGGCCGAACTGGCGACGGTGCGCGTACGCTACAAACCTGCGGTGGGCGGTGATAGCCAATTGATCGAACGGGCCGTCGGTAAAGCATCCACCAAGCCCAGCGACGACCTGCGTTTCAGCGCCGCCGTAGCCGCCTTCGCCCAACAGCTCAAGGGCGATGGCCGCTACACTGGCAACATGAGTTTGCAGGACACCGCCAACCTGGCCCGCTCTGCACGCGGCGACGACCCGTTCGGCCTGCGCAACGAGTTCGTACAGCTAGTGGAACTGGCCCAAAGCCTGAAACGCTGATCTCAAATCCTACACTGTCCAAATGTGGGAGGGGGCTTGCCCCCGATAGCGGTACATCAGCACCAAATGTGCTATCTGACCCACCGCATCGGGAGCAAGCCCCCTCCCACAGTCAATCCTGCTTCGGCTGACAAAAAGGAGTTCACCCCAGCACATGGCCGTCCCAGACGATCCACCCAGCGACGAATCGCTGCTGGCCCGCTACCGCACCGGCGACGCCGCTGCTTTCGAAGCCTTGTACGCCCAGCACCGCCAAAGCCTGTACCGCTTCCTCCTGGCCCTGTGCAACAAACCCGAACTGGCCGAGGAAATCTACCAGGACACCTGGCTCAGCCTGATCCGCAGCACCACCCAGCCACAGGGCCGGGCGAGTTTTCGTACGTGGTTGTTCCAGATCGCACGCAACCGCCTGATCGACCACTGGCGCAAGCACGGCATCCACAACCCGTTGCACGACAGCTACGACGAGCAGCTGCACGCCCAGGCCGACCACAGCGCCGGCCCCGAGCAACACCTGAGCCTGAGCCGCGACCAGGCGCGCCTCGACGCCGCCGTGCAAGACCTGCCCGAAGACCAGCGCGAAGTCTTCCTGCTGCGCCTGCACGGCGAACTCGAAGTCCCCCAAATCGCCGCCCTCACCGGCGCCCCGCTGGAAACCGTAAAAAGCCGCCTGCGCTACGCCCTGCAGAAATTGCGGCGCTTGTTGGCGGAGGAGGTAACTGTATGACTGACATTCGACCCACCCCAGACGACGAACTGCTCCAGCACTACCGTCAACACAGCACCGGCGAACCCCCCGCGTCCCTCGACGCCTTCATCCTCAACACCGCCCGCCGCGAAGCCCCGGCGCCACAACTCAACCTGTGGCAACGCTGGCTGCACGCCTGCCAACGCCCACGCTGGCAAATGGCATTCGCCACCGTCGCAGGTTTAGCGCTGATGATCGGCGTGCTCACACGCTCCCCCGTGCCGCAGCCCGAAATCTCCACCGCGACATTCTCCGCCCTGCACCACCAAGAAGCCGCCCAGCCAACGCCCCAAGCCTTCTCCGCCCCCGCGCCAATGGCCCGAATGGCTGCGGCACCCAGACTTGAAAGTGCGCCGGCTCAGGCTGAAACCGCAGATACACTGGCGGCCCCGCCAGCGGTAAAACTCAGCAAGTCCGCGCCGGCTGCATTGCCGTCTTTGGAGCAGGAGCTGCAGGCCATCGTGAAGTTGCGTGAGGCGGGAGAGAGCAAGGCAGCTGATGAGAAGCTGCTGGCGCTGCATAAGCGCTTTCCGGAGGAGGATTTGCCGGGGAGGTTGGAGGCGTTGCGGAAGCGTTGAATTGGCATACACGAAAAAGCCGCAGGTCTTTCGGGCTGGGGCTTTTGCATTCGTATCTGGTGCCACGGCGTCGTTTGAACTGGGCGTTAAAAGGCGCGTATTCATTGGGTATGTTTGGTGGTTCTTCGGTTAGGCATACACGGCGCTTACTTCTGGCCACTTTTTCGAGGTAGGTAAAGCAACACCAAATGGTTGCTGATGTGTTGGCATTCAGCTGAGTAGTTACTTCTTCGTTCAACCTTCTGCCGCAAGTGAGGCAAGCGCAAGGGTGATAAATCCTGCATTTCCATCCAGGGTATCCAGTGCCCCTCGAATGTTCTGTGCCACTTCTGTAGATCCTGTTTGCTCAACCCAGTTTGACAGCTCCTCGATAGCTGCCCCAGGGCCAGTTGGTTTTCATTCATGCGCTTGAGCAATGACGCAAGCAAAGGGGTGTCTTCCATGATCTTCTCCCGCCGTGTTGTCAGGTAGTCAATCTACCTCGAGCCAGTCGCATTGCATATCAGCTGTCCTCACCACCTGATGATCGGAAATCGCGCTGATCATCTTGATTCCCTAGATGCGTAGTTGCATGGACTTGACCAGTCGTTTGCATCGGATTTGACCAGCACACTGGGTGGCCTTGATCGGCAAAAAACGGCCAGGAGCAGATCTTCCTTAAATCTCCAAATAGGTTTACAAACCAGATCCGTTCACGAGTTTAGGCTAGACGGTATGACACTTTCCAAGGGCAGTATCATAAAACTGATCACTATTGACCGGGCAGCGGTGGTACTCAGGGACTGGATGAACTCTCGGGAGGCGGCTCCTGGAGATATCGCTGTGGTGGAAAGGGTTTCAATGGGGGAGGCTGGGTGTACCGTTCTCTTGTTGTGCGAGCCAGAAGTAGTATTCCTTGAGTGGAGAGCGTCATATTTTGAGGCTGGATTGACCTATGAGGTGCTTAGCAGCAGTCCCACTGACGTCGCCTCTTGAATGTATGCTCACGGCCGATTTCTACCTGCCGCCACCGCCAGATTTGGGTCGACTTCTGCCAATCAGGGCCGCCAAGTGTGCTGGTCAAATCCGATGCGAACGACTGGTCAAGTCGAATGCAAATGAGTGGGCAAGTGCAATGCAAATGGGTGTTCAGGTGGAGTGCAATTACCCACCCTAGAGGCCAACAATGTGATGTAGGGCCAATTTGGAAAGGCAGCATCAGAGCACATATCCAGCCTCCCTCCAAAACTGTTGTAACCGGTGTTACGAGTGTAACGCCCTCACCAAACGCCCAGTTTCATTGACTTTCATGCCTGTTACACAGTTGAGCGACATAGCGTACATCCCGATGTGCCGCTGCTCCTGCGTGTAACGCTAAAGTCAGCATCCGGGTGTTGTGGGCAGGCGCTTTGCGCTCGAGCCTACCAAGCGAATTTCGCGGGCTCCACCTTTCGATGAGAGGAAATCAGGCTGGGGAACCTGAGAGCTTTAGCTTCACACGGGGCATGAAACCCGCGGGATTGAGTTTGTGGGAGGAACTTAAAGTTACTGAAATTTCAATTGTTGAAATTGAAAGGTTTCCACAGAAAAAGACCATTTCTGCTCCATTGGTACGATTAAAATTTTTGTTGATGATGGTGAACACTCCACCAGATCACCTCTGCGTCATTTTTAGAGACTGAAGGTGCAGGAAAGCTTCCCACGCGCTGATCGCGTGATTCTCGCAGGGAGTGGGTGTGGCGGGCACGTGCTTTCAGCATTCAAGGTAAGTGCAATAGGTGTTCACATGTAACACGTGTGTCACGGTTTACTTAACTCGTTGATTAATTTGATTTTTTAACGTTGCACGAATTCGGCGAAGCCGCTACGCCCGTGTTGGAAATGTCGAGAGTGTGTAACACTGTTGAAATTAAGACGTAATTTTGTGTGCCTTTACGGCTTAAACATGTCATTACTTCTTCGGGTTCAGTGTGTAGCTTTTCTTAGGCCTAGGATAAGAGGGCGCTAATCATGAATATTGTAGATTTTGTTCTCGGCATTGGCTAAATTGGCTGAACGCGCCTAAAAAAGCCACATATACAATAAATTGTGATCGGCATCAGCGGGCGGTCGATCTTAAGCGAAGTCAATTGCTAACTATGGCAAGGGCATATGAATAAAATTTCTTGTATTGAGTTTGATGCTTCCAGAGATAGTCATCCATACGTTGGTATTTGGCCTTTTTCTGCTGATGGTTTTTTTCCTTCTGATATATTTCCCCCTCAACACTTATATGATGTTGTTTTCAAATTGTGGCCTGCTTATTTTAATTGCCCTGCCGCAACAGTTCGGCGAGCCATTAGAGCTCATTTAAAACGTTACGCTCCTCAGGCCTTAAAAACTACTCATAGAGACACGATCCAAAGAGATACTGCGATGGCAAATGCTTTCGCAACCCTATACTCTTCCCGTATTAGAGCTAAAGAACTTACCTTTCATAGGGAAAGTTTAGGCAGATTCGGTCGTGTAAGCAAAAAAAATAGTGTTTTGGAACCGGGCAGTACTTTTGGGGAACTCATAGGTCATAGCTATCACGAGGATAGTGAGTTAAACCCTCTATTTAGATGGTTTTTGGATTGTGCTCAGCCAAGGCATGAACTTGAAAGAGAAAGGTATTTAACAGGGGAGTTATTATCTGAGGGTTTTAAAAAAACACCGTGTCCTAAGCCAGTAGATAGTATCGAGTTTGCCAGGCTCGTGTTGGTGTATGCTTCATTGTCTAAATCGTTCGATGAGCAAGTGTTGCTAGTAGAAACGGCACAGTTGTTAGGCTGTACCCATCTAAATGGGTTGGCGAGAGTGCAGTTTGAAGGCGGCGAGTCAATCGACATTGATTGTGAAGATGTTGGACATAACATCGAACAGCCTAAGCTTATGAAGGGGGTATCTAAATCAAGTGATGAATGGCCGCCTGATTCTGACTCATTGCGATATGTTGAGGAATTTGATTCTGCTATTTCTGCCTTATTTAAGTCGAAAGAGTTGGTCGCTGAATGGGATGGAGGGATGATTTCAGATCTTATTACTATTCCAGACGATAGGTGGAGAGCTCTTTCAAGTGCCGTGCAGGAAGCGAGAGAATCGTCTAAAAATGTTGTCAAATGTCGCTTGAGGGTACAAGAGCAAGACGCTGCGCAGTGGGAGTTGATTCTTGATAGGGTTGGTGCTGAGCAAACTTGGAGTAAGCATGTTCCGGCGAGCGACGAGGAGTTGGTGGCAAGTTTTTTGTTGTTGTGCAGAATAAAAAACGCCTTAGATGAACTAAAACCTTCATTTAATCAACTTGAGGTTTGGAAGGGTTCACTTGGCGGTGTTTTGAATCTATCGAAATTGGAAGGATTAATCAATTCGATAAGCGCAGAGAATGGCGACAGGTGCGAGCGGAGTTCATTTAGAGAATCGTTTAATGAGTATTTGAAAGCATTACCTCCGGCACTTTTAAGACGGTGTATTTTGGGGTTGGATGGAGTAGAGCTAAGTTCACTAATCGACCCGGATGGTAATGATCGCTGGTTAGTGGGTGATGCAATACTCATAAGAGCAGCGCTAGATAAGACGAGTATGATTCCCAGTAGCGTAATGGACGTTATTCTGGCCGCAGTGGTTGTTGAAAAAAGAAGAGCTCTGCTGCATTTTATTGATCCTAGTTCCGCAGTTCTAAAAACAAATTTAACATTTCGAAGAGTTGTTGCTGTTGAGCGTTTTCGGGATATATTTTTATTTGAGCCTGTTGCGCAAATACTCGACCCCTCTTCCGGTCTAAATGATGTTGAGTTGGTTGGCCGTAACGTTTATGAACTTGCGGAGCTGATATCGGTAAATTCGAGTTTGTTGTCAACTGGTGCTGATGTTTCGCGTTTGATAAGGCAGTGTTCCAATGATGAACGTGCGTGCTCTGCTTTAAAAGAATTTGCCAATGCACCAGTCACAATGCGAGGTAACTTCCGAAGGCTTAAGGAGAAGGCTAGAGATAAGTTGCTAAAGACCGCTTTCAAAAATGACGAGCCAGTGGTGAAACAGGCTCTAGTCCTGATTGAGGACATTCAAAGTGAAAATTTTACAGATGGGTTGTTTTTTGAACTTCAAGAGGAGCGTCCAGATGATAGCTTGGAACAGCGGCATCGAGAACAGTTAACTCGATATGTTTCTCAAATGGATCGTTTGTTGAGAGACTTCGTCTCTGAAGTACAACATAGGCCCGATGTCAGACTGAAGAGTGTCGCGTCGAAACTTAGAAAACTGCACCGACAGCTGAGAAGTTCTGACGAGATTGGATCGTTGGAATGGTTAGAGGGGCAGGTTGCAGAACTGCTCAGCAATCCGGCCAGTGGGAATAGTATTCCAACATTGCGTGGGAAATCTGAGGATATTGAAGGTTCTAGATGGACCTCTGAAAATACATTATGGGCCACAGATTTTATAGAGTTGCCCGAATTTTATTTTGAAGCCTCAATTTCTTCATGGGATGTAGCTGTTGCATCGTTATATTGGCGGGCTTTAGGGAATGCGCCTGAAGGGATGCAGATAGCTAAAAAATTACTAGAGTATGAAGAATATCAAGGTGCAATAAAGTTTGCCAAGGAACTGAATGATAAAGCAGTCAGTAGTTATGTGCTGGATGCTGTATCTCCGCAGGTCGACGCCCTCGCACTGAGGGTGGGTAAGTTGATTATTGAGCATGGTGACAGCACTCTGGAGGGGATTGAGGAATATAACCTATATAAGTCAGCTTTAGACTTGTTCGATTTGACCGCTGCGAGCGAGCATCTAGAGCTATTGGAGTTAATAACCACCGATATTAATAAGGTAGTTTCTTTCGATTCAAATCAGAATCAGGAGAGACGGCTGGCTCTTTTACGTTATTTTGGCTTGATTGGCACTACTTTGGAAGATCCAGTGCCAATTGATGCGCAACTAGAAATGCTTTGGTTGAGTGTTATGAACGCTCATTCATTAGAGCGACTACATCTAACAGTTGTTGAGAAGGCCCTTGACAATATTGACAATGCCACCGGTAGCTTTGCCAGCGTAATCTCGACCTTTAAAGAGGGTAATCAAAACCCTGATCGGTGGCTGCCTTCAGATACGGCTGCTGATTTTTCGGATTTTGTCCGCGAGCCAGCCGAAGTGCTAGCGTCATGGGCGAGATCAGCGCCTATGTATATTTCTTCTGAGCAACGTGCTTCGTATATAGTCTGTGAGTGGTTTATAGGCTTTGTAGTGGAGCGTTCGAGATCAATACATCAGCTAGAAGAAGCTGATAGTTTGAATTCAGCTATGGATCGGATATTTGAAGTTTCCGCGATTATTGTTAATGCACTTCGTCCAGCCTTATGCTTAACACAGCTGCGTGAGACCGGAGAGGTGCCTCATGAACTCGTTGATTTGGCTATCGACCAGAACGGGACAGGTGACGATAACCATTACTCGAACTTCGGAAAACGTAGGCTGAATGCTCAAAATGAGCCAGGAGAAGATAGCTCTGAAGCATCATTGGAAGTTATGAGGCTTGTAAAAAGAGAGCAATGGTTAGAAGCAAGTGAAATTTGTGCAAGGTTTGATGCGAGCGGAAGTGAAAAAGCGACGTCTTTGTTCAATATGACTGATGTGTTTCAAGCTCTTTCGGATGAAGCAGAAAAGCCTAGTGTCAATTTAGTCGACAAGCTGGCGTCAGCTGCGACATGGCTTTCCACACATAACGAATACACTACACTACTTCCGGAATCAAGAAGAGTGGATCTAGCGTTTCGTGTGCTTAGTGGTGTCGTTGCCGCCGATAGCGGGGATGAGATGACTCGCGTGCCCGCAACTAACGGCGCATGGACAGAGATATTGGGACGATCCTCACCTTTTAGGAAAATGTTGGTAACTGGAGTAGAGTATCGTGTTGAGAAGGTACTGGAGGCGCTTTTAACTGGGTGTTTGAGCATCCAGATAGCCGAACGGCTTTGGGATGCTGCGACGAACATAAATGACCCTCATACTTACCGTACACCACTTCTAACATTTCTATATGAGCATGGTGCGTCTGACGCATTGAGTAGGCTTGCAGCTAAATTCGATCCCGCCATTGCTGCTCGCCTTTCCCAGCTTTTTGAGTTAAGGCTGGTGGCCTCAAACCGACCAGATCTCATACCGGTGGCGCAGTCGGTTGCAGATCAAGTGGTCACCGCGGCGAAAAGTTTACCTTTTAGAACATTTGTTAAAGAGCTACCTACGGCAGCTCAGGTAGTGAAGCCTAACCTCAGCGTTGAATGTGAGGGGGAGTTATGCTTAAGGGACTCGACTAAGGGTGCTGTCTTCGAATTACCAATTGTGGTTACACCACAAGGTCTGGTACCTGTAAAGTTGGAGGCTACTCTCTTTGACGGTGATGATGCCGTTTTTGAAGAGGATACGTTACGCTCTGAGCTTTCAAGTCGTCCGTTGTACTTCGCTAGTGAGTTTACACTGCGAATTAAATTTGGTTCATCGTGGTTTGTTAAAGGAAGTAATCCTCGCGACAGTGTAAGAGTAAGGGTCCGTGCCAAAACAGTAACAGATGAGTTTTTTGTAGAGGATATCGTGTGTAGAGTTCGCTCCTACGACTCTAGGGGATATAGCGGTACTGATCTGAATACTGATACTTTGCTCGATATATATCCTGGTGTAAGCAATACTCCTGCAGTCGAGGAGGCGTTCATCGGTAGGCATGATGAGTTAGAGTGTTTGAATCAAGTGCTGGTTTCCGCACGGCGGCCTAGTCCAGTATTGTTAACTGGTATGCGTCGTATCGGGAAAACCTCACTGCTATTTGCATTTCATAATCGTTTGCGGCAACCGGGTAATTCGACAGCAATAAGCTTTTACCTTTCCTTGGCTGAGCGAAGAGTAGAGTTTGTAGATCATGATCGTTCTGTGTCGGCCACTATTTTTCGCGCTATTTCTCATGGGCTTGTACGACCCAACCTTTCCGCGACTGATCAAAATCATGCTTTGTGCACACGAATTCGTCAAAAATTTGATGGCGACTGGAAAGCTGCAAGAAAGGCAATTCAGGAGTGCTTCGACGAAGAAAGTCTATCTGACTCGCTTATAGCGCTGAGTGAGAAAATCCTAGATTGGACAGGCGCGCCTTCAGAGCGATTTATTTTATTAATTGATGAAGCAGAGGCTTTGGTAGCGCCATATCAGGCTGGAGGGAACAAGAGACTGGAGTTGGAGCAACTACTCCAAAGTCTTCGTGAAATCTCCCAAACCACCGGTTCAATAGGCATTTTGCTCTCCGGTAGCAATCATATTAACGTTTTTGCCAGGGAGTATAAGAACGCATTTTTTGGCAGCAGCCAGCTTATTGAGTTGGCAGGATTAAAAGATGCTAAAGAAGCTGCCGCTTTAATTGCTCCTCATCGAGTATCAATTTTTGTTCAATTCGAAACGCCAGCTATCGAATACGCTTTCTCTCTGTGTGCAGGAATGCCGCAGTTTCTCTGGCAAGTTGGTGCAACTGTTGCGCATTTGGTCAGATCCGGGGCTGCAACAAAAAAAGACGTTAGGATGGCTGTGGCAGCTTTAGTTGGAGAAAGAAAAGCAGAATTACCGTTTAAGTCTTATGAGATTCTTGAGCCAATTGACAGTATGTTGGCCCTGGAAAGTGCTCGTGAGCGAGACCTGCTTTGGATGCTTCTTTATCGTATCGCTAACGCTAGTTCTCTCGTTGCGGAAGATGCAACTGTTCCGTTTGTAATTGATCATGCACTCGCGGCGTTGGAGGAGCGTTCAGCTTGGAATAGGCGCCTTCGGGCTTTGGTTGACCTAAAAATACTGCGCATGGATTCATCATCAACAATTCGTTTCCAAGTTCCACTTTTTGCTGAGGGATTCAGAGCTAAAAAATATTGGCAGGAATACAATATTAGGCTTCAGGGAGTTGCAGTATGAGACGAAGTTGTGAATGGTTTTCGGATCGGGCGGATATGATATGGCGTGCGCAACCAGCTAGATCTATGCTGCTGTTGGTGCCTCAAGGTTGTGATGAAACTGCTGCTTCAACATTAGTTCGTGAGTGGACTTTACGCAACTTTAAGTTGCCCTCCGCCTATAAAGATCATCATCCTGTTTGTGTTGCCTTGACTTCGGATAGTATGCAGTCATGTGCTCACTTCGCAAATACTTTTGCAAAGCGGCTATGCCGACCTTTGAGTATTAAGCTTGAAGCAGATCCCGATGACTATCCAACTGATACAATTCAATTGGCGGTTGAAGGCTTATTGAGTTCGGGATATTACCCTATTATTGTTATTGAAAGATTCCATGCTTTCGCTTTGATTAAAGACTCTGGCATGACATCTGTCTTGTCGGGTATGCGTTCTCTTGAGCATGCAGGCCAGCTTACAACTCTAGCTTTTTCACCACTTACCTACACGATGATCCGTCGGTTAATGCAAGATGGGCAGCCATTCCTCAACTCTGTGTATGGTGATAATCACGATCAGGCTTTTATGACGCCTATCTCTCGGGAGGACTTTGTTCAGTACGCAACTGATCGAGGTATAACGAACGGTCGCGCAAATTGGTTGTATGTTCGCGGAGGTGGTCCAGACGCAGTATATAACGCTCTGATTGATGTTTCGTCTTCTCCGGACTCTTTCATAATCGAAAGGTGTATTGATCGTATCGGTGATACTCTAGATAAGTTTTTAGAGCGCTCTTTTGCCGCTGGCCTAGAAGACCAGAATTTGATTTTGTCTACTTTAGCGGTGGGTAGATTACTAAAGCAACAGGTTTCATTTTTAGCAAGCAACCCTCTCTCTCCTTTTTTGATGAAAAAGACTGCGGATGGTAATACGGTCTGTAGTTCTCAGATTTTAGCAAGAAAGATATTGCGCAGAGACCAACCGAAGTGGTCTCTCTATGGTGAGTGTCTTCAGGCAATAGGTAGTGAGGAATACCAAAAAGCTGGAGACATTGCTAATTGCCTAGAGGATGACGATTCGAGGTTAACGGTATTTAAAAACGTGGTTCTCCTGCGCTCAGCTCTTTTCTCTCGTCCGGGATTAGGGTTACTAGGTATCGAGTGGGCAGTTGTAGGCAGGCTCGCAGATAATATAATAAATTCTGACGCCCGCGTACCAGATGATATCTTGGAGTGGATTCATTCAGTGTCAGAATGGGCTGATTTGATTATTGATAATGGAGAGGGGGCTATTAATAGATTGCAAGTTGACGCGCTTACATCTTTAGCTGCGAATAAAGATGTTAGGATTCTAGTTTTGTATATGATTTATTCGTTTGTTAAAGAGGTGTCGTTATTGAAGTCACCTTCTCAGCGTATTCTTCATTTGGTTAATGTTCCAGAAGCTATATTGCAAACCATTGCTTCTGGATTTTGCGATATAGATTACAAAAAACCCGCAGAGCCTTTTCCGAAGGCAAATTACAGTGAGTTTTTTAGCGGGGTAAGCGAATTTTTGGTTCCAACTCCAAACCAAAAAATGGCACTTACTTCGCTACTGGTCGTTGTTCCTGCGTTGCTATCTTTTCGTGAGCTGAGAAATTGCGAATCGTTTACGGATAGTAAAAATATAAAGTCATTGCAACAAAAGCTCGTTGATTGCGTGAGAAATCCGGCCGCCCACACTATTGTTGACTTTATAGAAAAGGACTCAAGTTTTCTATTGGAGTTGTGTTCAAAGTGGGTGGAAGGCTGGATAAGAATGGAAGGGTTTCAGGAATTCAATGATTTGCCTGTGGTGCGCAATACTCCAACTTCCGAAGATATTGCTGCGATACTTGTTGGCTGATTGAGGTGAGATTTCTATAAAAATTGGATATCTGCTTAGACCGGGTGCGTTAATGGTGCGAAAATCAGAATTGAGAAAGCCGATAGGTGTCGGCTTCTTAGCCCGCTTGGTTGATATCTATATCGCGAGAAAGTCTTGCAAGCGATGCTGGCTGCTACGATCTGCGAGATCACCCCATTTCCAATTACCAGAATTCTCACCTAGTTGAGGAATATCGAGATTAAAGAGTGATATTGGATCCCTGCTAATCATGCGAGAAGCAGCATAAAGCTCGCCGCCCACGTCGAGCAGCGCCTTGGCCGCTTCATTCCACTGTTCCTCCAAAACGTCATGAGCGAGGTGTAAGGCCTTTTTCTCGATCTTTTGCTGCTCTTCCTGAGCTTCGGTAATGTATCGATCAACGGTGATCAGCTCCTGCTCTAAGGCGGCGATGATCAGGTTTTGACGGCGATTTTGCTCGCTAGCTGCAGTCAGGCTTTGCCGCTTTCTGTGCCATCAGTGTTGGCAGCTTTCTCGCCCTCTGCATCGCCCCATGCCAATGCCTGCGCGTAAGCGGTGGCCGCGAGGGTAATCGTTTCGGAATTCTCGAGAGCTGTTTCATAAGGAATCAGGGCGGCTCGAAGGCCCTCCATTTCGTTGGTAATTTGGTCGCGTCGTCTTTCATTTCTTGAATTTCGTTCATTTGACTGGTCTCTGAATGATTCGAATGGAATTATTGATTGGCTGGCAAGACGGAATGAGCCGGCGCTGCCTCAGTCAGTAGGTTGGACGTCAGGCGGCCTTGGCCTCGCGTTCATCAGCACCCGGTACGGTCTTCACCACATAGCAGCACTGAGTTCCTAGGCCCGGTAAACGAATCGAGCTGGACGCTTTGCCATCTGTGCCTGGTTCAAGCACGCCACGGCGGAGTAGCTCTTTGTTCACAGCATTTAGGTTCATTCCCTTGAAGACTTCGGAGCGCCATGCCTCGGGCAACACGTAGTAGGTGTTTGTGGTGTGCAGGGCATCGCTCATTCCGTGTTCCATCGTCTTGCGAAAGCCAAGCCGATCAATCGTGCGTGGTCCATGCCCGTCGATCTTTGCAGCGGCAGACTCCACCGGGTGAGGCGGCTTTCTCCAAATCGCTCAATGACCTGTCGCAGTCGCGCCAAGATCGCATCGCCCTCGAGGTTACCGGTGCCGCCGCGTTCGTCCAGCCACGCATGCAGACACACCCGTGCTGCGGTTGTGGCTGTGCCATCGGGCCAGCCAGTAACGCCGAAGGCGGTGGCTAGCTCTCCGGCCGCTGCTGCGAGGCCGAAGCGAAGGGCGGCACGCTGCGCCTGACCACTGGCCGAGGCTGGTAGGTTTTGGGTGATGAACTGTTCCACCGTGCGGCGCACGATCACTTTCCACCTGAGCATTTCCCCAGGCGCACACAGTGCGCGCAGGAAAGCGGTGAGGGGCGTGCCGTAATATTTGGCTACTCGGGCCTTGAGCGCATCGGAGAGGGCGGCAGCGTCCTCAAAACCATTCAGCACATCGAACATGCCGAGGCCTTTGCTGGCATCCGCTGGCACGGCGAGCATGCGCACCTCCATACCGGCTTTCGGCTCCTTGCTTGCATCCGCCATGTGCTGCGCCAACGTCTTCTCGCCGGTCGAGAGAAACAGCAAGCGCCACTCCTGCACCTGTCGGCCCGCTTGTCCTCGATCATTCGCCCGGGCCTTGCCGGTGCCGTTGCCGAGCATGTACACCGTCTCGCAAATAATGCGCGGGTCGCACATGCCGATTTCATCCAGTACCAGGAGACCGTCTGAGTGTGCGGCGGCGATGGACTCCAGGGCGTTATCCGTGGAGCCCCACGAGCGCACCAGACGAGGCCCACCATAAACCGAGGCTGCGACTTGCAAGTGTGTGGTCTTGCCGCCGGAGCTGTCGCCGTAGAGGTGGAAGCCGCCCGACTCATGCCCAAGCAGGTTCAGCAGAGGCCCTGCAAAGGCCACAGAGACGACAAACGCCAAGTGATGGTTGCCAACACGCGCCGATTTTCTGCTGCCATTGCTCCAGAGAACCTGCCTCGCTGATCGGCGGCAACTGCGCACCGGCTTCATAAAAATGCAGGCGTTCGGCGTGTGAGCCGATCTGTGGTTCGGGCAATAGGAACGCATTGTCGTGCCAGCCCAGGCGTGTCACCAAACGTACTCGCTGCGCGCTGTCGAAGCCGTCGAGATAACTCTGCAGGTCGTCGCGGGCATTGCGCCCTGATCGGGTTCCCGCGAGGCGCAGGCCCATGTCGACCGGTGGACCGAGTACGTCCTTTCCGAAGTCGCCAGCCATGGTTCGGGCTGGAATGTTCCAGCGCTTGTTGGCGCCGTCCGGGTAATCGAATTCGACCTACAAACCCCAGTTGTGGCCTTTGTCGTCGTGACTACAGGCGACGGATAGCCAGAAACAAGAAAGCCCGCACTAGGCGGGCTTCTTGAGATGACTCGTAGACTGTCTGAGACAGGTCTAAACAGCTATATGGTGCACCCGGCGGGATTCGAACCCACGACCCCTGCCTTCGGAGGGCAGTACTCTATCCAGCTGAGCTACGGATGCTTGTGCGGGCGACATCATACCCATGTCGACCTTGGGCGTCCATGCCGGTCTTTGGGCCTTTAAGTGTAGGAATCCGCCGCGTGCAGGCTCTGGGCCGGGGCCATCGATCAGTGCGGTTAAACCAAGTGCAACTACGCTGATCAGAAAGGTCTGACGGATATGGCGTTTTTGTTCTTTTTTTCGAACATCCTATTGCCCTGTACCCCCATTGCTCCTAGGATTCGTTTGAGATTTCAAACGCTCTGCCTCTCGTGCTCTGTCTATTCACTGTGGCGCGTTGAGGCTGATTTCCCTGACGGCAGCCCACCAGGCGCCTTTCAACAACTCTAATTCGCTCCGCGTGCGCGCGGTGCTGTTAAGGAAAGCCGACATGCAGCTTAAAGACACCCAGTTGTTCCGCCAGCAAGCGTTCATCGATGGCGCTTGGGTCGATGCGGACAATGGTCAAACCATCAAGGTCAACAACCCGGCCACGGGCGAGATTCTCGGCACCGTGCCGAAGATGGGCGCCGCCGAAACCCGCCGCGCCATCGAAGCCGCCGACAAGGCCCTGCCGGCCTGGCGTGCACTCACCGCCAAGGAGCGCGCCAATAAGCTGCGCCGCTGGTTCGAACTGTTGATCGAGAACCAGGACGACCTCGGCCGCCTGATGACCCTCGAACAAGGCAAGCCGCTGGCCGAAGCCAAGGGCGAAATCGTCTACGCCGCTTCCTTTATCGAGTGGTTCGCCGAAGAAGCCAAGCGCATCTACGGTGACGTGATCCCCGGCCATCAACCCGACAAGCGCTTGATCGTGATCAAGCAGCCGATAGGCGTGACCGCTGCCATCACCCCCTGGAACTTCCCTGCGGCGATGATCACCCGCAAAGCCGGCCCGGCCCTGGCCGCCGGTTGCACCATGGTGATCAAGCCGGCGTCGCAAACCCCGTTCTCGGCCCTGGCCCTGGTTGAACTTGCGCACCGTGCCGGTATCCCGAAAGGCGTGCTGAGCGTGGTCACCGGCAGCGCCGGCGACATCGGCGGCGAGCTGACCAGCAACCCGATCGTGCGTAAATTATCCTTCACCGGCTCCACCGAAATCGGTCGCCAGCTGATGGCCGAGTGCGCCAAGGACATCAAGAAAGTCTCTCTGGAGCTGGGCGGCAATGCGCCGTTCATCGTGTTCGACGACGCCGACCTGGATAAGGCCGTCGAAGGCGCGATCATCTCCAAGTACCGTAACAACGGCCAGACGTGCGTCTGCGCCAACCGCCTGTACATCCAGGATTCGGTATACGACGCGTTCGCCGAAAAACTCAAAGTGGCCGTGGCCAAGCTCAAGATCGGCAACGGTCTGGAAGAAGGCACCACCACCGGCCCGCTGATTGACGAAAAGGCCGTGGCCAAGGTCCAGGAACACATCGCCGATGCCCTGAGCAAAGGTGCCAAACTGTTGGCCGGTGGCAAGGCGATGGAAGGCAACTTCTTCGAGCCGACCATCCTGACCGACGTGCCAAAAAACGCAGCCGTGGCCAAGGAAGAAACCTTCGGCCCACTGGCGCCGCTGTTCCGCTTCAAAGACGAAGCCGAAGTGATCGCGATGGCCAACGACACCGAGTTCGGCCTGGCGTCGTACTTCTATGCCCGTGACCTGGGCCGTGTGTTCCGTGTGGCTGAAGCGCTGGAATACGGCATGGTCGGCGTCAACACCGGGTTGATCTCCAACGAAGTGGCGCCGTTCGGCGGCATCAAGGCTTCGGGCCTGGGCCGTGAAGGGTCCAAGTACGGGATCGAGGATTACCTGGAAATCAAATACCTCTGCCTGGGCATCTGACCGGTAAGGGATTGCAGTAAACGCAGAGGGCACGAGAGCGCTGTCCCTTTGCGTGTTTTACGCCGTTATTCGCAGTGGCCGGAAAGCTGTGGCAGTCGATCATCGCATGCTGCCGTAGTTGCCTCCCCGCCACTTATCCTTGAGCCACGCCGCCCGATGAGCGGCGAATGAGGACTTTATGAGCAAGACCAACGCTTCCCTGATGAAACGCCGCGAAGCCGCTGTACCGCGCGGTGTTGGCCAGATTCACCCGATCTTCGCCGAATCCGCGAAGAACGCCACCGTGACCGACGTTGAAGGTCGCGAGTTCATCGACTTCGCCGGCGGTATCGCCGTGCTGAACACCGGTCACGTGCACCCGAAAATCATCGCAGCGGTGACCGAGCAGTTGAACAAGCTGACGCACACCTGCTTCCAGGTCCTGGCCTACGAGCCTTACGTGGAGCTGTGCGAGAAAATCAACGCCAAGGTGCCAGGTGATTTCGCCAAGAAAACTCTGCTGGTCACCACCGGTTCCGAAGCGGTCGAGAACGCCGTGAAAATCGCCCGCGCCGCCACGGGTCGTGCCGGTGTGATCGCCTTCACCGGCGCGTACCACGGCCGCACCATGATGACCTTGGGTCTGACCGGTAAAGTCGTGCCGTACTCGGCCGGCATGGGCTTGATGCCGGGCGGCGTGTTCCGAGCGCTGTTCCCCAATGAGCTGCACGGCGTGAGCGACGACGACGCCATCGCCAGCATCGAGCGTATTTTCAAGAACGATGCCGAGCCGCGTGATATCGCTGCGATCATCATCGAGCCGGTGCAGGGCGAAGGCGGTTTCTACGTCGCGCCGAAAACCTTCATGAAGCGCCTGCGCGAACTGTGCGACAAGCACGGCATCCTGCTGATCGCCGACGAAGTGCAAACCGGTGCCGGCCGCACCGGCACCTTCTTCGCCATGGAACAGATGGGCGTCGCCGCCGACCTGACCACCTTCGCCAAATCCATCGCCGGTGGCTTCCCGCTGGCCGGTGTGTGCGGCAAGGCCGAATACATGGACGCCATCGCCCCAGGCGGCCTGGGCGGTACCTACGCCGGTAGCCCGATCGCCTGCGCGGCCGCGCTGGCGGTAATGGAAGTGTTCGAAGAAGAGCACCTGCTGGACCGCTGCAAGGCCGTCGGCGAGCGCCTGGTAACCGGCCTCAAGGCCATCCAGGCCAAATACCCGGTAATCGGCGAAGTGCGTGCACTGGGCGCGATGATTGCCGTGGAGTTGTTCGAAGATGGCGATAGCCACAAACCGAACGCCGCTGCCGTTGCATCCGTGGTGGCCAAGGCGCGTGACAAGGGCCTGATCCTGCTGTCCTGCGGTACCTACGGCAACGTCTTGCGCGTATTGGTGCCGCTGACCTCGCCGGACGAGCAGCTGGACAAAGGCTTGGCAATCATTGAAGAGTGCTTCTCTGAGCTTTGAGCCCAGCGCCTTCCTCGATAGAAAAACCCCGCCTCGGCGGGGTTTTTTATGCCTGATGAATCACCTCCAGGCGTTGATTGGGTTAATCCGCGATCACCGCACCGATGAACGGCACGATCAACGCCGTACTGATCGCCATGGATAAGACGTTGCCGATGTAGGGGTGCAGGTAGCTGGGCAGGCGCCCGGCAATCGCGCAGGCCAGCGGCGGG
Source organism: Pseudomonas sp. R11-23-07 (assembly GCF_003852295.1). Taxonomy (NCBI): domain Bacteria; kingdom Pseudomonadati; phylum Pseudomonadota; class Gammaproteobacteria; order Pseudomonadales; family Pseudomonadaceae; genus Pseudomonas; species Pseudomonas sp. R11-23-07. The sequence goes on from NZ_CP027761.1 coordinate 266,083, forward strand.
GCGATCAGCGCGCCCAGTATCGCGCTGGCTACGATCACTGTCGGGTTGCCGCCATAGGTCAACACGGCAGCGGGCACTACCGACACCAGGGGCACATAGGTTGGGTACCAGCCACGCTCACGCCATTGCCGGCGCCACAGGATAATGCCGATGAGTGAGGTCAGCGCTTGGCCTGCAATCAGGTGTGGCAACCATCCAGATCCATAAGCGGGGCTCAGGGGATTCAGCGCATAAGCCAGCAACACCCCAGCGAGCAAACCCAGGCTGGCCCACTCATTGCCATAGAACGGCGCTTCGGAAAAGTCCGCCAGCACCCGACGTAACGTCCAGCGTATACCGTAATCGGGTGTTTTCAGAGCGGCAGCGGGAGGGATGCTCGCTTTGGGGTCAACTGCGCGACTTACCAGCACCGGCAGGGCACGGCATAGTAAAAACGCCACCAAACTGCCTAAAGCCATGCCCAATACATTGCCAATCACCATCGGCAAACCCAGCGGAATGCACAGGTAGTTGACCAGCAACAGGCAGCTCGGCGTCACCAGAAGCGCGCCGAGCAAGGCGCCATTGAGCGTGACCTTCCACCCCCCGCCAAACAGCAGCACCATGGCCGCCGGCAGCGAAACAAAGGCGGCGAACGTGGGTTGCCAGGCGTCTGCCGTCAGGGTCCAGCCCCACATCGCATTGCTCAGCAGCAAGCCCAGCAATGAACTGGTCACCAACCAGGGCCAGAGCCCCGTGCCGTAGGCGATGCTGAAGCCTTGCCAGGCCTGAGCATAACGACTGGTCCAGTAACCGAAAGCGCCACCGAGCAGCAGGCCGAGTGACGCGAACTCGTGTTTATAGAAGGCCACTTCGCTGATATCGCCGACCACCCAACGCACCCACGCTGTAGGGCTGGGCAGGCTGGCCATCATGTCGTTGTAGCTTGGCCAGAGCTCCGGCGCCGAGGTGGAATAAACCACTGATAACCCGGTGAGCGACACTGCCAGGGTGAGCGAGGCCAGGACCAGAAGGACAAGGTGGCGAACAGATGAGTCTGATGACAGTTTTTTTGTCGGTAGGAAAGCCATGGTCGCACCCCCATCAGCGTGGCAGGCACGGGTGAAGGCGGTAGCCGAGCATCCCGTCATACAGGTCGCTGCGACGATCCCGTTGCAGGTCGTTGAGGCTGTTCCAGATCGGTGCGCTGCGAGCGCTGGAGAGGTCGATGTCGGCGTAAATAATCGCTTGCTCGTTAGGTGAGGCGATCTTGCCGATGGGCCAGCCGTTGGTGCCGGCAATAAGTGAACACCCAAGGTAACGTGCATCCTGTTCCTCGCCGATACGGTTGGCCGCAGCAATGAACACGTTGTTGACGTGGGCGGCCGTCATGGTCAAGTACGAGGCCATGCATTTGCCGGCTTCGTCGAACAGCGGCGGCGGGGTCCACACCCAGTTGTTCAAACTGCAGATGATATCGGCGCCTTGCTGGGTCAGGATGCGTGGGACCTCGGGGAACCAGATGTCCCAGCAGATCAGTAAACCTATACGGCCTATGGGGGTTTCAAACACCGGGAATCCAAGGTTGCCGGGGCTGAACCAGAGCTTTTCCTTGTTCCAGAGGTGGGCCTTGCGGTATTTACCAATCAGGCCGTCCGGGCCCAGCAGCACGGCGGTGTCGAACAGTTGCATGCCGTCGCGTTCAGCCAGGCCTGCCACAAGATGCACTTGGTGAAACTGCGCGAAATCCATCCAGGCCCGCACGCTGGGGCCGTCTGGAACGGGCTCGGCATGCAAATAGGCGTCCTGGCGATTGTTGAATAGGTAACCGGTATTGGCCAACTCGGGCAGCACAATCAGATTGGCGCCATTGTTAACCGCTTGCAGGGCAAGGCTCAGGCTGGTTTCCAGGTTGGAAGCGCGATTGTGGGTGCCGACTTGCGGATCAAATTGCACAACGGCGACGCGTACGGGGCTCGTGGACTCGTTCATGGTGCAGACCTCTTATTGTTATGAGCCCACCGGAATGGGTGGGCCGTTTAATAGGAAGTCTTCTTTTGCTGTGCGTCAGTAGGTTGTTTCCTTTTGAAGCGTAGGCAGTTGCTGTATCAGCGGCTGCCGCGGTAGCGCGGTACGCGACTAGCGCTGCCAAACCAATACGAGCTAACCCGCGATCACCCGATTTTTACCCTGACGTTTTGCCTCATACATCGCCGCATCGGCGCGGCCGAACAGGCTGTCCAGGGTCGAGTCGTCTTCGCGCAGGCTGGTCAGGCCCTGGCTGACGGTCACTGTAAACGCGTGGCCTTCAACGCTGAAACTCAGCGCCTGGATTTCCTTGCCCAGCCGCTCGGCTACCTGCAGGGCCATGTCCGGGGCGCAGCCGGGCAGTATGGCGGCGAATTCTTCGCCGCCGATGCGGCCGAACAGGTCGCCACGGCGCAACACGCCTCGGCCACTTTCGGCGATGCGCCGCAGCACCTGGTCACCTTCGAGGTGGCCATAACTGTCGTTGATGTCTTTGAAGTCGTCGATGTCCAGCAACAGGAACGCCAGCGGCGTGCCCTGCATACAGGCGTTGTCAAAGGCCTGGTTGGCGAGTTCGAAGAAGTGCCGGCGGTTGCTGCTCTGGGTCAGCACATCGGTGGTGGCCAGGCGATGCAACTCCAGCTCCAACTGCTTCTTTTCGGTGATGTCCTCGGCCATGCCCACGACGATCATCGGCTTGCCCGGCTCGGCCTGCTGATTGATATAGCATTTGTCGCTGAGCCAGCGGATCTGCCCGTCGACCGTGACGATGCGGTATTCGCGGTCTTCCACGGCGCCCTGTTCCAGCACGCGGGCCAGGCTGTGTTCGGCGTAGTCGAGGTCTTCGGGGTGGATGCTGTTGCGCCATTCCCGGTGATCGGCCAACAGCAAACCGGCGCTTCGGCCGAATATCCGTTCGTAGGCCGGGCTGACGTACAGCACACGACGCGTTTCCCAGTCGATGGCCCACAGCACCGCGTTCACGCTCACCAGCAGCGAGCTGAGCAGCTGCTCACGCTCACTCAGCCGCTCGACCTCGCCCTGGGCATGCATCAGCGCCAGCAGGGTCGACGCCGCCGCTGGGCGCGGTGGCTGGGCAGAGGACAGGTCAATCGGGCAGGGCTTTTCGTGAACCATCGGAACAACTCTCTCTGGGCGCGCCGCAGGATGGAACAGCGGTCACTACAAGGGGTCACCATGATGGCGAAGTGTTCTTTGAGAGAGGGGAATTGCGGTGAAGTTCCGTGATCGGGATGGATTGGCGGTGCCCGGAAAATGGCGCCAAAAAGCCAGTGTGCGGGAGGGAGAGCCCTCCCGCAGTACCGTCAGACCGCTGCGGGACGCAGTGAATAGGTCTTCAATTGGTGAGCGAAATCGCGCAGAGATTGAATGCCGCTGGCCTCGGCTTCGTGCACCCATTCCTTGATCGCAGCCAGCATGTCGTGGCCGTTGGAACTGGTCTTGAGCCAGATTTGCTGCAGCGCCAGGCGCTTCTCGTAGATCACGCTCAGCGCATGGCTGTGTTCCAGCATGCTCTGGATGCGCACGTGGTGGCGATCGCTCAGCAGGCTGGTTTCCCGTGACAGCAGGCGCTTGGCGCGATGAAACTGGTGGCGCACCGAATGATCGACTTTCTCCAGCTCTTGCTTGACCAGCGGGCCGATCACCAATTTGCGGTATTGGGCCATGATCTGGAAGCGGTTGTTGAGGATCGCCATTGCGGTGTCCATGTCCAGGTGGCCCTTGCCTTCGACACGGTGGGCGATCGGCGCGACGCGCTGCACCTTGGCCAGGCGCAGGAAGCTGAACACCTTGATCCAGGCCCAGCCCAGGTCGAATTCCCACTTCTTCACCGACAACTTGGCCGAATTGGGGTAGGTGTGATGGTTGTTGTGCAGTTCTTCGCCACCGACGATGATGCCCCACGGCACCAGGTTGGTCGCCGCGTCGCGGCATTCGAAGTTGCGATAGCCCACGGCATGGCCCAGGCCGTTGATGACGCCGGCGGCCCAGAACGGGATCCACATCATCTGGATCGCCCAGATGGTGATGCCGATGGTGCCGAACAGCAGCACGTCGATGACACCCATGATCGCGATGCCCAGCAGCGGGTAGCGCGTGTAGAGGTTGCGTTCGATCCAGTCGTCCGGGCAGTTCTTGCCGTAGATGCGCAGGGTCTCGGGGTTTTCCGCTTCGGCGCGGTACAGCTCGGCACCTTTGCGCAGCACGGTGGACAGGCCCTTGATCACCGGGCTGTGCGGGTCATCGACGGTTTCGCATTTGGCGTGGTGCTTGCGGTGGATGGCGGTCCACTCGCGGGTGTTCTGCGCCGTGGTCAACCACAGCCAGAAGCGGAAGAAGTGTTTCAGGCCAGCATTGAGCTCGAGCGAGCGATGGGCCGAATAACGGTGCAGATAGACGGTGACCCCGATAATGGTCACATGGGTCATCAACAACGTGACTGCCACCAGTTGCCAGGCTGACAGGTCAAGAAAACCGTTGTACCACATAGGCTGTATGGCCCTCAGATAAAGTAAAGAACAGCTCACGCATTATCACTAAGCCTACAGAGAAAACCAGCCGCCCTTTCAGATAGAAGTGACTGGATGTTTCTTATTCTATAATCCTCAGCCTTCGTAGGGCGATTGTGTTTTTTTGGTAAGGATTACTGAGCATATGTTGTTTTCATACCGAGGAGCCCTACGTGCGGGGCTGGTATACCTGCTGATTTCCATTCTATGGCTCCAGCTTAGCCACCATCTATTAATCAGCTTTATCGATGATCCACGGGCCTTGCCGCATTGGCTGCAACTGCGCGGCTATGTCTGGGTGGGCCTGAGCGCGCTGGCTATTTACTTGATGGGCGCGCGGTTTGCCCGTGCCCACGCGTTGCAACAACCCCTGAAAGAAAACCGTGAACGTCTGCAACAGGCCGCTGCGGTGTTTGATTGCACCCGCGAAGGCGTGCTGGTCACCGACGCTCAGGGCCTGATCGTGCACGTCAATCGGGCGTTCATCGAGATCACCGGATACCGCCGCGAAGACGTCATGGGCCGGCCACCCAGCCTGTTCAAGTCCGGGCGCCATTCGTCGATTTTTTATCAACAGATGTTCCAGGCCCTCGAGCGCAGCGGCGAATGGAGCGGCGAAATCTGGAATCGACGCAAAAGCGGAGAAATTTACCCCCAGTGGCAAACCATCCGCGTCATCCGTGATGACCAGGGCCACATCAGCCACTACGTCGCGGTGTTCTCGGATATCAGCGCCATCAAGGACTCCGAACACGAGCTGGCGCACCTGGCCCACCACGACCCGCTGACCGGCCTGCCCAACCGCCTGCTGTTCACCGACCGCGCCGAGCAGGCGCTGGCCTCGGCACGCGTGCACAAGCGCGGCTGTGCGTTGCTGTTGATGGACCTGGATCACTTCAAGATCATCAATGACAGCCTCGGCCACAACGTTGGCGATCAACTGCTCAAGCTGGTGGCCGACCGTCTCAAGGGGCTGTTCGGGCCTGGGGTGACCCTGGCGCGCCTGGGAGGCGACGAGTTCGCCGTGCTGGCGGAAAGTTGTCCACAGGTGATGCAGGCTGCGGCCATGGCCCAGCGCATGCTCGAGGCCATGAAGGAGCCGTTCATTTTTGACGGCAACCAGCTGTTTATCAGCGCCAGCATCGGTATCAGCCTGTTCCCCAGTGATGCGCTGAGCGCCGAGCAATTGTTGCGCAACGCTGACTCGGCCTTGTTCAAGGCCAAGAACGCGGGCCGTGAAAGCTACGCCTTGTACACCGAGGAACTGACGGCTCACGCGCAGAGTCGTGTGGAAATCGCCAGCGAATTGCGCCGCGCCCTCGACCGGCAGGAACTGCGCGTCTATTACCAGCCCGTGCACGACCTGCAGGACAGCCGTTTGATTGGCGTGGAAGCGCTGGTGCGCTGGCAGCACCCGGAGCGCGGCCTGGTGCCGCCGGCTGAATTTATCCCCATCGCCGAGCGCACCGGGTTGATCGCCGACATCGATGCCTGGGTGATGGACCAGGCCTGCCGCCAGATGTGCCTATGGTTGGCGGACGGCGCGCCGTTGGGGTTTATCGCGATCAACGTCTCCAGCCGCCTGTTTGCCCGGCGTGAACTCTATGAACAGGTCGGCCAGGTGCTCCACGACACCGGCCTGGACCCGGCCTTCCTGGAGCTGGAAGTCACCGAAAGCGCGGTGATGGATGATCCGGAAGTGGCCCTTGAACAACTGCACCGCCTGCGCGAGCTGGGCTTGCGCCTGGCCATCGACGACTTCGGCACCGGCTATTCCTCGCTGTTGCGCCTCAAGCGCCTGCCGGTGCAGAAACTCAAGATCGACCAAGGCTTTGTCGCCGGTTTGCCCTGGGACGAAGACGACGCCGCCATCGTGCGCGTGGTCATCGCCCTGGCCAAAAGCATGGGCATGCAGGTGCATGCCGAAGGCATCGAGCAAGTGGAGCAGGCGCGCTTCCTGCTGGACCAGGAGTGCGACATGGGCCAGGGGTATTGGTTTGGCAAGCCGATGCCGGCGGCCGATATCGACTGGCACCGAGCCCCGGTCCTTAATTGAAATGCGATCAAACTGTGGGAGGGGGCTTGCCCCCGATGGCGGTGTATCAGCTTGGGGAGGCTTGGCTGACCCACCGCCATCGGGGGCAAGCCCCCCTCCCACATTGGATTGCATTACGGCTGAATTTCAGTGGTTGAACGCAAAACCTGCGCGCAACCCCACGCTCCACCAGAAAATTCTTTCTGGTTATATAAACATTCTTAAATAGTATTTTTAAGAATATCCGCGCTTATCTACTATCGCCCTCACGCCGCAAGCAGTGCCGCCACTGCCAGGCACTATTCATTTCAGGAGCGAGACCATGAGCGCATCTCTACGTAGCGTCGACGGCCAGGACGAAGCAGCCATTTTGCGTGAGATCCAGAGCGCTTTGCGCGATCTGCGGTTTGGCGCGGTGGAAATCACCGTACACAACGCTCAAGTGGTACAGATCGAACGCAAGGAAAAATTCCGTCTGCAGAACCCAGGTAACAAACCCGCCTAAGAATAAGCCACCAGTAGGAGCGAGCTTGCTCGCGAAAAACGCCAACGATAACGCAGCGCATCAGGTTTAACGCGGTGCTCCTGGGTTTTTCGCGAGCAAGCTCGCTCCTACAGGGTTGCGCCAACATAAGAATTTCAGGAGCTTCTATGTCGTCGATTCGCCGTTACGCCCTGGCCGCATTGGCCAGTGCCGTGTTTGCCGGTTCCGCCGTTGCCAAGGATTACGAGTTGCTCAACGTCTCGTACGACCCGACCCGTGAGCTGTACCAGGACTACAACGCTGAGTTCACCAGCTTCTGGAAACAGTCCCACCCGGGCGACAACGTGAAGATCCAGCAATCCCACGGTGGTTCGGGCAAGCAGGGCCGCGCGGTGATCGACGGCCTGCGCGCCGACGTGGTGACCCTGGCCCTGGCCGGCGACATCGACGAAATCGCCAAGCTGGGCAAGACCCTGCCGGAAAACTGGCAGACCCGCCTGCCGGATGCCAGCACCCCGTACACCTCGACCATCGTGTTCCTGGTACGCAAGGGCAACCCCAAGGGCATCAAGGACTGGGGCGACCTGGTCAAGAAAGACGTTTCGGTGATCACGCCTAACCCGAAAACCTCCGGCGGTGCGCGCTGGAACTTCCTCGCGGCCTGGGCCTACGGCCTGAAGACCGGCGGCAGCGAAGCCAAGGCTCAGGAATACGTCAAAGAGCTGTTCAAACATGTGCCGATCCTCGACACCGGCGCACGCGGTTCCACCATCACGTTCGTCAACAACGGCCAGGGCGACGTGCTGCTGGCCTGGGAAAACGAGGCGTTCCTGGCGCTGAAAGAAGACGGCGGCGCCGACAAGTTCGACATCGTCGTGCCGTCCCTGTCGATCCTCGCCGAGCCGCCAGTGGCCGTGGTTGACAAGAACGCCGAGAAAAAGGGCAACACCGAGATCGCCACCGAATACCTCAAGCACCTGTACAGCCCGGCTGGCCAGGAGATTGCGGCGAAGAACTTCTACCGCCCACGCGATGAGAAAGTCGCCGCCAAATACGCCCAACAGTTCCCGAAACTGGACTTGGTGACCATCGACAAAGACTTCGGCGGCTGGAAAACTGCCCAACCGAAATTCTTCAACGACGGTGGCGTGTTCGACCAGATCTACACGGCGCAGTAAGCCAAAGTACCTGTAGGAGCGAGCTTTCTGTGGCGAGGGAGCTTGCTCCCGCTGGAGTGCGAAGCGCTCCCAGTACCGGTCCCCACGGTTCATCGGGTCGCCTGGTCCTGGGGCTGCTGCGCAGCCCAGCGGGAGCAAGCTCCCTCGCCACAACAGCTGGCTTCTACAGTGGTTTCTACCCTTTAACCAAGGACTCTTATGTCGCGTCGTATCTCCCCCGTCATACCCGGCTTCGGGCTGACGCTGGGCTACACCGTCGTGTACCTCAGCCTGATCGTGCTCATCCCGCTGGCGGCGATGTTTGTACACGCCGCTCAACTCACCTGGGATCAGTTCTGGAACATCATCTCCGCACCCCGCGTGCTGGCGGCGTTGAAACTGAGCTTCAGCACCGCGTTGTACGCCGCGCTGATCAATGGCGTGATCGGCACCCTGCTGGCCTGGGTGCTGGTGCGCTACACCTTCCCCGGACGCAAGATCATCGATGCGATGATCGATCTGCCGTTCGCCTTGCCCACGGCTGTGGCCGGTATCGCGTTGACCGCGCTGTACGCGCCTAACGGGCTGGTTGGCCAGTTCGCCGCCGACCTGGGCTTCAAGATCGCCTACACCCCGCTGGGCATCACTCTGGCGCTGACCTTCGTTACCTTGCCCTTCGTGGTGCGCACCGTGCAGCCGGTACTCGCCGATATCCCCCGGGAAGTCGAAGAGGCCGCCGCTTGCCTGGGCGCCAAGCCGCTGCAAGTGTTCCGTCACATCCTCGTGCCGGCGCTGTTGCCGGCCTGGCTGACCGGTTTTGCATTGGCCTTCGCCCGTGGCGTCGGCGAGTACGGTTCGGTGATTTTCATCGCCGGCAACATGCCGATGAAAACCGAGATTCTGCCGCTGCTGATCATGGTCAAGCTCGACCAGTACGACTACCGCGGCGCCACCTCGATCGGTGTGCTGATGCTGGTGGTTTCCTTTGTTTTGCTGCTGCTAATCAACTTGCTGCAGCGGCGCATTGAACGTCCATAAGGAGGCGCGGAACATGTCCCAATCGTCTATCTCCGCCGCGTCCTCGGCCAACGCCGCCCGGCGCGGCAGCGCCACCTCGCGACGCATCCTGATCGGCCTCGGCTGGCTGGTGTTCGCGCTGTTTTTGCTGCTGCCGCTGTTGATCGTGGTGTCCCAAGGCTTGAAGAATGGCCTCGGCGCGTTCTTCACTGCGATCCTCGAACCGGACGCGCTGTCGGCGCTGAAACTCACGGTGATCGCCGTGGTGATTTCGGTGCCGCTCAACCTGGTGTTTGGTGTCAGCGCCGCGTGGTGCGTGAGCAAGTATTCTTTCCGTGGCAAAAGCATATTGGTGACGCTGATCGACCTGCCGTTCTCGGTCTCGCCCGTGATCGCAGGCCTGGTGTACGTGCTGATGTTCGGCGCCCAGGGCTTCTTCGGGCCGTGGTTGCAGGACCATGACATCCAGATCGTGTTCGCCTTGCCCGGCATCGTGCTGGCGACCATCTTCGTCACCGTGCCGTTCGTAGCCCGCGAGCTGATCCCGTTGATGCAGGAGCAGGGCACCCAGGAAGAAGAAGCCGCGCGCCTGCTGGGTGCCAACGGCTGGCAGATGTTCTGGCATGTCACCGTGCCGAACATCAAGTGGGGCCTGATCTACGGCGTGGTGCTGTGTACCGCGCGGGCCATGGGTGAGTTCGGCGCGGTGTCGGTGGTGTCCGGCCATATTCGTGGCGTGACCAACACCCTGCCGCTGCACGTCGAGATTCTCTACAACGAATACAACCACGTCGCCGCCTTCGCGGTGGCCAGCCTGTTGCTGATCCTGGCGCTCTTCATCCTGCTGCTCAAGCAGTGGAGCGAGAACCGAATCAACCGCCTGCGCAACAGCGCCGGTGAGGAATAAGTCATGTCGATCGAAGTCCGTAATGTCAGCAAGAACTTCAATGCCTTCAAGGCCCTGGACAGCATCAACCTGGATATCCAGAGTGGCGAGCTGGTGGCCTTGCTGGGCCCGTCCGGCTGCGGCAAGACCACCTTGCTGCGCATCATCGCAGGTCTCGAAACCCCGGATGCCGGTAGCATCGTGTTCCACGGCGAGGACGTCTCCGGCCACGATGTGCGTGATCGCAACGTGGGCTTTGTGTTCCAGCACTATGCGCTGTTCCGCCACATGACCGTGTTCGACAACGTCGCCTTCGGCCTGCGCATGAAGCCGAAAAACCAGCGCCCGAGCGAAAGCCAGATCGCGACCAAGGTTCACGACCTGCTGAACATGGTGCAGCTCGATTGGCTGTCGGATCGCTATCCGGAACAACTCTCCGGCGGCCAGCGCCAACGTATCGCCCTGGCCCGCGCCCTGGCGGTAGAGCCTAAAGTGCTGCTGCTGGACGAACCCTTCGGCGCCCTCGATGCCAAGGTGCGCAAGGAGCTGCGCCGCTGGCTGGCGCGCTTGCACGAGGATATCAACCTGACCTCGGTGTTCGTGACCCATGACCAGGAAGAGGCCATGGAAGTTGCCGACCGTATCGTGGTGATGAACAAGGGCGTGATCGAGCAGATCGGCTCACCGGGCGAGGTGTACGAAAACCCGGCCAGCGATTTTGTGTACCACTTCCTGGGTGACTCGAACCGCCTGCACCTGGGCGAGGATAAACACCTGCTGTTCCGCCCCCATGAGGTGTCGCTGTCGCGGCATGAGCTGGAGGATCACCATGCGGCTGAGGTGCGCGATATTCGGCCGCTGGGCGCGACCACGCGGGTGACCTTGAAGGTGGAAGGCCAACCCGAGCTGATCGAAGCCGAAGTGGTCAAAGACCACGACAGCCTCACCGGCCTGGCCCGTGGCGAGACCCTGTTCTTCAAACCCAAGGTCTGGCAAAAAGCCTAAGCTCACCGCAAAACCAAATCTGAAACTGGGAACAAATGTGGGAGGGGGCTTGCCCCCGATAGCGGAGTGTCAGCTGGCCTATGAATCAACTGACCCACCGCCATCGGGAGCAAGCCCCCTCCCACATTCAGACCCCGCTTGGCTTAAGATCGCGGCGCGCCACCGGCCCCGAGCGCGCTTCAATCTGTTGTTTCAGGTCCTGCCGCAAGCCCACCAGAAACGCCAACTCCGCCACCACAAACAACGGCCCCACGATCAGCCCCGACACGTCGTCCACAAACGCCGGCTTGCGGCCTTCGTAGTAATGCCCGACAAACTGGATCACCCAGCCCAGCACAAACAGGCCCACGCCGCTGCCCAGCCACACCGTCGTGCTTTGCGCCGCCAGTACGTGCCCGGCCCACACCGACAAACCCATCAGCACCGTCATCAACACACCCAGCGCCAGCTCCAGGCGCAGGTAGAACCACGCCGAAAACAGCGCCAGCAGCACCGCCGGTGATAGCCACAGCCCGCCCACCGCCCATTCGGGGCGTGACAGCAGCACGGCGACCGCCACCACAATCAACGGAATGCCGATGAAATGACTGGTGATATTGCGCGGGTCGCGGTGGTAGGCGGCGTATTGACTGAGGTGGTCGACGAGGCTTTTCATTGTTATTCCTCCTGTAGGATGTTTGATCATGCCCTGTCAGTCGGCTGCCAGCGGCTGTTGATGATGATCGCGCAAGGCCAGGGTGAAGTCGAGCAGGCGGACCTATGAACCGCGATAGGTGGAGAAGCCGTAGGGGCTGAGCAACAGCGGGATGTGGTAGTGCTGATCGACCTGCTTGACCTGGAAAATCACCGGCACTTCGGGGAAGAAGGTTTCGCGGTTGGCTTTCTTGTAATAGTCGCCGGTCTTGAACACCACGCGGTACTCGCCCGGCTTCATTTTGCGATCAGCCGGGAACAGTTCGGCGATGCGCCCTTGTTGGTTGGTCACGCCTTGGGACAGCGCCTGCCATTGGTCGCCCACGTGTTCCTCCAGGGTGACGTTGACGCCGGCGCTCGGCAGGCCATTTTCCAGGTTGAGCACATGCACGCTCAGCGGGTTGCCGTCGGCCAGGGCCAGATTGCACAGGCCGCTCAGGCTGAGGGCGGCGAGGGTCATGCTTAGGGTTTTCATCGAGAAGTCCTTGTTGACAGGAGTGGAATCAAGGGGTGATTTTCAAGCCCAGTTGCTCGGCCGCCTGTACGGCGCAGGCTTCATCCTGCGGCGCGCCGCCGGCACCGGCGATGCCCAGCGCGCCGACCAGTTCGGCCTCGGCAAACAGCGGCACGCCACCGCCGAGCAACAGCAATTCGGGCAAGCTGTTAAGGTTGGCGGCCTCGGGGTTGTTGCGCGCACGCTCGGCGAACAGCCGGGTTGGGGTTTTGGTCGACAACGCCGTGTACGCCTTGCGCTGGCTGGCGAGGCTGTTGTGCGGGCCGACGCCGTCGGCGCGCAGGCTCAGCAACAGGTTGCCGCCGCGGTCGAGCACGGTCAGCGCGGCGGTGCAGTGAGCCAGGCTGGCATCGGCCAATTGGCGCGCGGTGTATAAATCAAGCGTGGCGTGGCGTGGCAGTTGTGGCGCCGCCTGGGCGGCAGTCGCCACGGCGAGGCTCAGGAATAAAGCAGTGCGATACATGGTGAACGCTCCAGAAGGCAGGCCGTCACGGTAGCCAGTGGAGGTGGACAAAAGCCGCACAATTTGATGACAGGTTTGTAATCAAACCCAGAGGTAAGGCATGCACGTGTTGTTAGTGGAAGACCAGCCGCAACTGGCGCAACGGATGGCCCAGGGCTTGAGCGAGGCCGGTTTTACCGTGGAAGTCGCGGCCAACGGCATGGCCGCGCAACGGTTTGTGGAAAGCACCGTGTACGATCTGGTGATCCTGGATGTGATGCTGCCGGGCCTGAATGCCTGGAAGTTGCAGCAGGAGGTTCGCCAGCGCGGCGAAACGCCCGTGCTGTTCCTGACCACGCCCGATGGCATCGAAGATCGTTTGCGTGGGTTGGAATTGCATGAAGACGACTACTTGCTCAAGCCGTTTGATGCCAAGGCATTGGTGGCGCGGGTGAGGAAGGTGTTGCGGCGTGACCGAGGGCGGTGATGGCCTCCACCACCGCTATCGGGGCATAGATATCTACACAACTTTGGCGTAGCCCTGAACCTGTGGCGAGGGAGCTTGCTCCCGTGGCGACCTGGCGGCCTATAGCTATCTGACTGATGCCGCGCGATCCAAATGTGGGAGGGGGCTTGCTCCCGATGGCGGCCTGACAGCCGACCAGGATGCTGGATCAGGGCGAGTACATATCCGTTGCTGCGGTAACGGCTGCTATGGGTTCCGCCCTTACGGCGTCTCACTTTTGAAAAGCGCAAAAGTAAGCAAAACGCTCTTGCCCCACCACTCGGCACCTCGCTTAGGCTCGGTGTGCCCGTAATCCGACAGCGATTTGGGGGGCCGCCGCCACGCGCCATCCATGGCGCGGGGCGGCTAAACCGGCATCCCTGCCGGTTTACCCCCCAAATCACTGTCGAATTCCGGCCAGCGTGGTTTAACGGGGCGCTTAAGATCAAGAGCAAGATCAAGAGCGGCTCGCTTCGCATCGTGGTTACTGTTGGCTGCTACAAAGTTGTGTAGATACCTATGGCTATCGGGGGCAAGCCCCCTCCCACACTTGAATGTATTCACAGACCCAATGTGGGAGGGGGCTTGCCCCCGATGAGGCCCTCAAAGCCACCCCACATCTGCCTACCGCAACCCATCCCTGAACTGCCCCGGCGTCATCCCCGTCCAGCGCTTGAACGCCCGATTGAAGCTGCTGGTATCGGCAAACCCCAGCAAATGGCTGATCTCGGCCAATGAACACTGCGGATCGCGCAGGTGCAATAGCGCCAGGTTCTGCCGACACTCATTGAGCAGTGCATCAAACCGGCAGCCTTCATCCGCCAGGTGCCGCTGCAGGCTGCGCAGGCTCAAATGCAGCGCCTGGGCGATCCGCTCCGCGCTGGGTTCGCCGTCGGGCAGTTGCGCTTCGATGGCGGCGCGCACCTTGCGCTCCCAGGTCAGCGGTTGCAGTTGGGCCAGGGTGCGCTTGAGCACGGTTTCATTGTGTTCGGCCAACTCCGGGTTGGCGTCGTCCAGGTGGCTGTCGAAGTCGCGGGCGGCGAACTCCAGGCGGTCTTCCTCAGCGCCGAAGAACACCGGTGAGCGAAACACCGTGTGCCAGGGCGCAGGGTCGGCCGGTTCCGGGCGCCGCAGGTACACCGCCAGCGGTGCATAGTCACGCCCGAGGCGATTGCGGCAGGTGCGCACATAGATCGCCGCAAACGCATCTATGGCTTCCAGCGCCGGCGCCGGGCTGCCTTCGGGTTGCAGCAGGCGGAAACGGTAGCCGTCACCGTGACGGCTCAGCTCCAGGCTCAGGGCATCACTGACCACTTGGTGATAGCGCACGATACGCTCGAACACCTCGCGCAGGCTGCCGCTGGCCACCAGCGCATACCCCAACGCATGAAAGGTGGTGGGGCTGACAAACCTCGACACCCGCAAGCCAATCGCCGGATCGCCACTGGCCTGCACCGCCAGTTCCCACAGGCGCGTGGTGGCCGACAACGGGTAGCGCGCATTCGGGTCGTCCATCAACAGCGGGTCGAGCCCGGCCTCGCGGCAGAGCGCGGCGCTGTCGAGGCCCAGGGCGTCGAGTTGCTTGCGCAGGGCGCGGGTCCAGCTGGCGAGGGAGGTGGGTTCGGTCATGGCGATTGGCGCTTGCGGTCAACAGGTTGGCGTGCGGAGCTAGCGCCCTGCGCCAGGGTAGGGTGCAGGATGCAGGCATCACTCCACTAGAGAATGGAAGCATGGACGGTACTTGTGCAAGTCCCCAGCAGATGAACGCCCAACAGCGTTCGGCGCATATCCGTGAGGTGGTGCTGGCCGAGGGTGTGCGATTGCGCCAGCGCCACCCCTGGCTGCTGCATCAGGACGCCCTGGGCGCGGGCATCCTGGCGTTTGCGCTGGTCGGCATGCTGGGTTCGGCAGCGCTCTATATCAGCGGCCAGATGGCCTGGTGGGTGTGCCTGCTGCTCAATGCCTTCTTCGCCTCACTCACCCATGAGCTGGAACATGATCTGATCCACAGCATGTACTTTCGCAAGCAGCGCGTGCCGCACAACCTGATGATGGGCCTGGTCTGGCTGGCGCGGCCGAGCACCATCAACCCATGGATTCGCCGGCACCTGCACCTCAATCATCACAAGGTCTCCGGCACCGAGGCCGATATGGAAGAGCGCGCGATCACCAACGGCGAGCCCTGGGGCATCGCGCGCTTGCTGATGGTCGGCGACAACATGATGTCGGCATTGATCCGCCTGCTGCGCGCCAAGACCTGGCGGCACCGGTTCAGCATCCTCAAGCGCGTGGTGCTGGTGTACGCACCGCTGGCGCTGCTGCATTGGGGCGCGTGGTACGTGTTCCTGGGTTTTCATGCCGCCAATGGCATCGCCAGCCTGATGGGCGCGCCCATCGAGTGGTCAGCCGGGACGCTGCAGATGATGCAGGTGATCGACATCGCCGCCGTGGTGATCATCGGCCCCAACGTGCTGCGCACCTTCTGCCTGCACTTCGTCAGCTCCAACATGCATTACTACGGCGACGTGGAGCTGGGCAATGTGATCCAGCAGACCCAGGTGCTCAACCCCTGGTGGATGTGGCCGTTGCAGGCGTTCTGTTTCAATTTCGGCAGCACCCACGGCATCCACCATTTTGTGGTGAAGGAGCCGTTCTATATCCGCCAGATGACTGCCAAGGTGGCGCACAAGGTCATGGCCGAGATGGGTGTGCGCTTCAATGATTTGGGCACCTTTGCGCGGGCCAATCGGCTTGAGCGCCAGGAGCAGCCGCGCAGCGAACTGTCGTTCAGCAAGCGATGAACGCCAACGGCAGGTCGCGGATCTGTTCGCGCGCCGGCGGCTGGTAGTGATCGTCGCTGGTCAATTCATGCAGCAGCTCTTCGCGCAACTGGTGGAATTCAAAGCTGCTGCGCTGGCGTGGATGGGGCAGGGCAATCTCCACGACCTGCTTGATCCGTCCCGGTCGTGGCTCCATCACCACCACCCGGTCGGCCAGGAAAATCGCTTCCTCCACGTCGTGCGTCACCAGCACCGTGGTGATACTGGCGCGGGCGCGGATCGCCAGCAGTTCGTCCTGCATCTGCTGGCGGGTCAGCGCATCCAGTGCGCCGAACGGCTCGTCCAGCAGCAGAATCCGTGGGCTGGCAACCAAGCCGCGAGCGATCGCCACCCGTTGCGCCATGCCGCCGGACAACTGGTGAGGATAGGCGCGGGTGAAGTCAGTCAGGCCCACCAGTTCGATAAAGTCGCTGATGCGCCGGCTGCGCTCGGCCTCGCTCAAGGGCTCGTTGACCAGACCCAGGCCAATGTTCTGCGCCACCGTCAGCCACGGAAACAAGCGGTGTTCCTGGAACACAATGCCGCGTTCGCCACCGATGCCGTTCACCGGCTTACCGTCCACCTGAATCTCGCCGCGAAACTGCGTATCCAGCCCCACCAGCAAGCGCAGCAGCGTGGATTTTCCGCAACCGCTGGAGCCGACAATCGCAACGAATTCGCCCTCGGCAATCTGCAGGTTGAACTCACGGATGGCCTCCAATTCGAAGCCCTCCACATCGAAAGACTTGCCCACATGGTTGAAGCTGACAATCGGTGCGTTCATGCGTGTCTCCAGCGGGTGGCGCGAGTTTCCAGGCGTTGGCCGACAAGGTTGAGGGTGGCGCCGGTAAGGCCGACCAGCAGCATGCCGCTCATGATCAAGTCCATGCGCAGCAGCTGTTGGGCGCCGATCATCAGGCTGCCGATACCGCCGTTGGACGGCATGAAGTATTCCGCGCCGATGGTGCCCAGCCAGGCGTAGATCAGGCTCAGGCGCAGGCCGGCGAAAATTCCCGCTGCCGCGCCGGGCAAGATCAGGCGTCGCAGCCGTTGGGGCAGGTCCAGGCGCAGCACTTGGGCGGCTTCGCTCAGTTGCGGTGACAGGTTCAACACGCTGCGCTGGGTGGCGACAAACAAGGGGAAAAACGCCGCCAGGCCGATAAACACCCACTTGGCCAGCTCCCCCAGACCAAACCAGGCCGTGAGCAGCGGCACCCAGGCGAAGATAGCGATCTGGCGTAACGCGGCGAGGGTATGGCCGAGTACCCGCTCACTGCGCGGTGACAAGCCCAGCCACAAGCCCACGGCAAACCCCAGGCTGCCGCCCAGCACCAAGCCGCCCAAGGTGCGCCCCAGGCTTTTGCCCAGCGCCCCCGACAGCGTGCCATCCGCGACACCCGAGGCGGTGGTGTGCAGCACCGTCCACGGGCTCACCAGGATATTCGCGTCGACCCAGCCCTGTTGCGTCGCCACCTGCCACAGCGCGAGCAACAACAGCGGCAGCAGCCACGGCTGCAGGCGTTGCCAGCCGTGGTAACGCGGGCCGCGACGGATCTGCGCCGTGGCCGGATGCGGCCAGTGCACCCAGCGCCGATCCAGCCAGCCGATGCCACGGTCCATCGCCACGCCCAGCACGCCGATGACCACGATGCACACAAAGACGATATCGAGCATGAATAACTGGCGCGCCCACACCATCAGGTAGCCGATGCCTTCGCTGGAGGCGAGCAGTTCCACCGCCAGCAGCGACGTCCAACCGGCCGCCAGGGCCAGGCGCACGCCGGCCATGAACGCCGGCAGGGCGGCGGGCAGGATCAGCCGGCGGATCAGCAGAGGGGTGGGCAGGCGCAGCACCCGCGCAGCCTCACGCAACTGCGGTTGGGCGTCGCGCACGCCGACCAGGGTATGCAGGGTGACCGGCACCACGATGGCCTTGACCAGCACCACCAGTTTCAGCGTCTCGCCAATGCCGAAAAACACCATGAACAGTGGGATCCACGCCAGGGTCGGTACCTGCGACAGCGCGCTGAATGTCGGAAATACCAGGCGCTCGGCACGCGCGCTGAAGCCCAGCCAGGCGCCGAGCAAGGCCCCGGCGCCGATGCCCGCCAGCAAGCCCCAGCACAAGCGCTGCAGGCTGACCGCCAAATGGCTCCACAACTCGCCGCCCGCCAGTTCCATCGCGCTGCGCCAGACCAATGAAGGCGGCGGCAGGATCTGTTCGCTCATCCACTGCTGACGGCTGGCCAGCCACCACAGGGCAAACAGCGACAGCGGCAGCAGCCAGTGGCTGAACGACGGCCAGCGCAGGATGGGCGTTGTAAGAGGCGGGCTCAACCGTGCGCTTCGGGCCATTGAGGACTTCCCTTTCGTTATGTGATTTCGATCTTATAAAAACGTAATCAAGATGATTGTGGGATAAGAGAAGTCATTTAAAGCCTGCGCCCGGCACGCATCCAATGCATTCGAAGAATATTTTCGATGCTGTTTATGCATAGGCCGCTGGAGCCTGCGATTTGGCTCGCATAGTGCTAAAAGCTATAAAATTGTGAATTTATAGTATTTAAAGTTTTCAGCAGCCTGTGCCTACTTTCAGCTCCCCGGCGACCGTCGCCCACCAGGAGCTGCGCTTATGAAACTGCCCTTCAAACGTCTGATCACGCTATTCGCGGGCACCGCACTGGCGGGGCTGGTGCATGCCGCCGAACTCAAGGAAATCCGCATTGCCGTGCCCGACCTCAGCGCTGGCACCCAACACAGCGGTGGCGGCATCACCGATGTGTTGCGCGAACAGCAGATTTTCGAAAAGGCCTTCGCCGACCAAGGCATCACGATTCAGTGGAATTACTTCAAGGGCGCGGGCCCGGTGATCAACGAAGCCTTTGCCAACGGTCAGGTGGACCTCGCCTATCTGGGCGACCTGGCGGCCATCATCGGCCGCTCCAATGGCCTGCAGACCCGCTTGCTCAGTGCAACGGCACGGGACATCAAGCAGTACCTCGGCGTGGTACCGGGCTCGGGCATCAAGACCCTGCAAGACCTCAAGGGCAAGCGCGTCGCGGTGTTTCGCGGCACGGCCAGCCAGTTGTCGTTCGACAGCGCACTGGCCAGCCAGGGCTTGAATGAGAAAGACCTGAAAGTCATCAACCTGGATTTCAACGCGGCCGGTGCGGCGCTGGCCGCCAAGCAGATCGACGCGACCTGGGGCGGCTCGAACCTGACCGCGCTGCAAGCCAAGGGGCTGGCCGAAATCGCCCTGACCACCAAGGACCTCGGCGGTGCCGGCAGCATTCAGGCGGTGCTGGTGGGCAGCAAACAGTTTGTCGATGAGCATCCCGACGCCGTGGCCAAGCTGCTAAGGGCACAGCAGCAGGCGGTGCAATGGTTGACCGATGACAGCAACAAGCAGGCGTACATCGAACTGGTGTCGGGGCTGGCCAGTTATCCGCCGGTGATCCTGACCAATGATTTGAAAGACCAGCAGCTCAGTGCGATTTTCCCGGCGACGCTTGATCCGGTGTTTCTTGGCAAGTTGCAGGATGCAGTGGACTTGGCGTCCAAGGAAAAGCTGATTCGCCGGTCGTTTCAGGTGAGTGATTGGGTGGCGCCTGGGTTGGTGGCGGCGGGGCTTTGAGTATTGTGGTGTCTGGGGTATCGCATCGGGGGCAAGCCCCCTCCCACAGTTGATCTGTGAATACATTCAAAATGTGGGAGGGGGCTTGCCCCCGATGAGGCCCTTCAAACCGCCACACTCACCTCCTGCCTGTCTACCTCAACCAACGTCTCGATCATCGCCTTGGCCGCCGGCGACAAGCGCGACCCGGTACGGCTGACAATCCCGCACCGCGCACTCAGGGTCTCCAGGCTCTGCGGCAGGTTGCGCCAGTGCAGCAGCACCAGCGCACCCCGGGCGACATCCTCGGCGAACGCTTCTTCGGTGCCCACGCCGATGGCATTGGACTGCAGCACAATCTTTACCAGCGCCGGGAAGTGTTCGGTCTGGATGCTCGGTGAAAAGTCCATGCGCCCGCTCAGGTTCGCCAGCAGTTTGCGAATGCCCTGGGAGATCAGCGGCGCGGCCAGCGGGTAGTCGAACATGTCGTTGGTCGACAGGCTGTCCTTGGCCAGCAGCGGGTGCCCCGGGCGGCAGAAAAACACGCCGCGCTTGGGCGTCAGCGCACGGGTCTGGAAGTTCGGGTCGGCTTCGAACTGGCGGATGTCGGCAATGAAGAATTCGATCTCCTCACGGCTCAATGCACGACTGAGCTTTTCCCAGTTATCCACTTGGAAACTGGTGCGGATTTTCGGGTGCGCGCCGATAAAACGCGCCACCGCATCCGGCACCAGCTTCACCGCGGGCGCCGGGCCGCAGCCGAAGCGCAGGTCGCCGGCATCGAGCTTGGTCATGCGCGTGACTTCACTGCTCAGCAAGGCGGCGCCATGCACCAGGGTCAGGGCGTGTTGCAGTACCACCTGGCCTTCCGGTGTCGGGCGCAGGTCCTTGTGGCCACGGTCCACCAGTACGCAGCCAAACTCCTGTTCCAGCCCCTGGATACTGCGGCTGAACGCCGGTTGCGTGATGCCCATGGCGTCCGCCGCACGCACAAAACTGCGGTGTTCGTTGAGGGCGATGAAGTAGCGCAGCTGACGAAGATCCATATGCATTCCCGGCATTTGAAAAATAGGTCGAAGGCATTTGCGAGCGACCCAGCTGAGGTTTTAAATGCAAGCTCTTATTCCGTCAACGAAGCATTGGTTCAATTGCTAGATCTAAAAGGCATATGAATAGAGCGTTGTCGGCGAGCGTTCCACCATCCGCAGGCACATGAGGGTCACTACAATGAGCAACGCCGCATTAGCTGTTCAACCCATCGCCCAGGCACTGGAGATTCATCCGGTCGCCGGCCGCATCGGCGCCGAGATTCGTGGCATCACACTGTCCGGTCACCTCGATGCCGCCACGGTCGAAGCCATCCAGCAAGCGCTGGTGCAGTACAAGGTGATCTTCTTTCGCGAGCAAACGCACCTCGATGACCAGAGCCAGGAAGCCTTCGCCCATCTGCTCGGCGAGCCGATTGCGCACCCGACTGTGCCGGTACGCGACGGCACGCGCTTTTTGATGGAGCTGGACGGCACCCGCGGCCAGCGCGCCAATTCCTGGCACACCGACGTGACCTTCGTCGACGCCTACCCGAAAGCCTCGATCCTGCGTTCAGTGCTGGCGCCAGCCTCCGGCGGTGACACCGTCTGGGCCAACACGGCGGCCGCCTACAACGACCTCAGCGTCGAACTGCGGGCCCTGGCCGATAACCTGTGGGCCATTCACAGCAACGAATACGACTACGCCGCGCGCAAGCCGGATGTGGCGGTGGAGAAGCTTGAGGAATACCGCAAGGTGTTCACCTCGACGGTGTATGAAACCGAGCACCCGGTGGTGCGCGTGCATCCGGTCAGCGGTGAGAAAACCCTGCTGCTGGGGCATTTCGTCAAACGCCTGAAAGGCTACTCCCAGGCCGACTCGACGCAACTGTTCAACCTGCTGCAAAGCCACGTCACCCGCCTGGAGAACACCGTGCGCTGGCGCTGGAACAGCGGCGACGTGGCCATCTGGGACAACCGCGCCACCCAGCATTACGCGGTGGATGACTACGGCACCCAGGAACGTATCGTGCGCCGGGTGACACTCAAGGGCGATGTGCCGGTGGGTGTGCAGGGCCAACGCAGCCAGACCACCAAAGGCCTTTAAATTCACAGAGATTCAAATGTGGGAGGGGGCTTGCTCCCGATTGCGTAGTGTCAGCCACTGCACCTGTGACTGACCCACCGCTATCGGGAGCAAGCCCCCTCCCACATTTAGACCTGTGTCGTTCTACCAGACGCCAATCTGCACGACCTTCTCCGCCTCCGGCTCCCCGTAGCGAAACCATTGGCCACGCACTTCAATCTCCGTGTGGCTGATGGTCGTGCGCCGCTTCAACCCACGCAGCCACTCGAACAGATAACCCACGTGTGTCTCGCGCACATCCGCATAGGCCGGATCGGCGCCCAGGTCGTGCACTTCCTGCGGGTCGTTTTCCAGGTCGAACAGCTGCGCGCGAAAGCCGTCGTACGCCAGGTATTTCCAGCGCTCGCTGCGCACCATGGTCATGCGGCAACGGTCGATCGGCTGGCCCAGGCGCTCGCGGGCCGGAGCCTGGAAGGCGTAGTCGTATTCGGCAATCGCATACTGGCGCCAAGGAGTCGGCTGACCATGCAGCAGCGGGATCAGCGAGCGGCCTTCCAGGCGGTGATCGGCGGCGGGCAGGCCCAGGGCGTCGAGGAAGGTCGGCAGCGCATCGATGGTCTCTACCAGGCGCGCGTCCACCGAGCCGCGGCTGCTATCGGCACTCGCGCGCGGGTCGCGCACAATCAAGGGAATGCCCACCGCAGGCTCCAGTAGAAATTCCTTTTCACCGAGGAAGTGATCGCCGAGGAAGTCGCCGTGGTCGCTGGTGAACACGATCAGCGTGTCATCCCAGCGCCCATTGCTTTGCAGGAAATCGAACAGCCGCCCGAGCTGGTCGTCGATCTGTTTGATCAACCCCATGTAGGTCGGAACCACCGTGAGCCGCACCTCGTCGCGAGAGAAATTCACGCTCTCCTGGTGCTGGCGGAACGCCTGGTACACCGGGTGATCGCTGGTCTGCTCCGGTTGAATCGGCGCCTGCACATGCTCGGCAGCGTACAACGCGTGGTACGGCGCCGGTGCGATATAGGGCCAGTGCGGCTTGATGTAGGACAGGTGCAGGCACCAGGGTTGCTCGGCCTGCTCCTGGATGAAGTCGATGGCGCGGTCGGTGGTGTAGACGGTTTCCGAATGCTGCTCGGCGACCCGTGCCGGCAAACCGGCGTTGCGCATATGCCAGCCGCTGAGCACTTCGCCGTTTTCACCTTGTGCGGCATTGGCCCATTCATGCCACGGGTTGCTGCCGCTGTAGCCCTGTTCGCGCAGGTAATGCGTGTAGGGCGCGGACTCGCGTTTATCCTCGAACAACGGGCTGTCGGGGTAGATGCCGTCGTGACGAAAGTAGGTGTCGAAGCCCACTTCATTCAGCGGCTCGGCCTGGGCGCTTTCAGGGTCAATGTTCACGCGTTGCAGCGCATCCAGATTCGGCGTGGCGTGGGTCTTGCCCACCAGCGCAGTACGAATGCCGTGGGGGCGCAGATAGTCGCCAATGGTCAACTCGTCCAGCGGCAGCGGCACGGCATTCCACGCCACCTGGTGGCTGCTGACATAACGCCCGGTGTACGCCGACATCCGCGACGGCCCACAAATGGTGCCTTGGGTATAGGCACGGCTGAAACGCACGCCGGCAGCGGCGAGGCGGTCGATATTGGGGGTGTGCAAATGCGCGTGGCCATAGCACGACAGGTAATCGCGGCGCAGTTGATCGCACATGATGTACAGCACATTGCGCACGGGTTGGGGCTGGGACATGAAGGCTCACCGAATGGAGGACAGGTGAGGTTTTTTCGCTGTTTGGGTAGGGCGCTGGCAAGTGCATTTGGGGTCTGGTTTTGATGCAGGCAATGCATGGGTGTTGCTACCGGCGCCATCGGGGGCAAGTCGAATCGTCGCACCGCCCCTCCCACACTTGATCTGTGAATACATTCAAAATGTGGGAGGGGGCTTGCCCCCGATGGCGTCGGTTCACACAGCGACATTTTCCAGCGTACAAATATCTTCATCCAACTCATCTATTTGCTTGATCTGTTCAATCATCGCCTCCGCCAGCGGCGACAACCGATACCCCGCGCGGCTGACGATGCCGTAGCGGGTGTAACGCTCCTCCAGGTTTTCATCCAGGCCGTCGATCGTCAGGCACACCAATTCGCCGCGAGCCATCTGCAGCACGTCGCTGTTGGCGCTGACGATGCCGATGGCGTCCGAGCGCAGCACCACGCCCAGCAGGCTGTAGCCGTTTTCGCATTCGACATTGGGCAGGTAATCCGGTCGGCCGCTCAGGTCGACGATGACTTTGCGCAGGTTCGGTGGGCGGATGGTCACGGCCAGCGGATAGCTCATCAGTTCGGCGGCGCTGACGCTGTCGCGGGCGGCGAGGGGGTGGCCGACGCGGCAGCAGAAATACCAGCGGCGCGCGCGCAGGCGATGGGTGTGATAGTCGGGGTTGGCCTCGAAATGACGGGTGTCGGCGACGAAGAATTCGAACTCTTCGCTGAGCAGGCGTTTGCTCAAGCTTTCCCAGTCGTCCACCTGGAACTGCACGCGGGCCTTGGGATAGCGCCCGATAAAACTGCCGATGGCGCGGGGGATCAAGCCGCCCGCCGGCGCCGGGCCGCAACCGAAGCGCAGTTCGCCCGCCTCGAGGCCGTTGAATTGGCTGATTTCGTTAGCCAGTTGCTGCGCGCCGCTGACCAGGCGCCGGGCGTGTTCGAGCAGCACCTGGCCTTGTTTGGTCGGCGCCAGGTCTTTGCGCCCGCGGTCCACCAACTGGCAGCCGGCGCTGTGTTCCAGGGCCTGGATGCTGCGGCTGAAGGCCGATTGCGACAGGTTCACCGTCAACGCCGCCGCGACAAAACTGCGTTGTTCGGCGAGGGCGATGAAGTGGCGAAGCTGGCGCAGGTCGATATGCATTTTTCACATCAAAAATATCCGGGAAATGCATTGGCTATGCATTAGGTCGACTCCTTATAAAGGCTATCTCTTATGCAGTAAATGTTCGCAAAAACATAAATAAATAACCTAAAGGAATATCAGAGATTGAATATTCCTGGGTTCCGGAGCCGCTCATGAGTCTGTTCACGCCCGCTTTACCTTGCTCTCCCTGGCCGCTCAAGCGCCTGCCCCTGGCCCTGTTGCTCGCGGGCAGTGCCGGTTGGACGCCCAGCCACGCGGCTGAGCCTGCGCCTGCGGGCGAAAGCGCCAGTGGTCAGCTGGAGACCGTCACGGTCACGGCCCGGCGGCGCACCGAAAGCGCCCAGGCGGTACCGACGCCCATGAGCGTGGTCGGCGGCCAGGCGCTGGAGAGCCAGCGGGTGTACCGGATTCAGGATTTGCAGCAACTGGTGCCCAGCGTCAACGTCGCCTACATGCATGCGCGCCAGTCCAGCGTGTCGATTCGCGGCCTGGGCAACAACCCGGCCAGTGACGGCCTGGAAGGCAGCGTGGGGTTGTATATCGATAACGTGTATCTCGGGCGCCCCGGTATGGCGGTGTTCGACCTGATGGACATCGAGCAGCTCGAGGTGCTGCGCGGCCCGCAAGGCACGTTGTTCGGCAAGAACACCACGGCGGGGGTGATCAATATCAGCACCCGCGCGCCGAGTTTCACCCCGGAGCGCAGCATTGAAACCTCGTTGGGCGAGGACGGCTATTTCCAGACCAAGGGCACTATTTCCGGGCCGCTGACCGATGACTTGGCCGGGCGTTTTTCGGCCTATCGCACGCGCAGCGACGGCGACATCAAGAACGAACATGACGGGCACGACCTCAATGGCGGCTCGCGCCAGGGCTTTCGCGGGCAATTGCTGTACAAGCCCAATGAGGCGTTCAACCTGCGCTGGATCGGTGACTACAACGAGGAGGATTCCAGCGCCGGTACGCGCGTGCTTTACAGCACCGGGCCGACCATCAACGGTACCAACCTCTACCAGTCCAGGGCCAACGCAGCGGGCGCGACGCTGGTCGACGGCACCCACCGCAAGGTCAATCTGGACAATGACCAGCACGTCACGGTGTTCCAGGGCGGAACGTCGCTGGAGGCCAACTGGACCTTGCCGAGCGATTTCACCCTGACGTCGGTCAGTGCCTATCGCTGGTGGAATTTCACCCCGCGCAACGATGACGGGCTTAACGTGCCGGCCTCGTATAACGCCGGCGTATCGGTGGAAGACAAACAGTGGTCCCAGGAATTTCGCCTGGCTTCACCCCAGGGCGGGTTCTTCGACTACGTGCTCGGCGCCTATTACTTCGGCTCAGACCTGGATAACCAAGCCTTCGCCTACTACGGTCCCAAGGCGGACATCTGGAACGGCACGCCGACCGGCGCGTTGAATAATGTGAGCAGCGTCGGCAACGGGCACATCCGCACCGACAGCTTTGCGCTGTTCGCCCAAGGCACCTGGCACCTGACTGAACGCCTGGATTTCACCGCCGGCCTGCGCGGCACCTACGAAGAAAAAAGTGCCTGGGTGACGCGCAATGCCCCGCTCGGCGGCGCAGCGGTCAGCGGCGCGGCTGCCACGGCGCGGCGCGGGCGTGCCGGGGCGTATGACTCGGGTGACCTGACGCAATACAGCGCCACGCCGTCGGGGCTGCTTAACCTCAGTTATCACTTCAACGACAACCTGCTGGGCTACGCGACGCTGTCCCACGGCGAGAAGTCCGGTGGCGTCAACCTGGCGGTGGGCTCGGCGCCGACGGCCGGGGCCGACTCGCTGCTGATCGGCACCGAGCGCGCCAACAATGCCGAGTTGGGTTTCAAGAGCACGTTGTGGGATCGACGCCTGCAGCTCAATGCCAACCTGTTCTGGACCCAGGTCAACGGCTACCAGACCAACGCCTACGACCAGGACAACCGTGTGCAATACCTCACCAACGCCGGCTCCGTGCGCTCGCGGGGGGTTGAAGTGGAAAGCACCCTGGTGCCGATCAAGGGCCTGACGCTGAACATCAACGGGTCGTTCAACGACGTGAGTTACCTGTCTTACAAGGACGCGCCATGCCCGCCGGAAGTCAGCCTGCGCCCCGGTGCGCCGGCGTCCTGCGACTTGACCGGGCACCAGGTGGTGGGCGCGTCGAAATGGATTGCCAATGCCAACGGCGAGTACAAGTGGAACCTGGATAACGGCTTTGAACCCTACGTCACCGCCAGCTACGCATTTCGCTCCAAGGCGGTGGGCACGGTGGAAGACTCCGACTACGGGCAGATCCCCGCCTATGCGCTGGTCAACCTCTCCACTGGCCTGCGCGGCAACTACGAGCAAGGCCAGTGGGATGTGTCTTTGTGGCTGAAAAACGCCTTCGACAAAACCTACTACACCACCCTGTGGACCGGCGGCAACGGCGGTTACGAAGGTCTGCTGGGCACGCCGCGTACCCTAGGCGTGACCGGGCGCTACGACTTCTAGCCCGGTGCGGTAGGTGGCCGGGCTGAACACCCGCGTCACCAGCAGCATCGCCACCGCCGTTACCGTGAGCACGACCCAGGCACTGACGAAGTGGCCGGTGAGTTCGCGCAGCCAGCCGGTCAACCACGGCGAAATAGCGTTGATCAAAAAGCCCACGCCTTGTACGAAGGCCGCCAGTTGCCCGGCCTGGCGTGGGTCGCGGTGATGGTCGAGGGCCAGCAGCAGGCTCAGGGCGAAGCACGCACCCAGCCCAAACCCGCACAAGGCCACCCACAGGTGGGGGAATGCGGTGGGCGCGATGATCAGGCCGAGGTAGCCGAGGGTTTGCGCCAACAGGCTGATGCCGAGCAGCGGGCGACGGTCGATCCCGCGTTGCGCCAGTACTGGCATCAACAGCGCGGCGATGACTTGAAAAATGGTCATGAACGCCAGCAACGAGCCGCTGGGCAGCACGCCCCAACCCAGTTGCTGATAGTAGGCGGGCAGCCAGGCCACCATGCTCATGTAGCCGCAATTGACCAGGCCGAAATACAGCGCCAGCAGCCAGGCGCGGCGGTTGCGCAGGCCTTTGAAGGCCGGGGCGACCTGTGTATTTCGGGCGGCGCCCAGCGGCAACCCTGCCCATAGCAACAACGCCCCCAACGCTGGCAACAGCCACACGCCCAGGCCCGCCTGCCATTGCTGGAAATACGTGGCTACCAGCGGGCTGAGCAGCGCCGCCAGCCCTCCACCGGCCATCAGCGACGCCGAATACACACCCATCGCCACCGGCACGCGGTGCTGAAATTCGCGCTTGATCATCGCCGGCACCAACGCCTGGATCAGCGCCACACCCGCGCCGCCGAGCAATGCCGTGACCAACAGCGCCGAGGCCTGGCCCATCAGCCAGCGCGCCAGGCACGCCAGCAAAATCATCACTAGTCCCAGCGCAATACCGCGCCGTTCACCCAGCCGTGCTTCTACCCTCACGCCCACCAGCGCCACCAACCCCATGCACACCACCGGCAAGCTGGTGAGCAAGGCACTGCTCTGAAAGCTCAGGCCGGTGGCTTGGCGAATTTCACCGAGCAGCGGGCTGATGGAACTGAGGATGGGCCGCAGGTTCAGTCCCAGGACCACCAGGAGGCCCCAGCTTGCGAGCTTGCTGGCGATCGAATGGTTAAACGTCATGCAGGACCTGCCGGAGTGCAAAAAGAGGCAGGGAGTATGCCAGTCGTTGTGCTGGGTCGACAGCCTGAGCATGCCCGTGGTGAGTTGCTTGCCTGGTGCGATGCAAATCCCGTTTGAACCATGCCTTCGCTGAATATTTTGTATGCCGTAAATGCATGCAAAAACAAGCGCTTCGCGCAAAGCCACGGAAGACGCGGGCTTGACGCAGCGGGTCTATTTTTATATTCGCTTTAGATATATCCATAACTTTAAAGATTACTTTAAGAGATAAGCGCTCAACCCCGATGATTCAGCCCTCGACGGCCTTTCAAGCAGGCCTGTCGGTTTTTTGGTCTTAAAGCCGTAGGGAGTGAATCAATGGGCAATGTCCAGACCGCCGCCAGTGCACAAGAGGCGCAATGGCGCCTGGCACCGGGTGGTGAGTTGGTCGACCTTGGCCGGCCGCACCGTGCGCCGTTGGGGCAGTTACGCCTGCAACAGACCCCCAAGCGGTTTTCCAGCCGACGCGAAGGCATTCTGTTGGGCTTGTTGGTGTTGGCCTTGCACGGCGCCGTGATCTATTGGGTGAGCCAGAAGCCCACTCCGGTGCTGCCATTGGTGCCACCGGAAATTCCGCCGATGACCATCGAATTTTCCCGGCCGGCGCCACCCGTGGTCGAGCCGCCACCGCCCGTGCCGCCACCACCTGCGGTGGTCGAGCCGCCACCGCCGGTGGTGGATGAGTTGGCCGCCAAGCCGGCGCCGCCCAAACCGATTCCTAAACCCAAACCCAAGCCCGTGCCCAAACCTGAGCCCAAGCCGGTACCCAAGGCTATCGAACAGCCGCCAGCGCCGCCTGTACCCGCGCCGCCGGCACCTGTTGCACCGCCCGCGCCGGCCCCGGTAACGCCCGCTTCGGCCAACGCCGCGTACTTGAAGAACCCGGCGCCGGAATACCCGTCGCTGGCCCAGCGTCGCGGATGGGAGGGCAGCGTGTTGTTGCGGGTGCACGTACTGGCCAGCGGCAAACCGGGTGAGATCCAGCTGCAAAAAAGCAGCGGTCGCCAGCAACTCGATGACGCCGCATTGGCCGCCGTGAAGCGTTGGAGTTTCGTGCCGGCCAAGCAGGGTGACGTGGCCCAGGACGGCTGGGTCAGCGTGCCGATCGATTTCAAGATCCATTAATTATTCAGCTGCACAGAGGGAACACATCATGGCTTTGGCATCTCCACTTGAATCCATTGAAAGCGCGGTGATCTGGCTGTTGGTGGTCTTTTCGGTCGCCACCTGGGGCTTGGCGTTATTGAAGGGCGTGCAATTCGGGCGCCTCAAGGCCCAGGATCGCCGGTTTCATAAAAAATTCTGGGCTGCCTCAAGCCTGGACGCCGCCGCCGAATTGACCGAAACCCAACCGGGCGCGGCGGCCCGAGTAGCCCATGCCGGTTACGCCGCGATCCAGGTCGGCGATACCCAGCACGCGGCTGACCTGAGCCAGGCCATCAATCATCAAGATCGCCTCGAACGTGCCTTGCGCCAGCAGATCGTGCGTGAACGCCGCTCCCTGGAAACCGGTCTGGCCGTGGTCGCCAGCATCGGCAGCACCTCGCCGTTTATCGGCCTGTTCGGCACGGTGTGGGGCATCATGGAAGCGCTCAAGGGGATCAGCGCCGCCGGCTCGGCCAGCCTGGAAACCGTGGCGGGGCCCATCGGTGCGGCGCTGGTCGCCACGGGCGTGGGGATTGCCGTCGCGGTGCCGGCGGTGCTGGTCTACAACTATTTCCTGCGTCGCCTGAAGCTGACGGCTGCCGACCTGGACGACTTTGCCCACGACTTCTACAGCCTTGCGCAGAAAAACGCCTTCCGCGTGCTGTTGCACCCCGCGCTGACCAAAGCCAGCGCCGGCACCCCGCAAAAAGTGAAGGAGGCCTCCTGACATGGCCTTCTCCACCCAGGACAGCGATGAGGTGCTGAGCGAGATCAACGTCACGCCGCTGGTGGACGTGATGCTGGTGCTGCTGGTGGTGTTTATCGTCACCGCGCCGCTGCTCACCAATGCGATTCCGATCAATTTGCCCAAGACCGAGGCCGTGGCCCCGGTCGAGCAGAAAGACCCGCTGGTGGTGAGCATCGACGGTGCCGGCAAACTGTTTATCAACAAGGACGAAATCCAGCCGGACCTGCTGGAGTTCAAGCTGCAGGCGGCCAAGGCCAAGGACCCCGATGTACGGGTGCAACTGCAGGCTGACGATGGTGTGAACTACGGCGAAGTGGCGCGAGCCATGGCGTCTATCGAGCGCGCGGGGATAACCAAACTGTCGGTGATTACCGCACGTTGAGTCGCAACAAAGCCTCGACGATTTTTGGGCCGTTTCCTTGGCAGGGTGCGGCCTTTTTTTTGGATGTGGGAGGGGGCTTGCCCTAATGCCAGTCAGTTAAGAAGTAGCAGGAGCGAGAACTAACTTGTGGCGAGGGAGCTTGCTCCCGCTGGGGCGCGAAGCGGCCCCAAACAATGGGACTGCTGCGCAGTCCAGCGGGAGCAAGCTCCCTCGCCACAGGTTCGGTGCCGCCTTAACTGACTGGCATTAGGGCTTGCCCCCGATGGCGGTGTGTCAGTGCCAGATGTGCTGGCTGACACACTGCTATCGGGGCATAGGTATCTACACAATTTTGTAGCAGCCTACTGTAACCACGATGCGAAGCGAGCCGCTCTTGATCTTGCTTTTGATCTAGGCGCCCCGTTAAACCACGCTGGCCGGAATTCGATAGTGATTTGGGGGGTAAACCGGCAGGGATGCCGGTTTAGCCGCCCCGCGCCATGGATGGCGCGTGGCGGCGGCCCCCCAAATCACTGTCGGATTACGGGCACACCGAGCCTGGGCGAGGTGCCGAGTGGTGGGGCAAGAGCGTTTTGCTTACTTTTGCGCTTTTCAAAAGTGAGACGCCGTAAGGGCGGAACCCTAAGCCGCCGTTACCGCAGCAACGGATATGTACTCGCCTTGATCCAACATCCTGGTCGGCTGTCAGACCGCCATCGGGGGCAAGTCGAATCGTCGCACCGCCCCTCCCACATTTGGATCGCGCGGCATCAGTCAGAAAGCTATAGGCCGCCAGGTCGCCACGGGAGCAAGCTCCCTCGCCACAGGTTCAGGGCTACGCCAAGTTGTGTAGATACCTATGGCCATCGGGAGCAAGCCCCCTCCCACATTTGATCATCATTGGTTATGGAATTTGGTTATTAATAAATAGCTTCTTATTCCTTAAAGAATATAAACCGCGTCCCTATACTGGTCTGCAACGTTAAACGCTGCAGGAGGGCACACCCATGCACAGCGAATCGATTCGTTACCTGATCGTGCCGGGCTGGCAAGGATCGCCAGAAGATCATTGGCAAAGTCACTGGCAGAACAGCCTGCCCAACAGTGCGCGCGTGGAGCAGGATGACTGGCTGACCCCGCGCCGCGAAGACTGGGTGGCGGCGTTGGCCGAGGCCATCGCCGCCGACAGCACGCCGGTGATCCTGATCGCCCATAGCCTGGGTTGCATCACCGTGGCGCATTGGGCGGCCACCGCGCCGGTGAATTTCCTGCGCCAGGTGCGCGGTGCCTTGCTGGTGGCCCCGGCGGACGTCGAACGTCCGGCCTGCGCCCCCGCCCTGCGCAACTTTGCGCCGATTCCTACCGACCTGTTGCCGTTTCCCAGCCAAGTGGTCAGTTCCGACAACGACAGTGCCGTCAGCGCGCCACGGGCGTTGGAGCTGGCGCGTCACTGGGGCGCCGAAGCCGGCATCCTGTCGGGGGCCGGGCATATCAATGTGAAGTCCGGCCACCAACGTTGGGAGCAGGGTTTCGCGTACCTCTATCGCCTGCAAAATCGCCTCGAGCATCACGCTCGGCGCCGTGCATAACCTATTTCAACGCCCTGTCCCTGAGTGGATGGGGGCGGGAGCCTGCCATGAGTCTGCATGAAACCTACGGCCAGCCATTGCTGACCTTCCCCGATGCCGAAAAAAGCCCGCTGAGCATCCGCGCCAAGGCGCTGGTGTTCGTCGACCCACGTTCGCGGCAGCTGCGCGAAGAGCTGGAAAGTCTCGCACCGCGTGCATTGCCCGTGTTGATTCGCGGCGAGACCGGTAGCGGCAAAGAGCTGCTGGCGCGGCATATTCACCGTGGCAGTGATCGCTCGGGCTTGTTTGTGTCGGTCAATTGCGGCGCGATCAGCCCGACTTATGCCGACGCGGAGCTGTTCGGCTATGCCGCCGGCAGTCACAGCGGCGCGGCGAGCAGCCGGGCCGGGTGGTTCGGTTCGGCCAATGGCGGCACGCTGTACCTGGACGAAATCGGCGACTTGCCTTTACCGATCCAGGTCAAATTGCTCGCCGCTCTGGAAAACCACGAAGTCACCCGCGTCGGCGCCCACCAACCCAGCCCGGTGGACGTGCGCCTGGTGGCCGCCACCAGCATCGACCTGGCCCAGGCGGTGGCAGCGGGCAAGTTCCATGAGCGCCTGTTCCATTATCTGAGCGAAGGTCAATTGGACCTGCCGGCATTGCGCGAGCGGGTCGGCGACATCCTGTCCCTGGCCGAATACTTCCTGGGCATCTACAGCCAACGCCTGGAACTGCCGGTGCCGCTGATCAGCGACGCCGCCCAGCGCGTGC
Organism: Pseudomonas sp. R11-23-07; assembly: GCF_003852295.1. NCBI lineage: Bacteria > Pseudomonadati > Pseudomonadota > Gammaproteobacteria > Pseudomonadales > Pseudomonadaceae > Pseudomonas > Pseudomonas sp. R11-23-07. Next base: position 299,114 of record NZ_CP027761.1, read on the forward strand.
TGGAACGTCATAGCTGGCCGGGCAATACCCGCGAGTTGGAAAACGTTATCCACTTTGCCCTGTTGGTGAGCAGCGGCGATGAGATTCTGCCTGAGCATCTGAACCTTCCCGCCGCCGGGTCGCCGTTGGAGCAGGTGCAGCGGATTTTCGCGAGCGCCAGTCCCACCGAACGGGAGACGCTGCGTACCTTCCTGTATGAGCAAAATGGAATATCAACGTGAATAAAAGATATTGTTCGGGAATAAAAAACTTAGGTATTGTCCACTCCACGCCGCGATAGCACTTCGCTGGCACTCCACATAAAAACGGTCGTTAGAAGGACATTGCATGAAAAAGGTTCTGTTGTTTACCGCACTGGCGGCTGCCCTGACTGCCAGCTTCGCCCAGGCCAACGAGAAACTGGTGGTGGCCGCCACCCCGATCCCGCACGCCGAAATCCTTGAGCTGGTCAAGCCAGCCCTGGCCAAGGAAGGCGTAGACCTGCAGATCAAAGTCTTTACCGACTACGTACAACCGAACGTGCAAGTGGCCGAGAAGCGTCTGGACGCCAACTACTTCCAGACCCTGCCGTACCTGGAAAACTTCAACAAGGGCAAGGGCACCAACCTGGTGACCGTAGTCGGTGTGCACGTTGAACCGTTCGGCGGTTACTCGAAAAAGATCAAAAATATTTCCGAGCTCAAGGATGGCGCCACCGTGGCTATCCCGAACGAAGGCTCCAACAGCGGCCGCGCCCTGTTGCTGCTGCAGAAAGCGGGTGTAATCACCCTCAGAGACCCGACCAATGCCCTGGCCACGCCGAAAGATATCGCCAGCAACCCGAAAAACCTGAAATTCAAGGAGCTGGAATCAGCCCTGCTGCCACGCGTGCTGGACCAGGTTGACCTGGATCTGATCAACACCAACTACGCGCTGGAAGCCGGCCTGAACCCAGCCAAAGACGCGCTGATCATCGAAGACGCCAAGTCGCCCTACGTGAACTTCCTGGTCGCTCGCCCGGACAACAAGGACAGTGACGCGATCCAGAAACTGGCCAAGGCCCTGACCAGCCCCGAAGTCAAAGCCTTCATCGAGAAGAAGTACAACGGCGCGGTCGTGCCAGCGTTCTGATGTAAGTCAAAACCCCCTTCAAGGTTTCAACGCCGGTGGCTAATAAAGCGCCGGCGTTTTTTTTTGTGACAGATACAGGGCGCCGAAGTGAGGCGTTAAGTTGTGGAACGCAACTTTATACCCGTTACATTAAGGGAGTTTATTGGTTTTGTTTGTGGATTAGTTCCATTGGATGTTTTCTTGAATTGCCGGCTTATGTTTCTTAAATAATCTTACATTTGTATCTTTGTTTTTTTGTTTTTTTACCCGCAGGCTTGGAGTCGATGAAGGAATTAACGCATGGAGGCGCCGGCAAGTGTTGTCAGCTTTTTGGAGCCAATAGTTATGACTCAGCATGTCTCTTCGCATCAACTGCTCACCACCTCCCCAAGCATGAGTCCGGTAGCGGCCCAGCCCCAGAGCCCTAAGAGCTTTGAATCCACCTACCCTCTAAGCGAATTCAAGCCCGTCCCGAACAATATCCATATGGTGTGGGTGGGCTCGGAACCAAGCGTCAAGCAGGATGAATACTTGCGTCAGTGGGCAGCCAAGAACCCTAACCATGAAGTCACGCTTTGGGTGGATTCCACTCAATTTGATGCTTACGCCACGAATAAGTCCGCGCAGGCAAAGGCGGAAGCTATTTATCCAGGCTATCAATCAGAGCGTCCCATTCGCGGTTTATTCAGTCAGCTCAAAGTGACTACGGAATCTCCCAGGCAGCGTAAACCTGCAGAACAGTCACAAGTCATCAGCGAGTTGAACAAAGAGCTGTCTGCCTCAAGTAACAAACAGTTGAAAGCGCTACTGCTGCCCGAAGGTGGAAACGTGACCGCTGCTAACGCTCGGCAGGTACTTGACGGATTTGAGCGTTACGCGCAGCGCACCGACGATAAGTTTTATCAAGCAGAAGCCGTGATTCTGGACCAGACGACAAAATCCTGGGACCGTTACGCGAGTAACCCTCCCCGTGATATCAGTACGCTGACGAGTTTAAAAGAGCGGTTTGCCGATCAAAAGAACATTCAGATTCGTGACCTGAGCAATCCCTCGGACATTCGATTACAGAACAAAGACGTGTATCAACACGAAATTATCGGACGCAACGGTGGCTATGCTGCAGCCTCGGACGTGGCCCGTTATGAAATCGTCAATCGTTATGCGGGCACTTATACGGATATTGATCTGGAGAGCGTACGACCCCTCGATGGCGCACTGCATGCCCATCCCGATTTAATGCTGGTCGGCATGGCTGAAGGCAAAAATGACGCAAAGGGCAGCGCCACCCCTTATTTCGCCAACGCCTTATTTTCCAGCCATGCCCAGAGTGCGATGCTGTCCAGCCTGATTGATGACATCGGCAACAACTACCGTTCCATGAAGGGCAATGAGTACGGCGGTGACCGTTACTTCAGTCGCCCGAATAAAAGCACTATTGAAACCACCGGCCCCAATGCATTACGCGGGCACGTCGACAAAGTGATACAGCAAGCGAAGGGGCAGCCGGATCTGGTGCGCAGCGACGCCCGCTCTCTGGCTGATCGAATATGGGACAAAGCAAAGCCGCAAAACGAAGAGTACTGGAAACTCGTGGATTCCCATTTCAAATTCCCCGACAACTACGTCAATTTTGAGACCGAAGAGCAGCAAAACAGCGCTACCAAAGCAATGGCCGGTGGCGGCCAGCCCGACACGCTGAAGAGGGGCTAAATAGTGTTGAGAGCCTCGCCTGTCGGCGGGGCTTTTTTATCGACGCGTTCACGTCTTGCGCTCGGTTAGGCACTCCCCCAATAGGTTAGCTATTTGGGTGATATCAATATGCTATTTCGGTATTTAAACTTTGCTTTTTATACCTTTAAAGTTCGCGCTACCCGACGTTATCCACGCCGGAACGGACTGCGCTCGCGGCATTACCCATGCGGCGATTTGGACTGCACATGACCTTCGATTTCGCATTTATCCTCAGCACCCTGCCGGCATTTCTGAAAGCGGTCGGGGTGACGCTGCAAGTGGGTCTGATCGCCATTGCCACCTCCTTGCTGGTGGCGCTGATCAACGCAGCGCTGCTGGTGTTTCGCACGCCCTATCTGTCGCGGCTGGTGGCGCTGTATGTAGAGCTGGCGCGTAACACGCCGCTGCTGATTCAACTGTTCTTCGTGTATTTCGCGCTGCCGGCCCTGGGCTTGAATATTTCCGGATTCTGGGCGGCGATCATCACCATGACCTTCCTCGGCGGCGCCTACCTCACCGAAGTGCTGCGCGCCGGTGTGGAAGCGGTGCCAACGGCGCAGATCGAGTCAGGCAAGTCCATCGGCCTGTCCGACTGGCAGCTGCTGCGCCATGTGATTCTGCCCCAGGCCGGCATCCTCAGCCTGCCGGCGCTGTTCGCCAATTTCATCTTTCTGCTCAAGGAGACCACGGTGGTTTCCGCTGTGGCGGTGCCGGAGATTCTCTACACCACCAAGAGCTACATCGCGCTCTACTACAAGACCTACGAAATGCTCGCCGTATTGACGCTGATCTGCGTGCTGCTGTTCTTGCCGTTGTCGCTGTTGCTCAGCCGCTTGGAAAGGAGGCTCCAGCATGGCCAGTTCGGGTCTTGAATTGTTATGGGTGTCGTTGCCGCAACTGGGCAAAGGCGCTGCGCAAACCCTGTCGATTTCGTTCTTGAGCATTGCCTTCAGCACGGTCGGCGGCGTGTTGTATGGCGTATTGCGCACCTTGGACAACCGCGTGATCAATGCGCTGCTGCGGGTTTACCTGGAGCTGTTTCGCGCCATTCCGGTGCTGGTCTGGCTGTACCTGTTGTTTTTCGGCCTGCCGATCTTCTTCGGCCTGAGCATCCCCAGTTTCTGGTGTGCGGTGCTGGTGTTGTCGTTGTGGGGCGCCAGTGAAGTTGGCGAAGTGGTGCGCGGCGCCTTGCATTCGCTGCCCCGTGGCCAGCGCGAAGCCGGCTTGTCGATCGGGCTGTCCGACCCGCAGCTGTACGGCTACGTGCTGCTGCCCCAGGCCCTGAAACGCATGACGCCGCCGACCATCAATGTCTACACGCGGATCATCAAGACCAGCTCCCTGGCGGTGCTGATCGGCGTGGTGGATGTGATCAAGGTCGGCCAGCAAATCATCGAGCGCACCTATGAGTCGGTGTTGATCTACGGCGCGCTGTTCCTGTTTTTCTTCTTTATCTGCTACCCGTTGTCGGCCGCCTCCAAGGTGCTGGAACGGCGCTGGGCCCAAGCATGAGCGCATTGATCGAGTTTCAGGGTTTCAACAAATTCTTCGGCGAACAGCAGGTGCTCAAGGGCATCGACCTGAGCGTGCACAGCGGCGAAGTGGTGGTGATCCTCGGCCCCAGCGGTTGCGGCAAAAGCACCTTGCTGCGCTGCCTCAATGGCTTGGAAGTGGCTCACAGCGGGCACTTGCGGTTCGCCGGTAACGAGCTGTTGGCAAAACATTCCGACTGGCGCCAGGTGCGCCAGGACATCGGCATGGTGTTCCAGAGCTACCACCTGTTCCCGCACATGAGCGTGCTCGACAACATTCTGCTCGGCCCCTTGAAGGTGCAAAAGCGCGACCCGCGTGAAGCGCGCGAGCAAGCGGAAAAACTGCTGGCGCGCGTGGGTCTGGCCGACAAGCGCGACGCCTATCCACGCCAGCTTTCCGGCGGCCAGCAGCAACGCATCGCCATCGTCCGTTCGCTGTGCATGAACCCCCAGGTCATGCTGTTCGACGAAGTCACCGCTGCGCTCGACCCGGAAATGGTCAAGGAAGTGCTGGAAGTCATCCAGGGCCTGGCCCGCGATGGCATGACCCTACTGATCGTCACCCACGAAATGGCCTTCGCCCGCGCCGTCGCCGACCGCGTGGTGTTTATGGAGGCCGGTCGCATCCTCGAACACAACACCCCCGAGGCATTCTTTACGAACCCGCAAACCGCACGCGCGCAGCAGTTCCTGGAGAAGTTCTCCTTTGTTTCAACACTGCCCAGAAAGATCAAGGAACCGGAGCTGCTATGAAAAAGTTACTGCTGCCACTGTTTGCCGTCGCGTTACTGGCCGGCTGCGACAAGAAGGCCGAAGAACCTGCCAAACCTGCCGCCAGCGCGGTGAGTGCGATCGACAAGATCAAGGCCCGCGACAAGCTGATCGTCGGCGTCTTCACCGACAAACCGCCGTTCGGCTTCGTTAACGAAGCCGGCCGCTACGTCGGCTTCGATACCGACATCGGCCGCCAATTCGCCAAGGACCTGTTGGGCGATGAAAACAAAGTCGAGTTCGTCGCCGTGGAGCCCGCCAGCCGTATCCCGTTCCTGCAAAGCGATAAGGTCGACCTGATCCTCGCCAATATGACCGTGACCCCTGAGCGCAAGGAAGCGGTGGACTTCACCAACCCCAACCTGAAAGTGGCGGTACAGGCCCTGGTACCGAACAACAGCCCGGTCAAGAACCTGGATGACCTGGCCACCCGCACCACCATCGTCACCACCGGCACCACCGCCGACATCTGGCTGACCAAGCACCACCCGGACTGGAAACTGCTCAAGTTCGAGAAAAACTCCGAGTCGCTGCAAGCGCTGTCGGCCGGCCGTGGCGATGCCTACGCCCAGGACAACCTGGTGCTGTTCAGCTGGGCCAAGCAGAACCCCGGCTACCGCGTGCTGGAGCAGAAGCTCGGTGACGAAGCACCGATTGCCCCGGCGGTGAAGAAGGGCAATATCGAACTGCGCGACTGGGTGAATGCGGAGTTGGCGAAGTTGGGCGAAGAGAAGTTCTTGCTCAAGCTCTATGACCAATATGTGCGTAAAGAGCTGAGCGATGACACCAAGCCTGAGAGTGTGATTGTTGAAGGCGGGAAGTGGCAGGGCTGAGGCCTGGCTTTTGTGTTGGCTGTTCTGCCGCCATCGGGGGCAAGCCCCCTCCCACACTGGATTGGGTTCACAGGTTCTGATTTGTGCATATATCCAAATGTGGGAGGGGGCTTGCCCCCGATGAGGCCGGTACCCTCACCCTTCACTCCGGCCATTGCCACGCCGGCGCATCCAGCATCCCTTGCCCCACAATCCGCGTCTCCCCCAGCACCTTCTCCAGCACAATCGAATTGCATTCCTCATCCTGCTGCAACGCCGCAATCAAGCGGCTGGCATGGGACACCACCCACACCTGGCACTGCGCCGACGCCTGGATGATCAAGCGCGCCAACGCCGGCAACAGGTCCGGATGCAAGCTGGTTTCAGGCTCGTTCAGCACCATCATGGTCGGCGGCCGTGGCGTCAGCAGCGCGGCGATCAGCAGCAGGTAGCGCAAGGTGCCGTCCGACAACTCCGCCGCCGACAACGGGCGCAGCAGGCCTTCCTGGTAAAACTCGATGGCAAAGCGCCCGCCCTGTAACGGTTGGATATTTAAGCGCGCGCCTGGAAACGCATCGCTGACTGCGCGCTGTAACGCCTCGGGGTCGCCAATTTCACGAATGGTTTGCAACGCTGCGGCCAAATCGCGCCCGTCGTGATGCAGCACCGGCGTGCGGGTGCCTAACTGCGGTTGGCGCACTGGCGCGTCCACGTCGCTGCGAAAGTGATCATAAAAGCGCCAGCCACGGATGCTTTCGCGCAGCAGCAATACTTCCGGCGAGCCACGCAAACTGCCGACTTGGTCGAACAGGCTGTGATAGTTCGGCGTGTGCTGGGCCAGTACATCCCAGGCACGGCCTTCGCGAGCGCGCACCAACGGCCCGGAACGCTGTACCAACAGGCTGGCCGGGCGGTAGACGTGCCCGGCCCAGATGCACTCCCTCTTCACTTCCGGGTCGAGGCTGAAAAACGACTGGGTGAGTTCCGGCAAGCCCAGGGAGATCGCGTAGCTGAAATCTTCGGCGGCGAACCCCAGGCGCAGACGCTTGACGCCCTTGCGCACGACAGCCTCCACCGGCACTTCACCGCTGTGCATGCGCCGGCTGATGGTTTCCGGCCCTGCCCAGAACGTCGAGTCCAGCCCGCCTTCCCGGGCCAGTGCATTGATCACTCCGCCCTGAGCGGTTTCAGCCAGCAGGCGCAGGGCGCGATATAGATTGGACTTGCCGCTGCCGTTGGGGCCTGTGACCAGGTTCAAGCGGCCCAGGGGCACCACCAATTTATTGATCGAGCGGTAATTGGCCACCGCGAGGGTCTTGAGCATGGCAATTGAGTCGGTAGGGGAACCATTGAAGTATGGGATCCTCCATGCAGATAAGGAACCCTGATCTAAGCTCACAGTCGCATACACACTGGCACGTCGGCATCACGCAAAAGGAGCCTGCATGGGCGGTCGCATTTCCACATTTTTATTCGGGCTTGGCTTACTGACGCTGCTGAGCGGTTGTGGCCAGGAAAAGACCGAGCCCAAGGCCCATTCGCGGGTGTTCGTGCAAACCGTGCAGCCGGCGGATTTTGCCGCAGCGGTCACGCTGACCGGAGATGTCCAGGCGCGGGTGCAAACCGATCTGTCCTTTCGGGTGGGTGGCAAGATCATCCAGCGTCTGGTCGACGTCGGTGATCGGGTGACGGCCAAGCAAGTGCTGGCCAGGCTCGACCCCAAGGACCTGCAGACCAACGTCGATTCCGCCCAGGCCCAGGTCGTGGCCGAGCAGGCGCGGGTCAAGCAAACCGCCGCCGCCTTCGTGCGTCAGGAAAAACTCTTGCCCAAGGGCTACACCAGCCGCAGCGAATACGACGCCGCCCAGGCCGCGTTGCGCAGCAGCCAAAGCGCCCTGGCCGCCGCCCAGGCGCAGTTGGCCAACGCCCGTGAACAACTGGGCTACACCGCGCTGATCGCCGATGCGCCGGGCATTATCACGGCGCGCCAGGCTGAAGTCGGCCAGGTCGTACAAGCCACCGTGCCGATCTTTAGCCTGGCCCGCGATGGCGAACGCGACGCGGTGTTCAACGTTTACGAATCGCTGCTGGTGGAGCCGCCGCCGGACGCGCCGATCACCGTCAGCCTGCTGGATAACCCGAGCATCAAGACAGTGGGCAGAGTCCGCGAAGTTACCCCTGCCGTGGCTGCCAATACCGGCACCGTGCAAGTGAAGATCGCCCTGCAAAGCCTGCCCAAAGGCATGGAACTGGGCTCGGTGGTGAGCGCCACCGCCAATGGCCCGGCCAAGGCCAGCATCGAGTTGCCGTGGTCGGCCTTGACCAAGGACCTCAGCGAACCCGCCGTGTGGCTGGTAGACGGCGACGGCAAGGCGCAACTGCACAAGGTTACGGTGGCGCGTTACCTCACCGGCAAGGTGATCATCGGTGACGGCCTTAAAGGCGGCGAAAAAGTCGTGGTGGCCGGTGGGCAATTGCTGCACCCCGGCATGCTCGTCGAAATCGCCCAGCAAGGAGCCCAGCCATGAAGCACCTGACGGTGATCCTCGCCGCCAGCCTGTTGCTGGTGGCCTGCTCCAAGGAAGACGCGCCGCCCGAACCGGTGCGCCCGGTGTTGTCCATGGAGGTGAAGGCCGAAGACCAGGCACACCTCGGTCGTTTTGCCGGCACCATTCAGGCCCGCTACGAAAGTAACCTGGGCTTCCGTGTGCCGGGCCGTATCGCCCGCCGCGCGGTGGACGTGGGCGCCGAGGTGGAGAAGGGCGCCTTGCTCGCCGTCCTCGACCCCACCGACCAGCAGAACCAACTGCGCGCCGCCCAGGGTGACCTGGCTCGGGTGCAGGCACAGTTCATCAATGCCCAGGCCAATGCCCGCCGCCAGCAAGAGCTGTTCGACCGTGGCGTCGGCGCCCGGGCGCAGTTGGACGTGGCCCAGACTGACCTGAAAACCACCCAGGCCACCCTCGACCAGGCCCGCGCCTCGGTCAATCAAGCCAAGGACCAGCTCAACTACGCCGAGCTGCGCACCGACCACGCCGGCATCGTCACCGCCTGGAACGCCGAGGCCGGCCAGGTGGTCAGCGCCGGCCAGCAAGTGGTGACCCTGGCACGCCCAGACATCAAGGAAGCGGTGATCGACCTGCCCGCCGGCCTGGCCGAGCGCCTGCCGGCGGATGTGGTGTTTCTGGTGGCCGGGCAACTGGACCCCAGTGTGCACACCACCGCCATCGTGCGCGAGATCGAGCCCCAGGCCCAGAGCGCCACGCGCACCCGTCGCGCGCGCTTGAGCCTGACCGAAACGCCTGCCGCGTTTCGCCTGGGCACCGCCATCAGCGTGACCTTGAGCAGCGCCATCGCGCCGCGTATCGAGCTGCCGTTGAGCGCCTTGCAGGAAGTCGATGGCAAGACCCGCATCTGGTTGCTCGACACCCAGAGCCAGACGGTGCAACCGCGTGATGTCACGGTTGTCAGCCGTGACGCCGACAGCGCAGTGCTCAATGGTGGCATCAAGCCCGGCGAGCGCGTCGTCACCGCCGGTGTGAACAGCCTGAAACCCGGGCAGAAAGTCAAAATCGACGAGGACAGCCCGCGATGAAAGGCAGCTTCAACTTATCCGACTGGGCCATCAAGCATCAGTCCTTCGTCTGGTACCTGATGTTCGTCGCGCTGTTGATGGGCGTGTTTTCGTACATGAACCTGGGCCGCGAGGAAGACCCCTCGTTCACCATCAAGACCATGGTCATCCAGACCCGCTGGCCGGGCGCGACCCAGGAAGAAACCCTCAAGCAGGTCACCGACCGCATCGAGAAAAAACTCGAGGAACTCGACTCCCTCGATTATGTGAAGAGCTACACCCGGCCGGGCGAATCCACGGTGTTCGTGTTCCTCAAGGACACCACCAGCGCCAAGGCCATTCCGGAGATCTGGTACCAGGTTCGCAAGAAGATCGACGATATTCGCGGCACCTTCCCCCAAGGCTTGCAGGGGCCGTCGTTCAACGACGAATTCGGTGATGTGTTCGGCTCGGTGTATGCCTTTACCGGCGATGGCCTGTCGATGCGCCAGTTGCGCGACTACGTGGAGCAGGTGCGCGCTGAAATCCGCTCGGTGCCGGGGCTGGGCAAGGTCGAAATGATCGGCCAGCAGGACGAAGTGATTTACCTGAATTTTTCCACACGCAAACTGGCGGCCCTGGGCATCGATCAGCGCCAGGTCGTGCAAAGCCTGCAATCGCAAAATGCCGTGACCCCCGCTGGGGTGATCGAGGCCGGGCCGGAGCGGATCTCGGTGCGCACCTCGGGGCAGTTCGCCTCGGAGAAGGATCTGGCCAACGTCAACCTGCGCTTGAATGACCGCTTCTATCGCCTGGCCGACATTGCCGACATCAGCCGAGGTTACGTCGACCCGGCGCGGCCGATGTTCCGTTTCAACGGCAAGCCGGCGATCGGCCTGGCGATTGCGATGCAAAAGGGCGGCAATATCCAGTCGTTCGGCAAGGCGCTGCACGGGCGCATGGATGAGCTGACCGCCGACCTGCCGGTGGGCGTCGGGGTGCACAAGGTTTCGGACCAGGCTGAAGTGGTGGAAGAAGCGGTCGGTGGCTTTACCAGCGCGTTGTTCGAAGCGGTGATCATCGTGCTGGTGGTGAGCTTTATCAGCCTGGGCATGCGTGCCGGGCTGGTGGTGGCGTGCTCGATTCCGCTGGTGCTGGCCCTGGTGTTTGTGTTCATGGAATACAGCGGCATCACCATGCAGCGGGTGTCATTGGGCGCCTTGATCATCGCCCTCGGCCTGTTGGTGGACGATGCGATGATCACCGTGGAGATGATGATCACACGCCTGGAAAAAGGCGAAACCAAGGAGCAGGCCGCGACCTACGCTTACACCTCCACAGCGTTCCCGATGCTCACCGGCACGCTGGTGACCGTCGCCGGTTTCGTGCCGATTGGCCTCAACGCCAGTTCGGCAGGTGAGTACACCTTCACCTTGTTCGCGGTCATCGCCGTGGCGATGCTGGTGTCGTGGGTGGTGGCGGTGCTGTTCGCGCCGGTGATCGGCGTGCATATCCTCAGCGCCAACGTGAAGCCCCATAGCGCCGAGCCGGGGCGCATCGGCCGCGCGTTCAATGGCGGCATGCTGTGGGCCATGCGCAACCGCTGGTGGGCCATCGGCATCACCGTGGGCCTGTTTGTGGCGTCGGTGTTCTCCATGCAATTTGTGCAGAACCAGTTCTTCCCGTCGTCGGATCGCCCGGAAATCCTGGTGGACCTGAACCTGCCGCAGAACGCCTCGATCAATGAAACGCGCAAAGCCGTCGACCGTCTCGAAGCCATCATCAAGGACGACCCGGACATCACACGCTGGAGTACCTACATCGGCCAGGGCGCGATCCGTTTCTACCTGCCGCTGGACCAGCAACTGGAGAACCCCTACTACGCGCAGTTGGTGATCGTCAGCAAGGGCCTGGAAGAGCGTGGCGCTTTGATTGCGCGCCTGCAGAAGCGCCTGCGCGATGATTTCGTCGGCATCGGCAGTTTCGTGCAGCCGCTGGAAATGGGCCCGCCGGTGGGACGACCGATCCAGTATCGCGTGTCCGGCAAAGACACCGACCAGGTGCGCAAGCACGCCATCGAACTGGCGACCTTGCTCGACCAGAACACCCACCTGGGCGAGATCATCTACGACTGGAACGAGCCGGGCAAAGTTCTGCGCGTCGACATCGCCCAGGACAAGGCACGGCAACTGGGGCTGTCGTCGGAAGACGTGGCGCAGTTGATGAACAGCGTGGTCAGCGGCGCCTCGGTGACCCAGGTGCATGACGATATTTACCTGATCAATGTGGTCGGCCGCGCCGAAGACGCCGAACGCGGTACGCCGGAAACCTTGCAGAACCTGCAGATCGTCACGCCCAACGGCACCTCGATCCCGCTGCTGGCCTTCGCCACCGTGCGTTACGAGCTGGAGCAGCCGCTGGTGTGGCGTCGCGACCGCAAGCCGACCATCACCATCAAGGCCGCAGTGCGCGACGAGATGCAGCCGACCGACCTGGTCAAGCAGCTGGCGCCGACTATCCAGAAGTTCAGCGACGGCCTGCCGGTGGGTTACAAAGTCGCCACCGGCGGCACCGTGGAAGAAAGCGGCAAGGCCCAGGGCCCGATTGCCAGCGTGGTGCCGCTGATGCTGTTCCTCATGGCGACGTTCCTGATGATCCAACTGCACAGCGTGCAGAAGATGTTCCTGGTGGCGAGTGTCGCGCCGCTGGGCCTGATTGGCGTGGTGCTGGCGCTGATTCCCACGGGCACGCCCATGGGCTTCGTGGCGATCCTCGGTATCCTCGCGTTGATCGGCATCATCATCCGCAACTCGGTGATCCTGGTGACGCAGATCCACGAATATGAAGTAGCCGGCTACACGCCGTGGGACGCCGTGGTGGAAGCCACCGAGCATCGGCGCCGGCCGATCCTGCTCACCGCGGCGGCGGCGAGCCTGGGCATGATCCCGATTGCGCGGGAAGTGTTCTGGGGGCCGATGGCCTACGCGATGATTGGCGGTATCATCATCGCCACCTTGCTGACGCTGTTGTTCCTGCCGGCGCTGTATGTGGCCTGGTACAAGATCCGCGAGCCAAAGCGGGAACAACAGGAAAACCGCGGTTAAAAATGTGGGAGGGGGCTTGCTCCCGATGAGGGAGTGTCAGTGGATGTATCTTTGGCTGACCCACTGCCATCGGGGGCAAGCCCCCTCCCACATTTTGATCTCCATTGGGATATTTGAGACGTGGGAAACTTCCGGAAGCGACGGGTGTTGCCCTGGTCACCCGTTGAGTGTTTTACCCTCCGGCCTCCACCTCTCAACGGTCGCCTGCACATGAACCGTCTGCGTCATACCTTGCTGATCTGCTGCTTCCTGTCGCCCCTGGCCTTTGCCAGCACCGTATTGGAAAACCCGTTGTGGCGAGTCGAACTCGACCCGGCCACCCTCGCCATCCGTGTGACACCCAGCGGCCAACCCGAGGTTCAAGCCTCCAAAGGGGTATCGGCCCGCGCCGTCAGTCAACTCGCACAAAACGATCAACAGGTCAGTTGGCAATGGGACGACGGTGCCTATCGCGTGACTGCCAGCCTCGAGCAGCGCGACCTGCTGCTGTCGATCAGGGCGCGGGAAGACGGTGAACTGCCGATCCTTGTGCAGCCGGCGAGCGCCCTGGGCAAGGGGTTGATGTGGCCTTTGGCCGAAGGGCATTACGTGCCGGCCGGCAATGCCCTGTGGAGCGATTTCCTGGTAGAGCAGGGCGATATCAACACCACCCAGGACCTCAGCCTGCCGTTGTGGGGTGTCGATCACGGCGCCTTCACCCTGAACTGGCTGCTGACCAATCCCTACAACAACCGCCTGCGCTGGCAAGGCCAGGCGTTGTCGTTGGCCCATGAGTTCACGTCGCTCGCACCTGCCGCGCCCATGACCCTGTTGTTGCACCTGGGCGAAAGCGACCCGCTGGCCGGCGCCAAGCGCTATCGCCAATGGCTGGTCGAACAGGACCGTTACGAACCCTTGGAGGCCAAGCTGCGGCAAACGCCGGGCGCGCAAAAACTGCTGGGCGCCAGCCATGCCTACCTGTGGGGCAATGACCTGCTGGCGCTGGAGGATGTGCGTGATTGGCCGCTGTTGCTCAAGCGCTTGCGCGATCATGCGCTCAAGGGCCTGTTGGACAAGGACTCCGCAGCGCTGCTGGCGCAGCCGGGCAGGTTGAATCGCTACGAGCAAACCGTGCTGTTGCGCGGCCTCAACGCGGCGATCAACCAGAAGGCCCGGCAGAGCTGGCAGGTGGACGAGCCCGATATGACCCGTCTTGCCGCCCGCTACGGTGAGTTGCGTCGCGAACTGGCGGTGGATTTTGCCGGTGCCCTCGATGGTAGCCCCGACACCTGGGGCAGCAAGGTAGTACAGACACTGCGCGACGCCGGGCTGCCACGCTTGATGCTGACCCTGGGCGAAGGCTGGGAAGGCGGCCTGTGGCACCCCGAAACCATCCGCGCCGGTGTCGACGCGGGCTACCTGATGGCGCCCTACGACTCCTATCAAACCGCATTGTCCGCCACCGAAAATCCCGACTGGACCACCGCCCACCTGGGCAGCAAGGCCTACCGCGACTGCGCCATTGTATTGAAGGACGGCCAGCTCAAGACTGGCTTCCAGCGGTCCGGCCACTACACCGATCCGCGCTGTGTGCGGCCGTTATTGGAAGCGCGGGTGAAAGCCGTACAGGCCAGGGCCGGCTTCAACGCCTGGTTTCTCGATGCGTACGCTACCAGCATGCTGCTCGACAGCTACCGCGACAGCGCACCGATGACCCAGGCGCAAAACGCTGAAGGCAATATCGATGCGTCCCGTTGGCTGAACACCACGCTGCAATTGCCGACAGGCTCCGAAGACGGCAACGCCGTCACCGCCCAGGGGATCCTGTTCGCCCATGGCATGCAAACCCCGGTGCTGGGCTGGGGGGATCGCGACATGACTCAGGACAAACAGTCGCCCTACTACGTGGGCAACTGGTATCCGCCGGAGCAACCGGCGGTGTTCTTCAAGTCGGTGCCGCTGAACGAGCCATTTCGCACCCTCTACTTCGATCCGACGCTGCGCTTGCCGCTGTACCAGGCGGTGTTCCATGGCTCGGTGATCACCACCCATCACTGGCTGTTCGATAGCCTCAAACTGAGCAATGTGCGGGCTGAAAATGAGCTGACGCAGTTGCTCTACAACGTACCGCCGCTGTATCACCTGAGTGCTGCGACGCTCAAGGAACGGCTGCCGTTGATCCAGCGCCAGGACCGATTTTTCCGTCCCCTGCATGAGCGCCTGGCGACTCAGGCGATGACTGATTTTCGCTGGCTGACCGCAGATAAACAGGTGCAGCAAACCACGTTTGCCGATGGCACGCGGCTGGTGGCGAATTTTTCGACGGGAGAAAAACAAGGCTATGCCGGGCGCAGTGTGACGGCGCTGGTGGAGGGTGAAAGCCCGGTGGTGTATCAGGTGGATCAGCGGGGTCATTGAGACCATCGGGGGCAAGCCCCCTCCCACAGGGGAATGCATCCAAATGTGGGAGTGGGCTTGCCCGCGATGGCATCAGCCCGGGCAACCCCAGACTTAAGCCTTGCGCCAAACGCTGGCCAACCAAGGCTGCTGTTCCCGAGGCAATCCCGCCGGCCGGTAATAGTGCTCCAACTCCACAAACCCCGCCGTTGTCAGCAATGCCCGCCAGGCCGCCAGATCGTGATAAGACCCATACCGTGGCCCATTCCAGCCTTCCTGGTTGTCACCGCGAGGGTTGGAGCTGAACAGCACGCCCCCAGGCTTCAACGTGCCATGCAGTTGCTTGAGGACCCGGGGCAATTCCTGCTTGGGAATATGAAACAGCACCGCATTGGCAAACACCCCATCGAAGCGCCCGTCGGGCAGGTCCAGTTTGAGGAAGTCCTGCTGCAACACCTCGCAGCCACTGTCGTCCCGCGCCATCTGCGCAAACCGCTCGGAACCATCGAGCCCCACGGCGATATGCCCCAGGCGTGTAAAGGTCTGCAGATCCCGCCCCGGCCCGCAGCCAAAATCCAGCACGGTAAACGGCGGCGTGCCCTGGATATGCCGCAGCAACGCGTCGATGTTCTGGCTCACATCGTGATCGCGGGTGCCCTCGCGGAAGTCTTCGGCCACTTTGTTGTAATGGCCGAGGGTGATGGCGGTGATCTGGTTAAGGTCGTCGGGCTTGAGGGTCATGACAGGCAATACCGGGCGCTGGGATGCGCCGACTATACCTCACCTCTTGTTGAGCACCCGCGCCAGTCGATCGCCGCCGAGTTGGATCACCGCCACCAACACCACCAACAGCACAATCACCGTGAGCATGATCTGCGTATCGAAGCGCTGGTAGCCATAGCGGTACGCAATGTCGCCCAGCCCGCCCGCGCCAATCGCGCCGGCCATGGCCGACGAGTTGATCATGGTCACCAGGGTAATGGTGAACCCGCCGACGATTCCCGGCAGCGCTTCGGGCAACAGCACATGCCAGATGATGTGCCAGCGGCGGCACCCCATGGCCTGTGCGGCTTCGATCAAGCCATGGTCGACCTCGCGCAGGCTGACTTCGGCGATGCGCGCAAAGAACGGCGTGGCCGCGATGGTCAGCGGCACGACTGCCGCCCACACACCGTAGGTGGTGCCGACGATCAGGCGGGTGAAAGGGATCAGCGCCACCATCAGGATCAGAAACGGAATGGAGCGGAACAGATTGACGAAGGCCCCGAGCACCCGGTTCAGCGCCGGTGCCTGGTAAATGCCGCCCTTGTCGCTGGTGACCAGAAACACCGCCAGTGGAATCCCTACCAGCAAGGCGATCAGTGATGACACGCCGACCATCAACAAGGTGTCGATGGCGCCCTGTACTAAACGATCAAACCACATAGCCCAGCACCTCCACCTGTTGTGCCCAGTTTGCGGCGCGGTTGCGCAGTTCTTCGGTGCTATGGGGCGAGCCATTCACCGCCAGCAGCAGTTGCCCCAAGGCATGCCCCTGAATCCGTTCGACGCCGCCCTGCAGCAGACGCACGCGGCCGCCGAGGGCACTGAACAGCGCGGCCAGGTCGGGTTCATCGCTGGCACTGCCGGTGAACTGCAAGCGCAGCACCACTGCGGCTTCCGGCGATTCAGGCTGGGTATGCAAACGGTTTTGCAGTTCTTCCGGCAGCCCATGTTGCAGCGGCGCCAGCAGGGTCTTGCTGACCTCGTGTTGCGGGTTGCCGAACACTTGCCACACCGGGCCTTGCTCGACGATGCGCCCATGCTCCAGCACCACCACGCGGTCGCAGATGTCGCGGATCACCGCCATTTCATGGGTAATCAACACAATGGTCAGGCCCAGGCGCCGGTTGATCTCGCGCAGCAGGCCGAGAATCGATTGGGTGGTTTCCGGGTCGAGGGCCGAGGTGGCTTCGTCGCACAGCAGGATCTCGGGGTCGTGCACCAGCGAACGGGCGATGCCCACGCGCTGTTTCTGCCCGCCCGAGAGCTGCGCCGGATAGGCCTGGTGCTTGTCTTGCAAACCCACCAGTTCCAGCAGCTCACGCACCTTTTGCTCACGCTGCGGCTTGGGCACCCCGGCGACCTTGAGCGGCAGTTCGACGTTCTGCCAGACGGTCTTGGCCGACATCAGGTTGAAGTGCTGGAAGATCATGCCGATGCGCCGGCGCAGCGCGACCAGGCGGTCTTCATCGAAGCAGCCGATATCCACCTGATCGATCAGCACGCGCCCGCTGCTGGGTTGTTCCAGGCGATTGATGGTGCGGATCAGCGACGACTTGCCGGCGCCGCTGCGGCCGATGATGCCGAACACTTCGCCGCGCGCAATCGCCAGGTCAATGCCTTTCAGGGCATGCACCGTGCCGTCATAGGTTTTGCCCAGGTTGATGAAACGCACATGGGCGCTGTTGAAGTCCGGATGCAGTTCGGTCTGCTCGGCGTCCCTGGGCAATGTGCCCAGGTCGCGCAGTTGGGCATTGGCAGCGGTCATTTTTTATCGTCCCAGCCGACCTGGTAGAGCTTGCCGAGGGATTTATCCAGGGCGGCGCGCACCGTCGGCGAGTGCTGGTAGATGTCGACGAACTTGATCACCCTCGGGTCGGTTTTGCTCTTGGGCTGGATCACGAACTGGATCACGTATTCCGGGTGGTCGAGGCCATCGAACAGCAGCGCCGATTCGGCATCGAAGGTCTTGGACAGGCGGATGTACGCCGGGTAGCCCTGCACCAGATCGGCGTCGTCATAGGCGCGCACCAGTTGCACGGCTTCCACCTGCAGGATCTTGATCTTTTTCGGGTTGCTGACGATGTCGTCTTCGGTGGCCTTGTAGCCCACCCCCGGCTTGAGCGTGATCAGCCCGGCCTTGGCCAGCAGTTGCAGGCCGCGCCCGCTGTTGATCGGGTCGTTGGCGATGGCCACGCTGGCGCCTTCGGGCAGGTCATTGAAGCTTTTGTACTTCTTCGAATACAAACCGACGTTGTTGATGATGCCCGGCGCATAGGGCACCAGGTCAAAGCCGGCGGCGGCCTTGGCATTTTCCAGGAAGGGGATGTGCTGGAAGTAGTTCACGTCGATATCGCCGGCGGCGAGGCTGACGTTCGGCGCGATCCAGTCGGTGAATTCCACCAGTTCGACCTTCAGGCCCTGTTTGCCGGCTTCTTCTACAGCGGCTTCCAGGGGAATCGCGAAGGCGGCGGTGGTGCCGACTTTCAACGGCGCATCGGCGGCGAATACGGCCGAGCTGAACAAGCCGAAGGCCAGGGAGAGCACTATTTTTTTCATATGAATTTCCAATTGTAGGAGCGAGCTTGCTCGCGAAAAACTTGAGGGCGCCTCGGTAAACCAGATGCACCGCGTTATCGTTAACGATCTTCGCGAGCAAGCTCGCTCCTACAGGGGTTAGTGTCGATAGGTAGATCCGGTGTGTTGTTCGGGTAGGCGAGCGGCGCCGTGGAAGACTTTTTCGCGCAACGTTCCCTGCTCATATTCAGTCTTGTACGAGCCACGCTTTTGCAGCTCCGGCACCACCAGATCAATGAAATCCACATAGCTCTCCGGCGTCACAATGCGCGTGAGGTTGAAGCCATCCAGGCCGGTTTCGCTGATCCACGATTCCAGTTCGTCGGCGACCTGCTCGGGCGACCCCACCAGCGTGATATAGCGCCCACCGAGGGCGTGCTGCTCGAGCAATTTGCGCCGGGTCCAGTCGTTGTTCTGCAGGTTCTTGGTCGCCGACTGGATGGCGTTGCTCTTCACGTACTGGATCGGTTCATCCAGTTCGTACTCGGAAAAGTCGATCGCCGTGGAAGCGGAAAAGTGCGCCACGCCGGCCTCCGCGCTGGCATAGCTGAGATACTCGGCGTGCTTGGCCCAGGCCAGTTCCTCGGTCGCGCCGACGATCACGTTCAGGCCCATGAACACCTTGATGTCATCCGGATTGCGCCCGGCCTCCACCGCGCTGGCGCGCACTTTGTCCACCTGGATTCGGGTTGCGGCCTTGTTCTGCCCGCTGATGAACACGCACTCGGCATGGCGCCCGGCGAACTGCAGGCCACGGTCCGAACTGCCGGCCTGGAACAGCACCGGCGTACGCTGCGGCGATGGCTCGCACAGGTGATAGCCCTCCACCTGGTAGAACTCGCCGTGGTGTTCGACCTTGTGCACCTTGCCCGGCTGCGCATACACCCGCGCCTGGGGATCGTTGACCACCGCGTCATCCTCCCAGCTGCCTTCCCAGAGTTTGTACAGCACCTCCAGGTATTCATCGGCCTGGTCATAGCGACGGTCATGCTCGACCTGCTCGGTCAGCCCCATGGCCTTGGCGGCGCTGTCGAGGTAGCCGGTGACGATGTTCCAGCCCACCCGGCCCCGGCTCAGGTGGTCGAGGGTGGACATGCGCCGGGCGAACAGATACGGCGGCTCGTAGGTCAGGTTGGCAGTGAGGCCGAAGCCGAGGTTCCGGGTGACGGCCGCCATGGCCGAGACCAGCAGGAGCGGGTCGTTGACCGGCAACTGGATCGATTCCTTGAGCGGCACGTCGATGGACTTTTGGTACACGTCATACACGCCGACGATATCGGCGATAAACAAACCGTCGAACAGCCCGCGCTCGAGGATTTTTGCCAGGTCAGTCCAGTACTCGAGGGTCTTGTACTGGGTGGACGTGTCCCGTGGATGGGTCCACAAACCGTGGTTGATATGCCCGATGCAGTTCATGTTGAAGGCATTGAGCAGGATTTTTTTCTTGCTCATCAGATGGTCCCCCGCAGCGGCGGGTTTTCATCGTTGAGGTAGTAATTGCCCACCGCGTGGTATTTCCAGCGCACCGGGTCATGCAGGGTGTGCACGCGGGCGTTACGCCAGTGGCGATCCAGGCCATGCTCGGCCAGGGTCGCCTGGCTGCCGGCCAGTTCGAACAGCGTGCTGCCGGCGGCCAGGGAGATTTCGCTGCTCAAGGCGCGTACTTCGGCGACGGCGATGGAGGCGGCCGCGACGGTCTGGGCATTGCTGTCGGCCTGGGCGCGGTCGAGAAATTCGCCCGAGCGCTCGAGCAGCGCTTCGGCGGCGTGCAGGCGAATGCTCAAGTGGCCGAAGCTCTTCAAGGTCAGCGGGTCATCAGTGGCCCTGTCGCTGCCCGAGTCGATCCAGGGACGGGTCTTGGTGCGCACAAAATGCAACGCGTCTTCGAAGGCGGCGCGGGCGATACCGGTGTCGATGGCGGCATGAAGAATCTGCGCCAAGGGGCCGACGGTGGTCGGGCGTTCGAAAGCGCTCTGGAACGGGATCACGTCCTGCGCCGCCACCCACACGTTGTCGAACACCACTGAGCCGCTGCCGGTGGTGCGCTGGCCGAAGCCGCTCCAGTCGTCAATCACGCTCAGGCCCGCGCTGTCGCGGGGCACGAAGGCCAGTTGCTGAACCCCATGTTCATCCACCACCGAGGTGGGGATGCGCTGGGCGTAGATCGCGCCGGTGGAATAGAACTTGCGGCCGCTGATACGGAAGCCATCACCGTCGCGGGTAATTTTGGTGACGCGGTCATGAGCGGTTTTCGTGCCCAATTCCGCCAAGGCGTTGCCGAAACGCTGGCCGGCCAATACTTCTGCATACAGGCTGCGTTGCTGGGCCGGGCTGCCATTCACGCGCAGCACTTCCAAGGCATAGAAATGGTTTTGCGGAATCTGTCCCAGGGACGCATCCGCCTGGGCGATCAAGGCGATGACCTTGGCCAGGGTGACGTTGGACACACCAGCGCCGCCGTAGGCCTTGGGCACGCTGATGCCCCACAGGCCGGAGCGCGAAAAGGCGTCCAGCTCGGCCAGCGGCAGGCGGCGCTCGCGGTCGCGCTGGGCGCTGTCGCGGCGCAAGTCTTCAGCCAGGTCGCTGGCGACAACAAGGGCTTGTTCGTCGCTGGTGATGACCGCGACGGGGTGAGAGAAAGTCATGATGTTCTCCAGATGTCTGGTCGGTCAGATCCAGGAATGGCGAGCCGGCAGAGTGCCGTTCAGGCGATAGGCGCCGATGGCGTGATACTTCCAGCGCACCGGGTCATGCAGCGTGTGGACCCGCGCATTGCGCCAGTGCCGGTCAAGGTTGAATTCGGCGAGGGTGGCGCGGCTGCCGGCCAGCTCGAAGAGTTTTTCACTGACCAGCAACGCCACCTCAGTGGTGAGTACCTTGGCTTCGGCGACGGCGATCGACGCGCGTGCAGCGGACTGCGCGGTGATCGGCGCAGCGCTGACCTGGTCCAGCACCTGGCCAGCCTTGCGCAACAGCGCCTCGGCGGCGTGCAGTTCGATTTTCAGCTTGCCGATGTCCGCGATCACATACAGGTCGTCGCTGGCCCGTTCGACCTTGGCGTCGATCCACGGGCGCGAGCGTTCACGTACAAAGGCGATGGTGTCGTCCAGGGCGCCACGGGCAATACCGGCGTCGATGGCCGCCTGGATCAATTGCGAGACGGCACCCTGGATATTCGGGCTTTCGCCCAGGCGCCAGTTGTCCACCACCAGCTCTGCGTCCACCGGCACCCGGTCAAGCAGCACGGTGCCGCTGGCGGTGGTGCGTTGGCCAAAGCCCGACCAGTCATCCACGATGCGCAGCCCTTCGCTGCCACGGCGCACGAACGCCATGACTTGCTTGCCGTCGTCGTTGAGCGCTTTGATGGCCACCCAGTGGGCAAACAGAGCGCCGGTGGAGTAGAACTTCTGGCCGCTGACCACGTAGCCGTCACCCTCGGCAGTGATACGCGCCTTGAGCTCCAGGGTATCTTTGGTGCCGCGTTCCGGACCGCCATTGCCGATGCGCCAACCGTCGATCACGCTCTGGAACAGCTGCTTTTTCTGGCGCTCGCTGGCGGTGTTTTGCAACAGGTGCAGGATGCCGAAATGGTTCTGCGGGATCTGCCCCAGGGCCGGGTCGGCCGCGCTGATGATCGCGAAAACCTCGGCCAGGGTGACGAATGAAACCTGCGGACCGCCGTATTCACGGGGAATGGAAATGCTGCCCAAGCCGCTGCGGGTGAACTGTTCGACCTGCGCCCAGGGCAATTGGCGTTGCTGGTCGCGCTTGGCGGCTTGCAGGCGCGCGGCGTCGGCCAGCTCATGGGCGGCGCTCAGCGCCTGGGCGTCGTTGCGCAGCACCGTGGCCGGCAACAACAGTGGGGCTACGTCCAGATCACTCTGGAGGGGTGTTAGAGCCAAGTTAGACATCAGCGCCGCTCCTTGGCTGCACGTAATGCCCTGGCGTTATGCACCGGGGTAATTCTGACCATACCGACCTCGCATTCAATGAAATAAAAACAAAACAATCAGGAATGTCCGGTGGTCCGGTGCATATACCCTAAGCGTGTTTATTTTTTAAATAAACTAACTTTTAGGAATATGCATAGAAGGCGCGTCACCCCGGTTCGCAGGGAGAGCCGAAAGGCCGGGGTTGATACACGTCCTTGGCTGCACCAGGGGGCGTGGGAACCCAGGCGGCGATGCGCAAGGTGCGGGCTGGCGCCCAGCGCGAATTGTTGCCGACGCGGTCCAGGATGCAGTACGTCACCTCCAGGCGGCAGTCGTCACCGCCTTCGATAATGACTGTCGAAGGCACCCAGACCTGCACCGCCAGGCCGACGTCGCTGGCCTGGATGTTCGGCAGGTCCATGCGCACGTCACCCCAGCGCAGCGTGATGGCATCGCCACTGGCCATGTTCGCGTAAGGCTCGATGCTCAGCGGAATTCCGCGTTGCACCTGGCGACTGTTGACGCCCTGGCGGCGGATGGTCTCGGGCAGGCTGACCGGCGCGAGATTCTGGTTTTCGTCGCTGTACAGGGCCGACGGCGCGCCGCCCGGGTAGTTGGTTTTGACCCGGACCTGGGTGGTGGCCGAGCGCGCCGGGCCGTGGCCAATCTGCATGATCTGGTAATGCACCCGCGCCGGGCCATCCTGTACAAAACTTTCCGGCACTCGCAGGTGGGTAGGCGTGCCGATTTTGCCGGCGGTCACCCGGCGTGAGGCGGCAAAGCAGTTGTTCCAGAACAGCTCGATCAGGTCGCCTTCTTCCATGCCGGGGTAAGGTGCGATGTCGACCTGCAATTGGGCGGCCGCGTGGGCACTGATGCCGTTTCGAACGGCTTGGGGCAGGGTGGGTGCGGTCAGCATGGCCGGGGTTGTAGTGTGCGTCATAAGTGATCTCCTTGATGCAGCCAGCAGCAATCGTTCCGGGCCTGGGCGCGGGTGCGCAAAGGGGCCGAAAGAACGATTCAGTGAGTAGCCGGGATAGGATCCAATCCTCTGGACGCTAGATAAGAGGGTTGGGCCGGGGGCGTCAATGGCGGCAAAAGGCTAAACGGCGGGTTGGAGGATATTCAGAAGGGTCTGACTGGAAGGGGTATTTCAAGAGGGGCGCAGCGTGGTGTTTTACCGGCAGCAATGGCGATTCAGTGTAGGAGCGGCTTTTTGTGGCGAGCAAGCCCGCTCGCCGCAAAAAGCTGGGTCAATGGGCGAGAAACTTGCTCAGGAACTGCTGGGTGCGTTCTTCCCTGGGGTTGGCGAACAGCGCCTTGGCTTCACCCTGTTCGACGATCACGCCCTTGTCGAAAAAGATCACACGGTTGGCCACATCCCGGGCAAAGCTCATCTCGTGGGTGACGATCACCATGGTGCGGTTTTCTTCGGCCAGGCTGCGGATGGTCGCCAGCACTTCACCCACCAGTTCGGGGTCGAGGGCCGAGGTGGGTTCGTCGAACAGGATGACCTCCGGCTCCATGGCCAGCGCCCGAGCGATCGCCACACGCTGTTGCTGCCCACCGGACAAGCGCCGAGGATAAGCCGCCTCCTTGCCCGCCAGGCCCACTTTGGCCAGTAGCTTGCGGCCCAGTTCGGTCGCCGCCTCGCGTGGCATTTTCTTGACCACGATCGGGCCTTCGATGACGTTTTCCAGCGCGGTGCGGTGGGGGAACAGGTTGAAGTTCTGGAAGACAAAACCGACGTGCTGGCGCAGGCGTCGCACCAGGCCCTGTTGCTGGTTGAGTGGCTTGCTGCTGTCGATCTCGATGTCGCCCACCTTGATGCGGCCGCTGGTGGGTTCTTCGAGAAAATTCAGGCAGCGCAGGAAGGTGGTCTTGCCGGAACCGCTGGGGCCGATGATGGCCACGACTTCGCCGGCCTTGACCTCCAGGTCGATACCGTTGAGCACCACCTGGCCGTTGAATTGTTTGGTCAGCTTTTCAACCACGATCATGCTTCAAGACTCCAGGTCGTGCCGGTTGACCCGGTCTTCCAGACGATTTTGCAGATGCGCCAGGATGCTCGCCAGGATCCAATAGATCAGGGCTGCGGACAGATACATGGTGAAAATTTCGAAGGTGCGCGCCGAGACCAGTTGCGCCTGGCGGAACAGCTCGGGCACCTGGATAGTGGCGGCCAGCGCCGTGTCCTTGACCAGCGAAATGAAACTGTTGCCCAGCGGCGGCAAGGCCGTGCGCATGGCCTGCGGCAGGATGGCCCGGCGCAATGTCTGCGCACGGGTCATGCCGATACTCGCGGCGGCTTCCCACTGGCCACGCTCGATGGACGCGATGGCGGCCCGCAGGATTTCACAGGCGTAGGCGGCCATGTTCAGCGAAAAGCCGATCATGGCGGCCGGGATCGGGTCCAGCTCGATGCCCACTTGCGGCAAGCCGTAGTAGATCAGGAACAGTTGCACCAGCAACGGCGTGCCGCGAAAGAACGACACGTAGACCCGCGCCGTCCAACTCAGCAGCTTGAAGCGCGACAGGCGCATCAACGCCAGGCCGAAGCCCAGCAGCAGGCCGAAAAACATCCCGCCCAGGCTAAGGATCACCGTGTAATACGCGCCCTTGAGCAGAAAGGGCGCGGAGTCCAGCGCGAGTTGGAAACCTGCTTCCATTATTGAGTGACGTCAGCGTTGAAGTACTTCTCGGACAACTTCTTCAAGGTGCCGTCGGCGCGCAGCTTGTCGAGGGCCTTGTTTACCGCGTCGAGCAGTTCAGGCTCGCCCTTGCGCAGGGCAATACCGGCTTCCTGGCGGGAGAAGGCGTCGCCGGCAGCGGCGGTGTCCTTGGCTTTCTTGGCGTATTCCAGAGCGGCCAGGCGGTCGATCAGGATCGCGTCGATGCGGCCGATGCGCAGGTCCTGGAATTTGGTCGGGTCGTCGTTGTAGGTCCTGATTTCCGCTTTGGGTTGGTTGGCCTTGAGCCATTGTTCGTAGTTGGTGCCCAGGCCTACCCCGACTTTCTTGCCGGCCAGGTCGGCGGCGGTCTTGATGCTGTCGACATTCTTCGCCAGGGTCAGCGCCTGGATACCGGAAATGGTGTAGGGCTTGGAGAAGTCATACTTCTTCTTGCGCTCTTCGGAAATCGTCACCTGGTTGACCACGGCGTCCAGGCGTTTGGATTCCAGGGCGGCGAGGATGCCGTCCCATGGCGTGGCTTGCAGCTTGACCTTGACGCCCAGCTCCTTGGCCAGCGCCTCGGACAGCTCCACCTCGAAGCCACTGAGCTTGCCGCTTTCATCGACAAAGCTGAACGGTGGGTAGGTGCCTTCCAGGCCGATCTTGATCTCGCCGGCTTTCTTGATGGTGTTCAGTTGCTCGCCGGCGACCGCCTGGCCAAGCATGCCTGCGCCGAGCGCCAAGCCCAATGTGCCGACCAGCAATGTGCGACGCAGTACAGAAATAGTCATGAAGAGCCCCTGTGGTTTTTTATGGTGAGCGAAGCCGGTGACGCAGTAGCCGTATCCTGCCTTAAAGCGCGGTGCGCGTCTTCGCCTTCGGCGCGATGATAAAGCCGGTTTTTAAGACTTGAAAATAATATAAATCAAACTTCATATTCATATTTCGAATATCAATGAGGTCAAGTGTGGGAGGGGGCTTGCTCCCGATGGCGGTGTAACAGTCCCTTTATCTGTATCTGACCCACCGCTATCGGGAGCAAGCCCCCTCCCACATTTCGGTCCGTGTTCAGTCAGTTGAACACCGAATCGTACGCAAACAACGCCGGCGCTCCGCCGGTATGCAGGAAAATGATCGGCCCGTCTGCGAACCGCTGGCGCCCGATACCGTCCAGCAGGCCGGCCATGGCCTTGCCCGTGTAGACCGGATCAAGCAACAGACCTTCCTGGCTGGCCAGAAGTTTGATCGCCGACAACGTACCCGCATTCGGCTCGCCATAACGCGGGCCGAAGTATTCGTCCCACAGGATCACCTTGAAGGCTTCCGGCACCTCCATGCCGAGCAGTTCGGCCGTACGCTCGGCCAGGCCTTGCACTTTTGGACGTTGGGCTTCGTCGGTGCGCGACACGGTGACGCCGATCACCGGCAGGTTCGGCAGTGCTTCGCTCAACGCCAGTGCCAGGCCGCTGTGGGTGCCTGCGCTGCCGGAGGCCAGTACCACCGCCGCAAAGTCGAGGCCGCTGTCTTCGATCTGCGCCGCCAGCTCCAGGCCCGCGCGCACATACCCCAACGCGCCGAGGGCGTTCGAGCCGCCGATAGGCACCAGGTAGGGCTTCTTGCCGTTGCTGCGCAGGCGGTCGGCGAGGGCGTTGAGTTGGTCGTCGGCATTGTCGAGGTTTTCTACCCGCTCCACCTTGGCGTCGAACAGCTCCAGCAACAGGCGGTTGCCGTTGCCCAGGTAGTTGGGGTCTTCGGTGCCGGTGGGGTTTTCCAGCAAGGCGACGCAGCCCAGGCCGAGCCTGGCGGCCAGCGCGGCGGTCTGGCGCACATGGTTGGACTGGATAGCGCCGGCGGTGACCAGGGTATCGGCGCCTTGGGCGATGGCGTCAGCGGCGAGGTATTCAAGTTTGCGCAATTTATTGCCACCCATGGCCAGTGGGGTGGTGTCGTCGCGCTTGACGTAGATATCCCTGCCCAGCCAGGCCGACAGCCGCTCGAGTTTTTCCAGGGCGGTGGCGCCGCCCAACAGTTCCAGACGGTTAAAGCGGTCGAGCTGTTGTTTGATCATGGCTATGCACGGTGGCTGAGTGATGGGGCGACTATAGGCAGGCACTTTTCATCGGGCAACCGCCAATCGCTTATGTCAGATGGTTCTTAGCCTCGCACCATTGGTTCTTAAGCGCTGCCAGGGCCATACCGTAAAGTGAGGGCCATTTCGTCAGGAGTGAATACCGTGAGTGAGCGTTCCAGCCATTGGCAACTACAGACCATCGTCAGCCAACTGCGCAGCGCCCGGGACCAGTGGCGAACGCGCAATGGCCGCTTGAGTGGCGAACATGGAGGCCGCGAATTACCGTCTCGCCAAGCGGTGGCGCAGATTCTCGAAGCCTTGTGCGGCGCACTGTTCCCGATGCGCCTGGGCCCGGTGGACCTGCGCGAAGAAAGTGAAGACTTCTACGTCGGGCATACCCTCGACGTCGCCCTTAACGCCTTGCTCGCCCAGGCCCGCCTGGAGTTGCGCTACGCCGCGCGCCAGGGCGGCCAGGATGACCGTGAGGTCGACGCCCAGGCCATTCGCCTGATCCAGGATTTCGCCCTGGCCTTGCCGGCGTTGCGCAGCCTGCTGGACACCGACGTACTGGCCGCCTACCACGGAGACCCGGCCGCGCGGAGCGTGGATGAGGTGCTGCTGTGCTACCCCGGCATCCTGGCGGTGATCCACCATCGCCTGGCCCATCATCTGTACCGCGCCGGTTTGCCCCTGCTGGCGCGGATCAGCGCGGAAATCGCTCATTCGGCCACCGGTATCGATATCCATCCCGGCGCGCAGATCGGCCCGAGTTTCTTCATCGACCACGGGACCGGCGTGGTGATTGGCGAGACGGCGATCATCGGCGAGCGGGTGCGCATCTACCAGGCGGTGACATTGGGCGCCAAGCGCTTCCCCGCGGATGAAGATGGGCAATTGCAGAAAGGCCATCCGCGCCACCCTATTGTGGAGGACGATGTGGTGATCTACGCCGGCGCTACGATTCTGGGGCGGATTACCATCGGCCAGGGTTCGACCATCGGCGGTAATGTGTGGCTGACCCGCAGCGTGCCGGCCGGGGCGAATATTACCCAGGCGAATTTGCAGCATGATGATGGCGCGCAAAAGTAACGAACCTGCGCAAATCCCCTGTGGGAGGGGGCTTGCTCCCGATAGCGGTGGACCAGCCATACATGTGCTGGCTGACCCACTGCTATCGGGAGCAAGCCCCCTCCCACATGTTTGACTGCATTCCAAAATCATCCCGTCATTGCTGAACGAATTCCGCACCTCACGCGTCATACCAATCCCTAAGCTAGTGTAGGAATCACCTACCACTCGGCCCCGAAATTAGTCCCAAACCGCCTATCCATGTTTAACTTGAACGTTCGTTCAAGTTAAACCGGTGGTTCGCTGCCCGCTCACAACAGGAGGCTTACCTTTGCTGAGTCCGTTATTGACAGCCACATTTCACACCTCGGGGGTGCATGGTTCATGAGTGCATCATCTACCCCGTCCAGCGGTCAGGTGCGCATGAATGCGCCCGTCTTCTACTTTGCCGCCACGGCTATTCTGCTGTTCGGCATCACTGTCATCGCTATCCCGCAACAGGCCGGTGCCTGGCTGCTGGCGGCGCAAAACTGGGCGGCCAATACGGTCGGCTGGTACTACATGCTGGCGATGACCCTGTATCTGGTCTTCGTGGTGGTCACCGCGTTATCGGGCTACGGCAAGATAAAACTCGGTGCCGACCACGACGAGCCCGAATTCAGTTACCTGTCCTGGGCCGGCATGCTGTTCGCCGCCGGGATCAGCATCACGCTGTTCTTCTTTTGCGTGTCCGAGCCGTTGACCCACCTGGTGCAACCGCCCCAGGGCGAGGCGCTGAATGCCGACGCGGCGCGCCAGGCCATGCAGATCCTGTTCCTGCACTGGGGCCTGCACGGCTGGGGCGTGTTCGCGTTTGTCGGTATGGCTCTGGCGTACTTCGCCTACCGGCATAACCTGCCGCTTGCGCTGCGTTCGGCGCTGTACCCGTTGATTGGCAAGCGCATCAATGGCCCGATCGGTTATGCGGTGGATGGCTTCGGCATCATCGCCACGGTGTTCGGCCTGGGTGCCGACATGGGCTTTGGCGTGCTGCACCTCAATTCCGGCCTGGATTACCTGTTCGGTATTGCCCATACGCAGTGGATCCAGGTGGGCTTGATCACCTTGATGATGGGCGCGGCGATCATCGTCGCCGTGGCCGGCGTCGACAAGGGTGTGCGGGTGATGTCCGATATCAACATGCTGCTGGCCTGCGCGCTGCTGCTGTTTGTGTTGTTTGCCGGGCCCACCCAGCATTTGCTCAACACCTTGATCCAGAACATCGGGGACTACCTGGGGGCCTTGCCGACCAAGAGTTTCGATGTGTACGCGTACGACAAACCCAGCGACTGGCTGGGTGGCTGGACGGTGTTCTACTGGGCGTGGTGGATCGCATGGTCGCCGTTCGTGGGCCTGTTCATCGCACGCATATCCCGTGGCCGCACCATCCGTGAATTCGTGTTCGGCGTGCTGCTGATCCCGCTGGGTTTCACCCTGGCGTGGATGTCGATCTTCGGCAACAGCGCCATCGACCAGGTGCTCAACCATGGCATGACCGCGTTGGGCCAGTCCGCCATCGATGAACCGTCGATGAGCCTGTACCTGCTGCTGGAAACCTACCCGTGGAGTAAAACCGTGATTGCGGTCACGGTGTTCATCAGCTTTGTGTTCTTCGTGACCTCGGCGGATTCCGGCACCGTGGTGCTGTCGACCCTGTCGTCCAAGGGCGGCAACGCCGATGAAGACGGACCGAAATGGCTGCGCGTGTTCTGGGGCGCGATGACCGCCCTGGTCACCAGCGCCTTGCTGTTTGCCGGCAGTATCGATTCGTTGAAGTCAGCGGTGGTGCTGACTTCGCTGCCGTTCTCGCTGATCCTGTTGCTGATGATGTGGGGGCTGCACAAGGCGTTCTACCTCGAATCGCAAAAGCAGATCGCGCAGTTGCATTCGCTGGCGCCGGTGTCGGGCTCACGCAAGGGCACGGGCGGTTGGCGCCAGCGTTTGAGCCAGGCCGTGCATTTCCCGTCGCGGGATGAGGTGTACCGCTTCCTTGAGACCACGGTACGTCCGGCGATTGAAGAAGTGACGGCGGTGTTTGTCGAAAAAGGCCTCAACGTCGTCACCCAGCCTGACCCGTCCAACGACAGCGTCAGCCTGGAAATCGGCCACGGCGAAGAGCATCCGTTTGTTTACCAGGTGCAGATGCGCGGCTATTTCACGCCCTCGTTTGCGCGCGGCGGCATGGGGTCCAAACAGCTCAACAATCGCCGCTATTATCGGGCGGAAGTGCACTTGCGTGAGGGCAGCCAGGACTACGACCTGGTGGGCTACACCAAGGAGCAGATCATCAACGACATCCTCGACCAGTACGAGCGGCACCTGCAGTTCCTGCACCTGGTGCGCTAGCAGAAGCGAACTGGCTGGCGAGGGACGTTAACGGTAATGCGGGCATGCTGGATGCCCGCGTTGTCCTGGCGTTTTTCTCGCGAACCAGCTCGCTCCTGCAGAGATCGACCCGCCAGCCATTTTTCAATGTGCAGCCGGTTTCAGCAGGTCCTGCAGGCCGATACGACGAAACATCTCTGCGCGCACTCGGTCTGCCACGCCGTTGACCACTTCACAGCCGTCTTCGGAAGGGTCGATATGCCGACGAAACGGGCGCGTGCCAAAGGGCAGGCCGACAACCTCGACAATCGCCCGTGCCACCTCGCGCACATCGGCATCCGCCGGTTCCAGCGCCGCCAGGCCTTGCAGGGCGGTATCCGCCACGCCGGCGTAGGGGCCGTCTTCGTACTCGCTCGCACGGGCTTGGTCAGCGGGTTTGCCGGAGTGCACAAAGTGGTTGGTGCCCTTGGTGAAAGCACCCGGCACGATGATCGACGTTTCAACCCCCCACCGACTCAGTTCACTGGCATAGGAAACCGCCAGGGAATCCATCGCCGCCTTGGCCGCGAAGTACGGCGCAAGAAACGGCGGGGTGCCGCCACGTGCGCTGCTGGACGACACCCACAGCACCAGGCCTTTGCCTTGTTTGCGCAGGTACGGCAGTGCGGCGCGGTTGACCCGCTGGGTGCTCAACACGTTAATGTCGTACAGCTGGGCGAACTGTTCAGGACTGAAAGCTTCTGCCGGGCCGAATGACATATGCCCGGCGTTGTGGATGATCACATCCAGGCGGCCACAGTCCGCGACGATCCTGGCGACGCCTGCCTCTACGGAGTCACTGGATGCCACGTCCAGCTCGACACTGCGCAAGTCCACGCTGTGTTCGGCGGCGTAACGCTCTACCTCAGCCACCTGCGGCGCGTTGCGCCCCAGGGTTTCACGCATGCTGGCGTAAACGGTGTGGCCGGCATCGGCCAGGGCGCGAGCGGTAAGGGCGCCGAAACCGCTGGACGCACCGGTAATCAGGATGATGGATTTCATGGCATTGACCTTTAAAAATGGAGATTCAGGCGTGGCGTGCAAGGCGTTGCTGCACGGCGTGTGAGAGCCAGCCGGCGAAGGCACCGAGGCTGCTGGCGCCGCCCAACTCAGCGACGCTTTCCAGCGATGGCTCCAGATGCGAGGCGAAGTACGCGATCAGGCCGAGGAAATAGCTCAGGATGTTGTTCATCACCGGCACGGCGCGCAGCGATACCACGACCATTGCCACGATAAACACCACCGTCGGCAGTGCCCACGCACCGAGTGCGGGGTTCAAGGCCCCGATGCCCAGGGCCGCCAACAGACCGAAGGCAATGCCCATCCATACACATCCGAGGTTGGCCAAGCCGTGGCGCAGGGTCAGCCCGCGGCTGAAAAATGCCACCCATCCGACGAACATCGCCCAGACCGGCAAGGTCAACATTCCGCTGGTACCCGCAGCCACGGCCGCCATGACGGCCGCGATAGCAGTGGCCAGGGTAAACGCCCATTTCGATTGACTGCGAGGTTGGGCAGCGCTGTTTGCGTGGTTCATGAATGCAACTCCTCCGATAGGATCAGCGAATTAAACAAGGCCGCCATTGGCGCGCAGGATTTGCCCGTTGACCCAGCTGGCGGCCGGGCTAACCAGGAAAGCCACCGTGCGGGCGATATCTTCCGGTTGGCCGAGGCGCTCCAACGGCGCCATCTTGGCCAGGCCCTGGATCTGTTCTTCGCTCTTGCCGTGCAGGAACAACTCGGTGGCGACCGGGCCAGGGGCGACGGCGTTGACGGTGATGCCACGCCCGCGCATTTCCTTGGCAAATACCTGGGTCAAGGATTCCACCGCCGCCTTGCTGGCGATGTACACCGCGTAACCGGGGAAGTTAAGGCCGACGGTGCTGCTGGAAAAATTGACGATTCGCCCGCCGTCATTCAGGCGTGTGGCGGCTTCACGCAGGGCGTTGAAGGTGCCCCGGGTGTGGATATCGAAATTCTGGTTGTAGAGCTCATCGCTGTGCTGGGCCAGGGGCATTGCCTTGAGAATGCCGGCGTTGTTGACCAATACATCCACCTTGCCCAGTTGCGCCTCGGTTTCATCGAACAGCCGCTTGATGTCGGCAGGCTTGGCCACGTCGCCTTGAATCGCTATGGCTTGGTACCCTGCCTGGCGCAGTTCCACGACCAGCCTGGATGCCTCGGTCGCGCTGCTGGCGTAGTTGATGGCCACGGCGTAACCCTCGGCGGCCAGTTGCCTGGCGACTACCGCGCCGATACCGCGGGAAGCGCCGGTGATGATTGCGACTTGAGTTTTCATGATTCGGTTTCCTTGAAGTTGGGGGTGTGGAAGCAGATTCACATGTTTACCCAAGCGGATAAATGCGCCAAAGTTGCCTTGACTGTTCAATTATCGCCAACAATGGAGACGCAAAATGGATCAGGTCAAAGCGATGAAGGTGTTCGTACGCATCTACGAACGCTCAAGCTTCACGCTGGCGGCCGACGACCTGAATCTGCCGCGTGCGACGTTGACCCACACCCTCAATCAATTCGAAGCCTGGCTGGGCACGCGCCTGCTGGAGCGCAGCACTCGACGCGTGCGTCCGACCCTGGATGGCGAGGCCTATTACCAGCGGTGCGTGCACCTGCTCGCCGAACTCGAAGAGGCTGAACTGGCTTTTCGCAGCGTGGCGCCCAAGGGCCGTTTGCGAGTGGATCTGCACGGCACCCTGGCCAAGTACTTTGTGATACCGGCGTTGCCGCAATTCATGGCGCGTTACCCGCAGATCGAGCTGTCCATCAGCGAGGCGGATCGCTTTGTCGACCTGATCAGCGAAGGGGTGGATTGCGTGCTGCGCGCAGGCAGCTTGGGCGACTCCGCGCTGATCGGCCGGCGGGTGGCGACCTTGCGCCAAGTCACCTGCGCCAGCCCCGCCTACCTGCGCACCTACGGCGAGCCTGAGAGCCTGGCTGACCTGAGTCGGCATCGCGCGGTGAACTACGTTTCGCGCACCACGGCCAAGTTGTTTCCGTTCGAATTCATGGTCGAAGGCGCGCTGCGGGAAGTCGCTATCGAGAGTGCGCTGTCGGTGTTTGGCGCGGAAATTTACTCTGCCAGTGCGGTGGCTGGGTTGGGCATTATCCAGTGCCCGCATTACCGCATGGCCGAGCTGATCGAGCAGGGGGTAATGCGTGAAATTCTAAAAGAAACGCCGCCGCCGTCGATGCCGGTTTCCGTGCTTTACCCGCACAATCGACATCTCTCGCCGAGGGTGCGCGTATTCGTCGACTGGCTCGCTGAAATTTTCGAAAATGCCCGCTGACTTCATCCGCTCAAGGCGATGACATGCGTACCGCGCAGGGCATGACCGGCGAGTGGAGCGTGACAGTGTCGTGGAGTATCCAATTCCACCCTGGCGGAAAATTGCTGTAAAAGACAGAGGCAGACTTAAGCGATTCAGCAGGCAGATAAGGCCTGGGAATAACCTTATTCCCAGGCCTTATCTGCCCCAAGCCCAGAGAGGATTCGATGACGTACATTGCTGCCGAAAACCGCTATGAATCTATCCCTTATCGCCGCGTAGGCCGCAGTGGGTTGGTGCTGCCGGCACTGTCCCTGGGGTTGTGGCACAACTTTGGCGACAGCACCCCGATCGCCACCCAGCGCGCCCTGCTGCGCACCGCGTTCGACTTAGGCATCAACCACTTCGACCTGGCCAATAACTACGGCCCGCCCTACGGCAGCGCCGAGATCAACTTCGGCCGGTTGCTGCGCGAAGACTTCAAGCACTACCGCGACGAGCTGATCATCTCCAGCAAGGCCGGTTGGGACATGTGGCCCGGCCCCTATGGCCAGGGCGGCGGTTCGCGTAAATACGTGCTGGCGAGCCTGGACCAGAGCCTGCAACGCCTGGGCGTCGACTATGTGGATATTTTCTATTCGCACCGTTTCGACGCCGACACGCCGCTGGAAGAAACCGCTAGTGCGCTGGCCACCGCCGTGCAGCAGGGCAAGGCGTTGTACATCGGTATCTCGTCCTACTCCGGCGTAAAAACCCGTGAGATGGCAGCGCTGCTCAACGAGTGGAAAGTGCCGCTGTTGATTCACCAGCCGGCCTACAACCTGCTCAACCGCTGGGTGGAAAAAGACCTGCTCGACACCACCGAAGAGCTCGGCGCCGGGGTGATTGCGTTCACACCGTTGGCCCAGGGTTTGCTCACCGATAAATACCTCAATGGCGTGCCGGCCGATGCCCGGGTGAATCGACCGGGGGGTGGCTCGCTGCAGGCCAAGCACCTGTCCGACGCCAATATCGCCCATGTCCGCGCCCTCAACGAAATCGCCCAGCGTCGCGGCCAGAGCCTGGCGCAAATGGCGCTGGCCTGGACCCTGCGTGATCCACGGGTGACCAGCGCGCTGATCGGTGCCAGCCGGCCGGAGCAGATCATCGAGAACGTTGGGGCGTTGAAGAACCTGAGCTTCAGTGCGGAGGAACTGGCGGAGATTGATCGGTTTGCCCTGGAAGGCGGGATCAACTTGTGGGAAAAACCATCGACAGCTGAATAACCTGACACAGCTGGGTTAAAAATGTGGGAGGGGGCTTGCTCCCGATGGCAGTGGACCAGTCAATAGATACAGTGACTGACCCACCGCTATCGGGAGCAAGCCCCCTCCCACATTTAGAACGGCACATCGCCCAGGATGGTTGCCCGATGCATCACCCGCCGCTGCGGCCGGTAGTCATCCACCGCGTAATGCTGGGTCACGCGGTTGTCCCAGAACGCCACGTCATTTTCCTGCCAGCGCCAGCGGATGGTGAATTCCGGGCGTGTGGCATGGGCGAACAATAGTTTGAGAACCGCCGCGCTTTCGGCCGATTCCAGTTCATTGATCCGGGTGGTGAAGCCTTCGCTGACGAACAGCGATTTACGCCCGCTCACCGGGTGCGTGCGGATCACCGGGTGCGACAGGGGCGGGTTTTTTCGGCGGGCTTCTTCCCAACGGGCTCGGTCGTCGGCGGTGTTGCCAAAGCGCTCCAGTGGGAAAGACTGGGTGAAGTCGTGGGTGGCAGTCAGCCCATCGAGCAATGCTTTGAATGGCTCGGACAGCGCTTCATAAGCCGCAATCCCACTGGCCCACAAGGTATCGCCACCGAACGCCGGCAGCAGTTTGGCGCTGAGCACCGCGCCCAGGGCTGGCGTGGGCAGGAAGGTCACGTCGGTGTGCCATACGGCGTTGTCGCGCACATCGGTGACGGCCGTGTCGAGGATCAACACTTCGGGCTGTTCCGGCACGTTGGGGTAGATCGGGTGGATGTGCAGGTCGCCGAAATTCGCCGCGAACCGTGCCTGTTGCTGTGGGGTGATCGGCTGGTCCCGGAAGAACAGCACCGAATGCTTAAGCAGGGCGTGCTCGATGGCGTCGCGCTGTTCGGTGCTCAGTGTCTGGGTGATATCGACGCCACTGATCTGGGCGCCGAGCGCGATGCTTAGTGGGGTAACGGTCAGGCTGCTCATTTATTCATCATCACTCGTGTGCCTGGCCATGCCACGGCACCAATTTACGCTGCAGGGCGCGCAGGCCCATTTCCATGGCGAAGGCGATCAGCGCGATCACCAGGATGCCCAGGACCACGACGTCAGTGACCAGAAACTGTGCCGCCGACTGCACCATGAAGCCCAGGCCGCTGGTGGCGGCGATCAGCTCGGCGGCGACCAGGGTCGACCACCCCACACCCAGGCCGATGCGCACGCCGGTGAGGATGTCGGGCAGGGCGCTGGGCAGGATCACATGCCGAATCAACTGGGCCCGGGTCGCGCCCAGCGACTGTGCGGCGCGCAACTTGGCCGGGTCGACCGTGCGTACGCCGGTCGCGGTGGCGATGGCAATCGGCGCAAAGATCGCCAGGTAAATCAGCAGCACCTTGGACAGCTCGCCGATGCCGCACCAGATCACGATCAACGGCAGATAGGCCAGCGGCGGGATCGGCCGGTAAAACTCGATCAGCGGATCGAGAATGCCGCGGGCAATACGGTTGGCGCCGATGGCAATGCCCACCGGCACGGCCGTCAGCACCGCAAAGCCCAAACCCAGGCCGATACGGCTGAGGCTCGCGCCCAGGTGCTGCCACAAGGTGGAATCCATATACCCCGTGGTCGCCAGAAGCCAGCCTTTTTGCAACACCGCAGACGGCGGCGGCAGGAACAGCGGCTCGATCAAACCGGTGGCGGTCACGGCCCACCAGATAGCCAGCAAGGCCAACAGGGTCAACAGGCTGATCCAGCGCGTGCTCAGGCGGCGGCGTACGGGAATGACGGCGTGTGTCACCGGCTTGGCCGCCGTGGCAGCGAGTTCGTAGCTGCTCATGCGCACACCTGCCGTTGCGAGAACACTTTGCCCAGCACGTGTTCGCGGGTTTCGATAAAGCGCGGGTCGGACTTGATCGCCCGTGCCGATTCGCCCGCCGCGTAGCGTTGGCCGAAGTCCAGGTGCAGGCGCTCGACGATCTGGCCGGGGTTGGGGGCCAGCAGAATCAAGTCGGTGGCGAGGAACACCGCTTCTTCGATGTCATGGGTGATCAGGAATACCGGCTTGGCCGTGCGTCGCCAGACTTGCAGCAGCAGTTCCTGCATCTGTTCGCGGGTAAAGGCATCGAGGGCGCCGAAGGGCTCGTCCATCAGCAATACACGAGGGTCGGCCGCCAAGGCGCGGGCAAGGCCGACGCGTTGCTTCTGGCCGCCAGAGAGTTGCCAGATGCGGCGGCTGTCGAAACCGCCCAGGTCAACCAGCGCGAGCATTTCCCGGGCGCGCACTTCACGTTGCGCCTTGGGCACGCCGGCCAGTTCCAGGCCGAAGGCGACGTTGGCCAGTACGTCCTGCCAGGGCAGCAGGGCATCGTCCTGGAACACCACGCCGCGCTCGGCGCTGGGCCCCTTGACCGGCACGCCATCGAGGGTGATGCGCCCGGCCGAGGGCTCGACAAAGCCGGCAATCAGGTTCAACAGCGAAGTCTTGCCACTGCCGGACGGGCCGAGGGCAACCAGCAATTGCTGGGGCCCAAGCTCGAGTGAAATATCCGCCAGTACCGGTTCCGGGGCGCCTGGGTACTGTGCGCTGATGCGCTCCAGCTGTAGCAAGGCCATCGCGATGAACTCCTCAGTTAGTGATGAATTTGGCGCTGATGTAAGGGGCGTAGTCTGGGAGCACGGCATCGACCTTGCCCTGTTCCTTGAGGAACGCCGCAGTGTCGGTGACGGCCTTGGTGGTCGGCGCGCCCAGCAGGGTGACCTGGTCAGCGGCCAGCGGGTAGACGTTGCCTTGCAGCAGCAACGGAATGTCGCTGGCCTTGGCACCGGAGAGCTTCACCAGTTTGTCGACGTTGCCTTTGTCGGCGAGCCAGGCTTGTGGGTCTTTGCGGTACGCCGCGTAGGCATCCAGGGTGACTTTGGCGAAGGCGGTGACGATTTCCGGATGCTTCTCGGCAAAATCCTTACGCACGATCCAGGCATCGAAGGTCGGTGCACCGAACTTGGCCAGCTCGCCGGAGGTGATCAACACCTTGCCGTTTTCCTTGGCTACGCCCAGGGCCGGGTCCCACACATAGGTGGCGTCGATATCACCGCGCTTCCAGGCGGCGATGATGGCCGGTGGTGCGAGATTGAGGATGGTTACTTTCGAGGGGTCGATGTTCCAGTGCTTCAGCGCGGCCAACAGGCTGTAGTGACCGGTGGACACGAACGGCACGGCGATCTTTTTACCGATCAGGTCCTGCGGGCTGTTGATCCCCGAACCATCGCGCGCCACCAGGGCTTCGGCGCCGCCGATCTGGGTGGCGACGAGAAAGGTCTGCACCGGTACGTTGCGCGTGATTGCGGCGGTCAACGGGCTGGAACCGAGGTAACCGATCTGCACGTCGCCCGAGGCGATGGCGGCGATGATATCGGCGCCATTGTCGAATTTGCGCCAGTCGATTTTGGCATTGGTGGCTTTTTCATAGGCGCCATCGGCCTGGGCAACTTTCGCCGGGTCGACGGTGGTCTGGTACGCGACGGTCACATCCGCCGCCTGGGCAAACAGACTGGCACCGGCCAGGGACAACGCCGCCAGCAAGCGCAGGGGGGTCAACAGTTTCAAAGGGAAGCTCCTCGATCAGGCGGCCGGGGGTCGGCGTGTGAGGAGACTAAATGATCTAAGAATCCGAAAATAAATAACATTTTCGAATTAGCTTAGTCGGAGAAGAATTGAAGCAAATCTTTGAGCATATGAGAGACAAATGTGGGAGGGGGCTTGCTCCCGATAGCGGTGGATCAGTCACTGATGGAGCGACTGACACGCTGCTATCGGGAGCAAGCCCCCTCCCACAATGGACCGAGCTGGACCTTAGTTACTGATCGCCAGAATACTCGCCTGGTACGACCCGACAAACACATCGAAATCGCCCACCTCGTTCTGCTCGAGCTCCGCCTGCTGGGCCAGCGACGTCCGCGCCAGTTCCTCAAAGCGCGCCTGTTCCTCAGCCGGAAGCGGCTCCTTGCGGAAATACTCAGCATGCACCTCGCTCTGATGCAGGGAGAACTGCGCAAAGCTTTCCTTGCGCTCGGCCATCGCTGCCAGCACCTGAGCCGACGGCGTCAGTGACGGGTCATTGACCTTCGCCAACTGCGCGTCCAGTGCCTGGCTGTGCTCAGTGATGCCGTGGCTTTCATCGAGCAGGGCGGCCAGGGGGGCGATGTGCTCCAGCAGCTCGGTGGCCCACTCTTTCATATCCACCGCTTGGCCCTCACGCTGCAATTGCAGGCCCGGACGGCGACCTTCCTTGACCACGCTGAGGAAGTTGGAGGTGGCGTTCCCGCATTCATTATTGGCGAACAGTGGGCTGTCATTCAGCGCGCAATACAGCAGGAACGCGTCGAGAAAGCGCGACTCTGGAAGATCGATGCCCATCGGCAGGAAGGGGTTGATGTCCAGGCAGCGCACTTCGATGTACTGAATGCCTCGCGCCATCAGCGCCTGGATCGGCCGCTCGCCGGTATAGGTCACGCGCTTGGGGCGGATGTTGGAGTAGTACTCGTTTTCGATCTGCAGGATGTTGGTGTTGAGCTGCACCCACTCACCGTCCTTGTGCGTGCCGACTTCGACATAGGGCGCGTAGGGCGTTGCCACCGCTTCGCGCAGGCTGTCGGTGTAGCTGACCAGGTCGTTGTAGCACGGCGTCAGACCGGCCTGGGCGTTGCTCTGGTAACCCAGGTCGCTCATGCGCAGGCTGGTGGCGTACGGCAGGTACAGGGTGTCGGCGTCGAGCACTTCAAGCTGGTGCGAGCGACCGCGCAGGAAGCCGGCGTCCAGGGCCGGCGACGCACCGAACAGGTACATCAACAGCCAGCTGTAGCGCCGGAAGTTACGGATCAGCGCGATATAGGCGGTGGACTGATAGTCGCGGTCAGTGCCGACAAACCCTTCGGCTTCCTTGAGCAGCGGCCACAGCTGTTCCGGCAGCGAGAAGTTGTAGTGGATACCGGCAATGCACTGCATGGTCTTGCCGTAGCGCAGGGCCAGGCCCTTGCGATAAACGTACTTGAGCTGCCCGATATTGGA
Organism: Pseudomonas sp. R11-23-07; assembly: GCF_003852295.1. Classification (NCBI taxonomy): domain Bacteria; kingdom Pseudomonadati; phylum Pseudomonadota; class Gammaproteobacteria; order Pseudomonadales; family Pseudomonadaceae; genus Pseudomonas; species Pseudomonas sp. R11-23-07. Next base: position 339,144 of record NZ_CP027761.1, read on the forward strand.
GGTGCCGTAGTAGGCAATCGGAATATCTTCCTCGGCCGGCAACGGGCACGGCATCGAGGGGCTCCACAGGTACTCGCTGCCCAGCTTGGTGTAGGCAAAGCGGTGGATCTTGTCCAGGCTGCTCAGGGTATCGGCCGGGTTGGGCAGCGCGGGGGTGATGAACTCCAGCAGCGATTCCGAGTAGTCGGTCGTGATCTGTTCGTGAGTCAACGCGGCGCCCAGGGCTTCCGGATGCGGCGTCTGGGCCAGGCGGCCCTCGCTGGTGACGCGCAGGCATTCACGCTCGATGCCATGCAGGCAGTGCTCTAGCAGGGAGAGGTGTTCGCGCTTGCCGAGCAGAGCCAGGCGGCGGTTGAGAAGTTCGCTCAAGTTGGATTCCTTCACGCGTCAGTCGCCCCAATATGGGGGTGGGCAAGACGGTCTACAAGGGTGAAGTTGAAACTGGCGTGATCGCCTGGTTCTGAGTCGATTTGACCCGCTCTGAATATGCCGACTTCACTCCATGAATTGGGCTACAGCGCAGCGAGAAAATTCCGACGCTGTTGTCACAGCGCCGAAATTAACTCAAATCATGGGCGGGGAGCTATAGGACAGCGAACGTGCCCTGTGCTTTTGCGACAAGTCTGTCGCCCTGGTACACGTCGGCTTCGACTACTAATGTGCGCCTGCCGGCGTGGATCACCCGGCTGGTGCACAGTACGTCACCGTCTTCCACGGCGCGGATATAGTTGATTTTGCACTCGATGGTCGCGCTCTGCTGGTCGAACCCATGGGCGCTGGAGCAAGCCAGGCCCATGGTGATGTCCACCAGGCTGAAAATCGCGCCACCATGCAGCTTGCCGCCGCGATTGCGCAAATGCGGCGCCAGGCTCAGGGCCACCTCGGCAACGCCCTCATCCAGGCGCTGCAGGCGGCAGCCGATCAGTTCGCTGAACGCGCTCTGGGTCAAACCGGCCGGGATATTCATCAGCGCTTCTTCAACTGCTTGGCGTTGGCGAACAGCGAGGCCATGGCGTTGTTGCTCGGTGCGGCTGTCGCGGGTTCCTTGCGCGGCGCGGTGTTCTGCGACGAGCGCGGGGCCGAGCCAGGACGAGCACCACGGGCGCCGTCGATTTTCTCGCCGGGGGTGTCGCTCATGCGCATCGACAGACCAACGCGTTTACGTGGGATGTCGACTTCCATCACCTTGACCTTGACCACATCACCGGCTTTCACCGCTTCGCGGGGATCCTTGATGAACTTCTCTGAAAGCGCGGAGATATGCACCAAACCGTCCTGATGCACGCCGATATCCACGAACGCGCCAAAGTTGGTCACGTTGGTCACCACACCTTCGAGGATCATGCCCAGTTGCAGGTCCTTGAGGTCTTCGACACCGTCCTGGAACTCGGCGGTCTTGAATTCGGGGCGGGGGTCGCGGCCGGGTTTTTCCAGCTCTTGCAGGATGTCGGTGATGGTCGGCACGCCGAAGGTTTCGTCGGTGTACTTCTTCGGGTCCAGACGCTTGAGGAACGCGGCGTCGCCGATCAGCGAGCGGATGTCACGGTCGGTTTCGGCGGCGATTCGCTGCACCAGCGGATAGGCTTCCGGGTGGACCGCAGAGGCATCCAGCGGGTTATCGCCGTTCATTACGCGTAGGAAACCGGCGGCTTGCTCGAAGGTTTTCTCACCCAGGCGCGCGACTTTTTTCAGCGCGGCGCGGGTTTTGAAGGCGCCATTCTCGTCGCGGTGGGTGACGATATTCTGCGCCAGGGTAGCGTTGAGGCCAGAAATACGGGCGAGCAGCGCCACGGAAGCGGTGTTCACGTCCACACCCACGGCGTTTACGCAGTCTTCCACTACCGCATCCAGGCCACGCGCCAGCTTGAGCTGCGACACGTCATGTTGGTATTGGCCGACACCGATGGATTTAGGGTCGATCTTCACCAGCTCGGCCAACGGGTCCTGCAGGCGACGGGCAATCGACACGGCGCCGCGGATCGACACATCGAGGTCCGGGAATTCCTTGGACGCCAGTTCCGAGGCCGAGTACACCGAAGCGCCTGCCTCGGAGACCATGACCTTGGTCATCTTCATGGCCGGGTATTTTTTGATCAGTTCGGCGGCCAACTTATCGGTTTCGCGGCTGGCGGTGCCGTTGCCGATGGCGATCAGGTCCACGGCGTGCTTGGCGCACAGGGCGGCCAGGATGGCGAGGGTCTGGTCCCACTTGTTGTGCGGTACGTGCGGGTAGACGGTGGCGTGGTCGAGCAGCTTGCCGGTGGCGTCGACCACCGCGACCTTGCAGCCGGTGCGCAGGCCCGGGTCCAGGCCCAGGGTGGCGCGTGGGCCCGCCGGAGCGGCCAGCAGCAGGTCATGCAGGTTGTGGGCGAATACGTTGATCGCCTCGGTTTCGGCGCCGTCGCGCAGCTCGCCGAGCAGGTCGGTTTCCAGGTGGGTATAGAGCTTGACCTTCCAGGTCCAGCGCACGACCTCACTGAGCCACTTGTCCGCAGGACGATTCTGATTCTGAATGCCGAATTGTTGACCGATCATGCCCTCGCACGGGTGCATGGTGCCCGGCAGCTCGTCGCCGACTTTCAGCGCGGAGCTGAGAATGCCCTCGTTACGTCCACGGAAAATCGCCAGGGCGCGGTGGGACGGCATGCTCTTGAGGGGCTCGTCGTGTTCGAAGTAATCGCGGAACTTGGCGCCTTCTTCCTCTTTGCCGGCGATGACGCGGGCGCTGAGGATGGCTTCCTGTTTCAGGTAGGTACGCAGTTTTTCCAGCAGGCTGGCGTTTTCCGCGAAGCGCTCCATCAGGATGTACTTGGCGCCTTCCAGGGCAGCCTTGATATCGGCGACGCCTTTCTGCGCGTCGACAAAGCGCGCGGCTTCGGTTTCCGGGGTCAGCGACGGGTCGTTGAACAGGCCGTCGGCCAGGTCGCCCAGGCCCGCTTCCAAGGCGATCTGGCCCTTTGTGCGACGTTTCTGTTTATACGGCAGGTAAAGGTCTTCGAGGCGGGTCTTGGTGTCGGCGAGCTTGATGTCGCGTTCCAATTGCGGGGTCAACTTGCCCTGTTCCTCGATGCTGGCAAGGATGCTGATACGCCGCTCGTCGAGTTCTCGCAGGTAACGCAGGCGTTCTTCCAGGTGCCGCAGCTGGATGTCGTCAAGGCTGCCGGTCACTTCTTTTCGGTAACGGGCGATGAAAGGCACCGTGGAGCCTTCATCCAGTAGCGCGACGGCCGCTTCGACCTGTTGTGGGCGTACACCGAGTTCCTCGGCGATGCGGCTGTTGATGCTGTCCATAAAACCACCTGAAATTCTGAAAAGCAGCTCGCAGGCCCGGAAAACAAGGCTTTGCGAGGCTGGTTGAGCGGCCCGACTGGCGCCGCTGCCTGGGTCAAGAGGCAGTCTGTTGACCCTCGAAATCGAAAAAACACGACAAGCGGGTAAAAAAAGCCTGGCAGTAAACGGTAACGATCTGACGTTGCCCTGCACGAAGGCGCCGCATTATAACCAGCGTTCTGCCCTTGGGGGCTACTGCGCCAGTGGTCGTAGAGCGCGGCTTGGCTGGCAGTAGAGGAAAAATCTGCTAACAATGCACACGGTGCGTATAACGGCAGCTAGGCCATAATGCGCGCCGAGATAAGAGGAGCATCTAATGAGCAGCACTGCACAAACTGCTGAAGGCGAAAAAATTCTCATCGTTGACGACGATCCGGGGCTGAGCAGCCTGCTGGAGCGTTTTTTCAACTCCAAAGGCTACCGGGCGCGCGCGGTGCCGAACACCGAGCAGATGGACCGCCTGTTGGGGCGCGAAGTGTTCAATTTGGTCGTGCTCGACCTGATGCTGCCCGGCGAAGACGGCCTGACCGCCTGCAAGCGTCTGCGCGGTGCGAACAACCAGATCCCGATCATCATGCTCACTGCCAAGGGTGATGAGCTGAGCCGCATCAAGGGTCTTGAACTGGGCGCTGATGACTACCTGGCCAAGCCGTTCAACCCGGACGAGCTGATGGCGCGGGTCAAGGCCGTATTGCGCCGCCAGGCCCCGTCGGTACCGGGTGCGCCGGGCAGCGAAGACGAAAGCGTGACCTTTGGCGACTACGAGTTGTCCCTGGCGACCCGCGAGCTTAAGCGTGGCGACGAAGTGCACATGCTCACTACCGGCGAATTCGCGGTGCTCAAGGCCCTGGTGATGAACGCTCGCCAGCCGCTGACCCGCGACAAGCTGATGAACCTGGCCCGTGGCCGAGAATGGGACGCCCTGGAGCGGTCCATCGACGTGCAGATCTCCCGACTGCGCCGGATGATCGAGCCGGACCCTTCCAAGCCGCGGTATATCCAGACGGTGTGGGGTGTGGGTTATGTGTTTGTGCCGGATGGCACCGCAACCAAGTGACCGATGATTTGCAGGGGCGGGCATCCGGCGTTTGATTCCATGAGGATCGACGGGGTGTCCGGCGTCTGCAATTCTGCGAGCGCCGCTCGTTCCTGCAAGGTGTCTAGCTGTCTCCTATGAAAACCCCGCTGTGGTTCCCGCAAAGTTTCTTCTCCCGCACCCTTTGGCTGGTGCTGATCGTCGTTCTGTTTTCGAAGGCACTCACACTGGTTTATCTCTTGATGAACGAGGACGTGCTGGTGGATCGACAGTACAGCCACGGCGTCGCCTTGACGTTGCGCGCCTACTGGGCTGTAGATCCCGAGAACCGTGAAAAGGTAGCCAAGGCCTCAACCCTGATCCGGGTTGATGGGGCCGGCGTGCCTGAGGGCGAACAGCATTGGCCCTACAGTGAGATCTACCAGCGCCAGATGCAGGCGGAGCTGGGCGACGACACCGAGGTGCGGCTGCGCATGCATGTGTCGCCTGCGCTGTGGGTGAGGGCGCCCAGCCTGGGAGATGCCTGGATCAAGGTACCGCTGTATCCGCACCCGTTGCGCGGGCAGAAAATCTGGAACGTATTGGGCTGGTTCCTCGCCATTGGCTTGCTTTCAACCGCGTCCGCGTGGATTTTCGTGCGCCAGCTCAATCAACCGCTCAAACGCCTGGTGTTCGCGGCCCGCCAATTGGGCCAGGGGCGCAGCGTGCGGCTGCCAGTCAGCGATACGCCCAGTGAGATGACCGAGGTGTACGGCGCGTTCAACCAGATGGCGGAGGATGTCGAGCAGGCCGGGCGCGAGCGCGAGCTGATGCTGGCGGGCGTGTCCCATGACCTGCGCACGCCGTTGACGCGACTGCGCTTGTCTCTGGAGTTGATGGGCAACCATACCGACCTCACCGATGACATGGTGCGCGACATCGAGGACATGGATGCGATTCTGGACCAGTTCCTGGCATTCATCCGTGATGGGCGCGACGAGGTAGTGGAGGAGGTTGACCTGACCGATCTGGTACGTGAAGTGGTCGCACCCTACAACCAGAGCGGTGAGCAGGTGCGCCTGCGCCTGGAACCGATTCAGCCGTTTGCGTTGCGCAGGGTGTCGATGAAGCGCCTGCTGAACAACCTGATCGGCAATGCCTTGCATCACGCCGGTTCGGATGTGGAAGTGGCGGCGTACGTGTCTGGCGACAGCGCTGCGCCCTATGTGGTGCTGAGCGTGATGGACCGCGGCACCGGTATCGACCCGGCGGAACTGGAGGCTATCTTCAACCCGTTCACCCGTGGCGACCGCGCTCGTGGCGGTAAAGGTACCGGCTTGGGCTTGGCGATTGTGCGGCGGATTGCGTCGATGCATGGCGGCAATGTCGAATTGCGCAACCGCGAAGAAGGCGGGCTGGAGGCACGGGTGCGCCTGCCGCTTGGGTTGATGTTGCCCCGGGATGCGGTCTAACAGACAACATGAATCAAATGTGGGAGGGGACTTGCTCCCGATAGCAGAATGTCAGTCAATGCAGATGTAACTGACCCACCGCTATCGGGAGCAAGCCCCCTCCCACATTTGAGCTGATGTTGTGTCAGGAGCAGAGCTTTTCAGCCCTTTCCCTTGGTCCGGGTCATGTTCGGCCCGCCATTTTTTTCCAGATGCTCAATGATGATCCCCGCCACATTTTTGCCCGTGGTGGTCTCGATCCCTTCCAGGCCCGGCGATGAGTTCACCTCCATGACCAACGGGCCATGATTGGAGCGCAGGATATCCACGCCCGCCACGGCCAACCCCATGACCTTGGCCGCACGCAGCGCAGTCATGCGCTCCTCCGGGGTGATCTTGATCAGGCTCGCGCTGCCGCCACGGTGCAGGTTGGAGCGGAACTCACCCGGCTTGGCCTGGCGCTTCATGGCGGCAATCACCTTGTCGCCCACCACGAAGCAGCGGATGTCCGCACCGCCCGCTTCCTTGATGTACTCCTGCACCATGATGTTCTGCTTGAGGCCCATGAACGCCTCGATCACCGATTCCGCCGCCGTTGCGGTTTCGCACAGCACCACGCCGATGCCCTGGGTGCCTTCCAGCACCTTGATCACGAGCGGCGCGCCATTGACCATTTCGATCAGGTCGGGGATGTCATCCGGGGAGTGGGCAAAGCCGGTGACCGGCAGACCGATCCCCCGGCGCGACAGCAGCTGCAGCGAGCGCAACTTGTCCCGCGAGCGCGCGATGGCCACGGATTCATTCAGCGGGAAGACCCCCATCATTTCAAACTGGCGCAGCACCGCGCAGCCATAGAACGTCACCGAGGCGCCGATGCGCGGGATCACCGCGTCAAAGCCTTCCAGCGGCTTGCCACGGTAATGGATCTGCGGCTTGTGGCTGGCAATGTTCATATAGGCGCGCAACGTGTCGATCACCACCATTTCATGGCCGCGTTCAGTGCCGGCCTCGACCAAGCGGCGGGTGGAATACAGACGCGGATTTCGCGACAGCACAGCAATCTTCATGCAGCACCTGGGGCTGAAATAGTAGAGACCGGGAACACCGGCTTGTCTTGAACGTACTTGACGCCCGGGCTGACCACCAACTGGCCGTCAATCAGCGCCTTGGAGCCCAGCAACAGGCGATAACGCATGGCTTTGCGGCAAGCCAGGGTGAATTCCACCCGCCACACCCGATCGCCCAACGCCAGGGTGGTGCTGATCACGTAGCGCACCTGCGCATGGCCGTTGGAGCTCTTGATGGTTTTCATCGTTACCAGGGGCGCTTCGCAGCGGCGGTGACGCAGTTGCACCACGCTGCCCAGGTGGGCGGTAAAACGCACCCATTTCTCGCCATCACGCTCGAACGGCTCGATTTCAGTGGCGTGCAGGCTCGAGGTACTGGCGCCGGTGTCGATCTTGGCGCGCAGGCCAGCCACTCCCAGGTCGGGAAGCGCCACCCACTCTCGCAGACCCACAACGGTCAAATGGTCAAATGTCTTCAATATGGGTACCGGTCAATGTGCCCAGGCGTCAGGCGAAACCTTGGCCAGGGCATTGAATGCGGGCTTGGCGAACCAGTAGCCCTGCATTAGAAATATTCCACAGTCGGAGAGGAAGTCCCGCTCGCCGGCACTTTCGATGCCTTCGGCGATGACAGTAACCCCCAACTGCTCACAGATTGTGACAATCCCCCGGACGATCACCTGACGGACACGGTCTTGGTCGACATCGCGAATCAGCGCCATGTCGAGTTTGATCAGGTCCGGCTGGAAATCGGCCAGCAGATTCAGCCCCGAATAGCCCGCGCCGAAATCATCGATGGCGGTCTTGAAGCCGAATTCGCGGTATTCACGCAGAATATTCGTCAAATGGCGATTGTTATCTACATGCTCGCTTTCCAGTGTCTCGAAAATCAGGCGGTCCAGCGGAAAATTGTGCGCGCGGGCGGCCTCCAGGGTGCTGCGGATACACAGTTCCGGACGGTATACGGCATTGGGCATGAAATTGATGGAAAGGTGAGTCTGCATGCCCAGGGCGGCAGCGCCGGCAATTGCCTGGGTGCGGCAGCGCTGGTCAAAGCGGTAGCGATTGGTTTCGTTGATATGCGCCAGCACCGATAACGCGCCCTCACCCTGGATGCCGCGCACCAAGGCTTCATTGGCAAATATCGAATGGTCGCGCAGGTCTACGATAGGCTGGTAGGCGAAAGCAAAATCGAACCCCAGAGGCTCGCTTTGCTGGCAACCCACGCACCGCTGGTTGGGCGAGGTGAGTGAAACGGGAAAATCGGTCACAGCGTGTCCTCGCGAAAACAGAGTGCTACCTGGCGTATCTTAGGTGAGCCTCAGGGTTAATGCGTCGAAGCGTTTCAACGGTAAGGTTGCGACATTTTTCAGAGCGAGGAATTCAAGTGGCTCAAAAACAGGAAGAGGAAGAAAAGGTCCGCCTGGACAAGTGGCTGTGGGCCGCGCGTTTCTACAAAACCCGTGCCCTGGCCAAGGCCGCTATCGAGAGCGGCAAGGTGCACCATCGCGGCGAGCGCTGCAAGCCGGGGAAGGAGCCGCGTATCGGTGACGAGTTTCAGATTCGTACAGGGTTCGATGAAAAGACTGTCGTGGTTCAGGCGCTTTCCGCCGTGCGCCGGGGTGCGCCAGAAGCGCAGACGCTGTATGTGGAGACCGAAGCCAGCATTGCCAAGCGCGAGAACGCTGCGGCCATGCGCAAGGCGGGAGCTTCGGGTTTGACCACCGATGGCAAGCCGAGCAAAAAGCAACGCCGTGACTTGTTCAAGTTTCGCGGCAGTGGCAATGATGATTGATTACACCAATCTCCAACCCAAAGGAGATCAAAATGTGGGAGGGGGCTTGCTCCCGATTGCGGTAAGTCAGCTACCTATAAGCTGACTGATCCACTGCTATCGGGAGCAAGCCCCCTCCCACATTTGGCCGGCGGTGTTAACGGGCTGCGCGTATCACACTCAATCGCCCGATCACCGGCAATTTGCCAAGCAACCCGAAAACCGGCGCTGTCATCCGCAACAGGAACCCCGACACCTTCGCTGCAAACGGCGTGTAGTAACCCCAACCCAATGCCAACAGCGCCAGCAAAACCCCGCCGATGTAATCGTCCTGGCCCCAGTGCGCGCCTGCTACCAGCCGCGGCATCATGAACAGCAGCGCCAGGCCCCAGATCGCCAGCACCTGGCCGCTGCGTTTTGCGAACACGGTCATGAACATCGCCCAGATCAACAACACCGAAGCATGATCGCCGGGAAAGCTCTGGCTCGATCGGTCTTTCAGTTCCCAGGTTTTCTCCAGCCCAGGGAAAAAATCACTCATCTGCACTGCGCCGCCGATCACCATCGACGGGCTGCTGTGCTGCCATCCCATCTGCGCCGCGAGTTTGGAAAACAGCATGCGGATAAACAGCAACAACAAAAGAATGCTGAGGAAGCCAAAGAACGCTTGGCGCACCTGCACGGCCTTGAACACCCAATCGCCGCGTATCAGCAGCGCCAACAGAATTACCCCGACGACCGCATCAAATGGCCGCAGGCTCGCCACGGCCCACACATGCAACCAAGTGGAGTTGCTCGCCAGCGGACCATTGAGCAGATGAAACAGCCACTCGTCGAAAACCACACACAGCATCTGCCCCGTGGGCCACAGCCAAAAACACAGCAGCGCGATAGCGAGTAGATTGCAAAGAGCCCATCGCCGGAGGTTCCAGTTCGCTTGGAACAAACCCGGATTGTTCATAAACTGTCCCTCATCGTCCTATTAAGCTCCTTGTTTTCAGGAGAATCCGCACCAATATGGTGCTAAAGCGTTTAATTTTATAAACGTTGTAATCATTTTGTCATCACTTCAGATACCCAGACCTATGACTGATCTACCGGATACCGACTTCACCCAACGCTTTATCTTTGACGAGAACGACGCCCGCGGCGAATTGGTTTCGTTGGAGCTCAGCTATGCCGAAGTCCTTGCCAAACACGCGTATCCGGAGCCGGTCGCGCAGTTGCTCGGTGAGTTGATGGCAGCGGCTTCGCTGCTGGTGGGCACGATGAAATTCGATGGCTTGCTGATCCTGCAGGCGCGTTCCGAAGGTCCGATCCCGATGCTGATGATCGAGTGTTCCAGCGAGCGCGAGATTCGTGGCCTGGCCCGTTATGACGTCGACCGGATTACACCGGATGCCACCTTTTCCGAGCTGATGGCCGATGGCGTGCTGGCGATCACCGTTGACCCCACCGAGGGCCAGCGCTACCAGGGCATCGTGGACCTCGACGGCGAGACCTTGGCGGACTGCTTTACCAACTATTTCGTAATGTCTCAGCAAGTCGGCACCAAGTTCTGGCTCAACGCCGACGGCAAGCGCGCTCGCGGCCTGTTGTTGCAGCAATTGCCGGCTGACCGGATCAAGGATGAGGATGATCGCGCTGAAAGCTGGCGGCATATCATCGCCCTAGCCGACACGTTGAAGGCCGAAGAGCTGCTGGGCCTGGACAACGAAACCATCCTGCACCGCCTTTACCACGAAGAGGCCGTGCGCCTGTTCGACGAACAGTCCCTGCGCTTCAATTGCAGCTGCTCCCGCGAGCGCTCGGCCAATGCCTTGGTCAGCCTGGGCCTGGAAGATGCGCAGAATCTGGTGGTGGAGCACGGTGGCCATATCGAGATCGACTGCCAGTTCTGCAACGAGCGTTATCTGTTCGATGCTGCCGATGTCGCCCAATTATTCGCCGGCGCAGGCATCGACACCCCTTCCGACACCCGCCACTAAAACGTTTAAGCACAGGTAAATCACCTGTCAAATGCCGGATTAGAGGCGTTCTGACGGGAGGGCCCTACTCTTTTTGGGCTTTTCTGGCATAATCCGGCCCACTTTTTTCGCGGTAGTAGTGCGCAACTTTCTACTACAAAACGTTTGGAGCACTCGGCCATAGGCCGACGGGGAACCTCATGACGCAAGCCAATAACGCCGTATACACCGATCTGAGTGTTGACGATCTGGTCAAAGAAGCCCTGAAGCGCGGTGAAGGCGTGCTTGCCGATACTGGCGCGCTGGTCGTAGAAACCGGTCACCGCACCGGTCGTTCGCCGGTCGATCGTTTCATCGTTGAAGAACCGACCACCCAGGCCGCAATCGCCTGGGGCCCGATCAACCGCAAGTTCCCGGCCGACAAGTTCGATGCCCTATGGGCTCGCGTCGAGGCCTTCAACAATGCGCAAGAGCATTTCGTTTCCCACGTTCACGTAGGGGCTGCCGAAGACCACTACCTGGCCGTGAAAATGACCACCCAGACAGCCTGGCAGAACCTGTTCGGTCGCTGCCTGTTCATCAACCCGGCGCAGTACAACCCGGCCGGTCGTGAAGAGTGGCAAGTGCTCAACGTCGCCAACTTCGAGTGCGTGCCAGAGCGTGACGGCACCAACTCCGACGGTTGCGTGATCCTCAACTTCGCCCAGAAAAAAGTGCTGATCGCCGGCATGCGTTACGCCGGTGAAATGAAAAAAGCCATGTTCTCGGTGCAAAACTTCCTGCTGCCGGCCGCCGACGTGCTGCCGATGCACTGCGCCGCCAACATCGGTGAAGCAGGCGATGTGACCCTGTTCTTCGGCCTGTCCGGCACCGGCAAGACTACCCTGTCCGCCGACGAAAGCCGTTACCTGATCGGTGACGACGAACACGGTTGGGGCGAAGGCGTGGTGTTCAACATCGAAGGCGGTTGCTATGCCAAGTGCATCGACCTGTCCGAGCAGAACGAGCCGGTTATCTGGAAGGCCATCAAGCACGGCGCCGTGCTGGAAAACGTCGTCATCGACGAAGCCGGACATGCCGACTACGCCGATGTCAGCCTGACCCAGAACAGCCGCGCCGCCTACCCGCTGGAACACGTTGCCAAGCGTTCCGAGAAGAACCTGGGCGGCGAGCCCAACGCGGTGATTTTCCTGACCTGCGACCTCACCGGCGTGCTGCCGCCCGTGTCGATCCTCAGCGAAGAACAAGCGGCCTACCACTTCCTGTCCGGCTACACCGCACTGGTGGGCTCGACCGAAATGGGTTCGGGCAGCGGCATCAAGTCGACTTTCTCCACTTGCTTCGGCGCACCGTTCTTCCCGCGCCCGGCCGGTGAATACGCTGAGCTGCTGATCAAGCGCATCCGCGGCTTCGGCTCCAAGGTCTACCTGGTCAACACCGGCTGGACCGGCGGCGGCTACGGCGTCGGCAAACGCTTCAACATCCCGACCACGCGCGGCGTGATCGCAGCAATCCAGAGCGGCGCGTTGATCGGTGCCGAAACCGAACACCTCGACACCATCAACCTCGACGTGCCATTGGCCGTACCGGGCGTCGAGACCGGCCTGCTGAACCCACGTAACACCTGGGCTGACAAGGCTGCCTACGATGAAGCGGCGAAGGCGTTGGCCGGGTTGTTCATCGAGAACTTCAAGAAGTTTGAAGTGAGCGATGCGATTAAGGCTGCTGGGCCTAAGTTGTAAGTAATTAATCGTAAATTACTAAACCGCCTCCAGGGGCGGTTTTTTATGTAGATAGAAGATTGGTTTTAGGCAGAATAGTTTTTTTGCTTTGGTCTTTAGCCGGTGGCGGAGTAACTAAATCATTTTTAGGGCTGGACTTTTCAATGTCAGATTTTGAGATACCAACTCCAATTGAAAATACCAGAAAAAATGACACAATGGTCAACACCCATAGCACTGTGTATTTTCTGATTCTTTCTCCTGTGTGAATATCTACACTAAAGATTACAGGATCAATGCTTGAATTTAATTCTTCCTCACTTAAAATGTTTTTGTAATTCGACAGAATTGAATTTTTCGTCTGTTTCGTTATATAAACGATCCTGTCTTGTGTATCTTTTCTGGAAAAATATAACCAGAAAGTAGACGCCACACAGATAAAAATAGAAATTAAAAAGTACTCTTTGGAAAATATTTTCTCAGAACCCGCATCTTTTAGTCCGTTAATTACTACGACTGAGACTATAAATGAGATAAAGGCAACTGTGCTATTTTGAAACGAGCTTATAAAGCCGTCGGTCGAGTCTAAGGCCCGCTTATTGAACTCAGATATAAATTCTAAAAGTTTTCCTTTTAATTCAAGATATTGAGTTACATTTTCCTTTAAGTATATTTCATAATTTGATTGGATTGTATGCCAGGTATTAATTGTTAAGTTGAGTTTTCCGTCTTGACTGTTAAGGGTGAAGATATTTCGCACCAACCCTAGTTTGTCAGTGGAGGGACCGTCTGAGAAGACCCACGAGTAAATCTTAAATACAATTTTATTGTTTTCTTTAAGGCCCTCCGGTTGCTGAGCTACTGTACTAAAAGAGCGGTAGCCATTGAATTTAAATTGAATTTCTCCGCGCGTATTAACTTCTGTACTGTTAGATAAATATGCAAGAGCATAAATAAGTTTTGAATTTTGGAAAAATTTTATTAGTTTAGATGATGTATTTTCTTGCATTGAGAAGTCGAAATCGGCCGCCGTAAAATTGTAGGGCAATCCTATTAATGTGGTTCCTTCTTTGAAGGATGCTATTTTTTTATTACGTTTTTGCTGCATTTGTGCTTCAATTTTGCTTATGTTTTCGCCATGCCTTATGAATTTTATTGTCTTGCTTCCAAAGTTATTTATTTCTTCAAAAACTTCGAATATAAGTTGCTCTCTCATATTCCTGCTGAGGAGCTCTATAGATTTTAGTATGCTTTGGGACGAAAGGAAGTCTGCAAAAAGTTTTAAGTTGTAAATCGAATAGGTTTGTTCGATGAAATTTTTATTGATTTTTAGTTCTAATGTTAAGGTTGTGTTGTCTCCGTTGTACTCGTTGTAGTGAATCTCTAGTTTATTTAGTTCACTTGGTGTGCAAGAAGTTATTGTTTTATCCGATCCATCCAATTCAATTGTAAATTCAAAATTATCCCTAACTGATATTTTCTCTAGCTGAGATACTAGGTTTTTAATGTCTAGCCAAGAATGTAGCTCAAAGCTGGCGTCAAGCGTGTATCTAGAAAGTACATCTTGGGCTTCGAATGTTTTGGATTTATTCTTGAGATCGGAGAAATTCAACATCTACAGTTCTCGTTCTTTTCTTTTGAATTGTTTGGCAAGTTTTGATTCAATGACCACGAGCTCTCGTCCATCGGACGTGATCTCGGACCAGACTTTTTCGGATAAATTACTGATTCCTTCTCGGATTGAAAGAGAAATCTCGGTGGTGAGTTTGTAATTTGTATTTCGGAAAGGTACGGCTGAGGGCACTAATTCAAAAACAGTATCGAAGCCTTTGTTTTTTGGTAGGTCTTTAAGCTTTATAATAAGTTTTTGTTTTGCTTCTTCGAATTCGTTGTTGTCTGACTTATAATTAGATATTGTTGCGTCAACAAATTTAAAGTAGTCCATTGAGCCTTCCTGCTTGAAGGCTGCAACCGTCGCGTTTCTAAGTATTGTGTAGTCTTGAGGGAACTCTTTCTTTAGCGTGGCGAGCTTAGTTATCGTTTCCGTGCATGCCGTAGTTGTGTTGAAAGTATCTGTATTTCTTTCCCTCAACTCAAGAAACTCTGCCCACCAATATTTAGTCAGGCCGGATTTTGAGTCATAGATGTTGATGCATGTAGGGGACTTTTTATCATCGAAGTCAACCTTGAATGCTTTGTATACTTTCTCCGTTAGGCTGAGCCCCTTTCTTTTCTTGAAGTCTATATCATCTAAAATTACTAAATGGTCGACTTTTACGCCAAGATAACGCAAATTACCATTTTCTTTGTAGATAAATTGTAGAAAGCTGCCAGTTTTCACGTGCGCGCCGTCATTTTTTCCGAGATGCTTATATTGCTCATTGGTTTTTATTTCTTGGTCTAGCAACTTCTGAGCTAAATGCTCACCAGCAAAGTTGACACTTAAGTCTGCGCTTTCCGATACTGTTCTTATTGAGAGTTTGAAGGCACTTTCCGGCTCGCTAAAATCAAAAATTCGTTTTTGCTCTTTATTGTTGATTTCTACTAAGAGCGTTTCGAGATAAACTTCGAGATCTTGGTTTTTAAGATCTCCAGCGATTTGCTCTTTTGTTTTGTTCAGAATGTCTACATGGAAAAAGCAAGTACTAATAACGCTGTTTCTATCAAGAATTGCCATAGGAACCTCTTTTGAATGATTTCTAGCTGAGTAATTTTTATTTTTTGAAAATTTTGTCGGCGCGTGTTTATCAACCGCTTATGGGCCTTGAGTACGGATACCCTCATATTTGTTTGAATTCAATATCGAACTTCCATTTTCTCAGACCCCATCCTTGAGTTTTACCGTTTTATTCGCTGCGCTGGCGATCGGATCTATTTCAGAGACTAAACTGGAATGGCATCATTTTGCTAGCATTAAGTGATGCGAGTGACGTCGCTTTGGATACTCTATAAACGCTATTGGCTTAGTGAAAATTGATTGTGTAGGCGCTCAACATCCCGACCACGCGTGGCGTGATCGCAGCGATCCAAAGCGGCGCGTTGATCGGTGCCGAAACCACCATCAACCCCGACGTGCCATTGGCCGTACCGGGCGTCGAGACCGGCCTGTTGAACCCACGTAACACCTGGACCGACAAGGCTGCCTACGATGAAGCGGCGAAGGCGTTGGCTGGGTTGTTCATCGAGAACTTCAAGAAGTTTGAAGTTCTCGATGCGATCAAGGCTGCAGGGCCTAAGTTGTAAGACTCGTTTGTTGTGAAAAAGCCGCCTCTTGTGGGCGGCTTTTTTGTGCGCGAAAGATCAGTCGGCGATGTGCAAAACCACTGCTCCGAGCAGTACCAGCACAACCCCCAGCACCTGCACCGCCGTCAGCCGCTCCTTGAAAAACACAAACCCCAGGATCGCTGCAATCCCACCTGACAGCGTACTGATCACCGTCACCACCGAAACCGACCCTGCCATCGCCCCCCACGAAAACGCCGAGAAGCCACCGAGGTTCATCACGCTCGCTCCGGTCAATGTCGCGCAGTTTTTCAGCGGCGGGATTTTCAAGCCGTCCTTGATCTTCAGCACCATCATCACCATTACGCACCCCCCAACCAGGTAACCCAGCCACAGCATGGTGATGGGTCCCAGCGCTGGCAGCGTATAGCGGCCTTGCAGCCAGAAACTGGTGCCGTACAGCAGCGCGGCGAGCATGGCGTAGGCGATGGACAGGCGCGGTTTGTTGTGAGGTACGCCGTTGTCCTTATGGAGGCTGGAAAGGATCACGCCGATGACGCACAGGCCGATACAGCCGAGTTGGATCAGGCTGATCTGCTCGCCGCTGGCCCAGGACAGCAAGGTGGTGACTACGCCGTATGAGGTCACGAGTGGCGCAACGATGGCGGCTTTGCCCAGGGCGAAGGCCTTGGACAGTGCGAGGGCGCCGGACACGGTGAGCAGCGCGGCCGCGATACCCAGGAGCCAGACGCTCAAGGGCGCATTGAGGGATTTGAAAAAGAAGGCAGGAAAACTGACCAGCAGCAGGGTCATGATCAAAAAACCGAGGGCTTGGCCGAAATACACCGCGCGTTTAACACCAACGGCCCGGGCGTTGAGGCCCACCAGAAAGTCCGTGCCGCCCCAGAGCAGGGCGGCCAGCAGGCCCATCGTTACGTCCATGTAAGGTCCTTGTTATGTATCGCTCGGCAGATTTGCGCAAAGCTAATGTGGGAGGGGGCTTGCCCTAATGCCAGTCAGTTAAGGACGAACACTGTACCTGTGGCGAGGGAGCTTGCTCCCGCTGGGCCGCGAAGCGGCCCCAAAGATGGGACTGCTGCGCAGTCCAGCGGGAGCAAGCTCCCTCGCCGCAGGTTACTTTTTACCCTTTCTACTTCTTAACTGACTGGCATTAGGGCTTGCCCCCGATTGCGGTTTAACAGTCAAAAATTTGCTGGCTGACACACTGCTATCGGGGGCAAGCCCCTCCCACATTTGAACCTCAGCGCTCTCAGTTCAGCTCAGGTTTTCCAGCGTTTGCGTGTCCCAGCTGTGGGTCTTGATCGCCAGGTAGAGCATACCAATGGTCAGCGGGACTTTGTCGCTATGCCCCTTGGCCCGGCGCTTGAGAAACACGTCAAACACCGGTGGGTTGAAGTAACGATAAGTGTCGTAGTCGCCCAAGTCGAGGGCGAACTCCTGCTCCAGTGCTTCCATCAGTTGCTTGGCCTCGCTGCCGTCACAGCCCAGGTCGAAATTGAGTGAGGTTTGCAGATGGATGGTCTTGTGTTTCGGCAGGCCGATTTCTTCGTGCAGCAGTTGCAGGAGTTGCTGCATGACGGGGTCTTTGGGGAAGTTGGGGGCGAGGTTCATGGTAGGGACACGCAGGAGTGGGTGAGGGGGACGGTTGCGTTGGTGGCGATACTTGTTTTGGCTTTTTAACAAAATGACGCCTGTTACAAAAGCGATGACCGGCAGGCTCTCTATTTGTGTCTCCCTTATCCAAGAGGTGACGCAGAATAAGATTGTCGGACCGCTCACCACGAGTATGAGCCCAAAACCCTTTCTGAATACGGGCCGCTTGATTGTTTTGTCGGCTAAAGCGGCAAGTGCCAAGAGTAGGATCAGATTTATCCATTGGATGTACATGGTTATCGTATTAGCCACCCTGAAACTGTCGGACCATTGACGAGAGGGATCGCTGAGGGCCGATGCCTCCGTTGACCTGAGCGTCGATCCCTATAACGACGTCACCGGCGTAATAGCTACGAATGAGGCCTTTGATAGTCAAACCTACGGCCGCTCCTGCGGCGAGTCCTACTGCTGGCGATGCCAGGCTTATTGGCGCTGATACCGCGCCGCTGATTAATCCTGCGACGATTTCCCCGCGAATGTTGAGCAAGTCGGCATGTTGCCGGGTAATTGGCTTCGAGATGGCAATGGTGATTTTGCAAGGCAAATCACGGGCGAGCATTTTGTCGTATAAATATACGAGCCGCTGGCGCAGCTCATTTGCGGATGTGCCTGCTTCCAGTAGGCAGAGGTTTGCTAGTGCGTGCCGGTTGGCTGGTAAGGCTATAAGGCGAAGCACCGTGAAGGTGACGCCATAATGGCCGATGTATTGAGTCCTTTCGATGTTCACGGGTGTCCGCCGAGAAAGTTGAGACCGGGCTATTTTCATTCAGCTACGGGTAACTTCTGTAGAGGTTAGGCGGGTGTTTGGAGCAGTTTGGGAAGGGGATGTCACGGTGTTTGGAGGTTTCTTACAGCGGTTTCCGGCATTTGTAGCTTGGCAGCGACGCCATAGGTGAAACTGGTCAAATGTGGGAGTCGGACTTGCCCGCGTTGACGTTGGGTCAGGTGTGGAAATGTCGCCTGATGCTCCGCTATCGCAGGCAAGCCAGCTCCCACAGGGTTAGCTGTGTGGCTGGCCAGTTTGTGTTGGACTGTCGGCCGCCGGCTGTAGCTGCACGTGTTGCGCCGCTTCCAGCAAATCACATCCGTCCTGGACGAGCAGGTACAAGGCGTTGGTGATGTGGGAGATGTCTTTGAGGTCGGCGTGTTCGAAGGTCAGGCAGGAGAAGGTTTCCAGTAAGTCGGTGGCAGCGCGGATGCGTTGGTGGGCGGCGGACTGGATGTCTTCGGCTTTGGCTTGGGTGTCGATGAGAAGCGGATGGGTATCAGTGAAATTGGTGCGTAACTGACGATAGCGGATCATCGTTTCAGGTATTTGCATTTGAAGTTACTCAGTTTGCTGTTAGGTAACCGACATCACCGTGACCAAGCGGTGGGAGGCGGACTGTGCGCAGGTTGGTCAACCGGAAACAGCAATCCGGCACACCCGAAGGCGTCCTACACACAGCCGCCATAGCATTGCGTTACGAGACGATAGACGTCTGTAGAGCAAGTAATGGCACTTATGTGTGCTGTTTTTCGGGTGACCAAACCCGGCCGCTGATTTAGCAGCGACGGAACGAACCTTAGAAGTGAGTGTGTTCTTGGGCAATAAACGGATGGTTTAATCGTTCGTAGTTTTATCAGGTGCTGGCAGGTTTACTGATACACCGCTCAAAAATCGCCTCCAACCCCCGATAGTCACACGCCACCGCGTCAATATTTGCCGGTATCCACGCCGCATGTTTGACCAGCCACCAGTTCACCGAAAATCCCGCGTTCACGATGATCTGTTCAAACAAAATTCGCTGCGCCCGGCCATTGCCTTCGCGGAAAGGGTGGATAACGTTGAGATCGCCATAAGCCTCGGCGACTTTACTCGCCAACTCGGGTTGGTTCGCGCCGACAAACCAGTTTGCCTGCTCCATCTGCCGGATGATTTTCGCGGCTTCTGGCGGGATACGTTCCGGAGTGCAGAACAGCGTGTCGCCTTTCTGGAGGTTGACGCTGCGTAGCTCACCGGCCCAGTCGTAGATGTCGCCGAACAGGATGCGGTGGATATGTTGCAGGCGTTCGAGGTCGTAGGGCGGCGGAAAGAGTGGGAGGTTGCCTACGGCGATTTCGGATAGTTCACGCTCGGCTTGGTGCAAGCGGAGCTCGTCGAGCAAGTCGAGTCGGTTGCGCAGGACACTGCTACCGGGGTAGCAGTACGGGTCCTGGCCCACCCCGTACTTGTCGAGCATTAGCGTGGGGTGTTGCGGTACTTGGCAAGGACGGCTTCGCGTGTCGGCAGCGGCTTGTCGACGTCGGTCGGTTGGGTGTCGAACCCTTCCAGGCGCAGGCTGGCCAGGTAATTGGAACGGCGGATCTTATGATAGTGATCCTGTTTTTGCTCAAACGTCAGTTCGCTCATTGCAGCGTACTCCTAGTTAGCAAGGCTTTGATTGTAGCGCAATGCATCAGGGGGCAGGCAGGATAAAAACCACGTCACACTCTATACAAAAAACCCGCCAAAAATCTGAATTCAGCGTATGTTTCACCGCAAAATCTTGTAGGGCAATTCCGCCCACTACTTAAAGGGAATTAGCATGGGTTTGCTTCGTGTCGCTTCGGCGATGTCATTGTTTGCGGTGGCTTTCTCGATCCAGGCCGAGCAGTTGCCGATCGAGGTGCTGAGTGCGGTGGTCAAGGACCAGAAAATCGCCGACGCCGAGGTGCTGCTGCAACGCAACGGTGCGCAGAACGTGGTGGGCCGCACCAACGCTCAAGGGCAGGTGACGCTGACCAGCGAGGCGGCTGACGACGCCAGCAACCTATTGATCATCAAAAAACCGGGCTATTCCAACCTGGTGGTGAAATGCCCGTGCAAGGGCATGACCTACGCTATCAGCCCTGTGATGGAAAACCTCGATGGCTTGCGCGTGGTGCTGAGCTGGGGCCAGACGCCGGACGATCTCGACTCCCATATGATCTTCCCCGGCAACAATATCTACTTCGAGAACAAGACCGGCACCGACGCCGAGCTGGACGTGGATGACACCGACAGCTACGGCCCGGAGACCATCACCCTGCAGAAAAAACACTACGGTGAAAGCTACGTTTACGCTGTGCATGACTACAGCAACGGCGGCAATCCAGGCTCGCGTCAGTTGTCCAACAGTGAAGCCAAAGTATTCGTGTACATGGGCCAATCGCTGGTGCGCACCTACTACGTGCCGAAAAACCGCAGCGGTAACCTGTGGACCGTGTTCCGCATGACCGGCAGTGGCGATTTCCAGGACATCAACACCTTCAGCGGCGTGACCGTGAATGCCGCCAATGTACTCAACGAAGTCAAACCATTGCTGGACGACAGCGTTGCCGTTACCGCAGTAGCCGTCAGCTCTTCCGCACAGACTGATGCGAAGCGTCTGAATGTGCAGGGTGAAGCAGCCTACCAGGCGGGTAATCTGGACCAGGCGATTGACCTGTTCCGCCAGGCCATTGATCTGGATAACGGCTTCGGTAAAGCCTATGGCAACCTCGGTCTGGCGTATCAGAAGGCTGGCAACACCGCCGAGTCGATCTGGGCCAACCGCAAGGCTATCGCCCTGGCGACGGGGGCCAATGCGGCAACCGTACGCGCGGGTGCCTACTACAACATTGCGCGAATCTACGAAGCGGCGGGCCAGTTTCCGGATGCGCTGCGTCACTACCAGTTGGCCAAGGAGCAGAAGGCCAATCCGGTGTACGACACGGCGATTGAGCGGGTGCGGAACCGCTGATTAAGCCTGCGCGCGGTTCTGAAAAATGTGGGAGGGGGCTTGCTCCCGATTGCGGTGGGTCAGTCAGTACATCTGTCACTGATACATCGCATCGGGGGCAAGCCCCCTCCCACATTTGTTTTTGGTGTTCCTACCGTCGTATTTGGCCCAAGGCCATTGCTGCACCCTGTGTATCATCCTGTCTCTTTTTTCCATGCGACCTTTCTCGATCCGCTGAACTTAATGGGCTACGTTTTTAAGCCACGTTCAACGGTCAATGGAGTGACAGCCTATGCACGACACCCTCCAGCAGGTCTTTGGTTATCCACAGTTTCGTTTGGGCCAGCAAGAGACGGTCAGCGCCGTGCTGGCCGGTCGTTCGGCGGCCGCTATTTTCCCCACCGGGTCGGGCAAGTCCCTGTGTTATCAACTGTCAGCCGTATTGCTGCCACACCTGACGCTGGTGGTGTCGCCGTTGTTGGCATTGATGCAGGACCAGTTGGGTTTCCTGCGGCGTCACGGCATTTCAGCGGGCAGCATCGACTCGGCGCAAAGCCGCGAGGACGCCAATGACGTGATGGCTCGCGCACGTTCAGGCGAATTGAAGATCCTGATGATTTCCGTGGAACGCTTGAAAAATGAGCGTTTCCGCAACTTCCTGCAAAGTGTGCAGCTCTCGCTGCTGGTGGTGGATGAGGCGCATTGCATTTCCGAATGGGGCCACAACTTCCGTCCGGACTATCTGAAGCTTCCCGACTACCAGCGCCAGTTCAAGATCCCACAAGCGCTGCTGCTGACGGCTACGGCCACGCCCAAGGTGATTGCCGATATGCAGGCCAAGTTCGCCATTGCGCCGCAGGATGTGATTACCACGGGCTTTTACCGGCCCAACCTCAACTTGTTGGTAGAACCGGTGAGCGGCGCGGACAAACGCCGGCGTCTCGTGCAATGGATGAGCGAGCGGGCCAATCAGCCGAGCATCGTCTACGTCACCCTGCAAAAAACCGCCGAGCAGATCGCCGAGCACCTGAACCGTAACGGCATCCAGGCCGAGGCGTATCACGCCGGTTTGCCCCACGACAAACGCGAGGGCATCCAGCAGCGTTTCATGGGCGGGCGCTCCAATTGCATCGTCGCCACCATCGCGTTTGGCATGGGCATCGACAAGAGTGATATCCGCAATGTGGTGCACTTCGACCTGCCCAAATCCATCGAAAACTACAGCCAGGAAATCGGCCGCGCCGGGCGCGATGGCCAGCCTTCGGACTGCCTGGTGCTGGCCAATCGCGACAGCCTCAATGTGCTGGAAAACTTCGTGTACGGTGATACGCCGGAGCAGGAAGGTATCCGCCGGGTGCTGGAAGAGGTGCAGGCCGCGCGAGACGAGGGCCAATGGGAGTTTTTACTCAGGTCTTTATCGGACCACAGTAACATTCGCGAGCTGCCGTTGAAGACGCTGCTGGTGCAGTTGGAGCTCAAGGGCGTGATCGCACCGCGCTACGCGTTTTATGCCGAGTACCGTTTCAAGTACCTGATCGAACCCGATGCCTTGCTGGCGCGATTTTCCGGGGAGCGGCAACAGTTTGTCGCGGCGATCATCCAGGTGTGCAAGCGCGCGAAAACCTGGGCGACCGTGGATTTCGACGCGCTCTACCAGCAGCACAACGCCGAGCGCAGTCGTGTGGTGAAAGCGTTGGATTACTTCCAGGAACAGG
Source organism: Pseudomonas sp. R11-23-07 (assembly GCF_003852295.1). Classification (NCBI taxonomy): domain Bacteria; kingdom Pseudomonadati; phylum Pseudomonadota; class Gammaproteobacteria; order Pseudomonadales; family Pseudomonadaceae; genus Pseudomonas; species Pseudomonas sp. R11-23-07. The sequence continues at coordinate 361,802 of NZ_CP027761.1, forward strand.
GCCTGATCGAATTGGAAAGCAAGCAGATGACCGAGGTCTACAGCTTGCTGAACACCGATTTCGACCCACAGGTCCTGAGCGCCGAGTTATACACAGGCTTCAAGCAGCACGAGGTGACAGAAGTGGCGCGGATTCACGCCATGCTTGATCTGTTCGCCACCGAGCAGTGCCTGGGGCAACGCCTGGCGCGCTATTTTGGCGACGAAAATGTACCTGAGCGTTGCGGGCATTGCTCGGTGTGCCACGGGCACGTCGCCCATCTACCGCCGCCGCCGCGCCTGCCGCCGCTTGTGGATAAAAACTTTATGGGGCTGTGCGGTGATTTTATCCACAGGCATCATGAGCACACCGGCCAATTGCCGGGTGCGGAACGGTTGACGCGCTTTCTGGGTGGGATCAGCGTGCCGTTGTTCACCAAGTTGAAGGCGCGGGGTATTCCCGGGTTCGCTGCGCTGGAGGACTACCCCTACGCCGAGGTTCGTGAGTGGGCCGAAGCCCATTTGAATGACCTGTAAACTCCTTCTAACCAGAGGTGCCCATGCCTGACTCAGTGCCCCAACGTGCCGATTACGCACACTTCCAGCCGATCATTACGCGCTGGCACGATAATGACGTGTATGGCCATGTGAATAACGTCACCTACTACAGCTTTTTCGACACTGCGGTGAATACCTACCTGATCGAACAGGGCGAGTTGGATATTCATGACGGGGAAGTGGTCGGGTTTGTAGTCAGTTCGGCGTGCGATTACTTTGCGTCGATCGCTTTCCCAGAGCGCATTGATATCGGCCTGCGAGTGGGCAAGTTGGGCAATAGCTCAGTGCAATACGAGTTGGCGGTATTCAAGGCAGGCGAGCAGGAAGCCTGTGCGGCGGGGCGTTTTGTGCATGTGTTTGTCGATCGGGGCACGAACCAGCCGGTGACGATTCCGGGGAGGTTGCGCGAGGCGTTACAGCGGTTGGTAGCCTGACTCGGTCCCGCAAACACCGCTGAACCAAATGTGGGAGGGGCTTGCCCCCTCCCACATTGATTTGCAGTGTTCTTTAAAGCCTAGCGGTGACGGTAGTGATGTTTGTTCTTGCGATGCCCATAGGCATGTCCGCGGCCAGGGTGGCCATCGCGGTAGTAGCGACGGTCGTCGCGGCCACGGTAACGACGGTCATCGTCATCGCTCTTGTTGCCCATGTAGTTGCCCAGCGCGCCACCTGCGCCACCACCGGCGGCTGAACCGATCAGTGCGCCGGTGCTGCCGCCGACACTGCGGCCTACCACGTTGCCGCCGGCGGCGCCCAGTGCGCCGCCAATGGCTGCTTCGCCACGGCTGCGCTTGTCGGCGCCGACTGCGCTACCGCCCGCGCCACCCAGCGCTGCGCCGATGGTCGAACCGGTGTTGCCGCCCAACTGCTGGCCGACAACCGAGCCTAAAACCCCGCCCAATGCGCCGCCCACACCGGCTTCGGTGGTGCCACCGGCCATGGCTGCGCCACTGACCAGGCCAAGGGACAACAAGAGAATCGAGGAGAACTTCATTCAGGGAAACCTCAAGGGGATGACGGCGCGATCCTGAGGTTGTATCGAGTCGCTGACAATCGAAATCCGACCGGCGGCAGCAGTTGTATACAATTTGCTAAGTTACTGTTTTGTATAGGGAACTTAAGTTGTTTTTACGAGTCTTTAGCTACTTGGGAAAGGCCGCTTTTATATAAAAAGCGGCCTTTTTTTGTGCCTGCAGAATGTGTGGTGATCGTGCGGGCCTCTTCGCGGGCAAGCCCGCTCCCACATTTGAAATGCATCTCAAATATGGGAGCCAACAAAGACATAAATCAGGCCGAGCGCGCCATGATCAACCCATTATCGCTCGCCGCCTCCAAACGAATCGCCACAAACTTCGACGTCGGCGTATGGCTACCGTCGCCCGTGCTTTCCAATGGCACCAGAGGGTTAACTTCCGGATAGTAAGCAGCGGCCTGCCCGGCCGGAATATCGAACGCCAGTAGGGTGAAGCCCTTGACGCGCCGCTCTCGGCCGTCTTCCCACAGCGAAATGATGTCCGCCTTCTGCCCCGGCTTGAAGCCCAGGCGGATGATGTCGGCTTCATTGACGAACAGCACATCCCGTTGCCCTTTGACCCCGCGATAACGGTCGTCCAGGCCATAGATAGTGGTGTTGTACTGATCGTGGGAACGCATCGACTGCATGATCAGGTCCGGCACACGCCCTGTGGCGTGGGTGCGTTCGTGAATCAGGTCTTTGGGCAGGACGTTCGGTCGGAAGTTGGCGCGGCCCGATGGGGTGTTCCAGCGGCGTGCGCCGGCGGAGTTGCCCAAGTAGAAACCGCCCGGGTTTTTGAGCTTCTCGTTGAAGTCCTTGAAGCCTGGAATGGTGTCGGCGATCAGGTCGCGAATGCGTCCGTAGTCAGCCACCAGCCAATTCCAATCTACCGGTTTGCTGCCCAGGGTCGCGGCGGCAATGCCCGCCACAATCGCGGGCTCCGATTTCATCAGCTTCGACAGCGGCTGCAACTGGCCGTTGGAGTCGTGGACCATGCTGAACGAGTCTTCCACAGTCACCGCTTGCGGGCCCTCGGCCTGGATATCGATGTCGGTACGGCCCAGGCATGGCAGGATCAGCGCGTCTTTGCCGTGCATCAGATGGCTGCGGTTGAGCTTGGTGCTGATCTGTACAGTCAGGTCGCAGTTACGCAACGCTTCGAACGTGCGGGTGCTGTCCGGCGTGGCCTGGGCGAAGTTGCCGCCAAGGCCGATAAACACCTTGGCGCGGCCTTCAAGCATCGCGTGGATGGCTTCGACCACGTTGTGGCCATTGGTGCGCGGCACCTGGAACTGGAAGCGGCGCTCCAGTGAGTCGAGGAATGCCACCGGTGGGCGTTCGTTGATGCCCATGGTGCGGTCGCCCTGCACGTTGCTGTGACCGCGCACCGGGCACAGGCCGGCACCTGGGCGGCCGATATTGCCGCGCAGTAACATCAGGTTGGCGATTTCCTGGATGGTCGGTACCGAGTGACGGTGTTGGGTGATGCCCATCGCCCAGCACATGATCACGTTCTTGCCTTTGGCATACATGCGCGCGGCTTGCTCGATCTCCACCAGCGTCAGGCCGGACTGCTCGACGATTTCCTCCCACGAGGTGTCGTCGATCTGGCCCAGATAGTCCAGCACGTTGATGGTGTGTTCGTTGAGGAAGTCGTGATCGAACACTGCTTCCTTGCCTTCGGCCAAGGCTTGACGCTCCCACAGCAGCAGGAACTTGGCCATGCCGCGCAAGATGGCCATGTCGCCGCCCAGCGCCGGGCGGAAGTAGGCGGTGTTGGTTGGCTTGTCGCCGTTGGTGAGCATTTCCAGCGGATGTTGCGGGTGCTGGAAGCGTTCCAGGCCACGTTCTTTCAGGGGGTTGATACACACCACCTGAGCGCCGCGTTTCACCGCTTCGCGCAGCGGTTCGAGCATGCGCGGATGGTTGGTGCCGGGATTCTGGCCCCAGACGAAAATTGCGTCGGCATGTTCGAAGTCATCAAAGGTCACCGTGCCTTTGCCCACGCCCACACTCTGGGCCAGGGCGACGCCGCTGGCTTCGTGGCACATGTTCGAGCAATCCGGGAAATTGTTGGTGCCGTATGCGCGCACAAACAGCTGGTACAGGTAGGCGGCTTCGTTGCTGGCGCGGCCCGAGGTGTAGAACTCGGCCATGTCCGGGCAGGGCAGGGCATTGAGGTGCTTGCCGACCAGGTCGAACGCGGCGTCCCAGCTGATGGGCTGGTAGCGATCGGTCGCGGCGTCGTAGCGCATAGGCTCGGTGAGACGGCCTTGGTACTCCAGCCAGTAATCGCTTTGTTCCAGCAGCGCGGTCACGCTGTGTTTGGCGAAGAACGCGGCATCCACGCGGCGCTTGGTGGCTTCCCAATTGACTGCCTTGGCGCCGTTTTCGCAGAACTTGACCATGCCACTTTCCGGCGAGTCGCCCCAGGCACAGCCCGGGCAGTCGAAACCGCCGTTCTGGTTGGTCTTGAGCATCATGCGCAGGTTTTTCAGTGCGTTGTCGCTGGTCAGCCAGGCGTGCGCCACGCTGATCAATGCACCCCAGCCGCCTGCCGGGCCTTTGTAGGGCTTGTAGCGTGGGGTTGGGGTTTGGTCGGCTTGGTGGTGAAGGCTCATGGCTGTTACTCCATCGCTGGGCTGTAGACCCGCGGCGCGCTTTTCTGCGGCAGGTGGATGAGATTGAGGTTATGCCGACGCGCCCATTGCAGGGCAAGGCCGGTGGGCGACGACAGGCTGACCAGGGTCTGGATGCCCGCGCGCAGGACTTTCTGGATCAATTCGAGGCTGCAGCGGCTGGTGACAATTGCCAGGCCACCGTCGGTCGGAATCTGTTGGCGGATCAGTGCGCCAATCAATTTATCCAGGGCGTTATGCCGGCCGATGTCTTCGCGGCCCATCAGCAATTCGCCCTGGTTGTTCATAAATATGGCTGCGTGCACCGCGCCGCTGTGTTGGCCCAAGGGCTGGAAGGCACTGATGCGCTGGCGCAGGCCATCGAGCCAGGCGGCGGGTGGCAAGGGTGCACCGGGCAGCACCTGCAGGTCGGGCAAAGCCTGCTCCACGGCTTCGACGCCGCACAGCCCGCAGCCGCTGGTGCCCGCTAATTGGCGGCGCTGCTGCTTGAGGTTCCAGAACGCCCGGCTGGAAATCTGTACCTGAGCATACTGTGCAGAGCCCGAGCCGCTGAGCTTCAGGTCATAGATGTCGCTGACGTCGGTGATAATGCCGCTGCCAAGGCTGAAGCCGACAATGAAGTCTTCCAGGTCGGTCGGCGTCACCAGCATGACGGCCTGGCTGATGTCGTTATAGGCAATCGCCAACGCCACCTCTTCGGCCAGTGCAGTACTGCCGACGTCTGTGAGTTCGAGATTGCTGTACTCATAGCTCTGGCTGGCGGCGGGCGCGGGCGTTTCAAGGGCGGGCGCCGCGCAGGTTGGGCGCTTGGCGTTCATGAGGCAATTACCACCGACGGATTGGTCAGTGTTCAGACTAGGCGCGACAAAGGGTCGCGTCTAATTGCCAGTATTGATGTAGTGATAGACGGCGTCGATCAAGGCTCGGTTTTGCGCGGTCGTCTGCTCGCCGTCGAAGGCTCTGGAACCCAAAACCCTGGGACTGGTCTAGTCTTGGACATCAGGAACTTAAACCCAAGGAGAGCGCACTATGAGTATTTTCAGCTTTATCAAAGAAGCCGGCGAAAAGATCGTCGACCTGTTGACGCCGGGTAATGCTAATGCGAGTGAGCAGTTGAAGGAGCATGTGAGCAAGGTGGGCCTGGGTAATCCAAACGTGCAAACCACCGTGGATGGCGACAAGGTCACCGTGACCGGTGAAGTGGCTACCCAGGAAGAGAAAGAGAAAATCCTGCTGGCACTGGGCAACATCGCCGGCGTGGCGAGCGTGGATGATCAGATCACCGTCACGGGCCCTGCGGTTACCGCTGCGCGTTTCGTCGTGGTGAAAAAGGGCGATACCCTCAGCGCGATTTCGCTGGCTGTGTACGGTAATGCCAACCAGTACAACAAGATTTTCGAGGCCAACAAGCCGCTGTTGTCGCACCCGGACAAAATCTACCCAGGCCAGACCCTGCGTATTCCTGAGTAATACGCACAACAACCCTGTGGGAGGGGGCTTGCCCCCGATGGCAGTGTGTCAGTCACTGGATGTGTTTCTGATATACCGCTATCGGGAGCAAGCCCCCTCCCACATGGGTTCAGAGTCCGGCTATTAGGTCGCGGTAGTCCTCGACAGCCGCAAACTCTGCGGTGTCCTTCGGGCCCTTCTTGCTGTCGGGCTCTTTGACTGCCAGCAAATACCCCACACCGAACTCCCTGGCGCTGCGCAGGATCGGCAGGGTGTCGTCGATAAACAGGCTACGGGCCGGGTCGAACTGGATATCAGCGTGCAGCGCTTCCCAGAACTGCTGGTTTTCCTTGGGAAAACCGTAATCGTGGGAGCTGATCAGTTGCTCGAAGTACGGCGCCAGCTCAATGCGCTCCAACTTCAATGACAACGAATCGCGGTGAGCATTGGTGATCAGAATCACGCGTTTGCCGGCCTGTTTGATCGCCGCCAGAAATGTATCGGCGTCCGGGCGCAGGGCGATCAGGTGGGCGGTTTCAAGCTTGAGTTCGCGCACTGGGATCTTCAGTTCGGCGCTCCAGAAATCCAGGCAATACCATTGCAACTGTCCGGCGTTACGCTCGAACAGGGGCTGCAGTTCCATTTCGGCCATGGCCCGGCTTACACCGTGCAGTTCGGCATAACGCTGGGGCAGGTGCTCCATCCAGAAATGGTTGTCGTAGTGCAAGTCGAGCAAGGTGCCGTCCATGTCCAGCAGGACGGTGTCGATGGCGTGCCAGGGCAAAGAGGGCATGGGGCGTTCTCATGTAAGTAAAGATATCCGACACAGACAATCGGAAAAGCCACGGTATAGTAACCCGATCACGCCAAGGAGCCGTTCATGCGCCAGAAACCCACTGTCCTCGCCCGCGAAATAGTCGCCAGTAGCCGTTTGTTCCGCGTGGAGGAAGTGCAATTGCGCTTTTCCAATGGCGTTGAACGGACCTACGAACGCCTGGTGGGCCGTGGTGCCGGTTACGGCGCAGTGATGATCGTCGCGATGATCGACGAAGACCATGCCTTGCTGGTGGAAGAGTACTGCGGTGGCACCGACGAGTATGAGTTGTCCTTGCCTAAAGGCTTGATCGAGCCCGGCGAGGATGTGCTGGCGGCGGCTGACCGCGAACTCAAGGAAGAAGCCGGCTATGGCGCACGCCAGTTGGAACACATCACTGAGCTTTCGCTGTCACCTGGCTACATGAGCCAGAAAATCCAGGTGGTGCTGGCCACCGAGCTTTATGAAGAGCGCTTGGAAGGCGATGAGCCCGAGCCCATGCGCGTGGAGCGGGTCAACCTGCGTGAGCTGTCGGCACTGGCGCAAAACGAGCAGTTCAGTGAGGGCCGGGCACTTGCCGCGCTGTACCTGGTGCGAGACCTGCTGACCCAGCGTGGAGTGTTTACCTTATGAGCGAACTGTTTCTGGGCCACCCCTTTATCGCCCCCGTCATCGAACTGGCTCGCCAGGCAGGTGAAGCCATCCTGCCGTACTGGCGTGCCGACGTCGCGGTTACCTCCAAAGCGGATGATTCGCCGGTGACGGCCGCCGACCTGGCTGCGCACCATCTGATTCTCGCTGGCCTGACTGCGCTGGACCCAAGCATTCCGGTGCTGTCCGAAGAAGACGCCGATATCGACCAGAGCGTGCGCGCCGGTTGGCAGCGTTGGTGGCTGGTGGACCCGTTGGATGGGACCAAGGAATTCATTGGTGGCAGTGAAGAATTCACCGTCAATATCGCCTTGATCGAACAAGGCCGCGTGGTGTTCGGCGTGGTGTCTATGCCCACCAGTGGTCGTTGCTACTTCGGCGGCGCGGGCCTGGGGGCTTGGCGTTCGGATGTGAATGCCGCGCCCAGGCAGATCCAGGTGCGCCAGGCTCCGGCCGCGGGTGAAGCCTTTACCGTGGTTGCCAGCCGCCGTCATACCAGCCCGGAGCAGGAGCGTTTGCTGGAGGGGCTGAGCCAAGGCTTGGGGGAGCTGAAACTGGCGAATATCGGCAGTTCCTTGAAGTTCTGCCTGTTGGCCGAGGGCAGTGCCGACTGTTATCCGCGCCTGGCGCCGACCTCGCAGTGGGACACTGCGGCGGCGCAAGGCGTGCTGGAAGGGGCGGGGGGCGAGGTGCTGGAGCTGAATGGCAAACCGTTCAGCTACCCGGCGCGGGAATCGTTGTTGAACCCGTTCTTCCTGGCGTTGCCGGCCAAGGCGGCGTGGCGTGAGCGCCTGTTGACCCTGGCCAGATCCTGAAGCCGCAACAGATCAAACTGTGGGAGGGGGCTTGCTCCGGTACAAACCGGGGACATCGTTTACATTTCTAACCGGGGACATGGTTTACAGGTTAATACGCATGATCAGGAGGTAACTGATCATGCCCTGGAACCAAGAGTCTCCGATGAATCAACGAATCAGACTGGTCGCTGACTGGCTTTCTGGTAACTACACCAAAAGCCAGCTGGCGCGCCGCTTTAACGTAAGTCGGCCTACCGTCGACAAATGGATCGGCCGGCACAATGGCGATTTAAAGTCTTTAGCCGAACTGTCCCGACGCCCTCACAACAGCCCCAATAAAACCGACGATGAAATCCTGGCCCGTGTGGTGGCGATGAAGGAGGCGCACGATAAATGGGGTCCGAAGAAGCTTCTCGAGCTATTGCGACTTGAAGATCCCTCCATCGCCTGGCCTTCCCCAAGTACAGCAGGCCAATGGCTTGATCGACTTGGGCTCGTCCAAAAGCGGCGCTTCAAGCGCAGACACGGTACTTCCCCTGTAGCAATGCGCGAGGCCAACGAACCTAACCAGACATGGTGCGCCGACTACAAAGGGCAATTCAAAATGCATAACGCGCAGATGTGCTTCCCTTTGACCATCACAGACCACGCGTCCCGGATGATTTTGGCGTGCAGGGCTCATTCAAAGATCAAGACTGAACCTGTTAAACACGCCTTTGAGAGACTGTTTGAAGAGTACGGCATGCCCGAAGTTATTCGGTCGGACAACGGTGTTCCGTTTGCCTCTCCTGGCCTGGCAAGAATGTCCACGCTGGCAGTTTGGTGGATACGTCTGGGCATCTATCCGGAGCGCACCATGCCAGGAAGACCGGCCCAAAATGGTCGCCATGAGCGGATGCACCGTAGCTTGAAACTGGAGCTGCCCTTAGGAGAAAACTTAATCGAGCAGCAGCTTTTGCTGGAGCATTTCAGGCATGAGTTCAATTACGTGCGCCCTCATGAAGCGCTCGGCATGAAGCGTCCAGGGGACGTGTATGTGCCGTCTACCCGGATTTACCCAGGATGCTTGCCGGATGTGGAGTATCCGTCCGAAATGAAGGTTCGAAGCGTCAGACAGGACGGGTCGATCAAGTGGAACGGCAAGTTGGTATTTATCAGCGAGGCATTGTCTGGGGAACGGATAGGACTCAGAGAAGCTGAAGATGATGTTTGGGATCTGTACCTATGTGATTATCCCTTGGGGAGATTTGGACGCGGTATGACCCGCGTCCAGGCCTCAAATGTGTAAACGATGTCCCCGGTTTCAGTTGTAAACGATGTCTACGGTTCTACATCCCGATAATGGAGTGTCAGTCACTGAATGTGCTGCTGATACACCGCTATCGGGAGCAAGCCCCCTCCCACATTTTTAACGGTGCAGGACGTACTGGCCAGTAAACGACACGGCCTGCTCTGCGCTGCCCTCATTCACAATCCAAGTCTCCAGCGTCAACCGCGCTCGCCCATAGCGCTTGTACGTTGCGACAAAGCGCTTCCACACTTTCTCCTCCGGCGCTGCGCAAATCACCGTCGCATCCTGCGTCACCGGCAGCGGATAGCTGATCTGCCCTTCCTGAATCACGATGTGCCCGTCTTCGATGCCCTCTTCGCGCAGTCTCAGGTGCAACCAACCCCACCCCGCCAGCACGGCGCCGCAGTAGAGGCTGCCGCCAAACATGGTGCTCTTGTGGTTGATATTGGCCTGCAAGGGTAAATGCAGTTGCAGTTGGCCGTGTTGCCAGTCGAGCACCTTGAGGCCCATTTCCCGGGTGAGGGGGATGTCGTGATGGAGGATGGATTCCAGGTAACGGCTGTCGCGGCTCATGGCGGTCTCTTGGCGGGTGGGCAGGGTCATTCGTCGTCTGCGCTGTGGCTGGCGCTGTCGGCGAAGTTCAGGCCATGCTTGCGCAGTTTGTCGTGCAGGGTTTTACGGGGCACGCCGAGGGCTTCGGCGAGGCTGCGCATGGAGCTGTGGGGGCGGGTCAGTTCGGCGGCGATCAGGCTTTTTTCGAATTGTTCGACTTGCTCGCTCAAGCCGCCGGGCGTGGAGGTCAGTGTGCTGGCGGAGGGATTGTCCTGCGTACTGTCCAAGGCCAGTTCAAGGCCCAGGGCAAAGCGTTCGGCGGCGTTTTGCAGCTCGCGTACGTTACCTGGCCAACTGTGGCGCAACAGCAGCGCGCGCTGGCCCGGTTGCAGCTCATGCAAGGGCAGGCCGTGGCGGCTGCTGGCTTCGTCGGCGAAGTGCTGGAACAGCATCAGCGCATCTTCACCACGCTCGCGCAGTGGCGGAATGCGCAGCGGCGCGACATTCAGGCGGTAATACAAGTCGGCCCGGAAGCGGCCCTGGTCGGCCGCCTGGCGTAGGTCTTCCTTGGTGGCGGCGATGATGCGGATATCCAGTGCAATCAACTGGTTGCCGCCCAGCCGCTCCACGACGCGCTCCTGCAGCAGGCGCAACAGCTTGACCTGTACATCCAGGCTCATGCTTTCGATTTCATCGAGGAACAGCGTGCCGCCATTGGCGAATTCGAACTTGCCGATGCGGCGCTTCTGCGCGCCGGTAAACGCGCCCGGTTCATGGCCGAACAGCTCGCTTTCCACCACCGATTCGGCCAGGGCCCCGGCGTTGATCGCCACGAACGGACCGCTGCGGCGGCTCGACAGATCGTGCAAGGCGCGGGCGACTACTTCTTTGCCGGCGCCGGTTTCGCCAAGGATCAGCACATCGGCCTTGGTCGCCGCCAGTGCGCCGATTTGCTCGCGCAGGCGCAGCATCTGCGGCGAATGCCCCACCAGGCGCGTGCTCAGTTGCTGCCGATCGCTGAGGGCCAGGCGCAGACTGCGGTTGTCCAGCACCAGTCGGCGCAGGGCCAGTGCGCGGCGCACGCTGTCGAGCAAGGCGTCGCTGGCGAAGGGCTTTTCGAGGAAGTCATAGGCGCCGGCACGCATGGCCTGCACCGCCAGCGGCACGTCACCGTGGCCGGTGATCAGCAGCACGGGCAGGTCCGGGTCCTGGCCGTGCAGTTCGGCGAGCAGTTCCAGGCCGTCCATGCCGGGCATGCGGATATCGCTGACCACGACGCCCGACCAGTCCCGCGACAAGCGCGCGGTGAGGCCGCTGGCTTCGCCCAGGGGCAGCACTTTCAGCCCGGCCAGGTCCAGGGTCTGGCACAGCGCCTGACGCAAATGGGGATCGTCATCGATCAGCACCACCTGAATCTGGTTATCGATACTCATACACTGCGGTCCTCGGACGGTTGCAGACTGACGCCCGGCGAGCCGGCGCGCAATTTCAAGGTTAACAGCGCGCCGCCTTCCTTGTGGTTGGCGAACAGCAGCTCGCCGCCGAAGGCACGCATCAGGGTGTCACAGATGGCGAGGCCCAGGCCCAAGCCCTGGGTGCGCGTCTTGGTGGTGTAGAACGGCTCGCTGGCGCGGCCCAACGCCTCCATGCAAAAGCCCGGGCCGTTGTCGCGAATGTACAGGTTGACGCCCTGGTCAGTGGTTTGGGCGCTCAGCCACAGTTTGCGTGGCGGGCCTTTTTCGGTAAGGGCGTCCAGGGCATTGGCCAGCAGGTTGCCCAGCACCTGGCGCAGACGGGTTTCACCGGCTTGTACCCATAAGGTCGCTTCGGGTAAGTCGCGGATCAATTCCACTTCCATCGATCGCCGCCGTTTGGCCAGCAAGGCCAGGGCATCGTCCAGCGCGGGTTGCAATGCCACGCTTTCCGGCGCGTGACGGTCACGGCGGGCGAACGCGCGCAAGTGGGCGATGATCGAGGCCATGCGCCCGGTCAGTTCGCTGATCAACTTGAGGTTGCCGCGCGCATCGGCGGTGCGTTCATGGTCGAGCAGGATTTCCGCGTTTTCCGCGTAGCTGCGAATCGCTGCCAGGGGTTGATTCAGTTCATGGCTGATACTGGCCGACATGGTGCCCAGCGCCGAGAGTTTACCGGCCTGCACCAGGTCATCCTGGGCACGTACCAGTTCCTGCTGGGCGTGTTCGCGCTCCAGCACTTCCTGTTTCAGGCGCCGGTTCAGGCCTTCCAGGTCGCTGGTGCGCTCGGCCACGCGCATTTCCAGCTCGCGGCGCGCCTTGGCTTCGAAGGCGATACGCTCCAGGTAATGCCGGCGGCGCTGCATCATCAAGCCGAGCAGTAGCATCAGCACCAGCAAGGTCGCGCCGCCTACGGCCACCACGGTACGCACCGGGCGGTTGATCAAGGATTGGGGGGCGAGGATTTCCACGTTCCAGCCGGTCTCGGCGATGGCGGTGGATTGGCGCAGCCAGGCGCTGCTGCTGAGGTTCAGCGGCTGAGGATCACGGGTGGGATAAGGCTGAATGGCAATAATGGCCTGGCGCTCTGCGGCGGTCAGCGGCCGGGTGGCGCGGAACCGCCATTGCGGGCGCGAGGTGAGGATTACCACGCCGTTGTGGTCGGTCACCAGCAGTTGTTCCGGGGTGTTGCCCCACAAGCTTTCGGTGTGGTCCAGATCCACCTTGACCACCAGCACGCCGATGATCTTCTCATCATCGCGTACGGCGGCGGCGAAGAAGTAGCCGCGCTTGGCCGAGGTGGTGCCTAGCCCGAAAAAGCGCCCCAGGCGCCCGGCCATGGCTTCGCTGAAATAGGGGCGAAAGGAAAAGTTGCGCCCGACAAAGCTGTCTTGTTTGTCCCAGTTGGACGCGGCGAGAGTCTTGCCGGTGGTGTCCATCAGGTACATCACCTCCACCCCAGCCTGGGCGGCGACGTCCTTGAGCAGCGAGTTGGCGTTGACCAGGTTGGTGCTGACGTGGGGCGCATCCAGCGCGGTGCGCAGGGCCGGCAGATCACCGAGGATCTGCGGCAGCACTTCATAGCGGTGCAGGGTGCCCAACAGGTTGGCGACGTACAGGTCGAGGGTCTGACGGTTTTGCCCGGCCAGCTCGCTGCGGTAGTAGCGCTCGGCCAAGTGCTCCAGCGGCCAGAGCAGCGGCGCCAGGCACAACGCCAACAGGGCGAGGCTGCGCCAGCGGGGTCTTCGCGGAAGGGGTGGGGTCATGGGAATCGTGCGCCTGTGGGTACAGGCGCATTATGCCTAGTGCTGCTCGGCAAGACACTCGTGCAATGCGTCTTGCCACTGCGGCTGGCTGACCTGCCACTGCTGTTGCAGGCGGCTGCAATCCAGGCGCGAGTTCAGCGGGCGTTTAGCGGGTGTTGGATAGGCGCTGGACGGGATCGCTTCCAGTTCGGCGCAGGCTTTGCCCGCAGCGCGGAGGGCTTGGCCAATGGCCTCGGCAAAGCCGAACCACGACGTTTCGCCCTGGGCCGTGAGGTGGTAAACCCCCCAATCCCCGGCGTTACCGGCTTGCCAGCGCTCAATCAACGCACGCGTACTGTTGGCGATGGTCCCGGCCCAGGTTGGCGCGCCGATCTGGTCGGCGACGATGCGCATCTGCGGCTTCTCCTGCAGCAGACGCTGCATGGTCAGCAGGAAATTCTTGCCGTGGCTCGAATACACCCAACTGGTGCGCAGAATCAGGTACTTCCCGCCCACGGCCGCAATCGCCTGCTCGCCCGCCAGCTTGCTCTGACCGTAGACGCCCAGTGGGCTGGGTGAGTCGCTTTCGGTGTACGGGGCCGGTTTGCTGCCGTCGAACACGTAGTCGGTCGAGTAGTGAATCAGCGGGATGCCAAGGGCCTTGGCTTCTTCGGCAAGGATGCCGGGGGCGATGGCGTTGATGGCGAAGGCTGCTTCCGGCTCGCTTTCGGCCAGATCGACCGCCGTGTGGGCGGCGGCGTTGATGATCAGGTCGGGGCGGTGGGCGCGCACCTGCTCACGGATGAGCGGTGCGTTGGCCAAGTCCAGTTGGTCACGACCCAGCACGATGAGTTCGCCCAGGCCTTGGAGCCGCTGTTGCAGCTCCTGGGAGACTTGGCCGTGTTGGCCGGTGATCAGTATTTTCAGGGGGGCTATCATGGGAACAGGTCCGCATCTTTCAGGCTTTTACCGGTTTGATCCTTGGCGGACAGGGTCGGTGGGCCATTGAGTTGCCAATTGATATTGAGGTCCGGGTCGTCCCAGCGAATGCACCGCTCGGCAGACGGCGTGTAGTAATCTGTCGTCTTGTAGAGGAATTCGGCGTAATCGCTCAGCACAACGAACCCATGGGCGAAACCGGGTGGAATCCACAGTTGACGATTGTTCTCGGCAGACAGGCGCACGCTGGTCCATTGACCGAAATGAGGAGAGCTGCGGCGGATGTCCACCGCCACATCCAATACTTCCCCGGCCGTCACCCGCACCAGTTTCCCCTGGGCGTGTTCGACCTGGTAGTGCAAGCCGCGCAGCACGCCTTTCAACGAGCGTGAGTGGTTGTCCTGCACGAATTGAAGTTTCAATCCGCTGGCGTTTTCAAATTCGCGAGCGTTGAAACTCTCATAAAAAAAGCCGCGGTCATCGCCAAAAACCTTTGGTTCGATGACCAATACACCAGGCAGCTCAGTGGCGCTCACATTCATTTAGGGTTCCCGGCCAGAGTGTACAGATACTGACCATAGCCGGTTTTGCCGAAATATTTCGCACGTTCCAGCAGATAGTCACGATCAATCCAGCCGTTCTCGTAGGCAATCTCTTCCAGGCAGGCTACTTTCAGGCCCTGGCGGTGCTCGATGGTCTGCACATAGGTCGACGCTTCCAGCAAGCTGTCGTGGGTGCCGGTATCAAGCCAGGCGAAACCACGACCGAAACGCTCAACGTGCAGGTCGCCGCGCTTGAGGTAGGCGTTGTTGACGTCGGTGATCTCCAGCTCGCCGCGTGGCGAAGGCTGGACGGCCTTGGCGATCTTGATCACGTCGTTGTCATAGAAATACAGGCCGGTCACCGCATAGCTGGATTTAGGCTTCGCCGGTTTTTCCTCGATCGACAGGGCACGGCCTTCTTGGTCGAAATCGATCACGCCGAAACGCTCCGGGTCTTTCACCCAGTAGCCGAACACCGTGGCGCCCGACGGGCGTTGGGCAGCGTGGCGCAATTGGTCACCGAAATGCTGGCCATGGAAGATGTTGTCGCCCAGGATCAGGCACACCGGGTCATCCCCGATGAATTCCTCGCCAATGATGAACGCTTGTGCCAAGCCGTCGGGCGAAGGCTGCTCTGCATAGCTGAAACGCACGCCGAACTGGCTGCCATCGCCCAACAGGTTGCGGTATTGCGGCAGGTCCACGGGCGTGGAGATCACCAGGATGTCCTTGATACCCGCCAGCATCAGCACCGAGATCGGGTAATAGATCATCGGCTTGTCATACACCGGCAACAGCTGCTTTGACACGCCCAGGGTAATGGGGTGCAAACGGGTGCCGGAACCGCCGGCCAATACAATTCCCTTCATCATACGATCAGATCCTTTACGTCAGTATTGCCGAGTCGTTCACCTTGATAACTGCCATCCTGGACCCTGCGGCACCATTCCAGATTATCGAGGTACCACTGCACGGTCTTGCGCAGGCCGGTTTCAAAGGTTTCTTCCGGGACCCAGCCCAGTTCGCGCTCGATCTTGCTGGCATCGATCGCGTACCGCTGGTCGTGGCCCGGACGATCCTTGACGAAAGTGATCAGGTCGGTGAACTTTTCCACCCCGGCTGGACGCTGTGGCGCCAGCTCTTCCAACAGGGCGCAGATGCCACGAACTACGTCGATGTTCTTCTGTTCGTTGTGGCCACCGATGTTGTAGGTCTCGCCCACCACCCCAGTAGTCACCACCTTGAGCAGCGCACGGGCGTGGTCTTCGACGAACAGCCAGTCGCGCACTTGCAAGCCATCGCCATAGACCGGCAGCGGCTTGCCGGCCAGGGCGTTGAGGATAACCAGAGGGATCAACTTTTCGGGGAAGTGGAACGGCCCATAGTTGTTCGAGCAGTTGGTCAGCAGCACCGGCAGGCCGTAGGTACGCTGCCAGGCGCGGACCAGATGGTCGGAGGCTGCCTTGCTCGCAGAGTACGGCGAGCTGGGGGCGTAGGGCGTGGTTTCGGTGAAGAGATCGTCCACACCGTGCAGGTCGCCATACACCTCGTCAGTGGAGATGTGGTGGAAGCGGAATGCGCTTTTAGCCGGTTCTGCCAGCGTCTGCCAGTACGCCCGGGTGGCTTCCAGCAGGCTGTAGGTACCGACAATGTTGGTCTGGATAAAATCCGACGGGCCGTCGATGGACCGGTCCACATGGGACTCGGCCGCCAAATGCATGATCGCTTCGGGCTTGAAGCGTGCCAGCACGGCACTGACGGTGGCCTGGTCGATGATATCGGCCTGGACGAACTCATAGCGGCTGTTGGACGCAATGCTGGCCAGCGACTCAAGGTTGCCGGCGTAAGTGAGTTTGTCCAGGTTGAGCACTTCATGCTCGGTGTGCTGGATCAGATGCCGGATCAGGGCCGAGCCAATAAATCCGGCACCGCCGGTGATGAGAATACGCATGTCGAGGGCCTTTTCCTTAGACGGACATTAAGCGAAAGAAGCATAGCTTGAGTTGTGAATCGGGCGGGCGCAAGTGCGGCGAGCACGAGGGGTTGATTAACGCCCCGGAACAATGGCGATATAGACGCCTGATAAAACCGAGGTCGTCACAATGTTGCTCGCCGAATTGATTCATCGTGCCAGTTTGCCTTGCCCCCAATTGAGCTTCCAGCAGGCGGCCCAGTTGCTTGAGCAGCATTACGGCCTCAGGGGCACATTGCAGTCGTTGGGCAGCCAACAAGACCTTAACTACAGGATCGACAGCGCCTTGGGCCGCTTCGTTCTGAAAATCTGCCGGGGTGACTACGCCGCAATCGAGCTACTGGCCCAGCATGCAGCCCTCAACGAGCTGCAGGCACACGTACAAGTGCGCGTGCCCAAGGTCATCAAAGCCCTCAATGGCGACGAACTGCTGAGCGTCACCGTCGATGGGCAAACCCTGCACCTGCGGCTACTGGACTACATCGACGGCCAGCCGCTGACCCATTTGCCTCACCTCGGTCGCGATGTAATCGCAGGGTTCGGCGACCTGTGCGGGCGAATGAGCCTGGCACTGTCAACGTTCACCCATCCCGGCCTGGATCGCACCCTGCAATGGGACCCACGCCACGCGCAGGAGCTGATTACCCATCTGCTGGCGACCTTGCCCGAGCTTCCCCATCGCACTGCACTGGAGCAGCTCACCGGGCAGATCGAAGCGCATATCCGGCCTCTGGCTGCACACCTGCCCTGGCAGGCCGTGCACATGGACATCACCGATGACAACGTGGTCTGGCAGCGCGATGCGCAGCGGTATTGGCAGGTCCAGGGGGTGATCGATTTCGGCGACCTGGTGCACACCTGGCGCATCGCTGACCTGTCGGTGACGTGCGCTGCGCTGCTGCATCACGCTGAGGGCGACCCGTTTGCCATCCTGCCGGCGATCCAAGCCTGTCATGCGATCACGCCGTTGCAGCATGAAGAGTTGCGCGCGCTGTGGCCGTTGATCGTCGCCCGCGCGGCGGTGTTGGTGTTGAGCAGTGAGCAGCAGCGACGTCTGGACCCTGATAACGCCTACCTGTTGAAGAACGCCGAGCACGAGTGGGAAATTTTCCATGTCGCCACGTCGGTGCCGTTCGAACTGATGGAAGCGGCGATCCTGAACAGCGTCGGCGAGGCGTTGCCTGCCTTGGCCAGCCAGGACTTTGCCCCCTTGCTGCCGGGGCTGGTCGGGCGGGAGTTCGCGCTGATCGACCTGGGCGTGCTCAGCCCGCATTTCGAGGCGGGCAATTGGGAGACGCCGGGCATGGATCGGCGGCTGCTGAATGAAGCCGCTGCGGTGCATGGGCTGGCAGCCAGCCGTTATGGGCAATATCGCTTGTCGCGCACCCGCCCGGACAGTGCTGGGGAACCGGACACCTTCGCTCTTCATGTCGAATTAAGCCTGCCCCATGGCACAGTGCTTGAGGCACCTTTCGCCGGGACACTGCGCGAGGGCGCCGACGGCTTGCTGTGTGTGTACGAAGAGCGCCTGAATCTGCGCGTATGGGGCGTGACAACGCGGCTCAAAGCCGGTGCGCAGGTGGTGAAGGGGCAAATACTCGGTGAAGTCCACGGGCCGTTGATCGTGCAGCTGTGTCGTGCCGATCTTGCGCCCCCGCTGTTCTGTGCGCCTTCCCGGGCGTCGGCGTGGCAGACGTTGTGCCCGTCACCGGCGGCGTTGCTCGGGCTGGCCTGTGATGCCGAACCGGAGCTGGACGCCGAAGCCCTGCTGGCCCGGCGCGACGCCAGCTTCGCCCGTTCGCAGAAGCATTATTACGTCGACCCGCCCCGTATCGAGCGGGGCTGGCGCAATCACTTGATCGACATGCAGGGCCGCTCCTACCTGGACATGCTCAACAACGTGGCGGTGCTGGGCCACGGCCACCCGCGCATGGCAGCAGTGGCGGCGCGGCAATGGTCATTGCTCAACACTAATTCACGTTTTCACTACGCGGCGATCGCCGAGTTTTCCGAACGCCTGCTGGCGCTGGCGCCGGCGGGCATGGACCGGGTGTTCCTGGTCAACAGCGGCACCGAGGCCAATGACCTGGCGATCCGCCTGGCCTGGGCCTACAGCGGCGGGCGCGACATGCTCAGCGTGCTGGAGGCCTATCACGGCTGGTCGGTGGCGGCGGACGCGGTGTCTACCTCGATTGCCGATAATCCCCAGGCGTTGAGCAGCCGCCCGGACTGGGTGCACCCGGTGACGGCGCCGAATACCTACCGGGGTGAGTTTCGCGGGCCAGACAGCGCGCCTGACTATGTACGAAGCGTGGAACATAACCTGTCGAAAATCGCCGCTGGCCAACGCCAACTGGCGGGTTTCATCTGCGAACCGGTGTATGGCAACGCCGGTGGCATTTCGTTGCCGCCCGGCTATTTGCAGCAGGTTTATGGGCTGGTCCGCGCCCAGGGCGGTGTCTGCATTGCCGATGAGGTGCAGGTAGGTTATGGGCGCATGGGGCATTTTTTCTGGGGCTTTGAAGAGCAGGGCGTCGTGCCGGACATCATTACCATGGCCAAGGGGATGGGCAACGGGCAGCCGCTGGGCGCGGTGATCACCCGTCGAGAGATTGCCGAAGCCCTGGAAGCGGAGGGCTATTTCTTCTCGTCATCGGGCGGCAGCCCGGTGAGCTGCCGTATCGGCATGACGGTGCTGGATGTGATGGAAGAGGAAAAGCTGTGGGAAAACGCCCAAGTAGTGGGCGGGTATTTCAAGACACGCCTGCAAGCGTTGATCGAGCATCATCCGCTGGTCGGTGCGGTACACGGTTCCGGCTTCTATCTGGGCCTCGAGCTGGTACGTGACCGACAAACCCTGGAACCCGCGACGCAAGAGACTGCGCTGTTATGCGACCGTCTGCGCGAACTGGGAATCTTCATGCAGCCGACCGGCGACTACCTGAACATCCTCAAGATCAAGCCGCCGATGGTCACGACCCGGCGCAGTGTGGATTTCTTCGTCGACATGCTGTCGAAGGTGCTGGATGAGCTGTAGTCATTCGATTGTTATCGACTAAATTACGTGATCTAGCCTAATTATTATTTTTGTTCACTATTAAAGCCGATATTTATCCGTTATAAAGTCGGCTTTCACCCCATTCGGAGTCCTCATCGCCATGACCACCCTGCACAGCACACCACGCGCCGATGGCTTCCATATGCCCGCCGAATGGGCGCCACAGACTCAAACCTGGATGATCTGGCCCGAGCGCCCGGACAACTGGCGCCTGGGCGGTAAGCCGGCGCAAGCGGCCCACGTGGCCGTGGCCAAGGCCATCGCACGGTTCGAGCCGGTGACCGTTGCGGTTTCCGCCAGCCAATATGAAAACGCTCGTAGCCGCCTGGATGTGCCGAATATCCGAGTGGTGGAAATGTCCAGTGACGACGCCTGGGTAAGGGACACGGGGCCGACGTTCGTGATCAACGACAGCGGTGAAGTACGCGGGGTGAACTGGGATTTCAACGCCTGGGGCGGTTTCGATGGTGGCCTGTATGCGCCGTGGAACCGTGACGCACAGGTGGGCGGCAAGATTCTCGAGATCGAGCGCGCTTCGCGTTATCGCACCGAAGGCTTCGTGCTGGAGGGCGGTTCGATCCACGTCGACGGCGAAGGCACCCTGATCACCACCGAAGAATGCCTGTTGAACCGCAACCGCAACCCGCACTTGGATCGCGCAGCCATTGAAGCGGTGCTCAGCGCCAACCTGGCTGCGGATAAGATCATCTGGTTGCCGGATGGCCTGTTCAACGACGAAACCGACGGCCATGTGGATAACTTCTGCTGCTACGTGCGCCCAGGTGAGGTGCTGCTGGCCTGGACCGACGACCCGCAAGACCCGAACTACCCGCGCTGCCATGCCGCCATGGAGGTACTGCAAAGCAGCACCGACGCCCGCGGCCGCTCGTTCACGGTGCATAAGATGCCGATTCCGGGGCCGCTGTATGCCACCGAAGAAGAATGTGCCGGTGTCGATCCGGTAGACGGCAGCCAGGAACGTAATCCGAGCGTGCGGTTGGCCGGTTCCTACGTCAACTTCCTGATCGTCAACGGCGGCATCATCGTGCCGAGTTTCGATGACCCGCTGGACCATCAGGCCAAGCAGATCCTGCAGAACCTGTTTCCACAACACGAAGTGGTGATGGTGCCGGGCCGTGAACTGTTACTGGGGGGTGGCAATATTCACTGCCTGACCCAGCAGCAGCCAGCACCGCAGAGAAATTGAGTGCAGTTGTAACAGCGCCTTGAGGGCGAGCGAGCACCGCGCGAGCGCAGTGTTCCAGGCAAGCCCGCGACCCAGCACGGTCGCGGGCTTTTTTGTGCCTGAATACCTGTGAATGCGGGAGATTGGCATACCTCTTGTGTCGGCAAACACACCACAGAGCGCCAAGGTGATGACCGCATGGTTCTGTCACAAACCTTGAGTAAGTTAGCCGCTCACGCAGCAGGAGAGAGCGCTGAAATGAATGCCGAAATCAACCCGATGTACACGCGCACGTTCCACCCGGTGCGGGTCGACGGCGATGCGATCCACGCGCTGGCGCTCTGGCTGAAGGAAAACGGCGCGCGCCAGAACAGGCAACCGCCTGACTGGCGCAGCGTGATGAGTGAACGCTACCCGGCGGGCTTGTTAACGGAGGATGAGGTGCAGGTGTTGTGCGAGCTGGAGCGCAACTGAAAGCGCCGACGAATCAATATGGGAGGGGCCAAGGGCTTTTTTGTAGGAGCGCTATAGGTCTGTGCTTAGAATTATTTAGCCTAAATACAGGCGGTTCACGAAATTGACACATAGTTCAACGCGCGCATAGGATTGCGTCCAACGCCTGTGGCTAACAGCCATGACTCATCCAATAAGAAAAGGCCCGCGGCAGTTCAGTCGTCCGCGGGCCTTGTTTTTTTCGGAGAAAGTCGACATCAGAAAGCGATACGGGGCCTGGTGTCATAGCGCGTACTCAACCAGTAATAAGGAATATAAGAAAATGTTGAAGCAACGGATGAGTCTGATCGCTCTGGGGATTTTGAGCGCATCGACAGCCATGGCGAACGACCAGGAGCAATCCAAGGGTTTCGTTGAAGACAGCCACCTGAACATCGCAGCACGCAACGCCTACATCAGCCGGGACTACAAAAACGGCAAGCAGGACAAGGCCGAGTGGGGCCAGGGTTTTATCGGCAAGTTCGAGTCCGGCTTCACCCAGGGCACTGTGGGCGTGGGTGTGGACGTGATTGGCCAATACGCTATCCGTCTGGACGGCGGCAAAGGTCGCAGCGGTGCGGGCGGTATCGACTTCTTCAAACAAGGCGATAGCGGTGAAGCGGCCAACGATCTGGCCAAAGGTGGCGCTGCCGTCAAGGCGCGCATTTCCAACACCGTGATTAAATACGGTCAGCAGATGCCAGCCGTGCCTGTGTTGCAGTACGACAATTCGCGTTTGTTGTCGGAAACCTACGAGGGCACCTCGATCGTTTCCAAGGAAATCGCCGGTCTGCAACTGGACGCCGGCCACTTCACCAAGGAAGCACGCAAGAGCGCCGAAGGCAGCGACAGCGGTGGCCTGAAAAGCATCAACTACATCGGTGGCAGCTACAAATTCACCGAAAGCCTGTCGGCTGCCCTGTACGCGTCCGACATGCAGGACGTGCTGAAGAAGCAATACGTCAACGTTAACTATGTGCTGGCGCTGCCAGAGAAACAGTCGCTGACCTTTGACTTCAACGGCTACAAAACCAAGCTGGACCGCAGCTTCGCCCTGGAAAACCAGAAAGACGCCGACGCTCGCGACAACAAAATCTGGAGCCTGGGCGCTACCTGGGCCGTTGGCGCGCACAGCTTCACCATCGCGCACCAGCGCAGCACCGGTGACACCGGCTACCTCTACGGCGGCTACCGCAACGCTGGCGGCATCGGCGACGGCGGCAATACCATCCTGCTGGCCAACTCCTACTGGTCCGACTTCAACGGCAAGGACGAGCGCTCTTGGCAAGCAGGCTACGGCATCGACTTCACCACCTTCGGTGTACCGGGCCTGACCTACAACATTGCCTATGTACGCGGCACCAACATCGACGACGGCACTGGCCGTGGCGATGGCACCGAGCGTGAAATCTGGAACCAGTTCAAGTACGTGGTCCAGAGCGGCCCGGCCAAAGACCTGAGCCTGCGCGCTCGCGCCTCGTGGTTGCGCGTTTCCAACAACGCCAGCGAATACAACGTGGGCGGTAACGAAATCCGCCTGTTCGCCGACTACCCGATCAATGTTTTCTGATTGATTGCAGGTCGCGCCTGATGCCAGGCGAGAAAAACCCCGACTGGTTCGGGGTTTTTTTATTTCTGACGACGAGCATTTCCCGCTAGGCGGTGAGCGTCGAACGTCAGGCCTTGATCGGCGCGAGCTTCTTGCAGTTTTCCTTGCGTGTCGGGTATCGCTCACACTTGCGCAGCACGGTTTGCACCTGCTGCACATTCTGCAGTTGCTGGTTGGCCAACAGTTTTTCCGTGATGAACAGTTCTTCCGAGCCCAGATTGCGTTCGGCCTTGTCGATCATCTCCAGTGCCGATTGCCCGTCGCCCCGCTTGAGGTGGTAGCTGATCATCAAGTCATAGGTGGAAGGGCCGGCCAGGGACCAGTCCTTGATCGCTTGCAACTCTTTCACCGCCTCGCTGTTTTTACCCTGGGCCAGGCGCAAGGTATAGGCGGTGCGCCGAATGCTCGGCTGGTCCTTGACGGGCGAGGCCAGGGCCTTGCGAACAAACCTTTCGGCATCCGGTACCTTGTTTTTCTCCAGGGCGTCGATTGCGAAGTATGCGTCTTTGTAGCCCTGCAAGGCCTCCGCCACTTTGGGCGTAGCCTTCATCTTCGACCAGCTTTGCGGGTTGACCCGGGCGCGGCGTTCCTGGCGATATTCGCGCTGCAAGTATTGGCGCAGCTCGGTGTCGCGGTCCGTGGTCGACATATGCGAGCGGTTGAAGTACTGCGTGGTTGCGGTGATGCCGGTGGTCAAGCCGTCCTTGACCAACACGTCCAACTCCTTGGTGAACTGGTTGAGATTGAACTGTTGCAGCGAATCCTGCATGGCATTCTTGCGCGCCGTGAGGAACCCCGTGAGCAAGGGCTTCTGTTTGCCCTGGAAGTCGTTGAGACGCTCCAGACTATGGGTAGCGGCGCGCGGCGCGTAACCGGCGCGGATCATCAAGTCGGTGCCAAGCAGGTCGGCCTGGTCTTCCTGGCTACGGCCCCAGGCGGTGCTCCACACTTGGTCGGAAAACGTATTGGCCAGCGCGGTGTACAGCACCGTGTTGCCGATGGTCTTCTGGGTACCGGCCGGGTCTTTGCTGAACAGCTTCATCGTACCGGCGCTACGGTCGACGCCGGTATCGGCAGCCATGGTAGCCAAGGCGACCGTGGAGGCGACGGTGGTAAACATGTCTTTCTGCTGCTGGAAGGCTGCCATGCGGTCATGGTGATGCAGCAGCACATGGCTCATTTCGTGACCAAGCATCGCCGCGATTTCGTCTTCGCTGGCAACGTTGTCCAGCATGCCCAGCGGTACGAACAGGTTGCCGTAAGGGTCTGCCGACGGTCCGAACCCATAACTGTCGGTGATCTTTACCTGTAGCGGCGGCACTTCGCCCGGCCAGCCCTTGGACAAGCGCGTGACAATGCCCTGCAAGTAGCCTTGCAGCATCGGGATATCCACCAGGTTCTGCTGGCGTGCTTCGGCAGCCGGCACCGCCCGCCCGTCGTAGCTCAGGCGCTGTTGGCTCTGGCGTTGGGGGTCCAGCTTGTAGTACTGGCGCACGTCGATGTTGTCCACGTAGTGGCCTTGGACCCGCGACTGGGTCGACGGCCCTACCAGGTTCAGGAACGCCTGGTCCGCGCCCTTCAAGGTGGCGCAACCACTGAGCACCGAACTGGCCAATAGGCTGGCTGCTACTAGATATTCCCTCACCGCAACGCTCCCTTTATTGATTGCAACCGGCACCAAAGCCTATGGTGGAATTATTGCGGGCGTCCCTGGCCTGGCTTTTCGTCAGGCCAAGGCAGGGCAGGTCGACCACGTTCAGCGGCGGTTCGATGCGCAGGTCCATGGTGTCCAGCCAGACTTTCTGGCCTGCCAGTTCTACCTGCACCAGGTCCAGCGCCTGGTTGTACTGCAGCACCGGCATGGGTTGGGTAGGCGCATCTTTTTTCGCCAACTCGCGCTGTGGCTTGCCCTGCTCGTCGAGCACCGTCACCGGATCGGCGAGGAACGCCTGGATACTGTGGGTTTCCGCCCAGGCGCCCTGGGTAAAGACGGCTGCGAGCAAGACGATGAGGCTTCTGTTCATCCTTGAGTTCCTTAAGTCAAATGGCAAAGCGGTACGCTCAACGATCGCGGTCGAAGAAGGCTTCGATCCGCTCGCTGAACAACACCAACGACAGCAATACGATGCCCAGCACGTTGACCGGGGTGATGTCATTGAGGCTCAGCAGCACACTGACCAATCCCAACATTGACATCACCAACAGCCACGACGGGCACGGCGAGGTGAAAAACCAGATTTCCTGGCGCCGCCATCGGCCCCAGGTGCAATGGCCCGCCAAGCGTCGGGCGTGCAGCGCCTTGAGCACCGCGATCAACGCCAGCAGCCCGAGTTCCAGCAGGTCCAGCCAATTGAAAGGCAGGTGGGGGAAGTCGGCGGGTTCATGGTCATAATTCATACCTGCATTGATCAGGTTATCCAGGGCCATGGCGTGCAGGTAAACGCCGGGGAGCTGGCCGTGTACCGGCGACTCCACCAGGTCCCCCGTGGACGCGATATTGGCGCCGATCAGCACCAGGCGGTCGTTGAGTAACTCGGCGATCAAGGCTTGGTCGTCCGGGTCACTGACTTCCAGGTCACTGGCCGACAACGTCAGCGTATAAGGGCACCGCGCCTGGGCGGAGTCATCCAGCTTCCAGAACACGGCCTGGAAGAACTGAGCCACCCCGTCCAGCAAGAAATGTCGTGCCGCTGCGCAGTGGCGGATATCGGCAACACGCGCCTGGTCCGCTGCCAGCTTCAGCCCCCATTGCACCGCGATGGGCTGGCGCTGCGCAGCGGTTTGTACATCCACAGGCGGCGACGTGCAGTCTTGGGTGGCACAGAAGGCCCGGTATAGTGCCAAGGCGGGAGTTTCCATCAGCCCGGCCTGCGTATGCTTAGCCAGTGGGTACTTGTCGTCTACCCCTTCCCACGCCACCAGTGCTGGCCGGCTGACCTGCATAAAAGGCGCCAGCGTATTGGCCTGGCCCGCCTCTGCTCGCGTCAGCCCAGTATTGGCCAACCACAGCGGGATGCCCTGGCGTTGATAACGCTCAAATACATTTGCCAGCAACTGACTGCCCCGCGCCGGGTCGCCGAGCGAGTGGTCGTGGCTGTAAAGCAAATCCACAAACACAGCCCGTGGCTTGTATGCCAGCAAACGCTTGAACAATTTGCTCTGGTCGCTGTACGGCATTGGCCATGGGCTGTCATTGCGCATCAGGTAGGCATCATCAATCAACACCACTGCCACCTGCTGCTGTCCGAGGCTTGGGTAGTGGCTGGCGAACATACGATTGAGCCACTGCGCCGACGCCTTGTCGCTGGAACTGGCCAGGCCGAAAGGATCAAGAATCGCCAGCAACACGATGATGGCCGCCAGCCAATAGCGGCGGTATTTGAACAGCGGGGGGTTGGACGACATCCATGTCTCGATTAAATGCATAGCAAGGCGGGGTTTTTAACGGAGTAGAGAAGGGGTGTCAATCAAAGAGGTGGCTAAGTGCCATATTGCACTTGCGCGTGGACCACCTTTTTCGCAAAAAACCTATCGGAGCGTAATGGTGACCTTGCCTTTTGCTCTGCCCTGCTCGACGTACCGCAACGCCTCTGCGGTCGATGTAAACGGGAAGGAGCGATCAATGACCGGTCTGATGACGCCAGCCTCGATCAGCGAGCTGATTTTTTGCAGCTGTACCCCATCGGCATGCATGAACAAAAACCCATAGCTCACCCTCTGTTTGCGGGCCTTTCTGCGAATGCCGCTGCTGAGCAGGCGCATGACCTGCCCCAGCACCCAGGGCAGGCCTTGGGCTTGGGCAAATTGCGCAGTCGGCGGCCCTGACAGGGAAATTAGCTGGCCGCCAGGCTTGAGAACCTTGACCGATTTCTCCAGTACATCGGTGCCGAGGCTGTTCAACACCACGTCGAAATCGCGCAACTCGTTGGAAAAATCCTGGCGTTTGTAATCGATGACCACGTCCGCCCCAAGTGCTTTCACCCATTCGACATTCGCCGTGCTGGTGGTGGTGGCAACGAAGGCACCGAGGTGTTTGGCGAGCTGGATGGCAAGCGTGCCAACACCGCCGGAGCCGGCATGGATCAACACCTTCTGGCCTTTTTTCACCTGGGCGGTTTCAACCAGCGCTTGCCAGGCCGTCAAGGCGGCCAAGGGGATGGACGCCGCCTGGGCCATGTCGAGGTTCGAAGGTTTCAGCGCCAGCGCGTCTTCGTTCACAGCGATCAGTTCAGCGAAGGTCCCGATCTGCGCGTCGGGAGGCCGAGCGTACACTTCGTCTCCCGGCTTGAATCGCGTCACCGCCGCACCCGTGCGAACCACCACCCCGGCCAGGTCATTGCCCAATATCAATGGAAGTTTATAGGGCAGGATCAGCTTGAACGCCCCCGCCCTGATCTTCGAATCCAACGGGTTCACGCTCGTTGCATGCACTTGGACCAGCACGTCATGCACACCGACCGCAGGGTCGGGCACTTCGCCAATCATTCCGTTCTGCTTGCCGTAGCGGTCGATAAAAAATGCTTTCATGGTGCAACTGCTCTTGTCGTGGAATGAGCGAGGCGCGGCCCCGGCAACGTCAGAACGTTCAGGCTTGAGTCAAATAGCGTTGCGCCACCGTTGATTGCTTGATCTGCGCCAAAAGTCCTCCACGCGCGGCTTGCAGTGCATCCCAACGCTCGCCTTCCTGCAGCGCAGGAATAGTCACCAATTCGCGTCGGTCGAAACCAAGCAGTGCCGCATCGACCAACTCACCCACTTCCATGATTTCGCTCAGGGTGTTGATGTCGATACCGGCGCGGTCCCAAATCTCCGTGCGGGTGGCGGCGGGCAGTACGGCTTGTACGTAAACACCCTGGGGCGACAGTTCCAGGCTCAGGCCTTGGGAAAGGAACAGCACAAACGCCTTGGTCGCCCCATAGACCGACATGCCGAACTCAGGCGCCAGCCCCACCACCGAACCGATGTTGATGATAGCCCCGTCACCTGTTTTGGCCAGGCGTGGCGCGATGGCGCTTGCGAGCCGCACCAGCGCGGTGGTGTTGAGGGCCACCAGTTGCGCAACGCTCTCGGTGCTTTGCTCGATGAACGTGCCGGATTGTGCGGCGCCGGCATTGTTGACGAGGATGCCGATGCGCGCGTCATCGCGCAGGCGCGCTTCAACGCTGTGCAGGTCGCTGAGTTGGGTCAGGTCGGCCTGAAGTACGTCAATGGCGACGTTGTGTTCGTCCTGCAACTTCGCGGCGAGCGTTTCCAGGCGCGCGTGGTCGCGGGCGACCAGCACCAGATCATGCCCGCGTTGGGCGAAACGCTCGGCGTACACCGCGCCGATGCCGGTGGAAGCGCCAGTGATGAGAACAGTAGGGCGAGTCGTCATGATGTCAGCTCTTTATCAGGGATTGGGATTGAGGTGCGCGTAGAACCAGGCTCGATCAGCCGACGCCTAGTTCGCGACAGCGCTTGATTCGGCAAGCGTCGGGTAGTCGATGTAACCCGCCGCACCGCCGCCATAGAGCGTGGCGGGGTCGAAGGCGGACAGTGGCGCGCCGGTCTTGAGCCGCTCCACCAGATCGGGGTTGCCGATAAATGGGCGACCAAAGGCGACCAGGTCGGCCTTGTCGTGCGCCACGCGTGCCTCGGCCAAGTCCAGGTCGTAGCCGTTGTTGGCGATGTAGGTGTTCTTGAAGCGCTGGCGCAAGGCCTCGAAATCAAAGGGCGCGACGTCCCGTGGGCCGCCGGTCGCGCCTTCGACGACGTGCAGATACACGATGCTCAGCGCATTGAGTTGGTCGACGACGTAATCGAACTGAGCCTGTGGATCGCTGCTCGATACACCATTGGCTGGCGACACAGGCGAAAGGCGAATGCCGGTGCGATCAGCACCAATCTCGTCGACCACGGCCGCCGTCACTTCCAGCAGCAGACGCGCCCGGTTCGCGATCGAACCACCGTAGGCATCCGTACGCTGGTTGGCGCCGTCCTTGATGAACTGATCCAGCAGATAGCCGTTTGCACCGTGGATTTCCACGCCGTCGAAGCCCGCCGCAATCGCGTTCGCCGCTGCCTGGCGGAAGTCGTTAACGATGCCCGGCAGCTCGTCGGCCTCCAGCGCTCGCGGCTCGGAAGCATCCTCGAAGCGGTTATTGACGAACACCTTGGTCGCGGCACGAAGCGCGGAAGGGGCAACCGGCGCTGCGCCTTGCTGCTGCAGATCCACATGAGACACACGCCCCACATGCCACAGCTGCAGGAAAATTTTCCCACCCTTGGCGTGCACGGCATCGGTCACCGTGCGCCATCCTTCTATCTGCGGCTGCGTGTAAATGCCCGGGGTGTCTTGATAACCCTGGCCCTGCTGCGAAATCTGCGAGGCTTCGGAAATCAACAAGCCTGCGCTGGCCCGTTGGCTGTAATAGGCAGCAGCAAACTCACTCGGCACAAAACCT
Source organism: Pseudomonas sp. R11-23-07 (assembly GCF_003852295.1). Lineage (NCBI taxonomy): Bacteria > Pseudomonadati > Pseudomonadota > Gammaproteobacteria > Pseudomonadales > Pseudomonadaceae > Pseudomonas > Pseudomonas sp. R11-23-07. The sequence goes on from NZ_CP027761.1 coordinate 391,004, forward strand.
TTGCCCGCGCGATTGCGTGTCAGTGGCGCGAGAACCACACGGTTCGCCAGCGTCAGGTTGCCAAGTGTGTAGGGAGTAAACAGATTCAGATCGCTCATGGATGTTGGTTCCGTGCCCGTGGGTAGAGGTCATGTCGCTTGCGATTAGGATGATGATCGAAATCTAAACTGTCAATAGTTTTGATTATGAACGACATCTATGTATCATCAGCCCATGAATTCAGCGGTAGAGAGTAGCGAACATGCGCGTGTCCAAGGCCCAGGCCCAAGCAAACCGAGAGCACATCGTCGAAACGGCTTCAGTGGTATTTCGCGAGCGCGGTTTTGACGGCGTCGGCGTGGCCGACCTGATGGCCGCCGCCGGCTTCACCCACGGCGGCTTCTACAAACATTTCGGTTCCAAGGCAGACCTGATGGCCGAAGCCTCGGCTTGCAGCCTTGCGCAGTCCCTGGCCAGCGCCGCAACATTGAGCGTGCAGGAGTTCATCGACCTGTACGTGTCCAGAGCCCATCGCGACAGCCGCGCCACGGGCTGCACCATGGCGGCGTTGTGCGGCGACGCGGCGCGCCAGTCGGGCGATTTGAAATCGACCTTCGCCGAAGGCATCGAGCACATGTTGCAAACCCTCGGCGAAAAATACCCAACCGGACCGGATGCGGCGCCGGATGAGGCGCGGGTAAAAATGATTGATCTGCTGGCAAGGGCGGTGGGTGCGATTGTGTTGTCGCGCGCTTGTCCTGATGACTCGGCGTTGGCGGATGAGATTTTGGGGGTGTGTCGGGGGGAGATGGTTGAGGCGTTGTTGGTACAGGTGTAGAGGGGATAGAGGGTGGTGGTGATCGGGTTGCAGTACGTCTGAAACAAAAACGCTGAAGGGCGGGGTTTTTGCCGATCCAAGGCGCGGGGACAGGCTGCTCATGCAATTATCCCTTTTTATGGATAAGCCATAATTATTACCAGTCCATAATTGAGCATAAAGAATAAAAATTGGATTTTTGGCGCGAAAAGAGGTGATTCAAAAGGAAGCGAGGTGAGACGGGAAGGGGGGCGACTGAGGATGAATATCTCAAAAACAACAAAGCCCCTGCATTTCTGCAGGGGCTTCGTCTTATATGGTGCCGGCACCAGACGAACGGTAGCAGTCAGCGAGGCTAGGTTCTCTGCGGGTTTAGAGTTCGATGGAAAATTTGGCGTACCCAACTAGTTACTATAAATAAAATCAGCTGGTTATGGCGTTTAGTGGAATCGAATCGGGATTTATGCTGCATCATAGAATTGCTGATTTTGAGCTCCCGTAGCCTTCTCTGTGTCTACTCGGCATTGGCGAAATTCGCCATTTACGCATGCTTCTTGAGACGGTGGACTTCCGACTTGGCTGGGAGTCAATTGAAGTCTAAAGTGTGTGTGCTGGCGACTTGCCAGTCTCAATAGGTGAGAAACATGGAGCGTTACAAAAATCTCAGTGGTCAGTCAAATGTGGTGGCATATGAACTGGCCCACGGGTCGATATCTGTAGAGTTCGCCTCAGGAGCCTACAGAACCTATGTGTACGATTCCAATCGCCCCGGGCCAGTAATGGTCGCGGAGTTGCAGCGACTTGCGGTGGCAGGCCGCGGACTCAATGGCTATATCTCAAGAGTGGTTAAATCAAATTTTTCTCGTAAATATTGACTTGTATCACTTATGAGGCGGTAGCGGCTAACCGCTACCATCTCGAGTAGATTTTGGGCGGACCCATGCTGAAACCCAACGAAATGCAGGAAAAAAACGGGGTCAGACCCTGAGAAATCCCCACAAATCTACTCCAGCCTCTGAGCTTGCCGGTGCACTTCATCGCGCAGCAATAGCTCCATATCCGCCAATTTCGAGCAGGACAATCCGGTGGTGGAGCATCTCAAGTATTCGAGGCCAAGACGCCAGAGTGAGAGCACCGGTTTATGCCTGATGCTGTTGCTCTGGAAGTGACGTGACCGCCCTGTCGTTCGAGCCTGAAGACCGGCCAGATACAGTGCATAACAGGCCAACGCGGCGATCAGCAGCAGGATCTCGATACGCCGTGGGCAGCGCGTTCGATGCAGGTCAAAGGCAAAGCCGAAACGCAGACTCTTCATGTCCCGAAAACCTTCCTCAATCTGCATCCGCTTGCGGTAAATACCGACAGTTTTCCGAGCCATCCATTGCGGTTGCGGCAAATTGCTGGCGAGCAGCCAGGGTTCTTGTTCACGGCGAGCGTTCTGTCGGCTGAGTTTGCTGCGCGTGATGCTACCCGTCACTCGCCGATGTTTTCTCCCCTTGGGCGGTTGGTGAATGCCGTACAGCGCAACCCGGTACGGTGCGCTACGCGTCATCTCAATTTGGCCAAGCGAACGTGCGGTCGATGTTGTCTGCCGGTAGAGCTGCTTTATCGGTTGCCATTGACCTTGCTCGTTACGATAGAGATCACGATTGCGCACACGTCCCACGTAATACCAGCCTTTGGCTTCGACGGCCTGGAACCAGGGACGACGAAACCCGGCATCCGTCACCAGGATCGGTACGCACTGCTCGGGAAGCATAAGTTCAAGCGCATCGAGCAACCGCCGCTGCTGCCTGGGGCAACCTTCACGATCATGCACGCTCTCGTAAATAGGGAACGCTCGGCCAGCCAGCGGAATTGACGCCCGCAGCAGGTAAAGATCAGAAGCGGCATTGATCGGCGACCAATCCACCAAAATCAAGGGATGGCGCAAGGAGCCAATCAGTGCCGTGAGCATTTTCCAGTAGAACAGCGGACGTTCATGTTGCAACTGAACGTTGCCGAGCAGGCGATCCACACGTTTGATCGAATGCTTGAAGTAAGCTCTGCTGGGCATAGCTCTGCCCAGATCGGTCAGCGTCAGACGGCGCCCGTACAGCAAAGCGCTGACGCAGCTCATCAGGGCGCTCAGGCGCTTGCGGTGCAGAGTGGGGAGTGCTTGGGAAAATGCCTTGTGTAAGAATCGTACGGCCTGCATGAGTCTCGGGTGATTGGTTTGTTTGGCGGCTACCAAACTGCCCGACTCATGCAGGCCAGTTCAAGCTATCTGACTGACCTGCAAGGAAGTTTTGTGGGGATTTCTCAGGGTCAGACCACAATTTCCGTTATTGAATTGAAAACATAATCTGACCCAAAATCCGTCCCCTTTTTAGGGTTTGGAGATGTGGAGAAGATTGATCGGGTGTACACCAAAAATGAAATTTAGCCGATTAATCAACTGTTTCTGCAGGTTAATTATCACTTGCGCAGTGAGCGGCGGATTGAATGGCGAAAATTAAATGCTGAACGCTAGAAGGTTTCGGGCGAATAAAAACTATCGAGCTTATGCGAAATAAGTATTTGTACCTGTCAATTTTGACAGTTATGGAGAGGTTTGATTTACTTTATATTCTAATATCATACACATCAGAGAGTAACTGATCATGGCTTCTAAAGCACTTTTAAAGATTTATTTTGGCATTGCACGATATGAGCTTTTGTCTCCATACAATAGAGCAAATGAGAATCTCAAAAGCCTAGGTGTGATTGGTGAAATTATCGATGTGACGAGCGGCGCGGCGAGTGATTTGCAAGTTCTAGGGGATCCTGTTGATGAGTTTTTTCAGGTGTTGAACGATGACGGCGTCATATTTGATTGGCAGTCCTTTTCTAGTAGCAACGCTTCAGCAACCAACAGTAAATTTGTGGAGAAGGCTGAGTCACTAAAAGACGCAAAAATAAGTTCTCAAAAGTTAATGAGGACTGAATCTCAAAAAAATTCTATGCGATTATTATAACTTGTCCAGATAGCATCTCTAATAAAGCATACTTTGTAGATGGTACTTTTTATGAAGATCGCGATTCATTTGCAAAGTGGGCAAATGATTTTGTAGGGGTTTCGTAATTGTAGAAAACAATCATTTCTTGAACGTCCAATATAAAAGCTAATGCTGAATTGGTGGCTGGCCTTCGAGCAGGTGTTTGATAAATGTAGCAAACACCTGTTTCGCTTCCAAGTTTATCCCTCGATAACTTGCCTGCGGATGAGTCTTGCGCTGTCGGGGAGTATGCGGGAAAAGCGGCGTGGTCGACGTATAGAATGGAAGAAGTCGAAAAATCGTTTGCCTCTCCAGCGGCGCCGTTTTAGATGCCGCCCTTGGACGTTTCCGAGGTAAGGGCGTCGTACCGTCCACAAGGCGTACTGGCCGTCCCATCCAGCGCCACGACGAGGGTGCTTTTTCACTTATCGAAGCACCGGTGTGCCTGACCAGCGTGGAAACCATCTCAACAGGCAGCTGCTCTCTGGCTTTACAGTAGGCGCCCGTGCGAGTGCTATTGGGCTTCATGCCGCCACAAGACCGTTTGATGGACAAGTCATTGACGGCGTTCTGGCAGGAACGGTCGGCACTCATCGCTTGAGCCAGGAACATAGACAGCGTTGCAGTCGGCGAAAACAGATGCTCCCGATATTTTGGTAATACAGACTCGACGCGCTGTAACAGTTCGGGAGCGGTGAGAAGATTGAAAAACGCATAGGCATCACAGTTCGAAGCGTGTCGATGGAAACGTTGCTGTTGATGCTGGAGAATTTGACGTCTACGATTCATTGGGGCTGTGTCCTTGGTTCGTCGGTGTGTGTTCGCAACTATCACCGTAGACCAAGACCAGCCCTCTTCATTTTTGCTTTTAGCTCAAGTGGTTAGCTGCTAAGTAAGTGCCATTCTAATCTGACCCCTATTCCTCAAATAGATTTTACTCTGTGATGCTTACGAGTGAGTTGCGCAAGCCCGCGCCTTCTGTAAGCGCTCCATAAACCCCAGAAAAAGGGGAAGGACTTATTTTCTTGCAATTGCCACTATTCATTCAAACGCCAGATACCACAAAGCCCCGAGTTAAGGGGCTTTGTATTGTGGTGACGAGTCGGACCTACCGACTTGTAATCAGTTGGTCAGTTACCTGGGCGCTTCTGCGTATCAACGATCACCAATCCTCCCGACGCTCTGAATGCTGGTGAAGAATCCGGAAGACCATCAGGCGGTCACCCTGCAAGCTATAGGTCGCTCGATACGGGTATGTGGTGATAATCAGCTCTCGGCAATCGGGCACTGGAGACGCTTTCCCTGCATTAGGAAAACGCTCCAGCATTTCCAGGCAGTTGAGGATGTGGAAGACGGCTGCCTCCCCCAACTCCGCGCCGACTAAACCTTCGTAATGCTCGTAAATTCCATTCAGGTCACTTTCCGCTTTGCTGCTTAACGCGATCTTCGGCACGTTTTACCCACTTAGCCTTTACGGCATCCAAATCGGTGACGTTGCCGGCATCAGCATCTGCGATGCCTTCCTGCACGGCTTTGAAATGCCAGGATTCATCGGCCACATAGCGGCTCAAAGCCCGTTGCAGGTGGTATTGGCGGTCTCGGTCGGTCGCCTGCGCCAGTTGATCCAGCTCGCTGGCAAGTTCGGGCTTTACTCGGAAAGACAGAACGGGAGAGGCTGCCATAACGTTGCTCCATACATTTTTTGTATACGCTGTGTACACGGTATACAAACGTTAGGCTTCGGCAGGTTGGCGGTCAATAGCGGTTTGTCGGTTTGGGGAAGGGTTTGCAGGCGAGCGACTGGGTTGTATTAAACCCAGAAACAACAAAGCCCTCACATTTCTGCGAGGGCTTCGTTTTGTATGGTGCCGGCACCAGGAGTCGAACCCGGGACCTACTGATTACAAGTCAGTTGCTCTACCAACTGAGCTATACCGGCGTGTTAGGGCGACGATTATAGCGATTGAAAAGGTTCTGTAAACCCCTGAATTCTGACTATTTTTGCAAACGCTGCGGTTTTTTGCAGTCGCCGTGTTTTTTGCCCAATGTCACTGCATGAAAACCTGCGCAAGCAGCACTCAGAAAAAAGCCATTAAATTGACTTTTCACCGTTCATCCAGAAAGCACAAAACAAAAACATCAAAATAATGACACGCCCTACCCGTTGCCACAGAATGCCCAAACAAGGACGCCTATAATAAGACCTGCGGTAAGTATCCGCGCTTGCCGAGCTTCACGTCTTAACGCTGCGTCGTGAGGAGCAGGTTATGAGCCTTAGCAGAGAAATCCTGGCGTTGTTCGGCAAGGATGTCGCCCATGACGCCGATGGCATCAATGCGCGAATGCACTTTTTCGGCAGTGTCCCTGAACAATCCCTTCAATATCTCCAACCGCTGGTTACCCCTGTGTTGCGTCCAAAAATAGTGGCGCTTGTGTCGATCAATGGCGGTGTCGGGCGCAGCACGCTGGTTACGGCGTTGAGCAGCGGTTTGCAACGCCATGGGGAGTCGGTGGTGGCGCTGGATCTGGACCCGCAGAATGCCTTGCACCACCACTTTGGTGTCAGTTCCACCTTGCCGGGAATCGGGCGCACCAGCCTGGAGCATGGGCAGTGGGGTCCGCTGCAGCAGTTGGGGTTTGCCGGTTGTCAGGTGATCACCTTCGGCGATATCGATATCCAGCAGCAGGAGAATCTGGAGCGTTGGCTCAAGCATGAGCCCGATTGGCTGGCGCAGCGTCTCGCATCATTGGGTTTGAGCGAGCGGCAGACGGTAATTATCGATACCCCTGCCGGCAATAACGTCTATTTCCATCAGGCGCTGAACGTGGCCGATGTGGTGCTGCTTATTGTGCAGCCGGACGCTGCGTGCCTTGGTACGCTGGATCATCTGGACACGCTGCTCGCCCCGTACCTTGAGGGCCAGTGCCCACCGGCTGTGCACGTAGTGGTCAACCAGGTGGATGAAAGCAATGCGTTCAGCCTGGACATGGTTGAGGCATTCAAACGTCGGCTTGGCACAGACCTGCTGGAGGTGCATCGCGACATGGCGATCAACGAGGCCTTGGCCTTCGCGGCCGACCCGTTGGATAACGTGACCAAGCGGCTCGCCAGTGACGATATCAATGCGTTGTGCCTGCTGCTGAAGGCGCCGAGGAAAACCGCGTGAAAGCGCGGTTTATACGGTTTACGCCAGATGCTTATGCACAATCGGTTGGTAACGGTGGTTACTGAACGGCCATTTTGTGGAGCCGTTCTCAATACGCTGCAACTGCCTGTTTTGCGTGCGTTTTATTGTGTGAACAAAAAATGACCAGCGCTGCTTTTGGTCTGTAGCGCTGATGGCTACAGCTTTGGCAAAGAATTCATCAACAGAGTTATCCACAGGGCGCGGTAGGAAGTTGTGCTCCTTAATCGCGCTCGGCGAGCACCATCAGGTTGCGTGGGGTGAGGGTATGTTCACAGAAGCTGCCGAGCTCGACGTTGTAGCCGTGCTCCACCAGAAATAACGCGCGATCCAGTACCAGCCACATTTCCAGCGGGCGGCGAAACAGGCCTCGGACCAGTTCCAGGTTTCGCACCTCGGCCAGGCGGCGCCAACCGTGTGCTTCCAGCGCCCCCCAATCCTGTTCACCGGTGGATAAACCCTTGAGGTTCGCCAGCTCCCGGCAATAGTCAGCGAAGGATTTACCCAGCCACTTCGTGGGCAGGGACGGTGTGGGCAGGTAGTCGTCGCAACCGCGTAGCTGCCGTTGCAGTCGGTCGAAGCCCAGGCGCCGGGCCATGGAGGTATCGCGTTGCTGGCGGACGCGGTTGCCGGCAGTGACGGTTTCGCTCAGCGGTAGGCCCAGATCATCAATCGACAGCTGCAGGGCCGACGCGCGCCCGGTCGCGGACAGCGCTCGATAGCGATCGGCGCCGATGCGGTTATAGCAGCACGGCGCCAGCGCCAGTTGTTTGCAGCCGGCAGCGCTGGCCAGTTGCAGCATGCGCACGTGCAGGTCGCCGCAGGCATGCAGGGCGATGGGGGTGTGCTCGGGGCTGATCGCCACATCCGCCATCACGTCTTGCAGGCGATGGGTAGCGCGCAAGCCGTGGTGATCACTCAAAGCTGTGCCGGAGGCAATCAGGGCCGGGTCATATTCCAGGCAGGTCAGCTGTTGGCCAGGTTGCAGCAGGCGGCGGCCGAGATGGCCTTTACCGGCGCACCAGTCCAGCCAGTGGTGGGGCTCTGCGGCAAAATTCAGGGCGGCGCCGAAGGCTTCGATCTGCTGCCACTTGCGCCCCGGAACGTCGACATCCAGGCGATGGCGAGCGGGTGCAAGCGCGTGTGTCGGCAACTTATCCACAGCGCTGAGGCGCAGCGCCTGTGCGGCCAACTGTGGAAAAGGCGCGGGCGCCGGCAGGTCGTGGGGGTGATTGTGGCTGGCTTCGGCGTCGTCCAGCGAGCGTTGGCGTAGCCACTGTGCTAGCGCGGGATGTGCGGTTTCCCAGGACAATCGAAGCTGGGTAAAGGGCCGCGGTCGCCACAGCCCTTGGTGCTCGATCAGAAACGCATCCAGTGCCTGGAAGCGTGCCTCAACGTCCTTGGCACGCATCGACGCGCAGCCATTTTTCCAGCAGTTTGAAACCGCGCACCAGCACGTAGGCCATCACCAGGTAGAACAGCCCCGCCGCGAAGAAGATCTCCACCGGCAGGTAGGTACGGGCGATGATGGTCCGGGCCATGCCGGTCAGTTCCAGCAAGGTCACGGTACTGGCCAAGGCGCTGGCCTTGAGCATCAGGATCACTTCGTTGCTGTAGGCCGGCAGGCCGATGCGCGAGGCGCGGGGCAGGATGATGTAGAACAGTGTCTTGGGCCTGGACATGCCCAGGGCGCGTGCCGCCTCGATCTCGCCCGGGGGAATGGCCTGGATCGCGCCGCGCAGGATTTCAGCGATATAGGCGGCAGTGTGCAGGGTCATGGTGGCGGTGGCGCACCAGAACGGATCGCGCAGGTAGGGCCACATGAAGCTGCCACGCACGCTGTCGAATTGCGCCAGGCCGTAGTAGACCAGGAACAACTGCACCAGCAACGGCGTGCCACGGAAGAAGAAAATGTAGGCATAGGGCAGGGCGCTCACGTACCAGCGGCGTGATGAGCGAGCAATGCCCAATGGGATCGCCAGCAACAGGCCGGCAATCACAGCGATTGCCACCAGCTCCAGGGTGAGTGTCGCGCCCTGGGCCAATTTAGGCAGCCACTTGATGATCACGGCCCAGTTCAGGCCCAGGTCGAAATGCGACAGCCAGCTGTAATCAGCGCTCATTGGGCGCTCCTTGCAAAGCCGCGGGCGGCGCGTTTTTCCAGGAAGTGCATGCTGGTCATGGCGAGCACGGTCAGGCCCAGGTACATGAAGGCGGCGACCATGAAGAAGGTGAACGGCTGCTTGGTCACGGTCACGCCGATCTGTGCGTGACGCATGATTTCTTCCAGGCCGATCACCGATACCAGAGCGGTGTCTTTCATCAGGATCATGAACAGATTGCCCAGGCCCGGCAGGGCGATGCGCCACATCTGCGGCATGATCAGCCGAGTGAAAATCCGAAATTTCGACAGCCCCAACGCCACACCGGCTTCACGGTGGCCCTTGGGAATGGCGAGGATCGCGCCGCGAAACACTTCCGTGGCGTAGGCGCCAAAGCACAGGCCCAGAGCGATGACACCGGCGGCAAAGGCACTCAGGGACAGGTCGGGGTTACCGAAAAATTCCCCCAAGGCACGCATCAGGTTGACCGTGCCGAAATAAATCAGGAGCACCCACAGCAACTCGGGAATACCGCGAACGATGGTCGAATAAGCACCGCCCAGCCATTGCAACGGCTTGTACGGTGAAGTCTTGGCCAAGGCGCCGGCCAGGCCGAGCACCAGCCCCAGGCACAGGGCCGTGAGCGCCAGTTTGACGGTCATCAGCGCGCCGGCGCCAAGGGCCGGGCCGAATCCGTAGAGGTCGAAATTCATGGTGTTTTCATATCGCGGCAGGCATTGCTGGAAGCCGGCGCGCTCGGCTGAGCGCGTCGGTCAGGCCGTTCAGATCATTCGATGCTGAACGGGAAGTACTTGTCGTTGATCTTCTTGTAAGTGCCGTCTGCCTTGATCTCTGCCAGGGCTTTGTTCAGGCGCTCGCGCAGCGGGTCGCCCTTGCGCACGGCGATACCGATCTTATCGCTCTCTACAACTGGGTCGCCCTTGAATTCATAGGCCGAACCGTCTTTGCTCTTGAGCCATTCGTACTGCACGTACTTGTCGGCCAGGATGCCGTCCAGGCGGCCGGAAGTCAGGTCGAGGTAGGCGTTTTCCTGGGTGTCATACAGCTTGGCCTCGGTGTCCGGCAGCTTGTCTTCCAGGTAGGTGCCAGCCAGGGTCGCACGTTGTGCACCGATCACCTTGCCCTTGAGGTAGGCGGCGTCGGGCTTGAAGTCGGCGGTGGCTTTTGGCGCGATGAACTGCAGCTTGTTGGAGTAGTACGGGTCGGTGAAGTCGACCGCCTGCTTGCGCTCATCGGTGATCGACAGCGAGGACACCAGGAAGTCGAATTTCTTGGCGTTCAGGGCCGGGATGATGCCGTCCCAGTCGGACACATACACTTCGCACTTTTCGACTTTCATCTTGGCGCACAGGGCGTCGCCGATGTCTTTGTCGAAACCGACGACATTGCCGCTGGCGTCTTTATTGTTGAAGGGCGGGTAGGCCGCTTCGATCCCCATTTTCAAGGTTTCTGCCATGGCCGTGGCGCTGAACGCCATCGAGACGGCCGCGGCCAGAAGGAATTTTTTATAGGTCTGCATGCATGTTGCTCCGTTAGCGGTTGCTGGACATGAATTGTTTGCAGCGCGCCGAAAGCGGGTTGTCGAACACCTGCTGTGGCGATCCTTGCTCTTCGACCAGGCCCTGGTGCAGGAACACCACTTCGCTGGACACTTGGCGGGCGAAGCCCATTTCGTGAGTGACCAGCAGCATGGTGCGGCCTTCTTCGGCCAGCGCGCGGATCACATTAAGTACTTCCTGGACCATTTCCGGGTCAAGCGCCGACGTCGGCTCATCGAACAGAATGACCTTGGGCTGCATCGCCAACGTACGCGCAATCGCTGCGCGCTGTTGCTGGCCGCCGGACAGTTGCGCCGGGTAGGCGTGGCGCTTGTCGGCGATGCCGACCTTGGCCAGCAGGGCCTCGGCCACTTCTATCGCCTCGGCCTTGCTCTGGCCGAGCACGCGGCGAGGGGCCTCGATGATGTTGTCGAGGATGCTCATGTGCGGCCACAGGTTAAAGTTTTGAAACACAAAACCGATTTCGCTGCGCAGGCGGTTGATCTGCTTGCCGTCGGCGGCCATCAACTCGCCGTTTTTTGCGGCCTTGAGCTTGAGTTCTTCGCCGGCCACCAGGATCTGGCCCTGGTGCGGGTTTTCCAGCAGGTTGATGCAGCGCAGGAAGGTGGACTTGCCGGAGCCGGAGGAACCCAGGATCGAGATCACATCGCCGTCGCGAGCGGTCAGCGAGATACCTTTGAGTACCTCCAGCTCACCGTAGCGTTTGTGCAAGTTGCGGATTTCAAGCGCGGGCGCGGCCTCGGCCATGTGCGGTCCTCATTGTGTGCATTGCATTCCTGCTGTTGGGCCGCCTTCCTGGCGAGGCGCCAAGCTAGCATAGCGTTTGGATGACAGCCAACAGCGCTGCGGACGGTTAACAGGTGGTCTGCGGCAGGGTGTCGCATCGGCGCAGCAGCGTGTCGCGCCATCAACAACTAACAGACGTTTGGACCTGGCCAATCCACAGGCTTCGCGTAAAAAAGGGCGCGATGGTGCCAGCTTTGGCCGGGTGTTGGAAGGGTTAACCAGGTAAACGGTGCATATCGGCCCCTTTATAGAGCGCCGCCTACTTTTTGTGTGTGTTTTTGGTGCGCTCATGCGCGGTAAAAGTGGGTCGCTCGGTAACGCTATAGCGGAATGCCATTGTTCTCAATGACTTGCGACGACTGAGGAATTGTCCTACAGCCCGCGTCAATCCAGGCTTTGTAATATTTTGGCGCAAAACTTGCGTAAAAAATAAAGAACGCCCTGTTGGTTTCTTTTCACGAGAAAGACTGCGGGCCGGGCGAACCGTTTTCGCAATTCCTCCCAAAGGTGTGTCAATGAGTAGTACGCAAAGCTGCAATGACCTCGAACAGGGGCTTAAACCGCGTCATGTGACCATGCTCTCGATTGCCGGGGTGATTGGTGCCGGTTTATTTGTGGGCTCCGGCCATGCGATTGCTGCCGCCGGCCCTGCCGTACTGCTGGCATATGCCGCTGCGGGTACGCTGGTGGTACTGGTGATGCGCATGTTGGCCGAAATGGCCGTTGCCTCGCCGGACACCGGTTCGTTTTCTACTTACGCCGACCGCGCGATCGGCCATTGGGCCGGGTTTACCATCGGCTGGCTGTACTGGTGGTTCTGGGTGCTAGTGATTCCGTTGGAAGCCAACGCGGCCGCGACCATCCTGCATGCCTGGTTCCCGGGTGTAGCCATTTGGGCCTTCACCCTGATCATCACCTTGCTGCTGACGGCGACCAACCTGTTCAGCGTGAAGAACTACGGTGAGTTCGAGTTCTGGTTCGCGCTGATCAAGGTCGTGGCGATCGTGGGCTTTGTCATCCTTGGCCTGGCGGCGATTTTCGGCTTTTTGCCCACCAGCCAGGTCAGCGGTGTGTCGCACCTGTTCGATACCCAAGGCTTTATGCCGAACGGCATGGGCGCAGTGCTGGCGGCGATCCTGACCACCATGTTCTCGTTCATGGGCACTGAGATCGTGACCATCGCCGCCGCAGAATCGAAGAACCCCGGCCAGCAAATCACCAAGGCCACCAACTCGGTGATCTGGCGAATTGGTTTGTTCTATCTCTTGTCGATTTTCATCGTCGTGTCCTTGGTGCCTTGGAATGATCCGACGCTGGCCGCGGTGGGTTCCTACCAGACCGTGCTCGAGCGCATGGGCATCCCGAATGCCAAGCTGATCGTCGACCTGGTGGTGTTGGTCGCCGTGACCAGCTGCCTCAACTCTGCGCTGTACACCGCCTCGCGCATGCTGTTCTCCCTGGGCCGTCGTGGCGACGCCCCGGCTGTGGCCAAACGCACCAATAAAAGCGGCACGCCTTACTGGGCCGTGTTGCTGTCCACGGGCGCTGCGTTCCTGGCGGTGTTTGCCAACTATGTGGCGCCGGCGGCGGTGTTCGAATTCCTGCTGGCCAGTTCGGGCGCCATTGCCTTGCTGGTGTATCTGGTGATTGCCGTGTCGCAACTGCGCATGCGTCAGAAGCGTACGGCAGCAGGCGAGAAGATTGTGTTCAAGATGTGGCTGTTCCCGGGCCTGACCTACGCGGTGATGGTCTTTATCGTGGGCACGCTGACCATCATGCTGTTCCAGGAAGCGCACCGCGTTGAGATCATCGCGACAGGGATTCTGAGCTTGCTGGTGGTGTTGGCGGGGCTGTTTGTTGCGAGTCGTCGCAAGGCCCAGAGAGTGGGCGCTGCTGTACTGAACTGAAAAATGTAGATCAAAATGTGGGAGGGGGCTTGCTCCCGATGGCAGTGTGTCAGTCACTTATTTGTTAACTGACCCACCGCCATCGGGAGCAAGCCCCCTCCCACATTTCGTATGTGTCAGTCTGCTGAATTTGTCAGCGTTTGGGATGCGGCTAAGTAGTCCGCTTGGAACTGCGGCGATTCGATCCACGCCAATGCGGCGGCCTCGTCATCGCTGTCAGTGGCCCATTGCCGATATTCAATCAGCGCGGCCAGGATAAAGTCGGTCGCTTCCTCTTCGCCTTCCTGCTCCAGCACCAGCGCCAGCAGCGGGTGCGCCAGGAATACCGCACACAGCGCCTGCTGGCTGATTTCGCCCGCCGTACGCATTTCCACGAACAGCTCGGTCAAGTCCACCGACTCAAGGTCGATACGGCTGTCGTCGCCTGCGAACGCGTCCGGCTTGGTTGCGACGGCACGCTGGGTGCGGTTTTGCTTGGCCTTGGTTTTTGCCCGCTGGGCGCGTTTTTGCTGCTTGTTTGGCGAGGCCATGGGCGTAACGTCCTTGGGTTTGGGGCAGGTATTGAAGCGCAGGTTGGGAGAAATCCCAAGAAGGTTTGGTCGCTCATCCAACTCGACCGCCAGGCAATAGATGAATAGGCTTGGCCTTCGCAACCTGCCAGAGCGTCTTCATGACCCGCGATACCCTCGAGCACAACCAGATTCCCGTCTACTTTGGCGCCATCCTGCTGGCCGCTCTGTGTGGCGTATACGCGCCTTCATTCGCTCAGGGCCTCAGCGTGCTGATCACGCCGGCTATCGCGGTATTGATGTACGCGATGTTCCTGCAGATTCCTTTCCTCGAGCTGCGCCGCGGCTGGAGCAGCAAGCGCTTCATGGCGGCGTTGCTGCTGGCCAATTTCATCCTGGTGCCTTTGCTGGTATGGGCGCTGACCCGTGGCCTGTTGGGGCACCCTGCGCTGTTGGTGGGCGCGTTGCTGGTGTTGCTGACGCCGTGTATCGATTACGTGGTGGTGTTTACTCACCTCGGTAAAGGCGACTCGCGGTTGGTACTGGCGGCCACGCCGTTACTGCTGCTGATGCAGTTGGCCCTGCTGCCGGTGTACCTGGGTTTGATGCTAGGCACGCAATCCGGGGTGGTGATCGCGGTCGGGCCGTTTATCGAAGCGTTCCTGGGGTTGATCGTGGCGCCGATGTTGCTGGCCACATTGACCCTGTTCTTCGCCCGGCGATCAATGCTGATCGGCCGGTGGAACAGCGCCTGGGCCTGGCTGCCGGTGCCGGCGATGGCGCTTGTGCTATTTGTGGTGATTGGCTCGCAAATCACATCGGTGATTCGCGACATCGGCGTACTGCTGCCAGTGCTGCCGATCTACGCAGGCTTCGTGCTGCTGGCGCCGCTGATGGGAATGTTGGCCGCGCGGCTGTTTGCGCTGCCGGCGGCCTCGGCGCGGGCGGTGACGTTCAGCGCATCCACCCGCAATTCGCTGGTGGTGCTGCCCCTGGCGCTGGCGTTGCCTGAAGGCGTGCGCGGGCTGGCGGCGACAGCGGTCATCCTGCAGACCCTGGTCGAGCTGGTCGCGCAGTTGATTTATATCCGCCTGATCCCGGCCCTGGTGTGGCCCGCCAGCCGCTGACGCGTGAATATCAGGTTTGTTCAGGCGCTATTCAGGCAGGCGGTCGGCACCATAAGCCCGCGCTTCCCACCTGACAGGTCACCCGATGGATCATCGCAACCGCTTTCGCCTGGAGTCACTGGGCATCTTTCTGATCGCCTTATTGCTGTTCACCTGGGGTATCTGGGACCAGCAGCCCCAGGGCTTTGACGGACGTTGGGCGCTGTTCCTGCAGGAAATGTTTCGCCACGGCGCGAGTCTTTTCCCCACCACCTACGGCCAGCCCTACGCGGATTACCCCGGCACCGCGACCTTCTTCAGCTACGTCTTCGCCCGGTTGTTCGACGCGCCCAACCATTTAGCGAATGTGCTGCCCACCGCGCTGGCTTCGGCCGGGGTGATTGCGTTGATCTATCGCCTGCTCGCGCCGTCCAGCCGGCCCTGGGCATTCCTGACGGTGCTGCTGACATTGCTCACCACCCAGTTGCTCGAAAAGTCGCGCTCGGTGTGCCTGGACCAGATGATCGCGCTGTTGTGCATCGGCACTTTCTACCTGCTGCACAGTGGTGAGCGCCTGGGCTCGCGGTGCAGGCAACTTGCGGTGTTCCCCCTGTTTATCCTGGCCTTTGCGATTCGCGGGCCGCTGGGGTTGATCGAGGTGTGTGGCGTCGCCTGCGTGTACTCGGCGCTGGGTCGGCCGGGGGAGCGGGTCGGGCAGGCGCTGATGCATGGCGTTGTCGGGTTGGTGTTGCTGGCGGCGTGCTGGTGGCTATTGATGAAGCTCGCGCGCATCAGTGGTGGCGATGCCTTTGCCAATGAGGTGTTCAAGATGCAGGTCGGCGGGCGCCTCGATGAGTCTGGCGAGCCGTTCTACTTTTACTTCCAGCTGAGTCTGTACCGCTACTTCCCGGTGGTGCCATTGGCGCTGGCTACCTTGATTGCGCTGCGTCATCGCTGGGCGGAGCGCTGGGCCAATGATGATGTGCAGATGCTGATACGGCTCGGCGCGTGCGGCCTGATGATTCTGCTCGGCCTGTCCGTGCCGCATTTCAAGCGTGCTTATTACATTCTGCCCATGGTGCCGATGTTTGCCGCCGTCGCGGCTTATGGGCTGCTCCAGGCGCAAGGCTGGCTCGTTGGCGTGCGTCGCGGTTACGAAGGGCTCGTTGTAGCGCTGCCGGCGCTGTGCGTGGTGGTGCTGTTTGTGTGTCGGCATGCCTGGCACAAGCAGGGTTACTGGCCCGACGTGTCCATGCCGCTATTGATCGGCGTGCTGGTGCTTCTGCAGGTGGCGGCGATGCTTGCGTGGCATCGGGCTACGCGATTGGTGTGGCTCAGCGCAATCGCCCTGGCGGCCCAGTGGTTGCTGCTGGTGAGCGTCATCGAGCCGGCCAAGGACCTTCAGTTCGATACCCGGCAGTTTGTCCGCCAGGTAGAGGCGTTGCGGGATGCGCAGCCGGGGCCTCTGGTATTTGTCGACCTGGCCCGGGACACTTGGGCGGTGCGCTACATGATGAACCTGGATCACGATGAGCAGCCGCTGTTCGTCGGGCGTAACGAGCTGGAGAGGCTCGCCACACTGCCCCGGCCATCCTGGGTGATTGTGCCGCGCAAGGACACGGCGCTGTTGAAGGGCTCGCCAGTGGAGCCATTGGCGCCGAGCTTTCAGGGGCGCTTGAATGACAATCCGTTGATGGTGTTTTTGCTCGATTGAGAGGCCCCTTTTAGAAGGCATCCGAGACGACGCTCAGCGCATTACCGTTGCTCGTTCAGTTAGACCATCGCTACCGTCTATCGGAATCGCAACGCCGGATGCGCGGGATTTATAATTTTTTATTTAAAAATCAATTGGTTAGTAGTTATTAAGGCGTCTGCCAATTAGACAGACGGGATATTGGCTGACGCATGCTTCGATGTTAATTTGCCACCCTTTGTAAATCGACGGATCGAACATGTACTTTCTCCTGCCATGGACTCGGCTGCTGGGCGCCTGCGTGCTGACTTGCTTCGCGCTGAACACTGCATTCGCCGCCCCCACCCCCGGCGACCAGGACCTGATCCGCGACCGTCAAAACCGCCTGCTCGAAGAGCAGCAGCGGCGCCTGCAGGAACTCCAGGACCTGCCCGGCAAAGCAGCCAAGCCCGAAGCCCCGGCCACCCCCGCCGACACGCGCTGCTTCCCGATCCAGGACATCGAACTCAAGGGCGCCGACAGCCTGCCGGCCGCCGACCGCGAGCGCCTGCTCAAGCCGTATATCGGCCAGTGCCTGGGCGTGTCCCAGCTCAACGAACTGCTCAAGGCCATCACCGACTACTACCTCGGCAAAGGCCGCGTCACCAGCCGTGCCTACCTGCCACAGCAGGACCTTTCCAGCGGTCACCTGCAAGTGTTGGTGGTGGAAGGCAAGCTCGAAGCCCTGAAAAGCGCCGAGGGCAGCACGGTGACCGAGCGCGAGTTGGCCATGGCCTTTCCCGGCAAGGTCGGCGAGGCGCTGAACCTGCGCGAGATCGAGCAATTGGTGGACCAGCTCAACCGCCTGCCGTCGAAACAGGCGCAGATGGAGCTGACCCCCGGCAGCCAGGTCGGCGGCAGCGACGTGGTGGTCAAGAACACCGCGCAAAAGCCCTGGCGCGCCAGTCTGTCACGCAATAACGACGGCCAGAAAAGCACCGGCGAACAGCAATGGGGCGCCGGCCTTGAGTGGGATAGCCCGCTGGGCCTGGGCGACCAGTTGATGCTGCGCGGCGGCCACGACGCCATCAGCGACCATCAGAAAACCTCGAAAAACACCCTGCTTTACTACAACGTACCGTGGGGCTGGTGGAACTTCAGCTACAGCTACAACGAGAGCGACTACCGCACCTACATCGTGGCCGATAACGCCAAGTACAAGCAGGACGGCGACAACCAGAACCACCAGCTGCGCGCCGAGCGGGTGATCCATCGCGATGACGTGAGCAAGACCTCGGTCAACGTCGGCCTGGCGCACCTGCGCACCAACAACTACCTCCTCGACGTGCGCACCGCGCCCAGCAGCAACCGCCTCAGCGAACTGCAACTGGGCATCAACCACGGGCGGCGTATCGGCAGTGCCTTCGTCAACCTCGACCTGGGCATGCAAAACGGCATCGGCCTGCTCGACGCCCAGTCGCAGGAAGAGCGCGACGAATTCGGCCGCCGCCAGCCGAATTCGCGCTACCGCAAATACACCGCCACCGTCAGCTACCTGCAACCGTTCAGCCTGTGGGGCGAGTCGTTCAGCTTCAGCAGTTTGGCCACCGGCCAACGCAGCGAAGACATCCTGTTCAGCCCGCAACGCATGAGCCTCGGCGGTTCGGCCTCGGTGCGCGGCTTCAAGGACCAGTTATTGACCGGCGACAGCGGCGGCTACTGGCGCAACGAAGTGCGCTGGGCGCGCCCGGTGACCCTCGACTGGATGCGCCCGGCCTTCTTCGAATACGGCGCCAGCGTCGGCTACGACCAGGGTGTGATCAGCAACGACCGCTACAACGACAACCAGCATGGGCGGGTCTCCAGCAACTCCCTGGAACTGTTCGCCCGCGGCAAAAACGTCAGCACCAGCGTGACCTTTGCCCATTCGTTAGAAAGACCTGGGGTCGTGACCGAGCGCGAAGCGCCGATCTACTTCCGCATGGATTTCTTCCTGTAATTCAACGCCCCGCTGCAATGAGAACCTGACAATGGACGTCCGCCAATTCGCCTTCCTGGCCCGCCAACCTTCTGCCGCCCTGAAGCCGCGCAACGCGTTCTTCGGCCTGCCCAAGCGCGGGCTGGCGTTGATCCTCGCCAACGCGCTGTTCTGGCAGCCGCTGTTGGCCCAGGCTGAGGGCATCGTGGTCAGCGCGCCGGGCACCACGGTGGGTGCGGCGGGCAATGGCGTGCCGGTGGTGAATATCGCCACGCCCAACGGCGCGGGTTTGTCCCATAACCAGTTCCAGCAGTACAACGTCGGCCCCAACGGCGTGATCCTCAACAACGCCACCGGCACCCTGGTCAACACCCAGCTGGGCGGCTACATCGTCGGCAACCCCAACCTCAAGGGCGGCGCGGCCAGCGTCATCCTCAACGAAGTCAACGGCGGCAGCGCCAGTCAGTTGCGCGGTTATACCGAAGTGGCGGGGCAGTCCGCGAAGGTCATCGTCGCCAACCCCTACGGGATTACCTGCAGCGGCTGCGGCTTTATCAACACGCCGAACGTGACCCTGACCACCGGCAAACCGGTGCTCGACCCGACCGGCCAGCTCAAAAGCTACCAGGTCGACGGCGGCGCCGTGACCATCGACGGCGAAGGCCTGAACGCCAGCAACGTCGACCGCTTCGACATCATCACCCGCTCGGCCAAGATCAACGCGAAAATCAATGCCCGCGAACTCAACGTGATCGCCGGGCGTAACGACGTCGATGCGCAAAGCCTGAAAACCAACGTCCGCGCCGATGACGGCAGCGCCAAACCCGAGCTGGCGATTGACTCCTCGGCCCTGGGCGGCATGTATGCCGGCGCGATCAAACTGGTGGGCACCGAGGCCGGTGTGGGGGTGAAGCTCGACGGTACGCTGGCGGCCAGTGGCGGCGATATTCAGCTCGATGCCAATGGGCGCTTGAGCATGGTCAATGCCAAGGCCAGCGAAGCGGTGGTAATCAAGGCCGACCAGTTGGATGCAACGGGCGCGGTATATGCCGGTACCCGAATCGATGCGCAAACCACCACAGGGATGAGCAACCAGAAAAGCCTCGCCGCGCGCGACAGCATCAGCCTGACCAGCGGCGGGCAGGTGATCAACAACGGCATCATCGAAGCGGGCGTGAATGGCGATGAAAGCCGCAATACCAGCGGCGACGTCCACCTGACGGCGGCGAGCCTGAAAAACACCCAAAGCGTGGTTGCCAGTCGCACCCTGATGGTGACCGCTGCGCAGACCCTGGATAACCAGGGCGGCACATTGAGCGGTGTGAACACCGTGGTCAGCGCAGGCCAGCTCGATAACCGGGGCGGCCGGGTTCTGGGGGCCGATGCGCTCAAAGTCAACGCCACCGGCCTGGATAACCGCGCGGCTGGCTTGGTGCACAGTGATAACGGCACCGACGTCACGGTGACGGCTGCCCTGGATAACCAGAACGGCCGAGTGATCGGCCTCAAGAGCCTGGCGCTCAACGCCGGGCAATTGACCAACGATAACGGCTTGGTCGCCAGCCAAGAGCAGGCCCAGGTAACCGCCGGAGCGTTGAGCAACCGAGCCGGCGAAATCTCCGCCCAGCAAACCACCCTTAGCGCCACGTCGCTGGATAACCGTTCCGGCAAACTGCTGGGCAGCCAACTCAACGTGACCGCCAGCGGCGCCATTGATAACCGCCTGGGGATTTTCTCCGCCACCAGCCTGCTGACGGTGCAAGCCGCAAGCCTGGATAACAGCGACCAAGGCTCCGTCGCCAGCCAGGGCAGCTTGACCGCGACCATCGCCGGGCTGCTCGACAATCACAATCAAGGCAACCTGGTCAGCCAAGGGGCCCAGCAGGTTCGGGTCGGGCAGTTGAACAACGCCCAGGCTGGACTGGTATCGAGTAAAACCACCCTGGCGCTGCACGGCGATACCCTGGCCAACCAGGGCGGCCAGGTGATCGCCGATGGGGCATTGACCCTGACCGGCGGTAGCGTCGACAACAGCAATGGCGGCCAACTGAGCAGTCATAGCTGGTTGACGCTCAATGCCAACCAACTCGACAACAGCGCCGGTCGGATCAGTGCCAAGGGTGATCTGCAGGCCACCGTCGGCGTGCTCAACCAGCAAGCGGGTGAGCTGGTCAGCGAAGGCGCGCTGAGCCTTATTGGCACCTCGGTGGACAACCGCAACGGCGGCTTCATCGCCGCCACCAACGGCGTCGACCTGCGCAGCCAGAGCGTGCTCAACCAGCAAGGCGAGATTTCCAGCCAGGCCAAGGTGCTGCTGGTGGCCGATCAACTGAACAACAACGCCGGCAAAGTGATTGGTGACAGCGGCTTGAGCCTGACCGTGCAACGCCTGCTCAACCAGAGCAAAGGCCTGCTGGCGGGGCGCGACGGCCTCGTGCTGAACGGCGGTCAACTGGATAACAGTCTGGGCGGCCGCATCACCAGCCAGAAAGACCTGAACATCAACCTGAGCGGCGACCTGCTCAACCATGACCAGGGCACCTTGCTCAGTGAAGGCACGTTAACGGTCAAGGCTGGCACCCTGGACAACCGCCAGGGCGGCATTCTGTCTGCCGCCAACGCGCTGTCGATCACAACGGACGGCCAACTGAACAATCAGGCGGGCAAGCTGCTGGCCGATGGCACGGCCACCCTGGTCAGTGCTGCGCTGAACAACAGCCAGGGCGGTGTGATCAGCGCCAAGCAACAGGTTGATGTGCGCAGTGCGGGGCTGGACAACAGCCAGCGCGGCAGCATCAGCAGTGACGCCGGCATCACCCTGAATGCCGGGCAACTGGACAACAGCCAGCAAGGTTCGATCTTTGCCAAGTCCACGGTCAAGGCCACCCTGACCGGACTGGACCAACATGATCGTGGCGAGTTGGTCAGCGATAGCCACATCGATCTGGATTTGAGCCACGGGCAACTGCTCAACCGCGACCACGGCCTGATTGCGACCCCCGGCCAATTGCTGCTGAGCAACCTGGGCAGCGTCGACAACAGCCAGGGCGGCGAGATTTCCAGCACCCAATCCTTCCTGCTGACAGCCGACGCGCTGAACAACCGCGGCGGCAAAGTCATCAGTGGCGACAGCCTACAGGTGCGCATCGCCAAGGCGCTGGATAACAGCGTTGAAGGTGTGTTGTCTGCCAAGAACCTCCTGCAGGTGGATGCGGATAGCCTGGACAACCAGGCCGGTGGCGCCCTCGCCAGCCGTGGCGCGCTGGACCTGAAAGTCACCGGCCTTCTGGACAACCATAACCAGGGGCTGATTTCTGCCGCCACTGCCCTGAATGCCACGTCGGGCGCATTGAACAACAGTGACAAGGGCCGGCTTTCTGCCGGCACGTTCCACACCCTTAATACCGGCGCACTGAATAACTCCCAGGGCGGGCAACTGGTCAGCGATGGCAGCCTGACAATCACCGCCGCCAATGTGGATAACCGCAGTGGCGTGATCGGCAGCCAGCACGCCTTGAACCTGGCCGTCGCCAACCTCGACAACGCTGCGGGCCTGATCAACAGTCAAAGCGACCTCACCCTGGCGGGCCAGCGTGTGGACTCAAGCCAGGGCGGGGAAATCTCGTCCAAGGGCGACTTGAAACTCACGATCCAGAAGCTGATCCAGCGCCAGGGCCGCTTGATCGGCGAGCGCGCCGTGAGCCTCGATCTGCAAGGCGGTGATCTGGACAACAGCGCGGGCTTGATCAGCGCCAAAGGGCCGTTGACCTTCGCGCGCCTGGCCAACCTGACCAACCGTGAACAAGGCGAAATCTCCAGCCAGACGGCGTTCAGCGTGGCGGCCAAGCGCATCGATAACGGCGATCGCGGGGTCATCCTCAGTGCCGATCAATTGCGTCTTGAAGCCGATGCCGTGGTCAACGCTGACAAGGGTTTGATCTCTGGCTGGAATGGCCTGACCGTCGTCGGCGGCAGCCTGGACAACAGCGCCGAAGGCACGTTGTCGAGCAAGAGCGGCATCTTGCAAACCACGCTCACCGGCACGCTGGATAACCACGCGGCAGGTGCTCTGGTCAGCCAGGGCAAGCAAACCATCAGCGCGGCCAGCCTGAACAATGATCAAGGGATCATCTCAGGCCAGGCGGATGTCAGCCTCACCGTCGTCGGGCGCCTGGACAACAGCAACGGCGGCTTGATTTCTGCCGGTCAGCACCTGGACTTCAATCATGCCCAGAGTGAAATCCTCAACCGTGGCGGCCAGATCAGTGCTGCCAGCATCACCCTGGTTGGCCAAAGCCTGGACAACAGCGCCGGTCAACTGATCAGCCAGGGCACCCTGGAAGGCACCCTCAGCGGTGCGCTGATCAACGCCAACAACGCCCGCCTGGCCAGTGGCGCAGCCTTGCTGCTGAACGCATCGAGCCTGGATAACCGTGGCGGCCAACTGGTCAGCCAGGACCGACTCGACCTGACCCTCGCCGACGATCTGGATAACCGCGACAAAGGCACCCTCGCCAGCCAGAAAGACCTGGTGATCAAGCTGTTGGCCGGTGACATCAACAACCAGCAGGACGGCCTGATTTTCAGCCAGAAGGGCAAGCTTGATCTGGCTGCGCGTACCCTGAATAACCAGAAAGGCACGCTGCAAAGCCAAGTCGATAACCGGCTACGTCTGAGTGGCGCCCTGAACAACCAGGGCGGTCGGGTCGACAGCCTCAGTGGCAACCTGGACCTGCAAACCGCCAGTGTGGTCAACACCGCCGGCGGCATACTCAACAGCAGCAAGGGCTGGATCAAACTGGTCAGCGGCCTGTTCGACAACGGCAGCGGGATCACCCAGGCGCAATCGCTGGACATCACCGCCAACGGCGGCTTGCTCAACCAACTGGGGCACCTCTCGGCCCTGGCCGGTGAAAACCGCATCGTCACCAGCACCTTCAATAACCAGGGTGGCGGTGTGTATGCCGACACCTTGCTCAAAGTCACGGCCCAGGATTTCGATAACCAGGGCACGGCTGCCGGCAACGGCGGCAAAGTCGGCGCGCGCACCATCGACTTCGGCCTGACAGGCGCCCTGAGCAACCGCTTTGGCCTGATCGAAAGCGACGACACCCTAAGCCTCACCGCGCAAACCATCAGCAACGTGGGCGGTACCCTGCGGGCCATGGGCCGCACCGGTTCCACCCGCATCAGCACACTGGGGCTGTTCGATAACCACCTGGGTGCGCTGGAAAGCGCCAACGAAGAACTCAACTTGCAAGCGGCCAGCCTGGACAACAACGGCGGGCGCATCGTGCACACCGGCAGCGGCACATTCGACCTGACTTCCGACCAAGTCACCCGAGCCGGCGGCAGCTTCATCACCAGCGGCCAACTGGACATCACGGCGGCCAAGTGGACCAACAGCAGCGTGATTCAGGCCGCACGCCTGAACCTCGACATCGGCGAGTTCACCCAGACCGCCAGCGGCCAGTTGCTGGGCGCACAAAGCCTGACCGGCATCGGCGGCACCTGGACCAACGAAGGCCTGCTGGCGAGCGATGGCACCCTCAACCTGACACTGACCGGTGGCTACAGCGGCAACGGTCGGATCAGCAGCCTGGGCGCCATGAGCCTCACCAGCGCCGGCATGGACCTCGGCGATAACGCACGCATTGCCGGTGGTGCACTTACCCAGATCAATAGCACCACCCTGAACAATCGCGGACGCCTGACCGCCATCGGCGACCTGACCGTCAACGCCACCACCTTGAACAATTACGGCACCCTGGGCGGCGCTGGAAAGGTCCGCCTGAACGCCACTCACCTGCTCAACGACAAGGGCCTGATCTTCAGCGGCAACGACATGACGTTGCGTGTCAGTGATTTCAGCAACCGCTATGGCGACGTCTACAGCCTGGGCGGCCTGGACATCGCTCGCGACGACGCCAATGGGCGCAGCGCCCTCATCGAAAACGTCTCCGGCACCCTGGAAAGCGCCGGCAACATGCGTTTGCTGGCCGACACCCTGAGCAACCGTCGCGACCAGTTCAGCACCGAAATGAAACTGGTGTCGGGCAGCTTCGACACCTACTACGACGACTTCTGTGACGGCAAGGGCTGTGAAGTGCACTTCCGCTCGGTTGAGCGCTACGAGGATGTCGTCATCGGCAGTTCCCCCACGGCGTACATCTCGTCGGGCGCAGGCCTGACCGTAGGCGCGCAAACCGTCGACAACCTCTACAGCTCCATCTCGGCTGCGGGCAATATCCAGATCGATACCGGTGTACTGAACAACACAGGCGCAGCCGGTGGCGAGGATCGTCACTTCGACTCGGAGTTCTATACCCGCAACGACAGCGTCTACAACACGTTTATCACTCGCAGGAACCAGTTCAACCTCTACAACAACCCCAACTCGGCCGACTACCGTCCCGGCGAAATGACCATCGCCAAGCTGAGAGACGGGATCGGTAACTTCTACAACGATTCCAGCTATGTCGTCGCCACCGCCGGACGTGTGATTGCCCCTGCTGTTATTCAGGCCGCTGGATCAGTCACCGTTAACGCCACGCAGCAAATCAACAACAGCGTGATCCGCGCCAACGCTACGGACATCAATACGCCGACGCAAAACCGCAACACCAACTCTGACGTGTTTGCCTCCACGGTCAAACCGGCGATCACCGCGCAACTGCCACCGGACCTGGCCCAGCGCCAGGTCAACCCGGTTACCTTGCCCGGTTTCAGTTTGCCGACCAGTCAGAACGGCTTGTTCCGCCTCAGCGGCCAGGCCGCGAAGGCCGGCGCAGCGGGTAAAACCGCCACCGGCAGCGGTGACTTCAGCGTGAACGGGCGAGTGGTCAGCGCCGCCGAGCGCGAGAAAACCCTCGACTACAGCGCCGTGCAAGAGCGCGGCTTCAGCCTCGATGGCCAGCCGGTCAGCGACGCGGTCAACGGCCAGGGCCCGCTGGTGCTGGACGGCCGCGCGCCTTCGGTCACCCGCGTGCAGGGTGTGCCAGACATCGCCCCGGTGGACAACAGCCACAAATACCTGATCGAAACCAACCCGGCGCTCACCGACCTCAAGCAGTTCATGAGCTCCGACTACCTGCTCGGCAAACTCGGCTACAACCCCGACGCCAGCTGGAAGCGCCTGGGCGACGGCCTCTACGAGCAACGCCTGATCCGCGAAGCCGTGGTGGCGCGTACCGGCCAGCGCTACATCAACGGCATCGCCAGCGACGACGCGCTGTTCCGCTACCTGATGGACAACGCCATCTCCTACAAGGACTCGCTGAACCTGCAGCTCGGCGTGTCGCTCACCGCAGAACAAGTGGCGGCGCTGACCCACGACATCGTCTGGATGGAAGAGGCCGAGGTCAACGGGGAGAAAGTCCTGACCCCGGTGTTATACCTGGCCCAGGCCAACAACCGCCTGGCGCCCAACGGTGCGTTGATCCAGGGCCAGGACGTCAGCCTGATCAGCGGCGGCGACCTGCACAACAGCGGCACCCTGCGCGCCACCAACAACCTGAGCATGGTCGCGGGCAACATCGACAACAGCGGCCTGATGCAAGCCGGCAACCGCCTGGAAATGCTCGCTACCGACTCGATCCGCAACAGCCGCGGCGGCATCATCACCGGCCGCGACATCAGCGCCACGGCCGTGACCGGCGACATCATCAACGAGCGCACCGTCACCACCTTCAAGCGCGACGGCGAGAAATTCCAACTGCGCGACGACGTGGTCAGCGATGCGTCGCGCTTCGAAGCAACCGATACCCTGCGGCTTAACGCCGGCCGGGATGTGCTCAACGTAGGCAGCACTCTGAAAGCGGGCGGCAACGCCAGCGTGACCGCCGGCCGCGACGTAGTGATCGCCAGCCAGACCGAAGAAGACAGCGCCGCCTACCAGCGCCGCCGGGTCAAGAGCACCGAGCAAACCCTGCTGCAACACGGCTCCAGCGTGGAGGTGGGCGGCAACCTCGCCATCGACGCCCGACGCGACATCGCCGTGGTCGCCAGCACCGTCAGCGCGGCCAAAGACCTGAGCGTCAAAGCCGGCGAAAACCTCACCCTGGCCGCCGCCGCCAACGAACAGCACGATTACTCCAAAGGCAAAAAAGGCGACACCAAAACCACCACTCAACTGGACAACGTCACCCAACAAAGCGCCGAACTCAAAGCCGGCGGCGACCTGATCGCCGTAGCCGGCACCGACCTGACCCTGGTCGCCAGCAAAATCAGCGCGGGCAACGAAGCCTACGTGCATGCCGACAACGAACTGCAACTGCTGGCTGCGCAAGACAGTAACTACTCGCTGTATGACATGAGCAAGAAAGGCGGGTGGGGCAGCAAGAAGACCCAGCGGGATGAAGTGACCGATGTGAAGAACATCGGCAGCGAGATCAAGACGGGGGGAGACCTGACGCTGGAGAGTGGTGGGGATCAGAAGTATCAAGCGGCGAAGCTCGACAGTGGCGGGGATATAGCGATTGTCAGTGGCGGGGCGGTGACGTTTGAGGCGGTGAAGGATTTGCGTGACGAGAGCCACACCAAGAGCAAAGGTGACTTGGCGTGGACGAGTTCCAAAGGCAAAGGCAACACCGACGAGACGTTACGCCAGACGCAGATGATTGCAGAAGGTAGCGTCGTGATTAAAGCCGTCGATGGCTTGAAGATTGATATCAAGCAGATCGATCAGAATACGGTTAGCCAAACGATTGATGTGATGGTTAAGGCCGATCCGCAACTGGCTTGGCTGAAGGAGGCTGAGAAGCGCGGAGACGTAGATTGGCGCAAGGTCCAAGAAGTCCACGATAGCTTCAAATACAACAATTCAAGTTTGGGTGGTGGTGCGGCGCTGGTCATCGCCATCATTGTCACTTATTTCACCTGGGGAGCGGGTGCGGGGCTTGTGGGAGCTGCCTCCACAACTACGACAGGGCTCGCCGCAAACTCGGTGTATACCGCTGTAGCTATAAAAGGCGCGACAAGCACGATTAACAACAAAGGAAACTTAGGCGCTATCGCCAAAGATGTGACGTCTGGTGAAAGCCTGAAAGGCTATGCAATCGCAGGGGCCAGCGGTGCTATCGCGAAGTTCGTCGGAGTCACTGGTGAATTCACCGCAGCAGATCTGGGGAGGCAATTGGCGGTCAATTCGGCGTTGAGAACCGTCGCCAATGGCGGCAGTTTTACTAAGAATATCGGTCAAGCAGCTATTGATCTGACCGCCAGTCTTCTTTCTGGAATGATTTACGAGCGTGTGGGCACTGAGCTCAGTGGTTCTGGTCTCTCCACAAAAGTGGCGGTGCATGCGATTGTCGGGGGGCTGATCGCAGAAGCGGCAGGGGGGATTTTGCTTCTGGTGCTATTGCAGCTGGTGCGAATAAAGCGTTGATACAGACTTTTGGGGCGGAGATATTTCCTGGGGAGGCTCATGAGCGCGTATTGGCGTTGACCTCACAGTTGATCGGGATGACGGTCGCAGCGGGAGTTGGGGGCAGCAGTAAGGACCAAGAGGTTGCTGGATGGGTTGCGCAGCAAGGTACCGTTTACAACTATCTGGAGCAGTCGGACATTAAGGCGTTTGCTTCCGGGATGAAGAGCTGCGGTACCGATGAAACATGTCAGAAGAACAAATGGGACAACGAGCGGTTTAACGAGGAAAGCCTATACAAAACTGAGTACGCGATGGGCATCACCAGTTCTCTCCTCGCTAAAGACAAACTGCCTGGAATTATTGTCGCGTTGGATGACCTGATGGCAATGCAATGCCAGACACAGGTTTGTGAGAGTTACAAAACTGAGTTGGTGGATCGATCTGTAGCGGCTGCAGAACATTTGGCCAAGCAGATTGCAGACTGGGGTCCTTCGATGGACCGGCTAGCCTTGATAAGCGGCGGTGGGGCCGGTGGTGGTAGAGTCGAGTCTAGGCCTCGGTTGCCAGGGGATACCGATCCCGTAGGGCTGGCGCAGCTGGAAAAGGCGATAAAGTACTTACAAGGTGCCAAAACGACTGCAACGCCACGTACGCCACTATCAGGTCCTACTGAAAACTGGAAAACCTTTGTTAATGCTGAAAAGCAGATTCAACTAGAAGCAAGGGCTGGGCAGCGTGTAGATCAAGTTATCAATGAAACTCTCTCTGGTAAGAAAAACTTCACGAGCTCTATGACGCTCACAACCGATGAAGCCCTATCAGCAGGGCAGAAATATCTCGGTCCCGAGTACAGGGAAATCGGTAAGCCTGGCTCTGGGGTATTCCATAGCGCTGATGGCACCAGGGAATTTCGTATAGACTCAGGATCTATATCAGGAGCACACGCTCCAGGAGTTCCGCATGTGCATTTTGGAGTTAAAGACCCTTTAACTGGAAAATATGTTTCTAATAATCACGTTCCCTATGCGGACTAGGATATAAATATGTCTATTAGACGGGAGGGTATAGTCGTTGCAGGCGAATATTCCGGCTGGAAAGTTCTTATTGAGGACGACCGTTGTGGCGACACTGGCGGGTATTATCTTTTCTTGAAGAAAAGTGAAGCTGAGGGGTTTGACTACTGGTTCGAGCATGAGGCTGGACTTCACGCTCAGCTAGTCGATTTTGAAGTGGAATGGATAGATTAGTATGCTTAATCAGCATCATTGTTAGTTCGCCTTTGAGAATGTCTAGACCTGGAACAGGTGTAAACCTGTTTCAGGTCTAGATACTGTTATTTGGGAAAAATGGGACGAATTTATTTGATCAATTTTTTTGGGGCAGATATAGGCTGAAATTTTGACGGCTCTTTATAGTGTTGAAGCGTTCTTTAATAATTTGGATTTATTTTTGTGCTTGCATAACTCTATGCTTAGCCAATCTGGGTGTCTATAAAAAGCCCCATTTATTTATGAGGGGGCAAGTATTTAAGATGTAAATAATGGATGGGGTAGGTCACAATTTTAGTATAAAAGCGTGGTGGTCTACCCTCATCTCCTTTCCTCTATTAATAATCAGACGGCTGCTGGGGTATTTTTCTCAGAGCATCGTTTACTAGAAGTAGCGCGTTTTCAATTAGCTGGGCCAAACCGAAGGTTTGAAGCCGCTGTGATCCGCTTGAAGCGAATGCTTGTTCATTAGCCATAGCTGACGCCGAAGCTAAAAGCTCACTTGCATTTACTAATGCTTCTTCGGAGCTCAAGCCTAGCTTTACGTTGAAAACACTGGCAGGGCAGTCTTCATCATTTACTTGTGTTTTCATGAGCGACACTCCAATGCATCACACATTGAGCGAGCCTTAACGGCAGAGCGCGAATACCTCATCACGACTTTTACTTCAATAACTCGACAGTTTCGATTTGTAGAAAACATACACTCGATCCTCAGACAGTTAAGGGACCACCACCGTCGTTGCGACACGAGTGGGTGGTGGACCGTGCGAGGGTCGCAAACCGGTGTCCGAGGGTACCGGCCGGGCAAAAGCCCGCCTCACACGGTCCACCATAGATGCGGTAAGCAGGCACAAAAAAGCGCCAGCTACAGAGCTATGGCGCTACCGCGCCTCAGACTACTTCAGGTTGCGACACCCGGCCACAGGATTTACTGCGACGGCGAATCCTAGTCAAGTTACTTCCTATGGCTCAACCTCGTCAGGTCGTGGGAAAAGTCCGAAGCTCGTGATCACGGCAATACGTCTTCAAAAAAGATTCAGTTTTCCGACCGTCCGGCCAGCGCTATATCAACAGCATCGCCAGCGATGACCAGCTGTTCCGCTACCTGATGGACAACGCCATCTCCTACAAGGACTCGCTGAACCTGCAGCTCGGCGTGTCCCTCAGCGCCGAACAAGTCCACGACATCGTCTGGATGGAAGAGGCCGAGGTCAACGGCCAGAAAGTCCTGACCCCGGTGTTATACCTGGCCCAGGCCAACGGTGCGTTGATCCAGGGCCAGGACGTGAGCCTGATCAGCGGCGGCAACCTGCACAACAGCGGCACCCTGCACAACAGCGGCACCCTGCGCGCCACCAATAACCTGAGCATGGTCGCGGGCAACATCGACAACAGCGGCCTGATGCAAGCCGGCAACCGCCTGGAAATGCTCGCCACCGACTCGATTCGCAACAGCCGTGGCGGCATCATCACCGGTCGCGACATCAGCGCCACGGCGGTGACCGGCGACATCATCAACGAGCGCACCGTCACCACCTTCAAGCGCGACGGCGAGAAATTCCAGCTGCGCGACGACGTGGTCAGCGATGCGTCACGCTTCGAAGCAACCGATACCTTGCGGCTTAACGCCGGCCGGGATGTGCTCAACGTACGCAGTAATCTCAAGGCTGGCGGCAACGCCAGCGTGACCGCAGGCCGCGACGTAGTGATCGCCAGCCAGACCGAAGAAGACAGCGCCGCCTACCAGCGCCGCCGGGTCAAGAGCACCGAGCAAACCCTGCTGCAACACGGCTCCAGCGTGGAGGTGGGCGGCAACCTCGCCATCGACGCCCGACGCGACATCGCCGTGGTCGCCAGCACCGTCAGCGCGGCCAAAGACCTGAGCGTCAAAGCCGGCGAAAACCTCACCCTGGCCGCCGCCGCCAACGAACAGCACGATTACTCCAAAGGCAAAAAAGGCGACACCAAAACCACCACCCAACTGGACAACGTCACCCAACAAAGCGCCGAACTCAAAGCCGGCGGCGACCTGATCGCCGTAGCCGGCACCGACCTGACCCTGGTCGCCAGCAAAATCAGCGCGGGCAACGAAGCCTACGTGCATGCCGACAACGAACTGCAACTGCTGGCTGCGCAAGACAGTAACTACTCGCTGTATGACATGAGCAAGAAAGGCGGGTGGGGCAGCAAGAAGACCCAGCGGGATGAAGTGACCGATGTGAAGAATGTCGGGAGCGAGATCAAGACGGGAGGTGACCTGACGCTGGAGAGCGGTGGGGACCAGAAGTATCAAGCGGCGAAGCTCGACAGTGGCGGGGATATTGCGATTGTCAGTGGTGGGGCGGTGACGTTTGAGGCGGTGAAGGATTTGCATGACGAGAGCCACACCAAGAGCAAAGGTGACTTGGCGTGGACGAGCTCCAAAGGCAAAGGCAACACCGACGAGACGTTACGCCAGACGCAGATGATTGCAGAAGGCAGCGTCGTGATCAAAGCCGTCGATGGTTTGAAGATTGATATCAAACACATCGATCAGAACACGGTTAGCCAGACGATTGATGTGATGGTTAAAGCCGACCCGCAACTGGCTTGGCTGAAAGAAGCTGAGAAACGTGGAGATGTGGATTGGCGCCAGGTTAAAGAGCTGCACGACAGTTTCAAATATAGCAATTCAGGCTTAGGCGCCGGCGCACAAATCATCATTGCGATCATTGTTACGTACTTCACGATGGGGGCCGCCAGCGGCGTAATTGCCTCTGCGGGGGTGGGGACGTCGATGGCGGGTGCCACGGCTGCTTCTACCGCCGTGTCTGCTGCAGGCTGGGCCAATGCTGCGGGCAGCGTCATAGCGGGTGGCATGGCGAGTAACGCTACGATCAGCGCCATCAATAACCGTGGCAACCTGAGCACCGTCTTGAAGGATGTTACTTCCAGCGACGCGATGAGGGGCTATGTAGTATCCGGCGTCACGGCTGGCTTGACTGCTGGTGTATATGACAAATGGACCGGCACTCAGACCGGTACTTCCACTGCACTACCCAACTCAGGTGCGGTTGCGACCGTGAGTCCATTGAGCACTTGGCAAGGCGTGGGGCAGTTCACGACTAACCAGGTACTGCAAAACGGTACGTCCGTATTGCTGGATCGAGCACTGGGAGGGGAGGGCCGCCTGGGTGATGCGTTGCAAAATAGCTTGGCCAATGCATTCGCAGCCTACGGTTTCAACCTGATTGGTGATACCACCAAAGGTCACTTGGCCGATGGGGCATCGCCAAGATCGGGCTACATGCAGTGATGGGCGGGTTGGCGGCTGAGGCCTCGGGAGGGGATTTCCGCACGGGCGCCCTGGCAGCTGGCGTGAATGAGGCATTGGTGGATAGCCTCGCCAAGAACTACGCCGACATGCCCGATGACCAGAAGAAACGTTTGCTGGTCATGAATTCGCAGGTGGTCGGCGTGCTAGCGGCGTCGGTACAGAGCGGTGCTGACGCTGAAAGTCTGCAAACTGGGGCGTGGGTGGCGGGTACTGCAACGCAGTACAACTACCTGGGCGACCATCAAAAGGCTCAAAGAGAGAAAGAACTGGCAGAAAGCGAAAATCCCCTAGAAAGACTCAGGATCAACACGAAGTGGGAATTGATCGACGCCGGGCAGGACGCCAGCTTTGCGGGTGGTGCAGTGGTTGGGGTGCCGGAAGGGGTACTTGATACGATCAAGGGCATCATGGAAGCTGCCGGCAGCCCGATAGAGACGTTTCGGGCATTGAAATCCGTGTTTGAAAGCGGCGATGTGCTAGCTAATGTCTCGGACGTCATGAGGCAGTCCTACGTCGCACGAATTGACAATCTGGAAGCGGAGTATGAGAGAGCCGGGGCGAGTGGATCATTTAACGCAGGGCGTGAAACCGGAAAGCTGATAAGCGAGGTGGTGGCGCTTGGGACGGGAGTTGGGGGAGCGCTAAAAAGCGGAGCCTTGCTCGTCGAAAAGGTCACTGCTAAGGTTGTTAAAGTTGAGTTGGCGGCTGCAAAAGGGGCGGGCGCAGCTGAAGTTCCGGCTACTTCTGCAATTGCGCGTGTTGGGCTTAGAGACGATCTGGCCGCCCAAGCAGGGATTCCTCGAAATATTGCTGAATCGCCGTCGAGCATGTGGGGTAAATCGATTGATGACATCAAAAACAGTCGCTAACGCTTGATGGTGCGAGCGTTACGCCGAAAGCACCATTGGCTGGTACTTCAGGTAAAGCACAGGTCTTTAACGTTGAAGGACACCCGACAATAAAAGAGGTAGAGTTCCACCCGGGCGGTGGAACCCACGGTGATAGTCCGTACTATAAGCTTGTTAGTACTGAGAAAGTTGGAAATAAAAATATAGAAATACGGGTAATTGATCCGTCGCCTGATTTTAGTCCAGGTACTATTACGCGTTACCAACAATATTATGATACCCAAGGAAATCGTCTGAAATATGAGGGCGGTGAGTGGAAGGGCTGGAAGTGATCTATGAGAAATTTATTCCCTGATTTGTACTCTGACCTTGTTCCAGGTATATCAGCAGCAGGATTCTCTTTAGGTGAATCGTTTTCCAGTGTTAGCGAAAAAGTTGGGGAGGTTGAGTGGTACGGTCCGGAAGTGGCTGTTCGTGACATTCTCCTTCAAAATAACGCTTGGGTCGGCATTAAGAGACGGATCGGCTTCGGTAATGAGTTTTTATCTTCATATCGATTTATGAATGAGGCCGTCTCGCTGTACTTCGAAAGTAGCGGAAGGCTTTATAGAATTGCGGTAGGTGAGGGGTATCGTGGAAAATTTAATAGTGTCAGCGTGGGGGATGATCTTCGGGCCTTAGAGATGGAGTTCGATGTTTTGTTTAATGATGCGGACGATGACTTCCTTATAAAGAAAAGTGGGAGCATATTGATGGGGATTAGTTTTGTTACAGACTACAGAGCATCCTTGGAAGATGCGCCAGAACAAGTTATCAAATTTATATCAATACATGACTGGTCTTTTCGATAAGAATAGTGGGCAGATCACGTTCTTCAAATGTCCATCAAATAAATTTGCCAGCCAGAGAAGAACTAAAGAGTTAGGGCAGCGATGAGCATGGAAGACGTGGTGGCTGACAGGCTTGGAAGCATCGCTGCGGATGGGTTTGATATTTTCAAAATGTCAAAAGAGGCGCTTGATATTTATCAAGATCCAAGCTTTTCACTCACAAAAAAATTAGATCTTGCGTTGTTGTCACTAATGGTAATGATCGAGGGGCCAGAGTATGAGATGACAGAAAAAGAGTTTCATGAACTTTTATCTGATATTCGCCAAATGTAGTCTCTTCAATATACCTATGTCAGGCGTTATCGACACCGGCCTTGCGCTGGCGTTTTTGCACGTGCGCCGGGCATGACGCGCTGCGCGCGAGAGGAAAAATGGGGTCAGACTACTATTCTTCTGGCGGAGCACTAAACGTGGTCTGACCCCTTTTTTTACTTGCGGACACAACTCTTGCGGTATGGTTTTGGATACGTTGGGCAAGGAGGTTGATATCGGATCTCTTATCCAAAGGATTGCGCCTTCTGAGGGTGGGATTTACGCTCGAGATGTTGCAAGCCTTATGACTTCTGAAGGTGTTCCTGCAAGTGCCTTTGGGAGCAGAAATGTTGCTGATTTGGCTAGGTACACCGGTGATGGAACTCCGGTGGTTGTCCGCATTGTTGATAACACGAAAGGTACTGACTTTTCCCATTTTGTTGTGGTGGATGGGGTTACAACTAGAAATGGAATCTCCGTTGTAGCTATTCGCGATCCGCATGGGACCCAATATTTTAGTCCCGTCAGTACCTTTCAAAGAAATTTTTCAGGTGAGGTTGTTGTTCCTCGGAGTGCACTTAAGTGAAATTAAACATTGACTTCCCTGAAAACATGATCACGGATGAATTACTCAGGCAGGAACGAATACCCTGCTTTTGCAAGGTTTCAAAAGAATTTGAGATTTCGTTTTCGGATACTGTTCCTGAGTCATCGGGGGTGGTATCAGAATGGGATCGTAGAGAGTTGGAGTTAAGAGCCGTTGCAGGGGCGGGCGGTCGATATACGCATTTTGCTAATGGTTTGATTACATTGCAGAGAATTAATGAAGGCATTTACAAGATCCTTGAACTTGAGATGTTTTATAGAAGTTACGGCTGGTGCGCTGTCTTACGTGGTGGGGAGTATGCGCCTCCCGGAAATTTTTGGGATGAAGAGTAAAGACTTTCTGATGAATGCTAGGCTAGGGATTCAATTGCATGAACGGACTCTCCTAGTCGAATTTCGAATCCAATCATTGATATGGTTTAACTGAAGCTCCCTAACTTTGTACCACGCTAACACCGGCATTGTGCCGGTGTTTTTGTAGCCGGTCTGCACCCCCTTTTGCCGCCTTCCTGCACCCATCCTGGGGAAAAATGGGAGAAATGGGGTCAGACTACTATTCTGCTGGCGGAGCACTAAACGTGGCCTGGCCCCTATTTTTTCTCTTCTGGCAGAACACTAAACGTGATCTGCCCCTATTTTTTTACCGATTGAAATGGAGAAAAAGCGTGAGGAAAAGTAGTCATCTATTCTTAGTTTTTATTTTTCTAGCCGGGTGTGCACCGTCTCACTCTGCATGGACGACTAGTAGAGATACTTGGCCCGGATCAAGTTTTAATTCTCATGTACATGGAATTTGTTCTCGAACTCCAGGTGCATGTAGAGACTCATTTTGGTCTCCTGTAAATAACAACAGGACATTTGATCGTGTTCTCGAGGAGGCCGGTGGAAAGCGTTATTACATTACCTGGATTAGGGATTGTCGATACTCCGTTCTTGTATCTCCGAAGGGGGCGATTGTTTCTTGGCGATATGAAACTGATAATACTAACAGCTGTTATATCTTCTAATTTTTTGTAGCGGTGGAAGTAACTAGGAATAGGGGCAAGTCCGAAGACTAGAACGAGTGCAGATTTTTCTCAGAAAAATAAATCTGTCCTCTTTTTTACACGAGCAGATGACGACAGATAAAGGAGTTCCATTTATGCAAAAGCGCCTGCGCGATAGGCGTGGGGTACGATTGATTTAGGGAAGTAATTATGACTGTTATGAAAGTTGAAAAGAAAGATTTGAGTTTTTTGCTTGATAGTCTTTCATCTGTCATTGATTTTAATAAAGATTTGCCGATGAATGTCTTTGTCGGCGGTGGATTTTTATTTTGGTTTTTTGAGAGGCCATTGCTCTGTTACTTTGAGACTTTTGCTAGTTTGATATCGAATAGTGTTTCCAGCTTTAAGTCAGATGTGTTTGTAAAGTTTTCAGGAGGTGAAGCATTGGCAAACTCTTGTTTTTCTGTCGATGGAACCAACTTAGAGAAAGACATTAATTGGTTGAGCAAAAGTTCTGAAAATTTTTTTGATGGTTCGGTTGGTTATCCAGTTATTCTATGCGATAGCTCATGCAATTGGGTTGCTTTTGAAAGCGCATATGAGGAGTTTGGTGTTGTTGCTGTAAAAAAGTCAGGGCTGAAAGGAGGTTTTTATGAGTATTTAAACTCCAATTTTATCTCGATGGATGAGTTGGCGGAGCTGGCATCCGGCCCCTCTGCGGAGGGTAAAGTCGCAAAGGCTCTAATTTCTTCCTATCGTAGCTAGTCGGTGCGAAAGCAACGGTCAGTTCTCCGTCAAAATTTGGCGAAACCAAAGCAGTATTATTGTGAAAAAAGAGGTCAGACTACTATTCTTCTGGCGGAACACTAAACGTGGTTTGAACCCTATTTTTTATATTTTTATCTTTAAATTAAGAGAGTGCTATAGCATTGAGAATTTATGATGCTGTTTCAGAGTTGAAAAATGTTCGTCTGCGCCTTCCGGTGAAACAGGCGCTTCCTGACGATGCGGTGATTAGCGACTATGAAGCAGAATTGGGGGTATCGTTTTCAGAAGATTATAAATTTTTCGTGAGAGAGGCGAGTGATAGCGTCTATAACGGTAAAGATGCTCTTCAGTTGACCGTGAATAGAGACAGTCCGAGGGAGCTTGCGAATGCGGCTTTTGACGCCCGCGAACAAGGCATGCCAAAGTCATGGGTTCCCATTTGCGAAGATAACGGAAATTATTATTGTCTGCTTGAGGATGGCTCGATTCGATACTGGTCGCACGATGGGCTCTCTGCTGAGACTTGGCCTGATCTTGCTAACTGGGTAAAAAATGTATGGATTGATGGTGAGTGATTATCTACTGCGGAAGATAAATAAAAGCATACACAGCGTAATCGCGTACGTAACCGCGCATACCGCGACTCCAGAGTCTATGGAAAAATGGGGTCAGACCACCATTCTTCTGGCGCAGCACTAAACGTGGTCTGCCCCCTATTTTTGGCCGATCTTTTATAGCAAAGGGCCTATTTATGACGCTAATAAAAGGTATTTGAATCCTCAGGAGCAAAAAAGTGATATTCAACTCCTCTACTAACAAGTGGGTGCCAGAATGACTCCGTCTAACTATTTTTCAGTGTCTTGGACGGCACCAATTGTGCCATCTATATCTCTTGCCGGTATACCGCTGGGCGCCAGTGCCGAGGTGCTGAATTCTGTGTTGCTTAGGTATTTGTTTGATCCAATCAGGCAGCTTTATAAATTTGAAAATGCACCAAATCTTCCACTAAGAACCCACAGCTTGGACGAATTTGGAAATGGTGGATACTCTTTTTCTTTGTTTAAGTATGCCGTTATTAATGACCTGCTAAAAGGAACTCCCGCTCTATCGATAATGATCAGGAAGGGAAAGGTTTTTGCTATTAATATTTACGATTTCAGTTTTTCCGGGGAGTTTTTGAAAGAGCTTGTCTATAAGGGTGTTTTGCCAGCGGGTATTGGTTTAGGTAGTTTAGTCTCAGATTCGTTGATATTTACAATTTTAGATTTTGATAGCGCTGAAGAGTGGTTTTATACCGATCAGGATTATGGTGGGCTAGAAGTTACCGGTTGGGGAACCCCTCTGGAAGACCATCCAAATCAAGTTATTACTGCTTTATGTGTGATACCAGTATCGAATACGCCAGTCTAAGTAAACCGTGCTCGGCTAACACAAATCTTGCGCAGGGTTTTTTTGGACCCTATCTGCACCTTTTTTGTCACCTGAATGCAATCCCAGTAGCGATTGTTTTGTATTTTTTCTGCGCTCAGCCTCACGGCCTTAGGTCTATTTGCCCAGTACGCACTTTTTCAGCCTGATTCCTTAAAAGGAGTAAAGTCTCCAGATTCGCACCTTGCTCGTACCCTTTTCGTTATGAAATTGTCAGTGGCGGTGTATCTAATATGGGAGCTAATAAGTGAAGCCAAAAATGGTAGGGTGGTATCTATTGGGTACACTAGTGGTGTATTTTTTTCTGGTTTTTTTTGTAGCGGGTATTGTCGGTAATTTGCTTGTGGCGACAATTGCATATTTCAAGCTGGGTCATTGGGGGCTTGAGGCTGGCTTTATCAATGCCTCACTGAAAATAGCTCTTTACTGCGGGGTCCCAGTAGGTGCGGGTATTTGGATGTTGTCATGGTTGAAAAGTCGTAAAGACAACAGAAGGCACTAGTATTGGTTGGAGGTGATCCAGTCGGCGTTGGTAAACTGGCTAGCATGGATCACGCTCGAATTACCGCAGCCAGAGAGGCGGGGATCGACGTTCGTGAATTTGAACAACGGGACAGATTTAATTTCGCGATTCGAAGCTTACTTACAACGAAACCCCTCCGGCATCGTAACCGTGTAATTACGCTGCACCCGATCCTGAAAATTCAGATTGCGCAGCCCCTGCTCCACCAAAAAGGCTTCCACCTTCGCGGGCTGGCAGTCGTCGTTGTAGGACGATGCCCGCAGCAGGTACACCGCGCGCTTGCTCGTTTCATCCCGGGCGGTGGCCCTGAACGTGGTGAGGGTGGTGTAACCGGTGCGCTCAGAGGTGCCTACGGGGCCGTAGGTGGTGTTTGGGGTGCTGGTGCAGGTCAGCTGGTCGGTTTTCTTTTTGTTCTTCTTGCACTGGGTGGTGGTGCTGTTTGCCACCTGGCCGTATTCGGTGGCGGTATAGCGGTAGGTGACTTGCTTGCTGTCGACGTCCAGGGTGACGGTCATTTTGATCGGTGCGTGGTTTTTGGGCAGGGTGTTGTCGGTGAAGACGTTTCGAAAGCCCTGGTCCTTCATGGCGCTGACCATGTCGCGCAGGTAGTAGCGGGCGTTGAGTGCGTTTTCGTCGCTGCCGCCGGTGGATGTCACCATTACCGTGGCCTGGCGGTCGAAGTGGTAGTCGGGGTCAGGCGTTGCGTTGATCGCTACGTCCATTTGCGTGGCGCATCCACTGAGCATTGCGGTCAGTAGCAGTAGCGTGCAGAGCAAGAAGCGGGTCATGAAGGAAACCTTACAGCGACGAAATTGGTAAAGGCTGAACGATTGGGCCCAGCGAAAAATAACCCTCAATCGTCCTGCTGCGACACCGTGACGCCGTTAGGCCGGTCGCCATCAAATCGCAGGCAATAAAAAACCCCAAGGAACATTGTTCTTTGGGGTTTTTCGGTATTTTGGTGCCCAGAGACGGAATCGAACCGCCGACACGGGGATTTTCAATCCCCTGCTCTACCGACTGAGCTATCTGGGCAACGGGGCGCATTAAACGGGTTTTTCAGGGGGTCGTCAAGCAAGTTTTCAAAAAATATTTAATTATTACCGTCGCTTACGTGCCGACCCCGGTTTTTGATCAATTATTGAGCAGGCGGAACGTAGCCTTCGGCTTGGGCGTATTCCTCGCCGGAAAAGAACTTGTCCATTTCGCCCTGCAGGTATTTGCGGTCTTCGGCGTTCATCATGTTCAAACGTTTTTCGTTGATGAGCAGGGTCTGGTGTTTCTGCCAGTCGCCCCAGGCTTTGGCGGAGACGTGATCGTAGATGTCCTGGCCCTTGGCACCCGGAAAAGGGGCGCGGTCGAGTGCGGGCAGTTCTTCTTTGTACTTGCGGCACATGATGGTGCGGGTCATGACGACTCTCCTGCGTTCAATACTTCAGCCGCGCGCTTCAGCAATTTTTTTACCGGGGCGGCAAGGCCCAGGCGCGGCGGGGTGGCGAGGTTATACCAGAGCCAGTCGGCCTCGGCCACGTGATGGGCGCTTTCCTCGACCTGGACCAGCCAGGGTTCGATGGCCAGCTGGAAATGGCTGAAGGTGTGGATCAGCCCCGGCAGTTCCTGGTGCTTGCCCAGTGCCAGTGCGTGCTGGTTGGCCAGATGATCGAGATCTTCCAGGTCGTCCAGCTCCGGCAGGCTCCACAAACCGCCCCACAGGCCCGTGGAGGGGCGACGATAAAGCAGGATCGCGCCTTCGGCATTGGCCAGCATCGGCATCAGCGTGCGTTTCTGCGGGATGGTCTTGCGTGGCTTGGGGATCGGGTAGCGCGTCTCCAGGCCGAGCATGTGCGCTTCGCAGGCTTTTTCCAGCGGGCACAGCAGGCAGCTGGGTTTGCTGCGGGTACAAAGGGTCGCGCCCATGTCCATCATCGCCTGGGTGTAGGCGTTGACGCGGTCATGGGGCGTGAAGCGCTCTGCGGTGGCCCACAGCTGCTTGGCGACCTTGGGCTCGCCTGGGTAGCCCTCTTGCGCGGTAAAGCGTGCCAGCACGCGTTTTACGTTGCCGTCGAGGATCGGCGCGCGCAGGCCCATGCTTAGGCTGGCGATCGCTCCGGCGGTGGACAGGCCGATGCCTGGCAACTCGGTAAGCTTTTCGACATCCCTGGGAAATTCGCCACCGTAGTCGGCTACCACGATCTTTGCGGTTTTTTGCAGGTTACGTGCCCGGGTGTAGTAGCCCAGGCCGGTCCACAGGTGCAGCACTTCGTCTTCCGGCGCGGCGGCCAGGGCTTCGACCGTCGGCAGGGACGCCATGAACCGGTCGAAGTAATTGAGCACGGTGCTGACCTGGGTCTGTTGCAGCATGATTTCCGACACCCACACCCGATAAGGCGTAATGCCTTGTTGCCAGGGCAGGTCGTGGCGACCGTGGCGGTCGTACCAGTCGAGTACCGCCTCTGAAAACTGCTCGTTTCTCATCGGTTGAACAAGCCTTTCAGTGCGTCTTTGAGCTTTGGATTCACTTTGTCGAGCTTCTCTTCGAGCTTCTCGTTGAGGCGATTGCCCGCCGCCTTGATGGCGACCTGGCCAAGCCCGTCCTTGTCCAGGCGGCAGGCCTTGGCGCCCAGTTCCAGCGGGCCACGGCAACGCAGCGGCACTTCGATGCCCTGGAAGTTGGCGCCGACCTGGCAGGCCGGATCCGGCACGTCGCGCTGGTCGCCTTCGACGATGATGCCCACGCGGTAGTCCATGCCCAGCACGCGCAGGTCGACATCGCCATCGCCGTTGAGCGTCAGCCCCGGAATGCGCACCTTCAGGTCAGGGTTACTGGCCACGCCATTGCGGAACGTCAGGTTGCCGCGCAGTTCCTGGAAGGGCGTGTCCTTGCCTTGTGGCGTGGTGCTCAGGGTCTTGCGGTTGAGCAGGGCGATACCGGTACACAGTTGTTGTTCGATGTTGGCATTGAGCAACACACCGTTGTTGATCACGACGTTGGCGGTGCCGTTGAGGCTGTCGATCAGGGCCTTCTGGCTGTTGCCTCGGCCACTCAGGTTGCTGTCGAGGGTAATCAGGCCCTTGACCGGCGGGTTTTTCCCCTGGGCCTGCAGGATGCGTTCGACGGGCACTTGCTTGATATGACTTTGCAGCGCCAGCAGCGGGATGTCCTGGCGCACGTCGAGGCTGCCGTTGGCCTGGAATGTACCGTTGTAGAGGCCGCCGCTGAGGCTGTCGAGCTTGAGCTGACCGTCGATGCCGGAGGCTTTCAATACTGCATTCTGGATCGGCAACTGGCTCAAGGTCAGCTGACCAAAGGCGAGGTCAGCGTTCACATCCAGGCTGCGCAGGCGGGTCAGCGGCAGCAGTTTGTCGCTGCTCCAGGCGCCCTTGGTCGGCGCTTCCGGCAGCGGTGTGGTGCCGCCGGCGGCCATCGCCCCCGCTTCGCTGCTCTGCACTTCGGCCTGGCGTGCGGCGGTGGCGCCTTTGGCGGCTTCGGATTTGGCCGGCAGGTAATTGTCGGCGTTGAAGGTATCGCCCTTGAGCTGCACGCGCAGGGACTGCTTGGCGAAATCATCCACAGCGACGCGACCGGTGAAGGTGCTGCCGTCGAGTTTCAGGTTCAGGTCTTCCAGCGCAACGCTGGTCGGCGTGCCCTGGAGGCGGCTGACCAGTTCGACTTTGCTCAGGCTGCCCGGTGCCATCGCTGGCAACGGGTGGCCGACGCTCTCGAGAAACTTCGCCAGGTCGAACTGGGCGACCGACAACGCGCCGCTGACCTGCGGGGTTTTGTCCAGGTCATTGACCCGCAGTTCGCCCAGGGCGCGCAATTGGTTGGCCGAAAGTTTCAGGTTGGTCCATTCGGCAAAGTTGGCCGCCAGGTCCACCAGCACTTGGCCCTGGGTGGAGAAGGTCAGGGTCTTGCCTTGCAGGGGCTCGCCGGTGGCTTCCCCGCTCAGGCGCATGTCTTCGAACTGGTAGCGTTTGAGCGCCCGTTGGATGCGTAGATTGCCGTTCAGCTCGGTCTTGAGCCGCATGACCGGTTGGTTGCTGCCCAGGAACGCGGTGAGTTTCAGCGGAATGTTGGCGCCTTCGTGGATCGCGCCGGCGCTGAGCTGGATGCTCTCGGCGCTGAATTGCTTGCCGGTCTGTTCATCGTTGTATTCAACGCGGGCGTTGTTGATGGTCAGGCTGTCGATGTCCAGGCGGATCGGCTGCGGCGGTTTTTCCGGCTTGGTTTCGGCCACCGGCTCGACTGGCGCGGGAGCGGGGGTGCCCGTGGGTTCATCGGGCAGGTTCTTGCCGATGTCTTCCCAGTTGCCGTGGCCGTTCTTGTCGCGGTTGAGGCGCAGGTTCAGGCCTTCGACGCGCACATCGCTCATCTGCACTTCACGGCGCAGCAGCGGCAGCACGCGTACCGACAGGCCGAGCATCTGCAGGTCGGCGAACGGTTGGGTCGGGTTGGTCAGGGTCGCCACCCCGGCTTCGTGCAGCTCCAGGCCCAGCCAGGGGAACAGGCTCCAGCCGATGTCGCCATTGAGCGTCAGCTCGATGTGGGCCTTGTCGCGGGCAATCTGGCGAATTTCTTCTTTGTAGTCGTTGGGATCGAAGAGATGGGTCAGGGCAAAGCCGAGAGCCACAATGATCAGCAACAGCCCGAGAAATACCAGACCCAGGATTTTGCCGAACGCTTTCATGGGCGAGTCCTTGTATGTCGATTTCAAAATTTAGCCGCAGAGTATAACGCCCGACGGCCTGCATCAGTTCGTGGATCGTTACATTGTATCTACGACCGCCGAAACAAGATTCTGGCGTCAAAAAAACCGATTTGCTGAAAAAAGTGATGTCACTTTGGTTTTTCTCACGTCCGCAAGTGCTAATCTCTGCGCGTTCGTCCGCCTTCTGCGACGTATCGTCGCGCCAAAATGGAGTTTCACCCAAAAAAACGGTCACGCTTTGCGTGCAAGGCCGAGGGGGAGAGCGCCTGACGGACGCATACCAATAACTGGGGGAAACACCAATGAGCACTAGCACTGCGGCCGATATCAACGCCGCACCGCCTGCGTTCCTGTCCAAGGAACGCATTATCGCCAAGCCCGGCTTCAACCGCTGGCTGGTTCCGCCGGCCGCCCTGGCCATTCACCTGTGCATCGGCATGGCCTACGGTTTCTCGGTGTTCTGGTTGCCGCTGTCCAAGGCGCTGGGTATCACCGCACCGGTCGCCTGCGCGCCGGACATGGGCTTCATCGCCCAGGTCTTTTCGTCCCAATGCGACTGGCCCATCTCCATGCTGGGCTGGATCTACACCCTGTTCTTCATCTTCCTGGGCTGCTCGGCAGCGATCTGGGGCGGCTGGCTGGAACACGCCGGGCCACGCAAGGCCGGTGTCGTGTCGGCACTGTGCTGGTGTGGTGGCCTGCTGATCTCGGCCTTGGGTATCTATACCCACCAGATCTGGCTGATGTGGATCGGCTCCGGGGTCATTGGCGGTATCGGTCTGGGCCTGGGCTATATCTCGCCGGTATCGACCCTGATCAAATGGTTCCCGGACAAGCGCGGCATGGCCACCGGCATGGCGATCATGGGCTTCGGT
This sequence comes from Pseudomonas sp. R11-23-07, assembly GCF_003852295.1. Classification (NCBI taxonomy): domain Bacteria; kingdom Pseudomonadati; phylum Pseudomonadota; class Gammaproteobacteria; order Pseudomonadales; family Pseudomonadaceae; genus Pseudomonas; species Pseudomonas sp. R11-23-07. Next base: position 435,481 of record NZ_CP027761.1, read on the forward strand.
GGCGGCGCGATGGTCGGTGCACCGCTGGCCGCAGCATTGATGGGCCACTTCGCTTCGCCGACCAGCGTGGGCGTATGGCAAAGCTTTTTGGTGATGGCTGCGATTTACTTCGTGTTCATGATCGGCGGCGCACTCTCGTATCGCGTGCCGCCGACCGGCTGGAAGCCTGAGGGCTGGACCGCGCCGGCGAAAAAAGCCAGCAACGCGATGATCACCCACCGTCATGTGCATGTGAACGTGGCGTGGAAAACCCCGCAATTCCGTCTGGTATGGCTGGTGCTGTGCCTGAACGTGTCGGCCGGTATCGGCATCCTCGGCATGGCGTCGCCACTGTTGCAGGAAGTGTTCGGCGGCAAGCTGCTGGGTGTGGATGTGCCGTTTGGTCAACTGGATGCCGGGCAACTGGCGTCAATTGCAGCCATCGCGGCAGGCTTCACCGGGTTGTTGAGCCTGTTCAACATCGGTGGCCGGTTCTTCTGGGCGTCGTTCTCCGACTACCTGGGCCGTAAAAATACCTACTTCGTGTTCTTCGCCCTGGGCTTTGCCCTGTACGCGCTGATCCCGAACCTGGGGCACCTGGGCAACGTGGCACTGTTCGTGGCGGCGTTCTGCATCATTCTGTCGATGTACGGCGGTGGTTTTGCGACGGTGCCGGCTTACCTGGCGGACCTGTTCGGTACGCAAATGGTCGGCGCGATCCATGGTCGCCTGTTGACCGCCTGGGCTGCGGCCGGCGTGCTGGGCCCGGTGTTGGTGAACTACCTGCGTGAATATCAGCTGAGCATCGGCGTCGAGCGCGCCGCAGCCTATGACATCACCTTGTACATCCTCGCCGGCCTCCTGGTGCTGGGCTTTATCTGCAACCTGCTGGTGCGTCCGGTCGCCGACAAGTACTTCATGACCGACGCGGAACTTGCCGCCGAACAGGCGCTGGGCCATGACAAAGGTGCTGATGCCAGCACTTCGCTGGAGTGGAAAGCGGCTCCTGGCACCGTGCCCATGGCGATCGCCGCCTGGCTGGTGGTGGGCATTCCGCTGGCGTGGGGTGTGTGGGTGACGCTGCAGAAGACGGCTGTACTGTTCCACTAACACTGCAAAACCTTTGTGCCTGATCGTTCCCGCGCTCCGCGTGGGAATGCATCCCGTGACGCTCCGCGTTACCAGCGCGCAGGCTCTGAGTCTTACACCTGTTGGCGGGACGCGGAGCGTCCCAGGCGGCATTCCCACGCAGAGCGTGGGAATGATCTTCGCGCACCATGCTGGGGCGCTTTGATCAACTCGTCAGTCTTATCCCCTCCGATGTTTCTGTTTAGCGCCCGCGCCCCTATAATGGCTGCCTTTTTCGCCCAATGATTTGCGGAGCTGGTGATGGTCGAACGTATGGCGTCCGTCGAGCGCGACACTCTGGAAACCCAGATCAAAGCCTCGATCAACCTGGATGGCACCGGAAAGGCCCGATTTGATATCGGTGTCCCTTTTCTTGAGCACATGCTGGACCAGATCGCCCGTCACGGGCTGATCGACCTGGATATCGTCAGCAAGGGCGACCTGCATATCGACGACCACCACACGGTGGAAGACGTAGGCATCACCCTCGGCCAGGCATTTGCCAAGGCCATCGGCGACAAAAAAGGCATTCGTCGCTACGGCCACGCCTATGTCCCGCTGGATGAAGCGCTGTCGCGCGTAGTCATCGACTTCTCCGGCCGCCCAGGCCTGCAGATGCACGTGCCCTACACCCGCGCCACCGTGGGCGGCTTCGATGTCGACCTGTTCCAGGAATTCTTCCAGGGTTTCGTCAACCACGCACTCGTCAGCCTGCACATCGACAACCTGCGCGGCACCAACACCCACCACCAGATCGAAACCGTGTTCAAGGCCTTCGGCCGCGCGTTGCGCATGGCCGTCGAGCTCGATGACCGCATGGCCGGGCAAATGCCGTCGACCAAGGGCGTTTTGTAATGCAGACGGTCGCGGTTATCGATTACGGCATGGGTAACCTGCACTCGGTGGCCAAGGCCCTCGAGCACGTCGGGGCCGGCAAGGTGCTGATCACCAGCGATGCCAGCGTGATTCGCGAAGCCGACCGCGTGGTGTTCCCAGGCGTGGGCGCGATTCGCGACTGCATGGCCGAGATCCGCCGTTTGGGCTTTGACAGCCTGGTGCGTGAAGTCAGCCAGGACCGCCCGTTCCTCGGCATCTGCGTGGGTATGCAAGCCTTGCTCGACAGCAGTGAAGAGAACGACGGCGTTGACTGCATCGGCCTGTTCCCAGGCCAGGTGAAGTTCTTTGGCAAGGACCTGCATGAAGACGGCGCCCACCTGAAAGTCCCGCACATGGGCTGGAACGAAGTGCGCCAGAGCATGGATCACCCGCTGTGGCACGAAGTGCCGGACATGGCGCGCTTCTACTTCGTGCACAGCTACTACATCGCCGCCGGTAAACCGGAGCAGGTGGTGGGTGGCGGGCACTACGGCGTCGACTTCGCCGCCGCGCTGGCCGACGGTTCGCGCTTTGCCGTGCAGTTCCACCCGGAGAAGAGCCATACCCATGGCCTGCAATTGCTGCAGAACTTTGCCGCGTGGGACGGTCGCTGGTAAATGGCCAAGAAGCCCAAGCCGCCGATCTTGAACCTTACGCCTGAGCAGGAACGTGAGGCTACTGACAAGATCAAGCGTTTCATGGAGGACCGCTTCGAGCTCAAGCTGGGCTCGTTCGAGGTCGCCGAGATTCTTGAGCTGTTCACCACCGAAGTGGCGCCGCACTATTACAACAGGGCGATTTTCGATACGCAGACGCTCCTTAAAGAAAGGTTCGAAAGCATCGAAAGCGACTTGTGGTCGCTTGAGAAACCCTGATTTCCCAAGCATTGCTGAATATCGAATAAGGTTTGCCAGATGCTGATTATCCCCGCTATCGATCTCAAGGACGGCGCCTGCGTACGTCTGCGCCAAGGCCGCATGGAAGATTCCACCGTGTTCTCCGATGACCCGGTGAGCATGGCTGCCAAATGGGTGGAAGGGGGCTGCCGTCGTCTGCATCTGGTGGACTTGAACGGCGCCTTCGAAGGCCAGCCGGTCAATGGCGAGGTGGTCACCGCCATCGCCAGGCGCTACCCGAACCTGCCGATCCAGATCGGCGGCGGCATCCGTTCCCTGGAAACCATCGAGCACTACGTCAAGGCCGGCGTGAGCTACGTGATCATCGGCACCAAGGCCGTGAAAGATCCGGCCTTCGTTGCCGAAGCCTGCCGCGCCTTCCCAGGCAAAGTGATCGTGGGCCTGGACGCCAAAGACGGCTTCGTCGCCACCGACGGCTGGGCTGAGATCAGCACTGTGCAAGTGATCGACCTGGCCAGGCAGTTCGAAGCCGACGGCGTGTCCGCTATCGTTTATACCGACATCGCCAAAGACGGCATGATGCAGGGCTGCAACGTGCCGTTCACCGCAGCGCTGGCGGCGGCGACGAAGATTCCGGTGATTGCGTCCGGTGGTATCCACAACCTGGGCGATATCAAGTCGCTGCTGGACGCCAAGGCGCCTGGCATCATCGGCGCCATCACCGGCCGCGCGATCTACGAAGGTACCCTGGACGTCGCCGAAGCCCAGGCTTACTGCGATGCCTACAACGGCTGAGGACTGACCATGGCGCTGGCCAAACGCATCATCCCTTGCCTGGACGTCGACAACGGTCGCGTGGTCAAGGGCGTCAAGTTCGAGAACATCCGGGATGCCGGCGACCCGGTGGAAATCGCCCGTCGCTACGATGAGCAAGGTGCCGACGAAATTACCTTTCTCGACATCACCGCCAGCGTCGACGGCCGCGACACCACCTTGCACACCGTCGAGCGCATGGCCAGCCAGGTGTTTATCCCGCTGACCGTGGGCGGCGGCGTGCGCACCGTGCAGGACATCCGCAATCTGCTCAATGCCGGCGCGGACAAGGTCTCGATCAACACGGCGGCGGTGTTCAACCCGGAGTTCGTCGGCGAGGCCGCGCAGCACTTCGGCTCGCAGTGCATCGTGATTGCTATCGACGCCAAGAAAGTCTCCGGCCCTGGCGAAACCCCGCGCTGGGAGATCTTCACCCATGGCGGGCGCAAGCCCACCGGTTTGGACGCGGTGGAATGGGCGATGAAGATGGAAGGCCTGGGCGCCGGTGAAATCCTGCTGACCAGCATGGACCAGGACGGCATGAAAAACGGCTTCGACCTGGGCGTGACGCGCGCCATCAGCGACGCGCTGGGCATCCCGGTAATCGCCTCCGGTGGGGTCGGCAACCTGCAGCACTTGGCCGATGGCGTCATCGAAGGCCACGCCAGCGCGGTGCTGGCGGCGAGTATTTTCCACTTCGGCGAATACACGGTCCCCGAGGCCAAGGCCTACATGGCCGCGCGCGGTATCGTCGTTCGCTAAACGCTGGACACCATGGCAGGCTCGCGGCACTCTCTGCGCTTGCCATGGATTCCGGTAGCCTTCATGTTCAAACACCTGCTGCTCGCCCTCGCCAGTTCCTCCATGCTCATGGTGGCTACGGCACACGCCGAAGAATCGTCCGACGCCTCCCTGGTGTTACTGACGGAAAATTTCCCGCCCTACAACATGGCGAAAAACGGCAAGAATTTCGCCAAGGACGAGAACATCGAAGGCATCGCCGTGGACATCGTGCGGGAAACTTTCAAGCGCGCCAGCATTTCCTACAATCTCACGTTACGGTTTCCTTGGGAGCGAATCTACAAACTCGCCCTGGAAAAGCCTGGCTATGGCGTGTTCGTCATGGCGCGTTTGCCGGACCGTGAAGCCTTGTTCAAATGGGTCGGCCCCATCGGCCCGGACGATTGGGTGCTGCTGGCCAAGGCTGACAGCAAGATCCAGCTCGACGGCCTTGAGCAGGCGCGCCGCTACAGGATTGGCGCCTACAAGGGCGATGCCATTGCCCAGAGCCTGGACAAGCAGGGGCTCAAGCCGATTGTCGCCTTGCGTGACCAGGATAATGCGCAAAAGCTCATGGAGGGCCAGATAGACCTGTGGGCCACCGGCGATCCCGCTGGCCGTTACCTGGCGCGGCAGGTGGGGGTGAACGGGCTCAAGACCGTACTGCGCTTCAACAGTGCGCAGCTTTACTTGGCGTTGAACAAGGAGGTGCCGGATGAATTGGTGGCCAGGCTTCAGGCCGCGCTGGATGAATTACGCAAGAGCGGTCGAGTAGACGAAATCATGGCGCGTTACCTCTAAAGGTTGCAGTTCCCATGCGGCGCAGGGGAATCAGCAGAATAAACGCGGTCAAAAATGTGGGAGGGGGCTTGCTCCCGATGGCGGAGTGTCAGTCAATACATTAGGGGCTGGCCCACCGCATCGGGAGCAAGCCCCCTCCCACATTGGATCTTCGCAGCCTTCATTTAGCGGTAAATGCCGTCTTTGCCGTGCCCGGCCATCGCCCGGTTACTGCGCACGCTGATCATCAACTTGATATCGATCCACTCCACACCCTGGGCCTTGAGCTTGGGCAGCTCGCGCTCGAGCACCGCCAGCGTTTGCGGATAAGGATGCCCGATCATCACCGCCGAACCCTGCTTGTGCGCCAGCTTGATTGCGGTTTGCAACTGCGTGGTAATCGCCGCCTCGGTGCGTTCGTCATCGAGGAATACATCCCGCGAAACATGCGCCAAACCAATCTTTTGCGCCTCAGCCGCAGCCACCGTTTGTGCGCTGGTACGGCTGTCCACAAAGAACTTGTGGCGCCGCTGCAGCTCGCCCATTAACCACGCCATCGCTGCCGGCTGCGCGGTCATGCGGCTGCCCATATGGTTATTGATGCCAGCGGTGTAGGGCACGGCCTCGAACGCCGCGTCCAGGCGCTTGCCCAGCTCTTCGAGGGATAGCTCAGGGTGCCAGGCGAACGGCCCGGTGGCCGGGTCCATGGGCATGTGCAGGATGACAATCTTGCCGGCCTTGTGGGCTTCGCGGGCGAATTCGGCGGCGTGGGGGGTGTCGGGCATGATCGCGGTGGTGACCGGCCCAGGCAGGGCCAGCACGCGACGATCCCTGGGCAGGTTTTGCCCCAGGTCGTCGATGATCAGGGTCAGGTAGGCTTTGTGCGGCTCGCCGGCCGGCGTCGCTTGGGCGAATCCGGCCAGGCTGCACAGCACCGCGATAATCAGTGCAACACGCATATCAACGGCTGCGCGTGATGCTCAGGCCCTTGAGCAGGCTCAGCGCCTGGGCCAACTGGTAGTCGTCGTCCTGCGGCATCGGCTTGGCTTTGGCGCCGCTGCCGGTCGGCTGGTCGGCCCCGCCGTTGCCATTGCCCAGGTGGCCTTGCAGATCGGCTTCCTTGTAGTACTCGCTGTCGATCTCGTTGGTGATCTTGGCCCTGCGCACTTCGATGTCCGGCACGATGCCCTGGGCCTGGATCGAGCGACCATTGGGCGTGTAGTACAGCGCCGTGGTGATCTTCAGCGCACGCTCGTTATTGAGCGGCAGCACCGTTTGTACCGAACCTTTACCGAAGCTGGTAGTGCCCATCAGCACGCCGCGCTTCTGGTCTTGCAGGGCGCCGGCGACGATCTCCGATGCCGAGGCGCTGCCGCCGTTGATCAGCACGGCCAGCGGCACGTTCTCGCTGAGGTCGTTGCCGGTGGCCGAGAAGCGCAGCTCGGAATTGGCGATACGGCCCTTGGTGTAAACGATCAGGCCCTTGGTGATGAAGTGATCGACCACTTCCACCGCCGACTGCAACACGCCGCCTGGGTTGTTGCGCAGGTCGAGCACGATGCCGTTGAGCTTCTTGCCATTGTCCTTGCGCAACTTGGCCAGGGCCTTGGCCACTTCGTCGCCGGTCTTGACCTGGAACTGGGTGATGCGGATGTAACCGTAGCCCGACTCCAGCAACTGGCTCTTCACGCTCTTGACCGTGATGGTCGCGCGGGCCAGGGTCACGTCGAACGGGTTGCCGCCGTCGCGCACCAGGGTCAGGGTGATTTTCTGGCCGAGCTTGCCGCGCATCTTGTCGACGGCTTCGGTCATGGATTGGCCGCGGGTCGGCTGGCCGTTGATCTTGACGATCAGGTCGCCGGCCTGGATGCCGGCCTTGGACGCAGGGGTATCGTCGATGGGCGAGACCACTTTGATCTGGCCGTCTTCGGAGCCCACTTCGATGCCCAGGCCGCCGAACTCACCGCTGGTGCTTTCCTGCAGTTCGGCGAAATCTTCCGGGCCCAGGTAGGCGGAATGCGGGTCGAGGTTGCTGAGCATGCCCTTGATGGCATTTTCCAGCAGGGTCTTGTCGTCTACGGGTTCGACATAGGCTGCCTTGATCCGGTCCATGACCTCGGCAAAGGTGCGCAGCTCGTCCAGCGGCAACGGCGCCTTGGTGGTCGCGGCCATAGCGGCGGGCGCAGCCGGTGCGGCCTGGTCGGCGAAAGCCAGAGGCGCGCCGATCACCAGGGCGATCGTCAGGGCCAGCGAAGTGAGGCGGGACAAATGCAGCATGTCGAACGAGCTCCTAATGTAGATGCGACCCTATCCTTGGGATCGGCACCATTGTGCGGGATCGCTCGGGCGACCCTGCTGACGAATAGCGAAGTACAGCGCCGGCGTGTCCTGGCCACCACTGTTACCGACAGTGGAGATGGATTCACCGGCTTTTACCACATCACCTGCCGACTTGAGTAACGTCTGATTGTGGCCATAAAGGCTCAAATAGCCATTACCGTGGTCAAGAATCACCAGCAAACCGGCCCCGCGCAGCCAATCGGCGAACACCACGCGCCCGCCGTGGACGGCGTGGACCTGGCTGCCGGCAGAGGCGCTGATCATCACCCCATCCCACTTGGCGCGGGTGTCGTCGCCACGGGTTTCCCCAAAGCGTGCCAATAGTCGACCATCAACGGGCCATGGAAGTTTTCCGCGAGCTGAAGCAAAAGGCCCGCCGAACGACTCGCCACTGCTGGAAACCAGCGGGCCAGGCGCTGCATGTGCCGGTTTGCGTGGAGCCGGCGCATCGGTAGTGGCTGCCAGTTCGGCCTCACGCTGGCGCTTTTTTTCGGCTTCCTGCTGCGCGATCAACGCCTTTTGCCGCGCTTCTTCGGCCTCGCGCGCCTGGCGGGCCAGGGTTTCTTCGATAGTCTTGAGCACTTTGGCCAAATCGGCCTGGTCTTGCTCGCGCGCTTGCAGCTTGGCGTCGCGGGCTTTTACATCGTCGTTGAGCTTGGCCAGGGCTTGCTGGCGTTCCTTGCGGACTTTATCGAGTTCGTTGCGCTGGGTGTCGAGTGCGGTTTTCTGGTCGAGCAGCTGTGCCTGCTGGTCATTGATCTCCTGCTCGACATTGGCCAACTGGCGCAGGGTTTCGTTGAAGCTCTTCAATTGCGCCAGGCGTGCCTGGCTCACGTAATCGTAATAGGTGAGGGTGCGGGCGAATTTTTCCGGGTTCTGCTGGTTGAGCAGCAGCTTGAGGTATTCCTGGCGGCCGCTCTGGTAGGCGGCGCGGGCCTGGATCGCGATCAGGCGTTGCTGCTCAACGCGTGCGCTCTGGAGTTTTTTTTTCTCAGCGTCGAGTCGCTCCAGTTCCGACTCGCTCTTCTTTAATTCTTTTTGCAGCTCCTGGACCTGCTTCTCCAGCTTGCCCATTTCGGTTTCCGTGCCGCGCAGGTCTTTCTGCACGCCGGATTTCTCTTCCTGGAGCTTGCCGAGCAGTTTTTTCAGCTCGGTAATATCCTGACGCGTAGCGTCCAACTGTTGTTGGGTTTGGGCGCGCTCATCGGCAAACGCCGGTTGGAGCAGGCAGACAAGAGCAAGGGTAATCAAGGCGCGAAGCATAGAGGCGGGCGACACCAGGGGAAAGGGACGGCCTAGTATGCCCGCCAAGCGCTGCAAAAAAAACGCCCAATTGGGGCTGGCGGGCAAGATAGGTGCCGAGTGGCGGTGGTATGGCAAAAAGATATCTAGCAAACGCTGCAAAGCTAATGTGGGAGGGGGCTTGCTCCCGATTGCGGTAGCTCAGTCACATAAGCGTCGACTGGCACACCGCTATCGGGAGCAAGCCCCCTCCCACATTGTTATGCGTTGCTGTTTAGATCAGACCAAGATCGAGGTCCCGGTCATCTCTTTTGGCTTCTCCAGCCCCATCAACATCAGCATGGTCGGTGCCACATCCGCCAGTACGCCACCGTTGCGCACTTTGAAGTCGCGCTTGCCGACGTAGATGAACGGCACCGGTTCGGTGGTGTGGGCCGTATGCGCCTGGCCGGTGGATTCATCGGACATCTGCTCGCAGTTGCCGTGGTCCGCCGTGATCAGCGCTTCGCCACCGACCTTGTCCAGGGCGTCGACAATGCGGCCGACGCACAGGTCCAGGCATTCCACGGCCTTGACCGCCGCTTCCAGGTTGCCGCTGTGACCGACCATGTCGCCGTTGGCGTAGTTGACCACGATCACGTCGTAACGCTGATGCTCAATGGCGTCGACGATCTTGTCGGTGACTTCCGGTGCGCTCATTTCCGGCTGCAGGTCGTAGGTGGCGACTTTGGGCGAGGGGATCAGGATGCGCTCTTCGCCGGGGAACGGTTCTTCACGCCCGCCGGAGAAGAAGAAGGTCACGTGGGCATATTTTTCGGTTTCGGCGATGCGCAGTTGCGTCTTGCCGTTTTTTGCCAGGTAGTCGCCCAGCACGTTTTCCAGGCTGCCCGGAGCGAATGCCGAGGGGGCCGGGATATTGGCAGCGTATTGGGTCAGCATGACGAACTCGACGTTCGGCTGGCGTGCGCGTTCGAAGTCTTTGAAGCCGTCGTCGACAAACACATGGCTCAGCTCCCGGGCACGGTCGGCGCGGAAGTTCATGAACACCATGGCGTCGCCGTCTTCGACCTTCACCGGCTCGCCGATGGTGGTGGCCTTGACGAATTCATCGCTCTCGCCACGCGCGTAGGCGGCTTCCAGGCCTTGTTGGGCGGTAGGGGCGTTGAATTCGGCCTGGCCGTCGACGATCAGGTTGTAGGCTTGGGCTACGCGATCCCAGCGGTTGTCGCGGTCCATGGCGAAGTAGCGGCCCACGATGCTGGCGATACGGCCCTTGCCCAGGGCGGCGAAGGTGGTGTCGAGCAGTTCGATGGACGACTGCGCGCTTTTGGGCGGGGTGTCGCGGCCATCGAGGAAGGCGTGCAGGTAGATTTTGTCGGCGCCGCGCTTGAAGGCCAGTTCGGCCATGGCCACCAGGTGGTCCTGATGGCTGTGCACGCCGCCATCGGACAGCAGGCCCATGAAGTGCACGGCCTTGCCGGCGGCGACGGCTTTATCCACCGCCGCGCAGATGGTCGGGTTCTCGAAGAACTCGCCATCGCGGATCGCTTTGGTCACACGGGTGAAGTCCTGATAGACCACTCGTCCGGCGCCGAGATTCATGTGGCCGACTTCCGAGTTGCCCATTTGACCGTCCGGCAGGCCCACGTCCATGCCGGAACCGGAGATCAGACCGTTGGGTACGGTGGCGGTGAGGCGGTCCAGCACGGGCTTGTTCGCTGCGTACACAGCGTTGTCGTGGTGGCTTTCACTGTGTCCGAAGCCATCGAGAATAATCAGGACCAAAGGTTTAGGCGTGGTAGTCATAGATCCTCTCGCGGCGGTAATAAAGGAAGACAATGGAAAAGGGAGTGGCAGTTTAAAGCGAAGTTCCAACCGCGTCACCGCTTTACGGGGGTTGGCCGCCCCTGGCGGCTGTGTATACTTACCGCCATTTTAACGCCCTGGAACCTCCTTGATGGTTGATCACCTGATTGCATTTGCCACTGCCCACTATCTGCTCGTGGGCGCCTTCGTCATCCTGCTGGCGCTGCTGATCGCTCACGAATTGAGCCGTGGTGGCCGCAGCCTGAGCACGTCGGAGCTGACCGCGCTGGTCAACAAGGATGAAGCGGTTGTCGTGGATATCCGCCCGGCCAAGGATTTCGCCGCCGGCCATATCGTCGGTGCCCTGAACATTCCCCAGGACAAGCTGATGGCGCGCCTGGGCGAGCTGGAAAAGCACAAGGCCAAGACCATCATCCTGGTCGACGCCCAGGGCCAGCATTCCGGCACTCACGCGCGTGAAATGCTCAAGGCCGGCTTCACCGCCGCCAAACTGTCCGGCGGTATCGGCAGCTGGAAGGCCGATAACCTGCCGCTGGTGAAGTGATATGAGCCAGGTTGTCGTGTATTCCAGCGATTATTGCCCTTATTGCGTGCGAGCCAAGGCTTTGCTGGGTAAGAAGGGCGTTGCCTTCGAAGAGATAAAAGTCGATGGCAAGCCCCAGGTGCGCGCCGAAATGGCCCAGAAGGCAGGGCGCACGTCGGTCCCGCAGATCTGGATCGGCACCCGGCACATCGGTGGCTGCGACGACCTGTTTGCCCTTGAGCGCGCCGGTAAACTTGATGCGCTGCTGTCCGCCTAACCCCTAAAAGCCCCAAGATAGAGAAGGATCTGCGATGACTGATCAACAGAACACCGAAGCAGCAGAAGCCCAAGGCCCACAGTTTTCGCTGCAGCGCATCTATGTGCGTGACCTGTCGTTCGAAGCACCGAAAAGCCCGGCCATCTTCCGCCAGGAGTGGACCCCAAGCGTTGCGCTGGACCTGAACACCCGTCAAAAAGCCTTGGAAGGTGACTTCCACGAAGTCGTGCTGACCCTGTCGGTCACCGTCAAGAACGGCGAAGAAGTGGCCTTCATCGCTGAAGTGCAACAGGCCGGTATTTTCCTGATCCAGGGCCTGGACGAAGCGTCCATGAGCCACACTCTGGGCGCGTTCTGCCCGAATATCCTGTTCCCGTATGCGCGTGAGACCCTGGACAACCTGGTCACCCGTGGCTCGTTCCCGGCGCTGATGCTGGCACCGGTGAACTTCGATGCCCTGTACGCTCAAGAGCTGCAGCGCATGCAACAGGAAGGTTCGTCGACGGTTCAATAAGTCGATGCGGTAAAAAAATGTGGGAGGGGGACTTGCCCCCGATGGCGGTGGGTCAGCTACAGATATGCTGGCTGAAATACCGCTATCGGGGGCAAGCCCCCTCCCACATTTGCTATGCGGTGTTACTTGAAGCCGAGTTGGCGCCAGCCTTCATAGACCGCCACGGCGACGGTGTTCGACAGGTTCAGGCTGCGGCAGCCTTCACGCATCGGCAAGCGCAGGCGATGGCCGTCGGGCAGGGCGTCGAGTACTTCGGCCGGCAGGCCCCGGCTCTCCGGGCCGAACAGAAACGCGTCGCCCTCGGCGAAGCTGGCATCATGAAACGGCCGCGAGCCCTTGGTGGTGAACGCGAACAAGCGCGGGTGGCCCAGGCTTTCCAGGCAGCTTGCCAGGTCGGCGTGGCGCTTGAGGGTGGCGTACTCGTGGTAATCCAGCCCGGCGCGGCGCAGGCGTTTGTCGTCCATGTCGAAGCCCAACGGCTCGATCAAATGCAGGTGGCAGCCAGTGTTGGCGCACAGCCTGATAACGTTGCCGGTATTCGGCGGAATTTCTGGTTGAAAAAGGATGACGTGAAACATGCACGGCTCCGAAGGTAAAGATGCGCTGCATTCTACCCCCGAAGACGACCCGAGGCCGAAGCTATTGCCGCGGGTGCTCGGCTCACTGGCGATTGTCGGCTTGATGATTGGCTTGATGATCGGTCGCTTGACCACTGCGGACCCGGTCGAGCTGCAGCAGGTGGAACCTGCGGCGGACGGTTTGGTGGTGTGGTTCAACAGCGAACCCAAGCTGCACGGCGAGCATATCGACGGCACCGTGGCGCTGCTGTTCGACGCACAGGGCAAGGCCGCCAGTGGGCAACTCAAGGTCAATGACAAGGACGTGAACTGGCGCGTACGCAAGACCGACGGCGGTTTGCTGCTGAACCTGGTGGCGGCTCGGCCATTGCGTGGGGAGTGGAAGGGCGAAGAGGTCGATGACCGCTGGCGGCTGGAGATCCATCTCCACGAGCAATAAAAGAGGGAGTTCCCGGCCTGCCTGTACCAGGGCTCCCAAAACGTGGTGAAGCCTAGGGCTTCGGTGTTAAAGAGGGGATTCTCGGCCTGCCTGTACCAAGGTCCCCGAAACTGGGTAGTACAAGAGGTATTGCAGGGGGCGTGCCAGAGTTTGCAATTGGCGCCCTAAAAACTTGCAAGAAAGCGCAAAGCCCCGGAATTCGGGGCTTTGGTGGTATGAGCTGTCGAGAATTCTTCAGCGATAACGATCTTTCAGGTATCAGGCCCGTGCCCAACGCCGGTTCATGGTGCATTGAAGCGGTGCACGATCCCGAAACCTTGTGAAGATCCAAATGTGGGAGGGGGCTTGCTCCCGATAGCGGTGTATCAGTCAGGTAGATGTTGACTGACACTCTGCCATCGGGAGCAAGCCCCCTCCCACATTGGATCTTCGGTGGATCAGAGAGCGGTGATCAGCTTTCGTCACCTTCGTCGTCGTCACCGCCGTCGACCTTCATCCCCAGCTCCTTGATCTTGCGCGTCAGGGTGTTACGCCCCCAACCCAGCAGCACGGCGGCATCGCGACGGCGGCCAGCGGTGTGCTTGAGCGCGGTCTCGATCATGATCCGCTCGAACGCCGGCACGGCGCTGTCCAGCAGGTTCGACTGGCCGCGTGCCAGGGCCTGGTCCGCCCATTGGCGCAGTGCCTGTTCCCAGTTGGTGACCGGTGCCGAATCCTGCGGCAGGCTCAGCAGTTCCGGCGGCAGGTCGCTGATATGCACTTCGCGCCCGGAGGCCATCACCGTGATCCAGCGGCAAGTGTTCTCCAGCTGGCGTACGTTGCCGGGCCATGGCAGGTTCTTCAGGTATTCCTCGGTCTCGCTTTTCAGCAGCTTCGGCTCGACGGCCAGCTCCTGGGCGGCGCGGCTGAGGAAGTGACGGGCGAGGGTGGGGATGTCTTCGCGGCGGTCCGACATGCGCGGGATGTGGATGCGGATCACGTTGAGGCGATGGAACAAGTCCTCGCGGAATTTGCCGGCGTGGACCAGGGTTTCCAGGTTCTGGTGGGTCGCCGCGATGATCCGTACATCGACCTTGACCGGCGTATGCCCGCCGACGCGATAGAACTCACCATCGGCCAGCACCCGCAGCAGGCGGGTCTGGGTATCGGCGGGCATGTCGCCGATTTCATCGAGGAACAGGGTGCCGCCGTCCGCTTGCTCAAAGCGCCCGCGCCGCAGGTTGGCCGCACCGGTGAACGCACCTTTTTCATGGCCGAACAGCTCGGACTCCATCAAATCCTTCGGGATAGCCGCCATGTTCAACGCGATAAACGGCGACGCCGCCCGAGGGCTGTGACGGTGCAGCGCGTGCGCGACCAGCTCTTTACCGGTACCCGACTCGCCGTTGATCAGCACGGTGATGTTGGAGTGGCTCAAGCGCCCGATGGCGCGAAACACTTCCTGCATCGCCGGCGCTTCACCGATGATTTCCGGCGTGCGCGTCAGGGCCGGCGGGGCTTCCTGGTTCTGCTGTTCCTGGGCGTGCTGGTTGGCGCGCTTGACCAGCGCCACCGCCTCATCCACATCGAACGGCTTGGGCAGGTATTCGAAGGCGCCGCCCTGATACGACGCGACAGCGCTGTCCAGGTCCGAGTGCGCCGTCATGATGATCACCGGCAGGCGCGGGTGCTGTTCGCGAATCCGCGCCAGCAGGTCCAGGCCGCTGGCGCCGGGCATGCGAATATCGGAGATGATCACATCCGGCTGCTGGCGAGCCAGGCGGCTCATCACACCGTCGGCGCTGTCGAAGCTCTGGGTGGTCATGCCTTCCTGTTGCAAGGCTTTCTCCAGGACCCAGCGGATAGAACGGTCGTCATCGACGATCCAGACAGTTTCACTACGGCTCATGTCGTGGGGGCTCCTTGTTCCAATGGCAGGAAGATCGAGAACGTGGTGTGGCCGGGATGGCTCTCACATTCGATCAGGCCCTGATGCTGGCTGATGATGTTCTGGGTAATGGCCAGGCCCAGCCCGGTACCGTCCGGGCGGCCGCTGACCATGGGGAAGAAGATGGTTTCCTGCAATTCCGCAGGAATGCCCGGGCCGTTGTCGATGATTTCGACCTTGGTCACCAGGCGGTGGCGCACATGGCCGATGGTGAACTGGCGCAGGGCACGGGTGCGCAGGCTGATGCGGCCCAGGCGCAGCTCGTTCTGGCTGCTGATGGCCTGCATGGCGTTGCGCACGATGTTGAGCACCGCCTGGATCATCTGCTCGCGGTCGATCAAGACATCGGGGATGCTGGGGTCATAGTCGCGCACCAGGGTGATGCAGCCCTGGCTTTCGGCCTCGACCAGTTGGCAGACGCGCTCCAGCACTTCGTGCACGTTGGTCATCGCCAGCGACGGCAGCTTGTTGGAGCCGAGCATGCGGTCCACCAGGTTGCGCAGGCGGTCGGCCTCTTCGATGATGACGTTGGTGTAGTCCTTGAGATGCTCCTCCGGCAGCTCGCGGGCCAGCAACTGCGCCGCGCCACGAATGCCGCCCAGCGGGTTCTTGATCTCGTGGGCCAGGCCGCGCACCAGCATCTTGCTGGTTTCCTGCTTGGACAGCTGCGCCTCCTCCTTGGTGATGCGCAGCAGGCGGTCGCGGGGGTGCACTTCGAGCAGCAGCAGCGTCGCGCCATTGCTCAGGATCGGCGTCACCGCGTAGTCGACGGTCAAGGTCTGGCCGGTGAGTGCGGTGAGCATCGCTTCGCGCTTGGTGAACGGGTGTGCCTGCTCCACGGCCTGGCGCAACGAGCTCAAGGCCTCGGCCGACTCGGTGAACAATTCGCTGATGAACTGCCCATGGCTGCGCTGGCCGCTGATGGCCAGGAGCATCTCCGCCGCCGGGTTCATGTACTCAAGACGCAGGTCGGCGTTGAGCAGGATGGTCGCGGTGGTCAGGTTGTCGAGTAACAAACGGTGCAGTGCATCACTGATGGTCATCAGGACCTCTTTTGGAGCAAGGCGCAGGCTTGAGGCACACGCTGATACAAGGAAAATGCAAAAACCAAACCAAGGCTCCGAAAAGAAGCGTTAAAGCCCTGAAATAAGGGGTTCAGGCGCGAAACTGTGGCGTTCTGCCAGCTTATTCGGGAAGAATCGAACCAAAATGGGCTGGATCGCTGGGATGGGTGCAACCTATCGCACCAATATAGTGCGGTTTTGTAAAGGTTGTTCAGGAAGCTGCCAGAGACGGTCCTGAATACATGCAATCAAATGTGGGAGGGGGCTTGCCCCCGATGACGGAGTGTCAGTCGACATTCACATGCCTGAACCACCGCTATCGGGGGCAAGCCCCCTCCCACAGTTTTGATTGGGTTTGCAGGCTTTAACCTTTGTAGATGCACAACTCGGCTGTAGCGCGGATCATCGCCAGTTGGCGCAGCGGGTCATTCAATGGCTCATGCACGGCCTCGGCCAGCCATTGAGGGCATTTGGGGTCGGTGCGCTGAGGAGCGAAGTCGGCCAACTGTTGCAGCAGGCGTTTTTGCAGCTCATCCAATCGCGGGCGAATCTGCTTGACCAGGTCCGGACGCGGATCGTCGGGGGCCTTGCCCTGGAATTGCCAGTCGGACAAATGGGTGTACTGCACCAGTTTGTTGGCCTCGATCTGCGCCGCGAAGAATTGCTCGGCAGCGGCGGGGTCCAGTTTGTAGCTCGGTGCTTGGGCGACGACGCTGGCGATCACTTCCTGCTCGCGCTTTTTATCTTCCACGGGCTTATGGCTGTCCCATTTGCTCAAGGCTACCTGGTCGGCGATCTCCAGGCGCTCGGCGATGCTGTTGAGCAGTGGCTCAAGGGTAGGCGGGGCGGCGCAAGCACCGGCACTGACGAACAGCAGGGCGAACACAAATCTATGTTTCAACGCAGATCTCCTGTGGGAGGGGGCTTGCTCCCGATGGCGGTGTGTCAGTCATACCTATACTGCCTGACACTCTGCCATCGGGAGCAAGCCCCCTCCCACATTTTTTATTGGGTTTGAAGAGGTGAAACAGGTAATCGCGCAGGCAAAAAAAGACCTCCCGAAGGAGGCCCTTTTTTCAATCACGCTACGTCAAGCAGCGCTACCGGATCAGCAGCTGTAGTACAGCTCGTATTCCAGTGGGTGTACGAAGGTACGAACCTTGATTTCTTCTTCGCTTTTCAGCTCGATGTAGGCATCGATGAAGTCGTCGCTGAACACGCCGCCTTTGGTCAGGAACGCACGGCCCTTGTCCAGCTCTTCCAGGGCTTCTTTCAGGCTGCCGCACACTTGTGGAATCTCTTTGGCCTCTTCAGGCGGCAGGTCGTACAAGTTTTTGTCGGCGGCGTCGCCAGGGTGGATCTTGTTCTGGATGCCGTCCAGGCCAGCCATGACCAGGGCTGCGAAAGCCAGGTATGGGTTGGCTGCCGGGTCCGGGAAGCGGGCTTCGATACGACGAGCGCGCGGGCTGGACACGTAAGGGATACGGATAGAAGCGGAACGGTTACGGGCCGAGTAGGCCAGCATCACCGGCGCTTCGAAGCCTGGGACCAGACGCTTGTAGGAGTTGGTCGACGGGTTGGTGAAGCCGTTCAGGGCCTTACCGTGCTTGATGATACCGCCGATGAAGTACAGGGCGGTGTCGGACAGGCCGGCATAACCTTCGCCGGCGAAGGTGTTCTTGCCTTCTTTGGCGATGGACAAGTGAACGTGCATACCCGAACCGTTATCGCCGTACAGCGGCTTAGGCATGAAGGTAGCGGTACGGCCGTAGGCATCAGCCACGTTGTGTACGCAGTACTTCAGGGTCTGGACTTCGTCAGCCTTGGCGACCAGGGTGTTGAACTTCACACCGATTTCGTTCTGGCCGGCAGTCGCCACTTCGTGGTGGTGAACTTCGATGACCAGGCCCATTTCTTCCATGGCATTGCACATGGAGGTACGGATTTCGTGGTCGTGGTCGAACGGCGGAACTGGGAAGTAGCCGCCTTTGATGCCTGGACGGTGGCCTTTGTTGCCGCCTTCCACGTCCTGGTCGGACATCCACGAACCTTGTTCGGAGTAGATCTTGAACATGGAGCCGGAGATGTCGGACTTGAACTTGACCGAATCGAAGATGAAGAATTCTGGCTCCGGGCCTACGAATACGGTGTCGCCGATACCGGTCGACTTCAGGTATTCCTCGGCACGCTTGGCGATCGCACGTGGGTCGCGGTCGTAGCCTTGCATGGTCGAAGGCTCGATCACGTCGCAGACGATGATCAGGGTTGGGTCTTCGGTGAACGGGTCGAGGACGGCAGTGCTGTCGTCCGGCATCAGGATCATGTCGGAGGCTTCGATGCCTTTCCAGCCGGCGATGGAGGAACCGTCGAACATCTTGCCTTCTTCGAAGAAAGCATCATCCAGCGCGTCGCGAGCCGGCATGGTCACGTGGTGCTGAGTACCTTTAGTGTCCGTGAAGCGCAGATCAATCCATTTAACGTCATGATCTTTGATGAGTTGAACCGACTTCGACATGGTGTCCTCCGGGTGGCTTCGGGCTAGGGTAGTGGAGTTAGCCCTTAGAATTTGGGTGATGCCGGCGCGGATACTCCGCCAAGGCAACCTGCCTCACAAGAGAGCAAATTGCATGCCAGTGCGCCAACATGGTCTTTTTGCGTCAAAATGGCCCC
The DNA here is from genome assembly GCF_003852295.1 of Pseudomonas sp. R11-23-07. NCBI lineage: Bacteria > Pseudomonadati > Pseudomonadota > Gammaproteobacteria > Pseudomonadales > Pseudomonadaceae > Pseudomonas > Pseudomonas sp. R11-23-07. The sequence goes on from NZ_CP027761.1 coordinate 454,095, forward strand.
TATAACGGTGCAATCGGCCAAAGCGTGGCAAATAGCGCACTGCAATGTAGCGCTAACGGGCGAAAATGACCCGTTTTGGTGCGCAGCGAATGCGCTGCATATTAACTGGTTAAACCTTGAGCGATTTCCGCTATAATCCGCGCCCCCCTTTTTCAGCAGGCCCGGCGCGCGCTGTTTCCATGAAATTAATCGTTAAAGTCTTCCCCGAGATCACCATCAAGAGCCGACCGGTACGGACGCGTTTCATCCGTCAATTGGCCAAGAACATCCGTGCCGTGCTCCGTGACCTGGACCCGGCTGTGGTGGTGAATGGCGTGTGGGACAACCTCGAGCTGGAAACCCGCCTGACCGACGCCAAAGCCTTGAAGGACATGACCGAGCGCCTGAGCTGCATGCCGGGTATCGCGCATTTCCTGCAGGTGGATGAGTACCCGCTGGGCGACTTCGACGACATCACCGAGAAGTGCAAACAGCACTTCGGTGACGCGCTGGCCGGCAAGATCTTTTCGGTGCGCTGCAAGCGTGCCGGCAAGCATCCGTTCAGCTCCATGGACGTAGAGAAGTACGTCGGCAGCAAGCTGCGTCGCGAGTGCGGCGCCGCCGGAATTTCCCTGAAAGCACCGCAAATTGAAGTGCGCATGGAAATTCGCGACAAACGGTTGTTCGTGATCCACAGCCAGCACAACAGCATCGGCGGCTACCCGCTGGGTGCCCTGGAACAGACCCTGGTATTGATGTCCGGCGGTTTCGATTCGACGGTGGCGGCCTACCAGATCATGCGTCGCGGCCTGATGAGCCACTTCTGCTTCTTCAATCTGGGCGGGCGTGCACACGAATTGGGCGTGATGGAAGTCGCGCACTTTATCTGGAAGAAGTACGGCAGCTCCCAACGCGTGCTATTTGTGAGCGTACCGTTCGAGGAAGTGCTGGGCGAAATTCTCGGCAAAGTCGATAACGGTCATATGGGCGTCGTATTGAAGCGTATGATGTTGCGCGCGGCGTCGCGGATTGCCGATCGGTTGCAGATCGACGCGCTGGTGACCGGTGAAGCGATCTCTCAGGTATCCAGCCAGACGCTGCCAAACCTGTCGATCATCGACTGCGTCACCGAGAAACTGGTGTTGCGCCCGCTGATCGCCAGCCACAAGCAGGACATCATCGATCAGGCAGAGCAGATCGGCACCGCCGACTTTGCCAAGCATATGCCTGAGTATTGCGGGGTCATCTCGGTGAACCCCAAGACCCACGCCAAGCGCAACCGCGTGGAGTATGAAGAACAACAGTTCGACATGGCGATTCTGGAGCGAGCGCTCGAGAACGCCAAACTGGTCCCGATCGATCGCGTCATCGACGAGCTGGGCCAGGATGTGCAGATCGAAGAAGTCAGCGAAGCCCTGGCCGGCCAGATCATCGTCGACATCCGTCACCCGGATGCCGCCGAAGATGAGCCGCTGGAAATTCCTGGCATCGACGTACAAACGCTGCCGTTTTATGCATTGAACGCGCGTTTCAAGGAACTGGATGACAGCCGTCAGTACCTGCTGTATTGCGACAAAGGCGTGATGAGTCGCCTGCATGCCCACCATTTGCTCAGTGAGGGGCATGCCAATGTGCGCGTTTATCGACCGAGCTAAGAGCCCGGGGCTGTTTGCCTGTGGCCTGCGTCACCGGCCCCCCGACTCTGCCGTCAAGCTGTAACGGCAAGGCCTGACTCTACTGTAAATCGCTGCCACGACCTGTCAGCACACCGAATCCTCTGATCGAGATACACAAGTGATCGAAAATCTACGTAACATCGCCATCATTGCTCACGTTGACCATGGTAAAACCACCCTGGTAGACAAACTCTTGCGTCAATCCGGCACCCTGGAGCGCAACGAGCTCAACGACGAGCGCGTGATGGACTCCAACGACCAGGAAAAAGAGCGCGGTATTACCATCCTGGCAAAAAACACCGCAATCAACTGGAACGGCTACCACATCAACATCGTGGACACCCCGGGCCACGCCGACTTCGGCGGCGAAGTAGAACGCGTAATGTCGATGGTTGACTCCGTTCTGCTGCTGGTTGACGCTCAAGACGGCCCTATGCCGCAAACCCGTTTCGTGACCAAGAAGGCCTTCGAAGCCGGCCTGCGTCCGATCGTGTGCATCAACAAGGTTGACCGTCCAGGCGCGCGTCCGGACTGGGTTCTGGACCAGATCTTCGACCTGTTCGACAACCTGGGTGCCACCGAAGAGCAGCTTGATTTCCAAGTGATCTACGCCTCGGCCCTGAACGGTATTGCCGGTCTGGAACACACCGACATGGCGGAAGATATGACCCCGCTGTACCAGGCCATCGTTGACCACGTTCCACCACCGAAGGTTGACCGTGAAGGCCCGTTCCAGATGCAAATCTCGGCACTGGACTACAACAGCTTCCTGGGTGTTATCGGCGTTGGCCGTATCGCCCGTGGCAGCGTCAAGCCGAACACCCCGGTTGTGGCGATCGGCGCCGACGGCAAGAAGCGTAACGGCCGTATCCTGAAGCTGATGGGCCACCACGGCCTGCACCGTATCGACGTTGAAGAAGCCTTCGCTGGCGACATCGTGTGCGTCAGCGGCATGGACTCGCTGTTCATCTCCGACACCCTGTGCCAGCCGGACACCGTCGAGGCGATGAAGCCTCTGACCGTTGACGAGCCGACCGTTTCCATGACCTTCCAGGTCAACGACTCGCCGTTCTGCGGTAAAGAAGGCAAGTTCGTGACCTCCCGTAACATCAAGGAGCGTCTGGACAAAGAGCTGCTGTACAACGTTGCCCTGCGCGTTGAAGAAGGCGACTCGGCCGACAAGTTCAAGGTCTCCGGCCGTGGTGAGCTGCACCTCTCGGTACTGATCGAAACCATGCGTCGCGAAGGCTTCGAAATGGGTGTTGGTCGTCCGGAAGTGATCATCCGTACCGTTGACGGCGTGAAGCAGGAACCGTTCGAAAACGTCACCATCGACACCCCGGAAGAATCCCAGGGCAAGGTGATGGAAGAGATGGGCCTGCGTAAGGGCGACCTGACCAACATGGTGCCGGATGGCAAAGGCCGTGTACGTCTGGAATACAACATCCCTGCTCGCGGTCTGATCGGTTTCCGTAACCAGTTCCTGACCCTGACCAACGGTGCTGGCATCTTGACCTCGATCTTCGATCGCTACGACACCATGAAGTCCGGCGACATGTCCGGCCGTCAGAACGGTGTTCTGGTATCGGTAGAAACCGGCAAGGCGCTGACCTACTCCCTGGAAACCCTCCAGGCGCGTGGCAAGCTGTTCGTTGAACACGGTCAAGAGATCTACAACGGTCAGATCGTTGGTCTGAACAGCCGTGACAACGACATGGGCGTCAACCCAACCAAAGGCAAGAAGCTCGACAACATGCGTGCTTCGGGCAAAGACGAAACCATCGCTCTGGTTCCACCGGTGAAGTTCACCCTGGAACAGGCTCTGGAATTCATCCAGGACGACGAGCTGTGCGAAGTCACGCCTAAGTCGATCCGCCTGCGTAAGAAGATCCTGGACGAAGGCGAGCGCACCCGCGCTGCCAAGAAAGCCAAGAACTGAGTTAACTCAGGCTGAATGAAAAACGCCCCCGGTCGAAAGGTCGGGGGCGTTTTTTTATGTCTGATCGTTCCCACGCTCTGCGTGGGAATGCCTCTGGGGACGCTCTGCGTCCCGCCCTCAAGAGCGGACGCGGAGCGTCCAGGGCTGCGTTCCCACGCGGAGCGTGGGAACGATCATCAAAACTTGTCGAGTGTCTTGAAATTAGTCTCGCGCACCACTTCCTTGGGCTTGTACGCGCAATACCCCGGCCGCGGCCCGATTTTCGGGTGGTTGCGGCAGGTATCCGGGCGTTTGTCATAAATAGTGCAAAAGCGCGTCTTACGATCCAGGTACAAGCAGTCGTTGTTGCTCATGCGCTGCAAGGTAAAAATCTCGGATTTGGAATTGAAGCGCTCGACGATGCCTTCCTTCTGCAACCGCTTGGCGATGTTCTTCGGCGGGTCGCCGCGCTCGAACTCATCGACGATGCCGATGCGGATCAGGTCCTTGATCTTCACTTCGACCGGCAGCGTGCAGCAGCTGGACACGCAGCCACCGCACATGTGGGCGGAATATTTCTGCCAGGTCTCGAGACGGTCGAGTTCCGCGGCGGCGATCAGTTGAGGCTTCATCAGGGTTCCAAAAGGTGGGGCTGTATCCGGGCGCGCGATCATACCGGGATTGGTGGTTTTTTGAACAACCTTTTCAGAGTTTCTGCGCGAATGGCGATCAGGCACGACCTCTGCATCAAATTCATGCAACGCGCAATGAGTTAAAAAACTGACGAACCAGAGCGTCCACCGTCTGTCAGACCGTCTAGGCTCTAGCAACTCCTTCTATCTCGCCCGAGGTCGCAATTGATGTCTCAGGAACCACTTGCACGAGAAGCAGAGGTAGCCGCATTTCGCGATGCTGTCTTGACCAAACTCACCTACGCGGTGGGCAAGGACCCGGATCACGCCTTCGACCACGACTGGTTCGAAGCCATTGCCCTGGCCGCTCGCGACCAGATGGTCGACCACTGGATGGACCATACGCGGCGCATCTACCGCAAAGGCCAGAAACGGGTTTATTACCTCTCGCTGGAATTTCTCATCGGTCGCTTGCTCTACGACAGCCTGAGCAACCTCGGCGTGCTGGAAATCGCGCGCGAAGCCCTGTCCGAGCTGGGCGTGGACCTTGAGCGCATCCGCCTGCTCGAACCCGACGCGGCGCTTGGCAACGGTGGCCTGGGGCGCTTGGCCGCCTGCTTTATGGAAAGCATGTCGACCCTGGGCATTGCCGGCCACGGTTATGGCATTCGTTACGAACATGGCTTGTTCCGCCAGGCGATTGTCGATGGCTGGCAGCAGGAGCAGACCGAACGCTGGCTGGATTTCGGCAACCCGTGGGAGTTCGAGCGCGCCGAGGTGATTTACCCGATCGGCTTTGGCGGCAGCGTCGAAACCCTGCCGGACGCCTCCGGTAAGCTGATCCAGGTGTGGACGCCCAGCGAAACAGTACGTGCCGTTGCCTACGACACCCCGGTGGTCGGTTGGCGGGGTGCCAGCGTCAATACCCTGCGCCTGTGGCGAGCCCGTGCGGTGGAAGACCTGCACCTGGAACGCTTCAACGCCGGTGACCACTTGGGCGCCGTGGCCGAGGTGGCCCGCGCCGAAAGCATTTCCCGGGTGCTCTACCCGGCCGACAGCACCGAAGCGGGGCAGGAACTGCGCCTGCGCCAGGAATACTTCTTCGTTTCCGCCTCGTTGCAAGACTTGCTGCGCCGCCACAAAAACATGCATGGCTCGGTGCTGAGCCTGGGCGAACACGCCGCCATTCAACTCAACGATACCCACCCGTCCATCGCCGTGGCCGAGTTGATGCGCCAGTTGGTCGACCTGCACGACATTCCGTGGGAAGCGGCGTGGGACGTCACTGTCGAAACGCTTTCCTACACCAACCACACCTTGCTGCCCGAGGCATTGGAAACCTGGCCGGTCGGTTTGATGGAGCGCATGCTGCCCCGGCATATGCAGATCATCTACCTGATCAACGCCCAGCATATCGACTCGCTGCGCGCCAAGGGCATTCACGACTTTGACGTGCTGCGCGCCGTGTCGTTGATTGAAGAAGACAACGGCCGCCGTGTACGCATGGGCAACCTGGCGTTCCTCGGTTCCCACAGTGTCAATGGCGTGTCCGGCCTGCACACCCAACTGATGCGCAGCACGGTGTTTTCCGAACTGCATAAGCTCTACCCTGAGCGCATCAACAACAAAACCAACGGCATCACCTTCCGCCGCTGGCTGTACCAGGCCAACCCCCAGCTCACCGATATGCTGGTGAAAGCGCTGGGTGCTGACATTCTCGACAACATGGAAACACGCCTGGGCGAGCTGGAAACCTTCGCTGAGAAACAGACCTTCCGCAAAGCCTTCGCCGACCAGCGCCTGCACAGCAAGCGGGCGCTGGCCGAGATCATCCATGAGCGCCTGGGCATTTCGGTGAACCCGGCGGCGATGTTCGACGTGCAGGTCAAGCGGATCCACGAGTACAAGCGCCAGTTGCTCAACCTGCTGCACACCGTGGCGCTGTATCAGGCGATCCGGGCCGAGCCGGAGGTCGATTGGGTGCCTCGGGTGAAAATCTTCGCCGGCAAGGCCGCGGCGAGTTATCACCAGGCCAAGCTGATCATCAAGCTGACCAACGATATCGCGCGCACCGTCAACAACGACCCGACCGTACGCGGCTTGCTCAAAGTGGTGTTCCTGCCCAACTACAACGTCAGCCTGGCGGAGAGCATCATCCCGGCGGCGGATTTGTCCGAGCAGATCTCCACCGCCGGTTTCGAGGCGTCGGGCACCAGTAACATGAAGTTCGGCCTCAACGGTGCGCTGACCATCGGCACCATGGACGGCGCCAACGTGGAGATGCACGAGCGGGTGGGCGCCGAGCACATGTTCATCTTCGGCCTCAGTGCCCAGCAGGTCGAAGGCCGCAAGCACACCGGTGAGTTCAACGCCGGGCCGGAAATCGCCGCCTCCCATCGCTTGAGCGATGTGCTGCAGGCGATCCGTGGCGGGGTGTTCTCGCCGGATGATCCGGGCCGGTACGTGGGCTTGGTCGATGGGCTGATCGAGTACGACCGCTTCCTGGTGTGTGCCGACTTCGACTCCTACTGGGACGCCCAGGCGCGGGTCGAGGCGCACTGGCATGACTCCAAGGCCTGGTGGCGCTCGGCGGTGCTGAATACGGCGCGGATGGGTTGGTTCAGCTCGGACCGGACGATCCGCGAATACGCCACCGAAATCTGGAAAGCCCTCGACTAAACGCCACAGTAAAAAAATGTGGGAGGGGGCTTGCTCCCGATAGCGGTCTATCAGTTAACAGCGATGTCGACTGGCACACCGCTATCGGGAGCAAGCCCCCTCCCACATGGGGTCCGCGTCGATATACCAGGCGCCATGGTGCGCAAACCGCAGGGCCTGCCGTGAACTCTATTGGCGTTAAATCCTCTGATTAGAGGAAATCAGCCCCGACTCGCGTTAAACTGCGCGGGTTTTTAAGCCCCCCATTCTCCGGAGCCGTCCATGTCCCGCGTTACCTTGAGTCGCTATTTGATCGAGCAGACCCGCAGCAATAACACGCCTGCCGATCTGCGCTTCCTTATCGAAGTGGTGGCGCGTGCTTGCAAGGAGATCAGCCACGCCGTGTCCAAAGGCGCACTCGGTGGTGTCCTGGGCAGCATGGGCACTGAAAACGTGCAGGGCGAAGTGCAGAAAAAGCTCGACGTTATCTCCAACGAAATCCTGCTCGAAGCCAACGAATGGGGCGGTCACCTGGCCGGCATGGCCTCCGAGGAAATGGACAATGCCTACCAGATTCCGGGCAAATACCCCAAAGGCGCGTACCTGTTGGTATTCGACCCACTGGACGGTTCGTCCAACATCGACATCAACGCGCCGGTCGGTACCATCTTCTCGGTACTGCGTTGCCCGAACGAATACCTGAGCCAGAACGAAGCCCTGAACGAAAAGGCCTTCCTGCAGCCGGGCACCGAGCAGGTCGCCGCCGGTTACGCGATCTACGGCCCACAGACCATGCTGGTGCTGACCCTGGGCGATGGCGTCAAGGGCTTCACCCTGGACCGCGAAATGGGCAGCTTCGTACTCACCCACGAAGACATCTCCATTCCGGCTTCCACCCAGGAATTTGCGATCAACATGTCCAACCAGCGTCACTGGGAAGAACCGGTGAAGCGCTACGTCAACGAGTTGATGGAAGGCGAAGAAGGCCCGCTGAAGAAAAATTTCAACATGCGCTGGGTCGCGGCCATGGTTGCCGACGTGCACCGCATCCTGACCCGAGGTGGCTTGTTCATGTACCCACGTGACGGCCGCGAGCCGTCCAAGCCGGGCAAGCTGCGCCTGATGTACGAAGCCAACCCGATGTCGTTCCTGGTGGAGCAGGCGGGCGGGGCGTCCACTGACGGCCACCAGCGCATCCTCGACATCCAGCCCGAAGGCCTGCACCAGCGTGTGGCGGTGTTCCTGGGTTCCAAGGAAGAAGTTGAGCGTGTGACGGCGTATCACAAGAAGTAAGCTGCTGCGATAGGTTATCCGCCGTGTTGTGAGGCGGATCACCGTTAAAGAAGCCCCGAAACGTTTCAGCGTTTTCGGGGCTTTTTTGTTTTCGCTCGTCGGGAACCAGACACCTCTTTTCCCTTCTAAGCTTCTGGCAGATACCCCAGCTGCCTTGTCTCTCCAGGAGCTTTTCCATGTCTTTACGCCGTCTCGCCCTGCTGGCTTTTTGCGTGCTGTTAGCCGCCTGCAGCAAGGTCAACCAAGAAAATTACCAGAAGCTGTCGGCCGGCATGGCCAAGGCCGAGGTGGAGTCGTTGCTGGGCAAGCCGACCGATTGTTCCGGCGCACTGGGCATGTCCAGCTGCACCTGGGGCGATAAAAACAGCTTTATCAGCGTGCAGTACGCCGGTGACAAAGTTCTGATGTTTTCCGGGCAAGGCCTGAAGTAAACCGGGGCGCGAGCCTGCGGGAGAAGAAGAATGATGCGTTTTGTTGTGTTCCTTTGCGCCAGCCTGTTTTTGGCGGGCTGCGCCAGCCATTCTGGCGATGATCTGCAACCCAAGACCGCGAGCAACGTCAACCTCAAGCGTTACCAGGGCACCTGGTATGAGTTGGCTCGCTTGCCGATGTACTTCCAGCGCAACTGCGCGCAATCCGAAGCCCGCTACACCTTGTTGCCGGATGGCGACATGTCGGTGTTCAATCGCTGCCTGACGCCTGAGTGGAAATGGCAGGAAGCCAAAGGCACGGCCACGCCGCAAGTGCCGGGCAAGACCGACAAGCTCTGGGTAGAATTCGATAACTGGTTTACGTCGTTGTTGCCGGGCGTTGCCAAGGGCGACTACTGGGTGCTGTATGTCAGCGATGACTACAAGACCGCCATCGTCGGTAGCCCGAGCCGGCGTTACATGTGGATTTTGTCGCGTACGCCAACGGTAAGTGCCGAAACACGTGAAGATCTCTTGAGCAGGGCACGACAGCAGGGGTATGACACCACGCGTTTGATCTGGCGCACGTCGGACAAGCAGATGGCGAAGACTTCGCAGTAACTGGATCACCATAAATCCAAATGTGGGAGGGGGCTTGCCCCCGATAGCAGTGTGTCAATCAGCGCATCTGATACTGATACATCGCCATCGGGAGCAAGCCCCCTCCCACATTTTTTAACCGAGTAAGTCTCTCAAGACCTGGGTAAACGCCCGGCTGCTTTCTTCCTCGCCGGCATGATGCCCATCCCGCACCACCCACTGGCCGTTGACCAGCACATCCCGCACTTGTCGATCACCGCCAGCGAACAGCCAGCGATTCAGAATGCCGTCCCCTGTCGCTGTCGCCAGGTAAGGGTCGTTGCCGTCCAGCACGATCCAGTCCGCGCGCTTGCCCACCTCCAATCGACCAATCGGCTGGCCCAATGCCTGGGCGCCGCCGTCCAATGCGGCATCGAACAGCGTACGGCCGACCATCGGCTGGTCATTGCGATACAAGCGATTGCGCCGTTGATCGCGCAGGCGCTGGCCGTATTCCAACCAGCGCAATTCTTCCACCACGCTCAGTGACACATGGCTGTCGGACCCGATGCCCATGCGCCCGCCCTGGGCCAGAAAATCCACCGCCGGGAAAATCCCGTCGCCCAGGTTGGCTTCGGTGGTCAGGCACAAACCGGCAATCGCCCGGCTCCTGGCCATGCGCGTCACTTCGTCGGCATCGGCGTGAGTGGCGTGCACCAGGCACCAGCGCTCGTCGACATCCACGTTGTCGTACAGCCACTGCAACGGGCGTTTGCCGCTCCAGGCCAGGCAGTCGTCGACTTCTTTTTGCTGTTCGGCAATGTGGATGTGCACCGGGCACACCTGATCACTGGCGGCCAGCACGTCCTTGATCTGCTCGGGCGTGACCGCACGCAGGGAGTGGAAACACAGGCCCAGCCGCTGCGCAGGTTGCGCGGCGAGCATCGGCTGCAAGCGCGCCTGCAGATCCAGGTAGTTGTCGGTGCTGTTGATAAACCGGCGCTGGCCGTCGTTGGGCGCCTGGCCACCGAACCCCGAATGCGTATAAAGCACCGGCACCAACGTCAAGCCGATGCCACTGCTGGCGGCGGCCTGGCTGATCTGACGCGACAGCTCAGTGCGGTCGGCATAGGGCTGGCCACTGACGTCGTGATGCACATAATGAAACTCGGCCACCGAGGTGTAGCCGGCCTTGAGCATCTCGATGTACAGCTGGCGGGCGATGACCTGCAACTGCTCCGGGTTGATCTTGCCGACCATGCGGTACATCAGGTCACGCCAGGTCCAGAAGCTGTCATTGGGGTTACCCGCCACTTCCGCCAACCCCGCCATGGCGCGCTGGAAAGCGTGGGAATGCAGGTTGGGCATGCCGGCCAATACCGGACCTCTTAGCCGTTCGGCGCCCACCGCGCTGGCATTGGCCTCAACCTGTGTCAGCACTCCATCGGCACTGACTTCAAGACGTACATCATTGGCCCAGCCATCAGGCAGCAGCGCGCGTTCGGCAAAGAAAGCGGACATGATCAAGGCACCCCGGTCGTGTGTTTATTTGTATATACATATACAGACGTTTGCCTGCTCGGTAAACTCCGGCAATCTATGCATCTTTTCCCCCTGCAAGGATTCCCTGTGCCGACTCCGCCTGCCAAGTCTCCGCTGGCTGCCCACATGGACGAAAGTCCGGCGCCCTTGTATGCCCGCGTCAAACAGATGATCAGCCAGCAGATCCTCAACGGCAACTGGCCGCCCCATTACCGCGTGCCGTCGGAGAGCGAGCTGGTCAGCCAACTGGGCTTCAGCCGCATGACCATCAACCGCGCGCTGCGCGAGCTCACGGCCGAAGGTTTGCTGGTGCGCATGCAGGGCGTCGGTACGTTCGTCGCCGAGCCCAAGAGTCAGTCGGCGCTGTTTGAAGTGCACAACATTGCCGATGAGATCGCCTCCCGCGGCCATCGGCACACATGCCAGGTCATCACCCTGGGCGAAGAAGCGGCCGGCTCGGAACGTGCCGTCGCGCTGGAAATGCGCGAAGGCGGGCGGGTGTTTCACTCGTTGATCGTGCATTTCGAAAACGACATTCCGGTGCAGATCGAAGACCGTTTCGTCAACGCCCTGGTTGCGCCGGAATACCTGCAACAGGATTTCACCCAGCAAACGCCCTACGCCTACCTCAACCAGGTCGCACCGCTGACTGAGGGCGAGCACGTGGTCGAAGCCATCCTCGCCGACGCCGCCGAGTGCAAGCTGTTGCAGATCGAGCCGAGCGAGCCCTGCCTGTTGATCCGCCGACGCACCTGGTCTGGCCGCCAGCCGGTGACGGCCGCGCGCTTGATTCACCCCGGTTCCCGACACAGCCTCGAAGGACGCTTCAGTAAATGAGTTCAGTCAACGTCTGGCGCGCTGCCGACTACGTGCGCATGCCGTGGAAGAACGGCGGCGGCAGTACCGAAGAAATCGCCCGTGACGCGGGCACCGGCCTCGATGGTTTCGGCTGGCGCCTGTCGATTGCCGACATCGCCGAGTCGGGTGGATTTTCCACCTTCGCTGGCTACCAGCGCGTGATCACCGTGATCAAGGGCGCGGGCATGGTGTTGACCGTGGACGGTGAGGAGCAGCGCGGTTTGTTACCGCTGCAACCGTTCGCGTTCAAGGGTGACAGTCAGGTGGCGTGCCGCTTGATCACCGGGCCGATCCGCGATTTCAACCTGATCTACTCGCCCCAGCGTTATCATGCGCGGTTGCAGTGGGTGGATGGCGTACAGCGGTTTTTCAGTTCGGCGCACACTGTGCTGGTGTTCAGCGTGGTGGATGAAGTGAAGGTGCTGGACCATGTGCTGGGTCATCACGATTGCCTGCAAGTGGACGGTAACACCGGCTTGCTGGATATTTCGGTCAGTGGCCGCTGCTGCCTGATCGAACTGACCCAGCGCGGTTAAAAATGTGGGAGGCCCCACTACCTCTTCGACGTAGCGCTGTCGCGCAGCAAACTGGGGGCGCCTACAAATATTCTTGGCGCTGAGGTGATCGTTCCCGCGCTCTGCGTGGGAATGCCTCCTGGGACGCTCCGCGTCCCGCCAAGCGCTGCAAGTTTCGGCGATTGCGCACAGGTGACGCGGAGCGTCACGGGCTGCAATCCCACGCAGGAGCGTGGGAACGATCTTTGAATGTGAAATTTCAGTTTTTAACTGAAAAATTAATCCTTTAAAATCAGCGAGTTATTTTAAGTTTGATAAGAGGGGGCTTGCTCCCGATAGCGGTGGATCAGTCAATATATCTTTGACTGACACACCGCTATCGGGAGCAAGCCCCCTCCCACATTTGTTTTGTGTTGCTCTTAGGATCTGTTTCCACAGCCCCGCACCAAATTGTTACCTAACGCCCCAGCGCGGCGCAAAGCCACGTTGTCGTGACAAACCTCCATCGCTGCAAAACTCCTTCGTAGGAAATTTCATCACGCCTCGAAGCCTTAATTTCCAAGGCTTCCACGCGCTTTCGAAAAAATCCAAACCCTCGCTCTGAAAGTTGGCCGCTTGATTGCATATGCTTGTACATACAAGTAAAGATGTGTGCGTAAGAGTCTGCTTCGCACCATCCATGTTCGCGCATCATGCCGAGGAGTCCAGCTGTGACCGATTTTTCGAAAGCAAGGCTTACAAAATACCGTGACGTGGAAATCCGTGCCGCCCGCGGTAACAAGCTCACCGCCAAAAGCTGGCTGACTGAAGCGCCGCTGCGCATGCTGATGAACAACCTCGACCCGCAAGTGGCCGAGAACCCCAAGGAGCTGGTGGTGTACGGCGGTATCGGGCGTGCCGCGCGCAACTGGGAGTGCTACGACCAGATCGTCGAGAGCCTCACGAACCTGAACGACGACGAAACCCTGCTGGTGCAATCCGGCAAGCCGGTCGGCGTGTTCAAGACCCACAGCAATGCCCCGCGCGTGCTGATCGCCAACTCCAACCTGGTGCCGCACTGGGCCAGTTGGGAACACTTCAATGAACTGGATGCCAAGGGCCTGGCCATGTACGGCCAGATGACTGCCGGCAGCTGGATCTACATCGGCAGCCAGGGCATCGTCCAGGGCACTTACGAAACCTTCGTCGAAGCCGGTCGCCAGCATTACGACAGCAACTTGAAAGGCCGTTGGGTCCTCACCGCCGGCCTCGGCGGCATGGGCGGCGCCCAGCCTTTGGCCGCGACCCTGGCCGGCGCGTGCTCGCTGAACATCGAATGCCAGCAGGTCAGCATCGATTTCCGTTTGAATAGCCGCTATGTCGACGAGCAGGCCACCGACCTTGACGACGCCCTGGCGCGCATCGCCAAGTACACCCAGGAAGGCAAGGCGATCTCCATTGCCCTGCTGGGTAACGCGGCTGAAATTCTGCCGGAACTGGTCAAGCGTGGCGTGCGCCCGGACATGGTCACCGACCAGACCAGCGCCCACGACCCGCTCAACGGCTACCTCCCGGCCGGCTGGACCTGGGACGAATACCGCGCCCGCGCCAAGACCGAGCCTGCCGCTGTGATCAAGGCCGCCAAACAGTCGATGGCGGTGCACGTCAAAGCCATGCTCGAGTTCCAGAAACAGGGCATTCCGACCTTCGACTACGGTAATAACATCCGCCAAATGGCCCAGGAAGAAGGCGTGGAAAACGCTTTCGATTTCCCAGGCTTCGTACCGGCCTACATCCGCCCGCTGTTCTGCCGGGGTATCGGCCCGTTCCGCTGGGCCGCGCTGTCGGGCGACCCGCAAGACATCTACAAGACCGACGCCAAAGTCAAAGAACTGATCCCCGACGACGCTCACCTGCACAACTGGTTGGACATGGCCCGCGAGCGCATCAGCTTCCAGGGCTTGCCGGCGCGTATCTGCTGGGTCGGCCTGGGGCAGCGCGCCAAGCTCGGCTTGGCGTTCAATGAAATGGTGCGCAGCGGTGAGCTGTCGGCTCCTGTTGTGATCGGTCGCGATCACCTCGACTCCGGCTCAGTGGCCAGCCCCAACCGTGAAACCGAATCTATGCAGGACGGCTCTGACGCTGTATCCGACTGGCCGCTGCTCAACGCCTTGCTCAACACCGCGAGCGGCGCGACCTGGGTGTCGTTGCACCACGGCGGCGGCGTCGGCATGGGCTTCTCCCAGCACTCGGGCATGGTGATCGTGTGTGACGGCACCGACGAAGCGGCCGAGCGCATTGCGCGGGTGCTGCATAACGACCCGGCTACCGGGGTGATGCGGCATGCGGATGCGGGTTATCAGATTGCGATCGATTGCGCCAAGGAACAGGGCCTCAACCTGCCAATGATCAAGTAACCAGTGTGGGAGGGGGCTTGCTCCCGATGGCGGTGTATCAGCCAGAAAATCAGTGACTGACACACTGCTATCGGGGGCAAGCCCCCTCCCACATTGGATTGGCGTAGCACATAAAAACAATCCATCAGAGGTTGAACACACATGGCTGCAAACGACACCACCCCGTTGATCGAAAGGCGTTCGATCGACTACATCCCGGAAGCGGAAAGACACGGTCGTCTATTGAGCCAGTTCACCCTGTGGCTGGGTGCCAACCTGCAGATCACTGCCATCGTCACCGGGGCTCTGGCCGTGGTGCTGGGCGGGGATGTGTTCTGGTCGTTGATCGGTCTGTTGATCGGCCAACTGCTGGGCGGCGGGGTGATGGCGTTGCATGCGGCACAAGGGCCCAAGCTCGGCCTGCCGCAGATGATTTCCAGCCGGGTGCAGTTCGGCGTATATGGTGCGGCCATCCCGATCGTGCTGGTGTGCCTGATGTACCTGGGCTTCACGGCAACCGGCACGGTATTGTCCGGGCAGGCGCTGGGCCAGTTGTTTGGGGTCAGCGGCAGCGTCGGCATTCTGATCTTCGCCAGTGTCATCGTGCTGGTCACGGTGCTGGGGTATCGGGTGATCCACTTCATCGGTCGCGTCGCCAGCGTCATTGGCGTGATCGCCTTCGTCTACCTGTTCAGCCGCTTGATGGGCCAGGCCGACATTGGCGCATTGCTGCAGATCCGCCATTTCAGCTGGAGCAGTTTCTTGCTCGCGGTCTCGCTGGCAGCGTCCTGGCAAATCGCGTTCGGGCCCTATGTGGCGGACTACTCACGTTACCTGCCGAGCAGCACCTCCTCGGTGAAAACCTTTCTGGCGGCTGGCGCAGGCTCGGTGATCGGCGCGCAGGTGGCGATGGTTCTCGGTGTGTTTGCCGCCGCCATGGCCAACGGGAAATTCGCCGGGCACGAAGTGGCTTACATCGTTGGCTTGAGCGGCAGCGGTGCAGCGGCGGCGTTGCTGTACTTCAGCATCGCGTTCGGCAAGGTCACGATTTCCACGCTGAACTCCTACGGCAGTTTCATGTGCATCGCGACCATCATCAGCGGCTTTCAGGGCCATTTGCGGGTATCGCGCCTGCAGCGCCTGTTGTTCGTGCTGGCGATTGTCGGCACGGCCACCCTGATCGCGCTGCTCGGCCAGCATTCGTTCCTGGACGCGTTCAAGTCGTTCATCCTGTTCCTGCTGGCGTTCTTCACGCCTTGGAGCGCGATCAACCTGGTGGATTACTACTGCATCACCCGCGAGCGTTATGACGTGCCGGCGCTGGCCGACCCCAAAGGTCGCTACGGGCGTTGGAACCCCCTGGGCATCAGCGTTTATGTATTCGGTGTGCTGGTGCAGCTGCCGTTCATCTCCACCAAGTTCTATACCGGCCCGCTGGTGGAAACCCTGGGTGGGGTGGATATCTCCTGGATCATCGGCCTGGTGTTGCCGGCGGCCCTGTATTACCTGTGCGCGAAAAAATGGCACGGCACAATGCCCGATCAACTGATCCTGCCGGTCGAGCAGGACAGCGTTGCACCCACGCAAACAAGCGGTATCGGTCGCGCTGCGGCGCAGGCCTGACGGAACGTGGACAAGGCAGGATGCCTTTTGACTGCCGTAATCCATTTCATGATTGGGAGCGTCACACAATGAAAATGCATAAGACCCTGCTGACCACGTTGCTTTCTGCGGGCTTGCTGGCAAGCGCCGGCGCCCAGGCGGCCGGCTGGTGTGAATCCGGCAAGCCGGTGAAGTTCGCCGGGCTGAACTGGGAAAGCGGCATGTTGCTCACCGACATCCTGCAAACCGTGCTGGAGAAAGGCTACGACTGCAAAACCGACAGCCTGCCGGGCAATTCCATCACCATGGAAAACGCCCTGAGCAGTAACGATATCCAGGTGTTTGCCGAAGAGTGGGTCGGCCGCAGCGAAGTCTGGAACAAGGCCGAGAAGGCCGGCAAAGTCGTTGGCGTCGGTGCGCCCGTGGTTGGCGCCATCGAAGGCTGGTACGTGCCGCGCTACGTGATCGAAGGCGACGCCAAGCGCAAGCTGGAAGCCAAGGCCCCGGACCTCAAGACCATTGCCGACCTGGCCAAGTACGCTGCGGTGTTCAAGGACCAGGAAGAACCCTCCAAGGGACGCTTCTACAACTGCCCGGCCGGCTGGACCTGCGAACTGGACAACAGTGAAATGCTCAAAAGCTACGGCCTGGAAAGCACCTACACCAACTTCCGCCCCGGCACCGGCCCGGCGCTGGATGCGGCGGTGCTGTCGAGCTACAAGCGCGGCGAGCCGATCCTGTTCTACTACTGGTCGCCGACGCCGCTGATGGGCCAGGTGGATCTGGTCAAGCTGGAAGAAAAACCGGGCGTGGATAAAAGCGTGAGCATCAAGGTCGGCCTGTCCAAGGCCTTCCACGAGCAAGCGCCGGAACTGGTGGCCGTGCTGGAAAAGGTCAACCTGCCCATCGACCTGCTGAACCAGAACCTGGGCCGCATGGCCAAGGAGCGGATCGAATCGCCGAAACTGGCGAAAATTTTCCTCAAGGAACATCCTGAAGTCTGGCACGCCTGGGTGAGCGAAGACGCCGCCAAGAAAATCGACGCGGCCTTGTAGGTCAAGCGTGTCCGGCTACCCTCAGGGGCAGCCGGACGCCTGGCCTCAACCCACTGGATCGAGAGCACGCTATGTTTCCTGAGAGTTTTACGTTTTCCATTGCCGACTGGGTCAACGGTTGGGTGGATTCGCTGGTCACCAACTACGGCGACGTGTTCCGGCACATTTCCGACACCCTGCTATGGGCCATCGTCAATCTGGAAAGCCTGCTGCGCGCAGCGCCCTGGTGGCTGATGCTGGCCATCGTCGGCGTCATCGCCTGGCATGCCACGCGCAAGGTGGTGACCACGGCCGTGATCGTCGGTCTGCTGTTCCTCGTCGGCGCGGTCGGCCTGTGGGACAAACTGATGCAGACCCTGGCGCTGATGATGGTCGCCACGGTGATCTCGGTGCTGATCGGCATTCCCTTGGGCATTCTTTCCGCGCGCAGCAACCGCTTGCGTTCGGTACTGATGCCGTTGCTCGACATCATGCAAACCATGCCCAGCTTCGTGTACCTGATCCCGGTGCTGATGCTGTTTGGCCTGGGCAAGGTGCCGGCGATTTTCGCCACGGTCATATACGCCGCGCCGCCGCTGATCCGCCTCACAGACCTGGGTATCCGCCAAGTCGACGGCGAAGTCATGGAAGCCATCAACGCCTTCGGCGCCAACCGTTGGCAGCAGCTGTTCGGCGTGCAACTGCCGTTGGCGCTGCCGAGCATCATGGCGGGCATCAACCAGACCACCATGATGGCGTTGTCGATGGTGGTGATCGCCTCGATGATCGGCGCCCGTGGCTTGGGTGAAGACGTGCTCGTCGGCATCCAGACCCTCAACGTCGGCCGAGGCCTCGAAGCCGGGCTGGCGATCGTGATTCTCGCCGTGGTCATCGACCGCATTACCCAGGCCTATGGTCGTCCACGGCATGAGGCGAGCAAATGACTACTGTCAGCAAAATCGAAGTCAAGAACGTCTTCAAGATCTTCGGCAACCGCTCGAGGGAAGCGCTGGCGCTGATTGGCCAGGGCAAGACCAAGGATCAGGTGCTGGCCGAGACCGGTTGCGTGGTGGGGGTGAACGACCTGTCCCTGAGCATCGGTACCGGTGAGATCTTTGTGATCATGGGCCTGTCGGGCTCCGGCAAATCAACCCTGGTGCGTCACTTCAACCGCCTGATCGACCCCACCAGCGGCGCGATTTTGGTCGACGGTGAAGACATTCTGCAACTGGACATGGAAGCCCTGCGCCAATTCCGTCGCCACAAGATCAGCATGGTGTTCCAGAGCTTCGGCCTGTTGCCCCACAAGAGCGTGCTCGACAATGTTGCCTATGGCCTCAAGGTGCGCGGCGAAACCAAGCAGGTGTGTGCTGAGCGCGCCCTGCACTGGATCGAAACCGTGGGCCTCAAGGGCTATGAAAATAAATACCCGCACCAGCTCTCTGGCGGCATGCGTCAACGTGTCGGCCTGGCCCGCGCCCTGGCGGCTGACACCGACATCATTCTGATGGACGAGGCCTTCAGCGCCCTCGACCCACTGATCCGCGCCGAGATGCAGGACCAGTTGCTCGAGCTGCAAAAGACCCTGCACAAGACCATCGTATTTATCACCCACGACCTCGACGAAGCGGTGCGCATCGGCAACCGCATTGCGATCCTCAAGGACGGCAAGCTGATTCAGGTCGGCACGCCCAGGGAAATCCTGCACTCGCCGGCGGATGAATATGTGGACCGGTTCGTTCAGCGGCGGGCGGCGGTGGTCTGACTGATCGTTCCCACGCTCCGCGTGGGAATGCATCCCGTGACGCTCTGCGTCACTCCCTGACAGCGGGACGCGGAGCGTCCCAGGCGGCATTCCCACGCAGAGCGTGGGAACGATCAACTTAAGAGGCTGAAAATGTCCCAGGCAACAAAAATCACCCTCGCCGACGCCCCAATGCGCTGGCAGGACGTCGTCGCCGTCGCCCGCCACGGCGCCGTGCTCGAACTCTCGGGCCACGCCTGGGCGCGTATCGACAATGCCCAGGCCATCGTGCAGCGCATCGTCGCCAGCGGCGAACGCGCCTATGGGGTGAACACCGGCCTGGGCGCGCTGTGCAATGTTTCGCTTGAGGGCGAGCAACTGAGCCAGTTGTCGCGCAACACCTTGCTCAGCCACGCCTGCGGCGTCGGTCCGGTACTGAGCGATGAGCAGACCCGCGCGATCATCTGCGCCGCCATCATCAACTACTCTCACGGCAACTCCGGCCTGCACCCGCAAGTGGTGCATGCGCTGCTGGCGCTGCTCAACCACGGCATCACGCCACAGGTGCCGTCCCAGGGTTCGGTCGGTTACCTCACCCACATGGCCCATGTCGGCGTAGCGCTGCTCGGGGTCGGCAACGTCAGCTATCGCGGCCAGGTGGTGACCGCGCAAGCAGCACTGGCAGCCGAAGGTTTGCAGCCGGTGGTGCTCGGCGCCAAGGATGGGCTGTGCCTGGTCAACGGTACGCCGTGCATGACCGGCCTGAGCTGCCTGGCCCTGGCCGATGCGCATCACTTGCTGGAATGGGCCGACGTGATCGGCGCCATGAGCTTTGAAGCCCAGCGCGGCCAGATCGACGCGTTCGACGAAGCAATCATCGCCCTCAAGCCGCACCCGGGGATGCAGCACGTCGGCCGCCATCTGCGCGCCTTGCTCGACGGCAGTGAAGTGATCGCCAGCAGCCGGGGCATTCGTACCCAGGACGCCTTGAGCCTGCGCTCGATCCCGCAAATCCACGGCGCGGCGCGCGATCAGGTGGAGCACGCGACCCGCCAGATCGAGACCGAACTCAACAGCGCCACGGATAACCCGCTGCTGCTCGGCACGCCGGGCAACTACCGCGTGGTGTCCCAGGCCAACCCCCACGGGCAGTCCGTGGCAATGGCCGCCGACATGCTCGCCATCGCCATGGCCGAGATCGGCTCGGTGGCCGAACGCCGCCTGGACCGCCTGATCAACCCGCACGTCAGCGGTCTGCCGGCATTCCTGGTGAGCAACCCGGGGGTCAACTCCGGAATGATGATCGTGCAGTACGTCGCCGCTTCCTTGTGCGGGCAAAACCGCCAGTTGGCGCAACCTGCGGTGCTCGACAACTTTGTCACCTCGGGTCTGCAGGAAGACCACTTGAGCATGGGCACCAACGCCGCGCTCAAGCTGCATCAGCTACTGGCCAACGTTACCCAGATTCTGGCCATCGAATACCTGCTGGCGGCCCAGGCGTTCGAGTTCCTCAAGGACCAGCGTTTCGGCGCCGGCACCGACCGCGCCTGGCGCTTGCTGCGCGAAGTCGTACCGGCCTACGAAGAGGACCGCTGGCTGGCGCCGGACATCGCGGCGGCCGCCCACCTGCTCAAACACACCGCATTACCGAATGTGCACTGAACACCTATTCAAGAAGAACAATTCACAAGGAGAACGAATGTGACTGCGCTAAACCTGATTCCAGGCCAACTGAGCCTTGCCCAACTGCGGGCCATCTACCAGCAGCCGGTAACCCTCAGCCTGGATGACAGCGCCACTGCCCAAATCGACGCCAGTGTGGCCTGTGTGGAGCAGATTCTCGCCGAGAACCGCACCGCCTATGGCATCAACACCGGTTTCGGCCTGCTGGCCTCGACCCGCATCGCAAGTGAAGACCTGGAAAACCTCCAGCGTTCCCTGGTGCTGTCCCACGCTGCCGGCGTAGGTGAGCCGATCAGCGATGCGCTGGTGCGGCTGGTCATGGTGCTCAAGGTCAACAGCCTGAGCCGTGGGTTCTCCGGGATTCGTCGACAGGTGATCGACGCGCTGATCGCGCTGATCAACGCCGAGGTTTACCCGCATATTCCGCTCAAGGGCTCGGTCGGTGCGTCCGGTGACCTGGCGCCGCTGGCCCATATGTCCCTGGTGCTGCTCGGCGAAGGCAAGGCGCGTTACCAGGGCGAGTGGCTTTCGGCCACCGACGCATTGAAAATCGCCGGCCTCACGCCGCTGACCCTGGCCGCCAAAGAAGGCCTGGCCCTGCTCAATGGTACCCAGGTGTCCACCGCCTATGCCTTGCGCGGCCTGTTCGAGGGCGAAGACCTGTTCGCCGGTGCGCTGGTCTGCGGCGGCCTGACCGTGGAAGCGGTGCTCGGCTCGCGCTCGCCGTTCGACGCGCGTATTCATGCCGCGCGCGGCCAACGTGGGCAGATCGATTCGGCGGCGGCCTATCGTGACCTGCTTGGCGAAAGCAGCCAGGTGTCCCAGTCGCACCAGAACTGCGACAAGGTACAAGACCCGTATTCCCTGCGTTGCCAGCCACAAGTGATGGGCGCCTGCCTGACCCAGTTCCGCCAGGCTGCCGACGTGTTGGTCGTTGAAGCCAACGCCGTGTCGGATAACCCGCTGGTGTTTGCCGCAGAAGGCGATGTGATTTCCGGCGGTAACTTTCACGCCGAGCCGGTGGCCATGGCCGCTGACAATATGGCCCTGGCCATCGCCGAAATCGGCTCCCTCAGTGAGCGCCGTACCTCGTTGATGATGGACAAGCACATGTCGCAATTGCCGCCGTTCCTGGTGGGCAATGGCGGGGTCAACTCCGGCTTCATGATCGCCCAGGTCACGGCTGCGGCCCTTGCCAGCGAAAACAAGGCGTTGGCCCATCCCCATAGCGTCGACAGCCTGCCGACGTCGGCCAACCAGGAAGACCACGTGTCCATGGCCCCGGCTGCGGGCAAGCGCCTGTGGGAAATGGCCGAGAACACCCGTGGCATTCTGGCTGTCGAGTGGCTGGCCGCCTGCCAGGGCCTGGATCTGCGCGACGGCTTGAAAACCTCACCAACACTGGAAAAAGCCCGTGGCCTGTTGCGTGACAAAGTGGCGTTCTATGACAAGGACCGCTTCTTCGCCCCGGACATCATCGCCGCCAGCGAACTGCTTGCCAGCCGCTGCCTGAATGAACTGATGCCGGCCAAGTTGCTGCCGAGCCTGTAACCCACCGATCGTTCCCGCGCTCTGCGTGGGAATGCCGCCCTGGACGCTCTGCGTCCGCTTTTAGAGTGGTGACGCGGAGCGTCGCAGGATGCATTCCCACGCAGAGCGTGGGAACGATCTTCTCCTCATAAGAATGTCTCATCGATAACTGAGGGAGGCGTTGATGAAAACCCTTTGGCAACACTGCCACATCGCGACCATGGCTCATGGCAAATACTCGATCATCGAGGACGCCGCCATGGTCACCGCACACTCGCTCATCGAGTGGATCGGCCCACGCAGCCAAGTGCCGACGGCGGATTACGCCCAGGTCCACGACCTGCAAGGCGCGTGGGTCACCCCAGGGCTGATCGACTGCCACACCCACACGGTGTTTGGCGGTAACCGCAGCGGCGAATTCGAGCAACGCCTTCAGGGCGTGAGTTACGCCGAGATCGCGGCCAAGGGCGGCGGTATCGCCAGCACCGTGCGCGCTACTCGTGCGGCGACGGAAGATGAGTTGTTCGTCAGCGCGGAAAAACGCTTGCGCAGTCTGTTGCGCGACGGCGTGACCACGGTGGAGATCAAGTCCGGCTACGGCCTGGACCTGGCCAACGAACGCAAGATGCTGCGCGTGGCGCGACGCCTTGGGCAAGCGCTGCCGGTGAGCGTGCGCGCCACCTGCCTGGCGGCCCACGCGTTGCCGCCGGAGTACAAAGACCGCGCCGATGACTACATCGAGCACATCTGCAACGACATGCTGCCGACCCTGGCGGCCGAAGGGCTGGTGGACGCGGTGGATGCGTTCTGTGAATACCTGGCGTTTTCCACCGAGCAGGTGGAACGTGTGTTCAAAGTGGCCCAGCAACTCGGCCTGCCGGTGAAATTGCACGCCGAGCAATTGTCTTCTCTGCACGGCTCCAGCCTGGCGGCGCGCTATCAGGCGTTGTCGGCGGATCACCTGGAATTCATGACCGAAGAGGATGCCATCGCCATGGCTGCTGCCGGCACGGTCGCCGTGTTGTTGCCGGGCGCGTTCTACTTCCTGCGTGAAACCCAGTTGCCGCCCATGGAGGCCTTGCGCAAACACGGCGTGAAGATTGCCATTGCCAGCGACCTCAACCCCGGCACCTCACCGGCACTGTCGGTGCGCCTGATGCTGAACATGGCCTGCACCCTGTTCCGCATGATCCCGGAAGAAGCCCTGGCCGGCGCCACGCAGCATGCGGCCACCGCCCTGGGCATGGGCGATACCCATGGTTCCCTGGAAGTGGGCAAGGTCGCGGATTTTGTCGCCTGGCAGATCGATCGCCCCGCCGACCTGGCCTATTGGCTGGGTGGCGAACTGGATAAACGCGTCGTACGCCATGGCGTCGACGTCACTGTGTAAGGAGTCGCGTTGTGGATAAAGTTCTGACATTCAAACAAGGCAACACGCCGCTGCTGATCAGCATGCCTCACGCGGGCCTACGCCTGACGCCTGCGGTGGAAGCCGGGCTGATCCCCGAAGCGCAAAGCCTGCCGGACACCGATTGGCACATCCCCACGCTGTATGACTTTGCCGATGAACTGGGCGCCAGCACCTTGTCGGCCGAGTATTCGCGATTCGTCATCGACTTGAATCGGCCATCCGATAACAAGCCGCTCTACGCCGGCGCTACCACCGGCCTGTTCCCGGAGACGCTGTTCGATGGCGTGCCGTTGTTCCGCGACGGACAGACACCCTCCGAGACCGAGCGCGCTACCTATCTGCAAAAAATCTGGGGGCCGTATCACCGCACGCTGCAAGAGGAGCTCGCCCGCCTAAAGGCCGAGTTCGGCTACGCGCTGCTGTTCGACGCGCATTCGATCCGCTCGGTGATCCCGCACCTGTTCGACGGCAAATTGCCGGACTTCAACCTCGGCACCTTCAACGGCGCCGCGTGCGATGCGCAACTGGCCAGCCAGCTCGAAGCCATCTGCGCCAATCACCCGCAATACACCCATGTGCTGAACGGGCGCTTCAAGGGCGGCCATATCACCCGGCACTACGGCGACCCGGCGCAGGATATTCATGCGGTGCAGTTGGAGTTGTGCCAGAGCACCTATATGGAAGAGGTCGAGCCGTTCCGCTATCGCCCCGACCTGGCCGAGCCGACCCAGGTGGTGCTGAAACAATTGCTGCAAGCATTGCTGGCATGGGGGCAAACCCGCTATCGATAATGGCTGACACCGGTACAAGCGCTCAAGGGCATGCTCATTGCACAATTCGGGTTTATGATGCCAGACGGCAAAAATAATAGACGTCCCCCCAGGGATGAACCCGACACCCTACGGAGCGCGCAATGCAGACTTGGTACCCGCAGATCAAACCCTATGCCCGGCACGATCTGGCAGTCGATGATGTTCACACCCTGTACGTCGATGAAAGCGGCTCCCCCGAAGGGCTGCCCGTGGTTTTCATCCATGGCGGCCCAGGCTCCGGTTGCGATGCCCAGAGTCGCTGCTATTTCGATCCGAACCTGTACCGCATTGTCACCTTCGACCAGCGTGGCTGCGGCCGCTCCACGCCCCGCGCCAGTCTGGAAAACAACACCACCTGGGACCTGGTCGCCGACCTTGAGCGCATCCGCGAGCACCTGGGCATCGACAAATGGGTGCTGTTCGGTGGTTCCTGGGGTTCGACGCTGTCCCTGGCTTACGCGCAAACCCATCCCGAGCGCGT
This sequence comes from Pseudomonas sp. R11-23-07, assembly GCF_003852295.1. NCBI lineage: Bacteria > Pseudomonadati > Pseudomonadota > Gammaproteobacteria > Pseudomonadales > Pseudomonadaceae > Pseudomonas > Pseudomonas sp. R11-23-07. The sequence continues at coordinate 478,827 of NZ_CP027761.1, forward strand.
GCATGGCCTGATCGTGCGCGGCATTTTCCTCGCGCGCCCACAGGACATCGAATGGTTCTACCAGGCCGGTGCGAGCCGCCTGTTCCCGGACTACTGGCAGGACTACCTCGCGCCGATTCCTGTCGATGAGCGTCACGACATGATCGCGGCCTACCACAAGCGCCTGACCGGCAACGACCAGATCGCCCAGATGCACGCGGCCAAGGCCTGGTCGGGTTGGGAAGGGCGCATGCTGGGCCTGTGCCCGAGCCCGCAGCATGTCGAGCGCTTCTCCGAGCCGCAGCGTGCCTTGTCCATTGCCCGCATCGAATGCCATTACTTCACCAACAACTCGTTCCTGGAGCCCAACCAGCTGATTCGCGACATGCACAAGATCGCCCATCTGCCTGGCGTCATCATCCATGGCCGCTACGATATGATCTGTACGCTGGATAACGCCTGGGAGCTGCATCAGGCCTGGCCGAACAGCGAACTGCAGGTGATCCGCGAAGCGGGCCATGCGGCGTCCGAGCCTGGGATTACCGATGCGCTGGTACGCGCAACCGGCGAAATGGCACGACGCCTGCTTGATTTACCGCCTGAAGAAGCATGAAGGGCCTGTTGCAACGGGTGCGAGGCGCCCGGGTCGAGGTTGCCGGCGAAGTCGTCGGGGCGATTGAACAGGGTTTGCTGGTGCTGGTGGCCGTCGAACCTTCAGATGCCCCCGAGAGCGCCGATAAACTGCTGCATAAGCTGCTTAACTATCGGGTGTTCAGCGACGACGAGGGCAAGATGAACCTGTCGTTGAAGGACATCGGCGGCGGTTTGCTGCTGGTGTCGCAGTTCACGCTGGCGGCGGACACCAAAAGCGGGCTGCGGCCAAGCTTCTCCACAGCGGCCCCACCGGCCCTGGGAGCGGCGCTGTTTGATCACTTGTTGTTACAAGCGCAACAATTGCATGGCAAGGTGGCGTCAGGGCGTTTTGGCGCGGATATGCAGGTGCATCTGGTCAATGATGGCCCTGTGACCTTCCTCTTACAGACCTGAATGTATGAAAAGCGACGTTAATGCCTAAAAACGCAGGGTTTCGCTACAAATACTTCGTTGTCCCTGATGCGTTGTCTCGCGGGCTACTAGATAATCGCGCGCTACGGGGATCAGCGTTGTTTGGTCCATTTTTGACTTAGGTAGAGACTTGTCCGACAAACCAGTGGGGAATCATTTTGCCCCTGAGGAGTCGGAACAATGCTCGCCAACCTGGCATATAGATAGCTGGCCGTTGGTTTTTTGATCTGTTTTCGGCGAGGGTTGCTCGTGATTGTTAGTCCCTGTAATGCACCAAAATTGTCTGCCAAACGGTTACGAAACGCACTGGTGACGGGCTCTGCCCTGTTTTGCCTGTTCGGCGCGGGTCAACTGTGGGCATTCAGTCTGGACGATGTGTCGGCCAAGGCAAAAGAACTGGCTGGGCAGAAATACGAAGCTCCGCGCAGCAATCTGCCGAACGAATTCCGCGAAATGAAATTCGCTGACTACCAGAAGATTCGTTTCCGCAACGAAAAAGCCGAGTGGGCCGATCAGAACACCCCGTTCAAGCTGTCCTTCTATCACCAGGGTATGCACTTCGATACACCGGTGAAAATCAATGAAGTCACCGCTGACAGCGTCCAGGAAATCAAATACGACCCCAATCGTTTCGATTTCGGCGACGTAAAGTTTGATCCAAAAGCCACCGAACAGTTGGGTTATGCCGGCTTCCGTGTGCTGTTCCCGATCAACAAGGCTGACAAGCAAGACGAAATCATGACCATGCTTGGCGCCAGCTATTTCCGCGTCGTCGGCAAGGATCAGGTGTATGGCCTGTCGGCCCGTGGCATGGCGATCGACACCGCGCTGCCGTCCGGCGAAGAATTCCCGCGTTTCACCGAATTCTGGATCGAGCGTCCGAAGCCGGGCGACAAGCACCTGGTGATCTTCGCGTTGCTGGATTCCCCGCGTGCGACGGGCGCCTACCGCCTGATTCTGCGTCCGGGCACCGACACCGTGGTCGACGTCAAATCCCAGATGTACCTGCGCGACAAGGTCAGCAAGCTGGGCGTGGCCCCGTTGACCTCGATGTTCCTGTTCGGCGCCAACCAGCCATCCAAGGTCCTCAACTACCGTCGCGAGCTGCATGATTCCAGCGGTCTGTCGATCCATGCCGGCAATGGCGAGTGGATCTGGCGCCCGTTGAACAACCCTAAACACCTGTCGGTCAGCAACTTCAGCGTCGAAAACCCGCGTGGGTTTGGCCTGCTGCAACGTGGCCGCAACTTCAGTCATTACGAAGACCTGGACGACAACTACGACAAGCGCCCGAGCGCCTGGATCGAGCCGGAAGGCGACTGGGGCAAGGGCAGTGTCGACCTGGTAGAAATTCCGACCGCCGACGAAACCAACGACAATATCGTTGCCTTCTGGAGCCCGGCCGAACTGCCGGAAGTCGGCAAGCCGCTGGACGTGTCCTACCGCCTGCACTGGACGCTGGACGATGCTGCCTTCCATTCGCCTGACAGTGCCTGGGTCAAGCAGACCCTGCGTTCCACCGGTGACGTGAAGCAATCGAACCTGATCCGTCAGCCGGACGGCAGCGTGGCTTACCTGGTGGACTTCGAAGGCCCGGCCCTGAAAAAACTGCTGCCGGACGCCCCGGTGCGCAGCCAGGTGAGTGTTGGCGACAACGCCGAGCTGGTTGAAAACAGCGTGCGCTACAACGAGCACACCAAAGGCTGGCGCCTGACCCTGCGCATGAAGATCAAAGACGCGGGCAAGCCGACTGAAATGCGCGCCGCGCTGGTGCAGGAGATCGCACAGGCCGAGCCAGAACAGGTGTCGACCCACGTGCTCAAGGCTGACAAGGTCTTGGCCAAGCAACACGAGAAACAGGCCAAGAAAGACGCCAAAGAGGCGAAGGACAAGGACGCCAAGCAGCCAGAAGCTGCCCCAGCCCCTGTCACGCCGGAGCCGGCCAAGACCGAACAAGTCCTGACCGAAACCTGGAGCTACCAGTTGCCCGCCGATGAGTAATTCACAAGTCAAGCCAGAGACTCTGACCGAGTACCTGGCGCATCTGCCCATGACCGCTGAGCAGCGTGCCGAACTGGCGGGCTGCAGCTCCTTCAGCGAATTGCACGAACGCCTGTCGTCCGCAACCTTCGACGCACCTACCGACGCCGCCCAAGCGTCGGTGGGCCGCAGGCTCACCCTCAGCACGGCCGAAGAGCTGCAGGACGCCGAGATGCTGGCGCTCGACGCCAGCGGCCGCGTCTGCCTGAAGGCCACGCCGCCGATCCGTCGGACCAAAGTCGTGCCCGAGCCTTGGCGCACCAACATCCTGGTACGCGGCTGGCGCCGGATGACGGGTCGTACCAACCCGCCCAAGCCGCCGAAAGACGAGCGGGTCCTGCCGGCTGCGCGCTGGCGTACCGTGGGTTCGATCCGTCGCTATATCCTGCTGGTGCTGATGCTTGGCCAGACCATCGTGGCCGGCTGGTACATGAAAGGCATCATGCCGTACCAGGGCTGGTCGCTAGTGGACTTCGACGAAATCCGCAACCAGACCCTGCTGCAAACCGCTACCCAGGTTCTGCCTTATGCACTGCAGACCAGCATCCTGATAATGTTCGGGATTCTGTTCTGCTGGGTGTCGGCCGGTTTCTGGACCGCGCTGATGGGCTTCCTCGAACTGCTGACCGGCCACGATAAGTACCGTATCTCCGGTAAAAGTGCTGGTAATGAGCCGATTCCGAAGGATGCCCGCACCGCGTTGGTCATGCCGATCTGTAACGAAGACGTGCCTCGGGTATTCGCCGGTTTGCGTGCGACGTTCGAATCGGTGGCGGCTACCGGTGATCTGGACCGCTTCGACTTCTTCGTGCTCAGCGACAGTAACGACGCCGATATCTGCATTGCCGAACAGCAAGCCTGGCTCGACGTGTGCCGCGAAGCCGGTGGTTTCGGCAAGATTTTCTATCGCCGCCGTCGCCGTCGCGTCAAGCGCAAGAGCGGTAACCTCGACGACTTCTGCCGTCGCTGGGGCGGGGACTACAAGTACATGGTGGTGCTCGACGCCGATAGCGTGATGAGCGGCGAATGCCTGACCAGCCTGGTACGCCTGATGGAAGCCACGCCGGATGCCGGGATTATCCAGACCGCGCCGCGTGCGTCGGGCATGGACACCCTGTATGCGCGCATGCAGCAGTTCGCCACCCGCGTCTACGGCCCGCTGTTCACTGCCGGCCTGCACTTCTGGCAGCTGGGTGAATCCCATTACTGGGGCCACAACGCAATCATCCGCATGAAGCCGTTCATCGAGCACTGCGCCCTGGCGCCGTTGCCGGGCAAAGGCGCGTTCGCCGGTGCGATTCTCTCCCACGACTTCGTCGAAGCCGCGCTGATGCGCCGTGCCGGCTGGGGCGTGTGGATTGCCTACGACCTGCCGGGCAGCTACGAAGAACTGCCGCCGAACCTGCTCGACGAACTCAAGCGTGACCGTCGCTGGTGCCACGGTAACCTGATGAACTTCCGCCTGTTCCTGGTCAAAGGCATGCACCCGGTGCACCGTGCGGTGTTCCTGACTGGCGTGATGTCCTACCTGTCGGCGCCGTTGTGGTTCTTCTTCCTGGTGCTGTCCACCGCGTTGCTGGCGGTGAACACCCTGATGGAGCCGCAGTACTTCATGGCGCCACGCCAGTTGTACCCGCTGTGGCCACAATGGCACCCGGACAAGGCGGTGGCGCTGTTCTCCACCACTATCGTGCTGCTGTTCCTGCCTAAATTGCTCAGCATCATCCTGATCTGGGCCAAGGGCGCGAAAGAGTTCGGCGGCAAGTTCAAGGTGACCCTGTCGATGCTGCTGGAAATGCTGTTCTCCATGCTGCTGGCGCCGGTGCGCATGATCTTCCACACCCGTTTCGTACTGGCCGCGTTCCTCGGCTGGGCTGCGACCTGGAACTCGCCGCAACGCGACGACGACTCCACGCCTTGGAGCGAAGCGGTCAAGCGCCACGGTCCGCAGACTGTGCTGGGCTTCTTGTGGGCACTGCTGGTGGTGTGGCTGAACCCAAGCTTCTTGTGGTGGCTGATCCCCATCGTCGGTTCGCTGATGCTGTCGATCCCGGTGTCGGTGATTTCCAGTCGGGTCAAGCTGGGCCTCAAGTCTCGCGATGAGAGCCTGTTCCTGATCCCCGAGGAATACAATCCACCGCAGGCGTTGCTGTCGACCGAGAAGTACACCCACGAAAACCGTTGGCACGCGCTTAACGACGGGTTCGTGCGTTCGGTGGTCGACCCACAGCAGAACGCCCTGGCCTGCGCCCTGGCGACTTCACGTCACCGCGAGGCGGAGCCGATCGAGTACCTGCGTGGGGAGCGTGTTCGCCACGCGTTGAAAGTCGGCCCGGCCGGCCTCAACAACGGCGAACGCCTGGCCTTGCTCAGCGATCCGGTGGCCCTGGCTCGCTTGCATGAACAGGTGTGGAGCGAAGGCCATGCCGAGTGGCTGGACGCTTGGCGTGCTTCGATCAAGGCTGACCCGCACGCGCCATTGCTACCCCTGCAACCGCAGTCGTCCCAGGCTCTACCGGCCTGATTCAGACGCCCCCGAGGGCTCACCTCGGGGGTGTTCCAAGCGCTTGTCCTACAGCGTTTACCGCCCCTTCCTTTGTTTGCTAACCCCTTGTTATTTCGAAACAAAACACCTTCGTTCGAAGCGTGTTGCCGTGCCTGTGGCTGGGGTAGCATCGCCCCCAATTTGACTCGCCACGGGGGCACACATGTTCAAAAGGTATGGTTCGGCACTGCTGATGGGTGTTGTCGCATTGATTCACACAGGCTTGCTCAACGCCGGGGCAATTGACGACGCCGTTCGCCGTGGAGTGCTGAAAGTCGGCACCACGCCGACTTACGTACCGTTCGAAATGACGGACAGGCAGGGGCGCGTCGTCGGCTTCGAGATCGATTTGCTCCACGCCATGAGTCGCGCGCTGGGGGTTGAACTCGAACTGGTCACGGTGCCCTATACGGAGTTGCTGTCGGGGCTGATCACGAAGAAGTTCGACTTGATCGGCAGCGGTATGACGGTCACCCAGGAGCGCAACCTAAAGCTCAATTTCAGTGATTCTTTTATCGTGGTGGGCCAGACCGTCCTGCTGCATCCGCGCCTGGCCGGCACGGTGTCGAGCATCGAAGACCTGGACGAGGCGAGCTATCGGATCGCGGTCACCGAAGGCACCACCGGCGAGGCGGCGGCGCAGCGCTTCCTGGGGGCGGCCCGGCTGATGAGTTTCGTAACGCCGGAGGAGGGTGTGCGCGAGGTGGTGGAGGGCAGGGCCGACGCTTTTATTTATGATGCGCCCTACAACCTGATCGCAATGGCCCGGCCCGAGAACAGCGCATTACTGACGCTGGAGCAGCCGTTTACCTTTGAGCCTCTGGCGTTCGGCCTGAAAAAGGGTGATTACGACAGCCTCAACTGGATCAATCATTTTCTCAACCAAGTGGCCCAGGACGGGACCTACGATCAACTGCATGACAAGTGGTTCAAGGACACTGCCTGGATCGCGGAAATTGACTTGTCGTCATAACTGCTTACACATCAACCCATTAGTGAACCCAGGCGCTGACCGGCCCAGGCCTGCGGTCATGCGCGGCGCCGTAGGGTTCCTCTTGCACACGCCGATAACATTTAGCCGTGAAACCTTTGTGACGGGCAACGAGTGGGTTAGGATCGCACCCCGAAATGGCGCGGCCCTTTTGTGCGCCCACTTTATAAGAACCGTTCAGGGGACTTGATGATGAAAAAGTATCTTTCGATGCTGATGCTCGGCGTCACCGCGCTGGTGGCGGCCACTGCGGCCCAGGCCGGCGCCATCGATGATGCGGTCAAGCGCGGCACGCTGAAAGTCGGCATGGACCCGACCTACATGCCGTTCGAAATGACCGACAAACGCGGTGACATCATCGGTTTCGAAGTGGACATCCTCAAGGCCCTCGCCAAGTCCATGGGCGTCAAGCTGGAACTGGTGTCTACCGGTTACGACGGTATCATCCCGGCCTTCCTGACCGGCAAGTTCGACATGATCGGCAGCGGCATGACCCTGACCCAGGAACGCAATCTGCGCCTGAACTTCAGCGAACCGTTCATCGTGGTCGGCCAGACCCTGCTGATTCGCAAGGACCTGGAAGGCACCATCAAGTCCTACAAAGACCTGAATGACGAAAAGTACCGCCTGACCTCCAAGCTTGGCACCACCGGTGAAATGGTTGCCAAAAAGCTGATCGCCAAAGCCAAGTACCACGGCTACGACAACGAGCAGGAAGGCGTGCTCGACGTGGTCAATGGCAAGGCTGACGCGTTTGTCTACGACGCACCGTACAACGTGGTGGCCGAGAAGAAAGTCGGCAACGGCAAGCTGGTGTTCCTTGACGAACCCTTCACCTTCGAACCCCTGGCGTTCGGCCTGAAGAAAGGCGATTACGACAGCGTCAACTTCATCAACAACTTCCTGCACCAGATCAAGCACGACGGCACCTACGATCGCATCCATGACAAGTGGTTCAAGAGCTCCGAGTGGCTCAAGGACATGGAATAAGGCTTAAGACCGAGTTGCCTGTATCGCGGGCAAGCCCCCTCCCACATTTGGAACGCGTTTCCCTGTGGGAGGGGGCTTGCCCCCGATGGCGGCCTACCAGGCAACACCTATGCGGACAGTGAAATGAAACAGAAAAAAGCCCAATGGCCCTGGCACCTGCTGACGGTGCTCGTACTGGTCGGCCTGGCTGGCGCCTTGTACTACGCCACCTCGCTGATGTCCTACGAATGGCGCTGGAACCGCGTGCCGCAGTACTTCGCCTATCAGGCTGAGGAAGCGCAGCGTGCGGCGGATATTTCGACGGTCATTGAACTGGTACGCAAAGGCGACGTGGCCGAGGTTACCCTGCGCAATGACGCCGGCACCGAACAAACGCTGACGGTTGCCGACAACAGCCTGCAGGTGGCGCGCGGCGATGATGTGGCTGAAGGTGACGTCATCGGTGTCACCCGTCATTGGGCGTTGGGGCCGCTGATGTGGGGCCTGTGGACCACGCTGTGGTTGTCGGTGGTGTCCGGCGTCCTGGGCCTGGCGATTGGCCTGGCCACCGGCTTGTGCCGCCTCTCCAGCAACCCGACCTTGCGCGATCTGTCGACGCTCTACGTCGAACTGGTGCGCGGTACACCGCTGCTGGTGCAGATCTTCATTTTCTATTTCTTTATCGGCACGGTGCTCAACCTGTCACGGGAGTTTGCCGGGATCGCCGCACTGTCGCTGTTCACCGGCGCCTATGTAGCGGAAATCGTGCGTGCCGGTGTGCAGTCGATCACCCGTGGCCAGAACGAGGCCGCGCGCTCCCTGGGCTTGAGCGCCAGCCAGTCGATGCGCCATGTAGTGTTGCCTCAGGCGTTCAAACGCGTGCTGCCGCCGCTGGCCGGGCAATTCATCAGCCTGGTGAAAGACACCTCGCTGGTCTCGGTGATCGCGATCACCGAGTTGCTCAAGAGTGGACGCGAAGTGATCACTACCTCGTTTTCGCCGTTTGAAATTCTGTTCTGTGTGGCAGGCCTGTACCTGCTGATCAACCTGCCGCTGTCGAAAATGGCCAGCCGGCTTGAGCGGAGGCTCGCGCAAAGTGATTGAAGTCCGCGATCTGGTAAAAGTCTTCGACACCCGTGGTCATGTGGTGCGTGCGGTGGACCATGTCACCACCCAGGTGGCCAAGGGCGAAGTGCTGGTGGTGATCGGTCCGTCCGGCTCCGGCAAATCCACCTTCCTGCGCTGCCTCAATGGGCTGGAGGAATTCGACTCAGGTTCGGTCAGCATTGACGGTTTGCAGCTGGCCGACCCGAAGACCGATGTGAATGCCTATCGCCGTGAAGTCGGCATGGTGTTCCAGCATTTCAATCTGTTCCCCCACATGACCGTGCTGGAAAACCTGTGCCTGGCGCAAAAGGTCGTGCGCAAACGCGGCAAGCAAGAGCGTGAGGCCAAGGCCTTGGCACTCCTGGAAAAGGTGGGTATTGCGCAGAAAGCCAATGAGTTCCCGTCACGCCTTTCCGGCGGTCAGCAGCAACGCGTTGCGATTGCCCGTGCCCTGGCGATGGAACCCAAGGTGATGCTGTTCGACGAACCCACCTCGGCCCTCGACCCGGAAATGGTCGGTGAAGTGCTCGACGTCATGAAGACCCTGGCACTGGAAGGCATGACCATGGTGTGCGTTACCCACGAGATGGGCTTTGCCCGCGAGGTGGCAGACCGGGTGTTGTTCTTCGATCACGGCAAATTGCTGGAAGACGCGGCGCCGGCCGAATTCTTCGCGGCGCCGAAGGACCCGCGGGCCCAGGCTTTCCTGCGCCAGGTCCTATAGGTTCGGGCGCCTATGTGGGAACAAGCCCCCTCCCACATAGGATGGCGGCGTTTTCAGAGCCTGAATTTGCCGATCAGCGTCTGCAGATCCAGGCTCAACCTCGTCAACTGAACACTCGCGGCCGCCGTTTCCTCGCTGGCGGCGGCGGTCTGTTCCGACACATCCCGCACCTTCAAGACACTGCGATTGATTTCCTCGGCCACCGCGCTTTGCTGTTCGGCGGCGGCGGCAATCTGCGGGTTCATTTCCTGGATGACCGATACCGTGCGGGCAATCGCTGCCAAGGCCTCGCCGGCGTCGCGAGTCAGGGCAACGCTGTTGTCGGTCAGGTTGCGACTGCTGTCCATGATGTCCGCGACCTGCTGGGTGCCGTTATGCAACCCCAGGATCAGCCCTTCAATCTCTTCAGCCGATTCCTGTGTGCGCTGGGCCAGGCTGCGCACTTCATCGGCGACCACGGCAAACCCTCGCCCGGCAGTGCCTGCGCGCGCCGCTTCGATGGCGGCGTTCAGGGCGAGCAGGTTGGTCTGCTGGGACACGGACTTGATAACGTCCAGCACGCTGGCGATCTTTTCGCTCTCTTTTTGCAGAGCCATCATCGCGCGGCCGGATAAGGCCATTTCACTGGCCAGGTTGCCGATTTGCTCAACCGCATGGATGACGACCTGCTCGCCGGCACCGGCCTGCTGGTCTGCTTCGTTCGCTGCAACGGACGCGCGTTCGGCATGGCGCGCCACTTCCTGGGCGGTGGCGAGCATTTCATTCATCGCCGTGGCCACTTGGTCGGTTTCATCTTTCTGATTGTTCAGCCCGTTGCGGGTCTGTTCGGTCACGGTGGATAACTGCGTCGCCGCACCGGCAATCTGCCGAGCGCTGTCACCGATGCTGCTGATCAGGCTGCGCAGGCTGCGGGTCATTTGCCCGATGCTTTGTTGCAGCTGGCCCAGTTCGTCGCGGCGCTCCACGTGGGTGTCGTGGCTCAGGTCGCCTTGAGCGACACGGTTGGCGGCAACGAGGATGTCACGCAACGGCGAGGCGATCTGGCTGGCAATCCACCACGCGGCCAGGGCGCCCAGCACTAGTGCAGCCGCCGTGACGCCAATCAGCAGCGTGCGCGTGTGGTCGGCCTCGTCATTGCGCTTGGTGTTCTGGCTCTGGCTCAGCAAGCTACTGTTCTCGCGCAACTCATTGAGCTGCTGTTCGAAGCGGTTTTGCACGGTTTCGACGTTGAGCTGGGCTTGCTTGAGCTTGAGCAGTTGTGCACGGTAGTCGTTCAGGTCGGTTTTGAGCAGTGCTGAGTCCACGGGCAGCATGAACACTGCCTTCTGTGCGATGTCCAGCGCATCCAGCGCCTGGCTTGCTGCCTCGGCATAGGCTTGCAACGACTCGGCGGCCCAGGCGGGATTCTGGGCGCGATCCTCGGCCTGCTCCATGGCTTGGCGCAGTTGCTCAATGGCGTCGAGCGCCTTTTCGTCATTCTGGTCGGGCAAGTCGCTGGCGAATTGGGCAAGGGTGTCACTGGCTTGCAGGGCGGATTTTTTGAGCGCTGGCCGGACACTCTCTCGCTGCTCGATCAACGCGGGCAGCTCCGCCAGCGCGGCCTTCAAGCCAGCCACCAGGCGTGTCGCCTCCTCATTGCGTTGCACATCGATCGGGTCTACCAATCGATGCGAAAGGTCTGCCAGGAGCTGGTCGATTTTCTCGGTCTTCTGCGTCATCTGAGCCAGGCTGGCTTCGTCCGCAAGGGTGCGGTAGACGGTGCGGTCGGCGCGCATGGCCTCCGCGTACACGGCCAGTTCGCCCAGACTCGTCAGGCTATTGGACCGATAAAGCACGGCGTTCAGGGCTTGCCAGCCCGCTGCGGCGATCATGAAACTGAGGATCAGCACTTGGCCAAAACCCAGAGCCAGCTTGAGGCGAACACTGGCGTTAACCAGTATGCGGGTCAGCCGAGAAAACATGGCACACCTCCCAATCAGAAAAAGCGTTTCGCGACAGATGAACGCTAATCCGATTCGAGGTGAGGGCTGGCTGATAACTGTGTAGGAAATTTCACAAGATGCGGCGGCCTCAATCGGCCGCCGCTCAAGTCAGTCAGATGCGGAAGCGCCCGACCAGGGTTTGCAGGTAGATGCCCAGGCGTGCCAGCTCTGCGCTGGACGCCGCCGTTTCTTCGCTGGCTGAAGAGGTTTGTTCGGAGACATCGCGCACATTCAACACGCTGCGGTTGATCTCTTCGGCCACCGCGCTTTGCTGCTCGGCGGCCGTGGCGATCTGCGAGTTCATCGCCTGGATGGTCGAAACGGTACGTGTGATGTTCTCCAATGCGCTGCCGGCGCGGCGGGTCAGTTCGACACTGCTGTCGGTCAGGCCGCGGCTATTGTCCATGATGGTCGCCACCTGCTGGGTACCGTTTTGCAGGCCGACGATCAGTTCCTCGATCTCCTCGGTGGACTTCTGTGTGCGCTGGGCCAGGCTGCGCACTTCGTCGGCTACCACGGCGAAGCCACGCCCGGCTTCACCGGCACGCGCCGCTTCAATGGCCGCGTTCAGCGCCAGCAGGTTGGTTTGCTGGGCCACGGACTTGATCACGTCGAGCACGCTGCCGATTTTGTCGCTTTCGCGCTTCAGGTCTGCCATGGCGATCGTCGAATTGCCGACTTCGGTGGCCAGGCGCTCGATCTGGGCGATGGCTTCGCCAACCACCTTGTCGCCTTCACGGGCCTGCAGGTCGGCGGCCACGGCGGCTTCCGAGGCTTCTTCGGCATTGCGCGCAACTTCCTGCACGGTAGCGGCCATCTCGTTCATGGCCGTGGCTACCTGGTCGGTCTCGATCTTCTGACTGTTGACCCCGGCGCTGGTCTGTTCGGTTACTGCCGACAACTGCTCGGCGGCGCTGGCGATTTGCGTGACGCCATCGCTGATGCCGCCAATCAACTCGCGCAGGCCCACGGTCATGCTTTGCATGGCGCGTTGCAGTTGGCCGAGTTCATCCTGGCGGGCAGATTCCAGGTTGTGGCTCAGGTCGCCCGAGGCTACGCGTTCGGCGACCTTGAGGGTTTGATTGAGCGGAATGATGATCTGGCGAGTGATGGCCCAGGCGGCGAAGAGACCAAAACTCAGTGCCAGCAGGGCAGCCAGCAGCAACAGCCGTTTGGCTTGCGCGGCATCACTGTCGCGGACCACGGTTTGCGAGGCGGTGAGTGTGCTGCTGCGGTCCAGCAGAATGTCGCCTTGGACGTTCATGAGTTTCAGCGCAGCGGCGCTGGCCACCTGCGAGTCGCGGTACTGGCTGACCGCGGCGCGGTAGGCTTGCAGCGAGGCGCTGGCCTGTTGCAGGTTGGTCGAGAATTGGTCAGGTAGCTGGCCGTCAAGGGCGGCGATTTTCTTCAGCGTATTGTCGATGGCATCCAGCGCAGGCTGCTCGGCCTCGACTTTGCCACCGTAGGTGTAACCGCGAACCTGGAACCGCGCCTGCTGGATCAGCTTGCTCAGGTCGACGATGCTGTTGAACTGGCTGACGCTGTCGCCCTGTAACAGGGCCTTTTCCACTTCGCCGACTTTGAGCACCGCGTTGTCGGCGGTATCGCCGAGTTTGCTGCGCGCGTTTTCGCGATTGGCACCTGCCTGGACCATGGCGTCGAATGCACGCTTGTACTGGTCAACCGCCGCAAGTTGGTCATCGACCAACGCGATATCGGCGGGCTGTTCAATCAGCGCCCGCGCAGTTTTCAGGCCGCTTTCCAGTTGGCCGAGAAGGCCATTGACGGTTGCCGGGCCCTGTTCGCCACGACGCATTTCAAAGTCCAGTCGCGCGATGCGCAGGTCCTTGCTCAAGTCGTTGAGGCTGGCGATGTAGCCCAGTTTGTCGCCACGGCTTATCACGCTGGAAAGCCCGGTCCAGCCGGTGAGTGTGATGATTAACGTAAGCAGCAACACCAGGCCGAAGCCTACGCCCAGTTTGGTTTTGACGCTCACATTTCCGAGCTTTTCGGCCGACCAACGATACATGCTGCGAACTCCCCTGGAACAAGGCTTGGACTTATTCACAGGCTATCGGCATGTGCACGGGATTCTGTAGCGCCACCGATTCACTGGGGGAGGAGGCTTGCCCCGATCATCATAGAGCGTCCGTGACAGGCGCCTGAGGCAGCGCCGCACCCTTGGGCCACAACATCCAGATCTGCCCCTGTTGCTTCATGTTGCCCGCCAACTCGCCCGCTGCCTCGCCTGTGCCCCAGAACAAGTCTGCCCGCACTTCGCCGGTGATTGCGCCCCCGGTGTCCTGGGCTGCGACGGGTCTGGTGATGGCTGAACCGTCAGGTTTGGTGGTCGACAGCCACAACAGGCTGCCCAGCGGAATCACCTTGCGGTCCACCGCCACGCTGTACCCCGCCGTCAATGGCACATTCAGCGACCCGCGCGGCCCTTCGTTGCTGTCGGGGCGGGCGCTGAAGAATACATAGCTGGGGTTGCTCGCCAACAACTCTGGAATACGCTGCGGATGCGCCTTGGCCCAGGCGCTGATGGCACCCATGCTCACCTCTTCTTTTTTCAGTTCGCCTTGCTCGACCAGCCAGCGGCCGATAGGGCGGTAGGGATAGCCGTTCTGGTCGCCATACCCCACGCGCAGTTGACGTCCACCGGCCAGTTGAATACGGCCAGAGCCCTGGATCTGCAGGAATTGCAGGTCCATCGGATCGGTCAGCCAGGCTATCGGCTTGGCGGTCGAGCCTTGGCCGGTGATGGTGCTGGCATCGTCATACGGCTTGAGCACGCGGCCTTCCAGGCGGCCGCGCAGGCGTTTGCCCTTGAGTTCCGGGTAGATTGCTTCCAGGTTGACGATAATAAGGTCGTCCGGCACGCCGTACACCGGCACATGCGCGGTGGCGGTTTCGGTCAGGCTGCCGGGGTAGACCGGCTCGTAGTAGCCGGTGATCAGGCCGTTCGGGGTGTTGTCGGCTGAACGCAGGCCGAATACATCCAGGCGCTCTTTAAGAAACCCGCGAACCGCCATGGCATTGCCCGGTACGCTGGCTGCCGCTGCGCAGGTCGCGCTCCAGATCGGGTCGGCCTTGAGGCGCTGACAGGCACTGCGCCAGGATTCGAAGCCCGCCAGCAAGTCGCTGTCGGAAACCGCCGGCAGCGCTTCCCACGGAGCGCTCACGTAAGTGGCGACGGCATGGGGTTTGGGCGCCTCTTCTTTGGCTGTCTCTTTGCCAGCGTCTTTGCCCACGTCGCAGCCGGCCAGCAGCGCGATCATCGGTAGAGCCCACGCCAGGCGGCTCCAGGGTTTCCAATTGACATTCATGCACGTAATTCCTGAAGCGATTGCCCGTGCTTTATCGCGCTTGGGCAACCTTGTTATTAATAGGGCTATTGGCCTTTGCGGAGGGGGCGGGGATACTGACCGCCGTTTCCGTGACCCTGAGCCACCATGACTTTAAAAAATATGACCGTTGTAGTGTTGGCCTGCCTGGCCTTGTCCGCCTGCGGCGGGGTTGACCCCAATTCCCCCCTGGGCCAGCGCAAGGCGATCTTCAAACAGATGCTCAAGACCGCCGAAGGCCTGGGCGGCATGTTGCGCGGGCGCATCCCTTTCGACGGCGCCCAGTTCGCCGACGGCGCGGTCAAGCTGGACGCGTTGTCCCATCAACCCTGGCAGCACTTCCCGAACGTGCGTGAAGCGGACCACACCAGTGCCAGGGACGAGGTGTGGCAAAAGCAGGCGCAATTCCAGCAAATGGCCCGCGACCTTGAAGCGGCCACCGGTGAATTGGTGATCGCAAGCCGGGTCCAGCCCTATAAGGCCAGCAATCTGCAACCTGCAGTGCAGAAGGTTGAAGATGCCTGCAGCGCCTGCCATAAGCAGTTTCGGGACCACTGAGCGGTTTACTGGTCGAGTTCTTCCACCGCATCCTGCAGTTCTTTGCGCGATTCGGCGAGCTTGTCCTTGCGCTTGTTGATCTTGTCCGGATCGCCTTTTTTCATGGCCTTGTCGAGGTCGGCCTGACGGCGGCTGACTTCGTGCTTGGCATCCAGCACCTTGTTTTCGCGTTCTTTCTTCAGCGATGCGTCAGTGCAGTTGGCGGTGACCTCGCTCAGGGCTTTTTCCAGGCCGGCCTGTTGGGCGCTGTTGCCATGGGCCTTGGCCTGTTCGATCTGGGTGCTGATGGCCTGGCGCTTGGCGGCGCAGCCGGTCAGTTCGGGCGCTTCGTCGGCGGCCAGCAGCGGCGTGGCCATGAAGCTTGCGACAGTCAGTAAGGCAAGAGGGGCAAGAAATTTCATATAAGGACTCCAAGTAGCATTCAGAGGGTCGGGCCGGACTCAGAAACCGTCTATACCGGCTTCACGTAATGTTTCAGCCAATGCCTGGACCTGCGGGTCGCGGAAAAAGGCGCTCAGTTGCGCTGCGCGGCCCGGGCCGATGCCGTCTGAGGCCAGCCAGGCTTGGGTGTCTTTGGCGACCAGGGTATGCCAGTCGCCCTCCAGGTTGTTGCGCGCCGCAGGCGGTACGCCCAGGGCTTTGAGCCACTGTGCAAACGGGCGTTGCCGGGCGCTGTGAATACTGTCGAGCACCCGCGCGCGGGTGCGTTCGCCGAAGCCATCAATGTTAGCAAGCTCTGCCGCATCCAGGGTCAACCAATCGAGAAAGCCTGCGATTAGACCGGCCTGGATCAATACGTTCCAGGTTTCCCGCCCCATATGTGGCAAGGCCAGGCCCTGGTTGCTGCTCAGCCAGGTGAGGCGCGAGAGCAGTTGCTCCTCGCAGCCAGGGTCCAGCTGCCAGCAGCTCAAGGCGTGAAAGTCTCGAGTATCGGGTACTGGCACTTCCACTCGGGTGTTGTTGCGCAGGATCACCTCGTCGAGCCGGGGAATGACCTGGCCGGCAAGGCTGATGGATACCTGATCGCCGGGCCGGATGTCGAGGGCCTGCCAGTTTCTCAACGAACCCGCGCTGACTCGGCTGATTTGCCGGTCATCCAGTCGCACCGGTTCCAGTTCGAGAATCGGTGTGATACGCCCGGTACGCCCGATCCTGAACTGCACTTTGCGTACCAGTGCCAGCGCTTTGGTCGCAGGGTACTTCCAGGCCACCGCCCAGTAAGGTGCGCTGGCTTGCCAACGTTTGGCGGGTGCGCGCGCAGCCTGGTGCAACACCACCCCGTCGCTGGCGAACGGCAACGGATGGTTGTACCAATGTGTACGCCAGCGCGTGGCATCGCTGATGCTGTCGATGGACTGGCTATACCGCTGGCTGTCGGTGAACCCCCAACGTGCCAGCGTGGCCAGGCGCTCGGTGAAGCTCGCCGGGCCTTCGGGCCAGGCCCAGACGAACAACCCGATCCCGCCCGCCTCGGTGTCGCTCAATTGGCGTCGGTTCATCAAGCCGGCCACTTTGCTACGCGCGTTGAGCCCGCCGTTTGCCGACTGTACGTGACCGTCGAGGCGCCAGTAGAGCTCGCCTTGCAGCACGGCGTCGACGGGCTCCGGCAGTTGCTGGACGATACCCGGCATCTTGCGCGCGGAAGCTGTCCAATCGTGACCGAGCAGGCCATCGCCGCGGCTGATGAGTTGGTGCAGCTGGCCCTTGCGATACACCAGGGTCACGGCTACCCCGTCGACCTTGGGTTGAATCCAGACGTCCTGGCGGGTGCTGAGCCACTCACCCACATCGGACGCGTCCAGCAGCTTCTCCAGGCCGGTATGCGCGACCGGGTGGCGTAGTGTGCCGCGTGAGCTTGCCAGCGGGTTGTCAGCCCTGGGTGTGGGTTGAAGGTCACATTTGCGCCAATGAGTCAGGCGTTGGCGGGCCTGGTCGTACAGTTCATCGCTGATGGGGGATTGACCCTGTCGATGGTAGACGTCATCCCACTGGCTGACCTGCCTGGACAACGTGTCGATTTGGGATCGGGCGTCCTCGGGACAGTCATCGGCCCAGGCCCAGCACGGTAGAAAGCCGATCAGGAGAACCATTAACGCGCGCATCGGGAGCATCCTTGCTCGAAAAGGGCGTTCAGCCTAAGTGATCCGCACGGCCACAAAAAAGCCCTGACCGAGCGGGGCTTTTTACCGGGTGTTTCTGCGTGCTTGAACCAGCCGTCCAACGTGTCCGGCGCGTCGTGGTTATCAGCCTCGGCCGCCCGATTTGCTGGCCCGCGTCGACTTCGGCCTCGGTTTCAACGATTTTGTTGCAACCTTTGAAAATCAAAAAGCCCCGCCGGGCGAACCTGGCGGGGCTTTGGCAGCCGCGAACGATTACAGACCGGCAGCGGTACGCAGGTCGTTGGCGCGGTCGGTTTTTTCCCAGGTGAAGGTAGTGAAGGTGTCGTCGCCGACCGTCTTCTGCGCAGGGGTACGACCGAAGTGGCCGTAGGCTGCGGTTTCCTGGTACATCGGGTGCAGCAGGTCGAGCATGGTGGTGATCGCGTAAGGGCGCAGGTCGAAGATCTCGCGCACCAGCTTGACGATCTTGTCATCGCTGATCTTGCCGGTACCAAAGGTATTCAGCGAGATCGAAGTAGGCTGGGCCACGCCGATGGCGTAGGACACCTGAATCTCGCAACGTTCAGCCAGGCCGGCGGCGACGATGTTCTTGGCCACGTAACGACCGGCGTAGGCTGCGGAACGGTCGACCTTGGATGGATCCTTGCCGGAGAACGCGCCACCACCGTGACGGGCCATGCCGCCGTAGCTGTCGACGATGATCTTGCGACCGGTCAGGCCGCAGTCGCCCACCGGGCCGCCGATGATGAACTGGCCGGTCGGGTTGATGTGGAACTGGGTGTCCTTGCTCAGCAGCTCGGCAGGCAGTACGTGCTTGACGATCAGCTCCATTACGCCTTCGCGCAGGTCTTTGTAGGAGACATCCTGGTTGTGCTGGGTGGACAGTACGACGGCGTCGATACCCACCACTTTGCCGCCTTCGTAGCGGCAGGTGACCTGGGACTTGGCGTCCGGGCGCAGCCACGGCAGCAGGCCGGATTTACGTGCTTCGGCTTGGCGCTGTACCAACTGGTGAGAGAAGGTGATCGGTGCGGGCATCAGCACCTCGGTTTCGTTGCTGGCGTAGCCGAACATCAGGCCCTGGTCGCCAGCGCCTTGATCTTCAGGCTTGGCGCGGTCGACGCCCTGGTTGATGTCGGGGGACTGCTTGCCGATGATGTTCATCACGCCGCAGGTCGCGCCGTCAAAGCCGACGTCGGAGCTGTTGTAGCCGATGTCGGTGATCACGTCGCGCACGATCTGTTCCAGGTCGACCCAGGCCGTGGTGGTGACTTCGCCGGCGATGATCGCCACGCCCGTTTTCACCAGAGTCTCGCACGCCACACGGGCGAACTTGTCTTCAGCAATGATGGCGTCCAGCACCGCGTCAGAAATCTGGTCGGCGATTTTGTCCGGATGCCCTTCAGACACGGACTCGGAGGTGAAAAGGGAGTATTCGCTCATCTCGATGTTTTCCTGATATTTACCGATGGTGAGTGTCGCCAGCCGGTCGCTGAAAATGGCGGACCTGAATCTGGAAACCATTACGTAAACCTACATAGAGGCTTTCCCCGGGAACGAGTCCCGCAGCGGTGGCCCAACGGGCCAGATCGTCCTGTTCAAAACCCAACCAGAGATCACCGCAGGCCTCCCTGGCCCAATTCTGGTTGTGGCTGCATAAATCCGTTACCAGCAGGCTGCCGCCGGGGTGCAGCAACCCGGCCATTTGCTTGAGCGCGTCGGCGGGGACGGCAAAGTGGTGCAAGACCATGTTCAGCACCACGCAATCGGCCCGCAGGCGGGTGTCGCTCAAGGCGTCGGCCAGTTGCAGGCGGACATTGCCCAACGCCTCGCGTTCACACAGCTGGCGCGCCAGTTCAAGCATCGCCGGGCTGTTGTCCAGCGCCGTCACCTGGCCAAAGCGCCGCGCCAGGTCCGGCAGGAAACCGCCGTCGCCAGGGCCGACTTCCAGGGCCGTGGCCTCATTGCTGAAGCTCAGCTTGTCCAGCAGCGCCAGTACGCTTTCGCGGTACTGGGGCAAGCCGGCGATCAGGTCTTGCTGAGCACGAAATTTCTCGGCAACCCGTGCGAAAAAATCCTGGCTGGCAGCGGCGCGTTGTCCGTGAACCTGACTGACGCGTGACTGTACGTCGCTCGGCAGGTCCAGGCTGTCCACTTCGTCGAGCAGGGCGGCGTGCAGTTTGCCGCCGAGCAGTTCGGTGTGGGGCAGGGCGCGACGGTAAAAAATTGCATTGCCTTCGCGGCGGGTCGCCACCAGGTCGGCCTGGGCCAGTACCTTCAGATGATGGCTCATGCCGGACTGGCCGATGGCGAAGATCTGCGCCAGTTCCAATACGCCGAAGGAATCGTTGGCCAGTGCGCGCAAGACGTTCAAGCGCAGCGGATCACCTGCAGCCTTGCAAAGGGCAGCCAGTTCATCGCCGTCGTCAGGACGCAGGGAGGGCACGGGTAGGTTCATAAGGCCAGCAGTCTAGTGACGGGTGGTAATCGCCGCAAGGCCAATATCAAAAAGTTTTGATATTGATCGATAAGTGGCAGTTATAAGCGGGCGCTATAACCTTTGGACGAACCGGCATCCGAGTTCTGCAAGGGATTGGCGGGCAAACCACAGGAAAAACCGCTTCAAGTGACTATCTGTCATTGCCCGCAGGCGGTGGCTGAGGGAAAATGCCGGTCCTTTTTTCCGTTTCTTTGTTCAAGCCCCCAGGAGATCAGCGATGCCCAGCCGTCGTGAGCGTGCCAACGCCATTCGTGCCCTCAGCATGGATGCCGTGCAAAAAGCCAACAGCGGCCATCCCGGTGCCCCGATGGGCATGGCGGATATCGCCGAAGTACTTTGGCGTGACTACCTGAAGCACAACCCGAGCAACCCGTCGTTCGCCGACCGTGACCGTTTCGTACTGTCCAACGGCCACGGCTCGATGCTGATCTACTCGCTGCTGCACCTGAGCGGCTACGACGTCACCATCGATGACCTCAAGAGCTTCCGCCAGTTGCACAGCCGCACCCCGGGCCACCCGGAATTCGGCTACACCCCAGGCGTCGAGACCACCACCGGTCCCCTGGGCCAGGGCCTCGCTAACGCGGTTGGCTTCGCGCTGGCTGAAAAAGTCTTGGGCGCGCAGTTCAACCGCCCCGGCCACGATATCGTCGATCACCACACCTACGTATTTTTGGGTGATGGCTGCATGATGGAAGGCATTTCCCACGAAGTCGCTTCCCTGGCCGGCACCCTGGGCCTGGGCAAGCTGATTGCCTTCTACGATGACAACGGCATTTCCATCGACGGCGAAGTCGAAGGCTGGTTCACCGATGACACCCCCAAGCGTTTCGAAGCCTACAACTGGCAGGTGATCCGCAACGTCGACGGCCACGATCCGGAAGAAATCAAGATCGCCATCGACACCGCTCGCAAGAGCGCGCAGCCGACCCTGATCTGCTGCAAGACCACCATCGGCTTCGGTTCGCCGAACAAGCAAGGCAAGGAAGACTGCCACGGCGCCCCGCTGGGTGACGCGGAAATCGCCCTGACTCGCGAAGCGCTGAAGTGGAACCACGGCCCGTTCGAGATCCCGGCCGACATCTACGCCGAGTGGGACGCCAAGGAAAAAGGCCTGGCCACCGAAGCCGAGTGGGACCAGCGCTTCGCTGCCTACTCCGCCGAGTTCCCTGAGCTTGCCAATGAGCTGGTACGCCGCCTGGCCGGTGACCTGCCGGCCGATTTCTCGGAAAAAGCCTCGGCCTACATCGCCGAAGTCGCGGCCAAGGGCGAGACCATCGCCAGCCGTAAAGCCAGCCAGAACACCCTGAACGCCTTTGGCCCTCTGCTGCCTGAGTTCCTCGGCGGTTCGGCCGACCTGGCCGGTTCCAACCTGACGTTGTGGAAAGGCTGCAAAGGCGTGTCGGCCGAAGACGCCAGCGGCAACTACATGTACTACGGCGTGCGCGAGTTCGGCATGAGCGCCATCATGAACGGCGTGTCCCTGCACGGCGGCCTGGTGCCTTACGGCGCGACCTTTCTGATGTTCATGGAGTACGCACGTAACGCGGTACGCATGGCCGCGCTGATGAAGAAGCGCGTGATCCATGTGTACACCCACGACTCCATCGGCCTGGGCGAAGACGGCCCGACGCACCAGCCGGTCGAGCAATTGACCAGCCTGCGCACCACGCCGAACCTGGATTGCTGGCGCCCTGCCGACGCGGTGGAATCCGCCGTGGCCTGGAAGCACGCGATCGAGCGCAAGGACGGCCCTTCGGCGCTGATCTTCTCGCGCCAGAACTTGCAACACCAGGTGCGTACCGACGCACAGATCGCCGACATCAGCCGTGGTGGCTACGTGCTCAAGGACTGCATCGGCGAGCCGGAGCTGATCCTGATCTCTACCGGTTCCGAAGTGGGCCTGACCGTTCAGGCGTACGACAAGCTGACCGCGCAGGGCCGCAACGTTCGCGTGGTGTCCATGCCGTGCACCAGCGTGTTCGAAGCCCAGGACGCCGGCTACAAGCAATCGGTATTGCCGTTGCAGGTCAGCGCGCGTATCGCCATTGAGGCGGCTCACGCCGACTACTGGTACAAGTACGTAGGCCTGGAAGGCCGCGTGATCGGCATGACCACCTACGGTGAGTCGGCGCCGGCGCCCGCCTTGTTCGAAGAGTTCGGTTTCACCCTGGAAAACATCCTGGGCCAGGCTGAAGAGTTGTTGGAAGACTAAGCCAGTCTGCGTTGTCTGCACTGACGCCATCGCGGGCAAGCCCACTCCCACATTTGGATTGCGGTCCAATGTGGGAGGGGGCTTGCCCGCGATGGCGTCAGAACATTCAACACCGAACTAACCTTGATCGAGAACCCCATGCCCCAACCGCGTCCCTACAAAGTTGCACTCAACGGCTACGGCCGCATTGGTCGTTGCGTCTTGCGTGCTCTGTTCGAGCGAGGGGCGACGGCAGGGTTTGAAATTGTCGCGATCAACGACTTGGCCGACATGGCCAGCATCGAATACCTGACACGCTTCGACTCCACCCATGGCCGCTTCCCTGGCGAAGTGCGGGTCGAGGGCGATTGTCTGCATATCAATGGCGACTGCGTAAAAGTACTGCGCAGTGCCACCCCCGAGGGCATCGACTGGGCGGCGCTGGGCGTCGACCTGGTGTTGGAATGCTCCGGTGCCTACCATACTCGTGCCGACGGCCAGCGTTTTCTCGATGCCGGCGCTCCGCGCGTGCTGTTTTCCCAGCCGATGGCCAGCGAAGCGGATGTGGACGCCACCGTCGTCTACGGCATCAACCAGGATTGCCTGACCGGCGCCGAGCTGCTGGTGTCCAACGCCTCGTGTACCACCAACTGCAGCGTGCCGTTGTTGCGCCTGCTGGACCAGGCGATCGGCCTGGACTACGTGTCGATCACCACGATCCACTCGGCCATGAACGACCAACCGGTGATCGACGCCTATCACCACGAGGACCTGCGCCGCACGCGCTCGGCGTTCCAGTCAGTGATTCCGGTGTCCACCGGCCTGGCGCGTGGTATCGAGCGATTGCTGCCGGAACTTGCCGGGCGAATCCAGGCCAAAGCGGTACGGGTGCCGACGGTGAACGTGTCCTGTCTGGACATCACCATGCAAACCGTGAGCGACACCGATGCGGCCGAGGTCAACCGGATATTGCGCGACGCCGCCACCAGCGGCCCGCTCAAAGGCTTGCTGGCCTACACCGAGTTGCCCCACGCCAGCTGCGATTTCAACCATGACCCGCATTCGGCGATTGTCGATGCCAGCCAGACCCGCGTTTCCGGCCCGAGGCTGGTGAACATCCTGGCCTGGTTCGACAACGAATGGGGCTTTGCCAACCGAATGCTCGATGTTGCAGAACACTATCTGCAAGTGGCTTCCAAACAACCTCAACAGTAATTCAGGAACTGCGACCCATGACCGTGTTGAAGATGACCGACCTCGATCTGCAAGGTAAGCGCGTACTGATTCGCGAAGACCTCAACGTCCCAGTCAAGGACGGTGTTGTCACCAGCGATGCGCGAATCCTGGCCTCGCTGCCGACCATCAAGCTGGCCCTGGAAAAAGGCGCGGCCGTGATGGTCTGCTCCCACCTGGGTCGCCCGACCGAAGGTGAGTTCTCCGCCGAAAACAGCCTCAAGCCGGTGGCCGAATACCTGAGCAAGGCCCTGGGCCGCGACGTACCGTTGGTGGCTGACTACCTGGGCGGCGTTGACGTCAAGCCTGGCGAGATCGTGCTGTTCGAAAACGTGCGCTTCAACAAGGGCGAGAAAAAGAACAGCGACGAGCTGGCCCAGCAATACGCGGCGCTGTGCGACGTATTCGTGATGGACGCCTTCGGCACCGCCCACCGCGCCGAAGGCTCGACCCACGGCGTGGCCAAGTTCGCCAAGGTCGCCGCTGCCGGCCCGCTGCTGGCCGCTGAGCTGGATGCGCTGGGCAAGGCCCTGGGCGCTCCGGCACAACCGATGGCCGCCATCGTCGCCGGTTCCAAGGTCTCCACCAAGCTGGACGTACTCAACAGCCTTAGCCAGATCTGCAATCAGCTGATCGTCGGCGGCGGCATTGCCAACACCTTCCTGGCCGCAGCCGGCCACCCGGTGGGCAAGTCCCTGTACGAGCCGGACCTGCTCGACACTGCCCGCGCCATCGCCGCCAAAGTCAGCGTGCCGCTGCCGGTGGACGTGGTGGTCGCCAAGGAATTCGCCGAAAGCGCCGAAGCCACCGTCAAGCTCATCGCTGACGTGGCCGCCGACGACATGATCCTGGATATCGGCCCGCAAACCGCAGCCAACTTCGCTGAGCTGTTGAAAGCCTCCCAGACCATCCTGTGGAACGGCCCGGTCGGCGTATTCGAGTTCGACCAATTCGGCAATGGCACCAAGGTGTTGGCCAAAGCCATCGCTGAAAGCTCGGCATTCTCCATCGCGGGGGGTGGCGACACTCTGGCGGCTATCGATAAATATGGCGTTGCTGATCAGATCTCCTACATTTCTACCGGTGGCGGTGCGTTCCTCGAGTTCGTCGAGGGCAAAGTACTGCCGGCCGTTGAAGTGCTGGAAACCCGAGCCAAAGGTTAAGGCGCGCGTGATCAGGAAAAAGGAGCGTCCCATGATCAAGTCGTTGGCACTGGTGATAGCAGTGGGCCTGTTGGCTGGCTGCAGCAGCACGCCAAGCGCGGCGCCCGAGGCGGATAAAGCCACGGCACCGCTGAAAAAAAACTGCTACCAGGCCGACTGGCAAGCCGAGACCATGCCGGTGATCAACAAGCGCATGGGCAATGACCGGCTGGAGAAATACGACTCCGCGCCCAACGGTCAGGAACAGGGTTGCCCTTGACGGGTCTGATCCACTAACCCACAGCAATGGCGGCCTTGTGTCGCCCTGCGAGGATTGGCAATGAAAGGCGCTATCGCCCTGGCAACCCTGGCCTTGTTGGCCGGTTGCAGCAGCATGAACATGTTCGACAAGGCTGGGCCGGAAGGTAAATGGACGACGTGGACCTGCGACAGCAAGGCCGAGGTCAATTGGCGCTTCGCCAACCCAGCCCGCACTGAGGTGGATGTACGCCTCGGAGGTTCCGACCAGGTTTATCGCCTCAAGCAGGACGTGGCGGCTTCGGGCGTGCTGTACAGCAATGATCAGCTGGCGTTTCACACCAAGGGTGAGGAAGGCCTGATTTACTGGACGGCCACGGATGATTTGATTGGGCGCGGCTGTAAGGCCCAATAAGGTCTCGAATGTGACGAGATCCAAATGTGGGAGGGGGCTTGCCCCCGATTACGGTAGGTCAGCCAGCACACAGGTGTCTGGCAAACCGCTATCGGGAGCAAGCCCCCTCCCACATTAAATCCGGTTCCAAAGTGACATAGGTTGTGAGCCGGACACTGCAATAACGATTCAGCAGCACAAGGCTCAACCCCTTGATCTGCAATAACTTGAATAGCAGCCGCCGCTACGGCAGGCTTGCACGATTAACGACCCTCGACCGGGAGAGACAACACAATGGCACTTATCAGCATGCGTCAAATGCTGGACCACGCAGCCGAGTTCGGCTACGGCGTTCCAGCCTTTAACGTCAACAACCTTGAGCAGATGCGCGCCATCATGGAAGCCGCTGACAAGACCGACTCCCCCGTGATCGTCCAGGCTTCGGCTGGTGCCCGCAAATACGCCGGTGCGCCGTTCCTGCGCCACCTGATCCTCGCGGCCATCGAAGAATTCCCGCACATCCCGGTGTGCATGCACCAGGACCACGGCACCAGCCCTGACGTGTGCCAGCGCTCGATCCAGCTGGGCTTCAGCTCGGTGATGATGGACGGCTCTCTCGGCGAGGACGGCAAGACCCCAACCGACTACGAGTACAACGTACGCGTTACCCAACAAACCGTGGCCATGGCTCACGCCTGCGGCGTATCGGTTGAAGGCGAGCTGGGCTGCCTGGGTTCCCTGGAAACCGGCATGGCCGGCGAAGAAGACGGCATCGGCGCCGAAGGCGTGCTGGATCACAGCCAGATGCTGACCGACCCGGAAGAAGCCGCCGACTTCGTCAAGAAGACCCAGGTAGATGCCCTGGCCATCGCCATCGGCACCAGCCACGGCGCCTACAAGTTCACCAAGCCACCGACCGGCGACGTGCTGGCCATCGACCGCATCAAGGAAATCCACAAACGCATCCCCAACACCCACCTGGTGATGCACGGTTCTTCCTCGGTACCGCAAGAGTGGCTGGCAATCATCAACCAGTACGGCGGCGACATCAAAGAAACCTACGGCGTACCGGTTGAAGAAATCGTCGAAGGCATCAAGTACGGCGTGCGCAAGGTCAACATCGACACTGACCTGCGTCTGGCCTCCACGGGCGCGATGCGTCGCCTGATGGCCACCAACCCGAGTGAGTTCGACCCGCGTAAATTCTTCGGCGCTACCGTGACTGCAATGCGTGATGTGTGTATTGCACGTTATGAAGCGTTTGGTACTGCGGGTAATGCTTCGAAGATCAAGCCGATCTCGTTGGAAGCGATGTACCAGCGGTATTTGAAAGGTGAGTTGAACGCTAAGGTCAATTAAGCCTCCGCGTTTAAAAGGAAGCCCGCAGTGATGCGGGCTTTTTTGTGTTTGGAATTTGATCAGGCAACGCTGGCAGCATCGAAGCCACGGTGTTCGATAACGCGGAACACGTCACTTACGTCCTGTACCAAAATACGCGCAGTGTTAGCCACGTTGTTCAGGTCGCGCTCGGCGAAGTCCGGCAGGCTGGAGCAGGCGATCAGGTTGAGGTGTTCCAATGCGACGTTGAGGCGTTCGCGCAGACAGGCGTGGAGGTCGAGCAGTGGGGCTTCGCTGTCGATAAGAAGCACAGGGTAGTCGGTGGCGGTTTCCGTGCAGGGGCTAAAACGGCGGGGTGGAAGTTGTTGGGTCATGGCTAATATTCCTCGTATCTGAAAGGACTACCGCCATTCGCTGCGAAACGAATTGGGTGGTAGCTGTGTGCGGGTTCGCAGACCGAGGATACGAGGAACCCGGCAGACCCGAAGGTCTCCCACACACAGCCACCATAAAACAGACGACGGGCGCCGAAGCGCTCATCATTGTATTCATGATGCTTGGTTACACACGTATCGTTAGGGCTGCGAAACCCTATCGCCGTTCAATGCCAGCGACGGGGCGAACTATAAGCGGCGAGTTGCCTTGCCGCAACGGTGCTGTAGGACCGGCACCGCATCCTCAGGCCAAGCAGGGCAAATGTGGGACCCGATGGCGGTGCGTCAGTCACTCCATGTGCAAGCTGATACACCGCCATCGGGAGCAAGCCCCCTCCCACAGGGGATTCAAGTGTCTGCACTTACTGGGGAATGACCCTCGCGCTCATCGGACATGGCCTACGCGCATTGAGGCCAGTCCACCTATTCATGATCAATATCCAACTTCGCAAACGTCACCTTTGCCCCTTCCTTGCTATCCCCACTGTTGTCCTGCACATACACCCCCGCCTTGAAATACAGCGGCTTGTCGGCCCAGGCTGCGCCGATGCGTTCATTCCACTCACTGTCGGCCGCGTACACGCTGAGCAGCCCGGCTTTGTTGAGGTTGATCACATAGGTGAAGGTCTTTTCCAGTGGCACATTGGAGGCAACGATGATTACCCGGCTTTCAGATTCGTCCGGGCGCATGCGCACTTTGGCGACGATGTTGCCGGTCTGGGTTTTTTCCTTGAATTGGTACTCCAGTTTGATCAGCGGTTTCTGACTGTCGTAGGCGTGGATCTGGCCGATCACAACCTTGCC
Organism: Pseudomonas sp. R11-23-07; assembly: GCF_003852295.1. Lineage (NCBI taxonomy): Bacteria > Pseudomonadati > Pseudomonadota > Gammaproteobacteria > Pseudomonadales > Pseudomonadaceae > Pseudomonas > Pseudomonas sp. R11-23-07. Next base: position 506,551 of record NZ_CP027761.1, read on the forward strand.
GGTGGACGGTACCTGGTTGACGGTGAGCGTGGCGCGCAGGAAGTTATCGGCTTCGGGGTAGGTCCAGTTGCGCAAGCGCCCGTCGGCGTAGGTTTCGCGCAGTTCGCTGCGCGGGTAGATGGCGTTTTCCGTGCGGGTGCCGGTGACAGGGGTCCAGAACTGCACATCGCTGCCTTCGGCCTGGAAATACTGGTCATTGAAGCCGGTGAGCAGCTTCGGGGTTTCGATGGTCGTGGGCGGGGAGCCGACCGGAATGCTCAGGTTCCAGGTGGAAAGGTCGATCATGGTGTTGGCCTTTTACGAGGGGTGAAAGCTTTAGCCCGAGGGCTGCACAGGTTCTTTATAGGTGGTGTTAACCAAGTTGTTAACACTGACTGGCAATTTATTGGCGTCAGAGGAATGCCAAAAAGCCATGTTGCCCATGGTACGCGGGCTACAGAGCCTGACCGTTAGTCGGCTGCCTCGGCTTTGGCGCAATGATGGCATCGACGTTACTTCTGCTTTTTTATAACCGGGGCTAGAGTGAGGCCTCATTATTTGTCCGGTTTAAAGTACCCGAAGTGACCGGTGCAGTTCCTTAAGGAAGAGACGTAGCATGGATTGCGCTCCAAACCTCGGCGACGGCAGTTCAGTTCTCTTGGTGGTCGATGACTACCCGGAAAATCTCGTCAGCATGCGTGCAGTGTTGCAGCGCGAAGACTGGCGAATCATTACCGCCGCTTCCGGTATGGAGGCCCTGGAATTGCTACTGGTCCACGACGTCGATCTGGTATTGCTGGATGTGCGCATGCCCGGTATGGATGGCTTCGAGGTGGCACGCCTGATGCGGGGCAGCCAGCGTACGAGCATGACGCCGATCATCTTTCTCACCGCCGATGCACAGTCGCCCGACGCGGTGCTCAAAGGCTATGCCAGCGGTGCGATCGACTATCTGTTCAAGCCCTTCGACCCGCATATCCTCAAGCCCAAGGTGCAGGCGCTGTTGGAGCATCAGCATAATCGCCGCGCCCTGCAGCGGTTGAGCCATGACCTGGAGGCCGCTCGCGCCTTCAATGCCTCGGTGTTGGACAACGCCGCCGAAGGCATTCTGGTGGTGGGCGAGGGCAGCGTGATTGAGTATGCCAACCCTGCGATCTCCAGGCTGCTCAACGCCACGATGGCGGAGTTGCAAGGCGAGAGTTTCTTGAGCTTCCTGCAAAAACCCCATGTGCCGGCCTGGTTGGGGTTCCCGATGTACGAGGCCTATCGCAAAGGCGAAACGTGGCGCTTGCACGATGCCATCTTGCGCACCAGCCGTGGTCAACAGGTGCCGGTGGCGTTGTCCTGCGCGCCCTTGCCCGCAGAGCAGAAGGCGATGGTGGTGACGGTGCTGGACATGTCCGAGGTGCGTCACTTGCACCAGCAACTGGAGTTCCAGGCGGTGACCGACCCGTTGACCGGGCTGCTGAATCGTCGCGGCTTCTACCAGACAGTGGGCAACATGTTGTCGCGCAGCGAGCGCAATGAGCAGTCGCTGGTATTGCTGTACCTGGATCTGGATGGCTTCAAACGAGTCAACGACACCTTGGGCCACGACGCCGGTGATCGCGTGCTGCGCTGGGTTTCCGAGCAGATGCAGGCGTGCCTGCGCTCCTACGACATTCTGGGACGCATGGGCGGGGATGAATTCACTGCCTTGCTGGAGCTGGAGTTCCCGGAGCAGGCGGCGAAGATTGCGGAAAAACTGATCGAACGGGTGTCGGTGTGCCAGCAGGTCGACGGTCTGGAGGTGATGCTTGGGGTCAGCATCGGTATTGCGACGTTTCCCGACTGTGGCTCGGACCTGAGCGGTTTGTTGCGCGCGGCGGACATCGCCATGTACGAAGCCAAGCGCGCCGGCCGTCAGCAGTATCGCTATTACGACCAGGAAATGAACGGCCGAGCCCGTTCACGCCTGATGCTGGAAGACAGTGTGCGCACCGCGATTCAAAACAAGGAATTCACCTTGGTGTACCAGCCGCAGGTGTCGCTGGAGGACGGGCGCTTGCGCGGTGTCGAGGCGTTGCTGCGCTGGCAGCACCCGAGCGTCGGCGATGTGTCGCCGGGTCTGTTTTTGCCGTTGCTGGAAGAGGCGCGCTTGATCAGCCAGTTGAGCACTTGGATTTACCAGCAAGTCGCCGCCCAACGCCAGGCCTGGCAAGCGGCGTTCGATGAAGAGCTGGTGCTGAGCGTGAGCCTGAGCAGCAGCCAGTTCAATATGCCCAACCTGGCCAGTCAACTGCGCCAGGTCCTCGAAAGGCACGGGTTACAGGGGCGGCAGTTGGAAGTGGAAATCAGTGAAGACTGCCTGATGAGTAACCTTGAGGAATCGACCAAGCAGCTCAAGCTGTTGCGTGGGCTTGGGGTGCGTATCGCCCTGGATGACTTTGGCTCAGGACGTTGTTCCCTGGCGCATTTGCGCGACCTGGCGTTCGACACCCTCAAGCTGGACCCGCAATTGGTGGCCCGCCTGCCAGGCTCGGCACGGGATGCAGCGATGGCGCGCAGCATCATCGAGCTGTGCGGGCATTTCGATGTTTTGGTGATCGCCGAGGGCGTGGAAACCCTTGAGCAGTCGCAGTGGCTCAAGGCCCATGGCTGCTCGTTCATCCAGGGCACCTGGGCGGCGGCGCCGCTGATGGCCGAGGACGTTGTCGGTTGGTCGCACCCTCACGCGCTTTGAATTCGCTACACTGGCGCCCGTCCGAACCACGTTGCAGACCCCATGACCGCGTTGAAATACCTCCAGGCCTATCCCGCTGCCCTTCAGGAGCAAGTTCGCCAGCTGATCGCCAAGGACCGGTTGGGTGCCTACCTGGAGCAGCGTTATCCCGAGCGGCACGCCGTGCAGAGCGACAAGGCCCTGTACAGCTACGCCCTGGCCTTGAAGCAGGAACACCTGCGCAATGCGCCGTCGATCGACAAGGTGCTGTTCGATAACCGCCTGGACCTGACCCACCGCGCCCTGGGCCTGCACACCACGATTTCCCGGTTGCAGGGTGGCAATCTCAAGTCCAAGAAGGAGATCCGCATCGCCTCGCTGTTCAAGGAAGCGGCTCCCGAGTTCCTGCGCATGATCGTGGTGCACGAGCTGGCGCACTTCAAGGAATCGGACCACAACAAGGCGTTCTACAAACTCTGTGAATACATGATGCCCGGCTACCACCAGGTGGAATTCGACCTGCGGGTGTACCTCACCTGGCGCGATCTGCAGGGCAAGCCCTAATCACAAGGCGATTGACCATGGATGTGAGCAAGACCAAGAGCAGCTTCTACCGCCGCCTGTATGTGGCGTACCTGATCGACAGCGGCCTGGCCAGCAGCGTCCCCGCCCTGACCGATGCCACTGGCATGCCCCGGCGCACGGCGCAGGACACGATTGCGGCGTTGGCCGATCTGGATATTGTGTGCGAATTCGAGCAGGAGGATGGCGCCCGTAACCATGCCGGGCGTTATCGGATTCGTGATTGGGGGGCGATTGATCGACGGTGGATCGAGGGGAATCTAGTGTCGATCAAGCGGGTATTGGGTTATCCCTGAAGGCTTGCAGTGCCTGGCCTGACGCTATCGGGGGCAAGCCCCCTCCCACACTTGATTTGTGAATACATTCAAATGTGGGAGGGGGCTTGCCCCCGATGAGGCCCTCAAACCCGTCGCATCCCGATATGTGGAATATCGTCTTCCAGGTATTCCTCTCCCGCCACCACAAACCCGTACCGTCCGTAATACCCCTGCAAGTGCGCCTGGGCTGACAGAAAAATCGGTGTCTCGGGCCAGATATCCTCGATCTGCTTGAGGGCTTTTTCCATCATCAAATGCCCCAGCCCGGTGCCGCGTGCCGATGGTGCGACGATCACTCGACCGATCACCACATCGCCGCCCTGGGTCTCTGGGTCCAGCAGCCGCAGGTAGGCCACCAGCTCATTGTCGTTCCAGGCCATCAAGTGGTGGGTATCGCCTGACAGGTCCTGCCCGTCAATGTCCTGGTAAACGCATTTCTGTTCAACGACGAACACCTCGCCGCGCAGGCGCAGGATGGCGTAAAGCTGTTCCTTGCCCAGATCGTCGTGATGTTTGCAGACCCAATCAACCGTCATGATGTGCGCTCTTGTCAAAGGCTTGGCAGGGATAGTAAGCGCGACCGGCGCTGCTGTCTAAAACCGACTATTTTGTGAATGGCGTCAATTTGCCATCATTCAGTGCATGCACGGCCGACTTCTTTGTGTAATAAGCAATGCACGCTCATTGATGAGCTACTGTTATCAGGCCATCGCCTGCCCGCCAAGGATTTTAAGCATGCCGCGATTGTCTCGTGCCGTTGCTTTGATTGCAGTGTTGCTGCTGGCTCAACCGGTGGTGGCGCAGCGTCTGCGCCTGGTGGCGGATGGTTGGCCACCGTTCACCGATGTCACCCTGGTCAACGGCGGGCTGGCCACGGATATCGTCAGCACCGCGCTGGCTCGGGCGGGGTACGCCAGTGATTTTGAGCAGGTGCCTTGGGCGCGCGCGCTGAAGGGTGTAGGCGATGGGCGCTACGACGTGCTGATCAACGCGTGGTACGACGATGCCCGCACGCAGCTGGGGCAGTTTTCCGAGCAATACTTGGTCAACCGTGTGCGTTTTATCAAGCGTCGCGACGACGCTATCGATTATCAGAACCTGGAACAGTTGCACGACGAAAGCATCGCCGTGGTGCGCGGTTATGCCTATTCGGCGGCGTTCGACCAGGATGCGCTGTTACAGAAAGTCCCGGTGCATAACTTTGCCATGGCCGTGCGCATGCTGGCGGCGGGCCGTGTGCGGCTGACCCTGGAAGACGAGTACGTGGCGCGTTACTACCTGGCGCGGGAGTCGCCGAGGGTGCGCAATGCCGTGGAGTTCCTGGGCAAGCCGCTGAGCGAGAACAGCCTGCATATTCTGGTCAGCCTGAAGAACCCCGAGCATGCGCAGATCGTGGCCGGCTTTGATCGGGAAATTGCCAGGATGAAGGCGGATGGCAGTTATGCCAGGTTGATGAAGGCGCATGGGATGTAGTGCCTGTGAGGGCCTCATCGGGGGCAAGCCCCCTCCCACACTTTTGATTTGTGAACACAGTCAAAATGTGGGAGGGGGCTTGCCCCCGATGGCGTTCTAAGCCGCGCGGGTATCCTTGATCAGATGCGCCGCCAACGTCCGCAACGGCCCCAGCTGCCGACAGATCAACGCCAACTGCGTTTGCACCAGCCGCTGGCCTTCGTCGATCTCATCCGGCATCTGCTCAAGCTGCGCCGCCAGTGCTTCCTCCTCATCACTCTGAATCGCAATCGGCTGTTTATTCGCCAGCCCACTGGCGATCTCGTCGATGCTCAACGCCAGGGCGTGCCCGGCACCGTCGATCAACTGCTCCCGCACCTCGGCCGGCAGCTGGGTGTCGCGGTGTGCGCCAAGGCCCGACAAGTAGCTGAGCAGGGTGTGCGACAGCACCAGGAACCTGAAGCCCACATCCGCTTCCTTACGGAAATGCCCCGGCTCCATCAGCATGTTCGCCAGGGTGGTGGACAGCGCCGCATCGGCGTTGTGCGCGTTGCGACGGGCCAGGCGGTAGGCCAGGTCGTCGCTCTTGCCAGCGGCATACTGCTGCATGATCTGGCGCAGGTAGATGCTGTTGCAGGTCAGGGTATTGGCCAGCACTTTGTTCAGGCGCCGGCCTTGCCAGTCCGGCAGGAACAGGAACACCGCCAGGCCCGCGATCAGGCTGCCGAGCAGGGTATCGAACAGGCGTGGCAGGAACAGTCCGTAGCCATCGCCCACTTGGTTGAAGCAGAACAGCACCATCAGGGTGATCGCTGCCGTGGCCAGGGTGTAGCGCGTGGTGCGGTTGATAAAGAACACCAGGCCGGCAGCGATGGCGAACATCGACTGCACCACCGGGCTGGGGAACAGGTCGAACAGCGCCCAGGCCACCGTGAGGCCGATGGCGGTGCCGATGATCCGCTGGCCGAGCTTGCGTCGCGTCGCGCCGTAGTTCGGTTGGCAAACAAATAGCGTGGTGAGGATGATCCAGTAGCCTTGGGACGCGTGGATGGCATGCAGCGTGGCGTAGCCGACGGTCAGTGCCAGGGACAGGCGCAGGGCGTGGCGAAACAGCAGCGAGGTCGGCGTGAGCTGGGTGCGCAGGCGCGTCCACATTTCCTTGAGGTTGCGCGGGGCGCGGTCCAACAGGTTGCTGTCGGTGGCGTCGGCCAGGGCATCGGGGTTGCTCGCGTCGCCGAGCAGGCGGTCGAGGGTGGACAAGTTGGCGGCCAGGGCGCGCAACGAGCGCAGCAAGCCGCGCCAGGCCGGGTTGCTCTGGATGCGCAGGTGTTCCAGGGAGGCGTTCAAATCGCCCAGGGCTTCGGCGAAGCTGTCGTCATAAATGAACGGCTGGCGCAGCTGGATCGACTCGGCCAGGGCCTGGCACGCCTTGCCTTGCTGGCGCAGCAGGCGTTGGCAGCGGAACAGCACGTCGCTGTGGAAGAAGGCTTCGGCCAGGGCGTTATACGGATAGTGGGACGAACTGGCGCGCTCGTGGATGTCTTGCGCCAGGAAGTACAGCTTCAGGTACCGGCTGACCTTCGAGCCCGGGCGGCCATTGCCGACGCGGTGCAGGATAATTTCCTTGGCGGCGTTCAAGGCGGCGACGACCCGGCCATTCTGCTGGGCCAATTCCAGGCGTCGCGCCTCTACGTCAAGCTGGCGAATCGGTTCGAACAGCGACGACTTGAGCTTGAGGTAACGCCCCAGCTCGCGGAACAACCGCGCCAGGCTCTGCTGCACCGGCTGGTTGGAAAACAGCGCCTGCCACAGCACCGACAGCACGCCGTACCAGGCCGCGCCCGCCACCAGCAGCAGCGGCTCGTGCCAGAAATCACTGACGGCACCGCCACGCTGGTCCACGCCGATCATGGTGTAGACCGACAGAATCAACGTGGCCGAGGCAATCGCGCCATAGCGTTCGCCGAGCGCGCCGAGCATGGTCAGGCCGAACGTGGCCAGGGCCAGGGAGGCCGCGAAAATCCAGGGGTAAGGGAACAGCAGTTCCACCGACAGCGCCGCGATGCTGAAGCACACCAACGTCACCGCCAGGGCGTTGAGGCGGCCTTGCCAACTGTCATCGGTCTCGGCCAGGGCGCTGGCGATAATCCCCAGGAACAGCGGGATCAACAGCGTCATTTCATCCTGATACCAGCACAGCGCCATGCTGCCGGTGAGGGCGATGAATACCCGAATGCTGTAGCTGAATTTATCCAGTGCCCACAGGCGCCGCAGGGACTGCTTGAACGAGGTCGATGACATGAAGTCGGGAGTCTTCCGGGACGATGCCGCTAAATTGAGCTATCAAGGACGCCACGGCAAGGGTGGTGATCACATCCACCCGCAAAATATTTCCCTGGCTCACCACAGACCAAATGTGGGAGGGGGCTTGCCCCCGATAGCAGTGGACCAGTCAACTCATCAGGTGACTGACACATTGCTATCGGGAGCAAGCCCCCTCCCACATTTTTTACCGTGTTGAGTCAGACGTACTGCGCAGCCGCATAGCCTGATGCCCAGGCCCACTGGAAGTTGAACCCGCCCAAGTGCCCGGTTACATCCAGCACTTCACCGATAAAGTACAACCCTGGGCTTTTCAGCGACTCCATGGTCTTGGAGGACACTTCCCGCGTGTCCACCCCGCCCAATGTTACCTCGGCGGTGCGATAGCCCTCCGTGCCCGCCGGTACCAACTGCCAGCTGCCGAGCATCGAAGCGATGTCGGCGATTTCGGCATGGGTGTACTGCTTCATCGGCTTGGACGCGAACCAGGTCTCCGCCAGCAGATTAGCCATCTTCTTGGTGAAAATCTCGCCCAGCAGGGTTTTCAGCTCGCTGTTGGGGCGCTCGGCCTGTTGCTGTTGCAGCCAGGTGTGGGCGTCGTGGTCGGGCAGCAGGTTGATTTCCACGGTGTCGCCGGATTCCCAGTAGGAGGAAATCTGCAGGATCGCCGGCCCGCTCAGACCGCGATGGGTAAACAGAATATTTTCGCGAAAGCTCTGGCCGTTGCAGCTGACCAGGCAGTCCACCGAGGTGCCCGACAGCTCGCCGCACAAGTCCTTGAGCTGATCGGTGATGGTGAACGGCACCAGTCCCGCGCGGGTCGGCAGCAGCTCATGGCCAAATTGCCTGGCCACTTGATAACCGAAGCCGGTGGCGCCGAGGGTCGGGATCGACAGGCCGCCCGTGGCGATCACCAAGGACTCGCAGCGCAGTTCGCCCAGGGTGGTCTGCAACTGGTAGCCGTTGTCGACCTTGGCGATGGCTTCAATCGAGGTGTCCAGGTGCAGGTTCACGCCGGCCTGGATGCATTCGTCGAGCAGCATGCCGAGGATGTCGCTGGACTTGTTGTCGCAGAACAGCTGGCCGAGTTTCTTTTCGTGATACGGCACGCCGTGCTTGGCTACCAGCCCGATGAAATCCCACTGGGTATAGCGCGCCAGTGCCGATTTGCAGAAGTGCGCGTTGTGCGAGAGGAAGTTGGCCGGCTCGGTGTACAGGTTGGTGAAATTGCAGCGGCCACCGCCGGACATCAGGATCTTTTTGCCGGCCTTGTTCGCATGGTCGATCAGCATCACCTCGCGTCCCCGCCCGGCGGCGGTCAGCGCGCACATCAAGCCTGCGGCGCCGGCGCCAATGATCACAACTTCGGTCGAGCGCACAGCAATGTCCTCATACAAATTCTGAATTGGAATACAGTCAAATGTGGGAGGGGGCTTGCTCCCGATGGCGGTGTGTCAGTAACAGATGTACTGACTGACACACCGTAATCGGGAGCAAGCCCCCTCCCACATTGGATCTTCATTGGATCAACGGTTGTGTTACAGAATCCGCACGCGCAACGAACGGCCCTTGATCTTGCCGTCGTTCAAACGCTGCAGCGCCTGCTTGGCGATTCCGCGCTCCACGGCGACGAAGGCCTGGAAGTCAAAGATCGCGATCTTGCCGACCTGGGCCCCCGGAATGCCGGCATCGCCGGTCAGTGCGCCAAGGATGTCGCCTGGGCGAACCTTGTCTTTACGCCCAGCGGCGATGCACAGGGTGCTCATCTGCGGCAGCAGCGGGCCGCCGCTCTGCGGCTTGAGGTTGTCCAGCTGGTCCCAGTTCAAGGGCGACTTTTGCAACTGCTCGATGGCTTGGGCACGGTGCGCTTCGGACGGCGCCACCAGGCTGATGGCGATGCCGGTCTCACCCGCGCGACCGGTACGGCCGACACGGTGGATATGGATTTCCGAGTCGCGGGCCAGTTCGACGTTGATCACCATGTCCAGTGCGTCGATGTCCAGGCCACGGGCGGCCACGTCGGTGGCTACCAGGACCGAGGTGCTGCGGTTGGCGAACATGGCCAGCACCTGGTCGCGGTCACGCTGCTCCAGGTCGCCATGCAGGCCAACGGCGGAGATGCCCTTGGCGGTCAGGTGGTCGACGGTTTCCTGCACTTGCTGCTTGGTAAAGCAGAACGCCACGCACGAAGCCGGGCGGAAATGCGCCAGCACCTTGGTCACGGCGTCCATGCGCTCTTCCGGCGAGATCTCGTAGAAACGCTGCTCGATCTGGTCGTCGGAGTGGAAGGCTTCGGCTTTCACCTGTTGTGGCGCGCGCATGAACTTGGAGGCCAGCTGCTTGATGCTCACCGGGTAGGTGGCCGAGAACAGCAGGGTCTGGCGGCGCGGCGGGGTCTTGCTGATGATGTCTTCGATGGCGTCGTAGAAACCCATGTCGAGCATGCGGTCGGCTTCATCGAGGATCAGCGTGTTCAACCCGTCCAGTACCAGCGAACCTTTGCGCAAGTGCTGCTGGATACGCCCCGGGGTGCCGACGATCACGTGGGCACCGTGCTCAAGGGAGGCGATCTGTGGGCCGAGGGACACGCCACCGCACAGGGTCAGCACCTTGATGTTGTCTTCGGCGCGGGCCAGGCGACGGATTTCCTTGGCAACCTGGTCGGCCAGCTCGCGCGTCGGGCACATCACCAGGGCCTGGCAACCGAAGTAGCGCGGGTTGATCGGGTTCAGCAGGCCAATACCGAAGGCGGCGGTCTTGCCGCTGCCGGTCTTGGCCTGGGCGATCAGGTCCAGCCCCTTGAGGATCACCGGCAAGCTCTGCGCCTGGATCTGCGTCATCTCGACATAACCCAGCGAGTCGAGGTTAGCCAGCATGGCGGCGGACAGGGGCAAAGTATTAAAAGCGGTGGCGATGGTGGTCACGGGACTGGCTCTGCAAAACAAAATGTCGCGCAGTGTACCAGTCTCGTGGGAATTTCCCCGCAAGTTCTAGACGAGCCGCCGTTCAATGCTCCAGGTCGTGCTCGCGGCTGACCACGCGTTTGCCATCTTTTGGCGACAATTGCAGGAAGATCGCCGCCGCCAGCATGGCCATGATGCCCACCGTGAGGAACGTCAGCTGGAACGCGCCCAGTACCGTGTTCACCCCATCGTTGCCGGTCTCCAAGGTAAACCCGCCGAGCAGCGCACCGGCGCAGGCCACGCCCAGGCTCAGGGACAGTTGCGCCACCACCGACAGCAAACTGTTGCCGCTGCTGGCCTGGGCGTCGTCGAGGTCGATCAGCGTCACGGTGTTCATCGCGGTGAATTGCAGGGAGTTGATCGCGCCCAGCACCGCGAGCATGCCCAGCAGCACGGGATAGGGCGTCTGCTCGCTGACCAGGCCCATGCTCGCCAGCATCGCGCCCAGGGCCAGGGTATTGCCGGTGAGCACCACGCGATAACCCAGGCGCTCGATCAGCGGCCGGGCGATGGACTTGGCAAACATCGCCGCCGCCGCGAGCGGCAGCATGCTCATGCCGGCTTCCGACGGCGAATAACCCAGCGCCACCTGCAGCAGCAAGGGCACCAGAAACGGCAGGGCGCCGCTGCCCAGGCGTGCGAACAGGTTGCCGAGGATGCCCACGGCAAAGGTGCGGGTCTTGAACAGCACCGGGGAGAACAGCGGATTATCGACATGCCCGGCGCGCAGCCAATATGCCGCCAGGCACGCCAGGCCACCGAACAGCAGCAACATCACCCGCAGGTGCGGCAAGTGCAGTTCGCCCAGGCCTTCCATGGCGATGGTGATCAGCACCATCGCCGCGCCGAACAGCACAAAACCCAGGCCATCGAAGCGCGTGCGCTCGCTGCCGCGCAGGTCGGGAATGAATTTCCACACGGCATAGCAGCCGATCATGCCCACCGGCAGGTTGAGCAGGAAGATCCAGTGCCAGGTCAGGTATTGCACCATCCAGCCGCCCAGGGTCGGGCCGAGCAACGGGCCGAGCAGGCCGGGGATCGTGATGAAACCCATGATCCGCACCAGCTCGGAACGGGGATAGGCGCGCAGTACCACCAGGCGCCCGACCGGCAGCATCAGCGCCCCGCCCAAACCCTGGATCACCCGCGCACCCACCAGCATGCTCAAGCTGCTGGACAGCGCGCACAGCAATGATCCGATGCTGAATAGCAAAATGGCGCCGAAGAAGATTTTCTTGGTACCGAAGCGATCGGCGATCCAGCCGGATGCCGGGATCAGCAAGGCGACGGTGAGCATGTAGGCAATGACTACGCCCTGCATGCGCAGCGGGTTTTCCGCCAGGTCCCGGGCCATGGCCGGCAAAGCCGTGTTGAGGATCGTCCCGTCCAGCGACTGCATGAAGAAGGCAATCGCTACCACCCAGGGGAGCCAGCGGGCGGTCTTGGCGTCGAGAGGGGCACGATTCGGCATGGGATCCCTTTTGTTAGCAGGCTATGTGTCGGCGATTATGCGCCATCCGTCGCTGCTTTTCCCACTGGCGGTTCGTCTAAGTCCGACAAGGCCGCGTGTTCGCCGACCAAAAAATCCAGCAAGGCGCGGTGCACTGCCAGTGCCGCCTCGCGGGATTCCAGGTCGAGCAAATGGCCAGTATGTTCGGCCACGGCGAAACTGCTGCGCCTCACGTAACTGCCGAACAGTTGTGCATCGGCGGCGGGGGTGTATTCGTCCAGCGTACCGTTGAGAAAGTGCACCGGCGTTTCAATCTGCCTGAGCGCCGGCAGGTAGTTGCCGTCGCCCAATGCCAGCACCTGATGAATATGAAAGCGTGCCTGGCGATACTCGGTGGTGGCCATGTTCGCCAGATGGCGATGGTTGTTGCGCTTGAGGCGGGGCGACAAGTATTTCCCGACCGTCTCGTTGAGCAGATGGCCGACGGCGGATTTGTCATCGGCCTCGATCAACACGCGTACGCGCTCCACATACTCGAGCATCGCCTGGTTGAGGTTCGGCGCCAGGGCCATCACCACCGAGCTTTCGATGGAGGGCGGGTTATGGGCCAGGGTCAGCAGCGTGGAGATGCCACCCCACGAGGCCGAGACCAGATGGTTGACCGCAAAGCGCTGCACCAGCGCCCGTAGGATCTGCACTTCGTCATCTTTGGTGACCAGGTCGAGGTCGGTGTTGTGCTCGCGGGAATAGCCGGAGAAGGGCAGGTCGAACAGCAGCACATTGAAATGCTCGGCCAGGCATTTGCAGGTGCGGGCAAAGGAGCGCGTGGTGGACAGGGCGCCATTGACCATCAGCACGGTTTTTCTGTGTGGGTCGTTGCCCAGTTGCTCTACGTGGACGTTGTAGTGCTTGTACAGCTTGTCTATGACAAAACTTGCCTGGGTCATCGCAACACTCCCTGTCGTGTGGCGGTATGCCATTAGCTTTTATAACGGGGTTTTTTGCGGGCGACAACAGGCTGCCCGGAGTATGGGATTGAACGGTAGGAAGGGGCTCAGCGAAGTGTCCGAAATCAACACAGGACAATGTGGGAGGGGGCTTGCCCCCGATAGCGGTGTGCCAGTCGATAAATACTTGGCTGACCCACCGTCATCGGGGGCAAGCCCCCTCCCACAGGGGATTTCCTTGGTTTACAAGGTCAGTGTCAGGCGTTTGACCAGTGCGCCGGGAAGCAAATTGGATGAAGTGTTGCGCTGGCCATACGTACTCGCCGACAGCAGCAGTTCCCGATCCACAGTCAGCGCTTCCAACTGCGAGCCCAGCAGGCTGAACACGCTGTCGTCAAAGCGCATGGTGCTGACCGGCGCCTTGATCTCGCCGTCTTCCACCCAGAACGTGGCGAAGCGGGTCATTCCGGTCAGGCGCGCCGCCGGCAGGTCGGAGTAGTTCAGGTACCACAGGTTGCTGATGTACAACCCGGTGCCCAACTGCTTGAGGATATCGGCCTGGGCCAGGTTACCGGCGGCCATTTGCAAGGCGCTGGGGGACTCGTCGCTGCTGGCGCCATTGGCGCTCAGGCCATACTCGGCGGCGCTGCGCGAGTTGACCAATTGGCCGTCGGCCTGGCCGGCGTTGATCAACGTGACGTCGCTGCGCGGGTAGCCTTCGGTGGAAAATGCCTGGCTCAGCGAACCGCTGATCTGCTCGGTCACCGTCACCAGCGGGCTCAGGTGTTGTTCGCCGGCATACAGGCGTTGCAGCGAACTGCCCTTGCTGGCGATGGCCTGCGCGGAAAAACCGCCCCAGGTAATGATGCTGATGATTTCTTCCAGCGCCGCCGGAGCGAGGTAGGCGCGGTATTGTCCGGGTGCCAGCGGGTGCAACGGTCGGCCGAGGAATTCAAGCTGGTCGCGGGCCTGTTGGACGCGCCGGGCGAACTCGGCACTGTCCCAGGTGTGCCCGGCGTAGCTGGCCTTGACCGCTTCGCCATTGGCATGGAACAGACTGAAGTCGAAGTTGAAGCTGTTGGCCTGGTGCCAGCCGAACGCGCCGTCGGAGCTGGCAAAGCCACGGCTGATCGGGCCAGCGGCATAGAAGCCGACCAGGTCCACGCCTTCGGCGGCCTGGCTGATGTCGTGCAGCACCTGGGTCAGTTCCGGCAAGGGTCGCAGTTGTTCGTTGTGGCTTCGCCAGGCGTTGTGGTTCAGCAGCAGGTAGGGGTCTGGCGGCAGCAACGGCAAGGTTTCACGCAATTGCTGCAGGCCTGTGGCGAGGCGTTGGCGGTCCAATTGCGGATCACCCGCCAAGGTGATGCCGAGGTCGGCATGGCGACCGGCGTTGATCAGCTTGAGGTTGAGGCTGGCCTGCTGCACCTGGCCGGCCTGGCGTACCTGGGCGTGGTTGAAACGCACGAACTCGGACGCTTCAGCGGCAAAGCCGAGGTGAAACTGTTCCTGCTCGGTGATGGCCTGTTTGAGCCAGTCCACCAGTGCCTTGAAGTCGTTCATCAGGCATCTCCCCCAAATACGTCGACGTTACTGAACACACACGCCGGCGAAGCATGGCCGACGCGGATCACCTGGTTGGGTTCGCCTTTGCCGCAGTTCGGTGTGCCCAGCACCTTGAAGGTGCTGGCATCGCCGACCGCGCTGAGCTTGCGCCAGAACTGCGCGGAAATGGCGCGGTAGTTGGGATTCTTGACCACGCCCTTGAGCTCGCCGTTTTCGATCAGTTGGCCCCATTCGCAGCCGAACTGGAATTTATTGCGCGCGTCGTCGATGGACCAGGAGCGATTGGTCGACATCAGGATGCCGTGTTCGATACCGCCAATCAGTTGGGCCAGGCTCTGGTCGCCTGCCTCGATATTGAGGTTGGCCATGCGGTCGATCGGCGGGCGATTCCAACTGCTGGCACGGCTGTTGGCCACACCGCCCAGCCCCGCGCGAAATTGCGACAGCGCGCCGCCCAACGGCTTGAGCAGCAGCCCTTCGCGAATCAGGAACTGTTTGCTGGCGCGGCTGCCGTCATCGTCATGGCTGTAGCTGGCGAGCTGTTCGGGGATGTCCGGGTCGAACGTCACGTTGAGCAGGTTGGAGCCGTATTGCAGATGGCCGAAGTCGCTGGCCTTCACGAAGCTGGTGCCGGCGTAGTTGCGCTCATCGCCGAGAATGCGGTCCAGCTCCAGTGGGTGGCCGATGGACTCGTGGATCTGCAGGATCATCTGGTCGGGCATCAGCAACAAGTCACGCGGACCCTGGGGCGTGTTCGGTGCCAGCAGCAGTTGCAGGGCCTCATCGGCCACACGCGGCGCGGCGCCGATCAGGCCGAAGCGGCTGATCACGTCAAAACCGCCTTGCTGGCCGAAGTTGCTGCCGCCAAGGGTGCGGGTCTGGCTGTCGCTGCCATCGAAGGCGGTGACATTGACGCCGGGAAACACAAAGCGCTGGGCCTGGCGCAATTGCGCGCCAGCGGTGTTGAGGTAGATCTGTTCGACCGTGGTCTGGCCGAGGCTGACGTCCCAGCTCACCAGGCGCTCATCCCTGGGCACGGCGGCCGACTCATCGCCGAGCAGTTGGTAGCAGTCGCTCAGGGACGGGAAGGGCTGGTCGAAGTCGGGAGACAGGTAGTCGGCAACGTCACTCGAGACCGCTTGCTCGCGCAGGTCGAGCAGCGCGTGGGGCTTGATCCGCCGGGCCTGCTGCTCGGCACGTTCGAGGGCGGCTTGCAGGCCGGCCAGGGACAGATCATTGGTCGCGGCGTAAGCTTCGACGCCGTTGAGACGCACGGTGAGCATGGCGCCTTCGTCATGGCTCAGGTGTGGCGGTTCGGCGACGTTCTTGCGCACCGACAGGTACCGGCCGGATTCGCGCACATAGCGCAGGGAGAAGAATTGGGCGGTGGTGTGCAGGGCACTGAAGTGTTGTTTGAGCGTGGCGTGGTGTTCGAACATGGGGCCTTCCTTGTGGGCAGCTCAGCGCGGGGCAGGCCAACAGAGTAGGCCGGGGCTGGGGGGCTGATCAAGGAGGGGGAGGTGATCGTTCCCACGCTCCGCGTGGGAATGCATCCTGTGACGCTCCGCGTCACGACCTCAAGAGCAGACGCAGAGCGTCCAGGGCGGCATTCCCACGCGGAGCGTGGGAACGATCGGTTGGCGGTGTATCAGTTATTGCGCAGTGGCCCCACTTCACGCAGCGGCTTGCCACGCACCGGCGCATCGCCTGCCACGTAGTAGTCGGCGGTGCTGCGCGGCAGCGGCTGGCGGCCACGGATCTTGTCGGCGATTTTCTCGGCGATCATGATCGTCGGGGCGTTCAGGTTGCCGGTGGTGATGATCGGCATGATCGACGCGTCCACCACACGCAGGCCCTGCATGCCATGCACGCGACCCTCGCCATCGACCACCGCCATCTCGTCGGTGCCCATCTTGCACGAGCAGGACGGGTGGAACGCGGTCTCGGCGTGCTCGCGGATGAACTGGTCGAGCTGTTCATCGGTTTGCACCTCGATACCCGGGCTGATTTCGCGGCCACGGTATGGGTCCAGCGCCGGCTGCTGCATGATTTCACGGGTCAGGCGGATGCCGTCGCGAAATTCCTGCCAGTCCTGCTCGGTGGCCATGTAGTTGAAGAGGATGCTCGGGTAGTCCCGTGGGTTCTTCGACTTCAACTGCACACGGCCACGGCTCGGCGAACGCATGGAGCCCATGTGTGCCTGGAAACCGTGCTCTTTCACCCCGTTGCTGCCGTTGTAGTTAATCGCGACCGGCAGGAAGTGGTACTGGATGTTCGGCCATTCGAATTCCGGACGCGAACGGATAAAACCGCCGGCTTCGAACTGGTTGCTGGCGCCAATGCCCGTGCCGTTGAACAGCCACTCGGCACCGATGGCCGGCTGGTTGTACCAAAGCAGCGAGGGGTACAGCGACACCGGCTGAGTGCACGCATATTGCAGGTACAGCTCAAGGTGGTCCTGCAGGTTTTCGCCGACGCCTGGCAGGTCGTGGACCACCGGGATGTCGAGGCTTTCCAGCAGTTTGGCCGGGCCGACGCCGGAGCGTTGCAGCAGCTGCGGCGAAGCGATCGCGCCGCTGCAGACCAGCACTTCTTTACGCGCACGGGCTTCGACACGCTCTTCAGCAGCGCCGATCAGGTAACGCACGCCGACCGCACGCTTGCCTTCGAACAACACTTTGTCGGTGAGGGCGTGGGTAACGATGGTCAGGGTCGAACGCTTCTTGGCGACGTCCAGGTAACCGCGTGCGGTGCTGGCGCGACGGCCGTTCGGCGTGACGGTGCGGTCCATCGGGCCGAAGCCTTCTTGCTGGTAACCGTTCAAGTCTTCGGTACGCGGGTAACCGGCCTGCACGCCGGCTTCAACCATGGCGTGGAACAGCGGGTTGTTGCCGGCTTTGGGCGTGGTCACGCTGACCGGGCCTTCGCCACCGTGGTAGTCGTTGGGGCCGATGTCGCGGGTTTCGGCTTTGCGGAAATACGGCAGGCAGTCCAGGTAGGTCCAGTCTTCCAGGCCCGGCAATTTCGCCCAGTTGTCGTAGTCCATGGCGTTGCCGCGGATGTAGCACATGCCGTTGATCAGGGAAGAGCCACCCAGGCCCTTGCCGCGACCGCATTCCATCCGGCGACCGTCCATGTGTGGCTCTGGGTCGGTCTCGTAGGCCCAGTTGTAGCGACGGCCTTGCAGCGGGAACGCCAGGGCGGCGGGCATCTGGGTACGGAAGTCGAGGCGGTAGTCCGGGCCACCGGCTTCCAGCAACAGGACGGTGACGCCTTCGTCTTCGGTCAGACGGGTCGCCAGGGTGTTACCGGCAGAGCCGGCACCCACAATGATGTAGTCGTATTCTTGGGACATTGAATGCACCCTCTTTGAAGTGTGGTCAGGTCGGGCCTCATCGGGGGCAAGCCCCCTCCCACATTTGAATGTATTCACAAATCAAAGTGTGGGAGGGGGCTTGCCCCCGATGGCGGCCTCAAAGGCAATACAAATCCCGGGTGTTAAAACACCGAGGCGTAATCGCCCAGCTCAACCTGTACCGATTTGATGCGCGTGAAGTTATTCAGCGAGCTGATCCCGTTCTCACGGCCCACACCGGATTGCTTGTAGCCACCGACCGGCATCTTCGCGTCGGATTCGCCCCAAGCGTTGATCCAGCAGATACCCGCTTCCAGTTGGTGAATCACGCGGTGCGCGCGGTTCAGGTCTTTAGTGACCAGGCCCGCAGCCAAACCGAAGTCGGTGTCGTTGGCGCGGCGGATCACTTCTTCTTCGGTTTCATAGGTGAGGATGCTCATCACCGGGCCGAAGATTTCTTCACGCACGATAGTCATGTCATCGGTGCAGTCGGTGAACACGGTCGGTGCCACGAACGCGCCCTTGGCCAAGTCGCCGTCGGTCAGGCGGTCGCCGCCGCACAGCAGGCGTGCGCCTTGCTCTTTGCCTTTGGCGATGTAGCCCAGCACGCTTTCCATGTGCGCAAAGCTGACCAGCGGGCCGAAGTTGGTGTTGTCATCTTGCGGGTCGCCCACACGGATGCGCGCAACACGTTCAAGAATCTTGGCTTCGAACGCCGCTTGCAGGTGCTTGGGCACGAACACACGGGTGCCGTTGGTGCAGACCTGGCCGGAGCTGTAGAAGTTGGCCATCATCGCGATGTCGGCGGCGCGATCCAGATCGGCGTCTTCGAACACGATCAGCGGCGACTTGCCGCCCAGTTCCATGGTCACTTCCTTGAGCGACGAGCTCGAAGCGCTGGCCATGACCTTTTTGCCGGTGTCGGTGCCACCGGTGAACGAGACTTTCTCGATGCGCGGGTGCTCGGTCAGCCAGGTGCCGACTTCACGGCCGCTGCCGGTCAATACGTTGAACACACCGGCTGGAACGCCGGCTTCGGTGTAGATCTCGGCTAGTTTCAGGGTGGTCAGCGAGGTGACTTCGCTCGGCTTGAAGATCATCGCGTTGCCGGCGGCCAGGGCCGGTGCGGATTTCCACAGGGCGATCTGGATCGGGTAGTTCCACGCGCCGATACCAGCAACCACGCCCAGCGGCTCGCGGCGGGTGTAGACGAAGGACGTGTCGCGCAGCGGAATCTGCTCGCCTTCGATGGCTGGCACCAGGCCGGCGTAGTACTCCAGCACGTCGGCGCCGGTGACGATGTCGACGTATTTGGTTTCGGAGAAGGCTTTGCCGGTGTCCAGGGTTTCCAGGGCGGCCAGCTCATCGTTGCGCTCGCGCAGGATGTCGACGGCGCGACGCAGGATGCGCGAACGCTCCATGGCGGTCATGGCGGCCCAGATCTTCTGGCCTTTTTCAGCGCTGACCACGGCACGCTCGACGTCTTCCTTGGTTGCGCGTTGCACTTGGGCGAGAACTTCACCGTTAGCAGGGTTGATGGCTTCGAAGGTGGCATCGCTGCCAGCGTCGCTGTAGCCGCCGTCAATGTAGAGTTTTTGCAGGTCGAAACGGGCCATAAAGTCCTCGCAAGTGCATAAGTGGTTGGCGTTACCCGCCGAACAGTGGGCCATGTGGATGTGGCAATACTGCGCGGCGGACGTTCAGGGGTTGAGCGTTTATAAGGGCTCTAACTCACCTGCTTGGCCAATTGGAAATCCATGTAGTCGTAAGCGATCCGTTGCGCCTGCTCCGTGTCGAAAGCGTCTCCCGACAAGGCGCCGCGCAACCACAAACCGTCGATCAGGGCCGCCAGGCCTCGAGCTGCGCTGCGAGCCTCGGGTAACGGCATCGCACGGCGGAACTGGCAGCACAGGTTGGAATACAGGCGGTGATCGTTGATCCGCTGCAACCTGTGCAAAGACGGGTGATGCATGCTGGTGGCCCAGAAGGCCAACCAGGTTTTCATTGCCGGGCCGTTGACCTGGCTGGCGTCGAAGTTGCCTTCGATGATCACCCGCAGATGCGCCCGTGGGCTGTCATCGTTCAGGGCACGCCGGCGTTCCTGGACGTTCTCGATCAGCGCGTTCATCAGGTAACGCATCGTCGCTGCGATCAGGCCGTTCTTGTCCTGAAAATAGTGACTGATGATGCCATTCGAGACACCCGCCAGACGGGCGATCAGCGCAATGCTGGCATCTCCCATCCCAACCTGATCGATGGCCGTCAAGGTGGCTTCGATCAACTGCTGGCGGCGTATGGGTTGCATACCGACCTTGGGCATGTAGCACCTCTCCTTAGGCCTGCTGGCGGGCGATCACGTCCATCAGCTTGAAGGCCAGTCTATTTTGTTTTGATTGAACGTTCAATCAACAAAGAATAAGCTCTGCGACAAATGGTCGCTGCCTACAGATATTTCCTACCTGGCAGCCGCGACCTCTGACACCTGCGAAAACCCCTGAAACAGGCCGTATCAGGGCCTGGCTACCGCTTCGGCGGGGTTGAGGATTTTCGGGGTGTCTTTATAACACCCGTCCGTCGACTGCCGAAAAATCGATGTCCCGGGATAACCGTTGCCTTGTGTTTCTCTCTCGCACTGCCCGGAGCATCTGCGCCATGAGTTCTGCCTCTCTTATAAAGACCCCGCCGGAAAAGGTCCGGGTCAACGGTTGGGTGTTCTACACCTCCACCGCGCTGATTCTGTTGTTGACCGCCATCCTGATCATCGCCCCGCAGGAGGCCGGGCGCATGCTCGGCGTCGCCCAGGCCTGGCTGTCGAAAAGCTTCGGCTGGTACTACATGGTGGTCATCGCCGCCTACCTGGTGTTCGTGGTCGGCCTGGCGTTTTCGTCCTACGGCAAGTTGAAACTGGGCAGCAAGGACGACACCCCGGACTTCAGCTACGGCGCCTGGGCCGGCATGCTGTTTTCGTCGGGCATCGGCATTTCGCTGCTGTACTTCGGCGCCTCTGAGCCCCTGGATCACTACTTCAACCCGCCCGAAGGCACGGCCGCCAGCAATGGCGCGGCACGTCAGGCGCTGCAACTGACCTTCCTGCACTGGGGCCTGCATGGCTGGGCGATCTATGCGCTGGTCGGCCTGGCCGTGGCGTACTTCGCGTACCGCCACAACCAGCCGCTGGCCCTGCGTTCGGCGCTGTACCCGCTGGTGGGCGAGCGTTGGGTGAAGGGCGCGGCCGGCCATGCGGTGGACGGTTTCGGCATGTTCGTGACCCTGCTGGGCCTGGTGACCAACCTGGGGATCGGTTCGATGCAGGTGTCGTCCGGGTTGGAAAACCTGTTCGGCATGGCGCACAGCAACACCAACCTGCTGATCGTGATCATTGTGATGAGCACGGTGGCGACCATCGCTGCGGTGTCGGGTGTGGAGAATGGCATTCGCCGCCTGTCCAACCTCAACATCGTGTTGTTCAGCGGTTTGCTGATCTTCGTGCTGCTGTTCGGCCCCACCCTGCACCTGCTCAACGGCCTGGTGCAAAACACCGGTGACTACCTCAACGGCATCATTCTGAAAACCTTCGACCTCTATGTGTACGAAGGCGACGCCGACAAGACCGAGCGCTGGATGGGCCTGTGGACCCTGTTCTACTGGGCCTGGTGGATTTCCTGGGCGCCATTCGTGGGCATGTTCATTGCGCGCATTTCCCGTGGCCGCACCGTGCGCGAACTGGTCGCCGGCGTGCTGCTGATCCCGCTGGGCTTCACTCTGGCGTGGTTGTCGATCTTCGGTAACTCGGCGTTGGACCTGGTGCTGAACCATGGTGCGGTGGAGCTGGGCAAGACTGCGCTGGAACAGCCGTCCATGGCCATCTACCAGCTGCTTGAGCATTACCCGGCGTCGAAAGTCGTCATTGGCGTGTCGATCTTCGTGGGCTTCGTGCTGTTCTTGACGCCTGCGGATTCCGGCGCGGTGATGATGGCCAACCTGTCGTGCAAAGGCGGCAACGTGGATGAAGATGCGCCGCACTGGCTGCGGATCTTCTGGTCGGCGGTGATCACCCTGGTGACCATTGGCCTGCTGTTCGCCGGCAACTTCGAAGCCATGCAGACCATGGTGGTGCTGGCGGGGTTGCCGTTCTCGGTGGTGCTGATTCTGTTCATGTTCGGTTTGCACAAGGCCATGCGCCAGGATGTGGCCATCGAACAAGAGCAGGCGCAGTTGGCTGAACGCGGGCGCCGGGGGTTCAGCGAGCGCCTGACCGCGCTCGACCTGCAACCGAGCCAGGGCACCGTGCAACGCTTTATGGACAAGCACGTCACGCCGGCATTGGAAGAAGCCGCCACAGCGTTGCGCGAGCAGGGATTGGAAGTGCAGACCTTGCTGGGCAAATCCAAACGCTGCATCGGTGTGCGGATCGAGATGGAAGAGGGCAACCCGTTCGTCTACGAAGTCAGCCTGGATGCTTATTCCTCGGCGCCCACTGACCTGCCCGAAGAAGAACGCACCCGCTACTACCGCGCCGAGGTGTACCTGCACAACGGGCCGCAGGAATACGACCTGATGGGCTTCACCCAGGAGCAGATCAGCCGTGACGTGCTCGATCAGTTCGAAAGCCATCGGCAGCTCCTTGGCCGGGTTTATAGCTGAAGCCAAGCAATGCCCTAAATGTGGGAGGGGGCTTGCCCCCGATTGCGGTGTGTCAGTCAGCACATTTGATGCTGATACACCGCAATCGGGAGCAAGCCCCCTCCCACATTGGCCCGGTTCCTTCAGTTGTTTTGCGGTGTTGGTCAGCCCAGGTTTTTGCCTAGGAGGGCGTGATACAGCTCGCTGTCGCCCAGGATCCCCACCACCTTGTTGTTGTCATGCAACACCAGCTTGTTTCCCGTCTGATAGCGAATCTGCAGCGCATCACGCATGCCGATATTGGAATCCACCAGCGTCGGCACCCGGTCCAGGCCTTCTACCGCTTGGCCCGGCGCCCAGTTCTGCAGGTTCATTACCACGCCATTCTGGCGTGCGCCCTGGATGGTGTTGCCTTCGGCCAGGTCCAGCCAGGAATCTCCGCCTGGGTCCAGGCATACCGAACCGTTCACCCGCGTGCAGTTATCCAGCGTGCGCATCAGGCTGCGGCCGCACAGTACGTTGAGTGGATTGGTGTGGGCGACGAAGGTGCGCACATAGTCGTCCGCCGGGTTCAGCACGATTTCTTCCGGCACGCTGTACTGGATGATCTTGCCGTCTTTCATGATCGCGATGCGGCTGCCCAGCTTGAGGGCTTCGTCGAGGTCGTGGCTGACGAACACGATGGTCTTGCTCAGCTTGCGTTGCAGCTCCAGCAGCTCATCCTGCAGGCCCTGGCGGATCAGCGGGTCGAGGGCGGAGAAGGGTTCGTCCATCAGCAGGATATCGGCGTCCATCGCCAACGCACGGGCCAGGCCCACGCGCTGTTGCATGCCGCCGGACAGCTCATCGGGCTTCTTGTTGCGCCATTGGCTCAGGCCCACCAGCTCGAGTTTTTCATCGACCAGGGTGCGCCGTTCTTTCTCTGGACGGCCCTGCATTTCCAGGCCGAAGCTGATGTTCTCGCGCACCGTCAGCCAGGGCATCAGGGCGAACTTCTGGAACACCATGGCGATGCGTTTGGTGCGCATCATTTTCAGCTCGGCGGGGGTGCAGGACGCGATGTCGATCTGGCGACCTTCATGCTCCACGAACAGCTGGCCACGGCTGACGGTGTTGAGGCCGTTGATGCAGCGCAGCAAGCTCGACTTGCCGGAACCCGACAGGCCCATCAGCACACAGATCTCGCCTTTTTCCACATCCAGGCTGGCGTTTTCAACGCCGACAATCTGCCCGGTTTTCTTCAGGATTTCGTTACGGCTCATGCCCTGGTCCAGCAGCTTGAGCGCTTCGCGTGGGTCTTTGGAAAAGATCACGTCGACTTTGTCGAATCGGATAATGCTCATGCATCACCCCCTACTTTGGCATCGGGTTGTTTGCAGATACGGTCGAGCATGATGGCCAGCAACACAATGGCCAGCCCGGCTTCGAAGCCCAGGGCGATGTCAGCGGTGTTGAGTGCGTTGACCACCGGCTTGCCGAGGCCATCGGCGCCGACGAGCGCTGCGATCACCACCATCGACAACGACAGCATGATGCATTGGGTAATACCGGCGGCAATGCTCGGCATCGCGTGGGGCAGTTCAATGCGTGAGAGCAACTGGCGGCGCGAGCAGCCGAACGCCTTGCCGGCATCCATCAACTCTTGCGGTACATCACGGATGCCCAGGTAGGTCAGGCGGATCGGCGCGGCAATCGCGAACACCACGGTGGAAATCAAGCCGGGCACCACACCCAGCCCGAAGAGGGTCAGGGTAGGGATGAGGTAGACGAAGGTCGGTACGGTCTGCATCAGATCGAGAACCGGCCGCATCATGGTGTAGAACATCGGCTTGTGCGCGGCAACAATGCCCAGCGGCACGCCGATGACCACGCAGACCAGGGTGGCGAACAGCACCTGCGCGAGGGTTTCCATGGTTTCCTGCCAGTACCCCAGGTTGAGGATCAGCAGGAAGGAGGCGATGACAAAGACGGTCAGGCCCCATTTGCGTTGGATAAAGTGAGCCAGCAGCGCAATCAGACCGATCAATGCCAGCGGATTGAACCAGGTCAGCGCAAACGTCACGCCGTGGATCATCGTTTCCAGTGTCGATGCGATTGCGTCGAAGTAGTTGGCACCGTGTTGGGTCAACCAGTCGACGAAGGCAGCGATGTACTGGCCTAGTGGGATTTTCTGTTCAGTCAGCATGGTAGTGAATGTCCACATGCGAAGAGGAAAACATCCCGGGGCAGCGCACCGCCCCGGGGTCAGCGGGTGCTATTTGGCGAGGTAAGCTTTAACGGCATCGAGACCTGGTTGGCCATCAACGGTGGTGACACCGGCCAGCCAGGTGTCGAGGATTTGCGGGTTCTTCTGCAGCCAGGCCTTGGCGGCAGCATCGGGCTTCATTTTGTCGTCCAGGACGTTGCCCATCAGGGTGCTTTCCATGTTCAGCGTGAACTGCAGGTTTTTCAGCAACTGGCCCACGTTGCTGCATTCCTGGGTGTAGCCCTTGCGGGTGTTGGTGTAGATGGTGGCCTGGCCGTAGTTGGGGCCGAACGAATCGTCACCCCCGGTCAGGTACTTCATCTTGAAACGCGTGTTCATCGGGTGCGGTTCCCAGCCGAGGAACACGATGGCCTGGCCGCGCTTGGTGGCGCGTTCAACCTGGGAGAGCATCCCCGCTTCGCTGGACTCGACCACTTTGAAACCGGCTTTCTTGAGGCCGAAGGCATCCTTGTCGATCAGCGTCTGGATGGTGCGGTTGCCGTCGTTACCCGGCTCGATGCCGTAGATCTTGCCGCCCAGCTCATCCTTGAATTTGGCGATATCGGCGAAGTCTTTCAGGCCCTTGTCATACAGCGCTTCGGGCACCGCCAGGGTGTACTTGGCGTTTTCCAGGTTGGCGCGTACGGTTTCCACGGTGCCGGCATCGCGGTACTGCTTGATGTCGTTTTCCATGGTCGGCATCCAGTTGCCGAGGAAGATGTCCATGTTCTTGCCGTCAGCCAGGGACTTGTAGGTCACGGGGACCGAAATCATCGTGGTGCGCGGCTTGTAGCCCAGGCCCTTGAGGATTTCGCTGGTGGTCGCGGTGGTGACGGTGATGTCGGTCCAGCCGACATCGGAGAAGTTGACGGTCTTGCATTGTTCCGGTTCTGCGGCGTGCGCCATGACCGGCAGACTCAGCATGGCGGCCAACAACAACGAGGGTGAACCTTTCATCGGGGTAGACTCCTGTGTTTTTTCTGGCGGCATTCGCCGCGCTTTATAGGTGCTGCTATTGGAGTATGCGTCGGACAGCTCTGGCACGGTGCCTTGCAAACGAGTCGAGACTGATCATGTACCAGTGAAAATCTGACGCCTACAGGGGGCGTCGTATCCAGTACAGGGAGGGTCGCATCCAGTGTCGGTGACGTCGCTTACAGATTTTTACCACAGTGAAACTGCAGTTTTTACTCATCTGCACCGCTAAAAACGGCCAAAACAGGCGATCGCACGTTAGCGACGCTGGTGAGCATGGGTGCGTCGGTGTGAGACGCCGTGACGGCGGATAAAAGCTGGATGATGCCGCCATCTGGGCGATCTGAGCGTAGCACCTCGTTCAAGCCTGGCCGCGCTTATCGAGGAGTTTCAGGTTAATGGCTATCAGCGTTTTCGACTTGTTCAAGATCGGCATCGGGCCCTCCAGCTCTCACACCGTCGGCCCCATGCGCGCTGCGGCGTTGTTCGTTCAAACGTTACGCGAACGTGGCCTGTTGGAACAGGTTCGGCGTGTCGAAGTGCAACTCTACGGTTCCTTGTCGGCCACCGGCATCGGCCATGGCAGCGACACCGCCACCATTATGGGGCTGATGGGCGAGTGGCCGGACGCAATCGACCCGTCCCAGATTGGCGTGCGCATCCACACGCTGCGCGAAACCGACACCCTGTTGCTCGACGGTCGCTTGCCGGTGCCGTTCATATGGTCACGGGACATGCGTCTACTCGACGAAAACCTGCCGTTCCATCCCAACGCCATGACCCTGGTGGTGTTCGATGCTGACGGCGAGTTGCACCGCGACACCTACTATTCGGTGGGCGGCGGCTTTGTGGTGGATGAAGCCCAGGCCCAGAGCGGCGTGGCGGACATGGACCGCACCGAGCTGCCGTATGACTTTTCCAGCGCCGCAGAACTGTTGCAGCTGTGCAAGACCCACAACCTGCGCGTCGCCGAATTGATGCTGGCCAACGAGAAGGTCTGGCGCTCCGAAGAAGAAATCCGCAGTGGCCTGATGACCCTGTGGCGTGCCATGCAAGCATGCGTGGAGGAAGGCCTCAAGCATGAAGGCATCTTGCCCGGTGGCTTGAACGTGCGCCGTCGCGCCGCCAAATTGCACCGCAGCCTGCAGGAGTTGAACAAACCCAATGTGATCGGCTCGACCTTGAGCGCCATGGAGTGGGTGAACCTGTTCGCTCTGGCGGTCAATGAAGAAAACGCCGCCGGTGGGCGCATGGTGACGGCGCCCACCAATGGCGCAGCGGGGATCATTCCGGCAGTGCTGCATTACTTCATGAAGTTCAGTGAAGAGGTGACCGAGGCCAACGTGGTCGACTACCTGCTCGGCGCGGCGGCGGTGGGCATTCTGTGCAAAAAGAACGCCTCGATCTCCGGCGCCGAAGTCGGTTGCCAGGGTGAAGTCGGTTCCGCCTGCGCCATGGCCGCAGCGGGCCTGGCGGAAATTCTCGGCGCCACCCCCGAACAACTGTGCAACGCCGCAGAAATCGGCCTGGAACATAACCTGGGCCTGACCTGCGACCCGGTGGGCGGCTTGGTGCAAGTGCCGTGTATCGAGCGCAATGCGATTGCGGCGGTCAAGGCGATCAACGCCGCACAAATGGCCTTGCGCGGCGATGGGCAGCATTTTATCTCCCTGGACCGGGTGATCCGCACCATGCGCGATACCGGTGCGGATATGCATGACAAGTACAAAGAGACGTCGCGGGGCGGGTTGGCGGTGAGTGCGGTTGAGTGCTGAGACCGGGTCACCTGCATCGGCAGACGCAGGTGATCTCAGGCCTTCACATGGCCCAACGGCGCCAACTTCGCCAACCTCAACGCCACCAGCAACGCGCCGATCAGCAACGCCAGGATAAATGCGCCTATTCCGTTCCATCCGGCAAAGTGCCAGAAGAATCCGCCCGCCGTCCCGGCAATGCTTGAACCTGCGTAATAGCAGAACAGATACAGCGACGACGCCTGTCCCTTCGCCTTCACCGCACGACGGCCGATCCAGCTGCTGGCCACCGAGTGGGCGCCGAAGAAGCCGAAGGTAAAGATCAGCATGCCCGGCACCACCAGCCATAGCGGGGTGAAGAGTGTCAGGGTCATGCCGGCGAGCATCAGCACAATGGTGCCCCACAGCACGCGGCGGCGGCCCAGGCGGTCGGCGAGCGAGCCGATTTTTGCCGAGCTGTAGATGCCCGACAGATACACCAGCGACAGCAGGCCGACCACGGCCTGGCTCAGGTCATACGGATCGGCCAGCAAGCGATAGCCGATGTAGTTGAACAGCGTGACAAACGCGCCCATCAGCAGGAAGGCTTCAAGGAACAGCCACGGCAGGCCCGCGTCCTTGAAGTGCATGACAAAGCCGTCCAGCAGGTTGCGCGGCTTGAGGCTGCTGGCGCGGAAGTTGCGCGATTCGGGGAGGATTTTCCAGAACACCGTCGCGGCGATCAGCGCCAGGGCGCCGATGATCAGCATTGCGGTGTGCCAACTGACGAAGTCGATCAGCACGCCAATGATCAGGCGCCCGCTCATGCCGCCAATCGCATTGCCGCCGATGTACAGGCCCATGGCCAGGCCGATGTGCTGCGGGTGGATCTCTTCGCTCAGGTAGGTCATGGCCACGGCGGCCAGGCCGCTCAGGGACAAGCCCACCAGCGCCCGCATCAACAGGATGCCTTCCCAGCTCGGCATCAAGCCGCTGGCAATGGTGGCCAGCGCTGCGCAGAACAGCGCGGCGACCATCACCGGCTTGCGCCCCAGCCTGTCGGAAACCGGCCCGGTAATCAGCAGGCCGAAAGCAAGCATCGCGGTGGCGACCGACAGGATCAGGCTGCTTTGTGCGGCATTGATGGAAAACTCGTGGGACAGCGCTGGCATCATCGGCTGCACGCAATACAACAGGGCAAACGTGGCAAAGCCGCCGGAGAACAGCGCCAACACCGTGCGCATGAACATCGGTGTGCCTTTTTCGATGTACTCGTCGTTGAGCTGCGCGACGACCTCATCCAGGGCAGTGTGCGGGGCTTCTTGGGCGTGTGCAGCAACAGCAGATTTCACGGTGACCTCGGGGAGGAAAGACTGCCACGGCCGGCAATACGAAAAAGAATATAGCTGGCTAATGATTCTTTCCAATATATTGTTCGACCCGTTTGATAGCTTTAGCGACCTAATGAGGTTTGAATGGAATTACGTCACCTGCGGTACTTCATCGCCGTCGCCGAGGAGCTGCATTTTGGCCGCGCCGCGCAAGTGCTGGGCATCTCGCAACCGCCGTTGAGCCAACAAATTCAGGCGTTGGAGCAAGACGTGGGCGCGCGCTTATTTGAGCGCACCAATCGTCGGGTCGAGCTGAGCGAAGCAGGGCGACTGTTTCTGCACGAGGCGCGCCTGGTGCTGGCGCAGGTCGATAAAGCGGCAGACGTCGCGCGACGTGCGCAGCTGGGAGAGCTTGGAGAGCTGAAAATCGGCTTCACGTCGTCGGCGCCGTTCAACGCCAGCATCCCGCAGGCGATCTTTGCGTTTCGCCAGGCGTTTGCGGCCGTGCATTTGAGCCTGCAAGAGATGAGCAGCACCCAGGTGGCCGAATCGTTGCTGGATGAGTCGATCCAGGTCGGGCTCATGCGACCGTTGCCATTGCCGGATTCCCTCAGTGTGATCGAACTGATGCGCGAGCCTTTGGTGGCGGTATTGAGCGCCGGGCACCCGTTGGCCCAGGGCAGCGAAGGCGGCTTGCACCTGGCGCAATTGGCTGACGAACCCTTTGTATTTTTCCCGCGCAGTTATGGCAGCGGCCTCTACGCACAATTACTCAATCTGGCCCGCGACGCCGGGTTCAGCCCGCACTTTGCCCAGGAAGCAGGCGAGGCGATGACCATCATCGGCCTGGTGGCGGCGGGCTTGGGGGTATCGGTGCTGCCCGCGTCTTACCAGCGTATCCGCATTGATGGCGTGGTGTACCGCACCTTGCTGGACCCGGAGGCGGTGACGGCGGTGTGGCTGGTGCAGCGCAAGGGCGCGCAGTCGCCGATGGCGCAGGCGTTTGTGGAGTTGTTGACGCGTAAGGCGTCGGTGTAGGCCGGGTCACATCCGATCGTTCCCACGCTCCGCGTGGTAATGCATCCCGTGACGCTCCGCGTCACTCAGGTGAAGGGGACTGCAACCGTGCACTCGCGGCGGGACGCAGAGCGTCCGAGGCAGCGTTCCCACGCGGAGCGTGGGAACGATCCAAACAATCGGCGTTACTGCATTCCCGCCGAGCGCAACCCGGCCATGATGTCGCGGTCCAGCATGCTCACCCAACGGTTGTAGTTGCGATGGATCTTGCCGTCCTTGTAGCCCAGGTCGCGGCTGTCGCGGTAGGTGATGGCGTAGCTGTTGCGGGTGTAGCGGATGTCGATGGCTGCATAAAACTGGTTGCGCACGGTGATCTCGGCCTGCACCAGTTGCGGGCTCAGGCGTTGTACCGTCCACTCGCGTTTTTGCAGGGCAGCGACGATCACCTGTTTCATTTTTTCTTCGCTGACCTGAGTGGTGGCCGGCAGTTCGTGCTGGGTGTTGAGTACCGGTTTGTTGGTGCAGCCGGCGGTGGTCAGCAGGGCCAGGGTGATCAGGGTCGCGCGTAGCAGGGAAGACATTCCGTTTTCTCCAATTGATTTAAAAGTCAGGACCAGCGGCGGAAGATCAACGAGGTGTTGACGCCGCCGAAGGCAAAATTGTTGTTCATTACGTAGTCGTGATGCATCTCGCGAAAGCCACCTTGCAGGTAATCCAGCGCGCCGCAGTGCGGGTCGACGGCGTCCAGGTTGAAGGTGTGCACGTATTGGTCGCGGTTCATCATCTCGATGCTGAACCATGACTCCAGCGCCCCGCACGCGCCCAGGGTGTGACCAAGAAAACTCTTCTGCGAACTGATGGGCATGCGAGGGCCGAACAGGCTGCTGGTGGCCAGGGTTTCGGCGATGTCGCCCTGGTCGGTGGCGGTGCCGTGGCCGTTCACGTAGCCGATGGCGGACGGCTCAAGCCCGGCATCCTCCAGCGCCAGTTCCATGGCGCGACGCATGGTTTTCTGCTCCGGGCGGGTGGTGTGCTGGCCGTCGGCATTGCTGCCGAAACCAACCAGTTCGGCGTGGATATGCGCACCCCGCGCCAACGCGTGTTCCAACTCTTCCAGCACCAGCATGCCGCCGCCTTCACCGATTACCAGCCCATCGCGGCCGCTGTCGTAGGGGCGCGGGCTGGTTTGGGGCGCGTCGTTTTTCAGGCTGGTGGCGTAGAGCGCGTCGAACACCATGGCCTCGGTGGGGCACAGCTCTTCCGCGCCTCCGGCCAGCATCAAGGGCAGGCGGCCGAACTTGATCGCCTCGTAGGCATAACCGATGCCCTGGCTGCCGCTGGTGCAAGCGCTGGACGTGGGGATCAAGCGGCCGGTCAGGCCAAAAAAAATGCTGATATTCGCTGCCGTGGTGTGCGGCATCATGCGCACGTAGGAGTTGGCATTCAGCCCCTCGGCCACCGAATTCAGCAGCATATTGCCGAACGCTTTGATCTCGTCGGTGCTGCCGGTGGACGAACCACACGCCACGCCCATGCGCCCGTCCTTGATCGACGCGTCGCCGAGCAGGCCGGCATCCTGCAACGCCTGCTCCGCTGCCCACACCGCCAGGCGCGAGACACGGCCCATGCTGCGCAGCTGTTTGCGCGTCCAGTGGGCGGGCACGACGAAATCGTCGATCGGCCCGGCCAGGCGCGTGTTCAGTTCGGTAAAACGGTCCCACTCATCCATGCGCCGGATGCCGCTGCGGTTGGCGCGAAAGTTGGCCGCGATGGTGTCCCAATCGCTGCCCAGGGAGGTCATGCCGGCCATGCCGGTGACGACGACGCGCTTCATCAGCACAAGCCCCCGTTTACGGCCAACACTTGGCGCGTGATATAGCCGGCCTCGGCCGACATCAGGAAATTCACCGCCCCAGCCACTTCTTCCGGGGTGCCCATGCGCTGCGCCGGGATCATCTTCATCAGCTCTTGCACCGGGACGTTTTCATCCAGCATGGCGGTGTCGATCAAGCCCGGTGCGACACAGTTGACGGTGATCTTGCGCTTGCCCAGCTCGATGGCCAGCGCCTTGGCTGCGCCGATCAGGCCCGCTTTGGAAGCACTGTAGTTGACCTGGCCACGGTTGCCGATCAGCCCGGAAACCGAGGTGATGCACACGATGCGCCCGGCGGCACGCCGACGAATCATCGGCATCATCACCGGGTGCAGCACGTTGTAGAAACCGTCGAGGTTGGTGCGCAGCACCACGTCCCAGTCCTCTTCCGACAGGGCCGGGAAGGCGCCGTCGCGGGTCAGGCCGGCGTTGAGCACCACGCCGTAATAAGCACCGTGCTGCTCCACATCGGCCTCAAGGATTGCCTTGCATGCGGCGCGGTCTGCCACATCGAACTGCAGCACCCGCGCCTGGCGGCCCAGGGCCTGGATCTCGACCTGTACCGCGTCGGCTTCGGCCCGCCCGCTGCGACAATGCAGCACGATGTCATGCCCGGCCTGGGCCAGGCGCAGGGCAATGGCGCGGCCGATGCCACGGCTGGAGCCGGTGACCAGTACGGATTCAGTCATGGCGTTTCGTCCTTCGTTTCAGCTAAATAGTTGGCCGCCTGGGGCGGTCGAAATACGTTCAAG
This sequence comes from Pseudomonas sp. R11-23-07, assembly GCF_003852295.1. Lineage (NCBI taxonomy): Bacteria > Pseudomonadati > Pseudomonadota > Gammaproteobacteria > Pseudomonadales > Pseudomonadaceae > Pseudomonas > Pseudomonas sp. R11-23-07. Next base: position 538,731 of record NZ_CP027761.1, read on the forward strand.
CGTGCGCTGGCCTGGATTCCATCGCCAGTGAGGTGGCATTCGAACACCCCCATGCCATTGTCGTCTTCCAGGGAGCGCAGGCCGTGGATGTTCAGCTCGGCGCCGGCGGGGAAGTGCTCCACGTTGCACTCGAACTTACGCGTGCCCAACAGGAAGCCCAGTTCCACCGCCAGGCCCTGCTGGCGCGCGCGACAACCGGCATAGGCGGCGACGCTTTGCGCCATCAACTCGATACCGACCCAGGCCGGCAGGCTGCCGTCTGCGCGGTTGAACAGGCCACCGGGCTTGACGGTGAGGCGGGTATGCACCTGCTCTTCATCGAACGACAGCACCTGGTCGAGCAGGATCATATCGCCCGCGTGGGGCAGCAGTTCGGCGAGTGGCCAATCGATCATGGGGCCTCTCCAATAATCAGGCTGACGTTGTTGCCGCCGAAGGCAAACGAGTTGCTCATCAGGTAGGGTTTTTCCAGGGTGTCGCCCTGTTGCGCCCACTGCAACGCGGGCAGCGCCGGGTCAAGGTGGCCGTCCCACACATGGGGCGGAACAAGGCCGTGAGTCAGGCTCAACCAGCAGAACGCCGCTTCCAATGCGCCCGCCGCGCCGAGGGTATGGCCGCTCATGGGTTTGGTCGATGAACAGGCCACGCCGCCCGGAAACAGGCTGGCGACCGCCTGGCTTTCCATGGCGTCGTTGTGTTGGGTGGCGGTGCCGTGCAGGTTCAGGTAACCGATCTGCGCAGGGGTAAGTTTTGCGCTGGCCAGGGCCTTGCGCATCGCCTGCAACGCACCCTTGCCGCTGGGCTCGGGCGCGGAGATATGGTGCGCGTCGCAACTGGCGCCACTGCCCAGCAGGGCGACCGGCGCCGCCTCGCGGCTCATCACGAACAACACCGCCGCTTCGCCGATATTGATGCCGTCGCGGTTCACCGAGAACGGATTGCAGCGCTCGGCAGACACGGCTTCCAGCGCGGTAAACCCGTTCAGCGTCAGCCTGCACAGGCTGTCGACGCCGCCGCAGAGCACCGCATCGCACACGCCCAGGTCGAGCAGGCGCTGGGCGCTCATCAACGCGCGGGCGCTGGACGTGCAGGCGGTGGAAATCACATAGGCCGGGCCGCTCAACTGCAGCCAGTCGGCGAGGAAATTCGCCGGAGCGCTGAGTTCCTGCTGCTGGTAGTCGTAGTCGCCAGGGAACGCGTGATCGCGCAGGTAGTGGGCAATGCCGCGACTGGCTTCGTCGATGCCCGAGGTGCTGGTACCCAGCACAACGCCCACCCGTGAGGCGCCGTAGGTGTCGACCACCTGGCGAATCTGCGCCTCAATCTGCAACGCCGCTTCCAGCAGCAACTGGTTATTGCGGCTGCTCTGCTGGCCCAATTGCGCCGGAATGGTTGCCAGCTCGCCGCGCACCGCCGCGACCGGCACCACGCGCTCCGGCACCCAGCCGCTCTCGGCGCGCATGCCGCAACAGTCACCGGCAAACAGGCTGCGGCTGACCTCGGCCTGGCCGCGCCCAAGGGCACAGATCACGCCGAGGGCATTGAGGTAAGCGGTCATCGGCCGACTCCCAGCGGAGTAATGCGATAGCTCAACGGTTGGCCCGCCATGTTCACGCTGAACACCTCCGAGGACTGATAGACGATTTGCCAATGGCCCGGCAGCGTTCGCGTGAGGTCCATGGCCTGGGCCGAAGGATACAGCGCACGCACGTCATCCGCCGAGGCCAGGGCAAACAGCAGCGCGGCGAACAGTTCTCGCGCCTGGGGATTGGGCGGCAGCAAGCCATCGGCCTGCCATTGCCCGTCGATCAGCTTCTGCCGGGCCTGGGGAATGCCCAGCGGATCCATCATCGACCAACGAATCGCCGCGCCTTCACGCTGGATCACCAACAGCCAGTCCTGGCTGCGCTCGCCCTCCAGGCGTTGCACATGCAATTGCATCGGCAAGGCCAGCGCCGGGATTTTCTCGGGTAACGGCGCCTGGCTGGCGCACGCGCTGAGCAGCAACAGGCAGCCCATCAACAGCCAGCGCATCATGAGCTCGCGGCCTCTAACGGTTTGCGCGCCACACAGTTGACCAGGGTTTCCTCACGCTGACCCACCGGCGGCGCCTTGCGCAGGCCCCAGCGTTCCAGCAGGCCGAAATCGCTGGAACGGCTCCACCACAAATAGGGATACGAGACGTTCCGCGCGCCGAATTCAAAGCCTTGCTCGCGCAGCATCTGCAGATACTCCTCGGCGCTTTTCTGCACGTGCATCGGGTGGCGGAACAGCCAGCGGATTACCCAGGTGTCGATATAGGCTTCGGTGGACTCGGCAAACAGCAAATAGCCGCCCGGCTTGAGTACCCGATAAAACTCCTTGAGTGCGCGATGTTGCTCGACCAGGTGGTGAAAGGTCTGGTGGCAAAACACGATATCGACGCTGGCGTCGGCGACGTCGAGGGTGGCGCAGTCGCTGCCGATCAGCTCCACGGCCAGGCCCTGGCGAGCGGCTTCTTCGCGGCTCAGGGCCAGGCTGTGAGGGTCGGCATCCAGGCCGATCAAACGCGAGGGCGCGAAGACCTGCTGCAGCAAGTTGAAGGATTTGCCCTGGCCGCAGCCGGCGTCGAGCAACACCGGCGCCACCGGCAGCGGTTCGCTGAACAGGCTGCGCAGGTCGTTGATCGCTACGCGCAATACATGGTGCTGCCAGGTGTGGCTGCGCAGGAACCAGAAGCCGAACCGGGTTTCTTCGACGTAGTTCTTACTCAGGTAGTTTTTTTCAACGGCAGGGCTGGTCATACCGTCTCACTCGCGCAGATTTGCGACAGCATGCGCAGGCGCCGCTTGGGCTCGCTGACAAACGGATTGCGTTCATCCCAGGCGTAACCGGCGAGGATCGAACTGATCATGCGGCGAATATCCGGCGAACTGCCGGCGTGGAAAATCACATCCTGGAACGTCCCGGCGTACCAGCCCTCGACGTAGCAGCGGAAGGTGTCGACCCCGCGCTTCAACGGTTCGGCGAACTCGGTTTGCCAGTCCACCGTTTCGCCTTGCAGTTGGCGATGCAGCAAGCCGGCGGCCATGCTCGCCGAGCGCATGGCGATGGTCACGCCGGAAGAGAACACCGGGTCGAGAAATTCCGCCGCGTTGCCCAACAGCGCAAAGCCCGGACCGTGCAGGGTTTTGACGTTGGCCGAATAGCCGCCGATGCTGCGCGCCGGGGTGTCCCACACGGCGTTTTGCAGCACGCCGGACAGGCTCGGGGTTTGCTCGATAAACCCGCGCAGGCAGGCGTCGAGGTCGCCGTCGTGGCCGTCGAAGTGCTCCTTGGCCGCGACCACGCCCACCGAGCAACGACCGTTGCTGAACGGGATGGTCCAGAACCAGATATCGCGCTTCTCGGGATGGGTGGTCACCAGAATCTTGGTGCGGTCGAAGCCTGGGTGTTCGATGCGGTCTTCGACGTGGGTGAACACGGCCTGGCGCAGCGGGAAATTCGATGGGGCTTCAAGGTCCAGCAGGCGCGGCAACACGCGGCCATAGCCGCTGGCATCCAGCACGAATTTGGCCTTGAGGTGGTACTCGCTGCCATTCTCGCGGCGTACGTGCAGGTAACGACACTCGCCGGAAAAGTCCACGCCGACGATGCTTTCGCCGTAGCGGATTTCCACACCCTGCAGTGCCGCCTGATCGGCCAGCAGCTTGTCGAACTCGGCGCGCTGCACCTGGAAGGTCGTCGGCTTGCCGTTGCTGAAGGTGTCACCGAAATCGAACGCGCTGTAGCGCTCGCCCCAGGCGAACGCGGCACCGGTTTTCAGTTGAAAGCCGGCCGCCTGCACGGCGTCGAGCATGCCGGCTTCTTCGATAAAGTCGATGCAGTGCGACAGCAGGCTTTCGCCAATCGAGAAGCGCGGAAAATGCTGGCGCTCGATAACCAATACATCATGCCCTTTGCGCTTGAGCAGCGCGGCCGCGATGGCCCCGGACGGCCCGGCACCGATCACCACCACTTGGCGACGTTCCATTTCAACTGTGGGCACGAAGGCTCCTTGCCGCTTTGGCGATAATCACATTCATAAGGCGTGTTTCTGTTGCCCGGCCCAGGGCGCCAGCATAAAGCTGAATGCCAGGCCGAGGCTGACCGACAGGCCGAAATTGCTCACTGCCGGGGTACTGGAGACGGCCAGCAGGCCGAACGATAACCAAGTGGTCAGCGCGGCCAGTAAGGTTCCCAGCAGGCTCACGGCAGCACCGCCGATCTGCTCGCGCATCAGGATCGCATAATCGACGCTGATGGCCGTGACCAGCAGCAGGCCGAACAGGCTGAACAGGGTCAGCGGCTGCCCCAGCCAACCGAGGCTGGCCAGGCTGCACAGCGCCGCCAGCAGCGGCAGCGCGACGATGCGCAAGGCGCCGATGAAGCCGAAGGGCAGCATCAACAGCACCACGATCAGTACACAGGACAGCAACTTCAACTCGGCGGCGCTGATTTGGGTGTCGGCGAACACGCGGTTCAAGTCACCCAGGCGATCCACCAGTTGCACGCCGGGCAAGTCCACGGCCTGCACCCGCAGCAAGGCCGGGTTGTTCAAGCCTTGCAGGCTGACCATCGCCGCCACGCCGCCGTCTACCGGGCCCAGCCACAGCGTACGCCATGGCTCGGCCAGCGGGCCTTTGAGCGCGGCGTCGATGTCTTCGGTGGGCAGCGCCTGCAACTGCGCGACTTCGGCCTGCAGCGCGGCGGCGGGCACGCCGAGGTCCAGCAGCGGTTGCCAATGCTGCGCGAGTGTATCCAGCGCCGCGCGCAGTTGCTGTTGTTCGGCGGGCAGGTTGACCAGCTGATTCAGCGCCAGGTAACCCTGCAGCTTGTCCATATTCACCAGTTGATCCAGGCGCTGGCCGAGGGCGGCCTGGCGTTCGAGTAACTGCTGCTGAGTCTCGGCGCGCACCAGGAAGAACTGGCTGGTGGGCTGGAACCCGGTGATGCGCGCCACGGCCTGGGCCTCCTGCAACAATTGCGGCGGTGCGCCGATCCACTGGCGGATATCGTTTTTAGTGTTCAGCTGCCACAGGCCACCGGCGCAGAACAACAGCACCCACACCAGCAGCACCGAGCCTGGTACGCGCTTGATCAATGCAGCCCGCCACTGCCACAAGCGTTCGGCGATGCGCAGCGGCCATTGTGCCGGGCGCAGTTCCACACCGCTGAGCAGCGCGGGCAACAGGCACACGGCTGAGAGATAAGCACCGACCAGACCGGCTGCGGAGAACACCGCGATTTGTGTCAGCGCCGGGAACGGCGTCCAGGCCAGGGCCAGATAGCCGATGCAACTGGTGGCCAGGCTCAGGCTCAGCCCTGGCAGGGTCAGGCGTAATGCCGGCCAACTGCGCCAGGGTTGCAGGCTCCAGCTTTTGGACAGGTAGTGCAGCGGGTAATCCACCGCCACGCCGATCAGGCTCGAGCCCAGCACCAGGGTCATCACATGCATATGGCCGAACAGCGCCACACAGGCCACGGCGCCAAACAGCATGCCGACCACGACCGGCACGAACGCCAGCAGCACCCGCCAGCGCCGGAACGCCAGCAGCAGCAACAGCAGGATGCCCACGGTTGCGCCGCCGCCGACCCAGGTGATTTCCCGCGTGGCTTGCTGCTGCCCATTGGCCGCATAGAGCAAGCCGCTGGCGGCGAGCAGTTGCACACCTTGCTTGCCTGCCTCGGCGCGGCTGGCCTGGAGCAGATCGGCCACTTGCAGCGGCAGTTTCATATCGAACGCATTGCCGGTGGTGCGCGCCCGCAGCAGCACCCAGCTTTTGCCGTCGGCATCGGCGATCAGCGCGCCGCTGCCGATATCCAGCTGTACCGCCCCGTGTTGCGGCTGGCTGTTCTGGATGCGCCCGGTCAGGCCCAGCCAGTCGTCCTGGCTCGGCACCAGGCTGAAGCCGGTAAAGGGGTCGAACAGCGACTGCACACGCTGCTGGATAAAGGCCTCAGGCTGTTCGATCAGTTGCTCGCGGTCCTTGGCCGCAAGCATCGCCAGGCGGCCGCGCAGCAGCTGTTCGCGCAGCGCCGGCAAGTCGGCTTGCAGGTTCCATTGCACCTTTTCAAACAGGCCGCTGGCTTGCCAGCGCTCGGCCAGTTGCTGCGCCACGGCCAGCGCTCGTTGGCGGTCGGCGTGCCCCACCAGCACCAGCATCTCGCGGTTCAGCGGCTCCTGCATGCGCTGCTCGGCTTGCAGCTCCAAGGCGTCCGGCGTACTGCCGGGCACCAGTTCCATCAGGTTGGCCGACAGCGGCGCACCCTCGCGCCACTGCCAGCCGGCCAGGGCCAATACGGCCGCCAGCAGGGTCAGGAACAGGCGCGGCAGCAGGCGCTCACTGGGCAAAGTCATGTTGCTCGGCAATGCTCAATGGCTGGTCGGCGCTGCTGTCCTGCATGCGCAGCAGCGTGCTGTCGCCCTGGGTTTCCAGCAGCTCAATGGTATTGACTAGCTCGCCGCCGTCGATATTGATCTGGGTAAAGACCTGCTTGAGCAGCAGCGAACGCGGGATCAGCGTCAGCTTCCATTGCTGGGCTTGCCCTTGCAGTTGCAGTTCGAAGTCACGTTGCAAGCCACTGCTGTCGCCCTGCAGCACCGCAAGGAACAGGCGATTCTGCTCGGCGCCGGCGCTCTTGTTCGGCAGCAATTGCCAGCCGTTGGCGTCACGCCGGGCGATGCCCTGGGCGCTGATGCGGTAGTCCTGTTGCAGCGGGGTCTTCAACAGCCACAGCAAGCCGTGGTCCTTGGCGAGCACGAAGGTGCCTTTGCTGACCAGCGGCTGGGGCAGGGCGCGCAGGTGTTTTTCCTGGATGAAGTTGCCGTGGATCACGCGGGGTTTGGCTAGTTGATCGCTGAGCTGTTGCAGGTCGAAGGCGTGGGCGCTGAAGCTCAGCAACGCGGCGGCCACTGTAGGAGCGAGCTTGCTCGCGAAAAACCTGAGGGCCCTGCGGGGCGTCAGGTGCAGCGCGTTATCGTTGGCGATCTTCGCGAGCAAGCTCGCTCCTACAGGGGATCTCATTTCAAGGCCCTTTCTACGGCGTCGGTGAATATTTTGGGGGAAGCGAGTTGCATCTCGCGGCTGGCGATCTCTACCGCCACTTGCACGGTGCTGGCGCGGGTCAGGCGTTCGCCGCTGGCGAGGTCGGTGATCAGGTAATTCACCTTCAAGCGATTCTCCCACTCCACCAGGCTGGCGCGCACGTTGAGGGTTTGGTCGAAGGTCGCGCCGCGCACATAGCGCAGCTGCATGTCGATGATCGGCCAGGCGTAGCCGGCTTCGAGCATCGCGGTGTAGTTGTGGCCGATTTTGTCCAGCAGCGCGCAGCGCGCCACTTCCAGGTATTTCACGTAATGCCCGTGCCACACCACGTTCATCGAGTCGATATCGAAAAACGGCACGAGGATTTCAGTGTCGCTGTGCAATACGCCGGGACTACGCATGCAGCCTCCAGTGTTGCGCGGCAATACGTTGCAGGCACAGGCGCAGTTCGCCTTCCAGGGCGCGGTCTTCAATGACCGGCGGGAAATCCTTGGCCAGCGCTTCATGCATCGCCGCCAGCGCCGGTGGCAACGGCCGGGCATCGTCGGCCTGGGCGCGAAGCCATACCCCTTGGTTGGCGGCGAGCAAGGTGGCGGCGGCAACCTGCTCGGTCAACTCCAGTACGCGGATCGCATCGCGGGCGGCGATGGTGCCCATGCTCACTTTGTCCTGGTTATGGCACTCGGTAGAGCGCGAAAACACGCTGGCCGGCATGGTGTTTTTCAGCGCTTCGGCGGTCCAGGCGCTGGTGCCGATCTGCACGGCCTTGAAGCCATGGTTGATCATCGCGCGGTCGGCCGGCGCGCCCGACAGGTTGCTCGGCAGGCCGTGGTTGTAACGCACGTCCACCAGCAGCGCCAGTTGGCGGTCGAGCAGGTCGGCGACGTTGGCCACCAGGGTTTTGAGGCTGTCCATGGCAAAAGCGATGTGCCCGCCGTAGAAGTGCCCGCCGTGCAGCACGCGTTCGGCTTCGGCATCGATGATCGGGTTGTCATTGGCGCTGTTCAGCTCGATTTCGATAAACGAGCGCAACCAATTCAGGCTGTCGGCCAGCACGCCGAGCACATGGGGCGCGCAGCGCAGCGAATAGCGGTCCTGCAGGCGGTGCAGCGGTGCAGTCGGTGCATCGATAGCCAGGTCCTGGCGCAGCCAGGCGGCAACTTGCATCTGCCCGGGGTGGGGCTTGGCGGCGAACAGGCGTTCGTCGAAGTGTTCCGGGTTGCCTTGCAGCGCCACCACATTGAGCGCGGTGATGCGCGTGGCCAGGTGCAGCAGGTAGTCGGCGCGGGCGAAGGCCAGGCAGGCAATGCCCGTCATCACCGCAGTGCCGTTCATCAATGCCAAGGCTTCCTTGGGCCGCAGTACCAGCGGCTGCCAACCCAGTTCGCGGTGCACGTCGGCGGCTTGGCGCCGTTCGCCACGAAACAGTACTTCACGCTCGCCGGACAAGGTCGCCGCCACATACGACAGCGGCGTCAGGTCGCCGCTGGCGCCCACCGAGCCTTCTTCTGGAATCAGCGGCAGCACATCGTGTTCGAGGAACCCCTGCAGGCGCTCCAGCAATTCCACACGCACGCCGGACACGCCGTGGCACAGCGACTGCAAGCGCGCCGCCAGCACGGCGCGGGTGGCTTGGGCGTCGAGCAATTTGCCCAGGCCGCAACCGTGGAAGGTGTAGAGATGACGCGGCAGCGCTTCGACATGGTGCAACGGCACCGCGACCACGCACGAGTCGCCGTAGCCGGTGGTCACGCCGTAGATCACGCCTTCCTTGTCCAGCAGCGAGTCAAGAAACTGCGCGCCCTTGGCGATGCGCTGGCGATACGCGGCATCGTTCTGCAAGCAGGTAGGCACCTGACGGTTGGCCAGGGCCAGTACGTCTTCGATGCGCAGGGGGCGTTCGCCAAAGGTGATCGGCTCAAGAGGCGTCGTCATCGGTCTTCCAGAAAGGGTAAAAGTTGAACCACTGTTGAGGCGCCTGCAGGCAGAACTCACCCAGGCGCGTGGCGTAGCGGGCGGTCCACAGGGCGATGACCTGCTCGCGGGTGCTGCGCTTCCATTCAATCGATTGCGCGAAGGGCTCGATGGTCAGGCGATAGCGGCCCTGGTGCTTGAGGCACATCAGCAGGTTGACCGGGCATTTGAGCAGGCCGGCCAGCAGCCACGGACCTTGGGGGAACGCGGCTGCATGCCCGAGGAAATCCACGCACACCGTGCGCCCGCCGTGCAGCGGGATGCGATCGCCGGCAATCGCCAGCCATTCGCCGTCGTCCAGGCGCTGGCTGAGCAGCAGCATGGTGGCCGGGTCCAGCTCGCTGACCTGGATCAGGCGCAAGTGGGTCGCGCCCGCTTCGCCCAGCAGGCGATTGAAACGCTCGGCATGCTTGGTGTGCACCAGCACATTCATGGTCACGCGTTCGCCGATTTCCGCCAGGGCGCGGCACACTTCCAGGTTGCCCAGGTGCGCGCCCACCAGCATCTGCCCGCGCTCGCCCCGCAATTGGCCGCGTAATTGCGCCGGGTCGTTGATGTCGATCTGTTCCAGGCGCAGCTTGCCGTTCCACACGTCCAGCTTGTCGAGCAGTGAGTCGGCGAAGGCCATGAACTGGGCAAAGACCGTCCTGTGGCTCGGCAGCAGGTCATCACGCCCGCTCCACTGCGCCAGGCGCTGCTGGTAGTGCCAGGCGCTCTGGCGCGCGGTGCGGCCGAACAGGAAAAAGTACAACACAATGCTGTAGAGCAACGGGCTCAACAGGCGGCGGCCGAGGACTTTTGCCGCGACCGCCGTGAGTTTCATCAACCAGAAGCTGCCGCGCTCCTCGCGGTCGGCCCAGTGTTTACCGCTGTCGCTCATGCCTGCCACCGGCGCCACAGGATGGCCGGCGCGCGCACCAGCATGCCGAAGAACAGCCGCGTGTGCATGGCGCTGATGCGCAGGTTGTCGCGGAACAGGCGGAAGTGCGACAGGCCGTCGGCGGGGTAATGCACCTGGGTCGGCAGCCAGCGCATGGGCTGGTTGCGCCAGGCCAGGCGCACGAGGATGTCCGAGTCGAAATCCATGTGCGTGCCAATGTAGGCCGAGTCCATCAGCGCCAGCGTGGGGGCCAGCGGGTACACGCGAAAGCCGCACATCGAGTCGCGAATCTGCAGCGACAGGGTGTTGATCCACACCCACACGTGGGTCAGGTAGCGTGCGTAGAGGCGGCCTTTGGGCACGCTGTCGTCGTATTCGGGGTAGCCGCAGATGACGGCGTCGGGGTGCCGGCGCGACGTGTCGATGAAAGTCTCGACTTCGCGCAGGTCATGCTGGCCGTCGGCATCCACCTGCAGGGCATGGGTGTACCCCAGCCGCGCGGCTTCGCGAAAGCCCGCCATGACCGCGCCGCCCTTGCCCTGGTTGCGGGGCAGCGTCAGCAGGGTGACATGTTCCAGCGTCGCCAACTGGGCCAGCACCGCCGCGCAGGCCGCGCTGCTGCCGTCGTCCACCAGCAGGCAGGGCAGGCCGCTGTCCAGCAGGCTGTGGACCACGGCGGGCACGGCGGCTTCGTGGTTGTAGACCGGGATCAGGGCGCAGGGGTTATGCATGGTGGACCTTCTCAAGGTTGTCGCTCATCTTGTGGCGAGGGAGCTTGCTCCCGCTGGGCTGCGAAGCAGCCCCAATGCAGGCGAACGAATTCATCCTGGCAAATGGCGGTGCCTGAGTCGGGAGTGCTGCGCACTCCAGCGGGAGCAAGCTCCCTCGCCACAAAAGCCTATTCACTTGGCAGGCTCCAGCACTATCCGCCCACTGGAGCAGGCGGCGGCGCCATTGCGGTAGGCGAAGTACAACTTGCTGCGTTCGCGGTCAAAGCGCAGGTGCAATTCGATGTGATCGCCGGGGCGCACCAGTTGCTGGAACTTGAGCACTTCCATACCCGCGAACGTCGTCGGCAGGTCGAGCAATTGCTGGCCCAGGTTGAAGGCCCATTCCACCTGCACCACACCGGGCAGAACCGGCGTCACCGGGAAATGCCCGCTGAAATAGGCCAGGTCCGGCGGAACGCTCAGTTGCAACGTCCACTCGCCGTCGGTTTCGACCTGCGCCAGCACCTCCGGCGCCTTGGGGCGCGGCGCCAGCAACAGCGCCTCGGTATCGGCCTGGGGCAGCTTGCCCTGGCTGTTGAGCGGCAGGTGGCGCAGCAAACGCCAGCGGCGCGGCAAGGCCAGGGCTTCGCAATGCTGGCTCAGGTGCTGGCGCAGGGTTTGGGTCACCGTGCGCCGGCCCTGGTTGCGCAGGGCATGCAGGCCCTCGGCGCTCATCACCACCAGGGCGCCGAGTGAGGCGCGGTTTTCCTGCACCACGCCCAGGCGGGTGTCGGCGACCCATGGATGGTTCATCAAGGCCTGTTCGAGCATCGGCAAGGCGATGCGTTTTTCTTCCAGCTTGACGATGCGGTCCAGGCGCCCGAGCAGTTCGAAGCGGCCATCGGCATGGATGCGCGCGGCGTCGGCGGTCTGTTCGATATGCCCTTCGGGCAAGTAAGGCGAGGCAATGCGCAGGGCACCGTCGGCATCCTGGCTCAGCTGTACGTCGGTAAACGGCTGCCACGGCTGGGCACCCTGGCGCCAGGCGATACCGCCGGTTTCCGAGCTGCCGAGGATTTCCGTCGGCCATTGCTGCAAGCGGTCGTAGAGGCTGGCGGCGGCGTCGACAGGTAAGGCACCGCCGGAGGAAAACACCCGGGAGACCTGGCTCAGCGCCGGCCAGTCGAGGTTATCGCCCATGCGCTTGAGCAATGCCGGGCTGGCCACCCAGGCGAAGTGCGGATGCTCGCGACTGGCACGCTGCATGTCTTCCGGGAATGCCAGCTGCCTGCGCCCAAAGGGGCGCCCGGCGCACAGCGGCCACAGCACACGGAACAGCAAGCCGTAGATATGTTGGGTGGCGACGCTGCCGATGATGCAGGCGTCTTTCAGGTCGGCGCCCCACAGCGCTTCCAGCGCCTGGACCTCATTGGCCAGCTGGCGCAGGGACTTGTCGATGCGTTTGGGTTCACCGCTGGAGCCGGAGGTGCACAGGCTCAGTTGGCAGCTATCCAGGTCGAGTGCGGCTGGGCTCAGTGGCGTGTGATACAGCGCTTGCAGGTCCGACGCCTGCGTCAGCCAGGCATCCACGGCGGCGGCCCAGCGTTGGCGGGTCTGGGGTTGCAGGTCGGCCGGCAGCAGCACGCTGACCCCGGCACGCCAGGCGCCGAGCAGGGCAATCGCCAGCACGCCCGCGTCTTCCAGGTGCACCGCCAGGCGCTGTATGCCACGCGCCTGCAGGCCTGCCGCCAGGCGCAGGGATTGCTCCACCAGTTGAGCATGATTCAGCGCAGGCTCAATAGTGACCTGGCGGTGTTCCTGCGGCTCGAGCAGCAGATGCTCAAGTTTCAAACCTTTCATACGCGGCCTCGAACCCTTTGTCGTACCAGCCATTCCACGGCAAACAACAGCCCCATCAGCCCGTAGGCGATCAAGCCGTTGTACAACGTCCACCAGCTCAGCGGCGCCCACAGGGTGAGGGCGGCGGCGAGCAGGCCATTACCCAGGAAAAACACACTCCACACGACGGTGACCCGGCGCGTATACACAATCGCGTGCGGCGGCAACTGCGGGTCGCTCATGCGCGCCAGGCGTTCGACCATCGGCGGCCCGTATTTAAGGCTCAGGCCGAACAGTGCCAGCATGAACGCGCTGACCAGGCTGGGGTACCAACGCAGCCACTGCGGGTTATCGAACCAGGCCAGCGCCAGGCAAAACACAATCACCACCACCGCCATCCAGCGACTGCCGGGGCGGCGTGCAGCGGTGAGCGCGCGCAGCAGCCACAGGCTGCCCAGCAGCAGGCCGAATTGCCATGGCGCAAAATGCTCGGTGCCGTAATACACCGCAAAGGGGTACAGCAGCCCCGCCAGCAGCAGGCCGAGGCCGATCAGCCGGCTCATGCGGCGGGCTGGACCAGACGGTACACCGCCTCAACCACGTCATTCACGGTGCGCACCGCCTTGAATTCTTCGGCGGCGATCTTCTTGCCGGTCTGGCGCTTGATATGGTCGATCAGGTCCACCGCGTCGATGCTGTCGATTTCCAGGTCCTGGTACAGGTTGGCATCGAGGGTGACGCGTTCAGGTTCCAGTTCAAACAGTTCCACCAAGGCGTCGCGCAGGGTGTTGAAAATATCGTCACGAGTTTGCATGGTCCGGTCTCAAGCTGCCTGTCTGGCCGTGACGAATGCCGCAAGGCTGGCCACGTTGGTGAAGTGATTGCGCGTGTCCTTGGCGTCGGCGTCGATCTTGATGCCGTACGTTTTCTGGATGGCCAGGCCCAGTTCCAGGGCGTCGACCGAATCCAGGCCCAGGCCTTCGCCGAACAGCGTCTGGTCGCTGCCGATGTCGTCGGCACTGATGTCCTCCAGGCCCAGGGCCTCGATGATCAGCGTCTTTATGTCGTGCTCAAGGCTAAGGCGGTGTTGGTCGCTCATCTTCGGCGAGCTCCTTAATGAAATAGTGATGCAGGTAATCGTTGAGCTTGCGTGACGCCTGGGGCGCGGGGCCCAGTGCGGCGAACGCCTGTGGTTCTATATCGGCACCCACGCGCAAACTGAAGTGGAATCGGCATCTGGGAATGCGATACCAGGGCTCGGCCTTGGTCAGGGTGGTGGGGCTGACCTTGATCACCACTGGGGTGATGATTGTCGCACCCCGCAGCGCAATGGCCGCGCCGCCGCGATGAAAGGCAGGTGGCGCACCGGGTGTGGTGCGGGTGCCCTCGGGAAAGATGATCAGGGTCTGGCCTGCGCGCAGGGCGTCGGCCGCCGCGTCCAGCATGTCGGCGCTGCCGTCGTTGCTGATATAGCCGGCGTCGCGCACCGGGCCGCGGGTGAACGGGTTCTGAAACAGGCTCTGCTTGACCACGCAATTGGTCTGGCGCATCAGGCCGATCAGGAACACGACGTCAATCAGCGACGGGTGGTTGGCGACGATCATCTGGCCGGGGCGGCCGAGTTTGTCCGTACCCTCGACGCTGTAGGTGAGGATGCCCAGAAACTTCATCATCCGGATAAAAAACCAGAACAGGCAACTGATGGTGTGACGTGCGCGTCGTTGATGCTGCCTGGCGTCGCCCGGCAGGCAACTGAGCAGCGGGAATACCAGCAGGCGCAGGCACAGCCCGCCGACACCGAACATAAAGAAGCTGGTGGCGGTGGCGAACAGGCGCCAGTAATAGGCCTGCCGTGGTTTGTCGGTCAGGATTTGCGTCGCCAGTTCCATACTCGGTTCTTCCAGGCATGTTGGCAGGCGCCCTGTTCGGTCAGCAGGGTGCGCAGCAGGTTCAGGGCGTGGGGCCACTGGGTTTGAGTGAGTTGGACCGCGCTGCTGTTTAGTTCCAGTTGCCACTCGTCGCCGGGCGTGAGCAAAAGACCGAGGGCGTAGGGGAAGGGCACGTCGGCGATCCAGCTGGCATACGCCTCGGGCGGTTGTTCCTCGGCAATCACCAGCAATACCGCCGGGGCGCCTTCGTTGAGCAACGCGGCGGCTTCGAGCAGGCCGTGTTCGAGGCCATCGCCGGCGGCGGCGAGGGCGGTCATTTCGCTGGTTTCATTGCGCAGGATCGACCACAGGCCAATCACCGCATTGTGCACCGACAGGCTGAACTGGGTCGGCGACAGCGGCTGTTCGTTGGCCAGGTCACTGAGGATGTCGAGGGTGCGCGGGGTCTCGCCGTGGCGCGAAACAAACACCAGCGGCAGCGCTTCACGGCCTTCGGCCAGCGGCCAGCCCACACTGAATGCCATGCGCGCCAGACGGCTCAAGCGCCGGCGCTGCATGGCTGGCAAAAATGACACATCCGGAGAGGCATCGCTGGCGGGCAGCAACACCGGGTCCCGGCACCAGGCCAGCCAGTCGTCCGCACGCTCCAGGCCAGGGGCCCAGGCGCGCCATTGGGCGATGTTGAAGTTGATCACTGAGAAGTTATCCCGCCCCTGCGGGCTTCCATGTGCGGCCAATGGCCCCGGATTCCGGGACAGAGGGCAATGGCCGAATGGCGCGCATTATCCCGGTGCCGTGGGCTTCTAGCAAATATTGGTAAAAATTTGTTCACGACGGATCACAAATAAATTGGACGGATTCACAAATTGTGCGCGATAGAGGGCCGAACTGGATTGTCGGAGCGTTCCCATTCATTTGTGGGCCAGACACAGCGTATGGATGAACGAGGTAGCTAACCGGCGCTTTTGCGCTCTACACTCGGTCATTCATTGATACACGGAGGTTTTCCCATGCGGCGCGTGGTGTTCAATCAGAAAGGCGGCGTGGGCAAGTCCAGCATCGCCTGCAACCTGGCGGCGGTCAGCGCCAGCGAAGGTTATCGAACCCTGTTGGTGGACCTCGATGCACAGGCCAACTCCACCCAGTACCTCACCGGGCTGACTGGCGACGATATCCCCATGGGGATCGCCGACTTTTTCAAGCAAACCCTGTCTTCCGGGCCATTTTCGAAGAAAAACAAGGTGGATATCTACGAAACGCCGTTCGACAACCTGCACGTCATCACGGCCACTCCGGAACTGGCAGACCTGCAGCCCAAGCTTGAGGCCAAGCACAAGATCAACAAGCTGCGAAAGCTGTTGGACGAGCTGAGCGAGGATTACGACCGCATTTACCTGGATACGCCGCCAGCGTTGAATTTCTATGCGGTGTCGGCGCTGATTGCCGCTGATCGTGTGCTGATTCCCTTTGATTGCGACAGCTTCTCGCGCCAGGCCTTGTATGGCCTGTTGGCTGAAATCGAAGAATTGAAGGAAGACCACAACGAAGGCCTGGAAGTCGAAGGCATTGTGGTCAACCAGTTCCAGGCCCGGGCGAGCCTGCCGCAGCAGATCCTCAATGAACTGATTGCCGAAGGCTTGCCGGTATTGCCGGTGTACCTGGCCAGCTCCGTGCGCATGCGCGAGTCGCACCAGGAGAGCAAGCCGCTGATCCATCTGGACCCACGGCATAAGCTGACGCTGCAGTTTGTGGAACTGCATAACCTGCTGGAAAGCGCCTGATCTTAAGGGCTGCATAGACCCAATGTGGGAGGGGGCTTGCTCCCGATAGCGGTGTGTCAGGCACTTAAGTGTCACTGACCCACCGCTATCGGGAGCAAGCCCCCTCCCACATTTTGGATAGCGATCGAGCAGGGGTATTTGGATTTTTCCCACATGGTCTGTAGGAAGGGTCTGGCGCAAGGGATTGGGTCTTGTGTCGTTGCCTACAGCTACGCCAGAATCCGCCGGCTTGTGCGTCTGGATGGGCATCTCTAAGGTTTGCCGGTCGCTGAATGTTCAGTGATCGGGTTTAGTAGCCCGTGGTGAGACGTACGGTAAATCGTCGGTCAGGACTCTCCTGAATTTGATGGTGGCTGTACGGAGGGCGCTTTCGGGCGCGCCGGTTGAGTCTCCCCGGTCTACTAACCTGCGTACAGCTGCCACCCTCCGTTTAGTAGCGGGTTGGTTGCGGCTTCTACCCGGAGACGATTCATGGTTAACCTCTATACCGTTACACCCAACCTGCCCACCGAAACCCTCGTGCTCAACAGCTACGAAACCTTCGCCTCAGTCCGCACCTTATTGCTCAATCTATCCAACGACCTCACCGGCGAACACCGCGATGTGGCCTTGGCTATCCATCAATTGAGTGAGCTTGGCGTCATGCTGGTCAGCCAAATGATGGACCGCCAAGCCCCACTGGTCCAAGGCTGAAACGCGGTCAAAATGTGGGAGGGGGCTTGCTCCTGATGGCAGAGTGTCAGGCACTTAAGTGTCACTGACCCACCGCTATCGGGAGCAAGCCCCCTCCCACACTGTCCTGTGGTGCTTTCCTGATCGGGTTAAACGCCCTGACTACGCAACCAACTCATCAATTGCGGCAACGGAAACGCCCCACTCTGGCGTGCTACTTCGCGGCCATTCTTGAACAGAATCAAACTGGGAATCGAGCGAATCCCCAACTGCGCCGACAACTGCTGATTGGCCTCGCTGTCCAGCTTGGCCAGCCGGCACTTGCCTTCCAGCTGACCGGCGGCCTGTTCAAATACCGGCGCAAACGACTTGCACGGCCCGCACCAATCCGCCCACACATCCACCAGCAACGGCAGGTCACCCTTGATCTGGCTGGCGTAGTCGCCTTGTTTCAATTCAAAGGGTTTGCGCAACAACACAGGCTGCTTGCAGCGCCCACATTTCGGCGCATCACCCAGGCGTTCGCCGGGGATGCGGTTGAGGCCGTTGCAATGTGGGCAAGGGATTACGAGAGGTTCGGACATCGGAGGCTCCTGGGGACTGGCCAATAGGTTGTATGTGGTGCTGGAGCGGAGATTTATCAAGGCTGGGTGCAGCGTCTCATTCGCTCACAGTTTTACCCGCGCTGCGGTGAATCGTCTGTCTAGGCTTCCTGGTGTGCGCCACCGGTCTGTTTGCGGCTATAGCAAATTGCGATAGTTCGAATTCAGGTTTAACCTCCATAGCAAGATGCGATAAGGACGTTGCATGCGAGTCATCAGTGAAAGCAGGATCTGGGAAGCAAAGGGAAAATGGCCGCGCTCGGCAACAGCGTTGGATCAGTGGTATCGCGTGATCAAACGCAACGCCCCCAAGGACTTCGCCGCAATGAAAACCATGTTTCCTGCCACGGACAAGGTAGGTGAATTTCATGTGTTTGATATTGGCGGTAACAAGCTGAGGTTGATTGCGTCGGTGCAGTATCGAATGCAGCGCGTTTACATCAAGCACCTGCTTGACCATCGCGATTATGAGAAGGACAAATGGAAGGAAAAAATCAGATGAGCGCACTTATGCGAGTGGCGGCAGAGCACTGGCAGTTCGTTTCGCCTGTGCTGCGCAAGCCGGAAAACGAGGCAGACTACGACGCACTGGTGTGCGGTTTGGATGAACTATTGAGCCTGGTGGGTGAAGATGAGGACAGCCCGCTGATGAGCCTGGTCGACATTCTGAGCGACTGGATCGAAGCTTATGATCGTGAGCATCGTCCAATGCCCGTCGCCAGCGGCGTCGATGTGCTGCGCTACATGATGCGCGAGCACGATCTCACCCAGAGCGACCTTCCGGGCGTTGGCGCGCAATCAGTCGTCTCGGAAATATTGAGCGGGAAACGCCAGCTCAACGTCCGCCAGATTCGTTGGCTGGCCGAGCGTTTCGGGGTGTCTGTGGAGACCTTTATCTAAGAGGTCAAGACGAACAACTAATCTCCAAATGCTTGCCCCAATCCGGCGGCCGTTGTGCGTACTGCTCCATCCCCGCTTGTTCTTCAAACGGCTTGGTCAGCACCTCATGCAGCCGTCGCACTTCGCTGTAATCGCCTGACTCGGCAGCGGCGATGGCGTTTTGGGCGAGGTAGTTGCGCAGGATGTACAGCGGGTTCACGGCATGCATGCGTTCACGGCGCTGTGCCTCGCTGTCGTCCCCGTCCCGGGCAACACGGGCCTTGTACAGGTCGGCCCAGGCATCGAAACCGGCCAGGTCGACAAAGTCATCGCGTAGCCGCGTGACTGCCAAGGCTGCCGACTCATCGCCAAGACGTCGGAAAAACAGCGTGTAGTCCACGCCGCTGTTCTGCATCAGCTTGAGCAAGCGTTCCACCAGCTGCTGGTCGTCGTCTTCGGCGGTCGTCAGCCCCAGCCGGCGACGCATCAGGTCCAGGTAGTGCGCTTGATACAGCGGCAGGTACAGGCCAAGGGCTTCTTTGAGGGCGTCAACGCTGATAAACGGCGTCAGCGCCTGGGCCAGCGCGCTGAGGTTCCACTGCCCGATCGGCACCTGATTGCTGAAGGAATAACGCCCCTCATGATCGGAATGGTTGCAGATGAAGTGCGCATCGAAGTCATCCAGAAACGCAAACGGCCCGAAGTCGAAGGTGATGCCCAGGATCGACATATTGTCGGTGTTCATCACGCCATGGCAGAAGCCATACGCCTGCCATTTGGCGATCATCTCGGCATTGCGTTCGACGATTTCACGGAACATCGCCAGGTAAGGCTCCGGCTGCTCGCGGCACTCGGGGAAGTGCAGGTTCAATACGTGTTCAGCCAGCTCGGCCTGCTGTTCGGGCTGCTTGGTGTAATAGAAATATTCGAAATGCCCGAAGCGGATATGGCTGGGCGCCAGGCGCAACACCATCGCCCCGCGTTCCTGTTTTTCACGCCATACCGGTGTACTGGAGCCGATCACGCACAAGGCGCGACTGCTGGGGATGCCCAATGCATGGAGGGCTTCGGAGGCGAGGAACTCACGGATCGAGGAGCGCAATACCGCACGCCCGTCGCCCATCCGCGAGTAGGGCGTCATGCCGGCGCCCTTGAGGTGCAGGTCCCAATGCTCGCCGGCCTGGTTATACACCTCGCCCAGCAGCAACCCTCGGCCATCGCCCAGTTGCGGGGTGTAGCCGCCGAACTGGTGCCCGGAATAGACCATCGCCCGCGGTTCAGCTTCGGCCCACAGCTTGTGGCCGCCGAACAGTTCGGCAAACACGGGCGTTTCGGCCGTGGCCGGGTCGAGATCGAGCAGGGCCATGGCGGCGTTGCTCGCCACCACCAGGCGCGGCTCGTCCAGGGGCTCGGGCAGCACATGGGTTGAGAACGCATCGCCCAGGCGTGCGAAGCGGTTGTCGAAGGTCAGTTCGTCGAGGGCTTTCACCGGCCATCTCCAGCAGGATGCCCCCAGCGTTTTGCTGGGGGTAATTCGTTAGTCGAGTTTGCTCGGCGGTGGTTCAGGCGCGTCTGCGACCTTTCCGGCGGGCGGCTCGGGGGTGTCCTGCTCGGGCGCGACGATGGTCTTGCGCTCGTCTTCCACCGGGACCAGTTTGTATTCCTGGCCTTGCATGTTTTTCAGGTACACCTCCATCTGTCGGAACGAGATGTTGATGTGCTGTTTCTTGAACTCACGGTTGATAAAGCGGTTGACCTCGTCCAGCACAGGGTTGCGGTCGCCCAGGTCGCGCACATGCATGCGCAGCTCGTGGTCGAGGGTGCTTTCGCCGAAGTTGAGGAAATACACGTGGGGCTCGGGCTCTTTCAGTACCCGTGGGTTTTCCTTGGCGGCCTTGAGTAACAATTCCTTCACCAGATCCAGGTCGGAGCCGTAGTCCACGCCCAGTTTCAAGGTGACCCGAGTGATGGTGTCGGTCAACGACCAGTTGATCAGTTGCCCGGTAATGAAGGTCTTGTTCGGGACAATGATGTCCTTGTTGTCGAAATCGGTGATGGTGGTGGCGCGAATGCGGATCTTGCTCACCGTGCCCGACAGGTTGCCGATGGTGATGGTGTCGCCGATGCGCACGGGGCGTTCGAACAGGATCATGATGCCGGAGATGAAGTTGGCGAAGATTTCCTGCATGCCGAAGCCCAGGCCGACCGACAGCGCGGCCACCAACCATTGCAACTTGTCCCAGCTCACGCCCAGGGTGGACAAGGTGGAGACAAAACCTACGCCGGCAATCACATAGGACAGCAGCGTCGTGGTGGCATAGGCGCTGCCTTGTGCGAGCTCCAATTTGGACAGCACCAATACTTCGAGTAGACCGGGCAGGTTGCGTGCCAGGGCGAAGGTGATACCGATGATGATCAGCGCGCCGAGCATGTCGCCGATGCTGATCGGCACCATGCTGATATTCGAGCCGGTGCCGCTGGTGTATTCGTACAGCGTGACGTTATCGAGGTAGGAAAATACCGAGATCAGGTCCGACCAGACCCAGTACAGGGCTGCGATAAAGCCCCCGAGCAAGGCCAGGCGGATCAGGCGCAAGGATTGCTCGTTGACCTTTTCGATGTCCAGGGTGGGCTCTTCCACCACCGCTTCGCCTTCACCGGCTTCCTTGGCGGCCTGGCGTTTGGCCAGGGCGCGCGCATAGGCCAGGCGTCGGGCGGCAACGCTCAGCCAGCGCACGAAGGTGGCTTCGATTACCAGCCAGAACATCAGCAGGTACAGGGTGTTGATCAAGCGGTCGCTGAGTTTCAGTGCGGTGTAGTAGTAGCCAAAGCACACGGCAATAAACAATGCGACGGGCAGGGCGGTGAAGACCAGCCCGATCGTCTTGCGAAACAGCGAGGCTTTTTCATGGGTGGGGCTGTTCAGCAGCAGGCGACTGAGCAACCACGCCATCAAGGCATAGCAGGTGAGGACCACGGCGATGCCCAGCACATCTTCGGCAAGCGCCGCCGGTTGGTGCTCGGCGATGGCGACCACGGCCACCAGGGCCAGTACCACCAGCCCGAGCTTGCGTACCCAGCCTTGCAGGAATTCGACCTGGGGTTTTTCCCAGCGAAAGTGCAACTCGGCCACGCCGCCGGGCGCCAGGATGCGGTAAGCGGTGTAGAACACCAGCCACGCCTGGGCGATCTGCAACAAAGCCGAGCCCAGGTTGGCGTTTTGCCCACGGGCGTCGATCTGCAACGCATAGCCGCACAGCGCCAGGCCCAGGGACACCGGCATCGCCAGCAGGATATTGATCAGGATCGCCTGCGGCGTGTGCCACTGGCTGTCGCGCTTGAAGTGACCGATGTCCAGGTGAACTTTGTTGAGGCGCTGATACAGCGCCTTGCGCCGCCACAGCAGCGCGCCGATCAACAGCAGCAGTGGCAGGAACAGCCACGGGCGCTGGGTCAGGCCGTCATACAGTTCGCTGACGCTGGAGGCCCAGGGCAGGGTGGTGATTTGCTTGCTCAGGTGCGCCGGTACGGTTTCCAGCCACTCGGTGTCCAGCGGCTTGTTACTCGGGATCCAGAACATCTGTTCATCGAGCGTGGCGCGCAGGGTGGTGGCGGTGCTCAGCAGTTGTTTCTGGTTCAGTTGCAGGGTGATGGATTCGTTGAGCAGCGCGCTCAGTTCACGGCTCAGGCGCTCCAGCAGGTCGCTGCGGGTAATTGCCAGTTCCAGCAGGGTGCGACGCAATTGCGGGGTGACCTCGTCCGGCGGCTGGTTGGCCAGCAGGTTATCCACATACGCGCTGGGCGAGCTGATCAGCTCGCGCTGCTGGTTGACCTCGAACTGGTACAGGCGAATGTTGGCGATGTCGTCGGCCAGGTCACGGTCGACAGTCAAGCGTGGCAGCGCCTGTTTCTGCTTGTAGAGGATCTTGGACAGCAGCAGGCTGCCCTTGAGCACGTTGATCTGCTCGTCCAGCGCCGAATCGCTTTGGGTGACGGTGTCCAGTTGCTGCTTGGTCTGCAGGTTTTTCTGGGTCAGGTCGTTGAGGCGGTCGGTGCTCTTGAGCAAGTAGTCGGAGAGCTTCAGGTTGGCCGCGCTTTCCGTGGCCAGCAGGCTGCTGCCGCCGGCTTTCTGCGCTTCGATGGACTGTTGGGTCACCGTCTGCTGGGACTGGGCCAGGCGTTTCTGGTTGATCAGGGTTTGCAGGTCCTGGATTTCCTGCTCCAGGCGCGCGGTTTTTTCCTGGATCAGGTCGTGCTGGCTGTTGCCCAGGTCTTGCAACTGGCTGTTGCCGGCCAGTTCCTGGCGGCGCAGGGGGATCAGCGCATTCAGGGCGGCGAGTTCGGCGTTGAGCTGGTTGCGCTGGTCGGCGCTGAGGGCTTTGCCGTTGTCTTTGCCGGTCTTGAGGGTCGCATTGATCTGCTGGATGCGCGTCTGGCTGCTGCTGATCTCGGTCTGGGCGCGCTCGGGGCGGGTTTGGGCGGCGATGGTCAGGCTATTGGCGTCGGCCAGCTCTTTTTGCAGATCACCTTGCTGGGTGGTGCGTTGCACCAGCAATTGTTCAAGCTGCGGCACGGGCAGGCTGGCGTAGCGTTGGGCCACCGGGATGATTTTGGTGGCCTTGAGCCGAGTCAGCTCGCGCTGGTTGTCCGTCGTCTGGCGCGGGGCATCTTCCAGCTGGCGCTTGAGGTCTGCCAGGCGCTGCTCGTACTCTTGCTTGTTAGCCAGGAACGTCAGGGTCTGTTGCAGGATGCTCTGCAACGCCTTCATGTCGGCGTCGGGCAGCTTGCGGTCGGGCAGTTTGTCCAGGGTTTGCTGGACGGCGTCGGCGCTGGGCGGGTCGGCCGCGTGAACGGTGCCAACACAAAGAGTCAGGCCCAGCAGGGCAGTAGCGAGAAAAGTGCGCAGGGTTGGCATAGAGACCGGTCGAGCTAGATGAAGAATCGGGGCGTTGTGGCCCCGCAGTTTAGAGGAAGAGACCGGGGCCCGGGCGACTTCCTTCGGGGAATCTGACGCCGACTTTGCCAATCTTGTTCCCGTCCATGACCGCGACGGTCCAGATGGTGTTGTTCCACTCCACCTGGTCGCCCACCACCGGCGCGCCGCCGACTTTCTGGGTGATGAAGCGGCTCAACGGCATGTCCGGGTCGATACCCTCGAGCTTGAGCCCGTACAAGGCCGACACCGCGCCGAGCTGGGCGTCGCCTTCGAGTACAAAGTCGCCGAAGAAGCGCAGGTCGAGGCCGCGTTGCGGCGCCTGGCTGAACAGTTTGCCCAGGGCCGGCAAGTTGTGTTCATGGCCGATGACGCAGAGCAAATCATCGACTTCCAGCACCGTACTACCCGACGGGTGGAGCAGTTGCTGGCCACGGAACAGCGCCGCGATCCGCGTACCCTCGGGCATTTTCAACTCGCGCAGGGCGGCGCCGATGCACCACTTTTCCGCGCCCAGGCGGTAGACGAACAGCTCCCACTCGCTGGTGACATGCACTTCCAGGGCGGCGCGGGAAATCGGCGCCGGGTCCGGCGGTACGGTGACTTTCAGCAATTTGGCCACCCACGGCAGGCTGGTGCCCTGCACCAGCAGCGACACCAGTACGATAAAGAACGCCAGATTGAAGTACAGCTGGGCATGGGGCAGGCCGGCCATCAGCGGGAACACCGCGAGGATGATCGGCACCGCGCCGCGCAGGCCGACCCAGGCGATAAAGGCTTTTTCCCGGCCGTGGAACGCCTTGAAGGGCAACAGGCCGACCATCACCGACAGCGGCCGTGCAAACAGGATCATCCACAGCGCCAGGCCCAGTGCCGGCAGGGCGATCGGCAGCAAGTCATGGGGCGTGACCAGCAGGCCCAGCACCAGGAACATGCCGATCTGCGCCAGCCAGGCCATGCCGTCGAGCATATGCAGGATGCCATGACGGCTGCGCACCGGTCGGTTGCCGATCACCAGGCCGCACAGGTACACGGCGAGAAAGCCGCTGCCGTGCAAGGCATTGGTCAGCGCGAAGACGAACAGGCCGCCGGCGATCACCAGGATCGGGTACAGGCCGGTAGCCAGGTTGATGCGGTTGACCATCTGCAGCATCAGCCAGCCGCCGCCCAGGCCGACCAGGCCGCCGATGCCGAACTCGCGGATCAGATGGGTCAGCAGGCTCCAATGCAGGCCGGTCTGGCCGCTGGCGAGCATGTCGATCAAGGTCACGGTGAGGAACACCGCCATCGGGTCGTTGCTGCCGGATTCGATTTCCAGGCTGGCGGTCACCCGTTCGTTCAAGCCCTTGCCGCCCAGCAGCGAGAACACGGCTGCGGCGTCCGTGGAACCAACAATGGCGCCGATCAGCAAGCCCTGCACGATGTTGAGGTCGAACAGCCAGGCCGCGGCCATGCCAGTGAGGCCGGTGGTGATCAACACGCCCACCGTGGCCAGGGACAACGCAGGCCAGAGTGCCACGCGGAAACTCGCCACCCGCGTGCGCAAACCGCCGTCGAGCAGGATCACGGCCAGCGCCAGGTTGCCCACCAGGTAGGCGGTCGGGTAGTTATCGAAGATGATGCCGCCGCCATCGACGCCGGCGATCATGCCCACGGCCAGGATGATCACCAGGATCGGGATGCCCAGGCGCGACGACAGAGAACTCACCAGAATGCTCGCACTCACCAGCAACGCGCCGATCAAGAACAGGCTGTTGATGGTCGTCGCATTCAAAGGCAGTACTCCAGAGCAGGGAAAGACAGGGCGCAAACTGACCATGCAGTCTGCGTGCCAGGGATTCTAACCTGTTGAATTGCTGCGCTGTCAAAAGATCGTTCCCATGCTCTGCGTGGGAACGCCTCATTGGACGCTGCGCGTCCGCTCTTGACGTCGTGACGCAAAGCGTCACCTGAGGCATTCCCACGCGGAGCGTGGGAACGATCAAGCCCCCTCCCACATTTTTACAGCCGGAAGCGGCCCACCATGCCGTTCAAATCCACCGCCAGGCGCGACAACTCGCTGCTCGCCGCGCTGGTCTGGCTGGCACCTGTCGCCGATTGCACCGACAGATCGCGGATATTCACCAGGTTACGGTCGACTTCCCGCGCGACCTGCGCCTGTTCTTCCGCTGCGCTGGCGATCACCAGGTTGCGCTCGTTGATCTCGACAATTGCCGTGTTGATGGTGTCCAGCGACATCCCTGCGCCCTTGGCGATGTTCAGCGTGGATTCGGCGCGTTCGGTGCTATTGCGCATCGAATCCACCGCATGCTCGGTGCCGGCCTGGATGCTGCCGATCATGCGCTCGATCTCGCTGGTGGACTGCTGGGTGCGATGGGCCAACGCGCGTACCTCGTCCGCCACTACCGCAAAACCACGCCCGGCCTCACCGGCCCGCGCCGCCTCGATGGCCGCGTTGAGGGCCAGCAGGTTGGTCTGGTCGGCCAGGCCACGGATCACGTCCAGCACTTTGCCGATATCGCGGGATTCATTGGCCAACTCACCGATCAAGGTGGCGGTGGCTTGCACGTCGCCGCTCATGCGTTCGATGGCGCTGACGGTTTCCTGTACCAGGTCACGACCATCACCGGCCGAGGTGGTGGCGTTGCGCGAGGCTTCGGAGGTGCTCACGGCATTGCGGGCGACTTCCTCGACCGCGCTGGTCATCTCGTTCACGGCGGTGGCGGCCTGTTCGATCTCATTGTTCTGCTGGGTCAGGCCACGCGCGCTTTCGTCGGTGACGGCGTTGAGCTCTTCGGCGGCCGATGCCAGTTGCGTGGCGGAGCCGGCGATGCGTTGCAGGGTGTCGCGCAGTTTGTCCTGCATCTTGGCCATGGCGGCGAGCAGGCGGCCGGCCTCATCGTTGCCGTCGACTTTGATCGGGCGCGTGAGGTTGCCTTCGGCCACTTCTTCGGCCGCTTCCAGCGCCTGGGAGATCGGCACGGTGATGCTGCGGGTCAGCAGCCAGGCGAACAACAGGGTCAGCGCGGTGGCGATCACCAGCAGGCTCACGACCATGTTGAAGGCCAGGTCGTACTGGTCTTTGGCTTGCTGGTTGGTGTCCAGGGCCATGCTGTTGTTGATTTCCAGCAGGCGGCTGAGCACCGCATTGACCTGCTCGGAGTTGTTCAGCAGTTCAGTGTTGAGCAGGGCGCGTAATTCGTCGACCTGGTTGGCCCGGGACAGGCTTTTCATGCGCTCTTCGATCTGATGGTACTGGGCCAGCAATCGCACGTATTCATCGTAGGTCGTTCGTTCTTCGCGGCTCTCGATCAGCTTTTCATACACGCCCTGGGCGGTGCGGATCTGCTGGTTGCGCACGTCGAAGGCTTCCAGGGTCTTTTGCTGTACCTCCGGCTCGCGGTTGGTGAGCAAGCGGTACGACAACACGCGCAGGCGCAAGGTCAGCTGGGTGAATTCGTCGAGGGCGCGGATGCTTGGCACGCTGGACAGGGTGATGTCTTCGGTGGCAGCACGGATCTTGCTCATCTGGTTCAGGGCGAACACGCCGAGAAACAACATCAACGCGCCGATAAACGCGAAGCCGAGGAAAGCCCTCGGGGCGATATTCATATTACGAAGAGACATGCTGGAATCCTGGGGAGAAGCGCGATCCATGCGGCCATGAGACGGGGTGTGCATCGCGTATCGGCCCTGCGACTAAAGTCTTAAGGGGGGCGCGCGCTTTTGTCGCAGCTGACCGGGGGTTGCACGGATTCAGGAACCAGATCGGGTAATTGCAGTCACTAAGGCTCGAAAGCGCGGCCCGGCCCTTGAACATCGGGCTGCGCGCCGGGGATAACCCTGGCATCCGAGGTGAATTTTCTTTATCGTCACCGCCCTTTTAAAAAGCCCGAGAAATCAAAATGTTAGAAGCATCCCTCAGCCAACTGGAACAACTGGTCAACGACCTGGTACAGCAGAACCAGGACCTGCTGAGCAGCAACGAATCCCTCAAGGCGCAGCTGGCCCAGGCCAAGGACGAAAACGACAGCCTGCAACTGAACCTGATGGAACAGGAAGAAAAGCATGGCGCCACCGCCGCCCGCATCCAGGCACTGGTTGAGCGTGTGAGCGCAGGGCCTGTCAGCGCATGAATGAAGGGATAAAGGTCGTTTCGATTCTCGGTGAGGATTACTCGATCAAGGCGCCGGCCGGGGAAGACCAGACCCTGATGCACGCCGTGACCATGCTCAAGGCTTCCCTGGCCACGACCAAGAAAAAGTACCCGACCCTGATTGGTGACAAATTATTGGTATTGGCCGCGCTGAACCTGTGCGCCGAGCAGATCGAAATGCAGCAGGCCCATCAACAGGAACTCGACCGTTACCAAGAGCAAGTCAGCGCCACGGTCGAAGTGATTTCCAAGGCGATCCAGCCTTAGAACCACGCATCCTGCATCCCCAGGCACGTATCGTCGCGTGCCTCCAGAATCGCCAGTTCATGATGGCAGCTTGGTACTTCCCAGGTCAGGAAGTACCGGGCGGCCTGGAGCTTGCCTTTATAGAAGGCCACATCGGCCGCATTGCCCTTGGCCAGACCTTCTTCGGCGCGAATCGCCTGTTCCAGCCAGCGCCAGCCAATTACCGTGTGCCCGAACACTTTCAGGTACAGCGCCGAGTTCGCCAGGCTGCTGTTGACCTTGCCCTGGGCGAGATCGCTCAGCAGGCCGAGAGTCACGCTTTGCAGGCGGTTGACCAATTGCTCCAGCGGTTCCCTTAGTGCGGTGAGCGATGGGTATGGCTGCGCCCGAGCACCTGTCTCGGCGATCAGTCGAATCAATTGCTTGAGGCCGGCCCCGCCGTTCTGCGCCAACTTACGCCCAAGCAGGTCCAGGGACTGGATGCCATGGGTGCCTTCGTGGATCGGATTCAGGCGGTTATCGCGGTAATACTGCTCGACCGGGTACTCGCGGGTATAGCCATGGCCGCCGAGAATCTGGATCGCCAGTTCGTTGGCCTTGAGGCAGAACTCCGACGGCCAGGATTTGACGATGGGGGTCAGCAGGTCCAGCAACTCGTGGGCTTGTTTGCGTTCGGTTTCGCTTGGCAGGGTGGTGGTGTCGTCGAACAGGCGTGCGGCGTACAGGCCCAGGTCGAAGGCGCCTTCCACGTAGGCTTTTTGGGTCAGCAGCATACGTTTGATATCGGCGTGCTGGATGATCGATACCGGCGCGGTGCTCGGGTCTTTGCTGTCCGGCAGGCGGCCTTGCGGACGTTCGCGGGCGTATTCCAACGAGTAGAGATAGCCCGCGTAACCGAGCATCACCGCGCCCATGCCGACGCCGATCCGTGCCTCGTTCATCATCTGGAACATGCAACTCAGGCCCTGGTGCGGTTTGCCCACCAGATAGCCGACACAGTTGCCGTTATCGCCAAAATTGAGTGCTGTAGACGTCGTGCCGCGCCAGCCCATCTTGTGAAACAGCCCGGCCAGCAGTACATCGTTGCGCTCGCCCAGGCTGCCGTCAGCGTTGACCAGGAATTTGGGCACGATAAACAACGAAATGCCCTTCACCCCGGCCGGTGCATCGGGCAGCTTGGCCAGCACCATATGCACGATGTTTTCCGACAGCGGATGGTCGCCGCCGGAGATGAAGATCTTGTTGCCCTTCAGCCGATAGCTGCCGTCAGCCGCAGGCTCCGCGCGGGTACGAATATCCGACAGGGATGAGCCAGCGTGCGGCTCGGTCAAGGCCATGGTGCCGAAGAAGCGGCCTTCGATCATCGGTTGCAGGAAGCGTTGTTTCTGCTCCTCGGTGCCGAAACTTTCGATCAGGTTGGCGGCGCCCATGGTCAGGAACGGGTAGGACGTTGATGCCGCGTTGGCGGATTGGAAGTGAGCGAAGCAGGCTTGGGACAGCAGGGTCGGCAACTGCATGCCGCCGGCCTCGAAGCTGCGGGCGGCATTGAGGAAACCGGCTTCCAGGAAAGCATCCACCGCCGGTTTCACTTCCGGAATCAGAATCGCCTTACCGTCTTCGTAGCGCGGTTCGTTCTCGTCGTTCTTGCGGTTGTGAGGCGCGAAGTACTTTTCGGCAATGTTGCGCGCTGTGCTGATGGCGGCGTCGAAGGTTTCGCGATTGTGCTCGGCAAACCGCTCGCGCTGGGTCAGGCCCTCGGCATCGAGGACTTCATACAGCTCGAAAGCCAGATTGCGGGAACTGAGCAGCGTCTCGGACATGGCGGCTTACCTTTGAGGAATTGCCGTGAGTCTAAGTGCGCGAATAGAGGCTGGATAGCAAGATTGATCTGGGTGATGGACGAGCAGAACTCGGAGAGAGGGAATTGAAATGCAATCAAATGTGGGAGGGGGCTTGCCCCCGATAGCAGTGTATTTAAGATCGTTCCCACGCTCTGCGTGGAAACGCCTCTCTTGACGCTCCGCGTCACGCTTCTGGACGCAGAGCATCCTTGAGCTGCATTCCCACGCGGAGCGTGGGAACGATCAGCCCCCTCCCACATTTTTTTTACCGCGTTTAACCGATGGTCATCAGGCTGGCATTGCCGCCGGCAGCAGCCGTGTTAACGCTCAACGCCCGCTCGATCACCAACCGCTCCAGGGCAATGGATGTCTCGCCCTGGGACAAACCATGCACCCCAACAATCGCCCCACCGCGCTGCGCCACTTGCTGGCACACCGCACGCAGCTGGTCGGAATCACCGTGATGCAGGACAGCGTCGAACACCACGTCCTTGGTCCAGTCGGCCACGCGCTTGATCTTCGCCTGAATATCTTTCGGCAGGCGTGGGAACACGGCCTTGGTCAGTTCGGTTTCCGGCCATACCGCAGAACCGCCTACCGCCAATACCGCAGCGAGTTGGGTCAGCAGGTCACCTTCCACTTCCGCCAGGCACAGCACGTGTTCACGCGGCAGGATCGCATAGCTGTTGCGCTCGCCGGTCGGGCCGGCCAGTTGGCGAGTGATACCGCTTTGCGACTGGGCGGCGAATTGGCTGCACAGGGCGCTCAGTTCGCTGAAGTTGTGGCTGTCGGCCCAGGTTTTCAACGCGGTCAGCGGTTGGCTCATGGCGTCGCGCAGGCGCAGGTCCGGTGCGGTCAATGCGTCGCCACGTACGAAGGATTGCTCGATCGCATCGGTAGGACGAGTCGACAGCAGGCGGTACAGGTACAGCGGGCCACCGGCTTTCGGGCCGGTACCCGACAGGCCTTCGCCGCCGAACGGCTGCACGCCCACTACGGCACCCACGATGTTTCGGTTGACGTAGACGTTACCGGCATTGACGTTGTCGATCACCTTGGCGATGGTCTCGTCGATGCGGGTGTGCACGCCCAGGGTCAGGCCGTAGCCGGAGGCATTGATCTGGCCGATGAGCTGGTCGATCTCTTTGCGCTTGTAGCGCACCACGTGCAGCACCGGGCCGAAGATTTCGCGTTGCAGTTCGTCGAAGCTTTCCAGCTCGATCAGGGTGGGCATCACGAAGGTGCCACGCTTGATCTCTTCGCCGTCGGCAATCGCCACCTGGTAAACGTTGCGGCCTTTGTCGCGCATGGCCTGGATGTGCTTCTCGATGCCAGCCTTGGCTTCGGCGTCGATCACCGGGCCGATATCTACCGACAGGCGTTCCGGGTTGCCCAGGCGGCATTCCGCCATGGCGCCCTTGAGCATTTCGATGACGCGGTCTGCCGAATCTTCCTGCAGGCACAACACGCGCAGCGCCGAGCAACGTTGGCCGGCGCTGTCGAAAGCCGACGACACCACGTCAATCACCACTTGTTCGGTGAGCGCCGAGGAATCCACGATCATCGCGTTCTGGCCGCCGGTTTCGGCGATCAGCGGAATCGGACGGCCCTGGGCATCCAGGCGACCGGCGACACTGCGTTGCAGTAAGCGTGCAACCTCGGTGGAGCCGGTGAACATCACGCCTTTGACGCGATCATCACCGACCAGGCGGGCACCGACGCTCTCGCCCTGGCCCGGCAGCAATTGCAGCACGCCTTGCGGGATGCCGGCTTCGAGCAGGATGCGCACGGCCTGGGCGGCGACCAACGGGGTTTGTTCGGCGGGTTTGGCCAGCACCGGGTTACCGGCAGCCAATGCCGCCGCCACCTGGCCGCTGAAGATCGCCAGCGGGAAGTTCCAGGGGCTGATGCACACCACCGGACCCAACGGGCGGTGGGCGTCGTTGGTGAAATCATTACGCGCCTGCACCGCGTAGTAGCGCAGGAAGTCCACGGCTTCGCGCACTTCAGCGATGGCGTTGGCGAAGGTCTTGCCGGCTTCACGGGCCAGCAGGCCCATCAATGGCTGAATCTCGCCTTCCATCAGGTCGGCGGCGCGCTCCAGGATCGCGGCGCGTTCGGCGGGCGGGGTGGCCTGCCAGATCGGCGCGGCGCTGATGGCGCACTGGATGGCATTGTCGACGTCTTCGACGGTGGCCTCCTGAACGTGACCGACCACATCGCGCACGTCGGACGGGTTCAGCACCGCTGCAGCCGGTTGTTCGCTGGCGGCGCAACCGAGCATCGGCGCGGCTTTCCAGTTGTTGTGAGCGGTGGCCAGCAGGGCGCAGGACAGCGATGCCAGGCGATGCTCGTTGGCCAGGTCGATACCGGCCGAGTTGGCGCGGTCGCTGCCGTACAGGTCACGCGGCAGCGGGATACGCGGGTGCGGCAGGCCGAAGCCGCCTTCCACCGTCGCCATCTGCTCGATGTTCGCCACTGGATCGGCCACCAGCTCCTGAATCGAGATGGAGTGATCGGCGATGCGGTTGACGAACGAGGTGTTCGCACCGTTTTCCAGCAGGCGACGTACCAGGTACGCCAGCAGTGTTTCGTGAGTGCCGACCGGTGCGTACACACGGCACGGACGGTTCAGCTTGCCTTCGGAAACTTTGCCCACCACTTGTTCGTACAGCGGTTCGCCCATGCCGTGCAGGCATTGGAACTCGTACTGGCCGGGGTAATAGTTCTGACCGGCAATGTGATAGATGGCCGACAACGTATGGGCGTTGTGCGTGGCGAACTGCGGGTAGATGGCTTCCGGCACCGACAGCAGTTTGCGTGCGCAGGCAATGTAGGAAACGTCGGTGTACACCTTGCGGGTGTACACCGGGTAGCCTTCCAGGCCCTCGACCTGGGCGCGCTTGATTTCGCTGTCCCAGTACGCGCCTTTGACCAGGCGGATCATCAGGCGGTGGCGGCTGCGGCGGGCCAGGTCGATGACGTAGTCGATCACGTAGGGGCAACGCTTCTGGTAGGCCTGGATCACGAAACCGATACCGTTCCAGCCGGTCAGTTGCGGCTCGAAGCACAGGCGCTCGAGCAGGTCCAGGGACAACTCGAGGCGGTCGGCTTCTTCGGCATCGATGTTCAGGCCGATGTCGTATTGCTTGGCCAACAGGGTCAGCGACAACAGGCGCGGGTACAGTTCGTCCATCACCCGCTCGTACTGCGCGCGGCTGTAACGCGGGTGCAGGGCGGAGAGCTTGATGGAGATGCCTGGGCCTTCATAGATCCCACGGCCGTGGGACGCTTTGCCGATGGAGTGAATGGCTTGTTCGTACGAAGCCAGGTACTTCTGGGCGTCGTGTTCGGTGAGGGCGGCTTCCCCGAGCATGTCGTAGGAATAGCGGAAACCCTTGGCTTCGAACTTGCTCGCGTTGGCCAGGGCTTCGGCGATGGTCTCGCCGGTGACGAACTGTTCACCCATCAGGCGCATGGCCATGTCGACGCCCTTGCGGATCATCGGCTCGCCGCTTTTGCCGATGATGCGGCTCAGGGACGAGGTCAAGCCTGCTTCGTTATGGGTCGCGACCAGTTTGCCGGTCAACAGCAGGCCCCAGGTAGCAGCATTGACGAACAGCGACGGGCTGTTGCCCAGGTGGGGGTGCCAGTTGCCGGTGCTGATCTTGTCGCGAATCAGCGCATCGCGCGTGCCTTTGTCGGGGATGCGCAGCAGCGCTTCGGCCAGGCACATCAGCGCCACGCCTTCCTGGGACGACAGGGAAAATTCCTGCAGCAGGCCCTGAACGATACCGGCACGGCCGCCAGCGCTTTTCTGGTTGCGCAATTTTTCGGCAATCGTGGCGGCCAGCTTGTTGGTGGCTTCGGCCATCTCTACCGGCAGGCGCGCCTGCTCGATCAGCATCGGCACCACTTCCGGCTCGGGGCGACGGTAAGCGGCGGTGATCGAGGCGCGCAGTACCGATTGCGGCAGGATGCTCTCGGCGAACTCAAGGAAGCACTGGTGGGCGTGGTCATGCTGGACTTCGCCGGCGTCGTCGGCATCCTTGCTGCCCGAACCGTTGAGCTCGGAAAGGGTTGCGCCACCCTCGAGTTTCTCCAGGTAATTGAAAATTGCCTGTTTGATCAGCCAGTGCGGCGTGCGATCAATGGAGGACGCGGCGGCCTTCAGGCGCTCGCGGGTCGGGTCGTCGAGTTTGACCCCAAGGGTGGTCGTAGCCATTTTCTTATCCTCATGGGTGCCACTACCGAGTGGCATCTGCTGGCGGCAAGATTAGCCTCGCCCATGAAGAGGTGCAACCGGGTGCAACCCTTTTTATTCAGGAAATTTCCGACGGTTGATCGGAAAAATTCCGGCCTTCTCTCGAATCAACTTCTTGTTGGTGCATTTGCTTCTGAGGTTGACTGTTCTTGCTCCGAAAAGGAGCAAAAACCCGGTGTTTGTCCTTAAAACCGCGTAGGTGCAACTTATTCGCGAGAAACTGGTTGCACCTTATTTGCTTTGTTGAATAGCATTCGCGCACCAAGGTGCAACCACTTCCACAGGTCGGTTCATCGGCTGGCGGCTTTCCTGGGGAAACGCCAGTCATAAATGCGCGGCAGGCAGCATCGTTTACCCGGTTAACCACCGGTAGCGGGCTGATTGACCGTCGCTACATAAAAACAAAGCCAGGGCGTCACTTCTATGAGCGTTAGTAATCCCACCCTGATCACGTTCGTGATCTACATCGCAGCAATGGTACTGATCGGCTTGATGGCCTATCGCTCCACCAATAACCTTTCCGATTACATCCTGGGCGGCCGCAGCCTCGGTAGCGTGGTGACCGCTTTGTCCGCCGGCGCTTCCGATATGAGCGGCTGGTTGTTGATGGGCCTGCCTGGCGCAATCTACATGTCGGGCTTGTCGGAAAGCTGGATTGCTATCGGCCTGATCGTCGGTGCCTACCTCAACTGGCTGTTCGTGGCCGGCCGCCTGCGCGTGCAGACCGAACACAACGGCGACGCCCTGACCCTGCCGGATTACTTCTCCAGCCGCTTCGAAGATAAAAGCGGGCTGCTGCGGATCATCTCCGCTGTGGTGATCCTGGTGTTCTTCACCATTTACTGCGCCTCCGGCATCGTGGCCGGTGCCCGCCTGTTCGAAAGCACCTTCGGCATGTCCTACGAGACTGCGCTGTGGGCCGGTGCCGCAGCGACCATTGCCTACACCTTTGTTGGCGGTTTCCTGGCGGTCAGCTGGACCGATACCGTGCAAGCCACACTGATGATCTTCGCGTTGATCCTGACGCCGATCATCGTACTGCTGGCGACCGGCGGCGTGGACACCACCTTCCTGGCCATCGAAGCCAAGGACCCGACCAGCTTCGACATGCTGAAAAACACCACCTTTATCGGCGTTATCTCGCTGATGGGCTGGGGTCTGGGTTACTTCGGCCAGCCGCACATCCTCGCGCGGTTCATGGCGGCGGATTCGGTGAAGTCGATTGCCAATGCGCGTCGCATCTCCATGACCTGGATGATCCTGTGCCTGGGCGGCACCGTGGCGGTGGGCTTCTTCGGCATCGCTTACTTCTCGGCGCATCCTGAGGTGGCCGGTCCCGTGACCGAAAACCCTGAGCGCGTGTTTATCGAACTGGCCAAGATTCTGTTCAACCCATGGATTGCCGGTGTATTGCTGTCGGCCATCCTGGCGGCTGTCATGAGTACCCTGAGCTGCCAATTGCTGGTGTGCTCCAGCGCCCTGACCGAAGACTTCTACAAGGCATTCCTGCGCAAGGGCGCGTCCCAGCTTGAGCTGGTGTGGGTCGGTCGCCTGATGGTGCTGGCGGTAGCCTTGATCGCCATCGCCATGGCCGCCAACCCGGAAAACCGCGTACTGGGCCTGGTCAGCTACGCCTGGGCCGGTTTCGGCGCCGCGTTCGGGCCTGTGGTGCTGATCTCGGTGATCTGGAAAAACATGACCCGCAACGGCGCACTGGCCGGCATCCTGGTCGGCGCGATCACCGTAATCGTGTGGAAGCACTTCGAAGTGCTGGGCCTGTACGAAATCATCCCAGGCTTCATCTTCGCCAGCCTGGCGATCTACTTCGTGAGCAAGATGGGTGCACCGACGGCTGGTATGGTCGAGCGCTTTGATGCCGCGGAAAAAGACTACAACCTCAACAAGTAATACAGCCGGGCGTTGATCGCCTGGTATTCGAAAAGAAGGCCCACGTCCTATGGATGCTGGGCCTTTTTTTATGAAGAAAAAAAGCCCTGCGCAGGATTTCGGCACTGTCGATGTAGGACGTTACTTATTTGCCGGCACAGCGCTCGACTCGGCAAACGGCTGAGGCAGAATCGCTCACCCACCCTTCGCAGAGAAACACCGGATGTTCGCTCCTGCCAATCAAAGTGCCTTTAACCTGACCCTGGACGGGGAGCCTTATGATCTCAAGGTTCATGGGTTCATGGGCGACGAATTTATCAGCCTGCCCTTTCGCTTTGACCTTGAGTTGGTGAGCGAGCGACCCGATCTGGACCTCGATGGCCTGCTGCACCGTCAGGCGTTCCTCGGGTTTGACGCTCAGGGCCACGGTATCCATGGCCGAGTTTACCGGGTCGCGCAAGGCGATTCGGGCAAGCGGCTTACCCGTTACCAGATGACCCTGGTGCCGCAGTTGGCCTATCTGGAGCACAGCACTCACCAGAGGATCTTTCAGCAGAAAACCGTGCCGCAGATCATTGCTCGGGTGTTGGAGGCCCAGGACATTCAGGGTGATACCTTCGTGTTCCGCCTGAGCGGAAAATATCCCGAGCGTGAGTACTGTGTTCAGTTCGACGAAACCGATCTGCAGTTCATTCAGCGCTTGTGCGTTGAGTCGGGCATTCACTATCACTTTCAGCACAGTCCCGAGCGTCACCTGTTGGTGTTTGGCGATGACCAGAGTGTGTTTGGCCAGCCGGACCAGGTCACCCCCTACCTGGCCGGTTCCGGGATGGTGGCCGAGGCCCCTGCGATAAAGCGCTTCATCCTGCGGCTGAAAACCCGTACCGCCGGCGTGAACCTGCGGGCCTACGACTTCAAAAAGCCCAGCCTGGTGTTGGAAAGCACGGCCTCCAGCGGGCAGCACCTGCCCCTGGACGAGCAACGTTACCCTGGAAACTTTACCGATCGTGCGCATGGCAAGTACCTGGCACAGCGTGTGTTGGAGCGTCATCGCAGCGACTTTCGCCAAGCCAGCGGCATCAGCGATCAGCCGGCCTTGGGCACTGGGCGGTTTCTGAAGATGGCTGGCCACCCGCGTCAGGAGTGGAATGACCTGTGGCTGGTTACCCAGTTGCACCACACGGGGCAACAATCGCAAGTGTTGGAAGAGTCTGCGCCTGACACCTATAGGGATGACTTGCCTGCGGGTTACAGCAACGATTTTGTAGTGACGCCCTGGGATGTGCCGTTTCGAACGCCTCTGATCACGCCCCGGCCGCACCTATCCAGCTACCAGAACGCGGTGGTCACCGGGCCTGTCGACAGTGAAATCCATTGCGACGAGTACGGTCGTGTCAAAGTGCAGATGGCCTGGGACCGCGACGGTGAGCACAACGATCATTCCAGCTGTTGGCTGCGCGTGGCGAGCGGCTGGGCCCATGACCGTTATGGGGCGGTGCTGATCCCGCGAGTCGGCATGGAGGTACTGGTGGGTTTCGTCGATGGCGACATGGACATGCCGCTGGTCATGGGTTGCCTGCCCAACGCGGCGAATCGTTTGCCCCTCGACCTGCCGGCGGACAAGACCCGCAGTATTTTTCGCAGCCAGAGCAGCCCTGGTGGCGGAGGCTACAACGAACTGCGCATCGAAGACCGCAAGGGCGCCGAGGAAATCTACCTGCGCGCTCAGCGCGACTGGACCCAGCATGTATTGCATGACCAACAGGTGCAGGTCGATAACCAGCGCCGGGTGAGGGTGGGCGGCGAATCGCACCATGAGTTGCAGGGCGAAGAGCAGCGCATTACCCATGGCAACCGCCTGACGGAACTCAAGCAGGATGACCACCTGGTGGTCGGCGGTTCTCAGCACATGCGTGCCGGTCGCACCCTTCAGTTGGCGGCCGGGCAAAGCATTGTTATCGACGCGGGAGCCAGCGTTACGATTCAGGCGGGAGGGCAGTCGATCACGCTGTCGGCGGGCGGTATTTTCAGCAGCGTGCCGATCCAGCTTGGCGGGGCGCCAGCCCCTGCGGCGGCGCCCTTGAAGCCGGGCTTGAAGGAGGCAGCACTGGCGGCGGTCCCGCTCCCTCTGAGCCCTGTGCAGATTGAGAGCCTGAAACGCAGCGCGCCTTTTTGTGAAGAGTGCGAACGCTGCCGTGACGGGCAGTGCAGTATCCCCGAGCATGCACGGAGTGTTTCTTGATGCAGACGCCCATGGACCCCAGCACCTGGCTGGCGCAGTTCCCGCTGCTTGCCGGTGAGCGAATCTTTGCCGTGCTAGGCACTACCAGCGACGCCAAGCCATTTGCCGCCTGGCAAGCCATGACGGCAGGGCCGGCGCCGCACGCGATCTGGGCCGGCACGGCCTACGACGCTTGGGATGAGGTGATGCCTTACGTGGGCATCGTCGAGTCGGGCAGCGCATTTCTCGATTGGGTCGCCACTGTGCAAGCCGTGGATTGGGGTTGGCTGGCGGTGTCCTCCAGCCCGTTGGAAACCGTAGTTGCCCATCTGCAAAGCTTGACCAAGGTGTTTATGCCCAATGACCAGGCGGTGTTCCTACGCTTCTGGGATGGCGCTCAGTTTCAGCCGATGTGGCAGCAATTGGGTGACGAGGCAGGGACGGTCTTGCCGGTGTTTGGACGTTATCTGATCAATGGTCAGCCGCTGACGGTGGCGACTGGCCCGATCACCCCTGCCAAGCCCTGGCCCTGGTGGCGAGTGCCTGAGCCGTTGCTCAGGCACCTGGCTGAGCGGTCGCCGCAGGTACTGGTCGACAACCTGTTGCAATGGTTGCAAGAGCAGCGTCCTGATGTGTATGCCGCGTTCACGCCGGCCACCTTGCAGCACAAGCTCGCCTGGTTCGCGCGCAGGCCGGGAGTCAACCATGCAGCGCTGGCCGATTACCTCGCTGCGCAGTTGAGTTAACAAAAACACCAGCCGCCATGCGGCCCTGCACCTTTGCGCCGGTAGAAGGTAAACTTCGCCCCCTGCGCAGGAGCAACCATGAATTATCGTCACGCCTTTCACGCCGGCAACCACGCCGATGTCTTCAAACACCTGACCTTGACCCGCCTCATCGCCTTGATGTCGCGCAAGGAGCAGCCGTTCGCCTACCTCGATACCCACGCCGGCATTGGCCTGTACGACCTGCAGGGTGACCAGGCCAACCGCACCGGTGAATACCTGGAAGGCATCGCCCGCCTGTGGGGCGCAGACGACCTGCCGCCGCTCACTGCTGATTACATGCGCGTGCTGCACGAAATGAACCCGGATGGCCAGTTGCGCTACTACCCAGGTTCGCCGGAACTGGCGCGGCGCCTGACGCGTCCCCAGGACCGTGTACTGCTCAACGAAAAGCACCCGGAAGACGGCGTGTTGCTCAAGGACAACATGAAGGGTGATCGTCGGGTCAAGGTGCACCTGGGCGAAGGCTGGCACGTACCGCGCGCCCTGTTGCCGGTGCCGGAAAAACGCGCGCTGATGCTGATCGACCCGCCGTTTGAAAAGCTCGATGAAATGCAGCGTTGCGCGGCGTCCCTCAAGGAAGCCGTCAGCCGCATGCGCCAGACGGTCGCGGCAATCTGGTACCCGGTGAAAGATCCGCGCATGTTGCGCCGCTTCTACCAGGACCTGGCCGGCACCGGTGCGCCGAAACTGTTGCGCGTAGAGCTGCTGGTGCATCCGCTGGACACGCCCAACACCCTGACCGGCTCAGGCCTGGCAATTGCCAACCCGCCGTGGGGCCTGGAAGAGGAGCTGCGTGAATTGCTGCCGTGGCTGTCCAGGCAACTGGGCCAGACTCAGGGCGGGTGGCAGATGGATTGGCTCATCGCTGAATAGCCTATTTCAAGCCAAACACAAAACCAGTGTGGGAGGGGGCTTGCTCCCGATAGCGGAGTGTCAGTCAGTGCATCTGTCACTGGTACACCGCAATCGGGGGCAAGCCCTAATGCCAGTCAGTTAAGCGTACACCACCGTCTGTAGGAGCGAGCTTGCTCGCGAAAAACTCACAGACACCGCGTTTATTCAGGAAGCACGCGTTATCGTTGACGTTTTTCGCGAGCAAGCTCGCTCCTACAAAAAGCCTTAACTGACTGGCTTTAGGGCAAGCCCCCTCCCACATTTTGAGCTGTGTTGCCCCTTTATATCGGGCAGGTCACGCCGGTGCCGCCGATGCCGCAGTAACCCTGGGGATTCTTCGCCAGGTACTGCTGGTGATACGCCTCGGCGAAGTAAACCGTCGGCGCTTCGTCGATTTCGGTGGTGATCTCGCCCAGGCCGGCCTTGGTCAGCTCTTGCTGATAAGCCTCGGCACTGGCTTTGGCCGCCGCCAGTTGCTCCGGCGTGGTGGCATAGATCACCGAGCGGTATTGGCTGCCGATATCGTTGCCCTGGCGCATGCCTTGGGTCGGGTTGTGCAGTTCCCAGAACATCTTCAGCAAGTCTTCGTATTTCACTTTGGCCTGGTCATACACCACCAGCACGACTTCGCTGTGGCCGGTCAGGCCTGAGCAGACTTCTTCGTAGGTCGGGTTCGGCGTGAAGCCGCCGGCGTAGCCGACCACGGTGCTGACCACCCCGTCGCGCTGCCAGAACTTGCGCTCTGCGCCCCAGAAGCAGCCGAGGCCGAAGATCGCAAAACCGACGTCGTCGGTAAACGGGCCCAGCAGCGGGTTGCCGTTGACGAAATGCGTCTCCGGCAGGTTCATCGGGGTTTCACGGCCAGGCAGAGCTTGTTCTTGAGTAGGCAGCACGTTTTTGTTCACCAGAATTTCCGAGCGCAAGACCATGATCAGTCCTCTCGTCAGGTTGATTAGCAGTAAATGGTCAGACAGCCAGTGTGCCCGAGTGTTACAGCGCTGTCAGGCGATTGGCCCGCGTGGATAGCGTTTAAGCTTCTCCAGCAGCTCTGCGCCGGGGATTGGCCGGTCGAACAGGTAGCCCTGGCCCACGTCGCACCGATGCCGGCGCAGGAACGCCAGCTGCGCGGCGGTCTCGATGCCTTCGGCCACCACCTTCAGCTTGAGGTTGTGGGCCATGGCGATGACCGCCGAGGTGATTTCCATGTCGTCCTGGTTATCCGGGATTTCGTGGATAAAGCTCCGGTCGATCTTAATGATGTCGATGGGGAATTTTTTCAAGTAGCTCAGCGACGAATAACCGGTGCCGAAGTCATCCATGGCCAGGGTCAGGCCAAAGCTCTTCAGTTGGTCCAGTTGCAAGCGCGTGTCTTCGGTGGCCTCCAGCAGCAGGCCTTCGGTCAGCTCCAGCTCCAGCAGATTGGGCGGCAACTGTTCTTCCTTGAGAATCGAGGCGATCGAGGCCACCAGGTCCGGGTCGGAAAACTGTTTGGGCGACAGGTTGATCGCTACCTGCAGATTACCCAGGCCCGCCGCTGTCAACTGCCGACTCATGCGGCACGCCTGGCGCGCGATCCATTTGCCGATGGGGATGATCAAACCGGTCTCTTCGGCCACGCTGATGAACTGGTCGGGGCGGATCATGCCCTTTTCCGGATGGTTCCAGCGCAACAGCGCTTCCATACCCAACAGGCGGCCACTGCGCAGGCACAGCTTGGGCTGGTAGAACACATCAAGCTCGTTCTGGGTCAGGGCGCGGCGCAGGTTGTTTTCCACGAACAGTTTGTAGCTCGCTTCGGCATTCAGGGCTTCGGTAAACACCTGCACCTGGTGTTTGCCGTTGGCCTTGGCCTTGTGCAGGGCCAAACCGGCGTTGCGCATCAGGGTCTGCGGGTCGCGGCCGTGCAGCGGTGCGCAGGCCAGGCCTACGGAGCCGGTCACGCTGATCAATTGGTTGTCGACGAACATCGGCTTGTCGAGGGTGGCCAGCAACTGGCTGGCGACCTGCTGGCCGGTCTCCAGGTCGGCATCGTCCAGCAACACCGCAAACTCGTTACTGGCAAAGCGCGCCAGGCTGCCGCCGCTGCTCAGGCTGTTGCGTAGACGACGGGCCAGGCTGATCAACAGCTTGTCCCCGGTCTGGTGCCCGAGGCTGTCGTTGATGCGCTTGAAGTTGTCGATGTCCACCAAAAGCAGGCTGATCGGGCTGTCGCTGTCGCGGGCAAAGCGCTCGTCGAGGTTGCGGATGAAGGCCGGGCGGTTGCCCAGGTTGGTCAGGTTGTCGGTGTAGGCCAGGCGTTCGATGCGCTGTTGCGCCAGCTTGGTCTGGGTGATGTCTTCGTAGATGCCGATGTAGTGGGTCAACTCACGGTTGTCGCCATACACCTTGGAAATCGACAGCTGGCCCCAGTAGGGTTCGAGGTTTTTGCGTCGGCTTTTGAATTCACCTTGCCAGCTGTTGCTCTTGGCCAGGCTCGACGGCGCATCGAACAGCAACTCGCTGAGGTTCTCCAGGGCCGGCAACTGTGCCAGGCGGTGGCCGTGCACCTCTTCGGCGCTGTATTGGGTGATCGCGGTAAAGCTTGGGTTGACGTACTCCACCACGCCATCGCAATTGACCAGCAGAAAGGCATTGGCACTTTGTTCCACGGCACGCTGGAACAGGTGCAGAGCGCTGGTGGCGGTGCGGCGGTTGTGGTTGTTGATGACTTGGGCGAACTGGTCCGCCAACTCGCCGGCAAAGGCGATTTCATCGGACTGCCAGGCACGCGAACTGCCGCTTTGCTCCAGGCACAGCACGCCGACGACCTGGCCATCCACCCGGATGCTCGCGTCGAGCATGGCGTGGATATCCTTGGCGAACAGGCTTTCGGCCATTTCCCGCGTACGCGGGTCGCGCAGGGCATTGGTGGCATCGATCGCGCGGCTGCTGTGCAGGGCTTCGAGGTAATCGGGGAAACAACTGGCGTCAATCGCTTCAGGCAAATGGTATTGCTGATCGGCGCGGTGATAGGCCGAAATCGGCACCAGGCGCTGGCCTTCCAAGTTCCAGATGCTGGCGCAATCAATCTGGTAGATGTCGCAGGCGCTGCGGGTGATCAGTTCGGCGGCTTCTTGCAGCGAATTGGGTGTGGTGTAGCGTTGGCGGGCCAGGAGCAGGATCAACTCCTGCTGGGCGCGTACCCGCTCCAGGTGCTGCAGTTGTTCCTGTTGCGCGCGCTGGTTGAGTTCCAGGGCGATTTGCAGGCGGCTGTTCTGGTTTTCCAGGTCGGCGGTCGGCAACGTGGCGGGAATTTCGCTGAACAGGCCATCAACCACCATCAGGTAGCCGCGCAGCAGGTGGCGATTGTGTTGTTTGTAGGCCTCGCCCATTTCCAGCAGGCTCAGCGGGCCATCGTTGGTGTGCAGGGTGTAGCGCACCAGGTAGTGGGGGCTGAGGCTCAGTTGCTGCTGGATCGCGTCGTGCAGTTGATAGCGTGCCTGGGGCTCCATCAGGCTGGCGTACGGCGTGCCGATCAGGGCGCAGAGTTCGACCGCCGGCAGGCCGAATTGGCGCTCGCAATTGGGATCGAGGTAGAGCAGCGCCCAGCTTGCCTCATTAAGCCGCTCGAAACGCAGCATACCGAGGCGCGAAGGCACCGGTAATTGCGTCACTACCTCGGCCGCCGTTCGGGCGACATCGGGTTGGCTTTTCATGGGGGAAACTCGCTTGGAAAAATGCGCACGGCGCCGGGCTCACGCCCTCTTTACTGTTGCCTGCGGCAAGGTTGCATCATGCGGCACGCACTGACAAGAGAGGATGAAGGCTAAGTGCTATAACCCTGTTATCGGCCACGCAGGGCGTTTCTGCAGTCGAAGTGACGGAAGGTGTACAAGCCTGTCCTATGTATACAACAAACGGGCAAAAAAAGCCCCGCCAAGTGGCGGGGTTGAGGTACGAGCGTGGCGCTCGGAAATCGGTGCGGCAAAGGCCTCCCGCTCAGGGGAGGCCGCTGCGGCTTACAGCAGGATGG
This sequence comes from Pseudomonas sp. R11-23-07, assembly GCF_003852295.1. Classification (NCBI taxonomy): domain Bacteria; kingdom Pseudomonadati; phylum Pseudomonadota; class Gammaproteobacteria; order Pseudomonadales; family Pseudomonadaceae; genus Pseudomonas; species Pseudomonas sp. R11-23-07. The sequence goes on from NZ_CP027761.1 coordinate 582,266, forward strand.
TGCGGATGTCGTTCAGCAGCTGGCTCAGGCGCTGGGTGAAGCGTGCCGCCGCCGCGCCGTTGATCACGCGGTGATCGTAGGACAGCGACAGTGGCAGCATCAGCTTGGGCTGGAACGCTTTACCGTCCCAGACTGGCTGGATAGTTGCCTTGGACACACCCAGGATCGCCACTTCCGGCGCGTTGACGATTGGCGTGAAGCCAGTACCGCCAATATGCCCGAGGCTGGAGATGGTGAAGCACGCGCCCTGCATGTCGTCCGGGGTGAGCTTCTTGTCGCGGGCCTTGGCGGCCAACGCAGCAGCCTCGGCAGCCAGTTGCAGCAGGCTCTTCTGGTCGACGTTCTTGATGACCGGTACCAGCAGGCCGTCAGGCGTGTCTACCGCGAAGCCGATGTGCACGTACTTCTTGCGAATGATCGCCTTGCCGCTTGGCGCCAGCGAGCTGTTGAAGTCCGGCAGTTCCTTGAGCAGGTGCGCACAAGCCTTGAGCAGCAGAGGCAACACGGTCAGTTTCACGCCGGCCTTCTCGGCCACGGCTTTCTGCGCAACGCGGAACGCTTCCAGGTCGGTGATATCGGCCTGATCGAACTGAGTTACGTGCGGGATGTTCAACCAGCTCGCGTGCAGACCTGCCGCGCCGATTTGCATCAGGCGGGTCATCGGCACTTCTTCGATTTCGCCGAAACGGCTGAAATCCACGGTGCGGATCGGCGGAATGCCCGAGCCACCGGTAGCGCCGCCGGCAGCTGGCGCTTCCTTGGCTTTCTGCATCATGGCTTTGACGTAAGCCTGCACGTCTTCCTTCAGCACACGGCCGTGAGGGCCGCTGGCCGAGACGGCGCCCAGCTCGACACCGAACTCACGGGCCAGCTGACGCACGGCAGGGCCGGCATGAACCTTGGCACCGCTTGGCGCAGGCGCGGCGGCAGGAGCCGGTGCAGCTTCGGCTTTGGCAGCCGGGGCAGGAGCAGCAGCGGCCGGAGCCGCTTCAGCCTTGGCCGCAGCCGGAGCGGCGGCAGGTGCTGGAGCAGCAGGCGCAGCGCCTTGTACTTTCAGCTTGAGGATGAAATCGCCAGTGCCGACTTCGTCTTCCAGCTTGACCCCGATGCTTTCCACCACGCCGGCAGCCGGCGATGGGATCTCCATGGAGGCCTTGTCGGACTCCAGGGTGATCAGCGACTGGTCGGCTTCGACGGTGTCGCCGACCTTGACCAGCAGCTCGATGATCTTGGCCTTGCCCGACGAGCCGATGTCCGGAACGTGGATGTCCTGGACGGTGGCGGCGGCAGGTGCAGCGGCCGGGGCTGGAGCAGCCTCGGCAGCAGCAGGCTTTTCAGCAGCCGGCGCAGGTGCAGCGGCAGCAGGAGCCGCCGCAGGGGCCGCATCAGCGGCACCTTCGATTTCCAACTCCAGCAGTTCGTCGCCTTCTTTCAGGCGGTCGCCCAGCTTCACTTTCAGGCTTTTGACCACGCCGGCCTTGGGAGCAGGGATTTCCATGCTCGCCTTGTCCGACTCCAGGGTCAGGATGCTCTGGTCGGCTTCGACGGTGTCGCCAACCTTCACAAACAGCTCGATTACTTCACCTTCACCGCTGCCGATGTCAGGTACGCGAATGAGTTCGCTCACAAAAAATCTCCTCAGCAGTTCAGTGGGTTGCGTTTTTCCGGGTTGATCCCGAACTTGACGATGGCGTCAGCCACCACCTTGGGTTCGATCTCACCACGGTCAGCCAAGGCTTCCAGGGCTGCCAACACCACGAAGTGACGGTCGACTTCGAAGAAGTGACGCAGCTTCTTGCGGCTGTCACTGCGGCCGAAACCGTCGGTGCCCAGGACTTTGAATTCCTTGGACGGGACCCACTGGCGAATTTGTTCAGCAAACAGTTTCATGTAGTCGGTAGAGGCGATGACTGGACCCTTACGGCCGGCCAGGCACTCTTCGACGTAGCTCAGTGCAGGCTTCTGGCCCGGGTGCAGGCGGTTGCTGCGTTCCACGGCCAGGCCGTCGCGACGCAGTTCGTTGAAGCTGGTAACGCTCCACACGTCGGCGCCGACGTTGAACTCGTCACGCAGGATCTTCGCCGCTTCACGCACTTCGCGCAGGATGGTGCCGGAGCCCATCAGCTGTACGTGGTGCGCCGCTTCCTTGGTGTCTTCTTCGAGCAGGTACATGCCCTTGATGATGCCTTCCTCGACACCGGCCGGCATGGCTGGCTGCTGGTAGGACTCGTTCATCACGGTGATGTAGTAGAAAACGTCCTGCTGCTCTTCGGTCATCTTCTTCATGCCGTCCTGGATGATCACCGCCAGCTCATAGCCGTAGGTTGGATCAAAGGTGCGGCAGTTCGGAATGGTGGCAGCCAGGATGTGGCTGTGACCGTCTTCGTGTTGCAGGCCTTCGCCGTTGAGCGTGGTACGGCCGGCGGTACCGCCGATCAGGAAACCACGAGTACGGCTGTCGCCTGCGGCCCAAGCCAGGTCGCCAATGCGCTGGAAGCCGAACATCGAGTAGAAGATGTAGAACGGCAGCATCGGCTGGTTGTGGCTGGAGTACGAAGTACCGGCAGCGATGAAGGAGCTCATGGCGCCCGCTTCGTTGATGCCTTCTTCGAGGATCTGGCCCTTCTTGTCTTCCTTGTAGAACATCACCTGATCTTTATCGACTGGCTCGTAGAGCTGGCCGACGGAGGAGTAGATGCCCAACTGACGGAACATGCCTTCCATACCGAAGGTACGGGCTTCGTCCGGGATGATCGGCACGATACGCGAACCGATTTCCTTGTCCTTGACCAGCTGCGCGAGGATCCGCACGAAGGCCATGGTGGTGGAGATTTCGCGGTCGCCCGAGCCGTCCAGGATAGCCTTGAGGGTATCGAGTGGCGGCGTCGGGATGCTCATGCTCTTGGCGCGGCGTTGCGGCACGAAACCGCCCAGTGCAGTGCGACGCTCGCTGAGGTAGCGGGCTTCGGCGCTGTTCGGCTCAGGCTTGAAGAACGGCAGGTTCTCCAGCTCTTCGTCCTTGACCGGGATGTCGAAGCGGTCGCGGAACAGCTTCAGGCTGTCGACGTCGACTTTCTTGGTGTTGTGCGCGGTGTTCTTCGCTTCGCCGGCACCGGTGCCATAACCCTTGATGGTCTTGGCCAGGATGACGGTTGGTTGCTCTTTGTGGTTGACCGCTTCGTGGTACGCCGCGTAGACCTTGTACGGGTCGTGGCCGCCACGGTTAAGCTTCCAGATCTCGTCGTCGGACAGGTCGGCAACCATCGCCTTGAGTTCAGGCGTGTTGAAGAAGTGTTCACGCACGAACGCGCCGTCTTTGGCCTTGTAGTTCTGGTACTCGCCGTCGATGACTTCGTCCATGCGGCGTTGCAGGATACCGTCGACATCCTTGGCCAGCAGCGGGTCCCAGAAACGGCCCCAGATGACTTTGGTCACGTTCCAATGCGCACCGCGGAACACGCCTTCAAGTTCCTGGATGATCTTGCCATTGCCGCGAACCGGGCCGTCGAGGCGCTGCAGGTTGCAGTTGATGACGAAGATCAGGTTGTCCAGCTTCTCGCGGCCGGCCAGGGAGATGGCGCCCAGGGATTCCGGCTCGTCGCACTCGCCGTCACCCAGGAAGCACCAGACTTTCTGCTTGCCTTCGGGAATGAAGCCACGGGCTTCCAGGTACTTCATGAAACGTGCCTGGTAGATCGCCTGGATCGGGCCCAGGCCCATGGATACGGTCGGGAACTGCCAGAAATCAGGCATCAGCCAAGGGTGCGGGTAGGACGACAGGCCCTGACCGTCGACTTCCTGGCGGAAGTTGTTCATTTGCTCTTCGGTGATGCGACCTTCCATGAACGCACGGGCGTAGACGCCTGGCGAGGTGTGGCCCTGGAAGTAGATCAGGTCGCCGCCGTGTTCGTCGGTCGGGGCCTGGAAGAAGTAGTTGAAGCCGATGTCATACAGGGTTGCGCTGGAAGCGAAGCTGGAGATGTGACCGCCCAGGTCCGAATCCTTCAAGTTCGTGCGCATTACCATCGCCATGGCGTTCCAACGTACCAGCGAGCGAATGCGGCGTTCCATGAACAGGTCGCCAGGCATGCGTGCTTCGTGGGTAACGGGGATGGTGTTGCGGTATGGCGTGGTGATGGCGTAAGGCAATTGCGAGCCGCTGCGGGTCGCGAGTTCGCCCATACGGGTCATCAGGTAATGAGCACGGTCTTCGCCTTCTTTGTCGAGAACCGATTCCAGGGCGTCCAGCCATTCCTGGGTTTCGACGGGATCGAGGTCTTGCATGGCTTGCTCCAGGGCGGAAAGGCTACCAGAATCGGTTGCCTGAAGTTTGCGACTGGCCTTGTGGGCAGACGACATAAATTCTTGGATGGCCGAAGGTTGCTTCGGCGTCCTGTAGTTTTACTACAAATCGTCGGCCATTTCAGCCTTTCGAATGTATATACGAGTAGTAAAACTACACAAGACTGAGCGTATGGCTCGGTCTGGCTGGTGAGCATAATCGTTATTGTTGGTCTATTGCGAACAAGAAAAGGTGAAAGTTTGATGTTGCCTGCCAAGATTAATTTAATTTCAGCTATTTCTAACTTTTGTTCGACAGTCCTTCATCGAGCATGGCTCCTGCGTTCACAACTACACGCCATTTACACGCCGATCAAGGATAGACCATGAGCCTTCCAACGCTGGCCGAACTGCCGGCCATTCTCTTGCCTTACGCCAGCCGGGCCGAGCAGTCATTTCGTGACGCAGTGGCCGCGCTGGATGACGATCATGGCCTTTCTGGCTGGACGCCGCAACGGTGGGCCGAGTTCGCGCGGGTGTGCGCCGCCAGTGATTTTGTCATTGAACAGAGTGTGCGTGACCCTTTGATGTTGCTTGAGCTGGCGGCTTGGGGCGAGCTGGACCGGGGGTTTGCGCCGGGTGAGCTGTGCGGGCAGATTGCCGGTGCCGTGCAACAGGCCGAAACAGAAGACGAACTCGGCCGTGTGCTGCGGCGCCAGCGTACGCGTCAGCAAGTGCGCATCATCTGGCGCGACCTGACCCGCCAGGCGGATTTGGTGCAAACCTGCCGCGACCTCTCCGACATGGCCGACGCCTGCATCGACCAGGCCTACCAATGGCTGTACCAGCGCCATTGCGTGCAATTCGGCACGCCAACCGGGCGGCGCAGCGGCGAGGCGCAGCACATGGTCATCCTCGGCATGGGCAAGCTCGGAGCGGTGGAGCTGAACCTGTCGTCGGATATCGACCTGATCTTCGCCTACCCAGAAGGCGGCGAGACGGTGGGGGTCAAGCGCTCCCTGGATAACCAGGAGTTTTTCATTCGCCTTGGTCAAAAATTGATCAAGGCCCTCGACCCGATGACGGTTGACGGTTTCGTGTTCCGCGTCGACATGCGCCTGCGTCCCTACGGTTCGGCCGGCGCGCTGGTACTGAGCTTCAACGCGCTGGAGCAGTACTACCAGGACCAGGGCCGTGACTGGGAGCGTTATGCCATGATCAAGGCCCGCGTCGTCGCCGGTGACCAACTGGCCGGCGCGCAGTTGCTCGACATGCTGCGCCCGTTCGTCTATCGCCGTTACCTGGACTTCTCGGCCATCGAAGCGCTGCGCACCATGAAGCAACTGATCCAGCAGGAAGTAAGGCGCAAAGGCATGGCCGAGAATATCAAGCTGGGTTCGGGCGGTATTCGTGAGGTGGAATTTATCGCCCAGGCGTTCCAGCTGATCCACGGTGGCCGCGATCTCAGCCTGCAGCAACGTCCGCTATTGAATGTGCTGGGCACCCTGGAGGGCCAGGGTTACTTGCCGGCCGCCGTGATCAGTGAGTTGCGCAATGGCTACGAGTTTTTGCGCTACACCGAACACGCGATCCAGGCGATTGCCGACCGCCAGACCCAGATGCTCCCCGACAGCCCGGAAGATCAGGCGCGTATTGCCTTCATGCTCGGTTTTGCCGACTGGGCCGCGTTCCACGAACGCCTGATGTATTGGCGTGGGCGGGTGGATTGGCACTTCCGCCAAGTGATTGCCGACCCTGATGAAGAAGAGGGCGCAGAAAGCGAACTGGTCGTCGGCGGGGAATGGTTGCCGCTGTGGGAAGAATCCCAGGATGACGACGCCGCCTGCCGCCAGTTGAGCGAAGGCGGCTTCAGCGATGCGCCCAAGGCCCTCAAGGCCCTGGCTGGCTTGCGCGGCAGTCCGCAGCTGCGCGCCATGCAGCGCCTCGGTCGCGAGCGGCTGGATGCGTTTATTCCGCGCTTGCTGGCCCAGGCTGTCGAGCACGCCAACCCGGACCTGGTATTGGAGCGCGTATTGCCGCTGGTCGAGGCTGTCGCCCGTCGTTCGGCTTACCTGGTGCTGCTCACTGAAAACCCCGACGCCCTGCGCCGTCTGCTGACGCTGTGCGCCGCGAGCCCGTGGATCGCCGAGCAGATCACCCGTTTCCCGCTGTTGCTCGATGAACTGCTCAACGAAGGGCGCCTGTTCAAGCCGCCGTTGGCGCCGGAGCTGGCCGCCGAGTTGCGCGAGCGCCTTACGCGTATTCCCGAAGACGACCTCGAGCAGCAGATGGAAGCCTTGCGCCATTTCAAGCTGGCGCACCGTCTGCGGGTGGCCGCGTCGGAAATCGCCGGCAGCCTGCCATTGATGAAAGTCAGCGACTACCTCACCTGGCTGGCCGAAGCCATTCTCGAGCAAGTGCTGGCCCTGGCCTGGCGCCAGACCGTTGCCCGTCATGGCTCGCCGCAACGGCTGGACGGCAGCCTGTGCGATCCTGGGTTTATCATTGTCGGTTATGGGAAAGTCGGCGGTATCGAATTGGGGCATGGTTCGGACCTGGACCTGGTGTTTATCCATGATGGCGACCCGCAGGCCGAGACTGACGGCGCCAAGCCGATCGACGGTGCGCAGTTCTTCACGCGCCTGGGCCAGCGCATCATTCACCTGCTGACCACCCAGACCAACTCCGGCCAGCTGTATGAGGTGGACATGCGCCTGCGACCTTCAGGTGCATCCGGGTTGCTGGTGAGTTCACTGGGCGCGTTCGACCGCTATCAACATAATGAAGCCTGGACCTGGGAACATCAGGCGCTGATTCGCGCGCGGGTATTGGTCGGCAGCCAGGATGTGGGCCAGGCATTCGAGCAGGTCCGTGCCAAGGTATTGGGGCGTGAACGGGACTTGGCGAAGCTGCGCCAGGAGGTCAGCGAGATGCGCGCCAAGATGCGTGACAACCTGGGGACCAGGAGCACAGCGGCCGGTATGGGCGCCAATGCCTTCGAAGCCACGGCGCTGTTCGACCTCAAGCAGGACGCCGGAGGTATCGTCGATATTGAATTTATGGTGCAATACGCCGCTTTGGCGTGGTCTGCGCAACATCCATCGTTGCTGCGCTACACCGACAATATCCGCATTCTGGAAGGCCTGGAGCAGGTCGGGCTGATGCCCGCCGCCGATGCCCATTTGTTGCGGGAGGTGTATAAGGCGTACCGCTCCGCCGCGCACCGCCAAGCCTTGCAGAACGAGGCGGGCACGGTGGCCGGGGACCAATTTGCAGACGAGCGGCGCCAGGTGATGCGAATCTGGCAGGCGCTCGGTTTGAGCTGAAACACTATTAGGGCGGGGAGGCATAAGCCTCCCCGCATCGTTTGTGGAAACTACATGAATATTCTGATCGTTGGGCCCAGTTGGGTCGGTGACATGGTGATGGCACAGACACTGTTCCAGTGCCTGCGGCAGCGCTATCCGGACTGCCAGATCGACGTGCTCGCCCCTGAGTGGAGCCGGCCGATCCTCGAGCGCATGCCTCAGGTGCGCAAGGCCTTGAGCTTTCCGCTCGGCCATGGCGCGCTGGAATTGGCGACCCGCCGGCGCATCGGCAAAGCCATGGCCGGCCAGTACGACCAGGCGATCCTGTTGCCCAACTCGCTGAAGTCGGCGCTGGTGCCGTTTTTTGCCGGTATTCCCAAACGTACCGGCTGGCGCGGCGAGTTTCGCTATGTGCTGCTTAACGATGTACGCACCCTGGACAAAGCGCGCTACCCGTTGATGATCGAGCGTTTCATGGCCCTGGCCTACGAACCCGGCGCCGAGCTGCCCACGCCGTATCCGCGCCCCAGCTTGCAGATCGACCCGCTGACCCGCGATGCGGCGCTGGCCAAGTTCGGCCTGGCGCTGGACCGCCCGGTATTGGCCTTGTGCCCGGGCGCCGAGTTCGGCGAGTCCAAGCGCTGGCCGTCGGAGCACTACGCCAAGGTCGCCGAGACCAAGATCCGCGAAGGCTGGCAGGTGTGGCTGTTTGGCTCCAAAAACGATCACTCGGTGGGTGAAGATATTCGCCAGCGCCTGATTCCAGGCCTGCGCGAAGAGGCGGTGAACCTCAGTGGCGAGACGTCCCTGGCCGAAGCCATCGACTTGCTGTCGTGCGCCGACGCGGTGGTGTCCAACGACTCCGGCCTGATGCACGTCGCCGCTGCGCTGAATCGTCCGTTGGTGGCGGTGTACGGCTCGACGTCCCCTGGGTTCACTCCGCCCTTGGCCGACCAGGTCGAAGTGGTACGCCTGGGCCTGGATTGCAGCCCCTGTTTTGAGCGCACCTGCCGTTTCGGCCACTACAACTGCCTGCGCCAATTGCTGCCGCAGCCGGTAACCGATGCCTTGCAGCGGTTGCAGGGCGACGTGGTCGAGGTTCACTGAGTTGCGGGTACTGGTAATCAAGACCTCATCCCTGGGCGACGTGATCCACGCCTTGCCGGCACTCACCGACGCGGCGCGGGCGATCCCCGGCATCCGTTTCGATTGGGTGGTGGAAGAAGGCTTTGCCGAAATTCCGACCTGGCACCCGGCGGTGGACAAGGTGATCCCGGTGGCGATTCGTCGCTGGCGCAAGAACCTCTGGCAAACCATCAAGAGCGGCGAATGGCGGCGTTTCAAACAGGCCGTGCAGTCGACCAAGTATGACCTGGTGATCGATGCCCAGGGCCTGCTGAAAAGTGCCTGGCTGACCCGCTACGTGCGGGCGCCGGTCGCCGGCTTCGATAAAACCTCGGCCCGTGAGCCCCTGGCGGCGCGTTTTTATTCCCGACGCCTGGCCGTGGCCCGTGGGCAACATGCGGTGGAGCGGTTGCGCCAACTGTTTGCCGTGGCGCTGGGTTATGACCTGCCCAAGGGCCTGGGTGACTATGGGCTGAGCGTCGAGAAACTGCTTGGCCTGCCGCCGAAGAAACCCTTCGTGCTGCTGCTGCACGGCACCACCTGGGATACCAAGCACTGGCCCGAAGCCTACTGGCGCGAACTGGCCGAACGCATGGCCCGCCTGGGCGTGGACGTGAAGTTGCCGTGGGGCAACGCCGCCGAAAAAGCCCGCGCCGAGCGCCTGGCCCAGGGCTTGCCCAACGCCGAAGTGCTGCCAAAACTGAACCTGGCGGGCGTAGCCCGTGTATTGGCCAGTGCCCGCGCCTGTGTGGCGGTGGACACCGGCCTCGGCCACTTGGCGGCGGCGCTGGATGTGCCGACCATTTCGCTGTTCGGGCCGACCAACCCGGGCCTCACCGGCGCCTACGGCAAAGGCCAGGTCCACTTGGCCAGCGACTGGCCGTGTGCGCCGTGCCTGCAAAAGCACTGCACCTACCAACCCACCGCCGATGACCTGCGGCGGTTCGACATCACGCGCGAGTCGCCCCTGTGCTTCACGCGCCTGAATCCTGAGCGCGTAGCAAGCCGACTGAGCGCGTTGTTACTGGCTGAGGAGCAGCACTGATGCAACTGGCTTTCGTACTGTACAAATACTTTCCCTTCGGTGGCCTGCAGCGTGACTTCATGCGCATCGCCCTGGAGTGCCAGCAGCGCGGCCATCAGATTCGTGTCTATACGCTGATCTGGGAAGGCGATATCCCGCCCGGCTTCGAAGTGCTGGTGGCGCCGGTCAAGGCGCTGGTCAACCATCGCCGCAACGAAAGGCTCTACGCCTGGATCCAGGCCGACCTGGCCAGGCGCCCGGTGGACCGCGTGGTGGGCTTCAACAAGATGCCGGGGCTCGACCTGTACTTCGCCGCCGACGGCGTGTTCGAAGACAAGGCCCAGACACTGCGCAACCCGATGTACCGCTGGTTCGGGCGTTACAAGCACTTTGCCGAATACGAGCGTGCGGTGTTCGACAAGAACGCCAAGACCCAGATCATGGTGCTGTCCGAGCATCAACAACAACTGTTCAGCCAGTATTACGGCACCCAGCCCGAGCGGTTCCACCTGCTGCCGCCGGGCATCGCCCGTGACCGGCGCGCGCCGCCGAACGCCGCTGACATCCGCGCTGAATTTCGCCGTGAGTTCGGCCTGGCCGAGGATGATTTGCTGCTGGTGCAGATCGGTTCGGGTTTCAAGACCAAGGGCGTCGACCGCAGCCTCAAGGCCGTCGCCGCATTGCCGTCCAAACTGAAGAAACGCACCCGCCTGTTTGTAATCGGCCAGGACGACCCCAAAGTCTTCCAATTGCAGAGCGCCGCGCTGGGCCTGGGCGACCAGGTGCAGTTCTTCAAAGGCCGCAACGATATCCCGCGCTTCCTGCTCGGGGCGGACCTGTTGATTCACCCTGCCTACAACGAGGCGGCCGGCATGGTGCTGGTCGAAGCGGTGGTCGCCGGCCTCCCGGTCCTGGTGAGCCGGGTCTGCGGCTACGCGTTCTACATCGACAAGGCCCAGAGCGGCCGGGTGTTGGACGAGCCGTTCGAACAGGCCCAGCTCAACCAGTACCTGGTGGATATGCTCAAAGATCCACGCGCGCGCGCGACCTGGAGTCGCAATGGTCTGGCCTTCGCCGAGACGGCCGACCTGTTTAGCATGCCGCAGTACGCTGCGGACCTGATTCTGGCGGAGCCAAACCGATGAAGTTGATTCTTGCCGAACCCTTCAACACCCTCTGGGCCGGACGCGATGCGTTCGCCGAGGTAGAGAAGCTGCAAGGCCAGGTGTTCCGCGAGCTGGCCGCTCGCCGTACGCTGCGTACGGTGGTGCAGGGCCAACCCTATTTCGTGAAGATCCACCGTGGTATCGGCTGGGGCGAAATCCTCAAGAATCTGGTCACCGCCAAATTGCCGGTGCTGGGCGCAGGCCAGGAGTGGCTGGCGATCCAGCGCTTGCAGGAACTTGGCGTGCCGACCATGACGGCGGTGGCCTTTGGCGAAAAAGGCAGCAACCCGGCCGACCAGCATTCGTTCATCATCACGCAAGAGCTGACGCCGATCATCAGCCTGGAAGACCTGACCCTCGATTGGGTCAAGCATCCGCCCGTGCCGGCGATCAAGCACGCCTTGACCGTCGAGTTGGCGAACACCGTCGGGGCGATGCACCGGGGCGGCGTCAATCATCGCGATTGCTACCTGTGCCACTTCCTGCTGCACACTGACCGGCCCATTGCGGTCGACACCCTCAAGCTGTCGGTGATCGACCTGCACCGCGCCCAGGTGCGTGCGACGATCCCCGTGCGCTGGCGCAACAAAGACCTGGCCGGGCTGTATTACTCTGCCCTGGAAATCGGCCTGACCCAGCGCGACAAGCTGCGCTTTCTCAAGCATTACTTTCAGCAGCCGCTGCGCCAGATCTTCGCCGAGCAAACCGCGCTGTTGCGCGAACTGGAACGCATGGCCGCCAAGCTCTATGCGCGCAAGCAGCGCTACGGGGATGCGCTCTGATGGCGGGTTGGAATCTGGAACCTGCCTACGCCGCCCTCGCGGACGACTTCGGAAGCCTGGAAGCGGTGTTTGCCCTGCAAGGCGAGCGCCTGACCCGCGACCCACTGTCGGAAGTAATTCGGGTGGAGCGCGGCGGGGTCAATTATTACGTCAAGCGCTATGTCGGGGCTGGCAAAGGCCTGCGCCGCTACCTGGGCAAGCCGCGGGTCAAGTCCGAGTGGCAGAACCTCAAGCGCTTTGCCAAGTGGGGCATTCCCACCGCCGAGGTCATCGCCTGGGGCCTGCAACGTAGCGGATTGGCCTACGACCGTGGCGCGATGATCACCCGTGAGCTGCCCAAGACTGAAGACCTGTCGGCGTTGGCTGAGCGCAACGATCCGCGCCTCAAAGACCCCACGTGGGTTGATGCGATCAGCCGCCAGCTCGCCGAATACACGCGCACCATGCACGATCACCGCTTTACTCATAACGACTTGAAGTGGCGCAACCTGCTGGTCGACGACCAGCGCACCTTGTACCTGATCGACTGCCCCAACGGCGATTTCTGGCGCGGTTTCTGGCTCAAGTACCGCATTACCAAAGACCTGGCCTGCCTGGACAAGGTCGCCAAGTATCATCTGTCGGCCACCCAGCGCCTGCGTTTCTACATGCAATACCGCCAACGCACGCACCTGAAGACGTCGGACAAACAACGAATTCGCCATGTGGTGAAGTTTTTCGAGGGACGTGAATGAGTGACTTCCTGGCGGCCGAAGACCGCGCTCTGCTTGAGCGCAACGGCCTGGCTAGCTTCGACGCGCTGTGGGCCCGGCAACTGGACGCGGTGGACGAGCCGAACACCAGCGGCGACGGCTGGAGCAGCGTGTATCGCCTGGAGCTTGAAGGTCAGGGTTACTACCTCAAGCGCCAGAGCAACTACCTGACGCGCACCTTGCACCGGCCGTTTGGCGAACCGAGTTTTGCCCGCGAGTTTCGCAATATCAGCCTGTACCGAAAGCTGGGTATCCCGGCCTTGCAGGCAGCCTTTTTCGGCGAGCGCAAGGTTGCGGGCGAGCGCCGTGCGATGCTGCTCACCCGTGCCCTGGACGGCTGGAACGACCTTGACTCGTTGCTGGAGCAATGGACGCAACTGAGCGACGCCCAGCAGCACGCGATCCTCCTGGCCTGCGGCAAGCTTGCGCGGCATTTGCACAGCGTGGGCCAGGTGCACGGCTGCTTTTACCCCAAGCATATTTTCCTGCAGGGCCGTGGCGACAGTTATGCCGCGCAACTAATCGACCTGGAAAAAACCCGCCCGCTGCTGTTCGGCTGGCGTGACCGGGTCAAGGACCTGGAACCGCTGCTGCGCCGTGCACCGCAGTGGACCGACGCCCAGGTGCGACAGCTGTTGGCGGCTTACCTTGAGCAGCCCGAAGACAGCGCATCGGTGTCTACCTGGCACCAGCGCCTGACGGCGCGCCGCAGCCACAAGGAGAACCGCTGATGCGTTTGTCCGAGCTGAAAAATGCCGGTCGTACACCCCGCCTGCCGCTGACCCTCGATCTGGCGGATGCGGCAGGTCCGGGGCAACTGCAGCTGCTCAGCCTGTTGCGGGTTTTGCCGGGGCAGCGCTACGTCGGCGCCGCCGTGTGGCGCGGTCGCCCGGTGCTGGCCAAGTTGTTGGTGGGCAGCAAGGCGGCGCGGCATTTCCAACGTGAACTCAGTGGTGTGCGGTTGTTGGCCGAGCAAGGCTTGACCACACCGCTGCTGCTCGCCGACGGTTTGCAGGAAGGTGAGGGGGGCTGGCTGCTGTTCGAGTTTCTCGAAGGCGCCCACAGCCTGGGAGACGCCTGGCTCGCTGTCGAAGGCTTGCCGCCCTTGGCCGACGAACAAACCGCTGTGCTCGCCGAAGCGCTCGGCGCGATTGCGCAGATGCATGCCAAAGGGCTGTGGCAGGAAGACCTGCACCTGGACAACCTGCTGCGCCAGGACGGCAAACTGTATTTGATCGATGGTGCCGGAATCCGTGTCGAAGAGGCGGGCAAGCCGCTGTCGCGCAATCGGGTGCTGGAAAACCTCGGGGTGTTCTTTGCCCAGTTGCCGAAAAACCTCGAGCCGTTTACCGAAGAATTGCTGGTGTACTACCTGCTGGCAAACGGCGAACATGCCTTGCCCCTGGAAGCGCTCGAAAAGCAGGTGCGCAAAGTCAGCGCCTGGCGCTTGAGGGACTATCTGAACAAGGTCGGTCGCGACTGCACGCTGTTCAGCGTGGTGCGTGGCGCCTTCGGCCTGCGCGCGATTCGGCGTGAAGAAGAGGCCGCCATGCTGCCCGTGCTGGAGCAGGCCGATGCGCTGCTCGACCGGGGCCATCTGTACAAGACCGGTGGCGCGGCAAGCGTGGCCAAGGTCGAAGTGGCCGGCCGGCCCCTGGTGATCAAACGCTACAACATCAAGGGTTTCGCCCACTGGCTCAAACGCTTCTGGCGCCCCAGCCGTGCCTGGCATTCCTGGCGCGAAGGCAATCGCCTGGCATTCCTTGGCATCGCCACGCCCAAGCCGCTGGCGGTGTTGGAGAAGCGCTTTTTCTGGTTGCGCAGCCGTGCGTATCTGGTCACTGAATACCTGCCTGGCCCCGACATTATTGAGCGTTTTGCGCCCTATGTTGAAAACGGCGATGCGCCAGAAGATGAGCTGCTGGCGCTGGACCGGTTGTTCGCCGAGTTGATCCGCGAGCGCATCAGCCATGGAGACTTCAAAGGCCACAACCTGTTCTGGAGCGAAGGCCGCTGGGCGATGATCGACCTTGACGCCATGTGCCAGCACCACTCCGCTGCCAGCTTCGCTGGGGCGTATGCCAAGGATCGTGCGCGGTTCATGCGTAATTGGCCGCAGGGCAGTGCGTTGTATCAGGTGATTGATCAGCGTTTGCCCAGGATCTCTCTGTCTGATTCTGTAACGTAAGCAAAGGTCTGGCTGGACAGACCTTTCGATATTATCCCGGCGAACAAAAACGAAAACCTGGGATTAACAACTCCATGGCAAATGAACCGCCAGCTTCCCCGCAGTTTTTACTTTTTGAAAATGAAAGCGAGACTGAGCGAGCCGCAAAAAGTGTGATGGCCAGCTCGCCGACTGGGCAGTTCAGCGATTTCATCGTTTACGTGGATGAAAGCGGCGATCATGGGATGCAAACGCTTGACGTTAACTACCCTATGTTTGTATTGGCTTTTTGCGTGTTTCATAAGCGGCACTATTGCGAAAAGGTCATCCCCGCGCTTCAGAAATTCAAATTCAACCATATGGGGCATGACCTTGTGGGTTTGCATGAATTGGAGATCCGCAAAGAGAAAGGCGCGTTCTCGAACATGTTTATGTCACGCCAGCATAAACACGACTTTCTTGAAGAATTGACCAGTATTATCCAAGTGAGCAATTTCGTATTGATCAGTTGTGTGATTGATAAAATTGCACTTCGTGAACAGCAGGGGCCGATACACAACCCGTATCATCTGGCGTTGGGGTTCTGTCTTGAAACGCTTTACGAATTCCTTCAAGAGAAAAATCAACAGCATGCGTTAACTCATGTGATTTTCGAGCGTCGAGGCCGCAGGGAGGATAATGAGCTTGAGTTGGAGTTTCGCCGAATGTGTGACGGTGCGAATCGTTCAGGTGTTCGTATGCCATTTGACATTGTATTCGCTACAAAACAGGTTAATTCCACAGGGTTGCAACTTGCGGATCTCGTTGCGAGACCCATCGGCATGAGCGTCTTGCGCCCCGGCCAGGAGAATCGAGCCTTTGATGTGCTTACGCGAAAGTTCTACTGCAGTGGAGGGCGTGGCAAGGTCGGAGAAGGGTTCGAAAATTGGGGGCTGAAGATTTTTCCTGTCGCTGAAAGCGAAAAGCCCCGGTGAAACTCACCGAGGCTATAGCGCCGACCAGGATCCCCCAGTCCATTTGAAGCAAATTCTATGCGCGCGATTTTTAGGTGTCAACGCAGCTATTGAGCCAGCTTGCGGCCAGGCGGCGCCAGATGATGGAGCTGCAGTCAGAACTGATACTCCGCCCCCGCCCCCGCATACCACGACCGCCCCGGCGCCGCTTCGTAGTAGCGACCATTGCCGTCCCCCACGATCACCGAGCCCACGTACTGACGATCCAGCAAGTTATCCAGGCGCAAGGTCTGGTGAAAGGTCCAGTGCTCCGCCTTCTGCTCGAACCGCGCGCGCCAGTTGAATACGCTGTAGCCCGGTGCGGCGTGTTGGCGGTTGGTGTCTTCGACGTAGACTTTGCTGCGGTACATGCCTTCGAGGGCGGTACTGACCCAGTCGCGCGGTTTCCAATTCAGTTCGGCGAACAGCGTGGTTTGCGGCACGCCGGGCAGGTAGTTGCCTTTGTCGATGGTATTCGCGCCGCTGGCAAAGGCGCTGTCGTAGGTCGCCTGCAGGCGTGTATAGGCGAGGCTGGTACTCCACTGCTCGCTGAGCTGGCTTTCCACGCCCAGTTCGAAACCGCGACGCGAGGTTCGGCCAGCGTTCTGGTAGCTGGTGCGGCCACCGATGGATTGCTGCACGACCAGTTCGTCTTCAGTGGTGATCTGGAACACGGCGGCGTTGACGTGGGTGTTGGCCAGTTGAGCCTTCAGGCCTATTTCGTATTGCGTGCTGTCAGACGGCTTCAAGCCAAAGTTGAAGCCTTCGACATTGCCTGGTGCATAGGCCAGCTCGGCCTGGGTGGGGGTTTCGAAGCCTTTGCCTGCGCTGATGTAACCGTGCAGGTCGGGCGTGAACGCGTACATCACGCTCATCGACGGGGTGTTCTTCTGGTAGGTCTTGTTGCCGCTGGCGTCGCCATTGCTCAGGAATTGATCGTCGACGTCCAGCTGCATGGTGCTATGGCGGATGCCGGCTTGCAGGGTCCAGCGGTCGAGGGCCCAGTTGGCCTGGATATAGGGGTCGAGACTGCGGGCGGTGTCGATTTCATCACGGCGTAACTCGCCTTTCACGCCCAGGGTGTTGCCGCTGTAGTTCTGATAACCGTGGCGGCTGTCTTCGCTCTGGTCGAAGTCCAGGCCGGTGATGATCATCAGCTCGCCCGGCGCGCGTTCGATGGGCTGCATCCAGCGCACGCTGCCACCGTAGAACTTGCGGTCGAATTGCACGACGCCACCGCCACGCTCGTTCGCGGGCGTGCCCTTGGGGATCGACAGGTACTGAATCACGCTACGCCGCCCGGTGTAAGCGTTGACCTGCAAGGTAGCCTCGCCAAAGTACCGTTCGTAATTCATGCCCAATTGCTGATGATCGATACTTTTACGTGTGTTGTAGGTCAGCGCATTGGCGCTCACCGAACGTGGATCAGCCTTGTACGCCGCCCAGGTCTGGCCCAGCGGATCCTGCGTGCCATTCTGTTCCAGGCTGCTGTAGATCAACGCCAGCTTACTGTCGTCATCCGGCTCGACGTTGAGCTTGGCGAACGTCTGGTCGCGACGCGCGCTGCTGTGGTCGCGATAGCCGTTGGTGTCCATGCGCGAGGCGTCGAGCACGAAGCCGGCGCCGTTGGCCGCACCTTCGGCGGTGAGGTGGTTTTTGTTCAGCCCGTCGCTGCCGACCAGGGTTTCGGCACCGATGCGCGGCGGGCCCTCGCCGTCGCGGGAGAACATCTGGATCAACCCGCCGGCGTTGCTGCCATACAGCGTCGCGGCGGGGCCGCGCAGGACTTCGATGCGTTCGGCGGTATCGAGGTTGAAGGTCGCTGCCTGGCCCTGGCCGTCCGGGGTGCTGGCGGGAATCCCGTCGGCCAGCAGCTTGATGCCGCGCACGCCGAAGGCTGAACGGGCGCCAAAGCCACGGGAGGAGATTTGCAGGTCCTGCGCGTAGTTCTGGCGGTTCTGCACCACCAGGCCGGGCACACGGGACAAGGCTTCGGAGGCGTTGATGCCGAGTTGGCCGTCGCTGATCTGTTCGCGGCTGATGCCGTCGACCGAGTAGGGCAGGTCAAAGGTGGGGCTGGCGCTGCGCGAACCGGTGACCACGCTGGGGTCGAGGATCAGCGGCGCATCGTCAGCCTGGGCGGTATTCACCAAGCCCAGGAGCAGGGCCAGGCAAGCGGGGGTAGATGAGTTCATGAACAGGTCAGGTCCGTGGCGCCACCCGACTCAGGTGCGCGGGTGCAAATATCGCAAGTTTAACGATTCAGCCTGGGAATTGCCGAGTTCCTTGCCGTTGGGCCGAATGAGAGGTTTCCTACGCCAGGCAGCGGCTATGGAAACCTGAGTCGGCGGCTCTAGGGTGCTAGATTTTCGGTCCTCTCAATAAGAAAGAAGAAGCAAATATGTGGACGCTTATCGTGCGGTTATCGGTGCTGCTGGGAATATCTTTGCTGCTGGGCGGCTGCGGTACCGCGACCACTGTGCTGCGAGGTGATGACGTCACTGTTCGGGAGCTCAGGGGCAAGAAAACCTATTGCCAGTCTGTTTCACGCATCTACAGCGGCGTGGCGTATGACCTGTGTGTCCTGCACGGGCCCCCCAATTCCGCAGGCGGACTCTCGCTGAACGGTATTCCGTGGGCCATTCTCGATGTGCCCCTCTCCGGAGTGCTGGATACGCTCGTCCTGCCCTATACCCTCTACCGGCAAAACGCCGACGGTAACCTTGAGCTTCGCTAGCCCTTGGCGCTAACAGCTTCCTAGTGCTTTTAAGCTATAATCCCGCCCTTTAGCTGTTTCCCGCCCGTGCGGGAGGCACACTTTTTTCAGGCGCGACCCGCCTGCATGCAGACTAAAAGAGGCTAGACCCCAGTGGCATTGACGATTC
This sequence comes from Pseudomonas sp. R11-23-07, assembly GCF_003852295.1. Lineage (NCBI taxonomy): Bacteria > Pseudomonadati > Pseudomonadota > Gammaproteobacteria > Pseudomonadales > Pseudomonadaceae > Pseudomonas > Pseudomonas sp. R11-23-07. The sequence goes on from NZ_CP027761.1 coordinate 600,748, forward strand.
TTGGCCTGTCCGGCGCCCTTAGCCATGATCCTTCCGCGGCCCTGTATATCGACGGCAAGCTGATCGCGGCCGCCGAAGAAGAGCGCTTCGTACGCGACAAACATGCAAAGAACCGCATGCCCTACGAGTCGGCGAAGTTCTGCCTGGAGCAAGCGGGCATCAAGCCTTCCGACGTTGACGTGGTGGCTATTCCGTTCGCTCCGATCAGCTTGTTCGGCGAAGCGCGCTGGCACTATGCCAAGCGTTACTGGTACGCCCCGGACCGCGCGCTCGACGCGATCCTGATGGGCAACCGCCGCTACAAGCGCTATCGCAACAAAATCGTCTGGTGCCTGGAGCAACTGGGCTTTGATCCGAAGAAAATCAAGATCGAACCGGTTGAACACCACCTGGCCCACGCCTCCAGTGCCTACCACTGCTCCGGCTTCCAGGAAAAAACCGCGATCCTGGGCATCGACGGCAAAGGTGAATACGCCACCACGTTCTTTGGTTACGGCGAAAACGGCAAGATCCACAAGATCAAGGAATTCTACGATCCGGACTCCCTGGGCGGCCTTTACGGCGCGATCACCGAGTTCCTCGGTTTCGAGATGCTCGACGGTGAGTTCAAGGTCATGGGCATGGCGCCTTATGGCGATGCCAGCAAATACGATTTCTCGCGCCTGGCCTCCTTTGAAAATGGCGAGTTGGTGATCAACACCGATTACGCCAACGTCATCGGCCTGCGTCGCTATAAAGAGAAGGGCAAGGGGTTCTACTTCTCGCCAAAACTGATCGAGTGGCTGGGGCCCAAGCGCGAAGGCGATATTGCCGACGAGCCGTACATCCACTACGCGGCCAGCATGCAGGCACTGTTCGAGAAACTGGCCTTGCAGATGATCGACCATTACCTGGGCGACATCCTCAAGGACACCGGCAAGCTGGCCTTTGCCGGCGGCTGTGCGCTGAACGTGAAGCTGAACCAGAAAATCATTGCCCGCGATGACGTCAAAGAGCTGTTTGTGCAGCCGGCGTCCGGCGATGCCGGCACTGCCGTGGGTGCGGCCGCCTATGTCTCCCACGCCCGTGGTGTGCCGGTGGAGAAGATGGAGCACGTCTATCTCGGCCCGTCCTATAGCAACGAAGACGTCATCGCGGCGTGCGCCAAGCACGCGAGCAAGCCGAACTGGCGCAAGATCGAAAACATGCCCAAGCGTATCGCCAAAATCATGGTCGATGGCAACCCGGTGGCCTGGTTCCAGGGCCGCATGGAGTTCGGCCCGCGTGCCTTGGGCGGTCGTTCGATCATCGGTTGCCCCAGCGCCACCGGCGTGGCCGATCGTATCAACCACCAGATCAAGTTCCGCGAGCGCTGGAGGCCTTTCTGCCCGTCGATGCTCGACACCGTGGCCCCGCAGATGATCAAGGTCGATCACCCGGCGCCGTTCATGACCTTCACCTTTGAAGTCTCGGAAGAATGGAAAACCCGCGTGCCGGAGGTGGTGCATGAAGACGGCACCTCCCGTGCCCAGGTGCTCAAGCGCGAATACAACCCGCGCTACTACGACATGATGAAGGAGCTGGAAGTCCTGACCGGCAATGGCGTGTCCCTGAACACTTCGCTCAACCGCCGGGGTGAAGCGATGATCTGCTCGCCGACCGACGCGCTGAACATGTTCTTCGGCTCCGACCTGCAGTACCTGATCATGGAAGACATCCTGGTGGTCAAGGACGGCGTGGACCCCTATGACGCCGTGGTTTAAATGCTGAACCGCTTGCGGGGCTGGCGTGAACGTGGCTGGACGCCTGTCGAGGCCGAGGTTTACGCCCAGGCCTGGCAGCGTTACGGCGGCAGTGTGGCGACCCATCCGCAGGTCATCGAACGCTTGGCCGGCCTGGCCCAGCTTCCGGTGCGCTACCTGGGTTGGGAGCAGGACGGCGAACTCAAGGGGGCGATTGCCACCTGGGGGCGCGACCTGGCCCTGTCCAAGGACGTACTCAAGCGCACGGGCAGGAAGGGCCTGTTTGACCTGGGCAATGCCGAGATCATCCTGCCGATTGCCGCCGATGCGCAGGCGCCGCTGCGCCACCGTGGGCGTTACCTGTCAGCGCTGAACGAAGGACGCATCAGCACCCTCAAGCCCCAGGCCGAACAATTGGCCATGGCGCGCACCCCTGAAGAACTCTCGAAAAAGTTTCGCTACAACCAGCGGCGTGAGTTGCGTTTGCTGGAAGAAGCGGGTGGCGTGGTGCGGGCGGTCAACGAGTTTTCCAGCGTGGAACTGGCGGCGATTTATTGCGACCTGTTCCAGCGCCGCTGGGGTTTCCCGGCGGCCGGCGCGGCGCGCTTGGCCGAGGTGCTGGAGCTGCTCAAGGAGTTTCTGTTCGGTTCGGTGCTGTTTCTCAACGACGCCGCAATCGCTGTGCAGTTGGTGTATCAGGTGCAGTCCCGCGAATGGTTCAGCGCCGAATACGTCAACGGCGGTGTCGACCCTGAAACTCGCGCGTTCAGCCCCGGCAGCGTATTGAGTTTCCTTAATACCCAAAGTGCCTGGGAGCAGGCGCGGGCGGCCGACAAGTCGCTGCGCTTTTCCTTCGGGCGTGCCGACCGCGAATACAAGGAGCGCTGGTGCAACCCGGTGCCGGTGTTCAGCGTATGAGCCGCAAACAGCAGTTGCTCAAGCGCCATCGGCGCAACAAGCGCATTGCGCTGTTAATCGGCTTGCTGGTGCTGATCGCGACCGGCGTGCTGGTGGCCTGGTGGCTGCTGCCGATCCTCGCGGTGCTGCTGTGGGCGGCCCATGAAGCCTGGTTTGCCGACCACCTGTTCTACTCGCCAAAAGACCCTTATGCGTACGCCTTCCCGGCCGGCAGCGAACAGCCCGGTTTGCGTCTGGAGGCAGGACGGCTATTGCTGGACGCGTCGTTGGCGGCCGATGAAACCCTGATCGTCGGGGTTGAGTTGAAAAGCTCATGGCTAGGGCGCTTCCTCGACCCGGCGTTGGACGTGCTGGGCCTGGAAACACCGGACCGGCAAGTCTTCGAACGGGGTGTCGCCGGGCGGCGTTATCTCAACCTGACCGGCGCCACTGAAGCACTTGCGGCGGGCAATATCGTCTTGCGCGGACGTTTTTGCCGGATCGAGGGCCAGCCGACGCTATGGCGTTTTCGCCAACCCGACTATCGCCAGCAACGCGTAATGGTGATCGCCCCCCACGCCGACGATGCCGAGCTGGCCGCGTTCAGCCTTTACAGCCAGGCGACACAAAGCTGGATCGTGACCCTGACCGCCGGCGAAATCGAAGCCGAGCATTACCAGCACATGGGTTTGCCCACGGCTGAGGCGGCACGGCTCAAAGGCCGCCTGCGCGCCTGGGACAGCGTCGCCGTGCCGCGTTGGGCCGGTGTGCCCGAGGCGCAGTGTGTGCAACTGGGTTATTTCTGCATGCAATTGCAGGCCATGCAGGCCGCGCCGGATCAGCCTCAGGCCTCGCGCGAAGCCGACTTGGCCGATACGCGACTGTTCCGTCAATTCAATAGCTTTGCTTTGCCCGGGGATGTGGACGGCGCGCCGACCTGGCACAACCTGATCGCCGACCTGCGCGCACTGCTGCTCAAGGCGCAGCCTCAGGTGATCGTGTTACCCACGCCGTTGCTCGACCCGCACGCCGACCATATCTGCGCCCATGCGGCGGTGCTTGAAGCGTTGCAGGGCCTGGCGTGGCAGCCCGACACATTGCTCGGCTACGCCAATCACCTGCATGATAACGACCGCTGGCCGATGGGCGATTCCGGGGCCGGGGTGGCGCTGCCGCCGCATTTCGATGCCGCCGTAGCGCTGGTCCCGTGCAGTTTTAACCTGACCTTGCGCCAGCAGCAGGACAAGGCCATGGCGCTGGGCATGATGCATGACCTGCAGCCGCGAGCGCCGTTCAAGCGTCGCGTGCGCAAGTGGTTGCAGCAGGTGCTGGCGGGCCGTAGTCCATCGCCTTATGGCGAGAACGAATTCTTTCGCAAGGCCGTGCGTCGTCACGAGCTGTTGTGGGTCCTTAAGCAGGACTGAGACCCTATCGAAGGCAGGCCGGCATGGGCCTGTCGCTGTTTTTTACCGGGCCGTGCGCCCGTAGCCAGATCGCTGCATGGAGAGTTATGAAGCCGCGTTTCAAGGTTTTGCAGTTACAGCCGGACTACAACGTCAAGACCCATGATTTCGCCGACCTGGGTGAGCAGATCGTCAAATCCCTGCCGGTTGAGCGTTTCGAGGTGACCTCCGGTTTTCTCAGTGGGCGTCCGCAGCCAGGCCAGCCCTTGAGCGTGGCCGAGCACTCCCACTATTTCGAGTTGCCGGAGAAGTCCCTCAAGGGCATCCGCTTTGGCGCCATGTGGCAGATCTACAAGTATTGCCGCGAGCAGAAATTCGACGTGGTCATCTGTAACCGCTTCAAATCGGTGAACATGATGCTGTCGCTCAACCGTTGGCTGAAGATCCCGTTGTGCATCGGCATCTCCCACGGTTTCGGCGAGTATGCCCGTAGCTATCGCCGGCGCCAGACCCGGCGTTGGGTCAGCCCGGCCTGGCGGTTCGTCGGTGTGTCGGAGGCGGTGAAGGACTACCTGGTGGACCTCAACTGCGGGTTCACCCGTGAGAACACGACCTATGTGACCAACGCGATCGATATTCCCCAGGCAGAGGCTTTGCAGCTGTCCCGCGAGGATGCCCGCCAAGCCCTGGGGCTGCCGATGGACGCACGCATGATCGGCGCCCTCGGCCGCCTGGTGCCGATCAAGGGCCACACCCATTTGCTGCAAGCCTTTGCCACCCTCAAGGACAAATACCCTGAAGCGCAGGTGGGCATCATTGGTTCCGGGCGTGCCGAAGCCGATCTGCGCGCCGACATCGAGCGCCTGGGCCTGACGGGCCGTGCGCATTTGCTGGGCTTTCGCGAAGACGGCATGAAGTACGTGCGCGGTTTCGACATCTGGACCATGCCATCGCTGTTCGAAGGCCTGGGCCTTGCGCTGCTGGAAGGCATGAGCGGCCACTTGCCGGTGATCGCTTCCAACGGCCCTGCGATGCTGCCCCTGGTGCAGGGCGCGGGCGGCTTGTCCCATGACCCAGGCAATGTCGAGCAACTGGCCGCGGCCCTGGACACTTATCTGGCACTGAGCGATGAACAGCTGCGCGCCAAGGGGGAAGAGGTGTTCCGCTATCTGGAAGCCAACCACACCCTCGACGAGTTCAAGCACAAGTACCTGACCCTGATTGAAACCGGTTTGCGTGAAGTAGGTAGAGCATGAATCAGCAGCAACCCCTGGTCTCGGTGATCATTGCTTCCTATAACCATGCCCGGTACATCGAGCAGAGCATCCTCAGCGTGTTGGGGCAGACCTACCCCAATATCGAGTTGCTGGTGGTGGACGATGGTTCCAAGGATGACAGCGTCGAGCGCATCCGGCGCCTGCAGGCCGAGCATGGCTTTGATTTCCAGGTGCAACAGAACCAGGGCCTCAGCGCCACCCTCAACGGCGCGATCGCTCGCGCCAAGGGCAGCCTGATCGCACCGTTCGGTTCGGATGACATCATGTTGCCGGACCGCATCGCGACCCAGGTGGCGTATATGGAAGGCAAGCCGAAGGTGGGCATGTGCGCCGGCAACATCGAGCTGATCGATGGCGATGGCAACCTGCACCCGGAGAAGAAGCAACGTCGCGATGTGCCGTTTCGCAGTCTCGATTTCGACGACATGTTCATGGACCGCAAGCCGTTCCCACCGGCGCCCACCATGCTGATTCGTCGGGACGTGCTCGAGGAGGTCGGCGGTTTCGACCCGCAGATTCCCCTCGAGGACCTGCTGATCCAATTGAAGATCACGGCGGCGGGCTACACCATCGACGCCCTTGACGTGGTGATGGCGCAGTATCGGCAGCACGGCAGCAACACCTACAAGAACCACCGCTACATGATCCAGAACATTCTCAAGACGTACGCCAAGTTCAGCGACCACCCGGCCTATGACGCGGTGCGCTACAACTTCCTGAACTCGATGTTCTTAAAGACCGCCCAGCGCGACCGGCCGTTGGCGCGCGAGATTCTCAAGCAGATTCCACTGAAGTTCTGGGGCCGCAAAACCTTGCGCGGGTTGGTGCGGCTCTACCTGGCACCGCTCAAAAGCTGAGGCGCTCCCCCTGTAGAGCAAGCTTGCTCGCGAAAAACCCGAGGACACTGCAGGCAGTCTGAATGCCCGCGTTATCGTTGACGATCTTCGCGAGCAAGCTCGCGCCTACAGGTGCTTATCACCTGAATGGGCCAGGCTGCGTACCTGCTCGCGAATTTTCGCAGTGGCCGTTGGGCTCGCAACCGTTGCGTAGCCCTTCACCAGCTGCTCGAAGTGCGTTTCGAACAGCCAGTTGCGGTCCTGCGGATAGCGCTGCATGTGGCGCAAATTACGCTGGCGCAATGCGTAGCGCAGGGGCGACGGGTAGATGCGCAGGTCGGCGACATCAATCAGTCCGAACTCGCCGTCGTCCATCAGCAACACGTTGCCCAGGTGCAGCGAGCGGAAGTACACGCCGCGCTCATGCAATTGCGCCATGAACCGACCAAAACGCTCGACCAGCGATTCGCGCAGGCTGCTGTCCAGGCTTTGCAGGGCCTGGCGCAGGGTCAGGCCGGGCAGGGGCGTGTAGGCCACGGCGCTGCTGGCATCGGGCAAGGAGTAGAGCCCGAGGATGTGCGGTGCGGGGATGCCCAGGGTGCGCAATTGCTCGCTGTTGCTGGCAAAGCGCTCTGAATACGGATTGAAGCTACCGGAGGTGTACCAGCGGCGTGGGCGGAACAGTTTGAGGAAACTGCCATCTTCCAGGCGCAGGACTTTTGGCCCGAGGCCATCGGCTTCGATTACATGGGCATTGCTGCACAGCTGGTCGAACTCTTGCGACTTAATGTCTGCCACAGGTAAGCGCAAGAGACTGCGTCGGCGCCGGGCGATATTCAGGCCGGCGATCAGCGCCAGCGGAATCCACAACAGGAACCAGTGCTCTTTAGGGCGCGAGAGAATACCGCCGCCCTCAGTTAGACCTGCACCGATCCCATATGCCAGTAGTGATGAGGCAAGAATGAAAAGCGCTTGGGTACGGTGTCGGAAGCTGCTGTACAAACCCCAGCAGATCATGAGAATCCATGGGATGAAGCCGATGATACCGACATAATACAGCACGCCTAGGGCAAAGCTATGGGGTTCACGCAGAGTTTCGCCCCAACCGAAGCTCAGGTATAGATCAGAATCGTAGCTGTGACCGATCCACGGATGCTCGGCGATACGCTCCAGCGAGAGCTGCCAGAGACCTAGGCGCGAAGAATCGCCGCGTACAGTGATAATTTCAGGGGCAATCGCCACTACCGTCGCGAAACCGAATATCAGACCCGCGATCATCAGAGCCGACCGACGGTTCGGGCTTATGAGGGTCAACCAGAGTGCGGCAACCACCAGCGCTACCAGCGGCGTCCTGGACCCTGTCGCCAATACTGCCGCAAGCATAATGGCAAGCGCGGGAACTGCGAACCACAGACTCTTGAGTTGACGGGTTGTTACGCAGACAAAGAGCCAGTAGATAGTAAAGAAACCGAAGATGTGAGAGCTGAGCAGTGGGTTGTCCAGTGCGCCGCGCCCACCAATCATGCGCATTCCGGGTTCAAAGCTTTTGATGAAATGTGCAAGGTTGAAGAGGGTGGTGACCAGCGCGATGAGCGCCGCGCTGAAAAAGATCGGCTTGAATAGTTCGTTACGGTAATGCAACAACATGCCGCAGCCGGCCAGCAGCATGAACGTATGCATCGGTCTCTTGAAAAGATCGGTATCAGGGTGATGCTCAGGGCTCCATAAGAGACTGATCAATGCCCAGGCCGAAAACATCACAAAAGCGATGATCACAGGCTCGCGGAAGGCCTCCTTGAACTCCCTTGGGCGCAAGCACAACAACAACAGAGTTGGCGCACTGAACAGGCCGTAATAGAGTTTATGCAGTACGTTACGGTTGCCGACGAAGAACAGCGCACTCAAGAGCAACAGCAAGCCAACAGGCAAAATCCACAAGACCAGGAAGTCGAAAACGCGATTTGAGCCATAGATAAGGCGCTTTGAGTGCATACGATAAAGCCATTCCAGAAAGAGAAAGCCGACCATCTTAAGGTAGTGGCTATGTAATGTCGCCCGTCTGATCCAACCGGGCTGCGGGTTACGCCGGGTGCAAGTACAACAGAGAAGCTGTGCTAAAGTCAGCCTCCTTTTTCAAAACGCCGCGTGATATGACCGACTCCAGTCCGAGCGCAAGCCCTTCGAGCTTGAAAATATACTTCCGCCTGCTCAGTTACGTTAAGCCTTATATGGGCTTGTTCGCGTTGAGTATCCTTGGATTTCTGATTTTCGCGTCGACTCAACCGATGCTGGGTTACATCCTCAAATACTTCGTCGACGGCCTGTCCAACCCCGAAGCCGTGCTGTTTCCGACCGTGCCTTTCCTGCGCGACCTGCAGCTGCTGCAGGCGGTGCCGCTGCTGATCATTCTGATCGCGGCCTGGCAAGGCCTGGGCTCATTCCTGGGCAACTACCTGTTGGCCAAGGTCTCCCTGGGGCTGGTCCACGATTTGCGCGTGCAGTTGTTCAACAACCTGCTGACGCTGCCAAACCGGTACTTCGACAATCACAACTCCGGCCACCTGATTTCCCGCATCACCTTCAACGTGACCATGGTCACGGGGGCGGCAACCGATGCCATCAAGGTGGTGATCCGCGAAGGCATGACAGTGATCTTCCTGTTCGCCTCGCTGCTGTTCATGAACTGGCGCCTGACGCTGGTGATGATCGCCATCCTGCCGTTGATTGCGGTCATGGTCAGCACGGCCAGCAAGAAATTCCGCAAGCAGAGCAAGAAGATCCAGGTGGCCATGGGTGACGTCACCCACGTCGCCTCGGAAACCATCCAGGGCTACCGCGTGGTGCGCAGCTTCGGCGGCGAGGTCTACGAAGAAAAAAGATTCTTCAAGGCCAGCCAGAGCAACACCAACAAGCAATTGCGCATGACCCGCACCGGGGCGATCTACACGCCGGCGCTGCAACTGGTGATCTACTCCGCGATGGCGGTGCTGATGTTCCTGGTGCTGTACCTGCGAGGCGATGCGTCGGCCGGTGACATGGTGGCCTACATCACCCTGGCCGGTTTGTTGCCTAAACCGATCCGCCAACTGTCGGAAGTCAGCTCGACTATCCAGAAAGGCGTGGCCGGTGCCGAAAGCATTTTCGAACAGCTGGACGAAGAGGTGGAGGTCGACCACGGCACCCTCGAGCGTGAAAAAGTCAGCGGCCGCCTGGAAGTGCGCAACCTGAACTTCACCTACCCGGGCACCGAGCGCCATGTGCTCAAGGACATCAGCTTTACCGCCGAGCCTGGGCAGATGATCGCCCTGGTGGGGCGCTCGGGCAGTGGCAAGTCGACCCTGGCCAGCCTGATCCCGCGGTTCTATCACCACGAAAGCGGTGAAATCCTGCTCGATGGCATCGAGATCGAAGACTACAAGCTGCTCAACCTGCGCAAGCACATTGCCCAAGTGACCCAGCACGTGACCCTGTTCAGCGACACCGTGACCAACAATATCGCCTACGGTGACCTGGCCGGCGCGCCACGCGAAGACGTCGAGGCGGCGGCGGCGGATGCCAACGCCAGGGACTTCATCGACCAGTTGCCCAAGGGCTTCGATACCCAGGTCGGCGAGAACGGCGTGCTGTTGTCCGGCGGCCAACGCCAGCGCCTGGCGATCGCCCGCGCCCTGCTCAAGAACGCGCCTGTGTTGATTCTCGACGAGGCCACCTCGGCCCTCGACACCGAGTCCGAGCGGCATATCCAGGCCGCGCTGGACAAGGTCATGCAGGGCCGCACGACGCTGGTGATCGCACACCGCTTGTCCACCATCGAAAAGGCTGACCTGATCCTGGTGATGGACGACGGTCGGATCGTCGAACGCGGCACCCACGGCGAACTGTTGGCGCAGAACGGCTATTACGCCCGCCTGCATGCCATGGGCCTGGACGCGCCGGTACCGGCCGATATCACCTGATCTGAAATACGCACACATCTACTGTGGGAGGGGGCTTGCCCCCGATAGCGAAGTGTCAGCTTGCAGAAGTGCTGGCTGATACAGCGCCATCGGGGGCAAGCCCCCTCCCACATTTGCCCTGCGCTATATTCGGCGTCGCGCCAGTCGCAAGCCAGCGCAAACCCTGTGCTAATATCGCGCCCCTGTTCATTTTGTATGTGGGTTGCTCCATGAAGTTGTCCATGCCGCGATTCAATCAAGCCCCTGTCTTGGTGGTCGGCGATGTCATGCTCGACCGTTACTGGCATGGTGGTACCTCACGGATTTCCCCTGAGGCGCCGGTACCGGTCGTCAAGGTCGAGCAAATCGAAGACCGTCCAGGTGGCGCTGCCAACGTCGCCCTCAATATTGCCGCGCTCGGCGCCCCGGCCTCTCTGGTGGGTGTGACCGGTGACGACGAAGCGGCCGACAGCCTGGCCAACAGCCTGCGCGGGGCGGGCGTGCGCGCATTATTCCAGCGCATCGCTCATCAGCCGACCATCGTCAAGCTGCGAGTCATGAGCCGTCACCAGCAATTGCTGCGCATCGATTTCGAAGAACCCTTCGCCACCGACGCCCTGGCCCTCAATAGCCAGGTAGAGGAGTTGCTCGAAGGCATCAAGGTGCTGGTGTTGTCTGACTACGGCAAAGGCGCCTTGAAGAACCACCAGGTGCTGATCCAGGCCGCCAAGGCCCGCAACATTCCGGTGCTGGCCGATCCCAAGGGCAAGGACTTCTCGATTTATCGCGGCGCCAGCCTGATCACGCCAAACCTCAGCGAGTTCGAAGCCGTCGTCGGTGGTTGCGCCGATGAGCACGAGCTGGTGAGCAAGGGCGCGGCGCTGATGGCCGATCTTGAACTCGGCGCCCTGCTGGTGACCCGTGGCGAGCACGGCATGACCCTGCTGCGTCCAGGCCATCCGGCGATGCACCTGCCGGCGCGTGCGCGGGAAGTGTTCGACGTCACCGGCGCCGGTGACACGGTGATTTCCACCCTGGCCGCGTCCATCGCCGCGGGTGAGGAGCTGCCCCACGCCGTGGCCCTGGCCAACCTGGCGGCGGGCATCGTGGTTGGCAAGCTGGGCACCGCTGCCATCAGCGCACCCGAGTTGCGTCGCGCCATCCAGCGCTCCGAAGGCTCGGAACGCGGGGTGCTGGGGCTCGAGCAATTGCTGTTGGCGATTGACGACGCTCGCGCCCACAACGAAAGCATTGTCTTCACCAACGGTTGCTTCGACATCCTGCACGCCGGCCATGTGACGTATCTCGAGCAAGCGAGCGCCCAGGGTGATCGCCTGATCGTCGCGGTCAACGATGACGCGTCCGTCAGCCGCTTGAAAGGCCCTGGCCGCCCGATCAATAGCGTCGACCGGCGCATGGCGGTACTGGCGGGTTTGGGTGCGGTGGACTGGGTGATCAGTTTTTCTGAAGGCACCCCGGAAAACCTGTTGGCCCAGGTCAAGCCAGACGTGCTGGTCAAGGGTGGTGACTATTCCGTCGACCAGGTAGTGGGTGCGGACATCGTCAGTGCCTACGGCGGCACGGTCAAAGTGTTGGGGCTGGTGGAAAACAGCTCGACCACCGCGATCGTCGAGAAAATCCGCAATAACGAATAAAGCCTGTAGCCGCTGGGCTCGCGCCTAGCGGCTGGTTTTCTTCGGCACGATCTTGCGCAGCATCTGCTGCGCCTTGCCGGTCAAGCGCTTGAGCTTCGATTCTTTTTCCGGTTCTGCCAGGCCTTGCTGGCGCAGCCAGTCCTTCCAGCGAATCCGCTCATCACGCACCAGCCAGCCTTCTTGCTGGGCGAAGCTTTCGGCCAGGTACAAACCACGCGTGCTCGCAGGGTACAGCTGATCTTTCTTGACCGTGTACAGCTCGGCCAGCGGCTCGCCGTCTTTGAGCGGCATCAAGTACAGATCCGGACGCTGTCGATCCAGGCGCGCCACCAGTTGGTCACCTTCCAGGCGCTCATCCACATGAAACAGGCTCAGCGACTTGGCCTCTTTCGGCACTTCCAGGCGCAGATCGTAAATCAACTGCAGTGAAGCCGTTGGCAGGTGCACATAGGCCCGTGGGCGCTCGATCAACTGGGTGGTCGCGCAGCGCACCGGGCGCGCGGCGCCGGACAGCGGGCTCAGGCGAAACGGCAGGGCTTCACGGTAATGCAGCGCGGCGGAGTAGGGCGCCGGCAGCCATGTGTCGTTGAAGCGCCCGCCGAGCCAGCCTTCCGGGGTTTCCAGCAAGCACTCTTCGGCAATTTCCTGGATGGCGGTATGCAGCGGCAGGTTCAGTTCATGGGCCGGGACGTAGCCGGAGATCAGCTTGAGCACCACATCGCCGCGATCCTGGCGCCGCTGGCGCACCAGTACCCAGTAATCCTTGTTTTGCCAGTGCAGCGTCAGGCGCACCGAGACGCCGAGGTTCGCCAGTTCCAGGGTGAAGCGTTCGGCGTCGGGCACCTCGACCGGCTTGCGCCGTTGCAGGGTCTGGGCGAAGTTGAGCGGCATACCGACGCTCTGGTAGCTCAGGCCTTCGGGGGTGGCTTCTACGTGCAGCGGCAATGTCTTGAAGTTGCTGGGGTTCTTTCTTATGAGCGTACGCGGCATGTCGGCTCCTTTTTGCGACGGGGTCGGCCGCGTGGGCGGCATCAGAGTTGACGGATGACTCGGGCAGCGGTTGCCACGTTATGGGCCAGGTGCAGCGGATTAATGGTCCCGACAATAGCACTGGCGACACCCGTTTGCGCAAACAACAACATGAAACTGGCCTGAATTGGATCCATTCCAGGCTCCAGGCACACGTGGCCGCTGGCCAGGGCTTTTTTCACCAGGATGCCCTTGCCATGGGCCGCTGCGTATTCAATGACGGCTTTTTCAGCTTGTTCGTTCAAATTGTAAGTGACCATTGCGCAATCACCCTGTTCCAGCGCCTTCACGCCGCCTTCAACGGTCTTGCCGGAGAAGCCGAAACCGCGAATTTTGCCCTCTTTTTTCAGCGCCGCCAGGGTCTGGTACACCTCGCAATCGTTGAGGATATGCAGGTCGTTACCGTCGGAGTGCACCAGCACCAGGTCGATAAAATCCGTTTCAAGTCTTTTCAGGCTGCGCTCGATTGACATCCGCGTATGGGCAGCGCTGAAATCGTGGCGGGAAACGCCCGCTTCGAATTCCTCACCGACCTTGCTGACGATCACCCAATCCTTGCGCTGGTCGCGCAGCAGTGGTCCGAGGCGCTCTTCGCTGCGGCCGTAGGCGGGTGCGGTGTCGATCAGGTTGATGCCCAGCTGGCGCGCCTGGCGCAGCAACATCCGCGCCTCGTCGTCATCCGGAATCTTGAAGCCGCTGGGGTATTTCACCCCTTGGTCACGGCCCAGCTTGACGGTGCCCAGGCCCAGCGGCGACACCAGCAAGCCGGTGCTGCCCAGGGGGCGATGCAGGTCGTGCAGGGTTGGCAGGCTCATGGCAACAGTTGCTCCCAGGCGGGTTGGCCGATAGCAGGCTTTGGCAGCTCGGGCAGGGGGGCGCTGGCGCTTGGGCGGATGCCGTCGCGTTCCAGGCGGGTGATGACTCGGTCGGCGAAATCCGGTGCCAGGGCCAGCTTGGTCGGCCACCCCACCAACAGGCGACCCTGTTCGGCAACGAAGGCGTTGTCGGGACGGGTCAGGCCCGATTGCAGTGGCTCGGCGCGGTTGACGCGCAGGGTGGCCCACTGGGTCTGGCTCATGTCGATCCACGGCAACAACTGGGCAAGCTCTTTCTGGGCGGTAGCGATCTGCTCTTGCGGCGTGCGCGCCACGCCGTCGGCCTCGGCGATATCGCCACCGATGTACCACACCCAGCGACCGTCGGCGGCCGGGTGGGTGGTCACGGTCAGGCGCGGCTTGGTGCCGCCGCCCAGGCAGTGGGCATACAACGGCTTGAGGCCTGGGCCTTTGGCGATGATCATGTGCAGCGGGCGGGTCTGCATCGCCGGCTGGCTCAAGCCCAGGGCCGCCAGCAGATCCGCCGTGCCGGCGCCGGCGCTCAGTACGATGCGTTGGGCGCGGATGCCGCGGCCATCAACCTTCAAGCCGACCAGCGTGTCGCCGTCGAGCAGTGGTTCGATCTGCCGGCCTGCGAGCAAACCGTCACCAGCCAGGTGCGCCAGGCGTTCAATCAGGCTCGGCACGTCCACTACCAACTCCGCCAGGCGATAGACCTTGCCCTTGAAGCGGCGATCTTGCAGCGCCGGGGGCAGTTCGTCGCCCTTGACCTGATCGACGCGACCGCGCACGGCTTTGCTGGCGAAAAAGCTGGTGAGATTACCGGCGAGGGTGCCGGGGGACCACAGGTAGTGGGCTTCGGAGAGCAGGCGCACGCCGGACAGGTCCAGCTCGCCAGTGCCGGCCAGGGCTTCACGCCAGCGGCGCGGCATGTCGGCAATTGCTTCGGAGGCGCCGGTGAGGGCGCCGTGCAGGGCGTATTTCGCGCCGCCGTGGATGATCCCCTGAGACTTCACACTTTGCCCGCCACCCAGGGTCGCGCTTTCCACCAGCACCGTGGAAAACCCCTGGCGGCGCAGGCGCGCATTGAGCCAAAGGCCGGCAACCCCGGCGCCGACAATCAGAACGTCGGTGGAAATAACGGATGGCATCGGCGACCTCAATGTTCAAGACAAGAGGTGCAGTATACAGGCTGTTGAGTGGTGGTCAGTGACCGGCGGTTTTCGAGAACAGCTGAATCACCACCACGCCCAGCACAATCAGGCCCATCCCCAGCATGGCCGGGATGTCCAGCTTCTGCCCGTAGATGAACAGCGCTGCAACGCTGACCATCACGATGCCCATCCCCGCCCAGACGGCATAAGCCACGCCCACCGGCACCGTGCGCACCACCAGCGTAAGCATCCAGAACGCCACGCCATAACCGACGATCACCAGCAACAGCGGGATGGGTGTGCTCCAGCCCTTGATGGCTTTCATGGAAACGGTCGCGATCACTTCCGAGCAGATGGCGATGGCCAGGTAACAGTAGGCGGCGTTCATGGTGCGTTCCTCAAGGTGAAGCTCGTTTGATAAGGTCGGCATTCTAGAGGTTCAACAGATGGGGTAAAGTCATTACCTATCCGAATTCAAGATAGGTTCAGCCATGAGCGTGCAGTGGGATCTGGAACAGATGCGCCTGTTTGTCAGCGTAGCCGAGCAGCGTTCGTTCTCTGCCGTGGCGCGCGGGCAACGCAAGGCGCAATCGGCCATCAGCAACGCTATTGCGATGCTGGAGGCGGACCTCGGCGTCAGCCTGTTCGAGCGTAGCAGCGGCCGCCAGCCGCGCCTGACTGAAGCCGGCGGTGTGTTGCTGGAGGAGGCGCGTGAAGTGCTGCGCCAGTGCGAGCGCCTGACGGGACGGGCGTTGTCGTTGACCCGTGGCGAGGAAGCGTGCCTGCGCCTGGCCCAGGACGAGGCGATGTTGTTCCAGCCGGTGCTCGACAGCTTGGAAGCGCTGGCCGTGCGCTATCCGTTGCTTGAAGTGCAGCTGTCCAGCGCCGCTCAGGGCGATGTGGCGCGCAAGTTGGTGGAACGCCAGGCCGACCTGGGCCTGTTGTTCTACCACGACCAGATCCCCGAAGCCCTCGAACGGCGGGTGGTGGGCAGTGTGGAAATGGTCACGGTGTGCGGTGTGAATCACCCATTGGCCACGGAAAAGTACGTGGATTGCCAACGACTGGCGCAGTTTCGCCAGTTGCTGATGTCGACCCAGACCAGCGTCTACCCCGGCAGCGAAGCCGCCAGCCCGCTGGTGTGGCGGGCCGACAGCTTCTACGTATTGGCCGAATGGCTGATGAGCGGCCTCGGCTGGGCCTGGTTGCCACGGCATATCGTGCAATACCCGACCTACCAGCAACAGATGGTTGAACTGGACAGCGAATGGACCCCGCCGGCGCTGGTGGTAGAGCTGGTGTGGCGCCGCGATGAACACCTCGGGCCTGCCGCACGCTTTTTGGCTGAACGTTTTGCCGAGTGCCTGCAGGCGATCGACTGAAAAAGCCGATAAACTCCGCCGCCATGAATAGAACTCTCTACAGCTGTCTGTTTTACCTGGCGCTGCCGTTGGTAGCTTTACGTCTATGGTTGCGCGCGCGCAAGGCGCCGGCCTATGCCAAGCGCGTGGGCGAGCGGTTTTCCTATGGCTTGCCGGTGATGCAGCCCGGCGGCATCTGGGTGCATGCGGTGTCGGTGGGCGAAAGCATTGCCGCCGCGCCGATGATCCGCGCCCTGCTGGAGCGTTATCCGCAGCTGCCGATGACCGTCACCTGCATGACGCCCACCGGTTCCGAGCGCATCCAGGCGCTGTTCGCCAATGAACCGCGCATTCAACATTGTTATCTGCCGTACGACTTACCCTGCGCCGCCAAGCGTTTCCTCGACCGGGTACAGCCTAGGCTCGCGGTGATCATGGAGACCGAGTTGTGGCCTAACCATATTCACGCCTGCGCCCAGCGCGGTATTCCGGTGGCCCTGGCCAATGCGCGGTTGTCGGCGCGCTCGGCCAAGGGCTACGCCCGGTTTGCCAGGCTGACCGCGCCGATGCTGGCGCAAATGAACTTGATTGCGGTGCAGACCGAGACCGAGGCCGAACGCTTTCGCAGCCTCGGCGCGCGTCCTGAAACCGTTGAAGTCACCGGCTCGATCAAGTTCGACCTGACCGTCGACCCGCAACTGCCGGCCCGCGCCGCCGCCCTGCGCGAACAATGGGGTGCCGGCGAGCGGCCGGTGTGGATCGCCGCCAGCACCCACGAAGGTGAAGACGAAGTCGTGCTTGCGGCCCATCGCCAATTGCTCGCCAGCTATCCCAACGCCTTGCTGATCCTGGTACCGCGTCACCAGGAACGCTTTGACCCGGCCTTTGAGCGTTGCTTGCAGCAGGGCTTTGCCACGGTACGTCGTTCCAGTGGCGAGCCGGTCACCGCAAACACCTCAGTGTTGCTCGGCGACACCATGGGCGAGTTGCTGTTTCTCTACGCTTTGGCCGACAGCGCCTTTGTCGGCGGCAGCCTGGTCCCGACCGGTGGGCACAACCCGCTGGAGCCGGCCGCGCTGGGCAAGCCGGTGATCATGGGGCCGCACCTGTTCAACTTCCTGGAAATCACCGCGATGATGCGCGACGCCGGGGCGTTGCGTGAGGTGGATGATGCAGACGGCTTGGCCGAGGCGGTGCGGCAGCTGTTCGAGTTGCCACAGGATGCGCGCAGGATGGCGCAGGCGGGGTTGAAGGTGATGCAGGCCAACCAGGGCGCGCTTAAGCGCTTGCTGGATGGTTTGGATCGATTGATCACTCACTGACTCAACGCCGATCCAAAATGTGGGAGGGGGCTTGCTCCCGATGACGGAGTGTCAGTCAAAACTACTTGAACTGACAGACCGCTATCGGGAGCAAGCCCCCTCCCACATTGGTTTTGCAGTGTTCTCAAGAACCCGGGCGGGCCTTCAACTGCTCGGCGGCGGCTTTGGCCAGGTCCGGTGGCAGGAAGTCCTTGTCCGGGTTGTAGTCGGCCTTGAGGTAGCGCGTCAGGTCCTGCAGATCCCCTGGGTTCAACGTGCCCGCAGCCTGCTTCAAGCGCAGGTTGTCGAGGATGTAGTCGTAGCGGCTATTGTTGTAGTTGCGCACCGACGCGTAGAGCTGGCGCTGGGCGTCGAGCACGTCGACGATATTGCGCGTGCCCACCTGATAGCCGATTTCCGTGGCTTCCACTGCGCTCTGGTTGGAGATGATCGACTGGCGGCGCGCCTGTACCTGCTCCACGTCGGTGTTCACCGCGCGGTGCAGGTTGCGGGTGTTTTCCACGACCTGGCGGCGCAGGCCTTCGCGTTGCTGCTCGGTCTGGCCCAGGCGCGAGTAGGACTCACGGACCTGAGAGCTGGTCAGGCCGCCGCTGTAGATCGGAATGTTCAGGCGCAGGCCGATGGTGCGCTGTTCGACGTCACCGCGATAGGGCGTGCCGAACGCATTCGGGTTGCTGAAGCCCAGGGCATCGTTATCGCCTTTTTCGTACTGCGCCACCGCGTCCAGGGTCGGCGCGTGGCCGGCCTTGCGCTGCTTGAGGGTTTCCTCGGCGGCAGTGACGGCGTAGTTGCTGGCCAGCAGGTTGAGGTTCTGGCGGCCGGCGGTTTCGACCCAGGCCTTGGCATCGTTCGGCAGCGGTGGCAACACCGGCAGCGTATGGACAATGCCCTGGATCGAATTGTATTGGCGATTGGTCAGGGTGATCAGCGCCTCGAAGGCGTCTTCCACCTGGCGCTGGGCGAGGATACGGTTGGCCCGTGCCGTGTCATAGCTGGCCTGGGATTGCAGCACGTCGGTCTTGTCCGACAGGCCCACATCGAAGCGTTCATTGGATTGGTCCAACTGGCGCTTGAAGGCATTTTCTTCGGCCTTGGTCGAGGCCAGGTTGTCTTGGGCGCGCAGCACGGCGAAGTAGCTTTCGGCGCTCTGCAGGATCAGGTTCTGTTCGGTCGCCGAGAGCTGCAGCG
Source organism: Pseudomonas sp. R11-23-07 (assembly GCF_003852295.1). Classification (NCBI taxonomy): domain Bacteria; kingdom Pseudomonadati; phylum Pseudomonadota; class Gammaproteobacteria; order Pseudomonadales; family Pseudomonadaceae; genus Pseudomonas; species Pseudomonas sp. R11-23-07. The sequence goes on from NZ_CP027761.1 coordinate 619,362, forward strand.
CCGCCTGCTCGTTGGTGGCTTCGGCAGCTTGCAACTGGAACCAGCGGTCGGCACGGAACAGCGGCTGGCTCAAGGTTGCACGCCAGGAGTGCGCATCGCGATTGGCGGTGGCGGCCGGCGTGTCGATCTGGGTGCGTACGTTGTTGATATCAGCGCCGCCGGTCAGGTTCGGCAGCAACCCGGCGCGAGCCTGGGGCACTACTTCTTTCTGCGCGCCGTACTGGGCGCGTGCGGCGGCCAGGTCGGCGTTGTTGTCCACCGCTTCCTGATAGACGCTGACCAGGTCGGTCCTGGCAGACAAGGGCGCTTCAGCTGCCCAGACCATTGTGTGGGTCGCACAAGACACGGCAACTGCCAGTGAAAGTTTGCGCAGCATGAGTCGATCCCTGAGTAAATATTACGATGATAATTTGTTGGCCAAGGCTACGGTGACCCAACTGGAGCGTCAAGCCTTGAGGCAGCTCCCGAGTGTAGTGGCCGGACCGCGGCACAACAATCCTGCAATCACGCCATTTATCATGCCCAATGCCGCGCCATTGGCAATTTGCCCACGCCATGGTCTAGACTGGCCGCGTTCTTGTCGGGGTGCCTTGTTGGAAGGCTGAGATCGGTAAATACCGGATCCCGTTGAACCTGATCAGGTTAACGCCTGCGTAGGGAACAAGATTTCTCGTCACCCGGCGAGTCCTCTTGTGCTTCGTCCGGGATGTTGTTCGACAATCGAACAGCCCTCGTGCGCCAAGCACAGCACTGGTTCCAGTGCCTCCGTCCGTCACAGGTTCGCTCCGACAAACATCCACCGCCTGGAGAGTTGGAGAGCCCGTGATGAGCACAGAAATAAAAAGTACAAAACTGAAAAACACCGTGCACTTGAGTGAATCGGCCAAGGTCGACTCCGGCTCCGTGCAGCCGTTTACCCGCTCGCAGAAAATCTACGTACAAGGCACTCGCCCGGACATTCGTGTGCCGATGCGCGAGGTCAGCCTGGATGTGACGCCCACCGATTTCGGCGGCGAAATCAACGCGCCCGTGGTGGTCTACGACACCTCCGGTCCGTACACCGACCCCAACGTGATCATCGACGTGCGCAAAGGCTTGGGCGATGTGCGCTCGCCCTGGATCGAATCCCGTGGCGACACCGAGCGCCTGTCGGGCCTGAGTTCGCACTTCGGTCAACAGCGCCTGAGCGATGCCGAGTTGACTGCCCTGCGTTTCGCCCATGTAAAGAACCCGCGCCGCGCCAAGGCCGGGGCTAACGTCACGCAGATGCACTACGCGCGCAAGGGCATCATCACCGCCGAGATGGAATACGTTGCCATCCGCGAAAACATGAAGCTTGAAGAAGCCCGCGCCGGTGGCTTGCTTGACCAGCAGCACGCCGGCCACAGCTTCGGCGCCAGCGTGCCGAAAATCATCACCCCTGAATTTGTGCGTGAAGAAATCGCCCGTGGCCGCGCGATAATTCCGGCCAACATCAACCACACCGAATTGGAACCGATGATCATCGGCCGTAACTTCCTGGTGAAGATCAACGGCAACATCGGCAACAGCGCGCTGGGCTCGTCCATTGAAGAAGAAGTGGCGAAACTGACCTGGGGTATTCGCTGGGGTTCGGACACGGTGATGGACCTGTCCACCGGCAAGCACATCCACGAAACCCGCGAGTGGATCATCCGCAACTCGCCGGTGCCGATCGGTACTGTGCCTATCTACCAGGCCCTGGAAAAAGTCGGCGGCGCCGCCGAAGACCTGACCTGGGAGCTGTTCCGTGACACCTTGATCGAACAGGCCGAGCAGGGCGTCGACTACTTCACCATCCACGCCGGCGTGTTGTTGCGCTACGTACCGCTGACCGCCAAGCGCGTCACCGGCATTGTGTCCCGTGGCGGCTCGATCATGGCCAAGTGGTGCCTGGCCCACCACAAAGAGAACTTCACCTACACGCATTTCGACGAGATCTGCGAAATCATGAAGGCCTATGACGTCAGCTTCTCCCTAGGCGACGGCCTGCGCCCTGGCTCGATCGCCGACGCCAACGACGCCGCGCAATTCGGTGAACTGGAAACCCTTGGCGAGCTGACCAAGATCGCCTGGAAGCACGACGTGCAAACCATGATCGAAGGCCCGGGCCACGTGCCGATGCAGTTGATCAAGGAAAACATGGACAAGCAGCTGGAGTGCTGCGACGAAGCGCCGTTCTACACCCTCGGGCCGCTGACCACCGATATTGCGCCAGGCTATGACCACATCACCTCCGGTATCGGCGCGGCGATGATCGGCTGGTTCGGCTGCGCCATGCTCTGCTACGTCACGCCCAAGGAGCACCTGGGCTTACCGAACAAGGATGACGTGAAGACCGGCATCATTACCTACAAAATCGCGGCGCATGCTGCCGACCTTGCCAAGGGCCATCCGGGTGCGCAGATACGCGACAACGCGCTGAGCAAGGCACGCTTCGAGTTTCGCTGGGAAGACCAGTTCAACCTCGGCCTGGACCCGGACACCGCGCGTTCCTATCACGACGAAACCCTGCCGAAGGATTCGGCCAAGGTCGCGCATTTCTGCTCGATGTGCGGGCCGAAATTCTGCTCGATGAAAATTACCCAGGAAGTGCGTGAGTACGCGGCTAACCAGCGCATTGAAGCGGTGGATGTGGACGTGGCCAAGGGCCTGGCGGAGCAGGCGGAGCGGTTCAAGCAGGAAGGCAGTCAGCTGTACAAAAAAGTCTGAAACCCATGATCGTTCCCACGCTCCGCGTGGGAATGCATCCCGTGACGCTCCGCGTCACAAAGGCGGACGCAGAGCGTCCAAAGCGGCATTCCCACGCAGAGCGTGGGAACGATCAGCCCCTCAGAGATACCCCCCTTGAACATTCAACCGAGTACCTACTCCCCCGACATCGCGGTGCCCACCGACAAGCGCGTCTTCGGCGCCCGCGACCTGTTCTCCCTGTGGTTCTCCCTCGGCATCGGCCTGATGGTCCTGCAAACCGGCGCGCTGTTGGCGCCGGGCCTGGGTTTGTCCGGCTCATTGTTGGCCATCTTCCTTGGCACCCTGGTGGGCGTGCTGTTGCTGGCATCCGTCGGTGTGATCGGCAGCGACACCGGCTTGTCCGCCATGGCCGCACTCAAGCTCAGCCTCGGTGCCAAGGGCGCCAGCCTGCCGGCGCTGTTGAACCTGTTGCAATTGATTGGCTGGGGCTCGTTCGAAATCATCGTGATGCGCGATGCCGCCAGTCTGCTGGGCACAAGAGCGTTCAGCGAAGGCAGCCTGCTGGCGAGCCCCTTGCTGTGGACGCTGTTCTTCGGCGGCCTTGCCACCTTGCTGGCGGTGAGCGGCCCGCTGACCTTCGTGCGCCAGGTCCTGCGCAAATGGGGTATCTGGCTGCTGCTTGCGGCCTGCCTGTGGCTGACCTGGAACCTGTTCGTCAAGGCCGACCTCGCTGCCCTGTGGGCCCAGGCCGGTGATGGCTCGATGCCGTTTGCGGTGGGCTTCGACATTGCCATCGCCATGCCGCTGTCCTGGCTGCCGTTGATTGCCGACTACTCACGCTTCGGCAAGCGCGCCAAAAGCGTGTTCGGCGGCACTGCGCTGGGGTTCTTTGTGGGTAATTTCTGGCTGATGAGCCTGGGGGTGGCCTACACCCTGGCATTTGCGCCAAGCGGTGAGGTCAATGCATTGCTGCTGGCCCTGGCCGGCGCCGGCCTGGGTATTCCGCTGTTGCTGATCCTGCTGGACGAGTCGGAAAACGCGTTTGCCGATATTCACTCGGCGGCGGTGTCGAGCGCTATTCTGCTGCGCTTGAAGGTCGAGCACCTGGCGTTGGCCATTGGTGTGATCTGCACCCTGATCGCCTGCTTTGCGCCCTTGGCGCAATACCAGAACTTCCTGTTGCTGATCGGTTCAGTATTTGCACCACTGTTCGGCGTGGTACTGGTGGATCACTTCATCCTGCGCCATCGGCGCCAGGGCGCGGTGACCCAGCTGCACTGGCCAGCGCTGGTGGCCTGGCTGGGCGGCATCGCTACCTATCATGTGCTGGCCAACCTCTATCCGGATATTGGCGCAACCCTGCCGGCATTGCTGCTGGCGGGGCTGCTGCAGTTCATCCTGGGGCGGGCGGTCAGTGGCGCGCGGGCATCAGCTCAGGCTTGATCACACCGGTAAGGCGCGCATAGGGGATGGTGATTTCGATCAACCCCTGTGCATAAGGCGCGATGGTGCTCACGTTGTACTTGAGCACCACGCCGCCACTGGTCAAGGCCACATTCGGGGTTTTCTGGAACGGCCAGTTCTTCACGAACTCCGGATCGCGGTCCATCTTGGTGTTGATCAACCAGCTATTGTGGGCAACTTTTGCCGTATTCCAGAAGGCCTGCTCCTGGCCGGGCAACAACATGTCGGCCAGGCCCAGCTCTTTATGCAGCACACGTGAATAGTTGATGAACCCGCGGCCAGGCTCACCGTGGGCCACGCCGGTGTCCAGGTAGCTGGACACTTCGACGATCACCAGGGCGTCATGCTGCTCGCGTACCTTGGCTTGCAAATACATGCTGTGGCGGTCGGGGGATTCGCGCAGGAACTTGTCCCGGTAGGCATTCAGGGTTGCCGGTACGCTGGCGCCGGGGCTGGTGCGGGTCATTTGCAGCAAGCGCTGCTCCACCAGGCTGTCGAGTTGCGGGTCGGCGGGAAAATGCACGGTATCGATATTCACCAGCGGGCAGTCAGGGCTGCCGCAGCCGGGCTTGGTTTGCTCCGATTTGTCGGTGGTGACGTCCAGCGGCTTGAGCTGGCTGGGTTGGAACAGGCTCTGGCAGGCACCCAGGGTCAAGGCAATACAAGCCACGGAGGCGATTTTTAAAAGCGACATGTGTGTCCTTCGTAAATCGATGGAAAGCGAAAAGAGTAGCGCTTGGACTGCCAACAAGGCCGCCAGTTCGCCACTAGACTGATTAGAGTGAGTTTGACGCCCGCCGTCTATCCCGGCAACCGGAAAGGGGCTGCGCCAACCTGCATGGGCGCGTTAGGATGGCGCCCATTGCACGGCTTATGACGAGGAAGGATATGACGGATTTTACGAAGTCGACGCCGAATAAAATCGAGATTGTTCAGCGCGACTCTGCCTACAAGGGCTTCTACCAGCTCGATCGCGTGCAGTTGCGCCACGAGAAGTTCGACGGCGGCATGAGCCGCGTGATCAATCGTGAAGTCTTCGTGCGCCATGATGCGGTGTGCGTGCTGCCCTACGACCCGCAGCGCGATGAAGTGGTGCTGATCGAGCAGTTCCGCGTGGGCGCCATGGGCCGCACCGACAACCCCTGGCTGGTGGAAATGGTCGCCGGCCTGATCGACAAGGACGAGCAGCCGGAGGAGGTTGCACACCGCGAAGCCGAGGAGGAAGCTGGGCTGACGTTCTCCGCGCTGTGGCCGATCACCAAGTATTTCCCCTCGCCTGGCGGCAGCACCGAATTTGTCCACTTGTACCTGGGCCGTTGCGACAGCTCCCAGGCCGGTGGTATCCATGGATTGGAAGAAGAGGCAGAAGACATCCGCGTCACCACCTGGGCATTCGAAGATGCCTTGCAGGCGGTACGCGACGGTAAGATTTCCAACGCAGCCAGCATTATCGCCCTGCAATGGCTTGCGCTTAATCGCGCGGAAGTGAGGGGGTTATGGCAGTAAAGGCACGGGAACGTTATCGGGTCGACCTGATCGGGCTGCAAGCCGCGTGCGAGGCCAACTACGCGCGGCTGATGCGCCTGCTGCCCGACATGCGCCACGCGCCCGAGGCGCGGCGCATTGCCGTGACCCACGGCGACCAGATGCTCGGCGTGCTGGCCCTGGAAGTCATCGTCAATTGCCCGTACACCACCACCCTGCGCGTGCGCCAGGAACACAGCCTGCCGTGGCTGCCGGTGCCGGAGCTGGAAGTGCAGGTGTACCACGATGCGCGCATGGCCGAAGTGATCAGCGCCGAACATGCACGGCGCTTTCGCAGCATCTATCCTTACCCGAATGTGTTCATGCACCAGCCCGACGAGAAAGCCCAGCTCAATGTGTTCCTTGGCGAATGGTTGAGCCACTGCCTGGCCTTGGGCCATGAGTTCGAAGTCGTGCGGTAGATGTGAACGGTGTCCGTTTGTCCAGGTTTCCTCTTTGTGTCCTGCCCCAGCATAATTGCCCCAACTATCTATTCCTGTGATTGCTAGGGAGAGCGCCTTGCCGAGCGTATCCGCCGTGAACCCTGACGCTGTGCTGCTGGTGCAGCTGACCGACAGCCATCTGTTTGCCGAGGCCGACAGTACGCTGCTGGGTATGAATACCCGCGAGAGCCTGCAGCGGGTGATCGAATTGGTCCGCGAACAACAGCCGTCTATCGATCTGGTGCTGGCCACCGGGGATCTGTCCCAGGACGGCACGCTGGCGTCATACCAGCAATTTCGCGATATGACTGCGCCGATAGGTGCTCCCGCGCGCTGGATTCCCGGCAACCACGATGAGCCGCAGATCATGGCCCAGGCTGCCGTGCACAGCGACCTGCTGGAGCCGGTGGTCGATGTCGGCAACTGGCGCATCATCCTGCTGGACTCCGCCGTACCCGGCTCCGTGCCCGGCTACCTGCAAGACCAGCAACTGCAATTACTCGCCCAGGCCTTGAGCGAAGCGCCGAACCGGCATCATCTGGTGTGCTTCCATCATCACCCGGTGTCGATCGACTGTGCCTGGATGGAGCCTATCGGCCTGCGCAACCCCGATGCGTTGTTTGCCGTGCTCGACCGCTTCCCGCAGGTCAAGGCGGTGCTCTGGGGCCATGTGCACCAGGAAATCGACCGCGAGCGCAACGGTGTACGTCTGCTGGCTTCGCCGTCCACGTGCATCCAGTTCGCACCCGGCAGTGAGGACTTCAAGGTCAGCGAGCAAGCGCCGGGCTATCGCTGGCTGCGCCTGCATGCCGACGGGCGGTTGGATACCGGCGTAGAAAGGCTCCAAGGCTTCGCGTTCCAGGTGGACTACGGCAGCAACGGCTATTGACCACCGACGGCGCGGCTATAGGTCCAGCGCCTTCGCCAACCTGACCACGGTAACGCCTTGCCCCAAGTGCCGCAGCGAGGGTTGGATCAGCACGCAGTTGTCATACGGCGTGAGGATTTCGCGTTCGGCGTCTCGGGCGATCACTGTTCCCGCGTGAGCGATCCGTTCCAGGCCACGGAAGTCATCGGTAAAACTGAAGTCCATGCTGTTCGCGATCACCGGATCGGTGACCTGCAAACAGTGCTGGGCAACGGGCTGTTCCCGGCTTAGAAACCTCGAAACGTCAGCCCCGGTGACGGTTTCAGTCGCCACCAGGAAACGAGCGGCTATATCGAGGGCGACGTGTTCGCTCTTTTTTGAAAAGTGCTGACCTGTTTCGATCAGCAGCGCGTTTTTGGTGCTTTTGGCGTCACCAAACCCGCCGTAGTCACGCATGCGTCGACCATTGGCGTGGCCGGCGTCGGCGACGACGGTGGCCGGTACACCCAACGATTTTGCAAATGCCAGGCCTTTGGCGCACGCCCCGCACATCATCAGGGGTGGGGACTCTTCGTGCATTGAATGGATATCGAGCAGAAAATCGACGTCGTCGATCAGCGGTCGCAGCTCACGGGCGCGGCGCAACTCGACAGACTCTCGCTCGCCGTCCAATACGGATGGCAGCCAGACACGGTTCATGTCCTCGTCAATGAAGCGGGACGCGTCGATGTTTTGCGGGTCGAAGCGTTGATAGGCCTCAACGTTGCCGAACGCCAGTGACAAGCGGCCCTTGCGCGGACGGATACCGCTGCGTAACAGGGTGTCTACCGCGATGGCTCCGCTGACTTCATTCCCATGGGTCAATGCCATGATCAAAACATGCGGCCCCGGTTCGCCGCTGTCGAAACTGTAAACGTAGTCGATCCCGCCATTACCGTTTTTCCATGGGCTGAGGTCGGGGAAGTTGACTTCAATCGGGTATGGCTTCAGGGATGCACGCACTTGCTCTAAGGTTTTCATTTCTGTCTCCGATAGACCAACGTTTAGACGTGTCGCCAGATAGGGCGCGACAAACATGGGAAGCTGGCTTTTATAAGGGCCCGGCTCAACTGGCCGAAGGTTGCGTACCGCGCATGCGCCGGCCGAGGCAGACGATCGACACGACACTGATCAAGATGGTCCCCATCACGTAAAAGCTCGGTGCGAGCTTGCTGCCGCTGGCTTCGATCAACGCGGTCACGATCAATGGCGCAAAACCACCAAACAGGGTGACGGAAAAGTTGTAGCTCAGCGCCAGGCCCGTGCCGCGAATGCTGGTCGGGAAAATGTCGGAAAGCATCGCTGGAATCGGCCCCAGGCAGGCTGCGATCAACAAGCCAACAAGGGCTTGCACGATCAGCAGTGTGGTGAAGCTGGGGAAGGTGTTGAGCAGCACGAACATCGGGTAAGACGAAAACCCGGTAATCAACAGCGCAATGGTCAGTACCCGGTATCGTCCGTAGCGGTCTGAAAGCCCGCCAAATACCGGCGCCATCAGCATTAACGTCACGCCCGTCATCAGCGCCCCGAGGTAAGAAGACGTGGCGGTGATGTTCAGTTGCTTGAACGCGTAGATCGGCATGTACAACTTATGGACATAATTGAATGCGGTCGCACCGGCCACTACACCGATAGCCAGCAGCAGGCTGACATGCCCCTTGATCAAGACGTCTCGCAGCGGGGTTTTGGCCGTGCTGCTGACCAGCGTTTTCTTGAAGTCCGGGGTTTCATCGATTTGTGTACGAATGTAATAGCCCACCGGCCCGATCAGCAGGCCGAAACCGAATGCGACGCGCCAGCCCCATTCGTTCAACTGCACATCCGACAGTACATAACTGAGGATCGCGCTGACCCCCGCTGCCAGGACGGTTGCCAGCCCTTGGGTGGACAGTTGCCAGCTGGCAAAGAAACCCCGGCGCCTGGCGTCTGCGTGTTCGACCATAAACGCCGTCGCGGCGCCGAACTCACCGCCTGTGGAGAACCCCTGAAGCATGCGCGCAACGATGATCAACAACGGCGCGGCCAAGCCAATCTGTTCATAGGTGGGTGCGAAAGTGATTATTGCGGTGCCGAGCAACATGATCATGATCGACAGTGTCAGCGAGGCTTTTCGCCCGGCTTTGTCGGTGTAGGAACCCAGCACAATGGCGCCTAGCGGACGCATCAGAAAGGAAATACCGAATGAGCCCACGGCCAGCAACAGTGAGGTGGTTTCGTTATCGGAGGGGAAAAACTGTTTGCCGATGACGACTGCAAAATAGCCGTAGATCAACAAATCATAGAACTCCAGCGCATTGCCGAAACTGGCAGCGATGATTTCCTTCCATGGGCCTCGTCGGGCTGGGGTCGTTGCCGAGGGTAAGACGGGTGATTGAGCGGTCATGGGTGTGCCCCGGGTGTATTTCACGTTTGGCATTCGGATTCGCCCAAGCTGCTACGCGGCCTGGCGAGATCGAAAGCGTTAATTGTTATGGGTGAAAGCCCGGATGAAAGTGAATCAATAGCGGTGTAGCGGCAATTGCTGATTTGGCACAGGTTTGAGCTGTTTTGGCACGGGCCAGGCCAGCCGCGGCTGGTAGCGGTGGTGAAGCGGAAAAACGGGCGATTATGAGGGGGGCGGCAGCGTTTCAAACGCTGCCAACGCTTCCCATATCTTCATCACCATCTCGCTCTGGTTATCGCGTAACCGATGCAGCGAGACGTCGAAGCTGACGCAAAACTCGGCGCCGCCTGCAATCAGCAGTTCGCCCGACGCCAGCGCATCGTTGACGACCATCTGCGGTAACCACGCAAGGCCCTTGCCACGCTTGGCCATTTCCAGAATCGCATCATAGGAATCGGCTTGGTAAACCATCCGCAACGCCAGGCGCTGTGGCAGTCGCTCCAGGTGCTGCGCCAGCACGCCGCGCAGCGCAAGGGAAGGTGAAAAGGCCAGCCAGGGAATGGGGAGGGCGTTACTGCTTGCGGCTATCTGCTGGCGCGGTTGGCCCTGAGCGTCCGGCGCACTGACCGGTAGCAATTGCTCCTTTGCCAGCACTCGAGAGTCAAAACGCTGCGGGTCGATCAATGACTGGGTCAGCGGGCTGGAAAAGCTCAGCAGCAGATCGACTTCGCCAGCCGACAGCCGGCTGATGGCCTCTTGCGCACCGCTGGTGAGCAGTGACACCGCAAAACTGCCCAATTGCGGGTGCAGCGACTCGTACCAGTCGGGGAAGAAGTCACAGGCCAGGGTTCGCCCGGTGGCGATACGCACGGGTTCATCGCGGCTCAGGGGGCCACCTTTGAATTGCGCTCTGACGGCGGTCAGCAGTTCCAGCGATTGGGTTGCAGCATCCAGAAACAGTACGCCGCAAGGGGTCAGTGACACCGGTTGTGTACGTTCGATCAATGGCGTGCCGACCCATTCTTCCAGCGCCCGGATACGTCGCCCGAACGCGGGGTGCGTGACGCACCGATTTTCCGCCGCGCGCGACAGGCTGCGGGTGCGGGTCAGTTCAATAAAGTCCTCAAGCCATTCCAGTTGCATGCTGTTTTCCCGCTCGGCAACCTATTTAACGCGCCGCCAGTACCGGCGAATTCCACAAGCAATGAAGAAAGAGTGCGCTGATCAAAAAATGAGCAGTTTGCAGCCGATCAGGTGCTTAAGGGGCGTGGAACGGATAGTAACGCCAGCGGCGATGGGCTGCACCCACGACCCCGCTGTTACCTGTAAACTGCGCCTCTTTGGCGCAAGCATGGAGAGCCCGGCATGTCCGCATCAATCTTGTATATCCACGGTTTCAACAGCGCGCCGGCGTCCAACAAGGCCAGCCAGTTGATGACCGTGATGGACAGCCTCGGCCTGGCCGACCAGTTGCGTGTACCGGCCCTGCATCACCACCCGCGTCAGGCGATTCCTCAATTGGAGGAAGCCATCGCGCAACTGGGTCGGCCACTGCTGGTGGGAAGCTCACTCGGCGGCTACTATGCAACCCATCTTGCCGAACGCCATGGCCTCAAGGCGCTGCTGGTCAACCCGGCGATCAGCCCCCATCGGATGTTTGACGGTTACCTGGGCACCCAGAAGAACCTCTACACCGATGAAACCTGGGAATTGACCCACGATCACGTCACAGCGCTGGCCGAGCTGGAAGTGCCGGCTCCTCAAGACGCCGCGCGTTATCAGGTGTGGTTGCAGACCGGGGATGAAACCCTGGATTATCGCCTGGCCCAGCAGTATTACCGGGCCTGTGCCTTGCGCATCCAGGCCGGTGGCGACCATGGTTACCAAGGGTTCGCCCAGCAATTGCCGGCACTGTTGAGCTTTGCCGGCATTGGCGCAGATCAGTATCAATCCTTCGATTTTTCGTCACTGTAAAAATCGCGGGTTACTTTTTTAATCGAACGACTCACGACGAGACCCCATGGCCACTCCCAGCGCTAGCTCTTATAACGCCGACGCCATCGAAGTCCTCTCGGGCCTCGACCCGGTGCGCAAACGCCCCGGCATGTACACCGACACCAGTCGGCCGAACCACCTCGCCCAGGAAGTCATCGACAACAGCGTTGACGAAGCCCTGGCCGGCCACGCCAAGTCGGTGCAGGTCATTCTCCACGCCGATCACTCCCTGGAAGTGTCCGATGACGGTCGCGGCATGCCAGTGGACATCCACCCCGAAGAGGGTGTGTCGGGCGTCGAGCTGATCCTTACCAAGCTGCACGCCGGCGGCAAGTTCTCCAACAAGAACTACCAGTTCTCCGGCGGCCTGCACGGCGTGGGTATTTCGGTGGTCAACGCGCTGTCGAACCACGTCCGGGTCAAGGTCAAGCGCGACGGCAACGAGTACGAGATGACCTTCGCCGATGGCTACAAAGCCACCGACCTGCAGGTGATCGGCACCGTTGGCAAGCGCAATACCGGCACCAGCGTGTACTTCGCGCCGGACCCGAAATACTTCGATTCGCCGAAATTCTCCATCAGCCGCCTCAAGCACGTGCTCAAGGCCAAGGCCGTGCTGTGCCCGGGCCTGCTGGTGAGCTTTGAAGACAAAGGCACGGGGGAGAAGGTCGAGTGGCACTACGAAGACGGCCTGCGCTCCTACCTGGAAGACTCCGTCAGCGACTTCGAGCGCCTGCCCAACGCGCCGTTCTGCGGCAGCCTGGCCGGTAACAAGGAAGCCGTCGACTGGGCGCTGTTGTGGTTGCCCGAAGGCGGCGACAGCGTGCAGGAAAGCTACGTCAACCTGATCCCCACCGCCCAGGGCGGCACCCACGTCAATGGCTTGCGCCAGGGCCTGCTGGATGCCATGCGCGAATTCTGCGAATACCGCAGCCTGCTGCCACGCGGCGTGAAGCTGGCGCCGGAAGACGTGTGGGAGCGCATCGCCTTCGTGCTGTCGATGAAAATGCAGGAGCCGCAATTTTCCGGCCAGACCAAGGAGCGCCTGTCGTCCCGCGAGGCGGCGGCGTTTGTCTCCGGTGTGGTCAAGGATGCCTTCAGCCTGTGGCTCAACGAGCACCCGGAGCTGGGCCTGGCCCTGGCGGAACTGGCGATCAACAACGCCGGTCGTCGCCTCAAGGCCAGCAAGAAGGTCGAGCGCAAGCGCATCACCCAGGGCCCGGCATTGCCCGGCAAGCTGGCCGATTGCGCCGGGCAGGACCCGATGCGTTCCGAGCTGTTCCTGGTGGAAGGTGATTCCGCCGGTGGTTCCGCCAAGCAAGCGCGGGACAAGGAGTTCCAGGCGATCCTGCCGTTGCGCGGCAAGATCCTCAACACCTGGGAAGTCGACGGCAGCGAAGTCCTGGCCAGCCAGGAAGTGCACAACATTGCCGTGGCCATCGGCGTCGACCCGGGCGCGGGGGACATCAGCCAGTTGCGCTACGGCAAGATCTGCATCCTCGCTGACGCCGACTCCGACGGCCTGCACATCGCGACCCTGCTGTGTGCGTTGTTCGTGCAGCACTTCCGCCCGTTGGTGGATGCCGGTCACGTCTACGTCGCCATGCCGCCGCTGTACCGGATCGACCTGGGCAAGGAGATTTTCTACGCCCTGGACGAAGCCGAGCGCGATGGCATTCTCGACCGCCTGGTGGCCGAGAAGAAACGCGGCAAGCCACAGGTCACGCGATTCAAGGGCCTGGGCGAAATGAACCCGCCGCAACTGCGCGAAACCACCATGGACCCGAACACCCGGCGCCTGGTGCAGTTGACCCTGGAAGACTTCGCCGGCACGTCGGAAATGATGGACATGCTGCTGGCGAAAAAGCGCGCACCGGATCGCAAAGCCTGGCTCGAATCCAAAGGCAACCTGGCCGAGGTTCTGGGCTGATGCGCACAGGCGTCGCCCTGGCGATCCTGATGGTGTGCGGGTTGGCGACCACCGATGTGGTTGCCGCGCCCGTGGCTGAACTCAAGCTGGTGTCGGAACACCCGGTAGACGGCATGCGCGGCGGGAACCTGTCGGGCCTGGCGCTATGTGGCGAGCAATTGTGGACCGTGTCGGACCGTGATGATGAGCAGATTTATCGCCTGGACACCCGCGCGCCGACCTGGACCGCCGAAGTGGTGAAGATCGACGTACCCCCCGTGCCCGAATCCGGCCTGCCGTGGGGTTTGCGCTCGCGCACCAAGGCGGCTTCGTTCGTTCGCGGTGGCGACCTGGATTTCGAAGGCATCAGCTGTGATGCCGCAGGCAACCGCTACATCGTCAGCGAAGCCCACGCGGCGGTGTTGCAGGTGCCGGTAGCAGGCGCACCCGAGTGGCTGAAAATTGCCCCAGGCATGGTGCGCGAGGCCCGGGCCAGCGGCATGTTGCTGCACTTCAATGCGTTGTTCGAGGGCCTGACGGTGAACCCGCAAGGCGATCGGATCTGGCTGGCGGCCGAGCGTGAGCGCCGCGGCCTGGTTTCGATCAAGCGCGGGCAGAGCGTGTGGGATTGCGACGGTGCTTGCGTGTTGTTGAGCGAGGCCGGCCTGGAAGTGCAACCGGCGCAGTTCCCCAACGCCAAGGCGGTGTCGAAGGACTTTGCCGACCTCGCGCTGTTCAACGGCAAGCTGTTTACCCTGGAGCGCAATGCGTTCCAGATTTGCCGGCGCGATACGGTGACGGCCAAGGTTGAGCTGTGCTGGTCGTTTGCCGACGAAACCCTGACGCCCGAGCGGCGTTACCCCCAGCCTTACGGCCTGGCCGAAGCCCTGGCGGTGGACGCCGACGGTGCCTGGATTGGCATCGACAATAATTTCGGCGCGCGTGCCGATGGTGAAAAGCGCCCGGTGGTCTATCGTTTCGCCGCCCCGGCCGGTGGCTGGAGTGCCCAGCCATGAGCCGTCACGAATTTGAATTGAATCAGCGCAGCGGCAATTCCGTTGCGCCTTACCCCATGATGAGGCCCGCATGAGTGACATCCTCGCAGACAGCTTAGATGGCGTAGAACGCCGATCGCTGGCTGACTTCACCGAAAATGCCTACCTCAACTACTCCATGTACGTGATCATGGACCGTGCCCTGCCGCATATCGGCGACGGCCTGAAGCCGGTACAACGGCGCATTATCTACGCCATGAGTGAGTTGGGCCTGGACGCCGACTCCAAGCACAAGAAGTCGGCGCGTACCGTCGGTGACGTGCTCGGTAAGTTCCACCCCCACGGCGATTCGGCGTGCTATGAAGCCATGGTGCTGATGGCCCAGCCGTTCAGCTACCGCTACACCCTGGTCGATGGCCAGGGTAACTGGGGTGCGCCGGATGATCCCAAGTCCTTCGCCGCCATGCGTTATACCGAGGCGCGCCTGTCGCGCTACTCGGAAGTACTGCTCAGCGAGCTGGGCCAGGGCACCGCGAACTGGGGGCCGAACTTTGACGGCACCCTCGACGAACCCCTGGTGTTGCCGGCACGTTTGCCGAACATCCTGCTAAATGGCACCACCGGCATCGCGGTCGGCATGGCCACCGACGTGCCGCCGCACAACCTGCGCGAAGTCGCCACGGCATGCGTGCGCCTGTTGGATGAGCCAAAAGCCACGGTCGAGCAGCTGTGCGAGCATATCCAGGGCCCGGACTACCCGACCGAGGCGGAAATCATCACGCCGCGCGCCGACCTGCTGAAGATGTACGAAACCGGCAAGGGCTCGGTGCGCATGCGCGCGGTGTACCACGTCGAAGACGGCGACATTATTGTGACCGCATTGCCGCATCAGGTATCCGGCGCCAAGGTGCTGGAGCAGATCGCCGCGTTGATGCAGGCAAAACCGTCGAAATTGCCGCAAGTCGCCGACCTGCGCGATGAGTCCGACCACGAAAACCCTTGCCGCATCGTGATCATCCCGACCAATAGCCGGGTTGATCATGAAGTGCTGATGCAGCATTTGTTTGCCAGCACCGACCTTGAGTCCAGCTACCGGGTCAACGTCAACATCATCGGCCTGGACGGCAAGCCACAGCTCAAGAACCTGCGCAATTTGCTGGTGGAATGGCTGGAGTTCCGCGTGCAGACCGTGCGCCGCCGCCTGCAATTTCGCCTGGACAAGGTCGAGCGCCGCTTGCACCTGTTGGACGGCTTGCTGATTGCCTACCTCAACCTGGATGAAGTGATCCATATCATCCGTACCGCCGAGCACCCGAAGGCCGAGCTGATCGCGCGCTTCGAGCTGAGCGAAATCCAGGCTGACTACATCCTCGACACCCGCTTGCGCCAGTTGGCACGCCTGGAAGAAATGAAGCTGCGCGACGAGCAGGACGCGCTGCTCAAGGAACAAGCCAAGCTGCAGGCGCTGCTGGGCAGCGAAGCCAAGCTCAAGAAGCTGGTGCGCAGTGAACTGATCAAAGACGCCGAAACCTACGGCGATGACCGCCGCTCGCCGATTGTCGAGCGCGCAGAAGCGAAAGCTCTGACAGAAACCGAGCTGTTGCCTAACGAGAAAATTACCGTCGTTCTGTCGGAAAAGGGTTGGGTTCGTTCCGCCAAAGGGCATGATATTGATGCCACCGGCCTGTCGTACAAGGCCGGTGATGGCTTCAAGACTGCGGCGGCTGGGCGTTCCAACCAATTTGCGGTGTTTATCGACTCGACCGGGCGCAGTTATTCGGTGCCGGCTCACACCTTGCCCTCAGCACGCGGGCAGGGCGAGCCGCTGACCGGGCGCCTCACGCCGCCGCCGGGGGCGAATTTCGAGTGCGTGCTGTTGCCGGACGATGATTCGCTGTACGTCATCGCGTCCGACGCCGGCTACGGTTTCGTGGTCAAGGGTGAAGACCTGCAGGCCAAGAACAAGGCGGGCAAGGCGTTGTTGAGCCTGCCGAACAACGCCAAGGTGATCCTGCCGCGACCGGTGGAGGATCGCGAGCATAACTGGCTGGCCTCGGTGACCACCGAAGGGCGTTTGCTGGTGTTCAAGATCAGCGACCTGCCGCAGTTGGGCAAGGGCAAGGGCAACAAGATCATCGGTATCCCTGGAGAGCGGGTGGCCAGTCGCGAAGAGTACGTGACCGACATCGCCGTCATCCCGGAAGGCTCCACCCTGGTGCTCCAGGCCGGCAAGCGCACGTTGTCCTTGCGCCCCGACGACCTTGAACACTACAAGGGCGAGCGCGGTCGACGCGGTAACAAACTGCCTCGCGGCTTCCAGAGAGTGGATGCTTTGTTGGTAGAAACGCCTGCTTAAGGCGTACTAGAGGCCTCGATCTACGATTTAACGCGTAGATCGACGCTTTGGCGCTGGAGTCATGGCGCATATTCACGGATGATATGGCCTTTCCAGCGCCGGCGTGGCCGAGCGTATTTAGGTTATTTTTAGTATTACATTGTGGTTCGCCGTGCGGCAGCCACCTGGATGGGATGATGACTGCTCCACGCCTTCCTCTATTTTTGATGCTCGCTGGCCTGTTAGGGCTGGCGGGTTGCAGCACGCACCAGCCGGTGTCGCTGTACCAGCTGGACAGCGGAAGTCCGGCTCAGCCAGCACAAACCGCCGGCATGGCCGTTCTGCTGGGGCCGGTAATCGTTGCCGATTACCTGCAACGCGAAACCCTGCTGCAACGTCAGAACGACGGCAGCCTGCAAGGTTCCACCGATGGTCGCTGGGCGGGCAGCCTGTCCTCCGATATCAATCAATTGATGTTGCGTCAGGTGGCCGGCCAGTTGGACAGCCAGCGCGTAGTCCTGGCGCCGGGGCCATCCGGGTTTACCCCGGATGTGCAGGTGCTGCTGACGATCACGCGGCTTGACTCCGGTACCTCGCAACCGGCGATCCTGGATGCACAGTGGCGCCTGATCGACCGTCGCGGCCAGGTGCGGGACAACCGTATCGTGCACCTGCAGGAAGAACATACCGGCACCACGGCGTCCCAGGTCCAGGCCCAGGGCGTATTGTTGCAGCACTTGGCGCAACAGTTGTCGGTAGCGCTCAAGCCGCTGGCCAACCAGCCGCCAATTGCCGAGGCTCCGCGCAAGCAGGCGCCGGCACAGGCCAAGCCGGCCACACCGGAAAAACCCAAGATGCCGATGGCGACACCGATTCGTACGGATTTGGAAGTGTTCAGGTTTTGATCTGAATGGCAGACAAGCAAAAGGCCCGCTGAGTAAGCGGGCCTTTTTTGTATCTGAAAATAGAAGCCATGGCGCAGTCAAATGTGGGAGGGGGCTTGCCCCCGATGGCGGTGTTTCAGTGAGTGATGTGCTGACTGATACTCCGCTATCGGGGGCAAGCCCCCTCCCACAAGGTTCTTGCAGCGTGCTTCAGGGCTTGCGCGTCTCATGCATCCGCGCCAGCTGCCGTTCCAGCATCGACGGGTAAGGCTCCATCAAGCGCTCCACGCAGCTGGCACCCTCAGGGCTGGCAATCGGGCGGATGCGTGCGCGTTGGCGGATCAGCGTGTCTTCACTGATCTTGCGCTCCACCAGCAGCAGGTTGCGGCTGTGTTGCGACAAGGCCAGGGCATCCTGGGCGATCTCGGTCAGCAGCAGGTCGATCTGGCTGATGCCGAACAGGTCATCACCCACCGTCAAACCGAGCTGCAGTTGCAATGTGATACCGCTGTCCGCCACTTCAATCTGCAAAGCATGACCCAGGGCGCGCAACAACTCGCCGCAGCAGATGGCGTTGGTCAGGTAGTCCTCGCCGCTGTCTTCGCTGTGGAACAGCATCAGCGTGCTGCCGTCGTTCAGGGTGTGCAGTTCGCTCTGGTAGAGCGAGGCGGCCTGGTCGAGACAGTCGCGGTAGCGTTCCAGCAGTTCCGTCAAGCGAGCGCGGGGCAGGCGGCGCAGTTGGTCCTGTGCACCCAGTTGCACGGCGAGTACGGCGCTGTACTGAGGTTCGCTGCTTTTGGCGGGAAGCGATTTGGGCGTTACGACGGGAGCGGACTCGGCGGTATCGCGCAGGTCGGCGAACGGGTCTTCGTCGTCCAGCTCGTCTTCTTCGGCCTTGACCACATGCCGCGGTGCAGGCTTCAAGCCCGCTACCGGAGCGCTTTCGTCGAAGCCTGGGTCGCGCAGGTCGCGTACTTCAAACTCAGGCTCGTCGGTGTAGTCGGCGTCGTCGTACTCGGGTTCGGGTTCGATCTCAGGCACGGTCGGCTCCGGGGCGAAGCTGGCATGCAACTGGCGCGCCAGGTCGCCGATTTCGTCCTGGCGGTCGGTGGCTGGAGTGTGTTCGTCGATATCGCGCAGCCAGATGCGCAGTTGCATCAACGGCGTGGAGATATGCCGTCCCAGGCGCAGGCTCAACGCCAGGGCGAGGGCCAGCAGGATCGCGCTCAAGATGCCCATGCTCTGCAGGCTGATGGTCATCGGCTGCTGGAATTGTTGCATGTCCAGGCTGATGCGCAATTGGCCGGCTTTTACATCCTGAAACGTGATATTGCTCTGGTACAGGCCCTCGGCTTCGCCCAACAGGCCGTTTTTCGGGCGCTGCCCGGCTTCGGCCATGATCCGGTTGTCCACGCTATAGATGGCGGCGTGGGCCACCAGCGGGTTCTTGGTCAGGTTGTTGAGCAATACGTTGAGGCTGAGGATGTCGTTAGACACCAACAACTCAGTCGCCGAGGTGGCGGTCTGGGTGGTCAGGCTCTCGCCGAGGGCGTCGGCCTGCTCGTGCATGGCCTGCTTGAACTGCAAACCCATCACGCAGGCGTAGATCACCAGGGCCAGGGCGACCAGGATCACATTATGGCTGGCGATGCGTAATGCGATCGGTACACGGCGGTGGCGCAGTGCCCGGAAGATCAGCAGGAAGAAGTTATCGGTTTTTACTGGCGTGGGCCGGTTCACTTGCGCTCGGCTCTTGGTCCGTGAAGTTGACGCGCAGTATAGCGACAGGCCCATGACCGGCAAAGCGCTGGCTGTGCCCGATGGTCACTGAAAGTGGGTAGAATGCGGTTTTTTTCCAGCCTGGGGGTGCGCTTTGCGCGAAATTGTCCTGATCAACATCACAGGTCTTGACCGACCGGGTCTCACCGCTGCTATTACCGGCGTTCTGGCCCAGGGTGGTGTGAACATTCTCGACATCGGCCAGGCGGTGATCCACGACACCCTGTCGTTCGGCATCCTGGTGGAAATCCCCAGCAACGAGCAGGCTTCGTCGGTACTCAAGGACATCCTGTTTACGGCCTACAAGCTGGATCAGCAGGTGCGTTTCACGCCGGTGTCCGAAGTCGATTACCAGCATTGGGTCGAAGGCCAGGGCAAAAAACGCCATATCGTGACGTTGCTCACCCGCAAGGTCACGGCCGAACAGTTGCAGCGCGTCAGTTCGATCACGGCGCACTACGGCTTGAACATCGACCATATCGACCGTCTGTCGGGTCGCATGCCCTTGGACACGCCCGCAGACAAAGGCAAGGGCTGCATCGAGTTCTCCGTACGGGGCGAGCCGGCCGATGCGCAGGCGCTGCGCGCTGAATTCCTGAGCGTGGCCCAGGAGCTGAATGTCGACATCGCCTTCCAGGAGGACTCGCTGTTCCGACGCAACCGTCGCCTGGCGGTGTTCGACATGGACTCCACGCTGATCGAAGCCGAAGTCATCGACGAACTGGCCAAGGCCGCCGGTGTGGGCGAGCAAGTCTCGGCCATTACCGAGCGCGCGATGGCCGGCGAGCTGGATTTTCGCGCCAGCTTCAAGGAGCGCCTGGCGTTGCTCAAGGGCCTGGATGTGAGCGTGCTCGATTCAATCGGCGCGTCCCTGCGCCTGACCGAAGGCGCCGAAACCTTGTTCGCCGAGCTCAAGCGCCTGGGCTACAAGACGGCTATCCTGTCTGGCGGCTTCACCTACTTCGCCAAGCAACTGCAGGCCAAGCTGGGCATTGACTACGTGTTCGCCAACGAGCTGGAAGTGGTGGATGGCAAAGTGACCGGCGTGGCCGTGGAGCCGATTGTCGATGCACAACGCAAGGCGGACCTGCTCAAGGAGCTGGCGCACAAGGAAGGCTTGCGCCTGGAGCAGACCATTGCGGTCGGCGACGGCGCGAACGACTTGCCGATGCTGGCGATTGCGGGATTGGGTGTGGCGTTTCGTGCCAAGCCATTGGTCAAGCAATCGGCCAAGCAGGCGATTTCGACCTTGGGGTTGGATGGAGTGCTGTATCTGCTGGGCTTGCGTGACCGTGATGGTCAGCTGTAACTCGACAGATCATTCCCACGCTCCGCGTGGGAATGCCTTCTGTGACGCTCTGCGTCAGGCTTTGGGGGCGCAGAGCGCCCTGCGCTGCATTCCCACGCAGAGCGTGGGAACGATCATCAGGCTTTAGGTGAGCCGATACCCTGGCCCATCTGCACCGGCGTGCCCGCCGCCAGTTCCTGCGCCCACTGCACCTGGTCCGGCCCGAACAGCACGATCGCAGTAGAACCCAACTTGAAGCGACCCAACTCCGCACCTTTCTCCAGGTGAATCGGTGCGCGAGCAGCTTCGTCATAGCGGAAGGTTTTCAGCTCGCGTTTCGGTGGTGTTACCAGCCCGGCCCACACCGTCTCGATCGAGGCCACGATCATCGCGCCCACCAATACCACGGCCATCGGGCCGCGTTCGGTGTCGAACAGGCAGACAACCCGTTCGTTACGCGCAAACAGTTCCGGCACGTTTTCGGCGGTGGTCTGGTTCACCGAGAAAATCCGCCCCGGCACATAGACCATCTCGCGCAGGGTACCGGCCAGTGGCATATGTACGCGGTGATAGTCCTTGGGCGACAAGTAGATAGTGGCGAAGTCACCGCCCATGAACGGCGCCGCCAGCGCTGCGTCGCCGCCGAGCAATTCCAGCACGCTGAAACTGTGGCCCTTGGCCTGGAACACACGGCCATGTTCTATCGGGCCGAGCTGGCTGACCGCACCATCGGCCGGGCTCAGTACGGCGCCGGGGGTCGGGTCCAGCGGGCGCGCACCGTCTTTCAATGCGCGGGTAAAGAAGGCGTTGAAATGCTCGTAGGCGGTCACGTCTTCAACCAGTGCCTGGGACATGTCCACCTGGTAACGCTTGGCGAACCAGCGGGTGAAGGCGTTCTTGAACCAGCGCACACGGCACTCGGCAATGCAGCCGGCCAAGCGCGACAGCAGGTGGTGCGGCAGCAAGTACTGACTGAGGATAAACAACTGCTTTTTCATTAAGTGTCCTTAAGCTTCAAATCTCGACGGGGGTGTCGGGGTGGTTGCCCCATTCGCCCCAGGAACCGGCATAACCTTTGACTCGCGGATAACCGAGCGCCTTGGCCACCAGGTAGGTGAAGCCAGAGCGGTGGTGGGTCTGGCAGTGGGTGATGATTTCTTTATCGCGGGTCAGCCCGAGGTCTTCGAGGATTTGCGGCATGTCGCGGCGGATACGCAGGCTACGCGCCTTGTCCATGCCGGCGGTCCATTCGAAGTTCACCGCGCCGGGAATGTGCCCGGCTTTGGCCGCGAGCACTTTTTCGCCGGAATACTCCAGCGGGCCGCGTGCGTCCCAGATACCCAGGTCGGCTGCGCCCAGCCGGCTTTGCAGGTATTCGCGGGTGGCGGTGGGGCCGTCGTGCAGCGTAAGGCTGACCGGGCCACCGGCTGGCGCGGGCACCTCGGTGGAAACCGGATGCTTTTCTTCCAGCCACGCCAGAAGGCCGCCGTCGAGGTAGTGATACTTCTGATGGCCGATGACGTCGAGCATCCAGATAAAACGACCGGCCCAGCCGCCGCCCTCGTCGTCGTAGACCACATAGGTGGCGTCGGGGGTGTGGCCCAGCTCGCCGAACAGCTTTTCCAGGTCGGCCTTGTGCGGCAGCAGGCCTGGCGCGGGGGGCTGGCCCAATTGGGTGCGCTTGGGGTCAACGAAATGCGCGCCGGGGATATGCCCTTCGGCGTAGCGGGCGGCACTGGTGAGGTCCACCAGAATCAGGTGGTCGGCATCCAGGCGACCTTGCAGGTCGCTGGATTCGATCACCAGCGGCAAGCCAGAGAAGTCAGGCATGTGAGGTCTCCTGGGCACAAATGTTGGCGATAAAGGAGGGCGATTGTAGCGCAAGCATCAGGCGCTGCGGTTGGTAAAGCTGTGCAGGGCCTTTTCGATGCATTGCGCGGTTTTACCAAAGGCTTGCACGGTGGTTTCCGAGAACGGCCCGCCACCCTGGTCCGCCACCATCAGCATCACCACGCGGCCATTGCAGCTCAGCGAGCGCAACAGCAGGTGCTCGCCGGTAAACAGGCGGCGCAGGATCGGTGGCAGCAGGGCGGCGAACTGTGCATGGTTGTCAGGGCTGAGACGCACCTGGGCGGACTTTTCCAGCAGGCGTTGCAGCAATGTACTGTTAACCACATCCAGGCTCAGGTTGGCAGCGTCCCTGGGCAAGCCATCGGCCTGATGCACACGCAAGGTGCTCAAAGCGCGATCCGCCATGAACAGCAATACGCGTTGCATGCCGCTGGCGACCAGGGCTTCCTTGGCGCAAG
The DNA here is from genome assembly GCF_003852295.1 of Pseudomonas sp. R11-23-07. NCBI lineage: Bacteria > Pseudomonadati > Pseudomonadota > Gammaproteobacteria > Pseudomonadales > Pseudomonadaceae > Pseudomonas > Pseudomonas sp. R11-23-07. Next base: position 642,289 of record NZ_CP027761.1, read on the forward strand.
TGGTCAGGTGCATCGCATTGGCAAAGCGGCTCGGCTCGACCAATAGCTCGGTGCAGCGGCTGCGCCACAGTGCCAGTGCTTCGGCCGTGGGCGGCGGCGCGGGCAACAGGCCACGATGGACTTTTTGCACATGCCACGGCCAGATCAGCGACAGGGCCGGGTGCCAGAGGTCAGGCATCAAGGTGCTGCGCGCGCTGGTCACCGCTTGTTGGTGCACTTGCTGCTGCACATCGCCCAATGGCTCCTGCAGGTACAGCGCAGTGAGGTATTGCCAGCGCTCGGTGTGCGGACAGGTCCAGGACTCCTGCGCCGACATTGCCAGGCCATTGGCCAACAATACGGTGTTGGCCGGCTGGTTCAGCCAGCGGCGCAGGTTGGGGTCGGCGTCGAGTAATTGCTGGTGGCGCAGAGGGTCGTCTTCGCGCGCGATGCGCAAGGCCTTGACCAGCAGGCGACGCTCGCCCAGCAGCAGGTGATAGCCCTGGGATACCCAGATAGGCAGGTGCCAGGCCGCAGTCAGGCCAAGGCACAGGTCCAGCAGGCGCACGCCGAATAATTGCTGCTCGACCTGGTGCGCCGACTCGCCTTTGTGGATCACCCGCAGTTCCCATTCCTCCAGGAGCTTGGGGTAGGCGACGGCCATCGGCCACAACGGTGACAGAAACAACAGGCTGCCCCAATGAATATCCTGCCACAGACGCGCCAGGCGGTTGCCGAACAAGCCGTTGGCCTGCTGCGAGGCATGTTGGCTGATCAACAGCAGCTGGCGCAGCGCTACGGGAATTTCATCGGCCGGCACCGAAGGCAGGCGTGCCAGCAGTTCCTCGGCGCGCTTGAGACCGAGGCGGTTGAGCGCCACTTCGAGGTTTTCCGCCGGTTCCGCCAGGCTGCCGTGAGTGTGGCTGTTGGCCTCGCGCATCACGCTGAGCACCAGGGCCGGGCTGTCTTGCATCAGCTCGGCGATGTCCCTTAATGAGCTGCGGCTGTCGCGGATGGCTTTGCACACACGCTCGTGGCTGGCCTGGGGAACGGGCAGCAGCACGTCGTCCAGGCACTTGATCCAGGCGGCGAGTGTGGCGGGTTTTGCAGTTGGAACTGTCGTTTCATTAGCCATGATTGGGGCGCGATCGTCACTTGTGTTCAACACGCCCGGAACGGGCTGAATTGGCTTTTCGCCTTAACGGGCTATAGTCTGGCGCAGTTTTGCCGATAAGTAGAACAAGAGTTTTCCAGCTGCACCCACTATGTCCATGAACCCGACGGCGCAAGTACAGATCCCCTATGGCTAAAATTATCGGCATCATTGTCGTCCTCGCAAGTGTGCTCGGTGGGTACGTCCTGTCCCACGGTAAAATCGCCGCGCTGATCCAGCCGTTCGAAGTGATGATCATCGGTGGCGCCGCCTTTGGCGCCTTCCTCCAGGCCAACCCCGGCTACATGACCATGCATGTGATCAAGAAGTCGCTGGGCATGTTCAGCTCGCGCTTCTCGCACACGTTCTATCTGGAAGTGCTGGGGCTGGTCTACGAGATCCTCAACAAGAGCCGCCGCGAAGGCATGATGGCGATTGAAGGAGACATCGAAGACGCCGCCGCCAGCCCGATCTTCGCCAAATACCCGGCCGTGCTCAAAGACGAGCGCATGACCGCGTATATCTGCGATTACCTGCGCATCATGTCCTCCGGCAACATGGCCCCCCATGAGCTCGAAGGCTTGTTCGACATGGAGCTGTTCAGCCTCAAGGAAGAGCTGGAGCATCCTTCCCACGCGGTGACTGGCATTGCCGACGGCATGCCCGGTTTCGGTATCGTCGCGGCGGTGCTGGGTATCGTGGTGACCATGGCCTCCCTGGGCGAGGGCGACCAGGCGGCCATCGGCATGCACGTCGGCGCGGCGTTGGTCGGTACCTTCTTCGGTATTCTCGCGGCCTACGGTTTCTTCGGCCCGCTCGCCACGTCGCTGGCCCACGATGCCAAGGAAGAGATCAACCTCTACGAAGCGATCAAGGCGTGCCTCGTGGCTTCGGCATCCGGCATGCCGCCCTCGCTGGCGGTAGAGTTCGGACGCAAAGTGTTGTACCCGAAACATCGCCCAAGTTTCGCCGAGCTGGAACAAGCGGTTCGCGGTCGCTAAGCCATGGAAAACAACCAGCCGATCATCATCAAGCGCGTCAAGCGCTTCGCAGCGGGGCACCATGGCGGCGCCTGGAAAATCGCCTTTGCCGACTTCGCGACGGCAATGATGGCGTTCTTCCTGGTGCTGTGGCTGATGTCCACCGCTACCCCTGAACAGAAGATCGCCATCGCGGGTTACTTCAAGGACCCGATTGGTTTTTCGGAAAGTGGCACGCCCTTCGTGATCGACCTGGGTGGCTCGCCGCAGTTGGCGCCTGAGCGCACCATCAACCCGGAAGTGCAGACCGAATCGCCCCAGGAAAAAATCCCGATCGAGCGCGATAAGGTCGAAACCATGGCCGAACAGGTTGAGAAAGAACGCCTCGAGCTGTTGTTGCAGGAGCTGCAGACCAAAGTTGAGGAGAACCCGCAACTGCTGAAGTTCAAGGATCAGATTTCCTTCGAGATCACTCCGGAAGGCTTGCGCATCCAGATCACCGACGCCGCCAACCGGCCGATGTTCGATTCCGGCAGCGCACGCTTGAAGCCGTACTTCGAAGATATCCTGCTGGCCATGGCCGACACCATCAAGGCGGTGCCGAACAAGATCAGTATCAGCGGCCACACCGATGCCAAGCCCTATGCGGGGCAGGGCGACTTCGGCAACTGGGAACTTTCGGCCAACCGCGCCAACGCCGCCCGCCGTGCGCTGGTGGCTGGCAGCTACCCGGACCCGCAAGTGGCGCGGGTGGTGGGCTTTGCGTCATCGCAGCTGTTTGACCCCAAGGAACCGTTCAACCCGATCAACCGTCGGATCGACATCGTTGTGCTGACCAAAAAGGCCCAGCGTGCGATCGAGGGCGATCAACCGCCACCGCCACAGCCGGCTCAGGGTGAAGGCGCCCCCGGTGAAGTGCCGGCGGACCCGAACGCGCTCCCGCCAGGGCAGGAGCCGCTGCCAGCCCATGAACTGCGCCAGAAGCTGAACCTGTTTGATGATGGCGGCGTGAAGGACCCGACGGCGCCTGTGCCTGCGCCGTAAGCGGTCTCTATAAGCCAGAAATGAAAACGCCCCGATCAGCCGGGGCGTTTTCATTTGCGGTCAGAGTGGCAGGTACGCTTTGACGCCACCGATTACGCCCCGCATATCATCCGCGCACAGGCGCGGTACGAAGTACTCTCGACCCTTGGAGCGGGTCTTTCTGTGCAGTTTGTCGAGGCGTTCGAAGCTGACGGTGTAAATCATGTCGCACTTTACCCACAGCTCTTTGTAACGGTCGGATTGAAGTGGGTTGGCGCGTAGCAGATGGTGCCAGTCGTGCCGGATATCTGGTGCAGTAGAGGAAATCGGCACCACGGTGCACAGTTTGCGATTGTGCGTAGAGGTTGGGGATATCACTACGACCTTACGGATCTTCAGCATCTCCGGAGCCACAAAGCCCCGCGTGAAGTCGCACAGCAGTACATCGCCCTGTTTGGGGTGATAGTAGAGAGCCAAATGTTAATTCCCCACAAAAAGCAAAGCCGCCCGAAGGCGGCTTCATTCGACACGCAGCGGAGCTTGCTTCGCCCCTTCTGCGCCGCTGGATCAACTCCGAAAAGGATCCAGACTCCTGCCAGCTTTCGCTGGTGACGGAGCAATTATGGGCATCAGAAAATCCGAATACAAGCCAGCTCGTGTTGTAAGCCACCGAGTTGGACTGAATTCTTGATGCCTGCACCTATTAAATCAATGGATTATGAGGATCGGCGTCCTGATTTATATGTATCAAGACGTTGACCGTCAGTAACTGCTCTCAGGCAAACTCGCAATAATCGACCGATAGCTATTCATCCGTTGCTGCTGCACGCGGCCATCTTCCAGGGCCTTGAGCAATGCACAACCCGGTTCGCGGTCGTGTTTGCAATCGCGGAAGCGGCAGGTGCCGATCAGGTCGTTGAACTCGATGAAGCCCGCTTCCACGTCGCTGCGGCTGACATGGCCGAGGCCGAACTCACGAATGCCTGGGGAATCGATCAGCTCGCCGCCTCCGGGGAAGTGGAACAGCCGTGCGGTGGTGGTGGTGTGCGTGCCCTGGCCGGACAGCTCCGACAGCGGGCCGACACGGGTGTCGACTTCCGGCAGCAGGCTGTTGACCAGCGATGACTTGCCCACGCCGGACTGGCCGACAAACACGCTGATACGCCCGTCCAACTGCTGTTGCAGCTGTTCCATGCCGTTGCCGTGGTGTGCCGAGACTTCCAGTACCGGATAACCCAGGGTGCGGTAGACCGCCAGTAATGCGTTAAGCGCCGGTGCGTTCTGCTCGTCGATCAAGTCGAATTTGTTCAGCAGCAGCAGCGGGCGGATACCGGCATGCTCGGCGGCGACCAGATAGCGGTCGATCAGGTTGGCGTGGGGCTCGGGCAGCGGCGCGAACACAATCACGATCATGTCGACGTTGGCCGCCACCGGCTTGAGCTGGCCGCGGCTGTCGGGGCGGCGCAGTTCGGTACTGCGGGGCAACTGGGCGACGATCACGCCGATGCCCTGGTTGCCAGCGCGCCAGACGACCTTGTCGCCGGTCACCAGCGCAGGCAGGTTGGCGCGCAAATGGCAGCGGGATACCGAGCCGGCGAGCTCGCCTTCCAGCGCCTCGACTTCGACCTGTACGCCGAAGTGCGCGATCACCAGGCCCGTTTGTTCGGGACCCAGGTCGCCGCCCTCAAGCGCTTCCACGGCGGAGGACTCTCGTTTGGCGGCGCGCGCTGCGCGTTCACCTTGAATCTTTTCGATGCGCCAGTTTTGGCGACGATTGAGCTGGCGTTTGGCCATTGGTGTTCCGTGTCGATAATGCAAAAGTTGGGTGAAACGGTCGCGAGTCTAGCACGGCGCCGCCTGCTAAACTGCCTGGCTACGCCAAGGTGCCAAGAGAATCAAGCCATGCAAAACCCACAGAACCTGATTTGGATCGATCTGGAAATGACCGGTCTGAACCCCGACACCGACGTCATCATCGAGATGGCAACGATCGTCACCGACAGCAACCTCAACACCTTGGCCGAAGGTCCGGTGATCGCCATCCATCACAGCGACGCCGTGCTCGCCACCATGGACGAATGGAATACCCGCACCCACGGCAACTCCGGCCTGACCCAGCGTGTACGCGACAGCCGCATCAGCATGGCCGAAGCCGAAGCCGAAACCATCGCGTTCCTGGAAAAATGGGTGCCCAAGGGCAAATCGCCGATCTGCGGTAACAGTATCTGCCAGGACCGTCGCTTCCTTTATACGCATATGAAGGCGCTGGAGAGCTACTTCCATTATCGCAACCTGGACGTGTCCACCTTGAAAGAGCTGGCTGCACGCTGGGCGCCGGAGGTCAAAGACAGCTTCCACAAAGGCAGCACGCACCTGGCGCTGGATGATATTCGCGAGTCGATCGCCGAGTTGCAGCATTACCGCAAGCATTTCATCAAGGCTTGAAGACCTTCCGCCTTGGATCATTCCCACGCTCCGCGTGGGAATGCAGCCCAGGACGCTCTGCGTCCCAATGTGGGAGGGGGCTTGCCCCCGATAGCCGGCGACTCGGTTTATCGCCAAGCGCCCCCTTTTGGTGCCATCAGCAAATGATTAGACTGCCGGCCTCTCTGCAAGGATCGCCATCATGCTGCTGATGCTCTACCTCATCGCCATCACCGCCGAAGCCATGACGGGTGCCTTGTCCGCCGGCCGGCGCGGCATGGACTGGTTTGGCGTGGTGCTGATCGCGTGCGTGACGGCGCTGGGTGGCGGTTCTGTGCGCGATATGTTGCTGGGGCATTACCCGCTGACCTGGGTCAAGCACCCTGAATACCTGGTGCTGACCTCCGTCGCCGCACTGGTGACTATCTTTATCGCACCGCTGATGCGCCATCTGCGCTCGCTGTTCCTGGCGCTGGATGCCGTGGGGTTGGTGGCGTTCACCTTGATCGGCTGCATGACCGCCCTGGAAATGGGGCATGGCATGCTGGTCGCGTCGGTCAGTGGCGTAATCACCGGCGTATTCGGCGGCATCCTGCGGGATATTTTCTGTAACGACATCCCACTGATCTTCCGTCGTGAGCTGTACGCCAGCGTGTCCTTCCTCGCCGCCTGGTTTTACTTGCTGTGCCTGTATCTGGAATTGCCCAGCGAACAGGCGATCCTGCTGACCTTGTTCAGCGGCTTTCTACTGCGCCTGCTGGCGATCCGGTTTCATTGGGAAATGCCCAAGTTCGTCTACAACGACGACGTCCACTAGCGTGCGGCGTGCTGGTTCAGTGCCCATTCCACATGCTCACGCACCAGTTCCGACGGGTAGTCGCGCCGCGCCTTCAAGGCTTCCAACACCGGAATGCTCGAGGGTGCGTTACCCAGGCCCACCGCCAGGTTGCGCAGCCAGCGCTCGTATCCGGCCCGGCGCAAGGGTGAGCCCTCAGTGCTGCTGAGGAATTTATCCTCGTCCCACATAAACAGTTCGGCCAGGGTCGCGTTATCCAGATTGTGCCGTGGCTTGAAATCGCTTTCGCCAGTGGGTCGGGCGAAACGATTCCACGGGCAAACGATCTGACAGTCATCGCAACCGAATACCCGGTTGCCGATCAGTGGGCGCAGGTCCTCGGGAATGGCGCTCTTGAGCTCGATGGTCAGGTAGGAAATGCAGCGCCGGGCATCCAGCACGTAAGGGCCGACGAACGCGTTGGTGGGGCAGATGTCCAGGCACGCCGTGCAGCGGCCACAGTGTTCGGTGGTATGGGGTGGGTCGACCGGTAACGGCAAATCGACAAACAGTTCGCTCAGGAAGAAATAGCTGCCGGCCTTGCGGTTGAGTACCAGGGTGTTCTTGCCGATCCAGCCGAGGCCGGCCTGTTCGGCGATGGCTTTTTCCAGTACGGGTGCACTGTCGACAAAGGCTCGAAAGCCGAACGGCCCGATCTGCGCCTGGATACGGTCAGCCAGTTGCTGCACGCGCTTGCGGATCAGCTTGTGATAGTCGCGGCCCAGGGCGTAACGCGAGACATAGGCTTTTTCCGGCTCGGCCAGCAGTTGTGCCATTTGCGTGTCGCCGGGCAGGTAGTCCATGCGCAGTGACACCACGCGCAAGGTGCCGGGCACCAGTTCTTCGGGGTGGGAGCGTTTGCTGCCATGGGCGCCCATGTAGTCCATCTCGCCGTGGTAGCCCGCGTCGAGCCAGCGTTGCAGGTGCTGTTCATGCTCAGCCAGATCGAGGCCGCTGATGCCGACTTGTTGGAAACCCAGCTCGCGGCCCCAGTCTTTGATCGATTGGGCGAGGGCGGGCAGATCGGAGGTAATAGCGGGCATGAGACACGGGAAACCACAGGTTAGATGCGTATAATTCTGCCAGACATCGGAGCTTGAAGACGCATGCCTCAGACAAAACACGAAATAACCGACGTGCAGCCGCTGTTGCCCGGCCACTTGCCGCAACTGGCTGCGCGCTCCCCGGACGCCCATAAGGGGCAGTTTGGCCATCTATTGGTGATTGGCGGCGACCGAGGCTTTGGCGGCGCCGCGCTGCTCAGTGCCGAGAGCGCGCTGCGCAGTGGCGCCGGTATGGTGTCCCTGGCGACCCGCGTGGAACATGTTCCCGCCGCGCTGGCGCGCTTGCCGGAAGTGATGACCGTGGGCGTGAGTTCGGCCAATCAACTGATGGGCTTGCTGGAAAAAATCTCGGTCATTGTGATCGGGCCCGGTCTCGGCGATGCGTCCTGGGGTAAAAGCCTGCTATCCGTCGCCGCCAACGCGCACCTGCCACAGGTCTGGGACGCCGATGCCTTGAATCAGTTGGCGACCGGCAGCGTCAGCCTGCCTGCCAACTGCGTGATCACTCCGCATCCAGGCGAAGCCGCGCGGCTGCTGGGTATTTCGACAGCCGAGGTTCAGGCCGACCGTCTTAAGGTGGCGCGCGCGTTGAGCCGTAAATTCGACGCAGTGGCTATTCTCAAGGGTGCTGGCAGTTTGATTGCAAGCCCGGACGGGCGCGTTTCACGTTGTGACCAAGGCCATCCCGCCATGGCGACGGCGGGGCTCGGTGACGTATTGGCTGGCCTCGTGGGCGCGTTGCTCGCCCAGGGCATGCCGGCGTATGAGGCAGCTTGCCTGGCCGTGTGGTTGCACGCTACGGCAGGGGATCGCCAGGGCACGTTCGGTCGCGGGCTGGTAGCGAGCGACCTGATACCTGCCATTCGTCAATTGCTGGAGGAGCAGTCGCCGTGCCTGAAGTAAATCTTTTCCTGGCCGATGAAGACGCGATGGTCGCGTTCGGTCACGCTATTGCGCGAGTGACGGGCGGGGCGGGGCTGGTCTTTCTCGAAGGTGACCTGGGGGCGGGCAAGACCACGCTGTCCCGGGGCATCATTCGCGGGTTGGGCCATACCGGTGCGGTAAAAAGCCCGACGTTCACCCTGGTCGAACCTTACGAGATCGGTGAGGTGCGTGCGTTCCACTTCGACCTCTATCGCCTGGTCGACCCTGAAGAGCTGGAGTTCATGGGCATTCGTGATTACTTCGACGAAGACGCGCTGTGCCTGATCGAGTGGCCAGATAAAGGCACAGGCTTTTTGCCAAAGCCTGACATGACCATTACCATTACGCCGCACGAGCACGGACGTCAGCTGAAGTTGTTGCCCCAGAGCCCGCGCGGTGAAGCGTGGCGTGATGCTCTGGCATTGGAATTCAAATAATTGGTGGGGTTAGGTATGCGCTTTCGCGCGTTGGTTGCTGTCGTGGGGGTGTTGCTTGCGGCAATGACTGTCAATGCTGTGGCTGCTTCACAGGTCAAGAGTGTCCGCCTGTGGCGAGCGCCGGATAACACGCGACTGGTGTTCGACCTGTCGGGCCCGGTCCAGCACAGCGTCTTTACCCTCACGGCGCCTGATCGCCTGGTGATCGACATCAACGGTGCGACCCTGGCCGCGCCGCTGAAAGTCTCCACCGCCAACACCCCGATTACGATGATGCGTTCGGCGCAGCGCACGCCGACCGATTTGCGCGTGGTCATCGACCTGAAAAAAGCGGTCACCCCCAAAAGCTTCTCCCTGGCGCCCAACGCCCAATATGGCAACCGCCTGGTGGTCGACCTGTTCGACAACCCCGCCGATGCCGCACCACCGCCTGCGCCGACGCCCAGCGTGGCGACGGTGCCGGCGGTGCCGGTCAACCCCTCGCAGCCGCAGGTCAAGCTGCCACCGCCGCCGCCCGCTCCGGCAGGCAAGCGCGACATTATCGTGGTGATCGATGCCGGCCACGGTGGCGAAGACCCCGGCGCGTCCGGCTCGCGCGGCCAGCATGAAAAAGACGTGGTGCTGGCCATCGCCCGCGAACTGCAACGCCAGGTCAACGGCATGAAAGGCTATCGCGCCGAACTGACCCGTACCGGTGACTACTTCATCCCATTGCGCGGGCGCACCGAAATCGCCCGCAAGAAGGGCGCGGACCTGTTCGTATCGATCCACGCCGACGCCGCCCCATCCTCGGCGGCGTTCGGTGCGTCGGTGTTTGCCTTGTCCGATCGTGGCGCCACGTCCGAGACCGCCCGTTGGCTGGCCGACAGTGAAAACCGTTCCGACTTGATCGGCGGGGCCGGCAACGTCTCCCTCGATGACAAAGACAAAATGCTCGCCGGCGTACTGCTCGACTTGTCGATGACCGCCTCGCTGACCTCCAGCCTGAATGTCGGCCAGAAAGTCCTGAGTAACATTGGCCGGGTCACCTCGCTGCACAAGCAGCGCGTGGAGCAGGCCGGGTTCATGGTGTTGAAGTCGCCGGATATCCCGTCGATCCTGGTCGAAACCGGCTTCATTTCCAACGCCAACGAGGCCTCGAAGCTGGCCAGTGCCAGCCACCAGCAAGCGTTGGCGCGCTCGATCAGCGCCGGCGTGCGCCAGTTCTTCCAACAGAACCCGCCACCGGGCACTTACATCGCCTGGTTGCGTGACTCCGGCAAAATCGCCCAGGGCCCGCGTGACCACCGCGTGCAGCCTGGCGACACCGTGGCCATGCTGGCCGTACGTTTCCAGGTCACCCCCGCCGCCTTGCGCAGCGCTAACAACCTGAAAACCGACGAGTTGAGAATTGGCCAGATGTTGACCATCCCCGGCACTGAATTGGCGGCGCAGTAATGAGCGAATCTGTGTTGAATAGTGGCTCGCGCATCGAACTGCTCAGCCCGCGCCTGGCTAACCAGATCGCCGCAGGTGAGGTGGTCGAGCGCCCGGCGTCGGTGATCAAGGAACTGCTGGAAAACAGTATCGATTCCGGCGCCAGGCGCATTGACGTGGACGTGGAGCAGGGCGGCGTCAAGCTGCTGCGGGTGCGTGACGATGGCAGCGGCATCTCGTCGGATGACCTGCCGCTGGCCCTGGCCCGTCACGCCACCAGCAAGATTCGCGACCTGGAAGACCTTGAAAGGGTGATGAGCCTGGGCTTTCGCGGTGAGGCCCTGGCCTCCATCAGCTCCGTGGCCCGCCTGACCCTGACTTCCCGCACGCGCGACGCCGAACAGGCCTGGCAAGTGGAAACCGAAGGCCGCGACATGGCGCCTCGGGTCCAGCCGGCGGCCCATCCGGTGGGCACCTCGGTGGAAGTGCGCGACCTGTTCTTCAACACCCCGGCGCGGCGCAAATTCCTCAAGGCCGAGAAAACCGAATTCGACCACCTGCAGGAAGTGATCAAGCGCCTGGCCCTGGCGCGCTTCGATGTGGCGTTCCATCTGCGCCACAACGGCAAGACCATCCTCAGCCTGCACGAAGCCAATGATGACGCCGCGCGCGCTCGGCGAGTGGCGGCCGTGTGCGGTGCCGGGTTCCTGGAGCAGGCGCTGCCGATTGAAATCGAACGCAATGGCTTGCGCCTATGGGGCTGGGTCGGTTTGCCGACCTTCTCCCGCAGCCAGGCCGATTTGCAGTATTTCTTCGTCAACGGCCGTGCGGTGCGCGACAAACTGGTGGCCCATGCGGTTCGCCAGGCGTACCGCGACGTATTGTTCAACGGTCGGCATCCGACGTTTGTGCTGTTTTTCGAGGTCGACCCCTCGGTGGTCGACGTCAATGTGCACCCGACCAAGCACGAAGTGCGCTTCCGTGACGGGCGCATGGTGCATGACTTCTTGTACGGCACCTTGCACCGTGCCTTGGGTGATGTGCGCCCGGATGACCAGTTATCCGCGCCAATCGTAACGGCGGTGGTCCGCCCGAGCGGCCCCGAGGCTGGCGAGTTCGGTCCCCAGGGCGAAATGAGCCTTGCTGGTAACCTTCTGCAATCATCGCAGCCGCAGCCGAATTACACCGCGCCCAATTCGGGAGCCGGCGCGGGTTATCAATATCAATACACCCCACGGCCGCAATCGACCGTGCCGGTGGCTGAGGCCCAGGCGGCTTATCGTGAATTCTTCGCGCCGTTGCCGGGTGCCGAGCCGGGCACGGTTGCCTTGCCCGAGGGCGGCGGTGATATTCCGCCGCTGGGCTACGCGCTGGCGCAACTCAAGGGCATCTACATCCTTGCGGAAAATGCCCACGGCCTGGTGCTGGTAGACATGCACGCCGCCCACGAGCGGATCATGTACGAGCGCCTGAAGATCGCCATGGCCAGTGAAGGGCTCAGCGGCCAGCCACTGCTGGTGCCGGAATCCCTGGCAGTCAGCCAGCGGGAAGCCGATTGTGCCGAGGAACACCACGGCGTGTTCCAGAAGCTGGGCTTCGAACTGCAACGTCTGGGCCCGGAGACCCTGGCGATCCGTCAGATTCCTGCGCTGCTCAAGCAGGCTGAGGCCAATCGCCTGGTGTCCGACGTACTGGCGGACCTGATGGAATACGGCACCAGCGACCGTATCCAGGCGCATATCAACGAACTGCTCGGCACCATGGCCTGCCACGGTGCCATCCGCGCCAACCGCCGACTGGCCCTGCCGGAAATGAACGGCCTGCTGCGCGACATGGAAAACACCGAGCGCAGTGGCCAATGCAACCATGGCCGGCCGACCTGGACCCAGATGGGCCTGGATGATCTGGACAAACTGTTCCTGCGCGGTCGCTGATGAGTGCCTTGCCCCCCGCGATCTTCCTGATGGGCCCGACGGCCGCGGGCAAGACCGACCTGGCCATCGAACTGACCAAGGTCTTGCCGTGCGAGCTGATCAGCGTCGACTCTGCCCTGGTTTACCGGGACATGGACATCGGCACGGCCAAGCCTTCAAAAGAGCTGTTGGCCCGGCATCCGCATCGGTTGATCGACATTATCGACCCGTCCGAAAGCTATTCGGCCGCAGATTTCCGTACCGACGCCCTGGCCGCCATGGCTGAAATCACCGCGCGGGGCAACATCCCGCTGCTGGTCGGCGGCACGATGCTGTATTACAAGGCTCTGCAGGAGGGCCTGGCGGACATGCCGCCCGCTGACGCCCAGGTGCGCGCCGAGCTTGAAGATCAAGCCGCGCGCCTCGGCTGGCAGGCCCTGCACGACCAGCTGGCGGCGGTAGACCCGGTGTCTGCGGCGCGCATCCACCCCAACGACCCCCAGCGACTTACCCGTGCGCTGGAAGTCTGGCGCGTCAGCGGCCAGACCATGACTGAACACAGGCTGAAACAAACTGCGCAAAGTGCTGATGCAGACGCATCTGGTCAGTCACAATTGCCCTATACTGTGGCGAATCTGGCCATCGCTCCGGCAGATCGCCAGGTGCTGCATGAACGAATTGCACAAAGATTCACAATTATGTTGGAACAGGGGTTTGTGGAGGAGGTCGTAGCACTGCGTTCCCGAGGTGATCTGCATCCAGGATTGCCTTCGATACGTGCTGTAGGCTACCGCCAAGTCTGGGATCATCTGGATGGCAAGCTGACGTCAGCCGAAATGCAGGAGCGCGGCATCATTGCCACGCGCCAATTGGCGAAGCGCCAGTTCACCTGGCTGCGCAGCTGGAGCGATTTGCACTGGTTGGACAGCCTGGACAGCGACAATCTGTCACGCGCCTTGAAATACTTGGGAACGGTCTCCATATTGAGCTGAGTCCTTGCAATTGCCGTCTATCCTTGGGGGTGTGACGGCCATGAGCTATTTATTTTCCGATTTTTATTATTGATCCTTAAAGGAGTGCGGCACATGTCAAAAGGGCATTCGCTACAAGACCCTTACTTGAATACTTTACGTAAAGAGAAAGTGGGGGTTTCCATCTATCTGGTCAACGGTATCAAGTTGCAAGGTACGATCGAGTCGTTCGACCAGTTCGTGATCCTGCTGAAAAACACCGTCAGCCAGATGGTTTACAAACACGCTATCTCGACAGTCGTCCCTGTTCGTCCGATCCGTCTGCCTAGCGCAGCAGGTGATGAAGCAGCTGACGCTGAGCCAGGTAACGCCTGATAGGAGTCTCCTTTGTTCTTTGAGCGCCACGGTGGTGGTGAGCGAGTGATCCTCGTTCACTTGGATGGACAGGACCCTGAGGCGCGCGAAGATCCGCAGGAGTTTCAGGAGTTGGCAAATTCGGCCGGCGCCGAGACCGTTGCGTTTTTTAACGTGCCGCGTCATCGGCCAACCGCCAAATACCTGATTGGCAGCGGTAAGGTCGAGGAATTGCGCGACCTGGTCCACGCTGAAGAAGCCGATCTGGTGATCTTCAATCACACCCTCACGCCCAGTCAGGAACGTAACCTCGAACGTGTCTTCGAGTGTCGCGTGATCGACCGCACCGGTCTGATTCTCGATATCTTCGCCCAACGCGCGCGTACCCATGAAGGCAAACTGCAGGTCGAACTGGCCCAGCTTGACCACATGAGCACCCGTCTGGTGCGCGGCTGGACTCACCTTGAGCGCCAGGGCGGCGGCATCGGCATGCGTGGTCCGGGTGAAACCCAGCTGGAAACCGACCGGCGTCTGTTGCGGGTTCGCCTGCGCCAGATCAAGGGCCGCCTGGAAAAAGTGCGCAGCCAGCGCGAGCAATCGCGTCGAGGCCGTTCGCGTGCGGATATCCCTACCGTGTCACTGGTGGGGTACACCAACGCCGGCAAATCCACACTCTTCAACAACGTGACGAAATCGGACGTGTACGCGGCAGACCAACTGTTCGCCACGCTCGACCCGACCCTGCGCCGCCTGGATATCGGCGACCTGGGGCCGATCGTCCTGGCCGATACCGTGGGTTTCATCCGGCACTTGCCGCACAAGCTGGTCGAGGCATTTCGGTCTACGCTCGAAGAGTCGAGCAATTCCGACCTGCTGTTGCACGTAATCGATGCGGCTGAACCGGATCGCATGCTGCAGATCGAGCAGGTGATGGTAGTGCTGGGCGAGATTGGTGCACAGGACTTGCCGATCCTCGAGGTCTATAACAAACTCGATTTGCTTGAAGGCGTCGAGCCACAAATTCAGCGCGACGAGAACGGCAAGCCTCAACGGGTCTGGCTGTCGGCGCGTGATGGCAGTGGCCTGGAGCTGCTGGAACAAGCCATTGCCGAGTTGCTCGGCAGCGATTTGTTCGTGGGCACCTTGCGCTTGCCGCAGCGTTTTGCTCGACTGCGTGCACAGTTTTTCGAGCTGGGCGCGGTACAGAAAGAAGAACACGACGAAGAAGGTGTCAGCTTGCTGGACGTTCGATTGCCGCGCTCGGAGCTCAATCGACTGGTCAGTCGCGAGGGTGTCGTACCGGCAGAGTTCATCGAGCAACACACTTTGCAATAAAAGCCTGAGAAAGCGGTTGTGCCGCGGTGGCAGGCATTCTGTAGCATTGGTCGGCGCGCCGTGGGTGCGTCTTTGCTTTATCAGATGGAGAGCGCTATGGCTTGGAATGAGCCGGGTGGCAACTCGAATAATCAGGATCCTTGGGGTGGTAAGCGCCGCAATAATGGCGACCGCAAGGGGCCACCGGATCTCGACGAGGCCTTCCGAAAGCTGCAGGAAAGCCTGAATGGGTTGTTCGGTGGTGGAAAAAAACGCGGTAGTGACGAGGGTGGTCGCACAAGCAAGGGCGGTGGCTATGGCCTGCTGGGCCTGGGCCTTGTCGTGCTTGCGGCCGTCTGGCTGTACAGCGCGGTCTATGTAGTGGACGAGCAGGAGCAAGCCGTGGTGCTGCGCTTCGGCAAGTACTACGAGACTGTCGGGCCAGGCCTGAACATCTATTTCCCGCCGATCGACAAGAAGTACATGGAGAACGTCACGCGTGAGCGTGCCTACACCAAGCAGGGCCAGATGCTGACCGAAGACGAGAACATCGTCGAAGTGCCGCTGACCGTGCAGTACAAGATCACCAACCTGCAGGACTTCGTGCTGAACGTCGACCAGCCGGAAATCAGCCTGCAACACGCAACCGAAAGTGCCTTGCGCCATGTGGTGGGTTCCACCGCCATGGACCAGGTGCTGACCGAAGGGCGTGAATTGATGGCCAGCGAAATCAAGGAGCGCCTGCAACGGTTCCTCGATACCTATCGCACCGGTATCACCGTCACCCAGGTCAACGTACAGAGCGCTGCCGCACCGCGTGAAGTGCAGGAAGCCTTTGACGACGTGATCCGTGCCCGTGAAGACGAGCAGCGTTCGCGCAACCAGGCAGAAACCTACGCCAATGGCGTGGTGCCGGAAGCCCGTGGTCAAGCCCAGCGCATCCTCGAAGATGCCAACGGCTACCGCGACGAAGTGGTCTCCCGTGCCAAGGGTGAGGCAGACCGCTTTACCAAACTGGTTGCCGAGTACCGCAAGGCACCTGAAGTGACCCGTGAGCGTCTGTACCTGGACACCATGCAGGAAGTCTTCAGCAATACGAGCAAGGTTCTCGTGACCGGCAGCAAGGGTGGGCAGAACAACCTGCTGTACCTGCCGCTGGACAAGATGATCGAAGGTGGTCGTAGCGGCGCCAGCGCGCCGTCCACCGGTTCGAATGCCGCTGCCAACGAAGCGAGCGCCCGTGCGGCCGCTGACTTGCTGCAACAGCAAACACGTACCAGGGAGAGCCGTTGATGAGCAATAAATCGCTGACCGCCCTGATTGTGGGCGTCGTCGTGGTCATCGCTGCCTGGAACTGCTTCTACATCGTGGCTCAGACCGAGCGTGCGGTGCTGCTGCAATTCGGTCGCGTGGTCCAGGCGGATGTCCAGCCGGGCCTGCATGTGAAAGTCCCCTACGTCAACCAGGTGCGCAAGTTCGACGCCCGCCTGATGACCCTGGATGCACCGACACAGCGCTTCCTGACCCTGGAAAAGAAAGCCGTGATGGTTGACGCCTACGCCAAGTGGCGCGTCAAGGACGCCGAGCGCTTCTACACCGCGACTTCCGGCCTCAAGCAGATTGCTGACGAGCGTTTGTCGCGCCGTCTGGAATCGGGCCTGCGCGACCAGTTTGGTAAGCGCACCCTGCATGAGGTGGTATCCGGTGAGCGTGATGCGCTGATGGCTGACATCACTCGTTCGCTGAACACCATGGCGGAGAAAGAGCTGGGTATCGAAGTGGTCGATGTGCGGGTCAAGGCCATTGACCTGCCGAAGGAAGTGAACCGCAGCGTGTTCGAGCGCATGAGCACCGAGCGTGAGCGTGAGGCCCGTGAGCACCGCGCCAAGGGTAACGAGCTGGCCGAAGGTATCCGTGCGGATGCCGATCGTCAGCGCCGTGTACTGCTGGCAGAAGCCTATCGCGAGTCTGAAGAGGCCCGTGGTGATGGTGATGCTCAAGCCGCGGCGATCTACGCCAAGGCTTACGGCCAGGACCAGGAGTTCTACGCGTTCTACCGCAGCCTGCGTGCCTACCGTGAAAGCTTCGCGAACAAGACCGACGTGCTGGTGCTGGACCCAAGCAGCGACTTCTTCCGCTACCTGGAAAAGTCCAAGTAACAGGCCTGTCTCTTTGTAGGAACCACTCCGTCGGGCGGCTAAAATGCCTGGCGGGGTGATCCTTTCAGAAAACGGGTGTATGATGCGGCAGCCGGGAAATTCCCGGCTTTTTTGCGTCTGCATGTTCGATTCGGCAGGCGTGACAGGTTTTTCGAGGAAAGTGCCCGACGAGGCCGGTTACAGGTCGTTCGTCACGTCGCTCTTGCGCGTGGTTTATGCAGGCGGCGGGTATTTTCTGCTTCACTCAAGGCTCGGCCGAGGGCTGGCCGCCCGGATCATAGGGGAATGGCGTAATGGCAACGGTAGACCGCTGGCTGCTGCCAGATGGCATCGAAGAAGTACTGCCACCAGAAGCTGCGCGCATTGAAATAGCGCGTCGCCAGGTGTTGGATCTGTTCCAGAGCTGGGGTTACGAGTTTGTCGTGACTCCCCATATCGAGTACCTGGAATCCCTGCTGACCGGCGCGGGCCAGGACCTGGATCTGCGCACCTTCAAGGTTATCGACCCACAATCGGGCCGGCAGATGGGGTTCCGTGCCGACATCACGCCGCAAGTGGCGCGTATCGATGCGCACACCCTGCGCCGCGAGGGCCCGAGCCGCCTGTGCTACGCCGGCAGCGTGCTGCACGCCCAGCCGCGAGCCTTGTCATCGTCCCGCAGCCCGATCCAGTTGGGCGCCGAGCTGTATGGCGATGCGAGCCCGAGCAGCGACGTCGAGGTGATCAGCCTGATGCTGGCCATGCTGCAACTGGCTGATGTGCCGGACGTGCACATGGACCTGGGCCACGTCGGTATCTACCGTGGCCTCGCTCGTGCCGCTGGTTTGTCCGGTGAAGCCGAGCAACAACTGTTCGACGCCCTGCAACGCAAGGCGATTGACGAAGTGATCGCCCTCACCGAAGGCGTGCCGGCTGACCTCGCGCAGATGTTGCGCGCGTTGGTCAACCTGTGCGGCGGCCGTGAAGTGCTGGTGGCTGCACGTGAGCGTCTGGCCAATGCGCCAGCGCCGGTGCTGGCGGCGTTGGACGATGTGCTGGCGATTGCCGAGCAGTTGTCGGCGCGCTTCCCGCAATTGCCGCTGTATTTTGACCTGGGCGAGTTGCGCGGCTACCACTACCACACCGGTGTGGTGTTCGCGGTGTTCGTTCCGGGTGTTGGCCAAGCCATCGCCCAGGGCGGTCGCTACGACGATATCGGCGCCGACTTCGGTCGCGCCCGTCCGGCCACTGGCTTTTCCACTGATTTGAAAACCCTGGTGACCCTGGGGCGTGCTGAGGTCGAGCTGCCGTCTGGTGGCATCTGGATGCCCGACAGTACGGACGCGGCACTCTGGCAGCAGGTTTGCCAGTTGCGCAGTGAGGGTCAGCGTGTCGTCCAGGCCTTGCCTGGGCAGCCATTGGCCGCCGCCCGTGAAGCGGACTGCGACCGGCAATTGATTCAGCAGAACGGGCTTTGGCAAGTATCGCCACTGGCTTCTTGAGTTTTCCTGCCGGCCATCGCCGGCACCAAGTTTGCGCGAATGAGGACAAGTGTTATGGGTAAGAATGTCGTAGTCCTGGGCACCCAATGGGGTGATGAGGGCAAAGGCAAGATCGTTGATCTGCTGACCGAACATGCTGCCGCCGTAGTGCGCTACCAAGGTGGCCACAACGCGGGTCACACCCTGGTCATCGATGGCGAAAAAACCGTCTTGCACCTGATCCCGTCGGGTGTCCTGCGCGAAGGCGTGCAGTGCCTGATCGGCAACGGCGTGGTGGTTGCACCGGACGCCCTGTTGCGCGAGATCACCAAGCTGGAAGAGAAAGGCGTACCGGTGCGTGAGCGCCTGCGTATCAGCCCATCCTGCCCGCTGATCCTGTCCTTCCACGTGGCGCTGGACCAGGCCCGTGAAAAGGCCCGTGGCGAGCTGAAGATCGGCACCACCGGTCGCGGCATCGGCCCGGCCTACGAAGACAAGGTGGCGCGCCGTGGCCTGCGTGTGGGCGACCTGCTCAACATGCCGCGCTTTGAAGACAAGCTGCGTGAATTGGTGGATTACCACAACTTCATGCTGGTGGGTTACTACAAAGAACCGGCCATCGAGTTCGAAAAGACGCTGGCCGAGTGCAAGGAATACGCTGAGCTGCTCAAGCCGCTGATGCTGGATGTGACGGCCGAACTGCACGACCTGCGTCGCGCCGGCAAAGACATCATGTTCGAAGGCGCCCAGGGTTCGTTGCTCGACATCGACCACGGCACCTACCCGTACGTGACCAGTTCCAACACCACCGCTGGCGGCGTTGCTACTGGTTCGGGCGTCGGCCCGATGTTCCTGGACTACATCCTGGGCATCACCAAGGCTTACACCACCCGCGTAGGTTCTGGCCCGTTCCCGACTGAGCTGTTCGACGAAGTCGGCGCGCACCTGGCCAAGCAAGGCCACGAGTTCGGCGCAACCACCGGCCGTGCCCGTCGTTGTGGCTGGTTCGACGCGGTTATCCTGCGTCGCGCTATCGATGTGAACAGCATCTCGGGCATCTGCCTGACCAAGCTGGACGTGCTCGACGGTCTGGAAGCCATCAACATCTGCACCGGTTACAAAGACGCCGCAGGTAATGACGTCGCTCCAACGGACGCCGACAGCTACGTGGGCCTGCAGCCTGTGTACGAAGAAGTGCCGGGCTGGAGCGAGTCGACCGTGGGCGCGAAGACCCTGGAAGAGCTGCCAGCCAATGCCCGTGCTTACATCAAGCGCGTTGAAGAACTGATTGGCGCGCCGATCGACATTATTTCGACGGGCCCGGACCGCAACGAGACCATCGTTCTGCGTCATCCGTTCGCTTAATAAGCTGTTGATGTAAAAAGCAAAGGGCTCCTTCGGGAGCCCTTTGTCGTTTGTGTCTGGCAAGCGGCACGACCCTTGCTGTGTTTCCTTCTTTCCGAGGTGCTATCAATTTAATGGCACCCGTGGTGGAGGGATTCCCAGTGTCTGCCGTTCTCTCGTTGTTACAAAGTCGTCTGTTGCGACCAGTGTTCGTTACCCTAGGTATCGCTCTTTTGGTGCAAGTGCTGGTGGCCGTCGCGCTGACGCGGAGCACCGTCACCGCCTTGGAGGCAGATTTGGGTAATCGCCTGGGCATCGACAGCCAGAAGCTGTCCGGCGAATTGGCCCAGGCCGGCAAGGAAGTCACGTCCAGCCTGGACAGTTTGTCCACCAGCACCCGTCAGCGTCTGACCGCAGGGCTTTCCACGCGCCTTCAGCAAGAGCAGAAGCAATTGCGTGCGACCCTGGAAAAAGACTTGCAGGACTCTGCCAATGACATGGCGCAGTTGCTGGCGTCGGTGGCGCCGCGAGCCATGTGGGACAGCGATGTGCCGACCCTGTCGGAGTTCGCCCGGCGTGCGCAGCGCAATCCCAACGTGTTGTTCGTGGTGTATGACGACGCGGCGGGCGAGCACCTGACCCGTTACCTGAACCGTGAAAACCCGATCAACCAGGCCCTGTTGGCAAAGGGCGCGGGGGAGCGGGCCCTGGATAAAGTGCTGGACGCGGCCAAGACTGATCCTGCGGTGTATTACGTCGAAGCCTCGATCAGCCCCAACGGCGTGGAGATCGGCAAGGTCCGCATGGGGGTTTCCACCGCGTCGGTCGAGGCCGATCTGCAAGCGCTGGACAAGCGTTTTGCCGCGCTGATTGCCAGCGGTGATCAACTGGTCGGTGACAGCCTCAAAGGCGCAGCGGCGGATAGCGCTGCGGCCATGGGCGCGCGCCTGCAATCAGCGCAAGCCACGGCCACCCAGATGACCGCCAACACCACCAGCGCGGTTCAAGAGGCTGCCGGCACCCTGCGCTGGCGCATCGGCATGGGCTTGGCGCTGGTCGGTCTTGGCGTATTACTGCTGATCGCCATCGTGCTCGGTCGCCGCGTCGTCAACCGCTTGAAGCTGCTGATCGCTGCCATGGATGATTTGGCGGCGGGCGAGGGCGACCTTACCAAGCGGGTGCAAATCAGCAGCAAGGATGAGATCGGCGACATGGCTTCGGCGGTCAATCGCTTTGTGGATAAGTTGCAGCCCATCGTGCGCGAAGCGGGGGAGGTGGCCCAGCGCACCGGTGTGGAAATCGGCGCGATGACCTTGCGCAATGCGGGCGCCGACAAGGCTGCCGGTTTGCAGCGTGATGAAGTCGCCGAGAGCCTGCGCGCACTGTCGCAGATGGCCGATGAGGCCCAGGCCGAAAGCCATGCCATGCAGGCGGCGCTGCAACAGGTGGTGGAGATTCGGCAGGCGACGGATGAGAACTCACGCACGTCGGCCGAAGTTGGCAGTTTGATCGAAGCGTTGGCGGGGCAGGTGCAGGCGGGGTCCCAGGTTATTGAGCGCCTGGCCCAACAGAGTGAGCAGATTGAAGTGGTGCTGACGGTGATCCATGGGATCGCCGAGCAAACCAACCTGCTCGCCCTGAACGCCGCCATCGAAGCGGCACGCGCCGGTGAAACGGGGCGCGGTTTTGCGGTGGTTGCAGACGAAGTGCGCGCACTGGCCAGTAAAACCCAAAGCTCCACCGGTGATATCCAGGCGCATATCGTGGCGTTGCAGCAGGGCGCGCGTGAGGCGGTGGACACCATCGGCAAAGCCGGGCGCCAGGCCAGTGAGGGCTTGCTGGTACTGCGCGAGAGCGTGCGTTTGCAGCAGACGGTGCAGGCTTCGGTGGAGCAGGTGCACGCGGCAATCGGCCTGGCGACCCGCGCGGCCGAGCACCAGGCACAGGGCGCGCATGCGGTGCGTGGGCGCGTCGAGGTGATCCACGCCCAGGCCGAGCGTGCTGCGCAGGCGGTGGTGGAAACCACGGCCAGTGGCAAGGTGCTGGACGGGTTGGCGGCGCAGTTGAAGGCGAGTCTGGGGCAGTTCCGAGCTTAGTGTTGCCTGTTCTGGCCTCATCGGGAGCAAGCCCCCTCCCACATGGGAACGCATTCCAAATGTGGGAGGGGGCTTGCCCCCGATAGCGGTCTCAGCGACTCAGATACATCCGCGTCGTCAGCAAATAAACCGGCAACCCCGACACCAGGATCAACAACGCCGCATAAGGCGCAGCCGCCGCAAACTCCACATTCGACGTATGCGCCCACACGGCAGTCGCCAAGGTATTCAGCCCGGTCGGACTCAGCAGCAAGGTCGCCGTCAATTCCTTCATCGCATCCAGAAACACCAGGGCAAACGCCGCACCCAATGCCGGGAAGATGATCGGCAGTGTCACCCGGCAAAACGCACTGAAGGGCGATGCCCCCAGCGTCCGCGCAGCCTCTTCCAGCTGGGGCGCGGCCTTGTTCAATGCCGTGCGTATCGGCGCCTGGGCCAGCGGCAGAAACAACAGCGCGTAGGCGATCAGCAGCAGCGCCGACGTTTGATACAGCGCCGGCACGTAATGCAGGGCGAAATACACCAGGGTCAGTGCAATCACCAGGCCGGGCAGTGCGTGCAGCAGGTAGGGCAGGCGTTCAGCCCAGATCGCCAGTCGGCCTTTATAGCGCACCACCAGCAAGCCTACCGGCACCGCAAACGCCAGGCACACCGCTGCGCCACCCAGGGACAGCGCCAGGGACGATAACAACGCTTCACTGATCTCGGCCACCGGAAACGCCGCCGACGAACCCACGGCCAGCCAATAGCCGAGCATCCCCAGCGGAATGCCGCTGCCGATGACTGCCAGCGCCAGGCAATACAGCTGACCGAGCGGCGCCCACTTGCCCAATTTCACCTGTTCAGCGTGCCGCGCCGCGCCCTGGCCGATACGCACATGGCGGCCCTTGCCACGCATGCGCAGCTCCAGCCACAACAGGGTCAGGCACATCGCCAGCAGTACCGCCGAGAGCATCGCCGCATTGGCGTTGCTGAACTCCAGCTCGAATTGCTGATAGATCGCGGTCGTGAAGGTCTGCAAGCCGATGATCGACAAAGCCCCGAACTCCACCAGCATGTGCAGCGCAATCAGCAGCGCGCCGGCCACCAGCGAGGGCCACAACAGCGGCAAGGTGATGCGTCGAAACACGCCCCAGCGATTCAGGCCCAGGGTGCGCGCTGATTCTTCCAGGGCGGGATCAAGATTACGCAGTGTCGCGGCCACCGGCAGAAACACCAGCGGGTATTTGGACAGGCTCATCACCAGGATCGCGCCGCCGAGGCCTTCGAAGTTGGCGCTCAGCGACACCCAGGTGAAGCTGCTGACAAACGCCGGCACCGCAAACGGCAGACACAGGATCACCCCCCAGAGGCGCCGTCCAGGCAGGTTGCTGCGCTCCAGCAACCAGGCCAGGGACAGGCCGACCACGCCGCACACCACCGTCACGCCCACCATCAGCGCCAGGGTGTTGCGCAGCAGCCCGAAGACATAAGGTCGCCACAGCAGATGCACCGCCTGCGCCCAACCAGCCTGCCAGGTCTTGAGCCCGACATAGGCCAGCGGCAACAGACTCAGGCCTACCAGGAATAGCACCGGCAACAGCAGCCAGATCGAAGGGCGTTTGCGCCGGGGGCGAAAACCTGCGGCGCTGAGCGATGGGTTCATCAGTTCAAGCCAACGTCACGTTCCAGGTCCAGGGCCTCTTCGGCATTGCCCAGGTCGGCGGGGGTGACTTTCGGCGGCTGCAGTTCGTTGAAAGGCTTGAGGCCGCGATTGGACTGCATGCCTTTGCGCAGCGGGTATTCAGCCGAGGTGTTGGTGATCACGCGCTGGCCTTCTTCACTGGCCATGAACGCCAGCAGTTGCTGGGCTTCCTTGGGGTGTTTGCTGGATTTCAGCGCGGCAGCCGAAGACACGGTAATCAGGCCGCCGGCATCGCCGTCGGTGAAATAGTGCAGTTGGGAGTCGAGGTTGGTTTTCTCTTTCTTCAAGGCAAACCAGTAATAGTTGTTCACCAGCACGGTGGCGACTTCGCCGTTTTCCACGGCTTTGAGCGCAACCATATTGTTGCTGTACACCTTGCCGAATGCGCGCAGGCCGGTCAGCCATTCTTCTGCGGCTTCACGCCCGTGCAGCTTGATGATAGCCACCGCCTGCTCCTGGAACGCACCGCTGGTGGGCACGAAGCCAACCTTGCCTTGCCACTCGGGACCGGCGAAATCCAGCACCGATTTGGGCAGGTCTTTTTCGGCAATCAGCTTGGGATTGAAAGCGACGACGCGGGTGCGTGCGGTCACGCCCATCCAGTCACCGTTACTGCCGACGTAGTCCTTGGGCAATACATCGAGGGTGCTGGCGTCGATCCTGGCTAGCAGGCCTTGCTCGCCCAGCTTGTTCAGCGGCGGCGATTCTTCGGTGTAGATCACGTCGGCAGGCGAGCGGTCGCCTTCTTCGACGATTTGGCTGGCCAGTTGATTGCTGCTGCCCTTGCGTACATTGACGTGAATGCCGGTCTTGGCTTCGAAGGCTTTGGCGAGTTCATCGCCGACTTCCTTGTGCTGGCCGTTGTACAGGGTCAGGGAGATCTTTTCGGCGCTATGGGCGGCGGGCGAGAGCAGGGTCAGGCCGAGCAGAGTGATGGTCAGGCCACGCAGAAGGGAGGTCTTGAGACGGGTATCGCGGATCATCATCCGGGGTTTTCCTCACTTGTAAGCTACAAATTCTTACAAGGATAAACGATAAACCTTCTCAAGTGCGCATGAGCAGGCCCCATTACCAAGTTTTAAACCCCAGAAACGAAAAAACCCGCTTTCGCGGGTTTGATCTGAATTTGGTGCCCAGGAGAAGACTCGAACTTCCACGACCTTGCGATCACCAGCACCTGAAGCTGGCGTGTCTACCAATTTCACCACCTGGGCATTATCAAGCGACGTTGCCGCTGTTGATGGGGCGAACTATACGGCGGGCTTTTTAATCTGTAAACCCCTGATTCAAAAAAATAAATCAGGTTTTACGTTAAGAATCAAAGGCCTGAAACGAAAAAACCCGCTTTCGCGGGTTTGATCTGAATTTGGTGCCCAGGAGAAGACTCGAACTTCCACGACCTTGCGATCACCAGCACCTGAAGCTGGCGTGTCTACCAATTTCACCACCTGGGCAGCATCAACAACGTTGCCGTCGTCGATGGCGCGCACTATACGGAGCCCTTTTTCAGCTGTAAACCCCCGGTATGAAAAAAGCCTGGAAAATTCCCTCAATGGTCGTGCAAGGTATGCGTCGGTGGGCTACAAAGGGCTTTTAAACACTTGTTGATGCCTGAAATTTCCCGTTTCAATACGCGTATGCCAAACTAACCCGCATATAGACAAGGTGAAAACTCTCTAATGGCCGATTGGCAGTCCCTCGATCCCGAGGCCGCTCGTGAAGCGGAAAAATATGAAAACCCTATTCCTAGCCGCGAACTGATCCTGGCGCACCTCGCCGATCGTGGTTCGCCTGCTAGCCGTGAGCAGCTGGTTGAAGAATTCGGTCTGACCACCGAAGACCAGCTCGAAGCCCTGCGCCGCCGTTTGCGTGCGATGGAGCGCGACGCTCAGCTGATCTACACCCGCCGTGGCACCTATGCGCCGGTCGACAAGCTCGACCTGATCCTCGGCCGCATCGCCGGCCACCGGGACGGCTTCGGCTTCCTGATCCCGGATGATGGCAGCGACGACCTGTTCATGAGCCCCGCGCAAATGCGCCTGGTGTTCGACGGCGACCGTGCGCTGGCGCGTGTTTCCGGCCTGGACCGTCGTGGTCGTCGTGAAGGCGTGATCGTCGAAGTGGTGTCCCGTGCCCACGAGTCCATCGTCGGCCGTTACTTCGAAGAAGGCGGTATCGGCTTTGTCGTGCCGGATAACCCGAAGGTCCAGCAGGAAGTGCTGATCACCCCGGGCCGCAATGGCGCCGCCAAGGTCGGCCAGTTCGTCGAGGTGAAAATCACCCACTGGCCAACTGCGCGCTTCCAGCCCCAAGGCGATATCGTTGAAGTGGTCGGCAACTACATGGCGCCGGGCATGGAAATCGACGTCGCGCTGCGCACCTACGATATTCCCCACGTCTGGCCCGACGCTGTGCTCAAGGAAGCCGCCAAGCTCAAGCCGGAAGTCGAAGACAAGGACAAAGAGAAGCGCATCGACTTGCGCCATCTGCCGTTCGTCACCATCGACGGCGAAGACGCCCGTGACTTCGACGATGCGGTCTACTGCGAAGCCAAGCCTGGCAAACTGCGCCTGTTCTCCGGCGGCTGGAAGTTGTACGTCGCGATTGCCGATGTGTCCAGCTACGTGAAGATCGGTTCGGCCCTGGATAACGAAGCCCAGGTGCGCGGCAACTCCGTGTACTTCCCTGAGCGCGTGATCCCGATGCTGCCCGAGCAGCTGTCCAACGGCCTGTGCTCCCTGAACCCGAAAGTCGACCGTTTGGCCATGGTGTGCGAGATGACCATCTCGAAAACCGGCGAAATGACCGACTACCAGTTCTACGAAGCGGTGATCCATTCCCAGGCGCGCCTGACCTACAACAAGGTCAGCACCATCCTGGAAACGCCGAAGACCAGCGAAGCCAAAGCCCTGCGTACCGAGTACGCCGACGTGGTGCCGCACCTCAAGCAGCTGTACTCGTTGTACAAAGTGTTGCTGGGTGCCCGTCATGTGCGTGGCGCGATCGATTTTGAAACCCAGGAAACCCGGATTGTCTTCGGTTCCGAGCGCAAGATCGCCGCGATCACCCCAACGACGCGTAACGACGCGCACAAGCTGATCGAGGAATGCATGCTGGCCGCCAACGTGGCCACCGCTGAATTCCTGAAAAAGCACGAGATTCCAGCGCTGTACCGGGTGCACGACGGCCCGCCGCCGGAGCGCCTGGAAAAACTGCGCGCCTTCCTCGGTGAGCTCGGCCTGTCCCTGCACAAAGGCAAGGACGGCCCGACGCCGAAGGACTACCAGGCTCTGTTGGCCAGCATCAAGGACCGTCCGGATTATCACGTGATCCAGACCGTCATGCTGCGTTCGTTGAGCCAGGCGGTGTACAGCGCCGATAACCAGGGCCACTTCGGCCTGAATTACGAGGCGTACACCCACTTCACTTCGCCGATCCGGCGTTACCCGGACCTGCTCACGCACCGCGCGATCCGCAGCGTGATCCATTCCAAGCAGAACACTCCGCACGTCAAGCGCGCCGGTGCCATGACCATTCCGAAGGCACGGATCTATCCGTACGACGAAGCGGCCCTGGAACAGTTGGGCGAGCAGTGCTCCATGAGCGAGCGCCGCGCCGATGAAGCCACCCGCGATGTGGTGAATTGGCTCAAGTGCGAATTCATGAAGGATCGCGTGGGCGAGTCGTTCCCGGGTGTGATCACCGCCGTGACCGGTTTCGGCCTGTTCGTCGAGCTGACCGACATCTACGTCGAGGGTCTGGTGCACGTCACCGCCTTGCCGGGTGACTACTACCACTTCGACCCTGTGCATCACCGCCTGGCGGGCGAGCGCACCGGGCGCAGTTTCCGCCTGGGTGACACGGTAGAAGTACAGGTCATGCGCGTCGACCTCGACGAACGCAAGATCGACTTCGGTATGCCTGACAAGCCGGCCGAGCCTGCGGGTCGCAAAAAGCGTGGCGGCGAAACCACCGCACCGGCCAGCAAAGGCAAAGGGGCTCCTGCGAAAGCGGCGGCCGCCGAGCCTGCGCCGGCCAAGGCTGGTCGTCGTTCGTCGGCCAAGGAAAAGGCCCCGGAAGCCTATCGCCCAAGCGACGCTGCGGCGAAAAATGCCGAGCTGCGCAAGAGTCGCGAGTTGAAGCAGCAGTTGCTCAACGAAGCCAAAAGCGGTGGTAAAGCGGCGTCTGGGGGAAAGTCCCAAGGGGCGGAAAAACCCTCGAGCAAACCCAGTAAACACCGTAAAGGCCCGCCCAAAGCGGGTTCGGCCCCCGCGAAAAGCGGCGGGTCGCGCAAACCTAAGGCCAAGCCATGAGTCTGGAAAAAATCTACGGCGTGCATGCCGTAGAAGCACTGCTGCGTCACCACCCCAAGCGCGTCAAGCAAGTGTGGTTGGCGGAAGGTCGCAGCGAGCCACGCGTGCAGGCGCTGGTCGAGTTGGCCAACCAGAACAAGGTTGCCATCGGCCAGGCTGAACGCCGTGAAATGGACGTATGGGTAGAAGGCGTTCACCAAGGCGTGGTTGCCGACGTCAGCCCGAGCCAGGTGTGGGGCGAGGCCATGCTCGACGAGCTGCTCGACCGTACTGAAGGCGCGCCGTTGCTGCTGGTGCTGGACGGCGTGACCGACCCGCACAACCTCGGCGCCTGCCTGCGTTCGGCGGATGCCGCCGGCGCGCTGGCGGTGATCGTGCCTAAAGACAAGTCGGCGACCCTCACGCCGGTCGTGCGTAAAGTCGCCTGCGGCGCGGCGGAAGTGATTCCGCTGGTGGCCGTGACCAACCTGGCGCGCACCCTGGAAAAGCTCCAGCAACGCGGCTTGTGGATTGTCGGCACGGCGGGGGAGGCTGAAGTCAGCATCTATGACCAGGACCTCACCGGCCCGACCATCCTGATCATGGGCGCCGAAGGCAAGGGCATGCGTCGCTTGACCCGTGAGCATTGCGATTACCTGGTGCACTTGCCGATGGCCGGTAGCGTCAGCAGCCTGAACGTTTCGGTGGCAACGGGCGTGTGCCTGTTTGAAGCCCAGCGTCAGCGCGGTGCCAAGGCGAAGGCCAAGCCCAAGAAGTAAGCCAGGCCTGGCCTGGATCAAACTGTGGGAGGGGGCTTGCTCCCGATTGCGGTGAGTCAGTCACAACATCTGTAACTGAAACACCGCCATCGGGAGCAAGCCCCCTCCCACATTTGTTTTTGTGGTGTTTGGGGGATTGTTCAAATAATCACCAATCACCTTGCGCCGCTCCTTCCCCTTCTCTACAATTGCGCCCCTTGCCCACCTGGCAGGCACGCATGTGCCTCCCCTGCGGCAAGATCCATAAGTGTCATTCACTCCTTGTCTGACCGTTTTTGAGCGGCAGGCTACAACCCGTAAGGAGCATTCATGCGTCATTACGAAATCATCTTTTTGGTCCACCCGGATCAAAGCGAGCAAGTCGGCGGCATGGTTGAGCGTTACACCAAGCTGATCGAAGAAGACGGCGGCAAAATCCACCGTCTGGAAGATTGGGGCCGTCGTCAACTGGCCTACGCAATCAACAATGTTCACAAGGCTCACTACGTGATGCTGAACGTTGAATGCACTGGCAAGGCCCTGGCCGAGCTGGAAGACAACTTCCGCTACAACGATGCAGTGATCCGTAACCTGGTCATCCGTCGCGAAGAAGCCGTTACCGGCCAATCCGAGATGCTCAAGGCTGAAGAAAACCGCAGTGAGCGCCGTGAGCGTCGCGACCGTCCTGAGCACGAAGGCGCTGATAGCGCTGATAGTGATGACAGCGACAACAGCGATAACGCTGACGAGTAATCCACGGACCTTTTAAGGAGCCTATCAAATGGCACGTTTCTTCCGTCGTCGTAAATTCTGCCGCTTCACCGCTGAAGACGTGAAAGAGATCGATTACAAAGATCTCAACACTCTGAAAGCCTACGTATCCGAGACCGGCAAAATCGTTCCAAGCCGTATCACCGGTACCAAAGCACGTTATCAGCGTCAGCTGGCCACCGCTATCAAGCGCGCCCGCTTCCTGGCCCTGCTGGCCTACACCGACAGCCACGGCCGCTGAGACCGGGCAGTCGACAAGTAGTAAGGGATTGAATGCATGCGCGCCTTAGCTGAGTTCATCATGCGCGGTCGTATGCAGGCCACTCTGGTAGTGGCTGGCTGTGCGGCATTGCCGTTGCTTTATTGGTTGGGTGCTGCCGCAGGTTGCCTTGTGCTCCTGCGGCGCGGTTTGAAGGACGCTCTTGGCGTTCTTGCCCTGGGTTTGTTGCCGGCCTTGATCTGGTGGCTGCAAATGGGTGATCCACGGGTACTTCTGGTACTGCTGGGGTCATCGAGCCTTGCGTTGGTTTTACGCGCAAGTGAGTCCTGGGTCCGCACGCTGCTGGTCAGCGTGGCATTGGGGTTGGTGTACTCAGTGATGCTTGGCGCGGCTTTCCGCCCGCAAATCGAGGCGCTGGCGCAGGAAATCGTCAAGATCCTGCCGCTGGCCCTCGGGGATCTCTACCAGCAATTGTCGGTAGATGAGCGAGCGCGGTTTGCGTCACTGATTGCGCCGGTCCTGACCGGCCTGATTGCGGCTTTGTTGCAGGTTGTCAGCGTGCTGAGCCTGATTCTTGGGCGTTATTGGCAGGCGTTGTTGTACAACCCGGGTGGTTTTGGTCGCGAATTTCGCAGTATCAGAATTCCTGCGGGGCCGGCGATGTTGCTGCTGGCGTGCATGGTTGTCGGGCCGAACTTCGGTCCACAGATGGCCTTGTTGGCGCCGATTTGCAGCGTACCGCTGGTGTTTGCCGGGCTGGCCCTGATTCATGGGCTGGTTGCGCGCAAGCGCCTGGCCAGGTTCTGGCTGGTGGGGTTGTACGTCACGCTGTTGCTGTTCATGCAGCTGATCTATCCGTTACTCGTGGTTTTGGCCATTGTCGACGGCCTGATTGATTTTCGCGGACGTCTGGCGTCGAAAGATGCCGATAGCGCGAACGGTGAAGGTTAAAAGTTAGAGGATTTTCACATGCAACTGATCCTTCTGGAAAAAGTCGCCAACCTGGGCAACCTGGGCGACAAAGTGAACGTTAAGGCCGGCTACGGTCGTAACTACCTGCTGCCATACGGCAAAGCCACCGCTGCAACCGCTGCCAACCTGGCTGCGTTTGAAGAGCGTCGTGCTGAGCTGGAAAAAGCAGCAGCAGACAAAAAAGCTTCGGCCGAAACTCGCGCTGCCCAACTGGCTGAGCTGGAAGTGACTATCACTGCCACCGCCGGTGACGAAGGCAAGCTGTTCGGTTCGATCGGCACCCACGACATCGCTGATGCACTGACCGCCTCCGGCGTTGAAGTGCAGAAGAGCGAAGTTCGTCTGCCGAACGGCACCATCCGCAACGTAGGCGAATTCGACGTGGCCGTGCACCTGCACGCCGAAGTTGAAGCCACCGTACGCGTTGTCGTGGTAGCAGCTTAAGCCGCACCTAACTGACTGGCACCTCGCGTGTCAGCCGGTTAACATCGGGCACGATCCTGTTTACAGGTCGTGCCTTTTGTTTTTCTACACACCCCTAAATTCCAAGTGGCCATGAACGAAATCTCCGCTCCTGAGCAATACGATCTGCAAACCGCTGCCCTGAAGGTGCCGCCGCATTCCATCGAGGCCGAACAGGCCGTGCTCGGTGGCTTGATGCTGGACAACAACGCCTGGGAACGCGTGCTGGATCAAGTCTCGGACGGGGATTTCTATCGTCATGACCACCGCCTGATCTTCCGTGCTATCGCCAAGCTGGCCGACCAGAACTCACCGATCGACGTGGTGACCCTGGCCGAGCAACTGGACAAGGAAGGCCAGACCTCCCAAGTCGGCGGCCTGGGTTACCTCGGCGAACTGGCGAAAAACACGCCGTCCGTCGCCAACATCAAGGCCTATGCGCAGATCGTCCGCGAGCGCGCCACCCTGCGCCAGTTGATCGGCATCAGCACCGAAATCGCCGACAGCGCCTTCAACCCTGAAGGCCGCACCGCCGCCGAGATCCTCGACGAAGCCGAGCGCCAGATCTTCCAGATCGCCGAAGCCCGCCCGAAAACCGGCGGCCCGGTCAGCGTCAATGACCTGCTGACCAAGGCCATCGACCGCATCGACACCTTGTTCAACACCGATGCCGCGATTACCGGTATTTCCACCGGCTACACCGACCTCGACGAGAAGACCAGCGGCCTGCAGCCGTCCGACTTGATCATCGTGGCCGGCCGTCCGTCGATGGGCAAGACCACCTTTGCGATGAACCTGGTGGAAAACGCCGTACTGCGCAGTGACAAGGCGGTGCTGGTGTACTCCCTCGAGATGCCAGGCGAATCGCTGATCATGCGTATGCTTTCGTCACTCGGCCGTATCGACCAGACCAAAGTGCGTTCCGGCCAACTCGAGGATGACGATTGGCCGCGCCTGACCTCGGCGGTCAACCTGCTCAACGACCGTAAGCTGTTCATCGATGACACTGCCGGTATCAGCCCGTCCGAAATGCGCGCGCGCACCCGTCGCCTGGTGCGTGAACACGGCGACATTGCGTTGATCATGATCGACTACCTGCAGTTGATGCAGATTCCGGGTTCCAGCGGCGACAACCGCACCAACGAGATTTCCGAAATCTCTCGGTCCCTCAAGGCCCTGGCCAAGGAATTCAACTGCCCGGTGGTGGCGCTGTCCCAGCTCAACCGTTCCCTGGAACAACGTCCCAACAAACGTCCGGTGAACTCCGACTTGCGTGAATCCGGCGCGATCGAGCAGGATGCCGACGTGATCATGTTCGTGTACCGCGACGAGGTGTATCACCCCGAAACCGAGCACAAGGGCATTGCCGAAATCATCATCGGCAAGCAGCGGAACGGGCCGATCGGCTTTATCCGCCTGGCGTTCATCGGTAAGTACACACGCTTCGAGAACCTCGCGCCGGGCAGCTACAACTTCGATGACGATGAGTAATCGGCTTCAGGCGTTTGCCTGAGGGAGCGCACCGAACAGCGCCCTCACCGTGGGCTCGTTGTATTGGTAGTTCCAGCGCAACTCGGTACCGGCAGGGATATCTTCACTGGCAAAGAATGCACTGAGGAAAAAGTTGTCCCTGGGTTGCTCGGCAATCTGTGTCGTGACGTTGAACCGCGCAACCTCTACGTTATAGCCCGTGGATGCCTGCCTGACCGGCAGATTTGCTTCGTACTCAAAAATCGTATTTATTCGCGAAAGTACGTTGTCACCCGACAAAATGACCGGCTGTGGTGCAGCGGGAATGGGTTCAAAAGGTTTGACGTCGATCAAATAGGGATCCTGCCGATAAGCCGCCACATAATACGGCACCAGTTCCCCGCCATAGACGCCGAGCGCCTCACCTTTTATCAGCGGCTTCCTGCTTATGACGGTCTGCTCGCCGATCATCACTGCCTCCTGCACACACTTTTGGTGGGCTGCGGTGAAGGGTGTCACTTCTAGTTTGTCTTCATAGAGGCGTGCAACCCGTTCATACCCTTCCCACTGCAAAAAAGGCAGGATCAGTTCCTTGCTGAAAGTTTGATCGGACGTGAGCGATTTGCTGCGGATTTGTATGCTTCTAATCCGCAATGGGCGACCTGTTAAATCGCGCAGGGGGTAGCGGCCATTGTTGGCGCGATCATAAATGCGTCGATAGTTCTGGCTGTGTTGATAGCTTCGTGTGGACCGCATGGTCTCCATCTCCTGCGGCGTATACAGGCTGTTGACCGTGCCTTCTTCTGCTGAGTCGTATTCGCTGGATGAGTGCGCCGACTCAAACTCGTCGCTAAGCTCCATCGGCTCTCCCGACGGCAAAGCAGCCGCTTGCATGCCACCCATCAACCCCTGGCTGCTCGGATCGATATCCCAGCCACCGGAGGTTTTTGCGCGCAGGTAGGGCCGGTAAGCCCGGAACGGGCTGCGGGCATCGATCAGTCGCAATTTCTGCCCTTCGGCTTTGACCTGAAAGTAGTTCCCGCCCTCCAGGACGTAATAGTGATAGCCACCGTTGGGCAGCGGAGCTGACTGATGGATACCATCAGCGCGCAGCGTCAGGCCTGCCGGGGCGGTTTGCGTGGCGAACAGTGGATCAAGCGCAATCCCGAGGGCCTGCATGGGCGCCGTTGGGGCTAGCCTGGCGAGCGGCGGCAGCGGCGGTTTGGCGATCATTGCCAGGCTATGCTGGTGGATGGCTTGTTTGAGCGTGCCTGCATTCGACTCACGCAAAAGCGCGCTGCGCTCGGCCTCGGTCAGCGTATGTTCCAGCGCGCTGAACAGCGTGCTCGGTGCATGCAGCTCTGTCGCCTCGGCGTCCTGCACGGGGTACTGTTCGCCCTGGCGGATCAGGATGTGACGCACACTGTCCTGTTCGCTGCCAATATGTCCCAGCAGCGGGCCGCTGTTATCATTCTCGTACACTTCGATGCGGCGTGCGCCTGGCCAGCCTGGCAACTGTTCCAGAGTGTGCAGCACCAGTGGCACGCTCTCGTTACTGCTCATCGAATCGAGAAAAATGCCTTTGTGGATGCGTGCGCTGCGCGCCACGTCGCGGTATTGGGTGGCTTCCCACTCTTGTGTTGACGGCAGTTTTTTCTCCTGGTGCAGGTGTTGCCGTTCCTGCGGGCTGAGGGTGGTTTCCATTTCTTCAAGGTGACGCTTGGACAGTTCGGGCATGGTTACGCGAAGGTCCTGTTCAACCTGGCTAACGGGTTCCTCGCCGTGGCTATCGAGCAACGAAAACAGGCGCTGGCGTTGTGCCGGAACGCTTTCCAGCAGGCGTGAGGCAAGGTTTTCGACCGGGGTGAAATAGTCGATGTACAGCGCAGGTAGCAGTTGATTGAATTCTTCCCGCGGCATCTGCTCCTCCAGTGCATGCAGCAGTTCGCCTTTTCTGAAGCGTGAAGCGCTCACCTCGATCGCGTTGGCGCCGCTACCGTGGCTGATCAGTACCTGTTGCCGTTCGTCGACGATTTTCAGCCGCCGGGTCGCAGGCCATTCCGGCAATGCACACACCAGGTGGAACTGGATGAAGGGGGACTGCGGTGTGACCTTAGTGCCTTCGGCGCGATCGAGGTTGAAATCGGCGATCTCCTGGTCCAGGTTGAAGTGCTTGATCGTGTCCCGCAGCAACGGCGGCGGCCTCAGCATATCCTGGTGGAGCTCGCGCAGGCCGGCGCTGTCCATGCCGCCGAGCAGCAGGATCGGCTCAACGGCGGGCTGTTTGATCGAGGCCCCGTCCGGTCCCAGGCGTTGGATCAGCTTGAGGTTGTTCCAGTCGGCGGGCGTCTCATGCTCGGCGCGCCATCCGCCGACAGAGTTGCCCCGCACGGGCGGCGCGTACGCGTCGGGGTCGGTGGGGTGGGACAGCTGCCATTGCTGGCTATCGGGCGCCCGTTGCAAGGCATGAACCTGATCATCGAGCTTCAGGTAATGCCGCTGCGCATGTTTATACAAACCCTGCTTATCCGCGACCAGGCTGTCGGGCAGCACTTTGGGATGCCGATAGGGGGTCAGGTCGGGGTTCCACAGGCGCAAGCCCTTGTTGGCCACGTGCACTTTCAGCAGTTTTACACCGAAGCCGGCGGTCTTGACCACGCCTGCGGTGGCGACTGCCATCGCGACGTCGTCCACCGCGTCGAGAAAGTCGTTCAAGGCCTCTTCGCTATCGCCGCGGCTCCAGGCGGCGAAGCCGTCATAGACGGTATTGAGCAGTTGCAAGGCGCTGACGGCCAACAGCACTTCACCGACGATTGGAATGAATGACGCGGCAAAAAACAACAGTGACTTACCCAGTTCCAGATAGCCCTGCAGACGCTTCTGCCGGCTCACCAGGTCGACGTCGGCAGTGGGCACCGCCAGGATGCGTGCGTCATTCCTGATCTGGATGATGCGTTGCGTAGCCATGTCCTGAAACACATGCGTACGGACCGGGGTCAGGCTGAGCGTGCTCACCAGGCTCGGGCGCGCATTCAGCGACGGTCGCGGGGCCAGATGCAACAGGCTGTCCTGATGTTGCAACGGTACCAGGCGAGTGAAAAAAGCCAGGTACTGCGGCTGTTCCAGGCGTTCGGCCAGGCCGTGGTAGAGATCCTCCCAGGTTGGATGCAGGCGAAACGCCGCGCTGGGGTCCTGGGGTGTGTAGAGAACCATCGGCAGCCCGATCGCCGACGCCTGAATCACCATGACATTGGGCAGAACAACATCCTGGAGGGTCAAAAGGCTGCACCGTATGTCGATGTTATTTCCAGTGGTCTGGAGGCTGCGCAGCTGCAGAAACTGCCAGGTGGTGAACGCCTTCTGCAGGTAGGCGATATGCAGTGCGACCCCAAAGGCAAGCTGCTCTTGACTGGACAAGAGTTGCATGACCTCGGCGGCGGTACGGGACGTGCCGGAGTTGGGCGCGGGTTCAAGCACGTTATCGATATGCGCGAGGTACTGGCTGCCGATATCCAGGTTGCGGCAGACGCTGGCGAAGCGTGTCGCAGCAATAATGCTCAGCACTTCGCCGGTGGGGCCGGGATTGTAAATGGCGGTGCCTGTTTCCATGCCGCCGGTCTCGGCTTCGGTCGCTTCGAAATTCTGCAGGGCCGCTTCCAGCAGCGTCTGCCGGGTGGTGCGGGCGTGTGTACGGATCAGGCCCAACAGGTGATGGTTTTTCCATTCACGGGACAGGATGGCGTTTTCATCGTCCTGCAAACCGAAAAACTCGGTTCGCAGGGTCTGGCGTAACAAAGGCCGGGCAAACTCCTCGGGGTTCTGCAGTTCATCCATCAGGGCCTTGAGGTCGTGCCTGGCCTGATTGCTGCTGATCAGGTCGCGGCGAAAATCGGCGAGCTGCGAAGCCGGCGCCTGGGTCAGCCAGGCCGGTAAGTTGGATTTGATGAATGCCTTGTGGGGCGATTGTGGCAAGGGACTGCTCATGGGCTAGGCCATCCGGAGTGATGATTGACCTGCCGCAGATTACCCATGGAATTTTCGATCAACGGTTAACGGATTAGCCCCCGCGCGTTCTATTAAAGGAGCGTGGTCTGCAGCCCCGTGAGCCTATGGCTTAAAAGCCGACCGCCATCGTCGGAATTGGTCAAAATTTGTGCTATATTCCGCGCCCGCGATTTTTCATCTCAACACCGGTCACCGTCATGCAAACAGCCAAGCCGTTATTTGACTATCCCAAGTACTGGGCCGAATGTTTCGGTCCTGCGCCATTCCTGCCGATGAGCAGGGAGGAGATGGATCAGCTTGGCTGGGATTCATGCGATATCATCATCGTCACCGGTGATGCCTACGTTGACCATCCGTCGTTCGGCATGGCGATCATCGGCCGGCTGCTGGAGTCCCAGGGCTTTCGCGTCGGGATCATTGCCCAGCCGAACTGGCAGTCCAAAGACGACTTCATGAAGCTCGGCGAGCCGAACCTGTTTTTCGGCGTCGCGGCCGGCAACATGGACTCGATGATCAACCGCTACACCGCCGACAAGAAAATCCGTTCCGACGACGCCTACACCCCAGGCGGCATGGCCGGCAAACGCCCGGACCGCGCCAGCCTGGTGTACAGCCAGCGCTGCAAGGAAGCCTACAAGAACGTGCCGATCGTGCTCGGCGGCATTGAGGCCTCCCTGCGCCGCATCGCCCACTATGACTACTGGCAGGACCGCGTGCGCAACTCGATCCTGATCGACGCCACCGCCGATATCCTGCTGTATGGCAACGCCGAGCGCGCGATTGTCGAAGTCGCCCAGCGCCTGTCGTGGGGCCACAAGATCGAAGACATCACCGATGTGCGCGGCACCGCGTTCATTCGTCGTGATACTCCGGCCGGCTGGTACGAAGTGGACTCCACGCGCATCGACCGTCCGGGCAAGGTCGACAAGATCATCAACCCGTACGTCAATACCCAGGACACCCAGGCTTGCGCTATCGAGCAAGAGAAAGGCCCTGTCGACGATCCGGAAGAAGCCAAGGTCGTGCAGATCCTGGCCAGCCCGCGCATGACCCGCGACAAGACCGTGATCCGCCTGCCGTCGGTGGAAAAAGTCCGTGGCGACGCGGTGCTCTACGCCCACGCCAACCGCGTGTTGCACCTGGAAACCAACCCAGGCAACGCCCGCGCCCTGGTGCAGAAGCACGGTGAAGTGGACGTGTGGTTCAACCCGCCGCCCATTCCCATGACCACTGAAGAAATGGACTACGTGTTCGGCATGCCGTACGCACGCGTACCGCACCCGGCGTATGGCAAGGAGAAAATTCCGGCCTACGACATGATCCGTTTCTCGGTGAATATCATGCGTGGCTGCTTCGGCGGCTGCACCTTCTGCTCGATCACCGAGCACGAAGGCCGCATCATCCAGAACCGTTCCGAAGAGTCGATCATTCGCGAAATCGAAGAGATCCGCGACAAGGTGCCGGGCTTTACCGGGGT
The DNA here is from genome assembly GCF_003852295.1 of Pseudomonas sp. R11-23-07. NCBI lineage: Bacteria > Pseudomonadati > Pseudomonadota > Gammaproteobacteria > Pseudomonadales > Pseudomonadaceae > Pseudomonas > Pseudomonas sp. R11-23-07. The sequence continues at coordinate 680,246 of NZ_CP027761.1, forward strand.
GATTTCCGACCTCGGCGGCCCGACCGCAAACATGTACCGCATCGCCTGCAAGAGCCCGGAAATCGAATCCGCGTGCCGCAAGCCTTCGTGCGTGTTCCCCGGCATCTGCCCTAACCTGAACACCGACCACTCCTCCTTGATCCAGCTGTACCGCAGCGCCCGTGCGTTGCCGGGTGTGAAGAAGATCCTGATTGCCTCCGGCCTGCGCTATGACCTGGCCGTCGAGTCGCCGGAATATGTGAAAGAGCTGGTTACCCACCACGTTGGCGGCTACCTGAAGATCGCCCCGGAGCACACCGAGGAAGGTCCGCTCAACCAGATGATGAAACCGGGCATCGGCAGCTATGACAAGTTCAAGCGCATGTTCGAGAAGTACACCAAGGAAGCGGGTAAGGAGCAGTACCTGATCCCGTACTTCATCGCCGCCCACCCCGGCACCACCGATGAAGACATGATGAACCTGGCCCTGTGGCTCAAGGGCAACGGCTTCCGCGCCGACCAGGTGCAGGCGTTCTACCCGTCGCCGATGGCCACCGCTACCGCGATGTACCACTCGGGCAAGAACCCGCTGCGCAAGGTCACCTACAAGAGCGACGCGGTAACCATCGTCAAGAGCGAGGAGCAGCGCCGTCTGCACAAGGCGTTCCTGCGCTACCACGACCCGAAAGGCTGGCCGATGCTGCGTGAAGCGCTGACCCGCATGGGCCGCGCCGACCTGATCGGGCCGGGCAAGGACCAACTGATCCCGCTGCACCAGCCGTCCACCGACAGCTACCAGAGCGCCCGTCGCAAGAACTCGACGCCGGCCGGCAGCCATAAGGTCGCCAAGGAAACCACCACCAAAATTCTCACCCAGCACACCGGCCTGCCACCCCGTGGCAGCGACGGCAGCAACCCGTGGGACAAGCGTGAACAAGCCAAGGCAGCGGCCCAGGCGCGGAACAAGCAGGCGGCGAAGGAACGTACCGATGCGGCGAAGGGCAAAGGCGGCAAGCCTGCGCGTAAGCCGGTTGTGCCGCGTTGATCGCAGCTTAAATATGCAGAACGCCAGCCTCATGCTGGCGTTTTGCTTTCTGGCCGGTGGTGAGCCTGTTTGGTAAGGTGGCGGGCATTGGATCGCTATCGGGAGCAAGTCCCCTCCCACATTCTGACCTGTGAATACATTCAAAATGTGGGAGGGGGCTTGCTCCCGATAGCGCCCGTCCAGTCCCCACCCAAACCAAGGAAGAACGCCCCATGAGCAACCCCCTGCTCACCATCGGCATGGACTCCAACCGCTCCCAGTTCATGGCGCGCCAGCGTATTGAAAGCCAGATCAACCTGCCGCGCCTGTTCGCGGCCATCGACGCCGATCCAGGCATCGTTGGCGCAGGCGTTGTCTACATCGACGCCGACTTCAACGTCATTACCCTGCGCGAATTCAAGCCCATCTGCAGCATCCAGCCCAAGCGCATCATCCTGCGGGAGGCGCAGAAATACGTTGCACCCACACAATTCGCTCAACATGTGACGAGCAACCCCAGAGAGTCCAGGCTGATCGGCGAGGCTGTGAACACCGGTATCTCTTGTCTGGGCGCTGTCATCAGTTGGGCTGCGATTGCCAGCGGTACTCTCCTGGTGCCGTTCAGTGCGGGCGCCAGTTCCGTCGTTGTGGTGATAGGGTACGCGGCGGCGGGCGCGAGTTCGCTGCAATGCATCAATGGCCTTGCCCGCACGACGCTTGAGGTGGCCAAGCCCGAGGTCAACGATTGGCTCGACAGTGAAGGCTGGTACCAGAATGCTTCCATTGTGCTCGACGCAGCGTCGCTGGTCGGCGTGGGCGCTTCGACCCTCACGACGGTCAAGCTGGTCAGGGCCGCTAAAGCCTCGACGGGCAAGAGCCTGCGTGATGTGCTGCGCGGTTTGAATCGCCAGGAAAGAGCCAGGCTGACGAAAGAGCTGCTGAGCATCAACCATCCCAGCTTGACCGCGAAGATGCTCAAGTTGAGGCAGGCGTCGGGTGAACTCACCAAGCGTTTCACCCCTACGCAGCTCAAGCACGGCACAACGACCCAGATTAAGGACGCCCTGAGCGCAGTAGTAGGGTTCGGCGGGAGCGCCTACTCCGGAAACGTCAATACCATCGCGATCGGGCTGTACGAGGAAGTAAAAGAATGGGCGAATTGATGACGCTCCGGGACTTTTTCAGGCATTACTTTCTGACGTTTCTGGGCGGCGTATTTGCGGCGTATTTTTCATTGGCGTTGGCCGTGGCGCTGGCGTTCGTCACCTATTTTGATGATGCGCCCCTTGCTCAAGTCGGGCTCAAGATCATGCTGGCCGGGGCGGTGTTCACGCTGCTGACGGTGCATAGCAACTTTATGATCTTGCGCGGTAAGCCCGCTTGGACATGGGTGATGGTCGGTATCTACGTCGCCTGCCTGCTGTTTGTGTTGCCGATGATCCAATACGGCCCTCATCGTGTTCTTTATGGGTTGGCGCTGGTTTTTCCACTGTTCGGGCTGCTGATACTCAACAGCAAGGGGCAGCGCGAGATGCGCGCCAAACTCGTTGAAATTCGCCACCTGCGCCAAGCCCTCGGCGCCAGGCACAAGGCCCCATGACTGGGTAGATTCGCCACCTCCCTCCAAAGGTTCGCCACAAATATGTGCGGCGGCTGCACCATGGCACGTACGATGGCGTTGTTTTGGTGCTGTACTGCACCGGGCTCCACGATAAAGCGCAATGACTGCCGCTCTGGCATAAGTCTTGCGCGCGTTGTGCCCATGCCCTGGCTCGCAGGAGGCCGCCGTGTCGATTCATGTCGCGTTGCACCACGTTACGCATTACCGCTACGACCGCGCTGTCGAACTCGGGCCGCAGATTGTGCGCTTGCGCCCGGCTGCCCACAGCCGCACGCGGATTTTGTCCTATGCGCTGAAAGTGCTGCCCGAGCAGCATTTCATCAACTGGCAGCAAGACCCCCAGGGCAACTACCTGGCACGCCTGGTGTTTCCGGAAAAGACTGACCAGCTGCGCATCGAAGTCGATCTGGTCGCCGAGATGGCGGTCTTCAACCCTTTCGACTTTTTCCTCGAGCCCTACGCCGAGAACATCCCTTTCAGCTACGCCGCCGATGAGCAGCGCGAACTGGCGCCTTACCTGGAAACCTTGCCGCTGACGCCGAAGTTTGCCGCCTACCTGGCCGGTATCGACCGCACACCGTTGCCGGCCGTGGATTTCCTGGTCGGGCTCAACCAGCGCCTGGCCGCCGATATCGGCTACCTGATCCGCATGGAACCGGGCGTGCAAACCCCGGAATTCACCCTGGAAAACGCCTCGGGCTCGTGCCGCGATTCGGCCTGGCTGCTGGTGCAACTGCTGCGCAACCTGGGGCTGGCAGCGCGGTTTGTCTCTGGCTACCTGATCCAGCTCACCGCCGACGTCAAAGCCCTGGACGGCCCCTCCGGTACCGAAGTGGACTTCACTGACCTGCACGCCTGGTGCGAGGTGTATCTACCCGGCGCCGGCTGGATCGGCCTGGATGCCACCTCCGGGTTGTTCGCCGGTGAAGGGCATATTCCTTTGGCTTGCAGTCCCGATCCGTCGTCTGCCGCACCCATCAGTGGCTTGGTGGAACCGTGCGAGTGCGAATTCACTCACGAAATGTCAGTAGAACGGATCTGGGAAGCCCCACGGGTCACCAAGCCCTACACCGAAGAGCAGTGGCTGGCGATCCAGGCCCTGGGTCGGCAGATCGATGGTGACCTGCTCAGGGACGATGTGCGCCTGACCATGGGCGGCGAACCGACATTCGTGTCCATCGACGACCCCGACGGCGCCGAGTGGAACACCGCCGCCCTGGGGCCGGACAAACGTCGCTTGTCCGCTGAACTGTTCCAACGCCTGCGCAAGCACTACGCGCCCCAGGGCCTGGTGCACTTCGGCCAGGGCAAGTGGTACCCCGGCGAGCAATTGCCGCGCTGGTCGCTTAACTGCTACTGGCGCCGCGATGGGGTGCCGATCTGGCACAACAGTGCGCTGATCGCCGATGAGCAAGCAGACTATGGCGCGGATGGCCTGTTGGCCGGGCGCTTCCTGGCCAGCGTCGCCGAACGCCTCAAGCTACCGGTGCACTTTGTGTTTCCGGCGTTCGAAGACAATTTCTACTACCTGTGGCGCGAAGGTGCGCTACCGCAAAACGTCAGCGCCCAGGACCCGCGCCTGAGCGACGATCTAGAACGCGAACGCCTGCGCAAAGTCTTCGGCCAAGGCCTGGATAAAATCATCGGCCAGGTGCTGCCGCTGGCGCGCACCGCCGCCAATGATCGCTGGCAGAGCGGGCGCTGGTACCTGCGCGACAATCACTGCCGCCTGGTGCCGGGTGACTCGCCGTTGGGTTATCGGCTGCCGTTGGCCTCGCAACCTTGGGTGACGGCAGCGGAATATCCGTTCGTGCATCCGACCGACCCGAATCAGGATCAACCGCAACTGCCGACCACCGCGCAACTGCAAAGCCATGGCGAGCCCGCGCCGAGTGAGGAGCGTGAGCCACAGCTGGATGAATCCGCCGACTGGCTGACCCGCACCGCGCTGTGTGCCGAAGCACGGGAAGGGCGCCTCTATCTGTTCATGCCGCCGCTGGAGCGCGTGGAAGACTATCTGGAGCTGGTGACGGCCATTGAGGCCACCGCTGAAGAACTGCATTGCCCGGTGTTGCTGGAGGGCTATGAGCCGCCGGCCGATACGCGCCTGAGCAACTTTCGCGTCACGCCGGACCCTGGCGTGATCGAGGTCAACGTACAGCCGTCCGCCACCTGGGACGAGTTGGTGGAGCGCACCGAATTTCTCTACGAAGAAGCGCGGCAAACCCGCCTGACCACCGAGAAATTCATGATCGACGGCCGCCACACCGGCACCGGCGGCGGCAACCATTTCGTGTTGGGCGGCGCGACACCCAAGGACTCACCGTTCCTGCGCCGGCCCGACCTGCTGCGCAGCCTGATCAGTTACTGGCACAACCATCCATCGTTGTCCTATCTGTTTTCCGGCCTGTTTATCGGCCCGACATCCCAGGCACCACGGGTGGATGAAGCGCGCAACGACGCGCTGTATGAGCTGGAAATCGCCTTTGCGCAAATGCCCGCGCCGGGCGAAGAGTGCCCGCCCTGGCTGGTCGACCGGCTGCTGCGCAACCTGCTGATCGACGTGACGGGCAATACCCATCGTGCCGAGTTCTGCATCGACAAGCTCTATTCCCCCGACGGCGCCACCGGCCGTCTGGGTCTGCTGGAACTGCGCGCATTTGAAATGCCGCCCCATGCGCGCATGAGCCTCACCCAGCAGTTGCTGTTGCGGGCGCTGGTCGCGCGTTTCTGGCGTGAACCTTACGCGCCACCGAAGCTGGCGCGCTGGGGCACCGAACTGCATGACCGCTATTTGCTGCCGCACTTTATCGAACAGGATTTCGCGGATGTGATCGTCGAGCTCAACGCCGCCGGTTATCCGCTGCGCGCCGAGTGGTTCGCCGCGCATCTGGAGTTCCGTTTCCCCAAGGTCGGCGACTATGCCGTCAGTGGTATCGAGCTGGAGCTGCGCCAGGCCCTGGAACCCTGGCATGTGCTGGGCGAGGAGGGCGCGGTGGGCGGCACGGTGCGTTATGTGGATTCGTCCCTGGAACGCCTGCAGGTGAAGTTGAGCGGCTTGCCGCCGCAACGCTACCTGCTGACCTGCAATGGCATCCCGGTACCGCTGCAGCCCACCGGCCGCGTCGGCGAGTTCGTCGCCGGCGTGCGTTACCGCGCTTGGCAGCCGTCCAACTGCCTGCAACCGACCATCGCCGTGCATGCACCGCTGGTGTTCGACCTGCTGGACACCTGGATGCAGCGCTCGCTGGGCGGCTGCCAGTATCATGTGGCCCATCCGGGCGGGCGCAATTACGACAGCCTGCCGGTGAATGCCAATGAAGCCGAGAGCCGGCGGATGGCGCGGTTTTTCCGCTTGGGGCATAGTCCAGGCAAGCTGGACGTACCAACTGTCGTTATCAACGATGAATTGCCAATGACCCTGGATTTACGCCGCTTCCCCAATAAAAATGATTGAATGCGATCCAAATGTGGGAGGGGGCTTGCTCCCGATAGCGGTCTGTCAGTCAGAATATCTGTTGCTGATGCACCGCCATCGGGAGCAAGCCCCCCCCCACAGGGGATTTGCAGTGTTTGTTGAGTTAACCTGACTTCCCTTGCCTCTGCCGAGCGTTCCATGTCCGATTTGCTCGACCGTTACCCCCTGACCCCAGGCACCTATCACGAACTGCTGGATGACAGCGGCGCAGTGCGTGCCCATTGGCAGCGCCTGCTCGACCACCTGCAACGCAGCACGCCGGCCCAACTGGCCCAGCGCCAGGCATTGCTGACCCGGCAGATTCAGGAAAACGGCGTGACCTACAACGTCTACGCCGACCCCAAGGGCGCCGATCGTCCGTGGGAACTGGACCTGTTGCCCCATGTGCTGGCTGCTGATGAGTGGCAGCACCTGTCGGCCGGTATCGCCCAGCGGGCGCGTCTGCTCAATGCCGTCCTCGCCGACCTCTATGGCCCGCAGCGCCTGATCAAAGAAGGCCTGCTGCCCGCCGAGCTGGTCTTTGGCCACAACAACTTTCTCTGGCCGTGCCAGGGTATCCAGCCGCCGGACGGGACCTTTCTGCACCTGTTCGCCGTGGACCTGGCCCGCACGCCGGATGGTCGCTGGTGGGTGACTGCCGACCGAACCCAAGCCCCGTCGGGCGCCGGCTACGCCCTGGAAAACCGTACCATCGTGTCCCGCGCCTTCCCGGATCTGTACCGTGACCTGCAGGTGCAACACCTCACCGGTTTCTTCCGCACCCTCCAGGACACCTTGGCCCGCCAGGCGCCCGGCGATGACCAGCCGCCGCTGATCGTGCTGCTCACGCCGGGGCGCTTCAACGAAAGCTATTTCGAGCATCTCTACCTCGCCCGTCAGCTCGGTTACCCGCTGGTGGAAGGCGGCGACCTCACCGTGCGTGACAGCACGGTGTTCCTCAAGACCCTCAGTGGCCTGCGCCGCGTCAACGCGATCATGCGTCGCCTGGACGACGACTTTTGCGACCCCCTGGAGCTGCGCACCGATTCGGCCCTCGGCGTACCCGGCCTGCTCGATGCCGTGCGCCAAGGCAATGTGCTGGTGGCCAATGCCCTGGGCAGCGGCGTGCTGGAGTCGCCGGGGCTGCTCGGTTTCCTGCCGAAGATCAACGAGTTTTTATTTGGTGAACAACTGATCCTGCCGTCCATCGCCACCTGGTGGTGCGGTGAGGCGCCGGTGCTGGCCGAGGCGCTGGAAAAGCTGCCGCAGTTGCTGATCAAACCGGCGTTCCCCTCGCAGAGTTTTGCCCCGGTATTCGGGCGCGACCTGAACGCCGAACAACGCCAGGCCCTGGCCGAACGCATGCGCGCGCGGCCCTACGCCTACGTTGCCCAGGAATTGGCGCAGCTGTCCCAGGCGCCGGTGTGGCACACCGTGGATGACCACTTGCAACATCGTGCCATCGGCATGCGCGTGTACGCCGTGGCCAGTGACGACGGCTACCGCGTACTGCCCGGCGGCTTGACCCGCGTGGCCGCCGACGCCGACGCCGAAGTGGTGTCGATGCAGCGCGGCGGTGCGAGCAAGGACACCTGGGTACTCGGCGAACGTGCCCCCGGTGGCGAGCAATGGCGCGCCCAGCGCGCGATCGGCGCACACGACCTGGTGCGCCGCGATCCGTATCTGCCGTCACGCGTGGTGGAAAACCTGTTTTGGTTTGGCCGTTATTGCGAGCGCTGCGATGACAGCGCGCGCTGGTTGCGCATCGTGCTGGCGCGCTATGTCGACGGTGACGATCCGTTGGCGCTACAGGCGGCGGTGGAGCTGGGTGAGAGCCTGCGATTGTTGCCGGATGAAGGGGCGCTTCCCGAACGCTTGCTGGCCGCGTTGCTCGGCGATGATTGGCCGTCGAGCCTGCGCGCCAATTTGCAGCGTTTGCAGTGGGCGGCGTCCCAGGTGCGCGGCAAGTTGTCCCGGGAAAACTGGCAGGCCCTGGTGGAGCTGCAACGCGAAGCCCTGCAATTGGAGAGCGAAACCCCGGACTTCGGCGAGTTGCTGGATTTCCTCAACCGCCTGGTGATGTCCCTGGCGGCGCTGTCGGGGTTTGCCCTGGACGATATGACCCGCGATGAAGGCTGGCGCTTCTTGATGATGGGCCGGCGTATCGAGCGCCTGCAGTTTCTCAGCAGCAGCCTTGCGGCGTTCCTGCGCGGTGTGGCGGTATTCGATCAGGCCGGGCTGGAGTGGTTGCTGGAGCTGGGCAACAGCAGCATCACCTACCGCTCGCGTTACCTGGCGGTGCCGCAACTGATTCCGGTGCTCGACCTGCTGTTGCTCGACGAGCAGAACCCCCATGCGGTGCTGTTCCAGCTGAAACTGGTGAGCCGTACCTTGCGGCGCTTGAACGATGATTTCGGCGTGCCACGGGAAACCGGCCTGGGGCCGTTGGTGGAGCAGTTGGCGCGCTTTGACCTGGGTTGCCTGGAGAACCCGCTGTTCGGTGAATCCAGCGTGCGCGCCGCGTTGGACGGCCTGGCCGACCTGCTGCAAGCGGTGGCCGATGAGAGCGGGCAAGTGTCGGATCGCCTGGCCTTGCGTCACTTTGCCCATGTAGATGATGTCAGCCAGCAAACGGTGTCGGTGTGATGAGTGCGCGCTACCAGATTTTCCATGACACCCATTATCACTACGACAGCCCGGTGTCCCTGGCCCAGCAGCTGGCGCATTTATGGCCACGGCCCTGTGCGTGGCAACGCTGCACCTGGCAAACCCTGGATATCAGCCCGCCGCCTTCTTCACGCCGCGATGAACTGGACGTATTCGGCAACCCGATCACGCGCCTGGCGTTCGAGCGGCCCCATGATGAACTGCTGGTCAATGCCGGGCTGACCGTGGAAGTGCTGGCGCGACCCGCGTTGGACTTCCGGCAATCGCCGCCATGGGACCGAACCCGTGACAGCCTCACCTACAGCAGCCAACCGCTGTCGCTGGAGGTGATCGAAGCCTGCCGCTATCGCTTCGAATCGCCTTACGTGCATTTGAAAAAAACCTTCGTCGAATTCTCCGAAAGCTGCTTCCCGCCTGGCGCGCCCTTGTTGATAGGCGTGCAGGCATTGATGCACAAGATCTTCAGCGAATTCACCTTCGATGCCGAAGCCACGCAAGTTGCCACGCCGCTGGTGGAAGTGCTGGAACGCCGTCGCGGCGTGTGCCAGGACTTCGCCCACCTGATGCTCGCCTGCCTGCGTTCGCGCGGGCTGGCGGCACGCTATATCAGCGGCTACCTGCTGACCCAGCCACCGCCCGGCCAGCCACGGCTGATCGGCGCCGATGCGTCGCATGCATGGGTGTCGGTGTTCTGCCCGGAGTCGGGCTGGGTGGATTTTGATCCGACGAATAATGTGCAGCCGGCGCTGGAGCACATCACCCTGGCGTGGGGCCGGGATTTTTCCGATGTGTCGCCGTTGCGAGGGGTGATCCTGGGAGGAGGGAGCCATGACCCGGAGGTGCGGGTGACGGTAATGCCGCTGATGTAACGGGATCGTTCCCACGCTCTGCGTGGGAACGCCTGCGGTGACGCTCAGCGTCACTGTGCGCCGGGACGCGGAACGTCCAAGGCTGCATTCCCACGCAGAGCGTGGGAACGATCAATTATTCAGCCGGGTCTTTCGGTGTTTCAGTCTCGTCTGCTGCCACTTCACCTTCCGCATCCGGGTTCAGTACTCCAGCCTCTTCATCTGCAGCGGCTTTCTTGCGTTGCAGCTTTTCCTCTTTCTTCTGTTCCTTGGCCAAGTCTCTCTGACGTTTGGCGAAGGAGTAATTAGGTTTGGCCATGGGCGATCCTCTAGGGTACGAAGGTGAGGGTGGGCGGCGCGCGGCTGCCTTGGGTCGCTATGGTAGCAGCTTAGCAGCGCGCTTGGCCTTCACTTACCGCTGGCGTAAGCGGCCAGCAGGCCGTTGAACAGTTGATTGAGGTGCATGGCTCAGGCTCCAAGGGGGGATGGGCCGATCATATTCGGTTGCCGCGACGTTGGCTGGTAGATTGTATTGATCAGTCTGATAGCCTAAAGTTGTATACAATCTGTTGATGCAGATCATAAGAATTCACGCCTGAATGAGGCACCCTTGTCGCAATACGCGTTATTCAACCCTGCCTTGGAGATTCACATGTTCGCCAAACTCGTTGCTGTTTCCCTGCTGACTCTGGCTAGCGGCCAGTTGCTTGCCGCAGAGTGCAAGGTCACTGTCGACTCCACCGACCAGATGTCGTTCAACACCAAAGAAATCACCATCGACAAGAGCTGCAAGCAGTTCACCGTTGAGCTGACTCACTCTGGCAACCTGCCCAAGAACGTGATGGGGCATAACTGGGTGCTGACCACTGAAGCCAACATGCAGACTGTGGCTACTGACGGTATGGCTGCAGGTATCGATAAGGATTATCTGAAAGCCGGTGACGACCGCATCATCGCCCACACCAAGATCATTGGCGCTGGTGAGAAAGACTCGGTGACCTTCGACGTCTCCAAGCTGAAAGCCGATGAGAAGTACAGCTTCTTCTGCTCGTTCCCCGGCCACATCTCGATGATGAAAGGTGCCGTGGTCCTGAAGTAACACCGCGTTATCGTTCATCGGGGGCAAGCCCCCTCCCACATTTGAATGTATTCACAAATCAAAGTGTGGGAGGGGGCTTGCCCCCGATAGCGGTCTGACAATCAACGCAACACTACCTGCCTCACCTCAAGGCGCAAACGGCATCACCCGCTTGTGCTCAGTCTTGCGGTAAGTCTCGCAAATAATCCTGAACGCCTCCTCACGCACCGGCTCGCCGTGCAGGAACGCATCGATCTCGGCATAGGTCACGCCATGTGACGCTTCGTCCGGCTTGCCCGGCGACAGGTCTTCCAGGTCGGCGGTCGGCACTTTCTCCACCAACGACTCCGGCGCGCCGAAATGCCGCGCAATCGCCCGCACCTGGTTTTTCACCAGCCCGCTCAGCGGCGCCAGGTCGCAGGCGCCGTCACCGAACTTGGTGAAAAAGCCCATGACCGCTTCCGCCGCATGGTCGGTACCGATCACCAGCCCACCGGCCGCGCCTGCGATGGTGTACTGCGCGACCATACGCATGCGCGCCTTGGTGTTGCCCAGCACGAAGTCGCGGGAGGCCACCGGTTTGCCCTCGAACGCCGCCACTTCATTGGCCAGGGCTTTGACCGCCGGGCCGATGTTGACGGTGTGGCGCTCGTCCGGCTCGATGAAGTCCACCGACGCCTGGGCTTCGTGTTCGTCGAATTGGGTTTCGTAGGGCAGGCGCACGGCGATAAACCGAAAGGCCTCGTCGCCGCTGCTGGCGCGCAGTTCCTGCACGGCGCGCTGAGCCAAGAGGCCTGCGGTCAGGGAGTCGACACCGCCACTGATGCCCAGTACCAACGACTTGAGCCCGGAATTACGCAGGCAGTCCTGGATAAAAGCCACGCGCCTGGCGACTTCTGCCTCAAGGGCGGCCTGGTCTTTGAACGGCGCTTGCACCTTGAGCTGCTGCGCAATCTCACGCTGTACGGCTTGCATGATTCACTCCTTGCTGGATAGGGCAGGTACTTTGAAAACGTGACGCAAATAGGCGACGAAATTGGGGTCGGTGCAATGGGTCTTGCCCGCTTCATCGGAAATCTTCGCGACGGGCTGGCCATTGCAGGCGGTCATTTTAAGCACGATGCTCATCGGTTCCACCCCAGGAATATCACAGGTCAGGTTGGTGCCGATGCCAAAGCTCACATTGATGCGACCGCGCAGCGCACGGAAAATCTCCAGGGCCTTGGGCAACGTCAGGCTGTCGGAGAACACCAGGGTCTTGCTCATCGGTTCGATGCCGAGCTTGTGGTAGTGGGCGATGGCTTTTTCCGCCCACTGCACCGGGTCGCCGGAGTCGTGGCGCAGGCCATCGAACAGCTTGGCGAAGTACAAATCGAAGTCGCCCAGGAACGCATCGGTGGTGATGCAGTCGGTCAGGGCAATGCCCAGCAGGCCACGGTACTCGCGGACCCAGCAATCGAGGGCGGCGATCTGGCTGTCGATCAGGCGCGGGCCGAGTTGTTGGTGGGCCATGATCCACTCATGGGCCATGGTGCCCAACGGTTTCATATCGAACTCGCGGGCCAGGTGCACGTTGCTGGTGCCGACAAAACGCCCAGGGAAGTCGTGCTTGAGCACGCTGACCACTTCCTCCTGCACCCGGTACGAGAAGCGCCGACGCGTGCCGAAGTCGGCCACTTGCAACTCGGACAGCTCATCGCTGCTGGCGTTGGCGGTCAGCCAGTCGAACTTGCGGTACAGCTGCTCGCGGGCCTGTTCCAGGATCACGGTCTGGTAGCGGTAGCGGTTACGCACTTCGCTGACGATGGCCAGCATCGGCACTTCAAACAGGATCACATGCAGCCACGGCCCGCGCAGGCGGATAAACAGCTCGCCGTTCTCGATACCGGTCTGCACGTAGCGCAGGTTGAAGCGGAACAGCCCGAGGAAACGCAAGAAATCCGGCTTCATGAAGCTGATGCGTTCCAGGAAACCCAGTTGGTCCGGGCTCAGGCTCAGCTCGGCGAGGCGCTCGATCTGGTAGCGGATCTCAGCCAGGTAAGGGCGCAGGTCTTCGCTGTTGCGGCAACGGAACTCCCATTCAACTTCCACGTTCGGGTAGTTGTGCAGCACCGCCTGCATCATGGTCAGCTTGTAGAAGTCGGTGTCGAGCAGGTTCTGCACGATGCGATCGGCAAACACACTCTCGCTCATAACGGGAATCTCCAGACGGGTCGGCGAGGGGCGCCGGCCTTTACGCTCAATTGAGGAAGGGGGCTAGTGGCGCATAGACCTGGGTCGGTTTGCCAGTGATTTTTTTGCCAAGGCCACTGGCGCCATCGGGGGCAAGCCCCTTCCCACATTTTGAAATGCATTCCAACCTGTGGGAGGGGGCTTGCTCCCGATAGCGGTATTTCAGGCACTACACAACTTGCTCCAGCATCCATTTCACAAATTCGCGCACCTTGGGCACCTCCGCCGAATGCTCCGGATATGAGAGGTAATAAGCATCCTGGCTCGGCATTGCATGCTGCCAGGGAATCACCAGCTTGCCGTCGGCCAATTCCTCTTCCACCAGAAAGCGTGGCAGCAGTGCCACGCCGCAGCCGACTTGCGCCGCGCGAATGCACATATAAAAGGTGTCAAAGCGCGGCCCGTGGTAACTGTGCTCGGTGTGGAAGCCCTGGCTGGCGAACCAGTCATGCCAGCCTTGAGGGCGTGAGGCGTTTTGCAGCAACACCAGCTCGCTCAGTTGGGTGGGGTCGGTGAACGGCGCTGCTGGCAGGCTCTCCGGGGCGCACACAGGGATGAGTTCTTCACTGAACAACTTCAGGCTTTCTGTGCCGGGGCGTGAACCCTGTCCGAAGTAGAACGCCATGTCGGCCTTGCCTTGCAGCAGTTCGTCCGGTTCCTGTTCGTTGCACAGGTCCAAATGAATCTGCGGGTGGCGCAGGCGCCAGCCCTTGAGGCGCGGCACCAGCCAGCGCGCCCCGAAGGTGTAGGGCGTGGACACGCGCATTACTTCGGTTTCGCCGCCGTAGGAACGCAGGTAGTGGGTAGACATCTCCACTTGGGTGAGGATCTTGCGCACTTCCACCAGGTACAGATCGCCCGCCGGGGTCATCTGCAAGCGGCGCCGCACCCGGCGAAACAGCAGGTGTTGCAGCAACTCTTCCAGCTGCGCCACCTGTTTGCTCACCGCGCTTTGGGTGAGGTTCAGTTCCTCGGCGGCGCGGGTAAAGCTCAGGTGGCGGGTGGCGGCTTCGAAACACTGCAGGGCGGTGATCGAAGGCAAATGTCTTTTGTTCAGCACGGCATGCCTCTTTTTATTCTTTGCATGAATAAACGGAATGATATCTCGCCTAATCGTCGTTTGTTGGCAAGTCTTGGGCCAGCTACAAATGAGGCCTGGATCGCCGCGCCGATTGCGGCGCACATTTTTCTGCTTTTGTTTGAAGGAGTGACCCATGGTTGCCGCATTGCTTGACCGTCTAGGGGTAAACCCGGCGCTGTACCAGGCGGGTACCCAGCCCGTGCATTCGCCGATCGATGGCAGCCGTATCGGCAGTGTGCACTGGGAAGGCGCCGCCGAGGTGGAGCAGCAGGTCAGTCGCGCCGAGCATGCATTCGACGCCTGGCGCAAAGTGCCGGCCCCGCGACGCGGCGAGCTGGTGCGTCAGTTGGGCGACATGTTGCGCCAATACAAGGCCGACCTTGGCGAGCTGGTCTCTTGGGAAGCCGGCAAGATCACCCAGGAAGGCCTGGGGGAAGTGCAGGAAATGATCGATATCTGCGACTTCGCCGTCGGCTTGTCGCGCCAACTCTACGGCTTGACCATCGCCTCCGAGCGCCCCGGCCACCATATGCGTGAAACCTGGCACCCGCTGGGCGTGGTCGGCGTGATCAGCGCGTTCAACTTCCCGGTGGCCGTGTGGGCGTGGAACACGACGCTGGCGCTGGTGTGCGGCAATGCGGTGATCTGGAAACCGTCGGAAAAGACCCCGCTCACCGCGCTGGCCTGCCAGGCGCTGTTCGAACGGGTGTTGAAGAATTTCAAGGATGCACCGCAGTACCTCAGCCAAGTGATTATTGGCGGTCGCGATGCCGGCGCCGCGCTGGTGGATGACCCGCGTGTGGCGCTGATCAGCGCCACCGGCAGCACCCGCATGGGCCGCGAAGTGGCGCCGAAAGTCGCCGCGCGCTTTGCCCGCAGCATTCTCGAACTGGGCGGCAACAATGCGATGATCCTCAGCCCCAGCGCTGACCTGGACATGGCCGTGCGCGCCATTTTGTTCAGTGCGGTCGGCACCGCCGGCCAGCGGTGCACCACCCTGCGCCGGCTGATTGCCCATGAGTCGGTCAAGGCCGACATCGTCACCCGCCTCAAGGCCGCCTACGCCAAGGTGCGCATCGGCCACCCGCTGGAAGGCAACCTGATCGGTCCGCTGATCGACAAGCACGGCTTCGACAACATGCAGGACGCCCTGGAGCAAGCTCTGAGCGAGGGCGGCAAGGTGTTCGGCGGCAAGCGCCAGCTCGAAGACCAGTTCCCCAACGCCTACTACGTGTCGCCGGCGATTGTGGAAATGCCCGAGCAGAGCGACGTAGTGTGCACCGAAACGTTCGCGCCGATTCTGTATGTGGTCGGCTACACCGACTTCGCCGAGGCCCTGCGCCTGAACAACGCGGTGCCACAAGGCTTGTCGTCATGCATCTTCACCACCGATGTGCGCGAAGCCGAGCAGTTCATGTCGGCGGTGGGCAGTGACTGCGGCATTGCCAACGTCAACATCGGCCCGAGTGGCGCGGAAATCGGTGGTGCGTTTGGCGGTGAGAAGGAGACGGGCGGCGGGCGTGAGTCGGGCTCGGATGCGTGGCGCGGGTATATGCGGCGCCAGACCAATACCGTGAACTACTCGCTGGAGTTGCCGCTGGCACAGGGCATAACCTTCGACTGAAGCCCCCTCAAGTCGAAGTGAGAGCAAAAATGTGGGAGGGGGCTTGCTCCCGATAGCAGTGCTTCAGTCAGCGAATCTGTAGCTGACCCACCGCTATCGGGAGCAAGCCCCCTCCCACATTCGGCCGGATTTTCAATTCTGAAAGTTGTTTGTTAGGTCTCATCGGAGTCTGGCAATGCCTTTACGCGAAACATGTTTGTGGGAACACCTCACCCCGAGCCGGCCGGATCGCGCTGCGCTCAAAGGCGAAATCAAGGTGGATGTATGCGTGATCGGTGCCGGCATCACCGGTTTGTCGGCGGCCATTCACTTGCTGGAACAGGGTAAAAGCGTCGCGGTGCTGGAGGCTCACCGCACCGGCCATGGCGGTTCCGGGCGCAACGTCGGGCTGGTCAACGCCGGCATGTGGATCCCGCCGGACGAGATCGAAGCCGGTTTCGGCGAAGCGGTGGGCAGTCAGCTCAACCGCATGTTGGGCGCCGCGCCGTCGCTGGTGTTCGGCCTGATCGACAAATACGCCATCGATTGCCAACTGCGCCGCGAGGGCACTTTGCACATGGCGCACAACGCCCGTGGCGAGGCGGACTTGCGCAGCCGCGAAGCGCAATGGAAGCGCCGCGGTGCGCCGGTCGAGTTGCTGACCGGGCAGGCGTGCGAGCAGGCCACCGGCACCACAAAAATCGCCGCCGCGTTGCTGGACCGACGCGCCGGCACCTTGAACCCGATGGCCTACACCAGCGGCCTGGCGAATGCGGCGGCCGGGTTGGGCGGGCAGTTGTTCGATCATTCCCCGGTCACCCAGCTTGAGCGCCAGGGCGCAGACTGGCTGGTGCAGACCGCCCAGGGTGCGGTGCGGGCCGCACAGGTGGTGATCGCTTCCAATGCCTACACCGAAGGCGAATGGACCGAGCTGCGCCGCAATTTCTTCCCAGGTTATTACTATCAGGTTGCGTCGGCACCGCTCACCGATGACGCCGCCACACGCATCCTGCCGGGTGGCCAGGGTTCATGGGACACGCGCCAGGTACTGAGCAGCATCCGCCGCGATGCCGATGGCCGCCTGTTGCTCGGCAGCCTGGGCAACGGCAACCAGAAACCGGCCTGGTTCCTCAAGGCGTGGGCCGATCGGGTGCAGCAGCACTACTTCCCGTATCTCAAATCGGTGCAGTGGGAATACACCTGGACCGGCTGCATCGCCTTTACGCCCGATCACCTGATGCGTTTGTTCGAGCCGGCGCCGGGGCTGGTGGCGGTCACCGGCTATAACGGGCGTGGAGTGACCACCGGCAGCGTGGTCGGTAAAGCGTTTGCCGACTATTTGTGTCACCAGAATCCCCAGGCGCTGCCGATTCCCTTTACACCGATGCAGCCGCTGGCGGGCGCAGGCCTGCGCAGTTGCCTGTATGAAGCGGGATTCTCGCTGTATCACGCCGGGCAATGTCTGCGGATCGTGATCTGATCCACGAAATAGCGCGCGGAAGCCGGCATTTTCTTAGCCGGCTACCCATCTGTATTGGTGCAAGTCGTAGCAATCGCGCACTGTAAATGTGCAGTTCCGTTACGCAGCTGGTTACAAGTAGTGGAACTGTCGTTTATCCCTCCGGTTGCAGGTGCCACCGTTCGGGGTTGTACTTTTTTGGTGTGCCGGTTGCACCTGTCGGAGCTAGACGGTTGCACGTCCTGGCGAAAGGACTCGAAACG
Source organism: Pseudomonas sp. R11-23-07 (assembly GCF_003852295.1). Classification (NCBI taxonomy): domain Bacteria; kingdom Pseudomonadati; phylum Pseudomonadota; class Gammaproteobacteria; order Pseudomonadales; family Pseudomonadaceae; genus Pseudomonas; species Pseudomonas sp. R11-23-07. The sequence continues at coordinate 697,558 of NZ_CP027761.1, forward strand.
CCAGCAATAACAATGACACCGTGTCTTTTTGAAGAATAAAAAAGTAATGGCACGCGGCTTGCTCTGAGCTTTCAGTGAAAAGTTTGAATGCAAGTTGTCGTGCCAAAAATCAAAAATATCGGAGCACCACTCATGTCCCAGACGTTTTACAAGAAAGGTTTTCTAGCCCTCGCCGTTGCAGCGGCGCTGGGTGTTTCTACGTTTGTTCAAGCTGATGTGAAAATTGGCGTGGCAGGCCCGATGACGGGTGCCAACGCCGCTTTCGGTGAGCAGTACATGAAGGGTGCCCAGGCGGCAGCCGATGAGGTCAACAAGGCGGGTGGCGTCAACGGCGAGAAAATCGTGCTGGTGGCCGGGGATGACGCCTGCGAGCCGAAACAAGCAGTGGCCGTGGCCAACCGCCTGGCCGACCAGGACAAAGTGATCGGCGTGGTCGGGCACTTCTGCTCCTCCAACACCATCCCGGCCTCCGAGGTGTATGACGAAGCGGGCATCATCGCAATCACCCCAGGCTCCACCAACCCACAGGTGACCGAGCGCGGCCTGGGCGCCATGTTCCGCATGTGCGGGCGTGACGACCAGCAAGGCATCGTCGCCGGCGACTACATCGTCGACGTGCTCAAGGGCAAGAAAGTCGCGGTCATCAACGACAAGGACACCTACGGCAAGGGCCTGGCCGACGCCACCGCTGCCCAGTTGACCAAACGCGGTGTGAAGCCGGTGCTGGAAGAAGGCCTGACCCGTGGCGAAAAAGATTTCAGCGCCCTGGTCACCAAGATCCGCTCCCTGGGCGCCGACGTCGTGTACTTCGGCGGCTTGCACCCGGAAGCCGGCCCGCTGGTTCGCCAGATTCGTGAAGCCGGCTTGAAAGACGTCAAGTTCATGTCCGACGACGGCATCGTGACCGACGAACTGGTGGCGACCGCCGGTGGTGCGCAGTACGTGGACGGCGTCTACATGACCTTCGGCGCCGACCCGCGCCTGTTGCCGGACAGCAAGGCGGTGGTCGAGCAGTTCCGTAAAAACGGCACCGAGCCCGAAGGCTACACCCTGTACGCCTACGCCTCGATCCAGGCCCTGGCCGCAGGCTTCAACGGCGCCAAGTCGAACAAGGGCGAGGACGCAGCCAAGTGGCTGAAGGCTCACCCGGTTAAAACCGTCATGGGCGAAAAGGCCTGGGATACCAAGGGCGACCTGAAAATCTCCGACTATGTGGTTTACCAGTGGGACAAAGACGGTAAATACCACCAGCTGGAAAAGCAGAAGTAAGGCTCTGCACCACAGTCCCAATGTGGGAGGGGGCTTGCTCCCGATAGCGGTGGATCAGGTTCAAATCTATTGACTGGCACACCGCAATCGGGAGCAAGCCCCCTCCCACAGGAGACCGTGCTGTTATCAAGATCTGTCTTTTCCTCCAGAAGCGCCGCACACCCACCGGTGTGCAGGTGCTCACCGCGTGAGATTGCGTTATGGATGGTATTTTCCTGCAGCAACTGGTCAACGGCCTGACCCTCGGGTCGGTCTATGGCCTGATCGCCATCGGCTACACAATGGTCTATGGCATCATTGGCATGATCAACTTCGCCCACGGCGAGGTTTATATGATTTCCGCTTACCTCGCGGCGATCAGTCTGGCACTGCTGGCTTACTTCGGCATCGAATCCTTCCCGCTGCTCATTCTCGGCACTTTGGTCTTCACCGTCGTCGTCACCGGCGTGTACGGTTGGGTCATCGAACGTGTCGCCTACAAACCGCTGCGTAACTCCACCCGACTGGCTCCGCTGATCAGCGCCATCGGCATCTCACTGATCCTGCAGAACTACGCGCAGATCGCCCAGGGCGCCAAGCAACAAGGCATTCCCACTCTGCTGGCCGGCGCCTGGCGCGTCGATATCGGCACCGGGTTCGTGCAACTCACCTACACCAAAGTGTTCATCCTCGTGGCGGCATTCGCCGGCATGGCGTTGCTCACCTACATCATCAAATACACCAAGCTCGGCCGCATGTGCCGCGCCACCCAGCAAGACCGCAAGATGGCCTCGATCCTGGGCATCAACACCGACCGTGTGATTTCCTACGTATTCGTCATCGGCGCCGCCATGGCCGCCCTGGCCGGCGTGCTGATCACCCTCAATTACGGCACCTTCGACTTCTATGCCGGCTTCATCATCGGCATCAAGGCGTTTACCGCAGCGGTACTCGGCGGCATCGGCTCCCTGCCTGGGGCGATGCTGGGCGGGATCATCCTCGGTATCTCCGAGTCGCTGTTCTCGGGGTTGATCAACTCCGACTACAAAGACGTGTTCAGTTTCTCCCTGCTGGTGGTGATTCTGATTTTCCGTCCCCAGGGCCTGCTTGGTCGCCCACTTGTGGCGAAGGTGTAAACATGTCTGCTGCCAAATCTATCGATATCAAGAAAAGTGTGGTCGATACGGTCCTCGCCGGGCTGATTTCGCTGATCGTGTTCGGCCCGATCGTCGGCGTGGTGCTCGACGGCTACAGCTTCAACCTGGAACCGGCGCGCGTGGCCACGTTGGTCGCCATCGTGATGGCCGGGCGCTTTGCCCTCAGCCTGTTCCTGCAAACCCCCAAGGGCGTGAAGATCCTGCAGGGTTTCGAGAGCAGCGGCTCCGGCGTGCACGTGCGGGCGCCGGACTACAAGTCGCGGCTGCGCTGGATCATTCCGGCGCTGATCGTGATCGCCATCGTGTTTCCGATCTTTGCCAACAAGTACCTGCTGACCGTGGTGATCCTCGGGCTGATCTACGTATTGCTCGGCCTGGGCCTGAACATCGTGGTCGGCCTGGCCGGTCTGCTCGACCTGGGTTATGTGGCGTTCTATGCCATCGGCGCCTACGGCCTGGCGCTGGGTTACCAATACCTCGGCCTGGGTTTCTGGACGGTGCTGCCGCTGGCCGCCATTGCGGCGGCGTTGGCGGGGTGCATACTCGGCTTTCCGGTATTGCGAATGCATGGTGACTACCTGGCCATCGTGACCCTGGGCTTCGGTGAAATCATTCGCCTGGTGCTCAACAACTGGCTGTCGTTCACCGGTGGCCCGAACGGCATGCCGGTGCCTTCGCCGACCTTCCTCGGCCTGGAGTTCGGCAAGCGTGCCAAGGACGGCGGCATCCCGTTCCACGAGTTCTTCGGCATCGATTACAACCCCAATATCAAGTTCATGTTCATCTACATCGTGCTGTTCCTGGTGGTTCTGGCCGTGCTGTACATCAAGCATCGCCTGACCCGCATGCCGGTCGGGCGTGCCTGGGAAGCCCTGCGCGAAGATGAAATCGCCTGTCGCTCCATGGGCCTGAACCACGTACTGGTCAAGCTTTCGGCGTTCACCATCGGTGCCTCCACGGCTGGTTTGGCCGGGGTGTTCTTCGCCAGTTACCAGGGCTTCGTCAACCCGTCGTCGTTTACCTTCTTCGAGTCGGCGTTGATCCTGGCCATCGTGGTCTTGGGCGGCATGGGCTCGACGGTCGGTGTGGTGATCGCGGCGTTCGTGTTGACCGTTGCCCCGGAACTGCTGCGCAGCTTCTCTGAATACCGCGTGCTGCTGTTTGGCGTGTTGATGGTGGTGATGATGATCTGGCGACCGCGCGGCTTGATCCGCATCAGCCGCACCGGTGTGACACCACGTAAAGGAGTGGCGCCATGAGCAAGGAAGTCGTCCTCTCCGTTGAACACCTGATGATGCACTTCGGTGGCATCAAGGCCTTGAGCGATGTAAGCCTCAAGGTGAAGCGCAACTCGATCTTTGCCCTGATCGGCCCCAACGGCGCCGGCAAGACCACCGTGTTCAACTGCCTCACCGGTTTCTACAAGGCCAGTGGCGGCAAGATCGAACTCAACGTGCGTGGCAAGCAGACCAATGTGATCCAGTTATTGGGTGAGCGCTTCCAGGCCACCGATTTCGTCTCGCCCAAAAGCTTTTTCAGCCGGGTGTACTACAAGATGTTCGGCGGCACCCACTTGGTGAACCGCGCGGGCCTGGCGCGGACCTTCCAGAACATTCGCCTGTTCAAGGAAATGTCGGTGCTGGAGAACCTGCTGGTGGCCCAGCACATGTGGGTCAACCGCAACATGCTCGCCGGTATCCTCAACACCAAGGGCTACCGCAAGGCCGAAAGCGATGCCCTCGACCACGCGTTCTACTGGCTGGAAGTGGTCGACCTGGTGGACTGCGCCAACCGCCTCGCCGGCGAGCTTTCCTACGGCCAGCAGCGCCGCCTGGAAATCGCCCGCGCGATGTGCACGCGGCCGCAGATCATCTGCCTGGATGAACCGGCGGCGGGCCTCAACCCCCAGGAGACCGAAGCCCTCAGCGCGATGATTCGCCTGCTGCGCGACGAACACGACCTCACGGTGGTGCTGATCGAACACGACATGGGCATGGTGATGAGTATTTCCGACCACATCGTGGTGCTGGACCACGGCAACGTGATCGCCGAAGGCGGGCCGGACGCGATCCGCAACGACCCGAAAGTGATCGCCGCCTACCTGGGCGCAGACGAAGAGGAACTCGTATGAACGGGCCTATCCTCGAAATGAAGGACCTGGACGTGTTCTACGGCCCGATCCAGGCCCTGAAAAAAGTCTCGCTGTACATCAACGAAGGCGAAACCGTCAGCCTGATCGGCTCCAATGGCGCGGGCAAATCCACGCTGCTGATGTCGATCTTCGGCCAGCCACGGGCCGAGTCGGGGCAGATTCTCTATAACGGCGTGGACATTACCCACAAGTCGTCCCACTACATCGCCTCCAACGGCATCGCGCAGTCGCCGGAAGGGCGGCGGGTATTCCCCGACATGACCGTCGAGGAAAACCTGCTGATGGGCACCATCCCCATTGGCGACAAGTTCGCGCAGGAAGACATGCAACGCATGTTCGAGCTGTTTCCACGGCTCAAGGAGCGGCGTAACCAGCGCGCGATGACCATGTCTGGTGGCGAGCAGCAAATGCTCGCCATCGCCCGCGCGCTGATGAGCCGGCCCAAGCTGTTGCTGCTTGATGAGCCCAGCCTGGGCTTGGCGCCGATCGTGGTGAAGCAGATCTTTTCCACCCTGCGCGAGCTGGCCTCCACCGGGATGACCATCTTCCTGGTGGAGCAGAACGCCAACCACGCCCTGCGCTTGTCGGACCGCGCCTATGTCATGGTCAACGGCGAGATTCGCCTGACCGGTACGGGCAAGGAACTGCTGGTGAATGAAGAAGTGCGCAACGCCTACCTGGGCGGTCACTGACTGCGCGGTACCCTGTGGGAGGGGGCTTGCTCCCGATAGCGGAGTGTCAGTTTCAGATGTGCTGACTGACAAAACGCTATCGGGAGCAAGTCGAATCGTCGCACCGCCCCTCCCACATTGTTTTGTGTGATCCACAAGGCCTGCGCCAAATTGTGGAAAACAAATTCAGCTCCCCTCCAAAGCGCGACATATAGCCGCCGCAAATCCCTGTTTTGTCACAGTTTTGACTTGTCCCCATCCGCTGTGGAACCGGCTGTGGGTAAGGTGGGAGTAGCTGGCTGCAGGCCTCTGAAACCGTGGCTTGCAGCGGTGTGGTTAGTATTTGATCAGCCACTTTTTCGCGACCCTTCGAGGGGTTTGTCAACCTGTTTAAAGACACAGGTATATGACCGTTGCATGTCACTCCTGCCTGTGGATAAGTCTGTGACTAAACTCTGGAAAGACTGCCGCAGAGGCCGGAATGACTGGCCTGGAGCCATCGTCTAGATGTTCACCGGGGAAAACGCCTACATACGCCTCTGTCCAGGTCAAGCAAAAAACTTTCTAAAAGCTCCTGCAGGCCTTGTATCACGCGGCTCAAGGCGATTTGCACTTGCCCCCAAAGACTGTGGGCGCAGTTGTGGATAACCTGCGCGTATGTGGCTGCAGGCCTTGATCTGCATAGCTCTGCCCGGCGTGGTTAAAAAGTGATCAGGCGAGTAGGAAGATGCGCGCGTAGCGGTTGCCGCGAGGGCAGCGTAAGGGCATTCTGCTGGCAACTTTTCCCGTTGCCCGCAAGGAGACCACCATGTCCGACACGCTGTTTATTACTGGCGCCACTTCAGGTTTCGGTGAAGCCTGTGCCCGCCGTTTTGCCGAAGCTGGCTGGAAACTGGTGCTCACCGGTCGGCGTGCCGAGCGCTTGAATGCGCTGGTCGAAGAACTTTCCAAGCAAACCGAAGTGCATGGCCTGGTGGTGGACGTGCGTGATCGCAAAGGCATGGAAGACGCCATTGCCAACCTGCCGCCCTCGTTCGCCACGTTGCGCGGGCTGATCAACAACGCCGGCCTGGCCGTGGGCACCGATCCCGCGCCCAAGTGCAACCTCGACGATTGGGAAACCATGGTCGACACCAATATCAAAGGGTTGCTGACCACCACCAACCTGCTGCTGCCGCGCCTGATCGCCCATGGCCGTGGCGCCGGGATCATCAACCTGGGTTCCATCGCCGGTAACTACCCTTACCCGGGCAGCCATGTGTATGGCGGGTCCAAGGCGTTCGTGAAGCAGTTCTCGCTGAACCTGCGCTGCGATCTGCAAGGCACCGGTGTGCGTGTGACCAACATCGAGCCGGGCTTGTGCGAGAGCGAATTTTCCCTGGTGCGTTTCGGCGGCGATCAGGCGCGTTATGACGCGACCTACGCGGGCGCCGAGCCGATCCAGCCGCAGGATATTGCCGACACGATCTTCTGGGTGCTGAATACGCCGGCGCACGTAAATATCAACCGCTTGGAGCTGATGCCGGTGAGCCAGACCTGGGCTGGGTTTGCGATTGAGCGCGGGGCCAAGTAAGGCTCAACTGATTGTTCCCACGCTCCGCGTGGGAATACCGCCGGGGACGCTCTGCGTCGCGCTTTGCTGGTGACGCAGAGCGTCACACCATGCATTCCCACGCAGAGCGTGGGAACGATCAAAGGTACACTCCGCTCCTGAAAACCCTCCGCACTGTGCGGTTTAAAGGTTTTGACGGGAGGAAATGTGAGTAACCGAGGTGAGCAGGCACTGCTCAAACAATCGACCATCCTGATGTTCGCAGTTGCGATCGCCGGGATTGTCACGGGTGTGATATCCGGCGCCCAATCCATTCTGTTCGACGGCTTTTTCTCGCTGATCGCCACCGCCATCAAGGTGTTGATGCTGATCACGGCCAAGCTGATCGTCAAGAAAAGCAACGAGCGGTTCCAGTTCGGCTACTGGCACCTGGAGCCTATGGTGCTGTTGATCGAAGGCAGCTTTCTGCTGTTGATCGCCATCTATGCGTTTCTCAACGGCGTGTTCGGCATCATCAACGGCGGGCGCGAGATCGAGTTGGGGCTGGTGATCATTTATGCGGCGGTGTTTACCGTGGTGGAGTTCGCCTACTTCTTCTATGTGCGCTACCGCAATCGCACGCTGAAATCCTCGCTGATCCAGTTCGACAATATCAGTTGGCTGGTGGACGCGATGCTGTCGGTGGGCCTGTTGATCAGCTTTCTGGCGGCACTGCTGCTCAAGTCCCAGGGGTATGGCGAGTGGGCGGTGTATGTCGACCCGCTGATCCTGATCCTGTTGGCCCTGAGCATGCTGGCACCGGCGTTCAAGATCCTGCGCCCGGCGTTGCGTGAGGTGCTGGGGATCGCCCCGGATCACCTGGACGACACCGTGCGCGAAGTGATGGATGCGGCCAAGGCCAGGCATGGTTTCGATGACTACGTGTCCTATGTGCAAAAGCACGGGCGGGCGCGGTTCATCGAAATCCATGTGGTGTTGCCGGCGGATTACCCGGTGGATAACGTCGCGACCCTCGACCTGCTGCGCGAGGAGATATCCACAGGGCTAGGCACGCCGGATGCGGCTCGTTGGTTGACCATCAGTTTTACTGGGGATCGCAAGTGGATTGCGTGATGGCTGTTAGACCGAGGTGAGGCTATCGGGAGCAAGCCCCCTCCCACATTGGATCGGGTTCCAACATGAAACGCGGACAAATGTGGGAGGGGGCTTGCTCCCGATGAGGCCTGAAGGTCAGCCCAAATGCTGGGTCAGACCCTGATAGCAAGTCGCCAAATGATAAGGTGTGGTAGAAGGCATATCCCGGCGGCTCACCTGACCGTCGGCATCCAGGCATTCATGCCAACCCTTCCCATGCAGGAAATGCTCTTGCAGCGCCAGCAATTGACGCTGCAGCACTGCCTCGCTGTCAGGTCTCAGGGTCAACGCCCGCAGGTATTCAGCCTGCGCCCAGATACGCTGGGTGCCGTCGCGCACCGTGCCATCCACAGACAGCATGCCGCTGACCGCACCGCTTAACTTATCCACACCCTTTTGCTCGGCATAGGCAAACGCTCGCGTCAGTGAGGCATGCAGCGCTGTACCGCGCAGCACCTGCGACGACTCGAGCAAAAAGAACCACTCGAACTGATGCCCTGGCTCGAACCAGTTATCCACAGCGCCCAGGGGTTTTTCCATCATCACGCCGTGCTGACGGTCGATAAAGCGCTTTTGCAGGGCGCCGGCCAAGTCCAGCAATGCGTCACGCGTGAGGGGATCGTCACGCACCGCCAGTGTGGCGAGAAAGCCTTCGGCCAGGTGCATCAGCGGGTTCTGCAAGGGGCCCGACTTGAGGCTTGACCAGTTGCGCTCCAGCACTGCTTCGTAGAGGCCGTCGCCGCTGGCGAAGCGTTCGGCGACCACGGCAAGCGCGGCATTGAGCACCGATTCCACCAATGGTTCACGCACCTTGGCCCAGTAATGGGCGCAGGCAAAGATGATGAAGGCGTGGGTATAGAGGTCTTTGCGTTTATCCAGCGGCTGCCCGGCCGGGTCGATGCTGTAGAACCAGCCGCCGTGTTCGGCGTCGTGGAAGTGCCGTTGCAAGGAGCGGAACAGTGTGGCGGCGCGTTCCTCGGCAAAGGCTGCACCGGGTTCGCCGATCAGGCTGGCAAACAGGTACAACTGCCGGGCGCAGGCCATGGCGCGGTAGCGTTGTGGGGGTAACGGCTGGTGATCGGCGTCCAGTGCCTCGTACGGCAGCGCCAGGTCGGCATTCCAGCCCGGGCCCTGCCAGAGCGGCACGATCAGGTTGTGGAAGTGCGTGAGCACGGAGTTCAAAAGAGGTTGGGGCATCGGCTGGCGTCGTCACGGCAGGGGTGTGGCGCGCATGGTATCAGGCTGATCGTTCCCACGCTCTGCGTGGGAATGCTTTTCATGACGCTCCGCGTCATGCGTAGGAACGCGGAGCGTCCCCGGCTGCATTCCCACGCGGAGCGTGGGAACGATCTATCAGCCCGCCAACAACCAGACCCCAGTCGCCGCCGACGCAGCCCCGGCCACCCGCACCAACGGTGCCGCCGCCGCTGGCAGCAAACGTACCACCGCATAGCCCGCCGCGTGCAGCGCCGCCGTTGCGCCGACAAACCCCGCCGCATACGCCCAGGGGCTGGACATGTCCGGTAACTCCAAGCCATGGGCCACGCCGTGAAACAGGGCAAACAACGCCGTCACACCCACCGCCACGAACAACGGCGGCCGTACCGCCAGCGCCACCGCCAGGCCCAGGGCCAGCACCGACGCAGCAATCCCGCTTTCCAGCGCCGGCAATTGCAGGCCTTCAAACCCCAGCATGCCGCCAATCAACATGGTGCCGACGAAGGCGCAAGGCAGGGCCCAGCGTGCATTGCCTTTTTGCTGCGCCGCCCACAGCCCGACCGCAACCATGGCCAGCAAGTGATCGAGACCGCCCAGCGGGTGGCTGATGCCGGCAACCAGGCCATTGTCGCCGTGACCCGGGTGAGCAAACGCGAGGGCGGGGGCCAGCAGCAACGTGGCGGCGGCGAACAGTTTCTTGAGGTTCATACACAGGCTCCGTAGGGGGATCAGGCAGCGGTCAGCAGGCCTTGGCGTTCGATAAAGGCGACGATTTCATCCAGGCCGACGCCGGTTTTCTGGTTGCTGAACACAAAGGGTTTGCCATTGCGCATGCGTTGAGTGTCGCTGTTCATCAACTCCAGCGAGGCACCCACTAGCGGCGCGAGGTCGATCTTGTTGATCACCAGCAGGTCGGATTTGCAAATACCGGGCCCGCCCTTGCGCGGGAGTTTGTCGCCGGCAGACACATCGATCACATAGATGGTCAGGTCTGACAGCTCGGGGCTGAACGTCGCCGACAGGTTGTCGCCGCCGGACTCCACCAGAATCAGGTCCAGGCCGGGAAAACGCCGGTTGAGTTGGTCCACCGCCTCCAGGTTGATCGAGGCATCTTCGCGGATGGCCGTGTGCGGGCAGCCGCCGGTTTCCACGCCGATGATGCGCTCCGGCGCCAGGGCCTGGTTGCGCACCAGGAAATCGGCGTCTTCGCGGGTGTAGATGTCGTTGGTGACCACCGCCAGGTTGTAGCGGTCGCGCAGCGCCAGGCACAGGGCCAGGGTCAGGGCCGTCTTGCCGGAGCCCACCGGGCCGCCGATGCCGACGCGCAGGGGTTGTGTGTTCATGTCAGGTTCTCCAAAAACAGTCTCAGGAACGGAACAGGCGGCTGTACTGGCGTTCATGAGCCATGCACGCCAAAGACAGGCCAAAGGCGGCGCTGCCCAGATGATCGGGTTCGATGCGGTCGGCATGCTGCTGGGCCTGTTGCAGCAGCGGCAGCAGCTCGCTGGTCAGACGCTGCGCGGCTTGCTGGCCCAGGGGCAGGGTTTTCATCAGCACGGCCAGTTGATTTTCCAGCCAGCTCCATAGCCAGGCGGCGAGCGCGTCTTCGGGGCTGATTGCCCAGGCCCGCGCGGCCAGCGCCCAGCCGAGGGCGAGATGGGGTTCAGGGTGTTGGGCAAGAAAGTCGCGGGCGGCGGCGTCCAGTTCCGGCAAGCCATTGAGCAGTTGCTGCAGGGAGTAGCCCATCTGCCGGCTCTCCTGATACAGCTCGCGGGTTTCGCGGCTGGCACGGTGTTCTTCACACAGCTGCGCCAGGCGTGGCCACGCCTGTTCTGTGGCCGCGCCGCAATGGGCGAGCAGCAACGGCGCTTCGAAACGCGCGAGGTTGAGCAGCAATTGATCACTGATCCAGCGCCGCGCGCTGGCGGCATCGTTGACGCGGCCGTTGTCCACGGCCATTTCCAGGCCCTGGGAATAGCTGTAGCCACCAATCGGCAACTGCGGACTGGCCAGGCGCAACAGCGCCCAGGCTGGGTTCATAGACGCACGCCGAACTGATGCAGTTTGGGCGCGTAGTTGAAGGCTTCATCGCCATGCCGCGAATGATGATGGCCACCGCCATAGGCCCCGTGTTCAGGCTGGAAGGGCGCCTCAATGGTGTGCACGTCGGCGCCCAACTGCTCAAGCATGGCCTTGAGCACATAGTCATCGAGCAGGCGCAGCCAGCCATCGCCGACCTGCAGGGCCACATGGCGGTTGCCAAGGTGATAGGCGGCGCGGGTCAGTTCAAACGCGTTGCGACAGGTGACATGCATCAGCTGTTCAGGGCGCGCGCAGACACGTACGACGCGTCCGTCTTCAGCTTGTAGGAATTCGCCATCATGCAGCGGCGGTTGCCCACGCTCCAGAAACAGGCCGACGTCTTCACCCTCGGCACTGAAACAGCGCAGACGGCTTTTGCTGCGGGCTTCGAAGTTCAGCAGCAGTTCGGCGGCCCAGAGGGCTTGCGGGGCGATTCGGCGGTGGATCACCAGCATCAGAAAGCTTCCGGCTATGAGCGATAAGGGAGCTAGAGCAAGGGTCTTGCCAACCCGGCAGGCGCGTAGGAATTTCCTGTCAGCAGGGCGCGAGCGCCACAAGGCAGGGCACTCGCTGAGTGCATCTGTGTGGCAATTTGGTGCGCTTGAGCGGGTTTTAGCACCGTAAAAGGGCATTTTGCGTGGTGAACGGTCATGTGTTGCATGAAACTTCTTTCATCCAATTCTTCGTGGCGTTTTTAAGGATTTTTCCTACAAAGCCACGGGAATTGGCCTTCGTGGAGTTACACGGGGGTTGTTTAAGATTCGCGCCGTGTTTAATTCACTGCGATGTTCATCATGTTCAAGTCACTTATCTGTTCCGTCATTGTCAGCCTGTCGTGCCTTATCTCATCAGCCTCGGCCACTCTTCAACAGCCGCCCACCTTTGTTTCCAAGCCCGCATCATCCTCGGTCGACGATGTGATCGACCGGGCCCATCAATTGCTCGGCACACCCTACAAGTGGGGCGGTACGTCTACCGAGCAAGGGTTCGATTGCAGCAGTTTCCTGGTCTATCTGTTCAAGACCGAAGCGAATATTCAGCTTCCGCGCACCACGGCTGCGATGCACCGTTCCACCGCCGCGACCATCAAGCGCAATGCGTTGAAGCCGGGCGACGCGGTCTTTTTCAAAGGCAACGGGCAGGGGAGGGTGAGTCACGTCGGGCTGTATATCGGCGAAGGCAAATTCATCCATTCACCGCGTACCGGCAAGAATGTGCGTATCGATTCGTTGAGCAATACCTATTGGAGCAAGAACTACACCACGGCCAAGCGCTTTCATACGGCCAGCTGAGGCATTACTCGGTACTGCCCAGGCCTTGCCAATGCTTGAGGCCGATAAAGATGAAGCGCAATTGCTGGGTGATCTTCGCCTGGGGCGTGAGATGGGCAGGCAACGCGTGGGCGGGTGGGTCGATGATATCGGGCAGGGTGGCGAACACACTTTTGACGATGAGGTCGGCCATTACGTGCAAACCTTCGGCATCCAGGTGTTGCAGCTTGGGCATCAGCGTGAGGTCGGCCGCCAGGTCGCGGGTGATGTCTTCGCGCAGGGCGCCGATGGCCTGGCGCACCGCCAGGCAACCGCCATATTGTTCGCGGGCCAGGAACAGGAATTGGGAACGGTTGGCCGAGACCACATCGAGAAAGATCCGCACGGACGCATCGATGATCCCGCCCATCACGAATTCGTTGTGACGCACCAGTCGAATCGTGGCGCGGAAGGTCTGGCCGACTTCACTGACCAATACGAGCCCAAGCTCGTCCATGTCGGCGAAATGGCGATAGAACCCGGTAGGCACGATACCCGCTGTCTTGGCCACTTCGCGCAGGCTCAGGCTGCCAAACCCACGGCCACACTCCATCAGATGGCGGGCAGCGTCCATCAAGGCGAGGCGGGTCTGTTGCTTCTGTTCGGCGCGGGGCAGCATGAGCGGATGGGCTTTGTCGGCGAGTACAGCGACGCACTCTAGCAAAACCGCTTTGCCGGCGTCGAACTTGGCGGGGGCGAGACGTGACGCGGTCTATATAAAAGCGAAAGCCCGATCGACAGACCGGGCTTTTTTATGGGCCACCATGGGCTTAGCTCTGTGCTTGATGCAGTTCTTCCAGACGGTCGGCACCGCCTTCGGCAAGACCTTGGGTGTAGGCGCGATCATTGGCTTGTTCAGCGCCGCCTTCTACCAGACCTTTTTCTTGCAGGCGGTCGTTGCCACCTTCGGTCAGGCCTTCGGTGTAGGCGCGTTTGTTGGCCTGTTCCGAACCGTTTTCAGCAACAGCGCCTTTGGCGTAGTCACGGTTTTCGTCTTCTTGCGAACCGCTGCGCGCCAGGGTCTGGCTGGACTGCACGGCTTGGGCTTTGTTCTGTGGGGTGGCCTGTTCGGCGGCTGGCAGGGCAAAGGCACTGGAAGCCAGGATGGATAACAGGACGGTAGCGAGTACTTGGCGTTTCATGAGGGTTGCTCCTTGGGAGGGCGATAAAGTGGGTACAGGGCTAATGCTACTCTTGATAAGTCGATATAAAAGTTCATAAAGACAATGGTAATAATCAACAGAATTGATTGTTCCCACGGGAGGCTCTAGAACGCGCCTCTCAAGCACGCGGTTTTGCACTGTGGTGGGTATTTTCGACACGAACCTGGGTAACAATGGTGCGTCGTGGATGATCAACCTTGTCTGGTTGATCAGGAAAATCGCTTTTTTCGGCTAAATCGGCCGTTGCGTTAAACCCCCAGGCACTTTGCCAGTCGTAGTCCTATAAGCTGTGTCAAAGGCTGTTGCCCAGCCAGTCGTATTCAGGAGCCATGTGCAATGACGCGCACTCGAAAAATTGTCGCTTGGAGCTGCGCCAGCTTCGTTCTGTTGATTGCCATCGCGGTATTGGTCCTGGTGTTCTTCGACTGGAACCGCATCAAGCCCCCCCTCAATGCCAAGGTCTCCGAAGAGTTGCACCGCCCGTTCGCCATCAATGGCAACCTGGCGGTGGTGTGGCAGCGTGAGCCCGACGAAGGCGGCTGGCGCGCGTGGGTGCCGTGGCCCCATGTGATTGCCGAAGACCTGAGCCTGGGCAACCCCGACTGGTCCAAGCAGCCGCAGATGGTCACGCTGAAGAAAGTCGAGTTGCGTATTTCGCCATTGGCCTTGCTGGCACAACGCGTGGTGATCCCGCGTATCGACCTCACCGAACCGAGCGCCGACCTGCAGCGCCTGGCGGATGGCCGTTCCAACTGGACCTTCAAGTTCGACCCCAAGGACCCCGACGCCGAGCCTTCCAGCTGGGTGGTGGACATCGGCGCCATCGGCTTCGACAAGGGCCACGTCACCCTCGACGACCAGACCCTCAAGACCCGCCTCGATGTGATCATCGACCCGCTGGGCAAACCGATTCCTTTCGGTGAAATCGTCGGTGACGTCGATGCCAAAAAGGTCTTGGAGAAAGGCTCGGCGCCGCAGGACTATGCGTTCGGCCTCAAGGTCAAAGGCCAATACCATGGCCAGGCGCTCGCCGGCACCGGCAAGATTGGCGGGTTGCTCGCCTTGCAGGACGCGGCCAAGCCTTTCCCGCTGCAGGCCCAGGTCAAGATCGCCGACACCAGCATCGCCCTGGCCGGCACCCTGACCGACCCGCTCAACCTCGGCGCCCTCGACCTGCGCCTGAAGCTGTCGGGCAGCAGCCTCGGCAACCTCTACCCGTTGACTGGCGTGACATTGCCCGATTCGCCGGCGTACTCAACCGACGGTCATTTGATCGCCAAGCTGCACGAAGCCAGCGGCGCTTCATTTCGTTATGAAAACTTCAACGGCAAGATCGGCAACAGCGACATCCACGGCAACCTGGCCTACGTTGCGAGCCAGCCACGGCCCAAGCTCAGCGGCGCGCTGGTGTCCAACCAGCTGCTGATGGATGACCTGGCACCCTTGATCGGCGCCGACTCCAACGCCAAGCAGAAAGCCCGTGGCGGCGAAAGCAAACAACCGGCCACCAAAGTCTTGCCGGTTGAAGAGTTCCGCACCGAGCGCTGGCGCGAGATGGATGCCGACGTGGAATTCACCGGCAAACGCATTGTGCACAGCGCCGACCTGCCTTTCACCGACCTCTATACGCACCTGGTGCTCAATGATGGTGAGCTGAGCCTCGAGCCCCTGCGCTTCGGCGTGGCCGGCGGCAAGCTCGATGCGCAGATCCGCTTGAACGGGCGCACCACGCCGATGGAAGGCCGCGCGAAACTCACGGCGCGTAACTTCAAGCTCAAACAGCTGTTCCCGACCTTTGAACCGATGAAAACCAGCTTTGGTGAACTCAACGGCGACGCCGATATTGCCGGGCGCGGCAACTCCGTGGCGGCGCTGCTGGGTACGGCCAACGGTGACTTGAAGATGCTGATCAACGACGGCGCCATCAGCCGTGGCCTGATGGAAATCGCTGGCCTTAACGTGGGCAACTACGTGGTGGGGCGCCTGTTTGGCGACAAGGAAGTGAAGATCAACTGCGCGGCGGCGGACTTCGGCATCAAGACCGGTTTGGCGACGACACGCTTGTTTGTGTTCGATACCGAGAACGCGATCATCTACGTCGATGGCACAGCCAATATGGCGACCGAGCAGTTGGACCTGACCATCACGCCGGAGTCCAAGGGCTTTCGTCTGTTCTCCCTGCGCTCGCCGTTGTATGTGAACGGGCCGTTCATCAAGCCCAATGCCGGGGTGAAAGCCATCCCCCTGGCGCTGCGCGGCGCGGGCATGGTCGCCCTGGGTGTGATCGCCGGCCCGGCTGCCGGGTTGCTCGCCTTGGTCGCCCCAAGTGGCGGCGAGCCGAATGCGTGCGCACCGTTGTTGCAACAGATGCGAGAAGGCAAGGCGCCGAAAACCGTGAAGTAATAACGGACTGCACCTGAAACCAAATGTGGGAGGGGGCTTGCTCCCGATTGCGGTGTATCAGCCAATCAATCTTTGACTGAGACTCCGCCATCGGGAGCAAGCCCCCTCCCACATTGGTATTGCGGTATTACGGGTTACAGACCCTGCAGAATATCCGCCATGTCATCGGCGTGTTCTTCTTCCTGGGCCAGGATCTCTTCGAAGATGCGACGGGTAGTCGGGTCTTTATCGCCGATGTACTGAATGATCTCGCGGTAGCTGTCCACCGCGATGCGCTCGGCCACCAGGTCTTCGTAGACCATTTCCTTCAGCGAATTGCCCGCCACGTATTGGGCGTGGGAATTCTTCGACAACAGGTCGGGGTTGAACTCCGGCTCGCCGCCCAGTTGCACGATGCGTTCGGCGAGTTTGTCGGCGTGTTCGGCTTCCTGGGTAGCGTGCTCCAGGAACTCGTCGGCGGCGACGCTGGCTTTCAGGCCGCTGGCCATGAAGTAATGACGCTTGTAGCGCAACACGCAGACCAGCTCTGTGGCCAGCGCTTCGTTGAGCAGGCGGATGATTTCTTCGCGGTCGGCGTTATAGCCTTCGGTCACGGCACCGTTTTCGACGTTCTGGCGGGCGCGGCTGCGCAGGGTCGCAACGTCAGTCAAGTGTGCTTCAGTCATCTCAATCTCCTGGGGCTAATCCGGTTTTACGCCACGCTCTGCCGGCGTGATCGCTCCAGGTTGTGAGTCGCGCAAGGGGCGAAAAGTTTTATCGGATTTAACCAGATGTGTCATGAGCACTCCGTGTACTGGCGTCGCGGCGACTGGAATATCCATGGGCCGGTGAAGTTGTAACGAGTTTTGACTACACTGCGCTGTAGGCCGCGCCCTTCGGCACGGTAACCGGGAGAAAACTCCATGAAGATGCTGCGTATTCCGTTGATCATGATGAGCCTGCTGCTGTGTTCCCAAGGTTTTGCCGCCACCGCCCAGCAAAACAAAATGACCACCTGCAATGCCGAAGCCTCTACCAAGACCCTCAAGGGCGACGAGCGCAAGGCCTTCATGAAGACCTGCCTGTCGGCCCCGGCGGCCAATGACGCCAAGACCCTGACCCCGCAGCAGCAGAAGATGAAGGATTGCAACGCGTCGGCGAAAACCAAGGCGTTGGCCGGTGATGCGCGTAAAATCTTCATGAGTACTTGCCTCAAGGGTTAATCACAATTGTGCAGGCGCTGCTGATCAAATGTGGGAGGGGGCTTGCCCCCGATAGCGCAATTTCAGTCAACCGATTCATAGGCTGATTCACCGCCGCCCACACTTGATCGCATTCACAACCGACCCCTCGCTTGATTCCCGCAAGGCTGGCAGACTGCCCATCCTTTAACGCCGTTCGTTTTGAGGCTGTATGCCAACGTTTTCTCAGCGTCATGTGTTGTTGCTGTCCAGCTACATCATCATTTTCGGCGGATTGTTGTTGGTGCTGCCGCTGAAACTGCTGCCCAGCCTGCTGGCCGGCCTGTTGGTCTATGAACTGGTCAACATGCTTACGCCCCAGCTTCAGCGCCTGATCGAAGGGCGGCGTGCGCGCTGGCTGGCGGTGGCCTTGCTGGGTACCTTGATCGTCAGCGTGCTCACGCTGATCTTCGCCGGCGCGATCAGCTTCCTGCTGCACGAAGCGGAAAACCCCGGCGCCTCGCTGGATAAATTCATGCACGTGGTCGACCGCGCACGCGGCCAGTTACCGCCGTCCATCGATGCCTATCTGCCCGCCAGCGCCGCCGAATTCCGCGTGGCCATCGGCGACTGGCTGAGCAAACACCTGAGCGAACTGCAACTCGTCGGCAAAGACGCGGCTCATATGTTCGTCACCTTGCTGATCGGCATGGTGCTCGGCGCGATCATCGCCCTGCAGCGCGTGCCCGACCTGACCAAGCGCAAACCCCTGGCCGCCGCGTTGTTCGACCGCCTGCACCTGTTGGTCCAGGCGTTTCGCAACATCGTCTTCGCCCAGATCAAGATCGCCGCGCTCAACACCGCCTTCACCGCCGTGTTCCTCGCCGTGGTGCTGCCGCTGTGTGGCATTCACCTGCCGCTGACCAAAACCCTGATCGTGCTGACCTTCCTGCTCGGCCTGCTGCCGGTAATCGGCAACCTGATGTCCAACACCCTGATCACCATCGTCGCGTTGTCGCTGTCGATTTGGGTCGCCGTGGCGGCGCTGGGGTATTTGATCGTGATTCACAAGGTCGAGTACTTCCTCAACGCGCGCATCGTCGGCGGGCAGATCAGTGCCAAGTCGTGGGAGTTGCTGCTGGCGATGTTGGTGTTCGAGGCCGCGTTCGGCTTGCCGGGGGTGGTGGCGGGGCCGATTTATTATGCGTATCTGAAGAGTGAGCTGAAGCTGGGTGGGATGGTCTAGGTTTTGTGTTGATTGGGCTGACGCCATCGGGGCATAGGTATCTACACAATTTTGTAGCAGCCTACGCTAACCACGATGCGAAGCGAGCCGCTCTTGATCTTGCTCTTGATCTTAAGCGCCCCGTTAAACCACGCTGGCCGGAATTCGATAGTGATTTGGGGGGTAAACCGGCAGGGATGCCGGTTTAGCCGCCCCGCGCCATGGATGGCGCGTGGCGGCGGCCCCCCAAATCACTATCGGATTACGGGCACACCGAGCCTAGGCGAGGTGCCGAGTGGTGGGGCAAGAGCGTTTTGCTTACTTTTGCGCTTTTCAAAAGTGAGACGCCGTAAGGGCGGAACCCATAGCAGCCGTTACCGCAGCAACGGATATGTACTCGCCTTGATCCAACATCCTGGTCGTCTGTCAGGCCGCCATCGGGGGCAAGCCCCCTCCCACATTTTGGTCGCGGGGCATCAGTTAGAGAGGCTTCGGCTCCTGGGCCGCCACAGGTTCAGGGCCACGCCAAAAGTTGCGTAGATACCTATGGCCATCGGGGGCAAGCCCCCTCCCACATTTTGACCGTGTTCACAGATCAAAGGTGGGAGGGGGCTTGCCCCCGATGAAGTCACCACGGTGTTTCAGGTGAAATTCAGCAACCGTAGCGTTTGCTGGCCTCAATCGCCAACCCACTGCCAATACTGCCAAAGATATTACCTTCCACATGCCGCGCATTCGGCAGCATCGCCGAGATGCTGTGACGCAGTGCCGGGATCCCGCTGGAACCACCGGTGAAGAACACCGTGTCCACCTGGGCCACATCCACCGAGGCGTCGTTGAGCAGTTGGGTCACGCTGTTGCGCACGCGCTCGAGCAGGCCATCGATGGCCGATTCGAACAGGTTGCGGCTCAGTTCCACGCTCAAGCCAGGCTCAACCCGGTCCAGCAACACCAGGCGGCTGTCTTCATGGGTCAGCTGGATCTTGGTCTCTTCCACTTCCATCGCCAGCCAGTGCCCGGCACGCTGTTCGATCAGCTTGAACAGGCGGTCGATGCCGCCGGTGTCTTCGATGTCGTAGCGCATGCTGCTCAGGGCCAGCTGGGATTTCTGCGAGTACACCGAGTTGATGGTGTGCCAGGTAGCCAGGTTCATGTGGTGGCTGGTCGGCATGTAGGCGCCGCTTTTCATGCGGCTGCCGTAGCCGAACAGCGGCATCATGCCTTGCAGGCTGAGCTGCTTGTCGAAGTCGGTACCGCCGATGTGCACGCCACCAGTGGCGAGGATGTCGCTCTGGCGGTTGTCGTTATGACGACGGTCCGGTGACAGGCGCACCAGGGAGAAGTCGGAGGTACCGCCGCCGATGTCGACGATCAGCACCAGCTCTTCTTTTTCGATGGTCGACTCATAGTCGAACGCGGCGGCAATCGGTTCGTACTGGAACGAGATGTCCTTGAAGCCGATCTTGCGGGCCACGTCGACCAGGGTGTTTTCCGCTTCCTGGTCGGCCATCGGGTCGTCATCGACGAAAAACACCGGGCGCCCCAGCACCACTTCTTCGAACTCGCGGCCGGCGGTGGCTTCGGCGCGGCTCTTGAGCTGGCCGATGAACAGCGCCAGCAGGTCGGTGAACGGCATCGCCGTGCCCAATACGCTGGTGTCGTGCTTGATCAGCTTGGAACCCAGCAGGCTCTTGAGCGAGCGCATCAAGCGGCCTTCGTAGTTCTCCAGGTATTCGTGCAGCGCCAGGCGACCGTATACCGGGCGGCGCTCCTCGAAGTTGAAGAACACCACCGACGGCAGGGTGATCTTGTCGTCCTCCAGCGCGATAAGCGTCTCCTCGCCGGGGCGGATCCAGCCGACGGTGGAGTTGGACGTGCCGAAGTCGATGCCGCAGGCACGGGCTGGGGATGGGTTTTTCATGTCGATCGGGTTCCGGTTGCAAAACGGCCGCGCAGTGTATGCCAGTCGACGCCGGATGCGTAGGCCGACCATCCGTTAAATAGCGCTTGAAAGCGCGTGATTCGCCCCCACATCTGGTGCATACGGCAAGTGCCTGTAAAACTCCGACGCACCCCAGGCCGCAAGACTCAACACGTGCAAACCAGCGCACCTTGTGTCCGGGCTGTGCGATCTCGTTTAAGGATGGTGAACCACCGATGGATTTCAAAGACTACTACAAGATTCTGGGTGTCGAGCCGAGCGCCGACGACAAGGAAATCAAAGCCGCCTATCGCAAGCTCGCGCGCAAATATCACCCGGACGTGAGCAAGGAAAAAGACGCCGAAGCCAAGTTCAAGGACGCGTCCGAAGCCTATGAAGCCCTCAAGAGCGCGGACAAGCGTGCCGAGTACGACGAGCTGCGCAAATATGGCCAGCACGGTCAGCCGTTCCAGGGACCACCTGGCTGGCAGAGCCGGGGCGGTTTTGGCGGTGGCGCGGGCACTGAGGATTTTTCGGACTTCTTCAGCTCGATCTTCGGCGCGCGCAGCGACGGCTTCGGCGGCGGCCAACGCCGCCCTGCCGGACGCAAGGGCCAGGACGTGGAGATGCAGCTGTCGGTGTCCCTTGAGGAGACGTTGTCCACCGAGTCCAAGCAGATCAGCTTCCAGGTGCCTCAGTACGACGCTTCTGGCCGGCACGTGAGCAATACGGTCAAGAACCTGAACGTGAAGATCCCGGCCGGTGTGGCCGACGGTGAACGCATCCGTCTCAAGGCCCAGGGCGCGCCCGGTATTGGCGGCGGTGCCAACGGTGATCTGTACCTGATCATCAAGTTCGCGCCGCATGCCAAGTTTGAAGTGGATGGCGAGAACCTGGTGATCAACCTGCCGCTGGCGCCGTGGGAATTGGCGCTGGGCACGGAAGTCCCGGTGCCTACGCTGACCGGCAAGATCAACCTCAAGGTGCCCGCCGGCAGCCAGAATGGCCAGCGCATGCGCGCCAAGGGCCATGGGCTGCTGAACAAGGCTGGCCAGCGTGGTTTCCTGTTCGTGCAGCTCAAGGCGGTGATGCCGCCGGCAGGTAGCGACGAGGTGAAAGCGTTGTGGCAGGAGCTGGCCAAGAAAGCCAACTTCAATCCGCGCGAGCAGTTCTAAGGCACTGTACCCGTGGCGAGGGAGCTTGCTCCCGCTGGAGTGCGAAGCGCTCCCAGGATTTTGGGGCCGCTCCGCGACCCAGCGGGAGCAAGCTCCCTCGCCACAGGGCTGAGTCAGAACAGGAAATACCGCTGCGCCATCGGCAGTACTTCAGCCGGTTCACACCACAGCAATACACCATCGGCCTTGACCTGATACGTCTGCGGGTCCACCTCGATATCCGGCAGGTAATCGTTATGGATCAGGTCGCTCTTCTGCACCTCGCGACAGCCCTTGACCACCGCAATCTGCTTTTTCAAACCCAGGGCCTCGGGCAGGCCGGCCGCCTGCGCTGCCTGGCTGATAAAGGTCAGGCTGGTGGCATGCAGTGAGCTGCCGAAGCTGGCGAACATCGGCCGGTAGTGCACCGGCTGCGGTGTCGGAATCGAAGCGTTGGCATCGCCCATCAGGCTGGAGGCAATCGCGCCGCCCTTGAGGATCAGCGTGGGCTTGATCCCGAAGAACGCCGGGCGCCACAGCACCAGATCGGCCCATTTGCCCACTTCGATGGAGCCGACGATATGGCTGATGCCATGGGTGATCGCCGGGTTGATGGTGTACTTGGCGATATAGCGCTTGGTGCGAAAGTTGTCGTTGCCCGGGCCGTCACCGGGCAGGGCGCCGCGCTGTTTTTTCATCTTGTCGGCGGTCTGCCAAGTGCGGGTGATCACTTCGCCGACGCGGCCCATGGCCTGGCTGTCGGAACTGATCATCGAGAACGCGCCGAGGTCGTGCAGGATATCTTCGGCGGCAATGGTCTCGCGACGGATGCGGCTTTCGGCGAAGGCCACGTCTTCGGCAATGCTCGGGTCCAGGTGATGGCAGACCATCAACATGTCCAGGTGTTCGTCGATGGTGTTGCGGGTAAACGGCCGCGTCGGGTTGGTGGAACTGGGCAGCACGTTCGGCAAGCCGCAGGCCTTGATGATGTCCGGCGCATGCCCGCCACCGGCACCTTCGGTGTGGTAGGTGTGGATGGTGCGGCCCTTGAGCGCGGCGAGGGTGGTTTCGACGAAGCCGGATTCGTTGAGGGTGTCGCTGTGGATTGCCACCTGCACGTCGTATGCATCGGCAACGCTCAGGCAGTTATCGATGCTGGCGGGCGTGGTGCCCCAGTCTTCGTGCAGCTTCAAGCCAATGGCGCCGGCCTTGACCTGTTCGATCAACGGCTCGGGCAGGCTCGCGTTGCCCTTGCCGGTAAAGCCGATGTTCATCGGGAACGAATCACTGGCCTGCAGCATGCGCGCCAGGTGCCAAGGCCCTGAGGTGCAGGTGGTCGCGTTGGTGCCGGTGGCAGGTCCCGTGCCGCCGCCGATCATGGTGGTGACGCCGCTGGTCAGCGCCTCTTCGATCTGCTGCGGGCAGATGAAATGCACATGGGAGTCGATACCGCCGGCGGTAAGGATCATGCCTTCGCCGGCGATCACTTCGGTGCTGGCGCCGATGGCCATGGTCACGCCGGGCTGGATGTCGGGATTGCCGGCTTTGCCAATGGCGTGGATGCGGCCGTTCTTGAGACCCACGTCGGCCTTGACGATGCCCCAGTGGTCGATGATCAGCGCGTTGGTGATCAGGGTGTCGACCACTTCATGGGCGAGCAACTGGCTTTGGCCCTGACCGTCACGGATCACCTTGCCACCGCCGAATTTCACTTCTTCGCCATACACGGTGAAGTCCTGCTCGACTTCGACGAACAGCTCGGTGTCGGCCAGGCGGACCTTGTCGCCAACGGTGGGGCCGTACATGTCGGCGTAGGCTTGTTTGGAAATCTTCATCTGTGTCCTCGATCGTTCCCACGCTCTGCGTGGGAATGCATCCTGTGACGCTCTGCGTCACGATGTTAAGAGCGGACGCGGAGCGTCCATGGCGGCGTTTCCACGCGGAGCGTGGGAACGATCAGTCGAGGTCGCCCATGATCCGACCGGCAAACCCAAACACCCGGCGCCCACCGCTCAAGTCCACCAGCTCGACCTCCCGACTCTGCCCCGGCTCAAACCGCACCGCCGTCCCCGCCGGAATATTCAGGCGCATGCCACGGCTCGCGGCGCGGTCGAAGGTCAGCGCATCATTGGTCTCGAAAAAATGATAATGCGAGCCCACCTGAATCGGCCGGTCGCCACTGTTGGCCACGCTCAGGCTGATGGTGCGCCGGCCCACGTTCAGTTCGATCTCGCCAGGCTGGATCTGGAATTCGCCAGGAATCATGCAGGTTGCCCCAGGGTCTTGAAGTAGATGGCGGTCGGGCTGTAGCGCCCGTCCGGGCTTTGGCAGTAGTCGGGCAATTCGCCGACCTTGGTGTAGCGCAACGACTGGTAGAAGGCCTCGGCGTCGGAGCCGGCTTCGGTGTCGAGGTAGAGCAAGCCGCGCTTGTGCTGGCGTGCGGCGAGTTCCAGGGCATTCATCAATTGCTGCCCCAGGCCGTGGCGCCGCGCACGGCTGTGCACCAGCAGCTTTTGCACCTCGGCACGGTTCAGGCCGTTGGCTTTCTGGCACAGCGCCAACTGCACGCTGGCGACCACCTGTTCATCGCGCACCACCACCCACAGCAACAGGCTGGCGTCTTCGATGCCGGCTTGCACACCGGTCAGGTAGGCGCGGGCCTGGGTCTCATCGAAGTCGGCCATGAAGCCCACCGAGGCGCCATGTCGGACCGCGTCCAGCAACAGCTCGATCAAGCCGAGGCGGTAATGGGCAAAGCTTTCAGCATTGACTCGACGCAGTTGCGCAGCGCTCATCGATCTCACTCCTTGGGCGGTTCGGCGCCCGGGTTCAAGGCCAGTTGCATAAAGGTCAGGTCGAGCCAGCGGCCGAACTTGATACCCACTTGCGGCATCTGCCCGGTGGTGATGAAACCCAGGCGTTCATGCAGGTGGATCGAGGCCAGATTGCCGCTTTCGATGGCCGCGACCATCACCTGTTTGCCGCAGATGCGCGCGCGTTCGATCAGGGCCTGCATCAAGCGCGGGCCGAGGCCCTTGCCGCGCTGGTCGTTGCGCACGTACACCGAGTGCTCGACGCTGTAGCGAAAGCCTTCGAAGGGCCGCCAGTCGCCGAACGAGGCGTAGCCGGTGACTTCGGCGTTTTCCACGGCCACCAGGATCGGATAACCCTGGGCCTGGCGGGCGCTGAACCACGCTTGGCGGTTAGCCAGGTCGACCGGCTGTTCGTTCCAGATCGCCGTGGTGTTCAACACCGCGTCGTTGTAGATATCGCGGATTGCCGGCAGGTCTTGCTCGGTAGCATCACGAATCATTGCCGCGCCTCACGCAATGGGTTGATGGACAGTGACCAGCTTGGTGCCGTCCGGGAAGGTGGCTTCCACCTGGATGTCCGGGATCATTTCCGGAATGCCTTCCATCACTTGCTCACGGCTGAGCAGGGTCGTGCCGTAGTGCATCAGGTCGGCCACAGTGCGGCCATCGCGGGCGCCTTCCATCAGCGCGGCGGAAATATAGGCGATGGTTTCCGGGTAGTTGAGCTTCACCCCACGCGCCAGGCGGCGTTCGGCTACCAGGCCGGCGGTGAAGATCAACAGTTTGTCTTTTTCCCGTGGGGTCAAATCCATGGTTCAAGGTCCTTTAAATACATTCTTAAATACAATGCAGATCAAGTGTGGGAGGGGGCTTGCTCCCGATAGCTGAGTGTCAGGCAATGCATCTGCTACTGACCCACCGCTATCGGGAGCAAGCCCCCTCCCACATTTTGATCTTCATGTGCTCCAGATTCTTGGTGCGACTGCTTCGCGGCCGAGTACAGCGGGGCGCAACAGTTTCCATAATTCAATCAACCATCCCCGCGCCAGCAGCGCTTCGCTGGCCAGGCAGCGCGCAACCAGCAAACCGGGCAGTTGGGTCAAATCGCCGCGCACCGCGTTGGGCAGTGAACGGCAGTGTTCGAGCAATTGAGCATCGATTTCACCGGTCACCAGCAGTGTGGCAAACACCGGTTGCCCATCCAGCCCGATAGGCGAGTCCAGCAACCCATCGCCGCCCACAATGCGCTGGCGCTCATGCCAGAGCAACTGGCCGTCGCGGCGGATATCAAGGTGCGATTGAAAGTGGCCGAGGTCGAACCGCTCGCCACTGGCCGGGCGCCCGAGGGCGACCACGTCCCAGTAGAACAACCGCGCATCGCCGTGCAGGTCGATGCGCGTGCTCAGTTCGGCCTGGGCGGCGCTGAATACGATGGTTTCCTGGGGCAGCCATTCCAGAGTCGCGCCGGCCTCCACGCGCAAATTCAACTGCTGAAACGCCGGGCCGCTGGCGCGGTACCACTTGGCCGCGCCGGGGCTGGTCAGTTGCGCCCAGGCGCCTTGGGCAACCTGCGCGCTGATGTCGAGGCGATCACCGCCGGCAATGCCGCCGGGCGGGTGCACGATGATGTGCTGGCACACCTCGGGGCCTTCGGCGTACAGGTGTTTTTGTACGCGCAGCGGGCCGAGGTGGCGGCGCAGCACCGGGCGTGTGGTGTCGCCGAAACGCGCATAACCGAGTTCCAGCTCGGCGCGCCAGCTGGGGGTGAACAGGGCAGGGGTGACGGGCAGGTTCATGGTTTTGTGCTTATCGTTAGGACGCTACAGATTAGATGGTTACCAGTCCGCGTACACCCTCGCTTTGCATATTTTCCCCCCGGCCCTGCTGCACGATTTCGCCACGGGACATCACCAGGTACTGGTCGGCCAGTTCAGCGGCGAAGTCGTAGAACTGCTCCACCAAGAGAATCGCCATGTCACCGCGTGCCGCGAGTTTCTTGATCACCGCGCCGATTTCCTTGATCACCGAGGGCTGAATGCCTTCGGTGGGCTCATCGAGAATCAACAACCGCGGGCGACTCGCCAAGGCGCGGCCGATGGCCAACTGTTGCTGCTGGCCGCCGGACAAATCACCTCCGCGCCGGTGCTTCATCTGCAGCAACACCGGGAACAGCTCGTAGATAAAGGCCGGCACTTCCTTGGCTTGGGCACCGGGGAAGCGCGAAAGGCCCATCAGCAGGTTTTCTTCCACCGTGAGCCGGCCGAAAATTTCTCGGCCCTGGGGCACGTAGGCAATGCCAGCGTGTACGCGCTGATGCGGCTTGAAGCCGGTGATCGGCTTGCCCTCCCACGTCACCGCGCCTTCCTTGGCCGGCAGCAGGCCCATCAGGCACTTGAGCAGGGTGGTCTTGCCCACGCCATTACGCCCGAGCAGGCAGGTGACTTCGCCGATCTGCACGTCAAACGACAGGCCGCGCAGGATATGGCTACCGCCGTAGTACTGGTGCAGCTTGTCGACTTGCAGCATTCTCAAACCTCCTAATGAAACGACGCGGAGCGTCCAGGGCGGCATTCCCACGCGGAGCGTGGGAACGATCAACCACCTTAGCGACCGAGGTAGACCTCGATCACCCGCTCATTTTCCTGCACCTGTTCCAGCGACCCTTCCGCCAGCACGCTGCCCTGGTGCAACACGGTGACGTGGTCGGCAATCGAGCCGACAAAGCCCATGTCGTGCTCCACCACCATCAACGAATGCTTGCCCGCCAGGCCCTTGAACAGTTCGGCGGTGAATTCGGTTTCGGCATCGGTCATGCCCGCCACCGGTTCGTCCAGCAGCAACAGTTGCGGGTCCTGCATCAGCAGCATGCCGATCTCCAGGAACTGCTTCTGCCCGTGGGACAGCAACCCGGCCGGGCGCTGCGCCGAGGCCGTGAGGCGGATGGTGTCGAGCACTTCATCGATGCGGTCTTTCTGCTCGCCGCTCAAGCGTGCGCGCAGGCTGGCCCAGACGGACTTGTCGGTCTTCTGCGCCAGCTCGAGGTTTTCGAACACCGTGAGGGCTTCGAACACCGTGGGTTTCTGGAACTTGCGGCCGATACCCGCCTGGGCGATCTGCACTTCGCTCATGCCGGTCAGGTCCAGGGTTTCGCCGAACCAGGCCTTGCCGTGGCTGGGCCGGGTCTTGCCGGTGATCACATCCATCAGCGTGGTTTTGCCTGCGCCGTTGGGGCCGATGATGCAGCGCAGCTCGCCGACGCCGATGTACAGGTTGAGGTCGTTCAAGGCCTTGAAGCCATCGAAGCTGACGCTGATGTCTTCCAGGGTCAGGATGGTGCCGTGGCGGGTGTTCAGGCCCTTGCCCGCAGCCTGGCCGATGCCGATGGCCTCGCGGCCGCTGCCCGCGTCGAAAATAGGTTCAAGCATGACGTTCCTCATTTCTTCAGCAGGCCGATAACGCCCTTGGGCAGGTACAGGGTGACGAGAATGAACAACGCCCCGAGGAAGAACAGCCAATATTCCGGAAAGGCCACGGTGAACCAGCTCTTCATACCATTGACCACGCCGGCGCCGAGCAACGGGCCGATCAAGGTGCCACGCCCGCCAAGCGCCACCCACACGGCGGCTTCGATGGAGTTGGTCGGCGACATTTCGCTGGGGTTGATGATGCCCACTTGCGGCACATACAACGCCCCCGCCAAGCCGCACAACACCGCGCTCAACACCCACACGAACAGCTTGAAACCGCGCGGGTCGTAGCCGCAGAACATCAGACGGTTTTCCGCATCACGCAAGGCGGTGAGCACCCGGCCGAACTTGCTCTGGGCCAGGCGCCAACCGAGGTACAGGCTCGTCACCAGCAGCAGCACCGTGGCCACGAACAACACCGCCCGCGTGCCCGGCTCGGTGATGCCGAAGCCCAGGATGCTGCGGAAATTGGTAAAGCCGTTGTTGCCGCCGAACCCGGTCTCGTTGCGAAAGAACAGCAGCATCCCGGCAAACGTCAGGGCCTGGGTCATGATCGAGAAATACACGCCCTTGATCCGCGAGCGGAAGGCGAAGAAGCCGAACACCAGGGCCAGCAACCCCGGCGCCAGCACCACCAGGCATAGCGCCCACCAGAAGTGTTGGGTGCCCGCCCAGTACCAGGGCAATTCGGTCCACGACAAGAAGGTCATGAACGCTGGTAACGCATCGCCGGACGCCTGGCGCATCAGGTACATGCCCATCGCATAACCGCCCAGGGCGAAGAACAGACCGTGGCCCAGGGACAACATCCCGGCGTAGCCCCACACCAGGTCGAGCGCCAGGGCGACGATGGCATAGCAGAGGATCTTGCCCACCAGCGTCAAGGTGTAGGCGGAAATATGAAAGGCGTTTTCCGCCGGCAACAGCGACAGTAACGGCAGGGCCAGCAGCGCCGCGAGCAGGATCGCGCCGACGGTGATCGTCACCTTGGGGCCGGCTTTCTGTGCGGCCGTAAGCATCAATGGCTGGTTCATCAGTCGATCACCCGTCCTTTCAGTGCGAAGAGTCCTTGCGGGCGTTTCTGGATAAACAAAATGATCAGCGCGAGGATCAGGATCTTGCCGAGCACGGCGCCGATCTGCGGTTCAAGAATTTTGTTGGCGATGCCCAGGCCGAAGGCCGCCGTGACGCTGCCGGCAAGCTGGCCCACACCGCCAAGCACCACCACCAGGAACGAGTCGATGATATAGCTCTGGCCCAGGTCCGGGCCGACATTGCCGATCTGGCTCAGGGCGACGCCGCCCAGCCCCGCGATGCCGGACCCCAAGCCAAAGGCGAGCATGTCTACCCGCCCGGTCGGCACACCGCAGCAGGCGGCCATGTTGCGGTTCTGGGTGACGGCGCGCACGTTGAGACCCAGGCGCGTCTTGTTCAGCAGCAGCCAGGTCAGCACCACCACGAACAGCGCAAAGGCAATGATCACCAAGCGGTTGTACGGCAGCACCAGGTTGGGCAGCACCTGAATGCCCCCGGACAGCCAGGCGGGGTTGGACACTTCGACGTTCTGTGCGCCGAACACCAACCGCACCAGTTGGATCAGCATCAGGCTGATGCCCCAGGTGGCGAGCAGGGTTTCCAGCGGGCGGCCATACAGGTGACGAATCACCGTACGCTCCAGCGCCATGCCGATGGCGGCAGTGACAAAAAACGCCACCGGCAGCGCGATCAGCGGGTAGAACTCGATGGCCTGGGGCACGTAGCGCTGCATCAGCATCTGCACGACATAGGTGGAATAGGCGCCGAGCATCAGCATTTCGCCGTGGGCCATATTGATCACCCCCAGCAGGCCGAAGGTGATCGCCAGGCCCAGGGCCGCGAGCAGCAGAATCGAGCCCAGCGACATGCCGCTGAAGGCTTGGCCGAGGATCTCCCCGACCATCAATTTACGTTTGACCTGGGCCAGGCTGGTTTCGGCGGCGGTGTGCACGGTGGCATCGGTTTCGACGCCGGGCGCGAGCAACGTCTCTAGGCGCGTGCGGGCCAGCGGGTCGCCCGTGCTGCCGAGCAAGCGCACGGCGGCCAGGCGCACCACCGGGTCGCTGTCGACCAATTGCAGGTTGGCCAGGGCCAGGCTGAGGGCGCTGTGCACTTGCTCATCGGGCTCGGTGGCGAGCCGTTGGTCGAGGAATTTAAGCTGGGCCGGCACCGCGCTTTTTTGCAAGGTGCGCGCCGCATCAAGGCGTACCTTGGGATCGGCCGCAAGCAGTCGCTGGCTGGCCTGTACATTATCGATCAGGCCGCGCAGGCGGTTGTTCAGGCGTACGGTCTTGGTTTCACCGTTGACGGTGAGTTGGCCTTGTTGCAGGGCGTCCACCAGTTCGATGCGCGCCGGGTCTGGCTGGGCGGCCCAGTCCTGGAGGAGCTTGGCTTGCTGCGCCGGGTTGGCGTTGATGAAGTCTTCGGCGTCGCTGGCGTGTGCGGCCAAAGGCAGCAACAGCAGCAAGGCGAGGATGAAACGGTGGAGGGCAGTGGGCATAACACAATGTCCTGATCATGCGGGGGACAGTGTGGGAGGGGGCTTGCCCCCTCCCACATTTTTAGCCTGTGGTGGGGCTTTAGTTGCTCTTCACCGCATAGTCCGGCTTTTTTTCATTGCCCGGAATGTAAGGGCTCCACGGTTGTGCTCGAATCGGCTCATTGGTCTGCCACACCACCGAGAACTGCCCGTCAGCCTGGATTTCGCCGATCATCACCGGCTTGTGCAGGTGGTGGTTGGTCTTGTCCATGGTCAGGGTGAAGCCGGACGGAGCGGCGAAGGTCTGGCCGGCCAGGGCTTCACGCACTTTGTCGACGTCGGTGGAGTTGGCCTTCTGCGCCGCCTGCGCCCACATGTGGATGCCCACGTAGGTGGCTTCCATCGGGTCGTTGGTCACGGCCTTGTCTGCGCCTGGCAGGTTGTGTTTCTTGGCGTAGGCTTTCCAGTCGGCCACGAACTTCTGGTTCACCGGGTTCTCCACCGACTGGAAGTAGTTCCAGGCCGCGAGGTTGCCCACCAGTGGCTTGGTGTCGATGCCGCGCAGCTCCTCTTCACCCACGGAGAACGCCACCACCGGTACATCGGTCGCCTTCAGGCCCTGGTTGGCCAGTTCCTTGTAGAACGGCACGTTGGAGTCGCCGTTCACGGTGGAAATCACTGCGGTCTTGCCGCCGGCGGAGAACTTCTTGATGTTGGCGACGATGGTCTGGTAATCGCTGTGGCCGAACGGGGTGTAGACCTCTTCGATGTCTTTGTCCGCCACGCCTTTGGAATGCAGGAACGAGCGCAGGATCTTGTTGGTGGTGCGCGGGTACACATAGTCGGTGCCCAGCAGGAAGAAGCGCTTGGCGCCGCCGCCTTCTTCGCTCATCAGGTACTCCACCGCCGGGATCGCCTGCTGGTTCGGCGCCGCGCCGGTGTAGAACACATTCGGCGACATCTCTTCGCCTTCGTATTGCACCGGGTAGAACAGCAGGCCGTTGAGCTCTTCGAACACCGGCAAGACCGATTTACGCGACACCGAGGTCCAGCAACCGAACACCACGGCGACCTTGTCCTGGGTCAGCAACTGGCGGCCTTTCTCAGCGAACAGCGGCCAGTTGGACGCGGGGTCGACCACCACCGGCTCAAGCATCTTGCCGTTCACACCGCCCTTGGCGTTGATCTCGTCGATGGTCATCAGCGCCATGTCCTTGAGCGAGGTTTCGGAGATCGCCATGGTCCCGGACAACGAGTGCAGGATGCCGACCTTGATGGTCTCGGCGGCCTGGAGGGTCCAGGTCATGCCCATGGCGGCAATGGATGCCGACAAAGTGAAAGCCTTGATCAAGCTGCGACGCTTCATGGTGCGATCTCCGTAAAACCGATAGTTTTTGTTGGGCAGATACACACGACTTTGCAAGGGCTGTGCCTGCTACGCGAGGCACAGGATTACAGGCGGTTTCGGGAGGCGCCTCGGCACAGTGGCGCACCAGCATGGCGCCACATTCCGTTGCGCAGTGCACGGCAAGCTTCAAAACAGGGCGTTGCGCAATCCACTACTAAGCGGTGACGCTGACCCGTGACAGGATCAGGCGGTCCAGCACCCACACGACGATCAGCGAAGCGCCCACCAACGGGAAAATGATTGCCAGCCCGAGCATGATCGCCATGGCGGTTTTCCATCTGGGCAAATCATGACGCAGAGGCGGCACACCCAGCCCGCCCTGCGGCCGACGCTTCCACCAGATCACCACGCCGCTCACCGCGCTGAGCAGGATCATCAGGCAGATCACCAGCACGATCAGCTGGTTGACCCAGCCGAACATCTTGCCTTCGTGCAGCATCACGCCGGTTTCGGTGGCGCGTGCGACGCCGTTGTAATGGGCCCAGCGCACGTCGGCGAGCACCTTGCCGGTGTACTGGTCTACATGCAGCGTGGCGTCGTTGCGTGGGTCGTCGGCGAACACCGCGACAGTGAACACGCCCGTGGCCGTGGTGGGAAAGGTGATGCTGTAGCCGGGCTCTACCTGGCGCGCCGTGGCCAGGTCGACCACCTGTTGCAGGCTGACGGTGGGCGCGGCGGGGCCTGCATGCATGGCGCCGTGGTTCATGTGTTCGGCATGATCGCCGGACATCGGCATCGGCGTGTTTTCCATGGCCCAGGGCACGGTCTGCTGGCTGGCGGTATTGAGGCTGCGCGCCTGCTGTTCCGATTGCGGCACGTTGTTCCACATCGCCGCCGGGAAGGTGTTCCACAGGTCAGCGTATTGCTTGCCCCAGAACCCCGTCCAGGTCATGCCGCTGAGCAGCATCACCAGCAGAAATGCCGCGCCCCAGAAACCGGCGACGGCGTGCAGGTCGCGCCAGAACAACCGCCCTCGGCTGCCCAGGCGTGGCCATAACACGCCCGCCGATGACTGACCGCGCGGCCACCACAGGTACAGGCCGGACACCACCAGCATCACGCCCCAACCGGCAGCGAGCTCAATCAGGCGGTCACCCGTGGTGCCGATCATCAGCTCGCCATGCAGGGCGCGGGCGATGGCTTGCAGGTTGTTCTTGGCGTCCTGCTCACCGAGGACGATGCCGCGATACGGGTCAACGAATACAGTGATTTCGCGGCCTTGGTGTTGCATCACGAACTGCGCGCTGGCGGTGGCGTCGGCGGGCGGCAGGTATTTGCTGATCGCGGCCTGAGGGTAAGCGGCCTTGGCCCGTTGCAGTTGCGCGTCGGCGCTCAGTGCCTGCGCCGCGGCGGGCACTTTGAGCAGGTCGCCGTACATCAGTGGGTCGAGTTGGGGTTTGAACAGGTAGATGATGCCGGTCAGGGCCAGCAGCACCATGAAGGGGGCGACGAAGAGCCCGGCGTAGAAGTGCCAGCGCCAGGCCAGGTTGTAGAAGGAAACTGTTTTAGTGCTCATCGGGTGCTCCGCAAGGCCTTAGATTTTTTTGTGTCAGTTACACCGCCATCGGGGGCAAGCCCCCTCCCACACTTCACTGCGTTCACAAGGTTCAATTTGTGAACCCTATCCAATGTGGGAGGGGGCTTGCCCCCGATGCTTTTAGAAGCTCATGTCCACCTTGGTCCAGAGGGTTCGCCCCGGCTCCTTGATGGCTTGCGGGTCGCTGGCCGGGTAACCGAACCCGGCGTTGCCGGCCAGGTTCAAATGCTCGGCATAAGCCTTGCCGAACAAGTTGTCGACACCGGTACTGACCTTGAAGTTTTTATTGATGCGGTACGCCGCGTTCAGTGAGAACACACCAAAGCCGCCGCTCTTGTCGAAGTCCTTGCCGACCACATTGCCCTTGTTCGGGTCGATACGGTTTTGCGCCGCGACCACGCGCCACAAGGCCCCGGCGCTCCAATCATCTTCGCTGTAGGTCAGGCCCAGGCGCGCATCCAGCGGCGGCATCTGTGGCAGTGCCTTGCCGTCGCTGCTGTTCTTGCCCCAGGCGTAGGCGAGGCTGGCGTCGGCTTTCCAGTGTTGCGTCAGTGTGTAGGCCGCACCCAATTCGCCACCCATGATGCGCGCGTCGACATTGCGCGCCTGGGAGGTGGTGCCCATCATGCCGGGCCGGTAGTCGAACAGGATGAAGTCGCGTACCTGGCCGACGTAAGCCGAGGCCCACGCTTGCAGGTCGGCGGTTTTGTATTGCGCGCCGACATCCAGCTGGGTGGTCTTCTCGGGCTTTACGCCGTCAAAGGCATTGGCCGAGCCGAGCGCGCCGGTATTGGGGGAAAACAGCTCCCAGTAATCCGGGAAGCGTTCGGCGTGGCCCACGCCGGCATACAGCGTGGTGGGGGTGTCCGCCAGGTCGTGCTCGTAGCGCACAAAGCCTGACGGCAAGGTATCGGCGCGGGTGTCGCCGGCGGTCGGGTTAGGGCGCGACATCATTCCCGAGCCCGTGCGTTGGCGAAAGTCCTTGGCCGAGGCGCGGTCCAGGCGTGCGCCGGTGATCAGGCGGTCGCGGTCGGCGGCGTACCAGGTCAGCTCGCCAAATACGCCGTAGTTGTGGAAGTTGGCGTCCTTGTCGCGCGGCAGCTCCTTGTAGGTGTCGACGCCCATGCTGCTGCGCGCGCGGTGTTCGTTGGTCTGCGCGTCCAGGCCGCCGATCAATTGCACATCGGCCCAGCGCCACGTGGCCTTGACCCTTGCACCGAGGGTGCGGCGGTCGACGTTGGAGGCCATGGGCCCGGCCATCATGCCGGTGCCGGACGGTACGCGCAGGCTGTAGTTGTCCATCACGTGGTCGGCGTAGTTGTAGTAGACCTGAGCCTCAAGCTTATCCAGCACCTCGCCGAGGTTGGACTTCTCGAAGCGCAGCCCCAGGCTTTCGCGCAGGAACTGCGACCCGTCCATACCGCGCCCGGCGTAACGTGCCTCGCCATCGCCACGGCCGGCGGTGAGCTCGAGCAGCGTATCGGCGTCGGGGGTGAAGCCGACAGCGACGTCGCCATTCCATTTGTCATAGCGCGACGCGACCGTGTCGTTGTTGCCGTCCTTGTAATCGTCGGCATGGGCCTGGTTGCCGATCACCCGCACATAGCCCAGCGGCCCGCCGGCAGCGGCATCGATGACCTTGTCGAAACGGCCGTTGGAACCGGCCAATACGCTGGCGTTGAGCCGCGTGCCCAGCTCGCCGAAGTGTTCCGGTTCACGCTCGAACAGCACGGTGCCGGCTGATGCGCCGGGGCCCCACAGCACGGTTTGCGGGCCCTTGATCACGGTGAGCTTGTCGTAGGTTTCCGGTGAGATGTACGAGGTGGGCGCATCCATCCGGCCTGGGCAGGCACCGAGCATCATGCCGCCGTTGGTGAGGATATTCAGGCGCGAGCCGAACATGCCGCGCAGCACCGGGTCGCCATTGGTGCCGCCGTTGCGTACCAGGGCGAAGCCGGGGATGGTCTTGAGGTAGTCGCCACCATCGCTGGCGGGCACTGGCTGGCGTGGGTCTTTCGGGTTGGTGACCACGGTGAGTGGCGAGCTGGGGGCGATCGCGGTGATCACCGTGGGGCTCAATTCGTGTTCGTCCGCGTGGGCCTGCGGAGCAAGCAGTGCGCCGCACAGTACGGCAAAAACAGGGGCAACCCCCAAACGGGTGTCGGCAGAAAACCTGGACATGAAGAATTCCATCAATCAATCGTAAACGACACGGCCAGCAGCCTGCGGCTGTCTGTTTAAAGTCGGCCGGTGTGAAGTAACGCGATGTGGGGCTTACGAGGCGATGGGCGGCGCGCGACTGCGGGCGCCAGGGAAGATGCTTTGCCGGGCGTGGCCCAGGCGCGGGGCGGGGGGAAGGGCGTTGGCGGGCGGCGGGGCGTCGAGGGCGATGAAGGACACGCCGCCGGGCAGGGCCGGGCAACTGAAGAGCAGGCTGCAATAGCCGCACTTTTCCCAGAGCACGTGGTGCTCGTCGGGGGTTTTGGTGGGCTTGGGCTCGCCATGGCAGCTTGGCATGTCCATCGACATACCGGCGTGATGATCCATCGGCATCGCTTGGGAAATCAGCGGGCCGATAAAGATCATCAGCATGGCGAACAGGCTGATCCAACTGCCACGCATCAAGCGCGGGCGTGGAGACAACCTGGCGCGAGAGGCGCCCATCGAGGTCAGCCTATTGGGCGTGCTGATGCGCGTGGGTGGCCACCGGCGGCGTTTTCTGCACCGATACGTTCACGACGACCTTGCCGGCCTTTTCAAAGGTCAGGGTCAGCGGGAACTGCTTGCCGTCGGCCAACAGGCTGCGGTCTTTAAGGCCCAGCAGCATGACGTGGTAAGCCATCGGCGCGAAGGTCAGCTCGCCCTTGGCCGGCACGGCGACGCTGGGTACTTGTTGCATCTTCATCAGGTCGCCTTGCATCACATGCTCGTGCAACTCGGCTTTTTCGGCGACGCTGGTTTCGACACCGAGCAGGCGATCCGGGGAAGCGCCGCTGTTATGAATCACGAAATACGCTGCGACGGTGGGCGCATTCGGCGGCAACTCCTGGGACCAAGGATCGCTGACCAACAGGTCGCCGACCTTGTAGTCATCGGCATTGGCGGCACTGAACACCGGCAGCAGCAACGCCGCCAGAAGCAGGGAAGATTTGAGCATGGCAGTTCTCCAGAACAGTTCTAAACGCAGTTCACTTGCGAAGCAGATCAGACCGTTGGAGAGGCGCGGGGGTTGAGGCTCGGCCATTGCTGGCGTGGCGTGGGATTTTGCAGTGCAGGCGCCAGCAGGCCGCGCAGGGCTTCGAACCCTGTGACATACAGCTGCGGCACATGCCCCGGCAACGCTACCCACGATGCCGAACCTGAGCAACACCAGCAATGCTGCATGGCAGAGTGATCATCCGGCGCCGCGGGAACTTCCAGCGTGCTTAGGGCGAGCGTCTTCAAGCTGGCGCCGTTGGAAGAGCAGAAACTGCCCCACATCAACCGCTTGACCGGGTCATCCGCCTGCTGCATCGCACCGGCCAGCGGCATGGCAAACGCATTGAACAGCACTGCAAGGCAGGCGATCCAGGCAATTGCAAAGCGTTGACGGGCCATGGCGGATAATCCGTAGGGTTAAACGATCAGGCGGGTATTTAGCCTGATCGGGGGGGATAAGTAAAAAGGGGCGGTGTGGTTTGGTGTCGCAGTGCTGGGTTTGAGGATAGACGGGGAATCGAGGGAGTGCCGATCAACAAGGCAACACAGGTCCAATGTGGGAGGGGGCTTGCCCCCGATAGCTGAGTGTCAGCCAGCCCATGTATGGCTGACACGTACCCATCGGGGGCAAGCCCCCTCCCACATTTGGATTGTGTTTGGTTATGGAATGGCGTTAAGCCTGCGAAGTGCGCGGGCAATGTCGGCTTGCGCCATTTTGATCAATGAACCATCGCCTGGGTCTTCTTCGATGCAGGCTTCGAGGAAAGCATCCATATCTTCTTGTGTGTGAAGATGGTCCGCAGTGTCGAAATTTGTGAATTTTGCCTTTCTGTCAGGCAAGTATTGGGCTTTTTTCAGCCATTGGGTCAAGCGTGCTGCGACTTCGGGTTCATCCCGGTTTAGTTCGTCGGCCTCAAGTCTTAGCGCGTGTGCGAACTCGGGATTCGCGATTATGTGTTCGATAATCGTACTTTCAGCAGGCCGAGTCAGGTTCCGCGTACGGGGTTTGTTAGTCATGTGAACCTCATGTTTACGCCGGTGGACGAAGTGTTGAGGATCATCGCCAAGGGTATGCAGTTCTAGGTAGTCAGCGAGTTCCGTTGCGCATGTAGGTAAAGTCTCCTTGATCCGTTACGCAGTCCGAATATGAATTCGTGCACAGAATTCTCCGACAACTCTTTGAGGTTGCCGGTAGGAAACTCAATCTCTAGTCTCCGTACACCGCTGCAAACTCAGCGGTCGGGCGTCGCGGCCCGGATTTCTATGGACGCTGAGCGTCATCGTCTGCTTTCAGTTGGCGCTTTTTTATCGTCTACTGTGCAGCGCTATGGCGGCTGTGCGCGGGATACCTTCGGGTATGCCGGGTTTCCTTAGGACCGGTCCGCGAACCTGCGTACAGCTGCCACCCCCATCGCGTCGCGGCGATCAATGGCAGCTCCACTTTCCTAAGGAGCTTCACAATGATCAAACCCACCCCAAATCCCCCCATCCGGCTGTTCACCGTGGCCGATGGAGTCAGCACCGAAGACCTGCTGGTCAACCTCAGCGAAACACTCGCCTCGGCCAATGCGCTGAGTTGCGGCATTGCCTTTAACCTGGAAGGCGCACCACGCGAGGAATTGCTGGGCGTTGCGCAGTTGATTGAGCTGGCGCAATTGCTTGCTGACAGGGTGCACGAAGGTGTAGGGCAGGCTGCAAGTCGTTAACAAGTTCGATGAGCGATCGTTCCTGCGCTTAGGCGTGGGAATGATCGTGTGGCAGGTATCAGACCTCCCAGCTGGCTTCCCGTATATGATTGAAATTAACGACATCTACGCAGTGCTGATGAGCAAACCCTGCGACCCTGAGATCATCAGTCAAAACCAGATAATTATCTTTTGCTGCGGCAACAATGCCGACGTCGGTAAGACCGTAGGGCGATAGCTCATAATCACGACTTATAGCCAAAGCTGGATTATGAATCTCGATTATTGTTGACAGTGAATTTTTTAATGTTGAATAAAAATCGCGCAGCTTACTTCCATGAAGTCCGTTTGTAAGGTTGCTGACTTCAGCGAGTATGTGAGGGGTTGCAACAAGCTTTTCGAACTGATCAATCACTTTGAGTAGAAGTTGATAGTCGTCATCGCTGTAGCCGCGTGTTCTCTTGAACGCTACGATGCTGGACGTTCCTCCTATCAGGGCCAGGAGTAGCAAATTAGTGTCAACGATGAGTCCTTTTCTTCGATATTGCTTGATGTAGGCCTCTATCATACTTCGCGAATCTTCATGGAGCGGAACTCGCCAGTCTCCGAGTCAATGATGAATGTTTTGTATTTTCGTGCATACATGTGTCCCGCTAGAGATGCACCTAGTCGTTCATATTGATTGGGGTTGGGAACATTGAAGCCCAGTGTAATTGCCCAGGTTTTATTATCTGGATTCAACTCTACTTCCTCGAGCATAAGGTCTTGTAGGGCTGTCTCTTGTCCGAGAAAGTCGTTTGCGGCTGCCTTGGCAACTTGGACGGCTTCTTTAACTTCTATCATGTCAGCTCCTGAATATCCTTGGGTCTGGCTTGAACTGTTCCTGGAGTTTAGCACTTCGTGTTGTGGGTTCATCGCCGTCCCTTGTAGCAACAATAGATTGGATAGAGGTGGCGGATGATCCTGATCTATCGAATGAAATCTGCCAACGAATCGATTGTTTCTGCGGGCGACAAAAGCTCCCGATCTACCGCCGCCAACACCGGCCGCTTCAACACCAACACCGGCACCCCGCGTTCCCGCGCCACTTCCAGCTTCGGCTCGGTGGCTGTGCTGCCACTGTTCTTGCTGATCAGCACATCAATTCTGCGCCGTTCAAACAGCGCACGTTCGTCTTCAAGCAGGAACGGACCGCGTGCGCCAATCACTTCACAGCGATCATTGCCCGGATACACATCCAGCGCGCGCAGCGTCCAGAATTGGTTGGCGGGGATTTCGTCGAGGTGCTGCAACGGTTCGCGACCCAAGGTGAAGAGGGGACGATTGAACGGTTTGAGTGCTTCGATCAGCTCGGCCCAATCACTGACCTCACGCCAATCGTCACCGGCCTGCGGCTGCCACGCTGGTCGGCGCAACGCCCAGCAGGGGACACCGCACAACTGCGCCGCCTGTGCCGCGTTCTGGCTGATCTGCGCCGCGTATGGATGGGTCGCATCGAGGATCAGACTGATCCCCGCATCCCGAACAAACTGCGCCAAGCCCTCAGCGCCACCGTAACCGCCGACCCGCACTTGGCAGGTGAGATCGGTCGGCACACGTCCCACGCCCGCCAGGCTGTAGATATGTTCCGGCCCTAACGTCCGCGCGATGGCCAGCGCTTCGGTCACGCCACCCAGCAGCAGAATTCGTTTCATAGCGGCTTGACCACCTCCAGCAAGGTAATCGGCAGCGCCTGGCGCCAGGTATCGAACTCTCCCAGCGGCTGCGCCTGCGCCACATGGATGCGCGTCAGTTCGCCGCCGTGCTCGGCGCGCCAGTTCATCAGGGTCATTTCGCTTTGCAGGGTTACGGCGTTGGCGACGAGTCGACCACCGGGGCGCAGCTGTTGCCAGCAGCTGTCGAGTACGCCGTCGCGGGTGACGCCGCCGCCGATGAAGATGGCGTCGGGTGTCGGCAGGCCATGCAAGGCGTCCGGGGCGGTGCCGCGTACCAGGTGCAGGCCGGGCACGCCGAGGGCGTCGCGATTGTGTTCGATCAAGTCTTGGCGGCCTGCGTCGGCTTCAATCGCCAGTGCGCGGCAACTGGGATGAGTGCGCATCCATTCGATACCGATGGAACCGCTGCCTGCGCCCACGTCCCACAGCAGCTCGCCCGGCATGGGGGCCAGGCGCGCGAGGGTCATGGCGCGCACATCGCGCTTGGTCAGCTGGCCGTCGTGCTTAAAGGCGCTATCCGGCAGGCCTGCCAGGCGCGACAGGCGTGGCGTGTCGGGCGAGGCCAGGCACTCGATGGCGACCAGGTTCAGATCGGCGGCCGAGTGGTGCTGCCAATCCTCGGCCAGGCCGTCGACACGTCGCTCATTCGCCCCGCCCAAGTGTTCAAACACGCTCAATCGGCTCGGCCCGAACCCGGCCTCGGTCAACACCGCAGCGATCAACGCAGGGCTGCCACCGTCATTACTCAGCACTAACACGCGCACACCGCTGGCCAGATGCGCGTTGATTGCCGCGACGGGCCGCGCCACCACGGATAACGTCACCACGTCCTGTAACGGCCAGCCCAAACGCGCGGCTGCAAG
This sequence comes from Pseudomonas sp. R11-23-07, assembly GCF_003852295.1. Lineage (NCBI taxonomy): Bacteria > Pseudomonadati > Pseudomonadota > Gammaproteobacteria > Pseudomonadales > Pseudomonadaceae > Pseudomonas > Pseudomonas sp. R11-23-07. The sequence goes on from NZ_CP027761.1 coordinate 738,309, forward strand.
GGATACCGACGACGGCGCGGGCACAATCAGCAACTCTTGCGCCGCAATCTGTCGCGCCAGACTGGCGCCCACGCCATAGAACATCGGGTCGCCGCTGGCGAGCACACATACAGGCGTACCGCGCCGCGCCAGTACCGGTTCCAGGGAGAACGGGCTCGGCCACAACTCGCGCTCACCGCGAATGCACACCGGCAACAGGTCCAACTGGCGCTGCGCCCCTATAATCCGCGTGGCGCGCAGCAAGGCGTGCCGGGCGTTTCTGCCCAGGCCCTTGAAGCCGTCTTCACCGATGCCTACTACCGTCAGCCAGGGCGACATATCAATTCCTTGAACGACATCCGACGGGCAGGCTTTTCATGCCGTCGGACAAAGCAGGCATAATACCGCGCCTTTACCCGTCAACCGGAAGCCCCGTGAACCCAACGCCCGCTCTGAATACCTTGCGCCCCTCGGCTTGTCCGGGGTTGTTGCGCATCGTCCAGGCGCTGGACGGCGGTATTTGTCGGATCAAACTGGCCGGTGGCTCGATCACCGCGGCCCAGGCCAACGCCGTGGCGGACGCTGCCCAGGCGTACGCAGGCGGGGTGATCGAGGCGACCAACCGCGCCAACCTGCAGATTCGCGGGATCGGCGCTGAGCAGGAGGCCTTGATCGCGATGTTGCTGGCGGCAGGCCTCGGCCCGAGCAATGCGGGCGGTGATGACGTGCGCAACCTGATGCTCAGCCCCAGCGCCGGCATCGACCCGCAGATGCTGTTCGACACCCGCCCACTGGCCGGGCAGATCCTCGCCACCCTGGAAAACCATCCGCGCTTTCATCAGCTGTCGGCCAAATTCGCCGTGCAGCTGGATGGCTTCGAGGCCTTGGCGATGCTCGAACATCATCACGATCTGTGGCTGTCGGCCTTCGAACAGGCGGGTGAAACCCTGCTCGCGTTCGGCCTGGCCGGTTGCCCTGGGCTGAATGCACCGTTGGCCGCTGTGCGCTTGGACCAAGGCCATGCCTTGGTGGTGGCCGTGCTCGAAGCCTTTCTCGACCTGGCCACGCCGGAACAAACGCGCATGCGCCATCTGGTTGTGGATAACTTGCTGAGCCGCCTGGGCCTGCCTTTACTGCCGGCGAATGGCTTCAACCGCCCGGCCAGCAGCGCGTCAGGCCATCCGGGCAGTTATCCACAGCGCCAGCAGAACCGGTTCTACGTCACCGCCGTCGCGCCATTGGGCCGCCTGGATTCGGCGATGCTCAAGGGCGCTGCACAGCTGGCCTGCGAGTATGGCGACGCCACCTTGCGGTTCACTCCTTGGCAGGGCGTGCTGCTGCCTAACCTCACACAGCCAGGCGTGGTGACCGAGCAGTTGGCGCAACTGGGCTTTCTCTGCGCAGCCGACCAACCCCTGGCGCGCATGATCGCCTGCACCGGTTCCAGTGGCTGCGGCAAAGGCTTGTCGGATACCAAGGCCGACGCCGTGCAATTGGCCGGCCTGCAACCGGGTCACGACGTTCACCTGTCCGGCTGCCCGCGCTCCTGCGCCGCCGCACACACCGCGCCGGTCACCTTGCTGGCGGTGAGCCCCGGCCACTACGACCTCTATTTTCGCGACGCTGCTCATCCAGGTTTTGGCCGGCTGCACGCGCGCACTCTTTCTATTGACGCGGCGGGCGCCTTGCTGCGCGCTCGCCCACGGAGCAACACCGATGATTGATTACATCCGCGACGGTCAGGAGATCTATCGCAACTCCTTCGCCATCATTCGCGCGGAGGCCAACCTGGCGCGTATCCCGGCGGACCTGGAGAAACTCGCGGTGCGGGTGATTCATGCATGCGGCATGGTCGAGGCCATCGACGGCCTGCAATTTTCCGACGGCGCAGGCAAGGCCGGACGCGACGCGCTGGCGGCGGGCGCACCGATTTTATGCGATGCGCGGATGGTCTCCGAAGGCGTGACCCGTGCGCGCCTGCCGGCCAACAACAAGGTGATCTGCACTCTGCGCGACGACAGCGTGCCGGAGCTGGCGCGCGAGCTTGGCAACACACGCTCCGCCGCTGCCCTGGAACTCTGGCGCCCGCATTTGGCCGGCAGCGTGGTGGTGATCGGCAACGCGCCGACCGCCTTGTTCTACCTGTTGGAAATGCTCGACGCCGGCGCGCCGAAACCGGCGTTGATCCTCGGTTTTCCGGTGGGTTTTGTTGGTGCCGCCGAATCCAAGGCGATGCTCGCCGCCGACAGCCGTGGTGTGCCGTTCGTGATCATGCAGGGCCGCCTGGGTGGTAGCGCCATGGCCGCCGCCGCCGTCAATGCGCTCGCCACGGAGGTTGAATAATGCCTGCACGCGGACGTCTGATCGGCCTGGGCGTAGGGCCCGGCGACCCGGAACTGATCACCCTCAAGGCCCTGCGCCTGCTGCGCGAATCGCCGGTGGTGGCGTACTTCGTGGCCAAGGGCAAGAAGGGCAATGCCTTCGGCATCATCGAAGACCACCTGGTGCCCCAGCAAACCCTGATGCCGCTGGTGTACCCGGTGACCACCGAGGCGCTGCCGGCGCCGCTGTCCTATGAGCAAGTGATCAGCGATTTCTACGACACGGCCAGCGTCGCCGTGGCCGCGCACCTGGATGCCGGCCGCGATGTGGCGGTGATCTGCGAAGGCGACCCGTTCTTCTATGGCTCCTACATGTACCTGCATGACCGCCTCGCCGAGCGCTATGAGGCGCAGGTCATCCCCGGCGTGTGTTCGATGCTGGGCGGTGCTTCGGTATTGGGCGCGCCGCTGGTGTATCGCAATCAGAGCCTGTCGGTGCTCTCCGGCGTGTTGCCCCACGATGACCTCAAGCGCCGACTGGCGGACGCGGATGCGGCGGTGATCATGAAGCTGGGGCGCAACTTTCCCAAGGTGCGCCAGGTATTGGAAGAACTCGGTCTGGCCGGGCGCGCGCTGTATGTGGAGCGCGCCACCATGGCCAATCAGAAAATCGTGCCGCTGGATCAGGTGGAGCCGATGTCGTCGCCGTATTTCTCGTTGATCATCGTGCCCGGTGAACGGTGGCAAGGTTGATGAGCCCGGCGATTGTCATTCTGGGCCAGGGCAGCCTGGCGACCGCGCGCAGGATCCAGCAACTTTACCCGGCTGCGCTGATCCATGGCCTGGACGGTCGGGTTGAGGGTGCAGACCAACGCTACAGCGAATTCGGCGCCACCCTGCGCCAGCTCTACCAGCAAGGCACGCCGCTGATTGCGCTGTGCGCCACCGGCATCGTGATCCGCACCCTTGCGCCGCTCTTGCTCGAAAAGGGTGAGGAGCCGGCCGTGCTGGCCGTCGCCGAAGACGGCAGCGCCGTGGTGCCGCTGCTGGGCGGCCTGGGCGGCGTGAATGTGATGGCGCGCGAGATTGCCGCCGCGTTGGGCGTGGCAGCGGCGATCACCACCAGCGGCGAGTTGCGGTTCGGCACCTGCCTGCTCAACCCGCCCACGGGCTATGCGTTGGCGGACCTGGAGCTGGGCAAGCGCTTTGTCTCGGACCTGCTGGCCGGTGAAAGCGTGCGCATCGAAGGCGCGGCGCCCTGGCTGGAGCAGGCCAATTTGCCGCAGGATCCGCAGGCACGCCTGGCGATTCATGTGGGCAGTGCCGAGCGTACGCCTGCCGCCAACGAATTGCTGATCTACCCGAAGACGGTGTGCGTCACCTGCAAGCCCGGTGCGCACCTGGCGGCACGTGTGCGCACGGCCTTGCAGGAGGCGGGCATTGCCGTGCAAGCGCTGGCGTGCCTGCTGGCGAGCGATCTGCAGATGGCCGAAGCCTCGTTGCATGAGGCCGCGTTGGAATTGGGCGTACCGCTGCGGTTTGCCGAGCTTGAGCCGCTCGCGGACATCACCCTCAGCGTGGCCAAGCAGCCGGTGGATGTGTCACAGGTAGGCCGCCCGCGCGGCCGTCTCGCCGTGATCGGCCTTGGCCCTGGCGCCGCTGACTTGATGGTGCCGGCCGTCAAGGCCGAGTTGGCGCGCTGCACCGATGTGCTGGGCTACGAAACCTACGTGCGCATGGCCGGACCGTTCCGTGACGACCAGGTGCAGCACTGCACGGACAACCGCGAAGAAATGCAGCGCGCACGTCACGCCTTCGAACTGGCCGCCCAAGGGCGCTCGGTGGTGGTGGTGTCGTCCGGCGACCCCGGTGTATTCGCCATGGCCGCTGCGGTGATCGAGGCGTTGCATGAGTCCAGCGACCCGGCCTGGCATCAGGTCGACCTGCAGATCCTGCCTGGTGTCTCGGCTTCCCTGGCCACCGCTGCCCAGGCGGGCGCGCCGCTGGGGCATGATTTCTGTGTGATGTCGCTGTCGGATAACCTCAAGCCCTGGTCGATCATCGAAAAGCGTCTGGACCTCGCGTCCCAGGCCGACCTGGCGCTGGCGTTCTACAACCCGATTTCCCGTGCGCGCCCGTGGCAACTGGGGCGTGCGCTGGAGATCGTCGCGCAGCACCGCACGCCTGAAACACCGGTGGTACTGGGCCGTGATATCGGTCGCCCCGGCCAGACACTGCGCGTCACCACGCTGGGCCAGCTCACCCCGGACCAGGTGGATATGCGGACCATGGTGCTGGTCGGCTCGTCCACCACCTGCACCTTTGCGCGTGCCGGCGGCGGGGAGTGGGTGTACACACCGCGCTGGTACGGCGGTAAACCCGCCTCCTGAAAACACCTCGGCGGTGGTCCGAAAGCTCCGAATGACTCAAGGATTTTCCTGTAGTCGTTCGGGGCTTTTTCTTTTTTTTACGACGAAACCATGAAGCCCTTCGTGCATGCCGCGCTATTGCTGGACGGCGCGCTTGGCCGAGCCGCGCCAAGGGATGTTTGTCGCCTGGAAAGCCCGTCGGTCAGTGGACTAGTGTGGTTACAAGCCCCGAGTCGGGGTGTACGTGGAGAATTGGAAATGGAGCGACATCACAGAAGGATCAACAGTACCAAAAGGCGCAAGTTGATTGCCGCCTACAAATTGCCGGGTGCGCCAGGCACGCACGCGGCTTTACCGCTGGACACCGAAGATGACTGCAATGCGGCGGTGGTCAACAACGGCGTGATTTCCTTTGCCGAGGGGTTGTCCGGGCTTAACCGCGAGTACATTCGCAAAAGCTACCTGTTGGCCAGCAGTTATGTGAGCGATGTATTGAAGGTTCATCGGGGCACCGAGGCCTGGTACGACGAATTTATCAAGGTCATGGTCAGCCTCGGCTGGTTGCCGTTGCGCAGCAGTTTTGAGCGAGTCTCACGCGTCGGCGAGGGGCTGACGGTGCAACTGGCGGCATTGAATATCATCGGCGCGATGCTCGCGTCGATGTCGTTGTCGGGGCCGCTGCTCAGCCTGCTGCCGAAACTGGCCGCGGATGCGCTGGAAGCCTTGAAGCAACAGCCGGCGTCATTCGATTTGTTCAAGCGCAACTGCAGCGTGCACCAGGGCGGTGACTTTGGCGTGGCGTCCTGCGCGCAAACCAATGGCGAAGTGATGATGGTGCTGGTGACCTACAGCAGCCATGGTGTGAGTAAACAGGTGGGTTTGCCGTTCCTTGAATGGGACAGCTCATCGTTCGAGGCCTTCAGCGGGCAGACCTGCCTGGTGCTGAATACCTCGGTGGTCAACGAGAAGACCCTTCAACTGATGCGTGACAGCGCGGGTGACAAGGTGCAGTCGGCCATTGCCAAATACCGGATCTAGGTCACCAGATAACCGCGCACCCCGGTAAAGATAATTTGCGCGGCCAGGGCACACACGAACAACCCCATCAACCGGCTGACAATCTGCAAGCCCTGGTCGCCGAGAATTCGTTCGATCCGATTGGACAGGTACAGCACCACGCCCACGGTAAGGCTGGCCAGGGCGATGCTGAGGATGGCGGTGAGCTTGTCGTCCCAGTGGGGCTGGCTTACCCCCATCACCAGCAGCGCGCCGATGGTGCCGGGGCCGACCGTCAGCGGGATGGTCAGCGGTACGATGGTCACGTCCTGCTGCACGTTATCGGTTTGCACTGCCGACTTGCCTTGGGCCATGCCCAGGGCGGAGATAAAAAGCACGCTGCCGGCGCCGATGCGAAAGGCATCCACGGTGATGCCGAACACACTGAAAATCACCCGGCCGAACAGGTACAGCAGCACGCTCGATACCAGCGTCGCCAGCGCGACTTTCCACGCCAGGCGCCGCCGCTCCTTGCTGGAATAACCACGGGTCAGGCTGATAAAGCAGGACAGCACAAAGAATGGGCTATAGAGCACCAGCATCTTCAGGTAAACGCTGAATAACACATGGAGCATGAGGGGCGGCTCGCGGCAGTAGAAGTGTGCAGAGTCTAACAGGCGACATGGAACAAATGTGGGAGGGGGCTTGCTCCCGATAGCGGTGTGACAGTCAGCTTATTTGTAACTGACCCACCGCCATCGGGAGCAAGCCCCCTCCCACATTTGATTGCGTTTCAAGTCAGGAGGGCGCGTGCTCTGGTCGCTGTTGGCGCTGCGCCACCCAGAATTCCACCAATTCACGCAACTGCGACAGCTCCACCGGCTTGGCCATATGCCCATCCATCCCGGCCTGGCGCGCACGCTCCTTGTGTTCCGAAAGAATGTGCGCGGTCAGCGCCACCACTGGCGTGCGTACGCGTTGGTGGCTGACTTCCCACGCGCGCAGTTGCTGGGTGGCGGAGAAACCATCGAGGATCGGCATTTCACAGTCCATCAATACCAGGTCATAACGCTGGGCTTTCATCGCCTCCAGCGCTTCTTCGCCGTTGCTGGCAGTGTCCGGGTTGAGGTTGAGCTTGCCCAGCATGCCGCGGATCACTTTGGTGGAGATGCTGTTGTCTTCGGCCACCAGGATGCGGAAGTCGCTGGGCACCGTAATCACTGCCGGGGCGGCTGGCGCGGGGCGAGGGTGGGTCACGCCTTTGCTGCGTTGGGCCAGTTCGTCGGCCAGGGTGGTCTTGAGCGTATAGCCGGCCACCGGTTTGGCCAGGATGCGTTTGATCCCGCAGTTGCGCGCGATGATCTTGCTCGGCGCGTTGCTGATGCCCGTGAGCATGATCAGCAGGATATCGTGGTTCAGGCTCGGGTCTTCCTTGATCTTCGCCGCCAGTTGCATGCCGGTCATGCCGGGCATGTTCTGGTCCAGGAGTACCACGTCGAAGTAATCGCGCAGGTGCGCCTTGGTACGCAGCAGGGCCAGGGCCTCCTTGCCGGAAGCCACGGCGCTGACGTTCAGGCCCCAGGCCGAGCATTGCTGCAACAGCACCTTGCGGCAGGTGTCGTTGTCGTCCACCACCAGTACGCGTGCGTCCTTGAGCGGGCCGTCGAGATCGGAGGTCGGATGCTCCAAGCGTTCCGGGTCCAGCGGCAGGGTCAGCCACAGCGTGCTGCCTTGGTGACTGCCGCTCTTGATACCGAACTCGCCGTTCATCAACAGGATCAACTGGCGGGCGATAACCAGGCCCAGGTGACCGCTCAAGCGTGTCGCCGAGAGGAAGTTCTTGCTGTGCAGTTCGCTGTGCAGCAGGGCGTCGCGTTCGGCGGCTTCCATCGGCACGCCGCTGTCTTGTACCGCGATGCGCAGGCGTGGCTGGGTGCTGCGTTCGTCGAGGGCCACGACGATCAGCACTTCGCCCTCGTCGGTTTTGTGCAGGGCGTTTTCCAGCAGGCTCAGCAACGCCTGGCGCAGGCGTGTCGGATCACCGCTGATCACGCGCGGCACCTGGGGCTGGATGAAACTGATCAGCTCGACATTCTGCTGCTCGGCCTTGGCGCGGAAGATGCTCAGGCAGTCGTCGATCAGCGCGTTGAGGTCGAACTGCACATCATCGAGTTCGATCTGTCCCGACTCGAGCTTGGAGATGTCGAGGATTTCGTTGATCAGCGTGAGCAACTCGTTGCCGGCGCTGTGGATGGTCTGCACATAGTCGCGTTGTTTCACCGACAACGGCGTGCCCAGCAGCAACTCAGTCATGCCCAGCACGCCGTTCATGGGGGTGCGGATTTCGTGGCTGATCTTCGCCAGGAATTCGGCCTTGGCGGCAATTTCGGCGTTGCTGGCGGCCAGGTCGCGGCTGAGGCTGAAGCGGGTTTCGACAATGGCGCGCTGGCGCTCGCCGAGGGCCAGGCTCATCAACAGGCCGCTGAGGCAGATAAACGTGAGCAGGGTCACGATCAGGCCTTGCGGCGCCACCAGCGTGAGGCCGAGCAGGGCGGGCAGAATGATCAGCGTGCCGATGTTGAACACCACCATGCCGGCCACGAACAGGCGCGCCGGGCGATAGCCTCTTTGCCAGTGATAGGCCGAGACAAACAGCATGCTCAGGCCGGCCAGCGCGACCAGGGCGTAGGTGATGATGTTCAGCGGCAGGGTGTTGACGAACAACAGCAGCAGGCCACACAGCACGATCAACAAGATGTCGGCCATCAACAGTTTGTTCAGCGGGTGTGGGCCCAGGGGCATGAAGAAACGATAGGCAAACATCAGCCCGCAGGGCGCGGTCAGCAGCAGCGCGAGGTAGGCGCCTGGGGTCTGGATCGCATGCCAGTTCGGCAGCCATGGCCCCACCACGTTGAGCAACAGCGCCAGGCTGAGCATCAACAGCACTTCGCAGGCTGCCAGCCACAGGCTGCTGCGCGAGCGGTGGTAGGCGAAGCGTGTGAGGTTATGCAGGATCAGCATCAGCAGCACGCCGAACAACAGGCCATAGAGCAGCGTCTGGTTCTGATTGGCGGCGGCCAGTACGGCGGGTTCCAGGGTGATGTAAGGGCGTAGCTCGTGCTCCGACACCAGGCGCAGGTACACCTCGAGCGGGCGCTGGCTCTGCGGCATCGGGAGCATGAAGTCACTGCTCGGCAGCGGGCGCTCGGCCTGGGGCTGGCGCGTGCCAGTAGTCTGCTGTTCCACCAGGGTATCGCCATCCAGCACATACAGGCTCAGGTGCGACAGGTCCGGCGCGAACACCCGCAGCACTTGTTCATGCTTGCCGGGTTGCAGCTTGAAGCGTACCCACAACGCACCGTCTGGCTGCGCGGCGGTAATCCGGTCCAGTTCGATGGGGCTGAATTGATTGGTGTAGCGGGCGGAGCGGATATCGCTCAGTTGCAGGTCGGCCTGTTCATCAAGCAATACTGCCCAACCACTGCCTTGCGCAGCGGCTTGAGCCGGGGCCAGGCAGAGCAAGGTCAGCAGGCTGACTGTAAAAGCTAAGGCGATCCTGAGCCAGCGCAAGGCGAAGTCCCTTCGTAGGTGAATGCACGGGTTAACTATGCGCGGGGGGCATGAGTACGGCAAGGGCCAGAGGCCCTTACCTACCCGAACGGATAGCTACTCAGTTGCTCTCGCCACGTTCACGGGCAATGGCGCGGTAACCGATGTCGGTGCGATAGAAGCAGCCTTTCCAGTCGATTTTCGCGGCCAGTTTGTACGCCTGTTGCTGCGCGGCGTCGACACTGGCGCCCATGGCGGTGGCGCACAGCACGCGGCCACCGGCGGTGACGACCTGGCCGTCCTTCAGCGCAGTGCCAGCATGGAACACCTTGCCTTCCAGCGCTGCCGCCGCCTCCAGGCCCTCGATCACATCGCCCTTGGCGTAATCGGCAGGGTAGCCACCGGCCGCCAGCACGATACCGACGCTCGGGCGTGGGTCCCACTGGGCTTCGACCTTGTCCAGGGCCTGGGCCAGCGCGGCTTCCACCAGCAGCACCAGGCTCGACTGCAGGCGCAGCATCACCGGTTGGGTTTCCGGGTCGCCAAAGCGGCAGTTGAACTCGATGACTTTCGGGTTACCGGCTTTGTCGATCATCAGGCCGGCGTAGAGGAAGCCGGTGTAGACGTTGCCTTCGTCGGCCATGCCGCGCACGGTCGGCCAGATCACCAGGTCCATGACGCGCTGGTGCACGTCGGCGGTGACCACCGGCGCCGGGGAGTAAGCCCCCATGCCGCCGGTGTTCGGGCCGCTGTCGCCGTTGCCGACGCGCTTGTGGTCCTGGCTGGTGGCCATTGGCAGTACGTTCTTGCCGTCGACCATCACGATGAAGCTGGCCTCTTCGCCGTCGAGGAATTCTTCGATTACCACGCGCGAACCGGCGTCACCAAAGGCGTTGCCGGCGAGCATGTCGCGCACGGCGTCCTCGGCTTCCTGCAGGGTCATGGCGACGATCACGCCTTTACCCGCAGCGAGGCCGTCGGCCTTGATCACGATCGGCGCGCCTTTTTCACGCAGGTAAGCCAGGGCCGGCTCGATCTCGGTGAAGTTCTGGTAGTCGGCAGTCGGGATCTTGTGGCGCGCCAGGAAATCCTTGGTGAAAGCTTTCGAACCTTCCAATTGAGCGGCGCCGGCGGTCGGCCCGAAGCAATCCAGGCCACGGCTGCGAAACAGGTCGACAACGCCGGCCACCAGCGGCACTTCCGGGCCGACGATGGTCAGGGAGACGTTTTTCTCGGCGAAATCTGCCAGTTGCTCAAGGGCCAGCACGTCGATAGCGACGTTCTCGCACTTGGCTTCAATGGCGGTACCGGCGTTACCCGGTGCAACGAAAACTTTCTGGACGCGTGGGTCTTGGGCAACTTTCCAGGCGAGGGCGTGTTCACGGCCACCGCTGCCAATGATCAAAACATTCATTTCAAAAAACCTCGTTTAGCATGATCGTTCCCACGCTCTGCGTGGGAATGCAACACGGGACGCTCCGCGTCCCAAAGCGTGACGCAGAGCGCCACAAGAGGCATTCCCACGCAGAGCGTGGGAACGATCGATCAGTGGCGGAAGTGGCGCATGCCGGTGAACACCATCGCAATGCCAGCTTCGTCGGCAGCAGCGATGACTTCAGCATCACGCATCGAACCGCCCGGTTGGATCACGGCGGTCACACCGGCTTTCGCGGCATTGTCCAGACCATCACGGAACGGGAAGAACGCATCGGAAGCCATCACCGAGCCGGCTACCTGCAAACCGGCGTGTTCGGCCTTGATCGCAGCAATACGTGCCGAGTTCACGCGGCTCATCTGGCCGGCGCCGACACCGATGGTCTGGCGGTTCTTGGCGTAGACGATGGCGTTGGACTTAACGTACTTGGCGACTTTCCAGGCGAAGATCAGGTCGTTGATCTCCTGCTCGGTCGGCGCGCGTTTGGTCACGACTTTAAGGTCCTGGCTGCCGATCATGCCGATGTCGCGGCTCTGCACCAGCAAGCCGCCATTGACGCGCTTGTAGTCCCAGGCGGCGGCGCGTTCAGCCGACCATTCACCGCAGGCCAGCAGACGCACGTTGGCCTTGGCGGCGACGATGGCGCGGGCTTCTTCACTGACGCTTGGCGCAATGATCACTTCGACGAACTGACGCTCGACGATGGCCTTGGCCGTCTCGGCATCCAGTTCACGGTTGAAGGCAATGATGCCGCCGAACGCCGATTCGGTGTCGGTGGCGTAGGCCAGTTCGTACGCCTGGCGGATCCCGCCTTCAGCGTCCGGGCTCACGGCCACGCCGCACGGGTTGGCGTGCTTGACGATCACGCAGGCCGGTTTGACGAAGCTTTTCACGCATTCCAGCGCGGCGTCGGTATCGGCCACGTTGTTGTAGGACAGTTCTTTGCCTTGCAACTGGGTGGCGGTGGCGATGCCCACTTCGGCCGGCTTGGCTTCCACGTAGAACGCCGCGCTCTGGTGCGGGTTCTCGCCGTAGCGCATTTCCTGGGCCTTGATGAACTGGCTGTTGAAGGTGCGTGGGAACTGGCTGCGGCCTTCGGTGCTCAGGACGTCGGCGGCCTGGTTCACGGTGCCCATGTAGTTGGCGATCATGCCGTCGTAGGCGGCGGTGTGTTCGAACGCCTTGAGCATCAGGTTGAAACGCTGGGCGTAGGTCAGGCCACCGGCTTTGAGGCTGTCGAGCACTTGGGTGTAGTCGCTGGCGTTGACCACGATGGCCACGTCTTTGTGGTTCTTGGCGGCCGAGCGAACCATGGTCGGGCCGCCGATATCGATGTTTTCGATGGCGGTCGGCAGGTCGCAGCCTGGCTTGTTGATGGTGGCTTCGAACGGGTAGAGGTTAACCGCCACCAGGTCGATCGGCTTGATGCCGTGCTCGTTCATGATGGCGTCGTCGATACCGCGACGGCCAAGGATGCCGCCGTGGATTTTCGGGTGCAGGGTCTTGACCCGACCGTCCATCATTTCCGCGAAACCGGTGTAGTCCGCGACTTCTACTGCGGCCACGCCGTTGTCCTGCAGCAGTTTGAAGGTCCCGCCCGTGGAGAGGATTTCCACGCCAAGGAGCTGCAAGCTCCGGGCAAATTCGAGGATCCCGGTCTTGTCGGAAACACTGATCAAGGCGCGGCGGATCGGCAGGCGGGTAGTCTGGTCGGTCATCTCAATTTCCATCAAAAGCAAAGGAGTCAGCAAAAAAGGCGACCGTTTTTACGCGGGCGCCTTTCTGGTTTGATTGAATGCTTACAGCAAATCGTATTGCTTGAGCTTTTTGCGCAACGTGCCCCGGTTGAGGCCCAGCAGCTCACTGGCTTTGGTCTGGTTGCCCTTGACGTAGTTCATCACGCTTTCGAGCAGGGGCGCCTCGACTTCGGAGAGCACCAGGTTGTACACGTCCGTGACGGAAGCGCCCTCGAGGTGGGCGAAATAATTGTGCAGCGCCTTCTCGACACTCCCGCGAAGGGTCTGGCCTTCTTCGCTCGGCGTGTTGAGGTGCTGTTTCAAATTGACGTTGTCGCTCACGGGTGCTGTTCCACTCACTAAAGTCTCGGTCATCATCGTCATGCGGCCACCCCTTCTCCATCCCCTGTTCCCAGGCTCTTGTCACGTTCGGCGAAGAACTCACGAACGGTGGCGACCTGTGCCTGCGTTTCATCCAAACGGTTGAACTGAGCGCGAAATTCCCTGGCGCCCGGCAAGGTGGCGAGGTACCAGCCGACATGCTTGCGAGCAATGCGTACGCCCATCACATCCCCATAGAAGGTGTGCAGGGCGGCCAGATGCTCTAGCAGAATACGTTCCACCTCGGTCAGTCCCGGTGCCGGCAACACGTCGCCGGTACGCAGGAAATGCTCGATCTCACGGAAAATCCATGGCCGCCCCTGGGCGGCCCGGCCGATCAACACGCCGTCGGCACCGGTTGCGTGCAGCACGCGCCGGGCTTTCTCGGCTGAATCGATATCGCCATTGGCAAACACCGGCATCGACACCGCCTGCTTGATCGCGGCAATGGTGTCGTACTCGGCTTCCCCGGTGTAAAGGTCGGCGCGGGTGCGGCCATGCACCGCCAGCGCTGCAATACCTGCCTGTTCGGCGATCTTCGCCACCGTCAGGCCATTCTTGTTGTCCCGGTCCCAGCCGGTGCGAATCTTCAGGGTCACCGGCACATCGACTGCGGCGACAACGGCCTGCAGGATCTCGGCAACCAACTGCTCATCTTTCAGCAGGGCGGAACCTGCGGCCTTGTTGCAGACCTTCTTGGCCGGGCAGCCCATGTTGATATCAATGATCTGCGCACCCAGCTCCACATTGGCCCGAGCCGCATCCGCCAGCATCTGCGCATCACCCCCGGCGATCTGCACCGAGCGTGGCTCGGGATCACCTTCGTGGATCATGCGCATCCGCGACTTGCGGGTGTTCCACAAACTCATGTCGCTGGTGACCATTTCAGAGACTACTAGACCCGCGCCCAAACGTTTGCAGAGCTGACGAAAGGGCTGGTCCGTGACGCCCGCCATTGGGGCGAGGATCAAGCCGTTGTGCAATGTATATGGGCCGATGCGTACCGCCGACATAGGACTTCCCTGTTGTGGGGCCGGATCATTAGAGTTCGAAAAAGGGTTGGCATGATACCCGCTCTCGATGACTGGATAAAGGCTGAATTGGATAAAATCTGAACAGTTATTTTTTTATCGCCAGCGGTTTGGTTGACGTCGGCGCAGTCAATAAACCGCCGTCAAACCTCGGTGCTGGCGCAGCTTCACTCGGGCGAATGGAAGCTCAGGCTGTAGTTCACCGCTTTGCTGCCGGGGTCAAGGATGTCCAGGGAGATGTGGATCGGTGTCTGCGACGGCATTTCACTGACCCCGGCCAACTCGCCGCTGAGGTACTCGGCGGGCTTGAAGCGCCGACTGGCGATCAGGCCGCCGTTCAAGTCGGCAAAGCGCAGCTCCAGCTGCGGAAAGGGCTGGGAGAAAGTCGCGCGGTTGTAGATGATCGCATCCACCACCAGCGCCCCAGCGAACTCCGGATGGCTGCGCACCACTAGGTTGCTGCTCTTGATGTGGGCGATGTCGACCCGTGATGGCACGGTGCAGCCCAATTTCGGGCACAGTTGCTGGAACCATGGACGGTAGGCGTCCTGACGGGCCAGTTCGTCGAATTGATAGGCGATGTACTGGCCCGCCAGGCCCGCGGCAGCGAGCAGTACCAGCACGATCCAGGTCAGGCGGCGGCCCAGGCCTGACGGACGCTTCTGCGCATACAGGTGCAGCGGGTCGTCCTCCAGGTCCTGGAACACCTCGTCGACATTGGCCTCGGCACGTGCGCGCTTGCGCCGGGCGTGGGGGCGGTCGTCGGTGGCTTGCGCCGCTGGCGTCAGGGGCGTGAAGGGTGGATCGGGATCGTCGTCCGGGGTCGAGCGCAGTGGCGGTTCGTCGTCGAGATCGTCGCGGTGAAACGACAGGGACGGCTCGGTGCGCTCGCTCGGCTCCGGCTCGGCTTCGGCGGGCAGGACGCGCTCTTGCGGCGGCTCGCTGAACAGGCTGGCGGCCCACTTTTCTTCCTCGGCCTTGACTGTATTGCGGCTGGCGCTGAGGGCATCTTCCTTGTGCCGACGCTCGGCACCGGGCTGGCGGCGGTCCGCGCCGACGGGCTGGGTGTGCTGAATTTCACGGCGCTCGAGCTTGGCCAGTTCCTCGTCCAGGTCCAGGTTGTCCAGGTCCAGCTCTTGGGCTGTCCATTGTTTCTGGCTGATTGCGCGCGGCGGCTCAGGCGTGGGTTCATCAGCGCCGGACTGTTCAGGTTGCGCTGCCGGCACCGAGGCTCGCTGCTCCAGCAACTGGCGCGCGGCGTTGAACACCTGCAGGCAGGAGCCGCAGCGCACCACGCCACGGGCCACGCTTAATTGAGCGTGGTTGACGCGAAAGCGTGCTTGGCAATGCGGGCACTGGGTGACGAAACTGTCGCTCATGCGGCCATCCGATTCAGACAAGCGCTCATTCTAGCGCCGACGACCGCTGATGCGTACCCAGCCGTCACGGTTGGCGATGGGGTCCAGCTCGAAATCCCTGGCGTAGGCGGCGGCGACCTTTTCACCTTGCTCGGCGAGAATGCCCGACAGTGCCAGGCGCCCGCCTGGCTTGACCAGGTTCGACAACTGCGGCGCCAGCGACACCAACGGCCCGGCGAGGATGTTGGCGACCAGCACATCGGCCTGTACCTGGGGCAAATCCTCAGGCAAATAGAGTGGGAATTTGCCTTCAGGAATGTGGTTGCGCCCGGCGTTATCGCGGGAAGCTTCCAGGGCCTGCACGTCGATATCGGTGCCCACGGCCTGCTTGGCGCCCAGCAGCAGCGCGGCAATGGCCAGGATCCCCGAGCCGCAGCCGAAGTCGAGCACGTTGCAGTCGCTCAGGTCCTGGCCGTCCAGCCATTCCAGGCACAGCGCGGTGGTGGGGTGAGTGCCGGTGCCGAACGCCAGGCCCGGGTCCAGCAGCAGGTTGACGGCATCCGGCTCGGGGGCGGCGTGCCAGCTGGGTACGATCCACAGGCGCTGGCCGAAACGCATGGGCTGGAAATTGTCCATCCAGCTGCGTTCCCAATCCTGGTCTTCAATCACTTCGCTGTGATGCTCCGGCAGCGGGGTGCCGGTGAGCAATTCCAGATGGGCCAGCACGCTGGCGGCCTCGGTGCCGTCTTCGAACAGGGCCAGCAAGTGGGTATGGGACCACAGCGGGGTGGTGTTGAGTTCCGGTTCGAAGATCGGCTGGTCTTCAGCGTCCATGAAGGTCACCGACACAGCGCCGACTTCGAGGAAAGCGTCTTCGTAGGTTTCGGCTTGTTCTGGGCTGATGGCGAGACGGACTTGCAGCCAAGGCATGGCGGGCACCTTTGAAAAAATGAGTGTGCAGCGGGATGGGGCTGCGAAAGCGCGCAAGTTTACGCGAGCGGCGTGCAGAAGACGACATTACTGACTGAACGCCGACCAAATGTGGGAGGGGGCTTGCCCCCGATAGCGGTGTGTCAGTCTCAACATCTGTAACTGAGCCACCGCCATCGGGAGCAAGCCCCCTCCCACAGTTGAACTGTGTACATTCTGGAAATCGGAGTTCCAGAAACAACAAAGCCGCCCGAAGGCGGCTTTGTTAGTGAAGCACTTACTGGTTTGCCAGCTTGTGTTCCAGGTAGTGAATGTTCACACCACCTTCGCAGAAGCCTTCATCACGCACCAGGTCCCGATGCAGCGGGATGTTGGTCTTGATGCCGTCGACCACGATTTCGTCCAGGGCGTTGCGCATGCGGGCCATGGCCTCATCGCGAGTCGCGCCCCAGGTGATCAGCTTGCCGATCAGCGAGTCGTAGTTGGACGGAACCTTGTAGCCGCTGTACAGGTGCGAATCCACACGTACGCCGTTGCCGCCGGGCGCGTGGAAATGCTTGACCAGGCCTGGGCTCGGCATAAAGGTTTGCGGGTCTTCGGCGTTGATCCGGCATTCCAGCGAGTGGCCATGGATCTTCACGTCGTCCTGGGTGAAGGACAGCACGTTGCCGGCGGCGATGCTGAGCATCTCCTTGACGATGTCGATACCGGTGACCATCTCCGACACCGGGTGCTCTACCTGCACGCGAGTGTTCATCTCGATGAAATAGAAACGGCCGTTCTCGTAGAGGAACTCGAAAGTACCGGCGCCACGGTAGTTGATGTCGATGCACGCCTTGACGCAGCGCGCCAGGACTTCCTGGCGGGCTTTCTCGTCCAGGCCCGGTGCCGGGGCTTCTTCCAATACCTTCTGGTGACGACGCTGCAGCGAGCAATCGCGGTCGCCCAGGTGGATGGCGTGGCCCTGGCCGTCGGACAGTACCTGCACTTCCACGTGACGTGGGTTGGTCAGGTACTTCTCTAGGTAGACCATCGGGTTGCCGAACCAGGCAGCCGCTTCGGAGCGGGTTTGCTTGGCGGCTTCGATCAGTTCTTCTTCCTTGTGCACCACGCGCATGCCGCGACCACCACCGCCACCGGCGGCCTTGATGATCACCGGGTAGCCGACTTCGCGACCAATGCGCAGGGCGGTTTCCTCATCTTCCGGCAGCGGGCCGTCGGAGCCAGGAACGGTAGGCACGCCGGCCGCGATCATGGCGTCCTTGGCCGAGACCTTGTCGCCCATCAGGCGAATGGTTTCGGCTTTCGGGCCGATGAAGGCAAACCCGGATTTTTCCACCTGTTCGGCGAAATCGGCGTTTTCCGCGAGGAAGCCGTAGCCTGGGTGAATGCCATCGGCGCCGGTCACTTCGGCGGCAGCGATGATATTCGAGACTTTCAGGTACGAGTTGGTCGCCAGGGGCGGGCCGATGCAGATGCTCTCGTCCGCCAGTTTCACGTGCATCAATTCGGTATCGGCCGTCGAGTAAACAGCGACGGTCTTGATGCCCTCTTCCTTACAGGCGCGCAGGATACGCAGTGCGATCTCGCCGCGGTTGGCGATCAGGACTTTTTGCAGTTTCTTCGCAGGTTTCAACATCGAAGGCGCTCCGCGGTTCAAACGATGGTGAACAGCGGCTGGTCGTACTCAACCGGCTGACCGTTTTCTACCAGGATGGATTCGATGGTGCCGGCTTTTTCGGCCGTGATGTGGTTCATCATCTTCATCGCTTCAACGATGCAGATGGTGTCGCCCACTTTCACGGTCTTGCCCACTTCAACGAAGGCTGGCGAGGTCGGTGCCGGGGTGCGGTAGAAAGTACCGACCATTGGCGACTTGACCACGAAACCGTTCAGCTCAGGGGCTGCTGGCGCCGCAGGCGCGGCGGCGGCTGGAGCGGCGGCAGGTGCGGCAGCGGCCGGAGCCGGTGCTTGCATCTGTGGCGCGTAGAACTGTTGAGCCGGGGTCTTGCTGTGACGGCTGATCCGTACGGACTCTTCGCCTTCCTTGATTTCCAGCTCGTCGATACCGGATTCTTCCAGCAGTTCGATCAGTTTCTTAACTTTACGGATGTCCATGAATCATCAACTCCCAAGGGTCGGTCAGGGGCGTTTAGCCTGTTCTTCAACGTGTTCCAGGGCGGCCTCCAGGGCCAGTCGGTAACCGCTGGCGCCAAGGCCGCAGATCACTCCTACCGCTACATCGGAGAAGTAAGAGTGATGGCGGAAAGCTTCGCGTTTGTGCACGTTCGATAAATGCACTTCGATGAATGGGATGCTCACCGCCAGCAGCGCGTCACGTAATGCAATGCTTGTGTGCGTAAAAGCGGCGGGATTGATCAGAATGAAATCCACGCCTTCGCCACGCGCGGCATGGATGCGATCAATCAATTCATACTCGGCATTGCTTTGCAGGTAGAGCAAATGGTGGCCGGCGACACGGGCCCGCTGTTCCAGATCGAGGTTGATCTGATCAAGGGTCACTGCCCCGTAGACGCCCGGTTCACGGGTGCCGAGCAGGTTCAGGTTGGGTCCGTGAAGAACCAGTAAGGTCGCCATCGGCTGTTCCTTGTTATTGGTGGGGGACGGCAGAACCCGGCGACTATGCCGCAAAGCCTTTGTGACTGTCCAGTTCTATGCAGTAGCCAGCACGATTAGCGAGGATTGCGCGAAATTTGTGACTGTGGCCTGAGATCTGGTCATGGGTAATACATCCTTGAAGCCTATGGAGATCAAATGTGGGAGGGGGCTTGCTCCCGATTGCGGTGTATCAATCAACACATACAGTGGCTGACACACTGCTATCGGGAGCAAGCCCCCTCCCACATTTTGATCTTCATGGGGCGCAGGATTGGGTCAGACCCGAAAGGCTTTTACAGCCGTATTGAGCTGCCCGCCCAGCACCAGCAGATGCTCGCCCTGGCTGCGTCCCTGGCCGATACGCCGCAGGTTGTCTTCACCCAGTTGGTGAATTCTTTCGCTGTTGTCGCGAATCTCACTCACGGCCCCGCTTTGCTGCGCCGTTACGTCAGCGATGCGTACGGCGGTCGCGGAGATGGTCTGGATCGCCCCGACGATTTCATCCAGCGCGCCATCGGCGGCCTGGGCTTGCTCGGCGGTGGCTTCGGCGTGTTCGACCTGTGCCCGCATGCCTTGTACCGATTGGTGGGCGGCGGTTTGCAGGCCGGCGATCAGGCCCTGGATTTCGGCGGTGGCGCCGGCGGTACGCTGGGCCAGGGAGCGCACTTCATCGGCAACCACGGCAAAACCGCGCCCGGCCTCACCGGCGCGGGCCGCTTCGATCGCTGCGTTGAGCGCCAGCAGGTTGGTCTGCTCGGCGATCGAGCGGATCACCGTGAGTACGCCGCCGATGGTCGCGGACTCTGCGGCGAGTTTCTCGATCATCTGCGCATTTTGCTGCACTTCACCCACCAGGGCATGCAACCCGGCCAGGCTCAGGCCGATCACCCGCTGGCCTTGTTCCACGGCGACGCCGGCACTGCGACTCGCGCCCGCAGCCTGGCTGGCATCACCCGCCACTTGCTGGATTGTCGCCTCCAGTTCGCCCAGGGAGTCACGAATCTGCGCGGTGTCCCCGGCCTGGCGTTCGGCGCCGTCGTGCAAACCGCTGCTCAGTTCGGCCAGGGTGCGGCTGCTGCCGGCGACTTCTTCGGCATTGCCGCGGATCGTGCCGACGAGGTCCACCAGATAAGCGCGCAGGCGGTTCAGCGAGGCTTCGATGTCGCGCAGCTCGCGATTGGTCCTGCCCAAGGCGATCGGCTGGCTGAAGTTGCCTTCGGCCCAGGTGGACAGCGCCGGGGCGAGGTGGGTCAGCACCCGCGCCAGGCGGCGTTGCAGGGTATCGATCAACAGTGCGATCAGCAGGATCAGGCCAATCATCAGCCCCTGCATCAGGCGCACTTCGCCCTGGATGTTGGCGTGCTGTGCGCGCACCACCGGCTCCAGGCTGGCGATGGCTTGTCGCACGCCGGTGATCTTGATGTGTGTGGCGGCGGCGAGGTCGGTGCGTTGCTGGATCTGTTCGCGGGTGCGCTTGAGTTCGGCGGGGTAGCGGGTCAACAGGCTGTTGAGTTCACGCTTGAGGTCGACGCCGGTGTCCTGGGCTTCGGTTTTTTCAGCGTTTTCCAGGCCCATCAACGCGGAAAAATCGTCGCTGCTGGATTCGGCGCTGGCCTTCACCCCGAGCAAAGGCAGCTGGGCCAACAGGTCGGCCTGGGTACGAATGTTGGCGATTTCACGCTCGACATCATCGGCCAATTCGGCGCGACCGCTGCTCACCAGTTTGTCGCGGGCCAGGGACAGCTTGCCCAGGTGTTGCGAGGCGGCCAGCAGTGGTGGCAGATAGCGCGCCGCGTCCGGGGCATTCACGGCGCTGGCGTACTGGCTCAGTTGCTCCAGATTCGCCCCCAGCTCGCGTTCGGCCTGCAGTAATAGCGCTTGCGGGTCGCCGGCCAGTTTACCGGCAGCGAGCAGGTCGGTTTTGCTGAAGGTGTCTAGCTCCATGAGGCTGGGTCGCAGGTTCTGCGCCAACTCGGGCGGCAATGAATCGAGCTGCTGCAGCAGGCTTTCCAGGCTCTGGCCGGCGCTGCGCAAGCGCAGGGCATCGCCGCTGGCCAGGTAGTCGTCGATATTGCGTGCGGCCTGATTCTCGAAAGCCTGGGACAGCCCCAGATAGCGCTCCATCAACAGGTACGGGCGCTCCAGCGCCCGTTGCGACCACCACAGCGTCGCTCCGAGTGCGAGACACACGGCCACCAATAAAAGGGTATTGAGATTGGTCAGCAGCTTCAGGCGCATGCGTGGTTTCAACCGACAGCAAAAGATAAGTGCCTGAAGTTATTGCGTTTACATTACAAAGTTATGACCGAATCAGTGGATTCCGGTGAAAAGATGGCACTTTGCTTTGATGTGCGAGCGGCTTGCACGCGGTTACGTCCGGCATGCTTGGCGCGGTACAGCGCCTCATCGGCCTGGGCGGCCATCGTCAGGCTGTCGGAACCGTCGCACAATTCCACCAGCCCGGCGCTGAAGGTGCACCATAAATCCTGGGGTTGGGCCGGGTAGTGGATTTCCGCAAAACGCCCACGAATCTCGTCCAGCACTTTGCAGGCCGATTCGAGGTCGGTGTCGGGCATTACAATCGCGAATTCCTCACCGCCATAACGGCCGATATAGTCGCTTTTGCGCAAACGCTGCTTGAGAAACAACGCCAGGCTTTTGATCACGCGGTCGCCCATGGGGTGGCCGTGGCTGTCATTGACCCGCTTGAAGTGGTCGATATCGAGCATGGCAAAGCTCAGCGGCTTGTTCTCGCGGCGGGCGCGGAAGCTGCAGTCTTCGAGCAGTTGCAGGATATGCGTGTGGTTGTACAGCCCGGTCAGGCTGTCACGCACCATCCGCGCTTTCAAATTGCGCGCACGCGCCGCGCGGTTGCGCACGGTGGTGATCAGGTGGCGCGGCTTGATCGGCTTGGTCAGGAAGTCGTCACCGCCTTCGCTCATCGCATCCAGCTGTTTGTCCAGGTCGTCTTCGGCCGACAGGTAGATGATCGGTACGCTGACATAGCGGTCGTTGTGACGAATCACCTTGGCCAGCTCGGTGCCGGTGCAGGCGGGCATGTACATGTCGAGGATGATCAGGTCGGGCTGGAAGTCGGCTAGTTCGGCCATGGCCCGGATCGGCTCGATCAACGTGCGGGTGACGATGCCGGCGCTGTTGAGCAGGCGCTCGGTATGCAACGCCTGGGCGCGGGAGTCGTCAATGATCAGCACTTTATACGGCTCATATTGAGCCACGCAGGTCAGCACTTCGATCTTTTCCAGCAGGCTCGAGGCCTCCAGCGTGCCGGTCAGGAATTCTTCGCCGCCGGCGCGCACGGCGGCCAGGCGGGTCGGGGTGTCGGTTTCATGCAGGCTGAAAAACAGCAGCGGCAGCTTTTGCTCCAGGCCTTCCTGGGCTTCGGCAGCCAGTTTCAGGCCCAGGCCGGTGCCGCAGAAATCCACGTCCATCACGATGGCCGACGGCAGGCGCTCGGCCATGGCGGCGCGAAAGGCTGCGACGCTGTCCAGGGACTGGGCGCTCATGCCGAAGAATTCCAACTGCTTGGCCAGGCGCTCGGCGCGGTTGTGGTCGGCCAGCATCACGTAGATCGGCTTGCGCATCGGCGGCAGCAAGGTTTGTTCCAGCTGATCGCCCTGGCGCAGCCCGGTGCGCGACAAGCGCTGCATCAAGCGATTGAGCTCGGTGATCAATTGGCTGCTCAGGCGCCCGCGGTTTTCATCCACCGCCTTGAGGGACTCACCAATGTGCTGGGCCAGTTGGCGGTGTTCGGGCTGTTCGAAACGCTCGGCAAAGCGCTGCAGGCGCAGATTGGCTTCATTGAGCTCGGAGAAATCCGCGTTGGACCATTCGCTACGCTGCAGGCGCTGCCAGATCTCAAGAATTTGACGTGCCTGATGAATTACCCGCTGGGCAAAGTGCTGCTTGAGACGCTCGCGGCTGGGGTCTTCTGACTCGGTCATATCCTGACTACTGTGCGGGTGCATGCTGAGGTCGACTGATGGCTCTATGCTAGCATCTCTTTTCTGACGAATGAGTGTCATACGTCAATTAAGTACGTGTCTGCGGTATTCATTTTTTGACCTCGTGGTCGCGCTGTGTAAAAAGCGTGCATCCTTTATAGTCCAACCTCCGGTATGCGCCAATTTGGTTTAAAAGCCCGCACCGATGGGCACGATGGGGTAGGGTTGTGGTCGGAATGTTTGACCGCACCCGGACAATTGATGTGCATGAACTCAAGTGATTGAAAGGATATCGCCATGCTGGACTGGAAAAACCGCGAAGGCAGTGCCAAAGGCCCCGCCCCTGAGCCCAAGTCGGCCAACCGCAGCTACGTTCGCAACCTGCTGATGAGCCGCGCCTTGCTCAGCGTGATCTGCTTGTACTTGCTGGTCACCGGTGGCCTGGGTTGGTATTGGAGTCAGGAACCCGCGTTGTTCCCGGTCCAGCAGAACGCCCAGCTGGCCGCCGAGAAGGAAGGCAAGCAGATGGTGATCGGCTATACCACCGTCGAGACCCTGAAAAGTGTGGTCGGCACCTTGCTGAACAAGCCAGGTGGCTACATTTCCAACGACCGTTTCCCGCCAGGCCTTTGGATGGACAACATGCCCAGTTGGGAGTACGGCGTGCTGGTGCAGGTGCGTGACCTGACCCGTGCCCTGCGCAAAGACTTCGCCCGTTCCCAGTCGCAGTCGGCTGAAGACGCTGACCTGGCCAAGGCCGAGCCACGTTTCAACTTCGACAACAAGAGCTGGGTGCTGCCGTCCAGCGAGTCGGAATACCAGGAAGGCATCAACTCCCTGAACCGCTACGAAGCACGCCTGTCCGACCCGAACCAGAAGGGCGCGCTGTTCTATTCCCGCGCCGACAACCTGAACAACTGGCTGGGGGATGTCGCCACCCGCCTGGGTTCGCTGTCGCAGCGTCTATCGGCCAGTGTCGGCCGGGTCAAGCTGAACACCGCGCTGAAAACCGAAGCGCTGGCGCCGGGTGAAGTGCCGCAGGTCGATGAGGAAGTGGTGGAAACCCCCTGGATGCAGATCGACAACGTGTTCTACGAGGCCCGTGGCCAGGCGTGGGCACTGTCCCACCTGCTGCGCGCCATCGAAGTCGATTTTGCCGACGTGCTGGCCAAGAAAAACGCCACCGTCAGCGTGCGCCAGATCATTCGTGAGCTGGAGGCCTCGCAGGAACCGGTGTGGAGCCCGATGATTCTCAATGGCAGCGGTTTCGGCGTACTGGCGAACCATTCGCTGGTAATGGCCAACTACATTTCCCGGGCCAACGCTGCAGTGATCGACTTGCGTCAGCTCCTCAACCAGGGTTGATGATGGACGCTACTCATAGGGAGGCTGCCCACCGCGTGGCCTCCGATGCTGAACTGATCTGTTGGGTCGACGAGCAGGACAACCTGCTCGGCCACCTGGTCAGGTCCGACCTTCGCCGGCGCGGCTTGATCGGCCGTTGCACCTTCATATTCCTGTTCAATACCAAGGGTGAGTTGTGCGTGCATCGGCGCACCCTGAGCAAAGCACTGTACCCGGGGTTCTGGGACACGGCTGCGGGCGGGATGGTCGCGGCAGGGGAAACCTATGCCGATTCGGCGGCTCGTGAGCTTGCAGAAGAACTCGGCGTCAGCGGTGTGGAATTGACCGAACATGACCATTTCTATTTCGAAGACGGCGGCAGCAGGCTTTGGTGCACCTCCTACTCTGCGGTATGGGACGGGCCACTGTGCCTGCAGCCCGAAGAAGTCATGGAAGCGCGCTTCCTGCCGATTGAAACGGTGTTGAGCGAGGCGAAACACAAGTCTTACTGCCCGGACGCTCAAGAGGGCCTGCGGCGCTATCTGGCGTTGCGTCGCTAAAGTTGCATGAAATGGCGCCATTTGGCCCTTAGCAACTTGGCTTTTTGCCGTTACACTGCGCCACTTTTCATCCCCTAGAGGATTGCCGGTGGCCAAGAAAGCCGCATCCTTCGCCGCCCTCGGTGGCCTGGTATTTTCCACCGACGCAGGTCGACACTGCCCGGACTGTCGTCAGCCCGTGGATTCGTGCACCTGCAAACACACCCTGATTCCCGAAGGCGACGGCATTGCCCGCGTACGCCGCGAGAGCAAAGGCCGAGGCGGCAAGACGGTGACCACCATCACCGGCGTGCCGCTGGCCGAAGAGGCGCTCAAGGAGCTTGCCACCGCGCTGAAAAAGCGCTGCGGCACCGGTGGCGCGTTGAAAGACGGGGTCATCGAAATCCAGGGCGATCACGTCGAACTGCTGTTGGCCGAGTTGATCAAGCTCGGTTACAAGGCCAAGAAGTCCGGCGGCTGAAAGCCTCTTCCCAACCTGTGTCTAAACTCTGTCCTGCAAGCGAGGTCTACCTCCCTCACAGGCAAATCGTCATTTTCATTCTTTAGACTGCGCCAGCCTCCGCTTGAGGTGGCGCCTTCGCCTTCATTTATAGGGGACTTCGATGTCCGTACGACGCACACGCAAAGACGATGGCAGCCAATGGACAGTTGCGGACAGCCGCAGCGTTTATGGGATTCGCCATTGGGGGGCCGGTTATTTCGCGATCAATGAAGCCGGTCGCGTAGAAGTCCGTCCGAACGGTCCGAACAGCACGCCCGTCGATCTGTACGAGCAAGTCGACGCGCTGCGCAAAAGCGGCCTGTCGTTGCCGCTGCTGGTGCGCTTCCCCGATATCCTGCAAGACCGTGTCCGCCAGCTCACCGGTGCCTTCGATTCGAACATCGAGCGCCTGGAATACCAGAGCCAATACACCGCGCTGTATCCGATCAAGGTGAACCAGCAGGAAGCGGTGATCGAGAACATCATCGCCACCCAGAACGTCTCCATCGGCCTGGAAGCCGGCTCCAAGCCTGAGCTGCTGGCCGTATTGGCCCTGGCGCCGAAGGGCGGCACCATCGTCTGCAACGGTTACAAGGACCGTGAGTTCATCCGCCTGGCGCTGATGGGCCAGAAACTCGGCCACAACGTGTTTATCGTGATCGAGAAAGAATCCGAAGTGGGGCTGGTGATCGAAGAGGCTGCCAGCCTCAAGGTCAAGCCGCAGGTTGGTTTGCGTGTGCGCCTGTCGTCGCTGGCTTCGAGCAAGTGGGCTGACACCGGCGGTGAAAAGTCCAAGTTCGGGTTGTCGGCGGCGCAACTGCTGTCGGTGGTCGAGCGTTTCCGCGCGGCCGGCCTTGACCAGGGCATCCGCCTGCTGCACTTCCACATGGGCTCGCAGATTGCCAACCTGGCCGACTACCAGCACGGGTTCAAGGAAGCCATTCGTTACTACGGCGAGTTGCGCAACCTCGGCCTGCCGGTGGACCACATCGACGTCGGCGGTGGCCTTGGCGTGGACTACGACGGTACCCACTCGCGTAACGCCAGTTCGATCAACTACGACATGGACGACTACGCCGGCGTGGTGGTGGGCATGCTCAAGGAATTCTGCGACGCGCAGAGCCTGCCGCACCCGCACATCTTCTCCGAAAGCGGCCGTTCCCTGACCGCCCACCACGCCATGCTGGTGGTGCAGGTGACCGACGTCGAGAAACACAACGACGAAATCCCGACCATCGAAAACAAGGAAAGCCTGCCCGAAACCGTGCAATGGCTGGTGGACCTGCTCGGCCCGACCGATATCGAGATGGTCACCGAAACCTACTGGCGCGCCACCCACTACATGAGCGACGTGGCCACCCAGTATGCCGACGGCAAACTGACCCTGGCCGAGAAAGCCCTGGCCGAACAGTGCTACTTCGCCGTGTGCCGCCGCCTGCACAATTCGTTGAAAGCCCGCCAGCGCTCGCACCGCCAGGTGCTGGACGAACTCAACGACAAGTTGGCCGACAAGTACATCTGCAACTTCTCGGTGTTCCAGAGCCTGCCGGACACCTGGGCCATCGGCCAGGTACTGCCGATCCTGCCGCTGCATCGCCTGGACGAAGAGCCGCTGCGCCGCGCCGTGCTGCAAGACCTGACCTGCGACTCCGACGGCAAGATCAAGCAATACGTCGACGAGCAGAGCATCGAGACCAGCCTGCCGGTACATGCCCTGAACGAGGGCGAAGACTACCTGCTGGGTATTTTCCTGGTGGGGGCTTACCAGGAAATCCTCGGTGACATGCACAACCTGTTCGGCGACACCGACTCGGTGAACATCTACCAGCGTGAAGATGGTTCGGTGTACAGCGCCGGTATCGAGACCCACGACACCATCGAAGACATGCTGCGCTATGTGCACTTGTCGCCGGAAGAGTTGATGACGCATTACCGTGACAAATGCGCCAGCGCGAAGATCTCCGCGTCGGAGCGCACCCAGTTTCTGGATGCGCTGCGCCTGGGCCTGACCCGTTCTTCGTACCTGTCCTCGTAATAGCAACTGATACAGCTCTAAAAGTGTGGGAGGGGGCTTGCCCCCGATAGCAGTGGATCAGTCAGAACATTAGTGGCTGACACACCGCAATCGGGAGCAAGCCCCCTCCCACATTTGGATCGGGTTTCTTCAGCTGGCGCCCAGCCACAGGCCCTGCCGATTCAACCGCCACGCAATCGCCCACAGGGTTAGACTGCGCACCGCCATGAACACCAGGAAGGTTATCCACAACCCGTGGTTGCCCAACCCCTGCAGTGCCCAGGCGAGCGGCAGCACCAACAGCACCGTCAGCAACATCCCATTGCGCATTTCCCGCGCCCGCGTTGCGCCGATAAACAGCCCATCCAGTAAATAACTCCACACCGCAATCAACGGCAATACCGCAAGGTAGGGCAGGTAGATATCGGCGGTTTCGCGCACGCTGGGAATATCCGTCTGCATGGCGATAAACACATGGCCGCCGAAGGTAAAGAGCAATGCGAAGCCCAGGCTGGCGATCAATGACCAGCCACAGGCCACCACCAATGAACGTCTCAACGCCTGGCGATCATGCGCACCGATGGCGTGGCCGCACAGGGCTTCCACCGCGTGGGCCAGGCCGTCCAAAGCGTGAGCGGTCAGCAGCAGGCCGTTGAGCAACAGCGCATTGGCCGCCACGGTGGCATCGCCCAGGCGCGCGCCTTGTACCGTGATCATGAAAAACACCGACTGCAACGCCAGGCTGCGGATAAAGATGTCGCGGTTCACCGCCAGC
Source organism: Pseudomonas sp. R11-23-07 (assembly GCF_003852295.1). NCBI lineage: Bacteria > Pseudomonadati > Pseudomonadota > Gammaproteobacteria > Pseudomonadales > Pseudomonadaceae > Pseudomonas > Pseudomonas sp. R11-23-07. The sequence goes on from NZ_CP027761.1 coordinate 766,149, forward strand.
AGCGGGCGCCAGCTTTCCCACAGTTTCAATGCGCCCCAGGCGATATGCCCGGGGTAGGCGCGCAGGGCTTTTTGCGTGAGGGCCAGGCCGAGCAGGGCGCCGGTCCACTCGGCGATCACCGAGGCGCGGGCCGAACCGACCACGCCCCAGTCCAGGCCGAGTACGAACCACAGGTTCAGCGCGATATTGACCAGGTTGGTGGTCAGCAGAATCGCCAGCGGCGCACGGGCGTTCTGGGTGCCGAGGAACCAGCCGACCAGCGCATAAGTGGCCAGTGCGGCAGGCAGACCAAACAGGCGCGTATGGAAGAACTCGCGGGTCAGCTGGTTCAGTTCGGCGGAGGGCTGCATCCACTCCAGGGCCAGGTGGCTCAGCGGAATGCCGACGGTTCCCAGCAACATCGCCAACCCCAGCGCCAGCAACAAACCCTGCAGCAGAATCTGGCGCAAGGCCGCGCCGTCATTACGCCCGGCGGCCTGGGCGGCGAAACCGGTGGAGCCCATGCGCAGGAAACCCATGGCCCAGGCGAGGAAGGTATACAGGCTGGCCCCGACGGCCACGGCGCCCAGTTGGTGAGCGTGGGGCAGGTGGCCGATGACCATGCTGTCGACCAGGGCTACCAGCGGCACGGAGATATTCGACAGGATCATCGGCGCGGCCAGGGCCCAGACACGGCGATGGGTGGGGCGGTGGCGCCAGTCGGCGAGCAGGGCTGTCATGAAGGCTCCTTCGAGGGTGGCGCATTGTAACCGTCCACCCACCACACCGCAGAACCAATGTGGGAGGGGGCTTGCTCCCGATGGCGGTGTGTCAGTGGTTGAATCCAGTTCTGACCCACCGCTATCGGGAGCAAGCCCCTCCCACATTTTTTGATCTCCATTGACTGTGGGATTGGGCTTGGCCCACCCTCCGTCGGTCAATGTGACCGGCGCCACAACGGCTTGGCCGGCGCTGATATATAGTTCACCCCCGGTTTCCTCTGACGACGAGTGCCCCATGCTTAACAAAGGATTGTTCCTGGCCTGCGCGCTGGCCCTGCTGAGCGCCTGCGATTCTTCCGATAAACCGTCTGCACCCTCCGCCCCGGCGGCGAGCGTGGCGCCCAAGCCGGCCAAGGCGGCAGTGGATGTGGCGGCGTTGAAGCAGCGCTACGCCGGGCGCGAATTGAGTGTGGTGGACGTGTCCGAGGTGCAGTTGGATGGGGCCAGCACCTTGTCGGTGAGTTTCTCCATTCCCCTGGACCCGGATCAGAAGTTCGCCGACAAAGTCCATCTGGTGGACAGCACCTCGGGCAAGGTCGATGGCGCCTGGGAACTCTCGGACAACCTGATGGAGTTGCGCCTGCGTCACCTGGAGCCGCAGCGCAAGCTGGTGCTCACGGTGGACCCCGGTGTCAGAGCGGTGAATAACAACCTGCTGCCCGCCGAGTACAGCGCCCGCCTGGAAACCCGTGACCTGCAAGCCACCGTCGGCTTCGCCAGCCGCGGCACGTTGCTGCCCACGCGCCTGGCCGAAGGCTTGCCGGTGATCGCGCTGAACGTCGACAAGATTGACGTCGAATTCTTCCGCATCAAGCCCGAGTCCCTGCCGTCGTTCCTGGCGCAGTGGGGGCGCAATACCAGCCTGCAAAGTTACGAGTCCCGCGAATTGCTGCCGATGGCCGATCTGGTCTACGGCGGGCGTTTCGACTTGAACCCGGCGCGCAACACCCGCGAAACCCTGTTGCTGCCGATCGCCGGCCTCAAGCAATTGCAGCAGCCCGGAGTGTACCTGGCGGTGATGCGCGCCTCAGGCACCTACAACTATTCGCAACCGGCCACGTTGTTCACCTTGAGCGATATCGGCCTGTCGGTGCACCGCTACGCCAATCGCCTGGATGTGTTTACCCAGGCGCTGGAAGGTGGCAAGGCGCTGAACGGCGTCGAGCTGGAAATTCTCGATGCCGAAGGCCGTGTGCTCGGCCAGGGCAAGACCGAAGACGGTGGCCACGCCGAGTTGCCGCTGCCGAAAAAAGCCCAGGTGCTGCTGGCCAAACAAGGCGAACAGACCAGCTTATTGCGCCTCGACAGCGCCGCGCTGGACCTGGCCGAGTTCGATATCGCTGGCCAGCCGTCCCATCCGCTGCAGTTTTTTGTGTTCGGCCCGCGTGACTTGTACCGTCCCGGTGAAACCGTGCTGCTCAACGCGCTGTTGCGCGACAAGGACGGCAACGTCGTCAAGCCGCAACCGGTAAGCGTCGAAGTGCGGCGCCCGGATGAGCAGGTCAGCCGAAAATTCGTGTGGGACGCCGACGCCTCCGGCCTCTATCAATACGCGCTGCAACTGGCCGGCGAAGCGCCGACCGGGCGGTGGCAGTTGGTGTTCGACCTGGGCGATGGCAAACCGCAGTTGTATGAATTCCTCGTCGAAGACTTCCTGCCCGAGCGCCTGGCGCTGGAACTCAAGGGCAGCGACACCGCGCTGAGCCCGGCGGATGACCCGGTCATCCAGGTCAACGGCCGTTATCTGTACGGCGCGCCGGCCTCGGGCAATCGGGTCAGCGGGCAGGTTTATGTGCGCCCGCTGCGTGAGGCGGTCAAAGCCCTGCCGGGCTTCCAGTTCGGTTCGGTCACCGAAGAAGAGCTGAGCCAGGATTTCGAACTGGACGAAAGCACGCTCGACGCCAAGGGCCAGGAAGAACTGACCCTGGAAAGCAAATGGGCCGAGGCCAAGTCGCCGCTGCAACTGATCGTGCAAGCCAGCCTGCAAGAGTCGGGCGGGCGGCCGATCACCCGGCGCCTGGTACAGCCGATCTGGCCGGCCGAGCAGTTGCCGGGCCTGCGCGGGCTGTTTGACGGCACTGAAACCAACGGCGACGGCCCGGCGGAATTTGAAGTCGTGGTGGCCAACCAGGACGGGCAGAAACTCGCCGCGCAGAACCTCAAGGTGCGTCTGGTGCGTGAGCGCCGCGACTACTACTGGAACTACTCCGACAACGATGGCTGGAGCTATCACTACAACGAGAAATTCCTCAACCTCGACGAACAGACCCTCGACATCAAGGCTGGAGATACCGCGAAGGTCAGCTTCCAGGTGGAGTGGGGCCCTTACCGCGTGGAGGTCGAAGACCCGCAGACCGGCCTGATCAGCAGCCTGCGCTTCTGGGCCGGCTACCAGGCCCAGGACAACACCGAAGGCGGCGCCGTGCGCCCCGACCAGGTCAAACTGGCGCTGGATAAACCCGCCTATGGCGATGGCGACACCGCCAATGTCACCGTAACCCCGCCGGCTGCCGGCAAAGGCTACCTGCTGGTGGAGTCCGCCGAAGGGCCGCTGTGGTGGCAGGAAATCGACGTGCCGGCCGAAGGTAAAAGCTTCGCCGTGAAGCTCGACCCGAAATGGTCGCGGCATGATTTGTACGTGAGTGCACTGGTAATCCGCCCTGGCGAGCGCAAAGCCAATATCACCCCCAAGCGCGCGGTGGGCCTGCTGCACCTGCCTTTGGATCGTACCCAGCGCAAGCTTGGCCTCACGCTGACCGCGCCGGAAAAAATGCGCCCCAAACAGCCGCTGACGGTGAAGATCGCCGCCAGGAATGCCGACGGCAGTGTGCCCAAGCAGGTGCATGTGCTGGTGGCCGCAGTAGACGTGGGCATTCTCAATATCACCGAATACCCCACACCCGATCCGTACGCCAGCCTGTTTGGCCGCAAGGCCTACGGCGTGGACCAGTTCGACATCTACGGCCAGTTGATCGAAGCCGGGCAGGGCCGCCTGGCCAGCCTGGCGTTCGGTGGCGATGCGGCACTGGCCAAGGGCGGCAAGCGCCCGGACACCAGCGTGACCATCGTCGCCCTGCAAAGCGCGCCGGTCACCCTCAACGAAAAGGGCGAGGGTGAAGTCAGCGTCAATATTCCGGATTTCAACGGCGAACTGCGCCTGATGGCCCAGGGCTGGAGCGATGATCGCTATGGCATGGCGCAAGCCAAGACGGTCATCGCCGCGCCGCTGATTGCCGAGCTGTCGGCGCCGCGCTTCCTGGCCGGGGGTGACCAGACCACCCTGGCGCTGGACCTGTCCAACCTCTCGGGCAAGGCGCAGAAGCTTGACGTGCAACTGAGTGCCGAAGGGCAGTTGGAGTTGGTCAACACTGGCGCGCAAACCGTCGAACTCAAGCAAGGCCAGCGCACCACCCTGCGTATCCCGGTAAAAGCCTGGGGCGGTCTGGGGCAAGGCAAAGTTAAGGTCACGGTCAATGGCCTGGACCTGCCCGGTGAAACCCTGCCGCCGTTCAGCCGTGAATGGACCCTGGGCGTGCGCCCTGCTTACCCGGCGTTGCTCAAGCATTACCGCGCCGTGCTCAAGGACCAGCCGTGGAGCTTGCCGGCAGGCACCCTGGAGCAGTTCGACAGCTCGGGACGCGAGGCGTTGTTGAGCCTGTCCAGCCGGCCGCCGTTGAACCTCGGCGCGCAGATCAGTGCGCTCAAGGCTTACCCCTACGGCTGCCTGGAACAAACCGCCAGCGGTCTGTACCCCTCGCTCTATGCCGACGACGCGCTGCTCAAACGCCTGAGTATCAAGGGCGAGCCGGATGCCGAGCGTAAACGCAAGATCGAGCTGGGCATCGAACGCCTGTTGGGCATGCAGCGCTACAACGGCAGCTTCGGTTTGTGGGGCGCTGACGGCGAGGAAGAATATTGGCTGACCGCCTACGTCACCGACTTCCTGCTGCGCGCCCGCGACCAGGGCTTTGCCGTACCGGCCGAGGCGCTGAAGAAAGCCAGCGAGCGTCTGCTGCGCTACGTGCAGGAGCGCAACCTGATCGAAGTCGACTACAGCGACAACGCCGACCACACCCGTTTCGCCGTGCAGGCCTACGCCGGCATGGTCCTGGCGCGCAGTCAGCAGGCGCCGCTGGGGGCCTTGCGCAGCATCTTCGAACGCCGCAGCGATGCGCGTTCCGGCTTGCCGCTGGTGCAGCTGGCCATCGCCCTGCAGAAAATGGGCGACCAGCCGCGTGCGGACCAGGCGTTGCTCGCGGGCCTGGCGGCGCAGCGCAGCGCCAAGGAATGGTTGGCCGACTACGGCAGCCCATTGCGCGACCAGGCGATGATCCTGGCCTTGCTGGAAGAAAATGACCTGGCCAAGGGCAAGCGCGAGGAACGTTTGTTTACCCTGGCGGACCAGTTGGCGGCCAGCCCGTATCTGTCGACCCAGGAGCGTAATTCACTGTTCCTCGCTGGGCGCCTTGGGCTCGCCCAGCCAGAGGCGAGCTGGCAGGTGTCGCTGACCGGCAGTGGCGCGGTGCGCGAACTGAACAATCAGCAATCGACGCTGCAACTGGATGACAAGCTGCTGTCCAGCGACTTGACCCTGAGCAACCAGGGCGAAACGCCGGTGTACCAGCAACTGACCCTTTCCGGTTATCCACAAGTGCCACCGGCAGCGGGCGGCGAGAATCTGAGCATCCGTCGCGAATACCTGGGCATGAACGGCCAGCCGCTGAACCTGCACAGCCTCAACAGCGGTGATTTGGTGTTGGTGCACTTGGCGGTCAGCGCCAAACAACGGGTGCCGGACGCCCTGGTGGTCGACCTGCTACCGGCCGGCCTGGAACTGGAAAACCAGAACCTGGCGCAAAGCGCCGCCAGCCTGGAGAACGCCAGCAGCCAGGTGAAGGAATGGCGCGAATCGATGCAGAACGCCTCGCTCAAGCATCAGGAGTTTCGTGATGACCGTTATGTGGCGGCGATGAATCTGGATGGCTATGGGACGACGCACTTGCTCTATCTGGCGCGGGCTGTAACGCCGGGCACCTACCGCGTGCCGCCGCCGCAAGTGGAGTCGATGTACCGGCCGAACTGGCAGGCGGTGGGCGAAACCCCGGCAGATATGGTGATCAAGGGCCGCTGATCGCTGAAGTTGAAATGGAGATCCAATGTGGGAGGGGGCTTGCCCCCGATGGCGGTGTGTCAGTTGCCGGATGCATTGACTGAAACACCGCTATCGGGAGCAAGCCCCCTCCCACATGGGATCGGGGACATTCTTGGATCTAGTGCACAACCCAACTGAGCAGCCACAACCCCAGGATCAACCAGATAATCCCCATGATGATCGACGCGCGCATGAACGCCCGCACGGCCGAGTACAGCAGCAATAGCCCTACGATCAGGGTAAGGATGCTGATGATCGAGGTGTCCATGCCCAGGGTGCGTGACAAGCCATCGATAAAGTTGCCGCCGGCGTGGGTCAGGGCTCCGAACAAGCCGCTCAGACCGTCGACGATAAAGCGGATGACGGAGCCGAGCGCCTGGCCCAACCACTCGAAAAAGCTTTCTACCTGCATGTGCGTGTCCTGATAAGAAGGTGGGCGTAACTGTGCCTTTGGTCGTTGTAGCGACAGGCGAGTTCCCTACAAGCATAGAGGTTTGCCCGCTTGAATTTGCGTTTTGTTGCCCGCTGGATACTGGTGAGCCTGTTGTTGGTGATTGCCCTGCTATGGCTGGCCGACCGTATCTGGCCGTTGCCGTTGCCCCAGGACGACCTGGCCCGGGTGGTGTTGGCCGAGGATGGCACGCCGTTGTGGCGCTTTGCCGATGCCAATGGCGTGTGGCGCTATCCAGTGCAAACCAGCGAAGTCTCACCGTATTACCTGGACGCGCTGCTGACCTATGAGGACCGCTGGTTCTACCGCCACCCTGGCGTGAACCCGCTGGCGTTGGCGCGGGCGACCTGGCAAAACCTGACCGGTGCGCGGGTGGTGTCGGGCGGCAGTACGTTATCGATGCAAGTGGCGCGTTTGCTCGATCCGCATTCGCGCACCTTCCTCGGCAAGTTGCGCCAGCTGTGGCGCACCGCGCAGTTGGAGTGGCACCTGTCCAAGGAGCAGATCCTCAACCTGTACCTGAACCGCGCACCGTTCGGCGGTACGCTGCAGGGCGTGGCGGCGGCCAGTTGGGCTTATCTGGGTAAATCCCCGTCGCAATTGACCCACGCCGAAGCGGCCCTGCTCGCGGTATTACCCCAGGCACCGAGCCGCTTGCGCCCGGACCGTCACCCGCAGCGCGCCCAGCAGGCCCGCGATAAAGTGCTGCGCCGGCTCGCCGAGTTCCAGGTATGGCCGCAATCGGCGGTGGATGAGGCGCTGGAAGAACCGCTGCTGCTCGCGCCGCGCCTGGAACCGAGCCTGGCGCCGTTGCTCGCGCGGCGCTTGAACCGTCCCGACAGCCCGCCGCTGATCCGCACCACGGTGGATGCCACGTTGCAGCGCCGTCTGGAAGACCTGCTGTTGGGCTGGCGCGCGCGTTTGCCCGAACATACCTCCGCTGCGATCCTGGTTGTCGAGGAGGAGACCATGGCCGTGCGCGCCTACCTCGGCTCGGTGGATATCAATGACGCCAAGCGCTATGGGCATGTGGACATGATCAGCGCGCTGCGCTCGCCCGGCTCCACCTTGAAGCCGTTCCTCTATGGCATGGCCCTGGACGACGGCTTGATTCATTCCGAATCCCTGCTGCAGGACGTGCCGCGACGCTACGGCGATTACCGGCCGGGCAATTTCTCCATGGGCTTTACCGGGGCGGTGCCGGCGAGTACGGCGCTGTCCAGCTCGCTGAACCTGCCGGCAGTGCAATTGCTGGAAGCCTACGGGCCGAAACGCTTTGCCGCGCAGATGCGGATCGGCGGCATGCCGTTGGCGTTGCCGGCGTTGGCCGAACCGAACCTGGCGTTGATCCTGGGCGGCGCGGGCAGCCGCCTGGAAGACCTGGTCAGCGGCTATAGTGCGTTCGCCCGCGACGGCAAGAGCGCCACCCTTCGCTTGCAGCCGGATGACGTGCTGAGGGAGCGGCCATTATTGTCGCCGGGAGCGGCCTGGATCGTGCGGCGTATCCTCAGCGGCCAGGCGCGCCCCGACCGCGACCCACGGGCCGAACTCGTGCAACGCCCGACGCTGGCCTGGAAAACCGGCACCAGCTATGGCTTTCGCGATGCCTGGGCGATTGGCGTCGGCCCGCGTTACCTGATCGGCGTCTGGATCGGTCGACCGGACGGCACGCCGGTGCCAGGGCAGTTTGGCCTGGCGTCGGCGGCGCCATTGATGTTGCAGGTGCATGACGTGCTGGCCAACCGCGACAGCCAGCGCGGCATCAGCGCACCCGTCAAGCCGGTGCCGGCCAATGTCGGCGCGGCGGCCATCTGTTGGCCGCTGGGCCAGCCGATGAGTCGCAGCGATCCCAATTGCCGTCGCCAGCGCTTTGCCTGGACCCTGGACAACACCACGCCGCCGACCTTGCAGGCGCTGGACCAACCCCTGAGCGTGGGGTTGATGGAAAACCTTTGGGTCAACGCCAAGGGGTTACGGGTGGATGCCCATTGCCCCGGCGCAGAAGCGACCAATATCGCCCTGTGGCCGGCGCCGCTGGAGCCTTGGTTGCCCAGGGCGGAGCGACGCGAAGCGCGCATCCCGGCAGCCGACCCGGATTGCCCGCCGCCGGCCCTGGCCGCCGCTTCGCCGTTGTCCATTGTGGGCGTGCGCGAGGGCGATCAACTGCGTCTGCCCGCTGCCAGTCAACAGGCGCTGCGCCTGAAAATCTCCGCCCTGGGCGGGAGCGGGCGGCGGTGGTGGTTTCTTAATGGGGCGCCTTTGGGGGATAGTGCCAATCAGGATTTCATCAATGCCAGTTTCGAGCGATTGGGCCGTTATCAACTGAGTGTTCTGGATGAGGCGGGGCAGACGGCCAGGCTTGAGTTCAGTGTTGTTGACTAGGGCCTTATCGGGAGCAAGCCCCCTCCCACATTTTGAATGTATTCACAGGTCAGAATGTGGGAGGGGGCTTGCCCCCGATGGCGTCCTCAAGCCCACCACCGCTATTCACTTGCCTTCAATCTCCATCCCCCTGAAGCTATACCCATTCAGGAGCCCCCAATGAACCTCGAACACCTCACCGAACGCCTGCACCGCATCCGCGATACCAACGATTGGAAGCAGTTCCACAGCCCGAAAAACCTGGCCATGGCCGCCAGTGTGGAAATGGCCGAACTTGTGGAGATCTTCCAGTGGCTGAGCGAAGACCAGTCGCGCCAATTGCCCGCCGATAAGCTGGCTCACGCCGGCCAGGAAGTCGGCGACATCGTGCTGTACTTGCTGTTGCTGTGCAGTGAGCTGGGCCTGGACATGAACGAGGTGGTGCGCGCCAAACTGGCCGACAGCGAGCGGCGGTTTGCCCATGAGTGATCGGCATTTCGACCAGTTGGCCACGCGTTTTGCCGAGAAGATTTATGGCGGCGCCAAGGGTGCGATTCGCCTGGCGGTGCTGCAGGCCGATCTTGCCGAAGCCTTGCCGGACCGCCCGTTGCGTGTACTGGATATCGGCGCGGGGTTGGGGCATATGTCGCTGTGGTTGGCCGAACGCGGCCATCAGGTGACCCTGGCCGAGCCCGCCGAGCCTATGCTCGAAGGCGCACGCCAGCGCTTCGCCGACGCCGGACAGAACGCCACGTTCATCCATGCGCCCTGGCAAGACCTGCTCGGCCAACTCACCGAGCCCTACGACTTGGTGCTGTGCCATGCGGTGCTGGAATGGCTGGCCGAACCCCATGCGATCCTGCCGGTGCTGCACCAATTGACGCTGCCCGGCGGCTGGCTGTCCCTGGCGTTCTATAACCGCGACGCGCTGATCTACCGCAACCTGCTCAAGGGCCACTTTCGCAAGATGCGCAAGAACGATATGGCCGGCGAAAAGCAGAGCCTCACACCGCAGCAGCCGCTGGACCCGCGGGAATTGGCGGCGCAACTCGAAGGGCTCTGGCAGGTCGAAAGCCAAAGTGGCGTCCGCGTGTTCCACGACTATATGCCGGTGGAATTCCAGGCGCGCGCCGATCTGCAGGATTTGCTCGAGATGGAGCTCGCTCACCGTCGTCACCCAAGCTTTGCCGGACTTGGGCGTTATTTGCACTGGGTGTGCCGTCCGGTTTAAGCGGCCCAGTCTGCGGAGGTCGAAATGCGTCGTCTCGGTTTGCTCCTGTTGTCTCTCGGGTTAGGCGCCTGTTCCAGTCCTAACCCTTATGTGGCCGCTTCGGCGCCGATCCCACCGGCCCCGGCGCAAGCGGCCACGACCTTCGATGCCAGTGCCTACCCGGCGCCGGTGCGCGACTATGGTGCCTACCGCAATTGGGCCTGGCGGAACGGCCAGTTGCCGGCCGGCACCGCGTGGGCGGATTCGGCCCAGGTGGCCGAAGCGGTCAGCGGCGCACTGGACCAGCGCGGCCTGCGCCCGTTGCACGACAATCGCGCGCCCGACCTGTTGGTCAGCGCCGATGTGCGCCTGGAGAAACGCCTGCGGCAAGTCCAGGATGACTATGGCTACGGCTATGGCGGCTACAACCGTTATGGCAATGGCTACGGCATGTACAACTCGGTGCCGATGGTGCGTACCTATGAAGTGCAGGTCGTGGTGGTGCGGGTCAATCTGTTTGACGCCCGCAGCGGCCAGCCGGTGTGGAGCGCCAGTGCGGAAACGAGCGGCCAGGGCAGCCTCAGCGAGCGTGCGGATGCGCTGCGCCAGGCGGTACAAAAGGCACTGACGGCGTATCCTCCGCGTTAACCGCTATTCTCATTTAAAGCCTGGACCGAACGTTGGAGAGCCATCATGTTTCGTCGTATCGCTACGCTTGCCGTTGTGCTGCTGCTGGGCGGTTGCCAGAGCAACCAGGTCAACCACGATTTTGACGGCAGCCGCGACTTTGCCGCCTACCGTCACTGGGCCTGGAAGGAACCGGCGCTGCAATACCGCCCGGATGACCCGCGCATCAAGAGCGACCTCACCGAGCAACGTATCCGCCAGGCCGTGGGCGAGCAGCTTGACCAGCGCGGCCTGCGCCCAGCAGCACCCGGCACCAAGGCTGACCTGAATGTGCAGGCCTACCTGATCGTCGAAGACCGCCAGCAGCAGGTCTCCACCAACTACGGCGGTGCCTGGGGCGGGCCATGGAACGGCTATTGGGGCGCGCCGATGTACAACGAAACGCGCAACATCACTTACAAAGTGGCGACCCTGCAGATCGACCTGCTCGACGGCAAGGACGGCAAGCTGGTGTGGCGTGGCAGTGACGAACAAATCATGGCCAGCTCGCCGAACCCCCAGGACCGCAGCGCGGCCATTCGCAACACCGTGAGCAAAATCCTCGCTAACTACCCGCCGCGCTGATCCTGCCCTTTAGCAGCGCTGCGCCGGCAGCGCGTCTACACTCATCGATACCCTAAGGAGAGTAAGCGCACGGCAACTCGCCGGCACAGGAGTGCTCGATGTCTCCCCGACTTCATGGCAAGCAACGCGGCGCCATCGGCTTGATGGCGGTCGGTGTGTTGGCAGTGGTGTTGGCGTTCACGTTGCTGGCGGTCGACAGCGGACGGCTTTACCTGGAAAAGCGCAGGCTGCAAGGGGTAGCGGACACGGCAGCGCTGGAAGCTGTCAGCCGCGACGGCACTTGCGCGGCCGGCCTGAGCGCAGCGGCGTATGCGGCGCAAAGCGTGGCCCGTAATCAATTCGTAGTGGGTAACGGCAATACCTTGGTCACCCGTTGTGGCGCCGTGACCACCGGCGCGTCCGGCCAGCGCGTGTTCGCGGCCAACCCCGCAGTGTCGGCGGCGATCGAAGTGGTGGTCAGCAAAACCGTCACCACCAGTGTTGCCGGTGGCGTGTGGTCGTTGTTTTCCGGTACCCCGGTCAGTCTCAATACCCAATTGACCGCGAAGGCCGTGGCGGCGAAGCCCACGCCACCGATGGCCCAGTTGAGCATCAAAAGCACCCTGACCAGCGTCGATACCGCCAGCGCCGGCGCGTTGAACTCGGTGTTCAGCGGGTTGCTCGGCGGCGCGGTCAATGTGTCGGTGCTCGGCTGGAATGGCTTGCTTAACAGCGACATAAATATGCTCAGTTACCTCGACCAGTTGGCCCTCGACCTGCACGTGACCGCCGGTGACTACACCCAGTTGCTCAACACCACGGTGACCGCCTCACAATTGCTCCAAGCCGCCATCAGCGTGCTGGGTAACAACCCGTTGACGGCGAATGCCGTGACGGCGCTGGGCATTATCAAGGTCGCGGCGACCAACCCGGTGCCGCTGACCGTCGGCACAATCCTGCAGCTGCAGACCGGCACCACCGCCGCTGCGCTGAATGCCAATTTGCAGGTGTTCCAGCTGGTCCAAGGCGTGGTGCAGTTGGCCGGCAGCCAGAGCGGGGCGGCGGTGACCTTGCCCATCAGCGTGTTAGGGCTGGCCAATGTCACCACGCAGATCAAAGTGATCGAGCCGCCGCAGTTGTCGGCTATCGGCAATCCGATGCTCGCGGCCGCCAACCCATTGGGCCCGAACAGGATTTTCGTGCGCACTGCGCAACTGCGCACGCAGGTAACGGTGAGTCTGCCGGTGCTCAACAGCGTGGCCGGCTTGACCACGGCGGTGAATGACCTGGTGGGGCCGCTGACGCCGGTGCTCAACGGCCTGCTGAGCCTGAACCTGGTGACCACGATCAACTCGGCGTTTTGCCTGCTGGGGGCCGGTTGCCAACAACTGGACATCGTTGCGGTGCCGGGTAACGTGCCGCTCAAGATCGTGCTGGATGCCGGCGGCGCCAGCACTTATGTCACCGGCTACACCTGCCCGACGGGCAGCGCGGGCACCAAGAGCCTGACCGCCCACACCATCAGCTCGATCGTGTCTTTGAACGTTGGCAACATCAGCAACGCATTTTCGTCCACCCAGCCGATGAGCGTGGCGCCGCTGCCGCTGGTCGATATCGGCATCAAGACCTGCCACAAGATCCTTGGAATCGGCAGTTGTGATCCGCGTGTGGCGTTTGCTGGCGGCGGCATCGCGATCAACGTGCAAAGCACTGTGGCGGGGAGCAACAGTGAGCAGAACCTGGTGTTTTCCAGCACCACGCCGTTCGCCACACCGCCTGATATGGGGCTTGCGCCCAGTTATCAATCGGCTGTGCCGGCTGCAAATTTGGTGAGTGGCCTTTCCGCCGCGCTCAATGGCGTCGGGATCACGGCTTATCGACCCGTGGGGAGCAACCCTTTGGGAAGCGTGGTCGCAAGCACGGTATCGCTGCTCAGCGGCGTCTCCACCCTCGTGACGCCCGTGTTGAATAACGCCCTGAGCCCATTGCTCAACCCTATCCTCAACAACCTGTTGAACAGCCTGGGCATCAGCCTGGCAAACGTGACTGTGGGCGCCAACCTGAGCTGCGGCCAGGCCGGCGAGGCTTATTTGGTGATTTAAACGTCGACGGCCCTGGGCAGCTCCACGCAAAACCGCGCACCGTACTCGCCGTTGCTGACGCTGAGGCGTCCGCCCATGTTTTCGACGATGCCGTAGCTCACCGACAAGCCCAGCCCGGTACCCACGCCAATCGGCTTGGTGGTGAAGAACGGCTCGAAGATGCGTTCCAGCAAGCGCGGGTCAATGCCACCGCCGTTATCTTCGACCCAGATGCGTACGTGGCGGCTGTCGTGTTCGGTGTGCACGGCGATCCAGGGGCGCAGATCCGGGTGCTTTTGCTTCAGGCTCAACAGCGCATCGCGGGCATTGACCATCAGGTTGATCAGCACTTGCTCCAGCTGGTCGGCGTAACCTGTGACCTGCACCGAACTATCCGCCTGGGTCAGTCTGACCTCCACGCCTTTGCCGCGCAGGCCTTCGCTGAGCAGCGACAGCGTACCTTCCACCGCGTGCGCCGGGTCGAAGGGCTGCTGCTCGACTTCCGAGCGGCGGCCGAACACGCGCATATGGTCCACCACCCGCGCCGCGCGTTGCACCTGTGCGTCAATGCGCTGGAGTTTTTCCGTCAGGTAGTCGACCTGCACGTCGCCATTGCTCAGGCGCTTGAGCACGTTGACGACGGCCATGCGCATCACGTTCAGCGGCTGGTTGATCTCATGGGCCAGGCCGGTAGCCATTTCGCCGAGGGTGGCCATTTTCGCGCTTTGCGTCAGTTGCTGCTGGGAGCGCCGCACTTCGGTGTTGTCGCGGCCCACGGCCTGCACTTCGACCAGATGGCCATGCTCGTCGAACACGCCACGGTCCGACCACACCCACCAGGCATGCTCGCGCCCCGGCAGTTGCAGGCTGATTTCCGCCGTGCTCACGGGAAACTCCGGGGTCAGTTGCTGGATGCGCAGCACAAAGGCTGCGCGCTGCTCGGCCGACAGCCAGTGCCCCAGGTTCAGTCCCGGCAATTGCCCGGGCCGGCATTCCAGGTAGTTGGCCAGGGGCGTGTTGCCAAAGGTGAGGGTCAGGTCCGGGCGGTAGCGGCAGATCATTGCCGGGGAGTCTTCCACCAGGATGCGGTAGCGCTCTTCGCTGGCCGTGACCTGTTGCGCGGCCAACGTGGCTTCGGTGACGTCCAGCCACAGGCCGACCGCCTCCACCGGCAGGCCGAGGTCGTCGCGCAGCAGCTTGGCCTCGTCGAGCAGCCAGTGGTAGTCGCCCTGTTTATCCTGGACCCGATAGCGACTGCGCACGCTGCCTTCGCGCAACAGTTGGCGCGTGCGCTGGAAATACAGGTCACGGTCTTGCGGGTGGACCCATTGCACCAGGCTGTCGTGGCTGCATTCGGCGAGGGTGCGGCCCAGCAGCGGCAGCAGGCTGTCGCTGAAAAACACCGGCTGCAAGGCGCCGTTCACGTAGCGCTGTACGTAGATCACCGCCGGCGAACTGGCGATCAGGTTATCCAGGCGCGCATGGGCGGCGTCGGCTTGCAGTTGCTGGTTTTTGATGTCGCTGATGTCGAGCATGAAGCCGATCCAGCGGCGCTGCTCACCCGCGCCCAGCACCTGGCCCTGCACGCGGTACCAGGTGGGTGGTTGGTCGCTGTCGCCACGGTTGAGGCGTACGCTGGCGAGCAAGGGTTTGCCAAGGGCTTGCAGGTCGCGCAGGCGGCTGTGCAATTCCTCGCGATCCGCGGGGTGGATGAGGTTGAGCCAGGTGTCCAGGGCTTGCCGGGTCGGGCCGTCTTCGGGGCCCAGGTTGCGCAGCAATTGCGGCGCCAGCTGTATCTCGTCGCTGGCGGGCAGCAACTCCCACCAGCCGGTGCCCAGCAAACCCTGCAGGGCTTCCTGGCGCTCCAGTTGCAGATGATGGCGGTGTTCGCGCAGGCGGCTGAGCAGCGGGGCGGCGAGGGCGGCGGCGAGGTTCAGCCAGTCACGCTCGCGGGTGTCGGGTTCACCGCTGTAGGCCCCGCACAGCAACCACGCGGCGACGCCCTGGCTATCGCGGTAGGGCACGAGGAACCCATCGGCATTGCCAAACACGCTGTGCAAGCGTGGGTGTTCACCGCGCCCGTAAAGTGCCTGCAGGCTCAATGGGGTGGTGCCGTTGAGGCTGTCCAGGCAGGTCCCGAGGCGCTGGCCGGGGTGCCAGAACAGCGGCGCGTCATGCTGGGCGTATTGGCTGTAGATCATCCAGCCCTGGTCCTCCTGGTCGAGCAGCGCCAGGGCGATACAGGGGATTTTCCAGCGCTGCGCCACACTGCACAGTTGCTCGTTGAACACATCGGGCAGGCGGCTGAGGCTGCACACGCGCAGTTGCTCGCTGACCTGGCTGGCCAGTTGCTGATTCTGTTCGCGCTGCTCGGCCAGTTGCCGCCCGTCAAGCAAATCGCCGATATCCACCGCATGCAGGCGCCAGCCCTGGTCGTCAGGCTCAAGGGTGCCACGGGTGTGCAGGACCTGCCCGGCGCTGCCCTGGAAATCCAGGTCAAGGCTATGGCGCTGCCAGTCAGCGGGAACGCCCTCCACCGCCAGGGCGCTATGGGCCCACAGCAAGGCGTGCAGCGGCGTCCCTGGGGCAAAGGGCGCCAGGTGTGAGCGCAGTGTGCCGCTGATATCGAGCACTCGACCTTGGGCATCCAACAGCACCTGCAAACCGGCCGAGGGCGCTGCCGCAGGCGCGATCGTCAGCGCGCCGCCCCGGCCGAGCAGGCGCCCGAACAGTTTGTCCCCCGAGGTCAAAACTGCAGGCTCGACTGGGCCTGCAGTGTCACCGGCAACTGCGGCACGCTGCCAATGCCGGGCAGCACAATGAACGGCATGACCGCCTGCAGATTGGCCGAGGGGTAGTTGATCTGCACCTTCAGCAGACCACCCACGAAGGTGGTGCTGACCTGCGTCGCCGCGTTGAAGTTATAGGCGTTGGGGATCCAGCGCAGGCGTTCGCTGATCGCGCTCTTGGCGGTGCTTTGTACCGCAGCGCTGTAGCCCGGCATGGCCGGGTCAAGCCCCACGCTCAGGCGCACGGCCTCGGCGGTGGCTTGGTTGAACGACTGCAATAACAACAGCGGCAGGCTGTAGCTGACCATGCCGTAGAACACGGCGAAGAACATCACGAACACCGCGACGAACTCAATCGCGGCCGTGCCTTTCTGTTTGTTGGGGAGGCTAGTTTTCATCACCGCGTCTACCCTGACGGCTACTACTTGATATCAGCATAGAATCAATCGGCGAAAAGGGATGTTTTTTAGGTGATCCAGGGTGCGGTGGTGCTGTTGTGGTTGGGGCTTTGCGCGGTGCAGGACACGCGGCAGCGCTTGCTCGCCAATCGCCTGACGCTGGGCGTTGCGGCGTTGGCGGGGATCTACCTGTTCTGGACCGGCAGCACCTGGCTCGGTGCCCCCGTCGGCCAAGGTCTGTGGGCGTTTATTCTGGCGCTGCTGTTGACCTTGCCGGGGTACGCCTTGGGCCGTCTTGGCGCTGGGGATGTGAAGCTGCTCGCGGCCTTGGCCCTGGCGTCGGATGCCGAGTATTTGTTGGGCGCGTTTATCGGCGCAGCCGTGGCGAGCGGGCTGTGGCTGTTGCTGGCGCCAAGGCTCTGGCCGCTTATGAGTCAACGGCTTGCGGCTTGCCTGGGGCACCTTGCGCCCGCACCGTCAAAAAAACTGCCATTTGCGCCGTTTTTGCTGGTGGGATTTGCGCTTGTCTGGTTTTGGATCCATTGAACGTCGGAAGGGATTAACGCTATGTACATAGTTGGAAAGTACGTCTACGTTTAATCAAGCGTTGTATAGGAATATTCGTGGTTAAGGATGGGTCAATCTTCTGGCTGCCAGGCATGGAGTAGCGTGTGGACAAGCTTAATTCTGCGGTAAAAGTGCTTGTGGTCGACGATCAGCCGTTGATCGTGGAAGAGCTTTGCGAATTTCTTGAAAGCAGCGGGTTGCGTTGTGTGCCGTGTGAGTCCAGCCAGCAAGCCTTGACACGTTTCAGCGAAGACACCGAGATCGGCCTGGTGCTGTGTGACCTGCATATGCCGGAGATGGATGGCATCGAACTGGTCCAGGCCCTGCAAAAAGTGGCCGGCCGGCAGCGGGTCTTCGAGGCGATCATGCTGACCGGGCGCGCCGACAAACAGGACGTGATCAAGGCCCTGCGCGCCGGGATCGCGGACTACTATCAGAAGCCGATCAATCTGGACGAGTTGCTGGAAGGTTTGCAGCGCCAGCTAGCCGCGTTGCAAGAGCGCAAGAACGACCTGCAACTGGGGAACCTGAACCAGAAGCTGCAATTTCTATCCGAGTCGATCAACGACCTGTACCAGGACCTCGATAAAGTGCGCCGCAATCCTAAGGGTGAAGAGGCCACGACGGAAGAAACCGGGCCGGTGGAAATTCCGGCGGTCTTCAACCAGCTGTCACCGCGTCAGCTGGATGTGGCCAGGCTGGTTGGCAAAGGGCAGACCAACTATCAGATTGCCTGCGAGCTGGGCATCACTGAGAACACCGTCAAGCTGTATGTGTCGCAAGTGCTGCGGCTGACCCATATGCACAACCGTACGCAGTTGGCGCTGGCGTTATCGCCGAGTAATTCGACGCTGCGCCAGCGGGTGACGGCTCACTGAGTGATCGTTCCCACGCTCTGCGTGGGAATGCCTTCTGCGACGCTCCGCGTCGCGCCCACCGCGGTAATGCGCACAGCTGACGCAGAGCGTCACGGGCTACATTCCCACGCGGAGCGTGGGAACGATCACCAACGATCACCGCTCAGTTGTCCCCTTGGGTTTTGCCGCCGATCTTCTGCTCGAAAAACTCCGGAATCTCATGCTTGAAGCTGTCCACCCAGCGCTGGGCAGCCACGTCGCGTTCGGTGGCGGAGGCTGACTGTGGCGTCGCCGACGCGGCTGTCCCGCTGACCTGCAACGCCAGCCAGTTCTCCGTGGCGGCCTGCTGTGGCGAGGAGGGGCCGGGCTCGATGGCCATGACACCGAGCGGCAAGGCCAGCACGGCCAGGCTTGCGAAATAAGGCAGTTTCATCATCAATTCCTCGGGTTGCTGTTGGCGTCGCTGACTCTGGCGATCTGGTCCTTGGCCTTGGCGGCGGTCGCGCTTGAAGCCTTGAGTTTTTCGGCACGGGCCTGGGCTTCGGTGACTTGTTCTGGCCCCAGGCCCATTTGGCTGACCACCTGCGCGGCCTGCTTCCAGTTGTCTTGATAGATCAGCAGCGTCACCAGGTTGATCGCTGCCAGTGGGTCGCTTTGCTTGAGTTCCATGGCGGTCATGAATTCAAACCGCGCGTCGTCCAGGCGCAGTTGGTTGAGGTACACCACGCCCAGGTCATTGCGGATTTTCTCGTCGGTGGGCGCCAGCCGCGCCGCGCGCTGCAAGTGGGCCATGGCCCGGGCGTTGTCGCCTTTGGCCGAAGCCAGTTGCCCCAGGCCGTGTTCGCCTTCGGCGGCCATGCAGGTGCCGAGCAGGCTGCGGTACAGCGGCTCTGCCTCGCTGCGCCCGAGCAAACGATAAGCCTTGGCCTGGCGCAGACGAACCTGGGGCAGACCGGCCGGCAAACTCTGCAGGTTGGCCAGGCTGGCGTGCAGTTTGCCGTCGTTGGCCATTTCATCGGCCAGGCTCAACGACAACTCGTGTTCGGCGCCAGGCTTGGGGCAACTGCCGGGGGCGGTCAGGGCGGCCCATGGGGTTTGGCCATTGGTGGCGCACCCTCCCAGCAGCAACAGGCTCAAAGCGGCTATCAAGGCTTTCATCGGGCGCTCCTCATAGGTTACTCAACGCCCGGGTGATACCGATGAAGGCCGGCCCCCCGAGCACGATCAGCAAGGCGGGAAACAAAAACACCATCATCACCACCGACATTTTCGCCGACATCTTCGACACGAATTCCTGGATGCGTGTCAGGCGTCGGTCGTCGAGCAATTGCTTGAGCGCCAGCAATGACTTCATCGCACCGCCGCCCTGCTGGATCAGTTGCTGAAGGATGATGCAGGTGTCGGTGAACTCATCCACGGCCAGCAGCCTGGCGGTCGTGCCCAGTTCCTCACTGAGCTCCAGCCCGGAGTCGACCCGGTGCAGAACCAGCCGCAGTTCATGGGTCAGGGTCGGCAGCAGGTGTTGCGCTTCGATGCTCAATACGCGCAATGCCTGTTCGACCGCCATACCCGATTCGAACAGGATCCGCAGCAGCGGAATGAAGGTCGACACCTCCTGGGAGATCCGTAGCTGGCGCGCCTTGGCCACGCTGGCCAGGATGCGCTTGGGCAACAGGTAGCCGATGCCCAGCGCGATCAGGGGCAGCAGCCACGGCGAGCCACTTTTAGGAAACAGCAACGGTTGAGCGATCAGGGCCACGACCAACAGCAGCACCGGCGTGCCGATCTGGAAGGCGGCGAACATCGAGCGCTGGCTGGCGGTGCGCCAACCTATGCGGTTGAGCAGCGTCTGGGTTTCGTTGTCGAGGCTGACCGAACGTTGCGCGAGGGGGCTGTTGCCCAGCTGGCGCATCATCGCCCCGAGACGGTGTTCGCGGCCCAACTGGCCCTGCAGGCGTTGGGCAACCAGGCGCCGACCACGCCGATGTTTGACCAGATTGGCCAGGACCAGCGCCAGGGCGGCCAGCAACAACACGGCGCTGATCAGCAGCGAAATAGCCATCTCATACGCTCCGCAACATGCGCCACAGGGCGAAGCAGCCGAGCACCTGCATACCCAGGGCCACGAATAACAGCATGCGGCCGGTGCCGTCATTCCACATGGTCATCAGGTAGGCTGGGTTGACCGCCAGGAAATAGCCCACCATGGAAATGGGCAGCGCTGTGAGCACGTAGGCGGTCACCCGGGTTTCGCCGGTCAGGGCGCGTAACTGGCGCGCGGCTTGCTCGCGCTCGCGGATCATCTTGATCAGGTTTTCCAACAGCTCGCTGGCATTGCCGCCATAGCGGTGGTTGACCTTCAAGCCCAGGGCGAACAAGCGCAACTCGTCGCGCTCATAGAATTCGGCGAAGTCGTGGGCGGACTCCGGCAGGCTGACCCCCAGTTGCACGTTGCGCTGGATCCGGCCCATGGCGTTTTTCAGCGGGTCTTCGGCCACGTCGATTCCGCCCAGCACCGCATCGGCCAGGGTGCGTCCGGCCTTGAGGCTGCGCACGGTGTGGTCGAGCAATTGCGGCAGCTGTTCGATCATGCGCGTGATGCGGCGTTGATAACGCCAGGCGATGTACAGACGCAGCAGCACGGGCGGCAGCACCAGCATCACCAGCAGGCCGACCCAACTGGCGACGATCAACCCGAGTACCGCGCCCAGGCCCCACAGGGTCAGCCACAGCCCCAGGCTGTCGCTGGGTTTGCCCAGGCCTGCGCGCAGGAACATGCGTTCCACGCGATTCCACGAGTCGTTTTCTTCGGCGAGCTGTGGCTGGCCTTCGGCGAGGCGGCCCAGCACGCGTTCGGTCTGGGCACGGCGCAAGCCATGCTGGAACGAGCGGATCGACAGGCCGATCAGGATCAGGCAGATGAGTAGCAGGATGGCCCCGGTCATGCTTGGTTCCCCCTCAAGGCTATACCGGTTCGCGGCGCAGTTTGTCGCCGGCCGGGTGGAGCGCTTCACGCACGAAGCCGAAACCGGTGCGCCGGTCATGGCGAAACAGGGTGTTGGTCACGTACACGTCTTCGCGGATGCCCACCACCTCGACCACTTCGCTGACGCAACGACGTCCGTCCGGCAGGCGGGTCAGTTGGACCACCACATCCAGCGCCGCGCAGATCATTTGCCGCAGGGTCTTTTCTGCGATCATGCGGCCGGTCAGGCCCACCAGGGTTTCCAGGCGCAATAGGGCATCGGCGGCATTGTTGGCGTGCACGGTACTCATGGAGCCGTCATGGCCGGTGTTCATGGCGGTCAGTACATCAAGCACTTCCACCCCGCGAATCTCGCCGAGAATGATGCGGTCGGGGCGCATCCGCAAGGCGTTGCGGATCAGGTCGCTGGCCTTGACCTCGCCATGCCCCTCGGCATTCGGCGGGCGGGTTTCCAGGCGCACCACATGGGGATGGCCCAATTGCAATTCGGCCACGTCTTCGATGGTGACCAGGCGTTCATGGGGGTTGATCAACTGGCTGAGAATATTCAGCAGTGTGGTTTTACCGGTGCCGGTCCCGCCGCTGATGAGGATATTGCAACGCTTGGCTACTGCTTCCTGGAAGAAGTCGAAGATGTTCTGGTCGATGGTCTGCATGGCCACCAGGTCGCTGCTTTTGAGCATGTCCTTGCGAAACTTTCGGATCGACAGGCACGGCCCGTCCAAGGCAATCGGCGGGATGATCGCATTGACCCGGCTGCCATCGGGCAAGCGCGCATCGACCATCGGCGACGACTCATCCAGGCGCCGTCCCAGCGGCGCGAGGATGCGCTGCATGACGCGCTCCACATGGTGGGCGTCGATAAAGCGCAAATCGCTTTGATGCAGCAGACCGTCACGTTCGATAAACACCCGGTGCGGGCCATTGACCAGGATTTCGGTGACGGACGGATCGCGCAGCAGCACTTCCAGCGGGCCGAAGCCGGTCAGTTCGTCGACGATTTCTTCGGCCAGGCGCTCCATCTCATAGCGCGAGATCGC
Source organism: Pseudomonas sp. R11-23-07 (assembly GCF_003852295.1). Taxonomy (NCBI): domain Bacteria; kingdom Pseudomonadati; phylum Pseudomonadota; class Gammaproteobacteria; order Pseudomonadales; family Pseudomonadaceae; genus Pseudomonas; species Pseudomonas sp. R11-23-07. The sequence goes on from NZ_CP027761.1 coordinate 788,032, forward strand.
CAGGTGCATGCGATTGATGTACTCGGCCACTTTGTCGATGACAAATTGCGCCAGCGACTGGCGCGAGCCTTCCAGCAGGTTCAGCCCCGACTCTTCGATGGCATCGATGATGTAGCGATGCAGCACCAGCTTCAGGCCGTCGTGATCGGTGTTGCCAGCCACGCCGCGCGCGGGTGCGCCGAAGAGTTTTTCAGTGGTCATTTATCGGCTCCGAGCAAGCGCTCCAGCCAGCGGCTGTGGGGTTTTTGGGTGGGGTCTTGCGAACGTTTTGCCAAGCGCTCGCCCAGGGTTTTCAGTACCTGCGTCAGGGCTTCGCGCGGCGCCAGCGCAAACAGGGTTTGCCCCTGGTTCTTGGCGTTCAGCCGCACCTCCGGGCTCAGTGGCAACACCGCAATCACTTCCAGGCCGAAGCTTTTGCTCAGCGCTTCGGCGTCAGGCGCGCAGCCTTTGAGGTAGCCATCGATCAAGAGCGTGGCGTGTTCGAGCTTCATGCCTTTTTCGCGCCAATGGCTCAGTACGGCCAGGTTGCGTCGGCAGTCCAGCACGTTCTGGTCGGTGCACCACAGCAGCTTGTCGCAATGGCTGACGAAGGTGCGCAAGGCTTCGCTGTCCGGCTGGCCGACCAGGTTCACCACGATGTGCTGGAAATGTTGGCGCAGGGCGCTGAGCAACATGTACAGCTCGGCGGCGCTGGTGTGTTCCAGCAGCTCATCGTGGGGCGCGTAGGCGAGAATGCGCAGGCCGTCTTCGGCTGAGGTAAAGGCGCTGTTGATCAGGGTTGCGTCCAGCCGCCTCAAATGGCGCAGGGCATCGCCGAAATTGAACGAGCTTTCCAGGCCCAGCAGCGCCAGGCTGTCACCGCGTGGCAGGCCGAGGTCGAGCAACAGCGTCTGCTGGCCGCTTTTTTGCACCACCAGCGCCAAGTGGCTGGTGAGCAGCGCACCGTCGGAAGTGCCCTGGGTGCCGTACAGCACCGAAAGGCCTCCCAGCTGCGTGTGGGTGGTGACCGCGGGCAGGCGCTTGCTCAGGCGGCGTACCAGCCCGGCGACTTCGCTGGAGCGCGAGCCGTAGGCGACGAAGTCCCGCGCCCCGGCGCGCATCGCGTTGAGCACCAGCTGGTTGTCCATGCCGTCGCCGAGGGCGACGATGGCCAGCATCGGCTTGGCTTCCAGCGCGCCTTCGATCAGCGCGCTCTGGGCCACCAGATGCTCGCGGTCGAGGCCGATGAACACCAGGTTGGCGAAGGTCACATCGACCAGGGCCAGCAATTCATCCAGGGTGCCGCTGCCGGCACCGACCACTTGGCCAAGGGGCGCCAGCGCGCCCTGCAGCCATTCCAGGTCGGTGGTATTGCGGGTGATTGCCAGGAAGGTCTGGCTCAGATTGTCGCTCATTGGGACAACCCGTTCAGACGGTCGAAATTACCGTTTTCGAGGAAGAACAGGCGATACCAGTTCGGGTCGTAGTTGCGCATTTTCTCACCGGGCAACGACGGCAATTGGGCATTGGCCGCCAGCGGTTGCACCAGGTGCGGCGTGACGATCATCAGCAACTCTTTGTCCTCGCGCTGAACCGAGGAATCGCGAAAGAACGCCCCGAGGATCGGGATGTCGCCCAGGCCTGGGAACTTGGCGATGCTGGTGGTGGTGTTGCTGCTGATCAGGCCGCTGATCACGAAGCTTTCGCCATCGGCCAGGGACACGCTGGTATCGGTGCGGCGAATGGTCAGGGCCGGCACGCGGATATTTTCGATGACCACGGCGTTGGTGTAATCCAGCTCACTGACCTCCGGCGCCACCTTGAGGGAAATGCGGTTGCGGTCGATCACGGTCGGGGTGAGGGTCAGGCGAATACCGAACTCCTTGTATTCGATCGAGATGGTATCGCTGCCGCTGCTCGGCACCGGCACCGGTATTTCACCGCCAGCGAGGAACGTCGCGCTTTGCCCGCTCATGGCCACCAGGCTCGGCCGCGCGAGGGTGTAGGCAAAGCCGCTGCTTTCCAGGGCGTTGATCATCGCCGAGACGCGGCCGCCGCCAAAACCGATGTTGAAGTTGTCGGCGCTCACCGGCAGCTTGAACGTGCCGGGCGTGGGGGACAGCAAGTTGGGGCTGCCGAGGAAGAAGTTGTTGCCGATGCCCAGGATCTTGGTGCTGGCCTCCTTGAGTTTGGTGCGGCTGACTTCGACGAAGCGGATATCGGTCTGTACCTGGCTGGGCAGCAAAGGATCATCGGCGGGCGACAGCGAAAGACTGGTCAAGGCGGTATTGGCCTTGCCCTTGACGAACACCATGCTCTGGCGCGGGGTGGTCGAGCAGGCGGTCCACACCATCAGGCTGGTGGTGCCGGAGCCGACGCCGGTCAGCAGGAAACCCCGGTCGCCATTGAGATGAACGTCAGCGATTTTCGGATCGCCAATGGCCAGGCGTGTTATGGCCACCGGCGATTGCAGTTCCTGTTGCAGGCCTTCGCCTACCGACAACGCGGCGGGCAGTTGAGCCAGGGTGGCGCAATTGCTTGCAGCGGCCATGGCCAGCCCGATGGACAGGTGCGACAGCAGCAACGCACAGGTAATTCTCAGCGTGAACACCGGTATGAAACGTCGGTTCATGCACAGCATCCTTGTTCAGTCGGGGGTTTGTTGAGTTGCTTGATTGCCGCGTATCACCTCGACGCCAGCACGGCGCGGGGCGCTGCTCTGGGCCACTTTCCTGGGGGCCTGGGCGAAGGCCAGTTGGGTGAACTGATAGAGGTCGCGGTTGGCGTTCTGCAGATCGCCCGGCGCATCGTCTGCGCCGGCCCAGTAGCGGCTCAGCAGGCGTTCGTCGGCACTGCGCACGGCCAGGCGCAAGGTGCCGGCCTGGGTGGCGAGCATCAGCCTGCTCAGCAACTGCTCGGGCACGGCCAGCACCACCGTGCGCGAGGGCGCATGGCGTTGGGCTTTCTCTTCGGCGGTGAGCGCGGGAGGGGAGGCGGGATTGCCGTCGTTGGTCAGGCCCATCTGATCGCCGACGCTGAGCAGGCGCATGGCGGGGACGACCACTTGGGCCGATTGTTCAAGGTTGGCCGCGTCCTGGCGCAGGTACAGCAGTACGTCCACATAGTCGCCAGGGCTCAACTGGCCGGCCGCGCCAATCACTTCATCGACGGCGACGGCCAGGGCGCGTTCATCGGCGCGGATCATCCGTGCCAGCGGCCCGCCAGGGGTGAAGCTTTCCTCGTTGAGCCAGGTGCCCGCGCCGAGCGCCCGCCACGGGGTACGGCCAACCGCCTGGTCGATATGGCTCATGCTGCCGGCCGGGGCCGTGCGCAGTTTTTCGAGGCTCAGGTCAGCGGCAGTCAGGGCTACGAAGGGCGGCACATCGTGGGCCAGCACGACCACCGATTGACGGGTCTGGTCTTCCACCACAGCGACGGCTTTTTCGACGGGAGCAGCCTGTGGCGGCGCCGGAGCAGGCTCACGGCTGAGGACCAACCCCCAGTAACCGGCAAACAACGCACCGACCAACAACACAGCGGCCAGTACCATGCTTAGACGCGTGTTCATGACGGCTCCCCTTTTCCCGTTGCACCACCGCCTGTCTGTCCAACAGGCTACTTTCGCAACCCGGCCGAACGGTGACTAACTATTTCGCTACTTGACGGTAGTTGAGCTAGGACAAAATGCCATTACTGACAGAAAGTTTTCTTCAGGGAGCTGGACGTGCCCTTTTAAAACACACATTTACGGCGTCAGAAGAGCAACTACTACTTTAGGACTAATCAGTTCTTACAGTTGTGAGGCTGGGCTTTGTTGTCAATGCTTTGGATGGCACATCGCAATCACTGTGCGGTATCGGGATACGGCGCTTGGTCGCCTGAGGAGAAGTGTTATGGTCCTTGCTCTGCTGATGAAGCTTCACGTTCAACTGCAATTGTTATTTCACCGTAAAGACGGCGCGACAGCCATCGAGTACCTCATACTGGTGGCGATTGTGGCGCTGGTGGTACTCGCCGCCGGAACGACGCTGGGGCCTCAGATCACGGCCTTCTTTACCAGGATCGGTACTGCCATTTCCCCATGAGTTGCCGTTGTTGATTGATCAGGTCGTGCTCATGAATGCTGCTGTCTCTCCCCGCCAACAAATCCTGTTGGTGGACGACGAAGAAGGTGCCCTCGTTGAACTGGCGGAGTCGCTGGAGAACGAGGGCTTCGTTTGCTTTACCGCCACCTCCGTGATGTTCGCGCTGCAGGAACTCACCCTGCATCCCGATATTGCCCTGGTCATCACCGACCTGCGCATGCCTGAGGAAAGCGGTATCTCCTTGATCAAGCGTCTGCGCGAACACACCTCCCGCTCGCACCTGCCCGTGATCGTCATGTCGGGGCATGCGGAAATGGATGACGTCAGCGACATGCTGCGCCTGCAGGTGCTGGACCTGTTTCGCAAGCCCATCTACCTCGCGCGGCTGCTCGATACGTTGAACAGTCTGTTCCCCAAAACAATTCGCCAGTTGTAGGAGCGAGCTTGCTCGCGAAGAACGTTAACGATGACGTGGGCCTCCTGGTTCCCCGTGTCGCCTTGGCGTTCTTCGCGAGCAAGCTCGCTCCTGCAGAGATGGGCGTTTACAGCTGATAACTGAAACTCAACGTATACCGCGGCCGCCGGTTGAAGCTGTCCAGGGCGATGTCCGACATCGGCTTGGCCGCTTCCAGGGCGATGTTGTAGTACTTGTTATCGCCAAAGCGCAGACCCACCGCTGCCGAGGACATGTCGCTGGCCTTGACCGGCAGGTCGTTGAACCAGGCCTTGGCGCGGTCGAGCGCTACGTAAGGTTGCAGCACCTTCACCCAATCGCCGGCCCGGTTGAAGCTGTAGTTGACCTCATACGCCACGCCCCAGCCCTTGTCGCCCGAGCCTTGGTCATCGGGGTAGCCACGGCCGAAGTTCTGCCCGCCAAACGTGGCCCGCTCGCTGTCGGGCAGGGTGTTGTTGCTCCAGTAGAGCGCACTCGAGAGCACGCCTTGCCAGTTGTCGAAGAACTTGTCGCTTTGCACGCCGGACAGGCGCAAGCGGAAGAAATCCAGATCGGGCTTTGCTACGTCCAGGTCGCTGCGGGCCTTGGCGCCCAGACCGTCGATACCTTGATACAAGCCGCCGCTGAGAATGCGTAACTGCCTGGCGTCGGCCTTGCGCCAGTCACCCTCGAAGGCCAGGGCGCGCAGGTTGGATTCGATATCGAAGCGCAGCGGGTAGCCCACCAGTTTATAGCGGGTGGTCTGGTCTACGGCATACAGGCGCGTGCCCAGGGTGAGCGACTCGGTGGGTGAGGCAATGAAGGGGTGGCTCAGGCCGATGGAGTAGCGATCGATCGACTGGTGTGGCTTGAGTTCGAAGCCGCCGTCCAATTGCACGCTGCTGCTGGGGTCGGCGCGATAACGCTCGGCGGCCAGGGCCAGTTGGGTGCCCTCGGTATTGATGAACTGGTTGTAGTCCATGCGGTAGTAGTGCTCTTTGTCCTCGCCGGGCGGAAACAACCCGCTGAGGCTGAGCTGTTCGCCCATTGAGGTTTGAGCATTACTGGTTGCGCTGAGCAAGGCCTGGGTGCCGCCGCGGCTTTTCTGCACCAGGTTCATGCTGGTGGTGAAGGGTTTGCGGCTGGCCTGGATCTGCATGTGCGTGGCGCCATCGGTGGTGCCCGGCGGCGGCACTTGTGCCTGTACGGTGAGGCCGGGGATGCGGCTCATCAGCGTGGTGTAGCGTTCGAAGGTCTCGCGCGTGAGTGGGCGTTCGGCCAGGAGTTTTTGCGCGAGTTTGTCGACGTAGGCCGACACCGAACCGATGTCGCCGGTTTGTTGATAATCCTTGATGTAGCCTTCTACCAGCACCACGCGGACCAAGCCGTTTTCGAAGGTCTGCTGCGGCAGGAACGCGTATGACAACAGGTAGCCGTCCTGCTGGTAGCGACGGGTGATGCCACGGGTGGCCTCGATCAGTTGCGCGAGGTTGGTCTCATGGCCAATCAACGGCGCGTAGACCTGGGCCGTCTCGGTGAGCGGGTAGACCGTGCCGCCTTCGATCTGCAGCTTGCGAATGGTGACCTTGGTGTCCATCAACAACGGCTGGCCCGAAGTGGGCGGCGTTTCCGGCACCTGGGTTTGCGGCGTGGCCGGTCGATAGGCGTCGGCGGGCAGGTTGGGGACCGGCAGGGTGCGAACGGTGTCGTTGCTGTTGAGGAAGCTGGGAAGGGTCTCGGCTTGGGCATAAGCGCTGAGGGTAAGCAATAACAACGGGGTCAACACGCGCATAGGACACTCCATGGTCAATTGCAGCAGCGTTTCGGGCCCGCCGCGCTCTGGGGCGCGGTTCGGGAGGGCGCTGAGTGTCTACATCCAGCAGCGGCCCATAAAAAAGACGAGAGACTTAGTCAGGGTCTCCCGTCTCAACCAAGCGTAGGCGCTGTAGGGGAGGCCGTCTAATCGGCCAGGTGCATTTCTATTTGCCGCTCAGGCCGTTCAGTAAGCCGCCCAGACCTCCCGTTGTTGCCGTGCCGCCAGTGGTGGGTGCGGTGCCTGTGGCGGGGGCTGTGGCGCCAATATTCAGACCGCCGAGCAGGCCACCGCTGGTACCGCCGGTGCCGCCTGTGACCAGCCCACCGACCGAGCTGACAGTATTGCCGACGGCGGTTACCGTGGTGCCCAGGGTCGTGGTGACCGGGTTGGCGTTGGCGGTGCTCAGGTTAGTGCCCAGGCTGCTGACGGCGCCGCCGACTTGGGTCACCAAGCCGTTGACTGGAGTGCCGACGCCGGTGGTGGTGCCGATGTTTTGCGTCAGTGCGGTGACGCCCGATGTTACTGGGTTCAGCGCAGCGCCTACGTTGGCTGCAACCGTTGCGACCGGTGCAGTGGCGGCCGTGTTGGCGACACCCGTGCCACCGAGCACGGTACCCACGGAGGCAACGGTGTTGCCTAATGCGCCGCCGGTCACACCGGCTGCACTGACCGTGCCGTTGGTGTTGCCGACGTTCAGGCCGGTCCCGACGTTGTTCACCAGGCCGCCGACCAGTTCCGGTATGCCGGGTGCTGCGGCGCCGCCGGTTGGCGCGACATAGCCGCCGGACTTGTCGAGTGTGCCGCCTACGCCTGTCAGCACGCTGCCGACAATCGTGGTCACAGGGTTGCCTGCGCCGCCGGTGCTGGCGACTTGAGTGCCAAGGCCGGTGACGGTGGCGCCCAATTTATCCACCAGGCCGTTGACGGGCGTGCCCAGGCCGGTTGCGTTGCCGAGGTTGCCGGTGGTGTTTTCCACCAGCGACACCACCGGCACCAGCACTTTGCCGCCCAGGGTGCCGGTCAGGGAACCCAATGGGCCGGTGGTGCTGGCCGTGCTGAGGGTATCGCCGAGCATGGTCACCGTGGTGCCCACTTTATCCACTACGCCACCGACTGCACCGCCCACGCCGCCGGTCAAGCCGCCGACGACGGGAACCCCGCCGAGCGTAGTCGACAGCGATTGGCCGGTGGTCGACAGGCCGCCGCCCAGGTCGGCGACGCCATTGCCGACGCCCGCGACCGTGATGCCCAGGGAGTTGCTGCTGGTGCCCAGGGAGCCCAGGCCCGCCGTCACGCCAGTGCCGATGCTGGTCACGGCGGTGCCGGCCGAAGTGACCAGGCCGCCAGCAGTTGTGCCGACGATGGGAACACCGTTCAAGGTCGAACCGAGGTCACCCACCGCTGCGCCTACATTGCCCACGGTGGTGCCGAGGGTGCCGGCGATCTGGCCAGTGACGAGTGGGGTGGTTGTCGAACCGGTGCCGCCGCCGGTGCCACCGCCGGTACCGCCGCCGGTACCGCCGCCGGTACCGCCGCCAGTGCCACCGCCGGTTCCGCCACCAGTGCCACCACCAGTGCCACCACCAGTGCCACCGCCAGTGCCGCCGCCGGTTCCGCCACCAGTGCCCCCGCCAGTACCGCCGCCAGTGCCACCGCCAGTACCGCCACCGGTGCCATCGCCAGTACCGCCGCCAGTGCCCCCGCCAGTACCGTCACCAGTGCCTCCGCCGGTACCACCACCGGTACCACCGCCAGTGCCGTCGCCGCCGCCAGTGCCACCACCCGTCCCGCCACCAGCACCTGCGCCAGCATCCGGCGAAGACGCTGCCACGTTGGATTTATGCCCGCCACCACCGCTGCTGCAGCCGCCGAGGCTCATGGCCAGAATCAACGCCAGCGCGGTACTTGCTTTCCAAAACACTACTTGAGTTTTCATGATTGAGTTCCTTGCACCTGGTACAACCTTGGTTGTTTCAAACGTTCGCTATTTCTTTGGCTAGCGATACGTTTGTCCGTGTGGTTATCACAGACCCGGGCCGGTTTTCTCGCAATCTCAACTTGGTATTAACGATTTATATACATAAGGTCTTGGTCGTCTTAAGCACTAATACGAACGTTATAAATTCAAATAGTGCTGGCTGCCTGTTAGTTGTAAATCAAAGGGTTGAATGCAGTAGCGGACCCGGTCGGGTCCGCTATAACTTAAGGTGTATATATACAATTAATCAGTGTCTCTCAGGCAACCGGTCGCCACTCTCCAAGCATATGCTGGATGTTACCGGCGCCGTTCAACACCAACTCGCCAGTTAAACCGGCGCCGCTGGTCATCAGAATCACTTCGCTGGGCAGGCGTACGGGTTTCTTGAATTCAACGGCTATTTCGACATTGGTCACCGGCAGTTGCTCGCCCATGGCCGCCAACGTGCGGGCCTTGTTCCACAACCCGTGGGCAATCGCCTGGGGAAAGCCGAATAGCTTGGCCGTCAGCGCGCTGAGATGAATCGGATTGTAATCGCCGGACACGCGGGCATAACGGCGACCGATATCGGCAGGCGCTTTCCAGCGCGTGAGCTCGGTGAGGGCAGCGTCAATCACCAACGTGCGTTCCTCGGCCTCGCCCTCAAGCTTTACGCCCCGGCATAACATCGTGCTTTCAGCTTCCCAGAGCAGCCCGAGGGCATCCTCGACCACGGTCACCACATCGAAGGTCGCGCCTTTGGCATGGGGCTTGAGGTCGCACGCATACACCCCGACCGTCAGCTCACTCACACTGCCCAAGGGCCGATGCAGGCGGATACGGTTGCTCAGGTGGATCAACCCCAGCAACGGAAACGGGAACGCTTTGTCGGTCAGCAGTTGCATCTGCAGGCCGAACGCGAGGATATGCGGATAGGTCGCCGGCAGCATCGGGCTGTCAGCAAAACCGCAAACCTTGCGGTACGCCGCCACAGCCCTGGGGTCGACGCGAACCTGGCAGCGCAGGCCGTGCTCGGGCAGTGCGCTGCCGGTGATCTTGCGCTTGAGCGCCGCACGCCAGTACAGCGGCGGTAGAAACGGCGTGCTGTCCAGTATCTGCCATTGCATATTCACGCTCCCAGAAGACTTTGCCCACACACCCGCAGCGCCTGGCCGCTGACGGCGCCCGAACCCGGCTGGCTCAGCCAGGCCACGGCTTCGGCCACGTCCTGCGGCACACCGCCCTGGCCCAGGGAACTCATGCGTCGTCCGGCCTCACGCAGGGCAAACGGAATATGCGCGGTCATCTGGGTTTCGATAAAACCGGGAGCGACCGCGTTGATGCTGATCCCGCGCGTTTGCAACAGCGGTGCCCATGCCTGGGCCAAACCGATCAGCCCGGCCTTGCTCGCGGCATAGTTGGTTTGCCCGCGATTGCCGGCAATGCCGCTGATGGAAGCCAGCAGCACCACGCGGGCATTGTCGCGCAGGGTGCCGCTGTCGAGCAGCGCCTTGGTCAGCACCTGCGGCGCATTGAGATTGACCGCCAGCACCGCGTCCCAGTATTCCGGGGTCATGTTGGCCAGGGTCTTGTCGCGGGTGATACCGGCGTTGTGCACCAGGATATCGAGGCCATCAGGCAGGTGTTCGATCAACTGGCCGGCGGCGTCTTCGGCGCAGATGTCCAGGGTGAGGGTACGCGCATTCAAGCGGGCGGCCAGGGCGTCGAGGTCGGCCTTGGCTTGGGGCACATCCAGCAGGATCACCTCGGCGCCATCGCGGGCCAGGGTTTCGGCGATAGATGCTCCAATACCACGCGCAGCGCCGGTCACCAGGGCTTTGCGCCCGGCCAACGGGCGTGTCCAGTCTTCGACCGGCGTGGCGCAGGCCTGCAGGCGAATCACCTGCCCGGAGATATAGGCGCTTTTGGGCGACAGGAAAAACCGTAGTGCGCCTTCCAACTGGTCCTCGGCACCCTCGTCCACCTGCAGCAACTGCAGCACGCCGCCGCTGCGCAGTTCCTTGGCCAGGGAGCGGCTGAACCCTTCCAGGGCGCGCTGGGCGCTGGCGGCGAACGGGTCACTGAGGCTTTCCGGCGCGCGGCCAAGGATCACCAGGTGGGCGCTGTGAGCGAGGTTTTTCAGCAGGGGCTGGAAAAATTCACGTAGCTGCTTGAGCTGATCGGTGTGCTGTAAGGCGCTGGCGTCGAAGACCACGGCCTTGAGCTTGGGACCGTGGCCCGGAATCCACGCCGGCGCGTCCAGCACTTCGGCACCGTAGCTGTAGACGGCATCGGTGAGTTTGTTGGCAAACGGCAACACGTTAGTCACCAGCGCGCCACCGCCCAGCAGCAGTGCACCTTCCACCGGGCGCAGGCGCCCGGCTTGCCAGCGTTCCAGGCGTACCGGCGACGGCAGGCCAAGGGCGGCGACCAGGCGATGGCCGAGGCTGGAGTTGGCGAAGTCGATATAACGGTCTGACATGGAACGCTCTCCGAAGACTGGGGTTCAAAAGGTGGACCATCCCAGGGTAGCAGTCGTTCGACTAGGCTCACTGATCACGCCCATAACAGACAGAGGGAGCTTTCCATGACTCAATTGCGCCGTGTGGCGATCATTGGCGGTAATCGCATTCCTTTCGCCCGCTCCAACGGCCCCTACGCCACGGCAAGTAACCAGGCGATGCTCACCGCTGCCCTGGAAGGCCTGATCGAACGTTTCAACCTGCACGGCCTGCGCCTCGGCGAGGTGGCCGCCGGCGCGGTGCTCAAGCATTCCCGCGATTTCAACCTCACCCGCGAATGCGTACTCGGCTCGCGCCTGTCGCCGCAAACCCCGGCCTACGACGTGCAGCAGGCCTGCGGCACCGGGTTGGAGGCGGCATTGCTGGTGGCCAATAAGATTGCCCTGGGCCAGATCGAATGCGGTATCGCCGGCGGGGTGGACACCACCTCCGATGCGCCGATTGGCGTCAATGAAGGCCTGCGCAAGATTTTGCTGCAGGCCAACCGCAGCAAGTCCATGGTGGATAAACTTAAAGTCTTGTTACAACTTCGTCCGCAGCACCTCAAGCCGGAACTGCCGCGCAACGGTGAGCCACGCACCGGCTTGTCCATGGGCCAGCACTGCGAGCTGATGGCGCAGACCTGGCAGATCCCCCGCGCCGAGCAGGACCAACTTGCCCTGGAGAGCCACCAGAAAATGGCCGCCGCCTACGCCGAAGGCTGGCACAACGATTTGCTGACGCCGTTTCTGGGGCTGACCCGCGACAACAACCTGCGCCCTGACCTGACCCTGGAAAAACTTGCCGCACTCAAGCCCGCTTTCGAGCGCAGTGAAAAGGGCACGCTCACCGCCGGCAACTCGACGCCGCTGACCGACGGCGCCTCGCTGGTGCTGCTGGGCAGTGAAGCCTGGGCCAAGGAGCGCGGCTTGCCGATCCTTGCGTACCTGCGCGATGGCGAAGCGGCGGCGGTGGATTTCGTCCACGGTGCCGAAGGCCTGCTGATGGCGCCGGTGTATGCCGTACCGCGTTTGTTGGCCAGGAACGGACTGACGCTGCAGGACTTCGATTACTACGAGATCCACGAAGCATTCGCCGCCCAGGTGTTGTGCACGCTCAAGGCCTGGGAAGATGCCGACTATTGCCGCACGCGCCTGGGCCTGGATGCACCGCTGGGCGCCATCGACCGCAGCCGTCTGAACGTCAAAGGCAGCTCACTGGCCGCCGGGCACCCGTTCGCCGCGACTGGTGGGCGCATCGTCGCCAACCTGGCCAAGTTGCTGGATGCGGCCGGGAAAGGGCGTGGGCTGATTTCGATCTGTGCGGCGGGGGGGCAGGGTGTGACGGCGATTATCGAACGTTGATTACCGGGCAAAATTGGCATATTGAATGCATTCTTCGTGGGCCAGAGGTCGGTAGCCTCTCCCACCGGCGCGCCGATTGCCGTATAACGAGTGCCACACGCGTGTTTGGTAATACAGGACCCACAATAAAAGCTGATGAAGACTCCCAAACGCATTGAACCCCTGATCGAAGACGGTCTGGTCGACGAAGTGCTGCGCCCACTGATGAGTGGTAAAGAAGCAGCTGTTTATGTGGTGCGCTGCGGCAACGAATTGCGTTGCGCCAAGGTTTACAAGGAGGCGAATAAACGAAGCTTTCGTCAGGCGTCCGAATACCAGGAAGGCCGTAAGGTCCGTAACAGCCGCCAGGCCCGGGCCATGGCCAAGGGCTCCAAGTTCGGCAAGAAAGAAACCGAAGATGCCTGGCAGAACGCCGAAGTAGCGGCGTTGTTCCGCCTGGCCGGTGCGGGCGTTCGCGTGCCCAAGCCGTACGACTTTCTTGAAGGCGTGCTGTTGATGGAACTGGTCGCCGACGAGTATGGCGATGCGGCGCCGCGCCTGAATGACGTGACGTTGGAGCCGGACCAGGCGCGTGAATATCACGCCTTCCTGATTTCCCAGATCGTGCTGATGCTGTGTACCGGGCTGGTGCACGGTGACCTGTCCGAGTTCAACGTACTGCTCACGCCAACGGGCCCGGTGATCATCGACCTGCCCCAGGCGGTAGATGCGGCGGGCAACAACCACGCGTTCAGCATGCTGGAGCGGGATGTGGGCAACATGGCTTCCTACTTCGGGCGCTTTGCCCCGGAGCTGAAGAAGACCAAGTACGCCAAGGAAATGTGGGCGCTGTACGAAGCCGGTATCCTGCACCCGGCCAGCATCTTGACCGGTGAGTTCGACGAGCCGGAAGAACTGGCGGATGTGGGCGGTGTGATCCGCGAGATCGAAGCGGCGCGGCTGGATGAAGAGCGCAAGCAAGCGAATCGCGCGGCAGATGATGCCTCACCCACCAAGACCGCCGAAGAACCGCCGCCGCCTTGGATGCAGTGATCTCCTGGCACATGGAGATCTAAAAGTGTGGGAGGGGGCTTGCTCCCGATAGCGGTGGTTCAGTCAGCATATACAGTGGCTGATACACCGCCATCGGGGGCAAGCCCCCTCCCACATTTAGTTTTTTGGTGAGTCAGTTGGAATATCAGGTGCAGCAACTGCCGGAGGCCAATTCCTTGAGGATCGGGCAATCCGGTCGGTGGTCGCCTTGGCAGTGCTCCACCAGGTCTTGCAGCGTGTCGCGCAGTTGCGCCAGCTCGCGGATCTTCTGATTCAGCTCATCGATATGCTGGCGCGCCAAGGCTTTCACGTCGGCGCTGGCCCGTTGTCGGTCCTGCCACAAGGTCAGCAGTTTGCCGACCTCTTCCAGTGAAAACCCCAGGTCGCGCGAGCGTTTGATGAACGCTAGGGTGTGCAGGTCGTCGGCGCCATAGATGCGATAACCGCTGTCGGTGCGGTGGGCTGCCTTGAGCAGACCGATGGATTCGTAGTAGCGAATCATCTTCGCGCTCAGCCCGCTCTGGCGAGCGGCTTGGCCGATATTCATGGGCGTTGATCCTCCAAGTCCTTGGGTTTCCAGGTTTTCAACAGCAACGCATTGCTCACCACACTGACGCTGGACAACGCCATCGCCGCACCTGCCAGCACCGGGTTGAGCAGGCCGAAGGCCGCCAGGGGAATGCCGATCACGTTATACACAAAGGCCCAGAACAGGTTCTGGCGGATTTTCGCGTAGGTCTTGCGGCTGATCTCCAGTGCCGCCGGCACCAGGCGCGGGTCGCCGCGCATCAGGGTGATGCCGGCGGCGTGCATGGCTACGTCGGTGCCGCCGCCCATGGCGATGCCGATATCGGCGGCGGCCAGGGCCGGTGCGTCGTTGATGCCGTCGCCGACCATGGCCACCACGCCGGTTTTTTTCAGTGCGGTCACGGTGGCGGCTTTGTCGGCGGGCAGCACTTCGGCGTGTACATCGTCGATGCCCAGCGCCTCTGCAACCACCCGCGCGCTGCCGCGATTGTCGCCGGTAAGCAGGTGGCTGCTGATGTGCTGCGCCTTGAGTTGCTGCACGGCCTGCAGCGCGCCGGGCTTGAGCGTGTCGCCGAATGCGAACAGCCCCAGCACGCGAGGGCTTGCGCCTTGCTCGATCAGCCAGGACAAGGTACGCCCCTCGGCTTCCCATGCCGTCGCGCGCTGACTCAACTGGCCCGCGCTGAGGCCGGCCTCTTCCAACAGACGCCGATTGCCCAGGGCCAATGGCCGGCCATCAAGGGTTCCGGCGATGCCGCGCCCAGTCAGGGACTGGCTGGCGCTGACATCGGCCACGTTCAGCCCGCGTTCGTCACAGGCGTCCAGCACGGCCTTGGCCAGCGGGTGCTCGCTGCCGCGCTGCAAGGCCCCCGCCTGTTGCAGCAGTAACGATTCGTTGCCATCCAGCGCCGCCAAATGGGTGATTTTCGGCGTGCCCGAAGTGAGGGTGCCGGTTTTATCGAAGACTACGGCGCTCACCCCACGGGCATGCTCCAGGACTTCGGCATCCTTGATCAGAATGCCATGGCGCGCGGCGACGCCGGTGCCGGCCATGATCGCCGTCGGCGTCGCCAGGCCCAGGGCACATGGGCAGGCGATCACCAGTACCGCGACCGCATTGATGATTGCGCTCTCCAGCGGGGCGCCGTACAGCCACCAGCCCGCCAGGGTGAGCAATGCCAGTACCAGCACGGTCGGGACGAATACCTGGCTGACTTTATCCACCAATTTCTGGATCGGAGCCTTGGCGGCCTGGGCGTCTTCGACCAGGCGGATGATCCGTGCCAGCACGCTTTCCGCTCCCAGGGCCCGGGTACGCACCAACAGGCGGCCTTCACCGTTGATCGCGCCGCCAGTAACCGTATCGCCGGGCCGCTTCGGCACCGGCAGGCTTTCGCCGCTGATCAGTGCTTCGTCGGCATGGCTTTGGCCGTTGACCACTTCGCCATCCACCGGAAAACGTTCGCCTGGCTTGACCAGCACCAGGTCACCGAGCGTAAGCGTGTTGATGGCGACCTCTTCCTCGCGCCCCTCCAGCACGCGGACCGCCCGCTCGGGGCGCAAGGCTTCGAGGGCGCGTATGGCGCTGGCGGTTTGGCGCTTGGCGCGGCTCTCCAGGTATTTGCCCAGCAGCACCAGGGCGATCACCACGGCCGAGGCTTCGAAGTACAAGTGCGGAGCGGGTTGGGTGAGCCATTGATAGACGCTCAAGCCGTAACCGGCGCTGGTGCCGATCGCCACCAACAGGTCCATATTGCCCGCACCGGCGCGCACGGCTTTCCACGCCGCACTGTAGAAACGCGCACCGAGGATCAATTGCACCGGCGTCGCCAGCGCGAACTGAACCCAGGCGGGGAGCATCCAGTGCAGGCCGAAGGGTTCCACCAGCATCGGCAGTATCAGGGGCAACGCCAGCACGATCGCGAGCATCAGCGACCAGCGTTCGCGTTGCAGGCGCTGGGCTTGACTGGCCTGGGTGGCGGTTGCGCTCTGGGGCAGGGTCGCGCCGTAGCCGGCTTTTTCCACCGCGGCGATCAGTACGTCGGGGGCCATCTGGCCGAGTACTTCAATGTGGGCGCGTTCGTTGGCCAGGTTGACGCTGACCCGTTGCACCCCCGGCACCTTGCCCAGCGCACGCTCCACACGGCCGGCGCAACTGGCGCAGGTCATACCGCTGATGGGCAGGTCAAACGTGGTGGGTCCATTCATGGGGCAGTCCTCCAGAAGACGATGCTCCTAGGATCAACCTTGACCTGTGGGGAAGGTCAAGCGCGATCGTTCCCACGCTCTGCGTGGGAATGCATCCCCATGAGGCGTCCCCACGCGGAGCATGGGGACGATCGGCGGCTTCAGTATTCCAGCGTGGCGGCTTTGAGGTACATACCGTCCGGGCCTTGGGCGATACGCAGTTTGCGTACATCTCCGGCCTTGAGTGTGATGTTCTGTGCCGGCGGTGCCAGCATGCCCGGCAAGCAGCCCGGTGTCTGGCTCGGCAGCAGCTTGAGGCGCAATGACACATCGCCCGGCGGCAAATTGAAGGAGGTGGCTTGTTCCTGGAACAGGCGCCCGGCCAGTTGGTCCTGAATGTAGAGGCCGATCTCACAGTTGGTCGGCACCTCCAGGCGCTCGCGGGAAATGATCAGCACCGCATAGTCTTCAGCGGCGGGCGCAACGGTAGAAAAACTCATCAGGCCGGCAAGGGCAAAAATCGACCAGCGCATGGCGAATGCTCCGTGGTTCACTTCTATTGAAGGTGAAGCTTGGCCGACGTCGCCACCGAATACCAGCCCGGCCGACGTTTCTGAAACTTGACCTTGCCATCGTGGCAAGGTCGAGACTGCGTTCAACCTCATCAAAGGAGACATGTCATGCAAGTATTCAAGGTGCAAGGAATGACCTGCGGCCATTGCGTTCGTGCGGTGACCCAGGCGGTGCGCAGCCAGGATGCAGATGCCGAGGTCACGGTGGACCTTGCGGCCAAGCAGGTCAGTGTCCAAAGCAAACTGGACCGTGAAGCGATCGCGGGCCTGATCAGAGAAGAAGGCTACACAGTCGTCTGATTCTCGATAGTTAGCGAGCTATCTTAATGTTCAAGACGCCCAAGCGCGGCTAGACTGTCGGGCTGCCGACTCACTTGGGTGTCTGATGAACCTCCGCATAATTCTGATCCTGGGCGCCTTGAGCGCCTTCGCGCCGTTGGCGATCGATTTTTACCTGCCGGGTTTCCCGGCGATGGCAGCCGCTTTTGCAACCGATGAAAAACACATCCAGCTGACCCTGGCGGTGTATTTCGGTGGGCTGGCCATCGGCCAATTGATCTACGGCCCCTTGGCCGACCGCTTTGGCCGGCGCGTGCCGCTGCTCAGCGGCGTCACGCTGTTTACCCTCGCGTCCTTCGCCTGTGCGTACGCGCCCTCCCTGGAATGGCTGATCGGCGCGCGCTTCGTGCAGGCCCTGGGCGGTTGCGCGGGCATGGTGATCTCACGGGCGGTGGTGAGTGACAAATGCGATGCCGTGGGCTCGGCCAAGGTGTATTCGCAACTGATGTTGGTGACTGGCCTGGCGCCGATTCTCGCACCGCTGGCGGGCGGGATAATGGTAGGCGTGTGGGGCTGGCAGTCGATTTTCCTGGCGCTGTCGCTGTTCAGCGTGATGGCGGCGGTTGCGGTGGCGGTGGGCTTGCCGGAAACGTTTCCGGCGCATCAGCCGCGCCAGCCGTTGTCCGGCTCGCTGCGCCGCTACGGCGCGCTGTTGTCAGACCGGGTTTACCTCGGCTACGCCTTGACCGGCGGCATCTCGATTGCCGGGATGTTTGCCTACATTGCCGGTTCGCCGTTTGTGTTCATCAAGCTGTATGGCGTACCCGCCGAGCATTACGGCTGGCTGTTTGGCTCCAACGCCGCCGGGTTTATCCTGGTGGCGCAGTTGAATGCGCGGCTACTGGCCAAGCGCGGCCCGGCGTTTTTGCTCTCGCGTACGGTGTGGGTTTATGTAGCGGCGGCGTTGGCCCTGCTGGGCATTGCAGCGCTGCGCACCGAAGCCCTGTGGCCGTTGCTGGTGCCGCTGTTCATCTGCATCGCCAGCCTGGGCTGCATTTTGCCTAACACCTCGGCGTGCGCCATGAACGGGCAAGGCGCCCGTGCTGGCAGCGCGTCGGCATTGCTCGGTTGCATTCAGTTCGGCGTGGCGGCGGGGGCGGCATCGTTAGTTGGCGCGTTGCATGACGGCACGGCGATGCCGATGGCGATGGTGATCAGCCTGTGCGGTGTGCTGGCGGTGACGATAGCGATGTCGACCCAGCGCCTGCAACGGGCCAGGGCCGCGCAGGCGCAGGTCTGATCTGAAGAGCCGATCAGCCAGCGGCGGCGCGTTGCTGGCTGAGTGGGAAACGGTGGGGAGCCTGGATGCGGGCTTGCAAGGTGTCGGCGAAAGCACGGGCCTCGGCTTCGGTGTGGAAAATAATCGACTTCTGGTCCAGGCGGACCTCCCACTGCGATTTTGCTAACGCTTTTATCAGGATCTTCATTGCTGACTTCCTCACGTAAAAGAATCGTGGCAAAGGCGGCCAATATAAACCCGTAAGCGCGCACAAATATGACAAACGTCAACTCTCGGACTAATGGTGTCGCCCATTACCTACATCAGTGACAGACGACACTGACAGCCGTTTTTTAGAACCCTTCTAAAACGATCTTGCCCTTGGCCTTGCCGCTTTCCAGCAGCGCGTGGGCACGCTGCAGGTTCGCCGCATTGATCACGCCGAAGTGCTCGCCTACCGTGGTTTTCAGGGTGCCGGCGTCGATCAGCGTGGCCACGCGGTTGAGCAGGTGATGCTGCTCAATCATGTCCGGTGTCTCGAACATCGAGCGGGTGTACATGAACTCCCAATGCAGCGACAGGCTTTTGCGCTTGAGCTTGCTGACGTCCAGCGCCTTGGGGTCATCGATCAGCGCCAGCTTGCCTTGGGGCTGCAGGGCTTCCACCAGTTGGTCGAGGTGATGGTCGGTCTGGGTCAGGCTGGCGACGTGGGTCACGTGCGGGTGGCCGGCGTTTTTCAGCGCTTCGCTCAGCGGCTGGCTATGGTCGATCACCAGGTCGGCGCCGAGGGCCTTGGCCCATTCTTGAGTCTCCGGGCGCGAGGCGGTGCCGATGACCTTCAGTGCAGTGAGCTGTCTGGCCAACTGGGTCAGGATCGAACCCACGCCGCCCGCTGCGCCGACGATCAGCAGGCTCTGGCCCAGGTCCGCCTTGCCCTCGGGGACCTGCAGGCGTTCGAACAGCAGCTCCCAGGCCGTGATGGCGGTCAACGGCAGCGCGGCGGCTTCGGCGAAACCCAGGGTCTGTGGCATATGACCGACGATGCGTTCATCCACAGTGTGCAATTGGCTGTTACCGCCAGGGCGCACCAGTGAGCCGGCGTAGAACACCTTGTCACCGGCCTTGAACAGCGTGACTTCGCTGCCGACCGCCTTGACCACACCGGCCACGTCCCAACCGAGCACCTTGGCGGCGCCGTGTTCCGGGGCGACGTTCTGGCGCACCTTGGTGTCCACCGGGTTGACCGAGATGGCTTTGACTTCCACCAACAAGTCGCGCGGCCCGGCCACGGGTTCGGGCAGTTCGATGTCTTGCAGGGCGTTCGTGTCGGTGATGGGCAGGCAGCTGTAATAGGCGATGGCTTTCATGATTGCTCCGGGTAAAGGGTTGGTGGTCAGGCGAGAAACTTCAGGCGCTTGAGGTCGAAGTGTTCAATCACCTCGGCGGCCTGGGCCCGGAAGCTCTGGATATGCGCACTCTGATCGTGGTCAGCCAGGGCCGCCTCATCGCTCCAGCGCTCGAGCATGTAGAACGTCTCGGGATGTTGCAGGTCCTGATGCAGGTCGTACTGCTCACAGCCGGGTTCCAGGCGGGTCGGTTCGAGCAGGCCGCGCAGCAGGGTTTCCAGAGTGGCTTGTTGGCCAGGCTTGGCGACCAGCGTGGCGATGACGTTAAAAGCAGTGGACATACTCAACTCCTGGTCGAAAAGGAACGGCGTGGCCAGATGATTGGCTATTTCCAATGCAGATAAAAGCCGATAAAACAGCGTTCTGTTTCAATAAAAAATTGATAATTGGCGGGAATGCATGCTTCGCTTTGATGATTTGCAGTTGTTTGTGCGGGCGGCGGACCTGGGCAGTTTGTCCGCAGCCGCGCGGGTGATGGACCTGTCCCCAGCAGTGGCCAGCGCCGCGTTGAAGCGTATAGAGCAGCAACTGGGCACGCGCTTGCTGGCACGCTCCACCCGCAGCCTGCGCTTGACCGCCGAGGGCGAAGGTTTTCTCACCTACGCCCGCGCCGCGTTGAGTTCACTGGATGAAGGGCGGCGCTTGTTGGCCAGTGGGCAGGACCATGTGAGCGGCCTGCTGCAACTGTCGGCGCCTTCGGATTTCGGCCGTAATCAGCTGTTGCCCTGGCTGGATGATTTCCAGCGTGAATACCCGCAACTGAGCGTGCGCCTGTTGCTGGGTGATCGCATAGCCGACCTGTTCCGGCAACCGGTAGACATCGCTTTGCGCTATGGCGAACCCGAGGATTCAAGCCTGGTGGCGCTGCCCATCGCCCCGGAAAATGTGCGGGTGCTGTGCGCAGCACCCAGTTATCTGGCCCGTTATGGCGAGCCGCGACACCTTGAACAACTGGCCCAGCATAATTGCTTGCTCTATATGCTCGCCGGTCGCGTGCATGACCACTGGCGTTTTTTTGATGGCAAGCGCGAGGTCAGCCTGACCGTCTCGGGGGATCGGGTCAGCGACGACGCCGACGTGGTGCGCCGCTGGGCGGTGGCGGGTGTGGGCGTTGCCTATAAATCCTGGCTGGATGTGAGTACCGACGTCGTGGCTGGGCGTTTGCGCTTGATCCTGCCGGAGCTGCGCGGTGAGCGCACGCCGCTTAACCTGCTGTGCGCGCATCGTGCGCAGTTGAGCAAACCCGTC
The DNA here is from genome assembly GCF_003852295.1 of Pseudomonas sp. R11-23-07. Taxonomy (NCBI): domain Bacteria; kingdom Pseudomonadati; phylum Pseudomonadota; class Gammaproteobacteria; order Pseudomonadales; family Pseudomonadaceae; genus Pseudomonas; species Pseudomonas sp. R11-23-07. The sequence continues at coordinate 808,698 of NZ_CP027761.1, forward strand.
AACCTGCTGCGGGAGATGCTCGTGTCCCGTTGTGCGACATTGACGGCGCAACGGTCGGAGCGATTCGCGGCTAAGTAATGGCCGGCAGAAAAGCAGGAAATTTCGCTCAAGTACTGTCCCTGTCCAGGCTGTAAGACGCCATGGAACCGGCTGTTTTGGCCCCTATACTTTGGCGCCAACCGCAGCAGAAAACGGTTCAACAGGGAGTCGAGAGATGGAACAGGCACCATGTATCAGTCATATCGCCAGCTTGCTTGCCGAGCCCAAACGCACCGCAATGCTATGGGCATTGATGGACGGTTCGGCAAAATCTTCAGAGGAGTTGGCGACGTGCGCCGGGTTGTCGGCGGCGTCGGCCAATGCCCATTTGGCGCGGTTGACCGGCAGCGGCCTGCTGCGGGTCGAAGCGCGACGGGGCAAGCGGCTTTTTCGTGTGGCGGCTGCGGACGTCAGCGCCGCCATCGATGCCCTGGCGACGACCACCATGGCCAGTGTCGGGCGCAGCACGCCGGATACTCAGCCAGCGGCGTTACGGGTACCGTCGCTGTTGCGTCGCGCCCGTGTGTGCCAGGACCACCTCGGCGGTGAACTGGCGGCCGGCCTGTACCAGCGGATGATGGAGGCTGGGTGGATCCAGCGCTACGAACAACGTACCGAAGTCACGGTCAAGGGCACCCAGCATTTGGCGAGCCTGGGTATCTTTATCCAGGCATTCTCGTCGCCGTTGGTGTGTGACTGTTTCGACTGGAGCCAACAGCAACCGCATGTGGGCGGTGCGCTCGGCGCGGGGTTGTTGCAACTGTTCCTGCAGTCGAACTGGGTCAGTGCGATCGATGAATCCCGGGCCTTGTCGGTCAGCGACGCCGGGCTTGCGGAGATCAACCGGCTGGCCACAGCGTAGGCGCGTCGCTCCTGGTTTCGGTCAGGTCGCATCCAGCAAACGCCAGGGCAGACGATGCCGCACACTCTTTGGGGGACTTTTCAGACAGGGGGCGGCGGCATGGGTATGCAAGGCTATAGCGCAGCGGAGCGGCTGGAACGGTTGCCCATCAGTGGTTACCACCGAATCATTTTCATCATTATTGCCCTGGCGTTTTTCTTCGACTCCATGGACCTGGCAATGATGACGTTTCTATTGGGCTCGATCAAAGCCGAGTTCGGCCTGAGTACGGCCCAAGCCGGGTTACTCGCCAGTTCGAGCTTTTTCGGCATGGTGATCGGTGCGTCGCTCTCGGGGATGCTCGCGGACCGCTTCGGGCGCAAGCCGGTGTTTCAGTGGAGCATCGTGTTGTGGGGCGGCGCCAGCTACCTGTGCTCCACGGCGCAGACGGTCGAGACGCTGACGCTGTTTCGCATCTTGCTGGGCATTGGCATGGGCATGGAATTTCCCATTGCACAGTCGATGTTGTCGGAGCTGATTCCGGCGAAGCGACGCGGGCGGTATATCGCGTTGATGGATGGTTTCTGGCCGCTGGGGTTTGTCGCCGCCGGGGTGCTGTCATATTTCCTGCTGCCGGTGGTGGGCTGGCGCGACATCTTTCTGGTGTTGGCGGTGCCGGCGGTATTTGTGCTGGCCATCCGGTTTTTCATTCCGGAATCGCCACGTTGGCTGGAACAGGCCGGGCGCCATGAGGCGGCGGACAAGGTACTGCTCGGTATCGAGCAAAAGGTGCGCGACTCCCTCGGGCGCGCCGACCTGCCGGAGCCGGTGGCCTTGCCGCGAGTGGCGAGTACACCAGGCACGTTCTTCTCGGCCTTCCAGCAATTGTGGTCGGCGCAGTACCGTCAACGCACTTTGATGATCTGGAGCGTGTGGTTCTTTGCCCTGCTCGGCTTCTACGGGCTCACCTCGTGGTTGAGTGCGCTCTTGCAGCAGTCAGGCTTTGCGGTGACGCAATCGGTGTATTACACGGTGATCATTTCCCTGGGCGGAATACCGGGTTTCCTTATGGCCGCGTGGCTGGTCGAGCGTTGGGGGCGTAAACCGGTGTGCGTGGTGACGTTGCTCGGTGGCGGGGTGATGGCATTTTTGTATGGGCAGAGTGCGGTGTTTGGCGGCAACGTCGGGCTGCTGATTACGTCCGGCTTGTTGATGCAGTTCTTTCTATTTGGCATGTGGGCGGTGTTGTACACCTATACGCCCGAGCTATATCCCACCTCGGCGCGTGCGACCGGGTCCGGCTTCGCTTCGGCGATTGGGCGGGTGGGGTCGTTGCTGGGGCCACTGGTGACCGGGCTGGTGTTTCCGATTACCGGGCAGGGCGGGGTATTCGCCTTGGGCGCGCTGTGTTTCGCGGTGGCGGCGCTGGTGGTGTGGGTGTTCGGGATGGAGACCAAGGGCAAGACGTTGGAAGAACTCACTCAGGCTTGAGACGGGTGGGGTCGGTGTGGGAGGGGGCTTGCCCCGATCGCTGATTGTCAGCCAATACTGTGGCGACTGATCCACCGCTATCGGGGCATAGATATCTACACAACTTTGGCGTAGCCCTGAACCTGTGGCGAGGGAGCTTGCTCCCGTGGCGACCTGGCGGCCTATAGCTATCTGACTGATGCCGCGCGATCCAAATGTGGGAGGGGCGGTGCGACGATTCGACTTGCTCCCGATGGCGGCCTGACAGCCGACCAGGATGCTGGATCAGGGCGAGTACATATCCGTTGCTGCGGTAACGGCTGCTATGGGTTCCGCCCTTACGGCGTCTCACTTTTGAAAAGCGCAAAAGTAAGCAAAACGCTCTTGCCCCACCACTCGGCACCTCGCTTAGGCTCGGTGTGCCCGTAATCCGACAGCGATTTGGGGGGCCGCCGCCACGCGCCATCCATGGCGCGGGGCGGCTAAACCGGCATCCCTGCCGGTTTACCCCCCAAATCACTGTCGAATTCCGGCCAGCGTGGTTTAACGGGGCGCTTAAGATCAAGAGCAAGATCAAGAGCGGCTCGCTTCGCATCGTGGTTACTGTTGGCTGCTACAAAGTTGTGTAGATACCTATGGCTATCGGGGGCAAGCCCCCTTCCACATTAGCCTTCGCTATTCAGTGAATAACGGTCAAGGCTTTACCAGCCGCGCATCCAGGCTGTTCTGCGCCAGGCGTTTGGCCTGGTCCTGGGTCATGCCCAGGGAGGTGTACAGCGCGTGGAAGTTCTCGGTGACATAACCGCCGAAGTAGGCCGGATCGTCCGAGTTCACGGTGACCTTCACGCCACGCTCGAGCATGTCGAGGATGTTGTGCTGGGCCATGTCGTCGAATACGCACAGCTTGGTGTTGGACAGTGGGCAAACGGTCAGCGGGATCTGCTCGTCGATGATGCGCTGCATCAGGCGCTCGTCTTCGATGGCGCGCACGCCATGGTCGATACGCTGGATTTTCAGCAGGTCGATGGCTTCCCAGATGTACTCGGGCGGGCCTTCTTCGCCGGCGTGGGCCACGGTGAGGAAGCCTTCGTGACGGGCGCGGTCGAACACACGCTGGAACTTGCTCGGCGGGTGACCCATTTCTGAACTGTCCAGGCCCACGGCGACGAACGCGTCACGGAACGGCAGCGCCTGGTCGAGGGTTTTCTCGGCTTCGGCTTCGCTCAGGTGGCGCAGGAAGCTTAAGATCAGGCCGCTGGTGATACCCAGTTGCTGCTCGCCGTCTTTGAGGGCGGCAGCGATGCCGTTGAGCACCACTTCGAACGGCACGCCACGGTCGGTGTGGGTTTGCGGGTCGAAGAAGGGTTCGGTGTGGATCACGTTCTGGGCTTTGCAGCGCAGCAGGTAGGCCCAGGTCAGGTCGTAGAAATCCTGGGACGTGCGCAGCACATCGGCGCCTTTGTAGTACAGGTCGAGAAACTCTTGCAGGTTATTGAACGCGTAAGCCTTGCGCAGGGTTTCGACGTCGTTCCACGGCAGGGCAATCTTGTTGCGTTCGGCCAGGGCGAACAGCAGCTCGGGCTCCAGCGAGCCCTCCAGGTGCAGGTGCAGTTCAGCCTTGGGCAGGGCGTTGAGCCAATCGTACATGTCTAAAAATCTCATCAGGTGCAATGGCGGCATTCTACAGGCCATGGCCGAAATAATCGGCAAAACCTGACCAGCAGGAGAGTATTTGATTTTTTCGCGCAAGAGCGGCGTGAACTAAGGTGTAACGAAACGTTAGCGGCTGGGCGCAGTCTGTACCCCAACGATGACTGATTTGCTGCACATAAAGGCCTCCCATGCTCACTTCCCTCAAGCAAGAAAAATTCATGCTGCTGGCGCTGATTGCCGCCATTGCCGCCTACCCGCTGGAACACTGGATGCTCCACAGCGGGCAGATTGTTGCATTGCTCGCGGGCCTCGGTTTGATCGCGTTTATCGTGATGGCATCGATGCGTGTGGCCCATCATGCCGAACAACTGGCGGAAAAGGTCGGCGACCCCTACGGCACCATGATCCTGACCTTGGCGGCCGTGCTGGTGGAGGTGGTGATCCTGGCGATCATGATGAGCAACGAGCCTTCACCCACACTGGTGCGCGACACCATCTATTCGGCGGTGATGCTCGATATCAACGGCATCCTCGGCCTGGCCGCGCTGATGGGCGGCATCAAGCATGGCGAGCAGTCCTACAACGATGATTCTGCGCGCACCTACAGCGTGATGATTCTCACCGCCATGGGCGTGTCGATGGTGGTGCCGGAATTTATCCCCGAGGCCGACTGGAAAATTTACTCGGCCTTCACCATCGGCGCCATGGTAGTGCTCTACACCCTGTTCCTGAGAATGCAGGTCGGCCCACACAGTTATTTCTTCAGCTACAGCTACCCGGAAAAACGCCGCAAGAAATTGCCGGAAGACGAGCAGGCGCCGCCCGTGAACCTCGCGTTCTCGATCGGCACCCTGGTGTTTGGCGTGATTGTGATTGGCGCGTTGGCCGAGGTCATGTCCAAGACCCTCGACCTGGGCCTGGAAGGCACGGGCGCGCCGCCAGTGATCACCGCGATTGTAGTGGCGGCTATTTCCGCCGCGCCGGAAATCCTCACCGCATTGCGCGCCGCCTTGGCCAACCGCATGCAGTCGGTGGTGAACATCGCACTGGGTGCCTCGTTGTCGACGGTGATTCTGACGGTGCCGGTCATGGAAGCGATGGCACTCTACAGCGGCCAGCCGTTCCAGATGGCAATGACGCCGGTACAGACGGTGATGGTGTTTATTACGCTGATCGTCAGCGCGATCAACCTCAATGATGGTGAAACCAATGCCATTGAAGGGATGACGCATTTTGTGCTGTTTGCGACGTTTATCATGTTGTCGTTGCTGGGGTTGTAACCCGATTTCAAGCACACCATAAAGCCAAATGTGGGAGGGGGCTTGCCCCCGATAGTGGTGGGTCAGCCAGCTTATATAGGACTGACACACCGCCATCGGGGGCAAGCCCCCTCCCACATTTTTAACTGTGTTGGGCTCAGGTTCCGGCGATCAACTGCCGGGCTGCCTGAGTGTGATCGGCGATCAGGCCTTTCAGGTCGAGGCCCTCCACTTGGCCGTCGATTACCCGCCATTGACCTGCAATCATCACCCGGTCCGCTCGATCGGCACCGCACAGCAACAGTGCGGAAATGGGATCGTGGCTGCCGGAGAAGCGCAGTTCATCCAGCTTGAACAGTGCCAGATCAGCCTGTTTGCCCACAGCCAATTCTCCAATATCCGTACGGCCCAACAACTGCGCCGAGCCTTTGGTCGCCCAGCCCAATACACCTTCGGGCGTGATTTTTTCTGCCCCGTAACGCAGACGCTGAATGTAAAGGGCCTGGCGGGTTTCGAGGATCATGTTCGAGGCGTCGTTCGAAGCGGAGCCGTCCACGCCCAGGCCGATGGGGGCACCGGCGGCGAGCAGGTCGAGGGTCGGGCAGATACCGGAAGCCAGGCGCATATTCGAGCTCGGGCAGTGGCAGATGCCCGTGCCGGCAGCGCCCAGGCGGGCGATTTCATCCGGATTGAAATGAATGCCATGGGCCAGCCAGGTGCGCGGGCCGAGCCAGCCGACGCTGTCGAGATAATCCACAGTGCGCAGGCCGAAACGCTGCAGGCAGAAGTCTTCCTCGTCGAGGGTTTCCGCCAGGTGCGTGTGCAGGCGCACGTCGAGGCTGTGGGCCAGTTCGGCACTGGCGCGCATGATCTCCGGGGTGACGGAAAACGGCGAGCAGGGTGCGAGGGCAATCTGGATGTGCGCACCGTCGCCGCGCTCGTGGTATTCGCGGATCAGGCGCTGGCTGTCGTCGAGGATCACTTGGCCTTGTTGCACGGTCTGCTGCGGCGGCAGGCCACCATCGGCTTCGCCCAGGCTCATGGAACCACGGGTGAGCATGGCGCGCATGCCCAGCTCGCGTACGCTGTCGACCTGCACATCAATGGCGTTTTCCAGGCCGTCGGGGAACAGGTAGTGGTGGTCTGCCGCTGTGGTGCAGCCGGAGAGCAGCAATTCGGCGAGTGCCACCTTCGACGCCAGGGCGAGTTTTTCCGGGGTCAGTCGGGCCCAGACCGGATACAGGGTTTTCAACCAGGGAAACAGCGGCTGGTTGACCACCGGCGCCCAGGCGCGGGTCAGGGTTTGGTAGAAGTGATGGTGGCTGTTGATCAGCCCGGGCAGGACCACATGCTCGCGGGCATCGAACACCTGCGCACAGGGTTGTGCAGGTGCTTGCCCCCGGGCCAGCACTTCGGTGATGACACCGTCTTGCAGCACCAGGCCGCCACGGGCATCGAGGCCATTGGCAGTGAAAATAGCGAGGGGGTTTTTTAACCAGATACGGGTCGCAGGCATTGGCCGGCTCCTCTGAATGATGGGTTCAGGTTTGCCAGCTCAGTGTTGCCCTGTCTGCTGATCCAGGGTCGCCGGTAAAGGCGAGGCGGGTAGATTACGTGTTGGTCCACGTGCAGGCAAGCGGACGCGGTCAGTGTGGGAGGGGGCTTGCTCCCGATAGCGGTGGATCAGCCAACTTATGTTTGGCTGACATACCGTAATCGGGGGCAAGCCCCCTCCCACAGGGTGATCAGTGTACTTACCAGGCGATGGTGTCGCCCTTGTAGTCCACGAAATGGTGACCGCCTTTGCCGGTGTAGGCATTTACCTGGTCCACCAGGCCGCGCACGCTGGTTTCGACGTCGATGTGCGCATTTTCGCCGCCCATGTCGGTTTTCACCCAGCCTGGGTGCAGCGATAACACCGTCGGCTTGTGTTCGCCCAGTTGGGTGACAAAGCTGTTGGTCATGGAGTTGAGCGCCGCCTTGCTGGCTTTGTACAACGCCAGATCCGAACCGTCGGGAATGGTGACGCTGCCCAGCACCGAACTCATGAAGGCCAGCACGCCAGTGTCCTTGCGGATCTGCCCGACAAAACGCTGGGCCAGGTTGATCGGGGCCACGGCGTTAGTGAAAAACAGTTGGCCGACTTCCGCCAGGGTCGCGTGGCCAGGTTCCTGGTTCGCCGGGCCCTTGACGCCGGCGTTGACGAACAGCAGGTCGAAGGTGCGGTCTTTCAGGCGCTGGGCCAGGGCGATCACGGCTTGCTGATCGTCCATGTCGAGTTTCTCGATCTGCACCGGGCCCACGGCTTTCAGGGCGTCAGCCTTATTCGGGTCGCGCACGGTGGCGGTCACGTCCCAGCCGTCCTGGAGCAGTTGCTTGACCAGGCCAAGGCCCAGCCCGCGTGAGGCGCCGATGATCAGTGCGGTTTTTGGCGTAGGCATGAAAAGCTTCCTTTAGAGTCGCGGTTCAGGGAGTTCAGCAAATAACAGTAACAGTTTTCAGCGTTGCAGCAGGATACGTCCACGGCTCAGGTCGGCCAGTTGGGCCTGCAGGGTATCCACCTGCTCTTCGCCTAAAGCCAGTTGCAGTTCGACACCGTTGGCGGTGAAGGTTTCCTCCACCACCAATCCGCCGAGGTCGGCAACACGCATTTTTACCAGGTTCAGCTCGGCGAATGCACAGGCGCAGCGCAAGGGTATGCGGCTGATCAGCTCGATGCGCTCGGCATTCTGCAGGCACTTGTTGGCGCCACCGCCATAGGCCCGGGCCAGCCCGCCGGTGCCCAGTTGAATGCCGCCGTACCAGCGAATCACCAGCACCGCGACCTGATCGAAACCCTGGGCTTCGATGGCCGCGAGGATTGGCCGCCCGGCGGTGCCACCGGGTTCGCCGTCGTCGTTGCTGCGGTATTGGTCGGCCAGTTTCCAGGCCCAGCAGTTGTGTGTTGCGTTGAGGTCGCTGTGCTGCTCGAAAAACGCCTGGGCGTCATGCGGGCTGGTAATCGGCGCCGCCAGGGTGATAAAGCGGCTTTTGCGGATTTCTTCACGAAATTCGCAAAGGCCTGTAAGCGTGAATGGCATAAGTCGCTTCGTTTATTGGGCCGGCTTGATGCCACAGCCTTTGAGAATGATGTGGATCAGGTTGGTGCCGGCGTCTTCCATATCCTGCTTGGTCAGCTTGGTGCGCCCCGTGACGCGGCAGATCTGGGTGGCGAAGTCGGCGTAGTGCTGGGTGCTGCCCCACAGCAGGAAGATCAGGTGTACCGGGTCGATGGGGTCCATCTTGCCGGCATCGATCCAGGCCTGGAACACTGCCGCACGGCCGCTGAACCAGGCGCGGTAGTCCTGGCTGAAATATTCGGTAAGGCATTCGCCGCCGCTGATGATCTCCATGGCGAAGATTCTCGAGGCCTGTGGCTGGCGTCGTGAGAATTCCATCTTGGTGCGGATGTAACGGGAAAGGGCCACGGCCGGGTCGTCCTCGGCGGTCAGCGCGTTGAAGGTGCTGTCCCACAATTCGAGGATATTGCTGAGCACCGCAATGTACAGGCCAAGCTTGTTGGTGAAGTAATAATGCAAGTTGGCTTTGGGCAACCCGGCGCTGGCCGCGATGGTGTTCATGCTGGTGCCCTTGTAGCCATGGCGCGCGAACTCATCTTCAGCCGCCTGGAGAATCGCTTGTTCGTTCTTTTGCCGAATGCGGCTGGCGGGTTTACCGGCGTGGTTGCTGTGGGCAGGAACTTCGAGGCTCATGGAGGTTTCCGTGCTGATCGATAGAGGCGACGTGTGCACAGATAACCCACCCTCAAGCCTCAGACAAGTGTTGATGCAATAAAACCGTCAAAGCGATTCCAGGGAGTCACTTTCGGGCGTGTGGTTTGCAACGGCGCCGGTGGTTTTGGCCTCGGGCAATAGCAGGCACAACACAATGGCGGTCAGGCCGCCGCTGGTGATGGCGGAGTCGAACAGGTTCTGCACCAGGGTCGGCATCAAGTGCAGCAAGTTGGGTTGGGCGGCGATGCCCAGGCCGACCCCGAACGAGGTGGCGATGATCAACATGCTGCGTCGATCCAGCGGCGCCTGCGCAAGAATTCGCACACCTGCCGCCGCGACGCTGCCGAACATCACCAGGGTCGCGCCGCCCAGCACCGGCTTGGGGATTTGCTGCAACACCGCGCCGATCATGGGAAACAACCCGAGACAAATCAACACGGCGCCGATGTACAAGCCGACGTAACGGCTGGCCACGCCGGTGAGTTGGATCACCCCGTTGTTTTGCGCAAAGGTGGTATTGGGGAAGGCGCTGAACGTCGCGGCGATCATGCAACTGACCCCATCACCCAGCACGCCGCCTTTGAGTCGGCTTATATAAGACGCACCGCTGATGGGCTGGCGGGCGATCATGCAGTTGGCGGTAAGGTCACCGACGGTTTCGATGCTGCTGATCAGATAAATCAGCGCGATTGGCAGGAAGGCGCTCCAGTCGAAGTTGAAACCAAAGCGAAACGGCGTAGGCAGGCTGATCAGAGGCAAGTCGGGCAAGGCGTGGGGCACCAGCTTGCCGCTGAACCAGGCGGCCAGGCTGCCGAGGGCCAGGCCGATGATGATGGCCGAGAGGCGTACCCAGGGCGTGTTGGAGCGGTTGAGCAGGATGATCGTCACTACCACGAACAGGCCCAGGGCCAGGTTGATGGGGGCGCCGAAGTCGGGAGCGTTGAAGCCGCCGCCGAGATCGGTGATGCCGACTTTTATCAGGCTGATGCCGATCAGCGTAATCACGATCCCGGTCACCAGGGGCGTGATGACCCGGCGCAGTTGGCCGATACAGCGGCTCAGCACGATCTGCACCAAGGCGCCGAAAAAGCACACGCCGAAGATCATCGCCAGGATGTCCTCAGGGCTGCCGCCGCGTTGCTTGACCAGAAAACCGGCGGACAACACCGCACCCAGAAAGGCGAAGCTGGTGCCTTGCAGGCAAATCATCCCTGCGCCGATACCGAACGGCCTGCGCGCCTGGATGAACGTGCCGACGCCGGAGACCATCAGCGCCATGCTGATCAAGTAGGGCAGGTGCGCGGTGAGGCCCAGGGTGGAACCGATGATCAGTGGCGGGGTGATAATGCCGACGAACGCCGCCAGCACATGTTGCAGGGCAGCCAGCAGGGCGGGCAGTGGTTTCGGACGGTCATCGAGGCCGTAGATCAGGTCGTTGGGGCTGGAGGATTCTGGTGGCATGGCGGGTCAACTCGGGGCGGACGGTTCAAGGTGCCTATGCCTTGCAAAAAACTGTCCACCTGCTCAGCTTTTTGTGCGAGGCCCGAACTAGCGCGTTGCTGCCAGGCTTTCCAGAAAACTCTCCAGCACCAAATGGGGGCGGCGGCCCTTGCGCGTGACCGATGCCAGGCTTAAATCGTAAAACCGTGTGGCCGATTTCAGCGCGCGGAGTCGGCCTTGTTGTACCCATAGGCTGGCGTAGTGATCGGGCAGGTAGCCTATATAGCGGCCGGTGAGGATCAGGAATGCCATGCCTTCGCGATCCGAAGCACTGGCCGTGCAATTGAGCGCCTGGTAGTGGGCCTGGATCTCGGCGGGCAAGCGGAAGGTCGGGGCGATGGCGTCCTGGCTGTCGAGGCGCGCGTCGTCCAGTTGCTTGTCGTCGGCGTAAAACAGCGGGTGGCCGACCGCGCAATAGAGCAGCGAACGCTCGCTGTACAGCGGTTGGTATTCCAGGCCGGACAACGCGCTGGCCTGGGGTACCACGCCAACGTGCAGACGGCCGTCGAGCACACCTTGCTCCACTTCATTGGGGGCGATCATGCGGATCTGGATCTGCACGTCCGGGCCGCGCTCTTTCAACTGCGCCAGGGCGTGGGTGATGCGCATATGGGGCAGGGTGACGAGGTTGTCGGTGAGGCCGATGATCAGCTCTCCGCGCAAGTGCTGGTGCAGGCCATTGACCTCGGTGCGAAAACTTTCCAGGGCACTCAACAGTTGCAACGCCGACTGATAGACCTCGCGGCCTTCTTCAGTCAATGAGAATCCGGCGCGGCCGCGTTGACAGAGCCTCAGCCCAAGGCGCTGTTCCAGGTCGCTCATTTGCTGGCTGATGGCCGAGCGACCTATCCCCAGTACGGTTTCCGCCGCCGAAAACCCGCCGCACTCCACCACGCTGCGAAAGATGCGCAGCAGACGGATATCAAAGTCGCTGACCTGGGCCAGGGGGTCGGGACGACGGCTCATAGTTTAGTGAAGTCCTGACTGAAGGTTAGAAGAGTTGAATTTCACCGACTTTATCCCCGTGGCAATTTAGCTGCAACAACGCTTTTTCAATCCCGACGCTGCCTTTTGCCTTGCGAGGTTTTGCTGATGAACATGCCGGAAAACGCCCCATCGTCCCTGGCCAGCCAACTCAAGCTGGATGCTCACTGGATGCCTTACACCGCCAACCGCAACTTTCAGCGTGATCCGCGCCTGATCGTGGCCGCCGAGGGCAGTTGGTTGACCGATGACAAGGGGCGCACGGTCTACGACTCGCTGTCGGGCCTTTGGACCTGCGGCGCCGGGCATACGCGCAAGGAAATCCAGGAAGCGGTGGCCCGGCAGTTGGGCACCCTGGACTACTCTCCGGGCTTCCAATACGGTCATCCGCTGTCCTTTCAACTGGCGGAAAAGATTACCGACCTGACCCCGGGCAACCTGAACCATGTGTTCTTCACCGACTCCGGCTCCGAGTGCGCCGATACCGCCGTGAAGATGGTGCGTGCCTACTGGCGCCTGAAGGGCCAGGCCACCAAGACCAAAATGATCGGCCGCGCCCGTGGGTACCACGGGGTGAACATTGCCGGCACCAGCCTTGGCGGCGTCAACGGTAACCGTAAGCTGTTTGGCCAGGCGATGATGGACGTTGACCATCTGCCGCATACCTTGCTGGCGAGCAATGCGTTCTCCCGTGGCATGCCGGAGCTGGGCGGTATCGCGTTGGCCGATGAGTTGCTCAAGCTGATCGAGCTGCATGATGCTTCGAACATTGCTGCGGTGTTCGTCGAGCCAATGGCCGGTTCTGCAGGCGTGCTGGTGCCGCCACAGGGTTATCTCAAGCGCCTGCGTGAAATCTGCGATCAGCACAACATCCTGTTGGTGTTCGACGAAGTGATCACCGGTTTCGGCCGTACCGGTTCGATGTTCGGCGCCGACAGTTTTGGCGTGACCCCGGACCTGATGTGCATCGCCAAGCAAGTCACCAACGGCGCGATTCCCATGGGCGCGGTGATTGCCAGCAGCGAGATCTATCAGACCTTCATGAACCAGGCGACGCCCGAGTACGCGGTGGAATTCCCCCACGGCTACACCTATTCGGCGCACCCGGTGGCCTGCGCGGCCGGCCTCGCGGCACTCGACCTGCTGCAGAAGGAAAACCTCGTGCAGAGCGTAGCCGAAGTCGCACCGCATTTTGAGAATGCGCTGCATGGCTTGAAGGGCAGCAAGAATGTGGTTGATATCCGTAACTACGGCCTGGCCGGAGCCATCCAGATTGCCCCGCGTGACGGCGATGCGATCGTGCGCCCGTTCGAGGCCGGCATGGCGCTGTGGAAAGCCGGTTTCTATGTGCGCTTCGGTGGTGACACCCTGCAGTTCGGGCCAACCTTCAACAGCAAGCCGCAGGACTTGGATCGCCTGTTCGATGCGGTCGGTGAAGTGTTGAACAAGATCGACTGATTTCTCCTTCTATATAGAACAACTTTTCAGGAGCCCTGCATGAGCCTTATCCAGCATTTGATCAACGGTGAATTGGTCAACGACAGCGGTCGCAGTGCCGACGTGTACAACCCGTCTACTGGCCAGGTGATTCACCAAGTGCCGTTGGCCAGTCGCGAAACCATTCAACAGGCGATCGACGCGGCCAAGGCGGCGTTCCCGGCCTGGCGTAATACGCCGCCGGCCAAACGGGCGCAGGTGATGTTTCGTTTCAAGCAGTTGCTGGAGCAGAACGAAGCGCGTATTTCGCAGTTGATCAGCGAAGAGCACGGCAAGACGTTGGAGGATGCCGCCGGTGAGTTGAAGCGTGGCATCGAGAATGTGGAGTACGCGTGCTCGGCGCCGGAAATTCTCAAGGGTGAATACAGCCGTAACGTGGGGCCGAACATTGATGCCTGGTCGGATTTTCAGCCGCTGGGAGTCGTGGCGGGGATTACGCCGTTCAACTTCCCGGCGATGGTGCCGTTGTGGATGTATCCGCTGGCGATTGTGTGCGGTAACTGTTTCATCCTCAAACCGTCGGAGCGTGACCCGAGTTCAACGTTGTTGATCGCGCAATTGTTGCAGGAAGCGGGTCTGCCTAAAGGTGTGCTGAGCGTGGTGCACGGTGACAAGGGGGCAGTGGACGCTTTGATCGAAGCGCCCGAGGTAAAGGCGCTTAGCTTTGTAGGATCGACGCCGATTGCCGAATACATCTATGCCGAAGCGACCAAACGCGGTAAGCGCGTGCAGGCACTGGGCGGGGCGAAGAACCACGCGGTGCTGATGCCCGATGCGGATCTGGATAACGCCGTCAGTGCCTTGATGGGTGCGGCGTATGGTTCCTGCGGCGAGCGTTGCATGGCGATCTCGGTGGCGGTGTGTGTGGGTGACCAGGTGGCGGATGCGTTGATCGCCAAGCTGGTACCGCAGGTCAAGGCATTGAAGATCGGCGCGGGCACCACCTGTGGCTTGGATATGGGGCCACTGGTGACGGGGCAGGCGCGGGACAAGGTCAGCGGCTATATAGAGGACGGTGTGTCGGCGGGGGCCGAGTTGGTCGTCGATGGTCGCGGCTTGAGCGTTGCCGGGCATGAACATGGGTTCTTCCTCGGTGGCAGCCTGTTTGATCGCGTGACCCCCGAGATGCGTATCTATAAAGAAGAGATCTTCGGGCCGGTGTTGTGCGTGGTGCGGGTGGACAGCCTGGAAGCGGCGATGCAATTGATCAACGATCATGAATACGGCAACGGCACCTGCATCTTCACCCGTGACGGTGAGGCGGCGCGTCTGTTCTGTGATGAAATTGAAGTGGGCATGGTGGGGGTTAACGTTCCGCTGCCGGTGCCGGTGGCTTATCACAGCTTCGGTGGCTGGAAGCGTTCGCTGTTTGGCGACTTGCACGCCTATGGGCCGGATGGGGTGCGGTTCTATACCCGCCGCAAGGCGATCACTCAGCGTTGGCCGCAGCGGGCCAGCCATGAGGCATCGCAGTTCGCTTTTCCGAGCCTGTAAGGTGGGTGAATAGAAGGCCGGCCCCTTGGGGCCGACCTTTGCGTTTTCTGGGCTTTTTGACCTATATGACAGAAATGTGAAAAAGAAGGTTGACGGCAGATTCTGTGCGCCTATAATTCGCCCCACTTCCGGCGCAGTCGAAACGGAAAACTCCTTGGTAAACAATTAGTTAAGTAGTTTTCGGCAGCAGGTTGCTTCAGTCCATCGAAGCCAAAAGGAAGTTGAAAAAGAGGTGTTGACAGCAGCGGGTAACGCTGTAGAATTCGCCTCCCGCTTACGAGAGATCGCAAGCGCAAGTGGTTGAAGTTGTTGAAGAAATCTTCGAAAACTTCTGAAAATAACCGCTTGACAGCAAATGAGGCTGCTGTAGAATGCGCGCCTCGGTTGAGACGAATAGCTCTTAACCAACCGCTCTTTAACAACTGAATCAAGCAATTCGTGTGGGTGCTTGTGGAGTCAGACTGATAGTCAACAAGATTATCAGCATCACAAGTTACTCCGCGAGAAATCAAAGATGTAACCAATGATTGCTGAGCCAAGTTTAGGGTTTCTTAAAAACCCAAAGATGTTTGAACTGAAGAGTTTGATCATGGCTCAGATTGAACGCTGGCGGCAGGCCTAACACATGCAAGTCGAGCGGTAGAGAGAAGCTTGCTTCTCTTGAGAGCGGCGGACGGGTGAGTAATGCCTAGGAATCTGCCTGGTAGTGGGGGATAACGTTCGGAAACGGACGCTAATACCGCATACGTCCTACGGGGGAAAGCAGGGGACCTTCGGGCCTTGCGCTATCAGATGAGCCTAGGTCGGATTAGCTAGTTGGTGAGGTAATGGCTCACCAAGGCGACGATCCGTAACTGGTCTGAGAGGATGATCAGTCACACTGGAACTGAGACACGGTCCAGACTCCTACGGGAGGCAGCAGTGGGGAATATTGGACAATGGGCGAAAGCCTGATCCAGCCATGCCGCGTGTGTGAAGAAGGTCTTCGGATTGTAAAGCACTTTAAGTTGGGAGGAAGGGCAGTTACCTAATACGTGATTGTTTTGACGTTACCGACAGAATAAGCACCGGCTAACTCTGTGCCAGCAGCCGCGGTAATACAGAGGGTGCAAGCGTTAATCGGAATTACTGGGCGTAAAGCGCGCGTAGGTGGTTTGTTAAGTTGGATGTGAAATCCCCGGGCTCAACCTGGGAACTGCATTCAAAACTGACTGACTAGAGTGTGGTAGAGGGTGGTGGAATTTCCTGTGTAGCGGTGAAATGCGTAGATATAGGAAGGAACACCAGTGGCGAAGGCGACCACCTGGACCAACACTGACACTGAGGTGCGAAAGCGTGGGGAGCAAACAGGATTAGATACCCTGGTAGTCCACGCCGTAAACGATGTCAACTAGCCGTTGGGAGCCTTGAGCTCTTAGTGGCGCAGCTAACGCATTAAGTTGACCGCCTGGGGAGTACGGCCGCAAGGTTAAAACTCAAATGAATTGACGGGGGCCCGCACAAGCGGTGGAGCATGTGGTTTAATTCGAAGCAACGCGAAGAACCTTACCAGGCCTTGACATCCAATGAACTTTCCAGAGATGGATTGGTGCCTTCGGGAACATTGAGACAGGTGCTGCATGGCTGTCGTCAGCTCGTGTCGTGAGATGTTGGGTTAAGTCCCGTAACGAGCGCAACCCTTGTCCTTAGTTACCAGCACGTTATGGTGGGCACTCTAAGGAGACTGCCGGTGACAAACCGGAGGAAGGTGGGGATGACGTCAAGTCATCATGGCCCTTACGGCCTGGGCTACACACGTGCTACAATGGTCGGTACAGAGGGTTGCCAAGCCGCGAGGTGGAGCTAATCCCAGAAAACCGATCGTAGTCCGGATCGCAGTCTGCAACTCGACTGCGTGAAGTCGGAATCGCTAGTAATCGCGAATCAGAATGTCGCGGTGAATACGTTCCCGGGCCTTGTACACACCGCCCGTCACACCATGGGAGTGGGTTGCACCAGAAGTAGCTAGTCTAACCTTCGGGAGGACGGTTACCACGGTGTGATTCATGACTGGGGTGAAGTCGTAACAAGGTAGCCGTAGGGGAACCTGCGGCTGGATCACCTCCTTAATCGACGACATCAGCTGCTCCATAAGTTCCCACACGAATTGCTTGATTCATTGAAGAAGACGAAAAGAAGCAGCCCGAAATTGGGTCTGTAGCTCAGTTGGTTAGAGCGCACCCCTGATAAGGGTGAGGTCGGCAGTTCGAATCTGCCCAGACCCACCAATTTTGTGTGGGAAACGCCTGTAGAAATACGGGGCCATAGCTCAGCTGGGAGAGCGCCTGCCTTGCACGCAGGAGGTCAACGGTTCGATCCCGTTTGGCTCCACCACTACTGCTTCTGTTTGTAGAAAGCTTAGAAATGAGCATTCCATCGTTGTGATGGTGAATGTTGATTTCTAGTCTTTGACTAGTTCGTTCTTTAAAAATTTGGGTATGTGATAGAAAGATAGACTGGACGTTACTTTCACTGGTAACGGCTCAGGCTAAGGTAAAATTTGTGAGTCGCTCTTAATTGAGTATGATCGAATTTTCGGCGAATGTTGTCTTCACAGTATAACCAGATTGCTTGGGGTTATATGGTCAAGTGAAGAAGCGCATACGGTGGATGCCTTGGCAGTCAGAGGCGATGAAAGACGTGGTAGCCTGCGAAAAGCTTCGGGGAGTCGGCAAACAGACTTTGATCCGGAGATGTCTGAATGGGGGAACCCAGCCATCATAAGATGGTTACCTTACACTGAATACATAGGTGTATGGAGCGAACCAGGGGAACTGAAACATCTAAGTACCCTGAGGAAAAGAAATCAACCGAGATTCCCTTAGTAGTGGCGAGCGAACGGGGACTAGCCCTTAAGTGGCTTTGAGATTAGCGGAACGCTCTGGAAAGTGCGGCCATAGTGGGTGATAGCCCTGTACGCGAAAATCTCTTAGTCATGAAATCGAGTAGGACGGAGCACGAGAAACTTTGTCTGAATATGGGGGGACCATCCTCCAAGGCTAAATACTACTGACTGACCGATAGTGAACTAGTACCGTGAGGGAAAGGCGAAAAGAACCCCGGAGAGGGGAGTGAAATAGATCCTGAAACCGTATGCGTACAAGCAGTGGGAGCCTACTTTGTTAGGTGACTGCGTACCTTTTGTATAATGGGTCAGCGACTTATTTTCAGTGGCGAGCTTAACCGAATAGGGGAGGCGTAGCGAAAGCGAGTCTTAATAGGGCGTCTAGTCGCTGGGAATAGACCCGAAACCGGGCGATCTATCCATGGGCAGGTTGAAGGTTGGGTAACACTAACTGGAGGACCGAACCGACTACCGTTGAAAAGTTAGCGGATGACCTGTGGATCGGAGTGAAAGGCTAATCAAGCTCGGAGATAGCTGGTTCTCCTCGAAAGCTATTTAGGTAGCGCCTCATGTATCACTGTAGGGGGTAGAGCACTGTTTCGGCTAGGGGGTCATCCCGACTTACCAAACCGATGCAAACTCCGAATACCTACAAGTGCCGAGCATGGGAGACACACGGCGGGTGCTAACGTCCGTCGTGAAAAGGGAAACAACCCAGACCGTCAGCTAAGGTCCCAAAGTTATGGTTAAGTGGGAAACGATGTGGGAAGGCTTAGACAGCTAGGAGGTTGGCTTAGAAGCAGCCACCCTTTAAAGAAAGCGTAATAGCTCACTAGTCGAGTCGGCCTGCGCGGAAGATGTAACGGGGCTCAAACCATACACCGAAGCTACGGGTATCACGCAAGTGATGCGGTAGAGGAGCGTTCTGTAAGCCTGTGAAGGTGAGTTGAGAAGCTTGCTGGAGGTATCAGAAGTGCGAATGCTGACATGAGTAACGACAATGGGTGTGAAAAACACCCACGCCGAAAGACCAAGGTTTCCTGCGCAACGTTAATCGACGCAGGGTTAGTCGGTCCCTAAGGCGAGGCTGAAAAGCGTAGTCGATGGAAAACAGGTTAATATTCCTGTACTTCTGGTTATTGCGATGGAGGGACGGAGAAGGCTAGGCCAGCTTGGCGTTGGTTGTCCAAGTTTAAGGTGGTAGGCTGGAATCTTAGGTAAATCCGGGATTCTAAGGCCGAGAGCTGATGACGAGTTGTCTTTTAGACGACGAAGTGGTTGATGCCATGCTTCCAAGAAAAGCTTCTAAGCTTCAGGTAACCAGGAACCGTACCCCAAACCGACACAGGTGGTTGGGTAGAGAATACCAAGGCGCTTGAGAGAACTCGGGTGAAGGAACTAGGCAAAATGGCACCGTAACTTCGGGAGAAGGTGCGCCGGTGAGGGTGAAGGACTTGCTCCGTAAGCTCATGCCGGTCGAAGATACCAGGCCGCTGCGACTGTTTATTAAAAACACAGCACTCTGCAAACACGAAAGTGGACGTATAGGGTGTGACGCCTGCCCGGTGCCGGAAGGTTAATTGATGGGGTTAGCTAACGCGAAGCTCTTGATCGAAGCCCCGGTAAACGGCGGCCGTAACTATAACGGTCCTAAGGTAGCGAAATTCCTTGTCGGGTAAGTTCCGACCTGCACGAATGGCGTAACGATGGCGGCGCTGTCTCCACCCGAGACTCAGTGAAATTGAAATCGCTGTGAAGATGCAGTGTATCCGCGGCTAGACGGAAAGACCCCGTGAACCTTTACTATAGCTTTGCACTGGACTTTGAATTTGCTTGTGTAGGATAGGTGGGAGGCTTTGAAGCGTGGACGCCAGTTCGCGTGGAGCCAACCTTGAAATACCACCCTGGCAACTTTGAGGTTCTAACTCAGGTCCGTTATCCGGATCGAGGACAGTGTATGGTGGGTAGTTTGACTGGGGCGGTCTCCTCCTAAAGAGTAACGGAGGAGTACGAAGGTGCGCTCAGACCGGTCGGAAATCGGTCGTAGAGTATAAAGGCAAAAGCGCGCTTGACTGCGAGACAGACACGTCGAGCAGGTACGAAAGTAGGTCTTAGTGATCCGGTGGTTCTGTATGGAAGGGCCATCGCTCAACGGATAAAAGGTACTCCGGGGATAACAGGCTGATACCGCCCAAGAGTTCATATCGACGGCGGTGTTTGGCACCTCGATGTCGGCTCATCACATCCTGGGGCTGAAGCCGGTCCCAAGGGTATGGCTGTTCGCCATTTAAAGTGGTACGCGAGCTGGGTTTAGAACGTCGTGAGACAGTTCGGTCCCTATCTGCCGTGGACGTTTGAGATTTGAGAGGGGCTGCTCCTAGTACGAGAGGACCGGAGTGGACGAACCTCTGGTGTTCCGGTTGTCACGCCAGTGGCATTGCCGGGTAGCTATGTTCGGAATAGATAACCGCTGAAAGCATCTAAGCGGGAAACTAGCCTCAAGATGAGATCTCACTGGGACCTTGAGTCCCCTGAAGGGCCGTCGAAGACTACGACGTTGATAGGTTGGGTGTGTAAGCGCTGTGAGGCGTTGAGCTAACCAATACTAATTGCCCGTGAGGCTTGACCATATAACACCCAAGCAATTTGCGTCGGCTCTTTAATCCAGAGCAACCAGATTGCGGTGTGTGAAGACGCAATGAACCGAAAGTTCGATGCTCACGAAACACCGAATTCTATCCCATACCCAATTTGCTGAAGCGAGGCCATCTGGTCACGACTCAGTACCCGAATTTCTTGACGACCATAGAGCATTGGAACCACCTGATCCCATCCCGAACTCAGTAGTGAAACGATGCATCGCCGATGGTAGTGTGGGGTTTCCCCATGTGAGAGTAGGTCATCGTCAAGATTAAATTCCGAAACCCCATTTGCGAAAGCAGATGGGGTTTTGTTTTGGGCGGTCGAAAAGTGCCAACACTCCCTCACCACCTCCGACAAATTTGCACAGTTATTTCTGAACCAGACCACTAGAATAGGCACCTAACCTTTTTTAGAGCCCGAGCCCTATTTATGCCCGATCCGGTTGATGCCCTTGAGGTGTCGGACTTACCCCTGGACGACTTGGTGGCATGCCATGAGTGCGACCTTCTGATGCGCAAACCCTCGCTCGCCCTCGGTGAGAAGGCTGAATGCCCACGTTGCGGTTACGAGCTCTACGCTCATCGTCACAATGTCGTCGAGCGCAGCCTCGCCTTGGTGCTGGCAGCACTGCTGCTGTATATCCCCGCGAATTTTTTACCCATCATGCAGCTCAATCTACTCGGGCAGTCCTCGGAGGACACCGTGTGGACCGGCGTAGTCGGCCTGTTCAACACCGGAATGCAAGGCGTTGCCGTCGTGGTTTTCCTGTGCAGCATGGGCATCCCCCTGCTCAAGTTGGTGTGCCAGCTGGCTGTGCTGCTCAGCATCCGCTGGAACATCGGTCGCAGTTATGGACTGCTGTTCTACCGCATCTACCACCATATGAAAGATTGGGGAATGCTGGAGGTCTACTTGATGGGCGTGCTGGTGGCACTTGTGAAGCTGGCTGACATGGCCTCCATTACGCTTGGCTTGGGTCTGGTTTGCTTTGTAAGTCTGTTAATGGTTCAGATTCTGCTCGAGGTGGTGATGTCACCCCACCAGATCTGGCAAGCGCTGTCAGGAGAGGATGACCATGCGGGCAATTGATGCAGGCATTCTGATTTGTACCGAATGCCATGAGTTGAACAAGCAGCAAGCCGATGCCGATGAGCAACTCTGCACCCGTTGCGGTGCGCTGATCCACCCGCGTCGTCCCAATAGCCTCATACGCACCTGGGCACTGCTGGTGACTGCGGCGATCCTGTACATCCCGGCCAACCTGCTGCCGATCATGACCGTCAACTCTCTCGGCCAAGGCGACCCGAGCACCATCATGTCCGGCGTGATCCAGCTGGTACAGCACGGCATGTTTCCGATTGCCGCCGTGGTGTTCATCGCCAGTATCCTGGTGCCGACGTTCAAGCTTGTGGGTATCGGCCTGCTGCTGTTTTCGGTGCAGCGCCGGCAACCGCTGTCTGCGCAACAACGCATTATCATGTACCGCTTTATCGAATTCATCGGTCGCTGGTCCATGCTGGATATCTTCGTGATCGCCATTCTGGTGGCGGTCGTAAACTTTGGGCGACTTGCCAGTGTCGAAGCCAATCTCGGCGCTGCAGCGTTTGCCAGTGTGGTGATCTTGACGATGTTTGCCGCAGTAACCTTCGATCCCCGACTGATTTGGGATAACACGGAGTCGGATGACGACCATGAGTGATTTGCCTAAAGCTAAAACCCGCCCTGCGTCCAACTGGTCGGCCATCTGGGTGTTGCCCCTGATCGCCCTGATCATCGGTGGCTGGCTGGGGTGGCGTGCCTACTCCCAGCAAGGTATCGAGATTCAGGTCCGCTTTGAAAGCGGCGAAGGCATTCAAGTCAACAAGACCGAAGTGGTCTACAAAGGGATGACGGTGGGCAAGGTCAAGGCCTTGGCGCTGGATGACGAAGGCAGCAATCGCGGGGTGATTGCCACCATCGAGATGAACAAGGACGTCGAACAATACCTCAAGACCAACACCCGCTTCTGGCTGGTCAAGCCCAGCGTCAGCCTCGCCGGCATCACCGGCCTGGAAACCCTGGTCTCGGGCAACTACATCGCCGCAAGCCCGGGGGATGGTGAGCCCACCCGCAAATTCAAGGCGCTTTCCGAGGAGCCGCCGTTATCCGACGCCAAGCCCGGCCTGCACCTGACCCTCAAGGCTGATCGCTTGGGTTCGCTGAACCGTGGCAGCCCGGTGTTCTACAAGCAGATCCAGGTGGGTCAGGTCAAAAGTTACTTGTTGTCTGAAGACCAGAGCACTGTCGAGATCAAGGTTTATATCGAACCGACCTACGCCAACCTGGTGCGCAAACACACGCGTTTCTGGAATGCCAGCGGCATCAGCATCGACGCCAATCTGTCCGGTGTGAAGGTGCGCAGTGAATCCCTCTCCAGTATCGTCGCCGGTGGTATTGCCTTCGCCACCCCGGAAAACCGCAAAGACAGCCCGCCAACCGACCCGAGCCTGCCTTTTCGCTTGTACGAGGATTTCGACGCCGCCGCCGCGGGCATCAAGGTCAAGGTCAAACTCACCGATTTCGAAGGCCTGCAGGCTGGTCGCACTCCTGTGATGTACAAAGGTATCCAGGTCGGCAGCCTGAAAACCCTGAAGATCGACCCGGACCTGACCAGCGCCAGCGCTGAATTGACCCTTGACCCATTGGCCGAAGACTACCTGGTTCAGGACACGCAATTCTGGGTGGTCAAGCCGTCCATCTCCCTGGCCGGCATTACCGGGCTGGAGGCCTTGGTCAAAGGTAACTACATCGCCATCCGCC
Source organism: Pseudomonas sp. R11-23-07 (assembly GCF_003852295.1). Taxonomy (NCBI): domain Bacteria; kingdom Pseudomonadati; phylum Pseudomonadota; class Gammaproteobacteria; order Pseudomonadales; family Pseudomonadaceae; genus Pseudomonas; species Pseudomonas sp. R11-23-07. The sequence goes on from NZ_CP027761.1 coordinate 831,534, forward strand.
CCGGCGACAAAGGCACCCCGCCACAACGTGAATACGTGGCGCGCGCCAAGGCGCCACCGTTGGATCTGCGCTCCCCAGGCCTGCACATGGTGTTGCTCACCGACAACCTCGGCTCGCTGGATGTCGGCAGCCCGATTCTGTACAAGCAGGTCAAAGTCGGTTCGGTACAGAGCTACCAGTTTTCACGCAAGAAAAAGCAATTGGTGATCGGCGTTCATATCGAGAAAGAGTATGAAAGCCTGGTCAACGGTTCGACACGTTTCTGGAATGCCAGCGGTGTCACCCTCACCGGCGGGCTTACCGGTGGTATCCAGGTGAAAAGTGAATCCCTGGCCAGTCTGATGGCCGGCGGCATCGCCTTCGAAACGCCGGAACCGAATGTGCCGCTGAAACGACGCATCCCCCGTTTCCGCTTGTTTGCCGATCGTGAGGCTGCCAATCAACATGGCACCCTGGTCACCATCAAGGTCGATCGCGCCGACGGCTTGAGCCCAGGCACGCCGGTGCGCTTCAAAGGCCTGGAAGTGGGCAAGCTCGAGAGCGTGGACCTGAGTGCCGACATGCAATCGGTGCTGCTCAAGGCGCGTATCACCCAGGTTGCGGACCGTATTGCGCGGGTTGGCAGCCAGTTCTGGGTGGTCAAGCCGGAGTTGGGCCTGATGAAGACAGCAAATCTGGAAACCCTGGTCACCGGTCAATACATCGAAGTGCAACCGGCCGCGAAAAACGCCGGCGCGCAGAAGAGCTTTGTCGCCCTTGCCCAACCGCCTGAAACCGCCCGTCAGCAGGCCGGCCTGAGCCTGACACTCAGCGCCGCACGCCGTGGTTCGCTCAAGGAAGGCGTGCCCGTCACCTACCGTGAAGTCACCGTGGGCAAAGTTACCGGCTATGAGCTGGGACAGACCGCCGACCGTGTCCTGGTGCACATCCTGATCGAGCCCAAATACGCGCCGTTGGTACGCAGTGGCAGTCGCTTCTGGAACGCCAGCGGCTTCGGGCTCGACTTCGGCTTGTTCAAGGGCGCGACGGTGCGTACCGAGTCCCTGGAGACGTTGGTTGCCGGCGGTATCGCCTTTGCCACGCCTGAAGGCGAACGCATGGGTAACCCGGCACGGCCGCAGCAGACCTTTGCACTGTTCGACAAGTTTGAGGATGAGTGGCTGACCTGGGCGCCGAAGATTCCACTCGGCAAGTAGACCGAGGCGCGGCTATCGGGAGCAAGCCCCCTCCCACGTTCCGATGTGTGAATACATTCAAGTGTGGGAGGGGGCTTGCCCCCGATGAGGCCTTAAAAATCACTGCAAAACCCACAAAAAAGGCCGCGATCCAAACGATCGCGGCCTTTTTGCCTTTCAGCGCTACACGTCAGACGGCATCCAGCTCCGGCTCGTCCGCCTGCACGTTCAGCGTGGCCTTCACCGCATCGTGACGACGGATATATTTCCAGTCCGCCTCATCAATGTAGATGCCGTTCGGCCCGCTGCCGCCTTCCAGGTCGATCGCCACCTGGGCAGACACCTGCGGCTTCACGCTGGCCAGGATCGGCACGAAGCCCAACTGCAGGCTGGTTTCCAGCAACGCTGCCTGGTTCTTCTCATCGATATCCGCCGCCTCGTCGAGGTAGTACGGCAAGCGCACGCGACCAGCCTGGTCGCGGTCCATCAAGTGCAGCAACAAGTACATGTTGGTCAGCGCCTTGATGGTCATGGTGGTGCCGTTGGACGCGGCGCCGTCGATGTCGGTATGAATCACTGGTTGGCCGTTCACCTTGGTGATCTCGAACGCCAGCTCGAACAGGTCCTTGAGGCCCAGTTGGTTATGGTTGGCCGCCACGAGGCGGGCCAGGTATTCCTTGGCTTCTTCGTTCTTGTTGTCCTGCTCGGCGCTCTGGCTGAGGTCGAACACCGACAACGTTTCGCCTTCCTCATACTGACCGGCGCTGTGGATGATCTGGTCGATATGCTTGAGGGCTTCCTTGTTCGGCGCCAGCACGATGCGAAAGCTCTGCAGGTTGGAGACCTGGCGCTTGTTGATCTCGCGGTTGAACAACGCCAGTTGGTGTTCCAGGCTGTCGTAGTCGCTGCGGATATTGCGCAAGGTCCGCGCAATATCGGTGACGGCCGCGCGGCGCGCCTTGCCCAGGGTCAATGCCTCATCGGTACGGTGCGCATAGGCGTTGATCAGCAGTTGCAGACGCCGCTCCATGTCGTCCTCGCTGTCGAACTTGGCCACACCCTTGAGGCGCACCTGCGCATACAGCGCTTCGATCTGGCCATCGGCACGCAGCAAGCCTTGCCAGCTGTCCTGATAGTCGTTGAGCAGCGGCAGCAGGTTGTCCATGGAATCGTCGACCGGGTCCATGAACGGCGTGCCGAACGGCAGGTCCGCCGGCAATAGCTGGCGCCGGCGCAACGCGTCGTCCAGCGTACGCTGCTTGGCTTCCATATCGCCAATCTGGCGGCCGACCAATTGCAGCTTGGCCGACAGCTGCTGGACTCGCTCGGTGAACGCATCGCTGGAGCGCTTCAGTTCATCCTGGGCCGCTTCCATCTGCGCGAGGTGTTCCAGCTTCTCGCCTTCCTCCGCGCTCAGGGTTTGGGTGCGGCGGAAATCTTCCAGCGCCTTCTGCGCGTCCAATACCTGCTGGTACAGCGCTTCGGTCTGGGTCTTGCTCGCCGCTCGGTCGGAAGCGACCGCTTGCTGGGTTTTCAGTTGCTTGAGTTCTTTTTCCAGGCGCTCTTTCTGGTCGCGCAACGCCGCGCGATCCGCCAGGGCCTGCAACGCCGGAGGCTCGATGTGCGAGATGTCGATGGACAGCCCCGGCACTTCGAAACGCTCGCCCTTGAAACCATCGAGGATCTGTTCCAGGGATTTGACCCACTGGCCTTGCTCATCCAGCGTGATGCCATGTTCACCTAGAGGCAGGCTGAACAACGCGCTGTTGAACAGGCGCATCAAGCGCTCGACATCCTGTTGCGAGAATTCTTCGCGCAGCTTGGCGTAGCTGTTGTTGTCCGCGTGATCAAGCTGCTGCCTGACCGACTTCAAGCGTTTTTCCAGGTCGCGCAGACGCTCGTCCAGGTCCTCGGCGCTGAACTGACGCGACTGCGCCAGCGCACCCGCCAATTCGTCGTGAGCGTCCTTGGCCGCGAGCAGTTGCTGCTCCAGCACCCGCACATCATCGACCAGCGCGAAGCGATGCTTGAGCACCGACAACTCGCCCAACCAGCGTTGGATGCCACTGATCTCGCGCTCCAGGCGCATCAGCTCCTGGGTGCCGCCACGCTGGTCGTTCTGCAGCGCATCCTGCTCGTTGCGATAGTGTTCGGCCTGGATCGTCAGCTCTTCCTTGCGCGCACTGGCGTAATCCGACCAGGTGCCCAACAGCGAATCGAGCAACGGCGACAGGCGATGCAATTTGCCGCGCAAAATGTCGCGCTGTTTCACGCCATTGGCGAGTGCTTCGACCAACGGCCCGGCGGCCACCAAGGAGTTGTAGTCCTGCTCCATGCGCCGTACATCGCGGAAGGCTTCTTCGCACGCGGCGATGTAATCGACGCTGCCGGAGCGCAGGCTGTGTTCAAACGCATCGAGGAACAATTGCTTGAGCTTGGCTGCGGTGATTTCGCGCATGTGCAGCAGGTTGATGAACAACGCGCGGAAGGTCTTAAGACTCTGCTCGCTGGTGGAGCGCAGTGGGATCAGCGTCAGGTCCAGCGGGATCGAGGTGTGGCCGCCCACCAACAGGCGCCGCAGTTCGTCGGGCTTGAGTTCATAGGCCTTCAGGCCTTCGCGCTCAAGGTTGGTGAACAGTTCTTTCTGGCGCAGGCAGGTATCGTTTTTCTGATAGTGGGCCAGGTCCAGCTTGCCGGCATAGGCAAAGAACTGATGACCGAAACCACCGCCCGGGCCGCGCCCGACCACGCCAATCACATGCGGGCCGTGGGGCAGCGAGACTTCCACGAGGATGTAGCTGGTGTCGGTGGCAAAGTAGAAGCGTCGCGATTGCTCTAGCGTGTACTTGCCGAAACTCATGTCCGACATGCGCGCCAGGATCGGGAACTGCAAAGCGTTGATCGACGCGGATTTACCCAGGTTGTTCGCGCCATACACCGACAGTGGCTCTTCCAGCGGGAACAAACCCAGGCTGTAGCCGGCGGTATTCAACAGGGCGAAGCGGCGTATGCCGTAGCGTTCCTTACTCATGCGTCGGTCTCCTGTTCTTCGGCAATGGCGCGGGCGAGGGCGTCTTCTTCGCTGTCTTCGGCGAAGTCACTCAAGTCCAGCGGGTCATCGGTCTTCAGCAGTTTTTCATCGCTGTCTTCGTCGATGATCACCGGCGCAGGCAACGGCAAGACGCTGTGCACACTGGCGGCGAGGTCGCGGTCCTGCTGCACCGACAGGCATACATCAAGGAAACGGTGCATCGGCGGCAGGAAGCGATAGATGCCGTTGTCTTCGCTGGCGAAACCCAGCTGAGTCATGCGGCGCATGATTTTTTCTTCGAGTTCTTCCTGGGTCTGCACTTCGGCCTGGATAAACAGGTCGCGGTATTTCTCCAGTAACGACGGCAGTTCATCGCGGCCCAGGCTGCCGCCATCGAGCACGGCAACCGGGTCGCGGCCCTGGTCGGCCAGGTGTTCGACGAGAATGAAGGTGAACAACGCCAGGCGCTGGGCGGTCTTGTTTACCTGCGCGCTGGCAATCGCGGAGTCCGGCACGAAGTAGTAGAAGCCACGGGTATCGCAGACCAGCTCAAAGCCCAGGGCCTTGAACAGCGTGCGGTACTGGTCCTGGAAATTCGACAGTTGTGCGTACAGCTCCGGGTCGCGGCGGCTGACGTGGTAGCCCTTGAACAGCTCGCGAAAGATCGGCGCCAGCTGGGACAGTTCGGATAGATCAAGATGCATTTGGGATGCTCGCAGAGTGCTCGGCCGCGTCAGAGCTGGCCGGGAGCAGGGCGAAGGAGCGCAGGCTGACCTGGTGCTCGTGGGTGTGGTAATCGCGGCGTTCCAGGCGCTCGCGCTTGAAGCGTTTTTCCCGCGAGAGCCGCGAGAACCAGTACAACAATTCGTCGGTCGCGCCGTTCGGCTCCTGCTCCAGCAGCCAGGTCATCAGGTCCGGCATCGGCAGTGCGTCTTCGCAGCGCTCGAGCATTTCCTTGACCGTTCGCGGTGCGCGCGGGGCTTCGCCCTTGTGGGTTTTGTGCGCCTTGGGGAAACGCGCCGGTTTCGGCTCGAAATTCGCCAGGGCATACACATACGCCTCGACCTGGCTGGCACTGCCGAGGAAGGTGCTTTGCGGCCGGCTGAACATTGGCATGGCAGCCTGCGGCACCGCGTCCAGCCCTTTGCGGCGAATGGCCGACAGGGCCAGCGCCGCGCCACGGGTCACGGCGTTGTGCCGGCGTGCTTCTTCGCGCAGCGGCAACAGCAGCTCGCGCGCATGACGCAGGGTCAGTTGGGCGCTGGTCTGCATCTCGAGGATGCGCGCGTGGGTGCGCAGCAGCATGTCGTCGTCCACTAGGTGGCCGAGACGCTGCTGCTCGGTGAGCATGCGCAGCAGCACGTTTTCCACCTTGCGCACGCCTTGCTCGAACGCGCCGTCGGCGTTCACCAGTTGGATCATCGGTTCGACGTATTCGTCCCAGGTGGCCAAGACCTCGGCGTAACGCTGGCGCAACGGGATCTGCCGGTCGCTGGTCTTGGCGCGGTCGGCCACGGCAGCGAGGGCCTGTTCGTCGTTGGCGAGTTTTTTCAGCACATCCCGCACGCGCATATCCAGCAGGCGCAGTTGTCGGGCGAGGTCGTGGCCATCGCGGATGTCGAAGGCGTCCTGGATATAACCGGCCAGGCGCTCGAGATGACGCAGGTAAGCTTCGATTTCCAGGCACAGGCCAAGCCGGTGCTCCTTGCGAAGATACGCCAGGAAGTCGTGAATCTGCGCGTTGAGCTCGAAGCGGTTCGGGCTCTTGGCCACCGGCACCAGGATATCCAGGCGGATCCACACGTCCAGCAGGCTGGTGATGTCCTGGGGCGTGCTGTCCAATTGTTGGGCGGCCAGTTGCGCGCGCAGTTCGCCCAGGCTCAGGGTGCCTTGGTCGAAGTGTTCGCACAGTGGCTCAAGTAAGGCCCAGTGTTCGGCGAGGGCGCGCAGGACGCGCTTGGGTTCGATCATGGGAAAGGCCGGCTGGTTGGCGATTAAAAGTCGCGATTGTACTGCATCGGGCGCGGGATTTATCCACAGCCGGTCAGTGTGCAGTGGGCGATTGTTGCCGAACAGCGGTAGAATCCCCGCTCTTTAGTTATCCACAAGTGGCTGAGCTGTGCTTACCGAGTCCCGACGTCGCGCTTACTTGAGCGCCATGCAGGTGGTCAACTGGCTGCCCCGCACCGAACTGCCGTTTGCCGCGCCGTCGCGGCCCGAGCTGTTGCAGGCGCCGGAGCCCTATGAAGCGTTCGCGCCGTCAGGCGAGGAAGCCGCCGCGCCGGTGGCGGTGATCAAGTCTGTGCCCGAAACGCGGCCGACGGTGGAGCGCACGAAGATCGAGGTGCCGCGCCCGTCACCGGTGGTCAAGGCAGTGGTCGCCGAAGACACTGCCCCGGTGGCCAAGGCCCCGGTCGTGCCGACGCCACGCTTTGCCCTGCAACTGCTGCGCGCCGGGCGTTGCCTGCTGCTGGTGGAATTGCCCACCGGCGAACGTTTCCAGTCGCGCGACCCGGCCTACCTGCTGCTCAAGGACATGCTGCGCGCCGCCGGCCTGCCCGACAGCCCGCAAATCGTCGGCGACCCGGTGCGCTGGCCACTGCTGGTGCGCGGCACCATGGACCAGGGCCCGGACGCCGCACGGGATTTTGTACAGAGTTTTGTTGCGGCACGCCTGGAAGACGAACCGTGCGTCTGCCTATGGCTGATCGGCTTGCCGGCCGTGCGCTTTGCCGGTGAGGCGGATGCCGAAGCCTGGTACCGCGAACTGCAGGTTGAAGGCCTGGGTTCGGTATGGGCCCTGCCGGGCCTGGAATTATTAATGGAAGAGCCACAGCGTAAGGCTGATATCTGGCAAGCCATGCGCCGGCTGATGGCGCGCTGGAAAACAACCGATGAGTGAGGCTTTATCCTTCCGCCCGATGACCGAGGCTGACCTCGATGCCGTGCTGAAGATCGAATACGCAGCGTTCAGCCACCCCTGGACCCGGGGCATCTTTCTCGACGGGCTGGGCAAGTACCAGATCTGGCTGATGTTCGAAGGTGAGCAACAGGTGGGCCATGGCGTGGTGCAGATCATCCTCGATGAGGCGCATCTGCTCAATATCACCGTGAAGCCGGAGAATCAGGGCCGAGGTTTGGGCTTGGCGCTGCTCGAGCATCTGATGTCCCGCGCGTATGCGGCCAATGCTCGTGAGTGTTTCCTGGAAGTGCGTGACAGCAATACCGGCGCATTCCGCTTGTATGAACGCTACGGCTTCAACGAAATTGGCCGTCGCAGGGATTACTACCCTGCGGTAGGCGGCCGTGAGGACGCGGTCGTGATGGCCTGCACCCTGGTCGACTAGACACCGAAATCCATGTGGGAGGGGGCTTGCCCCCGATGGCAGTGGTTCAGCCAATACATGAGTTGACTGACACACCGCTATCGGGGGCAAGCCCCCTCCCACATTTTGACCCGAGTTGGGTCAGCGTTTGCCGTCGAGCGGGTCCAGGTCAGCCAGTTCAGCCTCATCCAACCCATTCCCACCGCCAATTTCATCTTCATCGACGATGCTCAGGTCATAATCCGCCGCGCTATCTTCACCTTCCTCCCTTGCATCCCGCGCGCCGTCCTCATGGATCAGCGTTTCCGGGCTCATGTCATCATCGGTCGACTCATGGTCATCCGTCGAAGCCCCGGTCAGCCCGGCCTCGCGCACCCGTTCGTCGGGCATCAGGTGCTCGCGTTCGCCAGGTGGAAGTTCATCGCCGATTTCCGCGGTCTGGTCTTCTTCATCAAAATCCAGCTCGCGCATCGAACCCATGCGGTCTTCGTTATCATCAATCGGTTCGGGCTGCGTAGCGCCGTAGGGACGTCGTGATTCAGTCATGGCCAATCCTCATACTGTGGGGCTTATAGTGTGTGGACAGGCTTTGCGCCGCAAAGATTCAAGCTAATTTGCGCAAGGCGTGACCTGGACGAAGGCTTGTCAGTCACAAAACTGCGCATCATTCCTGAGGCTTTCCCTGATGAACGAACTACAAGACCTGCTAGACAACAACGAACGCTGGGCGGATGCGATCAAACAGGAAGATCCCGAATTCTTCGCCAAGCTCGCCCGCCAGCAAACCCCGGAATACCTGTGGATCGGCTGCTCCGATGCGCGTGTACCGGCCAACGAGATCGTCGGCATGTTGCCCGGTGATCTGTTCGTGCACCGCAACGTGGCCAACGTGGTGCTGCACACCGACCTCAATTGCCTGTCGGTGATCCAGTACGCGGTCGATGTGCTCAAGGTCAAACATATCCTCGTCACCGGCCACTATGGCTGCGGCGGCGTGCGCGCCGCGATGCAGGACCGTCAGTTCGGCCTGATCGACGGCTGGCTGCGCACCATTCGTGATCTCTACTACGAAAACCGCGACGTGTTGGCCCAGTTGCCCACCGAAGAAGAGCGCGTCGACCGCATGTGCGAGTTGAACGTGATTCAGCAAGTGGCCAACGTCGGCCATACCAGCATAGTGCAAAACGCCTGGCACCGCGGGCAGAGCCTGTCGATCCATGGCTGTATCTATGGCATCAAGGACGGCCGCTGGAAGAGCTTGAACACCACCATCAGTGGCTTCGAGCAATTGCCGCCGCAGTACCGCCTGCGGCCGTTGGGCGAAGTCTAAGTCCGTTTACGCTCACGCAAATGGGCGCCGCGCAAGACTCACCGAAGTCAGAGCCGATTTCTACTGTCAAATCTGACAGTAGAAATCCTGGGTGCTCCTCATAGCGCGGGCGGTGCGAGGGTGGGGGCAGGGGCTGCACTGCGCAGCTGCTTCAGCTGGTCTTTGATGGCGGGCGTGGCGCATTTGGCGTTGGCCTGCTCCGGGCTCAGGTTGCGCACCGAGGTGTAAAACAGTTCACAGGTCTGCTCCTTGCGCGTGACCTGCCAGGTGTTCATGCATGCCTTGAGCAATACATTCGCGTCGCTGGCGGGTTTTTGGCCCATGCCGGCTTGCCAGCAGGCTGCGCTCAGGTCCTGGCCCATCACTTTCAAGCCGGCCTCATCGGCCTTCTGCTCATTGCCGTCGTACGTGTCCGGGCTGGCGGCATACCAGATATAACTCGGATGGTTGGCGCCGAGCACCGAGACCGGCTTGCCCGGCTCCGGGTTGATCTGCGCCAGGCCCAGCACCGCCACCGTTTGCCCGTATTGTTGCTTGATCCAGCTGCGCACCGGCGCGCCGAAGGCCACCATCGGCAGCGAATCGCTGGGGCGCAGGCTCAGTTCCTTGACCATGCGGGTCTGGTAGTCGGTGAAGTAGCCGTAGACGGCTTCCAGGTCTTTACCCGCATTGGACGGCGCGGCGATGGGGGCGATATCGATGATGGTCTGGTAGGCCGGGGTTTCGCTGGCAGGAATGCCATTGCTGGTGAGCAGGGTCGCCCAGCGGTCGGTGGTAGCCGATTCCAGGTAGTCCTGGGCCTGGGTCAGCGAATAATCCGGCGGAAAATGCAGCAGCTCGATGCTTTTGCGGTTTTCCAGGGCCATGCCCAGCGGCAGGAACAAGTACCAGTTATAGGCCCACTTGCCGTCGCTGTTGAGCTGGCTGGCACCTCGGTAAGCCAGGTCTGCGGTATCGAGCAGTGTGGTCAGGGGCTGGCCGTAACCGTCCGGCACGCCGCTGAAGGTTGCCGCAACCTGGCCGTCATGCACCTTGACGCTGACCTTGGCGCGGCTGTAGCCGTCACGTTGCAGGCTCTGGTTCAAATAATGCTCGGCGGTCTGCTCCAGCGTCCAGGGCCGAAAACAGATCACGTTGCAGTTGTTGGGAAACGCGAACAACTGGGTGACACGCTGTGTACTGCCCAACGGCACTTCGATGTCGGCCTGTACGACCGCACTGGCCAGCAGTGCGGCCAGGGTCAAGCACAGCCTGGTCGGTTTGAACATAATTGGTTCCTTGTCAGCGAAAGCCCGTCTGCGCGGGATGAAAGCCCACCCTCACACAGTAGCGGCTGACCGGGAAAACCGCGTGCTAAATCGCCACATGTGTCGCGATTGGATAAGTGAACCTACACGCTGAACTGCAAGGTATTGCTCAAATCCCCCATGGGTTTCTGGCCGCGCGCGATCATCGCGGCATCCCTTTGCTTGAGGCCGTCCAGGGTCTCCAGCTGAAACACGCGGGTGATCAAGCGCAGAATCGACGCGGTGTCGTAGAGCGTGTGGTCAACCGTGCCTTTGCGTGCGAACGGCGACACCACCAGGGCCGGAACCCGTGTGCCCGGGCCCCAGCGATCGCCCTTGGGCGGTGCCACGTGGTCCCACCAGCCGCCGTTCTCATCGACGGTCACCACCACCACCATGTTGTTCCACTGCGGGCTTTCCTGCAGCAGCTTCAAGGCGCGGACGATATGGCGGTCGCCCGAGGCCACATCGGCATAGCCAGCGTGCATGTTCAGGTTGCCCTGGGGCTTGTAGAAGGTCACGGCGGGCAGCTTGCCGGCTTGGGCGTCGGCGAAGAACCTGTTGGTGCTCGACTCATCGCCCAACCCGCCGTCGCGCAGGCGTTTGTCGCGCTCGGCACGGTTCTCGGGGCCCTGCTGCTTGAAGTAATTGAACGGCTGATGGTGGTACTGGAAGTTCGGAATCTTGGGAATACCGCCCGAGTCCTTGAATTGCTCCAGGGTGGCTTGCCAGGCGCCGGCGTACCAGGCCCAGTCGATGTTCTTTTTCGAGAGCTTGTCGCCAATGTGTTCATGGGTTTGCGGTACCAGCACATTGGGCAGGTCCGGTTTGGCGTAGTCCGGGTTCTGCGGGTCGCGGATCCAGGTCGGCCAGTAGGGCGGAGCCAGCGTATTGACGGCGTAACCGTCCGGCGTCAAGGCGCTGGGGCCGAACTGCGGCGGGCCGGTCATGGCGCTGGCCGGCGAGGTGTCCAGGGGCTTGAGGCGCGTGTCGGCGGGGTCATCGCTTTGCAGCGTGGCGATCTGCGCCTTGGCCACCGATTGCGCGGCATTCGGATAGATCGGTGCCGTGGCGCTGATCAGGTACTGATGGTTGAGGAACGAGCCACCAAACGCACCCTGGAAAAAGTTATCGCACAGCACAAACTCCTTGGCTACGTCCCACAGGCGCAGGGAATAGCGGCTCTGGGCGTAATGGCCCATCACCAGGCCGCCGGAATCGCCCCAGGCAACGAAACCGTCATTCTTGCCGCCGTTGATCTGCATCTGGTTCTGGTAGAACACATGCCACAAGTCACGGGTCACCAGGCTCAGCGGCAAGTCCTGCGCATCCGGGCCCTTGAGGGCGAACGGGGCGTTGGGCAGGTTTTCCTGGAATTGCACGGCGCTCGGGTAGGTCACACCATCCACGCTTTGCGGGCCCACCTGCAACACGCCGCCCCAGGTCGGGGGAAGGGTGGTCAATACGCTGCCATCGCGGTCGCGTTGTTGAACGTCAGCCACCGAAAGCGCCGAGAGAGGTTTCTCCAGCCCGGGGAAGTCTGCAAACAGATTGTTGAAGCTGCGGTTCTCGGCGTAAATCACCACGACGGTTTTCACATTGTCGCGCAAGGCTTTATCCAGCTCCTGCGAGGTGAGTGGGCGCGGCATCGGTTTTCCCGGTGCTTCGCCGGTATTACCGCACGCACTCAAGGTCGCGCCCACCCCCAGTACCGCCGCGCCCCCCAGGAAGCGCCGACGACTGGTGTCAACCGGCGGTTGGCCTGGCGAATCCGTGGAAGGGCGGTCTACGTGCTCGTCACTCATTGCGCGGGAGTCCTTGGCGAGATGTTGCAAGATGTTTCGCAGGACGGTAGCAATGGAATGTGACGGAACAAAGACAGACCTATGATGAGTGGGCCGTGCCTACACCGCATAAGCGCTGCTAGACTGGCCTCTTGATGCAGGCCGCGAGGTGAACCGTGAAACCTTCAATTGCACTTGATCTACAACGAGCCGCTGTTAGAGAAGTGGTCGGACGTTTTCGTATATCAAATCCGAGAGTGTTTGGGTCTGTATTACTGGGGACCGATCACGAAGGCAGTGACCTGGACCTGCTGGTCGACGCACCGCCGGGAACGACGCTCTTTGATCTCGGTGGGTTGCAGGTAGAGCTTGAAAGCTTGCTGGGCGTCAATGTGGATCTGCTGACCCCCGGTGATTTGCCTTTGAAGTTTCGCGCGAAGGTGTTGGCTGAGGCTCGTCCGGTATGACGGAAAATCGCCTTGGGGATTATCTGGAACACATCAAGCAAGCTTGCACTGACGCGATTACCTTTGTTGAGGGGTTAAGCAAAGAAGAGTTCTTGGAGGACAGGCGAACGCAACAAGCAGTGGTCATGAGCCTGATCATCATTGGTGAGGCGTCGACGAAAATCATGGACCGGCACCCCGACTTCGCTACAGAACATTCATACATTCCCTGGCGCAATATGCGCGCGATGCGCAATCGAATTGCTCACGGTTACTTCGATATCAACTTCGATGTCGTTTGGGACACGATACAAAGCGCATTGCCCGATTTGCTGGAGCGCCTTCCCCCCACTGAATGACCGCACCTACTGTACTAGCAGGTACGGTCTGCCGCTATCTACGGCATCACCGGCGGCAAATACGTCAGCGTCGTCCCCAACGCCCACAGCAAGAACAACACCAGCGGCGTGTGCACCAGCAATTGCACGAACGAAAACCCGATCAGGTCCCGCGCCTTCAGACCCAATACGCCCAGCAACGGCAGCATATAGAACGGGTTGATCAAGTTCGGCAGCGCTTCGGCCGCGTTGTAGATCTGCACCGCCCAGCCCAGGTGATACTGCAGGTCATTGGCCACTTGCATCACGTAAGGCGCTTCGATGATCCACTTGCCGCCGCCGGAGGGGATGAAGAAGCCCAGCACTGCCGAGTACACGCCCATCAGCAGGGCGTAGGTGTCGTGGGATGCGATGGAGGTGAAGAACAGCGAGATATGGTGCGCCAGGGTCTGGCCGTCGCCGCCTTTGACCACGGTCATCAGCGCCGCGATCGAGCCGTACAGCGGGAACTGGATCAGCACGCCCGTGGTGGTCGGCACGGCGCGGGCCACGGCATCGAGGAAGCTGCGCGGGCGCCAGTGCAGCAGCGCGCCGACCATGATGAACAGGAAGTTATAGGTGTTGAGCCCCGAGATGGCGCTGATCGCCGGTTTGGTCGAGAACTCGTGGAACAACCAACCGGCCGCCAGCAGCGCCAGCAGAATAGTCAGCAGCGGGCTGTGCTCCAGCCATTCGCCGGGTCGGGTCGGCGCCTGCGGCTTGGGCAGGTTGAATGCCGGGTCGACGCCACAGGCCTTGGCATCCCGCGCACTGTTCGGGCCCGGTGCGGTGGCGTAGGCGATGATCAGCGACACGATGATCAACGCCAGTAACAGCACGCCGGATTGCCACAGGAAGATGGTCTCGGTAAACGGGATCATCCCGGTGATCGCCAGGATTGACGGCGGCAAGCTTCCCGGGTTGGCCTGCAACTGCGCGGCCGACGACGACAACCCCAGCGCCCATACGGCACCCAGGCCCAGGTAGGCCGCAGCGCCAGCGGCGCGGTAGTCCATGCGCAAATCCGTGCGACGGGCCAATGCACGCACCAGCAAACCGCCGAACACCAGGGACAGGCCCCAGTTGAGCAAGGAGGCCACCATGGAAATCAACGCGACCCAGGCCACCGCCGAACGGCCGTTCTTCGGGATGCGCGCCAAGCGGTCAATCAGCTTTACCGCAGGCGGCGAACTGGCGACCACATAACCGCCAATCACCACAAAGGCCATCTGCATGGTGAACGGGATCAGGCTCCAGAACCCGTCGCCAAATGCTTTGGCGGCTTCGCTGGGCGCAGCGCCCATGCCCAGGGTCGCCACGGCAACGATGATCACGGCGAGGGCGGCGAACACCCAGGAGTCGGGGAACCAGCGCTCGGCGAAGTTGGAGCAACGCAAGGCAAATCGGGCATAGCGGCTTTCTTCGATAGCATCGGCCACGAGTCTTTCCTCTTGTATTTATTATGGGGATGGCAGTTTTTCGGCATGTTCCTCCAAGGTCATTGATTTGGGAATGTAGTTATCTTCATTGATCAATGAGTAAAACAAATATATCCGTCGCGATTGCCATCATCCGGTTCAACTCATAACCTGCACGCCATTTTGTTTGTCTGCCGAGCCCGTACATGACTGCCACCTTTTCGTCACAGGCGCAGCGTTTTTCCCGCTCCGACTACAAAACCCTGGGCCTGGCCGCCCTCGGTGGCGCCTTGGAAATCTACGATTTCATTATCTTCGTGTTCTTTGCGCTGACCCTCAGCCAACTGTTTTTCCCCCCGGAAATGCCCGAGTGGCTACGCCTGTTGCAAAGCTTTGGCATCTTCGTCACCGGCTACCTCGCGCGCCCGCTGGGTGGCATCCTGATGGCGCACTTTGCCGATCACCTGGGACGCAAGCGCGTGTTCAGCCTGAGCATCCTGATGATGGCTTTGCCCTGCCTGCTGATCGGCATCATGCCGACCTACGCGCAAATCGGCTATTTCGCACCGCTGATCCTGCTGGCGCTGCGTGTATTACAAGGCGCCGCGGTGGGGGGGGAAGTGCCCAGCGCCTGGACCTTCGTCGCTGAACACGCCCCGCGCAGCCATCGCGGTTATGCCCTGGGTTTTCTGCAAGCCGGCCTGACGTTCGGCTACTTGCTCGGCGCACTCACCGCCACGCTGCTTGCACAGGTCTTCACCCCGGCCGAGATTCTCGACTACGCCTGGCGCTTGCCCTTCCTGCTCGGCGGCGTATTCGGCGTGATTGGCGTATGGCTGCGCCGCTGGCTCAGCGAAACCCCGGTATTCCTCGAAATGCAGGCCCGCCGCCAGGCCGCTGCCGAACTGCCGCTGCGCACCGTATTGCGCGACCACCGCGCCGTGTTGCTGCCGGCGATGATCCTCACCTGTGTGCTCACGTCGGCGGTGGTGGTCCTGGTTGTCATCACCCCGACCATGATGCAGAAAACCTTCGGCATGAGCCCCAGCCACACCTTCGCCTTGAGCGCGTTGGGGATTGTGTTCCTCAACATCGGCTGCGTGCTGGCTGGCCTGCTGGTCGACCGCATTGGCGCCTGGCGCGCGGTGCTGGTCTACAGCCTGCTGTTGCCGGTGGGGGTGTTTATCCTGTACGCCAGCCTGATCAACGGCGGCGTCTGGCTGGGCGCGGCGTATGCCGTGGCCGGCTTGAGCTGCGGGGTGGTGGGCGCGGTGCCGTCGGTGATGGTCGGGTTGTTTCCAGCGCATGTGCGCGTATCGGGAATTTCCTTCACCTACAACATCGCCTATGCGCTGTGGGCGAGCACTACGCCGCTGATGTTGATTGCGTTGATGCCCACTAGTCCGTGGATTTGCGTGGGCTATTGCGTGGTGATGGGGGCGGTGGGGGTGGGGAGCGTGATGCTGTTCGGCAAGCGCCACACCTTGGCGGGCTGAGGTTCTGGTCAGAAAGTGCCGGAGCAACAACGTGCCGACCATCATCGAGAGCGGAATATAGTTCGGCCAATGCCGCAAGCCCTCTTCAGAAAAGGCCAGCTGCGCCGATGCAGGTTAGACACCCACCTCACTTGCCATCGGTGCCCCATGTTCAATACCCGCCTGAAGCAGGAGCTGTCGGCTCTTCGCGAAGAATTGTCGAGCTTGCTCCAGGTCAAAGAGAGCCTGGAAAACGAAATGCTGTGTCTGACGCTCGGTCCTGATGGGCGGGTGGAGTGGGCGAATGCCAACTTCCTGCGGGAACTGGCCTACCCGTTGGGCGAGATTGTGGGGCGGCCGATTGAAGACCTGACGCCGGCCCACATCCGCCAGAACGAGTTCCAGTTGCGCTTCAAGCATGCGCTGGCGCGTGGCGAACACTTCGCGGGAGCCGTGCGCTTGATGCGCGGTAGCGGCAAAGAGGCGTGGCTACGCTCGATCCTACAGCCGGTGCGCAGTTCGGACGGGCGTCTTCTGCATTTTGCGATGTATTCCAGCGACCTCACGCGCACCATCGAGAGTTCGCGTGAACATGAAAACCTGATCACCGCGCTGATGCGCTCCACCGCATTGATCGAGTTCGACCTCGACGGGCAGGTGCTCACCGCCAACGACCGCTTCCTCAACGCCATGGGTTACAGCCTGGCGCAGATCCAGGGTAAACATCACCGTATGTTCTGTGAGCCACAGGAATACAACAGCCCTGAGTATCAACAATTCTGGAAGCGCCTGAACGCCGGTGAGTTCGTCGCGGCGCGCTTCAAACGCGTGGACAGTCATGGCCGCCTGGTGTGGTTGGAAGCCACCTATAACCCGGTGGCTGACGCCAATGAGCGGCTGTACAAAGTGGTCAAGTTCGCCACGGTGATCACCGACCAGGTCAACCGCGAGCTTGCGGTGGCCGAGGCTGCCAACATTGCCTACAGCACCTCCCGGCAAACCGATGACAGCGCCCAGCGCGGCACCACCGTGGTGACTCAGGCGGTGGAGGTAATGCGTGACCTGGCCGAGCATATGCAGCGGGCCGGCGAAGGTATCGAGGCGTTGAACGCCCAGTCCCAGGTGATCGGCAGCATCGTCAAGACCATCAGCGGCATCGCCGAGCAGACCAACCTGCTGGCGCTCAACGCGGCCATTGAAGCTGCGCGGGCCGGTGAGCAGGGACGTGGCTTTGCGGTGGTGGCCGATGAGGTGCGGCAATTGGCTTCTCGGACCAGCAAAGCCACCGAAGAAATAGTCGGCGTCGTGCGTCAGAACCAGGACATGGCCCGCGACGCAGTAGCCTTGATGGTCGGCGGCCGCCAGCAAGCCGAGCAAGGCCTGGCGCTGGCGGCGGAAGCGGGCACGGTGATCGTGGAGATTCAGGATGGCGCGCAAAAAGTGGTAAGCGCCGTCGGGCAATTTGCCAACCAACTGACGAACTGACTGATTAGGTTTTCTCTCTCAAAGCCCGCGTCAACGCCGTACGCGGTTTTGAATACAACAGCACTCAAATGTGGGAGGGGGCTTGCTCCCGATAGCAGCGTGTCAGCCAGCCTATCTGTCGCTGATACACCGCCATCGGGAGCAAGCCCCCTCCCACATTCGGTTAGTGGTGTTTTCAGGTGCGCGGCATGCAGTCGATGGTGCGATTTAGAACGGTTTTGGCGATCTCCAGCAAATGCCACACGGCGTGGATCTTGGCTCGGTCGTGGGGTTGCAGATGGTCGCAACAGTCCCATACGGTTGCCGATGCGCTATGGATCAGATGGGAAATATAAAGTTGGGCGTCTTCGAAGCTGAGCTCTTCATTGACGACGAGGCAATCCATGGGTGGATCGGGAAGTGCTTTAGTCATGGTGTGGCTCCTATTGAACAAGGGAGCGACCACCAACGCTGCTAAACGTAGGGTGGCAGCTGTACGCGGGTTAGCAGACCGGTCAATAGGAAACCAGCGCACCCGAAGGTGCCCCACGCACAGCCGCCATGATGCAGTGTGAACGTGTGCCTATTGAACTCAGGCTGCTAAACCCGATCACTGAAACTCAGTGACGGACCGAAGACTAGCCATCGATTCCAACAGGCACAAGGCGGCGGGGATTGTCTCGGAAACGTCCTGCAATTTAAAGGGACACGGCTTGCTGGCCCTTTACAAACCATGACCAAATGCCAGCAACGCCACCTTATCCAAAATGTGGGAGGGGGCTTGCTCCCGATGAGGCCGTGTCAGTAACGCATCCGAAACTGACCCACCGCCATCGGGAGCAAGCCCCCTCCCACATTTGAATGCATTCCAAGTCTTGGATCAGCGCCCGAGCATCTTCACCCACCGCGACGGCGGCATGCCGTAGGCGCTGCGAAATTGCCGGGTCATGTGGCTTTGGTCGGTGAAGCCGGCGGTCATTGCCGCATCCACCAGTGGCAGGCCCTGGGCCAACAATTGGCGCACCAGGTCCAAGCGACGCATGGTCAGGTAGCGGTAGGGGCTGGTGCCGAACAGCAAGCGGAAATCCCGCGACAATGCCCAGCGGTCGCGCTCGGCATGCTCGGCCATTTCATCCAGGGTGATGCTGCGGCCCAGGGCGCTGTGGATAAATTCCCGGGCGCGCTCAGCGGCGATGTAGTCAAAGGATTTGCGGTTGGCGATTGCGCCGCACGCCTCGCTCAGCGCCTGGGCCAGGTCGAACATCGCGTCCTGCTCCTGCATCGGGTCGATCGGGCAATCCAGGCTTTGCAGCAACACTTCGCTGGCGCGATGCAGCCGAGGGTCGGTGGACACGCCGCCGGGTATGAAGGGCAACGGCTTACCGCCGAGGATCTGCTGGATCAGCGCCGGCTGCACATAAATCATCCGGTACTTGAAGCCTTCCGTGCTGCCAGCGCGGCCGTCATGGACTTCATCGGGGTGAATGACCATGGTGGTGCCGGGCAAGCTGTGGGTCATGCCGCCGCGATAATGAAAACTCTGCACGCCGAACAACGTGCGGCCGATGGCGTAGGTGTCATGGCGATGGGGGTCGAACGCAAAGCCGGCAAAGTACGCCTCGATACGGTCCAGGCCGCTGGCGTGCGGGGCGCGGTGCAGCCAGTCGAGGGTGTGGGTAGGGTTGCCCATGGTGACTTGTCACAAAAGGAGGTGGAAACACGTTAACCCAGTCTGTATGCCTTGTCTGCCGAGGTCTTGTACGATCGTGCAGAGGCTGGCGAGCCTTGGCAGGAAGCCTTGCTTTCAACTCGCCGCGCCACACAGGGCGGGTCAATCGCCCAGTGCTTCGCCTTCGCGCCGTGGGTCTGCACCGCCGCTGAGTGACACCTTGCCCTGAGCATCCCGTGTGCGAACGATCGCCTGGACCCCGCTGGTCATATCGATCTCGCTCAGCGCATGGCCCTTGCTCTTCAATGCCTGCTTCACGCCTGGGCTGAACAACCCGGCTTCCAGTTCGGTGGCGCCGTTGCGGCTACCGAAATTGGGCAGGCTGATCGCAGCTTGCGGGTCGAGTTTCCAATCGAGCATGGCCACCAGTGATTTGCTCACGTACTCGATGATCTGCGAGCCGCCCGGCGAACCCACCGTGGCCAGCAATTCACCGCTCTGACGATCGAACACCAGCGTCGGTGCCATGGCCGAACGCGGACGCTTGCCGGGCTGCACGCGGTTGGCGACGGGCTGGCCGTTTTCTTGGGCAATGAACGAGAAGTCGGTCATCTGGTTATTGAGCAAAAAGCCCTGCACCATCACATGGGAGCCGAACGCTGCTTCCACTGTGGTGGTCATCGAAACGGCGCCGCCCTGGTCATCTACGGCCACCACTTGTGAGGTGGAGATACGCAGCGGCGATCGGTCTGGCGCGTAGGCTACCCGGATGCCCGCCGGTTGGCCTGGCTTGGCCACGCCCATGCTGCGTTCACCGATCAGTGCGGCGCGCTGGGCCAAGTAATCGGGGGCGATGAGACCTGCGACCGGCACCGGCGTAAAGTCCGCATCGGCCACGTAAAGTGCACGGTCAGCGAAGGCCAGGCGCCCGGCTTCAGCGATCAGGTGCACGGCCTCGGGCGTCGGTTCAAGCCCGGCGGGCGAGGTGCTCCGTATTGGCGTCATCGGCGCGATGGCCAGGCGTGGATCGTGGGTCTCCAACGCTTGCAACGTCCCGAGGATTTGCGCAACGGCGATCCCACCCGACGACGGCGGCGGCATGCCACACACCTTCCAGTGTTTGTAGTCGGTACACAGCGGTGTGCGTTGCTTGGCGGCGTAGCCCGTAAGGTCGGCCTGAGTCAGGCTGCCAGCATTGCGATTGCCTTGCACCTTGCGCGCGATCTCATCGGCAATCGAGCCGTGATACAGCGCATCCGGCCCTTCCTTGGCGATGCGTTTGAACACCTCCGCCAGCGCCGGGTTCTTCAACAGCGTGCCGGTGGCTTTTGGCGACCCATCGGTATTCAGAAAGTAAGCGGCCATGTCCGGCGATTGCGCGATAAAGCGGTCGGCCGCGATCAAGCTGTACAAGCGTGGGGAAATCGCGAAACCCTGTTCGGACAAACGAATCGCCGGTTCGAACAGCTTGGCCCATTGCAGATGGCCGTGCTGCTTGTGCGCCATTTCCAGTGCCCGCAATACCCCTGGCGTGCCCACCGAGCGCCCGCCAATCTGCGCATCGGTGAATGCCATCGGCGTACCGTCGGCGTTCAGGAATAGCCGCTCTGTCGCCCCGGCCGGGGCGGTTTCACGGCCATCATAGGCGTGCACGTTTGCGCCGTCCCACAGCATGATAAAGGCGCCTCCGCCGATGCCGGAGGACTGCGGTTCCACCAGCGTCAGCACCGCTTGCATGGCGATCGCCGCATCGATTGCCGAGCCGCCCTGGCGCAACATCTCGCGCCCGGCTTCGGCGGCCAGCGGGTTGGCGGCGGCGGCCATATGACGTTCGGCGTGGCGGGGGGTGAGGTCGGTGCGATAGCCCGAACCCAGCTCCGGGGCGGGCGGTGGTTCATTGATTGCGGTGTGGCAGCCGGCCAGGGCGAGGGTGGTGGCAACTATTGCCAGTTGACGGCGGGAAATAAAAAGCACGCGCTGAACTCCGTTCATCTTGAGAATGATCTGGTCTTCCTGTCGGCAGACTTTAACGCACGAAAGACGGGGAAGGGCGGTCGGGCTGTTTTTTCTGGCTGAGCCCGTCGAGGCCTGGTTTTATTTCGCGACGCTGGAACCAAAGCCACGTAAACGCTCACAGCATTACTGGTATTAAGCTATTTCTGGAGCCAGTTATGCACAGAAGACTAGACAATTTGCCCCACGCGCCGCTCAGTGTTATCAACTACTCCTCCACGCCCGACAAGGCCGCGGTGCCCACCCAACAGTCACCTCGCTATCAATCGTTGACCCCCGCCTCAATGCTGTTCGATATCCGCCTCAAGGACGGACAGCTGGAACCTGACACGACCAGGGTGGCACGCGATATTGCCCTTCATCTCAACGCGCCAACCAGACACTTTGTCGCCGATGGCGCCTGCGCCGCAGGCACCTTGCGTGTCAGGGATGGGCGAGATTACCTGTTTCATATTCAGTCTACGCCCGCTGTCGCGGCGGTATTCAAAAGCAGCGTGCCCGATCCTGTCGGCGGCGACGGGGGCGTTTCGTCTTTTGACAGCCCTGGTCGCGGGCATTTGGCAAGCGTCAGCGGTGTACAGACGACGGTCGATGGCAAGCAGTTTCGTCTGGACGAACAGCGCCTGTATCGCTTCGAACCTCTGACCCTGTCGTGGTTGCCCGACCCCGACAACCAGGCCTACAGTCGTATTGGGCTGACCGGTGAGGGGCACTTGTCGAAAACACCCCAGGGGGCGCTGGACAGCAGTGCGCAAGGGCGCAGCTCGGTTGTATTGAGTCAGGTTCAGGGTGCGCCGGTGGTGCAGATTCAAGGTGCCGGGGCGGCGGATGTACGCCCGGTTGATGAGACCGGCGCGCCTGTGCAACTTACCCGAATCGGTTTGGCCGGCAGTACGCTGTTTGGGGCCACGGCCGATGGCGAACTGCTGCGCGCGGATGTGCGCATGGCTCGGGACGGCGTGTTGCCGATGGCTGCGCAATCGCTCGAATCATTGGAGCAGGCGCTAAAGGGCGCTGTGCATGTCGAAGGTTTCTTCCATGATGATGCCGGGCAGCTCAATGCCCAGGTTCGCGATGCCCGGCAGCAACTGCACAGCGTACCCTTGGATAATGCAAGCGGGCTGCGCCCTCAGTGGAACCTGAGCGATGTGTGGGTCAAGGGCATCGAGAAAGGTCTGCCGTTGCCCAGCCAGCAGGCGCTGACGACCGCAGTCGACCTCGGCCCTCGCGGCAAGGTTGCGTTTGACGCAGGCGCGTTGTTGAGCTGGGACGCGGCTGCGCAGCGTTGGGATCACTCGGGGCTGCAGGGCGTCACACAGCTGGAGCGAGGGTTGGACGGACGTGCCTATGTGCTGCAGGAAGGGCAGCTCAAAGCGGTGACCCTGCAAAAGGTGCGTGACCCCGTCTTCGAGGGGGCCAGCCATGAATTGAGCGCACTGCCCAAGCCCCGTCCTCAAGTGTCACTTGACGAGGTGCTGGCGGGCGATCCTCAGCGCCCTGTCACTGGATTCGCTATCGCTGACGGTCGCAACTTTGTAACCGTCGATAAAAACCATCAGCTCCAAGCCTGCGTGGATGGGGTGGTCAACCCGTTACGGCTTTCCCCCGCGCTCGCCATAAAAACCCTGGCGCTCGATCATGAAGCAAGTCTTTATGCGCACACCCAGGCGGGCGAATTGTTCAAGATGGATTACCACGCCTGGCAGGGCCGCGACGGTGCCGCGCCAAGCTGGACCCAGATTGAATTACCGCAGGGCCAATCGCTGGATTCCTTGCGGATGGGGGCTGATAAGCATCTGGTTGGCGGATGGGATAAACAGTTCCATCGACTCGATAAGGCGGCCTTGGGCGCAATGGCGTGGGGGCCGTTGGCAGTGGCGGTGCAGCGGCCCTCATTGGCCGATACGTTATCGGCCGCGCAGATGCGCAAGCCGATGGCAGGAGGCGCGCTGACGGCCACAAGCACTGTCGTGGGGCAAACCCGTGAAGGCGTGCCGCTCCAGCGCAATTTTTTCCAGGGACTCAACGCGCACTTTCATCCTCTGGAAGCCATCAGTGAGAAAGGCAAATCCATTCAACATCACGTAAACGGGCGCCGGGGGCTGGAGCACGTTTACGCTGACGATAAGCAACTGCACCAGCAGCTCGCATCTCTTTCCAAGAGCAAGCCGGTTGCCGCTGACCTGAATGCGCGTCTCGCCGCCCTGTGCGAGCCCGGGCCGCGTCAGGCATTGGCCATGCGGATCAGCCAGGCGTTGACGCAGGTAACAGAAAGCAGCCAATCGAGCGCCCGCCTGTTAGGAGACGTACACGGGCTGGCGTTTGACCCACGGCCCACGCTGAGCCGAGCGCTGACGAGCCCTGAGTCGACGCTGCACCAACTGCATGAGGCATTCAAACGGGTTGCGCCTTCATCGGAGCCTTCAACGGCAGGCCTGCTGGCCAACTTCGAAGGTCAAGGCTTGACGTTGCCCAAGTGGAAACCTGAGCGTAAACGCGATCTCGACCACCCTTCGGCTCTCGTAGAGGGCGACCTTATTCACCATGCCAATACGCTCAAGCAACTAAACGACCTGGCCAAGGAACTCGACAGCATTACTGGCCACAGCCCCAGTGCCTTGAAAAGAATCGAAGCGTCCATGGGCACTGTGATGAAAGGGTTTGATGACAGCCCTGTCCATAAACTGGCCAGCCAGAAAGTCGCCAGTTATAGCCAGGCGGAATCCCTGTATGACAATTTCAAGCTATTGGCCAAGGACCTTGGCACGCCGGGGTCTGCCTTGCATTGGCATCTTTCGGGCCTGCTGGGGTTGCCCGCCGATGCGTCCATTACGCAGGCAATGACACAGCAAGTGCAGCAGATGGAAAGTGGTCAAACCCTTAACCCCAGCCGAACCCAGGGCGAAAGCCTGGGGCTGATGGTGACCGGTATAAAACCTGCGCCAGCCGTAGAGTTTTTTCTGGGAGCCTCCAGGTCTCATACGCATGGTGTGAGTATCACCCGCACCGACAAGGGAGCCAGGGTCCAGATCAGCCGCGACGATATGCGGCGCCTGGCCGGCTCCGTGGCCACGGGGGCGACGTTAGGTCGCGGGGACGGTGCAGTGGGGCCCGGCCTGAGAGTTGCCGGTGAGCTGACGGCCGCCGTTGTGAAGAACACTGGATCGAACATCAGTTTCGATGTGAAGGAGTCGGACTTCGGCAAGATGATGTCGATACTTATGGGGCAGTCCGGGGGCTTCCACGACTTATTGGCGCTGGGAGAAAAAGGCGCAGTTGGCGAAAGCTCGAAACTCAGTGCTGACGTTAACCTGGATGGGCTCGCGCAACTGCGTTTGATGTACAGCCCGCAGGAAGACATCGCCGAGTTGGATTCAGTGATACGCGCCGGGATTGGAGTGATGGGTAACCTTAACCTTGCGCACACGGATAAAAGCCAAGCCACCACGCGCTCTGCGACGGGCACCAGCCGGGACCAGGCAAGCAGCGCGCAGTGGCTGAGGCAGGGCGGCGTGGGGGCCAACTTTGCGCCGATCAGTACGTTGGCGTTGGCGGGCAGTGCCGGGGCCAGCGGGCCGGCGACGATGGTTGCTGCCTCGGCGGACGTATCGGTCATGGTGAAATTTGACCGGGGGCAGTCACAGGCCTTCAGCTTTTCTTTCAAGCCGCCGCAGCCAGTGACTCAATCTCAGGTCGATGATATTCACAGCAGCCTGTCACTGTATTCCCCCCAGTTCAAACGGGACTTGGCCGCCGCCGACCCGTTGGGCGCGCAGGGCTCCCCAAAAGAACAACTGGCCAAGTTGCAGCAGTTTCTTTCCACTCATCCGGCGTTGGCGACGAAGCCGGACGCTTATTACGCCATCAGTCAGTCGCTGGACGCGTTGATGACCCAACAAGACTTGATGAACAAGGGGCTGCAGCAGCTGGCATCGGTCGAGTCCTCCATCACGCGCGTGGGGTTACGCGATAACGGGCGGCATGACTGGTTGGACGATGTCGCGCCGGCCAACAAGGCCGCCATCGAACAGTGGCTCAAGGATGACCCGCAGTTTGCCCAGGTGATCGGTCAACTGCAGCGTGGTGAAGGGACTTCAGTGAGGCTTGGCATGGAACTCAAGCCAGAGGTTCTACGCACCATCGAGCGCAGCCTGCTTGCGGGCGCGGATACCGAGCCGCTGATCAAGCGGGCACTGGGAGATCCGAACAACCTGCGCGTCAAAAGCATGAGCATGAGCTACACCGCGAGCCAGTCCCATGGCATGTCGGTGCCAGCCATGATGAATCTGAGTTTTTCCAGCAGCGCGGCTATCAGCTATACGCGAAAACACGTCAACGTCGACTTCGAGTACGGGGTGGATGCGGATAAACCACTGCGGATGAACTTGAACGATACGCTGAGCAGCCTGCCTGGCCATGACCTGACGATCGACCAGGGGGACCTGCGCATAAGGACGCCGGCTTCCACCGCATGAAAGGTAAACAGCGGGCATAAAAAACGGCCTACCTTTCGGTAAGCCGTTTTTAGTACTTGGTGGCTACACAGGGACTTGAACCCCGGACCCCAGCATTATGAATGCTATGCTCTAACCAACTGAGCTATGTAGCCAAGTGGCGCGCATTATTCGCGCAGAACGGGAATGCGTCAAGAGGTTTTGTTAAGTTTTTTCTACGCTTTCAACTGTTTAACGAAAAACAGGCTGATTGGCGACGAGCGGCGGGGGGCTCTTCAGGCTGCGATTCTCGGGCGGTCGCGCCCATCAAGCGTCAATCGTGTTGGGCAGATATCCCTTTCGCCCAACGGTGTTGC
The DNA here is from genome assembly GCF_003852295.1 of Pseudomonas sp. R11-23-07. Classification (NCBI taxonomy): domain Bacteria; kingdom Pseudomonadati; phylum Pseudomonadota; class Gammaproteobacteria; order Pseudomonadales; family Pseudomonadaceae; genus Pseudomonas; species Pseudomonas sp. R11-23-07. The sequence continues at coordinate 857,138 of NZ_CP027761.1, forward strand.
TGTGGCGAGACTTACGGCAACGGGTTGCGCGTCACGCGTTTGAGCTGTTCGCGCGCTCGCGACAAACGTGAGCGTACCGTGCCGATGGGGATGTCCAACGCATCGGCGGTGTCCTGATAGCTACCATCGGTCTCGAGCGAAGCGTAAAGCGTTTTGCGCATTTCTATCGGCAGGTGGTCGATGGCGTTCAGGGTCTTTTCAAGCCGTCGGTTGACTTCAAACTCCCAGTCCAGGCTGTTGTGTTCTTCCTGGCCATGCCACAACGATTCATCGAACTCGCAATGCACCGGTTTGGCATACATGCGCCTGAAGTGGTTGCGGATCAAATTCTGCGCAATTCCGCACATCCAAGTGCTGAGTGTGGCCTGCCCGCTGAAACGCTCTCTGTTGCGCCATGCTTCCAGGTAAGTCAATTGCAGGAGATCGTCCGCATCTTCAGGGTTGAGCACGCGTTTATGAATGAAGCGTCGCAGTTTTTTTTGCTGGTCGTCCGTCAGCTGGACCATGAACTGAGGCGAATTGCCGACGAGGTGAACTAGATCGCCAATAGGTATTTTCATGTTGTTTTTCCTCCGGGAAGGCTCGATCGAAATGGTTTCGATAGGGACCCCTTTTGCACCGGCTGTGCCAAATGGGAAAAACACACAACTTATTGATTTATATAGATATATATTTTTTGTTAGGGGTTTTCTGTGCCGTAACTTGCAAAGAAGACGATCTGGGTGTGCGGGTATTTTCATACCCCTCGCCGTGAAATGTTTTGATGGAACTGAACCGCAGCGGCTTGCCACATAGGGACACAAACTTCCCATTCTGGCCCGCCCATGAAAGTCGAATCCTTCAACGATGTGCAGCAGATCCAACCTGCGGACAAGCCCAGTGTGAGCACTGTCGATGTGCCAATCCGTTCGCAGGGCTTAGATGACATCGCGCAGATTTTCAGCGAAGAAGTGGCACTCAACGCACAGGCCCTGGGCCGGCGATCCATTGGCACAAAAGTTTCGCCTGTCGCAGAGTTCGTGCAGCTCTATGAACAACTGGGTCACCCCGGCCTGGCCACGCTGGAAACCGTTGTTCGTCGGCTTCGGTTCGAGTTGCTGCGCAAGCCCACTGTCGAAAAATTGGTAAGCCATGCCGGGGGTGACCCCGCGCGTGCCTTCGTGGTGCTTCAATTCATCGCCAACGAAGCGCAAACCAATGGGCTGACAGTAGAAGAGGGCCTGGCGCGCGGGGCCTTGAAAGCGCTGAGGCAGGATTTCGGCGGGCACATCCAGGCAGGCCTGAATATCGCCTTGGCATTGAAGGAGGCCAGCGCTGACCCGCAGGAGCGTCAGGACGTGCGTACGCTTTATTACGCCTCCGTGGTCGTTCGCCAATCCTTGGCGTTGATGCTGCAGACGCTGTTGAAGATGTACGGCTTAACGGCGTTTTCCAAAGGCGTCGACCTGATGACTCAGGCGCTGAACGGCGATATCGCGGCGCACACCCAGTCGGTGCCCACGGAAAAATTGCACCTGCTGCTTAAGGGGTTGGCGCAGTGTCGTGAACTGCGCTCGGTGCTGGGCAACTGTGATGCGTTGATCCGGCGCCTGAATGTCGATCTGGAGGCGGTGGATTTATTGCAGCGTTTTCTGGGTTATGCCAGTACCGGTATCGATGCGGTCGAGGTGCAAAGGCTGGCCAGTGAGTTTGGGGGGACGCTGCTTGCCGCTCGTCTGCGCTCGCTTAATGAATTGGCCACGGAAGTAAAAAGTCTGCCCAAGGCCTGGTGGCTTGATGCGCAATCCCAGGCTTCTGCCGTGAAAGCGTTCAAGGACGTCATGGTTGAGTGGGCGCGCGAAGAGCGCGGCCATCAGACGTTTTCCGGCGAAACGAGGACGTCCGGGTGACACTGCTGTCATCGGTCAATGGCGTGCTGCTCAAGGTGGCGCGGCGTGCCGAAGTGCTCGGCGCGGTGGTGGTCCTGGCCATCGTGTTTATCTTTATCGTGCCGCTGCCCACTTGGCTGGTGGACATCCTGATCGCGTTGAACATCTGTATTTCCTGCTTGTTGATCGTACTGGCGCTGTACTTGCCGGGGCCGTTGGCGTTCTCGTCGTTTCCATCGATCCTGCTGTTGACCACCATGTTTCGCCTGGCCCTGTCGATTGCCACCACACGCTTGATTCTGCTGGAGCAGGACGCGGGCGATATTGTGGAGGCGTTCGGTAATTTCGTGGTGGGCGGCAACCTGGCGGTGGGGCTGGTGATCTTCATGATCCTGACCATCGTCAACTTCCTGGTGATCACCAAAGGTTCGGAGCGGGTCGCCGAAGTGGCTGCCCGCTTCAGTCTGGATGCGATGCCGGGCAAGCAGATGTCGATCGACAGTGACCTGCGCGCCGGGTTGATCGACGGTATGCAGGCTCGGGACAAACGTGAGCAGTTATCCCGCGAAAGCCAGCTGTTCGGGGCGATGGACGGGGCCATGAAGTTCGTCAAGGGCGATGCCGTTGCCGGTCTGATCATCGTGGTCATCAACCTGCTGGGAGGCTTTTCTACCGGCATGTTCCAGCACGGGATGAGCGCGGGCGAGTCGATGGCGCTGTATTCGGTACTGACGATCGGCGACGGCCTGATCGCGCAGATTCCCGCGCTGTTGATCTCCCTGACGGCCGGCATGATCATCACCCGAGTGGCGCCGGACGGGCGCAAGGGCGTCACCAACATGGGCGCCGAAATTGCCCGGCAGATGACCAGCGAACCCAAGAGCTGGATGATCGCGTCGGTGGGCATGTTGGCCTTCGCCACGCTTCCCGGCATGCCTACCGTGGTGTTCATTCTGATTTCGCTGATGACCGGCGCCCTGGGGTACTACCTCATGCGCCAGCGTCAGCGCGAGGACTCCCCGGCGGCGTCGGACGAAAAAGCGGTCCGTCCGGAAGAGAACGGCAGTGAAGACCTGCGTGGCTTCGACCCGTCACGGCCGTATCTGCTGCAATTCAACAGCCAGATGTACGGGGCCCCCGAGGTCATCGACATCGTGCAAAAAATTCGTCAGGCCCGAAATGCGCTGGTCGCCAATATCGGGCTGACGCTACCCCCGTTCGAAGCCGAGTTCAGTGAGGCGCTGGCCGTCGACGAGATGCGCTTTTGCGTGCATGAAGTTCCGACCGTGACGGCGACCCTCAGCGACCGTGTTGCGGTTGAATACGCCTCCTTGGCGCAGCCCCCGGACAGGGGCGATAGAGGCCTGGCCGAGCGGGACGAGGCGGACTGGCTGTGGCTCGACCCTGATGATCCATTGCTCGATGACCCCCAGATTGAGCGTTTCAGCGCCCAGAGCCTGATCATCGAACGGATGAAGCGGGCGATGTTGCTGAGCGGACCGCGGTTTCTCGGCATCCAGGAATGCAAGTCGATCCTCAGTTGGCTTGAACACAACCAGCCGGAGCTGGTGCAGGAGCTGCAGCGCATCATGCCGCTTTCGCGCTTTTCGTCGGTGCTGCAGCGCCTGGCGAGTGAGGGTGTGCCATTGCGCGCCGTACGTTTGATCGTCGAGTCATTGATCGAGTACGGCCAGCATGAGCGTGAACCGGATGCCCTGGCCGATTACGCACGGATCGCCCTCAAGTCGCAGATTTTTCACCAGTACAGCGAAGCCGATGGCCTGCATGCGTGGCTCCTGTCGCCACAGACCGAGAACATCCTGCGCGAAGCGTTGCGCCAAACCCAGAGCGGGGTGTTTTTCGCCCTCGATAACGACAGCAGTGCGGCCTTGGTCGGGCTGCTCAACCAGGCCTTTGTGCTAAGGCCGAAAACCAAGAGCGTGCTGTTGGTTGCCCAGGATCTGCGCAGCCCGTTACGGGCGCTTTTGCTGGATGAGTTCAACCATGTGCCGGTGATGTCTTTTGCCGAGCTGGGGAGCAACTCCAAGGTCAAGGTATTGGGCCGTTTCGACCTGGGCCAGGACGAACCAATGCGTGGGGCGGCGGCATGAGCGCGGTATTTTTATCCGGATCGAGGGTGGCCCCATGATGTTCGAGCTGCGGGTGCTGGATGGTATGCATCAAGGCGCCGCGCTGCCGTTGTTTGGTGAGCAGTGGGGCGTGGGTGCCAACCCGGACGCTGATCTTGTGTTGAACGATCCCGGGGTTGCCGAGCATCACGCACGTTTGCGCTTGGCCGATGGCCGGTGGTCGGTGCAGGCCGAGGCGGGGCTGCTTGAAAACAGCGATGGGCAAGTGCTGGCGCAGATCGGCGAGCTTGCGCTGAACACGGTCTTTTTGATCGGTCCCGTTCGCTTGTGCGTCAGCCCTGCCGATCAGCCCTGGCCACAGGCACCCGCGCCTGCACCTGCGGCGCCTGAGCCTGCGGAGCAGGCGCCGCTCGCGTTGAAACTGTCATCAATTCCATCGTCCCAACAAAAGCGTTTGCTTAGCCTGGTACTTGCGTTCGCCGTGCTCATTGCGGCAGCCGGCATCATCTTTAGTGGCGAGCGCAAGGCCCAGGCATCGCTGATGCCGGTAGTGGTTCAGAAGCCCGAACTGGGCTCGCCCTTTGAGGTGCGCCAGCAATTGCTGAAGATGCTCGGCGAGCGGGAACTGACTTCACGGGTCAGCTTGCAAGTCATCAATGGTCAGATTTCCCTGAGCGGTGATGTTTCCCAAGAGGAGGCGGACTTGGTCGCCCGCATGCTCGACCGCTTTGCCGGGCAGTTCGAAACCGCTGTGCCGGTGATCAGCCGCGTACGCACGCGTGACGGAGCGCTGCCGTTCAAGATCGTGCAGATCATCAGCGGACCGAACGGCCACGTTGTGCTGGAAGAGGGCACTCGGTTGTTTGTGGGCGACGAAGTCAATGGCCTGCGCCTGGTGCTGATCGATAACAGCAAGGTGGTGTTCGACGGTGCGCAGCGCTATGAGGTGCGTTGGTGAGCGGCGCGTGGCAAGAGCGTCTTGAGGCTTGGCAACGCAGTCAGTCTGCGACGTTGAACGGCTTTGCGCCGGTCACGATGCGCGGTCGCATACAGCGCGTCAACGGCATGCTGATGCAGTGCCGGCTGCCCCAGGCGCGCATCGGCGACCTGTGCCAGGTTGAAAAGCAACCGGGCGATTACATGCTCGCCGAGATCATTGGCTTCGATCAGCAGGATGCGGTGCTCAGTGCCCTGGGGAATCTGGAAGGCGTGAGCGTGGGCGCCAGCGTGGAGCGTCTTGGTGTGCCGCACAGGGTACGGGTGGGTGATGACCTGCTGGGCCAGGTGCTGGACGGTTTCGGCCGGCCGATTGCCGGCAACGGTCCCAGTGCGTTCGCCGAAGCGGATACGCCCGACGCAACCCCGGTGTTGTGCGAGGCGCCGTTACCCACAGAGCGGCCGCGCATCAACCGCGCATTGGCCACGGGGGTGCGTTCGATCGACGGCCTGATGACGCTGGGAGAAGGCCAGCGCGTCGGGCTGTTCGCGGGGGCAGGCTGTGGCAAGACCACCTTGTTGGCCGAGATCGCCCGTAACGTGGACTGCGATGTGATCGTGTTCGGTTTGATCGGCGAACGGGGCCGAGAGTTGCGCGAGTTTCTTGACCATGAACTGGATGACCAACTGCGGGCCAAGGCGGTGCTGGTGTGCTCCACCTCTGACCGTTCCAGCATGGAGCGCGCCCGCGCCGCCTTCACCGCGACGGCGCTCGCCGAAGGTTTCCGGCGCAAGGGCCAGCGCGTGCTTTTGTTGATCGATTCCTTGACGCGTTTTGCGCGAGCCCAGCGTGAAATCGGCCTGGCTGCCGGCGAGCCGCTGGGGCGGGGCGGTCTGCCGCCTTCGGTGTACAGCCTGTTGCCGCGCCTGGTGGAACGGGCGGGGTTGACGCGTGACGGCGTGATCACGGCCATCTACACGGTGTTGATCGAGCAGGACTCGATGAATGACCCGGTGGCCGATGAAGTTCGCTCGCTGCTCGACGGCCATATCGTGCTGTCACGCAAGTTGGCCGAGCGGGGCCATTATCCGGCCGTGGACGTGCTGGCCAGCCTGTCGCGGATTTTGACCAATGTCTGCGAGCCCAGGCATATCCAGGCCGGTACGGCATTGCGGCGCCTGTTGTCGGCCTACCAGCAGATCGAGCTGATGCTCAAGCTGGGTGAGTACCAGGCAGGCAATGATGCCCTGACCGACATGGCGGTAAGCAGCCGCCAGGCGGTGGATAGCTTCCTGCGCCAAGACTTGCGTGAGCCTTCTGCGATCGACACGACTATGGACCAACTGACGGAGCTGACTGCCTATGTCCCATTCTGAAACGTTGCCCGGTGAGATCGAAACCCTGCGGCGGTTGCGTCGGTACCGGGCCGATCGTGCCGAACGTGCGCTGCGCGAGGCCAAACGATCCCAGCAGGCATTGGTGGCGCACATCCAGCAGGCCCAAGACCTGCTGGAGAAAACCCGTCAGGAAGAGCAACGCCAATGTGCACAACTGTTGAGCGAGCACCAGGGGCAGGTTGTGAGCGTTCAGGCGCTGAAGTCGTGGAATCGCAAGGAACAAAGCCTGTCTGCCGGTACCCGGCGTGAAGAAGGCCAGGTGCAACAGCTGCAAGGGCAGCAGGAACAGCGTGAGGTGGAGGTAGGTATCGCGCAGAAGCACGTCACCCAGTGCCTTCGCCAAGTAGAAAAACTGCAGGAATTGGCCAATTTACTCACGCAGGAACCGCTATGAACGCTATTTCAGCCAACACGCCTGAACGCCAACGCCGCCGCGACCTTCGCGAGGACCGTGTCCACGAGGTGGGCGCCCCAGTGCCTTGGGAGCAACGGCAGCTTTTTAGCCAATTGTTCGGTGATGACGAACAGGATTCGGGCCGTAGCGCGTCACAGCCCGGAACCCGGGCCGGCGGCGATCTCGCCATGGTCGAGGCGTTGTCGGAGCAGTTGATACCTCGGCTGCAAAGCGGCTCGACGTGGCCGCTGACGGTGGCCATGTACTTGCCACGCCTGGGGCGGATCAATGCCCGTATTCGTCGAGAAGGGGCGGGGTGGAATATCGAGCTTGAGGCGCAGCAGGACGCAACAGCGCGCTGGCTCTACGGCGTACGGCACCAATGTGAGCACAGGCTCGCCGCGAGCCTGGCGTTACCGGTGGCGCTGTGCGTGGCGAATTCGGCGCCGGCATGATGTTGCCCTCTCTGGCCTTGCGCACTGTGAGGGCTGATGCAGTGGCTGCCCGGCGACGGCTGGGGCGTGGGTTGCGTATGCCGTTCCAGGTGGCCGAACAGCGCGGTGAATTACGCCTGGAGCCTGGCACTGAGCCGGTTGGCGCTCAGTCGCTGTGCTTTGAAACCACCAGTGGGGTATTGGCGTTCAGCGAACCGGGGCCGCAATTGAGCTTGATGGGTGAGTGCCCGGTGACGTTGGCCCAGGCCGGCAACGATCCGGACTCCTGGTTCTGGGCATTGTTTCAGCACTACTTGAGCCCCCAGATACGTGACCTGTTCGGCTATATGCGGCTGCTGGAGACGGATCGCCCCGAGGGGTTCGGTTGCCGGCTCAGCGTGTCCCTGGGCGCCTCACGGGTCATGGGCTACCTGTGGCTGAGCGCTGAAAGCTTTCTCGGGTTGTGCGAGGCCGCCCCATGGCGCTCTGTCGCTGCGCCGCTGCCGGGGCAGTTTCAACTGGCGATTGCCGTCACCCTGGGACGCATGCGCCTGACCATTGCACAGGTACGCGGCCTGCGCGCCGGTGATGTGCTGGTCCCCGAGCTCGCGCTGTTCCAGGCGCAGGGCAGCGGTTATGTGCAGGTTGGCAGGCATCGGCTGCGGGGCAGTATTGACGATGAAAACGGGACTCTGTGCCTGACCCTTTCTTCTATCGAGGACACGTCTGTGGACGAGAATTTTGCGGCGCATGCCTATTCCGAGGATGCGCAGGATGAACCTGTGGTGGATATCTTTGGCCACGAGCCATTCGATGAGTTGAGCATGGCGCTGAATGTTCGCTGCGGCACGCTGAACCTCACGCTGGGCGAGTTGCGCAATCTGGGGCCCGGCTCGGTGCTGGGCATTACCGGTTACGCGCCTGGCCTTGCAGGCCTGTATTACGGCGACCGTCCCATTGGGCAGGGCCAACTGGTGGAAGTCGATGGCCGCTTGGGGTTGCAGCTGTCCCGCGTGCTTTTCGGTCGATGACAGTTCAGGGGCTGGACCCCCTCGTTCTCGCACTGTTTATTGCCACGCTGACGCTGATGCCGATGCTGTTGATTATCTGCACATCGTTTTTGAAAATCGTGATTGTGCTGATGATTACCCGCAATGCCATCGGCGTGCAGCAAGTGCCGCCGAGCATGGCTATCAACGGCATCGCATTGGCCGCGACGCTGTTTATCATGGCGCCGGTGGGCTACCAGATCGCAGAAAGCCTCAAGATTTCTCCGCTGGACACGAGCAGCGTGCAGGGGGTGCTGCAGACAGGCGCAGAGGCCATCAAGCCGTTGCGTGCATTCATGCTGCGCAATCTCGACCCCGACGTGCTCACCCACCTGTTGGAGAATACCCACCGCCTCTGGCCCGCGCAGATGGCGCAGGAGGTGCAGCGTGAAGACCTGATCCTGCTGATTCCCGCCTATGTGTTGTCGCAACTGCAGGCGGGGTTCGAGATCGGGTTTCTGATCTACATCCCCTTTATCGTGATTGACCTGATTGTCTCCAACCTCTTATTGGCGCTGGGCATGCAAATGGTTTCACCCATGACCATTTCCCTGCCGCTCAAATTGCTGCTGTTTGTAATGGTGTCCGGCTGGTCGCGGCTGCTCGACAGCCTGTTCCTTTCTTATCTCTGAGCTGAATATGGAACCGATCGTATTGTTCAAGCAGGGCATGTTACTGGTCGTGGTATTGACCGCACCGCCGCTGATCGTGGCTGTGGTGGTGGGCGTGCTGACCTCGCTGGCTCAGGCGCTGATGCAGGTGCAGGATCAGACGCTGCCGTTTGGCATCAAGCTGGTGGCGGTGGGTGTCACCCTGATCATGACCGGACGCTGGATCGGCGTGGAGTTGATCCAACTGATCAACCTGACGTTCGACATGATCGGCCGTTCGGCCCTCCACTGAGGTTGCTTCTGTGCTGCTGTATCTTGAATACCTGCCAAGCCTGGTGATTGCCATGGCGCGCATTTATCCCTGTGCCTTTCTGGTCGCTGCATTCTGTTTTCAACATATTCGTGGCATGCCCCGGCACACGATTGTGATGGTCATGGCATTGATCCCCGCGCCGGGTATCCATGCAGCGTTGGAGGGGTTGGATTACTCGGGCCTCATGCTCGCCGCCTTGGCGTTCAAGGAGTTGGCCCTTGGGGTAGTGCTGGGCGTGTTGCTGTCGATGCCGTTCTGGATGTTCGAGTCGGTGGGCGCGCTGCTGGATAACCAGCGAGGCGCGTTGGCCGGGGGCCAGCTCAACCCGTCGCTGGGCCCGGACGCAACGCCCATCGGGCATATGCTCAAGCAGTTGGCGATTTTTCTGTTGATGGTCACCCTGGGGCTTGGCGCACTGACCCAGGTGATCTGGGACAGCTACCTGATCTGGCCGCCGACGGTGTGGTTCCCGCTGCCGGGGCCCAATGGGTTCAGCGTATTCATCGCGCTGCTCGGGGATACGTTCACCCATATGATGCTCTACGCGGCGCCCTTTATCGCCGTGCTGCTGTTGCTGGAGTTCGGCATCGCGCTGCTGGGTGTTTACAGTCAGCAGTTGCAGGTGAGCACACTGGCTCCGCCACTCAAGAGCCTCGCGGGTATCGGTATCCTCTTGCTGTATTTTGCGTTATTGCAGGATCTGATCGTCGGGCGTATGAGTTTGCTGGGTGACCTCAAGCATTCCCTTGGGCTGCTGTTCAAGGTGGCGATGCCATGAGCGACTCGGGAGAGAAAAAACACCCCGCCTCCGCTAAAAAGCTGCGTGACCAGCGTAAGAAAGGCCAAGTCTCCCAGAGCCAGGATGTAGGCAAGTTGCTGGCGCTGACCGCCATCAGCGAAATCGCGCTGTATACCGCCCAAAGCAGTTTGCAACGTTTCGAACAATTGATGGTGCTACCGATTTCACGCATCAATCAGCCCTTCGTGCGGGCGCTGGAAGAAGTGCTGTTCGATGGGGTGGTGGTGTTTCTATCGTTCGCCTTATTGATGGTTGGGGTGGCGATTGCCACGAAGCTGATCAGCAGTTGGTTGCAAGTCGGGTTTCTGTTCGCCCCGGAAGCACTCAAGCTCGATTTCAATCGGGTCAATCCCATGAGCCAACTCAAGCAAATGTTCTCCGCCCAGTCGGTAATGAACCTGCTGATGAGCGTGGCCAAAGCGTTTCTCCTGGGCCTGATTGTGTATCTGGTGGTCTGGCCCTCTTTGGGCACGCTGATTAATCTGGCCAACAGCGATCTGCAAAGCTACCTGCTGGCGCTGATTGCGCTGTTCCGCTATCTGCTCCATGCCTGTCTCGGATTGCTGTTGGTGTTGGCGCTGACCGACCTGACCCTGCAAAAGTACTTCTTTGCCAAGCGCATGCGCATGACCCAGGTCGAAGTGGTCAAGGAATACAAGGACATGGAGGGTGACCCGCACGTCAAGGGGCAGCGCCGCTCATTGGCGTATCAGTTGGCGCAGGAGGAACCCAAGGTCAAGTTGCCCAAGCTGGAAGAGTCGGACATGTTGGTCGTCAACCCGACCCACTATGCCGTCGCCCTGTATTACCGTCGCGGCAAGACGCCGTTGCCGCAGTTGGTGGCCAAGGGCACGGATGCGCAGGCGCGCAAACTGATTGATCGCGCCAAGGCAGCTGATGTTCCGGTCATTCAATGCGTATGGCTGGCCCGCACGATTTACGAGAAAAAGCTCGGAGCGCCGATTCCTCGAGAGACGTTGCAGGCCGTGGCGTTGATCTACCGTACCTTGCGTGAGCTTGACGATGAGGCCAAGCGTGAAACCCTTACATTGCCGGAGCTCGAGCAGCGCTGATCAGCGTATGACCGAAAGGTCCAGAGCGTGCAAGTTGGCCAGAGACAGCATCCGGCTGAGGATTTTGTCCAGCGCCTGGGGTTGTGCGGGCAGGGCGTGCCAGATAACCAGCGCGCCCTGTTTGTCCACATAGAGGTAACAGCCGTCAAACGCCAGCGCCTGTTGGAAACGACGCTCCAATACCTGTTCCAACTGCCCTGCTTGCAGGGCCATGCCTGCAATGTGTAAGGCTACGCCCTTGCGTGTGCCCGCATCGCACGAGCGCAATGTAATCCCCCTGCACAACTGCTGATGAGCGGGACGGCCGCTCACCAGGTCGTCAATGAGCCTCTGGCGGTTCACAGGGGCGCCTGCCTCCACGCTCATCGCTCCAAGGACACGGTCTGATAGTCCGAGCGCTCCCCGGCCGGGCCAGGTTCGACGCGCATCTGCGGGGGCCACCAGACCACCATCTTGTCTTTGCTCGATTGCGGACGTGAGCAGGAGTCGCCTTTGCAGGTCGGTGTGCAACCGGTAACAAGCAGTACGGCAGCCATTAGCGCGGCATGCATCAGTTTGTGGTTCATGGTGTAGGTGTCCGGGTTGGAAGTGGGGCGATCAGGGAAGGGCGTGGCACACTCAGATGTTCATCCTTGATGACAGGGCGCATGGCGATAAACACTTCGGCTTCTTCACCAGGCTTGAGCCAGGCACGCGGCCAGACGGTGACCGCCAGCGTTTGCGAATTGCTGCATTCCTTCTCATCGATGCGCACATTGCGCTTGAACTGATTGCGCAGCACCACCACCGCCACGTTGTAGTGCGGGCCTGCATACCATTGGCTGCGCTCAGTATTCAGCGCCAGCAAGTCGCGGGTGCTGCACAACGTGTTCAGCCCCAGCGGCATAGGTTCGGCCTTGAACGCCTTGGGCACTTCGCCGCTGACCAGATGCGCCAGGGTGCTGGTGATATCGCTGCGGTTAATCACCGGCTGATGGGGGGCGTAGCGCCGCGCCAATGGCTTGAGCGCAGCTTGCAGTTCGACCTGATCGTCCTGAGGCAAATAGCGCGAAGGGTCAGACTGATCGCCGATCACTCGCGGGGTCAGGATGAACAGCCGCTCACGCCGGTTATTCTGCCGTTCGGTCGAGGAGAACAGCGCCTTGCCCAGTAACGGTATGTTCCCCAGCACGGGGACCTTGTTTTGTTTATCGCTGCTTTCGGTAACGTGGAACCCGCCCACCACCAACGAGCGCTTTTCTGCCATCACGGCTTGGGTGCTGACCTTGCCTCGGCGTACATCCGGGCCAATACGTTCGGGGTTGGACTCGTCAAAGTTACCGTCTTCGATGTCTATCGCCAGATGGATCTGATGACCGCCCCGGCTGGTGATCACTCGGGGAACCACCTGGAAGCTGGTGCCCACGGTGATGGGCAGGATCGTCGCGTTTCTGGTGCCGGCAGTCAGGTATTGAGTACGGTTGAAGTCAATGATCGCCGGTTGGTTTTCCAGGGTCAGCACCGAGGGATTGGAGACCATGGTTGCCAGCCCGCGGGATTCCAGCGCGCGGATATCGGCATAGAAGCGATCAAGACGTCCGATCGATAATTGTGATGCGGTACCGGGCGCCATGTTGACGCCGCCACGGAAGCGACTGTTCTGGAAGCCCCATTTGATGCCGAATTCGTTTAGCTGCGTGCGCTCGATGTCGAGGATGATCGCATCGATTTCCACCAATTTGCGTGCGATATCAAGTTGGCTGATCAACTCGCGATACATCGCCTGTCGTTCCGGCAGGTCATAAATCAGGATGGCGTTGTTGCGCACGTCAGCCTCGACGCGGATCCGGCTGGTGCCCACTGGCGCCCGAGGCGTAATCGACATGCCGGCATCCGGGGAAGCAGGTGCACTGAGCATTTGCCCCAGCAGCGGGTTGCCCAGGCGCGCAAAGCTGGGCGTGACAGGTGCGGGCTGGGACTGGGACGGGGAACGTTGGGCCAGCCCGGAAAGCGTCGTGCCAGAGAGCGGCTCCAATAGCCCGCGCAGCATGCTGGCAACGCCAGGGATAACGATTTTTTCGCTGCGATACTCTATCTGGCGGTCTGCGGCATTGGCGAATTTCAGCGGGAACGTCAGCACGCTCTGTTTTTCATCCGCAGAGCGACGCTGGCTGCTGAATTGTTTGATCTGTTCGATGTAGCTTTTGGGGCCGGATACCAGAACGATGCCGTCTTCCGGCAACTCGCCCCAGCCGAAGCGACTGTCGAGCAGACCGATATCAGTTAGCGCCTGCTTGAGGTCGGAAACCGTCTCGGAAGAGACTTCCAGGCGCGCGGACTCTTGTTGGTCCAGTGTGCTGATAAACAGTGTGTTGTTGTACATGTACCACTGGAAGCGGTGTTCGACGCCCAGTCTGTCCAGCAGCGACTGCGGTGTGTTCGCTCGGATCTTGCCATTGACGTCGCCCTCCAGCAGGCCCTCGATTTGCAGTTGCGTGCCGAAGGTCTGGGCGAAGTCCTCGAGCACTTCGCGTAGAGGCTTGTGTTCGGCCTCATAGGCGTAGGCGGTGTTTTTCCACTCAGGAGGGATGGCAGCAAAGGCGCTGAGCACCGGAGCGAGCAAACCGGCGAGCGCGATCAGGCACCTGAAGTGGGCACGTCTGGACGAAGTCTCAGGCGGGTTAACGCGCAAGCTGTTGCGCTTGAAGAGGTTCTTATACATAGCTGTTTCCCTGATTAGTGCGACAACGAACGTAGCGAGGTGGGGCTGAGCGGATGGGTCGGCTTGTTCAGGCGCGCAAAGGTTGCCCGCCAGGTATCGCGTTGGTTGAGCAGGGACTCTATACAGCGTTGCAGAGGCTGTTCGCCGTAGGGCTTATGCAGGCAATGAACCAGCCAGAGTTCACCGCTGGTTGGGTGTTGAGCGAGAGCACCCTGGAAGTGATGCAGGCTTATTGCGCCCAGTCGCATCCACGTCATCAGCACTGATTTATTCGGGAGTTGTTGGGTCAGCTGGACACTTAGCAGAAGAGTGTCCGGACAGTGACGCAAGACGATTTCGTCGTCGTTTTCAAATAACCTCAACTCTGCGCCGCCACTTCTCAAACACTCGGCAAGTAGTTCTTTCATGTTACTGGGCGCTGTCCAGAGCAGACTTCATTAGCATGAACTTTACGCGGGTTTGTTCATTGATGAGGTATTCAGACTTACGGTGTTTTACCACAAGGTCATAAAACAAGTCTGCGTCCTGCTCTGACCCGGAGTAATTGTTTACTGCAGAGTCGACCTCACGTTTAACGTGTTTTGCGTCTCTGACAAGTCTATCTCTAAGGCTATCGAAAAAGTTCATGTGAGGTGCCTTTCTGGGTGTGTAACCCTTTATGGCTTTTATTACGAAATGGTTCCATGTGTTGCGTCTTATATGTTAAGAAATATGTCCCCGTCGTCCGTTGGCGAAGGGCTTTCATCGTTGCTCATGACGGCCTTGACCATAGAGATCCAGTCAATCCGGAAATCTCCCTCATCGGTATTCAATAACAGCGTTTGAGGCTCGAGCGAGTTTGCCGCGCGCAGCGACCAGTGATGACTACCGCTGCTGTCTAGGCATCGCCTCACCGTCTCGAGGTCATGTGGATTACAAAGTAATGTCGCCTTGATTGCAGGGATTTGGCACGCCAGCAACTGCTTGATCAGGGCTCCGATACGTTGAGGTGGGGACGTTTGCTCAAGCAAAAGGTGAATAGCCTGGTTGGCAATTGAAGTGGCGCATCGTTCGAGGTTTTCACAGAGGACTTGGCGCTCTGCTTCCCAGCGTTTGAGTTGGGCATCGGCACGCTGCCATATTTCAAACCCTGCTTGTTCAAGCAAGTGTTCCCGTTGTTCGTGTGCCTCCCTCAGCAATTGTCTGGCACCAGCCTTTGCCTGCTCTATCACATCACTGGCCTGGGTATAACTGGCCAGGGTTTCACCGGAAATCAGGCTTCCCGGGAGAGGCGGCGTAGCGCCAGGCGAGTTGATCGTACGTCGACATAGCATCGTTAATCTCCTTGCGGCTGCGGCCATGACTCGCAAGCGCTGCTGTTAAGGTTCAGCGTGCCTATACGCCACACCACGGCGTGCCAGAGGGTATCGAGCCGACTGTGCGATCCATTGAGCGCCAGTGGCATTTCTTCCAGATCAAGCACGCGTCGGCGTGCAAAGCGTAGCCTTAGCCGTTGCCAAGCCGCAGGTGGGATCCAGGCGCGCAACAACTGCAACGGATCCTTATCCGGTTGCACGATATCCAGGCATAGCGCCTTGGACAGGCTGTTACACCACAGAAGATGGTGCTCATCCAATGCAGCTGCGTAGCTGGGCCGGCAGATACCGTCGATCAGTGCCAGCCCCAGCTCAAGTTGCTCGCATGAGGCAATTGCCAATTGGAGTAAGGCGGGGTCAGGCATTGTCGGCAGGCAGGGAGTAATACCGTAATGTGTACCCGTTGCGACTAGCCCGCGGCGATGAATGTCTACAAGCGCCGCATGGGTATGCGTGCTTTTCCAGTCTGCGTGCGCATACAACCAGGGGGCTGCCCACCATCGGGCCCATGCGAGGTTACTCATTGTTTGAATGAGCGGGCATGTCAGGGGACCGCGCGTGCGTTTGAGCGTGCAAGACAGGTTCGGGCGTGGCTCGCTGTTTTCGCTTCTGCCAGAACAGGGTGGCCGACACCATAAGCGCCAGGACCAATAGCGAGACCGTCACGCTGGCTCGCCAAAAACCAAGGTCGTCGCCTGGGACCAGAAACGGCCCGAAGTAAACCAGGCTTTGTTGTTCTGTATAAGCTGTCGCTGGCACGAATACCACGGTCAGTTTCTGCGGATTATCGAGCGCCGTGGCCATGCCGGGTATGCTACTGGCAACCAGCCTGCGCACACGGGCCCTGATATTGTCGGGGTCAAGCCGCGGATCATGTTTGATAAACACCGATGCGGAGGCCGGTTGGACAGGCTCGCCCGGCGCCACTCGCTCAGGCAGTACCACATGGACCCTGGCCACGATGACCCCATCAATGTTCGATAAGGTGGTTTCCAACTCCTGGGACAGGGCGTAGATGTAGCGTGCTCGTTCTTCCAGCGGCGTCGAGATGACGCCTTCCTTACGAAAAGTGTCGCCCAACGTAGCGCGTGCTGCCCGAGGTAGTCCAACGGCCTCCAGCGTTCGTACGGCCCTTGCAATATCGATGGCATTGACTACCACGACAACGCCGTCTTTGGCGGGAACCTTACTCGCACGAATATGTTTGTCCGCCAGCTCTGCTACAACTTCGTTGGCCTCTTGTTCCGTTAATTGCCGGTGGAGTTCGACACGTTCACTGCAGCCACTTAGCATGAGTGTGAAAGACAGGGTTAATGCAGTAAACAACGTGCGCGTCATGTTGACCTACTGGAGGTTGCTGATTTTATCAATGCACTGCGCGGTTTTACCAACACACTTCGTCAACATTAGCTGAAGCAATAATGCGTCGGAGAGTTGGCTTGGGTATTTTCGGGCCTCGTCAAGTTTGTCTGTGCTGCCGAGTGCACGCAAACTTTTGGACATACGTTCAGTTACGCCGGTTAGCTTGCCTGCGGTGTCGGTCAACAGGTTTTTTGGCGTTGGCTGATCAACTGTCGGGCTCGTATAGGCAGATGGCGTCATGGCCGAATTGAAAAAGTTCACATCTGTGCTTGAGGCGAACACTTCTTCTGTTCTGTAGACGCCCGGCAGTCTGGCGTCAGCAGGCTTTATAACTTCTATCATCATGCAGCCCCGTGGTTGAGTAGTTGCCAATGCGGTGTTGATAGTCGGTAATGGAGTCTGCACTTAAATGGCCCTCCCGGCAGAGGCTGCCGGAAAGGCCAGATACGTTCAGGCGGTTACAAACGCAGGGCGTCGACAGCCGATTTGATACCACTGGTATTGGCGTTCTCTGCCGCTTTGAACGCGTTTTTTACACCGTCTGCGCGTTTCTTTCGTTCAGAGGCTTCCAAGCCAGCGTCGGCATCCTGCGCAGACATACCGCCACCGCCAGCGCCAAAACCGCCCGCATAAGGTGAATAGGAAGATCCACTAGGAATAGTCATATCATTTTCTCCGTAGATAACGTTATTTTTACTGGGGTCAGCAATACGCTAAAAAATGTTTGTATAACCGTAGTGCCTTTCCATCATTTAAGTGGTTCAAGAGATTTTTGCGTTCCATGGGGTACCGAGCGGAATGTTTCAAAAAATGTAAGTTGATAGCGGTATAGGTCGTGGCGATTCTCAGCTCAGCGAAACGCCCAGATGCTTCATCCGGTGGTAGAGCGTTCTTTTGGCTACTCCTAGTTCTATCGCCACACTGTCGACACAGCGGTCGTTTTGACGAAGAGACTCCTCAATCAGCGATTTCTCCATCTGATGCAAGCGGGCCTTCAGGCTCATTTCCCGTTCCTGGCGCGTTATCACCGTTGCTGAGAGCGGTGGCAGACCCAGTACAAAACGCTTCGCCGTAGAACGTAACTCGCGCACATTGCCCTTCCAGGAATGACACAGCAACTGTTGTAACAACCACTTGCCGGGACGGGGCGGAGCAGGGAGTTTGAAGTGCTCAGCCTCATGCTCAATCATGTCGAGGAACATCGGTATAATTCGCTCTCGCCGCTCCCGTAAAGCCGGAAGATGAATGCTGACAACATTCAAGCGAAAGTACAGGTCTCGCCGGAAGGTACCTTGCTCGACCATGTCGTGCAGCGCGTGCTGAGCAGAGGCGATCACTCGCATGTCCACGGGTATGAATCGGGTCGAGCCTAAACGCTCCACCCCGCGAGACTCCAATACCCGTAGCAGCTTGGCTTGCAACGTCAGTGGCATGCTGTCGATTTCATCGAGGTATAAGGTGCCCAAGTGTGCCGCTTCAACGAATCCGGCTCGAGATTGCATGGCGCCCGTGTAGGCGCCGCTGTTGACGCCGAACAACTGGCTTTCGGCAAGGCTTTCCGGGATGGCCGCACAGTTGACCGCAACGAAGTTTCCTTTGCGGCGTGACAGGTGGTGAATACGTTGTGCCAATGTATCTTTACCGGTACCTGTTTCCCCCATCAACAGAATATCTATATCGAGAGCGGCTGTGCTGTTAACAGTCGTTTCGATGTTCGGGCAATCAGAAAAAGTTATATCTGTTATAGGTTTATTCTGACTGAGCGTCGACATAAATACTTTGCTCCATTGCGGTAGCCACTCGATAAGGGCTGTCTCCATTAGCATTAGTTAAACAGGATTCTTTTGGGTTGTCATGATCCTGTCAAAGCAGCAGGCAAAGTGGAAAGTATGAATGCTCAAGCGATAGAGGAATTCAAGTAAATGTTGGAAGTGTCAGGTAGATTGGGTGTAAGAGAAATCCTGAATTAATAGCGAATAACTTTAAATGGCGTGTTTTTAATGAGGGGTTACGGTTAATTTGCGTCGAGCGTTTGAATTTAAAACGTATCAGCAAATGTCATGCTTACAAAGTTTGTTTCTTTATAGAAAATATTTTATTTGTCCGGCGCTTTGACTCCCACAAAAAAGCCGATGCAATGCATCGGCTCTTTTTTGCGGCGTCAAAAACCGCAGGCAATTCTTACACGTTGAAACGGAAGTGCATCACGTCGCCATCCTTGACGATGTATTCCTTTCCTTCCAGACGCCACTTACCGGCCTCCTTGGCACCGGCTTCGCCCTTGTACTGGATGAAGTCGTTGTAGGCGATCACTTCAGCGCGGATAAAGCCTTTTTCGAAGTCGGTGTGGATCACGCCGGCGGCCTGTGGCGCGGTAGCGCCAACCTTGACGGTCCAGGCACGGACTTCTTCGACACCGGCGGTGAAGTAGGTCTGCAGGTGCAGCATTTCGTAGCCGGCGCGGATCACGCGGTTCAGACCAGGCTCTTCCAGGCCGAGGGCCTCGAGGAACATGTCTTTTTCTTCGCCGTCATCCAGCTCTGCGATTTCCGCTTCGATCTTGTTGCACACGGGGACCACGATCGCGCCTTCTTCGTCGGCGATGGCCTTGACCACGTCCAGCAGCGGGTTGTTCTCAAAGCCGTCTTCAGCGACGTTGGCGATGTACATCACAGGCTTGGTGGTGAGCAGGTGGAAACCCTTGATCACGGCTTTTTCGTCGGTGCTCATGTTCTTCATGAGGCTGCGCGCCGGCTTGCCTTCGGTGAAGTGAGCGATCAACTGCTCCAGCAGGCCTTTCTGGACTACTGCGTCCTTGTCACCGCCCTTGGCGTTGCGCGCGACTTTCTGCAGTTGTTTCTCGCAGCTGTCGAGGTCGGCGAAGATCAGTTCCAGGTCGATGATCTCGATGTCACGCTTGGGGTCAACGCTGTTGGAGACGTGAATCACGTTCTCGTCTTCAAAGCAGCGGACCACGTGGGCGATGGCATCGGTCTCACGGATGTTGGCCAGGAACTTGTTGCCCAGGCCTTCCCCTTTCGAGGCGCCCGCTACCAGGCCGGCGATGTCGACGAATTCCATGGTGGTCGGCAGGATGCGCTTGGGATTGACGATGGCCGCCAATGCAGCCAGGCGCGGGTCGGGCATGGCCACGATGCCGCTGTTGGGCTCGATGGTACAGAAGGGGAAGTTCTCCGCTGCAATACCGGACTTGGTCAGGGCGTTGAACAGGGTGGATTTGCCGACGTTGGGCAGGCCGACGATGCCGCAATTGAATCCCATGGTGTTTCCCCTCGGTAAAAGTCAGGCCTTCTGGCTGTGCAGGTTTTTCATCGCACGGTTCCATTCACCGGCGAAGATATCCGGCAGCACGCCGAGGGCAAAGTCGATGCTGGCATCGAGTTTTTCCTGTTCGGCGCGTGGCGCACGACCCAGGACGAAATTTGAAACCATACTGGCAACGCCTGGGTGGCCAATGCCGAGCCGCAGACGGTAGAAATTATTCTGATTACCCAACTGCGCGATGATGTCGCGCAAGCCATTGTGCCCGCCATGCCCGCCGCCCAGCTTGAGCTTGGCAACGCCGGGTGGCAGGTCCAGTTCGTCATGGGCCACCAGGATTTCCTCGGGTTTGATCCGGAAGAACCCCGCAAGCGCCGCGACAGCCTGGCCGCTGCGGTTCATGTAGGTGGTGGGAATCAGCAGACGAACATCCTGACCCTGGTGCGAGAAGCGCCCGGTCAGGCCAAAATATTTGCGATCGGCCACAAGATTGATGCCTTGGGCGTGGGCGATGCGCTCAACAAAAAGGGCCCCCGCGTTATGCCGGGTCTGTTCGTATTCGGCGCCTGGATTTCCCAGGCCAACGATCAGTTTAATGGCGGTCACGACAGGGGCCCTTCCTTTGGAGTTGTGGATAACATCGCCGCAACCAACGTGCGGCGAAAGTGGACGACAGGAGCTCACTTATCCAGAGATAAACTTCGCGTTATCGCCCGCTTTCTCGCTACGTTTCGGTCCGCGATGTTTCCTCAAGCTCCGACGCTGCACAGAGCATTACTCGGCAGCGGTTTCGCCTGCTTCATCTTCTGCTACAACACGTGGCGCGTGGACGTTGGCAACAGCCTTGTCGTCGTTGTGAGCCAGTGCAACGAACTCAACGCCTTTAGGGGCCTTGAGGTCGGACAGGTGAATGATGGTGCCGATTTCAGCAGCCGACAGGTCGACTTCGATGAACTCAGGCAGGTCTTTCGGCAGGCAGCTTACTTCCAGCTCGGTAGTAGTGTGGGAAACAACGCCACCTTTCTTGACCGGAGCTTCTTCACCAACAAAGTGCACTGGAACGATGGCGGTCAGTTTCTGGCCGGCAATAACGCGTACAAAGTCAGCATGCAGCACGTGGCCTTTGGCCGGGTGACGTTGCAGGGCTTTGATGATCACGTTCTGCTTGGTGCCGCCAACGTTCAGTTCGATAACGTGGCTGTAGGCAGCATCGTTTTCGAGCAGTTTGGCAACTTCTTTAGCCAGCATGCTGATGGATTCAGGGGCTTTGTCGCCACCGTAAACTACAGCTGGAACCAGGCTTGCGAGACGACGCAGGCGGCGGCTCGCACCTTTCCCCAGGTCGGAACGCACTTCAGCATTCAGAGTAAAATCGTTCATGTTGTATCTCCAAAATAACCACATTCGCCCCAGCGTTTGCGACCAGCGCTAAAGGCGATATGGGCAAAAAAGCCCCGCCCCAGCGGAATGCTGGGGCGGGGCGCTTTTCGTCAGTGAAATGGTCCGCAGGTTTGACCCTTAGCGGAACATCGCGCTGATCGATTCTTCGTTGCTGATGCGGCGAACCGCTTCGGCAACTACCGGTGCGATATCCAGTTGACGAATACGCGAACAGGCTTGAGCTGCAGCGGACAACGGGATGGTGTTGGTCACCACCAGTTCGTCCAGCATGGAGTTCTCGATGTTCTCGATCGCTCGGCCCGACAGCACAGGGTGTGTGCAGTAGGCGAAGACTTTTGCGGCACCGTGCTCTTTCAGGGCTTTCGCCGCGTGGCACAGGGTGCCGGCGGTGTCGACCATGTCATCAACCAGAATACAGGTACGCCCTTCGACATCACCGATGATATGCATCACTTCAGAGTGATTGGCTTTCTCGCGGCGTTTGTCGATGATACCGAGGTCCACGCCCAGGGATTTGGCGACAGCCCGTGCACGCACGACGCCACCAATGTCCGGGGACACGATCATCAGGTTTTCAAAGCGTTGGTCTTCGATGTCATCCACCAGGACGGGGGAGCCGTAGATGTTATCTACCGGAATATCGAAGAACCCCTGGATTTGGTCAGCGTGCAGGTCAACCGTGAGAACACGGTCGATACCTACCACGGTCAGCATGTCAGCAACGACTTTCGCGCTGATGGCCACACGTGCGGAGCGCGGACGGCGATCCTGACGGGCATAACCAAAATAAGGGATTACAGCTGTGATTCGAGTCGCTGAGGAGCGGCGGAAGGCATCAGCCATCACGACGAGTTCCATCAGGTTATCGTTGGTCGGAGCGCAGGTCGGCTGAATAATGAAGACGTCTTTACCGCGAACGTTTTCATTGATCTCGGCAGTAATTTCGCCGTCGGAGAATTTACCGACAGAGATGTCACCGAGAGGGATATGCAGCTGACGTACGACACGTCGAGCCAGATCGGGGTTGGCATTCCCCGTAAAGACCATCATCTTGGACACGCGCAGTACCTAGAGGCTGAGGGTAACCTGGATGAGTATTAGAAAATGGCAGGGGCGGCTGGATTCGAACCAACGCATGGCAGGATCAAAACCTGCTGCCTTACCGCTTGGCGACGCCCCTGTATCTGTTGCAACGAGTGCCTAACACTCGATTCCTTTTAGAGCAGATTTTGCAGCTTGCGATGCAACATCGAAACGTTGCTTCCTTTTGCTACAAACCCTGTAAGGGGCTCTGTAAGAAGGGCCGAGACTTTATCAGCTTCAGCTTTGCTTGGGAAGCCCCCAAACACACAACTTCCAGTTCCGGTTAATTTTGCTTCGGTAAATTTACCTAACAAATTCAAAGCGTTACGTACTTCTGGATAACGCCTTGCTACAACCGGTAAGCAGTCATTTCGACTGTTTCCCTTGGGAACGGGGCGCACTTTAATGGGAGAAGAGTTACGTGTCAACAACGGATCTGAAAAAATTTCTGCTGTACTTACAGATACTTGCGGCACCAGCACGAGATACCACGGCTCTTCGGGCTCCACGGGGGTCAGTTTCTCCCCCACACCCTCGGCAAATGCGGCATGCCCATGCACGAAAACCGGGACGTCGGCGCCGAGTGTGAGGCCCAGTACGGCCAGGCGATCAAGGTCCCAGCCCAGTTGCCACAAGTGGTTGAGGCCGAGCAGGGTGGTCGCGGCATTTGAACTGCCGCCACCGATACCGCCGCCCATGGGCAGGATCTTATCGATCCAGATATCGATGCCGAGTGGGCAGCCGGATTGCTGCTGAAGCTTCTTCGCGGCCTTCACGATCAGGTTGCTGTCGTGGGGCACGCCTTCGAACGCGGTGTGCAGCTTGATCACGCCATCGTCACGCACGGCGAAGGTCAGTTCATCGCCGTAGTCGAGAAATTGAAACAGCGTCTGCAACTCGTGGTAGCCGTCTTCACGACGGCCCAGGATGTGCAGCATCAGATTGAGTTTGGCGGGAGAGGGCAGCGTGAGTTTTGCGACAGTCACGTTATTGCCCCAATTTACGCGGTTGCCAGTCCTTGATCACCAGCGTGACGTCAAGGTCGGTGCCGTGCAGTTTGATGCGCTCGGGCAGCCAGTAGCCGTTCTGTTGCACGTAGCTCAGGTACTCGACTTGCCAGCCGTCCTGCTCCAGGGAGGCCAGGCGACTGTCGCCATTGAGGCTCAAGCGGCTTTTGCTGTCCGGCGCGGGCAGGCCGCGCACCCACCAGACCAGGTGTGAAACGGGCAGCTTCCAGCCGATCTGCTGCTCCAGTAGTTCTTCCGGGGAGGTCGCTTCGTAGCGGCCCTGGTTGGCCACTTCAAGGCTGACTTGCCCCGGTCGACCGGTCAGGCGCGCGGCACCGCGACCCAGCGGGCCTGAAAGACGAATATCGTAGTAATCCTGGCGTTGCAGCCAGAACAAGGTGCCGCTGCCGGAATCTTTCGGTGCGCGCACCCCGACCTTGCCTTCGATCTGCCAGCCGTCAATGCTGCTGAGCTGGTCCTTGTGCTGTTGCCATTGTGCCGGGTTGCCCTGGCCTTCAACGGATTCGCGGTTGCCTACGCCCGCGCAACCGGCGAGCAGGGCGATGAAACTGAAAACGATAACGTGGCGCAAGAACATAAGCTTATAGGGTCTCGGATCCGGTCAGGCGCTTGATGGTGCCGCGCAGGATGGGGCTTTCGGGTTGTTCCTTGAGGAATTTTTCCCAGATTTGTCGCGCTTCGCGTTGCTTGCCGTTGGCCCACAGCACTTCGCCCAGGTGGGCGGCTACCTCCTGGTCGGGGAAGCGCTCCAGCGCCTGGCGCAGCAGGCGCTCGGCCTCGTCGAGGTTGCCCAGGCGATAGTTGACCCAGCCCAGGCTGTCGAGCACGGCCGGGTCTTCCGGGTTGAGCTTGTGGGCCTGTTCGATCAGCACCTTGGCTTCGGCGTAGCGCGTTGTGCGGTCGGACAAGGTGTAGCCCAGGGCGTTGAGGGCCATGGCGTTGTCCGGGTCGCGCTTGATGATCAGGCGCAGGTCTTTCTCCATCTGCGCCAGGTCGTTGCGTTTTTCTGCCTGCATGGCGCGGGTGTAGAGCAGGTTGAGGTCGTCGGGGTATTGCAGCAACGCTTGTTGCAACAACTTCCAGGCGCGTTCGCCCTGGTTATTGGCCGACAAAGTCTCGGCTTGGATCAGATACAACTGGATCGCGTAGTCCGGTTCGGCATCGCGAGCCGCGGCCAGGCGTTTCTCCGCTTCGTCGGTACGACCGTTGCTCATCAGAATATCGGCCTGGCGCAACTGGGCCGGCAGGTAATCATTGCCCGGGCCGACCTGGGCGTACTCAAGCAAGGCCGCTTGCGGGTCGTTGCGTTCTTCAGCGATGCGGCCCAGGTTCAGGTGCGCCGAGTCCACATGGCTTTCGCGCGCGACCAGCTCTTCAAGATAACCCTTGGCCTCATCCCAGGCCTTGGCTTCCAGGCACACCAGCGCGAGGGAATAACGCAGTTCGTCATCGTCCGGGTATTGCTGGACCAGATTGGCGAACTGCACCTTGGCGTCTTCCATGCGGTCCTGCTCAACCAGCATCCGCGCGTAAGTCAGGCGCAGGCGCTTGTCGTCCGGATATTTCTTGATGCTTTTTTCCAGCAGTGGAATCGCTTCCTTGCCGCGGTTGAGGTTCTGCAGCAGGCGGGCGCGTAGCAGGATCGGTGCAATCTCACCGTCTTCCGGCGGGTTCTGCTCCAGCAGCTTGAGGGCGGCGTCGGCTTCATCGTCCTGCTGCAGCAGCAAGGCTTTGCCGAAAATCAGCTGGCTGTTCTTCGGATGCTTTTGCAGCAGGCGGTCGAAACTCTTCATCAGGCCATTGCGCGTGTCCTGATCGGTATCGGCGGCTGACAGCGCAAGGAAGTCAAAATGCGTGTCGCCTTTGCCCTGCAAGACTTTTTCCATGTAGACCATGGAATCGTCATAGCGCCCGGCGCGTGCCAGTTGCACAGCGGCCGCCCGTTGGGCTTCCAGGTCGTCCGGGGCGTTTTTTGCCCAGATCAGCGAGGCGTCCAGCGCAGCCTGGTCGGCGCCCAGGTACTCGGCGATGCGAAACGCGCGTTCCGAGATACCGGGGTCCTGGGTATTGATGGCCTGGGTCACGTAGTTATCCAGGGCAATATCGAAGCGATTACGCTGGCCGGCCAGTTCTGCGGTCAACAGGCTGTAGACCGTTTCTTCGCTGAACGAGGAATAAACCTTGGGCTTTTCAGGGGCGGGGGTGCTGTCTTCCACCGGCGCTGTAGCGTCCGGCGACACGGGTGCCATGGCCTGGCAGCCGCTGAGGAAGACAAAAGCAAGGAGCAACGCGGAAGATCTATTCATATAGGAAGAGGACGACTAACCTGCGGTCGGATCATCATGACACAAGCCTTCGGCCAAACATAACCGAGTCTCAATGGATGCCTTTATAGGCACAACGTATAGGGACAATAGACGACGGTGGTTGTTCTGGATCTTTCGAAGTAGGACAATTGTCGGCTTCCCGACATCATCAGCGATAGTGAATGGCCTTTCTCGCACTCGGTATTAACCACAAGACTGCCTCGGTAGACGTGCGCGAGCGCGTAGCGTTTACGCCAGAGCAGTTGGTTGAGGCCTTGCAGCAGCTCTGCCGGCTTACCGACAGCCGCGAAGCTGCAATCCTTTCGACCTGCAATCGCAGTGAGCTTTATATAGAGCAGGAACACCTGTCTGCCGATGTTGTGCTGCGCTGGCTGGCCGATTACCACCATTTGAGCCTCGATGACCTGCGCGCCAGTGCCTACGTGCACGAAGACGATGCGGCCGTTCGTCACATGATGCGCGTGGCGGCCGGTCTCGATTCGCTGGTGCTGGGCGAACCGCAGATTCTTGGCCAGATGAAATCAGCCTATGCCGTGGCCCGCGAGGCCGGCACGGTCGGCCCGCTGCTGGGCCGCCTGTTCCAGGCCACCTTCAATTCCGCCAAGCAGGTGCGCACCGACACGGCCATTGGCGAGAACCCGGTATCCGTGGCGTTTGCCGCCGTCAGCCTGGCCAAGCAGATTTTCAGCGACTTGCAGCGCAGCCAGGCGTTGCTGATCGGTGCCGGCGAAACCATTACCCTGGTCGCGCGTCACCTGCACGAACTGGGTGTGAAGCGCATTGTGGTGGCCAACCGCACCCTTGAGCGCGCCAGCATCCTCGCCGAGCAGTTCGGTGCGCATGCCGTGCTGCTGTCGGACATCCCGGCTGAGCTGGTGCGCAGTGACATCGTCATCAGCTCCACCGCCAGTCAGTTGCCGATCCTGGGCAAAGGCGCGGTCGAGAGCGCGTTGAAGCTGCGCAAGCACAAACCGATCTTTATGGTGGATATCGCCGTTCCCCGGGATATCGAACCAGAAGTCGGCGAGTTGGACGACGTTTACCTCTACAGCGTCGATGATCTGCACGAAGTGGTCGCCGAAAACCTCAAGAGTCGCCAGGGCGCCGCCCAGGCCGCTGAGGAAATGGTCAGCACCGGCGCTGAAGATTTCATGGTGCGCCTGCGTGAACTGGCGGCGGTGGATGTGCTCAAGGCGTATCGTCAGCAGGGCGAACGCCTGCGCGATGAGGAGCTGATCAAGGCCCAGCGTTTGTTGGCCAATGGCAGCAGCGCCGAAGACGTGTTGATGCAGTTGGCCCGTGGCCTGACCAACAAGCTGCTCCACGCCCCCAGCGTACAGCTTAAAAAATTGACTGCCGAAGGCCGCCTCGATGCGCTGGCCATGGCCCAGGAACTCTTTGCCCTCGGTGAGGGCGCGTCAGACAGCTCTTCGGATAAAAAACCGCAATGAAAGCGTCACTGCTCAATAAACTGGATGTGCTCCAGGACCGTTTCGAAGAACTGACCGCCTTGCTCGGCGATGGCGAGATCATTGCCGATCAAACCAAGTTCCGTGCCTATTCCAAGGAATACGCCGAAGTCGAGCCCATCGTGGCCACCTACAAAAACCTGCTCAAAGTGCAGGCCGACCTCGAGGGCGCCCAGGCGCTGCTCAAAGACAGCGACCCGGACATGCGCGAAATGGCCGTGGAAGAAGTGCGCGAGGCCAAGGAAAAGCTCGTCGAGCTGGAAGGCGACTTGCAACGCATGTTGCTGCCTAAAGACCCTAACGACGGGCGCAACGTGTTCCTCGAAATCCGCGCCGGCACCGGTGGCGACGAGGCGGCGATTTTCTCCGGCGACCTGTTCCGCATGTACTCGCGTTACGCCGAGCGCCGCGGCTGGCGCGTGGAAATCCTCTCCGAGAACGAAGGTGAGCACGGCGGCTATAAAGAAGTCATCGCGCGGGTCGAGGGCGATAACGTCTACGGCAAGCTGAAGTTCGAATCCGGCGTGCACCGTGTGCAGCGTGTTCCTGCCACTGAGTCCCAGGGCCGTATCCATACCTCGGCGTGCACTGTGGCCGTGTTGCCCGAGCCGGACGAGCAGGAAGCGATCGAGATCAACCCGGCGGACTTGCGCGTCGACACCTACCGCTCGTCGGGCGCGGGCGGCCAGCACGTCAACAAGACCGACTCGGCGATCCGCATCACTCACTTGCCGTCCGGCATTGTGGTGGAATGCCAGGAAGAACGTTCCCAGCACAAGAACCGTGCGCGGGCGATGTCCTGGCTGTCGGCCAAGCTCAATGACCAGCAGACCAGCGCCGCCGCCAACGCGATTGCCAGCGAGCGCAAGTTGCTGGTGGGGTCGGGCGACCGTTCCGAGCGCATCCGCACCTACAACTTTGCCCAGGGCCGGGTCACCGACCACCGGGTCAACCTCACCCTGTATTCCCTGGATGAAATTCTCGCCGGTGGCGTCGATGCCGTGATCGAGCCGCTGCTCGCCGAATACCAAGCCGATCAATTGGCGGCGATAGGTGAATAAATGACCATCATCGCCAGCCTGTTGCGCGCCGCCGACCTGCCCGACTCGCCCACCGCGCGCCTGGATGCCGAATTGCTGCTGGCCGCTGCGTTGGGCAAGTCCCGCAGCTACCTGCACACCTGGCCGGAAAAGATCGTCAGCAGCGAGCACGCCCTGACCTTTGCCGGCTACCTGCAACGCCGTCGCGGCGGTGAGCCGGTGGCCTATATCCTCGGCCAGCAAGGCTTCTGGAAGCTGGACCTGGAGGTCGCCCCTCACACGCTGATTCCGCGTCCGGATACTGAACTGCTGGTGGAAACCGCCCTGGAATTGTTGCCGGCCACACCCGCCAATGTCCTGGATTTGGGCACCGGCAGCGGAGCCATCGCCCTGGCCCTGGCCAGTGAACGGCCGATGTGGCAAGTCACGGCCGTCGACCGCGTGCTTGAAGCGGTGGCTTTGGCCGAGCGCAACCGCCAGCGGCTGCACCTCAATAACGCAGTGGTGCTCACTAGCCATTGGTTCGGCGCGTTGCAAGGCCACACCTATGACCTGATCATCAGCAACCCGCCGTATATCGCCGCCAACGATCCACACCTGGCAGCCGGCGATGTGCGCTTCGAGCCGGCCAGTGCGCTGGTGGCCGGCGACGACGGGCTGGACGACCTGCGCCTGATCATCAAACAGGCGCCTGCCCACTTGAACGCCGGTGGCCGTCTGTTGCTGGAGCATGGTTACGACCAGGCCTCGGCCGTGCGCGAGCTGTTGCTCAGTGAAGGCTTTGAAGACGTGCACAGCCGCATCGACCTCGGCGGCCATGAGCGCATCACCTTGGGACGCCGCCCGTGCTGAGTGACCAGGAGCTGTTGCGCTACAGCCGACAGATTCTGTTGCAGCATGTGGACATCGACGGCCAGTTGCGCTTGAAAAACAGCCGTGCGTTGATCGTCGGGCTGGGCGGGCTGGGTGCGCCGGTTGCGTTGTACCTGGCCGCCGCTGGGGTCGGCGAGTTGCATCTGGCGGATTTCGACACGGTCGACCTGACCAACCTGCAGCGCCAGATCATCCACGATACCGACAGCGTGGGGCAGACCAAGGTCGATTCGGCCATGGGGCGGCTGAGCGCCCTCAACCCCGAGGTCGCGCTGCTCGCTCACCGCGCCGCGCTGGATGCCGATTCGTTGGCGGCAGCCGTCGCCGCCGTCGATGTGGTACTCGATTGCAGCGACAACTTTTCCACCCGCGAAGCGGTCAATGCGGCCTGTGTCATGGCCGGCAAACCCTTGATCAGCGGCGCGGCGATCCGCCTTGAAGGGCAGTTGTCTGTCTTCGACCCGCGTCGCCCCGAAAGCCCGTGCTACCACTGCTTATACGGGCATGGCAGCGACACCGAACTGACCTGCAGCGAAGCCGGCGTGGTCGGCCCTCTGGTGGGGCTGGTCGGCAGCCTGCAAGCGTTGGAAGCCTTGAAGCTGCTGGCCGGGTTTGGCGAGCCGCTGGTGGGGCGCTTGTTGCTGATCGATGCGTTGACCACGCGCTTTCGTGAGTTGCGTGTCAAACGCGACCCTGGTTGCAGCGTGTGCGGGACGCAACATGGTTAAGGACGCGCCCATCGGTGTGTTCGATTCCGGGGTCGGCGGCTTGTCGGTACTGGACGAAATCCAGCAGTTGTTACCCCAGGAGTCACTGTTGTACGTGGCCGATTGCGGGCACATTCCCTATGGCGAGAAAACCCCGGCCTTCATCCGCGAACGCTCGCGCCGGGTCGCTGAGTTTTTTCGCGGGCAGGGCGCCAAGGCGTTTGTGATTGCCTGTAACACCGCGACGGTCGCCGCTGTTGCCGATTTGCGCCAGGACTACCCCGACTGGCCCCTGGTGGGCATGGAGCCTGCGGTAAAACCGGCGGCTGCCGCGACGCGCAGCGGGGTGGTCGGCGTGCTGGCCACCACCGGCACCCTGCAAAGCGCCAAGTTCGCCGCCTTGCTCGACCGCTTCGCCACCGACGTGCGGGTGATTACCCAACCCTGTCCGGGCCTGGTAGAGCTGATTGAAACCGGCGACCTGAACAGCCCGGCGCTGCGCCAGTTATTGCAAGGCTACCTCGAACCGCTGCTCAGCGCTGGCTGCGACACCATCATCCTCGGCTGTACCCACTACCCTTTCCTCAAGCCACTGCTGGCGCAGATGCTGCCCCCGAGCATCATCCTGATCGACACCGGCGCCGCCGTCGCGCGCCAGCTCAAGCGTTTACTGGGCGAACGCGACTTGTTGGCCAGCGGCGCATCGGCCTCTTCACCGCTGCCTGCGCAGTTCTGGACCAGCGGCGATGTGTATCACCTAAGAAATATCCTACCGACACTTTGGAAACAT
Organism: Pseudomonas sp. R11-23-07; assembly: GCF_003852295.1. Classification (NCBI taxonomy): domain Bacteria; kingdom Pseudomonadati; phylum Pseudomonadota; class Gammaproteobacteria; order Pseudomonadales; family Pseudomonadaceae; genus Pseudomonas; species Pseudomonas sp. R11-23-07. Next base: position 887,521 of record NZ_CP027761.1, read on the forward strand.
CCTGGAGTTGTGCGAAGCTTCGCCTCGTGAAAATTTCGTGAAATCTCGCTGAACTTCTGGCTCTACGTCAGCTTCTATAGCGAGATGGCCTGTAAATAACCAACAACTTCGTTCGCAAAGGTAGTTTCTATGAAGCGCTTGTTCTGTATGGCTGCTATTGCGGCTGTGATGGTGGGACACTCTATTACCACCCAGGCCGCCGGCCTGGAGTTCGGGCTGGGCAGCACCAGCGATTCAACGCTGACCTACCGTCTGGGCCTGACCTCGGATTGGGACAAAAGCTGGATGCAGAGCAATGTCGGTCGCCTGACAGGCTACTGGAGCGGCGCTTACACGTATTGGGAAGGTGATGACCGTGCAGGCGCCAGCAGCCTGTCGTTCTCGCCGGTGTTTGTGTATGAGTTTGCCGGCGAGTCGGTCAAACCCTACATCGAGGCCGGGATCGGCGTGGCGTTGTTCTCCCGCACCCAACTGGAAGACAACAACATCGGCCAGTCTTTCCAGTTCGAAGACCGCCTGGGTTTCGGCCTGCGGTTTGCCGGCGGGCATGAAGTAGGCATTCGCGCCACGCATTATTCCAACGCCGGGATCAGCAGCAACAACGATGGGGTAGAGAGCTACGCGCTGCACTACACCATGCCGTTGTAAAGACACAGCAAATCCATGTGGGAGGGGGCTTGCTCCCGATAGCGTCATGTCAGTCACTCTTAATTTGACTGACAGGCCGCTATCGGGAGCAAGCCCCTCCCACATTTGGATCCCTACGCATTTCAGTATCAGCGATAGACCGTAGCAATACCTGCACGCTCTTCCAGGCACTCCGGCGCCCCCATCTCGAATTCCCGGCATATCAACGGCCGAAGCTCATAGATCGTGCACATCATCGTGTTCCGGTCCAGCGCCGCACACCAGCCGTCATCCAGGCGCAGCATCACTTCGCCGCCCCAGTCGTCGGTATCGATATAGCGCTGCGGCACGCCGGTGTCGGTGATCAGCATGACTTCCAGCTGGCAGCAGCAGGCCGCGCACGTCGAGCAGGTGACGGCGGGTTCGGTGATTTGAATGTGAGGGATGTTGGTCATAGGCGCGCAGTGTAAGCCAAGCAGGCCATGGGTGTAGGAATGCGCGACGGACGTCAGTGAGCCAGCCGCTGCATGCCGACAAACACTGCAGCCCAAAGTACCGCCAGCCCGGCCATTGTCGGCCCCAGTCCATAGCCAAACTGCACGCCAGCCAATTGGCTGCCGGCGTAATACGACAACGGCCCACCCACCGCCCCCAACAGGGCGGCACGCCACCACGGCCGGGCGCTCCAGGCCAGGCAGTGGCGCAGGGTGGTGGCCAGCAATGCCCACAGCAGCATCAACCAGAACGGAATCAACGGCCCTGGTTCGCTGAAGTGGAATACCCCCAGGGTGCGCAACAGCGTGTCGAGCAGCGTGCCGGCGAGCGTCACGCCGATGATCAGCACCCCGTCATCCGCCAGCGGACTTATCCACAGCAGGTTGATCACCAATACCGCCAGCCCCACCAGCAGCCACAGGCTGTCGCCGCCGAGCACACAGGCAAACCAGCCGCACTGGAACAACGCGGCATTCGCCAGGGATTTAAGCACTGAAGCGCCCGAGCAACGGCGGGTTGATTGCCGCAGGCTTGGCCAGCAGTAACTGCGCGGTGCCAATCGTGCGCTCCATGAAGCCGCCCTCGCAGTAGCACAGGTAGAACTCCCACAAGCGCAGAAAGTACTCGTCGTAGCCAAGCTCCGCGAGGCGGCCATGGGCGCGGCGAAAGTTCTCATGCCACAGGCGCAGGGTTCGTGCGTAGTGCAGGCCGAAATCTTCCATGTGCAGCAGGTTCATGTCGGTGTCGCGGCAGACGATCTGCAGCATGTTCTGCACACTGGGCAGGGCGCCGCCGGGAAAGATGTAGCGTTGAATGAAGTCGACGCTGTGCTTGGCCTGCTCAAAGCGTTGTTCGCGGATGGTGATGGCTTGCAGCAGCATCAGGCCGTCGGGTTTGAGCAAATGCGCACACTGCTTGAAATACGTGGGCAGGAAGCGATGGCCTACCGCTTCGATCATTTCGATGGACACCAGCTTGTCGTACTCACCCGTGAGGTCGCGGTAGTCCTGCAGCAGCACCGTCACCTGACTGTGCAGGCCCGCCGCCGCGATGCGCTGCGCGGTGTAGGCAAACTGCTCTTTGGACAAGGTGGTCGTGGTGACCTTGCAACCATAATGCTGCGCCGCGTACAGCGCCATGCTGCCCCAGCCGGTGCCGATTTCCAGCAGGTGGTCAGTGGGCTTGAGCGACAGTTTCTGGCAGATGCGTTCCAGCTTGTTCAGTTGCGCCTGTTCCAGGGTGTCGTCGGCGCTGAGAAATTGCGCTGCCGAATACATCATGGTCGGGTCGAGAAACGCCTCGAACAGGTCGTTGCCCAGGTCGTAATGGGCCGCGATGTTTTTCTGCGAGCCCTTGCGCGTGTTGCGGTTGAGCCAGTGCAGGCCCTGGGTGAACGGCCGCGCCAGGCGGGCCAGGCCACCTTCCATCGCATCAAGCACGTCGAGGTTGCTGACCATCACCCGCACCACGGCGGTCAGGTCCGGGCTGCTCCAATAACCGTGGATAAATGCCTCGCCGGCGCCGATAGAGCCGTTGGCGGCCACCAGGCCCCACGCCGCCGAATCCAGGATCTGGATCTCCCCCAGCAGGTGCGCTTCCCGTGCGCCGAACACTTGTCGCTCGCCGTCCTCGACGATCACCAATTGCCCATGGCGCAATTGGCTGAGTTGGCGCAACACGCCTTTGCGCAATAGCGCAGCGCTGATGCCGTTGACGTTCAGGCGATTGGTCTTGACCGATAAGCTAGGGGATTTCATGGCGGCGGTCCTTGGTATACCCGACTGCGGTGCTGGAGACGCCTTCGGCGGCTCGGTGGGGGAAAATCGGTGTGCGTTTGAGCAGCAGGCGCAGGGCCTGCCAGTAGATCGCGAGGCAAGTTTTGGCGGTCATCCAGGGAAAGCGCCATAGATAGCGATGCAGGCTGGCGCGGTTCAAGGCCTCTTTTTGCAGGCTCAAGGTGGCGTCGAAGACTTTATGCGCGCCTTGCCAATCGGCCATGTGCACGCCGAGCCGGGCGGCCGGCGGGCTGAAGCTCATGCGGTATTCCAGGTCGCGCGGCAGGAAGGGCGACACATGGAATGCCTTGGCCACGGCGAAGTGCTGGTGTTCATCGGCGCCCAGTGCCTGGGCCGGCAACACGTAGTGATAGCGCTCGCGCCAGGGGGTGTTGGTGACTTCACACAGGATCGCCGCCAGCTGCCCGTCGGCCTCGAAACAATAGAAGAAACTCACCGGGTTGAACGCCAGGCCCCAACTGCGGGCCTGGGTCAGAAGGTAGATAGCGCCCTGCGGGGTGCGCCCCAGGGCCTTGCCGACTTCCTGGCGCACCGCGTCGCTCAAACCCAGGCCGTGGCGCGTGAATTGGCGCAGGTAGTCCTGCTGGCGAAAGCCGAACGGCGCCAGGCGGCTCCCGCCGGCCAGGGGGGAGAGCGCGAGCACCGCGTCCTCTTCGCTGAGGTCCAGGTACAGCAGGCCGATGCGGTAGCGAAAGGCATGGGCCTTGGGCGCAAACCGACGATGGGCGATCCAGCCGCTGTACAGGGCGCTGTTCACAGGGTTTCCCCAAAGGCCTGGGCCACGCGCAGGGCGCTGACCACGCCGTCTTCATGGAAACCGTTGGCCCAGTAGGCGCCGCAGTAGAACGTGTTGCGCGCGCCATGCAATTCTTCCCAGCGCGCTTGCGCGGCCACCGCTGCCAGGCTGTATTGCGGATGGGCATAGGTGTAGCGCGCCAGGATCTTCAGCGGATCGATCATCGACGTCTGGTTGAGGCTCACGCAAAAGGTGGTGGCGCTGTCGATGCCTTGCAGGATGTTCATGTCGTAGGTGACAGCGGCCTGATGCTGCTGACTGCCGCTCAGCCGGTAGTTCCAACTGGCCCAGGCCAGCTTGCGGTCGGGCAGCAGTCGGGTGTCGGTGTGCAGCACCACGTCATTGTCGGCATAGGGCAGGGCGCCAAGGATTTGCTGTTCGGCCAGGCTGGGGTCGGCGAGCAATGCCAGGGCCTGGTCGCTGTGGCAGGCGAAGACCACGCGATCGAACGTCTCGCTGCCGGCCGCGCTGTGGATAACCACACCGTCGTCGGTGCGTTGCACGTTATGCACAGGGCAGTTGAGGCGTACGTGATCGCGGAAGCTGCGGGCCAGCGGTTCGATATAACAGCTGGAGCCGCCTTCGATCACGCACCACTGCGGGCGATTGCTCACCGACAGCAAACCGTGGTTCTTGAAGAAACGCACGAAGAACTGCAAGGGGAACTTGAGCATGTCGGCCAAGGACATCGACCAGATCGCCGCGCCCATCGGCACGATGTAGTGGCGGATAAAGCGCGGGCCATAACCGCCGGCGTCGAGATAATCACCCAGGGTCATGTCGGCGCTGATGCGCTGCGCTTGCAGGTCCTGCGGCGCCTGGCGATTGAAGCGCAGAATATCGCGCAGCATGCCCCAGAACCCTGGCGACAGCATGTTGCTACGCTGGGCAAACAGGCTGTTGAGGTTATTGCCGTTGTATTCGAACCCCGCGCTCGGGTCGCACACCGAGAAACTCATCTCGGTAGGTTTGAACCTGACGCCGATCTGCTCCAGCAGGCGGATGAAATTGGGATAGGTCCAGTCGTTGAACACAATAAAACCGGTGTCCACCGCATAGCGTTGGCCCTCGACCGTCACGTTGGCCGTATGGGTATGCCCGCCGAGGCAGTCACCCGCCTCGAACAGTGTGATGTCGTGGCGCCGACTGAGCAGGTAGGCGCTGGTCAGCCCGGCGATGCCGCTGCCGATAATGGCGATCTTCACAGGTCGTCCTTGTGCGGCGGCGGGCTGCGCAACATGCGTTTGCCGATGATCAGTTGGGCCCGGTTAGGCAGCTTCGACAGCGGCCACAAGGTGGCGATGAACATGGCCGGAAAGGCGATCTCCAGCGGGCGCTTTTCCAGTTTGGCGAAGATATGCTTCGCCGCCTTGTCGGCCGACCAGCTCAACGGCATGGGAAAATCATTGCGTTCGGTCAGGGGCGTGTCGACAAACCCCGGGCTGATCACCGTGACGTCGATGTTCTCGGGCGACAGGCTGATACGCAGGGATTCGAACAAGTAGCGCAGCCCCGCCTTCGAGGCACCATAGGCTTCGGCACGTGGCATGGGCAGGTAGGTCACGGCGCTGGCCACGCCCACCAGGTGTGGCGTACGCCCGGCACGCAACAGCGGCAGCGCGGCTTCGATGCAATAACTGCTGGCCAGCAGGTTGGTGCGCACCACGTGTTCGACAATCGACGCATCGAACTGCCGGGCGTCGACGTACTCACAGGTGCCGGCGTTGAGGATCACCGTATCCAGCGACCCCCAGGCTTCGCCGATTCGTTCACCGATTTCGCGTACGGTCTGGCTGTTGGTCAAGTCGCCGGCCACCACCAGCACCTGCCCCGGATAACGCTGGGCGAGTGCTGCCAATGGGCCTTTAGTGCGCGAGCTGAGCGCCACATGGGCGCCGCTGTTGAGCAGCTCCACGGCCAGCGCGGCGCCGATGCCACTGCTGGCGCCGGTCAACCAATAACGACGGGGCGGTGTCAGGCTCATCCCATTCTCCTCTCTGGACGCGTGGGCAGGCTGCGAAAGGCGGCAAGGGCGCGCTCGCGGGAGTGTTTCAGGTCGACAATGGCGCGCGGGTAATCGGCGATGCCGAACAAACCGCCGGCGGCTTGCGGGTTGTGCACGTCCTTCTTGTTCAGCGCGGCCAGCTCCGGCAGCCAGTGCTTGATGAACAGGCCTTCGCTGTCGAATTTTTCCGACTGGCTCAGCGGGCTGAAAATCCGGAAATACGGCGCCGAATCGGTGCCCGTCGACGAACTCCACTGCCAGCCGCCGTTGTTGGCCGCCAAGTCGCCGTCGATCAGGTGCCGCATGAAGAAGCGCTCGCCCTCGCGCCAGTCGATCAGCAGGTTCTTGGTCAGGAACATCGCCACCACCATGCGCAGGCGGTTGTGCATCCAGCCGGTTTCCAGCAGTTGGCGCATGGCCGCGTCGATAATCGGCAAACCGGTGCGCGCTTGCTGCCAGGCGGCCAGGTCCTCGGGCGCGTTGCGCCAGGCCACGGCTTCGGTTTCGGGGCGGAACGCACGATGGCGCGAGACCCGTGGGTAACCCACCAGGATGTGTTTGTAGAACTCACGCCACAGCAGTTCGTTGATCCAGGTGATCGTGCCGATGTCGCCGCTTTCGAACTCGCCCTGGTTGGACTGCAACGCCGCGTGCAGGCACTGGCGTGGCGACACGACTCCAGCGGCCAGGTAGGCGGACAGCTGGCTGGTGCCGGACTTGGCGGGGAAGTCGCGCTCGTCTTTGTAATAGCTGATCTGCTCGTCTGCAAAGGCGTCGAGGCGGCGGCGCGCTTCGTCTTCACCGGCGGGCCACAGGGCGCGCAAGGTTTCACTGGGTGGCGCGAGCCCTTCAACGCGGGTGGGGATGACGTCGCTTTTCACGTCGAGCCTGGCCTGGGCCTTGGGGCTTGCCACCAGGCGCGGCAAGGCACTGTGCAGGCGGGTGTAACAGACTTTGCGGAACTGGCTGAATACCTGGAAGTAGGTGCCGGACTGGGTCAACACGCTGCCTGGCTGGAAAAACAGCTGGTCCAGGTAATGGTGGAAGGTCACGCCCTGGGCTTCCAACGCCTGGGCCACGGCGGCGTCGCGCCGGCTCTCGTGGATACCGTATTCGTCGTTGACGTGCACCGATTGCACCTTGAGCTCCCGACACAGCTGGCTCAATACGCCGGGCGCCTGGTCCCAGGTGTCGGCGTGACGGATCAACAGCGGGATGTTCAGGGCTGCCAGCGCCTGGCTCAGTGCCTGGAGGTTGCGCAGCCAGAAGTCGACCTTGCAGGGCGCGTCATCGTGGGCCAGCCATTGTTGCGGTGTGATCAGGTAAACCGCCGCGACCGGGCCTCGCTGGCTTGCGGCAGCCAGGGCGGTGTTGTCGTGAAGGCGCAGGTCGGTGCGCAGCCAGATCAAGTGCATTTAGACGATTCCACGCTGGAGCAATATCTGATGGGCCGACAACGGGTCTTCGGCGACGAACACGTCGGGAAGGTCATGGGTGAGTGCGGCCAACTCGGCGTGGTGGATGCACACCGTGGGGCCGGCAATCAGTATCGGGCAACCAACGCCGGCCAGCAGTTTGGTGAGTGCCGGGACCTGCAGCGCTTTGCTTGAATACAGCAGCACCGCGCGCGGTTGCAGGTGTTCTACCGCCAGGGCCAGTTCGCCGGCGGGCAGCGGCCAATCGAACACCTCCACCGGGCAGTCGGCGCTGCTGGCCAGCCAGGCACTGAGCCACAGGTGCGGTTCCAGGGGTAAGTCGGAGTGGTTGACCAGCAGCAACGGAGTGCCGTGGAGTTGACGATTGTTGTGGTAAATCCGCGCGCCAAACTTGCTGCGCAGCCAGGACAGGAAAAACACCCGCTCCATCTGCGCGCCGAATTGACCCTGCCATTTCTGTTCAAGCTCGCTGAGCAGCGGCAGCATCAACTGCTCGCACAAGGTGCGTGGCGGGTAGAGCGCCATGGCTTGGTTGAAGGCATCGTCGACCCGGCGTTCAGCCAATTCGCCAATGGCATTGACCAAGGTTTGACGCAAGGCGTGCCATTCATTTTCCATCGGCTCGGGGTTGGCCTGGGCGGAGTCGATCAAGCCTTTTACCTGGCTGACCGGCACGCCCCGATTGAGCCAGGTGAGGATGGCGTGGATGCGTTGCACATGTTCGGCGCTGAACAACCGGTGCCCTTTGGGCGTGCGCTGGGGCACGATCAGGCCGTAGCGGCGTTCCCAGGCGCGCAGAGTCACGGCGTTGACGCCGGTCTGGCGCGCCACCTCGCGGATCGGTAGCCAGCCATTTTTCAGGGCTTGGGCGATGTCTTCGCCGGTTTCGTCTTGCAGGGCAACGTTCATGGCTTAGATCGCATTACGCAGGCTGAGATTTTCCGGGTGCGGTTGCAGGTAGGCCTGCTGCGCAATGTAGCGGTCCGGGTGTTGACGAAAGTGATGCTTGAGCAGGGTAAGCGGTACCACCAGAGGCACGATGCCTTGGCGGTATTGGCCGATGATGGTTTGCATTTCCTGCTTGTCGTCGACGCTGATCGACGCCTTGAGGTAGCCGCTGATGTGTTGCAGCACATTGGTGTGGGTACCGCGGGTGGCGCACCTTTTAAGGCCCGTCATCAGTTCGCAGAAGTAGCAGGTGGCCAACTCGTCGAGGTTGTCATCCTTGCCCATGGTGCCGAGCAACTGGCCGAGGCTTTTGTAGTGCGCCGGGCTGTGGGCCATCAGCAAGTATTTGTAGCGCGAGTGAAAGGCCAGCAGGCGATGACGCGTCAGGCCATCGGCGAGCAGTTGCTGCCAGCTGGCGTAGACGAACACGCGGGTGAGGAAATTTTCTCGCAATACCGGGTCATTCAGACGGCCGTCTTCTTCCACCGGCAAGTTGGGGTGGCGCGCGCAGAATGCCTGGGCGTAGATACCGCGCGCCCCGCCATCCACCGGTGCGCCGTTCTCACGGTAAACCTTGACCCGCCCCAGGCCACAGGACGGCGATTTCTGCATAAAGATGTAGCCGCACAGGTCGGTATGTTCACGCGCCATCGCCTGCCCGTATTCATCCAGTGGCTGGGTCACGTTGAGTTCGCGGTGGACGGTGCCCACGGCCTGGGGATTATCCGCGTCGCCGACCAGGCGAATGGTTTCGCGGGGGATGCCCAAGCCGATTGCGACTTCAGGGCACAGCGGCACGTAGTCGAAGTAGTCGGCCAGGGTCTGGCTGCACAACAGGGATTGTTTATGCCCGCCGTTGAAACGCACGTTCTCGCCCAGCAGGCAGGCACTGATGCCGATCTTGGGTTTCACGGAATGGGGCATGGGCAAACCTCTGTGAAATTCCTGTACAGGTGCGAATTACTGTACAACTAATTTCATCATAGATTTGATCTTGTACAAGTCAATTATTTTGTACAGGTTTTTTTTCGCAGGACTTACTGCCATCCCATTTTCCAGCTATCCGTATTCTGCAATGTTTGCCAGCCAACGCGCTCGGTTCGTCGGGTCATCACCGCCTGCAGCTCGATCTCCAGCACGGTGCCTTCCTCGTCACGAAACAGTTCGGTGACGAGGAAGTGTTTTTCCTTGTTTTTCGGCAAGGTGGCTGTCCATTTCGACAATAGCAATTTGGCCGGATTGATGCGATTCATTGCAGGTGCTCGATCAACCGTCGCGCCGCCTCCTGGCCGCTGAGCCAGGCACCTTCGACACGCCCCGACAAACACCAGTCGCCGCAGACGAACAGGCCCAGGTCGGCATCGGCCAGCACGCCGAATTCATGACTGCTGGACGGTCGGGCGTAGAGCCAGCGGTGCGCCAGGCTGAATGAAGGCGCGGGCATGGTGCAATGCAGCAACTCGGCGAAGGCGCCGTGCAAGTGTTCGATCACGGCCTCTTTGGGCAGGTCCAGGTGCGCCTTGCTCCAGGTGCTGGTGGCATGTAGCACCCAGGTGTCGACGGTGACGTCACGCCCCGGTTTGCTGCGGTTGCGCGCCAGCCAGTCGAGGGCGCTGTCTTGCACGAAGCAGCCTTCCATCGGTGTATCCAGGGGCGTATCGAAGGCCAGGGCGATGGCCCAGGTCGGGTCCATTTTCACCCCGGCCACGACGCTCGCCAGTTTCGGTGCGGCGGCCAGCAGGGTGGTAGCCTGGGGCGCCGGCGTGGCGATGACCACATGGCTGAACGGGCCGTGATGGCCGCCATCGGCGTCGAGCAGGTTCCAGTGCTGGGTGCCCTGGAACACCTCGGTGATGCGGCAACCGAATTCCACCGGCAGGTCATCGAGCAGGGCGCGGGTAATGGCGCTCATGCGCGGTGTACCGACCCAGCGGATCTGTTCATCGGGGGAGGGCGTCAGTTGGCCGGACTTGAAGTTGTACAGCTGGGGTTTCCAACGTTGCGCCCAGCCATGGCTTTGCCAGCGCTGCACTTCATTGACGAAGCGCCGATCACGCGCGGTGAAGTACTGTGCGCCCATGTCCAGGGCACCGGCATCGCTACGCTTGCTGGACATACGGCCGCCGCTGCCGCGGCTTTTATCGAAGAGTTGTACAACGTGCCCCGCGTCTCGTAACGCTCGGGCGGCGGAGAGACCGGCAATGCCGGTACCGATGATCGCAATGGGGACAGTCATGGGAGGCCTCGTTTTACCGTTGGGTACAGACTACGCCGACACCAATAGCTGTACAATATTGTTTTTTGGTATAAGTTTTGGCGTGCCTGATTGTGTGGTGTGACCTATGGTTAAGCTATGGCGTAAACGCCCGTCACGCTCGATTATCAAATTGATGCCTGCTTATAAAATAGACCAGTGAGCGGCGGCGAACGTTACATGAGGAGCGTCCCATGCATATTTTGCTGACCGGCGGTACCGGCTTGATCGGCCGTCAACTGTGCCGGCACTGGCTTGCCCAGGGCCATCGCTTGACCGTGTTGAGCCGCAAACCCGATGCCGTTGCGCGGGTCTGCGGCGCGCAAGTGGCGGCTGTCGGGCGCTTGCAGGACGTGATCGGCGGCGTCGATGCGGTGGTCAACCTCGCAGGTGCGCCCATCGCCGACCGTCCCTGGACCCACAAACGTAAGGCTTTGCTGTGGAGCAGCCGCATCAGCCTGACCGAAAGCCTGCTGGCATGGCTGGAAGGCCTGGAACAAAAACCGGCGGTGCTGATCTCCGGGTCTGCGGTGGGTTGGTATGGCGACGGCGGCGAGCGCGAACTGACTGAAGCGTGCGGCCCGGTGCTGGACGATTTCCCCAGCCAGTTGTGTATCGCCTGGGAAGAAACCGCCGTGCGGGCCGAGGCCCTGGGCATTCGTGTGGTGCTGGTGCGTACCGGCCTGGTGCTGGCGGCCGAGGGCGGCTTTTTGTCGCGCCTGCTGCTGCCGTTCAAACTGGCGCTGGGCGGGCCGATCGGCAATGGTCGGCAATGGATGCCGTGGGTGCATATCCAGGATCAAATCGCCCTGATTGATTTTCTTCTGCACAAGGCTGACGCCAGCGGTCCTTATAATGCCTGCGCGCCACACCCGGTGCGTAACCGCGAATTTGCCCAGACGTTGGGCCAGGTGCTGCACCGCCCGGCGTTCATGCCGATGCCGGCCTTTGCGCTGAAGGTCGGCTTGGGCGAGTTGTCGGGCTTGTTGCTGGGCGGGCAAAAGGCCCTGCCTGAGCGGCTGCTGGCGGCGGGTTTCACTTTCCAGTTCACTGAGTTGCGTGCGGCCCTGGACGACTTGTCCAGCCGCCTCTAGAGATAGGATGTTGCATGACGGATCACGCGTTGTTACTGGTCAACCTGGGCTCACCGGCCTCCACTTCGGTGGCCGATGTGCGCAGCTACCTCAATCAGTTCCTGATGGACCCTTATGTGATCGACCTGCCGTGGCCGGTGCGCCGCCTGCTGGTGTCGCTGATCCTGATCAAGCGTCCCGAGCAGTCGGCGCATGCCTATGCGTCCATCTGGTGGGAGGAGGGCTCGCCGCTGGTGGTCCTCAGCCGTCGCCTGCAGCAGCAGATGACCACGCAATGGACCCAGGGCCCGGTGGAACTGGCGATGCGTTATGGCGAGCCTTCGCTTGAAACGGTGTTGACGCGCCTGGCCGCCCAGGGCATCCAGAGAGTGACCCTGGCGCCGCTGTACCCGCAGTTTGCCGACAGCACCGTGACCACGGTGATCGAGGAAGCCAGGCGCGTGGTGCGCGACAAGAAACTCAAGGTGCAATTCTCGATCCTGCAGCCGTTCTACGATCAGCCTGAGTACCTCGATGCCTTGGCGGCGAGTGTGCGGCCTTATGTAGAACAGGATTACGATCACCTGCTGTTGAGTTTCCACGGCTTGCCTGAGCGTCACCTGACCAAGCTCGACCCCACGGGCCAGCATTGCTTCAAAGACGCTGACTGCTGCAGGAACGCGTCCCCGGAGGTGCTTGCCACCTGCTACCGCGCGCAGTGTTTCAGCGTTGCCCGGGATGTGGCCGCGCGGCTGGGGTTGCCGGACGGCAAATGGTCGGTGGCGTTCCAGTCCCGCCTGGGCCGCGCCAAGTGGATCGAGCCCTACACCGAAGCGCGTCTTGAAGCCTTGGCGCAACAAGGCGTGAAAAAACTGCTGGTGATGTGCCCGGCGTTTGTCGCCGATTGCATCGAGACTCTGGAGGAGATCGGTGATCGCGGGCGGGAGCAGTTCCGTGAGGCCGGGGGCGAGGAGTTGGTGTTGGTGCCCTGCCTGAATGATGACCCGCAATGGGCTGCGGCGCTCAATACCTTGTGTGAACGGGCGCCTGTTTCACTGTAATTAAGCCGTGCGAATAGCCAAATGTGGGAGGGGGCTTGCCCCCGATAGCCATAGATATCTACACAACTTTGGCGTAGCCCTGAACCTGTGGCGAGGGAGCTTGCTCCCGTGGCGACCTGGCGGCCTATAGCTATCTGACTGATGCCGCGCGATCCAAATGTGGGAGGGGGCTTGCTCCCGATGGCGGCCTGACAGCCGACCAGGATGCTGGATCAGGGCGAGTACATATCCGTTGCTGCGGTAACGGCTGCTATGGATTCCGCCCTTACGGCGTCTCACTTTTGAAAAGCGCAAAAGTAAGCAAAACGCTCTTGCCCCACCACTCGGCACCTCGCTTAGGCTCGGTGTGCCCGTAATCCGACAGTGATTTGGGGGGCCGCCGCCACGCGCCATCCATGGCGCGGGGCGGCTAAACCGGCATCCCTGCCGGTTTACCCCCCAAATCACTGTCGAATTCCGGCCAGCGTGGTTTAACGGGGCGCCTAGATCAAGAGCAAGATCAAGAGCGGCTCGCTTCGCATCGTGGTTACTTAGGCTGCTACAAAGTTGTGTAGATACCTATGCCCCGATAGCGGTGCATCAGTCAGGAAAGTTGAGACTGACACACTGCCATCGGGGGCAAGCCCCCTCCCACATTAGTACTGTGCCGGCTAGAGATTGAGGGTCAGGCTGAGCGTGAGGTTGCGCGGCTCACCGGGGTTGACCCAGTAGCTGCTGTAGGACCGCTCGTAATAGTGCTCATCGAACAGGTTGTTGAGGTTCAGGCCCACGGTGACATTTTCCGTTGCCTTGTAATGCGCGAGCAGATCGACGGTGTGGTAGGCGGGCAGTTCGAAGCCTGTGCCCGCTTCACCGGAGCGATCACCGACATAGGTAAACGCCGCCCCCAGGTCCGAACCGCGTAACGCGCCGTCCTGGAACTCATACACCCCCAACAGACTGCCGCTGCGCTTGGCCACGCCGAGGATGCGGCTGCCTGCCGGAATGGTGTTATCACCCTTGGTCACTTCGGCGTCGATGTAGGCGAAAGCGCCGATCACGCGGATGGCGTCGGTGACTTGCCCGGTCAGTTGCAGATCGAACCCCTGGCTGCGCGCCTTGCCCATGGCGCGGTTGGTGTTGGTCGACGGGTCCAGGGTCAGCACGTTTTCCTTTTCGATATGGAAGGCGGCGAGGGTGGCGCTGAGGCGGTCGTCGAACAGCTCGGTCTTGATCCCTACTTCGTACCCCACGCCTTCTTCGGGTTTGAAGGTCTGACCGCCGGCATCCACACCGCTGTTGGGCTTGAACGAGGTGGAGGCGTTGGCGAATACCCCCACCTGCGGCGTCAGTTGATAGAGCAGGCCGGCACGCTGGGTGAGGGCATCGTGGGTTTGCCGGCTTTTGGCGTGGTTGCGGGCAAAATCGTCGGTGCGCTGTTCAAAATGCTCGACGCGCGCGCCCAGCATGCCGCGCAGGCGGTCGGTGAAGATGATCTGGTCCTGCAGGTTCAGCGCATGGCTTTGGGTCTGTTCGAAGATATCGGTGCCGGAGCGCGTGCCATTGGGTTTTGTCTGGCCGTACACCGGCTTGTAGAGGTCGATGGGGTAGGCGCTGCCGCCGATGGTCGTCACGCGCTCCTTCTTGCGGTAGTCCTCGTATTCCGTGCCGATCAGCAGTTCATGCTGCCAACTGCCCACGTCGAACAGGCCGCGCAGTTCCAGCTGGGTGATGCTGTCGTGCCAACCCATGGAGCGCTCGCGGTAGCGGCGGTTGAGGGTGTGGCCGTCTGCATTCAGTGCACGGTTTTCCGACGCGTCGCCCCACAGGCTGCCCTGTTTGTAGTGGCTGGCCAGGCGCAGTGTCCAGGCATCGTTGAGGTGATGTTCCAGGGCGGCCTGGATGCGATTGTTGTGGTTGTCGATGTCGCCGTCGTTGGGTTCGCCGAGGAAGGTGGAGCGTGATACCCCAGGTGCGTCGACGATGCCGCGATCGAAGGTCGAGCTGTGGCGCACGAATTCGCTTTCCACCAGCAGGCGGGTGTCCGGGTTCAGCTGCCAGCTGAACGAAGGCGCGACGAACACGCGCTTACTCTCGACGTGATCACGGAAGCTGTGGTTGTCTTCCACTGCCAGATTGACCCGTGACAGCACATTGCCCTCGGCGTCCAGCGGTGTGTTGACGTCGAGGGCTGTGCGATAGCGGTCCCAACTGCCGGCACTGGTTTGCAGGGTCGTGAAGGCTTCCGGCTGGGGCTTCTTGGTGACGATATTTACCGTGCCGCCCGGATCGCCACGCCCATACAAACTGGCGGCAGGCCCCTTGAGCACTTCGATGCGCTCGATATTCGCGGCGTCCGGCGTGCTCGGGTAACCGCGATTGGCACTGAAGCCATCCTGATAGAACTCCGAGGTGGTGAAGCCGCGTACGCTGTATTCGTAAAGGGTCAGGCCGCCGAAGTTGTTCTGTTTGGAGACGCCGCCCGCAAACTCTAAAGCGCGTTCCACGCTGGTACTGCCCAGGTCCTTGAGCACCGTGGCAGGAATCACGCTGATCGATTGCGGGATGTCGCGCAGGGCGGTATCGGTCTTGGTGGCACTGGCGGAGCGGGTCGCGCGGTAGCCCTGCACCGGGCTGATCGCCGACTCATAAGCGTCGGTGGTGACGCTGATGGTGTCCAGTTCCAGGGTGTTTTCTTCGGCGTAGGCGGGGTCGAGCAGCAAGCCCAGGGCCAGGCCGGCCAGGGGCGCAAACTTTCGAGACGGCATGATAGAGCGTTCCAATGTCGGTATTGAAACAATATAACATGTCTAATGAGATGAATTGTTATGTAATATCATCTTTCAAGTGCCCGCGAACGGGCACCTGGGCGATGCCGCTTATTCCTCTTCTTTTACCGGCGCCGTGGCTGGCGGTGGGCGCAGGCCGATTTCCGCCGACAGCTTGATTTCCTTGCCGTTGCGCATCACCTGGATCGCCACCTTATCGGTCGGCTTGATCCGCGCCACCTGGTTCATCGACTTGCGGCCATCACCGGCCGGAGCGCCGTCGATGCTGAGGATCACATCGCCCAATTGCAGGCCGGCTTTCTGCGCCGGGCCGTCGCGGAAGATCCCCGCGACTACGATGCCAGGGCGCCCGGTCAGGCCGAACGACTCGGCCAGTTCCTTGGTCAAGGGTTGCACTTCAATGCCCAGCCAGCCGCGAATCACCTGGCCGTGCTCGATGATCGACTTCATTACCTCCATCGCCAGCTTCACCGGGATCGCAAAACCGATGCCCTGGGAACCGCCGGACTTGGAGAAAATCGCCGTGTTGATACCCGTCAGGTTGCCATTGGCATCCACCAGCGCGCCGCCGGAGTTGCCGGGGTTGATCGCCGCGTCGGTCTGGATGAAGTCTTCGTAGCTGTTAAGGCCCAACTGGTTACGCCCGGTGGCGCTGATGATGCCCATGGTCACCGTCTGGCCGACGCCGAACGGGTTGCCGATGGCCAGCGCCACGTCACCTACGCGCAGGCCATCGGAGCGGCCGAGGGTAATCGAGGGCAGGTTCGTCAGGTCGATTTTCAGTACCGCAAGATCGGTTTCCGGATCGCTGCCCACGACGCGAGCCAGGGTCTCGCGGCCATCACGCAGGGCCACCACGATCTGGTCGGCGCCGGTGGTCACGTGATTGTTGGTGAGGATGTAGCCTTCGGGGCTCATGATCACCCCGGAACCGAGGCTCGACTCCATGCGGCGTTGCTTGGGCCCGTTGTCACCGAAGTAGCGGCGAAACTGCGGGTCTTCGAACAACGGATGCGCCGGCTTGTTGATGACCTTGGTGGTGTACAGGTTGACCACGGCAGGGGCGGCGATGGTCACGGCGTCCGCATAGGTCACCGGGCCTTGCACCACGGTGCTGGTTTGCGGGGCCTGTTGCAGGTTCACATCAAGGCTGGGAAGGCCAACCCACTGTGGATAACGCTGAATGATCAGCATCGCGATCAGCACGCCAGCCAGCAATGGCCATCCAAAAAAACGCAGCGCCTTGAGCATCAAGTAAGTCCTGACAGGTTGCAGGGGGCGCGGGAGCGCCCATAATGACGCGCATTATACGAGGCTGCGACGCCAGCGAACGGGATATTTAGGAGTCTTTTATGGCCGTCCCCCTTACCACCCTCGTCGAGGAAGCGGACCGCTACCTTGGCAGCTTGAAAATCGCCGATTATTGCCCCAACGGCCTGCAAGTGGAGGGCCGGCCGCAGGTGATGCGCATCGTCAGCGGCGTCACCGCCAGCCAAGCCCTGCTGGACGCCGCCGTCGAAGCGCGGGCCGACCTGATCCTGGTGCACCACGGGTATTTCTGGAAGGGCGAAAACCCCTGCATCACCGGCATGAAGCAACGTCGCCTGAAAACCTTGCTCAAGCATGACATCAGCCTGCTGGCTTACCACCTGCCCCTGGATCTGCACCCTGACGTTGGCAATAACGTGCAGCTTGCCAAGCAACTGGACATCACCGTCGAAGGCCCGCTCGACCCAGGCAACCCAAAGGTCGTAGGCCTGGTCGGCTCGCTCGCCGAGCCGCTGTCGCCGCGCGACTTTGCCCGTCGCGTGCAGGACGTGATGGGCCGAGAGCCGCTGCTGATCGAAGGCAGTGAAATGATCCGCCGCGTCGGCTGGTGCACCGGGGGCGGCCAGGGGTATATCGACCAGGCAGTGGCTGCCGGTGTCGACCTGTACCTGAGCGGCGAAGCCTCGGAGCAGACCTTCCACAGCGCGCGGGAAAACGACATCAGTTTCATCGCCGCCGGCCATCACGCCACCGAGCGCTATGGCGTGCAGGCGTTGGGGGATTACCTGGCACGACGCTTTGCCTTGGAGCATATCTTCATCGATTGCCCGAACCCGATCTAAGCCACACAGCCGAGGCAAATGTGGGAGGGGGCTTGCTCCCGATAGCGGTGGATCAGTAACAGATAGATTGCCTGACATACCGCTATCGGAAGCAAGCCCCCTCCCGCACTTGACCGAGTTTCAGGCCAAACTTGGGGGTATATTCATATACCGTTTCGATCTAGTTGGCGCCCTGAATAGAAGCAGGTGCTGTGCTAGCATGCCCCGCTCGAACACGGCCCGCTGGCCGTCCACACGATCGTTTTTCCGTGAGTAGCCATGGTCGACAAACTGACGCATCTGAAACAGCTGGAGGCGGAAAGCATCCACATTATCCGCGAGGTCGCCGCCGAGTTCGATAACCCGGTGATGCTCTACTCGATCGGTAAAGACTCCGCCGTGATGCTGCATCTGGCCCGCAAGGCGTTCTTCCCGGGCAAATTGCCGTTTCCGGTGATGCACGTCGACACCCGCTGGAAATTCCAGGAAATGTACAAGTTCCGCGACAAGATGGTCGAGGAACTGGGGCTGGACCTGATCACCCACATCAACCCCGATGGCGTGGCGCAGAACATCAACCCGTTTACCCACGGCAGCGCCAAGCACACCGACATCATGAAGACCGAAGGCCTCAAGCAGGCCCTGGACAAGCATGGTTTCGACGCAGCCTTCGGCGGCGCCCGTCGCGATGAAGAGAAATCCCGCGCCAAAGAGCGCGTGTACTCGTTCCGCGACAGCAAGCACCGCTGGGACCCGAAAAACCAGCGCCCGGAGCTGTGGAACGTCTACAACGGCAACGTCAACAAGGGCGAATCGATCCGGGTATTCCCGCTGTCCAACTGGACCGAGCTGGACATCTGGCAGTACATCTACCTGGAAGGTATCCCGATCGTGCCGCTGTACTTCGCCGCCGAGCGCGACGTGATCGAGAAGAACGGCACGTTGATCATGATCGACGACGACCGCATCCTCGAGCACCTGTCCGACGAAGACAAAGCCCGAATCGTCAAAAAGAAAGTCCGTTTCCGCACCCTTGGCTGCTACCCGTTGACGGGCGCGGTGGAGTCCGAAGCCGAAACGCTGACGGACATCATTCAGGAAATGCTCCTGACGCGAACTTCCGAGCGCCAGGGCCGGGTCATCGACCATGATGGCGCTGGCTCCATGGAAGATAAAAAACGTCAGGGTTATTTCTAAGGGGTTGTCATGTCGCACGTATCTGATTTGATCAGCGAGGACATCCTCGCCTACCTGGGCCAGCACGAGCGCAAGGAAATGTTGCGCTTCCTGACCTGCGGCAACGTCGATGACGGCAAGAGCACCCTGATCGGGCGACTGCTGCACGACTCCAAGATGATCTACGAAGATCACTTGGAAGCCATCACCCGCGATTCGAAGAAGTCCGGCACCACCGGTGACGACATCGACCTGGCGCTGCTCGTCGACGGCCTGCAGGCCGAGCGTGAGCAGGGCATCACCATCGATGTCGCCTACCGCTACTTCTCCACCGCCAAGCGCAAATTCATCATTGCCGATACCCCGGGCCATGAGCAGTACACCCGCAACATGGCCACCGGTGCGTCCACCTGTGACCTGGCGATTATCCTGATCGACGCGCGCTACGGCGTGCAGACCCAGACCCGTCGCCACAGCTTCATCGCCTCGTTGCTGGGCATCAAACACATCGTGGTGGCCGTCAACAAGATGGACATCAATGGTTTTGACCAGAGCGTATTCGAGTCGATCAAGGCCGATTACCTGAAGTTCGCCGACGGTATCGCGTTCAAGCCGAGCACCCTGGCTTTCGTGCCGATGTCGGCGCTCAAGGGCGACAACGTGGTGAACAAGAGCGAGCGTTCGCCGTGGTACACCGGGCAGTCGCTGATGGAGATTCTCGAGACCGTCGAGATCGCCAACGACCGCAACTACACCGACCTGCGTTTCCCGGTGCAGTACGTCAACCGGCCGAACCTGAACTTCCGTGGTTTCGCCGGCACCCTGGCCAGCGGCATCGTGCACAAGGGCGACGACGTCGTGGTGCTGCCGTCGGGCAAGAGCAGCCGCGTCAAATCCATCGTCACCTTCGAGGGCGAGCTGGAACAGGCGGGCCCAGGCCAGGCCGTGACCCTGACCATGGAAGACGAGATCGACATCTCCCGTGGCGACCTGCTGGTGCATGCCGACAACGTGCCGCAAGTGACCGACGCCTTCGACGCCATGCTGGTGTGGATGGCCGAAGAACCGATGCTGCCGGGCAAGAAGTACGACATCAAGCGCGCCACCAGCTATGTGCCAGGCTCCATCACCAATATTGTGCACCGCGTGGACGTGAATACCCTGGCCGAAGGCCCGGCGAGTTCGCTGCAATTGAACGAGATTGGCCGGGTCAAGGTCAGCCTTGACGCGGCTATTGCGTTGGACGGTTACGACAGCAACCGCACCACTGGCGCGTTTATCATCATCGACCGCTTGACCAACGGCACCGTGGCCGCCGGCATGATCATCGCCCCGCCAGTCACCCATGGCAGCGCGGCGAAGCACGGCAAGTTGGCCCATGTCGCCACCGAAGAACGCGCCCTGCGTTTCGGCCAGCAACCGGCCACCGTGCTGTTCAGCGGCCTGTCCGGCGCCGGCAAGAGCACCCTGGCGTATGCGGTCGAGCGCAGGCTTTTCGACATGGGACGTGCGGTGTTTGTGCTGGATGGCCAGAACTTGCGTCACGACCTCAACAAAGGTCTGCCGCAGGACCGCGCCGGGCGTACCGAGAACTGGCGCCGTGCCGCTCACGTGGCGCGCCAGTTCAACGAAGCCGGCCTGCTGACCCTGGCCGCGTTCGTCGCCCCGGATGCCGAAGGCCGCGAACAGGCCAAGGTGCTGATCGGCAGCGATCGTTTGCTGACCGTGTATGTGCAGGCGTCGCCGCAGGTGTGTGCCGAGCGTGATCCGCAAGGGCTGTACGCGGCGGGCGGGGATAACATCCCCGGTGAATCCTTCCCGTATGACGTGCCGTTGAATGCTGATCTTGTGATCGACACCCAGGCGTTGTCGCTGGAAGAGAGCGTCAAGCAAGTGCTGGAGTTGTTGCGTCAGCGCGGCGCGATCTAAGCGTCACGCGCACAAAAAAGCCCGCCATGTTGGCGGGTTTTTTTATGGGGCCTTGAAAACAACTCAGTCAAATGTGGGAGGGGGCTTGCTCCCGATAGCGGTGGATCAGTAACAGCTGTACTGACTGACACGCCGCCATCGGGAGCAAGCCCCCTCCCACAGGGTGATCACCTTTTGCCAGGAAATTCTGTGTGCAGCTGTTCCAGCAACACATCCTTGTCTTCCCACAGCTGGTTGATCCAGCCCTGGAACGCCAGTCGATACTCCCCATCCTGCTCATAATTCTTGCCGATAAACTCGACCGGAATCCGCACCTCTTCAAACTGCACCACCACATCCTTCACATTCCCGCACAGCAAATCCCAATAACCAGGACGCCCGCCAGGATAGTGAATGGTCACGTTGACCAGCGACTTCAACTGCTCACCCATGGCATCCAGCACAAACGCAATCCCGCCGGCCTTGGGTTTGAGCAAATAGCGAAACGGTGACTTCTGCTGTGCGTGCTTGCCCGGCGTAAAGCGCGTGCCCTCGGCAAAGTTGAAGATGCCCACCGGGTTGTTGCGAAATTTCGCACAGGTCTTGCGCGTGGTTTCCAGGTCTTTGCCTTTCTTCTCCGGGTGTTTCTCCAGATAAGCCTTGGAGTAACGCTTCATGAACGGAAAGCCCAGCGCCCACCACGCCAGACCAATCACCGGCACCCAGATCAGCTCCTGCTTGAGGAAAAACTTCAGCGGGCGAATGCGTCGATTGAGCACGTATTGCAGCACCATGATGTCCACCCAGCTCTGATGGTTGCTGGTGACCAGGTACGAGTGTTGATAGTCCAGGCCTTCAAGGCCGCTCAAGTGCCAGCGGGTGCGCCGTACCAGGTTCATCCAAGCCTTGTTGTTGCTGACCCAGGCCTCGTGCGTGTGGTTCATCAAGCCTTCGCTCAAGCGCTTGGCGAAGGGCAGGGCCTTGAACAGCGCCACGATAAACAGGAACGAGCACAACAGGATTGTGTTCAGCGCCAACAGCAGGGAAGCGATTACTCCGCGTACGGCGGCAGGTAGAAAATCCAGCATTTAGATATCCATAGGTCGGTTGGCGGCTTGGATCGCGGTCAGGGCGATGGTGTACACGATGTCGTCCACCTGGGCGCCGCGCGGCAGGTCGTTGACCGGTTTGCGCAGGCCCTGAAGCATCGGCCCCAGGCTTACGCAATCGGCGCTGCGTTGCACGGCTTTGTAGGTGGTGTTGCCGGTATTCAGGTCGGGGAACACGAACACCGTGGCCTTGCCGGCGACCTGGCTGTTGGGCGCCAGTTGCCGGGCCACGCTTTCATTGGCGGCGGCGTCGTATTGCAGCGGGCCGTCGATCAGCAACGAGCTCTGTTGCTCGTGGGCGAGCAGGGTGGCTTCGCGGACTTTTTCCACTTCCTCACCGCTGGCCGACTCGCCGCTGGAATAGCTGATCATCGCCACGCGCGGGACGATGCCGAACGCGGCGGCCGAATCGGCGCTCTGCAGAGCGATTTCCGCCAGCTCCGCAGCGCTTGGGTGCGGGTTCATCACGCAGTCGCCATACACCAGCACCTGCTCGGGGAACAGCATGAAGAACACCGACGATACCAAGGTGCAGCCCGGCGCCGTTTTAATCAGCTGCAGGGCCGGGCGGATGGTGTTGGCGGTGGAGTGGACCACCCCGGACACCAGGCCGTCCACCTCGTCCAGGGCCAGCATCATGGTGGCGATCACCACGGTGTCTTCCAGTTGCTGCTCGGCCATTGGCGCATTCAGGCTCTTGCTCTTGCGCAGTGCGACCATTGGTTCGACGTAGCGCTGGCGGATCAGGTCCGGGTCGAGTATCTCCAGGCCTTCCGGCAGTTCGATACCCTGGGCCCGAGCCACCGCTTCCACGTCCGCCGGCTTGGCCAGCAGCACACAGCGGGCGATGCCGCGCGCCTGGCAGATCGCGGCGGCCTGCACGGTCAGCGGCTCGCTGCCTTCGGGCAGCACGATGCGCTTGTTGGCGGCCTGGGCGCGCTGGATCAACTGGTAGCGGAATACCGCCGGTGACAAGCGCATCTCCCGTGGGGTGCCGCAGCGTTGGTGCAGCCAGCGCGCATCGAGGTGGCTGGCGACGAAGTCCGTAATGATCTCCGCGCGCTCGCGGTCATCGATGGGGATTTCCTTGTTAAGGCTGTTGAGCTGGTTGGCGGTGTCGTAGGAACCGGTGCTCACCGACAGTACCGGCAACCCGGCCTGGAACGCGCCACGGCACAAATCCATGATGCGCGGGTCGGGCAGGGTGTCGCTGGTCAGCAACAGGCCGGCCAGCGGTACGCCGTTGATCGCGGCCAGGCTGACGGCGAGGATGATGTCGTCGCGATCGCCCGGCGTCACCACCAGCACGCCGGGCTTGAGCAGCTCCACGGTGTTGCGCATGGTGCGCGCGCAGATGATGATCTTGGTCATGCGCCGGGTTTCATAGTCACCGGCGTTGAGGATCTGCGCGCCCATCAGGTCGGCCACGTCGCGGGTACGCGGCGCGTTGAGTTCGGGCTGGTAGGGGATGCAACCGAGCAGGCGGAAATCACCGCTGCGCAATAACGGCGAGTGCTCTTTGAGGCGCGCCGAGAAGGCCTCCATGCTTTCCTCGGTGCGCACCTTGTTGAGGATCACGCCCAGCACTTTCGGGTCTTTCGGGCCGCCGAACAGTTGCGCCTGCAATTCCACGCGGCCGGACAGTTCGGTGAGCACTTCATTTTCCGGGGCCGAGACCAGGATCACTTCGGCATCCAGGCTCTTGGCCAGGTGCAGGTTGACCCGTGCCGCATAGCTGGCGCTGCGGGTCGGCACCATGCCTTCGACGATCAGCACGTCCTTGCCCACGGCGGCTTGCTGGTACAGCGTGATGATTTCTTCGAGCAACTCATCGAGCTGGCCGTCGCCGAGCATGCGCTCAACATGGGCCAGGCCCAGGGGTTGCGGCGGCTTCAGGCCGTGGGTGCGCGCCACCAGTTCGGTAGAACGCTCGGGGCCGGTATCGCCAGGGTGTGGCTGGGCAATCGGTTTGAAGAAACCGACTTTCAGCCCGGCCCGTTCCAGGGTACGCACCAGCCCAAGGCTGATGGAGGTCAGACCCACACCAAAATCGGTGGGCGCGATAAAAAAAGTCTGCATGCGAATTCTCTGGAGGTGCATGGCTGGGGTGGCACTCTATGCGTGAGTGCCTACCGCGAATCAGGCGCCAAGGTTATCGTTATTCGGGGTGTTGCGCACACCAGCCGCACGCAAAGGGCTGGCCGATTTTTTCAAGGCGCTGCGCGGGGTCGAGCACCCAGGCGCGCGACTGCCATGGCGGCTGGTGGCGCAGATGCTGGGTGTGGCCGCAGGACAGCTCGACGACCCAGTGCAGGTCGTCGTCCTGGTGGAATCCGCTGATCGTCGCGACCGTTGGTCGGCCCCGTCTGTCCGGGTTCTGTTCGCTTTCGGGCAAATCCTTGTTTAGACTTGTCCGTTCTTCATTCTTATGCAAAAGGTCTCGCCCCATGACGATCGCCGCTAACAAGGCTGTCTCCATCGACTATACCCTGACCAACGACGCTGGTGAGGTCATCGACAGCTCAGCCGGCGGCGCGCCGCTGGTCTACCTGCAAGGCGCGGGTAATATCATCCCAGGCCTGGAAAAGGCGCTGGAAGGCAAGGCAGTTGGTGACGAACTGACCGTTGCCGTAGAGCCTGAAGAGGCCTACGGCGAATACTCTGCCGAACTGGTCAGCACCTTGAGCCGCAGCATGTTCGAAGGTGTTGATGAGCTGGAAGTGGGCATGCAGTTCCACGCTTCCGCCCCGGACGGCCAAATGCAGATCGTGACCATCCGCGACCTGGACGGCGACGACGTGACCGTTGACGGTAACCACCCGCTGGCTGGTCAGCGCCTGAACTTCCAAGTGAAGATCGTTGCCATCCGCGACGCTTCCCAGGAAGAAGTGGCTCATGGTCACGTCCACGGTGAAGGCGGTCATCACCATTGATTGTGGTTTGATCAAGCGGTAGCAAAAACGCCCCGACTGGTTCGGGGCGTTTTTTTTGCGCGGTTGAACATGCACCACTATTCAAATGTGGGAGGGGGCTTGCTCCCGATAGCGGTGGATCAGTCACTAGATGCAGTGGTAGACACTCAGCCATCGGGAGCAAGCCCCCTCCCACATTTTGATTTATGCACTCCAGAAAACAAAAATGCCCCGCACCTTTCGGTACGGGGCATTTCTTAACTGTTTCGCAACCTGGGCTGCGTAGCAGTTGTTACCACTTAGGCTGCAGCAGGAACGCTCAGAGCCTTGATGTGGCCATTCAGGCGGCTCTTATGACGAGCGGCCTTGTTCTTGTGGATGATGCCTTTATCGGCCATACGGTCGATAACTGGCACGGCCAGAACGTAAGCAGCTTGAGCTTTTTCAGCGTCTTTGGTGTCGATGGCTTTAACTACATTCTTGATGTAGGTACGAACCATGGAACGCAGGCTGGCGTTGTGGCTGCGACGCTTCTCAGCCTGTTTTGCACGTTTTTTGGCGGAAGGTGTGTTGGCCACCGTCGAGCTCCTCGAAAGACTTTTTAGGAAATAGCAAACAAAATAGGCCGCGAATCATGCCGATGACTTGATGGGTTGTCAAGGGCGGCTGATGCGAACTGCTGAGTGGTCGATCTGAAGAGGCGGGTGATTTATTTCCGGCGCTTGACCTGTAAACTCGCGAGCTTTGGCTCTGTGCTGTTGCAGGCGCGCAGTATCGCATAAGTAGGCGCTTTGTTCGCCTGCTCTTTATCTATAGGCGCAAACTCTTTCAATGAATCTGCTCAAATCGTTGGCTGCCGTCAGCTCTATCACGATGATCTCCCGGGTTTTGGGGTTTGTGCGTGACACCCTGCTGGCGCGCATTTTTGGCGCCAGTATGGCCACGGATGCCTTCTTTATTGCCTTTAAATTGCCTAACCTGCTGCGCAGAATCTTCGCCGAAGGCGCGTTCTCCCAGGCCTTTGTGCCGATCCTGGCCGAATACAAGACTCAGCAGGGCGAGGAGGCAACCCGCACGTTCATTGCCTACGTTTCGGGCCTGCTGACCCTGGTGCTGATGCTGGTGACCCTGGTCGGCATACTTGCCGCGCCCTGGGTGATCTGGGCCACGGCGCCGGGCTTTGCCAACACCCCGGAAAAGTTTGCGCTGACCACCGACCTGCTGCGCGTGACCTTTCCTTATATAGTGCTGATCTCGCTGTCATCCCTCGCCGGGGCGATCCTCAATACCTGGAACCGTTTCTCGGTGCCGGCATTCGTGCCGACGCTGCTCAACGTCAGCATGATTATCTTCGCGCTGTTCCTCACGCCGTACTTCGACCCACCGGTGATGGCCCTCGGCTGGGCAGTCCTGGCCGGCGGCCTGGCGCAATTGCTCTACCAACTGCCGCATCTGAAAAAAATCGGCATGCTCGTGCTGCCGCGCCTGAACCTCAAGGACACCGGCGTCTGGCGCGTGATGCGCAATATGTTGCCAGCGATCCTCGGGGTGTCGGTCAGTCAGATATCCCTCATCATCAATACGGCGTTCGCTTCGCTGCTGGTATCCGGCTCGGTGTCGTGGATGTACTACGCCGACCGCCTGATGGAATTGCCGTCCGGCGTACTCGGGGTGGCCTTGGGGACAATTCTGCTGCCGACCCTGGCGCGCACCTATGCAAGCAAGGACCGCCAGGAGTACTCGCGCATTCTCGACTGGGGCCTGCGCCTGTGCTTCCTGCTGGTGCTGCCATGCGCCTTGGCCTTGGGAATCCTGGCTGAGCCCTTGACGGTCTCGCTGTTTCAATACGGCCAGTTCGACGCCCATGACGCCTTGATGACCCAGCACGCGCTGGTGGCTTACTCCGTTGGCTTGCTCGGTATTATCGTGATCAAGGTGCTGGCGCCGGGCTTCTATGCCCAGCAAAACATCCGCACGCCGGTAAAGATCGCGATTTTCACGCTGATCGTCACGCAACTGCTCAACCTGGTATTTATCGGCCCGCTGGCCCATGCCGGCCTGGCGTTGGCGATCAGCGCCGGTGCGTGCATCAATGCCGGCCTGCTGTTTTATCAACTGCGCAAACAACAGATGTACCAGCCGCAGCCGGGCTGGGGGGGGTTCACCCTCAAGCTGCTCGTGGCGGTCGCCGCGATGTCTGCCGTGTTGCTGGGCCTGATGCATGTCATGCCGGCCTGGGACCAGGGCCATATGCTGGAGCGCTTCATGCGCCTTGGCGTGCTGGTGGTGGCGGGCGTGGTGGTGTACTTCGGGATGTTGCTGCTGCAGGGTTTCCGCCTGCGCGATTTCAATCGCAAGTCCCTGGGGTAGAGAGTTTGCCCCGATAAAACGGCTGTTTTATCGAATCGATCCATTTGGCCTGTGCTGTTGCCTGTCGTCCGGGGCCGGGTGTGGTTATAATCGACCACTTTATGAGCAAGAAGCGCGTTATGCAGCTGGTTCGAGGTCTCCACAACCTGCGCCCCGAGCATCGGGGCTGCGTCGCCACTATTGGCAACTTTGACGGTGTTCACCGTGGCCACCAGGCTATCCTGGCCAGGCTGCGCGAGCGTGCGGTCGAGTTGGGCGTGCCCAGCTGCGTGGTGATTTTCGAGCCGCAGCCGCGGGAATATTTCACTCCCGAGACCGCGCCGGCCCGTCTGGCCCGCCTGCGGGACAAGCTGCAACTGCTGGCTGAAGAAGGCGTCGACCGCGTGCTCTGCCTGGCCTTCAACCAGCGTTTGCAAAGCCTGAGCGCCGCTGAGTTCGTCGACCGCATCCTCGTCGATGGCCTGGGCGTACAGCATTTGGAAGTCGGCGACGACTTCCGTTTTGGTTGCGACCGCGTCGGAGATTTCGATTTCCTGCAACACGCCGGCGTCAACCAGGGGTTTACCGTCGAAGCCGCGCAAACCGTCGAACTGGACGGCCTGCGCGTGAGCAGTACCCAGGTGCGTAACGCCCTGGCCGCTGCCGACTTCGCCTTGGCCGAGCGTTTGCTCGGTCGCCCGTTCCGCATCGCCGGGCGGGTATTGCACGGCCAGAAGCTGGCGCGCCAACTGGGCACGCCAACTGCCAACGTGCAACTCAAGCGCCGTCGTGTGCCACTCACCGGGGTTTATCTGGTGAGCGTCGACATCGATGGCCAATCGTGGCCGGGAGTCGCCAACATAGGCGTCAGGCCCACGGTTGCAGGTGATGGCAAGGCCCACCTGGAAGTTCACCTTCTGGATTTTGCCGGTGATTTATACGACCGGCGTTTAACGGTGGTTTTCCACCAGAAGCTGCGTGAAGAGCAGCGTTTCGCCTCCCTTGAGGCGTTGAAAACGGCGATCAATGCGGATGTCGCCGCCGCCCGTGCACTAGCCGCACCTAGCGCCCATCGCTAACCGAAGAGCCTTAAATGACCGACTATAAAGCCACGCTAAACCTTCCGGACACCGCCTTCCCAATGAAGGCCGGCCTGCCACAGCGCGAACCGCAGATCCTGCAGCGCTGGGACAGTATTGGCCTGTACGGAAAGTTGCGCGAAATTGGCAAGGATCGTCCGAAATTCGTCCTGCACGACGGCCCTCCTTATGCCAACGGCACGATTCACATCGGTCATGCGCTGAACAAAATTCTCAAGGACATGATCCTGCGTTCGAAAACCCTGTCGGGCTTCGACGCACCGTATGTCCCGGGTTGGGACTGCCACGGCCTGCCGATCGAACACAAAGTCGAAGTGACCTACGGCAAGAACCTGGGCGCGGATAAAACCCGCGAACTGTGCCGTGCCTACGCCACCGAGCAGATCGAAGGGCAGAAGTCCGAGTTCATCCGTCTGGGTGTGCTGGCAGAGTGGGACAACCCGTACAAAACCATGAACTTCAAGAACGAGGCCGGTGAAATCCGCGCCTTGGCCGAGATCGTCAAGGGCGGTTTCGTGTTCAAGGGCCTCAAGCCCGTGAACTGGTGCTTCGATTGCGGCTCGGCGCTGGCCGAGGCGGAAGTCGAGTACGAGGAAAAGAAATCCTCGACCATCGACGTGGCCTTCCCGATCGCCGACGACGCCAAGCTGGCCGAGGCCTTTGGCCTGGCATCGCTGGCCAAGCCCGCTGCCATCGTGATCTGGACCACCACGCCATGGACCATCCCCGCCAACCAGGCACTGAACGTGCACCCGGAGTTCACCTACGCGCTGGTCGATGTTGGCGATCGCCTGTTGGTGCTGGCCGAAGAAATGGTCGAGTCGTGCCTGGCGCGCTACGAGCTGCAAGGTTCGGTGATCGCCACCACCACCGGCTCCGCGCTGGAACTGATCAACTTCCGTCACCCGTTCTATGACCGCCTGTCGCCGGTATATATGGCTGACTACGTCGAGCTGGGTTCGGGCACGGGCATCGTTCACTGCTCGCCTGCCTATGGCGTGGACGACTTCGTGACCTGCAAGAAGTACGGCATGGTCAACGACGACATCATCAACCCGGTACAGAGCAACGGCGTGTATGTGCCGTCGCTGGAGTTCTTCGGCGGGCAGTTCGTCTTCAAGGCCGACCAGCCGATCATCGACAAGCTGCGTGAAGTCGGCGCGCTGATGCAGGCCGACACCATCAAGCACAGCTACATGCACTGCTGGCGCCACAAGACCCCGTTGATCTACCGCGCCACCGCACAGTGGTTTATCGGCATGGACAAAGAGCCGGCCAGCGGCGAAACCCTGCGCATACGCTCGCTCAAAGCCATCGAGGACACTCAGTTCGTCCCGGCCTGGGGCCAGGCGCGCCTGCACTCGATGATCGCCAACCGTCCGGACTGGTGCATCTCCCGCCAGCGTAACTGGGGCGTGCCGATCCCGTTCTTCCTGAACAAGGAAAGCGGCGAACTGCACCCGCGCACCGTCGAACTGATGGAAGAAGTGGCCCAGCGCATTGAACAGGAAGGCATCGAAGCCTGGTTCAAGCTGGACGCCGCCGAGCTGCTGGGCGATGAAGCGCCGCAGTACGACAAGATCAGCGACACCCTCGACGTGTGGTTCGACTCTGGTACCACCCACTGGCACGTACTGCGCGGCTCGCACCCGATGGGCCACGACAGCGGCCCGCGTGCCGACCTGTACTTGGAAGGTTCCGACCAGCACCGTGGCTGGTTCCACTCGTCGCTGCTGACCGGCTGCGCCATCGACGGCCATGCGCCGTACCGCGAACTGCTGACCCACGGCTTCACCGTCGACGAAAACGGTCGCAAGATGTCCAAGTCGCTGAAGAACGTGATCGAGCCGAAAAAGATCAACGACACCCTGGGCGCCGACATCATGCGCTTGTGGGTAGCGTCGACCGATTACTCGGGCGAAATCGCCGTGTCGGACCAGATCCTGGCCCGCAGCGCCGATGCCTACCGTCGCATCCGTAATACCGCGCGCTTCCTGCTGTCGAACCTGACCGGCTTCAACCCGGCCACCGACCTGCTGCCGGCCGAAGACATGCTCGCCCTCGACCGTTGGGCCGTGGACCGTACCCTGTTGTTGCAACGCGAGTTGCAGGAGCATTACGGCGAGTACCGCTTCTGGAACGTCTATTCGAAGATCCACAACTTCTGCGTCCAGGAGCTGGGTGGGTTCTACCTCGACATCATCAAGGACCGCCAGTACACCACCGGCGCCAACAGCAAGGCGCGCCGCTCGGCGCAGACCGCGCTCTACCATATCAGCGAAGCGCTGGTGCGCTGGATCGCACCGATCCTGGCGTTCACCGCCGACGAGCTGTGGGAGTACCTGCCGGGCGAGCGTAACGAGTCCGTCATGCTCAATACCTGGTACGAAGGCCTGACCGAACTGCCGGCCGACTTCGAACTGGGGCGCGCGTACTGGGAAGGCGTGATGGCCGTGAAGGTTGCGGTGAACAAGGAGCTGGAAGTGCAGCGCGCGGCCAAGGCTGTGGGTGGCAACCTGCAAGCCGAAGTCACCCTGTTTGCCGAGGACGGCCTGACCGCCGACCTGGCCAAGCTGAGCAACGAACTGCGCTTTGTGTTGATCACCTCTACCGCCAGCCTGGCGCCATTCGCCCAGGCTCCGGCAGACGCCGTGGCGACCGAAGTACCGGGCCTGAAGCTCAAAGTGGTCAAGTCGGCCTTCCCTAAATGCGCGCGTTGCTGGCACTGCCGTGAAGATGTCGGTGTGAACCCGGAACATCCGGAAATCTGCGGTCGTTGCGTGGATAACATCAGCGGTGAAGGCGAGGTTCGCCACTATGCCTAGTAAAAGCATGCCTGACGCCAGCCGTTTCGGACGTCTTGGCTGGCTCGTACTGAGCGTGCTGGTCCTGGTCATCGACCAGGTCAGCAAGGCTCATTTCGAAGGCACCCTGGAAATGTTCCAGCAAATCGTGGTGATCCCGGATTACTTCAGCTGGACCCTTGCCTACAACACCGGCGCGGCCTTCAGCTTCCTCGCCGATGGCGGCGGCTGGCAGCGCTGGCTGTTCGCACTGATCGCCGTGGTGGTCAGTGCGGTGCTGGTGGTCTGGCTCAAGCGCCTGGGCCGTGATGACACCTGGTTGGCCATCGCTCTCGCCCTGGTGCTGGGCGGCGCGCTGGGCAACCTGTACGACCGCATTGCCCTGGGCCATGTGATCGACTTCATCCTGGTGCACTGGCAGAACCGCCATTATTTCCCGGCGTTCAACTTCGCCGACAGCGCCATCACCGTTGGTGCAATCATGCTGGCGCTGGATATGTTCAAGAGCAAAAAAACCGGAGAGACCGTCAATGACTGATCAGGTATTGGCTGAGCAACGCATCGGCCAGAACACGGAAGTCACTTTGCACTTTGCATTGCGCCTGGAGAATGGCGACACGGTCGACAGCACTTTCGACAAAGCCCCGGCTACCTTCAAAGTCGGCGATGGCAACCTGTTGCCGGGTTTTGAAACGGCGCTGTTCGGATTCAAGGCTGGCGATAAGCGCAACCTGCAGATCCCGCCGGAAAATGCCTTTGGCCAGCCCAACCCGCAAAACGTGCAGATCATCCCGCGTTCGCAGTTCGAAGGCATGGACCTGTCGGAAGGCCTGCTGGTGATCTTCAATGATGCGGCGAATACGGAATTGCCCGGCGTGGTCAAAGCCTTCGATGACGCGCAAGTGACCATCGACTTCAACCACCCGTTGGCCGGCAAGACACTGACCTTTGACGTCGAGATCATCAACGTCAAGGCGCTGGTCTAAAATGTGGGAGGGGGCTTGCCCCCTCCCACCTTTGATCCCCATTGTCCCTTAGGTCAGCAACACCCCCCGACTCTAAGTGGCTGCAAGACACGAGGCACAGCATGCAAATCAAACTCGCCAACCCCCGTGGCTTCTGCGCCGGCGTGGACCGGGCGATCGAAATCGTCAACCGCGCCCTGGAAGTCTTCGGCCCGCCGATTTATGTGCGGCATGAAGTCGTCCACAACAAGTTCGTGGTCGAAGACCTGCGTGCTCGCGGGGCCATCTTCGTCGAAGAGCTCGACCAGGTGCCCGATGATGTCATCGTTATCTTCAGTGCCCATGGCGTGTCCCAGGCCGTACGCACTGAAGCGGCTGGCCGTGGCCTGAAAGTGTTCGACGCCACTTGCCCGCTGGTGACCAAGGTGCACATCGAAGTGGCGCGTTACAGCCGTGATGGCCGCGAATGCATCCTGATCGGCCATGCCGGCCATCCGGAGGTCGAAGGCACCATGGGCCAGTATGACTCCAGTAATGGCGGCGCGATTTACCTGGTAGAAGACGAAAAAGACGTTGCCAGTTTGCAGGTGCAAAACCCTGAACGCTTGGCCTTCGTCACCCAGACCACCTTGTCCATGGACGATACCAGCCGCGTTATCGACGCCCTGCGCACGCGATTCCCGGCCATCGGCGGCCCGCGCAAGGACGACATCTGCTACGCCACGCAAAACCGCCAGGATGCAGTCAAGCAACTGGCCGATGAGTGTGATGTGGTGCTGGTGGTCGGCAGCCCCAACAGCTCCAACTCCAACCGTTTGCGCGAGTTGGCTGAGCGCATGGCGACGCCGGCGTACCTGATCGACGGCGCCGAGGACATGCAGCGTAGCTGGTTCGACGGCGTAGAGCGCATCGGCATTACGGCAGGCGCCTCCGCCCCGGAAGTTTTGGTGCGCGGCGTGATCCAGCAATTGCACGCCTGGGGTGCCACCGGCGCCGACGAATTGGCGGGCCGGGAAGAAAACATTACGTTTTCAATGCCCAAGGAATTACGGGTTCGCTCGCTGCTGTGAACCCCTGGCGGCTGGATTAACCTCGGCATAGCGCCTGCTCGGTCTTGTCACTGCGCAGGCTGATACGCCCGCTGGGAGCGAGCACGACCTGATACAGGCTCTGGGCCTGTTGTGTGTCGCACACATGCACGGTGCCGGCACGAAATCCCCCGCCCGCAAACACCGGCTCCCCCAAACCGCTGAAACGAACCTGGCTGCTGACCGGGCCATTGCCGGCAACCGGTACTTGCCCGCTGTCCTGTCGCTCCAGTAGCACCGGATTATCGTCGTCCAGGTGGCCGCGCCCACTGATATCCAGTATCACCCGCCATCCTTGGCTCCAGTCTTCATCCCGCGCATGGATCACCACCGCACGATTGCGTGCAATCGCCTCGGTGCGCGCGTAACGCAGCCCGTCGGCCAGTGCCTGGGCCACGCTTTGTCGCTGCTGCGATTCCAGCAAACCTTTGAAGTTGGGTATGGCCAGTTGCGCCAGAACACCCGTCACGATCAATCCCAGCAGTAATTCGATCAGGGTGAAACCTCGTTGTGTCATGTGTGCTCCCTCCGTGGATGCGAGTGATCGTCAAGTGGCAGGCATAGGTATAGCGCTTGGTCCCTGGTGCTGAATGATGGCCTTTACGTCCAATGTATTTCCCTTTGTTCCGGTAGCGGCAGCGGCCGAAAACCGACGCTAGGCTTGGGGCACACAGCAGGTTTTTCCTGTTTCCTAAGGCCTTCGACATGGATGACGACGGTATGCCTTTCTGCCGGAATACATTTTCTCTACGCGCTTTTTATCGGCACCAATCCGGCATGACGCTGATCGAGGTGCTGGTCCTGGCGCTCGGACTGCTGGGGGCCGCGGCGATCCAGCTCAACGCGCTCAAGACCACCGACAGCGCAAGAATGACCAGCCAAGCCAGTTTTATTGCCTATGACATGCTCGACCGTATTCGCGCCAACGCCGCTGTCGATTACTCCCAGGCTCGCACCGACAGCACCTCGGCTACCAGCGTACGTGACCTGGACCTGCGTGACTTCGAGGCCAATATCACTGGTTTTGCCGGCAAGGACGCCAAGGGTGCGATAGCGGCCAGCGGCGATGAGGTCACTGTCAGCATCAGTTGGGAGGATGTCAGGAGCAGACTGGGTGAGCGGCAAACCTTCACCCTGACCAGTCGGATCGCCAATGGGCAAGGGCGGTTGCAATGATCCGTCCTGTGCGAGGTTTCGGGCTGGTGGAGTTGCTGCTGGCGCTGGCTGTCGGGCTGGTGGTAGTGCTTGGGGCGAGCCAGGTGCTGATCGGTTCGCGGTTGACCCAGGCCAGCCAGCAGGCCGCCATGGTGCTGCAGGACGATGCACGGTTCGTCCTGAGCAAGATGACTCAGGATATTCGCCAGACGGGCATGCTGGGGTGTCTGGCCACGGCTTTTATCGACAACGCCCCGGCGGCCTTTGATCGGCCGATTGGCTGGGAAGCTTCGGCAAGCGCAAAGTCACTGACTCTGGTGACCGCCAATGCCAGCGACAGTACAGGCAAGCCTGACTGGACGGTGGTATCCGACTGCAAAGAGGCCGCCCAGGCCTATACCGGGACGCCGTCTGGGATTGCGCCCGGGCAGATTCGTTTCGCTATACGCGAGCTCACCTACACCTATGAGACGGGTCAGTTAAAGATCAGTACCCCGTCAGCTCCGGCCAAAGCCGTACTGATGGATAACGTACGGGCCTTCGAGATCAGTTTTGGTGTGGCGGCCAGGCCTGAATCGACCGGCGTGGTGCGTTACGACAGCCACCCGGCCGACGCATCGTTGATACGCAGCGTGCGCATCCTCATGACCCTGCAAGACCCCACCGGTCGGGTGAAGGACCAGGCCTACGCCGTTGTGGCGGCACTGCGCAACCGGCTGGAGTAGGGCGATGACGATGATGCGGTGTAGCCAGGTGCGGCAGGCGGGGATGGTATTGCTGATCAGCCTGGTATTTCTGCTGTTGTTGTCACTGGTGGGGTTGTCGTCGATGCAGGGCGCGCTCGCTCAGCAGAAGGCGGCTAATAGCCTGTGGCAGCGTAATCAATCGTTCCAGACGGCTGAAAGTGGCCTGCGGCTGGGGGAGTCGGCGGTGCGCAGGGGCGGGCAGGTGATGCCGGTTTGCCAGTCGATCATTAGTTGCGCGCCGCCCGATGAAGCTTCATCGGTGGTGGGCGCCGGACACAATCCGGTCTCGGCGGTGACGTGGGTGGCGTTCAAGGACGGGGTGTATGGCGTTCAATCCTTGGGCGTGGGTTCGGGCCAGGCACATTTGCCGCCGTATGCCCCAGCCGCGCTCTTCCGGGTGACGGCCGTCGGGCTGGGTGGCCGATCGCGCACCGTGCTGGAGGCTGTGTATGCGCGGGTGGAGGAGGGCGACGGCGAACGGTTTCGGCGAGTCTTATGGCGGCAACTTCAATAAGGAGCAATCGAATGGGCATGGATAGCCAGGGCTTTACCCTGATCGAATTATTGATCGCCGTGGCGATCATTGCGTTGCTGGGCGGGATCGCTTACCCCGCATATACCGTCCAGGTGAAAAAGGTCCACCGGGTGCAGATCGTCGCGCTGCTGGCCGAGCAAGCTCAGTACCTGGAGCGTTTTTACACGCGCAACGGCACTTATATTGATGCAAGCGGCGTCAGTACAGGCAACGATCACTATAGAATCAGCTCAGTCTTGAACCCTCAGGACTTTGCCTTGCTGGCCACGCCTGCCACGGGCTCTGTCATGGCGGACGACGCCTGTGGCCGGTTCAGCTTGACCAGCACCGGCATGCGGAGCAATCCGGGAGCGCCGCCAGAGATGTCGCTCAAGGCATGCTGGGGGCAGTGATGAGAGTACTGGATGAATGGGCGCCGGGCGCGCTTTTCCCTTTTTATCGGCTGGATCAAATGATGGCTAAGCAACAGCGAGTAGTGATTGTCGGCGGCGGAGTGATTGGCTTGTTGACGGCATACAACCTGGCGAACCGGGGGCTGGCGGTCATATTGCTGGAGCGCGCCGGGCTTGGGCAGGAATCATCCTGGGCCGGCGGCGGAATTGTTTCGCCGTTGTACCCGTGGCGCTATAGCCCGGCGGTGACTGCCTTGGCCCACTGGTCCCAGGATTTCTACCCGCAGCTGGCGCAACGGCTGTTCGCCGCGACCGGGGTTGATCCTGAGGTTCATACCACGGGCCTGTATTGGCTCGACCTGGATGACGAAGCCGAGGCTCTGGCCTGGGCTGCGCGTGAAGGCCGGCCCTTGAGCAAAGTGGACGTGTCGGCCGCCCATGACGCGGTCCCGGTGCTGGGCGGCGGTTATTCGCGGGCGATCTACATGGCCGACGTGGCCAATGTGCGCAATCCGCGCCTGGTCAAATCACTCAAGGCGGCGTTGTCGGCGCTGCCCGGTGTGACGATTCACGAGCAGTGCGAGGTCGCTGGATTTATCGTGGAAGGCGGCACTGTGGTGGGCGTGAATACGTCTGCTGGCGCCATCACGGGTGATCAGGTGGTGCTTGCGGCCGGTGCCTGGAGCGGGGCGTTGCTGGGAAAACTGGGCTTGGCGCTGCCCGTGGAGCCGGTAAAGGGCCAGATGATCCTCTACAAATGCGCGCCTGATTTTTTATCGAGTATGGTCCTGGCCAAAGGACGCTATGCGATCCCGCGACGGGATGGGCACATTCTGATTGGCAGCACCCTGGAGCATGAGGGGTTCGATAAAACGCCGACCGAAACCGCACTCGAAAGTCTCAAGGCTTCTGCGGTGGAACTGCTTCCCGCCCTGGCGGACGCCGAGGTGGTGGGGCATTGGGCGGGGTTGCGGCCCGGCTCGCCGGAAGGCATCCCTTATATCGGCGAGGTGCCCGGCTTCAAAGGCCTGTGGCTCAATTGCGGGCACTACCGCAACGGCCTGGTGCTTGCCCCGGCGTCCTGCCAGTTGTTTGCCGACTTGTTGCTGGGGCAGGCACCGATCATCGACCCGGCACCTTACGCGCCCGCCGGTCGACTTAACGCTGGATAGACTTCGGCCCTTGCTGCAGGTGCGCCTGGGTGCAATACCATTGCTGGCCCGAGCTCAGCGCACGATCCTGCGGCACATGCACGCCGCAATGGGCGCAACGCACCATCAGTGCGGCATTGGGTTCGCCGGTACGGGATTGGCCGGCCGCAGGGCTTTTAAATTTGCGCCAGAGCCATACCGCAGCGGCAATGACGGCGATCCAGAACAATAGACGGAGCATGATGGGCAGTTTCTCAATGAGGAATGCGCCAGTTTAGCCAAGGTCGCCATGGGCGCACAGCGCAATAAATACTCGCCCATGAAAAAGGGAGCTCCTGAGAGCTCCCTTTTGCGTTGCGTCGAACGGTCAGTCGAACACACCGAAGGTCATGTAGCTGAACCACGAGCGGTCCTGGTTGTTGCCCAGGGCTTGCGGCTCTTCCTCTTCGATCACGTCGCCGTTCTCGTCGTGCGGCTTGAGATCCGAAGGAATCGCGTCCTTGGCGTCCTGGTACTGCTTGATCACGTCCTGGTTGGCGCGTGTTTCACCCGGTGGCAGCGGTGGACGGGACTCGATCAGGCCCAGGGTGTACTTGCTCAGCCACGAACGGTTGTCGGCTTCGTCAACCTGAGGCACGAACTGGCCGTCTTTCAGGCTTGGGTGGTCCGGGTAGTTGAGCTTGAGGGTTTCCAGGCTGGTGCCTGCCAGTTCGTCCAGGTGCAGGCGCTGGTAAGCCTCGGTCATCACGGCCAGGCCGTCACCCACCGAAGGGGTTTCCTGGAAGTTCTCCACCACGTAGCGGCCACGGTTGGCGGCGGCCACGTACGCCTGACGGGTCAGGTAGTAGTGGGCCACGTGGATCTCGTAGGAAGCCAGCAGGTTGCGCAGGTAGATCATGCGCTGCTTGGCGTCCGGCGCGTAGCGGCTGTTCGGGTAGCGGCTGGTCAGCTGGGCGAACTCGTTGTAGGAGTCGCGGGCAGCGCCCGGGTCACGCTTGGTCATGTCCAGCGGCAGGAAGCGCGCCAGCAGGCCGACGTCCTGGTCGAACGAGGTCAGGCCCTTCATGTAGTAGGCGTAGTCCACGTTCGGATGCTGCGGGTGCAGGCGGATAAAACGCTCGGCAGCGGACTTGGCTGCTTCCGGCTCGGCGTTTTTATAGTTGGCGTAGATCAGCTCGAGCTGGGCCTGGTCGGCATAGCGTCCGAACGGATAGCGCGACTCCAGGGCCTTCAGCTTCGCTGTGGCGCTGGTGTAGCTATTATTGTCCAGGTCTGTCTGAGCTTGCTGGTACAGCTCGACTTCGCTCAGGTTTTCGTCGACGACCTCCTTGGTTGACGAGCAAGCAGCAGTCATGGCGAGGATGGCGATCAGCAGCAGGTGTTTCACTTGCATGGCGGCTTGCGTCCCTATGACGGCCGCTGTCTTGGGCGGGGCCGTCCTGTTATGATGAGCGCCCCGTTGAAAGCCTCGGGGCAAAAGACGCCGTATTTAACCACAAGCGCGCAGCCGAAACCAAAGGCTGTGCCACGCCTAGTCTGAGCATGTCCGATAAAATTGAACTTCGCGCAGAGGTGCCGTCCGAATTGGGCGGCCAACGCCTCGATCAAGTCGCCGCACAATTATTCGCTGAGCACTCGCGCTCGCGCCTTTCCGCCTGGATCAAAGACGGCCGCCTGACTGTGGATGGAGCGGTTATCCGCCCGCGAGACATAGTGCATGGCGGTGCGATTCTTGAGCTAACTGCCGAGCAGGAAGCCCAGGGAGAATGGGTCGCCCAGGACATCGAGCTGGATATCGTCTATGAAGACGACGACATCCTGGTCATCAACAAACCCGCAGGCCTGGTGGTTCACCCGGCTGCCGGGCACGCTGATGGCACCTTGCTCAATGCCCTGTTGCACCACGTACCGGACATCATCAATGTGCCGCGCTGCGGCATCGTGCACCGTCTGGACAAGGACACCACCGGCCTGATGGTGGTGGCCAAGACCATTCAGGCGCAGACGCAACTG
This sequence comes from Pseudomonas sp. R11-23-07, assembly GCF_003852295.1. NCBI lineage: Bacteria > Pseudomonadati > Pseudomonadota > Gammaproteobacteria > Pseudomonadales > Pseudomonadaceae > Pseudomonas > Pseudomonas sp. R11-23-07. The sequence continues at coordinate 926,273 of NZ_CP027761.1, forward strand.
GTTACTCAATTGCAGAGTCGCAGCGTCAGCCGGATCTACGAGTGCATCGTGATCGGCGTCGTGGTGGCCGGGGGCAAGATCAACGCCCCAATCGGTCGTCACGGCCAGCAGCGCCAGCGCATGGCGGTGATGGAGGGCGGCAAGCAGGCCGTCAGCCACTATCGCGTGCTGGAGCGTTTCCGTTCCCACACGCACGTGCGGGTCAAGCTGGAAACCGGTCGTACCCACCAGATCCGCGTGCACATGGCCCACATCAACTTCCCGTTGGTCGGCGATCCGGCCTACGGTGGTCGCTTCCGTATTCCGCCGGCGGCCAGCCAGACCATGGTTGAATCGCTCAAGACGTTCCCGCGCCAGGCGCTGCATGCACGCTTCCTGGAACTGGATCATCCGACGAGCGGTAAGCGCATGAGCTGGGAATCGCCGCTTCCAGATGATCTGGTCTGGTTGTTGTCGCTGCTCAAGCAGGATCGCGAGGCGTTTATCGGATGAGTGACTGGCTGATTCCTGACTGGCCCGCGCCGTCTCAGGTCAAAGCCCGCGTCACTACCCGTGCGGGCGGCGTCAGTGTGGCGCCGTTCGACAGCCTCAACCTGGGCGATCACGTCGAGGACAGCCTTGAGGCGGTCCTGGAAAATCGTCGCCGTCTTACCGATGCCTTCGGTATCCAGCCGGCTTGGTTGCGCCAAGTCCACGGGACCACTGTGGTCGAGGCCGACCCGGGCCGTATCGCCGAAGCGGATGGCAGTTGGACCAGCACACCCGGTATCGCCTGCACCGCGATGACGGCTGATTGCCTGCCTGCATTGTTCTGCAATCGAGCGGGCACCCGAGTAGCGGCGGCGCATGCCGGTTGGCGTGGGCTCGCGGCCGGGGTGCTGGAGGCAGCCTTCGACAGCCTGGGTTGCGACCCCGCCGACGTGCTGGTCTGGCTCGGCCCGGCCATTGGTCCGCAGGCCTTTGAGGTCGGCCCCGAGGTGCGTGAAGCCTTCATGCAACAACTGCCCGTGACTGCCCGAGCCTTCGTGCCCAGCCGTAATCCCGGCAAGTTCATGGCCGATATCTATCAGCTTGCTCGTCTGCGCCTCGCTGCGCGGGGCATTAGCGCTGTGTATGGTGGCGGTTTGTGCACCGTGACCGACCCGCGCTTCTTTTCCTATCGCCGCAGCCCACGCACGGGCCGATTCGCCTCCCTTATCTGGCTCGAACGCTAGACTGTCCTGATCTGTATCAACCATCCGCTGCTTGAATCCCCCAGAATCCACCCCATCTATAGGGGTATCTGGCAGGTTTCTTCATTCAGGATGTTTCTACAGCTCCGGCCTGCTCAAAAGGAAGGTGACTTATGCGTATTGATCGTTTAACCAGCAAATTGCAGTTGGCCTTATCGGACTCCCAATCCCTGGCGGTCGGTCTCGACCACCCGGCAATTGAACCTGCGCACTTGATGCAGGCGCTCCTGGAGCAACAAGGTGGTTCTATCAAGCCCTTGTTGATGCAGGTGGGCTTTGACATTAACAGCCTGCGCAAGGAGTTGAGCAAAGAGCTCGACCAACTGCCGAAAATCCAGAATCCTACCGGCGACGTGAATATGTCCCAGGACCTGGCGCGCCTGCTGAACCAGGCTGACCGCCTGGCCCAACAGAAAGGTGACCAGTTCATCTCCAGCGAGCTCGTGCTGCTCGCCGCCATGGACGACAACAGCAAGCTCGGCAAATTGTTGCTGGGCCAGGGTGTGAGCAAGAAAGCCCTGGAAAACGCCATCAACAATCTGCGCGGCGGCGAGGCGGTGAATGACCCCAACCACGAGGAGTCGCGCCAAGCCCTGGATAAATACACCGTTGACCTGACCAAGCGCGCCGAAGAGGGCAAGCTTGACCCGGTCATCGGCCGTGACGACGAAATTCGGCGCACCATCCAGGTGCTGCAACGCCGTACCAAGAACAACCCCGTGCTGATCGGTGAGCCTGGCGTGGGTAAAACCGCCATCGCCGAGGGCCTGGCCCAGCGCATCATCAATGGCGAAGTGCCGGACGGCCTGAAAGGCAAGCGCCTGCTGTCCCTGGACATGGGCTCGCTGATCGCCGGCGCCAAGTTCCGTGGCGAGTTCGAAGAACGCCTCAAATCCCTGCTCAATGAATTGTCCAAGCAGGAAGGGCAGATCATTCTGTTTATCGACGAACTGCACACCATGGTCGGCGCCGGTAAGGGCGAGGGCTCCATGGATGCCGGCAATATGCTCAAGCCTGCCCTGGCGCGAGGCGAGTTGCATTGCGTCGGTGCCACCACGCTCAACGAATACCGTCAGTACATTGAAAAAGACGCGGCGCTGGAGCGGCGTTTCCAGAAAGTGCTGGTGGAAGAACCCAGCGAAGAGGACACCATCGCCATCCTGCGTGGCCTGAAAGAGCGCTATGAGGTTCACCATAAAGTCGCGATCACCGACGGCGCGATCATTGCGGCGGCCAAGTTGAGCCATCGCTATATCACCGATCGTCAATTGCCCGACAAGGCCATCGATTTAATCGACGAAGCGGCCAGCCGGATTCGCATGGAGATCGACTCCAAGCCGGAAGTGCTCGACCGTCTGGATCGCCGCCTGATTCAACTGAAAGTCGAATCCCAGGCGCTGAAGAAAGAAGAGGATGAGGCGGCGAAGAAACGTCTGGAAAAACTCCAGGAAGAAATCGTCCGCCTGGAGCGGGAGTATTCGGACCTCGAAGAAATCTGGACCTCGGAAAAAGCCGAAGTGCAGGGTTCGGCGCAGATCCAGCAGAAGATCGAGCAGTCGCGCCAGGAGCTGGAAGCCGCGCGCCGCAAGGGCGACCTGAACCGCATGGCCGAGTTGCAGTACGGGGTGATCCCGGACCTGGAACGCAGCCTGCAGATGGTCGACCAGCACGGGCACAGTGAGAACCAGTTGCTGCGCAGCAAGGTGACCGAGGAAGAAATAGCCGAGGTGGTCTCCAAGTGGACCGGCATTCCTGTGTCGAAAATGCTTGAGGGCGAACGCGACAAGCTGCTGAAGATGGAAAGCCTGTTGCACCAGCGCGTTATTGGCCAGGAAGAGGCCGTGGTGGCGGTGTCCAATGCGGTGCGGCGTACCCGCGCCGGGTTGTCCGACCCGAATCGCCCAAGTGGTTCGTTCATGTTCCTCGGCCCGACCGGCGTGGGTAAGACCGAGCTGTGCAAGGCCTTGGCCGAATTCCTCTTCGATACTGAAGAGGCGATGGTGCGCATCGACATGTCCGAGTTCATGGAGAAACACTCGGTGGCGCGCCTGATCGGCGCCCCACCAGGCTATGTGGGCTACGAGGAGGGCGGTTACCTGACCGAGGCCGTGCGGCGTAAGCCTTACTCGGTGATCTTGCTGGACGAGGTCGAGAAGGCGCACCCGGATGTGTTCAACATCCTGTTGCAAGTGCTCGAGGACGGCCGCCTGACCGACAGCCACGGCCGTACAGTGGATTTCCGCAACACGGTGATTGTGATGACCTCTAACCTGGGCTCGGCGCAGATCCAGGAGTTGGTGGGCGATCGCGAGGCCCAGCGGGCAGCGGTGATGGATGCGCTGACCTCGCACTTCCGCCCGGAATTTATCAACAGGGTGGATGAAGTGGTGATCTTCGAGCCTTTGGCCCGGGATCAGATTGCGGGTATCACCGAGATCCAGTTGGGACGCCTGCGTGCACGCCTGGCCGAGCGCGAACTGGCGCTGGAGCTGAGCAGCGAGGCGTTGGACAAGCTGATCGCGGTGGGTTACGACCCGGTGTATGGCGCACGGCCGTTGAAGCGTGCGATCCAGCGCTGGATCGAAAACCCGCTGGCACAGCTGATCCTGTCGGGCAGCTTTATGCCCGGCACTCCCGTCAAGGCGACGGTGGAGAACGACGAAATCGTCTTCCATTAAGCCCGGCAGCCAGTGCTAAAAGAGGAGGCCCCGCATTGCGGGGCCTTTTTTTTCGATAGGGCGTTGAACTGTAAGGCAAAGGCTTGTAAAGTGCGCCCCGCAGCAACGTCAGCCCACGGGTTTCTTCTCCCCAAGAAGAAATCAGAAAGAAGCGCAAATCATTGTCTTAAAAGCAATTTAAAGGGTTGACAGGGGTTTTTAAGATTGTAGAATAGCGCGCCTCAGAGACGCTAACGTAGCGATACGGACAGGGTCGAAGAGAAGGTAGTACCGCAGTAAAAGTTGCACTTTGAAATATGTAGTTCCGTGATAGCTCAGTCGGTAGAGCAAATGACTGTTAATCATTGGGTCCCAGGTTCGAGTCCTGGTCACGGAGCCAATTTCAAACCGGGGTATAGCGCAGTCCGGTAGCGCGCCTGCTTTGGGAGCAGGATGTCGGGAGTTCGAATCCCCCTACCCCGACCATATTTGGGTCGTTAGCTCAGTTGGTAGAGCAGTTGGCTTTTAACCAATTGGTCGTAGGTTCGAATCCCACACGACCCACCATTTTTGAGACCAGTTAACGCTGGAATCAGATCTTAAGATCAGAGGCCAAAAGCACTGATCGAAGAAGGCGACTGAAAGGTCGCCTTTTTATTACCGGGGTATAGCGCAGTCCGGTAGCGCGCCTGCTTTGGGAGCAGGATGTCGGGAGTTCGAATCCCCCTACCCCGACCATATTAAAAATCCTCGTATCGAAAGATACGGGGATTTTTTTTGTCTGCGCAAAACTCGGTAAAACAGTGGAGATTAAATGTGGGAGAGGGCTTGCCCCCGATAGCAGTGTGTCAGTCAGTCATTACTTAACTGACCCACCGCAATCGGGGGCAAGCCCCCTCCCACATGGTTTTATGTTGTTAGTGCAGTTTGAGTCGCGGCTCAGTCCCCCGACCGATCTTGCTGCCCAGCATCAGCATCGCCGTGCGGAAAAAGCCATACAGCGCCATCTGGTGCATACGGTACAGCGACACGTAGAACATCCGCGCCAACCAACCCTCCAGCATCACACTGCCGGTCAGGTTGCCCATCAAGTTGCCCACCGCGGAAAAGCGCGACAGCGAGATCAGCGAGCCGTAGTCGGTGTACTTGTAGGCCGGCAGCGCCTTGCCTTCAATCCGCAGCTTCAGCGACTTGGCGAGCAAAGAGGCCTGCTGGTGAGCGGCCTGCGCGCGCGGCGGCACATTACGGTCGGTGCCCGGCTGTGGGCAGGCGGCGCAATCGCCAAAGGCAAAGATGTTTTCGTCGCGGGTGGTCTGCAACGTCGGCAGCACCTGCAGTTGGTTGATGCGGTTGGTCTCCAGGCCATCGAGGTCCTTGAGAAAGCCCGGTGCGCGAATCCCGGCGGCCCACACTTTGAGGCTGGCCGGGATCACTTGGCCGCTGCTGGTGATCAGCGCGTCGGCGGTCACTTCGCTGACGGCCGAGTTGGTCAGCACGGTCACCCCAAGTTTTTCCAGGGTTTTATGCACAGGCCCGCCAATCCGCTCCGGCAGCGCGGGCAATACCCGAGGGCCGGCTTCGATCAGGGTGATGTGCATGTTTTCCGGCTTGATACGGTCCAGGCCGTACGCTGCCAGCTCATGGGCTGCGTTATGCAGTTCGGCGGCCAGTTCGACGCCGGTGGCGCCGGCGCCGACGATGGCGACGCTGATCTGTTCAACGGTGTCGGTTTGCCCGGCGTGGGCGCGCAGGTAATGGTTGAGCAACCGCTGATGGAAGCGCTCGGCCTGCTTGCGGGTGTCGAGGAACAGGCAATGCTGCGCCGCGCCCTCGGTGCCGAAATCGTTAGTGGTGCTGCCCACGGCAATCACCAGGCTGTCGTAGCTCAGTACGCGCGCAGGTACCAGCTCCCGGCCCTCTTCGTCGAGGGTGGCGGCCAGTTGGATTTTCTTCTGTTCACGGTCAAGCCCGCTCATACGCCCCAGCTGGAACTCGAAGTGGTTCCATTTCGCCTGGGCGACGTAATTGAGTTCGTCTTCCGAAGAGTTCAGCGAGCCGGCCGCGACTTCATGCAGCAGCGGTTTCCAGATATGCGTCAGGTTGGCGTCCACCAGCGTGATGCTGGCTTTGCCGCGTTTGCCCAGAGTCTTACCCAGGCGGGTCGCTAGCTCCAGGCCGCCGGCACCGCCGCCGACGACAATAATACGATGGGTCATGGGGATATCTCGCAAGGCTAAAAGAAATCGGAGCAGTTACCCCCGCGAGCGCCAGGCAGCTCATAGCGTCAGGTAACTCAAAAGGCGGCTCAGCAAACCGAGCCCGATCACCACCACCAGCACCACACCAAGGAGCAGCCACGGCCTGAAAGGCTTGCGCTCGACTCTGTGCTGGGAGAGTTGCAGGTACTCTTCGACATGCTGTTGGTCATCGGGGTTCAGGCGGCTGGTCATAAAGGCCTCGTCAGGTAGACGTTGCAAAAGGGCGCCACGTTACAGCCGGGGCATCAAAGGCTGATGCCCACATCGAACACTATGCTGCGGCCCAGGTTGTTGCGCAAGAAATCCGGCGCGTCCGGATGTGCGAACAGTACCCGCGCAAAGGTTGGCCCCACCAGCGACAGCGAGCGCCAGCCCTGGCGCAGATATTCGGTGGGTGGTGGGAAGTGGCTGTTGAGGTCCAGCACTTCGCGCTTGAGGCTGGTGAAGGCGATGAGGTCCAGTTCCCCCAGGTCCATTCCGCGTTCTTTGTAGTTATGCGCTTTTTTGCGCAGGGTCGGGGCCAGGCGCAGCAGGAACTCGTGGGCAGGGATGCGCCTTGGCTTGGCTTCGCGGCGCACCAGTTGGCTCAAGGAAAAGGCGCTGCGTCGGCGCAGCAATTCGTCGCGCCATTCGTCGTTCAGCCGGCGGCCTTCGTCCAATACAAAGAACACCTCGAAACTGGCGTCGCGAAACAGCACGTCCGGCGGTTCCTGGCCGGCGGCGTGGAACTCCTCGGCGCGATAGGGCACGTTCAAGCCTTGCAGCAGGCGCTGACAGACCCAACGCTCACGCTCCCATTTGCGGGCATTGGACAGGAACGCGTTGGCTTGTTCGGCTGCTACGGTGAGCAGGCGCAAATAATCTGAGTCATCCATAGGCGTAGCTTAGCGTTCAAATGATGACCGCAGGAAGACTCGTTGCGGGCCCAGCGTTGCTCAGCCTTACAGCTGGCTACCCTATAACCTGGCGATGTAATCTGACCATCCGGCAGCGACTCCGCATTCGAGGCGTTCATGTACAGGATCAATGCGGCCAGGCCCATGACGGGCTATGAGGCGGCTAGGCAGGTGAAACGGTGATCGGCGCGGCGGTACTGACGCCGCAGACCCTTGGCATCGGCGGGCTGTTGTATGCCCCGCTGGTGCTCTGGGCGATCTGGCGTGCGCCTTGGGTCGAGTTGTTTGCTGACCGACGGCGCCAGCATTTGCTGTTCGGCACGGTGTTCGCGCTGTTCATGTTATGGCTGGTGCGGCGGGATTTCGATACGGGGGTGTCTTACCATTTTATCGGCATGACCGCCGTGACCTTGCTGCTGGACTGGCCGTTGGCGATCGTTGGTGGGTGTGCCGCGCAGTTGGGATTGATATGGCTAGGTCGTCAGGACCTCGCCGCAATCGGTGTGAACGGCCTGCTGTTGATTGGGCTACCGGTGCTGGTGACCGAAACCTGTGCGGCGCTGGTAGAGCGGGCGCAACCGCGAAACCCTTTCGTGTACATTTTCTGTTCCGGTTTTTTGGCTGCCGCCTTGTCGGCGTTGCTCTGCCTGTTGGCCGGCCTGGGGCTGCTATGGTTCGATGGACGATTTGCGATGCCGGAATGGCTGGAAGACTTCGTAGGCTACCTGTGGCTGATCATCTTTCCCGAAGCGTTTATCAACGGCATGGTGATCAGTGCCTTGGTGGTGTTCTGCCCGGACTGGCTGGAGACGTTCAACCGCACCCGCTATCTCTCGGCTCCGTGGAAGGATGACGATTCGCGGGGTTGATCCAGATCAAACACCGGATGGCCGCACGGGCCCATGCTCGTCGAAATTTCAGGAGCACGAATCATGAGTGTGTACGAATGGGCACGGCAGGAGTTGCGCAGGAGCCAGGATGCCGCACAGGAAATCGGGTTTGATCCGGGCCTGACCCTGCGCGCCATGCTCAGCGCGGTGGTGGAGCAGAGCAAGGGCGTGCGCAGCTTTGAAGACCTGGCCGACGAGTTGCAATACCTTGCGGAAAACCTCGACGACCAGCAGGAATACGCCTTTATGCGGCCTTAATGGCGCGGCGGCAGGTCTTCGGAAAACAACTCGTCTTCGGCGTCCGGGGCCACCGGGATCTTATGTTCTTCAGCAGCCCAGGCGCCCAGGTCGATGAGTTTGCAACGGTCCGAGCAGAACGGCCGGTTGAGGTTGTCGGGTTTCCATTCCACGGGGGCGCCGCAGGTTGGGCAATCGACGGTCAAGGGTTGGCTCATGATCGGCCTCCACGCAAAGTGAGATAAAAGTGATGCAGTCGCTCGACCTCGCCGTGCAGCCAGGCAAGGTCCTGGTCATTGACCAATACGTCATCGGCATGGTTCAGGCGGTCTTCGCGGCTCGACTGGGCCTTGAGAATGGCCTGCACCTGTTGCTCGCTGATGCCGTCGCGCTGCAGGGTACGCTGAATCTGCAGGGATTGCGGCACGTCGATCACCAGGATCCGTTGGGTCATGCTGTATTGACCGGACTCGATCAGCAGCGGAGAGACCAGAATCGCGTAGGGTGATCGGGCGCGCGCCAGGTGGTCGCGAATCTCTTCGGCGATCAGCGGATGCAACAAGCCTTCCAGCCAGAGGCGTTCGGCGGGTACGTCAAAAATCAATTTTCGCAACGCGGCGCGGTCCAGCTGGCCGTCCGGCTGCAGCACACCGCTGCCGAAATGTTCGGCAATGCGTGCCAGCGCCGGCCGGCCGGGCTCTACCACCCAGCGGGCGGCATGATCGGCGTCGATCAGGTCGACACCCAACTTGGTGAAGTGTTCGGCCGCAGCGCTTTTACCGCTGCCGATCCCGCCCGTAAGGCCGAGAATCCAGGGTGTTGCAACAGGAGTGGTCATCTGAAACCGACAGACTGCAAATAGAAGTCGGTTATTTGACCACCCCAGAGCAATGCAATCCAGCCGGCAATTGCCAAGCAGGGGCCAAATGGCATCGGCACCGACGCTCCGGTCTTGCGCCAGCGCATCAGCAGCACGCCGACGAACACGCCGAGCAGTGATGCCATCAACAGCGTCATCGGCAGGATTTGCCAGCCACCCCAGGCACCCAACAATGCGAGTAGCTTGAAGTCACCATGGCCCATGCCATCCTTGCCGGTGACCAGCTTGAACAGCCAGAACACGCTCCAAAGGCTCATGTAGCCAAACACCGCGCCCCACAACGCCTCGGGCAATGTCGCCAGCAGGCCCGCGCTGTTGACCATAAGCCCCAGCCATAGCAGTGGCAGCACCAATGCATCCGGCAGCAACTGGTGATCCACATCGATCAGGCTCATGCCCAGCAATCCCCAACTCAGCAACAGCGCCGCGCCCGCCTGCCAGCTGAAACCGAAGTGCCAGGCGACAGTGGCGCTGATCAGCGCGCATGCCAGTTCGGTGAAGGGGTAACGTGCGCCGATGGTTGCATGGCAATGGCTGCAACGCCCCTTGAGCATCAGGTAGCTGAGCACGGGGATGTTTTCCCAGGGGCGAATCCGCTGGTCGCAGCGCGGGCAGCACGAGCCGGGGTGCATGAGGTTATAGACCGGCCCCGCCGGTACGACGGGCAGGCCGAGAATTTCATGGGCTTGGGCGCGCCATTCCCGCTCGAGCATTTTGGGCAGGCGCCAGACCAGCACATTGAGGAAACTGCCAACGATCAGGCCCAGCAGCAGCGCCACGCCCACAAACACCCAGGGCTGCTCGCCCAGCAACGCACTCAAAATGCCGACCCTAATTGAAACACCGGCAGGTACATCGCAATCACCAATGCACCGACAATGCTCCCCAGCACGACCATGATCAGTGGTTCCATCAGGCTGGTAAGGTTATCGACGAGGGTTTCTACGTCGGCCTCGTAATGGCTCGCGACCTTGTCCAGCATGCGGTCCAGCGTGCCGGACTCTTCGCCGATTGCTGTCATCTGGATCGCCATGCCGGGAAACAGCCCGCTGGCGGCCATGGATTGATTCAGCTGCATACCTGTTGATACATCGTGGCGCATATGTTCGATTGCCTGTTTGAAAGGGCCGTTACCGACGGCGCCGGCCACTGAGCCCAGTGCCTGCACCAGGGGAACACCTGCCGCAAAGGTGGTTGAAAGCGTGCGGGCGTAGCGGGCGACGGCCGCTTTGTTCAACAGTTTGCCTGCCAGGGGGATTTTCAACAAACCCGCCTCCAGTCCGTGGCGAAAACCCGGCGAAACACGGTAGGCGTGGCGCCAGGCGCCTATTGCCACGCCCAGGCTCAGCGCCAGCATCCACCAGGCCTGTCGCAGAAAGTCGGAGAGGGCGATGACCCCCAGGGTGAAACCGGGCAACGGGCTGTCGACCCCGGCGAACAGGTTCTGGAATTGCGGCACCACATGCATCAGCAACACTGCGCTGACCAGGCTGGCCACCACCAATACGGCGAGAGGGTAGGTCATGGCTTTCTTGATTCTGGTCTTGAGCCGTTGGCTTTTTTCCAGATGAATGGCCACTCGCTCCAGCAGCGTTTCCAGGGCACCTGCCTGTTCACCGGCGGCAATCAGGTGGCAGTACAGCTCATCGAAATAACGGGGGTATTGGCGCAGCGTGCTGGCCAGGCTGTTACCGGCGGCGACGTGTTGTTTCAAACCCTCGACCAACTCGCGCAGCGCTCGGTTCTCGACGCCCTCGCGGATGATGTCGAAAGCTTGCAACAAGGGGATGCCAGCCTTCAACAGCGTCGCCAACTGGCGGGTGAACAAGGCAATGTCTGCGGGTTGAATCGGCGGAGCCAGGCTTGGCAGGCCCGACGATTTCCTGCGCACACGCTCGGGGCAGATGCCTTGCTGGCGCAGTTGCGCCTTGATCAGCGCCAGGTCATGCCCCGTGGTTTGCCCGCACACCCGGCGGCCTTTGCGGTTGATGCCTTGCCAGGTGTAGATCGTTGAGGTGTCGTTCATGTCGCCTTCGCACATGCAGGTTGAGAATTTACAGCTTAGTCAGAGGGCGGATGCAGGCCAGGCTGGTGTTGGCCGATAAAATGTCAGATTGTGCGTCTGGTACGCGATGGGCCACGCAGGGATGAGTACACTGGCGCCGCTGCACAATACGGGGCGCAGGACGCGCCTTGTCATGGTTCTATTCTGGAGAGTGAAAGTGATGCGTCAGAAAGGCTTTACCTTGATCGAATTGTTGATCGTCGTGGCGATCATCGGCATTTTGGCCACGATTGGCTTGCCCATGTACACCAAGCACCAGGCCAAGGCCAAGTTCACGGCGGGGTTGGCGGAAATCAGCGCGTTGAAGGCCGGCTACGAGGATGTCATCAACCAAGGCACCGTGCCCAAGCTTGATCTGATCGGCGGCAACAGCCCCACCGCCAATTGCAAGATCGACGTGACAGGCGATGTTGCGACGGGTAGCGGCTCCATCAGCTGTGAAATCCTTGATGCGCCTGCGCCCGTGCTGGGCAAGACCATCACCTTGACGCGCAGCGCCAACACCGGCTGGACCTGTGTAACCACGGCCGATGCGCAATACGTCGCCAAGGGCTGTGGCGCCAACGGAGCATGACGGCGACCGGGCGGTGAGCGAGCCGGTTGCCGCATGTTCAATGCGGTGCTAGCTTTAGCCCACCGCCCGTGTAGCTCAGCCGGTAGAGCAGCGCACTCGTAACGCGAAGGTCGCAGGTTCGATTCCTGTCTCGGGCACCAAGGCAGCACTGTTTCAAGGGCCTGTTTCAAAGGCCTGTTTCAAAGGCAATGTTTTCAGATGATCCCAGAATGGTTCTGAAGGCCAGACGAGCGGGTATTCGCGCCCACTCTTTTGTATCTGCGCAACCTTGATGACCCAGATGCATCCCCATTCCTCGATCTAAGAGAACGACATGACCACGACTGAGATGACCCAGGAAGTTCGGCACCAAGCAGCACTCGACAAATACCTCGAGGCAACGCCGCAGCTTAAAGAAGAGATCAAGGACCTGAGCGCGGATGACCAGCGTGATCAGGTCCAGTGGGCATTCGAGGACGAGGCAGAAAGCCAGGGCCTCCAGCCTTGGGAACTGACCCTCAAATACACCTCTACACCGGAAGAGTTCGAAGCCACACGCCTTGTATTGCACAAGGAGGCCGCCGAAGTGCTGGGCGTCGAATGGGAAGAGTACTGCGAGATGAACAATCTCGTAGTTTGAAGGCAGCCTGTAGGAGCGAGCTTGCTCGCTAAAAACGTTAACGATACCGCGTGAACTCTGAATGCACGCGGTGCCTTTGAGTTTTTCGCGAGCAAGCTCGCTCCTACAGTCAGGGCGCTTTAGATACTCAACCGCATCGACAAATCCACCGCCTTCACATCCTTGGTCATCGCACCAATGGAGATGTAGTCCACGCCGGTCTCGGCGATGGGCAGCAGGGTGCTTTCATTGATCCCGCCGCTGGCTTCCAGCTTGGCCTTGCCCGCGTTCAGCCGCACGGCTTCGCGCATGTCGTCCAGGCTCAGCTCATCCAGCATGATGATATCGGCGCTCGCCGCCAAGGCTTCGCGCAACTCCTCAAGACTCTCCACTTCGATTTCCACCGGTTTGCCCGGTGCAATCCTGTGGGCGGCGCCAATTGCCTGGGCAATGCCTCCGCAGGCGGCGATATGATTTTCCTTGATCAGGAAAGCGTCGTACAACCCGATGCGATGATTGTGGCAGCCGCCGCAGGTGACCGCGTATTTCTGTGCCAGGCGCAGGCCCGGCAGGGTCTTGCGGGTGTCCAGCAGCTTGACCTGGGTGCTGGCGACGAAATCCGCCAGGTATCGGGCGCGGGTGGCGACGCCGGACAGCATCTGCAGGAAATTCAGTGCACTGCGTTCACCGGTGAGCAGCGAACGCGCCGGGCCTTCAAGGTGAAACAGCGGCTGGTTGGGACTGACACGCTCACCATCGGCGACCTGCCAATGCACCGCGACGCGCGGGTCCAGTTGGCGGAATACCGTATCCACCCAGGCGGTACCGGCGATAACGGCGGCATCGCGGGTAATGATCGTGGCCTTGGCCAGCCGTTCGGCCGGGATCAGCTGTGCGGTGATATCGCCACTGCCGATGTCTTCCAGCAGTGCGCGGCGCACGTTGGCTTCGATTTCGGCGGTGAGGTCAGCAAGACGCAGATTCGGCATAACAGGCTCCACAAACAAAGTGTCGCGATTATAGAGGTTGTGTGGATTGGAACCCAGGCTGGTCAGTCATTTAGCGCGCAGGGGCAGAGTTTGCTGGCGCAACCGCCCTCATTTGCCAGATAATCTCGCGCCTTGCAATTGGCGTCATAGCTTTGACGTCCTGATGGTGACCAGGTACTGGCAGCGCCCAGAGGGCTTGCCTGCGTTCCTTGCCCATCTCAACACCCGCCGTTTCAGGAGGCCAGGATGCACAATGACGGGAAGGTGGTGCCGATCAAGCAGGCTCAAGCCACGCCATCGCCGCTCGCACGCCTGCCGGTGGTGGTGTTGCAGGTGCGTGACAAAGCCGCGCAACACCTGCAGCAGGGGTTGCAGGAACTGTTCGATAACGCCGACGACACATTGTTCGAAATGGCCGACAAGGCCCGTAGCACCGTCGACCAGCATATTTTCTTCGAGGCCATGCGCGACCTGCGCCTCAAGCGCAAGAACTTCGAGCGCGTGTTCATGGAGCAGCTGTTTGCGGCCTTCGCCAACCTAGGCCAGGCCGATAGCGTCGGGTTGCATCCGGTGCCGGTTGTGTCCTACGAGGTGACCAGCGGTACGCGGGCGGATGCGCGGGAAAAGGCCGTGGCGCTGGAGGCGATGCTCGGTCGCGTGCAACACCGTGACGGCTTGGCGCTCGGGCAATTGAGCGCGCGGTTGAGTGAGGTGTTGGGCAGGTGCATGAGCGATCAGGAGAACCCCCTGGGCCCGGCACGGCTTTGCCAGTTTTTTTTGCAGGCGGGCCGCAGCCTGGGGGTGGAGATCCGGGTCAAGCTGATCATGCTCAAGCTGTTCGAGAAATATGTACTCAGCGATGCCGACCAGCTCTATGGCGACGCCAATCAATTGCTGGTCGCTACCGGGGTGCTGCCTGAACTCAAGAGCGTGCCGTCCCGTCGTGCCGGTGGGCGTGCGGCGCGTGAGCTTCAATACCAGGCCCGTGCGCCGGCTGCCGAACCGCCGTGCGACGAAAACGGCCAACAAGCCTTTGCCGCGCTGCAAGCCCTGCTGGTCGCGGTGCGCGGTAGCGTAGCGCCGACGCTTGAAGCCACTGCGCAACCGCAACCCATCGCCACCCGAGATTTGCTGCGCCTGCTTTCGCATTTGCAACAATATGTACCGGAGCCTGCGGCGGAGGACGATTTCGACCTGCGCAACCAGCTCGAACAGTTGCTGACCCGAGTCAGCGTCAAGAGCGGCAAGTCGCGGGTGGTGGAGACGGCAGACGAGGATGTGATCAACCTCGTCGCCCTGCTGTTTGAGTTCATCCTCAATGACCGCAGCCTGCCCCACGCCTTCAAGGCCCTGATCGCGCGCCTGCAGATCCCGATATTGAAAGTCGCCGTGCTGGACAAGAGCCTGTTCAGCTGCGCCGGGCATCCGGCACGCCGCTTGCTCAACGAGATCGCCAGTGCCGCCCTGGGTTACAGCCCGCAGAATGGCGATCAAAACGACAGCCTGTACCTGCGTATCGAACAGGTCATCCAGCGCCTGTTGACTGAGTTCGTTGAAGACCCGGCGATTTTTTCGCAGTTGTTGACGCAACTGAGCACATTCATTGAAGAAGAGCGCCAGCGCAGCGAGTTGCTCGAACAGCACACCCGTGACGTCGAGCAAGGGCGGCTGCGTACCGAGGTGGCCCGCCAGCGTGTGGCCCAGGCGCTCAACCGGCGATTGTTGGGCAAGGCCTTGCCGCCGTTCGTGGTGCAATTCCTGCAGCAAACCTGGAGCCAGGTACTGTTGCTGGCCACTCTCAAACATGGCGAACAATCGGTGCAATGGCAGACCGAACTGCGCACCATGGACGACTTGATCTGGAGCGTCGGCCTGCGCGAAGACACCGAGGCCGGCCGGCATTTGCTCGAGCAATTGCCAGGGTTGCTCAAGGCATTACGCGACGGGTTGGCCGGTGCGGCGTTCGATCCTTTCAGTACGCGTGAATTCTTTTTGCGCTTGCAGGCCTTTCACGTTCAGGCCTGCGAAGGCGAGGGCGACGACAGGCTGATTGAAGTCCGCGCGCCCTTGGTTCTCGGCAGCCCGTTGTCGGACGCCGCCGAAGATTTGCCCGACGATGACCCGGACCTGCTCAAGGTTCACCAGTTACGGATCGGCGGTTGGGTAGAGTTCCAGCAGGGCCCGGACACCGCGCTGCGGTGCAAGCTCACCGCGATCATGGCGCCAACTAATCGTTACATTTTCGTCAGTCGCACGGGGCTCAAAGTGCTGGAGCAAACCGCCGGCCAATTGGCCATGGCGTTCAAGCAGGGCGCCCTGCGCAGCCTGGACGAGGGTTTGCTGTTCGAGCGCGCGCTGGCTGCGGTGGTTGGCACCCTGCGTCAACTCAATCGCGGCAAGTGATCGCAACGGCAGGGCGGAACGCGGCATACTGGTAACACTTCGTCTCATTCAAGGAGCCTGTATGCAGTTGGACCCCGTCAGCGGTTGGTTCGAGGGCATTCGCCATTGCCCCTCGCCCAACTTCAACGAGCGCCCGGCAGGCGAGATATCGCTGTTGGTGATACATAACATCAGCCTGCCCCCGGCGCAGTTCGCCACGGGCAAAGTGCAGGAGTTTTTCCAGAATCGCCTGGATGTCTCGGAACACCCCTACTTTGAAGGCATTGCCAGCCTACGGGTGTCTGCGCATTTTCTGATTGAGCGCGACGGCACGGTCACGCAATTTGTCGCGTGCCGCGACCGGGCCTGGCATGCAGGCGTGTCCAGCTTTGCCGGGCGTGAGGTGTGTAATGACTTCTCCCTGGGGATCGAGCTGGAAGGCACCGACGAGCTGCCATTCACCGATGCCCAATACGCGGCGCTGATTGACCTGACGCGCCAGTTGCTCGCAGCCTACCCTGGGATCACTGCCCAGCGTATCTGCGGTCACAGCGACATCGCCCCCGGCCGCAAAACCGACCCGGGCCCGGCTTTTGATTGGATGCGCTTTCGCGGCGCGCTGCAGGATGGAGGACATAAACAATGAGTTTTCTGGTGCTGGTGCTGGCGGTGTGGATCGAGAAGTTCTCGGCCTTGCGCCAGCGGTTGCAGCGCGACGGCGGCTGGCTGCGTGAGCTGGCCAAGCTTGAATCGAGCCCGCGCATGGGGACGCGGCCCTGGCTGATCCTGCTGGTGTTGGTGGTGCTGCCCGTGGCCTTGCTGGGCTTGTTGCTGCTGGTGCTGGAACCCGTGGCCTATGGCTTGTTGGCGTTGCCGGTGCACGTGTTGGTGGTGATCTACAGCCTCGGCCGTGGCGATCTGCTGGCCGCGTTGGGGCCGTTTCGTGATGCCTGGCGGCGGGGCGATCTGCAAGCCGCCGAGCATGTGGCCGAGCGTGACCTGACGCTGGGTGCCGACAACGGCGCGCAGTTGCTCGAGCGTGTTCAGGGCTATTTGCTGTGGCAGGCCTATCAGAGCTTTTTCGCAGTGATTTTCTGGTATTTCCTGCTGGGCCCGGTGGCCGCTCTGGCCTACCGCCTGCTGGCGCTGGCCAGTGAGCACAGCCAGAACCCGCTGGTGGCCGAGCGCGCCACGCAATTGCGTCATGCCTTCGACTGGCTGCCGGTGCGCCTGCTGGCTGCGAGCTTTGCCCTGGTGGGCAATTTCGTCGGGGTCAGTCGGGTGATGCTCCACGAACTGCTGAACTGGGATATCAGCGCAGCACAGTTGGTGGAAAAAGTCGGCTTGGCCGCCGCAGAAATACCGCCGCCAGCGGTGGGCGCCGAGGGCATCAACAGCCTTGATCGCCTGTGGGAACTGCTGCTGCGTGCGGCGGTGCTGTGGTATGCCGGCTTTGCCATCTGGACCGTATTGCCCTGAGCCACTCGGCAGGGGTTAACCCCCTGCCGTTAACCTTACGTTACAAAACTCCCTTTCAAATTGAGCTATACAGACAGAGCGCCAAATAGTGGCTATCTGCCGCCGCCCTGCGCCTCAATAAAAATAAAAGAAAGGGGGATCACCCGTGAAGCGCTTGCTCTATCCCGCCGTTGCATTGATGAATCGCCTGAGTTTCGGCATGAAATTCAGCCTGATCAGCGTGCTGTTCCTGCTGCCGATGCTGGCGACCAATTACTTTCTGGTGCGTGACGCCTGGGCTGAATTCCAGGGCACCCGCATCGAACTGCAAAGCCTCGATCTACTCGGCAGCAGCCTGATGGTGCGTCGCGAGCTGGAAGCGCTCAATAACCAGGTGCAGATCAATACGACCCTCGGCCAGTCCGGCAAGGCCGGCGACCTTGAAGCCAGGATCGCTGCCGTGGAGCAGAGCGTGCTCAGCCGTGTGCAGGGGCTCAGCGCGATGGCTACCCAGCCCGAGCAGGTTGCGGCCTTCGACACCAAGCGTGACGAACTGATTGCCGCGTTCAAGGCTCAGCAACAGGAAACCTCACTGCTCAACAAAAGTGCGTTGATCGGCAAATTGCTCAACCAGGCCCAGATACTCAGCCAGATCATCGCCAGTCAATCCGGCTTGAGCCGTGATCCCCAGAGCGATCTGCGCCAGCTCAGCGACCTGATCACCGCCGTCACTCCACAAGTCACTCAGCTGCTGGGGGAGGGCCGGGCGATGGGCGCGTATTCCCTCGGCCAGGGTTTTATCAATTCATCCTCCAGCACACGCTTCGACGAACTACTGCAGCAGCTGGAAAAACTCCAGGGCGAATATGCCTTGAAGCTGCAGGATGCGCTCGGCGCCAGCCATGCCGCGCAGGCGGCACTCGACACTGCGGCGCAAGCCAGCCGGGCCAGCCTCAAGCAGGGCGCGGAGTTGTTCGAAGAACAGGTGGTGGTGGCTGAAACCCTCGACACACCGTGGCAGGGCTTTTACGACGGCGTCAGCCAACTGATGGCCAAGACCTATCAACTGAATGACGCCACCCTGGCATTCCTCCAGCAGCAACTGGAGCAACGCCTGGCACAAAAGCGTGTGCACATGGTGCTGCTGGTCACGGCGCTGGCGGCGGTGTTTGCGCTGATTTTCTATTTATATGCGGGCTTCTATGCTTCCACGCGCATGACCTTGCACAGCCTCGGGGCGATGATGGACAAGGTGGCGGCGGGCGATATGACGGTCACCTTCGTTGCCGACAGTCGCGATGAGCTGGGGGACCTGGGCCAGGTATTCAATGGCACCGTGGCCAAGATCCACGACTTGATCGAACGCGTCGGGCACACGGTCGCCCAGGTCGAGCTGCAAGCCGGGCAGGTACAAACGGTGTCGGCGCAGAGCAACCAGGCAGTGGCCGGCCAGCGCAGCCAGATCGAGCAAGTGGCAACCGCGATGAACCAGATGTCATCCACCGCGCAGGAGGTCGCGCGCAGCGCCGCAGCCGCCGTCGGCAGCGCCCGCAGTGTCAACGATGAAACCGTCAGCGGCCGTGGGCTGGTGCGGTCCCAGCAAGGCAGCATCGCGCGCCTGGCCACGGAGATCGATGAGTCGGTGCGGGTGATCAACCAGTTGGCGGCCGACAGCCAGGCCATCAGCAGCGTCCTGGAAGTCATCAAAAACATCGCCGCGCAAACCAACTTGCTGGCGCTCAACGCGGCTATCGAGGCCGCGCGCGCGGGTGAGCAGGGGCGTGGTTTTGCGGTGGTGGCCGATGAGGTGCGTACGCTGGCCCAGCGTACCCAGCAGTCCACCGAAGAAATCGAGCAGATGATCGGGCGCCTGCACAGCGGCGTCGGCGCAGCGGTCAAGGCCATGGGCGCCAGTCATGACACGGCCAGCGGCACGGTGGGGCAGTCGGAAAAAGTCCAGCAGGCTTTGGAAAACATCCTTGGTGCGGTAGGAATGATCGTCGATCAGAACCAGCAGATCGCCGCCGCCGTGGAGCAGCAAACGGCCGTCGCCCATGAGATCGACCAGAATATCGTCGCCATTCATCGTGCGGGCGAACACGCGGCGCAGGGTGCCGACCAGACCGAAGCGGCCAGCCGCCAGCTGTCGCTGCAGGTGACGCAGTTGAAGCAATTAATTGGCGCGTTTCGCGTGTAGGAATTTTCGTTCGGGTTTGATGCTGTCTGGCGTGACTGAACGCCATTGCCATCGACGAACCCTTTGTCTGTACGTATTGCCACGCGTGCCTGCAGCGGTGTTGCCAGAAACAGCTGAGTCAATTCCGCGCCCTGGACCAATGGGCGCTGGTGCGGCCGAGCATGATCATGCTGACGTGCGCGACCCTGCTGGCGGCGCTGTTTGCCGAATGGCTGGGGCTACTCACGGTGATCGGGCAGTTCAATATTTCCCTGACGACGCTGTTGATCCATTGCCTGGTGCTGCGCTACGCCCGTCATCGACAAAGGATGACCTTGAACCTGCAAGCCGTCAGCCCGCTACCAATTGAACACTTCGCGCGCGTTGCGTGTGCTCGCCTCAGCCAGCCGTAAAGCGCTGATACCCATCCGTTCGGCCAGGGCGTGGCAGATAGCCGGCAAGTGCTCGGGGCTGTTGCGCTGGCCCGGGTACATGGCCGGGGCCATATCCGGGGCGTCGGTCTCCAGCACCACGGCTTCCAGGGGCAATTGGGCCAGCACCCGGTGCATGCGCAGGGCCTGCGGCCAGGTGGCGGCGCCGCCCAAGCCGAGCTTGAAGCCGAGCTTGATGTACTCGCGGGCTTCTTCCTGGCTGCCGGCGAACGCATGAATGATGCCGCCACGCGGTAGGCGGATGCGCTTGAGCGTGGCGATCACTGCCGCGTGACTGCGGCGTACATGCAGCAAGGCCGGCAGTTGAACGTCCACCGCCAGTTGCAGCTGGGCCTCAAACAGCGCTTGCTGGCGCTCGTGGTCCAGGTGCTCCAGAAAATAATCCAGGCCGATTTCACCCACGGCACAGAGCTGCCGATGGCCCTGCAGTCGCGTCAGCCAGTCGCCCAACTCCAAAAGGTCGGCGGGGCGATGCTCATCGAGATACACCGGGTGCAGGCCGAAGGCGGCGAACAAGCCTTCATCCTCCAGCACCAGATTCCACAACCTTTGCCAATTTTTCTGATAAACACCGAGCAGCACCATGCGCCTCACACCCTGATCGCGGCTGCGGGCGAGGACTTCGTGGCGATCGCCATCGAAGTCCGCAAAGTCCAGGTGGGTGTGGGTGTCGATCAGCTCCACGCTCAGGCCTCGTGAATGCGCTGCTTGAAGGTGCGGCTGATCCCGTGCACGCCGGGCTGGTAGTGTTCTTCTTCAATGGCGGCCAAAGCCAGGCGCAGGGCGGTGTCGGCGATCAGTTGATGCTGCTGGGCCATGGCGTTGACCGGCAGCGGCAGGAAGTCCAGCAACTGTGTATCGCCGAAGGTGCCCAGGCGCAGTGGCCGCGACTTGAGTGGGACGTCGTGCAGTGCATCGAACACGCCTTGCAGCAGTACGTAGGACGTGGTCACCAGGGCGTCAGGCAAGTGCCCCAGGCGTTGCAGTAATTGCTCCATCAGCTGTCGCCCGCAGTCTCGGCTGAAGGCTTCACCCTGTTCGATGATCACCTCTCCGGTAAAGCCGTGCAGGGCTTCACGGAAACCCGCGGCGCGTTCCTGGCTGATGCTCAGCTCCGGGCGCGCGCCGATCAGCGCGATTTGCTTGGGCAACGGTTGCAGCAGGCTGCTGGTGAGTTGCTGGCAGGCTTGACGGTCATCGCTGACCACCGAGCAGAACTCGCTGGGCTCCATGACCCGGTCGATGGCGATCACCGGCAAGCCTTTGGCTTGCAGTTCGCGGTAGCTGTCATCGCTGGCCGGCAAGCAGCTGGCGACGAACAGCGCATCGCAACGCCGCGCGCGGAACAGTTGCAGCAGTTGGCGCTCGCTGTCGGCCTCATCGTCGGAACTGGCGATCAGCAATTGATAGCCGCGCGCCCGCGCCCCCTGTTCAAGCAACTTGGCAATACGTGCGTAACTGGGGTTTTCCAGATCCGGCAGGATAAAGCCCAAGGTGCGCGTGTGCCGGCTGCGCAATCCGGCGGCTTGTGGGTTAGGCGTAAAACCATGGGCCTGGACCACGGCCCGCACTCGCTCGACAGTCGCGTGACTGATGCGCTGTTGTTCGGCCTTGCCATTGATGACATAGCTGGCGGTGGTCACGGACACACCGGCCAGACGTGCGATATCACTGAGTTTCAAACCGGGATTTCCTTGTTTTTTAGAGCGTGCCCCGACATTTTGTTCAATCCTAACCGATTCCAGCGTGCGACCAATGTCCCACAGCAGGCGCCGAGTGGCCCTTCAAGCTTGCGCAATTAACGCGTAATCTGCCATAAATTCTAGATTAAACGTTTCAGCAAGCGTATTTTTACGATGTTCGCCACTGAGTAGCTACTGCCAATTGACTGCTCAGTCAGTTGTTTCCGAACACCGCTAAGCTGATTTATTCAAAACAATACCTAGTGCGCACCTCGCACTAACTAGGAGAACGGCATGCTCGAGCTCACTGTAGAGCAGATATCCATGGGCCAGGTGGCGGTGGATAAATCTGCTGCCTTGCACCTGCTCGCTGAAAAACTGGTGGCCGATGGCTTGGTCGCCGAAGGTTATCTCAGTGGCTTACAAGCCCGTGAAGCCCAAGGCTCGACCTTTCTCGGCCAAGGCATTGCCATTCCCCACGGCACCCCGGAAACCCGCGATCAGGTGTTTTCCACCGGCGTGCGTCTGTTGCAGTTTCCCGAAGGCGTGGACTGGGGCGATGGCCAGGTCGTCTACCTGGCCATCGGCATCGCCGCCAAATCCGATGAACACTTGCGCCTGCTGCAACTGCTCACTCGCGCCCTGGGTGAAACCGACCTCGGCCAAGCGTTGCGCCGTGCCGGTTCCGCCGAGGCCTTGCTGAAATTGTTGCAAGGCGCGCCGCAGGAACTGGCGCTGGATGCACAGATGATCAGCCTGGGCGTATCGGCCGATGATTTCGAGGAGTTGGTGTGGCGCGGCGCGCGCCTGTTGCGCCAGGCCGATTGCGTGAGCAACGGCTTTGCCGCCGTGTTGCAGCAAGTCGATGCGCTACCCCTGGGGGATGGCCTGTGGTGGCTGCACAGCGAACAGACGGTCAAGCGCCCGGGCCTGGCGTTCGTCACGCCGGACAAACCCATGCGCTACCTGGGCCAGCCACTTAATGGCCTGTTCTGCCTGGCCAGCCTGGGCGAAGCGCATCAGGCGCTGCTTGAGCGCCTGTGCGCCTTGCTGATCGAAGGACGCGGCCAGGAATTGGGCCGCGCCACCAGCAGTCGTGCCGTGCTTGAAGTGCTGGGTGGCGAGCTGCCGCCCGACTGGCCCAGCGCCCGTGTCACCCTGGCCAACGCCCACGGCCTGCATGCGCGTCCGGCGAAGATCCTCGCGCAACTGGCCAAGCAGTTTGACGGCGATATCCGCGTGCGCATTGTCGACGGCCCGGTCGGCGCCGTATCAGTCAAAAGCCTGAGCAAGTTGCTGAGCCTCGGCGCGCGGCGTGGCCAGGTGCTGGAATTTGTCGCCGAGCCGACGATCGCGGGCGATGCGCTGCCGGCGCTGTTGGCTGCCATTGAAGAAGGCCTGGGCGAAGAAGTCGAGCCGTTGCCGACGGTCAGCGCCCAGCCCGTCACTGCCGATATCGAACCGGTCATCAGCGCGCCGCTGCCCGGCAGCCAGATCCAGGCAATTGCCGCCGCGCCCGGTATCGCCATCGGCCCCGCGCATATCCAGGTGCAACAGGTGTTCGACTACCCGTTGCGCGGTGAGACCTGCGCCGTTGAGCGCCAGCGCCTGCACACCGCGCTGAGTGAGGTGCGTCGCGATATTGAGGGCCTGATCGAACGCAGCCAATCCAAGGCCATCCGCGAGATTTTCATCACCCACCAGGAAATGCTCGACGACCCGGAACTCACCGACGAAGTCGACACCCGCCTCAAGCAAGGCGAAAGCGCCGAAGCCGCGTGGATGAGCGTGATCGAAGCCGCCGCCAAGCAGCAGGAATCGTTGCAGGACGCCTTGCTCGCCGAACGCGCAGCCGACCTGCGCGATATCGGTCGCCGCGTATTGGCGCAACTGTGCGGCGTCGACACCGCTCAGGAACCGAATGAGCCGTACATCCTGGTGATGGACGAAGTCGGCCCTTCGGACGTTGCGCGCCTGGACCCGGCCCGTGTCGCCGGCATCCTCACGGCCCGTGGTGGCGCCACGGCCCACAGCGCCATCGTCGCCCGTGCCCTGGGCATTCCCGCGCTGGTCGGCGCCGGGGCGGCGGTGTTGCTGCTTGGCGCCGGCACACCTTTATTGCTCGACGGCCAGCGCGGCCGCCTGCACGTCGACCCCGACACCGCCACCCTGCAGCGCGCGACAGTCGAGCGCGACACCCGCGAACAACGCCTGCAAGCCGCCTCGGCGCAACGCCATGAACCGGCGCTGACCCGCGACGGCCACGCGGTGGAAGTGTTCGCCAATATCGGCGAAAGCGCCGGGGTTGCCGCTGCGGTGGAGCAGGGCGCCGAGGGCATCGGGCTGTTGCGCACTGAGCTGATTTTCATGGCTCACCCGCAAGCGCCGGACGAGGCCACTCAGGAAGCCGAATACCGTCGCGTACTCGACGGCCTCGACGGGCGTCCGCTGGTGGTGCGGACCCTCGACGTGGGCGGCGATAAACCGCTGCCATACTGGCCGATTGCCGAAGAAGAAAACCCCTTCCTCGGTGTGCGCGGTATTCGCCTGACCTTGCAGCGCCCGCAGATCATGGAAGCGCAATTGCGTGCGTTGTTGCGTTCGGCGGACAACCGGCCGTTGCGCATCATGTTTCCCATGGTCGGCAGCGTGGATGAATGGCGCGCCGCCCGGGATATGACCGAGCGCCTGCGCCTGGAAATCCCGGTGGCCGACCTGCAACTGGGGATCATGATTGAAGTGCCGTCGGCCGCGCTGCTGGCGCCGGTACTCGCCAAGGAAGTCGACTTTTTCAGCGTCGGCACCAACGACCTGACCCAATACACCCTGGCCATCGACCGTGGCCACCCGACCTTGTCGGCCCAGGCCGACGGTTTGCACCCGGCCGTCCTGCAATTGATCGACATCACCGTGCGCGCCGCCCATGCCCATGGCAAATGGGTCGGTGTGTGCGGCGAGTTGGCGGCCGACCCGCTGGCGGTGCCGGTGTTGGTCGGCTTGGGGGTGGATGAGTTGAGCGTGTCGGCGCGCAGCATTCCCGAAGTGAAGGCGCGCGTGCGCGAATTCAGCTTGAGCGAGGCCCAGGGCCTGGCGCAAAAAGCACTGGCGGTGGGTTCGCCCGCCGAAGTGCGTGCCCTTGTGGAGGCCGTGTAGATGGCAAAGATTCTGACCCTGACGCTGAACCCGGCGTTGGACCTGACGGTGCGCTTGGCGCACCTGGCGCCCGGCGCAGTCAACCGCAGTGAAACCCTGCTCACCCATGCCGCCGGCAAGGGCGTGAACGTGGCGCAGGTGTTGGCCGATCTGGGCCATGAGCTGACCGTGAGCGGCTTCCTGGGTGAGGGCAACCCGCAGGCCTTCGAGGCGCTGATTGCACAACGTGGCTTTACCGACGCGTTTGTTCGCGTGCCCGGTGACACCCGCAGCAACATCAAGATTGCCGAGCACGATGGCCGCGTCACCGATATCAACGCACCGGGGCCTGAGGTGTCAGTGCAGGCGCAGAACGCGCTGCTCGAAAAACTGGCTCGGATCGCGCCAGGCTTCGACGCGGTGGTGGTCGCCGGCAGCTTGCCGCGTGGCGTCACCGCGCAATGGTTTCAGCACATGCTCGAGCAATTGAAAGGCCTCGGTTTGAAAGTAGCCCTGGACACCAGCGGCGAAGCCTTGCGCGCCGGGTTGAAGGCAGGCCCGTGGATGGTCAAACCCAATACTGAAGAGCTCGCCGAAGCGCTGGACAACGCCACCGATGCCATCCGCCAGCTGCATCAACAGGGTGTGGAGCATGTGGTGGTCTCGGACGGTGCTGCCGGCGTGAACTGGTACAGCGCGGGCGCGGCCCTGCATGCCACGCCGCCCAAGGTGACGGTTGCCAGCACCGTAGGCGCCGGCGACTCGTTGCTGGCCGGCATGCTCCACGGCCTGCTGCGCGACGAAGCGCCCGAGCAGACCCTGCGCCGCGCCACGGCGATTGCCGCGATGGCGGTGACGCAAATCGGTTTCGGCATCAGCGATGACGCGCAGTTGGCGCGCCTTGAAAGCGGTGTCGATGTACACGCGCTGACAGAACAATAAGAGGGTTTGTGATGAAGTTAGCCATTGTTACCGCCTGCCCGAACGGCATGGTTACCAGTGTGCTGTGCGCCCGCTTGCTGGACGCCGCCGCACAGCGCCAGGGCTGGAGCACCAGTGTTGAAGTGGTGGATGTGCAACGCCCGGACAATCAGCTGTCCCAGGCGACCCTCGATGACGCCGAATGGGTGTTGCTGGTCAGCAGCACCCCGGTGGATATGCAGCGTTTTGTCGGCAAGCGCGTGTTCCAGAGCACGCCGGCCCAGGCGCTGGCGGATGTCGACGCGGTGCTGCGTCGGGGCGCCGAGGAGGCGCAGGTGTATGTGGCGACCGAGGCGCCGGCCGGGAATGCCCCGCGCATTGTCGCGATTACCGCTTGCCCGACCGGCGTGGCCCATACATTCATGGCCGCCGAGGCCTTGCAGCAGACCGCCAAGCGCCTGGGCTACGACTTGCAGGTCGAGACCCAGGGCTCGGTCGGTGCGCGCACGCCATTGACGCCTGAGGCCATTGCCAACGCCGACGTGGTGCTGCTGGCGGCGGATATCGAAGTCGCCACCGAGCGCTTCGCCGGCAAGAAGATCTACCGCTGCGGCACCGGCATTGCCCTCAAGCAATCCGAAGCCACGCTCAACAAGGCGCTGGCCGAGGGGGCGGTGGAAAGCGCCGCCAGCGGTGCGGTGGCCAAGTCGGAAAAAACCGGCGTGTACAAACACCTGCTCACCGGGGTGTCGTTCATGTTGCCGATGGTGGTGGCGGGCGGCCTGTTGATCGCCTTGTCCTTCGTGTTCGGCATCCACGCCTTTGAAGAGAAGGGCACCCTGGCGGCGGCGCTGAAAACCGTCGGCGACCAGGCGTTCATGCTGATGGTGCCGTTGCTGGCGGGCTACATCGCCTACTCGATCGCCGATCGCCCCGGCCTGGCGCCGGGCATGATCGGCGGGTTGCTCGCGGGCACCCTGGGCGCCGGCTTCATTGGCGGGATCTTCGCCGGTTTCCTGGCCGGCTACAGCGTCAAGCTGATCTCACGCGCGGTGCGCTTGCCGCAAAGCCTGGAGGCGCTCAAGCCGATCCTGATCATCCCGTTGCTGGCAAGTTTGTTCACTGGCCTTGCGATGATCTATCTGGTCGGGCCTCCGGTGGCACGCTTGCTGACCGGGCTGACGGATTTTCTCAGCACCATGGGCACCACCAACGCTGTGCTGTTGGGCATCCTGTTGGGCGGCATGATGTGTGTCGACCTGGGCGGGCCGATCAACAAGGCGGCGTATGCGTTTTCCGTCGGCCTGCTGGCGGCGTCGAGCGGCGCGCCGATGGCCGCGACCATGGCGGCCGGCATGGTGCCACCGATTGGCATGGGCATCGCGACCTTCCTGGCCCGCCGCAAGTTCGCCCAGACTGAGCGCGAAGCCGGCAAGGCCGCGATGATTCTCGGCCTGTGTTTTATCTCGGAAGGGGCCATCCCGTTTGCGGCCAAAGACCCGTTGCGGGTGATCCCGGCCAGCATTGCCGGCGGCGCGCTGACGGGGGCGCTGTCGATGTACTTCGGGTGCAAACTGGCCGCGCCCCACGGCGGCTTGTTCGTGCTGGTGATTCCGAACGCGATGAATCATGCGCTGCTGTACCTGCTGGCGATTGTGGCCGGCAGTGTGCTGACCGGGTTGGTGTATGCGCTGATCAAGCGGCCGGAAGCGACCGAGTTGGCGGCGGGCTAAAAATGTGGGAGGGGGCTTGCCCCCGATAGCGGTCTGTCAGCCAGTGCATCTGGTGCCTGACACACTGCCATCGGGGGCAAGCCCCCTCCCACATTTGGATTTTCAGTGTCTGTGAGGACGGTGTCATAACTGTTTCATCGTCGCCTGCTTAAGTTGGCCTTTTGATACTCAAGAGGGCACCTGCATGAGCCACTTCGATCTCGGCCGTCGCCGCGTGATGCAAGCTGTAGGCGCCGGCCTGTTGTTGCCGGGACTGGCGCCGGCGGTAATTGCGTCGGTAAAGGACCGTCCGCTGCTCACCGATGGCGTGCAGTCCGGCGACCTGCTGGGCGACCGCGCGATGATCTGGAGCCGCAGCGACCGCCCCGCGCGGATGGTGGTGGAGTGGGACACCCGCAGTGTGTTCAGCAACCCACGCCGGTTGGTCTCGCCCTTGGCCGATAACCGCAGCGATTTTACGGCCCGCGTTGAACTCACCGGGCTGCCCGCCGACCAGGCGATTTTCTACCGCGTGCATTTCGAAGACGCCCAGACCGGCATCGCCAGCGAGCCGTGGTTCGGCCACTTGCGCAGCGTGCCGCAACAGCGCCGCGACATCCGTTTTGTGTGGAGCGGCGACACCGTCGGCCAGGGTTTCGGTATCAACCCGGACATCGGCGGCATGCGCATCTACGAAGCCATGCGCCTGCGCCTGCCGGACTTCTTTATCCACAGCGGCGACACCATCTACGCCGACGGCCCGGTGCCGGCGCAACTGGCCACTGAGGGCGGGCGCATCTGGCGCAATATCACCACCGAAGCCAAGAGCAAGGTCGCCGAAACCCTCGAAGAATATCGCGGCAATTACCGCTACAACTTGATGGATGAAAACGTGCGGCGCTTCAATGCCGAGGTGCCGCAGATCTGGCAGTGGGACGACCACGAGGTGATCAACAACTGGTCATCAAGCAAACAGTTGGACGAGCGCTACCAGACCCGCGACATCAATACCCTGGTCGGCCGTGCGCGCCAGGCCTGGCTGGAATATTCACCGATGCGCCGGCAAAGCGCCGACGGCGGCGGGCGGATTTATCGCAAGCTCAGCTATGGGCCGCTGCTGGATGTGTTCGTGCTGGACATGCGCAGCTATCGCGGCCCCAACGACGACAACCTGGGCGGCGCGAAACCCTTCCTGGGGCGCGACCAGTTGGACTGGCTCAAGCGCGAACTCAAGGCCTCCCAAGCGCAGTGGAAGGTAGTCGCGGCCGACATGCCCATTGGCCTGGGTGTGCCGGACGGTGAGGTCAGCCCTGGCGTGCCGCGCTGGGAAGCGATCGCCAACGGTGATCCCGGCGCGGCCCAAGGGCGTGAGCTGGAAATTGCCGAGTTGCTGGGATTCCTGCGCGCACACCAAGTGCGCAACCACGTGTGGCTGACCGCTGATGTGCACTATTGCGCGGCGCATCACTACCACCCGGATCGGGCGGCGTTCCAGGATTTCGAACCGTTCTGGGAGTTTGTTGCAGGGCCATTGAATGCAGGCAGCTTCGGGCCGAATCCGTTGGACAAGACCTTTGGGCCAGAGGTGGTGTTCGAAAAGGCACCGCCTGCGCAAAACACCTCGCCGTTTGCCGGGTTTCAGTTTTTTGGCGAGGTGCAGATTGACGGGCAGACGGCGGAGTTGACGGTGATCCTTCGGGACTTGGACGGAGTCTCGGTGTTCGAGCAAAAACTGCAACCCGTCTGACCTAGAACGCGGTAAAAAACTGTGGGAGGGGGCTTGCTCCCGATAGCGGTGTATCAGTCGACTGATGAGTAGACTGTCAGATTGCTATCGGGAGCAAGCCCCCTCCCACATTTGATCTTCAGTGCCTGTAAGGTCTCAGTACACATCCCGGCGATAGCGGCCTTGCTCGATCAAGCGCTCTACCGCTTCACTGCCGAGGATATCCACCAGCGCCTGATCCACCCCCGTCGCCATCCCCTGCAAGCTGCCGCACACATAAATCGCTGCGCCATCGGCCAGCCATTTGCGCAGCACATCCGCCGATTCACGCAGGCGGTCCTGCACGTAGATTTTCTCCTCTTGGTCCCGCGAAAACGCCAGGTCCAGCAGGGCCAGATCACCACTGGCCAGCCAGCCTTGCAGTTCTGCCTGGCACAGGTAGTCGTGGGCGATATGGCGTTCGCCGAACAGCAGCCAGTTACGCTGCTGACCGTCGGCGATGCGCGCCTTGAGCAAGCTGCGCAGGCCGGCCAGGCCCGTGCCGTTGCCCAGCAGGATCAGCGGCACCGCTGCTTCGGGCAGATGGAAACCGCTGTTGCGCCGCAGGCGCAGGCTGATGCCCGCGCCAATGGCGGCGTGTTCAGTCAGCCAGCCGGAACCCAGGCCCAGGCTGCCATCCGGGTGGCGTTCCTGGCGCACGATCAGCTCCAGCACACCGTCGCTGGCAATCGAGGCGATCGAGTATTCACGCATGCCCAGCGGTACCAGCGCATCGACCAGTGCCTGGGCATGCAGGCCGACCAGATGGGTGCGGTTGTCCGGCAATTGGCGTGTGGCCAGGGCCTGGTTGAGCGTTTGCGCCAGGCCCTCAATCAACACGCCCTCGCTGCCGGCCAGGCCCAGCCCTGCCAGGAAGTGCTCGACCGCTCGCGGGCTATTGCGCGGCAGGATTTCCACCAGGTCACCGGCCTGCCAACTGAGGGGCGAGGGCGGTGTGAGGCCGAGCAGGTACACGGGCGCGCCGACGCTGCCAGGGTTGAGCAGGGTGCGTTGGCGCAGGGTCCAGTGTTCGAACTGGGCGGTCTGCCAGGCCGCTGCCGGCGTGTGGCCGGTGAGCTGGCCGAGTTGCTGTTGCCAGGTCAGCAACGCCTCGGTATCGCCGCTGTCGACTTCCACCGGCGCAAACAGCGGGTTGCCGCCCTGGTGGGTCAGCCAGAAATGCAGGCGCCGGGCAAAGCCGCAAAAGTGCTCGTACTGCCGGTCACCCAGGGCCAGCACCGAGTAGTTCAGGCCCTTGAGGGACACGTCCTGGCCGAGCACGCTGCGTTCGAAGCCACGGGCGCTGTCGGGGGCTTCGCCGTCGCCGAACGTACTGACCACGAACAAGGCATTTTCCGACTGACTCAGGTCGTGCTGGCTAAGCGTGCCCAAGGGCTGCACCTTCACCGGCAGACCTGCCGCCTGCAATTGCCCGGCCGTCTGCCAGGCCAATTGTTCGGCGAAACCGCTCTGGCTGGCGA
Organism: Pseudomonas sp. R11-23-07; assembly: GCF_003852295.1. NCBI lineage: Bacteria > Pseudomonadati > Pseudomonadota > Gammaproteobacteria > Pseudomonadales > Pseudomonadaceae > Pseudomonas > Pseudomonas sp. R11-23-07. Next base: position 956,710 of record NZ_CP027761.1, read on the forward strand.
AGCCGATCAACCAGGCCGGGGCATCGCTGGAGTGGGCGTCAAGACCCTTGCGTGCGTCCCTTACATGGCGTTTTTTGCGGCGCCGGTCGAGGTACAGCAACCAGCCGGTAATGAAGAACAGCGGCATGCACAACGCGCTCAGGGTGAGCACGATCCGTCCTGCCAGCCCCCAATAGCTGCCGGTGTGCAGGGCATAGACGCTGGTCAACAACTGCGACTTATAACTTTTGCTGGCGTAGCGCTCATGGGATTTGACCTCGCCGGTGGCCGGGTCCAGGTTGATCTGGTTCAGTGCACGGTCATGGGGTGAGTCTTCCAGCAGGTAATACACGGTGGCCGGTTGCCCGGCGACGGCCGGCAGACGGATGTTGTAGGCGCTCAAGCCAGGCCCCGCGTTGCTGTAGATGCTGCTCCAGATGGCTTCATAGTTGGTCACGTAGTTGGCCACGGGCGCAGGGCCAGCCGGCGGCGGGCCGCGCTTGAGCGTGCGCTCGTTCTGCGGCGCGTCGGACAGCAGTTGGGTCACGCCTCGGTTGTACCAGTCGTACGACCAATACAGCCCGGTCAGTGCCGCCAGCAGATAAAACAGCAGGCACCAGGTGCCGAACACCGAGTGCAGGTCCCAATTGAAGCTGCGGCCTTTTTTACGCCAGTCCAGGGTCAACCACACGCGCCAGTTCTTTACCTGGCGCGGCCAGCGCAGGTACAGGCCGGAGAGGCAGAAGAACAGCAGGATCAGGGTGCAGGCGCCAGTGATCGTGCGCCCGGTGTCGCCCATGGCCAGGAAGCGGTGCAACTGCAGGATGAAGCCGAATACATCCTGGCCGACGGCGTCGCCCAGGTAGTCGCCGGTATACGGATCGAAGTAGCGTAGCGGGCCCCGGCGCTCGCCCGGTGGCGGGGTGAAGGACACGCGCCCGGCGTTGCCGCTGTCGCGTTCCACCCAGAGCATCGCCACGGTGTTGCCTTCGGTGGCTTCCAGTTTGCGCACCAGTTCGGCGGGCGGCAGCACCCCGGCTTCGCGCTTTTCAACATGCAAGACCTGCGGGTTCAGCGCCCGCAGTATTTCATCCTGGAAGGAGTACGCAGCCCCGGTGATCCCCATCAAGGCCAGCACCAGCCCGGCAGTGATGCCGAAGAACCAGTGCAACTGGAACAGGGTTTTCTTCAACACGTCGGACCGCCTCGCTCAACTGGTTATGAATGTCACGGCGCGCATTATGCCGTGGCTTATCGAGAAATATTCTGTTTAGCATGCAAAAGCCCCACGCATCCGATGCGTGGGGCTCAAGTCGTGGCGCGCTTGCGCTTAGAAGTGGAAGCTGGTGGTCAGCAACGCCGTCCGACCGGCCGCCTGGTTGGCGAAGTGCGAGGCGTAAGCCTTGTCGTAGTAGGTTTTGTCGGTCAGGTTCTGCACGTTCAATTGCAGGTCGACGTTTTTAGTCAGCTTGTAGCTGGCCATGGCGTCGTAGCGGGTGTAAGACGGCACGTACACGGTGTTGCCCGCATCGCCGTAAACCTCGTCGACATAGAAGGCGCCGCCGCCGACGGTCAGCTTGGGCGTGATGTCGTAGGTGGTCCACAGACTGAACGAGTTCTTCGGCGTGTTGGGCATCTGGTTGCCGGTATTGGAACCGGCGCTCACCACGCCGTTACGCCCGTTGAGGCCGGACTTGACCAGTTCGCTGTCCAGGTAGGTGTACCCGGCGAACACTTGCCAGTGCTCGGTCAGCTTGCCGCTGGCGGACAACTCGACGCCGTCGACCCGTGATTCGCCGGCGTTCTCGTAGGTGAGGGCATCAACCAGGACGCGGGTGTTTTTCTTCTCGGTACGGAACACGGCGGCGGTCAGGGACAGGCGGTCGTGGAACAGGTCCCACTTGGTGCCCAGCTCGTAGTTGACCGTCTCTTCCGGCTGCAGGTCGCTGATGGCGGCACCGGCTGACAGCGGGTTGCCATCGGCGCCTTCACCCACCAGACCACCGGCCGGGGTGGCCGACGTCGCGTAGGAAGCGTAGATGCTGCCGTTGTCCAGCGGCTTCCACACCAGGCCCGCCTGCCAGTTAAAGAACTGGCTGTCATCCTTGATTTTGCTGCGCCCGGTGATGGCGTTGGTGTTGGCTTCGGTATCGAACGTGTCGTAGCGCAGGCCGACGTTCAGCAGCCATTTCGGATCCAGCTCGATGGTGTCGAACACGTAGGCGGCGCGGCTGGTGGCCTTGGTGTTGGTGCCGTTGTAGTTGCGCGCGACGCTGCCGTTCCAGGCATCGTCCGGGTTCGGGTTGCTCAGCGAGGTGCACTGGCCACCCAGGCTGCCTTTGGCCACGGTGCACACCGGGTTGGCGTTGGGGCTGACGGTATAGCCGCTGACACGGGTTTCTTCACCGGTGAATTCCAGGCCGGTGGAGTAGGTGTTCTTGAAGCCCAGCGCCTGGAAGCTGCCGAACAGGTCGGTCTGGTTGGTGGTCGTGGTGGTGGTGGACACGCGGCTGTTGGCCCGGCGCCAGACAGTGCCGAACTTGTTGACGTTGAGCTTGCTGTCATCCGGCTGGGTGAGCACATAGTCCTGGCCGGTGCTGCCGTGGCGCAGGGTGTTCTTCAGCGTCATGTTGTCGTTCAGGTCATGCTCGATGGAGAACGTGCTGATGTCGGCGCGGGTCTTGCGGAAGTCACGGCTCTTCAAGCCATAGAAATTGTTGCTGTCGCCCCCGTCGTCGGGTTTGTCATGCCCGTGGGCGGTGGCGGTCGACGAACCGTAGCCATACGGCATTCCCGAATCCGGCAGGTCGTCGCTTTCCATGTGGTAGTAGCTGAGGTTGACGCGGGTCGGTGTGCCCAGGCCAAAGGTCAGCGACGGCGCCACACCCCAGCGGTCGTAATTGATTGCGTCGCGACCGGCTACGTTTTGTTCGTGGCTCATCAGGTTCAGGCGAAATGCCGCGCTGTCGTCGAGGAACTGGCGGTTCACGTCGAGCACGTAGCGGCGGGTCTGGTCGGAACCGTAGGTGAAGCCGCCGTTGGTGAAGTCCCGCGCTTGTGGGGTTTTGCTCACCAGGTTGAGGCTGCCACCGGCTGAGCCGCGACCGCCGAAGGAGGAGTTGGGGCCCTTGCTGACTTCGATCGATTCAATGTCGAAGATCTCCCGGCTCTGGCCGCCGGTATCGCGCACGCCGTCCAGGTAGGTGTCGCCTTGGGCGTCGAAACCACGGATGAACGGACGGTCGCCCTGGGGGTTGCCGCCTTCACCGGCGCCGAAGGTAATCCCCGGTACGGTGCGCAGGGCGTCCTGCAGCGAGGTGGCGGCGGTGTCCTTGAGCACTTGCTGCGGGACCACGGTGACCGAGCGCGGTGTGTCTACCAGCGGTGCGGTGTATTTCTGCGAAGCGGCTTTTTCTACCTGATAGGAAGGGGTGACCTGCTCCTGACCGGTAATGTTAGTGGCACCGAGGGAGATAGGGTTGCGCTCGCCTTGTTGCTCGGTGTTCTCAGCCGCCTGCGCCAAGTGGGCGGCAGAGCTGGCGCTGAGGGCTACGCCGATGGCCGAAGCCAGCATGCGTGGTGAACTGGCGGTGGTTGTTGGTGTGATGCGCGACATGACGTGTCCTTTCCCCAAGGATGTGAGGTCGCGGAATATAGGGCTAACAAGACTTTCTATCAATTGCGATACATTGCTATTCGCATCGAATTTACATTCTTTACACTTTTTGCTTACGGTTTTTACGGACTCGTTCGTCTCGACGTTTTACACAGAGGATAAGAATCAATACCATTGGCACCCCTCTGATCGCAGGTATTGCCCCATGTTGCTGCATATTCCCGGCCTGTTCTCGCGCGAGGAAGTGCAGCGCATTCGCCAAGCCCTGGAAGCGGCCGAATGGGCCGACGGCAAAGTCACTGCCGGCCATCAATCGGCCAAGGCCAAGCACAACCTGCAATTGCCCGAAGGCCACCCGTTGGCCAAGGAAATCGGCGCGGCGATGCTGGAGCGCTTGTGGAGCAACCCGCTGTTTATGTCAGCGGCGTTACCGCACAAGGTGTTTCCGCCGTTGCTCAACTGTTACACCGCCGGTGGCAGTTTCGACTTCCATATCGACAACGCCGTGCGACAACCCAAAGGCAGCCACGAGCGCGTGCGCACCGATCTGTCGTCCACGCTGTTTTTCAGCGACCCCGACGAATACGACGGCGGCGAACTGGAAATCCAGGACACTTTCGGCCTGCAGCGCGTCAAGCTCCCCGCCGGCGATATGGTGCTGTACCCCGGCTCCAGCCTGCACAAGGTCAACGCGGTGACACGCGGCGCGCGCTACGCCTCGTTTTTCTGGACCCAGAGCCTGGTGCGCGAAGACAGCCAGCGCACCCTGCTGTTCGAAATGGACGGCGCCATCCAGCAACTGAGCCGCGACGTGCCCGATCACCCGGCGCTGATCCAGCTCACCGGCACCTATCACAACCTGCTGCGTCGTTGGGTCGAGGTCTGAGATGGGCTTTTTATTGCGTCGCCAGGAAGTGCTCAACGTCGAGCAGCTGCAATCGATGCTTGATGATTCCCCGGTGCGCGCGGCCCAGGCGATCCTGATCGCGGCCAGGGAAGGCGTGGTCGATGCCCAGGCCTTGCTCGGGCAGATCCTGCTGGAAGGACGCGGCATCGCACGCGATGAAACACTGGCGTTGCGCTGGTTCCGGATTGCCGCCCAGGGCGGGCATTTGATGGCGCGCAATATGATTGGGCGGTGTCTGGAGCATGGTTGGGGTTGCACGGTGGATGAGGCGGCGGCTGCGCGTGAATACCGGTTGGCAGCAGAGGCCGGGCTGGATTGGGGGCAGTACAACTATGCCAACCTATTGGCGACCGGTCGTGGCGTTGTGCAAGATCAGGCCCAAGCGCTGATGCTTTATCGCCAGGCGGCAGAGCAGGGCCATGCCAAGTCGATGAACCTGGTGGGGCGTTATCTGGAAGACGGGCAGTATTGCCCGAGGGATTTTGAAGCGGCCGTTGAGTGGTACCGGCGTTCAGCCGAAGCCGGGGATTTTCGTGGGCAGTTCAGTTATGCGGCGGTGTTGGCGGATAGTGGCCGAATCGAAGCGGCACTGGAGTGGTTGTACAAGGCGCTGGCAGGCGGGAATCTCAAGTTCTTACGGATAGCACACCAGACGCTGGCAGCGGCCAACCATCCACAGATTCGCGCGATGGCTGAAGCCTTTCGGCACCGGGCTGCCGATCTCTCTTAACTCATCTGAGCCAGACCGGGGCACAAAAACTGACATTTGATCGGTGGCGAAAATAGCTCGCACATCGTCATCATTCCGTCACATAAGCCCGCTTGAAGGTTAAGCGGGCTTTTTCATTGGTGTGACTCGTGTGTATAAAAAAGCGCATTGCTGACTGGCGTGTGTAATATACACACCAAGGGTGAGGCGATGAGAAGTCGAGAGGTGATTGAGCTACTGGTGGCGGACGGTTGGTTTGAGGTGGCGGTGAAGGGTAGTCATCACCAATTCAAACATCCAGTGAAGCGAGGGCGGGTGACGGTCCCTCATCCCAAGTCAGAACTTGCAAAGGGCACTCTGCATAGTATTTTCAGATCGGCAGGCCTGAAATGATGGCCCCGATTGATAAGTTGAATGAGCTCCGAGAAGCTCATTCAGAGGAGGAACAATGAAATTTCCCGTGGTAGTCCATAAAGATGCTGATTCGGATTACAGCGTGACGGTTCCGGATATTCCGGGATGTTTCTCGGCCGGAGGATCTTTTTCCGAAGCGCTGGACAATGTGCGTGAGGCGATCGCGCTGCATCTGGAAGGATTGGTTGCCGATCAGGAAGTGCTCCCCCAGGCGCTGGAGGTCGATGCACATTTGGATAATCCGGATTTTGTCGGCGGTGTATGGGCGATAGTCGACTTTGATCTCACGCCTTATCTGGGCAAGTCAGTCCGTTTTAACGCTTCCTTGCCGGAACAGTTGCTGTTGCGCATTGACGAGCGGGTGCTGAAGGATCATCGGTATGCGTCGCGGTCAGGTTTTCTGGCGACGGCAGCGCTGCGTGAGCTATCTGCCTGACGAAATGCGCGACATTCCACCTGACAGCCATAAAAAAACCCATGACACGTCATGGGTTTTTTATACGCAGCGTGCTTACACGTAAAACGACTTCAACGGCGGAAACCCATTGAACTCAACTGCGCTGTAGCTGGTGGTATAGGCACCGGTCGACAGCCAGTACATGCGGTCACCAATGGCCAGGTTCAGCGGCAGGCCGTACTTGTAGTTTTCGTACATGATGTCGGCGCTGTCGCAGGTCGGGCCGGCGATGACCACTTCTTCCATCTCGCCTTTTTTCTCGGTCCAGATCGGGAACTTGATGGCTTCGTCCATGGTTTCGATCAGGCCGGAGAATTTGCCCACGTCCGTGTACACCCAACGCTCGACGGCGGTGCGCGATTTACGCGCCACCAGCACCACTTCGCTGACCAGGATGCCGGCGTTGGCGATCAACGAGCGGCCGGGTTCGAGGATGATTTCCGGCAGTTCATCACCGAAGTCTTCCTTGAGGAAACGGATGATTTCCTCGGCGTAGGTTTCCAGGCTGTTGGTGCGGGTGATGTAGTTGGCCGGGAAGCCGCCGCCCATGTTGATCAGCTTCAGATGAATGCCGTCTTCTTCCTTCAGGCGTTCGAAGATCACTTTGACCTTGGCGATCGCCGCATCCCATACGCTGATGTCGCGCTGCTGCGAGCCGACGTGGAACGAGATGCCGTAAGGCACCAGGCCCAGGTCGCGGGCGAGGATCAGCAGGTCCATGGCCATGTCGGTCTGGCAGCCGAACTTGCGCGACAACGGCCAGTCAGCCGTGGTGGAGCCTTCGGTGAGGATACGCACATAGACTTTCGAGCCCGGCGCGGCCTTGGCGATGTTACGCAGGTCGGCTTCGGAGTCGGTGGAGAACAGGCGCACGCCTTTCTCATAGAAGTAGCGGATGTCCTTGGACTTCTTGATGGTGTTGCCGTAGCTGATACGGTCGGCGCTGACGCCGCGGTCCATGACCTTGTCCAGCTCGTAGATCGACGCGATGTCGAAGCTCGAACCCTTGTCTTTCAACAGGTCGATGATCTCGACAGCCGGGTTGGCCTTGACCGCGTAATACACCTTGGCGAATTCGAAACCGGCGCGCAGGTCATCGTAGGCCTGGCTGATCATCGCGGTGTCGATCACCACGAACGGGGTTTCTTGCTTGTCGGCGAACGCCTTCATTTTGTCAAACGTGGCGCGCGCGAAATAGTCTTCGACGTTGATCGACATGCTGGGAACTCCTAAGGGCAAACTGTAGTAATCAATGGGTGCAACTGAACGTCCTCCGTATCCCCACTTTGGTTCGCCTACTTCCCAAGGCATGTCGCCGAAAGCAAAAAGGCCATGGGATACGCTTCCCTTGGCCTTGCTGTCTCGTCGTCAGTACTTGAGCCGGATGGATCGTTTCCAGCATGGACGTTCGGCGCGAACTTTAGGGCTTGATGGGCGTGGGATCAACTAAAAATGTCGCGTTTTTGCACGCGTTCGTCGCGCGACCCCGTGCAGCTACTATGTAACCGACCGGTGTGACGGATTGATGTTCCCCGGATGGGCGAATTGAGTGCATTTCCCTGACACCCTGCAGAGCCAATGTGGGAGGGGGCTTGCCCCCGATAGCGGTGGGTCAGCCAATACCTCAGTGACTGACCCACCGCTATCGGGAGCAAGCCCCCTCCCACATTTTTTTACCGCTTTGTGTCAGGCCAGTGCGGTCTCTGCAGGCGAAACGATACTGGTCTTGCCCCCACGCGACTTACCGGAACTCAGATAATCGGCAATCGACTCCTGGGTCACCTCACCCAAAAACACCCGCTCCGCATCCATCACCGGCAACCACGAACGGTTGAACTCGTACATCCGCGACAGCAGGATGCGCAAGTGCTCGTCATACGCGGCGGTGGCGTTGAATTCGCGCAGGTACTGGCCGCAGGTACCGGTCTGACGGTGCAAGTCGCGACGGCGTACATAGCCCAGCGCCTTATTCTCGGCGCAGGTGACCACCACATAGCGCCGGTCGTGCTCGTCCATCAGCTCCAGTGCATCGGCTACCGGCGTTTCCGGGCTCACCGACGGCGCGTTGTCCGCGGCATCTTCGGCCTTCACCAGCAGCAGGCGCTTGAGGGTGCTGTCCTGGCCGACGAAATTGCTCACGAACTCGTCCGCCGGGTGCGCCAGCAGCGTATCGGGATGGTCGATCTGCAGCAGCTTGCCGGCGCGGAAGATCGCAATCTTGTCGCCCAGCTTGATGGCCTCGTCGATGTCGTGGCTGACCATGATCACGGTCTTGTTCAGCGCACGCTGCATCTCGAAGAACTCGTTCTGGATCATCTCGCGGTTGATCGGGTCGACCGCGCCGAACGGTTCATCCATCAGCAGCAACGGGGCATCCGCCGCCAGGGCGCGGATCACGCCGATGCGCTGTTGCTGCCCGCCCGACAGTTCACGCGGATAGCGATGCAGATACTGCTTGGGTTCCAGCTTGATCATGCTCATCAGCTCGCGGGCGCGGTCGTGGCATTTCTGCTTGTCCCAGCCGAGCAGTTTGGGCACCACGACGATGTTTTCTTCGATGGTCATGTTCGGGAACAGGCCGATCTGCTGGATCACATAGCCGATATTGCGCCGCAGGGTCACTTCATCGAGGTCGGTGGTGTCTTCGCCGTTGATCAGGATCTTGCCCGAGGTGGGCTTGATCAGGCGATTGATCATTTTCAGCGTGGTGCTCTTGCCGCAGCCCGAAGGGCCGAGGAACACACAAATCTCGCCTTCGTTGACGGTCAGGCTGACATCGTTGACGGCGGTGACAGTCTTGCCGTTGCTTTGAAAAGTCTTGGACAGGTTTTGAAGTTCGATCATTTGAGCAATCCTTTTGGAGTCAGCGAGCGTTGCAGCCATTGCAAGAGCAGGTCGGCAAAGATGGCCAGGAGACTGACCAGTACGGCGCCGACGATCAGCATCGACATGTCGCTGCGGCTGATGGAAGCCAGAATAAGTACACCCAGGCCGCCGGCACCGATGGTGGCGGCGATGGTCATCACGCCGATGTTCATCACCACGGCGGTGCGCACACCGGCGAGGATCACCGGCACGGCAATCGGCAGCTCGACCATGCGCAGGCGCTGGGCGAAGGTCATGCCGATGCCTTTGGCGGCCTCGCGAATGCCCGGTTCGACACCGGTGAGCGCCAGGTAGGTGTTACGCATGATTGGCAACAGGGAATAGAGAAACACGGCGGTGATCGCCGGCATCGGCCCCAGGCCCTGGCCGAACTTGGAGTAGAACGGCAGCAACAGGCCGAACAGCGCGATGGACGGTACGGTCAGCAGCACCGTAGCGCTGGCCTGCAGCGGGCCGGCCAGGGTCGGGAAACGCGTCATCAGGATGCCCAGGGGCACGCCGATCAAGATCGCGAGGACAACCGCGACGCCGACCAGGGTGATGTGCTGCCAGGTCAGTTGCAGGACTTGGGCCCAATCAAGATGAGAAAAGGCGTTGAGAAATTCCATGTCTTTTCCTCTTATTGATTGATCGGGTGCTGGCGCAGGAAATCTGCGGCAACAGCGGACGGGCTTTCATGGTCGACGTCGACCCGCGCATTCAGCTGGCGCATGGTTGCGTCGTCGAACAGCGCGGCCAGTGGCTTGAGCTCGGCCGCCAGTTGCGGGTGCTGGTCGAGATATTCCTGGCGGATCACCGGGGCGGCGGTGTAGTCCGGGAAGTAGTGCTTGTCGTCTTCGAGCAGCTTCAGTTTGAAGGCATTCAGGCGACCGTCGGTGGTGTAGACCAGGCCGGCAAACACCTGGCCATTGCGCAGCGCGGTGTAGACCAGCCCGGCGTCCATCTGCCGGGTGTTTTTGCGCGTGAGGTTCATGTCGTACAGCTTGACCATGCCGGCCAGGCCGTCGGAGCGGTTGGCGAACTCGGTGTCCAGGGCGACCAGGCGGTGTTCCCGGGTGTCTGCGGCCATGGCGTGGGTGAGGTCACTGATGCTGTTGATTTCGGGATGTTCCTTGGCGACTTTCTCCGGCAACGCCAGGGCGTAGGTGTTGCTGAAGCGCGACGGCGAGAGCCAGACCAGGCCTTTTTTTGCGTCGAGTTCCTTCACGCGAGCGTAGGACTGAGCGCTGTCGAGTTTCTCGTCGATGTGGTTGTACGCCACCAGCGACACGCCGGTGTATTCCCAGATCAGGTCCAGTTGCCCGCTTTCCTGGGCGCTGCGCGCCAGGTTACTGCCCAGGCCACCGGTCACGCGGGCGTCGTAGCCCTTGGTGCGCAGGTACTGGGAGGTGATTTCGGCGAGCAGGGTCTGTTCGGTGAACACCCGTGCGCCGATGCGGATTACCGGTTTTTCAGCGGCTTGCGCAAAACCTGCAAACAGCAGGACGCAGCTCAATATCAAGGTCAGTTTTTTCATGTGATTTCCTTTGCCAAGCCTTAAGACGGACGCAACCCGCGTTCCAGCCAGAGGCGGCTGGCCATGGTCACCAGGCCGTCGAGCAGCAATGCCAGCAGTGCGGTGCATGCGGCACCGAGCAGCAGTTGCGGCTGGTTGTTCAGGGCGATGCCGGGGAAGATCAGGCTGCCCAGGCTGTTGGCGCCGATCAGGAACGCCAGCGGTGCGGTGCCGACGTTGATCGCCAGGGCCACACGCACGCCACCGATGATGATCGGCACGGCGTTGGGCAACTCCACGCGAAACAGCACCTGGCGTGGCGTCATGCCGATACCGGTGGCGGCTTCTTTCAGCGAGCCTTGAACGTTTTTCAGGCCTTCGTACGTGTTGCGCACGATGGGCAGGAGGGAGGCGAGGAACAGCGCGAAAATGGCCGGGCCGCTGCCGATGCCGAGGACGCCGAGGGCGATGGCCAGTACGGCCAGGGGAGGGACGGTGTTGCCGATGTTGAAGATCTGCATGAAGCGTTCTGCACGCCCGACCATGTTCGGTCGACTGAGCAGGATGCCGGCGGGGAGGCCCACAATCAGGGCGGCCAGCATGGAAACTAAAACCAGAATCAGATGAGCTTGCAGGTAAAACAACAAATCGTCGCGGTACAGTTCGATCGTGTTGATGCCGATCCAGTGGACCAGCAGGGCCAGGAGCGCGACGACAACCGCACCTCCTATCAGCCCTTTGCCATAGCGAATAGCCACAGGCGGACTCCTTTTTTTCTTTTGTCGGCGAACACATTCTCCGGTGGCAATGCCATGGCTGGCTGCCTCTGAATGAGTTCGCGAAAAGCAGCTCGCCGATACTGGCAACGCAGTATGCGATCGAGCCATGAGCGCAGCCTCGTCAGGCTAACTTGCTGATTTTTCAGCCCCTGTTCCGAGTGCGATAGCAGGGGAGTGGACGTCTCTACCTTTTAAAAGGTTCCACACTTGGGAGCATTTAGCCACCCCCAATGGGCTCAACGGTGGTCTGTAACCCTGGGTTTGCGCTATACTCGCCGCCCTTTTTTGACTCACCTGCCAGGCGATTTCCCATGACCCACCAGGCCGCCGAAGTCGCGAAACGCCGCACTTTCGCTATTATTTCCCACCCCGATGCCGGTAAAACCACCATCACCGAAAAGCTCCTGCTGATGGGCAAGGCAATCGCGGTGGCCGGCACGGTGAAATCCCGCAAATCCGACCGCCATGCGACATCCGACTGGATGGAGATGGAGAAGCAACGGGGTATTTCCATTACCACGTCGGTCATGCAGTTCCCGTATCGCGACCACATGGTCAATCTGCTCGACACCCCAGGCCACGAAGACTTCTCCGAAGACACCTACCGCACCCTCACTGCGGTGGACTCGGCGCTGATGGTCCTCGACGGCGGTAAAGGCGTCGAGCCACGCACCATCGCGTTGATGGATGTGTGCCGTTTGCGCGACACGCCGATTGTCAGCTTCATCAACAAACTCGACCGCGATATTCGTGACCCCATCGAGCTGCTGGATGAAATCGAAGCCGTCCTGAAGATCAAGGCTGCGCCGATCACCTGGCCGATTGGTTGCTACCGCGACTTCAAGGGCGTGTACCACCTGGCCGACGACTACATCATTGTCTACACCGCCGGCCATGGTCATGAGCGCACCGATGTGAAAATCATCGAAAAGCTCGACTCCGACGAAGCCCGCGCCCACCTGGGCGACGAGTACGACCGCTTTGTCGACCAGCTCGAACTGGTACAGGGCGCCTGCCATGAGTTCAACCAGCAGGAGTTCCTCGACGGTCAACTGACCCCGGTGTTCTTCGGTACCGCCCTGGGCAACTTCGGTGTCGATCACGTCCTCGACGCCGTGGTGGATTGGGCACCGAAGCCCCTTGCCCGTGTCGCCAACGAGCGCACCGTGGAACCGGTCGAAGAAAAATTCACCGGCTTCGTGTTCAAGATCCAGGCGAACATGGACCCCAAGCACCGTGACCGCATCGCCTTCATGCGTATCTGCTCCGGCCGCTACGAAAAAGGCATGAAGATGCGCCACGTGCGCACCGGCAAGGACGTGCGCATCGGCGACGCCCTGACGTTCTTCTCCTCCGAGCGTGAACAGCTCGAAGAAGCCTACGCCGGCGACATCATCGGCCTGCACAACCACGGCACCATCCAGATCGGCGACACCTTCACCGAAGGCGAAGCACTGGGCTTCACCGGCATCCCGCACTTCGCCCCGGAACTGTTCCGCCGCGTACGCCTGCGCGATCCGCTGAAATCCAAGCAACTGCGCCAGGGCTTGCAACAGTTGGCCGAAGAAGGCGCCACCCAGGTGTTCTTCCCCGAGCGCAGCAACGACATCATCCTCGGCGCCGTGGGTGTGCTGCAGTTCGACGTGGTCGCCAGCCGCTTGAAAGAGGAATACAAGGTCGAGTGCTCCTATGAGCCGATCACCGTGTACTCCGCGCGCTGGATCGATTGCAGCGATAAGAAGAAGTTGGAAGAGTTCTCCAACAAAGCGGTGGAAAACCTGGCGATCGACGGCGGTGGTCACCTGACTTACCTGGCGCCGACCCGGGTCAACCTGGCGCTGATGGAAGAGCGCTGGCCGGATGTGAAATTCCGGGCGACTCGCGAGCATCATTAAGGGCTGAGCGGTAAAGAACAGGGCGAAGCTGTGATGGCTTCGCCCTTTTTTATGCCTGCTGCAAAGCCAAAATATGGGAGGGGGCACACTGTAGGAGCGAGCTTGCTCGCGAAAAACGTCCAGGCAACGCGTTCATTCTGGATAAACGCGGGGGCCCTGAGTTCTTCGCGAGCAAGCTCGCTCCTACAGTATTGAGGGCTTGCCCCCTCCCGCATTTGGATCTTCATAACGCCATGAATTGGCGAGAACCCGGCTTCGGGTCTAGCGTTTACCCACCGACTGTAAAGGAGACTACCGTGCGAAATGCTCAACGTGTCATCTCTTTGGTGTTGCTGGCCATCCTGGGAGTGACGGCCCTTCCGGCGTTGGCCGACGCCGGGGCGCCCCAGTGGAAAGACACCGGCCCGGTCACCAAGAAAAAGCAGAACGAGGTCAACTCGGGCAGTTGGAAACCGCAGCCCCAGCCCACAGACGTCAGGGATCCGGAAAACCCCATCAATGAAGGGGAAGACAGTGTGACCTTCGACGACGGCGAAACCTGATGCCCCTGAGGGTGACCGCAATTCCTGATGAGGCATACAAAAGGGCGAAGCTGTCATGGCTTCGCCCTTTTTTGTATTTAGGAAATGACGGTTAGTTACGGGTGGTTTTGCCCCACTCGCAACAGTTTCAATGCCAGTTGGGTGCCCGCCTGGATGTATTCAACTTGTGCATACATCGCATCTTTTACATAGGCTTCCCCCAGGTCTGTAACTTCCTGCGATGCAGCATACTCTGCGCTCAGGTACAGCAAATGCATGGAGATATCCATCGAGTTCTGAAACGATTTAAGCGTGTTGTTTGGCCCTAATTCGTCAATGACCTTCTGCCAGCGAAGGTCGGCTTCGGCTTGGAGGGTCTTGTATTCGGCCATTGAAACCTCATCATCGGCATAGATGTCGTTAAGAAGGGTTTCCAAGGATTTGGAGATAGAGCATTTTTCGCGGATGACAGTCATGAGATAGCCCGTTTGTTAATGATGAGAGTCGGGCATTCTTAATCAGGCTTTATGGAATTAGAAGCGCATTATCTTTGTTTTTTAGTTGCCGTTACATATTTAAGAAGTTTTCTTTTTGGCTTGAAGTTAGAGCGTGGAAGTCGTGTGGGAAGTTTGTAATTGTTTGGGTGGAAACTACCGCGACGATTCGGACGAAGGCGACAGCCAGACATAGGCCGTGCGCAAAAAGAAGCCCCTCCCGCCCGGCTGATGCGCAACCTGGCGGGAAGGGCCGTAGAACTCAGACTTTGATCGTTCCCACGCTCCGCGTGGGAATGCATCCCTGACGCTCCGCGTCACCTCAACGGCGGGACGCGGAGCGTCCTAGGCGGCATTCCCACGCGGAGCGTGGGAACGATCGTCAGGCCACGAACTGCTCCGCATAGTGGCAAGCCACCTGGCGGTTATCCAACGGCCGCAACAGCGGCTCCTCGGTGCTGCACCGCGCCGTCGCGTACGGGCAACGCTTGTGGAACGCGCAACCCGACGGCGGGTTCAGTGGGTTGGGCAGCTCGCCGACGATCTTGATCTTGGGTTTGTTCGGGTCCGGGTGGATGGTCGGCGTGGCCGACAGCAGCGCCTGGGTGTACGGGTGCAGGGGGCGGGCGTAGATGTCTTCCTTGGGGCCCACTTCCACCGGGCGGCCGAGGTACATCACCATCACGTCATCGGCAACGTGCTGCACCACCGCGAGGTTGTGGGAGATGAACACGTAGGCCGTGTTGAATTCCTGCTGCAGGTCCATGAACAGATTGAGCACCTGGGCCTGGATCGACACGTCCAGTGCCGAGGTCGGTTCATCCGCCACCAGCACTTTGGGTTGCAGCATCATCGCTCGGGCCAGGGCGATACGCTGGCGCTGGCCACCGGAGAACATGTGCGGGTAGCGCTGATAATGCTCAGGGCGCAGGCCCACTTGCTTCATCATCGCCTGCACTTTCTCGCGGCGTTCGGCGGCGGACAGGTTGGTGTTGATCAGCAACGGCTCGCCGAGCTGATCACCGACTTTCTGCCGTGGGTTCAACGAGGCGTACGGGCTCTGGAACACCATCTGTACGTCTTTGCGCAACTGCTTGCGCTGGGCCTTGTCGGCACCGGCCACTTCCTGGCCGGCAATTTTAAGCGAGCCGGATGACGGCTCTTCGATCAGCGTGAGGGCGCGGGCCAGGGTGGACTTGCCGCAACCCGACTCGCCCACGACGGCAAGGGTCTTGCCGGCTTCCAGTTCGAAAGACACACCATTGAGGGCACGCACCGTAGCGTGGCCCTTGAACAGGCCACGGGACACTTCGTAGTGACGGGTCAGGTCGCGGGCGGTAAGAACGACGGCCATTACGCCACCTCCTGGTTCAAGGGGTAGAAGCAGCGCGCAAGGCTGTTGGTTTTCGGGTCGAGCGCAGGGCGCTCGGTACGGCAGTTCTCACGCACATACGGGCAGCGCGGCGACAGCAGGCAACCTTGCGGGCGGTCGTAACGGCCGGGCACGATACCCGGCAGCGTGGCCAGGCGTGTGGCGCCCAGGCTGTGCTCGGGGATCGCCTTGAGCAGCGCTTCGCTGTAAGGGTGCGCTGGAATGTCGAACAGTTGCGGGACCTGGCCGACTTCAACGGCCTGGCCGGCATACATCACGCACACGCGCTGGGCGGTTTCAGCCACCACCGCGAGGTCGTGAGTGATCAGCACCAGACCCATGTTCTGCTCTTTTTGCAGGGCCAGCAGCAGGTCCATGATCTGCGCTTGAATCGTGACGTCCAACGCGGTGGTCGGTTCGTCGGCGATCAGCAGTTTCGGCTCGCCGGCAATCGCCATGGCGATGGCCACGCGCTGGCTCATACCGCCGGACAGCTGGTGCGGGTAGGCATCCATACGGCTGGAAGCGCCAGGGATTTCCACTTTTTCCAACAGTTCGATGGCGCGCTTGCGCGCTTGCTTGCCAGACATTTTCAGGTGCAGGCGCAGCACTTCTTCAATCTGGAAGCCCACGGTGTAGCTGGGGTTCAGCGCAGTCATCGGGTCCTGGAACACCATCGCCAGGTCTTTGCCGACGATCTGGCGACGCTGGCGGTTGCTCAGCTTGAGCATGTCCTTGCCGTCGAAGTTCAGGGCGTCGGCGGTGACGATGCCGGGATGCTCGATCAGGCCCATCAGCGCCATCATGGTCACGGATTTACCCGAGCCCGACTCGCCAACGATGGCCAGGACTTCGCCTTTGTCGACGGTAATGTCGAGGCCATCGACCACTGGCACGGCGGTCTCGTCGCCGAAGCGAACGTTGAGATTCTTGATTTCTAACAGTGACATGGGAATCTCCTCAGGCGGCGTTCTTGAGTTTCGGGTCCAGCGCGTCGCGCAGGCCGTCACCCATCAAGTTGATTGCCAGCACGCTGAGCAAAATGGTCAAGCCCGGCAAGCTCACGACCCACCAGGCGCGTTCGATATAGTCGCGGGCCGATGCCAGCATGGTGCCCCACTCCGGCGTTGGCGGTTGTACGCCAAGGCCGAGGAAGCCCAGGGCGGCGGCATCGAGGATCGCCGACGAGAAACTCAAGGTGGCCTGCACGATCAGCGGCGCCATGCAGTTGGGCAGCACGGTGATAAACATCAGGCGGGGCAGGCCGGCACCGGCCAGGCGCGCGGCGGTCACGTAGTCGCGGTTCAGTTCGCCCATCACTGCGGCGCGGGTCAGACGCACGTAGGACGGCAGCGACACAATGGCGATGGCGATCACGGTGTTGATCAGGCCAGGGCCGAGGATGGCGACAATCGCCACGGCCAGCAGCAGCGACGGCAGGGCCAGCATGATGTCCATCAAGCGCATGATGGTCGGGCCCAGCAGGCGCGGGAAGAACCCGGCGAACAGGCCGAGCAGGATGCCCGGGATCAGCGACATCACCACGGAGGACAAGCCGATCAACAGCGACAGGCGCGAACCCTGGATCAGGCGCGAGAGCAAATCCCGGCCCAGTTCATCGGTGCCCAGCAGGAACTGGATCTGCCCGCCTTCCAGCCATGATGGCGGGGTGAGCAGGAAGTCGCGGTATTGCTCGCTCGGGTTATGCGGTGCAACCCAAGGGGCGAAGATCGCGCAGAACACGATCAGCAACATGAACAGCAGGCCGGCAACTGCGCCTTTGTTCTTGGAGAAGGCTTGCCAGAATTCTTTGTACGGAGACGGGTACAGCAGGCTCTGATCGACTGCTGACACTGGAGTAGAGGTAGTCATGGTCATGATCTCAGCGCTGGTGACGGATGCGTGGGTTGGCGAAGCCGTAGAGGATGTCCACCACGAAGTTCACCAGGATCACCAGGCAGGCGATCAACAGAATGCCGTTTTGCACCACCGGGTAGTCCCGCGCGCCAATGGCTTCGATCAGCCATTTGCCGATGCCGGGCCACGAGAAGATGGTTTCGGTCAGTACCGCACCGGCCAGCAACGTGCCGACTTGCAGGCCGACCACGGTCAATACCGGGATCAGCGCATTGCGCAGGCCGTGCACGAACACCACGCGCGCCGGCGACAGGCCCTTGGCCTTGGCGGTACGGATGTAGTCTTCGCGCAGCACTTCGAGCATCGACGAGCGGGTCATCCGCGCAATCACCGCCAGCGGGATGGTGCCCAGCACGATGGCCGGCAGGATCAGGTGGTGCAGTGCGTCCCAGAACGCGTCCGGCTCGTCGGCCAGCAGGGTGTCGATGAGCATGAAGCCGGTGCGCGGCTCGATGTCGTAGAGCAGGTCGATACGCCCGGAAACCGGGGTCCAGCCCAGGCTCACCGAGAAGAACATGATCAGGATCAGGCCCCACCAGAAGATCGGCATCGAATATCCCGCCAGGGAGATGCCCATCACCCCATGGTCGAACAGGGATCCTCGTTTCAAGGCCGCGATCACCCCGGCCAACAGGCCCAGGATACCGGCGAACAACAGGGCGGCGATGGACAGTTCCAGGGTCGCCGGAAAGAGTGCGGTGAACTCGGTCCACACGCTGGTGCGGGTACGCAGCGATTCGCCAAGGTCGCCCTGGGCGAGCTTGCCGACGTAATCCAGATATTGCGCATACAGCGGCTTGTTAAGGCCAAGGCGCTCCATTGCCTGGGCATGCATTTCGGGGTCAACCCGCCGCTCGCCCATCATGACTTCTACGGGGTCGCCTGGAATCATGCGAATCAACGCAAAGGTCAGCAACGTGATGCCGAAGAACGTGGGGATCAATAACCCCAGTCGGCGGGCAATAAAACTAAACATCTTGGTGTGTACCTCAATCAGCCGGTTAGGCAGGTTCGGCGCCGTCAGGGTCGACGGCGCCGAGCGTTTTTCTTATTTACTTCACCTGGGTGGTGGCGAAGTTATTAGTCCCCAGAGGGCTTTGGGTGAAGCCTTCTACGTTCTTGCGCATGGCGGTGAACAGTTTCGGATAAGCCATGGGAAGCCATGGTTGGTCCTTGTCGAAAACGTCCTGGGCTTGTTCATAGAGTGCGGCGCGCTGGGCGGGTTCAGCGGTGGCGCGCGCTTTGTCGATCAAGTCCTGAAACTCTTTGTTACACCAGCGCGCGTAGTTTTCGCCGTTTTTCGCTGCATCGCAACTCAGGTTTGGCGTCAGGAAGTTGTCAGGGTCGCCGTTATCACCGACCCAGCCAGCCGAAACCATATCGTGCTCGCCGTTTTTAGCGCGCTTGAGCATCTCGCCCCATTCCATGACTTTGATATTCACCTTCAGGCCGATCTGCGCCAGATCCGCCTGCATGCGCTGGGCACCAAGCATCGGGTTGGGGTTGGTCGGGCCGCCGCCGTTACGGGTGAACAGGGTGAATTCGGTGCCTTCCGGCACGCCGGCTTCCTTGAGCAGGGCGCGGGCCTTGTCCAGATCGCGAGGCGGATTCTTCAGTTTGTCGCTGAAACCCAGCAAGGTCGGCGGATAAGGACCAGTCCCCACCACCGCATTGCCTTTGCCGAACAGCGCTTCGGTGTAGCCGGCCTTATCGAACGCGATGTTGATCGCGTGACGCACCCGCGCATCGCTCATGTATTTGTGGGTCGTGTTCAACGCGGTGTAACTGGTGGTCATCGCCGCCAGTTCATCGACTTTCAGGTTTGGGTCTTTCTTGATGCTTGGAATGTCATCCGGCTTGGGGAACAGCGCGATCTGGCATTCATTGGCCTTGAGCTTCTGCAGGCGCACGTTGTTATCGGTGCTGATCGCCAGGATCAGCGGGTCGACTGCCGGTTTGCCACGGAAGTAGTCGGGGTTGGCCTTGAAGCGCGCCTGGGCGTCTTTCTGATACCGGGTGAAGATGAACGGGCCAGTGCCGATGGGCTTGGCGTTGAGGTCTTCGGTCTTGCCGGACTTGAGCAACTGGTCGGCGTATTCCTTCGAATGGATTGAAGAGAATGCCATGCCCAGGTCGGCCAGGAAGGGTGCTTCAGGACGGGTCAGGGTAAAGACGACGGTGTGGTCATCGGTCTTCTCTACGCTCTTGAGCAGTTCCTTGAAGCCCATGCTTTCGAAATACGGGTAGCCCACGAGGGACTTTTTATGCCAAGGGTGATTCGGGTCCAGCTGACGCTGGAAACTCCAAAGCACGTCGTCGGCGTTCAGGTTGCGCGTGGGTTTGAAATAGTCGGTGGTGTGGAACTTGATGTCGTCACGCAGGTGAAAGGTGTAGGTCAGGCCATCGGCGCTGATCTCGGGCAGGTCTTTGGCCAGCGCGGGAACGACTTCGGTGGTGCCGGGCTTGAAGTCCACCAGGCGGTTGAACATGGTTTCCGCAGCGGCGTCAGCGGTCACGGCGGTGGTATACAGGACCGGGTCAAAACCTTCCGGGCTGGCTTCGGTGCAGACCACCAGCGGTTTGGCCGATACGCCGATCGCCACGCTCAGCAGCGCAGCGGCCATGGCAGCTTGTAACGGGAGCATTTTCATTCAGAGCCCTCTGCAATCGATGGAGCCAGAAACGCGTAGGCGGCGGGCTCGTCCTGAGCCCGCCGCCTGCCTGGCGCTAATTAAAGAATGTTGAACGGAATGGTGGTGACCAGACGGAACTCTTTGATGCTGCCGTCGGACTGGAACTCGCTGCCACGGTGCTCAACATAGGTTGCGCGCACGGTAGTGGCTTTGAGTGGGCCGTTTTGCAGGGCATAAGAAGCGCCTACACCGTATTCCTGGTGCTTCTCGCCGTCCTGGGACTGGATACCGTCGTAGGCGAACTTGGCCCGGCCGTTGTTGCCGGTGTAGTGGGTGCCGTCGATGTCCCAGCCGCGCGCCGAGTAGGCGTTGAACTTCAGACCTGGCACGCCGTATTCGGCCATGTTGATGGCGTAGGCGATCTGGAAGGACTTCTCGTTCGGGCCGTTGAAGTCCGAGGTCAGGGAGTTGGCCAGGTAGATGCCGTTGGTTTCGTGCAGGTAGTCGAAGTACTCGTTACCGTTCACTTGCTGGTAAGCGAAGGTCAGGCTGTGTGCCTGGTGAGTCAGGCCCAGGGACAGGGAGAAGGTATCGTTGTCGATTTCCCCCATCTCTTTTTTGCCTTCATCGACCGTCTTGTAGTAGTTGAAACCGGTGGTCAGGCCCAGTTGCTTGGCGTCGCCCAATTCGTGGGTAGCACCGAAGTAGTACTGGTTCCAGAAGTCCTTCACGTTGGCGGCGAAGAAGCTGGTCTTCAGGCTTTTCAGCGGCTGGTAGTTCACACCCAGGGTGGAGACTTTGTCGGTTTCTGCGCCATTGCCGTATTCGCTGCGGAATTTCGACAGGCTTTGTTCGCTACGCGGTGACACGCGATCGAAAACACCGCCCTGGAACGACAGGTTGCTGAACTCTTCGCTGTTGAAGCTCACACCCTGGAAGCTGGAAGGCAGCGCACGGTTGCCGATGGTATCGACGATGCCGCTGCTGAAGTTCTGGCGACCGGCGGTCAAGGTGGTGTTGGACACGCGGAACTGCACGTTGGCCAGACCCAGCTTGCTCCACTGGTCTACGGCGTCGCCGTTGGAGTCGGCCAGGGTGCGGTTGGAGCCGCCTTTGATGTCACGCTTGCTGCGGTCCAGCACCAGCGCGTTGTACACCGCCACTTCGGTCTTGACGCCAACAGTGCCCTGGGTGAAACCCGAGCTGGCGTTGAGGATGGTGCCCTGTACCCAGTTGGTACGGTTACGGTCGGTCAGGGTCTGACCATGCTTCTGGTAAGCGAAGGTGCCCCCACGGTATTTGCTTTCATGGGAGTACCAGTTACGCGTGGTACCGCCCAGGCTGAAATCTTCGATAAAGCCTTTGGCTTCGCTTTGCGCGCTGGTGCCGGCCAGGGTGGTAGGAACGAAGTCCTGGCTCTGCGTTTCAGCGTAGGCGGTGGCCGTGATACTGCTGATGGCCAAGGCCAGAAGCGCTTTGCTGCTCAGTTTCATGGGTGAAGCTCCTTTGGTTCTCTTTTTTATGCCGGTCTTTTTAGGTGAACCGGCTATTGGGTGTGTAACTCGTTCAAGCTATTGCAAACGTTTGGCGTAGGAAAAATCCCAACAAAAGGCTGCACGTTTGCCGAAGGGCCGCTTGGCCCTTCGCCATCCGGTTATTTTTTCTTATGGGGTGATACTGACGCCCGAGAACACGTTGCGGCCGAAGGGGCTCACCTTGAAGCCTTCGACTTTGGCGCTCAACGGCTGGTTGACCGTCGAGTGGGCGACTGGCGTAATCGGCACCTGCTGCTTGAGCAGTTGCTGCGCCTGTTTGTACAGAACAGTCCTTTGTTCGCGGTCGGTCACGACCTTGGCTTGCTTGATCAGCTTGTCGTACGCCGGGTCACACCACATGGAGTAGTTGTTCCCGCCGATGGCGTCGCAGCTGTAGAGGGTACCCAGCCAGTTGTCCGGGTCACCGTTGTCACCGGTCCAGCCGATCAGGCTGACATCGTGCTCGCCGTTCTTGGTGCGCTTGATGTATTCGCCCCATTCGTAGCTGACGATTTTCACTTTCAGGCCGATCTTGGCCCAATCGTTCTGCAGCATTTCCGCCATCAGCTTGGCGTTGGGGTTGTACGGACGTTGCACCGGCATCGCCCACAGGGTGATCTCAGTGCCTTCCTTCACGCCGGCGGCCTTGAGCAGTTCCTTGGCTTTTTCCGGGTTGTAGGCGGCGTCCTTGATGCTGTCGTCGTAGGACCACTGGGTCGGCGGCATGGCGTTGACCGCCAGTTGCCCGGCGCCCTGGTACACCGCGTTGAGGATGCTCTGCTTGTTCACCGCCATGTCCAGCGCCTGGCGCACTTCGAGCTGGTCGAAGGGTTTGTGGCGCACGTTGTAGGCGATGTAGCCAAGGTTGAAGCCGGGCTTGGTCAGCAGTTGCAGGCTCGGGTCGGCCTTGAGCGCGTCGACGTCAGCGGGACGCGGGTGCAGGGTGACCTGGCATTCGCCGGCCTTGAGCTTCTGCACACGCACCGAGGCGTCGGTATTGATGGCGAAGATCAACTGGTCGAGCTTGACCTTGCTGGGGTCCCAATACTGTTTGTTGGCCACATAGCGAATCTGCGAGTCTTTCTGATAACGCTGGAACACGAACGGGCCAGTGCCGATGGGCTTCTGGTTGATATCGCTGGGTTTGCCTTCCTTGAGCAATTGCTCGGCATACTCGGCCGAGAGGATTGCGGCGAAGCTCATGGCGATGTTTTGCACGAACGCGGCATCCACCGTATTCAGGGTGATCACCACGGTGTGCGGGTCGGTTTTTTCAACCTTGGCAATGTTCTTGTTCAGGCTCATGCCGTTGAAGTACGGAAACTCGGTAGGGTAGGCCTTGCGGAACGGGTGGTCGGGGTCAAGCATGCGGTTGAACGTGAACAGCACGTCGTCGGCATTGAAGTCGCGCGTCGGCTTGAACTCCTTGTTGCTGTGGAACTTCACCCCTTCGCGCAGATGAAAGGTGTAGGTCAGCCCGTCTTCGGAAATATCCCACTTGGTTGCCAGCCCAGGCACTACATCAGTCGCACCTTTTTCGAACTCGACCAGGCGGTTGTATAACGGCTCAGCGGCATCGTTGTCGGTGGCGGTGGTGTATTGCGCCGTGTCAAAGCCCGCCGGGCTGCCCTCGGAGCAGAACACCAGGCTCTTCTTTTCGGCGGCCTGAGCCGTGGTGGCCACAGCCAGCAGGCTGGCGGCAAACATTGCGGATAGAACGGTGGTATGGCGCATGACGATTCCAATCCTTGTGTGTAGTTATCAACAGCGAGCAATCCCTCAGGCCTGTAGCCAAGGGGACATCACTGGTCCCACATGCGGTAAGTGCCTTTCCCAAATTGGTACCTCTGTAGTCCTACGACGTTATGGGTCGCGGACTTCACAGTAAATGCGCCAAATCGGATTGACCCTGTAGGCAACGGAGGCACGAAGCGCAGTTCATTGCTGTAAGGCGGCAACGCTTGCGGGTGTGGTCTGTTTCCTACGGGCCTGGCAGATGTAATAACGGCGACGTTATGAGCGTCGCCGTATCGATCCTTACTTGCCGCTTACGCTGACGCCATAGAAGGAGTTCAAGCCAAACGGGCTGATCTTGAAGTCCTGCACGGTGTTGCGCATGGGTTGATACACCGTCGAGTGCGCGATAGGTGTGTAAGGCAGTTCACGTTTAAGCAGTTGTTGCGCCTGTTTGTACAGTTCGGTGCGCTTGGCAACGTCTGTGGTCGCCTTGGCCTGGCTGATCAGGGCGTCGTAGTCTTTGTTGACGAATTTGGAGAAGTTGTTGCCGTTCAATGCCGGGGATGAAAACAGCGTGCCCAGCCAGTTGTCCGGGTCACCATTGTCACCGCTCCAGCCAATGATCATGGCCTGGTTCTCACCACCTTTGGAACGCTTGATGTACTCGCCCCACTCGTAGCTGACGATGTTGACCTTCAGGCCGATCTGTTTCCAGTCGCTCTGCAGCATCTCGGCCATCAGCTTGGCGTTCGGGTTGTACGGACGCTGTACTGGCATGGCCCACAGGGTGATCTCGGTGCCTTCCTTGATGCCGGCTTCCTTGAGCAGTTCCCTGGCTTTTGCCGGGTCGTACTTGGCATCCTTGATAGTGGTGTCATACGACCACTGGGTTGGCGGCATGGCGTTGACGGCCAGTTGGCCAGCGCCCTGGTACACGGAGTCGATGATCTGCTGCTTGTTCACCGCCATGTCCAGCGCCTGGCGAACCCGCAGGTCAGCCAATGGGTTCGGCGTGGTCTGGCCTTTAAGCACAGGCATCACGTTGTAGGCGATGTAACCCAGGTTGAAACCGGCCTGGTGCGGCATCTTCATGTCCTTGTCCGCTTCCAGTGGCTTGATGTCCGCCGGGCGAGGATAGGCCGTGATCTGGCACTCGTTCTTCTTCAGTTTCTGGATGCGAACCGATGGGTCCGTGGAGATTGCGAAGATCAGGTTGTCGATCTTGACGTCTTCAGGCTTCCAGTATTCCTTGTTGCCGGTGAAGCGAATATTGGAGTCTTTCTGGTAGCTCTTGAACACGAACGGGCCAGTGCCGATTGGCTTCTGGTTGATGTCGCTGGCCTTGCCTTCCTTCAACAGCTGGGCGGCGTATTCGGCCGACTGGATCGAGGCGAAGCTCATCGCCAGGTTCTGGATGAAGGCGGCGTCCACGGTGCCAAGGGTGAACTTGACGGTGTGGTCATCGACTTTTTCGATGTTCTTGATGTTCTTGTCCATCTCCATGTCGGAGAAGTACGGGAACTCAGTGGGGTAGGCTTTGCGGAACGGGTCGTCCTTGTTGATCATGCGGTTGAACGTGAAGAGCACGTCATCGGCATTGAATTCACGCGTCGGCTTGAAATACGGGGTGGTGTGGAACTTGACGCCTTCCCGAAGGTGGAAGGTATACGTCAGGCCGTCCGGGGACACGTCCCAGCTGGTAGCAAGGCCAGGAATCACGGCGGTGCCGCCACGTTCGAACTGGCTCAGGCGGTTGAACATGGTTTCGGCCGAGGCATCGAAGTCTGTTCCGGTGGTGTACTGGCCTGGGTCAAAACCGGCCGGGCTCCCTTCGGAGCAGAACACCAGGTTAGTTGCCGCTTGGGCAAACGGGGCTGCGGCCATAAGGCCAGCGCTCACTAAGAACGGAAGGACTGCGTGTTTAAGCATGTTGGCCTCATGATTTGTTGTCATTTTTGGTGGTGAGGGCGACCTCGTGAGTCGGCCTGCGGATACTTATGCAGGCGCCATACCCATTGCAAGATGTTGAACGGTTGCAAGCGCCAAACAGTGGGACGGGCGTACAAGAATGTCGCATTTATGAAAGTTTCGACATAAATGCATCTATTTGGCGGGTTTTTTCGGTGCGCCGCGCGCACCGAAAAGGCCCAACCGACGTGTCTAGTGCACTCGGTTGGGGCGTTGTTGTTACTTATCTAGACTCACGCCATAGAAGGGTGTCAGCCCAAAGGGGCTGATCTTGAAATCGCGAACTTCCTTGCGCAGCGGCTGGAAAACTGTCGAGTTCGCAATAGGCGTTATAGGTACTTGTTCCTTAAGGATTTGTTGAGCCTGCTGATACCACTTGATGCGCTGCTCGCGGTCGTTGCTGACCTTGGCCTGCTGCACCAGCTTGTCATAGGCCGGGTTACACCATTTGGCGTAATTGCTGCCCTTGACCGCGGCACAACTGTAGAGCACGCCGAGCCAGTTATCCGGGTCGCCGTTATCGCCGGTCCAGCCGTAGATCATGGCGTCATGCTCGCCATTTTTGGCGCGCTTGATGTATTCGCCCCACTCATAGCTGACGATGTTGGCCTTGATGCCGACCTTGGCCCAATCCTGCTGGATCATTTGTGCCGACATGCGCGCGTTCGGGTTGGAAGCGCGTTGCACGGTCATTGCCCACAGGTTGATGGTGGTACCTGGTGCAACCCCTGCTTCTTTTAGTAGCGCCCGGGCCTTGGCCGGGTCGTAGGGGGCGTCCTTGATCGTCGGGTCATAAGACCACTGCGCGGGAGGGAGAGCGTTCTGCGCCAATTGCCCGGCGCTTTGGTAAACGGCCTTGATGATGGCCGGTTTGTCGATGGCCATATCCAGCGCCTGGCGCACCTTGAGTTGGTCCAGCGGCGGGTGGGTGACGTTGTACGCCAGGAAACCCAAATTGAAGCCGGCCTGCTGCTGCACGCGCAGGTTTGGGTCCTGCTTGATCACCTCGATGTCGGACGGGCGCGGGTAGCCGCTGACCTGACATTCACCCGCCTTGAGTTTCTGCACGCGCGCGGCGGCGTCAGGGGTGATGGCGAATACCAGGTTGTCGAGCTTCACGTCCTCGGGTTTCCAGTACTGCTTATTGGCAACGTAGCGGATCTGCGAGTCTTTCTGATAGCGCTTGAACACGAACGGGCCGGTGCCGACCGGTTTCTGATTGATGTCCTCGGCCTTGCCCTGTTCCAAGAGCTGGGCGGCATATTCGGCCGATTGCACCGAAGCGAAACTCATCGCCAGGTTCTGTACGAACGATGCATCAACGTTGTTCAGGTTGAAGCGCACGGTGTGTTCGTCGAGTTTGTCGAGGCTCTTGATCGTGGTGTTCAAGCCCATGTCGGTGAAGTAGGGCGACTCGGAGGGGTAGGCCTTGCGAAACGGGCTCTCGGCATCCAGCAGGCGGTTGAAGGTAAACACCACGTCATCGGCGTTGAAGTCGCGGGTGGGGGTGAAGAAATCGGTGGTATGGAACTTGACGCCGTCGCGCAGGTGGAAGGTATAGGTGAGACCGTCTTCGGAGACCTCCCAACGGGTGGCGAGGCCGGGCTCGACTTCGGTACCGCCGCGCTTGAACTGGGTAAGGCGGTTGAACACGGTTTCGGCGGAGGCGTCGAACTCGGTGCCGCTGGTGTATTGGCTGGGGTCGAAGCCGGCGGGGCTGGCTTCGGAGCAGTAGACCAGGGTGGTGGCCGCCTGGGCCAGTGGCGTGAAGGCCAGAATGCCGGCGGCGAGAAGTAGCGGTTTGAAGATGATTCTTTCCATGATGCCCCCTGAAATGACAGACATAAAGCGCTGCCCGAACTCAAACGAAGATAACCGAGGTTGTCGTCAGTGTGGGAGTGACGATAGGTTAAATTGCCGTCTGCACGGTTCAGGCAGCGCACATGTTTTGGTCAGGGCGCTTAGGATCAGCTTATAAAAAAATGCACGGAGAGCGAAAGTTTGACGATGTAAGGGTGTACATGGAAAGAGGCACGACCCTCATCGTGATGCGCTACGTTGGTCGAAGCGAACGGGGTTGTATTCAAAGGTCCACCACTTCCAGGGGTTCCAGTATGGGTTTTTCTTCAAGGTTCTGAAGTGCTTCATTACATCTTCATTAACATCGCGTTCGGCGAGAAGTCTGATGTCATTTCTGAGGCTGTCCGTCATCGTGATGTTTTTTTGTTTGGCTTGGTGTACATAGTGGTTTTCAATTCTGTCGGTGAAGCGCTTTATTGCTTCCGGCGTCACGCCCACCGTTACCGTGCCTTTATAACCTTTTACGGGGCGATCTATGAGTCGCTGGAACTCGGCGGCAAAGGAGGCGGTACCGCCATCTGCAGAGCCGCATGATAGAAGGCGAATGTTTCCATAGTCTTGTGGGTTTATGCCTTGAAAACGTAAGGTGTCGAGTAAATCCTGTGGGGTATTAAGTTCCCCGTCATATATAACTTTAGCGATACCTGTGGTGGGATCGGATAGGCCATGCACCAGTATGTTCAAACGAGTGTCCTTGCCCAGCTTGGTGCTATCTACAAAGGTGTAGAGTTGCTCATCGATTTCCTTGAGTTGGCTTATTTTTCCATCCAGCGTGCTGAAATTGTTTTTATCGGAGAATAATTCATCAATGCTTGGCGAGTCCTGGCGTGAAATCAGTTGTCTGAGGGTGGCGATTTTTTCGTCGGTCAAGTGGGGTGTGGACAGGGTGTCGTTGTCTGGCGACGGCGTTAGCCCCGCATCGACGGGGTCTGCCTGATTTGAAGCTTTGCTCACCCGCACTAATTCCAACTGATGTGTTTGCTCATCGGACTGCCACCTGTAATGCGCGCCATTAGAGAAGTTCACCGGCGGTGCTTCTGCCCCGTGCACTCCAATGGGTGCAAGTTCGTGCGCCAGTTGCAGGCCGGATATGACTGCCGCGGCATTGCCGCCAACCCGATCCTCTGCGGTCTGGCCATAGAGGCCATCGTGCACGCCGAAAACGATATTGCCTGCATTGCCAACGATGGGTAAGTAACCAAAGGTGTTGCCCCAAAACTCTTTTGCCTCTTTCCAGTGTTGCTGAGAGGCGCCAAATACCTCGGTTTGGTCTGCCCACAATGCATTTTTCGCATTCATCGCCTGATAGTGAGGGGCAATGCCGTTTTTGAGGTCACCGAATTTCAGGTAGTAATCGCTGTCGCGCGATTGTGCGTAATTGAATAATTCTCGGACCGGCACGGCCTTATCCGAGAGGGGCCCCTTTCTCCCCGGAAACGTGGAATGCTTGTCTAGAATCAAAGCGGTGAGTACGTAGCCGGCGCTTACCCAGTGAGCGTCGTGACCGCCTTGCCTATCGCGGGCGTTGAAACGGTTGAGTAATTGGGCATGGTTATGTTTAGCCCAGTTGGCGAAGTTGTCATCTCCGTCTATTTCACTGACGGTGCCGTTCTTCAAATCGATCATCAGGCCTTTGTTGGGGCGGTGATCGTAATCACCGTGGTAATTGATGTAGGGAATAAAGGCATACCCGGCCAATGGATAGCCGTATAGGTTCGGAATGACGGCGTTCCCATGGTTTTCCAGTGTGCGAGTAATGGCAGCCTGAGCGGCAGGGGTCAAACGTTCATAACTGTGTTTGTCGTCACGTAGACTTTGCAATGTTCCCTGCAACACATAGGCGTCTGCTTCGCCCGAGCGTTTTGCAAGTGCTCCCGAAGCGTCGCGCAGGGGGACGGCGACATCATGTTCCCAATGATCTTGCAAATGGCTGCCCAGCACTTCCAGTTCGTCGATTTTATTTTTGTCTTGCGCACTGATTTGCATACCCTGGAAGTTCAGCGGGCCACCCCTTGGAACCTTGTCATGGGCAAATGCTCCGGCTGCAATTTCCCAGGCAAAGTAGGTGTGTACGTCCCTATTGGTTTCCTCCTGGGGTTTGCCCATTCCTACATAGGAGTAGAAGGTGACCGTGACTTTCTCGTGGGGGTCGTAGCCAGCTGCCAACAACCCACCGCTGAAGTAACCAGCAGGTTCGAGGAACGGGCGAGTGTGCTGGAACTTGGTATTGCGCTCACCCTCGCTGTCGCTTTCGATGTGCTTGATTTGCGTGGCGACACGATCGGCGTAGGCTTGGATACGCTGCTCGCGTTCGTGCTGCGTATAGTTCGCCGTTGGCGGAATAGCGTTGACTGAACCGTAGATGACGGTCTTGGAAGTATCAAGCTCATGCTCGGGTGTCGGTGCTGGAACTGCATACAGTCCGAGCGAATTCTTAGGAGGGGGTGAGTCTACCCTTTCTTCCAGTGCCCTTTTTTGCGCTGTGTGGGAGTCATCTATCCCCCGTCGCTGACGATTGTTCGTGGGCGGTGTGGGGAAGGGGGTAGGCGTGGGAACGAGAGACGCCGCTATATTCATGATCAACTCACATTAATGATTGGATTAATAATCGCCGTTGACCGAAAAACAAAAGAATCGATCTGCGCAATGTTCTGTGGTTGGGATGTGTGTTAGTTGGATGGTTGTTCGATGCTCTGTTTCAAGGTAGTCGTGGACGCTACAGTGGGTGGGTAATGAGGGGGCTTAAGTTCCGAGCTTATATCGAGGGTTTTTAACGAGAAGTCTCTAGGGTGTAACGGGGGAGTTGGAGGAAAGTAACTGTAGTCTAAAGCCTTTGAGTTTGTCGTAACGGTTCTGGTGTTCCGTAGGCGGCAATAAAAAAGGCGTAACCCTTAAAGGATTACGCCCTGTTGGTATGTCGAAAACTTATTGCAAAACTTCAATGACACCGTCTGCGCTCATGTTGACTTGACTGGTGCCGGCCTCCACTTCAGGCGTGGGTGCTGAATCGGCCATGGCCGCTTTCATCATCATGCCACCGCGCGCGTAAGGCATCGGATAGCCGTTGGTGTTGAAGTTCAGGTTGACGATCTTGTAACCCTTGCCGCCCAGCGCATCGGTGGCCAGTTGCGCGCGGGCCTTGAATGCGGCAACCGCGTCCTTGAGCAGTGCGTCTTCGCTGGCCTTGCGCGTGTTGTCAGCGATGGCGAAGTCCATGTTGTCCATTTTCAGGGTGTTCAACAGCTCGCCGGTGAGCTTGGACAGCGCCGGGAAGTCCGCGCTTTCCAGGCGCAGTTCGGCGCGTTCGCGCCAGCCGGTGATTTTCTGGTTCTTGCTGTCGTAGATCGGGTAGCTGTTGCGGCTGCCCTGGCGCAGGGTCACGGCCTTGACTTCGCGAGCCTGGCCCAGCGCCTGGTTCATGGTGGTGGTGATTTCAGCGGCAAGCTTGGCCGGGTCGGCGTTTTGCGCTTCGGTGTAGAGGGTGACGATCATCTTGTCGCGTGCCACTTCCTGGCTGACTTCGGCGCGCAGCGAGATCTGGTTGTAATGCAGTTCATCGGCGGCCATGGCCGGCAGGCTGGCCAGGGCGCTGGCGCCGAGGGTGAGAACAGCTGCACTGCGAGTGAAACGAGACATGAAAGCTCCTTGAGATTGTCGTGTTCGGTATGACTGTAGACGGTAGCATCGGGTTCTTCGGGTTTACACATTCCCTACATCTTGTAGCAGCCCCGACGAGCGGTCATCTGCGCGCCTGCGTCAAAGAGCCACACGCGCCGTGCCAGGCGGTCTGCTTCGTTTATACTCGTGCCGATCCGCCTGCAGCGCTCATCGGGAGAGCTCATGCTCGCCGCCGTAAAACTGACTTCCGCCACCCGCCAGAACCTCTGGCGCCTGACGTTCATTCGCACCCTGGTCTTGGCCGCACAGGCGGGTTCCGTCGGGCTCGCCTATTGGTTCGACCTGTTGCCGCTGCCCTGGCTGCAACTGGCGGTGACCCTCGGGTTCTCCACCGTGCTGTGTGCGTTTACCGCCATCCGGTTGCGCACCACGTGGCCGGTCACGGAGTTGGAATATGCCCTGCAATTGGCGTGCGACCTGTTTATCCACAGTGTGTTGCTGTATTTCTCCGGCGGTTCCACCAACCCGTTCGTGTCTTATTACCTGGTGCCACTGACCATTGCCGCCGTGACGTTGCCGTGGCGCTATTCGGTGGTGCTGTCGGGTATCGCGTTGACGCTGTACACCTTGCTGCTGGCGCAGTTCTATCCTTTGCAGACGTTTCCCATCGCCCGGGAAAACCTGCAGATCTACGGGATGTGGCTGAGCTTTGCGCTGTCCGCCGCAGTGATCACCTTTTTTGCCGCGCGCATGGCCGAAGAGTTGCGCCGCCAGGAAGAACTGCGCGCAATTCGCCGTGAAGAAGGCCTGCGCGACCAGCAATTGCTGGCCGTCGCCACTCAGGCCGCAGGTGCTGCCCATGAGTTGGGCACGCCGCTGGCGACCATGAGCGTGCTGCTCAAGGAGATGACCCAGGACCATCACGACCCGGCGTTGCAGGATGACCTCAGCGTGCTGCAGGAACAGGTCAAGCAGTGCAAATTGACCCTGCAGCAACTGGTACGCGCCGCCGAAGCCAATCGACGCCTGGCGGTAGACATGCAGGATGTCACCCAGTGGCTCGACGAAGCGCTGAATCGTTGGCACCTGATGCGTCCCGAAGCCAGTTACCGTTTCAGCCTGTTGGGCCAGGGCAGCGTACCGCGCATGGCGCCGCCGCCTGACCTCACCCAGGCCTTGCTCAACCTGCTGAACAATGCGGCCGACGCCTGCCCCGAAGGCCTGGGCGTGCAGTTGGACTGGGACGCGGAAAACGTCACCATCAGCATTCGTGACCACGGCGCGGGCGTGCCGCTGGCCATTGCCGAGCAGATCGGCAAACCGTTCTTTACCACCAAGGGCAAAGGCTTCGGCCTCGGCCTGTTTTTGAGCAAGGCCAGCGTGACCCGCGCGGGCGGCTCAGTGAAGCTCTATAGTCATGAGGAAGGTGGCACGCTCACCGAGCTGCGCCTGCCCCGTGTCGCACGAGGAGATATCGATGAGTGACGAGATCCAAGTCGAAGGCGAAGAACTGCCGCATCTGTTGCTGGTAGATGATGACGCCACCTTTACCCGCGTGATGGCCCGCGCCATGAGCCGTCGCGGTTTTCGCGTCAGCACTGCGGGCTCAGCCGAAGAGGGCCTGGCCATCGCCCAGGCCGACCTGCCGGACTACGCCGCGCTCGACCTGAAAATGGACGGCGACTCGGGCCTGGTGCTGTTGCCCAAGCTGCTCGAACTCGACCCGGAAATGCGCGTGGTGATCCTCACCGGTTATTCCAGCATCGCCACCGCCGTCGAAGCGATCAAGCGTGGCGCGTGCAACTACCTGTGCAAGCCGGCGGATGCCGATGACGTGCTCGCCGCGCTGCTTTCCGAGCACGCTGACCTCGACACCCTGGTGCCGGAAAACCCCATGTCGGTCGACCGCCTGCAGTGGGAACACATCCAGCGCGTACTGACCGAGCATGAAGGCAACATCTCCGCCACTGCTCGCGCCCTGGGCATGCACCGGCGTACGTTGCAGCGCAAACTGCAGAAGCGCCCGGTACGGCGCTGAACGAAGACTGAACAATCTGCCTCAGGCTGCACGGAGCCGTGAACCGATCGCCTATGATCGGTTCAAACGCCTGTCATAATTTCCTACCGAGCCTGAACGATGAATCAGAACGCTGAATACTCCGCGGTCAATGATGCGGTGCGTGGGCAATTCTTCCGCCGAACCTGGGCGATGATCACGCCGTATTGGCGCAGTGAAGAGAAGGGCCGGGCCTGGTTGCTGCTGGCTGCCGTGATTGGTTTGTCGCTGTTCAGCGTGGCGATCTCGGTGTGGATCAACCACTGGTACAAGGATTTCTACAACGCCCTGGAAAAGAAGGACACGGCCGCCTTCTGGCAATTGATCGGTTACTTCGGCGGCATCGCGGCCGTGGCGATCCTCGGCGCGGTGTATCGCTTGTACCTGACCCAGATGCTCACCATTCGCTGGCGTGCCTGGCTGACCGAAAAGCACTTCGCGCGCTGGCTTGCCCACAAGAACTACTACCAGCTGGAGCAGGGCGGCTACACCGACAACCCGGACCAGCGGATTTCCGAAGACCTCAATACCTTTACCACCAGCACCTTGAGCCTGGGCCTGGGACTGCTGCGCAACGTGGTCAGCCTGGTGTCGTTCTCGATCATCCTGTGGGGCGTGTCGGGCAGCATCGAAGTGTTCGGCATCACCATTCCCGGCTACATGTTCTGGTGTGCGCTGCTGTATGCCGCCGTGGGCAGTTGGCTGACGCACCTGATCGGGCGACGCTTGATCGGCTTGAACAACCAGCAACAGCGCTTCGAAGCGGACCTGCGTTTCTCCATGGTGCGGGTGCGTGAAAATGCTGAAAGCATCGCCCTCTACAACGGCGAGCCGAATGAAAAGCAGCGCCTGAGCTCGCGCTTCGGCAAGGTCTGGCACAACTTCTGGGACATCATGAAAGTGTCCAAGCGCCTGACCTTCTTCACCGCCGGCTACAGCCAGATAGCCATTATCTTCCCGTTTATCGTCGCCGCGCCGCGCTACTTCACCGGCAAGATCGAACTGGGCGAGCTGATGCAAATCAACTCGGCGTTTGGCAATGTGCAGGAAAACTTCAGTTGGTTCATCAACGCCTACTCGGAACTGGCGGCGTGGCGTGCCACCAGCGACCGTCTGCTGAGTTTCCAGCAGGCCATGAGCGACAACGAGGAGCGCGCCCCGGCCATCGATGTGCGCCCTGAAGGCGAACACCTGGTGATCAAGAATCTGGGCATGGACCTGGCCGATGGTCGTCACTTGCTTACCGACGCCGACATGATCGTGGAGCCGGGTCAGCGCGTGATGCTCAGTGGGCGTTCCGGCAGCGGTAAAAGTACGCTGCTGCGCGCAATGGGCCATTTGTGGCCAGCAGGGCATGGCAGCATTCGCCTGCCGGCGACGCGTTATCTGTTTTTGCCGCAGAAGCCTTATTTACCGATTGGCACGTTGAAGGCAGTGTTGAGTTATCCACAAGAGGACAGCGCCTACCCTGCGCAACGTTATGCACAGGTACTGGAAACCTGCCGCCTGCCGCATCTGGTCAGCCGTCTGGATGAAGCCAACCACTGGCAGCGCATGCTCTCGCCGGGCGAGCAGCAGCGCCTGGCCTTCGCCCGCGCCTTGTTGTTCGCGCCGCAATGGCTGTACATGGACGAAGCCACCTCGGCCATGGACGAAGAGGATGAAGCGACGCTGTATCAGGCGTTGATCGATGAACTGCCGGGGTTGAGCATCGTCAGCGTTGGTCATCGCAGCAGCCTCAAGCGCTTCCATGGACGGCATGTGCGGATCGAGGGTGGGCGGTTGCAGGAACAGCAGCCAGCCTAAGGTCATGTGGGGTCAAGTGTGGGAGGGGGCTTGCTCCCGATTGCGGTGTGTCAGTCACCTACTTTGAGTCTGACACGCCGCCATCGGGAGCAAGCCCCCTCCCACATTGGATCTTCACTGAGCAACAGAAACGGCCCAATAAAAAGCCCGGCTGATCATCGATCAGCCGGGCTTTGTGTTGCTGGAAGCTAACTTACTTCTTCAAGCCGTATTGTTCATCCAACATGCCTGGGGCGTCCGGCGTTTTTGGCGCGTAGTCCCGTGGCGGTTCCTGGTTTTCCCGGGGCGGGGTCAGGCGTTCCCGTGGGGTCTGCGGTGCATCGGAATGCAACGCGGCCAGCAGGCGCTGGCGGGTGATGTCGTCGAGGGCCAGGCGGTTAGCGCCATCGGCGAGATGATCCTGTACTTCCTGGTAGCTCTGGGTGAGCTTCTTGACCAGGGTCGCGGTGCTGTTGAAGTGGGTAACAACCTCGTTCTGATAACTGTCAAAACGTTCCTGAATGTCATCCAGCTGACGCTGCGTGCGGTTAGGCGCGGCATTCGGCAGCAGGCGAGCAACCAGGAATCCAATGGCGACACCGGCAACCAGGGCAAGAGTCGGCAACAACCAAACTAAGAGCGAGTGTTCCACGAGTCCTTCCTCTATAAACGGCTTTGCTTTACGTTAACGGCTCAAACCTGCGCTGTATACCGCGATTAAGCTCGCAATGATGCCATGCACAGACTTTTAGCTAGACGAGTCGACCCCTTGAGAGGTCACGGAGTTCATCCTTGCTCATGCGTGAAACCCCCGTTTTGATCGATGGCCCGGTGGGCCAATTGGAAGCCCTGTACCTGGATCACCCCGCCCCACGCGGCCTGGCGCTGATCTGCCACCCTAACCCGGTGCAGGGCGGGACCATGCTCAATAAAGTTGTCTCGACCCTGCAACGTACCGCCCGTGATGCCGGCTTGATTACGTTGCGTTTCAATTATCGTGGCGTCGGCGCGAGTGCCGGTAGCCACGACATGGCCAGCGGCGAAGTTGACGATGCCGAAGCGGCCGCCACGTGGCTGCGGGAAAAACACCCTGATCTGCCGCTCACCCTGCTGGGCTTTTCCTTCGGTGGCTATGTGGCCGCCAGCCTCGGCGGGCGCCTGGAAGCCAAGGGCGAGAAGCTGGCGCACCTGTTCATGGTGGCTGCCGCAGTGATGCGCCTGCGTGACACGGATGTGCTGCCACATGATTGTCCGTTGACGCTAATCCAGCCGGAAACCGACGAAGTGGTCGACCCGCAAGTCGTCTACGACTGGTCTGGCGCCCTGAAACGCCCCCATGAGCTGCTGAAAGTGGCAGAATGCGGACACTTTTTTCACGGCAAGCTCACCGATCTGAAGGATCTGGTGCTGCCGCGCCTCTCGAATTGATAGCAGTCTGATAAGCGATTACCCATGACGACGCGTACCCGTATCCTCACCGGCATCACCACCACCGGCACGCCGCACCTGGGCAACTACGCCGGTGCGATCCGCCCGGCGATCCTTGCCAGCCAGGACGCCAATGCCGATTCCTTCTACTTCCTGGCCGACTACCACGCCCTGATCAAATGCGATGACCCGCAGCGCATCCAGCGTTCGCGTATGGAAATCGCCGCGACCTGGCTGGCCGGTGGCCTGGATGTGAACCGGGTGACGTTCTATCGCCAGTCCGACATCCCCGAGATTCCCGAGCTGACCTGGCTGCTGACCTGCGTGGCCGCCAAGGGCCTGCTCAACCGCGCCCATGCCTACAAGGCCTCGGTGGACAAGAACGTAGAGAGCGGCGAAGACCCGGATGCGGGCATCACCATGGGCCTGTACAGCTATCCGGTGCTGATGGCAGCGGACATCCTGATGTTCAACGCGCACAAGGTGCCAGTGGGCCGTGACCAGATCCAGCACGTGGAAATGGCCCGTGATATCGGCCAGCGTTTCAACCATCTGTTCGGCAACGGTAAAGAATTCTTCACCATGCCCGAGGCGTTGATCGAAGAAAGCGTTGCCACCTTGCCGGGCCTGGATGGCCGCAAGATGTCCAAGAGCTATGACAACACCATCCCGTTGTTCACCAGCGCCAAGGACATGAAGGAGGCGATCTCGCGGATCGTCACCGACTCGCGCGCGCCCGGCGAGGCGAAGGACCCGGACACGTCCCACCTGTTCACCCTGTACCAGGCATTTGCGAGCAAGGCCCAGGAGCAAGAGCTGCGCAGTGAACTGCTGCAAGGCCTGGGCTGGGGTGAGGCGAAGAATCGTCTGTTCCAGTTGCTGGATGGGCAATTGGGTGAAGCGCGCGAGCGTTACCACCAACTGATGTCGCGCCCGTCAGACATGGAAGATCTGCTGCTGGTCGGTGCCAAGAAGGCCCGTGCCGTGGCGGCACCGTTCCTCGCCGAGCTGCGCGAAGCGGTGGGCTTGCGTTCGTTCGTCAACCAGACTGCGGCGCCGGTTGTCACCAAGAAAAAGCCGGCGAAGGCCGCGCGCTTCGTGAGCTTTCGTGAAGACGACGGCAGCTTCCGCTTCCGCCTGTTGGCCGCCGACGGCGAGCAACTGCTGCTGTCGCGCACCTTCGCCGATGGCAAGGCGGCGGGCGCGGTGACCAAACAATTGCAAAGCGGCGGTACCTTGGACATACGCACCCAAGCCCTGGGCTTCAGCGTATGGCTGGGCGACGCGGCCGTGGCCGACAGCGCCGAGTTCGCCGACAGCGCGTCCCGTGACGCCGCCATCGCCGCCTTGCGCGTCGCGCTGACACCCTCCGAGGATTAACCCGACCAAGGGTTGATTGCCATTATCCAGGGCCGTCGTTACAGTGACGGCCCGTTTTTGTTGCCTTGCTAACGAAATTATGACGCCCCTAGAACGATATCAAGCTGATCTGAAACGCCCTGACTTCTTCCATGACGCGGCTCAGGAAAATGCGGTGCGTCATTTGCAGCGCCTGTACGAAGACCTGGTTGCGGCTTCGCAAAGCAAGCAGGGCATGCTCAGCAAGCTGTTTGGCAAGAAAGACCGCACGCCGGTCAAGGGCCTGTACTTCTGGGGTGGCGTCGGCCGGGGCAAGACTTACCTGGTGGACACCTTCTTCGAAGCGCTGCCGTTCAAGGAAAAGGTCCGCACCCACTTCCACCGCTTCATGAAGCGCGTGCACGAAGAGATGAAGACCCTGCCGGGGGAGAAGAACCCGCTGACGATCATCGCCAAGCGTTTCTCCGACGAAGCGCGGGTGATTTGCTTCGATGAGTTCTTCGTCTCCGACATCACCGATGCCATGATCCTCGGCACCTTGATGGAAGAGCTGTTCAAGAACGGCGCGACCCTGGTCGCCACCTCGAACATCGTGCCCGATGGTCTCTACAAGGATGGCCTGCAGCGCGCACGCTTCCTGCCGGCCATTGCGTTGATCAAGCAGCACACCGATATCGTCAACGTCGACAGCGGCGTCGACTATCGTTTGCGTCACCTCGAGCAAGCGGAGCTGTTCCACTTCCCGCTCAATGAGGCGGCCCACGACAGCCTGAAGAAAAGCTTCCGCGCGTTGACGCCGGAATGCACCCAGGCCGTGGAAAACGATAAGTTGATGATCGAAAACCGCGAAATCATCGCCTTGCGTACCTGCGATGACGTGGCCTGGTTCGAATTCCGCCAACTGTGCGACGGCCCGCGCAGCCAGAACGACTACATCGAATTGGGCAAGATCTTCCATGCGGTGATCTTGAGCGGTGTGGAACAGATGGGCGTGACCACCGACGACATCGCGCGGCGTTTTATCAACATGGTCGACGAGTTCTATGACCGTAACGTCAAGCTGATCATCTCGGCGGAAGTCGAGCTCAAGGACCTCTACACGGGCGGTCGCTTGAACTTCGAATTCCAACGCACCTTGAGTCGTTTGCTGGAAATGCAGTCCCACGAATTCCTTTCGCGCGGACACAAACCGTAAGGCCGATGTAGATCAAAGTGTGGGAGGGGGCTTGCCCTCGATTGCGGTGGATCAGTCAGTGCATCTGTTACTGACAGACCGCTATCGGGGGCAAGCCCCCTCCCACATTTGTCCTGTATGAACCCCTGCTTACGCAGCCTGCTGGAACTGCTGGCGATACTGATTCGGCGACAACTCCGTGTGCTGTCTGAACAACCGCGCAAAGAAACTCGCATCGTCATAACCCACCTCATAGCTGATGGTCTTGATGCTCTTGCGGCTGCCCGACAGCAGACCCTTGGCCGTCTCGATGCGCAGGCGTTGCAGATAATGCAGCGGCTTGTCGCCGGTGGCGGTCTGGAAGCGTCGCATGAAGTTGCGGATGCTCATGCCGTGCTCCCGGGCGACGTCTTCAAAGCGGAACTTGTCGGCGAAGTGTTCTTCGAGCCAATGCTGGATCTGCAGGATGATCACATCCTGGTGCAGCTTCTGCCCGCCAAAACCGATACGCCCTGGCGAGTAGCTGCGCTGCACTTCATACAGGATGTCGCGGGCCACGGCCTGGGCGATGTTGGCGCCGCAGAAGCGTTCGATCAAATAAATGTAGAGGTCGCAGGCGGAGGTGGTGCCGCCGGCGCAATACAGGTTATCGGCGTCGGTCAGGTGCTTGTCCTGGTTGAGTTGCACCTTGGGGAAGCGTTCGCTGAAGGCGGTGAAGAAGCGCCAGTAGGTGGTCGCCTCCTTGCCATCGAGCAGGCCGGCTTCGGCCAGCCAGAACACACCGGTGGCTTCTCCGCACAGCACGGCGCCGCGGGCGTGCTGTTCGCGCAGCCAGGGCAGTACCTGTGGATAGCGGGTGCACAAGGCCTCGAAGTCGTCCCAGAAGGCGGGCAGCACGATGATGTCGGCATCTTCCAGGCCGCCGTCCACCGGCATGATCACATTGCTGAAGCTGCGTACCGATTGCCCGTCGGGGCTGACCAGGCGCGTCTCGAATGCGGGCGTCAGGCCCAGGCCCTGTTGCTTGCCATATCGCAGGCTGGCGAGATGGAAGAAATCCTTGGCTTGCATGAGGGTTGAAGCGAAGACCCGATCGACGGCCAGGATGCTGACGCGCCGCAAGGGCGTGGAGATTTGGTTAGACATGATTTCATTTATTCTTATAGGGGAAAGTGGTCACCAGACGGCTGGATCGTCTTATTTTTTGTCGCATGTGTCCAGTGTCCCGTGACGCATTCGCGGCATAGGCTCTGTGAGCCCGTCCTTGTCCGACAATCCTCACAGGTGAGCCATGATTCCCAGAACCTTATTTAGCCCGGAGCACGAACTCTTCCGCGAAAGCGTGCGTACCTTCCTCGAAAAAGACGCCGCGCCATTCCATGGGCAGTGGGAGAAACAGGGTTACATCGACCGCAACCTCTGGAACAAGGCGGGGGAGGCGGGGATGCTGTGTTCGCACGTACCGGAAGCATACGGCGGGCTGGGCGCGGATTTCCTTTACAGCGCGGTCGTGATCGAAGAGATCAGCCGCCTGGGCCTGACCGGCATTGGCTTTTCCCTGCATTCGGACATTGTTGCGCCGTACATCCTGCATTACGGCAGCGAAGCGCTGAAACATAAATATTTGCCCAAGCTGATCTCCGGCGAAATGGTCACGGCCATCGCCATGACCGAGCCTGGGGCCGGTTCCGACCTGCAAGGGGTCAAGACCACGGCGGTGCTGGACGGCGATGACTATGTGATTAATGGCTCCAAGACGTTCATCACCAACGGCTACCTGGCCGAGCTGGTAATCGTGGTGGCCAAGACCGACCCCAAGGCCGGCGCCAAGGGCACCAGCCTGTTCCTGGTCGAGGCCGACACGCCGGGCTTCGATAAGGGCAAGCGCCTGGAGAAGGTCGGCATGAAGGCCCAGGACACCTCGGAGTTGTTCTTTCAGGATGTACGCGTGCCCAGGGAAAACCTGCTGGGCCAGGCCGGCATGGGCTTCGCATATTTGATGCAGGAGTTGCCCCAGGAGCGGCTGACGGTGGCGATTGGTGCGCTGTCGTCAGCCGAAGCGGCGTTGCAGTGGACGCTGGATTACACCCGCGAGCGCAAGGCGTTTGGCAAGGCGATAGCCGATTTTCAAAACACCCGCTTCAAGCTGGCAGAGATGGCCACTGAGATTCAGATCGGCCGTGTGTTCGTGGACAAATGCCTGGCGCTGCACCTGGAAGGCAAGCTGGATGTGCCCACGGCGGCGATGGCCAAGTATTGGGCCACGGACCTGCAATGCAAGGTGCTCGATGAGTGCGTGCAACTGCACGGCGGCTACGGCTTCATGTGGGAATACCCGATTGCGCGGGCGTGGGCGGACGCGCGGGTGCAGCGGATTTATGCGGGGACCAATGAGATCATGAAGGAGATTATTGCGCGGGCGCTGTGATGCTCGTTCCCACGCTCCGCGTGGGAATGCCTCAGATGACGCTCCGCGTCATGGCTCTTGCAGCGGACGCGGAGCGTCCAAGCCGGCATTCCCACGCAGAGCGTGGGAACGATCAATCACGGCGCCGGATTCGGATGATCCTTCTGGATCGCCTCAATCCCTTCCAGCACCTCTTTGGACAGCTTCAGGTCAGCACTGGCAATGTTGCTGTCCAGCTGCTCCAGGCTCGTGGCCCCGATAATATTGCTGGTCACAAACGGCTGTTGCGTCACAAACGCCAACGCCATTTGCGCCGGGTCCAACCCATGCTCCCGCGCCAGTGCCACATAACGGCTGCACGCCGCTTCCGACTGTGGGTTGAAATAACGACTGAAACGGCTGTACTCCGTCAGACGCGCCTTGGCCGGGCGCGCACCGCCTTCGTACTTGCCGCTGAGCATGCCGAACGCCAGTGGCGAGTAGGCCAGCAAACCGCATTGTTCGCGGATGGCAATTTCAGCCAGGCCCACTTCAAAGCTGCGGTTGAGCAGGTTGTAGGGGTTCTGGATCGACACCGCGCGGGTCCAGCCACGGGCTTCGGCCAGGGCCAGGAATTTCATGGTGCCCCACGGGGTTTCGTTGGACAGGCCAATGTGGCGGATCTTGCCGGCCTTGACCTGCTCATCCAGCGCTTCAAGGGTTTCCTCCAGTGGGGTGAGGTCGTCTTCGTCCTTGTGTTTGTAGCTCAACTGGCCAAAGAAATTGGTACTGCGCTCCGGCCAGTGCAACTGATAGAGGTCGATCCAGTCGGTCTGCAGGCGCTTGAGACTGGCGTCGAGGGCGTCGACGATATGCTTGCGGTTGTGGCGCAGGTAGCCATCGCGGATATAGTCGATGGTGTTGCCGGGGCCCGCGATCTTGCTGGCGAGGATCCAGTCGGCGCGATCGCCACGGCTCTTGAAGTAATTACCGATATAACGCTCGGTGGTGGCGTAGGTCTCGGCCTTGGGCGGTACCGGGTACATTTCTGCCGTGTCGAGGAAGTTGATGCCCGCGGCCTTGGCCCGTTCGATCTGTGCGAAGGCCTCTGGCTCGCTGTTCTGCTCGCCCCAGGTCATGGTGCCCAAGGCAATCGCGCTCACGTTCAGATCGGTCCGGCCCAGCTGTCGATAATCCATCGGGTACTCCTTCAGGGGAAAACATTCATAAAAGCAGGTTGAATTTTTTTTCGCAATCTGCATAATTGCCCACCTCTTT
Organism: Pseudomonas sp. R11-23-07; assembly: GCF_003852295.1. Classification (NCBI taxonomy): domain Bacteria; kingdom Pseudomonadati; phylum Pseudomonadota; class Gammaproteobacteria; order Pseudomonadales; family Pseudomonadaceae; genus Pseudomonas; species Pseudomonas sp. R11-23-07. The sequence continues at coordinate 998,968 of NZ_CP027761.1, forward strand.
CTGCAGTGGAAGTGATGCGCCGTCTGCCGAAGAATCTTGCCGTTGAACGGACGCGCTGACCCGAGCCCCCGATAGCGTCTGTATCCGGCTGCCTTTGACCTTGTCAAAGTACGCACTATTCAGTAAGATCCGCCGTCTAATTTACAGGGCGGCCCCTGAGGCTATTAAAGAATGACAACTTTTACTGCAAAACCGGAAACAGTTCAGCGCGACTGGTTTGTCGTCGACGCCGCTGGTCAGACCCTGGGTCGTCTGGCCACTGAAGTCGCCAGCCGTCTGCGTGGCAAGCACAAGCCTGAATACACCCCGCACGTTGATACCGGTGACTACATTGTCATCATCAACGCTGAGCAGGTACGTGTTACCGGCAACAAAGCGCAAGACAAAATGTACTACCGTCACTCCGGTTTCCCAGGCGGTATCAAGTCTTCCAACTTTGAAGGCCTGATCTCCAAGAAGCCTGAAGCCCCGATCGAAATCGCGGTCAAAGGCATGCTGCCTAAGGGCCCACTGGGTCGCGATATGTTTCGCAAGCTGAAAGTCTATGCGGGCGCTGTACACCCTCATGCTGCTCAGCAGCCCCAAGAACTGAAGTTTTAACGGAATAGTTCATTATGTCGGCGACTCAAAATTACGGCACTGGCCGTCGCAAAACCGCAACCGCACGCGTTTTCCTGCGTCCGGGCACTGGTAACATCTCGATCAACAACCGCACTCTGGAAAATTTCTTCGGCCGCGAAACTGCCCGCATGGTAGTTCGTCAGCCGCTGGAACTGACCGAGACTGTTGAAAAGTTCGACATCTACGTCACCGTTATCGGTGGCGGTGTAAGTGGTCAAGCTGGCGCAATCCGCCACGGTATCACTCGCGCTCTGATGCAGTACGACGAAACCCTGCGTGGCGCTCTGCGCAAAGCTGGCTTCGTTACTCGCGATGCTCGTGAAGTTGAACGTAAGAAAGTCGGTCTGCGTAAAGCGCGTAAGCGTCCGCAGTACTCGAAGCGTTAATTCGCTTTACGTTCCACAAAAACGCCCAGCCTCCTCACGGAGCTGGGCGTTTTTTATTGCCTGCGATTTATGCACATTTTTCGCCGTGACAACTTGCCACATCCACAGACCCCCTATACTACAAGGCCTGGGGGTGGTGGCCTGGGCAATTCCCTTGTCATCCGTGGGGCTTTTCATTACCATCCGTCAAAATTTTTATAAGTAAAGATTCAACACTTAGTAGACGCCTGATTTAACAGGCCAAAAAGCTGATGGGAGAGGACTGAATGAGCAATGACGGCGTGAATGCAGGCCGGCGTCGCTTCTTGGTAGCAGCCACATCCGTGGTGGGTGCTGCAGGAGCGGTGGGGGCTGCGGTCCCGTTCGTGGGGTCATGGTTTCCCAGTGCCAAGGCGAAAGCCGCAGGTGCACCGGTGAAGGTGAATGTCAGCAAGATCGAGCCAGGGCAGCAGATGATTGCTGAATGGCGCGGCCAGCCGGTATTCATTGTTCGTCGTACCGAGGAAATCCTGGGGAATCTGAAAAAGATCGAAGGCCAGTTGTCTGACCCTAAATCCGAGAATTCCGACCAGCCCGCCTACGCCAAGAACGAAGTGCGTTCGATCAAGCCAGAGATCCTGTTGCTGGTAGGTCTGTGTACCCACCTGGGTTGCTCACCCACCTTCCGCCCGGAAGTCGCTCCTGTCGACTTGGGCAAGGACTGGGTCGGCGGTTATTTCTGCCCGTGTCACGGTTCTCATTACGACCTTGCCGGCCGTGTCTACAAGTCTCAGCCCGCGCCCCTGAACCTGCCGGTTCCTCCGCACACCTACGAAACTGACGACCTCATTGTCATTGGCCTCGATAAGGAGAACGCGTGATGAGCAAGTTCATGGATTGGGTGGATGCGCGTTTCCCCGCCACCAAAATGTGGGAAGACCATCTCAGCAAATATTACGCGCCAAAAAACTTCAACTTCTTCTACTTCTTCGGCTCCCTGGCACTGCTGGTGCTGGTCAACCAGATCGTCACCGGTGTGTGGTTGACGATGAGCTACACGCCGTCTGCGGAAGAGGCGTTCGCCTCCGTCGAATACATCATGCGTGACGTCGAGTACGGCTCGATCCTGCGCCTGCTGCACTCCACCGGCGCGTCGGCGTTCTTCATCGTCGTCTACCTGCATATGTTCCGTGGCTTGCTCTACGGCTCGTACCAGAAGCCGCGCGAGCTGGTGTGGGTGTTCGGCATGCTGATCTACCTGGCGCTGATGGCCGAAGCTTTCATGGGCTATCTGCTGCCGTGGGGCCAGATGTCGTACTGGGGTGCCCAGGTGATCATCTCGCTGTTCGGGGCGATCCCGGTGATCGGCAACGACCTGACCCAGTGGATTCGTGGTGACTACCTGATCTCCGGCATTACCCTGAACCGCTTCTTTGCCTTGCACGTTGTCGCCTTGCCGATCGTGATCCTGGGCCTGGTGGTGCTGCACATCCTGGCGCTGCATGAAGTGGGCTCCAACAACCCGGATGGCGTGGATATCAAGAAGCATAAGGACGAGAACGGCATCCCGCTCGATGGCATTCCATTCCACCCTTATTACACCGTGAAAGACATTGTCGGCGTGGTCGTGTTCCTCTTCGTCTTCTGCTCGATCGTGTTCTTTTTCCCGGAGATGGGTGGTTATTTCCTCGAGAAGCCTAACTTCGAACAAGCCAACGCGTTCAAGACGCCCGAGCACATTGCCCCGGTCTGGTACTTCACGCCGTTCTACGCAATCCTGCGTGCGATCCCCGACAAACTCATGGGCGTGATCGCCATGGGCGCGGCGATCGCGGTGCTGTTCGTGCTGCCGTGGCTGGATCGCAGCCCGGTCAAGTCCATGCGCTACAAGGGCTGGCTGAGCAAGATCTGGCTGTGGGTGTTCTGCATTGCATTCGTGATCCTGGGCGTGCTGGGCGTATTGGCGCCGACCCCTGAGCGCACGTTGCTGTCGCAGGTCTGCACCTTCCTGTACTTCGCCTACTTCATTCTGATGCCGTTCTACACCCGGCTCGAGAAGACCAAACCGGTTCCGGAAAGGGTGACTGGCTGATGAAAAAATTATTTGCTGCATTAGTGCTTGCGGCCCTGCCGCTCCTGTCTTTGGCTGCCGAGCATGGCGCGGAACTGGAAAAAGTCGACATCGACGTCGCCGATAAAGCCGCTTTGCAAGATGGTGCACGTACCTTTGCCAACTACTGCATGGGCTGCCACAGCGCCAAGTTCCAGCGCTACGAGCGGGTTGCCGATGACTTGGGCATTCCCCATGAGTTGATGCTGGAGAAACTGGTGTTCACCGGGGCCAAGGTCGGCGACCACATGAACATCGGCATGAAACCGGCAGACGCCAAGGCTTGGTTCGGCGCAGCACCGCCCGACCTGACCCTGGTGGCGCGCGTGCGTGGCACCGACTGGCTCTATGGCTACCTCAAATCCTTCTACGAAGACCCCGCCCGGCCTTGGGGCGTGAACAACAAAGTGTTCCCGAACGTCGGCATGCCTAACGTTCTGGTCGGCCTGCAGGGGCGCCAAGTGGTAGGATGCAAGCAAGTCCAGGTCGTTGAAGACGGCAAGAAGCAATATGATCCGTTGACCGGCACGCCGCTGACCCATGAAGCGTGCGATCAACTGACCATCGTGCCCAAGACCGGTACGCTGAATGAAGAGCAGTTCGACGAGAAGGTCAAGAACCTGGTGACCTTCCTGGCCTACTCGGCCAACCCGGTCAAACTGCAGCACCAGCGCATCGGTACCTACGTCTTGCTGTACCTGGCTTTCTTCTTCGTATTCGCCTATCTGCTCAAGCGCGAGTACTGGAAGGATGTGCATTGATCCAACCGTAAGCAATTGCTGTTAATCTTGCGCGCCCAGCGGCATCTCTGAACACGTAGCGTCGGTTGTTCCGGACGTTACAGAGATGCTCCCTGGGCGCGCTCGTTTTTGAGCTTTCGATAATTTCAACAAGCGAGGAGGACCGCCATGGGCGTGACCAACCGGTTGGCCTGTTACTCCGACCCCGCCGACCACTATTCCCACCGAGTACGCATCGTGCTCGCAGAGAAGGGTGTCAGCGCCGAGATCATCAGTGTGGAAGCGGGCCGTCAGCCGCCGAAACTGATCGAAGTGAACCCTTACGGCAGCTTGCCCACCCTGGTCGATCGTGACCTGGCGTTGTGGGAGTCAACCGTGGTGATGGAATACTTGGATGAGCGTTACCCGCATCCGCCTTTGCTGCCGGTGTACCCGGTGGCGCGTGCCAACAGCCGCCTGCTGATCCATCGGATCCAGCGTGACTGGTGCCGGCTGGTGGATGTGATTCTGGATTCACGCAGCAAAGAGCCGGCCCGTGTCGTGGCGCGCAAGGAATTGCGCGAAAGCCTGACCGGCGTTTCGCCGCTGTTCGCCGACAAGCCTTTTTTCCTCAGTGAGGAACAAAGCTTGGTGGATTGCTGCCTATTACCCATACTCTGGCGCTTGCCGATTATGGGCATTGAACTGCCGCGGCCTGCCAAGCCGCTGCTTGATTACATGGAGCGCCAGTTTGCGCGTGAGGCTTTCCAGGCGAGTCTGTCTGGTGTCGAACGCGATATGCGCTAAGGCTTAAGGAGCCGCTGATGAACTCCAGTCGACCCTACCTGGTCCGCGCGCTCTATGAGTGGATTGTGGACAACGATTGCACCCCGCACATGCTGGTCAATTCCGAATTTCCTGCGGTGCAGGTTCCGCAGGGTTTTGCCAGTGACGGACAGATTGTATTGAACGTATCGCCCAGTGCCGTGCGCCACCTGCACATGGACAACGAAGCGGTCAGCTTCGAAGGGCGTTTCGGCGGCGTGCCGCATACGCTGTTTGTGCCGATTGGCGCCATCCTCGGGATTTATGCCCGTGAGAATGGCCAAGGCATGGTGTTCGATCTGGAGTCGCCTTTCGAGGATGACGAAACGATCGAAAGCGAAGGCGGCGATGATGTGCCGCCACCCGATAACGAGCCACCGCGCCCTACGGGCCGGCCGAGCTTGAAAGTGGTGAAGTAAGCGGCTGCTGCCTTCGGGCGAGCCTGAAAAATGCCTCGGCGGTTGCCGGGGCATTTTTTTGCCTGCCGCGCAGAAGTGAAAGTCTCGACAGGAACGGTGATCGTACAACCGCCATGGGCTATGATGCGTCTTCAGTTCGCCGAGAAAGATGATCCATCATGGAAAACGCCAACGCCGCCCCACGTCTGCCCCGCAAGCGCCGCAGCCTTGCCCAGGAATTGGTCACGGTGTTGTCCGAACAAATCCGCGACGGCCAGCTCAAGCGTGGCGACAAGCTGCCCACTGAGTCGGCGATCATGGAGGCCCATGGTGTGAGTCGTACCGTGGTGCGCGAGGCCATCTCGCGCTTGCAGGCGGCGGGGCAGGTGGAGACGCGTCACGGTATCGGTACGTTTGTATTGGACACGCCAAGCCCGAGCGGTTTCCGGATCGATCCGGCCACCGTGGTGACGTTGCGCGATGTGTTGGCGATTCTGGAGTTGCGGATCAGCCTGGAAGTGGAATCGGCAGGCCTGGCTGCCTTGCGCCGCAGTGACGAGCAGCTGGCGGCGATGCGTGCGGCCCTCGATGCCTTGAATGAAAGCGCGGCCCATGCGGGTGATGCGGTGGCGTCAGACTTTGCGTTCCACCTGGAAATAGCGCTGTCCACCGGCAACCGTTATTTCACCGACATCATGACCCACCTGGGCACCAGCATCATTCCGCGTACCCGCCTGAATTCGGCGCGTCTGGCCCATGATGACCAGCAGCATTACATGGGGCGCTTGAGTCGCGAGCATGAAGAGATTTATGAGGCTATCGCGCGCCAGGATTCGGATGCGGCGCGTGCGGCCATGCGCTTGCATTTGACGAATAGTCGGGAGCGGCTGCGCCATGCCCATGAAGAGGCAGAGGCGCAGCGTGGGTGAGCTGACGTGTTCAGGCTAGATCGAATTCTATTCCTGTAACGCTGCCATCAGCGTCATAAACGAACGTCTTTTTCAGTACTTCCCAAACCTGCCCATCCAGATTCAGAAAATCACCTTTGTTCGGTAATTCCTCAATACTAATGTTCGCAGTGCTATTTTTCTTGGTGCCTTTGAATTTGACCGGGATTTTAGTTGTCATGATCAAGCCTCATTGAGCAGGAACAAAATAGGGTAGTGCCCGCACGTTGCCTATGCTCCCTGCAAGTGCGTGTGGGCTTGACCACGTTAGGGGGCCTGAGGGTGGGGAGGGTACTGTCAGAATTCACAGTTCTGACGAGCGGTATCAAGCACGGCCATGGTCCTGCCCAGCCACGGAAGAGGCGTGCCGGTTTTGTCATCCTTGAGTAACTCGTGCGTACTCCATCGCCCCCCATCACCTGTCCCGCTTGTCGTTCAGATCATTCACATCCTTGCGGCGCAATTCATGGCGTACGCCATTTCCAATGCCTGGTCGGTACCGGTTTGATGAGCGGCCACCGCCTGTTGCAAGGGCGCGCTATGTCGTAAGACATCGTTCTAGTTGGCTGTGTGCATATACAGTCAGGCCGAGAGTTAAGGACAAACCCGTAGATCAAGAAGTCTGCTTCATCGGCAAGCTTGAGGTGGACACTGACGATTTGCAGTTGACGAATCTTTTTATAGTTGTACGATGACGTACGACATCACCAAAACCAACAATAACCTTTCGACAGAAAGTCTTTACCCAGGGTGTTCGAATAATGAATCCACAAGAACTGAAGTCCATCCTCTCCCACGGTCTGCTGTCTTTTCCGGTGACCGATTTCAACGCCCAGGGTGACTTTCACCAGGCGGGCTATATCAAGCGTCTGGAATGGCTTGCCCCATACGGCGCCACCGCGCTGTTCGCTGCGGGCGGCACCGGTGAGTTTTTCTCCCTGGCCGCCAGCGAATATTCCCAAGTGGTGAAGACCGCTGTTGATACCTGCGCCACCAGCGTGCCGATTCTTGCCGGTGTCGGGGGCGCGACCCGTCAGGCCATCGAATACGCTCAAGAGGCCGAGCGCCTGGGTGCCAAGGGCTTGCTGCTGCTGCCGCACTACCTGACTGAAGCCAGCCAGGACGGGGTTGCCGCCCACGTTGAAGCGGTGTGCAAATCGGTCAAGATCGGCGTGGTGGTGTACAACCGCAATGTCTGCCGCTTGACCGCGCCGCTGCTCGAGCGCCTCGCCGAGCGTTGCCCGAACCTGATCGGCTACAAGGATGGCCTGGGTGACATCGAGTTGATGGTGTCGATCCGCCGTCGTCTCGGCGACCGTTTCAGCTACCTCGGCGGTCTGCCGACCGCAGAGGTTTACGCCGCTGCCTACAAGGCCCTGGGCGTGCCGGTGTACTCCTCGGCGGTGTTCAACTTCATCCCGAAAACCGCGATGGATTTCTACCACGCGATCGCCAAGGATGATCACGCCACTGTCTCCCGGATCATCGACGATTTCTTCCTGCCCTACCTGGACATCCGTAACCGCAAGGCCGGTTACGCCGTGAGCATCGTCAAGGCAGGTGCGAAAATCGCCGGCTATGACGCCGGCCCGGTGCGCACCCCGCTGACCGACCTGCTGCCGGAAGAATACGAAGCCCTGGCCGCGCTGATCGACAAGCAAGGCGCGCAATAACTTATCAACAAGGCCGCTGAGCAATCAGCGGCCTTTTGCGTCAGGAGAAGATTCGTGTCCCAAGCAAAACGTTTCGAGAACTACATCAACGGTGAATGGGTTACCGGCACCGACTACTGCACCAATATCAACCCGTCGGACCTTTCCGATGTGATTGGCGAATACGCCAAGGCCGACGTCGCCCAAGTCAACGCCGCTATCGAGGCCGCCCGCGCCGCATTTCCGGCCTGGTCCACCTCCGGCATCCAGGCGCGCCATGATGCGCTGGACAAAGTCGGCAGCGAAATCCTCGCCCGCCGTGAAGAGCTTGGCACCCTGCTGGCCCGGGAAGAGGGCAAGACCCTGCCCGAAGCCATCGGTGAGGTGACCCGCGCCGGTAACATCTTCAAATTCTTCGCCGGTGAATGCCTGCGCCTGTCCGGCGACTACGTGCCGTCGGTGCGCCCGGGCGTCAATGTAGAAGTTACCCGTGAAGCCCTCGGCGTGGTCGGCTTGATCACCCCATGGAACTTCCCGATCGCCATCCCGGCCTGGAAAATCGCCCCGGCCCTGGCCTATGGCAACTGTGTGGTGATCAAGCCGGCCGAACTGGTGCCCGGCTGTGCCTGGGCCCTGGCCGACATCATTTCCCGCGCCGGTTTCCCTGCCGGGGTGTTCAACCTGGTGATGGGCAGCGGCCGCGTTGTGGGCGATGTGTTGGTCAACAGCCCGAAAGTCGACGGCATCAGCTTCACCGGTTCGGTGGGCGTGGGCCGTCAGATCGCCGTCAGTTGCGTGTCGCGCCAGGCCAAGGTGCAGTTGGAAATGGGCGGCAAGAACCCGCAGATCATTCTCGACGACGCCGACCTCAAGCAGGCAGTCGAGCTGTCGGTGCAGAGCGCGTTCTACTCCACCGGCCAGCGTTGCACTGCATCCAGCCGCCTGATCGTCACCGCCGGCATCCACGACCAGTTTGTCGCGGCCATGGCCGAGCGCATGAAGTCGATCAAAGTCGGCCACGCACTCAACAGCGGTACCGACATCGGCCCGGTGGTCTCCCAGGCCCAGTTGGACCAGGACATGAAGTACATCGACATCGGCCAGAGCGAAGGTGCGCGGCTGGTCAGCGGTGGCGGTCTGGTGACCTGCGATACCGAAGGCTACTACCTGGCGCCGACGCTGTTTGCCGACAGCGAAGCCGCCATGCGCATCAGCCGTGAAGAAATCTTCGGCCCGGTCGCCAACGTGGTGCGCGTGGCCGACTACGAGGCGGCGTTGGCCATGGCCAACGACACCGAGTTCGGTTTGTCGGCGGGCATTGCCACTACGTCGTTGAAGTACGCCAACCACTTCAAGCGTCATTCCCAGGCCGGCATGGTCATGGTCAATTTGCCCACCGCCGGCGTGGACTACCACGTTCCGTTCGGTGGCCGTAAGGGTTCGTCCTACGGTTCGCGTGAGCAAGGTCGCTATGCGCAAGAGTTCTACACCGTGGTGAAAACCAGCTACATCGGTTCGTAATACGCAACACAGACTCGCATCCCTGTAGGAGCGAGCTTGCTCGCGAAAAACTCAAGGGCACCGCGTGCATCCTGAATGCCCGCGTATTCGTTGACGCTTTTCGCGAGCAAGCTCGCTCCTACAGGGGGCGGCACACACCAAGACAATTACCCGCAAAAAAAATAATTAGTGGGAGTACTTCTACATGCAAGCGACCAAGCCGACCCACGTCCGCTATTTGATCCTGCTCATGCTGTTCCTGGTGACCACGATCAACTACGCCGACCGTGCAACTATTGCCATCGCCGGTTCCAGCCTGCAAAAAGACCTCGGCATCGACGCGGTCACCCTCGGTTACATCTTCTCTGCATTCGGTTGGGCCTATGTCGCCGGGCAAATTCCCGGCGGTTGGCTGCTCGACCGGTTCGGCTCGAAAAAAGTCTATGCCCTGAGCATCTTCACCTGGTCACTGTTCACCGTGCTGCAAGGCTATGTCGGTGAGTTCGGTATCTCCACGGCCGTGGTTGCGCTGTTCATGCTGCGCTTCATGGTGGGCCTGGCCGAAGCGCCATCCTTCCCGGGTAACGCACGGATTGTGGCGGCCTGGTTCCCCACGGCCGAACGCGGTACGGCCTCGGCGATCTTCAACTCGGCGCAGTACTTCGCCACGGTGTTGTTTGCACCGCTGATGGGCTGGATCGTCTACCGCTTCGGCTGGCAGCACGTGTTTATCGTGATGGGCGTGATTGGCATCGTGTTCTCGCTGATCTGGCTGAAAGTTATCCACAGCCCGCGCCAGCACCCGATGATCAACACAGCCGAGCTCGATTACATCGCGGCCAACGGCGCGATGGTCGATATGGACCAAGACAAGGGCAAGGGTAAGAAAACTGACGGACCGAAGTGGGATTATATCCGCCAGTTGCTGACCAACCGCATGATGCTTGGCGTGTACCTGGGCCAATATTGCATTAACGGCATCACTTACTTCTTCCTGACCTGGTTCCCCGTGTATCTGGTGCAAGACCGTGGCATGACCATCCTCAAGGCGGGTTTCATCGCCTCGCTGCCGGCCATCTGCGGGTTTATCGGCGGCGTGCTGGGCGGGGTGATTTCCGACTACCTGCTGCGCAAGGGCCATTCCCTGACCTTCGCTCGCAAGGCGCCGATCATTGCCGGCCTGCTGGTGTCCAGCAGCATCATTGCGTGTAACTACGTCGACGTTGAATGGATGGTGGTGGGCTTCATGGCGCTGGCCTTCTTCGGCAAGGGCGTTGGCGCACTGGGCTGGGCGGTGGTGTCCGACACCTCGCCGAAACAAATCGCCGGCCTCAGTGGCGGCTTGTTCAACACCTTCGGTAACCTGGCGTCGATCACCACGCCGATTGTCATCGGCTACATCATCGCCACCACCGGTTCGTTCAAGTGGGCGCTGGTGTTCGTCGGCGCCAACGCGCTGGTGGCGGTGTTCAGCTACCTGGTCATCGTCGGCCCGATCAAGCGTGTAGTACTCAAAGAGCCGCCAGCCAAGGGCCCTGAGTTGACCAACCTAACCGAAGCGCATTCCTGAGGTTCGTGTGATGCAGTTGATTGAACATGCCGACTCGCCGCGCTCGATTCGTTTGCACGAGCGCGACAATGTAGTGATCGTGGTGAACGACCAGGGCGTCCCGGCCGGCACCGAATTCCCGGACGGCCTGGTCACTGTGGAGTTCATCCCGAAGAGCCACAAGGTAACCCTGGAAGACATTCCCGAAGGCGGCCAGATCATTCGCTATGGCCAGACCATTGGCTACGCGCTGGCGCCGATCCCGCGTGGCAGCTGGGTGCAGGAAGACCAGTTGCGCATGCCCACCGCGCCGCCGCTGGACAGCCTGCCGTTGTCCACCGAGGTGCCTGAAACCCAGGCGCCGCTGGAAGGCTTTACCTTCGAGGGCTACCGCAACGCCGACGGCACCGTGGGCACGCGCAATATCCTCGGTATCACCACCACGGTGCAGTGCGTGACCGGCGTGCTGGACCATGCCGTCAAGCGCATCAAGGATGAATTGCTGCCCAAGTACCCGCACGTCGATGACGTCGTGGCGCTGACCCATAGCTACGGCTGCGGTGTGGCGATCACGGCCACGGACGCCTACATCCCGATCCGTACCGTGCGCAACCTGGCGCGCAACCCGAACCTGGGCGGCGAAGCCCTGGTGATCAGCCTGGGCTGCGAGAAATTGCAGGCCGGGCAAGTGATGCACGACAACGACAGCTCCGTCGACCTGAGCGAGCCTTGGCTGTACCGGTTGCAGGATTCCAGCCACGGTTTTACCGAGATGATCGAGCAGATCATGGCGCTGGCCGAGGTGCGCTTGAAAAAGCTCGACCAGCGCCGCCGCGAAACGGTGCCCGCGTCCGAGCTGATCCTGGGCATGCAATGCGGCGGCAGTGATGCTTTTTCCGGCATCACCGCCAATCCGGCGCTGGGGTATGCGTCAGACCTGTTGTTGCGTGCCGGGGCCACGGTGATGTTTTCCGAAGTGACGGAAGTCCGTGACGCTATTTACCTGCTGACGTCTCGGGCTCAGAGCAAGGAAGTCGCCCAGGAGCTGGTCAGGGAAATGGACTGGTACGACCGTTACCTGGCTAAGGGCGAGGCGGATCGCAGCGCCAATACCACGCCGGGCAACAAGAAGGGCGGGCTGTCGAATATCGTCGAGAAGTCGTTGGGCTCCATCGTCAAATCCGGCAGCAGCGCGATCAACGGCGTGCTCGGCCCTGGCGAACGCGTCAAGGGCAAGGGCCTGATTTTTTGCGCAACCCCGGCCAGTGACTTTGTCTGCGGCACCTTGCAACTGGCGGCGGGCATGAACCTGCACGTGTTCACCACCGGGCGTGGCACACCTTACGGCCTGGCGATGGCGCCGGTGGTCAAGGTGTCGACACGCACCGAGCTGGCCCAGCGCTGGCCGGACCTGATCGATATCGACGCCGGGCGTATCGCCACCGGGCGCGCGAGCATCGAAGAGCTGGGCTGGGAGCTGTTTCACTTCTACCTGGATGTGGCCAGCGGCAAGAAACAGACGTGGGCGGAGCGGCACAAGCTGCATAACGACATCACATTGTTCAACCCGGCGCCAATAACCTGAGACCGGGCCGCCTGCTATCGGGGGCAAGCCCCTCCCACACTCGACCGCATTCCTACAGGATAAATGCGGTCAAAATGTGGGAGGGGCGGTGCGACGATTCGACTTGCCTCCGATAGCGGTCTACCAGGCACCATCGAGCTGTATGGCTTATCATTAGCCAACTAACGACGCTCACCAAGGTTCTCCCCTGCATGCTGGCAATCTTCCTCACCACGCTCACCATCACCGCGCCGGTGTTCGCCATGCTCTTCCTCGGTGTGCTGCTCAAGCGCATCCGCTGGATCAACGACAACTTTATCCATACCGCCTCGTCCCTGGTGTTCAACGTCACCATGCCGGCGCTGTTGTTTCTCGGCATCCTGCATGCCGACCTGCATTCAGCGCTCAAGCCGGGTTTGCTGATCTACTTTGCCGTGGCCACGCTGGTGAGCTTTGCCATGGCGTGGGGCTGGGCGATTATGCGCTGCAAGCGCGAAGACCGGGGCATCTACACCCAGGGCGCGTTTCGTGGCAATAACGGGGTAATCGGCCTGGCGCTGGCTGCCAGCATGTACGGCGACTACGGTATCTCCCTCGGAGCGATCCTCGCGGCACTGGTGATCCTGTTCTACAACACCCTGTCGACCATTGTGCTGGCGGTGTACAGCCCGGTGATCAAGTCCGACCCATGGAGCATCTTCAAGAGTGTGGTGGCCAACCCGCTGATCATCAGCGTGTTCGTCGCGGCGCCGTTCGCCTATTTCCAGCTCGGCCTGCCCGGCTGGCTGGAAAGATCCCTGCAGTACCTGGCCAACACCACCTTGCCGTTGGCGCTGATTTGCATCGGCGGCACCCTGTCCCTGGCGGCGCTGCGCAAGAGCGGCAAGATGGCATTGAGCGCGAGCCTGATGAAGATGGTCTGGCTGCCGGTGATCGCCACAGGGGGCGCGTGGCTGCTGGGGTTCCGGGGGCCGGAGCTGGGGATTTTGTTCCTGTACTTTGGCGCGCCGACGGCGGCCGCAAGCTTCGTGATGGCCAGGGCCGCCGAAGGCAATCATGAACTGGCGGCAGCGATTATCGTGATCACCACGCTGATGGCCGCGGTGACCACCAATATCGGGATCTTCGTGTTGCAGGCCGGTGGCTGGATCTAAGCTCTTTTCTGAGCGGCTATTGCGATTCCCTCTTGTGTTGGCGGTGCCAGGCGCGCAGCGACGTGAACAACAGCCCCATCCCTAACGCCGGCAAGACGTAAAACAGCATCAAGTGTTCAAGCTTGGTGGCCAGGGGCATGCCGGTGGTAAACGCCATGACATGCAGGCCATACGCCAGGTACAGCCCCAGTAACACCAGGCCTTCTGCCCGCGTGACGCGGTAGCCGGTATAGAACACCGGCAGGCACAGGACGATGGCGCCGAGCATGACCGGCAGGTCGAAGTCCAGCGCGTTGGGCGAGACCGACAGCGGCGCAGGCGCCACCAGGGCGGTAAAGCCCAGCACGCCCAGCAGGTTGAACAGGTTGCTGCCGATCACATTGCCCACGGCAATCTCGCGCTCGCCACGCAGGGCGGCAATCAACGAGGTGGCGAGGCAGGGCAATGAGGTACCGACGCCGATCAGCGTCAGGCCGATGACGCGCTCCGACAAGCCCAAATCGCCCGCCACCTCCACGGCCGCACCCAGCAGCAAATGCCCGGCCAGCACCAGCACCAGCAACCCGCCGAGCATCAACAGCACGCTGCTCAGCCAGGGTGCCTTGGTCATGCTGGCCAGCGTGCGTGGACGACGCGAGTGGCGCGTCTGGTAGTGCAGCACGCCGAGGTAGGCCAGCAGCGCAACCAGCAGCACCAGGCCGTCGAACGGCGTCAGAGCCTCGTTGGCAGCCAGGACGAACACCAGCAGGCCGGCGACGATCATCACCGGAATATCCAGACGCACCAAATGGCGCGACACCCGTAACGGAATGATCAGCGCGGACAGGCCCAGGGTGACGAGGATATTGAAGATGCTGCTGCCGATTACGCTGCCCACGGCAATGTCGGTGTTGCCGGCCAGGGTGGCCTGCAGACTGACGGCCATCTGTGGCGCACTGCTGCCGAAGGCCACGATGCTCAGGCCGATGATCAACGGCCGCACCTTGAGGCTGGCGGCCAGGCGCACTGCGGCCCGCACCAGGATTTCAGCGCCGACGATCAACAGCAGCAAACCGCTGACCAGTTCGAGCAGGCTCCAGGGTGAGAGGGCGTTCAATCCAAAAATGCTCAAGGCTGCCTCGATCAGTTGTTCAGGGCTTGCAGGCGAACCCGCGCGGTGCCGCTGCCGAGCATACGCAGTTGCTCGGCAGCCTTGCGTGAAAGGTCGATCAGGCGTCCACGGGTGTGGGGGCCGCGATCATTGATACGCACCACCACAGACCGGTTGTTGTCGAGGTTGGTCACCTTGACCTGGGTACCGAAGGGCAAGCGCCGGTGGGCGGCGGTCAGGCCGTTCTGGTTGAACACTTCACCGCTGGCGGTGCGTTTGCCATGGTGCTTGGCGCCGTAATAGGAGGCGGTGCCGGTTTCATCGTAGCCGTTGGGGTCGATGAGGCCGTTGGCGCAACCGGTCAGCAGGGAAAAGACAGCCAGGAGGCCGAGTAGACGCTTCATTCCAGGTATTCCCGTATCAAATGTGGGAGGGGGCTTGCTCCCGATAGCGGTGGGCCAGTCACTGATGTGTTGACTGAATCACCGCTATCGGGAGCAAGCCCCCTCCCACAGGAGGTCCGAGTCGAGCATGAACACTCACTCGGCTCCTTCACCGCTATCAGCCCTCAAGCTTGCTTTTGAGCAATTCGTTGACCTGTTGCGGGTTGGCTTTGCCTTTGGATGCTTTCATCGCCTGGCCAACAAAGAAGCCGAACATCTTGCCGCGCTTGGCTTCGTCAGCCGCGCGATATTGTTCGACCTGCTCGGCGTTCGCCGCGAGCATTTCATCGAGCACGGCCGAAATGGCGCCGCTGTCGGTGACTTGCTTGAGGCCACGCTTCTCGATGATGTCATCGGCACTGCCTTCACCGGCGGCCATCGCTTCGAACACGGTCTTGGCGATTTTGCCGGAGATGGTGTTGTCCTTGATGCGCAGCAGCATGCCGCCCAGTTGTTCGGCGCTCACCGGTGCTGCGTCAATTTCCAGGCCCTGTTTGTTCAACAGGCTGCCCAGTTCGACCATCACCCAGTTGGCCGCCAGCTTGGCGTCGCCGGCAATGCTCACGACCTTTTCGAAGTAGTTGGCTTGCTCGCGGCTGGACGCCAAGACGCTGGCATCGTAGACCGACAGACCGAACTGCGCCTGGAAACGTTCGCGTTTTTGCTGTGGCAGTTCCGGCAGGGTGGCGCGGATATCGTTGAGGAACGAGTCCTCCAGCACCACCGGCAGCAGGTCCGGATCGGGGAAGTAACGGTAGTCGTTGGCTTCCTCCTTGCTGCGCATGGCGCGGGTTTCGTCTTTGTTCGGGTCGTACAGGCGCGTTTGCTGGATCACCTTGCCGCCGTCCTCGATCAGTTCGATCTGGCGACGCACTTCGCTGTTGATCGCCTTCTCGATGAAGCGGAACGAGTTGACGTTCTTGATCTCGCAGCGGGTGCCGAACTCGACCTGGCCCTTGGGGCGGATCGACACGTTGCAGTCGCAACGCAGCGAGCCTTCGGCCATGTTGCCGTCGCAGATGCCCAGGTAGCGCACCAGCGCGTGGATCGTCTTGACGTAGGCCACGGCTTCCTTGGCGCTGCGCATGTCCGGCTCGGAGACGATCTCCAGCAACGGCGTGCCGGCACGGTTCAGGTCGATACCGGTGGCGCCGGGGAATTCTTCGTGCAGGCTCTTGCCGGCGTCTTCTTCAAGGTGCGCACGGGTCACGCCGACACGCTTGATGGTGCCGTCTTCCAGCGGGATGTCCAGGTAGCCCTTACCGACGATCGGCAGTTCCATCTGGCTGATCTGGTAGCCCTTGGGCAGGTCCGGGTAGAAGTAGTTCTTGCGCGCGAACACGTTGTGCTGGCCGATCTGGGCGTCAATCGCCAGGCCGAACATCACCGCCATGCGCACCGCTTCCTGGTTCAGCACCGGCAGCACGCCGGGCATGCCCAGGTCGACCAAGCTGGCCTGGGTGTTGGGCTCTGCGCCGAACGTGGTGGCGCTACCGGAGAAAATCTTCGATTGGGTGGCGAGCTGGGTATGAATCTCCAGCCCGATCACAACTTCCCATTGCATAGTGTTCTCCTCAGAAGCCGGTAGGGGTGCGAGTGTGCCAGTCGGTGTTCAACTGATACTGGTGCGCCACATTGAGCAGGCGGCCTTCCTGGAAATACGGGGCGAGCAATTGCACGCCGACCGGCAGGCCATCGACGAAACCGGCGGGCATGGACAAGCCCGGCAAGCCCGCGAGGTTGGCGGTGATGGTGTAGAGGTCTTCCAGGTACTCGGCGATCGGGTCGCCGGTCTTGGCGCCGATCTTCCAGGCCGGGTTCGGCGTGGTTGGGCCGAGGATCACGTCGACTTCTTCAAAGGCGGCCATGAAGTCGTTCTTGATCAGGCGGCGGATCTTCTGCGCCTTGAGGTAGTACGCGTCGTAGTAGCCGGCCGACAGGGCGTAGGCGCCGACCATGATCCGGCGCTGTACTTCCACGCCAAAGCCTTCGCCACGGGAGCGCTTGTACAGGTCGGTGAGGTCTTTCGGGTTTTCGCAGCGATAGCCGAAGCGCACACCGTCGAAACGCGACAGGTTGGAGGACGCTTCAGCCGGGGCGATCACGTAGTAGGCAGGAATCGCGTGCTGGTTGTTCGGCAGGCTTATCTCCTTGATCACGGCGCCGAGCTTTTCCAGCTCCTTGATGCTGTTGTGCACCAAGTCGGCGATACGTGGGTCGAGACCGGCGCTGAAGTATTCCTTGGGCACGCCGATGCGCAGGCCCTTGAGCGACGTGTTCAGGCTGGCGCTGTAGTCCGGCACCGGCTCATCGATGCTGGTGGAATCCTGTTTATCGAAGCCGGCCATACCTTGTAACAATATCGCGCAGTCTTCAGCCGTGCGGGCCAGAGGGCCGCCCTGATCGAGACTCGACGCGTAGGCGATCATGCCCCAGCGGGATACGCGACCGTACGTCGGCTTCAAACCGGTGAGGTTGGTGAAGGCTGCCGGTTGGCGGATCGAGCCACCGGTGTCGGTGGCCGTGGCGGCCGGCAGGAAGCGCGCGGCAACGGCGGCGGCCGACCCACCGGACGAACCGCCGGGTACGTGGTCCAGGTTCCACGGGTTTTTCACCGCGCCGTAGTAGCTCGACTCGTTGGCCGAACCCATGGCGAATTCGTCCATGTTGGTCTTGCCCAGGGTCACGGCCCCGGCGGCGGCCAGCTTGGACACCACGGTGGCGTCGTAGGGCGCCTTGAAGTTGTCGAGCATCTTCGAGCCGCAACTGGTGCGAATGCCCTGGGTGCAGAACAGGTCTTTGTGGGCGATCGGAGCGCCCAGCAGCGCGCCGTTCTCACCGTTGGCGCGACGCACGTCGGCGGCCTTGGCCTGGCTCAGGGCCAGCTCTTCGGTGAGGCTGATGAAGCTGTTGACCTTGGGGTCCAGCGCGGCGATGCGCGCCAGCAGGGTCTTGGTCAGCTCTTCGGAAGAAAACGTTTTGTCGGCGAGACCGCGGGCGATCTCGGCCAGAGTCATGTGATGCATGAAAGGCTCTTTCCCTTTAGTCGATGACTTTCGGAACCAGGTACAGGCCGTTTTCGACCGCTGGCGCGATGGACTGGTAGGCCTCGCGGTTATTGCGCTCGGTCACGACGTCTGCGCGCAGGCGCTGACTGGCTTCCAGCGGGTGAGCCAGGGGCTCGATGCCGTCGGTGTCGACGGCCTGCATTTGGTCAACCAGCCCGAGAATGCTGTTCAGGGCTGCGGTGGTCTGTGGAAGATCGGCGTCATTGAGGCCAAGCGAGGCCAGATGCGCGATTTTTTCCACGTCGGAGCGTTCAAGCGCCATGGGATTCTCCAGTGGAAAACAGAACGGAAGGCGTCCGTGTGTTAGATTGTCGGAACACTACCGCATTTCTACGGTCATAAGGCCGCGATTGTGGGGGTTGGTGCACAGAAAGTCGGCCAATTTAGCACATTGGCGCCTTGCCCAAAATCCCTGTCGTTGTTAGAGTTTGCCGCACTTTTTTACCCACGCGTTGCCTAGGGTCCCTTTCCCATGTTCAAGAAACTGCGTGGCATGTTTTCCAGCGATCTTTCCATTGACCTGGGCACTGCCAACACCCTTATTTACGTGCGCGAGCGCGGTATCGTCCTGAATGAGCCATCGGTTGTGGCCATTCGGACCCATGGTAATCAGAAAAGTGTCGTTGCCGTTGGCACCGAGGCCAAGCGCATGCTCGGCCGAACACCAGGCAATATTGCTGCCATTCGTCCGATGAAAGACGGCGTGATCGCCGACTTCAGTGTCTGCGAGAAGATGCTGCAGTACTTCATCAACAAGGTTCACGAAAACAGTTTCCTGCAGCCCAGCCCTCGTGTGCTGATCTGCGTCCCGTGCAAATCCACCCAGGTGGAGCGTCGTGCCATCCGTGAATCGGCCCTTGGTGCCGGTGCCCGCGAAGTGTTCCTGATCGAAGAGCCGATGGCCGCCGCAATCGGCGCCGGCCTGCCGGTTGAAGAAGCCCGCGGTTCGATGGTGGTGGATATCGGTGGTGGTACCACCGAGATCGCCCTGATTTCCCTGAATGGTGTGGTGTATGCCGAATCCGTGCGTGTCGGCGGCGACCGCTTCGACGAAGCGATCATCACGTATGTGCGTCGTAACTACGGCAGCCTGATCGGCGAATCCACCGCCGAGCGCATCAAGCAGGAAATCGGCACCGCTTACCCGGGCGGCGAAGTTCGCGAGGTTGATGTTCGCGGCCGCAACCTGGCCGAAGGCGTGCCACGTGCCTTCACCCTGAACTCCAATGAAGTGCTGGAGGCTCTGCAAGAGTCCCTGGCCACCATCGTTCAGGCGGTGAAGAGCGCCTTGGAGCAGTCGCCGCCGGAGCTGGCTTCCGATATCGCCGAGCGTGGCCTGGTACTGACCGGTGGTGGCGCCTTGCTGCGCGACCTCGACAAGTTGCTGGCCCAGGAAACCGGCCTGCCGGTGATCGTCGCCGAGGACCCGCTGACCTGCGTGGCGCGTGGCGGTGGTCGTGCACTGGAAATGATGGATAAACACACCATGGACCTGCTCTCCAGCGAATAAGCTTGCCTGGATGGTTCATGCTCGGCCGGCAGGCAGCACTTTGCAGTGCTGCCTGCTGGCGTTTATCTTCTTCAATCTGCATCCAGGCCGGTTTGATGCCGTATGAATAAAGAGAACATTTGCCTGGGAGGAGCGGCCTATTAAACCGCTCTTCGCCAAAGGCCCCTCATTGGGCGTGCGCTTGTTGGTGCTGACCGTGCTTTCGGTCGCGCTGATGGTGGTCGACGCCCGTTTTGCGCTGCTCAAGCCTGTGCGTAGCCAGATGTCGCTGGTGTTGATGCAGACTTACTGGATCACCGACCTGCCGCAACGTCTCTACCAGGGCGTGGCCAGCCAATTCGGCAGCCGCACCGAGCTGATTGCCGAGAACGAAAAACTCAAGACCGAAAACCTGCTGTTGCAGGGCCGCATGCAAAAGCTCGCGGCCCTTACCGAGCAGAACGTGCGGCTGCGCGAGTTGCTCAACTCTTCGGCATTGGTCAACGAAAAGGTCGAAGTGGCCGAGTTGATCGGCATGGACCCCAACCCCTTTACCCATCGCATCATCATCAACAAGGGTGAGCGCGACGGCGTGGTCCTCGGCCAGCCGGTGCTCGATGCCCGTGGCCTGATGGGCCAGGTGGTTGAATTGATGCCCTACACCTCGCGCGTCTTGCTGCTGACCGACACCACCCACAGCATTCCGGTGCAGGTCAATCGCAACGGTTTGCGCGCGATTGCCAGCGGCACCGGTAACCCGGAACGCCTGGAGTTGCGGCACGTGGCCGATACCGCTGACATCAAGGAAGGCGACCTGCTGGTCAGCTCCGGCCTGGGTCAGCGCTTCCCGGCGGGCTACCCGGTGGCGACGGTCAAGGAGGTCATCCACGATTCCGGCCAGCCGTTTGCCATTGTGCGTGCCGTACCGACCGCCGCGCTGAACCGCAGCCGCTATCTGCTGCTGGTGTTCAGCGACAACCGCACCCCGGAAGAACGCGCCAATGACGCCGCGCAGGCCCAGGAAGCGGAAGACAAGCAGAACGGCACCGCGCCTGTGACTCCCGCCACCGTGCCGAAACCGGCGTTCGTGGGGCCACCGGCGCCTGCGGTCGTACCCGCAACCGCAGCCCCCGCCGCCACACCGGCCAAGCCCGCTGCACACAGCGCACGTCCGGCGAAACCGGCGGCGACCACCGCGCCTGCCGCCAGGCCTGCGACAACCGCCCCGGCCACCACGCGGCAGAGGGAGCAATAATGGCCAGTACTCATTCGCGCAATGGCTGGATTGTCTGGCTGACCTTCGCCATCGGCCTGTTGCTCAGCGTTTCACCGCTGCCACAATTCATGGAAATCCTGCGCCCGCTGTGGCTGGCGCTGCTGCTGGCATTCTGGTCGTTGAACCTGCCGCACAAGGTAGGCATGGTCACGGCGATGTGCCTGGGCTTGGCGGAAGATGTGCTCTATGGCACCTTGCTCGGCCAGAATGCGTTGATCCTCACCCTGATCACCTTCCTGGTGCTGTCGTTGCAGCAGCGCTTGCGCATGTTCCCGATGTGGCAGCAGTGCCTGGTGATCCTGGTGATCTTCGGCCTGGCGCAGTTGGTTCAGCTCTGGCTCAGCGCCCTGACCGGCAATCGCCAGCCTACTCTCGCGCTGGTATTGCCGGCCCTGGTCAGTGCACTGCTGTGGCCTTGGGTCAGCTTCGGCCTGCGCGGGCTACGTCGTCGCTACAAAATCAATTGACGGATTGCGAGGCTCTGCCTGGTTACCGAACCCTACAGGGAGAGTCTGCAATGAATGTGCTTTATCTGGCCTCGGGCTCCCCGCGGCGACGTGAGTTGTTGACCCAGATCGGTGTGCCTTTCACCGTGGTCAGCGCCGCCATCGATGAAACGCCTCTTATTGACGAAACCCCCGTCGCCTATGTCGAGCGCCTGGCTCGAAGCAAGGCAGCGGCGGGTCTGGCTGCGCTCGAGCACAGCGCAGGCATCTGCGTGTTGGGTGCCGATACCGCTGTGATCGTGGATGGCAAGATTCTTGGCAAGCCGGTGGATCAGGCCGATGCCTTGGCAATGTTGATGGCCTTGGCGGGGCGCGAGCATGAAGTCCTCACGGCCATCGCCGTTACCGACGGCCAGCGCTGTGAAACCCGCTGTGTAAGCAGTCGCGTGGGGTTTCGTGAGATTTCTGTCCAGGAGGCTACGACCTACTGGCACAGTGGCGAACCCCAGGACAAAGCCGGCGGCTATGCTATCCAGGGGCTGGGCTCGGTGTTCGTGAGCGGACTCAATGGCAGCTATTCCGCCGTAGTCGGCCTGCCGGTGTGCGAAACCGCGCAACTGCTCGGCCAATTCGGCATACCCTGTTGGCAAAACCTTACCGCGCGCTGAACGCCTCTACTTGCGCGCCAAGCCATAAGCGATCGGTCACTATTGTGAAAACGCCTGAACGAGACCCAGCCATGAGTGAAGAGATTCTGATCAATATCACGCCGATGGAATCGCGCGTGGCGGTGGTAGAGAACGGTGTTCTGCAAGAAGTGCATGTGGAGCGCACCCAGAAGCGCGGGATCGTCGGCAACATCTATAAAGGCAAGGTGGTGCGCGTATTGCCGGGCATGCAGGCGGCGTTCGTCGACATCGGCCTGGACCGCGCCGCCTTCATTCATGCTTCGGAAATCTCCCTGCGTGAAGGCCCGGCGGTGGAAAGCATCAGCGCTCTGGTGCACGAAGGGCAGAGCCTGGTGGTGCAGGTCACCAAGGACCCCATCGGTTCCAAGGGCGCCCGGCTGACTACCCAACTGTCGATTCCGTCGCGGTACCTGGTGTATATGCCGCGCACGGCCCATGTCGGTATTTCCCTCAAGATCGAGGATGAGGCCGAACGCGAGCGCCTGAAGAAGGTGGTCAGCGACTGTGTAGCCGCCGAGGGCATCAAGGAAGCTGGTGGTTTTATCCTGCGCACCGCCGCCGAGGGCGCGGGCGCCGATGAAATCCTGATGGATATCCGCTACCTGCGGCGTCTGTGGGACCAGATCGCGGCGCAGATTCAGACCATTGGCGCGCCAAGCGTCATCTATGAAGACCTCGGCCTGGCGTTGCGTACCTTGCGCGATCTGGTCAGCCCGAAAATTGAGAAAATTCGCATCGACTCGCGGGAAACCTTCCAGCGCACCACGCAATTTGTCGCCGAGCTGATGCCGGAAATTGCCGACCGCCTCGAGCATTATCCGGGCGAGCGACCGATCTTCGACCTGTATGGCGTCGAAGACGAAATCCAGAAAGCCCTGGAGCGCAAGGTCCCGCTCAAGTCCGGTGGCTACCTGGTGGTGGACCCGGCAGAAGCCATGACCACCATTGACGTCAACACGGGCGCGTTCGTGGGGCACCGCAACCTCGAAGAGACCATCTTCAAGACCAACCTTGAAGCTGCCACGGCGATTGCGCGCCAACTGCGCCTGCGTAACCTGGGCGGCATCATCATCATCGACTTCATCGACATGGAAGACGCAGAGCACCAGCGCCAGGTACTGCGCACCCTCGAAAAACAGATGGAACGCGATCACGCCAAGACCAACATCATCGGCATCACTGAGCTGGGCCTGGTGCAGATGACCCGCAAGCGCACCCGCGAGAGCCTTGAGCAAGTGCTGTGCGAACCCTGCAGCAGTTGCCAGGGCCGGGGCAAATTGAAGACCCCGGAAACGGTCTGCTACGAAATTTTCCGTGAAATCCTACGGGAGGCACGCGCCTATCAGGCCGAAGGTTATAGAGTGCTCGCCAACCAGAAAGTGGTCGATCGCCTGCTGGACGAAGAGTCGGGCAACGTCGCCGAACTGGAGGGGTTTATTGGGCGCACTATTCGTTTTCAGGTCGAAACCATGTATTCCCAGGAACAATACGACGTGGTGCTGCTCTGATCCCCATTCGTTTTTCTTTTCCGAGACCGACAGGCAATGATCTGTCGTCCGATTACCGCTTTGAGGGTCGCCTGACATGGAGCGTCTGATACGCTTTTTTGCCGCTTTGACCCGCTGGGGGCTGGGCCTGTGTGCCTTGCTGCTGGTATTGGCGGCGGTGTACGTAAGCCTGGGGCGCGAATTGACCCCCCTGGTGGCCGAATACCGCGCTGAAGTCCAGGCCAAGGCCCAGGCTGCGGTGCAGATGCCGGTGCATATCGGTAGCCTCGAAGGCCGCTGGAGCGGGTTTGCGCCGATAGTGCTGGCCCACGACGTGATGGTCGGCGAGGGCAGCAGTGCGTTGCGCCTGGACCAGGTCGAGGTGGTGCCCGACCTCTGGGCCAGCCTGACGGCCCGTGAAGTCCGCATCGCCCATCTGCAAGTCAGCGGCGTGCAGTTGAGCGTCAAGGAAGACCAGGACGGTCGCTGGACGCTGCAGGGCTTGCCGTTACAGGACAGCCCGTCACTGGACCCGCAACAACTGCTCACCCGTATGCAAATGGTCAAGCGCGTCTCGGTGCTCGACAGCCAGGTGACCTTGCAACCGTTCGACCGGGCGCCGGTGACCGTGACGTATGTGGGCCTGAGCCTGCACACCGGCATGGCCCGGCAACGCCTGGACGCGCGCCTGACGCTACCCGACGGCCAACCGCTCGCCCTGAGCCTGCGCAGCCGCATACGCGCCAGCCAATGGAAAGACGCCGAGGTCGAGGCCTACCTGAGCCTGCCTCAAAGCGACTGGGCCAAGTGGATTCCGAGCCGGCTGACCCAACAATGGAAGCTCACCCAGCTCAAGGCTGGCGGTGAGTTCTGGCTCAACTGGGCCAACGGCACCGTGCAAAGCGCGGTGGTGCGCCTCAATTCGCCGCAGGTAAAGGGCAGCTATGCCGAGCGTCAGCCGGTGCATATCGAAAACCTGGCCCTGACCGCGTATGTGCAACGCAGCGACAGCGGCCTCAAGGTGCTGTTGGATTCGCTGGCGATGAACATCGGCGAAACCCGCTGGGAATCGCGCATGCAACTGCAGCAGAGCCTGGCCACCGATGACGCCCAGGAAGTGTGGAAGCTTCAGGCCGATCGGGTCGACCTGACCCCCATTACGCCATTGCTCAATGCCCTGGCGCCGCTGCCGGAAGGGTTCGCCAAGGCCGTTGAGCACCTGAAAGCCACCGGCCTGTTGCGCAATGTGCTGGTGGACTTCCGCCCCCAGGACACCACCGATCAAAAAGTCAGTTTTGCCGCCAACCTCGAGCGTGTCGGTTTTGACGCGTACTTCGGCGCGCCGGCTGCGCGCAATGTGTCCGGCAGCATCAGCGGCGACCTCGGCCATGGCGAATTGCGCATGGACAGCAAGGATTTCTCCCTGCACCTATTCCCGATCTTCGCCAAGCCATGGCAATACATCCAGGCCAATGCGCGCCTGACCTGGACGCTGGACAAGCAGGGCTTCACCCTGGTCGCGCCGTATATCAAGGTGCTGGGGGAAGAAGGCAAGGTCGCGGCGGATTTCCTGATTCGCCTGCATTTCGACCATAGCCAGGAGGACTACATGGACCTGCGGGTCGGCATGGTCGATGGCGATGGTCGTTTTACCCCCAAGTATCTACCGGCAGTGTTGAGCCCGGCGCTGGATGAATGGTTGCGCACGGCGATCCTCAAAGGCGCGGTAGACGAAGGTTTTTTCCAGTACCAGGGCTCCTTGAGCCACAACGCGGTGCCGGCTTCGCGCAATATCAGCCTGTTCTTCAAGGTGCATGATGCCGAGCTGGCCTTCCAACCGGGTTGGCCCCATGTGAACAAGGTCAATGGTGAGGTATTCGTCGAGGAAAGCGGCGTGCGTATCCTGGCCAGCAAGGGCCAACTGCTCGATACCCAGGTCAAGGACGTCTACGTCAATATCCCCCACGCGCCGGCCGGCAAGGACAGCCACCTGCTGCTCACCGGCGGATTTTCCGGTGGTTTGGGCGACGGTTTGAAAATCCTCCAGGAAGCCCCCATCGGCACCGCATCCACCTTTGCGGGCTGGAAGGGCGAGGGCAGCCTGCAAGGCAGTCTGGACCTGGACGTGCCCCTGGCCAAGGGCACCGAGCCTAAGATCGTGGTCGACTTCAAGACCGACAAGGCGCGCCTGCAATTGGCGGAGCCCACCCTGGACCTGACCCAGCTCAAGGGTGACTTCCGTTTCGACAGCGCCAAGGGCCTGAGCGGGCAGAATATTTCGGCCCAGGCGTTCGACCGTCCGATTACCGCGCAGATTTTTGCCGAGGGCACACCCGGCAATATCAACACCCGCGTTACCGCCAAGGGGCAGGTGACGGTCAAGCGGCTCACCGACTGGTTGAAAATCAGCCAGCCGCTGCCGGTCTCCGGCGATATTCCGTACCAGTTGCAGGTGATCCTGGACGGCGCGGACAGCCAGTTGATGGTCAACTCCAACCTCAAGGGCGTCGCCGTGGACCTGCCGGCGCCGTTTGGCATGCCGGCGAGCCAGGGCCGTGACAGCACGTTCCGCATGACCTTGCAGGGCGCCGAACGGCGTTACTGGTTTGACTACGGTGAGCTGGCGAACTTCACGTTTGCGGCGCCGCCGGACAACTTCAATGAGGGCCGCGGCGAATTGTTCCTTGGCGATGGCGACGCGGTGTTGCCTGGCGCGAAGGGCCTGCGCATTCGCGGGGTGCTCTCCGAACTGGACATCGACCCGTGGAAACAACTCGCCAACCGTTACGCCGGTAACGATCCGGGCGGCAATGCCAAGCAGCTGCTCAGTGGCGCTGATTTCAAGGTAGGCAAGCTGACCGGTTTCGGTACTCGGTTCGACCAGGTCAAACTGCAGCTGGATCGCAAGCCCGTGGCCTGGGGCCTGCAGTTCGACAGCCAGCAGGCCAAGGGCACGGTCAACCTGCCGGACGCGAAGGGCGCACCTATCGCAATCAACCTGAAGTACGTGAAGCTGCCTGCGGTCGACCCGACCGTACAGGCGGACGAGAACGCGCCGGACCCGTTGGCCGATATCGATCCCAAGGATATTCCGGCATTGGATATCGCCATCGATCAACTGTTCCAGGGCCCGGACCTGGTGGGCGCGTGGTCGCTGAAAGTCCGGCCGACCGCCAAGGGCCTGGCCTTCAACAGCCTGGACCTGGGCCTCAAGGGCATGCAACTCAATGGCGCCGGTGGTTGGGAAGGCGCGCCGGGGGCCAGCACCAGTTGGTACAAAGGGCGATTGGACGGCAAGAACATTGCCGACGTGCTCAAAGGCTGGGGCTTTGCGCCCACGGTAACCAGCGAGGACTTCCACCTGGACGTGGATGGCCGCTGGCCCGGTTCGCCCGCCTGGGTTGGGCCCAAGCGGTTCTCCGGTAGCCTGGACGCAGCGTTCCGTAAAGGCCAGTTCGTGGAAGTGGAAGGTGGCGCCCAGGCACTTCGGGTGTTCGGCCTGCTTAACTTCAACTCCATCGGCCGTCGTTTGCGCCTGGATTTTTCCGACTTGCTCGGCAAGGGCCTGAGCTATGACCGGGTCAAGGGCTTGCTCGCGGCCAGTAACGGCGTGTTCGTGACCCGTGAGCCCATCACCATGACCGGGCCATCCACCAACCTTGAGCTGAACGGCACCCTGGATCTGGTGGCGGATCGCGTCGATGCCAAGTTGCTGGTGACGCTGCCGGTCACCAACAACCTGCCCATCGCGGCGTTGATTGTCGGCGCGCCGGCCATTGGCGGCGCATTGTTTCTGATCGACAAGCTGATCGGCGACCGGGTATCGCGCTTCGCCAGCGTGCAGTACACCGTGCAAGGCCCGTGGAAAGACCCGAAAATCACCTTCGACAAGCCATTTGAAAAGCCAAACTGAGAGGCTGTGGAGTAGCATGGCCCCATGCCCTTTACGGAGTGTCGGCCCATGTCCTTTGCGGTAATTCAAATGGTCAGCCAGAGTGACGTGCTGGCGAACCTGGCCCAGGCTCGCCGCCTGCTGGAACGTGCAGCGGCGGATGGCGCCAGGCTTGCGGTACTGCCGGAGAACTTCGCCGCCATGGGCCGCCGTGACATGGCTGACATTGGTCGGGCCGAGGCCTTGGGTGAAGGCCCGATCCTGCCATGGTTGAAACAGGCCGCCCGCGACCTCACCTTATGGATAGTGGCCGGCACACTACCGTTGCCACCCAAGGACCAACCGAACGCCAAGCCCAACGCCTGTTCGCTGCTGATCGACGATCGCGGTGAAATCGTCGCTCGCTACGACAAGCTGCATTTGTTCGATGTGGATGTGGCGGATGCCCGGGGTCGTTATCGCGAATCTGACGACTATGCTTTCGGAAGCGATGTGGTGGTGGCGGATACACCGGTGGGGCGCTTGGGGCTGACGGTGTGCTACGACCTGCGCTTCCCGGAGTTGTACAGTGAGTTGCGCGCGGCGGGGGCTGAGTTGATCAGCGCGCCCTCGGCGTTTACGGCGGTGACCGGCGCTGCGCATTGGGATGTGCTGATTCGTGCACGGGCCATCGAAACCCAGTGTTACCTGCTGGCGGCTGCCCAGGGCGGTGTGCACCCGGGACCACGGGAAACCCACGGGCATGCGGCAATTGTCGACCCCTGGGGGCGGGTGTTGGCCCAACAGGATCAAGGCGAAGCGGTGTTGGTGACCGAACGCGACAGCAATGAACAGGCGTCGATACGGGCGCGCATGCCGGTGGTCAATCACCGGCGCTTTTTCTCGCAGGGCGCACAGCGACCTGCTTCAGAACGATGAATTTAAGGCCAAACCTATGAGCGAGTTGTTGTCCTCAGTCAGTGAACATCTCCTGGCACCCGGTGGCGTGACCATCGAAAGTCTGCAAACCGTGCTGGGCGATCTGGCCGGACCCGGGATCGACGCGGCCGACCTGTATTTCCAGGGGCAGATTTCCGAGTCCTGGGCGTTGGAAGACGGCATCGTCAAGGAAGGCAGTTTCAACCTTGACCAGGGTGTCGGCGTTCGCGCGCAATCCGGAGAAAAAACCGGTTTTGCCTACAGCAACGCCATTACGTTGGAGGCCCTGGGCCTGGCTGCGCGTGCGGCCCGTTCGATTTCCCGCGCAGGGCAGAATGGCACGGTGCAGGCATTCAGCACCCAGGACGTGGCGCAGTTGTACGCGCCGGACAATCCGCTGGAAGTGATCAGCCGCGCGGAGAAGGTCGAGCTGCTCAAGCGTGTGGACGCGGCGACCCGCGCCCTGGACCCGCGCATCCAGCAGGTCACCGTGAGCATGGCCGGCGTGTGGGAGCGCATCCTCGTCGCGTCTACCGACGGCGGGCTGGCGGCAGATGTGCGGCCACTGGTGCGTTTCAACGTGAGTGTGATCGTCGAGCAGAACGGCCGCCGCGAGCGCGGCGGCCATGGCGGTGGCGGGCGCACCGACTACCGTTATTTCCTCGCCGAAGACCGCGCCATGGGCTACGCCCGTGAAGCGCTGCGCCAGGCGCTGGTCAACCTGGAAGCGATTCCGGCGCCGGCCGGTACCTTGCCGGTGGTGCTGGGTTCGGGTTGGTCCGGTGTGCTGCTGCACGAAGCCGTGGGCCATGGGCTGGAAGGCGACTTCAACCGCAAGGGCAGTTCCGCCTACAGCGGGCGCATGGGCGAGATGGTTGCGTCCAAGCTGTGCACCATTGTCGATGATGGCACCTTGGCCGGTCGCCGGGGTTCGTTGAGTGTGGATGACGAGGGCACGCCCACGGAGTGCACCACCCTGATCGAAAACGGCGTACTCAAGGGCTATATGCAAGACAAGCTCAACGCCCGCCTGATGGGCGTGGCGCGCACCGGCAACGGTCGCCGCGAATCCTATGCCCACCTGCCCATGCCACGCATGACCAACACCTACATGCTCGGTGGCCAAAGCGATCCGGCAGAAATCATTGCTTCGGTGAAGCGCGGCATCTACTGCGCCAACCTCGGCGGCGGGCAGGTGGATATCACCAGCGGCAAGTTCGTGTTTTCCACCAGCGAGGCGTACTTGATCGAAGACGGCAAGATTACCGCGCCGGTCAAGGGAGCCACATTGATTGGTAATGGGCCGGAGGCGATGAGCAAGGTGTCGATGGTCGGTAACGACCTGTCGCTGGACAGCGGCGTGGGCACGTGCGGAAAGGATGGGCAGTCGGTGCCGGTGGGCGTGGGCCAGCCAACCTTGAAAATCGATGCGATCACCGTGGGTGGCACGGGCTCGTAAGCCCGCAAGCTTCGGGTGGCGAAGGTCGCCACCCGGGGAAGAGGATCAACGCAGGCCGCGTTGAGTCTCGTCCAGCTCACGGATGTATTTGAAGATTTTACGGCTGGTGGCCGGCGCCTTGTTATGCGCCATTTCATGTTGGGCTTGACGGATCAGGGAGCGCAATTGCTGGCGGTCCGCTTCCGGATAGTCCAATACGAATTTCTCCAGCACGGCGTCATCGCCCTCGATCAGACGGTCACGCCAACGCTCCAGGTTATGGAAGCGTTCGTTGTACTGGCGAGTGGAGGCATCGGTTTGATCGAGCAAGGCCAGAATGGCGTCAGTATCCTGATCGCGCATCAGCTTGCCGATAAACATGATGTGCCGTTTGCGCGCGATATTCGCGGTGTGCTTAGGCGCATCGGCCAAGGCCCGACGCATTTCGTCGGTCAGTGGCAGTTTTGCAATCAAGTCCTTTTTGAGCGTTGTAAGGCGCTCGCCAAGGTCAACCAGAGCATGCAGCTCACGTTTGACCTGGGTTTTGCTTTTCTCCCCATCGAGGGAGTCGTCGTAAGAATCAACCATGGTGGCAGTCCGCAAAGAAACGCCGCCATGATAACCAGTCGGGGGCCGCTTGTCCGGCCCGGTCGCTCGATGGCCTTAACCGAGAGCAGAATTTGAGTGGAGAAAACCATGAGTGCAGCCCAAAGCGTCGGTCCGCAAGCGTTACCGGCACTGCAGGAACAAGTCGAGCAGATCCTTGCCGAAGCCAAGCGCCAGGGGGCCAGCGCCTGTGAGGTAGCGGTGTCGCTGGAGCAGGGACTGTCGACTTCGGTGCGTCAGCGGGAAGTGGAGACCGTAGAATTCAATCGCGACCAAGGGTTTGGGATTACCTTGTATGTGGGCCAGCGCAAAGGTTCGGCCAGTACCTCGGCCAGTGGCCCGGAGGCGATCCGCGAGACCGTTGCCGCCGCGTTGGCAATCGCCAAGCACACCTCTGAGGATGAAAGTTCAGGCTTGGCCGACAAAGCGCTGATGGCCAAGGACCTGCAGGATTTCGACCTGTTCCACGCCTGGGATATCACGCCTGAGCAAGCCATCGAACAGGCGCTGACCTGCGAAGCCGCGGCGTTCGACGCCGATGCGCGTATCAAGAACGCCGACGGCACCACGCTGAGTACGCATCAGGGCTGCCGTGTCTACGGTAACAGCCATGGTTTTATCGGTGGCTATGCGTCCACGCGTCACAGTCTGAGTTGCGTCATGATCGCCGAAGCCGGCGGCCAGATGCAGCGTGATTACTGGTATGACGTGAACCGCCAAGGCGAGTTGCTGGCCGACCCGGTCAGCATTGGCCAGCGTGCGGCGCAGCGTGCAGCCAGTCGTTTGGGCGCACGCCCGGTGCCCACGTGCGAAGTGCCGGTACTGTTTTCCGCTGAATTGGCCGGTGGTTTGTTCGGTAGTTTTCTTGGGGCGATTTCCGGCGGCAACCTGTATCGCAAATCTTCATTCCTCGAAGGCGCGATCGGCCAGAAGCTGTTCCCGGAGTGGCTGACCATTGATGAGCGCCCGCACCTGATGCGCGCCATGGGCAGCGCCTCGTTCGACGGCGACGGCCTGGCCACGTATGCCAAGCCGTTCGTTGAGAAGGGCGAGTTGGTGTCTTATATATTGGGCACCTACGCTGGACGCAAGCTTGGCCTGCCAAGTACCGCCAACTCCGGCGGCGTTCACAACCTGTTCGTGACCCATGGCGATGAAGACCAGGCGGCGCTGTTGCGTCGCATGGGGCGCGGCCTGCTGGTGACCGAATTGATGGGCCAAGGGCTGAACATGGTGACGGGTGACTATTCCCGTGGCGCGGCGGGGTTCTGGGTGGAAAACGGTGAGATTCAGTTCGCCGTCCAGGAAGTGACGATCGCCGGCAACATGCGCGATATGTTCAAGCAGATCGTGGCCGTGGGTAACGACCTGGAGTTGCGCAGCAATATCCGCACGGGCTCGGTGTTGATCGAGCGGATGACAGTCGCCGGTAGCTGACCTGCGAGGTTTCACCAAAAAAGGCGCGCCATATCGATGATGGCGCGCCTTTTTTTGTGCCGCTGGCAGACAGGATTAACCTGCTGTTCTTGTTTTGATTCTTAATATCATTTAATAATGAATATCATTACTGAATGAGTGTGGATCATGAGTTCTGTCTTGCATGAGGACCCGTACCTGGAAAGTTGGCGGTGGATGAGTCGTCAGATTCGCTGCGGGCTCGACCCCAATGAGCCTCGCCTGATCGAACATTACCTCAATGAGGGGCGCTATCTGGCGTGTTGCACCGCGACCCACCCGTGGACGATCGCCGAAACGTCATTTCGATTGCTCATCGACACCGCCAACGATATCGCACTGCCCTGGCATTGGCGCTCCTCGTGTCTGGACCAGGCCTGGCGCCCCCTGCGTGACCTGGAAAAACTCTCTCACTGTGCCTGCCGCCTCAAGCGCTGGCAGGCCTTCGCCTGGCAATTGGCGACATGCCAATTGCTGCCATCCCTCTCTCACGCCGACTTGGTGCAAGGATCTGATGATGAGTAACACCCGTATCGAACGCGACAGCATGGGCGAACTGCAAGTCCCCGCGGAGGCCTTGTACGGTGCGCAAACCCAGCGCGCGGTGAACAACTTTCCGATCAGCCATCAGCGTATGCCCGCGCAGTTCATTCGCGCGCTTATCCTGGCCAAGGCCGCTGCCGCCAGGGCCAACGTCGACCTCAAGCAAATCAACGAAGGGCAGGGCAAGGCCATTGTCGATGCCGCCCAAGGTTTATTGGAAGGCGACTACATGCAGCACTTTCCGGTGGATATCTTCCAGACCGGCTCCGGCACCAGCTCCAACATGAATGCCAACGAAGTGATTGCGACCCTGGCCAGCCGGTTGCTGGGCGAGGTGGTAAACCCCAATGACCACGTCAACTGCGGACAAAGCAGCAACGACATCATCCCGACCACCATTCATGTCAGCGCCGCGCTGGTGCTGCACGAGCAAACACTGCCGGCCTTGCTGCACCTGGTGCAGGTGATCGAGCACAAGGCCGAAGCAGTCCACCCTTTTATCAAGACCGGTCGTACTCACTTGATGGATGCCATGCCGGTGCGCATGAGCCAAGTGCTCAATGGCTGGGCGCAGCAGCTCAAGGCCAATGTCGGCCACCTGCAAGACCTGCTGCCGGCGCTGCAGGCGTTGGCCCAGGGCGGCACGGCGGTAGGCACCGGCATCAACGCACACCCGGAGTTTGCCGCACGCTTCAGCCAGCACCTGAGCCAGCTGACCCAGGTGACGTTCACGCCGGGCAAGAACCTGTTTGCGTTGATTGGTTCCCAGGACACCGCCGTCGCCGTCTCCGGCCAGTTGAAAGCCACCGCTGTATCGCTGATGAAGATCGCCAATGACCTGCGCTGGATGAACTCCGGCCCGTTGGCCGGCCTCGGCGAAATCGAGCTGGAAGGTCTGCAGCCGGGGTCGTCGATCATGCCGGGCAAGGTCAATCCGGTAATCCCGGAAGCCACGGCCATGGTGGCTGCCCAGGTGATTGGCAACGACACGGTGATCACCGTCGCCGGCCAATCCGGCAACTTCGAGCTGAACGTGATGCTGCCGATCGTCGCCCAGAACCTGCTCAGTAGCCTGGAGTTGCTGGCCAACGCCAGCCGTTTGCTGGCGGACAAGGCTATTGCCAGCTTCAAGGTCAACGAAGCCAAACTCAAGGAGGCGTTGTCGCGCAACCCGATTCTGGTCACCGCCCTCAATCCGATCATTGGTTACCAAAAGGCCGCTGAAATCGCCAAGCAGGCTTATCAGCAGGGTCGTCCGGTGATCGATGTCGCCCTCGAACACACCGACTTGCCGCGCAGCCAACTGGAAGTCCTGCTGGACCCGGAAAAGCTTACGGCGGGCGGCGTGTAATCACCGACCCTGTTTTGGAGGCTCACCATGGAGCACTGGAAACGCACGATCGAACGGGCCAATCGCTGTTTTATGGCGGGCGAGCTGGTAGACGCCCGCGAGGCCTACTTGCAAGCCCTGGCCCTCGCCCAGGTGTTGTTCGAACGCTGGGCGGATGCCGACGAAGCCGTGGCGGCTTGCGTCATTTCCCATCACAACCTGGCAGACCTGCACCTGCGCCTGAACCAGCCTGAAGAAAGCGCGGAATACCTCTGCGCCATTCACCAGCGTCTACTGCAGGCCATGCAGGACGCGCGGCTCAGTTCGCAGTTGCGCGAGGCGGTGTTGCGCCAGAGCAGCAAAACCTACGTCGAACTGTTGAATTTCATCAGCGATCACGGCGAGTACCCGCGCACCCATCGCTTGCTGGGCAGCGCCGCTTCGCAGCCGACCCCCTCTCACTATGGAGCACATTGATATGACCTACACCCTGCCGGCTTTGCCTTACGCCTACGACGCCCTCGAACCCCATATCGATGCGCAAACCATGGAAATTCACTACACCAAGCATCACCAGACCTACATCAATAACCTTAATGCTGCGGTCGAGGGCACCGAGTTCGCAGGCTGGCCGGTGGAGAAGCTGGTTTCCAGCGTTGAAAAATTACCGGAGCAATTACGCGCTGCCGTGGTCAATCAAGGAGGCGGGCATGCCAACCATTCGCTGTTCTGGGCGGTCATGTCGCCCACAGGTGGCGGAAAACCTGAGGGGGAACTGGGCAAGGCGATCGACGAGCAACTGGGTGGCTTCGACAGTTTCAAGGAGGCCTTTACCAAAGCGGCGTTGACCCGTTTCGGCAGCGGCTGGGCCTGGTTGAGCGTCACCCCGCAAAAGACCTTGGTGGTGGAAAGCAGCGGCAACCAGGACAGCCCGCTGATGAGCGGCAACACGCCGATCCTCGGTTTGGACGTTTGGGAGCACGCTTATTACCTGCTGTATCAAAACCGACGACCGGAGTACATCAATGCATTCTATAGCGTCATCAATTGGCCGGAGGTTGCCGCGCGCTACCAGGCCGCTTTGGCCTGATATTCACCCTATAACAAGATCTAAGGCCGACTATGGGTACTGAAACACTGGCGATTAGCAGCGTGCGATTATTTCGCTACGCGTTAGGCTCCCTGCTTGTATTAGTCGGTACGGCCTTACTGGTGGCCCATGGGCTGGCCTGGCTCGACCTTGAACCGCGCATCTTGCGCGCTTTGCAGGGCGGGGCGATCTGCGCACTCGGCACCGCCCTGGGCGCGGTGCCGGTGCTGGTGCTGGTGATCCGCAGAATGCCAGCGGCGCTGAGCGATACCTTGCTGGGGTTTGGGGCGGGGGTCATGCTGGCGGCGACTGCCTTTTCGCTGGTTGTGCCGGGCATTGCCGCCGCTGAGAGCCTGGGATTGTCGCCCTGGGGCGCGGCTGGCTTGATCAGCTTCGGCATTATGCTGGGTGCATTCGGGCTCTATCTCGTGGACCGCAAGGTCTCCGGCGCCAGCCCGGAAATGCTGGTGGGCACGCCGGATAAGCCGGTTATCCCACCGCGCATCTGGCTCTTCGTGTTTGCCATCATTGCCCACAACATCCCGGAAGGCATGGCCGTGGGGGTCTCTGCGGGTGGCGGCATGGCAGATGCAGACAGCCTCGCCATGGGCATTGCTCTGCAGGACGTACCGGAAGGCCTGGTGATCGCGCTGGTATTGGCTGGGGCGGGAATGTCGCGGATCAAGGCGTTCCTGATCGGCGCTGCGTCAGGTTTGGTCGAACCGGTCTTTGCAGTGCTGTGCGCGTGGTTGGTGAGCCTTGCCGAAGTGCTGTTGCCCCTGGGGCTGGCGCTGGCTGCTGGCGCGATGCTGCTGGTGGTGACCCATGAGGTCATCCCCGAGTCACGCCGAAACGGTCACGATAAGCTCGCCAGCCTGGGGTTGTGCATCGGGTTTTGCTTGATGATGGTGATGGATACGGCGTTAGGGTAAAGCTTACTCTGATGGAGGGAAGAGCTTATTCGCCTTCATCAAAGTAGTTATTGATCAACGCCACCAATGCTTCCATCGCTTCGTGCTCCTGCTCACCCTCGGTTTTCAGGTGGATTTTGGTACCTTTGCCTGCGGCAAGCATCATCATCGCCATGATGCTTTTACCGTCGACCATCGATTCTGGCGTGCGCCCGGCGCGTATCTGGCAGGGGAACTGCCCGGCAACGCCGACAAACTTGGCTGAGGCTCGGGCGTGCAAACCCAGCTTGTTGATGATTTCAATTTCCCGAGCCGGCATCGCAGTGGTGTTCCTTTCAGCTAAGGTCGCGGTGGCGAACCTGGACATTCTTGAGGGTTTGTTGCAGCACCTGGCCGAGCCGTTCCGTCAGGTAGACGGAGCGGTGGTGGCCACCGGTGCAGCCAATGGCAATGGTGACATAGGCGCGATTGCTCGCGGCAAAGCGCGGTAACCATTTGAGCAGGTAGGTGGAGATGTCCTGGAACATCTCTTCCACATCCGCTTGTGCCGCCAGATAGTCGATCACGGGCTGATCGAGCCCGGATTGATCGCGCAACTCCGGCTTCCAATAAGGATTGGGCAGGCAGCGCACGTCGAACACCAGGTCTGCATCCACCGGCATGCCACGTTTGAAGCCAAACGATTCGACCAGAAACGCTGTGCCGGGCTCCGGCTGGTTCAGCAATCGCAGTTTGATCGCATCGCGCAGCTGGTACAGGTTCAAGTTGGTGGTGTTGATCTTGAGGTCGGCCAGATCGATGATCGGCCCCAGCAGCTTGGTCTCGTCCTGGATGGCTTCCGCCAGGGAGCGGTTGGCGCTGCTGAGCGGATGGCGTCGACGGGTTTCGGAGAAACGCTTGAGCAGGGTTTCTTCGTCGGCATCCAGGTACAGCACGTCGCAATGAATATGCTTGGCGCGCACTTCCTCAAGCAGTTCGGGGAAGCGCGACAGATGGCTGGGCAGGTTGCGGGCGTCGATCGACACGGCGACCAGCGGTTGCGCCAGTTCGGTGTGGATCAGGGCGCGCTCGGCCAATTCCGGCAGCAGGCCGGCGGGCAGGTTGTCGATGCAATAGAAGCCGCTGTCTTCAAGCACATTAAGGGCAGTGCTCTTGCCCGAGCCGGAACGGCCACTGACGATGATCAAACGCATGATTATTGCCCGCTTTGCTCATCCAGGACGACCTGATACAACGCCTCATTACTTTCGGCACTGCGCAGTTTATCGCGTACTTCCTTGCGGTCGAGCATGCTGGCGATCTGCCGGAGCAGTTCCAGGTGCGCATCGGTGGCAGCTTGTGGGACCAGCAGAACGAACAGCAGGTCGACCGGAGCGCCGTCGATGGCATCGAAATCGATGGGGTGATCCAGGTGCAGCAGTGCGCTGACCGGAGTTGTGCAGCCTTTGAGGCGGCAGTGGGGGATGGCGATGCCGTTGCCAAAACCGGTCGAGCCAAGTTTTTCACGGGCGATCAGAGCCTCGAAGACATCTTGCATCTCCAGGTCAGGCACTTGGCTGCTGATCAGGTTGGCAATTTGTTCGAGGGCTTTTTTCTTGCTGCCGCCCGGCACGTTCACAAGGGAACGGCCGGGGGTCAGGATGGTTTCAAGTCGGATCATGGGGGGAGAGTTAACGACCTGTACCTTGCATCAGGTGCAGATTCTTTTCCTTATGCTTTTTGAGTTGGCGGTCAAGCTTGTCGGTGAGCAAGTCGATCGATGCATACATGTCTTCATGCTCGGCGTTAGCAACCACTTCGCCACCGGGTATCTGCAGGGTCGCTTCAATTTTCTGCTGAAGCTTATCGACCTTCATGATGACCTGCACGTTGGTGATCTTGTCGAAATGTCCTTCAAGCTTTTTCAGCTTCTGTTCGACGTATTCGCGCATGGGTGGGGTGACTTCTACATGGTGTCCACTGATGTTGACTTGCATACAGCTTCTCCTTCGTTGCCAGTGCATAAAGCGGCAGGCGAAAAGCGCCTGCCACTGGAACGCTGTGCCCCGCCCGTCACATCAAACGCTTTCGCTCGCTGGAAGGCGCGATCCCGAGAGACTCGCGGTACTTGGCGACGGTTCGACGGGCGACCTGAATGCCTTGTGCCTCCAGTAAACCAGCGATCTTGCTGTCACTCAACGGCTTTTTCTGATTTTCCGCGGCAACCAGTTTTTTGATGATCGCGCGGATCGCCGTGGACGAGCATTCGCCGCCTTCGGAGGTGCTTACATGGCTGGAGAAAAAGTATTTCAGCTCATAAATACCCCGTGGGGTATGCATGAATTTTTGCGTGGTCACCCGTGAAATCGTCGATTCGTGCATGCCGACCGCTTCAGCGATGTCGTGCAGTACCAGGGGCTTCATTGCCTCGTCGCCATATTCCAGGAAGCCGCGCTGGTGCTCGACGATCTGGGTGGCCACTTTCATCAGGGTTTCATTGCGGCTTTGCAGGCTCTTGATGAACCAGCGTGCTTCCTGCAGCTGGTTGCGCATGAAGGTGTTGTCGGCGCTGGTATCGGCGCGGCGCACGAAGCCGGCGTATTGTGGGTTGACCCGCAGACGTGGCACCGACTCCTGGTTCAGTTCCACCAGCCAGCGCTCGTTGTCTTTGCGCACGATCACATCAGGCACGACATATTCGGCTTCGCTGGACTCGATCTGCGAGCCCGGCCGAGGGTTGAGGCTCTGAACCAGCTCGATAACCTGGCGCAGCTCGTCTTCCTTGAGCTTCATGCGGCGCATCAGCTGGCTGTAGTCGCGGCTGCCGAGCAGGTCGATGTAGTCGCTGACCAGGCGCTTGGCTTCAGCGAGCCACGGGGTTTTGGCCGGTAGCTGGCGCAATTGCAGCAGCAGGCACTCGCTGAGCGTACGGGCGCCAATGCCGGCGGGTTCGAATTGCTGGATACGGTGCAGGACGGCTTCGATCTCGTCCAGTTCGATATCCAGCTCCGGGTCGAAGGCCTCAAGAATTTCTTCGAGCGTTTCGTCCAGATAACCCTGGTTATTGATGCAGTCGATCAGGGTGACGGCGATCAAGCGATCGGTGTCGGACATCGGCGCCAGGTTCAGCTGCCACAGCAGGTGGCTCTGCAGGCTCTCGCCGACCGACGTACGGGTGGTAAAGTCCCATTCGTCATCGTCATTGCTGGGCAGGCTGCTGGCGCTGGTCTGGTAGACGTCTTCCCATGCGGTGTCCACCGGAAGCTCGTTGGGAATGCGTTCGTTCCATTCGCCGTCCTCAAGGTTGTCCACCGTAGGGGCGGTTTCCTGATAGGACGGTTCCTGTACATCAGGATTGGGCTTTTGCTCGATATTGTCGGCCAAGGGGTCGGTATTGTCGAAGTCGTCGCCTTCTTCCTGGCGTTCGAGCATCGGATTGGACTCCAGGGCCTCCTGGATTTCCTGTTGCAGGTCCAGGGTCGACAATTGGAGCAGGCGGATGGCCTGTTGCAGCTGCGGTGTCATCGTCAGCTGCTGGCCCATTCTCAGGACTAGCGATGGTTTCATGGCAGGGGCTTAACACCTTATTCGCCGGCGCAATGCGCCATCCACGACAGGGCGCGTGAGCGCCAAACATAAGCAAATTATATGCCTGATATCGGGGCCTTTGCCTAGAGCGCGGTAACAATAAAAAAGCTGAGTTTTTTATTGACTCGCTCGCGCGCTCGCAAAGGGCCCGATATCACCGTGTTTACAGGCGGAACTCGTGACCCAGATAAACTTCCTTCACCAGTTCGTTGGCCAGGATCGTCGCGGAATCACCTTCGGCAATCAATTGCCCGTCGTTGACGATATAAGCGGTTTCGCAGATATCGAGGGTTTCACGGACGTTGTGGTCGGTGATCAGCACACCGATGCCCTTGGCCTTGAGGTGGTGAATGATCTGCTTGATGTCGCCCACCGAAATCGGGTCAACGCCAGCGAACGGTTCGTCCAGCAAGATGAATTTGGGGGCGGTCGCCAGGGCGCGGGCGATCTCCACGCGGCGACGCTCACCACCGGACAAGCTCATGCCGAGGTTGTCGCGAATGTGGTTGATGTGGAACTCCTGCAACAGGCTTTCCAATTCCTGGCGGCGGCCGTCGCGGTCGAGTTCCTTGCGGGTCTCGAGGATTGCCATGATGTTGTCGGCTACCGACAGTTTGCGGAAGATCGACGCCTCCTGCGGAAGATAGCCGATACCTGCGCGCGCACGGCCGTGCATCGGCTGGTGGCTGACGTCCAGGTCATCGATCAATACACGCCCCTGGTCCGCCTGGACCAGCCCGACGATCATGTAGAAGCACGTGGTCTTGCCGGCACCGTTGGGGCCGAGCAGACCGACAATCTGGCCGCTGTCGATCGACAGGCTGACATCGCGTACCACCTGGCGGCTTTTATAGGCCTTGGCCAGATGCTGGGCTTTCAGGGTTGCCATTACTCGGCCTTCTTCTTCGGCTGGATGACCATGTCGATCCGTGGGCGAGGCGCGGTGACCTTGTTGCCATTGGCGCGACCCGCCTGGGCGACCTGGGTCTGGGTGTTGTAGACGATCTTCTCGCCTTCGGTGGAGTTACCGTCGGCACTGAGCACCTTGGCCTGGTCAATCAGCACAATGCGATTTTGCTGGGCATGGTACTGGATAGTCTTGCCATAGCCTTTCATCGGCCCTGGGTCTTCTGCCTTTTGCTTCTGCTCGAAGTAAGCCAGGTTGCCCACCGAGGTCACGACGTCGATATCGCCAGCCTGGGTGCGAGTCAGGGTCACCGTATTACCGGTGATCTTCATCGAGCCTTGGGTGATGATCACGCCACCGGTGTAGGTCGCGACGCCTTGCTTGTCATCCAGCTGCGCATCGTCGGCCGAGATGTGGATCGGTTGCTGGCTATCGTTCGGCAGAGCCCAGGCGCTCACGCTTCCCAGTGCTGCGCCCAGACCGAGCAAAATAGGGAGGGTTTTAACGAGCCTCATACTGTCCTCTTACGTTCGATAGCAGGTGTATCCTGCTTTCTTTCAAATACGCTTTCATTCCCTTGCCGGTCGATACACCGCCAGCGCCGTCGATTCTAACGTCTTGCTCGGTCTGCGCATATTGCTGTTGTGGGAATACCGTCATGCGACTGCTGGTAATAATGGTGTCCCGGTTCTGCGCGTCTGTACGTGCGACGCGCACCGAGTCGATCAGTTCGATTTCGGTGCCGTCCGGATTGACCTCGCCACGCAGGCTGGTGACGTGCCATGGCAGTTCGGTGCCACGGTACATGTTCAAGTCCGGGTTGGTCAGCAGGCTGACTTCCGAGGCTTTCAAGCGCTCGACCTTGTCGGAGACCAACTCGT
Source organism: Pseudomonas sp. R11-23-07 (assembly GCF_003852295.1). Taxonomy (NCBI): domain Bacteria; kingdom Pseudomonadati; phylum Pseudomonadota; class Gammaproteobacteria; order Pseudomonadales; family Pseudomonadaceae; genus Pseudomonas; species Pseudomonas sp. R11-23-07. Next base: position 1,039,898 of record NZ_CP027761.1, read on the forward strand.
ACTGCACCTTGCCATCGGGCAGGAACTGCACGGTATGGGTGTTGGTGGCGAAGTTGTCGATGACACTTTCATCAACCTGCACGACAGGCTTGTCGAGAAAGCGCTCCGGGCTGATATTCCAGTAGCCCACCGCGAGCAACAGCGCGGCGATGGCTCCGAATAGCAGGAAGTTGCGAATCTTTTTGCTCAGCATATAACGCTCTATAAGTAGGCGGCGTGGGCCGCTTCAAGACTGCCCTGGGCACGCAGGATCAACTCGCAGAACTCGCGGGCGGCACCTTCGCCACCGCGGGCGGCGGTAATGCCATGGGCGTGTTCACGCACAAACGCTGCGGCATTGGCGACGGCCATGCCCAGGCCTACCCGACGGATCACCGGCAGGTCAGGCAGATCGTCACCCAGATAGGCGACCTGTTCATAGCTTAGGTTGAGTTGGCCAAGAAGCTCGTCCAGCACCACCAGTTTATCCTCGCGGCCTTGATACAGGTGAGCAATTCCGAGGTTTTGTGCGCGACGTTCCACAACGGGGGTCTTTCGACCGCTGATAATCGCTGTTTGTACGCCTGCCGCCATCAGCATCTTGATGCCCTGGCCGTCGAGGGTGTTGAACGTCTTGAATTCGCTGCCGTCTTCGAGAAAGTACAGGCGGCCATCGGTCAGCACGCCATCGACGTCGAATATCGCCAACTTGATGTTTTTACCGCGTTGCAACAGGTCGCTGGTCATTTACATCACTCCTGCACGCAACAAGTCGTGCATGTTCAGGGCGCCGATAGGGTGGTCGTGGTCATCGACCACCACCAGCGCGCCGATCTTGTGGTCTTCCATGATCTTCAGGGCTTCGGCTGCAAGCATCTCGGCGCGCGCGGTCTTGCCGTGGGGCGTCATCACGGCATCGATGGTTGCGGTATGGATGTCGATGGCCCGGTCCAGGGTGCGCCGCAGATCACCGTCGGTGAACACGCCGGCCAGTCGGCCATCGGCTTCCAGGATCACGGTCATGCCCAGGCCCTTGCGGGTCATTTCCATCAACGCGTCCTTGAGCAAGGTGCCGCGTTGCACGTGGGGCAGTTCATCGCCCGCATGCATGACGTTTTCCACTTTCAACAGCAAGCGACGGCCCAGGGCGCCACCGGGGTGCGAAAATGCGAAATCTTCAGCGGTGAACCCACGAGCCTCAAGCAGCGCCACCGCCAGCGCGTCGCCCATGACCAGTGCCGCAGTCGTCGACGAGGTGGGCGCCAGGTTCAGCGGACAGGCTTCATGGGCGACATGAACGTTCAAGTTCACTTCGGCGGCCTTGGCCAGTGTCGATTCCGGGTTGCCGGTGACGCTGATCATCTTGATGCCCAGGCGCTTGATCAGAGGCAGCAGGGTGACGATTTCGTTAGTGGTACCGGAGTTGGACAATGCCAGAATCACGTCATCCTTGGTAATCATGCCCATATCACCATGGCTGGCTTCGGCCGGGTGCACGAAGAACGCTGTGGTTCCGGTGCTGGCCAGCGTAGCGGCGATCTTGTTGCCGACGTGGCCGGACTTACCCATGCCAACCACGACAACGCGGCCTTTGCTGGCCAGAATCATCTCGCAGGCGCGTACGAAATCTGCGTCGATATGCGCCAACAAACCTTCTACGGCTTCCAGCTCGAGGCGGATGGTGCGTTGTGCGGATTGGATGAGGTCGCTGGATTGGCTCATGTCTGAAGTCGTATAGCCTGACGAAAAGTCGGCGATTATAGCGGTAATGATCGATTCGCTCACATAAGTTCGTCAGGCTTTATTCTAAGCGTCTCCAAGATTCGTCTGAATAACATCGCCGGCAACGTTTTTCCCTGTGCTGAATCTGAACAAGCGCTGTTCCGGCCTTGGGGGCTCTGCACCAGCAGTGATATAGTTCGCGGCCAGTTCGGTCCGCCCAACCCATGGCGTAACTATTGCACATCCGTTGCAAACCAAAATCGCATACATGGTGTCTGAGTGAAAGGCTGCATCCCAAGGAGATTAGATGAGTGCCGATAACGCCTACGCGGTCGAGCTGAAGGGCCTTTCCTTCAAGCGCGGTACGCGCAGCATCTTCAATAACGTCGATATTCGCATTCCTCGCGGAAAAGTCACGGGCATCATGGGGCCTTCCGGTTGCGGCAAGACCACCTTGTTGCGCCTGATGGGCATGCAATTGCGCCCCAGTGCCGGCGAAGTGTGGGTCAACGGCCAGAACCTGCCGACGCTGTCGCGCAGCGATCTGTTCGATGCGCGCAAGCACATGGGGGTACTGTTCCAGAGCGGTGCGCTGTTTACCGACCTCGATGTTTTCGAAAACGTAGCGTTCCCGCTGCGGGTGCATACCCAGCTGTCCGACGAGATGATTCGTGACATTGTGTTGCTCAAGCTGCAGGCCGTAGGGCTTCGCGGGGCCATCGACCTGATGCCTGACGAATTGTCCGGTGGCATGAAGCGTCGTGTCGCCCTGGCGCGAGCCATCGCCCTCGACCCGCAGATCCTCATGTATGACGAGCCTTTCGTAGGCCAGGACCCCATCGCCATGGGCGTACTGGTGCGCCTGATCCGTCTGCTCAACGATGCCTTGGGCATCACCAGCATCGTGGTATCTCACGATCTGGCCGAAACCGCGAGCATCGCTGACTACCTCTATGTAGTGGGTGATGGCCAGGTGCTGGGGCAGGGGACGCCAGAAGAGCTGATGAACGCCGATAACCCGCGCATTCGCCAATTCATGACCGGCGATCCTGATGGCCCGGTGCCTTTTCACTTTCCGGCAGCGGACTACCGCGCAGATCTTCTGGGGAAGCGCTGATGCGCAAGACATCTATTATCGAAAAGGTTCGCCTTTTCGGTCGCTCGGGCATCGACATCGTCGAAGTCCTCGGGCGTTCGACTATTTTCCTGTTTCACGCCTTGCTCGGCCGCGGCGGCATCGGCGGCGGCTTTGGCTTGCTGCTCAAGCAACTGCATGCGGTCGGCGTGATGTCCCTGGTGATCATCGTGGTCTCCGGGATGTTCATCGGCATGGTGCTGGCGCTGCAAGGCTTCAACATTCTGTCCAGCTACGGTTCAGAACAGGCGGTAGGGCAGATGGTTGCCCTGACGCTGTTGCGTGAACTGGGGCCGGTGGTCACCGCGTTGCTGTTCGCCGGGCGTGCAGGTTCTGCGTTGACCGCCGAAATCGGTAACATGAAGTCCACCGAACAGCTGTCCAGCCTGGAAATGATCGGCGTGGACCCGCTCAAGTACATTGTTGCCCCGCGCCTGTGGGCCGGCTTCATTTCCCTTCCGCTGCTGGCAATGATCTTCAGCGTGGTCGGGATCTGGGGCGGTTCGTGGGTGGCGGTGGACTGGTTGGGCGTCTACGACGGTTCCTACTGGGCCAACATGCAAAACAGCGTGACCTTCACGGGTGACGTGCTCAACGGCATCATAAAGAGCATCGTTTTCGCCTTTGTAGTGACCTGGATCGCCGTATTCCAAGGCTATGACTGTGAGCCCACTTCAGAAGGGATCAGTCGCGCCACCACCAAGACCGTTGTATACGCCTCGCTGGCGGTACTGGGCCTTGACTTCATTTTGACCGCCTTGATGTTTGGAGATTTCTGATGCAAAACCGCACTGTGGAGATCGGTGTCGGCCTTTTCTTGCTGGCTGGCATCCTGGCTTTACTGTTGCTGGCCCTGCGGGTCAGTGGCCTGTCGGCCAGCCCCACCGCCGACACATATAAACTTTATGCGTACTTCGACAATATCGCCGGTTTGACGGTCAGAGCTAAAGTGACCATGGCCGGTGTGACCATCGGCAAGGTCACGGCAATCGATCTGGATCGCGACAGCTTCACCGGCCGAGTGACGATGCAGTTGGACAAGAAGGTAGATAATCTGCCGACTGACTCCACGGCATCTATCCTCACTGCTGGCCTGCTGGGCGAGAAGTACATCGGTGTCAGCGTAGGTGGGGAAACAGCCCTGCTCAAGGATGGCTCGACCATCCACGACACACAGTCGTCGTTGGTGCTTGAAGACCTGATCGGTAAATTCCTGCTCAACACGGTCAATAAAGACGCCAAATGAGGAATCTGTTCATGCTCTCTACCTTGCGACGTGGCCTTCTGGTTCTGCTTGCAGCGCTGCCGTTGATGGCCAACGCAGCCGGTTCTGCCCACGAACTGGTGCAGGACACCACCAACAAAATGTTGGCTGACCTGTCGGCCAACAAGGAAAAGTACAAACAAGACCCGAGCCAGTTCTACAACGCGCTCAATACCATTGTCGGTCCGGTGGTGGATGCCGAAGGCATCTCCAAAAGCATCATGACCGTCAAGTATTCGCGCAAGGCCACACCTGCGCAGATGCAGCGTTTCCAGGAAAACTTCAAGCGCGGCCTGTTCCAGTTCTACGGTAACGCCTTGCTTGAGTACAACAATCAGGGGATTACCGTCGCTCCGGCCGGTGATGAGTCGGGTGATCGCACCAGCGTCAACATGACCGTCAAAGGCACCAATGGCGCCGTGTACCCTGTGCAGTACACGCTGGAGAAGGTCAATGGCGAGTGGAAGCTGCGTAACGTGATCATCAACGGCATCAATATCGGCAAGCTGTTCCGTGACCAGTTCGCCGACGCGATGCAGCGCAATGGCAACGACCTGGACAAGACCATCAATGGTTGGGCCGGCGAAGTGGCCAAGGCCAAGGAAACTTCCGATAAGGAAGCCGGGAAACCAGCGCCATGACCGAGTCGGCTGTTCGTATCGGCGATGCCGGCGAGCTGTTCCTCAGCGGCGTGCTCGATTACCGCACCGGGCCTGACCTGCGCAAGCAGGGCCAGGCCCTGATCAAGGCCAGCACCGCGCCTGCGCTGGTGCTGGATTGCTCGGCGGTAACCAAGTCCAGCAGCGTCGGTCTGTCGTTGCTGCTGTGCTTCATGCGCGATGCCGCTGCGGTAAAAAAGCCGGTCAGTCTCCGTGCGTTGCCTGAAGACATGCGCGAGATCGCCGAGGTTTCCGGATTGGCCGAGCTGTTGGCACACCCGTAATACACATTTATCAGAGAAGCCCTCCGTCAGAGTCCTGCTATGCGGGGTTCGCAGGCGCGGGGCTTTTTTTGTATGATGTGCGACCCGTGCGCACTGGGCGCCGATAGAGGTTGAGCATGCAGGCCCTAGAAGTTAAGAGCTTCCTTGAAGGAAAGCTGCCGGACACGGCTGTAGAAGTTGAAGGCGAAGGCTGCAATTTCCAGCTGAACGTGATCAGCGATGAACTGGCGGCATTGAGCCCGGTCAAGCGTCAGCAGCAGATCTATGCCCATTTGAACCCATGGATCACCGATGGCAGCATCCATGCGGTCACTATGAAATTTTTCAGCCGCGCGGCCTGGGCCGAGCGCACCTGAGCCCCCAAGGCGTCGAGATTCTTATGGATAAATTGATTATTACCGGCGGTGCCCGCCTCGATGGCGAGATCCGCATTTCCGGTGCGAAAAACTCCGCCTTGCCGATCCTGGCAGCGACCCTGCTGTGCGACGGCCCTGTCACGGTGGCCAACCTGCCGCACCTGCACGACATCACCACCATGATCGAGCTGTTCGGTCGCATGGGCATCGAGCCGGTGATCGACGAGAAGTTGTCTGTCGAAATCGACCCACGCACCATCAAGACCCTGATCGCCCCGTACGAGCTGGTGAAAACCATGCGTGCGTCGATCCTGGTGCTTGGCCCGATGGTCGCGCGTTTCGGTGAAGCCGAAGTGGCCCTGCCTGGCGGTTGCGCCATTGGCTCGCGTCCGGTCGACCTGCACATCCGTGGCCTTGAAGCCATGGGCGCGGTCATCGACGTGGAAGGCGGCTATATCAAGGCCAAGGCGCCGGAAGGCGGCTTGCGTGGCGCGAACTTCTTCTTCGATACCGTCAGCGTGACCGGTACCGAGAACATCATGATGGCCGCTGCCCTGGCCAAAGGCCGCAGCGTCCTGCAAAACGCCGCGCGCGAGCCCGAAGTGGTCGACCTGGCCAACTTCCTCAACGCCATGGGCGCGAAGGTTTCCGGCGCTGGCACCGACACCATCACTATTGATGGTGTAGAACGTCTGCACACCGCTACCTACAAAGTCATGCCGGACCGCATCGAGACCGGTACCTACCTCGTTGCCGCCGCCGTTACCGGTGGCCGCGTGAAGGTCAAGGACACCGATCCGACCATCCTCGAAGCCGTCCTGGAAAAACTCAAGGAAGCCGGCGCAGAAATCACCACCGGTGAAGACTGGATCGAGCTGAACATGCACGGCAAGCGGCCAAAAGCCGTCAACGTGCGTACCGCTCCGTACCCCGCATTCCCGACCGACATGCAGGCGCAGTTCATTTCCCTGAACGCGATCGCTGAAGGTACCGGCGCCGTGATCGAGACCATCTTCGAAAACCGTTTCATGCATGTGTACGAACTGCACCGCATGGGCGCCAAGATCCAGGTCGAGGGCAACACCGCCATCGTTACCGGCATCGACAAGCTCAAGGGCGCGCCAGTGATGGCGACCGACCTGCGTGCTTCGGCCAGCCTGGTGATCTCGGCACTCTGCGCCGAAGGCGATACGCTGATTGACCGCATCTACCACATAGACCGTGGCTACGAGTGCATCGAAGAAAAGCTGCAGATGCTCGGCGCTAAAATCCGCCGCGTTCCGGGCTAACCCCCGACGTTCTGTAGGAGCGAGCTTGCTCGCGAAAAACGTCAACGATAACGCGTTTATCCAGAATCAACGCGGTGCCCATGAGTTCTTCGCGAGCAAGCTCGCTCCTACACACACACACACCGGTTTGTTTCAAATCGAGGCTGTAAGGGCCTCGATCTGTGTCTGGCGCCGTTTGCGACCGGACAGCAATAGCCTGATGAAGGACTGACACTTCCCATGTTGACCATCGCACTGTCCAAGGGCCGCATCCTTGACGACACGTTGCCGCTTCTGGCTGAAGCGGGCATCGTGCCGACCGAGAATCCGGACAAGAGCCGCAAGCTGATCATCCCCACGACCCAAGACGACGTTCGCCTGCTGATCGTGCGGGCTACCGACGTGCCGACCTACGTTGAACATGGCGCCGCCGACCTCGGTGTGGCCGGTAAGGACGTGCTGATGGAATACGGCGGCCAGGGTCTCTACGAGCCACTGGACCTGCGGATCGCGCTGTGCAAACTGATGACCGCCGGCCGTGTCGGCGATGTCGAGCCCAAGGGCCGCCTGCGGGTGGCGACCAAGTTCGTCAACGTCGCCAAACGCTACTACGCCGAACAAGGCCGTCAGGTCGATATCATCAAGCTTTACGGCTCGATGGAGCTGGCGCCGCTGATCGGCCTGGCCGACAAGATCATCGACGTGGTCGACACCGGCAACACCCTGCGCGCCAACGGTCTCGAGCCCCAGGATTTCATTGCCGACATCAGCTCCCGCCTGATCGTCAACAAAGCGTCGATGAAGATGCAACATGCCCGTATCCAGGCGTTGATCGACACCCTGCGCACGGCAGTGGAGTCTCGACACCGCGGTTGACTCACCCGCGTAGCCCAAAGGCTGCGCCCGTCTATCCGCCTCATAGCCAGAATTCTCAGGTGCCCAAGCGGAGCGAACGGTAGTTTAGGGCGCCTGAGTTTTTGCCAATTCTATTGAGGCCCTCGCTATGACCACGTCCACTGCAATCGCCCGACTCAACGCTGCCGACCCGGATTTCGCCGATCATCTGGATCATCTGCTGAGCTGGGAAAGCGTGTCCGATGACTCGGTCAACCAGCGGGTGCTCGAGATCATCAAAGCCGTGCGCGAGCGCGGCGATGCGGCACTGGTGGATTTCACCCGTCAGTTCGACGGCCTGGACGTCAAGTCCATGGCGGACCTGATTCTGCCCCGTGAACGCCTAGAACTGGCCCTGACGCGCATCACCGCGCCCCAGCGTGAAGCCCTGGAAGTGGCGGCGGCGCGGGTGCGCAGCTATCACGAAAAACAGAAGCAGGATTCGTGGAGCTACACCGAGGCCGACGGCACCGTACTGGGCCAGAAGGTCACGCCGCTGGACCGCGCCGGCCTGTACGTGCCGGGCGGCAAGGCCTCGTACCCGTCGTCGGTGTTGATGAACGCGATTCCGGCCAAAGTGGCAGGCGTGACCGAAGTGGTCATGGTGGTGCCGACCCCGCGTGGTGAAATCAACGAGCTGGTGCTGGCTGCCGCCTGCATTGCCGGCGTCGACCGCGTGTTCACCATCGGTGGCGCCCAAGCGGTTGCCGCGTTGGCCTATGGCACCGAAAGCGTACCGAAGGTCGACAAAGTGGTGGGGCCTGGCAATATCTACGTCGCCACCGCCAAGCGCCATGTGTTTGGCCAGGTCGGTATCGACATGATCGCCGGCCCCTCGGAAATCCTGGTGGTGTGTGACGGCCAGACCGACCCGGACTGGATCGCCATGGACCTGTTCTCCCAGGCCGAGCACGACGAAGACGCCCAGGCAATCCTGGTCAGCCCCGACGCCGCGTTCCTCGATCAGGTCGCCGCCAGCATCAACAAGTTGTTGCCGACCATGGAGCGCGCCGAGATCATCGAGAAATCGATCAATGGCCGTGGCGCACTGATTCTGGTCAGCGACATGGAGCAAGCCATCGAAGTGGCCAACCGTATCGCGCCGGAGCACCTTGAGCTGTCCGTAGCGGACCCACAGGCCTGGTTGCCGTCGATCCGCCACGCCGGCGCGATCTTCATGGGCCGCCACACCAGCGAAGCCCTGGGCGACTACTGCGCAGGTCCGAACCACGTATTGCCGACCTCCGGCACCGCGCGTTTTTCGTCGCCGCTGGGGGTGTATGACTTCCAGAAGCGCTCATCGATCATCTTCTGTTCGCCCCAGGGCGCGTCCGAATTGGGCAAGACCGCCTCGGTGCTGGCCCGTGGCGAATCGCTGAGCGCCCACGCGCGCAGCGCTGAATATCGCATCCTCAAGGGAGAGTAAGGCATGAGCAAATTCTGGAGCCCTTTCGTCAAGGACCTGGTGCCTTACGTGCCCGGCGAGCAGCCAAAGCTGACCAAGCTGATCAAGCTCAATACTAACGAAAACCCGTATGGCCCTTCGCCCAAGGCGTTAGAGGCCATGCGGGCCGAGTTGAACGACGACCTGCGTTTGTACTCGGACCCCAACAGCGACCGACTCAAGCAAGCGGTGGCGAAGTATTACGGCGTCGAGGCGAACAAGGTGTTCCTTGGTAATGGCTCCGACGAAGTCCTGGCGCATATCTTTCACGGCCTGTTCCAGCACGAGTTGCCGCTTTTGTTCCCGGATATCAGCTACAGCTTCTATCCGGTTTACTGCGGTCTTTATGGCATCAAGTCTGATCCTGTGCCGTTGGACGAACAGTTCCAGATCAACGTGGCGGATTACGCCAAGCCCAATGGTGGGATCATCTTTCCCAACCCGAACGCGCCAACCGGGTGCCTGCTGGCGCTGGACGCTGTGGAGCAAATCCTCAAGGCCAACCCGGAATCAGTCGTGGTTGTGGACGAGGCTTATATCGACTTCGGTGGCGAAACTGCAATCACCCTGGTGGATCATTACCCGAACCTGCTGGTGACCCAGACGTTGTCCAAGTCGCGCTCGCTGGCGGGCCTGCGGGTTGGCCTGGCGGTGGGACATCCGGAGCTGATCGAAGCGTTGGAGCGGGTCAAGAACAGCTTCAACTCCTACCCGCTGGATCGCCTGGCGATTGTCGGCGCTGCCGTGGCGTTTGAGGACCGTGAATACTTTGAGAAAACCTGCGGGTGGGTGATAGACAGCCGTGAAAAACTCACCGGCCAGTTGCAGGCCAAGGGGTTTGAAGTGTTGCCTTCGGCAGCCAACTTCATCTTTGCGCGCCACCCGCAGCATGATGCGGCGGGCCTGGCGGCCAAGCTGCGTGAGCAAGGGGTGATCGTGCGGCACTTCAAGCAGGAGCGGATTGCCCAGTTCCTGCGGATCAGCATCGGGACGCCGGAGCAGAACCAGGCGCTGATCGATGGGCTCGGCGAGCTCTAAGCCACACTGAAGATCAAAATGTGGGAGGGGGCTTGCTCCCGATGGCGGTGTGTCAGTCAACAGATGTATTGACTGTTACACCCCTATCGGGAGCAAGCCCCCTCCCACATTGGTTAGAGCAGCGGTTCTTCCGGCTTTTTTTGCTTCCAACCATCATTACCCGGCAACAGCAGGTTCAAACCAATCGCTACCACCGCACACAGGGCGATGCCCTTGAGGCCGAAATCGTCCGGGCCGGTGCCGGTACCCACCAGTACACCGCCAATCCCGAACACCAGCGTCACCGATACAATCACCAGGTTGCGCGCTTCACCCAGGTCGATCCTGTGGCGAATCAGCGTATTCATCCCCACCGCCGCAATCGAGCCGAACAGCAGGCACAGAATTCCGCCCATCACTGGCACCGGAATGCTCTGCAGCAGCGCGCCGAACTTGCCGATAAACGCCAGGCTGATGGCAAACACCGCGGCCCAGGTCATGATTTTCGGGTTGTAGTTCTTGGTCAGCATCACCGCGCCCGTCACTTCGGCGTAGGTGGTATTGGGCGGGCCGCCAAACAGGCCGGCGGCCGTCGTGGCAATCCCGTCACCCAGCAACGTGCGGTGCAGGCCGGGTTTCTTCAGGTAGTCGCGACCGGTCACGCTGCCGACCGCTATCACGCCACCGATATGTTCGATCGCAGGGGCCAGGGCCACCGGCACGATAAACAGGATCGCCTGCCAGTTGAACTCCGGCGCGGTGAAGTGGGGCAGGGCGAACCACGGCGCGGCGGCGATCTTCGCCGTGTCGACCACGCCAAAGTAGAACGACATGGCAAACCCCACCAGCACGCCGGAGATGATCGGCACCAGGCGGAAGATGCCCTTGCCGAACACCGCCACGATCAAGGTGGTCAGCAGCGCGGGCATCGAGATCAGCATGGCCGTCTGGTAGTGGATCAGCTCGGCGCCGTCGCCGGACTTGCCCATCGCCATATTGGCGGCAATCGGCGCCATGGCCAGGCCGATGGAAATAATCACCGGGCCGATCACTACCGGCGGCAGCAGTCGGTCGATGAAACCGGTGCCTTTGACCTTCACGGCAAGGCCCAGGAAGGTATAGACGAAACCCGCCGCCATCACCCCGCCCATGGTCGCTGCCAGGCCGAATTGGCCCTTGGCGAGAATGATCGGGGTGATGAATGCAAAGCTCGAGGCCAGGAACACCGGCACCTGCCGCCCGGTCACCACCTGGAACAGCAACGTGCCTAAGCCTGCGGTGAACAGTGCGACGTTTGGATCAAGGCCTGTGATCAGCGGCATCAACACCAGCGCGCCAAATGCTACGAAGAGCATTTGTGCGCCAGACAGGATCTGGCGCCAAAGCGGGTCGTTGAAATCATCCTGCATGCTCACGCGTCCTTCTGCTTGGTGCCGAAGATCTTGTCACCGGCATCGCCCAGGCCTGGGATGATGTAGCCGTGTTCATTCAGGCGCTCGTCGATGGAGGCGGTGTAGATCTGTACGTCAGGGTGCGCTTTCTCGACGGCGGCAATGCCTTCGGGCGCGGCGACCAGCACCATGGCGCGGATGTCCTTGCAGCCGGCTTTTTTCAACAGGTCGATGGTGGCGACCATGGAACTGCCGGTGGCGAGCATCGGGTCGATGATCATGGCCAGGCGTTCGTTGATTTCCGGGACGAGTTTTTCCAGGTACGTGTGGGCCTGCAACGTTTCTTCGTTGCGGGCCACGCCGACGGCGCTGACCTTGGCGCCCGGGATCAGGCTGAGCACGCCTTCGAGCATGCCGATACCGGCGCGCAGGATCGGTACCACGGTAATTTTCTTACCGGCAATTTTCTCGACCTGTACGGGACCGGCCCAACCGGGGATCTCGTAGGTTTCCAAGGGTAAGTCCTTGGTGGCTTCGTAAGTGAGCAGCGCTCCAACTTCCTGAGCAAGCTCACGGAAATTCTTCGTGCTGATGTCGGCACGGCGCATAAGGCCGAGTTTGTGTCGGATCAGCGGGTGGCGGATCTCGCGAGTGGGCATGGGAAAGGCTCCGGCGGCGGGCAAAAAAACCGGCTTAGATTAATCTATCCGAGGGTGTTGTCCTATAGACATCAAGTACGTTAGTCCATAAAGGCTTGATTGGAGCGCAGTAGAAGCGTAACTTCGCCCGCTTTTCTTGCCACAGCACCCCTTGGAGAGCGCCATGTCCGCTGATCTCGAGCATATCCGTCAAATCATGCACGAGGCTGACTGCCTGTACACCGAAGCGCAAGTCGAAGCAGCGATCGCCAAGGTCGGCGCGCACATCACCCGCGAAATGGCCGACACCAACCCGGTGGTGTTCTGCGTGATGAACGGTGGCCTGATCTTCGCCGGCAAATTGCTCACGCACCTGCAATTCCCGCTGGAAGCCTCTTATCTGCACGCTACCCGCTATCGCAACGAAACCAGTGGCGGCGATCTATTCTGGAAGGCCAAGCCGGAAGTTTCGTTTATCGACCGTGACGTGCTGATCATCGATGACATCCTCGATGAAGGGCACACCCTGGGCGCGATCATCGACTTCTGCAAGCATGCCGGCGCGCGCAAAGTGCATACCGCCGTGCTGATCGACAAAGACCATGACCGCAAGGCGCGCCCTGAGCTCAAAGCCGATTTTGTCGGGCTGCCGTGCATCGACCGCTATATCTTCGGTTATGGCATGGACTACAAGGGCTACTGGCGCAACGCCAATGGCATCTACGCGGTTAAAGGAATGTAATCGATGGCCCGCTTTCTTGATCAGACGTTATTTGCAGAGTTGGCCGAGAAAGCGGGCGCCAGCCCCCGTGGCCGGCACCACCACAATTTCCACCAGATGGAAGAGCCGTGTCATCGCCTCGCCGTGGCCCTGCAGCCGAGTACCTATGTACCGCCGCATCGGCACCTCAGCGCGGACAAGGCGGAAACCTTGCTGGTGCTCCAGGGGCGACTGGGCCTGCTGATATTCAGCGACACCGGTGAGGTCGTCACCAAACGCGTGATGCAGGCAGGGGGCGAGTGCGCGGGTGTCGACCTGCCGCCGGGCGTGTTCCATGGCCTGGTCGTGCTGGAGCCTGATACGGTGATGTTCGAGTGCAAGGCCGGGCCCTATCGACCGGTGGGCGAGGGTGAGTTGGCCGATTGGGCGCCCCGCGAGGGCGATGCCGGTGTGGCTGACTACCAACGCTGGATGCTCGCCCAGTTCGACTGAGCTGCGGCTCTTCTACGCTTTCGAAGCCTGTGCACCACAGGTAGACTTCAACCCCCGTATCAATGTCTGCAGGCTGGAGTCGGTAATGCGTAAAGATAAAAAACAGGTGATCGGTGACGAGATCGGCGACGACCAGATCAAATTGTTCCTGAACTTCGAGCCGGTCGATGCGACGTCTCCGTCCCTGCACAAACTGATCAAGGCCTATCGCGGCCTGCGTATCGACGACTTCGAGCGCTTCCTGGGCTTCTTCAAGGAGGCCGGTCTGGACCTGGATGGCAAGGATGAGCATGGCCAGACCTTTGTCGACCTGATCAAGGACCAGCGCAACGCCGCCGAGTACATCGAGCTGATCGACAAAGCCCGCAGCTGATTATCCGAGCCATAAAAAAACGCCCCGACCTCATAAGAGTCCGGGGCGTTTCGCTTTTAACGGTAGGAGCGAGCTTGCTCGCGAAGAACCTGAGAGCGCCGCGTCAAACCAGATGCGCTGCGTTATCGTTATCGTTTTTCGCGAGCGAGCTCGCACCTCCATCTACCAGCTCCAGGCTGATGTTGTTTTGCGTATTGATCTTGCGATACAGCTCGGCATCCGTCTCCAGCACTTTCTCGCGCGCCGGGAAGATCTCGTGCAGCTTGGTCGCCCATTCGCCCTTGGCTTTCTCCGGGAAGCAGCGCTCGATCAGGTCAAGCATGATCGACACCGTCACCGAAGCGCCCGGCGAGGCGCCCAGCAGCGCCGCCAGCGAACCATCCTTGGCCGCCACCAGCTCGGTGCCGAATTGCAGCACGCCGCCTTTCTTCGGGTCTTTCTTGATGATCTGCACCCGTTGGCCGGCCACTTCCAGGCGCCAGTCTTCGGCTTTCGCCTCGGGGTAGAAGCGGCGCAGGGATTCCAGGCGCTGCTCCATGGACTGGCGCACTTCGCTGACCAGGTACTTGGTCAGGTCCATGTTGTCGCGCGCCACGGCGAGCATCGGGCCGATGTTGCCGGCACGAATCGACATCGGCAGGTCCAGGAACGAGCCGTGCTTGAGGAATTTGGTGGTGAACCCGGCGTATGGCCCGAACAGCAGGGACTTCTTGCCATCCACCACGCGGGTATCCAGGTGCGGTACGGACATCGGTGGCGAGCCCACGGCGGCCTGGCTATAGACCTTGGCCTGATGCTGTCTGACCACTTCCGGGTTGTCGCAACGCAGCCACTGGCCGCTGACCGGGAAACCGCCGAAGCCTTTGCTTTCTTCGATGCCCGACGCCTGCAGCAGCGGCAACGCCGCACCGCCGGCGCCGAGGAAGACGAACTTGGCATCCACGTCGCGGCTGTTGCCGCTGTTGACGTCCTTGATGCTGACGGTCCAGCCGGCACCATTGCGCTTGAGGCCGGTGACGCGCTTGCAGTACTTGACCTGGGCGTCCGCCGAACTGGTCAGGTGGCTGAGCAGTTGGTTGGTCAGGGCGCCGAAGTTGACGTCAGTCCCGTTCATCACGCGGGTCGCGGCGATTTTTTCGTCCAGCGGGCGGCCCGGCATCATCAGCGGCATCCACTCGGCCATCTCGCTGCGGTCTTCGGTGTAGTGCATGTCCGAAAACGCATGGTGCTGGCTGAGGGTTTCAAAACGCTTCTTGAGGAAGGCAACGCCGTTTTCGCCCTGCACGAAACTCAGGTGCGGGACCGGGCTGATAAAGGATTTGGACGAGCCAAAGGTGCCTTTTTTGGTCAGGTACGCCCAGAACTGTTTCGACACCTCGAACTGGGTGTTGATGTGCACGGCTTTCTTGATGTCGATGGAGCCATCGGCGGCCTGCGGCGTGTAGTTCAGCTCACACAGCCCGGCGTGGCCGGTACCGGCGTTGTTCCACGGGTTGGAACTCTCCGCGGCACCCGAATCCATCAGCTCAACGACTTCCAGCTTGAGGCCGGGGTCGAGCTCCTTGAGCAGTACGGCCAGGGTGGCACTCATGATGCCGGCCCCTACCAGAACTACGTCGACTGCTTCGTTATGCGCCATTTAACGCGTCTCCAAAATCTGCAGCACCAAATTGACGGCATGGCTGCCAGGAGTGACGGGGCGGTTCACGTGTTGCCCCAGGTTACCCATGGCCAGGATCGCCATGTCCGTTTCGCAATTCTTTGCAACTTCAGCGCACGCTTCCTGCCCGGCTAATCTGCCTATGAACGCATTCATGGGCGCCTGTGGCAATTCGACTTATGGTCAAAGCGTGCGATTCGTGCAACCAATCCGTAGCGGACAGGCTCAAGCTCCGGTTGTTGAGGAGTACTCGGTCCTGTGTTGGGCTGTTCCAGACGCTGATGGTGCTTGTACAAACGCCAAACTATTCATTTGCTCGCCACACTCTTGTGAAGTTGTGAAAACCCGTTTTTTCACGCTCTTTTGAAGACGTGAACCTCAAAAAAGGGCTGCCCAGCCTGGCACCTGGCCCGTGAAACGGGCAACAAACTCAAGTGGCCGAGCGCAATGGCAGCTCTGGCAGATTCGATAAAGACGGGTGGTTTGCAAAGGAAACAGCAAGCACGCCAGCTTCACTCGATCTGTGTGGGCGGCTCTCTGTGGGCAATTGGGAGGTTAATGCCGAGGCAATAACGATGCTGCGGGGCCCGATCAGGAGACGTCCTTATAATCGGGGGGAGATTGTAGCGAAGAACGCCGGGGAAATGGGCGTGTTTTATGACTTTTATTAGTGCGCTGGTCAGGAGGCCAACGCTTGTCGCGAAGATGCGCGTACAAACTCAGGGCTGACCCGTGCACTGGCCGGCAGCGGGCGGTGCATCCAGCCAAGGTGTGTCTCTGCAACTTCCACCCAGCCTTCACCGACGGGCGGCAGGCTGCATTGCTTGAACGCCAGGCAATGACCGTGGGCGTCGAGTAGGGCAAAGTGGCGGTGGCGGGCGTGTGACAGGAACAGTGACTTGAGAAGGCGCATGGCGATGTACCGGTTGCGTTACATGCTTGAAGGTTGTCAGTCTGCCATGACATTGCAATGACGCTTTTATGTGAAATTGTAATTTGCCCCATGCCTTCAGCTGCGGTTCAGGATTGCTGGTGAGTGACGCGCGTGCACCGTTATACTGGCGGCCTGTGTGCGCCTAGTCCTGGAGAAATGAGTATGTTGCAACGCCTGTTGTTCGGTTTGATCACTGTGACCAGTTTGGCTTTGGTTGGCTGCGCCAACAGCCCGCAACAACTCAGCCCGCAACCCAAAGTCACGGCGCAGTTGGCCCCGGTCGGTCACGGCCAGCCGGTGTCGGTGCGTGTGGTAGATGGCCGTCCGTCACCTACGCTGGGTTCGCGTGGCGGCCTGTACCCGGAGACCGCGCTGATTTCGGTGACCGGCGAGGACGTGCTGCCCAAGCTGCAGGCCCAGGCTGAAGCCGCCGTGCGCTTGTTGGGCTTTACGCCGACCAATACGCCGGGTGCGCCGCAACTGACCGTCACCCTGGCCGAACTGAAATACCAGTCGCCCAAGGAAGGCCTGTATGTGACCGAAGCGTCCATCGGCGCGACCTTCAAGTCCGACGTCAGCGCCGGTACGCGTCGCTACAGCGGCCGCTACGCCGCATCCCTCAACCAGCGTTTCGGCATGTCGCCGAACCAGGAAACCAACACCAAGCTGGTCAGCGATGTGCTCAGCGATGCCTTGACCCGACTGTTCAAGGACCCAAGCATCGGCCAGTTGCTCAGTTCGCAATAAGCTGTTCAAAAAAAACCGGGCTCATCGCTGAGCCCGGTTTTTTTTCGCCTGGCGCTTTCACGCGGCCGTGTCGACATAAAAATCCAAAATGCTCACGCCAGTGAGTAAATCCAGCTCCGGCAGGTCGGCATGCACCTGCGCGGCGAGGGCGCAATACACCAGCCAGTGGCGGTCCTGGACGTTGAACGCAAGGCCGCCGACCAATGCCTCCTGTTCATCACTTGGGGCAATCAGATACAGCCGGTCCTGGTTTTGCGCATGCAGCATGACAAGCACCTCAAGACGAAGGGCATCAGAGTGGCTTGTTAAGGTGACGTTCAGGTGACGCTGTAAATTACTGGATACATTAGCCGTCAACGGGGAGGGAGCATTAACGGCGCAGGAAGCCACTATCGTTCAGGTTTGTAGCTGGACCGATACCCGAATACTGTTTCGCCGAGGTTTGCGATGGCGTTGCCCGCGCTGCTCATCAATGCTGTAGCCCTATTGATTGCCTGCTCGGGCGCCGTAGTGCTGTTCCTGACCCGCCTGCGCGCGCAACGTGCGATGGCCGACCTCGCGCTGCGCAGCGAAGAGCGGGCCATCGACCAACCGATGCTGTTCCTGGATACGCGCACCGAACGGGCCTATCGCCAGGCTTACCGCGTCGGGTTTGCGGGCCTGGGGGTGGCGCTGGTGTTGTCCTGGCTCAGTACCCATTTGTAAGTACGCCGCCAAACAAATGTGGGAGGGGGCTTGCTCCCGATAGCGGTGGGTCAGTTGCAAATACCTGCACTGACACACCGTAATCGGGAGCAAGCCCCCTCCCACATTTTTTGACCGGTGTTTACAACGGGATCCCCGCCTTCACCCGATACTGATTACGCACCGGCATCGCATATTGCGTCACCAGGTACGGACGATGCTCGGACGGGCATTCGTGCAAGCGCCGCTCCCACTCCGCCTTCGCCTTGGCCAGCTCATCGGCCGGGAATACGTCTGCGGCCTTGGGCACTTGCAGTTGGGGGTCGGCATCGTTCCATTGGGCATACGCCAGGTAATGCACCGGGAACAGCCGATAACCGCCCAGGATCTGCCGGTCCATTTCGGCAGCCAGCACCTTGGTGTCTTCGAAGCGCTCGGTAATCGGCGGCGCGAAGTTCACGTGCACCCGGCCTTTGTAGCCGGTGATGCCCAGCGCAATGCTCACGTCATCCTCGCCCGGCGCCTTGCAGTAGGTGCCGGTGGTGGCGCGGATATACAGCTCGCGGGCCTTGGCGGCGTCGCACGGGTCGTACTCATAGCTGATCGACACCGGCGTCAGGTTCAGCGACTGGATGACTTCGGCGAACGGCTCGTCCTTGCGGCTTACGTGGAACATCTTGAGGATCGCCGATTCGGTGCGGTCATCCCCATCCTTGGCCCGACCTTCGGCCTGGGCGATCCAGATCGACTGGCAGTCGTTGCGGATCGAATGGTTGATGTAGGCCGACAGCAACTGGTAGGCCGCCATCTTTTCCTTTCGCCCGGTGATCGAGCGGTGCACGATGAAGCTCTTGTTCAAGCGCATCAGGTCGCTGACGAACGGCTTTTGCAGCAGGTTGTCGCCGATGGCGATGCGCGGCGTCGGCAGGCCGGCATGGTAGACGGCGTAGTTGACGAAGGCCGGGTCCATCACGATGTCGCGGTGGTTGGCCAGGAACAGGTAGGCGCTGCCGGACTTCAATTGCTCGACGCCGGTGTAGGTGACGCCGTCAGTCGCGCGGTCGATGGTATGGTCGACGTAATACTCGACTTTATCCTGCAGCGTCGCCACGGTGGTGACGCCGGCGAATTCACGGCGCAGTTTGCGTGCGATCATCGGCTTGAGCAGCCAGCCCAGCGCACCAGCGAAGCGCGGGAAGCGGAAGTGGGTCAGGATGTCCAGAAAGGCCTTGTCACGGAACAGCCGGTCCAGCACTGCCGGGACTTCGCTGTCGTTGTAAGGTCGGATGGTATCGAATTCGCCCATCATGCTCTCTTGTTAGAAACGGCTAGGGTAAGTAGAAGAAATACCAGGGTGCGGCCTGAGTAATGGGCTCAGCCGAAATATAACCCTGTAAATAGACCGGCGATTATACGCACAAGTCACTCAGGAGACCGCGATGCTGGAAAATGCGCTGTACGATTGTCCTTATTGTGGTGAAACGGTCGAAACGACGGTGGATTTGTCCGGCGGTGATCAGGTTTACATCGAGGACTGTCACGTGTGCTGCAGGCCGATCAGTTTCAACCTGCAGGTGCACGGCGAAGAGTGGATGCTCGAGACCCGCAGCGAGAACGAATAAACAACAGGTAACGCGATGCAGCGAATCTACGAACCGGAAAACCTCATGGAAGGCGAGCTGCTGCAACAGATGCTCGCCAGCGAAGGCATCGAGGCGCACCTGGTGGGGCGCCATTTGCTCGGTGGCACGGGCGAACTGCCGATCTTCGGCTTGCTGGGGCTGGAGGTCGACAATGATCAGGCCGCCTACGCCCGCGAACTCATTACCGCCTATAACGCCGCGCAACCCTTGCCCGGCGACGAACCCGACAGCTTCCCCGACGTATTGGTCTGTTAGGCTGTCGGTCGGTTTACCCCAAGAGTCGTGTTGCCCCATGTGTGGACGTTATGCCCTGTTTCGCTGGACCCCCGCTTTTGCTGCCTTGCCGGGGTTTCCGGCCGACCAGCAGGCCCAGTGGAATATTTCCCCCAATGATTCGGTGCTGATCCAGCGCGCCCTCGACGGCCAGCTCACCCTGGCGCGTGCACGGTGGGGCCTGACGCCGCCCTGGCTCACCGACCTGTCCCGCACGCCGGCCCATGCCCGCGCCGAAACCCTGGCCGAGCAACCGATGTTTCGCGAAGCGTTTCGCCAACGTCGTTGCCTGCTGCCGGCCAACGGGTTTTACGAATGGCGCGGCACCCAGCGCAAACGCCCGTACTGGCTGACGCCGGGGGAGGGCTCCGCGTTGTTTTTCGCGGCGATCTGGGAAGCGTATCCGGTGCAGGAGCAGGTGTGGTTGAGTGCGGCGGTGGTCACGCAAGCTGCACAGGCTCAGCGCCGGCCATTGATCCTGGATGAAGCAGGGCAGGCCGCCTGGCTGGACCCCGCGACACCGCTGGCGGTGCTGCAAGGTCTTTTGGCCAGTGAGCCCGCCGCTTTGCGCGAGCGGGTCCTGGCCAATATGGTCAACGATCCCAAGCTCAATGGGCCGGAGTGCCTGACCCCGGCTTGAACCGTCGACATTCAGCGGTTAAATGTCTGATGTATCTGGCGCCGATACAAATGTCCGCCTACGATACGCGCCATGTTTCCAGGGAGCGTGTTCATGAAGAAGTCATTGGCGGTAAGCGGGTTGGTTGCAGCGATGCTGCTGGCCGGGTGTCAGTCGGTCAACACCACCAGCGGCGGCGCGGTTGGGGTTGAGCGCAAGCAGTACATGTTCAGCATGCTGTCGAGCCAGGAAGTCGACCAGATGTACGCCCAGTCCTACCAGCAGACCCTGGGTGAGGCGAGCGGCAAAGGCGTGTTGGACAAGACCAGCGCCAACGCCAAGCGCGTACAGGCCATTGCCAATCGCCTGATCGCCCAGGCGCCGACCTTCCGCCCGGATGCGGCGCAATGGAAGTGGGAAGTGAACCTGATCAAGAGCGATGAGATGAACGCCAACTGCGGGCCGGGCGGCAAGATCCTGGTGTACAGCGCGTTGATCGACAACCTCAAGCTCACCGATGATGAACTGGCGGCCGTGATGGGTCATGAAATCGCCCACGCCTTGCGTGAACACGGCCGCGAAGCCATGTCCAAGGCCTACGGCATCGAGATGGCCAAACAGGGCGCCGGTGCATTGTTCGGCCTGGGCCAGGACAGCCTGGCGCTGGCCGATACCGTGGCCAACTATGGCATGACCTTGCCCAACAGCCGCAGCAATGAGAACGAAGCCGACCTGATCGGCCTGGAGCTGGCCGCCCGCGCCGGCTACAACCCGAACGCCGCCATCACGCTGTGGAACAAGATGGCCAAGGCCTCGGAAGGCGCGCCGCCGGAGTTCATGAGCACGCACCCGGCGTCCGACAGCCGAATCGCCTCGTTGCAGGCGGCGATTCCGAAGGTGATGCCGCTCTACCAACAGGCCAAGAAGTCCTAGGGCTTGAGCTGCAAGTGGCAAGCTTCAAGCTGTAAGAAAAAGCAATGCTTCTTCTTGCAGCTTTTAACTTGCAGCTTGCAGCTTTTAGCTAAATCCACCCACTGCTTTGCATGGCCTTGTACACCGCCACAATCGCCAGTACGAAAAACGCCGTTGCCGCCAGCCGACGAATCAACGTCAACGGCAGCTTCTCCGCCGCAAAATTCCCCGCCAGCACCACCGGCACGTTGGCAATCAACATCCCCAGCGTAGTGCCGATAATCACCAGCCATAGTTCCGGGTATTGCGCGGCCAGCATCACCGTGGCGATCTGGGTCTTGTCGCCGATTTCCGCAATGAAAAACGCAATCAGCGTGGTCAGGAATGGCCCGAACTTGCGCGTGGTGCTGGCTTCATCATCGTCGAGTTTGTCCGGCACCAGTGTCCACAGCGCGGTGGCGCAGAAGCTGGCCGCGAGAATCCAGTGCAGTACCGCATCGGAGAAGAAACTCCCGAACCAGGCGCCTACCGCACCGGCCGCCGCATGGTTGGCCAGGGTCGCGGCGACGATGCCGGCGATGATGGGCCAGGGCTTGCGAAAGCGAGCAGCGAGAATGAGCGCGAGCAGTTGCGTCTTGTCGCCGATTTCGGCCAGGGCAACGATTGCGGTAGGAACGAGCAGTGAATCCAGCATCAGGTAGGTTTCCAGGGGCGGGTCGACACGGCTATGACACGTACAGCCTTCCCGCCCCGGGTAAGGTGTGCGTGTCATAGGTCTTGTCAAACCCCGGTCCGTCTGTGCGGACTCCTGGGTCGCATACGCCATGGTCTGCTGACCAAGTATGTTGACGTATGCCGGATGAGCGTGGGGCTCAAAGGAGACTACTCCCCTAGGACGGAGCGGATTCTGCCTAGGCAAAACCCATTCGGCAAGCCTTCTTTTTCAAACGCCCGTCAGGGGCGCTTGGCCCGGTAGATGCGAAAACCATTGCCTTCGGCTTTGACTGCGCAGATGCCCAAGTGCTCTTCGATCAGCGGCTGGTACTTCAGGAAGCTGTTGGCGACCAGGCGCAGTTCGCCGCCTTTTGCCAGATGTTTTGCCGCTTTTCGCAGCAGGTTTTCCGTAGCGAAGTAATCGGTGTGCACCCCGACATGGAACGGTGGGTTGCTCAAAATCGCGTTCAAGCCCATCGGCGCGGCGTCGATGCCGTCACCGGTCAACACTTCGGCGTCCAGACCATTGGCAGCCAGGGTCAGGCGACTGCTGGCGGCGGCGAAGGCGTCCACATCGAGCAGCGTCACGGTGTTATGCGGGTAGCGACGTTTTACCGCTGCCCCCAATACGCCGGCGCCGCAACCAAAGTCGAGCAAATGCCCGCTGGGCAGCTTATCCAGATGCGCCAGCAACAGTTCGGTGCCCCGGTCCAGGCGACCATGGCTGAACACGCCCGGCAGGCTCACTACCTTGAGCGGCCCGTCGGCCAGCGGCACGTCGAAGGTCTGCGCCAGGCTATCGAGTTCGCGCGCTTGCGGCGCGTTGCCCACCGTGACTTGCCAAAGCTGACAATGCCGCGCGTTATCCAGTTTGCGCGGTTTGCCGAAGGGGATCATCTGCTTGGCGGCGCTTTCGATACCGGCTTTTTTCTCGCCCACCAAAAACAGCTCGGCGCCTGGCAGGCGCGCGGCCACGGTGTTGAGCAGGTAGTCGGTGAGGTCTTTGGACTTGGGCAGGAAAATCACCGCCGCATCGAATGCGCGCTCGGGCACGCTCACGCCGAACTGGCTGCGCTCGGGAAAACGCGCCGCAAGCGCCGCCTGGTCGCCGGCATGCCAGCACCAGCCATGGGCATTGGGCAGGCGCCCGAGCAAATCGTCGGCCGGCAAACCGACCAGCAGCAGGTTGCCTTGAAAAAGTTCGGCCTGGCGAAGCAGTACTTCACTGCGCGGATCCATGGTCTGCTCCTTGAAAAGGGGCGCAGTTTATCAACTGACGACGCGAAGCGGGGCACCGTTGAAAAAGCCCAGCGCGTTTTCGCGCAATTGCCCGACGATTCGTTGCCGCGCTTCACGGCTGCCCCAGGCGTTATGGGGCGTGACGATCAGCCGAGGAATGTCACCGGCCAGCAGCGGGTTGCCCTGGGCCGGAGGCTCGACACTCAGCACATCCGTGGCCGCACCGCCCAGGTGCCCGCTGCGCAGCGCATCGGCCAGCGCCTGTTCGTTGATCAAGCCACCGCGTGCAGTGTTGACGACAAATGCGCCGGGCTTGAGCAGCGCCAGTTCGCGCGCGCCGATAAGGTCGCGGGTGTGCTCGTTGAGCGGGCAATGCAAGGTCAGCGCATCGACCTGCGCCAGCAGTTCATCCAGCGGCACGCGGTCGGCGCGGGCAGGGCGCCCGGGAATCGCGCCGAGCACCACGCGCATACCGAACGCTTCGGCCAGGCGCCCCACGGCACTGCCCAGCTCGCCATGCCCGAGCAGGCCGAGGGTTTTGCCTTCCAGCTCGACAATCGGGTAGTCCAGCAGGCAGAACTGCCTGGCCTGCTGCCATTTGCCCGCGGCCACATCCCGTTGATAGTCGTTCAGGCGTGTGGCGAGGTTGAGCAACAGCATGAGTGTGTGCTGGGCCACCGACGGGGTGCCGTAGCCCTGGCAGTTACTCACGGTGATGCCTTGGGCGCGGGCGGCGTCGAGGTCGATGTTGTTGGTGCCGGTGGCCGACACCAGGATCAGCTTGAGGTCGGGGCAGGCCGCCAGAGTCTCGGCGTTGAGCGGGATTTTGTTGCTGATGGCGACGTGAGCGCCCTGCAAGCGTTCGAGCACATTCTGCGGCGTGGTCTGCTCGAACAGCTGCAGCTCGCCGAAGCAGTCGCGCAGCCCGCTGAGGTCGAGGTCGCCGAGGTCCAGGGAGGGGTGATCGAGGAAGACGGCGCGGCGATTGTTCATGATCAACTGTACCTTTTGCGACGAGGTTCGAAGGCGTAATCTGCTGAGCCTATCAGATGAAATAATCCGTTACTTCATGGAGCGCGCATGTACGTCGCCGAGTTTTTAACCGTAGCCTTGATTCACTTGTTGGCGGTGGCCAGCCCCGGGCCGGACTTCGCCGTGGTGGTGCGTGAAAGCGTGACCCACGGCCGGCGCGCCGGTACCTGGACCGCGCTGGGCGTCGGTTCGGCGATTTTTCTGCACGTCGGTTACTCGTTGCTGGGCATCGGCTTGATCGTGTCCCAGTCCATCGTGCTGTTCAATGCACTGAAATGGGCGGCAGCGGCCTACCTGCTGTATATCGGCTTCAAGGCGCTGCGCGCGCAGCCGGCCAAGCCTGTGGCCGAAGGCGAGCTGCATCGCGAGGCGGGCGAGCGCACCCCACGCGGCGCGTTCACGGCGGGTTTTGTGACCAACGGCTTGAATCCCAAGGCCACGCTGTTTTTCCTGTCGCTGTTCACGGTGGTGATCAACCCGCACACACCGTTGGCGGTGCAGGCCGGTTATGGCGTGTACCTGGCGGTGGCGACGGCGCTGTGGTTTTGCCTGGTGGCCATGCTGTTCAGTCAGCAGCGCGTGCGCGCCGGGTTTGCGAAGATGGGGCATTGGTTCGATCGCACCATGGGCGCTGTGCTGATTGCGATCGGGGTGAAGCTGGCGTTTACCAGCATGAAGTAAACCTGATCTGTGTGGGAGGGGGCTTGCCCCCGATTGCGGTGGATCAGTTGATAAATACTTGGCTGACACACCGCTATCGGGGGCAAGCCCCCTCCCACATTTGATCTTCATGAATCCAGAATGATGGCGCAAAGCTAGCATTTGCTGGGCTTTACAAATCATTCCTTTGGCTGATTTGGTTGAAACATAACGTCTCTACAGTGCAGGTCTTCACGCCAAGACCGCGCAGTCATAAAAGGGATTCGTATGTTGCAGACCCGTGTCATTCCCCCCGCCGAAGGCGCTTACCAGTACCCGCTGTTGATCAAACGCCTGTTGATGTCCGGGACCCGTTACGAAAAGACCCGGGAAATCATCTACCGCGACAAACTGCGCTACACCTACCCGACCTTGATCGAGCGTGTCGCGCGCCTGGCCAATGTACTGACCGAAGCCGGGGTCAAAGCCGGTGACACGGTGGCGGTGATGGACTGGGACAGCCATCGCTACCTGGAATGCATGTTCGCCATCCCGATGATCGGCGCGGTGATCCACACCATCAACGTGCGCCTGTCGCCGGAACAGATCCTCTACACCATGAACCATGCCGAAGACCGCTTCGTGCTGGTCAACAGCGAGTTCGTGGGGCTTTACCAGGCCATCGCCGGGCAACTCACCAGTGTCGACAAGACCTTGCTGATCACCGACGGCGACAGCAAGACCGCCGACCTGCCCAACCTGGTGGGCGAGTACGAAACCCTGCTGGCTGCGGCGAGCCCGAAGTACACCTTCGAGGATTTCGACGAGAATTCCGTTGCCACCACCTTCTACACCACCGGTACCACCGGCAACCCCAAGGGCGTGTATTTCACCCACCGCCAACTGGTGCTGCACACCATCGGCGTGGCGACCATCATGGGCAGCGTCGACAGCGTGCGTTTGCTCGGCACCAACGACGTGTACATGCCGATCACGCCGATGTTCCACGTACATGCCTGGGGCCTGCCGTATGTGGCGACCATGCTCGGCCTGAAGCAGGTCTACCCCGGCCGCTACGACCCCGAATACCTGGTGGCGCTGTGGCGCCAGGAAAAGGTCACCTTTTCGCACTGCGTGCCGACCATCCTGCAAATGCTGCTCAATGCCAAGGCCGCCCAGGGCGTGGATTTCGGCGGTTGGAAAATCGTCATCGGCGGCAGCGCGCTCAACCGTTCGCTGTACGAAGCCGCCAAGGCCCGTGGCATTCAATTGACGGCCGCGTACGGGATGTCCGAGACCGGGCCGCTGGTGTCCTGTGCCCACCTCAATGCCGAGCTGATGGCCGGCAGCGAAGATGAACGCACCACCTACCGCATCAAGGCTGGCGTGCCCGGCCCGTTGGTCGAAGCGGCGATCATGGACACCGACGGCAACTTTCTGCCGGCCGACGGCGAATCCCAGGGCGAACTGGTACTGCGTGCGCCCTGGCTCACCGAAGGCTATTACAACGAGCCGCAAAAGGGCGCCGAGCTGTGGGCCGGTGGCTGGATGCACACCGGTGATGTCGCCACCCTGGACGCGTTCGGCGTGATCGATATCCGTGACCGCATCAAGGACGTGATCAAGACCGGTGGCGAATGGATCTCCTCGCTGGCCCTGGAAGACTTGGTCAGCCGTCACCCGGCGGTACGCGAAGTAGCGGTGGTGGGCATTGCCGACCCGCAGTGGGGCGAGCGCCCGTTTGCCCTGTTGGTGTTACGTGATGGCCATGTGATAGGCGCCCGTGAGCTCAAGGAACACCTCAAGCCGTTCGTTGAATTGGGCCACTTGAGCAAGTGGGCGATTCCGAGCCAGATCGCCGTTGTTACGGAAATTCCCAAGACCAGCGTCGGCAAGCTCGACAAAAAACGTATCCGTATCGACATCATCCAATGGCAGGCCAACAACAGCACGTTCCTGTCGACCCTCTGACACCGCTCGCCGCGCCCGTTCGGGCGCGCGCTGCTCTATCTCAAGCCTTTACTTGTGATTTGCCGAATTTCAGCCATCCTTGCCGCGTCGACCTTCGTCGGCGTGGCGAAAGGGTCGTGGCAGACGGGTTGGTGATGCAAATCACACTTTAGAGGGATCAAGCACTACCCCCTGCTGGCTATAGTCCCTTCCAGAGTTTTTCGCGGATGTTGCGCTTCGGGCGAGGGTCGCCCGGTTGTCGCTCGGCATTGGAATCGTTGTATCCCGGCCGTTACATGCATCTTCCGAAAGAGCTCACTGCCATAACAATAAAATGCACATGGAGTAGCGTCGATGACCTCAGTAAACCAGTTCTGGCGCCGGGCACGACTGCCCCTGGCCGTCAGTCTCGCTTCTACGCTCGCCGGGCCCGCATTCGGCGTCAGTTTCAACATCGGTGAAATCGAAGGGAGTTTTGACTCATCCCTGTCGGTAGGCGCCAGTTGGAGCACGTCCAAGGCCAATCGCGACCTGATCGGCGCCAACAACGGCGGCAAGGGCTTGTCCCAGACCTCCGATGACGGGCACCTGAACTTCAAGCGCGGAGAAACGTTCTCGAAGATCTTCAAGGGCATCCACGACCTGGAACTGAAGTACGGCGACACCGGTGTGTTTGTGCGTGGCAAGTACTGGTACGACTTTGAGCTCAAGGACGAAAGCCGTCTGTTCAAGGACATCAGCGACAACAACCGCAAGGAAGGCGCCAAGTCGTCGGGCGGGCAGATCCTCGATGCGTTCGTCTACCACAACTACTCGATCGCCGACGCGCCGGGTTCCGTGCGGTTTGGCAAGCAGGTGGTGAGCTGGGGCGAAAGCACCTTCATTGGCGGCGGTATCAACTCCATCAACCCGATCGACGTGTCGGCGTTTCGTCGTCCAGGGGCCGAGATCAAGGAAGGCTTGATTCCGGTCAACATGTTCTACGTGTCCCAGACGCTCACCGACAACCTGTCGGCCGAGGCGTTTTACCAGCTGGAATGGGACCAGACCGTTACCGATAACTGCGGCACCTTCTTCTCCCAGCCAGACGTGATTTCCGATGGCTGCAGCAATAACCTGCGGGTACTGAACAAGCGCTCGACCATCCCCGGCGCAGCATTGCCGACCTTGGGCGCCCTGGGTGTGGACGTGAACAGCGAAGGCGTGCTCGTGCGCCGTGGCCCGGACCGCGATGCCCGCGACAGCGGCCAGTTCGGCATGGCCATGCACTACAACTTCGAGCCGCTGGATACCGAATTCGGCGCCTACTTCATGAACTACCACAGCCGTGCGCCGATCTTCAGTGCACAGGGTGCGCCGTCGTCGGCCTACACCCGTCCACTGGGTCCGCTGGGTGCCTTGCGTCCGTTGATCGTGGCGGGCAGCTCCAACTACTTCGTCGAGTACCCGGAAGATATCCGCCTCTACGGTTTGAGCTTCTCCACCACCCTGCCTACCGGCACCGCCTGGAGCGGTGAGTTGAGCTACCGTCCGAATGCGCCGGTGCAGTTGAGCACCACCGATATCCTGTTTGCCGGCGTTACGCCGATTCCGGGCTTTGGCAATGCGTCGGTGCTCAAGGGCTCGCCAGGCCAGGACCTGCACGGTTACAACCGCAAGGAAGTGACCCAGTTCCAGACCACCTTCACGCACTTCTTCGACCAGGTAATGGGCGCCAGCCGCCTGACCACCGTCGGTGAAATCGGCGTGACCCACGTGGGTGGCCTGGAAAGCAAATCCCAGGCGCGCTACGGCCGCGACCCGGTCTTCGGTCCCGGCACCTTGCCAGGTGGGTTCTGCAACGCGCTTAACAACTCCACCGCCACCGGCGCCGGCTTGCCCAACGCGGCTGGCCTGAACACCAACTGCAACAACGACGGCTACACCACCGCCACCTCCTGGGGTTATCGCGCCCGTGCCATCTGGGAATACCCGGACGTGTTCGCTGGCGTCAACCTCAAGCCCAACGTGGTCTGGTCCCATGACGTCAAAGGTTACTCGCCGGGCCCTGGCGCCAACTTCGAAGAAGGGCGCAAGGCGGTCAGCCTGGGCCTGGATGCCGAATACCAGAACACCTACACCGCGAGCCTGGCCTACACCAACTTCTTTGGTGGCAAGTTCAGCACCGTGGATGACCGTGACTTTGTCGCGTTGAGCTTTGGCGCCAACTTTTAAGCACACTCTTTTCAAGTGGCATGTATTCAGGAAGACCAGAGTATGAAAATAACTAAAAGTCTGTTGCACGTGGGTGTGCTTGGGCTGTCGATCCTGGCGAGCAACGTCATGGCGGCGGTCTCGGCCGATGAAGCAGGCAAGCTCGGCACCAGCCTGACCCCAATGGGCGCCGAAATGGCCGGTAACGCGGCCGGCACCATCCCGAAATGGACGCCGATGCCGACCAACGCGGGCGCCGTGGATGCCAAAGGCTTCCTGGCCAACCCTTATGCCAGCGAACAACCGCAGTTCACCATCACCGCGCAAAACGTCGAGCAATACAAAGACAAGCTGGCGCCGGGGCAGTACGCGATGTTCAAGCGTTACCCGGACTCGTTCAAGATGCCGGTCTATCCGACCCATCGTGGCGCCACGGTGCCAGCGGAGGTATTCGCTGCGATCAAGAAAAACGCCACCACCACCAACCTGGTGTCTGGCGGCAACGGCCTGGAAAACTTCGAAACGGCCGTGCCGTTCCCGATTCCTAAAAGCGGCGTGGAGGTCATCTGGAACCACATCACCCGTTATCGCGGCGGCAGCGTCACCCGCCTGGTCACCCAGGCCACACCGCAAACCAACGGTTCCTACAGCCTGGTGTACTTCCGCGACCAGTTCGTGTTCCGCGACAAGATGAAGGACTTCGACCCGAAAAACCCA
The DNA here is from genome assembly GCF_003852295.1 of Pseudomonas sp. R11-23-07. Lineage (NCBI taxonomy): Bacteria > Pseudomonadati > Pseudomonadota > Gammaproteobacteria > Pseudomonadales > Pseudomonadaceae > Pseudomonas > Pseudomonas sp. R11-23-07. Next base: position 1,069,491 of record NZ_CP027761.1, read on the forward strand.
GGCAACGTGCTGTTCTACTTCAAGCAGCAAGTCACCGCGCCGGCGCGCCTGGCCGGTGGTGTACTGCTGGTGCACGAAACCCTCGACCAGGTGAAGGAGCCGCGTTCGGCGTGGGTCTACAACGCCGGCCAGCGCCGTGTGCGCCGGGCACCGCAAGTGTCCTATGACGGGCCGGGGACCGCCGCCGACGGCCTGCGTACCTCCGACAACCTCGACATGTACAACGGCGCGCCGGACCGCTACGACTGGAAACTGGAAGGCAAGAAGGAAATCTACATCGCCTCCAACAGCTACAAGATTGATGATCCGAAGCTCAAGTACGCCGACATCATCAAGGCCGGCCATATCAACCAGGACCTGGCGCGCTACGAGCTGCGCCGCGTCTGGCATGTGGTCGCGACCTTGAAGGAAGGCCAGCGCCACATCTACGCCAAGCGTGACTTCTTCATCGACGAAGACACCTGGCAAGCGGCGGTGATCGACCACTACGACGGCCGTGGCCAACTGTGGCGCGTCGCCGAAGCCCATGCCGAGAACTACTACGACAAGCAAGTGCCGTGGTACGCCCTGGAAACCCTCTACGACTTGCAGTCCGGCCGCTACCTGGCCCTGGGCATGAAGAACGAAGAGAAACAGGCCTATGACTTCGGCTTCACCGCCACCACCAGCGACTTCACTCCAGCGGCCCTGCGCCAGGATGGCGTGCGCTAACCTGAACCTACGCTGATACCCCCTGTGGGAGGGGGCTTGCCCCCGATAGCGGTCTGACAGTCGATGAATACGTTGACTGATCCGCCGCCATCGGGAGCAAGCCCCCTCCCACATTTTTGTTTGGGGCGTTTACGGGATATTTTTTGTCGCAGTTCTTTTTCAGGCATTTGTTGCAAAGATCTACAATCCCGCCGCTTTTACCGCTAGTCTGCGGACATCTGCAGTGCCGACAACAGCCTTCTACAAGAGCCCGGCGATGACTGATCTGTCCCGAATCCAAGGGCCTGCCAGCGCGGTGATTCCGACCCTGGAAGGCCGTTTCTACAGGCCGCCGCTGCCTGACGGCTACGTGCTGCGCCCACGTCTGTGCGAACGCCTGGGCGCCGGCCTGGAAGGGCGACTGTTGCTGGTCAGCGCGCCGGCGGGGTTCGGCAAGAGTTCCCTGGCGGTGGAGTTCTGCCAGAGCCTGCCCGCCCATTGGCAAAACCTTTGGCTGGGCCTGAGCCCACGGGACAGCGACCCTGGCCGTTTTCTCGAGCGCCTGCTCGAAGGCTTGCGCCAGTACTTTCCGCAACTCGGCGCCCAGTCCCTGGGCCTGCTGAAAATGCGTCAGCGTCATCAACCCTTTGCCTTTGAAGAATGGCTCGATGGCCTGCTCGATGAGCTGACGGTGCACCTGTGCGTCCAGGCGCCGCTGTTGCTGGTGCTGGATGACTACCACCTGGCCCAGGGGCCGGTGCTGGACCGTTGTCTGCAGTTTTTTCTCAATCATTTGCCCGATGGCCTGGTGGTGCTGGTCACCAGCCGTCAGCGCCCGGATTGGCACCTGGCGCGCCTGCGCCTGTCGCGGCACCTGTTGGAATTGCATGAGCAAGACCTGCGCCTGACCCATGACGAATCCCTGGCCGTGCTGGACCGGCACAGCAGTTCGTTACGTGGCGAGGCCCTGGAAAACCTGATTCGCCGCAGCGAGGGCTGGGTCGCCGGCCTGCGCTTCTGGCTGCTGGCCGCTTCCGAAGCCGGCAATGACGGCGCCCTGCCGCAGGGCCTGAACGGTGGCGAAGGGCTGATTCGCGATTACTTGCTGGAAGAGGTCATCGACTGCCTGCCTGCGGAGGTGCAAGCGTTCCTCTACGACACCGCACCCCAGGAGCGCTTTTGCAGCGAGCTGTGCGACGCGGTCCGCGAGGCCCATGACAGCCCGGAAATCCTGCGCTACCTGCAGGCCCATCAGGTGTTTCTGGTGCCGCTGGATGAACACGGTCACTGGTACCGTTATCACCATTTGTTTTCCGACCTGCTGCGCGCCCGCCGCGAAAAGAGCGCCACGTTACCGTTGGCCAGTCTGCACCTGCGCGCCTGTCGCTGGTTCAACGCCCAGGGCCTGATCGATGAGGCGGTGGAGCAGGCGCTGCGGGCCGGGCACCTGGATGTGGCGGCGAACCTGGTGCAGAACCTCTCCGAAGAACAGCTGCTGGCCGAGCAGAATGTCGGCATGCTGCTGCGCTGGAAGATGGACTTGCCCGACAGCCTGTTGATCAGCACCCCGCGCTTGATCGTGCTGTACAGCTGGGCGCTGGGGCTGGCGTGCCAGTTGGATGCGGCGCAGGAGCTGTCCGGCTATCTCAGTCGCTTCCTGCCGGCGCCGTCGGCCACCGCGCAAAAATCCATGCTGGCCCAATGGCTGGCACTGAGCGGGATCATCGCCCGTGGGCGAGGGGACCGCGAATTGACCCAGCGCTATTGCAACGAGGCGCTGGAGAGCCTGCCGCACAAGCGTTACGGCCAGCGTTTGATGTGCCTGTCGACCCTCTCCAACCTGGCGATCGTCGATGCCGATCTGTGGCGGGCTCGTGGCTTGAACCGCGAATCCCTGGAACTGGCGCAGCGCGTCGGCAACCCGCTGTTTGAAGCCTTGGCTCATTACGACAGGGCCCGGGTGCTGCAAGCGCGGGGCGAGATCCTGCGCGCCCTGGACGAAGTGCGCCAGGGCCTGCTGCGCCTGCAGGGGCTGGCACCCCAGCGGCTGTACGCCGTACGCGCGCGGTTGTCGTTGTATGAAGGCTACCTGCTGCTGCTGCGTTACCAGCCCGAAGCCGGGCTTGCGCGTTTGCGTGCCGGCCTGACCGAAGCCCGTGCCTGCCGGGATATCAGTGTGCTGATCGGGCATTGCGTGATCGCCAGCTTCGAAGGGCGGCGAGGCGATTTCTCCGCAGCCTTTGCCGAGTTGGCCGAGGCTGAGCGCTTGATGCATATCTGGGACGTGCCGCCGATCTACTACCTGGCGATGATCACCCTGATCAAATGCGAGTTGTGGCTGGCCCAGGACCGTACCGACCTGGCCGATGCCTGGCTGACGCGGTTGGGTCAGACCTACACGGGCGAGCAGGCGGCCGCCGCACCGGAGTTTCATCCGCACTTGCCACAACATGTGGAGCTGCAACAGGCCGCGCTGGACGCCATTCGCCATCAGCCCGATAGGGCATTGCAACGGCTTGAGGACCTGGCGCAACAGGCGCTCGGCAGTGGCCGCCAGATGATCGCCCTGATGGCGCTGACCCAACAGGCCCAGGTGCTGCTGGCGTGTGGCCAGGAAGCCAAGGCCAGGCCGGTATTGGCCCACGCACTCGACGCCGGCGCGGGCGGCGCGTTGCAACCGTTCCAGCGGTTGCTGGAGGACTATCCGGATTGGCTGCGCGAGCAGTTGGGCAAGCCGTCCCATCAGCCGTTGCACCAGGCATTGCTGGCGCTGCTACCGGCAAGCGCCGTCGTCGCGATCGCGCCTCACCATGAAACCCTGAGTACACGGGAGCTGGCGGTCTTGCAGTTGATCGCCCAAGGCTGTTCAAACCAGGAGATCAGCAACCAGTTGTTCATTTCCCTGCACACAGTGAAAACCCACGCCAGCCATATCAACAGCAAGCTGGGCGTGGAGCGCCGCACCCAGGCGGTGGCGCGCGCCAAATCGATGGGCTTGCTGACTTGAGTGCGCCACCGTTCATTGCGCGCTCGGGCACTGCGTCAGGGACGAGCCTGCAGCGCGGTTGATCAGCGCGGCGAAGCGCTTGAGGTTGTTCTGGTGCGCCACCACCACGTCATCGATGCTCGGGCCTGCCGGTGACTGCAAGGTCGAGCGGCAGGTCAGCGCAGGGCGATCACCGCCGCCAGCCGGCCTGAGGCGCCAACGCACATCGAGCAGCGCGTATTGCCCCGGCACCGAATCGAAGCGCTGCACTTCCACGCGCAATGACACGGCTTGCCGGGCATCGCTGCCGGCCAACTGGTCGACCAGCGCGCTCCTCAGCTCATCGGCGAGGGTGGCGGCCCACCACTGGGTTTCGAGGATCGCTAGGCCGCTGTCGCCCTGGCGGATCACGATCTGTGCGCGGTCGACCTGGGGCGGCACGGTGATGCTTTCAATGCTGATGCCACCTCCCTCCGTGCGACTGGCGTTATTCCAGTGCGCCGGGGTCAAGGTGTGGAATGCAATCGGCTCGCTGCGGCATGCCGCGAGCAACAGCAGGGCGGTCACCAGGGTGATTTTCAACGGCACTGTCATGGCGGCTCCAATGGTCATTTGCGGGGTGGCCCTTGCAGGTCAAGGGGCGCGGCATTATCGGCGCGACCGCGAATCAGCGACTCCGGATGCCGGCCCAGGTAATCCGAAAGCTCGCGCAGGGAGCGCGACATGCGCGCCAGTTCATCCAGGGTCTGGGTCAGTTGCTCGCGCTGCGGCGAGTCTTCGGCCAGGGTTGAACTGGCCGACTGCAGGGTCTTGCTCACGTCGCCCAGGGTCGTCTGCACACCGGGCAGGGTCTTGGCATTGAATTGCGCCAGGCCCTTGCGCAACTCGACCAGGCTGGCATCGAGATTGCCGGCGATACGCTCGACCGGCAGTTGGCTGATCTTGTTGACGATGCCTTCGAATTTCTCCTGCAATTGTTCCAGATTGCCGGGAAGGGTGGGGATGCCCACGGGGCGCTGGTTCGGGTCAAACGCGACTTTCTCGGCCTTGGGGTAGAAGTCCAGGGCGATGTACAGCTGACCGGTCAGCAGGTTGCCGCTGCGGGCCTGGGCGCGCAGGCCGTTTTCGATGAAGCTACCGATCAGGCGCACGCCGGCCGCTTCATCGTCAGGGTTATTGTTCATCGCCTTGAGCAGCTTGGTGTGCGCCTGGCCGAGCAGTTGCGGGTAGATCACGATGCCGACGTTGACCGGGAAGCTGCGCTTTTTGGCGTCGAAATCCAGGTTGATCGAGACCACTTTGCCGAATTCGACGCCGAGGAATTCCACCGGGGCGTCAACTTTCAGCCCGCGCAGGGCTTGATCGAAGCGCAGCACCATGTATTGCCCCTTGCCATTGGGCGGGGCGAGGGCACTTTGCTGGTCTTCGAACAGTTCAAAGTTGCGGTTTTCCTCGGCGGGCTTGTCGTTGGGGTTGTAGGGCGGTGCCTGGAAGGAGACGCCGCCCATCAACATGGACGACAACGATTCGGTCTTCAGCGCGAAGCCGTTGGCGCCGACGCTGAGGTCGACACCGCTGGCGTTCCAGAAGCGCGTGTTCTCGGTGACATACGCGTCATTGGGCGCATGCACGAACACCTCGATATTCACGCCCTTGCCCTCGCTGTCCAATTCATAGGCAACGACCTGGCCGACCGGGATCTTGCGGTAATAGACCGGCGAGCCGATATCCAGCGACCCGAGGCCCTGGGTATGCAGGGTGAAGCGTTTGCCTGGCTCGCCATAGGTGATGGGCGGCGGGTTTTCCAGGCCTTTGAATTGTTTGGCGCGGGCGTCGGACTGGCCGATATCGGCACCGATGTAGTCGCCGGAGAGCAAGGTGTCGATGCCGGACACACCGCCGGCGCCGATGCGCGGGCGCACCACCCAGAACTTTGAGTCTTCGCGGGTGAAGCTCTCCGCCTGCTTGGCCAGCTCGACGGTGGCGTTGACGCTTTTCTGGTCATCGCTCAAGGCAACGCCTGTGACCTGGCCGATGACCACGTTGCGGTACTTGACCTCGGTCTTGTTGGCGACCAGCCCGCTGCCGGTCTTGAAGTTGAGGGTGATGGTCGGGCCCTGTTGCAGCACGCTATGGACCACCAGGGAGATACCCACCAGCACGGCGACAATCGGCACGATCCAAACCAGCGAAACGCTGAAGCGACGCGTCTTGATTACGGGTGTTCCCGCAGGGGTGTCAGCATCAGCCTTGGATGAGCTCATCCGAGGTCTCCTCATTGTGTGGATTTTCCCAGATCAGCCGGGGATCGAAACTCATGGCCGCGAGCATCGTGAACACGACCACCAGCCCAAAAAACAGAATGCCCAGGCGCGGCTCGATGTCGCCCAGGGCCTGGAACTTCACCAGCGCGGCCACCAGTGCCACCACGATCACATCCAGCATCGACCAATAGCCGATCAGCTCGATAAACCGGAACAGCTTCGAGCGCTCCTTGCGCGCCCACTGGCTATTGCGCTGCACCGTGATCAGCAGCAGCCCCAGGGATACGAACTTGATGCCCGGCACGGCAATGCTGGCGATGAAAATGATCAGCGCAATGTCCCAGGCGCCATGTTGCCAGAATTCCAGCACGCCGCTCATGATGGTGCTGTCCGCCCCGGAGCCGAGCATGGTGGTGTTCATCACCGGCAATATGTTCGCCGGCACATAGAATGCCAGTGCCGTGAGCAGGTAGGCCCAGGTGCGGGTCAGGGACTGAACCTTGCGCCGGTGCAACGGGGCGCCGCAGCGCTCACACTCGGTGGGTTCGCTGCGCATGTCGCACGGCTGGCCGCAGGTGTGGCACAGGCACAGGTTGAGTTCGCGGGCGGTGGGCGGTGAATTCATAGGGTGTCCCACAGGTCACGCACATCGCGCCCGGCGATGCGGATCAGCAAAAGGCTGAGGGCGGCCAGCGCGAACAGGCCGATGCCGGGTATCACATCGAGCATACCGGCCAGCTTGAAGACCGCCACCATCGCGCCCAACAGGCACACCTCCAGCATGCTCCAGGGCCTGAGGGCTTCCAGCCAGCGCATGCACAGCTTGAAGGCCGGCGAGCGCCTGCCGGAGAGGGCAAAACTCAACACCCAGATCAGCAGCAGCAGCTGAAACACTGGCGCGATGATTATGGAAATCGCCGCCACCAAGGCGATAAACGTGATCGGCCCCTGGCTCAGCGCGACCACCGAATCCCAGAGTGTCGCGCTGTTCTTCAGGCCCTGCAGGCTGATGCTCATCACCGGATAAAAATTGGCGAACGCCCACAACACCGCTGCGGTGAGCGTCAGTGCGAGGCGCTGCTGCACCGACAGGCCGTTATAGCGCTGCAGTACTCCCTCGCAGCGCAGGCACAGGGCTTTCTGATGTTTGGCGAGCGTGACTTTCTGGTACACGCAGTCGCAGTGTTCGCAGATGATCTGTTGATTCGCCATAGGGCCGCTCCAAAAGCGACTGGCTAGGGTGCTGGCCGTTGCCGGAGAGCCAATCGCGTTTGCGTAGCTTAGCAGCCGATGCCACCGTTTTACCTATTACTCGGCATCCTCTCCTTTCTAAGGCATTGACGGTTACGCTGTTGCGCCGAGCATTGTGCGTCGCCATATCAGACGCGCCAACGTGATCGACCAGTTGCACAAGGCAACAACCAGGATGATAGAGAGCAACGTCGACATGCCATGGTTGACGATTATTTTACCGGCCAATAACGGAAAGCCGAACACGCCGACGAAGTAGGAAAGACTGAATAAAACTAATGATTGCGCGGTCTGGCCCGCGGGGGCTTCATTGGCTGCCAGCCCGTTTATTACAGAGTAAGTCAGCCCGTAACCTACCCCGAGCACAATGGCGGCCAGCAAATACGCCGCCGAAGAGTGTACGAAGAAGGTGAACATCAATACCGAAATCACCATCAGCGCACTTAACAGGCTCGACATCAGGTAGGGATCGCGCTTGACGATATACCCCGCGACCAGCAGGCGACAGGAGATCGCCGCGCTCATGAAACCCAGGAAAAACAGGGAATAATCGAGATGGTTAAGCGCGGCATAGGAGGTTTGGAAGCTCGAAAGCCCGCCGAAGATTGCGCCGCCGAGACCGACCATGATGATGGCAAATACCGCCTTGGAACCAAGCACCGCCTGTGCCGCCCGCGCGCTGATCTTGCACACTGTCACCGGCCCAAGACGTGCTTGCTGCTGCTTGATGTTGGGGGCGAGCAGGAAAAACAATGCCCCTCCAGCCAGGCTGGCAATGGCGGCGACGATAAATGCGGACTCCACCGAATGGCCCAGCGCCTCGGCGGCTCGCCCTACCAGCGGCCCCGTGCCGATGCCACTCATCATGCTGCCCGACAGCAATGCAAAATACTTCACGCGCCGTGCAGGCTCTATGATCATCGCCACAATGATCGGCCCAAGTGTGTAGAAAACGCCCCATCCAAACCCCAGTATCAAGCCGCTGGCCAGCAGTGCCACGCCGAAAGCTGGCACGGTCGCGAAGCCCAGGCAAGCCGCTGCCAGCAGCACAGCACCCGCTGCGATGGCTCTGGGAGCACCGATCAGATCGGTCAAGTGGCCTGAAAATATGACTGCCAGGAACGTGCTGAGCATCGCAACCGAGATAATCGTACCGGCGTCGGACTCGCTGCCGCCGCTGTCCCGCAGCTTCATGGCCAATAAGAACGTAGTGCCATACGACAGGGATAGTAGATAGCTGCCCAGGCAAAACAGGCCGAACAGCCCGTTGCCAGTTGCGTGGCTCGCGGACGATGGTGAAGACATGGGTTCTTTCCTTGTGGAATCGACAGTCTGATAGCCAGAGGGATATTAATCAGCGGCGCGTTCTAGTGCGGCGGTCACCCGATCGACATCTTCCTTTCGGACCGTCGACATTTGCGTACGTCTTTTGGAAGCTCGATATCTATAGCAGACCATTAACGACAAACGTCATAGATTCAAAGTTTATGGACTGAACATTAACCCTTCTTAAACATACGGCGGGCTCGATCAGTTCTGGTGTTTATGTGCCAAGCGATTGCCGGCTGGCAGTAGCGTCTAACAAGCGTTGCAACAAAACCCCAGCTCGTGTTCAGCCGGTGTCTGCTACGGTCTACGTAGCGCCCAGAGTGGCTGGCTTTTTTATCCTGCAAGAGCCGCGCTCACGGAATTTTTACCGCTTGCCATGTTCCAAACCCGGCACAGGTCCGTTGCCCATGTCCTCTGCATCACAGAATGCAAAAGTAGGAGCTTCCTTCATGTTCACTCCGCGTCGTCTGCTTGTTGTCGCCACCGCCGTAGCCCTGTTGTCCGGCTGCGCTTCACCCAACCCTTATGACGGCAGCCAGGGACAGGCCGGCAATGGTTCCGAAAGCGGCATGAGCAAGACCGCCAAGTACGGCGGCCTCGGCGCGCTGGCCGGGGCATTGGCCGGTGCGGCCATCGACCATAACAACCGTGGCAAGGGCGCGCTCATCGGCGCAGTCGTTGCGGGTGCCGGCGCCGCCGGCTATGGCTACTACGCCGACCAGCAAGAGAAAAAACTGCGCGAAAGCATGGCCAATACCGGAGTTGAAGTGCAGCGCCAGGGTGACCAGATCAAGCTGATCATGCCCGGCAATATCACCTTCGCCACCAACTCCGACGCCATCTCCAGCAGCTTCTATCAGCCGCTGAACAACCTGGCCAACTCCCTCAAGCAGTTCAACCAGAACACCATCCAGATCGTTGGCTACACCGACAGCACCGGCAGCCGTCAGTTGAACATGGACCTTTCCCAGCGCCGTGCGCAGAGCGTGGCCAACTACCTGACCTCCCAGGGCGTCAGTGCTGCCAACCTGAGCGCACGCGGCGCCGGCCCGGATAATCCGATCGCCAGTAACGCTGACGTCAACGGCCGTGCCCAGAACCGTCGCGTAGAAGTGAACCTCGGCCCGATCCCCGGCCAGCAGTACGGCCAGCCGGGCGCCCAGCAACAGGTGCCACAACAGAACAACCAGTTCCAGGGCAACCCGTACTCGCAATACCAGTAAACACCGCCACAAAAAAGGGCGCCGTGCATTGACTGCACGGCGCCCTTTTTTTGGCTTTCGGTTACATCAGTCGATGTATTCGAACACCTTGACGATTTTCTGCACACCGGACACACCCTGTACCAGGTTGGCCGCGCGAGTGGCTTCCGCCTGGGTCAACAGGCCCATCATGTAGACGATACCGTTGTCGGTGACGATCTTGATGCGCGAGCCCGGAACGGCGCTGTCGGTGAGCATCTGCGCCTTGATCTTGGTGGTCAGCAAGGCATCGTTGCTGATGGCCAGCAGCGTGATCGGGTCCATGACCTGCAGTTCGTTGTGCACCTTCTTGACCCGTTGCACCGCCGAGGCGGCCTGTTCAGCCTGGGCCTTGAGTTCGGCGCGCGGGGTTTGTCCGGCCAGCAGCACGACGCCGTTGAAGCTGGTGACCACAATGCGTGACGCGCCATTGCCCAGGTCCGTAGCCGCTTTGGCGACGTTGACCTTGACCTTGGTTTCAATCAGCGAGTCATCGATGGTGCTGCCGAAGGTACGTGTGCCCCGGTCATCCTGGATGGGGGTGTCCCGTGTAGCGGTGATTGCCGTACTGCAGCCGCTGATGGCGAGGCACAGCGTGATGGCCAAAAGGCTGAGGCGATTAACGGTCATTCTTCACTCCCGAACAGTTGGCTGTCGATCAGATCGCACAGGCAGTGGATCGCCAGCAGGTGGACTTCTTGAATGCGTGCAGTGACAGTGGCCGGAACGCGAATCTCCACGTCCTCAGGCAGCAGCAACGAGGCCATGCCGCCGCCGTCGCGCCCGGTCAATGCTACGACAATCATTTCGCGATCATGTGCGGCCTGGATCGCTTGAATGATGTTGGCCGAGTTGCCACTGGTGGAAATCGCCAGCAACACATCGCCCGGCTGCCCGAGGGCGCGGATCTGTTTGGAGAAGATTTCGTTGTAGCTGTAGTCGTTGGCGATCGAGGTGATGGTCGACGAATCGGTGGTCAGGGCGATCGCCGGCAGGCTCGGGCGCTCGCGCTCAAAGCGGTTGAGCAGCTCGGAGGAGAAATGCTGGGCGTCACCGGCCGAGCCGCCGTTACCGCACGAAAGCATTTTGCCTTCGTTGAGCAAGGCGTTGACCATGACCTGACTGGCTTGCTCGATGTGCGGTGCAAGTACGTCCATCGCCTGTTGCTTGGTGTCGATGCTGGCCTGGAAAAGCTGGCGAATTCGGGATTGCATGTCCATCTGTGTGACCTTAATGAGCGCGGCTGTTTGGCACAGAAATGTGCAGCCCGCAAAGCAAAGAGCAAAAGTGTGGGGTGAAGGTGCCGGGTGAGTCAGCTGTCGAAGGCATCTTTGAGCCAATTCAGGTCAGTTGGGCCCGACGGTGTGCTTTCCATGGCAACCACATCGAAACGGCAGGGGCTATCGGCCCAGCGATGCTCTTTCTGCAGGAAAAACTGCGCGGCGAGTATCAGCTTTTGACGCTTGCGCCCATCGATACTGGCGAGCGCGCCACCCCATTGTGCGTGTTTTCTGTAGCGGACTTCGACGAATACTACTGTATCGCCGTCAAGCATGACCAGATCAAGCTCACCGCGTTTACATAACCAGTTCTGCGCCAGAAGGCGCAGACCCTGTTGTTGCAGATAGTTCAGCGCGTAGCGTTCGGCATCCTTGCCGCTTTGTGCGCTGGACGGTTCGGGCATCAGCGCGGGGTATCCGGCAGGCGTTGGATCTCGCCACCCACGAACTTCGCCCACGGCATCTGGCGGTCAACGCGCTGGTTGGCGCTGATGCCCAGGTTACCGGAGAGGCCGTCGACACGGGTGTCCGGCAACGCCTTGAGCTGGCCCAGGCGTGGCGCCAGGCGATAGGCATCGACGCCCATCGCATACAGGCGACCCAGGCTGCCATTGGCCTGCGGCCATTGTGCGGCGACCTGGTTGCGCAACGGGTCGGTGGTGTTGAGCAACCAAGGGGTTTCGCAGAACATCACGTTGGTCATGTCCAGGTACTGGTTGCGGTCGCCACTGGCGCTGAAGACGTGGGACGTCGCGTAGACGGGCACATCACCGGCGTACTGGAAGTTCAGGGTCGGCTTGATCTGCTGGGCCAGTTGCGGGGTGACGGCCAGGAAGATGAACTCGATGTCCTGGCGACGCGAAGGCTGGGCGGCAACGTCAGTGCCGACGGTGTCTTGCAGGCTCTTGGCGCGGCCTTCGCTTTTGCGCAGTTGGAAGAGGTCGGCGATCTGCTGGGCCAGGGCCACAGGCTGGTCGACATATTCGACGCCCATGACGGTGCCACCGTTGGCTTCCCAATCCTGGCGGAAGGCCTTGTAGACACGCTCGCCCCATTCGCCACGGGGCACCATGGCGGCGGCGCGATGCAGGCCGTCGGCACGGGCGCGGCGCGACACTTCACGGGCTTCGTCTTCAGCGGCCAGGCCGAACTGGAACAACTGCGCCGGGGCTTGATCGCCTTCGCTGTAGTTCAGCGCCAGGGTGGTGATCGGCAATTGCGGGCGTGCACTGAGCTGTTTGACCAGCGGTTTTTCCAGCGGGCCAACCACCAGCTGCACGCCGGCGGCCTGGGCCTTGGCGTAGAAGTCGTCGATGGAGGTCAGGCGCGAGCTGTCGTAGAACTCAATCACCGGCGGCTTCTGCCCGGCCTGTTCGGCCTGATAGTGAGCGGCCATGAAACCTTCACGCAATGCCTTGCCGACCGACGCCAAGGCGCCTTCCTGCGGCAGCAGCAGGGCGATCTTGGTCAGCGGCTGGCTGGCCAGTTCCTTGAGTTTGGTCAAGGGCGTTGGCAATTGCACGGCCGCCGGATGGCCCGGGTTGCGTGCGCGCCAGGTGTCGATGGCGGTTTGTTGCTGCTCCAGCGTGCCGGCGCCCTTGACCGCCTGGGCCAGGGTGATCCAGCCGTCCAGCGTCGGGTTGCCGGTGGCTTGCAGCTGCTCGGCGGGCAGTGCGGCAATCAACACCCAGATCGCTTCGTGGTTGCTGTTGGCGGCGTCACCGGTGAGCAGCGGCGCCATGGCGACACGCTCCCGCGCTGCCGCCAGGGTCTGGCCGTCGGCTTCATAGGCGCGGGCATGCACGGTGCCGGTGCGCACTTGTTGATCGACCGGCAGCTCCTTCAGGCTTTGCAGGCTGGGGTGGTTCAGCGCCGTCAATGCAGCCTTGGGCTGATTGCGGGTCATCGCCAGCTCGGCGGCCAGGGTGCTGGCAAACACTTGCGCGGCCGGCTTCAGAGCATCCAGGGGAACCTGCGCAAGAATCTGCGAGGAGCGGCCAGGGTTGTTCTGCTGGTAGGCCAGGTCAGCCGCACTCAGGCGCAGCAATGCGGCCTTTTCTGGCGTCTTGGCGGCCGTGGCCTGTTCGAGCAGTTGCTCGATACTGGCGTCGGGCGTGCGTGGTAGGTCGCCAAGGCTGGACGAGGGCGAGCTGGCGCAAGCGGCCAGCAAGGCAGCGAGGCAGAGGGCGGAGAGCAGCCGCAGGCAAGCGATCATGTAAGTGTTCCTGATACCGATCAAATTAGCGTGGAAGTGTACCCAAGCACTGGCCCAGGCGCGATGTTCGTGGCGTGAAACCGTGGATTTAGGTCGTGCAATTGTTGCGTTTTACTAACAATGGCTGAAACGACATCCGCCGTGACGGCATATTTTCAGCGCGTTGACGCGCTACAATGTGGCTTTTGCCAACCATCGAGGTGTGCGTTTTGACTGCTCCAGGTCCTTTGAATTCCACTGCAGGCTCGCTTTTTGTCGTGGCGACGCCCATTGGCAACCTGGACGACATCAGTGCCCGGGCATTGAAAGTGTTGCGCGAGGTTAAATTGATCGCGGCGGAAGACACGCGACACTCCCAACGGTTGATGCAGCATTTTGGAATCCCCACGCCACTGGCGGCCTGTCATGAACACAACGAGCGCGAGGAGGGCAGCCGTTTTATCACCCGTTTGCTGGCAGGTGATGATGTTGCGTTGATCTCCGATGCGGGCACCCCGCTGATTTCCGACCCGGGCTACCATCTGGTCCGCCAGGCGCGCGCCGCTGGTATCAATGTAGTGCCTGTTCCAGGCGCGTGCGCGCTGATTGCAGCATTATCTGCAGCGGGTTTGCCGTCGGACCGCTTTATCTTCGAAGGCTTCCTGCCCGCCAAGACGGTAGGGCGTCGCGCGCGCTTGCAGGCGCTGAAGGAAGAGCCGCGCACCTTGATTTTCTACGAAGCCCCGCACCGCATCCTGGAGTGCCTGCAGGACATGGAGCTGGTGTTCGGCGGCGCGCGCCTGGCGCTGCTGGCTCGCGAATTGACCAAGACCTTCGAAACCCTCAAGGGCCTGCCGCTGGAAGAGCTGCGCGGGTTTGTCGAAGGCGACAGCAATCAGCAGCGCGGAGAATGCGTGGTGCTGGTGGCCGGCTGGACGGCTCCAGAGGATGAAGATGCGGTCGGTAGCGAAGCCATGCGCATCCTCGATTTGCTGCTCAAGGAGATGCCGCTCAAGCGGGCTGCCGCCCTCGCCGCAGAAATTACCGGGGTGCGCAAGAATGTGTTGTATCAGGCGGCGCTGGATAAACAGAAAGCCGAATAGTTCCGGGGCCGGGCCGGTGTTTCGTCCGATGGTGATGGCAATGCTGCACTTTTAATACTTGTCCTGAGGCCGTCGTGCCGTTAACCTGCGCGGCGGAGAGTCGATTGGACAGTCGCTGCCCTCTATGAAAATTAGGGGGGGGAGGAAAGTCCGGGCTCCATAGGGCGAAGTGCCAGGTAATGCCTGGGAGGCGTGAGCCTACGGAAAGTGCCACAGAAAATAACCGCCTAAGCACTTCGGTGCCGGTAAGGGTGAAAAGGTGCGGTAAGAGCGCACCGCACGACTGGCAACAGTTCGTGGCTAGGTAAACCCCACTTGGAGCAAGACCAAATAGGGTCCCAAGGCGTGGCCCGCGCTGGGACCGGGTAGGTTGCTAAAGATGTCCAGTGATGGCCATCGTAGACGAATGACTGTTCAAGACAGAACCCGGCTTACAGATCGACTCTCCACCTTTTTTCCTTCTGCCTGAACCTCGGGCAGAAAACCCGGTAGTAACGCAAGAATCCCTCCCTGCCAAATCATTGGCAGATGCGTCTTCGTAATACCAAAAAAATCTTACTCTTAATAAATTACTTTAACTCTGAGCCATAGCGCTTTGAGTTATTTGTGCTTGTTGAGTCAAAAACCACGCTGAACTCGGGTTTCTCCTCCCGTTACGCTCGTAAATCTCCGTTCTGTAAGGCTTTTCCTTGTATCCGCGCCTTGACGGTGTGGTGGGCGCATTCCTATAGTGTGCGCAAGTGGCGGAAAGTGGCACAAAGTGGGTTTTTTGAACGTAAAACGCTAAAAATTGGAGAAACGCACCTGTGTTTCGCGGAGCTAACGCTATCAGTCTCGATGCAAAAGGCCGTCTCGCCATGCCGAGCCGGTATCGTGACGAGCTCATTTCGCGAAGTTCGGGGCAGTTAATCATCACGATTGACGCGGTTGACCCTTGTTTGTGTGTTTACCCCCTCGATGAGTGGGAGTTGATTGAAACCAAGTTGCGCGCTCTGCCTTCATTGCGTGAAGAAAACCGCCGCCTGCAGCGTTTGCTGATCGGTAATGCCGTCGACCTTGAACTCGATGGCAGCGGTCGTTTCCTGGTGCCGCCGCGTTTGCGCGAATACGCCAGGCTCGACAAGCGCGCAATGCTGGTAGGCCAACTGAACAAGTTCCAATTGTGGGACGAAGATGCCTGGGATGCTGTTTCTGCAGCTGACCTGGCTGCTATTCAACAACCGGGCGCCATGCCTGATGAACTGCGTGATTTGATCCTGTGACTATTGATAGCGGCTTTAACCACATCACCGTACTGCTTGACGAAGCCGTTGAGGCTCTCGCCGTACGCGCGGATGGCTGCTATTTGGATGGCACCTTCGGCAGGGGCGGGCACAGTCGGTTGATACTCAGCCAGCTCGGGCCCAACGGTAAACTCCTCGGGTTCGACAAAGACCCTCAAGCGATTGCCACCGGGCAAGCGCTAGCGGCCGAAGACGGCCGCTTTGTCGTTGTGCAGCGCAGCTTTGCCGAGCTGGGCGCCGAAGTCGCCGAGCGCGGCATGGCGGGCAAGGTGGCCGGGATTCTGCTCGACCTCGGCGTGTCTTCGCCGCAGCTCGATGACCCGGAGCGCGGCTTCAGCTTCATGAACGATGGCCCCCTCGACATGCGCATGGACCCTACCCGTGGCGTCAGCGCCGCGCAGTTCATCGCCACCGCGCCGGTGGAAGAAATTGCCCGGGTGTTCAAGGAGTACGGCGAAGAACGCTTCGCCGGTCGCATGGCCCGCGCCGTGGTCGAGCGCCGCGAAATCCATCCGTTCGAACGCACCGCTGACCTGGCCGAAGTGCTGAAGGTTGCCAACCCCGCATGGGAGAAGGGCAAGAACCCGGCGACCCGTGCGTTCCAGGGCCTGCGCATTCACGTCAACAACGAATTGGGCGATCTGGAGGCTGGCCTCGAGGCTGCCCTGGACGCGTTGGAAGTGGGCGGTCGCCTGGTGGTGATCAGTTTCCATTCCCTGGAAGACCGTATCGTCAAACTGTTCATGCGGCGTCTGGTCAAGGGCGAGTCCGACAACCTGCCGCGCAATCTGCCGGTGCGTTTCGAAGCCTTTGTGCCGAAAATCAAAATTCATGGCAAAGCGCAGTTCGCCTCCGAAGCCGAACTCAAGGCCAACCCACGTTCGCGCAGCGCCGTCATGCGCGTCGCGGAGAAGTTGCGGTGAGCAAGCTTTTCGCCAAACCCCTGCCGGGCGGCAGCTTCTTTATGTTGCTGCTGTTTATCGGCGTGCTGGTGTCCGCGATTGCGGTGTCCTACAGCGCGCACTGGAATCGTCAATTGCTCAATACCCTCTATGGGGAGTTGAGCGTGCGCGACAAGGCGCAGGCGGAATGGGGCCGGTTGATCCTGGAGCAGAGTACGTGGACGGCCCATAGCCGTATCGAAGTGCTGGCCACCGAACAACTGAAAATGCACATTCCGGGCGCGGCCGACGTACGCATGGTGGCGCCATGATGAAACTTGAAGGCGCACTCTATCCATGGCGCTTCCGCCTGATGCTCGGCTTGCTGGCATTGATGGTGGGTGCAATCGTCTGGCGGATCTTCGACCTGCAGGTCGTCGACCGTGACTTCCTGATCGGCCAGGGCGATGCCCGTAGCCTGCGGCATATTCCGATTCCTGCGCACCGCGGCCTGATTACCGACCGCAACGGCGAGCCTCTGGCCGTGAGTACCCCGGTGACCACCTTGTGGGCCAACGCCAAGG
Source organism: Pseudomonas sp. R11-23-07 (assembly GCF_003852295.1). NCBI lineage: Bacteria > Pseudomonadati > Pseudomonadota > Gammaproteobacteria > Pseudomonadales > Pseudomonadaceae > Pseudomonas > Pseudomonas sp. R11-23-07. The sequence continues at coordinate 1,086,577 of NZ_CP027761.1, forward strand.
AACTGCAGGTAGCCAAGGACAAGTGGCCCGAACTCGCCGCTGCCCTGGGGCAAGACCGCAAAGCGCTGACCGAACGCCTGGAAGCCCAGGCCAATAAAGAATTTATCTATCTGGTTCGCGGGCTCACCCCGGAACAGGGCCAGCAAGTGCTCGACCTGAAAATTCCGGGTGTCTATGGCATCGAGGAATTTCGTCGTTTCTATCCGGCCGGTGAAACCACCGCGCACATGGTCGGCTTTACCGATATCGACGACCATGGCCGCGAAGGTGTCGAGCTGGCCTACGACGAATGGCTGGCTGGCGTTCCCGGCAAGCGCCAGGTCATCAAGGACCGGCGCGGCAGACTGATCAAGGATGTTCAGGTCACCAAGAACGCCAAGGCCGGCAAGCCCTTGGCGTTGTCGATTGACTTGCGTCTGCAGTACCTGGCCAACCGCGAACTGCGTAACGCGATCATCGAGAACGGCGCCAAAGCCGGCAGCCTGGTGATCATGGACGTGAAGACCGGCGAAATTCTCGCCATGGTCAACCAGCCGACCTATAACCCGAACAACCGTCGCAACCTGCAGCCGGCGATGATGCGCAACCGCGCGATGATCGACGTGTTCGAGCCGGGTTCGACCATGAAAGCCATCTCCATGAGTGCCGCCCTGGAAACCGGACGCTGGAAGCCCAGCGACAAGGTCGAGGTGTATCCAGGCACTTTGCAGTTGGGCAAATACACCATTCGCGACGTGTCGCGCACCGAGGGCCCGGTGCTGGATCTGACAGGCATCCTGATCAACTCCAGTAACGTAGGGATGAGCAAGGTCGCCTTCGATATCGGTGGTGAAACCATCTATCACCTGGCGCAAAAGATCGGCCTGGGCCAGCCCACCGGGCTCGATTTTCCGGGTGAGCGCGTCGGCAACCTGCCGAACTACCGCGACTGGAAAAAGGCCGAGACCGCCACGCTGTCGTACGGCTACGGCCTGTCGGTGACTGCGATCCAACTGGCCCACGCTTTCTCGGTATTGGCGAATAATGGCCGAATGGTTCCACTGAGCCTGATCCATGTGGACGAAGCGCCGAAAGCCACCCAGGTGATCCCGGAAAAAGTCGCCAAGACCATGCAAGGCATGCTGCAACAAGTAATCGAGGCGCCGCGTGGCGTATTCCGCGCCCAGGTGCCGGCCTATCACGTGGCCGGCAAGTCCGGTACCGCGCGTAAAACCTCGGTGGGCACCAAGGGTTATGCGGAAAATTCCTACCGTTCATTGTTCGCCGGTTTTGGCCCGATGAGCGACCCGCGCTACGCCATCGTCGTAGTGATCGATGAACCGAGCAAGGCCGGTTACTTCGGTGGCCTGGTCTCGGCGCCAGTGTTCAGCAAAGTGATGTCCGGCACCCTGCGCCTGATGAACATCACGCCGGACAATCTTGCGCCAACCCAGCAAGCGAACGCCGCACCCCCGGCCGCTGCTGTAAAAGCCAATGGAGGGCGCGGCTGATGTCTCTTAGCCTGAACAAGATTTTTGCCCACGCCGGCCGCGATCTGCTGATTCGCGAGTTGAGCCTGGACAGCCGCAACGTGCGCGCCGGTGACCTGTTCCTGGCCGTGCCCGGTGGCAAGTTCGATGGCCGTGCGCATATTGCCGACGCCCTGCAACGTGGTGCTGCCGCTGTTGCTTATGAAGTGGAAGGCGCTACTGTGCTGCCGATCACCGATGTGCCGTTGATTCCAGTCAAGGGCTTGGCCGCGCAGTTGTCCGATATTGCCGGGCGCTTCTACGGTGAGCCGAGCCGCCACCTGAACCTGGTGGGCGTGACCGGCACCAACGGCAAGACCAGCGTGACTCAATTGGTCGCCCAGGCCCTGGACCTGCTGGGTCAGCACTGCGGCATCGTCGGTACCCTGGGCACCGGCTTCTATGGTGCGCTGCAAAGCGGCCTGCACACCACGCCGAACCCGATTGCCGTGCAAGCGACCCTGGCCGACTTGAAAAAGGCCGGCGCCAAGGCGGTTGCCATGGAAGTGTCGTCCCATGGTCTCGACCAGGGCCGTGTCACGGCCCTGGCGTTTGACGTGGCGGTGATGACCAATCTGTCCCGCGACCACCTCGATTACCACGGCACCATGGACGCTTATGCAGCGGCCAAGGCCAAGCTGTTCGCCTGGAATCACCTGAAGTGCCGGGTAGTGAACCTGGATGACGCCTTCGGTCGCCAACTGGCGGCTCAAGACAGCGAAGCGCGTTTGATCAGCTATAGCCTGGAAGACACCCGTGCGTACCTGTACTGCCGCGAAGCCCAGTTCAGCGACGAAGGCGTGCGCGCCACCTTGGTAACGCCACAAGGCGAGCACCATTTGCGCAGCACGCTGCTCGGGCGTTTCAACCTGAGCAACGTATTGGCAGCCATCGGCGCCTTGCTCGGCCTGGATTACGCCCTCGACGAAATTCTGAAAGTCCTGCCCAAACTGGAAGGCCCGGCCGGCCGCATGCAGCGCCTGGGTGGCGGTACGCAACCGTTGGTGGTGGTCGATTACGCCCACACCCCTGATGCACTGGAAAAAGTCCTGCTGGCCCTGCGTCCGCACGCCAAGGGCAAGCTGTTGTGCCTGTTCGGCTGCGGCGGCGACCGTGATCGCGGGAAGCGTCCGTTGATGGCCGAGATTGTCGAGCGCCTGGCCGACGGCGTGCTGGTGACCGACGACAACCCGCGCAGCGAAGACCCCAGCCGGATTTTCGACGATATACGCGAAGGCTTCAAAGACACTGCCAGCGTCACGTTCGTGGCGGGTCGCGGCGCAGCCATTGCCCAATTGATCGCCAGTGCCAGCGCGGATGACGTGGTGGTGCTGGCTGGCAAGGGGCATGAGGATTACCAGGAAATCAACGGCGAGCGCCATGCCTTCTCCGATCTGGTCGAGGCGGGTCACGCGCTGACCGCCTGGGAGGTCGCCCATGCTTAAGCCGATGACCTTCAGCGAACTGGCCCAGGCGTTGTCGGCCCGGGTGCTGTCGAGCGATTGCACGTTCGACGGCGTCAGTATCGACAGTCGCAACATCCGGCCCGGCCAGCTGTTCATCGCACTCACAGGCCCGCGTTTTGACGGTCACGACTACCTGAACGACGTCGCCGCCAAAGGCGCCGTGGGTGCCCTGGTGCAACGTGAAGTGGCGCACGCGACGTTGCCACAGTTGCTGGTCGCCGATACCCGCTTGGCCTTGGGCCAACTGGGCGCGCTGAACCGTGCCGCTTTCGACAAGCCGGTTGCCGCGATCACCGGCTCCAGTGGCAAGACCACCGTCAAGGAACTGTTGGCCGGCGTACTGCGCACGCGCGGGCCGGTACTCGCCACCCGGGGCAACCTGAACAATGATTTCGGCGCACCGCTGACCCTGCTTGAACTGGCCCCGGAACACTCGGCGGCAGTCATCGAACTGGGCGCTTCCCGCGTCGGCGAGATTGCTTACACCGTGGCGCTGACCAAGCCCCATGTCGCGGTTATCAACAATGCCGGTACCGCCCACGTCGGTGAATTCGGTGGCCCGGAAAAGATCGTCGAAGCCAAGGGTGAAATTCTCGAAGGCCTCGACGCTTCGGGCACCGCTGTACTGAATCTTGACGACAAGGCTTTCGAGACCTGGCGCGTACGCGCGGCCGGTCGCAAGGTGCTGACCTTTGCGGTGCATAACGCCGCAGCCGATTTTCATGCCAGCGACATCACCGTTGATGCGCGTGGTTGCCCGTCCTTCACCTTGCACACGCCGCAAGGCAGTGAACACGTGCAACTGAACCTGCTGGGCAACCATAACGTCGCCAACGCCTTGGCCGCTGCCGCTGCCGCCCACGCCCTGGGTGTGTCGCTGTTCGGCATCGCCACAGGCTTGGGCGCGGTGCAGCCGGTCAAAGGACGCACCGTCGCGCAATTAGCCACCAACGGCATGCGCGTGATCGATGACACTTACAACGCCAACCCGTCTTCCGTGAACGCCGCCGTGGATCTGCTCAGAGGCTTTGATGGCCGCAAGGTGCTGGTACTTGGCGACATCGGCGAATTGGGCGACTGGGCTGAACAAGGGCACCGCGAAGTCGGCGCCTATGCCGCCGATAAAGTCGACGCGTTCTACGCCGTCGGCCCGAACATGGCGCACGCGGTAAACGCCTTCGGCCCCGGTGCGCGGCATTTTGCGACCCAGGGCGAATTGATCCAGGCGTTGGCTGCGGCTGAACACGACACACACACAACCATTTTGATCAAGGGATCGCGCAGCGCGGTGATGGAAAACGTCGTCGCAGCCTTGTGTGGCTCAAGTACGGAGAAACATTAATGCTGCTGCTGCTGGCTGAGTATCTGCAACAGTTCCACAAAGGCTTCGCGGTCTTTCAGTACCTGACCCTGCGCGGGATCCTGGGTGTGCTGACCGCGCTGTGTTTGTCGCTGTTTCTGGGGCCGTGGATGATCCGCACCCTGCAGAACCTGCAAATTGGTCAATCGGTTCGCAATGACGGCCCGCAGTCGCACCTGTCCAAGTCCGGCACCCCGACCATGGGCGGCGCGTTGATCCTGTCGTCCATCGGCGTCAGCACCCTGCTCTGGGCTGACCTGCACAACCGCTACGTGTGGGTGGTGCTGCTGGTGACCCTGCTGTTCGGCGCCATCGGCTGGGTGGACGATTACCGTAAAGTGATCGAGAAAAACTCCAAGGGGCTGCCGAGCCGCTGGAAGTACTTCTGGCAGTCGGTATTCGGCCTGGCGGCGGCGATCTTCCTGTACACCACCGCACCAAGCGCCGTGGAAACCACCTTGATCATCCCGATGCTCAAGGACGCCAGCATTCCACTGGGCATCGGTTTCGTGGTGCTGACCTATTTCGTGATCGTCGGCTCCAGCAATGCGGTGAACCTGACTGATGGCCTCGACGGCCTGGCCATCATGCCGACGGTAATGGTCGGCGGCGCCCTCGGCATTTTCTGCTACCTCTCGGGTAACGTGAAGTTCGCCGAGTACCTGCTGATTCCCTACGTACCGGGTGCGGGTGAGCTGATCGTGTTCTGCGGCGCGCTGATCGGCGCCGGCCTGGGGTTCCTGTGGTTCAACACCTACCCGGCACAAGTGTTCATGGGCGACGTCGGCGCACTCGCACTGGGCGCGGCGCTGGGCACCATCGCGGTGATCGTGCGCCAGGAAATCGTGCTGTTCATCATGGGCGGTGTGTTCGTGATGGAAACCCTGTCGGTGGTCATCCAGGTGGCTTCCTTCAAATTGACCGGGCGCCGTGTATTCCGAATGGCGCCGATCCACCACCACTTTGAACTCAAGGGCTGGCCCGAGCCACGCGTGATCGTCCGTTTCTGGATCATCACCGTGATTCTGGTACTGGTCGGCCTTGCCACCCTGAAACTGAGGTAGAAACGAGTGTCCCTGATCGCTTCAGACCACTTCCGCATCGTTGTCGGCCTCGGCAAGAGCGGCATGTCCCTGGTTCGCTTCCTGGCGAACCGGGGCACGTCGTTTGCCGTGGCCGACACGCGGGAAAATCCACCGGAGCTGGTCACGCTGCGCCGTGACTACCCGCACGTGGAAGTGCGTTGTGGCGAATTGGACGTCGAATTTCTGTGCCGCGCCGATGAGCTTTACGTGAGTCCCGGCCTGGCGTTGGCCACACCGGCCCTGCAAGCGGCAGCGGCGCGTGGCGTGAAGCTGTCCGGCGATATCGACCTGTTTGCGCGTCACGCCAAGGCGCCGATCGTCGCCATCAGCGGTTCCAACGCGAAAAGCACCGTGACCACCCTGGTCGGCGAAATGGCGAAGGCTGCCGGCAAGCGCGTGGCGGTGGGCGGCAATCTTGGGGTGCCGGCGCTGGACCTGCTCAGCGACGACGTTGAGTTGTATGTGATGGAGTTGTCGAGCTTCCAGCTGGAAACCACCCATGACCTCGGTGCCGAAGTGGCCACCGTGTTGAACGTCAGCGAAGACCACATGGACCGCTACAGCGGCCTGCCGGCTTATCACCTGGCCAAGCATCGTATCTTCCGGGGCGCCAAGCAGTTTGTAGTCAACCGCCAGGATGCCTTGAGCCGTCCACTGATAGGCGAAGGCATGCCGTGCTGGACCTTCGGCCTGGGCAAACCCGATTTCAAGGCCTTCGGTATCCGCGAAGAGAACGGCGAGAAATACCTGGCCTTCGAATTCCAGAACCTGATGCCGGTGCGCGAGTTGAAAATCCGCGGCGCCCATAACCAGTCCAACGCCCTGGCAGCCTTGGCGCTCGGCCACGCGGTGGGCTTGCCCTTCGACGCCATGCTCGCCAGCCTGCGTACCTTTGCTGGCCTCGAGCATCGCTGCCAGTGGGTGCGCGACCTCGACGGCGTCAGCTATTACAACGATTCCAAGGCCACCAACGTCGGCGCTGCCGTGGCGGCCATTGAAGGCCTGGGTGCCGATATCGACGGCAAGCTGGTGCTGATCGCCGGTGGCGATGGCAAGGGCGCCGACTTCAAGGACCTTAAAGTGCCGGTCGCTGCGCATTGCCGCGCCGTGGTGCTGATGGGCCGTGACGCGGACCTGATCGCCGCAGCCCTGGGCGACGCGGTGCCGCAAGTGCGCGCTACCTCCCTGGACGACGCGATCGCCCAGTGCAAAGCCCTGGCCCAGCCGGGTGATGCGGTGCTGCTGTCGCCGGCCTGCGCCAGCTTCGATATGTTCAAGAACTATGAAGAGCGCGGCCAGTTGTTCGCCCGCGCCGTGGAGGCTTTGGCATGAGCCTCAACCTGAAAAACATCATCAAGCCGTACCCGTCGCCGATCATTACCGGGCGCGGCATCGACCTGGATTTCCCGATGCTCGCCGGTTGCCTGGCGCTGCTCGGCCTGGGCCTGGTGATGATCACCTCGGCGTCCTCCGAAGTGGCCGCGGTGCAGTCGGGCAACACCCTGTACATGATGATCCGTCACCTGGTGTACCTGGTGATCGGCCTCGGCGCGTGCATCGTCACCATGATGATCCCGATCGCCACGTGGCAGCGCCTGGGTTGGCTGATGCTGATCGGGGCGTTTGGTTTGCTGGTGATGGTGATCCTGCCCGGCATCGGCCGCGAGGTGAACGGTTCGATGCGCTGGATCGGCTTCGGTGCCTTCAACGTGCAACCCTCGGAAATCGCCAAGGTGTTCGTGGTGATCTACCTGGCCGGCTACCTGGTGCGCCGTCAGAAAGAAGTGCGCGAAAGCTGGATGGGCTTTTTCAAGCCATTCATCGTGCTGCTGCCCATGGCCGGCCTGCTGCTGATGGAGCCCGACTTCGGCGCCACCGTGGTGATGATGGGAGCCGCCGCCGCGATGCTGTTCCTGGGTGGCGTCGGCCTGTTCCGCTTCACCTTGATGGTGGTGCTGGCGGTCGCGGCCGTGACGGTGCTGGTGCAGGCGCAACCCTACCGGATGGCCCGTCTGATTACCTTTACCGACCCATGGTCCGACCAGTTCGGTTCCGGCTACCAGTTGACCCAGGCGCTGATTGCCTTCGGTCGCGGCGAGTGGCTGGGCGTGGGCCTGGGCAACAGTGTGCAGAAGCAGTTCTACCTGCCCGAAGCGCACACCGACTTCGTGTTCTCGGTACTGGCCGAGGAACTGGGCGTGGTCGGTTCGCTGTGCACCGTCGCGTTGTTCGTGTTCGTGTGTGTACGCGGCATGTACATCGGCTTGTGGGCCGAGAGGGCGAAACAGTATTTCGCCGCCTATGTGGCGTACGGCTTGTCGTTCCTGTGGATCGGCCAGTTCCTGATCAATATCGGCGTGAACGTCGGGCTGCTGCCGACCAAGGGCCTGACCTTGCCGTTCCTCAGTTACGGCGGCAGTTCGTTGGTGATTTGCTGCGCCTGCCTTGGCTTGTTGTTGCGCATCGAGTGGGAGAGTCGTACTCACCTGGGCAGCGAAGAGATGGAGTTCAGCGAAAGCGACTTCGCCGAGGAGCCGACCCATGGGCGCTAACGTGCTGATCATGGCTGGCGGCACCGGGGGCCATGTGTTCCCGGCCCTGGCCTGCGCGCGCGAATTCCAGAACCGTGGCTACAGCGTGCACTGGTTGGGAACGCCGCGTGGCATCGAGAACGAGCTGGTGCCGAATGCCGGCTTGCCGCTGCACCTGATCAACGTCACGGGCTTGCGGGGCAAGGGCAAATTGTCGCTGCTCAAGGCGCCTTTCGTGTTGCTCAAGGCGGTATGGCAGGCACGCCAGGTCATCCGTGAGTTGCAGCCTGTGTGTGTGCTCGGTTTTGGCGGTTATGTGACCGGCCCCGGTGGCGTGGCGGCAAAACTCGCCGGTGTACCCGTGATCGTGCATGAACAGAACGCCGTCGCCGGTACCGCCAACCGCTTGCTGGTGCCACTGGCCGCGCGGGTGTGTGAAGCGTTCCCGAATACCTTCAGCGCGTCGAGCAAGCGCCGTACCACCGGCAACCCGGTGCGCACCGAGCTGTTCATGGACATCGCCCGCCAAGCGCTGGTCGGACGCAAGGCGCACCTGCTGATCCTCGGCGGAAGCCTGGGCGCCGAGCCGCTGAACAAATTGCTGCCGGAGGCGCTGGCGCAACTCCCTGTGGAATTGCGGCCTGAGATCTTCCACCAAGCCGGCAAGCACCACGATGAAGTCACCGCCACGCGCTATCGCGAGGCCGGTGTCGAGGCGATTGTACAGCCCTTCATCAAAGACATGGCCCACGCCTATGGCTGGGCCGACCTGGTGGTCTGTCGCGCTGGTGCGCTGACCGTCAGTGAACTGGCTGCCGCCGGTCTGCCGTCGTTGCTGGTGCCTCTGCCCCACGCAATCGACGATCACCAGACCCGCAACGCCGAATATTTGGCCGGGGAGGGCGCTGCCTTCCTGCTGCCGCAAAGAACGACTGGCGCCGCCGATTTGGCCGCACGCCTGACCGAGGTTTTGATGCAACCGGAACGACTCAACAGCATGGCGAGCACCGCAAGCCGCCTGGCCAAACCTGACGCAACCCGCACCGTGGTCGATATCTGCCTGGAGGTGGCCCATGGTTGAGAATCAGAAAGCCATGCCACAACCGGAAATGCGCCGCATCCGTCGCATCCACTTCGTCGGTATCGGCGGCGTGGGCATGTGCGGGATTGCCGAAGTATTGCTGAACCTGGGCTACCAGGTGTCCGGCTCTGACCTCAAAGAGTCGCCGGTCACCGAGCGCCTGAAGTCCTTTGGCGCGCAAATCTTCATCGGCCACCGCGCCGAAAACGCCGCCGAGGCAGATGTGCTGGTGGTGTCCAGCGCTGTGAACACGTCCAACCCGGAAGTGGCCACCGCCCTAGAGCGCCGCATCCCGGTGGTGCCGCGTGCCGAGATGCTCGCCGAGCTGATGCGCTACCGCCACGGCATCGCCGTCGCCGGTACCCACGGCAAGACCACTACCACCAGCCTGATCGCCTCGGTGTTCGCCGCCGGTGGCCTGGACCCGACCTTCGTCATCGGTGGCCGCCTGAATGCAGCCGGCACCAATGCCCAGCTCGGTACCAGCCGCTACCTGATCGCCGAAGCCGATGAAAGCGACGCGAGCTTCCTGCACCTGCAACCGCTGGTCGCCGTCGTCACCAACATCGACGAAGACCACATGGCAACCTACGACGGTGACTTCAACAAATTGAAGAAAACCTTCGTCGACTTCCTGCACAACCTGCCGTTCTACGGGTTGGCCGTGGTGTGCCTGGACGATCCGGTGGTGCGCGAGATTCTGCCGCAGGTCAAGCGCCCTACCGTGACCTACGGCTTCAGCGAAGACGCCGACGTGCGCGCGATCAATGTGCGCCAGGAAGGCATGCAGACCTTCTTCACCGTGCTGCGCCCCGACCGCGAGCCGCTGGATGTGTCGGTCAACATGCCGGGCAACCACAACGTACTGAACTCCTTGGCGACCATCTGCATTGCCACCGATGAAGGCGTCAGCGATGAAGCCATCGTCGAAGGCCTGTCGCGCTTTGCCGGTGTTGGCCGCCGCTTCCAGGTCTACGGCCAGCTGCCGGTTGAAGGCGGTGAGGTGATGCTGGTGGATGACTACGGTCACCACCCCACCGAAGTCGCCGCCGTGATCAAGGCCGTGCGCGGTGGCTGGCCGGAGCGTCGCCTGGTGATGGTCTACCAGCCGCACCGCTACAGCCGCACCCGTGACCTGTACGACGACTTCGTCAATGTATTGGCCGATGCCAACGTGCTCTTGCTGATGGAGGTGTACCCGGCCGGTGAAGAACCGATTCCGGGCGCCGACAGCCGCAAGCTGTGCAACAGCATCCGTCAGCGTGGGCAGTTGGATCCGATCTACATCGAGCGGGGCGTCGACCTGGCGCCGATCGTCAAGCCGCTGCTGCGCGCCGGCGACATCCTGCTGTGCCAGGGTGCCGGTGATATCGGTGGGCTTGCGCCTAAATTGCTGGCCAGCCCGCTGTTTACCGCCGAAAAGGGGAAGTCGAAATGATCACTGACTACGCCTCCCTGTTCTCCACTGTCGCGCCTGCCGACTTCGGCCGCGTTGCCGTGCTGTTCGGCGGCAAGAGCGCCGAGCGCGAAGTGTCGCTCAAGTCTGGCAATGCGGTGCTTGAAGCGCTGCAAAGCGCCGGTGTGAACGCCTTCGGTATCGACGTGGGCGATGATTTCCTCGCCCGCCTGCAGGCCGAAAAGATCGACCGCGCCTTCATCATTCTTCACGGCCGTGGCGGTGAAGACGGCAGCATGCAGGGCCTGCTCGAGTGCGCCGGCATCCCCTATACCGGCAGCGGCATCCTGGCGTCGGCGCTTGCGATGGACAAGTTGCGCACCAAGCAGGTGTGGCACAGCCTGGGCATTCCCACACCACGTCACGCCGTGTTGCGCAGCGAGGAAGATTGTATTTGCGCAGCCAAGGAACTGGGCCTGCCTTTGATCGTCAAACCTGCCCATGAAGGCTCCAGTATCGGCATGGCCAAAGTGAACTCGGCCGCTGAATTGATCGACGCATGGAAAGCGGCAAGTACCTACGATTCGCAAGTGTTGGTGGAACAGTGGATCCAGGGTCCCGAGTACACCATCGCCACCCTGCGTGGCCAGGTATTGCCGCCTATCGCATTGGGCACGCCCCACACTTTTTACGATTACGACGCCAAGTACGTGGCTTCCGATACCCAGTACCGGATTCCCTGCGGCCTTGACGCAACCAGGGAACAGCAATTGATGGACCTCACGGCGCAAGCCTGTGAGGCGCTGGGTATCGCCGGTTGGGGGCGGGCAGACGTGATGCAGGATGACCAAGGGAATTTCTGGTTCCTGGAAGTCAACACCGCACCCGGGATGACCGACCACAGCCTGGTCCCTATGGCCGCCCGTGCCGCCGGCCTGGATTTCCAGCAGTTGGTGCTGGCGATCCTGGCCGACAGCATTGAGCCAAGAGGCTAAGCACATGAAAGGCGCATCGCTTCGTCATCAGCCCCCACAAGCACCGAGCCGCAAGCCGGTGCCACGGGGTGCCAGCCGCATGGTGGCCAAAGAGCCGATGTCGGCGCGCCTGCCCAAAGCCAACTTTGGTTTCATCAAGGCGCTGTTCTGGCCGGTGTTGCTGGTGGTACTGGGCTTTGGCACCTACGAAGGGGCGCAGCGCCTGTTGCCATATGCCGACCGGCCGATCACCAAGATCAGCGTGCAGGGCGACTTGAGCTACATCAGCCAGCAAGCGGTACAGCAGCGCATCAGCCCGTTCCTGGCGGCGAGCTTCTTTACCATTGACTTGGCCGGAATGCGCGCAGAACTGGAACAGATGCCGTGGATCGCCCATGCCGAAGTCCGCCGCGTATGGCCGGACCAGGTAACGATCCGCCTGGAAGAACAGCTGCCCGTGGCCCGCTGGGGCGATGGTGCGCTGTTGAACAACCAGGGGCAGGCATTTGCGCCGCGTGAAGTGGCGAACTATGAGCACCTGCCGCAGCTGTTCGGGCCGCAGCGGGCGCAGCAGCAAGTGATGCAGCAGTACCAGGCCTTGAGCCAGATGCTGCGGCCACTGGGCTTCTCCATCGCACGCCTGGAATTGCGTGAGCGGGGCAGCTGGTTTCTGACGACCGGGGCAGGCAGTTCCGGCCCGGGCATCGAGTTGTTGCTGGGACGCGACCGCTTGGTGGAAAAGATGCGCCGCTTTATTGCCATCTATGAAAAAACCTTGAAAGAACAGATTACGAACATTGCGAGCGTCGACCTGCGTTACGCCAACGGCCTGGCCGTCGGTTGGCGTGTACCGGTAGCGCCCACGGCAGCACAACCCGCTGTCGCGAAGAATTAAGAAGAGGCAGGACCCATGGCAAACGTGCAAAGCGGCAAAATGATCGTCGGTCTCGATATCGGCACCTCCAAGGTGGTGGCGCTGGTGGGCGAGGTCGGTGAAGACGGCACGATCGAAATCGTCGGTATTGGCACGCATCCGTCCCGGGGCCTGAAGAAGGGCGTGGTGGTGAACATCGAGTCCACCGTGCAATCGATCCAGCGCGCCATCGAAGAAGCGCAGCTGATGGCCGGTTGCCGGATCCACTCGGCGTTCGTCGGCGTGGCCGGCAACCATATCCGCAGCCTGAACTCCCACGGCATCGTGGCGATCCGCGACCGTGAAGTCAGCGCGGCCGACCTTGAGCGCGTCCTCGACGCCGCCCAGGCCGTGGCGATCCCGGCTGACCAGCGCGTGTTGCACACCTTGCCCCAGGACTACGTGATCGATAACCAGGAGGGCGTTCGCGAGCCACTGGGCATGTCGGGCGTGCGTCTGGAAGCCAAGGTCCACGTAGTGACCTGCGCCGTCAACGCCGCGCAGAACATTGAAAAATGCGTGCGTCGCTGCGGCCTCGAAATCGACGACATCATTCTTGAGCAGTTGGCGTCGGCCTACTCGGTGCTGACCGACGACGAAAAAGAACTGGGCGTGTGCCTGGTGGACATCGGCGGCGGCACCACCGATATCGCGATCTTCACCGAAGGTGCGATCCGTCACACCGCCGTGATCCCGATTGCCGGCGACCAGGTCACCAACGACATCGCCATGGCGTTGCGTACACCGACCCAGTACGCCGAAGAAATCAAGATTCGCTACGCCTGCGCCCTGGCCAAGCTGGCCGGTGCCGGTGAAACCATCAAGGTGCCAAGCGTCGGCGACCGTCCACCGCGCGAGCTGTCGCGCCAGGCCCTGGCCGAAGTGGTCGAGCCGCGCTACGACGAGCTGTTCACCCTGATCCAGGCCGAACTGCGCCGCAGCGGCTACGAAGATCTGATCCCGGCCGGCATCGTGCTGACCGGTGGCACCTCGAAGATGGAAGGCGCGGTCGAACTGGCCGAAGAGATCTTCCACATGCCGGTGCGCCTGGGCGTGCCCCATGGCGTCAAAGGCCTCGGCGACGTGGTGCGCAACCCGATTTATTCCACCGGTGTGGGCTTGCTGTTGTACGGGCTGCAAAAGCAGACCGATGGCATTTCCCTGTCGGGCCCGAGCATCCGTGACAGCTACCGCAGCGATGACGAAGCGAAAGCGCCGTTGTTCGAGCGGCTGCAGGCTTGGGTAAAAGGCAATTTCTGAAGATTTACCGCGACACCGCAACACCCGTAATAAGCAGTAGGCGAAAAAACTAGAGAAAACGAAAGGAGAGGGAACATGTTTGAACTCGTAGACAACATCCCCGCTAGCCCGGTTATCAAAGTAATCGGTGTCGGCGGTGGCGGCGGCAACGCTGTCAACCATATGGTCAAGAGCAACATTGAAGGCGTTGAATTCATCTGCGCCAACACTGATGCCCAGGCGCTGAAAAGCATCGGCGCGCGGACCATCCTGCAATTGGGCACAGCCGTGACCAAGGGCCTCGGCGCTGGCGCCAATCCAGAAGTCGGCCGTCAAGCCGCCCTGGAAGACCGCGAGCGTATTGCCGAAGTGCTGCAAGGCACCAACATGGTGTTCATCACCACCGGCATGGGCGGCGGTACCGGTACCGGTGCAGCGCCGATCATTGCCGAAGTGGCCAAGGAAATGGGGATTCTGACCGTCGCTGTTGTGACGCGTCCGTTCCCGTTCGAAGGCCGCAAGCGCATGCAGATCGCCGACGAAGGCATCCGTCTGCTGTCTGAAAGCGTCGACTCGTTGATCACCATTCCCAACGAGAAACTGCTGACCATCCTGGGCAAGGACGCCAGCCTGCTGTCCGCGTTCGCCAAGGCTGACGATGTACTGGCCGGTGCCGTTCGCGGTATCTCCGACATCATCAAGCGTCCCGGCATGATCAACGTCGACTTTGCCGACGTGCGTACCGTGATGAGCGAAATGGGCATGGCGATGATGGGTACCGGCTGCGCCAGCGGTCCGAACCGTGCACGCGAAGCTACCGAAGCGGCCATCCGCAACCCGCTGCTGGAAGACGTGAACCTGCAAGGTGCGCGCGGCATACTGGTGAATATCACCGCAGGTCCTGACCTGTCCCTGGGTGAGTACTCCGACGTGGGTAGCATCATCGAAGCCTTCGCGTCCGAGCACGCCATGGTCAAGGTCGGCACCGTTATCGACCCGGACATGCGCGACGAACTGCACGTGACCGTGGTTGCGACCGGCCTGGGTGCAAAAATCGAGAAGCCTGTAAAGGTCATCGACAATACCGTCCATACCAGCCACGCCAGCCAGCAAACGGCCGCTCCAGCGCCTTCGCGCCAGGAACTGCCGTCAGTGAACTACCGCGACCTGGACCGTCCGACCGTGATGCGCAACCAGGCTCAGGCCGGTGCTGCGGCGTCCCGTAGCCCGAATCCGCAAGACGATCTGGACTACCTGGACATCCCGGCATTCCTGCGTCGTCAGGCCGATTAATGGAATGTATCAGGGCTATGAAGGTGATTGGTGTTCAGCAAAGGTCTGGTCTGCTATTATCGCCAGCCTTTGTTGATACCAGTTCGCAATTTGCGCTGAAGCGGTCCAAGCCATGATTAAACAACGCACCCTGAAGAATATTATTCGTGCCACAGGTGTAGGTCTGCACTCCGGGGAAAAGGTATACCTGACCCTCAAGCCTGCACCTGTCGACACCGGCATCGTGTTTGTGCGTGCCGACCTGGACCCTGTGGTGCAGATACCTGCTCGCGCGGAAAACGTTGGCGAAACCACTATGTCGACCACATTGGTCAACGGTGACGTCAAAGTGGACACGGTGGAGCACTTGCTCTCGGCAATGGCCGGTTTGGGCATCGATAACGCCTACGTCGAGCTCTCCGCGTCCGAAGTCCCGATCATGGATGGCAGCGCTGGACCCTTCGTATTCCTGATTCAATCTGCCGGCCTGGAAGAACAGGACGCAGCCAAGAAGTTCATTCGCATTCTGCGGGAAGTGACAGTAGAAGACGGCGACAAGCGCGCCACCTTCGTCCCGTTCGAAGGCTTTAAAGTGAGCTTTGAGATCGATTTCGATCACCCGGTATTCCGTGACCGCACCCAAAGTGCAAGCGTGGATTTTTCCAGCACTTCGTTCGTAAAAGAAGTCAGCCGCGCCCGTACCTTTGGTTTCATGAGTGACATCGAGTACCTGCGCAAGCACAACCTCGCACTCGGCGGCAGCGTTGAAAACGCCATTGTGGTCGACGCGGATGGTGTACTGAACGAAGACGGCCTTCGCTATGAAGACGAATTCGTGAAGCACAAGATCCTCGATGCAATCGGTGACCTCTACCTGCTGGGCAATAGCCTGATAGGCGAGTTCAAAGGCTTCAAGTCGGGCCACGCCCTTAACAACCAGCTGCTGCGCAAGTTGATTGAGCAGACAGACGCTTGGGAAGTCGTGACCTTCGAAGATGCCAGCACCGCACCGATCTCTTACATGCGTCC
This sequence comes from Pseudomonas sp. R11-23-07, assembly GCF_003852295.1. Classification (NCBI taxonomy): domain Bacteria; kingdom Pseudomonadati; phylum Pseudomonadota; class Gammaproteobacteria; order Pseudomonadales; family Pseudomonadaceae; genus Pseudomonas; species Pseudomonas sp. R11-23-07. Next base: position 1,102,431 of record NZ_CP027761.1, read on the forward strand.
CGTTGCGGCGGTGTAAGTAACAACTCTCTTCTTTAGTTTTAAAGGCTGCCTTCGGGTGGCCTTTTTTTATGTCCCGGCGTTGATCGTCCGATTGCGGCCACTGTGCTTGGCCTCATACAACGCCTGGTCGGCCCTGAGTAGCAAGTCCTCTAGGGACAGGCCGCTGCGCTTTTCCCAGGTACTCATGCCGATGCTCACGGTAATCGGCTGCTCGTCCCATGCCGGCCGTGGCAGGTGCTCAACACCATTGCGGATATGCTCGGCGATCACCCAAGCGCCCTTGGCGTCGGTATCGGGCAGCACCACCGCGAATTCTTCACCGCCGTAACGTGCCGCCAGGTCGGCCGGGCGGCGGATACTGCTGTCGATCACCTGTGCCACCGTGCGCAGCGCATCGTCGCCGCCCTGGTGGCCGTGGCGGTCGTTGAAGGCCTTGAAGTGGTCCACGTCGATCATCAGCACCGTCAACGGCTCGGTTGAACGTTGCGCGCGATCCCATTCCAGACGCAGGCGTTCGTCGAGAGTGCGGCGGTTGGCCAGGCCAGTGAGGGCATCGGTACCTGCCAGTTCTGACAGCACCTGCTCGGCCCGGTGGCGCCGTCGCAGCTCCATGCACAGGGCCCAGGTCAGCCACAACAGGCCAATGCACAGCACCCCGGTCGCGAGGCTGACCAGCCACGCCGCCCTTCGCCATGGCGCGAACACTTCATCGCTGGCCAACGCCACCGCGACAATCAGCGGTAATTCGCCCACGTTCGAGAAACTGTAGAGCCGAGGCTGCTGGTCGAGGCTGGAGACGCTGTGGAAAGTGCCGTCTCGCTCGCGCAGCATGCGCGCCACATTGGGCCGCTGGCTCAGGTCCTTGTTGATGATATCCACTTCCAGCAACGGCTCTTGCGCCAGCAGGATGCCCTGGTGGTTGAGCAGGTTGATGGTGCTGTCGCTGCCGATATTCAGGCTGCTGAACAGTTGGTGGAAGTACGACAGACGCATGGAGGCGACAGCCACACCCAGGAAGCGCCCGTCCGACGACGAAACGCGGCGGCTAAATGCAATGCGCCACGGGTCATCGCATTCGCAGCGGGCCCTGAACGGGCGACTGATATACAGCCCGATGTCGGGATTGGCGCGATGAATCTGGAAATAGTCGCGGTCGGCGAAGTTGCCGGCCTTGGGCGTGAGCAGGGACGAATCGGCAATCACCTCGCCGCTCGGGCCCAGCAACAGGATGTCGCCTTTGTACGGCGCTGTGGCGGAGCGGTCGAACAGCACCAGGTGCCGGATGCTCGCGGACACGCCCTGCAGGTCGGTGCGCTCGGTCGCGGCGATCAGGCCTTGGAGGGCCATGTCATAGAGTTCGACATTGCGCAGCACATCGGCGTCGATCAGCTGGGTGATGGTAGTGGCGGTGCGCTTGGCGGTTTGCAAGGTGTTGGCGTGTTCGCGATTCAACAGTGCGGTGACGATGCCCACGATCAGCAACACCGTGAGGGTGCTGCTCAGGATCAGCAGGCGTTCCGGGCGGCGGGTAGGGCGGGTAAGGCTTGAACTCATCGGGCGTACTTCTGCTCTGAGGATGCCTTTAGCGTAGTAGCAACTCTGGAAGATGGCGCAGAAGCAAAATGTGGGAGGGGGCTTGCTCCCGATGGCGGCGAATCAGTCAAAGTATTATTGACTGACACTCTGCCATCGGGAGCAAGCCCCCTCCCACATTGGATCTTCACTGTTATTCAGATCGTGGTTAGAACACGTTGATTGGGTAGTCCACGATCACGCGGTACTCATCCACATCCCGATCCACCGCCGAGTAGCCATTGCCGCCACGGTTGGTCGCCCATTGCAGGCGTACCGCCAGGTCCTTGGCCTTGCCGTCCTGAACCACGTATTTCAGGTCGATATCGCGCTCCCAGTGCTTGGCGTTCTTGCCGTCGGCGCTGTACCAGTTGCTGTAGCCCCGGCTGTTCGGGTCTACCGTGGTCAGGTCGGTCTTGCCGCTGATATACGACACGGCGGATGTCAGGCCGGGCAGGCCGAGACCGGCGAAGTCGTAGGCATACTTGAGCTTCCACGAACGCTCGTTGGGGCCGTTGAAGTCCGAGTATTGCTGGGAGTTGTCCAGGTACACGCTGTCGCCCTGGGTAATGTAGTCGAACGGCGTGTTGCCGTTGACCCGCTGGTAGGCGGCGGTAACGCTGTGGTTGCCCACGCCCAGTGTCACATGCAGGCTGTAGGTGTTGTTGTCGATAGCGCCCAGCAGTGCCTGGCCGGTGTCCTGGGTGTGGTAGTAATGCAGGCCGGGGGTCAGGCTGACCAGGTCGTTCAGTGCATAGGTGTACTCGAGGTCGTAGTAGTACTGGTGCCACACGTCCTTGAGTTCAGCGGCGTACAGGTTGCTGGTCAACCCGGGGATGCCGCTGAACGCTACACCGGCCCAGTTCAGGTGCTGGGCGTCGGCGTTGGCCGGCAATGCGCCGTAGCTGGTGCCGATGCGCCGGTGGCCGCTCTGGTTGTAGAGCTTGGTGAAGCTGGCCTGGCCGCCTTCGAACATCCAGCCGTCGAGGCTGTGGTTGGCCAGGCTCACGCCGCGAAACGTCTGCGGCAGCATGCGGGTCATGCCGCCGGCGATCACCGGGTTGTTGAGGAACAGGTCGCCGGCCTTCAGCTCGGTATCGAACGCGCGCAGTTTCAAGGTGCCGCCAGCGGTGGAGAACGTGCCGGGCGCCTTGCCGTTGCCGTTGCCGCTGCCGTACGGAAGGATGCTGGAACCGTCGGTGCCACCGCCGCCGTCGAGCTTGAGGCCGAGCATGGCGTTTAGGTCCAGGCCGACGCCTACGGTGCCTTGGGTGTAGCCGGAGGTGAATGTACCGATAAAGCCCTGGCCCCATTCCTTGCTGTCATCGGTATGCAGGTCGCGACGGTCGCGATTCATGTAGTAGTTGCGGGTGTCGATCGTGAGGTGCGAACCCTCGACGAAACCCTCGGTGGGCGTGGCGTCTGCCCCGTGGGCAAGGGGAGTGATCGTTGCTGCGATGGCGAGGAATAACGGGGTGAGTGTCAGCGAGTTCTTCACCGGTGGAGCTCCTTTGATCAATCATGAACGGCCAGTGTCGTGGGGTGTGCCTGGCCTTTTTTACGGCAAAAAAAAGCCGCTGAAGTCAGCGGCTTTAAGACAGATTCCCAGTGTAGAGCCCTGGAAATAAGTCGAGGGAAATTCGGGTGAGGGTTCGGCTGTCTTTACCGTCGCGCTCATCGATGCGTCAAAGTAACGCAGGCGAGCGGTGCGATACAGAGTGTAACAAGATAATGACTGTTGCCCAAATCGTAACAGTTGGCTGGCGGTGGTACCCATTGTGGGAGGGGGCTTGCTCCCGATAGCGGTGGGTCAGCCGGCACATTTGTAGCTGACCCGCCGCCATCGGGAGCAAGCCCCCTCCCACATTTTGATCGCGGCGTGTCAGACGGGCAGGGTGATGCCGAAGGTATTGCCATTGGCGTCGCTGCGCACGAACACATCGCCGCCATGCATCAACGCAATCGCCTTGACGATAGCCAGCCCCAACCCGTGATTGGCCCCGCTGTTGCTGCGCGACGCATCCACCCGATAGAAACGTTCGAACAGTCGAGGCAGGTGCTCGCTGGCAATCACCTCGCCTGGGTTGGTCACGCCGATCGTTACCTGATGCTCCAGCACATCGATGTTCACGTCGATGACCTGCCCAGGCGCGGTGTGCTGCACCGCATTGCTCAACAGGTTGATCAGTGCGCGGCGCAGGTGGGCTTTTTCAATATGCACTTGGGCGTCGCCCTGTACCCGCACCTGAACCTGGGCATCTTCGAAGATGAAGTCCAAGTAGTCGAGGGTGGTGGCGACTTCATCGGCCAGGGAGCTTTCAATCAGCTTGGTGGCCTTGCTGCCCTGGTCGGCACTGGCGAGGAACAGCATGTCGTTGATAATCGAGCGCAGCCGTTCCAGCTCCTCCAGGTTCGATTGCAGCACCTCGAAATAATGCTCGGCCGAACGCCCGCGGGTCAGCGCGACCTGGGTCTGACCGATCAGGTTGGTCAGCGGCGAGCGCAGTTCATGGGCCACGTCGGCATTGAAGGATTCGAGGCGCGAGTAAGCGAGTTCGACGCGGTCGAGGGTGGCGTTGAACGAGTTGACGAACTGGCTCAGTTCCGGCGGCAGCGGTGACAGTTGCAGGCGCCCGGAGAGTTTGGGCGGCGCGAGTTTCTGTGCTTCGTCCGAGAGTTTTTCCAGTGGCTTGAGGCCGATGCGCGACACCCAGAAGCCCAGCAATGAGGCCATCACCACGCCGACCAGCGCCAGGCTGATCAGCGCTACCAGCAGATGATGCTGGGTGGCGCGGAAATTCTCAGTGTCGATGGCGATCATGAAGCGCAGCGGCGGGCGTTGGTCCTTGGCGGCAAACTGGCTCACCAGCACCTTGAACGGGTAATCGTGGCCGGGCAGGTGCAGGTCGCGTTTACCGGTCGGGCCCTGGGCAAAGGCGCGAATCTGCGCATCCGGTTCACCGTATTCGTAACTTGGGTCGCTGCTGACCACCCAGAAGCGAATGCGCTTGTCTTCCTCCCCCAGCAGCTTGAGCTTGGCCTTGATCTTGACCCAATGCTCCGGCGTACCGAAGCGGTTCACCGAGGATTCGAGCACGCTGTAGCGCGCATCCAGCTCGGCCCCCGGCAACAACCCCAAGCCGCGATCCACTTGCTGGTACAGCGCGCCGCCGATCAGCACGAAGATCAGCAGCGCCACCAGGGTGAACATGCCGCTCAGGCGCAGGGCGATGGAGTTAGTCGGCACTGCGGTTCTCCAGCACGTAGCCCATGCCACGAATGGTGTGCAGCAGCTTGTGCTCGAACGGCCCATCGAGTTTGGCGCGCAGGCGCTTGATCGCCACCTCGACCACGTTGGCGTCGCTGTCGAAATTGATGTCCCAGACCATCTCGGCAATCGCCGTCTTGGACAGGATTTCACCCTGGCGCCGCGCCAATACGCTGAGCAACGAGAACTCCTTGGCGGTCAGGTCCAGGCGCACACCGTTGCGACTGGCCTTGCGGCTGATCAGGTCGATCCACAGGTCGGCGACCGTCACCTGCACCGGCTCATGGCCGCCACTGCGGCGGGTCAACGCTTGCAGGCGCGCCACCAGTTCCAGGAAGGAAAACGGCTTGCCCAGGTAGTCGTCGGCGCCTTCGCGCAGGCCACGGATGCGGTCTTCCACGCGCTCGCGGGCGGTAAGCATGATCACCGGTGTCTGTTTGCGTGCGCGTAAAGCACGCAATACGCCAAACCCGTCGAGCGCCGGCAGCATCACGTCGAGCACGATCACCGCGTAGTCGTTCTCCAGCGCCAGGTGCAAACCCTCGACGCCCTCGCGCGCCACATCGACGGTGTAACCTTGCTCCGTCAGGCCGCGGTGCAGGTAGTCCGCGGTTTTTTCTTCATCTTCAATAATCAGGACGCGCATCAGCCTTTTGTTCCAGGGCGGGGCCTTGGCCTCAGTGTGTGGTCGCCAGCTCGAGCGCTGGTTTGGGCCTGTGGAAGAATCGTTCAAGGTACAAGTATATGACCGGCGTGGTGAACAGCGTCAGCGCCTGGCTCACCAGCAAGCCGCCGACCACGGCGATGCCCAATGGCTGGCGCAGTTCCGCGCCAGGGCCTGAGCCGAGCATCAACGGCACCGCGCCAAGCAGGGCGGCGAGGGTGGTCATGATGATCGGCCGGAACCGCGTGACGCAGGCTTCGTAGATCGCGTCCTCAGGCGCCAGGCCGCGTAAGCGCTGGGCCTCCAGGGCGAAGTCGATCATCAGGATGCCATTTTTCTTGACGATGCCGATCAGCAGCACCAGGCCGATCAAGGCCATGATCGAAAAGTCCTGGCCCAGCAGCCACAGCATGATCAACGCGCCCAGGCCCGCCGAGGGCAAGGTGGAAATGATCGTCAGCGGGTGCACGAAGCTCTCGTACAGCACGCCCAGGATAATGTAGACCGCGACCAGTGCCGCGAGGATCAGCCACGGCTGGCTGGCCAGCGAGCTCTGGAAAGCCTGGGCCGCGCCCTGGAAGTTACCGATGATCGTACTGGGCATGCCGATGTCATTCTTGGCCTGGTTGAGCATGATCACCGCATCCCCCAGCGCCACGCCGGGGGCCAGGTTGAACGACAGGTTGGCGGCCGGGAACATGCCGTCGTGGCTGATGGACAACGGCCCCACGCTCGGTGGGTCGACCCTGGCCAGCGCCGACAGTGGCACCATCTCGTTGGTCAGCGGCGAGCGCAGGTAAAAATAGTTCAGGCTCTCGGCCTTGCCGCGCTGTTGGCGGTCCAGCTCCAGCACCACCTGGTACTGGTTGATCTCGGTCTGGTATTCGTTGATCTGGCGCTGGCCGAACGCGTCGTACAGCGCCTGGTCGACGTCGGTGGCGGTCAGGCCAAAACGCGCCGCGGCCTGGCGGTCGATGGTGATGTGGGTGATGCTGCCGCCCAATTGCAGGTCGTTGGACAGGTCCCGAAAGGCCGGGTTGCTGCGCAGTTTTTCGGTGAGGCGCTGAGTCCAGGTGTTCAGGGTCGGGCCGTCGTTGCTCTTGAGTACGTATTGGTACTGGGCGCGGCTGGGGCCGGAGCTCAAGTTGATGTCCTGGCCGGCGCGCAAGTACAAGACGATGCCCGGCACCTTCGCCAGTTGCGGGCGGATGCGGTCGATGAACTGGCTGGCCGACACATCGCGATCACCCCGGTCTTTCAAGGCGATCCAGAAGCGGCCGTTGGCGATGGTCTGGTTGCTGCCGGTCACACCCACCGAGTGGGAGAAGGCTTGCACCGCCGGGTCGGCCTTGACGATGTCGGCCAGTGCCTTGTGCTTGGCGACCATGTCCGGGTACGACACATCGGCTGCCGCCTCGCTGGTGCCCAGCACGAAACCGGTGTCCTGCACCGGGAAGAAGCCCTTGGGGATAAACACATAGCCGACCACGGCCAGGGCCAGGGTCACCACGAAGATCGCCGCCATGCTGCGTTGATGGGCCAGGGCACGCCGCAGGTTGCGCGCATAGCCGGCCAGCAGGCGCTCGCTGAAGGTGGGTTTGGCATGGGCGCGATGGGTTGGCGCACGCATGAACAGTGCGGCGAGGGTGGGCGCCAGGGTCAGCGAAACCACCACCGAAATGAGGATGGTCGAGGTGGCGGTCAGCGCAAATTCCTTGAACAGCCGCCCGACCACGCCCCCCATGAACAGCAGTGGAATAAACGCCGCCACCAGCGAGAAGTTGATGGACACCACGGTAAAGCCGATTTCGCCGGAGCCTTTGATCGCGGCTTCGCGCTTGCCCAGGCCGGCCTCCAGGTGACGATGGATGTTTTCTACCACCACGATCGCATCGTCCACCACAAAGCCCACGGCAATCACGATGGCGACCAGGGTCAGGTTGTTCAAGCTGAAGCCCATCACATACATCAGCGCGAAACTGGCCACCAGCGACACACCGAGCACGGCAGACACAATCAACGTCGCCGACAGCTGGCGCAGGAACAGCGCCATCACCGCCACCACCAACAGGATCGCGATCAGCAGGGTCATTTCCACTTCATGCAACGAGGCGCGGATGGTCTTGGTGCGGTCGGTCAGTACACTGACCTGCACCGACGCCGGCAGCATGGCTTCCAGGCGCGGCAGTGCTTGCTGGATGCGGTCGACCGTGTCGACGATATTCGCCCCCGGCTGGCGCGAAATCACCAGATTGACCCCCGGCGTATCGCCGGACCAGGCCTGCACGTAGGCGTTTTCCGAACCGTTGACGACTTTGGCGATATCCCGCAGTTGCACGGGTGCGCCGTTCTTGTAGGACACGATCAACTGGCCGTATTCGTCGGGGTGAAACAGTTGATCGTTGGTCGACAGGGTCGACACGCTGTTGGCCCCGTATATCGCGCCTTTAGCCAGGTTCAGGCTCGATTGCTGGATGGCCAGGCGGATGTCCGCGAGCGTCAAGCCGACCGCCGCGAGTTTGTCGGGGGAGGCCTGCACGCGAATCGCCGGGCGCTGCTGGCCGGTGATGTTGATCTGGCCGACACCGTCGATCTGGCTGATCTGACGCGCCAGCAGGGTTTCCACGTAGTCGCTCAGTTCCGTGCTCGGCATGCTCGCGGAGCTGACGCTGAGGATCAGCACCGGGCTGTCGGCCGGGTTGACCTTCTTCCAGGTCGGCAGGCTCGGCATATCGCTGGGCAGCTTGCCGGAGGCGGTATTGATCGCGGCCTGCACTTCCTGGGCGGCGGTGTCGATGCTTTTGTCCAGAGTGAATTGCAGGGTCAAGAGGCTTGAGCCCAAGGCGCTGCTGGAGGTCATCTGGGTCATGCCGGGGATAGCGCTGAATTGCACCTCGAGCGGCGTCGCCACCGATGAGGCCATGGTGTCCGGGCTGGCGCCGGGCAGTTGGGCGGTGACCTGGATCGTCGGAAATTCCGCTTCCGGCAGTGGCGCAACGGCCAGCCGCGGGAAGGCAATGATCCCCAGCAGCACCAAGGCAAATGTCAGCAGCAGGGTGGCGACCGGGTGATCGACGCACCAGGCCGAAGGCGAGCGGCTGCCGCTCATGGCTGCACCTTGGCGTCGACGGTCTGGATCACCTGCGGCGGTTCCTTGAGCACTTGCACCTGAGCGCCGGCCTTGAGCCGCGACTGGCCATCGCTGACCAGTACGTCCCCGGCCTGCACGCCCTTGATGATGTTCAGCTCGCTGTTCTGGTAGGTGACTTGCACGGGCACCACCTCCACCTGCTCACCGTTGAGCCGGTACACGAAATGTGAGTCCAGGCCACGCTGCACCACCGTCGGCGGCACCACCAGGGCGTTCCTGTCGACGGCGGTCTGGATCTTGATGGTCACCAGCTGCCCCGGCCACAGCTTCTGCGTGCCGTTCGGGAACTCGGCCTTGGCGCGCAGGGTGCCGGTGGTGGAACTGATCTGGTTGTCGATCAGGCTCAAGCGGCCTTCCCCCAGCAGGTCGCCGGTGTGGCCGTCGGTATCGGCCCCCAGGTAGGCATCGACGCTGGCTTTTTGCGGGGCGGCGATCAGGCCTTGCAAGGTCGGCAACATCTGCTGCGGCAGGGAAAACTCAACCGCGATCGGGTCGATCTGGGTGACCGAGAACAAGCCTTGGGTATCGCCCATGCGCAGGAAGTTGCCTTCATCCACCGTGCGAATGCCGACGCGACCACTGACGGGGGAACGAATCTGGGTGTAGGAAAGTTGTACTTGAGCCGAATCAATCGCCGCCTGGTTGCCCTGCACGGTGGCCTTGAGCTGGTTCACCAGGGCTTGTTGCTGGTCGTAGGTCTGCTTCGATACGCCGTCGTCGATACTCAATTCCTTGTAGCGCTTGAGGTTGACCTGCGCCACTTGCAGCTGCGCCTGGCTTTCCCCCAACTGCGCCTTGGCCTGGTCGAGGCTGGCGCGGATCGAACGGTCATCGATGGTCGCCAGCAGGTCGCCGGCCTTTACCTGTTGGCCTTCCTTGACCAGCAAGCGGGTGAGGATGCCGTCGATCTGCGGGCGGATCACCACGCTGTGCAACGACAACACCGTGCCAATGCCGCTGACGAACCGCGGGACATCCTGTTGCGCCACGCTCACCACGCGCACGGGGATTGCGCTGGGTGCCGCCAGCCGGGCCTTGGCGGGCCGAGTCAAGGTCCAGGCTGCCAGCGCCAGGACCAGAAGGGCGCCCACCAGCAGGGCCGTGTTTCGTTTTGTGGGCATAGAGGTGGCGCCAGGCAAAGGATCGGAAACGTGGAATGACCGTTATAGCCTTTTGATCGGGTCAGCAGAGTGACGGCTATCTGACAGCGCTGTCAGTTAAGCGGCGACCATTCGTACGACGACGCTTAAAGATCCGGGGCGCGCAGGTATACTGCGCGCCACTGTGGCCCGCTTGCCGGGCCCGCTTCATCTTTTGCGCACCTCGGAGCACCCATGACTTCCCCGATCCAACCCCCCGTTGAAGCGGTCGACCTCGTCGATTCGGTCGATGCCGACGGCGTTGAAAAAGCCGAAATCCCGGCGTTCAAGTTCCCTTTCAACCCGGGTGAACTGGCCGGGGCCAAGCAGGCCGCCCAGCCCTGGTACAAAGGTGGCGCGAAGAATGGCCATACCAAAACGCCGGGCATGGCGCCGCCGGGTACGCGTCGTTCGATGGGTAAACGTTGAGAGTAATGCGCATATTCGCCGTATAGGCAGTTGCCTACAACTCGCGTCGATATTTCTTATTGTAGGTCCGCGACCGTTTCTTGAAAGCTTGCGCAGCATCGCCTTGCCCTGATCATTTGTATCGGGACATGGCGACGCAGCTCTCTCCGGAAAAGGACGTTTCCCGTGGCTTTGATACATCTCTGTGTGGCGCTTGCCCTCCTGTTATCGGTGGAGGCCGTGGCCGCCGCCGAGCCGCCGCGACGCGAAATCCGCTTCGCTGTCGCGGCGCATTTTCCCCCCTTTCAAAGCCGTAATGCGCAAGGGCAATTGGTGGGGCTCAATATCGAATTGGGTAACGCCCTGTGCGTGCAGCTCAATGTGCATTGCACGTGGGTCGACCAGATCGTCATGGAAAACTTCCCCGCCCTCGATGCCCGGCAATTTGACGCGATCATGGGGATGGCGCCGACCTTGAGTCGACAGCAGAGAGTCAATTTCAGCGATGACCTCTACCCGATCACCACCTGGCTGGTGGCCCGCAGAAACTCTGGCCTGAGCCCGCACAGGCGGTTACTCAAGGGCAAGCGGGTCGGGGTGTTGGTCAGGAGCAATCGCGAAGCCTTTGCCCGGTCGCAGTGGGCGCCGGCCGGTGTGATCATCGAGAGCTATTGGCTCAATGACCAACTGGTGCGCGGCCTGGTTGCGGGCGAGATCGATGCGACGCTGCAGGGGGCGGTGGAAATCCGAGAGGCCTTGCTCGACACGCCTGAAGGCATGGATTTCGATTTCATGGGCCCGCCGGTATCGTCTGACCTGTTGGGCAACAGTGTCGCGATTGCACTGCGCAAAACCGATACCGTGTTGCGTACCGAGCTCAACCATGCCCTTGAGCAACTCAAGCAGAACGGCGAGTACCAGCGCATCCTCCAGCCCTACCGCCTCGACACCGCGCCCGTGAACCCGTCGAGCCTCAAGCCGCCCGCAACGGGATAAACGCGTAATTGGCCGGCACTTCGGTAGCAATCTGCGCGCCGGCATCCAGCAGTTGTTCGGCAATCTCCATCCCGGAGACGTGAAACACCCACTCGTTGGCCGTGATCGGCTGGTCAGTTGCCAACGCAATGGCTTGGGCAAACGCATTCATATCCGGCAAATACGCCGTGAAGCCGTCGCCCTTGAGTGCGGTGGTACGAATCCCCAGTAAGGCACACACGGCCTCCTTGGTTTGCACATCGTCACGGTCGGCCTGGCGTGAACGGCGGATCAGTTCAGCCAGTTCAGCATCCATCAATGCCCCGCCCACGATCAGCGCCGGCCCCTGTTCCCAGGATTCCGGCGGGCAATCCTTGGCGCTCGGGTTCAGCGGGATGTGCGGATTGATCTCCATCGGATAGATCCGGCACACCAGCGGACGTCGTTCGTAGATGCCGCAGCGATTGTCTTCGTCAAGATTCCGACAGCGCCCGGCGTTGTAGGCCGCAAAGGTGATCGCCACGAATGCCTGGGTATTGCCGCTGGGCACCACCACTGAACGGCGTTCGGCATGTTCACGCTGCTGCTGGGGCAAACCCAGGCCGCTGGCGAGAAAACCTTCTACCAGAACAATGATATTGCCACCGTCCGCCGCCCACTGCCGGGCTTCGTCGAGGGTCAGGGGTACGTGGTGATCGGAGCAGCATTTGCCACAACCTACGCAGGAAAAGTGAGTGTTCATGGCGGATCTGTCACCAGGCAAAGTCAGAGGGCAAGCATGGGCGGTGACGGGTTTTTACCTCTATCCACCGCTTGGGCTCTCTGGAAGCAAGTTGTGCGCCAGTGACGTCAGTCCTCAACCACGTCGCGCAGGACGAACCGCATGCCTGCGCTTTCATACAGCTGCCGCGCGCGCAGATTGCTCTCCAGCACCTTGAGATCCACATAGGGTTCGCCACGCTGCTTGAAAACGTGGAAGGCATGCAGCAGCAACGCTCGGCCAAGCCCCTGGCCCTGGGCGCAGGGGTGTATCGAGAGGTTCTTGATAAAGGCACTGGTCCAGCATTGCGCCACGCCGAGAATGCCCTCGGCGTTACTGGCTACCAGGCACAACGAGGGGTCGAACTCGGCATCGGCAACGAATTGCCGGCGCCATTGCTCAAGGCCCGCGACACGGCCACCGCCCTGATCCTGGGTCATGCGCAATACCGCGTGAATCGCCGGGGCCAGTTCATCGCGATAGTGATCCAGCTGGGTAGCGGCCGGCCACTGCGGCGCCGGCAGGCTGCCGGTCAGGTCGCGTCGCAGCAGCTGGAAATACTCAGCCAAGGCTTACAAACCCTTTTGCGCCACGGTTTGCGCAGCCACCACCAGGCACTTGGTCAGCTCGGGGGAGGAAAACTTGGTCAGCACCGCATCGGCGCCGGCCAGGCGCGCTTTTTCACTGTTCATCGCGCTGTCCAGGGAGGTGTGCAGCAGCACATAGAGCTGCTGGAAGTCCGGGGTTTCGCGCAGGGTGCGGGTGAGGGCATAACCGTCCATCTCGGACATTTCGATGTCCGACACCACCACATTGATTTGCTCGCCCGTGCCTTGCAGCTCCAGCAGCACATCGATGGCCTCCTTGGCGCTGCGCGCGGTGTGACAGGTCAGCCCGAGGTTGCGCAGCGTATGCACCGATTGCTGCAGCGCCACTTGGCTGTCGTCCACCACCAGGATGCGTGCATGGCCGAGGACTTCGGCTTCTTCCATGGTCAGGTCGGTCGGCGCGGCTTCTATCGGCGCCGGGGCGATGCCATGGATGACTTTTTCGATATCCAGCACCTGCACCAAGCCGCCTTCCACCTGGGTCACCCCGGTGATGAATGCGCGATTGCCGCCGGAGCCATAGGGCGGTGGGCGGATATCGGTGGTCAGGCAATGCACGATCTTGCTCACCGCCTGCACATGCAAGCCCTGCTTGGAACGGCTGACATCGGTGACAATCAGGCAGCCGCCGTTCGGGTCCTGCAACGGCATCTCGCCCAGGGCGCGGCTCAGGTCGATCACCGCCAGCGAGTTACCGCGCAACGTGGCGATGCCTTTAACGTGGGGGTGCGACTCCGGCAGTTTGGTCAGCGGAGGGCAAGGGATGATTTCGCTGACTTTCAGCAGGTTGATCGCCATCAGCTTGCCGCTGCGCAAGGTAAAGAGCAGAAGCGAAAGTGAGTCTGCGCGGGCTTTGGTGGTGGGCATAAAAACCTTCTGTGGATCAGGGGTGGCGATCTATGGAAGGTTATCGACCCTCTCACGAAAAACTAAAGGTGTGACCTTTGGCGAGGGAGCTTGCTCCCGCTGGGCTGCGAAGCGGCCCCAAAAAGCCTGGGAGCGCTACGCACTCCAGCGCGAGCAAGCTCGCTCGCCACAACAAGCGCGTTCCAACAGGGCCGGGTGTCAGCCTTTCCACACCTGTGGGTTCACCAGGTCCTGCGGGCGTTGGCCGAGCAGGGCGCTGCGCAGGTTGTCGAGCGCGCGGTTGGCCATGGCTTCGCGGGTTTCATGGGTCGCCGAACCGATATGCGGCAGCGTCACCGCATTGCTCAACTGGAACAGGGGCGACTCGGCCAGCGGTTCCTTTTCATACACATCCAGCCCGGCGCCACGAATGCGCTGGGTTTGCAGGGCCTCGATCAACGCAGGCTCGTCCACTACCGGGCCACGGGAGATGTTGATCAGGATCGCACTGGACTTCATCAGTGCCAGTTCCCGGCTGCTGATCAGGTGACGGGTCTTGTCGCTCAGCGGCACCACCAGGCAAACGAAATCCGCCTCGGCCAGCAGCTGGTCCAGGCTGCGAAACTGTGCGCCCAGCTCTTGTTCCAGCGCGCTCTTGCGGCTGTTGCCGCTGTACAGGATCGGCATATTGAAGCCCAGGCGCCCACGCCGGGCCACGGCCGCGCCGATATTGCCCATGCCGACGATGCCCAGGGTCTTGCCGTGCACATCGCAGCCAAACAACGGGGCGCCAACGCTGGCTTTCCACTGGCCGGCCTTGGTCCAGGCGTCCAGTTCGGCCACGCGGCGTGCGCTGCTCATCAACAGGGCGAAGGCCAGGTCGGCGGTGCTTTCGGTGAGCACGTCGGGGGTATTGGTGAGCATGATCCCGCGCTCGTTGAAGTAGGCGACATCGTAGTTGTCGTAGCCCACCGACACACTGGACACCACCTCCAACTGGCGCGCGCCTTCAAGCTGTTCGCGGCCCAGCTTGCGGCCCACGCCGATCAGACCGTGGGCGTGGGGCAGGGCTTCGTTGAATTGGGCGTTGATGTCCCCCAGCTTGGGGTTGGGCGCAATCACCTCGAAATCCTGTTGCAGGCGCTCGATCATTGGCGGGGTGACACGGCTGAAGGCAAGGACAGTCTTTTTCATTGCAGGCGGGCTCATCGACTACGGAAGAATGCCAAGCAACCTAACATATTGTCATGACCCCGTTGAACCCATGTGGGAGGGCAAGCTCCCTCCAACAAGGTTCTCTATTGTCTGCCAGGAATCAGTTGGCCAAACGCGCACCGCTCAGGGTGCCGCTCAACTCGTATGCCACCAATTCCGCTTGATGAGCCGCGAGAATCTCCGGCAGCGAACCGCGCAAGTATTCCACCCAGGTCTTGATCTTCGCATCCAGGTATTGGCGCGACGGGTAGATGGCGTACAGGTTCAGCTCCTGGGAACGGTAGTTGGGCATTACCCGCACCAGCGTGCCGTTACGCAAACCTTCTATCGCGGCATACACCGGCAGCAGGCCGACGCCCATGCCGCTGGTGATCGCGGTTTTCATCGCGTCGGCCGAGTTGACCAAAAACGGCGAGCTGTTCACCGCAACGCTTTCCTGGCCTTCGGGCCCGTTGAAGGTCCATTTATCCAGCTGGATCACCGGGCTGACCAGACGCAGGCAGGCGTGATTGAGCAAATCCTGGGGCCTTTGTGCGCAACCCTTGGCCTTGACGTATTCCGGCGAGGCGCAGGCGATGCTGTAGGTGATGCCCAAGCGTTGCGAGACGAAACCGGAATCCGGCAGTTCGCTGGCCAGCACGATGGACACGTCATAGCCCTCATCGAGCAGGTCCGGCACGCGGTTGGCGAGCGTCAGGTCGAAGGTCACGTCGGGGTGGGTGCGGCGGTAGCGGGCAATCGCGTCGATCACGAAGTGCTGGCCGATACCGGTCATGGTGTGCACTTTCAATTGCCCGGCGGGACGCGCATGGGCGTCGCTGGCTTCCGCCTCGGCTTCCTCGACGTAGGCGAGGATTTGCTCGCAGCGCAGCAAATAGCGCTTACCGGCCTCGGTCAGCGCGATGCGGCGCGTGGTGCGGTTGAGCAAGCGGGTTTGCAGGTGGGCCTCAAGGTTTGAGACCGCGCGCGAGACGTTGGCGGTGGTAGTGTCCAGCTGCGCGGCGGCGGCGGTGAAGCTGCCGGCCTCTGCAACGCAACTGAACGCGCGCATGTTTTGCAAAGTGTCCATGGGGTGTTCTCAAGGGAGATGGCAAATTGTGACAGAAAGTTGCGCCGTCCAGTGATCCCTACCAACGGATTATCGCCTTAACGGTAACAAAGATTCACAGGAATGACAGCTTATCGGCGCTCATCGCGGGCCCTAGAATTGCGCCACCTCTCCCCGTAACACCCTCTCAGGAATTCGTCAGCGTGCCGCGTCGCATCAGCAGAGAGCTGAAGACTCTCAGTGTTTGGGCCTTTACGCTCGCCATCAGCGGCTGTATCGGAACCGCAGGAATCGGCCCCCAGGGCCAATCCTTGAATGCCAACGAGCTGGCCACGGACGAAGCGATCCAGAACGCCGCCAGCGACGCCCACTGGCCCACCGCCCGATGGTGGCAGGCCTACGGCGATCCGCAACTGAACCGCTGGGTCGAACTTGCCACGCAAAACAGTCCGAGCATGGCCATGGCCGCTGCACGGGTGCGTGAAGCGCGCGCCATGGCCGGGGTGGCGGAGTCTGCCGAGTCCCTGCAGATCGACAGCGACACCACCCTCAAACGCCACAACTGGCCGAAGGATCAGTTCTACGGCCCCGGCGAATTGAGCGGTGCGAACACCTGGGATAACAATTCATCCCTGGGCTTGAGTTACGCACTCGACCTGTGGGGCCGCGAAAGCAACGCCACCGAGCGTGCCGTCGACCTGGCTCATATGAACGTCGCCCAAGCGCGCCAGGCCCAGCTCGAGCTGCAGAACAACGTGGTGCGTGCCTATATTCAGTTGTCGCTGCATTACGCCGATCGTGACATCGTCGCCGCCACCTTGGCCCAGCAACAGCAGATGCTGGAGCTGGCCAACAAACGCCTGGACGCCGGGATCGGCACGCACTTCGACGTCAGCCAGGCCGAGACCCCGCTGCCGGAAACCCACCGTCAGTTGGACGCGCTCGATGAGGAAATCGCCCTGAGCCGCAACCAGCTGGCGGCGCTGGCCGGCAAAGGTCCGGGGGAGGGCGCCCGGTTGCGGCGCCCCAGCCTGTCGCTGGCCGCTGCGTTGAAACTACCTTCGAATTTGCCTGCGCAATTGCTCGGCCAGCGACCGGATGTGGTCGCCAGTCGCTGGCAGGTGGCGGCGCAGGCGCGTGGCATCGATGTCGCCCATGCAGGTTTCTACCCCAACGTCGATCTGGTCGGCAGCCTCGGTTTCATGGCCACCGGTGGCGGCATGCTGGAGTTCCTTGCGGGCAGCAAATTCAATTACAACGTCGGCCCGGCTATTACCCTGCCGATCTTCGACGGTGGGCGTCTGCGTGCGCAACTGGGGCAAGCCAGCGCCGGTTACGACATCGCCGTGGCGCATTACAACCAAACCCTGGTCAACGCGCTCAAGGGCATCAGTGACCAACTGATCCGTCGCGAGTCCGTGGACAAACAGGCGGCGTTTGCCGCGCAATCGGTGGCGTCGGCACAGAAAACCTACGACATCGCGATCATCGCCTATCAACGCGGCCTCACCGACTACCTCAATGTGCTGAATGCCCAGACCCTGCTGTTTCGCCAGCAGCAGATAGCGCAACACGTACAGGCCGCACGCCTGAGTGCTCATGCCGAACTGGTGACTGCCTTGGGCGGTGGCCTCGGTGCCGACGACGATGTACCGCGCAACGACAAGACCCTCCCCGGCAAGACCCCCGCGGCGCTGGCCGTGTTCGATCACTGAGTAGATGGCCATGATTTCCTTGCCTGCACCCCTGCGCTGGCTGCACGCCCTTGAGTGGCGCCGTGGTTTTTTCGACTGGGCGCGCAGCGATGGCGTGACCTGGGTATATATCTTCAAGGTGCTGCTCGCTGCGTTCCTCACGCTGTGGCTGGCGATGCGCCTGGAACTGCCGCAGCCGCGCACCGCAATGATCACGGTATTTATCGTGATGCAACCGCAGAGCGGCCAGGTATTCGCCAAGAGTTTTTACCGCTTTCTCGGCACCTTGGCCGGTTCGGCGGTGATGGTGTTGCTGATCGCGTTGTTTGCGCAGAACACCGAACTGTTCCTCGGCGCCCTGGCCATCTGGGTGGGTATCTGCACCGCCGGTGCCACGCGTAACCGTAACTTTCGCGCCTACGGGTTTGTGCTCGCCGGCTACACCGCGGCGATGGTCGGCTTGCCGGCGCTGGCCCACCCGGACGGCGCCTTTATGGCGGCGGTGTGGCGCGTGCTGGAGATTTCCCTGGGGATTCTCTGCTCGACGCTGGTCAGCGCCGCGATACTGCCGCAGACCTCCAGCGCCGCGATGCGCAATGCGCTGTATCAACGCTTTGGCGTGTTCGCGCTGTTCGTCACCGACGGTCTGCGCGGTCGCAGTCAGCGTGAAGAGTTTGAAAGCACCAACGTGCGCTTTATCGCCGAGGCGGTGGGCTTGGAAGGTTTGCGCAGCGTCACCGTGTTCGAAGACCCGCACATGCGCCGGCGCAACGGCCGGCTCAATCGTCTCAACAGCGAGTTCATGAGCATCACCACGCGCTTCAACGCCTTGCACCAGTTGCTGGCGCGGTTGCGCGCCGACGCAGCCGATCACGTGGTCGCGGCGATCAAGCCCGGCCTGCAGGACCTGGCCGAAGTGCTCGACGGGTTTTCCGGCCAGGCGCTGACCAGCCCCGACGCGGCACGGTTGGTCAACTTGCTCGGTGCCTATAAGGACAGCTTGCCTGCCAAGGTGCGCAGCCTGCGCGCCGGCTTCCAGCAAAGTGCCCCCACCGAAGCCGAACAACTGGATTTTCATACCGCCTACGAGCTGCTGTACCGCTTCGTCGACGACCTGCACAACTATGCGCAAACCCATGCGTCCCTGGCCGATCACCGCCACGCGCGGGAAGACTGGGACCAGGCCTATACGCCGAAAACCAACTGGCTGGCCTGCGCCGCCGCCGGGATACGCGCCTCGTTCATCCTGGTCGTCCTCGGCAGTTATTGGGTAGCCACGGCCTGGCCCAGCGGCGCCACCATGACCTTGATCGCGGCCGCCACCGTCGGCCTGTCCGCCGCCACGCCCAATCCCAAGCGCATGGCCTTCCAGATGGCCTGCGGCACCATGGTTGGTGCGCTGGTGGGCTTCGTCGAAATGTTCTTCGTGTTTCCCTTGATCGATGGCTTCGCGCTGCTGTGCGTGATGCTGGCGCCGGTGATCATTTTCGGCGCCTTTCTCGCCTCACGCCCGCAGTACGCCGGGGTCGGCGTGGGCTTGCTGATCTTCTTCAGCACCGGCTCGGTGCCGGATAACCTGACGCTCTACAACCCTTACAGCTTTATCAACGACTACATCGCCATGGTCATCGGCATGCTGGTGTGCGCGGCGGCCGGGGCAATCATCCTGCCGCCCAACAGCCGTTGGCTGTGGCGTCGCCTCGAGCAAGACCTGCGCGAGCAAGTGGTGTACGCGATCAGCGGCAAGCTCAAGGGCCTGGCGTCGAGTTTCGAAAGCCGCACCCGTGACCTGCTGCACCAGGCCTATGGCCTCGCCGCCGGCCAGCCGCAGGTGCAACGCGAGCTGCTGCGCTGGATGTTCGTGGTGCTGGAGATCGGCCACGCGATCATCGAACTGCGCAAGGAACAGGCGATCCTGCCGGTGCACCCGGCGTACGCCGAATCCCAGCCCTGGCGCCAGGCGATCCGCGTGATGGGGCGCTCGCTGGTGCGGCTGTTCCTGCAGCCCAGCGCCAGCAACCTGGAGCGCGGGCTGATCGCCGTTGACCATGCGATCAGCCGCGTGCAGGCCACCGATGAACCCTTCGCGCCGCACTTCGACACCTCGGCCCTGCGCCGCGTGAAAAGCTACCTGCACTTTATCCGCACCTCGTTGTTGGACCCGCAATCGCCGCTGGCGGCCCTTAAAGGACATTCGAATGCCCCGTGAAATAGCCTTCCACGGCCTCTACATGCCGAGCATGACCCTGATGTTCCTGATCGCGGCTGTGCTGGCCTGGGCCCTGGACCGTTTCCTGGCCGGATTCGACCTGTACCGGTTTTTCTGGCACCCGGCGTTGCTGCGCCTGAGCCTGTTCGTTTGCCTGTTCGGCGCCCTGGCGCTGAGCGTCTACCGTTGAGAATGCCCCGATGAAAAAGTTTTTCAGCCTGCTCGCGACCCTGCTGGTGCTGGCGTTGGCGATCTGGATTGGCCGCACGTTGTGGGTGCATTACATGGAAACGCCGTGGACCCGCGACGGCCGTGTACGCGCCGATATCATCAACGTCGCTGCCGACGTTACTGGCGAAGTGGTGGACGTGCCGGTGCGTGATAACCAGTTGGTGAAGAAGGGAGACCTGCTGATGCAGATCGACCCCGAGCACTACCGCATCGCGGTCAAGCAAGCGCAGTCGCTGGTGGCGTCGCGCAAAGCCACCTGGGAAATGCGCAAGGTCAACGCACACCGTCGCGCCGACCTCGATGCGCTGGTGATCTCCCGGGAAAACCGCGACGACGCCAGCAACATTGCCGACTCGGCCCTGGCTGATTACCAGCACGCGCTGGCGCAACTGGAAGCGGCTGAACTCAATTTGAAACGCACCCACGTCGTGGCGGCGGTAGACGGCTATGTCACCAACCTCAACGTGCACCGCGGTGACTATGCGCGTATCGGCGAGGCGAAGATGGCCGTGGTGGATATGAATTCGTTCTGGGTTTACGGCTTTTTCGAAGAGACCAAGCTGCCCCACGTGAAGGTCGGCGACACAGCCGACCTGCAGTTAATGAGTGGCGAGACCCTCAAGGGCCACGTGGAAAGCATCTCGCGCGGCATCTACGACCGCGACAACCCCGAGAGCCGCGAGCTGATCGCCGATGTGAACCCTACGTTCAACTGGGTGAGGCTGGCCCAACGCGTGCCGGTACGGATTCACATTGATGAAGTGCCGGAAGGCGTGCTGCTGGCGGCGGGCATCACCTGCACCGTGATCGTCAACCAGGCGCAAAACTAAAATGTGGGAGGGGGCTTGCTCCCGATAGCGGTAATTCAGTCATGGATTCAGTGGCTGGCACTCCGCTATCGGGAGCAAGCCCCCTCCCACATTCTTCAATCCAGTCAGGCCTTGATAAAAGTTTCATGCAAATGGCGCCACAACAGCGCACCACTGGCCTGCTTCTCGAACACTACCGTCGCGCGGCGATCAGTCTGGGTACCGCTGTCATCAACTTGGTGCTCGCGGTAGCTCACCGTGGCGCCACGCGCATGCCGGTCGATGCCGGTCATTTCGCTCAAGGTGATTTTCAGCCCTGGCCGCATGCCGCCAAGGCGAGTGAACAGGGCATTCACCCCGGCTGTGTTGACCCGCGTACCCGTGGCGGGCGCGACCATGCTGAATTCGGGTGAGAAGCGCGCCAGCAGACTCTGCAGGGTGCCTTCGGGCGCGACGCCGGCAAACCATTGCTCGATCTCGAGGTGGGTCTGGATCACTTCTTCGAAAAAGTCGCTGTAGTCGATCATGGTGTACTCACTTTCAGGCGCTTAAATGGCGAATTACATTCACCAGAACGGGGGCGAAGGGTTTCAGGCGGTTGTCGGCGTCGGGTTGTTGCAGCTCTTCCCTCAGCATCATCAACAAGTCGAAATCGGCGACTTCAAGGTCATCGCCGTCCATACCGCTGTCATAGAGCAGTGCATCCAGGATGGACTTTCTGGCGCCGAACAGGGCGCGATTGTTTTCACGACTGTTTCCAAGGTTCAGTACTTGAATAGAGGTTAATGCTCTGGGAGTCAGGCCTTCCACACGACCGGACAGATAAAATTTCAGCTCGGTTTCGCACTCATTCATCAAGGAGGTAAGCGGCAAAGCCTGATGGGCGTGCGCTTTGCCGCACTGCTTACTACGGTTGCAACTGGCAACGATATTAGAGAAGTCCAACGAACGGTGTGGCGCTGTTTGCCTGGCCTCAACATGTTCGTTGTGGGCGCTGCCTGATGTGATTCCGTGGCAGCAATACGCACATAGGCCATGTTGTTCTTCGATACAGGCTTCTCGGATACAGGTTCTTTCTTGGGGGCTTAAATCTGTATAGCCGCCATTCGGGTGCGTACGCTTCCATTGTGTCAGGGCTGCTGGTTCCTCTCCTTTGGTGATCTTACGCACTGCGCAACTCCAATTTGCGAATCAGAAGGGCGGCTTTGGTCAGTTCGATATGACCGGCGGGCAAGTCGGTGGACAGTTCTTCGAAGAGGGTTTTTGCCTCTTTTAATTTTTTGTCTTGCAGCAGCTCTAGCAGGCGATCAAGCCGGGCTTGAACCTTGCTGTTGCGGACGTCGGTGTCCATGACACTGAGCAGTACCTGATTGGCATCGAGGCCGTAGAGGCCATTGCGCTCTTCCAATTCGCCGTCATCGAGGACATAGCATAGGACGTCTTTGCTATCGCTGATCACCAGTGGCGAGTGGGTAGTCAGGATGAACTGGCAGTTGGGGAAGGTTTCTGTGAATTGGTGGATCAGGCGGCGTTGCCACTTAGGGTGTAAATGGAGATCTACTTCGTCGATGAGCACGACGCCGTAGCCCTGTAGTGGGTTTTCCAGGGAAGGATTCATCATGGCAAGACGACGGGCTATGTCGCCAACCAAGGCCATCATGGACTTTTCGCCTTGTGACAATTGGGAGACATCCAACGTGTGGCCGGATTTATCGATAGCCATATGCAAATGTGGTCGACGTTGGACACGCAGGTTAGTGAACCCAGGCATGAACGCTCCTACAGCGGAACGGACGGCTGTTAACTGTCGATCACGAGATGAGGCGTGTGCTTTTTCCAGGTATTTCCATAACTGACTGTCCGGCGTGCCAATGATTTTTTGCACTTCTGCTAATGCACTGGCTGAAATACCGGTTTCGTTTTCACTGTCCTCTCGCTCTCGGAACCATTCGAAGAAGCGGCGAAAGTCTACACCTCGGTTTAAGGAGTTATCGTAGCCGTCCAACTGGCTAAAGCTGTGCCGGGTTTTAATCTTCAGGGGAACTTCAAGTACTGAACGTTCGACTGGATAGTAGGCAATGAGGGGAACAGACGTGTTTTCGTCACGCGTTAAATTGTCCCTATAAACACTAGCCAGAGCTGATGCGTCGCCGAGTTCGCTGGTGACCTTTGCCTTCCGACCCCGCCTGGACTTTGCCAAAGACCAATGGAAGTCGACATACAGTTCTTCGGCCTCGATAGAGATTGACGCAACGTTTGAACCGTTGCGTAAGGCGCTTTCTTCAATAGGGCTGCCGCTGCCGCTGTCGGATCGAGTTCTTGCAACCAACCAGCTTAGAGAGGTGGCCAGCGATCTTAGAATCGTCGTCTTCCCCGCCCCATTATTCCCCACAAACACCGTCACCTTCGACGCATGCTTTTCGGTCGGCGCAAAGGCGACTTCCAAGTCGGTAAAACGACCGACGTTATTCAGTCGAATTTTTCTGATTTCCATCGCATTACCCTTGTGGGGCCAGTCAGTGTCTATAGGCAGGCGGCGATTATGGCACTCATCCCAGGTTTTGGCAGGTGCGCTTCATAGATGCTTACAACACGCCACCCAACCCAAAGCGCTTCTTCAACATCGTCTCCAGCAACCCTTTGGGCAACAGCGTCGCCATCAAAGGCAACGCTCGACTGCCATTGCCCGAGCGCAACAGGCGCGGTGGCTGGGTTTGTTGTACGGCCTTGAGCACATCCGCCGCAAACTTGCTGGCCGAAGTCGGCTTGTTCTGCGAGGCCTGGGAGCGCGCACGAATGCCTTCGCGCAACGGCCACCACGGCGACTGTTCATTGATCAACAGCTCGGCCTGGGCCCCGGCATTCTTTGCAAAGCGTGTATCGATCGCACCGGGTTGAACCTCCATGACGCGCACGCCAAACGGCGCCAGCTCCATGCGCAGGGCGTCGCTCAAGGCATGTACGGCGGCTTTCGACGCGCAGTAGGCCCCGGCGAAGGGTGTGACCAGCACGCCGGAGACGCTGCCGATATTGATGACCAGGCCTCTGCCGCGCCGCAGGGCGGGAAACAGCGCCTGCGTCACGCCGACGATGGAAAACACGTTGGTCTCGAACTGGCGTTGCATCGCCTCGGTGCCGCCATCGAGCAGCGGGCCCATGGCGCCGTAGCCGGCGTTGTTAACCAGCACATCGAGCTCGCTCAGTTGTTCGGCCAGGCGCTGCAAGGCGCCAGGGTCGTTGACGTCCAGCTGTACGGCGTTGAAGCCGGCGGCGGCGAGGGCGGCGACATCGTCTGTGCGACGGGCGCTGGCCCACACCTCGAAGCCGGCGGACTTGAAGGCATCAGCCAGGGCGCGGCCGATGCCGCTGGAGCAACCGGTGATCAGTACGTTGGGCATGCATCAATCCTTTGTCAGTCCGAGAAACTGCCTTGCAGGTGCTCGGCACGAAATTCCAGGGTTTGTGGGCGGTAGCCGGGGCGTAACGGCGGGACGGGCAGGCAGTCTTCCCAAGTGGCGCCGGCCTGCAGGTCGCCTGGGCCGCGATAGCGTGGGGCCGCGTACACGTTGTCGGCCAGGTTCACGGTGTCGCCGGGTGCGTAGGCGGCGATACGCCAGCGCAGTTCGGTCAGCGGTACATCGTTGCCGTTGTTCAGCGTCAGCTTCAATGGGCGGTCGGCAGGGCATTCCTGCGCAGCGTAGCTGACGCGCAGTTCCAGGCGGGCCAGTTGCGCGGCTTCGCGGTTGTCGAGCCACGCCACCCAGACTGCCACCAAACCCAGGCCGACGGCAGCGGCCAGCGACACCGGCAGGGCCTTGGCCGGATAGCGCAGCAGCAGGACCAGCCAGGTGATGATCAGCAACACACCAAAGAACATACACACAACCTCGCACAGGGATAAAACATCCTACTCGTGGGGCGGGCCGATTGCCTATGGTGCAGCGCTGCTTTCCCTCGTGCGCAGGTATCTATTCCCTCTGATGCAGGAACTGCATCGCTCTCTTTTGCCACGAAGTCTTTACAAGGAACGTCCTTGAAAGCCAGGAAGGTGCCCAACCGTAGATTCATGAAGTCAGGTGCTTTTATGACCGTCTCAAATATCGCCACACCCGTGTTGACCTCCCTCAGCGCACCTATGGCGCCGGTACCGCCCGCAGTGTCGGCAGCAATCAGTCAAGCGCCCAATCCAGAGGTCGGCTCAACATCATTGCCGCGTATGCAGAACCTGGGGCTGACGAGCTTGCGGCAGACTGTCATGCAAGGTATCAGCGACCAACTCAGTTCATACGTTTCTCCTAGGCTTTCGATGAACTCGGAACAAACCAAAGGGGCTGCCTTGACGCTAGCTGGGGGGATGGCAAAAGTGGTTGGACAGAGCATGACGAAATCAGGTGGTGCAAGCTCCAAAGCGGTGGGTACGGCTTTGATATGGGGAGGCAAAACGGCTGAAAAAATTGGCAAAGGCACTTATAAAGAGGCTGGCAAGGATCACGGGACGGGTGATTACAATGCCTTTGCCCCGCGGAACTGGGCCAAGTAACCCATGGTGGCCTGCTATTGAGCTGCGGGCCCGCTGCCTGGGTCGGCATCTTGATGCACTGCACGGCCAACAGTTTGGGTTTGCAAGCTGCGACGCCGTGGGACATTCATTGCATTAAAAAGCCCCCGCCTGACCGGCTGCGGATAGGGGACGCAGCCTGCTGGGCGGGGGCTTTCTGTACGACTCCTTTATTGCGCGATAGTTTTCACGGAAACACCACGTTCAATCGGGGTCGAGCGGCCGTAGATATCTTCGAACCGCTCGATATCGTCTTCGCCCAGGTAGCTGCCCGATTGCACTTCGATGATCTCCAACGGGATCTTGCCCGGGTTGCGCAGGCGGTGCACCGAGGCAATCGGGATGTAAGTGGACTGGTTCTCGCACAGCAGGAACACGTTGTCGTCACAGGTGACTTCAGCGGTGCCGCTGACCACGATCCAGTGTTCGGCGCGGTGGTGGTGCATCTGCAGTGACAGGCAGGCGCCCGGCTTGACCGAGATGTGCTTGACCTGGAACCGCCCGCCCATATCCACCGAGTCGTAGGAGCCCCACGGACGATACACTTCGCAGTGGTTCTGGGTTTCGCTGCGGCCCTGCTCATTGAGGGTGTTGACCATCTGCTTGACGCCCTGGACCTTGTCCTTGTGGGCAATCATCATCGCGTCCTTGGTTTCCACCACCACGATGTTGTCCAGGCCGATCACCGAGACCAGCTTGCCGTTGCCATGCACCATGCAGTTGCGGCTGTCCTGGATGACCACGTCACCCTTGCTCACGTTGCCGTTGGCGTCTTTATCGTTGACCGCCCACAGCGAGGCCCAGCAACCCACATCGCTCCAACCGGCGCTCAGGGGCACCACACAGGCGCGTTGGGTTTTTTCCATCACGGCGTAGTCGATGGAGTTGTCCGGGCAGCAGGCGAAGGTGGCTTCGTCGAAGGTCACGGTGTCGGCGGTCTGCTCGCTGCGCTCCAGGGTCAGGACGCAGGTGTCGTAGATGTCCGGATCGTGCTTTTTCAGCTCTTCCAGGAAACGGCTGGCGCGGAACAGGAACATGCCGCTGTTCCAGAAGTAGCCACCGCTTTTGACGAACTCGACCGCGCGTTTTTCATCGGGTTTTTCCACGAACTGCTGTACGCGGCTCACGCCTTCGGGCAGCAGCGAATCGTTGGTGGACTTGATGTAGCCGTAGCCGGTTTCCGGGCGCGTGGCCGGTACGCCGAACAGCACCATTTCGCCGCGCTCGGCCGCCACGGTGGCCAGGGCCAGGGCGCGTTGCAGGGCTTTCTGGTCGTCGATGACGTGGTCGGCGGGCAGCACCAGCATCAACTCGTCACGGCCTTCATTGACCAGCATCATCGCGGTCAGGGCCACGGCCGGCGCGGTGTTGCGGCCGAACGGTTCCATCAGGATGCGTTGGCATTCGAGTTTGCGCGCGCTCAACTGCTCGTTGACGATGAAGCGGTGATCCTTGTTGCAGACCACGATCGGTGAGTCCATGCCTTCGAACACCAGGCGCTCCAGGGTTTGCTGGAACAGCGTGTGCTCGCCGGTCAGGGCCAGGAATTGTTTTGGGAACTGTTTACGGGAAAGCGGCCAAAGACGTGAGCCGCTACCACCGGAAAGGATTACTGGGATCATGTGTTTCTCCTTGAATCAATTTGGGTCAGAGCTACGAAGGTTTGTCGTTTCACTCTTGTTTTTGTCTCGATCCGAACCGGCGCCTCGATCCCCTGTAGGAGCGAGCTTGCTCGCGAAAAACCTGAGAGCACCGCGATAAACCAAAGGCGCTGCGTCATCGTTGACGTTCTTCGCGGGCAAGCCCGCTCCTACAGTAGATTGCGTTCAGTCCGGGAAATAATCAGCGGGTCGACACCGGGCGTTTCACCCAGACCGGCGACAGGCTTGAACCCGAACCGGTGACGTACAGCACCGCTGCTTCACCGCGCTCCAGGGCAACCGGCTTCACATCGCCGACTTTCTTGTCGCCGTCATACAGAGCCAGGCTCACCTTCACCGGGTTGATTTCACGTTCGCCACGGCCTTTGGCGGCTACCGACTTGACCACGTCGGTCTTGCCATCGGCGGTTTTCAGGGTCAGGGCCTTGTCGCTGAGGTTCTGCACGCGAACCAGGGATTTCTGCTTGTTCTTGAACGGCGGCTCTTCGATCAGTTGCGGCTGGCCGCTGCTGTTGTTGACCAGGGTGTAGTAGTGATCGGCCGCAAGCTTGACCGGCACGGTCTGGCTGCCGACCTTGGCGCTGTAGTCACCACCGGGCATGAAGCTGAAGTCGCTGCTGGCCAGCGGTGCGACGTCGCTGAGGTTGGTGCTGCCAACGGTGGCGCTGACTTCCTGGTTGCTGGCGTTGTAGATGCGCACGAAGCTCGAACCTTTTGGCGCGGTAGGGCCGTAGAGCGCGGCGTCACCACCGGCGAAGGCGGACATCGATACGAAGCTCAGGCCGGCAGCGATAGCCAGGGTCTTGGCGAGACGACGAGGAGTTGTAGTGAAAGTCATGTGAGTTACCTCTCTTTCAGTTTTGCGCCCGGTCGGGCGTCTCGGATTTCTGATTTTTAAAAGCGGGGATGTTCTGTGCCATGTTTTGTTGGCGCGAACCGGCTTCTTTAAGCTGCGCAACCCAGGCCGGGTCGGCATCACCGATTTCGTTATTGACGGGCAGATAGCGTTCAGGGAACTCCCAGATCAGCACCTGCGGCGGGCTGTTCTTGAAGTCATCACTTTTCAGGTAGCTGAGCATCGGCAGGATCGGGCCGTGGCCGTCTTCGGCGTAGCTGACCACGTCGCTGCCCAGGGCTTGCTTGAGGGCGCCGACGAAGTTCCAGTTGGGGTTGGCGCTGTAGCTGGTGCCGACCAGTGCCACCGGGGTTTCGCTGTCGCTGAACAGCGCGTCGTCGCCCTGGGTTTCGGCCAGGTGCGTCACGCGTTTTTCCAGCGGCTCTTTAGGCGGCATCAGGTTTTCGAACAGCGGGTCCAGCGGCAGGAACAGACGCAGGTCGCCTTTATGCGGCTCGGTTTTTTCCGCTTCGGTAACGAAGCGCTGCGGCTCGCCGCTGAGCGGAGTCTTGTCGGCAATCGCCTTGGCCAATTGCTTGGCGGCGATTTCGGCACCGTCCGGGGTCCAGTGGGTGTCGGTGCGCAGGAACACTTGCTTGCCGCCCAGCTTGGCCTGTTGCAGCGGGCCGAGCAGGTCGGGGGCGATGATCTTGTCTGCCGCGACACGGGCGTGGAAGTCCTGGTACAGGTTGGCGTGAATGCTCGCCGGTTTCACTTCACCCAGATGCTCCGGATACAGGCGCACCTTGGCCGGCACGATCGCCATCACCAGTTGGATGCCCTGGGCCTTGAGCTTCTGGCGCACACCTTCGACCAGCGCGTAATTGTCTTGCAGGTTCTGGTCTTCGTTGACGGCGGGGTTGAACTCCTCGTCGCTGTACAACCAGTGATCGCGGCCCAGCACCACGCCAGGGCGGCCTTCATTGAACAGCTTGTAGTCCAGCGCCGCCCAGAGGTTGGTGCCCAGGCGCTTGATCGGGAACTCGTCGTCGTAATGGGTCTCGACGGCTTTGGTCCAGCGACCGTTGAGCACGGTGGCATCGGCATTGGTGCTGAAGCCGAAGAAACTGCGCAGCGACCAGGCGCCCAGGGCCAACAGCACCACCAGGAACAGGCCGATATAGAGGACGCGTAATGAACGGGTCATGGTCGGCTCCCTCAGAATTGGAAGTAAAGGAACGGCGAGAAACTCTGCGCCGACAGTTTCAGGATCGACGCCACGAACAGCAGCAGCACGGCGGCGCGCATGGCGTAGCGTGGCCAGTCAGCGGTCCAGTAGGCCGGTTGCACGGCGGCGTCACGACCCACCGTGAAGCCCGGCTCGTGGATGCTGCCGGGGTTGTCGCCCGGTACGGCCTTGATCAGGCTCGGATCGCTCGGCTTGGTCTTGTCGGCAGGGCGATTGCGGTAGAAATCGCGCAGGCCGAAGAACGCCAGCGTTGCGTAGGCCACCACCAGGGTCGCCACTTGCAGGCCGGTGAGGCTGGCGCGGTTGAGTTCCGACAGCGACCATTCGCCAAAGCTGAACATCGCACCGTACATGCGCCCGGCGACATGCAGGTTTTCCGCGCGGAAGATTACCCAGCCCATCACCACCAGCAGGAAGGTGAAGGCCCAGCGCAGCACATTGAAGCTGCGCGGCGCGGTGTTGAGGCCGATGGCTTTTTCAATCGCCAGCCACATGCCGTGCCAGGCACCCCACACGATGTAGGTGATGTTGGCGCCGTGCCACAGGCCACCGAGCAGCATGGTCAGGAACAGGTTGCGGTAGGTGGTCAGCGTGCCTTTGCGGTTGCCGCCCAGGGTGATGTACAGGTAGTCGCGCAGCCAGGTCGACAGGCTGATGTGCCAGCGCCGCCAGAACTCGGTGATCGACTGGCTGATGTACGGCTGCTTGAAGTTTTCCATGAAGCGGAAACCCATCATCAAGCCCAGGCCGATGGCCATGTCGCTGTAGCCGGAGAAGTCAAAATACAACTGTGCGGTGTAGGCCAGCGCACCGAGCCAGGCATCGCCCGTGGTCGGGTTTTGCAGGGCGAAGCAGTGGTCCGCGACTACCGCCAGGGTGTCGGCGATAAACACCTTCTTGATGAAACCCTGCATGAACCGCGTGCAGCCCTCGGAGAACTTGTCGAGGGTGTGGGTGCGGTTGTTGAACTGGTCGGCCAGGTCACGAAAACGCAACACGGGGCCTGCGATCAGGTGCGGGAAGATCGCCACGAACGCCGCGAAGTCGATCAGGTTGCGCGTCGCCGGCGTATCGCCACGGTACACGTCGATGATGTAGCTGATGGACTCGAAAATGTAGAACGAGATACCAATCGGCAACAGCACGTGGGTGAGGATGAACGGCTCCAGGCCCATCGACTTCATCATCACGTTGATGCTGTCGACGCCGAAGTTGGCGTACTTGAAGTAGCCGAGGATGCACAGGTCGACCGCCACGCCGAGCAGCAGCCAGCGTTGGGCCGGTTTGGTGCGCACGCCGGCGGCGCCGACCTTGAGGCCGATCCAGTAATTCCACAGGGTCACTGCGGCGAACAAAGCCAGGAAGTCCACTCGCCACCAGGCGTAGAACACATAGCTGGCAATCAGCAGCAGCAGGTTGCGATAGCGTTGCCCGCTCAAATAGTACAAGCCGAGAAAGATCGGCAAGAACAGAAACAGGAACACATTGGACGAGAAAACCATCCCGATCTCTCCATGTTTAACCAACAGTCAAGGGCCAGAGCCCCCCCAAACCCCCCCACGATTTCGGGGGAGGCTTTGATCGTTCCCACGCTCTGCGTGGGAATGCCTCTTGTGACGCTCTGCGTCACGCTTTGGGACGCAGAGCGTCCCGTGCTGCATTCCCACGCGGAGCATGGGAACGATCAGCGACTAGCTGCCTTTGTTGCCTTTTTCGTGCGTCGGGTCGTAGACCTTGGTCAAGTCACCACCCAGGCGGAACGTCTTGAATGGCTGCATGCCATGCTTGCGTTCGAGCACATCCGGGGCGCAGGTGTAGAGGGTGCAGAACGGCTCAAGCCAGGCGAATTTCATCGCCTGCTTCAAATCCTTCATGTCCTGCTCCTTGCCGTTCTTCTGTTCGAAGATGTCCGGGTCTTTCACCCCGGCCAGCACCTTGTCGCCCAGGCGCTTGAGCGCACTGTTGTTTTCCTGGCGCAGGTCCACACCGTTGACCAGGGCAAAGCTGGCGATCATCGACAGCGGCGGCAGGGCGTAGTTGTGATACGACAACGCCCGTTGCTGACGCTTCAATTCGTTGGGCAGGAAGCCTTGGTCGTCGACCTGATTCACCCCGACCTTGTATTCCTTGACAGCCCAATCGAACAGGTCGCGACGGTTAGTGGCGATGGACGTTGCCATCACCGACCAGGCGGCCCAGTACGAGTGGTTGTTGGTTTTTTCCAGCGGCAGGTTGTCCCAGTCGCTCACCACCTGATCGGCCAGCTTGTTGAACCAGGCCTCGATCAGTTGCGATTCCTGCTGATGGTTGGCCAGCGGGTGCGAGTCGGAGAATTTCAAGCGCACATAGGCCGAAGCCATGCTGCCCAGCGCCCATTTGCGCATGGACTTGCCGGTGTGGTTGAAGTCCTTGGACATCAAGGCGTCGGCCTTGGCCCACGACACCAGCCAGTTCAGCGTGCATTCGAGCTGCTGCGGACGACCGTCGCGCATGAACTGCATCACGCGCTTGCTGGTGTCTTTTTCCAGCTTGGTGATGTCGGCAGTGCTGTCGCGAAAGGCCTGTTCCGATTGCACGTTCAGGGTCGAACGCGCCTTGTCGGAGCCTTCGTACTTGCTGCGAAATTGCAAAGGCCCGGTGTAGGGCGTCGGCATGGCGTCGCAGTTTTCCTTGAAGTCGCCGGTCTTGAACGCTTCGATCGGTGCGAAATAGCCCTGGGGCGGCCGCAGGGGTGCGGCGGCGTTGACGGAGCCGGCAAACATCGCCAGGCCTAGCAGGGTGGGCAGCAATAACTTTTGCATAAGTAACCTCACTTCCCGAGCTGGGCGGTCTGCTGACCACCGCTTGGGAATACGTTGCGTGTGCAAATTTTCGCTTCGACCTTCTGCGCCGCAGCACCCTTTTCCGGACCCTGCACTTCCACGGCCAGCAAGTTCTGCGAGGCCCAGTCTTCATCGGTGCGCAATTCAAAGGCGAAACGCCCGTCTGTATCGGATGTCTCGGGTTTTTCGATCTTGATGTCCTCGTGGCGCCCGTTCATGTACCAGAGGGTGGCTTGCAAGGTTTTCACCGAAGGATCGGCGAAGCGGATATCGACCTGATGGTTGGCGTTGCGCAGGTCTTTGTTCGCGCTGTTGACCATCAGTTCGTTTTTGCCTGGTTTGAGCGTGGTGCTGGCTGACATCTGTGCGGTCTTGCCCTCACAGCCGTTGTCGAGCAGCGCCATCATCTGGCGGTAGATGGTTTCCTGGTCGAGACGGTACAGCGGCGAGAATTCCCAGATCAGGATCTTTGGCGGGTTTTTCTGGAACTCTTCGCTGCCCAGGTACTGGATCATCGAGCCTTCCAGACCACCGCCGGGGAATGCGACGTTGAGGATGTCGGCACCGATTTCCTCCTGCAGGAAGCCGGCGAAGTTGTAGTTCTTGCCGCTGTGGCTGGTGCCCACCAGGGTGATCTGCGGGTTGCCCGAATCGCTGAACAGGTCGCCGTCACCGGCTTCGCCCTTGGGCTCGGTGGTGAATTGGTCCATGTACTGGATCGCGTAGCTGGTGCCGCACAGCTGCCCGGCCATGTTGTGCAGGGTGCCGGTCTTGCCCATGCGGCCCGAGCGCTTGGTCTCGAATTCGCGCTTGGGAATTTCCGCGTATTGCGGCATCTGCTTGACCTTGGCCGCCACGATTTTCGCGGTGCGCTGGGCGCCGTAAGGGGTCCAGTGCTGGTCGCCACGGAAGTAAAAGTCGTGGGCCGGCAGTTCATCCGGCAACTGCTCGTTGGTCAACGGCGAGAGGTCCGGCACCACGTAGCCCATCTTGGCGAAACGGCCGAGCATGGTCTTGTAGTTGGTCAGGGCCTTGTCGAAATCGTACTTGGCCTTTTCCTCGGGGTTGAGCTTGTTGCGGTTCACCAGGCCACGGGTCGGCTGGTAGACCACCACCAGTTCCACGCCCTTGGCTTTGAACGCATCGTGCAACTGCTGCATGCGCTTGTAGCCGGCCGGGGTGGTGTCGAATTCGGTACGCAGGTCTTCCTGGGTCCGGAACAGCCAGTCGCCTTGGGCTTGCACCAAGGTGGTGAAGTTCTGCTGGTAGCGCGTGGTGTAGTTCTTCGCGTCATGGGCCGCCGGGCACAGGCTGCAGCACGGCTCGGCGGTGAACGTCGGTGCTTTCACCTCGTCGGCGCGCACGCCCTGGCTGGCCGCGAGCAGGCCGAGGGTCAGACCCGAGAGGCTCAGCAATTTGATCATGTGTGGGTGCATAAGGGTCATCCTCAATCCTGCATTTCGGTCTGGCGTTCGACAGGGTCGATCAGCACGGCTTTCTGCTGGCGTACCAGCAGGTCGAGAATCTCTTCCTGGCGCTCGCCAAGAACGCCGGAGAAGCTGATGCCGCTGGATTTGGTCGGCGCCAGCATCGACACGCGGTACAACTCGATACTCAGCGGCGAGTCGATGGACAACGGCCCGCTGCCGTTGCCCGCCAGTTCACCGCCGACCACGATCAGCGAGACCTTGGCGTCGAACGGGTCAAGGGCGATGTCGCGGTCGGTGTCGGTCAGATCCTTGATGTGGCCGTACACACCGGTAAGCCCGTTGGCCATGGCGGTGTTTTCGTACAGCTTGATGTTCACGCTGTTACGTATGCGGATGCCGTGGCGACGGTTGCTGATCACCTTGTTGCCCCACAACAGGTTGTCACCGCTCTCATAGAGGGTGATGCCGTCGGTGTGGTTGCGGTAGATCTCGTTGTCGGCGATCAGGTTGTTGACGCTGTTACGGTCGATCACCAGGCCCGAGAGCTTGTTGTCATAGCTGCGGTTGTTGAAGATGAAGCTGTCGTTCACTTCCCGGGAAATGATGATGCCGTGCTTCTTCTTGGTGCCGTACACGGTGTTGTCGGCGATGATCAGGCCGTGGGAACGGTCATGGGGGTCGATGCCGTAGACGATGTTGTCTTTGTAGGTATTGCCCTTGATCACAAAGCCCGTGGTTTCGTAGCAGTAGAAGCCGTACCACATGTCCGAGAACTCGGAATCGATGATCCAGCCGGTCGGTTCAGGACGCTTGAGCACCTTGGCCATGTTCGGCGTGTACTGGGAAATACTCACCCCGTACGACTTACTGTTGGCGTAACCGAAGCTGGCCATCTTGGTCTTGGAAATGTAGGTCTCGGTGCCGCCCCAGGCCAGCAGGAACGGGCGAAATTCCTTGGGCGACTTGAACAGCGCCGGGCCGTTGGTTTTTTCATCCCAACCGGTGACTTTGGTGTCACGCACGAACAGTTGGCCGTCGTTGATCAGAAACGAACCGGCTTGCTGGGACAGGCGCAATTCCTGGGTCTGCTTGTCGATATCGAGGATGCCTTTACGGCCGACCACGATCGGCAACTTGGCCAGGAACACACCCGGCGACGTCTCGCTGAAGTACTGCTTGGGCACCTTGCCCAGCAAGTCCTTGAGGTTCATGTAGCCATCGTCGACGAAGATCGCCTGGGGAATGCCGTGCTGGCGCACCACCCATTCGGCCATCTTGTTATCGCCGCCGATAAAGTCCTTGAGGGCGTCTTCCTGCATCATGCGACGGATGCTGACCTTGCCCGCCTTGGTCTTGACGATTTTCTTTTCCATGGCCGCAGCGGTGTAGCCCGACAGATCGGGCAGCGCCGGCTTGGCCATTTCCAGCGGCGCGGTCGGCGGGCTGGAAATGGTGTAGGTCTTGGCCTGTTGCAGTTCCTTGGCGATGGTCGGCGCCTTGGCCGCCGTATCGGCGAACGCTGGGGCACTGGCCACCAGCATTGCCGCGACGAGTAGGCTTTGAGCATTCATTGCGCAGGCTCCCATCAGAATTTCCAGATCACGTCGACAAAGGCGCGGTGCATGTACGAGTCGACCTGGCTACCATAGGCATCGCCCGGTTTGAACACGCCGGCGCGCAGGCGCACCAGCGCCGACGGCTCGTCGATCGACTGGCTGAGCGCGGCCGGCAACAGGCCTTTCTTGAAGTACTTGGTGACGACCAGGTCCATCTCCTGGCCCAGGTCTTTCTTGCCATCTTCAAGGGGCAGGGACGTGCTGGACAGGATCGCGCCAGTCACGTCATCGGTGTTGTTCTGCACCGCATCGATGCCGTTGCTGCCCACCGGCTTGTTGCCGTCGACGCGCCAGAACTTGTGGTACACCAGGCTGGCGTCGTAGTCCTCGCGCAGCTGCCAGGAACCGAACAGGCTCATGGACTGCATGTTGTTCATTTCGCCGCGAAACGCTTCGCCGAAGCGATGCACGCGGGACTGGGTACCGGTCCAGTTCGAACGGTTGCTTTGCAGGCCGTTCTGTTCGTACTCGGCACTGGCGCGCGAATAGGCCGCACCCACTTGCCACTGCGGGTCGAGACGCAGGCGCACGCCGATATCGGTGGCCCAGCCGCTCACGTCATCGCTGCGCTTGGCGTTGGTCGGGCGGGTGCCGTCGGCGCTCAAGGCGTTGACCGTGTCGCGGTCGCCGCGCATGCCGGTGATGCTCGCCCAGTAGTTGACGGTGTTGGTGTTGCGCCAGTTATAGGCGTCGCTGTTGGCTTCGATGCCGAGCCAGGTCAGGTCGCCGTTTTCGCGCTTGTCCAACGGGTCGCTGGCCACGCCCGGTTCGGCGTAGTCGAGCTTGCCGTCGTCATGGGTGTGGTGGCCGCGCAGGCCGATCCACTGGCCCGGCGTCCACTGGTAGGCGGCGTCGGCGTAGAAGTGCTGGCGGTCCTTGTCCTTGGGCGACAGTTCCTTGAGGTCGGTGCGGTATTCGCTGAAACGCTCGGCGGCGCCGACGTTGGCCTTGAGCAGGGTGGTGTCGAAGGTCCAGTTCAGCGCTTCGATATTGGTGTCGCGCCATTGGCCGTCGTCATTGCGCAGGCGCTGGCGACCGAACTTGAGCAGTTCTCCGGGGTAGGGCGTGAAGCCGCTGTAGCCGACCCAGAACTCGCGCAGGGCCAGGTAGTTTTTCTTGGCCTTGCGGTCGTCGTTGCTCGATTGTTCGGTGGTGTCATCCGCCGACTGCTGCAGGGTGTCGGTCTCGATGATGTCGCTGGACACCACCGCCTGGCCCATGGCGTAGGCGCTCCACGCGCCGCTTTCGGCGTAGATCCACGGGCGCAGGTCGAGGCCGATGCCGTTGACGTCGCCGCCTTTCTGGGTACCCAGGTCGCGGTCGTCTTCGGACTGCGCGGTGGCTTTGACTTCCAGGCCGAAGTTCTTGGCTTCGGTCAGCGCGGCCAGGGTCGGGCACGACCACAGCAGGGCGAAGGACAGGCCGATGCCGGCCTTGACGAATGGGTTGAGCTTCATAGGGATTCCTCGCCGTCTTCTTCTTGCAGGGCGTGCAGTTGCAGCGTGCTTTGGGCCAGGGTGCCGCGGGCGGCCAGTTCCTGCTGCACCAGGCGTTGGCCTTCGGCGCGTTGCTCAGGCGTCAGCGGGGCTTCGAGCTGGGTGGCCAGCTCATTGGCCTCTGGCGTGTCCTGGGCCTTGGCCAGCTGGCTGAAGACATAGGCGTTCAGCGGGTCGGGCTTGGTGCCCTTGCCTTGGGAAAACAGTTGGGCGATGGCGAAGTCGGCGCTGTTCTGGCCGTTGCGCGCAGCGGTCAGCAGATGGTCCAGGGCTTTTTGCGGGTAAACCTTGCCCAGGTAGCCACGGCGGTAGATCTGGCCGAGGTAGTAATCGGCGGCCACTTCACGGCCCACGGCTTTTTCGAAATGGGCTTCGGCGGCCTTGGCGTCGGCCGGCACCCACTTGCCTTCGTAGTAGAGCTTGCCCAGCAGCAATTCGGCGCGCGGCTGGTCGGCGGCGCGGCCGTTGTCGAGGTACTTCATCATCTGGTCGACGTCGCCCAGTTCGGGGAAGTCGTAGAGCAGTTGCGCCAGGCTGACCCAGGATGCCGGGTAGCCAGGGGCGATTTTTTCCAGCAGGGCCTGGGCGGTTTTCTCGTCCGGCGTGCCGAGGGTGGCATCGCCCAGCACACGGGCGACGCTGTCGACACGTTGGGCGGTGACGGTGCCACGGCTGTAGCCTGCCTCCATCTGCTTGAGCAGTTCGGCCTGTTGTTCCGGCTGGGCTTTTTTCTGGTAGACCGTGGCCAGTTCGACGTAGCAGATATCGGTGGTGTTCAGCGCGGCTTTGCAGATGCGCTCCACATCATCCAGATGCTGGTCGTAGGTGCCCTGGGTGCGGTACAGCAACACCTGGGCCAAACCGGCTTCCGGATAACCGGCGGCTTGCCACTGGCTGATCTGCTGCTGGGCATTCACGTTGGGGAAGCTGTGCGGGTATTGCAGGTACAGCATCGCCAGCGGGATCAGGGTGTTGCCTTCGCCATTGGCAAAGGCTTTTTTCAGCAGGCTTTCGGCTTCGTGGTGCTCGGCTTCGGTGGCGCCGGGCTTGGCCACCAGCAGGCGGCCCAGGCGTGCCTGGGCGCGGGGCGAGGTGTCCGCCGCAGCACGGTAAGTGGCTTCGGCCTGTTTGATTTGCGCCGGGTCACGGGTGCCTACCTGGATGTCGGCCAGGCCCACCTGGGCCTCGCTGTAGCCCAGGTCGGCCAGTTGCTGGTAGTTCTGTTGCGCGGTGACGGTGTCGCCGCGTTTCAGTGCTTCGTTGGCCAGGCGTTGGTCAGGCAGGCCGGCACAACCGGCCAGGCTCACCGCAATCGCCAGCAACGCTACCGAACCCATGTGGGACCGGCGTTTGTGGCGAGGGAGCTTGCTCCCGCTGGGGTGCGAAGCGCCCCCAAGAGCCGGCTCCAGCTGCGCTGTCGAGCGGGAGCAAGCTCCCTCGCCACAGCAAGCCCGCTCCCACAGGGATTGTGTTGTTCTTGAAATAGGGTTCACAGGCATGTCCTCGCTTACAGACCGTGAGCCATGGCTTTATCGATCAGCCAGTTCAGCGAAGGGCCACGGTCGCTGGTGACTTCTACCGGGCGGCCGGCGTAGGTGCTGTCCAGCGGGGCGTCAGGCTTGATCTGCACGCGGATGTCCGAAGACAGGTCGGCGCTGTTCAGGCTGGTGCTGCTGACGATGGTGCCGGTGCGCACCTGTTCTTCGTCGGCGACCTGGAAGCTCACCGGCGTACCTGGGCGCACATCACCGAATTGGCGATAGCTGAAGCGTGCTTCCACGTTGGCCTGGCTGCCGCGTGGCACCAGTTGGAAGATCACATCACCCTTGCTGGCGTACTGGCCGTCGGCGACCAATTGCTGGGCGACCACGCAATCGCATGGCGAGGTCAGGGTGCCGGTCATTTGCTTGCCGAACAGCTCTTCGACCTTGGCCGGTTGCAGTTGGTCTTCGTCCAGGTGGCCCTTGAGCACGTCGAGCATGCTGGTGCTGAAGGTGGCCAGTGGCGCGCCTTTGGCCGCTACCGCGTCACCTTTGAGCAGGCTTTGCACGGTGCCGTCGCGCGGCATGGTCACGTTCATGCCCGGCACGCTGACAAGCCCGGCCTGGGCGTGGCTGACGAAATACATGCCGTACAGCGACTTGAAGACAAAACCGAAGGCCGCCAGGCCCACCAGGAAGATCGCCAGGCTGAACGTCACGGCGCGCAGGCGCCCGAACGCGGTCATGCCGCTGCCGCCGTCCTTGACCTTGCGCGCCTTGGTGAAGTTGTCGCGTTGCAGGGTGGCGAGCACGTCGCCCATGGTCACGATGTCGCCCGACAGGTGCGAGGTGATCAGGTGGCGCAGGGTGGAAATGTCCTGGGCATCGAGGTTCTGGAACTGGCAACCGGTGCGGCCGGTCTGGCGGTCGTAGGAGCGGATCTGCAGCTCCACGTCCATCGCCAGGCCGAGGTTATCGATGACGAATTGCAGACGACCCTTGTGCACCTGGCCGACGGTGAGCGGCTGGGTGGCGGTGAACGCCAGGCCGCCGGCGGACAGGTCGATGACCTTGGCCTCGGTCGGCGTGCGGTCGCTGTTGAAAAAGCGCAGCTTGGCCGGGATTTTTACCCGGGCGTGCTGGCGCTGGGCTTCGGATTCGTGGACAACGTTGGCGTTTACTTGGCTGTTCATGACGGTGTAATTCCTTGGTTAATTCAGGCTTGGCAGGGTCAGACCATCATCAGCAACACGGCAACGAAGATGCTGCCGGCGGAGAAGGTCATGGTCCGAGACGACCAGGTGTTGAACCAACGTTGAAAGCTGGCCAAATCGCGGGTCAGTTTGGTGTCCTGGCGGGTCCAGGACTGTTGATCAAGGCGGAAGAACACGTAGATCTTCACCAACGCGCCCATGATCTGGTTGTAATAGAGAATCAGCGGGTAGGCCGGGCCGATCTTGTGGCCGGAGCACGACAGCAACAGGGTGAGAATCAGGCGGGTGATGCCGATCCACAGCAGGTACGCGAGGATGAACGCGCCGCCGTACTTGAAGGTGGCGATGATCGCCACGGTCAGGCCGAGCAGGGAGGTCCACATCGATACGCGCTGGTCGAACAGCACCACGCTGGTGAACAGGCCGAGGCGGCGTACACCCAGGCCCAGGGCGCGAGAGTTCTGGCGCAGGTTGTTGCCGTACCAGCGGAACATCAGCTTGCGGCTGGCCTTGATGAAGCTCTTTTCCGGCGGGTGCTCCACGGTATTGATCGCGGCATCCGGCACGTAGAAGGTGTCGTAGCCCAGGCGCATCAGGCTGAACCAGCTGGATTTATCGTCGCCGGTCAGAAACTTGAAGCGGCCCAGGCGCCAGTGTTGCAGCGAGTCGCTTTCCACGTCGGCGATAAAGCCCGGGTCGGTCACTACGCTGGCACGGAACACCGACATCCGCCCGGTCATGGTCA
Organism: Pseudomonas sp. R11-23-07; assembly: GCF_003852295.1. Lineage (NCBI taxonomy): Bacteria > Pseudomonadati > Pseudomonadota > Gammaproteobacteria > Pseudomonadales > Pseudomonadaceae > Pseudomonas > Pseudomonas sp. R11-23-07. The sequence goes on from NZ_CP027761.1 coordinate 1,142,135, forward strand.
GCACGCGCTTGGACAGGGCCATGGAGCACATGTTGATGTGGCGTTGGGCGAAGCGCAGTTTGTGCCACTCGCTCATGATGTAGCCGCCGCGCACTTCGCAGAACTCGTTGGTGGTCAGGCCGCCGACATTGCCGAACAACTGGAACCACGGCACGGTCTTGCGCACCACGCCCTCGGCGAGCACGGTGTCGCCATCGATCACGGCCACCACGGCGCGGTCATCCGGCAGGTGGCGCGAGATGGCGCGAAAACCGAAGGCCAGGCCGTCACGCTTGCCGGTGCCGGCGATGCGCACGAAGTCGAGCTTGACGTGATCCGGCGGGTTGAGTTTTTCCCACAGGCTCTTGACAAGCAGTTCATCGGACATTTCCACCAGCGAGCAGACCACGGTGGTGGGGAAGCCACATTCGATGGCTTCGCGAATCACCGAGCTGTAGACCTGCGCGGTGGTCAGCGCGTCGATACGAAAGCTGGTGACCATCAGGAACACATGGGATGGGTCGGCGGCCTTGCCCAGCTTGCGCACTTTGCGGCGCAGGTGCGGGTAGACCACGTAGAGGAACAGCATGCCGCGAAAGAAATGCGTTGCACCCATCGAGTAGCGCCAGATACCGACGGCGCCAATCAGGAAAATAAAGTTCTTCGATTGCGAATCGAAGGTGCTCGCCGGCAACGCCAGGGCGAGTCCCATCAGCAGGCTGAGGAACAACAGCCAACCGGCGGCTTGCAGGAATACATGTTTTAACTTGGACATAAGCGTCATCCGCAAGGAGAGGAGGTTTCAGGCTGCAAGCGCTGGGGATAAAGACACTTGCAGCCTGAAACTTGCCGTTGCTGTTACCAGCAAATACCTTCGGTACGGCCGCTTACGCTGGTGGCCTTGGACATGAAGCCCACCAGGTCGACCACTTGCTTGCCATCCGGGGCGTTGTGCGCCAGGGCACGGAACTTCTCGTCGCGGTTACCCAGGATGATCACGTCGGAGTTGTTGATCACAGCGTCGAAGTCCGAGTTGAGCAGGGACGACACGTGCGGGATCTTGCCTTCGATGTAGTCCTTGTTCGCACCGTGTACGCGGGCGTATTCGACGTTGCTGTCGTAGATGCTCAGGTCGTAGCCCTTGCCGATCAGCATTTCCGCCAGTTCCACCAATGGGCTTTCGCGCAGGTCATCGGTACCGGCCTTGAAGCTCAGGCCCAGCAGGGCGACTTTGCGTTTGTCGTGGCTGGAAACGATGTCGAAGGCGTTCTGCACCTGGGACTCGTTACTGCGCATCAGCGAGTTGAGCAGCGGCGCTTCCACGTCCAGGGAACCGGCGCGGTAGGTCAGGGCGCGCACGTCTTTTGGCAGGCACGAGCCGCCGAACGCGAAGCCTGGGCGCATGTAGTACTGGGACAGGTTGAGGGTCTTGTCCTGGCAGACCACGTCCATCACTTCACGGCCATCGACGCCGACGGCCTTGGCGATGTTGCCGATTTCATTGGCGAAGGTGACTTTGGTGGCGTGCCACACGTTGCAGGTGTACTTGATCATCTCGGCGACAGCGATGTCCTTGCGGATGATCGGCGCGTCGAGTTCTTCGTACAGCGACTGCAGGACATCGCCGGAGGCTGTGTCGAATTCGCCGATAACCGTCATTGGCGGCTGGTCGTAGTCTGCGATGGCGGTGGATTCGCGCAGGAATTCCGGGTTGACCGCAACGCCGAAGTCGACACCGGCTTTTTTGCCGGAGCAGTCTTCGAGGATCGGGATCACCACGTTGGCCACGGTGCCGGGCAGTACGGTGCTGCGCACCACGATGGTGTGGCGGGTGGTCTTGTCACGCAGGACAAAGCCGATCTCGCGGCATACCGATTCGATGTAGTTGAGTTCCAAGTCGCCGTTTTTCTTGCTCGGCGTGCCGACGCAAATCATCGACAAGTCGGTATCGCGAATGGCTTCGGCGAAGTTGGTAGTGCCACGCAGCCGGCCCGTCTGGATACCCTGGCTCAACAGCTCGCCCAGACCCGGTTCAACGATCGGCGATTTGCCGGCGTTGATCAGGTCGATCTTTTCCTTGGAGATGTCTACGCCGACCACTTCGTGGCCACGGGCAGACAGGCAACCGGCACACACTGCGCCAACGTAACCCAAACCAAATATGCTGATGCGCATCGCAATTACCTCTGTATTTAAATCATGCCATTAGATGGCCGGAGTTCATGTTTGCAAGCGTCACTGATGCCGCGAAAGTTGGGCGAATAGACGCCGACTTACCGCGTGCAGGCATGTTGAATAACGAGTGACTAACTATTGCACTCAAGTTGTGCGCGACCAGGCCTTATTATTGGGGCTTGCCCTGAAATGCAGCCGGGCTCCCTTGGAGGAAGGCTCCGGCGCCGGTGCTGCAAGGTCTTGATGCAGGCAAAACGCCTTTTTTATCAATGCCTTGAATGCATGCACGGCTCATTTAGGTCAGGCGCTGCCTTGGCCTGTAGGGGATAGCAATGCGTACTTATCGCCACCCTTAACTCGATCAGTTGATGTTGTGACCATAGAGTCAAAGTGTTCTGTGACAACTTGACTACTTCCGTTGGTCGTTATGTAAGTCATCTCTTACAGCAGCAGAGAATTTCGTTACCGGTGGTATGAGCGGTGCTTCAGGATGAAGTTCCTGGCCGCTCATCCTGTTTCCGGAAATTTTTTGAAATATTAGGAAAGATGGCACTGGTACTATAGTGATAGCACTTGCTATTTAGGCCAGTAGTTGTGGGGAGTTGGCACGTTGAGATAGTTTTGTGCCACTACTGTTTAAAAAACTGGTGCCACTACGAAAAAAACCGACGAGTGTCGAGTGAAGAAATTGTTAGAGTTGTGTCTGGAAGTTTTTCTGGCGCCAAATTAATGACGATTTGCCGGCCTGGAATACCATCAAAATGTGGGAGGGGGCTTGCCCCCGATAGCGGTGGATCAGTCAATACTTCAGTGACTGACACTCCGCCATCGGGGGCAAGCCCCCTCCCACATTTGTAATTCAGTGCCTGGCTGGCCTTATTCCGGTGCGTGATCGCGTAGAAACACCAGGTTGTCCGGCTTGGACTGCTCCGCATTGAAGCGATAACCCTGCGCATCGAACTGCTTGAGCCTGGCCGGGTCGTTGATCCGCTCTTGAATCACAAACCGGCTCATCATGCCCCGGGCTTTTTTCGCGTAGAAGCTGATGATCTTGTACTGGCCGTTCTTCAGGTCCTTGAACTCGGTGTTGATGACCCGTGCATTCAGGGCCGTGCGCTTGACCGCCGAGAAATACTCGTTGGACGCCAGGTTGAGCAGCACATCGTCACCTTGTTCGGCCAGCGCCTCATTGAGCCACTCGCTGATGCGCGTGCCCCAGAAGGCATAGAGGTCCTTGCCACGGGCGTTGGCGAGTTTGGTGCCCATCTCCAGGCGATACGGCATCATCAGGTCCAGCGGGCGCAGCAGGCCATACAGGCCGGAAAGCATGCGCAGGTGATCCTGGGCGTAGCTGAAATCGGCGTCGCTGAAGGTTTCGGCGTTGAGGCCGGTGTATACGTCGCCCTTGAACGCCAGCAGCGCCTGTTTGGCATTGGCCGGCGTGAAAGCGGGCGTCCAGCTGCCGAAACGGGCGGCATTGAGGCCACCGATCTTGTCCGACACGTGCATCAACTCACTGATCTGCGCCGGGCTGAGTTCGCGCAGTTGCTCGATCAGTTCTTGGGAATGATCAAGGTATTGCGGCTGGGTGAAGCGCGGGGTTACCGGCTTGGACTCGAAGTCGAGGGTCTTGGCGGGGGAAATCACCATCAGCATGAAGTTGGCTCCAGAAATCGTGGCGTGTAGCGTGGCTGCGATTCTAGGGGTTGGGGCAGTTTGACTCCACCTATGATGGTGATAGGCGCGATCCGCTATGATGGCCGGCAACTCTGGAGAGGGAGACCCCAAGTGCGATTAGCGCTTTTTGTGACGGCGTGCCTGTGGTGCCTGAATGTGCAGGCCGCGCCGGTTGATGTCGCCAGCCTCGACCGCGCCACCTGGCCGGAAAAACTCGGCAGCCCGGCGCTGTTCGACGTCGCCTCGCGTGCGGAAATCCTGATGTTTGCCCATGGTTTGATCCTCAGCGAAGCCCAGGACGAAACCGCGCTCAAGCAACGCCTGGGGCTGAAAAACATCAACCTGGCGGCCATCGACGACCTGCGCCGCCAGCTCTGGCAGCGTTTGCTCCAGAACTACGACTTTGCCCAGCAGAGCTGCGAGCAGGACGCCTCGTTCTGCTATCTGGTGGAAAACATCGATGACCTGCGCGAGCAGGCCGGCAAATTCGAAGTCAGTGACAACTCTTTCTATATAGGCTGGGCCGCCCCCAGCCGGCAGTTCCATGGGCGCTATCTGGATGAACTGCTGCGCAAGGCCGCGCTGTTGCCGCAGATCAGCAGCGAAGTCGCGCGCTTTGGTGACCATGAACGCAATGGTGACGAGCTTAATGACCGGATGTTCCTGCTGACCTTCGACGGCGGGCCGGCGCCGGTCGGTGGCAATACCGACTGGCTCGCCGACTACCTGCGCCAGCAAAAGATGAACGCTACGTTCTTCGCCCTCGGCAGCAGCCTGCAGACCCGTGTGGAACGCAGCTCGGCCGCCGATGTGCAGGCGCTGTACCAGGGGCAGTGCGTGGGCAGCCAGGGCTGGCAATATCGCTCCCACAGCCATTGGGTCGACTGGCAAGACTCGATCATCCGCAGCGCATCGTTGGTGCAGAACCTGCTGCCGGAAAACTATGTGCCGCTGTTCCGGCCGCCTTACGGGCAGCGCCGTGCGGACAGCCAGGGGTTCTTTCAGGCGCAAGGTCTGCAAGTGGCATTGTGGGATATCGATTCCCAGGACGATCCGGGCAAGCTCAAGGCCGAGGAATCGGCGCAACGGGTGCTGACGCTGATGCTGTTGTGGCGCAAAGGGGTGATTGTGTTTCACGACACCCAGGACAAGGCGCGAGTGGCATTGCCGCTGCTGTTGCAGGCAACGGCGCAAAGTGGCCTGGGTTGGCAGGAGTGTCGCGAGGCATTTCGCTGAAAATGCCCGGCCCTGTTGGGCGAGAGGCATTTTCGGGGTAATTTGCTGCGACATTTCGCAGCAGGCGGACTTCCGACTTTAACGGCCTGCCTGGTACTCGGCTAGTGCTATTCGTCATCCTGAAAAATAAACTTCAAAAAAGCGTCAAAGTGCTTTTTCCTGTCATGGGTTTTGCGGTATTACGAAGTCAGATCGCCGAACCCTGCAACACAGGTGGCGTCTTCCAAGACTCCTCATGTGGGCACCGCGCTTGACGTCACTCAAGCTGCGGTCGGTGGTCGAATCGAGGCGCAGCACCGCCCAGGTATTGCGTCGACTGGCTCCCACAAAGGTGACCGAGTATGGATGATCATGGACGCACCCCTTCTTCCGACCAGCCAATCCTTTATGTGCTTGATACCAACGTACTGATTCACGATCCAAACGCACTGCTTAACTTTGAAGAACACCATGTCGCCATCCCGATGATCGTGCTGGAGGAGCTCGACAAACTCAAAAGCGGCCATCACAGCGTCGCCGCCGAATGCCGCCAGGCCATCCGCCTGATCGACAAGACCCTGGGTGAAGCTTCGCCCGAGGACGTTGAAGTCGGCGTACCGATCCAGCGCGGCAAAAGCGGGCCCAAGGGTTTGCTGTCGATCCTGATGAGCAAGCGCAACGAGCCCAACAGCCTGCTGCCGGAAAACCTCAACGACAACAAGATCATCAACCAATTGATCGACCTGCATGCGCGCGACAAGGACCTGCGCGTGGTGCTGGTGACCAAAGACATCAATATGCGCCTCAAGGCCCGAGCGTGTGGGATCGCGGCCGAGGACTACAGCACCGACCAACTGGTTGATGACGTGTCGATGTTGTCGCGCGGCTATCACATGATGACCGGCTCGTTCTGGGACCGCGTCAGCAAGGTCGAAACCCGCCAGGACCATGGCCGCACCTGGCACCAGGTGCAATTGATCGACAACCTGCCGGCCGTGCATATCAATGAATTCATCGTCGACGAACAGGGCTTCGTGGGCTGGATCAAAGAGATCCAGGTCGACAAGCTGCTGATCCTCGACCTGCATCAGGAACCCCTGTTGCACCAGGAAGCCTGGGGCCTGAAACCGCGCGATATCTACCAGAGCCTGGCGCTGTACGCGCTGCTCGACCCGGACATCCACCTGGTCAACCTGACCGGCGCCGCCGGCTCCGGCAAAACCATCCTGGCCCTGGCGGCTGCTATCGAGCAGACCATGGTGACCAAGCGCTATCGCCGCATCATCGCCACCCGTAGCGTGCAGGGCCTGGACCAGGAAATCGGCTTCCTGCCCGGCACCGAAGCGGAAAAAATGGAACCGTGGCTGGGGGCGATCACCGACAACCTCGAAGCCTTGCACATGGATGACGAAAACACCCATGGCAGCGTCGACTACATCCTCAGCAAAGTGCCATTGCAGTTCAAATCCCTCAACTACATCCGAGGCCGCAGCTTCCAGCAAAGCCTGATCCTGATCGATGAGTGCCAGAACCTCACCCCGCACCAGATGAAAACCATCATCACCCGTGCCGGCGCCGGTTCCAAAGTGGTGTGCCTGGGCAACCTGGCACAGATCGACACCCCTTACCTGTCCGCGACCAGCTCCGGGCTGACCTACCTGACGGAACGCTTCAAAGACTTCCCGAACGGCGTGCACATCGCGCTGCAAGGGGTGCCACGTTCGATCCTGGCCGAATACGCCGAATCACACCTGTAAACGCGGTCAATGTGGGAGGGAGCAAGCCCCCTCCCACATGGTTTACAATCGCTGCTCCTGATCAGGAGTATCGCTGTGCTGACTCATCTAGATTCCCAAGGTCGCGCCCACATGGTCGACGTCACCGACAAAGCCATGACGTTCCGTGAGGCGGTGGCCGAAGCGCGGGTGCGCATGTTGCCCGAAACCCTGCAAATGATTGTCGACGGCGCCCATCCCAAGGGCGACGTGTTCGCCGTGGCCCGCATCGCCGGGATCCAGGCGGCAAAAAAAACCAGCGACCTGATCCCTCTTTGCCACCCGCTGATGCTTACCGGCGTCAAGGTCGAACTGCGTGCCGAAGGCGCCGACGCCGTGTACATCCTGGCGCGCTGCAAACTCTCCGGCCAGACCGGCGTGGAGATGGAGGCCCTGACCGCCGCCAGCGTCGCGGCGCTGACGATCTACGACATGTGCAAGGCCGTGGACCGGGGCATGACCATCGAAAGTATTCGCCTGCTGGAAAAGCTTGGCGGTAAAAGCGGGCATTTCAAGGCGGACCAGGCATGAGCATCAACGTATTGTTTTTTGCGCGCTACAGCGAAGCGATCGGTCTGGATTCGCTGGAGATGGAAGGTGACTTCGCGACCGTCGACGCGGTGCGCCTTGCATTGGCTGGGGATCCGGGTTTTGAAGTGCTCAACGAGACCAGCCTGATGTGCGCCCGCAATCAGGAGCTGTGCTCCCTCGACGAGCCGTTGCAGGCCGGTGATGAAGTCGCCTTTTTCCCACCCGTGACCGGAGGCTGAACATGGCCATTCGTGTGCAGGTCGAAGCCTTTGATCCCGGCGCCGAAGTCAACGCGATGCATGCGGCCAATGTGGGCGTGGGCGCGGTGGTGAGCTTTGTCGGCTATGTGCGCGATTTCAATGATGGCCGCGAAGTGGCGGGGATGTTCCTGGAGCATTATCCCGGCATGACCGAAAAGGCCCTGGCCAAGATCGCCGTCGAGGCCGAGCAACGCTGGCCGCTGCTCAAATTGGAGGTGCTGCACCGCATCGGTGCCCTGGAACCCGGCGAGCCCATTGTCTTTGTAGCCGCCGCCAGCGCCCACCGCCAGGCCGCATTCGATGCCTGTGCATTTGTGATGGACTACCTGAAGACCCGCGCGCCGTTCTGGAAGAAGGAAAACACCAGTGAAGGGCCGCGCTGGGTGGAAGGGCGGGACAGTGATCATGTGGCGGCGGATCGTTGGAAAGCCTGACTTTCAGTCGGTGGTGCTTGCATAAATAAGTAGCCATCGCTGGTGTTTACGATTATGACGCCTTATTAAACTATTTCGATTTGATCTATCTGACTGTCAATTCTGACAGTTACCTTTGTTTTTTTATTGATCTCTAATCTCCTTAAACACCCCGCATTTAAGTGTGTGATGTTTCTCAATCGAATTGATTTTGACCAGTCTCTGTGCGTCGGCTGATATTGAGTTTTGGAGAGTAAAATGATCAGACAATCAAATAATATGAGACTTTCACACTTTAAAGTCAGGTTTGCTGACGGTACCGACTATACGGATGCGCTGTATGCCAATGGGCATCATCAGGTTGAAATTGTTGTTGAAGTTTTAAAAGAGGTTATAGGGAGGCTGGGTTCATGGAACAATGTCGCGTTAACTGATAGCGAGCGCGCTAGTATAAAAATCGTACCTGTATTAATGTCGGTGGATCAAAGTGAAGCGGTCGGGTGGGCCTTCGATACCGAGAAAAATGAATACGATTCAGGGCTTTGGAATCGCACGGGGGAAGCACCAGGCGGGCCTGGGCCAAATAGTGTTATTGTTGATCCGCGTATAGAAATTATCCGCCGATATGTGCGCGTCGAGGAGATTTCATCACTTGAACCTATACAGTTAATGGCAACCATTATGTTGGATGGCGAAGGCGTCACCCGTAGCTATTCCGAATACCCGACTGACTTTCAGTCGTCGGTGTTTATTGCTCCCGTCGCGCCGCCCGTATTGCTCTCTACAGAACTTGACTTGATAACTGACTACGACGCTTTGAGTGCGTATGCCGTTGATGTGGATATGTACTACTGGGAGGGTGTGAACGGCTTGTATTTTGTTCATAGTTATGGATTGGTCGAGCCGTTGCAGGTACCAAATGAAGGGACTTTTTTTCAAACGTCTTATGGTTTGGCGGGAATATTCAAAGGGGGCGTCTTCAAACACCGACCCGATGAAGAATTGCGTTTGAATATGATCCACCAGAATCTTCCGTCAGTCGATCCGAATGTAAATCCGATTGTTCGACGATTGAATAGTCGCGTCATGTGCGCCGTTAAACTTACTACTCCGATACCGGACCTTCCGCAGCGCGATACACAGAGTAGATGGTACCTGCGAGATAATTTCGGAACGACTCATGCGTTCAAGATTGTGCCTGCTGAAGGTGGTAACCGCCTGACAGTCGAACCCGTTCAATTGAAACGGCGGCCTAGACACTTAAAAATCATCCTTACCAATGGCCAGGATACAACTGATGCGCTATATGCCAATAGCCGCCACCAATGCAAAGTTTCTATTGAACTCAGTGTGGAGCAGGAAGGAGTTGATGGACTTTGGGAGGAAGTACGGCCACGGGCGGATGAGAAAGACAGTGCTACGATCACGCTGTATTCGGCTAATGCGAATGAGCCTTTGCCTGCCGGGTGGGCGTGCGATACAGCTCGAAATATATATGAGATCGGACTGTGGAATCGAAGTGTAGAAGGCGGAAAAGGGGATGAGGCAGAGGAGCAAATTACGCAAAAAATGGGGTTGCCGAATGCTATAGAGATAATTGATCGTTTTATGCGTTTAGAGACGGGCGCCTCAATGGAGGCCAGAAGGTTAATGGCCAGAATCGTTATAGATGGCAAGGTTTATACTACAAACTTTTCTGATGCTGAAATCAATTTCGATAGTTGGGTGCATATTTCGCCTCGGCAACCATTTCGAGTAAGGGTTGCTGATCTTGTACGTACTGTGGATCATGCTTATTGGGAGTTTAGTACGGATACCGATATTGATGTTTGGTATTGGCTGCCACCGCCGGGATTGAAGTTTGTCTCCCAAATGGGGCTGGACTCACCTATGTGGCTCTTTGATGAGGGAATATACTTTCAGACAACCTTCGTTCATAGAGCTGACAAGCATTATAGAAAGGTTGGCGTCGTCATAGGGCACGATATCCCTGGAGCAAATCCTAAGATTTATGATATTCACAGAACATTGCCAGATCCTACTCACAGAGTGCCATTTAATCGAGTAAATACGATTATGCGTGCGATGTGGGTTTCCGGTAAGAAAGGCATGCCTGAGGGAGACGCCAGAACACCTTGGCGCCTGCTGGATAATTATGGTTGCATGCATGCATATACGATGCAACGACGTGGAAATAATATTGAGTTGTTGGATTATGAGAACTGATTAAATTGCCGTGATTTTTCTTGAGCGCAGGAGCTTGACATGAATGTCTATTCCAATGCATTTAATTTTTCCTCGTACTTAAGCGGTTCAGTCGATCCGCGTACAGGTCAATATGGATGCCAGATCCGTTTGGCGCAATTCTCCCCTCAAGGGCCTATTGAAGTCAGTCGCAGCATTGTTTTGTCATTCTCCATGCTCAGCTCTGAAAGTACGCCATATGGATTGGGTTGGCGGCTGAGTAATACGCAGTTTGATCTCAGCAACGCCCAACTTACCTTGCTCAGCGGCGAGCAGTTTAAAACACAAGGTATGCCTTCAGTTGGCGGCGTGATGGTGTTCAAAGATCGAAAACTTAAAGATCTGGTAGTAAGACGCACAGATGAAACCACACTCCATGTGATTTATCGGGATGGCACTGTCGAAGTTTTGCAGCGTACCAGCAGCACACTCCCTTATCGGATCACTTCCATACGATTCGAAAATGGTGAAGTGTTCACCTTCCGCTACGCCGCGGGCGGCGCTCTCGAGCGGGTTCTCAATCACAAGCAGGAAGAGTTGCTGGTGCTGACCTATGCGAGTGGAGCCCTGCAAACGGCTGATGCGCGAGTGGAGGGTGGTCGTTACGCGCGCATGCGGTTTACTCAGACCAATGCTCGCCTCACCAGTGTTACCGCACCTTATGACCGTAGTGGCCCACCTGAGATCGCGGCCTATCAATTTACCTACCGGACACCGTTTCGTAATGGCCTGGTGGCGATCGAGCGGATGCAACTGCCTATGGGCGGGGATGAACGGATCAGCTACACCGAGAACGGCCATCAATATGGCAATAACCAGTTCATCCCTCGGGTGTCCAGTTGGACGCAAACCCCAGGTGCCAATCAACCTCCCATGATCCGGACTTATAGTTATAGTTCTGGCACAAATTTTACCGGGTTCCCCTATTCCGCTGGTTTTCATGAAGGGGAGGACAATCTGTATCTGATTGGCGGCGCCTATGACTATTGGACTAAGGAGCAAGTCATCGACTCGGCAAATGACAATGCCGTGCTGACCGTTACCTGTACCACCTACAACAAGTTCCACCTGCTGACCGAAGAATCGGTATTGCGTGAAGGTACGCGGGCCAAGACTACCATCGCCTATAACGTGGTCCCCGGCCTGTTCCCCGCCCAGCCCCCCAACCTCCAACTGCCGAAAACCATCACCAAGCGCTATGAACTGGTGGCCGGTGGCACGGCGCGTGAAGAAATCCAGCAGATCGAGACAGACGACTACGGCAACGAACTAAGCCGCACCGAGGCATCCGGGATTCGCACCGAATACACCTATTACCCGATTGCCGGCGAGAGCGGCAAGTGCCCGGCTGACCCTCATAATTTATTCCCGCGCTACCTCAAGCAAGAGCGCCTCATACCTGTGGGAGGCACGCCTGCACCCGTGCTCACGGAGTACACCCATACCCGCGTGCCGCAGACGGGCAGCAGTTACTTTGTTCTGCAGCAGTCGAGCAGCCAGGCCGGTGTATTTTCGATGCAGCAAAGCTACTACGAAACCCCCGGCGAGTTGGCTGGCCGGCTGAAGAGCAGCATCAGTACGGTCGACGGGCAGGTATTGGTCAGTGATTTCAGTTACACCGTTACAGGTGACAATCTTGTGGAAACCCGACGCCTGACGGGGCGCGAGGGGCAGTGGCTTGAGGCGGTACGCACGCTTTCGCTGCTCAATCGACGCCTGCTGTCGATGGCGCGAGACGGTGGCAGCACTCTCGCCTTGGCGTTTGATATAAGCGGCCGGCTGACGGAAGAAACGGTTTCCCCTGGAAAACCACTGCAAGCGAGTCGACGCTATGCCTACCATTTTGCGACGCAGGCTAAACGGGCCCATCTGATCACCACGGATGCACAAGGTAACAAGGCCATTACCTACTTCGACGGCGCTGGTCGTCAGGTATCCGAGGCTCAACTGATTGGCCCGAACCAGGACCAGGAGCGTGCCACCGCAACGTGGCGGTATGACGCGCTTGGGCAAACCGTGGAGACGGTCAATTTCGATTACCTGGCCGACCGACAGATTTCACTGAAGAGCACCCATTCCTACAACCGTTGGGGCAATGCCAGCCGTGTGGCTCGTTCTGATGGCAGCGTCGAGATCAATGAGTACGACCCGCTGCTGAATCAAACAGAGGAAGGCGTTGCAGGCGGTGAGCGGCTGGTGAGCTATTTCAATGCGCATAACCAACCGATAAAGGTGGAACGGCTGGACGCCAATAATAATAAAGTCGAAGTGGAGTCGCGCACCTACGATGGCCTGGGCCGATGCCTGTCGGTACTGGACGTCAACAAAAACAGTACTGAATATGCCTACGATACGTTTGGCCGACTGCAGACGGTTCTTCAAAAACCGGTAGATGGTACCCCGCAGCGGCTGCGCAAAACGGACTATGCCCCAGGTACCAGCGCTGAACTGGCCACTGCGATTACAGTCGATGGCAGGCGGCTGGGGACGCGCACTTACGACAGCCTGGGCCGAATGACCAGCCAGGCGCGAGGGACGGGGCAGGCTACGACCTGGGAGTATGAGGCGGGGTGGATCGAGCCGATCGCCATGGTGACCCCCCGTGGAGTTCGTCAGAGCCTGACCTATGACAAGGAGTTGGATGTAGCGAGTCGGATTGAGATGACAGGGCTCCCCGTGAGCACCTATCGGCATGACCCGATTAACGGAGCGTTGACCCGTTCGGAGACCAATGGCCTTATCCATGAGTTCTTTCTGGATGCCAACGGCCATACCGAAAAGGACGTTCAAACCGCCAGCGGCACCACCTTGACCGCGCAGTACAGCTATTCCCCGGCAGGGCGCCTGCTTCATCAAACGGCTGCCGATGGCCAGAGCAGCCTACTTGAGTACGATACCCACGGACGATTCTCCCGGATGACCACCGGACCCATGGTCATTGAACAGTCCTACGATACGTTGGGCCGACCCGATAGCCTGACCACCGCCTATGACAATACGCGAGTCGTTACCAAGGTGTCCTACGATTCGCTGGGGCGGGAAGCCGAGCGCCGCTTTGAGCAAAACGGCGCGCTGTTGCAGGTGATGAGCAGCACCTATCACACCAACAGTATGTTGGCGACTCGGTTTCTCCGGAATGCAAGTTCGCAGGTGGTGATCGGTGAAACCTTCGCCTACGATGCCTACCTGCGACTTAGAACCTACCGCTGTGAAGGCCTTGAACATCCGAAGGATCGACTGGGGCGTGCCATCACCGGGCAAGACTTCAGCTTTGATAACCTCAATAACATCACACGGGTAGTGACCACTTTTGCCGATGGCACCCAAGATACGTGCGAGCGTTTTTTCACCGGCGCCGACCCCACCCAACTGACCCGCCTGACCCACACGCTTCCGGTACAGAGTTTCACAGCGGCCTATGATGCCGCCGGCAACTTGCAGGCGAGTCCTGCAGGCCAGGCCTATACCTATGATGGTTTCGAGCAACTGACTGCTGTGCAGGCCAATGCCTTCAATTATAGCTATCGGTACGATGCCGAAGCCCGGCAGGTCGTCGCTGCCCGCAGCAATGAGCCGCCCGTGATGCTGGCATACGCCGGGGACCGCCTTGATACCCTGGTTGAAGGCAGCAGGAAGATTCGCTACTTCGACGGTGCGGACCAGGTGATGGCGCGTACTGGCGGGGTGGAAGGCCCGCAACTGCATATGAACGATGCCGCCGGCAGCGTCCGCGGGATTTCGTCCCCGGGCCAGGCACCTGTGGGTCGCCACTACACGCCTTATGGTGATACGCAGATCCCTCTGGATGACGGTAAACCCCGCACCATGGCCGATTTGCAACTGCCTGCATTCAACGGCCAGCGGCTGGATGCGGCGATCAACCTGTATTTCCTGGGCAACGGTCAGCGTGCCTACGATCCAGACTTGATGATGTTCTTGCAGCCCGATTCGTTGAGTCCGTTTGATGAGGGAGGGATCAACAGCTACGCCTATTGTGCCGGTAACCCGATTAACCTGATGGACCCCAGTGGGTTGTGGCCTAGTTGGTTGAAGTGGGCGTTGACCGGCGTTGCGTTGGCGCTGGCGGTAGTAACACTGGGGTTTGGGGCAGTTGCTCTTGCGGGAGCGGTAGCGGTGTATGGGGCAGCGTCTATTGCTACGGGACTCGCAGCGGCTCTAACGACGGCGACGGCGGTGGCGGTGCCAGCCGCTACGGGAGCTTTGGCCGGGGCGGGCGCCGCAGCCGCTGCGACTGCCGTTGCGACTACGGCAGCCGCAGCGGCGTGGGTGATCGCCTCCAAGACAGCGCTTGTCGTCGGGGCGGGGCTTGGTGTTGTAAGCGGGACGCTGAGTGTCACCGCGATGGCTATTGCCGAGGTCGACAAAGCCATGGGGTGGGACCGTTCGGGCCACATCCGAAATCTTGGTTGGGCATCCTTCGGATTCTCTTTGGCCTCATTGGCAGTGAGTGTGGCGGGGGCCTATACCTCGGCGCATATGGCCTACAGTTCTGCTGCTGCAAAGTTTTCAGGTGTCGGCACACTGAAAGACGCACCCATCGGCACTGCGCTATCCGCCGCAGGCAAGCGTATGGTGGGCTTAACCTACAAGTTCACTGATAAAACCGGCATCACCCGATTCAGCCAGACTTTCGGGGCTACGCGGGCGGTGTTGAGGTTTACTAACCTTGGTCGCTCGATCGAAAGTAGATTCTTCTCGCCGGTCACACCCGCATCGCAGGGGGGCGGGGATGGCGGGGCTGCTTCGACCCAGCCCCAATCGCAACCTGCTGTTAGGCGGTTGGTCGATATGCCGAGCGGCAGTGCCGGCTACTACCAGGCATTCAGAGACGAGGCGTCGCGCGTTCGCCAGCCCATCATGGGGGAATTGTATCGGGGGTAGTGCCAGCGTTTGCCGGCGTGGCGCCCTGTGGAGCGAGTTCGCTCCACAGGGGCATGTTCCTTACGGGTGCTTACGTTCCACAGCCCGCAACAGATGCGTCGGTGGCGTCTCGCAACTGATCTTGCGCCCCAGCAGCGTCTCGATCGACGGCAGCTGATACGAATCATCTTCCCCGGCAAAGCTGATCGAAACGCCCGCCGCACCCGCACGGCCGGTGCGGCCAATGCGGTGCACGTAGTCGTCCGGCATTTCCGGCAGGGTGAAGTTGATCACGTGGCTGATGCCGTCGATGTGAATCCCGCGGCCGGCCACATCGGTGGCCACCAACACGCGGATCTTGCCTTCGCGAAAGCCTTCCAGGGTCTTGATGCGCTTATGCTGCGGCACGTCGCCCGACAGTTGCGCGGCGTTGACGCCATCACGCACCAGGCGCTCTTCGATGCGGCGCACTTCGTCCTTTCGGTTGGCAAATACCATCACCCGCTCCCAACCGTTGTCGTTGATCAGGTTATAGAGCAGCTTGTACTTGTCGGCACCGGCGACGGCGTAGATGTGTTGCTCGACGTTTTCGCTGGCGACGTTGAGTGCTTCGATCTCGACGATGGACGGGTCGGTGGTCCACTGCTTGGCGAGGTTCATCACGTCTTCGGTGAAGGTCGCGGAGAACAGCAGGGTCTGGCGCTCGGCCTTTGGCGGGGTCTGGCGAATGATCTGACGCACCTGTGGGATGAAACCCATGTCGAGCATGCGGTCGGCTTCGTCCAGCACCATCACTTCGACCATGTCCAGGTGTACATCGCCGCGCTGGTTGAAGTCGAGCAGGCGGCCTGGGGTCGCGACGAGGATGTCGCAATGACGGGCCTCAAGGTGCTTGAGCTGTTTGTCGAAGTCCATGCCGCCGACGAACGTCATCACGTTGAGGCCGGTGTACTTGGTCAAGTCGGCAGCGTCTTTGGCGATCTGCACCACCAGCTCCCGGGTAGGGGCGATGATCAGCGCGCGCGGCTCGCCCATGTAGCGCTCTTTCGGCGGCGGCGTTTGCAACAGTTGGGTGATGATCGAGATCAGGAACGCGGCGGTCTTGCCGGTGCCGGTCTGGGCACGGCCGATAGCATCTTTGCCGGCGAGGGTAAAGCCCAGCACCTGCGCCTGGATCGGCGTGCAGTACGGGAAGCCCAGGTCCTGGATGGCGTGCATCAGTTCCGGGGCCAGGTTGAAGTCATGGAAACGGGTTTTGCCTTCCTGGGGCTCGACGACGAAGTCTTCGAGTTTCCACGGCGTAACGGGCGGCTTGGGCGCGCGTTCGCGGCGTGGTTTGGCGACAGGCACGGCGACGATCTCTGCGGGCTCGGCCTGTTCGGGCGCTGTCACCGAGGCTGTTTTCGGTGCGGCGGCAGGTGCGATCCGCTCGGGCTGCCTAGCGTCATTGCGGTTGCCGGGCTTGGGAGCGGGAGCACTGGGAACAGGCGCGAGCGGCTCAGCCTCGCTTTTGCCGAACATCTTCTTGAGTGCTTTGAGCACGGTCATCTCATTAATTGGTTAAGGAATGTACGCCGGCCAGTGTAATGCAAGAATCGGGCGCGGCGTAGTGCGTCTGTCATACAACTACATCAACGCGGGTTTCAGCGCAGGCGCTCGGTCAGCCAGGTGCGGATATCGCGTATCTCTTCGGGTAACACTTCGTGGCCCATTGGGTATTCCTGCCATGTCACGGTGACACTACGGTGCTTTAAATGCTCGTAGGCGCTGCGGCCCATGGCGTTTTGCACCACCTCGTCATACTGGCCATGCAGGCACAGGACAGGGATGCGTTGCTGGCTGGCGGATAATTCCAGCGTATCGTCGAAGGTTGGCGCGTAGGTGGAGAGGGCGATCACGCCACCCAGCGGGCCCTGCCATTGTTTAAACGCAGTGTGGAAAACCACTGCGCCGCCCTGGGAAAAGCCCGCCAGGAAAACCCGCGAAGCGTCTATCCCGGTTCTCTTCTGCGCCTCGATCAAATCCGTGACCATTGTGGTCGACGCTTCCAGTTCTTCCAGGCTGATGGAACGGGCTGGGCTCATGGCCCTGATGTCGTACCAACTCGGCATCTCGTAGCCACCATTGATCGTCACCGCACGGGTGGGCGCCTGGGGCAAAACGAAGCGGGTGGTCAGTAAAGTTTGCTGCAGCATTTCGGCTACCGGCAGGAAGTCGTAGCGGTCGGCGCCCAGGCCATGCAGCCAGATAACACAGGCATCTGCGGGCTTGGCGGGCTCAAGTATCAAGGGTTCGGTCATGTCTGCTCCATAGCTGTGCGGGCGCTCCGATTAAGTGCGTCGGAACGGTGCGCGACAGGTTGATCTGTTAAGAGAATGTCGCAAGGGTGAATCTTTTGCCATTGAACATCGCCGTCAGCGACTCAGCCAGCACTCTGGTACGGGCCTTGCTATGTGTAGGTCGATGTCAGAACTCTCCTAGGGCGGTAACACTATCAGTGACTGCCGCTTGTGGGAAAGCAACTGGAATTACCGCAAAAATCTCATGCTGCTCGACCCCAAAAAAAGCCAACACGGGTCGATATCGCCTCATAAGGGTGCGCTGAGGTTGGAGCTCCGACACAACAAGAGCAACTGGAGGTTTGAATGAAGGTATTGAAATCCACCCTGGCCATCGTGACCGCGGCCGCTGTATTGGGTGTCAGTGGTTTTGCCCAAGCTGGCGCCACCCTGGATGCCGTGCAGAAGAAAGGCTTCGTGCAGTGTGGCGTGAGTGACGGCCTGCCGGGTTTCTCGGTGCCGGATGCCAGCGGCAAGATCCTCGGGATCGACGCTGACGTGTGCCGCGCCGTGGCCGCCGCCGTTTTCGGTGACGCAACCAAGGTCAAGTTCAGCCAGTTGAACGCCAAGGAGCGTTTCACCGCGCTTCAATCGGGCGAAGTCGACATCCTGTCGCGCAACACCACCATGACCAGCTCTCGCGATGCGGGCATGGGCCTGAAATTCCCGGGCTTCATCACCTACTACGACGGCATCGGCTTCCTGGTTAACAACAAGCTGGGCGTCAAGAGCGCCAAGGAACTGGACGGTGCAACCATTTGCATCCAGGCCGGTACCACCACCGAGCTGAACGTTTCCGACTACTTCCGTGGCAACAACCTCAAATACACCCCGATCACCTTCGACACCTCCGATGAAAGCGCCAAGTCGCTGGAATCCGGGCGTTGCGACGTACTGACCTCCGACAAGTCCCAACTGTTCGCCCAGCGCAGCAAGCTGGCCGCGCCGAAGGACTACGTGGTTCTGCCGGAAACCATTTCCAAGGAACCGCTGGGCCCGGTCGTGCGTAATGGCGACGACGAGTGGCTGGCCATCGTGCGCTGGGTTGGCTACGCCATGCTCAACGCTGAAGAAGCCGGCATCACCTCGAAAAACGTCGAAGCTGAAGCCAAGTCCACCAAGAACCCGGACGTCGCGCGTCTGCTCGGTGCTGACGGCGAATACGGCAAAGACCTGAAAGTGAAGAAAGACTGGGTCGTACAGATCGTCAAGCAAGTCGGTAACTACGGCGAAGTGTTCGAGCGCAACCTGGGCAAGAGCACCCCGCTGGAAATCGACCGTGGCCTGAACGCCCTGTGGAACGCCGGCGGCATTCAATACGCACCCCCTGTGCGCTGATCGCTGATGGTTCTGTCACCCGGTGGGCCAACCGCCGGGTGATGTTCTGTTCCATTCTTTTCGGGGCACTTCATGCAAAATCAAATCGGCGCACCCAAGCAGAAGCTCAGCTTCAGCGATCCCAAAGTGCGTGCGTGGCTCTTCCAGATCATCACGATAGTGGCGGTGGTCTCGCTGGGCTGGTACCTCTTCAATAACACCCAGACCAACCTGCAGCACCGGGGTATTACCTCGGGTTTCGACTTCCTTGAGCGCAGTGCCGGCTTTGGCATCGCGCAGCATTTGATCGACTACACCGAATCGGACAGCTATGCCCGCGTCTTTGTGATCGGCCTGCTCAACACCTTGCTGGTGACCGTGATCGGCGTGGTGCTGGCGACCCTGCTCGGCTTCATCATCGGCGTGGCACGCTTGTCGCCCAACTGGATGATCAACAAGCTGGCGACGGTGTACGTGGAAGTGTTCCGCAACATTCCGCCGTTGCTGCAGATCCTGTTCTGGTATTTCGCGGTGTTCCTGACCATGCCGGGGCCGCGCAACAGCCACAACTTCGGTGACACCTTCTTCGTCAGCAGCCGTGGCTTGAACATGCCGGCGGCGCTTGCCGCCGACGGTTTCTGGCCGTTCGTGATCAGTGTGGTCGTGGCCATCGTGGCAATCGTGCTGATGGCGCGGTGGGCCAACAAGCGCTTTGAAGCCACCGGCGTACCCTTCCACAAGTTCTGGGCGGGCCTGGCGCTGTTCATCGTGATCCCGACGCTGTGCGCGCTGGTCTTCGGCGTGCCGCTGCATTGGGAGATGCCGAAGCTTTCAGGTTTCAACTTCGTCGGCGGCTGGGTCCTGATTCCCGAACTGCTGGCCCTGACCCTGGCGCTGACTGTTTATACCGCGGCGTTTATCGCGGAGATCGTGCGCTCGGGTATCAAGTCCGTCAGCCACGGCCAGACCGAAGCGGCGCGTTCCCTGGGCCTGCGCCCCGGGCCGACGTTGCGCAAGGTCATCATCCCGCAAGCGTTGCGGGTGATCATTCCGCCGTTGACCAGCCAATACCTGAACCTGGCGAAAAACTCGTCGCTGGCCGCCGGTATCGGTTACCCGGAAATGGTTTCGCTGTTTGCCGGCACGGTGCTCAACCAGACCGGCCAGGCCATCGAAGTCATTGCCATCACCATGAGCGTGTACCTGGCGATCAGCATCAGCATTTCCCTGCTGATGAACTGGTACAACAAGCGCATTGCGCTGATCGAGCGGTGAGGAAACCTGCATGAGTTCGCATACGTTCAAACCTGATATGCCGCCGCCGAGCAAAGTCTTCGGGCCGATGGCATGGATGCGCGCCAACCTGTTTTCCAGTTGGCTCAACACCCTGCTGACCTTGTTGGCGTTCTACCTGATCTACCTGGTGGTGCCGCCGATTCTGAGCTGGGCGATCATCGACGCCAACTGGGTCGGCACCACGCGCGCCGATTGCACCAAGGAGGGCGCCTGCTGGGTGTTCATCCAACAGCGCTTCGGGCAGTTCATGTACGGCTACTACCCCGGCGACCTGCGCTGGCGCGTGGACCTCACCGTATGGCTGGCCATCGTCGGCGTGGCGCCGTTGTTCATCTCGCGTTTTCAACGCAAGGCGGTCTACGGCCTGAGCTTTCTGGTGCTGTACCCGATCATCGCGTTCTTCCTCCTGCATGGCGGGATCTTCGGCCTGACCAACGTGGCGACCAGCCAATGGGGCGGCCTGATGCTGACCCTGGTAATCGCCACCGTCGGCATCGCCGGCGCTTTGCCCCTGGGCATCATGTTGGCGCTGGGACGGCGTTCGAACATGCCGGCCATTCGTGTGGTCTGCGTGACCTTCATCGAATTCTGGCGCGGCGTGCCGTTGATCACCGTGCTGTTCATGTCCTCCGTGATGCTGCCGTTGTTCCTGCCCGAAGGCATGGGCATCGACAAGCTGCTGCGCGCGTTGATCGGCGTGATCCTGTTCCAGTCGGCCTATGTGGCTGAAGTGGTGCGCGGTGGTTTGCAGGCGATTCCCAAGGGCCAGTACGAAGCGGCCGCAGCGATGGGCCTCGGCTACTGGCGTTCGATGGGCCTGGTGATTCTGCCGCAAGCCTTGAAGATGGTGATCCCGGGGATCGTCAACACGTTTATCGCGTTGTTCAAGGACACCAGCCTGGTGATCATCATTGGCCTGTTCGACCTGCTCAACAGCGTCAAGCAAGCCGCCGCCGACCCGAAATGGCTGGGCATGGCCACTGAAGGCTATGTGTTCGCCGCCCTGGTGTTCTGGATTTTCTGTTTTGGTATGTCGCGCTATTCCATTCATTTGGAACACAAGCTCGACACAGGCCACAAGCGTTAGGAGTTGATGTGATGAGCGAAGCGATCAAACAGCCTGTGAGCCCTGAAGGCATTATCCAGATGCAGGGCGTCAACAAATGGTACGGCCAGTTCCATGTGTTGAAAGACATCAACCTCAACGTCAAGCAGGGCGAGCGTATCGTGCTGTGCGGCCCGTCGGGTTCGGGCAAGTCCACCACCATCCGCTGCCTCAACCGTCTGGAAGAACACCAGCAGGGCCGCATCGTGGTCGATGGCGTGGAATTGACCAACGACCTCAAGCAGATCGAGGCGATCCGCCGTGAAGTCGGCATGGTGTTCCAGCACTTCAACCTGTTCCCGCACCTGACCATCTTGCAGAACTGCACGCTGGCGCCGATGTGGGTGCGCAAGATGCCCAAGCGCAAGGCCGAAGAAATCGCCATGCACTACCTTGAGCGCGTGCGCATTCCGGAGCAGGCGCATAAGTTTCCGGGGCAACTGTCCGGCGGCCAGCAACAGCGCGTGGCGATTGCCCGCGCGCTGTGCATGAAGCCGAAAATCATGCTGTTTGATGAGCCGACGTCGGCCCTCGACCCGGAAATGGTGAAGGAAGTACTCGACACCATGATCGGCCTGGCCGAAGACGGCATGACCATGTTGTGCGTGACCCACGAAATGGGCTTTGCCCGCACCGTGGCCAATCGCGTGATCTTCATGGACAAGGGCGAGATCGTAGAACAGGCGGCGCCGAATGATTTCTTCGACAACCCGCAGAACGATCGGACCAAGTTGTTCTTGAGCCAGATTCTGCATTGATGGATGCTTGAAAAAATAAACCCGGCCTGGCCGGGTTTGTTTTTTTAGAGGGTTCAGGAGGCCTTGAGCGCTTCCCGGTCCGTATTGATGGTGTGGCTGAATCCCCGCATGTCAGCGCCCTCGGCCAATACTCTGGCATCGGCAAGTAAGTGCGGGTATCGATCCAATAGCCGCATCAGCAGCACCAAGGGTTTGGAGGGCAGAAGCTCGCCGCGCTCGTAGCGTGAAAAAGCGTTGTGACCGCCACCGGATAGCAGCTCGACCGTTTCCTTTTGCGTAAGGTGCAGCTTGCGACGGATGCGTTTCATTTCGGTGCCGATCATTTGCCGTGCGGCGTGGACGAGTTCATCACCGGCCGCGCCGTGGCGCTCAGCGCTGTCAGGATCATGCATGCCGTCCCCACACTGCTGGCATTCCCAACCCGACAAATTATCGACACGCCGCTCCATACCGTTGACACGCAGGGTTTCGCTGCGGTTTTCGAAGCGCGTCATAGCGTCGGGTGCACCGCAGATGAAGCAATGTTGAGTTCTCATGAGCTCTTCTTCTTAAAGGAGATCACTGGAGGGTTACCGACTGAGCAGTAAGTGACCTTGATGTAAATCTCCAGACCGTGTGAATTGATGTGATACACGTCCTGCCACACCCGATGATCGGCATAGGTGGTCATTGATTTGTACAACATCCTGTTTTGCAATTCGAAAATGACCTCTTGCATCTCAGGGATGTCGAGGCCGAGACGCCAACCCGTTTCCTTTGCCGCGAGCGTAAAGGCCCGCTTTCCGAGCCGCCTGACATCCGCCTTGATCACCGCCAGATCGTAATGAGGTGTGTACTTTTCCATAAGACACCTGAGTCCAATAATTACCCTCTGAGGGTAATTTTACCAATCGAAAATTCTGTTCTTTTTCCTGCCTGAAAATCCTAGTGCGTTGCCTTTGTAGGCAACTCCGAATAGGCTGTAGGAAAATTCATCCTATGATTGGACGAAAGCGTAAAGCTCATGACAGACATCGCCCCGTTGATCAAACGCTCCCTGGTGGACCAAGCCCTGGAGCAGTTGCGCTGGCGCATAACCGAAGGAAAATGGGCCATCGGCGAACGCCTGCCCACCGAACCGGAGCTCTCCGCCGAGCTAGGCATCAGCCGCAACACCGTACGAGAGGCCATGCGTGTATTGGCGTTTTCCGGCTTGATCGAAATCCGCCAGGGCGATGGCAGCTATTTGCGTTCGATGACCGACCCGCTGGGGGCGATGCGTGCGTTGTCCCATTGCTCGCTGGAACAGGCGCAGGAAACGCGGCAGATCCTCGAAGTGGAAGCCATCGGGCTCGCGGCGTTGCGCCGTAGCGATGACGACCTCGTCGCGCTACGCCAAGCCCTCCAGGCCAGCGCCGCGTTGTATCACGGTGAACTGGAGGCCTACATCAGCGCCGACCTGGTGTTCCACCAACGCTTGGTGGACGCGGCGCACAACCCAGCCCTAAGCGAGCTGTACCTTTATTTTTCAAGCATCGTCGGTGCCCAACTGCGCCAGACCCTGAACACCTCGCCGCGTCGCCAGGCCGTGTTCGACCTGCATATCGCCCTGCTCGACGCCGTGGAACACCAAGACCCGGAACGCGCCAAATCCCTCTGCCGGCAGTTGATCAATGAACCTTGAAGCCCCAAACAAGCAACGTGCAACCGAACTGGAAGAACTGCTGATCGATGCCGAAGCCGACGACGAGCTGGTCCAGCAGCACGAGCCGGTGGTCAGCCGGCCGTGGCTGTTGCTGCTCGGCCTGGTCCTGGTGGCGTTGAACCTGCGCCCGGCGTTGTCGAGCCTGTCGCCGCTGCTCAGCGAAGTGTCCGCCAGCCTGGGTTTGTCGGGGGCCAGGGCCGGTTTGCTGACCACCTTGCCGGTGCTGTGCCTGGGGCTGTTCGCGCCGCTGGCGCCGATCCTGGCCCGGCGTTTTGGCGCCGAGCGCGTGGTCCTGGGGATTCTGCTGACACTCGCCGGCGGCATCATCCTGCGCAGTTCTCTCGGGGAATTCGGGCTGTTCGCCGGTAGTCTGCTGGCCGGTGCGAGCATCGGCATCATCGGTGTGTTGCTGCCGGGCATCGTCAAGCGTGATTTCGCCAGGCAGGCCGGCGCCATGACCGGTGTCTACTCCATGGCCCTGTGCCTGGGCGCGGCCCTGGCTGCTGGCGCGACCGTGCCCTTGAGCCATTATTTCGCGGGCAGTTGGGCCATCGGCCTGGGCTTCTGGATGGTCCCGGCCCTGGTGGCGGCGCTGTTCTGGTTTCCCCAGGTCGGCCAGAAACACAGCGCCCATCAGGTGGCTTACCGGGTCAAGGGCTTGCTGCGCGACCCGCTGGCCTGGCAGGTCACCGTGTACATGGGCCTGCAATCCTCCCTGGCCTACATCGTGTTCGGCTGGTTGCCATCGATCCTGATCGGCCGCGGCCTGAGCGCCACCGAGGCCGGGCTGGCGCTGTCGGGCTCGATCATCCTGCAGTTGTTCAGTTCCCTGGCCGCGCCGTGGCTGGCCACACGCGGCAAGGACCAGCGCCTGGCAATCGTGGTGGTAATGCTGCTGACGCTCGGCGGTCTGTTCGGTTGCCTGTATGCGCCACTCGATGGCCTGTGGGGCTGGGCGATACTGCTGGGCCTGGGGCAGGGCGGTACCTTCAGCCTGGCGCTGACCTTGATCGTGCTGCGCTCCCGGGATTCCCATGTTGCCGCCAACCTGTCAGGCATGGCCCAGGGCATTGGCTACACCCTCGCGTCGATGGGCCCGTTTGCGGTCGGCCTGGTGCATGACTGGACCGGCGGTTGGGCGGCGATCGGTTGGATCTTCGCCGTGATCGGACTCGGCGCGATTATCGCGGGCCTTGGCGCCGGTCGTGCACGCTACGTAAACGTCACCAGCGAGAAAGTCTGAAGGCAGACACTTTCGACAGTGCCTGCATGGCACGCCACTCCAGTGCGCTGCCAGTGGATAGTGGCTTTTTCGTAGTTGTTGTATCGGCTTTCAATCACTCAAAAGGTTATCTGTTTCTGGTCGATAACGCCCAAAAGGATTAGGCAATCATTCCTGCATAGGGCCCCCATGGCGATTGCATCAGTGTCACAGGTTGCCGCTGGATCAATAGCCATGGAGAGGGAGTGATGGTTTCGCCGCAAGGTTCAACCCCAGGAGCGAGCCGCAAACCAGATCTGCCGGTTGTCCCCCCGCTTCATTGGCAGCACATGAATATCCTGGTGGTGGAGGATCATTCAGCCTACCGGCTGCTGTTGGGCTGGATGTTGCAGAAGCTGGGCCTGGGGTACGAGTTGGCCGCCGATGGGTTCATGGGGCTGAAGGCGTTTACCCGCCGGCCCTTTGATTTGGTGATCTGCGATTGCCAGATGCCGTTTATGGATGGTTACAGCATGGCCAGCGCCATTCGCCAGCATGAGCACGACCACGGATTGAGGCGAGTACCGATCATTGCCTTGACCGCCAATCTGCAAAACGATACCCCCCGGCGCTGTCGCGAAGCGGGCATGGATGCCTGGCTGCTCAAACCACTGACCCTGGAACAATTGCACGCCGTGCTGATGCACTGGCTGCCTGGCAGTGATGCTCCGCAAGCCGGCCAGGAGACTGCGCCAGCCCCTGGCTGGCCAACCCGCGCCACGCTTGTCGCGACGTTTGGCAGCGACGCGATCGTCGATCAGCTGCTCGAAGGCCTGCTGGTGGAAGCCTGGGAAGACTATCGCGTCTTGCGCCAAGCCTGTTCAACGCGCAACGCCTCACTGGCTGCCGAACGCCTGCATCGCCTGGTGGGTAGCCTGGTATTTCTGGGCGGCAGCGACCTTGAGTCCACTGCCACGCAATTGATCGAGCAGGTCCAGTCCGGCGATGTTGCTTCCCACTCGGTGCAACTGGAGCTGTTCCAGGCACGTTTGTGCGTTTATCTCGAATACTTGTCCCGTCTCTGAATCCGCGCCTGCAAGGGCTTTTCGTTTCCGAGTGAGCTGGTTTTGACTGTAGGTGTTTTCCTGTTGTTTTGTAGGCAAAAATTTAGCTAGTACAGAACATTGGGCGTGGCTGCAAGTGACGCTTTGTTAGCTGTTGTTGATGATTGCCGGCGGAGGTATTTTGCGCTGATTCAAGTTGCAATCATTCGTGGGTACCTATGCTTCGAGTAATTATTGCTGACGATCACCCTATTGTTCGCATCGGGCAAAGGGTCGTGATCGAGGCGAATGGAAGATGCACAGTGGTCGGTGAGGCCGAAGGTCCTGATCAGTTGCTTGACGTGTTGAGCACAACCCCGTGCGACGTGCTGGTCACGGATTTCGCCATGCCAGGCGGCCAGCAGGCCGATGGCTACGGTTTGTTGGGCCTGCTGCATCGCCAGTATCCGCAGGTGCCGGTGATTGTGGTGACGATGTTCGCCAGCATCGCCATCTTGCGTGCAGCTTTTTCCCATGGTGTGCGCGGCGTGGTCGCCAAGAGTGCTTCGGCCAAGGAGTTGCCCCAGGCGATCAAGGCCGTGTGTGCGGGCCAGACCTTCACCAGCGAATCCCTGCGCTTGCAGTTGGTGGAGTCGGGGGTGGGCGACCAGTCCGGGCAGCCTAAATTGTCCGACAAGGAACGCGAGGTGGTGCGAATGTTGGCCAGCGGCATGACAGTCAGCCAGATTGCGGCACAGGTCAACCGCAGTATTTCCACCATCAGCAAGCAGAAAAGCACGGCCATGCAACGTTTGAGTATTTCGACGGATGTCGATTTGTTTGCTTATGCGCGCGATACGGGAATGGTGCCGTAGAAAGCAATGGCATTCTCGTGTTACGCGGACTATCGTTCGGCATCCCTGTTCATCCTGCGAAAACTGCCCATGAGTGATGCCCATAACGCCCTGATCACTGAGTTCTATAGCGCCTTTCAGCGCCTGGATGCCGAAGCCATGGCCGCCTGTTATACCCAGGACGTGGTGTTCAGCGATCCGGCCTTCGGCGAACTGCGCGGGCAGGACGCCGGCGACATGTGGCGCATGCTCACCACTCGGGCCAAGGATTTTTCCCTGACCTTTGACAACGTGCGCAGCGAGGGCAACGCGGGCAGCGCGCACTGGGTGGCGACCTACCTGTTCAGCGCAACCGGCAATACGGTGGTCAACGATATTCAGGCGCGCTTCGTGTTTCGTGACGGCAGGATTTGCGAGCATCACGACCATTTCGACCTGTGGCGCTGGTCGCGCCAGGCGTTGGGCACCAAGGGCCTGTTACTGGGCTGGACGCCCTTGGTGAAAAACGCCGTACGCGCCCAGGCGCGCAAAGGTTTGAAGGCATTCCAGGCCGGTCGTTGATAAGCTGGGTGCTTCTGTACAGTGCCGAATCCCGTCGTGAACACGCCTGAATCCAAACCCTGGTTCGTCTACCTGGTGCGCGCCGCCAATGGCTCGCTGTATTGCGGCATCAGCAATGACCCGGTGCGCCGGTTCGCCACTCATCAAAGCGGCAAGGGCGCGCGGTTTTTCCTCTCCAGCCCGGCCGTTGCGCTGGTGTATACCGAGCAATGTGCGAGCAAAGGCGAAGCACTGCGCCAGGAACGCTTGATCAAGAAATTGAAGAAGAGCGCCAAGGAGTGCCTGGCGACCAGTGCTTCATCAGGCTGACTGACAGGTTCCCATCAGGCGCCATAACAAAATATTTGCAAACAAGGGTGAGGTAAACCGCTCGCCCATCCGTGTAGTGCTTGAAACTGCGATCAATTCGCATTAACAGCGTTTTTACACGGGTGCTCACAGCATGAAATCGACGGCGGGCGGTAGGCTCAAACAATGGCTGGGAGCCTCGGTATTTTCAGTCTCGGCGCTGGCGTTGCTGCCCTTGGCCGTGGCACAGGCGCAGGAACAGCAAAGCGCCCAGTTCACGTTTGCTCTGGCGGCCAAACCACTGCCCCAGGCGCTGAGTGATTTCAGCCGGGTCACCGGGATCAGCGTGATCTATACCGATGAAGCGCCTTACGGCCTCAACGCCCCGGCGCTCAACGGGCAGATGAGCGCGACCCAGGCGCTGCAACGCCTGCTGGGCAACTCCGGCTTCACCTTCCGCCAGATCGACGCCCGTACCCTGGCGCTGGAACCGCTGCCCGCCGACGGCGCGGTCAATCTCGGCGCCACCACCATCAGCGCTGCCAGCCCTGGCCAGGACAGCACCAGCTACCAGCCGCCGCCGACCAGCTCGGTGATGCGCTCCCAGGGCCTGCTGCTGGAAACCCCGCAAACCGTCAACGTGGTACCCGCCCAGGTCTTGCGCGATCAACAACCGCGCAACCTGGATGACGCGCTGGGCAATATCAGCGGCATCACCCAGTCCAACACCCTTGGCAGCACCCAGGACGCGGTGATGCTGCGCGGCTTCGGCGACAACCGTAACGGCTCGATCATGAAGGACGGCATGCCGGTGGTGCAGGGCCGTGCGTTGAACGCCACCGCCGACCGCGTGGAAGTGCTCAAGGGGCCGTCGTCGTTGCTGTACGGCATCCAGGACCCGGGCGGCGTGGTCAACATCGTCAGCAAAAAGCCCGAGTTGGTGCAGTCCACGTCCTTGACCGCGCGCGGCTCGACCTTCGGCAGCGGCAAGAATGGCAGTGGCGGCAGCCTGGATACCACCGGCCCGATTGGCGACGGCGGCCTGGCCTATCGCCTGATCGTCGACCATGAAGACGAAGACTACTGGCGCAACTACGGCACCCACCGCGAAACGCTGGTGGCGCCGTCGCTGGGTTGGTATGGCGACTCGACCCAAGTGGTGTTCGCCTATGAGCACCGCGAGTTTCTGTCGCCGTTCGACCGCGGCACGGCCATCGATCCAAAAACCAATCACCCGCTGAACATCCCTGCGACGCGCCGCCTGGATGAGCCGTTCAACAATATGGAAGGCCGCTCCGACCTGTACCGCCTGACCGTCGACCACGACCTGAACGACGACTGGAAGGCCCACTTCGGCTACAGCTGGAACCGTGAAACCTATGACGCCAGCCAGGTGCGCGTGGTCAAGGTCAACACCAACGGCACCCTCACCCGCAGCATGGATGGCACCCAAGGCGCGCTGACCACTGACCGCTTCGCCACCGCCAGCCTTGAAGGCAAGGTCGATGTGGCGGGCATGCGCCACGACCTGGTGTTCGGGCTGGACGATGAATACCGCAAAATCCACCGCGCCGAGCTGATTCGCCAGGCGCCACGCGGCAGTTTCAACTACAACGATCCGGTCTACGGCAACGAAGTGGCGGGCTCCAATGTCAGCGCGCCGGACAGCAACCAGACCGATCTGCTGCGCAGCGATTCGCTGTTCTTCCAGGACGCCATCCACCTGAACGACCAATGGATCCTGGTGGGCGGCGCGCGCTACCAGATGTACGACCAATACGCCGGCAAAGGCGTGCCGTTCACTGCCAACACCGACGGCAACGGCCAGAAGTGGGTGCCGCGTGCCGGGCTGGTGTATCGCTACACCGACGAACTGTCGTTCTACGGCAGCTACACCGAGTCGTTCAAACCCAACTCCACCATTGCGCCGCTGGCCAACAAAACGGTGCTGGAGGGCAGCCTGCAGCCGGAAGAATCCAAGGCCTGGGAGCTGGGTACCAAGTTCGACCTGCCGGGGCGCATCACCGCGAGCGCCGCGCTGTTCACCATCGATAAGCGCAACGTGCTGGTGCAGGTGGGCGAGGGGCTGACCTCGGTCTACAGCGTGGCGGGCAAGGTGCGTTCCCGTGGCCTGGAGCTGGATGCCAGCGGCCAACTGAGCGATAAGTGGAGCCTGATCGGCAGTTACGCCTACACCGATGCCGAGGTCACCGACGACCCGACGCTCAAAGGCAATCGCCTGCAAAACGTGGCGAAAAATACCGCGTCGCTGTCGGCCGTGTATGACTTCGGCAGCCTGCTGGGTGGCGATCAGCTGCGCGTCGGTGCCGGTGCGCGCTACGTGGGCGAGCGGGCAGGGGATGCGGCCAACAGCTTCGAATTGCCGAGCTATACCGTGGCCGATGCGTTCGCCAGCTATGACACCAAAATCGACGGGCAGAAGGTCAAGTTCCAGCTCAATGTGAAAAACCTTTTCGACCGCACTTACTACACCTCTTCGGTGAACACACAGTTCGTGTCCATCGGTGATGCGCGGCAGGTGTCGGTGTCCAGCACCCTTACCTTCTGACCGGATTTGCTTTTTTGTGGGAGGAGGGGGATTGCACCCTCCCACATTGACACCTGAGCTGTTAGCGTTGCCGGCATTCGATGCCTACGGAAAACGCTACTGATGCACTTTGGACGATGGTTACACACCAGCGCGCTGCTGGTCGGCTTGAGCTTGTTACTGGGCGGCTGCGCCAGCGTTTCACACCTCGCCACCCCAGCGGCGCTCGACCAACTGTTGGCCGACCCGGCGTTGCGTGGCGCCACGGTTTCACTGACGGTGCGCGACGTACGCAGCGGCGACATGCTGTATCAACACAATCCGAGCACGCGGTTGGTGCCGGCTTCCAACCTCAAGCTGCTGACCACCACGGCGGCGATGGATGTGCTGGGCGCGCAATACCGCTTCGCCACGCAGCTGCTCAGTGACGGCACGCGCCAGGGCGAACGCCTGACCGGCAACCTGTACCTGCGCGGCCTCGGCGACCCGACCTTGCAGCTCGCCGACTACCAGGCCCTGGCGGCGCAATTGGCCAGCCAGGGCATCCGCCAGGTCCAGGGCGACCTGGTGTTCGACGACACCTGGTTCGACGCTGAGCGCTTGGGGGTCGATTGGTCCCAGGATGATGAAACAACCTATTACGGCGCGCAGATTTCGGCGCTGACCGTGGCGCCCAACGCCGATTTCGACGCCGGCAGCGTGCTGGTCACGGCCACGGCACCGATGCGGACCGGCCTGCCGGTGACGGTCGAGATTTATCCGCCCACCGACTACCTTCAACTGAGCAACCGCGCCCTCAGCGGGCCGGGCAACACCTATGGCGTCAACCGCCGGCATGGCACCAACCTGTTGCAGCTCAGCGGCACCGTTGCGCCGGGCAGGCAGAGCGAGCAACTGGTCAGCGTATGGGAGCCGACGCAACTGGTGGCCAACCTGTTCGAGCAGGCGCTGGCGCGGCAATGCATCCAGGTGATGGGGCGCCGGGTGATCGGTGCTGCGAGCCCGGCCACGGCGAACGTGCTGGTCGAGCATCGATCGGCGCCCTTGCAGGAATTGATCACGCCGCTGCTCAAGCTCTCCAACAACAACATGTCCGAAGCCTTGCTCAAAGCCATGGGCCGCAAGACCGCCAACAGCGGCACGGCGGCGGCGGGCGTGGCGGCGGTGGCCGGGTTTCTCGAGCGACAGGGGGTGGATACGAGTACCTTGAGCCAGGTGGACGGCTCGGGCCTGTCACGGCGTAACCTGCTGTCGTCGCAAACCCTGACCGACCTGCTGCTGGCCGCAAGCAAACAGCCGTGGTTCGATGCCTGGTACAACGCATTGCCAATTGCCGGCAACAGCGATCGTATGACCGGCGGCAGCTTGCGCTATCGGCTGCACGCCACGGCCGCCGAGAACAACCTGCACGGCAAGACCGGTTCCATGAGCGGGGTGTCGTCCCTGAGCGGTTACCTCACAGATGCCCAAGGACGGCGACTGGTGTTTGCGATGATCAGCAATAACTACCTGAGCGACACCGCCAGCATCCATGCTCTGGAAAACCGCCTGGCCGTGGCTCTGGCGCAGTGGCACGACTGACTCAGGGCTGATAACCCATACGCCAACTCACGGCCCGGGTCGCCGCCAGCAAGCGCTGCGCCGCCGGGCCGTCTTCATCGGCGTGGAACAGCGAAGTAGGGCCGACCACGGTCATCACCGCCGCCACGTGCCCCACGGCGTTGAACACCGGCGCCGACAACGCATCCACCCCCGGCATCAGCAAACCATGCACAAAGTGCAGGCCACGCTGGCGGATCTGCTCGCAGGTGATGGCGTAGGCCTGGTCGTCCGCCAGGGTATGGGCGGTGCCGGCCTGGATTTCGCGCTCGCGCAATTCCACGGTTTCCCGAGTCGGCAGATAGGCGCTGAACACCAGCCCGGTGGACGAACTGAGCAGCGGCAAGACTGAACCCAGTTGCGTCACCACCGTAACCGCGCGCACCGCCGGTTCGATGTGCACCACGGTCGCGCCCTGGTTGCCCCACACCGCCAGAAAGCAGGTTTCATTCAAGTCATCGCGCAGCTCCGCCAGGGGCATCGCGCCGACTTTCAGCACATCCATGCTGCCCAGCGCAGCCAAGCCTACGCGCAAGGCTTCGCGCCCCAGGCCATAGTGGTTGGTGGCGGCGTTCTGTTCAGCAAAGCCCGAGGCGATCAGCGCCTGCAGGTAACGATGGACCTTGCTCGCCGGCATCTGCACATGCTCGGCCAGGCGCGACAGTGAAGTGGCCGGCGACAGTTCGGCCAGGGCCTTGAGGATATCGGTGCCCACTTCGGCCGAGCGGACTTTCTGTTTACCGGTGTCGCGGGGCTTTTCCATGGGGGTGCGAGAATCCGAGAGATGAGTGGGCGTCTTTATAGCTTGACGGTCCATGGCGATCAAATTACGTTAAGCGTAACTCGATTACGATAAAAACAACTGACCCCCAGAGGATGCTCCATGAACCTCGAATACCTGTCGGGCTTCGGCAATGAATTCGCCAGCGAAGCCCTGCCCGGCGCGCTGCCCGTCGGCCAGAACTCGCCGCAGAAAGCGCCCTACGGGCTGTACACCGAACTGTTCTCCGGCACCGCGTTCACCATGGCGCGCAGCGAAGCCCGGCGTACCTGGCTGTACCGCATCCAGCCATCGGCCAATCACCCGGCCTTTAGCAAATTGGAGCGGCAGTTGGCCGGCGGACCTCTGGGCGCGGTGACGCCGAACCGGCTGCGCTGGAGCCCGCTGGACATCCCAGGCGAGCCGACTGACTTTATCGACGGGCTCGTAGGCATGGTCGCCAACGCCGGGTCGCAAAAGCCGTCAGGCATCAGCATCCACACTTACCGCGCCAACCGCTCGATGGAGCGCGTGTTCTTCAATGCCGACGGCGAACTGTTGATCGTGCCCGAACAGGGCCGTTTGCGTATCGCCACGGAGCTGGGCGTGCTGGAGGTCGAGCCGCTGGAGATTGTGGTACTGCCACGCGGGCTCAAGTTCCGCGTCGAACTGCTCGACGCCCAAGCTCGTGGCTACGTCGCCGAAAACCATGGCGCACCGCTGCGCCTGCCGGACCTGGGCCCCATCGGCAGCAACGGCCTGGCCAATCCGCGCGACTTCCTCAGCCCGGTCGCCCACTACGAAGACCTCAAGCAGCCGACCACGCTGGTGCAGAAATTCCTCGGCGAACTCTGGGCCTGCGAGCTCGACCATTCGCCGCTTAACGTGGTCGCCTGGCACGGCAATAACGTGCCGTACAAGTACGACCTGCGTCGCTTCAACACCCTCGGCACGGTGAGTTTCGATCACCCGGACCCGTCGATTTTCACCGTATTGACCTCGCCCACCAGCGTGCACGGCCTGGCCAACCTTGACTTCGTGATCTTCCCGCCGCGCTGGATGGTGGCCGAGAACACCTTCCGCCCGCCGTGGTTCCACCGCAACCTGATGAATGAATACATGGGCCTGATCCAGGGTGCCTACGACGCCAAGGCCGAGGGTTTCCTGCCCGGCGGTGCGTCGCTGCACAGCTGCATGAGCGCCCATGGCCCGGACGGCGAGACCTGTACCAAAGCGATCAACGCGGACCTGGCGCCGCACAAGATCGACAACACCATGGCCTTCATGTTCGAGACCAGCCAGGTGCTGCGCCCCACCCAGTTCGCCCTGGAATGCCCGCAACTGCAACCCGCTTATGACGCGTGCTGGGCTTCGCTGCCCGCCACCTTCAACCCGAATCGGAGATAACCCATGACTCAACCCACACAGACCCGCAGCTGGGTCGCCTCCGCCAACGGTCACGCGGATTTCCCCCTGCAGAACCTGCCGCTGGGGGTGTTCAGCATCAACGGCTCGGCGCCGCGCAGTGGCGTGGCGATTGGCGACGCGATCCTTGACCTGCACGCCGCCCTGGATGAGTTTGACGGTGAAGCGCGGCGTGCGGTCGAGGCGACTGCGGGCGGCCAGTTGAACGCCTTTTTCGAACTCGGCCGCGGCCCACGCGTGGCCTTGCGCGAGCGCCTGCTGGAACTGCTCGCCGAAGGCAGCAAGCTGCAAACCCGCGAGGCGCAGGTGTTGCACCGTGCCGCCGATTGTCAGATGCACTTGCCTGCCAAAATCAATGATTACACCGACTTCTATGTCGGCATCGAACACGCGCAGAACGTCGGCAAACTGTTCCGTCCCGACAACCCGCTATTGCCCAACTACAAGTACGTGCCGATTGGCTATCACGGCCGTGCCTCGACCATTCGTCCCTCGGGTACGGATGTGCGCCGCCCCAAGGGCCAGACACTGCCGGCCGGCCAGGCCGAGCCCACCTTCGGCCCCTGCGCCCGCTTGGACTATGAACTGGAACTGGGCATCTGGATCGGCCAGGGCAACACCATGGGCGACGCGATTGCCATCGGCGAAGCGGCCGAACATATCGCCGGTTTCTGCCTGCTCAACGACTGGTCGGCACGCGATATCCAAGCCTGGGAATACCAGCCGCTCGGGCCGTTCCTGTCCAAGAGCTTCATCACCAGCATCT
Source organism: Pseudomonas sp. R11-23-07 (assembly GCF_003852295.1). Classification (NCBI taxonomy): domain Bacteria; kingdom Pseudomonadati; phylum Pseudomonadota; class Gammaproteobacteria; order Pseudomonadales; family Pseudomonadaceae; genus Pseudomonas; species Pseudomonas sp. R11-23-07. Next base: position 1,176,829 of record NZ_CP027761.1, read on the forward strand.
CGCCCTGGGTCGTCACGGCCGAAGCGCTGGAGCCGTTCCGCAAGGCGCAACCGCCGCGACCCGAAGGCGATCCGCAGCCGTTGCCCTACCTGCTGGACCCTCGCGATCAAAAGGCCGGCGCCTTCGATATCGAGCTGGAAGTGCTGCTGACCACCGCATCGATGCGTGAGCAGAACCTGCCGGCCCATCGCCTGACCCTGAGCAACACCCAGCATATGTACTGGACCGTGGCGCAAATGGTTGCGCACCACAGCGTCAACGGCTGCCAGCTGCAGGCCGGTGACCTGTTTGGTTCGGGCACGCTGTCGGGGCCGCAGCCAGGGCAGTTCGGCAGCCTGCTGGAGATCACCGAAGGCGGCAAAAAACCGATTGAACTGGCCTCCGGCGAGGTGCGCAAATTCCTCGAAGACGGCGATGAAATCATCCTGCGTGCGCGCTGCAACCGCGAAGGCTTTGCCTCCATCGGTTTCGGCGAATGCCGTGGCACTGTGGTCGGCGCACGCTGAGGGGGCGGGGTGATGGAACTCTATACGTACTATCGTTCGACCGCGTCCTACCGGGTGCGCATCGCCCTGGCGCTCAAGGGCCTGGATTTCACGGCGGTGCCGATCAATCTGCTGGTGCCGGCAGGTGGAGCCAATCGCCAGCCCGAGTACCTGGCGATCAATCCACAAGGGCGTGTGCCTGCCTTGCGCAGCGACGGTGAACTGTTGATTCAGTCCCAGGCGATCGTCGAATACCTGGAGGAACGTTATCCCCAGGTACCGCTGCTCTCCAAAGACCTGGCGGCGCGTGCCCACGAACGCGCCGTGGCATCGATCATCGCCTGTGATATTCACCCGTTGCACAACTCCAGCACCCAGAACCTGCTGCGCCAGTGGGGCCATGATGAGGCGCAATTGCTCGAGTGGATCGCGCATTGGATCAGCCAGGGACTCGGTGCGGTGGAGCAGTTGATTGGCGATCACGGGTTCTGCTTTGGCGAACAGCCGGGCATGGCCGATGCGTTCCTGATCCCGCAGCTGTATGCAGCCGAGCGTTTCAAGGTGCCGTTGGCGGCGTACCCGCGTATCGGGCGGGTGGCCGCACTGGCGGCGCAGCATCCGGCGTTCGTGCAGGCGCACCCGGCCAATCAACCTGACACACCATAATTCCCATAACTTGCACAGAAACAAAATGTGGGAGGGGGCTTGCCCCCGATAGCGGTGTGCCAGCTATGAATATGTCGACTGGCACACCGCCATCGGGAGCAAGCCCCCTCCCACAGTTTTTGATCAGCGCCAGCCAATAAAAATAATGAAAGGTACCTTGCGATGCACAATCAGATTGCCAGCTTTCGCGCGGCACTCGACGCCCGTCCGGTGTCGCGCTATCAGTGGTTGATTCTCCTGCTATTGGCATTGCTACTGGTGACCGATGGCTACGACGCCCAGGTGCTCGGCTATGTCGTGCCGGCATTGGCCAAGGACTGGGGCCTGGAAAAAGCCGCGTTCGGCCCGGTATTCAGCGCCAACCTGCTCGGCCTCACAGTGGGCTCGCTGCTGGTGACGCCACTGGCGGACCGGTTCGGTGTGCGGCGCATTCTACTGGCCTGTGTGCTGATCTACGCCAGCCTCACCGTATTGATGGTGTTCGCCAACTCCCTGACCACGCTGATGGCCGCACGCTTTATCTGCGGCATCGGCATGGGCGGCGCGATGCCCAGCGCCATGGCCTTGATGTCGGAATATTCGCCGCCACGCATGCGCACCCTGATGGTGACCCTGGCAGCCTGTGGCTTCTCGTTCGGCGGCGCGGCCGGTGGGTTTGTGGCGGCGGGGTTTATCGACGGTTTCGGTTGGCAGGCGGTGTTCCTGGCGGGCGGTGTTACGCCGCTGCTGTTGTTTCCGTTCCTGGTGTGGCGGTTGCCCGAATCCCTGCCGCGCTTGCTGCGCGATGCGCCGCCCTACGCGCGCTTGCACAAGGTCACGGCGCGCATGTTGCCCGATTGGCGGGCGCCCCTGGCGAGCGAGGCGCAGAATCGCCAGGAGCAGGGCGGCCGGTTGACCGTGGTGGAGCTGTTCCGTAACGGCTACGCGCGCCCCACGGTGCTGATCTGGGCGACCTTTTTCGTCAGCCTGATCCTGCTGTATTTCATGATCAGCTGGCTGCCGTCGCTGTTGCTTGAAAGCGGGCTGGCGCTGAACCAGGCCAACCTGGTGACCTCGCTGTTCCTGTTTGCCGGCACAGTGGGCGCCATCGGCATGGCCTGGTTCGCCGATCGGCTGAAAAGCAAAGTGCGCCTGTTGTCCGCTGTGCTGGCAGCGGCGGCGGTGTGCACTGTGCTGCTGGGCCTGAACCATGACAATCCGCGTTACCTGGTGGCGTGCGTGTTTGCCGCCGGGTTCTGCATCATCGGCGGGCAACTGACCCTCAATGCGTTCGCCAGTAATTTCTACCCGGCGCACGTGCGCGCCACCGGCACGGGCTGGGCATTGGGTGTGGGGCGATTCGGCTCGATCCTGGGGCCGTTGTTCGGCAGCCTGCTGCTGGCGATGCATATTCCGGTGCAGCAGATTTTCTTCTTCTGTGCGATCCCAGCAGTGATTGCGGCGCTGTTGATTATTCAGGTGCGATCGCCCGGCGTGAGCGAAGCCATGAAGCCGTCGCCGGGCGACCTGCTCAAGGCGCGTTAATGCACCACTGAATTGGGCGGCAGGTGCCCCAGCCGCTCGGTCAGGCGCAGGCGCTGGATAGGGTCTTCGCTGAGCATCAGCGCGTGTTCCAGGTCAAACCGCTCGGCGCTCGGGCAGTCCAGGCGCTGATACAGGCTGGCCCGCGCCAGGTAGTCGGCGGCGCTGGCATTGCCCAGTTCGAGCACACGCTCGGCATCCGCCAGGGCGGCCAGTGGTTCGTCGTTGGCGAGGTACAGCTGGCGCAGGTTACGTGACAGCCGCTGCAGGATCGCGCGCGGATCGGCGCTGTGCAGGTGCTCTGCCTGCAGTTTGAGATTGGCTCCGTACTGGCGGTGCAGCAGTTCGCGACAGTCGTTGGGGTACAGCCGCCGACCGCCGCAGGGGTCCAGCAGGTGATCGGCGCCGGGTACCCGCAGCAGGAAGTGGCCGGGGAAATTCACCCCGACCAGGGGTATCTCCAGGCGCCGCGCCAGCTCCAGCGCGATCAGGCCCAGGGCCAGGGGTTGCCCGCGTTTACGTTGCAATACCTTGTCCAGCAACGCGGCGGCGGGGCGCAGCGGGGTGAAGTCATCCTGGGCAAAGCCCAGGTCGTTCATGCAGCGCAGCAGCGGCTGGCCCAGTTCATCGGCCGGCAACGTGGGCATGCCCAGGCTGACCTGTTGTTGCAGCAGGCCGAACGCCTGCAGGATCAGTTGTGGCTGTACGCCAGCATCATGCTCGGCCGCAATCCACAGCGCGGCTTCGAACAGCGCAGGGGGTGAACGGTCCAGGCAGGCGAAAAAGGCTGTGCGGGGATTCATTGCATTCTCCGGCGGATGCCCTCGTTTTAGCCTTGCTGCGAATTTTCGTCCAGCATCTTAAGTAAATATCCCACGCTCTTATGCCGCGAGTCCCACGAAACGGGGACGCTTATTCCAGTGCGATCGAGCAGTTTGCTGTTGTCAGCCTATACTTGGGCCACTACCAGAAGTGATTCGGGAGCACGACGATGTTTGCGCTCATGCACAGCACCCGCCTGGAATCGCTGCACCTGAGCGTCGACCCGGTGAGCGGGCTGAAGGCGATCATCGCCATTCATAACAGCCGCCTGGGCCCGGCCCTGGGCGGCTGCCGCTATCTTGCCTACCCCGATGATGAAAGTGCCGTGGCGGATGCCGCGCGCCTGGCTCAAGGCATGAGCTACAAGGCCGCTTTGGCGGGCTTGCCGGTGGGCGGCGGCACGGCGGTGATCCTGCGCCCCGCCCATGTGGAGAGCCGCGCAAGCCTGTTTGAAGCCTTCGGTCGCTGTGTGGAGCAACTGGGCGGGCGCTACATTACCGCCATCGACAGCGGCACCTCGGTCGCCGACATGGATTGCATCGCCCAACACACCCGGTTCGTCACCAGCACCACGGCCGCCGGCGACCCTGCACCGCATGCGGCCATGGGGGTGTTCACCGGCATCCGCGCCACCGCCATGGCCCGCTTGGGCAGCGACAACCTCGAAGGTCTGCGCGTGGCGGTGCAGGGCCTGGGCAATGTCGGTTACGCCCTGGCCGAACAACTGCACGCGGCAGGCGCCGAACTGCTGGTCAGCGACATCGACCACGGCAAGGTGCAACTGGCCATGGAGCAATTGGGCGCCCACCCCATCGCCAACGACGCTTTGCTCAGCACGCCCTGCGACATCCTCGCGCCTTGCGGCCTGGGTGCGGTGTTCAATCGCCAGAGCGTCGGCCAGCTGCGCTGCGCCGCCGTGGCCGGCTCCGCCAGCGCGCAATTGACCAACCTGCAAGTGGCCGACCAACTGGAAGGGCGCGGCATCCTCTACGCCCCTGACTACGTGATCAATTCCGGCGGCCTGATCTACGTCGCGCTCAAACACAGCGGCGCGGAGCTGCCGAGCATCACCGCGCACCTGTCCAACATCGGCAAGCGCCTGACCGAAGTCTACGCTCATGCCCAAGCCGAAAAACGCTCCCCGGCACGGGTCGCGGACGAACTCGCCGAGCGCCTGCTGTACCAATGACCAGGCATTAAAAAGGCCCTGAATCCATGATTCAGGGCCTGTTCAATTCGGGCTTTATTCCGCCGCCGCGTTCAGCAACTCGGACAACGCGTCCGGCTGGCTCTTGAACGCCTTGGCAAATACATCGCGGTTCTTCGCCATGTAGATCCCGGCTTCCTCCACCTGCTGCTCGCTCAAGGACGGCACGGCTTTTTGCAACACTTCTGCCAGCAACTCAGCGAGTTCAAGCATCTTGTCATGACGGTCAGCTTCGGCTTTATCCATGAACAAACGCTCCAGATCTCGGCTGCTGCGGTATACCACTTCGACGGCCATTCACCACCTCACATGCCTTCACGATAGTTGTCTTTTGCGACTACTGTATTTATATACAGCGAAAAGCATAAGCCAAACGCCGGGGTTTGGATAGTAGGTTTTTAATGTAGTTGGGAAATGGGGGGTTGCTACAGCGGAAATTTCGCACAGCACGTCGAGGTTGCTGAGCAATCCTACGGTGGCTTACCTTTCACGGGCTTTGCATTCGCATGGCCGAGCTTGGCGGCTCGATTTAAGGGAAGGAGAACCTACGTGTTTACTTTTGGAGTCGTACCATGGAAAGAAATACCTCAGTCAATACCGACCATCTGAATCTAGAGCCGCCTGTCACGCTTTTCAGTGTAACCCCTAACAATGACACGGAAACTTTGCTGGCCAACGCCAGTGAAACCTTGAACAGCGCCCGTGAAATGGCCGACACGCTGGCCTTCGACCTTGAAGGTCCTCAACGAAGCTTGGCGTTGGCTATTCACCAACTGTTAGAACTAGGCGGTTTGTTGGTGGACCGGGCGCTGGAACAAGTCGCGCCCGTCTGAGGCCCTCAACACCTTTGCCGAGCGAGTTGGTTGTGGCGAGCGAGCTTGCTCGCGCTGGCTGCGCAGCAGCCCCAATTCAGGCAAAGGTGTACTTCGAGAGAGATCACAGTGACAGGCATTGGGGGCGCTGCGCACCCATCGGGAGCAAGCTCCCTCGCCACACAAGAGGCGTTCATATGAAAAATGAGTGTTTTGAAAGCCCTCAAAGCTGGGATGACGAGCCGGCCTACGACCAATGGTTTCGAGCCAAGGTGCAAAAAGCCTTGGATGACCCATGCTCAGGCATTTCTCATGAAGAAGTCATGAGCGAGATGAACGCACTCATCGAGTCGAAGCTTTCACTCCATCAAGCCGATTAAGTGCCTAATATCAGCCTGCCACCATCTCACTACCCGGCCTCTGGCCTTTTTTCTGCATGCAGAACAACCGTCACGTCCCTCCCGCATTATCCGGTCGAGCCGACCTAAGGAAACATCATCGTGAAAATCAACTGGGCCGAAAAGCTGCGTCAACAAGTCCATGGGCTGGCCGAGTCGCTGGGCAATCTGTTTGTGGAGTCGTTCCACTACCTGGCGCTGTTCGCCATCGGGGCGGTCACTGCCTGGGCGGCGGTGATGGAGTTTCTCGGGATGCTGGAGAACGGGCATATCAAGATCGATGACATCTTGCTGCTGTTCATCTACCTGGAATTGGGCGCCATGGTCGGGATCTATTTCAAGACCAACCACATGCCGGTGCGTTTCCTGATCTACGTGGCAATCACCGCGCTGACGCGTCTGCTGATCTCCAACGTGTCCCATCACAACCCGCCGGACGTGGGCATTATCTACCTGTGCGGTGGGATTCTGCTGCTGGCCTTCGCGATTCTGGTGGTGCGCTACGCGTCGTCGGCCTTTCCGTCGGTGAAGGTCGAAGGCCCGCGTCGCAAGGGGGAGGCGAGCCTGGAAACCGAGAAGGGCGAGCTTTAAAGCCCGACGCTGAACGGCAGGTTACGGGTGGGCGGTGGCTGCAAGAGCTTGTGATTGTCGCCATCGGTCATCACCGCGAGGATTTCCATGGCGCTGTGACCCTGCTCGATGGCGATGCCGAACTGGATGCTTTGCACCAGGCGCTTGAGCCGTTGCGGGTCGTTGCGTTGTTCGGCGCTGATCATGCGTTTGGCCACTACGCCGCTGTCATCGGAGAGGGCGAGCATGATGCTGCCGTCCAGCCGCTGGATGCTCAGGTTGACGCGGTATTGCGGGCTGAAGGTGTCGGTGATGATCTGAAAAGGGTTGTCCATGGTGCGTTACCGCCTGATAAGAACATGCAGTCATTGACGACCGGTGTCGGGAATAGTTCGTGGTGCCTGACCACCGGCCAAAGTCCGTTTTCCTCAGAGGCTGTACAGCAAGGGCCGTGCCGTACAGCGCACTGCCAGACGATCAGCAACCCATGTGGGAGGGGGCTTGCCCCCGATAGCGGTCTTCCAGCCGAGCATTTATTGGCTGACACACCGCTATCGGGGGCAAGCCCCCTCTCACATTTGATACAGGTTGTGCCTGGGAACGGTGATCCGTTTCAGGGCAGTACGCAAAAAACGACCGCTGACGGCGCAGTCATCCCGGTCAGCACTCCACCCAGCTGACCGCCAGGCCGCCCCGTGACGTTTCTTTGTATTTATCATGCATGTCGGCGCCGGTATCGCGCATGGTGCGGATCACCCGGTCGAGGGAAATGAAGTGCTTGCCGTCGCCGCGCAGGGCCATTTGGGTGGCATTGATCGCTTTGACCGCCGCGATGGCGTTGCGCTCGATGCACGGCACCTGCACGAGCCCGCCAACCGGGTCACAGGTCAGGCCGAGGTTGTGTTCCAGGCCGATTTCGGCGGCGTTTTCCAGTTGCTCAGGTGTAGCGCCGAGGATCTCTGCCAGCCCGGCGGCGGCCATGGCGCAGGCCGAGCCGACTTCGCCCTGGCAGCCGACTTCGGCACCGGAGATCGAGGCGTTCTTCTTGCAGAGGATGCCGACGGCGGCGGCAGCCAGAAAGAAATTGACGACGTCGTCATCGCACGCGTCGGCGTTGAACTTCATGTAGTAATGCAGCACCGCCGGGATGATCCCTGCCGCGCCATTGGTCGGTGCGGTGACCATGCGTCCGCCAGCGGCGTTTTCTTCGTTGACGGCGAGGGCGAACAGGTTGACCCACTCCATGGCTGATAAGGTCGAAGTGATCACGTTGGGCTTGCCGATTTCCAACAGGCTGCGGTGCAATTTCGCAGCGCGACGCGGTACATCCAGGCCGCCGGGCAGAATGCCTTCATCGCGCAGGCCTTGTTCCACACACTCGCGCATCACCGACCAGATATGCAGCAGGCCGCTGCGGATGTCTGCGTCGCTGCGCCATGCCCGTTCGTTGGCCATCATCAACTGCGAAACCCGCAGGCCGTGCTGGTTGCACAAGGCCAACAGCTCGACGGCGCTGGAAAACTCGTAGGGCAATTGCACATCGCTGGTGGGCGCAATGCCCGACGCGGCTTCGGCAGCTTCGATGATGAAACCACCGCCCACCGAATAATAGGTTTGCTCGCTTAGCAGGCCGCTGTCGCCATAGGCGTGCAGGGACATGGCGTTGGGGTGGTAGGGCAGGCTTTCGTCGAGCAGCAGCAGGTCGGTGTGCCAGTCGAAGGCAATGTTCTGCTGGCCGGCGAGGAGCAGTTGGCCGGACTCGCGCAGTTGCTGGATGCGTGCGTTGATCGAGGTGGGGTCGATGCGATCCGGCCATTCTCCCATCAAGCCCATCACACAGGCGCGGTCGGTAGCGTGGCCGACGCCGGTAGCTGACAGCGAACCGTATAAACGCACTTCGACGCGGCGGGTTTCACTGAGCAATCGTTGGTCGGTCAGCGCCTGAGCAAAGGTCGCCGCAGCGCGCATCGGGCCGACGGTATGGGAGCTGGACGGGCCAATGCCCACCTTGAATAGATCGAAAACGCTGATAGCCATGCTAAAGCCTTACAAGCAATGGAGTAGAAATCGCTGCCATGTTTGTAGAGCAGTCGGGATTGACGCGATACTGAGCCTCTGGATCGGCACTGACCAACGAATTATCCTAAGACACTCTTTAGCAGGACTAAACGCTATGACCCGTCCCCTTCATGGCCAGACGTATGTCTGGCTGCATGTGTTTTCATGCGCTGCACGGCATTTGTCGTTCACCCGCTGCGCCGAAGAACTGCACATCACGCCGGGGGCGGTGAGCCAGCAGATTCGCCAGTTGGAGGAGCGCCTGGGCTTTCGACTGTTTCATCGGCGCGCCAGGGGCGTGGAGCTCAGCGCCGAAGGGCAACGCCTGGCGGCGGTGGTGGGGGAGGCCTATGGCAGCATTGACGCCGAATTACAGCGTCTGGACGCCGGGATGATCAGCGGCACCTTGCGCCTGCGTTCGATCCCGTCGTTTCTTGGCAAATGGCTGACCCCGCGTCTGCCACGCTTGCAGCAGCGCTTTCCAGACATTCAACTGCGCCTGGTCGCCGAAGACAGCAGCATCGCCCTGCACGAGGGCGACTTCGACCTGGCCATCGACCTGAACGACGGTAGCTACCCAGGCCTGTTATCCACAGCGCTGCTGGACGAACAGATCTTTCCGGTCTGCGCCCCCAGCCTGCTACGCGGGCGCCCGCCGCTGCATGGGCCGGCGGACCTTGTGCATTTCCCGCTGTTGCACGACATCACCGCCTGGCGTGGGAGTTATGAGTATGCCGAGTGGGAGTTTTACCTGGATGCCATTGGTTACCACGACGCCGATGTACGCCGCGGGCACACCTTCAACCGCAACCACCTGACCATCGAAGCCGCCATCGCCGGTATGGGCGTCGCGATTGCGCGACGCACATTGCTCAACGATGAACTGGAACGCGGCAGCCTGATCGTGCCGTTCGGCCTGGCCGTGCCCAACCACAAACGCTACGTGCTGCTGTATGCGCCAGGCGCATTGAACCATCCGGGCGTGCGCGCAGTGCATGATTGGCTGGTGGAGGAGGCGGGGGTTTTCCGGGCATTGCACCCAATGGGAGCGGGGCAATTGTGAGGATCTTCAGGGGTAAGAAGATGTAACTAACTCCCCACCCTAACAGCGTTTCTGCTTGTCGTCAGGGTTAATTTGTAATGTAGGATTTATCTTTGCAAAGGGGTTGAATTGTTTCAGCGAGTGCTCAATTGTGTAATCAGGAGGTCATGGTTTCACCACCCCGGTGTTGCAGTTTGTGATCTCTGGCGAGCTAGCTGAAATAAGGGAAGAACTATGCAAATCCAAGTCAATAGCGATAACCATATTGAAAGCAGCATCCGACTGGAGGAGTGGGTACGTACTACCATTGAGAGCACGCTCGAACGTTATGAAGAAGACCTGACCCGTGTCGAGGTCTACCTGCGGGATGAGAACGGCGACAAGCCCGGTCCCCACGATTTAAGTTGCCGTCTGGAGGCACGTCCAAAAGGCCATCAAGCGATTTCGGTCTGCCATAAAGCCGATACGCTGGAACAAGCGATCGATGGCGCGGCCACCAAGCTCGACCACGCGCTGGACCATCTGTTCGGCAAACTGCAAGGCAAGCCCCGCGCTGCCGGTAAAAACCAGCCGACCACCAAAGTCAATGAAGATGAGCTTGAACAGGAGTTTCTGGAAAAAGAACGGGCCGTATTCAACGGCTGATAGTTTTTTTCACTCCCCATTGAAAACGGGCCTGCACATGCAGGCCCGTTTTTCGTTTAACGGCGCTGTTTGAAGAAATACCCGCTAAGCATCGCCAGCCCGCAAGCACCCAACCCTGCAAAGAGCATGGCCCAGCCGGCGCCGTTGCGCAGCGCCGCCTGGGCCTCGTTGAACGCCAATCCCGGCGCGTCCAGCTTGCCCGCCGCGATGTGCTGGCTGAGGGCCGGCCAATCCATTGCCGTGCTTGGCGGCAATACCTCGGCCAGGTAATGGCTGATCCCCAGCAACAGCACCAGGCCCATCAACGCGATGTTGAGCGCCAGGGTGATCAGCCGTGCGCTGAAGTCGATACCTGAGGCCATGCCCGCGCGGTCAGCCGAGACGGCGCCCGTAGTGGTGTTGGTGGTCGGCGAGTTGGTCAGCGCCAGGCCGATGCCGGCGATCACGCAACTGAGCAGTACCATCAGCGCGCTTGGCTGCGCGGCGCCATTGGCGGCGGCCATTGCCAGAAACCCCGCGCCCATCGTCGCCAGGCCCACCGGGATGATGCGTTCGGCGCCGTAGCGCAGGGCCAGGCGCTCGGCCAGCGGCGGCACCAGCAAGGTGGGCAAGGTGTAGGCGAGCAGGGCGCCGCCGGTGGTCAGGGTGTCGTAGCCCAGGCCGGCCTGGAAATACAGCGGCAGGTAGATCATGAACGGCCAGAAGCTGAAGTTCATGCCGATCGAGCCCATCAGTGCACCGGTGAAGCGCTGGATGCACAACACCGAAAAATCGAACATCGGATGGGCGCTGCGTTTTTCAACCACGATGAACAGCAGCAACGCCACCAGCGCCAAACCCGCCCAGCCGAGCATGCCCGGTGTGGTGAAGCCATGCTCGGTGCCCTGGGTGATGAAGTACACCAGGGTGAACACCGCCAGCGTCAAGGTCAGCATGCCGGCGATATCGAGGCGATGGCTGGCCGGGTCGCGGGATTCCTGCACGCTGATGCGCAACAGCACCAAGGTGAACAGGGTGAGCGGCACATGCGCAAGAAACACCCAGCGCCAGTCCGCGACTGCCAGGATCAGCGCACCGACCATCGGCCCGAACCCCAGGCCCACGCCGGCAATCACGCCCCAGATCGCGAATGCCCGGGCGCGTGCCGCCGGTTCCCGAAACAAGTGCGACAGTATCGCGAACTGGCAGATCATCATCGCGCCGGCGCCGATGCCCTGGACGAAACGCGCCACGATCAGCGTCGGTGCGTCGTTGGCCAAGCCACAGGCCAGCGAGGCCAGGCCGAAGACCCACAGGCACAGCACCAGCATGCGTCGACGCCCAAAGCGATCGGCCAGGGTGCCCGCCGCCATCAGCACGCTGGTGCAGGCCAGGGTGTAAGCATTCATGATCCATTGGGCATCTTGAAACCCCGTGCCCAGTTCGCGTTCCAGGGTGGGCAGGGTGACCGGCACGCTGGAGATTTCCAGGCCGAACATCAGGGCCACAAGGCATACGGCGGTGAGCGCCAGACCGTTTCTGGCGACATGCGGTGGGCTGAGGGCCGATAGCGTGGCGACGGGTGGCATGGGATGTTCCTTTCGAGAGGGGGAGGGATTATTCTCTCGGGAATCTGGTTCTTTATTTGCGATGATTTTTCCATGGATAAGGGAATACAGGGCGACAAATTAACATGACTACTCCACGTTTTGATGGCGTCGAACTGTTCGTGCAAATCGTCGAGAGCGGCAGCCTGAGCGCAGCCGCCGAGCGCCTGAATCTCACCCGTTCGGCAGTGGGCAAGGGCCTGGCGCGGTTGGAAGCGCGGCTGGGCACTTGCCTGTTGCAACGCTCTACGCGCCGCCAGCGTCTGACCGAGGATGGGCAGGCGTACTACGAACACTGTCTGCGCGCGCTGGCAGAGCTGGAGGCGGCCGAGTCGGTGCTGGAAAGCGGCCGCCAGCAGCCACGCGGGCGCTTGCGGGCGAGTTTGCCACTGGCGTTTGGTCACCACTATGCCGCGCCTGCGCTGTGGGGCTTGATGGACCGCTATCCGCAATTGGAGATCGATATCAGTTTCTCCGACCGCATGATAGATCTGGCGCAGGAAGGCTTCGATCTTGCCGTGCGCATCGGCCCACTGCCAGATACCGACCGCCTGAGTGCGCGGCGCCTGGGCGAGCAGGTCATGGGCCTGGCGGCGTCGCCCGCGTATTTGCAGTGCGCGGAGCCCATTGAACGGATTGAAGACTTGTCGGCTCATCGCGGCATTGCTTACCGCAGCAACAGCGCCTATCGCTCGCGGCTGATCACGCCCTTGGTGCTGGACGACCTCCAGGCCGTGGCCGATGCGGCCATCGCGGGTGTGGGGCTGGCCTGGTTGCCGAGTTGGTTGATCGCCCACTATGCGCTGCGCGGGCAACTGGCGGCGGTGCTGGCCGATTTCCGCGAACAGCCGGCCCCCATCCATGTGATCTGGCCGACGGCGCCGCACATGCCGGCCAAGACCCGATGCGCCATTGATGCGCTGGTCGCGGCCACCCCCAGTTGCCTGGCGGGGAGTTAAAGGACCTCATCGGATCTCTAAGCGGTACTCGGTCCAAATGTGGGAGGGGGCTTGCTCCCGATAGCGGTGGGTCAGTTAAAAATATACTGACTGACACTCCGCCATCGGGAGCAAGCCCCCTCCCACATTTGGATTTGTTGTGATCTACAAAGGCAGGCAGTCAGAACGCGATAGACGTTTGCACGTACACCGTGCGCGGCTCACCCACGTACTTGCCCTTGTTGTTATCGTCGAACGAGCGCGTGTAGTACTGCTTGTTGAAGATATTTTTCACGCCGACCGCGACGTTCAAATCCGACAGCTGTGGGCCGAAGTCATACGCTGCGCGGCTGCTGAACAGCATGTAGCCGGGGATGCGTCCATTCGCGCCGTCGGCGCTTTCGGCCTGGGTGTTGGCGTTGTTGGCGAATTGGCTGCTCTGGTAGCTGCTGTCCAGGTTGAGCTTCCACGGGCCTTCGGTGTAACCCACGCCGAGGGTGCCTTTGTGCCTGGACGAGAAGGGCACGCGGTTGCCTTTGTTCGGGCCGTCTTCGCGGATGGTCGCGTCGACATACGCATAGGTGGCGTACAAATCGAAGCCGGCCAGTGCCGGGTTCAAGCCGTCGAGGGCATAGTTGATGCTCGACTCGATGCCCTGGTGCCGCGTTTCACCGCGTGCGATCACGGTGTCATTGGTTTGGTTGCTGTCGTATTGGTTGTCGAAATTGATCAGGAACGCACCGATTTCCGCGCGCAGGCTGCCGTTGTCATAGCGCGTACCGAGCTCCCAGGTGCGGGCTTTTTCCGGTTTCACTTCGCCGCTGCTCACGCGGTTGGGCATCTGGCTGTACTGCACGCTGCCGAACGAGCCTTCAGTGTTGGCGTAGAGGTTCCAGTCGTCGGTGAGGTGGTAGAGCACGTTCAACGCCGGCAGCGCAGTGTTGTAGTCGCCCTTGTAGTTGACGTTGCTCAGGTTGTTGGTCTGCTGGGACTTGATCATCTCGTAGCGGATGCCCGGCGTGAGGGTCCACTTGCCGATATCGATGCGGTCGTCGATGAAGAACGCATTGGCCTCGGTGCCGCCGCGCGTGTCGCGGTCGTTGCGGCTGTCGGTGGTCGGGATTTGCTGGTTGGCCGCAATCGGCGTGCGGTAGCGCAGCTCGTGGCCGGCTTCATTGATGTAGCGGTAGCCGACGCCGACTTCGTGTGTGGTGGGGCCGAGGTCGAAGCCTTGGGCGAAGCGGGTTTCCAGGCCGCGTACCCAGTACTCGCGCGGTGACAGCGAGAGGAAGTTGCCCTGGTCGAGGTAACCGCTGCGCAGCGTCTTGGTGAAGAAGCTGTTGACCGTGAACTCACGGCGGTCCTGCTCGTAGCGGTAGCCTAAGTTGACCATCGTACGGCGGCCCCAGAACTTATCGTAGGGGCGGGTCGACTGGTACGGGTCAGCCTTGTAGTCCTTGACGTTCAAGCCGCCGGGCATATCGGCCTGACCTTCGTAGTACTGCGCCATGGCGTTGAAGCTGTTGGCGTCGTCCAGTTGGTATTTGCCCTTGAGGATCAGGTCGTCGATGCGCGTGTCACTGTTTTCGCGCCAGTCGCCGCCACGGGTGCCGGAGTACAGGAGCGCGCCGCCCAGGCCATTGTCGGCGGTGCCACCGGCCAGCAGGTTGCCGGTGGTCTTGAAGCCGTCGTGGCTGGAGGACGGGCTGGTTTCGGTTTGCAGGCCGCCTTTGACGGTGGGCGCATCCGGGATCGCACGGGTCACGAAGTTGACGATGCCGCCGACGTTTTGCGGGCCGTAGCGCACCGCGCCGCCGCCGCGTACCACGTCGACCGCGTCCATGTTGCCCATGCTGATCGGTGCGAATGACAGTTGCGGCTGGCCATATGGTGCGAAAGGCACGGGAATGCCGTCCATCAATACCGTGGAGCGCGACGCCAGGCGTGGGTTGAGCCCGCGAATACCGAAGTTCAGCGCCATGTCGTGGCTGCCGGTGCCGTTGTTGTCCGGGGCGTTGACGCCGGGGATGCGGTTGAGCACGTCGCGGGCCTGGGTCGCGCCCTGGCGTTCGAAGGCTTCGCGGCGGATCACATCGCGCGCGCCGGGGTGTTCGAACACGTTGGTCTGCGCCGCATCGCCAAGCCAGTCGCCGACCACGTTAGAGGTCTGCAGTTCTAGAGTAGCCGGGGCGCTGGCCGGCTGCAGGCTGTAGGCGTTGTCGCCCTCGGCGCGGGCTTGCAGGCCGCTGCCTTCCAACAGTTTATTCAGGCCTTCGGCGGCGCTGTAGGTGCCCGACAAGCCGGGGCTTTGCAGGCCGGCGGTGACCTCGGAGCCGAAAGACACCAGCACCGAGGCTTCACGGCCGAACTGGTTCAGGGCCGCTTCCAGACTCGTCGGTGCGATGTGATAGGCCTTGGCTTCGGCCGCCATCACTGGGGGCAGCGCGGTCAGGCTGAGGCTGGCGCCGAGGAGGAATTGGCGCAGGGTACGGGCAAGAAGCGTCGGTTGCAGGGGCATGAAGGGCGGTCCTGAGAAGGAAGGATCAAGATGGCTTTCCTTCTCTGTCACGCGAGGACGGGAAAACGGCTCACTGTTTTTCTGAATAATTTCAGGCGCGGGCCTGAACCGTCACCCAGTAGCGGGTGAAGCGTCGCACGGTGACCGGCAGGCTGACTTCCAACAGGTCGAGGATGCGTTCGCTGTCATCCAGTGGATAGCTGCCCGACAGCAACAGGTTTGCCACCTGCGGGTCGCAATTGAGCTGGCCGCGACGGTAGCGCCCGAGTTCGCCGAGAAAATCCTCCAGGCGCATATGCGCAGCCACCAGCATGCCGTCTGCCCAGGCACCGCTGTTGGCGTCAGTGGGGCGAGGGCTGTCCCAGCCTTTGCGGGTGTAATTGACCTGATGCGCGGTCTCGACGCTCAGCGGCAGGCCGCTGTAGTGGTTGGGCATCACATCGACCCGGCCGTCGAGCACCGCCAATTGAGTATGGTCGCTGAACTGCCGCACGTTCAGGCGCGCCGCCTGGCTGCTGAGCAGACCCTGGCTGGTGAGTACGCGCAGCGGCGTGGCACCGGCGCGGGCGGTCAGCAGGATTTCACCTTCGAGCAGGCGGATCAGTCGCTGCTGGCTATCGACATGCACATCCACCGCGCTGCCGGTGTTGAGCTGCAACTGGCTGCCGTCGGCCAACTGCACGGTGCGGCGCTGGCCGACGGGGCTGCGGTAGTCGGCGGTCAGCGGCGGCAGAATACGCTGCTGGCGCAGGCTCCAGGCTGCCGCCGAACCGGCGCCGAGGATCAACAACAGCTTCAGCGCCTGGCGCCGGCTGTTGGACGTCGGTGCATTCAACGCCGCGTGCGCCAGGGGCGAAGGCACGCCGCGCAGGCGCTGGTTGACGCGCTGGATCTGGTCCCACGCGCGCTGGTGCTCGCTGTGCGCATCCAGCCATTGCTGCCAGGCGGCCTGTTGGCGCGGGTCGAGCGTGCCTTGCTGCATTTGCAGCAACCAGTGCACGGCTTGTTCGGCGACGGGGGGCGAGATGTTCATAGGGCGAAGTAGCAGCGCAGGGCGGCTTTATGCAGATGGCGTTTGACCGTGGCAATGGAGATGCCCAGCTGCGCACCGATTTGCGCATAGGTAAGGCCATCGAGCTGGGCCAGCAGGAAGGCGCGCTTGACCTGGACCGGCAAGCCGTCGAGCAATTGGTCCAACTCCACCAGGGTTTGCAGGATGATGGCGCGGTCTTCCTCAGACGGCGTCACCTGCTCCGGCAATTGTGCCAGGGCATCGAGGTAGGCGCGTTCCAGGTCCTGGCGACGGTAAAAGTTGAACAGCACGCGCTTGGCGACAGTGGTGAGAAAGGCGCGGGGCTCGTTCAGCGTTGGCGCTTCCCGTGCGCTGAGTACACGGATGAAGGTGTCCTGGGCCAGGTCGGCGGCGCTTTCCGGGCAGCCGAGCTTGCGTCGCAACCAGCCGGTAAGCCAGTGATGATGGTCGTTATACAGAACTTCGACGGTGTTGGACGGCGGCAACGGGATCACTCCATCAGCATCGGCATGCTTTAGAGAACAAGAATTGTTCGCATTGTAGGGGCGGGGGCGCGGTTCGGCAATCCGCGAAGCCGGTGATTCATCCGTTCTCTTTTGCTTATGAGAATATTTATCATTAATATTGCGTGCTGATGAACTTGGCGCCTGTCGCATGAACAGCAAAACCCCACTGCCCGCGTCCTATCGCCTTGCCGTCACCTCCCGGGTGTTGGCGGCGGTGGTCGGCGGTTATCTGATGGCCTCCCTCGCCGCTATCTGCCTCGCACTGTGGCTGCCCACGGCCCGCGCCGATGCGGTGATCACCGGCATGATGAGTTCGTTCGTGTTCTACCTGCTGGCGGTGCTCTGGTGTTTTGCCTGCCGCACGGCATGGCGTGCCTGGGTGGGGGTGATGCTGCCAAGCGCGCTGTTCGCCACCCTGGCGGGCATCGGTTTCTGGGTGGCGCGCACATGAAGGAAGGCTTTCGCCAAGCCATGGCCTGGCTGCACACCTGGGCGGGGTTGATCTTCGGCTGGCTGCTGTTCGCGATTTTCCTGACCGGCACCCTGGCTTATTTCAAGGACGAAATAACCCACTGGATGCAGCCCGAAGTGCAGGCCCACCCGTTGGACGACGCGCGCAGCCTCGGCGTGGCGCAGCGCTATCTGCAGCAACAGGCGCCTACCGCCGCGCGTTGGTTCATCACCTTGCCCACCCGCCGCGACCCCGGCCTGTCGGTGATGTGGCAAGACAAGGTCGACCCCGGCAAGCGCGGCAATTTCACCCAGAAAATCCTCGACCCGGTCAGCGGCCAAGCGGTGCAAGCCCGTGAAAGCATGGGTGGCGAATTCTTCTACCGTTTCCACTTCCAGCTGCAAATGCCTTACCCGTGGGGCCGCTGGCTGTCGACCATCGCCGCCATGGTGATGTTCGTCGCGCTGATCACCGGCATCATCACCCACAAGAAAATTTTCAAGGACTTCTTCACCTTCCGCCCGCGCAAAGGCCAGCGTTCCTGGCTGGACGGGCACAACGCGGTGGGCGTGCTGGTGTTGCCGTTTCACCTGATGATCACCTACAGCAGCCTGGTGATTTTCATGAACATGGTGATGCCGGCGCCGATCATGGCTTCGTATGGCAACGACAGCCGTGCGTTCTTCAATGAGGTGTTCCCCAGCTCCGATAATGCGCCGGCGCTCGGCCAGCCGGGCACCTTGCTGGCATTGTGGCCGATGTACCAGCAGGCGCAGCAACAGTGGGCGGGTGGGCATGTCGGACGCTTGGCGGTGAATAATCCGAGTGACGTCAACGCCTCGGTGAATGTGTTCCGCGCCGGGTCCGACAGCGTGGTGCAGGATTTCGGCAGCAGCCTATCGTTCAGCGGCACCACGGGCGAGCTGTTGCGGGCCAGTGGCGAGCCGTCGTTGCCGGCGGTCATCGGCGGCGGTTTCTACGGTTTGCACATGGGCCATTTCGCCGGCCCGGTGCTGCGCTGGCTGTACTTTGTCTGTGGCCTGGCCGGCACGGCGATGATCGGCACCGGGCTGGTGATCTGGCTGGGCAAGCGCCAGCTCAAGCACGCCAAAACCGGCGTGATGCCTTTTGAGCTGCGCCTGGTGGAAGTGTTGAATGTCGCCAGCATGTCCGGCCTGGTGATCGCCATCGCACTGTTTTTCTGGGCGAACCGGTTGTTGCCGGTGAGCTTCGCCGCGCGTTCCGACTGGGAAGTGCGCGCGTTCTTTATCGCCTGGGCCCTGAGCCTGCTGCACGCGCTGTTGCGGCGCGGCCGCCCGGCGTGGGTCGAGCAATTGAGCGTGGGGGCGCTGCTGTTTATCGCCATCCCGTTGGTCAATGCACTGACCACTTCACACCCTTTGGGCGTTTCCCTGATGAGTGGCGACTGGGCCATGGCCGGCTTCGACCTGACGTGCCTGGCCTGCGGCCTGTTTCTGGGCTGGGCCGCCTGGAAGATGCAGCGCCGCACGGCAACGCAGCCCAAGGCGCCGCGCGCAGGTGCATTGACGTTCAAACAGGAGGCCAACTGAATGCTGCTCGCGCTGCTCATGTGCTATGCCGGGTTTACTGCGCTGTGCCTGTCGACCGACCGTCATCACGGCGAGTTGCTGCGCAGCAAACCTTCGCCTTTACGGCGTCTGGGGTTGCGTGCGGCCGGTTGGTTGCTGCTGACGCTGTCGCCCTGGCCGGCGGTGGCCGTCACGGGGTGGGGCCAGGGGTTGGTGGAGT
Source organism: Pseudomonas sp. R11-23-07 (assembly GCF_003852295.1). Taxonomy (NCBI): domain Bacteria; kingdom Pseudomonadati; phylum Pseudomonadota; class Gammaproteobacteria; order Pseudomonadales; family Pseudomonadaceae; genus Pseudomonas; species Pseudomonas sp. R11-23-07. The sequence continues at coordinate 1,195,857 of NZ_CP027761.1, forward strand.
GGTGCGCGGTGTTGATGCTCAGCGCTTTGCTGCTGGTGCTGCTGCTGCCGTATCGGCCACGGCTGGCGTTGATCCTCGCGGGCGTCGGCCTGCTGGCCAGCCCGGTCGCGGCGTTCGGCCTGTTCTGAGTTGCCCATGATGATCAGCCCTGCGCCGAAACCTCAAGACCGTCCGCAGCCGGACGCCGCCGGTGGGCGGGCGCATTTCCTGCAGGTGTTCCTGTCCCAGCGTTCGCAGATGGAGGCGCTGGTCAGCCGCCGTGTCGGTTGCCGCGCCACCGCGGCGGACCTGGTGCAAGACCTGTTCCTGCGCTTCTGGCGTCGCCCACTGGTGCAGGTCGAAGAGCTCAGCACCTACCTGCTGCGCTGCGCCAGCAATATCGCCATCGACCATTTGCGCAGCGAAGGCGCCCGCGTGCGCAGTAATGAAGGCTGGTTGCCGGAACAGCAGGGCAACCAGGGCTGCGAACCCCAGGCGGCCCTCGAAGCGGGCAATGATTTGCGGCATGTCGAAGCCGCCTTGCGCAGTTTGCCCGAGCGCACTCGCCAGATTTTCCTGCTCAACCGCATCCACGGCCGCAAATACGCGCAAATCGCCAAGGCGATGGGCGTGTCTCAAAGTGCCGTGGAAAAACATATGATGCGTGCCCTCCAAGCCTGCAAGGCGAGCCTGAGCGAACCGTCGGCCCCACGCACGCCAGGAAAAGCACCGTGAACGTGACGCCCACGCCCGCCCAGGAACAGGCCGCGCTCGCCTGGCTGAGCCTGCTGCACGACCAGCCCAGCAGTGGCGATCAGGCCAGCTTCAGCCAATGGCTGCGGGCCGACCCCGCCCATGTCCAAGCCTATGCCCAGGCCCAGGTGCTGTGGGAGTTGAGCGAAGTTCCGGCACGCGCGTTGGCCGACGAAGACGCGCAGGCGTTGCAGGGCTACCTCAATGCGATGAACCGTTCCACGCGCTCGCGCACGTTGCGCTGGTCTGGCGCCTTGGCCACGGCCGCCTGTGTGTTGTTGATGGTGGCGATGGGCGCCGGTTGGCAACCGTCGCGCTGGGTGGATGACTTCGGCGCCGATTACGTGACGGCGCCAGGGGAGGTGCGGACCGTGACCCTGGCCGATCAGTCCCACGTTACCCTCGACGCCGACAGCGCCATTGCCGTGGATTTCAGCCACGGCGAGCGGCATGTCCAACTGCGCCGAGGGGCCGGATTTTTTCAGGTTGTCCATACCGGCCAGCCGTTTATGGTCGAGGCGGGCAGCGGAGAAACGCGAGTGCTGGGCACGCAGTTCGAAGTGCGCCTGCAACCGGCGGGGGCACAGGTGACCGTGTTGTCCGGCCGGGTCGGGGTGACGCCCTCCAAACAGGCGCCGCAGCAAATTCTGACGGCAGGCCAGCAAGTAGCCTACGCCGAGGGTGTAGCCGAGCCGTTGCATGCGGTAGACAGCGAAGCACGCCTGGCCTGGCGCGATGGATGGCTCAATTACTACAAGGCGCCGCTGGCCGAGGTGATCGAGGATTTGGCGCGCTATTATCCCGGCCGCATCCTGTTGCTCAATGACGAGATGGGCGCCAGACGCGTCAGCGGCAGCTTTCCAAGCAAGGACCCGGCAGCGGTGCTGAATGCCCTGCAAGCGGTGCTGGGCTTTGAGCAGCACACAGTGCTGGGCCGGATGATTGTGTTGCGCTAAGCCCGCACCACAAAACCAATGTGGAAGGGGGCTTGCCCCCGATTGCGGTGGGTCAGCTACCCATAGGCTGGCTGACAGACTGCTATCGGGGGCAAGCCCCCTCCCACATTTGATCTGCGGTGTTTCATGCTGTGGTGTTACTTCAACGCCGCCATGATCGCATCCGGGTTGTAATCGCGGATCAACGTGCCATTGACGTCGACAAACGGAATCCCGCCCCCGCCCAATGCTTCATACGCCTTGCGCGCCTGGGCGTCCTTTTCGATATCGAAGGCCTGGTAAGAAATGCCTTTCTGGTCCAGGAAACGCCGGGTCTGCTTGCAGTAGCCGCACCACTCGGTGGCGTAGAGCACCACGCGCGCCGAGGCGCGTACCTGCTCCGAAACCACCTGCGAGGGGTTGAACAGCCGCTCGATCTTGCCCCAGTTCTGAATCACCACGACCACCAGCAGCACCAGCAGGACTTTCTTGAGCACGCCGCCAAGCATCAGTTACGGCGCTTGAGCTGATCGGTCAGTTGGGTCGGCAGGCCTTTGATGATCAAGGTGCCGGCGGCTTCGTCGTACTCGATCTTGTCGCCCAGCAGGTGCGCTTCAAAGCTGATGGACAAGCCTTCGGCGCGGCCGGTGAAGCGGCGGAACTGGTTGAGGGTGCGTTTGTCGGCAGGGATTTCCGGCGACAGGCCGTAGTCCTTGTTGCGGATGTGGTCGTAGAACGCCTTGGGCCGATCTTCATCGATCAAACCGGACAGTTCTTCCAGGCCCATGGGCTCGCCGAGCTTGGCCTGGCTGCTGGCGTAGTCCACCAGGGTCTTGGTTTTCTCGCGGGCCGATTCGTCCGGCAGGTCTTCACTTTCAACGAAGTCGCTGAACGCCTTGAGCAGGGTGCGGGTTTCGCCCGGGCCGTCGACGCCTTCCTGGCAGCCGATAAAGTCGCGGAAATACTCCGAAACCTTCTTGCCGTTCTTGCCTTTGATAAAGGAGATGTATTGCTTGGACTGCTTGTTGTTCTGCCACTCGGAGACGTTGATCCGCGCCGCCAGGTGCAGTTGGCCCAGGTCCAGGTGGCGCGAGGGAGTCACGTCCAGCTCGTCGGTCACCGCCACACCTTCGCTGTGGTGCAGCAGGGCGATGGCCAGGTAGTCGGTCATGCCTTGCTGGTAGTGGGCAAACAGCACATGGCCGCCAGTGGACAGGTTGGACTCTTCCATCAGCTTCTGCAGATGCTCCACAGCCGTACGGCTGAAAGCGGTGAAATCCTGACCACCGTCAAAGTATTCCTTCAACCAGCCGCTGAACGGGTGCGCGCCGGACTCGGCATGGAAGAAACCCCAGGCCTTGCCTTGTTTGGCGTTGTAGCTCTCGTTGAGGTCGGCGAGCATGTTCTCGATGGCGGCGGATTCGGACAGCTCCGAGTCACGGGCATGCAGAACTGCGGGTGTGCCGTCGGGTTTTTTGTCGATCAGGTGGACGATGCAATGACGGATCGGCATAGGCTTCTCGGCTGGTTGAAGGGGAGCGGTGAGCCTCCCCAAAAAGTTGCCCAGTGTACCGCACCCATTGGTCAAGACGCGCCTGGAAGGGCGTTTTGGACGTTGTCCGACCGGGTATATGCCTTTTTTTCACGGTTTAGAGCGATAAAGCTGACCAAATGGGTATGTTGAGGCGGATATTTCCCCGTCTCTGTGCTAGTTTTGCCCGGTCTTACGCCAAGTCTCGGCGTTAAGCGTGCATTCAGCATTTGTCAGGTCGAACCAATCCCCGTTTCAAGCATCTATAACCCCGTTCTCCGAGGTTATAGCCGGGGTGCCAGGCCAAGAAGGTCGGGCTCGACGGCTGACACTGCACTCTGCAATCCATATGAATTTGATAGGGAAGGAACACCACAATGGCTATTACTAAAGACCAACTGATCGCCGACCTGGCTGAAGCAGTAGACGCACCGAAAACTACCGTGCGCGCTCTGCTGGACCAACTGAGCCAGGTTGTTGCTGATCAGCTGGAAAACGGCGGCGAAATCACTCTGCCAGGCGTTGGCAAACTGAAAGTGACCGAGCGTCCTGCCCGTACTGGCCGTAACCCTTCGACTGGCGCTGCCATCGAAATCGCTGCCAAGAAAGTTATCAAGCTGGTTGTGGCCAAAGGCCTGACCGACGCTGTTAACAAGTAAGACGCAGTAAAAAAAACCGTGCACCGGAGCGATCCGGGCACGGTTTTTTGTTGCCTGCGATATCAGTCGCGAACCCAGCGCTGGCGCCAGAGCTGCTGTTCGTTCTTGGTCTGGAAGGTCCAGGCGACGAACCGGCTTTGCTTCTGCCCCTGGGACATTTCCACCACCTGGCTTTCCAACACGCCGGCTTTTTTCAGCGCAGTCTCGATCGCCGGCAGGTTCGACGCTTTTGACACCAGGGTGCTGAACCACAACACCTTGTGGGCAAAGTGCGCACTTTCAGCGATCAATTGCGTGACGAAACGCGCTTCACCGCCCTCGCACCACAGCTCGGCCGATTGGCCGCCGAAGTTCAACACCGGCAACTTGCGCTTGGGATCGGCCTTGCCCAAGGCGCGCCATTTACGCTCGCTGCCCTTGGTCGCTTCATCCATCGAGGCATGGAACGGCGGGTTGCACATGGTCAGGTCAAAGCGCTCGGCAGGCTCCAGCAGGCCCAGCAGGATATGCTTGGGGTTGGGTTGCAGGCGCAGCTGGATGACTTTGCTCAGGTCGTTGGACTGCACGATGGCCTTGGCGGCGGCCACGGCGATAGGATCGACCTCCGAGCCCAGGAAGTTCCAGCGGTACTCCATATAGCCAATCAGCGGGTAGACGCAATTGGCGCCCATGCCGATGTCCAGCACCTTGACGATGGAACCGCGCGGAATCTTGCCGTCGTTGACGCTGGCCAGCAGGTCGGCCAGGCAGTGCACATAGTCGGCACGCCCCGGCACCGGCGGGCACAGGTAATCGGCCGGGATGTCCCAGTGCTGGATGCCATAGAAAGCCTTGAGCAGCGCCCGGTTGAACACCCGCACCGCGTCCGGGTTGGCGAAGTCGATGCTTTCCTTGCCGTAGGGGTTGATGATCACAAATTGCGCCAGTTCCGGCGTGGTCTTGATCAGCGCCGGGAAGTCGTAACGGCCGGTGTGGCGGTTGCGCGGGTGCAGGGTAGCCTCTTTGCGCGGCGCGACGGGTTTGGCCGTGGCTGCGGTTTTAGGCTTCTTGCGTGGAGGTTTTGGCGTAGTGGGGGCGGTCATGATGATTCTGGTGTTGGCTCAAAGTGATGGGCATTGTCACACATCCTGAGCCCAACTCGTTCAAATGTGGGAGGGGGCTTGCTCCCGATGGCAGTATGTCAGTCATTTATCTGCCAGCTGACCCACCGCCATCGGGAGCAAGCCCCCTCCCACATTGACCGCATGCACAAAAAAAGAGACCCGAAGGTCTCTTTTTTTTCACACGGTTTGGCCCTTACAGGCTGGCAATCCGTGCATGTTGTTCCGCCAGCTTGCCCAGGGCTTGTTCAGCCTCGGCCAACTTGGCGCGTTCTTTGTCGATCACTTCGGCCGGCGCCTTGTCGACGAAGGCCGCGTTGGACAGCTTGCCGCCCACTCGCTGCACTTCGCCTTGCAGGCGGGCGATTTCCTTGTCGAGTCGGGCCAGTTCCGCGCCCTTGTCGATCAGGCCGGCCATCGGCACCAGTACTTCCATGTCGCCGACCAGCGCGGTCGCCGACAGCGGTGCTTCGGCGCCATCAGCCAATACGGTAATCGACTCCAGTTTCGCCAGCTTCTTGAGCAGCGCATCGTTCTCGCTGAGGCGACGCTGGTCTTCGGCACTGGCGTTCTTGACGAACACGGCCAGCGGCTTGCCCGGACCGATATTCATCTCGGCGCGGATGTTGCGCGTGCCGAGCATCAAGGTCTTGAGCCATTCGATATCGCTTTCGGCGGCCTCATCGATACGTGCTTCGTTGGCCACAGGCCAAGGTTGCAGCATGATGGTCTTGCCTTCGATACCGGCCAGCGGCGCCAGGCGCTGCCAGATTTCTTCGGTGATGAACGGCATGAACGGATGCGCCAGGCGCAACGCCACTTCCAGCACGCGCACCAGGGTGCGACGGGTGCCGCGCTGGCGCTCGAGCGGCGCGTTTTCGTCCCACAGCACTGGCTTGGACAGTTCCAGGTACCAGTCGCAATACTGGTTCCAGATGAACTCGTACAAGGCTTGTGCGGCCAGGTCGAACCGGAACTGGTCGAGCTGGCGGGTCACTTCGGCTTCGGTACGCTGCAGCTGCGAGATGATCCAGCGGTCGGCCAGGCTCAGCTCAAAGGCTTCGCCGTTCTGGCCGCAGTCTTCGCCTTTATCCAGCACATAGCGCGCGGCGTTCCAGATCTTGTTGCAGAAGTTGCGATAGCCTTCGACGCGGCCCATGTCGAACTTGATGTCGCGGCCGGTGGACGCCAGCGAGCAGAACGTGAAACGCAGGGCGTCGGTGCCGTAGCTGGCGATGCCGTCGGCGAACTCGTCGCGGGTCTGCTTTTCGATCTTTTTCGCCAGCTTCGGCTGCATCAGGCCCGAGGTGCGTTTCTGCACCAGGGTTTCCAGGTCGATGCCGTCGATGATGTCCAGCGGGTCCAGGACGTTGCCCTTGGACTTGGACATCTTCTGGCCCTGGCCATCGCGTACCAGACCGTGCACGTAGACGGTCTTGAACGGTACCTGCGGCGTGCCGTCTTCGTTCTTCACCAAATGCATGGTCAGCATGATCATCCGGGCAACCCAGAAGAAAATGATGTCGAAGCCGGTGACCAGCACGTCGGTGGAGTGGAATTTCTTCAGGAATTCGGTCTGTTGCGGCCAGCCCAGGGTGGAGAAGGTCCACAGGCCGGAGCTGAACCAGGTGTCCAGTACATCGTTGTCCTGTTGCAGCGCGATGTCGGCGCCGAGGTTGTGCTTGGCACGCACTTCGGCTTCGTCGCGGCCTACGTAGACCTTGCCCGACTCGTCGTACCAGGCCGGAATGCGGTGGCCCCACCACAACTGACGGCTGATGCACCAATCCTGGATGTCGCGCATCCACGAGAAGTACATGTTCTCGTACTGTTTGGGCACGAACTGGATGCGACCGTCTTCAACGGCGGCAATCGCAGGCTCGGCCAGCGGCTTGGTCGACACGTACCACTGGTCGGTCAACCACGGCTCGATCACAGTGCCGGAGCGGTCGCCCTTCGGCACTTTCAGGCCGTGGTCGTCCACGCTCACCAGCAAACCTGCGGCATCGAAAGCGGCAACGATCTGCTTGCGTGCTTCGAAACGGTCGAGGCCGGCGTATTCGGCCGGGATCTTGCCGTCGATGCTCTCGTTCAGCGTACCGTCCAGGTTGAATACCTGGCAGGCCGGCAGTACGGCGGCGTTCTTGTCGAAGATATTGAGCAGCGGCAGGTTGTGGCGCTTGCCGACTTCGTAGTCGTTGAAATCGTGGGCCGGGGTGATTTTCACGCAGCCGGTGCCGAATTCAGGGTCGCAGTAGTCATCAGCGATGATCGGGATGCGCCGGCCTACCAGCGGCAGCTCGACGAACTTGCCGATCAGGGCCTGGTAGCGCGCGTCGTTCGGGTTAACCGCGACAGCGGCGTCGCCGAGCATGGTTTCCGGACGGGTGGTGGCGACGATCAGGTAAGCGTTGCCTTCAGCGGTCTTGGCGCCGTCAGCCAGCGGATACTTGAGGTTCCACAGGAAGCCTTTCTCGTCGTGGTTCTCCACTTCGAGGTCGGAAATCGCCGTGTGCAGCTTGGTGTCCCAGTTGACCAGGCGCTTGCCGCGGTAGATCAGGCCGTCTTCATGCAAGCGCACGAAGGCTTCCTTCACCGCTTCCGAGAGGCCGTCATCCATGGTGAAACGCTCGCGGCTCCAGTCCACGGACGAACCCAGGCGACGGATCTGACGGCTGATATTGCCGCCGGACTGGTCTTTCCATTCCCAGATTTTCTCCAGGAATTTCTCGCGGCCCAGGTCGTGACGGCTTTGGCCGGTGGCTTCCAGCTGGCGTTCCACCAGCATCTGGGTGGCGATGCCGGCGTGGTCGGTGCCCGGCTGCCACAGCGTGTTACGGCCTTGCATGCGGCGGAAACGGATCAACGCATCCATGATCGCATTGTTGAAGCCATGGCCCATGTGCAGGCTGCCAGTGACGTTCGGCGGTGGGATCATGATGGTGTACGAGTCGCCCGCACCTTGTGGGGCGAAATAGTTCTCGGACTCCCAGGTGTTGTACCAGGAAGTTTCGATAGCGTGGGGCTGATAGGTCTTATCCATGCGCGGCGGGACCCTAGTTGGCATTTATTCAGGAAAGCCGGCAAGTATAACGGGGGATAGGGCGAAGGGCGAGGCGAAGACAGGCTTGAGGTGCACGCGATCCAATGTGGGAGGGGGCTTGCTCCCGATAGCGGTGGATCAGTCACAACATCACTGACTGACACTCAGCTATCGGGAGCAAGCCCCCTCCCACATTGGATCTTTGTCTGGCTCAGGATTGGTACTGACTCAGCAGTCGCTCCATCCGCGCATCCATCCGCCGCTTGATCTCGGCTTCGATGTGCGGGGCAAAGTCGGCGATCACGTCTTGCATGATCAGTTGCGCGGCGGCGCGCAGTTCGTTGTCCAGGTGCAGCAGCAATGCGTCGGGCGCTTTTTCTGCGGCGGGAGCGGGCGGCGTGGCCACGGGCTTGGGCGCAGCCGGCTGGTGGTCGACCATGTCGGACAACAATGGAATCTGTACCCCGGCCTCGACCGATTCGGTCAACAGCGGCGGTTGCAGGTCATCATCACCGAGCAACTGACGGATGGACTCGAGGTCGTCCAGCAAGTGGTCGTCTTTTTTCATCGGGTTGGGCGTGTCCATCATGTACTCAAAGTCGTTGTAGCCGGTGATCCTGCAGAGAATAGCCCTGTTCGCGGTAGAAACGGAAACTCTCCCGCGCGGCCTGACGAATAGCCGGGTCCTCCACCACCACTTCCGCCACACGGGCGAAGTCCTTGGCGAAGGCCGGCACTTTCAGGTCGAGGTTGACCAGCAGGTCATGGTGGTCGCCGCAACTGTCGCCCAGACCCAGCACGACCAAGCCGTCGGGTTCGGATTCGGCGGGGCCGTGGGGCACGAAGCTTTCGCCCTTGAAGCGCCAGAGGCGGGCATCGAGGTCCTCGCGTTGGGCGGCATCGCTGCAATGCAGGTAGATGCGATGGCCCATGCGCCAGGCTTTTTCGGTGAGCTTGCAGGCAAAGTCCAGCCGCGCTGAAGGATCGGCGCTGGGCAGGATGTAGAAATCGACTTGGGTCATTGCGGTTCCTGGAGCCCGAGGCGGCTATATGAATAGCCGCCCGGGATCTTCAGTTTCAGGCCTTGGCGCGGTCCAGCAGGTACTGGGTCAGCAGGGGGACCGGACGGCCAGTGGCGCCCTTGTCCTTGCCGCCGCTGGTCCATGCCGTACCGGCGATGTCCAGGTGCGCCCAGTTGAAGTTCTTGGCAAACCGCGACAGGAAGCACGCTGCGGTGATGGTGCCGGCTTTCGGCCCGCCAATATTGGCGATGTCGGCGAACGGGCTGTCCAGTTGCTCCTGGTACTCGTCGAACAGCGGCAGTTGCCAGGCGCGGTCGTCGGCGGCCTTGCCGGCGCTGAGCAATTGCTCGATCAGCTCGTCGTTATTGCCCAGCAGGCCCGATGTGTGGGCGCCCAGGGCAACCACGCAGGCACCGGTCAAGGTGGCGATGTCGATCACTGCCTGCGGCTTGAAGCGTTCGGCGTAGGTCAGCGCGTCGCACAGCACCAGGCGGCCTTCGGCGTCGGTGTTGAGGATTTCCACGGTCTGGCCGCTCATGGTCGTGACGATATCGCCTGGGCGCGCAGCACCGCCGCTCGGCATGTTCTCGGCGCAGGCCAGGATGCACACCAGGTTGATCGGCAGCTTGAGTTCCAGCACGGCGCGCAGGGTGCCGAACACGCTGGCGGCGCCGCCCATGTCGTACTTCATCTCATCCATGCCGGCGCCCGGCTTGAGGCTGATGCCGCCGGTGTCGAAGGTGATGCCTTTGCCGACCAATGCGTATGGTTTCTCGGACTTCTTGCCGCCGTTGTACTGCATCACGATCAGGCGTGGCGGCTGGTCGCTGCCCTGGCCCACGGCATAGAAGGAGCCCATGCCCAGGTCCTTGATCTTTTTCTCGTCCAGCACTTCGACCTTGAGGCCCTTGAATTCTTTGCCCAGCGCCTTGGCCTGTTCGCCGAGGAAGGTTGGGTGGCAGATGTTCGGCGGCAGGTTGCCCAGGTCGCGGGTGAACGACATGCCGTTGGCGATAGCCGTTGCATGAGTGACGGCGCGCTCGACTTCAGCCTGGGCAGCCTTGATGGTCAGCAGGGTGATTTTTTTCAGCGCGCGGGGTTCGGCTTTCTGGCTCTTGAACTGGTCGAAAACGTAGCCGCCGTCCACCAGGCTTTCGGCCAGCAGACGGGTCTTGCCGTAGCTGTCACGGCCTTTTACGACGATTTCATCGAGTGCCAGTGCCGCATCGCTGCCGCCCAGGCCTTTAAGGGTGGTAAGGATGGCGCTGATGATCTTGCGGAACGGACGGTCGCCCAGTTCGGCGTCCTTGCCCACACCCACCAGCAATACGCGCTCAGCCTTGAGGTTCGGCAGGCTCTGCAACAGCAGGCTCTGGCCGACTTTGCCGGCCAGGTCGCCGCGCTTGAGCACGGCGCTGATGGCGCCGCCGCTCAGTTCATCGAGTTGCTTGGCGGCAACGCCGAGTTTGCGGCCTTCGCCGACAGCGACCACGAGGGTGGCGGTTTTCAACGTTTCGGGGCTAACGCTTTTTACAACCAATTCCATTTTCGGGTCCCTTATAAGGTCGGTGAGCCTGGCACGTGTACCCAGGCTTTAAAGCGTGGCAGCCTTGTAAACCGCCAGCGACAAAGGCCGCAGTTTGAACCTCGCCGGCGGAGCCTGACAACCCTCGAAGCACGCTTTGTGCGTGCGCATGAGGTTGCGCAGTGACAGGCGCGGTCAATCACAGGATAATGCGCCATCTTTTTAGCCGGCCCGCGCAAACGGGTCGACTCGGTATGCTTGCTTGTTTGGCCGCCTTAGCCTGACAACCCTGGAGTGTCTGGTTTGATCGTCTTCCGTTATCTATCCCGCGAAGTCCTGTTGACCCTGAGTGCCGTGAGTGCGGTATTGCTGGTCATCATCATGAGTGGTCGTTTCGTCAAATTCCTTGCGCAGGCCGCCTCGGGCGCCCTGGATCCGGGCTCTTTGTTCCTGATCATGGGCTTTCGCCTGCCGGGCTTCTTGCAACTGATCCTGCCGCTCGGCCTGTTCCTTGGCATCCTGCTGGCATATGGCCGGCTGTATCTCGAAAGCGAGATGACCGTGCTGTCGGCCACCGGCATGAGCCAGCAGCGCCTGCTGGCCACGACCATGGTGCCGGCCGCCGGCGTTGCCCTGTTGGTGGCTTGGTTGAGCCTGAGCCTGGCGCCTCAGGGGGCCATGCAGTTCCAGCTGTTGCTGAACAAGCAGGACGCGATGACCGAGTTCGACACCCTCGAACCCGGGCGCTTCCAGGCGCTCAACGACGGCACGCGCGTGACCTATACCGAAGAAATGACCGAAGACCGTTCCAACCTGAGCGGCGTGTTCATTTCCCAGAAAAACCTCGGCAAGGACCAGAAAGATCGGGGCATCTCGATCCTGGTGGCCGACGGCGGCCGCCAGGAAGTGCGCCCCGACGGCAGCCGCTACCTGATCCTGGACAACGGCTATCGCTACGATGGCAGCCCGGGGTTGGCCGATTACCGTGTGATCAAGTACGACACCTACGGCGTCATGCTGCCCAAACCCGAGATCAGCGACGAAGTCACCGACCGCGATGCGCTCCCGACCGCATCGCTGTTCGGTAGCCAGGAGCTGCGCTCGATCGCCGAGCTGCAATGGCGCCTGTCGCTGCCGCTGCTGGTATTCATCGTGACCTTGATGGCTGTGCCGCTGTCGCGCGTCAACCCGCGTCAGGGCCGATTCCTCAAGCTGCTGCCGGCAATCCTGTTGTATATGGCGTACCTGACCATCCTGATTTCCGCCCGTGGCTCCCTGGAGAAGGGCAAGATTCCGCCCGCCCTGGGCCTGTGGTGGGTCCACGGGATTTTCCTGGTGATCGGCCTGGGGCTTCTCTACTGGGAGCCTATCCGTTTGAAAATGAAGAGCCGTCGTGGCCTGAAGGAGTTGGCTCGTGGCTAAGCTCGATCGCTACATTGGTAGCAGCGTACTGATCGCCATCCTGGCGGTATTGGGCATCATCCTGGGCCTGGCCTCGCTGTTTGCGTTCATCGACGAAGTGGGCAACGTCACCGATACCTACACGGTCACCGACGTGCTGAGCTTCGTGGCGCTGACCGCGCCGCGCCGGCTCTACGACATGATGCCGATGGCCGGCCTGATCGGCTGCCTGATCGGCCTGGGCACCCTGGCCAGCAACAGCGAATTGACCATCATGCGCGCGGCGGGCGTGTCCATCGGGCGTATCGTCTGGGCGGTGATGAAGCCAATGCTGCTGCTGATGGCGTGCAGCGTGCTGATCGGCGAATACGTCGCGCCACCGTCCGAAGCCACCGCCCAGGCCAATCGCGCCCTGGCCCAGGGTTCGGGCGATGCGCAAAGTTCCAAGCACGGCCTGTGGCACCGCCAGGGTGACCAGTTCATCCACATCAACGCCGTGCAGCCAGGTGGGCTGTTGGTCGGGGTGACGCGCTACACGTTCGACAAGGAGCGGCACATGCTGAGCTCCAGTTTCGCCAAGCGCGCGCAGTATGACGGTGAAAAATGGCAACTGAGCGACGTCACCACCACGCTCTTCCATAACGTGGGCCAAGGCATCAAGGCCAGTACCGAAGTGGTCAATGAGCCCACCCAGGCATGGGACATCGCGCTCAAGCCGGAACTGCTCAATACCGTGATCATGGTCCCGGAAACCCTGCCGATCTCGGGGCTGTGGAGCTACATCCACTACCTCAAGGACCAGGGCCTGAACAATGGTCGCTACTGGCTGGCGTTCTGGGTCAAGGTGCTGCAGCCGGTGGTCACCGCCGCGCTGGTATTGATGGCGATCTCCTTTATCTTCGGCCCGTTGCGTTCCGTGACCCTCGGCCAGCGGGTATTCACCGGCGTGCTGGTGGGCTTCACCTTCCGCATCGCCCAGGACCTGCTGGGGCCGTCGAGCCTGGTATTTGGCTTCTCGCCGCTGTTTGCAGTGCTGGTGCCGACGTTTATCTGCGCCGTGGCCGGGTTCTGGTTGTTGCGCCGAGCCGGTTGATTGCGCGCTTATGCATAAAAAATGCCCCGCTTATCCCAGCGGGGCATTTTTGTTCTGGTCAGCAAAGATGACGTCTGGCCTGAGCATCAGGTACAATTCCCGGCTATTTTTCAGCGGGCAATCTGCCTGCAGCCTTTTTGAGTGTTGATCCGTGAGTGATTTGAGTCATATCCGCAATTTCTCCATCATCGCCCACATTGACCATGGCAAGTCGACGCTGGCCGATCGATTCATCCAGATGTGCGGCGGCCTTGCCGAGCGTGAGATGGAAGCCCAGGTCCTGGACTCCATGGACCTCGAGCGTGAACGCGGGATCACCATCAAGGCCCATAGCGTCACCCTGTACTACACCGCCAAAGACGGTATCAAGTACCAGCTGAACTTCATTGACACCCCCGGCCATGTTGACTTCACCTACGAAGTCAGCCGCTCGCTGGCGGCCTGTGAAGGTGCCTTGCTGGTGGTCGACGCCGGCCAGGGCGTCGAGGCTCAGTCCGTAGCCAACTGCTATACCGCCATCGAGCAGGGCCTGGAGGTCATGCCAGTGCTGAACAAGATCGACCTGCCCCAGGCCGATCCGGACCGCGTAAAAGAAGAAATCGAGAAAATCATCGGCATTGACGCCACCGACGCCGTCGAGTGCAGCGCCAAGACCGGCCTTGGCGTCGACGAAGTGCTCGAGCGCCTGGTCAAGACCATTCCGGCCCCTACCGGTAACTACGAAGATCCGCTGCAGGCGTTGATCATCGATTCCTGGTTCGACAACTACCTGGGCGTCGTGTCCCTGGTGCGCGTACGCCACGGCCGCGTGAAGAAGGGCGACAAGATCCTGGTCAAATCCACCGGCAAGATCCACCTGGTGGACAGCGTCGGTGTGTTCAACCCCAAGCACACGGCCACCACGGACCTGAAAGCCGGCGAAGTGGGCTTCATCATCGCGGGTATCAAGGACATTCACGGCGCGCCGGTAGGTGACACCCTGACCTTGAGTTCAACCCCCGATGTCGACGTGCTGCCGGGCTTCAAGCGCATTCAGCCGCAGGTCTACGCCGGCCTGTTCCCGGTCAGTTCCGACGACTTCGAAGACTTCCGCGAAGCCCTGCAGAAGCTGACCCTCAACGACTCGTCCCTGCAGTACACCCCGGAAAGCTCCGACGCCCTGGGCTTCGGTTTCCGTTGCGGGTTCCTGGGCATGCTGCACATGGAGATCATCCAGGAGCGCCTGGAGCGCGAGTACGACCTGGACCTGATCACCACCGCGCCAACGGTTATTTTCGAGCTGGCGCTGAAAACCGGTGAAACGATTTACGTCGACAACCCGTCCAAGCTTCCAGATCTGTCTTCCATCGAAGATATGCGCGAGCCGATCGTGCGGGCCAATATCCTGGTTCCGCAGGAACACCTGGGCAACGTCATCACCCTGTGTATCGAAAAACGTGGCGTGCAGCACGACATGTTGTTCCTCGGTACCCAGGTGCAAGTGACCTACGATTTGCCGATGAACGAAGTGGTCCTGGACTTCTTCGACCGTCTCAAATCCACCAGCCGCGGCTATGCTTCGCTGGATTACCATTTCGATCGTTACCAATCGGCTAATCTGGTGAAACTGGATGTGCTGATCAACGGCGACAAGGTCGATGCCCTGGCATTGATCGTGCACAAGGACAATGCGCACTACAAAGGTCGCCAGTTGACCGAGAAGATGAAAGAACTGATTCCGCGCCAGATGTTCGACGTCGCGATCCAGGCCGCCATCGGCGGGCAGATCATTGCGCGGACCTCCGTCAAGGCACTCAGAAAGAACGTACTGGCCAAATGCTACGGCGGTGACGTAAGCCGTAAGCGCAAGCTGCTTGAGAAGCAAAAGGCCGGTAAAAAACGCATGAAGCAAGTGGGCAACGTGGAAATTCCACAAGAAGCCTTCCTTGCGGTGCTCAGGTTGGATAGTTAGGTCCTATGTCACTAAATTTCCCGCTGTTGCTGGTCATCGCCGTCGCCGTTTGCGGCCTCCTGGCGTTGCTCGATCTGGTGTTCTTCGCCCCGCGTCGGCGGGCGGCTATCGCCTCCTATCAGGGCAGCGTCAGCCAGCCCGATGCGGTGGTGGTCGAGAAGCTGAACAAGGAGCCCTTGCTGGTTGAATACGGCAAGTCGTTCTTCCCGGTGTTGTTCATCGTGCTGGTGCTGCGTTCGTTCCTGGTGGAGCCGTTCCAGATTCCGTCGGGGTCGATGAAACCTACCCTGGACGTGGGCGACTTCATCCTGGTGAACAAGTTTTCCTACGGGATCCGCTTGCCGGTGATCGACAAGAAGGTCATCGAAGTCGGTGACCCCCAGCGCGGTGATGTGATGGTGTTCCGCTACCCAAGCGACCCGAACGTCAACTACATCAAGCGGGTGGTCGGCCTGCCGGGCGACGTTATCCGCTACACCAGTGACAAGCGCCTGTTCGTCAACGGTGAGTCGGTGGCCGAGAAACTGCTGGGCGCCGAGCCGAATACCTTGGGCAGCGCCGAGCTGTACCAGGAAAAACTCGGTACGGTCGAGCACCAGATCCGCAAGGAAATGAGCCGCTACCGCGCGATGCCCGATGGCCAGTGGAAAGTGCCTGCCGGGCACTATTTCATGATGGGCGACAACCGCGACAACTCCAATGACAGCCGCTACTGGGACGACCCCACTATTCCCAAGGACCTGCTGGGCATGGTGCCCGACGAGAATATTGTCGGCAAAGCCTTCGCGGTCTGGATGAGTTGGCCGGAACCCAAGCTCAGCCATCTGCCGAACTTCTCGCGGGTAGGGCTGATCAAGTAATACAAGCGGCGCTGTGAACACAGCGCCGAATGCTTTTCTGGGGCTTGGACATTTTCCGATGCCCCGTAGTACCCATCAGGATTTGAATTTGAACACTGCGTCAATCGTCGATGGCCGCCGGTGCCACCAACTAGATATGGATAAACCGTGACCGTTTCTCTCAGTCGTCTCGAGCGTCAGCTCGGCTACACCTTCAAGGACCAGGAATTGATGGTCCTTGCCCTCACACACCGCAGCTTTGCAGGGCGCAATAACGAGCGCCTGGAATTCCTCGGTGACGCCATCCTCAACTTCGCCGCCGGTGAGGCGCTCTTCGAGCGTTTTCCCCAGGCCCGTGAAGGCCAGCTTTCGCGCCTGCGTGCACGCCTTGTGAAAGGCGAGACCCTGGCCGTTCTGGCCCGAGGTTTCGGCCTGGGCGAGTACCTGCGGCTGGGCTCCGGTGAATTGAAAAGCGGCGGTTTCCGGCGCGAGTCGATCCTGGCTGATGCCCTGGAAGCATTGATCGGTGCGATCTACCTCGATGCCGGGATGGAGACGGCCAAGGAGCGCGTAGTCGCCTGGCTGGCGTCGGAAATCGAGAGCCTGACGCTGGTCGACACCAACAAAGATCCGAAGACCCGCCTGCAGGAATACCTGCAATCGCGCGGTTGCGAACTGCCACGCTACGAAGTGGTGGATATCCAGGGTGAGCCGCATTGCCGCGTGTTCTTCGTGGAATGTGAAATCACCTTACTGAACGAAAAAAGCCGAGGTCAGGGTGTGAGCCGTCGTATTGCCGAACAGGTAGCGGCCGCTGCAGCACTGATTGCCCTGGGCGTGGAGAATGGCCATGACTGATTCAACCGCAACACGCTGTGGCTATGTTGCCATCGTCGGCCGCCCGAACGTGGGCAAGTCCACGCTGCTGAACCACATCCTCGGCCAGAAGCTCGCGATCACCTCGCGCAAGCCGCAGACCACCCGCCACAACATGCTGGGCATCAAGACCGAAGGCAACGTGCAAGCGGTCTATGTGGATACCCCTGGCATGCACAAAGGCGGCGAAAAGGCGCTTAACCGCTACATGAACAAGACCGCTTCGGCGGCGTTGAAAGACGTCGACGTGGTGATCTTCGTGGTTGACCGCACCAAGTGGACCGACGAAGACCAGATGGTCCTCGAGCGTGTGCAGTACGTCACCGGCCCCTTGATCGTCGCGCTGAACAAGACCGACCGCATCGAAGACAAAGCCGAGCTGATGCCGCACCTGAGCTGGCTGCAGGAACAACTGCCGAACGCCCAGATCATGCCGATCTCGGCGCAGCACGGCCACAACCTCGAAGCCCTGGAACGCGTGATCGCCGGCTACCTGCCGGAGAACGAGCATTTCTTCCCGGAAGATCAGATCACCGACCGCAGTAGCCGCTTCCTTGCCGCCGAACTGGTGCGCGAGAAAATCATGCGCCAGATGGGCGCCGAGCTGCCATACCAGATCACCGTTGAAATCGAAGAGTTCAAGCAGCAGGGCAAAACCCTGCACATTCATGCCTTGATCCTCGTTGAGCGTGACGGCCAGAAGAAAATCATCATTGGCGACAAGGGCGAGCGCATCAAGCGCATCGGCACCGAGGCGCGCAAGGACATGGAATTGCTGTTCGATTCCAAAATCATGCTTAACCTGTGGGTGAAGGTTAAGGGTGGCTGGTCCGATGATGAGCGTGCGTTGCGCTCCCTCGGTTACGGCGACCTGTAAGCACACCGCAGGGCTGAAAATGTGGGAGGGGGCTTGCTCCCGATAGCGGTGGGTCAGTTAACCAATCAGTGACTGAGCCACCGTCATCGGGAGCAAGCCCCCTCCCACATTAGGTTTATGTTGTTTTCAAGATCGAGAACCCATGTCCCCAACCCCACCCCCCAGCCAGCTCGCCTACGTCCTGCACAGCCGCGCCTACCGTGAGACCAGCGCGCTGGTGGACTTCCTCACGCCTCAAGGTCGTCTGCGCGCGGTTTTGCGCAGTGCGCGGGGCAAGGCCGGTACGTTGGCGCGGCCCTTCGTGGCGCTGGACGTGGAGTTTCGTGGCAAGGGCGAGTTGAAGAACGTGGGCCGCCTGGAAAGCGTTGGCACCTCTGCCTGGCTCAATGGCGATGCGCTGTTCAGCGGGCTCTATCTCAATGAGCTGCTGATCCGCCTGTTGCCCGCCGAAGACCCGCACCCGGCGGTCTTCGATCACTACGCCGCTACCTTGCTCGCCCTCGCTGAAGGCCGTCCCCTGGAGCCGCTGCTGCGCGCCTTCGAATGGCGCCTGCTGGATGACCTGGGCTACGGTTTTGAACTGCACAACGACCTGCACGGTGAACCCGTCGCCGCCGACGGCATGTACCGCCTGCAAGTAGACGCAGGCCTTGAGCGTGTGTACTTGTTGCAACCTGGTCTGTTCCAGGGCACCGAACTGCTGGCCATGAGCGAGGCGGACTGGACCGCCCCCGGCGCCTTGTCCGCCGCCAAGCGCCTGATGCGCCAGGCCCTGGCCGTGCACCTGGGCGGACGGCCGCTGGTCAGTCGCGAGTTGTTTCGAAAGCCCTGACATCCCCGTGTATGCTGTGCACCGATTCTTTCCCTTTTCAGGAGCGCTTCCGTGAGCACCAGCAATCGCATTCTTCTTGGCGTCAACATCGACCACGTCGCCACCCTGCGCCAGGCCCGGGGCACCCGTTACCCTGACCCGGTCAAGGCTGCGCTGGACGCCGAAGAAGCGGGTGCCGACGGCATCACCGTGCACCTGCGCGAAGACCGCCGCCACATCCAGGAGCGCGACGTGCTGCTGCTCAAAGACGTGCTGCAGACCCGCATGAACTTCGAAATGGGCGTCACCGAAGAAATGATGGCGTTCGCCGAGCGCATCCGCCCGGCGCACATTTGCCTGGTGCCGGAAACCCGCCAGGAACTGACCACCGAAGGCGGCCTCGACGTGGCTGGCCAGGAAGCGCGGATCAAGGCGGCGGTGGAGCGCCTGTCGAAGATCGGCAGCGAAGTGTCGTTGTTCATCGATGCCGACGAGCGCCAGATCGAAGCCTCGCGCCGCGTCGGCGCGCCGGCGATCGAACTGCACACCGGCCGCTACGCCGATGCCACCACGCCGACCGAAGTGGCCGAGGAGCTGCAACGCATCATCGACGGTGTGAACTGCGGCCTCACTGAAGGCCTGATCGTCAACGCCGGCCATGGCCTGCACTACCACAACGTCGAAGCCGTGGCCGCGATCAAGGGCATCAACGAACTGAACATCGGGCACGCGCTGGTGGCTCATGCGCTGTTCGTCGGGTTCAAAGGCGCCGTGGCCGAGATGAAAGCCCTGATTCTGGCCGCCGCCAAGCACTAGAAAACAATGCAAATCCAATGTGGGAGGGGGCTTGCTCCCGATAGCGGTGGATCAGTCAATATATGTACTGACTGACACCCTGCTATCGGGAGCAAGCCCCCTCCCACATTGGGACCCCAGTGAATTGTAGAATTGCACCATGCGGCAATGCGAACCCTTACTGTTTAGCCCGCGCAGGTGTATCGTATCTGCCCTTTGCGGGCCCTGGCCTGCGACAGATACGTGAGGTTGTTGTGTCCCAATCGTTTTCCCGTCGACAGATCCTCGGTGGCCTTGCTGGCCTGGCCGTCGTAGGTGTGGGCGCCGGTGGCGCCTATCGCTACTGGCTGGGCAAGGTTGCCGATGCCAACGCAGGAAGCGACTACCAACTCATCGCCGCGCCGCTCGATGTGGAACTGGTGCCGGGCCACACCACCCAAGCCTGGGCGTTCGGCCCCTCTGCGCCGGGCACCGAGCTGCGCGTACGCCAGGGCGAATGGCTGCGGGTGCGCTTTATCAACCACCTGCCGGTCGCCACCACCATCCACTGGCATGGCATCCGCCTGCCGCTGGAAATGGACGGCGTGCCCTACGTCTCGCAATTGCCGGTATTGCCAGGGGAATACTTCGACTACAAGTTCCGCGTGCCCGACGCCGGCAGCTACTGGTACCACCCCCATGTGAACAGCAGCGAAGAACTCGGCCGTGGCCTGGTCGGGCCGTTGATCATCGAAGAGCGTGAGCCCACCGGCTTCAAGCACGAACGCACCCTCAGCCTGAAAAGCTGGCACGTGGATGAAGAGGGCGCCTTCGTGGCGTTCAGTATTCCCCGCGAGGCGGCGCGTGGCGGTACGGCGGGGCGTCTGTCCACCATCAACGGCGTGGCCCAGGCGGTGATCGACCTGCCGGCCGGGCAGATCACCCGCGTGCGCCTGCTCAACCTGGACAACACCCTGACTTACCGCCTCAACATCCCGGATGTCGAAGCGCAGATCTACGCGCTGGACGGCAACCCCATCGAGCCGCGCCCGCTGGGCAAGGAATACTGGCTGGGCCCTGGCATGCGTATTTGCCTGGCGATCAAGGCGCCGCCGGCGGGCGAAGAGCTGTCGATCCGCAATGGCCCGGTGCGTCTGGGTACGTTCCGCTCGGTGGCCAATACCGACGCGCCGGGCGAATGGCCGCCCGCATTGCCGCCCAACCCGGTTGCCGAACCGGACCTGGCCAATGCAGAGAAACTCAACTTCAATTTCGAGTGGGTCGGCTCGGTGTCGGTCAACCTCGATAACGGCAAGCCGCCGAGTTTGTGGCAGATCAACGGCCAGGCCTGGGACATCACCGACAAAACCTGCGCCGACCGCCCGATCGCCAAGTTGGAGAAGGGCAAGAGCTATATTTTCGAATTGAAGAACATGACCCAGTACCAGCACCCGATCCACCTGCACGGCATGAGTTTCAAGGTGATTGCCTCGAACCGCCACAAGGTCATCCCGTATTTCACCGACACCTATCTGCTGGGCAAGAACGAACGCGCCCGCGTGGCGTTGGTGGCGGATAACCCAGGCGTGTGGATGTTCCACTGCCACGTGATCGACCATATGGAAACCGGCCTGATGGCCGCCATCGAGGTGGCGTAATGCGCCAGATTCGCCCGGCGATCATCGACCGCAGCCGCGACCAGGACTTCATGCGCGAAGCCCTGGCACTTGCCGCCCAGGGCGCGGCGCTGGGCGAAGTGCCGGTGGGCGCGGTTCTGGTGCAAAACGGTGAGATCATCGGCCGCGGTTTCAACTGCCCGATCAGCGGCAATGACCCCAGCGCGCATGCCGAAATGGTCGCAATCCGTGCCGCTGCGCAAGCGATCAGCAACTATCGCCTGGTGGGCAGCACGCTGTACGTGACGTTGGAGCCGTGCAGCATGTGCGCCGGCCTGATCGTGCATTCGCGGGTGGCGCGGGTGGTGTACGGCGCGCTGGAGCCCAAGGCCGGGATTGTGCAGAGCCAGGGGCAGTTTTTTACCCAGGGGTTTCTTAACCATAAGGTGCTGTTTGAAGGCGGCGTGCTGGCCGAGGAGTGCGGCACGGTCTTGAGTGAGTTCTTCAAGGCCCGCCGGGCCAAGCCACCGCTCTAAAGAACACTGATAAGCAAATGTGGGGGGGGGCTTGCTCCCGATGGCGGTGGGTCAGCTACAACCATGTTGACTGACACACTGCTATCGGGAGCAAGCCCCCTCCCACATTTAGATCCCTGTTGTTTCAGGAATATGGGGCTACTTTCTGGCGATGATCACCGCCCGCATCGGCGCCGGCAGCCCTTCAATCGTCTTGCTGGGATCTTCCGGATCGAGAAAGTCACTCAGCGACTGGTATTTCATCCACTCGGTCCCACGCTGTTCCTCCACCGTGGTCACGCTCACATCCACGCAACGCACGTCACTGAAACCGGCGCGACGCAGCCATAGCATCAACGCCGGGACCGAGGGCAGGAACCACACGTTACGCATTTGCGCGTAGCGGTCTTCCGGTACCAGCACTTGTTGCTGGTCGCCTTCCACCACCAGGGTTTCCAGCACCAGTTCACCGCCCTTGACCAGGGTGTCCTTCAGCGCCAGTAGATGTTCGATCGGCGAACGACGGTGATAGAACACGCCCATGGAAAACACCGTGTCGAAGCCTTCAAGGTTCGCCGGCAAGTCTTCGAACGGGAACGGCAGGTGCCAGGCCCTGGGTGCTGACAGGTACCGCTGCACCGCCTGGAACTGGCAGAAGAACAGCCAGTTCGGGTCGACGCCAATCACGCTGTCGGCGCCGGCGCCGAGCATGCGCCACATGTAGTAGCCGTTGCCGCAGCCCACGTCGAGGATGCGCTTGCCGTTCAAATCCAGGTGCGGCGCCACCCGCGACCACTTCCAGTCCGAGCGCCATTCGGTGTCCACATGCACGCCGAACAGGTGGAATGGCCCCTTGCGCCACGGGCTCAGGCCCATCAGTGCGGTGTGCATTTGCGCACGGGTGGCGTCATCGCAGTCAGTGTCCAGCACCAGGCCTGTGAGCAGGTCGACTTGGCTGGGCTGGATCTTCGGCAGCGCGTCCAATGCACTTTGCCAGCGCTCCAGGTCGCCATGGCCTTTTTCCATTTTGCTATCGAGCTGCGCTTGCAGGCCCTGGGCCCACACGGCCAAGGGAGTGCCGACCAGGTGGCGGGCGAGGGGAGACAAATCAATCATGGCAAGGCAATCAACGAGGCAAAGTTAAGACACTGGAACCACGGCACGACTTTCGAGAACCCGGCCGCCAGCAGGCGTTCGCGGTGTTCTTCGAGGCTGTCGGGCTTCATGACGTTTTCGATGGCGCTGCGCTTCTGGGCGATTTCCAGTTCGCTGTAGCCGTTGGCGCGTTTGAACGCGATATGCAGGTCGGTGAGCAACGCCTGTTCCTGGGTATCGTTGAAGCGCAGCTTTTCCGAGAGGATCAATGCACCGCCCGGCAGCAGCGATTGACGGATGCGCCCGAGCAAGGCCAGGCGTTCATCAGGTGCGATGAATTGCAGGGTGAAGTTCAGCGCGACCACCGAGGCCGGCTGGAAGTGCAGGGCGAGGATATCGCCCTCGATCACCTCCACCGGCAGCAATTCCTGGAACATCGAATCCTGGCCATTGAGGTATTCGCGGCAGCGTTCGACCATCGCCGTCGAGTTATCCACCGCGATCACCCGGCACCCGTCGGTACGCACATGGCGGCGCAGGGCCTGGGTCACGGCGCCCAGGGACGAGCCCAGGTCATACAGCACACTGCCCGGCTGGGCGAACTGGGCGGCGAGCACGCCGAGGTTTTCAACGATGGTCGGGTAACCGGGCACCGAGCGCTTGATCATGTCCGGGAACACCCGCACCACGTCTTCGTTAAAGGCGAAGTCCGGCACCTGGGGCAGGGGCTGGGCGAATAGGCGATCGGGTTCTTTGCTCACGGTTGTTCCGGCGACGAGGAAGGAAAGGCCGGCATTTTAGCCAACTTGGCCCGCGGATGCGCGGGTTGTCTGATGGAAAGCCGAGGGCCGGCAGCGGCTGAGGTCAGCCCGTCAGTTCACCGTAATGGCGCAGTCGAACGTCTGGGCGGGTTCGGCCTCCGGCTCCCACGGTTGCTGGGAGGTCAGGCGCAAACGGCCTTGCCCGGCGGTAAAGGCCTGGAAGCGCCAGGTGGACTGGCCGCCGCCACCGATCACGCCGGATTCGCTGCTGCTGTACACCTCCGGGCTCAGCGCCCGCAACACGCCGCCGGCGGAGTCCTGGATGGCCCAGCGGTAGCCGGTGGTGGGGTTGCTGGGCAGGGTGAGGATCAGGTTCTGACCGGAAGTGAGCTGGAGCGGGCAGGCGCTCTGGTCGTCCACGCTGATGTTTTGCTTCGGCGCGCTGGCGCATGCGGCCAGCAGGGCAAGGCTCAAGGGGAGAAACAGGCGGGCAACGGTCATGGGGGCTCCGGTTGTACACGACGAAGGGCGAGCATAACCGAAGATGAGACAAGGTGTGACAGGAGGGGGGTTGTGTTGGCAGGTCTGGCCTCATCGGGAGCAAGCCCCCTCCCACACTTGACCGGGTACATTCTTTGGAATGCGGTCAAAATGTGGGAGGGGGCTTGAACTGGCCTAATGATCCCGGACACCTCTTAAGGGCGATATGATTCGCCCAATCAGGAGGTTCCATGCAACAGCGAAAGACCTACACCCACGAGTTCAAGCAACGTGCTGCAAGCATGGTTCTTGATGATAACTGCTCAGTTCCCGACGTCTGTGCATCGATGGACGTTGGCCCTACGGCTCTGCGCCGCTGGGTTGATCAGGTTCGTAAAGAGCGTCACAAAGGGCAGCCAGTGGCAGGTACCAAGGCTATCAGCGACGAACAGCGAGAGCTTCAACAGCTACGAGCCAAGGTCAAGCGCCTGGAGAGTGAGGCTGAAATCTTAAAAAAGGCTACGGCTCTCTTGATGTCGGATCCCGATCGTTTTTCCTGATCGAGGAACTGAGGGAGTCGAGTTCATATCCGACCAGCCTGCTTTGCAGTGCGCTAGGCGTTTCTCGCAGCGCGTTTTATGACTGGATTAAGCGTCGCTCAGCGCCAAATACCAAGCGTGACGCGCTTAGAGCAAAAGTCGTGCAACTGCATGTCGAAAGCCGAGAAAGCGCAGGCGCGCGGATGATCTCTCAGCGCCTGAAGGCCCAGCAGATCAAGGTGGGGAGGTATTTAGTCGCAAGACTCATGGCGGAGGCAAATCTGGCCAGCAGGCAGCGCCGCCGCCATCAGTATCGCTCTAGAGGCGTCGAAGCATTTGTGGCCAAGAACCTGCTTGAGCGTAACTTCGAGCCAACCGCAATTAATCAAGTCTGGTGCGGCGACGTTACCAGCCTAATGGTTGGGAAACGCTGGTATCACTTGGCAGTGGTCATTGATCTGTTCGCCCGCCGAATCGTTGGCTGGGCGTTTTCTCTGATCAATGACGCCAACCTGGTTAGCAAGGCGCTGAGAATGGCGGTGGAGGTTCGAGGCAAACATGCAGGCTTGATGTTTCATTCGGATCAAGGCTGCCAATACACCAGCCAGCTCTTTCAGTCCGCGTTGCTGGAGTATGGGATAACCCAAAGCATGAGCCGCAGAGGGCAGTGCTGGGACAATGCACCAACAGAGCGTTTCTTTGGGACGCTCAAATCAGAGTGGGTGCCCACCAAGGGCTATATGACAGTTGAAGAAGCCAAGCAGGATATGACCAGCTTCTTCATGCGATACAACCGAATCAGGCTCCACAGCTACAACAACTACCTGTCGCCAATAGCCATGGAGCAAAAAGCGGCATAAACACCGTAATCGGTGTCCGGGATTACTTGACCAGTTCAGCTTGCCCCCGATAGCGCCAGCTCAGACACTACATAACTGTCAGAACAACACTTTGGCCACATCCGCAAAGCGCTTGGCAAAGTGCACCGTCATCCCTTCCTTAAGGTACTCCGGCAACTCCTCAAAACTGCCACGATTGGGCTCCGGCAAGATCAACTCGTGAATCTTCTGGCGCCGCGCCGCGATCACCTTTTCCCGCACGCCGCCAATCGGCAGCACATGCCCGGTCAACGTCAGTTCGCCGGTCATGGCCACGCCTTTTTTCGGCGGCTGGTTGCGTGCCAGGGACAGCAGCGCGCTGGCCATGGTCACGCCCGCGCTCGGCCCGTCTTTTGGCGTGGCGCCTTCCGGTACGTGCAAATGGACGAAGGCTTCATCGAAGAACTTCGGATCACCGCCAAACGACTTCAGGTTGGAGCTGATGAAGCTGTAGGCGATTTCTGCGGATTCCTTCATCACGTCACCCAGTTGCCCGGTGAGCTTGAAGCCGCGATTGAGCGTGTGGATGCGCGTCGCTTCGATCGGCAAGGTCGCGCCACCCATGCTGGTCCAGGCCAGGCCGGTAATCACACCGGTGCCCGACAGCACTTGTTCATTGCGAAACACCGGCATGCCCAGGGAGGCTTCCAGGTCCTTGTTAGCGATCTTGATCACCGAATTCGGCTCATCCAGCAGCTTGACCACCGCCTTGCGCACCAGTTTGCCCAGCTGTTTCTCCAACTGACGCACGCCGGCTTCCCGCGCATAGCCATCGATCAACGCACGCAGGGCGCCGTCGCTGATGCTCAGGCTGGTTTTTGCCACGCCGGCTTTTTCCAGCTGCTTGGGCCACAGGTGGCGCTTGGCGATGGCGACTTTTTCTTCGGTGATGTAGCCCGACAGGCGAATCACTTCCATGCGGTCGAGCAACGGGCCGGGGATCGAGTCCAGGGTGTTGGCGGTGCACACGAACAGCACCTTGGACAGGTCCAGGCGCAGGTCCAGGTAGTGGTCGAGGAATTCGACGTTCTGCTCGGGATCGAGGGTTTCAAGCAGCGCCGAGGCCGGGTCGCCCTGGAAGCTCTGGCCCATCTTGTCGATCTCGTCGAGCATGATCACCGGGTTCATCACTTCCACATCCTTGAGCGCCTGCACCAGCTTGCCCGGCAGCGCGCCGATGTAGGTGCGGCGGTGGCCCTTGATCTCGGCCTCGTCGCGCATGCCGCCGACACTGAAGCGGTAGAACGGCCGCCCCAGGGACTCGGCGATGGATTTACCGACGCTGGTCTTGCCCACGCCCGGCGGGCCCACCAGCAGCACGATGGAACCGGCGACCTCACCTTTATAGGCGCCTACCGCGAGGAACTCGAGGATGCGGCTCTTGATGTCATCCAGGCCCGCATGATGCTTATCCAACACCTTGCGCGCGTGTTTCAGGTCGAGTTTGTCTTCGCCATACACGCCCCACGGTACCGAAGTGGCCCAGTCCAGGTAGTTACGGGTGACGGCGTATTCCGGCGAGCCGGTTTCGAGGATCGACAGCTTGTTGAGTTCTTCATCGATACGTTTCTGCGCCTGGGCCGGCAGCGTCTTGCCCACCAGTCGCTGCTCGAATTGTTCGACATCGGCGCTGCGGTCGTCCTTGGTCAGGCCCAGCTCTTGCTGGATGACCTTGAGCTGTTCCTTGAGGAAGAACTCGCGCTGATGCTCGCCGATCTTGCGGTTCACTTCGGCGGAGAGTTCTTTTTGCAGGCGCGCGACTTCGACCTCTTTGCGCAGCATCGGCAAAACTTTTTCCATGCGTTTGAGCATGGGCACGCAATCGAGCACTTCCTGCAACTCGTTACCGGTGGCCGAGGTCAGCGCAGCGGCGAAGTCGGTGAGCGGTGACGGGTCGTTGGGGCTGAAGCGGTTGAGGTAGTTCTTCAACTCTTCGCTGTACAGCGGGTTGAGCGGCAGCAGTTCCTTGATCGCATTGATCAGCGCCATGCCGTAGGCCTTGACCTCGTCGGTCGGCTCGCTCGGCTGGTGCGGGTATTCGACCTCCACCAGGTACGGTGGGCGGTGGTGCTTGAGCCAGGTCTTGATGCGCACGCGCGTCAGGCCCTGGGCCACGAATTGCAGCTTGCCGTTTTCGCGGCTGGCGTGGTGCACCTTGACCAGGGTGCCGTACAGCGGCAGGGCAGAGGTGTCGAAATGGCGCGGGTCTTCGGGCGGTGTATCCATGAAAAACAGGGCGAGGGAATGGTGGTCGGATTTGCTCACCAGTTCCAGGGTTTCGGCCCAGGGTTCTTCATTGACGATGACCGGCAACACCTGCGCCGGAAAAAACGGCCGGTTGTGGATCGGGATGATGTAGACCTTGTCCGGCAGGTTTTGCCCAGGCAGGGCCAGGCCGGTGTTGGACGAAGTTTCAGCGTTTTCGGGGTCGGCGTAGTCGTTCAGGTCGTAATCAGGGACGTCTTGCTGGTCGCTCATGGGGCACCTGCATAAGGAAGTATGCAGCTTAGATGGGGCAGGGCAGCGGTGGTTTCAATGGTAGGGGTGAGATAGGAACATATTACATAAAGTTACTGCAGCGACGCGGTCAGCTGATTTTGTGGAGGTAGGCCGGCAGTGGCTGCTCGGGCAGTACCGAGAGCACCTTCAAGCGCTGCAACATTCGCTGCCGCGCCCGTTGCAGGTGTTCGCGCAGGTTCAGCGCGGCGGCATCGAAGGCGCCGTGGAGCAAAAGCTCCAGGATCAGGCGATGTTCGGCGAGCATGGCCGGATCGGCGCCGATTCCCAGCAATCGATGGAAAATCCGACTGATGATCATCGGGCTCTGGCCCTGGCGGATCAGCGCGGCGATCTTGCGGTTCTGCAGGCCGGCCAGGCAGCGCTGGTGCAAGTCCTCTTCGATCTGCTCGATGGCTTCCAGGCTGCATTGCGGGTTCTGCTGGGCCGCCGTGACCCGCTGCAACATGGCTTCGAGGACTTCCCGGTCGAGGCCCGGCGCGCTCTGGCGCAAGGCCTCGGGTTCCAGGCAGGCGCGCAGTTCGTAGTCTTCGGTGACTTCCCGCGCGGTCAACGGCCCGGCCAACCATTGGGAGTAGGGCTCTTTCTCCACCAGGCCACGGTCGCGCAGGCGCATCAGCGCTTCGCGGACCACGGCGCGGCTGACGCCGTAGTGGTCGGCGGCGGCTTGTTCGTCCAGGCGGTAATGGCCAAAGGCGATGCAGGTGGACAGTGCTGCGCCGATTTCCTCGACGATCCGCTCGCCCAGGGGCCGGGTGTCCACCAGTTCGTCGTCGCCGTTGAGGCCCAGGTGCGCGTGGCTCAGGGGCAGGCGCAGCGGCTCCACGGCCAGGCCTTCGGGATTGATCAGGTAGCCACGGCCGTTGAAGCGGCAGATCAGGCCCTCATCGTGCAGCAGGTCCAGCGCCTTGCGCACCGGCACGCGGCTGGTGCCGAACAGCTCGGCCAGCGGCGCCTCCAGCAGCACAAGCCCGTGGCGCGCGGTGCCGTTGACGATTGCGTCACGCATTACCTTGTGAATCATCGCGTAACGGGATGCCGGGGCGGACACTGGTTTCATCTGCTTCTCTGGGTCATGAGTGCTAGGGCGTGACGATGGCTGGGGATTCTCTCATAGATGGGCCTGTCACTCCGCGCCACGTCGGTGGCACTTTTTTGGGGCCTTTGGCACCGGGTTGTTACTTTTTTGCACCAAAATGTATGTATTAATTAAAGATACGTTATTTCATTGAAGGGCAGACCCACCGCTGACCTTCAAATATTTTGCTTCTTACAAAAGCCTCTATCCCGTGGATATTGGCGAAAAGCCGAAATAATACGCGCGGACACACAAAGAGACTGGCACGAAAGCTGCCTCTACAAAACGTACATTTTATAAATATATACGTTTTATGAGGTGATCTTCATGTCAGACGCCACGTCAATGGCCGAAGCGTTCGCCACCGGTCGCAGCGACCCGGTGCAAGTGCTCGAACAAGCGCTTGCCCGCGCGAGCACGGCGCCCAGCGTGTTCATCTCGCTGTGCACCGAGCGTGCCTTGCGTGAGGCGCAAGCGTCCGCCGCGCGCTGGCGTGCCGGTCAGCCGCTGAGTGTGTTCGACGGTGTGCCCCTGGCCTGGAAGGACTTGTTTGACGTGGCCGGCAGCATCACCACCGCAGGCGCCGCTTATCGCCGCGAGGCGCCGGCCGCTTTGCTCGATGCGCCAAGCGTGGGGCTGTTGTGCCGCGCCGGGATGGTCAGCGTGGGCAAGACCAACCTCAGTGAGCTGGCGTATTCGGGCCTGGGCCTGAACCCGCATTTCGGCACGCCCCACAACCCCAACAGCAGCGACCAGCCGCGGATTCCCGGCGGTTCGTCATCCGGTTCGGCCGTGGCCGTGGCAGCCGGGATCGTGCCGATTGCCATGGGCACCGACACCGCTGGCTCGATCCGCATTCCCGCCGCCCTGAATGGCGTGGTGGGCTACCGCAGTAGCTGCCGCCGCTACAGCCGCGACGGCGTGTTTCCATTGGCCCGCAGCCTCGACAGCCTCGGCCCGCTGACCCGCAGCGTGCGCGATGCGCTGGCCATCGACGACCTGCTCCATGGCCGTGCGCAAACCCACGTTGCCCGCAGCCTGAAGGGCCAGCGTTTCGTGCTCGAGCAAGGCGCGCTGGAAGGCATTGAACCGGCGGTGCGCGATAACCTGCTGCGCGCGGTGGACCAGCTCAAGGCTGCCGGCGCGTTGATCGACCTGCGCCCCTGCGCCGCCTTCCAGGCCGCCCTCGACCTGATCCGGCAGCACGGCTGGCTTGGCGCTTTCGAAGCCTTCGCCCTGCACCAGGCCCTGCTCGACAGCCCTGACGCCGAGCAGCTCGACCCCCGCGTGCGTCGCCGCCTCGAAGCCGCGCGCGGCTTGCCAGCCAGCCAACTGATCCACCTGACCGACGCCCGCAGACGTCTGCAGAACCAACTGAGCGACGACCTCGACGGCGCTCTGCTGATCACCCCGACCGTCGCTCACGTCGCCCCGGCGCTGGCGCCGCTGGAGGCCGACGACGAATTGTTCGTCAGCACCAACCTGGCAACCCTGCGCCTGACCATGCCCGGCAGCCTGCTCGACATGCCGGGCGTCAGCCTGCCCAGCGGCCGCGATGCCCTGGGCCTGCCCACCGGGCTGCTGCTCAGCGCCCCTTGCGGCGAAGACGCGCGCTTGCTCAGGGCCGCGCTGTCGGTCGAAACCGCCCTCAACCCTAAGGAGACACACCATGGCTAAAGACATCCTCTGTGCATTTGGCGTCGACGTTGACGCCGTCGCCGGCTGGCTCGGGTCCTACGGCGGCGAAGACTCGCCGGACGACATCTCCCGCGGCCTGTTCGCCGGTGAAATCGGCGCGCCGCGCCTGCTCAAATTGTTCGAGCGCTACGGCCTGCGCACCACGTGGTTTATCCCCGGCCACTCGATGGAAACCTTCCCCGAGCAGATGAAGGCCGTGGCCGACGCCGGCCATGAAATCGGCGTGCACGGCTACAGTCACGAAAACCCCATCGCGATGACCGCCGAGCAGGAGGAAATCGTCCTCGATAAATCCATCGAACTGATCACCCAGGTCACCGGCAAGCGCCCCACCGGCTACGTCGCGCCGTGGTGGGAATTCAGCAAAGTCACCAACGAGCTGCTGCTGAAGAAAGGCATCAAGTACGACCACAGCCTGATGCACAACGACTTCCATCCCTACTACGTGCGCAAGGGCGATAGCTGGACCAAGATCGACTACAGCCAGCACCCCGACACCTGGATGAAACCCCTGGTGCGCGGCGAGGAAACCGACCTGGTGGAAATCCCGGCCAACTGGTACCTCGACGACCTGCCGCCAATGATGTTCATCAAGAAAGCCCCCAACAGCCACGGCTTCGTCAACCCGCGTCACCTGGAAGAAATGTGGCGCGACCAGTTCGACTGGGTCTACCGCGAACATGAACACGCGGTGTTCACCATGACCATCCACCCCGACGTGTCCGGCCGCCCGCAAGTGCTGCTGATGCTTGAGCGTTTGATCGAACACATCCAGAGCCATGCCGGTGTGCGCTTCGTCACCTTCGATGAAATCGCCGACGACTTTATCCGCCGTCAACCCCGCACCTGACCCCCACCCCGAGGCGCGCTCCATGTCTATCTACAACAAGCTTGACCTGACTGGCTGGAAACCCCGCCAACTGACGTCCCAGGAAGTGCGCTTCGCCACCTGGATCGCGTTCTTCGCCTGGGTGTTCGCGGTGTATGACTTCATCCTGTTCGGCACCTTGCTGCCGGAGATCGGCCGGCACTTTGGCTGGGGGGAAGTGGAGCAGGCGCAAATCGCGACCTGGGTGGCGGTGGGTACGGCGGTGGTCGCGTTCGCCATCGGTCCCGTCGTCGATAAACTGGGGCGCCGCCAGGGGATTATTCTGACCGTGGCCGGCTCCGCACTGTGCTCGGCGCTCACCGCGATTGGCGGGGCGTGGGGCAAGTCACCGCTGATCCTGATTCGCTCGCTGGGTGGCTTGGGGTATGCCGAGGAAACCGTCAATGCGACGTATCTGAGTGAGCTGTACGGCGCCTCGCAAGATCCGAAGCTGACCAAGCGTCGCGGCTTCATCTACAGCCTGGTACAAGGCGGCTGGCCGGTCGGGGCCTTGATCGCCGCGGGGTTGACCGCGCTGCTGCTGCCGATTATCGGCTGGCAGGGCTGCTTCGTCTTCGCCGCGATCCCGGCCATCGTGATCGCGATCATGGCGCGCAAGCTCAAGGAAAGCCCGCAGTTCCAGATTCACCAGCGCATCAGCCAACTGCGTAAACGCGGTGCGGTGAGCGAGGCGCAGAACGTCGCCGCGACCTACGGCGTGGATTATGACGAACACAGCAAGGCGGGCCTCAAGGCTGCATTCCGGGGCCCGGCGCGGCGCGCCACCCTGGTGATCGGCGCCGCGCTGTTGCTCAACTGGGCGGCGATCCAGGTGTTCAGCGTGCTGGGTACCTCGGTGATCGTCAGCGTGCACCACATCTCGTTCGAGAACTCGCTGATCATCCTCGTGCTGTCGAACCTGGTGGGCTATTGCGGTTACCTCAGCCACGGCTGGATGGGCGACAAGATCGGGCGGCGCAACGTGATCGGCCTGGGTTGGATGCTCGGCGGCCTGGCATTCGCCGGGATGCTGTTCGGGCCGAGCAACATGCCGATGGTGGTCGGGCTGTACAGCCTGGGCCTGTTCTTCCTGATCGGGCCGTACTCGGCAGCGCTGTTCTTCATCAGCGAAAGTTTCCCCACCAGCATCCGCGCCACCGGTGGCGCAATCATCCATGCCATGGGCCCGATTGGCGCCGTGTTGGCCGGGTTTGGCGCCACCCAGGTGTTGTCCGCCGGCAGCGACTGGCAGACGGCCGCGCTGTGGTTCGGCGCGCTGCCGTGCTTCTTGTCCGGCGCGTTGATGTTTGCCGCGCGCCATGTGCGTCCGGAAACCGTTCAGTAAGGAGTTCTCGATGAGCCGTAAAGTTGCCTTGATTACCGGTGCCGCCAGCGGCATCGGCCAAGCCCTTGCCGTGGCCTACGGGCGCAGCGGCGTGGCGGTGGTGGGCGGGTATTACCCGGCCGATCCCCATGATCCGCACAGCACGGTTGCCCTGGTGGAAGCAGCCGGTGGAGAGTGCCTGATGGTCGCGCTGGACGTGGGCGACAGCGCCTCGGTGGATGCCATGGCCGAGCAGGCGGTGCAGCACTTCGGGCGCCTCGATTACGCGGTGGCCAATGCCGGCTTGTTGCGTCGCGCGCCGTTGCTGGAAATGAGCGATGCGTTGTGGGATGAGATGCTCAATATCGACCTCACGGGGGTGATGCGCACCTTCCGCGCGGCGACCCGGCATATGACCGAAGGCGGCGCGCTGGTAGCGATTTCTTCGATTGCCGGCGGCGTGTATGGCTGGCAGGAACACAGCCATTACGCGGCGGCCAAGGCCGGGGTGCCGGGGTTGTGTCGTTCGCTGGCGGTGGAACTGGCGGCCAGGGGCATTCGCTGCAATGCGGTGATCCCGGGGTTGATCGAGACGCCGCAGTCATTGGATGCGAAGAATTCGCTGGGGCCTGAAGGGTTGGCCAAGGCTGCCAAGGCAATCCCGCTGGGTCGGGTAGGGCGGGCGGATGAAGTGGCGTCGCTGGTGCAGTTCTTGACCAGTGATGCATCGAGCTACGTGACCGGGCAAAGCATCATCATCGACGGCGGCCTGACCGTGCGCTGGCCTGACTGAACGTACTCAATCGAAAAATGTGGGAGGGGGCTTGCTCCCGATAGCGGTGGGTCAGTCACTGATGTTTTGTCTGGGCCATTGCTATCGGGAGCAAGCCCCCTCCCACAGGGGAACTGTGTTTTTTCGGGAGTTTTTGTATGAAGCAACTGACTAACCGCCGCGCCGTCATCACCGGGGCCGGCAGCGGCATCGGTGCCGCCATTGCCCAGGCTTACGCGGTCGAGGGCGCTCGCCTGGTGTTGGCCGACCGCAACGCCGCGAGCCTGGCCGAAGTCGCGATCACCTGTCGCAACCTGGGTGCCGAGGTGTTCGAGTGCCTGGCCGATGTCGGTACCGTCGAAGGCGCCCAGGCCAGCGTCGACCGGTGCGTCGAGCAGTTCGGCGGGATCGACATCCTGGTCAACAATGCCGGCATGCTGACCCAGGCGCGTTGCGTCGATCTCTCCCTCGAGATGTGGAACGACATGCTGCGGGTCGACCTCACCAGCGTGTTCATCGCCAGCCAGCGCGCCTTGCCGCATATGCTCGCGCAGCGCTGGGGGCGGATCATCAACGTTGCCTCGCAACTGGGCATCAAGGGCGGTGCCGAGCTTTGCCACTACGCCGCGGCCAAGGCCGGGGTGATCGGCTTCACCAAGTCCCTGGCCCTGGAAGTGGCCAAGGACAATGTGCTGGTCAACGCCATCGCCCCAGGCCCGATCGAAACCCCGCTGGTGGGCGGCATCAGCGACAGCTGGAAACGCGCCAAGGCCGCCGAGCTGCCTCTGGGCCGGTTCGGCCTGGCGGACGAAGTCGCGCCCACCGCCGTGCTGCTGGCCAGTACCCCGGGCGGTAACCTGTTCGTCGGCCAGACCCTCGGCCCGAACGCCGGCGATGTCATGCCATGAGCGGGGCTTAGCCATGTGCGGACTCTGCGGCCTGCTCGGCGAAGACTTGCATTGGAGCGACCCCTTGGGCGATGCACTGCCCAGGCGTCGCGAGCGCCTGCGCCGGATCGCGGCGATCAACCAGGTGCTGGCGGTGTTTCGGCTCAAGGTCGAGGATTTCCAGGGCGCGTCGTACCTGTTGCTCGGCGCGACCGGCAAGCAGGCCCTGGCCAGCGGCCTGGATCAACTCTGGCAGGCGGCCGAAACCATGCTCGGCCGCCCGCTGGATCCCCTTGACCCGCGTCTACTTGACCACCTGGAAAACACCCCACTGTAGGAGCGAGCTTGCTCGCGAAAAACGTCAACCCTAACGCGTGTTGTCTGGATGTACCTGGCGCTCTCGGGTTTTTCGCGAGCAAGCTCGCTCCTACAGGGGGCGGAGGTAAATATGAGCATTGCTCTGAATGTGATCACCGGTTTCCTCGGCAGCGGCAAAACCACCTTGCTCAAGCGCCTGTTGCAGGGCGAAAGCCTGGGCGACACCGCGCTACTGATCAATGAGTTCGGCGATGTCGGCATTGATCATCTGCTGGTGGAGGAAGTCGCACCAGACACCGTCCTGCTGCCCAGCGGCTGTGTGTGCTGCTCGATTCGCGGCGAGTTGAAAGACGCACTGCTCGGCCTGTTGCAACGCCGTGAACGCGGGGAAATCCCGGCCTTCAAACGGGTGATCCTGGAAACCACCGGCCTGGCCGACCCGGCGCCGATCCTCGCCACGCTGAACAACGACATGCAACTGCGCGGGCGTTTTCATATCGGCCTGGTGATCACCCTGGTCGATGCCAGCCATGCCGCCTTGCAGGAACGCCTGCACCCGGAGTGGCTGGCCCAGGTGGCGGCGGCCGACCGGCTGTTGCTGAGCAAGACCGACCTGGTCGACGATTGCGCCGCGCTGCGCGAGCACCTGCACGCCCTCAACGGCGGTACGTTGATCCTCGATACCCAGGCGATTCACAGCGGCGATCAACTGCTGCTCGGCGAGGGCGTGCGCGGCACCGAGCCCGCCGTCGAGGTCAGTCGCTGGCAACTGCATCAACCCGCCACCGCCAACCACGGCGCGGCGCAGGTGTGCTGCCTGACTTTCGAGCAACCGCTGGACTGGGTCGGGTTCGGGGTGTGGTTGTCGATGCTGCTAAGATGCCACGGCGAACGAATCCTTCGCGTCAAAGGACTGCTCAACGTGAACGCAAGCTCGGCCCCCATCGTCATCCATGGTGTACAGCACTGCCTGCATGCCCCGGTGCATTTGCCTGCCTGGCCTGGCACTGAGCGCCAGTCGCGCCTGGTGTTTATCCTGCGCGGCCTCGACCCCGCGCTGTTGCGCCGTTCCTTCGACGTGTTCGCGCGGCGGTTCGCGGCATGATCACACTGCGCGTGCTCGGCACCTCCGTGACCTTGCTCGAATGCCTGCGCGTGCGGGCCGAGCAGGAGCTGGGCATTCGCCTGGTGTACCAGGTGCATGATGTGGAACAAGCCCAGCGTATTGCGGTGATGCAGCCGGACAGCTACGACCTCTACGACCAGTGGTTCCACAACGTCGACTTTGTGTGGCCGGCGCGGGCGATCCAGCCGATCGACACGCGGCGCATCGCGCTGTGGCATGAGATCAACGACTTGCCCAAGCGCGGTCGACTCTCGCCCAACGACCGCCTGGGCAGTGGCAGCGTGCCGAGTGAGCGGCTGTTCGTGCAGCACGACGGCAGCCTCGGCAGCAGCGTAACCGAGCGCATCAGCATGCTGCCGCTGACCCACAACGCCGACAGTTTTGCCTATCGCCCCGAGCGTTTGCCCGAAGGTTTCTGCCACGGCAACGAAAGCTGGGGCTGGCTGCTCGACCCGGCGTGGCGCGCGCGCACCGCCCTGCAAAGCGACGCCGCCATCGGTGCCCTGGATGCCGCGCTCGCCGTGCAGGGTGCGGGGCTGGCGCAGTTCCGGGACATCGGCAACATGAGCATCGAGGAGATCGATGTGCTGGCCGAGATCCTGGTGCGCAAGCAGAAGGAGGGGCACTTTGCGGCGTTCTGGTCGGACGACGAAGAAGCCGCGCAATTGATGCTCAGCCCGAGCATCGACATCCAGAGCCTGTGGTCGCCGACCTTGATGCGCCTGCACCGTGCCGGGGTGAAATACCGGCTCGCCGTGCCGCGCGAAGGCTATCGCGCCTGGTTCGGCGGCTTGTCGTTGTCGCGCCATGCCCAGGGGCCGGTGCTGGATGCGGCCTATGCCTACCTGAACTGGTGGTTGTCCGGCTGGCCTGGGGCGGTGATGGCGCGCCAGGGTTACTACATCGGTAACCCGGCGCGTACCCGCGATCATCTGAGCAGCGCGGAGTGGGATTACTGGTACGCCGGCAAGCCTGCGCGTGAAGAGCTGTCGGGCAGCGATGGCTTGCCATTGATCGACATCGGCGAGGTGCGCGACGGCGGCTCCTATGAGCAGCGCATGGGGCACATTGCGGTGTGGAACTCGGTGATGGACGAGCACAACTACCTGGTGCGCCGTTGGGGCGATTTCATGCGCGCACGTTGCCTGTAAAACCCACGACGGCTTATCAGGCGTGCACAAAAAAGGCGGCTACCCATCAGGTAGCCGCCTTTGTTTTACCGCCGGGTTTACTTAATCCGGCAGTTTGAACGCCATCACGTAGTCACCCTGCTTGGTGCCCAGGGAACCGTGACCGCCGGCCATGACCAGCACGTATTGCTTGCCGTCCTTGCCGGTGTAGGTCATCGGGGTGGTTTGCGCGCCTGCAGGCAGGCGGCCTTCCCACAGTTGCTTGCCGTTTTTTACGTCGTAGGCACGCAGGTACTGGTCGAGGGTGCCGCTCAGGAACGCTACGCCACCTGCAGTGGTGAACGTACCGCCCAGGCTTGGCACGCCCATGGTCAGCGGGATCGGAACCGGCGAGCTGTCACGCACGGTGCCGTTCTTGTGCATCCAGATGGTTTGGTGGGTGGTCAGGTCGACCGCCGCCACGTAACCCCAGGCTGGCGCCTGGCACGGCAGGCCCAGCGGCGAGAGCAGCGCTTCGAGGATCACACCGTACGGCGCGCCTTTGTTCGGCTGTACGCCTTGGGTTTCGCTGACACGTGGGCCTTGCTTGGCGATATCGGCGGCCGGGATCAGTTTCGATTTGAACGCCATGTAGCTCGGGTTCACGAAAGCGATCTGGCGGACCGGGTCAACCGAGATGCCGCCCCAGTCGAACACGCCGAAGTTACCTGGGTAGACGATCGAGCCTTGCAGCGACGGCGGCGTGAACGGGCCGTCGTAGCGCATCGACTTGAAGTCGATCCGGCACAGCATCTGGTCGAACGGTGTCACGCCCCACATATCGCGTTCTTTCAACGGCGGCGGCATGAAGTTCAGGTCAGACTTCGGCTGGGTAGGGGAGGTGCGATCGCCGGCAACGGCGCCCTGTGGTACCGGGATTTCATTGATCGGCACTACCGGTTGGCCGGTGGCACGGTCCAGCACGTAGATGCTGCCTTGCTTGGTCGACGCCATCACCGCTTGCTTGACGCCGTCAGCGGTCTTGATGTCGATCAGCGAAGGCTGGCCGCCCACGTCCATGTCCCACAGGTCGTGGTGGGTGAACTGGAAGGTCCACTTCACGTGGCCGCTGTCGATGTCCAGGGCGGTCAGGCCGGCAGCGTATTTTTCGGAGTCATCGGTACGGTCACCGCCGTACTGGTCGGGCATCTGGTTGCCCATCGGCAGGTAGAGCATGCCGAGTTTTTCATCCACGGCGAACATGGACCACATGTTCGGCGAGTTGCGGGTGTAGGTCTTGCCCTCGGCCAACGGGGTGGTGTCGTCCGGGTTGCCGCTGTCCCAGTTCCACACCAGCTTGCCGGTGTGCACGTCGAACGCACGGATCACGCCGCTTGGCTCGTCGGTGGAGACGTTGTCGGTCACGTGACCGCCGATCACCACCAGATTTTTGGTCACGGCCGGTGGCGAGGTGGAGTAGTAACCGCCTGGGGCGAAGGTGCCGATATTGGCACGCAGGTCGACCTGGCCTTTGTCACCGAAGTCTTCGCACATCTTGCCGGTGTCGGCGTTCAGGGCGATCAGGCGGGTGTCGGCAGTCGGCACGAAGATGCGTTTCGGGCAGGCGGTCGGCGCGGCGGCCGGGCTGGCGCTGCCAGTCGGGCTCTGCTCGGAGGCGTAGGCGGCGTCATCATGATACGACACGCCACGGCAGGTCATGTGCGCCCAACCCTTGAAGTTCTCGGCACCCTGGGTGGTGATCTTCGGGTCGAAACGCCAGATTTCCTTGCCGGTGTCCGGGTCCAGGGCAATCACCTGGCTGTGCGGGGTGCACACGTACAGCATGCCGTTGACTTTCAGCGGGGTGTTTTCCGCGGTGGTTTCACCGGGATCGCCTGCGCCCGGAATGTCACCGGTACGGAAGGTCCAGGCCGGCACCAGCTTGTGCGCGTTTTCCGGCGTGATCTGGGCCAGTGGCGAGTAACGGTCGCCGAAGGCCGAGCGGCCGTACGAATTCCAGTCGCCATCGGCCTGGGCAGGTGCAGCGCTGGCCATGCCCGGCACCGCATCGCGGTCCAGTTGGCCGGTCTTGACCATTTCACCGGGGTTGGTGAATTGGCTGGCCAGGGCGGCAGCGCCCGCCAGCACCACGGCCACGCTCAGGGCGCCGGTGCCCAACGGCGCGGCTTGACCACGCAGCAACGGACGGCGAAACCATGGCAACAACATGACGATGCCCAAGGCGAACAGCAGGGCCAGGCGCGGCACCAACTGCCACCAGTCCAAGCCGACTTCCCATAGCGCCCACACCGTGCTGGCGAACAGCACCAGTGCGTACAGGCCCAGCGCAGCGCGGCGGGTGGCCAGCAGCAAAACGCCGGTCAAGGCGATGCCGATACCGGCCAGCAGGTAATACAGCGAGCCGCCGAGCATGCTCAGCTTGACCCCACCGGCCAGCAAGGCCAGCCCCATGATCAGCAGCAAGACGCCTAGCAACCTGGGCAGCAGGCGGCTTGGGCTTGAGGCACCATCAGTGCTCATAGTGTGTTTCTCCGTTACGTTGGAATTATGTAAGCCCGTGCTTCACTCACTGTAGATGACGATTCGGCGCGGGCTTGGTTCAGCGTTATTTTTGGTTTTTTCTGTGGATAACTCGGTTATCCACAGGCGGGCAATAAACCCCCAGGCGCAGGTCGATTTAAGACAGCGCTGTCTTTGCGTGAAGGGAAGATTCGGCAAATGGGGTCAGACCGGGGGGTGAAGCGTTTCAGGTTGTTGCGAAGGATAATGCGGCGGGGCGTTTAGAGAAAGGGTGAATCGCAAGATGCATCATTTCAGATTTGGTAACAGTGACTCAGTGTCGCGGCAAAACAGTGTGGGAGGGGGCTTGCTCCCGATGGCGGTGGGTCAGTCATTTAATGTGCCGACTGGCGCACCGCTATCGGGAGCAAGCCCCCTCCCACAGGGGATTTTCGGCGCGGTTTAAAAAGTGGTGCGGATGCCGACTTGCACGCTGCGCCCCGGCGCCGGCGCAATATCGCGCAGGATCGAGCTGGCGTAGCGCACGGTCTGGTTGGTCAGGTTTTCGCCATTGACGAACGCCAGCCACTGGCTGCTGCCGACGTTGAAGTGATAACCCGCGCTCGCGCCGAGGGTGGTATAGCCATCGGTGCCGCTTTCGTTACTCGGCACGCGCCCTTGGCCGGCGGCATGTTCTACGTCGATGCGCGCCTGCCAGCGATCCAGCTCCCATAGCAAACCGCTGTTCAAGCGCAGCGGCGCAATGCGCGGCAGGGCTTCGCCGGTGTCCAGGTTGGTTGCACGCGTGTAGTCGCCCGACAGCTCCAGGGCGAACTTGCCGTAGGCGCTTTCGCCAAGTTTCCAGTGATCCTGGGCTTCGAAGCCGGCGAAACGTGCGCGTACCCCGGAGTAGGTGTACTCGGGAATACCGCCTGCGTCTTCTTCACCTTCATCGTTCAACGTACGCCCCGTGCCGAGCAAACCGATGTAGTTGGAGAAGCGGCTGTAGAACACGCCAAAGCTGCCCTTGTGGATGCCATTGTCAAAGCGCAGGGCCAGGTCGCTGGACACGGCTTTTTCCTTCGACAGGTTGGCGTCGCCCAATTCATAAGTGCCGGTGGCGACGTGAGCACCATTGGCGTACAGCTCGTAGAACGTCGGGGCGCGCTCGGTGTAGCCCAGGGTGGCGGCCAACGACCAGATCGGCGTCAGGCTGTAGACCGCGCCGGACGACAGGCTGCCTGCGGTGAAGGCATTGGCCTTGTCGGCATTGGCGAAGCGCGCATTGCCCTTGGCATCCGGGTCAACGCTGGTATGTTCCAGGCGCCCGCCGAGGCTGAGGGTGAGGCGCTCGGTGGCGTGCATCTGCTCAAGAATGAACAGTGCGCCGGCGTTGGTATCGGTCTGGGGCACGAAGGCTTCTTCGCCCAGGGCCGAAAATTCGTTGCGGGTCACTTGCGCGCCGACCACGCCGTCGAATGGCCCGATGGGCTGGTGGCGGGCTTCCACGCGGGCTTCATAGCCTTTGTTCTTGAAGGTGGTGCCGGTCTCGCCCCCTTCGATCTCGCGGTGCTGGTAGTCGGTGTAGCCTGCGTCGATTTTCACCGAGGTAAACGGGCCTTGCAGGTTGCGGATTTCGGAGGCGAACGCGTAGTGCTCCTGTTGCATGCGGATGCGCACGTCCTGCTCGGCGGGCGAGCCGTAGTTGCTGTCGTAGTTGCTGTAGGACAGGCCCGCGTAGCCATCATCCCAGGTGTAGGACCCACCCACCGCGCCGCCATCCTGGCGCCCATCGCTGTTGCCCAGGCGACCGTTTTTGCCGGGGCCTGCGTCGGTTTCGGGCGCATGACGGCTGCGCGCATCACTTGGAATTTTCAGGTCGTTGAACTCCCGCGCGTTGGCGTCCAGGTGCAAGGCGAAGGTGCCGTCGCCGGCTTCCAGCTTGCCCGCGCTGCTGCGCGTGGTGTCGGCACCGCCGTAGCGCAGTTCACCGGCACCGTGGATGCCCTCGATGGCTGCGGTGGGGATGCGGTTGTCGAAGGTGTTGACCACCCCGCCGATGGCGCTGCCGCCGTATAACAAGGCCGCCGGGCCGCGCACGATTTCGATGCGCTCGACGTTGATCGGGTCCAGCGGCACGGCGTGGTCATAGGACAGTGATGACGCATCCAGCGCGCCCACGCCGTTGCGCAGCAGGCGAATACGGTCACCGTCCTGGCCACGGATGATCGGCCGGCTGGCACCGGGGCCAAAGTACGAAGACGATACGCCCGGCTGTTTGTTCAGGGTTTCGCCCAGGCTGCCTTTTTGTTGCAGGGTCAGGTCGTCGCCCTCCAGCACGGTGGTGGGCGAGGCGAGTTGCGCGCTGCCCAGGGGATTGCCAGTGATGATTTGCGATGGCAGTTCCAGGGCGTGGGCTTCGGAGCAGATCAGCAGGGCGGCGGCGAGGGGCGACAGGCGCCAGAGACAGGAGAGCGACATCGGACATTCCTTGGCAGGATCTTGATAAGTATCGTTACAATATAACATCTCTTTTTTCGCTGAAAAGGGGAACTTTTACCGACGGGCTATATTCAATGCAGTGCTTCCACCGGTACGCCCCGTCCGCTAAGGTGCGCGGCTGTGTTTTCTCTCTCGCAAAAGGCCCGGCATGACCGCGACAAGCAACGACCCACTTCACGGCGTGACCCTGCAACACGTCCTCACTACCCTGGTGGAACACTACGAATGGGCAGGCCTGGCCGAACGCATTGATATCCGCTGCTTCAAGAGCGATCCCAGCATCAAGTCGAGCCTGACCTTCCTGCGCAAGACCCCATGGGCGCGGGAAAAAGTTGAAGGCTTGTACGTCAAGCTGATGCGCACCAAACGCCCGCTGGACTGAGCCCGTGAAGCGTTTTGTGACAGCGGCCGCGTTGGCCGGTTGGGTGGGGCTGGCGATTCAGCAATACCTGATTCTGTATTCGCGCTGGTCCAGCGGTGCCAGCTTGCTGGGCGGATTGATCAGTTTCTTCAGTTTTTTCACGGTACTGACCAATACCTTGGTCGTCGTGGTGCTGAGCTATTGGCTGGTCAAGCGCGAATCGGCCGGCAAGCGGTTTTTCCTCGCGCCGGGTATCAGCAGTGGTATTGCCGCGAGCATTGTCGTGGTAAGCCTGGCCTACAACCTGTTGCTGCGGCACTTATGGAGCCCCGAGGGCTTTCAATTCATTGCCGATGAATTGCTGCACGACGTGATGCCGGTGCTGTTTCTGATCTTTTGGTGGCGGTGCGTGCCCAAGGGCACCTTGCGCCTCAAGCACATTGCCGGGTGGGTGGTTTACCCCCTGGTGTACTTCGCCTATGTGCTGTTGCGCGGGCATTTGCTGGGGCAGTATCAATACCCGTTCATGGATGTGGGCAGCCTGGGTTACCCGCAGGTGTTCTTGAATGCCGGGGGGATTTTGCTGGGGTTTATCGTCATTGCGTTGGCGGTAGTGGGGCTGGATAACCGCCTGAAAAGGTGACCCACGATCTAAAGTGGGCACAGTCAGTGTGGGAGGGGGCTTGCTCCCGATGGCGGTGTGTCAGAACAAATTTATTTACTGATCCACCGCCATCGGGAGCAAGCCCCCTCCCACAGTTTTGACCGAGTTCAGGGTTAATCTTCTTCGCTGCCTTCCGCACGCCAGTAGCCCGCCGCCTTCAAGAACTCCTCATTGACCTTGTGCGTATCCAGCAACACCCGCCGCACCTGGCGCGACAGCTTGGTTTCGGTCGCGACAAAGCTGTACAACTTTCCGCCGGGCAACGTCAGGTTGCGCACGACCTCAAGCAGGTCTGCCTCGCCGCGCACCACCCAGATAATCTCGACATCCGCCGCGCTCTCCAGCACTTGCTGCTCTGCGGCATCGGCAATTTCGATCACCGCCAGCACCTTGCGCCCGGCGGGCAGTTCTTCCAGGCGCCGGCCGATGGCGGGCAGGGCGGTTTCATCGCCGATCAGCAGGTAGCTGTCGAAGATATCCGGCACGATCATCGAACCTCGTGGCCCACCGATATACAGGTGCTGGCCGACTTGCGCCTGCTCGGCCCAGGTGGACGCTGGGCCATCGCCGTGCAGCACGAAGTCGATATCCAGTTCGCCAATGCTCAGGTCGTAACGCCGTGGCGTGTAATCGCGCATCGCCGGTTGTGGGCCGTCGCCCTTGATGGTGAACGTCGGGCTTTCCAGGGCCGCTTGTTCGGCGGCGTTCTGCGGGAACAGCAGCTTGATGTGATCATCGCTGCCCAGGCTGACAAAGCCCGCCAGTTCCGGGCCGCCCAACGTAATGCGGCGCATGCGCGGGGTGATGTCCACCACCCGCAGTACCTGCAGGCGGCGGCGTTTGACTTCGTGGGTCACGCGATGAATGGCTTGTGTGTTCATTGGTCTTTCCCGTCGGCAATGGCTTGCGCGGTGCGGTTGAGCAGCGCCGCGACACGCGTGATTTCGTCCGGGCTCCAGCGCCCGTGGTGCGAATGCAAGGCATGGCGCAGGTTGTGCACCGCCTCGTGGATTTCCGGTGGCCGGTCGTGGCCGCGCAGCGAGCGTTTGCTTACGTCCATGCGCATGCGAATGCCTTCGAGGGCAACCGCCTGTTCGCTCAATAACAGACGACCGGCATCGGTGATTGTGTAGCGTTTTTTTCCGCCCTCGG
Organism: Pseudomonas sp. R11-23-07; assembly: GCF_003852295.1. Taxonomy (NCBI): domain Bacteria; kingdom Pseudomonadati; phylum Pseudomonadota; class Gammaproteobacteria; order Pseudomonadales; family Pseudomonadaceae; genus Pseudomonas; species Pseudomonas sp. R11-23-07. The sequence continues at coordinate 1,239,806 of NZ_CP027761.1, forward strand.
CGTCGCCCGTGATCAATTCGCTTTCTTCGAGAAAGGTCAGCGTGGGGTAGATCACCCCGGGGCTGGGGCTGTAGGCGCCGTCGAACAGGGTTTCGATCCGGCGGATCAGGTCGTAGCCGTGGCAGGGCATTTCGGCGATCAGCGCCGGTAGCAGCAATTTCAGATCACCCGGCGCAAAGACGCGCGGGCCACGCTCGGCCCGTTCGCGGCTGGAGCGTTTGTCAAAGATGTCGCGGCCGCTACCGGTTGCGCGGTGCGAGTGAGGGTCTTTCATTGTCGTGCTCTCTGAAAAATCAAGATACAACTTAAGATATATCTTATCCTGCGTAAAGGCCTTCTCCGATGAGCGGTTCGGCGGCCGCCAAAGGCGATGACGGACTGGTAACGACTAACATACCGAGTTATTAAAAAACTAAGCCAGGATTAAAAGATTGAGTTAATACTCTAATTAGATGTTTAATTAAGCCTCGTTATATCGCCATGTAATACGTTTCTGACAGTCCGGGTTTTTAGCGCGCGAAAGTCATGAGTTTATAGTGTCTTTGTAGGACATGTATTACAGGTGCTGATGGCATTATTTGGCTTTTTTGTTTTTGTCTCACTGGCCATATGGCCTATGGCTACATGCTTTAGAGAAGGCTCTGGCTTACTTTGATTTTAATTCGGTGGAAGATATGCCTGCGTCCTAAGACACAGTCGGATCTTGCAAAGCTGTGCTCTTTAAATGCGTGAGAAAGTTGCAAGCTGATCGGGCTTTCAACTCAATTAAAGCGATATACAGGTACCTAATAATGCTTAAGAAAACTGCTTTCGTACTGCCACTGGTTATGTTGGCCTTCGGTTCTTCCAGCGTCTTTGCCGCCGGTGAAGCCACCAGCGTCATCAACATCAAGGCAACCATTCCTACCAAACAGTTCCATGCACAACCGCTCAACCCGGACTTCGGTCGCGATGAGACCATGACCTACAACACTGTGACCGGTAACCTGAGCAGCCTGCGCGAAACCTACGCGGTAAAAAATACCGACGGTTCGGTCAAGGCTTACATCGAAGGCGGTCCAGCTTCCCTGAGCAACGGCACTGCGTCCATTGCCCTGACCACTTCCTTCAACGGCGTCACCCTGACCGGCTCGCCGCTGGAAGTTGTCGATGATGCCAGTTCCACTCCAGGTACCCAGGCTGACCTGGTTATTGTTCCAGCCAAACCTGCCGACACGGATGCGGGTCTCTTCACCACCAACTTCACCGTGGTCTTCGACCACGAGCCTCGCGTCACCCTGTGAGCGCAATAAGTTGACCCGTAAGCGTCGTTTTATTGGGTAGCGATTACCGATCAACAGGCAGTGTCCCTGTCGGTTGATCGGCCTTTATTGTGTTGAAAATCCGTATTCAGAGTATTCCGTTCATGTTCCCGATGACTCCCATCGCGGCAGCGCTTGCCCTGTTGTTTTGTGCGGGTGCGTTAGCTGCTCCAGTGGCCGATGGCACAACACCGCGCAGTTTGCTGGCTCAGGCCAAGGGTTTGCCGGCGGACTTTGAAGAGCACTTTTTCGATGTGCCCCTGGCGGTTCGAGTTGAGCGTGACCAAGAGTTCGTAGGGGAGGCAATGATTGTCTTGTCTCGTGAAGACACCCTGACCCTTCTTTCGTTTAACGACCATGAAGGAAGCCCGGTCAAGGACGATGAACGTGAGCGCTGGGCCGAGTACCTCAAGCAGCAAGTGCCACTGGGCGCCTGCGAGAGTAACTGCCCCGACCAGTTGCTGGCCGTGCACTACAACCTGGAAAAATCCCTGGTCTCACTGCTGACCGAGAACGCCGAGCGCGACACCGAAAGCCGGCGTTACCACGAGCTTCCCCACGAGGGCAGCGCAGGCCTGATTGTGCGTAACCAACTGAACCTTAACGGCGGCCAGGGCCAGGACACGGGCGGGCGTTTTGGGATTGACGCCAGCAGCAGCCTGGGCAATTGGAGCCAGGTGTTGAACGCGCAGTTTTCGCGCCTCGGCGGCCCCGATAACGACGCCCTCAACCATGCGGTGTACTCGCTCTACACCCAGCGCGAACTGGAAGGCCAGTTCCTGCGCCTGGGCTATTTCACGCCCAATGCCGAAGGTCTCACCCGGCAATTGCGCACCTTCGGCGCCAGCCCCGACACCGCCATCGGCGTGATGTACGGCAGCTCCGACACCTTGATGATCAACAACCCCAAGGCCAGCATCTATCCGATTGCCATTACCGCCAACCGCCAGGGTTCGGTGGAGATTTATCGCAATGGCCTGTTGATCAACACCCAGCCCGTCACCAGTGGCCTGCAGAACCTGGACACACGTCCGTTGCCCGGCGGGATCTATGAGGTCGAAGTGCGCCTGATAGAAGACGGCCAGGTCACTAACACCACCCAGGAATTGGTCTACAAGCCCAGCAACTGGCGTAACAACGATGACCGCTGGCGCTATAACGTATTTGCCGGCCAGGAAAGCAAGTTGCTCAGCAACTGGGATGAACAGTCCAGTGGCGACACGACCGCTGGCGTTTCCCTCAACTACCTGGCCCACCCGCGCGTGGTGTTGGGCGTTTCGGGGCGCCAGGTTAAAGACCGCATGCAATACGGCACCTCCATCGACTGGACGCTGGCCAGCTCCGCCAGCGTGTACGCCAACGTCTACCAGACCGACAACTACGGCACCGGTGTCGACCTCAACGGGCTCTATAACTATGGCGCCGGTACGGTGGTGTTTAACCATACCCGCAGCTGGCTGGACACCCGCAACACCTACGAATACCTGCCCGATGGCACGCGCATTCGCCAGGTGAATGTGTTTGTCGGCCAGACCAGTAACTCCTCGATTTCCCTGAATCACCGGCTCAGTAACTTGCGTTCGGTGAGTGCCAGACTGTCCCACACCGAAGGTAACGTAGAAGGCGTTGGCCTGGACCTGGGCTGGAGCGAGCGCACCCATCTGTTTGGCAGCGACGCCAACTGGCGCTTGTCCTTGTATGACCGGCCGGGCAGTGCCAGCACTGGCGACAAGCGTAATCGCGGCGTCGATCTGAGTGTCAGCCTGGCCCTTGGCGGCCCGGGTGAACAGTGGTCCGCCAGCCTCGGGACGCGCACCGCCCGGGACGGCTCACGCGATAACAACGCCTCTGTGACCTATCGCAAAGACCTGCAAGATCACCTGCTGCAAAGCGTCTCGGCCACGGCAATTACCGACACCTACGGCATCGGCATGTCGGGCATGGCCAGCTTTGAAACCGACGCCCTGCAGGGCGATGCGTTTGTGCAGCAATCGTCGTTCAACAATGAGCTGAGCGGTGGCTTGAACCTGGAGAGCACCCTCGCCCTCGGCCGCCAGAAGATGGTCCTCACCAGCCAGTATTCCGGTACCGGCGCGGGAATGATTGTCGACGTCGAGACCGATATCGACGACATCGCCCTGCGCGCCGATGACTTCAGTGGCGGCAGCACCCCGTTGCGGATTGGGCGCAATTTTATCCCGATCACGGCCTACAAGGGTGGCGCGGTGACGTTTGACTTCGAGGGTAACCACGCGCCTTCGGCCTCGATCCAGCCGCACCGTGTCAGTTACCACCTGAACAAGGGCGGGGTGGAATACCTCAAGGTCAACGTGATGCAAACCGTGACCGTCCTCGGGCGCCTGGTCGACCCGCAGGGCAAACCGCTCAAGGGCCATCACGTCATCAACCACGCCACCCGTGGGGTGAGTGAAGTGGATGGTTTCTTCTCCCTGGAGATGAACGCCAGCTCGCCGACCCTGGAGGTGCGCCACAACAATCAGTTGCTGTGCCAGTTCCGTCTTGATCCGTCCAAAGCGCCCAGCGAAAACAATGTGCTGATGATTGGTGATCTGCGCTGCACGCCGGACACCTTGGCCGATTCCACCCTTAACGCTCAGACCGCTGGTTGAATGTCATGACGAGACCATCCCTCAGCATGAAAACCATGAGCGCACTGTTTAGTCAGGTTGTGGCCGTGGCAGCGGCCCTGTTGTTCAGCTCGTCGGCGTCAGGCGTTACTGAAGAGATCACGGCAGTGTTCCGTCCGGATCCCGGCAACCCGATGGTGAACCAGTTTGAGAACACCACGCCGCCTGGAGGGTATTGCCGTGATCACCCGACGTATTGTCAAAATGGGGTGTTCAGCATCAATTTTCCGATCAACTTCAACGCCGTCGTTCCGATTCAGCCTTTGGACCAGATACGTAACGGGCCGATGTTCCAAGTCCCTTCTTCGTTAACGGCAGTGACTGTCCGACACCGGGAAAAGGGGCATACAGAGCAGGTTCTGTTGCGGGTCAGCGGTATAGGCGGAGCCCATGAGCAGACGCAGCCACTGCATGAGGGTACATGGGAGGGGGGCAACTGGGTCAATGCTCCATCCCCGTGTCAATATGGCGGCGTAGGGTATGGCAACGCTTACTATTACGGGTTTTTCTGGCGGGTACCTCCAGGCGCTGGTGTTTGCTTCAAGCGCCCTACGCACATCCTCCCTGATTTCAAATACTCGAACTTGAGTATTTCCTATGAACTGATCACACCGAACCCTCTGGGTATGTTATCGGGCACTTATGAGGGGACTCATAGTTTTCTGATCGGCCCTGGCCAGGACTTCGACATGGGTGACGTCATGTTGCCCGACGACAACGTATTAACGCTCAACTTCGTTCTGGACGTGGAGCACGCCCTTAAGGTCGAGCTTCCTGCGGGCGGTAATCGTATTGAGTTGGTCCCTCAGGGCGGCTGGCAAACCTGGTTGAACCAGGGCCGCAAACCCGCGCGGTTGTTCCGCGATCAGACTTTCAACATCTACGTGTCGTCGCGTTTCAAGATGCAGTTGGAGTGCGAGCGTGTAATCGGCGACACCTGCGCCTTGAAAAACGGTGACGGCCACAAGGTCCCCCTGGATATCAGCGTAAGCCTTCCCCACGGCCTGACTCGTCCCGATGGCTCCAGCGTTGATCGTCAACCTTTGTTCTTGAGCGGTGCTGGTACCGAGGAGTTCCAGCCAGGGTTCTACGTCAATCACCGCCCGGGAACGCTGCATTTTGAGGTCAAGAAAGAACATGCCGACACGATGGTGGCGCAGGGAGGCACCACCTATTCGGGGCAGGTGACGGTCGTTTGGGATTCGGAGCTTTGAGGTATATGTCCATGAAACATCTATTCGCGCTGTGCGCGCTCTGCTGGCTGCCGCTGTCACAGGCCGCGCCGAATATCAATGTCGGGGTGTTCTACGACTACCTCGACGGCGATAAATCCACCTACCTCAAGCGCGTGTTCAATGGCGGCGACAGCACGGCGTTTATCAAGGTCGCGGTGATGGAAATTGTCTACAACGCTGACGGCACGTCTGAGGAAGTGGAGCTTAAGAGCAACGCCGACAACACCGCCCGCGACGGTCTGATGGCCACCCCGGCGCGCATGATCGTACCGGCCAATGGCATGCAGAGCACACGCTTGCTGTACCTGGGCGAGCGCGAAAGCGAACGCTATTTTCGCCTGCGCTTCGTGCCGGTAATGCCCGAAAAAGACGATGAGTTTGGCGTCTCCAGCGACGATCGCGAGGCCTACAAAAACAGCCTGTCGGCAGGCGTCACGGTGTTGGCGGGATTCGGCACGGTGTTTTTCGTGCGCCCCAAAACCACTCGGTTTGACACGCGCACCGAAGAGCGTGAGGGCGAGTACGGGTTGCGCAACGCGGGCAACAGCGTAGTAGTAGTCGATGAGTTCAAGGACTGCTCCACCGCTGAACCCCAGGACTGCCAGCCCACCACCAAGAGCCACATCCTGCCCGGTCGCGATTTCAGCTTTACCAAGCAGGCCGGTCGTACCTACCGCTTTACCTTGATCGAGGGCGGCGAGAAAAACACACATGAGGTCAAAGGCTGATGGTCATTGAGAGAGCCCATGCGGGCAAATTCCGCAAAGTCCTGGGGATGTTGCTGCTGGTGATCGGGGTGTTGCTCAGTGCCCAGGCCTTGGCCATTCGCGAAGTGCAGGTCTTCGACGTGTCGGTGACCATTCCCACCCGCGACTTTTATGTGCTGCCGATCCACCCCGGATTCCTGGAGCGTGAGCAGGAAATGGCCTGGCAACTGGTGCCGGGCACCCTTAAACCGCTACGTGAACACTTCGATGTGAAGAACAGCGGCGGCGGCATTGCGGCGCGCCTGAACCAGGCGCCCGTCCTGTCCAACGGCCCTCGTTCTATTGCGTTGAACGTCACCTTCAACGGCCAGGTGTTGAGCCTGGACGAAACCCTGGTGGTGCCGGAAGCCGAAGCCCGTGCCGGTAAACGGGTGTTGTTGGAGATTGCCGCGGTAGAGCCTGAGGGCGGTTATACGCCGGGTGAATACTTTGGCAGCGTACATCTGCTGTTTGATGCGGTGAGGCCGTGATGTCGAGCGATTTAGCGAGGTGCTTATGAAATATCTATCTGCTGTATTGGTGTGCTGCCTGTGGTCCGTCAATGTCCAGGCCGGGCCGGCCATTCATGTCGGGGATTTTTACGACTACTTGAGTGGCGATAAAAACAACTACCTCAAGCGCATATTCAATGGCGGCACCAGTACCGCCTTCGTCAAGATCAACGTGACCGAGATGCTCTACAAGCCTGACGGCACGTATGACGAAGTCCCGATCAAGAACCAGTCGGACGCTCTGATCGCCAGCCCGGCGCGCCTGATCGTGCCGGCCACCGGCATGCAGAACACGCGTTTTGTGTTTATGGGCGAACGTGACCGCGAGCGTTACTTCCGGGTGCGCTACCTGCCCGTAGCGCCGGAGAAAGACGACGAGTTCCTGGCCACGGAAGAGGAGCGCAAGGCTTATGAGGACAAGATCGCGGGCGGCGTGCGGGTGATGGCCGGCTACGGCACGGTATTTTTCGTGCGGCCCAAGGACAGCCGTTATGACACTCGGATCGAAAACGGTGGCCGCAACTACACCTTGCGCAACGCCGGCAACACGGTGGTGGTGGTGGATGAGTTCAAGGACTGTTCGGCCAGCAATCGAACCGATTGTGCACCCACTACCAAAAACCACATCTTCCCGGGGCGGGTGTTCAGTTTCGAGAAACAGGCCGGGCGCGTGTACCGCTTTCATGTGGTGGAAGGCGGGACTGACAGGATTGTGGAAGTAAAGGGCTGAATCGTCGCGGCCCAGTACCTGTACGTGTCGGCCTCGGTCAGGTGAATAACAAAGTAGGTAACGTCATGCCCATACGCAAAAAACTATCCGTCGCGCTGATGCTGGCAGCCAGTGTATTTTCGTGGCCTGCACAGGCTGCGGATCAGGAGATCCGGGCGACGTTCGTTCCCGATCCATCCAACCCGATGGTCAACCAGTTTGAGAATAAAACGCCCCAGGCGGGCGTCTGCGCTCAGTGGATGGCGGCCCGTTGCAAGCAACTGGGTATTTTCAGTCTCAGGCTTCCACAGCTTGCGTTCGTTACGGGAACGGGGATTGAAGCGAACCATGAAGACCCGAGACAAGGCTTCATGCTCACAGTGCCTTCCAGTTGGCGGGATGTGGAGGTGGTCCACGGGTCCGGCGACACAGAAATCGTGCAGATGCGCATTGCCGGTGTCGGTGGCGGCTGGAATATGTCCTATCCGCCGGGGGTGAGTGCCTGGGCGCGCCCAGGGGTGCCCTGGCAGTCGGCGTGGCAGTCCGCCCCGGCTCCCTGCGTGAGTACCAACTTTCTCGTGGCGGCTCTCGCCTATGCCCAGTTTTTCTGGCTGACGCCCGAGGGCGCAGGGGCATGTGCAAGGACGCCGTCGGTGACGATTCCTCACTTCCGCTGGAGCGGGCTCGACTATGCGTATGAACTGCGTACCCCCAACCCGTTGACCATGCAGACCGGTGAGTACCGTGGCGCGTTGTCTTACACCATTGGCAGGGGCATGGACTTTGATATGGGGGATGAACTGAGCCCCAATATCGACAGGGTGACGCTCAATTTTGTCCTGAGTGTGGTACATGCCCTCAAGGTCGATATCCCTCCGGGGGGTAACCGCATCGAGTTGGTCCCCCAGGGGGGGTGGCAAAACTGGCTCAATCATGGACGTACGCCGTCGCGGCTGTTCCGCGATCAAACCTTTGTGATCGCCGCCAGTTCGCGTTTCAAGATGCAACTTGAATGCTCCGTTATTGCAGGCAATACCTGTGGTTTGCGCAATAACAATGGCGATGAGGTACCCGTGCAGGTTGCCGTCAGCCTGCCCTATGGCTTGGCCGGTCAGGACGATCAGGCGGTCAGCCGTCGCCCCTTGCGCCTCGACGGCATCGGTACCGAGCTGTTCCATCCGCGCTATTACGTCAATGATCGGCCAGGCACCCTGCACTTTGAGGTGACCAGGGATGACGTGGCCGAAATGCTCAAGCGGCCGGGCAGTACCTATTCGGGCATGGTCACGGTGATCTGGGACTCCGAGGTGTAATGCTCTGCGGGTGAAACAGTGACCGGCAGTGGCTTGTGACGCGTTCGGTTATCCGTACGCGTCCAGCAGTGCCTGTCGCGTCAAACGGCGCGCCAATTCGTCGTAGTCATCCTGGATGTCACTGTAAAGCCGTTGCACGGTGGCATCGGAGAAGGGTTCTTCGGCCAGCACCACGGTATGGGGGATCGTCAGTTCATTGGCCAGCGTGATGATCTGTTCGCGCAAACGTGCCTTGCGCTCAGGCGTCACCTCGGCGCCGATCCATTCCGTATGGGCATCCCGTAGATCCTCCAGTTGGCTGCCGGCGTGTGTGCGTTTCTCGGCTTGAGCCTTGAACGCTTCCAGATGGGCGTCATGCAGGTAGTCGGCCCAGAACGGTTGCTCAAGAATGCCATTGACCAGGCCGTCGCCCTGGGACAGCTCGATAACCTGGCGCACCGCAGTATCCAGGTGTTCTTGAGTCAGCCCGGCCGTGTTGCGGTAGACCATGTGTTCGGACAGCCACGGCAGGTCGAGACGGCGTTTGAGCCCGGTTTGGTAGGCGAGGTACACCTGCACATCATCGACCTGGTTTTCATCGCTGCCAAACGCCTGGCCCAATCCGCCCTCGCTTTCTGGCGCGATGCGATGCTGGATTTCCTTGTGGGCGATTTGGTTGATCTGCTCCAGGCGCCAGGTCTGTTTGGCCAGTGTCACCAGGTTACGTTCGAGTTGAGGGCTGTTGTCATTGCGGATGATTTCCAGCAGGGTTTCCACGCCGATGCGGTTGAACGTATGGGCCCCGGCATCTGCGCACAGGGACGGTGCGCCGGCCAAACTGAATATCCGCTCGCGAAAGCCGGTGTTCTCATAGGCACGAAACACCACCTGCCAGACTCGCTGGGAGAGGTCCTCGCGACCTTGTTCAAACAACTGCGCATCGATTTCGGTTTGAAAACCTGCAGGCGGCTGCAACAGTCTGAACACCTCGAATAAACCCTGGGAGCCGTGTTCCGCTTCCACCTCGTCCCACACCTTCTGTGCCGTGGTGCGCTGTTCAGGTGTCAGGCCAACCATCCAGAATTGGCTGTCGGTTTTACCGCCGCGAGGCGTGGTGCGGTAAGGGTCGATCCCCTGGGCCCGGCGATAACTGACGAAGCGTTGTTCATCCTCGAACTCAAGCCTGGTCATATCCAGCCAACTGTTGGCCACAATCCTGGCGGCGGGAGTTTCTGGCGCAAACACGGGGACGGTGTTGATCGCCGTGTTTCTCAGGTCCAGCTCCAGCAGAGCGGGCCTCGGGCTTTCCAGCCCTTGCGGCCATTGAGTGATACCGGTTCTGTTGAGTATCAGCAGGCGCAGCTCCGGCATTTGGCTGACATCCGGTGGGGTTTCCAGGCGGGTATTACCTTCCAGATTCAACGCGCGCAACTGTGGGCATTGTTTAAGCGTGGCGTGGTCGGAGGGCGACCATGCAATAGGGTTGTCACCCAGGTTCAGGGCGGTCAGGCCGTTCATGGGCAGTATCTGCGACGGCACTTTGTCGAGACGATTGGCCGACAGGTCCAGGTTGCGCAGGTTGTGGAAATTATCGAGAAAGGGTAATTCGCGATCGCCCAGCGCAGAGCCGCTGAGCTTCAAGCGGGTGACATGACTGAAGTCTGCTCGCAGTGGTCCCAGGCGTTCCAGGTGAAGACCCAGGGCCAGCCCGTTCAAGTCCAGCAGGGTACCGCGGGTTTTCGCTTCCATCGGTTGCATGCGCAGGTAGGCGCCGTCTTCCCAGCAGGCAGTCAACTCATGGATGACCTGGTTTCGAGTGTGTATTTCAAGCAGGGCTTGATCGGTGCTTGCCATGGGATCTACGAGTGGTTTTTTGCGGAACCTGTTCATGTCTTCGTGCAGCGTCGCATGGTCAGCTTCAAGTGTGCCGAGCAGTTGCTCGCCTTGCATAGTGCTCAGGCGGGGCAGCACTTTCTGGATCTGTTCCTCAGTCAAACGCGGGCACAGCTTCATCAGCGTTTCCCGAGGGGTCGGCGGCTGTGGGGGTTGCCTCAGGACCCAGCGGCGGAAAGCCCCCCACATGGGTTTTTGCAGTAAGTGTTGTGTGGTGCGCTGCTCAGCCGGGGATAGCGGGCTGTCCGCTATCACGCTGCGGCGTTCGGCCGGTGGCGCCAGTTGCGATTTGAGCCATTCCTTGAAGTTCGCGCCTTGACCTGGCCGGTAGTCAAGCGTGTCCGTGGGCACCACGCGCAACAACGCTTCATAAAAGCTGTACTGCGGCGGGGGAGTGGAAGGCGACGCAGCGTGCAGTTGGTAACGCCCCTGGCCCTTGTACAGGAGTATTTTTTTCGTGCCCGCGTCGGCCGGCCCCACCTGGCAACGCAGGCTGCCGCTGGGCGTCTGATCGTGAATGGCAATGTTCAAGTCGCCCAGGGCATCGGTGTGCAGGCGCACGATATTGAGGGCCATGCGCTCGGTGTCCGGGGTCAGCAAGGCGTCGTGGTAGAGGCCTTCACTGGCATGGCTGGCGCGGACTTCATTGGCCAGTTCCCGGGCCAGGTTTTTCAGGCGCAAGGGGATGCGCCGTTCACGGCTCATCACGCTCGATTCTTGTGGCGAGGTGCGCAGCAGCAACGTTGCCACCAGGTCTTTGGGCAATAGCGCAAACTGCTGTTGAATCAGTCGGCCCTGCGGGGTATTGAGCGCTTCATGGGTGCTGTAAAGGTGGTTGAACACGCTGGTGTTCTGCTGCACCAACTCATTGGCCAGGCGCTCACGCAGCGCCATGACGGGTTCGGGCACGGTTTGCGCGCCGGGCGCTGCAAGCAAGGCCATCCGCTCGGTGTCGCTCAGGAACGCGCTGACCTGTTCGAACCACTGGCCGGCTTCCACAGCCTGATAGCTGAGGCGCAAAGTGTCGGCAGCGCTGGCGTCAGTGGCGCCGTAGACGATGGAGTGGCCGGTCAAGTCGCTGTTGACGAACACCCGGATGGCTTTGTTTGCCGGCCAACCCTGGAGTTCGGTAGTGGTTTGCACCGTCCAGTTGGTCGGCAGGTCCGCACTGGCCCCGGTGCGAACCTGCTGCGGGGCACTCTCGAGTTGCTGGCGCAGCTTTATCCGCTTGAGGCTGTCGGCCAATAGCGGCGGTGGGGTGTCGCGTTGGGCATACATCATGCGCAAGGCGTCATCGTGGGTGCCGCTGGTCTGGCAGGCCTGTTCAAGTTGGGCGGGGCTGAGGTCCTCCACCGCAGGCCCGAGGCGCCGACGCAGCGTCTCGCTGTCCCAGGTGTTGGGGGCCTCGCCTTCATGGACCCACGCGCCACTGGGGTGATGCTCGATGCTGGGTGAATAGGCGTCGGGACGGGTGGGATGCTTGATGCGATGGGTGTGGTGGATGGCGTCGTGTTCGATGACGTAGTGCCGGTTATCCAGCGGCAGGACTTTGTGGTTCTGGTGCGTATGCAGGCCCAGTTCATCGGGCTGAGAATCGCTCGCCAGCTGCAGGTTGTCGTGGGCGTAAGGCGCCAGGTCCGGGTTCCACAGGCGCTGTTGCCCGTCGACTTCAACCGCGCGCAAATTGTCGACGAAGAGCGAGCGTTTGAACGCGCTCGCGACTTCTCCACCGACGGCGAAGAGTCCCAGTTGGATCGTATCGGTTGCGACCGTGACGAGGTGGTCGGCGGCTTCTATAAACTGCCCTTCGGCCAGGTCCACCACGCCTTCGATCACATCGCTGGCCAGTTGGTAGGCGGTGTATGCCAGCATCAGCTCGCCGAGGAACGGCACGAACGGAGTGATGACCAGCAGCGCGACATTGAAAATATCCGAGAGGATTTTTGTGAAGTTGTCCCACCAGGCCCAGCGCTCTGCTCTGTCGGCGTCGGCCGTAGCCACCGCGATGCTGCGTGCGTCGTTGAGTATCTTGTTGAAGGATTGCTGGTAGCGGTATTCCCATAGATCGCCCTCGATGGCGGGCGAGGAGAAGTGCAGTTTGGGATTGTCCAGCGGCGCTTCCCGCCATTGAGGGCGCGGGTCCAGTGGCTGCGCCGGGTGCCACCGAACGTTGGAGAGCCGCTGATTGAGTCCGGCAAAGAAATGCCCGCGTTGATTATGGTCGACAAACTGGCTGAAGAACTGTTGGTAGGTTTGCCCCTGGCGAGATGGTATCGACGCATTGGTTTGCAGCTTGCGGGTCAGGTCGAGCATGAACGCAAGGCTGGAGGTGTACTCCTTGACGGGACTCTCGGGGTCATGGGGGATGTAGGCGATCAGTTTCGAGGCGCTGGAAACCCGATCCAGGTCAGCGGCGATCAGCAGGATACCGCTCAGTGAAGCATCGAGGATGTGCAGTTGATAGAACCGCATCACGCCCCGTTCACCGCGCAACGCGCGCATCAACACGTGGTAGGCCGCGGCACTCAGGTCCGCGACCTGTTGGCCGTCGGTGGGCAGGCAAGCCAGGTGCGCCGCCGCCTTGAGCGCGGCTTTCTGGCTGGCGATAACCTGGTTTTTCAAGGTGGTGCGAGCGCTGAGGTCCGTTGGCAGCAAGTAGTTGTTCAGGTGTTGTTGATAGCGTGCGCCGAGGTCCAGTTCACGGCACAAGGCCTTGAACTGTGGGATGGACATCGTGTCGCTCAACGCCAGGGGCTGGAAGTGGCCACGGTAGTCGGGACGGGTGATATAGCTGGAGTCGCTTTCGAAGGATTCCCCGATGGCAAAGTTCTGCAAGGCCGCGTCGAGCAATGACACCTTGCGGCCGGTCACGCCCTTGAAAAAACTGTGGGCGTACCAAGGCAGTTTCTTGGCGATATACAGGTGCAGAAACGTTGCTTTGACGTCCAGGTCAAGGTGGTACTTGTCCAGAATGGCTTGTTTGAGCAGGGGTTCGGCAAAGGCATACACGTCCTGTATGTCGCGCAGTTGTCGGTCCACGGCGTTTTGCGTCCGCCAGCCTTCAGCATTGGCCGCCTGCAGGGCTTGATGCTCTGCGGGGAGGGCGCGGGTGTAAGCGGGCAGTCGAGAAAGGTCGGCGGCGCTCATCTGATGGGCCCGGGCCAGGGAGGTCGTGGCAAGCCAGTCCGGAATTGTTTGTTTGATCAAGTCATAATGAGGGCCTTTATAGGCGCGCGCAGGCGTGCTGGAAGGCAGTAAACGTATAGGCATCAAGTTGAACTCGTTAAGTGGCTCGAGTGCTTAGCCTATCCGTCGAAATCAACAACAAACGTTCAATATATTGCAGCTAAGTCGGGACTGAAATGTGCGGGTTGTTCGGTGTGCGAATGCAGAATTTGTGCACTGAATGTGCCGGGCTCCCCCGGCTGGCACTGCGTCCGGCTGCCGGGTTGCAGATAAGGGCTGAGCAGCGGCGCCATGCCCTTGAGCACTTGCACCGGCAATGCCGAGGTGAAGGTGAAGCCTTGGGCCGAGGCGCCGGGGACGAATGCGGTCAGCGTGCCGAAATGGCGGTCGCCGATATAGAACACAAAGGTGGCGGTGCGGTTGATCGCCTTGGAGCTGAGTAGGCGCCCGCCGGCACCGATTGCTTCGATGCGGTTGTCGCCGGTGCCGGTCTTGCCGCCCATGGCCAGGGGTGTGCCGTCAGCCAGTTTGAAGCTGCCGGCCACACGTTTTGCGGTACCGGCATCCACCACCTGGGACAACGCCTCGCGCAAGGCGTTGGCGACTTCACTGGGCATGACCCGCTTGCCTCGGTCCGGGTTGTTGACCAGGCGGGTTTCATACGGGGTGCCGGCGGCAAAGTGCAGGCTGTCGATACGTACGGTCGGCTCGCGCACACCGTCATTGAGAATGATCCCGACCAGCTCCGCCAGGGCCGCCGGGCGGTCTCCCGAGCTGCCAATGGCGGTGGCCAGGGACGGCACCAGGTGATCGAACGGGTAGCCCACAGCCTGCCAGCGTTGATGAATATCCAGGAACGCTTCGATCTCCAGCATGGTGCGGATGCGACTGTCGCGGGCGCTCTTGTGGCGGCTCTTGAACAGCCAGCCGTAGACTTCCTGGCGTTCGTGTTCACTGGCGGCGACGGCCTGGGTGAAGGTGGCGTCGGGGTGGTTCAGCAGGTAACTGAGCAGCCACAAATCCAGTGGATGGACCTTGGCGATATAGCCTTGGTCCGGCAGGTCGTAGGCGCCGGGACCGTAATCCTTGTAGAGCTTGGCCAGGCGTTCATCGGTGAGTTTTTCCGGGGCCTTGGTGGGCAGGTGCGCGCGCACGAAACGGTTGAAGCTGTCCTGGTTGGCCTGGGGCAGCAGATAACGGTGCACCGCGGCCAGGCGCATGGCGGTGGGGTGCATGCTGTCGAGAAAGGTGTCGAGCCGGGCCTGGGTGTCTTTGTTGCGGTAGCGCTTCCAGAAGCGCAGCAGGAAGGTGGTGCCCTCGCGGTCGGCGAATTGCGCCAGGTACTCCTGGCGGCGTGGGTCGCTGTCGTCCTTGAGCAACTCGGCGCTGCTGTTGGGGCCCTGATAGGTGCTGTAGCGCACCAGGTCGCGCATCAGGCGAATGAACGGCAGGTTGATCGACTCACGCAGGGCCTCGCGCAGCGTGGGGTTACGTCCGTTGTCTTCGTTGCGAAAGTTATTGAAGTGGTGCAGGCCGCCACCGGTGAAAAAGCGTTCGCCAGGGCTGGCCGAATATTTCCGCTCGAGCGCCGCGTCGAGCATCTTCGGCAGGCTCCGGTCGCGGTTTTGCGCCAGGTAATCCACGGCCCAGCGCGACAGGCGATCCTGCTCGTCGACGCTGATCTTTTTCAGCTCGGCGGGGGGCTGGTCGGCATAACGATCGTGCAGTTCGCTGATGATCTGCAGGTAGGTGGTCAGCACCCGCAGCTTGGCGGTGGAGCCCAGTTCCAGCTTGCTGCTCTCGTTGATATCGAAGGGTTGGTCGGTGTTGTCGGTCTGTACCCGCACCCGTGCGCCATCGGCGGTCATCTCATAGAGCGTGAAGCTGTAGCGCACTTGCGCGGTGCTGGCGGGCGTCAACAGGCGTGGGCCGAGCAAGCCGATTTGCCCGGCGAAGGCGGGGTCGGCCAGGTGCTTGAGGTAGGTGGTGGCTTGGGTTTGCAAGTCATCCTGCAAGGTGCTGGTGGCGGACAGGTCCAGGCGGTCGAGGTCGTACAGCGGGCGATTGAGCAGGGCGGCCAGGCGGCTGCGGGCAACACTGATGCCTTTGTTGGTTTCAATCGGTTGAATCGTCGGCTGTTGCAGCCAATCGCGATAGCTCACCTTGCTGGCCAGGGCGGCCTGTGCCAGGGCCGGGTCGATGACCGCGTTCTGCGCGAGCAGGCGAATGTGGCTGTCGGTCAGGTTCGCCAGTTCGGCGTGGCCCTTGGACAGGTAGTGCGAGGGCCGGCGCTGGGCGATCATCAATGACAACACTTCACGCAGGGCCAGGCCTTTTTGCCCGAGGTTTTGCGTGCTGCTGTCGGAGAGCAGGGCGTTGGTGCGGTTGAAGTCGGCGCCGTACCACACCCGCAACCCTTCGGCCAGGCCATGCACTTCACCGTGACCGGGCACGGCGGACAACGGCACGCTGTTGAGGTAGTCGCGCACGATATTGCGGCGTGCCTGCAAGGTCTGCGGACCCTCCTGGTAGGCGCGTACGCTGGCGGAAAACATCTGCCGCAGTTTCTCGCCGCCCGACAGGGTCAGGCCGTCGGGGGAGTGACGGTACTTTTCCAGCTGGGTCGCGAGGGTGCTGCCACCGGCGGTCTGTCCGGGCAAATGCAGGAGCCTGGCCACTTGTGACCAGGCCGCTTTGGCGAAGCGCGGCCAGTCCACCGCCGGGTTGGCTTCGGGCTGAGCCGGGTCGAGCAGGTCGCGGTCCTCGATGAACAGCAGGCTGTTGACCACCACCGGCGGGATCGCGGCGAAGTTTTCGTACAGTTGTTGCGGATAGTTGTATTGGTAGAGCGGCACGGCGCGGCAGTCGGTGATGGACAGCCCGGCCTGGATTTTTTCCGCGTAAGGCACGAACAGGCCCTTGGCGCTGTAGTCCATCAATTCGGCCGAAAAGCGCGCCTGGGTTTCAATCACATAACCGCGTTTGAGCAAGCGTGGCAGGAACGTGCCGAGGTCGCTGTAACCGAGACGCCGGTCGAAGGGACCGGCGCCGGGATAGGCGATTGCCGGGCTGGGGCCGGGCTCCAACCGATAGGTCAGGTCACGGGCCAGGCGGCTGAGTTCCTGGGCCTGCAGGCGTGAGGTGCGCAGCTCCTTGGCGACGGCAAACCCCAGGGCCGTCAGCGCCACCAACACAATCAACCAGAACAGGCGCCGTGCGTAACGAGGCCTGGGTTTATTTTTGGATAAAGGCGCTGGGTCCGAACTGCCATGTACTTTCGCAGCCTTGCTCGATTCGGTTTGCCACAGTGCGTCCATAGTCGATTGATCCCTTCACGCAGATAGATCGGACTTGCCTGAAGTTTAGTCGCTGATGGCTGGGTGTGAGGGAATTGTGTTTTGAGTGTAGGAATATTCCGATGGATCTGCAGCGGCGCCTCCGCGACGTTTTGTCGCCCGATGCAGGTCAGATGCTCCTGTAAAATTGCATTTTGACCCACGCTTCCCCTAAATTGCCTCGTTTTTATAGTGAAAGGCCCTACTCCGGGCTTTTTATACTGCACGCCCCGTTGATCTTGCCTGGCAAGACAGGCCCGTCCATGAGGCGGCCCCGGTTTCAACAAGGGCGCAGGCTTACCGGCTTGCACCGTGGAAACTCGACGGACAATCCAATAACAAGATGAGGTTGTATCCCTATGCCAGTCGGCAACCAACTGCCCCATGGCGAGACCGCTTCAGGCGGCCCGCTCAAACGCGAATTGGGTGAACGGCATATTCGCCTGATGGCCCTCGGTGCCTGTATCGGTGTCGGTCTGTTCCTCGGCTCGGCCAAGGCCATCGAAATGGCCGGCCCGGCCATCATGCTGTCCTACATCATCGGTGGCCTGGCTATCCTGGTGATCATGCGTGCCCTCGGCGAGATGGCCGTACACAACCCGGTCGCCGGTTCCTTCAGCCGTTATGCACAGGACTACCTCGGCCCGTTGGCCGGTTTCCTGACCGGCTGGAACTACTGGTTCCTGTGGTTGGTGACCTGCATCGCGGAAATCACCGCCGTGGCGGTGTACATGGGCGTCTGGTTCCCCGACACCCCACGCTGGATCTGGGCCCTGGCGGCGCTGATCAGCATGGGCACCATCAACCTGATCGCGGTCAAGGCCTTCGGTGAGTTCGAATTCTGGTTCGCGCTGATCAAGATCGTCACTATCATTGCCATGGTGATCGGCGGCGTCGGCATCATCGCTTTCGGTTTCGGCAATGACGGCGTGGCGCTGGGCATTTCCAACCTGTGGACCCATGGCGGCTTCATGCCCAACGGCGTGCAAGGCGTATTGATGTCGTTGCAGATGGTGATGTTCGCCTACCTGGGCGTGGAGATGATCGGCCTCACCGCCGGTGAAGCGCGCAACCCGCAGAAGACCATCCCCAGCGCCATCGGCTCGGTGTTCTGGCGCATCCTGCTGTTCTATGTGGGCGCGTTGTTCGTCATCCTGTCGATCTACCCGTGGAATGAAATCGGCACCCAGGGCAGCCCGTTCGTGATGACGTTCGAGCGCCTGGGTATCAAGACCGCAGCGGGCATCATCAACTTCGTGGTGATCACCGCAGCGTTGTCGTCGTGCAACGGCGGCATCTTCAGCACCGGGCGCATGCTCTACAGCCTGGCGCAGAACGGCCAGGCGCCCGCGACGTTCGGCACCACCTCGAGCAATGGCGTGCCACGCAAAGCGCTGCTGCTGTCGATCTTTGCCTTGCTGCTGGGCGTGTTGCTCAACTACCTGGTGCCGGACCAGGTGTTCGTGTGGGTCACCTCCATCGCCACCTTCGGCGCGATCTGGACCTGGCTGATGATCCTGCTGGCCCAGCTCAAATTCCGCAAAGGCCTGAGCCCGGCCGAGCAGGCGGGCCTCAAGTACCGCATGTGGCTGTACCCGGTCAGCTCATACCTGGCGCTGGCGTTCCTGGTGCTGGTGGTGGGCCTGATGGCTTACTTCCCGGACACCCGCGTGGCGCTGTATGTAGGGCCTGCGTTTCTGGTGTTGTTGACGGTGTTGTTCTACGTGTTCAAGTTGCAGCCGACCAATGGGGCGGTGCGTTCTGCAGCCTGAGGGCTTGCCTGGGATGGTGGTGTGTCAGTCACACCGCCATCGGGGGCTTGCCCCCTCCCACATTTAGACCTGCAGCGACAACGCGATTCGTGCTGGTCCTGATTGGGCGCATAGCGTTGTCCTGATCGAATAAACGCCGCAAAACCCATGTGGGAGGGGGCTTGCTCCCGATAGCAGTGTGTCAGTCAGCTTATGTGTAGCTGATACACCGCCATCGGGAGCAAGCCCCCTCCCACATTTAGACCTGCAGCGACAACGCGATTTGTGCTGGTCCTGATTGGGCGCATAGCATTGTCCTGATCGAATAAACGCCGCAAAACCCATGTGGGAGGGGGCTTGCTCCCGATAGCAGTGTGTCAGTCAGCTTATGTGCAGCTGACCCACCGCCATCGGGAGCAAGCCCCCTCCCACATGTCAATCAGCTCGGCACTAACCAGGCGCGGGCACAGCGGCTCTGCGCTGGTCCAATTGCTTGTTGAATTCCAGCCACGCGGCAAACAGCATCATCACTGCGGCCCCCACCAGCGCGGTGAATATCCGCATGGCGAAGGTGTCACCGGTCAGGGCGTTGGCCATGTCCGCCAACGGCGCCAACACTACACCCAGGCAAAAGACTTCCAGCGAGTAGCGCCCCATCCGCCCCAGTTGCCGGGCCAGTGCATGTTGCGTCCAGCCGACACCGGGGAGCAATTTGGCGGTGACATAGGCCAGGGCCAAAAAGTGCAGCAAGCGCACCGGTGACAGGTCGGTCTTGCTGATGGGGTACAGCCATTCCCCGATCAGGCGTGGCATCCAGGCGTCGTGCACCTCGGGCCAGCGCCACGACAGGGTGATCACGCAGCTCGTCAGCACATACGCCGCAGCCGCCAGGAACAACGGTTGGCGCAGCACAGGCCGCTGGTCAGCCGGGCGTGCCGAACGCAAGGCCGCCGCGCCGCCGAGGATAAACAAGCACTGCCAGGTCACCGGGTTGAAGTACCAGACCCCGCCGTTGCTGGCCGGCAGGTTCCAGCCCTGCCAGGGCGCCAGCAGGTACACCGCCACAGAAACGCCCACCGCGACCCTCGGCACCCGCAACAGCAACGGCAGCGTGAGGGGCAGGCTCAGAATCAGCACGATATACAACGGCAAAGGGTCGGTCAGGTTGGGCTTGAACCGCAGCAGCAATTCATCGACCAGGGCCTGCTGGGTATTGTTGAGGAAATACTCCAGGCCCATCTCCTGCACGAGGTCGCGGGTTTCGATATGGCTGTTGGCGAATATCACGATGCCCATCAACAGCGCCAGCAGGAAGATGTGCACCACGTAGAGCGTCCACACCCGGCGCAGGATTCTTAAACAGGCGATGAAATAACCATCACGCTGCAGGATCTTGCCGTACGCCAGCACCGCCGCGTAGCCGGCCAGGAATACGAAGATTTCGGCGGCGTCACTGAACCCGATGTTCTGCACGGTGACATAGGCCAGGGGATTGTGGGGCACGTGATCCCAGAAAATGCAGATCAACGCCAGGCCCCGAAAAAAATCGATGCGCGGGTCGCGTCCGTTCAGCATGGCAGCGGGCTCTTGAACAAGTTGTTGAGTAAGAGTGGCGAGCGCGCGCGTTGTCGTACGCCGCACGTCAGGCGGGCGCAGGTTGGCGGTATTTGTAAGCGATTGCAAAAGGCTGGGTATTACCGAATGTCTCAATGGCCTGCCCGAAGGCCGGGCAGGCTTCAACCGTGTGAATCAGGCGGCGGCTTCATGCGGTTCAAAACTGTCCGCCCGCGCCATCTGCCACATCCGCGAATAGAACTCGCCATTCACCTCGCCGGTGAGCAGCTCGCCCGGTTTGAGGAACACATGCAGCTGCGAGAACAGCTTGATCTCGGTCGCCGACATGCGTCGCACCAAGTGCTTGGCCGACAACTGCGAAGGATGCTCCAGCCCGGCGGCGGCGAGCATTTCCGCCAGGGCGTGGAGGGTATTGCGGTGGAAGTTGAACACGCGCTGGGCCTTGTCCGGTACCACCAGCGCACGTTGGCGCAGTGGGTCTTGAGTGGCGACGCCGGTCGGGCATTTATTGGTGTGACAGCTCTGCGACTGAATGCAGCCGATGGCGAACATAAAGCCGCGCGCCGAGTTGGCCCAGTCGGCGCCGATGGCCAGCACGCTGGCGATGTCGAAGGCACTGACGATCTTTCCGCTGGCGCCGAGCTTGATCTTGTCGCGCAGGTTCAGGCCCACCAGAGTGTTGTGCACGAACAGCAGGCCCTCGCGCAGCGGCACGCCGATGTGGTCGGTGAATTCCACCGGTGCCGCGCCCGTGCCGCCTTCCTTGCCGTCGACCACGATAAAGTCCGGCAGGATGCCGGTTTCGAGCATGGCTTTGGCGATGCCCATGAACTCCCAGGGGTGGCCCAGGCAGAACTTGAACCCCACCGGTTTACCGCCGGACAACTCGCGAAGCCGGGCGATGAATTGCATCAGTTCGATCGGCGTGGAAAATGCGCTGTGGCGTGACGGCGAGATGCAGTCCTCACCCATCATGATGCCGCGGGTGTCGGCGATTTCCCGCGTGACTTTATGCTTGGGCAGGATCCCGCCATGGCCCGGTTTGGCGCCCTGGCTCATCTTGATCTCGATCATGCGCACTTGCGGGTCTTGCGCTTGGGTGGCAAAGCGTTCCGGGTCAAAGCGGCCGTCACTGGTACGGCAGCCGAAGTAACCGCTACCCAGCTCCCAAGTGAGGTCGCCGCCGTTTTCGCGGTGGTAGGGGCTGATGCTGCCTTCGCCGGTGTCGTGGGCGAAGTTGCCGAGTTTGGCGCCCTGGTTCAGCGCGCGAATGGCGTTGGCGCTCAGTGAGCCGAAACTCATCGCCGAAATATTGAACACCGACGCCGAGTACGGCTGTGTGCACTGCGGGCCGCCGACGATTACGCGAAACGCGCTGGGGTCGCTCAACGGCGCGGGCCGCATGGAGTGGCCGATGAATTCAAAGCCCGACTGATAGACGTCGATCAAGGTACCGAAGGGCTTGTCTGCGGTTTCGTTCTTGGCGCGTGAATACACCAGCGAACGTTGGGCCCGGGAGAAGGGCAGGGCATCGCTGTCGGATTCGAGCAGGTACTGGCGGATTTCCGGGCGGATGGCTTCCACCAGATAACGGATATTGCCCAGGATCGGGTAGTTGCGGCGCACGGCGTGGGGGCTTTGCAGCAGGTCGAAGATGCCGATCAAACTGAGCAGGCCGGTGACTATCGTGATGGGCCACAGCCATTCATGTTCGATAAAGGGCAGGCTGGCAAGGGTGAACAGGATGCATACGGCAAAGAACGCGTAACGGCTTAGTAACGACAGGCTCATACGGTTTTCCTTGGTTCGGACTCTTGAGGTCGATCCGCCATTCTGCGCCTGTACTGAAACAGGGGACAAGGATCGGAGGCTCTGGGGCGGCATTTGCCAGGCGCGGGCCATGGAACCGTTCGGCGAAAGGCGGCCACTATCGTGCAGGACGCCCTTTCTCTCATGCTCTTGGAGTCATCGCTCATGTCGAACATATCTGCCGCTTTCGGCCCTTCCATCATTCATCAAGGCGCGTCCGCCGCGATCGACCCTGAGCAGCGAATGCAATCCGCTCAGCACCACCACACTTCCCACGCGTACCGCGACGGCACCCCACCGGGAAAATTCCAGCGGTTTGCCGCTGACGCGGCCAAGAGCCTGTGGTTTATCCCAGGCATGAGCAACGTGTTGCAGGGAATTGCAAAGGCTAAGCCAGGCCTTGATGGCACCATCAGCGGGGCGCTGGACGGGTTTCGTAAAACCCGCGAAGACGGTTTTGACAAGGCGCTTCTCGGTGCGGTTACCGGCGATTACCATGCGATAGCCAACGGTTACCTCAATGCGGTGGTAAGGAACGACGCCACGCCTGAGTCCGTCAAAAAAGGGCTGCGCGAAGGTTTAGGCTTGTTAGACCTGGCCGCGACGCTGCGCCAGCAAAAAATAGCGCTGCAGGCTTGATGGGTAACTGGCCGTACCCGGCGGCGTGCCCTACGCCGCCGTCTGCCGAATCGGCAGCACCACCCGAAACGTCGTGCCCTTGCCCAGCTCGCTGCTGACCGAGATATGCCCACGGTGTTTCTTGACGATGCCGTAGGACAATGACAGCCCCAACCCGGTGCCTTCGCCCACCGGCTTGGTGGTGAAGAACGGGTCGAAAATCTTCTGCACGGTGTCGGGCGCGATGCCGCAGCCGTTGTCCGCCACTTCCAACCAGATGGTGTCGCCGTCCACGCCGTTGCTGATGGTGATGGTGCCGCGCTCCGGCCCCATGGCCTGGGCGGCGTTGATCACCAGGTTCATCACCACCTGGTTGAGCTGCGAGGCCAGGCATTCGATGTCCGGCAGGGGCGTGTAGTGCTTGACCACATCGGCCTTGTACTTGAGTTCGCTGGCGACGATGTTCAGCGTCGAATCGATGCCCTGTTGCAGGTTGGCGAACTGCCAGGTCTGGTCGTTATCCACTCGCGAGAAGTTCTTCAGGTCCTTGACGATCTGTACCACGCGGCCAATGCCGTCCTTGGACTCGCGGATCAGCACCGGAATGTCTTCCTTGAGAAACTCCAGTTCCAACTCTGTGCGCAACGCCTTGAGCCGCTCGCGCTGGTCCTGCGTCGGGATCAGCGCTTCGCTGTGTTGATAAGCCTCCAGCATCTGTTGCAACTGGTTGAAGTAGCTGTCGAGGGTGCTGAGGTTGGATGAGATGAAGCCCACCGGGTTGTTGATCTCATGGGCGACGCCGGCCGCGAGTTGCCCCAGTGAGGCCAGCTTCTCCGACTGCACCAACTGGCTTTCCAGGTGCTTGCGCTCGTTGATTTCCAACTGCAACGCCTGGGTGCGTTGTTCCACCAGCTGTTCCAGATGCTGGGTTTGCAGGGACGCGCGCCGGGCCATGTCCCATTTATTGGCCAGGGTGTTGGCCATTTGCTGGACTTCGATGTTGTCGAACGGTTTCTTCAGGATCAGCAAGCGGTCATAGGCGTTCAGGCGCGACAGCAGGTCATCCCAGGAATAATCCGAGTACGCGGTGCATACCACCACTTGCAGGTCGGGTGCGACCTTCCACAGTTGCTCGATGGTCTTCGCGCCGTCCCAGCCTTGGGGCATGCGCATATCCACGAAGGCCAGCGCGTAAGGGCGTTGCTCGGCCATGGCGGTGCTCAGCAAGGCCAGGCCTTCTTCGCCGCCATAGGCGCAGTGCAGCTCGAACGCCTGGGCCTGCGGCTGGGCGGTATCGCCAAACAGTGCCGACTCCATCTCGTCCAGCGCCTCGTTGGATGGCGCGCTCGGCATCAGGATCTTGCGAAAATCCTCATGAATGGACGGGGTGTCATCGATCAGCAGGATGCGCCGGTTGGGAGGCTGGTTCATGCGGTACTTCCGACAAGGGTCAGGGGAATCGTCAAGGTAAACACCGCGCCAAGGCCCGGTCCGTCGCTGTGAGCCGTGAGTTGGCCGTGCATTTCCACGGCGGCCAGGGCGCAGCTGTGCAGGCCGAAGCCGTGGCCTTCCTTGCGGGTGGTAAAGCCGTGGGTGAAGATCCGCGTCATATTCTCGACCGGTATGCCTTCGCCGTCGTCCTTCACACTGATTTTAAGGGTCTGGTCATCTACCTGTTCGACCCTCAGGGTGATTTGCCGTGGCCGCTCGGAAAGACCGGTCATGGCGTACTTGGCGTTGCTGATCAGGTTGACCATGATCAGCAGCAACCGGTGTTTGTCCCCCAGAATCTGCGGCACCGGCGCGTATTCCTTGACCACCGTGACGTGGTGACGACTCAGGGCGCCGGCGTTCATGCGCAAGGCATCGTCCATCAGGGCACCGATATCCACAGGCTCCAGCAGCTTGGAAGCGCCGGCATAGGATTGCTGGGTCGAGACGATGTCCTTGATGTGGTCGACGCTTTTGCTCAACTGCGCCAGCTCATCGCTCATGCCTTGCTGCTCGCTGGCAATCGCGTCCACCAGTTGGTTCAGATAGGCCGGCAGCAATTTGCCTTTTTCATCCTCGGTGAGGAAGGTGCCCAGGTCGCCCTGATGCGCGTTGATCAGTTGCATGGCCTTGCCCAGGCCCTGGGCCTTGCTGCTGCGCAGTTTGCGGCTGACCAGGTCGGCGGAAATATTCACGCTGTTGAGCACGTTGCCGACGTTGTGCAGCACGTTGGTGGCGATCTCGGCCATGCCTGCCTGGCGGGCGCTGTCGAGCAGTTCGCTCTGGGCGTCCTTGAGTTGCTGCGTGCGCCGTTCCACCCGTTGCTCCAGGGTTTCGTTGGCCGATTGCAAGGCGCGGTTGACGCGGTTGATCTCGGCGAAACTGCGCAGCAGGCGCACGGCCAGGTAGAGCAGCAGCACCACCAGCAACGTCGAGAACACCAGCAGATAGCGGTGGTATTGATGTTCGATGAGGTCGGCGGCCTGCTGGTCCTGATCGAGGTGGGTGGTCAGCGCGTCGAGGTGCTCGGCCACGGGTACGGCGGCAATCCGTTCGAGCAGGCTGTTGACCACCGGCTGTTCGCGCAGGATCAGCGAAATATGATTGCTGAGGATATCCACCGGCGCCTGGAACTCAACCGGCAGGCTCTGTTTGTTGATCGCCAGTTTGCCCAGGCCCACCAGGATATCGGCAGCGCGTTCGTCGCTGGTGACTTGGGCGAACTCCAGGCTGCTGAGCAGCAGGTCGTAGGTGTCGGTGGCCACGCCCTGCAGTTTCAGCCGGCCTTCATCGTCCATGCTGCTGAATTGGGCCTGGATGTCATCTTCGGCGGTCGGCAGAAACGCCAGCGAATTACGCAATACCGCGTTGTGGGATTTGAACTGGTCCACCAACCGGGCTTTGTCCTGGATGGCCGCCTGATAGGCCGCCTGGCTGGCTTGCCAACCCGGCAGGTCGGCAGCGCTGTGGTAGGAGTCGCGGCTCGCAAGTTCAGCGCCGATCCGGGTCATTTCCGTCAGGGGCATGACCAGCGGGTCGTAGTTGTGGGTAATCGCGATCCGCGCCTTGAGCACTTCGCTGTCCCACTGGGCATTGAGTTGCTGGAGCTGGCGGATCAGGTCTCGCGACTGGGTATAAGTGGCTGTCTGGTCGCGGGAAGACTTGAGGTACAAAAACACCAGCGTGGAGGCCAGGAACAGGGTCATCAGGCCAAGCAGCACCTGACTGGCGCGGCGGCGATACAGGCGTGACAAGCGTCTCATAGGGGCTTACCCGCCCAGTTACCGGTCAGGGTCTTGAGAAATTGAATGATGAGGTCCTTGTCTTCCTGGGTCGGGTTACGCCCCAGTTGGTACTTGAACATCACATCGACCGCTTCTTCCAGGGTCTTGGCCGAAGCGTCGTGAAAATACGGTGCGGTGACGGCGACATTGCGCAGGCTGGGCACCTTGAACACATAGCGGTCCTCTTCGTCCTTTGTCAGCAGGTAGCGCCCCAGGTCCGACTCCTGCGGGTTGCCGCGTGCCTGGAAGTAATCGCCCATCACTCCGAATTTCTGGAACATATTGCCGCCGATGTTCACGCCCTGGTGGCAGGCAATGCAGCCGTACTCCTTGAAGCGCTGGTAGCCGTACTTTTCCTGGGTGGTCAGTATCGCGGTGTTGCCCTGCAGATACTGATCGAACCGCGAGTCGGGCGTAAGCAGCGTGCGCTCGTAGGTAGCCAGTGCGTTTTGCACGTTGGCGGCGCTGAGGCCATCGGGGTAAGACTGGGCGAAGGCGCGTTGGTAGACGGGCAGGGCCGCCAGGTTCTGCACCACGGTGTTCCAGTCACTGCCCATTTCCACGGGGCTGGTGACCACCTGATCAACCTGTGCTTCCAGAGTGTCTACCCGACCATTCCAGAACTGCTTGAAGTTCAGGCTGGCGTTGAACACCGAAGGCGTGTTGAGCACCACAGGTTTACCGTCAAAGCCGATCGAGAACGGCTTGTTGTCGGCGCCGCCGGATTCCAGGCGGTGACAGCTGGCGCAGGACAGCGTGTTATTCGCCGACAAGCGCGGCTCGTTGAACAACTGGCGGCCCAGTTCAACCTTGGCCGGGTCCAGCGCCGGTATTGCCGGCATGGGCTTGAGCGCCTCGTTCAGCGGTGCGGCGGCCAGCGGTGCGCCGCTGCCCAGGCACAACGCGAGAATGAAGCCGGTACGGACAGTTGAAACATGGCTCAAGCGAGCACTCCTTGCGGCCTGGGGCTATTGATCGGGCATCAGTGTCGCGCTACCCACCTGCAGCAACTGGACGAAATCCTGCGGCGCCAACGCTTTGCTGAAGAGAAAACCCTGGCCCCCCTCACAGCGCTGGGCTTTGAGGAAATTCAGTTGGTCGATGGTTTCCACGCCTTCGGCAATTATTTCCAGTTTCAGGCTTTTACCCATGCCGATGATAGCCCTGATCAGTTGTTCGTCCTGACTATTAATGCTCAGGCCGTGCACGAAGGATTGGTCGATCTTCAGCACATCGATGGGAAAGCGCCGCAGGTAGCTGAGGCTGGAGTAGCCGGTGCCGAAATCATCCAGGGCCAGGCGCACCCCCAGCGCCTTGATCCTTTGCAGGATCGCCACGGTTTCATCGACGTTCTGCATCAGCACGCTTTCGGTAATTTCCAGCTCCAGCAGGGCGGGCGGCAGGCCGGTTTGTTCGAGGATGGCGGCCAGGTTGTCGACGAAGTTGCGTTGGCGAAAGTCGATCGCCGAAATATTCACCGACATGCGCAGCGGCGCCAGGCCCATGTGCCGCCAGGCTTGGGCTTGTGCGCAGGCCTGGCGCAGTACCCACTGGGTCAGGCGCACGATCAGGCCGCTGTCTTCGGCGACCGGAATGAACTCGGCCGGCCTGACCCAGCCGGACCTTGGATGAAACCAGCGTGTCAGCGCCTCCGCGCCGACGATCCGCCCGGATTCCAGTTCCAGCTTGGGCTGGTAGTGCAGCACCAACTCATCGCGCTCCAGCGCCTGGCGTAGCGCGCTCTCCAGGTTTTGCTGGTGTCGGGCGCGCAGGTTCATGTCTTCGGTATAAAAACTGAAGTCGTTCGGGCCGCGCTCCTTGCTGGTGTGCATGGCGGTTTCAGCTTGCTTGATCAACCCCACCGCGTTGGCGCTGTCGTTGGGGTAAACGCTGATCCCAAGGCTGGCGGTCACGCTCAGGTCCTGCCCGGCGACGTGCCGCGTCGCGCTGATGGCATTCAGCACTTTTTGCGCAATGTGCTGGGTTTGCTGGGGGTGCTGGATATCGTTGAGCAGGATCACGAACTCATCGGCGCCGTAGCGAAACACCGAATCAGAGGCCCGTACCGTTGCCACCAGGTTCTGGCTGACCTGCTCGAGCACTTCATCGCCTACCGGGTAGCCCAGGGCATTGTTGATGCGCTTGAAGCGGTCGAGCCCGATAAACATCACCGCCAGTTGCGTGTCGTGTCGCCGGCCCAGGGCGATGGCCTGGGTCAGCCGGTCGCCCAGCAGCGTACTGTTGGGCAGCCCGGTGAGGGCGTCGTATTGCAACAGGTGCGAGACCTTGAGCAGTTCCTGCACGCGTTCTTCGATGGTGCGCTCCAGGCTGATCACTTTGAGCGCCGCGTCCTGGGCCAGTTGCCATTTCCACGTCAGGGCGCTGGCCATCTGGCGGATTTCCAGGTGATCGAATGGCTTTTTCAGAATCAGCAACTGGTCGTTGTACTTCAAGCGCGCTTCGATCGCCTCGAAGGAATAGTCGGAATAGGCCGTGCACAGGGCAATTTGCAGGTTGGGGTCGACGTCCCACAGTTGTTCGATGGTTTGCAGCCCGTCCCAACCGGGGGGCATGCGCATGTCGATAAACACCAGCGCATAGGGCGCCTGGGCCTGCAGTGCCTTGTTCACCAGCGCCAGCGCTTCCTGGCCCTGGTAGGCAGAATCCAGCTCGAATGCCTGGCGTACCGGCGCGGCGGTGCCGAAAAGGGCCGACTCCAAGGTGTCCAGCGAGGGCTCGCCGTGCTCATCGGCGCAGAGGATCTTGCGAAAATCCTGGTGGATCGAAGCCGCGTCATCGACGATCAGGATGCGACGGTTGGCCCGCCCTGATTCCGGGGTCATGGTGCCCTGCGCCTGTGCAGAAGACTCGACGGCATAACGATTCCTTCCCTGGTTTTACAATCAAAGGGGTGTGAACATGCAGTGACAGCATAGCTGAGCTCCCTTGATATCGACGGCCAGTTGGCGTCAAATCAACAGCATTTTCGCGCTGCTGGCCTGGATCGGCATGGCGCACCGGTTCAATCGAGCTTCACATCGTTTAATTTGAAGGCAGAGTCGCCATGGATGAACAACTCGCTACGAAGTCCGCTGTGCTGCTGGTCGACGATGAAGAGTCGATCCTCAACAGCCTGCGCCGCCTGTTGCGCAGCCAGCCTTACGAGGTGGTGTTGGCCACCAGCGGTGCCCAGGCGCTGGAGATCATGGCAACCCGGCCCATCGACCTGGTGATGAGCGATGCGCGCATGCCCGGTATGGACGGGGCCACGCTGTTGGCGCAAGTCCACCGCCTGTACCCGGCCACCGGCCGCATCCTGCTCACCGGTTACGCCGACCTGACCACCATCGTCAAGGCGATCAACGACGGGCAGATTCACCGCTACATCAGCAAACCCTGGAACGACGAAGAGTTGCAGTTGGTCTTGCAGCAGACCCTCGAACATCAGCGGCTTGAACGCCTCACACGGGAGCAGAACGACCAGCTCAAAACGCTGAACGCCACGCTGGAAAAGCGTGTGACGGCGCGTACCGCCGAACTGCAACAGACCGCCGACATGCTCGACCTGGCCTACGACGAGCTCAAGCGCAGCTACGTGACCGGTACCGAAGTGTTTTCGTTGCTGGCCAACCTGCGGTTGCCCAAGGACAAGCAGACCAACCGCGCGTTGATCGAGCTGATCCGCGTGTACTGCGCCGCCCAGGTCATGGATGAAGCCAGCACCCGCGACCTGACCATGGCTGCGGCGCTGTACAACATCGGCAAACTGAGCTGGACCGACAGCATGATGGTTGCGCCGTCCGACAAGCTGTACAGCACCGACCGCGCGCTGTATCGCGAATACCCGACCCAGAGCGAGTCGCTGTTGATGACCCTGGAGCCGATGAAGGATGCGGCGCGGATCATTCGTCATCACCAGGAGCGTTGGGACGGCTCGGGGTTTCCCGACCACCTCAAGGGCGAGGCGATCCCGGCGGGTTCGCGGCTGCTGAAATTGGCCGTGGACTTCATCGAGCTGCAAAAAGGCCTGATCCTGGAGCGGCACTTGAACAGCGATGAAGCGTTGCTGTATATCCGCAAGTACGCCGGGCGCCTTTACGACCCGGAGTTGGTCGAGGATTTTGTGCAGGCCTGCGCCACCTTCCTCAGCGACGTGACCCTGGGCGACCCCACGGTCAAAGTCCTCACCACCCGCGAACTTGAAGACGGCATGGTCCTGGCGCGCAACCTCAACGCCGACAACGGCATGCTTCTGCTCAACGCCGGCAAGGTGCTGAACCTGCCGCTGGTGGACAAGCTGATCGCGTTCGAGTCGATGGAGGGCGCAAAATACAGCGTATTTATCAAACAACCCGACGAGATAACGATTCCCACATGAGCCCTTCAATTATCCGCATCGCTGCCGCGGTCCTGATCGACAAACACGGCCAGACCTTGCTGGTGCGCAAACGCGGGACCCTGGCCTTCATGCAGCCCGGCGGCAAGATTGACGCTGGCGAACAACCGGTCGAGGCGCTGGCCCGCGAGCTGCGGGAAGAACTGAACCTGCATATCGATCCGGCACAAGCTGTGTACCTCGGCCAGTTCTCGGGGCCTGCGGCCAACGAGCCGGGCTTCACCGTGCAGGCCGACATGTTCCAGCTGCACATCGACGTGGCGGTGTCCCCGGCCGCTGAAATTGAAGAAATACGCTGGATCGACCCCATGGGCGACGGCGGCCTGCCATTGGCGCCGCTGAGCCGTGACCAGATCCTGCCGCTGTACCGTGCGTCGCTGATCGGCGCATGACGATTCGCCCACTCAACGCCTGCGATGCCGAGGCCTATCGGGCATTGATGCTCGAGGCCTATGACGCTTATCCCCAGGCGTTCACCTCCAGCGTCGCCGAGCGCGCAGCGATGCCGTTGAGTTGGTGGCAAAAGCGCCTGGACGGTGCGTTGGACCGTTTGCTCGGCGCATATGCCGGCGACGCACTGGTCGGCATCGTCGGCCTGGCGTTCGAGCCTCGGGAGAAAGCGCGGCACAAGGTGACGTTGTTCGGCATGTACGTGACTCCAGCCCATCAACGCAACGGCCTGGGCCGCCGGTTGGTGCAGGCGGCACTCGACCAGGCACGCGAGCACCCGCACCTCAAGGTGGTCCAACTGACCGTCACCGCCGGCAATGACGCCGCCTTTGCGTTGTACCGGCGCTGCGGCTTTATCCAGTACGGCCTGGAACCGTTGGCGGTGCGGGTGGGCCTGGACTACTTCGACAAGATCCACATGTGGCGTGAGCTGCGCGGCGAGGGTTAAGGGGGCATTACATTCCCCAGGCGACCGACCTCGTATCGTGATAATCAAAGATACCTCGGAGTACGAAGACATCTTTGCCATCCTCTTTTGCGGTGCGCTCAATGGCCACCCGCCATCGACCACGGCCCGCGCCTGCCTCTATCTGGGGTAAATCAGTATAGGTGTAGTTGCCGATTTTTTTGCGGCTGACACGACCTGCCTGAATGTCCTGAGTGATCTGCTCGAGTTTGTTTCTCGCACTCTCTGATAGCAGCGGACTTTGCGCTTCTAACAACTCGTCCTGCTTCACGATGTTGACCGCGGGGTCTCGGACCGTTGGGGGAGCCGGGGACGGTGTCGGTGCAGGGGACGGTTTTTCAATTTTTTTGATGGGTACACGGGGGGCGTCAAACTCTAAAGACGCTGAAAACCGAGGGAGGTTCTTTTCAAAATCCGTGACGGCGACACTGTCGATCATTCTTACGTCAGACTCACCGCTCTTGTATGTACCGCGTGACATGGCGACATAGGGAATGCCGGATTTTTTAAAGTCTTCGGCGTAGGAGACCACGCCAAGTTCTTTGAGCTTTTCCTTGAATTTTATTGTTCTGAACAGGGTTAAGGATTTTTGTACTTCTGGGTTCGACAAAAGCGATTCCAGCGCCTCTTCGCGCGTAATTTTATTATCGGTAGCTATTCGGGTAAGCGTTTGTTGGCGTCCTTTTTCGTTTAGAAACGCCTTGAGCGAATCCGATGACCAAGTTGAAAGTTTATAATTTTCATCAAATTTATCCAGGCTCTTCATCTGCTTGGGTGTGATCGCATAACCTACAAACTGTGCGTTTGTGTCGGGGTCCTGAATTTTAATGGAGGCTCGGATTTCTTTTGAAAAGTTATCGTTTTTGCCAATTAGTCTTTTTATTTTTTTAAACAATTTATCTTTGTCCAACGGGAGCAGGGGAGGGACCAGGTTCGAGGTTGATCTGTTTATGTGAACGTAGATGTCCGCCTCCGAATGCAGCCTCAACAATGCTTCACGTAATTCATCTTTGGCGCGTGGGCTTAAATTCCGCTGCCCCGAGATCCTGCGACGAAAGGTGGCTTCGTCGATATTACCCATCTGCTGTCGTACGTTCGCCAGCAGCGCTCGCTTCTGTGGCTCCGTCATTTCTTTAATGAGGGGTTCGAAATACCTTAACTGCTCATCTGTCGAGTAGATACCAAGCGCCGCGATCAGGTCGGCATCGACTTGCTGTTCAGGCGTGAGCCCGCGCAGCATGCCCATCACCGTGCCGCCGCCCGCTGTCGTGCGTTCGAAACGTGGCTTCCAGCTTTTTGCGTCGCCCGGCACCACCATAAAGTTCGCGCTGTTTCCTGCCGGGTCTTTTACATAGCGCGCACCGTCTTCGACAAAGGACTGAAACAGGTGATAACGCCCGCCTTCATCCCTCATCGCGATCAGTTGATTATTGTATTTGTCAAAAAAACACGGGGCGTTGCCCGATGTGCGCCACAGCGTGTAGTGGTTCGCCTGGGCAAATTCTTCCACGTCAAAGAATGCGTCGATCGGTTGGGGTAACCGATACGCGGCAACATCGACCCAGGCCGGCTCCAACGGCCGGATCGAAGCCTTTGTGACCGCGATGCGTGCCCTGTGGTGGGTGCCGATTTTTCGGACCAGCCCCGGCATACGGCGGCCCAGTTGTCTGGCCAGGCTTAGCCCTTTCTCTATGCCCCTGCGCACAAACGTCTGTGCGGCCTTGCCGGGCACCAGGCCGATAAAAAGATCGGCCACTTCAATGCCGAACATAAAGGCGTTTACGGTGGACTCGCGGGAAATCTGCGCATTGCTGCGTGAACGGAAAGCGGCATGCGCGAGTTGAAACCCAAGCTGCACCAGATACAAATACGCGTGAAAATTGCCGGTTATCGTTGTTAAGGCATAGCGGTGCATGCCGCGTGTGTCGCTGAAGATCCGTGAGCGCTCGTGCGCATCGTTAGTGGCCATGCGCGCGCTGAAGTAGGCTCGCCATTGCGGTTTTGCCTTCAGCGCGTCCAGCTCTTTCAGGCCGTTGGCCAGTTCCCTGAACGGCGCTTCATCCGGGGCATCCGGTGTATACAGCACGCAGACGCCGCCAGGCGTGGTGCCTTTTCGCTGAATGATCAACACGCCGTTGATCACTTGCCCCCCTCGGCCTTCATCCAGTGCGCCGCCCATCACCAACAGGTTCACGTCGATCTCGAACGCGCTGACCCGGGGGCGTTCTGTGGAATCGGGGTACTCGACCACCGCCTTTATCCAGTCAAGCCCGCTCCCGGGCGTCTTGAATATAAACAGCTTGTAAACATCGGGATTCAACCGGCTCTCCAGGGCGTCCTTGTGCATTTTCGCCGCGTTGGCGCGCTGCCAGGCGGTGGCGAAGCTGTTGCCTTCGCTGCCCTGCGCAAAGGTTGACCTCAGGTACTCGGCGTATTTTCCTCCAATGTCGGCTTCCTGGGCGAGCGCGCGTAAATCCGAATCGCCAAGCGTGCCCTTGGTGTTGCCGTCGGTATCGACAAGGGTGGCGGTGGCGCTGATGGTTCTGTGGAAGTCATGCGCGGACCATGGGTCGACATTGCGCTGGGCGTAACTGCCCAGTGTGCGCAGGTCTATGACGACCTGGCTCTTCCAGGTGCCACTGGTCAGTGTCTGGCCTTCCAGAAACCGTGGGATGCTTATCTTTTCATCGGCGGTGATGTAAACGACCGAGGTGTTCTCGTCGCGATACCCCATCAACTCCACCGGCAGGGAGGCGGATATACGCAGATGAACCAGGCTTTTATACGGGGCAATATCCACATCGGCATAGGCCGGTTTCTGTTTTTTCAGGACCTTGTCTGTGTGTTCGAGTGAAAACGCTTCCAGCGTCTGAACCTTTTCAAGAAGAGGCATGAGCGCTGTATTGCTGTCACTCATCGCCTGTTCCAATTGCCTGTAGCGGGCCTGTTCGTGCACGTCGGCAGTTTTCAGCCACTCGGGTTCGCGCACCTCTATCAGGCGCAGATTACGTGTGGCAAAGGCATCGGTGATATCCAGATACTGGGTGATGTCCGCCGCCAGATCGAGTTCGCCGGCCACCGGCAATGCCTCCTTGCGCAGGGCTTCGCGCACAGCAAAATATTGTCGAATTCGCACTGAGCGAACACAGTGCGCCACGATATCGGCCTCTATCGTTGGCGGGCTTGCGGCCAGCACGGGCAAACCGGGCAGCCCTGCGCGGGCCGTTTTCGACAGGCTTGCGAGCAGGCGCTTGCCGGCCGGGCCGCCTTCGCGTATGCGCGCCGCCACGGCCTGATTCAAACGGTCCAGGTTTTCATATTCCTCAAACGCCTCGCCCGGGCTGTACAGCATCACGCTGCCCGTAGGCGGAGCCTTGCCCGTGGCGTTGAGGATGAATGCCGCGGCGAACTCGCTGCCGTCCTCCAGCATCAGCCGGTATACCGCGGGCCTGTTGTCGATGGCGAAGGCCTTTTCCCGCGCCGCCGCAGTGGGGTACTTGAGCACATTGTCGGCCAGTGTCCGCCCGGCCGCCGACAACGTGCCATCCACCGTGCGCAGCGCCAGTTGATGGGCCAGCACCTGGCGACGCAAGGCAATCAGTTGTTCCTCCGGGTCGGGTTGGTCGTCCTCGGCGGTGTCCCAGAACGCGTTCAGACTTTGGATGACGGCGATTTCCGTCGAGCCGGCCAGCTGCGCCGCCGTGCCGTTTGAAGACAGGTGCTTGTCCGCGTCCAGTGTGTTGGGTTCCCGGTAGAAGGCACCGCTCTGTTGGGTCAGATAGGTGCCGCCGTCTGGCGCGCGCAACCGGGTGAGCAACGACCCCAGCGGCTCGCTGAACAAGAGTTGCCGTTGCCCCTCCTGGTCCTCCCGGTAACGGCTGTAAAAGATCTGCTTGGGGTTGATGGGCCGGGGCGAATGGGGAAAGGCTTCAGTCAATTTATGCTGATACACCCTGCCCAGGCTTGGCTGTGCCTGTATCAGGTCGTTGGTTTGGACGTTGAGTTTGGCAAGCTCGCCGATGAGGTGCTCCTGCTGGTCCTCGGTCGAAGACGCCGGGGGTACCACAGGCCACGTCACGGGCTGAAAAGTGACGAGAGGCGTGTCTTTGGCCTGGATCGGTTGTGGATCGTCACCCTGTCGGGCTGGGGAAGAAGGCAATGAAGTGTGCATGCGCGAACCCTTACTAAAGGGCGCAGGTTGAGGGAGGGTGCCGTGCGCCCGGATGAATGTGAGGGTCGAGTGTAGGCGCGGCGCCAAGAGGCCCAGCGGTGCATGTGTCTCGGACAGCCGAGCACTATGCCGGGTTGGTCTCAGGTAACGCATAGGTATCCACGATGCGAAGCGAGCCGCTCTTGCTTGTGATCTTGCTTTTGATCCAGGCGCCCCGTTAAACCACGCTGGCCGGAATTCGACAGTGATTTGGGGGGTAAACCGGCAGGGATGCCGGTTTAGCCGCCCCGCGCCATGGATGGCGCGTGGCGGCGGCCCCCCAAATCACTGTCGGATTACGGGCACACCGAGCCTAAGCGAGGTGCCGAGTGGTGGGGCAAGAGCGTTTTGCTTACTTTTGCGCTTTTCAAAAGTGAGCCGCCGTAAGGGCGGAACCCATAGCAGCCGTTACCGCAGCAACGGATATGTACTCGTACTGATCCAGCATCTCGGTCGGCTGTCAGGCCGCAATCGGGGGCAAGCCCCCTCCCACATTTGGAACGCGGCATCAGTTAGAGAGGCTTCGGCTTCCGAGCCGCCACAGGTTCAGGGTCGTGCCAAGTTGGCAGGTAACGGGAAGCCTATCGCGGGCCTCAGCGCACCGCACTCACGCCATCGAGCGTCGAAAATGACGTGTCCTTGGCCGTCAGCAAGAAGTCACGCATGTACGGCGCATCGAGCATGTCCGCGCGAATCCCCGCATACAGCGTGGCGAACAAACCTTTCTCGCCCAGCCGCTTGGCCTTCACATAACCGCGTGAGCTGTACTCGTGCAGCGCCCAGTGGGGCATGCCGCACACGCCACGGCCGCTGGCCACCAGTTGCATCATCATCACCGTGAGTTCCGAGGTGCGCACCTGGGCGGGTTCCACGTCGGCCGGCTCCAGAAAGCGGGTGAAGATGTCCAGGCGATCACGCTCCACCGGGTAGGTGATCAGGGTTTCCGTCAGCAGGTCTCGCGGCACGATGTACGATTTATTCGCCAGCGGGTGCTGATTGGCCACGGCGAGCATGGCTTCGTAGGTGAACAGCGGCACATAAGTGATGCCCGGCAGCTCCAGCGGGTCGGACGTCACCACCAGGTCGAGGTCGCCACGGGCCAGGGCCGGCAGCGGCGCGAAGGCAAAGCCCGAGGCCAGGTCGAGCTCGACTTCGGGCCAGGCATCGCGGAACTGGTCGATGGTCGGCATCAGCCATTGGAAGCAGCTGTGGCATTCGATGGCCATGTGCAGGCGCCCGGCGGTGCCGCCGGCCAGGCGTGCGATGTCGCGCTCGGCGCCGCGCAGCAGGGGTAGGGTGGCGTCCGCCAGTTGCAGCAGGCGCAGGCCGGCGCTGGTGAAACGCACCGGTTTGGTCTTGCGCACGAACAGCGGCATGCCCAGACGCTCTTCGAGTTCCTTGAATTGGTGAGACAGCGCGGACTGGGTCAGGTGCAGGCGCTCGGCCGCCTCCACCAGGCTGTCGGCTTCGCGCAGGGCGTGCAGGGTCTTGAGGTGACGGATCTCGAGCACGGGCTCTCCATGAAGACAATTTGTGACGAAGCGGAATGGCGTGAGTTTGTCTCATGTTGCAGCGCATGTCGACCAGGACCGCCTGGCACTCTTCATCAAACTGTCATCGAACTGTGGCAGCGCGCTTGAACAAACTTCATCAGACTCGCGCTCTACTGGGGTTCTGCGTTTCGGTGTTTTTCATGCGCGTGTTGCTTTTACTAGCCGCTCTGTTGTTCGGCCTGCCGTCTTTTGCGGCTTCTCGATGTGACGTCAATGTCCCGACCCAAACGGTCGACCTGGCTCAGGTAAGCATCGCCTACCAGAGTATCGGGCGTGCGTCCGACCCTGCCTTGCTGTTGGTGATGGGCCTGGGCGGGCAGTTGATCCACTGGCCTGACGAAGTGGTTGTCGCGCTGTGCCAGCAAGGTTTTCGGGTAATCCGCTACGACAATCGCGATGTTGGCCTGTCCACCTGGCGCCAGGCACCGGCCAGCGCCAACCTGACTTTCGAGGTGCTGCGCTACAAGCTCGGCCTGCCGGTGGCGGCGCCCTACACGCTGACCGACATGGCCGACGATGCCTTGGGTTTGATGGATGCGTTGCAGGTCCGGCAATTTCATGTGCTGGGGGCGAGCATGGGCGGCATGATCGCCCAGCACCTGGCGGCGATGGCGCCGCAGCGGGTGGAAAGCCTGACCCTGATCATGACCAGCTCCGGCGCCGAAGGCCTGCCGGCCCCGAATGCGGCACTGGTGCAGTTGCTGTCGCGGCGCAGCGCGCCTAATCGTGAGGTGGCGTTGGAACAGCAGGCGGATTTGCTTGCGGCACTGGGCAGCCCGAATGTGCAGGATGATCGCCAGGCATTGCTGCATCAGGCGGCGCTGTCCTATGACCGTGCGTTCAACCCCGAAGGCGTGAAGCGCCAGATCATGGCGATCCTCGCCGAGCCGAGCCGCGTGCCGTTGCTCAACCAGCTGCGGGTGCCGACCCTGGTGGTTCATGGCACCGCCGACCCGTTGCTGCCGGTGATGCACGGCGTTCATCTGGCCGCGCATATCCAGGGCAGCCAGTTGAAATTGATTCCAGGCCTGGCCCACCGTTTCCAGGAAGCGTTCAAGGCGCCGTTGCTGGCGGCGGTGCTGCCTTACCTGCAAGCCCATCGCGAAGATACCGCGCACTGGGCGCAGATCGACCTGGGCGCGCCTTCGAAGCTGCTGTGAAGGTGGTGTATCGTGTCGCTTTTGCGGCGCATTAATGCCAGCGAGGTGGCCTGCCCATGAGTACTCCCCTGAAAATCGATTTCATCAGCGACGTGTCTTGCCCCTGGTGCATCATCGGCCTGCGCGGCTTGACCGAGGCCCTTGATGAGCTTGGCGCCGAGGTGCAGGCCGAGATTCATTTCCAGCCGTTCGAATTGAACCCGAACATGCCCGCCGACGGGCAAAACATCGTTGAGCACATCGCCGAGAAATACGGCTCCAGCGCCGAAGAGTCCCAGGCCAACCGCGAGCGAATTCGCGACATGGGTGCCACGTTGGGTTTTGCCTTTCGCACCGATGGCCAGAGCCGTATCTACAACACCTTCGATGCGCACCGTCTGTTGCATTGGGCCGGGTTGGAAGGCTTGCAATACAACCTCAAGGAGGCGCTGTTCAAGGCCTATTTCACCGACGGCCAGGATCCCTCCGACCACGCGACCCTGGCGATCATCGCTGAAAGCGTCGGCCTGGACCTCAAGCGCGCCGCCGAGATTCTCGCCAGCGACGAATATGCAGCAGAGGTGCGTGAGCAGGAGAAGCTGTGGATCACCCGTGGCGTGACCTCGGTGCCGACCATCGTGTTCAACGACCAGTACGCTGTGAGCGGTGGGCAGCCGGCAGAAGCCTTTGTTGGGGCGATTCGCCAGATCATTAGTGAGTCCAAAAACTAAAGCCAGACACCGATCAAAATGTGGGAGGGGGCTTGCTCCCGATAGCGGTGCATCAGTCAATATATGCGCTGACTGACCCGCCGCTATCGGGAGCAAGCCCCCTCCCACATTGGTTTTGTGTAGGTCCCGATATACCCCTGGCCCATCCCTTGCATTGACCCCCTAAAGCCCATCCGGCCTGCGGTTGGGCGCTGCCATTAGGGATGAAGCACTGCCTTGAATATTCTTGACCTCGACCACAGCCTCACCGCTCAGGCGCCGATTGCCCAGCGGTTGGCCAGCGGCCGGGCCACGCGCCTGGATCTGCTGGACCTGGGCCCGAAACTGCGCCTCTGGTCCACCGAAAAAACCTGGAAACGTTTCGTCGAGCGCCTGGCCCAGCGGCCACGGCCCAGGGATGCGCGCCCGGAAATCCTGTTCGTCGGCTCCGGCGACTATCACCACCTCACGCCGGCGTTTCTCGCCGACTTGAAAGAACCCATCAGCCTGATCCACTTCGACAACCACCCCGACTGGGTGCGCTTTGCGCCCAAGCGCCACTGTGGTTCGTGGGTCAACCGCGCGCTGAAGATGCCGGCGATCAAACGCATCGTCACCCTGGGCCCTTGCAGCGACGACCTGCATAACCCGCAGTTGCGCGGCGGTAACCTCGGCGCCCTCAAGCGCGGGCAGTTGCAGCTGTTCCCCTGGCAGCACCCTCCGTCGAAAGTCTGGGGCCGGGTCGGCGATGGCGCCGGGCACCGACAGCAGGAAAATCACCTGCACTGGCGCAACCTGGCGGAGCTGGACTGGACCACGTTCCTGGACCAGATGATCGCCAGCCTGCCCACCGACGCGGTCTGGATCACCCTCGACAAAGACGTGCTCGCCAGTGAAGACGCCGCCACCAATTGGGACCAGGGCGGCATGCGCCTGAGCCACTTGCTCCAGGCCCTGCGGGCGTTGGCGGCGCATAAACGCATCATTGGCATCGACGTGTGCGGCGAGTTCGCCGCGCCTGCCTTCAGCAACGCGTTCAAGCGCTGGGAAGCCAAATCCGACCAGCCCCCGCCCGAGCGTTGGAGCGCGCAGGATTTGCAGCGCAATGCCGCAACCAATGCGGCGCTGATCGATCTGTTCGAGGAGTTGTTCCCGTGAGCCTGACCGTCATGATGTTGCTGGCGCT
Source organism: Pseudomonas sp. R11-23-07 (assembly GCF_003852295.1). Taxonomy (NCBI): domain Bacteria; kingdom Pseudomonadati; phylum Pseudomonadota; class Gammaproteobacteria; order Pseudomonadales; family Pseudomonadaceae; genus Pseudomonas; species Pseudomonas sp. R11-23-07. The sequence goes on from NZ_CP027761.1 coordinate 1,279,801, forward strand.
TTCCATCGTGCTCGATGTGATCGGCCAGTTGTGTTTCAAGCTGGGCGTGGACCGTTTGCCGCAACTCGATGGCGGTTTCCGTCTGCGCGCGTTCTGGGGCCAGGTGTTCAATGCGCCGCTGCTCTGGGCCGGCATCGGGGCCTATGTCATCGAGTTTTTCGTCTGGCTCGAAGCCTTGTCCCGTGCGCCATTGAGCCTGCTGTTTCCGCTGGCAGCGTTGGCCTATTGCCTGGTGGTGCTGGCGGGCCGTTGGGTGCTCAAGGAGACCGTCAGCCGACGGCGTTGGCTGGGCACGCTGGTGATTACGGTTGGGGTGATGTTGGTGGCGATTGCGGGGGGCCAGGCATGAGTACGCAAACCGTCGACACGGGCTGGTTGCATGGGCGGCTTGGCACGCTGGTGCTGTGGGCGCTGTTGATCGCCACTGAAAGTGCCGGGCAGTTGTTTACCAAGGTGGCCGGTGATCAATTGGGGCAGATGGATTTCACCTGGCAGTGGCTGGCGGATGTCGCGCGCAACCCGGGAATTCTGGCGGCGATTGCCAGTTATATCAGCGCGTTTTTCGTGTGGATGCTGATCCTGCGGCGCAGCAGTCTGTCGTTGGCCTTTCCGTTGAGTTCGCTGGTATTTGTGGCGGTACTGCTGGGGTCTTGGCTGGGGTTGGGGGAGCACATCAGTCCGCTGCATTGGGTGGGGGTTGTGGTGATCATTGCCGGTATCGCCCTGCTGGCCGAAGGCGAAGAGAACTGAAACACGATCCCATGTGGGAGGGGGCTTGCTCCCGATAGCGGTGTATCAGCCAAAGGTGTATTGACTGACCCACCGCTATCGGGAGCAAGTCGAATCGTCGCACCGCCCCTCCCACATTTTGACCGAGGTGAATCAATCGAATGTGTAGCTGATCGCCGTCTGCACCTGGCCCTGGTTCACCTCGCCGGCTTGCCTGACGATGCTGCTGTTGGCCGCCGAGCCGACCAGGTGCACCCAACTCGCACTGGTCAGCAATGACCAGTTGCGCGCCAGGGGGAACTGGAAGCTCTGGCTCAAGGTGACGTTCTGGAAACCGCCACTGGCGTTATAGGCCTTGAACCCCGTGGCGGCCGCCTCGTTATCGTCCACCCCGAAAAACGTCTGGTTCTGGCGCGCGTCGGCAAAGTGCGCCACCAGGCCGCTGCTGCCGATAATCCCACCGCCCAGCGGGTAACCGAGTTCACCGCCGACCTTGCCCAGCACCCCGCTCTGGGAATGACCACCGCCCACGGCCTGGCCCAGCTGCGCGTAGACCCGCCAGAAATCGGCCGGCGCGTACTGGACGAAACCGCCGACCTCGGCCATGTCCGACACATTGCGCAGGCCTTGCAGCGCACCATTGGAGGTACGCCCCGACAAATAATTGATGTACGGGCCGGCGGTGAGGCCGTGGGCGTTCAGCGCGCTCCAGGTCAAGCCGTCATCGGTGCTCAGGCTGACGTCACCCCAGTCCAGGTCCAGGTAGGGCACGGGGCGGGTTTCGTAGCGGCTGCCGGTCGGGTCGTGGGGTTGGTAGCTGACGCCTGCGCCGACGTCTCCGGTAATGCCTTCGGCCTGCGCGCTCAGGCTCAGCAGCCCGACGAGCGCAGCGCATGTGATCCTTAACATGGTCACAGTTCCTGATGAGTGAACAGGCGCGCATGAACGCGCAAACCCTGGCGCCTGCGCAAGCACTCATCTTGTTTGTAGCAAGCTACAAAAATTGTAGCTTGCAGCGCACCTGTCGCTCGGAATATCCAGAAACCCCCCAGCCCCGCTGGGCTTTGGCCAATTGGCACACTCCCTGCTCTACCGGTAAGGCAAGCGCATACAGCGCGCCTCTTTCCAAAGGTAGACGCAATGATCCAATGGCATATCGTGTGTGACTTCGACGGGACCATCACCCCCACCGATGTCATCGACAACGTCCTCCAACGCTTCGCCGGTCCCGAATGGGAAACCATCGAACAGGAATGGCTGGACGGGCATATCGGCTCACGCGAATGCCTGAGCCGCCAACTGGCGCTGATCAAGGCGACCCCGAGCGAGTTGCTGGCCTATTTCGACAGTGTCGAGATCGACCCGGACTTTCCGGATTTCGTCGATCACGTCATGGGCCTGGGCGCGACCATCGAAGTGGTCAGCGACGGCATCGAGCAGGGCATCGCGCGCATTCTGTCGCGCAACTATGTGACCTTGCTGCCGATCCTCGCCAACCGTCTGCGCCAGGTCGACCAGAACAGCTGGCGCATCGACTTCCCGTATGCAAGCGATGCCTGCCGCGCCGCTTCCGGCAACTGCAAATGCAAATCCACGCCGCGCAACAAGCGCGTGCTGGTGATCGGCGACGGCAAGTCCGATATGTGCGTGGCCTCCACCGCCGACTTCGTGTTCGCCAAGGGCAGCCTCGCCGAGTATTGCGTCGCCCACCAGATTCCCCATGCGCGCTTCGACACCTTTGCCGAAGTGCCTGCATTGCTGGCGCAACTGCCACAAGGCATCGCCGCCAACGCCACATCCTTTACTGCCGACACTCAGGAAATTTTCCATCATGTCTGATATCCGTATCGCTACCACTGAAGACCAGATCCTTCTGGATAAGGAAGCCAAGTACTGCTCCTACGGCGACACCGTGCATTACATCGAGCCGCCGCGTATTTTCAGCCGTTGCGAAGGCTCCTACGTATGGGACACCGAAGACCAGGCCTACCTCGACCTGCAGATGTGGTACTCGGCCGTCAACTTCGGCTACGCCAACCCGCGCCTGAACAACGCATTGAAGCAACAGATCGACACCCTGCCGCAGATTGCCAGCCAGTACCTGCACAAGGGCAAGATCGAGCTGTCGGAAATGATCGCGGTGGACGCCAAGAACAAGTTCGGCCTCGACGGTCGCGTGCACTTCAACGTCGGTGGTTCGCAGTCGATTGAAGACTCGTTGAAAGTGGTGCGTAACGCGTCCAACGGCAAGAGCCTGATGTTCGCCTTCGAAGGCGGCTACCACGGGCGCACCCTCGGCGCCTCGTCGATCACCTCCAGCTTCCGCTACCGTCGCCGCTATGGCCACTTTGGCGAGCGCGCCAACTTCATCCCGTTCCCTTATCACTTCCGTGGCCCCAAGGGCATGACCAAGGAAGAGTACGGCAGCCATTGTGTGCAGCAATTCGCGCGGTTGTTCGAGACTGAATACAACGGCGTCTGGGACCCGAAAACCAACCAGTGCGAATACGCGGCGTTCTACGTCGAGCCGATCCAGGGCACCGGCGGCTACGTGATCCCGCCGATGAACTTCTATCGCGAGCTCAAGCACGTACTGGACCAGCACGGCATCCTGATGGTCAGCGACGAAATCCAGATGGGTTTCTACCGCACCGGCAAACTGTGGTCGATCGAGCACTTCGACGTGCAGCCGGACGTGATCGTGTTCGGCAAGGCGCTGACCAACGGCCTCAACCCGCTGGGTGGCATCTGGGCCCGTGAAGAGTTGATCAACCCGAAAATCTTCCCGCCAGGTTCGACCCACTCCACCTTCGCCTCCAACCCTTTGGGCACCGCGGTCGGCCTGGAAATGTTCAAGATGACCAGCGAGGTCGACTACGGCGCGATGGTCATGGCCAAGGGCAAATACTTCCTCGAAGGCCTGCAGGATTTGCAGAAACGTTTTCCGATCATCGGCGACGTCGACGGCCTGGGCCTGGCGCTGCGCTGCGAAATCTGCGGCCCGGACGGTTTCACCCCAGACAAGGCAACCCTGGACTACATGGTCGAAGAAGGCATGAAAGGCGACATGCTGGTGGATGGCCAGAAGCTCGGCCTGATCCTCGACGTGGGCGGCTACTACAAGAACGTGATCACCCTGGCGCCGTCCCTGGAAATCAGCTACCCGGAAATCGAGCTGGGCCTGAAGCTGCTCGAGCAACTGCTGGTGCGAGCGACCACACGGTGAGTGGCGGCGAGATCGACCTCGGTGAAGGTGATGCCGGCTTCGTTCTCGGTGCTGGTCCGGTCGGGATCCTGTTGATTCACGGCCTGACCGGCACCCCGACGGAATTGCGCCAGGTCGCCAGGGGGCTGGTCAAGGCGGGCAACTGCACGGTGTACGTGCCCACCCTGGCCGGGCACTGCGGTGATAACAGCGACTTGCAGGCCACCGGCTGGCGGGACTGGTACGAAGGGGTGCGCAAGACCTTCGCACAGATCGAGCGGCGTCACGCGCAAGTGTTCGTTGGCGGCTTGTCCATGGGCGCGGTGATGTCGATGTATGTGGCCGCCGAACACCCTGGGCGAGTTGCCGGGCTGCTGATGTATTCCACCACCTTGAAGTACGACGGCTGGAGCATCAACAAACTGGCGTTTCTGACGCCGTTGCTGATGAAGATTCCGTTCGGCGTGCACCTGTGCAGCTTCGAAGAAAAGCCGCCCTACGGCATCAAGAACGAACGCCTGCGGGCCGTCGTCGAGCGGCAGATGAAGCAAGGAGAGAGCAGCGAGGCGGGGTTGCTGACCATGGAAGGTATCACCGTGCGCGAGTTGCACCGTCTGAACGCCGTGGTCAGGAAACGCATGCCCGAGGTCAAGGTACCGACGCTGGTGCTGCACTCCATCGAGGACGACATCACCAGCCGCTGGAACGCCGATTACGTGGAGCGCCACCTCGGTGGCCCGGTGACCAAGATCCTGCTGGATAACTGCTACCACATGATCACGGTCGACCTGCAATACCGCCGTGTGATCGAGTTGAGCGCCGCGTTTGTCGAGCAGCACATTCGGTCCGTCGAACCTGAGCTGTTGTGGCGAGGGAGCTTGCTCCCGCTGGGCAGCGAAGCTGCCCTGAAACCGGCTGCCTCTTTTTAGCTGGAAGAACTCACTGCTGTTGAGGGGGCTGCTTCGCAGCCCAGCGGGAGCAAGCTCCCTCGCCACAAAGGGATCAGATGTGATAACCACCCAAGCCTACCCGACTCTCCGGGCCATCCAGCGCGATGCCTGGAATGACTGTTTTCCCGGTGCCCTGGAGGACTGGGATTATTACCTCGCCGTGGAAAACGCCGCGATCGATGACTTTCAGTGGCGTTACCTGGCGGTTTACGAAGAGGGAACGCTGGCGGCAGTGGCTGTCGCGTTCATCACCCATTATCGTCTCGACACGACACTGTCGGGCGCCGGCAAGCGCTTGACCGAGCGTGTGGCGCGACTGTGGCCGGGTCTGTTGCAACTGGGGTTGTATGCCCTCGGTTCGCCGGTGGCCGAGCGCTGCGACGTCGGTTTTGCCAGTGGCGTGGCGGATGCGCGGCGCCCGCAGTTGCTCAAGCACTTGCTGGAGGTCGCGCGCCGGGATGCGGATGACTTTGGCATCGGCCTGCTGGCAGTCAAGGACGCACCGAGCAACGACCCGCATTGGGCCGAAAGTTGCCGTGCGGCTGGCTTTCAAAGCATGCCGAGCCTGCCCACGGGCGTGTTGCCGCTGCCCTACGGCTCAGTGGACGCTTACCTTGGCTCGCTGGGTAAATCCACGCGCAAAGACCTGCGCCGCAAACTGCGCGCACCGGGGCCGCGGGTGGAGTGGCGGCACAACATCGATGATGTGCTTCCCGAGGTCATGCGCCTCTATGAAGCCACGCTGATGCGCGCGGACTTGCAGTTCGAACGCCTGCCCGCCGGTTACTTCACGGGGATTCTCGAACAACTGCAAGCGCGTGCGGTGTGTGTTCTTTACTGGGTGGACGAGCACCTGGTGGCGTTCAACCTGATCCTGCTCGACGAGCATCGGCTGATCGATAAGTTTTTCGGGCATGACATCGCGTTCAGCCGTGAGTACAACCTGTACTTCCGTAGCTGGCTGACCAATGTCGACTACTGTATTCAACACAATATTGCGGTGTACGAGTGCGGCCAGGCCGGGTATGCCAGTAAACTGCGCCTGGGCTGCCAGTTCCAGGGCAACAGCCTGTTCTTCCGCCACCGCAATCGGTGGGTCAACGGCGTGCTCAAGTTAGTCAAAATGTTGTTCCGACCGGATCGTTCCGACCCTGCCATGGCTGCTGCGATAAGCGAAACCTGATGATCACCAAGACCCGCCAGAAAGCCCGCCCCTTTGCCATTTCGCGCTGGAGCGTCCAGCGCAAGCTGGTGCTGGCCTTCTGGCTGGTCAGCGTCATTCCGACCATGATCGCGGCGGAATTGGCCGCCACCACGTTGTCGCAGATTTTCGACAGCAACGTGCGTATCTGGCTGCAGGAGTCGACCAAGATCGTCAAGGACGAGATCGGCGACATCCTTCACGACAACGCGCGCATGGCCAAGCTGTTCCTGCGCTACACCAGCCCACCCTCATCGCGGCAGGCCGAACGGCATGACCGGCTCACCGCCGACATCGCCGATGCCACCGACATCGATGTGGTGGCGCTGATTCGTAGCAGTGATCACAAGGTGGTGTTCAGCACCGCCGCCGACGACATCGTCAAGCAGATCAACCTGACCAGCAACACGGTATTGCAGACCGTACAGGTGGCCGGCGTCAGCACGGGCCTGGTGGTATCGACCTTCGAGACCAACCGCGATGGGGTCGATTATCTGTTGCTTGTGGCCACTTACCTGGACAGCAGCTTCCTCACCAGCGTGGCCGATGTGCATTCTCTTGACCTGCGCCTGTACCTGGCCAATGCCACGGGGTTTTCCGAGATATTTTCCACCCAGCGCTTCGAAAACCATCCGGCGCGCATCCCGAAGAATGTCGAAGCCGAGCTGCGCAGCACCCGGCAGCCGAGCGAGCAGTTCACCAATCAGTACAGCGGTTTGTACTGGCCGATATTCAACGATGCCGGCGAGCTGCAAGGCGTAATCTTCAGCGGCTTGCTGCGCCATACGAGCCTGGTGGGGCTGGTGAATCAGAGCAACTTGTTCGTGCTGATTTTCCTGGTCAGCTCGGCGCTGTCACTGGCGGCAGGGGTGTGGGTGTCGCGGCGCCTGACCCAGCCGCTGCGGGATCTGTCCCAAGGCGTGAACGCGGTGATTTCCGGCAACTACGCGCACCGGGTAGAGGTCAGCGGCGGCGACGAGCTGGCGCAACTGAGCAGCACCTTCAACCACATGACTGAACGCCTGGGCGAATTGCATCACCTGGAAGCCCAACTGCGCCGGCGTGATCGCCTGCATGCCCTGGGTGAAGTCGCCATGGGCCTGGCCCATGAAATCCGCAACCCGTTAGGGATCATCAAGACGGCCACTCAACTGTTGCACCGGCGCGCCGACCTTCCGGACGCCGACAAACGCCACTTGGAGTACGTGATCAGCGAGGTCAGCCGGATCAACGACCTGATCACCGAATTCCTCGACTTCGCCAAGCCCAATCCGCCGATACGCGTACAGCAACCGGCACGCCCGTTGGTGGAAGACATCCTCGGCTTCTGTGGCCCGGAGTTGAGTACTCACAATATCGATGCCCAGATTGACGACCAGGCGCCTGACGCCACGCTCTACGCGGATGCCAAGCAGCTCAAGCAGGCCTGCCTGAACCTGATTCTCAACGCCATCGACGCGATGCCTGAAGGCGGGCGCCTCACCCTGGGTATCCGCAGCGTGGGTGACACTACCGTGATCAGCATCGCCGATACCGGCCAGGGCATCCCGGCGGATATGGTCGAGCGCATTTTCACGCCGTTCGTCACCACCAAGGCCTCGGGCACGGGGCTGGGCCTGGCCAAGGTCTATTCGATCATGGAGAGTCACGACGCCAGCATCGAGTGCGTCAGTGAGAAAGATGCCGGCGCCACCTTCAACCTGTACATTCCGGCTAACGGTGAAGACGACGGCGAGGATGAGAACAGGCATGACGCATAACGTATTGGTGGTCGACGACGAGCCCAAGCTCTGCGACCTGTTGTCATCCGCCCTGAGCCAGAACGGCATCCAGGTGTTTACCGCCGGCAATGGCCTGCACGCGCTCAAGGTGCTGGAGCAGGAGGACATCGACCTGGTCATCAGCGACTGGCGCATGCCGGGCATGGACGGGCCGGCGTTGCTGGCCGAGATCAAGCAGCGTTATCCGCAGTTGCCGGTAATCGTGATGACGGCCTACAGCACGGTGAAAAATGCCGTGCAATCGATGCGCAACGGCGCCTACGACTACATTGCCAAGCCGTTCGATATCGACGAGCTGGACATCACCGTGGCCAAGGCCCTGCAGTTTCGCGACATCATGCGCGATAACGCGCGCCTGCGTGCCGAGCTGGATGAACATGCACAATTCGACAGCCTGGTCGGTGACAGTCCAGCGTTTCGTAAAGTGTTGCAAGCGGTGGACTCGGTGCGCGACAGCAGCGCAACCATCCTGCTGACCGGCGAAAGCGGCACCGGCAAGGAAATGGTCGCCCGTGCGATCCACAAGCATGGCAGCCGTGCCGACCAACCGTTCGTGGCGGTCAATTGCGCGGCGATTCCTGAGGGGCTGCTGGAAAGCGAGATGTTCGGTCATCGCAAAGGCGCTTTCACCGGCGCCGTGGCCGACCGGGTAGGGCGCTTCATGCAGGCCGACAAGGGCACGCTGTTTCTTGATGAAGTCGGTGATATGCCGTTGGCCTTGCAGGCCAAGATTTTGCGTGCCTTGCAGGAACGGGTCATCGAACCGGTGGGTGATCCCCGCGAGCGCAAGGTGGACGTGCGGGTGATTGCCGCGACCAACAAGAACCTGCTGGACGCGGTGGCCAACAAGGAATTTCGCGAAGACCTGTATTACCGGCTGAATGTCTTCCCGATTCCTTTGCCGGCCCTGCGCGAGCGCGTGGAAGACATCGCACCCCTGGCCCGGCACTTCGCCCGCACCCTCAGTGCGACCGCCGGCAAACGCATCACCGGGTTCAGCCCGGAAGCCTTGCAGGCCATGGCGGCGTACCACTGGCCGGGCAATATCCGTGAGCTGCAAAACTGCGTGGAGCGGGCCACTATCGTGGCCGCTTCGCCAGTGATCGAGGATATCGATTTGCCGGGGTATCTGTTTGCTTCGAAACCGAGCGAGGGCAGGGTGACGGCGATCCTCAGCGACGGGCCGGGTGTGCCACCGGACCTGGATGCGGCGCTGGCGGAAGTGGAGAAAGCCTACATTCTGGCGGCGTTGCAGGAGAGCAATGGCGTGCAGGCCGCGGCGGCAGCGAAGATCGGTATCTCGGAGCGCAGCTTCTGGTACCGCCTGAAAAAGCTGGGCATCCAAGTCGACAAAATAGTCCGCTGACACACTGTGATCAAACTGTGGGAGGGGCAAGCCCCCTCCCACAGTTTTGACCGCGTTGGGTCAGGTGTGCAGGCGTACCCAGACGCTTACCAGGACGGTTGCCGCCATCAACCAGGCCACTGCGGCCACGGCGAGCGACGCCTCCAACCGCATCCGATCCACCATCACATACAACGTCGCCAAGTACACAAAGTACGGAATGATCGACCACATCCCAAACACAATGGTGGTCTTCAGATCCTCGACCGAGCGGCCCTTGCCGACGATGTAGTGGGCAATCAGCGCGAAGGTCGGAAACAGCGGCACCAAGCCTGCGATGTAATAGTTTTTGGTCTTGGCCAGTGCGGCCAATATAAGCACCACCGCCGCGCCGAGGGCGGCTTTCAAGAATAGATCCATCAGTGACTCAACCCGTATTTTTTGACCTTGTCGAACAGCGTGGTCTTGGCCATCCCCAGTTCCTGGCTGGCCTGAGTCAGGTTGCCGCCGCTGCGTTGCAGGGCGTCAACGAGCAGGTTGCGTTCGAAGGCTTCCACCGCCTCGGTAAAGGCCAGGCCGTGGGTGCTGCCGCCCGTGCCGCTTTTCTTGAACGCGGGCAGGCCCAGGGCGAAGCGTTCGGCGACGTTGCGCAGTTCGCGTACGTTGCCCGGCCAGTCGTGGCTCATCAGGCTCGACAGAGTCTGGTTGTCCAGCTCCGGGGCGATGCGATCGAAGCGCAGTGAGGACTGCTGCAGGAAGTGTTCGAACAACTGCAGGATATCTTCACGGCGCTCGCGCAGTGGCGGCAGTTCCAGGGTGACCACATTGAGACGGTAGTACAGGTCGCTGCGGAACTGGCTGGCGCGGCTCAGTTCATCGAGGTCGGACTTGGTGGCGGCGATCACCCGGCAATCCACGGCCACGCTCTGGTTCGAACCCAGGCGTTCGAGGGTGCGCTCCTGCAGGACCCGCAGCAGTTTGATCTGCAGGTTGATCGGCATGCTTTCCACTTCATCGAGAAACAGCGTGCCCTCATGGGCGTGCTCGATCTTGCCGATGCGGCGCTTGCCGGCGCCGGTAAACGCGTTGGCTTCGTGGCCGAAGATCTCGCTTTCGAACAGGTTCTCCGGCAGCCCACCGCAGTTCAGGGCGACGAACTGGTGGGCGTGGCGCCGGCTGAAGTCATGCAGGCAGCGCGCGACCAGCTCCTTGCCGGTGCCGGTTTCGCCTTCGATCAGCACGTTGGCCGACGTGTCGGCAACGTTGGTGATCAGTTCGCGCAGGTTTTGCATCGCCGGCGAGCGCCCGATGATGCGGCCCTCCAACGAATCGCGCTCGGCCAGTTGGCGCCGCAGCGACCAGACTTCCCGCGCCAGCCCACGCTGTTCAAGGGCACGACGGGCGACGTCTACCAGGCGTTCGGGGGAGAAGGGTTTTTCCATGAAGTCGTAGGCGCCGTTGCGCATGGCGCCGACCGCCATGGAGATGTCGCCATGCCCGGTGATCAGCACCACCGGCAGGCTTTTATCCAGCGCCTTGAGGCGAGTGAGCAAGGCCAGGCCATCGATGCCCGGCAGGCGAATATCACTGATGACAATGCCGGCAAAATTCTCGCCGATATGGGTCAACGCTTCTTCGGCACTGCCCACGCCAACGCTGGGAATGTCTTCCAGCGCCAATGCCTGCTGGCAACCCAGCAGCACGTGAGGGTCATCTTCGACGATCAGGACGGTGAGGTCTTGGGGTTCAATATTCATGTCGACTCAACTTTTTCAGCGCCCGCCAGCGGCAGGTTCAGGACAAACGCGGTACCACCAGCGGCCGGATGTTCCACGGCTAGGCTGCCGCCGGTGGCCGCCGCAAGGCTTGCGGAGAGGGTCAGGCCCAGGCCCAGCCCTTGCTCGCCGGGCTTGGTGGTGAAGAAGGGCTCGAACAGGTGTTTGCGTGCCTCGGGGTCGATGCCGTGGCCATTGTCGCGCACCCGCAGGCGATATTTGCCCTCGGCGCTCTGGCCTTCCAGCCACAACTGCGGCGCCGGTTGCGCCTGCATCGCATCGAGGGCGTTGCCGATCAGGTTGACCAGGATCTGCTCCAGGCGCGTCTGATCGATCTGCAACTGGGCATGGGTGAAGTCACGGTGCACGGCCAGGGGCAGGTTGTCCAGGCGCGCGCCGAGTACCTGGAACGCGGCGTCCACCGCCTTGGCCAGGTTCGCTTCGCCCTGGTCGTCACCGCGCCGGGCGAACGAGCGCAGGCTGGCGGTGATGCGACCCATGCGATCGATCAGTTCGTTGATGGTCTTGAGGTTGGCGCTGGCGGTGTCCAGGGCCCCACGTTCGAGGAAGCGCACGGTGTTGCCGGACAGGGTGCGCAGCGCGGCCAGGGGTTGGTTCAATTCGTGGGCGATGCTGGTGGACATCTGGCCGATCGCTGCGAGTTTGCCGGCCTGCACCAGTTCGTCCTGGGCACGGCGCAAAGTCTCTTCGGCCTGGCGCCGTTCGCGGATCTGGCCTTTGAGGCGTTCATTGCTGGCGCGCAGGTCGGCGGTGCGTTCGGCAATCCGTCGTTCCAGCTGGCTGTTGGCTTCCTGCAAGGCCTCCCGTGCGGCGAGGCGGGTGGCGATGACCTTGCGCCGCTCGTTCCAGGCAATCAGCAAAAACGCGACCAAGCCAAACGCGACGGCGACCAGGATGCCCTGGTTGATCGCGGCGCGGCGTAGTTCATTCAGCGGGGTGAGCAGGGTGAAGTTCCACGGTGTGTCATTCAGTGGCCGGGTTTGCGCCAGGTAACTGACTTCTTGCTTGTCGTTGACCACTTCGCTGTTGGCCGGGAAGGTCAGCTTTTCGCTGCCTTCGTTCAGCCGCTCGCGGGCCAGGGGCTCCAGGGCGTCCAGTGTCGACCAGTAATATTGCAGGCTGTTAGCCAGCCGGTCCCTGGTGTCTTCGCTCAGGGGACGCACGGCCTTGAGGCGGCGGGCCGGGTCACTGGACAGGATGATGATGCCGTTTTCGTCGCTGACAAAAGCTTCGAGGCGCGCGCGTTGCCAGCGCTCTTCAAGCGCTTCCAGGCGGACCTTGACCACGGCGACGCCGATGATCTTGCCATGCTCTTCCAGGCCGTGGGCCAGGTAGTAGCCGGGTTCGCCGTTGGTGCTGCCGATGCCGTAGAAACGACCGGGCTGGCCGCGCACGGCGTTCTGGAAATAGGCGCGAAAGGACAGGTCTTCACCCTGGTAACTGTCGGCGTCGCGCCAGTTACTGGTGGCCAGCACTCGGCCGGTGGTATCCATCACGTAGATGGCGCGGCTGCGGCTGCGGCGGTTCAAGCCTTCGAGGTAATCGTTGACGGTCTTGCGGGTTTCCTGGTTGGGGTCAGCCAGGAGCAGGGAAACGCTGGATTCCAGCTCAAGCAGGCTGGGCAGGTAGGTGTATTTGCTCAGTTCGCTTTCGACGGTGCGAGCGTGCAACTCCAACTGGCGTTCGCCATTGTCGCTGAGGGTGCGGATGCCATAGTACTCACTGACCCAGAGGCCGATATAACCCAAGCCGATCATCAGGGCGATGATCAACGGCGGCAGGAACAGTTGACGTATCAGGCGAGGCTTCACGGCAAGTGATGGCGGCGCAGCGCGATAGGGGGTGGGGTCGCATTTCATCACAGATGCCTTGGGTCAACCAGCGCTGCCGGCCTGTGCGGTCAGTGTGGGAGGGGGCTTGCCCCCGATTGCAGTGTGTCAGTCGGTATATCTGTCGCTGATCTACCGCTATCGGGGGCAAGCCCCCTCCCACATTGGTCCGGTCTCTTCAGTGGATGCGCTGTAATACTTAGTGCTGCAGGATTTTCTCAAGGAAGTGCTGCGCACGTTCGGAGCGGGCGCTGATGTCGCCGAAGAACTCTTCTTTCGGGCAGTCTTCGATGATCTTGCCGGCGTCCATGAAGATTACGCGGTCGGCCACTTTGCGGGCGAAGCCCATTTCGTGGGTGACGCACATCATGGTCATGCCTTCGTGGGCCAACTGCACCATCACGTCGAGCACTTCGTTGACCATTTCCGGGTCCAGCGCCGAGGTCGGTTCGTCGAACAGCATGACGATCGGGTCCATGGCCAGGGCGCGGGCAATCGCCACGCGTTGTTGCTGGCCACCGGACAGTTGGCCTGGGTGCTTGTGGGCATGGGCCGACAGGCCGACGCGCTCAAGCAGTTGCAGGCCTTTCTTGGTGGCTTCTTCCTTGCTGCGGCCGAGCACCTTGATCTGCGCGATGGTCAGGTTCTCGGTGATGGTCAGGTGCGGGAACAGTTCGAAGTGCTGGAACACCATGCCCACGCGCGAGCGCAGTTTCGGCAGGTTGGTCTTCGGGTCGGCGATGGAAGTGCCATCGACGATCACGTCGCCCTTCTGGAACGGCTCCAGCGCATTCACGCACTTGATCAGGGTGGACTTGCCCGAGCCGGACGGCCCGCACACCACGATCACTTCGCCTTTTTTAACCTCGGTGCTGCAGTCGGTCAGCACCTGGAAGTCGCCATACCACTTGTTGATGTTCTTGATAGAGATCATACGGCAAACCTTTTTTGCAGACGCTTGACCAGCAGCGAGGCGGAAAAGCTGATGATGAAGTAGACGACACCGGCGAAGATCAGGAACTCATTGGAGCGGCCGATGATGTCGCCGTTGGAACGGGCAGAGTTGAGGAAGTCCACCAGGCCCACGGTGTAGACCAGCGACGTGTCCTGGAACAGGATGATGCTCTGCTGCAGCAGCAGCGGGGTCATCTTGCGAAACGCCTGGGGCAGGATGATCAGGCGCATGGTCTGGCCGTAGGTCATGCCCATCGCCTGCGCGGCGGCCATCTGGCCCTTGGCGATCGACTGCACGCCGGCCCGCACGATTTCGCAGAAGTACGCGGCTTCGAACATCATGAAGGCCACGACGCATGAGGTGAACGCGCCGATCGGCGTGTCTTCACCGGTGATCCAGCGCAGCACGAACGGCACCGCCAGGTAGAACCAGGTGATCACCAACAGCAGCGGGATCGAACGGAAGTAGTTCACATAGGCGCCGGCCACACGGGACAGCAGCTTGCTGGACGACAGGCGCATCAGCGCGAGGATCGTACCCAGGATGATGCCGCCGACCACGCCCATGACCATCAACTGCAGGGTCATGACCATGCCGTTCCACAGGCCCGGGATCGCGGGAATGATGCCGCTGAAATCGAAGTCCATTATTTACCCCCCACGGAGATCAGGCCGGGCACCGCGACTTTCTTCTCGACCACGCGCATCAGCAGCATCAGGCTCATGTTCAGGGTGAAGTAGATCAGCGTGGCCAGGGTGAAGGCTTCAAACAGGTTGGCCGAAAACTCGGCGGTCTGCTTGGTTTGCGCCAGCAGTTCCATCAGGCCGATCAAGGACGCCACGGAGGAGTTCTTGAACACGTTGAGGAATTCGGAGGTAAGCGGCGGAATGATGATGCGATAGGCCTGGGGCAGCAGCACGTTCCAGTAGATCTGCGGCAGCTTGAAGCCCATGGCGCGCGCGGCGGCTTCCTGGCCACGGGGCAGCGCCTGGATGCCGGTGCGCACTTGTTCACACACACGGGCGGCGGTGAACAGGCCCAGGCACACGACGACGCTCAGGTAGGCCGAGGTGGTCGGGTTCAAATCTTGTTTGTACCAGTCCTGCAGGTTCTGCGGCAGCAGATCGGGTATCAGGAAATACCAGATGAACAGCTGAACCAGCAGCGGCACGTTACGAAACAGTTCCACGTAGCAGGTCGCGATGCCCGATACGATGCGGTTTGGCACGGTGCGCATGACCCCCAGAATGGAGCCCAGCAGCAAGGCAATGATCCATGCCACGACAGCGATGGCGATGGTCCAGCCCAGGCCGGCGATGTACCAGTCGAGATAAGTCTCGCTGCCAACGCCGGTGGACTTGAAGAACACGCCCCAGTCCCAGTTGTAATTCATTAGGGTCTCCCCTCGAGATCGATCGATGTACAAGCACCCGCTTGGGACAGTCCGTTCCCTCCTGACGTTGAACGTCAGGCACACGCAATCGGCTCGAAAACCGCCAGGTCGAGTGTTCCAAGTTAAAGCCAGCAGGTAATTACAAACGCCTGAGGGAGTTTGGCTCCCTCAGGCGATAAGGTTAGCCAGGTTTTAGATCTTTACTTCCGGAGCCGGTTTGTCGCTCGGGTTCTTGATCAGTTCCTTGACCTTGTCGCTCATCGGGAAGTTGAGGTTCAGGCCTTTTGGTGGAATCGGGCTTTCAAACCACTTGGCGTAGATCTTGTTGATTTCGCCGGACTTGTACAGGCTGGCGATGGCGTCATCCACGGCTTTCTTGAAGTCCGGGTCGCCTTTGCGAACCATGCACGCGTAGGCTTCGAAGGACTGCGGAGTACCGGTGATCACCCAGTCATCCGGCTTCTTGGCCTTGGCTTCTTCGCCGGCCAGCAGGGCGTCGTCCATCATGAAGGCAACCGCGCGGCCGCTTTCGAGCATCTGGAAGGATTCGCCGTGGTCTTTGGCGGAGATGACGTTCATGCCCATCTGCTTGTCGGCGTTCATCGCCTTGATGATGCGCTCGGACGTGGTGCCGGCGGTGGTCACGACGTTCTTGCCTTTCAGGTCGGCAAAGTCAACGTAGGACGGTTTGCCATCCTTGTCTTTCTTGACCAGCAGACGGGTGCCGATTTCGAAGATGTTGGTGGTGAAGTCAACTTGCTGGGCGCGTTCGGCGTTGTTGGTGGTGGAGCCGCATTCCAGGTCCGCGGTGCCGTTCTGGATCAGCGGAATACGGGTCTGCGACGTCACCAGGTTGTATTTGACCTTCAGATCGGGCTTGTTCAGGTCTTTTTTCAGGGCTTCAACGACGGCCAGTTGAATGTCATGGGAATAGCCCACGGGTTTGCCCGAGCCATCCGCAATGTAGGAAAACGGGATAGAGCTGTCGCGGTGAGCGAGAGTGATAGTGCCGGAGTCGTTGATTTTCTTCAGCGTGCCGGTGAGTTCGGCGGCGAAAACTGGAGTGCTGATCAGAGCGGCAGCGATAGCTGCGCCCAGGATATGGGGAACGATGCGCATCAATACTTCCTCGACATTTGTTTTTCTTATAAAGCCAGCTAAACGGCTCTCTTGTACAGCGAATGCCTTGACGGCTGCTGAGGCGTCTCAGGCAATCGTCAGGAAGTGTAGAGCATGAGTCGTGCCATACCCGAAACAAAAGCTTAACTTGATGATTTATATGAGTATTAAATTTTCATGACGGCAACGGTTCAGGGATCGGGTACGGCAAACCGAATGAGGGGAGGTGTTGTGTTCGGAAAACCGAATGCCCAGCCCGGCTACTGTAGGAGCGAGGCGGGCGGCCAGCCCTTGCTCGCGAAAAACGCAAAAACGCCGCGTTTATTCCGGATAAACGCGGCGCTCTCAGGTTTTTCGCGAGCAAGCTCGCTCCTACAGTGGGGGGGAGCGGTCAGGCGGCTTCGGTCTTGCTGCGGTTCTGTTCAACCTTGGACAGGTAGCGTTGCAGGTTGTCCTGCTCTGCTGCAGTGGTGAACAGGCCCAGCTTGGTGCGGCGCCACAGCACGTCCTGAGGCTGGGTTACCCATTCTTCGGCGCACAGGTAATCGACTTCGCGGGTGTAAAGGCCACCGCCCAGGTGCTCACCCAGATCAGCCAGGGTTTGCACACCTTCCAGCAGGCGCCAGGTGCGGCTGCCGTAGGTGGTCGACCAGCGACGGGCGATCTCGCTCGGCACCCAGTCGAACTTGCTGCGAATGGCCTCGGCCAGGGCTTCTGGCGTGGTCATGTCTTCGCCGCCCGGCAGACTGGCCTTGGCGGTCCAGCTTGGGCGCATCTGGGTGAAGTACGGCGCCAGTTGCGCCATGGCCGATTCGGCGAGCTTGCGGTAAGTCGTCAGCTTGCCGCCGAACACCGACAGGATCGGCGCCTCGCCGCTGCCGCCGGACAGCGACAGGGTGTAGTCGCGGGTAATGGCCGACGGGTTGTCCGATTCGTCGTTGCACAGCGGGCGCACGCCCGAATAGGTGTGGACGATATCGTCACGACTCAGCTGTTTCTTGAAGTGTGCGTTGACCACCTTGAGCATGTAGTCGGTTTCGCCTTCGGTGATCGTAACTTTCGCCGGATCACCGGTGTATTCGCGGTCGGTGGTGCCGATGATGGTCAGGTGATTGAGGTACGGAATCGTGAAGACGATGCGCTGGTCTTCGTTCTGCAGAATGTGCGCATGTGCACCTTCGTAGAGTTTCGGCACGATCAGGTGGCTGCCCTGGATCAGGCGAATGCCGTAAGGCGAATCCAGCTTCAGGTCGTCCTTAATGAACTTGGCGACCCACGGGCCGGCGGCGTTCACCAGCGCCCGGGCGCGGATCGAGAACAGGCTGCCATCGGCGCGTTCCATGTTCATTTCCCACAAGCCGTTGCTGCGGTGGGCACTGACGCAACGGGTCTGGGTGTGGATATGGGCGCCTTTCTCGCGCGCGGCCATCGCGTTGAGCACCACGAGGCGGGCGTCGTCGACCCAGCAGTCGGAATATTCGAAGCCTTTGGTGATTTCGCTTTTCAGCGGGCTGTCGGCACCGAACTTGAGGCTTTTCGAACCGGCCAGCTTCTCGCGCTTGCCCAGGTGGTCATACAGGAACAGGCCGGCACGAATCATCCAGGCCGGACGCAGGTGCGGACGGTGCGGCAACACAAAGCGCATCTGCTTGACGATGTGCGGGGCCTTCTCCAGCAGCACTTCACGCTCGGCCAGGGCTTCGCGTACCAGGCGGAACTCGTAATGTTCCAGGTAGCGCAAGCCACCGTGGATCAGCTTGCTGCTGGCAGAAGACGTGTGGCTGGCCAGGTCGTCCTTTTCGCAAAGGAATACCGACAAACCGCGCCCGGCTGCGTCTGCTGCAATGCCAACGCCATTGATCCCGCCGCCGATTACGGCAACGTCATAGACTTCGGCAAGCGGTGGTGCAGGCAAGGTAGAAGGGTTCATCGGCTGGCCTCGCGATCTTTTCGTATTGGAATTCGAACATTAATGTTCATTTGCGAAAATGGTAGCTGATAAATGCGCGCGCTGCCAGCCAACTTCGATTGAAAAAACTCATCGAAGGGTAGGGAAAGGAAAATTTGTGAACTGATAGTTCCCACGCTCCGCGTGGGAATTGAGCCCATGACGCTCTGCGTCACAGCGGACGCGGAGCGTCCTGCGGTGCATTCCCACGCGGAGCGTGGGAACGAGAAGTCAGACGACTTCCAAACGAACCTTATGCTGATTCAACAACTGCACCAACGCCGGCACCGGCTGCTGATCAGTCACCAGGCAGTCCACCAGACTGATCGGCCCCAGGCGGATCATGGCGTTGCGCCCGAACTTGCTGGAGTCCGCGGCCAGAATCACTTGTCGCGCATTGGCGATGATCGCCTGGGAAACCCGCACTTCCTGATAGTCAAAATCCAGCAGGCTGCCATCCTCATCGATGCCACTGATACCCACCAACGCAAAGTCGACCTTGAACTGATTGATGAAATCAACACTGGCCTGGCCTACCACGCCGCCGTCACGACGCACATTGCCGCCGGTCAGCAACACATCGAAGTCGTCCTTGGCACTGAGCATGGTGGCGACGTTGAGGTTGTTGGTGATGATTTTCAGGTGATGGTGATTGAGCAGCGCACGGGCGATGGATTCGGTGGTGGTGCCGATATTGATGAACAATGAGGCGTGATCGGGGATCTGCGCCGCGATGGCTTCGCCGATACGCTGTTTTTCATCGCGCATCTGGTCGGCACGCATGGCGTACGCGGTGTTCTCGACACTGGAGTCATAGGCTGCGCCGCCGTGGTAGCGGCGCAGCAGATTGGCGTCCGCCAGCTGGTTGATATCGCGGCGGATGGTTTGCGGGGTGACAACGAACAACTGCGCCATTTCCTCGATACTGACGTAGCCGCGTTCGCGGACCAGTTCGAGGATTTGTTGTTGGCGGGGAGGCAGATTCATGGGGCGTCCTTTGGGCTGCCATACAAAAGTGGCCCATGATGACGCAGGAATCCGCTCCCTGCCAGTTACAACCGGTGTAGATCCGGCGCTTGGCTTATTCGGCGCCTTCGTGCGGCTCCCAGTCGCGGGTGCGGCTGACTGCTTTTTGCCAGCCTGCGTAGAGTTTCTCTTTAGCCGCTTCATCGAGCTGTGGTTCGAATTCGCGCTCGATCACCGCCTTGCCGCGCAATTCGTCGAGGCTGCCCCAGAAGCCACAGGCCAGGCCTGCCAGGTAAGCAGCGCCGAGGGCGGTGGTTTCGCGCATTTGCGGACGCTCGACCTGGGTACCGAGGATATCGGCCTGGAATTGCATCAGGAAGTTGTTGGCGACTGCGCCGCCGTCCACACGCAGGGCTTTGAGGCGTTCGCCCGAGTCCTGTTGCATGGCGTCGAGCACGTCACGGGTCTGGTAGGCAATCGACTCCAGGGCTGCACGAATAATGTGATCCACGCGTACGCCACGGGTCAGGCCGAACAATGCGCCACGGGCATACGGGTCCCAGTACGGCGCGCCCAGGCCGGTGAAGGCCGGGACCAGGTAAACGCCGTTGCTGTCCTTGACCTTGCCGGCAAAGTATTCGGTGTCGTGGGCGTCGTTGATGATTTTCAACTCGTCACGCAACCACTGCACGGTGGATCCGCCGTTGAAGACTGCGCCTTCCAGTGCGTAGGCCACTTCGCCGCGCGGGCCGCAAGCGATGGTGGTGAGCATGCCATGCTTGGATTTCACCGCTTTGTCGCCGGTGTTCATCAGCAGGAAGCAGCCGGTGCCATAGGTGTTTTTGGCCTGGCCGGGCTCGACGCACATCTGGCCGAACAGCGCGGCTTGCTGGTCGCCAGCAATGCCGCCGATGGCGATGCCACTTTTGGTGCGGCCGTAGATCTCGGACGAAGATTTAACTTCCGGCAGCATTTCCCGTGGAACGTCCAGAATCTCCAGCATCTTCGCATCCCATTCCAGGGTGTGGATGTTGAAGAGCATGGTGCGCGAAGCATTGGTGTAGTCGGTGACGTGGGTCTTGCCGCCGGTAAATTTCCAGATCAGCCAGCTGTCGATGGTGCCGAACAGCAACTCGCCGTTGCGCGCACGCTCGCGGCTGCCTTCGACGTTGTCGAGAATCCACTTGAGTTTGGTACCGGAGAAGTAGGGGTCGGTGACCAGGCCCGTGGTGTCGCTGATGTATTGCTCGTGGCCGTCGCGCTTGAGCTGCTGGCAGATCTCGGTACTGCGGCGGCACTGCCAGACGATGGCGTTGTAGATCGGGCGGCCGGTGACCTTGTCCCATACCACGGTGGTTTCGCGCTGGTTGGTGATGCCGATGGCGGCGACCTGGTCGTGGTGCAGGCCAGCCTGGGCCAGCGCCTCAACCATCACCGCGCTCTGGGTGGCGAAGATTTCCATCGGGTCATGCTCGACCCAACCTGCCTGCGGGTAATGCTGGACGAACTCGCGCTGGGCGGTGCACACCACGTTGGCGTCACGATCGAAGATGATCGCGCGGGAACTGGTGGTGCCCTGATCGAGGGCAATGATGTAGTTCTTATTCTGAAGGTCGGTCATGTCAATTGCCTTGGACGAAATAAGGAAGTCAGAAATCAGCCGGGGTCACGAAGGGCAGGGACCCTGGCTGGCGCTTTCAGGAAATACGGGTGTTGCCGTTGACAGCCGTGTCAGTTGTTTCAGCTATAGCAGGTGCGGCGCTCGGCAGGTGACGGGCAATCAGCCCGCGATACGCTGCAGCGCCGAGGCATGCGCCCACAATTGGTGCGAAAATCGGTACCAGGAAGTAAGGAATATCGCGACCGCCAGTAAAGGCCATTTCACCCCAGCCGGCGAAAAAGGTCATCAGCTTGGGCCCGAAATCCCGCGCCGGGTTCATCGCAAAGCCGGTCAGCGGGCCCATCGCACTGCCAATCACGGCGATCAACAGGCCGATCAGCAGCGGCGCCAGCGGGCCACGGGGCAGGCCATTGTTGTCGTCCGTCAGGGCCATGATCACACCCATCAGGATCGCGGTGATGACCATTTCCACCAGGAACGCCTGGGCCGTGCTGAGCAATGCATGGGGGTAGGTGGAGAACACCGAGGCCAACTCCAGGCTGGCCTGGGAGCCACGCACCATGTGGTGGGTTTGTTCGTAATCGAAAAACAGATTGCTGTAGAGCGTGTACACCAGCGCGGCGGAGCAGAAGGCGCCGGCGATTTGGGCGAGGATGTAGAACGGCAGTTTGCGTTTTTCGAAATCGGCGAAAATACACAGAGCGATACTCACCGCCGGATTGAGGTGAGCCCCGGAAATACCGGCACTCAGGTAGATCGCCATGCTCACGCCGACCCCCCAGATAATGCTGATTTCCCACAAGCCAAAGCTCGCACCCGCGACCTTGAGCGCAGCGACGCAGCCGGTACCGAAGAAGATCAGCAGCGCAGTGCCGAGGAATTCGGCCATGCATTGGCTCGAAAGTGAAGGCTGTTGAAGAGCAGTTGTCATGGAAAACCTCAGTTGTTGTTCTTGTCTGGCGCAGGCCTCAACGGGCCGTTGCGCGATTTTCACCGTGACGAGGATCCCCATCCTGTGTCACGGCTTACTGCTCGAGTACCGAGGGCTATTCCTACAGTATTCGGAAACGAAAAAATATAGACAAGAATGACCGCTGTCAAAGGTCGAAAGTGAACTGCCAGTCACTTTCGAACTATAGGTTTGATGAATGATCACGCTCATCACATTAAATAGGGTTGGCGGATAGGGCGGACTAGAGCGTTTTGTGCGGGGTTGGCCTAGAATCGAGTCTCAGTTTTCTAAGCCCGGAGAGGTCATGACCCCCGCATTGGATTTGTTGAAAAAAGTTCGCGCCGAACATCGCATCCATAGTTATGAGCACGATCCCAAGGCGGCTTCGTATGGCCTGGAGGCCGCAGAGAAATTGGCTCTCGACCCGGCGCAGGTGTTCAAGACCTTGCTTGCCAGCAGTGAGAAGGGCGAATTGTTGGTGGCGGTGGTGCCGGTCGTCGGAAGTCTGGATCTGAAAGCCCTGGCTCACGCGGCGGGCGTCAAGAAAGTCGAAATGGCCGACCCGGCGGCGGCGCAGCGCTCCACCGGGTATCTATTGGGCGGCATCAGCCCTTTGGGGCAAAAGAAGCGCTTGCGCACGTTCATCGATGTGACGGCGCAGCCGTTTGCGACGATTTTTGTCAGTGCCGGCCGGAGAGGGTTGGAAGTAGAGTTGCCAGCCAGGGTGTTGGCTGAGCATACCCAGGCCATCTTCGCGCCGATTGGCCGGGCCTGATTTAAACCCTGCGCAGGTCCGAATGTGGGAGGGGCTTGCCCCCGATGGCGGTGGGCCAGCTAGAGATAAGCTGACTGACCCACCGCTATCGGGAGCAAGCCCCCTCCCACATTTGATCCGGTTTCGACAGCTGGATGCTTATGCCTGGAACAGGACTAGGTGCTCTGCGGCCACTCGAATGCCCACATCCGTGCCCATCTGCTGATCGACGTGGCTGGGGAAAATCGATTCCAGCTGCGCGCCCGTCGGCAGTTGCAGACGGTACAGCGTTGACGCACCGAGGAAGGTCTTGCCAACAATCCGCGCTTTGAGTGCACTGTCCGGCGCATAGACGATGTCATCCGGGCGCAGCAGCACCTTCACCGCGCCACCGGTGGGCCAGGTATAAGCACGGTTGCCACGCAGCTCGCCCAGCTCAGTGCTGACGGACTCAGGCGAGCTCAATTGACCCTGGATGAAATAGCCCTGGCCGATAAAGCTGGCCACATACGGCGTCTGCGGTTCGTGGTAGAGGTTGTAGGGCGTGTCCCACTGCTCAAGACGGCCCTCCTTGAACACGCCCACGTGATCGCTTACGGCGAAGGCTTCTTCCTGGTCATGGGTGACCAGGATCGCGCTGGTGCCGCGCGCCTTGAGAATGTCGCGCACTTCATGGCTGAGCTTGCGCCGTAGTTCGCCATCCAGGTTGGAAAAGGGTTCGTCCAGCAGCAGTAGCTGCGGCTCCGGCGCCAGGGCGCGGGCGAGGGCGACACGTTGCTGCTGGCCACCGGAAAGCTCGTGGGGGAAGCGTTTGCCCAGGTCTTTGAGGTTGACCAGTTCCAGCAATTCGGCCACCACGCGATCTTTATGTGGGTGCTTGCGGATGCCGAAGGCGATGTTGTCGGCCACGCTCAGATGAGGAAACAGCGCGTAGTCCTGGAACACCATGCCGATACGACGTTTCTCCGGTGCCAGCGTGAAGCCGGCACTGGAGATCACTTCGCCCGCCAGGCTGATTTCGCCTTCGTGCACCGGCTCGAACCCCGCAATTGCACGCAGGGTGGTGGTCTTGCCGCAACCCGAGGAGCCCAGCAGGCAGCCGATGTCGCCAGCGTTGAGGTGCAGATTGAGGTTCTGCACCACCCGTTGATCTTGATAGCCGCATGCCAGATTGCGCAGGTTCAGCAGTAATGGCTGGCTCATGCGTGGTGGTACGACGGCGGGACGAGAAATTCGAGCAGGGCCTTTTGCGCATGCAGACGGTTTTCGGCCTGGTCCCAGGCGACCGAGCGTGGGTCGTCGAGCAGGTCGAGGCTGATTTCTTCGCCACGGTGGGCAGGCAGGCAGTGCATGAACAGCGCGTCCGGCGCGGCCAGGTCGAGCAGGGCACGGGTCACCTGGAACGGCGCGAACAGGGCCAGGCGCTTGGCGGTTTCGTCTTCCTGGCCCATGGAGGTCCAGACGTCGGTGCTGACCAGATGGGCGCCGACCACCGCGTCTTTCGGATCGCGCAGCAGTTGCACGCGACCATCGGCCTTGGCCAGGAACTCGGCGCTGGGTTCGTAACCCTCGGGGCAGGCGATACGCAGGTGGAAGTCGAACTGGATCGCGGCTTCTATATAGCTGTTGCACATATTATTGCCGTCGCCGATCCAGGCCACGGTCTTGCCCTGGATCGAGCCGCGGTGCTCGAGGAAGGTTTGCATGTCGGCCAGCAACTGGCACGGATGCAGGTCATCGGACAGGCCGTTGATCACCGGCACGCGCGAGTTGGCGGCAAATTCGGTCAAGGTGCTGTGGGCGAAGGTGCGGATCATCACGGCGTCGAGCATGCGCGACATCACGATGGCGCAATCGCTGATCGGCTCGCCACGGCCCAATTGGGTATCGCGCGGCGACAGGAAGATCGCCTGGCCGCCCAGTTGGATCATGCCGGCTTCGAAGGACAAGCGGGTGCGGGTCGAGGACTTCTCGAAAATCATCCCGAGCACGCGGTTTTTCAGAGGCTCGAACAGTACACCGCGGTTACGCAGGTCTTTAAGCTCAATGCCTCGACGGATCACGCTGACCAGCTCTTCGGGCGTGCAATCCATCAGGGAGAGAAAGTGCCTTGCGCTCATCATTAACTACCTTTTGCAACAGACCGCAGATACTCAAAGCCTTGTTTATTGTGACAACGGGCGAGACCTGCGGCGAAAGCCGCACGGGGCGACGAAATAGGGGAAGGCGCGATATTGACATTAAATGTCGCGTCTTACCAATAGGGCTACGGTTTTTAAGGGTGTTCAAGCAGGGCGCCGAAGCGCTTTTGAAGACGATTTCCTGACAGCAGCGGCCCATTTGTACACTGGCGCCGAGACCTTTTGCAATGCGCAGGGGCGGCTCCGGGCCTGGTTTTAGCGGTTTCAGGCGCGTGCGGGGAGGTTTCCGAAACATTTGCTCACTCTTGGCCCTGCTTTGGCCTATGGCTGCCGATTCACCGCGCGAACGTTGCTGGCGCACCGAGCGGTCGCGGCCCATAGTTGAACAAAGCCCTTATAAAAGAGACTGGCCATGACCAAGACTCTCCATCACCGTGCCTGCCACCTATGCGAAGCGATCTGCGGCCTCACCCTGGAAACCAGCCAAGGCGACGACGGCAGCCTGGCGATCACCTCGATCAAGGGCGACCCGCTGGACACCTTCAGTCGGGGGCACATCTGCCCGAAAGCGGTGGCGTTGCAGGATATCCAGAATGACCCGGACCGCCTGCGCCAGCCTATGTTGCGGGTGGGTAATGAATGGCAGCCAATCCCGTGGGAAGACGCCTTTGCGCTGGTAGCCGAACGCCTCGCGGGCATTCAGGCCCGGCACGGGCAGAATGCGGTGGCGGTGTATCAGGGCAACCCCAGCGTGCATAATTACGGGCTGATGACCCACAGCAACTACTTTCTCGGCCTGTTGAAAACGCGTAACCGGTACTCCGCGACGTCGGTAGACCAACTGCCCCACCACCTCTCCAGCCACCTGATGTACGGCCATGGCTTGTTGCTGCCGATTCCGGACATCGATCACACCGACTTCATGTTGATCCTGGGCGCCAATCCTCTTGCCTCCAACGGCAGCATCATGACCGTGCCCGACGTGGAGAAGCGCCTCAAGGCCATTCAGGCCCGAGGCGGCAAAGTGGTGGTGGTCGACCCTCGCCGCAGCGAGACGGCGGCGATTGCCGATCAGCACCTGTTCGTGCGTCCTGGCGGTGACGCGGCCTTATTGTTCGGGCTGCTCAACACCCTGTTCGCCGAGGGCTTGACCCGCGACAGCCATTTACCGGTTGAGGGTTTGGAGACCGTGCGCCAAGCGATCGCCGGGTTTACCGCCGAGGCCATGAGCCACCAGTGTGCGGTGCCTGCCGAGCAGATCCGCCAACTGGCGCGGGACTTCGCGGCGGCGGATAAAGCGGTGTGCTACGGCCGCATGGGCGTCTCCACCCAGGCGTTCGGCACGCTGTGTCATTGGCTGGTGCAACTGATCAACCTGGTGACCGGCAATCTGGATCGGGTAGGCGGCGCCTTGTGCACCACGCCAGCGGTGGATTTGGTGGCCTCGACCGGCGGCGGGTATTTCAATCGCTGGCAGAGCCGCGTGTCCGGGCGGCCCGAGTACGGGGGAGAGCTGCCGGTGTCTGCCCTGGCCGAAGAAATGCTCACCGAAGGCGAAGGGCAAATCCGTGCCCTGGTGACGGTGGCCGGCAACCCGGTATTGTCAACGCCCAACGGCCGGCAGCTGGAGCAGGCGCTGGATGGGTTGGAGTTCATGGTCAGTATCGACCTCTACATCAACGAGACCACGCGTTATGCCGATCTGATCCTGCCGTCCACGTCGGCACTGGAGAATGATCACTACGACACCACCTTCAATATGTTCGCGGTACGCAACGTCACGCGCTTCAATCGCGCGATCCTGCCCAAGCCTGAAGGAGCGCTGCACGACTGGGAAATCTTCGTCGGCCTGGCCAAGGCGTTTGCGGCCCACACCGGCGTGGTGCTCAAGCCGACGATGCCACCCGCGCAGATGATCGACTTCGGATTGCGCGCCGGGACTTACGGGGATGCATCGGCGCGCAAGCTGTCGGTGGCGATGCTGACAGATCATCCCCATGGTGTGGACCTGGGGCCGCTCCAGCCAAACCTGGCCGAGCGGCTGAAAACCGCCGATGGCAAGGTGCAGGCGGCGCCGCTAGTGATCCTGGCGGACCTGGCGCGTTTTGCGGCGCAACCGGTGCCCGTGGCTGACGAACTGCTGCTGATTGGCCGTCGCCATGTGCGCAGTAATAATTCCTGGATGCATAACTATCATCGGCTGGTGAAGGGTAAGCCGCGCCATCAACTGCTGATGCATCCTGATGACCTGGCCAGTCGGCAATTGAACGACGGTCAGCGGGTGCGGGTCAGTTCGCGCATCGGCATGGTCGAAGTCGAGGTGGTCGCCAGCACGGACATGATGCCTGGCGTAGTCAGCCTGCCGCATGGCTGGGGGCACGGGCGCCCGGGTGTGCAGATGAGCATCGCCAGCGGCCAGCCGGGGGCAAGTGCGAATGATTTGACCGATGAGCGGCAGTTGGACGAGCTCTCCGGCAACGCGGCGCTCAATGGCGTGCCCGTGAAAGTTGCAGCGGCGTGAGGCTGGCTGTCGGCGCGCCCGAGCATCCTGCAGGTTTTTTGCGTTACAATGCGCCACCGTGCCGACCCGTGAGTCGCAAAGTTCCTGCAGAGGTGTTCCATGGATATCATCGAAACGATCAAAGAGCAGATTGCCAACAACACCATTCTGCTTTACATGAAAGGCGCGCCAAACGCTCCCCAGTGCGGTTTCTCCGCGAAAGCGTCCCAGGCCATCATGGCGTGTGGCGAGAAGTTCGCTTACGTGGATATCCTGCAGAACCCGGAAATTCGCGCCAACCTGCCTAAATACGCCAACTGGCCGACTTTCCCGCAGTTGTGGGTGGCCGGTGAACTGGTTGGCGGTAGCGACATCATCACTGAGATGGCAGCTGATGGCTCGTTGCAAGCGCTGATCAAAGATGCAGCGGAAAAAGCGGCAGCCAAGACTGAAGCTTGATGCTTTGGTAAAAGGCCGCGCAATAAAAAGCCCCGCCTCTCGTAAGAGGGCGGGGCTTTTTTTGGCTTCTCTGTAGGAGCGAGCTTGCTCGCGAAGCACTTAAGGCCCCCGCGTTTATCCAGAATGAACGCGTTGCCTGGGCGTTTTTCGCGAGCAAGCTCGCTCCTACAGTAAAACAAGAACTACGGGGGTTATTCGCCCATCTGCGATTGCAGGTAGTTCTCCAGGCTGACTTTGTCGATCAGGTCCAGTTGGGTTTCCAGCCAGTCGATGTGTTCTTCCTGGTCTTCAAGGATATCCTCGAGCAATTCGCGGCTGCCGTAGTCGCCAGTGGCTTCGCAGTGAGCGATGGCGGCCTTGAGGTCGCTGTGGCTCTTGCGTTCAAAACCCAGGTCGCTGCTGATCATTTCCTGGGTATGCTCGCCGATATTCAGCTTGCCCAGGTCCTGTACATTCGGCAGGCCTTCGAGGAACAGGATGCGTTTGATCAGCGCATCGGCGTCCTTCATGGCCTTGATCGATTCCTTGTATTCGCGTTTGCCCAGCTTTTCCAGGCCCCAATCGTCATACATGCGGGCATGCAGAAAGTACTGATTGATCGCGACCAGTTCATTGGCAAGGATTTTGTTGAGTTGCTGGATGACTGTGATGTCGCCTTTCATGACTGGGGTCCTGCCCTGTAATCGCTGTGTAGGGGCAGAGTTTGAGCGGCGAAAATCCTGGTGTCAAACCTAAGTTATTGAATAATAAATGAAAATTAATCGGAATAAGAATGTTTGTGTTCCGCGTCTTGACGCTAACTAATTGAATTGCAGGCATAAAAAAACCGGACACGGAGTCCGGTTCTTTAAAACACGCCTATTTAAGCGTGTGTAAATTCTGCTGAGTAGGGCACGCCAGCCTGGGCTGTCTGCAACTGCGTGAGGGTTTCCCGTACCACTTGCTTGGCGAGGCATGCGCATTTACCGCACTGGCTGGCAACGCCGGTGGTTTCGCGCACTTCCTTGTAGCTGCAGCAACCTTCATAGATTGCTTCGCGGATTTGTCCGTCGGTGACGCCAGTACAGAGGCACACATACATAAGGGAGAACCGTCGCGGGTTTAGGGCTTGAGTGCGATGGATCTTAATGTTAACGAGAATGATTGTCAAAGTAGTTTCATCAACGATCGCACGCACATTGCCTGCGCGCTGACGAACGGTTTTTTCGGTGTATGATGGTCAGTCTTTACGAAGCGTGACCGCGTCACAGGTTTGTCGCTGAGACAAGGCAGACTCGACGCTGGTCCTGTTACTTCAATCGTCACCCCTTCATCAGGAGATATCCAATGAGCGTACTCGTCGGCAAACAAGCCCCGGATTTCGACGTACCCGCTGTTCTCGGCAATGGCGAAATCGTAGACAGCTTCAAACTGTCTGAAGCCATCAAAGGCAAATACGGCCTGGTGTTCTTCTACCCGCTGGACTTCACCTTCGTCTGCCCATCCGAGCTGATCGCGCTGGATCACCGCATGGACGATTTCAAGGCGCGCAATGTTGAAGTGGTCGCCGTTTCCATCGACTCCCACTTCACTCACAACGCCTGGCGCAACACCGCCATCAATGATGGCGGCATCGGCAAAGTCCAATACACCATGGCAGCCGATATGAAGCACGATATCGCCAAGGCCTACGACGTTGAATCCGAAGGCGGCGTGGCATTCCGTGGCGCGTTCCTGATCGACGACAAGGGCGTTGTGCGCTCGCAGATCATCAACGACCTGCCGCTGGGCCGTAACATGGAAGAGCTGATCCGTCTGGTCGACGCTCTGCAATTCCACGAAGAGCACGGTGAAGTCTGCCCTGCCAACTGGAAAAAAGGCGACAAAGGCATGACCGCTTCCACCGAAGGTGTTGCGGCTTACCTGACCGAGAACGCTGGCAAGCTGTAAGCCAGATTCAAGGTAGAAAAAAACCGGCCTGGAAAGGCCGGTTTTTTTATGCGCGCGATTCAACCTCAGTCGTTGAAATCTTCCCAGCCGCCCATCTGTTTCCAGCGATTGACGATGCCACAGAACAGCTCGGCGGTCTTCTCGGTGTCGTAGCGGGCCGAATGGGCTTCGCGACCGTCGAAATCGATACCGGCGGCCTGGCAGGCTTTTGCCAGTACGGTCTGACCATAGGCCAGGCCGGCGAGCGTAGCGGTGTCGAAGCTGGAGAATGGATGAAACGGGTTACGTTTCATGTCCAGGCGCGCCACGGCGGCGTTCAGGAAGCCCAGATCGAAACTGCTGTTGTGCCCGACCAGGATCGCGCGTTTGCAGCCATTGGCCTTCAGCGCCTTGCGTACGCCACGGAAGATGTCGGTCAGCGCCGCTTCTTCACTCACAGCCATGCGCAAGGGGTGATCGAGCTTGATCCCGGTGAACTCCAGGGCTGCCGCTTCGATGTTGGCCCCTACAAACGGCTCGACGCGGAAGAAGTGGGTGTGTTCCGGGTACACGAAGCCTTGCTCGTCCATGCCGATGGTGGTCGCGGCAATTTCCAGCAAGGCATCGGTGGCGCAATTGAAGCCGCCGGTTTCTACGTCGACAACGACAGGCAGGTAGCCACGGAAACGTTCGGCCATCGGGTGGCGCGAACCGCCTCCACCGGCGTGTTCCTGGTCGTCATCGTAATGGTTTTCACTCACTTGCTTTCCTCCAGCAGGCGCCAGCGCAGTGTTTCACCGGCGCGCAGCGGGATAACGGTCAACTCGCCAAAGGGCAGGCTGGCAGGGGCGGTCCAGTCTTCACGAACCAGGGTAATGCGGTCGGTATTCGCCGGCAGGCCATAGAAGCGCGGGCCATTGAGGCTGGCGAAGCCTTCGAGCTTGTCCAGGGCGTTGCGTTGTTCGAACGCTTCCGCGTACAGCTCGATAGCGGCAAACGCGGTGTAGCATCCTGCGCAACCGCAGGCGGCTTCCTTGGCGTGCTGCGCGTGGGGCGCGGAGTCGGTGCCGAGGAAGAACTTCGGGCTGCCGCTGGTGGCGGCATCCAGCAAAGCCACCTGATGGGTGTTGCGCTTGAGGATCGGCAAGCAGTAGAAATGCGGCCGAATCCCGCCCACCAGCATGTGGTTGCGGTTGTACAACAGGTGATGTGCGGTGATGGTCGCGCCGACGTTGGCCGAAGCCTCGGTGACGAACTGCACGGCCTCTGCGGTGGTGATGTGTTCGAACACCACCTTGAGCGTCGGAAACAGCTCGACCACGCGGCGCATGTGCTCGTCGATGAAGATCTTCTCGCGATCGAACACGTCGACATCGCCACGGGTGACTTCACCGTGGATCAACAGCGGCATGCCAACCTCAGCCATGGCTTCGATGGCCGGCAGGATCTTGTCGATGCTGGTGACGCCGGAATCGGAGTTGGTGGTCGCGCCCGCCGGGTACAACTTGGCGGCGTAAACGTAACCGCTGGCCTTGGCCTCACGAATTTCTTCAGGCTGGGTGCGGTCGGTAAGGTAGAGCACCATCAGCGGTTCGAAGCGGCTGCCGGCCGGGCGCACAGCGAGGATTCGCTGGCGATAGGCATCGGCTTCGGCCGCGTTACGCACCGGGGGTACCAGGTTAGGCATGATGATGGCACGGCCAAACGTGCGCGCTACATCGGCCACGGTTTGGGGCAACGCAGCACCATCGCGAAGATGAATATGCCAGTCGTCGGGACGCAGCAGGGTCAGGCGGTCGGACATTGGGGATTCCAGGCGGGTCAATCTGGAGGGAATGCTACCGGAAAAGACTCGTGCAGGCACTCGCTATCAAGTTTTGCAGGATGCGACCGATAGCTCTGGGTATGCCTTAACGATGTATGACGCTTTGAAGTGTTGTAGAAACCAGTGGAGCCTCCCGTGCGCCAGCATTATCTAGCCCTGCTCAGTGTGTTCGCCAGCCTGCCCGCGATGGCCCTCACGTTCCAGACACGTCTGGAGAATATTGAGTGGAAGGTGGAGGGCGATCAGTTCGAGTGCCGACTGACCCAGCCGATCACCGATTTCGGCTCGGGTGAGTTCGTGCGCCGGGCGGGTGAGCAGGCGACATTTCGTCTGAAAGCCTTTAACGGTTCGCTTGGTGCCGGCTCTGCCACGTTACTGGCCGCCGCCGCGCCCTGGCAACCGGGCCGCGGCGATATCAACCTCGGTGCGGTACGCGTCGGCAGTGGTGATGTGCTGTTTAACAGCTCTCAGGCCCAGGCCGGGCGGCTGTTTACCGGCTTGCTCGAAGGACGCAGCCCGACCGTGCGACATTACGGTCGCGAGGGTGGTTACTCGGAGATTCGCCTGCTGCCGGTGAAATTCAACAAGGCCTACACCGACTATCAGCTGTGTACTACCAAGCTGTTGCCGATGAATTACGATCAGGTCAAGCAGACGGAAGTCGGCTTCCCCGGTGGTGGCATCGAGCTGGATGCCGCGGCCAAGAAGAAGCTGTCGGTGATTGTCGCGTTCATGAAGGCCGACCCCACCGTCAACCATATCGAGTTGAACGGCCATTCGGATAACAGCGGCAACCGCTTGACCAACCGCGATGTCTCGCGACGCCGCGCCTTGGCGGTGATGGACTACTTCAAGGCCAATGGCATCCAGGAGTCGCAGATCACCCTGCGCTTCCACGGCGAAAGCTACCCCTTGGCGCCCAACACCAATGCCGCCAACCGCGCCCGCAACCGTCGGGTCAACGTGCAGCTCGAGCGCGTAGCGGCGCCCGAGAAGCCGGCACCCCAGGCCGCCGCACCCAGCAACCCCGCCGCCACCTCATAACGTGCGACCATCGGTCGCGCGTTCGACATAATCTGTCGCTTTATCTTCATTTGCTGTCGCGCCCCTGTAATTTCACGGTTTTGATCGGTAGAATCGTCGCCTTTCCGTACAACCCCGTGGAGTGATGGCATGGCCGACGTAAACAAGGTCGTTCTCGCGTATTCCGGCGGCCTGGACACTTCGGTGATCCTCAAGTGGCTGCAGGATACTTATAACTGTGAAGTGGTGACCTTCACCGCTGACCTGGGTCAGGGCGAAGAGGTCGAACCTGCACGCGCCAAGGCGCAAGCCATGGGCGTGAAAGAGATCTACATTGACGACCTGCGCGAAGAGTTCGTCCGCGATTTTGTCTACCCGATGTTTCGCGCCAATACTGTCTACGAAGGCGAGTACCTGCTCGGTACCTCCATCGCCCGTCCGCTGATCGCCAAGCGCCTGATCGAAATCGCCAACGAAACCGGCGCAGATGCCATTTCCCATGGCGCCACCGGCAAGGGCAACGACCAGGTGCGTTTCGAACTGGGTGCCTACGCCCTCAAGCCTGGCGTGAAAGTGATCGCGCCTTGGCGTGAATGGGACCTGCTGTCCCGTGAAAAGCTGATGGATTACGCTGAAAAGCACGCGATCCCGATCGAGCGTCACGGCAAGAAGAAGTCCCCGTACTCGATGGATGCCAACCTGTTGCACATCTCCTATGAAGGCGGCGTGCTGGAAGACACCTGGACCGAGCACGAAGAAGACATGTGGAAATGGACCGTCTCCCCGGAGAACGCTCCAGACAAGCCGCAATATCTGGAACTGACCTACCGCAACGGCGACATCGTCGCGCTGGATGGTGTCGAGATGACCCCAGCCACCGTACTGGCAACCTTGAACCGTATCGGTGGTGAACACGGTATCGGCCGTCTCGACATCGTCGAGAACCGTTACGTGGGTATGAAGTCCCGCGGCTGCTATGAAACACCGGGTGGCACTATCATGCTGCGCGCTCACCGCGCCATCGAGTCCATTACCCTGGACCGTGAAGTGGCCCACCTCAAAGATGAGCTGATGCCCAAGTACGCCAGTCTGATTTACACCGGTTACTGGTGGAGCCCTGAGCGTCTGATGCTGCAGCAGATGATCGACGCCTCCCAGGCTCATGTGAACGGTGTCGTGCGCCTGAAGCTGTACAAGGGCAATGTGATCGTGACCGGTCGCAAGTCTGATGAGTCATTGTTCGACGCCAACATCGCTACCTTCGAGGAGGATGGCGGTGCCTACAATCAGGCAGATGCCGCGGGCTTCATCAAGTTGAACGCCTTGCGCATGCGCATCGCGGCCAACAAAGGCCGCAAGTTGTTCTGACTGTTTCGCTTGTCCTGAAAAGGCCCCTTATGCAAGGGGCTTTTTTTTGTCCTGAATATACCCATACGGGCATTAATTGAGGTGCGACGTTTACAAACGTTTAGTGTTTGTTTAAGGGATCTGCTTAAAAACCATACAGATGTTTTTTAATTTCAGCATTTTACTTCTCCAAGGAAAGGTTTTTTACATCTGAATAGGAACTATGTCTTACAGAATTTTCACTCATGTAGGAGCAATTGAGATGTAATTTATGGAATTTTCTGTAGGAAAATGGAGTGTGTATAAATATGTTAAATGGAACTGAAACTGATGCGGTTTTTTTAGCCCTTCGTTTACGTTGCGGTGTCATACAAGGGGCATTTCCTGAAAGACGTGTGCGCCACGTTTACCGCGTACACCCGGGGCTGAGGATATTTCACTCAAAATATGTACGAGCAGGGAAAGGTCTGAAAGGCTCCATAAAGCCGAATACTTCAAAGTTGGCGAATTTTTGTAGGTTAATTCCTATCTTTCTGTGGGTTGGGTCTCTGCCTACTGTTGCTCGGGGGGGGACGCTATGCCAACTAGCAGATGACTAGGCTATTGTGCTTTCTCTAAATAATTCGAACAGCGAAATTGGACTTTCTCATGAATAAAGTGCTGATCGTGGATGATCATCCCGTCATTCGGCTTGCTGTGCGCATGCTAATGGAGCGTCATGGTTATGAGGTCGTTGCCGAGACTGATAACGGTGTCGATGCGTTACAACTTGCGCGGGAACATATGCCGGACATTGTCATACTGGATATTGGAATACCCAAGCTCGATGGCCTTGAAGTTATTTGTCGGTTAGCTTCAACCAAGCAAGCCGTATCGTTCAAGGTCCTGGTGCTGACGTCCCAGGCGCCTGGTCATTTTTCCATGCGCTGCATGCAGGCCGGGGCTGCGGGCTACGTGTGCAAGCAGCAGGACTTGACCGAGTTGCTGAGCGCCATCAAGGCAGTGCTTTCCGGCTACAGCTATTTCCCGAACCAGGCGCTCAATTCGGTACGCTCCACGATGGGCAACGCCAGTGAAGCTGACATGGTTGAACGTTTGTCGGGGCGGGAAATGATGGTGCTCCAGCAACTGGCCCGTGGCAAAACCAATAAGGAAATCGCCGATGGCATGTTCCTCAGCAACAAGACCGTCAGCACCTACAAGACGCGCCTGCTATTGAAGCTCAATGCCCGCTCCCTGGTCGACTTGATAGAACTGGCCCAACGCAATGGCTTGGTGTGAGCAGGGCGCTCCGCCGCTCTGACGTTCCTGTAACAACCGGCACAAAAAAGCCTCCGTCAGGGAGGCTTCCGACCGTCTGCCAGAGGGTCAAAGATCGAAGTCGTAATCGGCCAATTGTTTCTGTAAGCGTCGCTCTTCCAGAAGATTGTCGATAGTTCGGCGTTTGCTCAAATTGGTCTTGGCTACCTCTGCGACGGGCGCTGGCGCCTCATCGTCTTCCAGCTCCACCAGGTCGTCATCAACTTCGATTTGTTCTTTGCCAGTGCTCATAGGTTCACTCCAGGCTAAGACTGCCGTTGGCGCCCCTTATAGCGATAATCCACGAACGGGTAAAAAAGATTTTTTCAATCGATGGATAGAGAAAACCCCGGAACCCTCAATCGTCGGATGTCTTGTGCTTGTATTCGCATAAATCTTCGATCCTGCAGCTGCCACATCGAGGCTTGCGCGCCTGGCAAACATAGCGCCCGTGAAGAATCAGCCAATGGTGTGAATCGAGCAGATAGGGCTTGGGCACGAATTTCATCAGTTGTTTTTCGACCTCGACCACATTCTTGCCGCGAGCGATGCCGGTTCGGTTGCTGACGCGAAAAATATGGGTGTCCACCGCCATGGTGAGTTGACGGAATGCGGTGTTGAGCACCACGTTAGCGGTCTTGCGCCCGACTCCGGGCAGCGCTTCCAGGGCTTCCCGGGTTTGCGGCACTTCGCTGGCGTGTAGCTCCATGAGCAGGCGGCACGTCTCGATCACGTTCTTGGCCTTGCTGTTGTAAAGGCCGATGGTCTTGATGTACTCCGATAATCCCTCCACACCCAAGGCATAAATAGCCTCTGGCGTATTCGCCACCGGGAATAGCTTGGCCGTGGCCTTGTTGACGCCAACGTCGGTGGATTGGGCCGACAGGATCACCGCGATCAACAGCTCGAACGGCGAGGAGTACGCCAGTTCAGTCTTGGGTTCCGGATTGTCTTCGTGAAACCTGCGGAAAATTTCCAGGCGTTTTGCAGCGTTCATAAGGGCGGACGTTTCCTTGCAGGCGGTCGACGTGATTGTAGCAATACACAGTGCAGCATCAGCTGTGGGTCAGGTGTTGCCGGTAGCGTCGGCTTCGGCATCATGCAGCGTCTGCTCGGCGGCGTTCAGCGCGGCGCTCAGGCTGGCCAGTTGTTGTTTATCTGCCTGTTGATCCTGGGCCTTTTTCAACTCGGCCCGGCGCATCGCCAGTTGAATCTTGGCGCGTTTGAGCTCAGGGCCCTGGGTGGTCGGCAGCGTTGGCGGGCTGTTGCCTTCCAGCGCGGTAAGCGCCTGCTCCGAGGCTTCGAACTGCCTTTGCAGGACAATCAATTGCGACTGCTGCTCATAAGTCGGCGGATGCCCAAACGCCTTCAGGGACTTGTGCAGTTGAGCACGGCTCATGGCGAGATTGATTTTGGCTTGCTTGATCGCGGCATCCTGAACGGCCTGGTGGGGATCAGCTTGTGCCGCTGCCACGGGGGCCGTGCGTTTGGCCCGCGCCAGGCGTTCGGCGAGCTTGCAGGCTTCCTCACGTTGCAGGCGCGCGTTGCGCTGTTCGAAACGCCGCCGAGCGCGGTCGCGTTTGAGGCCACGTTCGTGCCGTTCGTGATCGCTGCCCGCCAGGCCGCCTACGATAGGCAAGACGTCAGCGATTGGGCGCAGCTCGATGCAGTCGACAGGGCAGGGCGCTACACACAGGTCGCAGCCGGTGCACTCGTCGATAATTACCGTATGCATCAACTTGGCGGCGCCCACGATGGCGTCCACCGGGCAAGCCTGGATGCATTTGGTGCAACCGATGCATTCGGCCTCACGGATATAGGCGACCTGCGCCGGCGCGTCTCCACGGCTGTTATCCAGGGCCAGCACTGGCACACGCAGCAATTGCGCGAGCCCGGCGATGGTTTCCTGGCCTCCGGGTGGGCACTTGTTGATTGCCTCGCCGTTGGCGATGCCTTCGGCGTAAGGCTTGCAGCCCGGGTGCCCGCACTTGCCGCATTGAGTCTGCGGTAGCAGCGCGTCGATACGTTGAATGAGGTTCATGCTTTGATCATAGCGTTGACGCCAGGCCCACCGGTGCAGGCAGGCTGAAAAGCCCCGGCGTCGAAGCGCCAGGGCATCTTGCAGGGTTTACTTGATGCGTTGACCCGGCTTGGCGCCGCTGTCCGGGCTCAGCAGGTAGATTTCTTCGCCGCCAGGGCCAGCCGCCATCACCATGCCTTCAGATATGCCGAACTTCATTTTTCGTGGCTTCAGGTTGGCGACCATCATGGTCAGGCGACCATCGAGCTTGGACGGGTCCGGGTAAGCGCTCTTGATGCCGGAGAACACATTGCGTCGCTCGCCGCCCAAATCCAGGGTCAGGCGCAGCAGCTTGTCGGCACCTTCCACGGCTTCGGCCTTGACGATCAGTGCAACGCGCAAGTCCACGGCGGCAAAGGTGTCGAACTCGATTTCATCGGAAATAGGGTCCTTGGCCAGCTCGCCATTACCTGCGGGCGCAGTCGAACCGGTATCCGTCTGGCTGGCGACCAGGTCTTCTTTCGAAGCGTCGGACATGGCCTGGACTTTCACCGGGTCGATGCGGGTCATCAGGGGCTTGAACGCGTTCAACTGGTGGTTGCTGAGCAGCTTGGCGTGGTCATTCCAGGTCAGTGGCGCGACGTTGAGGAACGCTTCTGCGTCGGCGGCCAGCAGCGGCAGCACCGGCTTGAGGAAGATCACCAACTGACGGAACAGGTTGATGCCGGTGGCGCAGATCGCCTGAACCTCGGCCTCTTTGCCTTCCTGCTTGTTCAGCGACCAGGGTGCCTTGTCCGCAATCCAGGCATTGGCACGGTCAGCCAGGCCCATGATTTCGCGCATTGCACGGGCAAAGTCACGGGCTTCATAGGCGTCGGCGATGCTCGGCGCGGCGGCCAGGAACGCATCGGTCAGTTCCGGAGCGGCATTTTCAGCGACCAGTACCCCCGCATTTCCCTTGTGGATGAACCCGGCACAACGGCTGGCGATATTGACGACCTTGCCGACCAGATCCGAGTTGACCTTCTGGACGAAGTCTTCCAGATTCAGGTCTAGGTCGTCGACGCCACGGCCCAGCTTGGATGCATAGTAGTAACGCAGATACTCCGGCGACAGGTGGTCCAGGTAGGTGCGCGCCTTGATAAAGGTGCCACGGGACTTGGACATCTTCTGCCCGTTCACCGTCAGGTAGCCGTGCACGGCAATGCCGGTCGGCTTGCGGAAGCCCGAACCTTCAAGCATCGCCGGCCAGAACAGTGCGTGGAAGTTGACGATGTCCTTGCCGATGAAGTGGTACAGCTCAGCGGTGGAGTCTTTGCCCCAGAACGCATCGAAGTCCAGCTCTGGCGTGCGGTCGCAGAGGTTCTTGAAGCTGGCCATGTAGCCAATCGGCGCATCCAGCCACACGTAGAAGTACTTGCCCGGCTCGCCCGGGATTTCAAAGCCGAAGTACGGCGCATCGCGGGAGATGTCCCACTGCTGCAAGCCGCTGTCGAGCCATTCGGCGAGCTTGTTGGCCACGGCGTCCTGCAGGGTGCCGCTGCGCGTCCAGGTTTGCAGCATCTGCTGGAAATCCGGAAGCTTGAAGAAGAAGTGCTGGGAATCCTTGAGCACCGGGGTGGCGCCGGAGATGGCCGACTTCGGATCCTTCAAGTCAGTCGGGGCATAAGTTGCGCCGCATTTTTCGCAGTTGTCGCCGTACTGGTCTGCGGTGCCGCATTTCGGGCAGGTGCCCTTGATGAAGCGGTCGGCCAGGAACATTTTCTTTTCCGGATCGAAGTACTGGGTGACCGACCGCTGGTCGATGTGCCCGGCTTCCTTCAATCGCAGGTAGATCTGGCTCGAAAGCTCACGATTTTCGTCGGAGTGGGTCGAATGGAAGTTGTCGAAATCCACCAGGAACTCGGCAAAGTCGGCGCTGTGTTCAGCCTGCACATTGGCGATCAGTTGTTCCGGGGTGATGCCTTCCTTTTCGGCGCGCAACATGATGGCCGAACCGTGGGCGTCGTCCGCGCAGACGTAAATGCATTGATTGCCGCGATGCTTCTGGAAGCGCACCCACATATCGGTCTGGATGTACTCAAGCATATGGCCAAGATGGATGGAACCATTGGCATAGGGCAGGGCGCTGGTGACGAGGATCTTGCGTGGCTCGGACATGGGGCTCGGCTACTTGATGAAACGGAGGTCGGCCACTATAAAGCGCCGGGAAATTTATTTCACCCCGTGGTGCTGTTTCAGAATTTTCCATCCCTGCGAAAGCATGCCGCTGGCGGTCTGGAACGGTTAGGATAGCCGCCTGTTTCAGTCAGTCTTTTTTCGGGAGTTGCCCATGAGCGCCGTCAATCGCGCAGCGGTGGAAGCCGTTCTTCGCCAGTACACCGACCCCTATTTGAACCAGGACCCGGTCAGTGCCGGCTGTGTACGGGCTATCGAGGTCCAGGGTGACCAGGTATCGGTCCGGTTGGAGCTGGGCTATGCCGCTGGCCTGTTCAAAAGCGGATGGGCGCAGATGTTGCAAATAGCCATCGAAGGCCTCAATGGCGTGCGCTCGGCCAAGGTCGATATCCAGTGCGTGATCGCGCCGCACAAGGCCCAGGCGCAGATCCCTGGCCTGGCCAACGTCAAAAATGTGATCGCCGTGGCGTCGGGCAAGGGCGGTGTGGGTAAATCCACCACCGCCGCCAACCTGGCCCTGGCCCTGGCCCGCGAAGGCGCGCGCGTGGGCATCCTCGACGCCGATATCTATGGGCCCAGCCAGGGTGTGATGTTCGGCATCGCCGAGGGCACACGGCCGAAGGTCAAGGACCAGAAGTGGTTTGTGCCGATCGAGTCCCTGGGCGTGGAGGTCATGTCCATGGCTTTCCTGACCGATGACAACACGCCGATGGTCTGGCGCGGGCCGATGGTCTCCGGTGCGTTGCTGCAACTGGTCACCCAGACCGCCTGGGGCGATTTGGACTACCTGGTAATCGACATGCCGCCCGGTACTGGCGATATCCAGCTGACCCTGGCGCAGAAAGTCCCGGTGGCCGGCTCGGTGATCGTCACCACGCCTCAGGACCTGGCATTGCTGGACGCGAAGAAAGGCGTGGAAATGTTTCGCAAGGTCAACATCCCGGTGCTGGGTGTGGTGGAAAACATGGCCGTTCACATCTGCTCCAACTGCGGCCATGCCGAGCATCTGTTCGGTGAGGGTGGTGGCGAGAAGCTGGCGACTCAATACGGTGTCGAACTGCTGGCCTCATTGCCGCTGTCGATGGCCATTCGTGAACAGGCCGACGGCGGCAAGCCCACTGTGGCTGCCGAGCCCGATGGTCAGATTGCCATGGTCTACCAGGAGTTGGCCCGCCATGTGGGCGCCAGGATAGTGTTGCAGGAAGCGATTGCTCCCGCGATGCCGACGATCACGGTCAGCGACGACTGAACCTTGCGTAGGAACGTTACCTGTCAGGCTCGTTACGCTTTTTCCGCAGTAACCTGTGTAAGCATTCGCTTACTTTTTTGTAGGTATTCGGTTTTTTTACAGGGTGTGAGCGTCTCGAATCCGTGAGCGATGTTTCTAACTGATTGAAATAAAACAGTTATTTATCTCTGTGTAAACGCCCGCGCCCTGCAGTCGCCCAGTTGGATCCCGTTGAACTTATTTTGGGATTCTCTAACATCAGCCCTGTGTCCACGGATTGGCACGGCCATCAAGGAATGATGGTTTGAAGGAATGTCGCAGGATGCGATCATCAGGACGATGAAAAGGAATACAGGGACTAGGGAAAAAATGTGGGCGGGTCATACCGCCCCTTTTTTCGCCTGTAGAAAAGTGAAACCGACTACGTAGAAACGCAAAAAGGCCCGCAAGGGGCCTTTTGGGACGGTGACGCTATCAGCGTTCGAGCTGTGCAATCTTACCTTTTTTGCCGTCCCACTCCGCTGCATCGGGCATCGGATCTTTGCGTTCAGTGATGTTCGGCCAAATCTCTGCCAGCTCGACGTTCAACTGAATAAATTCCTGCATCTCTGCCGGGACTTCGTCCTCGGAGAAAATCGCAACGGCCGGGCATTCTGGTTCACACAGGGCGCAGTCAATGCACTCGTCCGGGTGAATGACCAGGAAATTCGGGCCTTCGTAGAAGCAGTCCACCGGACACACTTCTACGCAGTCGGTGTACTTGCACTTGATGCAGTTGTCGGTGACGACGAAGGTCATTTCTAATTTTCTCCTCAGGCGGCGGCAGCGAAACCCTGTGTGGCAGGGCTCGCGAGGTTCGGGAGCGATAGTCTGCAGGCCAGGCTCATAGCCCGCAGCATCCCAAACCGCGCGAGAGTCTACCAGCTTGCAAGCGTCAGCGTTATATCCGAGTCTTCAGTGCATATAACATTTCGAGCGCTTTGCGTGGGGTCAAGTCATCCACGTCGAGCTTAGCCAACTCATCGAGTACCGGATGGGGCAGGCTGGCGAACATATCGCTCTGATGCGGCACCGCGGATTTCTTGCTGGCCTTGGCTGGGCTGGCAACGACCGTTTCATGGGGCAGGGCCGTGGTTTCAAGGCGGCTGAGGTGCTCGCGGGCGCGGGTGATCACATCATTGGGCACACCGGCCAATTGTGCCACCGCCAAACCATAACTCTGGCTGGCCGGGCCCGGCAGCACATGGTGCAGGAACACGATGCGCTCGTTGTGCTCGGTGGCATTGAGGTGCACGTTGGCTACCAGCGGCTCGCTTTCCGGTAAAACGGTCAGTTCGAAGTAGTGAGTAGCAAACAACGTATAGGCGCGCAGATGAGCCAGGCGTTCGGCCGCCGCCCAGGCCAGCGACAGGCCGTCGAATGTGCTGGTGCCGCGCCCCACTTCGTCCATCAGCACCAGGCTACGCTCGGTGGCGTTGTGCAGGATGTTGGCGGTTTCGCTCATTTCCACCATAAACGTCGAACGCCCACCGGCGAGGTCATCACTGGAACCGATCCGGGTAAAAATCCGGTCCACCAGGGACAGCTCGCAACTGGCCGCCGGCACGAAGCTGCCGATGTGGGCCAGCAGCACGATCAATGCGGTCTGGCGCATATAGGTGGATTTACCACCCATGTTCGGACCGGTAATCACCAGCATGCGGGTGTCGTCGTCCAGCGACAGGTCGTTGGCGACGAACGGCGTGGTCAGCACCTGCTCTACCACCGGGTGGCGCCCTTGCACGATACGCATGCACGGTTCGCTGACAAACCGTGGGCAGTTCAAATCCAGGTTCAGCGCACGCTCCGCGAGGTTGCTCAACACATCCAGCTCCGCCAGGGCGGCTGCGGTGTCTTGTAGCGGTGCCAGGCGGCCGATCAAGTCTTCGAGCAAGGCTTCATAAAGCATTTTTTCCCGCGCCAGTGCGCGGCTTTTGGCCGACAGCGCCTTGTCTTCGAAGGCTTTAAGCTCTGGAGTGATAAACCGCTCGGCGCCTTTGAGGGTCTGGCGACGTTGATAATCGATAGGCGCCGACTCGGCCTGCTTGCTCGGCAACTCGATAAAATAGCCGTGCACCCGGTTGTAACCGACCTTCAGATTGGCCAGCCCGGTGCGGGCTTTTTCGCGCGCCTCCAGGTCAATCAGGAACTGCCCGGCGTTTTCGCTCAGCGATTGCAGCTCATCCAGTTCACTGTCGTAACCCGTCTTCAGAACACCGCCATCACGGATGATCGCCGGCGGGTTGTCGATAATGGCCTTTTCCAGCAGGGCCGCGAGATCCGGGTATGTGCCGGCGGTGACGGCCAACTGCTGCAGGTGCGCAGTGTCCAGCTCGGTCATCGCCGCCTGCAATTGTGGCAGGGCACCGAGGGCATCGCGCAGGCGCGCCAGGTCACGTGGACGCGCGTTGCGTAGGCCGATTCGCGCCAGGATGCGCTCTATATCGCCAATTTCTTTGAGTTGCGGCTGCAGCTTTTCAAAGCGATAGCCGTCCAGCAGGCAGGTAATGGAAGACTGACGCGCTTGCAGCACGCTCAAATCCCGCAGCGGACGGTTCAGCCAGCGGGTCAGCAAGCGGCTGCCCATGGCGGTCTGGCAGCGGTCGACCACCGATTGCAGCGTATTGTCACGCCCGCCCGACAAGTTGGTATCCAGTTCCAGGTTGCGACGGCTGGCGCCATCGAGTACCACGGTATCGTCCAGACGCTC
This sequence comes from Pseudomonas sp. R11-23-07, assembly GCF_003852295.1. NCBI lineage: Bacteria > Pseudomonadati > Pseudomonadota > Gammaproteobacteria > Pseudomonadales > Pseudomonadaceae > Pseudomonas > Pseudomonas sp. R11-23-07. The sequence goes on from NZ_CP027761.1 coordinate 1,323,022, forward strand.
ATGGCGCAGGCTGCGCAAGTGCGGCAAAGCAGTGCGCTGGGTTTCCTTGGCGTAGCTGAGCAGGCAGCCGGCGGCGCCGATGGCCAGGGTCAAGGTTTCGCAACCGAAACCTTTGAGGTCCTGCACGGAGAATTGCTGACACAGGCTTTTAAGCGCCGAATCTCGCTCGAAATCCCATGGTGCGCGCCGCTTGGTCCCTCGGCGCTTCTCCGCCGGCAGGTCCTTGGGCCAATCGTCCGGAATCAACAACTCCACCGGGTTGATACGTTCCAACTCCGCCAGCAGGTTCTCCCAACCCTTGATCTCCAGCACGCTGAAATTGCCGCTGGTGATATCCAGTACCGACAGGCCGAACAAACGCTCATCACCCAGGACAGCTGCGATCAAGTTATCGCGCCGCTCATCCAGCAGCGCCTCATCACTCACCGTCCCCGGCGTAATAATGCGCACCACCTGGCGTTCCACCGGCCCCTTGCTGGTCGCCGGATCGCCGATCTGCTCACAGATCACCACCGACTCGCCCAGCTTCACCAGCTTGACCAGGTAACCTTCCAACGAATGGTAAGGAATCCCACACATCGGAATCGACTGTCCCGCCGATTGCCCACGCGCGGTCAGGGTGATATCCAGCAACTTGGCGGCCTTCTTCGCATCCTCATAGAAGATCTCGTAGAAGTCGCCCATGCGATAGAACATCAACTGATCAGGGTGCTGGTTCTTCAGGCGCCAGTACTGCTGCATCATTGGAGTGTGGGAGGACAGATCGGAGGCGTTTTTACTCATTGGGTAATAGGCAAATTCGTTGAAAGTGATGGGGCAAAGGGCGCGCTTGGCCCAGCATTTTTTGCGATGGCGGCAAGGTTAACACGCGAGGTCGGGGGTTCGCAGTTTGCAAAAGGCCAGGTAATACGCGGGAAGAAAAGCGGCTATGCATTAAAGGTGCACGAAGTGCCGTCTGTAGAGGCTTTACTTTGCCCTGCGACCGCTGGCAGGAAACAAACCTCTGATAACACCCAGGAAAGCCGCAAACAGATTGATCGAAGTTGCGGTGGTGATGGCCATTAACACGTTATCCGAGAACGGCGCTTTACCGGAGTAATACGTCGACCAGCCATTCCACACGAGGAGGACCGCCCAGAAGATCACGCCGCAGGCAGCAAACCAAAAGGCGCGCCCCGCATATTTCTTGCGCAGCTGCCTTTCGGCCTTCTGGTCTTTCAGATTCTGGTTTCTTTCATCGTCGGTGCCTATGGCTTGCTCGCCACCGGCTTGGGAGTCCTGGTCAGGCCCCGCCATGGGGGGCAGGGTGAGTTCCAGGTTGTCGAGTTCTTCACTCACGGATGCGGCTCTTTGGGTGAATGAGTGCTGCCATGTCTTCCCAGTCAATGGCGGAACCGTCGGCGCCCTTGAGGGCCCAGGCTGTGCCGTCCTCGTGGGAAAGGTTGGACAGTTGAGTGCCGGACCATTTGCCGTATTTGTTAATGATCCGGTCAATCAAACGATGGGTGTAGGTATCGCTCTCAGGAACCCTCGGTGTAACAAAGACAATGTCTTCGTCGTCGGGCTTCAAATTGCTGAGCAGCGAAGTCACGGGACGGCTGCCGTAGGATTTCAACTCATGGTAAAGCGATGGAATGACCGGGCCATATTGCCAGCGGGCAAAGTGGTCATCCATAAGCGGTTGATCCCGCTCGCGCAGATGCCAGGACTGGGTATAGAACAGCAGCTTTTGCAGCTTCATCGGCGTCAGGCCTGAAAGCTTGCCTTCCTTCGCGCGTTCAATGAAGGCGTTAGCGACAGCTAGAGCTGAATAAGCCATGAGCACCTCCGTCGTTGCTGGCTAGGTTGTTACAGAGTTTATACATAGGCCCTGAATTGTCGATAAGCAAGGGCGGCTGTCAATCTGCGCCCTTTTTACATCTGGTCGCCTGCGAGTATATGAAGTCGCACGGAATGATAGAGGCTGTTTGACTGTTCGTATATACAGTATTTTGTTTCAGATTCGCCTAATCAGCTTGTTTAATGCATAAATATGCAAATTAGCATTTGCCATCCGCAAAAACTCTCGTCACTATTCCGGTTATGCAAAAACGCAACGTTTCTATCGTCTTGAAAGAGCTGCTGGATCGCGACCGAATCTCCCCCACGGAGCTTCATCGGCGCACTGGCGTGCCTCAATCCACCCTGTCCCGGATCCTCAGCGGCAAGATCGTTGATCCGTCGGACAAACACATCTCACGCATCGCCGAATACTTCCGCGTCAGCACCGACCACCTGCGCGGACGCGCAGCGGTAGGTACCTTGCGTGATGACGGGCGCGACCCGATGCATTCGGAACTCAAGGACATAAGCCTGTGGGACGACGACACCCCCGTTAATGATGACGAGGTGTCGATCCCCTTTCTGCGTGAGGTTGAATTGGCTGCTGGATCAGGAAGATTCGTCATCGAGGAAAGCGAGAAGGCCAGCCTGCGCTTTGGAAAGCGCAGCCTGCGGCATAACGGCGTGCAGTTCGACCAGGCCAAATGCGTGACGGTACGTGGCAACAGCATGTTGCCGGTGCTGCGCGATGGCGCGACGGTGGGGGTGAATGCCGGCAAGAGCGGGATTGGCGACATCGTCGATGGTGACCTGTATGCCATCAATCATAATGGCCAGCTGCGGGTGAAACAGCTCTACCGCCTGCCGTCCGGGATTCGTCTGCGCAGTTTCAATCGTGACGAGCATCCGGACGAGGACTACAGCTTTCAGGATATCCAGGATGAGCAGATCAGCATCCTCGGCCATGTGTTCTGGTGGGGCATGTATGCCCGCTGACCTACTTACGTAAGGCAAAGCCCGCCAACGAGCGGGCTTTTTTTCGTCTGCAGAAAACCGGCAAACCCTCTGCCCGTCAGGCTTTTCATGCATGAGCGCATCCGTTTGGCAAAAATAAATGCATTTGTGCATTGACTGTATATGCATACATGCATATTCTTCACCTCAAGCCAGCCAACAAGGCCTGGTGGAGGCGGCAAGGATGCTGCCAAGGAAGACAAGGAAGGCACGTAACACCGGCAAGGACGCCATCGAAGCGATGGCAAGGATGCCAGGCAACACCGGCAAGGATGCCGACGCTCTTTAGTGGTAGCGCTTCAAAAACAGGCAGCGATGAACCGGCCTTAACGGTTCAGAGGGTTGGCAACTGACCCGGGTGTGCAGCGTAAAGCACCAGAAGCAGTTATCCGGCAGACAGGGATCGTGGTCGGAAAAACATTGAGGAAAGGACCGTACCGCGCCAGTAGCGCCGAAAGTCCGCAGACAGCATTACTGAAAAGCCTGGGCAACCGGGCTTTTTGGAATGCCTACCTATCGAAGTATGTGTAATTGAAAAACGGACTATTCAGTGCTCAGCCAGGAGGCGTGACATGACAAACGAACAACAAGCGTTAGCGGAAATGCCTATCTGGCTGGTGATTATATTGGCGTTGATCGGCGGGGTGTCCGGCGAAATGTGGCGCGCCGACAAGGAGGGCGCCCGCGGCTGGTCGCTGATTCGGCGCCTGGCGCTCCGCTCCGGGGCGTGCATGGTCTGCGGGGTTTCGGCCCTGATGCTGTGCTACGCCGCCGGTATGTCCATCTGGACCGCCGGCGCCATTGGTTGCCTGACCGCCATGGCCGGTGCCGACGTGGCCATCGGCCTTTATGAGCGCTGGGCGGCCAAGCGCATCGGGATCAATGAAGGTTCCCGTCAGGACCCGCAGTAACCGCAAGGACGCTACTCAAATGACCCTTATCGAAAAGCCATCCCAACTCCCCCAGGCTATCGGCGTGGCGCTGCATGCAGCCTTCCCCGACCTCAGGGTCGGCAGCCACCAGGACTTCCAGAGCGACGCAGAAAAAACCGGCGTGATGGTCACCGTTGAAGGCAGTGGCCCTGGCATCCGCTCTCGCGAAGGCCGCAAGGCCCATGCCCTGGCCATTTCGCTCACCGTCATGGTTGCCCCCGGCGCCTTGCCGTTCGATGCCTGCGACCTGGCCAGCCAGTTGATGGACTTGGTGCTGGACAACCGTTGGAGCCTGCCCCAGTCCCAGTGCGATTTGCCAACCAATATCGTCGCCGCTCCCTCCGGGCGTGCAACCGCAGCCACGGACTATGACACCTGGACAGTGTCCTTCACTCAAACCCTCTACCTCGGACCGATGTTGCTCGATGATCCTACAGGCCAACCGCTGTTTGCCTCTACCTGGGACGTCTTGGACATCGATGACCCCGATCAATACAAGCCCTTGGCGGAGTAGCCCATGTTCGACACGCTGTTACGCATGCAACTGGGGCCGATTGTCGAGCGCCTGGCGGAGATGGAGGCCCAACTCGAAGACCTCTACCGACGCGCTGAAAGCTTCTGCCGAATTGGCATTTGCCAACAGGTCGACGCCGCCAGCAATACCTGCAGGGTCAGCCACGGCGAGTTGCTCACGCCGGCCATCCGCTTCTTCAACCCCAGCGCCGGTGCGCAAACCGAAACCCGTATTCCATCCGTGGGCGAGCAATGCCTGCTGCTCAACTACGGCGGTGGGGAAGGGGGCTCACAGTCTGTGGCGCTGTTCGGCCTCAACAGTAGTCTCTTTCCGCCTGTTTCCACTGTGCCCTCCTTGACCCGGCGACGCCATCAGGACGGCACGCAGAGCGACTACGACGACGCCAGTCATACGTTTAACTGGGTCAACGGGCCGACGATGCTCAGCGCTTCCCGCGAACAGGTCGACGTCAAGGTCGGCGCCGCCAGTCTGACCCTCAGCCCGCAGGGCATCATCCTGCAAATCGGCGGCACCGCACTGTTACTGGATGCCGGCGGCGCTCACTTCAGCGGCCCGGTGATAGACCACCAAGGTCGAGTCATCAGCCCCTGATAAGGACATTCCATGATCGGCATCGATCGCAATACCGGGGCAGCCGTCGATGACTGGCTGCAATTCGTGCAGCGCGCCACCCGAGCGCTGACCACACCCGTCGGCACGCGGCAGAAGCGTCCGCTGTATGGCTCGCTGATCCCGCAACTGCTCGGGCAGAACCTTGGCGATGACCTGCTGCTGCTCGCTCAAAGCCATGCCGCCCAGGCGTTTTACAACGCGCAGAACGGCATCGGCGATTTCCAGCCCGAGGTCATCGTCGCCACCCGCCAGGGCGCCGGGCTGCTGCTGCGCTTTGCCGGTACCTGGAAAAACCGCCAACAATCCTTCGAGGTCGTGACATGAGCATGCTGATCCCTGGCCAGAACCAACTGGCCGAGCCGGCGATTATTGCAGTCGATGAGTTCGAGCCGCTGCTCGCCGAATTCAAGGCGTTCGTGGTCGATTACGTTGCCACCCGTGCGCCGCAAAGCGCGGCCAAACTCGAGGTCAGCCTCGACAACGAAAGTGAACTGCTGACGTTGGCGCTCGAGGCCTTCTGCGTGCGCCTGCAAACCCATGAGCGCAAATACAATGCACGCATCAAGCAGATGCTGGCGTGGTGGGCCACCGGCAGTAATCTGGATGCGCGCTTGGCTGACATGGGCCTTGAACGCCAGGTGCTCGATCCCGGTGACCCGGCGGCCTTCCCGCCCGTGCCGCCGACCCTGGAAAGCGACGACGATGCTCGCTTGCGTTATTACCTAGCGCCCCATGCCCCGGCTGCCGGCTCGCGGATGCAGTATCGCCGCGAAGTGTTCACCCTCGGCGAGCGACCCACGGTCAAGGTACAGAGCGCCTCGCCGGGCGTGGTGACTGTCAACTACACCTTCGACCCGGACGGCTATGCGGCACAGGTCAAGGACGGCAATGGCCGTCGCACCGCGCCCGGCGAGGTGATGGTCACCGTGTTGTCTCGTGAGGGCGACGGTACCCCCTCTGCCGATTTGCTTGACGGTGTACGCCGACATTTCGCACGGCCGGATGTACGGCCGGAAACCGATCTCGTCACCGTCCAGGGCGCACAAATTCAACCCTACAAGATTCGCGTCATCGCCAAAATCAACGCCGGCCCGGACTCGGGCCTGACCCAAGTGGCGGCGCAGCAATTGCTGCAGACTTACGCGGACTCCTGTCATCGCCTGGAAGGACGCGTCGACCCCAGCTGGATCGATTACGCCATCCACAGCGCAGGGGCGGCGCAACTGCAAATCCTCGAACCGCTGGCGCCGATTGTCAGCAGCGCGTTCCAGGCCCCGTATTGCACGGGTGTCGAGGTGGAGGTGCGTACGCTATGAGTGAATCTGACGCGAGTTTGTTGCCGGCCAACAGTTCACCGCTGGAAAAAGCCCTGGACTTGGGCTTCGGCCAGTTGCTCGAGCGAGTCACGCCGCCGTTTCCGGCGTTGATGAACCCACTGCAAACCCCCAGCGAATTTCTTCCTTACCTGGCCGCCGACCGCGGGGTCAGCGAATGGGATGCCGACGCCAGCGAATCGGAAAAGCGCCTGACCGTGGCCTTGTCCTGGCAGATCCAGCGCCAGGCCGGCACACCCAAGGCGCTGAGCTATGCGGTGGAGTCACTGGGATTCACCCCCAACATCAGCGCCTGGTATCAGCAGCGGCCAATCGGTACGCCCTATACCTTCGACGTGCAGGCGATCATTGGGCGCAGTTGGTCCAGTGGCGACCACAACCGGCTCATCCGCCGCATCAACGCAGCCAAAAGCGAGCGGGATCAGGCGACGATTACGGTTGTTCACGAAACCGAAGGTCGGCTTGCGTTGACGCAGGTCCTTCATGCCCCGCTAAGCGACGGCGAGCTGTATTTAAACGGCGCGCTGCCGGAGTTGGCGTTGGTTGCTCGACTTAACAGTGTCGGCGTTGCCCGGCACTACACCATTAACGACTACGACCTCAGGGCGCAGCCATGACAGATGAAATCACGCGCCTGGTGCGCTTCACCTTCAAGGGTTTGGATGAAGTGCTGCAGGCAAAGAATCAGGGCCTCAAAGCCGAAATCACCCACATCGGCGCCGGTACTGGTCGCTACAACCCAGACGGTACAGAAGTGGCCTTGCGCGATGAGCGCCAACGGGTCGCCATCGTGGATTACGAAGACCTGGGCGAGCGCCAACTCAGGATGGCCGCGCTGTTTGACGGCGACGGTGAGTATGAGATTGGCGAGTTCGGTTTTTACCTCGCCAGTGGAACCTTGCTGGCGGTGTATTCCGTGGAAGGGAAGTTGCTGACGTATAAAGCAGCGGCGGCGCGGGTACTGCAGAAGTTCACACTGGATATTTCGCCGTTGCCGGCGGATAGCGTGACGATTGTGGTGGGGAATGAAAACTTGAATGTGTTGTTGGCTGAGGAGATCGCAATTATGGCGGCGGCTTCGGTTGGCAATATGTCGCGGCACGTTGATTTGATGTTTAGGGTCATGCAGTTGGAAGCACAGTAGGGCCGCTTACAAAAACGCTGGAAAGACTAAATTGACAGGGAGTTAATGATGGGAATTGAAACGACTATCACGAAGGTTGTGGATGCATGTAATAAGCTGACGGAAACGGTCACCAATCAGATTGGCAAGATTGATGCGCAGGTAGATGCTGCATCGAGCCAGTTTACGATTTGGCGAAGTAGCGTGCAGGCTAAGGATATCAACGGTCGTGCATCTTATTCGCAAATAATTGATCTCACCGGCCTATCCACCGAAATTTTCTATCCGGTTTGGTGGCGTATGCCAGGTAATGAACAAGGGATTTCGGAAATAATCATTTCCAGAAACTATGCGCAAAACCATGAGTTGAACCCGTTTAATAACAATTTTGAACCTCACGTTGCTGGTTTAAATCTTCAAATGGAAGGCTGTGGTATTCCTTGGAACGGCGATGCGAATTTTTTGGCGATAAAACGAGTCTCTCAAACCTATCGAGAAACTGTTCGTAGAGCGCAGTTTGCAATGCTGTCCTTCGTTCGTCCGGTTACGGGGCTGAAGCCGATTTGGCTTAACTTGACACCAGGTGTTTTAACCACCTCTCCACAAGAGTCTGGGTGCTATTTACGTGGTGGCTTAAGTTATCTTGTAACTAAAAGCTTTCAAGAACCGGTGAAGTTTAGTCGTATAGATGAGGAAGTCGAGCTTAGTCGGGCAGTTACTCCTGAGTACGAGATTTCTTGGAAGGTAAAGCCGTTCGTGATGGCAGCCCCAGAGCTGGGTGATACATATCCTGAAAGTAACACTGCTTATACATTGGATAATGATAAACGCTATGCAGTGAAAGGAGTATGACCATGGCCCGCACTATCAAAAAGCTGCTACTGGGCTCGGGTGAAACACTTATCAATGTTCCTTTGGACCGTCCAACATTGATTTCGCTTGGATTTAGCGAGTCTCGCGCCGAGGAGCTTTGCAAGGAAGCTGAGAGCGCTGCAAAGCTGGAGGAGGCTATTACTGCACGTCGTACTCTTTACGCTACCCAGGCCGATCCTCTGTTTCTGGAATGGCAATACGACGAAACCCCAGAAAAAGAAAAGGCATGGCGCGATAAAGTCGCCGAAATCAAGGCGTCGTATCCCTTGCCCGACCGCATCTGACCACCACCGCGAAAGCGGTTTTTTTTTCGCCCTCCCAAAGCCCCTCCCCGCAGGGGCTTTGGCGTTTCTCACCCGGAGAATCCTACCCATGCCCACCCGCCAAACCTACACCGTCCTCATCCCTTTCCCCATCGGTAACGGCCACTGGTCCATCGCTGGCGAGGAGCTTGAATTGCTGGACGTCGAAGCATCCGCCCTGCGCACCGCCGGCCGCCTGGAACTGACCAGCGTCCTCAACTCCACCCCCAAGAAGGCTGACTAATCATGGCTGAGGTTTTGAACTTCGAGCACAACGGCATCACCGTGAATGCCACCGAATCCCCCGAGGCCATGGGTGGCCTGGGTGATAACGTCATCGGCCTGGTAGGCACTGCCCCCAACGCCCATGCATCGATCCCGAAAAACGCCCCGTTCCGCATCAACAGCTTTACCACCCAGGCGCTGCTGGACCCTACCGGTACCGAGTCGGGCACGCTGTTCCAAGCGGTGTACCAGATCCTCAAAGTGGTGAAGGTGCCGGTCTATGTGGTCATCGTCGAAGAAGGCGCCACCCCGGCCGACACGGTCAACAATGTGATCGGCGGCAACGACCCCGTCACCGGCCGCAAACTCGGCCTGGCTGCCCTGGGCAGCGTGCCTGAAGACCTGACCATCATCGGCGCCCCGGGCTTTACCGGCACCAAGGCTGTGGCCGGCGAGTTCGCCTCCTTCGGCAAGCGCATCAAGGCCCGTGTGGTGCTGGATGGCAAGGACGCTTCGGTTGCCGATCAAGTGACCTACAGCGGCGAACTGGGCGGCGCGGACCTCGGCTTCGACCGTTGCCTGTTGGTGCACAACATGCCGTCGGTGTATTCCAAGGCCGCGAAAAAGAACGTGTTCCTGTCGCCGTCCTCGTTGGCCATCGCCGCGCTTGCCAAGGTCAAGCAATGGGAAAGCCCAGGTAATCAGGTGACCTTCGCCGAAGACGTTTCCCGCGTCGTCGAGTACAACATCCTCGACACCTCCACCGAAGGCGACCTGCTCAACCGTTACGGCGTGAGCTACTACGCCCGCACGGTGCTCGGCGGTTTCTCGCTGCTGGGTAACCGTTCCATCACCGGCAAGTTCATCAGCTACGTCGGCCTCGAAGACGCCATCAGCCGCAAGCTGGTCAAGGCCGGCCAGAAGGCCATGGCCAAGAACCTCACCAAGTCCTTCATGGACCAGGAGGTCAAACGCATCAATGACTGGCTGCAAACCCTGGTTGCCGACGAAACCATCCCTGGCGGCAGCGTCTACCTGCACCCGGAATTGAACAGCGTCGAGAAGTACAAGAACGGCACCTGGTTCATCGTCATTGACTACGGCCGCTACGCGCCGAACGAACACATGGTTTATCAACTCAACGCCCGCGATGAAATCATCGAGCAGTTCCTGGAGGACGTTCTCTAATGTTTACCAACCGAGTCAGACAGGCCATTGCGGCCACCCTTCAAGGCCTGCCGTTGTCGGCCACGGTCGATTCCTTTACGCCGCCGAAGATCGAGTTCGAAATGGACCCGATGACCGGCGGGCGTTTCATCGCCGAAGAGGTGGCCAAAAGCGCCAAGGTGCTGGGCGCAACCCTGGTGTTGCAAGGGGTGGGTGCAGAAATTCTGCTCGCGCTTGGCGTCACGCAGGGTGATGACATCCTGTTGAACGTGCGCGAAGCCGGCCAGGACCAGGACGGCAAGACCTACTTCACCTACCACACCGTAGGCGGCAAGTTGAAGTCTCTGGCCGAAACCGCGCTGACGATGAACGCCAAGCCGGTCACCACCCTGGAGCTGTCCTGCCGCACCTACAGCCGTCTGGAAAACGGTATTCCGGTGATCGACATCGATGTGCGCACCCAGAAGTTCGTGCTCAACGGCGTCGACATTCTCGGCGACGCGCGCCGCGCCGTGCTGATGCCTTAATCCCCCTGGGGGCGGGTCAGCTCGCCTCCATACCCCATCAAGGAATTGCCCCATGGCCTGGATGCCTCCGTTACACATCCTGCTGTCCCCAATCACCGCCGACACCGGCGTCGTGATCGAGCAGATTCAACTGAAACCGTTGTTCTACGCGCCACAAAAAGAAGCCCTGGCACGCGCCGGTGATGACGAGGATGACCAGTTTTTCGAACTGGCAAAGCTCGCCACCGGCCTGTCGGAAAAAGAACTCGACCAACTCAAACGCCCGGACTACGTCAGCATCGCGCAGTACGTACACGAGATGTCGACCCAGCCTGCATCGTTCTTCCTCGATCAAGCCGATGCGCCACGCGAATCGTTGACCTGCGAACAGGTCGCGCTGCTGCTGCCCCTTGAGGCCAGCGGCCGCACGCTCACCCACGTCACCCTGGAAATGCCCGCCCTGCGCGCCACCAAAGTGATGAAAAAGCTGCCCACCAATAAAGAACGTGCCGAGTTCATCACCGCGCATTGCGCCGGCCTGATGATTCCCGATCTCGCCGGACTCACCGTGCCCGACTGGACAGAGTTGCAGGGGCGCATCGACGATTTTTTAAACAAACCGGCGGACTTCTTTCGGAACGCGACATCGAAGTGATCCTCGATGTAGTACCGCTGGTTTACTCGGTAAGCGAAGCGGAAATCCTCGATTGGAATGCCGGGAAAGCAATGCGCCGCTATGACATCGCGATCAGTCGCCTTGGGCTCAAACAGGAGTAGAGCGGGATGGCAGACAGTAACTATGCGGGCGGGTCGGCCATCGTCAAGGACGGCTGGCTGACTCAAGGCTCGCTGGCACAGGGTGGGGGGCAGGCCAGCCTCAACCCGTTCGCGCAAACGCTGACGGGTCCGGCTGAGGCTGTGCCGGGGAGTGCTGCGAACCTGGCATTGGCATTGGCCGATGCCAGCCTGCAGATCAATCATCTGGCCGAAGGCCAGGGCCGGCTCGTGGAGACGCTCGAGCTGTTCAACGTCTCGCTGCTCAAGGTGATGGACGCTCGGCAAGCCGACGCCGAGCCGGCGGGAGCGAGCGATACCACTACCAGCACGACGGCCAATGCAGGCACACCGTCGCAGGCACTGGATGCCGCGATGACCGACCTGGGCCAACTGTTGCAATTCGTCGGACGCGAGCGCAAGTCAATGCGTGAAGCCAACCTCGCCATGGCGTCGGAGCCTGTGGTGGCGGCCAGTGGCGCAAGCGCCGTTGACCTTGCGAAGGTCGAGTACGTTGCCGCCAAGTCGGGTATCGGCAGCGACCGAGTTGACGCTTCAGGCAATATCGACCAGGCCGGGCGCCAGGCTGACCTGCAGCAATTCGCCCGCGACGCCGCGATCATGGCGACGGCATTCAAAATCGATGTCAAGCATGCCGGCGACCTCATGGGCGGCTGGCGCGAGTCAATGCATCTGGACCGCGCACAAACCCTGGACTTGGCCGACGCGACAACTGTGCTGGGCAATGTTGTCTCGCTCAAGGCCGAATCGGCGGATATCGCAGCAATCGTGCAACATCAGGGTGCTGCCGCGACGGATGCGGGCATGAGCCCCGCGCAGGCGGCGGCGCTGTCGGCGGCGTTGCTGAGTGCAGGTAATAGCAAAGGCGCTGCTGGCCTCGGGCTGGAAAAAATCAGTGCTGCCCTGGCTAAAGGCGACAGCGCTTCCCCTGGGCAGCGTAACGCTTGGGCAGCGCTAAAGCTTGACCCCGACGTGTTGTCCGGCGGAATGAAACAGGATGCTGCGCAGACTCTGGTCACCGTGCTGGAGGCACTCAAAGCGCAACCGGCCGAAAGGCAGGCGGCGCTGGCGACGCAACTGTTCGACGGTAACCAGGCGATTCTGAGCCTGGTGCCGATGATCGACACTGTGAAGCTGGCCTTTTCGCAAGTGGCCGACACATCCAGCTACGCCACATCGGCGCTGGGGGATCATGGCGCTCTCCTGCGTTCGGCAGCGGTTCGCGCCGATTCCACCCAGGCCCGTCGGCAGGCCTACGAGGCCAGTACTACACGTTTGCAAACCGCTTCCGACGCCGCCCTGGCGCCCGTTGTGGATACCTCGCTGACGGCGATGACCAGTTTGGTCAATGGTGTGAGTTGGTTGGCCGAAGCCCTGCCTCAGGCCACCGCCGCCGTCACGCTGGCGGGTGCTGCGCTGGGGCCGTTGATTTCCGGCGTTTTCGATGCCGTGAAAGACAAGGTCTTTGAAAAGGTCGCCGGGAAAATTCTTGGCGAAGGCGGTGCCGTCGACTCATCCGCCCGCCCGCAGCACTCTGGAGGTAACGACGCACCTGCAGGCAAACGCACGCCGGGTTCGGCGCCGGGCGCTGGTGGGTCGCGCAGAACGGCGAAGGCCAGCAAAGTCGCCAAGGGGGCTGCGTTGGGGTTGGTGCTGGCGAACGCCGGAGTCGATGTCACCAAGGGCGCGCTGTCGGGGAATCTGGGTGAAGCGGTTGGCACCAGCGTGGGCTCGGTAGGCGGCGGGGTCGCCGGTGGTTTTGCCGGTGAGTTCGCCGGCATGGCGCTTGGCCGAGCTGTCGGTACGCTGGCGGGGGCGGTGATCGGTTCGGTTGTGCCGGGTGCCGGCACGCTGCTGGGTGGCGTCATGGGCGGCGTTGCCGGTGGTGCCATCGGCAAGGTGGTCGGCGGTGCCGTCGGGACGTTCGTCGGCAGCGACGTTGGCGCCTGGCTGGCTGAAAAAGTGATGGGGTCCGAGGATCGCTTGCCGTCTCCCACGGAGGTCAGCACTCACCTCAATACCCCTCAAGCCGATAACCGCCAAATCAATTTTGCCCCGCAAATCACTATCAACGCGCCGGAACAAGCCAGCTATCAGCAATTGGCGACACTCGTGGTGCAACAGATCGAAGCGCAATTTACCCCGCTGTCGATGGACAACCTGCTGGCGACGCGACGTGGCGCAGCACTCACCGATGGAGCTGTGTGATGCGACAACAGATGGTGTTGGGCACGTTTATTTTCGGGCTGTCGCGCGGGTTCGCCTACGACACCCTGGATCGTGGAAGCACTGGTGGCTGGGTCAGCCTGAACATCATTGCTGGCAAACCCAAGTCCAGCCAAGTGGGCCAGGATCTCGAAACACTGGCCTTTGGCGGCAAGGCAGCGCGTGCCAAGGGCATGCAGCGCCTGGATGAGTTGCGCGCCTTGCAAAACCTGCGGGCACCGTTGCCGTTGGTGGACGGCCTGGGGCGTAACTGGGGTTTGTGGACCATCAAGTCGATCAGCGAAAAGCAAACCAGCGTGATCGACGACGGTACGGCGATGGCGATCGGTTGGTCGCTGGTATTGGAGGAGTTCGTCAATGCGTAGGGTTCGAAGTATCGCTGGCGACTCGGTGAACCTGCTGCTCTACCGAGAGCTGGGGCGTTGTGATGATGCCGCAGAAGAAGCGCTGTGGCGCTTGAATCCGGAGCTGGGGGAAAAGGGCGCGGTATTGCCGGCAGGCGTCAGCGTGCTGGTGCCCGAATTGGATGCGCAACCTGCTGCGAGCCGGCCGGTTTCAGCCTGGGATTAAGGAGCGATCATGGCACTTGGATTCACACCTGTAGTGGAGCTGTATGGCGCCAATGCTGCGCTGTTCAACGAGCGGCTATTGGAATGGGAGCATGTCGACGCAGCGGGCTTTGTCTCCGACCAGCTCACGTTGACCCTCGATATCGAGGGCCTTGAAGGGTTGCCCGAGCTGGGCGGCAAAATCGGCTTGCGCGTGGGGTACCTTGAGTCCGGCCTGGTGGATAAGGGCGTGTTCAAGATCACTCAGCGAACACCGTCCCTGTTCCCGATGCGCTTGGCGCTGGTGGCCACGGCAGCGCCGTTCGATGATCACGAATTCAAGCAGCGCCGTACCGCCAGCCATGGGCCGATAACCTTGGGCGCACTGTTTCGCCAATTGACCAGCCGCTACGGTTTTTCGCCGCGTGTGGCGCCTGAACTCGAGCGCGAGCAGATCGCGCACATCGATCAGACCAATGAAAGCGACATGGCCTTTCTGACCAGGCTGGCCAAACGCTTCGATGCGGTGGCCAAGCCTGTCGACGAGCTGTATGTACTGGGGCGTAAAGGCCAGATCAAGTCACTATCGGGCAAGGCGTTGCCGGATGTGCGGTTGTCGGTTACCCGTGACAATCGCCCGGGTGACCGGGCCTTCATCAGCGCCAGCTTCATCGAAGCCAGCCGTGCCAAATACAACGGCGCGCAAACGTCTTGGTGGGATGCGGCGGCCGGCAAAAAGCACGTCGTAGAAGTAGGTACCGCGCCGTTCAAGGTGGTGACGCAGCGCTACCAGAGCGAGGACGAAGCGCGCTCAGCGGCGCAGGGAGAGATGCGGCGTGTGGGGCGGGAAGGGCTGCAGATCAATGTGGTTTGCCCCGGTAATCCGTCGTTGGCCGCTGAAGGCTTGCTGCTGCTGGACGAGTCGTGGCCAAGCTTTATGCAGGGGCGCTGGTCAATCAAGAAGGTGACGGCCAGTGGTAAACGAGCAGACGGCTATCGGTGCACGATCCAGGCCAGCGGTTTGTCGGTGTAGACACTTTTTCAGAGTAAAAACCAATGCTGATAACACTTGCCCAGCTTCTGGGTGTGATGCCTGGGGCCCGCCTTCGAGCGGGCATTTTTTTGTCCCCTTTAAATGCAGCCTTCGTTCGGTATGAGATTAGCAGTGCCAAACGCATCGCCGCCTTCCTCGCCCAGATCGGCCACGAATCCGCCGAATTGCGCTACGTGCGCGAGCTGGGCAGCGATCACTACCTCAGCAAGTACGACACCGGCACCCTGTCCGCCCGCTTGGGCAATACCCCGGAGGCGGATGGTGATGGGCAGAAGTACCGGGGCAGGGGGCTGATTCAGGTCACGGGACGGCGCAACTACCTGGCGTGCAGCCAGGCACTGTTTGACGATGATCGCCTGCTGCAACAACCGCAGCTGCTCGAACAACCCCAATGGGCCTGCGAATCCGCCGCCTGGTTCTGGCAAACCAACGGCCTCAACGAATTGGCCGACAAGGACCAGTTCACCACCATTACCCGGCGTATCAACGGCGGCCTGAACGGCCTGCAGGATCGCGTGCAATTGTGGGAGCGGGCGAAGGCGGTGTTATGCGTTTCCTAGGCTGGTTGCGCTGGGTCGGCATTTGCCTGCTGCTTGCGCTGGTGTGGCAAGTGCAGGCCTGGCGCTATGGTGCGCAGCTTGAGCGGCAGGCGGCGGGTCATGCGCTGGCGCTGAGCCAGCAACGCCAGGCCGCGTTCGAACAGCAACAGGCAGAACAACAAAAGCGCCTGGCCCTGGAGCAACAGCTCAACGCCAGCGACCAACAACACACCCAGGAGTTGAGCGATGCCCAACGTAACCAAGCTGCTCTGCGCGACCGCCTGGCCACT
Organism: Pseudomonas sp. R11-23-07; assembly: GCF_003852295.1. Taxonomy (NCBI): domain Bacteria; kingdom Pseudomonadati; phylum Pseudomonadota; class Gammaproteobacteria; order Pseudomonadales; family Pseudomonadaceae; genus Pseudomonas; species Pseudomonas sp. R11-23-07. The sequence goes on from NZ_CP027761.1 coordinate 1,338,918, forward strand.
GCTGATGTGCGGTTGTCAGTCCTTCTCGACAGCGCCGCCACTGGCTGCACAGTGCCTGCCACCTCCGCCCCCGGCGGCGTGGTTCATGCAGCCCCACGAGCCCGACTTGACCCGGCGCATGCTCAGCGAATTATCCGCATCACCGACGACGGCGATAACGCCCTGATCGCCTTGCGTGCCTGCCAGGCCTATGTGCGAGCCGTCGCGCGTTAGTCTTTTGATGCACTCTGCAACTTGCATGACCGATGGGCTGCTGTAGGGTAGGCGAACCACCGCCCATTCCTGGAGATGACCGTGAAGGAAATCACTCAACTGGCTGCTGAACTGGGGCGCCGTTTGCAGGTGCTCAATGCCCATGTCACCACCGCCGAGTCCTGCACCGGCGGCGGTATTGCCGAAGCCATCACGCGCATACCGGGCAGTTCGGCGTGGTTCGAGGCGGGCTATGTTACCTATTCCAACCGACAGAAGACCCGGCAATTGAACGTACCGGAAAAGCTGTTTTCCAAAGTTGGCGCCGTCAGCCAGGAAGTGGTCGAAGCGATGGTGCGAGGGGCACAGGAAAAAAGCCTGGCACGGTTTGCCGTGGCGGTCAGCGGCGTGGCGGGCCCGGACGGTGGTACGCGGGACAAGCCGGTGGGCACGGTATGGCTGGCGTTCGGTGTGGGCGATGAGGTCACGGCCGAGCTTGCGCACTTCCCCGGTAACCGCGATGAAGTCCGCCGACAAACGGTAAAAGCCGCGCTGGAGGGCTTGTTGCGACGAGCTGCAGCAGAAATAGACAATCAGGGGTAGGCGATCTTCGATCTTTGTGGAACAATACTGTCTACTTATACAGGTGTTGGCCGTCAGGCCTTATTGATTACGTGAGGACTTTAATGGACGACAACAAGAAGAAAGCCTTGGCTGCGGCCCTGGGTCAGATCGAACGTCAATTCGGCAAGGGTGCCGTAATGCGTATGGGCGATCACGACCGTCAGGCGATCCCGGCTATCTCCACTGGCTCTCTGGGTCTGGATATCGCGCTCGGCATTGGCGGCCTGCCAAAAGGCCGTATCGTTGAGATCTACGGTCCTGAATCTTCCGGTAAAACCACCCTGACCCTGTCGGTGATCGCCCAGGCTCAGAAAATGGGCGCCACCTGCGCATTTGTCGATGCCGAGCACGCCCTGGATCCTGAATACGCCGGCAAGCTGGGCGTCAACGTCGACGACCTGCTGGTTTCCCAGCCAGACACCGGTGAGCAAGCCCTGGAAATCACCGACATGCTGGTGCGCTCCAACGCCATCGACGTGATCGTGGTCGACTCCGTGGCTGCCCTGGTACCCAAGGCAGAAATCGAAGGCGAAATGGGCGACATGCACGTGGGCCTGCAAGCCCGTCTGATGTCCCAGGCGCTGCGTAAAATCACCGGCAACATCAAGAACGCCAACTGCCTGGTGATCTTCATCAACCAGATCCGTATGAAAATCGGTGTGATGTTCGGCAGCCCGGAAACCACCACCGGTGGTAACGCGCTGAAGTTCTACGCTTCGGTTCGTCTGGATATCCGTCGTACCGGCGCGGTGAAGGAAGGTGACGAGGTTGTCGGTAGCGAAACCCGCGTCAAAGTCGTGAAGAACAAGGTAGCCCCGCCTTTCCGTCAGGCAGAATTCCAGATTCTTTATGGCAAAGGCATCTACCTGAACGGCGAGATGATCGACCTGGGCGTGTTGCACGGTTTTGTCGAGAAGTCCGGTGCATGGTATGCCTACAACGGCAGCAAGATCGGTCAGGGCAAGGCCAACTCGGCCAAATTCCTGGCAGACAACCCGGATATCGCCGCCACGCTTGAGAAGCAGATTCGCGACAAGCTGCTGACCCCTGCGCCAGACGTCAAAGCCGCCGCCAACCGTGAGCCGGTTGACGAGATGGAAGAAGCCGACACTGACATCTGAAGCAAACGATGACTGTTGTACTGGATACACTCGTTGCCGTTCGGCGCACTGCAATGGACCTGCTCGCACGGCGCGAGCATGGTCGAGTCGAGTTGACACGCAAATTGCGTCAGCGCGGCGCAGAGCCTGAAATGATCGAAACGGCCCTCGACCGTTTAACGGAAGAAGGGCTGCTATCGGAAGCCCGATACCTCGAAAGCTTTGTGTCCTACCGCGCGCGCTCCGGTTATGGCCCTGCGCGGATTCGCGAAGAGTTGAGCCAGCGCGGCCTGCAACGTGCCGATATCGACCTCGCCCTGCGTGAGTGCGGTATCAGTTGGCAGTCGCAGCTGGAAGAGACTTGGCGCCGCAAGTTTTCAGGGCATCTGCCAATTGATGCCAGGGAGCGTGCGAAGCAAGGCCGCTTCCTGAGCTATCGCGGGTTTTCGATGGACATGATCAGCCGCTTGTTAAGCGGTCGGGACATGGACGACTGAACGCCACAAAACGAAAGGCCCACTATGAAAATAGTGGGCCTTTTTTTTCGCCTGCAAAAATCACGCAGGCTCTGGCGCCACTCGCTGCTGCGTCTCGCCCTGAGCCTGGGCCCAGTTTTCTGGCAGGTTGATGTAATCCACCAATTCGCGCAATCGCCCCTGGTCACGGCCATTGAAGTTGAAGACCAGTCGCGTCAGGTGACTGAACCTTGGCTCGTCATGGTCTTCGCCTGTGTAGGCAAGCTGCTGGAATGCTCCGCTCAGCCGCAGGCTGGCAAACTCATCCTGCAAATGCGCCAGGGCTCGATCACTGAGTGGATGATTCATACGCACTACGAACTCACGCTTCAGCCAGCGCGTTGAATGGAAATTGGCATAAAACCGATTGATCTCGTCCACGGCTTCTTCTGCGCTGTATACCAGGCGTATGAGTTTGAGGTCGGTCGGCAGGATATAGCGATTAGCCTCCAACTGGCTGCGGATAAAGTCCAGGGCGCCTTGCCAGAAGCCGCCGCCGGGTGCGTCCAGCAGGACCACCGGCACTAGCGGGCTTTTGCCGGTCTGGATCAGGGTCAGCACTTCCAGGGCTTCGTCCAGGGTGCCGAAACCACCTGGGCACAGGATCAGTGCGTTGGCTTCCTTGACGAAAAACAGTTTGCGGGTAAAGAAGAAGTGGAAGGACAGCAGGTTGTCGGTGCCGTCGATGGTCGGATTGGCATGTTGTTCAAACGGCAGGGTGATGTTGAACCCCAGGCTGTGCTCCAGGCCCGCGCCCTCATGCGCCGCAGCCATGATGCCGCCGCCGCCGCCGGTGATGACCATCAGGTCGGAACGCGCCAACGTCGCGCCTACCTCTCGAGCCAATGCATACAGGGGGCTTTCCACCGGAGTACGTGCCGAGCCGAACACCGTCACCTTGCGCCGCCCCTTGAACTGTTCGAGCACACGAAAGGCGTGGTCCAACTCACGTATGGCGCGCAAGGTGATCTTGGCGTTCCAACGATCGCGGTCGTCCTGGGCCATGCGCAGAACGGTGAGGATCATGTCGCGATACAAGGGGATATTTGCACTGTTGGGGGCAATCAATTGGAGTTGCGCGTCCACCTGTTGCGTGAGGTCGGTGCCATTTTGTTCAAAAAGCTGGAGCAGGGAGTCATTCGATTCATAAGGCATTCAACTTCTCCTTCTTCACAGGGCCTGGGTAGCCGACGAGCGTCGGCAGGGGCCACGACACTGCATGTGTCGTTGCTTGCCGCAGGAGGGCAGGCCTCTTTTGCCCTGAAAAAACGTTGCAGAACAGCAGTGGATGCTGCTGCGGGCGGGCGGATGGAATGATGCGATCATGGGCCGAAAAACCCTTGGCTGGCAACCGCTTATTGGTCACTCGTTATGGCGTTAGTGGTGGAAGCGGGGGGAGTGCGCGTCGCCAGGCAGCCACGCGCGAAAGGCAAGCCAGGGTTACTTTTTCTTCTTGGTCGGAGCCGGGCAGTCGGCTTCGGCGAATTTTACCGAGGCTACAGGACGGTTGGTCTTGTTCTCGGTAATTTCGTAGCGCATGACCGCGCCCTTCGCCATCAGCTCGCGGTAGCCTGGGTTGGTGCAGACACTGCGGCCCAGTTGGAAATACACCGCCTTGGGATTGGCACGCATCTGTTCGGCGCGGTCAGGCTGCACGCTCAGATGATCGATCAGTTGCGTGCCTTCAACGGTGTAGGCCACTTCCAAGGTTTTCTCATCGATTTCCCGGGGCAGGTCCTTGTTGCTTTCGGTCGCGACGCTTTGCAGCTTCCGGTTCATTTGCGCCTCCAGCAGCGAGGCTGCGTGGGCGCCCATAGGCAAGGCCAGCGCAATAGCGACGGATGGGGCAACGAGGCGCAGCATGGAACGCAGCATCAAACTCTCCTGATTCGGTTACTGGTGCATAGACCAGCCACTGCGCTGTGCGTTCAGTGGCGCGCAATTATAGGTGAGCGCTGGCCACTACAGCCAGGCGTATCGCTGGTAAACTGCGCCCACTTCAATTGCTCTTGAGTGACCCCGTGTCGATTTACCCGTCTGTATGGCGCATCCGATGAGCCACGCCGTCTCCCGCTTGCGTGCCCAGCGCCTGGCCCGAGCCGTCAGGCCTTTCCTTAATCGGGGATCGCGTGCCGAGCGGTGCACCGGTTGCCGAGTGATTCCCGAGTATTGCCTGTGCGCATGGCGACCAACGGTTCAGGCCAACGCTGCCATGTGCCTGTTGATGCACGACGTCGAACCGATGAAGCCCAGTAACACCGGATGGCTGATCGCCGACGTTATCGACGACACCACGGCGTTCGCCTGGTCGCGCACCGAAGTCGATCCGGACCTGCTCACCTTGCTGGCCGATCCGCAGTGGCAGCCGTACATCGTGTTCCCCGGCGAATTCGTGGCGCCCGAGCGGGTGGTCAGCGCGGTGAATACGCAGGCGGGCAAGCGCCCACTGTTCATCCTGCTGGACGGCACTTGGAGCGAAGCGCGCAAGATGTTTCGCAAGAGCCCCTACCTGGAGCATTTGCCTGTGCTGAGCCTGGCGCCGGAGCAGCTGTCACGCTACAAGTTGCGCCGCTCCAAGCGTGATGATCATTTCTGCACCGCCGAGGTTGCCGCGCTGTGTCTGGAGTTGGCTGATGATCAGCTCGCCAGCGAAGTCCTGGACGCCTACCTCGATGTATTCAGCACGCATTATCTGGCCGCCAAGTTTCAGTTGCCTCTGGACGCGACGGACAGTGTCCACACGCGTTTGGCGCCTTATATCCCCGCGGCCTGACCCCTCGACGTTCGCATGATGGCACCTTAATCGCGTAACCCGCTAAAATCCCCATGGGCGTAGCGCTTGACCCCCCAGGCTGCGCTGGGCATGCTGGGCGCCGATTGGGGCGCTAGCTTGGTTTTTCGACGTTGTTTCGCATGTTTTTGACGTTGAGCGTGCCCCGTGGCGATGGCTGCCTGGCTGTTGCCTTGTGTACTGGCGGACCCTGAACCCATCAGGGCTCCCCTAAAAACAGGATCATTTAATCAATGGCCACATACGAAATCCTGATAGCCGATGACCACCCGCTGTTTCGCAGTGCGCTGCATCAGGCCGTAACCCTGGGCCTTGGCCCGGACGTGCGCCTGGTCGAAGTCGCCAGCATTGCCGAGCTGGAAGCCCGCCTGACTGAAAAATCCGACTGGGACCTGGTGCTGCTCGACCTGAACATGCCCGGCGCCTATGGTTTTTCGGGATTGGTGCTGCTGCGCGGGCAATATCCGCAGATTCCCGTGGTGATGGTCTCGGCCCAGGAAGACGCCGATGTGGTGGTGCGCTCCAAGGAGTTCGGCGCCAGCGGCTTCATTCCCAAGTCCAGCGCGATGGAAGATATCCAAAAGGCTGTGCGTGCCGTACTGGACGGTGATGTGTCCTGGCCACCGCAAGCGTTTGAAGAAATCAACGTGTCCGAGGAAGCCAAGGCGGCCCGTGATGGCTTGGCCAGTTTGACGCCCCAGCAGTTCCGCGTATTGACCATGGTCTGCGAGGGCTTGTTGAACAAGCAGATTGCCTACGAGCTGAGCGTGTCGGAAGCGACCATCAAGGCCCACGTCACGGCGATTTTCCGCAAGTTGGGGGTGCGAACGCGCACCCAGGCGGCGTTGCTCTTGCAACAACTTGAGTCAATTTCGCAGCATTAAGTTACAACCGGTTCACGCTTTTTTGACTTTGCGTGATCTAGCTTCCCCACTTCTTTGGTTCAGTTGCCTACATCTATGTCGCCTTTCAAGGGTCAAACCGGTATCAAACGTATCTTCAACGCAGGGGGCTATTCCCTGGATGGCCTGCGCGCGGCTTTCACCGGCGAGGCGGCGTTCCGCCAGTTGGTACTGCTGAACGTCATCCTGATTCCGTTGAGTTTTTTCCTGCAGGTCAGCCGCGTCGAACGGGCGTTGCTGATTGCCGTGTGCCTGCTGGCGCTGATCGTCGAATTGCTCAATTCTGCGGTGGAAGCGGCGATCGACCGCATTTCCCTGGACCGCCACCCGCTGTCGAAAAACGCCAAGGACATGGGCAGCGCCGCGCAGTTCGTGGCCTTGACCATGATCACGCTGGTGTGGGCGGTCATTCTGATCTAACGATCAGGCGATGCTCGGCAATACGATTTCGTCGCTGCGCTGAACCCCGGCGGTAAAAGCGCGGCACAGTTCCAGGAACTCGCGCATCGCCGAGGTCTGGTACTTCTGCTTATGCCAGATAAAGTAGAACTGCCGGGCCAGGTCCAGGTCCGGCGTTTCTACCGGCACCAGGCTGCCACGGCGGAACGCATCGCGCAGTGCCAGTCGCGAAATGCAACCAATCCCCAACCCCGACTCCACTGCTCGTTTGATCGCCTCGGTGTGTTCCAGCTCCAGGCGGATATTCAGTGCGCTGCGATGATGGCGCATAGCCTGATCAAATGTCAGGCGCGTGCCTGAGCCTTGTTCCCGCAGGATCCACGCCTCATGGGTCAGCTCATCCATGCTGGCCACGCCACGCTTGGCCAAGTGATGCTGGGGCGCGCAGAACACCACCAGCTCATCTTCCACCCAGGTCTGCACCTCGATGTCCGGATGGCTGCAATCGCCTTCAATCAGACCCAGGTCAATTTCGTAATGCGCCACCTGATGCACGATATGCGCAGTGTTTTGCACATGCAGTTTCACCTGACTCTCGGGGTGCTGCTGCATGAAGCTGCCGATCAGCAGGGTGGCCAGGTAATTGCCGATGGTCAGGGTGGCGCCCACGGCCAGTGAGCCAAAGCCGGACTTGCCGTTGAGCAGGTCCTCGATCTCTTTCGCCTGATCCAGCAGTGCCACCGCTTGAGGCAGCAATTGATGCCCGAGCGCATTGAGGCTCAGGCGTTTGCCGGCGCGGTCGAATAATTGGCAGCTGGATTGGCGCTCCAGCTCGGTAATCGACGTGCTGGCGGCGGATTGGGATAAGGCCAGAAGGCCAGCAGCGCGGGAGACGCTTTCCTGCTGGGCGACGGCGACGAAGACTTGCAGTTGACGGAGAGTGAATCGCATATCGATATAACCGATAACCCTTATCTTAATAATCCAGTTAACAGATATTGTCGCCGCCATTAGAATGCTGTGCAATTGCGCACTTCACCTTTGGCGCAGGCCCATTTCCAGGAGTCCCCCGTACATGAGCAACATGAACCACGAGCGTGTCCTCAGTGTTCATCACTGGAACGACACTCTGTTCAGCTTCAAGTGCACCCGCGATCCGGGTTTGCGCTTCGAGAACGGTCAGTTCGTGATGATCGGCCTGCAACAGCCCAACGGCCGCCCGCTCATGCGCGCCTATTCCATTGCCAGCCCGAACTGGGAAGAGCATCTGGAATTCTTCAGCATCAAGGTGCCGGATGGCCCGCTGACTTCCCAGTTGCAGCATTTGAAGGAAGGCGACGAGATCATCATCAGCAAAAAACCGACAGGCACCCTGGTGCTTGACGATTTGAAGCCGGGCAAACACCTGTACCTGCTCAGCACCGGCACGGGCCTCGCGCCATTCATGAGCGTGATCCAGGACCCGGAGACCTACGAGCGTTTCGAAAAAGTGATCCTGTGCCACGGCGTGCGTTACGTCAACGAAGTCGCCTACCGCGAATTCATCACCGAGCACCTGCCGCAGAACGAATTCTTCGGCGAGGCCCTGCGTGACAAGTTGATCTACTACCCGACCGTGACCCGCGAGCCGTTCGAAAACGAGGGGCGCCTGACCGACCTGATGCGCAGCGGCAAGCTGTTCAGCGACATCGGCCTGCCACCGATCAACCCCGAAGACGACCGCGCCATGCTGTGCGGTAGCCCAAGCATGTTGGATGAGACCAGCGAAGTGTTGAACAGCTTTGGTCTGAAAGTTTCGCCGCGCATGCGTGAGCCGGGTGATTACCTGATCGAGCGTGCGTTCGTCGAAAAATAAACGCGATCAAACAATGTGGGAGCAACTGTCTTAATGGATTCAATTCAGAAGTCATTTCTCATAGGCAGCAAAGCTCCCACAGCCTTAGGCCGTGCGATGTTGAACGAAGTAGCTGCTACCGCGCTAAGCGGTGCGCTCTATCCATTCAGTACGGTCGCGCAGCATCGCGTTCAGGCGTACCAACAAAACGCGCATACAGGCGATCAACGCGACTTTGGCGCATTTCCCTTTATCACGTAGCGCCTTATATCGAGTCCCGAATTCTGGCTGGTCCCGGATGACCACCCAACAGGCCATGTAAAGTGAGCGACGAGCTGAAAACCTTCCGCCACTGATATGACGTGCACCTTTATGCCTTCCGCTGTCGTTGTTGTACGGAGCGAGTCCCGCTAATGCTGCGATAGGGCGTCCGCCAATTTCTCCCAGCTCGGGCAGGTAAGCCATAAGACTGGTGGCAGTAACCAACCCGATGCCTTTGACTGAACACAGTCGAGCCACCTTTTCGCTATCTAGCTCGTTCGCACTTTGACGAATTAGTTGATCTATCGCCTCCACTGCCGTGTTCAAATAGTCGATATGGCTCTGCAATGCAGGCTTTACCGCATCGCAGGAAGCAGTTTTCAGGCGTCGTCTGTCGTCATCTCTTTGCTGAACAAAATGTTCCCGCTGCTGGACCAACGCGCGCAGCTTGTCGTGTTCCGGGCTTGTGATTCGGGCACTTGGCGAGTCTAGAATGGCTGCATAGTGCGCCAGAGACTTTGCGTCTATCGGGTCGGTTTTGGCTTTTTGACCCATCGCTCTGGAAAACTCTTTGGCGCGACGGGGGTTAACGCACATAACCTCAAGGCCGGCAGCCTGGGCCGCTTTGACGACTTTGCGCTCGTAGCCGCCCGTGGCTTCCACCAACACGCGATTAACCTGGTAAAGCATTAGCCAACCGATCAACGCCGGTAACTCTCTTTCAGTGTTGGAACAGCTTACCCCAGCTTCAAGTGAATGAATCCGAACCTCAAGACTGTCTTTGGAAACATCAATGCCTGCGGAACAGGAAAACATGGCCAAATCCTCTTACACTTAGAGTGAGAGCGCTCTGGCTTGGCCCACGCTTGTAACTGTTCGAGGTGGGCTCGTTCAACTGTTCGGGCTCATGTCCAGAGCGGAGAGGTGAGTAGCAGCGTGGGCTCCCACACGTGCTTTAAGCACTCGGGGCATTCAGCTTGCTACTCACCGCTCTCACCCTCAGTCTAATCCTGACTCAAGACACAAGGGGGCTTGCCCCCGATTGCGGTGGATCAGTCATGATGAGTGACTGGCACACTGCTATCGGGGGCAAGCCCCCTCCCACATTTGTTTCCGGTTTATTTGGCCGGCACCACTTCCAGCACACAAATCAGCCCCGCCTCGGGATAGTGCCAACGCACATCCACGTCCCAGAATTGCGCACCGTATTCGCGCTCAGGCCCGGGCGTCTGGTAGGCAGGGCGCGGATCCTGCGCCAGGCACTGATCGATCAACTCCACCAACGGCTCCCCAAGACGCTGCGCATGGCCCTGGGCCTGTTGCAGTGCAGTCTTGAGCCACTGCACGCCAATCAGCTGCGGCGCACCGCTGGCGATGCTGTTGGTGGCGGTATCAACGCTGTCGGCATAGGGCACATACGGCTTGATATCCAGCACCGGCGTGCCGTCGAGCAAATCGATCCCGGAAATCCACAGGCGCCCCGGTTCTACCTTGTCCAGCTTTACCACCGACTGGCCGATGCCATTGGGGCGATGGGTCGCGCGGGTGGCGAATACGCCCATGGCCGTGTTGCCGCCCAGGCGTGGCGGGCGCACTTTAAGGCGTGGCTTGTCTTCCAGCGCCTGGTGGAACAGAAACAGCAGCCACACATGGCTGACCTGCTCCAGGCCCTGCACCGCTTCGCCGCCATCGAACGGCGCCACCAGCTCCAGCACACCGCGGGCGGCTGGCGCCAGTTGCGGCTGGCGCGGGATAGCGAACTTCTCCTTGAAGCAGGAGCGTACGAAGCCGACGGGCGCGACCTGATAACTCATGGCTTACGCGCGAACCCGCAGCGTCAGCCCCTTGAGGAAGTTGCGCAGCAACTGGTCACCACAGGTGCGGTAGTTGGTGTGACCGAACTTGCGGAACAGTGCGCTCAGCTCCGGCTTGGACACTGGGAACTCGGCAGCCTTGAGGATGGCGTGCATGTCGTCTTCCTTCAATTCGAAGGCCACGCGCAGTTTTTTCAGGATGATGTTGTTGGTCACCGGGGTTTCGATCGGCTGCGGTGGACGGCTTTCGTCCTTGCCGCGCTTGAACATGACCAAGCCATCGAGGAAATGCGCCATCACCTCATCCGGGCAGAACACGAAGCCTTCTTCCTCATCTTTCTTGAGGTAAGTCAGCAGGTCTTCCTTGGTTACGTCCATGCCGCCGAGCTTGATGATCTCGACCATCTTGTTGTCGCTGATGTCGAGCATGTAGCGCACGCTGCGCAGTACGTCGTTGTGAATCATGGTGGGCAATCCTGGTTTTCAACGGGGTAGACACCGCCCAGTCAGGCAGTGTCGGGAAAAGGGCACCGGCTTAGAACTTCTCTTTGCCGGACAGGTAACGCCATTGGCCCACGGGCACCTTGCCAATGGAGACGCCACCGATGCGAATGCGCCGGATGGCGACGACTTTCAAGCCAACGGCTTCGCAGAACAGCGCTATCACCCCCGGCTGCGGGTTTTTCAGCGCAAACCGCAGGCGGTTCTCGTTCTGCCAGCTGGCTTTCACGGCCGGCAGCTCCTTGCCTTTGTAGGTCAGGCCGTGGTTCAGGCGGTTGAGGCCGTGGGCGGCCATGTCGCCCTCGACTTCCACCACGTATTCCTGCTCGATCTTGGCGGCATCGGCGGTCAACTTGCGCAGAATCTTCCAATCCTGGGTGAACACCAGCAGGCCGCTGGCCTTGGCTTGCAGGTCGGCACTGGCGGTCAGGCGCAGGAAGTGACCCTTGAGCGGGCGCTTGCTGAAGCGGTGCTCTTCCGACAGCGTCTCGGCGCTGATCGACGCCATGGCCGTCTCGGCATCCATGCCCGCCGGAGCGTGCAGCAGGATGGTCACCGGCTCCGGCACGGTGGCTTTGGCTTGCGGGTCCAGCTCGACCTTTTGGGTGGTGACCTTGAACTGCGGTTCGTCGATCACTTCACCGTCCACCGTGACCCAGCCGCCTTCGATAAACAGCTCAGCCTCCCGACGGGAGCAACCGACCAGTTCGATAAGGCGTTTGGAGAGGCGTATGGGGTCAGTCATGACAAGGGCCGTAACAAAAGGGGGCGGCTATTGTACCTGTGTGGGGCCGGTTAATCCCGGCCCCATTTCAGCACGGTGCTTTATTGATAAAGCCCGATTCAAAAGGTGGTCAGCCACTGCCTATGCGCTGCTGCTGGCGCAGGCGCATATGCAGCAACGGATAAGGCTGGCCCAGGCCGTCGTGTTCCGTGCGTCCGATCACTTCAAAGCCTTGCTTGAAATAGAACCCCAGCGCCTGCGGGTTCTGCTCGTTCACGTCCAGCTCATCGGCATTCATGCACTCGATCGCATAGCGCAGCAATTGCCGGCCCAGGCCCTGGCCTCGAAAGGGTGGGTCGATAAACAGCATTTCGACCTTGCCCGCAGCCACCCCGGCGAACCCGGTGATGCGTTGGCGCGTGTCCTTGGTGCAGATCAGCATTACGGCGTCCAGATAGCGAGTCAGCACCTGGTTTTTCAGGCGCAGGATGTAGCTGTCCGGCAAGAAGTCGTGGGTAGCCCGCACCGAGGCCTCCCAAATGCGCGTCAACTCTGGGTAGTCGCAGGTTTTAGGTGTGTGGATGACCGAATGCTGACGCATGCCCGCGACCCTTTGCCTTATGGGGAGTGATGGGCAAAACGATAGACGTAAAAAAGCCCCGCATCCTGTTCAGGAGCGGGGCTTTTTCATTTTTTTACAATCAATCGCGCTTTTCAGCCCACAAGTCATACTCGTCGGCGTCAGTCACCGTGCACCACACCTTATCGCCTGGTTTCAAACCGCTGGCATCGTCGATAAATACGTTACCGTCGATTTCCGGCGCATCGAAGAAGCAACGGCCAACCGCGCCTTGCTCGTCGACTTCGTCGATCAGTACTTCGATCTCCTTGCCGATGCGCAGTTGCAGACGCGCCGAGCTGATCGCCTGCTGGTGCGCCATGAAGCGCTCCCAACGGTCTTGCTTGACGTCGTCCGGCACCACGGCCAGGTCCAGCAGGTTGGCCGGGGCGCCTTCAACCGGCGAGTACTGGAAGCAGCCGACGCGGTCCAGCTGGGCTTCGGTCAGCCAGTCCAGCAGGTACTGGAAGTCTTCCTCGGTTTCGCCAGGAAAACCGACGATAAAGGTCGAGCGGATGATCAGTTCCGGGCAGATTTCGCGCCAGTTCTTGATGCGCGCCAGGGTCTTGTCTTCGAAGGCCGGGCGTTTCATGGCCTTGAGCACCTTGGGGCTCGCGTGCTGGAACGGGATGTCCAGGTACGGCAGGATCTTGCCGGCGGCCATCAATGGGATCAGCTCGTCAACGTGCGGGTACGGGTAAACGTAATGCAGGCGCACCCACACGCCCAGGCTGCTCAAGGCTTCGCAGAGTTCGGTCATGCGGGTTTTCACCGGCGCGCCATTCCAGAAACCGGTGCGGTATTTGACGTCGACGCCATAGGCGCTGGTGTCCTGGGAAATCACCAGCAGCTCTTTCACGCCGGATTTGACCAGGCGCTGGGCTTCGTCCAGCACGTCGCCGACCGGACGACTGACCAGCTTGCCGCGCATCGACGGAATGATGCAGAAGCTGCAGCTGTGGTTGCAGCCTTCGGAAATCTTCAGGTAAGCGTAGTGACGCGGGGTCAGCTTGATGCCTTGCGGCGGCACCAGGTCGATCAGCGGGTTGTGGTCCTGGCGCGGCGGCACCACGGCGTGTACGGCGTTGACCACCTGCTCATACTGCTGCGGGCCGGTCACGGCAAGCACGCTTGGGTGGACGTTGCGGATATTGCCTTCTTCCACGCCCATGCAGCCGGTCACGATGACCTTGCCGTTTTCCTTGATGGCTTCGCCGATCACTTCCAGGGATTCAGCCTTGGCCGAGTCGATAAAGCCGCAGGTGTTGACCACCACCACGTCGGCGTCCTGGTAAGTGGACACGACGTCATAGCCTTCCATACGCAGTTGCGTGAGGATGCGCTCGGAGTCAACCAGAGCCTTCGGGCAACCCAGGGATACAAAGCCGACCTTGGGGTTGGCTTTTGCGATGGTGGTGGACATGTCTAACCTCGGTATTGAATGACGCCGCCAGTCGGGCACGACACGGCGGTACACGGGCGTTTGTGACGCCTCTGATCAAAAAGTGCGCAATTCTAGCGGCGGGCCGCGCACTTGACCAGCTTTATGCAGGGAAATGCGACGAGTGCTCGCTTGACCTGCGCGCCGTTCTGGTCGAGATCAGCCAGTAAACCGAATTGCGCCTTCGCGTCCCGGATCTGCCCTACGCCGGCGTCAAGGCGCCGTTTTTTCTACAGCCTGGCCGCTGGCTACCAAGCCATGGACAGCCTGGCCCGGGTTTTCAACATCCCTGACTTCATCTGGCAGCAGCAGGGCGACGGGAAAGTGTTCTTGGGCAGTTGGGCTGACAGCTTCTTTGGGGTTCGCCCATCGCTACAGCTGCCGGTGGAACTGTTCGACGACTACCAGGGCAATCAAGGCGCGATGATTGCAGCCCTTCCCGGGTTGCGACCAGGTGCAACAATCAACCATGGCGAGCGTATCACCAGTGTGGCGCTCATCGACAACCAGATGGTCATCCGATGGACGACGCAATCCGCCGCAGCGTAGAACGACAATTCCCTGAACTTACCGGCGGTTACCACCTGCCACGCTTTGCACGGGTTGTCACCGTGGCCGATGCCCCGGCCGGCGCCGGGATCTGTGATGACTTCCGGCCGCGCTATGCGGTCGACATCGAGGTCATGGGGCCTGACGGCGAGCCAGACACAAAGCTGCCGATCTTGGCCGGCGTGCCTTTGCCGCTGCCCACCGGTGGCGAGGAAATGGGCATCTATGCCTTTCCCGAGGAAGGCACCCAGTTGGTGGTGTGCTTTGCATACGGTCTGCCGCACAAGCCCTATATCCAAACGATCCTACCCCACGGCCTGAGCATGCCCAGCGTGCCGAAGGGCGACCAGGTGTGGCAGGTCAACGTCCTAGCGTTGCTCAAGAGCCGCTAATACGTGCCCAGGATCATTGTGTATGGCGCGCAGGAGTGCCCGTGCGGGGCCTTCTGGCTCCCGCCGACCTTGCTCCCAGTTTTGGAGCGTTCCCACCGCGACATCAATCGCTTTGGCAAAACGTGCCTGGGAAAGTCCTGTGGCCTTGCGGATCATTTTGACCTTCACCGCATCCACATGGAACTCACGGGACGGCGGGCGTTCGCCACGGTCAATCTCGTCCATCTGGGTCATGCTTTCGACCAGGCGGTTGAACAGATTCTTTTCCATCATTTCCACCCTTTGTTTAACTCTGCCAGTACTTTCTTTTCCGCTGGGGATAGATCGTCTTTTATCCCCTTACGGTAGATCAGGATCAGCCTGATCTGGTAAGCCGCCGATAGGTAGAAATAGATCACCCGAACCCCACCGCTCTTACCTTTCCCGTTCGCGCTCCAGCGGACCTTCCTCAGTCCGTTGGTGCTTTGGATCACATCACCAGCCGTTGGGTTTTCGGCTAGGTACTCCTGAAATTCGCGGTAGCTTTCATCGCTCAGAAGCTCGCCAAGATCTTCCGTGAAGATGGGGGACTCAATGAATATCACCTAATGCGCTATCCGTCATTGGCGTACTGTTGAGGGTAGCTGCTCATGATCCGCGATGCAACATCGTTCGCGAATGGAGGGCCGGGGGTCATTAGTCCCGCGGAGCATCCCTAAGATGCTCAGGGAGCTTTGCTTGAGCGACGAGACGTTTGTGCTCTTTGGTAACCAACGGGAGTAGCAGATCGCTGAGGATACTAGCCAACCTAATGGCCGTGGCCTCGTCCAGCCTGTTAACTGTTCCTGTCCGGCCGGAAGCGCAACTGACCTGTTTTTCTGTGATGCCCATTCCGACCAGAACACCGTCAATGAACGTAGTTAAGTGGTCGTTTTCACGGAGTAACACTCTGCTTTCGGGCGCTTCCTGAAAGTCCCAATCGACTTTAAAACGCTTGCCTACTTTTAGGGAGTGCCGGCTTGCTCTTCATGTTTTGCCCATGAGCTGGTGATGGTTGGGTCCGAACCTTACACCTGGTGCTGGCCAGGGTGAAATTCTTAACCTCGGTATTGAATGACGCCGCCAGTCGGGCACGACACGGCGGTACACAGGCGTTTGTGACGCCTCTGATCAAAAAGTGCGCAATTCTGGCGGCGGGTGACCAGCTTTATGCAGGGAAATGCGACGAGTGCTGCGCTATGCTTCGCGCCGTTGCGCGTAGGTAAAATCCTAAGGTCAACAAAACGTCTGTTACGTGAAGTAAAACAGCGCATGCTAGGGGCCGTTTGGGCACGTTGTTTATAAAAGACCTCAGGTCAAAGGGCAGGAGTGGTTGATGGGTCAGGCAAGTAGTCAGGCAGCGGGTGCCGAGCATTCAAACGCCAAGCCGATTGGCATGCTGGTGGCAGCGGTCGGGGTGGTGTACGGCGATATCGGCACCAGCCCGCTCTACACCCTTAAAGAGGTGTTCAACGGCGGTTATGGGGTGCAGGTCAACCATGACGGCGTATTGGGGATCCTGGCGCTGATCTTCTGGTCGCTGATCTGGGTCGTGTCGATCAAGTACATGCTGTTTGTGCTGCGCGCCGATAACCAGGGCGAAGGCGGCATCATGGCACTGACCGCCCTGGCGCGCCGTGCGGCGGGGGAGCGCAGGAAGTTGCGTAGTTTCCTGGTGGTGTGCGGCTTGTGCGGCGCGGCGCTGTTTTACGGCGACAGCATGATCACCCCGGCGATTTCGGTATTGTCGGCCGTCGAGGGCCTGGAACTGGCTTTCGATGGCCTGGAACGGTGGGTAGTCCCTATCGCGCTGGTGGTACTGGTGGCGCTGTTCCTGATCCAGAAACACGGCACTGACCGCATCGGCAAGCTGTTCGGCCCGGTGATGGTGACCTGGTTCCTGGTGCTCGGCGGCCTCGGTGTGTATGGCATCACCCTGCACCCTGAGGTGCTCAGTGCCATGAACCCGATGTGGGCCGTGCGCTTCTTCGAGGCGCACCCCGGAATTGGCGTGGCCATCCTCGGCGCAGTGGTGCTGGCCCTGACCGGGGCGGAAGCGCTTTACGCCGACATGGGCCACTTCGGCCGCAAACCCATCGCCCGCGCCTGGTTCATCCTGGTGCTGCCGGCGCTGGTGCTCAACTATTTCGGCCAGGGCGCCATGCTGCTGGGCGATCCGGAAGCGGCCCGCAACCCGTTCTACCTGTTGGCGCCGAGCTGGGCGCTGGTCCCGCTGGTGGTGCTGTCGACCCTGGCCACGGTGATTGCGTCCCAGGCGGTGATTTCCGGTGCGTTCTCGTTGACGCGCCAGGCGATCCAGTTGGGCTATATCCCGCGCATGCACATTCAACACACCTCCAGTGCCGAACAGGGCCAGATCTATATCGGCGCGGTGAACTGGTCGCTGATGGTCGGCGTGATCCTGCTGGTGCTGGGCTTCGAGTCTTCCGGTGCGCTGGCGTCGGCCTATGGCGTAGCGGTGACCGGCACCATGCTGATGACCACGATCCTGGTGTCTGCGGTGATGCTGCTGCTGTGGAAATGGCCGCCGGTGCTGGCGGTGCCGGTGTTGCTCTGCTGCCTGTTGGTAGACGGGCTGTACTTTGCCGCCAACGTGCCGAAGATCATCCAGGGCGGTGCCTTCCCGGTATTGGCCGGGATCGTGCTGTTCGTGCTGATGACCACCTGGAAGCGCGGCA
The DNA here is from genome assembly GCF_003852295.1 of Pseudomonas sp. R11-23-07. Lineage (NCBI taxonomy): Bacteria > Pseudomonadati > Pseudomonadota > Gammaproteobacteria > Pseudomonadales > Pseudomonadaceae > Pseudomonas > Pseudomonas sp. R11-23-07. Next base: position 1,356,293 of record NZ_CP027761.1, read on the forward strand.
AGCAATTGCTCGTCGAGCGCCTCGACGAAGGTGGCCTGCCGCTGCCGATATTCATCAGCAGTATCCGCGTGCAGCCGCCCCATCGTGTGCAGGGCACGGCGGTGTTCCTCACGGCGCGGCCCGACGCCGTGCCCCACGCGCTGTTGCACAACCTGCTGCATAACCAGGTGCTGCACGAGCAGGTGGTGCTGCTGACCGTGGTCTACGAAGACATCCCGCGTGTGCCTGCGACGCGGCGTTTCGAAGTAGACGCCTATGGCGAAGGGTTCTTCCGGGTGATCCTGCACTTCGGCTTTACCGATGAGCCGGACGTGCCCGAGGCGCTGAAGCTGTGCCATCTGGACGAACTGGATTTCAGCCCGATGCGCACCACCTACTTCCTGAGCCGTGAAACCGTGATCGCCTCGCGCATCAAGGGTATGGCGCGTTGGCGCGAAGCGTTGTTCGCGTTCATGCTGAAGAATGCCAACGGCAACCTGCGCTTCTTCAAACTCCCGGTCAACCGGGTGATCGAACTGGGCACCCAGGTCGAAATGTAAGGCGCTGTCCTGCGGGAGCCGGCAATCGGCTCCCGGTTTACTTCTGAACCGTTTACCTCTGAACCCTTTACCTCTGAACCCTGTGCGATCCGTCGTTGTCGACTAGGCTCTAAGCACCATGAAAGAGAGCCTTGGAGCTTGCCCACAGAACCCGAAGAGGTGCGCCATGAGTCAGCTGCTCGAACCCTACACCCTGCGTCAACTCACCCTGTTGAACCGCATCGCGGTCTCACCGATGTGCCAGTACTCAAGTGAGGATGGCCTGGCCAACGACTGGCACCTGGTGCACCTGGGCAGCCGCGCCGTCGGTGGCGCCGGGCTGATTTTTACCGAAGCCACCGCCGTGACCGCCGATGGCCGCATCACCGCCCAGGACCTGGGCCTGTGGAAAGACGAACAGATCGAACCCCTGCAACGCATTACGCGCTTCATTGCGGCCCAAGGCGCGGTGGCGGGTATTCAGTTGGCGCACGCCGGGCGCAAGGCCAGCACGTATCGGCCCTGGATTGGCAAGCATGGCAGCGTCAAGCCAGCAGACGGTGGCTGGGTGCCGGTCGGCCCATCGCCCATCGCATTCGACCCCCAGCACACGCAACCCACGCCGCTGGACGAAGGGCAGATCCAGCAGGTGATCGCCGATTTCGTCGCCGCCGCCAAGCGTGCATTGACGGCCGGCTTCGAAGTGGTAGAGATCCATGCCGCCCACGGTTACCTGCTGCATCAGTTCCTGTCGCCCATCAGCAACCAGCGTCAGGACCAGTACGGCGGCTCGTTCGAAAACCGCATCCGCCTGGTCCTTGAGGTCACCCGCGCGGTGCGCGACGTGTGGCCCCAGGACTTGCCGCTGTTCGTGCGCGTGTCGGCCACCGACTGGGTGGAGGACGGCTGGAACCCCGATGAAACCGTCGAACTGGCGCGCCGCCTGAAAGACCTGGGCGTGGACTTGATCGACGTGTCCTCCGGCGGCACCGCCGCCAACGCCGAAATCCCCACCGGCCCCGGCTACCAGACGCGCTTTGCCGAGCGCGTGCGCAAAGAGTCGGGCATCGCCACCGGCACGGTCGGCATGATCACCGAACCGGCCCAGGCCGAACACATCCTGCGCACCTGCCAGGCCGACCTCATCTTCCTCGCCCGTGAATTGTTGCGCGATCCGTACTGGCCGCTGCATGCCGACGATGACCTGGGCGGGCGCAAGGCGATCTGGCCGGCGCAATATCAGCGGGCGACGCACCGCGACCAGCCGATTCATGAGTCCGATCTCAGGGATTGATCCTTAGCGTATGCCTACAGAGCCCACCCTGATCCGGTGGGTTTTTTTTGCCCGCCTATATGAAGAAGGCGGATTTAAGCGACGAATGCATGGGAATCGACTGTAGGTATTTATTACCGATCTAATTATTTAAGTTAATACTCTAAAAAAATCCCACACGTAACTGGATTCTTTCTAAGCTTAAGGCAGGAGTATTGGATCGATATCAGGAGAAGTAGTCCATGGCCAAGTCCTATGGTGTAGCGGGTGGGGTGTTATCTTTTCTGACCCGCAGGATGTTCTTGCGTGGCCGCAGATTGAGTTCGGATGAAGTTGAATTGCTGGCGCATTATCGCGCCCTCACCGAGAGCGACCAGGTAGCGATGCGCTATCTGATCGGGGCGATGAAAACCGTGTCGCGGTTCTGAATGACGAAACGGGCTCGCCACGATGCCCGTCAGGCAAGGCGAACACGGTACCTGTGGCGAGGGAGCTTGCTCCCGCTGGACTGCGCAGCAGTTCCATCGTTTGGGGCCGCTTCGCGGCCCAGCGGGAGCAAGCTCCCTCGCCACAGATGGTTCAGGTGTATTTGCGCTTGTCCGGCGCGGGCGGGAAGTACTGATACAGCCAGGTTTCGCTCAAGGTGCGGTCCTGGGTGCGGATAAACAAGCGCAGCTCTACCGGCTCCACGCTGTCGCTGGTGGGGTACCAGTCGAACAGAATGCGATAGCCCTTGATGTTATCGAGCACCAGCACGCTGAAGTCTTTCACCTCGCCGTGGGAGCAGGTGACCACCGGCTCTATGCCCGTGCCGGGTGGCAAACGGTCCAGGCCGCCGCCCTTGAAGTCCACGGCAAAGCGGCGTGCCCATACCTCAGGGTAATGCTCGCCCGGGGCCCAACCTTCGGTGAACCCACCCATGCCTGAACGGGTCGCGTCGACCTGGGCCAGCGGTGTGCTCACCGGCGGCAGGGCGCTCCAGTAGAGCTTGTAGCCGTAGTTGAGCGAATCACCGGCCGCCACCGGCTTTTTCGGGGTCCAGAAGGCCACGATGTTATCGAGGGTTTCGCCGGTGGTCGGAATTTCCAGCAGGTCGATCGAGCCCTCACCCCAAGCGGTGGTGGGTTCCACCCACAGGCTGGGGCGCTTGCTGTACCAGTCCACCGTGTCCTGGTAACTGGCGAATTCGTGGTCGGTTTGGACCAGGCCAAAACCTTTGGGATTAGTGTCGGCGAATGCGTTGAATTGCAGCTTGGCCGGGTTGTTCAGCGGGCGGCAGATCCACTCGCCGTTGCCGCGCCACATGGCCAGTCGGTCCGAGTCGTGAATTTGTGGGTGGATGGTGTCGCACATTCGCCGCTCATGCGTGCCGCAACTGAACATGCTGGTCATTGGCGCAATCCCCAGCTGTTCGATGGCGGTGCGCGCGTTGATATGCGCGTCGATGGCCATCACTACTTGATTGGCCTGGCAGTCGATATCGAAGCGGTAGGCGCCGGTAGCGCTGGGCGAATCGAGCAGGGCGTAGACCACGAAGCGGGTGGCGTTCTTGTCCGGGGTTTCGAACCAGAACTGCGTGAAGTCAGGGAATTCCTCACGTTTTTTCGCATAGGTGTCAATCGCCAGGCCGCGCGCCGACAGGCCGTACTGGCCGGTGGAGTCCACTGCACGGAAGTAGCTGGCACCGAGGAACGACAGCACGTCATGCCGGTCCAGCTCCGGCGCCTTGAACAGCTTGAAGCCGGAGAAACCCAGATCGCCGGTCAGTTGTTTAGTGTCGACCGTGGTTTTTTCATAGTTGAACAGCGAAGGGCGGAAGTGCACTTCGCGGGCCTCGCGGGTGTTGGGGTCGACGCTGTGCATGCGCACCGGCGTCTTGAAACCCATGCCGACGTGGAAAAACTGCACGTCCAACTGCCCCTTCAGTTCCTTCCATAACGAATGGTTGGCGTCATAGCCGATGGCGTTGAAATTCTGTGGCGTCATGGTCGCCAAGGTGGGTGGCAGCACCTGCCGAGTATCTTTATACGCGCTGCCGGCGAGCTGCTTGGCCTGGGCTTTGAGCGTTTCAAAATCGAATGCCACGGCCTTGCCATCGGCGGCACGGTTCCCGGCCCAGGCCTGCGCGGCCAACAGGCCACTGGCCGACAAACCGGTGTAGGCCGCAATGGCCATGGACGCTTTGAGCAAATTCCTGCGGTGCATAGAGACAACCTGTCGTGAGCGAATCCCGCGCCGTTCCTGGCACGTAACGGATCAGAAATAACGGTTCGGACATGCCTTCGGCCAAACGCAACGGACAATAAACAGACGCCGGATAGCTTAAGCGGTTCGATGGTGAAGGAAAAATCATTGATGGCGGGATGATGGCGCCGCTGTGCAACAAGACATTTCTGATATCAGGATGAGCGTTACATCTGGAAGCACTCTAGATCGGGGCTTTTTTGCACTTAGTTTTACGCTGGGGGCCTATTGGTCCTACGAACCCAAGTGTCTGGAGGCTACGCATGAATACCCGTGGATTGCTCGATCAGTTGCTCAAGTCTGGTCAGGACATGTTGCAGAACAAGGCTGGCGGCCAGCGCCCATCAGCCGACAAAGGCGCCCTCGGTGGGCTGCTTGGCGGCGGCGGGCTCGGCAGTTTGCTCGGAGGCGCCGGCGGTGGCGCACTGGCGGCCGGCGCCATGGGCTTGCTGCTGGGCAACAAAAAAGCCCGCAAATTCGGCGGCAAGGCCCTGACCTACGGAGGCCTGGCCGCCTTGGGGGTCATCGCCTACAAAGCCTATGGCAATTGGCAGGCGCAGCAGGCCAGCGCGCCCCAGGGTGAGCCGCAGACCATCGACCGCCTGCCGCCGGCCCAGGTCGAGCAGCACAGTCAGGGCATTCTCAAGGCGCTGGTTGCCGCCGCCAAGGCCGACGGCCACGTGGATGAGCGTGAACGCGCGTTGATCGAAGGCGAGTTCACCAAACTCGACAACGACCGCGAGCTGCAAACCTGGCTGCACGCGGAGCTGAACAAACCCCTCGACCCGGCCGACGTCGCCCGCGCCGCCAGCACCCCGGAGATGGCCGCCGAAATGTACATCGCCAGCGTGATGCTGGTGGACGAGGAAAACTTCATGGAGAAGGCCTACCTGGACGAACTGGCGCGCCAACTGAAACTTGAGCCGGGTTTGAAGGTAGAGCTGGAGAAACAGGTACGCCTCAACGCATAAGCAGCGCCGTGCATCCATTCAAGTGTGGGGAGAGCAAGCCTCTCCCACATTTAAATCGAGGCTGGTTTGAGCCGCCGCAATGGCGCAGCCCAATACTGGCACCGTTGCCAAAACCCCCGAAAACCATTGATTAATAGACGCCTTCGCTCAGCTATACTCCCCTCCATTTGAATGGCTTGCGAGGAATTACTGTGAAGAACTGGACCCTGCGCCAACGGATTTTGGCGAGCTTTGCGGTAATCATCGCGATCATGCTGCTGATGGTCGTGCTCTCGTATTCACGGCTGCTGAAAATCGAATCCAGCGAAACCCTGGTCCGGGACGACGCCGTGCCTGGCGTGTTTTTAAGCTCGATGATTCGCAGCGCCTGGGTCGACAGCTACCTGCAAACCCAGGAGTTGGTGGGGATCCACAAGAACCAGGGCGTTTCCGAGGTCGAAAAGCAAGGCTACAAGTCTTTCGAAACGCGCCTTGAAAAGTACATGGCCGATTACACGAAAACCATCAGCTCCACTCAGGACCGCAACGAGTTCGATGCCTTCGAAAAGCTGCATCAGAGCTACAACCAGACCCTCGCCAAGGTGCTCGAGGCGCAGCAGAACAACAACGCCGCCGAGGCACTCAAGCTGTTCAACGAACAACTGACGCCCGCCTGGGTCGCCGGCCGCATGAAACTCAATGACATCATCCTCGCGAATAAACAGGTCGCCGACGGCGCCACCGACGCCATCGACAGTGCCGTCGAGGCCGCAAAAATCAGCATGGGCGTCTCGCTGCTGCTGGCGATTCTTGCTGCTGCGCTGTGTGGCCTGCTGTTGATGCGCGCAATCATGGCGCCGATGCAGCGCATCGTCGATATCCTCGAAACCATGCGCACCGGCGACCTGAGCAAGCGCCTGAATCTGGAGCGCAAGGACGAGTTCAACGTGGTTGAAACCGGCTTCAACGACATGATGACCGAACTGACCGCTCTGGTTTCCCAGGCACAGCGCTCGTCGGTGCAGGTCACGACCTCGGTGACCGAGATCGCCGCTACCTCCAAGCAGCAGCAGGCGACCGCCACTGAAACCGCCGCCACCACCACTGAAATCGGCGCCACCTCCCGTGAAATCGCCGCGACCTCCAAGGACCTGGTGCGCACCATGATCGAAGTGTCCACCGCCGCCGACCAGGCCTCGGTCGCCGCCGGTTCCGGTCAGCAGGGCCTGGCGCGCATGGAAGAAACCATGCACTCGGTGATGGGCGCCGCCGACCTGGTCAATGCCAAGCTGGCGATCCTCAATGAAAAGGCCGGCAACATCAACCAGGTGGTGGTGACCATCGTCAAAGTGGCGGACCAGACCAACCTGCTGTCCCTCAACGCCGCCATCGAGGCCGAGAAAGCCGGTGAGTACGGGCGCGGTTTTGCCGTGGTCGCCACCGAAGTACGCCGCCTGGCCGACCAGACCGCCGTCGCGACGTACGACATCGAGCAGATGGTGCGTGAGATCCAGTCGGCGGTGTCGGCCGGGGTGATGGGCATGGACAAGTTCTCCGAGGAAGTGCGCCGAGGCATGTTCGAAGTGCAGCAGGTGGGTGAGCAACTGTCGCAAATCATCCATCAAGTGCAGGCCCTCGCGCCGCGAGTGCTGATGGTCAATGAAGGCATGCAGGCCCAGGCCACCGGCGCCGAGCAGATCAACCACGCGCTGGTGCAACTGGGCGATGCCAGCAGCCAGACCGTCGAGTCCCTGCGCCAGGCCAGTTTTGCCATCGATGAACTGAGCCAGGTTGCGGTCGGTCTGCGCAGCGGCGTGTCGCGTTTCAAAGTCTGATGAGCGACCTCGCGGCTAAACGCGGCGCCGTCCCGGCAGCGAAAAAGGCGTTGTTCCTGGTGTTCCACATCGGCAGTGAACGCTTTGCCCTCAAGGCGACGGAAGTGGTCGAGGTGCTGCCGCGCCTGCCGCTCAAGCCCATCGCTCATGCACCGGCGTGGGTGGCGGGCATCTTTGCCCATCGTGGCGCGCTGGTGCCGGTCATCGACCTGAGCGCCTTGACGTTCGGCGTTGCGGCCCAAGCGCGTACCAGCACGCGGCTGGTGCTGGTCAATTATCAGCCACAGCCCTGGAGCGAAGCGCGTTGGCTGGGGCTGATTCTGGAACAGGCTACCGACACCTTGCGTTGCGACCCCGCCGAATTCCAGCCCTATGGCCTGGATAACCGCCAGGCGCCTTACCTGGGGCCGGTGCGCGAAGATGCGCTGGGCTTGATGCAATGGATTGGTGTCGCCGAGCTGTTGACCGATGACGTGCGCGCCTTGCTGTTTTCCAGCGAGTTGAGCCTATGAGCAGTGACCCGCGCTTCTGGGCCTTCCTTAAAGAGCGCATCGGCCTGGACGTCGCCTCGGTGGGCGAGGCGATCATCGAGCGCGCGGTGCGTCAGCGTTGCCAGTTGGCCCAGGCGCAGACGGCAGAGGCGTACTGGCAGCTCCTGCACAGCTCCCATGATGAGCAGCAGGCGCTGATCGAAGCGGTGATCGTCCCCGAGACCTGGTTTTTCCGCTACCCCGAGTCCTTTGCCACCTTGGCCCGCCTGGCACACGCACGGTTGGCCGAGATCAAGCAGATGCGCGCCTTGCGCATTCTCAGCCTGCCATGCTCCACCGGCGAAGAGCCCTATTCGATTGCCATGGCCCTGCTTGACGCGGGCCTGGCGCCGCACCAATTCAAGGTACAAGGAATGGACGTCAGCCCGCTGTCCGTGGAGCGTGCCCGCCGCGGTGTGTACGGCAAGAACTCGTTTCGTGGCGGCGACCTTGAATTTCGCGACCGTCACTTCACTGAAGACGGCGGTACCTATCGCATCGCCGACCGGGTTCGCGAACAGGTGCGCCTGCAAGTCGGCAACTTGCTCGACCCGGCACTGCTGGCCAACGAACCCACCTACGACTTTGTGTTCTGTCGCAACCTGCTGATCTACTTCGACCAGCCCACCCAGAAGCAAGTTTTCGACGTGCTCAAGGAACTGACGCACGTGGACGGCGTGCTGTTTATCGGCCCGGCCGAAGGCGGCCTGCTGGGGCGCCATGGCATGCGTTCGATTGGTGTGCCGCAGTCCTTTGCGTTCAGTCGGCATGTGGAACCGGTCGCACCCGCCCCGGTGTTTGTACCGATGCCGGCGCCCGCGTCGCAACGCAGTCCGGCGCCGATCGCGCTCAAGCCGCGCCCGTTCAGCACGGCCGGCACCCAGGCGGCACCGGTCAAAGCGCCGCCCCCGGAGGCAGGCGAGATGCTCAACCAGATCGCCACCTTGGCCAATCAAGGCAAAAGTGCCGAGGCCCGTGCTGCCTGCGAACGTTATTTGAACAGCCATCCGCCGGCCGCCGCCGTGTTCTACTGGCTGGGCCTGCTCAGCGATGTCGCCGGCAGCGCCGTGGAGGCGCAGAGTTATTACCGCAAAGCCTTGTACCTGGAACCGCAGCATCCGCAGGCCTTGATGCACCTGGCCGCGTTGCTCGAGTCTCAGGGCGACAGTGCGGGGGCGCGCCGTTTGCAGGCGCGCGCCGCGCGTAGCGAGCGAGCTGACAGTGAGTCCAAACGATGAGTAGCCCTGACGCGCTCGACACCGCAGGCCTGGACCTGACCCTGGCCGACACCCAAGCCATTGATGACTGCTGGAACCGCATCGGCATTCATGGCGACAAATCCTGCCCCTTGCTGGCAGAGCACATCCATTGCCGCAACTGCTCGGTGTATTCCGCCGCCGCCACGCGCCTGCTCGACCGCTATGCGCTGCAGCAGGACGACCGGCCTGCGCAGGCGGCTGGCGAGCTCGCTCACCAGGTGGTCACCCGCTCCTTGCTGATGTTCCGCCTCGGCGAAGAATGGCTGGGCATTGCCACCCGTTGCCTGGTGGAAGTGGCGCCGTTGCAACCGATCCACTCGTTGCCTCACCAGCGTTCCCGGGCCTTGCTGGGCGTGGCCAACGTGCGCGGGGCATTGGTGGCCTGCCTGTCGCTGGTGGAATTGCTCGGCCTGGACAGCAGCAGCACCGGCGTCACTGGCGGGCGCATCATGCCGCGCATGCTGATCATTGCCGCGCAGGATGGCCCGGTGGTCGTGCCGGTGGACGAAGTGGATGGCATCCATGCCATCGATGAGCGCACCTTGAACGCCGCGTCGGCCTCCGGCACCCAGGCCAGCGCGCGCTTCACCCAGGGTGTCGTGCAGTGGAAAGGTCGCAGCCTGCGCTGGCTGGACGAAGCCCAATTGCTGTCCGCCGTGACCCGGAGCCTCGCATGACCCCCGACCAGATGCGCGATGCCTCGCTGTTGGAATTGTTCAGCCTGGAAGCCGACGCGCAAACCCAAGTGCTCAGCGCAGGCCTGCTCGCGCTGGAGCGCAACCCGACCCAGGCCGACCAGCTCGAGGCCTGCATGCGCGCCGCGCATTCGCTCAAGGGCGCGGCGCGGATTGTCGGCGTGGAGGCCGGCGTCAGCGTGGCCCATGTCATGGAGGATTGCCTGGTCAGCGCCCAGGAAAGCCGCTTGTACCTGCAGCCCGAACATATCGACGCGTTGCTGCAGGGCACGGATTTACTGATGCGCATCGCCACCCCGGGCAATGATGTCGGGCCTGCGGATATTGCCGCCTATGTGGCGCTGATGGAGCGCTTGCTGGACCCGTCGCAATCCAGCGCCATGCTCGCGCCGAAACCCGCGCCCGCGCCGGTAATCGAAGCGCTGGCGCCGGAACCTGAGCCAGCGCCAGCCGTGCCGAGCGAGCCGCCGCGTCAGAGCAAACCGATGACCGAAGGCGGCGAGCGCGTGCTGCGGGTCACGGCCGAGCGCTTGAACAGCCTGCTGGACCTGTCCAGCAAGTCGCTGGTGGAAACCCAGCGACTCAAGCCTTACCTCGTCAGCCTGCAGCGCCTCAAACGCATTCAAAGCAACAGCCTGCGCGCTCTGGATGTGCTGGACGGTCACCTCAAGGTCGTCGATTTGAACCTCGAGGCCCAGGAAGCTCTGGCCGATACCCGCCGCTTGTTGAGCGAAGCCCAGGCGTTGCTGGCGGAAAAAAATGCTGAGCTGGACGAGTACACCTGGCAGGCCGGCCAGCGGGCCCAGGTGCTCTACGACACTGCATTGGCCTGTCGCATGCGCCCGTTTGCCGATGTGCTGACCGGACAGGCGCGCATGGTGCGCGACCTCGGTCGCAGCCTGGGCAAGCAAGTGCGCCTGGAGATCGAAGGGGAGAAGACCCAGGTCGACCGTGACGTGCTGGAAAAGCTCGAGGCGCCACTGACGCACCTGCTGCGCAATGCCGTCGACCATGGCATTGAAATGCCCGAGCAGCGGCTGCTGGCGGGCAAGCCGGCGGAAGGCTTGATTCGCCTGCGCGCGTCGCATCAAGCCGGACTGCTGGTGCTGGAGTTGAGCGATGACGGTAACGGCGTCGACCTTGAGCGCCTGCGCGGCACCATTGTCGACCGGCACTTGTCCCCCGTGGAAACCGCGCTGCGCCTGAGCGAGGAGGAACTGCTGACGTTTCTGTTCCTGCCGGGGTTCAGCTTGCGCGACAAGGTCACCGAAGTGTCCGGTCGCGGCGTAGGCCTGGATGCGGTGCAGCATATGGTGCGTCAATTGCGCGGTGCGGTGGTGCTGGAGCAGGCGGCAGGGCAGGGCAGCCGTTTTCATCTGGAGGTGCCGCTGACCCTGTCCGTGGTGCGCAGCCTGGTGGTGGAAGTCGGCGAAGAGGCGTATGCCTTCCCACTGGCGCACATCGAACGCATGTGCGACCTGGCCCCCGAGGACATTGTGCAGCTGGAAGGTCGCCAGCATTTCTGGCACGAGGGCCGGCATGTCGGCCTGGTCGCCGCCAGCCAGTTGTTGCAGCGTCCACCGGGGCAGACCCCTTCGGAAACCTTGAAAGTGGTGGTGATCCGTGAGCGCGATGCCGTGTATGGGATTGCCGTGGAACGTTTCATCGGCGAGCGCACCCTGGTGGTGTTGCCGCTGGATGCTCGCTTGGGCAAGGTCCAGGATATTTCCGCAGGCGCGTTGCTCGACGATGGCTCGGTGGCCTTGATCGTCGACGTGGAAGACATGCTGCGTTCGGTGGACAAGTTGCTCAACACCGGCCGCCTGGAGCGCATCGCAAGGCGCAGCCAGCAGGCCACCGAAGCGCCGCGCAAGCGCGTGCTGGTGGTGGACGACTCGCTGACCGTGCGTGAGCTGCAACGCAAGTTATTACTCAATCGCGGTTATGAAGTGGCCGTCGCGGTCGATGGCATGGATGGCTGGAACGCATTGCGCTCCGAGGATTTCGACCTGCTTATCACAGATATTGATATGCCACGCATGGACGGTATTGAATTGGTCACACTCTTGCGCCGTGACAGTCGCCTGCAATCGTTGCCGGTGATGGTGGTTTCCTACAAGGATCGTGAAGAAGACCGACGCCGTGGCCTCGACGCCGGCGCCGACTATTATTTAGCCAAAGCCAGCTTCCACGACGACGCCCTGCTCGACGCCGTGGTTGAATTGATTGGAGGCGCCCGGGCATGAGGATTGCAATCGTCAATGACATGCCGTTGGCCGTCGAGGCGTTGCGTCGCGCCTTGAGTTTCGAACCTGCCCATGAAGTGGTGTGGGTGGCCAGCAATGGCCTGGAAGCGGTGCAGCGTTGCGCTGAGGTGACGCCGGATCTGATCCTGATGGACTTGATCATGCCGGTGATGGACGGCGTGGAAGCGACCCGCCAGATCATGGCCGATACGCCATGCCCGATCGTGATCGTCACCGTGGACCGCCAGGCCAACGTCAGCCGAGTCTTTGAAGCCATGGGCCACGGCGCGTTGGATGTGGTGGACACGCCGGCGCTGGGGGTGGGCAACCCCAAGGATGCGGCGGCGCCGTTGTTGCGCAAGATCCTCAATATTGGCTGGCTGATCGGCCAGCGCGGCAGCCGCGTACGCGCTGAAACCGCGCCGCAGCGCAGCACCGGCAAGCGCCAAAGCCTGGTGGCCATCGGTTCGTCGGCGGGTGGCCCCGCGGCTCTGGAAGTGCTGCTCAAGGGGTTGCCGCGTGACTTTCCTGCCGCGATCGTACTGGTGCAGCATGTGGATCAGGTGTTCGCCGCCGGTATGGCCGAGTGGTTGAGCAGCGCGTCCGGCCTGCCGGTGCGCCTGGCCCGTGAAGGGGAGCCGCCCCAAAGCGGGGTGGTCTTGCTGGCCGGTACCAACCACCATATTCGCTTGTTGAAAAATGGCACGCTAGCCTATACCGCAGAGCCGGTGAACGAAATTTACCGGCCTTCCATCGATGTGTTTTTTGAAAGTGTCGCCAGCCATTGGAACGGTGACGCCGTCGGCGTACTGCTGACCGGCATGGGGCGCGACGGGGCCCAGGGCCTCAAGTTGATGCGAGAACAAGGCTATTTGACCATCGCCCAGGACCAGAACAGTTCGGCGGTGTATGGCATGCCCAAAGCGGCAGCGGCGATTGACGCCGCTGTTGAAATTCGCCCACTGGACAGAATTGCGCCGCGACTGCTGGAGGTCTTTGCAAAATGATCGAACATCTCCCGCTGTGCTGGTTTGCAGGCAGTAATTCAGGTGACTGCACATGATTGATTTACAACTCGACGGCTTCAAGACCGACGAAAACGCCGCCATGGTGCTGCTGGTCGACGACCAGGCCATGATCGGGGAAGCCGTGCGGCGCGGCCTGGCCCATGAAGAAAATATCGACTTCCACTTTTGCGCCGACCCGCACCAGGCGATCTCCCAGGCGATTCGCATCAAGCCGACGGTGATTCTGCAAGACCTGGTCATGCCCGGCCTCGACGGCCTGACCCTGGTGCGCGAATACCGCAATCACCCGGCCACGGCGAATATCCCGATCATCGTGCTCTCCACCAAAGAGGACCCGCTGATCAAGAGCGCAGCCTTTGCGGCCGGCGCCAACGATTACCTGGTCAAGCTGCCGGACAATATCGAACTGGTGGCGCGCATTCGCTATCACTCGCGCTCCTACATGACCCTGTTGCAGCGGGACGCGGCTTACCGCGCGTTGCGGGTCAGCCAGCAACAGTTGCTGGACACCAACCTGGTGCTGCAACGGCTGATGAATTCCGATGGTTTGACCGGGCTGTCCAATCGCCGTCACTTCGACGAATACCTGGAACTGGAATGGCGCCGTGCCATGCGCGACCAGACCCAACTCTCCTTGTTGATGATCGACGTGGACTTCTTCAAGACCTTCAACGACAGCTTCGGTCACGTCGAAGGCGACGAAGCGCTGCGCAAGGTCGCCGCCACCATCCGCGATGCCAGCAGCCGTCCTTCGGACCTGCCGGCGCGTTACGGCGGTGAAGAATTCGCCCTGGTGCTGCCCAACACCTCGCCGGGCGGTGCGCGGCTGGTCGCGGAAAAACTGCGCATGGCGGTGGCCGCGCTGAACATCCCGCATATCGCGCCGGCGGAAGGCGCGAGCCTGACCATCAGCATTGGCTTGTCGACTCTGACCCCGGTGCAAGGTACGGATTGCCGCCAGTTGATCATGGCAGCGGACAAGGGGTTGTACATGGCAAAGAACAATGGGCGCAATCAGGTCGGCATCGAGTAACTCAAGGCCGGCTCAGAGCCAAATGTGAGAGGGGGCTTGCCCCCGATGGCGGTGTGTCAGCTCAGGATAAACTGACAGACAGACTGCATCGGGGCACAGGTATCTACACAATTTTGCAGCAGCCTCCGGTAACCACGATGCGAAGCGAGCCGCTCTTGATCTTGATCTTAAGCGCCCCGTTAAACCACGCTGGCCGGAATTCGGCATTGATTTGGAGGGTAAACCGGCAGGGATGCCGGTTTAGCCGCCCCGCGCCATGATGGCGCGTGGCGGCGGCCCTCCAAATCAATGTCGGATTACGGGCACACCGAGCCTAGGCGAGGTGCCGAGTGGTGGGGCAAGAGCCCTTTTGGTTACTTTTGGGGCTCTTTTCCAAATCGGCATAGGGGGCGGCCATCTGGCCGCTCCCCTGCCACACCACCCGGCATGCGGGTCCGCACCGGGCGGTTCGAGAAGTTCAGGTTAACTGAGGCGGGGAAGCCCCAGCCGATCAAACCACGCGACCGTCAGAACGCTATGAATCAGCCCGGCGCTGTTGTGCCAGATCCTGTGGCTATCCACCGCTATTTGCGCAGCTAGATCCGGGGTCGCCCCCATCCTGCACAGCTCACGATAGGTCGTCCTGCCGGTCTTCCACTGCTTGAGCTGGATTGCCCTGAGTCTTCGACGTATCCATCCATCCAGCCGTTTCCACATCGCTATGGTTTGCGACAGGCAGAAATACGCCTTCCAGCCCAGTAGGTACGGCCTCAATCTTCCAATGACCTGCTCCAGGCTTCGACCGCCGTTACGCGAAGTCAATTCCCGGATGCGTTGTTTGAAAGCCTGGAGTGCCTTGTTTGTTGCCCAGCGCCTGATCTTTCCGTCGGGTGTCAGCCAGAAGCCGTACCCAAGGAATTTTCGACCGAACACACTGGCAACTGCGCTCTTGCCTTCGTTCATGCGCAACCCAAGGCGACCGTAGAGGCGTTGGAGCACTGCCATCACCCGCAGGCCGGCTTTGGGGCTGCGTACATAAACATTGGCATCGTCCGCATACCTGACGAAGCAATGACCTCTTCGTTCCAGTTCCTTGTCCACTTCATCCAGCACCACATTCGCCAACAGCGGTGAAAGCGGGCCGCCTTGCGGCGTCCCCTGCCTGTTGATCACTACGTCTTTTCCGATCAACGTCCCGCAGTTCAGGTAGGCCCGGATCAGGCACAGTACGCCCCGATCAGTCACCCTCCTGCTCAGTCGGGCGATCAGCAGGTCATGGTTGACGCAATCGAAAAACTGCTCGATATCGACATCCACCACAACCTGACGCCCCGAATGGATATATTGCTGCGCCGCCAGAACGGCCTGGTGAGCGCTGCGCCCCGGACGAAAGCCGTAGCTGTGTTCACTGAAACCAGGATCCAGCAACGGCTGGAGAACCTGCAATAGTGCCTGCTGAATGAGTCTGTCCGTGACCGTCGGGATGCCAAGCTTGCGCTCGCCACCATCCGGTTTCGGGATCAGGACCCTGCGCACGGGAGCAGGCCGGTATTCACCTGCCAGTAACTGGCTGCGTATTCCCGGCCATGCCGTTTTCAGGTGTTGCACGGTTTCGTCGATCGTCAGACCGTCCACACCCGCAACACCTTTGTTAGAACGCACCCGTTTGAGGGCAAGCAGTAAGTTTTCTTTGCTAAGGGCTGCTTGTAGCAGCCCCTCTCCTGTGGGGTTTGGATCATGTCGCGGACAGCCAGCTTCAACGCTGGACGCGCAGCTTGGAGATTCACCCTTCGCCGTCGCTTCCCGCCCCGGTTGCCCGGGCATCTGTTGCATGGCCTGCTGTATCGTCATGTCAAACCGCTTTTCTTCTCGTTTGGTCCTTCACTGCCAAGCAGCTACTACGACCTCTGCTGACTTCTCGCTCCGGCTCACACCGTCGCCCTTTCAGGCATGAGGCGAGATCTCCCCGGGTAAGAACGCCATCCTTCACCTCACAACCGCCGCATTTACGTATCCGGCCTTTAGGCCACAAGAGCTTCGCAGGCACTTGGCTGCTCGCCCTGACCGAATCCGCCTCAGATGCGATTCGTGTACCTCGGCTCGAGGTTTATGCTCCACGCTTCCTCCCCACAGTCGGTCACCCTTCTGCAGTTGCGCTTCGCTTCGTTCGCTGTGGCCAGCTTACGAGAGGACTTTCACCTCCAAGATGGCGCCCATGCCGGGCGCACAAGTGACCCGCCGTAAGGGCGGAACCCTAAGCCGCCGTTACCGCAGCAACGGATATGTACTCGCTCTGATCCAACATAATGGTCTGCTGCCAGGCCGCCATCGGGGGCAAGTCGAATCGTCGCACCGCCCCTCCCACATTTAGATCTTCATTGGCCTTGGGATTGTGTACAAATCCGCGCCTTTTCGGCTAGGCGGGCTGCCGTTTCCAGGCGTTTGCCGTTATACTCGCCGGCTTTCAAAAGTTCGCCAACGAGTGCTGCCCGCCATGGAAATCAACCCGATCCTGAACACCATCAAGGACCTGTCCGAGCGCTCCGAAACTATTCGGGGGTATCTTTGACTACGATCAAAAGCATGAGCGTCTGACCGAAGTCAATCGCGAGCTTGAAGATCCGAGTGTCTGGAACAAACCTGAATATGCCCAGGAACTGGGCCGCGAGCGCGCTGCGCTGGCGCAGATCGTCGACACGCTCGACGAGCTGAACACCGGCCTGGCCGACTGCCGCGACCTGCTGGACATGGCCGTCGAAGAAGATGACGAAGGCGCAGTGGGCGATGTCGTCGCCGAGCTGGCCCGTCTCGAGGAAAACCTCGCCAAGCTTGAATTTCGCCGCATGTTCAGCCACGAAATGGACCCGAACAACGCCTACCTGGACATCCAGGCCGGTTCCGGCGGCACCGAGGCTCAGGACTGGGCCAACATCCTGCTGCGCATGTACCTGCGCTGGGCCGACAAACGCGGTTTCGACGCGACCATCATGGAACTGTCCGCCGGTGAAGTAGCGGGCATCAAGGGCGCCACCGTGCACATCAAGGGTGAATACGCCTTTGGCTGGCTGCGTACCGAGATCGGCGTACACCGCCTGGTGCGCAAGAGCCCGTTCGACTCCGGTAACCGTCGCCATACCTCGTTCTCCGCTGTTTTCGTCTCGCCAGAGATCGATGACAAGGTGGAAATCGAGATCAACCCGGCCGACCTGCGTATCGACACCTACCGCTCCTCCGGTGCCGGTGGCCAGCACGTAAACACCACCGACTCGGCCGTCCGTATCACCCACGTACCGACCAACACCGTGGTCAGTTGCCAGAACGAGCGTTCCCAGCACGCGAACAAGGACACCGCCATGAAAATGTTGCGGGCCAAGTTGTACGAGCAGGAAATGCAGAAGCGCAACGCCGCTTCTCAAGCACTGGAAGACACCAAGTCGGACATCGGCTGGGGTCACCAGATCCGCTCCTATGTGCTCGATGCGTCGCGGATCAAGGATTTGCGCACTAACATCGAACGCAGCGACTGCGACAAGGTGCTCGACGGCGATATCGACGAATACCTGGAAGCCAGCCTGAAATCGGGCCTCTAAAGAACCCTGTAGGAGCGGGGGGGACGCCTAGTCCTTGCCTCGCGATCCCCAGCCGAAGGCTGGGGAAAACGTATCTGTGATGGAATTTCAAAAGACATGAGCGACCAACAACTCGACCCGCAAGCCCTGCAACAGGAAGAAAACTCCCTGATCGCCCTGCGCAAGGAAAAGCTTGCTGCCGAGCGCGCCAAGGGTAACGCCTTCCCCAACGACTTCCGCCGCGAAAACTACTGCGATGCCTTGCAGAAGCAGTACGCGGACAAGACCAAGGAAGAGCTGGCAGAAGCGGCGATCCCGGTCAAGGTGGCGGGTCGCATCATGCTCAACCGTGGCTCGTTCATGGTGATCCAGGACATGACCGGGCGTATCCAGGTCTACGTCAACCGCAAGACCCTTTCCGAAGAAACCCTGGCCTCGGTGAAAACCTGGGACATGGGCGACATCATCGCCGCCGAAGGCACCCTGGCCCGTTCCGGCAAGGGCGACCTGTATGTCGAAATGACCAGCGTACGCCTGCTGACCAAGTCGCTGCGCCCGCTGCCGGACAAGCACCACGGCCTGACCGACACCGAGCAGCGCTACCGCCAGCGCTACGTTGACCTGATCGTCAACGAAGACGTGCGCCAGACCTTCCGCGTGCGTTCGCAAGTCATCGCCCACATCCGCAGCTTCCTGATGCAGCGTGACTTCCTCGAAGTGGAAACGCCGATGCTGCAGACCATCCCCGGTGGTGCCGCAGCCAAGCCGTTCGAAACCCACCACAATGCGCTGGACCTGCCAATGTTCCTGCGTATCGCGCCGGAGCTGTACCTCAAGCGCCTGGTGGTTGGCGGCTTCGAGAAGGTGTTCGAGATCAACCGCAACTTCCGTAACGAAGGCGTCTCGACCCGACACAACCCTGAATTCACCATGTTGGAGTTCTACCAGGCCTACGCCGACTACGAAGACAACATGGACCTCACCGAAGAACTGTTCCGTGAGCTGGCGCAGCTTGTTCTCGGGACTACCGACGTGCCGTACGGCGACAAGGTCTTCCACTTCGGCGAGCCGTTCGTGCGCCTGTCGGTGTTCGACTCGATCCTCAAGTACAACCCTGAGCTGACCGCCGATGATCTGAACGACATCGACAAGGCCCGTGCCATCGCCAAGAAAGCCGGCGCCAAGGTGCTGGGCTTCGAAGGCCTGGGCAAACTGCAGGTGATGATTTTCGAGGAGCTGGTGGAGCACAAGCTGGAACAGCCGCACTTCATTACCCAGTACCCGTTCGAAGTGTCGCCGCTGGCCCGTCGCAACGATGACAACCCGAACGTCACCGACCGTTTCGAGCTGTTCATCGGTGGCCGCGAAATCGCCAACGCCTATTCCGAGCTGAACGACGCGGAAGATCAGGCCGAGCGCTTCATGGCCCAGGTGGCCGACAAGGACGCCGGCGACGACGAAGCCATGCACTACGATGCCGACTTCGTACGTGCGCTGGAATACGGCATGCCGCCAACCGCCGGTGAAGGTATCGGCATCGACCGCCTGGTGATGCTGTTGACCAACTCGCCGTCGATCCGCGATGTGATCTTGTTCCCGCACATGCGGCCACAAGCGTAACCGTAGCGAAATCCGAAGCCGCCTTTTATAAGGCGGCTTTTTTATGTGGCGTGTACTCGCGTCAAGCAAACAGCGCCAGGTTTTGTTCTATTCAAGGATGTGTGTGGTGAACCGCGTAATGGCTCAAGAAGGCGCCGCCGGCATTGCCGCTGCCGTGGCTGAAAGCGTCCAGTACCAAGGCCGCAAGGCCAGCCGCCGGGGCAGTGAACAACGCCGGCAAGACATTCTCGATGCGGCCATGCGCATCGTGGTCCGCGAGGGGGTCCGTGCCGTGCGCCACCGGGCGGTGGCGGCGGAGGCCGGCGTACCGTTGTCGGCGACCACCTACTATTTCAAAGACATCGATGACCTGCTCACCGACACCTTTGCCCAATACGTCGAGCGCAGCGCTGCCTTCATGGGCAAACTGTGGGTACGCAACGAAGGCCTGCTGCGCGAGATGGTCGCCTATGGCGATGGCAGCCCGGCGTCGCGTTCGCAGCTGGCCGATGACATTGCGCGGCTGACCGCCGACTACGTGCAGCGCCAACTGGCCAACCGCCGTGAATACCTGATGGCCGAACAGGCCTTCCGCCAGGAAGCCTTGTTGAATCCGCGCCTGGCCGAACTGGTACGCTCCCACCAGCAGATCCTGTTGCAGGGCACCGGGCAGTTTTTCCAGGTATTGGGCTCGCGCGAGCCGCAACAGGATGCCAAGGTGTTGACGGCGATTATCAGTCGGATGGAATATCAGGGCCTGTTGGGCGGCGCAGAGCCTCTGACCGGTGACGAGATGCTGGAGATACTCAAGCGTTACATGCACCTGGTATTGGCTTCGGTCTGATACCAGCAAGGCCACGTTTAAAGAGGAAGCACCGGGTGGACGATTACCAGCAGACGATACGCACCTTGTCCGATCGCATTGTGCTGGCGCAAACGCCGATCCGCGTCCTCGACGCCGTGAAGTGGGACGAGAATATTCGCCAGGGCTTTCTCAAGGCCAAGGGCAAGGCCATGCCCGCCGTGGATCGCGATTACTACCTGAACCGCCCGTTGTCGTTCGACTCCAGTGCGGTCAAGCTGGAATTCCAGAACATCGAGCGCGACATCACCCGCCGCCTCGGCCAGTTCAGCCCGGTAGGGCAGATCATGCGCCGTATGTGCCGGGAGTACCGCATGGTCGTGCGTATGCTCGAAGCCCGTGGCACCGAGGATTTCGGCCTGATTTCCCAGGAACTCTACGGCGCCGCGTCCGACGCCTTCCACGCCGGTGACCCGACCCTGGCCGACCTGGGCCTGATGCTCTCGGACTACCTGAACAATATCGACGGCCGTGGCGACCTCAAGGACGAAGCCAAGACCTTGACCGCCAAGGACGCCGTCGCCTTGCTGCAAACGCGCTTGAACAAAGTGTTCGGCGAGGCCGAAGAAACCATCCGCGTGTTCGAATCCGATGGCATCGTCGCCGACGCGGCGGCGGGCGCCGACTACATCAAGATCCGCGCCGACGCGATGTTCAACGACCGTGACGTGCGCGCCCTGGAAGTGCACGAAGGCCTGGTGCATGTGGGCACCACTCTCAATGGCCAGAACCAGCCGATCTGCACGTTCCTGTCCAAGGGCCCACCCTCATCCACCGTGACCCAGGAAGGCCTGGCGATCCTGATGGAGATCATCACGTTCGCCTCCTACCCCAGCCGGCTGCGCAAACTGACCAACCGCACCCGCGCCATTCATATGGTGGAGGAGGGCGCCGACTTCCTGCAGGTGTTCGAATTCTTCCGCGAGCAAGGCTTTGAAATGGCTGAAAGCTACGGCAACGCCAGTCGCGTGTTCCGTGGCTCGGTGCCCACTGGCTTGCCGTTTACCAAGGATCTGTCCTACCTCAAGGGCTTTATCATGGTCTACAACTACATCCAGTTGGCCGTGCGCAAGGGCAAGTTGGAGCAAGTGCCGTTGTTGTTCTGCGGCAAGACCACGCTTGAAGATATGCGCACCTTGCGCCAACTGGTCGATGAAGGCCTGGTGGTGCCGCCCAAATACCTGCCCGAACAGTTCCGCGACATGAACGCACTGGCTGCGTGGATGTGCTTCTCCAACTTCCTCAACCATTTGAGCCTGGACCGCATCGAGGCGGACTACTCCAATATCCTGTAAGGATGCTGGCTATTTTCAACTCACCCACGAGGCTTCAACGGATGAGAATCCTCGGCATTCTTTGCCTGCTACTCACATTGAACGGCTGCAGCTCCCTGCTGTTCTACCCGGAGCCCGGCCTGCCGTTCACGCCGCAAAAAGCCCACCTTGCGTACCGCGACGTCACCCTCACCACCGCCGACGGCGTAAAGCTGCACGCCTGGTGGCTACCCGCCAAGCCCGGCGTGCCACTCAGAGGCACGGTGCTGCACCTGCACGGCAATGGCGGCAATCTGGCCTGGCATCTGGGCGGGAGTTGGTGGTTGCCGGAGCAGGGCTACCAAGTGCTGTTGCTCGACTATCGCGGCTATGGGCTCTCCGAAGGCAAGCCGTCATTGCCGGCGATTTATCAGGATGTGGACGCCGCGTTCAGTTGGCTCGATCAGGCGCCCGAAGTCCGCGGCCAGCCGCTGATCGTCCTTGGCCAGAGCCTGGGCGGTGCGTTAGCCGTGCATTATCTGGCGGCCCACCCCGAGCGCCAGTCCCGGCTCAAGGCCCTGGTATTGGATGGCGTGCCCGCCAGTTATCGTGACGTGGGACAATTTGCCCTGAGCACGTCCTGGTTAACATGGCCGTTGCAGGTCCCTCTGTCCTGGCTGGTGCCCGACGCCGACAGCGCGATCAACGCCATGCCCCGACTGACTGGCGTGCCCAAGCTGCTGTTTCACAGCCTGGATGATCCGATCGTGCCCTTGGCCAACGGTATCCGCCTGTACCAGGCGGCACCGGCGCCCAGGGTGTTGCAACTGACGCGAGGTGGGCATGTGCAGACATTTGCCGACAAGACCTGGCAAACCGTGATGCTGCGTTACCTGGATGACCCGCTGCACTTCAACGGCCTGCGGCGTCTCGGCGAAATCCCGAATTATCCCCTACCTGAAGCTGACCCATCAGAGAGCCCGCAATGAGTGAAGAGCGCAACATGATCCCGCTGATTCTCACTGGCATCGGCACCATCATCGGTACTGTCGGTTGCCTGTGGTACTACGGCTACCTGCACTTCGCCAAGCCGGAGGATGCGCTGTTGCTCAGCGATTTCACGATGCTCAAGACCGTGCCGGGTGAGGACTACAAAATCTCGTTGACCCCTGCCGCTCAAGTGGCACAGTGCATTGATGGCGTATTGGTGATGTTCGACACCGACCAGAAAGGCCTGAGTGGCGTGCTGGTGAATAACAAGAAACAGGCAGTGCGGTGCATTGGGCAGGAAACTCCGCAGTTGCAGCAGTGAAATATGCCTCCCTACCGTGGGAAACCACCCTCGTCTTTACAGATTATTGATTTCACGCGTGTCAGCCCCTGAGCCGGGCGGAACCATCCTGGCCCACCCACCACTGATTATGCACTGATTGGCAAGGCTGATCGGTCCATTAATTCACAGGTTGGGGTTAGCATTTATGACAGGAATCAACGGTATCTCGGGCGGCGCAAACATGGGCGGCATGGGCGGCACAGGTGGTGTGGGCGGTGCAGGCAATGGCCAGGGAAGCTCCCAAGGCCTCGACCGGCAGATTAAGGATGTACAAAATCAAATTCAGGAACTTAAAACTAAAGGTGCTCAAGGCAACCAGGGAAATAGCGGTGCCGGTGGTGAAGACCCCCTCAAGGCATTGGAGGAGCTGCTGAAGAAGCTGCTCGCACAGAAGGCAGGTGGCGCGCAGGGCGCTCAAGATGCCCAGGGTGGTCAAGGCGCGGAAGATGGCCAGAGCGGCGGGCAGGGCGCGGGCCAGGGCCAGATCCAGCAGCCGGACTATCAAGGTTCAGGCCAGATCGGCGGCTGATCAAAGCCTCTGAGAAAAACCGCCCATAGGGGCGGTTTTTTATGATCCAGATGTCCAGTCGCCGCTCTCGGCAGGAATGCCTGGAACCTTATTTCGTCAGATACCACACAAGGCGTTGTCACTCACACGGTTTGAGGCGAGGATGGAATTCAAGATTCCAGTACTGGAAAATATGCTGATCATGGCAAGACAGCACCTGGCGCTCGAAGAGGAAGCCGCTCGCCGGTACAAGCGCGATGGCCAGATGGATAAGCCGCCGGGTGCGCAGATTCAAATGCCGGCTGACGATACCGGTCGAACCGTCCAGTTCGACGAGCCCAAAAAAAACCCACCATGAGGTGGGTTTTTTTATGCCGCTTCAATCCATCAGTTAGCGACGGAAGAACGTGGCTTGACCGGTTGGTTGTCGTTGGAGATGGTCACTTCAACGCGGCGGTTCATTGCACGGCCCGATACGCTGCCGTTGTCGGCAACCGGGTATTCCTTGCCGTAGCCCTGGGTCACGATGCGCGAGATATCCACGCCTTGCTGTGCCAGTGCACGTTGCACGGAAGCCGCGCGGCGCTCGGACAGGCTCTGGTTGTACGAGTCGGAACCGGTGCTGTCGGTGTAGCCTTCGACGATCACTTTACGGTCCGGGTTGTCGCGCAGAAACTGAGCCAGCTTGGTGATATTCACCAGGCCGCTGGACTTCAGGTCGGATTTGTTGGTGGCGAACAGTACGTCACCAAAGGTCACCAGGGTGCCGCGATCGGTTTGCTTGGCGTTCAAGCTGTCTTGCAGTTGCTTGATCTGCGCGTCACGGGCGTCCAGCAGGGCGCGGGCACGTTCGTCGCCAGCGTTTTTCAGCTTGGCTTCGGACTCACGCAGAGAAATGGTGTCTTTGGCCACTTCTACACGCTGGTTGGTCAGGTAAGCCAACTGGTCGACTTTCTTCTCGTCTTCCTTGTCGCGGTAGGCCTTGTCTGCCTTGTCCAGCCACTCGCTGGCGTCTTTGGTTTCCAGCGCCGCGAGCTTGGTAGCCTGTGGATTGGTTTGCAGGGCCGTGAAATTGGTCCGTGCGTTTTCCAGATTTGCGTTCGGCGGGGTGGAGCAGGCTGCCAAGGCAACGCTCATCGCCAACAGGGCAGGGATCATCAATTGTTTACGCATAGTCGTGTCGTCCTTTTAATTCGATATCAGGTGCGATGCAGTCAAGGGGCAGCGGCTTACTTCTGCTGGATAGCAGCCGGGCGCATGCCTTCCTTACGCAACTCGTCAACTGCTTTCTGGGAATCCTTCACCGCTTGCTCAGCCTTGGCAGCCTGGGCTTTACGCTCAGCGACACGAGCGTCCCACTCGGCTTGTTCAGCCAACTGACGCGCTTTGTCGTAGTTCTTGTCGTGCATGGCGATTTCGGCTTCTTTGAGCTTGTCCTGGGCCGACTTCATTTCCACGGCTGCAAACTCGGTACCGCCGGCGCTGACCGCGCTGTTGACCGCAGATTGGGTCACTGCGTATTGCTCGGTCGGCGGGTTACCGGCACAGCCAGCCAGAACGAAGCTGGTGCCGATTGCCAGCGCGGCCAATTTGAGCCCGCGCAGGTGGTTAAACGAGGATTTGGCAGTGCTGGTCTTCATCGTCTTCAACTCCATTGGATAACTCCTGAAAAATCCATCTTGGCGTTCGTTTGCGGGCCCGGCGGTTAAGCACATGACGCCAGTTCAAACGAGCGTTCCAAGTGATGGCTTACTGGCTGTGACCGGATGCTTTTTTCAAAAGTTCAGCGGAGATGGCGATTTGCCTAAAAAAATATCTGACTGAATGGTCAGCATCAGAAAATTGGAACTTTCACCCCGCGCAGTGGTACCCCGGGCCGCTGAAAGGCCCGGAATACAGGGGTTGAATCGGTTTGAATAAGGGGAGATCAGTGCTGCGGTTCGTCAGCACTCGCAGATAAATCATGCAGATAGCGGCGCGACAACGTCAGAAAGCGCGGTGTGGGCCCGACGTCTTCATACAGCGGATCGCCTTCCTCATCGGTGGCAATCACCTGCTGGCCCTTGACGTAGGGAAAGCTGGCTTCCAGCTCTTCGAGGGCGGCGCCGATCAATTCGCCAAGCAGTTCTTCGGTGTGGCGCTTGGGGTACATTTCGGCAAGGGCGGCCAGCCGCGCGGCGGCTTCTACGTCCAGATGAATCGCGTATTGGGTTTGGGTCAGTCGACCCTTGGCGGTTTCTTCCCAATGCTGGGGCAGGTCTTGAATTTTCATGGCAACCTCAATAATGAGTGACCAGCCACCGGTGTGGATAACCCGGCGCCTTAACCTTGAGACTAGCTGCAAGCCGCAAGGTTTAAAGTGTCTTGTCAGAAAGCGCCGCCGACGGCACTCTGGAACACCTGCGCGTCCCGGATTTCTGGCTGGAGATTGGCTGATGAGTGATATCGATGCACGCTTGCGTGAGGATGTTCACCTGCTGGGTGAACTGTTGGGCAACACCATTCGAGAGCAATACGGCGATGCTTTTCTCGACAAGATCGAGCAGATCCGTAAAGGCGCCAAGGCTGACCGGCGCGGCGCGGGCGCTGAGCTCAGCGCGAGCCTGAATCAGCTGCAGGAAGATGAACTGCTGCCTGTAGCGCGGGCCTTCAACCAGTTCCTCAACCTGGCCAACATTGCCGAGCAGTACCAGTTGATTCATCGGCGCGATGAATCGCAGCCGGCGCCCTTCGAGTCCCGTGTGCTGCCGGAGTTGCTGGCCCGTCTGCAACGCGAAGGCCACAGTGACGAATCCCTGGCCCGCCAATTGGCGCGGCTGGAGATCGAGTTGGTCCTCACCGCCCACCCCACCGAAGTCGCGCGCCGCACGCTGATCCAGAAATATGACGCGATTGCCGCGCAACTGGCGCTGCAGGACCACCGTGACCTCACCAGCGCCGAACGCGAGCAGATCCGTGAACGCTTGCAACGCCTGATCGCCGAGGCGTGGCACACCGAAGAAATCCGCCGCGTCCGGCCCACGCCGGTGGATGAAGCCAAATGGGGCTTTGCGGTCATCGAGCATTCGTTGTGGCAGGCGATTCCCAATTATTTGCGCAAGGCCGACCAGGCCTTGCACGCCGCCACCGGTTTGCGTCTGCCGCTGACGGCCGCGCCGATTCGATTTGCCTCGTGGATGGGCGGCGATCGGGACGGCAACCCGAATGTCACGGCGCCGGTCACCCGCGAAGTGCTGCTGCTGGCGCGCTGGATGGCGGCGGATTTGTATCTGCGCGATATCGATCAGCTCGCCTCCGAGCTGTCCATGCAGCAGGCCAGCCCGGCATTGCAGGCTCAGGTGGGGGACAGCGTCGAGCCTTACCGCGCCTTGCTCAAGCAACTGCGCGAACGCCTGCGCGCCACGCGCCAATGGGCCCATGCCGCGTTGAGTGGCCCTGCACCGGCACCGGCGCAGGTGTTGCAGGACAATCGCGACCTGCTCGGCCCCTTGGAGCTGTGCTATCAGTCGCTGCATGAGTGCGGCATGGGCGTGATTGCCGATGGTCCGTTGCTCGACTGCCTGCGCCGCGCCGTCACGTTCGGCCTGTTCCTGGTCCGCCTGGATGTGCGCCAGGATTCCACGCGTCACTCGTCGGCCATGACCGAAATCACCGATTACCTTGGCCTGGGTCGGTATGAAGACTGGGACGAAGACACGCGCATCAACTTCCTGAGCAAAGAACTGACCAATCGTCGACCGCTGCTGCCGGGTTATTTCAACCCGTCGGCGGACACCGCTGAGGTGTTGAACACCTGCCGCGAAATCGCCGCTGCACCGGCCGCATCGTTGGGCTCCTATGTGATTTCCATGGCCGGCGCCGCATCGGACGTGCTGGCGGTGCAGTTGCTGCTCAAAGAGTCGGGCGTACAGCGGCCAATGCGCGTCGTGCCGCTGTTCGAGACCCTGGCCGACCTGGATAACGCCGGGCCGGTGATGGAGCGACTGTTGCAACTGCCGGGCTATCGCGCGCGGTTGCATGGCCCGCAGGAAGTGATGATCGGCTATTCGGACTCGGCCAAGGACGCAGGCACTACCGCCGCCGCCTGGGCGCAGTACCGGGCACAGGAACGGCTGGTGGATATCTGCCGTGAGCAACAAGTGGAATTGCTGTTGTTCCACGGTCGTGGGGGCACCGTCGGCCGTGGCGGTGGCCCGGCGCATGCGGCGATCCTGTCGCAGCCGCCGGGCTCGGTGGCGGGGCGGTTCCGCACCACCGAACAGGGCGAGATGATCCGCTTCAAGTTTGGCCTGCCGGATATCGCCGAACAGAACCTCAACCTCTACCTGGCGGCGGTACTCGAAGCCACGCTGTTGCCACCGCCGCCACCGGAGCCGGCCTGGCGTCATCTGATGGACGAATTGGCGGCCGACGGCGTCAGCGCCTACCGCGCGGTGGTGCGGGAAAATCCGCAATTCGTCGAGTATTTCCGCCAGTCCACGCCGGAGCAGGAGCTCGGGCGTTTGCCGCTTGGCAGTCGACCCGCGAAGCGGCGCGCCGGCGGTATTGAAAGCCTGCGCGCGATTCCCTGGATCTTCGGCTGGACCCAGACCCGCCTGATGCTGCCCGCCTGGCTCGGCTGGGAAGCGGCATTGAGCAAAGCCCTGGAGCGCGGCGAGGGTGAATTGCTGGGGCAGATGCGCGAGCAGTGGCCGTTCTTCCGCACGCGCATTGATATGCTGGAAATGGTGCTGGCCAAGGCCGACGCCGATATCGCCCGCCTCTATGATGAGCGCCTGGTGCAGCCCGACTTGCTGCCATTGGGTGCGCACTTACGCGACCTATTGTCGCAGGCGTGTGACGTGGTACTTGGCCTGACTGGCCAGTCGCAGCTGTTGGCCCACAGTCCGGACACCCTGGAGTTCATCCGCCTGCGCAACACCTACCTCGACCCCTTGCACCTGCTGCAGGCCGAATTGCTTGCTCGCTCGCGCCAACGCGAAGCGGCGCAGGACAGCCCTCTGGAACAGGCGCTGCTGGTGTCCGTCGCCGGTATTGCCGCCGGTTTGCGCAACACCGGTTGAGGTTTTTCGCCTGTTCTCAATAGCTTGCGAATCAACCGCGACGACCGCCCTGAAACGGGCGGTCGTTGTTTGAGGGGGTAGGTTGCGCCCAGGCAAACCCTTTGGCTGACGCATGCCTGGCGCGGGTTTCTGCTACTTTTGGCGGCTTGTGTGGTAAGGGCCTGCTGTGTATCTTGATCAGCCTTTGGCCGTTTGATCGGCCTGGAACCACATTTTTACGAGATTGGCCCCACGCGGCGAATCCGAGCGTCATCTCTATAAAAAATTGAGGAGCACATCGATGCGCGTCATTCTGCTGGGAGCTCCCGGGGCCGGTAAAGGTACTCAGGCAAAGTTCATCACTGAAAAATTCGGCATTCCACAAATCTCCACCGGCGACATGCTGCGCGCGGCCGTCAAGGCCGGCACCGAGCTGGGCCTGATCGCCAAGAGCGTGATGGACAGCGGCGGCCTGGTCTCGGATGACCTGATCATCAACCTGGTCAAGGAACGCATCAGCCAGGAAGACTGCAAGAACGGTTTCCTGTTCGACGGCTTCCCGCGCACCATTCCCCAGGCTGAAGCCCTGGTGAAAGCGGGCGTCGAGTTGGACGCGGTGGTCGAGATCGCGGTTGAAGACGAAGAAATCGTCCAGCGTATCGCCGGTCGCCGCGTTCACGAAGGTTCGGGCCGCGTGTACCACATCGTCTACAACCCGCCGAAAGTGGCCGGCAAGGACGATGTCACCGGTGAAGACCTGGTGCAGCGCAAAGACGACACCGAAGAAACCGTGCGTCATCGCCTGTCGGTCTACCATTCCCAGACCAAGCCGCTGGTGGATTTCTACCAGAAGCTGTCCGCTGCACAGGGCAAGCCTAAATACAGCCATATTCCTGGCGTCGGCTCCGTGGAAGCGATCACTGCCAAGGTGCTGCAAGCACTGAGCTGATGCGTTGATCGGCTGCATTCACAACGGCCCGCTTGCGGGCCGTTGTTGTTTATACTGGCGCACTTTTTTTCGACTTGGACACCCACACCCATGAGCACCCTGCTGGCCCTGGACACCGCGACTGAAGCTTGCTCCGTGGCCTTGCTGCACGACGGCAAGGTAACGAGCCACTACGAGGTGATCCCGCGGCTGCACGCGCAGAAGCTGCTGCCCATGATCAAGCAATTGCTGGAAGACGCCGGAACCAGCCTGGCCGCCGTGGATGCCATCGCGTTCGGCCGTGGCCCCGGCGCGTTTACCGGCGTGCGGATTGCCATTGGCGTGGTGCAGGGCCTGGCGTTTGCGTTGGAGCGTCCGGTATTGCCGGTCTCCAACCTCGCGGTACTGGCCCAACGTGCGCTGCGTGAGCATGGCGCCACGCAAGTGGCGGCGGCGATTGATGCGCGCATGGACGAAGTCTATTGGGGCTGCTACCGCGAGAGTGCCGGTGAAATGCGCCTGGTTGGCGTGGAAGCCGTGCAAGCGCCGGAGTCATCGGTACTGCCCGATGATGCCAGCGGCGACTGGTTCGGTGCCGGGACTGGCTGGGGCTATGGCGAGCGTATGGGAGTGCAGCTGGCGAATCAGGACGCTGCGATGCTGCCCCATGCCGAAGACCTGCTGACCCTTGCACGCTTTGCTTTCGAGCGCGGCGAGGCGATTGCGGCGGATCTGGCGGCGCCGGTCTACCTGCGCGATAAAGTCGCACAGACCAAGGCAGAGCGAGGGATTATTTGACGCCAGAATTGCGGTAAATCTGCGGCAAATAGCGCCAATCGTCAGAATTTGCGCAGGGTTTCAAACCTTTTTCCAATTATGTGTTCTAGTTATCACCAGAGCATTTGCGCGCTACGGATCGCGCCACTAAAATGCCATTACTGATAGCGAGTTCGCGCCTATGCGTATTGATGGCTTTTCCTCACAGTCGTACCCAATCAAACGTAAGCCGCGTAAGGCTAACGTTACTGTGGACGACTCCGTCGAGGACTCGCCAGACTTCATTGAAGTCCACTCCGACGCGCAGCCCAGCACCCAAGCCCGCATCAGCGGTCTTCCCGCCCGTCAGCAAGACATGGTCTTCCCCCGCTCCATGAGCAAAAGCGTTGCCACTGCCCTGACCAGCTACCTGACCACCGCTGGCTTTGTCGAATGGGATATGGAAGTGCTGGGTCTCGATATCCACATCTGATGCGTCTGCCTTACTACATCGGCTGCCCGTCCTGGAGTGAGAACGCCTGGCGAGAATATCTGTATCCCGCCGATGCACGCTCCAATGATTACCTTGCACTCTATTCCCAAGTCTTCAACGCGGTTGAAGGCAACACCACGTTTTACGCGCGCCCCTCGGTCGCCACGGTGCAGCGCTGGGCCGAGATCATGCCCGAGCACTTTCGCTTCACCGCCAAATTCCCGGGTGATATCAGCCATGCCGGTGACTTGCGCGAGCAGTTGCCGGCGGCGGAAAGCTTCGTCGGCTTGATGAGCCCCTTGGGCGAGCGCGTTTCGCCGCTGTGGCTGCAACTGTCAAAGGCTTTCACCCCGCAGCGCCTCGGTGAGCTGGCCGGATTCCTCGATGGCATCGATCGCCCGCTGGCCGTTGAAGTTCGCCACGAAGAGTTCTTCGCCAAAGGCGAGGCCGAGCGCAGGCTGAACCGCCTGCTGCGCGATCGCGGTGTCGAACGCGTCTGTCTCGATCCGCGCGCGCTGTTCAGTTGCACCTCCACCTCGGCGGCCGTCCTGCATGCCCAATCGAAAAAGCCCAGGGTGCCTCCGCGCCCGGCGGCGCTGACTCTGTTTCCCCAAGTGCGCTTTATCGGGCATCCCGAGCTTGAAGCCAACGACCCGTTCCTGGTGCCCTGGGTCGAAAAGATCGCCAGCTGGATCGAAGAGGGGCGCACCCCCTATATGTTCCTGCACACCTCGGACAACCGCCTCGCCGCGCAATTGGCCTTGCGTTTCCACGACCAGTTGATGGCACGCTTGCCAGGGCTCGCGCCGCTGCCGACCTTGCATCGAGAACCCGTCGCGGAGCAACTGGGGTTACTCTAGGGCTTCTTTCCCGCCAGGAGTCAGTCATGGATGCCCAAACCCTTCGCGCCGAAACCTTCAAAGCCTTGCACGAGCGCGACCGTGCCTTTGTCATGCCCAATCCGTGGGACGCCGGCTCCGCCATCATGCTTGCCAGCCTGGGCTTCGAAGCGTTGGCCACCACCAGCGCGGGCTTTGCGTTCAGCCTGGGACGGCCGGATGCGGAAGGCGCGCTGTCGCTGGAAGACACCCTGGGCAATGCCGGAGCCATTGTTCGGGCGACTTCGCTGCCAGTCGCCGCTGACTTGGAAAACGGCTTCAGCGACACCCCCGAAGGCTGTGCCCAGACCATCCTGCGCGCCGCCGCCACCGGTATCGTCGGTGGCTCCATCGAAGATGCCACCGGGGTTGCCGTCGATCCGATCTACCCCTTCGACCTCGCCGTCGAGCGCATCGAGGCTGCCGTTGCCGCTGCCCGCAGCCTGGGGTTTCCCTTCACGCTGACGGCTCGTGCAGAAAACTTTCTGCACGGTCGCCCGGACTTGCCCGACACCATTCGCCGCCTGCAAGCCTACGCCGAAGCGGGCGCCGATGTGCTGTATGCGCCGGGCCTGCGCAGTGCCGAAGAGGTGTTGGCGGTGGTCAAGGCCGTCGCGCCCAAGCCGGTGAATGTATTGATGTCCGGTGGCCTGAACCTCAGCGTCGCGCAGTTGAACGAACTGGGCGTGCGGCGCATCAGCGTGGGCTCGGCCCTGGCCCTGGCGGCCTATGGCGAGTTTTATCGGGCGGCGCAGGAAATCTACGGATTGGGCACCTTTACCTTTACCGAGCGCAAGATGCCGTTCGACCAGGCCAATCGATTCTTCAAAGGCTAAGCGGTGCGGTCGATCAGGTGGATGGGCGCGTTGCTGGTGCTCGGCGGCGCGCTGGCCGTGGGCGTATGGCGCGGCTGGGTGCCGTTGCCCCATGAATGGAACCCATGGGCGCCGCTGGATGTGCGCGTCAGTCCGAACCTGTTGACGCGCTACAAACTGGGGCGGCTGCAGGATGATCCCGCGCTGTGCGACCAGGTGCTGACAACCTCGGGGTTGCGGGTGAGCCATCAGGCCGACTCGCGCGCCGACGCCGCTTGCCCCCTGCGCAGCACGTTGAGGGTACAGGGCGCAGAGGTTGGCTTGAGCAGCAGCTTCCTGGCCAGTTGCCCACTGGCGGTAGCGTTTGCCCTGTTCGAGCGCCACAGCCTGCAACCGGCGGCTCAGGCGATATACGGCCAAGCGGTGACGCGGGTCGATCACCTGGGCAGTTTTGCCTGTCGCAATGTCTACAACCGCGCCGAAGGCCGACTCAGCCAGCACGCGTCGGCCAATGCATTGGATATCGCCGGGTTTCGCCTGGCTGATGGGCGCCGTATCAGTGTGCTCAAGGACTGGCCGGGGCAGGGCGCTGACGCGCGATTTTTACGTCAGGTGCGTGACGGCGCGTGTCACGCTTTCAATGGGGTGTTGAGCCCCGACTATAACGCCGCGCACCGTAACCACTTCCATCTGGATATGGGCCGCTGGTGGATGTGTCGCTAAGCGTCAGGCGGCCAGGCGCAGGTTGTTGGCGATCAGCGGGCGTGCCCAGTGGTAGTCAAAATCCAGGGCCTTCTGTTGTTCTGCCAGATCCTGTTCGGTGAACGGCGTCGCGGCTGGTGGCAACAAGTCCAGCTCGAACTCGGCAATCGGCAAGTGCAGCGGGCGGGGTTGCGGCGCCGGGCCCGGCTCAGCGACGGGTTGACCCGCATTCAGCACAATCGGGCGTACCCAGCCGCTTTCGAAATTCTGTTGGCGTTGCTGGGCGATGATGTCTTCATCAGGAAATGGCGGCGCTGCGGGTGGCAGCAACTCGGTCTCGAGTTCGGCAATCGGCAGGAACAGCGGCTCAGGCGGGGCGATCACGGTGTCTTTTACGTCGCACTCGCGCTGGGTGAGGATCTGCGCGAGCAGGTCGGCGCCTTCGCTGGGTTCCACCGCCGGGTCTTTCGGTGCAGTCGCCGTGGCGGCCAGCGCGCCCGGCGTGGCACCGAGCTGCTCGGCCAGGGCGCGGGCGAAGAAGTCCTGCCACACATGGCTCACCCCGGCCAGCGCTTGAGTATTGCGCAGGCCGTAGTGGTTGTGGGTCGGCAGTACACCGATAGTTAGGGGAAGAATGTCTGACATTTTTTTCGGTCGACGCTCAGCTCTGGCAAAATACCTGACTGTTGTTTTTATCGGCCGGTGTTTGCCGATCCTTAATATTTTTGAGCGTAGCGATTGATGAGCGAACAACCAGCGGCCAGCCGCATTCGGGTCGAGGCTTTGGCCGAAGGATTCCAGGCCCGCGCCGAGCAGTGGGCGGCGCTGCTTGGCTTGCCTGTGCAACTCGATGATGCGGATTTTTCCCTGCAAGTCGGGGAACAAGGCCTGCAGTTGCAACAGCTCGGGCCTGACGCGCCAGGGCCGGTGCGGGTCGACTTTATCGAAGGCGGCGCAGCGCACCGGCGGCTGTACGGCGGCGGCAGCGGGCAGATGATCGCCAAGGCCGTGGGCATCGCCCAAGGCGTTCGCCCGCGCGTGCTCGACGCCACGGCGGGCCTGGGCAAGGATGCCTTCGTGCTGGCCAGCCTGGGCTGCGAGATGAGCCTGGTCGAGCGCCAGCCGTTGATCGGCGCCTTGCTTGAAGATGGCCTGGCACGCGCTGCAGAGGATTTTGAAGTGGCGCCGATCGTGGCGCGGATGCAGCTGCTCAAGGGCAACTCCATCGAGGTGATGCTCAATTGGGCAGGCGAGCCGCCGCAGGTGATCTACCTTGACCCGATGTTCCCGCATCGTGAGAAAACCGCCCTGGTGAAGAAGGAAATGCGTCTGTTTCGGCCACTGGTCGGCGATGACCCTGACGCACCGGCCTTGCTCGCAGCGGCGTTGGCCCTGGCCAGCCACCGTGTGGTGGTCAAGCGCCCGCGCAAGGCACCGTGCATTGAGGGGCCCAAGCCGAGCCATGCGCTGGAGGGTAAATCCAGTCGGTACGATATTTATCCTAAAAAAGCACTCAAGCCCTGAGCTTTAAGCTGCAAGCGCGCTGAACTTGGCGCTTGCAGCTAACCACTTGCCGCTGCCCCTCGCCCATATGCCCGCATAAACAACCCCACCACCTCCTGCACATGCGCCTCGGCGTCCGCCTCGCTCAATTGCCCGCCACAGCCATACAGCAGACGGAAGTTCGCCGTGCCTTTGAGCAGGCAAAAGAAGTGCTCGGCCGCCTTGAAGGGTTTGTCGATGCTCAGGGCGCCACTCTCGTCGATTCGACTGAGCAGACGCTCCATGCCCTGCAACATGCGCATGGGCCCTGCTTCGAAGAAGATCTGCGAGAGTTTCACGTCCTGATTGCCGGTCGTCATCATCAGGCGATGCAGGTTCACCGACTCCTCGCTGTTGATCAGCCGATGAAACCCGCGCGCGATATTCAGCAGCACCGTTTGCACCGGCATCGCTTCGGGCAGTTCGAAATACATCACCGGCAATTGTTCCTCGCACTTGGCGACGACAGCGGCAGTGAACAAGGTTTCTTTGTCGGTGAAGTGGCTGTAGACGGTCAGTTTCGACACCCCCGCTTCAAGGGCCACAGCGTCCATGCTGGTACTGGCATAGCCATTGCCCAAAAACAGAACTTTGGCGGCGTCGAGGATTGCCTGGCGTTTTGCCATGTCCTTGGGGCGCCCGGGGCTATTGGTGTTTATAGGATTGTCGGACATTTTCACCTTTAATACTGGACTGGTGAGTTTGGTATTAATAACATACCGGCCAGTATAATTATTCCTAGCTTCATTTGCGAAAGGTCCTACAGCATGCGCAGCACTTTCCTGCCCCTTGCGTTGCCTGTCAGCTTGGTCTTCCTGTTAGCCGCCTGCGGCCACGAAGACGCGGTCCAAACCATCCTTCGCCCGGCCATGGTGGTGCAACCCCAGCCTTCGGCGCAGGCGATGGACAGCTATCCAGGTGAAGTGCGCGCCCGCTATGAACCGGATCTGGCCTTTCGCATCGGTGGCAAAGTCAGCAAGCGCCTGGTGGAAGAGGGCGAGCGGGTCAAGGCCAACCAGCCCCTGGCAGAGCTCGACCCCCAGGATGTGCGCCTGCAACTGGAAGCCTCCCGTGCCCAAGTGGCGGCTGCCCAAGCCAACCTGAGCCTGGTGCGCGCCGAGCGTGACCGCTACAAGACCCTGATGGAGCGTCAGATGGTTAGCCGGTCCCAGTACGACAATTCTGAAAATCTTTATCGAGCCGGTGAGGCACGTCTCAAGCAGATCAGCGCTGAATTCGACGTGTCCAGCAACCAGGCCGGCTATGCGGTGCTGCGTGCGCCCCAGGACGGTGTCGTCGCCAGGCGCGCGGTTGAAGTCGGCCAGGTCGTTTCCGCTGGCCAAACCGTGTTCACCCTGGCCACCGATGGCGAGCGTGAAGTGTTGATCAGCCTGCCTGAGCAAGGCTTCGGCCGTTTCAAGATCGGCCAGCCGGTGTCGGTTGAGCTGTGGAGCCAGCCGGATCAACGGTTTGCCGGGCGCATTCGCGAGCTGTCGCCCGCCGCCGACCCGAAGTCGCGCACCTTCGCTGCGCGGGTGGCGTTCACGGGCGGTAAAGTCCCGGCGGAACTCGGCCAGAGCGCCCGCGTATTCATACAGGTCGACGGTGTGATTCCACTGTCGGTGCCGCTGTCTGCCCTGAGTGCGGAGAACGGCGCGTCGTACGTCTGGCGTGTGCAGCCGGACAACACCCTCAAGCGCACACCCGTGCGCATCGGCGCGTTTGGCGAGAAGACCGTGCCGGTACTCGAAGGCCTGGCGCCCACCGACTGGGTGATTGCGGCGGGTGTGCATGTGCTCCATGAGGGGCAGCAAGTGCGCCCGGTGGATCGCGCCAACCGTGTGGTGAATCTGGCGGCCAAGGAGTAGTCCCCGATGGGTTTCAATCTTTCCGAGTGGGCGTTGCGTAATCGCCAGATCGTACTGTTCCTGATGATCCTGCTGGCGGTGGTCGGCACTTTGTCCTACACCAAGCTGGGGCAAAGCGAAGACCCTCCCTTCACCTTCAAGGCCATGGTGATCAAGACCAACTGGCCTGGGGCCACGGCCCAGGAAGTTTCACGCCAGGTCACCGAGCGCATCGAGAAAAAACTGATGGAAACTGGCGAGTACGAACGCATTGTCTCGTTCTCGCGGCCCGGCGAATCCCAAGTCACCTTCATCGCTCGTGATTCCATGCACTCGGCGCAGATTCCCGAGCTGTGGTACCAGGTGCGCAAGAAGATCAGCGATATCCGCCAGACCTTGCCGCCGGATATTCAGGGGCCGTTTTTCAACGATGAGTTCGGCACCACGTTCGGCAATATCTACGCCTTGACCGGCGACGGTTTCGACTACGCCGTGCTCAAGGACTACGCCGACCGCATCCAGATTCAGCTGCAACGGGTGCCGGACGTGGGCAAGGTTGAGCTGCTTGGCCTGCAGGACGAAAAGGTCTGGATCGAGCTGTCCAATCTCAAGCTCGCTACCCTCGGCCTGCCAATGGCCGCTGTGCAGCAGGCGCTGCAGGAGCAGAACGCGGTCTCCACCGCAGGCTTCTTTGAAACCCCGACCGAACGGGTGCAGTTGCGGGTGTCGGGTAACTTCAAGAGCGTGGAAGAGATCCGCAACTTTCCGATTCGGGTGGGCGAGCGAACCTTCCGCATCGGCGATGTGGCCGATATTCACCGTGGTTTCAATGACCCACCGGCACCGCGCATGCGCTACATGGGCGCCGACGCCATCGGCCTGGCCGTGGCCATGCGTGACGGCGGCGACATTCTGGTGCTGGGCAAGGCCCTGGAGCGTGAATTCGCACGATTGCAGAAGAATCTTCCGGCGGGCATGGAGTTGCGCAAGGTCTCCGATCAACCGGCAGCGGTGAAAACCAGTGTCGGCGAATTCGTCCAGGTGCTGGCTGAAGCACTGGCCATTGTGTTGCTGGTGAGCTTCTTTTCCTTGGGCGTGCGCACCGGCATGGTGGTGGCGTTGGCGATTCCGTTGGTACTGGCGATGACTTTCGCCGCCATGTACTACCTCGGCATCGGCCTGCACAAAATCTCCCTGGGCGCCCTGGTATTGGCCTTGGGTTTGCTGGTGGATGACGCAATCATCGCTGTGGAAATGATGGCGATCAAAATGGAGCAGGGCTACGACCGGCTCAAGGCCGCGAGTTTCGCCTGGACCAGCACCGCGTTCCCGATGCTCACCGGTACCTTGATCACGGCGGCGGGCTTCCTGCCGATTGCTACCGCGCAATCGAGTACTGGCGAATACACCCGCTCGATCTTTCAGGTGGTGACCATCGCTTTGCTGGCGTCCTGGGTTGCCGCCGTGGTGTTCGTACCATATCTGGGCGAAAAGCTCCTGCCGGACCTGGCGAAGATTCATGCGGCCAAACACGGCACCAACGGTCCTGACCCTTACGGCACGCCGTTCTACCAGCGCGTAAGACGATTGGTGGAGTGGTGCGTACGTCGGCGCAAGACGGTGATCGTCCTGACGCTGCTGTTGTTTATCGGCTCGGTTGCATTGTTCCGTTTCGTGCCGCAACAGTTCTTCCCGGCCTCCGGTCGCCTGGAACTGATGGTCGACCTGAAACTGGCCGAAGGTGCCTCCCTGAGCAACACTGCCGAGCAGGTCAAACGCCTCGAAACCTTGCTCAAGGAACACGCTGGCATCGGCAATTACGTGGCCTACGTGGGCACCGGTTCACCGCGCTTCTACCTGCCACTCGACCAGCAACTGCCGGCGGCCAGCTTCGCGCAATTTGTGGTGCTGGCCAACACCATCGAAGAGCGCGAAAGCCTGCGCACCTGGCTGATCGAAACCCTGAATGAACAGTTTCCCGAACTGCGTTCACGCGTCACTCGCCTGGAGAATGGCCCGCCGGTGGGCTACCCCGTGCAGTTTCGCGTGACCGGCGAGCACATCGAAGAAGTCCGCGCCCTGGCGCGCAAGGTGGCGACCAAGGTGCGCGAGAACACCCACGTGGTCAATGTGCATCTGGACTGGGAAGAGCCGAGCAAAATCGTCTACCTGAATATCGACCAGGACCGCGCCCGAGCACTGGGCGTGAGCACCGCCAATCTGTCGAAATTCCTGCAAAGCTCCCTGACCGGCAGCACCGTCAGCCAGTACCGGGAGGATAACGAGTTGATCGAAATCCTCCTGCGCGGCACCGTTCACGAACGCACTGAGTTGTCGCTGCTGCCCAGCCTGGCCGTACCCACCGACAACGGTAAAAGTGTGGCCTTGGCCCAGATTGCAACCCTTGAGTATGGCTTTGAGGAAGGCATCATCTGGCACCGTAACCGTTTGCCTACGGTGACCGTGCGCGCCGATATCTATGGCAAGGAACAACCGGCGACGCTGGTCCAGCAGATCCTGCCGACCCTTGAAGGCGTGCGTGCCGAGTTGCCTGACGGCTATTTGCTGGAGGTCGGTGGCACCGTGGAAGACTCTGCGCGCGGACAGAACTCGGTGAAGGCCGGCGTGCCGTTGTTTATCGTGGTGGTGCTGACCTTGCTGATGCTGCAACTGCGCAGCTTCTCACGCACCGCGATGGTGTTTCTGACTGCGCCCTTGGGCCTGATCGGCGTCACCCTGTTCCTGCTGGTGTTTCGTCAACCGTTTGGTTTCGTGGCGATGCTCGGCACCATCGCCCTGTCGGGGATGATCATGCGCAACTCGGTGATATTGGTCGACCAGATCGAACAGGACATCAAGGCAGGACTGGCGCCCTGGCAGGCGATCATTGAAGCCACGGTCCGACGCTTCCGGCCGATCGTGCTGACCGCACTTGCTGCGGTACTGGCGATGATTCCACTGTCGCGTAGTGTGTTCTTCGGGCCGATGGCGGTGGCAATCATGGGCGGGTTGATTGTGGCGACGGCGTTGACGCTGCTGTTTCTACCGGCGCTTTACGCCGCGTGGTTCAGGGTCAAGCGGCAATGATTGGAATCTTCGCAAGGAACGTTTCTTAAGGTTTCGCCACTCATGGACTACCTGATTACAGGTATTCAGTCCGACGGATTTCACGCCGTCGGGCCGGATCTCAAATCTGATGATTCAAGGAGTGTCCAATGGGATTTTTCATCGGCAAATCGTTGAGCGTTTCTGTCAGCAGCAGCTTCGGCGGCGGTAACTGCGCAAAACCCAAGCCACCTGCAAATGACTGTAATGACAAGTGCAAACCCCAACCCGCCTGCGAGATCGGTGGCGGTGGTGGTGGCTCGATCAAGTTCGGCGTAGGCGTGATGCCGCTGGGTGCGGTGATCTTTGGCGGGCTGGCCGGCAAGCTGTTTTGACGGTGCAGTGAGCGGCTCCCGAGCAGGTGATCTTCCCCGCCTGCTCGGGTGCATACACTGTCTACAGGGCGCCGAATACTTTCTTGGCAAGGCTGGTGGCGGCAGCTGCCGGATTCTTGCGAATCGTTTCTTCCTGCTGCGCGATCATCTTGAACAAGCCGTCCAGCGCCTGTTCGGTCACGTAGTTTTCAACATTGGCGCTTTTGGCGTCCACCGCGCCAAACGCGGCGGCCTTGCCGGCGAGTGCGTTGTACTGCTGGGCCACGCCGACCTTGTCGGTGGCAGCCTTGACGATGGGCAGGAACTTGGCGCGGATTTGGTCGCGACTGCTCTTGTTCAGGTACTGGGTAGCTGAGTCCTGGCCGCCACTGAGGATGCCTTTGGCATCGGTCACACTCATGTTTTTCACGGCATTGACCAGAATCGGCTGAGCCTGGGTAACGGCGGTTTCCGCCGCTTTGTTCATGCTGGTTTCGAGCTGGGTGACCTGATCGCCCATGCCGAACATCTTCAACTTGTCAGCGACCTTGCCCAGCTTGCCCGGCAAGCCGATCTTCACGTCGGGGTTATTGCTGAAACCACCGGGCGTGCCCAGTTGTTTCACGGCGATCTGTGCGCCTTGGGTCAAGGCGTCCTTGAGGCCGCCGCTGGCGTCGCCCTGGGACAGGCTGCCAAGGTCCAGGGCCATGGCGCTGGTTCCCAGCAGCAGGCCGGTGAGCAGGGCCGTGAGGCGAAGAGGGTTACGGAGCATGGGCGCTTCCTTGTGGTTGAATTCAGTGGGCTGCAGCATCGACGCGCACGCGCAGTGGCTGTTGATCCTGGCCGTTGAGCTGTACGGCGTGCCGTTCAGTGGTGATGAACAGTAGCTTGCCATCCACCTCGATGCGAGCGCTGACCGAGTAGCTATGGCCCGGCTTGACCTGCGC
Organism: Pseudomonas sp. R11-23-07; assembly: GCF_003852295.1. Taxonomy (NCBI): domain Bacteria; kingdom Pseudomonadati; phylum Pseudomonadota; class Gammaproteobacteria; order Pseudomonadales; family Pseudomonadaceae; genus Pseudomonas; species Pseudomonas sp. R11-23-07. The sequence goes on from NZ_CP027761.1 coordinate 1,396,376, forward strand.
CGGGTCATAATTTAAGTGAAACGGCAGCGGCACCTGGCCTTTGATCGGGCCTTTCTGTTCGGCGAGCACCACGGCCGGGGCGTCCATCAGCGACACGTCTTGCAGGCTGACGCTCAAGGTGGCGGTGGGCGGCAGCGCGATGCGTTGCAGGTAGAACACTTCGCCGTCGAGGCTGGCCTTGGGGGTGGGAGACATGGATTGGCAGGCTCCGAGCAGGGCCGTGAGGCCCAGGAGGATGATCTTCTTCATGGTGCAGCTCCTTATCAACGGCGCCGGAAACCGCCCGGCGCCTTGTTCAATCTTGTGGGGATTGCGCCGGTTCCACCGGCTGCTCGGCCGCGCCATCGACGCGATGCAACGCCACTTGGCGGATCGACAAGCGAATGTCCGCCGGCAGTACACGTTTGGCCGCGCCTTCGGCCAGCTCGCCGAGCAGGTCGTGATAGCTCAGCTTGCCGGCTTCATCGCGGCGCAGCACATCTTGCTCCAGCAAGGTCTGGATGAAATGTCGGAAAAGGCTCTTGTCGAAGAACTCCGGAGCATTGAGGCCATGCAGGATCGACAGCCGCTGGGCCATGATCGTGCACAGGTCTTCCAGCTCCTCGGCGCTGATGCTGTTCTGGCCGCTGTTGAGCAGCAGCGAGATCGCCATGTAGAAGCGTTGCAGGGTCTGGGCGATGCTCTTGGACAGTAGCGTCAGCAGCACGAAATGCCGCGAACTCGGCGCCGGGCGCAGGTACACGTTGTTTTCGAAGCGCAGCAGGCCCTGTTCGACGAACGCATCCAGCCATTGGTCGACCACCGCATCCAGCTCCTCCAGAGACCAGCGGATGAACAGCTCCGACTGCAGGTACGGATAGAGCGCATGGGTGTAGCGCAGGATCTGTTCGCGGCTCATCCGCGAACTGCTCTGGAAGAAGCTCGCCAGCAGCGCGGGCAGGGCGAAGATGTGCAGCACGTTGTTGCGGTAATAGGTCATCAGGACGGCGTTCTGCTCATCCAGATAGACGATTTTGCCCAGGGCATCGCTCTGTTCCGACAGCAGCTTCATGTCCTTGACGTGCTTGATCAGCGCCAGGCCGTCGCCTTCCGGCAGGGTGGTATGCGGTGAATAGGGCACGCGGCGCAGCAGCGCCAGGTACAGGTCCAACTGGCGGGCCATGGCCTGCTCATCCAGCGCCAGGCGAGTGGTAGACAGCAGCGCCAATGCCACCAGGTTCACCGGGTTCACCGCAGCGGCTTCGTTCAGATGGCGGGCCACCTGCTCGCCGAGGCGGTGGGTGGTTTCATTCAGCCAGGCCGGCTTGTAGTTCGGGCCCAGTTCCTGGGAGCGCCAATCCGGTTGCTCGTGGTCGAGAAACTCCGCCAGCTTGATCGGCTCGCCGAAGTTGACCGCGACCTGGCCGAAGCGCTGCTTGAGCGCGCCTGCCACTTTGAAAATATCGAAAATCGACTCTTTCTTCTTGCTCGCACCGCGCAGCTCGCCCAGGTAGGTACGGCCTTCCAGCACCCGTTCGTAGCCGATATACACCGGCACGAACACGATGGGCATGCGCGAAGAGCGCAGGAAACTGCGCAAGGTGATCGCCAGCATCCCGGTTTTCGGCTGCAGCATGCGCCCGGTGCGCGAACGGCCGCCTTCGACGAAGTACTCCACCGGGAAACCCTTGGTGAACAGGGTGTGCAGGTATTCGTTGAATACCGAGGTGTACAGCGGGTTGCCCTTGAAGGTGCGACGCATGAAAAACGCACCGCCACGGCGCAGCAGGCTGCCGATCACGGGCATGTTCAGGTTAATGCCGGCGGCAATGTGCGGCGGGGTCAGGCCATTCTTGAACAGCAGGTAGGACAGCAGCAGGTAGTCGATATGGCTGCGGTGGCAAGGCACGTAGATCACTTCGTAGCCTTGGGCAACCTGTTGCACACCCTCGATGTTATTGACCTTGATGCCGTCGTAGATTTTGTTCCAGAACCAGCTCAGCACCACTTCCAGGAAGCGGATCGCCGTGTAGGTGTAGTCCGAGGCGATTTCATTGCCATAGCGCAGGGCCAGGGCCTTGGCTTTTTCCGGCGAGATTTTCTCGCGCTCGGCTTCATCGGCAATGGCCTGGCGCACCAGCGGCATATTGACCAGGCCCTTCACCAGGTTGCGACGGTGGGACAGGTCGGGGCCGATCACGGCGGTCTTCAGGTTACGAAAGTGCACGCGCAGGATGCGTTGGGCCATGCGCACGGTGCGTTCGTGCCCTTTATTGTGCTCGATCAATTCACGCAGGTTGATGGGCGCGGAGAATTGCACCCGGGTCTTGCGACCCAGGATCAGAATGCTCAACAACCGGCGCAAGCGCCCGGTGACCGCCCAGCTGTCGGCGAACAACAGTTTCCAGGGGCTGGACTCACTTTCGGGGGATTGGCCCCAGAACACGCTGACCGGAATGATTTGTGCATTCTCTTCGGCATGTTCTGTCAGGGTGTTGACCAGGCGCGTCAGGGTGGGCGGTGTGCCGCGCTTGTCCTGGCGGCCGAGCCAATCCGGGTCCGGCGTGAGGTAAAAGAACGCTGCGGGTTCCATCAACGGGCCTACCGAAACCGGCAGCACCGGGCGCGGCAGGCCGGCCTTGGTGCACTCGGTATCGACCACGGCCAATTCGGTCAGGGAGGGCGATTGCAGGACGTAGAACACCGGCCGGCTGCGGTCCAGGTTAAGGGTGAGGGACGACTGGTTGATCGTCTCCGAGCGAACCCAGAGGTACAGCAGTCGACGCAAGGTGCCAAACACCAGACGACGGAACGGGGAGCGGGTCATAGGCGAACTGCTTCAAGTGGAAAAAACCGAGCAGGCGCTCGGGCGGGTAGTGTGCCGTATTCATCGAAAATCGGCAAAAAAGCGGCGATGTAAAGTTGGGTTGATGGTTTTTGAACGTGTCTTATACTCGGCAGTTCAACGCCAGCGACTCAATAATAAAAACCAGTGGGAGTGAACAGATGACAACGCGCGAAACCGGCAGTGTGAAGTGGTTCAACGACGCCAAGGGCTATGGCTTTATCCAGCGTGAAGACGGCAAGGATGTGTTCGTGCACTACCGCGCTATTCGCGGTGACGGCCACCGCTCGCTGGCCGAGGGCCAACAGGTGGAATACGCCGTGGTGACAGGCGATAAGGGCTTGCAGGCGGAGGATGTGGTGGGCCTGTAAGTCCACCGCTGCAACCCATGTGGGAGGGGGCTTGCTCCCGATTGCTGAGTGTCAGTCGCTGAATAAATCGACTGATCCACCGCTATCGGGAGCAAGCCCCCTCCCACATTTTTTTGATTGGGTTTGCAACTCGGAATCAGGCGGTTTTCCAGGTGATTTCTTCTTCACCATCGGCACTGATGCGCATCCAGCGGTCGGCGCTTTCCTCACCCTCTTCCTCGACCCAAGTCCCTGGCGCGCAGCGCACTTCAACATTCAATGCGGCAAACGCGGCGCGGGCGCAGGCGATGTCGTCGTCCCACGGCGTCTGGTCGCTTTCCAGGTACAGGCTGTTCCATTTGCCGACGGCTTTTGGCAGCCAGGTCACCGGCACGTTGCCGGCTTTGCACTTGTAGGTCTGGCCCTTCTGGACCCAGTCGGTGCAGGGGCCCAAAGCGGCGCCCAGCCAGGCGGCGATGGCCTTGTAGTCGACGTCGGCGTCCTTCAGGTAAATCTCAATATCGGGTTGGCGCATGGATGTTCCTCGTTGCGGGATTCGAAAATCCATTCGCGGGTGCTGAAAAGTCGGTTATTGAAGCACGAAATAATCGTAGCGCATCGACACGGTCACCTGCAGCGGCTCGGCGGCTTCGATCACCTCGCTGCGGCGCTCGGCGCTCGCACGCCAGCCGTGAGGCGTCATGGCCAGCAGGTTGGCGCGGTCCCCGGGCTCGGCCAGGCACAGTGTGAACTCAAGGGTTTCACTGTGCGCCAGGCCCATGCCATCCGGCACCAGTGCCAGGTGTTTGTCGTCGGTGTATTCGCGCACTTCGTCGTACAAGCGTTCGCGCAGCTCCATCAGGTGGCCGCGGGTGGGGCCAACCTTCATCAAACCGCCGCCAGGGCTGAGCAGGCGCTTGGCTTCCTGCCAGTCCAGCGGGCTGAACACGCTGGCGAGAAACTGGCAACTGGCGTCGGCCAATGGGACGCGGGCCATGCTGGCGATCAACCAGGTCAGCGCCGGGTTGCGCTTGCACGCGCGCTTGACCGCTTCCTTGGAAATATCCAGGGCGTAGCCGTCGGCGTCGGGCAGGGCATCGGCGATTTGCGCGGTGTAGTAGCCCTCGCCACAGCCGATGTCCACCCAGCGTTGTGGCGCGCGTTCGGCGGCCAGCTCCGCCAGTCGCTTGGCCACAGGGGCGTAGTGCCCGGCATTGAGGAAGTCGCGGCGCGCCTCGACCATCGCCAGGTTATCGCCCGGGTCGCGGCTGTTCTTGTGCTGCACCGGCAACAGGTTCAGGTAACCCTGGCGCGCGCGGTCGAAACGGTGCCCGGCGGGGCACGCCACACCGTTGTCCACCGCAGTGAGCGGGGCGCTGCAAAGGGGGCAGGCAAGCATCAGGCGAGCAACTTGATCAGGGTCTGGTAGTAAATTTCGGTCAACACATTGAGGTCGCTGGCGAGGACGCGCTCGTTGACCTGATGGATCGTCGCATTCACCGGGCCCAATTCGACCACCTGGGTACCCAGGGTCGCAATGAAACGGCCATCGGAGGTACCGCCACTGGTGGATGCCTTGGTTTCACGCCCGGTGATCGCCTTGATGCTGGCCGATACCGCGTCGAGCAATGCGCCCGGCTCGGTGAGGAACGGCAGACCCGACAGCGCCCAGTCCACATGCCAGTCCAGGCCGTGTTTATCCAGGATCGCTGCGACCCGCTGCTGCAACCCTTCCACGGTGGATTCGGTGGAGAAACGGAAGTTGAACACCGCTGTCAGGTCGCCGGGAATGACGTTGGTGGCGCCGGTGCCGGAATTAAGGTTGGAGATCTGGAAACTGGTCGGTGGGAAGAAGGTGTTGCCGTCATCCCAATGCTCGGCGGCGAGTTCGGCCAATGCCGGTGCGGCCAGATGGATCGGGTTCTTCGCCAGGTGCGGATACGCCACGTGGCCCTGTACACCGCGCACGGTCAGGGTGGCGCCGAGGGAGCCACGACGGCCGTTCTTGACCACATCGCCCACCAGTGTCGTGCTCGATGGCTCGCCGACGATGCACCAGTCAAGGCGCTCATTGCGTGCGGCCAGGCGCTCGACCACGGCCTTGGTGCCATGGTGCGCCGGGCCTTCTTCATCGCTGGTAATCAGGAAGGCAACCGAGCCTTTGTGGTCCGGGTAGTCGGCGACGAAACGCTCCGCCGCCACCAGCATCGCCGCCAGGCTGCCTTTCATATCCGCCGCGCCACGGCCGCAGAGCATGCCGTGTTCGTCGATCAGCGCGTCGAACGGGTCGTTCTGCCAGGCCTGCACCGGGCCGGTCGGCACCACGTCGGTGTGGCCGGCAAAGCACAGCACCGGGCCTTCGCGTTTGCCATGGGTGGCCCAGAAGTTATCCACCTCGAAGATGCGCATCGGCTCGAGCGCAAAACCGGCGTCGCCCAGGCGCTGCATCATCAGCTTCTGGCAATCGGCATCGACCGGCGTGACCGACGGGCGACGGATCAGGTCGATGGCGAGTTGAAGGGTCGGCGAAAGGTCGGCATGGGCCGTCATGGGAGAACTCCGGAAATCGAGACAGCGACGTTCTAATTGTAGGAGCGAGCTTGCTCGCGAAAAACGCAAGGGCTCCGCGTGCATTCAGGGTGCCCGCTTCATCGTTAACGATTTTCGCGAGCAAGCTCGCTCCTACAGTGATGTGTGCAAGGCGTGTAAAACGGCCGTTATCTTATAGCAAAACGGCGGCCAGAGGCCGCCGTTTAGTGCATTGCGCAAGTTTTTACACGGCGGTGACAGGCTCTGCCTTCGGCGCCGGTTTCGGCAGCGACGACAAAAACGCCATGATCAGCGCCGCCAAGTACGGCAGCGACTGCACCAGCAACATCACCACCCAGAAGCGCATGTCATTGCTCGGCAGGCCTTGCACCAGGTAAATCCCCAAGGCGGCGCCCCACAACAGCAGCATGATGAACATTTCTTCGCGGGCTTCGGAAATCGCCACCCAGAAGCCGTGGTTATCCGCGTTTTTCGGTGTACGAAAGAACGGAATGCTGGTGGTGAAGAAGCCGTACAGCACCGCTTTGGCGATGGTGTGCGACAACGCCAGGCCGGCCAGGGCCGCGCAGAAGGCATCCTTGAGGTTCACCCCGACCGCACGGCGGTAGAGGAAGATGATCTTGCCCACCTTGAACACGAACAACGCCAACGGCGGGATCGCGAAAATCAGCAACGGCGGATCGACGCGGGTCGGCACGATGATCATCGCCGCCGACCACAGCAGCGCGCCCACGGTGAAGAAGATGTTCATGCCATCGGCCACCCACGGCAGCCAGCCCGCGAGGAAGTGATAGCGCTGGCCACGGGTCAGCTCGGTGCCTTTGCCGCGCAGCAGGCTGGCGGTGTGGCGCTTGATGATCTGAATCGCACCGTAGGCCCAGCGGAAACGCTGTTTCTTGAAGTCGATAAAGGTGTCGGGCATCAGGCCCTTGCCGTAGCTGTCGTGGTAATACGCCGCCGACAGGCCTTTTTCGAACACGCGCAGGCCCAGTTCGGCGTCTTCACAGATGCACCAGTCGGCCCAGCCGAGTTCTTCGAGCACCGAGCGACGGGTCATGGTCATGGTGCCGTGCTGGATGATCGCGTCGCGGTCGTTGCGGGTGACCATGCCGATATGGAAGAAGCCTTTGTATTCCGCGTAGCAGAGCTTCTTGAAGGTGCTTTCGTTCTGGTCGCGGTAATCCTGGGGCGACTGCACTACGGCGATTTTCGGGTCGGCGAAGTGCGGCACCATGTGCTTGAGCCAGTTGGGCGACACGCAATAGTCCGAGTCGATCACCGCGATCACTTCGGCGTCCTTGGCGGTGTGCGGGATCAGGTAGTTCAGCGCGCCACCCTTGAAACCGGCCAGGGGCGCGACATGGAAGAACTTGAAGCGCGGGCCCAGGGTTTCGCAGTAGTCGCGCACCGGTTCCCATACCGCCGGGTCCTTGGTGTTGTTGTCGATGATCAGGACTTCGTAGTCCGGGTAGTCGAGTGCGGCCAGGGCGTCGAGGGTCTGTTTGACCATCTCCGGCGGCTCGTTGTAGCACGGCACATGGATCGACACTTTCGGACGGTAGTCCGATTCCCCTTCGACCGGCAGGAATTCACGCCGGCGTTTGTGGGTCCACACCGCTTCCGCCAGTTCGTGGGCTTCGGTCAGCAGCACGATAAACACACCCAGGGCACCGAGGGCCAGGAGAATGCCCACGGTCACGCTGAACCAGGTGCTGTATTGCTGGCTGTAGTCGTAGCCGATCCACACCAGCACCGAACCGCACAGGAACGCGATAAACGTCAGGAAGGTACGACCGCGCTGGCGCAGGGCCGAGCCGTCGATCATCAGCAGGGTCAGGGACAGCAGCGCCAGCACCACCGAACCGATGGCCAGCACGCGCCACTGCGGGATTGCGACCACCGGGCCTTCAAAGTTGAATTTCTGCTGACGCGCGGCGTTGAATACGCCCCAATAAGCGCCCGCCGAGCCTTCGTCGCTGACTTTCCAAGGCTGATCGAACGCCTCGATCACGAAGTAGTTGTAGCCCTGGCGATTGAGTTTGTTCACCAGCGTGCGCAGGTAAACCGCCTGGTCGGCAGGTGAGGCTTCATTACCGCCGCGCATGCGTCCGTTACTCGGCCAGCCAATTTCCGACAGCAGCAGCGGCTTTTTCGGGAACAGTTTCTTCAGGTCCCGTGCACGGTCGAGTACGTACTGGCCGGCCTTGTCCATCGGGATAAATTCCCAAAACGGCAGGATGTGCGCGGCGATCAGGTCGACGTGCTTGGCCAGTTCCGGGTTTTTTTCCCAAATGTGCCACTGCTCGGAAGTCGTCACCGGAACCTTGACCGCTGCACGCACACGGTCCAGCAGCACGATCAGGTCCTGCGGGGTGATTTCTTCACGGAACAACGCTTCGTTACCGACCACCACGCGCACGACGCTGCGCGAGCTGTTGGCGATTTCGATGGCGCGCTGGATTTCGCGTTCGTTGCGCTCAAGGTCCGGGCTGATCCAGATCCCCAGTGTCACCCGCAGACCGAACTCTTCGGCCAGCTTGGGAATATCGCCCAGGGTGCCGTCGACCGAGTAGGTACGGATGTTGTCCGTCAGCTTGCTCATGATCGCCAGGTCCTGGCGCATCTGGTCGTCAGACGGGTACTGGTTTTTCTGAGGATACTGGCCTTGCTGGAACGGCGAGTAAGAGAACCCGGAGATCTGTTCGGGCCAGTTGGGAGCGGTGACCGGGCGGTTGATCAGCGCCCAGAAGCCAGTGAACAGCGCGGCGATTGCCAGCACGATCACCAGGTTGAGTCCAAATTTACGCGATGCCATGGTTATTTCGGGTTCCAAAGGGTGTGGAACGAAAAGAGGTGTCGGCCTGCACCGAACGGCGCGCATCCTACACCGGCCTTTCCCTGAGCGTACAGCAGACAGAGAAAAGCCGGACGTTAGTCCGCGAATGTTCACCTAAGTTCTTTACTTGTAGCTGGAAGCTTCGAACTTGTCGCGGCGTAGTCCATAATGCGCGCCGGTTTTTAGGGTAATGGTCATGAGCACAGAAGATCCGCGGTTTGCAGGCGTCGCCCGCTTGTATGGCATTGAAGGGCTGGAACGCTTGAAAGCGGCCCATGTGGCGATCGTCGGCGTCGGCGGCGTGGGCTCGTGGGCGGCAGAAGCCATCGCCCGTTGCGGGGTGGGCGAGATTTCGCTGTTTGACCTGGATGACGTTTGCGTCAGCAACAGCAACCGCCAGCTGCATGCGCTGGACAGCACCGTGGGCAAACCCAAGGTCCAGGTGATGGCCGAACGCCTGCGCGGTATCAACCCGGATTGCACCGTGCATGCGGTGGCGGACTTCGTTACCCGCGACACCATGGCCGAGTACATCACCCCGAACATCGATTGCGTGATCGACTGCATCGATGCGGTCAACGCCAAGGCGGCGCTGATTGCCTGGTGCAAACGCCGCAAGATCCAGATCATCACCACCGGTGGCGCCGGCGGGCAGATCGACCCGACGCTGATCCAGGTGTGCGACCTGAACCGCACCTTCAACGACCCGCTGGCCTCGAAAGTACGCTCCACCCTTCGTCGTGACTATGGTTTCTCACGCACGGTGACCCGCCATTACAGCGTGCCCTGCGTGTTTTCCACCGAGCAGCTGCGCTACCCCAAGCCGGACGGCAGTATCTGTTTGCAGAAGAGTTTTGTCGGCGACGGCGTGAAGCTGGACTGCGCGGGAGGGTTTGGCGCGGTAATGATGGTGACCGCTACGTTCGGCATGGTGGCGGCGACCAAGGCGGTGGACAAGATTGTGGCCGGGGTGCGCAGGCCGTCGGAGCGGGTCAAGCCTGCCTGAAAGTGTGGGAGGGGGCTTGCCCCCTCCCACATTCAGTTTTGTGTATGGCTCAGGGAACGCATGCGCTGCAGGACTGCATTGAGGCCATTGCTGCGTGACGGCGATAGTTGGCGGGAAAGCCCGAGTTGATTGAACCAGTCGGGCAAGTCCACCGCCTGCAACTCAGCCGCCGACAACCCATTCACCCGCGCCAGCAACAACGCCACCAACCCCCGAATCATCCGCGCTTCGCTGCTGGCGGCAAACTGCCAGTGGCCATTGTGCAAATGCCCCACCAACCACACCAGGCTCTCACAGCCCTGTACGAGGTTGGCATCGACCTTATCCTCATCCGCCAAGGCGGGCAGGCGCTCACCCCATTGCATCAGCATTCGGGCGCGTTGTTCCCAACTGCCGACCGACTGAAAGGCTTTCCGCGCAGCCACCGCATCCACCGGCAAGCTCATCGCAGCATCTCCAGCGCCTGGTCCAGCGCTTCAAAGAAGCGTTCCAGGTCATCGGAGTCGTTGTACAGCGCGAGGGACACGCGAATCGCCCCCGACAATTGCAGCATCTTGAGCAACGGCATCGCACAGTGATGACCGGCACGCACGGCGACCCCCTGCTCGGTCAGCAGGTGCGCGAGGTCGGCGTTATGCACGCCCTCGACCACAAAGCTGACCAGCGCCACCTGCGGCGCGCCGAGTATGCGCACGCCATTGCGCGCTTTTAAGCCGCGCAGCAAATAATCGTGCAGTGCCGCTTCATGTCTGACCACCGCCTGTGGATCCAGCGAAGTCAGGTAATCCAGGGTCGCCCCCAGGCCGATCACGCCGGCTATCGGTGGCGTTCCCGCCTCAAAACCCAGGGGGGCAGGGCGGAAGCTGGCGCTGTGGTAGTCCGTCTGTTGCACCATTTCCCCGCCAAACTGCCAGTGGCGCAGGCGGTGCAAGGCTTCGTGGCGGCCGTAGAGCACGCCGACCCCGTCTGGGCCGTACAGTTTGTGACTGGAAAATACATAGAAGTCGCAGCCCAGAGCCTGCACGTCGTGGCGGCCATGGACAATGCCTTGGGCACCGTCGATCACCGTCAGCGCGCCGTGGCTGCGGGCCAGCCCGAGCAAGGCGTCGAGCGGCTGCCAGGTGCCGAGTACGTTGGATAACTGGCTGACCGCCAACAGCCGCGTGCGCGGGCCGATCAGTCGGGCGGCGGCGTCAAGGTCGATCACGCCGTCAGCGTCCAGGGGCAGTATCACCAGCGTCAGTGCGCGACGTCTGGCCAGTTGCTGCCAGGGCAGCAGGTTGGCGTGGTGTTCCAGGGCGCTGATGGCAATCTCATCGCCCGCATCGAATAAGTGCTCGAGGCCATAAGCCAGGAGGTTCAGCGCAGAGGTCGCGCCGTGGGTAAACACCACCTGCCCGCTGTCGCCCGCATTCAACCACTGCGCAACCTTGCTGCGGCTGTCTTCAAACGCCTGGGTCGCATGGGCACCCGGCAAATGCTGGGCACGGTGCACATTGGCTGCGCCATTGGCGTAGTAATGGCTGATTGCATCCAGCAGGGCTTGGGGCTTTTGCGTGGTGGCGGCGTTGTCCAGGTAGGTCTGGTCTTGCCGTTGCAGGGTGGCGATGGCTGGAAAGTCGGCACGCCAGGGGGAGGGCACAAGCATGGGGTTCAAGACTCGTATAAGCGAGCCGCACCCGAAGGTGCGGCCCGCTGGGGCATCGAGTGGCTGCTTAGTTGTGAGCGTGCAGCGCTTCGTTCAGTTCGATGGCCGATTTGTGGGTTTTGCACTCCACGGCACCGGTCTCGGAGTTGCGGCGGAACAGCAGGTCCGGTTGGCCGGCCAGCTCACGCGCCTTGACCACTTTGACCAGTTGGTTCTTCTCGTCCAGCAAGGCAACTTTGGTCCCGGCGGTCACGTACAGGCCGGACTCCACGGTGTTGCGGTCGCCCAGCGGGATACCGATACCGGCATTGGCGCCGATCAGGCAGCCTTCGCCGACCTTGATCACGATGTTGCCGCCGCCCGACAGGGTACCCATGGTCGAGCAGCCGCCGCCCAGGTCGGAACCCTTGCCGACGAACACGCCAGCCGATACGCGGCCTTCGATCATGCCCGGGCCTTCGGTGCCGGCGTTGAAGTTGACGAAACCTTCGTGCATGACGGTGGTGCCTTCGCCCACGTAGGCGCCCAGGCGCAGGCGGGCGGCATCAGCGATACGCACACCGCTCGGTACGACGTAGTCGGTCATTTTCGGGAATTTGTCCACCGAGAACACTTCCAGCAGCTCGCCGCGCAGGCGTGCTTCCAACTGGCGTTCGGCCAGTTCGGCGATGTCGATGGCGCCCTGGCTGGTCCAGGCCACGTTCGGCAGTTGCGGGAACACGCCGGCCAGGTTCAGGCCGTGGGGCTTGACCAGGCGGTGGGACAGCAGGTGCAGCTTGAGGTAGGCCTCAGGCGTGGAGGTCAGAGCGGCGTCTTCGGCCAGCAAGGTCGCAACCAGCGGCGTATGGCTTTCAGCCAGGCGGCTCAACAGGGCGGCCTGGGTGGCGTCGACGCCTTTGAGCGCATCGGCCAGTTGCAGGGCCTGGGTGACGGTGAAGGTAATCGCCTGGTTGCCTTCGGTGTAGCCAAGGATCGGCGCGATGGCCGCGACGATGTCAGCCGACGGGTTGAGCAAGGGCTGTGCGTAAAACACTTCCAGCCAAGCACCTTGGCGGTTCTGAGTGCCGACGCCGAAGCCCAGGCTGAACAGGGAATTGGACATGCTGTTACCTCTACAAAAATGGAAGGCTGGCCTACTTGAGGGCCGCCGAATAACTATCTGGCTTGAAGCCAATCAGGGTTCTGTCACCGAGATCGAGCACCGGGCGCTTGATCATCGAGGGTTGCGCGAGCATCAATTCAATGGCTTTCGACTGATCGAGATCGGCTTTGCGTTCGTCTTCGAGTTTGCGAAAGGTGGTGCCCGCACGGTTCAAAACCACCTGCCAACCGTGCTCGTCGCACCATTGGGTCAAGTGTTCGCGGTCGATACCGGCCGTTTTGTAATCATGGAACTCATAGCTCACAGCGTGCTCATCAAGCCAGGTGCGCGCCTTTTTCATGGTGTCGCAGGCTTTGATGCCGAAAAGGTGCAAGGTTTTGCTTGAAGCGGTCAAGGAATTGCCCCCTTTGGACGAATGAAAAATGAAAGATCGCGGATTATGCCACGTCAATTCGCCTGGCGCCGCGACTGACTGTTACGGATCGGTCGTGACGATGGAACGACCGTAAACTGTGTGCATGCAGGCGTGACTGGGCTTGTGGCACGGATGGAAAAAACCGGCCATGGCCGATTTTTTAGTGAGACATCTCCGGGACGCCGCGTTTTATTTCTTGGAGCTTTTGCGAGTTTGTCATGTGTGCGTTGATGACCCTCACACCGTCGAACTCAGCAAGTGCAAGTGTGACTTCCTCGTAAGCCTTAAATAGCTTTGGTTTACCCTGGGCCGGAGGCTCAGCAATGAATAAGGTGTCCTTGGCTAATTTATTGGCTTTGTTCAGACGCATAACTTTCGACAGCCATGCGTCACCATGTTCAAGGATTTTTCCTGGTTCAGACTGACCAAAGAAAATCGGTTTGATTGCCTGCTCAGCAATTTGATCGTCAAGCATGACGAATGGGAATCTCACATCGTAGTCATTTGTACCCAATCGTTGCTCTTTATAAAGTTGCTTGAGATTCGACGAGGCCAAAAGAGTGCCTAGCTGACGCTCTAGGACCTTCTCTTGATATTCCTTACTGGCAAAGCTGTGATTTACATAATGCTCAAACAATTCGTCCAGCGCTTGTCCGATATTATCGGTCGCCATGGATCCAGGCTGGCTGAAACGCATCATCGTTTCCCGTGGATGGATGAGGTGTTTGAACGTACTCGTCAGTAACGTCGTCTCAGTTTTATGGTTCGCGAAGAATCCCACGAGACGGTTGAACTCGTCCTCGACTTCACCTTTGGCGCGGAGATAGACCTTATGCTCAAGAGTCTCGAAGAAACGCGTGACACGTTGGCGTTTTGCAGCGACTTTGAATTTGAATTCGCCCGTATTTGCGAGCAGCACAATACCGATGTTCACGAACTCACCGGTTTCCGGGTAAGGCAGGAACCTAAGAATTGAGTAGTTACAAATATATTTCATAATTGCCCCCAGAATTGCTCGTCCTTGAACCTTTCCAGTATTTGTAGCCTTTGCTGAAGGGTTGGTTCGTACTCGTCATCGCAATCGTGGTCGCGACAAAGCCACTCATCCGGTAGAAGGGAGATGATCCTACCCCAGTCTGCAAGGGCAGCGTCAAGCAATGGAAGGTAATCCAGACGAGCGAGCAGATTCCCATCAAATGAGCCCAATTGGTCTCTGAATACATGGTACCTCCTGAACTCATCCAAGCTGAGGTGCGGATCAAAAGCTACGTTATGATCGATTACGACCAGCTCACCTTTCGGATCAAGAATAAGGTTGACGTTGCCACCCATTTCTCCAAGGCCACGATCGCCGTTGAGTATCCACCAGTCGAAAAGTAGAACCGTTTTCTTCAAATCAGCGGGTAGAGACTTGAGGTTGGCCCACATGAAGTCGGATGCATTTTCAACCTGCAATGATGCGAATGCCGGTCCACCACTTAGGTCGCTTACACCGTCCATCACGCTAAAGTCGATCAAGCGCTGTGGAATGTCCATTATTCTCCACGGAGGAATGGGCAAACCGAGGTGTTTGCCCAATTCGGCACTCAATGCCTCCGAAACCAGGCCATTGCCGAGCGCCCTGGAAAGCCCTTTTACAAAATAGGTTTGGTCATCGTCAGCCCTGACCAGAAATGGCTGGACAGAGACGCCCTGATGGCTCTGCCTTATGATTTCCTTCGCGGTAATGCGCTTCAGCATCGGCATTCCTGATGATTTCACCGCGCTAAAGTGTGGCGGAATGGTGGGAGTCATTATTTTAAGCAAGGCATTGCTGAGTATGCCACGCCCAGCGCGTTTCGGCGCCGTTCGTCAACGCTGTGCGACGTTTGTGCAAAGGGCAGTGCGCCGCATAGCCGGTTACCATAGCCGGGTAATATGGCACTTCAACGGCCAGTTGTTGCCTCATGTGTCGTTGCAAGTCGATTGTCTGGGAAAACCGCGTTATGCAAACCGCCTACACCGTTCTTATCCTGCTGATGCTGGTCAGCGTGTCGCGTCTGGTCGGGCGCATCATTCCCCTGCCGCTGCCGCTGGTACAGATTGCCGCCGGGGCCTTGCTGGCCTGGCCCACGCTGGGGCTGCATGTGGCGCTGGACCCGGAGCTGTTCCTGTTTCTGTTCTTGCCGCCGCTGCTGTTTTCCGATGGCTGGCGCATGCCCAAGCGTGAGCTGTGGCGCCTGCGCGGGCCGATCCTGACCTTGGCCGTGGGGCTGGTGCTGTTTACGGTGGTCGGCGCGGGGTACTTCATTCACTGGATTCTGCCGACGATTCCGTTGCCGGTAGCCTTTGCCCTGGCGGCCGTGTTGTCGCCGACGGATGCCGTGGCGGTGTCGGCGATTGCCCAGAATCGCCTGCCCACGCCCTTGATGCACATGCTCCAGGGTGAGGCCTTGATGAATGATGCGTCGGGCCTGGTGACCTTCAAGTTTGCCCTGGCGGCCGCGTTGACCGGGGTGTTTTCCCTGGCCGATGCCAGCCTGACCTTTGTCTTGGTCGCAGTGGGTGGGCTGGCGGTCGGTGTGGCGTTGAGCTGGCTGGTCGGTCGCCTGCGCGCCTGGATGATTGCACGGGGTTGGGATGACCCGGCCACCCACGTTGTGTTCATGTTGCTGCTGCCGTTCGCGGCCTACGTACTGGCGGAACGCTTGGGCGCGTCGGGCATTTTGTCGGCCGTGGCGGCGGGCATGATGCAGAGCTGGCTGGACCTGCTGCCGCGTCAAACCAGTACACGCCTGCTCAATCGCAGTGTCTGGTCGCTGCTGGAGTTTGCCTTCAACGGCCTGATCTTTCTGCTGTTGGGCCTGCAACTGCCGGACATCATCAAAGCAGTGGTGAGTCATGAGCCGACGTTGTGGCCGACCTTGATGTATCGCTGCCTGGACGTGATTGCGATCTTCGTGGTGCTGGTGGTGTTGCGCTTTATCTGGGTTCAGAGCATTTGGCGGCTGTCAGGCTTGCTGCGTCGTGTGCGTGGGAAAAGCGAGCTGACCCTGGTACCCACGGCGCGATCCTGTTGGCTGCTGACGGTGGGCGGCGTACGCGGTGCGGTGACACTGGCGGGCGTGATGTCGGTGCCATTGCTGCTGGCGCCGGGCCAGGCTTTTCCGGAGCGCGACCTGCTGATCTTTATCGCGGCCGGCGTCATTCTGTTGTCGCTGGTCGCCGCCTGTATCGCGCTGCCGTTGCTGCTTCGCGGGATCGAAAAGAGCCCCGATGAAAAGCGTCACCGGGAGGTTCGTGAGGCCTGGAAAAAAACCGCCGTGGCAGCGATCCATGCGCTGGAGGCTGAAGAGTCTGATGAAACCGCAGTGTCGGATGCGGCTCAAGCGGCATTGGCCACTGAGCTCAAGGCGCGATTGATGTCGGAATATCGCCACCAGCTTGAGGTATTCAACGATTCCGCCGAAGCCCAGGCCCTGGCGCTGCAGATGGATCAACTGGAACGCAAGCTGCGGCTCAAGGGGCTGCGTGCGCAGCGGCTGGAGTTGTATCGTTTGAGTCGCCAACATCAAATTGGCGATGATGTATTGCGCGAAGTTCTGGCGGATCTGGATATGAGTGAAGCGAACTTGGGCAGCGTCAAGTAGTTTGGGCATTGATCATTGCGCGGATGCCGGTACCGAGCAGTTTGCCGAGCAGTGTTTTATCTTCAGGGTACAGTGACTGCACAAAGCTTTTATCGCCTTCAGACAGTTTGAAGTTGCGCGGGATGGGATTTCCGCTATTCAGGTGTGAGGCGCGAATCCCATAGTGCATGATGGATTTGTCATCATAGTTTGAAGTCTTTACCTCTTTGCGCGAGAAGGGGCGGAGGATATCGTTCTTGGCCTTATAGGAGGGTTCTCCTCTCGATGCATATTCGTCATAGATGTTCTGCCTGTTCAGGTCCAATGTCCGATCGGGGTGCTGATGCTCATGTTTGAGGCCGAGGGCGTGGCCGAATTCATGCTGGATCGTTGCGGCGACGCTGCTTGGCGATACTGTGAAGTTAATGCCCATGGTCGGTTCGGATAAAGGCACCTTCTTTGCGTCGGTGCCCACGTTTGACCATCCCGCTCTCGTGTCAGCATCCGCAGTGATGCGGATATCGCCATTGGGGCTGTCGGTGAACTTGAAGTAGAGATTGGTATGGGGGGCCCATGCGTTGATGTTGTGCTTTACCAACGCTTTTTGTTCTGGGGTCATGTTCAGCAGGGAGATAGTCAGCACCGAATGCTGAGGCCAGAGCTTGTCGGGCATGGCGACGCCGCGCTTACTTCTATTGAGCGGCGCGGTGACGCAATGAGCAGAAGGCGAAGTGGGCGAGATCGTGAGCGTCATGGGGTTCACCTAAGTGTTTATATGAACTTAGGTGTAAGGTTTGCGTGTTTCTGTTCCCTCGCAATGGTTGCAAGAAACAACGCTGGAGGCCGCCCCGTTGGGAGCGGCTTGTGTCTCAACCGCGGCGCTGGATGAAATCGCGAATCCGCCCAGCCGCTTCGACACATTCGGCCAGCGGTGCAACCAATGCCAGGCGTACACGCCCGGCGCCTGGGTTGAAGCCATCCACTTCGCGGGACAGGTAAGAGCCCGGTACCACCGTCACATGTTCCTCCACGAACAAATCACGGCAGAAAGCAGCATCGTCCCCGTTCACGTTCGGCCACAAATAAAAGCCGCCGTCCGGGCTTTGCACATCCAGCACCGGTTTGAGGATCGCCAGCACTGCGTCGAACTTCTCGCGATACAGGTCACGGTTGGCCTGTACGTGCGCTTCGTCCTGCCAGGCGGCGATGCTGGCCAGTTGGGTTTGCACCGGCATTGCGCAGCCGTGATAGGTGCGATACAGCAGGAAAGCCTTGAGAATCTCAGCATCGCCAGCGACAAAGCCCGAACGCAGGCCCGGCAGGTTGGAACGCTTGGACAGGCTGTGGAACACCACGCAACGCTTGAAGTCCTGGCGACCTAGTTCGACACAGGCGCTCAGCAGGCCTGGCGGCGGGGTTTGCTCATCGAAGTACAGCTCGCTGTAGCACTCGTCGGCGGCGATCACGAAGTCGTGTTCATCGGCCAGGGCGATCAGTTTTTTCAGGGTGTCCACCGGAATCAGCGCGCCGGTCGGGTTGCCCGGAGAGCACAGGAACAGGATCTGGCAACGTTTCCAAACGTCTGGCGACACGGCATCGAAGTCCGGGTTGAACCCATTGGTGTCCAGGCACGCCAGGTAATGCGGCTTGGCACCGGCGAGGAACGCCGCGCCTTCGTAGATCTGGTAGAACGGGTTCGGGCTCACCACCAGCGCGTCGTCACCGCGATTGACCACGGTCTGGGTAAAGGCGAACAGCGCCTCGCGTGTGCCGTTGACCGGCAGGATATTGCGCGCCGGGTCCAGCCAGCCTGCAGGTACGTTGAAGCGGCGCTCGCACCAGGCGCCAATGGCCTCGCGCAATGCGGGGATGCCCAGTGTGGTCGGGTACACCGCCATCTGGTCCAGGTTATTGCTCAGCGCCTCGGCCACGAAACTCGGTGATGTGTGCTTGGGCTCGCCAATCGACAGGGCAATCGGGCGTTTGTCCGGGTTGGGGGTGACACTGCCGAGCAGGGCGCGCAGTTTCTCGAATGGGTAAGGCTGCAGCTGGTTCAGGGCGTTGTTCATCGCAAGTCTCGTCAATTCAGTTGTTGGCACGCGGTCTGGTTGCCGGCGAAAATTCAATGTGGGAGGGGGCTTGCTCCCGATTGCGTTGTGTCAGTCAGCTGATCTTTATCTGATCCACTGCTATCGGGAGCAAGCCCCCTCCCACATACGCCGGTGTTCATAGGGTCAGGCGCGTCAGCGCGACGCCAGGTTCCTGGGTCACGCTCAATTGCTCCACGATCGCATCCTGCAAACGGCGGCACAGCTCAGGGTCGGACAGCGGTTGGTTATCGGCGTCGGTGATGAAGAACACGTCTTCCACGCGCTCGCCGAGGGTCGCAATCTTGGCGTTCTGCAGCGACAGGTCGAACTCCAGGAAAATCCCGCCGATGCGTGCCAGCAGGCCCGGGCGATCCGGCGCGCTCAGCTCCAGCACGGTTACCGGGCGCTGGGCGTCGTTGGAGATGGTCACCTGCGGCGCAAAGGCAAAGTGCTTGAGCTGGCGCGGTACCCGGCGCTGGATGATGGTCGGGTAATCATCCGGGTTGCGCAGGGCTTCGGTCAGACCTTCGCGGATCTTCTTCACACGCACCGGATTGTCGCCAATCGAGTCGCCTTCGGTGTCGAGCACAATATAGGTGTCGAGGGTGAACTGGCTGCTGGAGGTGATCACCCGGGCGTCATGAATGTTCAGGTTGAGCTGGTCCATGGCTGCCACGGTCACGGCGAAGAAGTCATGTTGGTCCGGCGCATAGATGAAGATCTGCGTACCGCCTTCGAATTCGCGCTGGGTGGTTTCCTTGATCAGGACCAGCGGGCCACCATCGGCCGGCTGTTGAAGGATGGCGTCGGTGTGCCAGGCGACGTCGCCGGCAGTGTGGCGCAGGAAATAATCGTCACCCAGTTGCGACCACAGTTGTTCGACATCGTCCGGGTCGTTGCCGCCGCGCACCAGGATATCCAGGGCCGCGCTTTGGGTGCGGCGGATCTGCTCTTCGCGGTCTACCGGGTTTTCCAGGCCGCGGCGCAGGGCGCGCTTGGTCTCGGTGTACAGCTGGCGCAACAGGCTGGCGCGCCAGGAGTTCCATAACGTCGGGTTGGTGGCGTTGATGTCGGAGACGGTCAGCACGTAGAGGTAGTCGAGGCGGGTTTCATCGCCGACGATCTGCGCGAAGTCGTGGATCACTTGCGGGTCGGACAAGTCCTTGCGCTGGGCGGTGGTCGACATCACCAGGTGGTTCTGCACCAGCCAGACGATCAGGCGGCTGTCCCACAACGGCAATTGGTGGCGTTGGCAGAACGCTTCGGCATCGACCGCGCCGATCTCCGAGTGATCGCCATGCCGGCCCTTGCCGATGTCGTGGTACAGGCCGGCCAGGTAAATCAATTCCGGCTTGGGCAGCTTGGCCATGAGTTTGCTGGCCAGTGGGAATTTCTCTGACACCTGGGTGTACTGCAACTTACGCAAGTGCTTGATCAGGTTCAGGGTGTGGGCGTCCACGGTATAGATGTGGAACAGGTCGTGCTGCATCTGTCCGACGATAAAGCCGAACTCCGGCAGGTAGCGCCCGAGGATGCCGTAGCGGTTCATCCGCCGCAGGTTGCGGTGGATGCCGATCTTGCACTTGAACAGTTCGATAAACAGGCTGGTGTTGCGGATGTCATGACGAAACTCATCGTCGATCAGATGACGGTTTTCCCGCAGCAGGCGAATGGTATCGGCGCGCACGCCTTTGATTTCCGGCTGCTGGGCCATCAGCACGAAGATTTCCAGCATGGCGAACGGCGTGCGGTGGAATACGTTGTCGTTGCGCGCCTCGATGTAACCGTCGTGCAGCTGGAAGCGCGAATTGATCGGTTGCGGCGGCGCTTCGTCTTCGGGGGCCAGGATCACTTCTTCGAAGTGCTGGATGATCAGGTCGCTGAGCTGGGCAATGCTCATCACCACGCGGTAATACTGCTGCATAAAGCTTTCGATGCTGGTCTTCGCGTCCTCGCCTTCAAAACCCAGCAGGGTCGCGATGGAGCGCTGGTGGTCGAACAGCAGGCGGTCTTCCGAGCGCCCGGCAAGCATGTGCAGGGCGTAGCGCACTTTCCACAGGAACTCCTGGGACGAGGCCAGCAGCGCGTTTTCGCTCTCCACCAGAAAGCCCTCGCCGGCCAGGGCGCGCAGGTTCAGGGTGCCGTATTGGCGACGGGCCACCCACAAAATCGTCTGGATATCCCGCAGCCCGCCCGGCGAGCCTTTGACGTTGGGTTCCAGGTTGTATTCGGTGTCGTTGTATTTGTGGTGCCGCGCCTTTTGCTCGGCACGCTTGGCCAGGAAAAAATCCTTGCTCGGCCACATGTGTGCGGTGTTGGTGACTTCGAGCATGCGTTGGCGCAGGCGCTCGGGGCCGGCGATGGTGCGGCTTTCCATCAGGTTGGTGATGACGGTCAGGTCGGCACGGGCCTCTTCGGCGCATTCGTCCACCGAGCGTACGCTCTGGCCGACTTCCAGGCCGATGTCCCACAGCAGCGTCAGAAACCGCTCTATGGAATCGCGAAAAATCTCATGGTCGGCGCTGTCCAGCAGAATCAGCAGGTCGATGTCGGAGTAGGGGTGCAACTCACCACGACCGTAGCCGCCGACCGCCACCAGGGCGATATCCGCCTCGCTGCTCCAACTGAACTGTTCCCAGGCTTTTTGCAGGATATTGTCGACGAACCAGGCGCGGTCCTCGATCAGCCGGCGTATGTCGCGGCCGCTGCGAAAGCGCTCATCGAGCACCTCGCGGGCCTGGCGGATCGCCTTCTTGAACGCGGCGATAGGGCTTGCCTTCAGCGCCAGTTCGGCCTGGAACTGGCCACGGTCGAAGAGTTCGGGATCCACCTGGGGCATCGATCGGCTTTCCTTTCTATCTATCAGTCATTCACAAAACAGTGGGGGGAAAACCTGAGTAATCCCTAAGCCGAAGCAGCATCCGACGTGCGCGGGATCGTGTCGTCGGCGCGCAGGGTGAAAATCTCGTAGCCGGTTTCGGTGACCAGCAGGGTGTGCTCCCACTGGGCCGAGAGTTTGCGGTCCTTGGTGATGGCGGTCCAGCCGTCGCCCAGCACCTTGGTGTCGGCCTTGCCCTGGTTGATCATCGGCTCGATGGTGAAGGTCATGCCGGCCTTGAGTTCCATGCCGGTGCCGGCGCGGCCGTAATGCAGGATCTGCGGCTCTTCATGGAATACGGTGCCGATGCCGTGGCCGCAGAACTCGCGTACCACCGAAAAGCCGTTCTTTTCGGCGTGCTTCTGGATCACTTCACCGATATCGCCCAGGCGGCAGCCTGGCTTGACGATCTCGATAGCCTTGTACATGCATTCCTGGGTCACCTGGGACAGGCGCTCGGCCCAGACCGGCACGTTGCCGACGTGGAACATGCGACTGGTGTCGCCGAAGTAGCGGTCCTTGATCACGGTGACGTCGATGTTCAGGGTGTCGCCGTCCTTCAACGGCTTGTCACCCGGGATCCCGTGGCACACCACGTGGTTGACCGAGGTGCAGATCGACTTGGGAAAGCCTTTGTAGTTCAGTGGGGCCGGGATGGCCTTTTGCACATTGACGATATAGTCATGGCAGATCTGGTTCAGTTCTTCGGTGGTGACGCCGGGCTTGACGTGTTCGGCGATCATTTCCAGCACGTCGGCGGCCAGTTTGCCGGCGATGCGCATGCCGGCGATGTCTTCGGCGGTTTTCAAACTAACGGTCATACAGGCTCTCTCTAGCGCGACGCGCTGAAATCAATACGGTTTACGGGCGTGCGACACTTCGCACAGGCCACAAAAAAACGCGATTCTAACAGACGCGGGCGACAAACCATGAGCCCCTAACGATCGCTTCTCTCTATAGAGTGGGGGTATATCGGCGCCATTCAAAGGGTTGGCGCAAGGAAGCTTGCGGCAAATGTGATTGCGGGTTCCGTTTTCGCCCTTGCTGTGGTATAAAATGCGCCGCTTTCCGGGGATGCCCTGCAGAGCTTAAATCCACACACGTGTCGACACGATGACCTGGGTGCCGGAGGCCTTGAAGCCGCTGGTTGGTCATTGGGATACGTGGAGGCCAAACCCGACTTATTAAGGAACTATCATGTCCCAAGTCAACATGCGCGATATGCTGAAGGCCGGTGTGCACTTCGGTCACCAGACCCGTTACTGGAACCCGAAAATGGGTAAGTACATTTTCGGCGCGCGTAACAAGATCCACATTATCAACCTTGAAAAAACCCTGCCAATGTTCAACGAAGCTTTGACTTTCGTAGAGCGCCTGGCCCAGGGCAAAAACAAGATCCTGTTCGTCGGCACCAAGCGTTCCGCTGGCAAGATCGTTGCTGAAGAAGCAGCACGTTGCGGTTCGCCGTACGTCGATCACCGCTGGTTGGGCGGCATGCTGACCAACTTCAAAACCATCCGTGCTTCCATCAAGCGTCTGCGTGACCTTGAAGTGCAAGCCGAAGACGGTACTTTCGCCAAGCTGACCAAGAAAGAGGCGCTGATGCGCACTCGCGACCTGGAAAAGCTCGATCGTTCCCTGGGTGGTATCAAGGACATGGGCGGTCTGCCTGACGCACTGTTCGTTATCGACGTTGATCACGAGCGCATCGCGATCACCGAAGCCAACAAGCTGGGCATCCCTGTTATCGGCGTAGTCGATACCAACAGCAGCCCGGATGGCGTTGACTACATCATCCCAGGCAACGATGACGCAATCCGCGCTATCCAGCTGTACATGGGTTCGATGGCTGACGCTGTAATCCGTGGTCGCAACCACGTTGCTGGTGGTACCGAGCAGTTCGTTGAAGAAGCTCCGGTAGCCGCAGCTGAGTAATTGACGCCCTGGCGTTGACTCAGTAAGCAAAAAGGGGGCTTGGCCCCCTTTTTGCCACCTCGAAAACCATTTGTTGGCGCCCACTTGTGGCGGCGCATCGTTGCTCTGTAACGTGCAGCAGCCTACAACGGATATTCGGGAAGAATTGATCCCCCGTTCGATCGGGTGGAATGGTTGAAAACCTATCCAAGAGGAATTTGAAAATGGCAGCAATTACTGCAGCGTTGGTTAAAGAACTGCGTGAGCGTACCGGCGAAGGCATGATGGATTGCAAGAAGGCCCTGGAAAAGGCCGACGGCGACATCGAAAAAGCCATTGACGACATGCGTGCTTCCGGCGCCATCAAGGCCGCCAAGAAAGCAGGCAACGTGGCTGCTGAAGGCGCCATCGCATTGAAAGAAGACGGCAAGTCCGCGGTACTGCTGGAAGTGAACTCGCAGACTGACTTCCTGGCTCTGCAGGACGACTTCAAGGCATTTGTTGCCGCCAGCGTTGAAAAAGCGTTCGCCGACAAACTGACTGACGCCGCTCCGCTGATCGAAGCTCAAGAAGCTGATCGCCTGGTACTGGTCGGCAAGGTTGGCGAAAACGTCAACATCCGTCGCCTGGTGCGCGTTGAAGGTGACGTGGTAGGTGGTTACCTGCACGGCAACAAGATCGGTGTTGCAGTTGTCCTGAAAGGCGGCAACGTTGAACTGGCCAAAGACATCGCTATGCACGTAGCGGCCAGCAACCCTGAGTTCCTGTTGCCTTCGGAAGTTTCTGCCGAAGCGATCGAGCGTGAAAAAGCTGTGTTCCTGCAGCTGAACGAAGAAAAAATCAAAGGCAAGCCAGAAAATATTGTTGAGAACATGGTCAAAGGCCGTATCAGCAAGTTCCTGGCTGAAGCAAGCCTGGTTGAGCAGGCGTTCGTCAAGAACCCTGAAATCAAGGTTGGCGAACTGGCCAAGAAAGCCGGTGCTGAAATCGTTTCCTTCACCTACTTCAAAGTAGGCGACGGTATCGAGAAGCCGGTCGACAACTTCGCCGAAGAAGTTGCTGCCCAGCTGGCTGCCGCCAAGCAATAAGACAGTTTTCAACTGTCGCCCGAAAGAGGCTGCCCGCTCACGCGCGCAGCCTCTTTTCAAATGGGAAAGCGAATTTATTTGGCTTCCCCTCGGAACTGGCTTACAAAGCCGTGTTCCGATGGCGCTGTGATGGCGTCCAGCTAGAGTGAACGCAAGCCGTAAACGGCTCGCCAAGAATTTTTTAAAAAAAACGCCGCAGGAGAGATTCGCAATGGCTCAGCAGGGCAGTGGTTATCAGGCTCGCTATAAACGCATTCTACTCAAGCTCAGCGGCGAGGCCCTGATGGGCTCGGAAGAGTTCGGGATCGACCCCAAGGTACTTGACCGCATGGCGCTCGAAGTCGGCCAACTGGTCGGTATCGGTGTTCAGGTGGGCCTGGTGATCGGTGGTGGCAACCTGTTCCGCGGCGCGGCACTGAGTGCTGCCGGGATGGATCGGGTCACTGGCGACCACATGGGCATGCTGGCCACTGTGATGAACGCCCTGGCCATGCGTGACGCCCTGGAGCGTGCCAATATCTCGGCCATCGTGATGTCGGCTATTTCCATGGTCGGTGTGACCGATCACTACGATCGCCGCAAAGCCATGCGCCACCTGAACGCCAAGGAAGTGGTGATCTTTGCCGCGGGCACCGGTAACCCGTTCTTCACCACCGATTCGGCCGCATGCCTGCGTGCTATCGAAATCGACGCAGACGTGGTGTTGAAGGCGACCAAGGTGGATGGCGTATACACTGCAGATCCATTCAAAGACCCGCATGCCGAGAAGTTCGATCATCTGACCTACGATGAAGTGCTGGATCGCAAGCTGGGTGTGATGGACCTGACGGCTATCTGCCTGTGCCGCGACCACAAGATGCCGCTGCGCGTATTTAACATGAACAAGCCCGGCGCCCTGCTGAATATCGTACACGGCGGCGCAGAAGGGACTCTGATCGAGGAAGGCCAACAATGATCAACGAAATCAAGAAAGACGCCCAAGCGCGTATGCAGAAATCCCTGGAGTCTCTGAGCCACGCATTCGGCCAGATTCGTACCGGCAAGGCGCACCCGAGCATCCTGGGCAGCGTGATGGTGCCCTACTACGGCTCGGACACCTCCATTACTCAGGTGGCCAACATCACCGTAAAAGACTCGCGCACCCTGCAGGTCGTGGCCTTCGAGCGCAACATGCTCGCGGCGGTCGACAAAGCTATCCAGAGTGCCGGCTTGAACCTCAACCCGACCAACCTGGGCGAGTTGTTGTTGATTTCCATGCCTGCCCTGACCGAGGAGACCCGCAAGGGCTTCACCAAGCAGGCGCGCAGCGCGGCGGAAGATGCACGGGTTGCCGTGCGTAACATCCGTCGCGATGCCTTGGGTGACCTGAAGAAGCTGGTCAAGGACAAGGAAATCAGCGAAGACGAAGAGCGCCGTGCCGTTGCCGATATCGATAAGCTGACCAAGGATGCGGAGGCCCAGATCACCAAGGCCACCGAAGAAAAAGAAAAGGACCTGATGGCCGTATAAGGGGTCAGGACGCCTTCATGGAAAAGACCAAGCAGACTGTGCCCTCTGTGGTGCCGCGCCATGTCGCGATCATCATGGATGGGAATAATCGCTGGGCGAAAAAACGCTTTATGCCCGGTGTTGCCGGGCATAAAGCGGGTGTCGATGCGGTGCGCGCTGTCATCGAAGTGTGCGCCGAGGCCAAGGTCGAAGTGCTGACGCTGTTTGCCTTTTCCAGCGAGAACTGGCAGCGGCCCGCCGAAGAAGTGAGTGCCTTGATGGACCTGTTCTTCAAGGCGCTGCGGCGCGAAGCCAAGCGCCTCAATGACAACGGCATCAGCCTGCGCATCATTGGTGACCGTTCCCGGTTCCATCCGGAGCTGCAGGCAGCCATGCGTGAAGCCGAGGCTATCACGGCCGGCAGCAACCGTTTCGTGCTGCAAATCGCGGCCAACTACGGCGGCCAATGGGATATCGCCCAGGCTGCGCAGCGACTGGCCCGCGAAGTGCAGGCCGGTCATTTGCGGCCAGACGACATCACGCCCGAATTGCTGCAAACCTGCCTGGTGACCGGCGACCTGCCGTTGCCGGACTTGTGCATCCGTACCGGTGGTGAGCACCGCATCAGCAATTTCCTGCTGTGGCAGCTAGCCTATACCGAGTTGTATTTCTCCGACCTGTTCTGGCCGGACTTCAAACACGATGCCATGCGCAATGCGCTGGCCGATTTCGCTTCCCGTCAGCGTCGCTTCGGTAAAACGAGCGAGCAGATCGAAGCTGGAGCCCGGGTTTAAATGCTTAAACAACGAATCATCACAGCACTGATCCTGCTGCCGATTGCCTTGTGTGGTTTTTTCCTGCTCGAGGGTTCCGGCTTTGCACTGTTCATCGGCCTGGTGGTAACCCTCGGCGCATGGGAATGGGCGCGTCTGGCGGGCTTGAGCGACCAGTTGCCACGCGTGGCGTACGCCGCGATCGTCGCGCTGTTGCTGTTCCTGATGTACATCCTGCCCGATATCGCGCCCTGGGTGCTGGGGGCGTCGGTACTGTGGTGGGCATTGGCGACGTTCCTGGTGCTGACCTATCCACGCACCAGCGGTCAATGGTCCAGTGTGGCCTGCAAGTTGGTGATTGGCTTGCTGATCCTGCTGCCGGCCTGGCAAGGCTTGGTGGAAATCAAGCGTTTCCCGAATGGCAACGAATTGATCCTTGCGGTCATGGTGCTGGTCTGGGGCGCTGACATTGGTGCCTACTTCTCAGGCCGTGCCTTCGGCAAGCGTAAGCTGGCGCCGGCCGTCAGCCCAGGCAAGAGCTGGGAAGGCGTATACGGCGGGCTGGCCTTGACGCTGCTGATTGCGCTGGCGGTCGGTGGGTGGCGCGACTGGTCGGTGAAAGAGATTTTCCTGGCCTTGTTGGGGACGGCCGTCGTGGTATTCATTTCGGTGGTGGGCGACCTCACCGAGAGCATGTTCAAGCGCCAGGCCGGGATCAAGGACAGCAGCAACCTGCTGCCAGGTCACGGTGGTGTGCTGGACCGTATCGACAGCCTCACCGCCGCGTTGCCGATCTTTGCCGTGTTGCTGTGGATGATCGCTTCGTGAGCCGCCTGCAGCAGGTCACCGTGCTTGGAGCGACGGGCTCGGTCGGGCTGAGCAGCCTGGATGTCATCGCCCGTCACCCTGATCGTTACCAGGTGTTCGCCCTGACCGGCTTTACGCGCATGAATGAACTGCTGGCGTTATGCGTGCGTCATTCGCCGCGCTTTGCCGTGGTGCCGCAGGTCGCTGCCGCGCGAAGCCTGCAGGATGATCTGCGGGCCGCCGGCCTTGCCACCCAGGTGCTGGTGGGCGAGGAGGGGCTGTGCCAGGTGTCTGCGGACGCCGAAGTGGATACGGTCGTGGCAGCTATTGTCGGCGCAGCGGGTTTGCGCCCGACACTGGCTGCCGTCGATGCGGGCAAGAAAATCCTGCTGGCCAATAAAGAAGCGCTGGTCATGTCCGGCGCGCTCTTTATGCAGGCCGTGCGCAGGAGCGGGGCGGTCCTGTTACCCCTGGACAGCGAGCACAACGCGATCTTCCAGTGCATGCCCGCTGATTTTGCCCGCGGCCTGGGCCAGGTCGGCGTGCGCCGGATTTTGCTGACGGCGTCCGGTGGTCCCTTCCGGCAGACTCCGGTGGATGATCTGGAGCATGTGTCGCCCGACCAGGCGTGCGCGCACCCGAACTGGTCCATGGGGCGCAAAATCTCCGTGGATTCGGCGAGCATGATGAACAAAGGGCTGGAGCTGATCGAAGCGTGCTGGTTGTTCGATGCGCGGCCTGATCAGGTGGAGGTGGTGATTCACCCGCAAAGTGTGATTCATTCCCTGGTGGATTACGTGGACGGCTCGGTACTGGCGCAATTGGGCAACCCGGATATGCGCACGCCGATCGCCAATGCCTTGGCTTGGCCGGAGCGGATTGATTCCGGTGTGGCGCCATTGGACCTATTTGCCATCGCGCGCCTGGATTTCCAGGCGCCGGACGAACAGCGCTTCCCGTGCCTGCGTCTGGCCCGGCAAGCAGCTGAGGCGGGCAACAGTGCGCCAGCCATGCTCAATGCAGCCAATGAAGTGGCCGTGGCGGCGTTTCTCGAACGGCGCATCCGCTTTCCGCAGATCGCGAGTATCATCGAGGACGTTCTGGATTCTGAGCCGGTTGTGGCTGTGGATGACCTGGGGGCCGTGTTCGAGGCCGATACAAAGGCTCGGGCCCTGGCCGAGCAATGGCTGGGCCGCAACGCGCGTCAGGCTGTAGGCGGGTAAGCGCCTTCAGGCATTGGATTGAAATGCGGAGAAATTAGATGAGTGCGCTCTACATGATTGTCGGCACCCTGGTTGCTCTGGGTGTGCTGGTTACCTTCCACGAATTCGGCCACTTCTGGGTGGCGCGTCGTTGCGGCGTCAAGGTATTGCGCTTTTCCGTCGGTTTCGGCATGCCGCTGGTCCGCTGGCATGATCGTCAGGGTACCGAGTTCGTGATTGCAGCCATCCCGCTGGGTGGCTATGTGAAGATGCTCGATGAGCGCGAAGGCGAAGTGCCTGCGGACCAGTTGGATCAATCCTTCAACCGCAAGACCGTTCGTCAGCGCATCGCCATCGTCGCTGCCGGCCCGATTGCCAATTTCCTGTTGGCAATGGTGTTCTTCTGGGTCCTTGCCATGCTGGGCAGCCAGCAAGTGCGTCCGGTCATCGGTGCGGTCGAGACGGGCAGTATGGCGGCCAAGGCCGGGCTGCTGGCAGGGCAGGAAATTGTTTCGATTGATGGCGAGCCCACCACGGGTTGGGGCGCGGTCAATTTGCAGTTGGTGCGGCGACTGGGTGAGAGCGGCACTGTCAATGTGGTGGTGCGTGAGCCGGATTCCAGTGCCGAAAGCCCGCGTGAGCTGGCCTTGGACCATTGGCTTCAAGGCGCTGACGAGCCGGATCCGATCAAGTCCCTGGGCATCCGTCCGTGGCGTCCGGCGTTGCCGCCGGTACTCGCCGAGCTGGACCCTAAAGGCCCGGCCCAGGCCGCAGGCCTGAAAACCGGCGACCGGCTGTTGGCCCTTGACGGCCAGGCGCTGGGCGATTGGCAGCAAGTGGTCGACCTGGTACGTGTACGCCCTGATACGAAAATTGTGCTGAAAGTTGAGCGCGAAGGTGCTCAAATCGACGTCCCTGTAACTTTGTCGGTGCGTGGTGAGGCCAAGGCTGCCGGGGGTTACCTGGGTGCCGGGGTCAAAGGTGTCGAGTGGCCGCCATCGATGGTGCGAGAGATCAGCTTCGGGCCGTTGGCAGCGATTGGCGAGGGTGCTAAACGCACTTGGACCATGAGCGTGCTGACCCTCGAATCCCTGAAGAAAATGTTGTTCGGCGAGCTCTCGGTAAAAAACTTGAGTGGACCGATAACCATTGCTAAAGTGGCGGGCGCTTCTGCCCAGTCGGGTGTCGCGGATTTCTTGAATTTCCTGGCTTATCTGAGTATCAGCCTTGGAGTTCTGAATTTGCTGCCCATTCCAGTATTGGATGGGGGGCATCTGCTGTTTTATCTGGTCGAGTGGGTGCGTGGTCGCCCCTTGTCGGATCGGGTGCAGGGTTGGGGGATACAGATCGGTATCAGTTTGGTGGTCGGAGTGATGTTGTTAGCTCTGGTCAACGATCTGGGACGACTGTAACGCTTCGCTGAATTGCGAATCTGCCGCATTTTGCGGCAGTTTGTTTATTGCCAGTTGGAATAAGAAAGGACTTCATGAAACGTCTGCTGCTAACTGCGGTTCTCACCGTATTGATGATCGCCGAAGTTCACGCCGAGTCCTTCACCATCTCCGATATTCGCGTCAACGGCCTCCAGCGGGTTTCCGCGGGTAGCGTCTTTGGTGCCTTGCCGTTGAACGTCGGGGAACAGGCTGATGACCGTCGCCTGGTGGAATCCACTCGTGCGCTGTTCAAAACCGGGTTCTTTCAAGATATCCAACTGGGTCGCGAAGGCAACGTCCTGGTCATCACCGTCGTCGAGCGGCCTTCCGTCGCGAGCATCACGATCGAAGGTAACAAGGCCATCTCCACTGAAGACCTGATGAAGGGGTTGAAGCAGTCGGGCCTGGCCGAGGGTGAAATCTTCCAGCGCGCCACCCTTGAAGGTGTGCGTAACGAGCTGCAACGCCAGTACGTTGCCCAGGGCCGCTACTCGGCAAGCGTGGAGACGGAAGTCATCCCGCAGCCGCGTAACCGGGTAGGCCTGAAGGTCAATATCAACGAAGGCACCGTGGCGGCCATCCAGCACATCAACGTGGTGGGCAACACCAAGTTCGCGGATGAAGACCTGATCGACCTGTTCGAACTCAAGACCACCAACTGGTTGTCGTTCTTCAAGAACGATGACAAGTACGCCCGTGAAAAACTGTCCGGTGACCTGGAACGCCTGCGCTCCTACTATCTGGACCGTGGCTACATCAACATGGACATCGCTTCGACCCAGGTGTCCATCACCCCGGACAAGAAGCACGTCTACATTACCGTCAACGTTAACGAAGGCGAGAAGTACAAGGTTCGTGACGTCAAGCTCAGCGGTGACTTGAAGGTGCCTGAAGACCAGGTCAAGTCCCTGTTGCTGGTCCAGAAAGACCAGGTGTTCTCGCGCAAGCTGATGACCACCACCTCGGAGCTGATTACCCGTCGCCTGGGTAACGAAGGCTATACCTTCGCCAACGTCAACGGCGTGCCGACCCCGAACGATGAAGACCACACCGTGGACATCACCTTCGTCGTCGATCCGGGCAAGCGTGCCTACGTCAACCGCATCAACTTCCGTGGCAACACCAAGTCCTCGGACGAAGTGCTGCGTCGTGAAATGCGCCAGATGGAAGGCGGTTGGGCGTCGACTTACCTGATCGACCAATCCAAGACCCGTCTTGAGCGCCTGGGCTTCTTCAAGGAAGTCAACGTCGAAACTCCGGCCGTACCGGGTGTGGATGACCAGGTCGACGTGAACTACGCCGTTGAAGAGCAAGCCTCGGGTTCGATCACCGCCAGCGTCGGTTTTGCACAGAGCGCGGGTTTGATCCTGGGTGGTTCCATCACCCAGAACAACTTCCTCGGTACCGGTAACCGTGTATCCATCGGCCTGACCCGAAGCGAATACCAGAGCCGATACAACTTCGGCTACACCGACCCCTACTGGACTGCAGATGGTGTGAGCCTGGGCTACAACGCCTTCTACCGCACCACCGACTACAAAGACCTCGACGTCGACGTTGCAAGCTATGCGATCGACAGCCTCGGTGCCGGCGTCAACGTGGGTTATCCGATCAGTGAGACCTCGCGCCTGACCTTCGGCCTGACCGCGCAGCAGGATGAGATCAAGACCGGTGTGTACACCGTGGATGAAATTTTCGACTTCACCCGTCGTGAAGGCGACAAGTTCCTGAACTTCAAGGCGTCTGCCGGCTGGTCCGAGTCGACCCTGAACAAAGGCGTACTCGCGACCCGTGGCCATTCCCAGAGCCTGACTGCGGAAGTCACTACGCCGGGCAGCGACCTGTCGTTCTTCAAGCTCGACTACCGTGGCCAGTTGTTCCAGCCGTTGAGCGATAACTACACCATGCGCCTGCACACCGAGCTGGGCTATGGCGACGGCTATGGTTCGACCAATGGCTTGCCGTTCTATGAGAACTACTATGCGGGCGGTTTCAACTCGGTACGTGGCTTCAAGGACAGCACCTTGGGTCCTCGTGGTACGCCGAGTCGTGGTCAAGCGTTTACTGGTAACCAGGGCACGCAGCCTGACTCGGACAACGACCCGCTTCCGTTCGGTGGTAACGTGCTGATCCAGGGTGGTGCGGAGATTCTGTTCCCGCTGCCGTTCGTCAAGGACCAGCGTTCCCTGCGCACCTCGGTCTTCTGGGACGTGGGTAACGTGTTCGACTCCAAGTGCGAGCAGATCAAAAACCCAAGTGGCTTGAAGTCCAACACCCAGTGCAACGATGTGAGCCTGAGCAATATGGCCAGCTCCGTCGGTGTGGGTGTGACCTGGGTGACTGCGTTGGGCCCGTTGAGCTTTGCTCTGGCCATGCCGATCAAGAAACCGGATAACGCTGAAACCCAGATTTTCCAATTCTCCCTTGGCCAGACGTTCTAAGCGTCTGACCTAAGATAACGACAACGGATTCTGTAGGAGTACATCGTGCGTAAGTTGACTCAATTGGTCCTGCTGGCCACTGTGCTGGTAACCACCCCGGCCTTCGCCGAAATGAAAATCGCCGTGCTGAACTATCAGATGGCCCTGCTGGAATCTGACGCGGCCAAGAAGTACGCCGTGGATGCAGAAAAGAAATTCGGTCCGCAACTGACCAAGCTCAAAACTCTGGAAAGCAGTGCCAAAGGCATCCAGGACCGTCTGGTCGCCGGTGGTGACAAGATGCAGCAAGGCGAGCGCGAGCGTCTGGAGCTTGAATTCAAGCAAAAGGCCCGTGACTACCAGTTCCAATCCAAGGAACTGAACGAAGCCAAAGCAGTTGCTGACCGCGAAATGCTCAAGCAGCTCAAGCCGAAACTCGACAGCGCTGTGGAAGAAGTCATCAAGAAGGGTGCCTTTGACCTGGTGTTCGAGCGTGGCGCCGTGATTGACGTCAAGCCTCAATACGACATCACCCGCCAGGTGATCGAGCGCATGAATCAGCTGAAGTAAACCATGACCGCGACCATCAAGCTCGGCGAGTTGGCCGAGTTCCTGGGGGCCACCTTGCGTGGTTCCCCGGAGAGAGACATTACTGGGCTAGCCACCTTGCAGGAGGCTGGCCCAGCTCAGTTGAGCTTCCTCGCAAATCCTCAATACCGTAAATACCTGGTCGATTGCCAAGCCGCAGCCGTGTTGCTGAAGGCCGCGGACGCCGAAGGGTTTATCGGGGATGCGCTGGTAGTGGACGACCCCTACCTGTGCTACGCGAAAGCATCGCACCTGTTCGATCCCAAGCCTAAGGCGGCTGGCGGTATTCACCCGTCAGCGGTGATCGCCGAGGATGCCCAGGTCGACCCTGCGGCCAGCATTGGCGCCTTTGCCGTGATCGAGAGTGGCGCCCGTATTGGCGCTGGCGTCACCGTCGGCGCGCATTGTTTTATCGGCGCGCGTTGCGTAATCGGTGCCGATGGCTGGTTGGCTCCTCGCGTTACCCTTTACCACGATGTGCGTATTGGGCAGCGGGTGGTCATTCAGTCGGGCGCGGTAATTGGCGGTGAGGGCTTCGGCTTTGCCAACGCCAAGGGTGTCTGGCACAAGATCGCCCAGGTGGGCGGCGTGTTGATCGGCGATGACGTAGAGATCGGTGTCAACACCGCTGTCGATCGCGGGGCCCTGGCCGATACCGTGATTGGCAACGGCGTGAAGCTCGACAACCAGATTCAGATTGCCCACAACGTGCAGATTGGCGATCACACCGCCATGGCTGCCTGCGTGGGGATTTCCGGCAGCACCAAAATCGGCAAGCATTGCATGCTCGCCGGTGGCGTGGGGCTGGTGGGGCATATCGATATTTGCGACAACGTCTTCATCACCGGCATGACCATGGTCACTCACTCGATTACCGAGCCAGGGGCTTATTCATCCGGTACCGCCATGCAGCCAGCGGCTGAATGGCGCAAGAGCGCAGCACGTCTGAGGCAGCTCGACGACATGGCGCGACGTCTCAAACAGCTGGAAAAGCGTGTTGCAGACGTGACCCCTGGCGGTAATGCTTCATCAGAAGGCTGATACCATTTCCATATCAAGTGTGCACAGCCGCTAGACTGCCTCCTTGATTTGCTAGCGGGGCGTGCTTTTAGTCCGCCCGCCCCCAATCTTTATTACAGGCTTCCCCCCGAAATGATGGACATCAACGAGATTCGCGAATACCTGCCTCACCGTTACCCGTTCCTGCTGGTGGATCGTGTAGTGGACCTCAATGTTGAGGAAAAGCGCATTCGTGCCTACAAGAATGTCAGCATCAACGAACCGTTTTTCAATGGCCACTTTCCTGCGCATCCCATCATGCCGGGCGTGTTGATCATCGAAGCAATGGCCCAGGCTGCCGGTATCCTTGGTTTCAAAATGCTCGACCTCAAGCCTGCCGACGGCACG
Source organism: Pseudomonas sp. R11-23-07 (assembly GCF_003852295.1). NCBI lineage: Bacteria > Pseudomonadati > Pseudomonadota > Gammaproteobacteria > Pseudomonadales > Pseudomonadaceae > Pseudomonas > Pseudomonas sp. R11-23-07. The sequence continues at coordinate 1,430,803 of NZ_CP027761.1, forward strand.
CTTTACTATTTCGTGGGCTCCGACAAGTTGCGTTTTCGCAATCCGGTCACCCCGGGTGACCAGTTGATCCTGGAAGCCAAGTTCATCAGCTGCAAGCGCCAGATCTGGAAGTTCGAATGCCAGGCTTCGGTGGATGGCAAGCCGGTGTGCTCTGCCGAGATCATCTGCGCGGAACGCAAACTATGAGTTTGATTGACCCTCGCGCAATCATCGATCCGTCGGCCGTACTGGCCGCCGACGTTGAGGTCGGCCCTTGGTCGATCGTCGGCGCAGGTGTGGAAATCGGCGAGGGGACTGTCATCGGGCCGCACGTGATCCTTAAGGGTCCGACCCGCATTGGCAAACACAATCGTATCTACCAGTTTTCCTCGGTAGGGGAAGACACGCCGGACATGAAGTACAAGGGTGAAGAAACGCGCCTGGTAATCGGTGACCACAACATCATCCGTGAAGGCGTGACCATTCACCGCGGCACCGTGCAGGATCGGGCCGAGACCACGCTGGGGGATCACAACCTGGTGATGGCCTATGCCCATATCGGCCACGACAGCGTGATCGGCAACCACTGCATCCTGGTCAACAACACCGCTTTGGCCGGGCATGTGCATGTGGACGACTGGGCGATCCTGTCCGGTTTCACCCTGGTGCACCAATATTGCCATATCGGCGCCCACAGCTTTTCCGGCATGGGCACCGCCATCGGCAAGGATGTCCCTGCATTCGTCACGGTGTTCGGCAACCCTGCCGAAGCCCGCAGCATGAATTTTGAAGGGATGCGCCGTCGCGGCTTCAGCGACGACGCGATCCAAGCCCTGCGCCGCGCCTACAAGACGGTTTACCGTCAAGGGCTGACGGTTGAGCAGGCCCTGACCGAACTGGCCGAGCCGGCAGCGTCGTTCCCGGAAGTCGCGGTGTTTCGTGACTCGATCCAGGCGTCGACTCGCGGCATCACCCGCTGACCATGGCCAAGTTGCGTATCGCACTGGTCGCCGGCGAAGCTTCCGGCGATATTCTCGGCGCCGGCCTGATGCGGGCCCTCAAGGTCCAGCACCCGACCATCGAATTTATTGGCGTCGGTGGTCCGCTGATGCAGGCCGAAGGCCTCACCTCCTACTTTCCGATGGAGCGCCTGTCGGTCATGGGTTTGGTAGAAGTACTGGGGCGCCTGCGTGAGTTGCTCGCGCGTCGCAAGCTACTGATCAAGACGTTGATCGAAGAAAAGCCCGACGTCTTTATCGGTATCGATGCCCCGGACTTCACCCTCAACATTGAACTCAAGTTGCGCCAAGCCGGGATCAAGACGGTGCACTATGTCAGCCCGTCCGTGTGGGCGTGGCGGCAAAAGCGCGTGCTGAAGATTCGTGAAGGCTGCGACTTGATGCTGACCCTGCTGCCGTTCGAAGCGCGGTTCTACGAAGAGAAGGGCGTGCCGGTGCGGTTTGTCGGGCATACCCTGGCCGATGCCATTCCTTTGCAGGCCGACCGTGCCGCAGCGCGTACCGAACTGGGGTTGCCCGATGGCCCGCTGGTCGCACTGATGCCGGGTAGCCGGGGCGGTGAAGTCGGGCGCCTGGGCGGCCTGTTCTTTGATGCTGCCGAACGTCTGCAAGCGCTCAAGCCGGGTATTCGGTTTGTGCTGCCGTGCGCCAGCCCGCAGCGTCGCGCACAAATCGAAACACTACTTGAAGGGCGCAACCTACCGTTGACCCTGCTCGACGGTCAGTCGCACCTGGCCCTGGCCGCCTGCGATGCCGTACTGATCGCCTCGGGCACTGCCACCCTGGAAGCCTTGCTGTACAAGCGCCCCATGGTTGTGGCCTATCGCCTGGCGCCGCTGACCTTCTGGATTCTCAAGCGGATGGTCAAGAGCCCGTATATTTCTTTGCCCAATCTGCTGGCCCAACGGTTGTTGGTGCCGGAGTTGTTGCAGGACGATGCTACGCCCCAGGCACTTGCACAGACCCTGCTACCCTTGATTGACGGTGGCGAAGAGCAGACCCGTGGTTTCGATGCTATTCATCGCACTCTGCGGCGTGATGCCTCGAACCAGGCGGCTGATGCCGTGTTGAACTTGATCGGCCATAGACAGGAAGCCTTATGAGTACGCAGATGGGCCTGGATTTCAGCCTGGTTGCACAGGCCCACGAACTGGTCGCCGGTGTCGACGAAGTCGGGCGCGGCCCGCTGTGCGGTGCGGTCGTAACGGCGGCGGTGATTCTCGACCCGAACCGTCCGATCCTTGGCCTCAATGACTCGAAAAAGCTCACCGAAGCCCGCCGTGAAAAACTCTATGACGAGATCTGTGAGAAAGCCCTGAGTTGGCATATCGCTCGAGCGGAAGTGGAAGAAATCGATGCGCTGAACATCCTGCACGCCACCATGCTTGCCATGCAGCGTGCGGTTGAAGGGCTGCATATCACGCCCAGGCTGGCGATGATCGACGGCAATCGTTGCCCTCAGCTGGCGATGCGCGCTGAGGCCGTGGTCCAGGGCGACAGCAAGGTGCCGGCGATTGCGGCGGCATCGATTTTGGCCAAGGTCAGCCGCGACCGCGAAATGGCGGCGTTCGACTTGATTTACCCCGGCTACGGCATGGGCGGCCACAAAGGCTACCCGACGCCCGTTCATCTGGAAGCCTTGGCGCGACTCGGCCCCACGCCGATACATCGCCGCTCGTTCGCCCCGGTGCGCCAGGCTTATGAGCTGCGCGAGAGCCTCAGCGAGGTGTAGTCGCGAGGCTGATGTTTTGCTCAAGGCCCGGTACAATCCCGGGCCTTGTTGTTTCCACGTTACTGCACAGGATCACTATGCCGGCTTCATTCGTTCATCTACGCCTGCACACTGAATACTCCCTGGTCGACGGCCTCGTACGGATCAAACCGCTGGTCAAGACCCTGGTGGGCATGAACATGCCAGCGGTAGCGGTTACCGACCAGAACAACATGTGTTCCCTGGTCAAATTCTACAAAAACGCCATGGGCGCAGGTATCAAGCCGATCTGCGGCGCCGACCTGTGGCTGTCCAACAAGGATCCGGATAACCCCCTGAGCCGCATCAGCCTGCTGGCGATGAACGGCGTGGGTTATCGCAACCTGACCGAACTGATTTCCCGTGGCTTCATCGATGGCCAGCGCAACGGCTCGATCATCATCGAGCGCGAGTGGGTCGCACAAGCCAGCGAAGGCTTGATCATGCTCTCGGCCGCCAAAGAGGGCGAGATCGGTATCGCGCTGCTCGGCGGCAACCCGCAGGAAGCCGAAGTGCTCGCCCGCGAGTGGATGCAGGTGTTCCCTGACCGCTTCTACCTGGAAGTGCAGCGCACCAATCGCCCCAACGATGAAGAGCACCTGCACGCCGCCGTGGCCCTGGCCGACAAGCTGGGCGCGCCGCTGGTGGCAACCAACGATGTACGTTTTATCAAGAAGGAAGATTTCGAGGCCCACGAGACCCGCGTATGCATCGGCGAGGGCCGGGCCCTGGATGACCCGCGTCGCTCCAAGAACTACAGCGAAGAGCAGTACCTCAAAAGCGCCGAGGAAATGGCCGAGCTGTTCAGCGACTTGCCCGAGGCTTTGGAAAACTCCGTCGAGATCGCCAAGCGCTGCAATATCGAAGTGAAGCTGGGCAAGCACTTCCTGCCCAACTTCCCGATTCCCGATGGCATGACCATCGACGAATACTTCCGCAAGGTGTCGTTCGACGGCCTGGAAGAGCGGCTCAGCGTGCTGCTGCCCAGGGACACCACCGAAGACTACGAAGCCAAGCGCCAGGTCTACGTCGACCGGCTGAATTTCGAGCTGGATATCATCATCCAGATGGGGTTCCCCGGTTACTTCCTGATCGTGATGGACTTTATCCAGTGGGCCAAGAGCAACGGCGTACCGGTCGGTCCGGGCCGGGGGTCAGGTGCTGGCTCGCTGGTGGCTTACGTGCAGAAGATCACCGACCTCGACCCGTTGGAATATGACCTGCTGTTCGAACGTTTCCTCAACCCGGAACGGGTTTCCATGCCCGACTTCGACGTCGACTTCTGCATGGACGGTCGCGATCGTGTGATCGAATACGTGGCCGAAAAATACGGTCGCAATGCGGTCAGCCAGATCATCACCTTCGGTTCCATGGCGGCCAAGGCGGTTATCCGCGACGTGGCCCGGGTGCAGGGCAAATCCTACGGCCTGGCCGATCGCCTGTCGAAGATGATCCCGTTCGAAGTCGGCATGACCCTGGAAAAAGCCTACGAGCAGGAAGAGATCCTGCGCGACTTTATCAAGGTCGATGAAGAAGCCGCCGAAATCTGGGACATGGCACGCAAGCTCGAAGGCGTGGTGCGTAACGTCGGTAAACACGCCGGTGGCGTGGTGATCGCGCCTACCAAGCTGACCGATTTCTCGCCGATCTACTGCGATGAAGAGGGCGGCGGCCTGGTGACCCAGTTCGACAAGGATGACGTGGAGGCGGCCGGCCTGGTGAAGTTCGACTTCCTCGGCCTGCGCACCTTGACGATCATCGACTGGGCGCTCAAGACCATCAACCGCGACCGCGCCAAGGTCGGCGAGGAACCGCTGGATATTGCCTTTATCCCGCTGGACGACAAGCCGACCTACAGCCTGCTGCAGAAAGCCGAAACCACTGCGGTGTTCCAGCTTGAGTCGCGCGGCATGAAGGAGCTGATCAAAAAGCTCAAGCCCGACTGCCTGGAAGACTTGATCGCACTGGTGGCCTTGTTCCGTCCTGGGCCGCTGCAATCGGGCATGGTGGATGACTTTATCAACCGTAAGCACGGCCGCGCCGAACTGGCGTACCCGCACTCCGACTACCAGTACGAGGGCCTCAAGCCGGTACTGGCGCCCACCTACGGCATCATCCTGTATCAGGAACAGGTGATGCAGATCGCCCAGGTGATGGCGGGTTACACCCTCGGCGGTGCGGACATGCTGCGTCGCGCCATGGGTAAAAAGAAACCCGAAGAAATGGCCAAGCAACGCGGCGGTTTCATCGAGGGCTGCGCCACCAATAATATTGACGCGGACCTGGCCGGTAACATCTTCGACCTGGTAGAGAAATTCGCCGGTTACGGCTTCAACAAATCCCACTCCGCTGCGTACGGCCTGGTGTCGTACCAGACCGCCTGGTTGAAAGCCCACTATCCGGCGCCGTTCATGGCCGCGGTACTCTCGGCGGATATGCACAACACCGACAAGGTCGTGACCTTGATCGAGGAAGTGCGCACCATGAAGCTGCGCCTCGACGCGCCGGACGTGAACGCCTCGGAGTTCAAGTTCACGGTGAACGACGAAGGCCGCATCATTTATGGCCTCGGGGCGATCAAAGGCGTAGGTGAGGGGCCGGTGGAAGCTATCACCGAGGCGCGTCAGGACGGGCCTTTCAAGGATCTGTTCGACTTCTGCGCGCGGGTTGACCTCAAGCGTATCAACAAACGCACCCTCGATGGCCTGATCCGCAGCGGTGCGCTGGACCGTCTCGGCCCGTATTTCCATGATGAGCCGAAGGCTTACCAGGCCAATATCGACCGCAACCGTGCGGTGCTGCTCACCGCCATGGAAGAAGCGATCAAGGCCGCCGAACAGACTGCCCGTACCCATGACAGCGGCCACGCCGACCTGTTTGGCGGACTGTTCGTCGAAGAAGATGCGGATGTGTATGCCAACCACCGCAAGGCCAAGGAGCTGACCCTCAAGGAACGCCTCAAGGGTGAGAAAGACACCTTGGGCCTGTACCTCACGGGTCACCCGATTGACGAGTACGAAGGCGAGATTCGCCGGTTCGCCCGTCAGCGCATCATCGACCTGAAGCCGGCCCGGGATACCCAGACGGTTGCCGGCATGATCATCGCCCTGCGGGTGATGAAAAATAAGAAGGGCGACAAGATGGGTTTCATCACCCTCGACGACCGCTCGGGCCGGATCGAAGCGTCGCTGTTTGCCGACGCGTTCCACTCCGCCCAGTCGCTGCTGCAGACCGACGCCATGGTGGTGGTGGAAGGGGAGGTCAGCAACGACGACTTCTCCGGCGGCCTGCGCCTGCGCATCAAGCGCGTGATGAGCATGGAAGATGCGCGTACCAACCTGGCCGAAAGCCTGCGCCTGAAGGTCAAGACCGAGGCGCTCAAGGGCGATCAGCTACGCTGGTTGGGTGACCTGCTCAAGCGTCACCGTGGTGCGTGCCCGGTGACCATGGAGTACACCGGCAACGACGCCAAGGCCATGTTGCAGTTTGGCGAGACCTGGCGAATCGATCCCGCTGATGGCTTGATTCAAGCATTGCGTGACCAGTTCGGCCGTGACAACGTCTTTCTCCAATACCGCTGATGGCCAGGCGCTTGCTTTTCCCTGAAGAGTATTCGCCTGATCTCGGCCAAACATTTAATCTCGACCTAAACGCGCCTCTCCCTTAAGGTAGGGCGCGAATAGACAACCGGCTGGCCAGGCACCCCTTGGCCGTCGACCCAAGACGGACGCTTATGAACCCGAATTTTCTTGATTTCGAACAGCCGATCGCTGACCTGCAAGCCAAGATCGAAGAGCTGCGCCTGGTCGGCAATGACAATTCGCTGAATATCGGCGATGAGATCGCCCGCCTGCAAGACAAGAGCAGCACGCTCACCGAAGACATTTTCGGCAAGCTGACCAGCTGGCAGATCGCGCGCCTGGCTCGCCACCCGCGCCGTCCGTACACCCTGGACTACATTCAGCACATCTTCACCGAGTTCGACGAGCTGCATGGCGACCGCCATTTCTCCGACGACGCGGCTATCGTGGGCGGCATCGCTCGGCTGGACGACCAGCCAGTGATGGTGATCGGCCATCAGAAAGGCCGTGAAGTGCGCGAAAAAGTGCGTCGCAACTTCGGCATGCCGCGTCCGGAAGGCTACCGCAAGGCTTGCCGCCTGATGGAAATGGCCGAACGCTTCAAGATGCCGATCCTGACCTTCATCGACACCCCGGGTGCCTACCCAGGTATCGATGCCGAAGAGCGCAACCAGAGCGAAGCGATTGCCTGGAACCTGCGCGTCATGGCGCGCCTCAAGACCCCGATTATTGCCACCGTGATCGGTGAAGGCGGTTCCGGCGGTGCACTGGCCATTGGCGTCTGCGACCAACTGAACATGTTGCAGTATTCGACCTACGCGGTGATTTCGCCGGAAGGTTGCGCCTCCATTCTGTGGAAAACCGCCGAAAAGGCGCCGGACGCTGCTGAGGCCATGGGCATCACCGCTGATCGCCTCAAGGGCCTGGGGATCGTTGATAAAGTCATCGCCGAGCCACTGGGCGGCGCGCATCGTGATCCGGCTGCGGCTGCCGCGACTATCCGTGCCGAACTGGGCTCGCAACTGGCGATGCTCAAGAAGCTGGATAACGAAGCGCTGCTGGCCCGTCGTTACGAGCGCCTGATGAGCTACGGTCTCTAAGCCGACGCCGTCACTCAATGTGGGAGGGGGCTTGCCCCCGATAGCGGTGGACCCGTCACTAGATTCGGTGACTGACACTCAGCAATCGGGGGCAAGCCCCCTCCCACATTTGCTTTGTGTATGCTTGGCCAACGTATTCAAGGGTTGCGGCGTTACTATCTGATGAAGCCACTCCTATCCGCCAAGCTCCTGCAAACCCTGGCCCCCTGGCGCAACGCCCCGGCCTGGCATGTCGCATTTTCGGGTGGCCTCGATTCCACCGTCCTGTTGCATCTCTTGGCTTCTCTGACAAACATTCCACCGCTGCGTGCTGTGCATGTTCACCATGGCCTGCAAGCTGCCGCTGACGCCTGGTCAGGTCATTGCCAATCGGTCTGCGACAGCCTGGGCGTGCCCCTGCGGGTCATGCGCGTACAGGTACAGCCCGGCGCCAGCCTTGAACGCGCGGCCCGTGACGCTCGTTATCTGGCCTTTGCCGAGGTGACCGGGGCAGGGGAGGTGCTGTTCACCGGCCAGCATCGCGACGATCAGGCTGAAACCCTGTTGTTCCGCCTGTTGCGCGGCGCCGGGGTGCGTGGGCTTGCGGCAATGCCCGCGCATCGCGCTTTGGCGCAAGGTCATCTGGTGCGCCCGCTGCTGGACGTCACGCGTGTCGAGCTGGAGGCCTACGCCCAGGCACATCATTTACAGTGGATCGAAGACCCTTCGAACGCTGACCCACGTTTCTCCCGTAATTATCTGCGGCACCGCGTCTTCCCGGTGCTGGCGCAGCGCTGGCCTCAAGTGGTGTCAAGCCTGGCCCGCACGGCTGAACATCTGGAACAAGCCCAAGGCTTGCTCGATGAGCTGGCCGCCATGGACCTGCAGCGCGCCGATCATCCCTCGCTGTTTCCCTGGTTGCCTTTGCGCTCCCTGGCCCTTGCGCCCTTGCGCGAGCTTTCCGATGCACGCCAGCGCAATGCACTGCGCCATTGGCTGGCTCCGCTGACCCGCCTACCCGACAGCGACCACTGGGCCGGCTGGCATTCCATGCGCGATGCCAAGAATGATGCGCAGCCCCTATGGCGTCTGGCTGACGGCGAGTTGCACCGCAGCGGCGAGCGCATCTGGTGGCTGCCCTTTACATGGTCGGAATTTTCCGACGCATCGGTGAGCTGGCCCGATCCGCAAAAACCACTGGAGTTACCCGGCAATGGTCAGTTGAAATTCATTGGCGAGGCGCCTCAAGGTCCGCTGGAAATCCGCTACCGCCAGGGTGGCGAAGTCATCGAAGTGCCAGGTCGCGGCCGGCGCGACCTGAAACGCCTGCTCAATGAGTGCGGCATGCCCGGGTTTGTCCGTGGCAGATTGCCGCTGCTGTATCGGGGCGAGCGATTGCTGGCTGTCCCAACCCTCGCGGGGCTATGGGCCAGCACGTCGAACGACTGGCAATTGCATTGGTTGCCACAGACCTGCGATCAAGGTTTGAGCTGATAGAGCCTTTCCGGTAGACTACGCTCCCTTCTTGATACAACTTCTGTGGATTCGCCTGAATCGCAGCAGTTGCCGATTACCAAGCAGTCTTTGCTGGGCGATTCCAAAAAATGTGTAGCGATCAACGTACCGGTGTTCCATTGCTGGTCTGTCACAACGCGGCGGTTTTTTTGAAAGGTGCACTGTGATTAATGCAGGTGATCGGGGGCTTCGGCCTCTCTTCGCTTTCCCCGGCGGCTCGTACCGCTTTAACGCAGACTTCTAGGGTTTTTCATGACGCGCTACATATTCGTCACGGGCGGTGTTGTTTCTTCATTGGGGAAAGGCATTGCCTCCGCTTCATTGGCGGCCATCCTGGAGGCGCGGGGGCTTAAAGTCACCATGCTCAAGCTGGACCCGTACATCAACGTCGATCCGGGCACCATGAGCCCGTTCCAGCACGGTGAAGTGTTCGTCACCCATGACGGCGCCGAGACTGACCTGGACCTGGGCCACTACGAGCGGTTCATCCGCACGACCATGACCCAGAACAACAACTTCACCACCGGCCGTGTCTACGAGCACGTGCTGCGCAAGGAGCGCCGTGGTGATTACCTGGGTGCAACCATCCAGGTGATCCCGCACATCACCGACGAAATCAAGCGCCGCATCATCAAGGGTGCAGGCGATGCCGACGTGGCGATGGTCGAGATCGGTGGCACCGTGGGTGACATTGAATCCCAACCGTTCCTCGAAGCCATTCGCCAGTTGCGTTTCGAAGTCGGCGCCAAGCGCGCGATGCTGATGCACCTCACCCTGGTGCCGTACATCGCCACTGCCGGCGAAACCAAAACCAAGCCAACCCAGCACTCGGTCAAGGAACTGCGTTCCATTGGCCTGCAGCCGGACGTGCTGGTCTGCCGCTCCGATCATCCGATCGATATTTCCTCGCGTCGCAAAATCGCGCAGTTCACCAACGTTGAAGAACGTGCGGTGATCGCCCTGGAAGACGCCGACACCATCTACAAGATCCCGGGCATCCTGCATTCCCAGGGCCTGGATGATTTTGTGGTCGAGCGTTTCGGCCTGCAGTGCAACGGCGCGGACCTGTCCGAGTGGGAAGCCGTGGTCGACGCCAAGCTCAACCCTGAGCATGAAGTCACCATCGCCATGGTCGGCAAGTACATGGAACTGCTCGACGCGTACAAATCCTTGATCGAAGCGATGAGTCACGCCGGCATCAGCAATCGTACCAAGGTCAACCTGCGCTACATCGATTCCGAAGACATCGAGAACCAGGGCACCGCGCTGCTCGAAGGCGTGGACGCGATCCTCGTTCCCGGCGGTTTCGGCCTGCGTGGCGTGGAAGGCAAGATCACCGCCGTGCAATACGCTCGCGAGAACAAGGTGCCCTACCTGGGTATCTGCCTGGGCATGCAAGTGGCCGTCATCGAGTTCGCTCGTAACGTGCTGGGCTGGAAAGACGCCAACTCCACCGAGTTCGATCACACCAGCGGCCACCCGGTCGTTGGCCTGATCACCGAGTGGGAAGACGCCACCGGTGCCGTCGAAACCCGTACCGAAGCCTCCGACCTGGGCGGCACCATGCGCCTGGGCGCACAGGACTGCCTGCTGGAAGCCGGTTCGCTGGTCCACGACTGCTACGGCAAGGACGTGATCGTCGAGCGTCACCGTCACCGCTACGAAGTGAACAACAACCTGCTGCCGCAGATCAAAGAAGCGGGCCTGAAGATTTCCGGCCGCTCCGGCGACGGCAAGCTGGTTGAAGTGGTCGAGGCACCGGATCATCCGTGGTTCGTGGCCTGCCAGTTCCACCCTGAGTTCACCTCGACGCCGCGCGACGGTCACCCGCTGTTCAGCGGTTTCGTCAAAGCGGCACTGACGCAACATCAGAAGAAGGCATAACCCTGATGGCCCAGAAGATCATTCGCGTAGGCGACATCGAGATTGCCAACGACAAGCCCATGGTGCTGTTCGGCGGCATGAACGTACTGGAAAGCCGCGACATGGCGATGCAGGTCTGTGAAGAGTACGTGCGGGTTACCCAGAAGTTGGGGATCCCCTATGTATTCAAGGCCAGCTTCGACAAGGCCAACCGTTCGTCCGTGACCTCCTATCGCGGCCCGGGCCTTGAGGAAGGCATGCGGATCTTCCAGGACATCAAGCAAGCCTTCGGCGTGCCGATCATCACCGACGTCCACGAGCCCGAGCAGGCTGCCGTGGTCGCCGAGGTGTGCGACATCATCCAGCTGCCGGCCTTCCTGTCGCGCCAGACCGACCTCGTGGTCGCCATGGCCAAGACCGGCGCTGTGATCAATATCAAGAAAGCCCAGTTCCTCGCGCCCCAGGAAATGAAACATATCCTGAGCAAATGCGTGGAAGCGGGTAACGACCAGTTGATCCTGTGCGAGCGTGGTTCGAGCTTCGGCTATAACAACCTCGTGGTGGACATGCTCGGTTTCGGCATCATGAAACAGTTCGAATACCCGGTGTTCTTCGACGTGACCCACGCGCTGCAAATGCCCGGTGGTCGCGCCGACTCCGCCGGCGGTCGCCGTGCCCAGGTGCTGGACCTGGCCAAGGCGGGCATCAGCCAGTCCCTGGCCGGCCTGTTCCTGGAAGCCCACCCGGACCCGGACAACGCCAAGTGCGACGGCCCCTGTGCCCTGCGCCTGGACAAGCTGGAGCCGTTCCTGGCCCAGCTCAAACAGTTGGACGAACTGGTCAAGAGTTTTCCGACGGTAGAGACCGCGTAAGCGTCGTTTCTCCGGTAGAATTTCCCACGCTTTATGCTCAGGCCCCAGGCCTGAGCCTTGTCGTCTGCAAGCCTGCCCTGTTGTTCCACCCTTGCGGTCGGTCAAAAGATTTCCTTCAGCTGCGTCGTTTTCGTCAACTTTGGAGTGTTTACAACAATGGCAAAAATCGTCGACATCAAAGGTCGTGAAGTTCTCGACTCCCGTGGCAACCCCACCGTCGAAGCCGACGTGCTTCTCGATAACGGCATCATCGGCAGCGCCTGCGCGCCGTCCGGTGCTTCCACAGGTTCGCGCGAAGCGCTGGAACTGCGTGATGGCGACAAGAGCCGTTATCTGGGCAAGGGTGTGCTCAAGGCGGTAGCCAACATCAACGGCCCGATCCGTGACCTGTTGCTGGGCAAGGACCCGCTGGACCAGAAAGCCCTGGACCACGCGATGATCAAGCTCGACGGCACCGAGAACAAAGGCAGCCTGGGCGCCAACGCCATCCTCGCCGTGTCCCTGGCCGCCGCCAAGGCCGCTGCCCAGGACCAGGACCTGCCGCTGTACGCGCACATCGCCAACTTGAACGGCACGCCGGGCGTGTACTCGATGCCGGTGCCGATGATGAACATCATCAACGGTGGCGAGCACGCCGATAACAACGTCGACATCCAGGAATTCATGGTGCAGCCGGTTGGCGCCAAGACCTTCTCCGAAGGCCTGCGCATGGGCACCGAGATTTTCCATCACCTCAAGGCTGTGCTGAAGGCCCGAGGCCTGAGCACTGCAGTGGGTGACGAAGGTGGTTTCGCGCCGAACCTGGCGTCCAACGAAGATGCACTCAAAGTGATCTCCGAAGCTGTGGCCAACGCCGGCTACACACTGGGCACCGACGTGACCCTGGCCCTGGACTGCGCTGCCAGCGAATTCTATGAAGATGGCAAGTACAACCTGTCCGGCGAAGGCCAGGTGTTCAATTCCGAAGGCTTTGCCGAATACCTGAAGGGCCTGACCCAGCGCTACCCGATCATTTCGATCGAAGACGGCCTGGATGAGTCCGACTGGGACGGCTGGAAGATTCTCACCGACAAGATCGGCGAAAAAATCCAGTTGGTGGGCGACGACCTGTTCGTGACCAACACCAAGATCCTGAAAGAAGGCATCGACAAGAAGATCGCCAACTCGATCCTGATCAAGTTCAACCAGATCGGCACCCTGACCGAAACCTTGGAAGCCATCCAGATGGCCAAGGCTGCGGGCTACACCGCCGTGATCTCGCACCGCTCCGGCGAAACCGAAGATTCGACCATTGCCGACCTGGCCGTGGGCACCTCGGCGGGCCAGATCAAGACCGGTTCCCTGTGCCGTTCCGACCGCGTGTCCAAGTACAACCAATTGCTGCGCATCGAAGAGCAATTGGCGGGTAAAGCCAAGTACAACGGTCGCAGCGAGTTTCGCGGCTGAGCAGTAAATGGTAAAAAGTCGGCCGATTGCGTCGGAAATCTCACGACAGTGGGCATTTCGGCGCTAATCTGCTGACTGACAAGCACAAGCCTGGTTTATCCAGGCTTCGTGCTATCAGTTGCTGCAAAAGGTTTGCATGACTGTCTTTTTTCACTGGATACCCGGATTTCGATGCGCAGTCCCAATTGGTTGTTCCTCGTCTTGCTCTTGTTGCTGGCTGGCCTGCAGTACCGCCTATGGGTCGGTAACGGCAGCTTTGCGCAGGTGGAAGAGCTGACCCAGCAAATTGCCGACCAGCACGCCGAAAACGAACGTCTGCTGGAGCGCAACCGCGTGCTTGATGCCGAAGTGCTTGAGCTGAAAAAAGGCACGGAGACCGTTGAAGAGCGGGCGCGTCATGAATTGGGCATGGTCAAGGAGGGCGAAACCCTCTACCAGTTGGCCCAATGAACACCGAGTTACCGGCCTTCTGGGCCGTGATTCCGGCCGCGGGTGTTGGTGCCCGTATGGCCGCCGACCGTCCCAAGCAGTATCTGCAACTGGGCGGGCGCACTATTCTTGAACACAGCCTTGGCAGTTTCCTTGATCACCCTGCGCTGCAAGGGCTGGTGGTCAGTCTTGCGGTTGATGATCCCTACTGGCCCAGCCTGGCATGTGCCGCCGACCCGCGTATTCATCGTGCGGATGGCGGATCGGAGCGCTCAGGTTCCGTGCTCAATGCGCTGCTTCAGCTCAATGCTCTGGGCGCCAGTGATGAAGATTGGGTGTTGGTGCACGACGCGGCGCGGCCCAATCTGAGCCGTGATGATCTCGACAAGCTATTGAGTGAACTGGCTGACGATCCCGTGGGTGGCCTGCTGGCCGTGCCGGCCCGTGACACCCTCAAGCGCGTCGACAAACACGGGCGTGTTGTCGAGACCGTTGATCGCAGCCTGATCTGGCAAGCCTTCACGCCCCAGATGTTCCGCCTGGGCGCCTTGCACCGCGCGTTGGCGGACAGCCTGGTGGCCGATGCGGTGATCACCGACGAAGCCTCGGCCATGGAATGGTCCGGCCAGGCACCACGCCTGATCGAAGGGCGCTCGGACAACATCAAGGTGACGCGGCCGGAAGACCTGGAGTGGCTGCGGTTGCGCTGGGCTAACCGCAGGTAGTCAGGCGCATCGCGTCGACTTCATCGCAGGAAAGCCAGCTCCCACATTTGATTGGGTTCACAGATCAAATGTGGGAGGGGGCTTGCCCCCGATGCGGCCTGGCCAGGCAACAAATAATCACCCGCTGTACTCGGGCCTTCCAGCCAACCCTTCCTTCAAAAAATCCACCAACTTCCTGACCTTCGGTGATAAATGCCGCTGCTGCGGATACAACGCCCACACCGCCGTATTCGGCGGCTGATGCGCCTCCAGCAGCGACACCAACGCGCCACTGTGCAAGTGCTCCAGCACGTAATAGTCCGGCAACTGGCACAGCCCCATGCCTTGCAGCGCGGCATCCAGCACCGCCTGCCCACTGTTGCAGCGCCAGTTGCCCTGCACCCGCTGGGAAAATTCGCGGCCGTCCTGGGCCAGTTGCCAGATGTCCGAACTGCCGATCAGGCAGTTGTGCCGACTCAATTCCGACAAACTGTGTGGCCGGCCATACCGGGCCAAGTAGGAAGGTGACGCACACAAATACATGCGTCGCGCCGCCAGGCGGCTGGCAACCATGCGTGAGTCTTGCAGGCGCCCGAGGCGAATTGCCAGGTCGAGCCCCTCGTGCACCAGGTCCAGCGGGCGGTTGCTCAGCTCGATATCGACACTCAACTGTGGATAGAGCGCCATGAACCCGGTTACCAGCGGCACGATAAAGCGTTCGCCATAGGCCACGGCGCAGGTCATGCGCAACATGCCCTTGGGTTCGCTGGTCAGATCGCCCACCGCACGTAACGCTTCTTCGCGTCCGTCCTGCAAGCGCTGGCAATGGTGCAGGAAAGTCTGGCCTGCTTCGGTCAGCGTCACCTTGCGTGTACTGCGATACAACAGGCGGGTTTGCAGGCGTTCTTCCAGGCGTGCCACCTGACGGCTGATATGGGACGACGATACCCCCAGGCGCTCGGCCGCTGCCGTGAATTGGCTGCACTCGGCCACGGCGACAAATTCATCAATGCCTTCCCAGCGATTCTCCAGCATGACCATTGTCCCTATACAGCAATAATGTTTTGCTTTTACCTGGATTATTAATCAATGAGCCATGTTTTACACTGATCCAATCAACTTTTACTCCATGGAGAACCCCGGATGATCAAGTCCCGTGCCGCTGTAGCCTTCGAAGCCAAGAAACCCCTTGAGATTGTGGAAGTCGACGTCGCCATGCCCAAGGCGGGCGAAGTGCTGTTGCGCGTGGTCGCGTCCGGCGTGTGCCATACCGACGCCTACACGCTGTCGGGCGCAGACCCGGAAGGGATCTTCCCGTCGATCCTTGGTCATGAAGGCGGTGCCGTGGTCGAGGCCATTGGCGAAGGCGTGACCTCGGTGGCCGTCGGCGACCATGTGATCCCGCTGTACACCCCGGAATGCGGTCAATGCAAATTCTGCCTGTCCGGCAAGACCAACCTGTGCCAGGCCATCCGTTCCACCCAGGGCAAGGGCTTGATGCCTGACGGCACTACGCGTTTCTCCTACAAGGGCCAGCCGATTTTCCACTACATGGGTACCTCGACCTTCTCCGAGTACACCGTGCTGCCGGAAATCTCCGTCGCCAAGATTCCTAAAGAAGCGCCGCTGGAAAAGGTCTGCCTGCTGGGCTGTGGCGTTACCACCGGTATCGGCGCGGTGATCAACACCGCCAAGGTCAAGCCGGGTGACACCGTGGCCATCTTCGGTCTGGGCGGTATCGGTCTGTCAGCGGTGATTGGCGCAGTGAAAGCCAAGGCCGGTCGCATCATCGCCATCGACATCAACCCGGCCAAGTTCGAAATCGCCAAGCAACTGGGCGCTACCGACTGCATCAACCCGAAAGACTATGACCGCCCGATCCAGGACGTGATTGTCGATTTGACCGATGGCGGCGTGGACTTTTCCTTCGAGTGCATCGGCAATGTCCAACTGATGCGCGCGGCCCTTGAGTGCTGCCATAAAGGCTGGGGCGAGTCGGTGATCATTGGCGTGGCCGGTGCCGGCCAGGAAATCGCCACCCGTCCGTTCCAACTGGTGACCGGTCGCGTCTGGCGCGGGTCGGCCTTCGGCGGCGTACGCGGGCGTACCGAATTGCCAAGCTACGTGGAAATGGCTCAGACCGGCGAGATCCCGCTGGATACCTTCATCACCCACACCATGGGCCTGGAAGACATCAACAAAGCGTTTGACCTGATGCATGAAGGCAAAAGCATTCGTACCGTCATCCATTTCTGAGGTCGGCCATGAGTCTGGAAAACCTGTCCTGCCAGAAAAGCTTCGGCGGCTGGCATAAACGCTATAAGCATCATTCCGCTGTGCTTGATTGCGACATGACCTTCGCCGTCTACCTGCCGCCGCAGGCGGAGCAGGGCGGCAAGCTACCGGTGTTGTATTGGCTGTCCGGGCTGACCTGCACCGACGAGAACTTCATGCAAAAGGCCGGTGCCCATCGCATGGCCGCCGAGCTGGGCTTGATCATCGTGGCGCCGGATACCAGCCCGCGCGGCCCCGGTGTGCCGGATGACCCGGATAGCGCCTGGGACTTTGGCCTGGGCGCCGGGTTCTATCTGAACGCCACCCAGGAACCCTGGGCCAGGCATTATCGGATGCATGACTATGTGGTGCAGGAATTGCCGGAGTTGGTGGAGGCGCATTTCCCGGCGTCAGACAAGCGGGGCATCAGCGGCCACTCGATGGGCGGCCACGGTGCGTTGGTCTGCGCGCTGCGCAACCCTGGGCGTTACCAGAGCGTGTCGGCGTTTTCGCCGATCAACAATCCGATGGACTGCCCCTGGGGCCAGAAAGCCTTCTCCCGTTACCTGGGAGAAGAGCGCTCGAAGTGGCGCGAATGGGATGCCTGCGTGCTGATCAGCGAAGCGTCGGAACAGTTGCCGCTGTTGGTGGACCAGGGCGATCGCGACGATTTCCTCGCCGTGCAGCTCAAGCCCGAGGCCTTGCAGCAAGCCGCCAAGGCGGCCGGTCATCCGCTGGAACTGCGGCTGCAACCTGGCTACGACCACAGCTACTTCTTTATCGCCAGCTTCATCGATGACCATTTGCGCCATCATGGTCGTGCTTTGCTCGGTTAATGTGAGGCAAAAGTAGGTAGAATCACGCCCTGAATTAAATCGGGGCGTTTTTTTATGCGTATTGGCCACGGCTACGATGTGCACCGTTTCGCTGAAGGCGATTTCATCACTTTGGGCGGCGTGCGTATCGCGCACCACCATGGGCTGCTGGCTCATTCTGACGGCGACGTTGTCTTGCACGCTTTGAGCGACGCATTGCTCGGCGCAGCGGCGTTAGGTGATATCGGCAAGCACTTTCCGGACACCGATCCAACCTTTAAGGGCGCCGACAGCCGTGTGTTGCTGCGCCATGTCGTCGGCTTGATCCACGCCAAAGGCTGGAAGGTCGGCAACGTCGATAACACCATCGTGGCCCAGGCGCCGAAAATGGCCCCGCATATCGAATCGATGCGCGCCCTGATTGCCGCCGACCTGCAAATAGAATTGGACCAAGTCAACGTGAAAGCCACCACCACCGAAAAGCTCGGGTTTACCGGTCGTGAAGAGGGCATCGCCGTGCACTCTGTCGCCTTGTTGCTGCGCGCATGAACGAACTTGAGTTGCTGGGCCCGCGTGCCTATGGCGAAGCGTTGGGCAGCGCGGTCCTGAAGGCCACTGCCGAAGATTTCCAGGTGGACGAAGTGCTCGACATCCCGCTGACCGGCGAAGGCGAGCACCTGTGGTTGTGGGTGGAGAAGCGCGGCCTGAATACTGAGGAAGCGGCGCGGCGTATCGCCAAGGCGGCTGGCGTGCCTTTGCGCACCGTCAGCTATGCCGGGCTCAAGGATCGCCAGGCATTGACCCGCCAGTGGTTCAGCGTGCAATTGCCCGGCAAGGCCGACCCAAACATGAGTGCCGCCGAGAACGACACCCTCAGGATCCTGAAAACCGCGCGGCACAAGCGCAAGTTGCAGCGCGGCGCCCATGCGGCCAATGGCTTCACCTTGCGCCTGACCCAGTTGAACGGCGATACCGCCGCCATCGACGCGCGTCTGCAACAGATTGCCCAGCACGGTATTCCCAACTATTTCGGTGCCCAGCGCTTTGGCCATAATGGCGGCAATGTCGTCGATGCCCGTGACTGGGCGGCTCGCAAGGCCTTGCCGGAACAGCGCAATGTGCGTTCGCGGTTACTGTCCACCGCTCGTAGCTTGCTGTTCAACAAAGTGTTGGCGGCGCGTGTCGCCGACGGCTCCTGGCAGCGCGCCCAAGTCGGCGACTTACTGGCCTTCACCGACAGCCGCAGCTTTTTCCCGGCCGGGGAGGCTGAATGCAGCGACCCGCGCCTGGCGATCCTCGACCTGCATCCCACCGGCCCGCAGTGGGGGGAGGGCGAGTCTCCGGCGAAAGGTCTTACCTATGAATTGGAACAATCTGTCGCCGCCGCAGAAGCTGACCTGCGTGATTGGCTGGTGAATGCGGGAATGAGCCAAGAACGTCGCATTCTGCGACTGCCCATTGGCGGGTTGACGTGGCATTATCCCGGGCCTGACATTCTGCAATTGGAATTCGTCCTGCCGGCTGGATGCTTCGCCACTGTATTGGTGCGCGAACTCGTTGATCTAGTGCCGGTGGGGCCGACGGACAACCCATGCGTATTCTGATATCAAACGATGACGGTGCCACCGCACCCGGCCTCGCCGCGCTTCATGCTGCGCTGGCGGATTACGCCGAATGCGTGGTGGTGGCCCCCGACCAGGACAAGAGCGGCGCCAGCAGTTCGCTGACGCTCGACCGTCCGTTGCACCCCAAGGTGCTGGCCAATGGCTTTATCAGCGTGAACGGTACCCCCACCGACTGCGTACATCTGGCGATCAACAGCTTGTTGGAGCACGCGCCGGACCTGGTGGTGTCGGGCATCAACCTGGGCGCGAACCTGGGCGATGATGTGCTGTATTCCGGCACCGTGGCGGCCGCCCTTGAAGGGCGCTTTCTCGGCGGTATCGGGTTCGCCTTTTCCTTCGCCTCACGGCAACTGGATAACCTGGCGACGGCGGCGTACTACGCGCGCAAGTTGGTGCAAGCGCACGCGTCCCTGGACCTGCCGCCGCGCACCGTGCTTAACGTCAATATCCCCAACCTGCCGCTTGACCATATTCGCGGTATCCAGCTGACGCGGCTGGGGCACCGTGCCCGTGCGGCGGCGCCTTTGAAGGTGGTCGACCCGCGTGGCAAGGAAGGCTATTGGATCGCCGCGGCCGGCGATGCCGAGGATGGTGGCGAGGGCACGGACTTTCATGCGGTGATGCAAGGCTATGTATCGATTACCCCGTTGCAATTCGATCGCACCTTCAGTGATGCCTTCAGTGGACTTGATGGCTGGCTGGAGGGACTGCGCTGATGGCTCGTGAACAAGACGACTTGCTGCGCCGTGGCATCGGGATGACCTCCCAGCGCACGCGCGAGCGTTTGATCCAGCGTCTGTACGAAGAAGGCTTGTCCAATGCGCAGGTGCTGGAAGTGATCCGGCGCACGCCTCGGCACCTGTTTGTCGACGAAGCCCTGGCGCACCGCGCCTACGAAGACACGGCGTTGCCGATCGGCCACAACCAGACCATCTCCCAGCCCTATATGGTCGCCCGCATGAGCGAGCTGTTGCTGGCCGCCGGGCCGTTGGACAAGGTGCTGGAAATCGGCACCGGCTCCGGCTATCAGACCGCCGTGTTGTCTCAGCTGGTCGAACGGGTGTTCTCGGTCGAGCGCATCAAGGTGCTGCAGGACCGCGCCAAAGAGCGCCTGGTGGAGCTGAACCTGCGTAACGTAGTGTTTCGTTGGGGCGATGGCTGGGAAGGCTGGCCGGCATTGGCGCCCTATAACGGCATCATTGTCACTGCGGTGGCCACCGATGTGCCGCAAGCGCTGCTCGATCAACTGGCGCCTGGCGGCCGGCTGGTCATCCCGGTGGGCTCCGGCGAAGTGCAACAATTGATGCTCATTATTCGCGAGGACGATGGCTTTTCCCGGCATGTGCTCGGGGCTGTGCGCTTCGTGCCGCTGCTGAACGGCCCGCTGGCCTGATCATTTATTTCCAGGCAGTGAATTCCACAGGCGCAGATGTGTCTTACAGCGGGGTCTATAGATTCAACGGGGGAAGGCGCCGGAGTTAAACATGATGAAGTTTTCGTTTCACTCGTGTGCCGGTAAAAAGCCAATGCCCAGTTATACTTGCGTCATCTTTCAAGCCTGATACAGGCGTTAACGTTCAGCCACCACAAAGGGAGCGGCGGGTGAGTCTCACAGGTCCTGCGCAGCGAATGAGTAAAACAAGCTTTCAGCGACTGGTGCTTGGCCTTGTCTTGAGTTCCTTACTGGCAGCCTGCTCGAGCACGCCATCCGGCGGTGCGCGGGTAGTTGACCGCACCAATGCGGCACCGCAGAAGCCGACGGTGACCACCGGCCAATACGTCGTGCGCAAGGGCGATACGCTGTTCTCGATCGCCTTCCGTTATGGTTGGGATTACAAGGCGCTCGCAGCTCGTAACAACATTCCCGTGCCTTATACGATTCATCCGGGGCAGACGATTCGCTTCGATGGCCGCGCCGGTTCGGCGCCCACGGCAGTTGTGACAAAGTCGGGATCTTCGGCTTCTTCTTCGAGCAAAACCACGGTTATCACCAGGCCTGCAGGTACCGTCGCACCTTCGGTGGCGAGCAAGCCGGCACCCGCGCCGTTGCCACCTGCAGGGCCCGCGCCGACCGGTTGGGGATGGCCTTCAAACGGCGTGTTAATTGGAAAATTCTCTTCAAACGGCAGTTTGAATAAAGGCATTGATATCGCCGGGGATTTGGGACAGCCTGTTTTGGCTGCGTCTGATGGGACAGTGGTGTACGCCGGGAGTGGTCTACGGGGCTACGGCGAGCTGGTCATCATCAAACACAGCGATACCTACGTCAGTGCCTACGGTCATAACCGCAGGTTGTTGGTTCGGGAGGGGCAGCAGGTCAAGGTCGGACAGACAATTGCCGAAATGGGTTCAACGGGTACAGACCGGGTGAAACTGCACTTTGAGATTCGCCGCCAAGGGAAACCTGTAGACCCACTGCAATTCCTACCCCGTCGTTGATGTGTTGCCAGCCTGTTCCCTCACGTAGAAGGAACAGGCTCCAGCGTTGCCAAGGATAAAGGCGTCGCTTGAGCTTGAGGTCGAACTCACCAAAGGACTATAACAATGGCTCTCAGTAAAGAAGCGCCGGAGTTTGACATCGACGATGAGGTTCTCCTTATGGAGACCGGTATCGCTACGGAACCGATGTCAGATAATGAGGGGGCATCACCACCCTCAGTTCGCACCAAATCCAAAAACTCCTCCGCGTTAAAGCAACACAAGTACATTGATTACACGCGGGCGCTCGACGCGACCCAGTTGTACCTCAATGAAATCGGCTTTTCCCCTCTGCTCACCCCCGAAGAAGAAGTTCATTTTGCGCGTCTGTCGCAGAAGGGCGATCCGGCTGGGCGCAAACGCATGATTGAAAGCAACCTGCGCCTGGTGGTTAAAATCGCCCGACGCTACGTCAATCGCGGATTGTCGCTGCTGGACTTGATCGAGGAAGGCAACCTGGGCTTGATCCGGGCGGTGGAGAAGTTCGACCCTGAGCGGGGCTTTCGCTTCTCGACTTATGCCACCTGGTGGATTCGCCAGACCATCGAACGGGCGATCATGAATCAGACCCGCACGATCCGGTTGCCGATCCATGTGGTCAAGGAGCTCAACGTGTACCTGCGGGCAGCGCGTGAGCTGACACAAAAACTCGATCATGAACCTTCGCCCGAAGAAATCGCCAACCTGCTGGAAAAACCGGTAGGGGAGGTCAAGCGCATGCTTGGCCTGAACGAGCGCGTATCTTCGGTCGATGTCTCGCTGGGTCCGGATTCGGATAAAACCCTGCTGGACACCCTGACAGATGATCGCCCGACAGATCCGTGCGAGCTGTTGCAGGATGATGATCTGTCCCAAAGCATCGACCAGTGGCTGTCGGAGCTCACCGATAAGCAGCGCGAGGTGGTGATTCGCCGCTTCGGCCTGCGCGGCCATGAGAGCAGCACCCTGGAGGACGTAGGCCTGGAGATCGGCCTGACCCGTGAGCGGGTTCGGCAGATTCAGGTAGAGGGGCTTAAGCGCTTGCGCGAGATCCTCGAGAAGAATGGCCTATCGAGTGAGTCGTTGTTTCAATAAACAACGCTGCTTGAATGCCGAATGTGGGAGGGGGTATAAGCCCCCTCCCACATTTTTTATGCCGATCGTTTGCTGATCATTCCCACGCTCTGCGTGGGAATGCAGCACCAGGACGCTCTGCGTCCCATGGCGTGACGCAGAGCGTCACAAGAGTCATTTCCACGCAGAGCGTGGGAACGATCGGCATAAAAAAACCCCGCTTTTGAGGGCGAGGTCTTTTCGACTAAATCAGTACAAGTTAGATAACTTGAACTTCTTCAGCTTGCATGCCTTTCTGACCGCGGGTAGCGATGAAAGAAACCTGTTGGCCTTCTTTCAGGCTTTTGAAGCCGTCGGATTGGATAGCTTTGAAGTGAACGAACAGGTCGTCACCGGATTGTGGAGTGATGAAGCCGAAGCCTTTTTCATCGTTGAACCACTTAACGGTACCAGTTTGGCGATTAGACATGGTGTAACTCCTTGAACAAAGTTAACTGCGACTCAGGAAAAGCCCTGGCCGAGACTGAGTGCAAAGAGCAGGAAAAATTCTTGGAGATGGTTGGATCGAAATTCAACATATCGTGTAGAGATTCTCAGTGACACAAGCAACACAGTGACGCCACCTTAACCCTTTTTCCGGAACGTGCCAATGGTATTTCCGAAGGTTTCTCTATTTTCGTGACTGGCGGTGGTATTTATTGTCCCCGAAAGTCGCGCCAGGAGCCCCGGCCCCGTTGGCTGCGGGTAATGGAGGCCGTTGCATTCGTCATTAAAAGTCCTGCGCCCTTTGAACCCCACAGCCGGCCCCGGTAAGATGCCCCACAGAATTTTTTCACCTCGCATTCAGGACACCGCCATGAGCATCAAATCGGACAAGTGGATTCGCCGCATGGCGCAGGAACACGGCATGATCGAACCGTTCGTCGAGCGCCAGATCCGTGGTGAAGGCGACGCGCGCGTGATTTCGTACGGAGTCTCCAGCTATGGCTACGATGTGCGTTGCGCCGATGAATTCAAGGTGTTCACCAATATCAACTCGGCGATTGTCGATCCGAAGAACTTCGACGAAAAAAGCTTCGTCGACGTCAAGAGCGATGTTTGCATCATCCCGCCAAACTCCTTCGCCCTGGCGCGCACCGTGGAGTTCTTCCGTATCCCGCGTGACGTATTGACCATCTGCCTGGGCAAAAGCACCTACGCCCGTTGCGGCATCATCGTCAACGTGACCCCGCTGGAACCCGAGTGGGAAGGCCATGTGACCCTGGAGTTCTCCAACACCACCACCTTGCCGGCGAAAATCTACGCCAACGAAGGCGTGGCGCAAATGCTGTTCCTGCAATCCGACGAGGCGTGCGAAGTGTCCTATAAGGACCGTGCCGGCAAGTATCAGGGCCAGCGTGGCGTCACGCTCCCACGCGCTTGATCGAAAGCTCCTACGGGTAAAGGGAATTAGTCTGCGGAAATTGACTCTATCTAGGTGTACTGCTTCGGCGCGTGTAAAACGCGTCGAGCCACGCTTGAGGAGTGCCCTATGAAGATCAACCCGCGAATCAGCGCAGAACTTGCCCGGCTTGAACCCAACCAGATTGGTGTTCTGGCCTGGTCCTTGATGGCCGACCCTGCTTATGCGGGCGGCATTCCCGGCCAACCTGAACCGGACTATCCGCAGCCTACCGAACCGGGCGAGCCCACCCTGCCGGATGAGCCGCCTCCCGCACCTGTTGCCTGACCCAGCACGCACGGCTGTGCGTCACTGAACCGGCCAGACCTCGTGATCGCCGATCACAAAGATTCGGCGCTCATCGTCCAGCTCCACTGCGTAACCGCCGGTAAAGGCGCCAAACGCCGGCAGCAGGCTGACCCGCTTGCCAATCTGGAAGCACGGCAGGCGCAGGCTCTGCCGGCCCTTGCCGCGCAAGCGATACACCGGATGGACATGCCCCGCCAGCACATGATGGCTGGGGTGTGCGTCCGGTTCGTGCTGTAGCGCGAATGGCCCTATCAATAGTGGCTCCGTCACCACCTCAATGTTCAGGTCGGCAGGCGGGTCGCCAGCGCGTTGATCGTGGTTGCCGCGAATCAGCGTAATCGGCAACTCAGCGTGGCGCGCTCGCCAGGCCCGGAGCGCGCCCAGGGTGCCGCTGGCATGGGAGCCTGGGCCGTGGAGGAAATCTCCGAGGAAGATCACCCGAGCGCAGGCATAGGCCGCCAGCAACCGATCCAGGCGCTGCAGGTTTTCGCTCGTAGTGCCCTGGGGCACGGGTTGCCCGAGGCTGCGGTATGCCGAGGCCTTGCCGAAGTGAGCATCGGCGATCAGCAGGTATTGGCGCGCCGGCCAGTACAGCGCCTTGTCCGCCAGCAGCCACAATTGCTCACCCTCAAGCGTTACCGAACACACCATCAAGCGTTCCCTCTGTCCGCGACTTTTTCCAGGTCCTTGACCATCCGCGCAATGCGCTCCGAGAGTTTTTCCGAACTCAGGCTTTCGCGCATCCGCTCCACCAGCAGCGGAAAGGCCAGGGGGGTTGGCCGCTGGATCAGATGCAGGTCCAGTTGCAGCGACGACAGGCGAAGCAATGTCTCTTCCAGGCGCTGAATATCCAGTTCGTTGCGCAGGACTTCTTCCCCTGCCTGGGTCAGCAGCAGGTTGTGCGGATCATATTGTTTGAACACTTCGAAGAACAGGCCACTGGAGGCCTGCACCTGCCGGGTGCTTTTCGGCGCGCCAGGGTAACCGGCGAACACCAGCCCGGCGATGCGTGCGATTTCGCGAAAGCGCCGCAACGCCAGTTCACCGGCGTTGAGGCTGGCTGCCACGTCCGTGAGCAAATCCTGTGGGCTGAGCAGCGTCTCGGTCAACACATCGGGCCAGTGCACCTCGGTGGCGCTCAGCAACTCCAACCCATAATCATTGACTGCAATGGAAAAGGTCACAGGTTGCTGCCGGCTGACTCGCCACGCCAACAGGCTCGCCAGCCCCAGGTGCACCTGACGCCCGGCGAAGGGGTAGAGAAACAGGTGCCAGCCTTCGCGCGACTTGAGAAACTCCGCCAGCAAGTGATCACGGGTCGGCAGGCCGGACCAACGCAGTTGTGTCAGCAGTAATGGCTGCACCGCCTGCATCTCCGGGCCGTCGAAGCGCCCCTGGGCCGCCGCGTCGAAGCGCTCGATCACTGCCTGCGCCAGCTCGTTGGAAAGCGGCATACGCCCGCCATTCCAGCGCGGCACGGCGGCTTTTTTCGCGGTGCTGCGGCGCACGTAGGCGGTCATGTTTTCCACGCGCACCAACTCCAGCAGGCGTCCGGCGAACAGAAAGCCGTCGCCCGGCTTGAGTCGCGCAATAAAACCTTCCTCGACACTGCCGAGGTTTTTGCCGCCACCGCCTTTGCTCCAGTACTTCAGGTGCATACTCGCATCGCTGACAATCGTGCCCACGCTCATGCGATGGCGGCGCGCCAGTCGCGCATCGGGAACGCGCCAGATGCCCTGTTCGTCGGGCTCTACGCGGCGGTAATCCGGATAGGCGGTAAGCGACAGCCCGCCATGGCGCACAAAGGCCAGGGCCCAGGTCCAATCGGCGTCAGTAAGATCGCGGTAGGCCCAGGCCCCGCGTACCTCCGCCAGCAGCGCATCGGGGGTGAACCCGCCGCCCAGGGCCATGCTGACCAGATGTTGCACCAGCACATCCAGGGGTTTATGGGGCGATTCGCGGGCTTCGATGCGTCGCTGGGCAATCGCATCCTTTGCGGCGGCGGCTTCCACCAGCTCCAGGCTGTGGGTCGGCACCAGGGTCACCCGTGATGGCCGCCCCGGTGCGTGCCCCGAGCGGCCGGCGCGTTGCATCAGGCGCGCCACACCTTTGGCCGAGCCTATCTGCAGCACCCGCTCCACCGGCAGGAAATCTACGCCCAGGTCCAGGCTGGAGGTGCACACCACCGCCTTGAGTTGGCCGTCTTTGAGCGCACGTTCCACCCAGTCCCGGGTCTCGCGCGACAGCGAGCCGTGATGCAGCGCAATCAGGCCGGCCCATTCTGGCCTGGCCTCCAGCAGCGCCTGGTACCAGATTTCCGACTGCGCCCGGGTATTGGTGAACACCAGGCAACTGCTACTGGCGTCCACTTCAGCCACTACTTGCGGCAGCATTTTCAAACCGATATGACCGGCCCAGGGAAAGCGTTCGGCGATGGGCGGCAGCAGTGTGTCAACCAGCAGCTGTTTGGGCGATTGCCCCTGCACATTGACGCCGCCACCCTGTGGGACCAATACATCCAGCGCGTGGGCCTGATTACCCAAGGTCGCAGAAATGCCCCAGACCAGCAAGTCGGGGTGCCAGCGTCGCAGCCGTGCCAACGCCAGTTGCAGTTGCACACCGCGCTTATTGCCGATCAGTTCATGCCATTCGTCCACCACCACCATGCGCAGATGCGCCAGGCTGACCTCACTGTCGGCGCGCGCAAGCATCAGCGTCAGGCTTTCCGGGGTGGTGATCAACGCAGTGGGCTGGCGGCGGGTCTGGCGGGCGCGTTCGCCGCTGCTGGTGTCGCCCGTGCGCAGGCCAACGCTCCAGGGGATCTGCAAGGCCCCCAGCGGCGCCTCAAGCGCACGTGCGGTGTCGGCGGCCAGGGCGCGCATCGGTGTGATCCACAATACGGTCAGTGGTTCGGCCGGCGCCTTGCGCTTGCCGGTAGCGGGCGGGCGCGTGATGGCGAAACGATTGAGGGCAGCGAACCACAGCGCGTAGGTTTTACCCGCGCCGGTACTGGCATGCAGCAAGCCGGATTGACCGTCCTTGACGGCCTTCCACACTTCTTTCTGGAATGCGAACGCACGCCAGCCACGGGTGGCAAACCATTGTTTTGCGAAGTCGACGGGTTTTGCCATGCGGCAGCTGACGCTCTGGAGGCTCTATTGCACAGACCATCCAGGCGTCACAAAGGTTTACTTCAAGTTGCCGCTCAAAAACTGCTGCAGGCGCTCGCTCTTCGGATTGCCCAGCACGTCCGCCGGCGCACCTTGCTCTTCCACCCGGCCTTGATGCAGGAACAGTACCTGGCTGGAAACCTTGCGCGCGAAGCTCATTTCGTGGGTCACCATGATCATGGTGCGGCCTTCTTCGGCCAGGCCCTGGATCACCTTCAATACTTCACCGACCAACTCCGGGTCCAGTGCCGAGGTGGGTTCGTCGAACAGCATCACCTCGGGCTCCATCGCCAACGCGCGGGCAATCGCTACCCGTTGCTGCTGGCCGCCGGACAGGAATGCCGGGTATTGATCGGCCACCCGCGCGGGCAGGCCGACTTTGTCCAGGTAGCGCCGGGCGCGGTCTTCGGCGTCTTTCTTGCTGCACCCCAGCACCCGGCGCGGGGCCATGGTGATGTTTTCCAGGACGCTCATGTGGCTCCACAGGTTGAAGTGCTGGAAGACCATCGCCAGTCGCGTGCGCAAGCGCTGCAACTCGGCATCGTCGGCCACACGCATGCCGTGGCGGTCGCTGACCATGCGGATGGTTTGTCCGTCCAGGGTCATGGCGCCGTCGTTGGGCGTTTCCAGGAAGTTGATGCAGCGCAGGAAGGTGCTCTTGCCCGAGCCGCTGGCGCCGATCAGGCTGATCACGTCACCGGTCCTGGCCTTGAGCGAGACACCTTTGAGCACCTCATTGTCGCCATAGCTTTTATGCAGGCCTTCAACGGTCAATTTGTACATGGGGCGTGCATCCTCAAGGCGAAAGTAAGTAGCCGCTACGGTAGGCCTCAGTGCCGGCGACATGGCTGATCACCATCCCGGCAGTGGCCATGCGGCGTAGCGAACGGGCGTAAAGCAGGCCGGCATGCTGGCAGTGCACGGGCGTTACGCGGTCAGTGATGGGGTCGATGATTTCGGCGACCAGTTGCCCCGCTTCCAGGTATTCCCCCGGCAAGGCACCGAACACCAGCAAGCCGCCCACGGGTGTGGTCACCGGCTCCACACCCGCCAATGGCGTGGCCGGGTAGGGCAGCGCGGGCAGTGGTGCCGCGTCGCCTTCAATCGCACCGAAGTGGATCAGGTAATCGATGATCGCCTGGCAGTCCAAGGCCGCGAGGCCGTGGTTGACGTCGCCTTGGCCACGCAATTCGACGGTCACGGAAAAGCTGCCCAGGGGGATCGGGAAGCGCGCGCCGAAGCGTTGCCGCAACTGCCACCACACCAGGGTGAAACATTCATCAAAGGACTGCCCGCCGGAGTCGGTGGCCAGCAGGTTGGCCTCCGAGCCCAGGTAACGCGCCAACGGTTCCACCTGTGGCCAGGCCTCGGGCGTGGTGTAGAGGTGCGCCACGGCTTCGAAATCACAATGCAGGTCCAGCACCATGTCGGCATCGCACGCCAGGCGTTGCAGCACCAGGCGTTGGGATTGCAATTGCGTCGACGCAGTTTGCCTGGCGAGGGCGTCGGATAACGCGGTGCGGATCAATCGGGCGTTGTGCTGGGGGTCATCGCTCAGCAAGTCTTCAACCTGATCACCGACTGCGTCGCTGAGGTCGACGAACAGGCGATTGAAATTCTGCCCGCTTTCCAGCTCGTAGCGGCCCAGGGGGATGTCCATCAGCACCTGTTCCAGCCCCACCGGATTGGCGACCGGCACCAGGACGATTTCGCTGCGCAAGCGCCCGGCGGCGGCCAATTGCGCCAGGCGCGCTTTCAGGTGCCAGGCCACCAGCATGCCCGGCAGTTCATCGGCATGCAGGGACGATTGGATGTAGATCTTGCGGTCGGCCTGTTCCGGGCCGAAGTGGAAACTGTGAATCTGCCGCGCCGTGCCAGGCACCGGCGCAATCAGGTCATGTTGCTGATGACGCATGAAAGCTCCTTAATGGCTCGGCCCGAGGAAGGCCAGCCAGCGGCGTTCAGCCAATCGGAACAGGCCGACCAGAGCGAAGGTCACGGCCAGGTAGATTAAGGCGGCGATGCCGAACGATTGGAAGGTCATGAAGGTGGCCGAGTTGGCGTCCCTGGCGACTTTGAGGATGTCCGGGATGGTGGCGGTGAACGCCACGGTGGTCGAATGCAGCATCAGGATCACCTCGTTGCTGTAGTAAGGCAACGAACGACGCAGCGCCGACGGCATGATCACATAGGCATACAACTTCCAACCGCTCAGCCCGTAGGCCTTGGCCGCTTCGACTTCGCCGTGGGCCATGCTGCGGATCGCCCCGGCGAAAATTTCCGTGGTGTAGGCGCAGGTGTTGAGGGCGAAGGCCAGGATCGTGCAGTTCATGGCATCGCGAAAGAACGCATCGAGCACCGGTTGCGCGCGCACTGCGGCGATGCTGTAGATGCCGGTGTAGCAAATCAGCAACTGGATATACAGCGGCGTGCCGCGAAACAGGTAGGTGTAGAACTGCACCGGCCAGCGCACCAGGCGCCTGCGCGAGACACGGGCGATAGACAGTGGAATCGACACCACAAACCCGATCACCAGCGCCGCGCTGAGCAGCCACATAGTCATGGCCAGGCCGGTGATGTGCTGGCCGTCGCTATAAAGGAAGGGGCGCCAGTATTCCTGCAAAAGCTCGATCATCGCACGGCCTCCCGTGAGCCTGCGGAGTAGCGCCGTTCAAGACGACGCAGGACGAAGTTGGACGCGCTGGTGATCAACAGGTAGATCAGCGCGGCGAGCACCAGGAAGTAGAACAGTTGGTAGGTGCTCTTGCCGGCATCCTGGGCGGCTTTAACCAAGTCGGCCAGGCCGATGATCGACACCAGGGCGGTGGCCTTGAGCATCACCATCCAGTTATTGCCGATGCCCGGCAGGGCAAAGCGCATCATCTGCGGGAAGGTCACGTAGCGAAACCGTTGCCCGCGCTTGAGCCCATAGGCGGTGGCGGCTTCCAGCTGGCCACGGGGCACGGCGAGAATCGCGCCGCGAAAAGTCTCGGTGAAATAGGCACCGTAGATAAAGCCCAGGGTGATGACCCCGGCGCTGAATGGGTCGATCTCGATGTACTCCCATTCCATAACGTCGGTCAGGCCGGTCAGCCAGGTTTGCAGGCTGTAGAAAATCAATAGCATCAACACCAGGTCGGGTACGCCGCGAATCAAGGTGGTGTAGAGCTGGGCGGGGATACGCAGGAAGGGCAGGCTGGAGAGTTTCGCGCTGGCGCCGAGCAGGCCCAGCAACACGCTGACGGCCAGGGACAGCACCGACAATTTAAGGGTCATCCAGGTGCCTTGCAGCAACAGCGGGCCGAAACCCTTCAAGCTGAACGCGCTCAGCCCGAGGGTTTGCAACAGATCTTCGAACATAAATCAGGACCTATGGCGATAAAAAAGCGCCCCTTCAAAAAAGGGGCGCCCCAGGCATTATTTGCCGCTGTACAGGTTCAGATCGCCAAAGTGTTTCTTCTGAATAGTGGCGTAGGTGCCATCATCGTGTAACGCTTTGATACCTTTATCCAAAAGAGCCTTGAGCTCAGTGTTACCTTTTTTGATACCGATCGCGGTTTTCGACGGCAGCAGCGGGTCATCGATTGCTGCGCTGACTTCGTATCCAGCACCGGCTGGGGACTTCAGAAAACCCAGTTCAGCCTGCAACATATCCTGCACGGAGGCATCGAGACGGCCGGACGTCAGGTCTGCATATACCTGGTCCTGGTTGGCGTAGGCCTTGGTGGTCACGCCGGCCTTGTCCAGCACAGCCTTGGCGTAGGCTTCCTGGATGGTGCCTTGCTCGTAGCCAACGGTTTTGCCCTTGAGCGACTCAGGCGTCGAGTACCCGGCGCCTTTCTTGAACACCAGCGAGGTTGGCCCCGAGAACAGCTCGTTGGAGAAGTCGATCGCCTTCTCACGTACCGGGGTCACGGTCATGGACGAAATCACACCGTCGAACTTGTTGGCTTTCAGGCCCGGAATCATGCCGTCGAAATCGCTTTCAACCCATTTGCACTTGACCTTCAGCTCTGCGCAGATGGCATTGCCCAGGTCGATGTCGAAGCCCACCAGGCTGCCGTCGGCGGCTTTGGATTCGAATGGCGCGTAGGAGGGATCGACACCGAAACGCAATTCCTTGTATTCCTTGGCGGTTGCAACACCTGCAGCCATGCACAGAGCCAGTGCAGAAAGGGTCAGCAATGCTTTTTTCATTATGTATTCCCTGGAAACCAAGATAAGCGCTTGTGGCGCATTTAGGACTGTTACTGAACGGTGTCAGACGGATCCCAAGTAGCAATTTCTGCACCATAGTTCCGAATGATCGTTTTAAAAGGTGGGATGAGGGATTTCTAAGCGTAGGAAATGCCCATTAGTGGGCACTGATAGAGTAGTGCACCATTTAGGATCGAACGGAAATCCAAATGTGGGAGGGGGCTTGCCCCCGATGGCAGTGGATCAGACACAAATGCTGTGACTGACATACCGCCATCGGGAGCAAGCCCCCTCCCACATTTGAACTATGTCAGGCCAGTAAGTCCTGCAGCGTGGCGAGATTGTCGGCTTCCTCCACCGGTTTGTCCTGGCGCCAACGCAACATCCGTGGGAACCGCACCGCAATCCCGCTTTTATGCCGCTTGGACAGGGCGATGCCTTCGAAACCCAACTCAAACACCATGCTCGGCGTAACGCTGCTGACCGGGCCGAATTTTTCCACCGTGGTTTTGCGCACGATCGCGTCGACCTTGCGCATTTCTTCGTCAGTCAGGCCGGAATAGGCCTTGGCGAACGGCACCAGGCTCCGCTCGCTGCCCGGCGGGCCGTCCCACACCGCGAAAGTGTAATCGCTGTACAGGCTGGCGCGCCGACCATGGCCGCGCTGAGCGTAGATCAACACCGCGTCGACGCTGAACGGGTCGACCTTCCACTTCCACCACAGGCCCATATCCTTGGTGCGGCCCACGCCGTAGAGACCTTTGCGATCCTTGAGCATCATGCCTTCCACACCCAGGCTGCGGGAGGCTTCGCGCTGCTCGGCCAATGCTTGCCAGGTTGGTCCCTCAAGCAGCGGCGAGGGCAATAACACCGGTTGGTCACACTCTGCGATCACGCTTTCGAGCTGCGCACGCCGTTCAGCCAGGGTGTGGTTGCGCCAGTCGTCGCCCTGGTACTCCAGCAGATCGTAGGCCAGCACCGCCACCGGAGCATCTTCCAGCACTTTTTTACTCAGGGTTTTGCGGCCGATCCGCTGCTGCAGCAGGGCGAAGGGTTGCACCGCGTCCTTCCAGACCACGATCTCACCGTCGATCACCGTGCCATCCGGCAAGCCACTGACCAGGCTGTGCAGCTCGGGGAAACGCTCGGTCACCAGCTCTTCGCCGCGCGACCACACCCACAGGCGCCCCTCACGCTTGACCAGTTGCGCGCGAATGCCATCAAACTTCCATTCCACCTGCCAGTCGGCGGGGGAGCCGAGCAGGGCATCGAACTGCTCCAGCGGTTGCGCCAAGCCGTGGGCGAGAAAAAACGGATAGGGCTGACCGCCACGTTGCGCATGTTCGTCGGACGATTCGGCAGCGATCAGCTTGAGGTAGCCCGCAGCCGTAGGGCGATTGGACAGGTCGGTGTAGCCCACCAGCCGTTGCGCCACGCGCTTGCTGTCGAGCCCGGCCATGGCGGCAAGCGCGCGGGTCACCAGCAGCTTGGACACGCCCACGCGAAAGCTGCCGGTGATCAACTTGATGCACACCATCAGGCTCGGTTGATCCAGCTGCGCCCACAGCGCAGGCAGGCGTTCGGCCAGTTCAGCGGGCGCAAGGCCGCGCAGCGGCAGCAGTTTTTCTTCCAGCCACACCGCCAGGCCGTCTTCGGAGGTGTAGGTCGATTCGGGTAGCAGCAGGGAAATCGTCTCGGCCAGGTCGCCGACGGACTGGTAACTCTCTTCGAACAACCACGGCTCGATGCTCGCCGCTTGCGTCGCCATATCCCTCAGCAGACGGGTCGGTACCAGTTGCCGCGGCCGCCCGCCGGAGAGGAAGTACACCGCCCATGCCGCATCCTGCGGCGGTGCCTGCTGAAAATAGTCTTGCAGCGCCGCGAGCTTGGCGTTGCTGGACGTCGTCGCGTCGAGGTTGGCGTACAGCTCGGCGAAGGCTTTCATGGGCTGGCCTCCTCTTCGTCATCGCCATATTCGGTGCTGAAACCCTGGGCATCCAGGCCTTTTTCGCGCAGATGGCGCACCAGTACGCCGACCGAGCCGTGGGTGACCATCACCCGTTCGGCGCCGGTCTGTTCGATGGCCCACAACAGTCCGGGCCAATCGGCGTGGTCCGACAGTACAAAGCCACGGTCGACCCCGCGCCGCCGCCGAGTCCCGCGCAGGCGCATCCAGCCGCTGGCGAACGCGTCGCTGTAATCGCCAAAGCGGCGTATCCAGGTGCTGCCGCTGGTGGAAGGCGGGGCGATGATCAAGGCCTGGCGCAGCAGCGGATCGTTTTTTTTGAAGTCGCCGGCGTATAGCGTTTCCGGAATGTACACACCGGCCTCGCGGTATACCCGGTTCAGCGGCTCGACGGCGCCATGGCTGAGGATCGGGCCGATGCTGGCATCAATGCCATGCAGAATGCGCTGGGCCTTGCCGAAGGAATAGCAGAACAGCACGCTGGCTTTGCCGGCGGCGATATTGGCCTGCCACCAGTCATTAATGCCGGCAAAAATCTGCGCCTGCGGCTGCCAGCGGTAGATCGGCAGGCCAAAGGTAGATTCGGTAATGAAGGTGTGGCAGCGCACCGGTTCGAACGGCGCGCACGTGCCATCGGGCTCGACCTTGTAGTCGCCGGACGCGACCCAGACTTCGCCCTGGTATTCCAAGCGCACCTGGGCCGAGCCCAACACATGCCCGGCCGGATGAAAACTCAAGGTCACACCGTGGTGCACCAATTGCTCGCCGTAGACCAGGGTTTGCAGGTTGATGTCCTGGCCCAGGCGCGAACGCAGGATGCCTTCGCCGGGGGCGGCGGCCAGGTAATGTTGATTGCCGGTGCGGGCATGGTCGCCGTGGGCATGGGTGATGACGGAGCGTTCCACTGGGCGCCAGGGGTCGATGTAGAAATCCCCGGCGGGACAATAGAGGCCTTCGGGTCGGGCAATGACAAGGTCCATGGGGTGACCGAGGAGGTGGGCTTATCATTTAGGAGGATATGACGGTGAGAGAAGTTCTATCTGAATGCATGGGGTCCAAATGTGGCAGGGGGCTTGCTCCCGATAGCGGTGTGACAGTCAACACATTCATTGACTGAACTACTGCTATCAAGGATCGTTCCCACGCTCCCGCGTGGGAATGCAACCCGTGACGCTCTGCGTCACCTGTGCACGGTAGCTGAAACTCGGCTCGGTTCGCGCGACGCGGAGCGTCGCAAAAGGCATTCCCACGCAGAGCGTGGGAACGATCAGAGCGCCGGGTTACTTGCCGGGTGTCAGGGTCAACCTGGTCTTGCCATACACCTTGTCAAAGTTCTGCGGCTGCATCGGGAAACTCAGGTATTGCGCCTTGAGCGACGGGTCGATGCCGTTGGCATAGTTCGGGCTGGCCGGGTTGCCGGACTGGCCGGTGCCGCCCTGGCCCGTCATCGGTTCCGGCTGGCCGAAGTCGACAATCATGCGCAACGCCGACGTCTGGGCCGCATTGAAGTCCTGCCCCCAGCGGTACGGTGCCGGGTTCAGGGTGTTGTGGTCGCCACCACTGGCCAACGGGCCACGGATCACCTGGCCGCTGGTGTTTTTCCAGGTGGTGGTGTGCAGCTTGCCCCATTGCCAGGCCTTGTGATCAGCGCCCAGCAGGCTGTCGCCGGTGCTGATCGTGGCGGCCAGGGTGCGTGCGAGGATCGCCGGCTTGTCTTCTTTGTGCGGCGTGCGCGTGTCATCCCACAGCGGGCTGTCTTCACGGCCCAGCAAGTGGTCTGCGGTGGCTGAGTAGGACAGGCTGGCATTGCTGACAAAGGCTTTCCAGCTGGCGCTCTGTTCCGGACCGAGTTTGTCGAGGAAGATCTGTCTGGCGCTCTCTTGCAGGAACAGCTCGTAGAGCGCCGCGTCGGCGGACGTTGGCGCAAGGCGACCATCGAAGGCCATCAGGCGGCCCAGTGCTTCGCGCGCCTTGGCCTGTTCGGCCGCAGGCAGCGCATCGATTGCCTGTTTCAGCGGCTGGGCCATGCCCGGCGCCTGGAACATGCCTTTGAGTTTGGCGGCAAAGAGGGTGGTCTGGTCGTATTGCATGGCGATCAGACTGCGGCTGTCATGCTTGCCAGCATTGGCCAGTTGCGCCAGGCGCTCGCTGCGCTCCGGCGCATCCCAGGAATTGGACAGCTGCATGCCATAGCCACGCGGTGCGGTGCGCTGGTTGGCGGTGCCGATCCAGCCTTGCGCCGGGTCCTGGTCATAGGGATGCAGCATGGCGTCGGCGTAACCGTCCCAGTCAAAGCGCGTGTCCCAGCCCGGCGAGGGCAGCAGGCCTTCGCCTTCGCGGCGGTTGGGGAAGCGGCCGGTGACTTGCCAGCCGATGTTGCTGGCGTCGGCGAAGATCATGTTCAACGCAATGGCGCGAATTTCGCGGGTGGCGTCCGAGGCCTTACCGGCGTTTTGCGCGCGGGACAGGTCGAAGAACGCATCCAGGCTCTTGTCGTCCTTCAAATCAGCGGTTTGCAGGGCCAGGCCATATCCGCTGGTGAGGGCCTGGCTGCTGTTGAGCAAGGCGCCATGGCGGGTTTCGTACACCACGTCGCGAATCGAGCGTTGGCCTTTGACGAAGAAGGTTTCGTTACGCACGCCGGCCGGTAGCCATTTTCCGTTGTTCTCGTAGTACAACGCGCTGCCCTGGCGTTTGACCTTCTCCAGGAACAGGTCCTGGGTATCGCCCTTGACCGCGCTCATGCTCCACGCGACCTTGCCGTTGAAGCCCGACAGCAGGGTCGGCAGGCCGGCAATCGACGCGCCGGCCGCCTGATATTTCGGGGCGCGGATCTGCACATAGCTCCAAGGTGACGGCGCTTGCGGCTGGGCGGCGAGGTCGTTGGCCAGCAGGCTTTTGCCGCTGCGGCTGCGTTGCGGCCCGATGGCCCAGTTGCTGGAAGTGGTCACGTCCAGGGCATTGAGGCTGTTGAGTTGCTGGCTGACCGTGTCCAACCCGGCGAGGCCGGTGATCTGGCTCAGGTTCACGCCCTTGAGTTTATCGGCTTCGGCCAGCGGGATGGCCTCGTCCGGCGCGCTTGGGATAAGCCAGGCGAGCTTGTCGACACCGACTTTCTGCGCCAGCACCAGCGACGAAATCTCTTCCTGCAGGTTGCTCGACTCGCTGAAATTCAGCAGGCAGAACAGCAGCGCCGAATCTTCCGGTTTCCAGTACTCAGGCTTGTAGCCGGTCTGGGCCAGGTCTGTCGGCAGCTTGTCGCGGTAGCGGAACAGGTAGGCGTTAACGCCCCGTGCGTAGACTTCAAAGAAACGCTTGAGCCGTGGCGATGAAGCGTTGTACAGCTCGCCTGCGCTCTTTTTAAGGTTGACCGCGCGCATGAAACGGTCGACATCGAGTACCTCCGGGCCGGACATTTCCGCCAGACGGCCCTGGGCCAGCAGCCGCAGGGTGACCATCTGGGTGATCCGGTCGCTGGCGTGCACATAGCCGAGGCTGAACAGCGCGTCGTGGAAGGTGTTGCTTTCAATCAGCGGCATGCCCTGGGCATTACGGCGTATCGACACGTTTTGCGCCAGGCCCTTTATCGGCTGTACGCCGGCCATGGGGGGCAGGCTGTCCTGGGTGCTCTGGAGCTGGCAACCGGCCAGGCTCAACGCACTGGCCACTGCCGCGGCAACGCCGAACCGGGGAAGAAAATGTATAAGGGCTGGCGAGGCCATGGCAAAGCTCCTGCGGGGGGGTAGCGTCATTAAAGGCGCTACGTTAGTGAGCGCGGCGAAACGACGCAAGCGGGAGTTTTGTAATTACGTGAGTACTCAGGCTTATGTGCAAATCAATGTGGGAGGGGGCTTGCTCCCGATTGCGGTCATCCAGTCGAAGCCTATGTCGACTGACACACCGCTATCGGGAGCAAGCCCCCTCCCACATTGGATATTGGGTAGCTTAAGCGCCGTGGCACTTCTTGAATTTTTTCTCGCTGCCGCAGGGGCAAGGGTCGTTGCGACCAACGTCTTTCAAGGCGTTGCGCACCGGCTCCTGGTGAGCGTGGCCGCAGTTCGGGCCGTGGACATGGCCGTGGTCGTGATCATGGTGATCGTGACCATGATCGTGAGCATGATCGTGGTTGCAGTCAGGACCATGGACATGGGGTTGCTGAGTCATCGATGTCGCTCCGGAATAAAATCGCCGGGGATTATCTCGCCATTGTGGGCCACCTGCACGTCATTACCGATGAATAATCCGGTTTTCAGCTCGCCTTCCAGGCGATAGGGCACGGGGCGGTCGGGATTCTTCAGCATCTGCACTACATCGCGTATGCGTGGCCACAGGTTGGTGCGCACCGACACCCGGAAGAATTTATGACTGCGCGGCGGCACGGTCAGCCATTCGTTGGACTCACCTTCGGTCAGCACCAGATCGCCAAGGGTGACCTTGTAGATCAGGCCACGCACGGTCAGGTCAGCGTCGTCGCGGTTGTCCACGCGAAAGTAGAGCTTGAACTTCTGCTCCAGCAGCTTGGCCCGCACCACTTCGACGTTCACCAGGGAGACGTGGGGCGGCGGCGAATCGTCTTCGAACCACGAGGCGCAGCCGGTCAGGCCCAGGGTTAACGCCAGCATCAAGCTGAAGGTGCGGAGCATTGGCGTTATCCCTGTCAGGTCGTTAAGTAGCTGGAACAGCACTTCTTGAATTTCTGTCCGCTGCCACACAAACATACATCATTACGCCCGGCCTTCACCTCCACCGTCGGATCGATGAAGTACCAGTGCCCCTCGTTCTGTACGAAAGAAGAGCGTTCACGGTGGCTGTGTTCACCAGCACTGTCGTGCCAGCGCGCTGTGAAGGTGACGAAGGCGTGCTCCGGCTGGCCACCGAACACCTCTGAGCTTTCCACCTCAAGGCCGAGCCAGGTGCTTTGAGCGCTCCAGGCGGCAATCGCATTGCGATCGAGGCCCGCTTGCTGCGCCGGGAGGGTGGTGCTCACCAGATAGTCCACCAGGCCCAGCACGTAGGCGCTGTAACGCGAACGCATCAGCGCCTCGGCAGAGGGCGCCGGGTGGCCGGCGTGGTAATGGCCGCAGCAGGCGTCCAGCAGATTGCCACTGCCGCAGGGGCAAATGGATGTACTCATCGTGTTACCACCAATACTTTCCAAAATTTTCCGGATTGGCCCAGAAGCGAGCGTTGAGCCAGTCCGGCACTTGTTTATAGTCAAGCAGATCGTAGGTAAACAGCGTCAGCACCTGCTCATCACGCTGGAAACGCTCACCGGCTTGCAACGCCAGGGAAAAAAAGTCGGTGTCCTTCCAGGCGC
Organism: Pseudomonas sp. R11-23-07; assembly: GCF_003852295.1. Taxonomy (NCBI): domain Bacteria; kingdom Pseudomonadati; phylum Pseudomonadota; class Gammaproteobacteria; order Pseudomonadales; family Pseudomonadaceae; genus Pseudomonas; species Pseudomonas sp. R11-23-07. The sequence goes on from NZ_CP027761.1 coordinate 1,469,685, forward strand.
AGGCATCCATGTCCACCAGCACCGCGATGCGGCTGGCATTGAGGTTACGGATACCACCCAATAACCTCAGACCCTGGGGTTTGGGCAGGTGTTCAAGGCAATCGACCACCAGCGCCAGGTCAAAACGCTGCGCCGCCAGGTCGGCAGGCAGTGGTCCGGGTTGCGCAACACTGACGAGCACATCGGGGTGCGCCGTTTTAAACGCATCCAGTGCCGGGAAGTGGCTGGCGCCCAACAGCAGCAGGCGTTTGGGAGCGTGCAGGTCCAGCAGCGCAGCCAACGCTTGCTGGGGCGTACGGGAAGAAATTCCAGCGATCATCGCAGATCCTCACATCAGGACCGTAGAGACTAGCGCGCCTGGGCGTGCGGGCCTAGAGCATCCGGGTAATACCGCCGGCACTTGAGTCGTTGCGTGCGAAGTTTTTTGATCCTTCACTGGCAAAGCGCCTGCAGAAGTCGTTACTGTGCGTCCAAAGAAAAATTTGAAAACACTCGGGAGCCCCATGATGCGTAAGGTTTTTCTGCTGGCCCTGTTGGTCAGCCCCGTTGCCCTGGCCCAGAGTGTCAGTGTCGAAACCAACTCGTTGATGCGCCTGCCCAGCAGCACCAGCGTGTTGCAACTGGAGCGCCTGGACGTGGCGGACTACGGCACCCTGCTGATTCCAGCCACCATCAGTCAGATCGCGGTGAAAGAACTGCATCTGGGGCGTGACGCGCGCATTGCGATTGTCCCCGGCAATACCGCGCTGCAGTTGCAGGTGCGCCAGGCTCAACTGGAGCACGGCAGCCAGATCACCTCCCGCGGCGCACCCGGCACTCATGAAAAACCGGCCAAAGCCGGGCGTGACCTGACCTTGCGCATTGATTCGCTGACGGCTGAAGAACTGTCGGTGGATGCCCGTGGTGGCGCCGGTGCCCAAGGGTATGCGGGCCTGGATGGCGCCAATGGCGTCGACCCAGGTTGCACCTGGGGTTCAGCCGGGCGCGGGTTCAATGGCGATAATGGCGGCGATGGGTTGCCGGGGGCGTCGGGTGCGGCGGTGCGTATTGAGCTGCCTCAGGATTTCCCTGGCGACAAGATCAAGATCTTGGTGGACGGCGGCGCCGGTGGTTTGGCCGGTGTAGCGGGCAAACCTGGCAAGGGCGGGCAGTCCAAGGGCTGCCTGGTGTACCGCGCCGATGGCGGCGACAAAGGCCGGCCGGGGTTGGAAGGGCAGCCGGGGCCGGCTGGGCCTGCGGGGTCTGTGACTATCCAGCGCCTCTGAGTCGCTTGTTCTGACGCTATCGGGGGCAAGTCGAATCGTCGCACCGCCCCTCCCACAGTTGGAATGCATTCCAATGTGGGAGGGGGCTTGCCCCCGATAGCGGACTATAGGTCTATTCAGAACATCGGCCGAGCCGAAGCAATCGCCACCACCACCAGCCCCACAATCAAGTTAACGCCCACCAGTTTGCGAATCTGCCCCAATGCAGCCGCGCCCGCCGCCCAATCCTCGGCCGCCACCGCCGCCTTCAACGCCGGAAACTTCAACGCCTGGATGCGAATAAACAGCGCCGTCATCACCAGGTACAAGCCCATCATCACCTGTACATAACGCGGTGCGGTTTCAAAGCCGTTGAAGCGCAGGTGTAGCAGGCCGACGCCGCTGATCGGCAAAACCAGCACCGCCACCCACACCCATACAAAAAAACGTTGAAACACATTTGCCCACAGCTTCAGCCGGGCAGGGCCCTCAAGGGCCGCCATGGCGGCGGGGCGCAGGATCATCCAGGCGAAAAACATACCGCCGACCCAGATCAGGGCGGCCAATACATGCAGGGTGTAAGCGAGGCTAAACGCGGTCATTGTGGTACTCCGTTCTGCGCGGGATTAATTAGCGGGGTATGATAGCGGCCGATCCGAACCACTGAAAATTTATCCAGCGTTTTTTGCGCCCGACTATCCATGATCAGCACTGAACTCAAAACTACGATCCAGGGCGCCTATACGCGTTTTCTCGAAGCCAAGAGCTTGAAACCGCGCTACGGCCAACGCCTGATGATCGCCGAAGTGGCGAAAGTCCTCGGGGATATCGACACTGACGACGAGGGCCGCCGTGCGGGCGAACCGGCGGTCGTGGCCGTCGAGGCCGGCACCGGCACCGGCAAGACCGTGGCCTACAGCCTGGCTGCGATCCCCACCGCCAAGGCCGCGGGCAAGCGCCTGGTGATCGCCACGGCGACCGTCGCACTGCAGGAGCAGATTGTCTACAAAGACCTGCCTGACCTGATGCGCAATAGCGGCTTGAGTTTTACCTTTGCCCTCGCCAAGGGGCGTGGCCGCTACATGTGCCTGTCCAAGCTCGATGTGTTGCTGCAGGAAGGCCACGCGCAGACCGCCACCGCCTCGCTGTTCGAAGAAGAAGGCTTCAAGATCGAGGTCGATGAGGCCAGCCAGAAGCTGTTCACCAGCATGATCGAGAAACTCGCCGGCAATAAATGGGACGGTGATCGCGACAGCTGGCCCACCGCCCTGGAGGATTCCGACTGGGCGCGCCTGACCACCGACCACAGCCAGTGCACCAACCGCCATTGCCCCAACTTCGGCCAGTGCGCCTTCTACAAGGCCCGCGAAGGCATGGGCAAGGTTGATGTGATCGTCACCAACCACGACATGGTGCTGGCCGACCTGGCCCTGGGCGGCGGCGCCGTACTGCCGGACCCGCGCGACACCCTGTACGTGTTCGACGAAGGCCATCACCTGCCGGACAAGGCCATCGGCCACTTTGCCCATTACACGCGCCTGCGCTCTACCGCCGACTGGCTGGAAACCACCGCCAAGAACCTCACCAAGCTGCTCGCCCAGCATCCGCTGCCCGGTGACCTGGGCAAGCTGATCGAACAGGTGCCCGAGCTGGCGCGGGAGATCAAGACCCAGCAGCAGTTCATGTTCAGCGCCTGCGAGCAGGTGGCCGACTTCAAGCCCGGCGAAGATGTGGAAGGCCGTGAGCGGCCGCGTCACCGGTTTGTTGGCGGGATGATTCCCGAGCATATGCGCGAAATGGGCATTGAACTGAAGAAAGGCTTTTCACGCCTGACCGACCTGTTCACCCGTCTGACGGACTTGCTCAAGGAAGGCATGGATGGCGAGGTCAATATCGGCATCGCCAGCAACCAGGCCGAAGAATGGTACCCGCTGTTCGGTAGCCTGCTGTCCCGCGCCCAGGGCAACTGGGAGTTGTGGACCGCCTTTACCGTCGAAGACCCGGAAGACAACCCGCCCATGGCGCGTTGGCTGACCTTGTCGGAAAGCGGTGCGCTGTTCGATATCGAGGTCAATGCCAGCCCGATCCTGGCCGCCGAAATGCTGCGCCGCAACCTGTGGAACGTGGCCTACGGCTGCCTGGTGACGTCGGCCACGCTGACCGCCCTTGGCACCTTCGACCGCTTCCGCATGCGCGCCGGCCTGCCGAAAAAGGCTGTCACCGCGGTGGTGCCGAGCCCGTTTCACCACGCCGACGCCGGCGTGCTGCGGGTGCCCGACCTCAAGGCCGACCCAAGGGACGCGCCGGCGCACACGGCGGCGATCATCCGCGACCTGCCCGGATTGGTGGAAGGCTCGCGGGGCACCCTGGTGCTGTTTTCGTCGCGCAAGCAGATGCAGGACGTGTTTGACGGCCTTGATCGCGACTGGCGTAAACAGGTGTTTATCCAGGGCAACCTGTCCAAGCAGGAGACCTTGAACAAGCACAAAGCGCGGGTCGATGGCGGTGATTCCAGCGTGTTGTTCGGCCTGGCGAGCTTTGCCGAAGGCGTGGACTTGCCCGGCGCCTACTGCGAACACGTGGTCATCGCCAAGATTCCATTCTCGGTGCCGGACGATCCGGTTGAAGCCGCGCTGGCCGAATGGATCGAAGCCCGGGGCGGCAACCCGTTCATGGAAATCTCGGTGCCCGATGCTTCCCTGAAACTGGTGCAGGCCTGCGGGCGCTTGCTGCGCACCGAGCAGGACCGGGGCACCATCACCTTGCTCGATCGCCGCCTGGTCACCCAGCGCTATGGCAAGGCCATCTTGAATGCCTTGCCGCCGTTCAGGCGCGAAATTTCTTAAGCCACCGTGGGCGAATTCGCCCACGGCGTGGTCTATCTCACTGTATGTCATCAGGCCAGCCATCGGCCGTTTGGGAGAACCTTGTTCGTATGATTCGCACGCTGCCCGCTATTTTTGCCCTGCTGTTCGCCGCGCCGCTATTGGCCGCGCCGGCCGGGCAACAAACCCTGTTCAATTTCGTCCGGCCCGCTGATGTGGTCAAGGTGGCGACCCAGGACGCCAGCCTGCCGCAATACAACGCCGAACAAACCCCCGAAGGCGAGGTGCTGCGCCGCATCACCTTCAACCCGGCCGCCGAGCCGAGCCTGGTACTCAGCCCGCAAACGGGCGTGTGGGACTGGTCGCAATCGGGCGCCATGAGCCTGCGTATCCAGAGCGCCATGAACTGGGCGTTGACCCTCTACGTAAAGGTACAAAGTGCCGACGGTAAAACCCTGGTCAGCCGCATCGACCTGCCGGCCGGCCCGGCGCAGACCTTGCTGGTGCCGCTGCAAGCCCACTCGCCGCTGAGCCAGGGCATGAAGGCCGGCCCGCCGATGCCGATGACCGTGGACGGCCAGCGTGTGTTGCTGGCTGCCAGCGCCGGGGAAATCGACCGCAGCCAGGTGGTGTCGGTGACGCTGTCAATGATCAAGCCGAATGCCGCCCAAAGCATCCTGCTGGAGCGCTTTGGCGTGCAGGACAGCGAGCCGGTGTTGAAAGCGGCCTACAGCGAACTGGTGGACGCTTACGGCCAGTCCACCCGCGCGCGCTGGCCGGAAAAAGTCAGCAACGACGAGCAGCTCAAGGCTGCGGCGGCCAAGGAGCAACAACAACTGAAGGCGTGGCTTGCCGAGCGTGACAAGTCGTCCCTGGATCAATACGGCGGCTGGAACAAGGGCCCGGCGTTCGACGCCAGCGGTTTCTTCCGCACCGAAAAGCGCGACGGTCGCTGGTATCTGGTCACACCGCAAGGCCATCCGTTCTACTCGCTGGGTGTCAACACCGTGGCCCCGGACAACAGCCAGAGCTACGTCGCCGGGCGTGAGTGGATGTTTGCGGCGCTGCCCAAGGCCGGCGAGCCCTTCGACAAGTATTACGGCAGCGGCGATAACCGCACCGGCAACGGCGCGGGCGAGGGGCGCGGTTTTGGCGCAGGGCGTTGGTATGATTTTTATGGCGCCAACCTGCAGCGCACCTATGGCACTGAAACCGGCACCGACGGTTTCGACCAGCAGCGCTGGGTGAGCCACACCCTCGACCGCCTGCAAGCCTGGGGCTTCAATACCGTGGGCAACTGGAGCGATCCGGACCTGGCCACGGCCGACCGCGTGCCCTACACCTTGCCGCTGTCGATTGTGGGTGACTACGCCAGCATCAGCACCGGCACCGACTGGTGGGGCGGCATGCCCGACCCGTTCGACCCACGCTTTGCCATGGCCACTGAACGCGCCGTGGCCATTGCCGCTCGCGATCATCGCGACGACCCGTGGCTAATCGGCTTCTTTGCCGACAACGAACTGGCCTGGGCCGGCCCTGGCGACGATGCAAAATCCCGTTACGCCCTGGCCTACGGCACCCTGCGCATGACCACCGACGTACCGGCCAAGCGTGCCTTCCTCAAGCAACTGCGCGACAAATACCGCAATGAAGAAGGCCTGTCGAAAGCCTGGGGCATCCACCTGGCCGGCTGGGAACTGATGGAAGACCCTGGCTTCGAGCCGCCGATGCCTGACCCGGAGCATCCCGAAATCGAGGCTGACTTCAAGTATTTCCAGAAGACCTTCGCCGACGCCTACTTCAAGACCATTTCCGATTCGCTGAAATGGCACGCACCCAACCAGTTGCTGCTGGGTGGGCGTTATGCGGTGAGCACCCCCGAAGCCGTGGCAGCCTGTGCCCAGTACTGCGATGTGCTGAGCTTCAACATGTACACCCTCAAGCCCCAGGACGGTTATGACTTCGCCGCCCTGCGTGCACTCGACAAGCCGGTACTGATCACCGAATTCAATTTTGGCTCGACCGACCGTGGCCCGTTCTGGGGCGGCGTCACCCAATTGGCCGCCGAAGAAGAGCGTGGCGCGGCGTACGCGGCCTTCCTCAAGCAAGCCATGGCGGAGCCGTCGATTGTCGGCGTGCACTGGTTCCAGTACCTGGACCAGCCGGTGACCGGGCGCTTGCTGGACGGTGAAAACGGTCACTTCGGCCTCGTTGGCATTACCGACGTGCCCTTTCAGGGCTTTGTCGACAGCGTGCGCAAAAGCAATCTCGCGGCGGTCGACCAGTTGGGTAAGGCGGCCGAAAAGGCCAAGGCGGTCGGCGCGGCACGCGAGAGCGAGGGCGGCCGGGCAGGCCAGGCCGGCAAAGACGCAGGCCAGGGCGCCGGGCACGCCGGCGGGCACTCCGCAAATGGGCATTGATTCGTCGTTGATGGGTTCACAAAACCCCTAATGGCTGGAACAATGTCGGCCACTTTTCATGATGTTTTTCGAGGTCGCTCAGGTGCAGATTCAGGGTCATTACGAGCTCCAGTTCGAAGCGGTACGTGAAGCGTTCGCCGCATTGTTCGATGACCCTCAGGAGCGCGGTGCCGGGCTTTGCATCCAGGTCGGCGGCGAGACGGTCGTCGACCTGTGGGCCGGCACCGCCGACAAGGACGGCGCCGAAGCCTGGCACAGCGACACGATCGTCAACCTGTTCTCTTGCACCAAGACCTTCACTGCGGTCGCTGCGCTGCAACTGGTGGCCGAAGGCAAGCTGAAGCTGGACGCGCCCGTGGCCGAGTACTGGCCGGAATTCGCGGCGGCGGGCAAGGAATCCATCACCCTGCGCCAGTTGCTCTGCCATCAGGCCGGGTTGCCGGCGATCCGCGAGATGCTGCCCGCCGAAGCCCTGTACGACTGGCAACTGATGGTCGATACCCTGGCGGCCGAAGCGCCGTGGTGGACACCCGGCCAGGGCCATGGCTACGAGGCGATCACCTATGGCTGGTTGGTCGGCGAGCTGCTGCGCCGTGCCGACGGGCGCGGGCCTGGGGAGTCCATCGTGGCGCGGGTGGCGCGGCCATTGGGGCTGGATTTTCACGTCGGCCTGGCGGACGAAGAGTTCTATCGTGTCGCCCATATAGCGCGCAGCAAAGGCAATATGGGCGATGCAGCGGCACAACGGTTACTTCAAGTAATGATGCGTGAACCCACGGCCATGACTACCCGTGCATTTGCCAACCCACCGTCTATTCTGACCAGCACTAATAAACCCGAGTGGCGGCGTATGCAGCAACCGGCGGCAAATGGTCACGGGAATGCACGGAGCCTGGCCGGGTTTTATAGCGGTTTATTGGACGGTAGTTTGCTGGAAAGCGACATGCTCGAACAATTGACCCGTGAACACAGTATTGGCCCGGATAAAACCTTATTGACCCAAACCCGTTTCGGCCTGGGTTGCATGTTGGATCAACCGCAGTTGCCCAATGCGACATTCGGCCTTGGCCCGCGCGCCTTTGGGCATCCCGGGGCAGGGGGCTCGGTAGGGTTTGCCGACCCAGAGCACGATGTAGCGTTCGGTTTCGTGACTAATACCCTGGGGCCCTATGTACTTATGGACCCACGTGCGCAGAAGTTGGTCGGAATATTGGCCGGTTGTCTATAAACCCCTTGCTGTTTCACAATTTTTTGTTACAAAGACACGTATAAGAAGACGCTGAACGCAATGATGTAACTTCAATGTTCTTTAAGCGTCGGTTTAACGGGGCACCTGGCCCCCCCTGGTTTTTTCTCATTTTGTGGATATCTCATGTTATCGAACAAGTCCTTGGCACTGGCGCTGTGCCTCACTATTACCGGCTGTGCACAAACACCACAGAATGATGCCGAAGGTGGGCACTGGTGGTCATTTGGGTCCGATAAGGCTGCTACCAAGGACGCAGTGACCCAAACCGACGCCAAGCCGGATGCCAAGCCCGCTGCTGGCGCCAAGGATGCCGCGCCTGTTGCCGCTGCCGCAGCGCCTGCTCCGGCAGCCAAGGCTGACACAGGCTCCAGCTGGTGGCCCTTCTCCACCAAGAGCGCCGACGAAAAGGCCGCCGAGGCCAAGGCCGACCTGAAAGCTGACCTCAAGGCCGCAACCCCGGCTCCGGACGGTGCTCCGGTCGTGGCCAAGACCGATACCGAAGCCCACTGGTGGTGGCCGTTCGATACCAAGCCAAAGCCGCTGGCCAAGGTCGATGTGACCAATGTGCCGATGCCTGATCCGAAAATCACCCAGGCCTGGTTGGACGATTACGAGCCGCGCCTGCGTGCCGCCATCAAGGACAGCAACCTGCAATTGGAACGTCGTGACAACGTGCTGGTAGTGATTGCCCCGGTGGACGGCTCCTACAACCCGAAACGTCCAGCGATGCTGCTGCCGGTGACCCTGGGCCCGTTCACTCGCGTCGCCAAGGCCGTCGAAGCGGATCCAAAGACCGCCGTACTGGTGCTGGGCCACGTTGATGCCACCGGTAGCGCGCCGGCCAGCCAGGCGCTGAGCAAGGAACGTGCGCAGTCGATTGCCTCGATTTTCAGCCTCAGCGGTTTGAAGCAGGATCGCCTGATGCTGCGTGGCATGGGCGACCTGATGCCGCGTGCCGCCAACGACAGTTCCCAGGGCCGTGCGCTGAATCGTCGCATGGAAATCATGTTCACTCAGCGTACAACTATGTTGGCGCTGCTGAACAAGTACAACTCGGGCAAGACCCCGCCTGTGGCGGAAATGGTTGCCGTGCAGGATGTTCCCGCACCGGCCCCGGCAGCAAAAGCTCCTGCGAAGAAAGCGCCAGCCAAGAAAGCCGCCGCCAAGCCGGCTGCTAAAGCCGCTAAAAAAGCCCCGGCCAAACCGGCTGCAAAGAAACCGGCTCCGGCCAAGGCCAAGGCTGCTGCACCGGCGAGTAACGACCAGGCGAAAAACTGATCCGTTGAACCAGAAGGATAACGCCGCATGACCCAGGCACTGGCCGATATGCGCCGTGACTACACACGGGACGGTTTGAGCGAGGCCCAGGCCCCGGACGAGCCGTTTGCCTTGTTCCACCAATGGTTCGCCGATGCGGTGAAAACCGAGCAGGCACCGGTGGAGGCCAATGCCATGACCCTGGCCACGGTCGACCAGGAGGGTCGACCGCACTGTCGTATCTTGTTGCTCAAGGGCCTGGATGCGCAGGGCTTTACCTTCTTTACCAACTATCAGAGCGCCAAGGGTGAACAACTGGCGGCGCGGCCATTCGCGGCAATGACCTTTTTCTGGCCGACCCTCGAGCGCCAGGTGCGCATTGAAGGTCGCGTGGTCAAGGTCACGCCTGAAGAATCGGATGCTTATTATCAGGTACGACCTCTGGGCAGCCGCCTGGGGGCGTGGGCATCGCCGCAGAGCAAGGTCATTGGTGATCGCGAAGAACTGCAGGCGCTGCTCAAGGCGACCGAACAGCGTTTCAGCGACACCCAGCCCGACTGCCCTGAGCATTGGGGGGGTTATCGCTTGTTGCCCGAGCGCATCGAGTTCTGGCAAGGCCGCGCCAGCCGCCTGCATGACCGTCTTAACTATCGGCTGCAAGCGGGCCAATGGACGCGCGAGCGTCTGGCGCCCTGAGCGTCCCCTTTCGTCATCTAATTTGAATCATGCCCTTTGCGCCGAAGTCTTTATGCAGGAGACTTCGGCGTTTTCGGCTGTATGGCTACACTGACTAACCACGCTATGGCATGTTTTGGTTAAGCTACCGTTCGTCGAGCTGTGTGGTGCCGACAGCCTGTACTCAGGCTGAATGAAAGCACTTTTCTGCCTGGCTCGCCGTGACAGGCGCCAGGCTGCAGCGTTTAATGAATACCTGTCCTTTGGAGTTGATGCTATGCGTAAGTCCGTTTTACTAGTTGCCTGCTTTACCACCCTGTCATTGCTGTTGGGTGGCTGCGCCTCGAGTCTGACCGGCGACTCGTACTCCCGTGACGAGGCGCGTCGTGTACAGACCGTCCGCATGGGTACCATCGAATCCCTGCGTCCGGTCAAGATCGAAGGCACCAAGACCCCAATCGGCGGTGCTGCGGGTGCGGTCATCGGCGGCGTTGGCGGCAGCGCCATCGGCGGCGGCCGTGGCAGCATCGTTACCGCTGTGATCGGCGCGGTAGCCGGTGGCCTGCTGGGCTCGGCCACCGAAGAAGGCCTGACTCGTACCCAGGGCGTGGAAATCACCGTTCGTGAAGACGACGGCAGCATGCGTTCCTACGTACAAGCCGTGCAGGAAAATGAAATTTTCCGAATTGGCGACCGTGTGCGCATCATGACGGTCGACGGCACCAGCCGCGTTACTCGCTAAAAGCGTAAGCAACAAGTAAAGAAAAACCCCAACCGGGTGACTGGTTGGGGTTTTTTGCCTGTGGGCCTGATCTTTTTAAAAGCGCATAAGTTGCAGGCAATAAAAAACCGCCTTAGTAGGGCGGTTTTTTATCGCAAGGCCATTATGAAGCTTGGCTTGCATGCTCACAGAACGCAATGACATGTCGGAATACTACTGTCGGTTGATGCTTCACGCAAGATGCAGCTCTAAGAGGAACTATCGCTTCTGATACTTTTTTTGTCAGAAAAAAATGGCAATAAATATTCCGGGCCACCCTGTGCTTAGTCACACCTTCGAAGGGCCGCTCAGCTAGTATCGACGCCGTTCTACGTTCGTCACTCTGTGAGTCGACGGGGTCAGCAAAAACAAGTTTTCTGGACCAGCCGCCACGGGCTAGTAATCCGTGCCGGATTGATGCGGAGGGCCCGTCAACCCTGCCGCCTCATGGAACGCAATGACAGCATTCGAAGGCTCACATGTTCCGGTAAGTGCGCTGGAGGTAGGCCCAACTCTAGGAGGGTCGAGTATGTCTAAGTTTGCACGACGTACGTGGAACCTCGTAGTGAATGCCCTGCGTGTTTATCACGTATGGGTATTCCTGCGGGACAGCTTTGATGACCTGTAAGGTCTGAGAAGTGGAGCCGCCTCGATTCAGGTCGAGGCGGCTTTTTGGTGTTTGGATGTCACCTCAACTATGAAATAACGGCTTTCTTGCGACTCGCCATCGCCGTCACCGCATAACCAATACACGCCGCAATTATCGACCCGGTCAGAATCCCCATGCGATCTTCGCCGGCGAACTCGCTGACCCCCGGTACAAATGCCAGTGAGCCGACAAACAGGCTCATGGTAAAGCCGATGCCGCACAGGATCGCCACGCCCAGCACCTGGCCCCAGTTCGCACCGCTGGGCAGTGAGGCAATGCCGGTCTTGATGGCCAGCCAGGTAAGGCCGAACACACCGACGGTTTTGCCAATCAACAGGCCGGCGGCGATGCCCATGGGCACAGGGTGGGTGAAGCTCTCGAGGCTGACGCCGGTGAGGGACACCCCGGCGTTGGCGAATGCGAACAGCGGCAGGATGGCGTAGGCCACCCACGGGTGCAGCGCATGCTCCAGGGTCAGCAGGGGCGAAGTTTCGGCATTTTTGGTGCGCAGTGGAATGCAGAACGCCAGAGTCACCCCGGCGAGGGTGGCGTGGACGCCGCTCTTGAGCACGCACACCCACAGGATCAGGCCGATGATCAGGTACGGCCCGAGCTTGACCACACCCAGGCGGTTCATCGCGATAAGGGCGACCAGGCAGGCCGCTGCACCCGCCAGGGACGCGCCGGACAGGTCAGCGGAATAGAACAGCGCAATGACGATAATGGCACCCAGGTCGTCAATGATTGCCAGGGTCATCAGGAACAGTTTCAGCGACACCGGCACGCGCTTGCCCAGCAGCGCCAGGACGCCGAGCGCAAAGGCGATATCCGTGGCCATCGGGATCGCCCAGCCGGCGAGTGCTGCAGGGTTGTCCTTGTTCAACGCCCAATAGATGAGCGCGGGGACGACCATGCCGCCGATAGCCGCCGCGCCGGGAAGGACCACCTGCGACGGTTTGGACAGGTGACCATCGAGCAGCTCGCGTTTGACTTCGAGGCCGATCAGCAGGAAGAACAGGGCCATCAGGCCGTCGTTGATCCACAGCAAGGCGGGCTTGGCGATTTGCAGCGCGCCAACCTGTGCCACCACCGGGGTGTCGAGAAAGGCGCCATACAGGTGCGACAAAGGTGAGTTGTTGATAATCAGCGCCAACGCGGCAGCGGCAATCAATAACAGGCCGCTGGCGGCTTCCAGCTGGAAAAAACGGGTGAAAGTGCTTCGCAGAGGCAAGGGATGCTCTCCAATCCAGGTTCAATAGGTGGGTACCCTAACCCGTACCGTTAGTTGTTAAAACAAAAGTTATATTCTTATTTGTTATAAGCGTTGGTCAGAGCGGGCGTTGTTTCAAAGCCTAGCAATTGTGTGTCCAATTGAGTCCTCACTGTATCTGTGTGCAGTGTAGGAAACCCCCTAATATCGGGGCTGAAATTCTTAGAGAAACCTCCTCATGAGCGATCACCGTCCCTGGGCCCGCGAAGCCATTCGTATCATTGAAGCGGATTTCCAGCGCAGCGCAGACACCCATCTGATCCCTTTGCCATTGCCGGGTTTGCCGGGTATCGAGTTGTATTTCAAGGATGAATCCAGCCACCCGACCGGCAGCCTGAAACATCGGCTGGCGCGCTCGCTGTTCCTGTACGCGTTGTGCAATGGCTGGCTGAAGCCGCACGCCCCCGTGATCGAGGCCTCCAGCGGTTCGACGGCGATCTCCGAAGCCTATTTTGCGCGCCTGCTCGGCCTGCCGTTTATCGCCGTGATGCCCGCCACCACTTCCCAGGAGAAGATCGCCCAAATCGCCTTTTATGGTGGCAAGAGCCATCTGGTGCAGGATCCCACGCAGATCTACGCCGAATCCGAACGTTTGGCCCAGGAAAGCGGCGGCCACTTCATGGACCAGTTCACTTACGCCGAACGCGCCACCGACTGGCGCGCAAACAACAACATCGCCGAGTCGATCTTCCAGCAGTTGCGTTTCGAGCAGCACCCGGAGCCGAGCTGGTTGATTTCCAGCCCCGGAACTGGCGGCACTACCGCGACCCTGGGGCGCTATGTGCGTTATCGCCAGCATTGCACGCGAGTGCTATGTGCCGATGCCGAACGTTCGGTGTTTTTCGATTATTACCTGAGCGGCGACGCCAGCCTGCGTCTGGACTGCGGCTCACGGATCGAAGGGATTGGCCGGCCACGGGTCGAAGCCTCGTTTTTGCCCGCTGTGATCGATGCGATGGTCAAGGTGCCGGATGCGCTGTCTCTGGCGGCCATGCATTACCTGGCCGAGCGGTTGGGGCGGCGCGTGGGCGGTTCCAGCGGGACCAACCTGATCGGTGCCCTTGTAGCTGCGCAGCAGATGAAAGCGGCGGGGGAGTCGGGGTCGATCGTGGCGATCTTGTGTGATGGCGGCGAGCGCTATGCCACGACTTACTATGATCAGGCGTGGCTGGCGGCGCAGGGCTATGAGTTGCAAGGGTTGATCGCGGCCGTTGCGGCGAGTGTCGAGCAGGGTGAGCCACTGCCGGCCAGCATCCTGCGTGCCAATATCTGACACGTCGCAAACCAAATGTGGGAGGGGCTTGCCATCGATTGCGGTGTTTCAGTCAAGAAATTCAGACTGAACCACTGCTATCGGGACATAGGTATCTATACAGCTTTGTAGCAGCCTACGGTAACCACGATGCGAAGCGAGCCGCTCTTGATCTTGCTCTTGATCTTAAGCGCCCCGTTAAACCACGCTGGCCGGAATCGATAGTGATTTGGGGGGTAAACCGGCAGGGATGCCGGTTTAGCCGCCCCGCGCCATGGATGGCGCGTGGCGGCGGCCCCCCAAATCACTATCGGATTACGGGCACACCGAGCCTAGGCGAGGTGCCGAGTGGTGGGGCAAGAGCGTTTTGCTTACTTTTGCGCTTTTTGTACGGACCGGACACATGGTTGACGGGTGTGCGGGGACATGGTGGACACTTTGCGGCGAGCCAACTTCGTCGGAAAGCCATCATGCCTTGGACTACGAGAGACGCCATGAGCCTGAAAGAAGAGTTCGTTGCCTTAGCACGGCAACCCGGCAGCAACAAACGTGAGTTGTGTCGACGATTCGGTATCAGCCCACAAACAGCGTACAAGTGGCTCAAACGCTACGAGGCGCTGGGTCAGCCTGGTCTGCAAGAGAAATCCCGCAGGCCAGCGACCAGCCCTAAACTGACTCAGACGGCTTTGGAAGCCCAAATCATCGCACTTAGACAGGCCCATCCAGCATGGGGTGGACGCACCATTAGTAGCCTGTTGGAAAAGCGCATTGCTCCCAGCACCGTCACCAATGTCTTGCACCGCCATGGTCTGATTCAACCGCCTCAGAAGGAACATACGGCGACGTTGCGATTTGAGCACGACGCGCCTAATGATCTGTGGCAGATGGATTTCAAAGGACATTTCGCACTGCAACAAGGTCGATGCCACCCCCTGACTCTGTTGGATGACCACTCCCGGTTCAGCCTAGCCATTGATGCCTGTGATAACGAACGGGGAGCCACGGTGAAGGAGAAGATGATCGAGGTTTTCCAGCGCTATGGCTTGCCAGTTCGGATCAACGTTGATAACGGCGCTCCCTGGGGCTCGCCACGCAATCCGGGTGAAGTTTCAGAACTGAGTATCTGGCTGATTCGCCTGGGAATTCGGATCAGCTTCAGCCGTCCTCGCCATCCTCAAACCAATGGGAAGATCGAACGTTTCCACCGCTCGCTCAAAGCAGAAGTGCTTGATGGACGTTATTTTTCCACACTGATGGAGGCTCAATCGGCTTTTGATCAATGGCGTGAGGTTTATAACCTGCAGCGCCCTCATCAGGCGCTGGGCTACAAGGTGCCTATGGACCGCTATCGGAGCAGTCCCTGGGCGTATCCACAGCAACTGTCGGAATTTGAATATGGCCCAGATGATGTGTTGGCTAAGGTTTATGACAGTCGATTTCGCTTTCAGAAACGCTACTTCAGCATCGCCAAAGGTCTGCGTGGACAACACATCGCAATACGTCCTAACGCTGAGAGAGATGGCTTATTTGACGTCTACTTCTGTCATCAATTTCTACGGACCTTCGACGTGAATAACCCTGACTACGGGGCATAATGTGTCCACTATGTCCCCGCACAGGTGTCAACCATGTGTCCGGTCCGTACACGCTTTTCAAAAGTGAGCCGCCGTAAGGGCGGAACCCTAAGCCGCCGTGACCGCAGCAACGGATATGTACTCGCCTTGATCCAACATCCTGGTCGGCTGTCAGGCCGCCATCGGGGGCAAGCCCTAATGCCAGTCAGTTAAGCGTACACCACCGTCTGTAGGAGCGAGCTTGCTCGCGAAAAACGTCAACGATAACGAGTGCTGCCTGAATAAACGCAGTGCCTGTGAGTTTTTCGCGAGCAAGCTCGCTCCTACAAAAAGCCTTAACTGACTGGCATTAGGGCAAGCCCCCTCCCACATTGTACCGAGGCGTTTTCAGGCCTCAATGCCCAGCATATCCCGCGCCAAAGCCTCGGCAATCCGGATCCCGTCAACGCCCGCCGACAGGATCCCGCCGGCATAGCCCGCGCCTTCACCGGCCGGGAACAGGCCTTTCACGTTGAGGCTCTGCATCGACTCATTGCGGGTAATGCGCAGCGGCGATGAGGTGCGCGTCTCGATACCAGTCAAGACCGCATCGTGCAGCGAGTAGCCTTTGATCTGCTTTTCGAACGCCGGCAAGGCTTCGCGGATGGCTTCGATGGCGAAGTCCGGCAGGGCCAGGGCCAGGTCACCCAGGGCTACCCCAGGCTTGTAGGACGGTTCTACGCTGCCGATGGCAGTGGACGGCCGGCCTGCGATGAAATCGCCGACCAACTGTGCCGGGGCCTCGTAATTACTGCCGCCGAGCACGTAGGCATGGGACTCCAGGCGCTCCTGCAGTTCGATACCGGCGAGCGGGCCGCCTGGGTAGTCCACCTCAGGCGTGATGCCGACCACGATGCCTGAGTTGGCGTTGCGCTCATTGCGCGAATACTGGCTCATGCCGTTGGTCACGACGCGATTGGGCTCCGACGTCGCGGCCACCACGGTGCCGCCAGGGCACATGCAGAAGCTGTAGACCGAGCGACCGTTCTTGGCGTGGTGCACCAACTTGTAATCAGCCGCGCCGAGTTTCGGATGCCCGGCGTATTTGCCCAGGCGCGCGGCGTCGATCAGCGACTGTGGGTGCTCGATCCGAAAGCCCACCGAGAACGGCTTGGCCTCCATGTACACGCCACGGCCGTGAAGCATGCGGAAGGTGTCGCGGGCGCTGTGGCCCAGGGCGAGGATCACGTGCCTGGAGAGGATTTGCTCGCCGCCGTCGATGACCACGCCCTTCAACTGGCCCTCTTCGATCAGCACATCGGTGACCCGTTGTTCGAAGCGCACTTCACCGCCCAGGGCAATGATTTGCTGGCGCATGTTTTCCACCACGCCGGTCAGACGGAACGTGCCGATATGCGGCTTGCTGACGTAGAGAATCTCTTCCGGGGCGCCGGCCTTGACGAACTCATGCAGCACCTTGCGCCCGTGGAATTTGGGGTCCTTGATCTGGCTATACAGCTTGCCGTCGGAGAAGGTCCCGGCGCCGCCTTCGCCGAACTGCACGTTGGACTCGGGGTTGAGTACGCTTTTGCGCCACAGGCCCCAGGTGTCCTTGGTGCGCTGGCGTACTTCCTTGCCACGCTCGAGGATGATCGGCTTGAAGCCCATCTGTGCCAGCAGCAGCCCGGCGAAGATGCCGCATGGGCCGAAACCGACCACCACCGGCCGTTCGACCAAGCCTTCCGGTGCCTGCCCCACTACGTGGTAACTAACATCCGGCGCCGGATTGACGTTGCGATCATCGGCGAACTTGAGCAGCAAGGCGGCTTCGCCCTTTACATTCAAGTCGACGGTGTAGATGAAGCACAGCTCCGAGGACTTCTTGCGGGCATCGTAGCTGCGCTTGAACAGGGTGAAATCGAGCAGGTCATCACTGGCGATGCCCAGGCGCTGCACGATGGCGGGCCGCAGGTCTTCTTCGGGATGGTCGATGGGCAGCTTGAGTTCGGTGATTCGTAACATGACAGGATCCGGTAGGCGGCGGGCAAGAAGGCCGGCTGTTTTGCAAACCGGCGATTATAAGCCCCAATGGCGTCTTTCCGTCAGGTTAAAAAACAGCGCAGGGCGCAATCAGTCGTCCCGCGAGCCACCAAAGGCTGCGCAACCACGCTGGACCTGGCCGTTGACACGCAATTGGGCGGTCATGTGCTGCAGGCTGCCGCTTACGCTGTCGACGCATCGCTGCGGGGCGACCCATAATTCGATGTGCTGGTTATTGGCGTCGGTCATCAGGTTGAAGCGCCCGTCACCCAGTTGCTCTTCGACATAAGGCACTGCCAGGGGCGGTTGGCCTTCGCGCTCCAGCACCATGCCCTTGGCCGTGACGCTCATCGCCCAGGCCGGCTTATGGCCGTTTGCCCGCAGGATCATGCGCTTGAAGTCCGGGTCGCCACAGGCTGAGGTCGAGCGCTCGACGCGATACAGCTGTTGCAGGTCCACCGAACCCTGGGTGCCGCTGGCAACGCCGGAAAACTTGCCACGCAAATCTGCAAACAACGCGCCCTGCTGACCGGCCAGCGAGGCGGCTTCCTGCAGAATGCTGGTGCCACCGGTGTCGTTGACCACGTAGTTGCGCTGGTCGTTGCAGGGCTGGAACAACAGCTTGCCGTCCACCGCCGTCAATTCACCCTGCATGCGGGTCAGCCCCGCGGTAGACAGCTTGGCGGGCTCGCTGTCGAACATCTGGCAAGCGGCGAAGAAGGGGAACAGGGCTAGCAACGTTAGGGTCGAGGCGGCACGCATTTTCGGTCTCCAGACAAGTGCCGCCACGTTACGCAGGCTCGCGCCGCATCACAAGCCCGTGGCCCAGCTTCAGGCGATTCTTACAGACCTGAAACTCAGCCCACGATAAAGGTCTGACCGGTCTGTAAGCCCTCGACACTTTTTGCGTAGGCCAAGGCCACTTCAGCGCCGGCAACCGGTTTGAACCCACGGAAGTACGGCGCATAGCTGCCCATGGCTTCCACCAGCACCGTCGGGCTCACGGCATTAATGCGCAAGCCGCGTGGCAGTTCGATTGCCGCTGCTTTGACGAAGGCATCCAGCGCGCCGTT
This sequence comes from Pseudomonas sp. R11-23-07, assembly GCF_003852295.1. NCBI lineage: Bacteria > Pseudomonadati > Pseudomonadota > Gammaproteobacteria > Pseudomonadales > Pseudomonadaceae > Pseudomonas > Pseudomonas sp. R11-23-07. The sequence continues at coordinate 1,487,952 of NZ_CP027761.1, forward strand.
GACCAGCGCAGCAGAGGCGCCGGTGCGAATCGGATCACGGTTCAAAATGCCGCTGGTAAAGGTAAACGACGCGCCGTCATTGGCGAACTCCCGGCCGATGAGCAGCAGGTTAACCTGGCCCATCAGCTTGTCCCGCAGGCCCAGTTCGAAGTCTGCTTCGCTCATGTCGTCCAGCGCCACGAAGTTCACGCTGCCTGCCGCGCACACCAGCGCGTCGAACTTGCCGGTCTGCTCGAACAGCGTGCGAATCGAGGCGCTGTCGCTGATATCGACGTGGAAGTCGCCGCTGTGGCGGCCGATGGCGATCACCTCGTGACGCTGCGCCAGCTCTGCCTTAACCGCTGAACCGATCGTGCCGTTGGCACCAATTAAAAGAATTTTCATCGTGCTGCTCCTTCAGGGGCTGGGTGAAGGTTGAGTCTAGGGTGGCTTTTTCAGCGGATAAACCTGCTAATAGGCAACCTTTGGTTTTCAGTTGGAAACAATCCATGAGCGAAATGGATGACTTGGCGGCCTTCGCGGTGTTGATCGAAGCCGGGAGTTTCACCGTGGCGTCGGAGCAACTGGGGTGCAGCAAGGGCCAGTTGTCCAAGCGAATCAGCCAGCTCGAAGCGCAGTACGCCGTGGTGCTGTTGCATCGCACCACGCGCAAGCTGAGCCTGACCGCCGCAGGCGCAGCCTTGCTGCCCCAGGCACAGGCGCTGGTGGTACAGGTGGAGCGTGCGCGTCAGGCCTTGGCGCGACTCAAAGATGATTTGGCCGGGCCGGTGCGTATGACGGTTCCGGTGTCATTGGGAGAAACCTTCTTCGATGGCTTGTTGCTGGAATTTTCCAAGCACTACCCGCAAGTGCAGATCGAGCTGGAGCTCAACAATAGCTATCGGGATCTGGCGCGAGACGGCTTCGATCTGGGCGTACGCTCGGGGCCATCGAGAATGAGCGCCTGGTGATCAAGCCGCTGCTGGCCTGGCACGAGATGACCTGCGCCAGTCCGGCCTATCTGGAACAGCACGGTGAACCGCTGCACCCGGCGGAGCTGGCGGGCCATACCTGTTTGCTCAACAGTCACTACAGCGGCCGCGAGGAGTGGCTGTATCACCAGCAGCATGAGCTGTTGCGTGTGCGGGTCAGTGGCACTTTTGCGTCCAACCACTACAACCTCTTGAAGAAAGCCGCACTGGTGGGCGCCGGTATCGCGCGCCTGCCGTCTTACCTGCTACCGACGGAATTGGCGGAGGGTCGATTGCGCTGGCTGCTGCGCGATTATCAAACGCGCAGCCAGCCGATGTACCTGGTGCACCCCTATCAAGGTGGCCTGCCGCGGCGCACCCAGGTACTGGCCGACTATTTGGTGGACTGGTTCAAGCGCAGCGGCGCGGCCCTGGACCGTCTTCAGCGGGAGTGACGGGCGATCCAGTGGTCGATGGACAGCCGGCCCGGGCCCTTGGCCACCAGCAGCAGTAACAGCGCGATCCAGGTGCCATGGGTCGGGTAGGCGTCCGGATAGACAAACAACTGGATAGTCAGGGTCATGCCGATCAAGGCAAGGGCCGAGAATCGCGTGGCGAATCCCAGCAGGATCAGCACCGGGAAAAAGTGCTCGGCAAACGCTGCCAGGTGCGCGGCGACTTCGGGTGACAACAGCGGCACGTGGTATTCGCTGCGAAATAACGGCAAGGTCGAGGCGGCCAGTTTGGGGGCGCCGAGTTGGAAGGTGCCGCTGATCAGATCAATGGCAAACCCTTCGACTTTGGTTTGTCCGGATTTCCAGAACACCGCCGCGATAGAGAAGCGCGCGATAAAGGCGATCAGGCTGTAGGGAATTTTTTCAAAAAGTGCGATGGCCTGTTTCAGCAGGCTGGCGGCGGAATTGTTCATGGCGATACCTTGGGTTCCAGGTGTAAATGAGTAATGGCGTCGTGGCTGATCAACAGCGTCAGGCACCGATGCAGATCGAATTCGGACGAGGCCTGCAAGGCATGCTCCACCGCTATCTCCAGTCCCGCGCCCTGGTTCAGGCAGTTGATAAAGGCCACCGAGCCGCTGTCGATGGCGAAGACCTTGACCGCCAACCCGTGGCGCAACACCAACGCGTTCTGGGCAGGCCATCCGGCCACGCCAGCGAGGTCGCCGTCCGCCTGGTGCGCGGCCCATACCGTCACGACCGCGTAAGGAGAGCTCAAGGTGGCGAGCGATGGATGCAGCGTCAGGCTCAACCGCGCTACGCCTGCTTGACCTTGCAGATGCTGGAGAACAGCGTGCTGGCACAGCGCCGGAATGTCGGGCGCGTGATAAGCACGCACCCGCAGGCGCTCCAGCCGCGCGACATCCGCCAGGTAGGGCACGCTGGCGGCTGGTGCGAATGCCTGGATAAAGTCGGCCAATGTGCTGCCGTACGCGTTGATGAGCGGGCTGGTGGGCGGGTTGGCCTGGACGAAAACGCCAGCCATGGCGCGGAAAAACTCATCGCCCACCAGCTGCAGCGTCACGGGATAACTGGCCGCCAGGGCATTGATCAACGAACTGTGGACGTTATTGCGATACACCGCAAAGCGGCTGGCGGGGTCGGCGCCGTTACTGCTGAACACCCCCTCCGGGCAGGAACCGTGCGCCACGAGCAGGGCGTTGGTGAACGCGTCCTGAAAGCTCATGACATCACCTGCGACAGATACCATTCGGCGTGCCTGGCCTCGGCGTGCAGCGTGCTGAAGCTCGGCACCTGGTTATCCCGTTCGATCAGCGTGGCGACCGGCCCCGTGCGCTTGAGCAGTTGCGCGTATAGCTGCCACACCGCGTCATCGACTGGCGCACCGTGATCATCGATAAGCAGCCTGTCGCCCAGGCTGTCGGTGTCTTCGGCAAACCCGGCCAGATGGATCTCGCCGACTGCATGCAAAGGTAAGGCATCGATGTAGGCCAGCGGATCGCGCTGATGATTGATGCACGACACGTAGACGTTATTCACGTCCAGCAGTAACCCGCAGCCGGTGCGCCGAATGACTTCGCTGATGAACTCCGCTTCGTCCAGGGTGGAGCGTTGCAACTGCACATAAGTGGATGGGTTTTCCAGCAGCATCGGCCGCTTGAGCGTGCTTTGCACCTGATCTACGTGCGCGCAGACACGCGCCAGGGTTTGTGCATCGTAGGCCAGGGGCAGCAGGTCATTGAGAAACACCGGGCCGTGGCTGGACCAGGCCAGGTGTTCGGAAAATGAGTGGGGTTGATAGCGTTCGATCAGCCCGGCCAACCGTGCCAGGTGCTCAGGGGCGAGCGGACCTTCGCCACCGATGGAGAGGCCCACGCCGTGCAACGACAGCGGGTAGCGTTCGCGGATCAACCCCAGGTAATGGTGAAAAGGGCCGCCGGCGACCATGTAGTTTTCGGCATGCACTTCAAAGAAACCAATGTCTGGTGAAGAGCCGAGCACTTCAGTGAAGTGCTCGGTCTTAAGTCCCAATCCGGTCCGACGCGGCAGGCCGGATGCCTGAGCCTGGGAGACGGCTTGCAGGGATGAAAGGGTCATCATCAGTACTCAGGTCGCGCTGGGCTTCAGGACTTTGCGGTGAAAGCAGCTTCCTGGCCGAAACCGGTCGGCGAGGTAGTGCTTGGGGTTTTCAGGCAGGTACCGGCTGGGACCAGTTTCCAGGCGTTGGCCTGGTCCTTGGTTTTGGACGTACCGGCGCACGAGGTGCCAGCGCCGGCGGCGCAGTCGTTCTTGCCGGCCTCGGCGATGCCGAAGCATTTCTGCATGTCGTCGGCAGCATGGGCGGTGGTGGTCAGGGCGGACAGGCTCAGGGTCGAACCGAGGGCCAGGAGGAGGGCGGCAGCGGACAGTTTGGTGGTCATGGAGTATCTCCAGCAGTGGTCGAGTTGGCAGGCTTGATTGCCTGCTTGCACCACTAGAGAGAGGGGGACGAACTTCGTTACAAGCCAGCCGGAAAAAATTTAAATATCACGCAAAGCAAATGTGGGAGGGGTTGCCCCTCCCACATTTTAAAGCCGGTTCATCCAGCAACCGTTTTAACCGCCCAGGTAGGCTTCACGCACCTTAGGATCGGTCAGTAATTGCTCGCCAGTGCCCTGCATCACCACCCGGCCGTTTTCCAGCACGTAGGCCCGGTCGGCGATTTTCAGGGCCTGGTTGGCGTTCTGTTCCACCAAAAACACCGTTACCCCGTCCTTGCGCAGTTGCTCGATGATGTCGAAGATCTGCTGGATGATGATCGGTGCCAGGCCCAGGGACGGCTCGTCCAACAGCAACAGCTTGGGCTTGCTCATCAACGCCCGCCCGATGGCGAGCATTTGCTGCTCGCCGCCGGACATGGTGCCGCCGCGCTGGCTGAAGCGCTCCTTGAGCCGAGGGAACAGGTGCAGCACCTTGTCCATCTGTTCCTGGTAATCGCCCTTGTCGGTAAAGAACCCACCCATGGCCAGGTTCTCTTCCACGGTCAGGCGCGAAAACACGCGACGGCCTTCCGGTACCACCGCAATGCTCTTGCGCATGATTTCGGCGGAGTGCTTGCCCACCAGCTCTTCACCCATGTAGCGGATGCTGCCGCTGTGGGCCTGGGGCGAGCCGCACAGGGTCATCAGCAACGTGGACTTGCCAGCGCCGTTGGCGCCGATCAGGGTCACGATTTCACCCTGGCGCACTTCCACGTTGACGCTGTGCAGGGCCTGGATCTTGCCGTAGAAAGTGGAAACGTTTTCGAATTGCAGCATTTTACGCTTCCCCCAGATAGGCTTTGATCACTTCGGGATTGTCACGGATCTGCTCCGGCGTCCCGTCGGCGAGCGGCGTGCCCTGGTTGATCACCACGATATGGTCGGAAATGCTCATGACCAGTTTCATATCGTGTTCGATCAACAGCACGGTGGCGTTGTTTTCCTCACGCAACACGCCGATCAGCGCCTTGAGGTCTTCGGTTTCCTTGGGGTTCAAGCCCGCCGCCGGTTCGTCGAGCATCAGGATCCGCGGACGGGTCATCATGCAGCGGGCGATTTCCAGGCGGCGTTGCTGACCATAGGCCAGGGTGCCGGCCGGGCGGTTGGCGAACTCGGTGAGATTGACCTTGTCCAGCCAATACGCCGCGTACTCCATGGCCTCACGCTCGCTCTTGCGAAACGCCGGGGTCTTGAACAGGCCTGCGAAGAAGTTGGTGTTCAGGTGACGGTGCTGGGCGATAAGCAGGTTCTCGACCGCTGTCATGTCCTTGAACAAGCGCACGTTCTGGAACGTGCGCACCACGCCCTTGCGGGCGATCTCGTGACCGGCCAGGCCCTGGATCGGCTGGCCGTCCAGCAGGATACTGCCGCCGCTCGGCTTGTAGAAACCGGTGAGGCAGTTGAACACCGTGGTCTTGCCGGCGCCATTGGGGCCGATCAGCGCGACGACCTGCTTCTCTTTGACGGTCAGGGCGACGCCGTTGACCGCGAGCAAGCCGCCGAAGCGCATGCTCAGATTTTCGACTTTCAGGATCTCGCGGCTCATTTGCGCAGCTCCATGTGTGGACGTTGCATGGGCAGCAGGCCTTGAGGGCGCCAGATCATCATCAGCACCATCATGGCGCCGAACATCAACATGCGGTACTCGCTGAACTCTCGCATCATTTCCGGCAGCAGGATCATTACGATCGCGGCCAGAATCACACCCAGTTGCGAGCCCATGCCACCCAGTACCACGATGGCGAGGATGATCGCCGACTCGATGAACGTGAACGACTCCGGGGTCACCAGGCCTTGGCGTGCGGCGAAGAAGCTGCCAGCGAAACCGGCGAAGGTTGCCCCAAGGGTGAAGGCCGAAAGTTTGATGACTGTCGGGTTCATGCCCAGTGCACGGCAGGCGATTTCATCTTCGCGCAGCGCTTCCCACGCGCGGCCAATCGGCATGCGCAGCAGGCGGTTGATCACGAACAGTGCCGCCAGTGCCAGCAACAGCGCCACCAGGTACAGGAACACCACTTTGCTCACCGGGTTGTAGGCAATCCCGAAGTACTCGTGGAAAGTCTGCATGCCCTCTGCGGCGGTGCGGTCGAACGACAGCCCGAAGAACGTCGGCTTGGGGATGCTGCTGATGCCGTTGGGGCCGCCGGTGATATCGGTGAGGTTACGCAGGAACAGACGGATGATTTCACCGAAGCCCAGGGTCACGATCGCCAGGTAGTCACCGCGCAAACGCAACACCGGGAAGCCCAGCAGGAAGCCGAACGTGGCCGCCATCAGACCGGCGAGTGGCAGGCAGACCCAGAAGCTCCAACCCAGGTAGTGCGACAGCAGCGCGTAGGTGTAGGCACCCACCGCATAGAAGCCCACATAACCCAGGTCGAGCAGGCCGGCCAGGCCCACCACGATGTTCAGGCCCAGGCCCAGCAACACGTAGATCAGGATCAGGGTGGCGATGTCGACTGCACCGCGCGAGCCGAAGAACGGCCAGATCAACGCGGCCACGATCAGGCCGATGATGATGTAGCGCTGGGTGCGCGGCAGGGTCAGGAATTGGCTGACCTTGGGCGACACCAACGGCGCACGGTTGCCCTTGAACAGGGCGCCGACCTGCTGGGTGAACAGCACGCGCAGGAACATCAGCACCGAGCACAGGGCGATGATGGTCAGGGTCACGGGCCCTGTGCCATGCACTTCCAGGTTGATGCCGACAATGCTCAGCTTGAGGCCGAGTACCGGGAAGGCCACGGCCCACACCAGCAAGGCGCTGAAAAACGCCGATTTAAGATATCTGCTCATACTTTCTCAACCTCCGGACGGCCCAGGATGCCGGTCGGACGGAACAACAACACCAGGACCAACAAGCCGAACGCCACGACGTCCTTGTATTGGTCACCGAAGATATCGGCGCCAAAGGCTTCGGCCACGCCCAGCACCAGCCCACCGAGCATGGCGCCCGGAATACTGCCGATACCGCCCAGCACCGCTGCGGTGAAGGCCTTGAGGCCCACCAGGAAACCGGCGTTGGGGTTGATCACGCCGTACTGCATGCTCAGCAACACGGCCGCGACCGCCGCCAGCGCGGCACCGATCACGAAGGTCAGGGCGATGATGTTATTGGTGTTGATGCCCAACAGGTTGGCCATCTTGATGTCTTCGGCGCAGGCCCGGCAGGCGCGCCCCAGACGAGAGCGGGAAATGAACAGCGTGAGGCCGAGCATCGCCACCAGGGTGACGACAAAGACCAGGATCTGCATGTAGGAAATCAGTACTTCTTGCGCACCACCGGGGCCGAAGGAGAAGCTTCCCGGGATCAGGTTGGGAATGGACTTGTCCTTGGAATCCTGGGACAGCAATACGGTGTTCTGCAGGAAAATCGACATGCCGATGGCGGAAATCAGCGGGATCAACCGATTGCTGCCGCGCAAGGGGCGGTAGGCAACGCGCTCGATACTGTAGCCATAGGCACTGGTCACGACGATCGATGCCAGGAACGCAGCGGTCATCAACAGCGGCAGGGAGTGGATACCCATCATGGCCAGCCCGGCAAGGGCGATGAAGGCCACGTAGGAACCAATCATGTACACCTCGCCATGGGCGAAGTTGATCATTCCAATGATGCCGTAAACCATTGTGTAGCCAATGGCTATCAAGGCATAGGTGCTGCCAATGGTCAGGCCATTAACCAGCTGTTGGAAAAAATGATAGATCTCAGGCATTACAGCGCTCCTAAAAACCCGATACGCATTTCACTGGTGGAGTCATGTTCCGGCCCTGCGCTGTGTTCTGCGAGCACATTTGCACAAAGCGTTTGCCAGCGAACCGCTGGTGACGGTTTTAAGATTTTCAGGTGAGCCAGCGCCCGGATCGCGGGTGACATGGCCCATAAACCTCGTAAAACAAAACCCACTGCTTTCACAGTGGGCTTGTTGACCAGTAATGCCTGGCTTACTGAGGGGATACTTCGGTTTTTGGTTTGCCGAAGTGCCATTCATAGACCACGAACTTGAAGTCCTTCAGGTCGCCCTTGGCGTCGAAGCTCAGCTCGCCGGTCGGGGTCTTGAAGGTACCCGCGTGGATGGCCTCGGCCACCTTGGCGGTGTCTTCGCTCTTGGCAGCCTTGATGCCGCCGGCGATCACTTCGATGGCCGAGTAGGCCGGGAACACGAACGGACCGGTTGGGTCCTGCTTGTTCTTGGCGAACTCTTCAACGATGGCCTTGTTGGCCGGGTCGGTGTCGAAGGATTTAGGCAGGGTCACCAGCAGGCCTTCGGAAGCGCCCTGGGCGATTTGCGAGATGGAGTCGTTGCCGACGCCCTCTGGGCCCATGAACTTGGCGTTCAGGCCTTTTTCCTTGGCTTGGCGCAGGATCAGGCCCAGCTCAGGGTGGTAGCCGCCGTAGTAGACGAAGTCGACGTTGGCTTGCTTGAGTTTCTGGATGATTGAGGAGAAGTCCTTGTCGCCGGCGTTCAGGCCTTCGAAGACGGCAACCTTGGTGCCTTTCTTCTCGAGGGTCTGCTTGACGGCGGTGGCGATGCCTTCACCGTATTGCTGCTTGTCATGCAGCACGGCAACGATCTTCGGCTTGACGTGGTCGGCGATGTAGTTGCCGGCCGCCGGGCCCTGGGCGCTGTCGAGGCCGATGGTGCGGAAGATCAGCTTGTAGCCACGGGCGGTGATCTCGGGGCTGGTGGCCGCCGGGGTAATCATGATGACGCCTTCGTCTTCATAGATATCGGAGGCTGGTTGAGTGGAGCTGGAGCACAGGTGACCGACCACGAACTTGACGCCGTCGTTGACCACTTTGTTGGCGACGGCAACGGCTTGCTTCGGATCGCACGCGTCGTCGTATTCCTTGGCTTCAAGCATCTTGCCGTCGACGCCGCCCTTGGCGTTGATGTCGGCGATGGCCTGCTTGGCACCCATGAATTGCATGTCGCCGTATTGCGTTACTGGCCCGGTCTTGGGGCCGGCAATGCCGATCTTGATGGTGTCGGCTGCGAACGAATGGCCGGCAACCCCAGCCAGGACCATAGCGGCAAACAGTTTGGAAATCTGCTTAGTAGCCTTATTCATAGTGCTCCACTCTTACTGTTGTATTTTTTATAGTTCTAGCGGCCTTGTGAGCTGCAGAACCGGATCAGATATCTCGGATATCCCCCGGCGATGCCTGGCAACTGTACCGGTACAGTGTAGAGCGCCGGTTGATCGCTTGGAAAGCTGGCTGCTGGGGGCAAAACCGGGTTGTGTCGCTTAAATGAAAGAAAAAGACAGAATTGCGGCGGGGTAATGCCAGCCTTCCGAGCATTCCTTGGCTTTTCCGACACTTTCAATCGCCAGCTTATTTGCTACTGGGTTTTTCCAACTGAGACACGACGTTATGATTGCGCCGATTTTTTACTCAGGTGAACTCCCATGACGCAAGAACCTAGCACCCTCTATGCCAAGCTGCTCGGTGAAACCGCCGAAATTTCCTGGAAGGAGCTTGAACCGTTCTTTGCCAAGGGTGCCCTATTGTGGGTCGACGCCGGCCTGGATTTGATCGAAGCGGCCGAAGCGATGGCCGAAGACAATCGCGACAAAGTCGCTGCCTGGCTGGCTGCGGGGAGTCTTGGCGAAGTGTCTGCGACGCGGGCGGTGGACTTGGTCACGCGTGACCCGGGCCTGTGGGCGGTGGTGGTCTCGCCGTGGATTTTGATCCAGGAGAGGGCAGCGTAAGAAACCAGTGAGCCAAATGGGTGCACGGCTCGCGCCTGCGCAAGTGTGTAGCGGAGTAACCGCTTCCCCCGTGATGGCACGTTGCCGTAGAGAAAGGTCACAGGTGACGGTGACGTTAACGTCACGGGAACAGTTGGAGCGCTGGCGTAAAGGCTGGGAAATTGTTTCAAGGTATTGGCGCCTGACTACTGGCAGCCTGCCACGTCAGCGGATGGGCCTGACGACTGAAGGCGGGCTGATACACGTCGGTGCAGGTTCCTTTGGCGGCGGAGCCTCTTTATTACCGTCTGCGCTGAATGTGTGGAGCGGGTTGCGTATCTGCATGCCTTGCATGACGCCAATGATGTCGCTGAAGGCCACCGCCGGGCTCAGCAAATAACCCTGAATGAAATCGCAGCCATGCTGCTGCAACAGCTCGAATTGCGCCTGGGTCTCCACCCCTTCGGTCACCACCTCCAAGTGCAGCGTATGAGCCATGGCAATGATGGCCTGGACGATTTCGCTGTCGGCGGTGGACCTGGGTATGTCCTGGATAAACGACCGGTCGATCTTCAAGGTGTTGAGCGGCAGGCGCTTGAGGTAGGCCAGGGATGAATAGCCGGTGCCGAAGTCATCGATCGCCAGGGATACGCCCAAGGCGCGGATTTGCCGCAGCAGGGCCAGGGTGCTGCTGATATTGCCCATCAACGCGTTTTCGGTGACTTCCAGCTCCAGGCGATTGGCAGCAATGCCGGCAAAGCGCAGGGCCGCTTCGATTTCATCCGCCAGTTCATCACGGGCCAGGTTCAGGGCCGAGCAATTCACGGCCATGGTCAACTCGCTATAGCCGCGATCAGACAACAGGCTCAAGTCATGACAAGCCTGGCGCAATACCCAGTGGTCCAGTTCGGCAATCAAACCGTTATTCTCGGCAATTCCGATAAACCGGTCCGGCGCCAGCAACCCATGTTGTGGGTGCTGCCAGCGCACCAGGGCCTCCAGGCGCGTGACTTTGCCCAGCTTCATGTCGAAGATCGGCTGATAAAACAGCACCAACTCATTGCGCCCGCGCAGGGCCGCGCGCAGTTGCTCTTCAAGTTGCAGCTCAAGGAAAGCGCGGGTTTTCAGGTTGGAACTGAAGAAGTGCAGGCTATTGCGGCCAGCATCCTTGGACTGGTAAAGCGCCAGGTCGGCGGTTTTCAGCAGTTCTTCACAGGTTTGGCCATCGTCGGGAAACAGGCTGATACCGATGCTGGTAGTCATGACCATGCGCCGGCCTGCCAACTCGATGGGTTCCTTCATTTTTTGCATGATGCGCTGGGCCATGTGCCGCGCTTCGTCGCGATGATGGATATTGATCAGAATGCAGAATTCATCCCCGCCAAAACGCGCGACCACGTCGGCATGGCTGCGTACCGAGCCTTTGATATGGCTGGCCAGCACGGAGAGCAACTGGTCACCGGCATCATGTCCAAGGCTGTCGTTGATGCGCTTGAAATGATCGATGTCGAGGAAGATCACCGCCATCATGCCGCGGGTCGCGGTTTTTTCCGCGACCTTTTCCGCGAAGATCTGATTGAAGCCACGCCGGTTGAGCAAGCTGGTCAGCGCGTCGTAATGGGCTACCTGTTGCAGCGAGGCACGGGCCTGGTCCAGCTCGCTGAGCAGTGCGTTGACCCGGCGCAAATCGCGTTCCTTGTGCTGCAGCTTTTTGTCGGCCAACGCTGCGCTGATGCTGCTGCCGATAACCAGCAAGGTGATCGTCGCCACCGACAGGCTCAGTTGCAGCGGATTGTTATCGACGGGCAACGAAAGATCCGCGCCGTCCGGTATCAGCATTTGCATGGCCGCCATGCCGGTGAAATGCATGCTCAGGATGCCGGCACCCAGCACCAGGCTGGCGGCGTATTTGAGCAATTGATGAAACACGCCGGTACCGTCGCGCAGGTAGCTCGACAACAACAACGCTGCCAGGCTTGCGCCGATGGCAATCGCGACCGAGGCCATGAGCAGCCTGGAGTCGAAGTAGGCCTGGGCCTGGGAACGCATGGCTGACATGCCGACGTAGTGCATCAGCGCAATACCCAGCCCCATCCACACCGACGCCAGCAGGTACTGATGGAACCGCAGGTGCGCATGACTGAGGGTTTGCATGGCGAACAGCGAAGCGATCAACGCAATCACCAACGAGGCGAAGGTCATCAGCAATTCGTAATGAATGGCGACGGGGGCCTGGAAGGCCAGCATGCTGATGAAGTGGGTCGACCAGATACCGCCCGCCAGGCAACCGGCGCCCAACCAACACCAGCGACGGCGGGCGGTGGGGTCTTCGACATGACCGACGCGCTCGGCCATGTCCAGTGTGCCAAAGCCGGCCGCGCAGGCGACCAGGTACGCCAGCAGCACCAGAAAGGGGTTATGACTGCAATTGAGTAATAAGTGCCCGTTGTCTGGAAGGTCGGTGAAAAAGTGCAGTCCCAGCCATTCCATAGCGTGTCCCGTCATAGTGTCGCGTCATTGCCTCAGGCGATGACCTATGAGGTCGAGTATAGAAGCCTCGCGGGATTTGCCAGGAATAATGGCACTTTGATTCAACTCTTTTTGCATGCCAGCCATAGCGTTTGATGCTAAGCGCTGATGGGCAAATCCAGCTCAAAAAGCGGCTCGTCGAGCGGCGCCAGGCCGAAGGCGGCACGGGCAGCATCGCAATCGACGTTCTGCACGCCCTGGCTCCAGGAGGCGTCGAACTCGCGGCAGGGGCTTGAGCGCTGTTCATAAATTGAACAGCGCGTGCCTTTGCCCACTTCACCCTCGAGGCTGCAGCAGCGTGCGGGCTTCTGGTCGGTGCCGATCATCGCCACGCGGGTGGGGTTGATCTGCACCACCAGGTCATCGGGCACGGTGCCGCCCGATGAGGCGCACTCGCCCCAGAAGAAAGACACACGAAAGTATGAACAGCAGGCACCGCAATTCAGACACGGACTGGCTTCGGACATGGGCGTCATCGATTAAGGATAGGTAAGGGGGACTGCGGGAAGGCTCGCCATTCTATCCGGGCGCTGGCCGTTGGGAAGGGGGGCGCACACATATATTTTTGTAGGGAAAGCCCCGTAATGCCGGGTGAAATCACGTCCTATCAGCTTTACGAATCATTACAGACAAGCGCCGCCAGCCTGACTATGTTGCAGATACCTGAGCAGGATGCAGTGGGCATCGCAGCTCTCATAACAATAAAAGAGACGGACCCATGCAGAACTCGACCCAAGCGGCGAATGCCTGGCGCATTCTGTTCCTGCTGTTCCTCGCCAACCTGTTCAACTTCTTCGACCGGACCATTCCCGCGATCATCATCGAGCCGATCCGCATGGAATGGCACCTGAGCGACTTTCAGCTCGGCATCATCGGTACCTCTTTCACCATCGTCTATGCCATCGCCGGGCTGCCGCTGGGGCGCCTGGCCGACACCGGCTCGCGCAGCAAATTGATGGGCTGGGGCTTGTTTGCCTGGAGCGGGCTGACCGCGCTCAATGGCCTGGCCGGCAGTTTCTGGAGTTTCCTGGTGGTGCGCATGGGCATTGGCATCGGGGAAGCCAGCTATGCCCCCGCCGCCAATTCATTGATTGGCGATCTGTTTCCCGCCCACCGCCGCGCGCGCGCCATGGGCATTTTCATGCTGGGCCTGCCGTTGGGCTTGCTGCTGGCGTTCTTCACCACCGGCTGGATGGTCAAGGCGTTCGACAGCTGGCGTGCGCCGTTCTTTATTGCCGCCGTACCGGGGCTGATCCTCGCGGTATTCATGTTCTACATCAAGGAGCCCAAACGCGGCGCGGCGGAAACGGTGCAAGTGCCCCAGGAACGCGTCGACCGCCCGATCCGCCGCGTACTCGCGGTGCCGACCTTCCTGTGGCTGGTGCTGGCCGGGCTGTGCTTCAACTTCGCCACCTATGCGTGCAACTCGTTCCTGGTGCCGATGCTGCAGCGTTACTTCCTGATGCCGTTGCAGGATGCAGCGGTGGCCACCGGTGTCATCGTTGGCGTGACCGGCCTGGTGGGCCTGACCCTGGGCGGCTGGATTGCCGACAAGATCCATCAGCGGGTCGCCAATGGCCGGCTGCTGTTTGCCGCGTGCAGTCTGATCATCTCCACGCTCACCACCGCCTGGGCATTGCACGCCGGACGTATCGAGATCGGCGTGTTCGTCGCGCTGTTCAGTGTGGGCTGGTTATTTGCCTATAACTTCTATACCTGCGTGTACACGGCAATCCAGGACGTGGTTGAACCGCGCCTGCGGGCCACGGCGATGGCGTTGTTCTTTGCCGGCTTGTATCTGCTGGGCGGGGGCATGGGGCCGATTGTGGTGGGCGGGCTGTCTGATCACTTTGCGCATGCGGCGATGTATGCGGCGGGGGCCGAGCAGATGACCGAGGCCTACAAGGCCGTAGGTTTGCACGACGCCATGTACCTGATTCCGGTGGCGTTGTTCCTGACCATGCTGTTTCTGTTCCAGGCATCGCGCAGTTTTGTGCGCGATGCCAAGCGGATGAAAGAGGGGTTGAGTGCGGTGGAGGTGCCGGCTGCGGTGGCGACGGCTTGAGACCGAGGTGACTCTATCGGGGGCAAGCCCCCTCCCACATTTTGATTTATGAATACAGTCAAGTGTGGGAGGGGGCTTGCCCCCGATGAGGCCCTTACAGCCACAGTCATTTTCCAGTGAATAAAAAAGGCCCGCATTGCGCGGGCCTCTCTCATTCAGCGCAGGATCAACCCGCGACCAACACCCGAATCGCTTCCAGTCGCAACGCCGCCTTGTCGAGCATGGCCAGGCCTTGCTCGCGCTGGTTGCGCAGGGCGACCAGCTCGCTGTCGCGCACGGTCGGGTTGACCGCTTGCAGCGCGGTCAAGCGCGCCAGTTCTTCGTCGGTGTCTGCCGCCAGGCGACGCTTGGCCTCGGCCACACGTTCGGCGTGACGCGGGGCGATTTTCTCTTCGCCGGCATTGATGCGCGGCGTCAATTGGTCGCGCTGGGCCTGCACGAATTTGTTCGCGCTGGCCCGGGGCACGCTTTCCAACTGCTCGTTCAAGGTCACGAACGACACGCGGCCGGACAGGTCATTGCCGTTGGCATCCAGCAGGCAGCGCAGCGCCGCCGGTGGCAGGTAGCGACCCAGTTGCAGCGAGCGCGGGGCAACCACTTCGCTGACATACAGCAGTTCGAGCAATACGGTGCCCGGCTTGAGCGCCTTGTTCTTGATCAGCGCCACGGCGGTGTTGCCCATGGAACCGGACAGCACCAGGTCCATGCCGCCTTGCACCATCGGGTGTTCCCAGGTGATGAACTGCATGTCTTCACGGGACAGCGCCTGGTTACGGTCGTAGGTGATGGTCACGCCTTCGTCGTCGCCCAAGGGGAAGCTGGCGTCGAGCATCTTCTCGCTGGGCTTGAGGATCAGTGCGTTTTCCGAATGGTCTTCGCTGTCGATGCCGAAAGCGTCGAACAGGGTTTCCATATAGATCGGCAGGGCGAACTGGTCGTCTTGCTCGAGGATGTCTTCGACCAGCGCATCGCCTTCACCTGCGCCGCCGGAGTTGAGCTCCAGCAAGCGGTCACGACCGGTGTGCAGTTCCTGCTCCAGACGCTCGCGCTCGGCACGGGCTTCGTCGATCAGGGCCTGCCATTCGCCGTCGTCGGCGTTTTCCAGCAGTGGCAGCAGGCGCGGGCCGAACTGATGCTGCAAGGCGTTGCCGGTCGGGCAGGTGTTGAGGAATGCGTTCAGCGCTTCGTGGTACCACTGGAACAGGCGCTCTTGCGGGCTGGTTTCCAGGTACGGCACATGCAATTCGATCACGTGTTTCTGGCCGATCCGGTCCAGGCGGCCGATGCGCTGTTCCAGCAGGTCGGGGTGCGACGGCAGGTCGAACAGCACCAGGTGGTGGGAGAACTGGAAGTTACGGCCTTCACTGCCGATTTCCGAACAGATCAGCACCTGGGCGCCGAACTCTTCATCCGCGAAGTAGGCCGCGGCGCGGTCGCGCTCGAGGATATTCATGCCTTCGTGGAACACCGTGGCCGGAATGCCGGAGCGTACGCGCAGCGCGTCTTCCAGGTCCATGGCGGTTTCGGCGTGGGCGCAGATCACCAGGACCTTGGTGCGCTTGAGCATTTTCAGCTGGTCGATCAGCCACTCGACGCGCGGGTCGAAGCGCCACCAGCGGTTGTCTTCCTCGATGTCCGGCTGCGACTGGAAGCTGACTTCCGGATACAGCTCGGCATGTTCGCCCAGGGGCAACTCCATGTATTCATCTGGGTTAGGCAGCGGGTAGGCGTGCAGTTTCCGCTCGGGGAACCCCTGTACGGCGGCGCGGGTGTTGCGAAACAGCACGCGGCCGGTGCCGTGGCGGTCGAGCAGTTCACGCACCAGGCGCGCGCTGGCCTCGCTGTCGCCATCGTTGACGGCGGTAAGCAAGGCTTCGCCTTCATTGCCGAGGAAACCCTGGATGGTTTTGTGCGCGGCGGGCGACAAGCGGCCCTTGTCCAGCAGCTCCTGCACGGCTTCGGCCACCGGGCGGTAGTTCTCGCTTTCGGCGCGGAAGGCGTGCAGGTCGTGGAAACGGTTCGGGTCCAGCAGGCGCAGGCGCGCGAAATGGCTGTCCTGGCCCAGTTGTTCCGGCGTAGCGGTGAGCAGCAGCACGCCGGGAATCACTTCGGCGAGTTGCTCGACCAGCGAGTACTCGGCGCTGGCTTTTTCTTCGTGCCACACCAGGTGGTGGGCTTCGTCGACCACCAGCAGGTCCCAACCCGCGGCAAACAGCGCGTCCTGGGCCTTCTCGTCGTCCACCAGCCATTCCAGGGCGACCAGCGCCAGCTGAGTGTCTTCGAACGGGTTGGTGGCATCGCTTTCGATAAAGCGCTCTTCGTCGAACAGCGCAACCTGCAGGTTGAAGCGCCGGCGCATTTCCACCAGCCACTGGTGCTGCAGGTTTTCCGGGACCAGGATCAGCACGCGGCTGGCGCGGCCCGACAGCAGTTGGCGATGGATCACCAGGCCGGCTTCGATGGTCTTGCCCAGGCCCACTTCGTCGGCCAGCAATACCCGTGGCGCAATACGGTCAGCGACTTCACGGGCGATGTGCAGTTGGTGCGCGATAGGTTGCGCACGCACGCCGCCCAGGCCCCACAGTGCGGACTGCAATTGGCGGCTGGTGTGTTCCAGGGTGTGGTAACGCAGCGAGAACCAGGCCAGCGGGTCGATCTGCCCGGCGAACAGGCGGTCGCTGGCGAGGCGGAACTGGATGAAGTTGGACAGTTGGGTTTCCGGCAGGGTGACCTGTTCGTTCTGCCCGTTGAGGCCTTGGTAAACCAGCAGGCCGTCGACGTCGTCGACTTCCTGCACGGTCATCTTCCAGCCTTCGAAATGGGTGATGCTGTCGCCCGGCGAAAACCTCACGCGGGTGAGGGGCGCATTCCGTAGCGCATACTGGCGGGTGTCGCCAGTGGCCGGATAGAGCACGGTCAACAAGCGGCCGTCCTGTGCCAGAACGGTGCCTAACCCCAGCTCTGCTTCGCTGTCACTAATCCAGCGTTGCCCCGGTTGATACTGCTGCGCCATGCTGCCTGACTCCCGCCGTGAAAAAGCCGACTATCTTAACGGAACAAGGCTCCACGCCCAAGGACTCTAACAAAAAGTACTGCGTCAGCGCCCAGGCCCGCAGGGCGAATCGACGGGTGGCGGGCACTCATAAGTGTCGACTGGGTCACAGCTTGACCAGCGAATGTTCAAGTCGCCCCGGGGCGCGCCGACAGCCTGTTGATCAGGAGAATCAAGATTATGTTGCCACCCATGCTGCCCGTCAGCGTTGTGCCGGTCACGTCACAACTCGATCCGGTACGCCAGAAGCCGGATATCCCGCCCGTGGTGCCGGTTCAACAAGGCTCCAACGAGAGCACCATCGACCTGAAAAAAGGCGATGCCGAACAGTCGACCTTTTTGCTGCGCGAAGAACAGCGCCGCCAGCAAGAGCAGCAAAAGCGCCAGCGTGAGGCCAGCGAGGACCCCGCGCAGCACCTGCCGATCCCCGGCGATCTGCTCAACGCCGACAATACTGTCCCCGTGGCGCCGCTGATTGAAGACGCGCCGCGCCAGGGCCTGTGGGTGGATATCGAGGTTTGATCGCCAGCTGATTTGCCGTCGAGCGGAGGAGGCCGCATTATTGCGGCATTCCCGCCATAACGTAAGCCAAGCCATGAGTGATGATGACAAGCTGATCGACCTGAATGCCGAACGCGCCAAGCGTGTGCATGATCTCAATGACAAACGCCTGAATGAAGTGCGCCAGGCGTTTGAACAGGCCATGCCCCTGGGTAAAGCCAAGAAGAAATCGAAGAACAAGCCGAAAAAACGCTGAATCAACTGGCCTCCATTGATGCAGGTCAGTTATTGCCTTTCTTTACGCCCCGTCGAGGGCGACATTGATCCCCGTCAATTTTCCATTCCGCCTTCTCGATTAACTTAGCCCTATCGCAACAGGGCAAGTGCAGGAGGCCGGTCATGTTTATCGATAATGTGGTATTTGCCGGAGTGCTGACCGTAAGCCTCATGGTGCTGTTTTTTGTAGGGTTTGGAATTTTTATCTGGAAAGACGCACACAAGCGTAAAAAACCATAAGTCTTTCCGGGTTACAGGGCACGCAAGGCATTTTGGGCGACTTCGGTCGCCTTTTTTTTTGGCCGATCGTTCCCACGCAGAGCGTGGGAACGATCATCAGGGCCATAAAAAAAGGTGCGATTCTCGCGAATCGCACCTTGTTCATTGCCGCCTGCTATCAGCTGCCCAGCGCCTTGGACGCCAGCCAGAACAACCCGGCCGAGAGGCCTACGGTTGCCGGCAGGGTCAGCACCCACGCCATCAGGATGGTCTTGACCGTGCCGCCTTGCAGGCCGCTTTTGTTGGCGACCATGGTACCGGCCACGCCAGAAGACAACACGTGGGTGGTGGACACCGGCAGGGCGAAGATATTGGCAAAGCCGATCATGGTGGCTGTGGTGATCTGCGCCGACATGCCCTGGGCATAGGTCATGCCTTGCTTGCCGATCTTCTCACCGATGGTCAGTACCACGCGTTTCCAGCCCACCATGGTGCCCAGGCCCAGGGCCAGTGCGACCGCGAGGATCACCCAGAACGGCGCGTATTCGGTCGTGGCGGTCAGGTCTTTGCGCAGCTTGTCGAGGTCGGACTTCTCACGCGCATCCAGGCCAGGCAGCTTGCCGACTTTCTTCGCGGTATCGTCCAGGCAGAGCAGGTAGCGACGCACTTCAATGCGCTGGTCGGCATTCAACGAGTGGTAGTCGGACACACCTTTGAGCGTGTCAACGAGCGCGTTGATGGTCGGCTCGGTCTGCTGCGGGTTGCACTGGAACTTGCCCGGCAGGTCGTCCTTCACGCTTTTGCCCAGTGCCAGGAACTCGCCGAGGGTGGCGTTGTTGCGCTGGTAGAACTGGCTCAGATGCACAGTGGCGTCGCGGGTCCGTTCGATCTGGTAGGTGGTGCTGCCCAGGTCGAGCACGAACTGCGCCGGCACGATACCGATCAGCACCAGCATGATCAGGCCGATACCTTTCTGCCCATCGTTGGAGCCGTGCACGAAGCTCACGGCCATGGCGGAAATCACCAGGACCAAGCGGTTCCAGAACGGCGGGTGCTTCTTGTCATCAAGCTTGCGGCGTTGGTCCGGGGTCTTGTGCATCTTCGACAGCGGGCGCCACCACTTCAGGCCGATCAGCACCAGGGCTGCGACCAGGAAACCGGCCATCGGCGAGAACACCAGGGACGCACCGATATCGATCGCTTTCTGCCAGTTCACACCGTCAGCCAGGGGAATATCGTTGATCAGGGCGTTGGCCAGGCCCACGCCGAGGATCGAGCCGATCAACGTGTGGGAGCTGGAGGCCGGGATACCGAAGTACCAGGTGCCCAGGTTCCAGGTGATTGCCGCCGCCAACAACGAGAAGACCATCGCCAGACCATGGCCGGTGTTCACATTGATCAGCAACTCCACCGGCAGCAAATGCACGATGGCGTAGGCGACACCCACACCACCGAGCAGCACGCCGAGGAAATTGAACACCCCGGAGAAGAACACCGCCAGGTGTGGCGGCATCGCTTTGGTATAGATGACTGTGGCCACCGCGTTAGCGGTGTCATGAAAGCCATTGATGAACTCGAAGGCGAGGACAAAGGCCAGGGCGAGCAACAGGCTCACTAGAACCCAAGCATCCAGTCCGCTGAATAAATCGATCATGAAGGTTTTCTGACCCGGTCGTAAGGGGGCGCGATTATGCCAGAAAACCTCAGTAATCGATGCATTAGCTGCTCATTGGTAACAATCTACATTGAAAAAAACTGGTTGAAATGGGCGCATCCCAGGGTTTTCGGGGCTTTGGCAAGTCTTTGATTTTTAACGCAGGGGCGTGGAAAGACGCGGTTTCGTCACGAAAATGTCATGTGTGAAACATTTGTATGAAATTTCGTTGGCGGCAGTGGAGCGCCGACCAGCGGCAGCCAATGCGTGCTGCCCCCGGCCGGTGGTGGGCCGCAAAGGCAGCAAACACCTGAAGACTCAACCCGAGGAGCACTCAGGGCTCTTCGGTCTTGAGTTCCTGCTCGATTTTCTGGATTTCCTGGGCGAATGCCTGGTCCAGCAGGCTGGCGCGCTTGCGCCATGGCTTACGTTCCGGCTCAGGCTGGGCGGCGTAGGTGGTGACTTCCCCGCCGTAAACATCCTTGTAACGTTGCTCCTGGCGCTCAAGTTCCGCGCGCAGTTCATCTTTCGTCACAGTTGTACCTAATTGAGTTGAGTTTAATAAAAGTGCAACGTCATGCCAAAAGGCGGCCTTGGGGTGTACGAACTTGAACAGACTGACCGTGCAAGTTTGAAGTGGGGACCCTAGGTCGCTTTTTCAATCCGATACTTTAATCGACCCTGCGCTCGAGTATGCGGCGCCGGGCGAGCTCTGATCCCAACAGGTAAATTGGGCTGACCTCTGCACAGGCTGCATTATAGCGATGCATGTGAATAACGCTATCGGCATAAAGTTAAAAGTATCAACTTCATATGCGGGTTTTGTTACATCACAACGTAAGTGTTGGCTGAACATATCTATCCATGGTCATCTGGTTTTTCTTCCACAAGGCTTTGAAACAGGCTTGGCCGCTGAAAATTGCGATAATCGAATGATCGTCCGATAATCGCCCAATGTTGCCGGCCCCGTCTTGTACATCTCTGCTGGCGCGGCTAGAAATGACAGCCAGCCCTTCTGTGGTTGAAAACAAGAAAAAGGATCCCTGCAATGAACGATCAATTGCGCAATTCTTTCGCGTCCGTGGCGCCGCCGATCGTGGCCTCACCCGCCAAGCGCATCCAGGCCTTCACGGGTGATCCGGACTTCATGACCTCCCTGGCCCGTGGCCTGGCCGTGGTGCAGGCGTTTCAGGAGCGCAAGCGTCACCTGACCATCGCCCAGATCAGCCACCGCACCGAAATCCCCCGCGCCGCCGTGCGCCGTTGCCTGCACACCTTGATCAAACTCGGTTACGCCACCACCGATGGCCGTACCTACTCGTTGCTGCCCAAAGTGCTGACCCTTGGCCATGCGTATCTGTCATCGACGCCCTTGGCCGTGTCGGCCCAGCCTTATCTGGACCGCATGAGCGAACAGCTTCACGAAGCCTGCAACATGGCGACCCTTGAAGGCGACGACATTCTGTACATCGCCCGTTCCGCCACCACTCAGCGCCTGATTTCCGTGGACCTTTCCGTCGGCGGCCGCTTGCCGGCGTACTGCACCTCCATGGGCCGTATCCTGCTGGCCGCCCTGGACGATGCCTCGCTGCAGGATTATCTCGATCACGCCGACCTGCAAACCAAGACCAGTCGCACCTTGACCACGCCCGAAGCCTTGTTCGAATGCCTGCAACAGGTTCGTCAGCAGGGCTGGTGCATCGTCGATCAGGAACTGGAGCAGGGCCTGCGCTCCATCGCCGTACCGGTGTACGACGCGTCCGGCCAGGTGTTGGCCGCACTCAATGTGAGTACCCATGCCGGGCGGGTCAGCCGCAGCGAGCTGGAGCAGCGCTTCCTGCCGAGCATGCTCAGCGCCAGCCGCGAGCTGAGTACGCAACTGTTTGCCTAAGTGTTCGGTGACCGCACAGATCCCGGCTTGATCGATTGACGCTGTTTCCCCTGGCTCATTAATGTGCGGCAGCGCTCCCAAGCGCTCCAATAATAACTGCGACCCCCGGTCGCTGACCCGCCA
This sequence comes from Pseudomonas sp. R11-23-07, assembly GCF_003852295.1. Taxonomy (NCBI): domain Bacteria; kingdom Pseudomonadati; phylum Pseudomonadota; class Gammaproteobacteria; order Pseudomonadales; family Pseudomonadaceae; genus Pseudomonas; species Pseudomonas sp. R11-23-07. The sequence goes on from NZ_CP027761.1 coordinate 1,509,901, forward strand.
TCGGTGTGGAATAAAAATAATGAATCAGCCCTCTGTCGGTACCACCTTGGACGTGCAGTCCTTCATCAACGCCCAGCCGTTGTCGCGTTATCAATGGCGTGTGGTGATCCTGTGTTTCCTGATTGTCTTTCTCGACGGCCTCGACACCGCCGCCATGGGTTTTATCGCGCCCGCGCTGTCCCAGGACTGGGGCATCGACCGCGCCAGCCTCGGCCCGGTGATGAGCGCCGCATTGATCGGCATGGTGTTCGGCGCGCTGGGTTCCGGCCCGCTGGCCGACCGCTTCGGGCGTAAAGGCGTGCTGGTGGGCGCGGTGCTGGTGTTTGGCGCCTTCAGCCTGGCATCGGCCTACAGCAGCAATGTCGACCAACTGCTGGTGTTGCGTTTCCTGACGGGCCTGGGCCTGGGCGCCGGCATGCCCAACGCCACTACGCTGCTTTCTGAATACACGCCCGAGCGGCACAAGTCGCTGCTGGTGACCAGCATGTTCTGCGGCTTCAACCTGGGCATGGCCGGTGGCGGGTTTATCTCGGCCAAGTTGATCCCGGCGTTCGGCTGGCACAGCCTGTTGCTGATCGGCGGCATCCTGCCGTTGATCCTGGCCGCCGTGCTGTTGGTGTGGTTGCCGGAATCGGCGCGTTACCTGGTGGTGCGCAACCGTGGCACCGACAAGGTGCGCAAGACCCTGTCTCCCATTGCGCCCGCTATCGTTGCCCAGGCCAGCGCCTTCAGCGTGCCGGAGCAGAAGACCGTCAAGACACGCAACGTGCTCGCGGTGATTTTCTCCGGCACCTACAGCGCCGGCACGTTGTTGCTGTGGCTCACCTACTTCATGGGCCTGGTGATCGTTTATCTGCTCACCAGTTGGCTGCCAACCCTGATGCGCGACAGTGGCGCCAGCATGGAACAGGCCGCGTTCATCGGCGCGTTGTTCCAGTTTGGCGGCGTATTGAGCGCAGTGGGCGTGGGCTGGGCGATGGATCGGTTCAACCCGCACAAGGTGATCGGCACCTTCTATCTGCTGGCCGGGGTGTTTGCCTACGCGGTAGGGCAGAGCCTGGGCAATATCACCTTACTGGCCACCCTGGTGCTGATGGCCGGGATGTGCGTCAACGGTGCGCAATCGGCGATGCCCTCACTGGCGGCGCGTTTCTACCCCACTCAGGGCCGCGCCACCGGCGTGTCGTGGATGCTCGGTATTGGCCGTTTCGGTGCAATTCTGGGAGCGTGGATGGGGGCTACCTTGCTGGGCCTGGGCTGGAATTTCGAGCAGGTGCTGACGGCGCTGGTGATTCCGGCAGCGCTGGCCACCGCTGCCGTGGTGATCAAAGGCATGGTCAGCCATGCCGACGCGACCTGACCTCTGGCACAGCTAAAAATGTGGGAGGGGGCTTGCCCTAATGCCAGTCAGTTAAGAAGTAGCAGGAGCGAGAACTAACTTGTGGCGAGGGAGCTTGCTCCCGCTGGGACGCGAAGCGGCCCCAAACAATGGGACTGCTGCGCAGTCCAGCGGGAGCAAGCTCCCTCGCCACAGGTTCGGTGTCGCCTTAACTGACTGGCATTTAGGGCTTGCTCCCGATAGCGGTGGGTCAGTTGACTAATTCCTGACTGATGCACCGCTATCGGGGGCAAGCCCCCTCCCACATTTGAATTGCGTTGGCTTAGAAGATTAGTACGCAACAATTCGTTCGATAATCGAACACTGAGTCGATTATCGGATTGTTCCACCCATTTCCCCGGCTTAATCTTCAAGCACTTCGGCGCCACCTCAGCGCCTTTTTCGATCAACACCGGGAGCCCAACCCCATGGCTGAAATTCTTACCCTGCGTGATGCGGTCAAGCGCTTCGTGAGCGACGGCGATACCGTCGCGCTCGAAGGCTTTACTCACCTGATCCCTACAGCCGCAGGTCATGAAATCATTCGTCAGGGCAAGAAAGACCTGACGCTGGTGCGTATGACGCCTGATCTGATCTACGACCAGTTGATCGGCGCCGGCTGTGCGCGCAAGTTGATTTTCTCCTGGGGCGGCAACCCTGGCGTGGGTTCCCTGCATCGCCTGCGCGACGCCGTGGAAAAACACTGGCCGCAGCCACTGGAGATCGAAGAACACAGCCATGCCGACCTGGCCAATGCCTACGTTGCCGGCGCCTCCGGTCTGCCGTTTGCGGTGTTGCGTGCCTACGCCGGTTCCGACTTGCCCAAGGTCAACCCGCTGATCAAGACCGTCACCTGCCCATTCACTGGCGAAGTGCTGGCGGCTGTGCCGTCGGTGCGCCCGGATGTCACGGTGATCCACGCGCAGAAGGCCGACCGCAAGGGCAACGTGCTGCTCTGGGGCATTCTCGGCGTGCAGAAGGAGGCGGCCCTGGCGGCCAAGCGCTGCATCGTCACCGTCGAGGAAATCGTCGATGACCTGAACGCGCCGATGAACAGCTGTGTATTGCCGACCTGGGCCCTGACCGCTGTGTGCCACGTGCCCGGTGGCGCGCATCCGTCCTACGCCCACGGCTACAACGAGCGGGACAACCGTTTCTACCAGGCGTGGGACCCTATTGCCCGCGACCGTGGGACCTTTACCGCCTGGATCGACGAATACATTCACGGCACCGCCGACTTCAGTGAATTCCAGGCCAAGCTGGCCACCGCGCAGGAGGCCAAGTGATGGCTTACTCCACCAATGAAATGATGACCGTCGCCGCCGCGCGCCGCCTCAAGAATGGCTCGGTGTGCTTCGTCGGCATCGGCCTGCCGTCCAAGGCGGCCAACTTGGCGCGCCTGACTTCGTCGCCCGACGTGGTGCTGATCTACGAGTCCGGCCCGATTGGCGCCAAGCCATCGGTGCTGCCGTTGTCCATCGGCGACGGTGAGCTGGCGGAAACCGCCGATACGGTGGTGCCTACCGGTGAGATCTTCCGCTACTGGCTGCAAGGCGGGCGCATCGACGTGGGCTTTCTTGGCGCGGCTCAGGTTGACCGTTTCGGCAACATCAACACCACCGTGGTCGGCGATTATCACCAGCCCAAGGTGCGTTTGCCGGGGGCCGGCGGCGCGCCGGAGATCGCCGGTTCTGCCAAGAGCGTGTTGATCATCCTTAAACAGTCGTCCCGCTCGTTTGTCGACAAGCTGGACTTCATCACCTCGGTCGGCCACGGCGAAGGTGGCGATTCGCGTAAACGCCTGGGCCTGCCGGGCGCCGGTCCCGTCGGCATCATTACCGACCTGTGCATCATGGAGCCGGAAGAGGGCACTCATGAGTTCGTGGTCACCGCGTTGCACCCGGGCGTGACCCGTGAGCAGGTGACAGCGGCGACCGGCTGGGCCATTCGGTTTGCCGAGCAGGTCGAGACCACCGCCGAGCCGACGGAGGTCGAACTGAGCGCGTTGCGTGACCTTGAGGCCCGCACCGCGGCCGCCCATGGCCAAGCGCCGGGAGAAGCCTGATGCGTGATGTCTTTATCTGTGATGCTATTCGAACCCCCATCGGTCGTTTCGGCGGTGGCCTGTCCACGGTGCGTGCCGATGACCTGGCGGCCTTGCCGATCAAGGCACTGATGGAGCGCAACCCGACGGTGGACTGGAATGCCGTTGATGAAGTGTTCCTCGGCTGCGCCAACCAGGCCGGCGAAGACAACCGTAACGTGGCACGCATGGCGCTGCTGTTGGCGGGTCTGCCGGAAAGCACCCCAGGCGTGACCCTCAACCGCCTGTGCGCCTCGGGCATGGACGCCATCGGCACGGCCTTTCGCGCGATTGCCAGCGGCGAGATGGAGTTGGCGATTGCCGGTGGCGTCGAGTCGATGTCCCGCGCGCCGTTCGTGATGGGCAAGGCCGATGCGGCGTTTTCGCGCAGCATGAAACTGGAAGACACCACCATTGGCTGGCGCTTTATCAACCCGTTGATGAAGGCCCTGTACGGCGTGGATGCGATGCCGCAGACCGCCGATAACGTCGCCGACGACTACCACATTTCCCGCGCCGACCAGGACGCGTTCGCCCTGCGCAGCCAGCAGCGTACCGCCGCCGCGCAAGCTGCCGGCTTCTTCGCCGAAGAAATCGTACCGGTGCGGGTCGCCCATAAAAAAGGCGAAACCCTGGTGGAGCACGATGAGCATCCGCGGGACACCACCCTGGAAGCGCTGGCCAAACTCAAACCGGTGAATGGTCCCGACAAAACCGTGACCGCCGGCAATGCCTCAGGTGTCAACGATGGCGCTGCCGCGCTGATCCTGGCCTCTGGCGAGGCGGTGAAAAAACACGGCCTCACCGCCCGCGCCCGGGTACTGGGCATGGCCAGTGCCGGCGTCGCCCCGCGTGTGATGGGCATCGGTCCGGTGCCGGCGGTGCGCAAGCTGGTGGAGCGCCTGGGGTTGGCGATCACCGATTTTGACGTGATCGAGCTCAACGAAGCGTTCGCCAGCCAAGGCCTGGCGGTGCTGCGCGAGCTGGGCCTCGCCGATGATGCGCCGCAGGTCAACCCCAACGGCGGCGCCATCGCCCTGGGCCATCCCCTGGGCATGAGCGGTGCGCGGTTGGTACTGACCGCCCTGCATCAGCTGGAAAAAACCGGCGGCCGCAAAGGCCTGGCGACTATGTGTGTGGGCGTCGGCCAAGGCCTGGCCCTGGCGATTGAACGCATCTAACAAGAGAGGATTGCTCCATGAGTGACAAACCCGGTTACCGGCGCCCGCAAGCGGGCACTCAACCTGATTACCTGCACCCGGCCTATCAGTCGACGAACCTGCGTTCGCCGTCCCAGCCGTTGGTGTTCCTGCCCCATTCGTTGTCGGAAATCACCGGCCCGACCATCGGTGCCGAGCGTATCGATGCCCAGGACAACGACCTCACCGCCCAGCATGAAGGCGAGCCCCAGGGCGAGCGCATCATCATTCACGGGCGTGTGCTGGACGAGAACGGCCTGCCGGTGCCGGGCATCCTCGTGGAGATCTGGCAAGCCAACGCCGCCGGTCGCTACAACCACAAGCGCGACCTGCACGATGCGCCGCTGGACCCGAATTTCAGCGGCACCGGGCGCACCGTCACCGACGCCGACGGCTGGTACCAGTTCCAGACCATCAAGCCCGGCGCCTACCCGTGGGGCAACCACCACAACGCCTGGCGTCCGGCGCATATCCACTTTTCGCTGTTCGGCCCGAGTGTGCTGACGCGGTTGGTCACGCAAATGTATTTCCCCGGCGACCCGCTGCTGGAATACGACCCGATCTACAACTGCGTGCCGGACACCCGCGCCAAGCAACGCTTGATCGCCAGTTTCGACCTGGAAAAAACCATTCCTTCCTATGCCCTCGGCTACCGCTGGGACATCGTCCTGCGCGGCCGCGACGCCACGCCGATGGAGAAATGAGATGAGCCTTTACGCAACCACGTCCCACACCGTCGGGCCGTATTACCACATCGGCCTGACCTGGCTCAACCGCGAAGACCTGACCGTCGCCGCCACCCTCGGCGAGCGCGTGGCGATCAGCGGGCAGGTGCTGGACGGCAACGGTGAGGTGGTCAACGACGCCATGCTCGAGGTCTGGCAGGCGAACGCCGCCGGCAAGTACGCCCACCCGGAAGACGAGCAGGACAAAGCGCTGGACCCCCACTTTGAAGGCTTTGGCCGCGTGCCGGTGGATGCCGAAGGGCGCTTTCGCTTTACCACGATCAAGCCGGGCAGCGTGCCGGGGCTCAGGCGCACGACCCAGGCGCCGCATCTGGTCGTGCTGGTGTTTGCCCGAGGGTTGGTGAAGCACCTGCTGACGCGGATTTATTTTGACGGTGAAGCGTTGAATGGCGATGACCCGCTGCTGGCGTGTGTGCCGGCTGAGCGTCGCGGCACCTTGATTGCCAAGCCGGATGCGGCGGGTGTGCATCAGTGGAATGTGATTTTGCAAGGGACAGATAAGGAAACGGTGTTCTTCGATTACTGAGTTGGCTGGAGGGCCTCATCGGGGGCAAGCCCCCTCCCACATTTTGACCGCGCCGCTTATCAAGTGTGGGAGGGGGCTTGCCCCCGATAGGGCCCTCCCAGGCAACACTGTCCGAAAAGTCTGCTTGCGGAACATGGTTGTTGCAAAGTATGTCTAGGCTATAACCGTTCCCATTGAGTAAAAAACATGACAACAAAAACCAGTCACTACACCGGAGAAGAACGCAGCAAACGGATTTTTGCGATTGTCGGTGCTTCCTCCGGCAACCTGGTCGAATGGTTCGACTTCTACGTCTATGCCTTCTGCGCCATCTACTTTGCCCCGGCGTTTTTCCCCTCGGACGACCCCACCGTCCAACTGCTCAACACCGCGGGCGTATTCGCCGCCGGGTTCCTGATGCGCCCCATCGGCGGCTGGCTGTTTGGCCGGGTGGCCGACAAGCATGGCCGCAAGAACTCAATGATGATCTCGGTGCTGATGATGTGCGCCGGCTCCCTGGTCATTGCCTTCCTGCCCACTTACAAGGATATCGGCGCCTGGGCCCCGGCGCTGCTGTTGGTGGCGCGGCTGTTCCAGGGTTTGTCGGTGGGTGGCGAATACGGCACCACGGCCACCTACATGAGCGAAGTGGCGCTCAAGGGCCAGCGCGGTTTCTTCGCTTCGTTCCAGTACGTGACACTGATCGGCGGGCAACTGCTGGCGGTGCTGGTGGTGGTGATCCTGCAACAGATCCTCACCGAAGAAGAATTGCGCGCCTGGGGCTGGCGGATTCCGTTCGTGATCGGCGCCATTGCGGCGGTGATCTCCCTGCTGCTGCGTCGCACCCTCAAGGAAACCACCAGCAAGGAAATGCGCGAAGACAAGGACGCCGGCAGTATCGTCGCGCTGTTCCGTGACCATGGCAAAGCGTTCATCACGGTGCTGGGCTACACCGCCGGCGGCTCGTTGATTTTCTATACCTTCACCACCTACATGCAGAAGTACCTGGTGAACACCGTCGGTATGCACGCCAAGACGTCCAGCTACATCATGACCGGTGCGCTGTTTCTCTACATGTGCATGCAGCCACTGTTCGGCATGCTGGCCGACAAGATCGGCCGGCGCAATTCCATGCTCTGGTTCGCCGGCCTCGGCACGCTGTTCACGGTGCCGATCCTGCTGACCCTGAAAACCGTCACCAGTCCGTTCCTGGCCTTTGTCCTGATTACCCTGGCCCTGGCGATCGTCAGCTTCTACACCTCGATCAGCGGCCTGGTCAAAGCGGAGATGTTCCCGCCCCAGGTACGCGCCTTGGGCGTGGGCCTGGCATACGCCGTGGCCAACGCGGTATTCGGCGGTTCGGCGGAAGTGGTCGCGTTGAGCCTGAAGTCCATCGGTATGGAAAACACCTTCTACTGGTACGTCACCGCGATGATGGCGGTGGCGTTCCTGTTCAGTTTGCGTCTGCCCAAACAGGCCGCTTATTTGCACCATGATTTGTAAGGGATGAGTTATGACACTGCGCACGAGCAACCAACTGTTCGACGCTTACTTCACCGCTGACAGCATGGCCGAGGTGTTCTGCGACCAGGGCCGCCTGCAGGGCATGCTGGATTTCGAGGCCGCGCTGGCCCGGGCCGAGGCCCAGGTCGGGCTGATCCCGCAGGCCGCCGTGGCACCGATTGCCCAGGCCTGCCTGGCCTCGTTGTATGACGTGGACGCGCTAAGCGTGGCGATTGCCACGGCGGGTAACTCGGCGATTCCATTGGTCAAGGCGCTGGGCAAGTTGATTGCCGAGGCAGATGCCGGGGCCGAGCGCTATGTGCACCTGGGCGCCACCAGCCAGGATGTGATGGACACCGGCCTGGTGGTGCAGTTGCGCCGCGCGCTGGGGTTGATCGAAGCGGACCTGGCGCGCCTGGGCGATGTGCTGGCCGCCCAGGCGCAGCGGCATGCGTCGACACCCTTGGCGGGACGCACCTGGCTGCAACACGCCACGCCCGTCACCCTGGGCATGAAAATCGCCGGCTGGCTGGGTGCGGTAACGCGCAGTCGCCAGCGGCTGGTGGAATTGAAACCGCGTTTGCTGGTGCTGCAATTTGGCGGTGCGTCCGGCACCCTGGCGGCGCTCGGCGAGCAGGCCATGCCGGTGGCGCAAGCCTTGGCCGCCGAGCTGCAACTGGCCTTGCCCGAACAGCCCTGGCACACGCAACGTGATCGCCTGGTGGAGTTCGCCAGCGTGCTGGGCCTGATCGCCGGCAGCCTTGGCAAGCTGGGCCGCGATATCAGCCTGTTGATGCAAACCGAAGCGGCGGAAGTGTTCGAGCCCTCGGCGCCGGGCAAGGGCGGTTCGTCAACCATGCCCCACAAGCGCAACCCCGTCGGCGCTGCCGTGCTGATCAGCGCCGCGACCCGCGTGCCCGGTCTGGTTGCGACGATGTTCAGTGCCATGCCCCAGGAGCACGAACGCAGCCTGGGACTGTGGCATGCCGAATGGGAAACCTTGCCCGAGATCTGCCGATTGGTATCGGGTGCGCTGCAACAGGCGCTGCTGCTCAGCGAAGGCCTGGAGGTGGATGCCGCGCGCATGGCCCGCAACCTCGACCTGACCCAGGGCCTGGTGCTGGCCGAAGCCGTCAGCATCGTGCTGGCCAAACGCCTGGGCCGTGAAACCGCGCATCACCTGCTGGAGCAGTGCTGCAAGCGCGCCGTCGCCGAGCAGCGCCATTTACGTGCTGTGCTGGCGGACGAGGCGCAGATCACCGCCGAGTTGTCTTCGGACGAACTGGACCGTTTGCTCGACCCGGCCCACTACTTGGGCCAGGCTCAGACCTGGGTCAGCCGCGCCGTGACCGAACACTTTGGATTGACTGCGTAAGGAGACCGCTGTGGCTTTCGTACAACTCGCCGAGGGCGAACTGCATTACCAACTCGATGGGCCCGTCGATGCGCCGGTATTGGTGCTGTCCAATTCCCTGGGTACCGACCTGCATATGTGGGACATCCAGATTCCGGCGTTCACCGAGCATTTTCGTGTGCTGCGCTTCGACACCCGAGGCCATGGCCAGTCCCTGGTCACCCCAGGGCCCTACAGCATCGAACAACTGGGCCAGGATGTGCTCGCGTTGCTGGATGCGCTGGATATTCAGCGCGCGCATTTTTGCGGGCTGTCCATGGGCGGGCTGATCGGCCAGTGGCTGGGCATCAACGCAGGGAAGCGGCTTAACCGCCTGGTGGTCTGCAATACCGCCGCCAAGATCGGCACGCCAGAGGTGTGGAACCCGCGTATAGAGATGGTCTTGCGCGATGGCGCGGCGGCGATGGTCGCGCTGCGCGATGCCTCGATTGCACGCTGGTTCACCGCCGATTTTGCCGCCGCCCATCCCCACCAGGCCAAGCAGATCACCGACATGCTCGCGGCCACCTCGCCCGAGGGGTATGCCGCCAACTGCGCGGCGGTGCGTGATGCGGATTTGCGTGAGCAGTTGGCGTCGATCAAGGTACCGACCCTGGTGATTGCCGGCACGGAAGACGCGGTAACACCTCCGGCCGGCAGCCACTTTATCCAGAATCATGTGCAGGGCGCCGAATACGCTGAGTTCTATGCGGCGCACCTGTCCAATGTCCAGGCCGGCGCTGCCTTCAGTGACCGTGTCGTTGAATTTCTGCTGGGCCGCTGAGGAGCTTTTCGTGGACGAGAAACAACGTTATGCCGAAGGTCTGCAAGTGCGCCGCGACGTGCTGGGCGACGCCCATGTCGAACGCAGCCTCAACGCGCTGACCGAATTCAACAGCGAGTTCCAGGAAATGATCACCCGCCATGCCTGGGGCGACATCTGGACCCGTCCTGGCTTGCCCCGGCACACCCGCAGCCTGATCACCATTGCCATGCTGATCGGCATGAACCGCACAGAAGAGTTGAAGCTGCATCTACGTGCCGCCGCGAGCAACGGCGTGACCCGCGCCGAAATCAAGGAAGTGCTGATGCAGAGCGCGATCTACTGCGGGATACCGGCGGCGAATGCGACGTTTCATCTGGCCGAGTCGGTGTGGGATGAGTTGGGTGTCGAGTCCCGCGAGACCTGACTCTGGAATACAGGCAAATGTGGGAGGGGGCTTGCTCCCGATGACGGTGTGTCAGTGAGCTGATTGGTGACTGACCCACCGCTATCGGGAGCAAGCCCCCTCCCACATTAGATCTCTGTAGGCCATGAAATTTCAGGCATCAGCGCATATCGGCATCCCACACCCAATTCCACACCCCCGGCAGATGCACCGGCTCGTTCACATCCTTGACCGTGCGTGCCAGCGCCGCGCGTTGCAGCGCAGCGGTGTCGGTGTAAAACGGCTCGGCGGCGGTAGTCATCCCGTTGATGCGGGCACTGTCCATCAGGATCTGCAGGTACTCCTGCATATGCCGCGCGGTGTAGCGGTTGATGTCGTGGAAGGTCACCACCACCGGTATTACGCCGTCCACCGACGGCAACTCGCCCAAGGCTATGCGTTCACGCACCACCGACAGCTGCCGGTACAGGTTGGCGCGGCGGCGCGGGCTGGCGTTGAAGCCCCAGATTTTGCCGTCATTGGCACTCAGGTCGGTCAGTAATACCTGCATGCCGTGGCGCTGGTAGGCGGCGAAGGTGCGGCGGTCGTAGTTCCAGAACGGTGGTCGCACCAGCAGGGGCGGCGTGCCGGTGATGGCGCCAATGTGCGCGGCGCCTTCGGTGAGTGTGCGTTCCAGCTCGGCATCGTTCAGCCAGCGGTGGTTGGTGTGAAACGCCGTGGCCGTATGGAAGGCCAGGACATGGCCGGCAGCGTACTCGCGCTCCATGGTCTTGCGCCCCCGGGCGCTGCCGCCGGAGCGTGCCGCTTCGGTCTGCAGGAAGAACACCGCCTTGATCCCTGGCAGCACCGGGTTGTGCGCCAGGTCGGCCATCACCGAACGGGTCGGGTTGTTGTACCCCGATGCGCTGGGGCCATCATCGAAGGTCAGCAGGAAGCGGATCGGCGCCTGCGCTTGCAGGCGCTGTTCGGTCTGCGGTGTCAGGGCGATGGGCGCACCGATACAGCCCCCCAGGCTCACGGCCAGGGCCAACACTGCGATGGCTGTAGCGAAGGTTTTCATGCTGTGCGCGTGCCCGAATAAAAGGCCGCTGCTGGTTCGATCAGCAGCGGCAGGCGCGCACCATACAGTAACTGCGGCGCCGGTTTACAGCAGACTTATCGGGTAGCTGACGATCAACCGGTTTTCGTCGAACTCATTGTTGCTGTAGTCGCGACGCATGCTGGAGTTGCGCCAGCGCAGGGTGAGGTTTTTCAGGCTGCCGCTTTGCACGGTGTAGCCCAATTCGCTTTCGCGGCCCCATTCCTTGCCGTCGGTCACCGTGCCGGTGTGCACGTTGCTGCCGCTGATATAGCGGTTCATCAAGGTCAGGCCGGGTACGCCAAGGGCGGCGAAGTTATAGTCGTGGCGCACCTGCCAGGATTTTTCCTCGGCGTTGTCGTAGCTCGCGTTATAGCTGTCGTTGGCCAGGGTTCCGCCGCTGGTGCCGTTGACCCGCATCCAGGCGCTGTTGCCGGTGAGCTTTTGCAGGCCGACGTAGAAAGTGTTGCCACCGTGGCGGGCGGATAACAAACCGGACCAGGTCTTGTTGTCCAGGCTGCCGGCGCGGGCGCTGCCGTCGTCCTGGCCGTAGAAGAACCCCAGGTTGGCGCCCAGGGTCCAGTCGCCTACCGGCTGGCTGTGGATCAGATTGACGAATTGCTGGCGGTAAATGTCCTTGAGCTGGGCATTCCATACGCCGACTTGCGTGCGTTTGTCGTTGAAGGCGTATTCGGCGCCCTGGAAATTGAAGCGGTCGGAGGTGAACGCGGTTTTGCCGGTCATCGACATGTCGCCCATGCTGCTGTCGTCGCGCGGGCTGTTGGCACGGAACTGACCGCCATACAGGGTCAGGCCCTCGATTTCCTTGGATGTGATCTGCCCGCCACGCAGGGTTTGCGGCAGTGAGCGGCCATCGTCCGCGCGCAGGATCGGCAGCACCGGCATCCATTCGCCGACTTTCACCTCCGTCTTGGAAAAACGCGCCTTGAACGCCACGCCCAGGCGACCGAACTCATCGGCCGGCCGGCCGTCGTGGTCCAGCGGCAATAACTGAGTGCCGCCGGTGCCGCGCCCGCCATCGAGCTTGAGCGAGTACAGGCCCAGCACGTCCACCCCGAAGCCGACCGTGCCCTGAGTGAACCCGGACTTGGCGTCGAAGATGAAACTTTGCGTCCACTCCTGCGCGCCGCCCTGGGTTTTGGTCGGGTTGGTGTAGTTGCGATTGAAGAATAAATTGCGCAGGTTGAGGTTGGCGCTGGCATCTTCGAGAAAGCCGTGTTCTTCGGCGACCACGGGGAGGGCAAGACTGGCGACCGCAGTTGCCAGCAACAGCCGGCGCGGGTGGAAAGTGCTCATGGTTTCGGACCTGTTGTTATTGGGTTTATGCAGGTGGCGGCCATGGTGCGCGGCGGTGCGGGAGCGATGAAAGTGGGGGAGAGCGGGTTGTGGGCGATGATCGAACGCAAGTTGGTGATAAAAAGCCGGCGTAAAAAAAACCGCTTCCGGTGAGGGAGGCGGTTTGTTTACATCGGCGCTATTAGAACAACTTCAGCGGCGGAGCTTCTTCTTTCACAGGCTCGTTCTTCGCGGTCTGCTCGTTCCAGCCACCGCCGAGGGCCTTGTACAGGTTGACCTCGCTGGTCAGCTGCGCCAGGCGGTCGGTGATCAGCGATTGCTGGGCACTGAACAGTTGGCGCTGGGCATCGAGGAAGGTCAGGTTGCTGTCCACACCGATGCGGTAGCGACGCTCGGCCAGGCGGTAGTAGTCCTGGTTGGCGGCGACGAAGCCACGTTGTGCATCCAGTTGCTGCTTGTAGGTCGCACGCGCGGCGAGGCCGTCGGAGACTTCCTGGAAGCCGGTCTGGATGGCCTTCTCGTAGTTGGCCACGTTGATCTCTTTCTGGATCTTCGAGTAGTCCAGGCTTGCGCGCAGGCTACCGGCGTTGAAGATCGGGATGTTGATCTGCGGCGCGAAGGACCAGGTGCCCGAGCCGCCCTTGAACAGGCCGCCCAGGTTCGGGCTGGCGGTACCGGCGCTGGCGGTCAGGCTGATGCTCGGGAAGAACGCCGCGCGGGCCGCACCGATGTTGGCGTTGGCGGCCTTGAGGTTGTACTCGGCCTGAACGATGTCGGGACGCCGTTGCAGCAGGTCCGACGGCAGGCCAGCGGGTACTTCGCTGAGCAGGTCATCCGACAGTGGCTTGCTGGCGATATTCGCCGGCAGGCCGGTGCCCAACAGCAGGGTCAGGCTGTTTTCGTCCTGAGCCACCTGGCGCGTATAGCGGGCCAGCTGCACGCGGGCGTTTTCCACCGAGGTGCGCGCCTGGCTGAGGTCGAGGGCCGAGGCCACGCCGACTTCGTTGCTGCGCGAGGTGAGCTTGAAGCTCTGCTCGAACGCGCCGAGAGTGTCCTGGGTCAGCTTGAGCAGTTCCTTGTCGGCCTGCCAGGTCAGGTAGGCATTCGCCACACTGGCCACCAGGCTGATCTGGGTGCTGCGCCGCGCTTCTTCGGTGGCGAAGTATCTCTGCAGCGCTTCTTCACTCAGGCTGCGGACGCGACCGAACAGGTCCAGCTCATAAGAGCTGATCCCCAGGCCTGCCGAATACTGGCTGGCGATGGTCGATTCGCCGGTCTGCGACAGGCGCGCCGGAGTACGCGAACGGCTGCCGCTGCCAGTGGCCGAGACGGCCGGGAACAGGTCGGCACGCTGGATCTGGTACTGCGCCGCATACGCGTCGATGTTCAGGGCCGCGACGCGCAGGTCACGGTTGTTCACCAGCGCAGTCTGGATCAACTGTTGCAGGGCAGGGTCATGGAAAAACTGCTTCCAGCCTTGCTCGGCGGCAGCCTGGCCCGGCGCCTGGGCCGACGAATACGCCGGCCCCTGCGGGAACTGCGCCGCTACCGGCGCTTCGGGGCGCTGGTAGTCAGGGATCAGCGAGCAGCCACTGAGCACGAATGCGGTGACGGCTAAGGAAAGTAGCGACTTGCTCATTGGCCAGCCTCTTTAGGAGTTTGCTTGGTTTCTGTCTTTTTACGCTCGCCAGCGGAGGACACGGTTGCGTAGAACAATGGCACCCAGAAGATCGCCAGCACCGTGGCCGTGATCATACCGCCGATAACGCCGGTACCGATCGCGTGTTGGCTGCCCGAGCCGGCGCCGGTGGAAATCGCCAGCGGCAATACGCCGAGCACGAACGCCATGGACGTCATGATGATCGGGCGCAGACGCATGCGGGACGCCTCGATGGCCGCCTCGACGATGCCCTTGCCCTGTTCGTGGAGCTCTTTGGCGAACTCCACGATCAGGATGGCGTTTTTCGCCGCCAGGCCCACTGTCACCAGCAAGCCCACCTGGAAGAACACGTCGTTGGACAAGCCGCGCATGCTGGTGGCGATCAGCGCACCGATCACACCCAGTGGCACTACCAGGATCACCGCGATCGGAATCGACCAGCTTTCGTACAAGGCCGCAAGGCACAGGAACACCACGAGCAGCGACAGGGCGTACAGCGCAGGCGCCTGGGAGCCGGACAGACGTTCTTCGTACGACAGGCCTGTCCACGCATAGCCGATGCCGGCCGGCAGTTCCTTGGCAATGCGCTCGACTTCCGCCATCGCGTCACCGGTACTGTAGCCAGGCGCCGGCGTGCCGAGGATTTCCATCGCCGCTACACCGTTATAACGCGAGAGCTTCGGCGAGCCGTAGATCCACTTGCCCGACGAAATGGCCGACAGTGGCACCATTTTCCCGGAGTCGGCGCGCACGTACCATTTGTCCAGGTCTTCCGGCGACATACGGCTGGCCGCGTCACCCTGCACATACACCTTCTTCACACGACCACGGTCGATGAAGTCGTTGATGTAGCTACCGCCCAAGGCGATGGCCAGGGTCTGCTGGATGTCCGAGAGGCTGATGCCCTGGGCGCTGGCTTTCTCGTCATCGACGGTCAGTTCGTACTGCGGCTCATCGTTCACGCCGTTGGGCCGCACGCCCGCCAGTATCTTGCTTTGGGCTGCCGCACCGAGGAACTGGTTACGGGCTGCCATCAGCTTGTCATGGCCGACACCACCCTGGTCTTGCAGGAACACGTCGAAGCCGGTGGCGTTACCCAATTCCAGAACCGACGGCGGCACGATGGCAAAAACCATGGCGTCCTTGAAGGTCTGCATGAAGTAGCCCTGGGCGCGCTTGGCAATCTCGAATACCGACGTGGACGCATCACGCTCGTCCCACGGCTTGAGCATCACGAAGGCCAGACCCGAGCTTTGACCACGACCGGCAAAGTTGAAGCCGTTCACGGTGAACACCGATTTCACGCCCTTGCCTTCGCCTGGCTCGCCTTCCTTGTCATGCAGCAGGAAGGAACGCATGTCGTCGATGACTTTTTGCGTGCGTTCCGCCGAGGAGCCTACCGGTGTCTGCACCTGGGCAAAGATCACGCCCTGGTCTTCTTCAGGCAGGAACGCGCTCGGAATACGGGTGAACATCCAGATCATGCCGGCCAGGATCAGCACGTACACCAGGAAGGCCGGGATTTTGTGCTTGATCATCGCGCCCACGCCGCGCTCGTACTTGAGTACGCCGCTGTCGAAGGTGCGGTTGAACCAGCCAAAGAAGCCGCGCTTGGGTTGGCCGTGTTTTTCCGGGTCGATCGCCTTGAGCATGGTGGCGCACAGGGCAGGGGTGAAGATCAGGGCAACCAGTACCGACAACGCCATCGCCGACACGATCGTGATGGAGAACTGGCGGTAGATCACACCGGTGGAACCGCCGAAGAAGGCCATCGGCAGCAGTACCGCCGACAGTACCAGGGCAATACCCACCAGGGCGCCCTGGATCTGGCCCATGGACTTGATCGTCGCTTCCTTGGGCGACAGGTGTTCCTCGGCCATCACCCGTTCGACGTTTTCCACCACGACGATGGCATCGTCCACCAGCAAGCCGATGGCCAGGATCATGCCGAACATGGTCAGGGTGTTGATGGTGAAGCCGAACGCCGCCAGGATCCCGAAGGTACCCAGCAATACCACTGGTACGGTCATGGTGGTGATGATGGTGGCGCGGAAGTTCTGCAGGAACAGGAACATCACCAGGAACACCAGCACGATCGCTTCGACCAGGGTGTGCACCACACCGGAGATCGATTCGGTCACCACCGGGGTCGTGTCGTACGGCACCACGGCTTTCATGCCAGGCGGGAAGAACGGTTCCAGGGACGCCACGGTAGCGCGGATCGCTTTACCGGTGTCCAGGGCGTTCGCACCGGCTGCCAGCTTGATCGCCATACCGGAGGCCGGCTTGCCGTTGAACTGTGCACTGATGCTGTAGTTCTGGCCGCCCAGTTCGATACGCGCAACGTCGCCCAGGCGCACTTGGGAACCGTCGGCATTCACCTTCATCAGGATCTTGGCGAACTCTTCAGCGCTTTGCAGACGGGTCTTGCCGATGATGGTGGCGTTCAGCTGGGTGCCGGGCAGGGCAGGCAGGCCGCCCAGTTGGCCGGTGGCCACCTGCACGTTCTGGGCCTTGATGGCGTTGCTGACATCTACCGGGGTCAGCTGGAAGTTGTTCAGCTTGGCCGGGTCGAGCCAGATACGCATGGCGTACTGCGAACCGAACACCTGGAAGTCACCCACACCCGAAGTACGGGAGATCGGGTCCTGGATGTTGGACACGATGTAGTTGGAGAGGTCGTCCTTGGTCATGCTGCCGTCTTCCGACACCAGACCGATCACCATCAGGAAGTTCTTCACCGACTTGGTCACGCGGATACCCTGCTGCTGCACTTCTTGCGGCAGCAGTGGGGTCGCCAGGTTCAGCTTGTTCTGCACCTGCACCTGGGCGATGTCCGGGTTGGTACCCTGGTTGAACGTCGCGGTGATGGTCATGCTGCCGTCGGAGTTACTGTCCGAGGCCACATAGCGCAGGTTGTCGATACCGTTGAGCTGTTGCTCGATGACCTGCACCACGGTGTCCTGCACGGTTTGTGCGGACGCGCCTGGGTAGGTCACCTGGATATCAATAGCGGTTGGCGCAATGGCCGGGTATTGGTTGATGGGCAACTTCAGGATCGACAGTGCCCCGACCAGCATGATCACCAGGGCAATTACCCAGGCAAAAATGGGACGGTCGATAAAAAATTTCGACATGGATTACTCCCCTTGACCAGCAGCGGCAGCAGGCGCTGCAGCAGTACCGGCGGGTTTGGCGTTGTCGGCGTCCTTGACCTTGACTTCAATGCCCGGCTTGATGAATTGCAGGCCTTCGGTGATCACGCGGTCACCGGCGTCCAGGCCTTTTTCCACCAGCCAGTAGGCGCCGGAAGTCCGATTGGCAACCAGTACGCGCTGCTCGACCTTGTTGTCCTTGTTCACGATCAGTGCGGTCGGAATGCCCTTCAGGTCACGGGTCACGCCTTGTTGCGGCGCGAGAATGGCCTTGCTGTTCACACCGGCTTGCAGCTGGGCGTGCACGAACATGCCGGGCAGCAGCACATGGTCAGGGTTAGGGAACACGGCGCGCAGGGTCACGGAACCGGTGGTCTGGTCGACCGACACCTCAGAGAACTCCAGCTTGCCTGGGTGGCCGTAGTCGCTGCCGTCTTCCAGGGTCAGCTTGACCATGGCGGCGTTGTCGCCGGCTTTTTGCAATTGGCCGCTTTCCAGGTCGCGGCGCAGTTTCAGCATTTCTGCCGAAGACTGGGTGACGTCGACGTAGATCGGATCCAGTTGCTGGATCACGGCCATGGCATCGGCCTGGCCATTGCTGACCAGCGCGCCTTCCGTCACTGCAGAACGGCCAATGCGCCCGGAGATCGGCGCGAATACCTTGGTGTAGCGCACGTTGATCTGCGCGCTCTGCAGGTCGGCCTCGGCGGTCATGCGGTCGGCGACGGCAGTGTCGTATTCCTGGCGGCTGACGGCTTGCTCATCGACCAATTGCTTGTAGCGATCGGTGATCGACTTGGTCTGGGTCAGCTTGGCCTGGGCGCTCTTGAGCGTGGCCTCATACACCGACGGATCGATCTGGTAGAGCTGCTGCCCTTCCTTCACATCGGCGCCTTCCTTGAACAGGCGTTTGAGAATGATGCCGTTCACCTGCGGGCGCACTTCGGCAATGCGATAGGCCGTGGTGCGGCCTGGCAGCTCGGTGGTCAGGGTAAAGGCTTGCGGTTGAATAGTGACCACGCCGACCTGAGGGGTTTGAGCGGGCGGAGCCGCTTCTTCCTTTTTACATCCGCTGAGCAGCGATGCCAGGGCGACGGCAGTGACCAGAGCGGTAACAGCTGGCTTAAGTTGCATGAAGATCCTCGGGTCAGGCGCGCAGGGTGCGCACAAGAAGTGTGGAAGGGTGAAAAACAAGCTGTGAGTGGATAAGTAGCTTGCTACGCAATATACTTACGTTCATGGTTGTTTGTAAACTCTTGACAGGCTTGGCGCAATGTTGACAAAGCAACGCCCAAAGCCTCGATTTTAGTACGTTCGGTGCCCATGACGGTGTCGTCCCACAATTATTCAGATGATCGTTCGCGTCTATTAACCTTGCGTTAACGATAGTCCCCAGTGTTCTGATTGAGGTTTTACTGCCATGGTTCGTCGCACCAAAGAGGAAGCTCAGGAAACGCGCAGCCAGATCCTCCAAGCCGCCGAGCAAGCCTTTTATGAACGGGGCGTTGCGCGCACCACGCTGGCGGACATCGCCGCTCTGGCGGGCGTGACGCGCGGTGCCATCTACTGGCATTTCAGCAACAAATCCGACTTGCTGCAGGCGCTGCTCGACACGCTGCACGAACCCTTGGACGAATTGGCCCGGGCGAGTGAAAGCGAGGATGAAGTCGACCCGTTGGGGTGTATGCGCAAGCTGCTGATTCATCTTTATCATCAAGTGGCTCTGGACCCGAAAACCCGGCGCATCAACGAGATCTTGTTCCATAAGTGCGAATTCACCGATGAAATGTGTGACATGCGCCGCCAGCGCCAGGCCCATACCCTGGAGTGCAACCTGCGCATCGGCCTGACGTTGCGTAATGCGGTGCATCGAGGGCAATTACCGGAAAATCTCGATACCGCCCGTGCAGCGGTGTGCATTCATGCCTTCATCCAAGGCCTGATCGGCCAGTGGCTGTTGGTGCCCGACAGCTTTCAACTGCATCAGGACGCCGAACGCTGGGTGGATGCCGGGCTGGACATGCTGCGCCTGAGCCCCAGCCTGCGCAATTGAGACAAAATGCGTAATTACGTCCAGTTGTGTCAACAGTAAAGCCTAAGGATGGTCAATCGTCCTTCTGCCTGATTGAAGGGATGACTTTATATACGCGCTGGCGGGCGGTTGATAGGTAGCGGCCTAAGTATTTTGTAGCGATTTTGTTGCGGTTCTGTGAAGCGATGTTTCCAAGGGACTACACACAGGCAAAATGTGGGAGGGGGCTTGCTCCCGATAGCAGTGGTTCAGTCAACACTTCATTGACTGACAAACCGCCATCGGGGGCAAGCCCCCTCCCACATTGTTCCATGTTTCAATCAGTTAGATCGGCAGCGTTGGGTAGTCGATATAGCCAACTGGCCCTTTACCGTAGAAGGTCTCCGGGTGCGGCTCGTTCAGTGGCGCATTGGCCTTCAAGCGTGCCGGCAGGTCCGGGTTGGCAATGAACGGTATGCCGAAGGCCACCGCATCGGCCTTGCCGGCGGCCAGCCAGGCGTTGGCGCTGTCTTTGGTGAAGCGTTCGTTGGCGATGTAGACGCCGCCGAAGGCTTTTTTCAGTTGGGGGCCGAGGCTGTCCGCGCCTTCTTTTTCACGGGCGCAGATAAAGGCGATGCCACGCTTGCCCAGTTCACTGGCCACGTAGGTGAAGGTTTCCGTCAGGTCGGCGTCACCCATATCGTGAGCGTCAGCACGCGGTGCCAGGTGCACGCCCACGCGGCCGGCACCCCAGACTTCGATGGCGGCATCGGTCACTTCCAGCAGCAGGCGCGCACGGTTTTCCAGGGAACCGCCGTACTGGTCGGTGCGCTGGTTGGTGCTGCTTTGCAGGAACTGGTCGAGCAGGTAGCCGTTGGCACCGTGGATTTCAACGCCGTCGAAACCGGCGGCCTTGGCGTTTTCGGCGCCGGTGCGGTAAGCGTCGACGATGTCGGCGATTTCAGCGGTTTCCAGGGCGCGTGGGGTCGGGTAGTCGGCCAGTGGGCGCACCAGGCTGACGTGGCCTTTGGGTTGGATCGCGCTCGGCGCCACCGGGGTTTCGCCGTTCAGGTACGACTCATGGGAGATACGACCGACGTGCCACAGTTGCAGGAAGATCTTGCCGCCCGCGCCGTGGATCGCCTTGGTCACATTGGACCAGCCGCGAACCTGGTCGTTGGACCAGATGCCCGGCGTGTCCGGGTAGCCCACGCCCATGGGCGTTACGGAGGTGGCTTCGCTGAGGATCAGCCCGGCGGATGCACGCTGCACGTAGTACTCGGCCATTAGCGCATTGGGCACGCGGCCGGCGTCGGCACGGCAGCGAGTCAGCGGCGCCATGATGATGCGGTTTTTCAGTTCCAGGTCGCCCAGTTTGATGGGATCGAAAATAGTCGGCATGTGAAAGCACCTTTGTCTCAAGTTGATCAGTGGGTCGTGGGGGCCAGCTCGGCATCGCCGGGGGCGCTGAGTTCGGTGAAGAGCGCAGTGAGGAAAGCTTGGATCACGTCCTCATTGCGTTTGAAAAAATGCCACTGCCCGGCCTTCTGGCTGGTGATCAAGCCCGCCCGTTGCAACGTCGCCAGGTGGGCCGACACGGTCGACTGGGACAAGCCGCAGCGCTGGTCGATCTGCCCGGCGCAGATGCCGTATTCGTGATTGTGCAGTTGCTCGGGAAATTGCACTTTCGGGTCTTTCAGCCAGGTGAGGATGTCTCGTCGTACTGGGTGCGCCAGGGCTTTTATTATGTCGTCGAGGTCGAAGGGCATGGCAGAGGCTCGGTGTCGTAAAACGTTATATCGCGATGAGGCGAACCTTAAATCGTTATATCCCGATATACCAATATGATTTTGCTCTGAGGTCAGTCGAATTGGATATATCGGGTTATAACGATACGCTGGCGGCAGTGGTAGACTGCGCGCCATGAATTATCTCGCACACTTGCACCTGGGCGGCCAACGGCCTGCGCAACTGCTGGGCAGCCTGTATGGCGACTTCGTCAAAGGCCGCTTGCAGGGCCAGTTCAGTCCCTCGATCGAAGCGGCGATCCAATTGCACCGTTCCATCGACCGCTTTACCGACAGCCACCCGTTAGTAGGGGAGGCGTTGTCGCGCTTCAGTCTGACCCGCAGGCGCTATGCCGGGATCGTGCTCGATGTGTTTTTTGACCATTGCCTGGCGCGGGACTGGGCGCGGTATGCCGACCAACCGCTGGAGCACTTCACCGCGCAGGTGTACCGCGTACTGGCGGCCGAACCGCAGTTGCCGGGACGGTTGGCACAGATTGCGCCGTATATGGCGGCGGATGATTGGTTGGGCTCTTATCGTGAGTTTGCAGTGATGGAGCAGGTGTTGCGCGGGATTTCGCGGCGGTTGACCCAGCCTGAGGAGTTGGGTTATGCGATGCAGGAGTTGCGTGTGTTGTATGAGCCGCTGAGTGAGGATTTTAGTGAGTTCTACCCAGAGCTACAGGCATTCGCAAGCATCCAACTGACCACCCAAAACTGAATGTGGGAGGGGGCTTGCTCCCGATAGCAGTGTGTCAGTCAGCTTATCTATAGCTGACTCCTCGCTATCGGGAGCAAGCCCCCTCCCACATTTGGAACAGTGTATGGCTCATATCAGGCGGCGATGGCTGGTCGCTCCGCTACCTGTTCAGTCTCCGGCAACGGCCCAAACAACGCTCTCTGCACCGCCTGCTGCGCCTGATACGCCAGCGCCGCGCGTTCCTGCCCGGCGCAGGCAATCGGCTTGAGCAGGTGAATCTCCACATCGCCCTGGTCATGGGCAAACAGCCGCATCAGGTGCGACAGCAGATCATCGTCGCCAATGAACGGTGCCAGTGCGTCCACCTCGCCATTGCGCAGATAACGAATCGCCACCGGCTGCAGCGACACGTCCGCATCGATCGCACTGGCCAACAACCGCCCGTGAAACGTGCGCAGGCTGCGACCGTCCGTGGTGGTGCCTTCGGGGAACATCAACAGCGGGTGCTGTTGCTCCAGGTGACGGGTCATCTGTTTGCGAATCAACTGGCTGTCACCCGAGCCACGGCGGATGAACAGGCTGCCGGCCTTCGCCGCCAACCAGCCGGCCACCGGCCAGGTGCGCACTTCGGCTTTGGACAGGAACGACAGCGGCGTCACCATGCCCAGCAGTGGAATATCCGTCCAGGACACATGATTGCTCACCCACAGCATCGGCGTTTGCGGCAACTGGCCGTGCACCGTCACGCGAAAGGGCAGGGCGTGGGTCAACCGCGCCATGAAGAACCGCGACCAACGCTGGCGTCGCACCATCGAATTGGCCACGCCCAAACGCTCGAACAGGCCAAACACACTGGCCATGGTCAAGCCCAGCGCCACCACCAGCAGCACCCGGGCGATGCGCCCGTACACGCGCAGGCGGCCCATCACATGGCTGCCTTGAAGTGGCGCGCATAGCGCGGGCACAGCTCATCGCGCTTGAGCAGGATGAACACGTCGGCCACCTGGAAGTCTTCATCCCAGCACGGCTCGCCGCAAATCTTCGCCCCCAGGCGCATATAAGCCTTGAGCAGCGGTGGCATTTCGGCGATGACGTTGGACGGCAGGTCCATCGCCGGCAGGGGCTTTTTCGGCTCGGCGCGCAGGTGTTCATTGCACAGGTAGCGCTCGCGCAGACGCTGCATGATTGCGTGGGCCTGGATGCCGCCGTCGTGCATCGGGATGCTCGCGCACCCCATCAGGTAGCTGTAGCCGCCCTCGTTGAGCACCTCGGCCAACTCGCCCCAGAGCACCGCGATGGTGCCGCCGTTGCGGTAGGCCGGGTCGACGCAGGTACGGCCGATTTCCAGGATCGGGCCCTGCAAGTGCAGCAGCCCATGCAGGCTGAATTCCTCTTCGCTGTAGAACCGGCCCAAGGTGCTGGCGGCCTGGTGATCGAGCAAACGGGTGGTGGCCACCAGTCGACCGCTGTTTAAGTCACGCACGCCGATGTGGCTGCAGTGAACATCATAGTCATCCATGTCCAGACCCAGTTCCGCGCCTTTCAGCTTGGCGTTGAACTCGCCGCTGAACACGTTGAACCGCAGGGCCTGGGCTTCCTGCAAGGCCGCGGCGCCAATCAGGCGTTCGGCTTGCAGGCGGCGTTCATTGCCGGTGTCGCTGATGCGGGCGAGCTGAGTCATAGCGAGTCTCCGAGTGCCGGCCAGGTTGTGCGGCCAGTCGACTTTGTTGTCCAAACTCAGGCTATGTAGGCTCGGTGTCATCTCCATGAAGTTACGGTGACGGTTGGATGACAGGCCCCTTGTCGTCAATCTGTCATCGGCCTGGATTAGGCTCGCGGGCTTGAATGCCCCTTGAGTTTGCGTCCATGGTCAGAGGCCTGCTGTGCGTTGTCTTGTTATTCATCACCGTGAGTGCACGTGCTGAAACCTGGCCTGGCCATGACTGGGTGACGGGCAGGTTGATCGAAGGTCCTGCTGTCGACGCGCTGAATGCCTACGCATTCCCGCCCCGTGACGACAACACTCGCCAAGGTATTCGTACCGACGCGCTGCTGGTAATCCGCGACGGCCAGATCATCTATGAACGCTACGCAGCACCCACTAGCGCCAGCACGCCGCACCTGACCTGGTCGGTCAGCAAAAGCCTGATGGCGACCGTACTGGGGGTGGCCTACGGCGAAAACCGCTTCAAACTGAACGACCCCGCCGCGCGCTTTTACCCACCGATGAAGCAGCACCCCAAGGTGACGATGGCCGACCTGCTGCACTGGGCCTCGGGCCTGGACTGGCAGGAAGACTATGAATACGCGCCGCTCAAATCCTCGGTAGTGGCGATGCTCTACACCCGTGGCCGCGCCGATATGGCGCAATTCGCGGCCGAGACCGAGGCCGCCGATGCACCCGGCCAGGCTTTTCGTTACTCCAGCGGCGACAGCAATATTCTGTCGGCCGCGCTCAAAGGCATGCTCGGGCACAAGGCTTATATGAGCTACCCGTGGGAGGCGTTGTTCAAGCCATTGGGCATTCGCACTGCAACCTGGGAAACCGATGCCGACGAGACGTTTGTCGCCTCATCCTATGCCTACCTCACTGCCCGCGATCTGGCACGGGTCGGGCTGTTGATGGCGCGGGACGGGCGTTGGGAAGAACGACAATTGCTGCCCAAGGAGTGGGTCGCGTTCAATCGCCAACCCTTCGCCCACTACAAAACGGGCCAGGATGAAGCCGTGCCAGGCGGGCAATGGTGGCTCAACCAGGGCACCCCCGCACCCTGGCCCGACGCACCGGCCGACACCTTCGCCGCATTGGGGCACTGGGGCCAGGCGCTGTTCGTGCTGCCCGACGAACACTTGGTCATCGTGCGCTACGGCGATGACCGCGACGGCAGCTACCGACATAACGAACTGCTCAAACGCGTGCTGGCGGCGGTGCGATCATGATTCGGCGCCATCCGCTTATCAGCGTTTTGCTGCTGTTGTTGCTCGTGTTGTTGGGCTGGGTGTGGCATGAGCGCATCAACCTGCAAGCCTTTCCCGACATCATCGCGGCGTACACGGCCAAGGAGTATTGCTCGTGTCGCTATGTGGAAAACCAACCCGCCGACTACTGCCGTGGCTATGTGAAGCAATACGTGCCGACCAGCGCTTTCAGTGATAATCCCGAGCGCAGTGAAGTGACGGCGAGTGGGCTGGGACGTACGCACACGGCACGGTGGCTGGGCGATCGTCAGGGCTGTCGCCTGTACCCCTGAATATACACATCACCCCTGTGGGAGGGGGCTTGCCCCCTATGGCAGCGTGTCAGTCACAGGATGAGTTGCTGACCCACCGCTATCGGGGGCAAGCCCCCTCCCACATTGGATTTGCGCCGTTCGTGAGATTGCGCTTAAGGTTCATCCAGATTTTTTGCCCCATGAGCCTTTATGTTCAATCTCAAACCTTTGGTCTTTGCACTGCTGACCTGTGCCGCTGTGCCTGCCCATGCCGACTGGTACCTGGATAACGAGTCTTCACGCCTGTCCTTCGTCACCACCAAAAACACCGAAATCGCCGAAGTGCAGCGCTTCCTCGTGCTGCACGGCAAGGTCGACAGCCAGGGCGCGGCCCAGGTCCAGGTGGAGCTGGAGTCGATCAACAGTGGTGTCCCGCTACGTGACGAGCGCATGCGCAAAGAGTTGTTCGAGATCAAGCAGTTTCCCGAAGCGTTGATCAGCACCCAGATCAACCTGCAACCGATCAATGACCTGGCCTCTGGCGCGCAACTGGAGTTGCGCCTGCCGCTGAGCATCACCTTGCATGGCAAGACCCAGACCTACACGGCCGAGCTATTGGCCACGCGCCTGGATGACCGGCGCTTCCAGGTGGTGACCCTGGAGCCGGTGGTGCTGCATGCCGAGGATTTTGACCTCGCGCCAGGCGTGGCCGCGCTGCGCAAGGTCGCAGGTCTTAAATCGATCAGTTTGTCGGTGCCGGTGGGTGCGGTGCTGATCTTTACGGCGCGCTGACGTGGGCGGCGCGGTGTTCCCGTGGCGCAGCGCCAACCGTTTCGAGTTGCTGATCGACGGGCCGAGTTTCTTCCCGCAGATGTTGGCCGGGATTGCGCGGGCTGAGCAGCAGGTCGATCTGGAGTTGTACCTGGTGGAAGCCGGCGCCTGCGCCGAAGCGATGGTGCAGGCGCTGGTGCTCGCGGCTGAACGCGGTGTGCAGGTGCGTTGCCTGTTCGATGATTACGGCAGCCTGGCGTTTACCCTCGGGCTGCGCAAGCGCCTGACCGACGCGGGTGTGGAGCTGCGGTTCTACAACCGCCTGAGCTGGCGGCGCTGGATGCGCAACCTGTACCGTGACCACCGCAAGGTGTTGTTGGTCGACCAGGGTATCGCGGTGGTTGGCGGCACCGGTGTGACGGATGAGTTCTGGACGCCGGGCCAGGACACCGCCGACTGGCATGAAGTGATGGTGCAGATCAGCGGTCCGCTGGTGCTGGATTGGCAGGCGCTGTTCGATCGTCAATGGCACGCCAACGCCGCCCGCCGCGAGTGGAAGCCCGCCACCCACTTTGGTTTGCCGCGTTTGCCCAAGGTGCCCGCGACCGGGCCGGGCCTGGGGCGGGTTGCCTATGCCGACGCCCGTCAGCATCGCGATATCCTGCAGTCGCTGATCCGCGCCTTGAACAGCAGCCAGCAGCGGATCTGGTTGGCCACCCCGTACTTCCTGCCGACCTGGAGCGTGCGTCGCGCGTTACGCCGGGCGGCGGGGCGCGGCGTCGATGTACGCCTGCTGCTCACCGGCCCGCGTACCGACCACCCATCCGTACGTTACGCCGGGCACCGTTATTACCCACGGTTGCTGCGCTCGGGGGTGCAGATCTTTGAATACCAGCCGTGCTTTTTGCACCTGAAGATGGTGCTGGTGGACGATTGGGTGAGCATCGGCTCGTGCAATTTCGACCACTGGAATCTGCGCTTCAACCTGGAGGCCAACCTCGAAGCGTTGGACCCTGAGTTGACGCAGGCTGTGGCTGGCAGTTTCGAGCGCGATTTCGCCCAGAGCCAGGCGATGAGCCTGCAGGCATGGAAGGCGCGGCCGCTGTGGCGGCGGGTGAAGCAGAGGTTGTGGGGGTGGGTCGACAGGTTGGTGGTCAACCTGTTGGATCGGCGAGGGTAGGGTGCCCCCCGCCTTTGGTTACTTACGCGGTTAGAACTGCAACGAATACTGCGCCGTGATGTTCTGGTCCCGTGAACGCTCGCCGCGCTGTTGGCTGAAAGCCAGGTCCAGCGCGCTGTTGCGGCTCAGGCGTGCGGTGGCGCCCAGCTCCAGTCGTGTGCTGAGCCGATCCAGCGGGGCGCCGTTCACCTTAAAGGTGTAGCCGTCTTCCCAGGCCACTTGAGCCGCCGATTGTCGATCGCCGCCAGCATGGGTATAGGCCAGGCCGCCACGCAGTCTCAACCATGACGGGCCAGTCTGTGCCTGGGCCAAGTCGAGGTTCACGCGCACGCCGCCGGTGGTCAGCTTGACACTGTCGTTCGCGCGTTGGCCGCGCAGTGACGCCATGCCGCCGCGTTCGGTGAAGCCGTCGCTGCGCTGCTGCACAGTGGCCAGTTGCAGGTAGGGCTGCCAATCCCAGAAACCGTGATTGAAGCGATAGTTGGCTTCGGCGAACGCCTGCACGGTACGGCTGGTGTAGTCGGCAGACAGCCGATTCTCCACGCCTGGGAAGCTGACTCGGCGCTTGGTTGCGATCTGATGCTGCGCATAGGCGATGCCGCCGTACAGGCCCAGAGCGTCCCAGGTGTGCCCCACGTGCAGGCCCAATTGGTAGCTGTCGACACTCGCCTTACCGCGAGCGCCGGCCTTCACGTCGCCAGTGCTGCTGCCCGCAACCAGCCCCACGCGTGTGCCTTGTTCCAGCCGGTGATCGAACCCGACCAACAGGCCTGTGCTGCTGTGGGACGCGCGGGCGGTGTTGCTATTGCCTTGCAGTTGGCCGGTCTGGCGTGGCAGTTGCACCCAGGCGCCCTCGTTCAGTGCTTCGGCCTCGGTAGCGCTACGACCATGGGCGTTACGCTGCCGGTCGAGTACGGCTTCACGCACTACCCGGCTGTTTTCGATCAGTGCCGCTTGGGTACTGGCATGCAGCTCGCCGCTCAGTTGGTCCAAGGCCGAGGGGGCCTGCTCGGGGAACAGTGCGGTGAGGCGCTGCAGCAGCGGGGTCGGCGCAGCTTGAGCATCGGCAGCCGTGGCGACGGCGCGTTGGTTGGTGGTGTTTGCCGCAGAAGCCAGTGGCCTTCCACGGGCAAACTCGACCAGCAGGTTATTGGCTTGCTTGACTTGGGACACGCTGAGAAAGGGCGAGAACTCTCGATGGTCGATCGCGGCAAACTCGCCGCTCACGGCACCTTTTGCCTGGAGGATGCTGTATTGCTGGCCCAATGGGTAGGTGCCGGGTTGTGCGCTCAGGTACAGCGTGCCGCCGTTGACAGTGGCCTGGTTATCGACCTGCAGTTTTGCCGGCCGGCCCTGGGCGACCAGCTCGGCCATCAGGGTTGCGCCGGGTGCTTGACGGTAGTCACCCTCGACGGCCAAAGAGCCGTTCAGGCGCAGAACGCCGCCTTCGAGGTTCACATCGCCCTTGAGGGTGTTGTTGCCGGCCAGCTCCAGAATACCTGCGTTGAGCGTGGCCCCGGCAAAGCTGTTATTGCCGCTCAAGCGTAACCAGCCGGCGCCGCTTTTTTCCAGGCGCCCGGGGCCGCTGATATCGTTGCGCCAGTCGTCCCATGCGACGCCTTGCCATACCACCGCGCCGCCGGCGGGGCGGTCCATGTTTACCTGTGTGTCCACCCGCAGTAGGCCGGGCCCGTCGATGGCTTTTTTCAGATCTATCAGGCCCCAGCCGTACACATCGTCGACGCCAGGCTCACCCAGGTCGGTGGCGGTGGTCAGCAACACATCGCGGATGTGCGGGTTGTCGAGGTAAGGGAAGCGCTCGATCAGCAATGCCAGTGCACCTGTTACGTGAGGCGCGGCGATGGAGGTTCCGGAAGCGGTGAAGTCTGTAAATTCGAGTTTGTCGCCGGTCACTGTAAAGCCGTCGGCGTCGCCTTCGTTGTCGTAGTGGGTTTCGGTGTGTATGGCCCCTGTTACCCCGGCAGAAGTGATATCCGTTCCCGGCGCCGCCAGGCACCAGTCCTTGCTGAAGCCACAGCGGTACGAACCATCGCTCAAGGTCAGCGCCTGGTTGACGTTGACCACGGTCAACCAATAGCGCTCGAGTTCGGCGACCGCGCGCGGCAGACTCGAATGAACCCCAGCAAAGGGTGCTGCTCGTGGTGTTGCGTTGGGGGTAAGTGTATTGCCCGCCGCCCATACCTGGAGCATGCCGTATTTGACGGAGGCGTCGGCTATGGCTCTGAGCTCTGCATAGCTGCGGGTATGGGTTTGATCCAATTCCTCGTCCAGTGCCGCCTCATCTGCCAAGGGGACTGTAGGCCCCCAGCTATGGTTGACGACTCGCACATTTTGCTCGTGCAGTTGGGCGTAGGCGGCGTTGACTGCCTCCGGTGTTGGATGGGTGACGCTGTACGGCCGCACACCGGGGCCGTCCTGGTAAGTGTTGCTGAATCTGCGCAACGCACTCACATTGGCCCCGAAGGCTACGCCATGGGCCCCGGCGCCATTTCGGTTGGCGAGTATGTTGGCGGCCACGAAGGTGCCGTGCCATTCATAGCGAGCTCCTGTGTTTCTAAGATAGTCATCCACTTGTTCGCGGGTGAAATCACCGTTGACGATTTCCTCCTCTAATGCGACCAAGGCTTCAGGCGGCAGAGCCTCAAGCACATGCGCGGCGGAACGATCACCCTCGCTGAAGAAGCAGCCACCGAACAGCACCGTATCGCTTTTACATCCGGGGTCTGCCAGGCGCACGCCGGAATGCGGTTTGCCGGCAAACTCGTCATGGCGCAAGTCGCTGCCGGAATCATAAACCCCCACTTGCACGCCCGCGCCACTCAACCCCCGGGCATAAGCGTAATCGGCACCGATGGCGCCCAGCCCCCAGCTTTTTTTGAACTCATCGCTGCGCCAGCTGGCGGCGTCGTGCAATCGACCCTGTTCGCTGTAGCTCGCGGCTTCAACGGGCATGCCCGGCAGACTCCCGAGCATGCACAGCGCGAGTGCTTTTCGCTTGAGCGCTGAGTAAAAAAGGATGTTGTAAATGGCCCGTGGGACGTTTTTCGTCGGCGACATAGTCCACCTGCACACTGATTTAGGGCAGACAGAGTGCGCGAGCAGGCAGGGGGTGGGATGTCGGAGGAAGCTGGGACTGTGGAACGAAACTTGACTTTATGTCGACGGCGACAGGTGTGGGTGCAAGCCCCCTCTCGCGCGAAAGAGGGGGCTGCGTGGGTTACAGCAACTCGAAAGTCTGCTGCTGCACAGCCTGGGAGTCCAGCCCGATCTGTACATTGAACTCACCCGGTTCTGCGGCGAATTTGAGCTGGCTGTTGTAAAACTTCAAATCTTCCTCGGTAATGCTGAAGTGCAGCGTGCGCTCCTCTCCCGCCTTGAGCATGACTTTCTGGAAGTTCTTCAGCTCTTTCACCGGGCGGATCATCGAGCCGGCTACGTCCTGGATGTACAGCTGCACCACGGTTTCGCCATCGACCTTGCCGGTGTTTTTCAGCGTGACGCTGGCGTCGAGCTTGCCGGTCTTGTTCAGGGTGGTGGACGACAGCGCCATGTCCGACAGGCTGAACGTGGTGTAGCTCAGGCCATAGCCAAACGGAAACAGCGGGCCGGTGGTGTCATCGAAGTACTGCGAGGTGTAGTTGCCCGGTTTGCCCGGCGTGAACGG
The DNA here is from genome assembly GCF_003852295.1 of Pseudomonas sp. R11-23-07. NCBI lineage: Bacteria > Pseudomonadati > Pseudomonadota > Gammaproteobacteria > Pseudomonadales > Pseudomonadaceae > Pseudomonas > Pseudomonas sp. R11-23-07. Next base: position 1,540,433 of record NZ_CP027761.1, read on the forward strand.
CCGGCCGATGCTCAGGTGGTTGTAGTAGGTGGGAATCTGCCCCACCGAACGCGGGAAGGTGATCGGCAGTTTGCCCGACGGGTTGTAGTCGCCGAATAGCACGTCGGCAATGGCGTTGCCGCCTTCGGTGCCGGCGAACCAGGTTTCCAGGATGGCGTCGGCCTGTTGGTTTTCCTCGAGAATCGACAGCGGCCGGCCATTCATCAGCACCAGTACCAGCGGCTTGCCGGTGGCTTTTAGGGCCTTGATCAGGTCCCGTTGGCTTTGTGGAATGTTCAGGTCGGTACGGCTGGAGGACTCGTGGGACATGCCACGGGACTCGCCCACGGCGGCCACGACGACGTCCGCATTCTGGGCCGCCTTGACCGCCTCATCGATCAACACTTGCGGCGCACGCTTGTCATCCACCACTTCCGGGGCGTCGAAGTTGAGGAAGTTGAGGTAGTCGACCACTGCCTTGTCGTTGGTGATGTTGGCGCCGCGGGCGTAGATGATTTTGCCTTTATCGCCGATCACGGCGTTCATGCCATCCAGCAACGTCACCGACTGCTCCGGTTTGCCGGCGGCGGCCCAGCTGCCCATCATGTCGATCGGCGCCTTGGCCAGCGGGCCGACCAGCGCGATGGTCGCGGATTTTTTCAGCGGCAGCGTCTGGTTCTGATTCTTCAGCAACACCAGGCTGCGGCGCGCGATGTCACGCGCGTCGGCACGGTGCAGGCGGCTGTCGGCATAGGTATCGGCCGGGTCATCCTCGGCCTTGCCGATGCGCAGGTACGGGTCCTTGAACAGGCCCATGTCGTACTTGGCGCCGAGCACTTCGCGCACGGCGTTGTCGATGTCGCTCTGTTCGATCTCGCCGGACTTGAGCAGCCCCGGCAGTTCCTTGCCGTACAGCGTGTCGTTCATGCTCATGTCGATGCCGGCCTTGATCGCCAGTTTGGCGGCTTCACGCCCGTCCTTGGCCACGCCGTGCTTGATCAGTTCGAAGATCGCACCGTGGTCGCTCACGGCCAGGCCCTTGAAGCCCCAGTCCCTGCGCAGCAGGTCGTTCATCAGCCAGGTGTTGGCGGTGGCGGGCACGCCGTTGATCGAGTTGAGCGCTACCATCACGCCGCCGGAACCGGCCTTGATCGCCGCGTGGTAGGGCGGCAGGTAGTCCTGGTACATCTTGACCGGGCTCATGTCGACCACGTTGTAATCGCGCCCGCCCTCTACCGCGCCGTACAGGGCGAAGTGCTTGACGCTGGCCATGATGCTGTCGGCGTTCGCGGCGCTGGCGCCCTGGAACGCCTTGACCATGACTTCGGCAATGCGCGACACCAGGTACGTGTCTTCGCCGAAGCCTTCGGAGGTGCGGCCCCAGCGCGGGTCACGGGAGATGTCGACCATCGGCGCGAAGGTGATGTCGAGGCTGTCGGCGGCGGCTTCCTGGGCGGCGATGCGCCCGGAGCGGCCGATGGCGTCCATGTCCCAGCTGGAGGCCAGGGCCAGGCTGATCGGGAAAATCGTGCGGTGGCCGTGGATCACGTCGTAGGCGAAGAACATCGGGATCTTCAACCGGCTGCGCATCGCCGCGTCCTGCATCGGCCGGTTTTCCGGGCGAGTGATGGAGTTGAACGTGCCACCGATGCGGCCGGCGGCGATTTCCTTGCGGATCAGCTCGCGGGGCATTTCCGGGCCGATGCTGATCAGGCGCAATTGGCCGATCTTTTCATCGAGGGTCATCTGCTTGAGCAGGTCGCTGACGAAGGCGTCCTTGTCGTCAAGCGCAGCAGGCTTTGTTTCTGCCCATGCGGGGTGGCTGGCCAGAGTGGCAACAAGGCCGAGCAAACACAGCTTCTTCATGAATATCCTTTTTCGGCTCACTGCACAGCGGTCAGGCTGATCGGCCAAAATGTGGGGAGCGTCTATTGTTGTTCGGGTGTTGTTCAGATAAATGCAGCACACTCTGAACTCTTTTTCGCGCTGGGCATCTTTGTAGCTGATTGGCTCGAAGCATTCCAGTGGTGGCGGATTATGCCCCAAGCGCGTGGTTTATAGGGTTAGTCATCACATTCCATCCAGATTGGCAGGAGATACACCATGCAAGCAGCACAAGGTTACCGCTGGGGCTTGAAAGCCGCGGCGCTGTTATTGATCAGCAGCGTATTGAGCGGTTGCGGCATCAACAACATTCCGACCCTCGACGAACAGGCCAAGGCGGCCTGGGGCCAGGTGCAGAACCAGTACCAACGCCGTGCCGACCTGATCCCCAACCTGGTGGAAACGGTGAAGGCCTATGCCGCCCATGAGCAGGACACCCTGACCGCGGTGATTGAAGCGCGGGCCAAGGCCACCTCGATCCAGGTCGATGCCAGCACCCTCGACAACCCGGAAAAACTCAAGCAGTTCCAGCAAGCCCAGGACGGCCTCAGCGGCGCACTCAGCCGTTTGATGGTGGTGTCCGAACGCTATCCGGACCTGAAAGCCAACCAGAACTTCCTGGCCCTGCAATCGCAGCTCGAAGGGACTGAAAACCGTATCGCCGTGGCCCGTCGCGATTTTATCCAGACCGTGCAGGCCTACAACACCGAAATCCGCACCTTCCCAGGCCGCCTGTGGCACAGCGTGATGTACAGCGACTTGCCGATCCGCGCCACGTTTGAAGCCACCAGTGCCGATGCCGATAAGGCGCCGCAGGTGAAGTTCAAATAACGCTGCCTTGAGGTGTCGATGCGTTTATTACGGATAGGCCTGGCGCTGTGGCTGCTGGCCTGCGTGGGCATGGCCCAGGCGGCCCTGACCTTCCCGGCGTTGACCGGGCGGGTGGTGGACAACGCCCAGCTGATCGACCCGGCGGTGCGCCAGCAACTGACGCAGCAATTGCAGGCGCTGGAACAGACCTCCGGTGACCAGATCGTGGTGGTCACCGTGCCCGACCTGCAGGGCGTGCCGATTGAAGACTACGGTTATCAATTGGGCCGCCAGTGGGGGATCGGCCAGAAGGGCAAGGACAACGGCGCGCTGTTGATCGTCGCCCGTGACGAGCGCAAGTTGCGCATCGAAGTTGGCTACGGCCTGGAAGGCGTGCTGACGGATGCGCAGTCCTGGGTGATCATCAACCAGGTGATCGCGCCCAAGTTCAAGGCCGGCAATTTCAGCCAGGGCATCAGCGACGGTGTCGCGGCGATGATCCAGGTGGTGGGCGGTGAACCGCTGGCCGTGCCGGCCCGTGTGGCGGATCCGTGGTCCGCGCCGAAGGACAATCCCGCGCTTTCCATCGGTTTCTTCATCCTGCTGATCGGCGTGTTGTGGCTGTGTCATCGCATGGGCCTGCCGGTGGGCACTATCCTGCTGGTTATCCTCAGCCTCATCGGGCATGGTGGGGGCGGCGGTGGTGGCGGTGGCGGCGGTGGTAGTGGGGGAGGCGGCGGCGGTGGTTTTCGCGGCGGCGGTGGTGGTTTCGGCGGTGGCGGGGCGTCGGGCGGCTGGTAATGACAATAACGAGAAAAGAGCATCTACAACCATGGCATTACTGACTGAACACGAGCAGCGCCAAGTGGCCGAAGCGATCGCCCGGGTCGAGCAACAGACCGACGCCGAGCTGGTCACGGTGCTGGCTGCACGCGCCGATGACTACGCCTACATTCCGTTGCTGTGGGCCAGCCTGATCGCATTGGTGGTACCCGGGGTGGTGCATTACCTGTCGGGCTACCTGACCATGTACACCTTGTTGTTGGCGCAGTGGGCGACCTTCATTGTGTTGTGCCTGCTGTTTCGTCTGCCCAAGGTCACCACCCGCTTGATCCCTCGCTCGGTCCGCCACTGGCGCGCCTCGAACCTGGCACGCCGCCAGTTCCTCGAGCAGAACCTGCACCACACGCTGGGCAGCACCGGTGTGCTGATTTTTGTCAGCGAGGCCGAGCGTTATGTGGAAATCCTGGTGGATGAAGGCATCTCCAAACAGCTGGATGACAGCAATTGGGATGGCATCGTCAAGGCATTCACCCAGCAGGTGAAGCAGGGGCAGACGTTGGCCGGGTTCATTGCCTGCATCGAGGCGTGTGGGGAATTGCTCAAGGTGCATGTGCCGGTGACGCAGACGCGTAATGAACTGCCGAACCGTCTGGTCGTACTCGAATAGCCCAGCCAACAAAATTCCAAATGTGGGAGGGGGCTTGCTCCCGATGAGGGTGTGTCAGCTATAGATAAGCTGGCTGACACACCGCTATCGGGAGCAAGCCCCCTCCCACATTTGGATCTACTTTGGCTGTTGGAACGTACCATTGGTCAAATAACTCCGTGCCCTGGCCAGTTATCCCCCCTAAAATGCCCCGCATTCTTTGTCCGAGGCGCTTTTGTTCATGTCCGTCACCGCTCAACCTGCCAGCCCTGCGCCGGATCATCACGCCCAGTTCATCGAACTGCTGAGCGCAAGCCTGGCGCAGAACGCCTTCATCAAGCTGGTGCTGGCCAAATACGTGGGCACGGAAGCCGAACTGCAGCGGCTGATCATCAAGCCCGTGACGGTCAAGGAGCAGCCCTGCCTGTCCTTCGTATACCGCTACAAGACCCGCGACATTACCAAGAATTTCCCACTGGCGGACGGCGTGGCGGCGATTGCCGAGCTGCTGCCAGCCTCGTTCAAGAACGCACACTTGTTGTCGCTGACGGACGAAGCCCAGCTGGAATACAGCAAGAAGAACAAAAGCTCGCTGTTCAAAAGCAAGCCGCAACAATTGCGTGAGGCGCCATCTGCCGAGCATAACCGCGAGAAAAATCGCTTCCTCGACCTGAGCCGGCCGTTCCTTGCCGATCTGGGCGTGACCGACGCCAGCCAAGCGCTGATCCCGTCGATGTCGCGCAAGTGGAAGCAGATCAACAAGTTCATCGAAGTGTTCAGCCATGCGCTGACAGCCTCACCGTTGCAGCTGGACCAACCGGTGCGCGTCGCCGATTTCGGCTCGGGCAAGGGCTACCTCACGTTCGCGATCCATGACTACCTGCGCAACACCCTCAAGGCCGAAGGCGAAGTGACCGGTGTCGAGCTGCGTCAAGACCTGGTGACCCTGTGCAACGCCGCCGCCGCACGCCTGGAACACCCAGGGCTGGTATTCAAGTGCGGCGACGTGCGCAGCGTCGCGCCGAGCGAGCTGGACGTAATGATCGCCCTGCATGCGTGCGATATCGCCACCGACTACGCGATTCACACCGGCATCCGTTCCGGCGCGTCGATCATCATGTGCTCACCGTGCTGCCACAAACAGATTCGCCTGCAGATCCAGAGCCCGGTGCTGCTCAAGCCAATGCTGCAATACGGCCTGCACCTGGGCCAACAGGCAGAAATGGTCACCGACAGCTTGCGCGCCTTGTATCTCGAAGCCTGTGGCTATGAAACCAAAGTATTTGAGTTCATCTCGCTGGAGCACACCAACAAGAACAAGATGATCCTGGCGATCAAGCGCACGCAGCCGTTGGATAACGCGCAACTGCTGGGGAAAATTCAGGAGCTGAAGGCGTTCTACCACATCACCGAACATTGCCTGGAAACCCTGCTGCGCGCCGATAGTTTCTTGAACTAAGCGCGGGGCCCATGTGGGAGGGGGCTTGCTCCCGATGGCGGTGTGTCAGCCGACACATTCATTGGCTGATCCACCGTTATCGGGAGCAAGCCCCCTCCCACATTTGGCCTTCTTCGTTCACTGGATCAGTGTTCGACTGGCACCGACAGCGCCGGATTACCCAGTGGATGAGTACGCGCGGCAAAGAATTTCAGTTCCATGCCGGTGCCTTGGAATAACTGCGAATACCGCTGCTTCTGCTGACGAATAAACCCGTCGCTGCGCCCCGATACCGAAATCGCCAGGGTGGTGATGCTGGCCTGGCGGATCGCATCCACCAAGTGTTTATCCTGCGGCCCCAGGCCATGGCCGAAGATGCACAGCGCGCCTTCGTGGGTGAGCAACTGTTCATAACAGAACGACAGATAATCCGAACTGCGGATGGTCTTGAGCTTCTCGTGCACCGGGCCTTCACTGACGAACAGCGGCACGTCGTCCAGGGTCTTGATCGTGTTGTTGATCGCGAAACTGCTGAGCAATGTGCTGTCGGTGGACGGCAGTTTGCGCGCGGTGCCGTCGAGGTTGCGCACCAGGTGCAGGCCGCCGTGCAGGTACAGGATACGCGTGGCGTCGGTGCGAGTATCGCGCAGGTCGAAGCTTGAATCGGCGCTGCGGAACAGGTCGTCGATACCCGGCGTGTGCAGGATCGCCCAGTAGTTGAGCAGGTCGTAGTTGCTGGTGAAGACCGTAGCGTAGCGGGCCATTTCGGTGTTCAGGGCCGTCAGGGTCGAGGGCTGCACCAGGCGCCAGGGGATGTGCACGGCGTGGATCGTATTGATCAGCGCTTCCTTGATCGCATAGTAGCGATTGCGTGGCGCCGCCGAGCTGACCGCCAGGGCCTTGTTGACGCGGCTGGTGGTTTTCAGCGCACCAAGGGCCTGCTCGAAACTGCGGGTTTGCAGCGCGTCGAATACGCTGAGTTCGGATTGACCCAGGGGTTTTTCTTCCACTGTGCGGGCGTTTTCAAACAGTGAGTCGTAGGCAAAGTCTTCCCAAATCGTGCGGCTTGCGCCGTTGCCGATCAGAATCCCGTTGAAGTCGATGGCGCCGCGCAGTGCGCTCCAGTCTTCAAGGTGGGCGTCAATATCCTGGAAATCCTTCATTGCGGCGGGTCTACTCGAAATCGGCTGGACGGTGACTTTATCACGAGCCGGCGTTGATCCTGGTCAAGATGCGGCAAGTGGTACCGGTGGATTCTGTGGCTATAAAGCCCCTGAGGATCGACCATGAGCAGCACGTTCTTTATTCCCGCCGTCAATATCATGGGCATCGGCTGCCTCGACGAAGCCATGATTGCTATACGCAACTACGGCTTTCGCAAGGCGTTGATCGTCACTGACCAGGGCCTGTGCAAAGCCGGCATGGCCAGCATGATCGCCGAAAAGCTGGCGCTGCAGGACATCGATTCGGTGGTCTACGATGGCGCCAGGCCCAACCCCACGGTGGAAAACGTCGAAAAAGGCCTGGCGCTGCTGCAACAGAGCGCCTGCGATTTTGTGGTGTCCCTGGGCGGCGGTTCGCCCCATGACTGCGCCAAGGGGATCGCCCTGTGCGCCACCAACGGCGGGCGTATCGGCGACTATGAGGGTGTCGATCAATCGAGCAAGCCGCAATTGCCGCTGGTGGCGATCAACACCACTGCCGGCACGGCCAGTGAGATGACCCGTTTCTGCATCATCACCGACGAAACCCGCCACGTGAAAATGGCCATCGTCGACCGCAATGTCACGCCGCTGCTGTCGGTCAACGACCCGGCATTGATGGTCGCAATGCCCAAGGGCCTCACCGCTGCCACCGGCATGGATGCCTTGACGCATGCCATCGAAGCCTACGTGTCCACCGCCGCCACACCGATCACCGACGCCTGCGCAATCAAGGCGATCGAACTGATCAGCGCCAACCTGCGCCTGGCCGTGCGCGATGGCAGCGACATAGCCGCGCGGGAAAACATGGCGTATGCGCAGTTCCTCGCGGGCATGGCGTTCAACAACGCGTCGCTGGGATTCGTGCACGCCATGGCGCATCAGCTCGGCGGCCTCTACGACCTGCCCCATGGCGTGTGCAATGCGGTGCTGCTGCCCCACGTGCAGAGTTTCAATGCCAGTGTCAGCGCCAAGCGTTTGAGTGACGTGGCGCGCGCGTTGGGGGCTGATATCAAGGGCGTTACCCCGGAAGAGGGCGCGCAGGCCGCTATCGTCGCGATTCGCGCCCTGTCCCAGGACGTGGAAATCCCCGCCGGCCTGCGCGAACTTGGCGCCAAATTGCAGGATATTCCGCTGCTGGCGAGTAATGCGCTGAAGGATGCATGCGGCCTGACCAACCCACGACGGGCGGATCAGCGTCAGATCGAGGAGATTTTTCGCAGCGCGTTTTGATAGGGGGCAGCTTTGGGCTGCAAGCGTTAAGCTAAAGGTTGAACGCGTTCAACTTGAGCTTGAAGCTTGCGGCTTGCCGCTGAGGTCCCCCATGAGAGTTCTATTATTCGGCGCCACCGGCATGATCGGTCAGGGCGTACTGCGCGAGTGCCTGCTGGCGCCCGACGTGCAGGAAGTCGTTGCCGTCGGCCGCACGTCGTTGACCCAGGAGCACGGCAAACTGCATCAGGTGTTGCACAGCGACATGCTGGATTTCCAACCTCTGGAAAACCTGCTGCAAGGCTTTGATGCGTGTTTCTTTTGCCTGGGTGTTTCCTCGGCGGGCATGAATGAAATCAACTACACCCACCTCACTTATGACCTGACTTTAGTCGCCGCCAGCACCCTGGCGCGGCTCAACCCGCAGATGACGTTTATCTATGTCTCCGGCGCCGGCACTGACAGTTCCGAGACGGGCAAGTCGATGTGGGCGCGGGTCAAGGGCAAGACCGAGAACGCCTTGCTGCGCTTGCCGTTCAAGGCGGTCTATGTGTTCCGGCCGGGGATTGTCCAGCCGTTGCACGGTGTGCGTTCGAAGACGCCGTTGTACCAAGCGTTTTATAGCGTGCTCGGGCCGTTGCTCTCGTTTGTACGTCGGATAAAGCCGAGCTGGGTCGTCAGCACCGAGACCGTCGGCCGTGCGATGTTGCAGGCGGTGAGCCGTGGCGCGCCGCAGCCTGTGGTGGAGCAGGCCGAGATCAATCGCTTGGCCGCCGAGCGTAGCTGATGCTGCACAAAAGTCTGGTGTGCTGCGGTTGGATTTTTCCTGCCCGAGTGCTTTAGCCTCGGTGCACACTCCAAGAATAAGAGGTACATCCCATGACGGCTCCCCTGAACGGTGTCAAGGTTATCGAGATCGGCACCCTGATTGCCGCGCCCTTCGCGGCGCGGATGATGGCCGATTTTGGTGCCGAGGTGATCAAGATCGAAGCCATGGGGCAGGGCGATCCGCTTCGCAAATGGCGAAAGCTGCACGAAGGCACGTCGCTGTGGTGGTACCTGCAATCGCGCAACAAGCAGTCCCTGGCCCTGGACCTCAAGTCGGCAGAGGGCTTGAGCCTGATCAAGCAGCTGCTCGCCGACGCCGACGTGCTGATCGAAAACCTGCGCCCCGGAGGCCTGGAAAAACTCGCCCTGGGTTGGGATGTGTTGCATGCCCTCAACCCCAAGCTGACCCTGGTGCGCATCTCCGGCTATGGCCAGACCGGGCCCTATCGCGACCGCCCGGGTTTCGGTGCGATCGGCGAGGCCATGGGTGGCATTCGCTACACCACCGGCAACCCGGATTCGCCACCGGCGCGGGTCGGCGTGAGCCTGGGGGATTCGCTTGCGTCGTTGCACGGTGTGATCGGCGCGCTGATGTCGCTGCTGCGGGTCAAGACCGGCCAGGGTGACGGCCAGATCGTCGATGTGTCCCTGGCGGAAAGCGTGTTCAACCTGATGGAAAGCCTGGTGCCCGAATACGACATGCTCGGCCATGTGCGTGAGCGCAGCGGCGGTGCCTTGCCCGGTATCGCGCCGTCCAATACCTACCTGACCGCCGACGGCGCCTACGTGGTGATCGCTGGTAACAGCGACCCGATCTACAAGCGCCTGATGACCGCCATCGGCCGCGCCGACCTGGCCGCTGCGCCTGAGTTCGCCCATAACGATGGCCGTGCGGCACAGAGTGGTTTGCTCGACGCGGCAATCACCCACTGGACCAGCAGCCTGCCCATCGAGCAGGTGCTCAGCGCCCTGGAGGCCGCTGAAGTGCCGGCCGGGCGCATCTACTCCGTGGCGGACATTGTCAGCGACCCGCACTACCAGGCACGGGATATGTTGCTCGATGCCGATTTGCCCGGTGGTGTGTCGGTAAAAATGCCCGGCATCGTGCCCAAACTGTCGGAAACGCCCGGCGCGGTGAATTGGCAAGGGCCTGCGCTGGGCCAGCATACCGATGACATCCTCGCAGGCCTGGGCCTGACAGACGCTGACATTCAACGTCTGAAGGCTTCGGGAGTGGTGCAATGATCACCGATTATTCCGACCCGCTGATTGTGTAGGAGGTCTGCCCGCGCCGGGTTTTCGTGTATCAGCATGGCGGTTCGCTGTGGTCGTCAGCCAGCCGTTGCCAATGCACGGGCCGGTGTCGCGCTGAACTGAATCAGTGCGACGCCGCCGATCAACAGCAACGCCCCCACCACGCGGGGCGTTGTGAGTTGGCGCTCCACCAGCCCGAACAGGCCGAAATGGTCGAGCAGCAACGACGCGAGAATCTGCCCGGCCATCGCCAGGGCAACGAAGCCTGATGCGCCCAGCGTGGGCATCAGCACCAATGCCAGCGAGATAAAGCACACCCCGAACGCGCCACCGGCCCACATCCACAGCGGCGCCTGGGTGATAAAGGCCAGGTTCGGCAAGGGCAGCCGTAGGGCGATGATCACCGGCAGCAACACAATGATGCTCACCAACAGCGAAGCCAGCGTCGCCCACAACGGGTGACCGAGCCCGCGACCCAGGTTGGCGTTGATCGCGCTTTGAAACGGCACCACGGCACCAGCGATCACCGCCAGCAGCAACACACCCAGCCAATGCAACGTCGTCATGGCGAATCTCCCAGAGGTTTTGCTGGACTCTAGGTTATTCGTCGCGCAAATTTAAATTCCAAGTTCTTATACCGAGCATGCAGCTGATGAATGATCTAAGGCGCATCGACCTCAACCTGTTGGTGATTCTTGACGTGTTGCTCAGCGAGCAACACGTCACCCGCGCCGCCGAACGTCTGCACCTGAGCCAACCGGCGGTCAGCCACGCGCTGGCGCGCTTGCGTGACCTGCTGGGCGACCCGTTGCTGGTGCGTCAGGGCGGCTCATTGATACCAACGGCGCGTGCGCTGGAGTTGGCTACGCCGTTGGCGGAGGCGCTGGCCCAGGTGCAAGTGCTGCTGGCGCCGAACCGCTTTGACCCGGCGTCGGCCAAACGCCGCTTTCGCGTGGCAATGTCGGACTACAGTGCGGCGATTTTCCTACCGGGATTGGTGCGCTTGTTGCGCCGTGAAGCGCCGGGCATCGACCTGCAAATCATCCAGGCCAGCCGCGAAGGCATGGTCGACGGCGTGCTCAATGGCGATCTCGACCTGGCCGCCGGGGTTTTCCCTGACATGCCTGCCGAACTGCGGACTACGCCTTTATTCGAAGAGCATTACACCTGCCTGGTCGACCGCGACAGCCTGCCGACGACGGGTGTGCTGGACCTGCCTACCTACCTGTCACGCCCCCATGTCTTGCTGGAAATGCGCGGCAGCGGCATGCCGGAAATCGAGCGTGCGCTGACCGCGATTCGTCAGCGCCGGCATGTGGCCGTCAGCCTGCCGCACTGGGGCGTGGCACCGCAGTTGATTCAGGGCACGGACCTGATCCTGACCGTCTCCTCCCGGGGCCTGTTGAATATCGATCATGCCCAACTGATCGCCGTGCCACCGCCGTTTCATATTCCTTCGTTTGCATTTGAGCTGGCATGGCATGCGCGACGGGGTGGGGATGCGGGGTTGCAGTGGTTGAGTGGGCGGGTGCAAGGTGTGCTAAAGGGCTGATCAGCTGCTACCAGGAGGTAGGTGGTTGGCGGCGGGTATGAAAAATTCGCATCACCTGTAGTCGCCCTTCACGAATACGGTAAGGGACAATGTAGGGCCACCGGGGCACCACCCATTCACGCGTCCCTGGGACGCGCCCGGTTTTTCCCAACGCGGGAAATTGCGCAATGTGTTCAAGCCCGGCCAAAATCGCCTGGACGAACTCGTAGGCGGCTTTAGGGTTTTCTTCAGCAATAAAGGCCGCTTCATCATCCAGGTTTCTGAGGGCTGTCCTCAGCCACTCAACCTGCATTGTTGCGCCATTTGTCAGCGACGGCTTTTACCTCGGCAGCCGTCGCGAAATCCCCCGCATCAGCTTCTTTCAGCGCCTTTTGAATCTCTTCGATTTGCCATGCTTCACGCGTCAAGTATTCACGTAGCGCGTCAACAGCGAGGAACGATTTGCTGCGACCGGTCGCTTTGGCCAGACTGGCAAGCGTATCGGCGACATCGTCCGGTATCCGCAGGGACATAACAGACATACGAACCTCAATGTAGTGATAGGTAGTGCAACATATTACAGCGTCATCTCATTGATCGATTGTCCCGTTCGTCAGAGGCATTCCGGACAAGGAAAAACTTATGCTAACCGGGCTGAATCACCTGACCCTGGCCGTCACCGATCTGCAGCGCAGCATCCGTTTCTACCATGAGCTCTTGCAGCTTCGGCTTGACGCCACTTGGGATAACGGCGCCTACCTTTCGTTGCCTGGGCTGTGGTTATGTTTGTCGCTGGACCCGTTGCGTGACCCGATCCCGGCAGCCGATTACACGCATTACGCGTTGACCGTCGAAGCGCACGATTTCATGACCCTGGTCGCACGCTTGCGAGGCGCTGGCGTGGAGGAGTGGCGCGACAATCGCAGTGAAGGCGCCTCGTTCTATTTTCTCGACCCCGATGGTCACAAGCTCGAAGCCCATGTCGGCGATCTCGCCTCGCGGTTGCAAGCCTGTCGCGCCAAGCCTTATGCCGGAATGAAGTTTTACCCCTAGACTGGGAACGTGCAGAAGTCCGGGTCTGTTTGCTGACAAAACCGCCCGACTCAACAACGACCGTTCGTCGCACTGGAAAGTATTTTCTAAACCTTTGCCTCAAGCAAAATTCGAATCCAGGGCGAGGCGCTGTTTCCTCGCACCTATTTTTGCCCTGGAGGAACCCATCATGAGCCGCATGGCTATCCGGTTACGCACCGCCAGTTTCGCGATGCTGCTGGGCCTCGGCGCCAGCAATGCTTTCGCCCAGTCACCTGCCGAATTCATCGAGCAGGCTTCGGCCAAAGGCATGGCCGATATCGAAACCAGTCGCATGGCCCACGCCAGAACTTCGTCCCAGGAGATCAAGGATTACACCATCGAGGTGATCAATGAGCGCACCCTGGCCAACCAGCATCTGGCGGCTATCGCTAAAAAGCTCGACTTGCCGGTAGCCCCGCGCGAGAAGATCGTCGACAAGGCCGAAACCCTGATGCCCGAACTCAAGGACGGCGACTCCTTCGACGCCGCTTACACCGCGCAGCAGGTCAAGGAAAACGAAGACGCCATCGCCCTGTTCAAGCAGGAAGGCGCGGCGTCGCAGGTGCCAGAGATAAAAGCGTTGGTGGATGAGACGCTGCCCAAGCTGCAGGAGCGTCTGGAAAAAGCCCGCGCCCTGGCATCGACCTACGGCAAGGGGCACCAAGGCGACGGTTGAAGCTCCCTTTGAGTTGAAGCTCCCTTTGAAATGAAAACGGCGGTTGGATCATCTCCAACCGCCGTTTTTTTCAGGCCTGGTTCAAATTTGTTTTCGGCGCCGCCGCGTCGTCGGCGGCAGGGCCGCAACTGCTGTTGAGGTTCAAGCTGCCGGCTTTGCCGATATCGCGATATTCCTGGCGTAGCTTTTCAAGCTCCTTGCGGTCCAGGCCGTCCAGGCTCAGCACCGCGTTCTGCGCATCCTTGGACACACGCAACAGCTCGTCGATCTTGATATGCAGGATGTCATTGTCGCGGTTCTGTGTGTTCTGGATCAGGAACACCATCAGGAACGTGATGATGGTGGTCGAGGTGTTGATGATCAATTGCCAGGTGTCGTTGTAATGAAAGTATGGCCCGCTCAGGCTCCATGCCAGGATCAGCGCCACCGCCGTGTAGAACGTCCTGGGGCTGCCGGCCCAGCGCGACAGGGTTTGGGAGACTGCAGAGAATTTCATGACCGTTTTCCTCAAGAAGGGTGATGAACTACTGACAGCAGTCGCTCGCTGAAATTTCTTTTTACAACTTATCGGTCGGACAAAAGTAAAGGTTTTTCTGTAGGGCTTTTAGGAGCGGGCCTACGGCGCTGTGAAACCTTGAGCACAAGACTGGGTTTTTGCCTGGTTATTGCTTATGCACGCTAAAAACGCCCATGCCCTATTCGCACGCTATGACTTGACCGAAGCGCATTTTTTTGCGGCGACCTGCGCGATGTATTGTCGGCATAGCGCCGGTATCAGCACATACTTTGCTGAGGAACATTGCGCGCCGTGGAATATGTTGTTTATTCGTCTGGACAGCGCCCCGCTGCGCGAAGCGACGGAGTTACCCCTGGACCTGATCCGTCGTACCTTGATCCCCATTCGCATCGTGATTCCTCAGGAACAGGTCGAGGGCTTGCGCGACGTGCTCGCGCAGCTCGGCTTTCAGCCGGCTGAAGAGACCACGGCGATGGTCCTGTCACTGGCGCGCCTTGCGCCATTGATAAACGAGGAAGGTGTGCAGATCAGCCTGACTCGGAACCTGAACGAATGGGCGACTCCGCTCGACAGTGCGTTCCTGATAGCGCCTGAGGCGGTCGCGCATTACCAGGCTCGGCATCAGCGATCCCTGGACGCCGGTGAAGCCCTTTATCACTTCACATTGTCTGTGGAGGGGCAGGTGAGCTGTTCGTTGACCTTGTCGTTATGTGAGGGGGAGGCCCGACTGAGTGATGTCGGCACGCGGGTCGGCTTTCGTGGAAGAGGCTACGCCACTCGATTGATTCAAGCGGCCCTGCTTCACGCCTCGGGCCTGGGGGCTCGTCGGTGTTTTCTCGAGGCCTCGACGCTCGCCGTTGCACTGTATGGAAAGCTCGGTTTCCAACGCTTGTTCGATTGCGCGTCCTTTATTCGCGCAGCTGCCCCACAGCCATGATCAGAACGCCAGTTTCGCCTGGCCGCGATTCTCCAGCGTCAACAGATATTGCTTGGCCTCAAGCCCTCCCGCAAACCCGGTCAGCCCGCCCGAAGCACCCACCACTCGGTGACAGGGCGCAATGATCGAAATCGGATTACGCCCATTCGCCGCCCCGACTGCACGCACGGCTTTCGGGTTGCCGATCTGCTGGGCTATCTGGCTGTAGCTGCGCGTTTCGCCAAACGGAATGGTCAGCAGGGCCTGCCAGACTTGTTTCTGAAAGTCGGTGCCGGCGAAGTCCAACTCCAGCTCGAACTGGCTGCGTGTTCCCGCGAAGTATTCGTTTAGCTGGCGCTGGGCTTCCAATAGCACCAGGCTGTCGTTGGTCTCGATCAATTCGCCCAGGCGCACGCGGTTGGCGCGCTCTGTTTGCCACAGGATGGCGCCAAGTTTGCCATGGCGCGCCACCAAGGTGAGTTCGCCGACAGGGGAGGGCATGAGTGTGTATTCACAGGGCATGGGCGGGCTCCTCGAAGGGATGCTGAAGCGTAAGGCGCCAGTGTAGGTCCATCAGGGTATTGGCAAACTACGTTTCTTGCGCTCGAATTCTTCGTAGAAGGCGAGCGTTATAGGCACCTGAACGTCAGCCAAAAAAAACCGGCCCCCAGGAGCCGGTTTTTTATGCGTTCCGTGTCAGCCGTGGCATGACATGAAAGCCAATTTGAGTGGAGCGGGTAGAGGGAATCGAACCCTCAACTAAAGCTTGGGAAGCTTTCGTTTTGCCACTAAACTATACCCGCTCAAAGCGGCTGACTTTGTACCAGATGTTCAGCTGGATTTGAAGTTTTTCTTCGAAAAAATCGCACGTTGCGCGCGCACCGTACGCAGACAAGCGGCGCCACTGCAGGAACCCGCTCCTACAGTGGGCCTCACTTCAGACCGCCCATGCATGTTGCGTCTGACCCTGCTGGTAGCGTAACCGACTCACCGGCCGCTGCCCTTTCAAAAAGCCTACCACCGCCTCCCGGCTGTCCCGGCATGCCGCTTTATGCTCCATATCCAGGAAATGCCCCGTGGCCTGGACAGTGCTGAAGCTGCTGTGGGTTATATGTTGCCCAAACAGCCTGGCATCCTCGGCGCTGGTGTACTCGTCCCATTCGCCGTTCAGGAATAGCACCGGAATGTCGATCTGCCTTGCTGCATTGAGGTAACACAAGCGATCGCTGTGAAGCACCTGGCTGATGTGGAAGTGCATCTGCCCGTATTCATGCTCGGCCAGGCTGCTGACGTGCTTGTAGTTGAAGCGCTTGAACAGCGACGGCAGGTGCTTGCCGATGGTGCTGTTGACCAGATGGCCGACGCGGTCGCGGTCGAGGTTGCCGAGGTAGTCGACGCCGCGCTCAAGGTAGTCGCGCATGGGCGGGTTGATCACCGGGGAGAACGAGCTGATCACCGCCTTTTCAATGCGTCGCGGGCGTTGGGCGAGGGCGAACAGGGCGGCAGTACCGCCCCACGAGAACGAGAGCACGTGTTCGGCGGCAAAGCGCTCGATCAGCTCCAGCAGGATCTGGCCTTCGACTTCCTTCGTCAGCATCTGCTCGTGGCGGTTGTGGATTTTGGAACGGCCGGCGTAGGGCTGGTCGTACAGCACCACATTGAATTGGGGGTAAAGGCTTTTCACGGTTTGGGCGAAAGAGGCCGTGGTGGCCATCGAGCCGTTGACCAGAATGATGGTCTTTTCAGCGGCATCCGCGCGATAGAACTCCGTGTAAACCCGGTACTGACCCTGTATATCCAACACAGCGATTTCTGGCCTCATGTCGTAAGACTCCTGGCAAGCGGGTAGGGCGCGCAAATGACTTTGCACGAGCTTTATGACAGGTAGGCATACGCCTGGAAGATGAGCGCCCCTGTCGGCCCGATTGCGGTTGGCCGACAGCGGTTGTCAGGGCGGGATGTTTGCCGGGACGGCCCGTCAATCCAGCACGGGCGGGGCAAGGTGTTTCTTGGAGGTTATAGGTGACTCGCCAGTCATATTTCAACGGGTGAACTTGATTCAAGCACAGACTCGGCAGGTCGCAAGCCGCCTGGCTGGTTTTTTGCCACCAGCGGCTGAACGGTCGTCAGACTTGTCGGATTTCATCGTCAGTCAGGGCTCGGTATTCCCCCGGCGCAAGGGACGGATCCAACTGCAGCGGGCCCATGCGCTCACGGTGCAGCGCAATCACCTGGTTATTGAAGTGCCCGAACATGCGTTTCACCTGGTGATAACGGCCTTCGATGATGCTCAAGCGCGCCGTGGTCGGTCCCAGTAATTCCAGCTCGGCGGGTTGGGTGGTGAGGTCTTCGAACGCGAAGTACAGGCCCGCCTTGAATGTCACCGCGTATTCGGGGCCGATTTGCTGCGCTGTTTCCACGCGGTACACCTTGGGCAACTTGGTCGTCGGTTGTGTCAGGCGCCGCGACCACTGGCCATCGTTGGTGATCAACATCAGGCCGGTCGTGTTGTAGTCCAGGCGCCCGGCAATATGCAGCGTGCTTTTGTCCGGCTCATTCAGCAGATCGAGCACGGTAGGGTGTTGCGGATCCGCCGTGGCACTCACGCACCCTTGGGGTTTGTGCAGCATGAAATAGCGCGCCGGTTTGCCCGCCTGCAGCACCTCACCATCAACGCACACCTGGCTGAACTCGCGTACCTCATGGTGGGGATCGCTGACCGTTACGCCATCAACGCTGACGTGGCGTTCCACCAACAGCAACCGTACTTGCCTGCGATTGAAGCGCGGCAGGTTGCTGAGGAACCGATCAACGCGCATCAGGGGTGCGCAACTGTTCATCCACTTGGGCGCAACGCGAGCACAGGCAGGCTTTATTGCGCAGTTCGTCAGGCAGCGCGAGGAGTACCGCCGGGTCAATGGTGACATTGAAGCACCAGCACGCCTGGTCAACCGTGCGTGGGTCTGCCAGGGCGCAGTCGTTGACGGCTCCGCAGGCGGGGCAAAGCGTGGGTGTGGTCATGGCAGGGTCAGGCTGTATAGGCAGGTGTGCTGGGCCTTGCACAATACAGCTCGGACCCGCAGCAGGACAACGCCGTCATCGAGAGCGACACGGTATCTGCCTGAATATGACTGAGACGATATAGCTTGGGCTCCCGTCGGGTGCCCCTACAGGAATTGCGTGTTGATGTATCAAGTTGTTACTGAAACGCACCAGATGTTGTTTTTGATGTCAGATATTGTGTCATTCGGCGCAAGCTGGATGCCGCTCTCCAGCGTCGCTGGAGGTGCTCTTCCGCGGTCCAGGAGGCCGCCATGTATCGACGACTGCTGCTCACTGCATTACTCGGCCTGACCTTGTCAGCTTGTGTGCCCTACTACGATGGAGGCGCCACTTACTATCGCTCCGAGGTGTATACCGCACCGGCGCCTGCCTATTACTACGGTGGCCCTCGCTATGACAGGGGCAGCTACTACGCGCCGGCTCCACGTTACTATCCGGCCCCGCGCTATTACTCGGCGCCGCGTTATTACCAACCCGCGCCACGTTATTATCCGAGGTCTGCCTACCGGGCGTATCCGAACCAGGGCTGGGGAGGAAATCGTTGGGGAAACGGCGGTCACGGACGGGGTGGTGAGCATGGCGGTGGGCGCGGTGGTCACCGCTGAAGAAAGGCTTTGAACGAAGCGGCGCATGATGCGCCGCTTTTTTTTGCCTGCCATTCGTCGGCACTGTCAGATTTAACAGCTATCTTTGAGGCTCAAGATCTAATTCACTGCGGGAAACGTTGTGTGCTTGTGAAGGAAAGCCTCTATGTTCAAACAACTGATGTGCGTGCTTTTACTCGTCGGCTGCGTCATGGGCCCGGCGGGGGCAAAGCAGTTTTGTCCGGATAAATCGATGATCCGAAACGTCAAAGGCTACTTTCAATACCAGCAGGATGGCGTGCTCTGGCAAGGTCCCAAGGTTGAGCCTAACGAATATATACATAGCTTTCTTGGCGCTTTATTCACGCCTGAAAAGGGCACTGACCGAAAAAACGGCTACGTGGAAAAGTGCGTTTATGAAAACCAGCGTGAAGAGCTGGTCGTTATGCGTCCTTGCATTTCAGGCGCTGCCGCCACCATGTCGCTGACCGACAGCTTGCATTGGGAGCTCGGCAAGATTCCGTTCGATCAACAGGTTTACGTCTGCCGTGACAATCAACCCGATAATTGCGCATTCACGATAAATGACTCGCAACGATAGGCTGTCAATAATCGGATAAATCTGCCAGAGGATTCCTACCCTCCCAGGCTTTTTCAAAATGCGCCTGCACCACCGCCTCTGGAATTGTGTTGATATCCGGCCAGTGCCAGTGCGGCGCCTGGTCCTTATCGATCAACCGCGCCCGCACTCCTTCGGCGAATTCCGGATGACGGCAGCAGTTGAGGCTCACCGTGTACTCCATCTGGAACACTTGGGCCAACGACAAATGCCGAGCCCGGCGGATTTGCTCCCACACCAGATGGGCGGTCAGCGGGCAGCCTTCGCTCAGAGTTTTGCCGGCGCGAGCCAGCAGCGGATCAGCGTGATCACGCAACTGGCTCAACGCGCGCCAGGCGCAGCGTATGTCACCCACATCCAACCAGTCGTCGATCTGCCCACGGCGCGGTAACCACTGCGCTTCGGGTTGCTGGTCGACGGCTTCCTGGGCGAGGGCCTTGAGCAAGCTGTTGAGCTGCATCGCGCTCTGTTCCTGCCAGTTCAGTTGCAGCAGGCCTTCGAGCAGTTCGTCTTGCTGGTCATCGCGCAGGAAACGGTCGGCCAGGCCCAGGTCCAAGGCATCGCGGCCATTGATATGGGCGCCGGTAAGGCCCAGGAACAACCCGAGTTTGCCGGGCAGGCGCGACAAGAACCTGCTGGCGCCGACATCCGGGTACAGGCCGATACTGATTTCCGGCATAGCCAGACGGCTGGTGGGCGTCACGACACGCACGGACGCGCTTTGCAGCAGCCCCATGCCGCCGCCCAGCACATAGCCGTGGCCCCAACAGATCAGCGGTTTGGGATAGGTGTGCAGGCGATAATCGAGGCGGTACTCCGCAGCAAAAAACTGCGCGGCCAGGGCGGGCACTTCGCCGGGTTGTTCGCGACAGGCCTGCGCCAGGCTGCGCACTTCGCCACCGGCGCAAAAGGCCTTGGGGCCATTGCCGCGCAGCAATACGCAGACGATGTTCGGGTCCTTGGCCCAGGCATCCAGGCGATCACCCAAGGCCAAAATCATCGGCAGGGACAGGGCGTTGAGGGTCTTTTCCGCGTCCAGGCTGGCGATGCCGATGCGGGCGCCGTCGCTGCCGGTCAGTTCTTCGAAGTGCAGGTTCATCGTGACCTCAATCGAGAAGGTGAAGGATGAGTATGATCCCTTCGTGGGAAAGCGCCGGTGGTGTGTCAGATCAATTGACAAGCGGGGTCGGCTTTCCTAGGGTTCGCCTCATTCTTTTTTACAAGACAATTCAACTATGACCGATGGCGACCGTATCAAACTCGAACCCAGCTGGAAACACGCCCTGCGCGATGAGTTCGAGAAGCCCTACATGGCCCAGTTGCGCGAGTTCCTGCGCCAGGAACATGCGGCCGGCAAGGAGATCTACCCGCCTGGCCCGCTGATTTTCAATGCCCTCAACTCGACGCCGCTGGACAAGGTCAAGGTAGTGATCCTCGGCCAGGACCCGTACCACGGCCCCGGCCAGGCCCACGGCCTGTGCTTCTCGGTGCAACCGGGCGTGCCGGCGCCGCCGTCCCTGGTCAATATCTATAAAGAACTCAAGCGTGACCTGAACATCGACATCCCCAACCACGGCTACCTGCAAAGCTGGGCCGACCAGGGCGTGCTGATGCTCAACACCACCATGACCGTGGAACGCGCCAATGCCAATGCCCATGCGGGCAAGGGCTGGCAGTTCTTTACCGACCGGATCATCGAGGTGGTCAGCGAGCATCAGCCGCATCTGGTGTTTTTGTTGTGGGGCGCCCACGCCCAGAGCAAACAGAAGCTGATCGATGCCACCAAGCACCTAGTGCTGACCTCGGTGCATCCATCACCGTTGTCGGCGTATCGCGGGTTCCTGGGCTGCGGGCATTTCAGTCGCGCCAACAAGTTTCTGGAGCAGAATGGCGAGGCGCCGATCGAGTGGCGGTTGCCGCCGCTCTGAACTGCGAAGAGGATTCAGATTGTTTCCGGCCGGCGGTTCCAATGCCTGAACAACGGCTCCGCCAGAAACAGCACGAACAACAGCCGCATCACCTGCATTGCAGTCACCAACGGCACCGACAATTGCAAGGTTTCAGCCGTGAGGCTCATTTCGGCAATGCCGCCGGGCATCATGCCCAGGGTCAAGGAGCGCAGGTCCAACTGGGTCAGGGCGCTAAGGCCCACCGCCGCCAATGTTGCCAGTGCCATGGTCAAGGCGGTGCCGATCAACGTGCGACCCATAAAGGATGGAGCCCTGCGAAAGAACTGGCGGTTGAAGTGACACGCCAAGCCGCTGCCGATCAGCCATTGGCCGATCTGGCTGCCGCCATCGGGCAGGCCGATATGCAGGTCCCAGACCACACTGGCAGTCGCACTCACCAGCAACGGGCCGAACAGCCAAGGGTTCGGCTGGTGCAAACGCTGCCAGCCCCAGGCCACCAGAGCCCCCATCGGAAACAGCAACGCCAGCCACCGCCAATCCACAGGTGCCGGATGAAACTGCGGAGCGCCACCGCCCAGCAAATACTTGAAGATCGCCGGCACACACAGCACCACCACCAGCACACGCAAACTCTGGCCCGCTGCAACCCGGCTGAGCACCGCACCATTGCGCGCGCCGAGGTTGACCATCTCGCCGGAACCGCCCGGCATGCTGGAGAAAAACGCGGTAGCGCGGTCTTCACCGCTGCGGCGCATCAACCACACCCCGACCACGCTCGACAAACTCGTCACCAAGGCGCCGAAGAAGATCAGCCCGAAGTGGCTCATCACCTGTTCGATCACTACCGGCGTGAAGTGCAGGCCGATGCCGATGCCCACCACCCATTGGCCGCATTTGCGCCCGCCGGGAATTTCCGCCAATTGCCAGGGCGTGAGGCAGCGCACCAGGATGATCGCCAGCAACGAGCCGACCATATAGGGCAAGGGCCAGCCGACGAGGCTGGCCAGGTAACCGCCGGCCAGGCCGACCAGCGGTGTTCCCCACCATTGCTTGAAAGTGACCTCAGACATCGGCCACGGCACGACGCTGCAAGGCACGTTTGCGGTAGATGCGCACCAGCGGGAACATCAGCATCAGCGCGGTCAGTACCCAGACGCCGAAGGTGATCGGGCTCGACCACAGGATGTCCAGCGCACCGTTGGAGATCGACAGTGCGCGGCGCAGGTTCTGTTCCATCAGGCCGCCGAGGATAAAGCCCAGCAATACCGGCGACAGCGGAAAGTCGAGCTTGCGCAGGATGTAGCCGAAGATGCCGATACCGACCATCAGGAACAGGTCGAACGTGGTGGCATGCACCGCGTACACGCCAATTGCGGTGATGATGGCGATCACCGGCACCAGCGCCCAGTTCGGCACGGCGAGGATGCGGGTGAAGATGCGGATCATCGGGATGTTGAGGATCACCAGCATGATGTTGGCAATGAACAACGAGGCGATCAGGCCCCAGACAATGTCCGGTTGCTGTTGGAACAGCAGCGGGCCGGGCGTGATGTTGTACAGCGACAGGGCGCCGATCATCACCGCCGTGGTGCCCGAACCGGGCACGCCCAGCGTCAGCATCGGCACCAGCGCACCGCAGGCGGAGGCGCCGATCGCGGTTTCCGGCGCGGCCAGGCCACGCATGTCGCCTTGGCCAAATGTGCCGCTGGCGCCGGCCAGGCGTTTTTCGGTCATGTAGGCAACGGCCGAGGCCAACGTAGCACCCGCGCCCGGCAGCACACCCATGATGAAGCCGAGCAGGCCGCAACGGATGTTGACTACGAAAACCGAAGACGCTTCCTTCAGGTTGAACATCATCCGTCCGGTGGCTTTGACCGCTTCCTGGCCACGGTGGGTTTTCTCCAGCAGCAGCAGGATCTCGCTGATGGAAAACAGGCCCAGCACCAACACCACGAACTGAATGCCATCGGTGAGGTGGATGTTGTCGCCGGTAAAGCGGTACACGCCGCTGTTGGCATCGATGCCTACCGCCGAGAGGAACAGGCCGATCAGCGCCGCCACAAAGGTTTTCAGCGGCTTGTCACCGGCCATGCCGCCCAGGCACACAATCGCGAACACCATCAGTACGAAATATTCCGCCGGGCCGAAGGCAATCGCCCATTTGGCCAGCAGCGGGGCAAACAGCACCATGCCGCAGGTGGCGATAAAGGCACCGATGAACGAACTCCACGCCGACAACGACAGCGCCACACCGGCCAGGCCTTTACGGGCCATCGGGTAGCCGTCGAGGGTGGTCATCACGGTGGAGGCTTCGCCCGGAATATTGAGCAGGATCGAGCTGATACGGCCGCCGTATTCGCAGCCCAGGTACACCGCTGCGAGCAGAATCAACGCCGACTCGGGTGGCAGGCCCAGGGCGAATGCGATGGGAATCAACAGTGCCACGCCATTGATTGGCCCCAGGCCCGGCAGCAGGCCGACCACGGTGCCGATCAGCGTGCCGCACAAGGCGGTCACCAGGTTGTACGGGCTCAGCGCGACGCCGAATCCCTGGCCCAAATAGCCAAAAGTATCCATATCAGTTCTCCAGTACGTCGAGCAGGCCGAGGGGCAGCGGCACATCCATGGCTTTGTCGAACAGCAGGTACAAGCCGATGGCCATCAGGCCGACGATCACTACGCTGGGCATCCAGCGCCCGCCATACAGGCGTGCCATCGGGATGCCGATCAACAGGCTGCTGAGGATGAAACCCAACGATTCGAAGGTGGCGGCGAACACGATCAACAGCGCTACGCAAATGCCGATCTTGACCAGTGTGTCGCGGTCCAGCGCCGGGTCTTCTTCGGTGTGTTGGGTGGGTTGCGGGCGAAACAGCATGTAGATCAGCGCCAGGCTCATCAGCCCGAGCATCAGCAGCGGGAAAGCCCGAGGCCCTACTGGCTCGTAGGAAAAGGCCGCCTGATAGGGCCAAGCCATCAGCGCGAGGCCGATGCAGGCCACTAACATCACAGCAGCGAAAATACGTTGTAAGAGCATGGTGAACTCCTGGGCCACACCGCGTGTTTAAACGGGCGTGGCCGCGCGAAAGCGGGGCGTTTACTGGATCAGGCCGAACTCTTTGGCCAGCACTTTGTAGTCAGCCACCTGTTTTTTCACGTAGGTGTCCAGTTCCGGGCCTGTCATGGCGAACGGGAACAGCTCGCGCTGATCACGCAGCTTGGCGAACTCGTCGGAAGCCAGCAGTTTGTCGAACGCATCCTTCCACCAGGCATAGTCGGCATCGCTGACTTTTGGCCCGAGGTAGAAGCCACGCACCACTGGCCACACGATGTCATAGCCTTGCTCTTTGGCGGTCGGGATGTTCTTCATTTCCGGCTCGTCCAGGCGCTGCTCGGAGAACACCGCCAACAAGCGCATGTCGCCGCTGAGGATGTGCGGCATGGAGTCGGAAATATCGGTGCTGCCCACCTGAATGTGGCCACCGAGCAAAGCGGTAGCGATTTCGCCGCCGCCTTCCAGCGCGACGTAACGCAGCTCGCGCGGGTTGATGCCGGCGGCCTTGGCGATCAGGGCGGTTTGCATCCAGTCCTGGCTGCCAACCGTACCGCCGGAACCTATCACTACGCTGCCTGGATCTTTCTTCAAGGCTTTTACGAGATCGTCGAGGGTCTTGTAGGGTGAATCACTTTTCACTGCGATGGCACCGTAGCTGGTGCCTACCGCTGCGAGCCAGCGCACGGCGCTTTCATCGAAGCGACCGAACTTGCCCTGGGCCAGGTTCAGCAATGAACCGCTGGACCAGGCCACCAGGGTACCTCCATCCGCAGGGCGCTGAGCGACCACCGCGTTGTAGGCCACTGCGCCGACGCCGCCTGGCATGTAGGTCACGCGCATCGGCTTGCTCAGCAGTTTCTGGTTGACCAGCGCGCTTTGTGCCAGCTTGCAGGTCAGGTCAAAACCACCGCCCGGGGAAGCCGGGGCGATGCATTCAGGGCGCTTGGGTTCGTCGGCGGCCAGCAGTTGGCCGGCAAACAGCATGCAGCCGGCGGTAATCGCAACTTTACGCAGTGAAAGGGTCATGGTGATCTCCGTATTTTTGTTATGAGTGGCTTAGCCGCGTGCGCTGCTGTGCCTGGCGTTGCGCGAGCGCACGGCCACCGTCTTCGAAGACGGCAAGGGCAGAGTGGGTGTGAGTAAGGCGGGAATTTCTTGCAGGCGGGCGAGCCTGGGGCTGTGTCGACAGCATCGTGGTGCACTCCGTTATTGTTCTTATTTTGGCGAAAACGCTTCGAGGCGTTTTTCGGGCGCTACGGGTGAGGTAGCTCGGCGGGCGTAACCACCGTAACTGGATGCTAAAGGGCGAAGCTTTCACTAACCTTTCAGTTGCCTTTCAATGTTTTCGGGCTTCACAGGGCAGGTTGCGCCTGTAAACTGCCCGCCAAAGCGTGGCGTCGCCCACGCCTGCACGAGGTAGAAATTCATGCGTGTCCTTCTGGTTGAAGACCATTTGCAACTCGCCGAAAGTGTCGCCCAAGCGCTCAAGAGCATAGGGTTGACCGTCGACGTATTGCACGATGGCGTGGCTGCGGACCTGGCGTTGAGCAGCGAGGAATACGCGGCGGCGATCCTTGATGTGGGGCTGCCGCGCATGGATGGTTTCGAAGTGTTGGCACGCTTGCGCGCCCGTGGAAAAAATTTGCCGGTGTTGATGCTGACGGCACGCAGCGATGTAAAAGACCGCGTGCATGGCTTGAACCTGGGCGCCGACGATTACCTCGCCAAACCGTTTGAGCTGACGGAACTGGAAGCGCGGGTCAAGGCGCTGCTACGGCGCAGCGTATTGGGCGGCGAGCGCCAGCAGGCGTGCGGCGTGCTGGTGTACGACCTCGATACTCGGCGCTTCACGGCCGGTGGCGAACTGCTGACGCTGACCTCGCGCGAGCAAGCGGTGCTCGAGGCGCTCATCGCCCGGCCTGGCCGCGTGATGAGCAAGGAGCAACTGGCCTCCCAGGTGTTCGGTCTCGACGAAGAAGCCAGCCCGGACGCTATCGAAATTTATGTGCACCGCCTGCGCAAGAAACTCGACGGCCAGCCTATCGCCATCGTGACCTTCCGTGGCCTTGGCTACCTGCTGGAAGCCCGCGATGCATAAGCCCAGCAGCCTGCGCTGGCGCCTGCTGTGGAACCTCGCGCTGTTGCTGGTGCTGCTGATGCTCGCCAGTGGCATGAGTGCCTACTGGAACGGGCGCGAAGCGGCCGACACCGCCTATGACCGCACGCTGCTGGCCTCGGCGCGCACCATTGCCGCCGGCTTGACCCAGGTGGACGGCACGCTCAGTGCCAACGTGCCCTACGTGGCCCTGGACACCTTTGCCTACGACAGCGCCGGGCGTATCTATTACCAGGTCAATGACATCAACCAGAAGCTGATATCGGGTTACGAAAACCTTCCCGGCCCGCCGCCCGGCACCCCGCGTACGGATGATTACCCAGCCTTGGCGCGGTTCTACGACGCCGTGTATCAGGGCCAGCCTGTGCGCGTGGTGAGCCTGCTCAAGGCTGTCTCCGAGCCGAACATGAATGGCATGGCGGAGATCCGTGTCGCGGAAACTGACGAAGCCCGGGTCGCCATGGCCCGTAGCCTGATGGCCGACACCTTGTTGCGCCTGGGCATGCTTGCCATTGGCGCGCTGTTGCTGGTGTGGTTTGCCGTCAGCGCGGCGCTGCGCCCGCTGGAGCGCCTGCGCACGGCGGTGGAAGAACGCCAGCCCGACGACCTGCGGCCCTTGCCGCTGGTAGAGGTGCAGGATGAGTTCGGCCCGCTGGTGCGTTCCCTCAACCATTTCACCGAACGCTTGCGCGGCCAGTTCGAACGCCAGGCGCAGTTCATTGCCGACGCCGCCCACGAGTTGCGTACGCCGCTGGCCGCGCTCAAGGCCCGCCTGGAACTGGGCCTGCGCGCCGAAGACCCGGCCACGTGGCGCACCACCCTGGAAACCGCCGCCCAGGGCACCGACCGTCTCACGCACCTGGCTAATCAGTTGCTGTCCCTGGCACGCATCGAAAATGGTGCCAGGGCCATTGCCGAAGGCGGCGCGCAGTTGCTCGACCTCAGCCAATTGGCCCGAGAGCTGGGCATGGCCATGGCGCCATTGGCCCACGCGCGAGGCGTTGCCTTAGCGCTGGAAGCAGACGAGCCGGTGTGGCTGCGCGGCGAACCGACGCTGCTCAATGAGTTGCTGAGCAACCTGGTGGACAATGCGCTGGCGCACACACCACCGGGTGGCAACGTGATTTTGCGGGTTACGGCGCCAGCGGTGCTCGAAGTCGAAGACGATGGACCCGGTATCCCGCTGGATGAGCGGGACCGGGTATTCGAGCGATTTTATCGGCGCAGCCAGCAGGGTATGGGGTCGGGCCTGGGGCTGGCGATTGTCGGGGAGATCTGCCGTGCGCACCTGGCGCAGATCAGCCTGCACGATGGCGAATCGGTGGGGTTGAAAGTGCGCGTGAGTTTTATCGCCGGGGATCAGTAGAACATCGAACGTGCTTCATCCAGTTCGGTGCGCAACGTCTCGCTGTAGGGGTCAATCCGCAGCTTCTTCACCGCCGGTACGTCGGCCATATCGACGTTTGCCAGTGGGTGTCCGGTGTGGCGGTGACAGTAGAGCACGGCGACCTGCACCACATCGATGTAATCGAGCTGGGCGCAGTCGCGTTCCAGGTTCAGATACTGGCCGGGCAGTTTTGCCAGCATTTCGGGGAAGTCCCAGCCGCTGAGCAGCTTGTCGCCCAATACCGGATGGATGCTGTCGATCACGTGGTTGAGGCTGACCGGGTCGGACAGCAGCTCGTAATGGTCTTCGGCGTAGGTGAGGATCGGCAGCACGCCAATCTGGTGCACCAGGCCGCCCAGGGCCGCCTGGTCCGGCTTGAGTTGGCTATGCCGACGACACAAGGCATAGCTGACGCCCGCGACCTCCAGGCTGCGGCGCCACACTTCGCGCATTTTCTGTTCGACCACCTCGGAGCGGGCGTGAAAGATCTGCTCCATGACCAGGCCGATGGCCAGGTTGCTGCTGTAATTGGTGCCGAGCCGGGTGATGGCGGTGTGCAGGTCGGTAACTTCCTGAGTTGCTCTGAGCAACGGGCTATTGACCACTTTGATCAGGCGCGCCGACAGGGCGGTATCGCGACTGATCACTTTACTCAAGTGGCTGATGCTGATCTCCGGGTCTTCGGCGGCCTGACGAATTTTCAGG
The DNA here is from genome assembly GCF_003852295.1 of Pseudomonas sp. R11-23-07. NCBI lineage: Bacteria > Pseudomonadati > Pseudomonadota > Gammaproteobacteria > Pseudomonadales > Pseudomonadaceae > Pseudomonas > Pseudomonas sp. R11-23-07. The sequence continues at coordinate 1,568,622 of NZ_CP027761.1, forward strand.
GCCACCTCCGGTAATGTCGGCAGAACCAGGTCATCGTTGTCGATGGCCTTCATCAAAGCCTGTTGGACTTTTTCCGCCAGCTCGTTCATTCATACTCTCTAGGGTGTTGCAAAAAAAGTACGGCGGTTATCGCTGGATCTCACGATCGCGGTCCAGCGCGTAGGGCAGGTCAAGCAGCCGCAGGCCCGGGCCTTCCAGGCTGCCTAAGCGTACGTCGCCATTATCGGCAGCTTCGGCTTGCAGCACGGCAAGAAGTTCAATGGACTGACCCGCTTTTGCCGCGATGACCACTTCGCCGATCGAACTGTTATGGCTCGGGGAAAACAGTGCGGTGCCTGGCTCGGGTAATTCGGTCGCAGCCAGACTCAGGCGGTACAGGCGGCGTTTGAGTTTGCCCAGGTACTGCATGCGCGCGACGATTTCCTGGCCGGTGTAGCAGCCTTTCTTGAAGCTGACGCCGCCCACCGCCTGCAGGTTGAGCATCTGCGGGATGAACAGTTCGCGGGTCTGCGGCATCACCTGGCCGATGCCGGCGCGGACCTGGCCCAGCAGCCATTCATTCAGCTCGGCTTGCGGCAGGCTTGCCGCCAACTGGCTGCGCAGCCCTTCGGCGTGTTCGGCGGGTGCCCAGAGTTCAGCGCGGTCGGGCGACACGCGGATGGCGATCAACGTCTCGGTGCGCGCCACGCTGTCGGTCTCGACCGGCAACGCCAGGCCCAGCGCGGCCAGCGCCTGGTCGGCATGCGCCAGGCCGAAACGCACCCAGGCGGCGCTTTCATCGGTGAGTTTGGATTTGGAGAACACTGCGTATTTCTTCAGGTCCGCCAATTGCGGCTCGAGCAGTTCGCTGGCCATGGCCAGGAGCACGCCGTCACTTTGTAGCAGGATGCGAAAACTTGACTGCATCCGGCCTTTTTGCGTGCAGCGCGCGCCCAGGCTGGCCTGGGTGTCACTCAGGTAATTGAGGTTGCAGGTCAGTTGGCCCTGCAGGAATTTGGCAGCGTCCGCGCCGCGGACGGCGAGAACGCCTTCGTGGGACAGCGGGCAGAAGAAAGCAGAGTCGGCCATGGGTCATCGCAGGTCAAAAAGTCATGGGTGCATCATAGAGGGGCGCCCGGCAAATGCATAGTTTCCATGGGGCGCGACCAAAGCCGGCTGTCCCGGTGCCGTCGGGCCTGTATACTTGCGCTCTATTTGAGGAGCGTTCCATGGTCGAAGATGTAGAAATCAATCGCCTCTACTGGCACAGCCGTCGCGGCATGCTGGAACTGGACGTGTTGCTGGTGCCTTTCACCAAAGAAGTCTACGCGACGCTCAACCAGGTTGATCGCGACCTTTACGTACGGCTGCTGGAATGCGAAGACCAGGATATGTTCGGCTGGTTCATGGAGCGCGCCGAATCGGAAGATCCGGAGCTGCAACGCATGGTTCGGATGATCCTGGACCGTGTCCAGCCCAAGTAACCGTTTTGAATGCCGCTGGCAGGCCTCACGGCTGTTGCTGGCGGCGTATCTGTTTGCGCAGCTGTTCGCACTGGGTGCCTGCCTGGTAGTCGATCTGCCGCTTGCATCCCTTGGCATGCTGGCGTGCCTGGTCCACGCCGCCTGGGTGTTGCCGCGGCATGTGTTGCTGACCCACCGCTCGTCGATTCGGGGCCTGCGCCGCGATGAGGATGGCTGGCAATTGTTCAGCGCCGAGCGCGGCTGGCACAGCGTGCAACTGCGGCCTGACAGCCTGGCGCTGCCGCTGGTCGTGGTGCTGCGCTATCGTGTGCATGGTGAACGATGGGTGCGCTCGACGTGCGTGCCTCACGACGCGCAGACCGCCGATATGCACCGGCGCCTGCGCGTACGCTTGAAGTTCAGTCGCCGTAGGTGGCTGGCACCAGAATAGTGTCGCGGGCCTCAGGCAGCATCTGCGGGTAGTCGAGGGTGTAATGCAGCCCTCGGCTTTCTTTGCGCGCCATGGCCGAGCGGATCATCAACTCGGCGACTTGGGCCAGGTTGCGTAATTCGATCAGGTCGCGGCTGACTTTATAGTTGCTGTAGAACTCGTCGATCTCATCCAGCAGCAAACGCACCCGGTGCTGTGCCCGTTGCAGGCGCTTGTTGGTGCGCACGATCCCCACGTAGTCCCACATGAAGCGCCGCAGCTCGTCCCAGTTGTGCGCGATGATCACGTCTTCGTCCGAATCCGTCACCTGGCTGGCATCCCAGCGCGGCAGGGCGGCCGGCACCGCGATGCGCGGCAGTTGTTCGAGGATGTCCGCCGCCGCCGAGCGCGCATATACAAAGCATTCGAGCAGCGAGTTGCTGGCCATGCGGTTGGCGCCGTGCAGGCCGGTGAAACTGGTTTCGCCAATGGCGTACAGGCCGGGCACGTCGGTGCGGCCATGCTGGTCGACCATCACGCCGCCGCAGGTGTAATGCGCGGCAGGTACGACCGGGATCGGGCCTTTGGTGATGTCGATGTTGAAGGTCAGGCAGCGTTCATAGACGGTGGGGAAGTGCGTCTTGATGAAGGCTTCGGGTTTGTGGCTGATGTCCAGGTAGACGCAGTCGATGCCCAGGCGCTTCATCTCATGGTCGATGGCGCGGGCGACGATGTCGCGCGGTGCCAGCTCGGCACGTGGGTCGAAGCGTTGCATGAAGCGTTCGCCATTGGGCAGCTTCAAGTGTGCACCTTCCCCGCGCAACGCCTCGGTGATCAGGAAACTCTTGGCCTGGGGGTGGTACAGGCAAGTGGGGTGGAACTGGTTGAATTCCAGGTTCGCCACCCGGCAGCCCGAGCGCCAGGCCATAGCGATGCCGTCGCCGCAGGCCCCGTCGGGGTTGCTGGTATAGAGGTAGACCTTGGCCGCGCCACCTGAGGCAAGGATGGTGAAGCGCGCGCCGTAGGTGTCGACTTCGCCGCTGGTGCGGTTGAGCACATAGGCGCCGAGGCAGCGCTCGCCGGGAAGGCCCAGGCGTTTTTCGGTGATCAGGTCGACGGCGACGCACTGCTCCAGCAATTCGATGTTGGGGCGTTGGCGCGCCTGGTCGAGCAAGGTCCTGAAAATGGCGGCGCCGGTGGCGTCGGCGGCATGGATGATGCGGCGGTGGCTGTGGCCGCCCTCACGGGTCAGATGGAACTCGAAGCCGCCGTCATCGCTGCCCGCGTGTTCATCGCGGGTAAAAGGCACACCCTGGTCGATCAGCCATTGGATCGCCTCGCGACTATGCTCGACGGTGAAGCGCACCGCGTCTTCATTGCACAGGCCGCCGCCGGCATTGAGGGTGTCTTCGACATGAGACTGTACGGTGTCGGTGTCGTCCAGTACGGCAGCGACGCCGCCCTGTGCCCAGAATGTCGAACCGTTGGCCAGGTCGCCTTTGCTCAGTACGGCTATACGCAGATGGCTGGGGAGGGTCAGTGCCAGGCTCAGGCCGGCGGCGCCGCTGCCGATCACAAGGACATCGTGTTGAAACTGTTGGCTCATTGAATGGATTCCGCAAAAAGCGATCCGAAGAGGAGGCGCAAGCAGGACGCCTGGATCGGCGAATCAAAGGGGCACACGGACCACTAGTATATAGAGGGGTGGAGCGGCACAATAGCCAGGCATTCGTGGCATTGTGAGATTACGGTGCACAGCACCCGGTTAAACAGCCAGTCAGCGAGCGGGAACTTTTTGCATAAGCCCCGACTCAATAGCAGGTTGCCCGAAAGCTGGGAAAAACGTTGTGTTTATTGGCCCGTCGGGAGCATTGGACGCGTCAGAAAACCGACGAAAAGATTATTCGCGCAGCCGGCGTTGCCTGAGCTGCGTTTTTCGTGTGTGCCAAATCAGTGCGTGCCGGAAACTTGCTTGAAGGGGGAGAACTTTTGCGAAAAGCCCGAGTCTATGTTTACAAGCCTGATCGTTTAGTTATGCAAGCCTCCTTCGAGTACAACGAGGAGTGTTCATGCTAACCCAGGAAGAGGATCAGCAGCTGGTCGAGCGCGTACAACGCGGCGACAAGCGCGCATTTGATCTGCTAGTGCTGAAATATCAGCACAAAATTCTCGGGTTGATCGTGCGGTTTGTGCACGACACCCATGAAGCGCAGGACGTTGCACAGGAAGCCTTTATCAAGGCGTACCGTGCACTGGGCAATTTCCGCGGTGATAGTGCGTTTTATACGTGGCTATATCGCATCGCCATTAATACGGCGAAGAACTATCTGGTGTCTCGCGGCCGCCGCCCACCAGACAGTGATGTCAGTTCAGAAGATGCTGAATTCTATGATGGTGATCACGGCCTCAAAGATCTCGAGTCGCCGGAGCGTGCGTTGCTGCGCGACGAAATCGAGGGAACCGTTCATCGAACAATTCAGCAACTGCCAGAAGATTTACGTACGGCGTTAACTTTACGTGAATTCGATGGTCTGAGTTACGAAGACATTGCGAGCGTCATGCAATGTCCGGTGGGGACTGTAAGGTCACGGATTTTCCGGGCCCGGGAAGCCATCGACAAAGCCTTGCAACCGTTGTTGCAGGAAAACTAAAGACAGCGGCGACAGCCAAGAGAGGAACCGCCATGAGTCGTGATGCCCTGCAGGAATCGCTGTCCGCAGTGATGGATAACGAAGCGGATGAACTGGAACTTCGTCGAGTGCTCAACGCATTTGATGATGCCCAAACCCGTGACACCTGGTCTCGTTACCAAGTCGCTCGGGCGGTGATGCACAAGGATCTTCTAATCCCTCGTCTGGATATTGCTGCGGCCGTTTCTGCCGCGTTGGCCGATGAAGCCGTTCCGGCTAAAGCTGCTCGTGGTCCATGGCGTAGCCTGGGTCGTCTGGCAGTCGCTGCCTCGGTGACCGTCGCCGTACTGGCCGGTGTTCGTCTGTACAACCAGGACGAAATAGCCGGTGCCGAGCTGGCCCAGCAGACTCAGCAACCGGTCATGGCCGGTCCGCAAGTCAAAGGCCCGGCTGTACTGGCTGGCTACAAGGAAAGCTCTGATACCGCCGGCCCTATGGCTAACGGTGTGCTTCAGGGGCAATCCGGCTGGCAGGACCAGCGTCTCCCAGGCTACCTGCGTCAACATGCACAGGAAGCGGCTGGCAAGAACGCTGAAAGTGCTCTGCCATACGCTCGCGCAGCAAGCCTGGAAAACCGCTGAACCGCTAAGGAGCCCTATGCGCGCCATACCGCTCCTTACGCTTTTGTTCAGTAGTTGGTTTGCACTACCCGCCCATGCCGATGAAGCCCAAGATTGGCTGACTCGACTTGGGCGTGCAGAGCAGCAGCAAAGCTTTCAAGGTACGTTCATCTATGAGCGTAACGGCAGTTTTTCTACCTACGATATCTGGCACCTTGTTCAGAACGGTCAGGTTCGGGAGCGGCTATTGCAGCTCGATGGCTCTGCCCAGGAAATCGTGCGGGTAGAAGGTCACACTCAGTGCGTCAGCGGCACCCTTGTCGTCGGCCTGGGCAATTCCCGTGACAGTGCGTCACGTTCGCTGAACCCGCAAAAACTCAATCAATTCTACGATCTGGCCGTTATCGGCAAATCTCGCGTGGCCGGTCGTAATGCAATTATTGTTTCGATCACCCCGCGCGACCCTTACCGCTATGGTTTCGAGTTGCACCTGGATCGTGAAACCGCGTTACCCCTCAAGTCGTTGCTCCTCAGCGAGCAGGGGCGACTGCTGGAGCGCTTTCAGTTTGTTCGATTGAATACGTCCGCCGCTCCCATTGATCGAGACTTGCAGCCCAGCAGAGACTGCACGCCTGTTGCGATTGGCCGCAGCGAGACATCACAAACGCCCGCCTCCAATGCATGGCACCTGGACTGGTTGCCGCCGGGCTTTGAGCTGAGCAGCACTACATCGCGCAAAGACCCCCAGACAAAAACCACCCTCGACAGCTTGATGTACGACGATGGGCTTGCACGTTTCTCGGTATTTCTTGAACCCGCCGACGGCGCAAGTGTGTCGGAAACCCGCACTCAGCTTGGGCCTACGGTTGCGGTGTCGCGGCATGTGAATACGGTGGACGGGCAGATGATGGTGACGGTTGTCGGGGAAATCCCAATCGGCACCGCCGAGCGCATCGCGTTGTCGGTTCGCGGTGAAAAGGCCGCAGCCAATCCGTGAGTCGTTAATCCAGTGTTCATCCTGATCTTTCACCCTGCTGCCATGCTAGGGTGCCTGTCGAGAGCATGAAATGTCTGGATCAGCATTTTCACTTGCAAAAAATCCTTATGTTTTTTATAGGTCAGGGCTTCTCGGCCCTTGCCTTGTTTTGTTCGCGGAACAAAAAATGCCGGGCGCGGTTTCCGGCTTTTTTTGAACCCTGTCGCTCAACCCTGCTCGTCGTAACGGGAGCTGTATGTCGATACCACGTTTGAAGTCTTACCTATCCATAGTCGCCACGGTGCTGGTGCTGGGTCAGGCCGTGCCCGCGCAAGCGGTCGAGCTGCCTGATTTCACCCAACTGGTGGAGCAGGCCTCGCCTGCGGTGGTGAACATCAGTACCACGCAGAAATTGCCGGATCGCAAAGTTTCGAACCAGCAGATGCCCGACCTGGAAGGCTTGCCGCCGATGCTGCGCGAGTTTTTCGAGCGAGGCATGCCGCAACCACGCACCCCGCGCGGTGGTGGCGGTGGCCAGCGCGAAGCGCAGTCCCTGGGCTCCGGTTTCATCATTTCGCCCGACGGCTATATCCTCACCAACAACCACGTGATTGCCGATGCTGACGAGATCCTCGTGCGCCTGGCCGATCGCAGTGAGTTGAAAGCCAAGCTGGTCGGCACCGACCCGCGTTCCGACGTGGCCTTGCTGAAAATCGAAGGCAAAGACCTGCCGGTGCTCAAACTCGGCAAATCCCAGGACCTGAAAGCGGGCCAGTGGGTGGTGGCGATCGGGTCGCCGTTCGGCTTTGACCACACCGTCACCCAGGGCATTGTCAGCGCCATCGGCCGCAGCCTGCCCAATGAAAACTATGTGCCGTTCATCCAGACCGACGTGCCGATCAACCCAGGCAACTCCGGCGGGCCGCTGTTCAACCTGGCCGGCGAAGTCGTAGGCATCAACTCGCAGATCTACACCCGTTCCGGTGGTTTCATGGGCGTGTCCTTCGCGATTCCAATCGACGTGGCCATGGACGTTTCCAACCAGTTGAAGGCCGGTGGCAAAGTGAGCCGCGGTTGGCTGGGCGTGGTGATCCAGGAAGTGAACAAGGACCTCGCTGAGTCTTTCGGTCTCGATAAGCCGGCGGGTGCACTGGTCGCGCAGATCCAGGACGACGGCCCGGCTGCCAAAGGCGGCCTGCGGGTTGGCGACGTGATCCTGAGCATGAACGGCCAGCCGATCATCATGTCGGCTGACTTGCCGCATCTGGTCGGCGCACTCAAGGCGGGCAGCAAAGCCAAGCTGGAAGTGATTCGTGACGGCAAGCGCCAGAATGTCGAGCTCACCGTGGGGGCAATCCCGGAAGAGGGCGCGACCCTGGATGCCCTGGGTAACGCCAAGCCAGGCGCCGAGCGCAGCAGCAACCGCTTGGGCATTGCCGTGGTTGAGCTGACTGCCGAGCAGAAGAAAACCTTCGATCTCAAGAGCGGTGTCGTGATCAAGGAAGTGCTGGACGGCCCAGCCGCCTTGATCGGCCTGCAACCGGGCGATGTGATCACCCACCTGAACAACCAGGCGATCGATACCACCAAGGAATTCGCCGACATCGCCAAGGCGTTGCCGAAGAATCGTTCGGTGTCGATGCGCGTGCTGCGTCAGGGGCGTGCCAGCTTCATCACCTTCAAGCTGGCCGAGTAACCTTCCAGCCCAATAAAAAGCCCCGCCATCGGTGAATGATGGCGGGGCTTTTTTGTGGGCGATGGGTTTAGCTCATCATCCCTTTCACCAGGCGTTCCTGTTCGATCAACTCGCGCTGGCGTGCATCGATGCGCGAGGACAGTGGAAAATTATTGCCTGCGCGGCGCTTGGCAAAGTCCAGTTGCTGGATGGCTTGCTGGAAGTCGCCCACCAGGGCGAAATATTCGGCGCGTGCCTGGTGCAGGCCGATGATATTGCCCGACAAGCCACGGGTCTCGGCGACCTGATACCACACGTCCGGATCATCCGGGCGGGACTTGAGCAAGCCATCCAGGGCTTTCTCTGCATCAGCGGTGCGATTCTGCTTGAGTAGCAGATCTACGCGTACCTGGTTCAGCGGGTAGTTGCTGGGGTACTGGGCAAGCATGCGGTCAGTGCGTTGTTGTGCGTCTGGCATGCGATTGCTGGTGATGTCCAGCTCGATCTGCGCCAGGTTGTAGGTGATGTCGTTGGGCGCTTTGGTCAGCAGCGGTGCCAGGCTCTCCCGTGCTTCCTTGAGCTGGGTGCCCTTGATCTGGGCGATGGCCAGGCCATAACGCGCCACATCGTTCTTCGGGTTCTCGTCCAACTGGGCCTGGAAGCGCTTGGCGGCGAGGCCTGGCGTGTCTTCGTACTTCAATTGCACCCGAGCGCGGATTAACTGATAGCGCAGGCTGTCTTCCTTTCCGCCGGGTTTGGCCTGCTCGGCGCGGTTGCGGGTGTCGGCGATCCGCGATTCCGTCACCGGGTGCGTCAACAGGAATTCCGGCGGCTTCGCGTCGAAGCGGTACTGGCGCATCAGGCGCTCGAACATGGTAGGCATGGAGCGCGGGTCGTAGCCGGCTTTCTCCAGGTTGAGGATGCCAATACGGTCGGCCTCCTGTTCATTCTGCCGAGAGAATCGACGCTGCTCCTGGATCGCGGCGGCCTGGGAGCCGGCAATCGCGGCGATGCCTGCATCGCCAGCGCCGGCTGCGGCAGCAATGATGCCGCCGAGCAGGGCAGCCATCATCGGGATCTGCATGCGCGACTGCGCTTCCACGCCTCGAGCAAAGTGGCGCTGGGACAAATGCGCCAATTCGTGAGCCAGCACTGATGCGTACTCACCTTCGGTCTGGGCATTGAGGAACAAGCCGCCATTGACCCCGACGATCCCGCCGGGTGCGGCGAAGGCGTTGAGTTGTGGGCTGTTGATCAGGATGAATTCCAGGCGCCGGTCATTGACCTGGCTGGTCTCCACCAGCTTGTACACGCTGGTTTCGACGTAGTCCTTGAGCTGCGGGTCGTTGAGTTGCGAGACCTGGCCGCGCAGGTAGGCCAGCCAGGCGCGGCCCAGTTGATATTCCTGTTGCGGCGAGACAATGGCAGAACTGGCGTCGCCAAGTGAGGGCAGCTCGTCAGCGAAGGCCGGGGAGGCCAGCAGGCAGGCCAGCGTCAGCAGGGTAGGGCGCAGGAAAGTCATGCACAAAGCCTTTCGACAAAGAGCTTACTGTAGCCGGACACTGAGCTTCGGACCAGATATTCTAAGCAGCTCAAATGTTTGCCTGGAGTAACACCATGACCGACGCTGTAGCCTTTGACGCCGAGCTCGACGCCAGCGGCCTCAACTGTCCGCTGCCCTTGCTCAAGGCCAAGCTGGAGCTCAATCGACTGGCCAGCGGGGCTGTACTCAAAGTAACCGCCACGGACGCAGGCTCCCAGCGCGACTTCCGCACCTTTGCCAAGCTGGCAGGCCATACGCTGGTCCAGGAAGAAGAAGCGGCAGGTGTGTACCGTTATTGGTTGCGCAAAGCCTGATGGCTTTATGGGCTGAAGATCAGCCCTTGTTCAGCGCCTGCGCCGCCGCCAAGACCGCGTCCACATGCCCTGGCACTTTCACGCCGCGCCATTCCTGGCGGAGCACACCTTCGCTGTCGATCAGAAAGGTGCTGCGATCCACGCCCAGGTATTCCTTGCCGTAGAGCTTCTTCAGCTTGATCACATCAAACAGCTGGCACACCGCTTCGTCCTTGTCACTGATCAGCTCGAACGGAAACGCCTGCTTACTCTTGAAGTTCTCATGGGACTTCACGCTGTCGCGCGACACGCCAAACACTTCGGTATTGGCGGCCTGGAACGCGGCGTATTGGTCGCGGAAACCCTGGCCCTGGGTGGTGCAGCCCGGGGTGCTGTCTTTCGGGTAGAAATAGAGCACCACTTGCTTGCCCTTGAGGGCCGCAAGGCTGAAGGTCTGGCCGCTGGTGGCCTGGGCTTCGAAATCGGCGACGGGTGTGTCGATGGCTACCGGCATGGGCAAGTCCTTACATGGGGTTCTGTGGGCGCCAAGGCTCGATCAGGGCGTCAAGGTTCAGGGCGTCGGCGAAATCCAGGAACTGGTCGCGTAGCCAACTGATCTGCACGCCGGCCGGCAAGGTCACGGTGAAGGTGGCGTTGAGCATGGTGCCGCCGGTTTGTGGCGCCTGGTAGGTGTCGCAGGTCAGGTTCTCCAACTCGACGTTGTGGTCGATAAAGAACTGGCACAGCTCGTTGACGATGTCCGAGCGGTAGGCCGAGCTGACGTACGCCACGTAAGGCAGGGCCTGCGGGCGATTTTCCAGGGCTGCGCTGCGCACCACGTTAACGGTGAAGTCGTGCTTCTTGGCCAGTCCCGGCAGGCCGGTTTCCAGGCGCGCCAAGGCGTCCCAACTGCCGGAAATCTGCAGCACCAGCGCACTGCACTCGCCATGGCGGGTCAGGCGCGAGGTCACGACGGCGCAGCGGTTTTCATGGCTGGCGCGGCACAGGACGTTGGTCAGCTCCATGGGGTTGGCGCCGAGGGCACTGATAACAAGGAATTGTTCGCGAACTGTGGGGGTGGACATGCAGCCTTCCTAAAGCGATGAGCGGTCGATACCGTTAGAGCTGTATCGATCAAAGGATGAAGGGTAGCGAAAACCATCGCCAAGGGCTAGGAGGTGGCGTTTTCATTACGTGAACGGCGTGCTTCACGCGGTGCTTTGGCCCAATGATGGCATTGCCCGTCGTTTAGTTACGCCAGAACGCATCGTCGCACGGTACTTCGCTTGTACAAGCATCTTGGCGCCAGTACCATTACGGCTCTCTTTTTCCGGCAGGAGCGGTTGCATGATTGCGGGCAGTATGGTGGCACTGGTCACACCCATGGATGCACAAGGTCATCTCGACTGGGACAGCCTGGGCAAACTGGTGGACTTCCACCTGCAAGAAGGCACCAACGCCATCGTAGCGGTCGGCACCACAGGTGAATCGGCCACCCTCGATGTGGAAGAACACATCCAGGTGATCGAGTTCGTGGTCAAGCGCGTTGCGGGCCGCATCGCCGTGATCGCCGGTACCGGCGCCAACTCGACGCGTGAAGCAATCGAGCTGACCAAAAACGCCAAGAAGGCCGGCGCCGATGCGTGCCTGCTGGTGACTCCGTATTACAACAAGCCGACTCAGGAAGGCCTGTACCAGCACTTTCGCACCATTGCCGAAGCTGTCGACATCCCGCAGATCCTCTACAACGTACCCGGCCGCACTGCGTGCGATATGAAAGCCGAGACGGTGATCCGCCTGTCCACCGTGGCGAACATCATCGGAATCAAGGAAGCCACCGGCGACCTGCAGCGCGCCAAAGACATCCTGGCCGGCGTGAGCAGCGATTTCCTGGTGTATTCCGGTGACGACGCCACCGCCGTCGAGCTGATCCTGCTGGGCGGCAAGGGCAACATTTCCGTGACCGCCAACGTCGCCCCGCGCGCCATGAGCGAAATGTGCGCCGCCGCCATTGCCGGTGACGCCACGACCGCACGTGCGATCCACGAGAAGCTGATGCCGCTCAACAAGACACTGTTTATCGAATCCAACCCTATTCCCGTGAAGTGGGCGCTGTTTGAGATGGGCCTGATGCCGGACGGTATCCGTCTGCCGCTCACCCGGCTCAGCGAAGCCTGTCACGAACCGCTGCGACAGGCCCTGCGCCAGTCCGGCGTCCTGGTTTAATTGAGGAAGCACTACGCATGAAGCGATTGGCCGGACTTTCCGCACTTGCCTTGATTATCTCCAGCACCAGTGGCTGCGGTTGGGTATGGGGCCCGGAAGGCTACTTCCGTGACCGTGGCAGCGATTACCTGGAAGCGCAAGCAACCAAACCGATGCAACTGCCGCCTGACGTGAGCGTCGCCAAGCGCCTCGACCCGCTGCTGCCGATTCCGCGCAATGTCGCCGACGACACCGTCAAGGGCGAATACGTGGTGCCACGCCCGCAACCGATCACGGCGGTGGCCGATGCCAGCGACTACAGCCTGCAGAAGAGCGGCGACAACCGCTGGATCGTGGCTCAGCGCCCACCCGCCGAAGTCTGGCCGGTGGCCGTGCAGTTCTTCCAGGACAACGGTTTTCGTCTCGACCAACAGCGTCCGCAGACCGGTGAGTTCACCACCGCCTGGCAGCGCGGCAGCGAGCTCTCCGCCAACATGGCCCAGCGTCTGCAGGCCAGTGGTGTAGCCGCCGATAACGAAGCCCGTGTGCGAGTGCGCATCGAGCCTGGCGTGCAACGCAATACCAGTGAAGTCTATGTGGTCAGCGCCGAGCGTCCTGCCGGCAGCACCGCCAACGTCGATTTCACCAACCGCTCGGTCAATACCGGTGTCGATGCCGCGCTGGTCGACGAAATGCTGGCCAGCATGAGCCGTATCTCCGAGAAGGGCGGCTCGGTTTCCCTACTCGCCGCACGCGATTACGACACCCCGAGCCGCGTCAGCCTTACCGAAGATGGCAGCGGCAACGTGGTGCTGAACCTGGGTGAAGACCTGGATCGTGCCTGGGCCAGCGTCGGTCGCGCGTTGGAGCAGGGTCCTTGGCGCGTTGAAGACATCAACCGCAGCCTGGGCCTGTACTACATCAACGTGGCTGAAAAGGCCGAGAAAAAGGACGACGAGCCAGGTTTCCTCGGCAAGTTGTTTGGCAGCCAGCCGACCAAGGAAGAAGTCGAGACCCGCGCCGAGCGCTACCAGGTTCGTTTGAGCAAGGTTGGCGAGAGCGTGCAAGTCACGGTCGAGAAGAACATCAACACCGTCGCGCCAGCTGAAACAGCGCGCAAAGTGTTGGGCGTGATTCAGGACAACCTGGGCTGATCCGATGCGTTTTGCTGTTCTCGGTAGCGGTAGCCAAGGGAACGGCACGCTGGTCGCCCACGACGACACGTACGTACTGGTGGATTGTGGTTTCTCGTTAAGAGAAACCGAGCGGCGCCTGCTGCGCCTGGGGGTTCACCCCGCGCAGCTGAGCGCGATTCTAGTGACCCACGAACATGCCGATCACGTGCATGGCGTGGGTTTGCTGTCTCGGCGCTACAATCTTCCGGTGTACCTGAGTCGCGGCACGTTGCGCGGGATGCGCAAACCCGTTGAACCCGCAGGTTTCCTGGCGGGAGGCGAGCAACTGCAGATCGGTGCCCTGAGCATCAGTGTTGTCGCGGTCGCTCACGATGCCCAGGAACCCACGCAATATGTATTCAGTGACGGCGAGCGGCGCTTCGGTGTGCTCACCGACCTGGGTTCCTACTGCGCCAAGGTGCTGGACGGTTACCGCGACCTCGATGCCTTGATGATCGAGTCCAATCACTGCCGAGACCTGCTGGCTCGCGGTCATTACCCCTACTTTCTCAAGCAGCGGGTGGGCGGCGAACTGGGACATTTGAACAACCATCAGGCGGCGTACCTGGTGTATGAGTTGGGCTGGCAAGACCTGCAACACCTGGTCCTGGCCCACCTGAGCAGCAAGAACAACCTGCCGACGCTTGCCCGGCAATGTTTTGTCGACACCCTCGGGTGCGACCCGGACTGGCTGCAACTGGCCGATCAAGATTCAGGGCTCGACTGGCGACATATCGCCTAGCCCACCTCACTCAAAGCGGAGCCCATCATGGAAAAACGTGAAGAACTCTACCGCGGCAAAGCCAAGTCGGTATACAAGACCGACGACGCCAACCGCCTGATCCTGCTGTTTCGCAACGACACCTCGGCGTTCGACGGTAAGCGCATCGAGCAGCTTGATCGCAAGGGTATGGTGAACAACAAGTTCAACGCTTTCATCATGCAGAAACTCGAAGAGGCCGGCATTCCGACCCAATTCGACAAACTGCTGGGCGACAACGAGTGCCTGGTCAAGAAGCTCGACATGATTCCGGTCGAATGCGTCGTGCGTAACTACGCTGCCGGCAGCCTGGTCAAACGCCTGGGCGTGGAAGAGGGCCTCAAGCTCAATCCCTACACCTTCGAACTGTTCCTGAAGGACGACGCCAAGGGCGACCCGTTCATCAACGAATCCCACGTCGTGGCCTTCGGCTGGGGCACTGCTGAACAATTGGCGCGCATGAAAGAGTTGTCCCTCAAGGTCAACGACGTGCTGAGCAAACTGTTCGACGACGCCGGCCTCTTGCTGGTGGACTTCAAACTCGAATTCGGTGTGTTCCACGACGGCTCCATCGTCCTCGGTGACGAATTCAGCCCTGACGGCTGCCGCCTGTGGGACAAGGACACCAAGAAGAAGATGGACAAAGACCGCTTCCGCCAGGGCCTCGGTGACGTTATCGAAGCCTACGAAGAAGTCGCCAAGCGTCTCGGCGTACCGCTTTAATCGACGCAAGCGTCTGATAGCACGGAAAAAAATCTCAACAGAGCTTTGCTTCCACGAAACAGGCTGTTATGATGCGCGCCGTTGGAGAGATGCCAGAGTGGCCGAATGGGACGGATTCGAAATCCGTTGTACCTTCACCGGTACCTAGGGTTCGAATCCCTATCTCTCCGCCATACATAGAAAACCCCTGTAATTCAATGAGTTACGGGGGTTTTTACTTTTGGGTTGTACTACTCGGTTGTACTACTCAAATCTCCATAGCTGCACGCAAAATCCTTCCCTGCACCGTCGATCCCAATTGGCTAGCAATGCGGTTTCAAGCCCCTCCGGTTAGCTCGCCTACCAATGCCGCGTGGCAATTGGAAAACAGCTCTGCAACCTGCTTCAACGTACCGATGATTCCTTTGGCCTGTGTGTCGTCGTGTGAGAAGGTTTCGACCACGTTGTCATGCTGATCAAGCATCAGTAGCGTCTTGGTCGGCTTTTGGTGCTGTCCCATTCTTGAAAGCAGGGCATCGTAATCGTCCTCCCGGATGACGGACTTCTGTTTGTCTTTTTCCTTGTCCTTTGTAACTGGGTAGCGGAAGAACGTACTTGATGAGTCCGTTGCCTCGATTTCACTGATCCATTGCCCTAGCTCGGGGGGTAAGCTCCAATCTGTGTTTGTGTGGGTAGCTAGGTACTCGGCGTGGTCTTCAAAAAGCGAGCAGAAGTGTTGATAAAGCGGTTGAAGGCCGTGGACGTTATGCATGGGCTTCCACTTCTCCCCGACAGGGATTTGAGGTTCGCCGCTTGCTGGTATGGCACCGTAGGGGATGTTGAGTTTCCTGTGAAAAATGATGATCGCTGACTTCAGGAAAAGCTCTATAGCGTGCCGGTAGAGAAAGCTCACTGGCAGATGAGCATTCAAGGTTGGGGTGCTCTCTCTGGAGTCTTCAAGAGCCTCAGCAGCGTCCCTGAACGAGTCTGCGACTGCACCAAACCCTGAGTCAAAATGCCTATCTAGCGGTAGCATCATGTAAAGCATTACTGGCCTCCTATGGTGATGGCGTATAAGCGAAAGGTCTATCACCCAGTTCTTTGCTGCCCTGAAGGCTCCACGGCACATGATGAGGCGGTCTTGGGGAGCTATTTGGTAAACAGAGCTGTGTTCCTGAGAGTGTGGCAGGATCGGTGCGAGACGCACGATGTGTATTCGAAGGGGGCGAGCCCTGCCCAGAAGCTGGCGGCAATCTCTGTAAAGGGCGGCTGATCAAGCAAGGTCGCTGTTAGACCTCTGTATAAGGTGGGTCATTCTTTTCAAAGCCTGATCGTTCTGCAAAGATGGCGTTCTGCTTAGCGGTACTTCGCCGAGACATCCGAAAAGCCAAGACGGCCTAACGCCTTTTCATAAATTCAGGAGCTAACCTTGGACGAAGAGCATCAGGAACTACTTCCTAAAGCTCGAAGTGATTCCGCCTAAGTTGCTGGCTAAAATCCTAATTGAAAAGCTTCAGCCAAAAGGCTTTTCGGGCTGGATTCTAAAAAACGAAATCAGACCAATAAGCATCTACTGTTACCTATATGCCAAGTATGGTCCACCTAATGGCTTCATGAATTTTTTGAGGAATGATTCCTCTGACAACTTGGTACATTGGGAATGGACTTTGATGAATGATGATGGCATGGTCATGTTTCAAGGTCATAACTACCGGACCGAGGTTCAGTTTTTAGGAAACTTTAACCGGCCAGAGATTACCAAGGCTAATCTTGTATCGCAAATCAAGGCAGACCTTGGTGCTTATGGCAAACAGATGACGGCCATTCGCACGCAGCTTGAAAAGTGGACTGAGTTTGTTAATCCTTACCACAGCATAGAATCAACGATTGAGACTCAGTTCAACAAGCTGAGAGAGCTTAACTTATCACCAGCAGTAGATAGAGTGCATACCCCAACTTCCACAGATGAGTTGAAAACTTATCAAGAAAGATTCTCAAAGATGGCTGAAAGATACACCTTCGGCACCGGACTTGCGTTCGGCTTGAGATGCATGCTTCCTGTACAGGCAGAAACCTTCATCAATCTCTTAATCTTCGCACTAGCCAAAAGCGAGATAAGGGAAGACGATATCAAGTACAGAGATTTTGTCTCAGACACGATATCAAATAGACTGCAACTTCTGCACGTTAACTGCATGGGATTTGAGCGGCCCGTTGATCATTCGCATGTCTCTTGTAGGAGCTTCTATCAGCTCATGAATGACAGAAACGATTTGCTGCACGGAAACTTTAACGTAAATAAGCTAAAAATCGGTGACGTGTACTTTAATGGCAACGTGCCAGTGAAGTATGAGTATGGCGATCTATGGCAGGACACTCTTGGTGTTAGAATCGAAAGTGTCAAGCTTGACCATATAGAGGCTAACTACTCTATCGTTCGGGAGTTTATCTCCTATTTATTGTCACTGCTCTCGCAGAAGGTTAAAGATCAGATTGAACTCATCATGAGCGTTCGTGATCTTGGGTATAGCGAAAAGATGAGTAGAATGGGGGTGCTTTTCTCTTCAAGAACTATAGAGGGTTTTATGTTCTTTGAAAGTGAATTCATGACCTCAGAGTCTCCATCGGGCGAATGACCTTTTACGGCATAAAACCCCGCCGCCGCCCGGAGAGACTTTGCATTGTTGGAGCTGCTTAAAATTTAGCTGGCAAAAATAATGTGATTGAGCATGGCATCTGGAAACCGGGGTTATCACCTGAGCTACTCAACGCGAACACGGCCACCCTGTTTTAAAAGCTGAGTGATTCTAAAATAAGTGACGGACACCCTACGCACGGCTTAGCTTCTGTGGCCGTCTGTGACGCTGTTGGTGAAGTGTGACCAGTTTGTATTGGGCGAAGTGTGGTGCTGTGGCGGCACATGATCCCAACTGAGCCTGCCATAGCTGCCACAAATCAAGCAGTGACCTTGGGCAATCTCAGTGTGCATGCGTCGCTCAGTCAGCCTCTTAGTAAAATCTCCCATAACCACCTCTTCATGTGCAAATGACAAACCTAGTGGATAGATCAGATTTTACCAAGGCTTTCCAAGTGAAGATAATACGCCCTACCTCTTGGAGTTAGGTTGAAGAAACTCCTGGTGAGACGATCATTATCAACCAATCCACGGTTATATAACTGCTCTAGAGCATGCTCCGTAGCTATTCTAGGCATACCAGATGAAAGGAAAGTCTCCCAAGTCACTGCATGCCCTAAGTTTGCACCTCTCGCCACTACGTTGAAGAGGGTTAGTTCTGCTGATGATAAGCAACTTGAGTCACGATCATCGCTATTAGCATTCTTGAAGTGGTTCCAAAAGGCGAAGCAGAGCACCGAAACCACAAGAAACAAGACGATGCAAAGCAGGATCAGTAGCCACCGGGAGATTCCAACCTCAGTGGTGAGCCATCTGCCGAAGGTAGCTAGAGCCTCCAGTACCTGACCTGTGAGCGTGCCTGCATTTCCCGAGAGCCAGTCAGGCAGCTTGCCGTTCTCGATAAGGTAATTGCCGAGAGTGCCCGCAGCACCGAGAAGACCCAGCCATACCCACGTTCGCACCCGCCCCAAACTCCCTCTCACATCCATCAGCTATCCCCGAACATGGCAAACGGCCATTGTACCATGCGACTGGAGGCGTCAGGCCGCGAGGCTCTTCTTGATGTTTCTAATAACTTCTTATGTGCGAATGGCCTTTCGAGCAGAAAGTGCTCCGAGCAGATGAATATAATTGCAGTAACTAAAGCGCTTAGATAGACTCGATCTAAATCCAACTGCCAGTGGTTATACATGAAAACTTACAGCTACAGACCCTACTACCAAGGTCCAACCCCAACCAATCCAATGCGGGATGAGCTCTCTGTTGATGAACAAGAGCAGAAGTTTGAGGCGTTCTATGCAGACGTTGTAACTCACTTTGAAGATGTAGGCTGCACAGTTAAAAGGAATAGCGTTGGCTTGATTGATATTACAACAGATATGCTCGAGAAGGATTGCCATGAAATTATGAAAGGGCTGCTAATTAGCCTAGACTTGCGTGCTGACAAACTCTAGGGGAATTGATAGATGAGGCGTGTAGCAGTGGAGGCTAGCACCAAAAAGCACAACCCAATCAAGAGCTGGGCACCTATCGCTATCATTGCATTGATCGCCTGTACAACGGCTGTAGCTGCCCCTTGGCTCTGGCAATTCTCTGCATCCGGTTTGAGCACAAGCCCTGGTGATTGGGGCGTGTTTGGTGACTACTTCGGGGGCGTGCTATCAACTTTAATCTCTGCCCTTGGGTTCATCGGCATCATAGCCACCATAAAAACTCAATCAGACACCATTTCTACACAGCTCTCTGGTATCGCCCAGGAAAAAGAAATTCGAGACGATGAGGTGTATAGCAAACAATCTCTCGAATGCTTGAATGAAGCCCTAGAAAAGCTCAAAAGTCCTATCGATGGCAAACTGTATAGAAGTCGCCTTGCGTGGCTGGAGTCTGCACGCCTGATTATCATTGCACAGAATCTGGCTGAGAGAATCAAGAGCGACAGCATGCAGCATACCTATAAGGCAGCTGAGAAGGTGATTCGCTCCAGATTCAGCACACTGCTCAACCCTGACAAAAGCCCAGAGACTATGCAGCCCAGCTACTTCTATCATATGGAATGGGATAGTTGGATTACAGGTCAAAGGCAAGAGCCAATACACGAAACCTCAGCTTATGTAATCTATAAATTTGCCAGCTGGCAGAGTGATAGACTTGATGAGCTAGACGCTGTGGGGAAGATTGATTTCCACCATGTCAGTGAAAGGTACTTTGGTGCCCGTCAGTTCCTTGAACATGGCAAGGTTGAAAAGTAGTCTAAAACCCCTGGCCCGCGCCGTGGGAAACGGCCTCATCTTTATTAAGTTTAATTTTTCAGGCTGGAATATAAGCCGGGGCGTTTCCCCTGAAATTCTGTGTGAAAGCTAGTGCTATCAAGCAACGAACAGCGACCTCAGTAAGATCGGTCCAAGCGGAACCATAAATAACATTCAAGTTGTTAAAGAGCGGTGTCTCAACGTCCCAGGCAATGGGAGGGCTTGCAACGTGGTTGTGGGAGCATCATCTTTCCTCGTGGATTGTCCGCACTGCGTTGATGAAATGTGTTTGTCACTTGCTTACCGCTGACGCTCTAGGTTTTTGCCTGACCAAGAACGTATGTCCCTGTGGGCTTGCTTACCACCATCGCTCTGTTCCAGTGACGCTTCACGGTGGCAATGCCAATACCAAGCTTCTCCGCTACCTCAGACTGGCTGCAACACTGCTCCTTGAGTTCGAGAACATCACGAGTGGTTGATAGAGCTTCCGGCCTACCAAGCTTCTTACCTTCCTTCTTGGCACGCTCCAGACCTGCTTGTGTGCGCTCGATCAAAAGGTCACGTTCGAACTCAGCCACAGCCCCAAGCACCTGCATGGTCATCTTTCCTGCTGCTGATGTCAGGTCTACCCCGCCCAATGCCAGACAGTGAACACGGATGCCACTAGCTGTCAGATGTTCAACCGTTTGACGTACATCCATGGCGTTGCGGCCTAGGCGGTCCAGCTTGGTGACTATCAACACATCTCCGCTCTCCATACGATCCAGCAACTTCTGAAAGCCGGGGCGTTCCGTAGCAGCGATGCTGCCCGAGATGGTTTCCTCAACTACCCTGCCTGCCTGTACGTCGAAGCCTGCGTTCTTCACTTCCTGCACTTGGTTCTCTGTGAACTGGCTGGAGGTGCTGACGCGGCAGTAGAGAAATGTGCGGGACATGGTGGGCGGCTCCTTGCTGGTATCGTTTAAGGTCGTTTGTTGACACCTATGATTGACGCACCTGGTTGATGGCAACCGTGAGGTCCTTGGCGTTCAAGTCCGGCACGTCCAAAGCTGCCAATGCGTTTTCAGCAGCGACGGTGCCTCCTTGACTGGAAATCCAACCGGCGAGTTCTTCGAGCGCGGCGGCTATTCCATGCTGACTCAGGAGCAGAGTTAACGCGTCAGCCATTGCTACGGCCTGATTCTGGGAGGTCATTGGTAGTCATCCTTGGGTGATGTGGGGGAGCCTCGCGACTCCCTCACAGAAACGCTACTTCTTCTTGGGGCCACTAGGTGGCTTCTTCGGCTTGTCTGTTTCCTTTACCGACTCTCGCGGATTTTTCTTGGCTTCTTTCTCAGTGATGTACTCACCAGTCACTGCGTCACGATATCTCGTAGGCATGCTCGCTCCTTAATAGCCTATCGCCACGTCGGCGACACCATCAAAGTAGCCGAAGGAGGTCTTTCCGCAAGGAGCTGGGGGGTAGAAATGCTTTCTGGCTAAAACTGGCGATTCCGGTGCAAAACTGCCGTTTGGTGCAGAAACCTCAAGTTGAAGCGTTCTCACCGAATCGAGCTTGGTCTACTTTCAGCCCAAGGTCCCGAAACACTGGTTTATAGGCCATTCCTATCTAAACTCCAATCCTGATAGGTTAAGTTGGCGGCGGGGTTAGAGTGGAGATTTACTCTAGTTGTTTTGGCGGAGGTTATTTCTTTGGTTTGGTGGGAGCCGTAGCCGTGATGCAATGGCATATTGCCGTGCCAAGCTTCACGCCACCCTGTAGCTGCAATGTGGACAACCCCTTCTGCTTCACCGCCTCGATTAAGCCACCAGCGTTCCTGTCATTCATCTTGATCATTCCATTGATGAAGGTTTCAGCAGCAGCATCGGACGCGTAAACCAATGTCATGTTGTCGGGTAACAGATGATTGCCGTAGTAGGGCTTCGTTCTGGCGTTGATTGCTACATGGTCTCCCAGCTCGCTATCAACGATTACACCTACACGCTGCGTTCGGAGAAACGGAGTATTGATGTGTACTGTTGCCACCAGGTGCCAGCCTAGTAGTTCGGCGTTTCCTTCGTCGCCAGAATCAAGGATCAAGTAGGCGGCAAGGTGTTCGTAGGGTGTGGTTTCTGTGACTGATGCTAGTGGGACATTAATGGAACAGATGCAACATGCACTCAACTTATAGCCATCGACGCGGGTCAACTCAGTGTTTGTATCAACTGCAATAAGGTAATCAAACTGCTTACGCAGACTATCAATAAAGCTTTCACCCAGAGCAGCAAATCCATCAGTGGGCGAAGAGATGAGCACTTTGTCTGTTGTCGTACGGGCGTAGGATATCTGGCTGCGTAACGATGTTGGGTCAAGCTCCAGGACGCTAGGAATACCGGTGGTGGGGTCAATGGCGAATGTCAGCTCTGACACGTTCCCAGCAGTGTGACCAACTATGAAGTGGTCTCGTGGAACTGTAGGGCCATCGCCTTTCTTCTTGGACATCCGTATCACCTCAGCGTGAGAGTGGTGCTGACTTCGCCACTAGGTGGTCGCACCGAAAAGAGAGACACACGATCTGTGGAAACTGGCCCACTAGAACGAAGTGACCCGGCCACCGGTGAGGGCTGCATTTCCGACTTGCAGCACGTAAGCGCAATGCTTCAAATCGTATTTCGAGCTTATGGATTTCAGGATCATTTCGATGGCAGCCTTGATTTCAACCTCCGACAGATTACCTACATGGACGCATTCGTAGGTGGAGGCGATAAAAACAGAACGCTGCCAACCGTGCCGCAAGAGCTCTGCATCTACTTCCTGCACTCGGTCATTGGAGGTCTCGTTGCCAAAGTCTACTGATAAGCTCACGTACTGCTTCTTTTCGTCTGCCATCTAATACCTCCACTTTTCACGGAAAAAGGAACGCTAACCGCATCCCAGAGGAACATCAATCGTGTGGTGGGATGTTAATCCCAAGGTAGAGGCTGTTCTGACGCCGAAACAAACTAGCTACCCACTCCCATCCTCTTGCAGCTCCCCTTCAAATTCCGCAATCAAGCCTGTGAGACCTATCCCCAGGACTTTGCACAAGTCGCGAAGCTGCACAATGTCCAAGCGACGCGTTCCGCTTTCAACGTCACTCATGAATGACTGAGGACGCCCCAGAGCCTTTGAACACTGTACTTGAGTCAGGCCAGCCGCCTTCCTGTGTTTCTTCAGTAAGCTCAGCAGGACTGCGTTTTCGGGTTTGTAGATCGTCTTGGGCATGGCTGGGCAACTGCGAGATGAGCAGTCTCCAACCTATATCTGGTTCTCAGATATCTGAATTTGGGATATTATTCCCTCTACCTGCCGTACCCAAGGAACGCTTGATGAACACCATTAATCGCTTGCTGTGCCTGCTACCCCTATTCGCGTCTGCTGCCGCTATGGCTGACACCTATCCAAAGCGAACGCTCATTGCTGGTTCGATGGTTTGCTTCAAAGCCGGGGACTGGACAAAGCTGGTGGAGGCATCGCTTGATCAGGACGAAGATGAGGCTGAACGCTTGATCGGCTCGGGGAAGTGCCGAACGATATCTACTGCCACCAAGGTGAATTTCATCGAAGGCCCCAAGGACGGCGACAAGTCTGCACTGATTCAGCTTCCTAGCGGGAAAACTGCCATGACAGCGAATGGTTGGTTGCGTTGATTTTTGCTCAAGAAAGAAGCTGAGCCAACAACTTCCTCACACCTCCAATCGAACGAGGACACGACATGAGCGATCAGCTCTACTACCTGACCAGTCAGAAGAAATCTACCAATCACATCCTGCATTTATTGATGTGCATTCCGACCTGCGGACTGTGGGTCTTCGTCTGGGGTATCACAATGCGTAGCAATGACTGGCATAACAGGAAGATCGACAAACAGATCAGGCTGATGATGAACAAGCGGTAAAGCTGGAACTCACTAAATTCAATCTGTTGTCCGAGCGAGTGGGAGCGAAAGCTGTGCACGCTATCGCTCCTTGGCTAGCTAGTGCTGATACTGGAACGTAGGGATCATGGCGTCAGCATTGGACCGCAGTCGATCAGCGTACTTAATCAGTGCTCGTACAACGCGGAGATCAGGCGCAATCTCTCGCAGGTAATCACGAAGATGATCGTCAATCACATCAGCTTTCAGTCTCTGCCAGTCACAGTGGGCTTCCGGTGCACCTGGTCTCCATTCTCCGGTCTGGTTTGAACCCTTGTGCATTATCTCAGCTTGGAATCCGCCACCAAACATAGTTACACCCAGATATCCTGATCGAGGTGTTTTTCTCCGCCATCGCACTGCCATATTAATGTTTGAAGGTACGAAGCAGCAGGTATCAGGGCTGTAGACTCTGTTACCCGGTACAAGAATATCTTTGTCCAACTGGTAGTCGACGATGGAGTTCTGATCAAACCAGACCTTGAAGTCAGAATACCTATGCCAGCACGGTGTTACGGTGCAATCAGTGTAGGTTGCACGAGACCTTGTTGAGTTTTCGTTGTAGCAACGATCAAGCATTCCTTCCCAAACGTTGTACGACCAATCGTTTGCATCGAGATCGCCTGTAAAGTCGTCTATGCCCACACCGAACAACAAATCACTTTTCAATTTGTTGGAGACTGGCTTTGGTATCGTAAATGCTATTGGTGCGTAGTCTGGCGTTCGTGATCTCGAACCCTTGCCGCGAGAAGGAAGGGTTTCTGTTGCTTGTGTTTCGTAGGTCATGAACATATAGGCTCCTTGTTGTGTTGGTTGGTGGTGTTCCTCTTGTGAGTGCGGCCGTTCGGCCATCAGTCGAAAGATCTTTCTATATTAATAGGACTTTCACAAGCCCCTTGTATTACGTGGCTTGCAGGCGACTTCTTGCGTAGTTTTTTCTAAAAAATTACGTGAAGCTAGGCTGCGATCCTGAACGTAGTCTTGGCAGAACTAGACTTGTCGGTTGCAAGAGTCAGATACCAGTGCTTCATGTACCGCTCCTGCGCGTAACCATCGCCCCGGAAGATCAATCTAGGATTGGTCGCTAACTTGATCTCGCCCTTGCGAATATCACCTTTCCTTGATGTGCTGATCCGTACCATGTTGGCATCGACCAAGGTGTTCAGCTTCTTCATCAGATTCGATTCTGTCGTGCTCAGCGCTTTCGCCAAATCTGCTTGAGGCATGATGATGACGTTATGGTACTGAACCAGCCCATGCAGGGTAATGAGGGTGTTCATCATCGGCAGCGTGATACGACAATCCACGCCTGTACGGCGCCAAACGCCGTGGGCAATGTCTTGTGCGTCGATCAGTGGGTGCAGCGTATGTGAAGACAGCTTGCGTCGGTCAACGTGCTTCAAGAACGCATTGAGATCGTCAGCACTCCGACACTTGCT
Source organism: Pseudomonas sp. R11-23-07 (assembly GCF_003852295.1). Classification (NCBI taxonomy): domain Bacteria; kingdom Pseudomonadati; phylum Pseudomonadota; class Gammaproteobacteria; order Pseudomonadales; family Pseudomonadaceae; genus Pseudomonas; species Pseudomonas sp. R11-23-07. The sequence continues at coordinate 1,593,331 of NZ_CP027761.1, forward strand.
CAGTTCAGGCTGGTGGTCAGGGCGTTCGTAGAGCACCGAAGACTTGTCGTCGTAGCCGATGATTTCGCCGGTTGCTGGACTGATCAACAGTCCATCGACGTGAAGGAAGGGTATTGCGGTAAAAGCTGGGCAATCGAGTGCCATTGTTCATTCTCCTGTTCAAGTTCGTTTCGATAGGCGTTACCTCGGGTATTGCCGGTTAGTTGGTAAATCGCAGACAACACTTTACCGATCATCTAGCACTGTATGGGTGCGGGACGTGTTCGGCATGTTTGGTTGAGTTGCGAATCATATCAGAAATTATCGTTTTGTCAACCCGCTAGTTGATGTAGTGTGAACTTGTTGATCTAGAAAATGGCTTTAAAACCATTGGGCAGAGCCGATCTTTTGCCCCTTGAAGTGCGATCTTTACGAAACAAGTTTCAGCGGAAGAGAAAGCGTCCAGCTTAGTCCAGATCACTCATCTACCCCATAAACACTGGGCGGAACAACAGTTAGTGCTAAGAGCATGACGAATTCAATTCAGGTTATGCTCAGGTTTATCGATGGTTTCTGACGAGTTTCCGGTGTCGTTATTAGCCCCAAAGACACGCTCACTACCTCCGCAAACGAACAATTCCCGAAGCATCTACGCGATGGTATCAACGGGCACACCTGAACCGTAGACGTCAAAAGTGACAGTGCCCGCCGAGTTGTAGCCCTTGCTTAGGTGAGGTTTTTGTCTCCGGGGGGGCACGTGGGATATGGGGCGCTTGTGACGCTCAAATTGTTGTGTTCCCCGGATGCGCTGCTCTGGTTGGCTTTCAGACGAACGACTCAGTTAACATCCGCGACATTGGGCAGGTACAGGTAAAGGTGAGACATGCAGACGGACAACGTAAAGCAGGGCTCTGGATTGAAGAAAATTGCAGGGTGGACGGTCGCAACTATCGCAGCTGTGCCTGTGACAAAGATGGTCGAGAGCTACTTCGACGTTTCGTTTTTTACCTCAATGTTCGCGGCGGTGGGAGCATGGCTAAGCCAGACGATACCGATACATCTGTGGTTGTTTTGGGTTGCGGGGATCGGCTCAACACTGGCGATCGTGTTCGGGGTATGGGCGCTCTCGGAAAAGCGTCTCGCGGTGGGCGTTGCAAAGGCCGAAGAGGAAAAGGCATATGCGAAGGCGAGGGAGGCTATCGGGAAGCTAAACGCCGTAGATGCCACGCTGAACGCGACCATGAAGGAGCTGAAAGTCAAACGTAAGAAACTGGAAGATACTGAATCGGAGCGAGCTGAAGCCATCGCGAAAATTGCTGAGCTACAGACTCCCAAGGAACAAGTTCTAACTGAGCATCAACGTATCGTCCTTGCTGCCGTCGCGTATTACGACAACTCCAACGAGGAGTGCGATGTGATAGGCCTCAGCCAAAGGATCAAATTGACTGTGGTCCAGACTGAAGGTGCCGTTGATGTGCTGGTGAAACGTAAGCTCGTTAATGAGTACTACGCCAGCTACGGCGGTAGGGTCGTTTCCTTGTCTCCAGACGGTCGGGCATATGTACTTCACCCGGATTTCGACATGTCCTTGTTGCCTTTGGAATGAGGTCCGTTGACAGGCGTTCTTAGGCTGTGAAGGACGGGAGCTTGGAGATTGCTGCCAGCTTCTGTGCCGTGCTCGCGCCTTGTGAGTAAACATCGAAGGTCACGGTTCCAGTTTCATGACCTACCAGTTCAGCGATTAACGTGCCTTGCACTTCAGCTCTGACTAGCTGAGTGATGACCGTTTTACGGATCGAATGGAATACGTGTTGGGGACCGTAACCTTGAGCTTCCTTGAGCCTGCCAAACGCCTTAGAGAGTGCGTCAGACCGTATTCCGTACTTGTTCTTGCTGCTGGAAGGTATGAGGTAGCCGTCCTTCGAATCCTCCTTCAAACGCTCGACAATGCTCGACAGGGCAGGGTGTACAGGTACGACACGGATGCCCGCTGCGGTCTTTGAATCAATAATGTCGAAGCTGTCTATTCCATCCGGCTCAATCAGGTGCTCAACTCTCAACTGGCAAAGCTCTTCAATGCGGGCACCTGTATACGCACCCAAGAGGATCAAGTCAGCAAGTGTTGTGTGCTCAGCGGCTAACGCGGCAGCGTGAAGCTCTGAGATTTCTTTCGGCTGAAAGTCTTTTCGCTGACGGTCTGCACGTTCCTTACCACGGGTTTGCGGTAGTTCATGGTTTTCAAACGGGTTAGCCTTGTCCTTGAAGTCGTCTCGCCAACGAATGTCATGCTTCATCGCCCACTTCCAGAAGACGTTACCTGCCAGCAAGTATTGTGTGAGGGTCTTGCTCGCCAGCTTAAGGGAGTCGAGCCACGCTGACACGGTATCGAAGTCGAGCGGCTTACCTTCTTTAGCCAGGTACGCGGATAGCTTTCCCAGCTTCGACTGCTGCTGATCTATCGTCTTGGTGGCGACGTTGCGTGCCTCCCGATACTGGCGGAACGTGGCGATACGCTGCTTGGTGATCGGTGACTTGACCTTGTGGGCGCTCGGGTCAGTCAGGATGACTTGCATCTCTTCTGCTTCTGTCGCCGAGAAGTCGTTAGCGTGAGCAATCAGTCCGCCCCACATTTCGAGAGCCATTTTATGGGCGAGGTCGTGGACAGCGAGTTCACCATCTTTACCCTGCATGGCGTATACGGCTTCTGCTTCTGCTTGGCGACGCTGCCCACTCTTTGTATTGCTGAAAACGGCTTGCCGAAGCTCTTCTAGGTCTGCTGGATCAATGTCGAGCAACGAGGGTTTCGATTCGCCAAGGGCTGTGTCGATCTTGAGCTGGCGGATGATCTGACTGAAGTCGTGAGCATCCCCCGCAATACGTTCCTTCCAGCCATCACCACGCTTGCTCCGATTGTCACGGGCAGCCTCGAACTGAGCTTTCCATCCTGCGAGAACGGAGAGGCGTCGGGTCATTGCCTCTGATCGGAGACCGGTCTTCAGGGACTGGATAAGGACGGTCTTCCCACCCATGGCACTCTGTACGTCAACGGGAACGGCAAGGCGGACGTACCACGTGGATTCGCCCTTCTTCTGGATCAGATTGTCAGCCATGGACACGCCACTGTAGAATGAGAGGTATACAACGAATTGTACTACTCATGTGTACTACTATTGAAGCTGTAAGCCGCGTATTGCCGTGGTTAGAGGGGTTGAGGGTAGTGTATGGTGAGTCCCTATCTCTCCGCCATAAATACCTAAGAAATCCCGCGAGTTAGACGCTCTGCGGGATTTTTTTTGCCCGCTAGATTGTGCATCAACTATCAAACGATGTGCGCCATTCAATGGACGTTCATGCTTGACCGTGGCTACCAGGGGACGGGGCATTTTTTTAGACGAGCGGTGCGCCACGATGCATCGTTGACTCGACAGCAGCCGCATTTCTGGATTGGCGAGCAGCTTGAAGAACGCATGAGCATTGCTGTTTGTGGCGTGCTGATGGATGCGCTGCTGTTGATGCCTGACGATTGACGTCTACGATTCACTCGGGTTGGTCCTTGCTCTATGGGTGTGTGTTCGCAACTATCACCGTAGATCAATACCAGCCTTATTTCCTTTTTTCGTAATCACATCAGCTAGTTAGCAGCTAAGTGAGTGCCATTCAAATAAGTCCCCTTTTTTACAAATACGTGAGCGACACAAAGTAATTGCCGTCGAGAGCGGCACCCTTTCTGTCGGCATGATTGCTTAAGCCCGCGCACTGGGGGACTCGGGATAGATATCAACCCCCCTTTTTCACCGGCATGGACCTGCCCTACTGAGTTTCGAGCGTTAAAAAATCAAAAACAGCATGACACAGGCTATATATAGCCTTGGAATATAAGGTAAAAAAAGCATGCAAAAAAAATATAAAAAACTGTCACTTATAACAGGTTACCTGAATTCTAACTTCTCCCATCATTAAACGCAGCGTCGTTGCGATTCTAACGGCGTTTACAACAATGCTTAATAAAAATTGAGGAGTACATGACATGGCACAAACACCAGTCATCCATGGAAATGGCGGTCTTGGATGTGGCCCAACCCCCCGGCTGTGGGGGACGGCAGAACCAAATCAATCGGTCAGAATTATTCAAGCCAATACTGGCGTGCAGTATGGACAAGGAGTGGCAGGCCCCGACGGGCAATGGGCTATCGACGTAGATCTCTCGAGTACTGACCAATGGGTTACAGTTCAGGCCCAGTCCTATGTAGTTAAATCTGATCTCAATACATACTCACCTTATAGTGCACCTATAACCTTACAGAAGTAACATTCAGCACTGAGTTATAAAAAAACGGCCAAGCAGACTTTGTGAAAACCTAGCAATCTGCGCGGCACTCAAAGAAGATGCTCCGTATCGAAAGATACGGAGCATTTTCGTTATGGCCTACATCCAAGGAGAGCCGCGCAGTCAGACCTGCCTGTTCCCGGTCTCGCTGGAAGAGTTGATCCCCGAGGATCACCTAGTTCGTGTAATCGATCTTTAGTAAGCGCGCCATAAAGCCCACATTCCAACTCGAAATCTAATGACTGATGCTGTGCTCCCGATGTTTTTCAGGAGCAAGCCGTCATGATGTGCCCCGTGTTTAATGGGCTGGTTTTTTCGGCGAACTTGCACTCTTCAGGTGATGCCTTGCGAATGCAGTTGTGAACCTCAACCAAGAGCTGAGATTCGTGGATATCTGCGGGATTCGCCACGAGGCGGACTCCACCCTGATTGAACGCCTACGCAACCAAGCGAGAGCAAAACTGCCGATTCTTGAGGTCTGAGCGAAGCTTTGGTATGAGCGATCCAGCTGCTTCTTTCTTCGAGTACTTCGTTCCTACCATTTGGCGGGCATAGATGATTGCGTTTTCAACGACAGTGTCCTTGTCCAAGTGGTTTAAACGCAGAACCGTTACGCGATCCGGAGAATCAAACAGTAGGTCAGGATGCGGCCATTCTCAATATTCAGCGCGCCTGCGAGGCTGCTCTGGACATGGGGCAGCACCTGATTCGTCGTGAGCGCCTGGGCGTTCCCCAGGGCGCTCGTGATGTGTTCGAATTGCTGGCACAGGGCGGATGGGTGAATCCTTCTTTATTGACCAACCTGAAAAATATGGTCGGTTTCCGCAACATCGCAGTACATGAGTATCAGACGCTTCAGTTGCCGATCACGGTTGCCATCATTACTAAACACCTGGGCGATTTTCTGGCATTCAGTTCACATGTTTTAACCAAGGATTCGGGCCAGCCGCCCGCTTCGAAAGACGCCCCGTAATGCGTTACCGCGTCCGTAGCTGGCAGCTAAACCTCAGTCACCAGATCGGGCGTGTAAGGCAATCGGCTCCGCTCGCCTACAGAGTGCGACGCCTGAAGCTTCGGTTTTTTACCCTTTGATTCTGCTGACGGCTTTTTATCGGTTTCCCGCACCGTTTCCCGTGGCCTCTTCTTCGCCTCGTCCGCAGTTACATATTCCCCTGTGACGGCATCTCGATATTTTGTTGGCATATAAGCTCCCTGAAAGTATGTCGCCACACCAGCGACCTTCTCAGGCTAGTCCAAGGAATTACGCACGCCCGTCTTGCGCTGGGAATTCTCATTACCAGGCTTTTCAATAAGCATGTTCAATAATCATCCACGCTCAAAATGAAAAAGCCTGCTGAACTCACGCTAAGCAGGCTTTTTCGCGGATTCAACCCAATCAGGCAGGCTGCGCCACCAGGCTATTACTCACCTTGCGCCCCAGCACCAATACCGTCGCAAAACCACATCCCACCAACACCGTCGCCAGGCTCAACAACACCGAGCTACCCATCTGATCGACAATCCGCCCACCAAAGAACGAGCCCAGGGCAATGATCACCTGAAACAGCGCGACAAACAGTGGCATGCCGCGCTCCACGTCCTTGGGCGCTACGACGAACATCCAGATGCTGGCGCAGGCAGGGAAAGCACCGAAGGCGAAGCCCCAGAGGGCGATCAGCATCGCGGCGCCGGTCATGCCGGTGGCGAAGTAGGGGAACAGCGCGGTGCTGGTGCCGATCATCAGCGCGACCAGCAGCAGGGTGTTGCGTACGCTGCGGTTGGCGGCGAAGCCAGCGAAGACGTTACCCATCACGCCCGCCACGCCATACAGCAGTAACAGTGAGCCAATTGTCGGGCCGTCAAAGCCTGAACTGTTTTTGAAAAACGGCGCGACATAGGTGTACGCGGCAAAGTGTGCCAAGCCGATCAGCAGTACGGCGATCAACCCGACCCGAGCTTGTGGGTTGATGAACAAGGCCGGCAGGTCGCGGATCTGAATGGCTTTTTCCGGGGTAAGTCGGGGCAGCAGGAAAACCTGCGCCAGCAACACCGGAATGCCCACCAGTGCGGTGACCAGGAAGGTCATGCGCCAGCCCATCAGGCCGCTGAGCCAGGTGCCGACCGGCACGCCCAATACGGTGGCCAGGGTCACGCCCATCATGATGATCGAGGTGGCTTTCGCAACGCCTACGCCCTTGGGCGCCAGCCGCCCGCTGAGCGCAATGGCCGTGGCCCAGAAGCCGCCAATGCTGATGCCGAGCAGTACACGACCGAACAGCAACAGGTTGAAATCACTGGCGAAGGCCACCACCGAGTTGGCGATGATCATCACCAACGTCAGGCCGATCAGCAGATAGCGGCGGTCCATGGTGCCGATGCTGACCGACAGAAACGGCGCGGCAAGCGCGGCCATGATACCGGGCAGGGTCACCATCAGGCCGGCGTGACCGGCGCTGATGCCCAGGTCGCTTGCAACGTCGTTAAGCACGCCCACCGGCAGAAATTCGCTGGTCACCAAGGCGAAAGCGCCCACGGCGACCGAGAGAATCGCCAGCCACTGCTGTTTGACACTTTGTTGGTTATGTTCGGGAAGCCCGCTAGGGGCCTGGCTCGCGCTTGGCATGGGATTGGGTTCCAACAGGAATGTCGCCTGAAGCCAGGCGGGGGAGGGAATTCGGAAGGGATTATAGGAAGCAGTGTGGGCAATCGGGCAGGCGCTCGTTTCGATAGTAATCATCAGTGCCATCGATGTGACGAGGCGTGCACTTATTCAATCAGCGAGAAGAAATACTAAGAGCCTGCTGACCCGTTTTCAGCAGGCTGTTTTATCCAGTGTTGGACGTTAACTCTCATCTCCCTGCAACAACGCCGTGTAGTCTTGCCCGCCGTAAAATATCCCCACTATCGATACCGTTTCGCAGCCAGCCCTCACCCTGAAAGCAATGAGGGTGGTGCGACGATAATGGGTGACGCGCAAGCCTGTCAGCAGGTCGTCACGACGCAAGCCACGCAAGGGGAACAGGGCGAGGCTTTCACAGTAGCTGACGAGATTGTCGATAAAACGCGCAGCCACAGGCGGGGAGCCGACATCGCTGATGTAGTCTTCGAGGGCATCGAGTTGCGCCAGGGCTTCAGGCGAAAAGACTACCGAGTAGCTCACGCTTTCCCTGTGCCTTTGCGCTGACGTTTGACTGCCATGTGTTCGCGGACCTGTTCAGCGGATAGCCCGAGCTCAGGCTCAGCCTCAAGGGCGGTCGCTGCCGGAATGACTTCAACCCTCAGCCAGTCGTCCATGGCGCGGTCACGTGCCAGCAGCACGCGCAGTCCGTCGCGAATCACTTCACTTTCGCTGGCATATTCGCCGGCAGCCACCTTGGCCTTGACCAGGGCAGCCATTTCAAGGGGCAACGTGATGCTCATTTGCTGGGTTGAGCGCATTTGGATGTCCGCCAGAGGTGAGTAGGATTCAATCCTACTCGACCATTGACGCGATGCAAGAAGCAGCTGATCGATGCCGATATCCGGCGTCTCGTCGTCCATCCAGAAGTGATAGGTTTCCATGCGGTGTTGCCTCTCCCGTTGTGTAGGTCAGGCCGCAAGTATTGACCCGTTTTGGCGATTGCGTGGTCTGGGGACGCTGATAAGCTGCTGATATGTATGACTTCATATGTGTAACAGAGCTATCTCGGCCAGCTCCCCCCAGCACGCATGGCATCCCACCGGCTCCCATACGATAATGCCCGCCACCCCGACCACTTTGGCCTGCCTCCCGTGATCATCAACTTCGACCTCAATGACCTCCAAGCCTTCCGCGCCGTGGTAGACAAGGGCAGTTTTCGCGGCGCTGCCGAGGCCATCCGAATCTCCCAGCCGGCCCTCAGCCGGCGTATCGAAAAGCTGGAATCCGCGCTCGACGTCAAACTGTTTGAGCGCACCACGCGGCGGGTCAGCCTGACCATGGTCGGGCGGGCGTTCCTGCCCCAGGTCGAACGCATGCTCGACGATCTCGACATCGCCTTGATGGGCATCAGTAACGTCGCGTCCACGCGCATGGGCAACGTCACCATCGCCTGCGTGCCGTCCACCGCGTATTACTTCATGCCGCACGTCATCTCCGAATTCCACAAGCTGTATCCGAAAATTCGCCTGCGGGTGCTGGATGCCAGTGCCGGTGAAGTGTGCAATGCGGTGGAAAGTGGCGAGGCGGATTTTGGCGTGAGTTTCAGCGGCAGCCTGGCCGATGAAGTGGAGTTCGAGTTGTTGCTGCAGGAGCGCTATGTGCTGGCCTGTCGTCGTGACCATCCGTTGGCCGCGCGTGAGAGCGTGACGTGGATCGAAGCCTATGAGCATGACTACATCACGGTGGACAAAACCTCGGGCAACCGCTTCCTGCTGGACCAGGCCCTGCGCGGCGTGCGTGTGAAAAAGCCGAGTATCTGCGAGACCCACCACGTGACTACCATGATCGGGTTGGTGGAGGCGGGATTGGGCGTGGCGATGGTGCCGTCGATTGCGATGCCGGCGTGCGAACACCCGATCCTGGTGAGTGTGCCGCTGGTGGAACCGCAGGTGATGCGCAATGTGGGCTTGATCAAGCGCCGCGGGCGGACATTGCCGCCGGCGGCGCTGGAGTTGGAGCGGCTGGTGCGGGAGATGCCGTTTCGGTCAGCGTGACACCGAGTCCAGTCCGGTGGACTGCACCACCGGTTGGGCTTCGGGCGACGCCATGAACTGCAGCAGCGCCTTGGCCTCTTGCGGATGTTCGGCGTTTACCGGAATGCCCGCTGCAAAACGCGTAACGGACTGCACGTCTTCCGGGATCTTACCTACAAACGTCACGCCCTTGACCGGCAACAATTCCGCCACCTGCTGCAAGCCTACTTCGTAGTCACCCTTGGCCACCTGTTCGCCCACCGGCACCCGTTCGATCATAGTGCCCTTGGCGGGCATGCCGAGCTTTTTGAACAGCTCTTTCTCGACATACACACCGCTGGCGCTGTCCGAATACGCCACTGACTTGGCCTTGCTCAACACGGCCTTGAGTTCGGCATCGGTGCCGATCGATGGTTTGACCGCGCCTTCCTTGACCACCAAGCCAATCCGCGAATCCGCCAGTTCCACGCGGGAGGCGGGGTCGACCTTGCCTTGTTTGATCAGCTCATCCAGGGCGTAGCCGACCATGATCACCACATCGGCGTGTTCGCCACGGGCCAGGCGGTTGGGAATCGCTTCCGGCGCCTTGCCCATGGACGGGCCGAGGATAGTGTCGAGGGTGTCGCCGCTGTGCTTGGCATATTGCGGGCCGAGCAATTTATACGCGGCAGTGAAGCCACCGGAGGTCATCACCTTGAGTTCCTCAGCCTGGGCTGACAGCGCCAGGGCGCCGAGGACCAAGGCCGTGAGGGTTTTGAACAGCGGCTTCATTGTGCGGCCCCCTGCATGACCTGGCCACGGGCATTGGCGCGGCGATACAGCGCCAGGGTAGAACACAGGGCACACAGCGCAGCGAATATCATCCAGTAAGCCGGCGACGCTTTATCTCCGGTGATGTGAATGAACCAGGTGGAGATCGCGGGCGTGAAGCCACCGAACACCGCAGTTGCCAGGCTGTAGGCCAGGGAGAAGCCTGCGACGCGCACTTCTACCGGCATGATTTCAGTCAGCGCCGGGATCATCGCGCCGTTGTACATGCCGTAGAGGAAGGAGAACCACAACAGGGTCTCCAACATATGCGCAAAGCTTGGCGCGTTGACTACGTAGGACAACGCAGGATAAGCCGTAAGAACGGTCAGCACCGTCATGGCCACCAGCACCGGCTTGCGGCCGAAGCGGTCGCTCAGGGTGCCGCCGATCGGCAGCCAGACAAAGTTCGACACCGCTACCAGCAACGTCACCAGCAGCGCGTCGGAGGTGCTCAGTTGCAGCACGGTCTTGCCGAAGGTCGGTGCGTACACGGTGATCAGGTAGAACGCGGTGGTGGTCATGGCCACCATCAGCATGCCGCCAATCACCACGGTCCAGTTTTTCACCAGGGTGGCCATCACTTCACGCATGGTCGGGCGGTGCTTGCGGTTGGCGAACTCTTCGGTTTCCTGCAGGTTGCGCCGCAGCACGAAGATAAACGGAATGATCACGCAACCGACGGCGAACGGAATGCGCCAGCCCCAGTCGGCGACGACGGCCGGCTCCATCCATACGTTCAAGCCATAGCCCAGTGCGGCCGCAACCACAATCGAGATCTGCTGGCTGCCCGACTGCCAGCTGGTATAGAAGCCCTTGCGGCCCGGGGTGGCCATCTCGGACAGGTACACCGATACACCGCCCAATTCCGCACCGGCCGAGAAGCCCTGCAGCAAACGCCCCAGCAGCACCAGCAACGGTGCCCACAGGCCAATGGTTTGATAACCGGGCACAAGCACGATCAACAGCGTGCCGCTGGCCATGATCGACAGGGTCACGATCAAGCCTTTGCGCCGACCCACGTCATCGATATAGGCACCCAGGATGATCGCGCCCAACGGCCGCATCAGGAAGCCCGCACCGAACACGGCGAAGGTCATCATTAATGATGCAAATTCATTGGCGGCGGGGAAGAAGGCAGCGGCGATGTAGGTGGCGTAGAAGCCGAACAGAAAGAAATCGAACTGTTCGAGAAAGTTGCCCGATGTAACGCGCAGTACGGCGCCTACTTTCGAGGAAGCAGCCGCAGGCCGGGAAGGGCTAGTCATGGTTTGTGTCTCCAGCGTTCTTTTTAAAGTGCTTGTTTCGCTTAAGACTTGGGATAGTGGCTGACACATTTAGAAATGATAAGTGACAAATTTGGATAGATTGATGCGTCTTGGCTATCAATCGAAAGAGCCGTCGGAATTGTCGGTCCTGTTCTACGCTTGAAGCTGGGTTCAATGCTTACGAATGGGAGGTGGCTATGGATGACGAACACAAACAGCACAATGAGCCGGAGCGAGAACAGCCTCGGCAACGACCTGAGGAAGAAAAACCGCAAACCTGGAAGCATCCCGACGATGGGACTGAGCTTTCAGAGCGGGATCAGGAATTCCCTTTGAAACCTTGATGTCAGGGACGACGCGAGCCAACTGTGGAAACCCGATGCGTCGACCGACATAGACGCCGCCCCATTGCCTTTCTAAACTGCGGCTTGTCTTGGGGAAGGGGCAGGCGCCGATGAATCGCAATGAATTACGCAAGGCCGATATCAACCTGATGGTGGTCTTCGAAGCGCTGATGCTCGAGCGCAACGTGACCCGGGTGGCGGAGAAGCTGTTTCTCGGCCAGCCGACCATCAGCTCGGCCCTCAATCGTCTGCGCACTTTGTTCAATGACCCGTTGTTCATTCGCGTCGGCCACCGCATGGAGCCCACCGCACGCGCCGAGGAAATCATCCAGCACTTGTCGCCGGCCTTGGATTCGCTGTCGTCGGCCCTGAGCCTGACCCATGATTTCGACCCGTCCATCAGCACCATGACCTTTCGTATCGGCCTGTCCGATGACGTTGAATTCGGCCTGCTGCCGCCGTTGCTGCGGGCTCTGCGTCAGGAGGCGCCGCAGGTGGTGTTCGTGGTACAGCATGTGGATTACTGGCGCATTCCCGACCTGCTGGCCTCCGGCGATATCACCGTCGGCATCACCCAGACCCGCGGCCTGCCGGCGAATGCCAAGCGTAAACTGTTGCGGCATATCCGGCCTTGCCTGTTGCGCGCCGATGCGTCCGACACACCGCTGACCCTCGACGAATATTGCGCACGGCCCCATGTGCTGGTGTCCCACACCGCCAATGTGGCCGGGTTTGCCGATGAATGGCTGGCGGAGATCGGCCGCAAGCGGCACGTGGTACTGTCGGTGCCGCAATACAGCTCGCTACCGGCGCTGCTCGCTGACACCGATATGATCGCCAGCCTGCCGGACTACACGGCCCAGGCCATGGCCGCCGGCGGGAACCTGTTCTGCGAGGCGTTTCCATTTGAAACGCCGACCCTGGACTTGTCGATGGTCTGGCTCAGCCACGTCGACACCGACCCGGCAGAACGCTGGATGCGCTCGCGGCTGGAGGCGTTCATGAGTGATCGAGGGCTCGGCGTCCAAGTCTGATTCACCGTTTCGCAAAGAAGCCGCAGGGAGTGACAAGCTGCAAGCGCCAAGCTGACAGCCACCCCGGCATCGCTTGCCGCTTTAACTTGCCGCTTGCAGCTGCTCCTCACACACCTTCACCACTTGCTCGCGAAACCAGGTATTGGCGTTGTCCTGTTCGCTGGTTTCATTCCACTGCATATCCAGGGTGAAGCCCGGCAGACCATTCGGCGCTTCGCAAAACCCGTACGCCGCAGTCGACGCCAGCAGCTTTTGCACGCGGCGGGGCAGGGTCACGATGAAGTCGGTGCCGCTGATCATCTTCAACGCCGCGCTGTAGCTGTTGGCCCGCGCGATCACCTGGCGTTTGTGGGCCTGGCGCGCCAGCCAGCCGTCGATCATGTTGGTGTCGGACGTCCAGGGCGTGGGAAACACGTGGCGCCGCTCGACGAAGGCCTGCAGGCCGAATGCCGGTTCCCGGGGCGCCGCGCGTTTATCGAAGACGCATACCAGGTCATCTTCGAGCAGCATTTGGGTCTTGAAGTCTTTATGGGCACGGTGAAAATTCGGGCCGAAGCAGATCACCACGTCGAGGCGGCCTTCGCGCAAGTCGTCGGCGGGAATCTCGGCTTCCAGCTTGCGCACGTTGACGATCACCGGCAGGTCGGCGCGGTCGAAGTTTTTCAGCAGGCGCGGCAGGATCAGCTGTTCGAAGTATTCCGGGGCGCACACATTGAAGGTCACGGCCTCGCGGGTCGGGTCGAAGGCCTGGCCACCGGCGTGACACAGGTTGATGCTTTCGAGGATTTTCTGCACATGGCCGTACATCGTGGTGGCCTTGTACGTCGGACGCATGCCCGCGCGGGTGTTGATAAACAGCTCGTCTTCGAAACTGGTGCGCAGTTTCTTCAGGCTGTAGCTCACGGTGGATTGGCTGACGAACAGCGTTTCGGACACGTCGGTAACGCTGCTCTGGTCGTAGACAGCGATAAACACCATCAAGTCCTGCATATCGAGCTTTCTGAGCAAGTTACTGTTTAGCATCGGTTCCGTCCGTAAAACCCTTTGTACCGAACTCAGTACAAGACTGCTTAAAATGTTAACGGAACGCTCGTGCCAATAGAAAGCTCTGTAGGACTCTTCTATGTTTTGAGTGAGACAAAAAGTGTTTACAACACGACCTCAGCGGATATGCCGCGCGTAATGTGCGGGATTGAAGCGAGTGACCATCAGCAGCATCACCACCACCACGGCCGCCAATGACCACCAGGCCCATTCGAAGCTGCCCAATTGGTCACGGATCATCCCGGCGATCAGCGGCGAGAGGCCGGCGATCAGGTAGCCGATGCCCTGCACGAACGCGGTCAGGCCACCGGCACGGCGCGGGTTGTCGAGGTGGTCGAGGGACAGGATCAGGCTCATCGGAAACAGGCCGCCGATCCCCAGGCCGAGCAGGCACGGCCACACCAGGCTCAGGTGCTGCGGGCTGAGGATCAGGCCGCAGAAGCCGATGATGATCAGCACCAGCAAGACCGCGACCACGCCGCGTTTATCCCGGCGGCGATTGGTGATGGCGGGAGTCGCCAGGCCGGAGACGACCTCCATGGCGGTCAGCAAACCCAGCAGCAAACCGGCCTGCTGTTCGCTCCAGCCTTGCTCGACGTAATACGGCGCCAGCCACGCCAGCACACAGGTGTAGCACGCCGTGCCAAGGCCGAAAAACAGCGCCAGCAGCCAGGCCCGGCGATTGCCGAAAAACCACGCCTGCGGGCCGCTGTCGACCTGCGGCAAGGGCGGCAACGCCGAGCGCTGGGCGTACCAGAACACCAGCCCCAGCAGCGCCAGCCCCGCCCATATCGCCAGGCCCATGCGCCAACTGCCGGTGTGCACTTGCACAAAGGGCGCAAACGAGGCGGCCAGTGCCGCGCCGCCCATGATCGCGGTGACATATAGGCCCATGAACAACGAAACGTCAGCGTTGAAGCGCGACTTGATCAGCGCCGGCATCAATGCCTGGATCAGCGCGATCCCGATGCCTGCGGCAATGGCGCTGACAATCAGCTCCAGCGCTGAATCCAGCCACAGCCGCGACACTGTCGCCACGCCGATCACCAGCAGCGACACCACGATGCTGCGGTGTTCGCCAAAGCGCCTGGCCAGGCCCATGCCAAAGAACATCGCCAGGCCCATGCCCATCACCGGCAACATGGTCAGCAAGGCCGCGCTGCTGAAATTCAGCGGCACCTCAGCGCGAATCGACGACAACAAAGGCCCCACGGCCGCCATCGACGGGCGCAGGTTGAGGGCGACCAGCACCACACTGATCATCAGCCACACGGCGGTGGTGGGTTTTGCCTGAACGTTTTCCATGGGCCTGCCTTGAATGAACCAGGGCGAATCAGGCCACGGGTGGGCGAGGGCAGGCAAATGAGAAAGTCGTTGGGGCTATTGAAAAAATGCTTTATGCCCCAGCGAATTGCGCAAATTGCCACGGGTATTGAATGTCGTCGCGTTTGTCCTGTGCGCTCGTATGGGTCGGCCGCCAGTCGGTTCGCTGCGCAACCACACGCCCGAGGTAGGGGGCGGCCGTGTCGAGGATAGGCGTATGGTCCATATCCTCGGCCTCGACGATACCCCGGTCAGGATTGCGCACCGCCCAGACCATTCCTGCGAACACCCCTGCGGCGACCTGCAGGCTGGTGGCCGTATTGAACGGCACTAGAACCCGCGCCTGGTCAACCGACAGCATCGAGCCAAACCAATAGGCATTCAAGGCATGTCCCATGAGCAATACCCCGAGCGCATCGATCCCGCCGTCGGCAACTTCACTCCCCATCACCCGTTTGCTGCGCGGAGGCGCCCAGTCGTTACCGATCAACTCGTTGATCGACAACAGTGCGTCGTCGCAGCAGCGGTAGGCATAGTGCAGCGTGGGGCGATAAATCACCTCGTCGTGTTCGCGTAGCGTCAGGTAATCGGCCAATGAGCAGGTTTCATGGTGGGTAATCAGCAGGCCCAGGCAGCTGCCCGCCACGGGTGTCCAGGTTCTGACGGGCACGGTGGCGCTGGGGTGATCCAGATAGATCGCGTTTTTCGCCCCGGTACGATGGCGTCGTGCGTCTTTGCGCCAGTGTCGTTCATGGGTGCCCCACGCCAACTCTGCTGGCTGCCCGGCCTCGCTGATAAAACCGTCGACCGACCAGGTATTGATGAACTCTCCGGCTTGTCTGGGCTGGGTGGAGCGTTGCGTATCGTGCTCGGCGATATGCACCACCTTGACCCCCATCTGCATCGCCAGGCGCGCCCATTGCACTTGGCCGTCAGCGAGGGGCGCCGGGTGCTTCAACTCGTCAGCCAACCGCATCAGGCCGGCCTTGAGCAAGTGTGAAATCAAGCCCGGGTTGGCGCCATGGGCGACCACCGCCGTAGGCCCCTTGCCGAGCTTGTTGCGCAGCGTGAGCATTTGCTGGCGCAAGGCGTAGTTGGTGCGTTGGGCGCTGGACAGTGCCGGGTCGATATAACCGCCAGCCCAGGGTTCGATACAGGTGTCGAGGTACAGCGCGCCTGCATGGGCGGCGTAAGTCATCAGGGCGATGGAGCTGACGTCCACGGATAAATTGAGCAGGAAGTCGCCGCGGTCGACATATCGGTCAAGCAGGGCTTCGTAGTTGTCTTCGTCCAGGTGCGCTTGGATAAAGATGATGTTGTTGGCTTCAAACCATGAAGTTTGCTCAAGCACGGGCGCAATCACAGTGATGGTTCGCAGGATCAGCGTTTCTTGTTGTAGCAACAGCGGCAACGTGGCTTTGGCGATCGAGCCAAAGCCAATCACCACGAGATTGCCGGAAAATATCGATAACTTAGCCATGCAGCCTCCTTGTGCATCAACACGGTGCATGGCTTGAATATTACGGCGTTGTACCCAGGCGTCTACTGGCAGAATTAACAGGGTAGTTGAAGTGATCCACAGCTCAAAATAGTCTCCTGCATCCACAGCCGCTGATGGATTGGCTGCACACATGCGGGAGGTGGCTTGCCCTAATGCCATTGTAAGAGCGAGGCGGGCGCCTCGCTCTTACAATGGACTACTTTCGCTTAATTGGCGGGTGTCAGTAGCCAACGGTGAAGCGTTTGCGCGAGTGTTTGGGGGTTTCCACTTCATCGAGCATGGCAATGGCGTAGTCGGCAAAACTGATCGAGCTTGTCCCATCAGTGTTGACCAGCAGATCATCCTGGCCCAGGCGGAATTTACCGGTGCGCTCGGTTCCATCGAACAGGGCCGACGGCGACAGGAAGGTCCAATCCAGCTCCTTTTCCTGGCGCAGCGTTTCCAGGAACTCGGCCCCCGCACTGGCTTCAGTTTTGTATTCAGCCGGGAAGCCCGGGCTGTCGATCACCCGGCTGCCGTCCGGCAGCAGCAGCGAACCGGCGCCACCTACCACCAACAGGCGTTTGACCCCGGCCTTCTTGACCGGGCCGATCACGGCGCTGGCAGGCAAGGTGGCGAAGTGCGCCGCACTGATCACCACATCGCTGCCGCTCACGGCCTGTTGCAGGGCATCGGCGTCCAGGGCATCGACGCGTTTGGCCGTGACGCCTGGGCGTGCGGCCAGTTTGTCGGTATTGCGCGCGATGGCGGTGACGGTATGCCCACGGCGCAGCGCTTCTTCCAGCAGTTGGCTACCGGCACGGCCGGTGGCACCAATGATTGCGATCTTGCTCATGACGTTCTCCAGTCAGGTCAGGGTTTAAAACCATTCACCACTTCATTTCGCCCTTGGCGACTTTGGCGCTCAATTCCAGCGAGCTTTCGTCGGCGAGGGTCGGGTAACGCTTTTTCATCGCCGCGATCAGGGCGGCGGAATCCTTGGCCTTGGCGGTTTCGCTGTCGAAGGCCTTGACGTAGTCGGCGGTGAACGTGACCGAGGCCGGTGATGGCGTGCCCAGGTAATGGCCCGGAATCACGGTGGTCGGCTTCAAGTCTGCAATACGTTGCAAGGTGGCCAGCCAATCCTTGTGGGACTGCGGGGTCTGGGTGTCAGCCATCCACAGGTGAATGTTTTGCGCGACCACCACGCCGCCGACCACGGCCTTGATCGACGGAATCCACACAAAACTGCGATCCGGCTGCGGGCCGTCCAGTCCGATGACTTCCAACTCCTGTCCCTCCAGCGTCAGGCTGTGGCCTTCGAGCACCTGTGGCACGACGGTCTTGGCCGGTTTGTCGGCGCCCATTTTCGGGCCCCAGAACGCCAGCTTGGCGGCGACGGTGGCGTTGATATGGTCGACCACCGGTTGGGGCGCCAGCACTTTCGCCTCAGGGAATGCGGCGGTGAGCGTGTCGAGGCCGAAGTAGTAGTCCGGGTCGCCGTGGCTGATGTAGATGGTGGTCAGGTGTTTGCCGCTGGCGCGGATGTTCTGCACCAGTTGCTCGGCCTGGCCCTTGCCGAATTGTGCGTCCACCAGGATCGCGTCCTTGGCACCGCTGACCAGCACCGAGCTGACCGGGAAAATCGCGGCTTCGCCGGGGTTGTACACCTCGAGTTTCAACTCTGCCGCCAGTGCGTGGGCGCTGAAGGCCAGGGCGGCTGTCGCCAGAGTTAAGCGTTTGAAGGTCGAGAACATCGGGCAGCTCCTGCCATCGGTAAGGGGTGCACAGAGCTTAGTTGCATAAAACATCACAAAAAATGCGATGCTGGGACATAGTTTGTTTCTGAAATCGGGCAAATCATGGATCGTCTTCAAGCAATGCGCGTGTTTGTCAGCGTGGTGGACCTGGGCAGTCAATCTGCCGCCGCCGATCATCTGGACCTGTCGCGCCCAGTTGTCTCGCGCTATCTGGCCGAACTGGAAGATTGGGTCGGCGCGCGCTTGCTGCACCGCACCACGCGCAAGCTCAGCCTCACGGCCGCCGGCAGTGAAACCCTGCCGCGTTGTCGGCAATTGCTGGAACTGTGCGCTGATATGCAGGCCGCCGTCAGCGAGCCCGATGAGACCCCGCGGGGCCTGCTGCGCCTGAGTGTCAGCACCTCGTTCGGCCAGGCGCAGTTGGGCGCGGCCATTGCCGAATACGTCAAACGCTACCCGTTGGTGACGGTCGATCTGCAAATGCTGGATCGCACGGTGAACCTGGTGGATGAGCGCATCGACCTAGCGATTCGCACCAGCAACGACCTGGACCCGAACCTGATCGCCCGGCGCCTGACCGTATGCCGCTCGGTGGTATGCGCCACGCCGGCTTATCTGCAGGTGCATCCGGCGCCGCAGAAAGTCGAAGACCTGGCCCGGCACAACTGCCTGACCCACTCCTACTTCGGCAAGAACCTGTGGCATTTCGAGGAAAACGGCGAGCATGTGTCGGTGCCCGTACACGGCAATATCACCGCCAACGAGGCCAGCACATTATTGCGTGTCACGCTGGCGGGGGCAGGGGTGGCGATGCTTCCCAGCTATCAGGCCGGCGACCTGATCCGCAGCGGTGAACTGGTGCGCTTGCTGCCGGGGGCCGAGCCACGGCAGATGAATATCTATGCGGTGTACGCCTCGCGCAAGCACATGCCCTCGGCGTTGCGCAGCCTGCTGGATTTTCTGGTGCTGCGGTTTCCCGAGGCGCCTGCTTGGGATGTCGGTCTCTGAGGCGACATAAACGGGCTGAATGGCCTGCAATCATGGCAACTTGCCCGGACTGACCTATGCTTTAAACAGCACCGTATAGATCTGTTCAGAGGTGTGTCATGAGTATTAAAACCAGAAAGTACCTGATGATTTTCAGCCTGTGCGCATTGGCTACCGCGCTTTACGGGACGGCCGCGTATCGCGTGGAACAGACGCGCATGCAGCCCACCTTTGCGATCAGTTGCCATCAGGATATGTGTGTGCCCCGCAGCGGCAGTTTCAGTGCCTTGCGTTGATGCCGGACGCGCTGCAAGCCGCCGATGTTTAATGCTGCGGGCTATCGGCCTTCAGCTGCTCGCGAAACGCTTTGGGTGAGAATCCGACCCTGCGCCGGAACAAGCGTGAGAAGTTGGTCGGGTCGGAAAACCCCAGCACTTCCGACATTTCATTGATGGTCATGCTGGTGTACGTCAGCAGGCGCTTGGCCTCCAGCAATTGGCGGTCATGCATGATCTGCAAGGCTGGCTGCCCGCCCAACTCCCGACACGTCCCATTCAAGTGTGAGACCGAGATGCCCAACTTGTGGGCCAGGTCTTCAATCTTGGGGTGTTCGCGGTAATGCTGTTCGACCAACTGGGTGAAGCGCCGGAAATATTCACGGCTGCGTGGCACCCTGGGGTGGCGGCGCTGGATCGCCTGGCGGCTGACCCACACCAGCAGCACGCTGACCAGGGCGTGCATCATCATGTCGCGTGCCGGTTGATCGTCGGCGTACTCGTCCTGCAAACGGGTGAACAGGTTGTTGAGGTAATCACTGTCCTTGCCCGCCGGGTAGTTGCCCAGGGCGTGCAGGCCATCGACCGTGCTGCCCAGTTGCGCCTGCAAGTGGCTGACCAGGGGCGCCGACAGGGTCACCACGTAACCTTCGACATCTTCGGAAAAACGAAAACCGTGCACACACAGCGGCGGCAGTACCTGCAGGCTCGCTTCGTTGAGCGTGGTGCGCTGGCCTTCGATTTCCAGGTGTGCCTGGCCTTTGTGCACGTACAGCAGCTGGCAGAGGTCCGCGTGCCGGTGGGGTTGGATTTCCCACTGGTATTCCCGACTGCGCCGGGAAATGGTTTCGCAGTGCAACAAATCGGGGGTCGGCCACTGTTGGCTTTCCCCGTAAAGCTTGAAGACCGGAATCGCGGTGTTGGTCATGGTTTCAATCCGATACTCAGGAAGTGGTCGGTAATCGCCCCGATTGGCAAAAAGCGCAGGCTTTGAAACAGTTTTCACCTTCTTATGCTGCTCGCTCAAGTGAAAAATGTCAGCCACACGTCCACTGACAACTCTTTCACTCGTTCGGTTCGAGTGAAGCCTGCAGGCCATAAGAATAATGAAAACGCTGAAAACCCAAGTCGCCATTATTGGCGCCGGTCCGTCCGGACTGCTGCTCGGCCAGTTGCTGCACAATGC
Organism: Pseudomonas sp. R11-23-07; assembly: GCF_003852295.1. Taxonomy (NCBI): domain Bacteria; kingdom Pseudomonadati; phylum Pseudomonadota; class Gammaproteobacteria; order Pseudomonadales; family Pseudomonadaceae; genus Pseudomonas; species Pseudomonas sp. R11-23-07. Next base: position 1,613,798 of record NZ_CP027761.1, read on the forward strand.
TGGCATCCAGACCCTGATCCTAGAGCGCCAAACCGCCGATTACGTGCAAGGCCGCATCCGCGCCGGGGTGCTGGAGCAAGGCATGGTCGACCTGCTGCGCGAGGCCGGTGTCAGCCGACGTATGGACGCCGAGGGCCTGGTGCATGACGGTTTCGCCGTGGCGCGCGATGGCCGACTCACCCACATCGACCTCAAGACCCTGACCGGCGGCCAGTCGGTGATGATCTACGGCCAGACCGAAGTCACCCGTGACCTCATGGCCGCCCGTGCAGCAGCCGGCGCCACGACATTGTATGAAGCCTCGAACGTACAACCCCATGACCTGAAAACTGAACGTCCCTGGCTGACCTTCGAGCATCAGGGCCAGGCCTTTCGCCTGGAGTGCGATTACATCGCCGGTTGTGATGGCTTTCACGGCGTGGCCCGTCAGTCGATTCCGCCCGAGGCGCTGCAGGTGTTCGAGCGCGTCTATCCGTTCGGCTGGCTGGGCATGCTTGCCGATACGCCGCCGGTGCACCCGGAGCTGGTGTACGCCAAGCATTCCCGTGGCTTTGCGCTGTGCAGCATGCGTTCGCCGACCCGCAGCCGTTACTACTTGCAAGTGCCCGCGCAGGAGCCCTTGGCCGACTGGTCGGACCAGCGCTTCTGGGATGAGCTGAAAACCCGCCTGCCCGCCGACCTGGCTGAACGGCTGGTCACCGGGCCGTCACTTGAAAAAAGCATCGCGCCGCTGCGCAGCTTCGTGGTGGAGCCGATGCAGTACGGGCGCCTGTTCCTGCTCGGCGACGCCGCGCACATCGTGCCGCCCACCGGCGCCAAGGGCTTGAACCTGGCGGCCAGTGATGTGAACACCTTGTTTCGGATCTTGCTCAAGGTCTATCGCGAAGGGCGCGTGGAGTTGCTCGAGCGGTACTCCGCCATCTGCCTGCGGCGGGTGTGGAAGGCCGAACGGTTTTCCTGGTGGATGACCTCGATGCTGCATCAATTTCCCGAGGCGGACGGCTTCAGCCAGCGCATTGCCGAGAGCGAGCTGGATTACTTCATTAACTCCGAGGCGGGGCGCAAGACCATCGCGGAAAATTACGTCGGGCTTCCTTACGAAGCTATCGAATAGCCTGCTATCGTATTCGGCATTCCCGCTGGCTGCCGTTGCCTGCGGGCCCTGCTCGAAGGTTCTGCCGTGACCCCTCTCAATCAGCCCGCTCCAACCGTTCCCGCCGTGCGTAGCATCCTCGCCGCGCTGATGCTGGCGATCTTTCTCGGTGCGCTGGACCAGACCATCGTCGCCGTGTCGATGCCGGCCATTTCCGCGCAATTTCATGACGTCAACCTGCTGGCCTGGGTGATCTCCGGCTACATGGTGGCGATGACGGTGGCGGTGCCGATCTACGGCAAACTCGGCGACCTGTATGGGCGGCGGCCGATGATGTTGATCGGCATGGGGCTGTTCACCGTCGCCTCGCTGTTCTGTGGCTTGGCGCAAAGCATGGAGCAACTGGTGCTGGCGCGGGTTCTCCAGGGCATCGGTGCCGGCGGGATGGTCTCGGTAAGCCAGGCGATCATCGGCGACATCATCCCACCCCGCGAGCGCGGGCGTTACCAGGGCTACTTCAGCAGCATGTATGCAGTGGCCAGCGTCGCCGGGCCGGTGTTGGGCGGTTATATGACCCAATACCTGTCCTGGCGCTGGGTGTTCCTGATCAACCTGCCGTTGGGCGCAGTCGCCTGGTACGTGGCCCATCGCACCCTCGTGGGGTTGCCGGTGCCACAACGCAAACCGATCATCGATTACCTCGGCACCGTGCTGATGATCATCGGTTTGACCGCTTTGTTGCTTGGTATCACGCAAATCGGCCAGGGCCATGCCTGGCGTGACGATCAAGTGCTCGGGCTGCTGGCCTGTGCGCTGTTGGCGTTGAGCGTGTTCGTATGGCATGAACGCCGCGCGCCGGAGCCGTTGTTGCCCATGCACCTGTTCGTCAACCGCAGCGCGGTGTTGTGCTGGTGCACGATTTTCATCACCAGCTTCCAGGCGATTTCCCTGACGGTGCTGATGCCGCTGCGTTACCAGACCGTGACCGGCGCCGGTGCCGACAGCGCGGCCCTGCACCTGCTGCCCCTGGCGATGGGGTTGCCGATGGGCGCCTATTTCGCCGGGCGCATGACGTCGGTGACGGGCCGCTATAAACCGATGATCCTCAGTGGCGCGGTGTTAAGTCCCCTGGCGATTTTCGGCATGGCCTACAGTGCGCCTGAGGCAGTCGGGCTGACGTCATTGTTCATGCTGTTGTGCGGGATTGCTGCGGGGATGCAGTTTCCGACTTCGTTGGTGGGGACGCAGAATTCGGTGGAGCAGCGTGATATTGGCGTGGCGACCAGTACGACCAACCTGTTCCGCTCCCTGGGTGGGGCGGTGGGGGTGGCGTGTATGTCGGCGTTGCTGCTGGCGTTGTTGCAGGATGGGAGTTTTGTTCATTTGGCCAGTGGTGCGTTGGTGGGCGAGGGGGGCTCTGGGAATGTGCTGCTTGATGGGCTTAACGCTGCGCCTGGGGCGGCGCGGGATGCGTTGCGGGGGGAGTTGGCGGTGACGTTTCGGCGTTTGTTGATGGTGAGTGCGGGGGTGTCGTTGTTGGGGTTGGCGGCGGCGGTGGTGATGCCGGATCGGGTGTTGCGGGGGCTTGGGGATAAGCGCTGAGGGCTTGGGGCGTGGCGGCCTCTGGGCCGACCAGGTCGTTGGGGGTGACTGAGTACATATCCGTTATTTAGGTAACGGCGGCTTATGGTTCCGCTCTTACAGCGGGTCACTTGTGCGCCCGGCATGGGCGCCATCTTGGAGGTGAAAGTCCTCTCGTAAGCTGGCCACAGCGAACGAAGCGAAGCGCAACTGCAGAAGGGTGACCGACTGTGGGGAGGAAGCGTGGAGCATAAACCTCGAGCCGAGGTACACGAATCGCATCTGAGGCGGATTCGGTCAGGGCGAGCAGCCAAGTGCCTGCGAAGCTCTTGTGGCCTAAAGGCCGGATACGTAAATGCGGCGGTTGTGAGGTGAAGGATGGCGTTCTTACCCGGGGAGATCTCGCCTCATGCCTGAAAGGGCGACGGTGTGAGCCGGAGCGAGAAGTCAGCAGAGGTCGTAGTAGCTGCTTGGCAGTGAAGGACCAAACGAGAAGAAAAGCGGTTTGACATGACGATACAGCAGGCCATGCAACAGATGCCCGGGCAACCGGGGCGGGAAGCGACGGCGAAGGGTGAATCTCCAAGCTGCGCGTCCAGCGTTGAAGCTGGCTGTCCGCGACATGATCCAAACCCCACAGGAGAGGGGCTGCTACAAGCAGCCCTTAGCAAAGAAAACTTACTGCTTGCCCTCAAACGGGTGCGTTCTAACAAAGGTGTTGCGGGTGTGGACGGTCTGACGATCGACGAAACCGTGCAACACCTGAAAACGGCATGGCCGGGAATACGCAGCCAGTTACTGGCAGGTGAATACCGGCCTGCTCCCGTGCGCAGGGTCCTGATCCCGAAACCGGATGGTGGCGAGCGCAAGCTTGGCATCCCGACGGTCACGGACAGACTCATTCAGCAGGCACTATTGCAGGTTCTCCAGCCGTTGCTGGATCCTGGTTTCAGTGAACACAGCTACGGCTTTCGTCCGGGGCGCAGCGCTCACCAGGCCGTTCTGGCGGCGCAGCAATATATCCATTCGGGGCGTCAGGTTGTGGTGGATGTCGATATCGAGCAGTTTTTCGATTGCGTCAACCATGACCTGCTGATCGCCCGACTGAGCAGGAGGGTGACTGATCGGGGCGTACTGTGCCTGATCCGGGCCTACCTGAACTGCGGGACGTTGATCGGAAAAGACGTAGTGATCAACAGGCAGGGGACGCCGCAAGGCGGCCCGCTTTCACCGCTGTTGGCGAATGTGGTGCTGGATGAAGTGGACAAGGAACTGGAACGAAGAGGTCATTGCTTCGTCAGGTATGCGGACGATGCCAATGTTTATGTACGCAGCCCCAAAGCCGGCCTGCGGGTGATGGCAGTGCTCCAACGCCTCTACGGTCGCCTTGGGTTGCGCATGAACGAAGGCAAGAGCGCAGTTGCCAGTGTGTTCGGTCGAAAATTCCTTGGGTACGGCTTCTGGCTGACACCCGACGGAAAGATCAGGCGCTGGGCAACAAACAAGGCACTCCAGGCTTTCAAACAACGCATCCGGGAATTGACTTCGCGTAACGGCGGTCGAAGCCTGGAGCAGGTCATTGGAAGATTGAGGCCGTACCTACTGGGCTGGAAGGCGTATTTCTGCCTGTCGCAAACCATAGCGATGTGGAAACGGCTGGATGGATGGATACGTCGAAGACTCAGGGCAATCCAGCTCAAGCAGTGGAAGACCGGCAGGACGACCTATCGTGAGCTGTGCAGGATGGGGGCGACCCCGGATCTAGCTGCGCAAATAGCGGTGGATAGCCACAGGATCTGGCACAACAGCGCCGGGCTGATTCATAGCGTTCTGACGGTCGCGTGGTTTGATCGGCTGGGGCTTCCCCGCCTCAGTTAACCTGAACTTCTCGAACCGCCCGGTGCGGACCCGCATGCCGGGTGGTGTGGCAGGGGAGCGGCCAGATGGCCGCCCCCTATGCCGATTTGAAAAGCGCAAAAGTAAGCAAAACGCTCTTGCCCCACCACTCGGCACCTCGCTTAGGCTCGGTGTGCCCTCACTCCGGCTTGAATCCGTGGGCCGCCGCCATGCGCCATCCATGGCGCAGGGCGGCTAACCCGGCGTCCTGCCGGGTTACCCACGGATTCAAGCCTGCGTTCGGCCAGCGTGGTTTAACGGGGCGACTGAGATCAAGATCCAAAGCAAGAGCAAGAGCAAGAGCAAGAGCAAGATCAAAAGATTGCTGACTTCGTCAGCGTCTGAGGAAGTAGAAGCCACACCGCGCACGCTTCAATGATTAGGTCGGCTCGAAGGCCGCCTCGCTTTGCTTTTGCTTTTGCTTTTGATCTAAGCGCCCCGTTAAACCACGCTGGCCGGAATTCGATAGGGATTTGGGGGGTAAACCGGCAGGGATGCCGGTTTAGCCGCCCCGCGCCATGGATGGCGCGTGGCGGCGGCCCCCCAAATCGCTGTCGGATTACGGGCACACCGAGCCTAAGCGAGGTGCCGAGTGGTGGGGCAAGAGCGTTTTGCTTACTTTTGCGCTTTTCAAATCGGCATAGGGGGCGGCCATCTGGCCGCTCCCCTGCCACACCACCCGGCATGCGGGTCCGCACCGGGCGGTTCGAGAAGTTCAGGTTAACTGAGGCGGGGAAGCCCCAGCCGATCAAACCACGCGACCGTCAGAACGCTATGAATCAGCCCGGCGCTGTTGTGCCAGATCCTGTGGCTATCCACCGCTATTTGCGCAGCTAGATCCGGGGTCGCCCCCATCCTGCACAGCTCACGATAGGTCGTCCTGCCGGTCTTCCACTGCTTGAGCTGGATTGCCCTGAGTCTTCGACGTATCCATCCATCCAGCCGTTTCCACATCGCTATGGTTTGCGACAGGCAGAAATACGCCTTCCAGCCCAGTAGGTACGGCCTCAATCTTCCAATGACCTGCTCCAGGCTTCGACCGCCGTTACGCGAAGTCAATTCCCGGATGCGTTGTTTGAAAGCCTGGAGTGCCTTGTTTGTTGCCCAGCGCCTGATCTTTCCGTCGGGTGTCAGCCAGAAGCCGTACCCAAGGAATTTTCGACCGAACACACTGGCAACTGCGCTCTTGCCTTCGTTCATGCGCAACCCAAGGCGACCGTAGAGGCGTTGGAGCACTGCCATCACCCGCAGGCCGGCTTTGGGGCTGCGTACATAAACATTGGCATCGTCCGCATACCTGACGAAGCAATGACCTCTTCGTTCCAGTTCCTTGTCCACTTCATCCAGCACCACATTCGCCAACAGCGGTGAAAGCGGGCCGCCTTGCGGCGTCCCCTGCCTGTTGATCACTACGTCTTTTCCGATCAACGTCCCGCAGTTCAGGTAGGCCCGGATCAGGCACAGTACGCCCCGATCAGTCACCCTCCTGCTCAGTCGGGCGATCAGCAGGTCATGGTTGACGCAATCGAAAAACTGCTCGATATCGACATCCACCACAACCTGACGCCCCGAATGGATATATTGCTGCGCCGCCAGAACGGCCTGGTGAGCGCTGCGCCCCGGACGAAAGCCGTAGCTGTGTTCACTGAAACCAGGATCCAGCAACGGCTGGAGAACCTGCAATAGTGCCTGCTGAATGAGTCTGTCCGTGACCGTCGGGATGCCAAGCTTGCGCTCGCCACCATCCGGTTTCGGGATCAGGACCCTGCGCACGGGAGCAGGCCGGTATTCACCTGCCAGTAACTGGCTGCGTATTCCCGGCCATGCCGTTTTCAGGTGTTGCACGGTTTCGTCGATCGTCAGACCGTCCACACCCGCAACACCTTTGTTAGAACGCACCCGTTTGAGGGCAAGCAGTAAGTTTTCTTTGCTAAGGGCTGCTTGTAGCAGCCCCTCTCCTGTGGGGTTTGGATCATGTCGCGGACAGCCAGCTTCAACGCTGGACGCGCAGCTTGGAGATTCACCCTTCGCCGTCGCTTCCCGCCCCGGTTGCCCGGGCATCTGTTGCATGGCCTGCTGTATCGTCATGTCAAACCGCTTTTCTTCTCGTTTGGTCCTTCACTGCCAAGCAGCTACTACGACCTCTGCTGACTTCTCGCTCCGGCTCACACCGTCGCCCTTTCAGGCATGAGGCGAGATCTCCCCGGGTAAGAACGCCATCCTTCACCTCACAACCGCCGCATTTACGTATCCGGCCTTTAGGCCACAAGAGCTTCGCAGGCACTTGGCTGCTCGCCCTGACCGAATCCGCCTCAGATGCGATTCGTGTACCTCGGCTCGAGGTTTATGCTCCACGCTTCCTCCCCACAGTCGGTCACCCTTCTGCAGTTGCGCTTCGCTTCGTTCGCTGTGGCCAGCTTACGAGAGGACTTTCACCTCCAAGATGGCGCCCATGCCGGGCGCACAAGTGACCCGCCGTAAGGGCGGAACCCTAAGCCGCCGTTACCTAAATAACGGATATGTACTCAGTCAACCCCACCCTCCCGATCAGGGACTGTAATACCCCACCGCCACCATAAACCGCCCCGCCTTACGCAAATAAGCATGCTTATTCTCAACCTTCCCCGTCACCGGATTCTTCCACCGATATTTGTACTCCCCCTGATCCTGCTCAGTCATAAGTTGAAGAATCGGCTCACCCACAGGCTTCCCATCCGGGTCCTTGACCTTGGCAAAATCCGTATTGATCAAGCGCAGGTTGGTGCCATGCGCCACATAGCGCCGCGTATCCAGGTCCACCACGAACACGTAGAGATCGTCCTGCAGAAAACCACCCTGCAATGAGTTGATCGCCTTGAGCGTCCCCGCTTCATCCTTCACCAGCGCGTTCACCGCCTTGTTGCGCAGCGCCCGTGCCTGTTCCGGCGTAGCCCGTGGCAGGTAATAGCCGACCGCCAGGATGCGCTCGCCCACGCGCTGGTAAAACACATGCTTGTGCTCGACCTTGCCGTCATTCCAGTTCTGCCAGCGGTAATCGGCCTGCTGGATACCCTGGCCTTCGGGTGCGCTGATAGCTTGCTTGAACGAAGCCTGCAGATCAGGCCCAAGTACCTCGGACACGTCTCGACCGATCAAGGCCGAAGAGGGGCCGCCACTGGCCAGCAGCACGCCTTTGGTATCGACCACGAATACGTAGCGGTCCTGGTCGATGAACTCACCTTGGCGGCTGAAAGCGGCCAATGCCTGGTCACCGTTGCTCTGGTAGTACGCCAGGGCTTTTTCCAGCAGCGCCTTGGCCGCCTGGGCCTCCGCATCCTGGGCCGTGGCGGCGTGCACCTGGCTACAGCACAACAGCAACAGCCAGGTGAATCGCAGCAGTGTGTTCATTTATCCATCCCTCGATTTTGTTGGAATGACAAGAGCGTAGACGGTCGGCGAGGGAATCGTGGCGCAAGCTGATCAAGGCGCCGCCAGCCACTGACTGACGATGCCGTCATACACCCCGGTCGCCACGCTCAGGTGCAACCATTGGTCGACGTAGCTTTTCCAGGCCACATCATCGCGCGGCAGCAGGAAGGCTTTCTGGCTGTACTGCATCTGCCGCTCGGGGTTGACCGCGCACAGCCCCGGTTTTTGTTTCTGCTGGTATCGCGCTTCGCTGGCGTCGGTGATCATCACGTCGGCCTTGCCCGCCAGCAGTTCGTCAAAAATCGTCACGTTGTCGTGCAGGCGTATCTGCGCCTGGGCCAGGTGGGTGCGGGCAAACACTTCGTTGGTGCCGCCCGCCGGCTCGATCACCCGCACTTGGGGCTGGTTGATCTGTTCGACGCTTTGGTAACGCTGTACGTCGGCGCAGCGCACCAGCGGGATCTTGCCGTCGACGCCCAGCGGCTGGCTGAAGAAGGCTTTTTTCTGGCGCTCCAACGACACCGAAATACCGCCCACGGCAATGTCGCAGCGTTGCGCCAGAAAATCCGGCATCAGGGTTTTCCAGGTGGTGGGCACCCAGGTGATCGTCGCGTTGAGGCTCTTGGCCAGGGATTCAGCCATGGCGATATCAATGCCTTGGTAGCGGCCATCGGCACGCAGCGAGGTGTAGGGCATGTAGTCGCCGGTGGTGCACACCGTCAGCGTGCCACGCTCGATGACCTCGTCCAGGCGCGACGGGCTGGCATCGGCCAGGGCGGTGGTTGCCATGCTCGCCAGTACACACAGGGCTAGAGGTGCTTTCATGCGGTCGAATCCTTGGGGCAGGTCGGGTGGTCATTATTGACAGCGCGGGGCAGGGGGACAAGGTGTGTCGGCGGTTTAGCCCAATGGCAATGGCGTCCCGAATCATCAACGGAAGACCCGGAGGGCTTTCGACCTTTTTTTCACGTTGCAGTGGTTAAGCTGCGGACCAAGGTCGTTCTACTTCCGTTATAGCCACATGAGCCCGCGATGTCGTCACAGCCTCCATCCTCCATCGAGACCGAATTCACCGAGCGCCATGACCGTGAGCATGCCAGGGTCTGCGGTGATACTCGTCCGCCTGGGCTGTTGCAGCGCCTGGCCGCATGGCGCGATGCGCGGTTGGTGCGCCATGCGTTGAAGGTCGCCGGGGAGCCGGGGTTGATCCTGGACCTGGCCTGCGGCTCCGGGCGGTTCTGGCCGGTGCTGGGCGAGCACGTCAATCGGGTGATCCTGGCGTCGGACAATTCCGAGCAAATGCTCGACCATGCCCGCACCCACCATCCGGCGGCGCTGCTCAAACGCGTCAAGACATTCCCCGGCTCGGCGTTTTCCATCGGCCTCTCAGCGAATGCGGTGGATTGCATCTTCTGCCTGGAGTTGTTTCGCCATGTGCCCAGCACCGAGGTGCGCCTGGTGTTGCTGCGCGAATTTCACCGGGTCAGTCGCGATACCGTGATTGTGTCCGTGGACGCGCGTACGCCGGTTGAGGAGGAGTTCCGCCAGGCGGGCTTCAAGGTTTTGAATCACCGGGAGTTCCTGCCGGGCTCCAAGCTCTGGTGTGTCTACGTCCTGCGTAAGAGGGGATAACTCCCGCCTGTCGGATTATTCGTCATCTCCTGTCTGAGTTTTCATGGTTGCCTGTGCACTGCGGATGCTCGCAAGCCCCTTTCGCGATATATACTGCGCGCCATTCTTCAAGGGAGAGCCGTGTGGCCATCGATATTCACTGGATCTGCGACAACGATAGCCTCGGCCAGCATTGCGCCGAATGGCAGCAGTTGCCATTCGTCGCCCTCGACACCGAATTCATGCGGGTCGACACCTTCTATCCCATTGCCGGGCTGATCCAGATCGGCGATGGCGTGCGCGCTTACCTGATCGATCCGCTGACCATCGACAACTGGCAACCCTTGGCCGCCTTGCTGGAAAACCCAGGCGTGATCAAGGTGGTACACGCCTGCAGCGAAGACCTGGAAGTGCTGTTGCGCCTGACCGGCAGCCTGCCGGCGCCGTTGTTCGACACCCAATTGGCTGCGGCTTACCTGAACCTGGGTTTCTCCATGGGTTACTCGCGCCTGGTGCAAGCGGTGCTCGATATCGACCTGCCCAAGGGCGAGACGCGCTCGGACTGGCTGCAGCGGCCATTGTCCGACACCCAGGTGAGCTACGCCGCCGAAGACGCCGTGCACCTGGCCGAGGTGTATATCCGCCTGCGCCCGCGTCTGTCGGATGACAAGTACGCCTGGGTGCTGGAAGACGGTGCCGAACTGGTGGCCAACCTGCGTCGCGAAGTCGACCCGTACGAGGTGTACCGCGACGCCAAGCTGGCGTGGAAGCTGTCGCGCGCCCAACTCGCCGTACTGCGTGAACTGTGCGCCTGGCGCGAACAGCAGGCCCGTGCCCGTGACCTGCCGCGCAACCGCATCATCCGTGAACACTCGTTATGGCCCCTGGCCAAATCCCAGCCGGATAACCTCGCCGCCCTGGGCAAGATCGAAGACATGCACCCGCGCACCGTGCGTCAGGACGGCCAGTTCCTGCTCGACCTGATCAAGCGTGCGGGCAGCGTGCCCATGGACCAATGGCCGCCTGCCGTGCCTGAACCGCTGCCGGTCGACGCCGCTGCGCTGATCAAGCAACTGCGCGCCCTGGGCCAGGCTGAAGCTGAACGCCTGGACATGGCCCCGGAGCTGATGCTGCGCAAGAAAACCCTCGAAGCCCTGGTTAAAAGTGGCTACCCCGATGGGCCTTACCAATTGCCAGACTCGCTGCGTGGCTGGCGCCGCGAGTTGATGGGCCAGGCGCTGCTCGACAGCCTGGCCACTGCCGGAGAACAGCCTTGAAACGTATCTGCTCCATTTATCGCAGCTTGAAAAAAGACGGCATGTACCTTTACGTCCTCAAAAGTGACGCCCTGGAGCGGGTGCCGGAGCCGTTGATGGTGGCCTTCGGCAAGCCGCATCACGCGTTCGACATGGTGTTGACACCGCAGCGCAAGCTGTCGCGCGAAGACATCGTCGTGGTCCTGGAGAACCTCGACAAGCAGGGCTACCACCTGCAAATGCCGCCGGCCGAGGACGAGTACATCGAACACTTGCCCGAAGAGTTGCTGCGACGCAACGACCCGATGTGATCGGTGGGTGCCCGGTGCCGGGCACATTCTTCAACGCAATCGTATTGAGTTGGCGCTGGCCGTAAGGATGCGGGCGGCCGTCTGTACTGTTTTTGAAAGGTTTGAACAATGCGTGTTCTGATTGCTGAACAGGATCACCCGCTCTACGCCCAATTGCTTCGCGAAGCCGCGCCCGACCTCGAGGTGCTGACCAGCGGCGACTCGGCCGAACTCTCGCGCCTGGCTGCCGATTGCCCGGTGTGGCTGGGCCAGCCGGACCTGCTGGCAACGCTGTTGCGCCAGGGGCATCACCCGCAATGGCTGCAATCGACCTGGGCCGGCATCACGCCGCTGCTGGCTGAAGGCCTGCCGCGTGATTATCGCCTGACCCGTGCGGTCGGTATCTTTGGCCAGGTCATGGCCGAATTCGTCCTGACCTATATGCTCGGTCACGAACGTGAAGTGCTGGCGCGGCTGGTCAGCCAGGTCGAGCGCAAGTGGGACAACCGCTTGGGCCAGAGCCTGGCGGGGCGCAAGGTGCTGGTCGTCGGAACCGGCGATATTGGCCAGAGCGTGGCGCAGTTCCTGCTGCCGTTCGGCGTCAAGCTGTATGGCATCGCCAGCCAGGCCCGCGAGCAGGCGCCATTTATTGAAGTCGCCGGGCTCGAACAATTGGGCCGGCTGGTGGGCGAGGTGGATTATGTGATCAACCTGCTGCCCAACACCCCCGAAACCCATGACCTGTACGACGCGGCCCTGTTCAAGCAATTCAAGCCGACCGGGCTGTTTATCAACGTCGGGCGCGGCGTGGCGGTGGTCGATGCCGATCTGGTCGAAGCCCTGAAAGAAGGGCACCTGGCCGGTGCCGTGATCGACGTGTGCCGCCAGGAACCGCTGCCGCAGCGCCACCCGTTCTGGACGGCGTGGGGCTTATTGTTGACCGGGCACAGCTCGGCGCCGACTTCGCCGTCGATGATGGTGGAGCTGTTCGTGCAGAACGTGCGTGCCTATCAAGCCAAGCAAGAGCTGCGCGGCGAGGTGAGTTTCGAGCGCGGTTACTGAACCACAGCAGTACAAATGTGGGAGGGGGCTTGCCCCCGATAGCGGTGGGCCAGTCAGTACATTAGCCGGCTGACACTCCGCCATCGAGGGCAAGTCCCCTCCCACATTTCAGAGACTGAAGTCGCCTTCCGAGACCAGCTCGCTCAGCGGCTTGCGCGGGCTCGGCGCCTCACGCCCTTGCAGGTACTCCGGCAGGGTCGACTTATCCCCCAGCTTGCCGATGGCCACGGCGGCATGCAGTGCATACCCTTCTGGAATCTTCAGCTCTTTGCGGGTCAGCTCCTGATCGAAGCCCGCCATGCCGTGGGTGTGCCAGCCGCTCAGGCTGGCTTGCAGGGCCAGGTGACCCCAGGCGGCGCCCGTGTCGAAGGTGTGCCACAAGGCCGGGGTTTCTTCCTTGGCACCGGGGGCGATGAAGTCGGTTTTCGAGGCGATGATCACCAGCGCCGACGCATGCTGCGCCCAGCCCTGGTTGAATTCATTCAGCAGGCCCAGGAAACGCGGCCAATCCGGCGTGTCACGACGGGCATAAAGAAAACGCCATGGCTGCGAGTTGTACGCCGAAGGGGCCCAGCGCGCCGCTTCGAAGAAGCTAAGCAGGGTTTCCTGGGGAATGCTTTCGGCGGTAAAGGCGCGCGGCGACCAGCGGTCGATGAATTGGGGATGGATCGGGTAGTCGGCGACACGGGTCATGAGCAGTTCCTGATCGTCAATTCGGCGCTCAAAACTACTGCGCCGCTACTAGACTGACAAGTGTTGTTACACCGCCAGTCGACAGCGCTTGGCCCCAGGGGGCTTGGGCACTAGACTGGCGGCCTTTTCACCTACCGATACTGACGCAGAGCCATGGCCGCCAAAGTCGAACCTTTCTGGATACGCAAAACCCTCGAACACCTCGACCAGGAGGAATGGGAGTCGTTGTGCGACGGCTGTGGCCTGTGCTGCCTGCAAAAGCTTGAGGATGAAGACGACAACAGCGTCTATTACACGCGCATCGCCTGCAAACTGCTCGACCTGAAAACCTGCCAGTGCACCGACTATCCCAACCGTCGCGCGTCGGTGCCCGACTGCATCCAGCTCACACCCGGCCAGGCCGACCAGTTCAAATGGCTGCCGCCCACCTGCGGCTACCGCCTGGTCAGCGAGCGCAAGGATTTGCCACTGTGGCACCACCTGGTCTGTGGCGACCGCGACGCCGTGCACCACGAACGCATTTCCCAGTCCGGGCGCATGCTCAGCGAAGGCAGCGTGCCAGAGGACGACTGGGAGGATTACCTGATCTTCCGCGCAGGTTGAACGAGGAATGTGTATGAGGGTGGGATTCAAGCTGGCGACCTCTGCGCTGTTGCTGGCACTGAGCATGCCGGCGTGGTGCGCGAAGAAAGTCGACCTGGATTACCACGTCAAACTCCTGCCCCAGAGCGATCAGGCCGAGGTGCGCGTGAGCCTGTCCCAGGGTTCCGCCGTGCGCAGCCTGGATTTTGACCTGGGCCAGGACGGTGACTACAGCGACTTCAAGGCCGATGGGCAATGGAAAGTCACTGGTCATCGCGGTCATTGGCAACCCGGCGCCGACAAGGCCAGCCTGACCTACCGCGTACGCCTCACCCACGCGCGCAAGCCGGGCAGCTATGAAACGCGGATGACGCCAGGCTGGGCGCTGTTTCGTGGCGATGACCTGGTGCCCGCCGCACGGCTGGACCAGCAGGACGGGGTGGAGCTGGTCGCGCGGCTGATGTTCGAACTGCCGGCGGGTTGGAAAAGCGTCGAGACCGCCTGGCCGCGTATCGGCAAGAACCGGTTTCGCATCGACAACGTATCCCGCCTGTTCGACCGCCCCACCGGCTGGATGCTCGCCGGTAACCTGGGCAGCCGCCGCATGCGCCTGGGGGAAACCGAGGTCACCGTGACCTCGCCCAAGGGCCAGGGCATGCGGCGTATGGATGTGCTGACGCTGCTGACCTTCGTGTGGCCGCAGGTGGAAGCCGCGTTCCCGCGCCACCCGGCCAAATTGCTGGTGGTGGGCGCCAGCGATCCGATGCGCCGTGGCGCAGTTTCGGCGCGTGACTCGATCTACCTCAACAGCCGCACGCCGCTGGTCAGCGAAGACGGCAGCAGCCCGTTGATCCGCGAAGTGGTGCAGGCCATCGCCCGCTTCAATGACCACGACAGCAGTGACTGGATCAGCGAAGGCCTGGCCGGCTATTACGCCATTGAGCTGGTGCGCCGCGCCGGGGGCATCACCGATGAACGGTATCAGGCGATACAGGTGCGCCTGGCGAACGAGGGCAAGGACGTGGCGCGCCTGCGTGGCGAGCACGTCAGCGGCGCGACGGTGTCACGGGCCGTGGTGGTGTTGCAGGAGCTGGACCGAGAGATCCGCGTGAAAACCCATAACAAACGGTCGCTCGATGACCTGGCGCAGGCGGTAATGCGGGCCGGTAGCGTTACCACAAAAGAGTTTGTGCAACTGGCTGAGCGCATCATCGATGGTTCATCCGCCGTGCTCGACAGCAAGCTGCTGCGCTGATCTTCAAGCCATGCACAAAGCAAAATGTGGGAGGGGGCTTGCTCCCGATTGCTGTGGTTCAGTCACTGTATGCGGTGACTGACACCCTGCTATCGGGAGCAAGCCCCCTCCCACATTTGAATCTCTATAGGCCGAAGACCTGGGTCACCCCACGGTTTTCGTGGCTTTCTCAGCTGCCACTTCAGCCTTGGTCTTCAAGTTCTGCAGCTCCGCGCCAGCGCGCTCGATCTTCGTGCGTACGCTGTTCATTTCCTGGCGGCCTTGCTCCAGCTTGTCCTTGAGCGAACTGTGCCCGGTGAAACCCCGAGCCAGCGCCACGCCACCAATCGCCACCTGGATCAGCCCGAAGAGCCCGCCACGGCGCAGGCCTTTGCCTACCATCATCACGCCACCGGCCACCGAGCCGATGCGCTCCCAGCCGTGCACGTTCTGTGTACGCGGGGCTTCAGGTTGCTGGTGTTCGATGAAAGGTCGCAGGGTTTTGCTGTCGCTCATGGTCTGTCTCCTACAAAGGCAAGTGTAAGTAGCTGACTGTTCTCGAGGGCCGGATGTTCCCGATATTTCAGTACTTGGGGCCCGAGCGGGTGTTGTTGCCCTTGGCCAGGCGGTCGTAGAGCACCACGTTGACGGTGGCGGCAAGGTTCATGCAGCCGGTGGTCGGAATGTAGACGACGTCCTCGCACCAGTCGCGAATGTCTTTATCCAGCGAGCCGTCTTCCGGGCCGAAGATATACAGCGCGCGGTCGGGGTGGGTGTATTCGGGCAGCGGGCGGGCGCCTTCCACCAGTTCCACGGCGACGGGGATGCAGCCCAGGGGCAGGATCTTCTTCAGGTCATCGATGCCGATCAGCGGAATGTCGTGGTGAACCTTCTTGGTGTCGGTGATGAAGTCCCGCGCGCGCTCGTAACGCACGCCGGTATAGAACACCGAAGCCACGCCGTAGCAGCCGGCGGCGCGCATCACCGAACCGACGTTTTCAGGGGATTTGGGGTTGTACAGACCGATGCAGCTGTAGCGTTTATTGCCCACGGGGAAGGGTGCCTTGGAGAAAAACCGCGATTATACGGCTTTGGGGCATCGTGGTGCTGGGGCGATCGCTATCGGGAGCAAGCCCCCTCCCACATTTGACTGTATTCACAAATCATAATGTGGGAGGGGGCTTGCTCCCGATGAGGCCGGAACAACCAACAAAATCCTCAGTCGTCCTTCTTCATCAACCCCGCCAACGCCGCAAACGGGTTGTGCGTGGCCTTGGCAATCGTCGGGCTGCTGGTGGAGCCTTCGCCGAAATACTGCTGGTCGGTATAGCGCGAATGCTCGTTGTCGTGGCAGTACAGGCAGAGCAGTTCCCAGTTGGAGCCGTCCTGGGGGTTGTCGTCATGGTTGTGGTTGCGGTGGTGCACGGTCAGTTCGCTCAGGCGCTTGCCGGCGAACTCACGAGCGCAGCGGCCGCACACGTGGGGGTACATTTTCAGGGCTTTGTCGCGGTAGCCCATTTCCCGGTCGCGCTGGGCGTCGGCGAGGATGCGGTCCAGCTTGGCGGTGTGGGAGGGCGGATTGGTCGAGCTCATCATGGCTCCTGGCTATTGGGTGGTCACGGACAGGTTGATTCTAGCTAATCACAGCGCAATTAGCCCTTGAGCTTTTCCGCAATCCAGATGGTATGCCGCGTGCCCTTGTTGCCGTGGGCAAACACCTGCACTTCCTCGGCCTTGAAACCGGCCTTGCGCAGTTTGTCGCTGAACAGTTTGTCGGCGCTGGCCGACCACACCGCCAGCACGCCCTTGGGGCGCAGCGCTTTGGCGCAGGCGGCCAGGCCGCCGGCGGAATACAGCCAACTGTTGGCCTTCTGCGTGAGGCCTTCAGGGCCATTATCGACGTCGAGCATGATCGCATCAAAGCCCTGGGGCTCGGCCTGCAACACCTTGGCCACGTCTTCCAGGCGGATTACCGTGCGCGGGTCAAGCAAGGGGCGGCCGGACTTTTCGCCCAGCGGCCCACGGTTCCACTCCACCACCCCCGGGACCAATTCCGCCACCACCACTTCGGCGCTCTTGCCCAAGTGCTTGAGCGCCGAGGCGAGGGTGAACCCCATGCCCAGGCCGCCGATCAGCACCCGAGAGCCTGGGCGCCCCGCGACCTTGCGGCAGGGAATTTCCGCCAGGGCGTCTTCGGAACCGTGCATGCGCGTGTTCATCAACTGGCCACCGTCACCGCCCTGAATCTTGATGACAAAATCCTCGCCGTATTCGAACAGGCACAAGGCACCGCCGTTGTCGGGGATCGGAGTGGTGTCCAGCAGAACGAAACGTTTCATGGAAATCTCATTGGGAAGGGCATTCTTGCGCGGTTGGGAGTAGCCTTACGACATTCCGGTCAGGCCATGGAGCCATCGATGAAGTGCAGCATTCTAACGGTCATTGTGCTTGGCGCGCTCACATTGGGTGCGGTGCAGGCGCAGGAGTCGCAAACCGTACCGGTCGCCCCCGCACCCACCCCCGGCGCGCCGGGCACGCCAACGCCCACGTTGTACCCGCAGGTCACGCCGCCCGTCGCGCCCAAGACCAACGGCTCGCCGCCCCTGGCACCCATCGTGCTGCCGGCGCCGCCCAAGGACCAGACCGTGCCGGGCCTGCAGCAGAACGACAGCAAGCCGAAGACGCCTGGCGGTTAAAACTGTTGCGCCAGTAATTGCCCGTCAGCCATGCGCAAACGCTTGGACAGGGCGATGGCAATCGCGCGGATGATCTTGGCCGCCACCCTGGGCGCTTCGTTGAGCATTTTCTCCAGGGCGTCCTTGCCCAGGTTCAGCAGCACACAGTCGGTGGCCGCCATGCAGCTGGCCGAGCGCCGTTCGCCGTCGAGCACCGCCATTTCGCCAAAGGCCCGGCCGCTGCGCAGGGTGGCGATGGTCAGGCGTTGGCCCGCGTGGTTGGTTTTCTGCACCGCCACCTGGCCGCTGTGGAGGATGCACATGAAGGTGCCGGCATCGCCCTCGAGGAAAATCACCTCATCCTGGGCAATGCTGCTGATATTGAAGTAGCCCGCGGCGATATGAAAATCTTCCGGTAGCAGCGGGTCGAACAGGCCGCAGTCCATCAACATGTCGCGGATTTCTTGGTTGAGCAGGGTGGGTTCTGACATAACTGCGATCTTGGTCCATCAATTCGGTAGGCGGTCCTGTGTTCAGACAGGACCGCCTGGCTAAGTTCCTAAATCAGTTCCAGCGCCTTGAAGACAAACGCGTATTCGAGCGCTACGTCACGTAATCCCTGGTAACGGCCGCTCATGCCACCGTGACCGGCACCCAGCTCGGTCTTGAGCAGCAGCAGGTTGTCGTCGGTCTTGGTGTCGCGCAATTTGGCCACCCACTTGGCCGCTTCCCAGTACTGCACGCGGCTGTCGTTGTAACCGGCGATCACCAGCAGGTGCGGGTAGGCCTGGGCCCGCACGTTTTCGTAAGGCGCATACGCCTTGATGCGCGCATACACCTCGGGCTCCTGCGGGTTGCCCCATTCGTCGTATTCGGTGACGGTCAGCGGCAGGTCCGGGTCGAGCATGGTGTTGAGCACATCGACAAACGGCACTTCGGCGATCGCCGCCTGGAACAGTTCCGGGCGCTGGTTGAGCACGGCACCGATCAACAGGCCGCCGGCGCTGCCGCCGCTGATCGCCAGTTGCCTGGCGGTAGTCAGGCCCTGGGCGATGAGGTGTTCGGCGCAGGCGATGAAATCGCTGAACGTGTTCTGCTTGTGTTCCTGCTTGCCGTTGCGATACCAGGCTTCACCCAGTTCGCCGCCGCCGCGCACATGCGCGATGGCAAACGCCACGCCACGGTCGAGCAGGCTCAGGCGTGCATGGGAGAACCACGGGTCGAGGCTTTGGCCGTACGCGCCGTAGCCATACAGGTACAACGGCGTCGGCTTGCCGAGCTGGTCACGCTTGACCACCAGGCTGATCGGCACCTGGGTGCCGTCGGCGGACGTGGCCCACAGGCGCTGGCTGACGTAGTCGTCGGCATTGAATACGCCGAGTACCGGGGTTTGCTTGAGCACCTGTTGAGCGCCGCTGGCCAGTTCCAACTGGCGCACCTGGGCCGGGCGGTTCAGGGCTTCATAGCGCAGGCGGACCTTGTCGCTGATAAATTCCAGGCTGTCCTGTACGTAGAGGCTGTAAGCCGCGTCAGGCAGTTCCACGCGATAGGCCGGCACGCCCTCGGGGTGCACTTCGATCACCGGCAGGCCACCGATGCGCAGGCTCAAGGTCATGGCGCTGGCATTCAGGCTGATGCCGTCCAGCATCACCTCGTCGCTGTGGGGGATCAGGTTCTGCCAGTCGGCTTCGGTGGGCACCGTGCCGGTGTCGGCGGCGACGAACAGCGCGTAATTGATGCCGTCGCGGTTGCTGCGGATAAACCAGGTCCACTGGCCGTTCAGCTGGCCGTGGTCGACATCGTATTCATGGTCTTCCACCCGTGGCGCCAGGCAGGTGAAACCCAGGTGCGGCTGGTCTGCGTCCAGTGCCCAGATTTCGCTGGTGGTCTTGCTGCCCAGGGCCAGCAGCAACTGGCGCTCGGAGCTGGAGCGGTAGCAATGCAGGAAGAAACGTCCGTCGGGTTCGTGGAACACTTCCTGCGCTGCCGTGCCGTCCAGGCGGTAGCGGTAGAGTTTGTGCGGGCGATGGGTGTCGTCCAGTTCGCCAAAGAACAGCGTGAGGCTGTCGTTGGCCCAGGTCATGCTGCCGTCGCAGTTGTCGAACGCCAGTTCGCTGACCTTGTCGGTGGCCAATTCCTTCACGAACAGGGTGTAGATCTCTTCACCGCTGGTGTCGAGGCTGTAGGCCAGGCGCTGATGGTCTGGGCTGATGCTGAACGCGCCGAGGGAGAAAAACCCGCCATTGGCCAGCACGTTCGGGTCCAGCAGCAGCTCTTCGCTGCGCTCATCCACCTGGTTGCTGTCAGCGGCCGGGCGGCGGCAGCGGTAGTGGCGCGCGTATTCGTCACCGGCGGTGGTGCGGGTGTAGTACAGATACGGGCCCCAGGGGGAGGGCAGGGACAAGTCGGTTTCCAGGATGCGGCCCTTGATCTCTTCGAACAGGCTCACGCGCAACGCCTGCTGGTCGGCGAGCTGCGCCTCTTGCCAGGCGTTTTCGGCCTTGAGGTAATCGAGGACGTCGCGGCTGTCACGCTCCTGCAGCCAGGCGTACGGGTCTGGGCCTGGGGCCTTGCGGGCAATCGGTGCGGTCGAAATAGGCATGGATAATTCTCTATCGGGCGGACGGTGGCCGGCATTGCAGCCGCGACACGCAAAAGCCGTTATCATAGCCGCCTCTTTGCCAGCCTTGCCATGGATACCATGACCGAGAACGACTATCTGACCGCTTGGGGCCTTTACGCCTTCGCCGCTTTGGGCTGCCTGTTAGTGTGGTGGCGCATGACCCGCTGGATGTGGCGCTGGCTGCGTGAGCCGTTGCAGTTACTGATGGCGGTGCTGTTGCTCAGCCCCACCATCGTCGACCCGATCAAGACCCAGTTCGCGCCGGCCGTGGCGATCACCGCCCTGGACCTGGTGCTCAAGGTCGGCAATAACGCCTGGCGCGCCATCTCCGACCTGTTCATGTACACCATGATCGTGTTCGGGCTGTACATCGTGTTCGTGCTGATCCGCTGGCCCCTCGAGCGCGCCGCCAACGCCCGCCGCGAGCGCAAGGCCGCCACGGATGCCGCGTTGGCCGCCGAGCCGGAAGAAGACGAACCGTTCCATCGCCCGGCGCCCGTCGGTGGCATGCGGGTCGAACCGCGCCTTTAACGTTGTCCGCCCTGCAGCGAGAGCCCTGGCATGTGTGAATTATTGGGCATGAGTGCCAACGTCCCCACCGATATCGTGTTCAGTTTCACCGGGTTGATGCAGCGGGGCGGGCGTACCGGCCCGCACCGCGACGGTTGGGGCATCGCCTTCTACGAAGGCCGTGGCCTGCGCCTGTTCCAGGACCCGGCCGCGAGCAGCGAGTCGGAAGTCGCGTTGCTGGTGCAGCGTTATCCGATCAAGAGCGAAGTGGTGATCGGCCATATCCGCCAGGCCAATGTGGGCAAGGTGAGCCTGGCCAATACCCACCCGTTCGTGCGCGAACTGTGGGGCCGCAACTGGTGTTTTGCGCACAATGGCCAACTGGCCGACTTCACCCCCCGCGCCACCTTTTACCGACCGGTCGGCGACACCGACAGCGAAGCGGCGTTCTGCGACCTGCTCAACCGCGTGCGCGAAGCCTTCCCGGAGCCGGTGGACATCGAGCACATGCTGCCGGACCTGATCGCCGCCTGTGCCGAATACCGCAGCAAGGGCGTGTTCAACTGCCTGCTCAGCGATGGCGACTGGCTGTTTTGCTACTGTTCGACCAAGCTGGCGCAGATCACCCGGCGCGCCCCGTTTGGCCCGGCCCGCTTGAAAGATGTCGACGTGATTGTCGATTTTCAGGCCGAAACCACCCCCAATGACGTGGTAACGGTGATCGCCACCGAACCTCTGACCGACAACGAAAACTGGACCCGCTACGAACCGGGCCAATGGAGCCTATGGCGACGCGGTGAATGCGTCAGCCAGGGCGTTACCGAATAAGGAATCGACCATGTTGCTCAGTTATCTGCGGTTGGTGCTGTTTGCCATTGGCTTGTTGGTCGGTGTGCAAGTGCCGGGCTTCATCAACGATTACGCCAAGCGCGTCGAAGCCCACCTGATCGAGGCCCAGACAGGCCTGCGCGGGTTCGAGTCCACTGCGCAGCAGTTCTTCAACGGTGACATGCAAGCTTTGGTGGCGCATTACCGTGCCAGTGACGATCCGGTGTTCCAGAGCGACGCGAGCAGCCTGGGCGCGATGCTCGACCGGCAGCTCGAGTTGGACAAGCAATTCCAGGCCATGCAAGGCCCCTGGTACATCCGCGCCCTGCAAGTGGCGGTGGCCGCCGATCCGGATATTCGCCTGGAAACCTGGAATGGCTACAGCTACCAGATATTGCTCACGCCCGAAGCCATGGGCTGGGGCCTGGGCGGGGCGATGCTGTTGTCGTTCGGTATCGAATGCCTGTATCGACTGATCGATTGGGTGGTGCTGGGCGGCCGACGCCTGCGCCAGAGCCGGCCGATTGAAGAGCGGGACCTGAAGGGCCTCTGAAATGTGGGAGGGGGCTTGCTCCCGATAGCGGTGGGTCAGCCAAACATATGCTGACTGACACATCGCTATCGGGAGCAAGCCCCCTCCCACATTTTGATCCGGTTCATTCAGGGGCTAAGCACCATCCGCTCTTCGCCGACTTCCTCGGCATAGCGGGCGACGACCTTCTGGCACAACCCCACAATCTCCTCCACCAATTCCACCCCGACCCGCCACGACACCACCACCTGCAGGTTTGGCAACTTCTGCGCCATCGGCAGCATCACCAATTCCCCCCGTGCCAGCTCTTCGCTGACCAGCACCGGCGGCAGTGCGCCAATGCCAAAGCCATCGCGCAGTAAACGGGTGATGGCCGATACCGAGTTGACGCAATTCATCCGTGGCGCGGCCACGCCGTTGGCCTGCATCAAGCTCAACACATCCTGATGGGGGCAGGAGTTTTTCGAGTAGGTGATGATACGTTCCTGGGCCAATTCGGCGAGGGAAGCGTAGTCGCGGTTATAGATCGACTGGCTGGCGACGATCCACGCCATGGGGTGGCTGCCCAGTTCCAGGCTGCGCACGCTTTCCAGGCGCAGCAGGTCAGTTTGCAGGATCAGGTCCAGGAAGCCTTTTTGCAGCTGATCGCTTAAGTTCAATGCGGTATCGGCGACCAATTCGATTTCTACCCGCGGGAACAGGCTCATCAACTCAGCGACCAACGGGCTGAGCCAGGTGTGGATGACGGTGTCCATCGCGCCGATCCGAATCCGTCCGACCTTGCTGCTGGTGGTTTCCAGGGACTGCTTCAAGCCCTGCATGGTCACCATCATCTGCTCGGCATAATCGAGCACCTTCAAACCTTCCGGGGTCAGGCTCACGCCACGCGAATCGCGCAGGAACAGCTTCACCCCCAACTCGCTTTCGAGCACGGCAATGCGGCTGGAAATCGACGCCTGGGTGGTGAACAGCTTTTCGGCGGTCAGGCGGAAACTCTTGAGCTTGGCCACCCAGACGAAGGTTTCGAGGAACTTCAAATTCATGGGATCAACTTTTTCTTATGCTTGGATCGGTTTTTATTAGTTGGACGCCGCACCGGGCCAGCGCCAAAAATCGAGTCGTTCCACGATAAGCGTCGTTGGGGTTCAGGACAACATCGTTGCGAGATGTTGGTAAAAGATCCCACACTACAAAAAAACAAAGCCTACAGGAGCGACCCCGTGAGCCGCCTGCTATTGAATTGCGACATCGGCGAAAGCTTTGGCAACTGGACGATGGGTCTGGACGCTGAAGTCATGCCGTTCATCGACTGCGCCAACGTGGCCTGCGGCTTCCATGCCGGCGACCCGAGCATCATGCGCAAGACCGTCAGCCTGGCGCTCAAGCACGCCGTGCAAGTGGGCGCACACCCGGCCTATCAGGACCTGCAAGGCTTCGGCCGGCGCTCCATGAACTACACGCCCCAGGAAATCCAGGACCTGCTGCACTACCAGATCGGTGCGCTGGATGGGATCTGCCGGGCGCAAGGGGGGCGCGTCAGTTACGTGAAACCCCATGGCGCGATGTACAACGACATGATGGCCAACCCCGCACAGTTGCGCGCGGTAATCCAGGCCGTGGCCGCTTACGGCGACCTGCCGCTGATGTTGCTGGCCACGCGTGACAACAGCGCCGCCCAGGCCGTGGGCGATGAATACGGCGTGACCCTGTGGTTCGAAGCCTTCGCCGACCGCGCCTATGACAGCAGGGGCCACTTGGTTTCCCGCCAGTTGCCGGGCGCGGTGCACCACGACACCGAGACCATCGTCAATCAGGCGGTGACTATTTCCCGAGGTGAGGCCCTGAGCGCCAGCGATGGCAGCGCCTTGGTCTTGCAGGCCCACACGTTGTGCGTCCACGGTGATAACGCCAGCTCGGTGGCCGCGGTGCAGCGTATCCGCGAGGCGTTGAAACCAGCATGAAGCCACGGATTGAAGTGGTGGCCATTGACTGCCTGATGGTGCGGCTGTTCGATGTGATTGCCGAAGCCAACATGCCGTGGATGCTCGCCGCCACCCAGCGGTTGCGCAGCGGGTTCGGCGGTGCCTTGGTCGACCTGGTGCCGTCCTACACCACCTTGATGGTGCATTACGACCTCGCCACGCTGGCCCCGGCCGAGGCGCGGGCGTTGATCGACCAGGCGCTGACCGACCTGCAGCCTCAAGCCCAGGGCGGCGGCCGCTGCCATGTGCTGCCGGTGTGGTACGACCTGAGCGTCGGCCCGGAACTGACGCTGATAGCCCAGCGCAGCGGGCTTGCGGTGGCTGAAGTGATTCGTCGCCACAGCACTCACCTTTATCAAGTGTTCGCCCTCGGTTTCGCCCCCGGTTTTGCCTTTATGGGGCTGGTGGATGAAGTCCTCGCCACACCGCGCCTCAGCACCCCGCGCAAACGCGTGACGGCCGGCAGCGTGGGTATCGCCGAGCGGCAAACCGCCGCCTATCCGGTGGTGTCCCCCGGTGGCTGGAACCTGATCGGGCGCACCCCGGCCAAGCTGTTTGACCGCGAGCGCGACGGCTACAGCCTGATGCAGCCGGGCGACACGGTGCGCTTCGAGGCGGTCAGCCACGCGGAGTTCGTCAACCTGGGCGGCGATGACACGCCCTTGGAGGCACAGGCATGAGCCGCTTGTTGATCGAAGCCAGCACGCCGCTGTGCCTGTTGCAGGATGCCGGACGTTTCGGCGTGCGCCACCTGGGCGTGACCCAGGGCGGCGCGCTGGATTGGGTGTCGATGTCGTGGGCCAATTGGCTGCTGGGCAACGCGCTGGATGCGCCCGTGGTGGAAATCACCCTGGGCGGCTTTACCGTGCAGGCCGAGGACTACTGCCTGCTGGCCTTGGCCGGTGCAGACCTTGGCGCTTTTATCGACGAGCGCGCCATCAGCCCGGGGCGCAGTTTTATCCTGCAAAAAGGCCAGCGCTTGCGCTTTACCCAGCCGTTCAAGGGCGCGCGGGCTTACCTGGCGGCGCCGTGCGGGTTCGATGCGCCGCAGGTGCTGGGCAGCTGTGCAACGGTGGTGCGTGAGGAACTGGGCGGCGTCGACGGTTTGGGCAAGGCATTGGTCGAAGGCGGGCGCTTGGCTTATTCCGGCACGGGCGGGGCGATGAAGGTGCTGGCCAACCCGGATTTGCAATCCGGTGCTTCACTGGACGTAATCGTCGGCGCCCAAATAGGCCGGTTCAGCGGGCAGAGTTTATTCGACGCGTTCAACACCGAATGGGCGCTGGACAGCCGCGCGGACCGCATGGGCATGCGCTTGCTCGGCACGCCGCTGCACTATCAGGGGCCGTCGTTGATTTCTGAAGGCATTCCCTTGGGCGCGATCCAGGTGCCGCCGGATGGGCAGCCGATTGTGTTGCTCAATGATCGGCAGACCATTGGTGGATACCCAAGATTGGGGGCGCTCACGCCATTGGCGCTGGCAAGGCTGGCGCAGTGCCTGCCGGGGGAGAAGGTGCGCTTGGCACCGGTGGTGCAGGAAGTGGCGCATCGCCAGCACCTCGAATACTTGCGCCGATTTCAGTAACACTGCAGTCCAAAATGTGGGAGGGGGCTTGCTCCCGATAGCGGTGGCTCAGTCACAGATGTATAGACTGACACACTGCAATCGGGGGCAAGCCCCCTCCCACATTGGATGTGTGTTGAATGTGGGTTATTTGGACAAAAAACGCATACCTTCTTCCAACCCGCGCAACGTCAGCGGGTACATCTGGTCCTCCACCAACTCGCGCACGATCCCCGTCGACGCCGTATAGCCCCAGGTATCCTTGGGATACGGGTTTATCCAGATCAGCTTCTTGTACTTGGCCATAAAGCGCTGCATCCATACATACCCAGGCTCCTCGTTCCAGTGTTCGACGCTGCCGCCGGCCTGGGTGATTTCATAGGGCGCCATGGACGCATCGCCGATAAAGATCACTTTGTAGTCCGCGCCGTACTTGTGCAGCAGGTCCTGGGTGGAGGTGCGCTCCGAGGTGCGGCGCTGGTTATTCTTCCAGACCGACTCGTACACGAAGTTATGAAAGTAGAAGTACTCCAGGTGCTTGAACTCGGTCTTGCAGGCAGAGAACAGCTCTTCGCAGATCTTCACATGGGCGTCCATCGAGCCGCCGATATCGAACAGCAGCAACAGCTTGATGGTGTTGCGCCGTTCGGGGCGCATCTGGATATTCAACAGCCCGGCGTCGCGTGCGGTGTGGTCGATGGTGCCGTCGATGTCCAGCTCCTCCGCCGCGCCCTGGCGGGCAAACTTGCGCAGGCGGCGCAGGGCGATCTTGATGTTGCGCGTGCCGAGTTCCACCTGATCGTCGAGGTTTTTGTACTCGCGCTGGTCCCACACCTTCACCGCCTTGCCCTGGCGCTTGCCCGCATCGCCGACGCGAATGCCTTCCGGGTTGTAGCCGCCGGAACCAAAGGGGCTGGTGCCGCCGGTGCCGATCCACTTGTTGCCGCCGGCGTGGCGTTCTTTCTGTTCTTCCAGGCGTTTCTTGAATTCTTCGATCAGCTTGTCCAGGCCGCCGAGGGACTGGATCTGCGCGCGCTCTTCATCGCTCAGCGAGCGCTCGAACTCCTTGCGCAGCCATTCTTCGGGGATCAGCGCCTGCAAGTGATCGTCGAGCTTTTCCAGGCCATTGAAGTAGGCGCCGAAAGCCCGGTCGAACTTGTCGAAATGCCGTTCATCCTTGACCAGGATCGCCCGCGCCAGGTAGTAGAACTCGTCCATGTCGGCGAAGGTCACGCGTTGTTTCAGCGCGTTGATCAGGTCGAGCAGCTCACGCACCGACACCGGCACCTTGGCGGCCCGCATTTCATTGAACAGGTTGAGCAGCATCAGCGATTACCGCGACGGCTCATGAACGCCAGACGCTCCAGCAATTGTACGTCCTGCTCGTTCTTCACCAAGGCGCCTGCCAGCGGCGGGATGGCCTTGGTCGGGTCGCGCTCGCGCAGCACGGCTTCGCCGATATTGTCGGCCATCAGCAGCTTGAGCCAGTCCACCAGCTCGGAGGTGGAAGGTTTTTTCTTCAAACCGGGCACCTTGCGCACGTCGAAGAACACGTCCAGCGCTTCGCTGACCAGGTCTTTCTTGATGTCCGGGTAGTGCACGTCGACGATTTTTTGCAGGGTAGTGCGGTCGGGGAAGGCGATGTAATGGAAGAAGCAGCGGCGCAGGAACGCGTCCGGCAGCTCTTTTTCGTTGTTGGAGGTAATGATGATGATCGGGCGTTTCTTGGCCTTGATGGTCTCGTCGATTTCGTAGACGTAGAACTCCATCTTGTCGAGCTCTTGCAACAGGTCGTTGGGGAACTCGATGTCGGCCTTGTCGATTTCGTCGATCAGCAGGATCACCCGCTCCTCGGATTCGAAGGCTTCCCAGAGCTTGCCCTTTTTCAGGTAGTTGCGCACGTCGTGCACCTTGTCCACACCCAGTTGCGAGTCGCGCAGGCGGCTGACCGCGTCGTACTCGTAGAGGCCCTGGTGGGCCTTGGTGGTGGACTTGATGTGCCAGGTGATCAATCTGGCGCCGAAGGACTCGGCCAGTTGCTCGGCAAGCATGGTCTTGCCGGTGCCCGGTTCGCCCTTGACCAGCAGCGGACGCTCCAGGGTGATGGCGGCGTTGACGGCCAGTTTCAGGTCATCGGTAGCCACATAGGCCTGGGTGCCTTCGAACTTCATCGGTCATTCCTCGAATTCATCAATGCCCGACTATACCGCGCAGCCCCGGCGACTGTGAACGCAGACGGGCTATTCAGTCTCTGAATGGCCGGTCAGGCTCACTCCGCCGTTGGCTTGGGTTGTTCATAGCGCGCGTTGAACGCCTGGATGAAGCCGTTGCGCAGAATCGCGATCACCGCGGAAAACGCACTGACGTTTTGTTGATGCACGCTGCCGCTCAGCTCCACGCGGGTGGCGAACTGGTTTTTGCGCTGGTTCTTCAACACCGTCTCGCTGGCGCCGACCACAGCCTCCCAGATCGAGCGGAAGATGTTCTTGTCTTTGTTTTCCACGTCCTGCTGCCAGTCAAATACCTCGACATCGCGCAGCAGCGGCTTGATATAACCGCTCAGTTGGCCTTTTTCGGCCTGGGCTTCGATCACCACGTCGCCGGTGCCGGCCTTGAAGTCGAACTTGCCATAGGCCGAGGCAAAGTCATTCATGCGCTTGAGCTGCAGGTCGCGGGCGCGCAAGCGAAATTCGAACTCTTCGAAATCGCTCAGCGGGTCAAAGGTGGCGTTGGCCTCCAGGGGCGCCTGGCCTTGCAACAGCGCCTTGCCCTCGAAACGCGCATCGCGCTTGCCTTTGACGTCCACCACGTTGGTCAGGTTGTAGAAACTGGCGTTGACCCCGGTGGCATTGAGGTTGACCTTGGGCGTGGAGCTGAAGTTGTGAAACGAGATCTTGCCGTCTTCGATGCGCACTTCATTGAGGGTGATCGGCAGCAGCTTGCGCAGTTGTTCCTGCCAGTCGGTGCCTTTACCGGTCTGGGAGGCCTGCTTGTTGGCGCCACCGTCGACGAAATTGACCTCCGGCCGTACGAAATGCCCTTCGGCCACCACCGCATGGTCGTACCACAGCGAATGCCAGCTCACTGCGAACTCGATCAGCGGCGCCTTGATGAACGGCACTGGCACCTTGCCGTCGACCTTGACGATCTGCAGACCATTGATCCGGTAGGCGCCGCGCCATAAAGCCAGGTCCACATCGGCAATTTCGCCACGGTAGTCGCCCATATTGGCGAGCCTTTCATTCAAGTAGTTGCGCACCAGATAAGGCAGCGCGATGTGCACGGCAACCAGTACCAGCACCAGCCCGGCGAGGGTCCAGAGCGGCCAGCTGTAACGACGTTTCATGGGGCAGTCCTCCTTGCTCGTAGGTGATGGACTGTTGCAAGGGGCGCAACGTTCCTCCGACTGGACGCCTAGTGGCACGAGGCATACCCTTGGGACCTTTCTGGACATTGCCAAATAGGATCCGTCATGAGCCGCATCTTTGCAGACAACGCGCACTCCATCGGTAATACGCCCCTGGTGCAGATCAACCGCATCGCACCGCGCGGGGTCACCATCCTGGCCAAGATCGAGGGGCGCAACCCAGGCTACTCGGTGAAGTGCCGCATTGGCGCCAACATGATCTGGGACGCGGAAAGCAGCGGCAAACTCAAGCCGGGCATGACCATTGTCGAGCCCACCTCCGGCAATACCGGGATCGGCCTGGCGTTCGTGGCGGCGGCACGCGGCTACAAACTGCTGCTGACCATGCCCGCGTCCATGAGCATCGAGCGCCGTAAAGTGCTCAAGGCCCTCGGCGCCGAGCTGGTGCTGACCGAACCGGCCAAGGGCATGAAAGGCGCGATTGAAAAAGCCGCAGAAATTGTCGCCGCCGACCCAGGCACCTACTTTATGCCCGGCCAGTTTGAAAACCCGGCAAACCCTGCCATCCACGAGAAAACCACCGGCCCGGAAATCTGGAACGACACCGATGGCGCCGTCGATGTGCTGGTGGCGGGCGTGGGCACGGGCGGCACCCTCACCGGTGTGTCGCGCTATATCAAGCACACGGCGGGCAAGCCGATTCTGTCAGTGGCGGTGGAGCCGCTCGTGTCGCCAGTGATCACCCAGGCGTTGGCCGGCGAAGAGATCAAGCCCAGCCCGCATAAGATCCAGGGCATCGGCGCCGGTTTTGTGCCGAAAAACCTCGACCTGTCGATGGTCGACCGCGTGGAGTTGGTCACCGACGAAGAATCCAAGGCCATGGCCCTGCGCTTGATGCAGGAAGAAGGCATTTTGTGCGGCATCTCCTGTGGCGCGGCCATGGCGGCAGCGGTGCGCTTGGCCGAAAAACCGGAAATGCAGGGCAAGACCATCGTGGTGATCCTGCCGGACTCCGGTGAGCGCTACCTGTCGAGCATGTTGTTCAGCGATCTGTTTACCGAGCAGGAAAACCAGGCTTAAGTCTTTGTAGGAGCGAGGGGGACGCCTAGTTCTTGCTCGCGAAATCGCCAACGATAACGCGGGTTTGCTGGTTTAGCGCGGCGCTCTCAGGTTTTTCGCGAGCAAGCTCGCTCCTACACTAGAGGGCGACGTGGTGTTGATTCAGGTCAGCCGATTGGCCAAGGCCTTCTGCATAATGGCCCAAATGTTTATCATGGCCGGCTGTTACGTCTGCTGTTGGCCAGGCGCTTATTTCCAGGAGTTGCTGCATGACCTTTTCTTTGGCCGCCAAACTGTCGGTGTTGCTGCTGTTTATCGGCAGCACGCTGTATGTGCACCTGCGCGGCAAGGC
The DNA here is from genome assembly GCF_003852295.1 of Pseudomonas sp. R11-23-07. Classification (NCBI taxonomy): domain Bacteria; kingdom Pseudomonadati; phylum Pseudomonadota; class Gammaproteobacteria; order Pseudomonadales; family Pseudomonadaceae; genus Pseudomonas; species Pseudomonas sp. R11-23-07. The sequence continues at coordinate 1,643,996 of NZ_CP027761.1, forward strand.
CCGTTTGCCGATGCTGCGCCAGTTCGTCAACCATTCGGCGCTGTTCGCCCCATATAACGCCTTGATGTACCTGTTTTCCGCAGTACCGTCCAAGCCCTACCTGGACCGCAGCAAGTTCCCGGAACTGGACGTGCTCAAGGACAACTGGGAAGTGATCCGCGAAGAGGCCATGCACCTGTTCGACGAGGGCTACATCCGCGCCGCCGAAAAGAACAACGATGCCGGTTTCGGCTCGTTCTTCAAGAAAGGCTGGAAGCGCTTCTACCTCAAGTGGTACGACAAACCCTTGCCATCGGCCGAGGCCCTGTGCCCGAAAACCGTGGCGCTGGTCAGCAGTATCCCCAACGTCAAGGGCGCGATGTTTGCGCTGTTACCGGGCGGCAGCCACCTGAACCCGCACCGCGACCCGTTCGCCGGCTCCCTGCGCTATCACCTGGGGCTGTCCACGCCGAATTCCGACGACTGCCGCATCTTCGTCGACGGCCAGGTCTATGCCTGGCGCGACGGTGAAGACGTGATGTTCGACGAAACCTATGTGCACTGGGTCAAGAACGAAACCGATCAAACCCGTGTGATCCTGTTCTGCGACATCGAACGCCCGCTGAGCAACCGCCTGATGACCCGCGTCAACCGCTGGGTCAGCAAGCAGCTGGGGCGTGCCACCGCGCCGCAGAACCTCGACGACGAGCGCGTGGGTGGGATCAACCAGGCGTATGCCTGGAGCAAGACCTTCAGCGACAAGTTCAGCGGCCAGGTCAAGCAGTGGAAGCGCAAGCATCCCAAGGCCTACCGCATTGCGCGGCCGGTGTTGGCGGTGGTTGTGCTGGTATTGCTGTGGAAGTGGTTGTTCTGATCGGAGCGCGGTCAAAAATGTGGGAGGGGGCTTGCTCCCGATGGCGGTGTATCAGTCAGCTTATCTTTAGCTGACCCACTGCCATCGGGAGCAAGCCCCCTCCCACATTGGTTTTGCAGTGTTGCTCAGGAAGCGATCAACTGGCGCAGCACATAGTGCAAGATCCCACCCGACTTGAAGTATTCCACTTCGTTAAGCGTATCGATCCGGCACAGCACCTCGATCTTCTCGCTGCGGCCATCTTCCCGGGTAATCACCAACGTCAGGTTCATCCGGGGTTCGATCTCGGCATTCGTCAGCCCGAGGATATCGATCTTCTCCTTGCCGGTGAGCTTGAGCGACTTGCGGTTCTGGTCCAGCTTGAACTGCAACGGCAGCACGCCCATGCCCACCAGGTTGGAGCGGTGGATTCGCTCGAAGCTTTCCGCGATCACCGCCTTGACGCCCAGCAGGTTGGTGCCCTTGGCCGCCCAATCGCGGCTCGAGCCGGTGCCGTACTCCTGGCCGGCGATCACCACTAACGGTGTGCCCGATGCCTGGTATTTCATCGCAGCATCGTAGATCGCCATTCTCTCGCCGGTCGGGATATATAGCGTATTGCCACCTTCTTCACCGCCGAGCATTTCATTGCGGATCCGGATATTGGCAAAGGTGCCGCGCATCATCACTTCATGGTTGCCTCGGCGTGAGCCGTAGGAGTTGAAGTCCCGTGGTTCCACGCCTTGCTCACGCAGGTAGTGGCCGGCCGGGCTGTCGGTCTTGATGTTGCCGGCAGGGGAGATGTGGTCGGTGGTCACCGAGTCGCCGAGCAGGGCCAGCACGTTGGCGCCCTTGATGTCTTCGATCACCGGCAGCGGCCCGGCGATATCGTCGAAGAACGGCGGATGCTGGATATAGGTGGAATCCTTCTGCCACACATAAGTCGCCGCCTGCGGCACCTCAATCGCTTGCCATTGTGCGTCGCCGGCAAATACCTCGGCGTATTCCTTGTGGAACATGCCCGTGCTGACCTGAGCCACCGCGTCGGCGATTTCCTGGCTGCTGGGCCAGATGTCCTTGAGGTACACCGGATTGCCCTGCTGGTCGTTACCCAGGGGCTCGCTGCTGATGTCGATACGCACCGTACCCGCCAACGCGTAAGCCACCACCAAGGGCGGCGAGGCCAGCCAGTTGGTTTTCACCAGTGGGTGCACGCGGCCTTCGAAGTTGCGGTTGCCGGACAACACCGAGGCGACGGTGAGGTCGGCTTGCTGGATGGCTTTTTCGATCGGCTCGGGCAGCGGCCCGGAATTGCCGATGCAGGTTGTGCAGCCGTAGCCCACCAGGTCGAAACCGAGCGTGTCCAGGTAGTGGGTGAGGCCGGCCGCCTTGTAATAGTCGGTAACCACTTTCGAACCCGGCGCCAGGGAGGTCTTGACCCATGGCTTGCGCGTCAGGCCTTTTTCCACGGCCTTCTTCGCCACCAGCCCGGCCGCCATCATCACGCTGGGGTTGGAGGTGTTGGTGCAGGAGGTGATGGCCGCGATGACCACGGCACCGTTTTTCAGGCGATAGGTGTTGCCTTCGTATTCGTAATCGGCTTCGCCCACCAGGTCTGCATTGCCCACGGCGACGCCGCCACCGCCTTCGCTTTCCAGACGGCCTTCTTCCTTGCTGGTGGGTTTGAATTGCAGGTCGAGGAAATCACTGAACGCCTGGCCGACATTGGGCAGGGCGACACGGTCCTGCGGGCGTTTCGGCCCGGCGAGGCTGGCTTCGACGCTGCCCATGTCCAGGGCCAGGGTGTCGGTGAAGATCGGCTCCTGGCCGGCGTTGCGCCACAGGCCCTGGGCCTTGGTGTAGGCCTCGACCAGCTTGACCGTTTCCACCGGGCGACCGGACAGGCGCAGGTAGTCCAGCGTCACCTCATCGACCGGGAAAAAGCCGCAGGTAGCGCCGTATTCAGGCGCCATGTTGGCAATGGTGGCGCGGTCGGCCAGGGGCAGATCGGCCAGGCCGTCGCCATAGAATTCGACGAACTTACCGACCACGCCTTTTTTGCGCAGCATCTGGGTCACCGTCAGCACCAGGTCGGTGGCGGTGATGCCTTCTTTCAATTTGCCGGTGAGCTTGAAGCCGATCACTTCCGGGATCAGCATCGACACCGGCTGGCCGAGCATCGCCGCTTCCGCTTCGATCCCGCCCACGCCCCAGCCGAGCACGCCGAGGCCGTTGATCATGGTGGTGTGGGAATCGGTGCCCACCAGGGTATCGGGGAAAGCGTAGGTGCGGCCGTCTTCATCTTTGGTCCACACGGTGCGGCCGAGGTATTCCAGGTTGACCTGGTGGCAGATGCCGGTGCCCGGCGGCACCACGCTGAAGTTGTCAAAGGCGCTCTGGCCCCAGCGCAGGAAGGCGTAACGTTCGCCGTTGCGCTGCATTTCGATGTCGACGTTTTGCTCAAAGGCGTCGGCGTTGCCGAATTTGTCGACCATCACCGAGTGGTCGATCACCAGGTCGACCGGCGACAGCGGGTTGATGCGCTGCGGGTCGCCCCCGGCCTTGGCCACAGCGGCGCGCATGGCGGCCAGGTCGACCACGGCGGGCACGCCGGTGAAGTCCTGCATCAGCACGCGGGCGGGGCGGTACTGGATCTCACGGTCGGACCGGCGTTCCTTGAGCCAGGCGGCGATGGCCTTGAGGTCGGTGCCGGTGACGGTCTTGGCGTCTTCCCAGCGCAGCAGGTTTTCCAGCAGCACTTTGAGCGACATCGGCAGCTTGTCCAGGTCACCCAGGCTCTTGGCGGCTTCGGGCAGGCTGAAGTAGTGGTAGGTCTTGCTGTCTATTTGCAGGGTTTTAAGGGTTCTCAGGCTATCAAGGGATGACATTACATGACTCCTTTTGATCCGCACGGCCACGGACCTGACGGGACGAACAGAGCGTTCAACTTAGCGCGATTTTCATTAGCAGGCTAATAACTGGACTCTATGCTTAAGTCCAAGGTTCCGAACTCGGCTATCATGCGCGCGTTTTCATGACAGGTATTGCGATAGAGCAATCCCGTTGCCAGGAGATTCAATTGAACACCCTTTTTATGCACTGCCGCCCGGGTTTTGAAGGCGAGGTCTGTTCCGAGATCGCGGAACATGCCGCGCGCCTGAACGTTTCCGGCTATGCCAAGGCCAAGACCGGCAGCGCTTGCGCCGAATTTGTCTGCACTGAAGAAGACGGCGCGCAACGCCTGATGCACGGCCAGCGCTTCGCCGAGCTGATCTTCCCCAGGCAATGGGCGCGCGGGGTATTCATCGACCTGCCGGAAACCGATCGCATCAGCGTGATCCTCGCCCACCTGCGTGAATTCCCGGTGTGCGGCAGCCTGTGGCTGGAGATGGTCGATACCAACGACGGTAAGGAACTGTCGAACTTCTGCAAGAAATTCGAGGTTCACCTGCGCAAAGCCTTGCTCAACGCCGGCAGGCTGGTGGACGACCCGAGCAAGCCGCGCCTGCTGCTGACGTTCAAGAGCGGCCGCGAAGTGTTCATGGGCCTGGCCGAATCGAACAATTCAGCGATGTGGCCGATGGGTATCCCGCGTTTGAAGTTCCCGCGTGAAGCCCCAAGCCGCTCGACCTTGAAGCTGGAAGAGGCGTGGCACCACTTTATTCCTCGCGAGCAGTGGGACGAGCGCCTGCATGGCGACATGACCGGTGTCGACCTCGGCGCGGCCCCCGGTGGCTGGACGTGGCAGTTGGTCAACCGGGGCATGCTGGTGACCGCCATCGACAACGGCCCCATGGCTGAAAGCCTGATGGACACCGGCCTGGTGCAGCATTTGATGGCCGATGGCTTTACCTTCGTGCCCAAGCAGCCGGTGGACTGGATGGTCTGCGATATTGTCGAGAAGCCGGCGCGCAACGCGGCATTGCTGGAAACCTGGATCGGCGAGGGGTATTGCCGCGAGGCGGTGGTCAACCTCAAGCTGCCGATGAAGCAGCGGTATGCCGAAGTGAAGCGTTTGCTGGAGCGCATCGAAGACGGCTTCAAGGCACGCGGCATTCGGGTGGAGATCGGCTGCAAGCAGCTGTACCACGACCGCGAAGAAGTCACCTGCCATCTGCGCCGGCTGGTGGACGTCAAGAAATCGAGAAAGCACTGATCTCACTGTCAGGAGTGAACTATGAGCGTTGATTTACCCGTCGATGGCACCCTCGACGCCACCGGCCTCAATTGCCCGGAGCCGGTGATGATGCTGCACCAGCACATCCGCGACCTGCCTGCGGGCGGCCTGCTCAAGGTGATCGCGACCGACCCGTCGACCCGCCGCGATATTCCCAAATTTTGCGTGTTCCTCGACCATGAACTTGTCAGTCAACAGGAAGACGCCGGCACGTACCTTTACTGGATCCGCAAGAAAGCCGATTGACCGCCGAACCCTTGTAGGAGCGAGCTTGCTCGCGAAAAACCTGAGAGCGCCGCGTTAAACCAGAAGCGCTGCGTTATCGTTAGCGTTTTTCGCGAGCAAGCTCGCTCCTACAGGGCGCGCGTGAGCGCCTTGTCGGCGTGGATGCGTCGGCGTGCACTGCGCGCCAGGCGCACCAGCAACATGCCTGCCGCGCAGCTCAGGCCGACGATCAGGCCTTGCCACAAGCCGCTTGGGCCGCTGGGTTCGCCCAACCAGTCGGTCAGCCCCAGGGCGTAACCGACCGGCAAGCCCACGCCCCAGTAGGCGAACAGGGTCAGCAGCATGGTGACCCGGGTGTCCTGATAGCCGCGCAGCGCGCCGGCAGCGGTCACCTGGATCGAGTCGGAGAACTGGAACAACGCCGAGAACACGATCAGCATCGATGCCAGATGGATGACCACCGGGTCGGGGGTGTAGATCGCCGCAATCTGCTCGCGAAATACCAGCATCAGGCTGCAGGACAGGCAGGCATAGGCCAATGCGGTGCCCATGCCAACGCCGGCGGCGAAGCGGGCTTCACGCGGTTCGCCACGGCCCAGGGCCTGGCCGACGCGCACGGTGACGGCCATGCTCAGGGAGTAGGGGATCATGAACACCAGGGAACTGACATTCAGCGCGATCTGATGGCCGGACACCACGGTAGCCCCCAGGCTGCCCAGCAGCAGGGCGATCACCGCGAAGATGCTCGACTCGGCAAAGATCGCCACGCCAATCGGCAGGCCGATCCCTAATACACGCTTGATCACCGCCCATTGTGGCCAGTCGAAGCGCTTGAACAATTCGCTGCTTTGATAGGCCGGGCCCCAGCGGGTCCACCCGGCCAGGCCGAGCATCATCACCCACATCGCAATCGCCGTGGCCCAGCCGCAGCCTACGCCGCCCATGGCCGGCAGGCCGAGATGGCCGTAGATGAAGATGTAGTTCAGCGGAATGTTCAGTGCCAACCCGCACAAGCCCATGACCATGCTCGGCCGCGTACGGCCCATGCCGTCGCTGAAGCAGCGAAACACGTAATACAGCGCAATGGCCGGCATGCCGGCGGCGATGCCATGCAGGTAGCCCATGGACGGCTCGATCAGGGCCGGCTCGACCTTCATCGCATGCAACACCGGCTCGGCGCACAGCAGCAGCAGCGCACCCGCGATGCCGACCACCACGGCCAGCCACAGTGACTGGCGCACCAATGGCCCGATTTCGTTGTACTTGCCTGCGCCGTAGCGCTGCGCGACTTTCGGCGTGGTGGCCAGCAGGGTGCCGGTCATCAACAGGTAGACCGGGATCCAGATCGAGTTACCCAGGCCAACCGCCGCCAGATCCTGGGGGCTGACACGTCCGGCCATCACCGCATCGACAAAGCTCATCGCGGTGGTTGCCAGTTGGCCGATGATGATCGGCAGCGCCAGCGTCAGCAGGTCGCGCACTTCCCGGCTGATACGGGCGGGGCGGGTGAGGGTAGCGGTGGCAGTGTTCACGTACAGGTGTCCAATAAAAAGGCAGTCGCAAGGACGGCGGATTCTACGCTTTGACGCAACGGTCAGGAAAAAACCTGTGTTGCTGATTTGTAATGCGGTCTCGCAGGCACCTTGTAACCCCTGTGGGAGGGGGCTTGCTCCCGATAGCGGTGGTTCATCACAGATGCATCAACTGACCCACCGCCATCGGGAGCAAGCCCCCTCCCACATGGGATCCTCACAAGGCTGTACACTGCTGATCCGCCAAAGGAGCCTGCCATGCTGATTGTTGCCGACGAAAATATTCCGCTGCTCGATGCATTCTTCCAGGGGTTTGGCGAGATTCGCCGCGTGCCCGGCCGTTCCATTGACCGCGCCACGGTCGAGCAGGCCGATGTGCTGCTGGTACGTTCGGTGACCAACGTCAACCGGACCTTGCTCGAGGGCACGAAGGTGGGGTTTGTCGGCACCTGCACCATCGGCACCGATCATCTGGACCTCGATTACTTCAGGCAGGCCGGTATCCAGTGGTCCAGCGCACCCGGCTGTAATGCCCGGGGCGTGGTGGATTATGTGCTGGGCAGCTTGCAGACCCTGGCTGAAATCGAAGGCGCCGACCTCAGCCGGCGCACCTACGGCATCGTTGGCGCCGGCGAGGTCGGCGGGCGGCTGGTCCAGGTGCTCAAGGGCCTGGGCTGGAACGTGCTGGTGTGTGATCCGCCACGGCAGATCGCCGAAGACGGCGATTACGTGAGCCTGCAGCAGATCATCGAGCAGTGCGATGTCATCAGCCTGCACACGCCGCTGACCAAGTCCGGCAATGGTTCCACCTGGCATCTGTTCGATCGCCAGCGCCTTGCGCAGCTCAAGCCCGGCACCTGGCTGATCAACGCCAGCCGGGGCGCGGTGGTGGACAACGCCGCGCTGCGCGATGTGTTGCTGGAGCGCGAAGACCTGCAAGCCGTGCTGGACGTGTGGGAAGGCGAGCCGCAAGTGGATGCCGACCTGGCTGACCTGTGCGTGCTGGCTACGCCGCATATCGCCGGCTACAGCCTCGACGGCAAGCAGCGCGGCACGGCGCAGATCTACCAGGCGTTCTGTGCGCACCTGGGCCAGGAACCGAGCATTCATTTGCGCGACCTGCTGCCGCAACCGTGGCTGGCCGAGGTGCACTTGAACGCGTCGACCGACCCGGCCTGGGCGCTGGCGACCTTGTGCCGCAGTGTGTACGACCCACGCCGGGACGATGCGGATTTGCGTCGCAGCCTGGTAGGAACGGTAGAAGAGCAGCGCAAGGCATTCGACCTGTTGCGCAAGCATTACCCGGAGCGTCGTGAGATTGACGGCTTGAAGGTGCGCATCAACGGTGAGTCGGCCGTGTTGTCGAACATCGTGACCGCACTGGGCGCGGTCTGCGTTTAAACACCCAATAAAAAACCCGGCCACCTGGGCCGGGTTTGCAAGAGCGTCGGCGCTTCAGCCTTGCTGTGCAGGCTTGACCAGGCGCTGTTCCAGTTCGCTGCAGGCTTGCTGGATCATTTCTTCGGTAATCTGCACTTCGCGGCCCTTGGCATCGATGTACGAGCAAGGCAGCTCCTGCGGTTGGCGGATCACTTCGATTTTGGCATCGCTGCTGTTTTGCAAGGTCATGGCCTGTCTCCTCATCAGGTTGTGTACCTACTTTAATTCCCCCGCGTGACCGAGCTATTACAACTCCATACACGACCATCGGTTCGAACACCCAGTCCACCAGAAACCGGCACATATTTCCAGATCAGTCTTAGACCGATAGCCTCTAGCGGCTTCCATCGGCGGGCATAATTAACCTGACTCATTGCTATTTGCCCAAGTTCCCCCAATGTTGATCAATAGTCTCCTCATTGGTGAAGCCCTAAATGTTCTCAGTCCGACAACGCCGCGCGATTCGCCTGGCCAGCCGCTTCATTGCGCCCTACCGCTGGCAGGCGCTGGGTGCCCTGCTGGCGCTGATCGTTACCGCTGGCATCACCTTGTCCATGGGGCAGGGTATCCGCCTGCTGGTCGACCAGGGTTTCATGACCCAGTCACCGCACCTGCTCAACCAGTCCATCGCGCTGTTCATGGTGCTGGTAGTGGGCCTGGCGGTGGGCACGTTCACGCGCTTTTACCTGGTGTCGTGGATCGGCGAGCGGGTGGTGGCGGATATTCGCCGGCAGGTGTTCAACCACCTGATCTATCTGCATCCGGGCTTTTACGAGAACAACCGCAGCTCGGAAATCCAGTCACGCCTGACCACCGACACCACGCTGCTGCAATCGGTGATCGGCTCATCGCTGTCGCTGTTCCTGCGCAATGCCCTGATGGTCATCGGCGGTATCGTGTTGTTGTTCATCACCAACCCCAAGCTCACCAGCATTGTCGTGGTGGCGTTGCCACTGGTGCTGGCGCCGATCCTGATCTTTGGCCGGCGCGTGCGCAGCCTGTCGCGCCAGAGCCAGGACCGCATCGCCGATGTCGGCAGCTATGTGTCCGAGACCCTGGGCCAGATCAAGACCGTGCAGGCCTATAACCATCAGGTGCAGGACGAGCAGCGTTTCGCCCTGACCGTGGAAGAGGCGTTCACCACCGCCCGCAAACGCATCCTGCAACGTTCCTGGCTGATTACCCTGGTGATCATGCTGGTGCTCGGTGCCGTGGGCGTGATGTTGTGGGTCGGCGGGATGGACGTGATCAGCGGGCGCATTTCCGGTGGTGAGCTGGCGGCGTTCGTGTTTTACAGCCTGATCGTCGGCGGCGCTGTGGGCACCTTGAGTGAAGTGCTTGGCGAGCTGCAGCGGGCCGCCGGTGCGGCGGAGCGGATTGGCGAACTGTTGCAGTCGAGCAACGACATCCAGGCGCCGGCCAGCGGCAGCGTACCGTTGCCGGAACGGGTCAGCGGGCGCATGGAGCTGCAGGACCTGCGCTTTTCCTACCCGTCACGGCCAGAAAGCTACGCCATCGACGGCCTGAGCCTGCGCGTCAACCCTGGCGAAACCCTCGCCTTGGTGGGGCCTTCCGGCGCAGGCAAATCGACGCTCTTCGACTTGCTGCTGCGCTTCTACGACCCCCAGCACGGCCGCATCCTGCTCGAAGGGCAGCCGCTGACCGCACTCGACCCGCTGGACCTGCGCCGCCACTTCGCGCTGGTATCCCAAAGCCCGGCGCTGTTTTTTGGCAGCATCGAAGACAACATCCGCTACGGTAACCCGACGGCGACCCGCGAGCAGGTCGAAGCCGCAGCCCGCATCGCCCATGCCCATGACTTTATCCTGCAAATGCCCGATGGCTACCAGACCCACCTCGGCGACGGTGGCCTGGGCCTCTCCGGGGGGCAGCGTCAACGCCTGGCCATCGCCCGCGCGTTGCTGGTAGACGCACCCATCCTGCTGCTGGACGAAGCCACCAGCGCCCTCGATGCCCAGAGCGAACACCTGATCCAGCAAGCCCTGCCGCAATTGATGCAGGGCCGCACCACCCTGGTGATTGCGCACCGCCTGGCCACGGTGAAGAACGCCGACCGGATCGCGGTGATGGACCAGGGCAAGCTGGTAGCCGTGGGCACACATCAGCAGTTGATTGCGAGCAATCCGCTGTATGCGCGGTTGGCGGCGTTGCAGTTCAGTGAGGGTGTGCAAGTGCAATGATGCTGCGGTATGGCTACGCCTTAGGGCATCATGTGGTTTTTCGCTAATGATCTGGATGAGGATATGAGCCGTTATCAACCTCCGTTGACGCTGACGACAAAGATGCTGGCTCTGGTGGCCAATATCAGTGAGCAAATCGGCCAGCTCTCAGTCGGTGACGATAGCCGCCAGACGCCTCAGTTGAGGCGCGGTAACAGGATTCGTACTATTCAGGCTTCGCTCGCCATCGAGAACAATACGCTCAGCATCGAGCAGGTCACTGCTGTCCTGGAGGGAAAGCGGGTATTGGGGCTGCCACGGGAAATCCAGGAAGTGCGCAACGCGTTTGCAGCCTATGAAGCGATGCCGCAATGGACGCCGAGCGATCGTGCCGACCTGCTGAAAGCCCACGAACTGCTGATGTTTGGACTGATAGACGATGCCGGACGGCTTCGCCAGTCAGGCGTCGGCATTTATCGTGGCGAACAACTGGTGCATATGGCGCCGCCTGCGAGCCGCGTGGCGCACCTCATCGATGACTTGCTGCAGTGGCAGTCAGTTTCAGATTGGCACCCTTTGATCGCCAGTTGCGTATTCCATTATGAATTCGAGTTCATCCACCCATTTGCAGACGGTAATGGCCGCATGGGGCGGCTCTGGCAAACGTTGATACTCAGCCAGTGGCGCCCGGTGCTGGCTTACCTGCCAGTGGAAGCAGTCATCCGGGATCAGCAGGATGCCTACTATGCGGCGCTTTCGGCGGCGGATCAGCAGGCAGAAGCGACACCTTTTGTAGAGTTCATGTTGCAAGCCCTGAATCTGGCGTTGGCCGAGGCGGTGTAACAACTTCATAAAAAATGCCCGCATAACGCGGGCATTTTCTTGTCGCTTCAAACTTAGCGCTTGAAGCTCCCTCCGTTACTGATCATCAAAGTACCGCTCATGCCAATCCACCAACGGCTGCGGTGAATTGAGCTTCTGCCCGTAGATCACCGAATAAGACAGCACGTTCTGCACATACTGACGGGTCTCGTCGAACGGGATGCTTTCCACCCACACGTCGAAACTCAGGTGGTCCGCACCGCGTAGCCATTGCCGTACGCGGCCGGGGCCGGCGTTGTAGGCGGCGGAGGCGAGCACGCGATTGCCGTTGAATTGGCTGTGCACCTGGCTCAGGTAGGCGGCGCCGAGCTGGATGTTTTTGTCCGGGTCCAGTACCTGGGCCGGGGAGGCCAGGGGAATGCTGAACTTGCGCGCGGTTTCCTTGGCCGTCCCGGGCATCAGCTGCATCAGGCCGCTGGCACCGACGCCGGAGCGGGCGTCGTCCATGAAGGCGCTTTCCTGGCGGGTAATCGCGAACACCCAGCTTGAATGCAGGCCGCGCACCTTGGCTTCGCGCACCAGGGTGTCGCGGTGGGCCATCGGGAAGCGGATGTCCAGGTCGTCCCAGTATTGTGCCTGGCTGATCGTGCGGATCGCCGGGAAGTACCACTTCATGTCGTAGGCCAGCTTCGCCTGCGCGACCATTTCGTCACGGTTGAAGTGACGGCTGACGTGGTACCACTCGCGGCGGCCATCGACGATCTGGCCACGAGCGTAGAACTCCAGGGCCCGGCGCACGCCTGGGGTATTGCGTACTTTATTGACCAGCGCCTGGCTCATCACCAGCGGCTTGTTGTTCAACTGGTAAGGGGTCTTGGAACGGTCCGCGGCGAGGAAACCGTAGAAGTCGCGTTCCTTTGCCACGTTTTTATACAGCACCAACGCCTGCGGGTTTTTCGGTTCGGCCAGCTCCAGGCTGCGTGCCTGCCAGTAGCGCCAGCGGTTGGTGGTGGCCAGATCCTGCGGCAGCTTGCGGGTCAACTGGTACGCATCTTCCCAGCGCGCCAGGCGCAACAGCAGGCGCAGGCGCCATTCGGAGACGGTGTTGTCGCGCAGCTCCGGGTCGTACTTGGTCATCACGTCCAAGGCGCGAGGATCGTACCGGCGTGCCAGGGTCAGGCCGATTTCTCGGGCGATCGAGACTTTTTCGTCACGGGAGAAGTGCATGCTGCTGGCGTAGCCGTCCAGCAGGGCCATGGCCTTGTCCGGGTCCTGGCGTGCGAGGCGACGCAGGCCCAGGCCTACGGCGTCAGACATGGCCTCGGTGGCCGGCAGGAAGCGCGACGGGTCGCTGAGCATATCGGGCTTTTGCGCCACGTCGATCATCAGGCGGCCTTGTGCGCCGAGCGTTGGCAGGGTTTTCACCAGGCTGTTGGCCAGCGCGTAGTTGCGCGCTTCGGCGGCGAGCTTGGCGCGGTCCCAGATTTTTTGTTCGGTCAGCTGACCATCAGACGCCCACTGGCCAAAGGTCGCATCACAGGCCGCCGGTTGGGTTTTGCCGGTCATCCACAGCTTTTCGGCGGTCTTGTAGCCTTCGGCCTTGAGGTTGTGGGTCAGTTGGAACTGGCCGTGCAGGCAGTCCAGCTCGACGAAATTGAGCTTGGCATCGTAGTACTTTTCAAAGGTCTGCCAGTCACCGCGTTCGGCCAGCCAGCGTAACCAGCGCAGCTTCATCCAGTTGGCCTGGGGCAGGTCGCCGTTTTTGGCGAGGAACTGTTCGATTTCCTGGTTGCTCGCGGTTTTAAGACGCGCGGTCAGTTCGTCATAGGCCAGGTACGGCGTCAGCGGGTAGTCGGCCAGGGCCTGGCTGTATTGCATGTACGGGCCGCTGTCACCCTTGGCCAGGGCGCGTTTGGCTTCATCGTAATATTGACGTTGGGTGGTGAGGTCCACGGCCTGGGCAGATTGAACGGCGGTGGCGGAGAGAAGCAGGCAGGATAAAAAGTTGAAAAGGCGACTGCGCATGAGACGTCCGTGCAGAGAAATCACGACTAGCACCGGCACCGCCGACACTGATTGCCCCTAGCTTAGCCTTTTGCCAGCGGCCGGCGAAAGCTTTGCCGGCCGGTTGGTTCAAGTTCGCGGCAAATGTCCTGCAGAACGTGTCGGCAGCGAAAATGCTGGCCGCATCCCACCCTCAACTCAGGTAGAATGCGCGCCCAGTTTTTGGAGAAGTGTATGACCCTGCTCAAATTCAGCGATGTGTCCCTTGCTTTCGGCGCTATGCCGTTGTTGGACAAGGTGTCCTGGCAGATCGCCCGTGGTGAGCGGGTGTGCATCATCGGCCGCAACGGCACCGGCAAGTCCAGCATGATGAAGCTGGTAAAAGGCGACCAGAAGCCCGATGAAGGCTCTGTCTGGCGTGCCCCAGGCCTCAAGATCGGCGAATTGCCGCAGGAATTGCCGGTAGCCGACGAGCGGACAGTGTTCGACGTGGTTGCCGAAGGCCTGGACGGCGTTGGCGAATTGCTTGCGCAATACCATCACCTGGCGCAGAACTGCGTCACCGAAGCCGACCTGGACAAGCTGATGCACGTCCAGCAAGACCTCGAAGCCCGTGACGGCTGGCGCCTGCAGCAACTGGTGGACAGCACCCTGAGCCGCCTGCAATTGCCCGCCGACAAGACCCTCGCCCAATTGTCCGGTGGCTGGCGTCGGCGCGTGCTGCTGGCCCAGGCGTTGGTGTCCGAGCCGGATCTGCTGCTGCTCGACGAACCGACCAACCACCTGGACATCGGCGCTATCGCCTGGCTCGAAGAAGCCCTCAAGGATTTCCAGGGCGCCGTGCTGTTCATCACGCACGACCGGTCCTTCCTGCAGAACCTGGCCACGCGCATCCTGGAGCTGGACCGCGGTGGCCTGATCGACTGGAACGGCGACTACGCCAGCTTCCTGGTGCACAAGGAAGCTGCACTCTCGGCTGAAGAGACCGCCAACGCCCTGTTCGACAAGAAGCTGGCCCAGGAAGAAGTCTGGATCCGCCAGGGCATCAAGGCGCGCCGCACCCGCAACGAAGGCCGCGTGCGTGCGTTGAAAGCGCTGCGGGTTGAGCGCAGCGAACGGCGTGAACGCACCGGCAAGGCCAATATCCAGCTCGATACCGCCGACAAGTCGGGCAAGCAGGTGATGGTGCTGGAGAACGTCAGCTTCCATCACCCGGAAGGCCCGTTCCTGATCAAGGACTTCTCCATGGTCCTGGCGCGCGGTGACCGTATCGGCCTGCTGGGCGCCAACGGTACCGGCAAGACCACCTTGCTCAAGCTGATGCTCGGCGGTCTGCAGCCGACCAACGGCACGGTGGAAGAGGGCACTCGCATCGACGTGGCCTACTTCGATCAGCTGCGCCACCAGTTGGACCTGGAAAAAACCGTGATCGACAACGTTGCCGAAGGCCGCGACTTTATCGACATCGACGGCCAGAGCCGCCACGTACTCAGCTATCTGGGCGACTTCCTGTTCAGCCCGCAACGTGCGCGTACACCGGTGAAAGCCTTGTCCGGTGGCGAGCGTGCGCGCCTGCTGCTGGCCAAGCTGTTCAGCAAACCGGCGAACCTGCTGGTGCTCGACGAACCGACCAACGACCTCGACGTGGAAACCCTCGAGCTGCTGGAAGAGGTCTTGCTGACCTTCAACGGCACCGTGCTGATGGTCAGCCACGACCGGGCATTCCTCGACAACGTGGTCACCAGCACCCTGGTCTTCGAAGGCGAGGGCAAGGTGCGCGAGTACGTCGGTGGTTATCAGGACTGGCTGCGCCAGGGCGGCTCGCCGCGCCTGCTGGGCGTAACCGAGAGCAAGTCCGGCAAGGCCGACTTGACCTCCGCAGTCGTCGCGCCCGTGGCCGCTGCTGCTCCGGCACCGGAAGCTGCACCCTCTGCGAAGAAAAAACTCAGCTACAAGCTGCAGCGCGAGCTGGAAGCGTTGCCGGGCGATATCGACGCCAAGGAACAACAGATCGCCGCGGTGGAAGCGCAAATGGCTGACGCGGGTTTCTACCAGCGTCCGGCGGCGGAAACCGCTGCGGTCATCGCTTCCCTGGAGACGTTGAACCAGGAGTTGGAAGCACTGGTTGAGCGTTGGGCCGAGCTGGATGGCTGAGTGACCTTCGCACAATGAAAAAGCCCGGCGCTCTTATGAGCGCCGGGCTTTTTTATATGAAATGCGGTCAACATGTGGGAGGGGGCTTGCTCCCGATAGCGGTGTATCAGTCACCAGATGTATCAACTGACAGACTGCTATCGGGGGCAAGCCCCCTCCCACATTGGATCTACGGCGTTCTTACGTATTTTTTACCAGCTTCACCGCCAGCACATCGCACGGCGCGCCGTGCAGTACATCGTTGGCAGTAGAACCCAGCAACAACGCCAAACCGTGACGACCATGGCTACCCACCACGATCAAGTCGCAAGCCTTTTCCTTGGCCAAGTGGTGGATTTCCTGGCGCGGTTGGCCGTATGTCAGGTGGCAGTCTTCCTTTTTCAGGTGCGGGTATTTGAGAATCAAACGATCCAGGCGCTCCTTGGCCTGGTCAAATTGTTGTTGCTGCAACTGGGAGAGGTCCATCGGCACGTCACCGCCAAAGGCCATGGCCATGGGCTCGACGATATGCACCAACGACAGTATGGCGCCATTGGCCAATGCAGATTCCTGCGCGCGCTTGATCACTGGATCGCACTCTTCGGTCAGGTCGACGGCGACCAGAATATGTGTGTAGGGCATGGGGCGTTCCTCCAGGGGACTGCAATAAATTCAGTATGGCTGCTTTCGAGCGGATCGGCTTGCGTCAGATCAAATCCGCTCATCAGGAAATTCGGGGGTACACATATGACGGTCTGGATAGTGGTGTCAATCCTTGTGGTGGTCCTGAGCCCTCTGGCATGGCTGCGTCCATCGCGCCATCAGAGCGGGCGCATGGCCCTGCGCATGGAGGCGCGCCGCATCGGGCTGGCCATGCAACTGGCGCCCCAGGAGTGGCCGCACTGGCTTAAGCAAGAGCCGCCGAGCCCCTGCGCGCAGTATTGCCGACCACGACGCGGCAGCACGCCGGCCCTCTGGAGTTACTGGCAGTTGGAGCCGGGTGTGTGGGTCAATCAATGGCGCGAGGTCTGCGTGGATGAAAAGTTGTTGCCGTATTTTTCGACGCTGCCGGCCAATGTGTACAAGGTCGAGGCCGACAAGCAAATGATCGCCTTGTATTGGGGCGAGAAGGGCGAGGCGAGCGTGTTGAAGGATATTGATGCACTGCTCAAAGCCCTGGCCTGACATAACCCACTCATTGTAGGAGCGAGCTTGCTCGCGAAAAACCTGAGAGCGCCGCGTTAAAGCTGAGGTAGCTGCGTTATGGTTGGCGATTTTCGCGAGCAAGCTCGCTCCTACAGAAAAACCGGAACGCCGGGCAATAAAAAGCCCGACTCATCATCGGGCTGGAGTTGGCCAGGCAGGCCGGTAGATCTTCAAGTTGCCGTTAGCCTAGCCGCCAATCCGTTTCTGTACAGTGCTTTCCCATATGTTTCCTATTATTGATCTTGTGAATAGTTAAATATTGACGGGTTGCTATCTTGCGCTTCGGGTTCTGAAATGACTGGAAAGTCGCGTTTTTCCTAGCCTTTGGAGCGATTGACAATTGCTCTGAATTGGATGAAGGTGGCGTACCCAAATCAAACGGGCGTATGAATTGAGCGTTTGTCCTACAGGCGACTCTGACATAACCCCGACTATCGCACTGGCGGGTGTGCCTGGCGGATTGGCGTGAGCATTGATGCAGCTGTCAATGTCCAACCAGAGGCCAGCGTCCGGTGTGTACTGTTCAGCTTCCATATCGTGGAGATCAGTTGATGATTTACGAAGGTAAAGCCATCACGGTTAAGGCTCTTGAAAGTGGCATCGTCGAATTGAAATTCGACCTCAAGGGTGAGTCCGTCAACAAGTTCAACCGTCTAACCCTGAACGAACTGCGTCAGGCCGTAGACACCATCAAAGCAGATGCTTCGGTCAAGGGCGTGATCGTCTCCAGCGGCAAGGACGTGTTCATCGTCGGCGCTGACATCACCGAATTCGTCGACAACTTCAAGCTGCCCGATGCCGAGCTGGTGGCTGGCAACCTCGAAGCCAACAAGATTTTCAGCGATTTCGAAGACCTCAACGTACCCACCGTTGCTGCGATCAACGGTATCGCCCTGGGCGGCGGCCTGGAAATGTGCCTGGCGGCAGACTTCCGTGTCATGTCCGCTACCGCCAAGATCGGTCTGCCTGAAGTCAAGCTGGGCATCTACCCGGGCTTCGGCGGCACCGTGCGCCTGCCGCGCCTGATCGGTGCCGACAACGCCATCGAATGGATTGCCGCCGGCAAGGAAAACCGTGCTGAAGACGCGCTGAAAGTCGGTGCTGTCGATGCCGTGGTTGCCCCGGACAAACTGGCCGAAGCCGCGCTGAACCTGCTCAAGGGCGCCATCAGCGGCGAATTCGACTACAAAGCCAAGCGTCAGCCGAAGCTGGAAAAGCTCAAGCTCAACGCCATCGAACAAATGATGTCGTTCGAAACCGCCAAAGGTTTCGTGGCAGGCCAAGCCGGCCCGAATTACCCGGCACCGGTCGAAGCGATCAAGACCATCCAGAAGGCCGCGAACTTCGGTCGCGACAAAGCCCTGGAAGTGGAAGCGGCAGGCTTCGTCAAATTGGCGAAAACCTCGGCTGCACAGAGCCTGATCGGCTTGTTCCTGAACGATCAGGAATTGAAGAAAAAGGCCAAGGCCTACGACGAAATCGCCAAGGACGTGAAACAGGCCGCCGTACTGGGTGCCGGTATCATGGGCGGCGGTATCGCTTACCAGTCGGCGTCCAAAGGCACGCCGATCCTGATGAAAGACATCAACGAGCACGGTATCGAGCAGGGCCTGGCGGAAGCCGCCAAACTGCTGGTGGGCCGCGTTGATAAGGGTCGTATGACCGCTGCGAAAATGGCTGAAGTGCTTAACGGCATTCGTCCTACGCTGTCCTACGGCGATTTCGGCCACGTCGACCTGGTCGTCGAAGCCGTTGTCGAGAACCCGAAGGTCAAGCAGGCGGTATTGGCTGAAGTCGAAGCCCAGGTCAAAGACGACACCATCCTGGCTTCCAACACCTCGACCATTTCCATCAGCTTGCTGGCCAAGGCTCTCAAGCGTCCGGAAAACTTCGTCGGCATGCACTTCTTCAACCCGGTGCACATGATGCCGCTGGTGGAAGTGATCCGTGGCGAGAAGTCCAGCGAGCTGGCTATTGCCACCACCGTTGCCTACGCCAAGAAAATGGGCAAGAACCCGATCGTGGTCAATGACTGCCCGGGCTTTTTGGTCAACCGCGTACTGTTCCCGTACTTCGGCGGTTTCGCCAAACTGGTCAGCGCCGGTGTGGACTTCGTGCGCATCGACAAGGTCATGGAAAAATTCGGCTGGCCAATGGGCCCTGCGTACCTGATGGACGTGGTCGGCATCGACACCGGCCACCACGGTCGCGACGTCATGGCTGAAGGCTTCCCGGACCGTATGAAAGACGACCGCCGCTCGGCGATCGACGCACTCTACGAAGCCAAGCGCCTGGGCCAGAAGAACGGCAAGGGCTTCTACGCCTACGAGGCCGACAAGAAGGGCAAGCAGAAGAAAGTGGCCGACCCGTCGGTGCACGAAGTACTCGCACCTGTCATCTACGAGCAGCGTGAGGTGTCCGATGAGGACATCATCAACTGGATGATGATCGCCCTGTGCCTGGAAACCGTACGTTGCCTGGAAGATGGCATCGTCGAGACCGCCGCCGAAGCCGATATGGGCCTGGTGTACGGGATTGGTTTCCCTCCGTTCCGTGGTGGTGCGCTGCGTTACATCGACTCGATCGGTGTGGCCGAGTTCGTTGCCCTGGCTGACAAATACGCTGATCTGGGCCCGCTGTACCACCCGACCGCGAAGCTGCGTGAAATGGCCAAGAACGGCCAGAGCTTCTTCGGTTAAGCGCCCAATCGACTAGAGCGAGAATATTTATGAGCTTGAATCCAAGAGACGTCGTGATCGTCGACTTCGGTCGTACGCCGATGGGCCGTTCCAAAGGCGGCATGCACCGCAACACCCGTGCCGAAGACATGTCGGCGCACCTGATCAGCAAGCTGCTGGAACGCAACGTCAAGGTTGACCCGAACGAAGTCGAAGACGTGATCTGGGGCTGTGTGAACCAGACCCTGGAGCAGGGCTGGAACATCGCGCGCATGGCCTCCTTGATGACCCAGATCCCGCACACTGCAGCCGGCCAGACCGTGAGCCGCCTGTGCGGTTCGTCGATGAGCGCGCTGCACACGGCCGCCCAGGCGATCATGACCGGTAACGGTGATGTGTTCGTGGTCGGCGGCGTGGAGCACATGGGCCACGTCAGCATGATGCACGGCGTCGACCCTAACCCGCACATGTCGCTGTACGCGGCAAAAGCCTCGGGCATGATGGGCCTGACCGCAGAAATGCTCGGCAAGATGCACGGCATTACCCGCGAAGCCCAGGACGCGTTCGGCCTGCGCTCCCACCAACTCGCCCACAAGGCGACGGTGGAAGGCAAGTTCAAGGATGAAATCATCCCGATGAACGGCTACGACGAGAACGGTTTCCTGAAACTGTTCGATTACGACGAAACCATTCGTCCGGACACCACCCTGGAAAGCCTGGCGGCGCTCAAGCCTGCCTTCAATCCAAAGGGCGGCACCGTGACTGCCGGTACGTCGTCGCAAATCACCGACGGTGCTTCGTGCATGATCGTGATGTCGGCGCAGCGTGCCCAGGACCTGGGCATCCAGCCGCTGGCGGTGATCCGCTCGATGGCCGTGGCGGGTGTGGACCCGGCGATCATGGGCTATGGTCCAGTACCGGCCACACAAAAAGCCTTGAAGCGCGCGGGCCTGACCATCTCCGATATCGACTTCTTCGAGCTCAACGAAGCTTTCGCCGCACAGGCCCTGCCAGTGCTGAAAGATTTGAAAGTACTCGACAAGATGAATGAGAAGGTTAACCTGCACGGCGGCGCGATTGCCCTGGGCCACCCATTCGGTTGCTCCGGTGCCCGCATCTCCGGCACATTGCTGAACGTGATGAAGCAAAATGGCGGTAACCTTGGGGTAGCAACCATGTGCATTGGTCTCGGCCAAGGCATTACCACCGTCTTCGAACGCGTCTAAGCGTTGGGTTGACGGAAGCCGGGGCCCAGTGCCCCGGTTTTTGTTTTTTGGAATTTTTAATTTTTTTTCAATAAATTTTGTAAGAGGGCCAGAGCATGAAAGTCGAACCCGGGCTCTACCAGCATTACAAGGGGCCGCAGTACCGCGTTTTCAGCGTGGCGCAGCACTCCGAGACCGAAGAAGAAATGGTGTTCTACCAAGCACTGTATGGCGATTACGGCTTTTGGGTACGCCCGTTGAGCATGTTCCTGGAGACCGTCGAGGTTGACGGCGAGCAGGTCCCGCGCTTTGCTTTGGTCCAGGCCGAACCCAGTCTTTTTAAAGGGCAATAACGGCGGGTCGCGCAAAATGCTGCGCTTGACCTCACCTTGTTGCCACTATATATAGCGTTGCCGCGACAGGCGCCAACTGCCTTTCACTTCTCGAATTCAGGAATTTTCCGATCCATGGGCAAATCGCTGGTCATTGTGGAATCCCCGGCTAAGGCCAAGACCATCAACAAGTACTTGGGCAACGAGTACGTGGTGAAGTCGAGTATCGGCCATATCCGAGACCTGCCCACCAGCGGTTCGGCTAGCGCCAGCAAGGAGCCTGCCGCCAAGCGCGGCAAGGCGGCTGCGGGCGAAGGTCCGGTGCTCACGCCTAAAGAGAAAGCACGCAAGCAGCTGGTCTCGCGCATGGGTGTGGACCCGGATCATGGCTGGAAGGCCAAGTACGAAATCCTTCCGGGCAAGGAAAAGGTCATCGAAGAGCTGCGCCGGCTCGCCAAAGATGCCGACACCATCTATCTCGCGACGGACTTGGACCGCGAAGGGGAAGCCATTGCCTGGCACCTGCGCGAAGCCATCGGCGGTGATGACAGCCGCTACAAGCGCGTGGTGTTCAACGAAATCACCAAGAAAGCCATCCAGGAAGCCTTCTCCAAGCCGGGCGAGCTGGACATCGACCGCGTCAACGCCCAGCAGGCGCGGCGCTTCCTCGACCGCGTCGTGGGCTACATGGTCTCGCCGCTGCTGTGGGCAAAAATCGCCCGTGGCCTGTCCGCCGGCCGTGTGCAGTCGGTGGCGGTGAAGCTGGTGGTGGAGCGTGAGCGCGAGATTCGTGCGTTCAATCCCGAAGAATATTGGGAAGTCCACGCTGACCTCGGCACTGCCAAGGGCAACAACGTGCGCTTTGAAGTGGCCCGCGAAAAAGGCGAGGCCTTCAAACCGCTGAACGAAGCCCAGGCCATGGCCGCGCTGGAGAAGCTCAAGGCCTCCAGCTACAGCATCGTCAAGCGCGAAGACAAGCCGACCAGCAGCAAGCCGTCGGCGCCGTTCATCACCTCCACCCTGCAGCAGGCCGCGAGCAACCGCCTGGGCTTCGGTGTGAAGAAAACCATGATGATGGCCCAGCGTCTGTACGAAGCCGGCTACATCACTTACATGCGTACCGACTCCACCAACCTGTCGCAAGACGCGGTGGCGATGGCGCGTACCTATATTGAAAGCGAGTTCGGCAAGAAGTACCTGCCGGAAAAGCCAAACGTCTACAGCAGCAAAGAGGGCGCCCAGGAGGCTCACGAAGCGATTCGTCCTTCCGACGCCAACACCGAGCCGAGCAAGCTGAGTGGCATGGAACGCGACGCCGAGCGCCTCTACGAACTGATCTGGCGCCAGTTCCTGGCCTGCCAGATGCTGCCGGCGCAATACCTGTCCACCACCGTCAGCGTGGGGGCGGGCGACTTTGAGCTGCGTGCCAAGGGCCGGATCCTCAAGTTCGACGGTTATACCCGCGTAATGCCGCAAATCGCCAAGCCTGGCGACGACGATGTGCTGCCGGACATGGCCCAGGGCGATACGTTGAAGCTGATCAAGCTTGACCCGTCCCAGCACTTCACCAAGCCGCCGGCGCGTTATTCGGAAGCCAGCCTGGTAAAAGAGATGGAGAAACGCGGCATCGGTCGTCCTTCGACCTATGCGGCGATCATCTCCACCATCCAGGACCGTGGCTACGTGGCGCTGCACAACCGCCGCTTCTATTCGGAAAAAATGGGTGACATCGTCACCGAGCGTCTGTCCGAGAGTTTCTCCAACCTGATGGACTACGGCTTCACCGCCGGCATGGAAGAGAACCTCGATGACGTGGCCCAGGGCGAACGCGACTGGAAGAGCGTGCTGGACGAGTTCTACGGCGATTTCAAGAAAAAACTCGAAGTGGCCGAGAGCCCTGAGAGCGGCATGCGTGCCAACCAGCCGGTCATGACCGACATTCCGTGCCTCACCTGCGGCCGGCCGATGCAGATTCGTACAGCGTCCACCGGCGTGTTCCTGGGATGCTCGGGCTACAGCCTGCCGCCCAAAGAGCGCTGCAAGGCCACCGTCAACCTGGTGCCGGGCGATGAAATCGCGGCGGATGACGAGGGTGAATCCGAGTCGCTGGTGTTGCGTGGCAAGCACCGTTGCCCGATCTGCAGCACGGCGATGGACGCTTACCTGCTGGATGAAAAGCATAAGCTGCACATCTGCGGTAACAACCCGGATTGCAACGGTTACGAGATTGAAGAGGGCACCTACCGCATCAAAGGCTACGAAGGTCCGAGCCTGGAGTGCGACAAGTGTGGCAGCGAGATGCAGCTCAAGACCGGCCGTTTCGGCAAGTTCTTCGGTTGCACCAACCCAACCTGCAAGAACACCCGCAAACTGCTGAAGAGCGGTGACGCGGCGCCGCCGAAGATGGACCCGGTGAAGATGCCTGAGCTCAAGTGTGAGAAGGTCAACGACACCTACATCCTGCGCGACGGTGCTTCGGGCCTGTTCCTGGCAGCCAGCCAGTTCCCGAAAAACCGCGAGACCCGTGCCCCGCTGGTGCTGGAAATCGTACCGCACAAGGATGAGATTGATCCGAAGTACCACTTCCTGTGTGAAGCGCCGAAGAAGGACCCAGATGGTCGCCCAGCCGTGATCCGCTATAGCCGCAAAACCAAGGAGCAGTACGTGCAGACCGAAGTCGACGGCAAGCCTACCGGCTGGAAAGCGTTCTACGACGGCGGCAAGTGGAAGGTCGAGGACAAGCGTCAGGGCGCTTGATAGTCCAATGTGGGAGGGGGCTTGCTCCCGATAGCGGTGTATCAGTCAACATACCTATGACTGATGCATCGCCATCGGGAGCAAGCCCCCTCCCACATTTGGATCTGCCTAATGGCACTTGCAGTTAACGATGACGCGAGAAATCTGATACACAGTGGTGCTCTCAGGTTTTTCGCGAGCAAGCTCGCTCCTACACAGCCAGCATCACGCCTCATTCGTTGTGGAGATTGCCGTCATGGCCAACGAACTCTATACCCGTACCAACCAGAAAATTTACTTCGCGGGGTTATCCCTGGAAGCCCTTGGTCGTGCCGAGGCGGGCAAGGAGATGAATGCCATCGCGCTGGTCCAGGCGGGGCGTGAGGCCGCTCTGTTTCACCTGTACGGCGCCTTGCTGGGGTTATGCCATGAAATCGCCGGGTTCTACCGCTTGCCCCAGGCCGGTTCGCCCCGCGCGGAAATGATCATGGCCCGAGACGTGTTGGAAACCATGGCTATCCCGGAATTGGCCGAGCTGGTGGAAATGGCCCAGAGCCCGGACAGTTGGGTAGCACGCCTGCTCAAGGCGCACGCCGACATGTTCCAGCCGCCCCGCGTTCCCCATGTACCCAAGGGTGATGTGACGCAGCCATTGATCGTGGCGGTTGCATTGGAGGCGGATGAGCCTAAGCCTTTGAGCCGGCAAGAGCTGGAAAGCTGGCGTCAGGAACTGAAAAAGCTGGCGTTGCGCTTTCGCGAAGGTTTGAGCGAGTGCTGAGCGGGCACGCCTGCACGCGACAACACTGATATAATCCCGCGCTTTCGTGGAGAACAGACTTTTATGCCAACGTCCTTTCTGGAAATTGTTGAACTGCCTGACGGCCGAATCGAGCTGCGTCGGGCCGAGGACGAAGGTTCTCTGGTCATTCTGGACTTTTCCGAAGACGCAAAAGCGTTCCTGCAAGGCCAGCATGTGGAAGTGGCTAAAGCGATGTTGAGCGTTGGCGTGCAAATGGCCGGTCGCCTGGCTGAAGGCGAGCCGGAGAAGGAAGATGGCCCAAAGGTTCTTCACTGAGCCTTGGGTAACCCGCTCACTTCTTACCCCAGTCGAATATTCAAGCTCTGCGCATCGCCCGTGTGCGCGGCGCTGATCAGCTGCTGCTTGGCCGTTGCATTCAGTGGGTTCAGCCAGCTCACCACCGTATGGCTACGGCCCAGGCGCAAAGCTTCGCAGGTCAACTGCTGGGCACTTTGCGCGCCTCGTGGCTGCAGCAACAGAATACGTTCACGGTTGAGGCCGGCATCCCGCAGCCAAGCCTGGGTCAGGCTGGCGGGCGGGGCGATCAGCGTCAACCAGCGCGCGTCCTGCTCCTCACTGAGTTCGCGCAGGATCGGCGCCAGCAGGCTCAAGCAGCTCCCGGCAGCCCCACGCAACGACAATTCACTGAATACCTCAGGTTCGCAGCTCCACGGCGCTTCGACCGTTTCCTTGAGGATGGGCGCAAGGGGTTGAGCCATGAAGGCCTCGAACAGCGACAGTTGTGTGTGTTGTGGGGTGTGCACGAGCTGCATGATGTCTCCTTTAGCGGCGAATGACGCCGACACTCAAGCCTTCGATCACCAGGTCCTGGTCTTTGAGGTTCACTTCAATCGGCGCGAACTCCGGGTTCTCGGCCAGGAGCCAGACCTTGCTGCCTTCACGCTTGAAGCGCTTGACGGTGACCTCATCGCCGATCCGCGCCACGACGATCTGGCCATTGCGGGCTTCGCGGGTGGTGTGAACGGCCAGCAGGTCGCCGTCGAAAATACCCACGTCCTTCATGCTCATGCCGTGCACCCGCAACAGGTAATCGGCGCGCGGATGGAAGAAGGTCGGGTTGATGTTGCAGGATTCCTCGACGTGCTGTTGCGCCAGGATCGGCGCACCCGCGGCCACTCGACCGATGATCGGCAGTGTCGATTCGTCGGCCTTGGCTTCGAAGCCAGGGATGCGAATACCGCGCGAAGCCCCAGGGGTCATCTCGATCGCGCCTTTGCGCGCGAGGGCCTTGAGGTGTTCTTCGGCAGCGTTGGGAGACTTGAAACCCAGCTCCAGCGCAATTTCGGCGCGTGTCGGTGGGTAACCGTTGTCATCAAGGCAGCGCTTGATAAAAGCCAGAATCTCAGCTTGGCGTGGCGTCAGTTTTAGCATGTTGATCGCTCTGTCTTTTTATACAGTGACTGGGATTATATACAGTGGACGGCGCTTGGCAATGATCCTTTTGCGCGACTCCGCTGGACGGTCATCCATCATCCGTATTGGGGGGCGGAGATAGCGCCGCCTACAGGCCATGAAAGATGTGATTAAATAGCGACGAAATAGATGACTGCCCAGCCGGAAAACGGACACGCAGGCTTGACAAGACATACCCTGAAACGTATGTTTCAAACAAGTGTTTGTCAGGCGGAGTAGCCATGGCCCAGTCGGAAACCGTTGAACGCATTCTCGATGCTGCCGAGCAATTGTTCGCGGAAAAAGGATTTGCTGAAACTTCATTGCGGCTGATCACCAGCAAGGCTGGAGTTAACCTCGCCGCCGTGAACTACCATTTCGGCTCAAAAAAAGCCCTGATCCAGGCGGTGTTCTCGCGCTTCCTGGGGCCGTTCTGTGCCAGTCTTGATCGCGAGCTGGAGCGTCGCCAGGCGAAGGCGGATAACAAGCCAAGCCTAGAAGAGCTTTTGGAGATCCTGGTCGAGCAAGCCCTGGTGGTTCAGCCGCGCAGCGGCAACGACCTGTCTATCTTCATGCGTCTATTGGGCCTGGCGTTCAGTCAGAGCCAGGGCCACCTGCGTCGTTATCTGGAAGACATGTACGGCAAAGTGTTTCGTCGCTATATGTTGTTGGTCAATGAAGCTGCCCCGCGTATCCCACCCATCGAGCTGTTCTGGCGCGTGCACTTCATGCTCGGCGCTGCGGCCTTCAGCATGTCCGGGATCAAGGCTCTGCGCGCGATTGCCGAGACGGATTTCGGCGTCAACACCTCCATCGAGCAGGTGATGCGCCTGATGGTGCCATTCCTCGCCGCCGGCATGCGCGCTGAAACCGGTGTGACCGATCAGGCCATGGCCGTGGCTCAATTGCGCCCGCGCAGCAAATCCACCCCCACCCTCGCCAAGGTTTGACCGCTGCGGGTGTGCGCGGCCGCTTGCATCCGCTAAGCTAGCCGCCATGCCGATTTCAGCTATTTACGCGCAATCCGTCGTGCTTACCGTAACCGGTAGGGATGACGGGTTGTGCGCGTTATTTAAGGAAGGTTTATGACTGCTGCCCTGCAAGGTTCTTTGATGGTCGACGTTGCCGGTACCTGGCTGACGGCCGAGGACCGCCATCTGTTGCGCCAACCTGAAGTCGGCGGCTTGATCATCTTTGCGCGCAACATCGAGCACCCACGCCAGGTCCGCGAATTGAGCGCAGCGATTCGTGCGGTGCGCCCGGACCTGCTGCTGGCGGTCGACCAGGAAGGCGGCCGCGTGCAGCGCCTGCGCCAAGGCTTTGTGCGCTTGCCGGCCATGCGCGCGCTGGCGGATAACCCCAACGCCGAATACCTGGCCGAACAATGTGGCTGGATCATGGCCACCGAAGTACTCGCCGTGGGCCTGGACCTCAGCTTCGCCCCAGTGCTCGACCTGGATTACCAGCGCAGCGCCGTGGTCGGCACCCGCTCGTTCGAAGGCGACCCCGAGCGCGCCGCCGTACTCGCCGGTGCCTTTATCCGCGGCATGAACAGCGCGGGCATGGCCGCCACCGGCAAGCACTTTCCGGGTCACGGTTGGGCCGAGGCCGATTCCCACGTCGCGATTCCCAACGACGAGCGCAGCCTGGAACAGATTCGCGCCAATGACTTGGTGCCTTTCGCACGCCTGAGCAAGCAATTGGCCGCCGTGATGCCCGCGCATGTGATCTACCCGCAAGTGGACAGCCAGCCCGCCGGCTTCTCACGCCGCTGGTTGCAGGACATCCTGCGCGGTGAGCTGCAGTTCGACGGGGTGATTTTCAGTGATGACCTGTCCATGGCCGGTGCCCATGTGGTGGGTGATGCGGCCAGTCGGATCGAGGCGGCACTCACTGCTGGTTGTGACATGGGGCTGGTGTGCAATGACCGCGCGGCTGCCGAGCTTGCACTGACTGCAGCCCAGCGGATGAAGGTCACACCTTCGGCTCGCATTGCGCGTATGCGGGGGCATGCAAGTGCCTCGACTGACTACAAACAGGATCCGCGCTGGCTGGCAGCCCTTGGAGCGTTGCGAGACGCTCAGCTGATTGAATAAGAAGCTTGATGTAGGCAGCGTCTGAATGCTGTTGGAGCTGTCTCTTACTCTAGTGTGGGAGTCGCCCTGCTTTAAGTCCCGTTACTGGCTGCTGTAGAGTCCTTGTTTGATGAATGATCTAATTGCACGTATCGTCGAATTGGATTGGCAAGCGTACTTTGAACCTCGCTCGCTGGAGCGTGGGTTTGAGTACGCTGGCGAAAATCGTCTTGAAATAAAAGAATTCGGGCATCACCGGCTGATCGCGCATTGCAGGGGCTCTGGCCGTAATGTCTACACCCTGTCGATTACCCTGGAGAGTGCAGCATCCCGTCGGCCGGGCATCATCTGTGTGTGTTCTTGCCCGGTGGCGATAAATTGCAAGCACGCGGCTGCGGTCTTGTTTACGTTAACTGTGCTGTACGAAGAGCTGAACGAGCCGAAGAAGCCGGTGGGCGACCGCCTGAGTCCGCAGCTCGAAAACTGGCTCGAAAGCATCCCCAAGCCCACCCCGCCGGGTGAGGCTCAGCCCAAGAACACCGGCACTTGTTTGCTGTACCAAATCACTCCTGATGTTTATTCCAGTGGCTGGTCATTGGAGGTGTACCGGGCGCGCGTGACGAAACAAGGCGAGTACAGCGATATCAAGCCTCTGCACTCGATGGATGAGGTATTACGGCGTGCCCCTGGCTATATGTATGAGCTGGATACACGCATTGGTCGATTGCTGTTGTTGGGCCGATCTTATGGCAACTATGGCAGCAGTTTTCAGTTGGCCGGCGAGACGGGGGCCGAAATTCTCCAATTGGCGTTAAAAACCCAGCGCCTGTTTCTGGAGCTGGGCGCAGGACTGGCGCTCAACCCTGGCCCGGCCCGCGCTGCTCGTTTTGATTGGGCCGTGTTGCCCGACGGCAATTACATTCCCTGCTGGATCAGCGACGGGCGTGAGTTGGACGATGTGTTGCCGCTCAAACCGCTTCATTATCTTGACCTCGAAAGCATGGCGATCGGGGTGATCGAGCATGGGCTGGATGAGAACCTGGCCCTGCATCTTTGCGGTTTGCCGATGATTCCAGCTGAGCAAGTCGCGTTATTCAGTCATCGCATCAGTGCGGTGTCCAAGGAGATTCCTCCACCGCGCGAGCTGACCGAACGCGTCGTGGATACGTTAGAGCCCCAAGGATGCCTTACATTGGGAAGCGACGAAGCCTACGTTTACGGCCGGTTCCACAGGGAGCACCGCGCTGCATTGGCGTTCCGCTATGACACCAGCCTGGCCAGCGGCAAGGGAACCGAGGACATCCTGTTTCTCAATGGCACCGAAACCCAGCGTATCCAACGCAAGCCTGCGGCTGAAAAAGCGCTGCGCAAGGCACTCACGAAAATCGGCTTTAAAGCGGTCAATCGCAAAAGCCGCGCGCTGCCTGAAAACGCTGGGGAAATGTTCGATCTACCCACTGATGAAGCCTGGCTGGGTTTCGTTGAAAGCGATGTGGCGGTTTTGCGTGAAGCAGGGTGGGACGTTGTCATTCAACCGGGCTTTTATTACGACGTGGACGCTGTGGACCACTGGTACGCGGATATCGAAGAAGCGTCAGGTCATGAGTGGTTCAACCTTGAGCTGGGCGTTGAGGTCAACGGCGAGCGGCACAGCCTGTTGCCAATCATGCTCGACTTGATGCGGAATCAGCCCGAGCTGCTCGATGTCGCCTACATGGCTGAGCGTGACGACGATGAGCGCGTGTTGGTCAGTTTGGGCGCGCGCACTCATACAAAGGTTGCGCTGCCTTACGGGCGCATCAAACCCTTGATGGCAACCCTCGGCGAACTCTACCTGCGCGCCCCCCAAGGTGATGCATTGCGGCTGAGCGCGCCCGATGCGGCTCGGCTCAGTCATCTGGACGCCATGCCCTTGGTGTGGCGCGGTGGCGAGCGACTGCGTGATTTCGCCCAGCGTCTCAAGGGCTCCACCCATGCCCAGGTCTCTGCCCCCGAGGGCTTGAAAGCCGAACTTCGTGGCTATCAACTCGAAGGCCTGAACTGGATGCAAACGTTGCGCGAACTGGAAGTCGGCGGGATTCTTGGGGATGACATGGGCCTGGGCAAAACCCTACAAACCCTTGCGCACCTGCTCGTGGAAAAACAGGCAGGGCGATTGCAAATGCCCGCATTGGCCGTAATGCCCACCAGCCTGATCCCGAACTGGATCGACGAAGCCACACGGTTCACGCCACAGCTCAGAGTCCTGGCGCTGCACGGTGCACAGCGTCAGGCTGACTTCATGCGCTTGACCGATTACGACCTGGTACTCACCACCTACGCGCTGTTGCCCCGAGACCTTGAGGTCCTGCAGCCGCAGCGCTGGAGCGTGTTGATCCTCGACGAAGCGCAGAATATCAAGAATCCCAACAGCAAGGCGGCCCAGGCCGCTCGCCAACTGGATGCCGGCCAGCGGCTGTGCCTGAGCGGGACGCCGTTGGAAAACCATTTGGGCGAACTCTGGTCGCTGTTTCACTTCCTGTTGCCGGGATGGCTGGGCGATAGTAAAACCTTCAATCGCGATTACCGCACGCCGATTGAAAAGCACGGCAATGCGCAACGCATGCAGCACCTGACGGCGAGGATCAAACCCTTCCTGTTGCGCCGCAAAAAAGAACAGGTGGCCACCGAGCTGCCGCCCAAGACCGAGATCGTGCACTGGGTGGACTTGAGTGACGCCCAGCGTGACGTGTATGAAACCGTGCGTGTGGCGATGGACAAGAAGGTTCGCGATGAGATCACCCGGCATGGTGTCGCCCGCAGCCAAATCATCATTCTCGAAGCGCTGCTCAAGTTGCGCCAGGTCTGCTGCGACTTGCGCCTGGTCAAGACTGCACCCGCCTCCAAACTGGCCCGGGCCGGTACTGGCAAACTCGGCAGTTTGATGGAGATGCTCGAAGAGTTGCTCAGCGAGGGGCGGCGCGTCCTGCTCTTTTCGCAGTTCACCTCGATGCTGGCATTAATCGAAGAGGAACTGAAGCAGCGTCAGGTCGACTATTCAATCCTGACCGGTGAAACCCTGGACCGGCGCACACCGGTGAAGGATTTCCAGGACGGCAAGACGCCGTTGTTCCTGATCAGTCTGAAAGCGGGCGGAACCGGCTTGAACTTGACGGCCGCGGATACGGTGATTCATTACGACCCCTGGTGGAACCCGGCCGTGGAAAACCAGGCCACCGACCGTGCTTACAGGATCGGGCAGGATAAACCGGTATTCGTCTACAAGATGATTGCCCGAGGTACGGTGGAAGAAAAGATTCAGGCGTTGCAATTGGAAAAGGCAGCGCTCGCCGACGGCGTGCTTGAAGGGGGCGCCAGTGCGGGCTGGAAGCTGGAGCAGCGGGATATCGAGGCGCTGTTTGCGCCGTTGCCTGGCTAACGACCGCGGCTTGCCCTAATGCCAGTCAGTTAAGGACGAACACTGTACCTGTGGCGAGGGAGCTTGCTCCCGCTGGGCCGCGAAGCGGCCCCAAAAATGGGACTGCTGCGCAGTCCAGCGGGAGCAAGCTCCCTCGCCACAGGTTACTTTTTACCCTTTCTACTTCTTAACTGACTGGCATTAGGGCTTGCCCGCGATGGCGATCCGACAGTCAGCGCTTTTCCTGCTTATTGGGCAATGGCGCAAATAGCGCCTCGATATCCTCATTACCCAACTGCCAATCCCCGGTCGAACGCCCATCCAGCACACCCGCCGCGAGGTCAGATTTTTCCTTCTGCAAGTGCTGGATTTTTTCCTCTACCGTGCCTCGGGCAATCATCTTGTAGACGAACACTGGCTTCTCTTGCCCGATTCGGTAGGCACGGTCGGTGGCCTGGTTTTCGGTTGCCGGGTTCCACCAGGGGTCGTAGTGGATCACGGTGTCGGCTTCGGTCAGGTTCAGGCCGACGCCGCCGGCTTTCAGGCTGATCAGAAAAATCTGCAGCTTGCCGCTCTGGAAGTCCTTCACCGGTGTGCGCCGATCGCGTGTCTGGCCGGTCAGCAAGGCGTAGGCGATTTTGCGCTGCTTGAGTTCAGCCTCGATCAGACTCAGCATCGAGGTGAACTGCGAGAACAGCAGTATCCGCCGCCCCTCGGCAAACAATTCCTCGAGCATCTGCATCAAGCTGTCGAGCTTGCCCGAGCTGCTGCCTCGGGCGGGCAGGGCGGCATCGTTGACCAAGCGCAAATCGCAGCACACTTGGCGCAGTTTGAGCAGTGCCTCAAGGATGATGATCTGGCTACGCGCCACGCCCTTGCGGGTGATCTCGTCGCGGACCTTTTTATCCATGGCCAGGCGCATGGTTTCATAGACGTCGCGCTGCGCTTCGTTAAGGTCGACCCAGTGGATAATTTCGGTCTTGGGCGGCAGTTCCGTTGCCACCTGTTCCTTGGTGCGGCGCAGCAGGAACGGCTTGATCCGACCGTTGAGGTGCTGCAATCGCACCTCACTGGCGCGTTTTTCAATGGGAACGCGGTAATCGCGGTTGAAGCTTTTCACATCGCCGAGCCAGCCCGGCAGCAGAAAGTGGAACAACGACCATAACTCGCCCAGGTGGTTTTCCAGCGGCGTGCCGCTCAGGCACAGGCGCTGCCGCGCATTCAGCTCGCGGGCCGCTTGCGCCGCCTTGCTGGTGGGGTTCTTGATGTACTGGGCTTCATCGAGGATCAGCACATGCAAGGGCAGGGCGGCGAGGGTGTCGATGTCCTTGGGCAGCAGTGCGTAGGTGGTCAACAGCAGGTCGTAGTCCTGCAGATTGGCGAAATGTTTCTTGCGCCCTGCGCCGTACAGCGCCTGCACCCGCAATTGCGGAGTGAAATGCGCGGCCTCATCGAGCCAGTTGGGGATCAGGCTGGTAGGCATGACCACCATGCACGGTCGATTCAGCCGTCCTGCATTTTTCTCCGTAAGAATATGCGCCAGGGTCTGCAAGGTTTTACCCAGGCCCATGTCGTCCGCGAGAATCCCACCCACCTCCAATTGGCGCAACGACTGCATCCAGCTCAGGCCTTCCAGCTGGTAAGGGCGCAAGGTTGCATTCAAGCCTTCAGGCGCCACGCAGGTGAAATCCTTGATATCCCGCAGGCGCTGGGCGAAGTTGCGGATTTTCTCGCCGCCTTCCCATTGCAGTGGCAGATCTTCCAGCGGGTTCAAGCGGACCGCATCGGCCTTGGCCAGGCGCAATGTGGTGGTGCCGGGTTCCTGCAGGTAGAACTCGCCGAGGGTCGCCAGTACCGGCTTCAATCGCCCGTAGGGCAGCGCCACTTGCAGCGGACCGTGGCCGTTGGGCAGGCCGGGAATGTTCACCAGGATCAATTCATCGTCGCGGCGCCGTGCGAGTTTTTCCGGGTTGAGGATTTCGGTGTGGGAGCGCATCAAATTCAGCAGGATCGGCAGCAGACTCAGCCGTTCGCCATTGACGATGATGCCCAGCTCCAGATCGAACCAGTCCCGCTCGGGGGCTTCATCGACGCTGGCGTACCAGTCGTCCACCGGGCTGAGGTCAAAACCGAAGTCTTCATCGATTTGCAGCTCCCAACCTTCGGCCCGCAGCGCAGGGGACGCGTTGAGGGTGAAATTCAGCCAGGCGCTGTCATTGACCATCTCGAACAGCTCGCCGGCGCTTTCCGGCAAGGCCTTGCTCTGGCGCGTGGCGATCTTGAAACCGAGCAGGCGCAGGTGTTCGCGATAGGGCTGTTCAAGCTCGGGATGGCGCTTGATGCGAAGGCTCTGGGTTTCCTGGCGCACAATGATGTCGGCGTTCTTTTGCCCGCTGACATAGTTACCCAGATAGTTGAACGACAGCGCCGCGCGATGCTGGATATAACGCTGCATCTTGCCATTGCGCGGTTCGAACGCGCTGAACTCCACACTGGCCAGCCACAGGCGCGGCACAGGGCGCACATCCTCCATGACCACCTGCGGCAGCACCACACGGTTATCCAATACCGCCTGCAGTTTTCCCAGCAGCTCGGCATCCTGGGCCGCAGCCGGGTAGGCCAGGGTTTCCTGCACCTTGAGCAGCACGGCGGCAATATGCTTGCAATTGGTGTGCACCGGGCAGGTACAGCGGCTGTCCACCAGAATCAGCATGCCCTTGGCCGATTCGCGCAACGAAATGGTCTGCCGGTAGACGTTGCCGCCCGAACCTTCGCAACTGGCGGTGATGGTGCTGTCGCCGGATTCGACGATGCGCACCCGATTCTCCAGCGCGTAACGCCGCCCGCGCTCCAGGCTTTGCTCTTTGAAGCGATTGGCCCACGAAGGGGCCAGGGGTTTGGTCAGCGACGCTGTCAGGGGCATGGCGCGGGATCAGTCCTGCATGTCGGGCGGTGGTGCGCTGGGGGGCTTGGCGGTCAGCGAAGTGATCTTGATCAGCAGCGCCAGGTGGCCGCCATCCAGGTAATTGAGCTGGTTGTTCTTGGTGCGCACGTCCTTCTGGCTCAGGTGTTCGCTAGCGATCACGCTGCCGTTGCTGTCGAACTGGTTGATCCAGAAGTCGGCGTCGATATCAGTGAAGCGACCCAGTTGCAGGTTCAGCACGCCCTCGATAGGAAATTGGCCGAATTGCTCCTGGCCGTCGGTGATCGCGATCTTCACTGGCTGTTCGCCGAGGCTCTGTTCCCAGGCCTTGTGCGCAAGTACGGTGTAGTTGGAATCGGCGCGCAGTTTTTCGACGATATTGCCCAGGCGCGGCGGGCTCATTCGCTCGCCCAGGCGCTGCGCACCGCCATCCCAGTTTTCCGGGGCGGCGCGGCTGTTGATCACCGGCTCTGCATTCTGGCGCACCAGGATCATCTCCACCTGGTAGGGGCTGTCGGCAAAGGCCGAAGGCGCGAATACCAGCAACAGCAGGCTCAGAATGCGGAACACGCGCATGGAGGCGTCCTTCAAGCAGATTTCGGAATGAGGCGCTCAAACAGCGCCTCCAGGGTATTGAAGCGTTCTTCGGCGCGTTCCATCGGCACCATGAACTTGAACAGCGTAGCCCCTTCGAACTTGTAGCGGTTGGGCTGGCCCTGGATCAGCTTGATCAGCACCAACGGGTCCACCGGCGTTTGCGCTTCGAATTCGATCCGCCCGCCTTGCGGCCCCGCGTCGACTTTCTTGATGCCCAGCTGTTCGGCCTGCAATTTGAGCAGGGTCAGGCGCACCAGGTTCTTGGTCGGTTCCGGCAACAGGCCGAAGCGGTCGATCATTTCCACCTGCAGGTCCTTCAGGCCTTCTTCGTCGGTGGCCGAAGCGATGCGCTTGTACAGGATCAGCCGCGCGTGCACGTCCGGCAGGTAGGCTTCGGGGATCAACGCCGGCAAGCGCAGGTTGATTTCCGGGCCACCGCCCAACGGTTGGTCGAGGTTCGGCTGTTCGCCCTTGCGAATGGCTTTCACCGCGCGTTCGAGCATTTCCATATAAAGGGTAAAGCCCACGGCCTGGATCTGCCCGCTCTGGCCGTCGCCGAGCAGTTCGCCGGCGCCACGGATTTCCAGGTCGTTGGTGGCCAGCACGAAGCCGGCGCCGAGGTCCTGGGTATTGGCGATCGCTTCCAGGCGTTTTTCCGCGTCGGACGTGATCTGCTGGCGCGGTGGCGTCAACAGGTAGGCGTAGGCCTGGTGGTGACTGCGCCCGACCCGGCCGCGCAGTTGATGCAGTTGGGCCAGGCCGAACTTGTCGGCGCGTTCGATGATAATGGTGTTGGCGCTGGGGACGTCGATACCGGTCTCGATGATGGTCGAGGCGATCAGCACGTTGAAGCGCTTGTGGTAAAAGTCGCTCATCACCTGCTCGAGTTCGCGCTCACGCATCTGCCCATGGCCGATGGCGATGCGGGCTTCCGGCACCAGTTCGGCGAGGTCGGCGGCGCATTTCTCGATGGTCTTCACGTCGTTGTGCAGGTAATACACCTGGCCACCGCGCAGCAATTCGCGCAGCAGCGCTTCCTTGACCGTGCTTTTGTTCTGCTCCATCACGAAGGTGCGTACCGACAGACGGCGTGCCGGCGGCGTGGCGATGATCGACAGGTCGCGCATACCCGACACCGCCATGTTCAACGTACGCGGAATCGGCGTGGCGGTGAGGGTGAGGATGTCGACTTCGCTGCGCAGGGCCTTGAGCTGTTCTTTCTGGCGCACGCCGAAGCGGTGCTCTTCGTCGATGATGACCAGGCCCAGGTTTTTGATCTTCACATCGTCCGAGAGCAGTTTGTGCGTGCCGATCACGATGTCGATCTTGCCTTCGGCAAGGTCGGCGATGGCGGCATTCACTTCCTTGGCGGACTTGAAGCGGCTCATCACTTCCACGCTCACCGGCCAGTCGGCAAAGCGGTCGCGGAAGCTGTTGTAGTGCTGCTGGGCGAGCAGGGTAGTCGGCACCAGGATCGCCACCTGCTTGCCGCCATGCACCGCAATGAACGCCGCGCGCATCGCCACTTCGGTCTTGCCGAAGCCGACGTCGCCACACACCAGGCGGTCCATCGGCTTGGGCGCGAGCATGTCGGCGCGCACGGCGTCGATGGTGGTTTGCTGGTCGGGGGTTTCTTCGAAGGCGAAGCCAGCGCTGAAGGTGGCGTAATCGGCTTTCGGGTCGGCGAACGCATAGCCTTCGCGGGCCGCACGGCGTGCGTAGATGTCGAGCAGTTCGGCGGCGACGTCGCGCACCTGTTCGGCGGCCTTGCGCTTGGCTTTCTGCCAGGTCTCGGAGCCCAGGCGGTGCAACGGCGCCAGGGCGTCATCGCTGCCGGTGTAGCGCGCGATCAAGTGCAGGCTGGCCACCGGCACGTAGAGCTTGGCGCCTTCGGCGTATTCCATGGTGAGGAATTCGGCGGCCTGGTTGTCGATTTCCAGGGTCTGCAAGCCGAGGTAGCGGCCCACGCCGTGGTCGATGTGCACCACCGGCGCGCCTTCACGCAACTCGGTGAGGTTCTTGATCACCGCGTCATTGTTGGCGTCGGCGCGTTTTTCACGGCGGCGACGCTGCATCACACGCTGGCCGAACAACGGGCTTTCGGCGATCAGCGCCAGGGCCGGGTCGTCCAGCAACAAGCCTTCGTCCAATGGCGCGATGGTGATCGCCAGGCGCTCTTTGCTTTTTACGAAATCCGGCCAGCTATCGACGGTCTTCGGGCGCAGCTTGAGGCGTTCGAGCAGCTCCAGCAGGACTTCGCGACGCCCGGCGGATTCGGCGGTAAACAGCACGCGGCCGGGGAAGTCGCCGAGGAAGTTGGACAGCGCTTCCAGCGGCTGCGTGGCTTTGGCCTGGATCGCCAGGTCCGGCAGCGTGCCCGCCGGGAAACGCTCGCGGCCGCTGCCGGCGTCCACATCCTGCTGGCTGGCGACTACACGAGGCCAGTTTTTCAGGCGGGCGAAGCAATCTTCCACCGGCAGGAACAGTTCGCCAGGCGGTAGTAACGGCCGGGATGGGTCGACGCGGCGCTCTTCATAGCGGTTGCGCACGTCGTTCCAGAAGTTTTCCGCAGCCTGTTCGATGCCTGGCAGCGAGAACACCTGGGTGTCTTGGGGCAGGTAGTCGAAGAGGGTGGAGGTTTCGTCGAAGAACAGCGGCAGGTAGTACTCGATACCGGCCGGTGTAATCCCGCTGCTCAGGTCCTGGAAGATCGGGCAGCGGCGGAAGTCCACGTCGAAGCGCTCGCGAAAGCGTGCCTTGAAGCGCGTGACCGCATCTTTTTGCAGCGGGAATTCCCGCGCCGGCAGCAGTTTGATCGACTCGACCTTGTCGATGGAGCGCTGGTTTTCCGGGTCGAAGGTGCGCAGGGTCTCGATTTCGTCATCGAACAGGTCGATGCGATACGGCAGCTTGCTGCCCATCGGGAACAGGTCGATCAAAGCACCGCGTACGGTGAATTCGCCGTGTTCGTACACCGTGTCGACATAGCGGTAGCCGGTGGCCTCCAGGCGCGTGCGCATCTGCTCCACGTCGAGTTTCTGGCCGACATCCAGCACCAGGCTGCTGCCCAGCAGGAATTTGGTCGGCGCCAGGCGATGCAGGGCCGTGGTGATCGGCACCACCAGCACGCCGTGAGCCAGTTCCGGCAAACGGTACAGGCTGGCGATGCGCTGGGAAATGATGTCCTGGTGCGGCGAGAACAGGTCGTAGGGCAGGGTTTCCCAGTCGGGAAAATGCAGCACCGGCAAATCGGGGGCGAAGAAGCTCAGCTCCTGCTCCAACCGCTCGGCGCTTTGGCTGTCGGCGGTAAGCAGCAGGGTAAAGCGTTTGGCTGCGCTGGCAGCCTCGGCAATGGCCAGGCTCAGGGCGGCACCGGGCAGGTTGCCCCAGTGCTGTTTACCTGCCGCGGCAGGGAGTAGCGGTAGACGCAGAACGGGCACGGAAGGTTGAGCTCCAAGCGTTGCGACAAAGTCGGTAATTGTAGCGGCCAGAGGTGCCGCCTGTCAGTTGCTGACTGTGCCTATTACGGTTTGTTGGAAATGTAGTGGCTAAGACAAACAATCGTCGGTTTTGACTCAATATGTAGTGCCAAAATACGCGAATGTTTAGGAGGGTTACGGACAAGTCGGGCTGCTCGGCAAACTAGTGGCCTTCTGGAACCCGCGTATTTCCTGGGCTGTAGCGGGGTGGTATTTTTTTGCAAGGGGTTTTTGTTGCCTGTCGCGCATTGCTCAACGGGCGGTCGGGCGACATAATGTAGCCCCTTTTTTCTGCCCCTACATGTGGAAGGTTCCCGTGACTCAGAAGCCCGACCAGTGTCTTGGTGAATGGATCGACCGTGAAGCACTCGCAGAAGCGATGATCCCGCTTATCGGCCAGCTGTACCGCAATAACAATGTGGTGAGCTCGATCTATGGCCGCAGCCTGATCAATCAGTCCGTCATCGCGATTCTCAAGGCTCACCGCTTTGCGCGTCACCGTTCCGCCGACGACAGCGAACTCTCCGTCCACGAAACATTCCCACTGCTCAAGGCCATGAGCGAGCTCAAGCTCGGCGCGGCGTCGGTGGACCTGGGCAAGTTGGCGTACAAATTCCGTAAAGAAGGCGCCGGCCGCAGTGCCGAGCAGTTCGTGCGTGAAGAAATGGCCGACGTGGTCGGCCAGCAAAACGCCGCTGCCCGCAAAGGCACCGACGTTGTGCTCTATGGCTTCGGTCGTATCGGCCGTCTGCTGGCGCGCATCCTGATCGAAAAAACCGGCGGCGGCGACGGCCTGCGCCTGCGCGCCATCGTGGTGCGCAAAGGTGCCGAGAACGACCTGACCAAGCGCGCCAGCCTGTTGCGTCGCGATTCGGTACACGGTCCGTTCAACGGCACCATCGTCATCGACGAAGAAAACAACACCATCACCGCCAACGGTAACCTGATCCAGGTGATCTACGCGAAGAACCCGTCCGAGGTGGATTACACCCAGTACGGCATCAAGGACGCCCTGCTGGTGGACAACACCGGCGTATGGCGTGATGCCGAGGGCCTGGGCCAGCACCTGGCCTGCCCGGGTGTTGACCGTGTGGTGCTGACCGCGCCTGGCAAAGGCAAGCTGAAGAACATCGTGCACGGCATCAACCACACTGAAATCACCGCCGACGACAAGATCGTGTCCGCCGCTTCCTGCACCACCAACGCCATCGTGCCGGTGCTCAAGGCAGTGAACGACAAGTTCGGTATCGTCAACGGCCACGTTGAAACCGTTCACTCGTACACCAACGACCAGAACCTGATCGACAACTTCCACAAGGGCGACCGCCGTGGCCGCAGCGCCGCGCTGAACATGGTGATCACCGAGACCGGTGCCGCCACCGCTGCCGCCAAGGCCCTGCCTGAACTGGCCGGCAAGCTGACCGGTAACGCGATCCGTGTGCCGACGCCGAACGTGTCGATGGCCATTCTCAACCTGAACCTTGAGAAAGCCGCCACCCGTGAAGAGATGAACGAGTACCTGCGCTACATGGCGCTGCACTCCGATCTGCATAAGCAAATCGACTTCGTCAATTCCCAGGAAGTGGTGTCCACCGACTTCGTCGGCTCGCGCCACGCCGGTGTGGTGGACGCCGAAGCGACCATCAGCCAGGACAACCGCGTTGTGCTGTACGTGTGGTACGACAACGAGTTCGGCTACAGCTGCCAGGTGGTTCGCGTGATGGAAGACATGGCAGGGGTTAACCCGCCGGCGTTTCCGCGTTAAGCCTCAGCGATAAATGAAAAAGCCCCGGCTGGTTTGGGGCTTTTTTATGCCTGTGGTTTTGTGGTGTGAGTGAGGGCCTCATCGGGAGCAAGCCCCCTCCCACATTTGAATGTATTCACAAATCAACTGTGGGAGGGGGCTTGCCCTCGATAGCCATAGGTATCTACACAACTTTGTAGCCGCCTAAGTAACCACGATGCGAAGCGAGCCGCTCTTGCTTGTGATCTTGCTTTTGATCTAGGCGCCCCGTTAAACCACGCTGGCCGGAATCCGATAGTGATTTGGGGGGTAAACCGGCGGGGATGCCGGTTTAGCCGCCCCGCGCCATGGATGGCGCGTGGCGGCGGCCCCCCAAATCACTGTCGGATTACGGGCACACCGAGCCTAGGCGAGGTGCCGAGTGGTGGGGCAGGAGCCCTTTGGTTACTTTGGGGCTCTTTTCCAAAGTGACCCGCCGTCAGGGCGGAACCCTAAGCCGCCGTTACCGCAGCAACGGATATGTACTCGCTCTGATCCAACATCATGGTCGGCTGTCAGGCCGCCATCGGGAGCAAGCCCCCTCCCACATTTAGGTCGCGGGGCATCAGTTAGAGAGGTTTCGGCTCCCGAGCAATCACAGGTTCAAGGCCGTGCCAAAGTTGTGTAGATACCTATGCCCCGATAGCGGTAGTCCAGCCACAACCCCTACATCTGACACCCTCAGCACTAAAAAAATAGTTGCCGCATAATGCTCATCCCAAAATCGACTGATTAGCGGCCTGTTAGTATGGCAAGACTGGCCTATGACGCGACCAAGGGTTAATGTGCGCGGCGTTGAGCCTTATATAGACTGTGCCCCGGTTCACACACTTGAGCCAAATTGTCCTTCATGCCCGCTGGCCGCGGCATGATTTAGTCAGGCGTCCAACCGTACGCCTGGCCTGTTCTGAGGAGTACGCATGGCTGTCTACAACTACGACGTGGTGGTACTGGGTTCCGGCCCGGCTGGAGAAGGCGCGGCGATGAACGCTGCGAAGGCAGGGCGCAAGGTGGCGATGGTCGATAGCCGTCGCCAGGTCGGCGGTAACTGCACCCACCTGGGTACCATCCCGTCCAAGGCGTTGCGTCACTCCGTGCGCCAGATCATGCAATTCAACACCAACCCGATGTTCCGGGCCATTGGCGAGCCGCGCTGGTTTTCGTTCCCCGACGTGTTGAAGAGCGCTGAAAAGGTCATCTCCAAACAAGTTGCTTCGCGTACCGGCTACTACGCCCGTAACCGCGTCGACCTGTTCTTCGGCACCGGCAGCTTCGCCGACGAGCAAACCGTCGAAGTGGTCTGCGCCAACGGCGTGGTCGAGAAACTGGTGGCCAAGCACATCATCATCGCCACCGGTTCGCGCCCGTATCGCCCGGCGGACATCGATTTTCACCACCCGCGTATCTACGATAGCGACACCATCCTCAGCCTGGGCCACACCCCGCGCAAACTGATCATTTACGGCGCCGGGGTGATCGGCTGCGAATACGCCTCGATCTTCAGCGGCCTGGGTGTGTTGGTGGAACTGGTAGACAACCGCGACCAGTTGCTGAGCTTCCTCGACTCGGAAATTTCCCAGGCGTTGAGCTACCACTTCAGCAACAACAACATCACCGTGCGTCACAACGAAGAGTACGAGCGTGTCGAAGGCCTGGACAACGGCGTAATCCTGCACCTCAAGTCCGGCAAGAAGATCAAGGCCGACGCCTTGCTCTGGTGCAACGGGCGTACCGGCAACACCGACAAGCTGGGCATGGAAAACATCGGGGTCAAGGTCAACAGCCGTGGCCAGATCGAGGTGGACGAGAACTACCGCACCTGCGTGCCGAACATCTACGGTGCCGGTGACGTGATCGGCTGGCCCAGCCTGGCCAGCGCCGCCCATGACCAGGGCCGTTCAGCCGCCGGCAGCATTGTCGACAATGGCAGCTGGCGCTACGTGAACGATGTGCCGACCGGGATCTACACCATTCCGGAGATCAGCTCGATCGGCAAGAACGAACACGAACTGACCAAGGCCAAGGTGCCTTACGAAGTGGGCAAGGCGTTCTTCAAGAGCATGGCGCGTGCGCAGATCGCCGGTGAGCCGCAAGGCATGCTGAAGATTCTGTTCCACCGCGAGACGCTGGAAGTGCTCGGCGTGCATTGCTTCGGCTATCAGGCGTCGGAGATCGTGCACATCGGCCAGGCAATCATGAACCAACCCGGCGAGCAAAATACCCTGAAGTATTTTGTGAACACCACGTTCAACTACCCGACCATGGCTGAAGCCTATCGGGTAGCGGCCTACGACGGCCTCAACCGGCTTTTTTGAGCGGCTCCGGCCGGTGGCCTGAGCCGGCCGGGGAGACCGATTTCAGTAATTCCCGAGGGTGGCAGTGGCCAAACCGGGAAAGTCTGTAATCAGGCTATCTACGCCGAAGTCGGCGAGCCTGCGCATCAGCGCAGGTTCGTTGACCGTCCAAACGGATACGTGCAGGCCCTGGCGCTGGGCTTTTTCCAGCCGCTCGGGGGTGCACAACGTCCAGTTCAATGCCAGGAACTCACAACCGTAGTTTTGCGCGACCTTCAATGGGTCAAGCCAGGCGTATTCGGCCACCAGCCCGCGTGACAGGTCTGGGGTGAGGTCAACCGCCGCTTTCAACACTTCCCGTGAACTTGAGGTCACCGTGACCTTGTCCATCAGGCCAAAACGCACAGCCATCTCGCGGATCGCCAGCACGGTGGTCGCAGCGCGAGTGCGCGAAGCGCTTTTGACTTCCAGTTGCCAGTGATCGAAGTCGCACTGTTCGAACAGCTCTTCCAGGCGCGGGATCGGGCATGGGTTGACCCAGCCTGGGCCGCCTTTGCGTGCGTCCATCTTCACTAGGTCCGCCGCCGAATACTCGACGACTTTGCCGCGCCGGTCAGTGGTGCGCTTGAGGGTCGGGTCGTGGATGACCATCAGCTCGCCGTCCATGGACAGGTGCAGATCCAGTTCGCAGCGGCGCACGCCGTGTTTGAGGCATTCCTGAAAGCTGGTCAGGGTGTTTTCCGGTGCTTCGCCTTTGGCACCGCGATGGCCGTAAATCAGGGTCACAATTGCTCCTTTGCGCCAGGCTCGCTGGCGTCGTGAATACGCATTCAGAGTTCGTCGCTTTGTTCTCGCGCCAGGCGACGTTCCTGGGCCTGTTTCTGCAGGATGTAGCGCGCCAGCAGTTGGCGTTGGGCATCGGTCATGGATTCGAACTCCGTGCCCACGTCAAAGTGCTCGCCCTTGGGATCGCAA
The DNA here is from genome assembly GCF_003852295.1 of Pseudomonas sp. R11-23-07. Taxonomy (NCBI): domain Bacteria; kingdom Pseudomonadati; phylum Pseudomonadota; class Gammaproteobacteria; order Pseudomonadales; family Pseudomonadaceae; genus Pseudomonas; species Pseudomonas sp. R11-23-07. Next base: position 1,687,233 of record NZ_CP027761.1, read on the forward strand.
TGGGTGACCCGCGCACGCAGCAGCAGGCCGAGGGCCTGGGGCATCAGCACCAGCTTGACCGCCAGGTGAGTGTCCGGGGCCAGCGCCACAGGGTGCTGGAAGTCGATGCCGCCTTCGGAAAGGATCACCGGCTGCGGCGCGCCCACCTCGCTGAGCAGCCCGCGAGCCATGACCTGGCTGAGCAGGTCCAGGCGTTTGTTCTGCACTTTGAGGAACGCCGCCAGGCTGCGGTCTTTTTCGTTGATCTGGCGCAGCAGGTGCTGGGCCTCGAATTCGCTGAGGTGCAGTTCACTGAGCAGATTGAACAGCGGCGAATCATCCAGCAACACTTCCTTGCTCGCCGCGTCGGGTGCCGACAGGGGTTTGATTTGGAGTGCGATCATGTCGTCGATACGGTAGTATTCGCGGCGCTCTTCTTCATCTAATGTCGACATGGCGAACCCCAGGTAACGGTAATGGTCTGAGTGTAAAGCTGCTGACCAGACCCCGCCACCGGGACGTCTTCTTTTCCTCCGAACAAGCCCCGACATGTTCAGACCTCTCTTCGTATTTATTGGCACGCGTTATACCCGTGCAAAGCGTCGCAATCATTTTGTGTCGTTCATTTCCCTGACCTCGATGATCGGTCTCGCCCTGGGCGTGGTCGTGATGATTGTGGTGCTGTCGGTGATGAACGGCTTCGATCATGAGATGCGCACCCGCGTGCTGGGCATGGTGCCCCACGCGACCATCGAGGGCGACGCGCCCATCAGTGACTGGCAAAGCCTGGCCGCCAAGGTCAAGCAGAACCCCAAGGTGCTGGCCGTTGCGCCGTTTACCCAGATGCAGGGCCTGCTGACCAATGACGGCAAGGTGCAGAAAATCCTGCTCAATGCGGTCGACCCGGCCCAGGAGCGCAACGTCTCGATCATCGACAAGTTCATGTTGCAGGGCAAACTCGACGATCTGGCGCCCGGCAGCTTCGGCATCGTCATCGGCGACAAGGCCGCTGCCAAGCTTGGTGTGGGCGTCGGCGACAAGCTGACCTTCGTTGCGCCGGAGGTCACCGTGACCCCGGCCGGCATGTTCCCGCGCATGAAGCGTTTTACCGTGGTCGGCACCTTCCACGTCGGCGCCGGCGAGATCGACGGCTACCTCGGCTTGACCAACCTCACGGACCTGGCGCGCCTGCATCGCTGGCAGCCGGACCAGGTGCAGGGCCTGCGCCTGAAGTTCAACGACCTGTTCGAGGCACCGCGCGGCGCCTGGGAAATCGCCCAGCATCTGGGCGAATCGCAGTATTACGCCCGCGACTGGACCCGTACCCACGGCAACCTGTACCAGGCCATCCGCATGGAAAAAGCCATGATTGGCCTGTTGTTGCTGCTGATCGTCGCTGTGGCCGCCTTCAACATCATTTCCACGCTGGTGATGGTGGTGAATGACAAGAAGGGCGACATCGCCATCCTGCGCACCCTCGGCGCCACGCCGGGGCAGATCATGGCGATCTTCATGGTGCAAGGCACGGTGATCGGCGTGGTCGGCACCCTGATCGGCACCGCCTTGGGGATTCTGGCCGCACTGAATGTCAGCGCCGCCATCGCCTTGCTTGAAAAAGTGCTCGGCCACAAGTTTCTCAACGCCGATGTCTACTTCATCGACTACTTGCCGTCCCAGGTTCAGGCCCAGGACGTGTTGATGGTGGGCGGCGCCGCGTTGGTCCTGAGTTTCCTTGCCACCCTGTATCCAGCCTGGCGCGCGGCACGCACCCAGCCAGCACAGGCATTACGTTATGAGTGAATCGGGCATGAGTGAAAAAGCAATCCTGAGCTGCCGCAACCTGGGCAAATCCTACGAGGAAGGCCCGGAATCCGTGGTGGTGCTGGCCAACCTGCAGCTTGAACTCCATCCAGGCGAGCGCGTGGCGATCGTCGGCAGTTCCGGTTCCGGCAAAAGTACCTTGCTCAACCTGTTGGGCGGCCTTGATACGCCGTCCCAGGGCAGCGTGTGGCTGGCCGGTGAAGAGCTGTCCGCCTTGAATGAAAAGGCCCGCGGCCAACTGCGCAACCGTTCGCTGGGTTTCGTGTATCAATTCCACCACCTGTTGCCGGAATTCACCGCCCTGGAAAACGTGTGCATGCCGCTGTTGATCGGCAAGACCGCGATCCCGGAGGCGCGCCAGCGTGCCACGGCCTTGCTGGAGCGCGTCGGCCTGGGCCATCGCCTGGAGCACAAACCGGCCGAGTTGTCCGGCGGCGAGCGCCAGCGCGTGGCGATCGCCCGTGCCCTGGTGAACAACCCAGGGCTGGTGATGCTCGATGAGCCCACCGGTAACCTCGACTCCCACACGGCCCAGGGCATCAAGGACTTGATGCTGGAACTGAGCACCCAGATGCGCACCGCGTTCCTGGTGGTGACCCATGACATGAGCATGGCCCGTCAGATGGACCGAGTACTGCACTTGCAGGAAGGTCATCTGGTCGCTATCTGACCTGTTGCAAGCCCGTTTTTTTGAAACCGGGCTTTTTCATTTTTTCAACGGTGCCCGCGAATGTTCAGACCGTTATCGATTTTCATCGGCACGCGCTATACCCGCGCCAAGCGCCGCAACCGTTTTGTCTCGTTTATCTCGATGACCTCGATGATCGGCCTCGCCCTGGGCGTGTTGGCGATGATCGTGGTGCTTTCGGTGATGAACGGCTTCCAGCGCGAAATGAGCTCGCGCATCCTCGGCATGGTGCCCCACGCCACCATCGTGGGGGTGAACCCGATCGATGACTGGCAGCCGGTGGCCGCCGCTGCAATGAAGAACCCGCAGGTCACAGCAGCGGTACCGTTCACCCAGATGGACGGTATGTTCTCCTACAAGGGCGCGATGCAGCCGATTGAGATCAACGGCGTCGACCCGGCCCAGGAAGGCAAGGTGTCGATCGTGGCCCAGCATATCGTGCGCGGCAAACTGGAAGACTTGAAAGCCGGTGAGTTTGGCGTGGTGATCGGCGACATCACCGCGCGCCGCTTTCGCCTGAACGTGGGCGACAAACTGACGTTGATCGTTCCGGAAATCAGCACCGCGCCGGGAGGCATCACCCCGCGCATGCAGCGTTTGAACGTGGTGGGTATCTTCAAGGTGGGCGCCGAGCTGGACGGCTCCATGGCCTTGATCAACAAGGCCGATGCGGCCGAAATCCAGCATTGGCAACCCAACCAGGTGCAGAGCGTACGTCTGGCAGTGACAGACCTGTACGCGGCACCCAAGGTCTCGGCCGATATCGCCGCCAGCCTCGGCGCGGCGTATAAGGCGGACGACTGGACCCACACCCAGGGCAGCCTGTTCAGCGCGATGAAAATGGAAAAGACCATGATCGGCCTGCTGTTGCTGATGATCGTCGCGGTGGCCGCGTTCAACATCATTGCCACCTTGATCATGGTGGTGAACGACAAGGGCGCGGACATCGCGATCCTGCGCACCATCGGCGCCACGCCACGCCAGATCATGGCGATCTTCATGGTGCAGGGCACGGTGATCGGCGTTGTCGGTACCCTGATCGGCGGCGTGCTGGGGGTGATTGCGGCGCTGAACGTAAGCGAACTGGTGGGCTGGCTGGAGCGGGTGAGCGGGCAACATATCTTCAGCTCGGATGTGTACTTCGTCAGCAACCTGCCGTCCGAACTGCAAGGTGGGGATGTGTTGCTGATTTGCTCGGCGGGGTTTGTGTTGAGCTTTCTGGCGACCATTTACCCGGCGTATCGGGCTGCGAAGATCGAGCCGGCGCATGCCCTCAGGTATTCGTAGTATTTGAGACCGCTATCGGGGGCAAGCCCCCTCCCACACTTGGAATGCATTTCAAATGTGGGAGGGGGCTTGCTCCCGATAGGGCTGGCCCAGCCTGCATCAATCCCCCTGGGACAACTCGATCACAAACCGCGTCCACCCCACCCCGGACTCACAAAAAATCCGCCCCCCATGCGCCCGCACTATCGACTGGGTAATCGCCAACCCCAGCCCCGCGTGTTCGCTGCTGCCTTCATGGCGCGCCGGGTCGGCCCGGTAGAACCGATCGAACAACCGCGGTAACAACTGCGCTGGAATGCCTTCCCCGGTGTTCTCAATCGTGAGTGTCACGCCGTCCACCATGCGTACCCGCACTTCGCCGCCCGCTGGCGTAAATCGCAGCGCGTTATCGAGCAGGTTCGACAGCGCCCGACGCAACATACCGCGATCACCCATCGTATGGGCTGTGCCTTCTCGCACCAGGCTGACGTGGGCGTCTTCAGCCAGCAACGCAAAAAACTCCAACAACGCCTCCACTTCATCGGCCAGCGCCAAAGGTTCGCGCTTGGGCACCAGCAAACCGTGATCGGCCTTGGCCAGGTGCAGCATGTCGTTCACCAACTGCGCCATCCACTGCAGTTCCTCCAGGTTGCTGTGCAGCGCTTCGCGGTAGTCCTCCAAGGGGCGCGGCTGGGTCAGGATGACCTGGGTCTGGGTCAGCAGGTTCGACAGCGGTGTGCGCAACTCGTGGGCGATATCGGCGGAGAAGGCCGAGAGGCGCTGGAACGCATCGTCCAGCCGGCCCAGCATGGCATTGAAGGTTTGGGCCAGCTCCGCCAGTTCTGCTGGCATTTGCTGTTGCGGCAAGCGTTGCGTCAGGGAATGCGCGGACACGCCGGCGGCGACTTCAGCCATGCGCCGCAATGGCCGCAACCCGCTGCGCGCCGCCCAGGCGCCGAGCAGTGCGGTGGCCAGGGCCGACAGGCCGACGGTCAGCCAGATCAAGCGCTGCATGCGTTGCAGGAAATGCTGGTGGTGGGTGATGTCGAGTATCAGGGTCAATTGCGCCGAGCCGGGTTGGCCAGGGTTCAGCGGCGCGTTATACACCCGGTAGGCGGTGCCAGCGTTCTGCAGGCTATGCAGGCCGGGGGCCTCGGGCAACGCCACGCCCGGCGCATCGTCAAGCCAGCGCTGGCCGGCCGCCGTGATGCGCAAGGCGAGGTCGGGTTGATGGCTGAGGTCGGCGCGCAGTTGGGGTTCGCGCTGGGCGAACGCGTGCGGCGAGTCGACCCCCTGCAACGTGCTGCGCAGCGCCACGAGTTTGCTGTCCAATTGCTGCTGGTCCAGCTCGATGAAGTGCGCCTCGCTGGCATGGTTGAACAGCACGCCGGCCAGCAGCGAGACCACGGCGGTGCAGGCGGCAAACAGCAGCGCCAGGCGGCTGGCGAGGGACAAACGCTTGATCAAGTGAAGCGCTCCTCGAGTACATAGCCCATGCCGCGCACGGTGTGGATCAGCTTGTTGGGAAAGGCGTCGTCGACTTTCAGGCGCAGGCGGCGGATCGCCACTTCGATGATGTTAGTGTCGCTGTCGAAATTCATATCCCACACCTGCGAGGCGATCAGGGATTTGGGCAGCACTTCGCCCTGGCGGCGCAGCAGCAGCTCCAGCAGGGCGAACTCCTTGGCGGTGAGGTCGATACGCTGGCCGCTGCGCTCGACGCGGCGACGGATCAGGTCCAGGCGCAGGTCGGCCAGTTGCAGGCTGGTTTCCTGCGGTGCACTGCTGCCGCGCCGTAACAGGCTGCGTACGCGGGCGAGCAGTTCGGAAAAGGCGAAGGGCTTGACCAGGTAATCGTCGGCGCCCAGCTCCAGGCCGTGCACGCGGTCCGCCACCGCGTCGCGCGCGGTTAGGAACAACACCGGAATGTCCAGGCCGGCACTGCGCACCGCTTGCAGGATTTGCCAGCCGTCGCGACCGGGCAGCATCACATCGAGGATCAATAAGTCATAGTCGCCAGTCAGCGCCAGGTGTTGCCCGCTGATACCGTCGGCCACCAGTTCGGTGGTGAACCCGGCTTCGGCCAGGCCCTGGCGCAGATAGTGGCCGGTTTTCGGTTGGTCTTCGACAATCAGCAGTTTCATGGGCGACTCTTGGCAGCGGTGGGCGCCGGACTTTATACCGCGGGCTCCCAGGTAAAGGGGTAACCTGACAAAGTTGTAATCTAGCAGTCAGTTGGCTGGCAGCGAGGCCCTCTTAAAGTGCTGGCCAAGCGAGTCACCCATTTGGAGAGTCAAAGATGGCGTTGCGTACACCTGTGTTCCTGGCGGGCTGCCTGTTGGCCCTGAGTTTCGATGCCGTCGCCGATGGGGCCCACACCTATGCTTTCGGCCAGCCGGCCACTGCGGACAAGGCCACACGCACGGTTGAAGTGACCCTGCAGGACATTTCTTTTTCGCCCAAGTCCCTTGACGTCAAGGCCGGTGAGACGGTGCGCTTTGTGCTGGTCAATAAAGGCCGGTTGCTGCATGAGTTCAACCTCGGCGACGCGGCCATGCATGCCGAACACCAGAAGGAAATGTTACAGATGCAGGCCAGCGGCATGCTTACGGCCACCGGTATGGGAGAAATGGACCACAGTAAAATGGACCATGGCGCGATGAAGCACGATGATCCGAACAGTGTGCTGGTCGAGCCCGGCAAAACCGCCGAGCTGACCTGGAAGTTCTCCAAAGCCACTGACCTTGAGTTCGCCTGCAATCTTCCCGGGCATTACCAGGCGGGCATGGTCGGCAAACTGACCGTTGAGTAAGGCGTTCCTTAAGGGCGCGGGCAAAGGCTGGTAGACTTGTGCGGTTTATTTAGCCAGGTTTCCGCCATGCATCCCGCAGCCGAACATTCGCCGCTGGGCAAGTCCAGTGAATACATCTCCACTTATACCCCTTCGTTGCTGTTCCCGATCCCTCGCGCCGCCAAGTGGGCCGAGCTGGGCCTGAGCGCCGAGACCCTGCCTTACAAGGGCGTGGATTTCTGGAACTGCTTCGAACTGTCCTGGTTGCTGCCGTCCGGTAAACCGGTGGTGGCCATCGGTGAGTTCAGCATCCCGGCCGACTCGCCGAACATCATCGAGTCCAAGTCCTTCAAGCTGTACCTCAACTCGTTGAACCAGACCGCGTTTGCCGATACGCCGAGTCTGGAAGCCACCTTGCGCGCCGACCTCAGTGCCGCCGCCGGCAAACCGGTGAGCGTGCGCATTCGCAGCCTGGCCGAGATCGAGGCTGAGGGTGTGATGGCGTTGCCGGGTGTGTGCATCGATGATCTGGATATCAACGTCAGCAGCTACGAGCACCCGCGTCCGGAATTGTTGCGCTGTGACGATTCGCGGGTGGTGGAGGAGAGCGTGCACAGCCACCTGCTCAAATCCAACTGCCCAGTCACCAGCCAGCCCGATTGGGGCAGCGTGGTGGTGGAGTACCGTGGCGCGGCGCTGGATCACGCCAGCCTGCTGGAATACCTGGTGAGCTTTCGCCAGCACTCGGACTTCCATGAGCAGTGCGTGGAACGCATCTTCCTGGACCTGCAGCGCTTGCTCAAACCGGCGAAGTTGACCGTGTATGCGCGGTATGTGCGGCGGGGCGGGTTGGATATCAACCCGTATCGCAGCACCGAAGAGGTGGCGTTCCAGAACGTACGCCTGGCGCGCCAGTAAGCCTGCGCACCATACCCAATGTGGGAGGGGGCTTGCTCCCGATAGCAGAGGTTCAGGCACAGATGCTGTGACTGACACTCTGCTATCGGGAGCAAGCCCCCTCCCACATTTTGCTTTTGCGCCGGACTTGGGTTCAGATTAGATCCCGATATTGCCCAGGGTGATCATGATATTGCGCAAGGTCCCGGAAATGACCGGGTGCTCAGCGTCGAACTCTATGGCCGCTTGATTCACATCGTCGGAAATGCTCGGCGTTTGGGTGGCCGGTTCCAATTCAAGTTGCACTTCGAACTTGGCAATCAACTCCTCCAACGCTTCACGTTTTTCAGGCGACAGCGGTGGCTCCTGTTCCAACTGCCCACGCAGGATCTCGATCTGCTCTTCCAGCTTTTTGCGATCAGGCATGACGTTCTTCCTTTTATCGATAGTCACTGGCATAGACCGCGGCACGCCGGGAAAGGTCTACGAACTGACCTGTAGATTAATCCACTGCGGCCAACCGTGCATGATCCTTGTCAGGGCTTCTCGCCTTTGAGCCGGCGCAGGCGGATGTCGGCCAGGCAGGTGCCGAGTTCACCGAGGTGATCGATCACTGAGTGCACGCCTAATCCATAGAGCGCCACGGTGGCCTTGCCGCGCTTGTGCTCGCGTTCCTTGTCGCTCAGTGCTTGCCACTGCTGCGGCGCGACGCCGCACAGGGAGCCGCAGGACGCCAGGCCGATGGTCCACAAGCCGGCATTCAGGCCCGATTGCAGCAGTCGCGGCTCGCCGCTGACCAGCACGCAACCGTCCAGGCGTGTGATATTCAGCTCCATCAAGGCCTCCCAGCAGGCATGGGGCGCCGGCCAGCGGATGGCGGAGGGCGAGGCGGCCTTGAGCCAGGCGGGCAGGGTGGCGGCCAGTGACGTAGTGATCGAGGGCGGCAATTCATCCAGCCAGGCGCAGGGCACGCCTTGTTCCTTCAGGCTGCGCAGAATTTTCAGGGCCCCGGGTGTGGTCTGGGAATCGGGGGAAGGGGAGTCGCTGCGCGCCTGGGAACCGAAATCCACCAGGCAGCCACTCAAACCAAACAACACGGCAGTCAACGCGGGGGCAGTGGTGACGGCTATCTCGGCATGCGGCATCTGAACGTCCCTGAAATAGTTACAACGCTATCGGGATGGCATGACAAGTGGATGACACAGGTGGGTATTTGTAGGAATTTTGTCCAAATCATGAAAGTCGTTTCCTTGCGAGTGCCTAAATCGACACTTCCGTCATATACTGACGGCCTTATTCAGGGCATAGCGCCCATGACAGACTATTCAAGGAGCAAAAGCTATGCGCTGGAGCCAGTACTTCGCTCAGCTATCGGTGTGTGCCACCGTCCTGTTGGCCCCGTTCGCCGCCCAAGCAGCGACCGAAGACGACCCATGGGAAAGCGTCAACCGCCCGATCTTCACCTTCAACGACACCGTTGACACCTACGCCCTCAAGCCAATCGCCCAAGGCTATCAGTTCGTCACCCCGCAATTCGTGCAGGACGGCGTTCACAACTTCTTCCGCAACATCGGCGATGTCGGCAACCTGGCCAACAACGTCCTGCAGCTCAAGCCTCACAATGCTGGCGTCGACACGGCTCGCCTGTTGGTCAACACCACATTCGGCGTACTGGGCTTCATCGATGTCGGCACCAAAATGGGGCTGCAGCGTAGCGATGAAGACTTCGGCCAGACCCTCGGCTACTGGGGCGTCGGCAGCGGTCCCTACGTGATGATCCCATTGCTGGGCCCAAGCACCTTGCGCGATGCGCCGTCCAAATACGTGGACAGCTACACCCAACCGTACCGTTACATGAACGATATCGGCTGGCGCAACAGCACCTTCGGCCTGAACGTGGTCGACACCCGTGCCAGCCTGCTCGACAGCGAAAAGCTGATCAGCGGCGACAAGTACACCTTTATCCGAAACGCCTACCTGCAGAACCGTGAGTTCAAGGTCAAGGACGGCAAGGTCGTCGACGACTTTTAAGCTGAGACGTTTTGAAATGAAAAAGGCGACCTTTGAACGGTCGCCTTTTTTGTGCGCGCTTATCAGCGCATCTTCAAGATCTTGAGGCCCAGGTGCTGCTCATCGCCGGCAGCCTTGGTCCACACCACCTCGGTATCGGCCTCAAGGCCCTTGAGTGCAGCGTGCTCTGAATCGATGCGCACGGTGAGCAGGTCGCCCACGCTGAACTGGCGAGGGGCCTGCACCTGCATGCCGGAGCTGGACAGGTCCAGGCACACCCCTTCGATCTCCTGGCCAGCGTGGATCAAGGACACATCGGCATCCACACGCATGCGGATGAAGTCACGTTTTTCGGCGTAGTCGCGCTCGTGTTCGCTCACTGAGTCCATCCTTACTTTGCGTTGTGGTGATGAGCGTTCTTATAACTCCCGGTGATTTGCGGTGTAAAGACGCCCGGCGACCATCGGCATGAGCTTGAAACCCCTCACGGATGGGAGTACCGTCTGCGCCTTAGAAGGGCACCTCTGCTTTACCGTTGTGCATGGGCGAAATCCCAATGCTTTGTAGGACAGAGAGGCTAGAAAGCGAATCCAGTACGTGAGCACGGCCATTGCCGCGCCGCCTACGCCAACCTAATTCTGGCGCCGTTTGCCCACATGCAAAAAACCAGTGCCACGCTGCTGATAATCGATGACGACGAAGTAGTGCGCGCGAGCCTCGCGGCCTATTTGGAAGACAGTGGCTTCAGCGTCCTGCAGGCCAGCAACGGCCAACAGGGTCTCCAGGTATTCGAGCGCGACAAGCCCGACCTTGTGATCTGCGACTTGCGCATGCCCCAAATGGGCGGCCTCGAGCTGATTCGCCAGGTGACCGAGCGTGCTCCGCAGACGCCGGTGATTGTCGTGTCCGGTGCCGGGGTCATGAATGACGCCGTTGAAGCCCTGCGCCTGGGCGCCGCCGATTACCTGATCAAGCCCCTGGAAGACCTGGCCGTGCTGGAGCACTCGGTGCGCCGCGCCCTGGACCGTGCCCGGCTGTTGCTGGAAAACCAGCGCTACCGCGAAAAACTCGAGACCGCCAACCGCGAGCTCGAAGCCAGCCTGAACCTGCTCCAGGAAGACCAGAACGCCGGTCGCCAGGTGCAGATGAACATGCTGCCGGTCAGTCCGTGGACCATTGACGAATTCAAGTTTGCCCACCAGATCATCCCGTCGCTGTACCTGTCGGGTGATTTCGTCGACTATTTCCGAGTGGATGAGCGGCGTGTGGCGTTCTACCTGGCCGACGTGTCCGGCCACGGTGCGTCCTCAGCGTTCGTCACCGTGTTGTTGAAGTTCATGACGACGCGGTTGCTGTTCGAGTCCAAGCGCAACGGTACCTTGCCCGAGTTCACCCCCTCCGAGGTGCTGGGCCACATCAACCGGGGCCTGATCAGCTGTAAGCTGGGCAAGCACGTGACGATGGTCGGCGGCGTGATTGATGAAGAAACCGGTCTTTTGACCTACAGCATTGGCGGTCACCTGCCGATGCCGGTTCTATACACTCCTGACAGTGTGCGTTACCTGGAAGGGCGTGGCCTGCCGGTGGGCTTGTTCAATGAAGCCACCTACGAAGACCACATCCTGGAACTGCCGCCGACTTTCAGCCTGACGCTGATGTCCGACGGTATCCTGGACCTTCTTCCAGAGCCTACACTCAAAGAGAAAGAAGCCGCCTTGCCCCAAAAGGTCAAGTCGGCGGGCGGCAGCCTGGATGGTCTGCGGCAGGTTTTTGGATTGGCCACGCTAGGGGAGATGCCGGATGATATCGCCCTATTGGTGTTGAGCAGGAATCTTTGATGAGTACCGGAAGAATCCAATTCGCCGAGCAAGACGGGACCTTCGTCCTGAAATTTGTCGGTGAAGTGCGCCTGACCTTGTGTTCGGCGCTGGATGCGACGATTGAGCGGATCTTCACAGCGCTGAACTTCTCGGCGATCGTGATCGATCTGACCGAAACCCGCAGCATCGATAGCACCACCCTGGGCCTGCTGGCCAAGTTGTCCATTCTGTCTCGGCAGAAGGTGGGCCTGTTGCCGACCGTCGTCACCACCCACGAAGACATCACCCGGCTGCTGCAGTCCATGGGCTTCGACCAGGTGTTCAACATCGTTGACCGCCCGATCCCCTGCCCGGAATGCCTGACCGACCTGCCTTCACAGGATCAGTCCGAGGAAGTCGTACGGGTCAAGGTCCTGGAAGCGCACAAGATCCTGATGGGCTTGAACGAGTCCAACCGCGAAGCCTTCCACGACCTCGTCAACGCCCTGGAACGCCACTGATCCTCAATTGAAATGCGGTCAAATGTGGGAGGGGGCTTGCCCCGGTACAAACCGGGGACATCGTTTACATTTCTAACCGGGGACATGGTTTACAGGTTAATACGCATGATCAGGAGGTAACTGATCATGCCCTGGAACCAAGAGTCTCCGATGAATCAACGAATCAGACTGGTCGCTGACTGGCTTTCTGGTAACTACACCAAAAGCCAGCTGGCGCGCCGCTTTAACGTAAGTCGGCCTACCGTCGACAAATGGATCGGCCGGCACAATGGCGATTTAAAGTCTTTAGCCGAACTGTCCCGATGCCCTCACAACAGCCCCAATAAAACCGACGATGAAATCCTGGCCCGTGTGGTGGCGATGAAGGAGGCGCACGATAAATGGGGTCCGAAGAAGCTTCTCGAGCTATTGCGACTTGAAGATCCCTCCATCGCCTGGCCTTCCCCAAGTACAGCAGGCCAATGGCTTGATCGACTTGGGCTCGTCCAAAAGCGGCGCTTCAAGCGCAGACACGGTACTTCCCCTGTAGCAATGCGCGAGGCCAACGAACCTAACCAGACATGGTGCGCCGACTACAAAGGGCAATTCAAAATGCATAACGCGCAGATGTGCTTCCCTTTGACCATCACAGACCACGCGTCCCGGATGATTTTGGCGTGCAGGGCTCATTCAAAGATCAAGACTGAACCTGTTAAACACGCCTTTGAGAGACTGTTTGAGGAGTACGGCATGCCCGAAGTTATTCGGTCGGACAACGGTGTTCCGTTTGCCTCTCCTGGCCTGGCAAGAATGTCCACGCTGGCAGTTTGGTGGATACGTCTGGGCATCTATCCGGAGCGCACCATGCCAGGAAGACCGGCCCAAAATGGTCGCCATGAGCGGATGCACCGTAGCTTGAAACTGGAGCTGCCCTTAGGAGAAAACTTAATCGAGGAGCAGCTTTTGCTGGAGCATTTCAGGCATGAGTTCAATTACGTGCGCCCTCATGAAGCGCTCGGTATGAAGCGTCCAGGGGACGTGTATGTGCCGTCTACCCGGATTTACCCAGGATGCTTGCCGGATGTGGAGTATCCGTCCGAAATGAAGGTTCGAAGCGTCAGACAGGACGGGTCGATCAAGTGGAACGGCAAGTTGGTATTTATCAGCGAGGCGCTGTCAGGGGAGCAGATAGGGCTTAAAGAGGCTGAGGATGATGTTTGGGATTTGTACTTGTGTGATTATCCCCTGGGAAGGCTTGGGCGAGGTATGACCCGCGTCCAAGCCTCAAATGTGTAAACGATGTCCCCGGTTTCAGATGTAAACGATGTCTACGGTTCTACACCCCGATAGCGGTGGGTCAGTTATGAATAAGCTGACTGACACTCTGCCATCGGGGGCAAGCCCCCTCCCACAATGGATCTGTGCCTGGCTTGAAATTGGCAGCACAAAAAAGGGCGGCACCCGCCAAGGTGCCGCCCTTTTTGCCGCCTGCGCTTTTACAGCTTGGCCGACAACAACGCCTCCAGCTTCTCTTGATCACGAGCAAACTGGCGAATCCCCTCCGCCAGCTTCTCAGTCGCCATGGCATCTTCGTTGGATTCCCAACGGAACTGCGCTTCAGTCATATGCACCCGCGCTTCACCTGCGTGCCCTGGCGCCAACTTGCGTTCCAGCTTGCCTTCATCCGCCGCCAGCTTCTCCAGCAAGTCCGGGCTGATGGTCAGGCGATCACACCCGGCCAACTCCTCGATCTGGCTCAGGTTACGGAAGCTCGCACCCATCACCACGGTCTTGTAGCCATTGGCTTTGTAGTAGTTGTAGATGCGCGTCACCGACTGCACGCCCGGGTCATCGGAACCGGTGTAGTCGTTGCCGTTGGCCTTCTTGTACCAATCGTAGATACGGCCCACGAACGGCGAAATCAGGAACACACCTGCTTCAGCGCACGCCACGGCCTGGGCGAAGGAGAACAGCAACGTCAGGTTGGTCTGGATGCCTTCTTTTTCCAGTTTTTCCGCTGCGCGGATACCTTCCCAGGTGGACGCGATCTTGATCAGCACACGGTCACGGCTAACGCCGGCCTTGTCGTACAGATCGATCAGACGGTGCGCACGCTTGAGGATCGCTTCTTCGTCAAACGATAGACGGGCGTCCACCTCAGTGGAAATACGGCCCGGTACGACTTTAAGGATCTCCTGGCCAACCGCCACTGCGAAACGGTCACTGGCCAGGCCCACGTCGCCGTTGCAGTCCTGCACACATTCATCCAGCAGCTTGGCGTAGCCTGCGATCGACGAAGCCTTGAGCAGCAGGGAAGGGTTAGTGGTCGCGTCTTGCGGCTTGAGCTTGGCGAGGGTAGAAAAATCGCCGGTATCGGCTACGACGGTGGTGAATTGCTTGAGTTGTTCCAGCTTGGAAGTCATGGGCGTGCTCTGTCCTGTGGGTCTGATGACATTACCCGAGCGCTGGCAGGCGCTCAAGGGCGCAAATGCGTTAGGTCGTTTGCGAGGGCAACAACCTGAAAACCGCCGTATGAATGGCGGTCGTACTGCTCAATAGGAGGGCAAAACCGCCGCCAGGTTCAACCCAACTGCCCGATAGCGCCTTCATAGCCGCACACCGCACCAAATGTGGGAGGGGGCTTGCCCCCGATAGCAATGTATCAGCCAATCCAAAACTAACTGACCCGCTGCAAGCCAACCAGTCACCGCCCTTCCAACAACTCCCCAGCCTGATCCAGCAACGCCAACGGATCCGCCGCCTTATGAATATCCACCGACAACAACTGCCTGAACCTGCGCGCCCCCGGAAAACCAGTGCCCAACCCCAACACATGCCGAGTAATGTGATGCATCGTCCCACCACTGGCCAAATGCTCAGCAATATAAGGCCGCAACTGCGCCAACGCCTCCGCCCGGCTAATCACCGGCGCCTCACTGCCAAACAAGCGCTGATCCACCTGCGCCAACAGATATGGATTGTGATAAGCCTCCCGCCCCAGCATCACCCCGTCAAACGTCTGCAAATGCTCCTGACACTGCTCCAACGTCTTGATCCCACCGTTGAGAATAAACTCAAGCTCCGGGAAATCCTGCTTCAACTTCGCCGCGACGTCATACCGCAACGGCGGAATGTCCCGATTCTCCTTCGGCGACAACCCCTCCAGAATCGCAATCCGCGCATGCACGGTAAAACTGGTGCAGCCCGCTTCCTTCACCGTGCCAACAAAATCACACAGCTCGGCATAACTGTCCCGGCCATTGATGCCGATACGGTGCTTGACCGTCACCGGAATCGACACCGCATCGCGCATCGCCTTCACGCAATCGGCTACCAGCGCAGGGTGAGCCATCAGGATCGCGCCGATCATGTTGTTCTGCACCCGGTCGCTGGGGCAGCCGACGTTCAGGTTCACTTCGTCGTAACCGGCTGCTTCGGCCATACGCGCACAGGCGGCCAGATCGGCGGGGACACTGCCGCCTAATTGCAACGCCAACGGGTGCTCGGCATCGCTGTGGCGCAGGAAGCGCTCGTGATCGCCATGGAGGATCGCGCCGGTGGTGACCATCTCGGTGTAGAGCAGGGCGTGTTTGGAGAGCAAGCGCAGGAAGTACCGGCAGTGGCGGTCGGTCCAATCCATCATGGGTGCAACACTAAAGCGCCGAGACAGTGCGGGGCTTGATACTGCTGGGCTAAAGCTCTGTTTATCTAGCATTTTACTCAACGTGTTCTGGGCATGTTTTGGGGCGTTTTCCGGCGTTTTTAAAGCCTCGGTGGTACGATGTACCACTCAGAAACGGATGCGTACCACTTTCTATATGGCGACTATCAGGGCAAGAAAACTGGCAGATGGGACGGTGAGCTACACGGCTCAGATCCGCATCAAGCGCGACGGAGTGCAAGTCTATCAAGAGAGCCAGACCTTCGCCCGAAAACAGGCCGCTCAGGCTTGGGCACGTAAGCGCGAGACGGAGCTGGATGAGCCAGGTGCGATTGAGCGGGCAAGCCGCAAGTGCGCCACGGTTAAGGAGATGAATGCTCAGTATTTGGTCGAGGTGGAAAAGGCCCGACCACTGGGCAAGACCAAGCGCGCGACGCTAACAGCAATCGGCGAGACATACTTGGGCCAGTTGGCCGATACAGAAATCAACACCCAGGCCCTGGTCGACTTTGCCTTATGGCGAATGAGCAAGGAGGGCGGTGGGGTTCAGCCACAAACCGCCGGCAATGACCTGGCGCACCTCGGCGCTGTACTGGCGATTGCCAAAGACGCGTGGGGATACCAGGTCGATCCGCTCGCGATGGGCGGCGCTCGGCGGGTACTGAGGAAGCTCGGTTACAACCTGAAAAGTCGCGAACGTGACCGCCGGCCGACGCTGGACGAGCTGGGAAAGGTGCTGCAGCACTATGAGGACATGCAAGCGAGGCGTCCGACTGTCACCAATATGATGAAGGTCGTGGGTTTCGCCCTGTTCTCCACGCGTCGGCTGGATGAGATAACCCGTATACGCTGGGCGGACGTTGACGAGCCTGGTCAGCGGGTGCTGGTGCGCGACATGAAAAACCCTGGGCAGAAGATCGGCAACGATGTGTGGTGCTATCTGCCGGACGAGGCGTGGCACATTCTCCAGACAATGCCGAAAGCCGGCGAAGACATATTCCCTTACAGCCCTGAGTCAATTTCCACGTCTTGGGCAAAAGCCTGCAAGTTTCTGGAAATTGCAGATCTGCACTTTCACGATCTACGCCACGAAGGTATCAGTCGCCTTTTTGAGATGGATTGGGATATCCCGCGAGTGGCGAGTGTTTCCGGCCATCGGGATTGGAATTCGATGCGGCGGTACACCCACCTGCGTGGCAAGGGGGACCGCTATTTGGGATGGGAGTGGCACCAAAAGATATTGAGGGCGCCCGTCCAACTGGGCGCCGCGTCAATGAAGTGGCTCAAACGACGTGTTTTAACCCGTTGATCTGGTTGTGCTCTTTAACTGCGGCTGCGCGTTGCAGGTCCAAGTACGCGGCCAGGTCGATGAGGTGGACGCCCTTGGCTGACTTCTGGCTGAGCTCCAGGCGGGTGATGGGCAATTTGATCTGACCGCTCATCACCTTGCGCTGGAACATGTCTGGTGTGAGGTGGGTAAAGTAATCCCGGCAGAGCTGTTCCAGCGAGATAATCGCCTGGCCATCGTATTGGGCCATCAGGATAAAGGCTGTATTCATCGGATCTCTCCAAACAGAGACAGGCGATTCAAATGGTGTCGTAGCGAGGTGTGGTAGCCTCTGCCATGTCGCTTTGGGGTTGATTCACTTGCATGGTGGTTCTCCTTTTGATGGCAGGTGTCGGGGAGTTGGCGCTCCTCGACACCATCTTTCAGGCCGATTTGGCCTGGTCTTGCTCAATGATCGTTATGACTTCGTCTCTGTCTTTCGCATAAGCGAAGGGCAGTTCGCCTCCTGGGCGAGTGACGGGGTAGCGCGACTCCGGCAACCGGCAAAGCGCGACGGTGTAGCCGTTGTCGGTAACCCAGCAGTTCTGCTGGATTTGCCCGTCCCTATTGCGTTTCGGCGCCCATTTCATGCCCACGCCCTTATCAATTCTTCCCAGATGGCATCTCCGTTGGGGATATACGTGTGCACTTCTTGCTCCGGCGAGTAGTCCAGTTGCAGCACCGCCAGGCAGTCGTCGAACAGTGCGGTGTCGAGGCCGCGCAGGCTGGTCAGGACAAAGGGGTAGTCGCGGCCGTTGTAGAGCCCGAGCAGAAAGCGACCGATCACGGCGCTCTGGCCTGTATCGCGCTGGGCGACAGGGACCAGCCGGGCCAGCGCTTCAATACCGGCCTTGCGGATGGCAGGGCGCTTGGCTTCGAACTCCTGCAGTTGCTGGAACCAGTTGGGTTGCTGTTTTTGGGCAGACGTAGTCATGCGGGTTCTCCTTTCGAAGGCCGGGTCAGTAGGGGATGGTGTCGAAGAAGGCGATGTCGTGAACCAACTTCCTGGTCTCAAGCTGAAGGCGCTGCGGAACCGCGAGAAGATTGCAGAGCAGGTCAACCAGACAGATCATCTGTGCACAGTTGAGGGCTGTGCGCCCGTTGAGGTCCGTCCCGTATTTACGAGTGAGCTGGCCTTGATATGCGGGTAAAAAAGCCTTGAGACTGCTGCAAATCCATTCACCAGACTGCGCAATCTCGATACCGAACGCACTTGCCTCAGCTGCGTCGACGTTGCCAATGGCTTCCGGCCGGATTCTTGGCGTATGGGCGTCGTGAGCTGAGAGATCGACCGTCACCATTCTGCTGGTCACCGCATCACTGCATTCCAGCCGTTGGTTGGCGGTTATCACCAAAGCCCCGCGGAATGTCACTTCCTCACTCATGCCATCCCCCGAGCGAACGCTCACCCTGCCGGAGCTGAAAAGCGGCTTCAATTCGTCCCAGTCAATGGATTGGCCTACCTCGCCTTGTTCCTCACAAATCACAATCCGTTGCCCTGCGCTGGCAAACGTGCGCGCACGCCCGGCTGGAGTGGAATGCCCCAGGAAGTTGGAATAAGGCGTTTGCCCGTTCAGCTTTTGGAGGTAGCCCAGCAGCAAACTCTTGCCGCTGCCGGCGGCGCCGACGATCTGCAGGAATGGGAAGCTGGTCTGGTCCTCACGAATTCGGCCCGCATGCACCGCTCCCATCCACCAGGCCATAGCCAGTACCCCGCGCGCGCCGAAGTAGGCGACAAAGTCGTTGAAGCGAATGGCCGATTTGAGTTCGTTTTGCATGGTGCTGCTCCTGTTGTTGCGGTGGTTAAACGCCCTGGAATACCCAGCAGCGAATGGTTTTCGGTTTGTCGAAGGCGTCGACCTGGCGCGCCGAGTTGACGGGCTTGTTCGATTCCAGAAATTTGGGTGACTTGCTCGTCTTAAGCAGGCGTTTCAGGTCGCTCAGCGGCGGCACTTGCTGGCGTTTATTAGCGGCCATTTCCACAAACTCGTTGAGGTTCACGGCGATCAGCCCATCGCGGCGCGCATGGTTCAACGCGGCTTTCTCGTCCATGCCATTGAGGAATTCGTACAGGTCCCAAAACTCGCGCACGGTCGGGTGGTCGGCGTTGATTGCCTGCTGCCGCTCCAAGGCCATACGGTTGATTTCAGCGTGCGCAAGTGCCTTACGGCGGTCTCCCAGCGGCACGACGCCGGCCAGTGCGTCCACCAGGCTGCGCAACTGGGCGTGGTTCTTGGCGATACGCACGGTGCGCACGCCAGGCAAGGCCAGCAGCTCCTGTTCGTAGCCGGAGGTGTTTTCTTCCATCAGCCGCATGGTTTCGCTTTCGCGCTGCAGCGCCTTGACCAGGAAGCCGCTGATGCTGTCCATCGGCATGCGCTCCAGCTGCTCGGCGTACTGCTTGGTCTCTGGCGTGTGGTGCTCACGTGTCAGGTGGACGTGGCAGATACGCTGCAGGATTGGTTCCGAGGCGTTCACCGGGTTGTTCTGCGCGATCAGCAGGGCGGCGCGAAACGGCGGTTCGTGGGTGTCGTTGCCGTTGTTTTTCACACCGGTGGAGCGGACGCTACGGCCGTTGTAGGCGGTTTTCAGTTCGTCCCAGTCGAAGTGTTTAACCGGTTGGCCTTCCTTCTGTTCACGCTCTGACTCGATCAACACCACCGGTAGGTTGCTGACCTGCGAAAAGTTGCGCGCGCGGCTTGCGGCGGTCGCCTTCGACGGGTCAAAGCCTTCGTAATCAGTACGCCCGACCGACTTCCAGAGCAGCTCTACCAGGGTGGTCTTGCCCGAACCGGCTTCACCCACCAGCTCCAGGAACATCAGTGACTTGTGGATCTGGCGGATCTGCTCGGCGTGCAATGCGCCCAACCACCAGGCCAGCACCACCAGGCCCTGTACGCCAAAGCAGCGCCAATAGATGTCGAACCAACCTTCGTTGTAGGCGTTGAGGTCGGTGTTGATGTGCAGCACCGGTGACTGGCTCTGCGACTTGATGCTCAGCTTGCCGAGGTCGAAAAAGTCTTCCTTGTTGCGTACCTGCGCTTTGCCGCCGTAGAAGGCCAGGTCGTTGAAGACATAGGCGCCGTGGTCGCGGCTGTAGCCGATCCATTCGATGGTGTTGACGGTTTTGAGGTTGTCGAGCTGAGGCGCAAGAATTCGTTTGAGCTGCTGGGCGCTGCCCTCAAACATTGCGCCGTTGGAGACGTTGAGCAGGCGGTTAGCGAACTCAGGTGCCGACGTGAGCTGCTTGGCCGTGAACGTGCTCTTGATGGCGGGCCCCTGCGGGCGCTCGATGCGGAAGTAGTACCAAGCCTCGTCGGTCAGGTCATTGCGCATGTAATACAGCGCTTGGAAGTTGCAGTTGGCGATACTGGTCACTGAGCCCGACTGGCGCAGTGCCTTGTAGCGCCGCTGTTCATCAGTGAGCAACTGGTCTTCATGTCGCTCAGAGCTTTCCAGATCGCTCATCGCGCGGTCGTACTTATCAATGTCCAGCCGAAACCAGTACAGACGCTTGCGGAACGTGAAGTTGAATTCTTTGCGCTCGTCGCGCAGGTAAATGAGAAAACCTTTCTCCTCAGCAGAATCAGCCAGCAGCAGGTCGCCGTGGTGGCGTGCTTCATCAAGGTCCTGCTCGATCTGCTCGGCGCGCTTATCATCGCCTTCGATCGACTTCCACCGCAGGTGCAAGTCGTTCCAATCAACCTTCTTGCCATTGGGCTGGGGGATCACTGCCGCCTTGCAGATGAAGCCCAGATCGCGAGCTTCCTTCGCCCAGCGGCGCATGTTGGCCTTGGCAACTGGCTCGTTATCAAGCGCCCAAACCAGCACCGGCAGGCGCTTGTCCGCGTCGTGGCGCAGCTTGACCAGGGCCTTTAGCGAATCAATTGGGCACGGCGCGCTGGACATCATCGACACGGCCGATACGTCGTTGTGCACCAAAGCGATAGAGTCAAAGATGCCTTCGACTATATACAGCTCGTCCCCTTCCAGAAGGTCCACGCTCGGCGGGCACCACCAGACGCCTTTGTAACCGGGCTGGCCTTCGCCAGTCGGCCGGAAGCGCGCTTTCATCTTGCCGAACCGGTCCGGCCGATCTATCAAACGCTCCCAGTAACCGCCTTTCTCAAGGGGGAAACGCACCGTGGCGCTGCCGATGTTTTGACGGCCATCCCAATAGTTTTCCTGGCTGAACCAGCCCGTGATCAGCTCAAATTTGAAGCCCCGGGCAAACTCCAGGTAGGCGCGTGCCGTGGCAAGCGGGTTGTCGGGTGTCGATGGAGCGGTCTTGCTCCAGTCGTTGAATAGGTCGTCATAGACGTCTTTGACGTAGACGCGGTGGTCGCATTTCTCTGGCCGTCCGCAGATCAGCGTCCAGGGAGAGTCGTAGAACGTGTACAGGGTCTCCTGGCGGCAGGCCGGGCAAACACCCTTACGCATGTAGTTGGTGTTGGCCATGTGCTTGAGCTGGTAGTCCCGCTCAATGCGTTGGATGACGTCGGCGCGCAGCCTTTGTTCCATTTCCATCGTGGCTTACTTCGCTTCGTCGAGACTGTGTTTAAGGGCGCCAATCAGGCTTTTACGTGCGGCCATCGCGGGGAAGGCCACTAGCAACGAGCCGTGCCGCAAACCCTCGGGGATCAGGCGAAAGCGGTCGTCATACCAATGCTCGTTGAGCAGCACCGCGTATTGCGCACGTAGCTCAACGAGCAGTGCCTCAGCGTGGTCGCGGGGCAGTTTTGCGGTGATGGCGATGTCGATTTCCATGGTCCACCTCGGATTGCGGGCAAAGCTCACCCAAACCCATTGGGAATGGGGCAGGGCGGGTGTTTAAAGGGAAGCGTTACTGAGGGTGTGGCTTGTGTACGGTGCTGCGCTGGTCGAGCAGTTTCTGCGGCAGAAACCGAGCCGAAACCGGGAAGCGTTGGTCCGCGAGAACATCCACCAGGTGGACACGGGTGCTGTCCGACCCGCTCGCCCAATCGACGCCAATCCAACGGCGCTTTTTGATCACCTGCAGTTCTGTCCAGGCGTTGTGGACAAGTTTCGGTGCCATGAACACGGGCACTTCCAACGCAAGTGTCAGGTGGCGAATGCAGCGATCGAACAACAGATCGGAATCCACCAGGTGTTCTGCCTCATGGCGTTGCAGGTATGCGAAAGCAGCGTGTTGCATGCTGCTGCGGTAGTCATGAGTTTGTTGATCAAGGTTCATCACGCACGCTCCATTTCCAGTTGGTCCAGCAGATCGGGTTGATCGTTTTTCGACTTGAGGTTCTGACGGGCAAGGAGTCGAACTTTGGTCGGCGCCGTGGGCAAAACCGTCAGGGGCCGCTCAATGCCCGACGGGCTGAGCTGATACTCCCAAACCAACGAGCCGGAGAAGGTGGCGCCGCAGAGCAAGTTGGTGCATTCCGAGTACATCGAGCGGAAGCAGGGTGTCTGCCCCTCGGAGGTACGGATGCGCATGGAACTGTTGCAGCAAGGGCACACCAGCTTGTATGTACTCACTAAACGGCTCCCTGGCTGTAAAGCTGGATGGTTGCAAAGACTTCGGCGTACCGGGCTGACATGTAGGTGATCAGGGCGGCGACAATCGCGTCGGCCTCACGCTTTTCGATCACCCCGTCATCCAGCGCCGCAGCCATGATCTGGTCGACTTTGCCCCGCTGAGCCGACGCTTTGAGCGAGCGGCTGTACAACTCGACGTTGTCCAAGGTGTCCGGGAGGCTCAGGGGCACGAACATGCCGCCGTACATGGATGCGATGTAGTCGGCCAGGAACGTGGTACCGGCGACTTGCTCCAGACGGTGAATGTGTTCGTCGGTCAGCGGGCGACTGCCGGCATTCTCGTAGGCCTGGTTGTCGAACTTCTTAAGCGGCATGCCGAGGTCAGCCGAGGCGTACTGCCGACCGCCAGGGTAGGCGCCGATGACGGCCATAACGACGCTCTTTCTGCTGTCTAGAACTGGGCGTTTCATCTTCTGGTTTCCCCTTGGAGCCAGAGGCCCTAATTTGCAATCTCGCCGTCTTTGATGCCGAGCAGTACGGCAGCGCGGTGAGCTTCACCGCGCAAGCACTTCTTCTGTCCGTTCAAAACCGCGTAGACCGTCGATGGGTTGAATTCATGTTCTTCGGCCCAGTCTTTGGCTGATATCCCGAGACGTGCGAGACGGTCACGGGCCTCTTGGCATGCTTGCTCGATGGGGGATGCGTTCGGCATAGTCTCGTTTCGTGTGGTTTCGTGTGATGGCAGGGGAAGAATATTCAACGTGTGTTGAATAGTCAACTCAATAAGGGGTCGTTTTGTTGAATATCGGTGAAAGGCTGAGGGAGGAGCGCGTCCGCTTGGGATTCAATCAAGCGGATTTCGCCGCTATTGCCGGTGTGGCAAAGACCTCTCAGTTCAACTACGAAAAGGGCGATCGAAGTCCTGATGCTGATTACCTCGCCGCTGTTGCGGAAAGAGGTGTGGACATCCTTTACGTCGTCGTTGGTCAGCGGCTACCTGTTGCAGAACCGACGCTGTCTTCTGAGGAAGTTGAGATGGTCGAACAGGTGCGGGCGCTAGACGATGAAGACAAAGGGGCAGTGAAGAGGCTGCTTCGTGCGTTCAATCGAAAACAATAGGGACAGTCGGAATGAATCAAGGAATGAGAGCTTCAATATTTATCGGCGGACTTCTTTTTTCAGTGGTGGTGCACGCTGACGTGAGGGTCAAGACGGTATCGAGTGGGGATTTCGGCGATGCTTGGCCGTTCACTGTCGGCAGCGTCGACCTCATGTGCGACGGCCCGTCACCGAAGGCACTGGCGAGAACGGCTGACGGAACTGTTTACGCACTGAATGGAAGCGCCCGATCCCAGGCTAGGAGTCGCGGTTGGTCAGACGGACAAGACATTACGAAGCAAGATCCGTCCATACCGGCCATTAAGATGGACTACAGCCAGCTCGTACAAATCGCGCAGGAGTTATGCGCTAAGCCTTGATTTCTTTGCTAAAAATTGTGACGGAGGCTGGTGGCATTCCCACACGTACTGAAAATTCCTCGCTCCTCCGGGTGCTTTAGTTGGCACCTAGGTTGGTGCCGGGCACTCGGATGTGCTGAAGGGAGCAACACATGTCTACGAGTAAAAAGGTGCAGGCCGAGCAGTCCGACAACGTTGAATTTAAGGATCTGAATCAGCGTGAAAAGTTAGTGTTGCAGATGTTCCGGCAACTTGATCAGCAGCAGCAAAAGGACATTCTGCGATTCATGGCTGTGCTATTAAACACTTAATGACTGAGGAACCCGGCTGTGCCGGGTTTTTCTCTTTACGGCGTGCTGAATATCACACCCCTACTGCTTGCATCCTCTTCCACTCACGATCTACCGCTCGCTTGGCCGTCTTCTCACTCGCATACAGCCAGCGCAACCGCCTCGGCCTTGTTTGATCCCCCGCAGTAATCGTTGTTTCTTTCCCGGTTTTCTGATCGCGGTAGTAGGCGATGATCCCCGTGTAATCTCCCTTGTTCTCTTCTGCCAGGTCTTCAACATTGTCCTTTGGGAGCTTGCTTTCCAGCTCCAAGCTGACTGTATAGCCGCTGTTCGGGCTCAGGCTGTGCTGCACATTGCCGCCGTACCAGATGATCTCGTCGATCTCATCCTTGACGCCCTGCAGTGTGTAGGTCAGTTCGGGGATCAGATCCGGCCGGCCCATCGCGAGCGTGTAGCTGAGCGTGGCGCTGCCGCGCTGCAGGCGTCGAAATTCGGCCCTCGCGGCCCTGAGTGCTGACTGCTGGTCGCTGTAGGTGTGGCGCAGGTCTTTGAGATTGTCACCGCCACCGGCAATCGCTTCCTGTTTCTTAGCGCTGTGCACGTCGTAAAAATATGCACGCACCCCGTCGTAGCTGTCGCGATCTGCCTGCAAGTAGCGGTGCTGGTCACCATCGGCGCGGGTGAGGGTAATGTGGGGCAGGGGGAGCCCGCTGGCCGTCTTGCCGACACCGGCGGGGATGCACAGCAGGCACCCAGCCTTGACGCTGGCCACCGCGTCGAACTCTTCGCCCAAGCGGGTAATCAGGTTGGCATCCGACTCGTTGGCCTGGTCAAGCTGCAAGATCGGCAGGGCACCGAGCGCACCGGCCACAGTCGACGTGAGGTTGTTTCCCATGGCGATGTCGCCGATGACCTTGCCCAGCGTGGTATTGCTCCAGCTGCGTTCGCGTTTGGTCTTCAGCCCTTTACGCAGATCTGCAGATCGAGCGCGAATGCTGAGCACGTCCGGTGCGCCAGTGTGTTCCGTCTCGTCGACGGTGTAGGTGCCTTTGTCGACCAGGCCGGTGTCGCTCCACCCCAACCATAAACGTAGCACCGCGCCCTTGGGCGGTATCGACAGCAGGCCGTCATGGTCGCTCAGCGTAATCGTGAGCTGGTCGGCCTCGACGCCGCGGTTGTCTGTGAGATCGAGGTTCATCAGCCGCGGGCTCACCTTCATGGCGATATCGTTGCCGTCCACTGTGAGACGGAAGGCAGGGACAGGGTAGGCGGCATCCCGAACGAAGCGTTCCGCCGTGTCCACCAGGTAACCGGTGACTTTGGACAGCGCGGCCTCTATCACAACAGCCCCCGCAGAATGCTGAGCCCGGTACTGGTCGCGGCGCCGAGCAGGTCGATACGGTCATCATCGGTACGCTTGAGCGTAAGGGTGAACTCAATGCGCTTTGGCGTGCCGTCTCTGAAAAATACAGTTTTGGTCTCGCTCAGGCTTTCGATCACCCACAACCCGTATATCCGGCCTGTACCTTCAACCATCGGCCAGGCCTTGCCGGTGTTCGCCATCAAACGCAGAGCGTCCAGGCTGAGCACGCTGCCAGCCAGTTCCGGGAGGATGATGCCGGGCAGGGTGATCGTGTCGTCGCCACGGCCTACAAACTGTAGTGCGGGTGCCGCCCCGACTCGGCTGTTGCTGGCATGGCGCCAATTGGTTTGGCGCTGCAGCTCCTGGTAAGCGAGGGTCGATAGGCTGAATACGAACATGCCGAGGCTGAGCATCATGGTGATTAATCCCGGTCCGATAACTTGCTGCGCTGACGGGCGCGTTTCTCGTTTTCAATCTTGTTGAGCATGGCGCGCAGGCTTTTCTCCATGGCTTGCATGTCCAAGCCGGGGGCCGCTGCGATGGTGATTTCGTAGGTGTCGTGGCTGTCGTAAACCGTCGATGTGCCCGCGCTGCTGATCGGAGGACGATCATCGACCGCTAACGCCGGCATGGCTGTGGCGGTGAGGGCCAAGGTGCCGGCCGCAGTCAGTTGCTTGCCCATGTTTGACAACGCGTTGAGCGGCCCCTTTTGTCCGCCCTCCAGGCCCTTTGTCAGCCCTTCCATGGTGAAACCACCCAGCTCAGCGAACACCCGCGACGGGCTGTGGATGCCCAACTTTTCCTTGAACCATCCGATGCTGGAGTCGCCGATGGAACTGATAGCACCCTTCACGGCGCCGAGCCCGTCGGTCAAGCCTCTTACCAGACCGTTGACGATCATGCCGCCGAATTCAGTGAATTTGCCCGGCAGCTCCGCGCCGAAGTAATTCATCACACCAGCGAACGCCTGGTAGAACAGCCCGAGCGGGTTGAAGCCAGTGATCAGTTGCAGGATGCCCTTCAGGCCCAGGTCAAAGCTCGCTTTGATTGTGGACCACACATTGACTACACCAGTCGCGATTGACCCGATGGCGCTTTTGATAGCGCCAAAGCCAGCGGTCAGGCCGTTGACCAGGCCGTTGATGATCATGCCGGCGAACTCTGTGAATTTGCCAGGCAGCTCCACTCCGAAGTAACTCATCACCCCGGCGAAGGCCTGGTAGAACATCCCCAATGGACTGAAGTTGATGATCAGCTGCAGGATGCCCTTCAGGCCCTGGTCAAAGCTGGCTTTGATGGTGGTCCACACGTTGGCTGCGCCGGTTGCGATAGAGCCGATGCTCTGCAGCAGTGTCATGAGCATGTTGCCGACGGCTGCACCGAAGCGCTGGCCCATCGACTGCGCAGCACCGCCAACGTCGTCGACCGGCTTCAATAGGTCGCTGAACCAATTGATCACACCACTGATACCGGAAGAGATCATGTTGAACAGCGGGCGGACGATTCTGCCCAGCAGACGCAGTGCGAAACCGATAACCGGAATGGAGTAGGCCGCTTTGGCCAGGCTGACCAGCAAACCGCCGAACTTGCCGAACCCGGCAAGGACAGGCTGCAGGGCATCAGTGAGCCCCTGCCAGAAGCCGAGGAAGAACCCTTTAATCGGCTTCCAGTACTTGTAAATCAGCAACGCGGCGGCGACCAGGCCCGCGACAGCGGCGATCAGCCACCCTACCGGGGTTGCCAGGATGGCCGCACCGACCGCGCTGATGGCGCTGCCGAGCATTGGAAACACGCTGACTGCCGCAAGCCGCGCAGAATTGATTAGGGTTGGAATGACACTCACCATGCTGCCGGCGGCGCGACTGGCCGTGACCGTCTTCCAGATTCGTCCCATCCGGCCCACCTCTACACCGGCGCCTGCAGCTGCGATGCGGGTTCCGATTAGTTGCGCTTTGATACTGCCCAAGCGAATGCCGAACATCGCCATGCCGTACCGCAGCACTGCGAAGGGGCCGAGCATGCTTGCCATGGTCAAGGCCAGTGTGCCGAACACCACCGCAGCAGCTGCTACAGCGGCCACAACTTTCACCAGGCCTGCGGCCAACTTCGGGTTTTCTCTAGCCCAAGTTCCAACCCCGTTGGCAAGTTCGCCCAGGGTGCTAATGAGGATCTTCAGCTCGGGAGCAACAGCAGCGCCGAACTCTGCCTGGGCGTTGGTGAAACTGCCCTCGGCGGCTTCCATGATGTTGGTTAGAGTGCCGAGCTGTTCGTTGACGCGGGTACGCAGATCAGCCTGGGCTTGCAGCTTTTGCTGGGCTTCTTCGTAACCCGCCAGACCCTTATTCCTCATGGTGTTCAAAACACGCATGGTTTCGGCGTCATCACCGAACAGCTCCTTAACAATCGCTTTCCGGTCTTCGTCATTGAACGCTTTGAGCTTTTCTACTTGCGCGTACAGGTTTTTCAAACCTGCGAAATTGCCCTTGTCATCGGTAAATTTGAGTGAAATATCCTTGCCGCTGGATTTCGCAATGTTGTTGGCTTTTTCGACCTTGTCCTTATTAAGGCCCGCGTCGAAAATCTTGCGGAAAGCGTTACCGGCTGAGCCTCCCTCCATGCCTACCTGGTCCATCATGACGAGTAGGGGGGCCAACTCCTTGGCTGCATCGAGCCCTGCCTTTCTGATGTTATCCATAACAGGGGCGATGTTGCCGAACCCCTGCAGCATGTTGCCCGGGTCAACGCCGGCGTAGAAACCGCGCTGTATGGTATCCATCAGGGCCATCATGTCTTTTTCGGCGGTTCCGGTAGCGTCCTGCATCTTGGCGGCGAATTCCGCTGCCTCTGTCGCTCCCATGTTCAGCTGCACACCCAGGTACGCAGCCGCTTCACCAGTGCCGCCCAGGATGCTCTTAGCACTCAGGCCCTGGCGCCGAAGCATCGTCATCATGTTCTGGAAGTCTGCCGTGGTACCTGGCAGGCGGTCGCCCAGCTTGGTGGCCAGGTCTGTGATCCTCTGAAAGTCCTCCGAGACCTTGCCGGTGTCGTCCATCATCGACACCTTGAGCTGAGTGGCTGAATCCTCATTCGGGGCAAAAGCTTTGATTGCCGACACCACTGGGCGGCTGGCGGCATAGCCCGCGCCAAGGCTGGTGGCGCCGGACACAGCAACACTGCCAGCCAGGCTCTGGGTTTTATCGTAGGTGGCGCGGGCCTTCGCCAGGCTGTCCTGCTTGTGCTTCAGCGCATCCAGTTGGTCCATCTGCAATTTCATAGCCTGGGTGGCGGTGTCGATATCGCGCTTGAGCTTCAGCTCGTGCGCGCCCAGGGCATTGGTGTTTATGCCGGCGTTTTTGAGCTGCTCGCCGAGGTTGGCAAGCTTTACCCGCTGCTGGCCGTACTGCTCGCCCAAGCGTTTCGACTCGGCGGTGTGCTGTTTCAGCAGCGCGAGCTGATCCTTGAACGGGCTTTCCAGGCGGCGGATCTCGTCGCGCAGACTGGCATGGCCGGCACGACTGGTGCGCAACTGCGCGTTGTTAAGTGTGAACCGGTCAGCCAGGGCCTTTTCCTTGGCTGCGAGCTGGTCCAGCTGGGTCTTGCGCTCCCGCTGTGCGGCCGTGAGGCGGGTGTATTCGTCGTGCTGTGCTCGGGTCAGGGCATTGCCCTTTTGCATCACGGTATTGAGGGCAGCGATCTGGCTGGCTGATTGGCGGTGTTCGTCGCTCATCAACCCCAGGGCATTGCGTGTCCCGGTGAGTTCGCGCTTGAGGTCGGTCTGACTGGTTTTGAGCGCGTCGACCTTCTGCCGCGACTTGTCGAACAGCGCCTGAGTCGGCGCGAGCTGCTGCCGGACTTTGGCCGTTTCGCGGGCGAGTTCGCCTACCTTGGTGTTGTTGGCGGCGAGCGCCTCGGATGTCGCGCGGGTGGCGGCCTGCAGTTCGCGCCAGGCGCCGACGTCGCGTTGCTGGGTGTTGAGTTCTTTCAGGCGGTCGCGAGCGGCTTTGAGGGCTCGGGCGGTTTCCTTGCTACCGCCCGTGATTTTGTTCAGCGGACCTGTGGCTTTGTCGATGGCGCTGAGCAGCACCTGAAGTCTCAGATCATTCGCCATCGTTGGAACTCCGCACCCTGGCGCGCTCGCGCCAGTCCATCAGGTCTTGCAGGCCCAACTGATCCATATCAGCCGGTGCCCAGTGAAAAACCACGGCCAGATCAGCCATAGCGTCCTCTACGCGACGAGGGATGCATCCGTCTTCGCCGACTTCTGCAACAAAAAACCGGAGACTTTGCTGCTCAAGGCCAGCAGGTCGGCCGGGTCCATGCCGGCAACTTCGATGGCGCTGATGCTTGGCGAGCTGATGCGCGGCAGAACCTTGATCAGACTGCCAACGTCCATCTGCAGCAGCTCCACCAGGCTCACGCCCCGCAGCTCGCCCGAGTTCGGTTTGCGCAGGGTGATGCTCTCGATGTTAGTGGTGCCGCGACGGATCGGCGTGTCGAGGATGACGGTGTTGTCGTCGGCCAGCTGCTGCACGTCGGGCTGTTCGATGGGTTCGTTCTTCATGGGATTTGCTCCTGGTAATTAAAGTGTGAGTCTCGATCGAACGGACGGGTCAGATGCCCATGGCGGTGCGATGCTTCTCCAGCATGTCCACGCCGTTGACCTTCTCGACGAAGTTGAGCAGGTCGATTTCGATGATTTCTTCGCCATCTACCGTCAGCTTGTAGTAGCTGCAGGTGGTGGTCATGGAGTGCTCAGTGTCCTCACCGGGCTGGGCGTCGCCCATTTCGATGGTTTCGTGGCGACCGCGCACAACCACTTCCACACTGCTGACTTCGCCCGTGTCGTCCTGCTGATACGGGCCAGAGAATCGCAGGGCCACGCTGGAGGCGTTGACCGCGCCGAACTGGCGCAGAGAGATCAGATCGAGGCCGCCGGTCTTCCATTCGAACTGGATGCCGTCGTCGGACATGCCCAGGTCAGCCTTGACCGGGCCATTCATGCCGCCGCCGCGATAGGCTTCCATCTTGCGGCCGAGGGAGGGCAGGGTGAGAGACTTCACCAAGCCGAGGTAGCTGTTGCCGTCATTGAACAGGTTGAGGTTTTTCAGCTTGCGTGGCATTGCCATGGCGGTGTTCTCCGGGATACGGGGTCAGGGTGAACTCCCCTTGCGGGGAGGCCCGGTCTAGCTGTTGATGCCCTTGGCGAAGTCGATCAGGTAACGATCGGTGATTCGCTGGCGGAAGGTGAGGTCTTCAAGCGGGGGCACAGGGGTATAGTCGTAATCGACCCACAGCTTGCCGGCCTTAAGGGTGTCCTTGGTGTTGACGTCGTCGGGATACCAGCAACTGCCGCCGATCAGATAGCCCTGGGACTTCAGCTCGCGCATCTTGGCGTTCACGCCTTCGACCAGGTCGCGTACCAGGGAGGCGTGCATAGGCCTGTCGATAGCCCACATGTGCGCTTCGCCCATGGTGTCGGCGATGATTTGCGCGGTGCGGGTGTAGTTTTCGAAGGCGAACAACGGATCATCGCTGCAGGTGCGGCTACCCCAGAAGCGGAAGCCGTTGGCGTTGATCAGGGTGGTGACGTCGTTGCTGTTCAGGTAGTTGGCGTCCGTGGCCGGGTTTTGCAGATCCCAGAACACGTCGGCGCTGATACCGGTCACGCCGCTGACGGCCACGTTGGACAGGGTTTTATGCCAGCCTGTCTCCTGATCGATCTTGGCGCGCAGGCCAAGCGCACGGGCCACAGCCGAGGCGATGGTGGTCTTGTTGGCGACGGTGTCCCAGTTCTGGAAGTCCGGCCAAATCACCATCATTTCGCGGGCGCCGAAGTTCGCGCGGTAAGCGACCACCTCTTCCTTGGTCTTGCAGCCCCAGGCGCTGACGTAGGCAAAGGCGCGGAGGTCTTTGGCGATGGCGCCGAGTGCGGTGGCCACCTGCAAACTGTCCAGGCCAGGCACGCCGAGGATGCGCGGGGCCATGCCCACGCGAGACTTGGAGGCGAGCAGGGCTTTCATGCCGGTGTACTGGCCGGTCGGTGTGGTGCCGCCGATCAGGGCGCTGGTAGTGGCCGCTTCGTCGGCACCTTCTTTGACCCGCACGACGATGACATAGGGCTTGGTCTGGTCGGCGATGCCTTGCAGGCTCGCCGCCAGGGTGCCCTTTACGCCGGCTTTGCCGACGGCAGTCTGCACGTTGGTGATCAGGACGGGCGTGTCCAGAGGGAAAACGAGTGGGTCCGCATCTTCAGCCGTGCAAACCATGCCGATAACTGCGGTGGGAATAGTGCGAATGGGGCGGGTGCCGTCGTTGAGTTCGATGACCCGCACGCCGTGGAGATAATCGGCCATGTGTTGGTGCCTGCGCTGTGATGGAATGACAGTGCAGAGGTTGCCGCGCGCGCGCCGGCTGGGCGAGCGCGGCACCTTGTAGGGGCCGCGTTTACAGGGGGAGTTTTATCGAGCCTGGTCTTTAATCCAGGCTGGTGGTACTGGACGTTTGCCGGTATCGGGGAAGTTGTCCGATTGAGGCCAGTCGCGCAGCTGCTGCATGTAGCTTAGCAATTCAGCGTATTGTTCGGCGGTGAGCGTTGTGTCGGCGCCCATCTCCGCCTGATCACGGTGGCGATCTCGCAGCCAGACGAGGTCAAGTAGCTCTGAGTCTCGCCAGCGCCGCTCTTCATTGGCCGCTTCTTCAACAGTCGATTTAGGTAGCGTCTGCCCCCCATCGGCAACCCATTCTAAGTAGGACACCCAGTCCTTGTTGCCCATGTCGTCCGGGACAAACACCAGGTCGGGCATTCGCTGAACGCCGGCTACCGTAAATCTGTACGCAAGATCATTCATTGTCATTACCTCAAAGTTCCGCGTCGGCGGTCCACTCGATCTGAAGGGTGAAGCCGGGGACAGAGCCGCTTGGCGGCACGCAAGACAATGCGAAGCCTGTAGCCCATAAGCTCTGGATATTGGTCTGCGTGCAGGGCCTGCCGAGCGATTGCGCCCACACTTCAGAGGTCTGCTCACCAGGGGAGAACAATCTCAACGTAGGCACAACGCGTTTCACTTCCCTGAAGTCCATACGCAAAGCCGACTGTGAGGACTGCGCTGCTGCGGATTGCGTGAAGCTGGCGATGCAGGTGGAAGGACCGTTGTTCGACTTAAGGGGGTGGTCCTGCAGGAACGACTTTTCGAAGTAGCGCAGGCATGCGCGGTACTCCTCCTGGTGCGTCCTGTAATCGTACGGAGTCGCCACGCTGCCGGACTCGATCTGAACGTTGGTAATGTCCGTGTAATGGGCACCAGTTCCCCAACTGGCAAAGATAACTTCCAGGAAGTCATTGGCGACGCCCTTGTTCTTGTTCACCACGCCGCCCAGGTCGAGGGTGACGACGTATTTTTTATATACCGTTGTCAGCTCCACCGAGGTGCCCACATCGACGTTCGGCTCGGTTGAGTTCACTCCAAAGTTCTGGCGAAGAATCACCGCACACGTATGTGGAACGCTGGTTTTCATATAAAACGAGACCGTGACCTTCCCGCCGGCCAGTGTTTCGACGTTTTCGATACGCTGACTGAGGTTCCAGCCCTGGCCTTCACCCTGGCGCGAAAGTCTCAGGGCAAATTTTGCTTCGTTGATATTGGCGTCCTGCTCGAGGGGCAGTTGGCTCCAGTTACAGGTTGCGTTTTTTGGGCTGTAAATCATCCAGCGGTCCGGGCCGAACGTGCTTTCGGGGTCACCGTTGGCTTTTCCGACGACGCCTGACTTGCCCCGCTGCCAAATCTGGAATGCACCGTTGACCAACCGGTTCTTGCGGAATACGTGCACTGGGAACTGCTGGAGTGGGCTCTCGATCTGGTTGCGCACTGTCTCGGTGTTCGCCACCCGCTTCGATCGGTCATTAACCGGCGGGGTTGGGGCGTTCTGCCCACCTGCCCATTGAAACGAGAGAGGCGTGGTGCCCAACACAATCGGCGCGTCGGTGATCAACTGCCAGAGCGTGTCGCCATTGGCGGCGCCGCGCTCAACGTGAACCAACAAACCAGGTGTCACCTCCGCGCCGATATCAGCATCCGCAGTACGGGTCCAGATTTCGGCGGTGGTGAGGTATAAGCCATTGTCTTTGCCCTGGGCCTGGTCTTTCACCAACACCCGCGAACCCACCGGCACTGCCACGCCGTCGATGGTCTGCGCACCGGCCAGGACTACTGGGCCGGTGGTCGCTACCAGCACCGACTGCTTCACATCCTGCTGATTGATGGCGTCAGTGATGGAGTCCGTCACGAACTTGCGAGTGGCGAGCACGACTGCCGGATCGATCATCAGCACCACGTTTGCCGCGCTGGATACGATGAAGTTCATGCGTATCACCTGTGTCCGACCGGAGCCTTGGGACATCAGGGGCTTATAGGTAGGTGCGCAGTTCGCCACGGCGACTAAGTCGCCATCAGCGTCATAGAGCCCGATCTCGTTGATCCACCACCCGCCATCTTCCGCCGGGATGATCTGCTCGGCGATAAGGATGTTCGGGTTGGCCGGGTCAATTGTGAGTTTATTCAACGGCCTCCGGCGTCGTTCGTTGATTAACTTTTTTTGGTTGCGATCCGGTACTGGATTAGTTTCGTTTGCGTCACCAACCCCCATGTCCGTTAGCTTCCAAGGAATGCCGAGCGCGTCCGCATTGGCCTGCTTGGCTTCACCTATGGCCGTGAGAATCGCAAAAAACTGAGAGTTGGAGTTGATCATGGATAGATGTCCAAGGTGTCGATGGAATGTTCACGACCCGCCACGCCGACGTAGCACGCAAGGTCGATAGCGCCTGGGATCGGCGGATAGGTTTCGAGGGTGTCGATGGTGTGTTCCCGACCCACGGCACCGATAACGCCCGTGATCTCGATGTCGCGAAGGACCGGCGGATAGACGTCGATCTCGTCGCCGTCGTAGGTGCTCGCGAAAATGTGGATGCTTCCTGTGGTCTCGAGACTGATGGCAAGGCCGGTAAGATGGCGCGTAACTGGCCTGGCATCATCAATGAGCCAGGTCAGTTCCTGGTACATCTCTTCGGTAATGCCGGTTTCCAGCACACCCACCTTTATGGCGAACGTGCCCGGTACGCCGTTCGGCGTGGTTTGCCACCACTCAAGCACTTCAATCAGGTAGCCGAGTGGTTCCACCACGCGACGCAGAGCGCCGATGGTGCCTTTACGTGAATGAATGTAATGCGATGACCGGATGGCTGCGCGTTTAGCTGCCTCGCTCCATTTGCCGTCCCACCGGTCGACCGAAAAGGCCCATGCCAGATAAGGCAGCAGCTCCACCGGGCATGTATCCGGGTTGCACAGTTGACGCAGGGGGATCGGCACGCGCTGGATCTGCGCGAGCGCCTGAGCCGCCTGGCGCTCCAGCGGCGTGGAGTTCGCCGGAAGCAACTGTTGCGCTGCCATTACTCGGCGCCCCGGTTCAATGTGATGCCGGTGCAATAA
This sequence comes from Pseudomonas sp. R11-23-07, assembly GCF_003852295.1. NCBI lineage: Bacteria > Pseudomonadati > Pseudomonadota > Gammaproteobacteria > Pseudomonadales > Pseudomonadaceae > Pseudomonas > Pseudomonas sp. R11-23-07. The sequence goes on from NZ_CP027761.1 coordinate 1,722,075, forward strand.
GGCGCTTGAGCCTTGGTCGCGACGATGTCCACCCAGTCCTCCAGTTCGACTTTGCGCACGCCTTCGACGTGGAGCGCAGCATGGAGGGCCGATTCCGAAACCTCCATGCCCAAACGCCGCCGTTGATGAACGTAGGCCTGCAGCCGCTGTTCTGCAGCAGCCAGGATAGGTTCAGACTCGGGGCCGCTCGACAGCAAATAGAGCTTGGCCTTGACCTGGTAATTCAGGATCTGCGCGCCCTGGACAGTGAGACGGTCGGCCACCGGCCGGCGGTCATCGTCGCTCAAGTAAGCGTTGACGGCGGCAAGCAACTCGGGGGGCGCCGTGCCATCGCCCAGCAATGACTGAACCGTGACCACGGCGACGGCAGGCGAGGGGCTTTCGGCGGTGGCGTCGGCTACCCGACCGTCCGCTGCCCTGGCGTGGAAGATGTAGCTGTTGCGCGGGCCGGCAGTGCTCAACCCTTCCCAGGCCATCTGCGCGCGTTCGCGCAGGCTATCGTCGCCTTCCATCAGCTTTGGGATCGGAGGCACAGCGTTGGCTTTGCTTTCCTGTATCACCAATCGCTTGACGTTGAAGTTTGCAGCTAACTGTTCCAGGTCAGTGCCCCGCGCGGTGGCGAGCAGGTTGGCAAGCGACGCTTCGTTGACCCGCTGACGCCATACGGTCTCGCGGTAGGTGTTTTCCTGCAGCAGCTTGGTGAGCGGCTCCGACTCTATCTCCAGGCGTGCCGCGATCTGGGCCTGCTCTTCGGCCGGCCAGAGGCTGATCATGTACGCCTTTCGCTCGGCCAGAATCTGTTCGAAGTCGATCTGCTCGACGATCTGCGGCGGTGGCAGCTGGCTGAGGTCGATGGCGGCGAAACTGTTCATACACTGCCTCCCAGCTGCAGCGGCACGCTGAGGCTCAACGGCTCATTGGTATCCACCACAGTGCCCTCCAGATCGATCGAGGCCTGGCCCTCCATATTTGCTCCCGCGAACTGCACACGGCTCAGGCTGATGCGGGTTTCCCAGCGCATAAGGGCCATGACGGTGGCCGCGTAGACGCGCAGACGGTTGACGTCGTTGAAGGGGTGGTCTACCAGCTCGGGCACCAAGCTGCCGTATTCGCGGCGCATTACCCGCGTGCCGATGCGGGTGGTCAGGATGTCGGTGATCGCCTGACTGATGTGCTCGCGCTCGCTGATGGCGCCGCCGGTGTGTCGATTCATGATGGGATGGGCACCCCGGATTGGTCGCTACCGGCCTTGACGCCGGCGTGCGGGTGTTTGACCAAGCTGACGCCGGCTGCGACCACGTCAATTGACACGTCAACCCGACCGGTGACGGTCTGATTCCCGGTCTGGATGTAGTCGCCTTTGTGTGTGATGTCGCCGACCAGATTGATGCCCCCGGTACTGATCAGATTGGTGGTGCCACCGTCGGCCAGTGTGGCGTTGAGATGGTGGACCACGCTGTCGTACTCGATCACCGTGCCGTCCGCGTAGGTACGACGGTGCAGGCCTTCGCGGTTGCCGTTGGCGGGGATGTGGTCACTGAATACGCCTGTCACGGCTATCCCGTTGGCGAGCTGGCCGGATGGGCTGAGCAGGATCACCTGTTCGCCGATAGTGGGCGGGTCCCATTCACGGTCTGCTCCGGCGCGCCATGCAAGCCAAGGTAGCCAGGCGGTGGTCAGCTTTCCGGTTGTTACCTGCACGCGCGGTGGCTCCATCTGCACGGCGGCGATGACGCCGAAGCGGATGAGGTTTTCGAGCAGGCGGGCGAGGGCGGCTAAATCGTTCATGGCGCCGATGGTGGCGCCACGCGCGTGCGGGCGCAGCTACGGCGCCTTGTAGGAAGGGGGCTTACAGTGTCAGGTGGGCCAATAAGCTGTCGCGTATCAAATCGAGGTCTTCGTCCGTAAAGCCCAATACCTCACGCTGTTCATAGCGCACTTCGGGCGCGTCTCGCTCCGCGCGGTCCTTCAATCCGAACTGGTGAACCCTAGCGATGCGGGAGATCCGCCCGGTAAACCCCACCGTCACGGCATTGCTGTCGCCTCGGGCCTTCATATAGGTCGCGGTGCGCAACTTTTTGAACATCTCAACCTTACGCCGGATACGGCCTTGCTTGCCGCGCAAGTCCCGCTTTTTCCGTGGTGCGAACTTGCTGCCATCCGGGTTTTGCTGTGTCAGTACGCGCTTTTGTTGGCTGCGCCGCAGTTCCTGGCCGATGGAGCGTGCGAGTTGATTGCGGGCGCCTGGCTGGAGCTGTTCCAACAGGCCGGACGCCCAGATCTCTAGAGCTTCCAGCTTATTTGTCATCGGGAACCGTCCATTCGCTGGCGTTGCCTTCGGAGCCTGGTACCCAATTAGGATCGAGGTAGCCCGCAACACGTTGCGGCTCGCCGGCATGTTTAACGGTGGTGTTGCCTTGAGCGTCTTTGCCCACCACCACCCGTTCCGTCAGGCGCAATGTGAGGCCGAGATCAACTTTTTCTTTATCAAGAATGTCGGCCTCGAACTGAATACCGGTCTGCATTTTTTCGTAGTTTTCCAGCAGCTCCGGTTGGTTGATGCTGATCCAACCCAGTACGGGCAGCATGACGCTGTCAGGGTGACCCGCAAAGGCGGTCAAGATGATCTGAAGATCGTAGCTGTACTCAAAAGAAAGGGTCGCCGCAGCGGTGCAGCGCACCTTGCCGTTGTCGATGAAGATCAGCAACAGGTCGGGGTTGTGCTTCAAGTCGGCAACGGTGGCCAGCAGGTGAGCGCGCAGGCTTTCGTGCTTGTTCATGGTTGGGCCTGCTGGTGTTTGTAGACCATGTCGACTTGGGCTGCGCACTCGGCCCAGGCGGCTTCGACGCGGTCCTGGTCGGTCAACTGGTCGCCATTAACGAGCGGGCTTGTCGCCGGCAGCTGGCACGGCACCACGGCCGGACAGCCAGTCACGGTAAGCTGCGGCGCCTGTGAGGGCGGGGCGTTCACGCAGCCGGCGAGCAGCGTCAGGGAGAGGCCGAGCAGCCCAGTCGCGTAGTTCGTCGTTTTCACGTTTCAGTTCCTCTATGGTTCGTGCGCGCTTTGCCAGGGCCTGGCGCAGCTGGTCCTGCTGGGCGCGCAGAGCGGACTGGCTTTCGCGTTCCTGCTGCAGGGTGGTGGTGAGAGTGTTGACGGTGGCCAGGTTACGGTTCGCGTCTTCGCGGGCTGTTTTGGCGGCGTCATTTGCCCGCGCGGCTTTGCCCTCGGCGGCGTCTATGCGCTGTTGCTGGCCCCAGATCAGCAGCGCCAGGGCACCGAGCAGCGCAATGCCGTACAGAGCCTGGCGCAGGGTGCTCACGCCCGGTACCAGCCGAGTTTGTTCATGGCAGCGGTGTCGAGCTGTTTAATCGGGCCGCGTACGATTACTGCCCTTGCGTTGTTCATCAGCTGGATGCACTCGGCCAGCCGCACCATGTCTTCCTGTTCGGTCGATTCCGGCACCACCAAAAGGTCACCGTCCTGCACCCTCAGTTTTTGAACCGCTTCGAAGTCGATCATGCCGCCACCCCTTTCCCGCACTCGCAGTTGGCGTGCCGCTCGTACGCTCGCTGAAGCTTGGTGTCGTAAAGGTTCCGCAGATAGTCCGGCCCGTTGTAGAGACGGGCGAACTCGGCCCATTTGCGGGCCTTCAGGGCCTTGTGCAGCGTCGGGTCCGTCTCGATGAAGCGGGTAAAGGCGTCGAATTGCTGCGATTCGCCGGCGCTCATTGCTGCCACAAATTCCTGCACGCTGGCGTAGCCAAGACGTTGCCAGTGGTAACCCATGATTTGAAAGGCGCCCCAGGACGCCGATTCCAGTGCGGCCGTGTCGTCGATCTGGCGGGCCATGGCCAGGCGTTGGTGCTCGGCGGTACCGCCGATGTAACCACCGGCCTTCGGGTTGACCAGGGCGGGATTGGTTGCAGCGAGTTCATCGGCGTGACGCTTGATCTGCGCCGGGTCATCACCGGTGTGTCGAACCTTCGCGAGCTGGCGGTACATGACGTGCCGTTCGAACAGGATCACCGGCTTGCCGTTTTCCAGGAAGCCTTTGCCTTTCGATTCCACTTCGTTGACGGCGTAGATAGTAGCCAGCGGCACGCCGAGGCGTTCAGCAGCGGTTACCAGGTCGTGGTTGCGCAGCAGTTGGGCACAGTCGCCGCCTGCCAGGCTGGATTGGGTCTTGGTACCGGCAACGCCATCGGCTACCAAGCCTACTTTCAACTGGTAAGCGCGTACGGCAATCTCGGTGGCGTCACCGTAGTGACCGTCCGGCACCAGGTTGGCACCGTACCTGTTGAGGTTCTTTTGCAGAATAAGCACCGCCTGCGAGCGGTCGCCGTGGCGAAGGGTGGTGGTCATGCACTGGGCCTCAACAGGGCGGCGACGTTGCCGCGTGAACGGAAAATCAGGATGCAGAGCAGCACGATGGCTGTGGCCTGGCCGAAGCTCGTCGGCTGACGGTCCAGTAGGATTTCCAGACCGCAGATGCAGAGCACTCCGCCAAACAGGCTTGCCAGCAGGGAGATGCTGCGCCGGTACCGCGCTTCACCTCGGGTGTAACAGGCCAGGCGCAGAGCGCTCAGCAAGTAGGCGATTGCCGCGATCAACTGCACGGCCAGTTCGATGTTCGGCATATCAGGTGCCCCCTCGGATGCGACGCCAGATGTCCCAGATATCCGCCTTTTCCACCCACACCATCAGTTTGATGCTGATCGGGATGACCACCAGGGCACAGAGGAAAGCGCTACCGCCGCTGGTGATGAACGGGATTGCTTGCAAGGCCATGGGGGCGAACAGGTATCCCACCCCGGCCGATAGGAACAGAGAGCCCAGGCGCTGCCAGACCTTGAGGTCGCGCTTGGTGCTGGTGACCAGCCAAGCGCCGAGGATGGCGCCGAACAGCGCCCCGTCGTCGATGACTGGCGTGACGCTTGCCAGGCCCAAGCCAATGAGCAGGCCGGACACAACGCTGGAAGTCGGATCAGCCATGGTGTGGGTTTCCTTGGTAGCAGTGGGTCAGTCCCATAGGTTCACCATCTGCCGTTGTGGCGCGCTGGTCTGGGCTTCGGGCATGTTGATAACGAGACCTTGCGGCAGGACGGGGCCGTTGTCTGCCAAGCCGGGGTTCGCCTGCAGCACCGCTTCGGTGACGCCCGCGGTTCGGCCGTAATACCGCCAGCACAGGGCGTCGACGGTGTCGTTTTGATTGGCGCGGACGGCGACGGCCATCAGATCAGCTCCACGGTAGTGCGGCTTTTCCTGAGAAAATCACGGATGGCCCAGCGCAGGTCGCGGCGGTAGTCGTCAATGGTGGGTGCGACCTCTTCGGCCTGTTTGTTGCCGGTGTTGGTGGCGCTGTAGTCGCGGTAGCGCTCGCATACTTCGGCACCAGTTCCTGCCTCGATCGCACGACGATAGAGGTGGGCCTGTACTGATACGTCTTTGATGCGATCACCTGGGACCTCTTCCAACGTGGTGTAACCGGCGGCTTGCTGAGCCGTTCGCCAGTCGCTTAACTCGCGGTTGAGGTTGATGGCGGCAGCGATCACGGCGGTTTCCAGACGAGCTGGGGTGACGCTGGAGTCGATGCGCAGGGTGGCGCGCAGGCTATCCAGATCAATCGACGGCCAGAACGGGTCGGTGTTGACGTGGCCGCTGGCGACGGTGCCGCTGGCTACAAATGCGCTCATAGGGAAGGACCCCGGCTGTCCGCGCGGGTAATCTCACGCCGGATCTGCTGCGTTGTGAATTCGGGATGTTGCGTGCAGAGGTAGCCAAACGCCCGCACAGCGTTGCGATTCGAAAGGCCCCGTTCGTGCGAGTTGGCAGGCATGATGGCGCCGCGTATGACGGGGCCAGTGCAGACGGTGCGGTCGTATGCCTCTGTTTCAGCGACGTACTGTTCAGCCGCTGCAGACATGCGTCGTTCGGATTCCGTAGGGGTGAAAGCACTCTGGTAGGGATTGGCAAAGGCGGTGTTCATGACGGCTCCGATAGATCGCCGGTGGTCGGGGCTTCACGTTCAGGAGGAGCGGCCTGGCCGATCCGCCCCGAGCCGGCGGGGTGCGTGGGGACGCTCGGTTAGCTGCCGGTGGCAGCGTGTTTTTTCAGGAGGCGTTCGGCGCCGTCCAAATCTTTTTTGCCGCCGCATCCGTCGTGCAACTCGATGGCGCGCTTGAGCAAATCAATGCCCGCCTGGATCTGCCCCGGTTGACCGGGTTCCTCGGCGGTGATGCCATTCAGGGTGGCGCGGCCGGTCGCCAGGAACAGCTTGGCGCGGGCTTGGTCGGGCATGTCCTCGTCTTCGGTCAGCTCTACCGTGCGGTGCAGGATCGCCAAGTCGAAAGAACCATTGGCCTTTTGAGCTTTCAGTGCTGCAGTGGCGATTTCTTCCGCCACCAGGCAACCGGTAGTGCGTTCGAAACGGTCCGGCATGATCAGCTTGTGCTTGAGCACGTAGTCGGCAATGTCCAGGGCGCCTCTGTAGTCCTCGACATCGATGCGCCAGATCATGACGGTAGTCATCACGTCGTCCTGGGCGCCGTTGCCAGCCTGGAGCACACCCTCTACATACGGGATGTACTCAGGCAGCAGTTGCAGTTTGAGTGCGGCCTTGCCTTCGTTGGACTGGATGGCCTTCAAGCGCAAGCGGTCCTGCAGCAGCTGATTCAGTTGGTGCTCGTAGGCGGTGGCACCGGCCATGGATTGCTGTGGTGCCGTTTTAGCTGCCTCCATGGCCGCGCGTGCGCGGCGCTGGTGGGCTTGAGCGATGCTGAGTGCCATGGGGTTAACCCTCGCTGCCGGCTTCTTCGACTGGGGTGATGTTTTCCAGCAGGCAACCAAGGCCGTATTCCTCGACCACATATGCCTCGTTCGACGATTCGAAGTTGCTGACGCGGTTCCACTCCGGCTCCTCTTTGAGGTAGCGGCGGCGCCCACCGATCTGCCAGTACACCGACAGGTTGGCGAAGGTGGTGATGAGGATGGCGCCTTCCGGCATATACGGCACTTCGTACAGGGGCAGGCCACCGACGCGGCGTTGCGAGATGATCAGATCGCTCGCCAGGGTGTTGGTCGCGTCCTGGTCCTTATTGACCAAGGCCAAGAACTTGTCGTGGACCAGCTCGCGACCAGTCAGCACTACCAGGCCGGGGTTACGGCGATACCAGGGGTCAAGCAGCTGGATGGCGTCGTAGACCAGGGCGTCGATGTTCTTAAAATCACCGGTTTTGCCGATAGTGATCTTGCCGGCGACAGCACCTTCTTTCAGCACTCGGTCAGGCGCGTGAGTGCGGTACTGCTGGAGCCAACCGATGTTGACGTCTTCCAGCAATGGGTGCGCGGTGCGGTCGGTTTGTTCGGCGGCCGAAGTGCCGTAGAAACCGATTTGGATACGGTCGAGCGCCTGACGTTGGGCAATTGCGCTGGCAAGACGAGTTTGGAAGTCAGGGAACTTCGCCCAGGCGTCGAGCTGCTTGTAACTGACGTAGGTGTCAAAGTCGGTCTGCTCTGCCCGGTATTTGTCGCTGGACAGGGTGCCAATGCTGCTGGGCTCACGCTTCTTGACCTTGGTGTTGGTGCGGCTGGCAACGGTGCCGCCGACGCCTAAACCGACCTTCTCGCCTTCCTGTTCGTCGACGCCGATGACGTTGACTTTGGTCAGGAACTCGCTCGATTCCTGAATCTTGGTTTCCAGGCGCTGCTGGATAGTCGGGTCCACGCTAAACGTGGCGGTGGCCGATTCGACGCCGTTGATCTGTGCCACTTGGGCGAGGTAGCCGGTGAAGAGTTTTCGAGTGTCGTTACGCATGGGTGTCTCCGATAGGGGGCTGGGCGGTTGAGGCCGCAGGTCAGAATTCAGCCAGGGCTTGTTTGCCGCCGCCGGTTACCGGTGGGCGCTGGGCTTGGGAGTGGTCTTGTGTGTTGCCGAGGGTCGTTTTCAGCTCGACCAGGTCTCTGCTGAGCTGCTCGACCTTGGTGTTCAGTTCACCGGAGAATTTCTTCTCTGCGGCAATTTGATCCGGCAGGTCTTTGACGTGGTCGGCGATCGCTTCGACGGCCTGGCCGATCTGGGCGAACTCTGCATCGTCCCTCGCCTGTTTACCGCCCAGCAGCGCCTGGACCTTGCTGAAAAGCTGGGCGCTGAGGCTGGGCTTGTCTTCGACTTCTTCAAACCGCAGTTCCGTTTCAACGGCCTCGGTGAACATCGACGTCGCCGAGTAGTGGCGGTCTTTGAATGGGCTGGATTCTGGTTTCTGCGCCGAGAAGGACAGCACGTCGGTGCCCAGACTGGCCGGGGAATCGGTCACAGCCAGGCCGACGATGTACGCCTCGCCCGTATCCGAGAAGCTGTCGTCGATTTCGATGGAGGTGTAAATCTTCTGCTTGGCCTTGTTCATAGCGATCAGGTCGGGCGTCGGCTCGACCTGTGCAAACAGGGCCAGCTTCTTCTGACCGTTGATTTCCACTTCTTCGGTCTTGACCGCGAGCACGTCGCCGTAGGCTTTGAACGGGCTGTCTGGCAGCAAACTGCGGAAGTGCTCCAGCCAGATCCGGGCGCCGTAGGTGGATGGGTTGAAGTTTTTCGCCGCCTGTTCCAGCCAACTGCGTTTGATGGTGCGCTTGTCCGAGGTAGCGCCCTCGACGGCGACACGGAACCAATTACTGCGAAATTTCTTCATGCCTGGAATCCTCAATGCGTTGGGCGCTAAGTGCGTTGCAATGAGGGGCATGGTCGTGACGCGCGCGAGTTGCGGCAACGGGACGAGATTGTAGAGGGCGGATCTACAAGGGGCGGCGCTACTGAGTCGCAGGCCAGAGCGGCAGCATCGCGGCCATGACTACGACCGAACTGCTCCCCATCGATCCCAGACGCCAATCCAAGTTCCTCTATTGGATGGGTTGGCGTATCTGCGAGATTGCCGAGGCTACGGGCGAAAAGGAAAAAACGCTACACAGCTGGAAGGCCCGTGACGAGTGGGACCGGGCCGACAACGTTGAGCGGATTGGGGGCGCACTGGAAGCGCGCCTGGTGCAATTGATCCTCAAGGAAGGCAAGAGCGGCGGTGACTTCAAGGAAATTGACCTGTTGCACCGGCAGTTGGAGCGCCAGGCGCGCATTCAGCGTTTTCAGGGGGGCGGTACCGAAACCGAACTCAACCCCAACCTTGCCAAGCGCAACGAAGGGCCGAAGAAGAAGACGCCAAAAAACGACATCAGCGAAGACCAGATCGAGCTGCTGCGCGAAGCGTTTATCGATGGGTGTTTCGACTACCAGAAAGATTGGTATCGGGCGGGAAACCAGCGCACTCGCGTAATCCTCAAAAGCCGGCAGATCGGCGCCACTTACTACTTTGCTCGCGAGGCGTTCATTGATGCGCTGGAGACCGGGCGCAATCAGATATTCCTGTCGGCTTCGAAGAACCAGGCTTACCTGTTTCGGGGATACATCCAGGCGTTTGCCCGCGAGGTCATTGGTGTTGAGCTGACCGGCGATCCCATTGTCTTGCCCAATGGCGCCGAGCTGTTTTTTCTCGGTACCAATGCGCGCACCGCCCAGGGCTATCACGGCAATTTCTACTTTGACGAATTCTTCTGGACGTTCAAATTCGAAGAGCTGAACAAAGTCGCGTCGGGTATGGCGATGCACAAGAAGTGGCGCAAAACCTACTTCTCGACGCCCTCGACCATGGCTCATGAGGCCTACACATTCTGGACTGGCGAGCGATTCAATAAGGGCAAGCCGGCGGCGCAACACACCAAGGTTGATGTTTCCCATGGTGCGCTCCAGCAAGGGCGATTCTGCGAGGACCGGTTGTGGCGCCAGATCGTCACCATTCTCGACGCGGAGCAGGGCGGCTGCGACCTGTTCGATATTGAGGAACTGCGCCGCGAGTACAGTCCCGAGGCGTTCGCCAACCTGCTGATGTGCGAGTTCGTTGACGACGGGGCGAGCATTTTCCCGCTGACGGTGCTGCAGCCTTGCATGGTCGACAGCTGGGTCGAGTGGGCCGAGGACTACAAGCCGTTTGCCATGCGCCCGTTTGGTGATCGTCAGGTGTGGGTGGGCTATGACCCTGCGGAAACCGGCGACTGCTCCGGCCTGGTGGTGGTCGCGCCGCCGCTGGTACCGGGCGGCAAATTCCGGGTGTTGGAACGTCACCAATTCCGTGGGATGGACTTCGCGGCGCAGGCCAGCGTGATTAAAGCCGTCTGCGACCGCTACTGGGTGACGTATATCGGGATCGACGTCACCGGCCTGGGCAGCGGCGTGGCGCAGCTGGTGCGCCAATTCTTCCCCAATGTCACCACGTTCAGCTATTCGCCCGAGGTCAAGACGCGCCTGGTGCTGAAGGCTTACGACGTGATCCACCGGGGCCGGCTGGAGTTCGACGCTGGCTGGACCGACATGGCGCAGTCGCTGATGGCGATCCGCAAGACCATCACCGCAGGCGGTCGCCAATTCACCTACACCGCCGGCCGCAACGACAACACCGGCCACGCCGATCTGGCATGGGCGCTCTTTCACGCATTGCACAACGAACCGCTGGAGGGGCAGACCTCTGCCAACACCGGGCGGATGGAGATTTTTTGATGTCGAACCGCCGCAGAAATAACAAGCAACTGGCTCAGGCACCCGGCGTGGTAACGCAAGAGTTTATCCCGCGCAGTGATAGCAAGATGGAGGCGTTCAGCTTCGGCGACCCGTCACCCGTACTGAGCGGTCGGGAGGTGTTCGATTATCTGGAGTGCTGGTTTAACGGGCGCTGGTACGAGCCCCCGCTGTCTTTGGATGGGCTGGCACGGTCGGTGGGATCCAGCGTGCATCTGCACTCGGGCTTAATGTTCAAGCGCAACCTGTTGAGCAAGACCTTCATCCCGCATCGGCTGCTATCGCGCGCGGCGTTCGAACAGTTCGCCCTGGACTTCCTGTGCCTTGGAAACGGTTATCTGGAGGCCCGGCGCTCAATGCTTGGTCCGGTGCGCGAGCTGGTGCCACCCCTGGCGAAGTACATGCGCCAGGGCAAGGACGGCCGGCAGTTCATGGTCCAGGGCTGGAAGCAAGAGCATGAATTTGAGCCAGGCACCGTTTTCCATCTCCGGGAGGCGGATCTGCACCAGGAAGTCTACGGCCTGCCCGAGTGGATCAGCGCCCTGCAGTCGGCATTGTTGAATGAGTCAGCCACGCTTTTCCGTCGCAAGTATTACGAGAACGGCAGTCATGCCGGTTTCATTCTTTACATGACCGACGCCGCGCAGAACGAAGCGGACGTCGACTCCCTACGCAAGGCGTTGAAGGACTCCAAGGGGCCTGGCAACTTCCGCAACCTGTTTGTGTACTCGCCCAACGGCAAAAAAGACGGGCTGCAGATCATTCCGGTCAGCGAAGTGACAGCCAAGGATGAATTCAACTCGATAAAAAATCAGACCCGCGATGACGTGCTGGCCAGCTTGCGTATTCCGCCGCAGCTGATGGGCATCGTGCCGCAAAACGCGGGTGGGTTTGGATCAATCAGGGAAGCGGCGCAGATCTACGCGGCCAATGAACTGGAGCCGATTCAGGCGCGTATGGCGCAGGTGAATGAGTGGCTTGGGGAGGAGGTCGTGCGCTTCAAACCTTATGAAATTCCCGTAGGGGCTTAAAACCCCCTGCGCAGTAAACGAGGCGACGAACCGGTGCGTCAACATCGGTTCGACGCTGAGTCACTCGAACACGCCGAGTGCTCCAACCAAGGCCTCGCCCCACTGCGCAGGGGGTGCGAAGCCTAAGCGAATCCAATTTTCAAAACAAGGATCACTTATGAGCACACCAATTATCCCTTGGATGGGCGGCAAGCGCCGCTTGGCAGATCGTCTAATACCACTGTTTCCACCCCATGAATGCTATGTCGAGGTTTTTGCTGGTGGCGCCGCGCTTTACTTCATGCGGCCCCAAGCTGCGCCGGTTGAAGTTCTCAACGATATCAACGGCGACCTGGTGACGCTGTACCGCGTCGTGCAGAACCACCTGGAAGAGTTCGTGCGCCAGTTCAAATGGGCGCTCAGCTCCAGGCAGGTCTTTGAATGGCAGAAAATGACCCGGCCCGAAACCCTTACCGACATCCAGCGCGCGGCCCGGTTCTTCTACCTGCAGCATCACGCTTTCGCCGGGAAGGTCAGTGGGCAAACTTTCGGTACCGCAACGACGGGGCCGGCCATCAACCTGCTGAGGATCGAGGAGAACCTGTCTGCAGCCTGGCAACGCTTGTCCGGTACCTACGTCGAGAATCTCGGGTGGCTTGAGTGCGCCGAGCGCTATGACCGGCCACATACCTTCCATTACATGGACCCACCGTATTGGCAGACCGCCGGCTATGGCGTGGACTTCCCCTTCGAAAACTATGAGCGGATGGCCGAGTTCATGCGGCGTTGCAAGGGCAAGGTGATGGTGAGCATCAACGATCACCCCGATATCAGGCGGGTGTTTGAGGGATTCCACTTCGAAACGGTGGATATTCGATACAGCACGGCCAATCAACGCCAGGCGAAGGCCGAAGTTAGCGGCGAGCTGGTGATCATGAACTGGGAGCCCAACGCCTTCGGCGGACTTTTCTAACTCAAGGGCTGGATCAAACCGGCCTGTTTGTTCTTCACGTTGCCCACCGCGACGTCAACCTTGAACCATTCAAAGGACTCGGACGGCTCGCCCTGGTGCAACACCATCTGCTCGGCACGCTCCTTGGGCGTTGCCGGGTCCAGCCATTCACGGGCCAGGTCCGGGGTCAACACCACGGGCCTTCTGTCGTGAATGTCCACCATGCCGCCGGCACTGTCGGCAGTGATAATCACGAACCCGTCATGCTCGCCTGGCCCCTCATCGGGGTCAGGTAGCTGGCCGATGGATGCACATAGCACCGGCGCGCCATCCCGTCTACGGATCAGGTAGGGCTGTTTTTTTGGCCCGCCTTCATCGACCCATTCAAACCAGTTATCTATTGGCGCGATTGCGCGATGCGGCCAGATCGAGCGGAAGAATGGCCCATGAGCGACCTTCTCAACTCGGGCATTGATTGGCGCGGCTCGGTCCTTTGCCCAGTGCGGTCGCCAGCCCCAGCGCACTGGGTCGGCGTGAAGCAGCTCGCCCTGCAAATGCAGTAGTGCAACCTGGGTCGTAGGAGCGACGTTATAGCGGTCAAGCGGCAGATCCCCTACGGAATTAACCAGCGCGTTGGGCATGCTTAATGCCGCGACGAAGTCGTGGATGCCGCTGTACTGCGAGAGCCTTCCACACATATCTATTTCCGTTCGTCGATTTCAATGAACGGCCGCGCCCCGACCCCTCTCTAGAATTTTGACATCAAGCAGGGAGATTCGTCATGGCGGGGTATATTCTGAAAATTAAAGAGATTGGGGTTTTTGGTGGAAGCCGCAAAGCTTGCTCCTTTTTTTCGGCCACGCCGGAAGAAAGATACGATTTTCGTTGTCTTGTAGCCGATCACCTTGCTCAGCGAGGCCTTGTCAGCAAGGTAGAGTGGCGCGAGTTAAGCGAGGAGGCGGCTGCTGCCTACGCCGATGAGCTTGGCTGATTTGGGTTCCTAGATAGAAAACCCTGACCTGAACACTTCAGGCAGTCTTCTCGCAGCACGAACTGGTCCAAACAAGCGGCGCACTTGGTGAATTGGGCGCATTGCAGTAGGGGCCTGGCCTTGCGGTAACTTTCAAAATCATGCTCCTCCAAGGCGACCTGGGCGCAATCTACCACCGCCCGGTAGGTGTCAGCGTCGCAGATGATTGGATAAACCTTCCCATTGATAACTTGTGCAGTCTGCACCAAGTCGTACAGCTCACCGGATGGTGCGATAAGCAGCAGCCCCTCTATAGCCCAGGCTTTATTGCTATTGCGAAATTCCAGGCGACGGTCACGGTTGGTGCCAACCACCTTTCCATCAAACCCACAGGCACCAGGGCCGGTGACTGAATAGTACGTGTTGGACATTATCTGCCCAATGCACTCCGATCCGGCTCTGCGCACTACATCGTAGTGTCCACCAAACATGTATCCCTCAACGTCGGTAGCCAGTTCTTCGACGGCATGCCAATAGGCCGCGTCAGCCAACTCGTCCATTTCCATCTTTTCCATTTGATCAATCACCCCTGCCTCCAGCATGCCCTTGGTTTCCCACCTGCACATAGATCTGTGAGCCTCGGGGTTATCCATTCGGCTAAGGCCGTCGTCAAGAATCAGACGCCATTTGGCGAGCCAAGCCGTTTTGAGTTCTAAGAGGGTCATGCTATTGACTGCTTATAAATACTGTATGCGCATACAGTAATCGAGGTTTGCAACGTACGCGATTTGAGGCGACGAGCTGTAGGCAGTGAGGCGGCAGGGGAGGAAAAAGTGAGCGGGGGGAGGATGAAAGTTTGCGCTTTTACGACGTGAAAAAACCCATCCCAACATAGCATTTTGGTGACGGCACGGCAATCGAAAGCAGGGCTTCAGCCAGTAAATACGGGGCCTTGACACGTTGGCCGGCGTGTCGTGGCTCGGCGGCGTCAGGGCACGTCGCCGGGCCGATGCGCACGCCTACGGTGCGGGGGTGTGGCGTGCCACAAGTTGCCGGGGAAGTGACGTGCTACAGGCGGTCGGTAGGATGGTCTGCACCTGGCGCGCGCCGTCGTCCCCCCACCTCGCCTGCGGGCTAAATGGGTCGTTTTTTCTGCGGCCCTGCGGACGGCCCAACGCGGCACTGGCCGGGGGGCTGCTCGGCGTTATGGGGTGGTCAAAAGCCTGCGGAACCCTGCACCGAGGGGGTATTTCGTTGAATGCGTTTAAACGCTCTGGTGTTGAGGGGGAGGGGGGGGAGTCTCAAAAAGAGTAACTTCAGTAATCGCCCCACCGAAACGGCCTGGAGGCCACGTATTCCGCGGGATTTGAGATTACAAAAAGGAGTAACAGAGAAGTAATTGAAAAAGTAATTTACCACCAACCTATTGATTTTAAAGGGCTTTATGAAAGTAGAGAATTACATTTATAAAGAGTAATCAGATTACTTCAATATTACTTAAAGATTACCTTTTGCTAAAAACATAAAACCCTTTGATTTCAATGGCTTGAACGTAGAAAACGGTCAAGATTACTTATGTTACTCTTTTTTTTGCCCCCCTCCAGACCCCGGCCGTCAGGCCCCTATACGTGTGATGCGCACGCGTACAAAGATGCATGCTGATGCCCATGGGAATGGCGTGGGAATGCTTTCGCGCAACTGGCACCGCTGGAGCCCTTGTATTCCGGGGCCTCGGCTGAGCGATCGAGGGTGCGGGTACTTTCGAATCTCTCCTTCATCGCCACAAGTGGTAAACGCAAATACTTGATTCTCAGAGACGTTCGGGTGTTTTCTATTTCTGAGGTCTGAAAAAGGGCCCAATGGGACAGATGCACCATCTGGTGTGAGAAAAAGTTTGATGAACGAACGTTTAAACCAATGTGTTCCCGATTCCTGGACTAGGCTTTTCAAATCCATCGATCAAGGACCATTTACATGCCTGATAACTCAGACTCCAACGTCGTAACGGCAGATGCGCTGACATTGCTTCTGCACAACCAGCACGCCCTGGCGGCGGCAATAGAGGAGGTCACCGTATGGCTTTCAGCGAATGGCGTAGAGGGTGTTGCAGATAACGCAATCGCAGCCATGGAAACCTTGGATGCAAACGCCAAAGCGCTTACAGAGGCGATTATGCGACTACGGCACTTCTAGGCAGTCACCTTAGCAGCCAGCGATCGGCAAATAGCGGACTTGCACCTGACCAAGATGGTACGGCTACAGACGTCAGTTTTACCGGGTCAACTTTTAATCGTGCCGCACTGTATCATCGCATGATCTTCCCACCAGGGATCGATACGCTGCCTACACTGGTCATACAGTTAGAGTCGATAGGAATCATTGTCTCGCATGCACATGAAAATAATCCGTGCAAAAGCTAGTATCAATAATCCAGCTAATGTGAGTAATATACCCTGCGTTGCACCATCCAAACTTTCCCAGCGAGTTTTGCTTAGTCGCCTGCCATCAACCCATACCCAATCTGCAACGCCCTGATATATTAGGCTGCCATCTTCTTCAGCTTTTCCAACTATATTTCCGTTGTAAAAAGAGAATTCATGCCCGTCCGTATTATCTACTTTTTCTCCGTTTAGGTGTAAATATCCAATATTGCCGCTAATTGTTAGGCCCTGCATGGCTCCTTGAGAAATTAAGTCTCTTATTCTCTCTGGTTTAATGTTGCTAACTGATAGCCAGCCTTCGAATCCAGTAAGACTGAAAGAGTTTTGCTTAGAAAAACTATACACTTTGCCTGTTCGTGTTTGATGAATCTCAAGACTAATTTTTATTATGCCGGCCTTTGAGACGCTCAAAGGTAAAGTTGATCCGGATAAGTTGAAAGGCGCGCAGATACTGGGCGTGGCTTTCGACTCTATAGGCTGGAATGTGAGCGAGTAAATCTTTCCGTTTATATTAAGCTTTATTGTCTTTTTTTCGGTTGTTATTTCGGAAGCGTCGTTATTGGTCAATAGTGGAAATTGAATTATGAACTTTTTTGATGTCTCATTTGACCAGTATTCAGTCAAGTCAGTAGTCATCAAAAATCGATTAAGTTCGTGCCCCTTGTCATCCTTAAAATGCCATGTGGGAGCTATCATTGAGTGAGGGGCTTTAATATTTCCCTCACCTGTTTTAGATCCTAAGATTACCACACCCTTATCTAGGGTGATGGAGAGCTCTCTTAACTTTGTAATCTTTAAAGCTTTCGATGCATCTATACTTGTTTTCAATAAATCACCAAAAGTGCAACCGTCAAATGCAGCAATGGTAACTTCAAACTCATCAGAGTTAGTGGCTCTCCACCCCAATATTGCATTGTCTGCATTTCCTTGAAAGGTAAGGCTTCCTTCAAACTTACCGTTCATAAATTCAAAATCACTTTGAGTGTTTTTTTGATGTTCGCAGTCGCATTCGGCCGCAATCTTTTGAAGATGCCGCTCTTTCATTTCTTGATTTATAATATAGCCGGCGCCGGATCTTGGTGATGTTTTTGCCTCTATGTTAGTGGGGGTGGGGTTGAATACCAAAGTCAGCGCGTAGTATTGAAATAAGAAGATGATTAGCCCCAAAACTCCCGGTAATAATGAGGACAGAAGTTCCGCTAGTTTCACATGCTCGACCATGCTTTTCTTAAAGCGCTCTGAGCTCCAAAGAATTACGACCAAAAGAGATGATGTTAATGGGGCGCCCACTATATTGCTAGCTATACTTTCTAGAAGATGAGAAACCGTGAACGTCTTGTGCCAAAAGAATGATCCTATATCTAAGAGGGACATGAAGCCGAACGAAGTGACGGAGGTCAAAATGATTGCTCCCCGCATCGAGTGACTTACATAAATACTTATCGTCAAGGCGGCAGCCCCAACACTGTAAAGCAAATAGTTATTTCCGAAGATCCAATCTTTAAAACTAGGAAAACTTATGAGTGCATCCTTATACACGCTTTGATAAAGACTTGAGCTAGGACTAGTTAATAAAGCTAGTCCATGTTGTTGAAATGAGGGGCCTAAAGTAAGCAGGAGAAGTGCGCAAAAGAAAATTGACACTAAGGTAGTATATTTTGTTATTTGATTAAATTTAATTGTCAGCAATTTATTCTTGAGTCCGTTCAGGATGCGAGTAGGACCTCGCAGGGGTCAGGCAAAGCATATCTTACGGGCATGGAGTCCGGCGGAAAAGTATTCCGGTTCGGAAGTAGTATCGTCCCACATGGTCCGAGTGGCCGCTAGGGTTTTGAGCAAAGGTAACCGCAAAATTAGGTTGAATGGGAGCAAGGCGGTTGTGCAGCAATTTCTTTGAAGATAATAAATACTCGCTTGCCATGGCGAGCGACTTCTTGTTTAAAGAAATCAAGCATAGAAATGACAGCTCTCGTATTTGCTAAAGCCAGCGAAAAGGGGGCAGGGCGTCAGTGCGCGGGAGTAGTGCTGGTACGAAAGTTATACAGGCGGGAGACAAAAGTGCTGCCGTACCCGTGCTGTAAAGCCTGTAAGGTTGAGCGTTCCAATCCGTGATGGTTGATGGGTACGTTGTTACAGAATACCCATCTTTAGCTGAGTACGAACGGTTCCAAGCCAATCTTCGCTGAAATGGTGCTGTAGATTTTGGAGTTGCCTACCTCCTACTCCAGCTTTATCGGCTAGCTGCTGGAGGGAGACGACTCGATCCACCAATTTTAGGACATGAGTTGCGCGAACCGCTGCTCTATCTGCGGTGGAAATAGCACTGATAACTGCTTCAGCCGGATTTGCGTGCAGCCATGCCATCATATGGAGCTCGCCTGCGTCAATCGCAGGCAGATCGGGACAATCTATGGCAAGTGAGATAAGCATAATGTCGTCTACACTGTGCACCTTTGACAAACCTGCCAATAGTTCCTGTGTTGGTATCGGAACGCGACCAGGCTTCAGCGGGTCCCCAGCGGTACACTCATCAACACAGCACTGAACAGCTTCGACTTCATAGTATTGACACAGAGCTTTCCAGCAATTGATGCGGAATGCCTCAATGATAATGCATGTATCGACAAGTACCCGCTGCTTAGCCATTGTTTAGTCTAAGTTCGCAAACGGAACAGACTTATCGTACTCATGCATTAGCGATGCTAGTTGTTCTAATGTCATAGACAATGCTTTTGCCGCTTTACGAGCAGACACATGGCCGCGAGCTATCCCATCATGTAGAAGCGTTACAAAAGTTTCAGAAAGCAGTTTTGGCTCATCATTCTGAAACTTTGGAAGCTTTAGATTTCGCAATTTATCGCAGGTTGGCTTATCAATCATTTTTGCATTGAAGAGGCGGAATGCTAAAGCTCCTGTGGAGACTTGCATCTGATGCGCGATCTCAACTAAATAATCTGCATCACCAAAACGCGCAGGATCGATAAGCTTCGTTAGACTCGACGTTGGCATTAAAACTGCAGCAGCGAAGTTGTCAGCCAATTTCTCGATTCGTTTGTGCCTGCGTGCTTTAGGATCGGAATTTGGATCTTCCCTGTGCTCAGGAGGCAATGCATCCCACGTTAATGCGTGGAACAACTCATGCGCAACATCAAAATGGCGCCGCCAGAGCGTTTCGCGGCGATTGATTACGATTACGCCTAAATCGGGTAATCGACACATCGCCCCGGAAATACCCTCCGGGCTTGAGCCAATTTCATCGTCGATAAAAAGGATAGGTAAATCAAGTTTGCTTTCTATACGCTCAACAAGATTATGAGTAGGGATAAGCCCTAGCTCAAGCTCCTGCGCTATAGCCTCACCCCAGCCCCATGCGTCTTCAAATGTCGGGTTGGCCGGCATCCGTAGCACCTTAGAGAGAGCTTTCGACGGTCCTCGGACAGCTACCTTTAAAAATCGCAGAAGCCCAACAATCTGGCCAATACGCGATTCGAAATCGTTAAGAGACTCATTTGAAACGGTTGGTGAAACTCTCCAGGAGAAGTTGGCTGCACCGGCAACGACAAAGGGGTCGATGAACCAATCAATGGGTCTTTTGAGCTCCTGGCTGATGCGCACCAGCTCAGATGGTTGGACGCGACGTTCACCGGTCTCAATAGTGGAAAGAGTTTGTCGGTCTGCAAATCCGACTGAGCTGGATAATTGCTTTTGCGTCAAGCACAGGGCTTCACGGGCGGCGCGAATGCGTTCGCCAATTGCGCGGGCGCTTGCAGAGGTCTGATCAAGTGATTTCATGCGCCAATGCTAATCTTGCAATTGCACAAATGCAAGGAAAAGCATGATGCTAAATCGCTTTCCAGCAGTGAAGTTCTGATTTTGCTTGGTACATTTGTGGTACGCATAGATCCCAAATACGCTGAAAGAGCCGTGCGGTGCGGCCTGTAGCATCAGTCGTTCCAATCCATCATCGGAGCGACGGATAAAGCGATAGAACGATTGGGGGGCAGGCGCAAGCCTCTAGGAAATATCCCACACCTTTCTCAGCTTGTCCCTCAGACCACCCCTAGCTAACCTCCTCAAGCCGCTGCCAACCCAGCGGCCGGATGTGGAAGTCCGACCAAGCTGAAGGCGCTCAATCGCCCATAAACACCTGCCGACGTTTTTTTACGTCTGTATGATTGCTTATGGCGGCTGTGCGCGGGGCACTTCGGTGCGCCGGGTCCTTTAGCCCTGGTCTTCCACACCTGCGTACAGCTGCCACCCCCTCATGTGGAAGTGAGATAGGCAGTTCCTTAAACGCTAAAGGAGCTTCGCCATGTGCAAGGTCACACCTAATCCGCCTTATGCTTCAAACACTGCATCCTCTGACCCCAAGCTTCAAGCCGCAGCCCAGCGGGCAATCAATCATCACTTGCCCCCATCCGACGACGCTGCACCCGCCGAACGCCCAAGCAACAACCTCTTCCTCGTCAACCCAACCCTCGAGCCCGAAACCCTCCTGGCCAACGCCGCCGAAAACCTCGCATCCGCCAACGAAATGGCCGCCACCCTGGCGTTCGACCTCGACGACTCCCAACGCGCCATCGCCCTGGGCATTCAGCAGTTAATCGAGTTGAGTTCGCTGCTCGTAGACCGAGCCCAAGAACAAGTTGCGCCTGTAATCAAACCAGTCAAAGCCTGACAACCAACCCTGCCGCCTTACCCCAAGGCGGCAACCTGAACCCATGCTGTCCCGCAGCTAAGTTTCATAATTCCCTGCGGCGCTGAGGTCTACGATTCTCTGCAAGAGAGGACCCCAGCGCCTCCAGCCCACAGGGAACTGAAACTATGATTTCGAACCTCGTCAAAGTCGTGATGATCACCGGCACGTTGTTATTGAGCGCTTGTTCATCTTCGCCGGCCGTGAGCAGCGACCCGTGCTTTTCAGGGGGGTGTCAGGCATTTGGTGACCACAGCCCCAGCAAAGCCGCCAAGATGAATTTTGGTGGCAGTGGGCTGGGGAGTAGTTATGGGGAGTATGGGGCGGGGTTGTTGCATGATGATTGATGAGTGGTGGGTCAGCCATTGAGGTGGTGACTGGCCTATTGCTATCGGGGGCAAGCCCCCTCCCACATTGGATCTGTGGTGGGGGCAAGATTGTGGGTGTTACTGGCCGCCTTTCATGCGCCGGGCGATCAGGTAGAGGCCCAATCCTATCAGGGCCGTCACCGCGCCGATGTAGCCGGTGCTGGTCCAGCCAAACCCAGCGGTAATCGCCATGCCGCCAAACCACGGCCCCAGCGCATTCGCCAGGTTGAACGCGGCGTGGTTGGACGCTGCTGCCAGGCTGGGGGCTTCGTGGGCGATGTCTATCAGGCGGATTTGTAATGGCGCCGCCAGGGCGATCATGGTGCCGACGAGGCCGATGCCCAGCAGTACGCTCCACAGCGAACTGGCGGCGAAGGTGAAGAAGATCAGTACGGCCATCGACCACACCAGAATCCAGCCCACCGCGCGAAATTGCATGCGATCAAACAGCTTGCCGCCGGCAATGTTGCCGATGATGCCGCCCATGCCAAACGCGGCGAGGCCGAAGGGGATCCATTGCGGTGAAACCTTGGTCACTTCCAGCATGGTCGGCGCCAGGTAGCTGAACACGCAGAACATGCCGGCAAACCCGATCGCGCCGATGGACAGCGCCATCCACACTTGGGGTTTGGTGAAGGCGCGCAGTTCCTTGCGCGGGTCACTGCGTTCTTCATCGTGGCGGTGGGGCACAAATTGCCAGACCAGGGCGATGGTGCACAGGGCGATCACGCTAACCAGGGCGAACGCCGAGCGCCAGCCCAGGTGTTGGCCGAGGAAGGTGGCGATGGGGTTGCCGAGCAGCATGGCCAGGGTCAGGCCCATCATCACTCGGGCCACGGCGCCGGCGCGTTTGTCGCTGGGCACCATGCTGGAGGCAACCACGGCGGCGATGCCGAAGTAGGCGCCGTGGGGCAGCCCGCTGATAAAGCGGAAGGCTACCAGCGAGCCGAAGGTGGGGGTGAAGGCGGTGGCGAGGTTGCCCAGGGCATAGAGGCCCATCAGCAATAACAGCATGTGTTTGCGCAGCAGCTTGGCGCCGAGGATGGCCAGCAGCGGGGCGCCGACCATCACGCCCAGGGCGTAGGCGCTGATGGCGTGGCCGACCTGCGGTTCGCTCAAGCCCAGGTTCTGGGCGATGTCGGGCATCAGGCCCATGATGGCGAATTCGCCGGTGCCGATTGCGAAAGCGCCCACGGCCATGGCCGCTTCCATTTTGGCGGCACTGCGCGCGGGCAGGACGTGCCCGGGTGTTGGGTGGGTAGACATGAATTGCTCTGTTTGGATGAGGTGTACGAAAGACAATCGCCGATGCTACGCATGGGACGGTGAGGGTGTCTAGAACAGCCAGGCGCATGAGAGTTCCGGGCCTGTGACCCCAGGTCGCGGCTGGCAGCCTTGACACCTGCGCGATAAAACCTGCGATTTAAAGGTGTCAATTGGCCAAACGGCGCATAAACGCGGTTTGGCGTGATATTCTGCGCGCCGTCTTGGTCTAGTCTTTCCCTGGTGCGTACACCCGTATACGTCCCGGCGGTTGGCTGTCGCCCAGGTAGCTGAAGCCAATAATGATAAGAAGTCAGCGCAGAAGGGACAAAAACAGTGAGGTCGCTACGTCGGCCTTGTGTGCCCACCCTACGGCCTGCAGAGTCAGGGGCGGTAGGGCGGATGGCGTTTTATCATAGGTGCTACTGATGTTTAAGAAAGTAAACACTGCCCTGCTGGGGCTGGCTTTGTCGATGGGGATCACGTCCGTTCACGCGGAAGAGGCAAAGAAAGTCGATGTGCTGCTGATCGGCGGCGGCATCATGAGTGCAACCCTGGGTGTCTGGCTCAACGAGCTGGAACCGGGCTGGTCGATGGAAATGGTCGAGCGCCTCGATGGCGTGGCCGAAGAAAGCTCCAACGGCTGGAACAACGCCGGTACCGGTCACTCGGCCCTGGCTGAGCTGAACTACACCCCGGAAGACAAGAACGGCAATGTTGAGATCCCCAAAGCGGTCGAGATCAACGAAGCGTTCCAGATTTCCCGTCAGTTCTGGTCCTGGCAGGTCCAGCAGGGCGTGTTGAAGAACCCGCGTTCGTTCATCAACTCCACACCGCACATGAGTTTTGTGTGGGGCGATGACAACATCAAGTTCCTGAAAAAACGCTACGAAGCGCTGAAGGCGAGCCCGCTGTTCGCCGGCATGCAGTACTCCGAAGACCCGGCCCAGATCGCCAAGTGGGTTCCGCTGATGATGGAAGGGCGTGACCCGAACCAGAAAATCGCGGCCACCTGGACCCCGATCGGCACCGACGTGAACTTCGGCGAGATCACCCGCCAGTTCGTTGCCCACCTGCAGACCACCCCTAAGTTCGACCTGAAACTGTCGAGCGAAGTGCAGGACATCACCCGTAACGAAGACGGTTCGTGGCGTGTGAGCTACAAAAACCTCAAAGATGGCACCAAGACTGAAACCGACGCCAAGTTCGTGTTCATCGGCGCCGGCGGCGGTGCCCTGCACCTGCTGCAGAAATCCGGTATTCCGGAAGCCAAGGAATACGCAGGCTTCCCGGTAGGTGGTTCGTTCCTGGTCACCGATAACCCGACTATCGCCGAGCAGCACCTGGCCAAGGCCTACGGCAAGGCATCGGTCGGTTCGCCGCCAATGTCGGTTCCGCACCTGGACACCCGCGTGCTGGATGGCAAGCGCGTGATCCTGTTTGGCCCATTCGCGACCTTCTCCACCAAGTTCCTGAAAGAAGGCTCGTACCTGGACCTGCTGACCAGCACCACCACCCACAACATCTGGCCAATGACCAAAGTCGGTATTCGTGAATACCCGCTGGTCGAGTACCTCGCCGGCCAACTGATGCTGTCGGATGACGACCGCTTCAAGGCGCTTCAGGAGTACTTCCCGAACGCCAAGCAGTCCGACTGGCGCCTGTGGCAAGCCGGCCAGCGTGTGCAGATCATCAAGCGTGACGAAGAGCAGGGCGGCGTCCTGAAACTCGGCACCGAAGTGGTCAGCTCCGCCGACAACTCCATTGCCGGCCTGTTGGGTGCATCGCCAGGCGCGTCCACCGCGGCTCCGATCATGCTGACCGTGCTGCAAAAGGTGTTCAAGGACAAGGTTGCAAGCCCGGCCTGGCAGGAAAAACTGCACCAGATCGTGCCAAGCTACGGCACCAAACTGAACGACAGCCCTGAAGCGGTTGCCAAGGAATGGGCCTACACCGCCGGTGTGCTGCAACTGACTCCACCACCAGCCATTCCGCAACTGGCGGCTCCAAAGGCCACCGAGTCTGCCAAGCCTGCGGCTGAGCCAGGCAAGCCGGCGTCTGATCTGGCGCTGTAAGCAACGCTCAAGTAAAAGCCCGCTGAACCGATGACGGTCAGCGGGCTTTTTTGTGCGCGGCGTTCAGACCCTGAAGTGTCTGACTTGCTCGTACAGATGCAGGGCCAGCGCGTTAGCGGTGTCGCACAGCAGATACAGATGCTGTGCGGGGAGGGCCGGCAGTTGCGTGATTTGCCTCAGCCCTTCGCCCATGCGGCTCTCCTCCATCAGGCCCACGGCCACGCCGCTGCGCACGCAAGCTTCTACCGCTGATGAGTTGGGGCTTTCCAGCAGTACGCGATGGTAAATCCCGTGATCTTTCAGCGCCTGTAACGCCGCCGCGCGGTACGGGCAACCGGCGATAGGCACGGTGATCGGCAGCGGCGCGCTGGGTGGGTAACTGAACTGCTCGGCGGCGACCCACAGCGGTTGCACAGGCCCCAGGCGCTCACCCTGTGCCAGTGGGTGTGCGCTGACAGTGATGACCAGGTCCAACTGGTTTGCCGTGAACAGATTCAACAGTTCGCCACTGGTCCGCGCCTCGATTTCCAGTTCCAGCAGCGGGTTGTCGGCGATCAGTCCTGGCAGGAATTTGTGCATGAAGGCGGGTGCGTAGGTGTCAGGCACGCCCAGGCGGATCTTGCCCTGCATGCGCTGGGGCATCAGCGAGATCAGCAGGCGGTCGTGGCTTTTGAGGAATTCGGTGGTTTCGCCCAACAGTTTCCTGCCGTACAGCGTCAGATCCACGCCCTGGTTACTGCGGCTGAACAGGCGTTGGCCGACTTGGTCTTCCAGCTTCTGAATCTGCGTCGTCACGGTGGACGCGCTGCGGTGCACATGCTCGGCCGCTTCGTTGAAGCGGCCAAAGCGTGCGACGGCGTGAAAGGTGCGCAATAGATCAATATTCAGTTGTTTGGCCATGGTTCTACTAATGCGGATTGGTAATGCAGGTTATTCAAATATACAGAAGAGTCCTCCTTCCTTAGCCTTGAAGTCAACTACACAGGCTGGAGGCTGCATGAAGCGATCAACCCTGGGATTGCTGCTCTTACAAGGGGCGTTTGTTCTGTCATGGAGTTCGGGCTATATCGGCGCGAAGCTGGGCACCCAAGGCAGCGGTGCGTTCAATCTGCTGTTCTGGCGATTTTTGTTGGTATCGCTGTGCCTGGGCCTGTTCTTGAACGTCAGGTTGCTGAAGGTGACCTGGGCGCAGATCCGCCATTACGCCATCATCGGCTGCCTGTCGCAGTTTCTGTACCTGAGCTGCCTCTATGTGGCGATCCAGAACGGCTTGCCGCCGGGCATTGCGGCGATCATCGCGGCGTTGCAGCCGTTGATGACCGCCGCATTGTCGACAGGCAGTGCAACTGAGCGCAACGGCGGCTGGCAATGGGTGGGGCTCATGGTCAGCTTTGTCGGCGTAGCGATCGTGATCGCCGGGCAGTACAGCAACAGTGGCAAAGAAGTTGGCCTGGCCATGTATGTGCTGCCATTGGTGTCGGCGCTGGGGCTGACGCTGGCGACCTTGTACGAGCGCCGTTCGCAGCAGAGCACGCAGGCCGGCTTGCTCATGCCGCTGTTTATCCAATCGCTGCTGACGTTAATCGGCTTCACCGGCGCGGTTCTTTATACCGATACCTTGAGCATTCCACATGACGCCGACGTACTGGTTTCGATTGTGTGGCTGACGGTGTTTTCCACCTTTGCCGCCTACTTGAGCCTCTGGCGGCTGCTGCGCGTGATGACGGCTACTCGGGTTGCGGCGTTGGTCTATCTGGAGCCTCCGGTCACCCTGGTATGGGCGGCGCTGATGTTCGGCGACGAAATCCATGTTTCGACCTATGCCGGCATTGCCGTCGTGATTGCCGGGTTACTGTTGTTGCGCCTGAAGCGACCGACCGTCGCCTGTACGACCTGAGGCCTTGAGGGTTCAGCAATCTGACAGACATCTCCTGTTAAAAAATAACTCAAGCCCAGGCAGGAGCCCGGCTGGAACACAGGGGATTTCTTTCTGATGCAAGTACAGGGCGTTAACGCCCGAGGGTTTTGTATGTTGCTACGTTATGCAGCAATGGCGGCGGTAGTCGTCGCGGCATCCGGGTGTGTGCAAGAGCGCGTCGTGCATGAGCGCCGGCCGGTACAACGTGAGTATGTGGAAGTCGTGGCGCCGCAACCGCCGCCGGTGCAGGTGATCGAAGTCGAGCCGCCGGTGCGCGAAGGTTATATCTGGTCACGCGGTTACTGGCGCTGGGAAGGTGGGCGCTATGTAGCGGTGCACGGCCATTGGGAGCCGGTACGCGTGGGCTATCGCTATGTGCATCCGCATTGGGTGCAGCGCAACGATGGTTATCATTGGCAGGGCGGTGGTTGGGTTCGCTGAAAGAGCGGCCTCTCCCCAAAAGACGGCCTAGCCGATCCGTTTCATGCCCGCTGCCTTGACTGCATTCAGGTCGAAGGTGGCGGTGTACTCGCAGCCGGCCGCGTGGGCGCAGCGTTCGATCAGGCAGTCGGCGAAGTCTGCTTTGTTCGCAACGAACTTGCGAAGTGCCTGCCAGACGACATCGGCGTGCTCGACAGTGAGCTCGCGCGTATGCAACAGGGTTTCCAGCACCATCACCACATCGCTTTTGGCCGATTGGTAGCAGGCCTGCAGCACCCATACCAATTCCACAAGGGTCACCAGGCTGACAAAGCCCGGTGACGCGGCGCTCAATGATTCGATCAGTCGCGACGCCTTGGCGGATTGAACGGGCTCATCCTGGGTGACATAGCGCACCAGCACGTTGGTATCCAGGCCGATCATCCCGCATTTGCTCCCTGTGCCGCGATGGCCCGATTCATGTCCTCGATGGACACGGCAGTGGCAGGCTTGCGAATCAGCCCCTTGAGGTCGGTGACGGTTTTACTCGCGGCGATCATGGAAAACTTGCCGTCTTCCATTTCGACGAACTCCACCCGGTCACCTGTTTCCAGGCCGAGGGCCGTCCTGACCTGGACAGGGATGGTGATTTGCCCTTTTGAAGTAAGTGTGGCGGTTGCCATAGTGAAGACCTCCATCGTGATGCTCCTTACCTTAGGGTAAGGAGTGATCGAGGACAATATCCGTTGGTCCATAGGGTGCTCGCAGAAGTGGGTGAGTCGGTACTAAAACCCTAGTCCGAACTCTCGATCCCCACACCTTTGATCACGCGCCAAACCGATACAAACTATGACGGCTCGCCGCTGGCTCACTGCACCACGCGGTAACACGGCACATACGCTGCTCCGCCCGGCAATTTCATCCGGTGCTGGGCGACGAAGGCCTTTAGCAGTTCATCCAGCGGTTTCATGATCGCCGGGTCGCCGTGGATTTCGTACGGGCCCTTTTCTTCGATCAAACGAATGCCTTTGTCCTTCACGTTACCCGCCACGATCCCCGAGAACGCGCGACGCAGGTTGGCCGCCAGTTCATGGGGCGGCAGCGCATGGGTCAGTTGCAGGCTGGCCATGTTTTCGTGGGTCGGGTCGAAGGGGCGCTGGAAGCCTTCGTCGATCTTCAACAGCCAGTTGAAGTGAAATGCGTCGTTGCGCTCGCGACGGAACTGTTTGACCGCCTTGAGCCCTGCGGTCATCTGGCGCGCGACTTCGGCCGGGTCGTCGATGATGATCTGGTAATGCTTCTGCGCCGCTTCGCCGAGGGTCGCGCCGACGAACGCATGCAGTTGTTCCAGGTAAGGCGCCGCATGTTTGGGCCCGGTCAGCACGACCGGGAACGGCAGGTCGCGGTTGTCCGGGTGCATCAGGATGCCCAGCAGGTAAAGAAATTCCTCGGCCGTACCGGCGCCGCCAGGGAAGATGATGATGCCGTGGCCGACACGCACGAAGGCTTCGAGGCGTTTCTCGATATCCGGCAGGATGACCAGCTCGTTGACGATCGGGTTGGGCGCTTCGGCGGCGATGATGCCTGGCTCGGTCAGGCCCAGGTAGCGGCCGCCGGTGATGCGCTGTTTGGCGTGGGAAATAGTCGCGCCTTTCATCGGACCTTTCATCACGCCGGGGCCGCAGCCGGTGCACACGTCGAGGCTGCGCAGGCCCAGTTCGTGGCCGACCTTCTTGGTGTATTTGTATTCTTCGGTGTTGATGGAGTGGCCGCCCCAGCACACGACGATCTTGGGTTCGACACCCGCACGCAGCGTACGGGCATTGCGCAGCAGGTGGAACACGTAGTCGGTGATGCCCTGGGAGTTGCTCAGGTCGATGCGCTGGCTGTCCAGCTCGTTCTCGGTGTAGACGATGTCACGCAGGGCGCTGAACAGCATTTCACGGGTGCTGGCGATCATTTCGCCATCGACGAAAGCATCGGCCGGGGCGTTAAGCAGCTCCAGGCGCACGCCGCGATCCTGCTGGTGGATACGCACTTCGAAGTCTTTGTAGGCGTCGAGGATGGTCTTGGCGTTGTCGATATGCGCGCCGGTGTTGAGGATCGCCAGGGCGCATTGGCGGAACAGGGCGTAGATGCTGCCGCTGCCGGCTTCACTCAGTTGCTGGACTTCACGTTGGGACAGGGTTTCGAGGCTGCCCTTGGGGCTGACGGAGGCATTGATCACTTGACGTTGGGGCATTCTGGTTCCTTGAAAGCACAGCCATCGCGTCTACAAAAGGCGCAATGGCTTGAGAATGATGCGCGCCGTATACGGTCGCACGAGACGGTTATTTACCTCACGCACAAGGCTGAGTGCAAATACCGTCCAGCACCATCATGCCGCAGAACTTACTGGATCAGCTTCCAGTTTTTGTAGAAAACCCGACGCAGGGTGAACACCAGGCCGGCAAACCCCGAGATCACGGCGTTCAACACGGAGGGCACCGGGGTCGGTCGCACAATATCGATGAACAGGCAGTAACGTTTCGCATCGTTCTTGTTAAAGGATGCATGCATCAGCGTGTCATCGAAGATGAACAGCGGGTCGTCGTGCCAATAGTGCTTGTGCTTGCCCACCTGGATATACACACCCTCGTGATGCGGCGCCGGCGCCATGTTGTAGAGCACGCGGAACATCATGCGCAACGGGCCGAAATGGAAGGACGTCGAGCGGTTCTCGTTGAACACCGACACGCCGATGGTCTTCACGAATGGCAGTTTCTTGCGCAGTTGCGGGATGTCCAGGGCGGTTTCGATCGGACGACCGTACCACTGGAAAAACAACATGCCGCGTTTCTTCTCGGCCATGCGTGCGTCCAGGTAACTGATGATTTCTTCCTTGCGGGCCATGGCGTCGTTGATGACCTGTTGCAGGTCTTCGCGCCAGGCGAGCGGCAAGTCGCCCATCGTGTAGACATGACGGTTACGGCGGCTCAGCAGGTCGAACAGGGTGTTGAACGGCGCCAGGATCCAGGTGTTGCGGCCGTTGCCGATGAAATATTTCTTGAAGGTAGCGCGGTCATACAGGCCATTACGCAGGAAGTCATACACACCGCAAACCACCACCAGCAGTAAAAACGCCAGGCTGGTGCGCGGGAAACAGGCAATAAACAGTAAAACGCCGAGCACCCAGGCGAGGGATATCAGCTTTTTACCCACGGCATTTTTGCTCATGAAACGCGGCTCCAGGCCTGAAACATAATGAAACAATTTCGTCATGATAGAGCTTTATGGCGCGCGCAGGCGTTTTAAATAGTTCGAAAATTGTGAAGTCGCTGCACAATTTGTAACCGGCCCATCGGCAACCGGTTTTTGCTGGATTGAATTTTGCGAACAGAAGATTTGCGACTATCGTGACGCTTCGGTTTTTCAGACGTCATAGACCGGTACGATTGAAGTTGAATGGCCACCATTGGCCTTCGGCACCTTGGAAGAGGCAGAATTTTTATGATCATCAAACCGCGGGTTCGTGGCTTTATCTGTGTGACCGCTCACCCTGTTGGCTGTGAAGCGAACGTCAAGGAACAGATTGACTACGTGACTCAACACGGCGCCATCGAAGGCGGCCCTAAAAAGGTGCTGGTCCTCGGCGCTTCCACCGGCTACGGCCTGGCCGCGCGCATCAGTGCCGCGTTTGGCTGCGGCGCCGACACCCTGGGCGTGTTTTTTGAAAAAGAAGGTGAAGAAGGCAAGCTGAGCTCCGCTGGCTGGTACAACAGCGCGGCGTTCGAGAAGTTTGCCGTGGAAAAAGGCCTGTACGCCAAGAGCATCAACGGCGACGCGTTTTCCGATGAGATCAAGCGCCTGACCATCGACACCATCAAGAAAGACCTGGGCAAGATCGACCTGGTGGTCTACAGCCTGGCCGCGCCACGCCGTACCGACCCCCAAGGCGTGGTGCACACCTCCACCCTCAAGCCGATCGGCAAGGCCGTGACCCTGCGCGGTATCAACACCGACAAGGGCGTCGTGGTCGACACCACCCTCGAGCCTGCCACCCAGGAAGAAATCGACGGCACCGTCAAAGTGATGGGCGGTGAAGACTGGCAGCTGTGGATCGACGCCCTGCGTGACGCCGATGTACTGGCTGAAGGCGCCAAGACCACCGCGTTCACCTACCTCGGTGAGAAGCTGACCCAGGACATCTACTGGAACGGTTCCATCGGCGAAGCCAAGAAAGACCTCGACAAAAAAGTCCTGACCCTGCGCGACAACCTCGCTGCGCTCAAGGGCGATGCCCGCGTGTCGGTACTCAAGGCCGTGGTCACCCAGGCCAGCTCGGCGATCCCGATCATGCCGCTGTACCTGTCGCTGCTGTTCAAGGTGATGAAAGAGCAGGGCACCCACGAAGGCTGCATCGAGCAGGTCTACGGCCTGTTCAAGGACAGCCTGTACGGCAAAGAGCCCAAGCTTGATGCTGACGGCCGCCTGCGCGCCGACCTGGCCGAGCTGGAACCGAAGGTCCAGGACGCCGTGGCCGCGCTGTGGAACCAGGTGACTGACGACAACGTTAACGAAATCAGCGATTTTGCCGGTTACAAGGCTGAGTTCCTGCGTTTGTTCGGTTTTGAAGTCGACGGCGTGGACTACGACGCGGACGTGAACCCGACCGTCAAGATCAACGGTCTGGTCCAGGCATAAGCGCTATCACTGTGGCGGCTTGATAATCGACTTATCAAGCCGCTTTTTGCTGCTCAGCTGTCAGGCTTGCCTGGAACCAGACAGGCGCTGTTTTGCCAGGGTGAAGTCTGACCGCCTCACATTCACCACCTCCTTCTCCCATAGCGGATTGAGCGGCACGTGATAACCGCTGTCCTTGGCGGTCTTTATCAGCTCAGCCATTTCCCTGCTGTCATGGATGATACTGATCTCATCGAATCTACCTAGCTTTGCCGGCAGGAAGAAAGTCGCCGGGTAGTTTGCTGCCACGTCCGTTGCAGGGCTGCCTGAGTCTGCATTGTGATGGACCACCCGCTCCGCGTCGCCGACCAGCTTTCGATTGATGATTCCGATCATTTCCTCTATTCGCGGCGTGATATTGCCGAGATCGGGGTTTTCCTTGCGGTAGAAATGGGCGGCATTTTCAAAGTCCGCCGATAATTCCCGTGGAACTTGCTGGTAGTGGCTAACCCGATCCCTGAAGACACTGTGGGCGATATCGGGTACCGGCAGCTTATCCTGAGCGCCAAAGTCACTTAGGTGAGGCGCGATCATGTGCAGGTCATAGTCGGCGGTCAAGGCCTTGCCCTCTAGCTGCTTGGCCAGCACATGCAGCGCCTTGCCGTTGTGCGTGATCAGATAGTTGTCGTCGCCAGGCGAGGCGGGATGGGCTTGGAACTCATAATGCTGCTGACTTGGCCCGCGAGCGCTCAATTGCAGCGTGCCATCACTTCCGCGAGCTGCCCGCCCAGTGATTTGGCCAAGTTTTACCAGCTCGTCAATGCGATGACGCGAGAGTTTCAAGGGGATCGGGACTGCATGGCCTTGCTCGATGCAGTCCAGGATCTGCGCGTTGGCTTTAGCCACCGTTTCCGGTGATTTGTGCGCGAACTGTTCGAGCTTGCTAAATGCCTGGTCCGTACAGATCAAGCCGGACTGTGGCCCCCAATTGGCACTTTTGCCTTTGATATGAAAGTCCTTGGTGGGGTGCCCAGCTTCTATCAGCCCTGTGGCCACGGATTCGACCGGGCGTATGCCGATGATGGAGTTGGTGGCTGCCGCTATCCTTTGCAAGGGAGCGAGGTGGCTCGACACTATTCCGGTTCGCGCTTTTAACTGGTCGATCAGTGCATGCGGGGCACCGACCTCCGACGTAGTGCTGGCCTGCACAAGCGCCTGGTTGCGCTGCAGTACTTCCAGACTGAGCGCGGAAGGTGATGTTACAGCGGTAATCATGGCAATCATTGGAATACCTCTACGTCACGTTTTTTTGCGACCGCATTGATGATTCCTTTCAGTCATGAATTTCCCTGAGAGCGAAGCTCACCTTAAACGATGCTTTCGGCGATGTGAGTGGGCGTTTCACTTTTCAGAACGGTCCTACCGTGGCTTACCTTTTGCTGTTTGCTCCGGCATGCAAGACTGCGTCATCCATGTGCGCAAACAGGAGGACCCATGACGATTCGTGCAGTCGTGTTTGATTTCGGCGGTGTGTTGTTTGACTGGAACCCGCAACATCTGTACCGCAAGCTCATTGCCGACGAGCAGGAGCGGCAGTGGTTTCTCGACAATATCTGCACCCAGGCCTGGAACACCGAACAGGATGCTGGCCGCACCCTCGCCGAAGCCACCCGCCACCTGATTGAGCAACACCCCGAATATCAGCGCCTGATCCAGGCTTATTACGAGCGCTGGCACGAGATGTTGCGTGGCGAATTGCCAGAAGGTGTCGCAATTCTCACTGCGTTGCACCAAGCGAATATGCCGCTGTTTGGGCTGACCAACTGGTCGGCGGAAACCTTTCCCTATGCCCGCGAGCACTATCCGTTCCTGCAGTTTTTCCGCGATATCGTCGTCTCGGGCCAGTTGAAACTGATCAAGCCTGACCCTGCGATCTACCATGCCAGCCTCGCTCAGGTGCGCGTTCATTTGCCGGATGTCCAGCCTGGCGAAGTGGTGTTTATCGATGACGTCGCGGGCAATGTCGAAGCGGCTGTGGCCCTTGGCTGGCAGGGGATTCACCATGTGTCGGCCGAGCGTACCGCCGCACGTCTGCGCGAGTTGGGGGTGGGCTTCTAGCGCGCCCACTTCTCCATGGCAAAGTCGACGAAGGCGCGCAGCTTGGGCAAGCGGTAACGGTCTTGGCGATACAGCAGATGCATGGGGCGGCTGGACAGTTGATAGCTGGTCAGCAAGGCTACCAACTTGCCGCTCTCCAGGTCTTGCTGCACCAGGGCATCGGCCAGCATGCTGATGCCCATCCCATTGACGGCCGCCTGGCGCAAGCCCTGCGAGCTGTTGATGGTCAATGAGCCGGAGACCGGAACCTCTACCTCGCCGTCCTCGTCGGTCATGCGCCACAGCTTGTCGGTGTCGCGCCAGTTGTCGTTCGCCGGATAGGCGAACGCCAGGCAGTTGTGGTGCCGCAAGTCATCGGGCGTCGACGGCGTGCCGCGTCGCGCCAGGTAATCAGGCGACGCGCAGAGGGTCAGGGTGTAATCCTGCAGTGGCCGGGCGATCAGGCTGGAGGTTCCCAAGTCGCCGAGACGGATTGCCACGTCGAAGCCGCTGTCGACCAAGTCCATCCGCTCATTGCTCAGCACCACGTACAGGTCGATCTGCGGGTAGCGCTGGGAAAATTCGCTCAAGGCCGGCACCAGGCGTTCGCTGCCGAATACCGGTGGCACGGTAATACGCAGGCAGCCTTTGGGCGTTTCGCTGTGGATCTGCTCCGCCAGCAGTTCGGAGTCGGCCACCAGCCCGAGCACCTCAAGGCAGCGCTGGTAGTACTCCCCGCCGAATTCCGTGAGGCTTTGTTTGCGCGTGGTGCGCTTGAGCAGGCTGACCCCCAGGCGCTGCTCCAGCGCGCGCAGGTGATTGCCGACCATGGTGGTCGACATTCCGCATTCCTGTGCGGCGGCAGTCATGCTGCCGGTCTCCACGACTTTCACGTACACCGACATTGCCTGGAACACATCCATTATCAAGCCCTGGTTCAAAGTCATTGCAGGAATGCGCAGTTTATCCAGCAGGAGTGGCTAACGATACTGCACTCATCCTCACGATGCACTGGAGCTTGCCACCATGACCGCCGCCTGCCTGATGACCACGTATCAACCCTTGGCCCTGAGCTTCACCCGTGGCCTGGGTACGCGCCTGTGGGACCAGCAGGGCCGTGAATACCTCGACGCGGTGGCCGGTGTGGCGGTGACGAATGTGGGCCACTCCCACCCAAGGCTGGTGGCGGCGATCCGTGAGCAAGCGGGCCTGCTGCTGCACACCTCCAACCTCTACAGCATCGATTGGCAGCAGCAGCTGGCCCGGCGCCTGGCTCAGCTATCCGGCCTGGACTGCGCGTTCTTCAACAACTCCGGCGCCGAAGCCAACGAGACGGCGCTGAAACTGGCACGCTTGTATGGCTGGAAAAAAGGCATTGAAGAGCCGTTGGTGGTGGTGATGGAGAACGCCTTCCACGGGCGTACCCTCGGCACCATGGCGGCCAGTGACGGGCCCTCGGTGCGCCTGGGTTTCCAGCGTTTGCCGGGGGATTTTCTCAAAGTCGGGTTTGGCGATCTGGCGGCCCTCGAGGCCATTACTGAACAATTCGGCACGCGCATAGCGGCCGTGCTGCTCGAACCGATCCAGGGCGAAAGTGGCGTGTTGCCCGCGCCCCCCGGCTACCTGAAAGCCCTGCGCGATCACTGCACGCGCCACGGCTGGCTGATGATGCTGGATGAAATCCAGACCGGCATCGGCCGCACCGGCGCTTGGTTCGCCTTCCAGCACGAAGGCATTACCCCGGACGTGATGACCCTGGCCAAAGGCCTCGGCAACGGCGTGCCCATCGGCGCCTGCCTGGCCCGGGCCGCCGTCGGCCAGTTGTTTACCCCCGGCAGTCACGGCAGCACCTTTGGCGGCAACC
Organism: Pseudomonas sp. R11-23-07; assembly: GCF_003852295.1. NCBI lineage: Bacteria > Pseudomonadati > Pseudomonadota > Gammaproteobacteria > Pseudomonadales > Pseudomonadaceae > Pseudomonas > Pseudomonas sp. R11-23-07. The sequence continues at coordinate 1,757,426 of NZ_CP027761.1, forward strand.
CCTTGGCCTGCCGGGTGGGCTGCACGGTGCTGGACATCATTGAAGAGCAAGGCTTGCTGCAGAACGCTGCGCAACAAGGTGCACGGCTGCTGGCGCGGTTGCGGGTGGAATTGAGCGAGCATCCGCAGGTAGTGGCGATTCGGGGGCAGGGCCTGATGATCGGCATCGAACTGGCTCGCCCGTATCGCGAGCTGGCCCACCGCGCGGCGCAGGAGCATGGGCTGCTGATCAACGTGACGCGCGGCAAGATCATCCGCCTGCTGCCTCCGCTGACGCTGGATGCCAAGGAAGTCGAGATGATCGTAAGGGCGATCACCCGCCTATTGGACTGAAACCCTCCCACAGGGGATTTGCGTCATTTTCAGAGATCATTGCCATTCAGCCATTCCTGGTTCATGGTTTCGGTATCACCCAGGTATTCCAACAACCACGCCATGGCCGGCGACAGTTTGTTCTGCGCCCACGCCACGCACGACGGGCTGGCGGGGAAGGGCCGGTGCAGTTGCAGCGCCACCAGCTCACCGCTCTCGATCCACGGTAGCACCTGATGCGCCGGGGCCATGCCGACGCACAAGCCATCGCGCAGGCAATCGAGCGCCGAGGACCAGTTGGGCACCACCAGGCGCCGCTGGTTATCCAGGGTCCAGGTGTCCCGCTTGGGCAGGTTGCGTGAGGTGTCGGTCATGCACAGGGAGGCGTATGGGCGCAGTTGATCGTCACTGAGCAGGCCTTCTATCGCCGCCAAGGGATGCCTGGTGCTGACCACGCACAGCCAGTTCAACAGGCCCATGTCGCGGAATGTGAAGTGGCTGGCCACCGGAACCGCGCTGGTGGCGCCGATCACAATGTCGGTGCGCTCATCCGCCAGGGCGTCCCACACGCCGTTGTACACCTCATACTCCAGCAGCAATTCCACTTCGGGAAACTGTCGATAAAAATCCAGCACCAGTTGCCGACAGCGCTGCGGCTTGACGATGGAATCCACTGCCACCTTCAATTGCCCGCTCCAGCCATTGGCCACCTGCTGGCACAAGCGCCGTGTGCCGAGCATTTTTTTCATCACGCCGCGGGCTTCGTCTATAAACAGCCGGCCTGCGGGCGTCAGCTCCACGTCACGGTGGCGCCGTATGAACAGCGGCACCGCCAGCCATTCCTCAAGCTGACGCACCGTATAGCTGATGGCCGACGGTACGCGATGCAGTTCCTGAGCTGCGGCGCTGAAGCTGCCGTGGCGTGCGACGGCATCGACCACATCCAGGGAGTATTCTGACCACATGGCGGCTGCCTTCAAAATTATTGATAAGAGTGTCCAATTATTATCGCTTCACAGGAAAACTGTCAGCTTCATAATGGGCGCCAGTCAGCAAATAGTTTGATGGCAGGATCTACAAGGCTTCAATGAAAAATTCTTTTGGTTTCACGTGGTATCTGGCGGGGCTGAGCATGCTCGGTTATCTCGCCATGGACATGTATTTGCCGGCGTTTGGCGCCATGGGCGCGCAACTGCAGATTGGCGCCGGGGCCGTGGGCGCCAGCTTGAGTATTTTCCTCGCCGGGTTTGCGCTAGGGCAGTTGCTGTGGGGGCCGTTGTCCGACCGCCTCGGACGCAAGCCGGTGCTGCTTACGGGACTGAGCCTGTTTGTACTGGGATGCCTGGGCATGTTCTGGGTGCAGACCGCGCCGCAGCTGTGGGCGCTGCGTTTTATCCAGGCGATCGGTGTGTGTTCCGCCGCCGTGAGTTGGCAGGCGCTAGTGATTGATCGCTACCCGGCCGACAAGGCGCACCGCGTGTTCGCCAGCATCATGCCGCTGATGTCGTTGTCGCCGGCCCTGGCGCCGTTGTTGGGCGCGATGGTGTTGAATCACTTTGGCTGGCAGGCGATTTTCGGCGTATTGCTGGGCGTGTCGCTGCTCTTGCTGCTGCCGACCGTGTTCCTGCGCAGCGCGCCGAAGCGCCAGACGGACGCACCGGTGCGCCTGGGCTATGCACAGCTGCTCACTTCACGGGTATTTACCGGCAACGTCATGATATTTGCCGCCTGCTCCGCCAGTTTCTTTGCCTGGTTGACCGCTTCGCCATTTATCCTCGGCGGCATGGGTTACAGCCCGAATGACATTGGCCTCAGCTACGTGTTGCCGACCCTGGCGTTTCTGGTCGGTGGCTACAGTTGCCGCAGCGCCTTGCAACGTTTGCCGGGCAAGACCCTGCTGCCGTGGCTGCTCGCGTTCTATTGCCTGAGCATGGTGGCGCTGTATCTGGTTGCAACCCTGACCGTGCCGACCCTTACTACCTTGCTGATTCCGTTCTGCCTGATGGCGCTGTGCAACGGTGCCAGCTACCCGATCGTGGTAGCGAATGCACTGATGCCCTTTGCGGAAAATTCCGGCAAGGCGGCGGCACTGCAAAATACCCTGCAATTGGGCTTGTGCTTTCTTGCCAGCCTGTTGGTGTCATCCATGATCGAGCAGCCGTTGTTGATTACGGTAATCGTGATGCTGGCGACCGCGCCGCTGGCTGTGCTGGGTTATTGGCTGGCGCGACCGAAGGGTAATGCTTCCGAACTGGCCAGCGCCTGAGCTGACAATGCGGTAAAAATGTGGGAGGGGGCTTGCCCTAATGCCAGTCAGTTAAGGCTTTTTGTAGGAGCGAGCTTGCTCGCGAAAAACTCACAGGCACCGCGTTCATTCAGAAAGCACGCGTTATCGTTGACGTTTTTCGCGAGCAAGCTCGCTCCTACAGACGGCGGTGTACGCTTAACTGACTGGTATTAAGGCTTGCCCCCTCCTACATTTGTATTGTGTTTCTTCAGTTAGAACGTCACTTCCAGATTCACCGTCGGCGTTGATGTGCGGCTACCCCGGCCACCGTCCACGCCGAATTTGTTATGCCAGTACTCGTAGCCCACGCCCAGGTACAGGTTCGGTTTGACGCTCTTGCCCGGCCGCACCGCCACCATCAGCGCGGTGCGCATCAGGGCTTCCGGCGCAGTATCGCGGCCATGATAATCCTCGCCTTTCTCCCCCACGTAATTGATGAAGCCCTGGAATTTCGCCGCGTGGTTGGCGATCTCGAACGGGCGCATCCATGTCAGGTTGAGCATGTAAGTGTCGTCAAAGGTGTGGTTCGATTCCCGCGCGCCGGGAATGCCTGTGTGGTTCTTTTCCTTGTAGTACATCAGGCTCAGGTCCAGCACACCGACGGTATTGAATTTCAAGGTGGGGCCGATCACCAGGGCGCGCTTTTTGGCGGAAGCGAGGTTGTTGTTGCGGTTGGCGTCGAAGCCCAGCGTCAGCGCGTAGTCCTTGACCAGCCCGCTACCCAGCGGCGTATCGAAGACCCGTGAGGCATACAACTGGTGCCGGTACACCGCGTAGACCTCGCTGCCACCGTGGTCGGTGCCCTTGCGCGGGTCCTTGCTGTCGGAAAGGAATACATCGAGATTCAGAAAATTGCTGCCGTACTGGTAGCCGCTGGCGTGGGTGAAGCTGTAGGTGCGCTTGCTGAAGTCTTCGGGGTTGTTAGGGTTGGTGAAGTGCTGACCGTAGCGAAACCCCAGGCTGTTGTTCATCCATTCCACTGCGACAGCCTCGCCACCGCCGAGGAGGGTCAATGCGACGGTTGCGCCCTGCAATGCCTTTTTCATTCTGTTGGCTCCTTTGGCGTTCTGGCTCATGACGGCCGGATTGTTTTTGTAACGCCGCGGCAGGGTATCTTGTCTGAACGATTGTATACAACTCTATGGACATACAGTCTGAACATTGCATACAGTGAGCGCACAACAAAAACAGAGACCCCTCACTATGACTATCCCGAAGGCGTCACCGCAGCGGCCCGAAGATGAAAATCTAGGCGTCGCCGCCAACATGGCTTACGGCCTGCAGCATGTGCTCACCATGTACGGCGGCATCGTTGCTGTACCGTTGATCGTCGGCCAGGCGGCCGGGTTGTCACCTGCGGATATTGGCCTGTTGATCGCCGCGTCACTGTTCGCCGGTGGCCTGGCCACGCTGTTGCAAACCCTTGGCCTGCCGTTCTTCGGTTGTCAGCTGCCGCTGGTGCAGGGCGTGTCGTTCGCGGGTGTGGCGACGATGGTGGCGATCGTCGGCAGCGACGGGGCAGGGGGCGTGCCGGCGATTCTCGGCGCGGTGATGGCCGCGTCGTTCATTGGTTTGTTAATCACTCCGGTGTTCTCACGCATCACTCAGTTTTTCCCGCCGCTGGTGACCGGTATCGTGATTACCACCATCGGCCTGACCCTGATGCCCGTGGCGGCGCGCTGGGCCATGGGCGGCAACAGCCGCGCGGCGGATTTCGGCAGCATGTCGAATATCGGCCTGGCTGCACTGACGTTGGTGCTGGTGTTGCTGTTGAGCAAAATCGGCAGCGCAGCCATCTCGCGCTTGTCGATTTTGCTCGCGATGGTGATCGGCACAGTGATCGCGGTGTTGTTGGGTATGGCCGACTTCTCCGCCGTCACCCAGGGGCCAATGTTCGGTTTTCCCACGCCCTTCCATTTCGGCATGCCGACCTTTCATGTGGCGGCGATTATTTCCATGTGCATCGTGGTGATGGTCACGCTGGTGGAAACCTCGGCGGACATCCTGGCGGTGGGCGAGATCATCGACACTAAAGTCGACTCCAAACGCCTCGGCAATGGCCTGCGCGCCGACATGCTGTCGAGCATGTTCGCGCCGATCTTCGGTTCCTTCACGCAAAGCGCATTCGCCCAGAACGTCGGCCTGGTGGCGGTCACCGGGGTGAAGAGTCGGTTTGTGGTGGCAACGGGCGGGGTGTTCCTGGTGGTGCTGGGCCTGCTGCCGTTCATGGGCCGGGTGATTGCCGCCGTGCCCACATCGGTGCTTGGCGGGGCCGGCATTGTGTTGTTCGGCACAGTGGCCGCCAGCGGTATTCGCACGCTGTCCAAGGTGGATTATCGCAACAATATGAACCTGATCATCGTGGCCACCAGTATCGGTTTCGGCATGATCCCCATCGCTGCCCCCAGTTTCTATGACCAGTTTCCCAGCTGGTTCGCGACCATTTTCCATTCGGGCATCAGTTCGTCGGCGATCATGGCGATCTTGCTGAACCTGACGTTCAACCATTTCACCGCCGGTAACTCGGACCAGCAATCGGTATTCGTGGCAGGCACTGAGCGCAGTTTGTGCTTTCGCGACGTGGCGGCGCTGCGCGATGGGGATTACTACCGAGGTGGGAAGTTGTTCGATGCCGAGGGTAAAGAGATTCCGTTGGTGGCGGATACTTTGAGAAAAGCATCAAAGCCTGAGCCCACCGAGGTCTAAATGTGGGAGGGGGCAAGCCCCCTCCCACATTTGGAATCTAGCCAGCTTTGAGCGCCGTGTGCTGCATTGAGCACACCTCATCCAGAAACTTCACCACTGTCCCCATGCACGCCTGGCGTTCTTCCACATGGGGCATGTGGCTGGAGTCTTCGAACAGCGCCCAGCGTACGTCCGGGATTTCATCCAGGAACGGCTTGACCACCAACGGCGTGGCTTCGTCATGGCGACCGGAAATCACCAGGGTCGGCACCTTGATGGCTGACAGTCGGCCAATCACATTCCAATCCTTCAAGCTGCCAATCACATGGAACTCAGTCGGGCCGCTCATGGCGTGGTACACCGTCGGGTCGGCATCGACCTGGGCGAAGGTGCGCGCCACCTCTTCCGGCCATGGGTTGACGCGGCACACGTGCTGGTCGTAGAAAATCCGCGAAGCCGCTTGGTATTCCGGGTCCTGGTAGTTACCGGCGGCCTCATGCTTGAGCAGGGTTTCATGCACACCTTCGGGCAACAATTTGCGCAGCCGATTGGCCTCGCTGACCCAGGTGCGCATGCACGTCGGTGAGTTGGCCGGGATAAAGGCGCGCAGGCCCTTGGGTTGCAAAATGGCATGTTCGCTGCCAAGCATGCCGCCCCAGGATTGCCCGAGGATCGCGTAGTTATCGCTGATTTGCAGGTGGTCGAGCAGGTTGTTCAACTCGTCGAGGAACAGGCCGATGGTCCAGAACGAAGAAGGCTTGTCAGGTAAATGCGTCGAGCGGCCATTGCCCAATTGGTCGTAGTGAATCACCGCATGGCCACTGGCGGCGACATCCTTGAATGCGTCGACGTAATCGTGGGTGCAGCCGGGGCCGCCATGGATGATCACCAGCGGTGTGCGGCCTGTCGCCAGTTCACCGGTGATGCGATACCACGTCTGATAGGCGCCGAAGGGTGCGTAGCCTTCGCGGACTTTCTCGATGAATTCCATTTCGTACCCTGCTCTGAAAAAAGGATCAGGGCTACGATAGTCTGCACGCAACGTTTAGGTAACTAGCAAAACAGCTAGGTTTTGCCTAAGGATCAATCGTCCAGCAACCGGTAGTGCGTGGCTCGCACCACCGCCTGCACGCGGTTCTTGGCGCCCAATTTGTGCATGGCCGACGCCAGGTGCAGGGTGACCACCGCCAGCGAACGGCTCAATTGCGCGGCGATCTCGGCCGCAGTCAAGCCATCGGCGGCCCATTTCAGGCACTCGCGCTCGCGTTTGGTCAGGTGGATATGCGGGTAGGTGCGCAACGCTTTGTTGAATAAAGGGTAAGCCGCCTCCTGTAACGCATGGCTGATCACGCTGAAGTCCGACAAGGTTTGCTGCGCATCCTTCAATACCGTGCTCGCCGTGCCGGTGCGCAGGCCGGTCAACGAGGCGAAGCCACCGCGGGGCAGGTGGATCGGTACGCTGACGCCGCAGGTCAACTGCTGTTCGTGCAGGTAGGACGAAACGGGTGCATGGCAGGGGTCGATGATCGTTTGCAGGGCAGTCTCGGCCTTGGCCTCATAAGACCAGACAAATGGCGACACACTGTTCAAGGCCAAATGTTGCACCGGGTCGATCTGGTAGAACCCTTCGCTGCACCACAAGGCGTGCCAGTCGGTCGGCGTGTTGCGCAGTTGCAGCACCGAGGGCGTGATCAGCGCACCGTTGAGGTCGATAGGCACTGGCGTGTAGTCATACACCAGCGCATCGAAGCCCAACTGTTGGGCGAGGATAAACGTATTGTCCATCTGCTCGTCCAGGCTCCTGCCCGGCATCAGACGACTATTGAAGGCAGTTAGCTTGGCCAGCATCCGTTCTGCTCCCGAATTCATTTGAATCTCGACTTGCTGCAAGTAGAATGCCACGCCCCGGCGAAGGACTGCCAGGCCAAACCTATAAGAAACGCTAGGTTATGGACGCGCGGCATCCTCGGTAGTGTTGACGTGATAAACGGCCACTACCTGCCAGGCCGATACAACACAAGGAATGTATGCATGTGGCGTGAAATAGCCCCCGACCAGCGGTACAACGTGCAAGTCGACGGCCATAATCTCGTGGTCTACAGCTTTGGCGAAGGCGATGAGGTGCTGCTGTGCCTCAACGGCGGCCCGGGCCTGCCGTGTGACTATTTGCGCGACGCCCATGGCTGGCTCAAAGAACATAACCTGCGAGTGGTTGCATTCGACCAGCTTGGCACCGGCGCATCAGCCAGACCGAACGACGTTTCCCTGTGGGAAATCCGCCGTTATGTCGAAGAAGTTGAAACCGTCCGCCAGGCCCTGGACCTGGGCCGTGTGCACCTGCTTGGGCATTCCTGGGGCGGCTGGTTGGGCATCGAGTACGCCATTCATTATCCCGATGCGCTGAAAAGCCTGATCCTCGAAAACACCGTCGGCGATATTCCGCACCTGTCCCAGGAGCTTGAGCGCCTGCGCGGCGCCCTCGGCAGCGAAACCGTGGCCATGATGCAACGTCATGAGGCCATGGGCACCCTCGACCACCCGCAGTATCAAGCCGCCATCACCTTGCTCAACTATCGCCACGTCTGCCGCCTGGATGAATGGCCGGAGCCGGTCAAACGCTCCCTCGGCGATTGGAACATGGGCCCCTACGAAACCATGCAAGGGCCCAACGAATTCCTGTATGTCGGCAACCTCAAGGACTGGAACCGCATCGCCGAAATGGCCGACTTCAGCATGCCGATGCTGATCACCACCGGCCAGCACGACGAACTCACCCCGGCCTGTGCCATGCGCATGAAAATGGCGGCCCGGCACGCCGAATTGCACGTATTTCCCAACAGCAGCCATATGCCGTTCTACGAAGAACCCCAGGCGTATTTTCCGGTGCTGCTGGACTTTCTCGCCCGCCACCGAGGCTGATGGATGAACCTGGCCCGCTACCGTTTCGTGTTGTCCCGGCCCCTGCAGTTGTTGCCGGTGCTGTTGGGCATCAGTTTGATCACCTTCGTGCTGGTGCGCTCGATCCCGGGCGATCCGGCGCGTGCGCTGCTGGGCTCGCGCAGCACGCCGGACGCGTTGCTGAAAATCCGCGCCCAGTACGGCCTTGATGAGCCGTTGTGGCTGCAATACTTCTATTTCCTGAAGAACCTGCTCAAGGGCGACCTCGGCCAATCGCTGTTGTACAAGGTCGACGCCCTCAAGCTGATTGTCACCCGTATCGAACCGACGTCGGTGCTGGTGCTCGGCAGCGTGGTGCTGGCGCTGTTGATCGCGCTGCCGCTGGCGACACTGGCGGCGCGCAATAAAGGCGGCTGGCCCGACACCCTGATTCGCGTGTTCACCACGGTCGGCCTGGGCATGCCGGCGTTCTGGCTGGGCCTGATGCTGATCCTGTTGCTGAGTGTGCAATGGGGCCTGTTTCCGGTGTCCGGTTATGGCCGCACCTGGTTGGACAAGGCCCACCATATGCTGCTGCCGTGTCTGACCATTGCGCTGGCGCTGTCGGCGGTGCTGGTGCGTAATCTGCGCGCGAGCATGCTGGTGGAACTGCAGGCCGACCATGTCACCGCGGCACGGGCGCGGGGGCTGTCTGAAGCCGCCGTGTTCCGTCGCCATGTGGTGCCCAACTCGCTGGTGCCGGCGGTTAACCTGCTGGCAGTGAATATCGGCTGGCTGATCAGCGGCACGGTGGTCATCGAAAGCCTGTTCGCCATTCCCGGCATCGGCCAGTTGCTGGTGCGCGGTATTTTTACCCGCGATTACATGGTGGTGCAGGGCGTGGCGATGGTGCTGGCCTGTGCGACGGTGGTGGTCAACTTCGTCGCCGACGTGGTGACGGTGGCCCTCGACCCACGGGTGAAGATGCAATGAACGGCCGCCCATTGGTCGCCCCCTGGCGCCTGCGCCTGGGTTTTGGCAACGGTCGCCTGACTGCCGCGTGGGGCCTGTTGATACTGTTTGCATGGTTGACCCTGGCGCTGTTCGCGCCGTGGATCGCCCCCTACGACCCCATCGCGCAGAACACCGAGATGAGTCTGCTTGCGCCCGGCATTGCGCACCCGTTCGGCACGGACAACTACGGCCGTGACATCCTTTCACGGGTGATCTGGGGCGCGCGCATCGACCTGCAACTGGCGATTGTCGGGGTGATCTTTCCGTTCATGATCGGCACCTTCGTCGGCGCGGTGTCCGGCTATATCGGTGGGCGCTTCGACAGTGTGTGCATGCGCGTGATCGATGTGGTGCTGGCGTTTCCGTTCCTGGTGCTGATGCTGGCGATCATGGCCATTCTCGGGCCTGGGCTGCAGAGCTTTTACATCGCCATGGCGCTGGTGGGCTGGGTGTCGTATGCGCGGTTGATCCGCTCGCAGATTCTGGTGCTCAAGGAAAGCGAGTTCGCCCTGGCCGCCAAGAGCCTGGGGTTTGGCCATGGGCGCATCCTGTTCCGGCATTTGCTGCCCAATGCGCTGTTCGGCTCGATTGTGTTTTCCATGTCCGACGCGGTGCTGGTGCTGCTCAACGGTGCGGCCGTGAGCTACCTGGGCCTGGGCGTGCAACCGCCCACCGCCGAATGGGGGACGATGGTCGCCGAGGGCCAGGCCTTTATCACCACCGCCTGGTGGATCTGCACCTTTCCAGGGGTGGCCATCGTGACCCTGGCCATGGGCTTCAGCCTGCTGGCCGATGGTGTGGCGCAAGTGTTGGGGGATCGTTCATGAGCCTGCTGCAGGTGCGCGACCTTAGCGTGATCGCCAATAACGCCGGGCGCGAGTTGTGCCTGGTCGATCGCGTGTCGTTTGACCTGGCCGAAGGCGAGATCCTGGGGTTGGTCGGTGAAAGCGGTTCGGGCAAGACCCTGGCCTGTCGCGCGCTGATGCGCCTGTTGCCGTCGCCCAACCTGCGCGTACAAGGCGGCGCAGTGCAACTGGCCGGCCAGGACCTGTTGCGCTTGGATGAAGCCGGCATGCGTACCATCCGGGGCGGGCAGTTGGGCATGATTTTCCAGAACCCCAGCAGTCACCTGGACCCGTTGATGCGTATCGGCGAACAGATCGCCGAGGGCATCCGCCTGCATCAGGGCGCCTCGAAAAAAGACGCGCGCCTGCAGGCCATCGACGTGCTGCGCCAAGTGGGTATTCCCGACCCGCAGGCGCGGGTCGACAACTATCCCCATGAATTTTCCGGCGGCATGCGCCAGCGCGCGATGATTGCGGTAGCCCTGGGGTGCAACCCTAAGGTGCTGATCGCAGACGAACCCACCACCGCCCTCGATGTGACGGTGCAGGCGCAAATCCTGCGGCTGTTGCTCGACCTTCGCGACAAGCGTGGCCTGTCGATCATCATGATCACCCATGACCTCGGCGTGGTGGCGCAAAGCTGCGACTCCATCGCGGTGATGTACGCCGGGCGGCTGTGCGAACACGGCAGCAAATACGAACTGCTCGCCCACCCCCGGCATCCGTACACCGCCGGGCTGATCGATTGCCAGCCGGCCCACAGCAGCGGTCATGCATTGCTGCGCACTATCCCTGGCCAGCCACCGCTGCTCGACGCATTGCCTGACGGCTGCCGTTTCAACCCCCGCTGCCCGCAGGTCGGCGCCCTGTGTACGGCGCTGTTGCCGGAAGGCGCACGGGTGGCGTGTCACTATCCCCTCGGAGAACGCCCATGAGTCTGCTGCAGATCAAGGACCTGGAGGTGCGCTTTGCCGCGTCCGGCACTGGCCTGTTCGGGTTGAACAAGCAGTGGGTGAGGGCGGTGAACGGGGTTTCACTGAACCTGGCGGCCGGTGAAACCCTCGGGCTGGTGGGCGAGTCCGGCAGCGGTAAAAGTACGTTGGGGCGGGCGATTTTGCACCTTAACCCGATCAGCGCCGGTCAGGTGTTGTTTGACGGTGTCGACATGGCCCAGGGCAGCGCCATCGATATTGCGCGGTTGCGCCAGGAAACCGCGATGATTTTCCAGGACCCTTACGCCGCCCTGAACCCGCGCCTCACTCTCGGCGAAACCCTCGCCGAAGTGTTGCGGGTGCAGCGCAAGGTCGCCCCGGAAAACATCCGCGCCCGGGTCGATGAGCTGCTCGAACTGGTCGGCCTGCGGCCTGAATTGGCGTCGCGCAAGCCGGGCTCCCTCAGCGGCGGCCAGTGCCAGCGCGTGGGAATCGCACGGGCGCTGGCGGTGGAGCCGCGCTTGATCATCGCCGACGAATGCGTGGCGGCGCTGGACGTGTCGATCCAGGGCCAGATCATTAACTTGCTGCTGCAATTGCAACAGCGCATGAACCTGGCGATCCTGTTTATCGCCCATGACCTGGCCATCGTGCGGCGCCTGTGCGACCGCGTGGCGGTGATGTACCTGGGCAAGATCGTCGAGGAAGGGCCGGTGGAAGCTGTATTCACTGCACCGCGTCACCCCTATACGGCGGCGTTGATCGAGGCGATTCCACAGATTGACCCGCATCGTCCATTACCGGCGCAGCCGCTGCCCGGCGAACCACCCAGCCCACTGAACCTGCCCACCGGTTGCGCGTTTCACCCGCGTTGCCGGTATGCCCGCGCCATGTGTTCCGTGGTGTTGCCGCCCACCCATTCGCTGCACGAGCATCGATACAGTTGCGTGCTTGAACACCCTTTGACCCTTCCTGCCCATCATGAACAAGGAGTTATGACATGCAATCGCGCCATCTGAAATTGCTCGCTGCCGCCACGCTGACCGCCTGGTCCCTGACTGCCGGCCTGGCCCAGGCCGCCGGCGTGTTGACCATCGGCTGCCGTGAAGACAGCACCACCTTTGACCCGATCAAAAGCGCGCAGAACCGCGATACCTGGGTGTTCGCCAACGTCTACGACACCCTGGTGCGCGTGGATAACCTGGGCACCAAAATGGAGCCGGGCCTGGCGCAAAGCTGGGAGATTTCCAAGGACGGCCTGACCTACACTTTTAAACTGCGCGAGGCGAAGTTTTCGGACGGATCGCCGATCACCGCCAGCGATGCGGCGTTCAGCCTGTTGCGCATCCGCGATAACAAGGCGTCGCTGTGGAGTGACCCGTTCAGCCTGATCGACACCGCCAAGGCCAGCGATCCGAAGACGCTGGTGGTCACCCTGAAAACCCCGGCGGTGGCGTTTCTCTCGCAATTGGCCTCGCCAACGGTGTCGATCCTGTCGGAAAAAGCCATGACGGCGATGGGCGAAGACGCCTACTCGGAAAACCCGGTGACCTCCGGCGCGTTCACTGTGGACGAATGGCGTAAAGGCGACCGCGTGATCCTGAAGAAGAACCCGAACTTTTGGCAGGCCAGTAAGGTCAGCCTGGACGGCGTGGAATGGGTGTCGGTCACCGACGACAACACACGCATGCGCATGGTGCAGAACAACGAGCTGGACACGGCGATCTTCGTACCCTTCTCCCGCGTCGAGGAGCTGAAGAAAGACCCGAACGTGGTGATCCACGCCGACCCGTCCACCCGCGAAGATCACCTGCTGATCAACCACGCGCACGGCCTGCTGGCCAAGCCGCAGGTGCGTGAAGCGCTGGACATGGCCATCGACAAACAATCGTTGGTAAAGACCGCCACTTACGGTCAAGGCACCGTGGCGTATTCCTACATCCCCAAAGGCTCGCTGTATCACTACGCCAATAACCTGCAGCGCCCATATGACCCGACTGCGGCCAAAAAGCTGCTGGCAGAGGCAGGCGCCAAGGACTTGAAGCTCAACTACGTGGTCAACGCCGGCAATGAAGCTGACGAGCAGATCGCGGTGATCATCAAGGACCAACTGGCCAAGGTCGGCGTCACCGCCAACCTGCAGAAAGTCGACCCGACCCAGAGCTGGCAGATGCTGGTGGACGGTGAGTACGATATTTCGGTGATGTACTGGACCAACGACATCCTCGACCCGGACCAGAAGACCACCTTCGTGCTGGGCCACGACACCAACCAGAACTACATGACCCGCTACCAGAACGACAAGGTCAAGGCGCTGGTGGCACAAGCGCGCATCGAGGCCGACCCGGCCAAGCGTGAGCAGATGTATGTGCAATTGCAGAAACTGGCGAAGCAGGATGTGAACTGGATCGATCTGTATTACAGCCCGTATATCAACATCTCACGCAAGAATGTGAGCAACTTCCTGCAGAACCCGTTGGGGCGCTTTACCCTTGAGGAAGTGGTGAAAAACTGACAAGCGCTGCAATACCAATGTGGGAGGGGGCTTGCTCCCGATAGCGGCGGATCAGCCAATTAATCTGTTGGCTGACACTCCGCTATCGGGAGCAAGCCCCCTCCCACATTTTGTTCCACTTATGTCTTGTGTTAGTGGCTACTGCGCATCAAACGCCTGCCCATTGATGCCCGCACTGTCCGGCCCCATCAAATACAGGTACACCGGCATGATCTCTTCCGGCGCTGGCCTTTCCATCGGGTTTTCCCCTGGGTACGCCTGGGCCCGCATGCTGGTGCGCGTACCGCCCGGGTTGATGCTGTTGGCGCGCACGGCGGCCACATCCTCCAGCTCATCGGCCAGGGTTTGCATCAAGCCTTCAGTGGCAAACTTCGACACACCGTAGGCGCCCCAATACGCCCGGCCCTTGCGCCCGACGCTGCTGGAGGTGAACACCACCGACGCATCCTGGGACAGTTTGAGCAGCGGCAGCAAGGTGCTGGTCAGCATGAACATCGCGTTGACGTTCACGTGCATCACCCGCATGAAATTCTCGCCGGACAACTGTTCGATCGGTGTGCGTGGGCCGATGATCGAGGCGTTGTGCAGCAGGCCGTCGAGGCGGCCGAATTCCCTTTCGATCATCGCCGCCAGCTCATCGTATTGATGGGGCAGGGCGGTCTCCAGGTTGAACGGGATCACCACCGGCTGCGGCTGGCCCGCCGCTTCGATCTCGTCATACACCTGGGCCAGGTTGGCTTCGGTCTTGCCCAGCAGCAGCACGGTGGCGCCGTGGGCCGCGTAGGTTTTCGCCGCGGCGGCGCCGATCCCACGGCCGGCACCGGTGACCAGGATGATGCGGCCTTTGAGCAGTTCCGGAGGTGCAGCGTAATCAAACATAAATAGCCTCGACAAAATTCAGTATGTGGCCAAAATCCAAACAGTAAACAAATCCAAATGTGGGAGGGGGCTTGCTCCCGATTGCGGTGGGTCAGTCACAAATACAGTGACTGACACCCTGCTATCGGGAGCAAGCCCCCTCCCACATTTTGGATCTTCATCGGTCAGCAGCATCGCGAACAATCAGCAACTGCACAGCGCGTTATCCAGCACCTTGCGCAGTTCCAGCGGGTGGTCCACCACCACATCCGCGCCCCAGTGACGCGGGTTGTCGTCCGGGTGGATATAGCCGTAGGTCACCGCCGCCGTACGCGTACCAGCGTCGCGGCCGGATTCGATATCACGCAAATCATCGCCCACGAACAACACGCTGGCCGGGTCCAGGTTCAGCAGCTTGCACGCCAGGAGCATCGGTTCCGGGTCCGGCTTGCTGTTTTTCACGTGGTCCGGGCAGATCAGCACGGCCGAGCGTTCGGCCAGGCCCAGTCGCTGCATGATCGGCTCGGCAAAGCGCACCGGCTTGTTAGTGACCACGCCCCAGATCAGCTTGGCCTTCTCGATGTCTTCCAGCAGTTCGGCCATACCGTCGAACAGTTTGCTGTGCACCGCGCAGTCCTTGAGGTAGCGCTCGAGGAATTCCTGGCGCAGGTCTTCAAAGCCTGGCGACTCCGGGTCCATCGAGAAGGTCACGGCGACCATGGCCCGCGCGCCACCGGAGATTTCATCGCGGATGTGCTGCGGATTGACCGGTGCCAGGCCGCGCTCGGCACGCATGGCCTGGCAGATGGCGATAAAGTCCGGCGCGGTGTCCAGCAGGGTACCGTCCATGTCGAAGAGAACCGCTCGCAACTTCACAGGCTTACTCCTCGCGCAGGGTCTGGATCATGTAGTTGACGTCAACGTCGCTGGCCAGCTTGTAGTGCTTGGTCAGTGGGTTGTAGGTCAGGCCGATGATGTCTTTTACGCTGAGGCCGGCCTGACGGCTCCAGGCCCCCAGCTCGGACGGGCGGATGAATTTCTTGAAGTCATGGGTGCCGCGCGGCAGCAGCTTCATGATGTATTCGGCGCCGATGATCGCGAACAGATAAGCCTTGGGATTGCGGTTGATGGTGGAAAAAAACACCTGGCCGCCAGGCTTGACCATGCGGAAACAGGCGCGGATCACCGAAGACGGGTCCGGCACGTGCTCGAGCATTTCCAGGCAGGTGACCACGTCGAACTGCTCAGGCATTTCCTCGGCCAGGGCTTCGGCGGTGATCTGGCGGTACTCCACGCTCACGCCGGATTCCAGCTGGTGCAGCTGGGCCACGGCCAGCGGCGCTTCGCCCATGTCGATGCCCATCACGGTAGCGCCACGCTGGGCCATGGCTTCACTGAGGATGCCACCGCCACAACCCACATCCAGCACCTTCTTGCCGGCCAGGTTGACGCGTTCGTCAATCCAGTTGACCCGCAGTGGGTTGATGTCATGCAGGGGCTTGAACTCGCTCTCACGGTCCCACCAGCGGTGGGCCAGGGCTTCGAATTTGGCGATTTCGGCGTGGTCGACGTTGCTCATGGTGAATCCTCTGAATCTGATAAATCGGTTTATTCGCTGTGCCCGCTGATGCGCTGGCCCCAGGCAATGGCCGTGGCGGTCAACTGTGCTTCATCCATGCGGGTCAATCGTCGGTCGTCGAGCAACTGCTTGCCGGCGACCCAAAGGTGTTTCACGCAATCGCGACCGGTAGCGTAGATAAGCTGTGAGACCGGATCGTAGATCGGTTGTTGCGCCAGCCCCGAAAGGTCGAAGGCGACGATATCTGCGGCCTTGCCGACTTCCAGCGAGCCGATCTGGCCGTCCAGGCCCATCGCCCGCGCGCCATTGAGGGTCGCCATGCGCAGTGCGCGGTGGGCGTCCAGCGCGGTCGCCGAACCAGCGACAGCCTTGGCCAGCATGGCGGCGGTGCGGGTTTCGCCCAACAGATCGAGGTCGTTGTTGCTGGCGGCGCCGTCAGTGCCTATAGCCACATTGACGCCAGCCTGCCACAGGCGTTCAACCGGACAGAAGCCGCTGGCCAGTTTCAGGTTCGATTCCGGGCAATGAATGACGCTGGTGTTGCTTTCTACCAGCAAAGCCAGGTCATCCTCGCTGATTTGGGTCATGTGAACGGCCTGGAAGCGCGGGCCCAGCAAGCCGAGGCGACCCAGGCGCGCCAATGGCCGCTCGCCGGTCTGTTCCACGGCCTGCTGCACTTCGAAGGCGGTTTCGTGCACATGCATATGAATTGCGGCGTCCAGTTCTTCGGCGATCACCCGGATTTTCTCCAGGTTGTCATCGTTGACGGTGTAAGGCGCGTGGGGGCCGAACGTGATCTTGATGCGGGGGTGGTGCTTGAGGTCGCCGAACAGCTCGATACCCTGGCGCATTGCCTCATCGGCGCTGCTGGCGCCGGGGATCGGGAAATCCAGGATCGGAATGGCGATCTGTGCGCGCATGCCGCTGTTGTGCACGCAGTCGCTGGCGACCTTGGGGTAGAAGTACATATCCGAGAAACAGGTGATGCCGCCCTTGAGCTGCTCGGCGATGGCCAGGTTGGTGCCATCGCGGACGAAGGCTTCATCGACCCACTTGGCCTCGGCGGGCCAGATGTGTTTTTCCAGCCAGGTCATCAACGGCAGGTCATCGGCCAGGCCGCGAAACAGGCTCATCGCCGCATGCCCGTGGGCGTTGATCAGGCCCGGGCTGAGCAGCATGCCGGGCAGCTCGCGCACCTCGCTGGCCTCAAGCTTGAGCGCCGCCGCCCGCGGCCCGATAAACACGATGCAGCCGTCACGGATACCCAGGCCATGCTCCTTGAGCACCACGCCAGCGGGTTCGACGGGGACCAGCCAGGTCGGCAGGAGCAATAAGTCGAGCGGGGCGGCAGTGGGCGTCATCGCAGGCTTCTTCCTGGGCAGCTATAAAAGAAGGGCGAAGTATACCCGAGCGTCCTGGCTGGCGGATCGCTATAATCGGCGGCTTTTGTTCATGAGTACGGGGTAAGGGATGCGCGACCGACTGTTGGCTGCAGAGAAGGTGAAGGCCATCGATTGGCGTGATGGCGTGCTGCACCTGCTCGATCAGCGTGCGCTGCCGGCTCGGGAATGCTGGGTGGCCTGCTCGACCGCCAGCGAAGTGGCCGCCGCCATTCGCTCGATGGTGGTGCGCGGCGCGTCTGCCATCGGCATCAGCGCAGCCTACGGGCTGGTCATGGCTGCTCGCGAGCGCATGGCCGAAGGCGGCGACTGGCAGGCGGCATGGGAAGAAGACTACGCACTGCTGGCCGATACCCGACCCACCGCATCGAACCTGTTCTGGGCGCTGAAGTGCATGCGCGACCGCCTCGACCGCCTCAAGCAGCACGCCGACCCATTGGCCGTGCTGGAAGCCGAAGCCATCGCCATCCATGAAAGTGACCGAGAGGCCAATGTCGTCATGGCCCAATTGGGTATGGAGCGGATTCGCAAGCACCAGGGCAATGCCCAGGCGATCCTCACCCATGGCAATGCCGGCGCATTGGCTTCGGGCGGTGTCGGCACGGCCCTCGGGGTGATTCGCGCGGCGTTCCTGGAGGGGCTGGTCGAGCAGGTCTATGCCAACGAAACCCGTCCATGGCTGCAAGGCTCGCGCCTGACGGCGTGGGAGTTGGCGGGCGCGGGTATCCCGGTGACGGTCAATGCCGACTCCGCCGGGGCGCATATCCTCAAAACCAAAGGCGTGACCTGGGTGGTGGTTGGCGCTGACTGCATCGCGGCCAATGGCGATGTGATCAGTAAGATCGGCACCTATCAGTTGGCCGTGTGCGCCATGCACCACGGCGTGCGCTTTATGGTGGTGGCGTCGAGCTCGACCCTCGACCTGATGATGGCCACTGGCGATGATGTGGCCCTGGAAGAGCGTGATGTGGCTGAGTTGCTGGAGGTGAATGGCCAGCGGCTGGAGGTCCAGGCCTTCAACCCGGTTTTCGATGTCACCCCGGCCGACCTGATTGATGTGATCGTCACCGAGAAAGGGGTGGTGGAGCGGCCGGATGCGGCGAAGCTGGCCAGGTTGATGTGCCGTAAGCGGCTGCATTGAGGGTTGTGTTGTTGGTGAAATTGCTATCGGGGGCAAGCCCCCTCCCACACTTGAGTTGTGAATACATTCAAAATGTGGGAGGGGGCTTGCCCCCGATTGGCTCTCAAAGTCAATAAAACCCTCGGATCCGCCCCCAAAAAACAGCGCCACCCCACCTCTGAGCCTCTCTCGTCCTCCTCAAGCCTGTCATTCAACAAATTACTAGCCTCCATGCGCATCAGGGGGATAGGTGCGTGGCGGCGATTGTGATAACATCCGGCGGTTTCCAGGGCCGCCCCGAGGGGTTGCCCATAACGTGCAGATCCGTGTCATAACTCGTTGATTTGTCGTAAGTCGTTGTCAGGCACCGTGCCGGCAGCGGCGAGCTTCGTTCGGCCCATCTGGACGTGACGAAGTTTCACCCGAAAAAGGAATCAGGCTTCTCATGGGCGAACTGGCCAAAGAAATCCTCCCGGTCAATATCGAAGACGAGCTGAAACAGTCCTACCTCGACTACGCGATGAGCGTAATTGTCGGTCGGGCACTGCCTGATGCGCGCGACGGCTTGAAGCCCGTGCACCGGCGTGTGCTGTTCGCGATGAGCGAGCTGGGTAACGACTGGAACAAGCCGTACAAGAAATCTGCCCGTGTTGTCGGTGACGTGATCGGTAAGTATCACCCTCACGGCGACACTGCGGTGTACGACACCATCGTTCGGATGGCCCAGCCGTTTTCCCTGCGCTACCTGCTGGTAGACGGCCAGGGCAACTTCGGTTCGGTCGACGGCGACAACGCCGCAGCCATGCGATACACCGAAGTGCGCATGACCAAGCTGGCGCACGAGCTGCTGGCCGACCTGCATAAAGAAACCGTGGACTGGGTGCCGAACTACGACGGCACCGAAATGATCCCGGCCGTGATGCCCACCCGTATTCCCAACCTGCTGGTCAACGGTTCCAGCGGTATCGCCGTGGGCATGGCGACCAACATCCCGCCGCACAACCTCGGTGAAGTGATCGACGGTTGCCTGGCCCTCATCGACAACCCCGAGCTGACCATCGATGAGCTGATGCAATACATCCCCGGCCCGGACTTCCCGACCGCCGCGATCATCAATGGTCGCGCCGGCATCATCGAAGCCTACCGCACCGGTCGCGGCCGCATTTACATGCGTGCCCGCTCGATGATCGAAGACATCGACAAGGTCGGTGGCCGCCAGCAGATCGTCATCACCGAACTTCCGTACCAGCTGAACAAGGCGCGCCTGATCGAAAAGATCGCCGAGCTGGTTAAAGAGAAGAAGCTCGAAGGCATCACCGAGCTGCGCGACGAGTCCGACAAAGACGGTATGCGCGTGGTAATCGAGCTGCGTCGTGGCGAAGTGCCTGAGGTGATCCTCAACAACCTCTACGCCCAGACCCAGCTGCAAAGCGTGTTTGGTATCAACGTGGTTGCGCTGATCGATGGCCGCCCGCGCATCCTGAACCTCAAGGACCTGCTGGAAGCCTTCGTGCGTCACCGTCGCGAAGTGGTCACCCGCCGTACCGTGTTCGAACTGCGCAAGGCCCGCGAGCGCGGCCACATCCTGGAAGGCCAGGCGGTTGCGCTGTCGAACATCGACCCGGTGATCGCCCTGATCAAGGCCTCGCCAACCCCGTCGGAAGCCAAGGAAGCGCTGATCAGCACGCCGTGGGAATCCAGCGCCGTGGTCGCGATGGTTGAACGTGCCGGCGCCGACTCGTGCCGTCCGGAAACCCTGGACCCGCAATACGGCCTGCGCGAAGGCAAGTACTTCCTGTCGCCGGAACAGGCCCAGGCCATCCTGGAACTGCGCTTGCACCGCCTGACCGGCCTGGAGCACGAGAAGCTGCTGGCCGAGTACCAGGAGATCCTCAACCAGATCGGCGAGTTGATCCGCATCCTCAACAGCGCCGTGCGCCTGATGGAAGTGATCCGCGAAGAACTCGAAGTGATCCGCGCCGAATACGGCGACGTGCGCCGTACCGAAATCCTTGATGCGCGCCTCGACCTGACCCTGGGTGACATGATCCCGGAAGAAGAGCGCGTGGTGACCATCTCCCACGGCGGCTATGCCAAGACTCAGCCATTGGCGGCCTACCAGGCCCAGCGTCGTGGCGGTAAAGGTAAATCGGCTACCGGCGTGAAGGATGAGGACTACATCGCTCACCTGCTGGTTGCCAACAGCCACACCACGCTGCTGCTGTTCTCCAGCAAGGGCAAGGTGTACTGGCTGAAAACCTACGAAATCCCTGAAGCCTCCCGCGCTGCCCGTGGTCGCCCACTGGTCAACCTGCTGCCGCTGGACAGTGATGAGTACATCACCACCATGCTGCCGGTCGATGAATACACCGAGGGTCACTTCATCTTCATGGCCACCGCCAAAGGCACCGTGAAGAAGACCCCGCTGGAATCCTTCAGCCGTCAACGCAGCGTGGGCCTGATCGCCCTGGAGCTGGATGAAGGCGACGTGCTGATTTCGGCGGCCATCACCGACGGCGAGCGCGAAGTCATGCTGTTCTCCGACGGCGGCAAGGTCACGCGCTTCAAGGAATCCGACGTTCGCGCCATGGGCCGTACTGCCCGTGGTGTGCGCGGCATGCGCCTGCCGGAAGGGCAGAAGCTGATTTCCATGCTGATCCCGGAAGAAGGCAGCCAGATCCTTACCGCGTCCGAGCGTGGCTACGGCAAGCGCACCGCCATCAGCGAGTTCCCGGAGTACAAGCGTGGCGGCCAGGGCGTGATCGCCATGGTCAGCAACGACCGCAACGGTCGTCTGGTCGGCGCGGTGCAGGTGCTCGACGGCGAGGAAATCATGCTGATTTCCGACCAGGGCACCCTGGTACGTACCCGCGTGGCAGAAGTCTCGAGCCTGGGCCGTAACACCCAGGGCGTGACCTTGATCAAGCTGGCCAAGGACGAAAAACTGGTCGGCCTGGAACGTGTGCAGGAGCCTTCGGAAGTTGAAGATGACGAGCTCGAAGGGGAAGGTTTTGAGGGCGAGGTGATCGCAACCGGCGATGACAACGTCGACGAGCCAACCCTCGATGCAGCCGCAGACGAAGAAGAACCGCAGGAATAAGCGGACACACAGGGGGCGGATGAAGATTCGCCCCCTTGTTGTTTGTCCGGATGGAAATATCGACAGCGATGAAAATCCAACTGTGGGAGGGGGCTTGCTCCCGATTGCGGAGTGTCACCGGCACATAAGCTGACTGACCCACCGCTTTCGCGAGCAAGCCCGCTCCCACACGGGATCCGGTGTCGGCTGATATGTTTGCGTGACTACCACCAGACCAGAGTGAGATTGGATGTGAGCAAGAGAGCCTATAACTTCTGTGCCGGTCCCGCGGCGCTTCCTGAAGCAGTCCTGCAGCGCGCGCAGGCTGAACTCCTCGACTGGCATGGAAAAGGCCTCTCCGTGATGGAAATGAGCCATCGCAGCGATGAGTTCGTGTCCATCGCCACCAAGGCCGAGCAGGATCTGCGCGACTTGCTGAACATCCCCTCCCACTACAAAGTGCTGTTCCTGCAAGGCGGCGCGAGCCAGCAGTTCGCCCAGATCCCGCTGAACCTGCTGCCGGAAGACGGCACGGCGGACTATATCGACACCGGTATCTGGGGGCAGAAGGCCATTGAAGAGGCCTCCCGCTACGGTCATGTCAACGTGGCAGGCACCGCCAAGCCATATGACTACTTCGCCATTCCGGGTCAGAACGAATGGAAACTGTCGAAGGACGCGGCCTACGTGCACTACGTCGCCAACGAAACCATCGGTGGCCTGGAATTCGACTGGGTGCCGCAGGTGGGCGACGTTCCACTGGTGTGCGACATGTCTTCGGACATCCTCTCGCGCCCGATCGATGTGTCCAAGTACGGCATGATCTACGCCGGCGCGCAGAAAAACATCGGCCCGAGCGGCATCCTGGTCAACATCATCCGTGAAGACCTGCTGGGTCGCGCCCGCTCGCTGTGCCCGACCATGCTCAACTACAAGGTCGCGGCCGATAACGGCTCGATGTACAACACTCCGCCGGCGTTCGCCTGGTACCTGTCCGGCCTGGTGTTTGAATGGCTCAAGGAGCAGGGCGGCGTGGCGGCCATGGGTAAGCTCAACGAAGTGAAGAAGCGCACCCTGTACGACTTCATCGACGCCAGCGGCCTGTACAGCAACCCGATCAACCTCAGCGACCGCTCGTGGATGAACGTGCCGTTCCGCCTGGCTGACGACCGCCTGGACAAGCCATTCCTGGCCGGCGCCGAAGCGCGTGGCCTGTTGAACCTCAAGGGCCACCGTTCGGTCGGCGGCATGCGCGCCTCCATCTATAACGCTGTCGACATCCACGCGATCAACGCGCTGGTTGCCTACATGGCAGAGTTTGAAAAGGAACACGGCTAATGTCTGAGCAAGAACTCAAGGCCCTGCGTGTACGCATCGACAGCCTGGACGAGAAAGTCCTCGAGCTGATCAGTGAGCGCGCACGCTGCGCCCAGGAAGTGGCGCGGGTGAAAATGGCGTCCCTGGCAGAAGGCGAAGTGCCGGTGTTCTACCGGCCCGAGCGAGAAGCCCAGGTGCTCAAACGCGTGATGGAACGCAACCAAGGCCCGCTGGGCAACGAAGAAATGGCGCGGTTGTTCCGTGAAATCATGTCTTCATGCCTGGCCCTGGAGCAGCCGCTGAAAGTGGCGTACCTCGGTCCGGAAGGCACCTTCACCCAGGCGGCAGCCATGAAGCATTTCGGCCATGCCGTGATCAGCAAGCCGATGGCGGCGATCGACGAAGTGTTCCGCGAAGTGGCAGCCGGTGCGGTGAATTTTGGCGTGGTGCCGGTGGAAAACTCCACCGAAGGCGCGGTCAACCACACGCTGGACAGCTTCCTGGAACACGACATGGTGATCTGCGGTGAGGTCGAGCTGCGCATCCACCATCACCTGTTGGTGGGCGAGAACACCAAGACCGACAGCATCAGCCGGATCTATTCCCACGCCCAGTCCCTGGCGCAGTGCCGCAAGTGGCTGGATGCGCATTACCCGAATGTCGAGCGCGTGGCGGTCTCCAGCAATGCCGAGGCGGCCAAGCGGGTCAAGGGCGAGTGGAACTCGGCGGCGATTGCCGGCGATATGGCGGCGGGCCTGTATGGCTTGACGCGCCTGGCCGAGAAAATCGAGGACCGCCCGGACAACTCCACGCGTTTCCTGATGATCGGCAGCCAGGAAGTGCCGCCCACGGGCGATGACAAGACGTCGATCATCGTTTCCATGAGCAACAAGCCCGGCGCGCTGCATGAGCTGCTGGTGCCGTTCCATGACAACGGCATCGACCTGACGCGCATCGAGACGCGTCCTTCGCGCAGCGGTAAATGGACCTACGTGTTCTTCATCGACTTCATCGGGCATCACCGCGACCCACTGGTCAAAGGCGTGCTGGAGAAAATCAGCCAGGAGGCCGTGGCACTCAAGGTGCTGGGCTCTTACCCGAAAGCGGTTTTGTGAGGCTTTAACATGAGTGGCAACTTCCTCGCCCTGGCGCAGCCGGGCGTGCAACAACTGTCGCCTTACGTTCCGGGCAAGCCTGTGGACGAGCTGGCGCGTGAGTTGAATCTGGACCCGTCCAGGATCGTCAAGCTGGCGAGTAACGAAAACCCGCTGGGCCCGAGCCCCAAGGTGCTGGCGGCGATTCGTGAAGAGCTGGCTGAGCTGACCCGTTACCCCGACGGCAATGGCTTTGCCCTCAAGTCGCTGCTGGCGCAAAAATGCCGGGTCGAGCTGAATCAGGTGACCCTGGGCAACGGTTCCAACGACATCCTCGAGCTGGTCGGTCGCGCCTATCTGGCGCCGGGCCTGAATGCGGTGTTCAGTGAGCATGCCTTTGCGGTCTACCCGATCGTGACCCAGGCCGTAGGCGCGGATGCCCGCGTTATCCCGGCAAAAGAGTGGGGCCATGACCTGCCGGCGATGCTGGAGGCCATCGACGCCCAGACCCGCGTGGTGTTCATTGCCAACCCGAACAACCCCACCGGTACCTGGTTCGACGTACAGGCGCTGGACGACTTCCTGCAAGGCGTGCCCGAGCACGTGCTGGTGGTGCTGGACGAGGCTTACATCGAGTACGCCGAAGGCAGCGACCTGCCGGATGGCCTGGACTTCCTGGCGTCCTACCCGAACCTGCTGGTGTCACGCACGTTCTCCAAGGCCTATGGCCTGGCCTCGCTGCGGGTCGGCTACGGCTTGTCCACGGCGGTGGTTGCCGATGTACTGAACCGCGTGCGCCAGCCGTTCAACGTCAACAGTCTCGCCCTGGCGGCGGCCTGTGCGGCGATCAAGGATGCCGACTATCTGGCAGAAAGCCGTCGCCTCAACGAAAGCGGCATGCAGCAATTGCAGGCAGGTTTCCGCGAGCTGGGCCTGGGTTGGATTGCGTCCAAGGGCAACTTCATCTGTGTCGACCTCGGCCAGGTAGCCGCCCCGGTCTTCCAGGGGTTGCTGCGCGAAGGCGTGATCGTGCGCCCGGTGGCCAATTACGGCATGCCGAATCACCTGCGTGTCACCATCGGTTTGCCGGCTGAGAACAGCCGCTTCCTGGAGGCGTTGGCCAAGGTTCTGGCCCGTGGTTGATGTCACTGCATTGCAACCTGCTGTGCCTATGATCGGTCGCTTGGTGGTGGTTGGTCTTGGGTTGATCGGGGGTTCCTTCGCCAAAGGCCTGCGTGAGAGCGGCCTGTGCGGCGAAGTGGTCGGCGTGGACCTGGACCCGCAATCGCGCCAGTTGGCGGTAGAACTGGGGGTGGTAGACCGTTGTGAGGCGGACCTGGCCGTCGCGTGCCATGGCGCCGACGTGATCCAGCTGGCGGTGCCGATCCTGGCCATGGAAAAGCTCTTGGAGATTTTGGCCAGCCTGGACCTGGGCAGCGCGATTCTCACGGATGTCGGCAGTGCCAAGGGCAATGTGGTGCGCGCGGCGCAACTGGCGTTTGGTGAAATGCCGCCGCGCTTCGTGCCGGGCCATCCGATTGCCGGTTCCGAGCAGAGCGGGGTGGAAGCGTCTAATGCACAGCTGTTTCGTCGGCACAAAGTGATCCTGACCCCGCTTGCGCAGACCGATCCTGCGGCCTTGGCCGTGGTGGATCGTCTGTGGCGCGAGCTGGGGGCGGACGTGGAGCATATGCAGGTTGAACGCCACGACGAAGTGCTCGCTGCTACCAGTCATCTGCCCCATCTGCTGGCGTTTGGCCTGGTGGATTCGTTGGCCAAGCGCAACGAAAATCTGGAGATTTTCCGCTACGCCGCCGGAGGTTTTCGCGACTTCACGCGGATTGCCGGCAGCGATCCGGTGATGTGGCACGACATCTTCCTCGCCAATCGCGAAGCGGTGTTGCGCACCCTGGACACCTTCCGCAGCGACCTGGATGCTTTGCGCGATGCGGTGGATGCGGGCGATGGTCACCAATTACTGGGCGTGTTCACCCGTGCGCGAGTGGCGCGTGAGCACTTCAGCAAGATCCTGGCGCGCCGGGCTTACATGGAAACCGCCGTGGACGCCGACGAGCTGACGTTTATCGCCAGCCCCGGTGGCCGCTTGAGCGGGCGCATCCGAGTGCCGGGTGACAAGTCGATTTCCCATCGGTCGATCATGCTGGGCTCATTGGCCGACGGCGTGACCGAAGTTGAAGGTTTCCTGGAGGGCGAGGATGCCCTGGCGACGTTGCAGGCGTTTCGCGACATGGGTGTGGTGATTGAAGGGCCGCACCATGGGCGGGTGACGATTCATGGCGTGGGTTTGCACGGCTTGAAACCGGCGCCAGGGCCGATTTACCTGGGTAACTCCGGAACATCCATGCGCCTGTTGTCCGGGTTGCTGGCGGCGCAGAGCTTCGACAGCGTGCTGACGGGCGATGCGTCGCTGTCCAAGCGCCCGATGAGTCGGGTGGCTGAGCCATTGCGGGAAATGGGCGCAGTGATCGAGACCGGGCCGCAAGGGCGTCCGCCGCTGACCATCCGCGGCGGTCAGGCGTTGAAAGGCTTGAATTATGTACTGCCGATGGCCAGCGCCCAGGTGAAATCCTGCCTGTTGTTGGCCGGGCTGTATGCCGAAGGTAAAACCTGCGTGACCGAGCCTGCGCCGACCCGCGACCACACCGAGCGCATGTTGCGCGGTTTTGGCTATCCGGTGGGCGTGGAGGGCGCGACGGCGTCGGTTGAATCCGGGCATGCGTTGACCGCGACCCATATAGAAGTGCCGGGAGACATTTCCTCGTCGGCATTTTTCCTGGTCGCGGCCACGATTGCCCAGGGTTCCGAGTTGTTGCTGGAGCATGTCGGTATCAACCCGACCCGCACCGGGGTGATCGATATCCTGCGCCTGATGGGTGCGGACATCACCTTGGAAAACCCGCGTGAGGTGGGCGGTGAGCCGGTTGCCGACCTGCGTGTGCGCGCGGCTGTGCTCAAAGGTATCGAGATTCCCGAAGCGCTGGTGCCGCTGGCGATCGACGAGTTTCCCGTGCTGTTCGTTGCCGCCGCCTGCGCGCAGGGGCGAACCGTACTGCGCGGCGCCGAGGAGTTGCGGGTGAAGGAGTCCGACCGTATCCAGGTCATGGCCGACGGTCTGTTGGCGCTGGGTGTGAAGTGTGAACCGACGCCTGATGGGATTATCATCGACGGCGGCCCGATAGGCGGTGGCGACGTGCATGCCCATGGCGATCATCGGATTGCCATGGCGTTCAGCGTGGCGTCCTTGCGAGCGGCGGCGCCGATTCGTATCCGTGACTGCGCCAACGTAGCTACATCTTTTCCGAATTTTCTTACACTGTGTGCCCACGTCGGCATGCGTGTTGCCCAAGAGGCTCAATTGTGAATATCAAAGCACCGGTGATTACCATCGACGGGCCAAGCGGCTCGGGCAAAGGCACGATCGCCGGCATCCTGGCCAAGCGCCTGGGCTGGTGCCTGCTGGATTCCGGCGCGCTGTATCGCCTGCTGGCGTTCGCTGCGCGCAACCATGGTGTCGACCTGACCAACGAAGAGTTGCTGACGAAAATCGCCGCTCATCTGGACGTGCAGTTCATCGCGGCGACCGACGGTCAATTGCAGCGCATCATTCTGGAAGGTGATGAAGTCAGTGACGTGATTCGCACCGAGAGTATCGGCGCTGGCGCGTCCCAGGTGGCGGCTCTGCCGGCGGTTCGCGAGGCTTTGCTGCAGCGCCAGCGCGCGTTTCAGGAACCGCCGGGCCTGGTGGCCGACGGCCGCGACATGGGCACGGTGGTGTTTCCCGAGGCGCCGTTGAAGATTTTCCTGACCGCCAGCGCCGAGGAGCGTGCCCGCCGCCGCTACTTGCAGTTGAAGGGCAAAGTCGATGGTGTTAGTCTGTCGAGTCTGCTAGATGAGATCCGTGCACGCGATGAGCGTGATACCCAGCGTGCGGTAGCCCCGCTCAAGCCGGCGGCTGACGCCATACAGCTGGATTCCACGGAGTTGTCCATCGAGCAGGTGCTGGAACGCATCATGAGCGAGATCGCCATTCGCGATATCGTCGGGTGACCAAGAAGGTTGCAGGGGACCAGTCATAGTCCTGCGGCGCTTCTTTTAATTGAAACTGACCCACACCGTCTGGGGTGTGGAGATGGGCGTATTCTTCGCCCTTATCAACAGGAATTAAAATGAGCGAAAGCTTTGCGGAACTCTTTGAAGAAAGCCTAAAAACCCTGAACCTTCAGGCAGGCTCCATCATCACCGGTGTTATCGTTGATATCGATTACCAAGCTCGCTGGGTAACCGTTCACGCTGGTCTGAAGTCTGAAGCTCTGATCCCGCTGGAACAGTTCTACAACGATGCTGGTGATCTGACAATCAATGTCGGTGACGAAGTTCACGTTGCTCTGGACTCGGTTGAAGACGGTTTCGGTGAAACCAAGCTGTCCCGTGAAAAAGCCAAGCGCGCTGAATGCTGGATTGTTCTCGAAGCAGCCTTCGCAGCTGAAGAAGTGGTCAAGGGCGTTATCAACGGTAAGGTTAAAGGCGGCTTCACTGTCGACGTTAACGGCATCCGTGCGTTCCTGCCAGGTTCTTTGGTCGACGTTCGTCCAGTGCGCGACACCACGCACCTGGAAGGCAAAGAACTCGAATTCAAGGTCATCAAACTCGACCAGAAGCGCAACAACGTTGTCGTTTCCCGTCGCAGCGTGCTGGAAGCAGAGAACTCCGCCGAGCGTGAAGCTCTGCTGGAATCCCTGCAGGAAGGCCAACAAGTCAAAGGTATCGTCAAGAACCTCACCGATTACGGCGCATTCGTCGATCTGGGTGGCGTCGATGGCCTGCTACACATTACCGACATGGCTTGGAAGCGTATCAAGCATCCTTCCGAAATCGTCAACGTTGGCGACGAGATCGATGTCAAGGTTCTGAAATACGATCGCGAACGCAACCGTGTTTCCCTGGGCCTGAAGCAACTGGGTGAAGATCCATGGGTCGCTATCAAAGCCCGTTACCCAGAAGGCACTCGCGTTACTGCACGCGTTACCAACCTGACTGACTACGGCTGCTTCGCTGAGCTGGAAGAAGGCGTTGAAGGCCTGGTACACGTTTCCGAAATGGACTGGACCAACAAGAACATCCACCCTTCGAAAGTCGTACAAGTCGGCGACGAAGTGGAAGTTATGGTTCTGGACATCGACGAAGAGCGTCGTCGTATCTCCCTGGGCATCAAGCAGTGCAAATCTAACCCATGGGAAGATTTCTCTGGCCAGTTCAACAAGGGCGATAAAATCTCCGGCACCATCAAGTCGATCACCGATTTCGGTATCTTCATTGGTCTGGACGGCGGCATCGACGGCCTGGTTCACCTGTCCGACATCTCCTGGAACGAAGTTGGCGAAGAAGCTGTTCGTCGTTTCAAGAAGGGCGACGAGCTGGACACCGTTATCCTGTCGGTTGACCCAGAGCGCGAGCGCATCTCCCTGGGTATCAAGCAACTGGAAAGCGATCCGTTCTCCGAGTACGTTCAAGAGAACGACAAAGGCGCCATCGTTAAAGGTACAGTGAAAGAAGTTGACGCCAAAGGCGCCATCATCACTCTGGCCGACGATATCGAAGCGACTCTGAAAGCCTCCGAAATCAGCCGTGACCGCGTTGAAGACGCGCGCAACGTTCTGAAAGAAGGCCAGGAAGTAGAAGCCAAGATCATCAGCGTTGACCGCAAGAGCCGCGTAATCCAACTTTCCATCAAGTCCAAAGACGAAGTGGAAGAGAAAGAAGCTATCCAGAGCCTGAAAGAAGCTCCGGCAGCTGCAACTGGCGAGACCACCATGGCCTCCCTGCTGCGCGAAGCAATGGCTAAGCAGAACTAAGTTCTGTAAAGCTGTAGGAAAAGGGCGACTTCGGTCGCCCTTTTTTGTGCCTGAAATTTGATGAATCAACACCGCCGAACCAAGGCATTCAGCCTGCGGTCAGAACTGGCTATAGTCTTTTAAAGATATTCCGTGTTACTGATTCGATAAGGGTTTGAATGAACAGGATTCTCGTAGTGCTTGCATTAGTCATACTGGCCGGCTGCTCCAGCACCAGCGCCAGGACCCATGCCAAGCGCGGCGTCAGCGGTATTGAGATCGACTGCTCTGGTCTGGGCAATAAATGGGAGAAGTGCGAAAAACGCGCTGCTCGTGAATGCAAAATGCAGGGCTACAAAGTCCTCACCCGTTCCAGTGATGCGGCGGATGAAGAGGGCGACTATCCGTTTGGTTGGAATCCCGCCGGCGCAGTAACGCGCACCATGTTGGTAATCTGCAATTGAGGTTTCCATGTGCTCATCGCGAGCGTTTATTTAAGCGGCAGATAAGTTGATATACGGGCTGTTCAAATTCATCAAGTCATGCTAAAACCTTCGAAGCGCTTTTCCTAGCTGCTTGAAAAAGAAGGGAAAAATATGACGAAGTCGGAGTTGATCGAACGAATTGTCACCCATCAAGGGCTGCTCTCATCCAAGGATGTGGAGCTGGCTATCAAGACCATGCTTGAACAAATGTCCCAATGCCTTGCCACCGGAGATCGCATCGAAATCCGCGGCTTCGGCAGCTTCTCCCTCCACTACCGCGCCCCGCGCGTAGGCCGCAACCCAAAGACCGGCCAATCCGTCAGCCTCGACGGCAAATTCGTACCCCACTTCAAACCGGGCAAGGAATTGCGCGATCGGGTGAACGAAGAAGAGGAAGAGGGCGTCTGAGTGTTTTTGGAGTAGGAGATGGTTATGCGTGGGGTTAAGCGCGTTGTTTCAGTGTTAGCGGTGCTGGTTGCTGCGCTGGTGGTGTTGGCGTTTGTGCTCGAGAATCAGCAGGGTGTTGTGCTGTTGTTCCTGGGGTGGAGTACTGCGCAGATGCCGGTGGCGGTGTTTGTAGTGGTGGGGTTGATTGTGGGGATGTTGATTGGGCCGTTGCTCGGTGTTTTTGTGCGTGGCCGGCGTGTTAGGACTGCGACGAGAGAGTAGGAGATCGGGTGCATTTCCACAGCTTCAGAGAGTATTTTATGCGACCGTCTGTCAGATAAAATTTACTCTGTAGCGCCTTTTTTACATTGCTGGATCACATCGATTAGCCACCCTGTTAAGGCTAGGCCCAGCATTTCCGACTGAGTGCTGTCTTACCTATTCAAATCTGCTGACGTCTGACTCCTGTGGCGCCAAAAAATGAGCTATTTTATTGGCTGATTAGGACTTTTCTTACAGACGTGTCAAGTCTTGTAATATGCCAAAGAGATGGCAAAATGGAATCTGTTCTCGATAACGGTCATTTTGTGCGCTCAAAATCTGGCAGAGACGCTGGGTTTTGGCGGTCATCCAATTAGAATAAAAACACGCAAATTGTCTGCATAACGAGCCCGCAGTTTCTCTTTGAAGGCAGGTTTTTGTTGTGAGTAGTAGCTTCCGCGCCCCCTCTACGCCCCCGTACGGTGAAATTGGCATTACCGCAGTTTTTCAGGCCGTGTGGCAGCAGAAAGCCCTTGTTTTATTTGTTACCGTTGGGGTGGCATTGGCTGCGGCGGCCTATGCTTTCACTGCAACTCCTGAATACCAAGTAAGTAGTGTTTTACGTCCGGCTGCTATTAATGAGCTGGATGCATTGAATCGTTCTGAAGTCTATCAATTATCACCAGCGGATGCGCTCGTCAAAGTAGGTGCATCCTTAGAGTCCTATGAAACTCGACTCAATTTTTTCAGGGCTAATCAGGCATTGTTTAAGCCTTTCGAGCGTCCTGGACGTACGCTTGAACAAAGCTTTGACGCCTTTAATCGTGACTCTCTCAAGTTGGTCCTTCCCGATCCGAAAAAATCAGACTCTCTGAGCGCGTACATAGGCTTAGGGCTCAATTATCCAAAGGGTATTGATGGCGTCAGCGTGCTTAATAAATTCGTTGAGTACGCAATTGATGCTGAGCGTGAACAGATTGCTGCTGATCTCAGAGTAATTGTTAAAAATCGTCTAACAGAGCTGGAAGGCAAAATTGAAGCTGCTCGGTCAAGCTACCAGACTAACAAGGACGCGCGAATCGCGACGCTTCTGGAGGCTGATAATCTCAAGCGAGCGCAGCTGCAGGACGAGCTAAAAGCGCTGCGTCAGCAAATCAAAACTGCTCGCCAAGACCGCATTGCGCAATTGGGCGAGGCAATCGCGATTGCAAAATCTCTCGGAATTGAGAAACCGACGACACCTTCCGCACTGGGTGAAAAAAGTGCCGGTTCCCGTGAAAATAGCAGCGTGATGCGAACAGAGGTTAACAATCAGCAGATACCGCTTTATTTTATGGGCGTAGAAGCGTTATCGGCTGAACGTACGGCGCTGTTGCAGCGCAAGTCTGATGATTTTACTGAAGGCCGAATTGCCCAAATCGCTCGTGAATTGCAGTTGTTGCAGAGTAACCGTGAGATTGAGGTATTGAAACAGCGCCAGAATGAAGATCTCTTTCTTTCAGGGGTTGAGCCCCTGAGAGCCGAGGTTGTGCGCCTGAAAAACCTAGGTAATCTCGACATCAGCAACATGAAGCTGGTAACGATAGATCGCAAAGCGCTTGAGCCATTAAGCCCCGTAAATCCTAAAAAAATCTTGATATTGGCCGTCGGCGTTTTAGCGGGAGGGATGCTGGGCGTTCTAGCTGCATTGATCAGGCATCTTGTCCTCCTAGGTCGACGCGCCAAGGAGCAAGAGGTTACTGCGCTGCTTTCTAACGCCGCAGGCAAGTCGTTGCACGAGAAGGCGACGCTGTAATCCTGTTCTCCAGCGCATCCAGCAGGCCGTGATCGTGCATGGATCATGGCTCATTATTGATCCCGGGTTTTGAGGTTGCCGGGCATCTCTTCAAATATCAACTTGAAGCTCTAAACCCTGGGTGGAGTGGGGCGCCGGTTTTCTTCGTTATGTCGCTATGCGCGGCGCTTGTCGCCCTTGATGTGATTTTTGAGTTCACAGCATTTTGAGGTGAAATTTCGCCACGAAATGGCTTATTGATATCGCTGTGTGCAGCCTCGAATCCGTTGAAGTCTTTTCACGGTTCGTTTTTGAATTGGAGGGTGAGGGCTGTATCATCATCTCCTTTGTAGCTCCCTGGAATGCTGGGTCAGTGCAGAGAGGCAAGGCTTTTATCCAAAGGGCTGCCCGGACAGGAAATAGACACTCGCCTTGGCTAGGTATCAGGCTCAACCGAAGCCGCCACTGCGACGAATATGGGAGACGTGCAGTGGTCCAACGCCCTCTCGAGATGTCAGCGACAGATTTTGGATGAGTAGGCGTTTTGCCGGTATTAATCAAGTAAACCTCTGTCCGAATGGTGGGGGATGTGAACGTTAAGGACGTGTTTTAGATATGACAATGTTGAAGCGTAAGGGGATCATTCTTGCCGGGGGCACGGGTACCCGCCTCTACCCATTGACGCTGGGGGTGTCTAAACAAATGCTCCCCATCTACGACAAGCCGATGATCTTCTACCCGCTATCGGTGCTGATGCTGGCAGGTATTCGTGAAATTTTGATTATCTCTACCCCTGATGACTTGCCAGGATTTAAGAAATTACTGGGTAGCGGCAGCCAATACGGCGTGCAATTGAGCTATGCGGAACAGCCGACCCCCGATGGCTTGGCGCAGGCATTCATCATCGGTGAGGAGTTTATTGGCAAAGACCCTATATGCCTGATCCTGGGCGACAACATTTTCTATGGTCAGCACTTTTCCGACAATCTACGATCTGCCATGTCGCAGGCGTCCGGTGCAACTGTGTTTGGTTATCACGTGTCGGATCCAGAACGCTTTGGTGTGGTTGAGTTTGACCATACTGGGCGTGTGCTCAGTATCGAAGAGAAACCCGTCAAACCAAAGTCAAACTATGCCGTCACCGGGCTGTACTTTTATGACAACCAAGTCGTGGAAATTGCAAAAAGCATCCGCCCTTCTTCACGTGGTGAGCTTGAAATTACCGATGTAAACCGTGCTTATCTTGAGCAGCAAAGCTTGAGTGTCGAAATGTTGGGCCGAGGCTTTGCTTGGTTGGACACAGGAACCCATGAGTCGCTGCTAGAGGCGAGCCAGTTTGTACATACCATTGAGCATAGGCAGGGCTTGAAAGTGGCTTGCCTCGAAGAAATCGCTTTTCATGCAGGCTGGATTACACCCGAACAGCTGGCCGTACAAGTGCAGCACTTGAGTAAAACAGGCTATGGGCAATACCTGCGCAATATTTTGATAGAGCATAAGAGCTAATGAAGTTTATAGAGACCCAGTTGGCCGGCGTGGTCATTATTGAACCCAGAGTGTTCACGGATGAGCGTGGATGGTTTATGGAAAGTTTCAATGAGCCGTTGTTTCATAAGCAACTCGCTGCGTTAGGTCACCCGATTCCGCGCCCGTTTGTGCAGGACAATCATTCCTACTCAAAAAAGCATGTGTTGAGGGGGCTTCATTTTCAGGATGATCCCCATGCCCAGGGCAAGCTTGTGCGAGTTACCGCAGGCAGCGCCTATGATGTGGCGGTTGATATAAGGAAGGGCTCGGAAACATTTGGTCAATGGGTGGGCGTCGAGCTGTCAGCAAGCAATGGCCGGATGCTTTGGATTCCAGAAGGCTTTGCTCATGGTTTCTTAGCCTTGGAAGACAACACTGAGTTCCTCTACAAGACCACGGATACCTACTCCAAGGCCTGCGAGCAATCGATTAACTGGAGCGATCCCGACATTGGTATCCAATGGCCAGTAACAGAAGGGTTGATTATCAGCCAGAAAGATAACGACGCTCCGTTACTCTCTGATGTGATTTCCTTTGTTTCAGCGCTGACAGGCAATGTGACGTCGAGTGAGCTGCAAGTAATTGGAGATGATCGTGGCAGCCTGATTGCCTTGGAGCAAGGGCGTGATATCCCTTTCGATGTCAGGCGAGCCTATTATATTTTCAACACCAAGGCAGGCGTCAGCAGGGGCTCGCATGCACATTTCAGATTGGAACAGTACATTATCTGTTTATCGGGTAAGTGCCGAATCTTGATCGACGATGGTCTGAAGCAGGAATCAATATGGCTGGACGCCCCGAACAAGGCCATTCACATTAAGAAGCTAATTTGGCGCGAGATGCACGATTTTAGCGAAGATTGCGTCCTTCTGGTATTCGCAAGCAATCATTATGATGAGGGCGACTACCTGCGAAACTACGATGATTTCATCCGTGCGGTTAAACGATACACTTGATTTAGCAGCGCGTGCTGCGATCCAGTATCAGCGAGCGGGCATTTCAGCGCGGTCTGATCGCGGCCCACAGCTTTGCATCGGGTGCAGCAATGGCTGTGCCTGTAAGCACCTAATAACGAAGCACCGACGTCAGGTATTTTTTGATGATTCCATTTCTCGATCTAAAATCATTGAACAAAGCTCATCGTGAAGAGCTCATAGAAGCTGCGACACATGTCATTGATTCAGGTTGGTATATTCAGGGCGAATGCCTTAAACGCTTTGAGGAGGAGTTCTCAGCCTACACAGGCGCGCTTCACACCGTGGGCGTGGCGAACGGTCTGGATGCATTGACCTTGACCATACGCGCCTGGAAAGAGCTGGGAAAGCTCAAGGATCACGATGAAGTAATAGTTCCAGCCAATACTTACATCGCGACGTTACTGGCCGTTACCGAAAATGACCTGACACCGGTTTTGGTTGAGCCTGACCCAGACACCTATAATTTGTGCCCTAAGAACATCGAGCGTGCGTTGACTGACAAGACTCGGTTGATCATGCCTGTTCACCTCTATGGGCAGTTGGCTGATATGCCTGCAATTCATGCAATCGCAAAGCGCGAACATTTGCTCGTCCTGGAAGACTCTGCTCAAGCTCACGGCGCACAGGCGGCGGGTAAGAGTGCGGGTAATTGGGGAGATGCATCCGGCTTCAGTTTTTACCCAGGCAAGAACCTCGGGGCGCTTGGAGATGCAGGTGCGATTACCTCCAGTGATGCCGAATTGGTCAATATGATTCAGGCTTTACGAAACTATGGATCCCATGAGAAGTACAAGAACCTCGTGCAGGGCGTGAACAGCCGACTGGACGAAATTCAAGCCGCTATGTTGAGCGTAAAGCTGAAATATCTGCAGGCGCAGACCGATGCTCGTCGACGCGTGGCCGCTATTTACATGGCAGGAATAAAGAATCCTTTAATTAAGTTGCCATTGGATTCCAGCGTTGATGTGATGAATTATACCTCCCACGTGTGGCATCTTTTTGTCGTACGATCCGAGATGCGGGAGGCGCTACAGCGCCACCTAGCGGAATCCGGTGTTCAAACGCTAATTCATTACCCCATCCCGCCTCATCAACAACAAGCTTATTCACAGTCCGACTTTTACAATAAGTCGTTCCCTATTACCGAATGTATCCACCGGGAAGTCTTGAGCTTGCCAATCAGTCCAGTGATGAGCGACGTAGAGGCTCGGCGTGTCGTTGAAGCTTGCAATAGCTTTTCTGTAGACGCCTGACATGACGCTGCTTCGAACAAGCTTCCTTAACGGCATTGCGGTCATTATCAAGATGCTCACTTTGTTGGGTATCAACAAAATGCTGGCCATTTATGTGGGCCCGTCTGGTTATGCCGCGTTAGGCCAGTTTCAGAACGCTGTACAAATGGTTACGACGTTTTCGACAGGCGCCATTAGCAATGGGGTGACCAAATACACTGCTGAATATAAAGACGACGAGGAGGCCCAGCGCCGGGTGTGGCGCACCGCGGGCACGATTGCATTTGTAGGGTCAGTCGTAACATCTGTCTTGATTGTTTGCTTCAGCAAACCATTGGCCATGTGGTGTTTTAATGACGAGTCTTTTTACAGCGTATTTATCTGGTGCGCTGCTACGGTAGTATTTTTCTCGTTCAACACCTTGCTACTCGCGATTCTCAATGGCAGAAAAGAAATCAACCGATATATCTTGGCCAATATCGGGGGGAGCGTCCTCTCCCTGTTGGTCACTATTGTCATGGTTGTGCAGTACGGGCTGTACGGCGCACTGATTTCCTTGGTGCTCTACCAGTCCATTGCCTTTTTCGTGACGTGCCTGCTTTGCTATAGAACGCCGTGGTTTCGGTTTTCTAACTTTCTGGGGCGGTTGGACAAGCAAATTGCCATAAACCTGACAAAATTTACCGCCATGGCGCTTACCACAGCCGCCTGTGTGCCGGTCAGCCATATTTTAGTTCGGAACTATCTTGGTTCGGAATTTGGCTGGGAGACGGCCGGTTATTGGGAGGCTATGTGGCGTTTAAGTACGGCGTATTTGCTGCTCGTGACAACGACGCTGGGTTTGTACTTTTTGCCGAAGTTATCAGAGTTGGTCGATCCGCAGGATATCAGGAAGGAGATCGTACAAGGGTATAAGTTAATCCTACCTGTTGCGATGTTCTGTGGTTTGATGATCTATCTCTTGAGAGATTTTATCATCGGGCTGCTATTCACAAACGCATTCAGCCCAATGAGAGACTTTTTCGCGTGGCAGATGTTGGGTGATACGCTGAAAATTGCGAGCTGGATACTCGCCTATCTGATGCTGGGCAAGGCGATGGTTAAGATGTATATCGTCACAGAAGTAGTTTTTGCGTTCAGCTTTTATGTGTTGACGATAGTATTGACGAAGGTCGGTGGGCCAATTGGTGTGACGTGGGCTCATGCCGTAAATTACGGTTTTTATTTGGTTGTCATGTACTTTCTTATTTATAGAAAGCTAAATCAACATAATGCAGTCTGAGGTTTTTTGCCCATGAGCCGCTTGTTATCCTCGATTCGCGATTTAATTTTAACGCAACAAGATATCAGTAAGAGTATCGAGTTGGCTGAAATCTACGGGGCTATACTCTGGGCGGCTGATAAGGGCGTTTACGATGATCCCGAGTTGGAGGATATATTAACTGAGCGGTGCATGACCGAGGTCCAACAGGGCGAAGCCCCTGTAGCTTTGAAGGACTGCATTCATCTGATATCTGAGCCCTTTTTGATCGGAGGTCATACCCGGTTGATGGAGCAGCTCTCTACAATGCATTCGGAAAAGCCGGACCTCCTGGTGATCCGCCAAAGTGATGAAAGGGCGGTCGAGCGTACGCGTAGTTTTTTTAATGAGTGCACGGTCGTACAACCCGGGACAGCGCTGCAAAAAATAGTTGAAATTATAGAGTGTTTGAAATCATATAAGAGGGTGGTTTTACATATCCATCCTGACGACATGGTCACCATCATTGCTTGTCGTATTATAAAAAAAATGACAGGTGCTAAGATTTTCTTTGTAAACCACGCTGATCATGTATTCACCTATGGCAGCACGGTGGCGGATGTGTACTTCGAAATCAGTACATTTGGCATGCATCGGGATAAGAAGAAGAGCATATCAGGGGAAAAATCCTTTCTGGGTATCCCGCTGAGTACACAGCTAGTCCCGAAAAAGCATCGTCTGCCTGGAAAGAATGATGCATTGCATTTCTTCAGTGCAGCGTCGCCGTTTAAGTTTAAACCCGTAAAAGGGTATGATCCACGGCCCACAATTCACAGGATTTTGTCGGAGTTCAAAAACTCTACATTCTGGATAGTTGGAGCTAATCCTTATACAAATATTTGGTGGTGGCCACTAAAACTCAAGTATTGGCGTCGTTTTAAGATTTTGTCGTCCGTGCCGTATGCAAGTTATTTAAAGCTTTTGGAGAAAGCTGACTTTTACGTCGATAGCTATCCGACACCCGGGGGGACTGCATTTGCCGAACAACTTGTCAGTGGTCGTCGCTGTGTGGGGCTCCGTGCGCCGGTACAAGGCTATTCGCCTGCAGATAATCTTAAAAGTAAGAGTGTAGATGATTTAATTGAGAGCATTCTTCAATCTGATAACAATGAATTAGTAATCGAATCAGTTTACGCAGTAAATGGCTATGACGCGGTAAAGTCGCGCTACCTGGCATGCCTGTATGACAATATATTATGTGCGAATGAAATGGAACAGCATGTAGCGTGGACAGGCGATATCGCCGTTTATGAGCAAGCAGGGAAAATAACGTCAGCTGTTCCACCTGCGGTGATCGCTAAGTTGATCGGCTACGATAAACGTTTTCTATTTGCTGTATTGCGAGAGTTGAGCGTCATGCAGAGGACGAAGATGCTAATTAAGCTAGCGCTTTTGAGGCTCAAAAGGTTAGCAGGAAAAGGCGCAGGGTCGGATAAGGTATGAGAGCGCTAGGGCTGCGTTTCTTTATTATTCTGCTCATGCTCTCGGATTACATTATCTTAACGTTCCACGCGCCGTCTGTTTTTGGGGCTTGGCGTGAAGGGATGGTATTGCTCTATATCCTGCTGACAGTGTTGCTCGTGGTGTTTGAGGCCGGAACGCTCCGTTCGATACCGCGGAAGTATAACGAGCAGTTACTGGTGTTCGCATTTTTTATCGCTTTTTATTTGATGTGCGGAGAGCTTTCTGATAGCTCATTTCGGATGTTTCGCTCTTTTGCGATGCCTGTTCTTTTCGCATTGATGGTAAATGCGGTATGCCGGGAGTTAAAACTTGAAGTAAAGCTTCGTGTAATATTTTCCACCTTAGTGATGATGACTTTTATTTCTGGTTGTTACGCCATTTATCAATATCTCACCATCAGTGATGCAGAACAATTTTGGTATTGGCCTTTACTGGCAGAAAAAGGTTTTGAATTAGAGGCGTACAACTCCATGAGGGAAGGCAACGCCCGGATGTCAGGATTCTTTACCGGTACCCTCGAATTCAACGCATTTGTTTTAAATACTGCACTATTCGCAGTTTGTCTGCTCGTGCAGGCTGTCAGGAAGCGGAAATATAATTTGAGCTTCCTAGCTTATCTTCTGGCGACTTTGTTTTCGGCGGTGCTGATTTGTTATGGTTCCGTTCGTACGGCTGTTATCGGAATGATATCTGCCGTGTTCTTTCTAGCGGTGTTGCAACTGTTCAAGCGCAGAATATTCATTAGCGTGTTGGGCTATAGCTATTTTCTGTTTTTTACCTGCTCGATATTTCTCTATCTTGCGTTAGGATACACCGAAGATTTGTCCGCACTTGATCGGATAAGGCAATGGTATGTGGTACTCGAATCGCTTAGCTCCATGCCTTTGGGTCTGGGGTTTGGTGCTATCGGGCCGGGCCAGGCGCATTGGTATGATTCCTTCTGGTTGAATCTCCTCGCGTCCGCTGGCTATCTAGGGCTCGCCGTCATGATCGGGCTGATCGCGTTTTACGGAAAAATCGTCACGGTCACCCAACAGCTACGTATGGGAGGAAGCGCCTTTATGGCAGGCGTTGCCGACTATCTGGTTATCAGCTACCCGTTTTTCCTGAGCAGTTTCTTCTTTCAGTCCTATACCAATAGTGTTGTTTTGTATCTTTTTACGCTGGTTATAGTAGTGGTGATGTATGACTCAAAATATCGCACAAATTAAGCTCTCGGTATTGGTTGTTCTTTATAAGCGCCATTATGAGGATTCGATTGCTATAACAACTTTGCTAGCGTGTGTTAAGAGTTTTCAAGAAAAAGGGATTAAGGTTGATGTGTTTGTGTGGAATAACACTCCACAGTGTTCGCCCTCTTTAGTTAGAGAAAACTTAACGTGGTTGGAAGGAAATAACGACGGGCTGCCTCATATTTATAATCGTGTTGCTGCGCAGGCCTTTGAAGCAGGAGCCACGCATTTTGTGATTTCGGATGATGATACTGATTACTCAGCGCCCAATTATGTTGGCGCGATTGTCAGTGCCGTTGAGTTTGAAGCAAAATCGTCGCCTGATGTATTTGGTGTAATGCTGCCGAAAATTTACTCAGGAGAGAAACTGGTCAGTCCAGGCGAGCGTTTCTGGTTTTTTGGCCGCCTGTCAACGACGGTCGACAGTGGTATGAACACCTCGCTTGATAAGTTGGCCATTAACAGTGGGGTCATATTCACAAAAGCTTGTTATGCGCGGATGGCGCCGCTTTTTGATGAGCGGCTTAAATTTTATGCCACGGATACAGCGTTCTTCGTGAGGTATGAGTCTTATTATTCGCACTTCTATGTGCTTGATACTGCACTGCAACATGACCTGTCTGAACACACATCGGACAGTCCCGAGCGTGCGGTCTTTCGTTTTCAGGAAATGATTCGTGGTTTTCGAGTGATTTTCGAACGAAAAAGTTATTTTTTTCGCGGTGTGATGGAAGGCTATTTGATAATTTCCGCATTGCGCAAGAGTATTTCTTACAAGGATTCTGGTTTTTTTCGTTCCTATATTTCGTCTTTTACAGAGAAAAAATAATGTTAATAGGATTCGTTGAATTTCTTTCTTTAAAAATCAGAAAGCGCGGTATAAAAATTGATAAGCGTATACCTGACGGTTATCTCTTTGACTTCGTTTTGTCTAGAGCTTACATGATGGTCAATGGTTTCTTAACCTTCAGGCGGCTCTCGGTCGTCTTGGTAGGCAAGCGCGTTACCGTGAAGGCTCGATCATTGATCTTTGGGGGGAAGGGACTTGTAGTCGATGATGGATGCTTTATTGATGCCTTGGCGGTCAAAGGCATTACCTTTGGGCAAGGGGTTTCTTTGAAGAAAAATGTTACTATTGAGTGCACGGGCAGCCTGAACAAATTGGGCGAAGGGCTCTCGATTGGTAATAATGTCGGTATCGGCAGTGGCAGCTTTCTGGGCTGTGCTGGCGGTATTACCATAGGCGATGACACGATTATTGGTAACTATGTATCGTTTCATTCGGAGAATCATAATTTTTCTGACCCTGCAACGCCTATTCGTCTGCAGGGAGTAAATAGTTTGGGAATCCAGATCGGTAGTAACTGCTGGATAGGCGCTAAGGTGACCGTACTGGATGGAGTTTTCGTTGAGGATGGTTGTGTAATCGCGGCTGGCGCCGTTTTGAAGGCTGGACGATACGCCGCTAACTCTATTTATGCGGGCGTCCCTGCAAAACGAATAAAAGAACGTTGCTAAAAGGATGTGTAGTGAAAAAAATTATATTTTTTCATTTGCTCAATGACTACAGCGGGAGCCCGAAGGTTCTTTCCCAGGTGATTGATGCTGTATCGAAGAAAGGATTTGACGCCGAGTTGTTTTTGGGAGGGAAAGGCGGTTCCGGCTTCCTTACGTCTGTGCCTTGTGTTCAACGGCGCTATTTTTACAAGCGTTTTGATAATAAGTTTCTGACGTTGATTAGTTATACCGTATCACAAGTTTTGTTGTTTTTTAAGTTGCTGAAGTATCGAAAATCTTCTGCGATTTTTTACGTTAATACCTTGTTGCCCTTCGGTGCGGCTCTGGCAGGCAAGTTTTTGGGGATTAAGGTTTTTTATCATATTCACGAAACGTCCGTTCGCCCACGGCCTTTGAAGGCCTTTTTGCGTTGGGTAGTTGAAAAATGTTCAAGCAGTAATATATTTGTATCGCATTTTCTCGCGCGGACCGAAGGCTTTTCCAAGGTTGAGAGCCATGTTGTTTATAATGCTATTCCGCAAGCAATGAGCCGAATCGCTGCCCGTCATGTTTATCATCCATTCACGGATGGAACGTTTTGTGTATTGATGATTTGCTCATTGAAAGCTTACAAAGGCGTCAATGAGTTTGTACATATTGCTCGCTCGTTGAGTTCGCATCCGAGCTTCAAGTTTAACTTGGTCCTTGGTGCAACGGAGATTGAAACTTCTGACTTTTTTTGGGCACTTCGATTCCCGATAATCTGACTATCATTTCGAACTGTGCTGATGTTGTGCCTTATTATCAGCAAGCGAGTATCTTACTGAGTCTTTCGAAACCGGATGAATGTGTGGAAACGTTTGGTTTGACGATTCTTGAGGGGCTTTCATTTGGGATCCCGTGCATTGTACCTCCGGTAGGCGGGCCCGTTGAGCTCGTGTCCGACGACTGCGAGGGGTATCTAATGACCTCTAATAGGGTCGAAGAAATTTCTGCAAAACTGGTAGCTCTACAAAAAGACTCGGATACCTGTTATCGCCTGTCTGCAGCAGCAAAGATAAAGTCACTTAGTTTCTCAAGTGAAAAATTTGAAAGTGGTGTGCTTGGGGTGTTTGATGGGATTTAAATTTGCAGTCATAGGTACAGTCGGTCTTCCAGCTCAGTATGGTGGGTGGGAAACGCTGTCAGAGCAACTGGTTACATATCTGGATCGTGATTACGAGATTTCGGTATATTGCAGTTCTAAATCCTATGCGTCTCAACCCAAAAAATATGGCAATGCCGATCTGATTTACATTCCGTTAAAAGCGAACGGCGTGCAAAGTATTCCTTATGACATTGTCAGCATGCTGCATGCCTATCGCAAGAATGATGTGCTG
Organism: Pseudomonas sp. R11-23-07; assembly: GCF_003852295.1. Taxonomy (NCBI): domain Bacteria; kingdom Pseudomonadati; phylum Pseudomonadota; class Gammaproteobacteria; order Pseudomonadales; family Pseudomonadaceae; genus Pseudomonas; species Pseudomonas sp. R11-23-07. The sequence goes on from NZ_CP027761.1 coordinate 1,800,706, forward strand.
CTGATCCTGGGGGTCTCCGGCTGCATTGCGCTTCCATTCATAAAAATGCTTACAAAGAAGAAAATCGTCGTGAATATTGACGGTTATGAATGGAAGCGTGCGAAATGGTCACCTTTAGCCAAGAAGTTCTTGAAATTTTCAGAGGCTGTGGCAGTCAAGTATTCTGACGCAGTGGTGACTGATAATCAGGTTCTTCAGGATTATGTCCGCAGCGAATACGGCCGAGAAAGTACTCTTATTGCCTATGGCGGTGATCAGGCTAAGACGCGCGCACTCGTTGAGTCCGATCGCGAACGCTATCCATTTTTACGTAGCCCTTACGCGTTTTCTGTCTGTAGGATTGAGCCTGAAAATAATATTCATATTATTGTCGAAGCGTTTCACGCCAGTAAACTCGATTTGGTTATCGTTGGGAACTGGAAGCAGAGTGACTATGGAAGGGCGATCCAAGACAAGTACGCTGGTGCGGAAAACCTCCATCTGCTCGACCCTATTTACGACGGCGATGAACTAAGCCCGTTACGCAGCAATGCCACTATTTATATTCATGGCCACAGTGCGGGTGGAACCAATCCCTCTCTTGTGGAGGCGATGTGGTTGAGCTTGCCTATCATCGCGTTCGATGTTTCATTCAATCGTGCCTCTACCGAAGACAGCGCCAAATTCTTCGATTCCAGTGAGTCACTTATAGCTCATGCGTCCATGCTTTTTGCCGACGAGGCTGCGCGTGCTGCCTTGAGTGAAAAAATGCATGAAGTCGCGGTGCGTCGATATCGTTGGGAAGGTGTGTCTTCTCAATACGATAAGCTATTCAAACAACTGTTGTCCTCTGATAGGGCTTGATTATGTCCGATGGTTTGAGTAGCTCGTCCATTTCACCTCTACCGAAGATTCTTCTTACCGGCGGTACTGGTTTTGTCGGGCGCCCGCTGCTTGAGGCCCTGGTTGCTGCCAGGTATCCAGTTGTTAACGTGACACGCAGGAGCGCCGCAATTGAGCTGCCTGGCGTTCAGAGCTGCGTGATCTCGACGTTGTCTGGGGACAACAACTGGAGTGCATCATTACAGGGAGTGGAGGTGATAATCCACTCTGCTGGGCGTGCCCATATAATGAACGAAACCCACAGCAATCCGCTGCAAGCCTTTCGGGAAGTGAATGTGGACGCTACGCTCAACCTTGCCCGACAAGCTGCGCAAGCTGGCGTGAAGCGTTTTATATTTGTCAGCTCCGTTAAGGTCAATGGCGAGGAAACCGAGAGAGATCGTGCGTTCAAGCCCTCGGACGCTCCAGCACCGCTGGATGATTATGGCGTATCTAAGCTGGAAGCGGAGCAGGCGTTGATGGCGCTGGCGAAGCAAACCGCGATGAACGTGGTAATCATCAGGCCTGTCTTGGTATACGGCCCCGGTGTAAAAGCAAACTTTGAAAAAATGTTAGCTACTGTTGACAAAGGCCTGCCTCTGCCATTCCGCACGATTGATAACCGCAGGAGCCTGGTGTTCATAGACAACTTGATCGATTTGATCCGCGTGTGCATTCATCACCCTGAGGCAGCAAATCGTGTATTCCTGGTTAGTGACGGGGAAGACTTGTCCATCGGGCAGATTCTGGAAAAGCTGGCTGTGGCAATGAACAAACAGTCCCGTATATTTTCGTTTCCGCAATCCCTTTTGGGGCAGCTTGCGTCGATAGTAGGGAAGAAAGAATTTTTCCAGCGTCTGTGCGGATCGCTTCAAGTCGATATTGCAGATACGCGGGAGCTCTTAGGCTGGGCACCACCTGTCAGCACTGATGAAGCGTTTGCTATTACAGCGCGCTCTTATAAGAAAAAACGAAGTGACACCTCTCATGGTTAATTTGGCGCAGATGCTTGACACCCGGGATAATAACTTTAATTTTATCCGCATGGTGGCTGCCCTTTTTGTCCTGATTTCCCATGCATACCCGATTTCGCGTGGTGCCATTGAAGTCGAACCGCTAGTGGCGCAGCTCGGTATCTCGCTTGGCGGTTTAGGTGTATTTACCTTTTTTTGCATTTCTGGGTTTTTTATATCACTGAGTTATCAGCGGTCAAAAAGCAAGGTTGATTTCGTCGTCGCGAGATTTTTAAGACTCTACCCGGCCCTGTTGGTTGTTTTGGTGTTAAGTGCATTTGTGGTGGGCCCGTTGTTTTCGACTCTGAGCCTGCACGACTACTTTCCTTCAAGTGAGGTCTATAGTTATGTGACCGCTAATTTGAAATTGAAAAATATTCAATTTCAATTACCAGGCCTGTTTCAAGATAATCCTTATCCAGGCATCAATGGGTCACTGTGGACGCTATATTATGAGGTCTTACTCTACGCTTTGGTTTTGGTGTTAGGTGTCGTAGGTTTTTTGAAAAACGTGCGCCGGGTGTCGATATTTTTTGTTGCATATTTTTTGTTTTATTTTGCATTTAGATTCTTGGTGGAGCGGGAGCTCATTCACCCCGGATTTCAGACGCGTATGTGGGTGCAATGGAGTTTCGCGTTTGTCGTAGGCATGTTGCTTTACGCATACAGGTTCAAGATTCGGCTGGACTATCGTATTTTGACGGCGTGTTGGTTGGTTACGTTTTTCTTGTACAAGTCACCGGTTTTTGTTGAGGCTTTTGTGGGGGCCTGGAGTTACTCGGTATTCTGGGTTGCCTTCAACACGCAATGGTTTGCTCGTCAGTTTAATAGGTTGGGCGACTATTCTTATGGCCTGTATATCTATGCCTTTCCTACGCAAGAGATTTTGGCCCACCTCTGGAAGGGCATATCGCCCGTTGCTCTTATTTTGGTGGCTTTACCGATAGCGCTTATTTCCGCCGTACTTTCCTGGCACTTTATTGAGCACCCTTGTATTTTGCGTAAAAAAGCGATCGCCGGGAGACTTTCTCAATTACCCGCTAAGCTTTCGGAAATGTTTACTAAATCCTCAACTAGATAATTATGAATTTTAAGGGTGGTGCTGAAAAATGAAACGTTTCTTTGATCTTTTGCTGAGCCTCTTTGCGCTGCTCATACTATTAATTCCGATTGTGCTTGTTACCATTGCGGTAAAATTGACGTCAAAAGGTCCGGCACTGTATTGGTCTGACCGTGTGGGTGTGAATAATACCGTGTTCAAAATGCCAAAGTTCCGCTCAATGCGCACGGGTACCCCCGCGGTGGCCACGCATCTGCTTCAGGACCCGGCTAAATATCTTACGCCGATTGGAAATTTCCTAAGAAAGTCCAGTCTGGATGAGTTGCCTCAGCTGTGGAGCATCATTGCTGGAGATATGAGCTTTGTCGGGCCCAGGCCAGCGCTTTTTAACCAGGCAGACCTTATTGCATTGCGTACTGAGCAAGGCGTGCACCTTATACGGCCAGGCCTTACAGGCTGGGCGCAGGTAAACGGGCGGGACGAGTTGCCGATACCTGTTAAGGTTGGCTATGATGCCTATTACGCGAAAAATATGAGTTTATTTTTTGATCTGAAAATCCTGTTTTTGACAGCTTTGAAGGTACTCAAACGAGATGGCGTATCCCATTGACGCGGTGGAGACGTCAATGAATAGCTTGTTCCGGCAGGCGGCATACAATGTTTTTTGTTCTGCGTTTATTGCGCGGTCGACAAGAATTTTGATCTAACGCAAGGACCGTAGGTGAATCATGATTAACCGGTTGCGCACTTGGCTATTGAAATTGCCTCGTCACCAAAAACGACTGATACAGGTAGTTGCGGACGTTGTTTTGGTATTCTTGGCGCTGTGGATGGCGTTTGTTGTTCGCCTCGGCATCGACGAGATGATAAACCCTGTCAAAATGCATCTGTGGTTGTTTTTAGCCGCGCCGGTGGTCGCTATTCCGCTTTTCATTCGCTTTGGTATGTACCGTGCTGTCATGCGCTATTTTGGCAATGACGCGCTTGTAGCGATTATCAAAGCGGTGAGTCTTTCATCATTGATTCTGGGTGTAGTCGTATATTGGTATAGCAACCATCAAAACGTCGTGCCTCGGTCAATTATCTTCAACTATTGGTGGTTGAGCTTGATCATGGTGGGCGGTTTACGCTTGACTATGCGCCAATATTTTTTGGGTGACTGGTTTGCCGCTGCTCAGCATGTGCCCTTTACCAGCCGTGAAGATGGTCTTCCGCGGGTGGCAATTTATGGTGCCGGCGCTGCTGGTAATCAATTGGTTGCAGCGCTGCGAATGGGGCGCGTCATGCGCCCAGTGGCGTTTATTGATGACGACACCACGATCTCGGATCGTGTCATTTCCGGGCTTCAAGTCTATAAGCCCAAACATATTCAGCGGATGATCGATGAAACGGGAGCTCAGGAAATTCTCTTGGCCATTCCGTCCTCGAGCCGTGGGCGGCGTCGTGAGATTCTCGGCTTTCTGGAAGGCTTCCCACTCCATGTTCGCAGCGTTCCCGGTTTCATGGACCTCGCCAGTGGCCGGGTCAAGGTTGATGATATTCAAGAGGTCGATATTGCCGACCTGCTGGGTCGTGATTCGGTGCCTGCACAAGATGAGCTACTCGAGCACTGTATTAAGGGGCAGAGCGTTCTTGTGACGGGAGCGGGCGGGTCAATCGGTTCTGAATTGTGTCGTCAGATCTTGGAGCTCAGACCTACGACCCTGCTGTTGTTCGAGCACGGTGAGTTCAATCTTTACAGCATTTTTTCCGAACTGGAGCAGCACATTACTCGTAATTCGTTGCCGGTCAAGTTGCTGCCTATATTGGGGTCGGTGCGTGATCAAGCCAAGCTGCTTGATATAATGAAAACTTGGCGTATTGATACGGTTTACCATGCCGCAGCTTATAAACACGTACCCATTGTTGAACACAATATCGCAGAAGGCGTGTTGAATAATGTTATTGGCACGCTGAATACCGCCCAGGCTGCACTTCAGGCAGGCGTGTCGAATTTTGTTCTGATCTCGACAGATAAGGCTGTGCGACCAACTAATGTAATGGGCAGTACCAAGCGCCTTGCTGAGTTGACGCTTCAAGCCTTGAGCCGTGAGCTTGCACCCGTGCTGTTTGGTGATAAGTCGAATGTCTCCCGAGTGAACAAAACTCGCTTCACCATGGTGAGGTTCGGTAATGTATTGGGCTCTTCCGGCTCAGTGATTCCGTTGTTTCACAAACAGATTAAGTCGGGTGGGCCCATAACGGTTACGCACCCGAAAATTACCCGCTATTTCATGACCATTCCCGAAGCGGCTCAACTGGTCATACAAGCTGGTTCCATGGGGCTTGGTGGCGATGTGTTCGTATTGGATATGGGCGAACCTGTCAAGATTGTTGAGTTGGCTGAAAAGATGATTCACCTATCCGGCTTGAGCGTTCGCTCAGACAAAAATCCTCACGGAGACATCGCCATCGAGTTCTCCGGTTTAAGACCGGGAGAAAAACTGTATGAAGAGTTGTTGATTGGTGACAACGTCGTTGCGACACAACATCCGATGATCATGAGTGCTAATGAGGATCATCTGCCGTGGGAGGCGCTCAAGGTTAAATTGTCTGAGTTGCTCACGGCTGTCGAACAGGATGACTATAATCGGGTGCGCCAATTATTGCGTGACACCGTTAGCGGCTATACACCGGACGGTGAAATTGTCGATTGGATTTATCAGCAACGTCGTCTTGAACCCTGAATCAAAAACGATACATAACAGCGCTTATGCAAGAGATCTTCTAAGGTGTTTTTTGAAGCTAAATAATTAGCCGGTCTTTGACCGGCTTTTTTGCATAGCTAAGTAAGTCTCTATACGTTTTTTTTGGTTTGAATGCGCACGATTTTGGCAGGGTTACCTACGACGGTTGCGTTCGCTGGTACTGACCGAGTAACTACCGCCCCTGCGCCTACCATTGCATTTTCGCCAATCTCTAACCCAGGCAAAATAGTGCAGTTGGCACCTAACGATGCGCCTCTGCATACAACAGTGCGGTCGAAACTTTCAGGATAGACTTTGCTTCTGGGATAAATATCATTGGTGAAGGTAACATTTGGTCCAATAAACACGTCGTCAGAAATAGTGATGCCGTCCCAGATTTGCACACCGCATTTGATCGTGACGCGGTCCCCAATGGTCACATCATTTTCGATGAACACATGGTCGCAGACATTGCAGTCCGCTCCAATTTTTGCGTTAGGCAAAATATGTGTGAATGCCCAGATTCTGGAGCCTTTGCCAACGTCTGTTGATTCGCACAATGCATGAGAGTGCACGAAGTAGTCTTTAGGATCGCTCATTTTTTCTCCACCTGCTTTTGACTCAAAGCGTAATAGTCTCTTGGAAAGGAAATCGATTTCCATTTTTTTCGATGTCTTTTTGTTTGGTGCACCGCTAGTGCTTACGCAGCACCGAGATTACCCACATGCTGATCCATGAGATTTTCGGCGCGGTTACGCTGCCGATAGGTCACCTCTGAAGCGGTCCTTTTCTGCGAAAGGCCTTGCTGAGGCTCGGCAGTAAATGGTTTCTTGGCATCTTAGAAAACAGTCAAACACACGCTGTTACTCACCCATTTTTGACACCCTCCAATCATCGCCTAAGTTAGAAAAGCAGCTTCGGAAAAGCTGCTTTTCTCTTACCGATGTCATGGAGCGTCACCAATGCATAACACCTACCTTTCCTCCCTCATCTTCGCCTTCCTCACCAGCCTCTCCGTCGCCGCCACCGCGGCCCCATCCGCCAAACCTGAAGCGCCAACCCCCATCTCCGCACAAATGACCAAAACCGAGCAGTCGGCCAAGGTCAACCTCAATGCCGCCGACGCTGAAACCCTGCGACGCGATTTGTTCGGTATTGGGGCCTCCAAGGCGAAAGCGATCGTCGCCTTTCGCGAAAGCAATGGGCCCTTCACCTCGGTGGATGAGTTGTTGGAAGTAAAGGGCATCGGCAAGGCTTTGCTGGAGAAGAATCGCGACAGGCTGGTTATCAACTAAACGACGTCACCCAGGGGCCGATCAATGATCGGCCTTTTATCATGTGTTTTTAGCCCAGCCCTGGCATGAAATGTGGTTACCTCAAGATCATCGATTGTTCAACAGTCACCCTTAATGGAGGTTCGCCCCATGTACAAAGACTATCCAGCCGCTTACCAGGTCAGCAAAGGCTCGGCGTTACAGGTGGATGCGACCTTCTATGAACGTATCCGTGATCGCAAGGATCAGCGCACTCTGATCGAACAGTTCGAGGTGCCGATCCGCACGGGCAGGGCGTGGAAAGTGCCGGCCGGGCATGTGTTCCGGGTGACCACGCCTGTAGGCCCCCAGGTGGGCGACTTCAATGTGTGGAATGCCAACGACCCGCGCGAACGCTTGTGGGCGGCGCGCACTCGGCAACTTCAAGGCGCCCACGTCAGCACTCACGACCGCTTGTGGTCGAACCTTCCATTTCTACGACCGCTAGTCACTATTACGGATGACAGTCTCGCAAGCTACGGCATCGATGAGCACGGCGGGCGCCTGCACGATTTGCTCGGCACACGCTGCGACCCCTATGTAAACCGTATGCTCACTGGCGAGGACTTTCATCACCACTGCCACTCAAACCTGACCCGTGCAGTATTGCCCCACGGTCTGACGGAATTCGATGTGCACGACGTGCTGAATATTTTCCAGTGCACTGGCCTTAATCACGACGACATGTATTTCATGAAAGCCTGCCCGGCGCAGAAGGGCGATTACCTGGAGTTTTTCGCGGAGATTGATTTGCTGTGTGCGCTATCGACATGCCCAGGTGGGGATTTGTCGTTGCCGATGTGGGGGCCGGACGCGCAGGACCCGCTGACGGTGTGTCGTCCGTTGGGGGTTGAAATCTACAGGCTGGAGGACGAATTGCTGAGTGGCTGGAGTCAGCCGGAGCGTGCTGCCTATAAGGGGCAGCACGGCTTGCATATCGCTAAAGCTGATTGGGAGTAACTCAAGTTCAGCGATCCTGCGCATCCTTGGCGTCCGCTTGCGCATTGCGCTCGGCCACGCGTTTACGTTGTTCGTCGGTGAGTTCCACTTTGTTGGCGCTGTCACGCAGCATCATCAACCCACCGACGATCGACCCGATCGCAATTACCATAATCAACCACGCGTACCACGGCATAAGGCTCTCCTTGAGGCAGATAGCCGGGGGAGAATTTTCCCACGGTAATAACTGCTTTGAGTTATGGGCTTTCTGAGTAGTTCATTGTAGGCCCGTTCTGCCTCGTAAACCCTATAACCCGGTCAACATCGCATCTGCTGGCGCATCGGCGCGGTCTTGGGCGGTCAGTTGGAAGTAGATGAAGCCCACGGCCATGAAACCGAGGAAGATCAGCCCGATCAGTGTGTTGAACCACGCCATCGCTACCAGGCACACCACTGCCAGAGCCAGCGCGATGCCCGGCACGACGGGGTAACCCGGTGCGCGGAAGGTGCGTTCCAGCAGCGGTTCGGTTTTGCGCAGTTTGAACAGGCTGAGCATGCTCATGATGTACATGACGATGGCGCCGAATACGGCCATGGTGATCATCGCGGCGGTCAGGGTCATGCCGCCCAGGTTGATCAGGCCATCACTGTAGATGGCCGCAATGCCGACCACGCCACCGGCGAGAATGGCTCGGTGGGGCGTCTGAAAACGTGACAGTTTGGCCAGGAAAGACGGCAGGTAACCGGCGCGGGCCAGGGCGAAGAATTGGCGCGAGTAGCCGAGGATGATGCCGTGGAAGCTTGCCACCAGGCCGAACAGGCCAATCCAGACCAGCATGTGCAACCAGCCGGAGCTTTCGCCTACGACGGTTTTCATCGCCTGGGGCAGTGGGTCGTTGATGTTCGACAGGGTGCGCCAGTCGCCGACGCCGCCCGCGAAGAACATCACGCCCATGGCCAGGATTACCAGGGTCAGGATGCCGCTGATGTAGGCCTTTGGAATGGTGCGCTTGGGATCTTTCGCTTCTTCGGCCGCCATGGCCGCGCCTTCGATGGCGAGGAAGAACCAGATGGCGAAGGGGATCGCTGCGAACATGCCGGCAATCGCCGGGGCACCGAAGGTGTCGGAACCGGCCCAGCCGTTCAGGGCGAAGTTGCTGAAGCTGAACGCCGGCGCAACGACGCCCATGAACACCAGCAGTTCGGCGACGGCAAGTACGCACACCACCAGTTCGAAGGTAGCGGCGAGTTTCACGCCGAGGATATTCAGGCCCATGAACACGAAGTAGGCGCCGACGGCGGCGTGTTTCGGGTCCAGCGCTGGAAACTGCACGTTGAGGTAGGCACCGATGGCCAAGGCGATGGCGGGTGGGGCGAAGACGAATTCGATCAGGGTCGCCAGGCCGGCAATCAAGCCGCCTTTTTCGCCGAAGGCGCGGCGGCTGTAGGCGAAGGGGCCGCCAGCGTGGGGAATCGCGGTGGTCAGCTCGGTGAAGCTGAAAATGAAGCAGGTGTACATCGCGGCGACCATCAGTGAGGTCACCAGGAAACCCAGCGTGCCGGCCACGCCCCAGCCATAGCTCCAGCCGAAGTACTCGCCGGAAATCACCAGCCCGACGGCGATGCCCCAGAGATGGAGGGTGCCCAAGGTGGGTTTGAGGTGTGTGTTCATTGTGTGGTGCTCCCTGAACGGTTTGGAATGATTCAAGGTGTTGCAGTGGACATGCCACTTCCCAAAGTGGTGTCGTAAAGCGCTTCCACTGTCGCCTGGGAGATGGTTTGGCGTTTGAATAGTGGCGACGTCGCACCAGATAAGTGCGAGGGGGTCTTGATTGGCGCCATCGGGAGCAAGCCCCCTCCCACAGGTTGATCGGCGCTCGGCATGACAACTCGACAGCACCCGCCCAGGCGCCGAAATCCCCGTGTAAACCCCGCATAAAGCCACTCTTTACGCCATCTTTACGCCCCACGCCCCGCCTCGCTCTCGTTCCTTTACACCGCTCCTGCGGACAATTGCCCCACACGCGGCACTCGCCGTTAAACGGAGAAACTTCCATGAGCGTTCTGGACGGGGTGTCACTGCTGTTGGCTGTGGCGCTGTTCATTTATCTGCTGGTTGCGCTGTTACGCGCGGATCGGAACTAGGAGCAGGCTATGCACAGTTATGACTATTGGCTGATCATCGCCTTCTTCGCCGTGGTACTGGTGCCGGCACCGTTTCTGGGGCGGTTCTATTACAAGGTGATGGAAGGCCAGCGCACGTGGCTGACGCCGGTGCTGGGGCCTGTGGAGAAAGCCTGTTATCGCCTTTCGGGTGTGGACGATCAACAGGAGCAAAGCTGGCAGAAATACATGCTGGCCTTGCTCGCGTTCAATCTCGCGGGCTTTTTGCTGCTGTTCGCAATCCTGTTGTTTCAGAACTATCTCCCACTCAACCCGCAGAAATTGCCGGGCCAGGAATGGACGCTGGCCTTCAACACCGCGGTCAGTTTCATGACCAACACCAACTGGCAGAACTACAGCGGTGAAGCGTCCCTGAGCTACCTCAGCCAGATGGTCGGCCTCACTGTGCAGAACTTCGTCAGTGCCGCCACCGGCCTGGCAGTCCTGGTCGCGCTTTGCCGTGGGATCGGTCGCAAATCCTCCAAGACCTTGGGTAACTTCTGGGTCGACATGACCCGCGCCACCCTCTACGGCTTGCTGCCGTTATGCCTGGTGCTGGCGTTGTTTCTGGTATGGCAGGGCGTACCACAGACCTTCGCCCATTACGTTGATGCCGTGACGATGCAAGGCGTGGATCAGGTCATCCCCCTCGGCCCGGCGGCCAGCCAGATTGCGATCAAGCAATTGGGCACCAATGGCGGCGGTTTCTTTGGAGTGAACTCGGCGCATCCGTTCGAAGACCCGACAGCCTGGGCCAACCTCTTCGAAGTGGCCTCGATCATTCTGATCCCGGTGGCCTTGGTGTTTACCTTCGGCCATTACGTCAAAGACCTGCGTCAGAGCCGCGCCATTCTCGCCTGCATGCTGGCCTTGTTCCTGATCGGCGGCGCGACTTCACTGTGGGCCGAATACCAGCCCAACCCAACCTTGAACAACCCGGCCGTTGAGCAAACCGCGCCGCTGGAAGGCAAGGAAACACGGTTCGGCACCACCGGCACGGTGCTCTGGTCGGTGACCACCACCGCAGCGTCCAACGGCTCGGTCAATGGCATGCAGGACAGCCTCAGCCCCCTGAGCGGGATGGTGGCACTGGTCAACATGATGGTCGGCGAAGTGATCTTCGGCGGGGTCGGTGCCGGTATGTACGGCATGTTGCTCAACGTGTTGATTGCGGTGTTCCTCGCCGGCCTGATGATAGGCCGCACCCCGGAATACCTGGGCAAGAAACTCCAGGCCAAGGAAGTGCAACTGCTGGTGGTGACCCTGCTGGTGATGCCGGTGGGTGTGCTCGTACTGGGTGCCATTGCCGCCAGCCTGCCAGGCCCGGCCGGCGCCATCAGCAACCCTGGCCCCCACGGCTTCAGCCAGTTGCTCTACGCCTACACCTCGGCCAGTGCCAACAACGGCTCGGCGTTTGGTGGGTTCAGCGGCAACACCGTGTTTCACAACCTGATGCTTGGCCTGGGCATGTTGATCGGCCGTTTCGGCTACATCCTCCCGGTACTGGCCCTGGCCGGTAGCCTGGCGATGAAGAAGACCGCACCGATTGGTCAGAACAGTTTCCCGACCCACGGCCCGTTGTTCGTGACCTTGTTGACCGTGACCATTTTGCTGGTGGGCGGCCTGACTTTCCTGCCGACGCTGGCGCTGGGCCCTATTGCTGAACACCTGAGCATGGGCTTCTAACCAAGGGATATGAAAATGAATATGCCTGTAAAAAATGCGGCCCCGGTCAAACCCCAGGAACCTGCCAACACCGCGATCTCGGCCCTGTGGCGCGGGGCGCTGGTCCAGGCGTTCGTCAAGCTGGACCCACGCCAACTGCAACGCTCGCCGGTAATGTTGGTGGTCGAGCTGACCGCCATCCTCACCACCGTGCTGTGCTTTGTGCCCGACGCCGCCGTGCCGACCTTCGTGGCCGTGCAAATCGCGGTGTGGCTGTGGTTCACCGTGTTGTTCGCCAATTTCGCAGAAGCCTTGGCCGAAGGCCGTGGCAAGGCCCGCGCCGACAGCCTCAAGGCCGGCAGTGAAGGCTTGAGCGCTCGTCGCAAGGAGTCCGACGGTAGTTTCAAGGTGGTACCGGCCACCAGCCTGCGCAAAGGTGATGTGGTGCGCGTCGCCGCAGGTGAAATGATTCCTGGCGACGGTGAGGTGATCGAAGGTATCGCTGCCGTCAACGAAGCGGCGATTACCGGCGAATCCGCTCCGGTGATCCGCGAATCCGGCGGCGACCGCTCGGCCGTCACCGGCAACACCCGCCTGGTGTCGGACTGGCTGCTGATCCGCATCACCGCCAACCCCGGTGAGTCCACCCTGGACCGCATGATCGCCTTGGTGGAAGGCGCCAAACGCCAGAAAACGCCCAACGAAGTCGCGCTGGATATCCTGCTGATCGGCCTCACCCTGATCTTCCTGCTGGTGGTGGTGACCCTGCAGCCGTTCGCTCACTTCGCCAATGGCAGCCTGCCCTTGGTGTTCCTGGTCGCACTGCTGGTGACGCTGATTCCTACAACCATTGGCGGCTTGTTGTCGGCCATCGGTATCGCGGGCATGGACCGCCTTGTGCGGCTCAACGTGATCGCCAAGTCTGGCCGCGCGGTGGAAGCGGCAGGGGACGTGCATGTGTTGCTGCTGGACAAGACCGGCACCATCACTTTCGGTAACCGTCGTTGCTCGGCAGTGGTTGCGGCGCCCGGTGTCAGTGGTCGGGAAGTGGCGGAAGGTGCACTGTTCGCCTCCCTGGCGGATGACACCGCCGAAGGCAAGTCCATCGTCGAATACCTGCGCGCCTTGCACCCCCAGGCAGAGCCGACGCCGGACGAACTGACTGCGGTCCCCTTCAGCGCCGAAACCCGTTTGTCCGGTGTCGACTATCAGGGCCGCGTATTCCGCAAGGGCGCGGTGGATTCGCTGCTGGCGTTTATCGGCCAGCAGCGCAGCGACCTTTTACCTGCACTGTCGCGGGAAATCGACAAGATCGCCCAAAGCGGCGGCACGCCGTTGCTGGTGTGCGCCGATGGCAAATTGCTTGGTGCGATCCATCTGAAAGACGTGGTCAAGCCTGGCATCCGTGAGCGTTTCGCCGAGCTGCGCAAGCTGGGGATTCGTACCGTGATGGTCACCGGCGACAACCCGTTGACGGCCGCCGCGATTGCCGCTGAAGCCGGCGTGGATGACGTGCTGGCTGAAGCCACGCCTGAGAAAAAACTCGCCCGTATTCGCCATGAGCAGAACGACGGCCGTCTGGTCGCCATGTGCGGCGACGGTGCCAACGACGCGCCAGCGCTGGCCCAGGCCGACGTCGGCATGGCGATGAACGATGGCACCCAGGCCGCACGCGAAGCCGCGAACATGGTCGACCTCGACAGTGATCCGACCAAGCTGCTGGACGTGGTGCAGATCGGCAAGGAGTTGCTGGTGACCCGGGGCGCGCTGACCACCTTTTCCATCGCCAACGACGTGGCCAAGTACTTCGCGATCCTGCCGGCGCTGTTCGCCTCGATCTACCCGCAATTGGGCGTGCTCAACGTCATGCACCTGCAGAGCCCGCAGAGCGCAATTCTGTCGGCAATTGTGTTCAACGCGCTGATCATCGTGGTGCTGATCCCGCTGGCCCTGCGCGGTGTGCGCGTGCAGGCGGCGAGTGCGGCGGCCTTGTTGCGACGCAACCTGCTGATCTACGGCCTGGGTGGGCTGCTGGTGCCGTTTGTGGGCATCAAGGCGATCGACATGCTGCTGACGGCGCTGCACCTGGTGTAACCCTGCGGTCTTTTGTGGCCGATTTATTGAGGATTTGACGATGACTAATACAATCCGCCCGGCCCTGAGCCTGCTGGTACTCATGACCCTGATCACCGGCGTGGCTTATCCGCTGGTGGTGACTGGCGTCGCTCAGGTTGCCTTCCCGGATCAGGCCAATGGCAGCCTGGTGCGCGATGCCGGCGGCAAGGTGCGCGGTTCCAGCCTGATCGCCCAGGAATTCAGCGGTGACGGCTGGTTCCATCCGCGCCCCTCGGCCGGGGCGTTCGCGACGGTCTCCAGCAGTGCCAGCAACCTTGGCCCGAGCAATCCCGCGCTGGCCACGCGCATCTTCGATGACGCGAATAAACAACAGGTGCCCGGCCAGGGGCCCGTACCGTTGGCCTCGCTGACGACCTCCGGCAGCGGACTTGATCCACACTTGCCACCCGCGGCAATTGCCTATCAACTGGCGCGAGTGGCGGCAGCACGGAATGTGCCGGTGTCGACCTTGCAGCGGATGTTGGATGAACACACCGAAAGCCCGTTGGTGGGGCCGCCGGTAGTCAACGTACTGGCACTGAACATGGCCCTGGAAAAACTCTGAACCCCTGTGGGAGAGGGCTTTCCCTAATGCCAGTCAGTTAAGCGGCTTCACTGTAGGAGCGAGCTTGCTCGCGAAAAACGCCCAGACAACGCGTTCATTCTGGATGAACGAGAGGGCCTTGAGTTCTTCGCGAGCAAGCTCGCTCCTACAGGGAACCACTTTTGCTTAACTGACTGACATTAGGACTTGCCCCCTCCCACAGTTGATCGTCATTGAGCCTGATTACCTGAACACCTAAGGAAACCCTTGCATGAGCGACTCCGGCCGCGCCGATGCCTTGTTAGCCGATCTACCCCGCAACGGCCGTGGCCGGCTCAAGGTTTTCCTCGGCGCCGCGCCCGGCGTGGGCAAGACCTACGCCATGCTCCAGGCGGCCCATGCTCAACTGCGCCAGGGCGTCCCGTTGATTGCCGGGGTGGTCGAGACCCACGGCCGCGCCGAGACGGAATCCTTGCTCAGCGGCCTGCTGCAACAACCGCTGTTGCGCAGTGAATACCGTGGCGTGATGCTCGAAGAAATGGACCTCGACGGCCTGCTTGCGGCCAAGCCCAAGCTGGTGCTGGTCGACGAACTGGCCCATAGCAACGCCCCCGGCAGCCGGCATGAAAAGCGCTGGCAGGACATTCAGGAATTGCTCGCTGCCGGCATTAACGTATTCACCACCGTCAACGTCCAGCACCTGGAAAGCCTCAATGACCAGGTGCGGGGCATTACCGGTGTGCAGGTGCGTGAAACCCTGCCGGACTGGGTGCTGCAAGAGGCCGACGAGTTGCTGCTGATCGACTTGCCGTCCCGCGAATTGCTGGAGCGCCTGCGTGACGGCAAGGTGTATGTGCCGGAACAGGCGCGGGCGGCCATCGATGCGTTTTTCACCCAGACCAACTTGATGGCCCTGCGCGAACTGGCCATGCAGACCGCGGCCGCCCACGTCGACGACGACCTGGCCCAAGGGTATCGCCAACTCGGCCAAGCTGCGCCGGCGGTGCGTGGTCGTTTGCTGGTGGGGGTCGATGGCGACGCACAGGCCGAACGCCTGGTGCGCCATGCCAGCCGGGTCGCGCAGCGGCGGCATTTACCCTGGAGCCTGGTGCATATCGACAACGGCCACGCGCGGGATGAACAGTCACGGCTGCGCCTGCAAAATGCCCAGCAACTGGCGGAGCGTCTGGGCGGCGAGGTGGTGTTGCTGCGGGCGGGGGAGGTGGCCAGGACGTTGATCCAGCATGCCGCCGAGCGCCGCGCCAGCCTGGTACTGGTCGGGCAGTCGCGCATGCGCTGGCGGCGACGGCTGTTCGGCGGCGGCCTCGCCGCACGCTTGTTGCGCAATGCGCGGGGCCTGGAAATCAACGTGCTCGACAGCGACGATATGCCTGCTCCGCCGCGCTTGCCGGATGCGCGTGGACTGCGCTGGTTCGACTACGCCTTGGCCGTGGTGGCAACCGTGGTTGCGGCCGGCTTGGCCTGGGGCGTGTCCAGCGTGTTGCCGTTGCCGAATATCTCACTGGTGTTTCTTGCGGCGGTGCTGCTGGTGGCGGTGCGCAGCAGTCTGGGGCCTTCGCTGGTGTGCGCGGCGTTGTCGTTCATGACCTATGACTTTCTGTTTATTCCGCCGAATTTCTCCTTTGCCATCCAGCGTGAAGAGGATGTGCTGACCCTGTTGTTCTTCCTGTTGATGGCAGCGCTCACCGGCAACCTGGCTGCGCGCCAGCGTCGCCAGTTGCAGGCGTTGCGCGATACCCAAGAAGAAACCAGCGAGCTGCTCGACCTGTCGCGCAAGCTCACTGCAGCCACGGATCGCCAGGCCGTTATCAGTGCGGCGGCTCACCACCTGCAAGGTTGGAATGATTTGGATGTATGCCTGGTCAATCGCGACGGCGAGGGCGGCTGGACAATCGAGACCGGTGGCCCGTTGACCCTTACCGAAGCCGAACGCGCTGCCGCCGATTGGGCCTGGCAGCACGATCAGCCGGCGGGTGTGGGCACCGGCACCTTGCCGTTTGGACGTTGGTGGTGGTGGCCGTTGTCGGGCGAAGAGGGGCCCTTGGGTTTGCTCGGTGTCAGTGCCAAGCCGGGCTTGGAGTTGAGCGGGCAACGCCGCCGCCTGCTCACCGCCTTGAGCCAGCCGCTGGCCCAGGCGCTGGCGCGGGCGCAGTTGGGACAGGAGTTGGAGTCGGCGCGTTTGCACGGCGAAACCGAACAACTGCGCAGCGCCTTGCTCGCTTCCGTATCCCACGATTTGCGCACACCGTTGACCTCCATGCGCGGCAGTATCGACAGCCTGCTGGCGCTGGGCGAAGCGATCCCTTTGGAGGATCGTCGCGAATTGCTCGAAGGCACCCGCGATGAAGCCGAGCGCCTCGACCGCTATATCCAGAACCTGTTGGACATGACTCGCTTGGGCCACGGCGCGCTGAAGCTGGCGCGCGATTGGGTCTCGCCCGGCGATATCGTCGGCAGCGCCCTCGGGCGTTTGCGCGCGGTGCTGGCACCGTTGCAAGTGAGTACCCATGTGCCGCCGGAGCTGCCGTTGCTCTACGTGCACGCTGCGTTGATCGAGCAGGCGTTGGTCAATGTAATGGAGAACGCCGCACGTTTTTCGCCGCCCCAGGGCCGTTTGCAGTTGAGCGCCGGTGTCGCGGACAACCAGTTGTTTTTCGCCGTGGCCGATGAAGGGCCGGGGATTCCCGAGGATGAACGTGCGAAGATCTTCGACATGTTCTACACCGCTGCCCGTGGTGATCGGGGCGGGCAGGGCACCGGCCTTGGCCTGGCGATCTGCCAGGGCATGGTCGGCGCACATGGGGGGCATATCAGCGTGGCGGATGGCATTGAGGGGCGCGGCACCTGCATCACCCTGTTTCTGCCGCTACAATCTCAGCCGGGCTTGGACACTGACCTTTGAAAACGTATGCCTACTGTGGCGAGGGAGCTTGCTCCCGCTGGGCTGCGCAGCAGCCCCAAAACCATTCGGTCGCGACGCATCACCCGCCTGACTAGTTTGGGAGCGCTTCGCACTCCAGCGGGAGCAAGCTCCCTCGCCACAACAGGTTCGTTTCTACAATGGTTTGTTTTTAATGGATTTTAATTGGACACCATGAGCCAGACCGCGACGATTCTAGTCATTGATGACGAACCGCAGATCCGCAAATTCCTGCGCATCAGCCTGGCCTCCCAGGGCTATAAGGTGATCGAGGCCGGCACCGGCAACGAAGGCCTGGCCCAAGCGGCATTGAGCAAGCCGGATCTGCTGGTGCTGGACCTGGGCTTGCCCGACATGGACGGCCAGCAAGTGCTGCGCGAGTTTCGCGAGTGGTCGACGGTGCCGGTGCTGGTGCTGTCGGTACGGGCCAGCGAGAGCCAAAAGGTCGATGCCCTCGACGGCGGCGCCAATGACTACGTAACCAAGCCTTTCGGCATCCAGGAATTTCTCGCCCGTGTGCGTGCGCTGTTGCGCCAGGCACCGACGGGCGAGTCTCAGGAAGCCGCCCTTAGTTTCGGCCCGCTGACGGTAGACCTGGCCTACCGCCGCGTTCTGCTGGACGGTGCCGAGGTGGCGTTGACCCGCAAGGAATACGCGGTGCTGGCGCAACTGGCGCGGCATCCAGGGCGGGTGATTACCCAGCAACAATTGCTCAAGGATATCTGGGGGCCGACCCACACCGAAGACAGCCACTATCTGCGCATTGTGGTGGGGCATTTGCGGCAGAAGCTGGCGGATGACCCGACGCAGCCGAGGTTTATCGTGACTGAGGCGGGGGTGGGGTATCGATTGCTGAATACTTAGGGTGGATAGAGTTTCGCTGCCTCAACTAGCGTCATCGCGGGCAAGCCCACTCCCACATTCGACCGCATGCTCATGTTGAACTCAGTCTAATTGTGGGAGTGGGCTTGCCCGCGATGGGCATTGGTATCTACACAACTTTGGCACGGCCCTGAACCTGTGACGGCTCAAGAGCCGAAGCCTCTCTAACTGATGCCCCGCGACCTAAATGTGGGAGGGGGCTTGCCCCCGATGGCGGCCTGACAGCCGACCAGGATGCTGGATCAGGGCGAGTACATATCCGTTGCTGCGGTAACGGCGGCTTAGGGTTCCGCCCTTACGGCGTCTCACTTTTGAAAAGCGCAAAAGTAAGCAAAACGCTCTTGCCCCACCACTCGGCACCTCGCCTAGGCTCGGTGTGCCCGTAATCCGACAGTGATTTGGGGGGCCGCCGCCACGCGCCATCCATGGCGCGGGGCGGCTAAACCGGCATCCCTGCCGGTTTACCCCCCAAATCACTGTCGAATTCCGGCCAGCGTGGTTTAACGGGGCGCCTAGATCAAGAGCAAGATCAAGAGCGGCTCGCTTCGCATCGTGGTTACTTAGGCTGCTACAAAGTTATGTAGATACCTATGCCGCGATGAGGCCACCAGCAGCGCCTACAATCTCAAGACTGCTCACTCTCATACCGATCCAACGTATCACTGGCAATTTCCCGCCCCAACGCGATCAACTCCGGCGCCTTGTAGAACTCGAAAAAACGGCACACCCGCTTGGGCACGTTGATCAGCACATCCGGTGGGTAGCCGGCGATTTTGTACTGTGCCAATGACGTCTGCATCACCTCGAAACTCTGGTTGATCAGGTCCAGCAGCGATGCAGGCCCGACGTTATCGATAATGAACGAGCCTGTGGCCGACTTCGGCGTGCCGGGTTTTTCCGGCGCGGCGGCGGGTTGCTGGGATTCGGGCTCGGCCGACTCCAGCCATGGGTTGATCTCGGCGGCCTGGGCCTGCAACGCTTCCTGCTCGAGCTTCATCAACTGCTCGGCCTGTTTGCGTCGAAACGGCAGGTGCGAACCCAATGATTTTGCCAGGCTGTTAAAGCGGCTCTTGAATGCCGGCGGGCGCTGGATCACCGGCAAGTGATAATGTTTCTGGTTGGTGGCGTTGAGGTTGACCGCGATGATCAAGTCGCAATGGCTCGACACCACCGGCACGATGGGCAACGGGTTGAGTAAGCCGCCATCCACCAGCATGCGGTTGCCCTGCATCACCGGCGTGAACAGGCTGGGGATCGCGGCCGAGGCGCGCATGGCCTGGTGCAGGCAGCCTTCCTGGAACCAGATTTCCTGCTGGTTGGTGAGGTCGGTAGCCACGGCGGTGTAGGGGATGCGCAGCTCTTCGATATTGATTTCGCCGACGATCTTGCGGATCTGCCCGAACACCTTTTCACCGCGAATCGCGCCCAGGCGAAAACTCACATCCACCAGGCGCAACACGTCGAGGTAATCGAGGCTTTCGATCCAGTTTCGGTACTCGTCCAGCTTGCCGGCGGCATAGATCCCGCCGACCACGGCACCCATCGAGCAGCCGGCAATACAGGCGATGTCATAGCCGCGCCGTTCGATCTCTTCGATCACCCCGATATGGGCGTAGCCCCTGGCTCCGCCGGAGCCCAGCACTAAGGCAACACGTTTCTTCATGACCAGATCCTTCGTGAAACAGGTGCCCACAATGCACCCATCAAGGGGGCCGCTACAATCCTCGGTAAGCCTTGGCAATATTTTTCCAGAATCGCGTCTAGGCTCGGGTATGCTCTGGCAATGGGTACTACTGATTTCAGGCTAAGGACAAGGCACTTTTCCCTGTAGGCAACGTCTACAGGCTACGACAGATTTTGTATATTTTGAGGTGTCATCGATGAAAGCCTGGATGTGTGTTCCCGTGATCCTGTTGGCCTTGGCTGGCTGTGCCGGGAAAACCGCGTATCGCGACAGCTGCGGGTCGCAGTTGGATGCCGCCTGGAAAGAACTGGACCTGGCCAAGGCCGAGGGCTTCGCGGGCACCGTCAGCTACTCCAAGGCTTTGTCGTTGTTGACCGGGGCCAAGACCCAACAGCAATTCGAAGCGTTCGAAGGGTGCTCCAACAAGGCCGAGAAAGCGCGCTTCTATATCCGTGAGTCACGCGCCGGGCGTTGATTCGCTAGCCGCGAGTAGGCTGTTTCATCACACAGGGAGGGCAGGATGTCAGCGCTGGTCAATCAGTTGGTCGCTCAGGTCATTGGCCTGGAAGTAGGGTTACTGAGCTGTCAGGCGCGTCTTGCCGCCGTCACCGATGATGAAGCCTTGCATGATCTGCGCACTACCGTGCGCCGCTTGCGCAGCCTGTTGCGCCCCTTGCGCGGGTTACCGGGTGTCGAACAGCTTGAATCGGCCGCCCGCGCGGTCGGCCAGTTGACCACACCGTTGCGTGACCGTGAGGTGCTGGCTGCGTACTTGCAACAGCTGGGTCACCATGAGGCGGCTGAGCGGCGTCTGCGCCTGCAGCCTGAGGCTTATCGCCAAGTGGCGCAGAGCCTGCAGCTGGCGCACCTGCTGCAGATCCTCGATGCGTTTCCACGGTTTATCCGCGCTTCCCAACGGCAGAAATTGCTCAAGGGCCTGCGCTCGCGCATCCGGAAACGCCTGACCAAGCAATGGAACGCACTCGACCACGCGCTGAAAGACCCCGAGCATGATCGCCACCGTTTACGCTTGCTGATCAAGCGCGTGCGCTACGCTGCCGAGGCGTATCCCGAGCTGGATAAATTGCCCGCCAAGGCCCTGTCCGGTCTGAAAAAAGCCCAGGGCGCCCTGGGTGACTGGCACGACTGCTGGCAGTGGTTGATGCTGGCCGAGCATCAGGCCGATCTTGAGCCCTTCGTCGCCACCTGGCGTCAAACCATGGCCAAGGCCGAGCGGCAGGCGGACCGGGTTCTGGATAAGCTCAGCGCCGATTGTTTCTGAACCGGTCCGGTTTTTGGCCGGAATAGGTGCTGTATCTGGCGGGCTTGGTGGTTAAGATTCCCTCATCGATTTTCTTGATGTGAGGTCGCCATGCGCTTTAGTGATTTGCTCGACGCTGCCCGTCAAAACCCACAGGATGTCACCATTCCTGCCGAATGGGCCCAAGGCCGCGCCACCTTTGGTGGCCTGGTCGCCGCGTTGCAATACGAAGCGTTGCGCGCCCAGGTGCCGGCGGAGCGGCCGCTGCGCTCCCTGGCGATCACTTTCGTTGGCCCGGTCGCGCCGGATGTACCCGCTAGCTATCAGGTTGAAGTGCTGCGCGAAGGCAAGGCTGTCAGCCAATTGCTGGGCCGTGTGGTCCAGAACGGTGAAGTGGCGACCTTGGTCCAGGCCAGTTTCGGTGCGCCCCGCACCTCGGAAATTGACGTCGCGAGCGAGCCGCCACCCGTGTTCAAACATTGGGATGAATGCCAGGAGCTGCCCTATATCAAGGGCGTCACCCCTGAATTCATGCGGCATCTGGCAATGCGCTGGAGCGTCGGCGGCCTGCCGTTTACCGGCAATAAATCCCGCGACATGGGCGGTTGGGTACGGTTGTGTGGGGACGTGAAAGAAGAGCCCCTGACCGAGGCGCACATCCTCGCACTGGTCGACGCCTGGCCGCCGGCGTTACTTCCGCATTTGAAGAAACCGGCGCCGGGCAGCACCCTGACCTGGACCATCGAATTCATCCAGCCCCTGCAGCACTTGACCACCCTCGACTGGTGCCAATACCACGTCAACATCGAACACGCCCGGGACGGCTACGGCCATGCCGCCGCCGCGCTCTGGAGCCCGACCGGCGAGTTGATCGCCCTCAGTCGCCAGACCGTGGTGGTCTTCGCCTGACCCTCAATGCCGGTGACGCTGGCGCCACGCCCGCCACCAGCCGCCGCTGAGCACAAAGCGCGGAAACGTCACGAACTGCTCGACCACCAGGCGCTGCACCGCGTCGTTACGATCACTGAACGGCTCGCTCGCCTGGGCTTCCAGGCTGTGGCCATGACGCTGCAGCGCCAGGCCCGCCAAAATGCCGATCACGCCTACGGCAAAACTCACCAGGCTCAGGCTGAACACACCGGAAACGATCAACAGAAAGCCGATGATGAACAGCGGAACGGCAATCAGGTGCAAAGCCAGATTGGTCGGGTGCTGATGGTTTTGTGGGTAATTACGCCATTGCCAGGCGGGGAGATTGGGGTGACGTTTGCCCATGGTGGTGAATCCTCTGTCCGTTTAAACAACTTGGAGGGAGTTTAGGTGGGAGAGGATAGGGCGGCGAATTAGGGTTGGCTATGGAGTCCATAGAGCCACCTTTATGTAAAATAACTTTTCAGGTGACTCAACGGGGTGCCGCGATTTGAGATTGTTTTCAATTTGGGATGGTTATGTTGGGTTATTTGAAGTAGTAGTCGTCCGGTCCGTTGATGTAAACACTAGGGCCTTTAAGTGAAATAAATTTTGCGTTGAATGTTATGGAGGCGCTGTCGCTGATGGCTTCAAATGTAAAATGATTGCTGGCTCTTTTGATGCGTGCAGTAAATACCTCATGGGCAGGAATATTTAAGATTTTCAGGTTGTCAATGTCATTGCAAGTTAGGCCAACTCTACACATGTTATATCCTTTATTTCTCCATTTTTCTGGCAGGTCGTCTGGGAATTCAGGTATGTCAAAACCCATGTCTATTGATGGTTGATCATTTTCTATAGTTATAGAAAACAGAGCTATTTTTCCAATTTCAACTGGAGAGCTGAAAAGTTTACTAAAAAATATGCTTCCATCTAATTCGTTCCAGTGCTTCATACTTATTTCCTGAATGAATAATGTTTCTTTGCTCCTTCAAGATAGCCTTTTCGAGGCTTTTCGATCGGGCGTAAGTTGAAGTGTGACGAATGGTCCCCAACACCATCTACTCTGCCGAATTTATGTCCTGCTGAGTGGTCTTGGATAAGAACCTTAGAGCCATTTGATCTTGTAAATTGATAAACCTTTGTTTCGATGGATCTCCCTGCATCATCCAGAACTGTTTTTCCGTTTTTGTCCGTCATTTTTTCAGTGACGTATTGTTTAGTTTTCCCTGTGTCTAGGTCTACTACCATGTCTGGGTTTTGAACCATCGGTATCCCGGCGTCTCTCTTCGCTTGTCTGAAGGCACCTTTGCGTGAAACATCGGGTGCGTCGGGTTCATTTGGAGTTTTACAGGCTGAATGATGCCTGCCTTTAGGCGGGCAGTTAGCGCTCAGCCCTAACGGGTCCACCCATCCAGTAGGATTGGGCACGTACTGGTATGCATTGATCCCACCCGCCAGCTTCACCGGATCAGGCGTCAGGTAACGACCAATGTCCGGATTGTAGTAGCGATGGCGGTTGTAGTGCAGGCCGCTTTCCGGGTCAAAGTATTGGCCTTGGAAACGAAGCGGGTTGTCGACTTTGCCTACGTCGAGACGGCTGATTTCTCCGTAGGCGCGGTAGTGGGCGGACCAGACGATTTCGCCTTCGGGCGTGGTGAGTTCTTGCGGTGTGCCGAGGTGGTCGAGTTGGTAGTGGTAGGGCTTGGTTTCTTGTGGGCCGAAGCCTTCCAGCAGTGCTAATGGGCGGAAGCTGTCGGGTTCGTAGAGGTAGCTGCGATGACGATCTGCATGGTGTTCGGCGATCAGCTTGTCGCCTTGCCAGAAGAACTCTGTGGTGATTCCATCCACGGTTTTGCTGATGCGCCGCCCAAACGGATCGTAGCGATAACTGGCGGTTTGGCCGTTGGGCTTGGTGATGCCGATCAGCCGGTGCTGACAGTCGTAGCGGTACTCGGTAACGAGTGAATGACCCTTGCCACGTCGCTCGCGTATCAGGTTGCCGAAGGCGTCATAGTCGTAATGGTGATCGCCTTGGATCATCAGCCGATTACCCGCAACGATGTCCGGGCCCGGCCTGTCTTGCATGAGCAGGTTGCCGGCAGGGTTGTGGCCGAAACGTTCTTGTATGTCTTGCGAGTGATCGGCGCGGGTCAGGCGGTGGAGTGGGTCGTAGTGGTAAAGGTGTTCGCCTTTGCGGGTGTCGTGCAGGCGGGTGAGGTTGCCGGTTTTGTCGTAGTCGTAGTGGCGTTGGTAGAGGTGGTTTTCCTGCTGCGTGACGGCGTGGGTATGTAGCCGGTTTTGGTCGTCGTAGTGGTAGTGGCTGAGGAGTTGGCCTTGTTGGCGCTGGTGTTCGCGGCCTGCTTTGAACAGGTGGGAAGTCAGCAGCGCACCGTTCAGTTCGACGGTGGCGAGATGCCCGCCTTTGTCGTGGTTGAAGGTGAGGCGGTTGTTGTCCGGCAGGCGCAGGTTTTTTAACTGGCCGCAGGCGTCGTAGCCATAGCGCAACGTGCCCCAGCCTTGGTGTTCGGCGGTGAGGCGGTTTTGGCGGTCGTATTCGTAGGCCAGAAACCAGTGGCCGTCGTCGACGCTGAGGAGGTTGCCTTGGCGGTCGTAGGCATAGTCGACAACGCTGCCGTCGGGCAGGGTTTTTCTTACGAGGCGGCCGGCATGGTCGCGCTGGTATTGAGTGACAAGCTGACTGCCATCGTCGCCGTATTCGGTTTTCTCCAACAGGTTGCCGTTGAGGTCGTAGGCATACGCAGTGCGTTGGCCGTCGAAGCCGGTTTCCTGTTGGATCAGGCCGTTGGGGTGGTAGTCGAGTTGGTAGGTTTCGCCGACTTCGTTTTCGATGGCGGTGAGCAGTAAGCGAGCGTTGTCGTAGCGGTACTTGACCTGGGTACCGTCGGCATTGATGCGGCGGCTGATCAGGTGCAGGCCGTCGGCGTATTCGTAGCGGGTGACGTGGCCGAGTTCGTCGCGCTCGGCGATGATTTTTCCGTAGGGGTTGTAGCTGAATTCTCGTGTGGCACCGTCCGGCAGTACCAAGCGAGCTAACCGGCCTACGGCGTCCCATTGATACTGGGTCAGCGCGCCCTGTTCATCCTCAAGCGCAACCTGCCGGCCCAGGTCGTCATAGCGATAGCGCTTGATCCCGCCATTGGGCAATTGCTCTTCAACAAGCTGCCCGCGCTCATTCCACACCAAGCGATGGCAGCTGTTGTCGGGGTACCAAACCCCGGTCAGTTGTCCCTGTTTGTCGTAGCTGTAGTCGGTCGCGTTGCCATCCGGATCGATCTGGCGAATGACATCTCCCTGGTCATTACGCTCGTATTTCCAGACCGCCTCACCACGTCTTACAACCCGTACGAAACCGTTGTCATGCTCGTAGGATGTTGGCTCGTCATCCCCCGGAAACAGCGCGACCAAGCGTCCGGCTTCGTCGTATTGATAGGCCGTCACCGCACCCAGCGGGTCCTGCTCGACGGTCAGACGGCCCTTGTCATCGTAGGATTTGAAATGCTGGGCGCCGTCGGGATCGATGCGCTGTACCAATCGCGCCCGCTGGTCATGTACGTAAACTTCCTGGCTGCCGTCGGCGTTGTGCACGGTGACTCGACCGTCATCGCCCCAGGCATACCGTGTGTCCATCTGCGAGAAACTGGCCCAATGGCGGACACAGCGCGCCGCCTTGCCAACGCGCTCCCATTCCCAAAAGAAACGCGCCCCACCGGCCAACTGCCGTTCAAGAATGACGTGCTGCTCGTCGTACCGATAAACTTCGCTTTCACCGACAGCATTGGTCGCTGAAACCAGTCGTCCGGCGCCGTCATAGGCGTAGGCAACGACGTTCTGCTCGGTCACCCAAACAAAGGGTTCATGCCCCGTGGCGCGATGAATCTGGTAGTCCACCGCCACGATGCGGTCGAATTCATAACGCAACAAAAGCGAACGGCCCACACCGTTATCCAACCGCTCGATCCGCCCCAACCGATCCCGGACAACCAACAGCCGGTTGTCATACGCATCGCTGATCGCCGTCAGCCCACCGTCGCGAAAGTGGTAGAACCGCGACCCCTGGGCCAGCACCAGTTCATCAGGCAACGACCCCAAGTAAATCGCCGCTTCCGCCAGGCTGTTGGTAATCGCCGGCCGAGCAGCCGTCGGCAAGGGCAGGGTGGTCGAGCGATTCTCATGGTCCGTCCACACCACCGAATCGCCCGCCACCACAAGCCGCTGCGCCAGCGCATGACTCCAGCCAAACCCCAGCCCACAGTCCACTTCCACCGCACTGCTGCGATACAAGCGCGTCCACTCGAACGGCAAGACCCCATCCAGCGCGCCATCGGTAAGCGTCAGCAATTCCTCGCCAGTGACCATCGACACCGGGCAACCGTTAGTAACGGTTTTATCCGCAGAGGCCGCCGCATCACCCTTCGGGTTCGAAGCCACGGCAGGCACATCATCCACCGCCTCCTGCCGAACCAACGCCGTACGCTGGGTCTTGCTGCGCACCGCCGGCACCGGGTTCGAAACCAGCGTGTCACCCGCCTTCAACGGCGCCACCGGCACTGCCTTGACCAGCGTCGCCGCACTGCTTAGCAACACCGGCTTGGCCGCCTCCACATGGGTTTCCAGCCCAGGCCCCACAACCTGCTTGGCCAGCAGCTCCAACAGCGCCCGCGCCCGTCCGGATTTGACCTGGCTGAGCACCTGAGCCCCCAACCGAAGCTGTACCCCAATTCCCCGCGTCGCCCATATCAGCAACAGATTGATCAACACTTCGCCGGTAATCTCACCCAGCAGTTCATACATCTCGGGCGGCGGCAACATGCGCATCCAGGCCACCGCCGCCGAGAGATAAATGAACAACAGCGGCTCATCACTCAGCACCAGTAAACCCTGGGCGAGCGTGTCTTTACCCAGCTTGAGTAACTGATCCAGTTCGGCTTGGGAGATGTACTTCAACAACCGTTCGCTGTTGGACTTGAGGTTCGCCAGCAGGTCGTACAGCTCGGTAATGTTGTCCCACAGGTTGTAAAAAGCCTTGCCAATCCCGGTTGCAAAGGCCGCGCCCTGTTTCGCGCTGCGTGTGAAGGGCGGGGCGTTTGCAAAATCTGTCCACTGAAGCTTGAAGCGCTCGTTCCATTGCTGGCGCAGTTCAGCTTCCAGCCCGGCGATCACCGACTGGTAGGACGCATACAGCGCCTTGACGTGATCTTTGGAAACGTTGGGGTAAAAGGTGACCTGGTACCGCTGGTCGCGAGTGCATTCTGGGACTTCAAGAATGCCGCTGGGGCCGATGGTTCGCTGCAGCGGCGCGCCAATGGGATTGCCGTCCTTGGCGATGGCTTGCAGCGTGACCGGCGTGTTGCCGATCGGCACGAACCGGGTGCTTTCGAACAGGTGCACCAGGGTCAGCCCACCCTGGGCTTTGCACATGGCGACGGTGCGACTGGGCATGTCGGAAGAGATCGGCGCAACCAGTGCGACGTCTTCCCCGACCTTGAACACCTGCTCCACTTCCAGTGCCGAGCCACTTAAAAAGCTGTCGGCCCAGTCGTCGAACGTATTCAGGCAGTCGCGCAAATTCCGAAGAATGCTTTCAACATCTGGCGCTTCGGGGTCCATGGGGGCCAGCACAAAGCTGGCAATCACCGGAATCAAAAGACGGCCCTGGCGACCTGGGCTCTAACGAAAAAAACCATCTGCACTCCCTCGCACTGTTTGATCAGGCGAGGGACTTTGCAGAGGTTCGTCGGTAAAAGAAGTCGGCGTTATTCGCGGGAGTGGCGAGGAAGTTTCGTCTTAATCTCAGGTAGGCTGCGGCTTGGTCGTAGGAATCGGATTACGGTCTGAACGGCCCTACAGCTTCAACTGCCCAATCGCTGTGCTCAATTCTCCCGCCAACGCCGCCAGTGCATGGCTGGTGGTCGCCGAATCTACGGTCTGCCGCACGGTGTTCTCGGTTACATCGCGAATACTCACCACTGCGCGGTTCATCTCTTCGGCGACATGGCTTTGCTGTTCAGCGGCCACCGCGATCTGGGTATTGCTCTCGCGCATCTGCGCCACGGCGCCGGTGATGTCGGCGAGTGCGGCACCGGCTTCCTGGGCCTGTTTTACGCAGTCGTCAGCCTTGAACGAGCTTTCCTGCATGAAGTCCACCGCGTCGCGGGTGCCGGCTTGCAGCGCCGAGACCATGCGGGTGATTTCGTCGGTGGAGCTTTGTACGCGCTTGGCCAGGTTGCGCACTTCGTCGGCGACCACCGCAAAGCCACGGCCCATTTCTCCGGCGCGGGCAGCTTCGATGGCGGCGTTGAGGGCGAGCAGATTGGTCTGTTCGGCGATGCTGTGGATCACCCCGACCACGCTGTTGATTTTCTGGCTGTCTTCGGCGAGTTTCTGGATCATCTCAGCGGTCTGTTGCACGCCGCTGGACAGCCCGGCAATCGAACGTTGCACGCGGGTGACCACTTCCTGCCCGCTGCCGGCGAGGGTGTCGGCGGTTTGCGAGAGGTCGCGGGTGGCACCGGCGTGCTGGGCAATGTGGTAGACGGTGGCGGTCATTTCGTTGATCGCCGTGGCGGCCTGGTCGGTCTCGCTTTGCTGGCCGAGCATGCCGCGCTGCACCTCGTTCATGCTGCTGGCCAGCCGCGCGGCGCCCTCGTCCAATTGTTTGGCAGTATGGGCCACGGTGTTGACCACCCGCTGGTAGCCGGCCTGCATGGCGTTGAAGGCGCTGGCCATCTGCCCGACTTCATCCTTGCAGGCCAGGGGCACGCGGGCGGACAAATCGCCGGTCTTCTCCACATGCAGCATCACGTCCTTGAGAGTGTTGAGCTGGCTGAGCAGGAAGCGGATCAGCAGTTGTGAGGCGCCAAGCATCGCGAGCATCAGGATCGCCACCGCCAGCGCATAGTTGACGAAACGTTCGCCGAACACCTGGCGCAGGCTTGGCGCGTATGCGAGTACGGCGACTTGCTGTCCGTCGGCACGGCGGATGACCTCGGCGCCCACCAGCGGATTGACGCCGAACAATGGCAGGTGACTGAGCTCGATCCAGCCGCTCGCGTCTTGCAAGGCTGAGAGATCCTCGCCTGCGCGTTGTGGGACTTGGCCACGGGTGAAGGTCAGCCAGTTCTCGCCAGTGGGCAGTGGCGTGTCAGCCGGCCAGGCGTTGAGCAACTGCCCCTGGGCCTGGGCCGACACCTGGGAGGCATGGCTGCGCGCCTGTTGTTCGAGCTGGACGGCATACAGCACCAGCAACAGGGTGGTGATGAAGGCCACCGCATTGACGGCCCAGAATTTGTATTTAAGCGAGATATTGCTAAGCCAGGCACCCATGGAAGGTTTTCTCTGATAGCGGAAACAGCATTGGCAAGGTGCCATTATTGTGCCGCTACTCAGGAAAGCGTTTTTGACATGGGTCAATGCGCCGCATCACTCCACGGCAGGCAGGCCGAAAAAGGCGCGGGCACAGGCGGTGCTGTGCATCGCCAGCTCTTGCATCGTTTCATTGCGATGCAGGGCAACCTCGCGTAGCACTTCGGTCAGGAAGGCGGGCTCATTGCGGCCGTTCTTCGGCTTCGGACGCAGCGTGCGCGGCAGCAGGTAGGGCGCGTCACTTTCCAGCATCAGACGGCCACGGGGAATTTCCCTGACCAACGGGTGCAGATGCGTCCCACGGCGCTCGTCGCAGATCCAACCGGTGATGCCGATGTGCAGGTCAAGGTCGAGGTAGCTGAAGAGCGCCGCTTGTTCGCCAGTGAAGCAATGCACCACGGCGGCGGGCAGATGGTCACGGTAGTCCTTGAGAATCTCCAGCAGGCGTTGGTTGGCATCGCGCTCGTGAAGGAACACGGGAAGTTTCAGCTCGACGGCCAGGGCCAGGTGTTCCTCGAGGACTTTTTCCTGCTGCGGGCGCGGCGAAAAATCACGGTTGAAATCCAGTCCGCACTCGCCGACGGCGCGCACGCGTGTTTCGCTGAGCAAACCGCGCAAACGCTGGGCGCTGTCGCGGTTCCAAGCGCTGGCGGAGTGGGGGTGGATGCCGGCGGTGCTGAACAGGCGTTGCGCGCTTTCATCGAGTTTTACACATAGTTCCAGGGCCTGCTCGCTGCCTTCGACGCTGGTGCCGGTGAGCACCAATTGTTGCACGCCAGCGGCGTAAGCACGCTCTAGAACGGCCGAGTGCCTCTCGTCGAAACTGGGGTTGGTCAGGTTGACGCCGATATCAATGAGTTGCATGGTGCTATCTCCGCCTGCGGCCGGAAAGCATATCAGAGCTGTAGATTTATAAGAAAAACGAAGAACTACAACGCGTTATCGCTGTCTTTGAACGTCGCAAGCGACATTGTGCCGGGCCTGCTGCCTCTCACTGTGTCGCCGTTGCGCGCCTTGCCAGCGCTTAAAGCGCTCTGTTTCTGACGCCCAACACCTCGCTTTTCACGAAGGCGTTGGCCAGTATTCTTTCCGGAGAGCGGATGATCCGACCCTCGGCTTTGCTTTTAGTGTGCGTGACGTTGCTGCTGCCCATGGCGGCGGTCGCGCGTCTGGATGGGCCGCTGGAAGTGACAAAGCCCGGCAAGGTGCGTGACCTGGCAGACATTCGTTCCAGCCGCACCCTGCGCGTACTGGTCAACCAGAGCCGTAACAGCTCCGGTGAAGTGCAGGGCCAGGCCATCGGTGTCGAATACCATCGCCTGCGTGCGTTCGAGCAATACCTCAATGGCCATGCCCGTGATGGCCAGCAAATCAACCTCAAGATCATCCCCAAGGCCAAGGAGCAGTTGCTTGGCGCACTGGCCCGTGGCGAAGGCGACCTGGTTGCCCCTGGCGAATTGCTGGACGTGAAGGCCGCGCACAAGATCAGCGCCAGTGCCCCGATTGCCAGCGATGTGCCGTTGTGGCTGGTCGGCGTCAAGGGTGAACGCCGGTTTACCAGGTTGGAGCAGTTGTCGGGCCGCACCCTGACGCTGACCACCGGCAGCGCGGCGGCGGATGCGATCAGCCAGGTCAACCAGAAGCTGGCCCTGCACAAGCAGCCGCCGATCAAGGTGGAATGGGTCGACCCGAGCCTGGCGGTGGAAGACGTGCTGGAGATGGTGCAGGCCGGGATCTTTCACCTGACCATCGTGGAAAAGCCGATTGCCGAACGCTGGTCGAAAATTCTGCCCAAGTTGCGCTTTGACAAGCAGGTGGCCATCAGTGAGCCGGGTGACGAGTACTGGTTCGTACGCCAGGATGCGTCAATGCTGCGGGCGAGCATCGATCGCTTCCTCAAGACTTATCACACCCCCTCCGACCAGGATGTGGCGTTCCAGCGTATCTATCGACGTCTCTATCAAGTGCGCAACCCGTTGGCCCGCGCCGATCGTCAACGCCTGGAGAAACTGCGCCCGATTCTGCAAAAGCATGCACGCGAGCAAGGCATGGACTGGTTGAACCTGGCTGCGCTGGCCTTCAAGGAGTCTGCGCTGGACCCTGGCGCACGCAATAGCGGTGGGCCTACCGGGCTGATGCAGATCACGCCTTCGGCGGCGCAGCGGGTAGGCGTCAACAATATCGAGAATCTGGACAGTAATGTGCAGGCGGGTGCGCGCTACCTGGCGATGATCCGCCGTAAGTTTTTCGCCAGCCCCAAGCTCAATGAGCGCGAACGCATGGCCTTTGTGCTGGCGGCGTATAACATGGGGCCGGAGCGGGTGCAGGGCATGCGCACCGAAGCCAGGCGCCGGGGGCTCAACCCCAATCAGTGGTTCTTTCAGGTTGAACGCATTGCCATGGAGCAGGTGGGGATGGGCGGCGTCAGCTATGTTAATAGTGTCAACAAATACTATCTGGCGTTCGATCGGGAGCGGGAGTCCCTGGAGCCGCCAGCGGCGAAAGTTGCGTCTCGCAAATAATCGATTTTATCGATGTTGATAAGGCAATTTTTCGGCTTTTATCATTGTTTAAACTGATTAATATAGCGGCCAACCAACCCCTACCTGAAAAAGGATTTACCCCATGCGCCCACTGATTACCCGCGTCCTGTCCACCCGTGCCGGCTACGGCCTGACTGTTCTGCGCATTTTCGTCGGCATTATCTTCGCTGCCCACGGCTCGCAAAAACTTTTCGGCTGGTTTGGCGGCGGTGGTCTGGCGGGAACCGCACAGTGGATGGAGAGCATTGGCCTGGCGCCGGGCACGCTGATGGCCGTGCTGTCGGGTGGCACCGAGTTCTTTGCCGGCCTGGCGCTGATCATCGGCCTGCTTGCACGTCCAGCAGCTTTGGGCCTGACCTTCCTGACACTGGTGGCGATCCTTTCGGTGCACATTCATAACGGGCTGTTCATGGCCAACAATGGGTATGAATTCGCCCTGGCCCTGCTTGGCGGCTCGCTGGCGGTGCTGTTCGAAGGCGCCGGCAAACTGTCGGCCGACCGCGCCATCGCCAGCTGAGCGTTTCGCACCTCATGAGAGGCCCGCCCTGTGCGGGCCTTTTTCGTTGCTCGGGATTCTTGACACTGCCCCGCCAGCTTCTCTAGGATGCTGCTCATGCGCCGATTTAAACAGCTAATTGCGGGGCGCCACTGGACTCGATGCAGTCCGACAGAACCATGCACTCGTCAGGAGGCACGGGTCGAAATACCGCTAAAGCGCTGGTTCGGTGTTGCCTCTCACCTGCCCGCAGACTTTTGAGGCAGAGACACGACACGATGAATGCACTACGCCCCCTGATACGCCTGGCCCCGATCACTGCGGACCTGACTCAACGCAACCCGAAAATCCTCCTGGGCGGCAAGCACCAGCCGACGCTGCTGCGTTACCTGGACGGCTGGCCACGTCGCACCGGGCGGCCTTCGGCGTTCTTGATCCAGTTCGTGGAAGACGGCGACTCCCTGGCCCGTTTTGCCAGTAACAGCTTTGACCTCGCGGTGATCCAGGCGCCGAGTGCGGACAACGCCGAAGAAGTGATCCGCCAACTGACGCGGATTGCGCGGCAAGGGCTGATCGCCCGTCGCTGATTACCAACCCCAAATGTTCAGCTGAAGCCCGCGGGCGGCCATCGGCGTCGACACAGCCAGCGATAACGTACCCAGGCGATCAGGCATAAAACCAGCGGTACCGTTACGATCAGCAGCAGCTTCAGGTTCCGCTCGAAGCGGTGCAGCGGCGCGTACGCCTGAGTCTTGAGGGCATGGAGTTCCATGGGCAGGCGCAGGCGCTCTTTGTTGAGCGCTTGCAATTGGGTATTGGTGTCCACGGCCTGGGTGCCCAAGTGTGTGGGCTGTGGATTCAACCGCTGCCACGCTTGCTCGGTACGCTCAAGGCGACGTTCCAGTTCTGCGGCCGTTTCCCGATAGGTCTGTGCGGCGGCTTCGCGCATGGGTTCCAGGGTACTGAGTGAATGCGAAGTGAGGCGCGGACGAATATTCGCCAGTTCTGCGGGAGCCGCCAGGTTATCCAGGGTATTCAATACGAACTGCACGTTGCTGTTGGCCGTTGTCTGGCTGACAGCGTCCGCGAGTAAATCGGTATCGGCAACTACCACCACCTCGATTCGGGCAGCCTTTTGTAAGCCTGGCGGCTGCCCCCTGAGACCGTCAGGAAATGCCGAGTAGGCCGGCCCCTCCAGGCGAGCGGCGATCACATGGCGCTGACCCGAGGTGGAAGCTTCGTCGATGAGTGAATCGAACGCCGTCGCTGAAGCGAAACGCCCGGCGTCCAGCAGCGCAGACTGCCGGGAGCTTTGTAGCAGCGGGGTGAACGTCATCCGGCTTTTTCGCGTGCGCAAGAGTGCGCCACTGCTTGATACGCTCAGGCTGTCGAGTTTCCAGGTGCTGACGTCGTGCGCGGTCATTGCCAGGCGTGGCAGTTTCAACCTGGCTGGGTGCAATACGGTAGGCATGCCTGGGCCGAGCGAGGCCGAGGAGGCGTAAAGACTGTCAACCAACAGCTTGTTCGCGGGCATCCGTATGCCCCATGTGGTCAACAGGCCATCCAGCTCGGAGTCTACCGCTACGGTTTCAGCCCCCATCTCGCTCACCGGGTCGATGAAAACCATCAGCTTGCCGCCGCTTAAGGCAAATTGCTCGATGGCGTAAAGCGTTTGTTCGGCTAGCGCCCGTGGCTGTACCACCATCAAGCTACCTACAGATGGAGGCACCTGGGTAATGTTCGATGCCAACTCCACCAGGTTGAAATGCTCGCGCATTTGCTCCAAAAGGTGTCCGGCGGACTCATCCAACGGCAACCCGGACAGGAGGCCGACGCTGGGACGCTGGGGGTGCATCAATTTATGGATCAGCTGGCTGATTTGATACTCGAGCAACGGCTCGTCGTCGGGGTTGAACGCTTCGATACGTTGCGTGCCCTGGCCGGCACGCGTGCCTATAAGGCCGAGGTATCCCTGTGTGTCATCCAGGCCGAATAAGCTGGCCTTGTAGGCGTCTTCTGAAAAAGGAGTGGGGTCAATAACGTGCAAATTGATCATGCCCTCGGCGGCTGCTTCAAATTCCTGGAGCACGTCTTCTACGCGTTGGCCGAAGCGTTTCATAATGCGGCTTTTCTTCGGTGCAGTAAGCGAGTTGAAATAATACAAGTCCAGCGGGCTATCAAGTGTTGCGAGCAGTTGCCGCGTGGATGGCGATAAGGTGTGAATTTTCTGTTGTGAAAAGTCCCAGCGAATATCGGGTAGTTTGTTTATCCAGACCAGATTGAATGCCAGGAACAGTAATGATATGACGATCAATGTCATACCCGTACGAAGAGCGGATCGCATCAGCGACTTTCCTTCTCAGCTGTTTTTATAGTTGAGTGTGACAATGGATGCAGAGAGAAAAGCAAGGATCATGCTGACAAAATATAAACAGTCATGAAGTGTTATTTTGCCGTTGTCCATTGAGCTGAAGCGGGAAATCGGGTCAAGCCTCATCACGCTATCAACTATCCAGATCGGTGCCTGATGTTCAAGTGCATCCAGGATTGAAGAAAGCCCGCTGATGGTCAGCAGCAAGCCCGTCGTCAATAGGAAAATTACAAGGCGCTGGTGCGTGAGTACACAGATAAAACAACCGGCAGCTAGATAACTTCCTGCCAGCAGCCAGCTTGCCAGAAATTGTGATGCGATCACCCCGTTATCAGGCGTTCCAAGATAATGGGCGGCGATCACTATAGGAAAATTCAACAACAACGCAGCACTGCATACCGCCCAGGCTGCCAGGAATTTTCCGATCACCCGTTCTGCTGAGGTGACGGGCAGGGTTTTGATCATGTTGGAAAATCCGGCGCTGTGTTCATCAGACCACATTTGCATGGATAAGCTGGGTATCAGTAGCAGATAGAGCCAGGGGTGCAGCTCGAAAAAAGCCTGCAAGTCGCTGCTGTCTCGCTCCATCCAGCGGTAGGTGTGCAATCCCAGCGCCGCACATAGCACCAGGAAAAACGCCACGCTCAGGTAAGTGATGGGGGTGCTGGCATAACTGGCGAGTTGGCGTTTGAAAATGAGGGGCAGCAGTTTCAAGGCGATACCTCGTGGCTCAGAGGGTGAACGACATCGTTCAAGCGACCTGGCTCCAGATGCAGTGACGTTATGTTCCAGCCGCGATGGGTAATGAGTGAATTGATGGCGGGGAAGATGGCGTGCCCGGGCATGGCCAGAACCGTCACTTTGCCTGGGTTTAGACGGTCTTCTTCGATGCCTGCAACCCCTGGTAATACCGCAAGCGCGAGTAGATCCAGGGGCGGATCCGCTGCGAGTGTCACCGCCTGGAAGTGCCGGGAACTGCGCTGCAAATCCTCCAGCGAAGCGTCGATAATCAGTCGCCCGCTTGCGATGACCAGGGCGCGGGTGCAGATGTCGGACAGCCAGTCGTAATGGCGGGAGGCAATGATGACGCTCATTTCCTCGTTAAGGGACTGAACAAGCGCCCTGAATTTGAGCCGTTGCTCGGCGTTCATCCCTTCCATGGGCTCGTCCAGCAGGAGCACGCTGGGGGAATGCGCAATGGCTTGCGCAATCGCGACTCTGCGCTTCAAGTCCTGGCTGAGCACATCGATGGGGCAGTTGAGTACAGGAAGTAGCTCCAGTCGCGTGGCGACCCGGTCCACGTGCCTGCGTTTTTCGGCACCGCTGAACCCTCGAGCGGCGGCAACGAAGTTGAGGATGCTTTTGACCGACAGCGTGTGATGGGTGATTCCCCCTTGAAGCTGGTAGCCAACGGCTTGCCTGGCGAGAACTGAATCGGTCTGGGTACTGAAACCCTGAATGCTGATATGCCCACTGGTGGGCTTGATCATGCCGGAAAGCAAATTCAGCAATGTTGTTTTACCGGCGCCATGCTCGCCCAGCAAACCCACGCATTCCTTGCGTTGGGCACAGAACGAAAAGTCGCTGATCACGCTTTTTTTGCCCAGGTGCTTTGTCAGGTTGCTGACCTCGATCATAGGATTACCGAATCTATTGGGCGGTGCCTGAAGAAAGTTTTGTTAGTGTGTGGCGGTGCCTTAAAAAGACTACGTTCAATACCCGTGCTTGGGAACGCTGGGTGCACTTAATAAGTAAAGTCCTACGTTTGAGTTGATTACGTACTGAAACAATTGTTGTGTGTTGAGTACTTAATAATGGTCGGATATTTGTCTGATATTTATATAAGGTTTTCTTTTTATAATGAGGCCTGACTGCCATGATGCTTTTACGTACCCTTGTTCTTGAGCGCAGCGGCGAGAATGCCCCGGTCAACGGCGCACTGCTGTGTGGGTTCGCTGTCGAACAGACTGCTTCCAACTTCCTGGTGTATAGCCTTGATGAAGAAGCCGAGCCTGGTCATTCCAGGGTGTATATCGCGGCCTTGCGCAAAAAACTCGAGCGGTATTTCCTTGGCGGCGTCGAGTCCAAAGACGATTTGCAAGTAGCGATGCAAGTCTTCAAGCAAATCCTGATGATGGCGGCGGCATCGGGCAATAAGGACAGCGCCCTCAGCGAATCTCAGGTTCCGTTTCATTTCATTGACCTGAAAGGCTGCAGGTTGCCGCCTGCCAGGCCCGAGGACCATCACTCGGTGATCGTCAAGAAAGCGCTGGTGATGAAGGTGATTACATTGGGCATGTCCGCCCCTGCTGCGCCTGCGATCGAAAGCAGCGCAGTCATCGTGCCTTCCATTCGCTTTTCATCGCAAATGGTTGCACCGCCCCGAGGCAAGAGCCAGCCCAAGTCCGCCCCGCCGCCAGTGGAAGAAGCCCTCGTTGAAGAGCCACCTCATTCACCGGTCACGGAACCCGAGGTGCCGGAGGTGCCGCAGGTGCCAGCCGAACCTCGAGCGCAGTCCGTTCAGGCAGAACACCTCGGAACCCCGTCGTCCTCCCTCTCTCCTAGAGAGCATACCTCCATGCTCGAGATAGACAGTACGCTGAGCAATCTCGCAAGGGTTGCCCAGGAACTGACGCAGAAAAAACAGGCCGTTACCGAACGCGAAGAGATGCTTGAACAGTGGCAGGCTCGGCTGCAACAACAGCAGACCCAGCAGGATGAAAAAAGCCGGGCGTTGGACCAACGCCATTCGAGACTGCAGGAGCAAGAACTGGAGGTGAGTCAAAAGACCGAAAAAATGGTGCTGATGATGTCGCAGCTATCGCTGATGCGACAGCGCCTGCAAGGCACGCTCGTTGAACTGGACCAGGTACTCGATGGACAGGGCTGAGTCGATGAGCCTGTCGATCTGGAAACTTTGCGCCGTTGATTTATCATCGCTCCCCGCCAGCCGACGCCAGGGTATGATGCCGTGGCCTGTCGACACTAATGGACATTGCCTGGGGATGTGCGCGTTTGAGTACCAAGCTGATTACCAAAGAAGGCCATGAAGCGCTGAAAAAGGAGCTGGACTACCTTTGGCGTGAGAAGCGCCCGGACACGACGCGCAAGGTGACGTGGGCGGCTTCTCTGGGAGATCGCAGCGAAAACGCGGATTACCAGTACAACAAGAAGCTGTTGCGTGAGATCGATCGGCGGGTGCGCTACCTGCGCAAACGCCTCGAAGATATGCGCGTGGTGGAATACATGCCCGAGCAGGAGGGCAAGGTGTTTTTTGGGGCGTGGGTCGATGTCGAGAACGAGCAGGGCGAGACCAAGCGTTTTCGCATTGTGGGGTATGACGAGATCTACGACCGGATGGATTACATCTCTATCGACTCTCCCATGGCGCGTGCGCTGCTGCGCAAAGAGGTGGACGATGAAGCCATCGTGCAGACCCCCGGCGGTGAGGTGTGCTGGTGGATTACCCGGATTGAATATGTGAAATAGCAACGAATGGCGCTTGCTCCGAGTGGAGCAAGCGCCATTCGTGTTTCAGCCCTCGCGCAGCACCGTCAGCGGGCTGGCGTTCAACGCACGGCGTGTACCGAATACCCCGGCGCCACCGATCAGCACCGCA
Organism: Pseudomonas sp. R11-23-07; assembly: GCF_003852295.1. NCBI lineage: Bacteria > Pseudomonadati > Pseudomonadota > Gammaproteobacteria > Pseudomonadales > Pseudomonadaceae > Pseudomonas > Pseudomonas sp. R11-23-07. The sequence goes on from NZ_CP027761.1 coordinate 1,839,197, forward strand.
CCGATCACTGGCAGCAGCAACAGCCAGGGGTGAGGGTGCCAGGCCAGATCGAAGGCATAACGGTACAACACCCAGGTCACCAGTTCCGTGCCCAGTGCCGCCAGCAAACCACTGACCGCCCCCAGCAGGCCGAACTCGATGCGCCGGGCCTTGATCAGCAGCCTGCGCTCGGCCCCCAGTGCACGCAGCAGCGCACCCTGGCGGATTCGCTCGTCCAGGGTGGCCTGCAAACCGGAAAACAGCACGGCCATGCCCGCGGCGAGCACGAACAGCAGTACGTATTCCACCGCAAGGGTCACCTGGGCGAGGATGCTGCGCAGCTGCTCCAGCAGGGCCTCGACCTGCAGGATAGTGACGGCCGGGAAGGCTCGGGAGAGGTCGACAATCTGTTGGTCATGCCCAGGCGCCAGGTAGAAGCTGGTCAGGTAGGTGGTCGGCAAATCCTTCAAGGTGCCCGGTTGGAAGATCATGAAGAAGTTGGGCTGGAAGTTATCCCAGTTGATGGTCCGCAGGCTGGTGACCCGTACCTCGCGATTCTCCCCGCCGATGGTGAATACCAGATGGTCGTTGAGCTTGAGTTTCAGGCTTTCAGCCACCTTGGCTTCCACCGACACCCCGGGAATGTCATCGCCCGGTTGCGCGGTCCACCAGGCACCCGCCGTCAGTACGTTACCTGGGGGCAAGTCGGCCGCCCAGGTCAGGCTCAGGTCCCGTTGCACGGCGCGATCACCGCTGGAATCCTTGCTGACAATCTCTTGTACGGGTTCGCCGTTAATGCTGATCAGCCGACCGGGCACGACGGGATAGAGCGGTGCCGATTGCGCCTGGACTTCCAGAAGGCGGGCGCCAAAGGCGTCTTTGTCGGCTGGCAGGATATTGAGCGCGAAGTAGTTGGGCGCATCCTTGGGCAATTGGTTCTGCCAGGTGTCGAGCAGTTCACCGCGTAGCAGGGCGATCAAGCCCATGGACAACAGGATCAAGCCAAACGCGAGGGACTGGCCGGCGGCGGCCAGTGGATGCCGCAGCAATTGCCCCAGGCCCAGTCGCCACGGCAAGGAGGCGCGCGCAAGTAACCGGCGCAGGCTTTGCAATAACAGCAGCAACAACCCGCCGAGGATCAGTGCGGCTACCACGCCGCCGCCCAATAACGCGAAGGTCAACACCAGGTCGAGGCTCAGGCGCCACATGATCAGGCCCAGGGCGAAGAGCGCCGCCCCATAAACCATCCAGGTGCTCGAGGGGATAGGCAGCAGGTCACGACGCAGTACCCGCAGCGGCGGCACCCGGCCCAGTGCGGCCAGGGGCGGGAGGGCGAAGCCGGCGAGGGCAACCAGCCCGGTGCCGATCCCTGCAACGGCCGGTAGCAGCCCGCCAGGTGGCACGTCTGCGGGCAACAGGTCGTGCAGGAAGTAGAACAGACCAAATTGCGCGAGCCAGCCGAGGAGGGCGCCGGCCAGGCTCGCCAACAGGCCCAGTACGCTCAGTTGCAGGCTGAACAGCAGCATGGTTTCGCGTCGTGACAACCCCAGGCAGCGCAGCAGGGCGCTGGCGTCGAAGCGGCGGCTGGCAAAGCGGTTGGCCGACAGCGCCACGGCCACGCCGGCCAGTAACACCGCCACCAGGCTGGCCATATTCAGGTAACGCTCGGCCTTGCCCAGGGCACCGCCGATCTGCTGGTTACCATCGCGCGAGTCCTGCAGGCGCTGGTTGGCCGCCAGGCCCGGCTTGACCAGGTCGCGATAGGTTTGCAGCGCCGTGCTGCCCGGTGGTGCGCGCCACAGTTCGCGATAGCTCACGCGGCTGCCAGGCTGGACTACGCCGGTGGCATCCAGGTCCGCCAGGTTGATCATTACCCTGGGCGTGAGGCTGTAGAAATTGCCGGCGCGGTCGGGCTCGTACGTCAGTATGCGTGCCAGCCGCAGGGTCTTCATGCCCACGTCGATGCTGTCGCCGACCTTCAGGTCCAGCGCTGTCAGCAGCCGCGCTTCCACCCAGGCTTCACCGGGTTTGGGGCCGCCGCCTGGGGTTTCGGCGCCAAAAGGCTCACCCGTACTTTTGAGTTCGCCACGCAGTGGGTACTGCTCGTTGACCGCCTTGATACTGGAGAGCTGGATGCCGTTGTCCGCAGCGATAACACTGGAAAATTCGACGATGCGCGCATGATCCAGGCCCAGCTCGGTGCCGGACCTGACCTGCTCGGGGCGGGCCGGCGAGCTGCCTTCGAGTATCAGGTCCGCGCCCAGGAACTCGGTGGCGCGCAACAGCATGGCGCCGTTGAGGCGCGCGCCGAAATAGCCGATAGCGGTGCTGGCGGACACGGCCACCAGCAGCGCGAAGAACAATACACGCAGTTCACCGGCGCGGGCATCGCGCAGTAATTGGCGCATGGCAAGGCTGAACAGACGTAACAACGGCAGGCGTGCCATCAAGGCTCCAGGGGCGCGACCATCAGGCCGGCTTCAAGGCGGATCAGGCGTCGGCAACGATGGGCCAGGCGCCCGTCATGGGTGACCAGTACCAACGTCGTGCCGCTCTCTTTATTGAGTTCGAACAGCAGGTCGCTGATGCGCTCGCCGGTGTGGCTGTCGAGGTTGCCGGTGGGCTCATCGGCAAACAGTACGTCCGGCTCGGCGGCAAACGCGCGGGCAATCGCCACACGTTGCTGCTCGCCGCCGGACAGCTGGCGCGGCGAATGGGTCAGGCGCTTGCCAAGGCCGACGCGCTCCAGCAGATGCGTGGCGCGCTCGCGGGCATCTTTGCGGCCGTCGAGCTCCAGTGGCAGCATGACGTTTTCCAGTGCATTGAGGCTGTCGAGCAACTGAAAGGACTGGAATACGAAGCCCACGTGTTCGGCACGGATCCGCGCGCGCTGGTCTTCGTCGAGGCTGCTCAACGCTTGGCCCGCCAGGGTGACTTCACCGCTGCTGGGCAGGTCAAGGCCGGCCAGCAGGCCGAGCAGGGTGGATTTGCCGGAACCGGAGCTGCCGACGATAGCCAGGCTATCGCCCTTGTTCAGTTCCAGGCTCAGTTCGTGCAGGATAGTCAGTTCACCTTCCGCGCTGGGAACCACTTTGCTGAGGTTTCGCGCGGTGAGAATGCTTGCGCCCATGGAGAATCCGATGCGAATGTGGTTTTTGAGTGCTGGCCTGGCCTTGATGTGCATGGCCCAGAACGCAGCGGCGGGTACAGTCCTGATCGTTGGCGATAGTATCAGTGCCGGTTTCGGCCTGGATACCCGCAAAGGGTGGGTTGCCCTGCTGGGGCAACGGCTCAAGCAGGAGGGTTTTGACGATAAAGTGGTGAATGCTTCGATCAGTGGCGACACCAGTGCCGGAGGCCTCGCGCGGTTGCCTGCGGCGCTTGCAGCGCATAAACCGGATGTGGTGGTGATCGAGTTGGGCGGCAACGATGGGCTGCGTGGTCAGCCGCCGGCGCAATTGAAACAAAATCTTGCTTCGATGATTCAGGCGTCCCAGGACAGCGGTGCCAAGGTGCTGCTGCTGGGCATGCAGATTCCTCCCAACTATGGCAAGCGTTACGTCGAAGCGTTCGCCAAGGTATTCGGCGAAGTAGCAGAGGAAAAAAAGGTGCCGCTGGTGCCGTTTTTCCTGGAGGGGGTGGGCGGTCATCCCGACCTGATGCAAGCGGACGGCCTGCACCCGGCAGTCCCGGCCCAGGGCAAGTTGCTGGAAAATGTCTGGCCAACGCTAAAACCGCTGTTATGACGCTTTTCTACCGGCAGGCTTTCGGCTAAGGTGGCGCCCCCCCGATTTGGAGCCCCTGATGTCGCGTCCTGCCTGGTCCCTGTTTAATTACCAACTGATCGAGCCGGACGAACAGCTGGATCTGTTCGCCTGCCAGGAAGTCCGGGTGCATCTGGTGGCGCGTCAACTGGAGTTGGGCGGCTCGATTGACCGCACGCTCTGCGGCACCTTATTGCCGGCGCAACCGCTCTGGTCCTCGGTGGATCGTTCGATCTTCCAGGACCAGCGGCTGTGCCCGTTGTGCAGGGCGATTCTCGAGTCGCAAAAGCGCGGTACACCGCCGATCTGGCCAGAGCTGCGCTTCGAGCTCTAGCGCGGTCGGCTTGATGCCAGGCGCTCGCTTCACGTATACAATCAGTTTTTTCCTACCGTCGTCTGCGAAGGATTTTCCGGATGTTGTCGCGCCTCTCCGTCGTTACCTGCTGCCTGTCTCTTGCCGCGCTCTGTGCGGCCGGCGCGGCGCAAGCCTTGCAGTTGCCGTTGCCGCCCCCTGGTGAGGACATCGTCGGCCAGGTCCAGGTGATCAAGGCCAAATACGAAGATACGTTTGCCGACCTGGGCACCACGTATGACCTGGGGTATTCGGAAATGGTCGCGGCCAACCCGGGCGTCGATGCCTGGCTGCCAGGTGCGGGGACGGACATCGTGCTGCCGACGCGTTTCATCCTGCCGCCGGGCCCGCGCGAAGGCATTGTGATCAACCTTGCGGAATATCGGCTCTACTACTACCCCAAGGGTCAGAACGTGGTCTACACCTTTCCGTTGGGGATTGGTCGTGAAGGCTGGGGCTCGCCCATTGCCCATACCAGCATCATCGCGAAGACGCCGAACCCTACCTGGACACCGCCCGCCTCGATCAAGGCCGAACACGCCGCCAACGGTGACCCGCTGCCCAACGTGGTGCCTGCCGGCCCCGACAACCCGTTGGGCCCGTTCAAGTTCACCCTGGGCACGCCGGGTTATCTGATTCATGGCTCCAACATGAAATTTGGTATCGGCACGCGTACCAGCCACGGTTGCTTCCGTATGTTCAACAACAACGTGTTGGAAATGGCCAGCATGGTGCCGGTCGGCACCTCGGTACGAATCATCAACGACGCCTATAAGTTCGGCAGCGCCGGCGGCAAGGTCTACCTGGAAGCCCATACGCCGTTGAACGACGATGGCACGCCGTCGGTGGTCGACAAGCACACGGCGGTGATCAATGCCTTGCTCAAGCGTGAGGACCTGGCCAATAGCCTGCGGGTGAATTGGGATCAGGTGCGTGATGTGGTGGCGGCGGAGGATGGTTTGCCGACTGAAATCGGTGTGCCTGGCGTCGCGCCTGTCGCGTCCAGCGCGCCGGTGGACTTTCAATAAAACCCTCAAGCCCGCACATGCCGTCAAGCGCAGCGGATTTCAGGTAAAAAAAAGCCGACCCATAAATGGATCGGCTTGATAACAACCCCGAGGGATTATTACTTGCGGCTTGCTTTTTCAAGCATGCGCAGAGCGCGCTCGTTAGCTTCGTCAGCAGTCTGTTGTGCTTTTTGAGCAGCAGCCAGCGCTTCATCAGCTTTACGGTAAGCTTCGTCTGCACGAGCCTGGGAGCGAGCTGCTGCGTCTTCCGTTGCAGTCAGACGAGCTTCGGTTTCTTTGGAGACGCTGCTGCAACCGGTAGCCAGAACTGCGGCCAGAGCCAGAGCAGAGAATTTCAGAACGTTGTTCATCGTGTTCCCCTTCAAGGACTTTCTATTAGATGGCTACTGTCTCAGAGTGAGCTAATAGCCGGCGTACATACTACCCATTACTTGTAGTAAGTAAACTGACGTAGCGCAAGAAGCAAAAAAAATTCTTGCACCGAATCTATTTTGGCTAATCTTTTGAAGGTTTGTATAAAAACCCGCCAGATTTTTCCATTCTGCCGAAGATTGGATCCAGGCTGAAAGGGCCGGCCCGCATGCGTCGAGCGGTGTAAACAGATGAAATTTTATATATCCAAGCCGGCACTTTCGTTGCGGTGGGTTGTCTCGCACCGGGCATCTTTCGCTCATCTAGAGGTGACTTTAACGGCGCCAGTTCGTCTCACGCTTCAACTGCCGGCAATGTTCAGGCGTTCGATCACCGGGTGATCGAGGCGCTTTCTAATATTGCACCTGTGGCAGGGGATGACGAGTGTGCCTTGAGCAATTGCTGGATTGGTGCCTACTATTCCCTACGTGCAGGTGTGAGCGCTCAGGGTTTTCTCGTTGTCGAAACCGGCACGGGGTGGCGTAGATGTTCCTTCGCCGGAAAAACATCGGTAAGGTAGGGTCAATATTCAAGACCCGCGAGGAGTAGTGATGAGCGAGGCGTTGTCCATCCACCATGACCAGGCTGGTCATCAGTTCGAGACCAATGTGGACGGTCATCGTGCCTATCTGACCTACATGGACCTCGGGAAACAGACCCTGGATATCTATCGTACGTTCGTGCCCAACGCGTTGCGTGGGCGTGGCATTGCGGCCGCATTGACCGAAGAGGCGTTGAAGTTCGCCGAAGAGTCAGGCTATACGGTCATCCCGTCCTGTTCTTATGTGGAACGCTACATGGAGCGCCACCAGCGCCATGCCGCAAAGCTCTGAACGAGCAGCCATAAAAAAACGCCGGGTTTAGCCCGGCGTTTTTGTGTGTGCCTGATTCAGCTTCAGGTACGTTTGCGATTGGGCAATACGTCCTTGAGCTTGGCGTGCATGCTGCGCAGGGTGTTCTCGGTAGCGGCCCAGTCGATGCACGCATCGGTGATCGACACGCCGTACTGCAAGTCGGCCAGGTCTTTTGGAATGGCCTGGCAACCCCAGTTCAGGTGGCTCTCGACCATCAAGCCGATGATCGACTGGTTGCCTTCGAGGATCTGGTTGGCGACGTTTTCCATCACCAGCGGCTGCAGGGCCGGGTCCTTGTTGGAGTTGGCGTGGCTGCAATCAACCATGATGTTGGGCTTGATCCCGGCCTTGTTCAGCGCCTGTTCGCACAGCGCAACACTGACCGAGTCATAGTTGGGCTTGCCGTTGCCGCCGCGCAGCACCACGTGACCGTAGGCGTTGCCCTTGGTCGTGACGATGGACACGCCGCCTTCCTGGTTGATGCCCAGGAAGCGGTGAGGGCTGGAGACCGATTGCAGCGCGTTGATCGCCACCGTCAGGCCGCCGTCGGTGCCGTTCTTGAAGCCCACGGCCGAGGACAGGCCGGACGCCATTTCGCGGTGCGTCTGGGACTCGGTGGTGCGGGCGCCGATGGCCGACCAGCTGATCAGGTCCTGCAGGTACTGCGGGGAGATCGGGTCCAGCGCTTCGGTAGCGGTGGGCAGGCCCATTTCCGCCAGGTCCAGCAGCAGTTGACGACCGATGTGCAAGCCGTCCTGGATCTTGAACGAGTCGTCCAGGTACGGGTCGTTGATCAAGCCTTTCCAGCCGACCGTTGTACGCGGCTTCTCGAAATACACGCGCATCACCAGGTACAAGGTGTCGGACACTTCCGCCGCCAGCACCTTGAGGCGTTCGGCGTATTCGTGGGCCGCCTTGAGGTCGTGGATCGAGCAAGGCCCGATCACGACGAAGAGGCGGTGGTCGGTGCCGTCGAGAATGTCACGGATGACTTCGCGGCCCTTGGTGACGGTCTGCAGGGCAGCGTCGCTCAGGGGGATTTCGCGCTTGAGCTGATCGGGCGTGATCAGGGTCTCGTTGGATTCAACGTTAAGGTCATTGATCGGTAAATCAGCCATCGTGTTACTCGTCAGGGTCACGGGTGCCGGCCGCCAGCCATCCCCGTGCGGCGGAGCACAGCATGATTTGGATGCAGGGGGGAGGAACCTTAGCGCGTAACACGGGCCCGCGACAATGGGCAAAGCCCGCTTTAATCCAGCACTGGCTGCACAACCGTCTCATGGGAGAACTCATTGGCGTGGCGCGATACCCAGTCGCGAGCCAGGGCTTCGAGTTGCTGGGGCGTGGGCTCGGCGGCGTCGTGCAGGCGGCAGTAGCGTTCGATCTGGCACACTTGCTCACCCATTCGTGCGCCGAACAGTGCATGTTCGTCGGCAAAACAGATGCCGATGCGATAGCCGGCCTCCACCCTGCGGCACCACGCGACATAGCCTGGATAGCGGGCGCTGGCGCCCAGGGAGGGAATATGCAGGTCCACCGCCGTGCCAGGGCGCCAGGCACGCGGCCAGTTGCAGGCAATGCCACCACGGCCGATAGTGCGCAGGCGTTGGGAGGGCAGGGCAGGAGAGGGACGTTGGATCAACTCGACAGCGACATCATCAGGGTGAGGTAGAAAACGACCCATGTACACGGACTCCGAACACCGTCCAATGGACGGCAGTGGCAGCAGTATAGTGAAACAACTGGAATTGACCGACCTGGATATCGACCAGCAATTGCTGGGGCTGCCAGGGTGTTCGCTGGTCGTGTTTACCAGTGTCGGTTGTTCCAGTTGCCGCTGGGCACGCCAGCAGTTGCCGGGCTGGCGCTTGCCGGTGGACCGGCTGTGCTGGGTGGATGCCGGGCACAACGGCGGCGCGGTCGAACGTTACCAGATCTTTCATTTGCCCGCGTTGTTCCTCGTGTGCGAGGGTCAATTTCTTGGGCAATTACAGACGCGTCTAACACCGCCCGACCTTGTCGACGCGATAAACCAGGCGCTCACCCGCACACCAGAGGATTTGCCATGACCGCACTTGCACACCCTTCGCCACGCATTGGCATCATTGGCACCGGTGCCATTGGCGGTTTCTACGGCCTGATGCTGGCGCGTGCCGGGTTCGATGTGCATTTCCTGCTGCGCAGCGAATACGCGGCGGTCCGCGAGCACGGCCTGCGCGTCAACAGTAGCGTGCATGGCAACCTGCACCTGCACCCGGTGCAAGCGTATGCCAGCCCTGCCGATATGCCGCCGTGCGATTGGTTGTTGGTGGGGACCAAATCCACCGGCAACCCCGAGCTGGCGCCGACCCTCGCCCAGGTTGCGGCGCCGGACGCCAAGGTGGTGCTGCTGCAAAACGGACTGGATGTGGAAGACAGCCTGCGCGCGCACCTGCCGTCGTCGCTGCATTTGCTGGGTGGCCTGTGCTACATCGGCGTGCATCGCGCTGCGCCGGGCGTCGTCGAGCATCAAGCGCTCGGGCGGGTCAATCTGGGCTATCACAGTGGCATGGCAGCCAACGATCAAGCGCGCCAGCAAGCGATTGTCGAAGAGGGGGCCGCTCTGTTTCATCAAGCGGGCATCGAATCCCAGGCCATGGCCAGCGTGCATCAGGCGCGCTGGCATAAGCTGGTGTGGAACGTGCCGTTCAACGGCCTCTCCGTCTTGCTGGGCACGGGGACCCGCGCGATGATGGCGGATGAGTCCAGCCGCGCGCTGATTCAAGCGCTGATGGCCGAAGTGGTACAGGGCGCCCGCGCCTGCGGCCATGACATTGCGGCAAGTTACGCCGAGCAGATGTTCGCCATGACCGAAACCATGGACGACTACCTGCCCAGCATGTACCACGATCACGCGCACAAGCGCCCATTGGAACTGGAGGCCATCTACGCCCGACCGCTGGCTGCCGCCAGAGCGGCCGGCTGCGAATTGCCGCGCATGCAGGCGCTTTACCAGGCCTTGAGTTTTATTGATCGGCACACTCGCTGATTCGGGGGGCAAGCACATGGCGACAGGATTGAGCGACAAACTGGTGCTGGCGATTTCATCGCGGGCCTTGTTCGATTTGAGCGAGAGCCACACGGTGTACCTCGCCGAAGGGGTTGAGCCCTATCGCAAATACCAGATCGAGCACGAGGAGGAAATCCTCGAACCCGGCGATGCCTTTCCGCTGGTCAAGAAACTGCTGAGCCTCAACGCCAGCCTCGGGCGTGCCCGTGTCGAGGTGGTCTTGGTGTCACGCAACAGCGCCGATACCGGCTTGCGAGTGTTCAACTCGATCCAGCATTACGGTCTGGATATTTCCCGCGCCGCTTTCGTCGGAGGGCGTAGTCCCTATCCGTATCTGGCCGCTTTTGGTTGTCATCTGTTTCTGTCGACCCATGCCGAGGATGTGCGCAGTGCCCTCGACGCCGGTTTTGCGGCGGCGACTATTTTGTCCGGTGGTGCGCGTCGGGCGTCGAGCGAGGAATTGCGCATCGCCTTCGATGGTGATGCGGTGCTGTTTTCCGACGAGTCCGAGCGCGTCTACCAGGCTGGCGGGTTGGAAGCATTCCAGGCCAGCGAGCGCGAGTCGGCGCGCCAGCCCTTGCACGGTGGCCCGTTCAAGGGGTTCCTCGCGGCACTCAACCTGTTGCAGCGTGAGTTCGCCGACGAGGCCTGCCCGATTCGCACCGCATTGGTCACCGCGCGCTCGGCGCCGTCCCACGAGCGGGTCATTCGTACGTTGCGCGAATGGGATATCCGCCTGGATGAATCGCTGTTCCTGGGTGGCCTGGATAAATCCGCGTTCCTGGAAGCATTCGCCGCCGATGTGTTCTTCGATGACCAGGCCGGCCATTGCGAAAGAGCCAGGCAGGTCGTGGCCACCGGGCATGTGCCGCACGGCATCAGTAATGAGTTGAAAATCCAGGGCGAGCGCTGAGTCGTACCCCCTGGGCGCTGCTAAGCTGATTTAATCTCCGCCATCCTGGCAGTCCAGGGGGTTCTATGATTCGTTCGATACTGTACGCCACGGATCTTGGCCTGTATGCGCCGTACGTCATGCAACATGCCCTGGCGTTGGCGCGAACGTTCAAGGCAGATTTGTATGTGATTCATGTGGTAGAGCCCATCGGGCTGTTCGCAGAGTCGGTGTTGCAGAGCTACCTTGATGAAAAGGCGCTCAGCGAATGGCAGAGCCAGGGGCTGAGCACGGTCATGGCAACGATCGAGCAGCGGGTGCTCGACAGCTTTCGCGAGGAGTTGGGGGACGGAGAGCAGGACCTGGAGTTGATTCGTTCGGTGCGGGTGATCCAGGGCGACCCTTGCGAGGTGATTCTCGACCAACTGCATAAACTTTCCGTGGACCTGTTGATCGTAGGGAGTCATAGCCAAGCCAGCGCGGCGGCGACACCGCTTGGGCGTACCGCCGCACGGTTGCTGCAGCTGGCGAGCGTGCCGGTTTACCTGGTGCCGTCGCTGCAACGTCGACGCAGCGATGATAGGGATCGGTAAAAAACGATAAAAAGTTCTAGATTTATATATCTTACCTTTAATATAGTTATATACCGTCGCTGATACCCGTGGCGTCTATCTGCTTTGAGGGATTCATATGAAGCTTCAACAACTGCGCTACATCTGGGAAGTGGCGCACCACGACCTCAACGTTTCCGCTACCGCTCAAAGCCTTTACACGTCGCAACCCGGTATCAGCAAGCAGATCCGCCTGCTCGAAGACGAGCTGGGCGTTGAAGTGTTCGCGCGCAGCGGCAAGCATCTGACCCGCGTCACCCCGGCCGGCGAGCGCATCATCACCACCGCCGGTGAGATTCTGCGCAAAGTCGAAAGCATCAAGCAGATCGCCCAGGAATTCTCCAACGAGAAGAAGGGCACCCTGTCGATTGCCACCACCCACACCCAGGCACGCTACGCCTTGCCGCCGGTGATCCGTGATTTCATCAAGCAATACCCGGACGTGGCGTTGCACATGCACCAGGGCTCGCCGATGCAGATTGCCGAGATGGCCGCTGATGGCACCGTCGATTTCGCGATCGCCACCGAAGCCCTGGAGCTGTTCGGTGATTTGGTGATGATGCCGTGCTACCGCTGGAACCGTTGCGTGGTCGTGCCCCAGGGGCACCCACTGGCCAAGTTGTCGAAGCTGACCCTGGAAGCCCTGGCGGAATACCCCATCGTCACCTACGTGTTTGGTTTCACCGGTCGTTCGAAGCTCGACGAAGCCTTCAGCCACCGTGGCCTTACGCCGAAAGTGGTGTTCACCGCAGCCGACGCCGACGTGATCAAGACTTACGTGCGCCTGGGCCTGGGCGTGGGCATCGTCGCCAAGATGGCGGTCGACACCCAGCTCGATAAAGACCTGGTGGTGCTCGATGCCAGCGAGCTGTTCGAGTCCAGCGTGACCAAGATCGGCTTCCGTCGTGGCACCTTCCTGCGCGGTTTCATGTGCGATTTCATCGAGAAATTCGCCCCGCACCTGACCCGCGAAGTGATGGCCAAGGCGATCCAGTGCCACAACAAGCAGGAACTCGAAGAGCTGTTCGACGGCGTTGAACTGCCGGTTCACTGATCCCTATGGCGAGGGAGCCAGCGCCCTCGCCACCGCGCTTTATCTGGCCTCGGTAACCGTGAAATGTTGCCGGGCGCCCGCCACCAGAATCTCTACCTCATCCTCGACACGCTTGCCCAGCAGGCTTTTGCCCAAGGGCGAGCGCGGGGTGATGACGGTTACCGGCTGGCCGACCACTTCAACCTTTAACCCCGCGGCATCCGGCGCCAGGAACAGCCATTGCTGGCGACCGTTCTCGTCTTCCAGGCCCAGCAGCGTACCCACTTCGATCCCGCGTTGGTCATCGTACGCACGCACCTGCAGGTTCTGGCACAGCGCCAGCGACTGCTTGATCTCTTCGACCCGCTTGGCCTGGCCGGCCGCCAGATACGAAGCCTCCAGCCCCAAAGTGTCGTACTTGTTTTCTGCGATGTTCTCCTCGTGTGTCGCTGTCTCGTAGGCGGTTTGCGCGGCGCGCTGGGCGATGTCGAGGTCGGCGCAGAGTTTTTCCAGGATCAGCTGGAGGACGGCGTGTTTATTCATGATCTCTAATCGCAGAATTGCAGGACATTGGCTTTGGATTTTTCATTTGGAGCGTTCTGATCCTGTTGCAGCCAGAACTGGCATTTGGGGTTGGCCAGGTTGCGCGCATTGCTTCGGGCCTGGTCCAGGGCTTGTTGCTGCTCCTGCTTTTGCAGGTTCTGCTGGTACTGCTCGAACATACGGTTCGGCGGCTCCGGCGCGACCACGGTCGGCTTACCCAGTTGCTGCACCGCCTGGGCCACGGGTGCGAGGCTCTGCGGGAACAGGTAGCGCGATGCCAGCCAGCTGGTCAGCGCGATGGCGATAAACCCCAGCCACACGCCCGCGGCAATGGCGATACACAGCTTGAACAGCGACAGCGGACGGTCAGACATGGTGGCCTCCTGGCAGGCATTGACGGCGTGGCAGCGATTGTCGCACAGCCACTGCGCAGAATAATCGCGATCAAGCCTTCTGCATCGGCGCATTTATGCGGACAATCGAGCCTTTGAGCCGTGGAGCCCGGAATGAAAGCCCGCTGGGATATTTTTTGCAGCGTCGTCGATAACTACGGCGACATCGGCGTGACCTGGCGCCTGGCCCGCCAATTGGTCGCGGAGCACGCGTGCGATGTGCGCCTGTGGGTCGATGACCTGCGCGCCTTCGAGCGCATGTGCCCACAGATCGATGTAAACCTGGCGCAGCAATGGCAAGCGGGTGTGGATGTGCGCCACTGGCCGTTTGACTGGTCGACAACGCCTGCGGCCGATGTGGTGATTGCCGCGTTCGCTTGCCAGCTGCCGCCTGACTATATGGAAGCCATGGCCGCGCGTGAACGCACGCCGTTGTGGATGAACCTGGATTACCTCAGCGCCGAAGACTGGGTGGTGGGCTGTCACCGCCTGCCGTCGGTGAAGTTCAAGGGTGTGCAGAAGTACTTCTTTTTTCCGGGCTTTCGTCCAGGCACCGGCGGGCTGTTGCGTGAGGCGGGGCTGCTGCAACAGCGTCAGGCTTTTCAGCAGGATGCCGATGCGCAGCGACAATTCCTGCAAAGCCTGGGCGTATTTCCGCTAGCCGATGCGCGCCTGATCTCACTGTTCGCCTACGAAAACGCCGGGCTCGGCAGTTGGCTGGACGTGTTGTCGACAGACGGGCGTGCCACTCATCTGTTGGTGCCGGAAGGGCGCATCCTGGGTGACGTGCAGCGCTGGCTGGGCGAGGAGGGGTTGACGGCAGGTGTTGTTCACCAGCGCGGGGCCTTGACTGTGCAAGTGCTGCCGTTCGTGCGCCAGGCCCAGTACGACCTATTGCTGTGGTGCTGTGACATCAATGCCGTGCGTGGCGAAGACTCGTTCGTGCGCGCCCAGTGGGCCGGGCGCCCGTTGCTGTGGCACATCTATCGTCAGGACGACGACATCCATCTCGACAAGCTCGATGCGTTCCTCGAGCTGTACACCGCCGCATTGTCGCCGGCGGCCAAGGCGGCGCTGGTTGCACTCTGGCAAGCCTGGAATACCGAGGGCGATATGGCCCAACCCTGGAAAATGCTGCTGGAGCACTGGCCGGAACTCAGCCAGCATGCGCAAGACTGGTGTCTGGAACAGGGCTTGCAGGCCGATCTTGCGACGGCGCTGGTACAGTTTTATGAAAGTTGGATATGATACGCCACCTTGATTTTTGTAAATCCCATCCAAATTTCGGATATATGCAATGAAAACTGGTAAAGAACTGAAACCCGGTACAGTGATCCGTCTCGAAAACGACCCTTGGCTGGTTCAGAAAGCTGAGTTCACCAAGTCTGGTCGTAACAGCGCCATCATGAAGACCAAGCTGAAGAACCTGCTGACCGGTTACAAGACCGAGATCGTCTACAGCGCCGATGACAAACTGGACGACGTGATCCTCGACCGCAAGGAAGCGACCCTGTCCTTCATCAGCGGCGACACCTACACGTTCATGGACACCACCGACTACACCATGTACGAGCTGAACGCTGAAGATATCGAAGCCGTTCTGCCGTTCATCGAAGAAGGCATGGAAGACGTCTGCGAAGCGATCTTCTTCGAAGAGCGCCTGGTTTCCGTAGAGCTGCCGACCACCATCGTGCGTAAAGTGGCCTACACCGAAGGTTCCGCTCGCGGCGACACTTCCGGCAAGGTGATGAAGCCTGCCAAACTGAGCAACGGTACCGAGCTGCAAGTAGCCGATTTCATCGAAATCGACGACCTGATCGAGATCGACACCCGCGAAGGTGGTTCGTACAAAGGTCGCGCCAAGAAGTAATTCTGGCCCTGCCTTACGAACGGAAAAGCCCGACCATGCGTCGGGCTTTTTTGTGCCTGCGGGGTTTACTTCAGGTGTTGCTTGAGTTCGTCCGACGCTTGCAGCAATGCCGAGCGCACCGCCGGTACCTGGCTGACCACGTTCAGCAAACCGTAGTCGTGGATCATGCCGTTGTAGCGTACGGTAGTCACCGGCACGCCGGCCTGATCCAGCTTGCGGGCGTAGGCTTCACCCTCGTCACGCAGTACATCGGCGCCAGCGGTTTGCACCATCGCAGGTGGCAACCCCTTGAGTTGATCAGGGGTGGCTCGTAGTGGCGAGGCGTAGATCTCGGCGCGCTGGTTGGCGTCGGTGGTGTAATTGTCCCAGAACCATTTCATCATGTTCCGGGTGAGGAAGTGCCCCTCGGCGTACTGGTTGTAGGAACCCGTGTCGAAGTTGGCATCGGTCACCGGCCACAGCAGCAGTTGGAACTTGATCGCCGGCGTACCCTTGTCCTTGGCCATCAGGCTGACCACCGCTGCCATGTTGCCGCCGACACTGTTGCCCGCGACCGCCAGGCGCTTGCCATCGACGTTGATCTCTTTACCGTGCTCGGCCACCCATTTTGTCGCGCCATACGCTTGGTTGATCGCCACGGGGTAATGCGCTTCCGGTGACGGCGTGTAGTTGACGAACACCGCCACTGCCCCCGAACCCACCACCAGGTCCCGCACCAGGCGTTCATGGGTGGGGTAATCCCCCAGCACCCAACCACCGCCGTGGAAGAACATGAACACCGGCAAAGCGCCCTTGGCCCCGGCTGGACGCACAATGGTCAGGTCCAGCGGCTGGCCGTCGACCTGAATGGCCTTCTGGCTCACGTCTGCCTTGGGCAGGCTCAACTTCACCCCGGCCTGGGCACCCGTCAGCACCGCACGGGCCTGTTGGGGCGTCAATTGCTCGATGGGCTTGCCGGTGCCGGCGTTCAGCGCATCCAGGAAACCCTGGGTACTGTGCTCCACATCACCGCTAGCGGCGAAGGCGGTGCTGATGGACAGGGCAAGCAGGCTGCCGGTGAGCGCTTTAGCAAAGGTGTTCATGGTCTTCTCCGATCTGGGCGCGTGGTTAAACGGTTACGTGCAGGCGCACATCAACGTTGCCGCGAGTGGCGTTGGAGTACGGGCAGACCTGGTGGGCGGCGTCGACCAGGCTTTGCGCATCGTCTTGCGCCAGGCCTGGCAGGCTGATGTGCAGGTCGATGTCCAAGCCGAAGCCACCAGGGATCTGGCCGATGCCCACATGGGCGGTGATCGAAGCGCCATCCGGGATCTTGCGTTTGGTCTGGCTGGCGACGAATTTCAGCGCGCCGATAAAGCAGGCCGAGTAGCCGGCAGCGAACAGTTGCTCAGGGTTGGTGGCTTGGCCGCCAGCGCCGCCCAATTCCTTGGGGGTGGAGAGTTTGACGTCGAGGATGTTGTCGCTGGAGACAGCGCGACCATCACGGCCGCCGGTGGCGGTGGCTACTGCGGTATAGAGCGTTTGCATGGTGTCGTCCTCTGTGTTGTTAGCGCTAAATGTTTGTGCGCTAAGTAGTTGGTGAAGTGAATGTATAGCGCTAATGTTTAGCGCGCAAGATAATTTTATAAATATTTTTGGGCGATGGAAAACAATGTGGGAGGGGGCTTGCTCCCGATAGCGGTGCGCCAGCCACTCAATGCGTATCTGGCCCACCGCTATCGGGAGCAAGCCCCCTCCCACATGTTCAGTTGCGTCTTTAGATTGCGTTCTGCAGGTTGCTGCGCAGGGCAATCAAATCCGCCTGCAGCTTGCGTAGCTGCTCCAGTTCCAGTCCGCTGGCTCCCAGGATGCACTGGGGAATACCCATCGCACGGTCCTGCAGCGCCCGCCCGGCGTCGGTCAACTCCACCACCACCACGCGTTCGTCTTCGCGGCTGCGGGTGCGGCTCAACAGGCCTTCGGCTTCAAGGCGCTTGAGCAGCGGCGTCAGGGAGCCGGGGTCGGTGAGCAGGCGATTGCTGATTTCACCGACGGTCAAACCATCTTCTTCCCACAGCACCATCATGGCCAGGTACTGCGGATAAGTCAGGCCGAGCGCCTGGAGGAGAGGCTTGTAGACCTTGGTCATCAGCAGCGAGGTGGAATGCAACGCGAAACATAGCTGGTTATCCAGCATCAAGGATTCGCAGGGTGTGGGATTCTTGCTCATGGCGTTGCCTCGAAAAAAGCCTGTATGGGCTGGAATCTAGCGGGCAAATCTTTAATGCACCAGATAATTCTACCCGGACGGTCAGACCATGGTGCTTCGCAGCGCCAGATCCCAGGGTGGCACCGGGCTGAAACGGGACTTCAGGTATTCCAGCAGCAATCGGCTGCGCGCATTGGGTTGTTGTTCCAGGCGTAGCGCGTAAATGCCAGTGGTTTCCGGGCTGGGCAAGCCGTTTTCACAAAACAGAGGCAAGAGTTCACCGCGCACCAGGTATTCGCTGGCCAGCCATGTCGGCAGGTGCGCAATACCCAACCCCGCCAGGGCGCCGCTGAGCAGAGCTTCGGCATTGTTGGCGCTCATACGGATACGGCGAGGGCGGTAGATGGCACGGCGCCCGTCCAGTTCGAAGCGCCAGGCGAACATCGGCGCCAACCCGTCCCAATCCAGGCCGTCATGTTCGCTCAGCTCCCGCGGGTGCGTCGGCGTGCCGCGGCTTTTCAGGTAGCCCGGACTGGCGCAGGCGATGCGCACAATACTGGCGAGCGGCGTGGCGATCAGCCGGGTGTCGGCTATATGCCCGGCGCGCAGTACCAGGTCGACCTTGCCCAAATGCGCGCCCTGCATATCAACAAAGCTGTCGATCAGATGCAGGTGCACATCCAGTCCAGGGTACACCTTCAGGAAATCTGCAATCACCGGCGCCAGGTGCCGTCGCCCGAAAGCCGCCGGTGCATCCATGCGGATCAGGCCTTCCGGCGCATGGCTCAACGACACGGCTTCGGCGCGCGCCAGTTGCAATTCACTCACAATCCGTCGCGCCCGCTCGGCAAAGGCCAGGCCAGCCGGGGTGGGCACCACGGCATGGGTGCTGCGCTGGAACAGGCGGCTGCCGACTGAGTTTTCCAGGCTGTCGATACGCCGCGCCACGGCCGAGGGGGTCAGCGGATGGCGGCGTGCAGCGGCGGAAAAGCTGCCGGTTTCGAGTACATCGAGAAACAGGCACAGTTGGTCGGTGAGGGTATTGGGATTCATCGGCTCATGCTTATGCGAGGTTGGCACAACCATTGTGCGTTGCTGTGCGTTTCCGTACCAGGGCCGACTGCGTAGCATGCGAGGCTTGGGATGACGGAGTAGCGAGCGGTGTTGGATTTAGCGATGTACCTGGTATTGGGTGCGGCCCTTGGCACAGTGGGCGGCTTGTTTGGCATTGGAGGCGGGCTGATTGCCATCCCCGTGCTGG
The DNA here is from genome assembly GCF_003852295.1 of Pseudomonas sp. R11-23-07. Classification (NCBI taxonomy): domain Bacteria; kingdom Pseudomonadati; phylum Pseudomonadota; class Gammaproteobacteria; order Pseudomonadales; family Pseudomonadaceae; genus Pseudomonas; species Pseudomonas sp. R11-23-07. Next base: position 1,857,424 of record NZ_CP027761.1, read on the forward strand.
GGGTGCTGTTCGGCCTGGACCAGCAGATCGCCCAAGGCACTGCGCTGGTCATGGTAGTCCCCAACGTGATGCTGGCCCTGTGGCGCTATCACCAGCGCAACCGCATCGAGCTGCGCCACGCCTTGCCGCTGGGTGTGATGGGCTTCAGCTTTGCCTGGCTAGGATCGATCTGGGCGGTAGGCCTGGATGCCGGGGCGATGCGGATTGGGTTTATCGTGTTTTTGGTGGTGCTGGCGGCCTATAACCTGTTGCGCATGTTCACCCGCAACGCACCGCCGACCGCGCAAATGCGCTATTCCTGGCCCTGGTTGGGCGTACTCGGCGCAGCGTCGGGCGCCATGGGCGGGCTGTTTGGCGTGGGTGGCGCGGTGGTGGCCACGCCGGTGCTGACCAGTGTTTTCGGCACCACCCAGGTCGTCGCCCAAGGCTTGTCCCTTGCGTTGGCGCTGCCCAGCACCGGAGTGACGCTGGTCACTTACGCCTGGCACCACCAGGTGGACTGGCTGATCGGCGTGCCGTTGGCGGTGGGCGGCCTGCTCAGTATCAGCTGGGGCGTGAAAGTTGCCCATGCGCTGCCCGAGCGCGTATTGCGTGGCCTGTTCTGCGGCTTCCTGGTGGTGTGCGCGGTGATGCTGACCTTTAAAGTCTGAAGCCTTCGAGGATGTAGTCGGCCAGGCATTCGGTGATGGGCGACGTCATCTGCGGATTGCGCAACAAGCGCAGGTGCATCGACGGCAAGGGTGGGAAGCCTTCGTCGCTGCCGAGTACGCGCAGGTCCTGGGGCACCAGGCTTTCCATGCTGATCATTGCCGCCAGGCCGGCACTGACGACTGCCAGGATCGCCGCGCCGTTGGAGCTGTGATAGGCCAGGCGATAATCCCGTCCGGCCGCATCCAGTGCCGCTCGCGCCCACTGCGTGTAAACGCAGTCTTCGCCGGAAACCGCCAGCGGCATGGCGTCATGCTCGTCCACGCAGAAACACGGCGAGGCGGCCCACACCATGCGCTCAGTGCGCAGGAATTCACCGAGATCATTGCCGGGCTCGCGGCTGATCACGGTCAGTGCCAGGTCCCGGCGCTGCATCAGCACCGTTGACGACTCGCAGTGCAGTTCGATCTGGATCAGCGGGTAAGCCTTGGAAAACTGCTTGAGGATGCCCGGCAGGAAGCGCATCACGTAATCGTCCGGCGTGCCGATGCGTACCAGGCCCACCATATGCGGCTCGCGCAGGGTGTTGAACACTTCGCTGTGCAATTTCAGGATGCGCCGCGCATAACCCAGCAACACTTGGCCCTCGGGGGTCAGCCGCACCTGACGGCCATCGCGTTCGAACAGCTTGCGCTGCAGCACGTCTTCTTCCAGGCGTTTCATCTGCATGCTCACCGCCGACTGGGTGCGGTTGACCAGCTCGCCTGCCCGGGTAAAACCGCCCTGATCGGCGATGGCGACGAAGGTGCGCAGCACTTCGGTGTCGATGCTGGGGTACGTGGACAATTGATCAATCTCCGAGATGTGTTTCATAAGAAACATTCGTTGGATTGATCATATGCCCAGGCACACACTGGCGTCATCCCCACTGGAGGGCGAGAAGATGAAAGGTCAAACAGATGTTGTATTGATGGCAAAGTGGCCGCTTTCCGGGCTTCTTCATACGATTTCGCGTTGGCAGGCGCTGCATCGTGAACGCCAGATGCTGGCGGGCATGAGCGACGACGCGCTCAAGGATATCGGTCTTAACCGTATCGATGTGGAGCAGGAAATCCATCGACATTTCTGGGAAGACCCGCTGCGAAAGTAACCGGGAATACAGTAGGGTAGGACGCGCGTATTCAAGGAGCTATCCATGCCCGCCGTCCTGTCCTTTTCCCTCAAGCAAGCACGACGCATGGCGCTGGCAGCCCAGGGGTTTTCCGGGCGCCAGCCGCCGGCACAGATAAAAGCCGCGCACCTCAACCGTGTGATCGAGCGCCTCGGTGTGCTGCAGATCGATTCGGTCAATGCCGTGGTGCGCTCCCATTACCTGCCGCTGTTTTCTCGGTTGGGCCGTTATTCTCCCTTGATGCTCGAACAGGCCGCCTGGAGCCAGGGGCGGCAGCGCTCGCTGTTCGAATATTGGGGGCACGAAGCCTCGTTGCTGCCCATGGCGCTGTACCCAATGATGCGCTGGCGCATGGAGCGGGCCAAACAAGGGCAGGGGATCTACGCGCAAATGGCGCGATTCGGGCGTGAGCAGCAGGGCACTGTCCAGCGCGTACTGCGCGCCGTCGAAGAGCAGGGCGCCTTGGGCGCGGGCAGTTTGTCGACCCGCGAGGTGCGTGCCGGGCCCTGGTGGGACTGGAGCGACGAGAAGCACGCGTTGGAATGGCTGTTCGCGGCCGGTCTGGTCACCGTTGCCGGGCGGCGTGGCTTTGAACGCCTCTATGATTTGCCCGAACGGGTATTCCCCGCCGGAGTCCTTCAAGCCAACCTGAGCGAAGCCGAGGCCCAGCGGGGCTTGTTGTTGCACAGCGCAACCGCCCTGGGAGTGGCCACTGAAAAAGACCTGCGCGATTACTTTCGCCTCGAACCCGTCGACAGCCGCCAGCGCCTGGCCGAGCTGATCGAGGATGGACAGTTGCTGAACTGCCAAGTGCAAGGCTGGAAGCAGCCGGCGTATTGCTTGCCGGCACCCAAAGTGCCACGCAACGTGCCGGCCAGCGCCTTGCTGTCGCCCTTTGATTCGTTGATCTGGGAGCGTGCCCGCACCGAGCGCCTGTTCGATTTCCGTTACCGGCTGGAAATTTACACCCCGCAACACAAGCGGGTGTACGGCTACTACGTGCTGCCGTTTTTGCACAACGAGCGGATCGCTGCGCGCGTCGACGTGCGTGCCGAACGAGCCAACGGGTGCCTGGCGGTGCATGCGGTGCACGAGGAAGAGCGGGGGCTGGATGAGCAGGGGATGTTGGCGTTGGCGCTGAACCTGCGGCAGATGGCCGATTGGTTGGGGCTGCAACAGGTCGTGCTCAATTGCCAGCGGCCGAGCGCCGCGCGGTTACGGGTGGCAATGCTCGGTCTGGATGTTGGTTTTTAGGGCGCCATCGGGGGCAAGCCCCCTCCCACATTTTGAAATGCATTCCAACCTGTGGGAGGGGGCTTGCCCCCGATGGCATCAGTCCAGGCGACAACGTCTTCAGCGTTTAACCTGTTTCAAGGTTTCGGCAATCAAAAACGCCAGTTCCAGCGACTGATCAGCATTCATCCGCGGGTCGCAGTGGGTGTGATAGCGGTCCGACAAGCCGTCCTCGGTGATCGGCCGTGCGCCGCCAATGCACTCGGTGACGTTCTGCCCGGTCATCTCGATATGAATGCCGCCGGCATAGCTGCCTTCAGCCTGGTGTACCTGGAAGAACTCTTTCACTTCGCCGAGGATCTGCGCAAAGTCGCGGGTCTTGTAGCCGCTGCTGGCCTTAATGGTGTTGCCATGCATCGGGTCGCTGCTCCACAGCACGTGCTTGCCTTCGCGCTGCACGGTGCGAATCAGGTCAGGCAGGTGGTCGCCGACCTTATTGGCGCCCATGCGTGCGATCAGGTTCAGGCGGCCAGGGTCGTTGTCCGGGTTGAGGATGTCGATCAGGCGGATCAGGTCGTCCGGGTTCATGCTCGGGCCGACCTTGACCCCGATCGGGTTGTTCACCCCGCGCAGGAACTCGACGTGGGCGCCATCCAGCTGACGAGTACGGTCGCCGATCCAGAGCATATGGGCTGAGCAGTCGTAGTAGTCGTTGGTCAGGCTGTCACGGCGCACGAAGGCTTCTTCATAGTTGAGCAGCAACGCTTCGTGAGCGGTGAAGAAGCTGGTCTCGCGCAGTTGCGGCGAATCGTCCATGCCGCAGGCGCGCATGAAGGCCAGGGTCTCGTCGATGCGGTCGGCCAGTTGGCTGTACTTTTCGGCCAGCGCGGAGTTGGCAATGAAGTCCAGGTTCCACTTGTGCACCTGGTGCAGGTCAGCGAAGCCACCCTGGGCAAACGCGCGCAGCAGGTTGAGGGTGGCGGTGGACTGGTGGTAGCTCTGCAACAGGCGGTCCGGGTCCGGGACGCGGCTCTTTTCGTCGAAGCCGATGCCATTGACGATATCGCCGCGGTAGGCGGGCAGGGTAACGCCGTCGATGGTTTCATCGTTGGACGAGCGCGGCTTGGCGAACTGGCCGGCCATGCGCCCGACCTTCACCACCGGGCAGCCGGCGGCGAAGGTCATGACGATCGCCATCTGCAGCAGCACCTTGAAGGTGTCGCGGATTTTTGCGGCGGAAAACTCGGCAAAGCTCTCGGCGCAGTCACCGCCTTGCAGCAGGAAGGCGCGACCCTGGGTGACTTCGGCAAACTGACGACGCAATTCGCGGGCTTCCCCGGCAAACACCAGCGGCGGGTAACTGGCCAGGCTCTGCTCCACTTGCAGCAGGTGCGCGGCATCCGGGTACCGGGGTTGTTGCTGGATCGGCAGGGCACGCCAGCTGTCGGGGCTCCAGGGTTGGCTCATCATGCACTCGTTGGGTAGGTTGACGTTCGGGCGTCAATGTTAGCAGCAATTAGTGCGTGACCTGCTGCCGTCGCTTGGCCGACAATCGCGCACTTTGCCCCGCAGCCAACCCGTTAGGAGTAGTGATGAGCGAGGAGCGTGTCGAGCGCCTGCTGGCCGAAGTCCATGATGATTTCGGCATGATCCGTGTATTGGAAGTGGCCGATTACCGTTTTCTCGAATTTGGCGATGCCATCGAGCAAAGCTGCGTGTTCACCGCCGACCCGAGCTGGCTGGAGTATGACTACACCCGCGCCATGTTGGTCGGTGCGTTGTGCCATGAACAGCCGGAGAGCGCGCTGTTCCTTGGCCTTGGCGCCGGCACGCTGACCCAGGCCTGCCTCAAGTTCCTGGCGCTTGAGGACGTCGAAGCCATCGAGCTGCGCCCCGACGTACCGCGCCTGGCGATTGAATATCTGGGCCTGGACGATGATCCACGCCTGTATATCCGTATCGGCGATGCCCTGGAGTTGCTCGACAGCGCCGAATCGGCCGACCTGATCTTCGTCGACCTGTACACCGACGTGGGGCCTGGCGTCGGTCACCTGGCCTGGACGTTCCTGGAGAATTGCCAGAAAAAGCTCAATCCCGGCGGTTGGCTGGTGATCAACCAGTGGGCCACCGATGATGGCAAGCCGCTGGGCGCGGCGTTGTTGCGCGGGTTGTATCACCGGCATTACTGGGAACTGCCGGTGAAGGAGGGCAACGTGATCCTGCTGGTGCCTTCGGAGCTGGATCAGGAGCTGGACCTGGAGGCGCTGTCCGCTCGCGCCGAGGCCTTGGCGCCGCGACTGGGGTATTCGTTGCAGGCGTTGATCAAGGCGATTCGGCCGGCGACCTAGGCGTCTGTTCTGGCGCTATCGGGGCATGGGTATCTACACAATTTTGTAGCAGCCTACGGTAACCACGATGCGAAGCGAGCCGCTCTTGATCTTGCTTTTGATCTAGGCGCCCCGTTAAACCACGCTGGCCGTAATCCGATAGTGATTTGGGGGGTAAACCGGCAGGGATGCCGGTTTAGCCGCCCCGCGCCATGGATGGCGCGTGGCGGCGACCCCCCAAATCACTGTCGGATTACGGGCACACCGAGCCTAGGCGAGGTGCCGAGTGGTGGGGCAAGAGCCCTTTGGTTACTTTGGGGCTCTTTTCCAAAGTGACCCGCCGTCAGGGCGGACCCCTAAGCCGCCGTTACCGCAGCAACGGATATGTACTCGCTCTGATCCAACATCCTGGTCGGCTGTCAGGCCGCCATCGGGGGCAAGTCGAATCGTCGCACCGCCCCTCCCACATTTGGAACGCGGGGCATCAGTCAGATAGCTATAGGCCGCCAGGACGCCACGGGAGCAAGCTCCCTCGCCACAGGTTCAGGGCTACGCCAAAGTTGTGTAGATACCCATGGCTATCGGGGGCAAGCTGAACTGGCCTAATGATCCCGGACACCTCTTAAGGGCGATATGATTCGCCCAATCAGGAGGTTCCATGCAAGAACGAAAGACCTACACCCGCGAGTTCAAGCAACGTGCTGCAAGTATGGTTCTTGATGATAACTGCTCAGTTCCTGACGTCTGCGCGTCGATGAGCGTTGGGCCTACGGCTCTGCGCCGCTGGATTGATCAGGTTCGCAAAGAGCGTCAGAAAGGGCAGCCAGTGGCAGGTACCAAGGCAATCAGCGACGAACAGCGAGAGCTTCAACAGCTGCGAGCCAAGGTCAAGCGCCTGGAGACCGAGGCTGAAATCTTAAAAAAAGCTACGGCTCTCTTGATGTCGGATCCCGATCGTTTTTCCTGATCGAGGAGCTGAGAGAGTCGAGCTCATATCCGACCCGCCTTCTTTGTAGTGCGCTGAACGTTTCCCGCAGCGCGTTTTATGACTGGCTTAAGCGTCGCTCAGAGCCGAATACCAAGCGTGACGCGCTTAGAGCAAAAGTCGTGCAACTGCATGACGAAAGCCGGGGAAGTGCAGGTGCACGGATGATCTCTCAGCACTTGAAGGCCCAGCAGATCAAGGTAGGTCGGCATCTGGCCGGAAAACTTATGGCGGAGGCAAATCTGGCCAGCAGACAGCGCCGCCGCCATCAATATCGCTCTAGAGGCGTTGAAGCATTTGTGGCCAAGAACCTGCTTGAGCGTAACTTCGAGCCAACCGCAATTAATCAAGTCTGGTGCGGCGACGTTACCAGCCTAATGGTTGGGAAACGCTGGTATCACTTGGCAGTGGTCATTGATCTGTTCGCCCGCCGAATCGTTGGCTGGGCGTTTTCTCTGATCAATGACGCCAACCTGGTTAGCAAGGCGCTGAGAATGGCGGTGGAGGTTCGAGGCAAACATGCAGGCTTGATGTTTCATTCGGATCAAGGCTGCCAATACACCAGCCAGCTCTTTCAGTCCGCGTTGCTGGAGTATGGGATAACCCAAAGCATGAGCCGCAGAGGGCAGTGCTGGGACAATGCACCAACAGAGCGTTTCTTTGGGACGCTCAAATCAGAGTGGGTGCCCACCAAGGGCTATATGACAGTTGAAGAAGCCAAGCAGGATATGACCAGCTTCTTCATGCGATACAACCGAATCAGGCTCCACAGCTACAACAACTACCTGTCGCCAATAGCCATGGAGCAGGAGGCGGCTTGATCACCGTAATCGGTGTCCGGAAAAACTTGACCAGAACAAGCCCCCTCCCACATTTGGAACGCATTTCAACTGTGGGAGGGGGCTTGCTCCCGATGAGGCCGGCACTGCCCACTCAAATACCCTTGAACACCCCAGGCCGCTTCTCGATCATCGCCCGCACGCCCTCCTTGGCGTCTTCGCTGTTCAGCAACTTGTTCACCATCGGCGGCAACGCGGCGGCCGCCACGGTCTCGCCTTCCTTGTGCGCCAATCGCGCCGACATCAACGTTGCCTGCACCCCAAGCGGCGCCTGGCGCGCGATGCGATTGGCCAGCTCGATGGCGCGGGGCAGCAGGTCTTCGCTGGCCATCACTTCCTGCACCAGGCCCAGGCGCAGGGCTTCGTGAGCGTCGAACTCGTCGCCGGTCAGCAGCCAGCGCATCGCATTGCCCCAGCCGGCGATCTGATGAAAGCGTAATGTCGCACCGCCAAACGGAAAGATCCCACGCTGCACTTCCATCTGCGCAAAGCGCGTGTTGCTCGCGCAAAGATTGATATCCGCCGCCAGCATCAGCTCGATGCCGAGGGTCAGGCAGTAGCCATGGGCGGCCACGATTACCGGTTTATTGACCCTGGGACCGGCGAACACGCCCCAGGGGTCGCAGCCGCCCAGGGGCGGTTGCCAGCCTCCCGCCATGACGCCGCTGACATTGGCCAGGTCGAGCCCGGCGGTGAAGTGGTCGCCATGGGCAAACACCACGGCAACGCGCGCGTCCGGGTTTCGATCAAAATCGCCATAGGCCATGCTCAGTTCGTTGAGCAGGTCGAGGTCGAAAGCATTGCGCTTTGCCACTCGGTCCAGCCCCAGCAACAGGACATGGCCCTGGAGTTCACGGGTAACGCGGCTGGTGCTGGCTTGATTCATCGGGTGTGCCCTCGGGGCGCGGATTAAGGTTTCAGACCAAGGGGCAGGCCTGGACAGGTGAACCGTTTAAGCGTGATGACCAACAGGGCCGGGCCTTTGCAAAATAGACCCTGGCGCAGTTATCTGCAAAGGCTGTGACGCAGCACGGTTTATCGGTGCTTTGCGATAAAAAAAGCTCCCTTTTTCAGCTATTTCCGGTATAGTGCGCGCCGGCCTTTAACCGGGCCGCGTTTAGGTAGCGCAATTCCCCGAAGTCAGCTTCGGCTGCACGTCCGCACAGCGGACTCTTCCTTGACGAATCTTTTTCATTCATTCGTTTTCGCAAATCCCCGCCGACAAAGCAGCCAGGGCGACTCTTGAGTCTCAACACGGCATGCGCAGCTTTGGAGCATGGGTCTTTGCGGATGCACTTAGAGGCAGACCCATGACCCAGGAAACCGGCGGCTTCGCCGCTTTTAATCTTAATCCGAACATTCTCGCCGCCGTCATCGCGACTGGCTACGAAGAACCTTCGGCTATTCAGCAGCAATCGATCCCGATCATCATGGCCGGCCAGGACATGATTGGTCAGGCGCAGACCGGTACCGGTAAAACCGCCGCGTTCGCCCTGCCTATCCTGCACTGCATCGATCCTGCCAAGCGCGAACCGCAAGCCCTGATCCTGGCGCCAACCCGTGAGTTGGCGCTGCAAGTAGCAACTGCTTTCGAAACCTACGCCAAGCAAATGCCAGGTGTAACCGTTGTGGCCGTTTACGGCGGCGCGCCTATGGGCCCACAACTGAAAGCCATCCGTAACGGCGCACAGATCGTTGTCGCCACACCGGGCCGTCTGTGCGACCACCTGCGTCGCGACGAGAAAGTCCTGTCGACCGTGAACCACCTGGTTCTCGACGAAGCCGACGAAATGTTGAAGCTGGGCTTCATGGATGACCTGGAAGTCATCTTCAAGGCACTGCCACCAACCCGTCAGACCGTGCTGTTCTCGGCCACCCTGCCGCAGTCGATCCGTGCCATTGCCGAACGCCACCTGCGCGATCCGCAACACGTGAAGATCCAGACCAAGACCCAGACCGTTACCGCGATCGAACAGGCTCACCTGTTGGTTCACGCTGACCAGAAGACCTCGGCTGTATTGAGCCTGCTGGAAGTCGAAGACTTCGACGCCTTGATCATGTTCGTGCGCACCAAGCAAGCGACCCTGGACCTGGCCAGTGCCCTGGAAGCCAAAGGCTACAAGGCCGCTGCGCTGAACGGTGACATCGCCCAGAACCAACGTGAGCGCGTGATCGACTCCCTCAAGGATGGCCGCCTGGACATCGTTGTGGCGACCGACGTTGCCGCCCGTGGCCTCGACGTTCCACGTATCACCCACGTATTCAACGTTGATATGCCGTACGACCCAGAGTCCTACGTTCACCGTATCGGCCGTACCGGCCGTGCCGGTCGCGAAGGTCGGGCATTGCTGCTGGTCACGCCACGTGAGCGCCGCATGCTGCAAGTCATCGAGCGTGTTACCGGCCAGAAAGTGGCCGAAGTGCGCCTGCCGGATGCCCAGGCCGTTCTCGATGCCCGCATCAAGAAACTGACCAACAGCCTGGCGCCACTGGTGGCTGACGCTGAATCGACCCACGGCGAACTGCTGGACCGCCTGACCGCCGATATCGGTTGCACCCCCCGTGCCCTGGCTGCAGCGTTGCTGCGCAAGGCTACCAACGGTCAGGCACTGACCTTGGCAGCGATCGAGAAAGAACGCCCACTGGTACCGAACAACGCGCCACGCGGTGATCGTCCAGAGCGTACCGGCGACCGTCCGGACCGTGGTGATCGTGAGCGTCGTGCTCCGGTTCCATTGGCTGAAGGCCGTGCTCGTTGCCGTACTGCGCTGGGTGCGCGTGACGGTATCGCTGCCAAGAACCTGCTGGGCGCTATCCTCAACGAGGGTGGCCTGGCACGTGAAGCCATCGGTCGCATCCAGGTCCGTGACAGCTTCTCCCTGGTGGAGCTGCCGGAAGACGGTCTGGAAAAACTGCTGGCCAAGCTCAAAGACACACGCGTTGCCGGCAAGCAGTTGAAGCTGCGTCGCTACCGCGAAGATTGATCCGCCCTTGGGCTGATTGATCGCACATAAAAAATCCCCGACTGGTTCGGGGATTTTTTTTTGCCTGGGATTTCAGGCAGTGCACCTGTGTTAGCCAAAGCGATAGATGTCCATGCCCAAGGCGCCGAGGGTGAAGCCCTGATGCGCCACGCTGAAATCACCGCCGGCACCTCGCGCAAAGTAAAGCGGCAACAAATGCTCGTCGCTGGGGTGGCTGCGCACTGCATGGGGCGCCAGGAGGCGATAGTCATGCAAGGCTGTTTCGTCACTGGCAGCGAGTTTTTCGACCACCCAGTCGCGAAAGGCTTGCGCCCATGGCGTGATGGTTTCCGGCCCGGCGCGCCAGTCCAGCTCACCGAGATTATGGGTGATGCTGCCGGAGCCGATCAGTAGCACACCTTGATCGCGCAGACTGCAGAGGGCATTTCCAACCCGGGTTTGAAAAGCCGGACCCATGCGGCTTGGCAGGGACACTTGCACCACCGGAATATCCGCCGCCGGGTACATCAGCGACAGGGGCACCCAGGTGCCATGGTCGAAGGGCCGTTGGTTGTCGACCTGTGCAGTCAGGCCGTCAGCCTGCAATAACTCGGCAATTTCATTCGCCAGCCGTGGATCACCCGGCGCAGGGTATTGCACCGCAAACAGTTCGCGAGGGAAGCCGCCGAAGTCGTGCCAGGTTTCGGGCGCGGCGCTGCCACTGACCAGCAGTCCGTGGCTTTCCCAATGCGCCGATACCACCACAATCGCCTTGGGCCGTGGCAGCGCGGCTGCCAGGGCCTGCAGCGCCGGGCCGCTGGCGCCGGGTTGCAGAGCCAGCATCGGGGAGCCATGGGAGATAAACAGGCTGGGGAACATAAGAAGAGTCCTGAAGATTAATATCGGGCTATCTTCATTCAGATCATTAATCGAGATCTAATATAAGATTTAGTGTCTTTTGATCGATTTTTTCAGGGTGACGCATGGACGCAAGAATTTGGCAGGAACGCTGGGCAACCAATCAGATCGGTTTTCATCAGGCCGACGTTAATCCTAACTTGCAGCGGCATTGGTCAACGTTGGCTCTGGTCGATGGTGCCAGGGTTTTCGTGCCTTTGTGTGGCAAAAGCCTGGACATGAAGTGGTTGGCGGATCGCGGGCATCGCGTGATGGGTGTGGAGGTGTCGGATAAAGCCGTTGAGGCATTCTTCAGCGAACAGGGACTTACGCCGCAGATCGATCAGAGAGGCGTGTTCAAGGTGTATCAGGCGGGCCTGATCGAAGTGTGGTGCGGTGACTTCTTCGCCCTTGACGCAAGTGCTGTGGCTGATTGCGTGGCGTTGTATGATCGTGCGGCACTGATCGCCTTGCCGCAGCCAATGCGCTCGCGATACACCGAGCATCTCGATACCCTGCTGACCCCCGCCTGTGAGGGGCTGTTGATCACTGTCGACTACGACCAGGCGCAAAGGGCTGGCCCGCCCTTCGCTGTTCCGGATGAGGAAGTGCAGTCGCTGCTGTGCCCGCACTGGAATGTGGTCACGCTGCAAGAGCGGGACATTTTGAGTGAAAGCAGCAAATTCAAGGCGGATGGCGTTACTCGGCTTGATGAGCGTGTTTATCGCCTGACCAGGCGGTAAATCACGCCCACGAAAAAGGGGCGATCCAATCGCCCCTTTCTGTGTTGCCCTGCGCTATCAGCCGCGACGACGCAATGCGTCAATCCGCTCTTCCAGCGGTGGGTGGCTCATGAACAGGCGAGCCAGGCCCTGCTTGACGCCGCCGTTGATGCCGAAGGCGGTCAGGCTGTCCGGCATATGCACCGGCAGGCCTTGTTCGGAGCGCAGGCGTTGCAGTGCGCCGATCATCGCGCTGGTGCCCGCCAGGCGCGCGCCGGCTTCGTCTGCGCGGAACTCACGTTTACGCGAGAACCACATTACGATGGCGCTTGCCAGGAAGCCCAGGACCAGCTCGGCGAAGATGGTTGCCACGAAGTAGGCGATACCGCGGCCTTCTTCGTTCTTGAAGATCACCTTGTCGACGAAGTTGCCGATGATTCGCGCAAAAAACATCACGAAGGTGTTCACCACGCCTTGGACCAGCGCCAGGGTGACCATGTCGCCGTTGGCCACGTGGCCGATCTCGTGGGCCAGCACCGCCTTGACTTCGTCGGGCGAAAAACGCTCCAGGAGCCCCTGGCTGACAGCGACCAGCGCGTCGTTCTTGTTCCAGCCGGTGGCGAAGGCGTTGGCCTCATAAGCAGGGAAAATCCCCACCTCGGGCATTTTGATGCCTGCTTCTTGAGACAACTGCTCCACGGTTTGCATCAGCCATTGTTCATGGCGAGTGCGTGGTTGAGTGATGATCTGGGTGCTGGTGCTCATTTTCGCCATCCACTTGGAGATGAACAGCGAGAACAGCGAACCGGCAAAACCGAAGACCGCACAGAAAATCAGCAGCTGATTGAGGTTCAGATCAACCCCGTTGGCCGCCATGAACCCGTCGAAGCCAAAAAGGCTCAGGGTGACGCTGGCAATCAGTACGACCGCCAGGTTAGTGGCCAAGAACAGCAGGATGCGCATCATGGTTGTAGAATTCTCCTCATGCTTAATATGTCGCTTACTGCGGGGTATATAAGGTGCGGCATGGGGTGATTCAACCGAGCGACTATTTCAAACTGTGTCCTACAGCGAAAATGTAGCGCCTTGAAGGGATTTTCCCACAACAATTAGCCTCGCCGGTTCGCCGCCAAGCGTGTCGCACCCCCGTTAACGCTAGGGTAGGGCGCCTGGCGCGGTGCTATCACCCCGTTCGAGGTCGCCCGCGCCAGAGAAGTGTTGCCAGATAATCGCTGTACGACCAAATGCAGGTCGTACGGCATCATTTGCGTTACTGGCGATAGGACTTCAGGAAGTTGCCGATGCGACCGATCGCCATATCCAGTTCATCCACGCGCGGCAACGTCACCACGCGGAAGTGATCCGGCCACGGCCAGTTGAAGGCGGTGCCTTGCACCACCAGCAGCTTTTCCGACAGGAGCAGGTCGAGCACGAACTTTTCGTCGTTGAGGATCGGGCAGACTTTCGGATCGATCCGCGGGAACGCGTACAACGCACCCATGGGCTTTACGCAACTGACGCCCGGGATCGCATTGAGCAACTCCCAGGTGCGGTTACGTTGCTCCAGCAAACGACCTTGGGGCAGTACCAGGTCGTTGATGCTCTGGTAGCCGCCGAGGGCGGTCTGGATCGCGTGCTGGCTCGGCACGTTGGCGCACAGGCGCATGTTGGCCAACATGTCGATGCCCTCGATATAGCTCTGGGCGTTGTGCTTGGGCCCGGAAATGGCGATCCAGCCGGAGCGGAATCCCGCCACGCGGTAGGACTTGGACAGGCCGTTGAAGGTCAGGCACAGCAGGTCTGGCGCCAGGGAGGCGGTGCACACGTGGACGGCGTCATCGTAGAGGATCTTGTCGTAGATCTCGTCGGAGAACACCACAAGGTTGTGTTGGCGCGCCAGTTCGAGCATGCCCAGCAGCACTTCCCTGGAGTACACGGCACCGGTGGGGTTGTTCGGGTTGATGATCACCAGGGCCTTGGTGTTCGGGGTGATCTTGGCCTTGATATCGGCCAGGTCCGGGAACCAGTCGGCCCCTTCGTCGCACAGGTAGTGCACCGGGTGGCCACCGGCCAGGGTCACGGCGGCGGTCCACAACGGATAATCCGGCGCCGGCACCAGCACTTCGTCGCCGTTGTTGAGCAAGGCCTGCAGCGACATCACAATCAGCTCGGACACGCCATTGCCCAGGTAGATGTCTTCAATCCCGACACCTTCGACCTGTTTTTGCTGGTAATACTGCATCACCGCCTTGCGCGCGCTGAACAGGCCCTTGGAGTCGCTGTAGCCTTGGGCCGTGGGCAGGTTGCGGATCACGTCCTGGAGGATTTCGTCTGGCGCTTCGAAACCAAAGGGCGCCGGGTTGCCGATGTTCAGCTTGAGGATGCGATGGCCTTCCTCTTCCAGGCGTTTGGCGTGCTTGAGCACCGGGCCGCGAATGTCGTAGCAGACGTTGGCGAGCTTGTTCGATTTGCTGACCTGCATGGTGATGTGATCCTGAAAATGAACGATCCAGACGGCACAGGCACTACCGTACTGTGAATCCCGCGCACCGCGCACCCATAAATACGTTTGAATGGTGATGGCGCGGGTGCCAGACTGGCGTTTTGAAGAGGCGCAATCATACGTGCCGCCTGATCCACGGAAAAGACACAGATCAGGGTTTTTCAGTTGCCGAGGTGTACCGATGGAAAAGCTGCAGAAAACCATTGAAGAATGGAAAGCGATGCTCGACCCGGAGCAATATAACGTGTGTCGGCTCAAAGGCACCGAGCGGCCGTTCTCCGGCAAGTACAACGAGACCAAGACCGACGGCGTGTACCACTGCATTTGCTGCAATGAACCGTTGTTCGATTCCAAGGCCAAGTTTGACTCGGGCTGCGGCTGGCCAAGCTTCTACGAGCCGATTGCCGATAACGCGATGGTCGAGATCCGTGACATCAGCCACGGCATGATCCGCACCGAAGTCACCTGCGCCAAGTGCGACGCGCACCTGGGGCATGTGTTCCCGGACGGTCCGCCACCGACCGGGCTGCGCTACTGCATCAACTCGGTGTGCCTGGACCTGGTGCCGCGCTAGGCGAGTACCCGCGTGGTCAAATGTGGGCGGGGGCTCGCTCCCCCCATGTGAGGCCCTGGGTTGATTGCACGTCATCATTGCCGTCAATTGAGTTGACGCTATTGAATGGCGAGTTACCTTTCTGCTTCTTCCCTTAATCAAAGGCACTGCCATGAGCGACAACTTGCTGAGCATCCCTTGCACCACCATCACCGGTGAGCAAAAGACCTTGGCCGATTTCGCCGGCAAGGCCATTCTGGTGGTCAACACCGCCAGCAAGTGCGGTTTTACCCCGCAGTACAAGGGCCTGGAACAGCTCTGGCAGCAATACAAGGACCAGGGCCTGGTGGTGCTGGGCTTTCCGTGCAATCAGTTCGGCAAGCAGGAGCCGGGCAACGAAGGCGCGATAGCCGAGTTCTGCGAATTGAACTTCGGCGTCAGTTTTCCCTTGTTCAAGAAAATCGACGTCAATGGCAGCGATGCCCACCCGCTGTTCGTGCAGCTCAAAAGGGCTGCGCCAGGGCTGCTGGGCTCGAAGAACATCAAGTGGAACTTCACCAAATTCCTCATCGGGCGTGACGGCAAAGAGGTCAAGCGTTTCGCCCCGACCACCAAGCCCCAGGACCTGAGCCAAGAGATCGAAGCCCTGCTCAAATGAGACGTGTCGTCTCAGGCACCCACAGGTCCAGCAGGGCCTTGAGTTCCTCGCGGCGAAACGGCTTGGCCAGGTAATCATTCATCCCCGCGGCACGGCAACGCTCACGTTCTTCGGACAGGGCGTTGGCGGTCAGGGCGACAATCGGCAGGTCCGGCCAGCGACCGCTCTGGCGAATTTGCCGGCTGGCCTCGTAGCCGTCCATCACCGGCATGTTGCAGTCCATCAACACCAGATCGAAACGCTGGTCCTCAAGGAACTTGAGGGCTTCGCCACCATGGGCGGCCACGATGACCTCGCAGCCGAGCTTGCCGAGCATGCCCTTGGCCACCAGTTGATTGACCGGGTTGTCCTCCACCAGCAGGATGCGCGCACGTTGGCTGAGGGGCGCGGCGTCGATTTGGACCGGGTCCAGAATTGGCTGCGTGTCGCTGCGCAAATTACGCTGCAGGATTTGGTACAGCGCGTTACGGCTCAGCGGGCGGGCTTGTTGCTGCAGCGGCGCCAGGGCCGCGACTTCTTCGCTGGGCATGAAGTTGCCATAGGCAGTCACCACCAGAATCGGCGCGCTGATGCCCGGCCTCAGGCGGAACAGGCACTCCGGGCAGTCGGTGATCAACAGGTCGGGGTACTGTCCGCTCAGGTCGTCTTCCATGGAGTAGCAACGCGGCGCCAACCCCCAATGGGGCAGCAGGGTCGTGAGCAACTCCCCCAGGCCACTGCTGTGGTGGGTGATGACGATCACATCCCCCACCAATGGCACCCGAGCTGCCGCCGGCAGGTGTGTGGGCAACGGCAGGTCGGCGCAGAACTGGCTGCCGAAGCCGACCTCCGAACTGATGCTCAAGCGGCCCTGCATGGCTTCGCAGAGGTTATGGGTCAATGCGAGCCCCAGGCCGGTGCCGCCGAATTGGCGCGTAATACCAGCGCCGGCCTGGGTGAACGGCTGGAAAATCTTGACCTGTGCATCCTGGGCAATCCCGATACCGGTATCACAAACTTCAATGCGCACTCCGTCGCCGTGGTGGCTCAGGCGCACATCCACCCGGCCGAAGCGGGTGAACTTCAAGGCATTGGACAGCAGGTTACTGACGATTTGCCGTACCCGCGTCGGGTCGCCAATGACTTGGGCAGCAAACAGCGGGTCGATCAGGCAGGTCAGTTCCACGCTGGGCGCGGCGTTTTGCGACAACAGGTTGGCGGTGTCTTCCACCAGTGAGCCGAGGTCGAACGGGATTCGTTCAAGCTCCAGTTGACCCGCGTCGAACTTGGACAGGTCGAGGATATCGTTGAGCAACTCCACCAATACCTTGCCGGAGTCATGAGCAATGGACAATTGCTGGCGCTGCTCGGCGTTGAGCGGGCTGTCCAGCGACAGGGCAATCATGCCCAGCAGGCCATTGAGCGGGGTGCGGATTTCATGGCTCATATTGGCCAGGAACGCCGCCCGAGCCTGGGCCATGCCCAGGGCGGTCATCCGTGCTGCTTCCAGCTCATCATTGATCTGGCTCAAGCGTTGGTTGCTGGTCTTGAGCTCAAGGGTGCGCGCAGAAACGATGTCTTCCAGTTGGCCCAGGTATTCGGTGAGACGATCTTCGGCATGGCGACGCTGCTGGATCTCGGTTTCCATGTTTTCGAATTGCTGGTTGGCAACGTTGACCAGCACGCCGATTTCGTCGTGCTCATGCCCTGGCGGGCAGTCCAGACGCGCCTGTTTGCGCGTGCTCAACGCGCGAATAATGCGCACCAGCGGCTGGGTGAGCATGACGTAGAACAAGCCCAGCAAGATCCCGGTCAGCAGCAGGCTGCGCACAAAACCATTGAGCAACGTGACCTCGGCGCGGCGCAGGAAACGGCTGCCAAACGCGTAGGTATCGACATCAAGGCGCAGCACACCCAGGGATTCGTTGGGCATATGGCTGAGGTACAGGCGGTCTTCGAATTGACGGTTGGCACCGAACAGAAAATCGCTGACAGGCCGATAATGGCTTTCCTTGCGCGGCCGCTCGACGTCGGCCAGCACCATGCCGTTGTTGTCGACCAGCTGTGCGTGGGCGATGGCAGGGGAGTGCAGCAGGCCCAGGGTCAGTTCCTGGGCAAGTTCGGCATCGATGTTGTAGGCGATACGCGAGGCAGGGTTATGGCTGATTTCGATCAGCGAGCGTATTTCACGGTTGATGGATGCGTCTTCACTGGCATAATCAATGCCGATTTGGATAAAACTGAGCAAGGTTCCCAAGACGAAACCGACCAGCACAGTCAATCTGGCTTGTTTATAAGACAAGCGGTGGGCGAACTTGATATCCATCGAGTGTTGAACCACTTCACGTTTCCCTTCGCCCGGCAAGCATAGCTGAACATCCCACCAGCGCTGACTTGCCCGGCATAAATCGATTTTCTTGACGCAGCCTTGTGCGGTCTGCCACAGGGTTGCCAATACGCCATCTTTTACAAGAACTTGCCAGAGGAATAGATGTGGATTCTCGATTGAATGCCTTTCTTGAACGGGCTGACGCCGTGCTGGCGCGCCTGGAGCCCCTGTTACCCGCACCGCGTCAAGCCATCGACTGGAACCAGTGCCTGGCCGCCCGCTGGCAGCGCGAAGGCCGTACAGGCTTCCTGTTGCCGCTGGAAGTCAGCCTGGACATGCGCCTGTCGGACCTGATCGGCGTCGACAAGCAGCGTGAACAGCTGGCGCGTAACACCCAACAGTTTCTCGACGGCTTACCTGCCAACCATGCGCTGCTATGGGGTTCGCGTGGCACCGGGAAATCATCCATGGTACGCGCCTTGCTCGCCCAGCACGCCGAGGCCGGCCTGCGCTTGATCGAAATCGAGCGTGACCACCTGGCCGACCTGCCGCGCGTGGTCGAGCAACTGCTCAAGCTGCCGCAGCGTTTCATCCTGTTCTGCGATGACCTGTCGTTCGATGCCGGGGAAGGTGACTATCGCGTGCTCAAGAGCGTGCTGGATGGCTCCCTGGAGCAGGCGCCGGAAAACGTGTTGCTGTATGCCACCTCCAATCGTCGTCACCTGGTGCCGGAGAACCAGAGCGACAACGACAATTGGAAGCGCGTGGATGGCGAACTGCACCCGAGCGAGGCGGTAGAAGACAAGATTGCCTTGTCCGACCGTTTTGGCTTGTGGCTGTCGTTCTACCCGTTTACCCAGGAGCACTTCCTGAATGTGGTGGAGCACTGGATCGGCGAATTGGCCGGCAAGACCGGCCTGCAGTGGCAGCGTGATGAACAACTCGACATTCTCGCCGTGCGCTGGGCGACCGGGCGCGGCAACCGCAATGGCCGCTGCGCCTATCAGTTCGCTCGTTACTGGGTGGGTCTCAAATTGCTGGAGCGTCAACCATGATCGATTTACAACAGGCCGGCACCGGCCTCGAGGGCTATGCGCTGCTGTGTGCGCAACTGGAGTCGCTGCTGGCGGATGAGCGGGATTTCATCGCCAACAGCGCGCAATTTTCCGCGTTCCTGTTCAATCAGTTGGACGACCTGAACTGGGCGGGTTTCTATCTCAATCGCAATGATGAGCTGGTTCTTGGACCCTTCCAGGGCCAGATCGCCTGCGTGCGCATCCCTTTTGGTCGTGGCGTGTGTGGTGCCGCAGCGGCGTCCCGGCAAACCCAGCGAGTGGAAGACGTGCATGCGTTTGCCGGGCACATTGCCTGTGACAGCGCCTCCAACAGTGAGTTGGTGGTGCCGCTGGTCAAGAACGGCCAATTGATTGGCGTCCTTGACCTCGACAGCCCGTCGCTGGCGCGTTTTACGCCTCAGGACCAGGCGGGTATCGAACAACTCGCGGCTATCTTCCTGCGCTTGACCGATTGCTGAGCGAGCGAGGCGGGGGGCAAGCCCTAATGCCAGTGAGTTAAGAAGTAGAAAGGGTAAAAAGTAACCTGTGGCGAGGGAGCTTGCTCCCGCTGGACTGCGCAGCAGTCCCATCTTTGGGGCCGCTTCGCGGCCCAGCGGGAGCAAGCTCCCTCGCCACAGGTACAGTGTTCGCCCTTAACTGACTGGCATTAGGGCAAGCCCCTGCCTCCTATTGGCCGTCCAGGTCATGCAGTTGAACCTGCAGTGCCCGTTCCAGCTCGAGCATGAGCTTTTCCAGGGATTTGACCCCCGTCTCGATCACTCGCCGATCATCGTTGCGCGAGCAGGCCTGCTCCAGTGTTTCGCACTGCCCGGCCAAGGCATTGGCTTGGACTATGCGTGCGGCCCCCTTGATCTTGTGGGCCTGTTCGATGATGTCGGTGGATGAAGCCTTGCGATCCAGCAGCGCAATGAGTGCCTGACGATCATCAACGCTGCTGGTCAGCAGTTCTTCGAGCAGGCGTCGACTCAATTGCGAATCCCCTCCGGTCAGCGCGTCCAGGCATCCCAGGTCCAGCTGCGGGCTCGTGGGCTGGGGGATGATCTGTGCCAACTGCCGTTCCAGCACGGTGAGGCTGATAGGTTTGAACAGGCAGTCATCCATGCCCGCTTCCATGCAGCGTTGTCTTTCCTCCGGTTGTGCATTGGCGGTAAACCCCAGTACCACGCAGTGCGCCAACTGTTCGCGTTGCTCGTACTCACGGATGGAACGGCTCAACTCGTAGCCATTCATGATGGGCATGTTGCAGTCGGCGATCACCAGGTCGAACTGTTCCTGGCGCCAGGCCTGGAACCCGGCGGCACCATGCTCGGCGGCAGTGAATTGATGACCCAGGTAGCCCAGTTGCTGGCACATCAGCAGGCGGTTCGCCGGATGGTCGTCTACTACCAGTACATTGAGCACCGGGGTAGAGACCGGCTTCGCAGGCGTGTGTTCACCCTGGGGGGTGATCGGATGCAGGCGCGGCATTTTCAGGTTGACGTGCACCTGGGTGCCGACCATGGGCACGCTGCTCAGGCTCAGCTGGCCGCCCATCATTGCGCAAAGGCTGCGGCAGATCACCAAGCCCAGGCCGGCACCGCTTCTGGCCAGGTGCCCGGAATTGTCGGCCTGGGCGAACGGCTCGAACAGGCGCAGTTGGTCGTCCCGGTTGATGCCGATACCGGTGTCTTCCACGACCAGCTTCACGTCGACCTGTTCCTGGGTCTGGCTCGGTTGCACCTCCACCTTGATTTTCACCTGGCCGTGTTCGGTGAACTTGATGGCGTTGCTCACAAGATTGGACAGCACTTGCTTGAAGCGCAGCGGGTCTATGAGGACTTCGATGTCGTTCAGGTCGGGCTTGAACTCCAGTAGCAGGCTGAGGGTTTTCTGGCGCGCAAGACCGTCAAACACGCGTACCACGGACTCGATCACCTCGCGCAGATTGACGCGTTCCGGCGCCAGGCTGAGACGGCCGGACTCAATGCGCGCGATGTCGAGAATGTCGCCTATCAGCTCCAGGAGATCCTTGGCTGAGTTGTAGGCCACTTCTATCGCCGGACGGTCGAGATGCCCTTGGTCGGCCCGCTTGAGCGTCAGTTCGAGCATGCCGATCACGGCGTTCATGGGGGTGCGGATCTCGTGGCTCATGGTGGCAAGGAACGTGCTTTTGGCGCGGTTGGCCTCGTCGGCGCGCTCTTTGGCGGCGCGCAGTTCATCGAACAACTGACGCCGTTCACTGATGTCGATCCAGCCGCCGATGATGCCCTGGACTTCGCCAGTGGAATCGCGGTAGGGCAGGATCCAGTGGTAGATCGTCAGCTTCCTCTCCTCGATATGCAGGGTGCGGTCCAGAATCAATGGATTGCCCTCAGCCACCACCCGCAGGTAGTCGGCATGGTACTGCGCTGCTTCGGGCGCGAGGGCCATGCTCATCTGGGTCACGCTTTTGCCGATCACGTCCTCCCGCTTGACGTCGAAGGCCTGCAGATAACTGTCGTTGCAGGTTTGCAGCAAGCCATTACGGTCGCGTACATAGATGGGGTGCGGTGTTTCGTTGACCAGCGCGCGCATGAATTCGAACTGATCGTTGAGGGCGCGCTCGGCCATTTTTCGTTGCCTGATCTGGCGCCGCATGTAGGCATTCCAGGTCAGGGAAATCAGGAGCAGCAAACCGGTACCGATGACGATTTTGGCAATCAGTTGGTTGTAATTGCGCCAGTAGCTATCGGATTCGACTGTGTAGCCACGCCAGCGACTGTTGATCACCCCCATTTCATCCGGGGCGATACTGAGCAGCGCTTTATCGAGGATCGAGCCCAACTCGGTGGCATGGCGAGAGGTGGCCAGGGCGAACGTCGCTGGCGTGGTGCCAATACTCGTGGTGATCTGCAGCTTGTCCCGGAAAACCTTCGAGGACAGGAAATAGTTAGCGATCAACAGTGTGTTCACAGCGCCATCCACTTGCCCTTGTGCAAGCAACTCGGAGGCCCTGAAGGTATCGCCGGTTTCCACCAGTTGAATCCGCGGAAAGTCTTTGCGCAGGATTTCGGCCAGCGGAGTGCCCAGAGTCACCGCCAGGCGCTTGCCCGCCATCTGCTCCAGGTTCAGCGGTGCTCCGGGTTCTTTGCGGGTCAATAGCACGTACGAGTTTTCCAGGTAGGGACGGCTGAAATTCAGCTGCGCCTCCCGTTGGTTACTCGGCACGATCGCCCCGATCATATCGACTTTCTGCGTGGCGACCTGCTCGATCATATCGTCGACTTTACGTCCGCGCTGCACCGCAAAACGCAAGCCGGTCCGCAAGCGAATGAGTTCAAGAAGGTCGGCGGTGATGCCGCGAAAATTGCCCTCCGCATCGAAGAAGGTGAGCGGGGCAAAGGTTTCATTCACGATGACCGTTACCACCGGGTGCGCCTTCAACCAGCGTTCTTCGCGCGGGGTCAGTTGCAGTTTCTCGTCGGTCAGCAAGATATCGCTGCCGGCGCTCCAACGCTTGGCGATGCTATCCCGCTCATTGATGGGCACGGCCGCCAGCACCGTGTCGACAATGCTCAGGAGAACGAGGTTGTCGTGGCGCAGGGCAAAGCTGAAGCCATAGGCCTCATGCTTGCCGAAGTTGGCCATGCGAACGTTTTTGAGGTAGCCCTTGTTAATCATGAAGTGGGTGGAAATCGTATCGCCAAGAAATACATCCGCCTGGTCAAACGCCACTGCATTCAGGGCATTTTGATAAGAGGGATAGGTGCGGATATCCGCCTTGGGGTACAGCTTCTCCACTTCATCGAACGGCAGGTAATGATAGACGAGGCTCAAGCGCAGCCCTTCAAGGCCATCGCTGAGGCTGCGGGTTTCCCCCTCGCGAGTGACCAGTACAGGCTGGTCCACGGCGTAAGGTGCCGACAATGTGAGATTGGGGTTCGCGGCCTCAAAGCCGTTGGAGGAGCCCAGCAAATCGATGTCGCCAGCTTCGAGGGCTTGAATGGCGGCCACCCGGGTAGGGTAGCGCAGGACCTTCACCGGTATGGCCAGTGCCTTGGCCAGCAGGCCTGCATAATCTGCGGTAAGGCCTTCGTAATCGCGACCACTGGAGGTGAGGTCGAACGGCGGGTAGTCAGGCGCGGCAGTACCCAGCACCAGTTCGCGCTTGTATTGCAGCCACTGGCGCTGGGTCCTGTCCAGTTGAGTGTTCAGTTGAACGATTCCGGCGCGGCTCAATAAAGTGAAGTGTTGCGGGTCGGTGGAGTCGTCCGCAAGCACGGTAGTGCTGAAGTACAAACCGGCACTCAATATGATCAAATAGTCCTTGATACGGCTGGGCATCCGTTTTCTCACACTAGCGCGTTTCGTTTTGCCATCTCGATGAGCTCGACTAAAGACTGGGCTTTTAGTTTTTGCATTAGTCGCTTTTTATACGTGCTGACGGTTTTATTACTCAGGAACATGCCCTTGGCTATTTCTTTGTTGGTGCGGCCTTGTGCAAAAAGTTGCAAGACCATGAGTTCTCGGTCGTTAACAGCCCTGAACAAGTCCAGCTCCTGCGTGTCCATGCCTTCCGTTCCATTTGCATTCAATGCCTGGCTGGGGAAGTAGTTGTACCCGGATAGTACGGCGCGGATAGCACTCAGTAGTTCACTCAGGTCGCCTTCCTTGCAGACGTAACCGTCCGCGCCCGAACGCATGCAGCGCGTGGCAAACAGCGTCGGGCATTGGGCGGTAAGTACCAGGGTTTTCATCGAAGTGTTCATGGCGTTGAATCGGCAGAGAACTTCGAGGCCGTCAAGTTTCGGAATGCTGATGTCCAGGATTACCAAGTCCGGCAGGCATTCGCGGACCATTTGTATGGCGTCGCACCCGTTATCCGTTTCTCCAACGACTTTGTAACCTTCATGTTCCAATAACATTCTGATGGCGAGCCGTATAACGGGGTGGTCGTCGATAATAAAAACGGTGTTCATAATCACATTCCATGCAGGTGCAAATAAAGCATTCACATTAGCTCAGAAGACGAGGCAGCAGCATGAAGCGTGGGGGCGACAAGCGCAAAACAGGAAGTTTCCTACACAAAGAAAGGCATAGGCCTACGAGTTGCTAGGTAATTGTGACACTAAGTGTGTGTGTTTTCAGGGCGGTTGGCGTAGCTAACGGTCACGGGTATTTTGCGACGGCTCTCTCGTTGTTTTTCGCAATTACTAAGGTATAAATTCCTACACTTATAATGGGTGAGTTGAACTCATTAAACGCTCAAGTTCATCTTTATTTAACGGTTTTGATAAACAACCCAGAAGTGGCAGATTACGCTGCGCAGCTTGTGCGGTCAGTTTGAGTAATTCCGTCGTTGGTAGCCCGCTCAATAGAATCGCTCGGGTAATAAACTGACCACGGCTGGCGATTTCTACCAACTCAAGTCCGGGCAGGTCGGGCAGGCATTGGTCGCATAACATCAAGTCGAAGGGGAATTCAGACTGGGTCATGGTGCGTATGGCCTGTTCGGCATTTTCGACGGGGGTGAGCTGGTGGAAGCCGAAGCTTCTAAGCAAGCATTGGGTGGCGAGGAGTTGAAAAGGGTGATCCTCCACCAAAAGAATACGAAGGGGATAGTTGGGCATAGAGAGTACACAGTGAGTCAAGCGTCGATGGGAGCGTAGGAACTGCTCGTCTTGTCTGCGATGGCGTGCGTGATTATTCCTCGGGAATATGTACGAATTCGATCAGGCCGCTCTGTTCCCATCGTAGGGCGATTCGTTTCAGGCAACAGAGCGAGTCGATCGAGTCGTTATTGAGGGCTGGAGCGCCCGGTCATCTCTCGCGCCATCTCGGTGGCATAGCTGTCGGTCATGCCGGCGATGAAGTCGATCATGCGCAGGAACGAGGCGTGCAACGGCCAGGCAGGGTCCGGCGCGCTGTTGCCCAGCAAGTCAAGAATGCGCCGGTGCTTGAACGACGGCGTACGCCCGCCGTGTTGCTCCAACGCCGCACCGCAAAAAGCGTTCAGCAGAATTTCCAGGGTGGTGTAGGCGCCGATTTCATGCAGGGTCTTGCGTTTGTCCTGGAAGATTTTCTTGCGCGCCATGTCTTTGGCATCCAGTACGCAACGCTTCGCCGGACCGTGCATATGCTCAACCAGGTCGCCAGGCAGGGTGCCGGCAAGCAGGGCGTCCTGTTGTTCGACGAATGCGCGCGCCGCTGCGTTGGTCAGGTGCTCGATGGCCTTGCCGCGCAGGATCGCCAGCTTACGCCGACGGGAATCCTGCGGGCCCAATTGTCGATACGTCTGCGGCAGGTCATCACCCACCAGGTCGAGCAGCAGTGACTCGACTTCGGCGTACTCCAGCAAGTCCATCTCCAGGCCATCTTCCAGGTCAATCAGCGCATAGCAGATGTCGTCGGCGGCTTCCATCAAGTACACCAACGGGTGGCGGGCCCAGCGTTGCTCCTCCAGTTGAGGCAGGCCGAGTTTATGCGCGATCTGTTCCAGAATCGGCAGCTCGCTCTGGTAGCAGCCGAACTTGTGTTTCTTATAGCCCAGCGAGTCCGCGTGGCGGGCAGTCCAGGGGTACTTGAGGTAAGTGCCCAAGGTGGCATAGGTCAGCCGCGTGCCGCCGTCGAATTGATGATATTCAAGCTGGGTCAATACGCGGAAACCCTGGGCGTTGCCTTCAAAGTTGAGGAAGTCATTGCGCTCGGCGTTGCTCATGTCATCCAGCCAGCCGCGCCCGGCGGCCTGCTGGAACCAGTGGCGAATGGCGTCTTCGCCGGAGTGCCCGAATGGCGGATTGCCGATGTCATGGGCGAGGCAGGCCGATTGCACCACCATGCCCAAATCGCTTGGATCGCACCAGTCGGGCAGGGCGCCGCGCAACGTTTCACCGACGCGCATGCCAAGGGAGCGGCCCACACAGCTGACTTCCAGCGAGTGAGTCAGGCGCGTGTGGATATGGTCGTTGCTCGAAACCGGATGCACTTGGGTCTTGCGGCCCAGGCGACGGAAAGCGCCGGAAAAAATAATGCGATCATGGTCTTTGTGAAAAGGGCTGCGGCCCAGCTCTTCAGGGCTATGCAGGGGCTTGCCAAGACGTTCGCGGGTCAGCAGGGTAGGCCAATCCAAGGCAGGTACTCTCCGTACGGTGAATGACACCTGCAGCTTCCCGTTTCCACGCGGGCGGGGCAAGCGGAAATCTTCAGGTGGACAGCGGCAAACAACAGGCGCTGACCGCCGTTGCGCAGTTGCCCGGCGGTCAGGTTGTAGCGTGGGGCCAGCGAGCGGGGCTTATTTTCTGCGCGAAGCGCCTTGCATGGCCAGTTTGATCAGCGGGATCAACCCGGCACCCAGCCGTACCAGGCGCGTCACGCTGCTGATGCTGCCGCCCTTGGCGCCCTTGCCGGTGAAGAACCCCATCAATGTCACCGCCGCCACGCCCCACAGCGGCGCGTGCTTGATGCCCAGGCTGTCTTGCCAGTTGTGACGCAGGTCGCGCACTTTGTGCAGCGGCGCCATCAGTTGCTGGGACTCGTGACGGATTTCCTGACGGTGCATTTCCATGCGCAGGCGGATCAACGCCTTGCGCATCTCCCGACGGGACGAGTTTTGCGGGATTTCAGGCAGGCTCATGGCAACAGGCGCTCCCGGTCATTGGCCAATTCTTCGAGGGTGGCGTGGAAGGGCGTGGACTCATCGAACACTGCCGCTTTCAAACGTACCCCGCAGAATGCTGCGGCCAGGCTGTAAAACACGCACAGACAGATGATCCCGGTCAGGCGGTAGCCGGTGTCCCATACCAGGATCATCACCAACGTCGATAGGCCTACCAGTAACAGCAGGGCAAACACCAAGGCCAAGCCGGCAAACAGCAGCAGGCTGACCGTGCGTGCCTTCTGTTCCTGTAACTCGATGCCAAACAGTTCGACATGGCTGTGCAGTAAGCCGAGCACGGCAGCGCCCAGGCGGCGGGAGGTGGTACCTGCGCCCTTAGACGAGCTGGATTCGTCGATAGCCATGATATTAACGCCTGGTAGCCAACAGACCGATCAAAAAGCCCACGCCCGCCGCAATGCCGACAGACTGCCATGGGTTGGCCTGCACGTAATCTTCGGTTGCGGTAATGGCCGCCTGCCCGCGCTCGCGCAGGGAGTCTTCGGTCAATTGCAGGGTTTCGCGGGCCTTGAGCAGGCTTTCGTGAATCTTGGTGCGCAGCTCATCGGCCTGGTCACCGGCCAGGATGGCAGTGTCGTCCAGCAACCTTTCAGTATCGCTGACCAGGGTCTGGAAATCCGCCATCAGTATTTCTTGAGCAGTCTTTGCTGTTTTGCCGGCCATGGTTATCTCCGTGTGTGGCTGTTCTGTACGTGTGGTTTCGAGTCGCCGGGTTCGCCGAAGGTTCACTGCGATTGTGTGGTACAGCTTTTGCTTTGCCTTGGTGCGCATGCCCTGGGGCCTGCGCTGAATCCGGGCGGTCGAGGTGAAAACCTTGAAAAACCTTACCCTAATTAACTGAAACTCGCGCAAATACCCCGTCGGGGAGCGCCGGTTGTGTTGATCGCTGCGCTAAAGCAGTTCACGTCCTCTGAAGAAGGACGGCGGCTTTGGTGCCAATTTGGTGCGATCAACCCCGGCTTGAACCGCTTTGGTGCTGTTTGCCTTACCGCAGGCCTGCCAACCTCCATGGAAAATCTGCAAAGTGCGGTGGACACCCTTGTCCATAGCTCCAACACCCTGTTCATCCTGATCGGCGCGGTCATGGTCCTGGCCATGCACGCCGGTTTCGCCTTTCTGGAAGTCGGTACGGTGCGCCAGAAGAATCAGGTCAACGCGTTGTCGAAAATCCTCAGCGACTTCGCGATCTCCACCCTGGCTTATTTCTTTATAGGCTATTGGATCTCCTATGGGGTCAGCTTCATGCAGCCGGCGGCGGTGATCAGCGCGGATCATGGCTACGGCCTGGTGAAGTTTTTCTTCCTGCTGACCTTTGCCGCCGCGATCCCGGCGATCATTTCCGGGGGGATTGCCGAGCGCGCGAAGTTCGCGCCGCAGTTGTGCGCGACGGCATTGATCGTGGCGTTCATCTACCCGTTCTTCGAAGGCATGGTGTGGAACGGCAACTTCGGCCTGCAAGCCTGGCTGCTCGCGACCTTTGGCGCCAGCTTCCATGACTTCGCCGGGTCCGTGGTGGTCCATGCCATGGGCGGCTGGCTGGCGTTGGCGGCGGTGCTGTTGCTCGGCCCGCGCAACGGACGTTACCGCGAAGGGCGCCTGGTGGCGTTTGCTCCCTCGAGCATTCCGTTCCTGGCGTTGGGCTCGTGGATCCTGATCGTGGGCTGGTTCGGTTTTAACGTGATGAGCGCGCAAACCCTCGATGGCGTCAGCGGCCTGGTGGCGGTCAACTCGTTGATGGCCATGGTCGGCGGCACCGTCGCCGCGCTGGTAATCGGCCGCAATGACCCCGGCTTCCTGCACAACGGCCCGCTGGCCGGGCTGGTGGCGATCTGTGCCGGTTCCGACCTGATGCATCCGGTGGGCGCGTTGGTCACCGGTGTGGTCGCGGGGGGCTTGTTCGTGTGGTGCTTCATGGCGGCCCAGGACCGTTGGAAAATCGATGACGTGCTGGGCGTATGGCCACTGCATGGCCTGTGTGGGGTATGGGGCGGCATTGCCTGCGGGATCTTCGGGCAGACGGCGCTGGGTGGGTTGGGCGGTGTGAGCCTGGTCAGTCAGTTGATCGGCACTGCCCTCGGTGTCGCCGTGGCGCTGGGCGGCGGCCTGCTGGTGTACGGTGTGATCAAGCGCGTGTGCGGGCTGCGCCTGAGCCAGGAAGAGGAGTATTACGGGGCGGACTTGTCGATCCACAAGATCGGCGCTGTCAGCCAGGACTGATCGGCGCGCCGGTTGCCCAATGTTGGGTTTAGAATGGTGGCGTGTTTTCCATTCGAGTTGATTTGCCATGCTTCCTGAATGCCAGCTGTTCGGCACCCTGGGTTGCCATCTGTGTGAAATTGCCGAAGCCGAAATCATGCCGCTCGTCGAACACGGGTTACTCGTGGAGCTGGTGGATATCACTGATCCCGACGACTTGACCGAGGTCTACGGCCTGCGGATTCCGGTGCTTAGACGGGTGGACACCGGGGCTGAACTGGATTGGCCGTTCGACGCCGAGCAGGTGGTCGCTTTCCTGCGCTGATGTTTAGGCCATGGCGGGGTCTCCAATATTACGTTACTGTATGTTTGTACAGCGATGAATAGAGGGAACGCCCGTGGTGAATGTCGAACAACTGAAAAGCAGCGTCAATCGGATGTCCGCCGACGTCGTGCGCGATGCGGTGAGCGAGCTGCGCCTCGATGGCCTGGTCACGGAAGGCAAGACGCCCTTCAACAAAGTGCATTTCAATACCTGCTTTGCGGAAATCGAGGCGCTGTTCCAGCGTGCCGGTTATCACAAGCAGTTGGATGTGGTGGGTTACCAGGGCTTGCTCTACGCCCTGTACGATCCGGGCCGTTGGGAGGCCGTAGACGTGCTGCGCTGGCTCAAGGAGTTTACCGACGCGGCGAGCGCTTCGAAGGTTTTGCGCACGCAATTGGTCAAGGCCTGAGATCTCTCCTAGGCTCAATCCCGCGCCATGCGGGATAATACCTGCCTGTTTATTCCAGGCTTTGAGCATCTGCATGTCCACTTCCGGTTTTTCCCCGTCACAGCACCAAGCCAGCACCTTATACCTGCCGCCTGGCCCGTGGGCGACGGTGCTCGATTGCCTGTGCGATCATTTCCCGGCAATCGCCCGTGAACACTGGCTGGACCGCATTGCTCGTGGCCGGGTGCTGGATATCAACGGTCGCCCCATCCGCCTGGACCTGGCGTACAAGGAAGGCCTGTGCATTTATTACTTTCGCGAAGTGCCCAACGAGAAAGTAATCCCGGTACAGGAAACCATCCTGTACGCCGATGAACACTTGGTGGTGGCCGACAAACCGCATTTTCTGCCGGTGACCCCCGCCGGCGAGTACGTCGAACAAACCCTGTTGCGCCGTTTGATCCGGCGTCTGGACAATCCCGCCCTGGTGCCCCTGCACCGCATCGACCGGCATACCGCAGGGCTGGTGCTGTTCTCGGCCAATCCCGACAGCCGCGCGGCCTATCAGCAGCTGTTTCCCACGCGGCGCATCGATAAATTCTACGAAGCCATTGCCCCGGCCTTACCTGATCTGGCCTTCCCGCTGGTGCACAAGAGCCGGCTGGTGGACGGCGAACCGTTCTTCCGCATGCAGGAAGGCCCCGGTGCCAGCAATACCGAAACGGCAGTGGAAGTGCGCGAGAAACACGGCGATTTATGGCGCTATGGCCTGTTCCCGGTCACCGGCAAGAAGCACCAGTTGCGCGTCCACATGACTGCGCTCGGGGCGAGCATCTGCAATGACCCGTTCTATCCCAACGTGATCAAGGACGCGGTGGACGACTACGCCAACCCGCTCAAGTTGCTGGCCCAGGGCGTACGTTTCATCGACCCGGTCAGCGGCCAGCAACGCACCTTTCGCAGCGAAATCACCCTGGACTGGTAAACGCCAGAAACGACAAGGCCCGCGCGAGGCGGGCCTTGTGTGCAAGCGCTGGCTTACAGGTCTTTAACGGTACGAACCTGATCTTTGTTGATACGGGTGTGTTTGCCGTCCAACTGCTCGAATTCGTAGAAGCCCGAATCTTCATCGTATTTCGGGGTGTCGACGGCCTGGATTTCGCGACCGTCATTCAGGGTGATCACTGTTGGCGAAGCGCAACCGGCGAGGGTGGCGAGGCCCAGTGCAAGCATGAGAGCGGCGATGGTCCGTTGAGTCATGAGTGTGTCTCCGAGAGAATACTTTTGAAATGCTGACCTTGTGACGTGTGCAACGCCGGCAAAGTTCCTGATGCAAGACTCATTCTGACACGCCAGCCTGTGGGTGCAACAGCTCGGGGGTATTAAGATTGGCCAGGCGCGGGTCATCGGTGGCGCATTCGAGCGCCACGCCACCCAGTTGCAGGAAAATTTTCCGCGGGCTGCGTTCGCCCGCTTGCCAGGCTCGTTCCACTTGTTCTTTAAGGGCGGTGGGGAGGATGCAGAGCAAGGGTTCCCAGAACTCGCCGTGGCGAATCATCACCGGAACCTGCGGGTTGCAGCGCGCTGTGGCACGCAAGTCGGCCAGCAGTCGTGCATCGATGCGCGGCACATCGCAGGGCAGGATCAGCAGATGCCCATGGCGTGCAGCGAACAGTCCCGCGCGGATGCCGGCAAGTGGCCCGGGAAAGTCCGAGCTGTCGTCGCTCACCAGTTGGTCGGCATAGGGCGCATACCGCGCGTGGTTGCGATTGCACGAGATGATCAGGTCGTCCGTCAGCGGCCGCGCCAGGCGTTGCAGGTGCGCAATCAAGGGCTCGCCGCGCCATTCCAGCAGCCCCTTGTCCTGGCCGCCCATGCGTTGGCCACGCCCACCGGCCAACAATAAAATCGAGCAAGGCAGGGGTGAAGATTCAACAGACATGGCGGTTCCGCTGCGGCATGGAAATAGGGGCCTGTGATATAACATCGGGCTGTTCCTTCGACAACCGGACCGTGCCATGAACGCCAAGGCCGATGCGCCCTTCGTACCCCTGAATATCGCTGTATTGACCGTCAGCGACACCCGTACCCTGGACACCGACACGTCGGGCCAGGTCTTCGTCGACCGCCTGACCGCCGCCGGCCACACCCTGGCCGAACGGGTGCTGCTCAAGGACGACCTCTACAAAATTCGCGCCCAGGTTGCCCATTGGATCGCCGAGGACGTGGTGCAGGTCGTGCTGATCACCGGCGGCACCGGCTTCACTGGCCGCGACAGCACGCCCGAAGCGGTGAGCTGCCTGTTGGACAAGCAAGTCGATGGTTTCGGCGAGCTGTTTCGCCAGATATCCGTAGCCGACATCGGCACGTCCACGGTGCAGTCCCGCGCCTTGGCCGGCCTGGCCAATGGCACCCTGGTGTGCTGCCTGCCGGGTTCCACCAATGCGGTGCGCACCGGTTGGGACGGCATCCTGGCGGAACAGCTGGACAACCGTCATCGGCCGTGCAACTTCGTCCCCCACCTGAAACAGGCCGAGCCTTGTGAATCGCGTGGATAAGCCCGGCAAGTCCGGTGCCTTGATGCCGGTGGAAGTGGCCTTGCAGCGT
The DNA here is from genome assembly GCF_003852295.1 of Pseudomonas sp. R11-23-07. Lineage (NCBI taxonomy): Bacteria > Pseudomonadati > Pseudomonadota > Gammaproteobacteria > Pseudomonadales > Pseudomonadaceae > Pseudomonas > Pseudomonas sp. R11-23-07. The sequence goes on from NZ_CP027761.1 coordinate 1,889,456, forward strand.
TTGTTGGACATGGCCGACGCGTCGCCGATCCGCGAGCACGAAAGCCTGCGCCTGGCCGAGTGCGATGGCCGCGTATTAGCGCAAGACCTGGTCTCCACCCTCGACCTGCCGCCCTGGCCCAACAGCGCCATGGACGGCTACGCGTTGCGCGTGACGGACTGGACCGGCGAACCCTTGCCGGTCAGCCAACGCATTTTCGCCGGCAATGCGCCAGAGCCTCTGGCGGCCGGCACCTGCGCGCGCATCTTTACCGGCGCGCCGGTGCCCCAGGGTGCGGACTGCGTGGAAATGCAGGAAAACGCGACCCTTCACGGCGATGAGCGCGTGAGTTTCAGCGAGCCGCTGCACGCGGGCCAGAACATCCGCCCACAAGGCCAGGAAACCACGGTCGGCGAGTTGGTGTTGCCCGCGGGCACGCGCCTGGGCCCGATCGAGTTGGGCCTGGCCGCTTCGCTTGGGCGCGATCACCTGGACGTGGTGCGCCGGGTGCGGGTGGCCGTGCTGTCGACCGGCGATGAGCTGATCGAGCCCGGTTTGCCGCTGGGGCCAGGCCAGATCTATAACAGCAACCGCCGCGTGCTGTGCAGTTGGCTGACGCGAATGGGCTGTGAAGTGATCGATGCCGGCATCTTGCCGGACGATCTGCAACAGACGCGTACGCGATTGGCCGGCGTGGGCAGCGTCGACTTGATCCTGTCCACCGGCGGTGTATCCGTGGGCGAGGCGGATTTCCTCGGTATTGCCTTGCGTGAAGAGGGCGAGCTGGCGCTGTGGAAATTGGCGATCAAACCGGGCAAGCCGCTGACCTTCGGGCATTTTCGTGGCGTGCCGGTGATCGGCCTGCCGGGTAACCCCGCGTCGACCCTGGTGACGTTCGCCCTGTTGGCGCGGCCTTACCTGCTGCGCCGCCAAGGTGTGCAAGACGTTGCGCCGCTACGTTTCAAAGTGCCGGTGGGGTTCGTATGGCCCAAACCAGGCAACCGCCGCGAGTATCTGCGCGGGCGTATCGAGCAGGGCCAGGCGCTCATCTACGGCAACCAGAGCTCCGGCGTGTTGCGCAGTGCAGCGTGGGCGCAAGGGTTGGTGGAAGTGCTGGAAGGGACGACCTTGGCGGTGGGCGATCAGGTCAATTTCATTCCGCTGAGTGAAGTCCTGGATTGATTCCGCCTACTCAATGTGGGCCATCGTAAAGGCCTGGGTTCCATCTACTGCAGATGGAACCCAGGCAACGGCTCACATTATCTTCGCAGTTCACGTTTTTCGCGTTTCTGTCGAGCGAGTGCAAACGCAATAACGCCGAATGCCAAAGCGGTGACACCTGCGATGAGCAGTGGACGATCTCTCCAGCCGCCTTCGATCTTCCTCGTCGATTTCGGGTCGGGCTGTTCCAGCGGTGCGTGAAAGCGAACCTCCTTCAAATTGAGGCGCGCGCCGTCATTGAGCGTCAACGTCAGGTCTTCGATAACACCCGCGACCCGCTCAGGGAACACTGGGTCTCCCAGCGCGTCGAGTTCGTCGTACAGGAATTTCTGACCTTCAAGCCATCCTACGGCAGTCATAAGCTCGGGGCTCAAGTAGTATTTTCCATCGAGGAAAAAGCCTGGAAAATGATGAGTTCGCTCCTGGCTCTCGATTAAATACCGCTCCCCTGGCTTCATGCCGGTTGCTGAGTCGATCATGGTCACATCCTCCATTCACTGGTTAAGCGATAGAGGGAGCGTCCAATTGATCGTTCAATCGAAGTGACCGGGAGCCGACGACCCCCTCAGCCAGCCTATTTCGACGCAGCAAAAATTTGAACCGCCCGTGAACGCGCTTACCTAATGATTAGCTTGTGACGAATCGCACAGGCAATTTGCCAATATCGGCATATTCCGAGAGGTGGGGAACGTGGCTAAAGACGAGAAGAAAAGCAAAGGTGAAGGTTCGAAAGCCAGCAAGGAATTGAAAGACAAAAAGTCTTCACCCGCAAAAAAATCCGCAGCGGCATCGGCTCTTTCAAAATCTTCGGAAAAGAAAGACAAGAAAAAAGATGCCGAACCCAAGAAGTCCGTGAAAAAAGCTGACAGCAAGCCAGAAAAGGCGAAGAAGTCAGAGAAGACAGAGAAGAAGTCAGAGAAAGCAGAAAAGCCGGCGAAAAAGAAAAAATGATACCTGCTAGGGCCTCGTGCCCTAGCTTCTCCAAGCTCGGGGTCTTCGATTCCTGGGGTTCATCAACTTTGAACTAATCATGACGCCCATCCCCCTAACGCTGTGCAGATAACCCCTGGCTTGGGTCGACCCTGAGCTGATCAATGACACGCAAAGGTGTGGTGAATCATGAAGAGTGAACAAGCAGAAGGTGTTGCACAAAAACTCGCCGGCAAGGCACAAAGTGCGGTCGGGAAGTTGTTGGGTGATTCGAAGATCGAAGCAGAAGGTGTTGGTCGACAAGCTGCCGGTCAGCTGTCCCAGACCTATGGCGACGCGCTGGACAGCGTATCTACGTTCGTTAAAGAAAAACCAGTCGCCGCGCTCGCGATTGGCGCGGTGGCCCTGCTGGTGCTGGACCGTCTCCTGCGCCGCTGAGGTTTATCGGCTTGGTCCGATAGCGCAGGTTCAGGTGACTGATACACCGCTATCGGGGCAAGCCTCAACGCCGATCAGTTGAGCGAAAGGGGCTCATTGTAGGAGCGAGCTTGCTCGCGAAAAACGTCCAGGCAACGTGTTCATTCTGGATAAACGCGGGGGCTCTGAGTCTTTCGCGAGCAAGCTCGCTCCTACATAGCAAGCCCCCTCCCATATTTGAATCGGTGTTGGCCTGGCTTTATTCAGTAGTCGTCGCCACGTTCCGTCACATCCCGCTCCACCGGCCCCGCGTCGGGGTCATAGCCCACTGGGAACTTGCCCTTCAAGGTCCAGGCAAACGCGATGATTTCGGCGATCGTGCGGTACAACTCTTCCGGAATACTGTCCCCCAGTTCCATGCGCGCCAGCAGCTTCACCAATTCGGCGTTTTCATAGATAGGCACTTCATTTTCCCGCGCCAGCTTGAGGATCGCTTCAGCCAGGGCCTCATCGCCCTTGGCGGTCAGGGTGGGGGCTTGCTGGCCGTCGTACTTGAGGGCGATCGCCTGGCGGGGAGGTGAGGGGTTCTTCATGCGGTCTCATCCACCCAGCGTTGTTCCAGTCCGGTTTTGGGCCCGCGCGGCGGGGTGCCGAGGTGGCAATCCAGGTCGCCAACGTTAAGCCCGGACGCCACCAGGCGTTCGCGCAGGCTGCCCAGGTGGTTTTCGATCAGGCTGGCGGTAAAGGGCCGTGTCGCCCATAACTGGCTTGAGAGTTTGCCCTGAGTCAGTTGCGCCTGCACCTGCAACGGCCCCAACGGCTCCATATCGAACGCCAGTTCCACGCGCCAGAGCATCTGCTTGGGGTCTTTGCGCTCTTTGCGGTCGGGCTGCTCTTTATCCGCGGGCGGCTCCTCGCGCTGGAATTTCACCTGCAGCGGTACGATGTCCTGCAGGTTGCGCATGGGGATTTCCAGTTGCCAGGTGGTTTGCAGGCGGCCATCGGCGGTGGTGCCGGTCTGTTCCAGGCTCGACAATTGATGGCTCTGTAAGCGCGCGATCGCCCCGGCGGCCAGGCGCAGCAGGTTTTCCAGGTCGCCTTCGCCTTCCAGTTTTGCCATCAGCCGCTCGGGCAGCGGGAAACTCGCGGGCGTCTGACGCGCACTGACCTGACCGAGGGTGCCCAACGGGCTGCGCACAAAATTGGGCAATACCTGGGCCAGGGTATTGGCGGCGAGGATGGCATTCAGATTGGTGCTGGCGGGCAGGGCAGGCAGCAGGTCCGCGACCAAGCGCAGCAGCGCGCCCTTCATGTCCAGCGGTGGTATTTGCGGATTCTGCCCGGCAAGCAGCTTGGCCTCCAGAAAGGCCCCGCTGTTCTGCACCAGTTGCGCCAATACCTTGGGGTTACTGACTTGCGCCAGGTCGGGCAATGCCGCAAGTAAACGCTCGGCCGCCCCACGCAGGTCGGCGGAGGTGCTGTCGCCACGGGGCAGGTTTTGCAGGGCGGTAAACACCGCATCCAGCGAGCCTTGGCGACTTTGCTGGGTCGAGAGCTGCTGCGCGACAGCCAGTTGATCCTTCATGCCGCTCAAGGGCACGAAGCTCAGGGTCTGCGCGTCCTGCACGACCGCGCTGAGCAGGCTGCCAACCCTTAACGGCTGCGGGCTTTCCACGGTGAGGGTGGCAGTGGTCATTGCGTTATTGAGCACGCTCACCAGCGAGCGATAGACCGCCGGCTGCGCGCTGCCCTGGGGCAGCAGCTGGGTGGTCAGCACCTTGGCTTGCAGCAGCGTGCCTACCGGCATTTGGGCGGTGTCGATGCGGGTGAGGGCGGCGACATTGGCGCTCAACGCCTGCTGCAGCGAGAGGGTCAGGTTGCCCGCTTGCGTCTGGCCCACGGCCACGTTACTGCCCAACGGTAACGGCTGGGCGCTGCTGGCTTGCACCAGGGTCTGGCGACCGCCATCAAGCGTCAACTTCAACAGTAACTGAAAGGCTTCGCCGCCTTGTTTAAGCGCGATCACCTCGGCGTTGACGGTTTTTCCAGGCGCGATCAAGCCGGTCTGCGGCTCCAGCAGCTTGAGCAGTTCGCCGGCCGCAGGCAGCGGGGCGGGGCCTGAAGTCGCGGTTGGCGGCAGGGTAGGAAGGTTGATCTCACCGGTCATCGTGCGCATCGTCTCTGGGGAAATTGCCCTCTTTAGAGTAGGGCATCGCATGTATAATGCCGCCCGTCTGCAACGAGAGCGGTAAAAACCTCACAACTATTTGATCCAGCTCTCTAAAATCGGTCGCCAAAGCCGTTATTGTGCATTTCTCTATAACGGCCGCTGCACCGCCGACTTGAACCGTAAAGGCCCGCGATCTCTTGACCAGCCCTCTTCTTGAAGCCGTAGCGCTTGCCTGTGAACGCGACCTGCGCCTGCTGTTCGAACACCTCGAATTGCGCCTGGCGGGTGGCGACATGGTGCAAATCAGCGGCCCCAACGGCAGTGGCAAGACCAGCCTGCTGCGCTTGCTGGCCGGGTTGATGCAGCCGACGGCAGGCGAGGTTCGGCTTAACGGCAAGCCCCTGCATGAACAGCGCACCGAGTTGGCCCGCAACCTGATCTGGATCGGCCACGCCGCCGGGATCAAGGACGTACTCACCGCAGAAGAAAACCTCAGTTGGCTCAGCGCGCTGCATCATCCCGCTGGTCGCGATGCCATCTGGCAGGCCCTGGCAGCTGTCGGTCTCAAGGGCTTCGAAGACGTGCCCTGTCACGCCCTCTCCGCCGGCCAGCAGCGTCGTGTCGCGCTGGCGCGCCTGTACTTGCCGGGCCCGCCGCTGTGGATTCTCGACGAACCATTCACCGCCCTCGACAGACAAGGCGTGGCCCAATTGGAAGAACACCTGGCCCGGCATTGCGAGCAGGGCGGGTTGGTGGTGCTCACCACCCACCACACCCTGGCGCGCAGGCCCGCCGGTTACCGTGAACTGGATCTGGGGCGGTGGTCGGCATGAGTGTGTTTGCGCTGCTGGTCGCCCGCGAAGCACGCCTGTTGTGCCGTCGCCCGGCAGAACTGGCCAACCCGCTGGTGTTCTTCGCCATCGTGGTTGCCTTGTTCCCCTTGGCGGTCGGTCCGGAGACTAAACTGTTGCAAACCTTGTCCCCGGGACTGGTGTGGGTAGCGGCGCTTTTATCCGTGCTGCTCTCGCTGGACGGGCTGTTTCGCAGTGATTTCGAAGACGGTTCCCTGGAGCAATGGGTCCTTTCGTCGCACCCTTTGCCCCTTCTGGTATTGGCCAAGGTACTGGCACACTGGGCCTTTTCCGGCCTCGCGCTGGTCTTGCTTTCGCCGCTGCTGGCGCTGATGCTGGGTTTGCCGGTTGAATGCTTGCCGGTGTTGCTCCTGTCCTTGTTACTCGGTACGCCAGTGCTCAGCCTGTTGGGGGCGGTGGGCGCAGCGTTGACCGTCGGGTTGAAGCGCGGTGGCCTGTTACTGGCCCTGCTGATTCTGCCGTTGTACATCCCGGTTCTGATCCTCGGCAGCGGTGCTTTGCAGGCTGCGCTGATGGGCATGCCGGCGACCGGTTACCTTCTGTGGCTTGGCAGCCTGGCCGCCCTGGCGGTAACCCTGACACCCTTTGCCATAGCGGCCGGCCTGAAGATCAGCGTCGGCGAATAATGAGGTCTGGTCAGGCGTTACACGCTTGGCCAGTAAAGACCCTAAGCTGCTTGCCACGACAAGCAGCAACCGTGAGAAACAGCAATGAACTGGACCTGGTTTCACAAGCTCGGCTCGCCCAAATGGTTTTATGGCATCAGCGGCAAGCTGCTGCCGTGGTTGAGCGCCGCCGCCGTGCTGCTGATCGGCGCCGGCCTGGTCTGGGGTCTGGCCTTCGCGCCGCCGGACTACCAGCAAGGCAACAGCTTTCGCATCATCTATATCCACGTGCCCGCCGCCATGCTGGCGCAGTCCTGCTACGTGATGCTGGCGGTGTGCGGCATCGTCGGCCTGGTCTGGAAGATGAAGCTTGCCGATGTCGCCCTGCAATGTGCCGCGCCGATCGGTGCGTGGATGACCGCCGTGGCGCTGGTCACCGGCGCGATCTGGGGCAAACCCACCTGGGGTTCGTGGTGGGTGTGGGATGCGCGGCTCACGTCCATGTTGATCCTGCTGTTCCTGTACTTCGGCCTGATTGCCCTGGGCAACGCGATCAGCAACCGTGACAGCGCCGCCAAGGCCTGCGCGGTGCTGGCGATTGTCGGCGTGATCAACATCCCGATCATCAAATACTCGGTAGAGTGGTGGAACACCCTGCACCAGGGCGCCACCTTCACCCTCACCGAAAAACCGGCGATGCCGGTGGAAATGTGGGCGCCGTTGCTGCTGATGGTGCTGGGTTTCTACTGCTTTTTCGGCGCGGTGCTGCTGCTGCGCATGCGCCTGGAAGTGCTCAAGCGTGAGGCCCGCACTAGCTGGGTCAAGGCCGAAGTTCAAGCCAGCCTGGGAGCGCCTGCATGAGTTTTGCTTCATTCAGCGATTTTCTCGCCATGGGCCATCACGGCCTGTATGTCTGGACGGCCTATGGCATCTGCCTGGCGGTGCTGGCCCTCAACGTCGCCGCGCCGCTGCTGGCGCGCAAGCGTTACCTGCAACAAGAGGCGCGTCGTCTGCGCCGGGAGACCGATAAGTGAATCCGTTGCGCCGAAAGCGTCTGTTGATCATCCTTGCCATCCTCGCCGGCGTCGCCATTGCCGTGGGCCTGGCCCTGAGTGCCCTGCAGCAGAACATCAACCTGTTCTACACCCCAACCCAGATCGCCAATGGCGAAGCGCCGGTGGACACGCGCATCCGCGCCGGCGGCATGGTGGAGAAGGGTTCGCTGAAACGCTCCGGCGATTCCCTGGACGTGACCTTCGTCGTCACCGACTTCAACAAAGCCGTGACCATCACCTATCGCGGCATCCTCCCGGACCTGTTCCGCGAAGGCCAGGGCATCGTCGCCCTGGGCAAACTCAACGCCAATGGCGTGGTGGTGGCCGATGAAGTGCTGGCCAAGCACGATGAAAAATACATGCCGCCGGAAGTCACCAAAGCGTTGAAAGACAGCGGCCAATCCGCGCCTGGCTCAATGCCGGCACCTGCCAAGGAGGGCTAAGCGATGACGTCCGCACTGTTTATTCCTGAGCTGGGCCAGTTGGCGATGATCCTCGCCCTGTGCTTCGCCGTCGTCCAGGCCGTGGTGCCGCTGCTCGGTGCCTGGCGCGGCGACCGCCTGTGGATGAGCCTGGCGCAGCCGGCCGCCTGGGGCCAGTTCGCGTTCCTGCTGTTCGCCTTCGGCTGCCTGACCTACGCCTTCATGACCGACGATTTTTCCGTCGCCTATGTGGCCAATAACTCCAACAGCGCGCTGCCCTGGTACTACAAGTTCAGCGCCGTGTGGGGCGCCCACGAAGGGTCATTGCTGCTGTGGGCGTTGATCCTCGGCGGCTGGACCTTCGCCGTGTCGGTGTTCTCGCGCCAATTGCCGCAAGTCATGCTAGCACGGGTGCTGGCGGTGATGGGCATGATCAGCATCGGGTTTCTGCTGTTCCTGATCATGACGTCCAACCCGTTCAGCCGCATCCTGCCGCAGGTTCCGATGGACGGGCATGACCTCAACCCACTGCTGCAAGACATCGGCCTGATCGTGCACCCACCGATGCTTTACATGGGGTATGTCGGCTTCTCCGTGGCCTTTGCCTTCGCCATCGCCGCGTTGCTCGGCGGGCGCCTGGATGCGGCCTGGGCGCGCTGGTCGCGGCCCTGGACCATCGTCGCCTGGGCGTTCCTGGGTATCGGTATCACCCTGGGGTCGTGGTGGGCCTACTACGAACTCGGCTGGGGCGGCTGGTGGTTCTGGGACCCGGTGGAAAATGCGTCGTTCATGCCTTGGCTGGTCGGCACCGCGCTGATTCACTCCCTGGCCGTCACCGAAAAACGTGGCGTGTTCAAGAGCTGGACCGTGCTGCTGGCCATCGCGGCATTTTCCCTCAGCCTGCTCGGCACCTTCCTCGTGCGTTCGGGCGTGCTGACGTCAGTGCACGCGTTTGCGTCGGACCCTGCGCGCGGCGTGTTCATTCTGATCTTCCTGCTGTTTGTCGTCGGTGGTTCGCTGACGCTGTTCGCCCTGCGCGCACCGGTGGTCAAGAGCCAGGTCGGCTTTAACCTGTGGTCGCGGGAAACCTTGCTGCTCGGTAACAACCTGGTACTGGTGGTGGCCGCGTCGATGATCCTGCTCGGCACCCTGTACCCGTTGGTGCTGGATGCCTTGAGCGGGGCCAAGCTGTCTGTCGGGCCGCCGTACTTCAACGCCTTGTTCATTCCGTTGATGGGCCTGTTGATGGTGGTGATGGCGGTCGGCATGCTGGTGCGCTGGAAAGACACCCCGGTGAAATGGCTGGCCGGCATGCTGATGCCGGTGCTGCTGGGCAGTGTGGCCCTGGCCGTGATCGCCGGGGTGGCCTACGGCGATTTCAACTGGGCGGTGCTTGCCACTTTCCTGCTCGCGGCCTGGGTATTGCTGGCCGGTGTGCGCGACATTGCCGACAAAACCCGTCACAAGGGCTTGATCAAAGGCCTGCCGACGTTGACCCGCAGCTACTGGGGCATGCAGATCGCCCACCTCGGCATCGCGGTGTGTGCCCTGGGGGTGGTGCTGTCGAGCCAGAACAGCGCCGAGCGCGACCTGCGCCTGGCGCCGGGTGAGTCCATGGACCTGGCCGGTTATCACTTCATCTTTGAAGGCGCCAAGCATTTCGAAGGGCCGAACTTCACGTCAGACAAAGGCACTGTGCGCGTCGTGCGCAACGGCAAGGAAATCGCCGTGCTGCATCCGGAGAAACGCCTGTACACGGTGCAGAGCTCAATGATGACCGAAGCGGGCATCGACGCGGGTTTCACTCGTGACCTTTATGTGGCGCTCGGTGAACCGCTGGGCGACGGCGCCTGGGCGGTGCGCGTGCATGTGAAACCGTTCGTGCGCTGGATCTGGTTTGGCGGTTTGTTGACCGGTTTCGGTGGTTTGCTTGCCGCGCTGGACCGGCGCTATCGGGTCAAGGTCAAGAGTCGGGTGCGTGAAGCCCTCGGTATGGGAGCAGCGGTATGAAGCGTTGGTTGATGGTGTTGCCGCTGGCAGCGTTCCTGGTGGTGGCGGTGTTCCTTTATCGCGGCCTGTACCTGGACCCGGCCGAGTTGCCGTCGGCAATGATCGGCAAGCCGTTCCCGGAATTCTCGCTGCCCAATGTGCAGGGCGACAAGCAGCTGTCCCGCGCCGACCTGTTGGGCAAACCGGCGCTGGTCAACGTGTGGGGCACTTGGTGCATCTCCTGCCGCGTCGAACACCCGGTGCTGAATAAACTGGCCGAGCAAGGCGTGGTCATCTACGGCATCAACTACAAGGACGACAATGCCGCGGCCTTGAAGTGGTTGGCCGAATTCCACAACCCGTACCAGCTGGACATTCGCGATGAGGACGGCAACCTCGGCCTGAACCTGGGCGTGTACGGCGCGCCGGAAACCTTCTTTATCGATGCCAAGGGCGTGATCCGCGACAAGTACGTCGGCGTGATCGACGAGGTGGTCTGGCGCGAGCAACTGGCGGCCAAGTACCAGGCGCTGGTCGATGAGGCCAAGCCATGAAGCGCCTGTTAGCGGCTGCTGTGCTGGCGCTGGGACTGGCCGGTGTGGCCCATGCCGCCATTGACACCTATGAATTCGCCAACGACGCCGAGCGTGAGCGTTTCCGCGAGCTGACCAAGGAACTGCGCTGCCCCAAGTGCCAGAACCAGGACATCGCTGACTCCAACGCGCCCATCGCTGCTGACCTGCGCAAAGAGATCTTCCGCATGCTGGGGGAGGGCAAGGACAACCAGCAGATCATCGACTTCATGGTCGACCGCTACGGTGATTTCGTGCGCTATAAACCGGCCCTGACTGGCAAGACCGCGCTGCTCTGGTTCGGCCCTGCCGGGCTGTTGCTGGCTGGCGTGGTGGTGATGGCCGTGATCGTGCGCCGCCGCCGTGCCGCGCCTGCCGATGGCGCCGATGCGCTGTCCCCTGAAGAGCGTAAACGTCTCGACCACTTGCTGGACACCAAGACTGATGATTGATTTCTGGCTCGCAGCCGGCCTGCTGCTGTTGATTGCCCTGAGTTTCCTGTTGATCCCTGTTTTGCGCGGCCGCCGCGCCCAGCGTGAAGAGGATCGCACCGCGCTGAACGTGGCGCTGTATCAAGAACGCGTCGCCGAGCTGCAAGTGCAGCAAGACGAAGGCGTGTTGAATGTCGCGCAACTCGATACCGGCCGCGCCGAAGCGGCGCGTGAGTTGCTGGCCGACACCGAGGGCCTGGAAAGGCCTCGCGAATCCCGCCTGGGCAAACCGCTGCCATTACTGGCGGCGGTGTTGGTACCGGTGCTGGGCCTGGGCATGTATCTGCATTTTGGCGCGAGTGACAAAGTCGAACTGGCCCGTGAGTTCTCCCAACCGCCAGTGTCCATGGCCGACATGACCCGACGCCTGGAACGCGCCGCCGCTGCGCAACCGGATTCAGCAGAAGGGTTGTACTTCCTGGGGCGCGCCTACATGGCCCAGGACCGTGCGGCCGATGCCGCCAACGTCTTCGAACGCACCGTGGCCCTGGCCGGGCGCCAGCCCGAACTGCTCGGGCAGTGGGCTCAGGCGCAATATTTTGCTGACAACAAGCAGTGGTCACCCAAGGTCCAGGCGCTGACCGACGAAGCCTTGAAGCTCGATCCAAAGGAAGTCACCAGCCTTGGCCTGCTTGGTATCGCCGCCTTCGAAGGCCAGCGCTATCAGGAGGCTATCGATTACTGGAATCGTCTGCTGGCGCAACTGCCCCCCGAAGACAATTCCCGTGTTGCGCTGCAAGGCGGTATCGATCGCGCGGCGCAAAAGCTCAGGGAGAGTGGCGGCACTGTCGCGCAAAAAGCCGTGCTGAAGGTACGCGTGGACCTGTCCGCCGAAGTGAAAGCCAAGGCCCTGCCCGGCGACAGCGTGTTCATCTTTGCCCGCGCCGTCAGCGGCCCGCCGGCGCCCCTGGCGGCCAAGCGTGTCAGCGTTGCCGAACTGCCCGTCACCGTGGAACTGGGCGATGCCGACGCGATGATGCCGCAGTTGAAACTGTCCAACTTCCCTGAAGTCCAACTGGTTGCGCGCATATCCCGGGCAGGTGTTCCAACCGCTGGCGAGTGGATCGGCCGCAGCCAACCCCTGGCCAGCAACACCACTGCACTGCAGCAGCTGACCATCGACAGTCCGGATAAGTAATTCGAGGAAACGCCCATGACCGCATTTGCACGTATCACCCTGCTCAGCCTTGTGTTGGGCCTGAGCGCCTGTGCGGTCCACCGCCCACCTCCTGCGCCTTCCGGCCCGACCATCCCGCCGTCCGGCCCGTCGACGCAACCGACCACCAAACCCTCCGGCCCGGTCACCCCGCCGCCGAAACCACTGCCAACCAAATCACCGACCTTCGCCCCACCTCCTGGCGCCGCCAGCCACTGGGACGGCAAGATGCAGGTCTACGTACTCGACGATCAGCCCGACACCTTCTACCGCCAGCGCACCTACTACCGCTGGAGCAACGGCTGGAGCCGCTCCATCAGCCCGAACGGGCCGTGGGAAGAAACCAACGTGCAAGGCGTGCCGCCGGGGTTGAGCAAGCAGTACGCGCAATGACGACAGGCGACCTGAGGGTCGCCTTTTTCATGACTGTAAAATGATCGTTCCCTCGCTCCGCGTGGGAATGCATCCCGTGACGCTCCGCGTCACCAGTGCGCAAAAAGCAGGACGCGGAGCGTCCAGGGTGGCATTCCCACGCAGAGCGTGGGAACGATCCTGTTATCAAGCGACAGGACACTCCCGGTTCAACGCTTCATCCACCAATAACTGCGCAATTTCCATCATCTGCACGACCGCCAGCACTTGCTTGCGGCCTGAGCCATCCAAATGCTCGGCGCAGTCGTACGCACATACAGTCGCCGACCCCAGCATCTCGCTGGCATTGCTTAACGCCGCTTCGGTGCTAAGGCCGGGTCGTACGGTGAAGATGAGGTTGGGCGGGGTTTGAGGGATGTCATCCGGACGGGATGGTGGGGGATTTGGCGTAACCTTTTTCATGCAGTCAGTCTCCATTCAGTTGGAGCTCACCACATCCGCGACCAAGCAGAAGGGTGGCGAGCTGTACGCAGGTTGGTCGACCAGGGAATGGAAACCCGGCAGGGCCCTAAGCCCTCCCGCGCACAGCTCGCCATAACGCGAGCACAAGAATGCCGCTTGCGCGGCACGGTGCGCCATTCTAACCCAGGCGACCAAGCCTGATCGCTGATGAGCAGCGACTGCGAGAGGCTAACGGTGCGTTATAGCAACTGCAAGCCACGCAGATCGTAGGAAAATTCCTGTCTGGATCAAGCGTTGCGCCGTCTGATTGAGACGAGGAAGCAGCGCGACCATCCACGCCTGTCACGGCCCACGCTTGATCGTTCCCACGCAGAGCGTGGGAATGCATCCCGTGACGCTTGGCGTCACCAGTGCGCAAAAAGCAGGACGCGGAGCGTCCAGGGCAGCATTCCCACGCAGAGCGTGGGAACGATCCTGTCTGGCTCAAGCGTGAGACCAGCAAGCAGCTCAGCCACCCACGTCTGTCATGGCTCACGCTTTCCCGGTAAGGTGACCACCGCCGACCTGGTTGCCGAGCAATCGCTGGATATACTCTGCGGTACCGGGCAAACCGGTACAGTGGGCCAACCAGTGCGCAAGCAAGCAAAGAGGATGTGGTAATGGCAGGCAGGTTGATCTATCTCATCGGGCCATCGGGTTCGGGCAAGGACAGCCTGCTGGATGCCGCACGCCCGCGTTTGGCCGAGCGCGGTTGCCGCATTGTGCGCCGCGTCATCACCCGGTCTGCGGAAGCGGTGGGTGAAGCGGCGTTGGGCGTGAGCCCGGCGCAGTTTGGGGCGATGCAGGCGCAAGGCGAATTTGCCCTCAGTTGGCAGGCCAATGGGTTGTCCTACGGCATTCCCAAGCAGATCGATGAATGGCTGGCGGCCGGGGAGGACGTGCTGGTCAATGGTTCGCGCGCACACCTGGCGCAAACCCGTGAGCGTTATCCGACGTTGCTGGTGTTGTTGCTGACGGTCGATCAGGTGGTGTTGCGCCAGCGTTTGATCGCACGCGCACGTGAGTCATTGGCCGATATTGAGGAACGCCTGGCACGCAACGTGCGGTTCACCGAGGAACTGATCACCGCCAATGGCGAAGGGTTATTCGTGTTGGATAATTCCGGCCCGCTGGAGCATACCGTCGAGCGCTTGCTCTGCTGCCTGGCCCACGGGCACTCGGCCTGAGCCCGATACTGCGTCGAAACGCCTACCCTAGATCTCTTTGATATCACCCACCGCGCCACCAGGCGCGCCTTCCGTTGTGCATATTCAGTAAAACAACCGCCAGTCAGACCAGTCAATTCTGTGCTTGAGTAAAGATAACTCTAGAGTTATTTTTATCCAGTCCGAGCCAAGGAGGCGGCGGTGCAAAGCAGGCTATTGATCAAGGAATTGCTGGAAGCGGGTTGGGTGCTGGATCGCGTCACCGGCAGCCATCACATTTTTACCCACCGCTATAACCCGTACACGATCCCGGTGCCTCATCCGAAGAAGGATCTGCCTTTGGGCACCGTCAGAAGCATCAGGAAACGCGCCGGGCTGTTTCAGTTTTAAGGAGAGCATGCATGCAATACCCAATCTGTATCGAATGGGGCGATGACTTCACCGCCACCGGTATCCAGATCCCCGATATTCCGGGTGCTGTCACCGCCGGGGACAGTTTTGAAGAGGCGTATAACGCGGCCGTGGAGGTTGCACACATCATGCTGCAGGAGATCGCCGCCGAGGGCGGAGTGATTCCGATGCCAACCTCAGTCGCCAATCATCACGCCCATGAAGACTACGCCGGCATGGGCTGGGGCATGTTGGAACTGGATATCTCGCCCTATCTGGGCAAGACCGAGAAGGTCAATGTGACCTTGCCCGGCTATGTCATCCAGCGTATCGACCGTTACGTGCGCGAGCATAAAGTCAAAAGCCGCTCGTCATTTCTGGCGGACGCGGCGTTGGAGAAGTTGGTGCGGTCTTAAGCGGTTGCGACCGTCACCTGCCGCGACGCACTGAGGAACCGCAACAGCGCCACCAGCGGGAACGCACTGCCCACCAGCATAACCCCCAGCCAACCGCCGTGTTCATACACGCTGCTGGCAATCGCCGAGCCGAAGGCGCCGCCAATGAAGATGCTGGTCATGTACAGCGCGTTCAGGCGGCTGCGGCTTTGAGCGTCGAGGGCGTAGACGGCGCGCTGGCCGAGGACCATGTTCATCTGCACGCAGAAGTCCAGCACCACGCCGGTCACCGCCAGGCCGATCACACTGTACAGGGGGTGCACGAAGGCCGGCAGGAAGCTCAGCGCGGCAAACAGCATCGCCAGCAGCGACGCACGGTGGGTGTGGCCGGCGTCGGCCAGGCGCCCGGCGATCGGCGCGGCGATGGCACCCAGGGCACCGACCAGGGCGAACAGCGCGATTTCGCTCTGGGTCAGGCCATGATTGCGTGCCAGTTCCAGTGGGGCAGCGGTCCAGAACAGGCTGAAGGTGGCGAACATGCAACCCTGGTAAAACGCGCGCTGGCGCAGCACCGGCTGGTGCCGCAACAGGCTGCCCAGCGAGCCCAGCAATTGGCCGTAGCTGGCGCTGTGGTCCGGCTGGCGCTTGGGAATGGTCAGCATCAACACCACGCTGATGAACACCATCAATGCTGCCGCCGCCATGAACATCGCACGCCAGCCGAAGTGGTCCGCCACCACGCTGGACACCGGTCGCGCCAGCAGAATGCCAAGCAGCAGGCCACCCATGATGCTGCCGACCACCCGGCCACGGGACTCGGCAGGCGCCAGGTGCGCGGCCAACGGGATCAGGATCTGCACCGACACCGAGCTGAAGCCGATCAGCAGCGACACCAGCAAAAACAGGTTGGGCTGCTCGGTGAACGCGGCGCCCAGCAGGCTGGCGATGGCCACCACGGTGGTGATGATCATCAGCCTGCGATTTTCCAGCAGGTCGCCCAGCGGCACCAGGAAGAACAGGCCCAGGGCATAGCCGATCTGCGTCAGCGACACAATCAGGCTGGCCATGGCCGGCGTGAGCCCGATGTCCGGCGCGATCAGTTCGATGATCGGCTGCGCGTAATAGATGTTGGCGACGATGGCGCCGCAGCAAAACGCAAACAGCATGACCATGCCTCGGGTCATGGTGCCTGTCGCCTGGGAGGTAGCGTTCATGGTGTTCTCATAAAAGCGAAGGAAGATGGCGGGAGAGGGTAAAGACAATGGCCGGCAGTGAGTAGGCCGCTTGTAGTGATAACGGTCATGCCGCGAAATAATGACACTACACAAAACCAATGTGGGAGGGGCTTGCTCCCGATAGCGGTGGATCAGTCAATGCCTGTGCTGGCTGACCCACCGCTATCGGGAGCAAGCCCCCTCCCACAGTATTGAGGAACGCTTACTGGCCGGAGTAAATCTGGTCGAACACGCCGCCATCATTGAAGTGGGTTTTTTGCACCGTGCGCCAGTCACCAAAGGTTTTCTCTACCGACAGGAAGTCGACTTTCGGGAAACGGTCGGTGTACTTGGCCAGCACTGTCGGGTCACGCGGGCGCAGGTAGTTGTTGGCGGCGATTTCCTGGCCTTCGGCCGACCACAGGTACTTCAGGTAGTCTTCAGCGGCCTGGCGGGTGCCTTTCTTCTCGACCACTTTGTCCACCACCGACACCGGCGGCTCAGCTTCGGCGGAGACGCTTGGGTAGATCACTTCGAACTGATCGCGGCCGAATTCACGGGCGATCATTTCCGCTTCGTTTTCAAAGGTGACCAGCACGTCGCCGATCTGGTTGGTCATGAAGGTGGTGGTGGCGGCACGGCCACCGGTGTCGAGTACCGGTGCCTGTTTGAACAGCTTGCCGACGAAGGTCTTGGCCTTTTCTTCATCGCCGCCGTTCTTCAGCACATAGCCCCAGGCCGACAGGTAAGTGTAGCGGCCGTTACCCGAAGTTTTCGGGTTGGGCACGATCACCTGTACGCCGTCCTTGAGCAGGTCCGGCCAGTCTTTCAGGGTTTTGGGGTTGCCCTTGCGCACGATGAACACCGTGGCCGAAGTGAACGGCGCGCTGTTGTTCGGCAGGCGGGTGACCCAGTTGTCCGGTACCAGTTTGCCGTTGTCAGCCAGGGCGTTGATGTCGGTGGCCATGTTCATGGTGATCACGTCCGCCGGCAGGCCGTCGATCACCGAGCGCGCTTGTTTGCTGGAGCCGCCGAAGGACATCTGCAGGGTCAGCTTGTCATTCGGATGCTCGGCGTCCCAGTGCTTCTGGAAGGCGGCGTTGTAGTCCTTGTAGAAATCGCGCATCACGTCGTAGGAGACGTTGAGCAGGGTAACCGGTGCCGCCTGGACGGCGCCGGCCAGGGCCAGGCTGGCGGCCAGGAGAGAGGCGCTGAGGATGTTTTTCACTGCTCATTCCTTGTTGTTCGAGAGAAGAGGGGAGGCACAATGCCAGCGACTATAGCCGGGGCCGCATAGTCGCTTAAAGATTAAAAAGAACTTTGCTTATTCCACTTTCTTAAACAGATTGCTGCCACAACGCGAGCAGAACGCTGCATTGGGCTCGTGGCTGTTCTTCTTGCAGGCCGGGCAGTCGGTTTGCAGCTGCTCACCGCGCATGGCGCTCGCCAGCTCTGCGGTGAATATCCCGGTGGGCACGGCAATGATCGAGTAACCGGTGATCATCACCAGCGAGGAAATCACCTGGCCCAGGGGAGTCTTGGGCACGATGTCGCCAAAGCCCACGGTGGTGAGCGTCACGATCGCCCAATAGATGCCCTTGGGAATGCTGGTAAACCCGTGTTCCGGGCCCTCGATCACGTACATCAAGGTGCCGAACACCGTCACCAGAGTGCACACGCTCACCAGGAACACCACGATCTTCTGCTTGCTGCCGCGCAGCGCCGCCATCAGGTAGTTGGCCTGCTTGAGGTAGGGGCTGAGCTTGAGTACGCGGAAGATCCGCAGCATACGGATGATGCGGATAATCAGCAGGTACTGCGCGTCGCTGTAGTACAACGCGAGGATGCCGGGAACGATCGCGAGCAGATCCACCAGCCCATAAAAGCTGAACGCATAGCGCAATGGCTTGGGCGAGCAGTAAAGCCGCAGGCCGTACTCGATCAGGAAGATGAGGGTGAAGCCCCACTCGATATACGCCAGCACGTCGGCGTAGTTCTGGTGGATCTGGTCGATGCTGTCGAGCATCACGATCACCAGGCTGGCGAGGATGATCAACAACAGGATGCCGTCAAAGCGCCGCCCGGCGACGGTGTCGCTTTGAAAAACCATGACGTAGAGCCGCTGGCGCCAGTCGTTGTTGCTGTCCATAAATCCCGCCTGAAGTGAATATCGGCAAAGCCTAGGGGGATTCGAACGGCCTGTCCATGCGCGGGTTGCGCAGCATTCGCTGGCTGGCGCGCACCAGCCAGCAGCTGAGAATGAACGGCGCGGTCAGCGCCGGCAGGTGCAGCGCGGCAAAACCTGGGGTGAGCAGAATGGCCAGCCCGATGCCGAGCAGCGGCAACCAGGGTTGGCGCCGTGCCTGGCTCAGCGCCAGGGCGGCGAGCGCCGGGTTGTAGCTGTGCAGGCCGAGCAGGGCACCGCTGGTTTCGCCCAGCAGCAAGGCGACCAGTACGCCGGCGATAGCGCCGAGCAGTGCCCACACGGCGGCGCGGCGGTCAGCCAGTAGCACGCCGACGGCGATCAAGGCCCCGGCCAGGGGCTGGTCCAATAGCATCACTTGCGCCAGGCCGGTGAACGGCGCAGCGAGTACCGTCAGGGTATCGGGCTCGATCAGGGCCAAGGTAGCGGGCGCCATGGTGCCCAGCAACAACCAGCCCAGGCCGACAAAAGGTGCGGTGTAGGCGGGCAGATCCTGGGGTTGGGCGGCGTATTTCAACCACTGCCGCACCAGCATCGCGCTCACACCGCCGCACGCCAGGATCAGTGGCGGCACCAGGGCCGACCAGGCGAAGTGCTGGCTGATCAACAAGCCCAGCAATACGCCGTTGTAGCTATACAGCCCGGCCTGGCGTTCGGCCTTGGGGTAACCCCGGCGCTGGGCCGTGAGCAAACCCGCGACGCCGCCCAGCAAGGCACCGCCGAGCAACGCCGGGGCGCCGATCAGGATCGCCAGCAGGCACAGCAGGCCGCACAGCGGATGGCGCTGGAGAAAAATCTGGCTGAAGCCGTTGAGCAGGGCTTCGGCCCAGTCGGGGCAGGTGGGGTTGTGCATGGCAGCTCCCTGTAGGAGCGAGCTTGCTCGCGAAAAACCCAAGGGCACCGCGTGCATTCAGGATGCCTGCGTCATCGTTGACGTTCTTCGCGAGCAAGCTCGCTCCTACAGTAGGGTTTCGATACGCAGCGAGTTGGTCGACCCCAACTGCCCAAACGGCACCCCGGCGGTAATCACCAGCGTATCCCCGCGTTGCGCCATCCCTTGGGCCTGGGCGATCTCCAATGCGGTGGAACACACCTCATCCACCTGGCGCAGCCGATCGTTGACCACCGAGTGCACCCCCCATGCCACGCTCAAACGCCGCGCCGTGGACAGGTTCGGCGTGAGGTTGAGGATCGGCGCCACCGGCCGCTCCCTGGCCGCGCGCAGGCTGGAGGCGCCCGACTCGCTGTAGTTCACCAGCACCGCCACCGGCAGGATGCTGCTGATACGCCGGATCGCACAGCTGATGGCGTCCGACACCGTGGCGTCCGCCCTGGGCCGGCTGACATCCAGCTGGGCCTGGTAGTCCGGGCCGTTTTCAACTTGGCGGATAATCTTGCTCATCATCTGCACGGCTTCCAGCGGGTACTCGCCCGACGCGGTTTCCGCCGACAGCATCACCGCGTCCGCGCCTTCTGCCACCGCATTGGCCACGTCGGTGACTTCGGCGCGGGTCGGTGCCGGGGAAAAGCGCATGGACTCGAGCATCTGTGTTGCCACCACCACCGGCTTACCCAGTTGGCGGCAGGTTTTAATGATGTCCTTCTGGATCTGCGGCACGCTTTCGGCCGGCACTTCCACGCCCAGGTCGCCGCGGGCCACCATGATCGCATCGCTCAGTTCGGCGATTTCCCGCAGCCGTTGCACCGCCGAAGGCTTCTCGATCTTGGCCATCAAAAACGCCCTGTCGCCGATCAGCTCGCGGGCTTCGCGGATATCTTCCGGGCGCTGCACGAACGACAGCGCCACCCAGTCCACGCCCAATTCCAGGCCGAACGCCAAGTCGCGGCGGTCCTTGGCGGTGAGCGGGCTGAGTTCCAGCAGCGCCTGCGGCACGTTCACGCCTTTGCGATCGGACAGCTCGCCGCCATTGAGCACCGTGGTGTCGATGGCATCGGCATGCTGGGTGAGCACGCGCAGGCGCAGCTTGCCGTCGTCCAGCAACAGCTCCATGCCCGGCTCCAGTGCCGCGATGATTTCCGGGTGGGGCAGGTTGACCCGACGCTGATCGCCCGGTGTTTCATCCAAGTCCAGGCGCAGTGCCTGGCCGCGCACCAGTTGCACCTTGCCCTCGGCAAAGCGCCCGACGCGCAGCTTGGGCCCTTGCAGGTCCATGAGGATGCCCAGCGGGTAGTTCAACTGGCGCTCCACCTGGCGAATCCACTGGTAGCGCTGCGCGTGATCGGCGTGGTCGCCATGGCTGAAGTTGAGGCGAAAGATATTCACCCCGGCTTCCACCAACTCGCGGATGTCATCGATCCCATCAGTGGCCGGGCCCAGGGTGGCGAGGATTTTGACCTTCTTGTCAGGCGTCATGTTTGGCGGTCTCGAGGATCAGGATGGCGCGGAAGTCGTTGACGTTGGTGCGGGTCGGCTCGGTGACGATCAGCCCGTCGAGCGCGGCGAAATAACCGTAGCCGTTGTTGTTGTGCAGCTCGTCGCTGGCGCTCAGGCCCAGGGCTTCGGCGCGGCGGTAGCTGCACGGGGTCATGATCGCGCCGGCGTTGTCTTCCGAGCCGTCGATGCCATCGGTATCGCCGGCCAGGGCGTAGACGCCGGGCAGGCCCTTGAGGCTGTCGGTGAGGCTGAGCAGAAACTCCGCGTTGCGCCCGCCACGGCCATTGCCGCGCACGGTGACGGTGGTTTCGCCGCCGGAGAGAATCACACACGGCGCGGCCAATGGCTGGCCGTGCTGCACGATTTGCCGGGCGATGCCGGCGTGCACCTTGGCCACCTCGCGCGCTTCACCTTCGAGGTCGCCGAGGATCAGCGGGCTGAACCCGGCCTGGCGTACTTTTACCGCCACCGCTTCCAGGGATTGCTGCGGCCGGGCGATCAACTGGAAGTGGCTGCGGGCGAGTAGCGGGTCGCCAGGCTTGACGGTCTCCGACGCGGGGTTCTGCAACCAATTGCGCACCGAGGCGGGCACGTCGATGCCGTAGCGCTTGAGAATCGCCAAGGCCTGTTGCGAGGTGCTCGGGTCGCCGACCGTGGGGCCGGAGGCGATCACCGTAGCCTGGTCGCCCGGCACATCGGAAATCGCGTAGGTATAGACCGTGGCCGGCCACGCGGCCTTGGCCAACCGCCCGCCCTTGATCGCCGAGAGGTGCTTGCGCACGCAATTCATCTCGCCAATGGTGGCGCCGGACTTGAGCAGGGCTTTGTTGATGCTTTGCTTGTCGGCCAGGGTGATGCCTTCGGCGGGCAGGGCGAGCAACGCGGAACCGCCGCCGGAGAGCAGGAAAATCACGCGGTCGTCTTCGGTCAGATGGCTGATCAGGTCCAGCACGCGCTTGGCCACGGCGAGGCCGGCAGCGTCGGGCACGGGATGGGCGGCCTCGACCACTTCGATTTTCTGGCACGGCGCACCATGGCCGTAGCGAGTGACGACCAGGCCGCGAACCTCGCCCTGCCAGCAGTCCTCCACAACCAGCGCCATGGCGGCTGCAGCCTTGCCGGCGCCGATCACGATCACCCGGCCGCTGCGGTCGGCGGGCAGGTAAGGTTCAAGGACTTGCCGGGGGTGGGCGGCGTCGATGGCTGTGGCAAACAGCTCGCGAAGCAGGTGTTGCGGATCGACCGACATAAGCGGGCTCCCGAGGGAATTTTTGTTATTAGAGGTGCAACAACCCAGCTATGAAATGAGGGCCAAATGTGGGAGGGGGCTTGCCCCCGATAGCAGTGTTTCAGTCACCTCATCCATAACCTGACACACCGCAATCGGGAGCAAGCCCCCTCCCACCTTTGAATGCATTTCAACAGGGGAGAGTGGTGTTGCTTATTTATCGCGAATCGAGAAATTCGCCATATGCTCCAACCCCTTGATCAGCGCCGAGTGGTCCCAGTTACCGCCACCAAGCGCCGCGCAGGTGCTGAACACTTGTTGGGTGCCGGCGGTGTTCGGCAAGTTGATCCCCAACTCTTTCGCCCCGGCCAGGGCCAGGTTCAAGTCCTTCTGGTGCAGATTGATACGAAAGCCTGGGTCAAAGGTGCCCTTGATCATGCGTTCGCCATGCACTTCCAGGATCTTCGACGAGGCAAAGCCGCCCATCAGCGCTTCACGCACCTTGGCCGGGTCGGCGCCGTTTTTCGAGGCGAACAGCAGCGCTTCGGCCACCGCCTGGATATTCAGGGCCACGATGATCTGGTTGGCGACCTTGGCGGTCTGGCCATCCCCGTTACCGCCCACCAGGGTGATGTTCTTGCCCATCGCCTGGAACAGCGGCAGTGCGCGTTCGAAGGTCTGCGGTTCGCCACCAACCATGATGCTCAGGGTGCCGGCCTTGGCGCCGACTTCACCACCGGACACTGGGGCATCCAGGTACTGCGCGCCGGTCGCATTGATCTTCGCAGCGAACGCCTTGGTGGCGGTGGGGGAGATCGAGCTCATGTCGATCACCACCTTGTTCGGCGACAGGCCGGCGGCCACGCCGTCGGCGCGCAAGAGCACGTCCTCGACCTGTGGAGTGTCGGGCACCATGACGATGATGAACTCGGCTTCCTGGGCGACTTGCTGCGGGTTGGCCAAGGCCACCGCGCCGGCGCTGATCAGTTCAGCCGGGGCCTTGCCATGATGTTCGGAGAGAAACAGTTGGTGACCTGCTTTCTGCAGGTTCGCGGCCATGGGTTGGCCCATGATGCCGGTGCCGATGAATCCGATTTTAGCCATGATGAAGTCCTCTTTTTTATTCGATAGGCAGACTGGGTGAGGTCTGCCAAACACAGCGGGTCCAAATGTGGGAGGGGGCTTGCTCCCGATAGCGGTGCATCAGTCGACACACCTTTCGAATGAAACATTGCTATCGGGAGCAAGCCCCCTCCCACATTGTTTGGTGTTGTGTCTGCTAGATGGCATTGTGGCTTTTGAGCCAGCCAAGCCCCGCTTCGGTGGTGGTCAGCGGCTTGTACTCACAGCCGACCCATCCCGTGTAACCGATGCGGTCCAAGTGCTCGAACAGGAAGCGGTAGTTGATCTCACCGGTGCCCGGCTCGTTGCGCCCTGGGTTGTCGGCCAACTGAATGTGGTTGATCACACCCAGGTGCGTGGCCATGGTGCGGGCTAGGTCGCCCTCCATGATTTGCATGTGATAGATGTCGTATTGCAGGAACAGATTGTCACTGCCCACCTGCTCGCGGATCGACAGAGCCTGCGCGGTGGTGTCGAGGTAGAAACCCGGAATGTCGCGGGTGTTGATCATCTCCATCACCAGCTTGATGCCCGCTGCCTGCAATTTGTCGGCGGCGTACTTGAGGTTGGCGACGAAGGTTTTCTCCACGGTTTCGTCATCCACGCCGTGCGGCCGAATGCCCGCCAGGCAGTTGACCTGGGTATTGCCCAGCACCTGGGCGTAGGCGATGGCCAGCTTGACCCCGGCGCGGAATTCCTCGACCCGGTCGGGGTGGCAGGCCAGGCCGCGTTCGCCTTTGGCCCAGTCGCCGGCCGGCAGGTTGAACAGCACCTGGGTCAGGCCGTTGGCGTCGAGCTGCGCCTTGATCTCAGCGGAGCTGAATTCGTACGGGAACAGGTACTCCACCCCTTCGAAGCCGGCATCGGCGGCCGCTTTGAAGCGGGCAAGGAAATCCTGTTCGGTAAACAACATGGACAGGTTGGCGGCAAAGCGCGGCATAGGGTTCTCCTTAATCGAGCAGGGAAATGGCGGTCGGTGCGTCATTGCCGACCAGGGCCAGGTCTTCGAATTCGTTGACGGCGTTGATCTCGGTGCCCATGGAAATATTGGTCACGCGCTCCAGAATAATCTCAACGATCACCGGCACCTTGAATTCTTCAATCATTTCCTGAGCGCGGCGCAGCGCCGGCTGGATCTGGCTCGGCTCGAATACACGCAACGCCTTGCAACCCAGGCCTTCGGCAACCGCGACGTGGTCCACGCCATAGCCGTTGAGTTCGGGTGCGTTGAGGTTGTCGAAAGACAGCTGCACGCAGTAGTCCATTTCAAAGCCGCGTTGCGCCTGGCGGATCAGGCCCAGATAGGAATTGTTCACCACCACGTGGATATACGGCAGCTTGAATTGCGCGCCCACGGCCAGCTCTTCGATCATGAACTGGAAGTCGTAGTCGCCCGACAGGGCCACCACTTTGCGGCTCGGGTCGGCCTTGACCACCCCGAGCGCCGCCGGAATCGTCCAGCCCAAGGGCCCGGCCTGGCCGCAGTTGATCCAGTGGCGTGGCTTGTATACATGCAGGAACTGCGCGCCGGCGATCTGCGACAGGCCAATGGTGCTTACGTAGCAGGTGTCTTTGCCGAACACCTGGTTCATCTCTTCGTACACCCGTTGCGGCTTGACCGGCACGTTATCGAAGTGGGTCTTGCGGTGCAGGGTGGCCTTGCGCTGCTGGCAATCATGGAGCCAGGCGCTGCGGTCCTTGAGCTTGCCGGCGGCTTTCCACTCGCGGGCGACTTCAATGAACATCGTCAGCGCGGCGCCGGCGTCGGACACGATGCCCAGGTCTGGGGTGAATACGCGGCCAATCTGGGTGGGCTCGATGTCGACGTGGATGAATTTGCGGCCTTCGGTATACACCTCCACCGAACCGGTGTGGCGGTTGGCCCAGCGGTTGCCGACGCCCAGCACTACGTCCGACTTGAGCATCGTCGCGTTGCCATAGCGGTGGGAGGTTTGCAGGCCGACCATGCCGACCATCTGCGGGTGATCGTCAGGGATAGTGCCCCAGCCCATCAGGGTCGGGATCACCGGGATGCCGGTGAGTTCAGCGAATTCCACCAGCAACTCGCTGGCGTCAGCGTTGATCACGCCGCCACCGCTCACCAGCAGTGGGCGTTCGGCCTGGTCGAGCAGGGCCAGGGCCTTTTCCACCTGGATGCGTGTCGCCAATGGCTTGGCCAGGGGCAGCGGCTGGTAGGCGTCGATGTCGAATTCGATTTCGGCCATCTGCACGTCGAACGGCAGGTCGATCAACACCGGGCCAGGACGGCCGGAGCGCATTTCATAGAAGGCTTTCTGAAACGCGTAGGGCACCTGGCCGGGTTCGAGCACGGTGGTCGCCCACTTGGTCACCGGTTTGACGATGCTGGTGATGTCCACGGCCTGGAAGTCTTCCTTGTGCATCCGCGCGCGGGGCGCTTGCCCGGTGATGCACAGGATTGGGATCGAGTCGGCCGAGGCGCTGTACAGGCCGGTGACCATATCAGTGCCCGCCGGGCCCGAGGTGCCGATGCACACGCCGATATTGCCGGCCTTGGTGCGGGTGTAGCCCTCGGCCATGTGTGAGGCGCCTTCAACGTGGCGAGCAAGGACGTGATCGATGCCACCCACCTTCTGCAAGGCCGAATACAGCGGGTTGATCGCGGCGCCTGGGATACCGAAGGCGGTGTCTACCCCTTCACGGCGCATCACCAGGACGGCGGCTTCGATTGCTCTCATTTTGCTCATGGTTTTGGTGCCTCTTGCGTTTTGTAATTGTATACAAGTGGTGTCTGGACAAAGTGTATTCACGGCGAGCTGCGCAGGTCAATGCATTTTGTAAACTGGCCTTTGCGTTCGTCGGAACGGCTTTTTTCGACGTATGGACGGTTTGTTTGGAAATATTGTATACAAAAACAAATGTCATTGTGTTCTATTTGTTCGATCAAGCAGCTGATCAAACAGACCTCCACCGCATTCCCAATAAAAAGAAGGACGGCACCATGAGCGCTTTAACCTTGAAACTTGCCACCCAACTGGCCAGCCAGGCCCTGGCCGCAGGCCGCACCATTGCCGCCGCGCCACTGACCATCGCGGTGCTCGACAGTGGCGGCCACTTGGTCGCCCTGCAACGCGAAGACGGCGCCAGCCTGCTGCGCCCGCAGATCGCCATCGGTAAAGCCTGGGGCGCGATTGCCCTGGGCAAAGGCTCGCGGCTGCTGGCGCTGGATGCGCAGCAGCGGCCGGCGTTTATCGCGGCGCTGAACAGCCTGGGGCAGGGCAGCGTGGTGCCGGCGCCGGGTGGGGTATTGATCCGGAATCAGGACGGTGTGGTGCTGGGGGCGATCGGGATCAGCGGGGATACATCGGATATTGATGAGCAGTGCGCGATCACGGCGATCGAGGGGGTGGGGTTGATGGCGGATGCGGGGGTGTCAGCTTGATTTTTGGGTGATCTTGAAAAGCATCGGGGGCAAGCCCCCTCCCACATTTGACTGTATTCACAAACAGAAATCTGCGAACCCAATCAAAGTGTGGGAGGGGGCTTGCCCCCGATTAGCCCAGGCACGGCGGTGCATCAGTCCGGCTCACACCCCTTGAGCACCAACCGAATAATCGTCTGCGCCGCCGCTTCATAATCCGCCTCATCCAGCTTGGCCTTGCCGGTCACCGCCGAAATCTGCCAGTCGAAATCGGCATAGGTCTGGGTCGCCGCCCAGATGCTGAACATCAGGTGATTAGGCTCGATCTTCGCGATCAGGCCACGTTCCACCCAATGCTGGATGCAGTCGATATTGTGCTTGGCCTGGGCATTGAGCTGTTCGACCTGCTCGGCACTGAGGTGGGGAGCGCCGTGCATGATTTCGCTGGCGAACACCTTGGAAGCAAACGGCAGGTCGCGGGAGATGCGGATTTTCGAGCGAATATAGTTGCTCAATACTTCCTTGGGCTCGCCCTCGGGGTTGAATGGCGTGGAAGCGGCCAGGATCGGCTCGATAATACTCTCGAGCACCTCGCGGTAGAGGTTGTCCTTGGACTTGAAGTAGTAGTAGACGTTGGGCTTGGGCAGCCCTGCCTTGGCGGCGATGTCGCTGGTTTTGGTCGCGGCGAAGCCCTTGTCGGCAAACTCCTCGCTTGCCGCCCGCAGGATCTTTTCTTTGTTGCGCTCGCGAATGGTGCTCATAAACCAGGAACTTCCTTGCCAGGACAGGCGGTCGCGCATGGTAGCACCGGCCATCCGCGGGCCTCAACAATGTGCCCGCAAAGCGTTGCGCCGCGCTATGCTCGCGCCATCTCTCACTTTACGGATACCCGATTCATGGCAGGAAGCAGCTTGTTGGTTTTGCTCGACGATATCGCCGCGGTACTCGATGACGTTGCACTGATGACAAAAATGGCGGCGAAGAAGACCTCGGGTGTGCTCGGCGATGACCTGGCGCTCAACGCCCAGCAAGTTTCCGGAGTGCGCGCCGAGCGGGAAATTCCCGTGGTGTGGGCGGTGGCCAAGGGCTCTTTCGTCAACAAGTTGATCCTGGTGCCCACGGCGTTGCTGATCAGCGCCTTCGCCCCCTGGGCTGTGACCCCGTTATTGATGCTGGGCGGCGCTTACCTGTGCTTCGAAGGTTTTGAAAAACTCGCGCACAAGTTCCTGCACAGCAAGGCAGAAGACCAGGCCGATCACGCGCAGTTAAGCGAAGCGGTGGCCGACCCGGCGACGGACCTGGTGGCCTTCGAAAAGGACAAGATCAAAGGCGCGATCCGCACTGACTTCATCCTGTCGGCCGAAATCATCGCCATCACCCTGGGCATCGTCGCTGACGCCCAGCTTACCCAGCAGGTGATCGTGCTGTCGGGCATCGCCATTGTCATGACCGCAGGCGTCTACGGGTTGGTCGCGGGTATCGTCAAGCTCGACGACCTGGGGCTGTGGCTGACCCAGAAGCCGGGCCAAGTGGCGCGCAGTATTGGCGGCGCCATCTTGAGTGCGGCACCGTACATGATGAAAAGCCTGTCGGTGATCGGCACGGCGGCGATGTTCATGGTCGGCGGCGGGATCCTGACTCATGGCGTGCCGGTGGTGCATCATTGGATCGAAACCGTGAGCCAGAACACCGGGGCGCTGGCGTGGTTGATGCCGACATTGCTGAATGCGGTGGCGGGGATTATTGCAGGGGCCGTCGTGCTGGCGGTTGTATCAATACTTGGCAAAGCATGGCGAGCAGCGAAACGCTGATTAGTTCGCATCGAGTACAGCTTGAAACGCTGTTTAAGCTTAATCCTACAGTTCGATTTTTCAGGCATTTATAGGATGCGTTGCGCTTCTTCATGTGTAGAGGCGCGATAAAAAAATGGATCGACAGGGGGTTAAGGATGAACTGGTGTTTTCAAGCGATGAAAAACTATATCAAGTTCAGTGGGCGAGCCTGTAGAAGAGAGTACTGGGCGTTTGTGGTGATGGACATCATGGTGATTTGGGGCTCTATTTTGATAGCGTACCTGGCAGATGTTTCTTCGAGTCCTTGGTTTATCGTCCCATTTGGCTTTTATGTGCTGTTTATGATCCCCCCTGCGGTGTCAGTGACATTCCGGAGGCTTCATGATGTGAACATCACGGGGGCGTATGCACTTTGGTTTTTGATACCGGTCGTTGGTTTTATAATGGTGTCCATCCAGTTGCTCACTCAGGGCGATAAGGGGAATAACGATTACGGTGTACCTCCTAATAAAAATGTCAGCTAAGTAATTGAGTAAAGCCAGTGCAATAAAAAAGGCCATTCAGTCGAATGGCCTTTTTTGTGGTCAAGAGATGATCGTTCCCTCGCTCCGCGTGGGAATGCATCCCGTGACGCTCCGCGTCACTCTTGCGCAGGTGCTGGATTTTGCGCTGAAAGCGGGACGCGGAGCGTCCTGGGTGGCATTCCCACGCGGAGCGTGAGAACGATCTTGTAAGGGGCGTTGTTTACTCGGCAATCTGCAACTTGCGCGATTCCGTGTAGATATAGCGCACCTTCTCGTACTCGAACGGCGAGTTCATCTGGCCGTAGCGGAAGCTGGTCTGGTAGCGCTTGTCTACGGCGCGCAGGGCCCAGATTTCCGGGTGGTTGGAGCTGACTTCGGACACGTTGAGGAAGTTGATCTGCGATTCGGCGGTGTAGTCCACCAGCAAGCCTGCGGTATCGCGCAGGTTCGACGGGCCGAAGATCGGCAGAACGACGTAGGCGCCGCCCGGCACACCGTAGAAGCCCAGGGTCTGACCGAAGTCTTCGCTCTGGCGCGGCAGGCCCATGGCGGTAGCCGGGTCCCACAGGCCGGCGATGCCGATGGTGGTGTTGACCAGCAGGCGTCCGGTGGTCTCCAGGGAGCGATGGCCCTTGAGTTGCAGCAGGCTGTTCAACAGGTTGGGCACGTCGCCCAGGTTGTTGAAGAAATTGCTCACGCCGGTGCGCAGGAAGCTCGGCGTGACGTAGCGGTAACCGTCCACCACCGGCAGGAACACCCATTGGTCGAAGCGATAGTTGAAGTGGTACACGCGGCGGTTCCACGACTCCAGTGGATCGTAGACGTTGAGCGCGGTCAGCGACGAGCGCTCGAATTCACGCTGGTCCAGGCCGGCGTTGAACTTGAGTTTGGTCAACGGTTCCTTGAAACCGTCGGCACCGACCTTGACCGGTTCATGGGCCTTGCTGTTGTCGGCATTGGCCACGCCCGCGCACATCAGTGCGGCAAGCAGCAGAAGATATTTAGCCACGGAAGAACTCCAGCATGGCGTCGGCGTTGACGCGGTAATTGAGGTTGCCGCAGTGGCCGCCCAGCGGGTAGACGGTCAAGCGATCGCCGAAGGTTTTACGCAGGAAACCCAGGTCGCCCGGGCCGAGGATCACGTCGTCGGCGTTGTGCATCACGGCGATCTTCGGGCTGGCGTGCAGGTAGTCCTTGAGCGCATACAGGCTGACCTGGTCCACCAGTTGCAGCAGGCTGCCGCCGTCGGAGCGGGCGCGCCACATCGGGATCACCTGTTCGGTGAGGTAGCAGTCGAAGTCGCACTGCAGGGCACGCTTGAGGAACGGCGTGAGGCTGGTGCCTTCGGTGATCGGGTACTTCGGCGGGATGATCAGGCCCCGACGGTTGATCAAGTCCGAGGTGAAGGCGATGTCGGCAGCGGAGAAACGGAACGAGGTGCCGATCAGCATGGCCATCTGTTCGTTGGTCAGGTGCTGCTTGGATTGCTGGAAGTCGTAGAGCAGGGCGTCGTTGAGGTCGATGTAGCCCTTTTGCTGGAAGTAGCGGGTCAGCTTGCTCAGCACCAGCTCATAGAAGGTGGTGGTGTTGTTGATGCCCTTGACCTCGGTCTGTACCAACTTGTCGAGGTTGGTGATCGAGGTGTAGAGGTTGACCGGCGGGTTGAGCAGCAGGACTTTCTTGAAGTTGAAGCTGCGACGGGTTTCGTCGAGCTTGCTGACAAACGCCGCGTCCAGGGCGCCCAGGCTGTAGCCGGTCAGGTAGAAGTCAGTGACCGGCAGCGATGCGTTCTGCGCGCGCACGGCTTGCATCACGCGGTACATGTCTTCGGCGTCTTCCTGGGTGATGCCCGGGGTGGCGAAGCGCGACGCGGCGCTGATGAAGTCGAAGCTGGTCGGCGACGACAGCTGCACCACGTGATAGCCGGCCTGGTAATACAGTTTCTTCAGGTATTCATTGATGCTGCTGTCAAACCGCGCACCGGTGCCGGCGATCAGGAAGATCAGCGGCGCGGCGCGGTCCTGCTTGGCAATGCGGTAGGTGAGTTTCTTCACCGCCCAGAAGTTGTCCGGCAGGCTGAACTCGCGCTCGGGGCGCATGTTCAAGGTGTAGTCGGATTGATTGATCTCGTCGTCAGTCGGCAGGGTTGGCCGAAGATCGGGCGGCGTGGTGGCAATGGTCGCTTCGAACGGGTTCGTCAAAGGGTAGCCATAGCTGGCCTGGTCGATATCGACCGCCAGTGCTGACGCACTCAAAAAAAGGCTGCCCAGCAAGGCAGCACAGCGCAAGGAACGGAGCATGACTTAATCCCTAGGAGGAAAGGTGCTGAATGAAATTCGCAGGCTATGACCACCGCGTTGCCACCGAAGTGCCAGCCCTCGGCACGAAAAGTCGGAAAAAAACGTCGGAATCGGAGTAATAGCTGGCAGAAGATACACTTTGCCACGCATTGATGAACAGATATCTGCGCAGACACCTTGCTAACGGCCGCCGTGGGATTAAGCTGAGCGCCGTTTTTGCCTATCGGAGTGCCCCATGTCCCGTCGTTTGCCGTTGATCCTGCTGCTTATCGCCCTGCCGTTATGGTTGGCGGCCAGTTACGCCGCGCGTTATGGCTTTATGGAAGACGGGCAGTGGGTCGGCATTTGTGCGGATGAGGCCAGCCGTTGGGAATGCCAGGTGCGTTCGAACCTGGGCTTGATGATTCATTTCAAGGTACTGGGCTGGGCCGCGCTGGTGACCTCGGTACTGGCGTTTTTCGTGCCGGGCCGGGCGGGATGGGGCCTGGCGGTGCTGGGGCTGGTGTTTGGGTTGCCGGCACTGGCGTTGTACAACACCACGTTTGCAGTGTTTGCTGTGGTGATTGCAGGGTTGCGGTTGGTCAGGAAGCCTCGCGTCGCC
Organism: Pseudomonas sp. R11-23-07; assembly: GCF_003852295.1. Taxonomy (NCBI): domain Bacteria; kingdom Pseudomonadati; phylum Pseudomonadota; class Gammaproteobacteria; order Pseudomonadales; family Pseudomonadaceae; genus Pseudomonas; species Pseudomonas sp. R11-23-07. Next base: position 1,920,939 of record NZ_CP027761.1, read on the forward strand.
TGATAAGGCCAATCGGGGGCAAGCCCCCTCCCACATTTGACCGCATTCACAAATGGAAATGTGTGAACTCAATCAAGTGTGGGAGGGGGCTTGCCCCCGATGGCGGTGTTAGGACTTGCGCACCCGCAAGCAACGCCACAAAGCTGCAACCATCATCACACTCACCACCGCCCACCCCCACGCCTGCTGATTCAATAAACCTTCCCGGAACAGCTGCGGCGCAATGCCGGCACCGATGATGAAGGCCAGCAACGCAATCTCCCGACGCGGCCCGCTCACCGGGCGCACCAGGTACACCAGGGCAGGCAACACCAGTGCCGCGCTGGGGAAGCTGCGATAACGCGGGTCAAACACCAGCGCCAGCATCATCACCGCACCGGCAAAGCCGGCAATCGCCACCAGCCAGCCCGCACGTTGCTGCAGCCAGTTGAATGCGCGTTCACGCCAGCCGTCCCTGGCGCTGAGTGCCAGGGCGGCGTGGGCCAGTACCAGCAAGTTCAACACCACCAGCAAGCCGGCCCACACCCATTCATCATTAAAGCGCGCGGTGACGCGGGTCAATTCGGCCCAGGTGCCGAGGGAGCATGCGGCAATCGCACCCAGCAGCGGCAGTGCGAGGGCCGCGCGGGTTGTGCGCACGCGCCCGCCTAAAACCAATGTGCCCAGCAGAATCATCCCACCAACGCCCAACCACAGCGGCCAGTACGGAACGTTGCTGACTGGCCCGGCGAGGGTGCCCTTGTCCTGGCGATCAGCATCGAACAGGCCCCAATAACCGCCCACTGCGCCTTCACTGGCGCGCTTCCAGGGCTGGTCAAAGGCTTCGATCAGGTTGTAACGCCAGCCATTGGCTTCGGCCATGGCGACAAAACCACGCATGAACTTGGCTTCGTTGACCCGGCTTGGCAAGGCAGTTTCGCGCTGGCGGCCTTCACTGGGCCAACCGGTTTCGCCGATCAGGATGTCCTTGGGCGCGAACTTGTGACCGAAGGTCTGGCGCACATCGCCTACGTGCTTGAGCGCCTGGTCGATGCCGGACGGCTCATCTTCCCAGTACGGCAGCAGGTGAATGGTCAGGAAATCCACCGCCGGGGCAATTTCCGGGTGTTGCAGCCAGAACTCCCACACATCGGCGTAGGTGACCGGTTGCTTGATCTGGCGCTTGACCGTTTGGATCAGCGTCACCAGTTGTTTGGCGGTGACTTCCTTGCGCAACAGCGCTTCGTTGCCGACGATCACCGAGGTCACTACGTCCGGGTTGGCATTGGCCGCCGTGATCAACTCGTCGATTTCCTTTTGAGTGGCTACCGGGTCACTGCTGACCCAAGCGCCGGCCATCACCTTCAAGCCATGCTTGCGCGCCATGCCCGGCAAGGCTTCCAGGCCGGTCATGGAATAGGTGCGGATGCATTCAAAGCGTGTGGCCAGCAGGGCCAGATCGGCGTCCATGCGCTCGGGGCGCAGCTGGAATGGCTGGTCGAACGGCGACTGGTCCTTGTCGAACGGCGTATAGGACGCACATTGCAGCTTGTGGCTGGCGCTCGCCACATCCGGCAGCACCACCGGCCGGCCGAGGCCATACCAGTAGCCGACGAGGGCAAGCAAGCCAATGAACAAGGCGAAAACATAGGGCAGGGCAGGGAGGCGGGCAGTCGCGGGCATGGTCGGCTTATCTGGGGGAGCAAAGGCGCGCATCTTACCCGTAATTGTCGCGTTCCAGTGGGGCTGCATACTTTTGACATGCAAAGTTCGGGCGGGAACAGGTGGGCAAGTCCTGCAAAGTGGTCTACTGGCGATGTGATGTCGTTTCTTGCTCAACCAAGGTCGCTGACAGAGCAGGGCAAAGGCCTACGCAGGTTGATGATAAAACTGTCAGTACTCCACTGATGCCTCAGCAACCGGATCGATGCGCGTGAAGGGGGCGCGGTGCACCGTATAACAACAGGTTGACGTCGCTCGGCATTCGTCGGGCGCAGCACTTTCGGGGAAGCACATATGAAGATGCGACGACTCTTGGGCGCAGCTGCCACTCTGGTAGTTGCGATGGGCTCCACACTGGCCAGCGCCGACAGCAAAACCCTGAGCATCGGTTACGTGGACGGCTGGTCCGACAGCGTTGCCACCACCCATGTGGCGGCAGAAGTGATCAAGCAGAAGCTCGGCTATGACGTGAAACTGCAAGCGGTCGCCACCGGGATCATGTGGCAGGGCGTTGCCACCGGCAAGCTCGACGCCATGCTGTCCGCCTGGCTGCCGGTGACTCACGGTGAATACTGGACCAAGAACAAGGATAAAGTGGTCGACTACGGCCCCAACTTCAAGGATGCAAAAATTGGCTTGATCGTGCCGGAGTACGTCAAGGCCAAGTCCATCGAAGACCTCAAGATCGACACCACGTTTAAAAACAAGATCGTCGGCATCGACGCCGGTTCAGGCGTGATGCTCAAGACCGACGAAGCCATCAAGCAATACGGCCTTGACTACAAACTGCAAGCCAGCTCGGGCGCCGCAATGATCGCCGAACTGACCCGCGCCGAAGACAAGCAGGAATCCATCGCCGTCACCGGTTGGGTGCCGCACTGGATGTTTGCCAAGTGGAAACTGCGTTTCCTGGATGACCCAAAAGGAATTTATGGTGCTGCTGAAACCGTCAACAGCATTGGCAGCAAGGGCCTGGAGAAGAAAGCGCCGGAAGTCGCGGCCTTCCTGAAGAAATTCCAGTGGGCCTCCAAGGATGAAATCGGTGAAGTCATGCTCGCTATCCAGGAGGGCGCCAAGCCTGATGCAGCGGCCAAGGATTGGGTGGCCAAGCACCCTGAGCGTGTGGCTGAGTGGACCGCTAAATAACCCTGCATCTTGATGCAATCCCTTGTGGGAGGGGGCTTGCTCCCGATAGCGGTGTGTCAGCCAGCCAGTTTTCAGCTGACACACCGCCATCGGGAGCAAGCCCCCTCCCACATTAGTTTTGCACCGCCTCAAATTTTTCTGTGCTCCAGCAATCCCTCGCTACACTCGATCTACTACTAAGGTCGTCTGGAACCCTTTCCACAGCCGCATACAGTGGATACGTTCCAATAATAAAAAAGCTGTGCTGCGAGGATAAAAACAATGAACGACAGCATTTACCTCTCGATTCAAAACAGCCCCCGTTTCAAGGAGCTGGTCAGAAAAAGAGAAAAGTTCGCCTGGATTCTCTCGGCGATCATGCTAGGGCTTTACTCCGGTTTCATCCTGTTGATTGCCTACGGGCCACACGTGCTGGGGGCCAAGATCAGCCCCGGTTCGTCGATTACCTGGGGCATTCCCCTGGGCGTCGGACTGATTGTGTCCGCCTTCATCCTGACCGGCATCTACGTACGCCGGGCCAATGGCGAATTTGACGACCTGAACAATGCGATTCTCAAGGAGGCTGCGCAATGATTCGGCGTCTATTAGCGGTACTCGGCGCTTCGCTGTTTGCTCCGGCCCTCTGGGCGGCCGACGCATTGACCGGCGAAGTGCAAAAGCAACCCCTGAATGTCTCGGCCATCGTGATGTTTGTCGCGTTCGTCGGCGCTACCCTGTGCATCACCTACTGGGCGTCCAAGCGCAACAAATCGGCGGCCGACTACTATGCGGCCGGCGGCAAGATCACCGGTTTCCAGAACGGCCTGGCGATTGCCGGCGACTATATGTCGGCGGCGTCCTTCCTGGGGATTTCCGCGCTGGTGTTCACCTCCGGCTACGACGGCCTGATCTATTCGATCGGCTTCCTGGTGGGCTGGCCGATCATTCTGTTCCTGATCGCCGAGCGCTTGCGCAACCTGGGCAAGTACACCTTTGCTGACGTGGCGTCCTATCGCCTCGGGCAAACCCAGATCCGCAGCCTGTCGGCCTGTGGTTCGCTGGTGGTGGTAGCGTTCTACCTGATCGCGCAGATGGTCGGCGCGGGCAAGCTGATCCAACTGCTGTTCGGCCTCGATTACCACGTTGCGGTGATCCTGGTCGGTATCCTGATGTGCATGTACGTGCTGTTCGGCGGCATGCTGGCGACCACCTGGGTGCAGATCATCAAGGCGGTGCTGTTGCTGTCCGGTGCCTCGTTCATGGCGCTGATGGTGATGAAGCACGTCAACTTCGACTTCAACATGCTGTTTTCCGAGGCGATCAAGGTTCACCCCAAAGGTGAAGCGATCATGAGCCCGGGCGGCCTGGTGAAAGATCCGATCTCGGCGTTCTCCCTGGGGCTTGCGCTGATGTTCGGTACTGCGGGCCTGCCGCACATCCTGATGCGCTTCTTCACCGTGAGTGATGCGAAAGAAGCGCGCAAGAGCGTGCTGTATGCCACCGGCTTTATCGGCTACTTCTATATCCTCACGTTCATCATCGGCTTTGGCGCGATCCTGCTGGTCAGCACCAACCCGGCGTTCAAGGATGCCGCAGGCGCCTTGCTGGGCGGCAACAACATGGCGGCGGTGCACCTGGCCAACGCGGTGGGCGGCAGTATCTTCCTGGGCTTCATCTCGGCCGTGGCCTTCGCCACCATCCTTGCGGTGGTTGCCGGCTTGACCCTGGCCGGTGCCTCGGCGGTGTCCCATGACCTGTATGCCAGCGTGATCAAGAAGGGCAAGGCCAACGACAAAGATGAGATTCGCGTGTCGAAGATCACCACGGTCGCCCTGGCAGTGCTGGCTATCGGTCTGGGTATCCTGTTCGAAAGCCAGAACATCGCGTTCATGGTCGGCCTGGCGTTCTCGATTGCGGCCAGCTGTAACTTCCCTGTGCTGCTGCTTTCCATGTACTGGAAAAACCTCACCACCCGTGGCGCCATGATCGGCGGCTGGCTCGGCTTGATCAGCGCCGTGGGCCTGATGATCCTGGGTCCGACCATCTGGGTGTCGATCCTGCACCACGAGAAGGCTATCTTCCCGTATGAATACCCGGCGTTGTTCTCGATGATCATCGCGTTCGTGGGTATCTGGTTCTTCTCCATCACCGACAAGTCGGCGGCGGCAGAGAAAGAGCGTGCGCTGTACTTCCCGCAGTTCGTGCGTTCGCAGACTGGCCTGGGGGCGAGTGGGGCGGTTAACCACTAAGCCTGTAACTAGATGAGAAATGCCCCGGTCGAAAGGCTGGGGTATTTTTTTGCCTTGGATTTAGTGGTGTCTGGGTGATGGTCATCGGGAGCAAGCCCCCTCCCACAGTTGACCGAGTTCCAACATGAGAATGCGGTCAACTGTGGGAGGGGGCTTGCTCCCGATAGCGGTATGTCAGGCGACCCAAACAAAAACGGCCTCCACTAAGGGAGGCCGTTTTCAATGCAGCTCAGCAATGCTTACTTGCGATCTTCCAGCTTGGTAATGTCACGCGACTCGTAGCCGGTGTACAGCTGGCGCGGGCGGCCAATCTTGTACGGGCTCGAGAGCATTTCCTTCCAGTGGGAGATCCAGCCCACGGTCCGCGCCAGGGCGAAGATCACGGTGAACATGCTGGTTGGAATGCCGATCGCCTTGAGGATGATCCCCGAGTAGAAGTCGACGTTCGGGTACAGCGAGCGTTCGATGAAGTATGGGTCGGTCAGGGCGATCTCTTCCAGGCGCATGGCCAGTTCGAGTTGCGGGTCGTTCTTGATGCCCAGTTCCTTCAACACTTCGTCGCAGGTCTGCTTCATTACGGTGGCGCGCGGGTCGCGGTTCTTGTAGACCCGGTGACCGAAGCCCATCAACTTGAACGGATCGTTCTTGTCCTTGGCCTTGGCGATGAAGGTGTCGATGTTGGACACATCGCCGATTTCATCGAGCATGGTCAAGACGGCTTCGTTCGCACCGCCGTGGGCAGGGCCCCAGAGTGCGGCGATACCGGCGGCGATACAGGCGAACGGGTTGGCACCCGACGAACCTGCCAGGCGCACGGTAGAGGTGGAGGCGTTCTGCTCGTGGTCGGCGTGGAGGATGAAGATCCGGTCCATTGCCTTGGCCAGCACCGGGCTGATCGGTTTGATCTCGCACGGGGTGTTGAACATCATGTGCAGGAAGTTTTCCGCGTACGTCAGGTCGTTGCGCGGGTACATCATGGGTTGGCCCATGGAGTACTTGTAAACCATCGCGGCCAGGGTTGGCATCTTGGCGACCAGGCGGATCGCGGAAATTTCGCGATGCTCGGCGTTATTGATGTCCAGGGAGTCGTGATAGAAGGCCGACAGGGCGCCGACCACGCCGCACATGACGGCCATCGGGTGGGCGTCGCGACGGAAGCCGTTGAAGAAGGTCTTCAACTGCTCGTGAACCATGGTGTGGTTCTTCACGGTGCTGACGAACTGGGCCTTTTGCTCGGCTGTTGGCAGTTCGCCATTTAGCAGCAGGTAGCAGGTTTCCAGGTAGTCCGACTGTTCAGCCAGTTGTTCGATCGGGTAGCCGCGGTGCAGCAGGATGCCATTGTCGCCGTCGATATAGGTGATCTTCGACTCGCAAGAAGCGGTCGACATGAAGCCTGGGTCGAAAGTGAAACGGCCCGTGGCCGTCAGGCCCCGTACGTCGATAACATCGGGACCAACGGTGCCGGTTAAAATGGGCAGCTCGACGGGGGCTGCGCCCTCGATGATCAACTGCGCTTTTTTGTCAGCCATGTGGCCTCCTATTTATGCTTCAAATCATCAGACAGACCCCCCACGCAGGGCCCGCACCACTATAGTGAGATAAATTCAGATGTCAATTTGCCTAAAGTCTTGCTCCAGAAGGCTTTAACCGTACTTTTTCGTCGAAATTGCCTGCCATTTACGCCTTTTATCGCGTCAGCGCAATCAGCTATTAGGGTGAGGTGTGCGCGTTGTCATTAGTAACCTAACTGTCTATACTCGGCCACCGACCGCCAAGGGCTTTTGGGCTTGCTTTCATTGGGGGTCGCACTCCCTGGGTGGTGCTTACCTGACCAGTCGCACTCCCCAACAACTTTGCCCTGATTGTTAGGGGCTCTTCAGTGTGAAAAAAAGCCGTGAATAGCCAACGACCTGTAAACCTAGACCTAAGGACCATCAAACTCCCCATCACCGGCGTTACGTCGTTCCTGCACCGTGTTTCCGGCATCATCCTGTTCCTGGGCCTGGGCATCATGCTTTACGCATTGAGCAAATCCCTGGGTTCCGCGGAAGGTTACGCCGAGGTGAAGGCAACCTTGACCAGCCCACTGGCCAAGTTCGTAGCGTGGGGCCTGCTGTCCGCTCTGCTGTATCACCTGGTAGCCGGTGTGCGCCACTTGATCATGGATGCGGGTATCGGTGAGACGCTGGAAGGCGGCCGCCTGGGCTCGAAAATCATCATCGCCATTTCCGTGGTGCTGATCGTTCTGGCAGGAGTTTGGATATGGTAACCAGCGTAACGAATCTGTCGCGTTCGGGCCTCTATGACTGGATGGCACAGCGTGTGTCTGCGGTCGTTCTCGCGGCTTATTTCATTTTCCTGATCGGATACCTCGTCGCAAACCCGGGCATCGGCTACGAGCAATGGCACGGCCTGTTCGCCCACAATGCGATGCGAATCTTCAGTCTGCTGGCCCTTGTGGCCCTGGGCGCTCACGCCTGGGTCGGCATGTGGACCATCGCGACCGACTACCTGACGCCAATGGCGCTGGGCAAGTCCGCGACCGCAGTCCGTTTCCTCTTCCAGGCAGTATGCGGCATCGCGATGTTCGCTTACTTCGTCTGGGGTGTGCAGATTCTTTGGGGTATCTGATTCATGGCTAACATTCCTACTATTTCATTCGACGCCATCATTATTGGTGGCGGCGGTGCCGGCATGCGCGCTGCGCTGCAGCTGGCCCAGGGTGGGCACAAGACCGCCGTGATCACCAAGGTGTTCCCGACGCGTTCGCACACCGTATCGGCCCAGGGTGGCATTACCTGCGCCATCGCTTCTGCCGATCCGAACGATGACTGGCGCTGGCACATGTACGATACCGTCAAGGGTTCCGACTACATCGGTGACCAGGACGCTATCGAGTACATGTGTCAGGAAGGCCCGGCTGCGGTGTTCGAGCTGGACCACATGGGTCTGCCGTTCTCCCGTACCGAGCAAGGCCGTATCTATCAGCGTCCGTTCGGCGGCCAGTCCAAGGACTACGGTAAAGGTGGCCAGGCTGCCCGTACCTGCGCCGCGTCCGACCGTACCGGTCACGCGCTGCTGCATACCCTTTATCAGGGCAACCTGAAAGCCGGTACCACGTTCCTGAACGAGTACTACGCTGTCGATCTGGTGAAGAACGGCAAGGGCGAGTTCGTCGGCGTGATCGCCATCTGCATCGAAACCGGTGAAACCACCTACATCCGCGCCAAGGCTACCGTGCTGGCGACCGGCGGTGCAGGGCGTATCTACGCGTCGACCACCAATGCCCTGATCAACACCGGTGACGGCGTCGGCATGGCTCTGCGTGCAGGCGTACCGGTACAAGACATCGAAATGTGGCAGTTCCACCCGACCGGCATCGCCGGCGCCGGTGTACTGGTGACCGAAGGTTGCCGTGGTGAAGGTGGCTACCTGATCAACAAGCACGGCGAGCGTTTCATGGAGCGTTATGCGCCGAACGCGAAAGACCTTGCTGGTCGTGACGTCGTGGCCCGTTCGATGGTTAAAGAGATCATCGCCGGCAACGGCTGTGGCCCGAACGGCGACCACGTACTGCTCAAGCTCGATCACCTGGGCGAAGAAGTGCTGCACAGCCGTCTGCCAGGTATCTGCGAGCTGTCCAAGACCTTTGCTCACGTTGACCCGGTGGTTGCGCCGGTGCCAGTGGTTCCGACTTGCCACTATATGATGGGCGGCGTGCCGACCAACATTCATGGCCAGGCGATCACCCAGAACGCCGACGGTGTGGACGAGATCATCCATGGTCTGTTCGCGGTAGGCGAAGTGGCCTGCGTATCGGTTCACGGTGCCAACCGTCTGGGCGGCAACTCGCTGCTCGACCTGGTGGTATTCGGCCGCGCTGCCGGCCTGCACCTGGAAAAAGCCCTGACCGACGGCATCGAATACGATGACGCCACCGACGCCAACATCGAAACCGCCCTGGCGCGCCTGAACGCTCTGAACGAGCGCACTGACGGCGAAGACGTGGCAACCCTGCGTCGCGAGCTGCAAAGCTGCATGCAGAACTACTTCGGTGTGTTCCGTACCGGCGAATACATGCAGAAGGGCATCGCCCAGCTGGCCGACCTGCGCACGCGCATCGCCAACGTCAAGATCAACGATAAGAGCCAGGCGTTCAACACCGCTCGTATCGAAGCCCTTGAGCTGCAGAACCTGCTGGAAGTGGCAGAAGCGACTGCGATCGCCGCCGAGGTTCGTAAGGAATCCCGTGGCGCCCACGCTCGTGAAGACTTTGAAGACCGCGACGACGAGAACTGGTTGTGCCACACCCTGTACTTCCCGGGTGACAAGCGCGTGACCAAGCGTGCCGTGAACTTCTCGCCGAAGACGGTGCCGACGTTTGAACCGAAGATTCGGACTTACTAAGGGTGGCTGCCATGTTGAAAGTCAGTGTTTATCGCTACAACCCTGATCAGGACGCCGCGCCGTTCATGCAGGAGTTCCAGGTCGATACCGGTGGTAAAGACCTGATGGTGCTGGATGTACTGGCACTGATCAAAGAGCAGGACGAAGGTTTCTCCTATCGTCGCTCTTGCCGTGAAGGTGTGTGCGGTTCCGACGGCATGAACATCAACGGCAAAAACGGCCTGGCGTGCATCACGCCGCTGTCCGCCGTGGTCAAGGGCAACAAGCTGATCGTTCGTCCACTGCCAGGTTTGCCGGTTATCCGTGACCTGGTTGTCGATATGAGCATCTTCTACAAGCAATACGAGAAAGTTAAGCCATTCCTGCAGAACGACACGCCGGCTCCGGCCATCGAGCGTCTGCAGTCCCCGGAAGAGCGTGAAAAACTCGACGGCCTGTACGAGTGCATCCTGTGCGCTTGCTGCTCGACGTCCTGCCCATCCTTCTGGTGGAACCCGGACAAGTTCCTGGGCCCGGCTGCGCTGCTGCAAGCCTACCGCTTCCTGGCAGACAGCCGTGACACCAAGACGTCCGAGCGTCTGGCTTCACTGGATGACCCGTTCAGCGTATTCCGCTGCCGCGGGATCATGAACTGCGTCAACGTATGTCCCAAAGGCCTGAACCCGACTAAGGCCATTGGTCACATCCGTAACATGCTGCTGCAAAGCGGCGTGTAACTGACGTAAAAGCAGGACCGTTGTGCCCGTAAATGCTGCGGCGCAGGCTTCAACCGGCGCCGTAGTTTTAACTTGAGCAGCGACTTACAAAGCCGCGGCTCTTATTTTGAAGAAATGAGACAAGCAGGGGCATTCGGGTTGGTACCCGAACTATCAGCGTGATCCTAAGTGGCTTGTTTTGGTCGCTGCACTTGGCCTTTTGCAAGCAAACTCGGTGTTTTCGCCGGTGGTGTCCCCAAATCGAGGGTGACCAAGCATGCAAGAAAGCGTGATGCAGCGCATGTGGAACAGCGGCTATCTTTCAGGTGGTAACGCTGCCTATGTGGAAGAGCTTTATGAGCTCTACCTGCACGACCCTAACGCTGTGCCAGAAGAATGGCGCACCAAATTTCAGACGTTGTCTTCAGACGGCAACGCTGCCACCGATGTATCGCATGCTGCGATTCGCGATCATTTCGTGCTGCTGGCAAAGAACCAGCGCCGCGCCCAACCGGTTTCCGCCGGCAGCGTGAGCAGTGAGCACGAGAAGAAGCAAGTTGAAGTACTGCGACTGATCCAGGCTTACCGTATGCGTGGCCACCAGGCGGCCCAGCTTGACCCGCTGGGGCTCTGGCAGCGTCCTGCACCTGCTGACCTGTCGATCAATCATTACGGCTTGACCAATGCCGATCTTGATACGACCTTCCGTGCCGGCGACCTGTTCATCGGCAAAGAGGAAGCGAGCCTACGCGAAATTCACGAAGCGTTGCAGCAGACATATTGCCGCACCATCGGCGCTGAGTTCACGCACATCACCGATTCCGAGCAACGCCAGTGGTTCCAGCACCGTCTGGAAGGCGTGCGTGGCCGTCCGGTATTGTCCGCCGATGTGCGCAGCCACTTGCTTGAGCGCGTGACTGCCGCTGAAGGTCTCGAAAAATACCTGGGTACCAAATACCCGGGCACCAAGCGTTTCGGCCTGGAAGGCGGCGAAAGCCTGATTCCGATGCTCGACGAGCTGATCCAGCGTTCCGGTTCCTACGGCACCAAGGAAGTCGTGATCGGCATGGCCCACCGTGGTCGCCTGAACGTGTTGGTCAACACCTTCGGCAAGAACCCGCGCGAGCTGTTCGACGAGTTCGAAGGCAAGAAGAAGGTCGAACTGGGTTCCGGTGACGTTAAATACCACCAGGGCTTCTCGTCCAACGTCATGACCACCGGCGGTGAAGTTCACCTGGCCATGGCCTTCAACCCCTCCCACCTGGAAATCGTTTCTCCAGTGGTCGAGGGTTCGGTGCGGGCTCGCCAGGATCGTCGTAACGACACCACCGGTGAAAAGGTGCTTCCGATTTCCATCCACGGTGACGCGGCGTTCGCCGGCCAAGGCGTGGTCCTGGAAACGTTCCAGATGTCGCAGACCCGCGGCTTCAAGACCGGCGGTACGGTTCACATCGTCATCAACAACCAGGTTGGCTTCACTATCAGCAACCCGCTGGATGCGCGCTCCACCGAGTACGCCACCGACGTTGCCAAGATGATCCAGGCGCCGATTCTCCATGTGAATGGCGATGATCCGGAAGCCGTACTGTTCGTGACCCAGTTGGCCGTTGACTACCGCATGCAATTCAAGCGTGACGTGGTGATCGACCTGGTTTGCTACCGCCGTCGCGGTCACAACGAAGCGGACGAACCAAGCGGCACCCAGCCGTTGATGTACCAGCAGATCACCAAGCAGCGCACCACCCGTGAGCTGTACGCCCAAAGCCTGACCAAGGCCGGCGTGCTGGATGATGCGCGTGTTCAGGCGAAAATCGATGAATACCGCAACGCGCTGGATAACGGCCTGCATGTAGTTAAGAGCCTGGTCAAGGAGCCGAACAAAGAGCTGTTCGTCGACTGGCGTCCGTACCTGGGTCACACCTGGACCGCGCGCCATGACACCAGCTTCGACTTGAAGACCTTGCAGGAGTTGTCTGCCAAGTTGCTGGAAATCCCTGAAGGGTTCGTGGTTCAGCGCCAGGTTGCGAAGATCTACGAAGACCGTCAGAAGATGCAAGCCGGCGGCCTGCCGATCAACTGGGGTTACGCCGAAACCATGGCGTACGCGACCCTGGCGTTCGAAGGTCACCCGATCCGCATGACCGGCCAGGACATTGGCCGCGGTACGTTCTCGCACCGTCATGCCGTGTTGCACAACCAGAAAGACGCGGGCACCTACATCCCGTTGCAGAACCTGTACGAAGGCCAGCCACGTTTCGACCTGTACGATTCGTTCCTGTCCGAAGAAGCCGTACTGGCGTTCGAATACGGCTACTCCACCACCACGCCGCAGGCGCTGGTGATCTGGGAAGCCCAGTTCGGCGACTTCGCCAACGGTGCCCAGGTGGTTATCGACCAGTTCATCACCAGCGGCGAGCACAAGTGGGGCCGTCTGTGCGGTCTGACCATGCTGTTGCCCCATGGTTATGAAGGCCAGGGTCCGGAGCACTCCTCGGCCCGTCTGGAGCGTTACCTGCAGCTGTGCGCCGAGCACAACATCCAGGTGTGCGTACCGACGACCCCGGCGCAGATCTACCACTTGCTGCGTCGCCAGGTAATCCGCCCGCTGCGCAAGCCGCTGGTCGTGTTGACTCCCAAATCGCTGTTGCGTCACAAATTGGCCGTTTCGACCCTGGAAGACCTGGCCGAAGGTTCGTTCCAGACCGTTATTCCAGAAATCGATACGCTGGACGCCGCCAAGGTCACTCGCCTGATCCTGTGCAGCGGCAAGGTCTACTACGATCTGCTGGAAAAACGCCGTGCCGAAGGCCGCGAAGACATCGCCATCGTGCGTATCGAGCAGCTTTACCCGTTCCCGGAAGATGACCTCATGGAGATCATCGCGCCTTACACCAACCTGACGAATGTCGTGTGGTGTCAGGAAGAACCGATGAACCAGGGCGCCTGGTACAGCAGCCAGCATCACCTGCGTCGCAGCATCGGCAACCACAACAAGGCTTTGGGCCTGGAGTACGCCGGTCGTGATGCATCTGCTGCACCTGCTTGTGGCTACGCGTCGATGCACGCCGAGCAGCAGGAAAAACTGCTGCAAGATGCTTTCACTGTTTAACGCCTTCGCGCTGACTGAAACCGAATTTTAAGGACCTACAGATAATGGCTATCGAAATCAAAGCCCCGTCATTCCCGGAATCGGTTGCCGATGGCACCGTTGCCACCTGGCACAAGAAACCAGGCGAGGCCGTCAAGCGTGACGACCTGATCGTCGACATCGAGACCGACAAGGTTGTGCTGGAAGTGCTGGCCGAAGCCGACGGCGTGCTGGGCGCGATCGTTGCAGAAGAAGGCGCTACCGTTCTGTCGAACCAGGTACTGGGCTCGATCGAAGAGGGCAGCGCTGCTGCCGCGCCTGCTGCTGCCGCACCGGCTGCCGCTGCCTCTGCTGCCCCGGCCGCCGCTCCGGCTGCAGGTGGCGAAGACCCAATCGCTGCACCGGCTGCGCGTCAACTGGCTGAAGAGAACGGTATCAACCTGGCTTCCATCAAAGGCACCGGCAAAGACGGCCGTGTTACCAAGGAAGACGTGGTTGCGGCTATTGAAGCCAAGAAAAACGCTCCGGCTGCCGCACCTGCCAAGGCCGCTGCTCCAGCTGCCGCCGCGCCTGTATTCGCCGCCGGCGACCGCACCGAGAAGCGCGTACCGATGACCCGTGTACGTGCCACCGTGGCCAAGCGCCTGGTTGAAGCTCAGTCGAACATGGCGATGCTGACCACGTTCAACGAAGTCGACATGACTGAAGTCATGGCCCTGCGTTCGAAGTACAAGGATCTGTTCGAGAAGTCCCACAACGGCGTGCGCCTGGGCTTCATGTCGTTCTTCGTGAAAGCGGCCACCGAAGCGCTGAAGCGCTTCCCGGCAGTCAACGCTTCCATCGACGGCGCCGACATCGTTTACCATGGCTATGCAGACATCGGCGTTGCCGTGTCCAGCGACCGTGGCCTGGTGGTTCCGGTTCTGCGTAACGCCGAGCTGATGAGCCTGGCCGAAATCGAAGGCGGCATCGCCGGCTTCGGCAAGAAAGCCCGTGACGGCAAGCTGACCATCGACGAGATGACCGGCGGTACCTTCACCATCACCAACGGTGGTACCTTCGGTTCGATGATGTCGACGCCGATCGTCAACCCGCCACAAGCTGCGATCCTGGGCATGCACAACATCATCCAGCGTCCGATGGCCATCAATGGCCAGGTCGTGATCCGCCCAATGATGTACCTGGCGCTGTCTTACGATCACCGCCTGATCGATGGTAAAGAAGCCGTGACGTTCCTGGTGACCATCAAGAACCTGCTGGAAGACCCGGCTCGCCTGCTTCTGGATATCTAAAAAGCAGCTGCAGGTCGCAAGCTGCAAGCGCCAAGCCCAAAGCGGCGAGCGGTGCTTTCAACTTGCGGCGTGCGGCTTGTAGCTTGCAGCTAAAAAGGGAACCTTTTTATGACACAGAAATTTGACGTTGTAGTGATTGGTGCAGGCCCTGGCGGCTATGTTGCCGCCATCAAGGCCGCACAACTGGGCCTCTCGACTGCTTGCATCGAAAAGTACACCGACAAGGAAGGCAAACTGGCGCTGGGTGGTACCTGCCTGAACGTGGGTTGCATTCCTTCCAAGGCGCTGCTGGACAGCTCCTGGAAATTCCACGAAGCCCAGGATGGCTTCGCGATCCACGGTATCAACCATGCTGGCGTGACCATGGACGTGCCAGCGATGGTCGGCCGTAAAGCCAACATCGTCAAAGGCCTGACTTCCGGCGTTGCCACCTTGTTCAAGGCCAACGGCGTTACTTCCCTGCAAGGTCACGGCAAACTGCTGGCCGGCAAGAAAGTTGAAATCACCAAGCCGGACGGCTCGGTAGAAATCATCGAAGCCGAAAACGTGATCCTGGCCCCTGGTTCGCGCCCAATCGACATCCCGCCTGCACCGGTTGACCAGAACGTGATCGTTGATTCGACCGGCGCCCTGGAATTCCAGGCCGTACCTAAGCGCCTGGGCGTCATCGGCGCCGGCGTCATCGGCCTGGAACTGGGTTCGGTATGGTCCCGCCTGGGTTCCGAAGTGACCGTGCTCGAAGCCCTGGACACGTTCCTGCTGGCTGCCGACACCGCCGTGTCCAAGGAAGCCTACAAGACCCTGACCAAGCAAGGTCTGGACATCAAGCTTGGCGCCCGTGTTACCGGTTCTAAAGTCAACGGCGAAGAAGTGGTCGTGACCTACACCGACAAGGAAGGCGAGCAGACCATCACCTTCGACAAGCTGATCGTAGCCGTTGGTCGCCGTCCAGTGACCACCGACCTGCTGGCTTCCGACAGCGGCGTGAGCATCGATGAGCGTGGTTTCATTCACGTTGACGATCACTGCGCAACCACCGTGCCGGGCGTTTACGCGATCGGCGACGTGGTTCGTGGCATGATGCTGGCCCACAAGGCTTCCGAAGAAGGCATCATGGTTGTCGAGCGCATCAAGGGTCACAAGACCCAGATGAACTACGACCTGATTCCATCGGTTATCTACACCCACCCGGAAATTGCATGGGTCGGCAAGAACGAACAGCAGTTGAAAGCTGAAGGCGTTGAAGTTAACGTCGGCACCTTCCCGTTTGCCGCTTCTGGCCGTGCCATGGCAGCCAACGACACCGGTGGTTTTGTCAAAGTCATCGCTGATGCCAAGACTGACCGCGTATTGGGCGTCCACGTGATTGGCCCAAGCGCTGCAGAACTGGTTCAGCAAGGCGCTATCGGTATGGAATTCGGCACCAGCGCCGAAGACCTGGGCATGATGGTCTTCTCCCATCCGACCCTGTCCGAAGCGTTGCACGAAGCAGCGTTGGCTGTGAATGGCGGCGCCATCCACATCGCCAACCGCAAGAAGCGCTAAGCGAGATAATAAGAAACCACGGCGGAGTTGCCCGTCGTGAGCCTTGCGCGCAAGACTCACCGCGGAATATCCGCTGGACGCAGCCTTGCGCAGCTTTACGGGCCATAAGCCCTGCAAGTTGCGCAAGCAGCAGTCACAGGTGGCGCGGCACTCATAATGAGCGCAGCGCCGAATGCGCAGTACCTAACGAAGACGGTAAAAAGCATGAATCTTCACGAGTATCAGGGTAAGCAGCTGTTCGCTGAATACGGCCTGCCAGTTTCCAAGGGCTACGCAGTAGACACCCCGGAAGCAGCAGCAGAAGCTTGCGACAAAATCGGCGGCAGCGAGTGGGTTGTCAAAGCCCAGGTCCACGCCGGTGGTCGCGGTAAAGCGGGCGGCGTTAAGCTGGTTCGCAGCAAAGAAGACGCCAAGGCCTTCGCACAGCAGTGGCTGGGCAAGCGTCTGGTGACTTACCAGACTGATGCCAATGGCCAGCCAGTCACCAAGATCCTGGTTGAATCGTGCACTGATATCGCTAAAGAGCTGTACCTGGGCGCTGTCGTTGACCGTTCGAGCCGTCGCATCGTGTTCATGGCTTCCACCGAAGGTGGCGTGGACATCGAGAAGATCGCTCACGAAACCCCAGAAAAAATTCTGAAAGCCACTATCGATCCACTGGTTGGCGCTCAGCCATTCCAGGGTCGCGAGCTGGCTTTCCAACTGGGCCTGGAAGGCAAGCAAGTTGCCCAGTTCGCCAAGATCTTCGTCGGTCTGGCCAAACTGTTCCAGGATCACGATCTGGCCCTGCTGGAAGTGAACCCGCTGGTGATCAAGGCTGACGGCGATCTGCATTGCCTCGACGCCAAGATCAACATCGACGCCAACGCCATGTACCGTCAGCCTAAGCTGAAGACTTTCCATGATCCGTCCCAGGACGATCCGCGCGAAGCGCACGCTGCCAAGTTCGAACTGAACTACGTAGCCCTGGAAGGTAACATCGGTTGCATGGTCAACGGTGCGGGCCTGGCCATGGGTACCATGGACATCGTCAACCTGCATGGCGGCAAACCAGCCAACTTCCTCGACGTAGGTGGTGGCGCTACCAAGGAACGCGTTACCGAAGCGTTCAAGATCATCCTGTCCGACTCCAACGTCGCTGCAGTACTGGTCAACATCTTCGGCGGCATCGTTCGTTGCGACATGATTGCCGAAGGCATCATCGGCGCAGTGAAAGAAGTTGGCGTTAAAATCCCGGTTGTTGTTCGCCTTGAAGGTAACAACGCTGAACTGGGCGCTAAAGTACTGGCAGAAAGCGGTTTGAACATCATCGCGGCTACCAGCCTGACCGACGCTGCTCAACAAGTTGTCAAAGCTGCGGAGGGCAAATAATGAGCGTCCTGATCAATAAAGACACCAAAGTTATCTGCCAGGGTATTACCGGTTCGCAAGGTAGTTTCCACACCCAGCAAGCCATCGAATACGGCACCAAGATGGTTGGCGGCGTAACTCCGGGCAAAGGCGGCACCGAGCATCTGGGCCTGCCAGTGTTCAACACCGTGAAAGAAGCTGTAGAAACCACTGGCGCTACCGCCAGCGTGATCTACGTTCCAGCACCTTTCTGCAAAGATTCCATCCTGGAAGCGGCATTCGGCGGCATCAAGCTGATCGTGTGCATCACCGAAGGCATTCCTACCCTGGACATGCTGGACGCTAAAGTTAAGTGCGACGAGCTGGGCGTTGTCCTGATCGGCCCTAACTGCCCAGGCGTTATCACTCCAGGCGAATGCAAGATCGGCATCATGCCAGGTCACATTCACTTGCCAGGCAAAGTCGGTATCGTTTCCCGTTCCGGCACCCTGACCTACGAAGCTGTGAAGCAGACCACTGACGCCGGTTTCGGTCAGTCGACTTGCGTCGGCATCGGCGGTGACCCGATCCCAGGCTCCAACTTCATCGACATCCTGAAGCTGTTCCAGGAAGACCCGAAGACCGAAGCGATCGTCATGATCGGTGAGATCGGCGGTTCGGCTGAAGAAGAAGCCGCTGCCTACATCAAGGCACACGTGACCAAGCCGGTTGTTTCCTACATCGCTGGTGTGACTGCCCCTGCGGGCAAGCGCATGGGCCATGCTGGCGCAATCATCTCTGGCGGCAAGGGTACTGCAGACGAGAAGTTTGCTGCCCTGGAAGACGCAGGCGTGAAAACCGTGCGTTCGCTGGCAGACATCGGCAAGGCTTTGTCCGAGCTGACCGGTTGGGCTGTCAAGTAAGCCTCGCGCTTAGCTGACGCTTTACCAGCAAAGGCCACCTTCGGGTGGCCTTTGTGCATTTGGGCCGCCCATTTATTGAAATGTACTCGGTCCCATGTGGGAGGGGCTTGCTCCCGATGAAGGTGAATCAGTCACTGATATATTGACTGGCACACTGCCATCGGGAGCAAGCCCCCTCCCACATTTTGTCTGTATTGCCAAATTAAGTATGAAAACACGACATTGAAATGTCGCTTATCGGACAGTTCGCCCTGCAACAGTGCGTTTGTCAGGCTAATTCTGTACCCTAGCCGCCTCTTTATGCGTGCGCCTCCCAAAAGGAAGCCCCGCGCTGGACCGGTCGGTCCCGATCAGGACCGGCAGCCTTTCCCTCATCCATAGGGAAGCCCTCTCTAAATTCCGATTCAGTAGTGTGGTATTTCCTCAAATGAAAGTGTTGAAAAGCCAGGATATCCTGGCGTTGGGCTTTATGACCTTTGCCCTGTTCGTGGGCGCCGGCAACATCATCTTCCCGCCTATCGTGGGCTTGCAGTCCGGGCCACACGTCTGGATGGCCGCCTTGGGGTTCCTGATTACCGCAGTTGGCCTGCCGGTCGTCACCGTGATCGCACTGGCCAAGGTCGGCGGCGGTATGGATGCGCTGAGCAGCCCGATCGGCAAGATCGCTGGCGGCCTGCTCGCGGCGGCGGCGTACCTGGCGGTTGGGCCGCTGTTCGCCACGCCGCGTACCGCCACCGTTTCGTTCGAAGTGGGCCTGGCGCCGCTGACCGGCGAAAGCCCGCTGGCGCTGTTCCTGTACAGCTCGGTGTATTTCCTGGTGGTGTTTTTCGTGTCGCTGTACCCAGGGCGCCTGCTGGACACCGTGGGGCGTTTCCTCGCGCCGCTGAAGATCATCGCCCTGGCCATCCTTGGCATCGCCGCGTTTGCCTTGCCGGCCGGTGAAGTCGGTGTCGCCACGCCGGAATACGTCGCCGCGCCATTCTCCCAGGGCTTTATCAATGGCTACCTGACCATGGATACCCTGGGTGCGCTGGTATTTGGCATTGTCATCGTCAACGCGATTCGCTCCCGTGGCGTGGAGTCGCCCAAGCTGATCACGCGTTACGCGATTATTGCCGGGCTGATTGCCGGCGTGGGCCTGGCGCTGGTGTACATCAGCCTGTTCCGCCTCGGCTCGGGCAGCCATGCCGTGGCCGCAGGTGCCAGTAACGGCGCTGCGGTGCTGCACGCCTATGTCCAACATACCTTCGGCTCACTGGGCAGCGGTTTCCTGGCGGTGCTGATTTCCCTGGCGTGCCTGGTCACCGCCGTGGGCCTGACCTGCGCCTGCGCCGAGTACTTCAGCCGTGTGCTGCCGCTGTCCTACAAGACCCTGGTGGTGATCCTCGCGCTGTTCTCGCTGTTCGTGTCCAACCTGGGCCTGACCAAGCTGATCGCGTTCTCCATCCCGGTGCTCACCGCGATCTACCCGCCGTGCATCGTGTTGGTGGCCCTGAGCTTCTGTAAGGATTTCTGGCAGGAGCAGGGCCGTATCGTTGGCCCGGTCATGCTGGTGTCGTTTATCTTTGGCTGCATCGATGCGCTCAAGGGCGCGGGCCTGGCGGATTGGATGCCGTCGCAACTGATGCACCTGCCGTTGAGCGAGCAGGGCCTGGCGTGGTTGGTGCCATCGGTGATGATCCTGGTGGTGGCGGTGGTGGTGGATCGCATGCTGGGAAAACGCAGCGAAGCCATCGCTTAATACCGGACTCACGCGTTACTGAAATGCCCCGTATCAATCGATACGGGGCATTTTTTATGGGCGTCATGCAGTGTCTTTTTGCTTGAGCTAGCGTCGAACAGGTGACTCAATTCTCAAATGGAAACTGTGAACAAGGGCCCACATGTCGTTTGTCGAAACCAATCAAGTCCACTTGCTTGCTGCCCTATGGTTCATCCTGTGTTGGGGCGGTTATACCCGTTACGCCACCTGGAAGGCCCGCGACACGGCCTGCCTGGCCAGCGTGTTGCATCTGTATCGCGAAGACTGGATGCGCCGCATGTTGCTGCGCGATAACCGCATCGCCGACGCCAGCGTGATCGGTAACCTGGAGCGGAACGCCTCGTTCTTCGCCTCCAGCACCTTGATCATCCTCGCCGGCATCCTCACCGTGCTGGGCGCCTCCGAGCGGGCGGTATCGCTGCTGGCGGATATCCCGATGGTGCAGCAGGCCTCCCAGGGTATGTCGGAGATCAAGTTGCTGTGCCTGGCGCTGGTGTTCGTCTACGCCTTCTTCACCTTCAGCTGGTGCATGCGTCAGTACAACTTTGCCGCAGTGCTGGTGGGCTCGGCGCCGATGATTGGTGAGCGGCATGTGTCGGAGCAGGAGCGCAATGCATTTGCCTTGCGGGCGGCGCGGGTGATTTCGATGGCGGCCAACCAGTTCAACTTTGGCCTGCGCGCTTATTACTTCGGCATGACCATGCTGGCCTGGTTTGTCAGCCCGTGGTTGTTCATGTTGATGAGCAGCGGGGTGGTACTAGTGCTATACCGCCGTGAGTTCCATTCCGACGTTTTACAGGTGATGGTGTATACCCCGACGGAGATGCACGTCCCGGATCCGGCAAAAGACAACGTCTCTTGAACGCCGGATAAAACAGCAGGCAAAGAAAAGCCCGCTTTATAAGCGGGCTATCTTTTGCAGCACTACAGCTTTACACCGTGCAATTACTGCTTGGCAGGCTCTGCAGGTGCGGCAGGTGCAGCTTCTTTCGCGGCGGCAGCGTTCGATTCGGCCTGAGCTTTGGCAGCATCGGCGTTTTCTTTCGCAGCGTCGTTCACTTTATCCTGTGCTTTCGCCATGTCTTGCTGAGCTTGCTCAGAATGTGCAGCGGCGTCTTGGGCTTTGTCTTCGGATTTCTTGTCGCAGGCAGCCAGGCCGAGGGCAGCGGCCAGCATCATGGAAATAGCTAATGTGTTGCGCATGGTGTTTCTCCTTATTGAAGATATCTACTGGCCTTTCGAACTCAAGGGGCCAGCATTAGTTCCTTTTGTTCCACAGATATATAAAGCTTTTCGCCAGGAACTTTCCAAATTATTACCTATCCGGCCCACCCACACTAATAAGAATTTAAAAACAATGACCGAAACCCCCTTGTTAGACCGCGCCACTCGCTTTGCTTCGGCGCTTCGCCATTGCCTGGTACTGGGGATTACGGTCCATGCTGCGACGGAGGAGGGCATGACGCTGGTGTTGCCCTACGGCGCGCATATCGTCGGTGATCCCCGCACCGGCGTCATCCACGGTGGTGCGCTGACTTCGTTGATGGACACCGCCTGCGGCATGGCCACCCTGTGCGTGCTGCCCGAGTTCGAGGTATGCCCGACCCTGGATTTGCGCATCGACTATATGCATCCCGCCGAGCCGCATAAACCGGTGTATGGCTTCGCCCAATGCTACCGGGTAACCACCGATGTGATCTTCACCCGCGGCGTGGCCTATCAGGACGATCCGCAGCAGCCCATTGCCCATGTAGTAGGCACCTTCATGCGCATGGGCAAGCACCTCAAGGGGCTGCCAGCATGAGTCATCGATTCAAGACCGGCCTGGAGCAAGCGCTTGGGCGCGGCGATTACGCGGCACTGCTCGATCTGGTTCCCTACGCAAAGCTGATTGGCGTCCAATGCTCGCGCTCAGGGGACGAATTGCTGTTTCGCCTGCCAGCCAACAAGGACAACATTGGTAACCCTATATTGCCGGCGCTGCATGGCGGGGTGATCGCCGGCTTCATGGAACTGTCAGCGGCGTTGCACTTGCTCGTATTTACCGGCGCCCCGGGCCTGCCGAAAATCATCGACTTCTCCCTGGATTACCTGCGCGGCGGCCATTTTCGCGACACCTACGCCACCTGTCAGGTGTGGCGCCAGGGCCGGCGTGTCGCCAACGTGGCGATCACCGCCTGGCAAACCACGCCAGCCGAACCAATTGCCACCGCTCGCGCACATTTCAAGATCGAGGAACCGCCGCGCCCTTGAAATCCAGGTTGGAGCCCCCAACTTTGATGACAACCCGCCGCCAACCCTTTCGGGCGCGGCCATTGCCATCCAATTGGAGTTTGATGACCATGAGTGTGGAAACTCAAAAGGAAACCCTGGGCTTCCAGACCGAGGTGAAGCAGCTGCTGCACCTCATGATCCATTCGCTGTATTCCAACAAGGAAATTTTCCTTCGCGAATTGATCTCGAACGCCTCTGACGCTGTCGACAAATTACGTTTCGAAGCCCTGTCCAAGCCTGAGTTGCTTGAAGGCGGCGCCGAACTGAAAATCCGTGTGAGCTACGACAAGGACGCCAAGACCGTCACCCTCGAAGACAACGGTATCGGCATGAGCCGTGACGATGCGATCACCCACCTGGGGACCATCGCCAAATCCGGCACCGCAGACTTCATGAAGAACCTGTCGGGCGACCAGAAAAAAGATTCTCACCTGATCGGCCAATTCGGCGTGGGTTTCTATTCGGCTTTCATCGTTGCCGACAAGGTAGAAGTATTCAGCCGCCGCGCCGGTCTTGACGCCAGCGAAGGTGTGCACTGGGCTTCCAAAGGTGAGGGCGAGTTTGAAATCGCCACCCTCGACAAGCCCGACCGTGGCACCCGTATCGTGCTGCACCTGAAAGATGGCGAAGACGAATTCGCCGATGGCTGGCGCCTGCGCAACATCATCAAGAAATATTCCGACCACATCGCCCTGCCGATCGAGCTGCCGAAAGAACAGACGGCTGCCGAAGGCGAAGAAGCACCGGCCGTCGAATGGGAAACCGTCAACCGCGCCAGCGCCCTGTGGACCCGTCCGCGTACCGAGATCAAGGACGAGGAATACCAGGAGTTCTACAAGCACATCGGCCACGATTACGAGAACCCGCTGAGCTGGAGCCACAACAAGGTCGAAGGCAAGCTGGAATACAGCTCGCTGCTCTACGTGCCGGCCCGTGCGCCGTTCGACTTGTACCAGCGCGAAGCGCCGAAGGGGCTGAAGCTTTACGTACAGCGTGTGTTCGTGATGGACCAGGCGGAATCGTTCCTGCCGCTGTACCTGCGCTTCATCAAGGGTGTGGTCGACTCCAACGACCTGTCGCTGAACGTGTCGCGTGAGATCCTGCAAAAAGACCCGATCATCGACTCCATGAAGTCGGCGTTGACCAAGCGCGTACTCGACATGCTGGAAAAACTGGCGAAGAACGAGCCTGAGAAATACAAGGGCTTCTGGAAAAACTTCGGCCAGGTCATGAAAGAAGGTCCGGCAGAAGATTTCGCCAACAAGGAAAAAATCGCCGGCCTGCTGCGTTTTGCCTCGACTCAAGGTGAAGACGGTGAACAGGTTGTGTCGCTGGCCGACTACCTGGCACGCGCCAAGGAAGGTCAGGACAAGATCTACTACCTCACCGGTGAAACCTACGCTCAGGTTAAAAACAGCCCGCACCTGGAAGTCTTCCGCAAGAAAGGCATCGAAGTGCTGCTGCTGACCGACCGTATCGATGAGTGGCTGATGAGCTACCTCACCGAATTCGCCGGCAAGTCGTTTGTGGACGTGGCGCGTGGCGACCTGGACCTGGGCAACCTGGATTCCGAGGAAGACAAGAAAGCCGCTGAAGAAGTCGCCAAGTCCAAAGAAGGCCTGGTTGAGCGCATCAAGGCGTCCCTGGGTGAAGCCGTCAGCGAAGTGCGGGTTTCCCATCGTCTGACCGATTCGCCGGCGATCCTGGCCATCGGCGAGCAGGACCTGGGCATGCAGATGCGTCAGATCCTCGAAGCCAGCGGTCAGAAGGTTCCGGATTCCAAGCCGATCTTCGAATTCAACCCGGCGCACCCGCTGATCGAGAAGCTCGACGGTGAGCAGAGCGAAGAGCGTTTTGGCGACCTGTCGCACATCCTCTTTGATCAGGCGGCCCTGGCCGCTGGCGACAGCCTGAAAGACCCGGCCGCCTATGTGCGCCGACTGAACAAGCTGTTGGTTGAACTGTCGGTTTAACACCGTTGTAGAAAAACCCGCTTCGGCGGGTTTTTTCGTTTTAGCGCACCTCAACTGGAGTGAATCATGAGCCAAGTCACACTACGTTCCGTGGTCTATCAGATTGATGGCCAGACTTATGAAAGCCGCTTGGCGTTCGATGCGACCCACAAAGGCCCGCTGCCGGGGCTGTTGATGGCGCCGAACTGGATGGGCGTGAGCGCAGGGGCCGAAGAGATCGCCAAGAGCGTGGCCGGCCACGGCTATGTGGTGTTGATCGCCGACCTCTATGGGCAAACCGTGCGCCCTTCGAACGGCGATGAGGCCGGTGCGGCGATGATGCCGCTGAAGAACGACCGTGCCTTGCTGAACAAGCGTATGCAAGCCGCCTTCGAACAGCTGCAAAGCCAGACTGAAGCGGCTGTGGATACGTCGAAACTGGCGACCTTCGGCTTCTGCTTCGGTGGCTGCTGCTCCCTGGAGCTGGCCCGTACCGGTGCGCCGTTGAAAGCGGCGGTATCGTTCCATGGCACCCTCGACACACCGAACCCCGCAGATGCGAAGAACATCAAGGGTTCAGTGCTGGTGCTGCACGGCGCCTCGGACCCGCTGGTACCGAAAGAACAACTGCCGGCGTTCGAAGATGAAATGAACGCGGCGGGTGTGGATTGGCAATTGCTCAGCTACGGTGGCGCGGTGCATTCCTTTACCGACCCCGAAGCCAATGTGCCGGGCAAGATGATGTATGACGCCAAGACCGCAGCGCGGGCGTTCCGGTCGATGCATAACTTGCTGGATGAGGTGTTCAAGGGCTGATTTTTTAGTGTCTGTTCGGACGCTATCGGGGGCAAGCCCCCTCCCACACTTGGATTGTGAATACAGTGCAAATGTGGGAGGGGCGGTGCGACGATTCGACTTGCCCCCGATGACTATCTAACAGGCAACTCAATCCTTTCAGACTCCCCCGGCACCGTCGGCCAATCCCCAGCCGCCCATCGCTGCCGCGCCTGTTCAATCACCGCCGGGTCGCTCGCCACAAAGTTCCAGTTGATCCGCCGTGGCCCATCCAGCGGCGCGCCGCCAAGTATCACCAGGTGGCAGGCACTCTCGGCAGACAGGGTCATCTCCTGTCCAGTCGGTAAGACCACCAGGCTGCGTACCTCCAGAACCTCACCGTCCAACTGCGCCTCACCCTCCAGTACATACACCGCGCGCTCCTCGTGCTCATCCGGAATCAGCAGGGTAGTGGCCGTCTGCATGCGCACGTCGGCGTACAGCGTGGGCGACAGCACCGGTACGGGCGACTTGAGACAGAACCCGCTGCCGGCGATCAGGCGCACCTGCACGCCCAGGTTATCGCTGACCGGCAAACTGGCCGCCGGATGATGGCTGTAGTGGCCCGGCCCGGTTTCGTGGTGCTTGGGCGATGCCAGCCACACTTGCAGCCCATGCAGCGTAAAACCACTGGCCTTGACCGCCTCGGGCGTGCGCTCGACGTGGGCAATCGCGCTGCCGGCAGTCATCCAGCTGACCTCGCCGGCCTGCACCACTTGGTCCGAGCCCAGGCTGTCTTTGTGCTGCAAGGTGCCTTCGAACAGATAGGTGAGGGTCGACAGCCCGATATGGGGATGCTGGCGGATATTCATCCCGCTGCCCGGCGCGTAACGGGTCGGCAGCATATGGTCGAAAAACACGAAAGGCCCGACGCTGCGACATTCACGCGAGGGCAGTGGGCGCAGGATAGGCTGGCCCTCGACATCTTCGGGGCGAGGGCGGATCACGGTGAGCGTGGTCATGGGGGCATCCCTGTCTGAGCGGGTTGGATGACGCTGAGCATAACCCGCTCGGACAAAGTTGGCGTTATTGGCTGAAGGCGCCTTCCGAAAGTGTGGTCTCGATGCTGACTTCGGCGGTGGTCATCAGTTTGTGCACCGGGCACTTGTCGGCGACACGGTGCAACTCATCGCGCTGAGCATCGGTGAGCACGCCCTTGAGGGTCAGCTTGACGTTGAGCCTGTACTTACCTTTTTGCTCTTCGGCGGCGTCGTGGGTAACTTCTACCGTCACGCCGGTGAGCGGAATGTCTTTCTTCTGCGCATAGAGCCTGACGGTCAAGGCCTTGCACGATGCCAGCGCAGCATCGAAGTAATCATGGGGAGATGGCGCTGAATCGTCACCTCCCAGGCTCTTGGGCAGGTCGGTAAACAGCTCGTGGTTGTTGATAGCGACGCTGTGACGGAAATTCTCAGCGTTCAACGTATTGACGGTAACAGGCATGGCGAACCTCACAAGGCTGTGGATGACGGTCATGCAGTAATAGAACATGCCGACGGTGGGGCGTTCCAGGTTTTTGTCCGTGCTGAACCCTGATGCGTGGCGTAGGGTCTACCCGTATCAGCCCCTATCGAGGTATCACCGTGCTCTGGACCCGTGTGAGTTTTGCCCTGATGCTCGCCGCCAGCAGCCTTGCCGCGCAGGCTCGCGAGTATGCCTACAGCGATGCGCACCTGCATTACGTGGATTTTTTCCAGGAAACCGCAGGCATGGCCAAGCTGCTCAGGGTCATGGCGGAGAATCGCATCGACCATGTGATGATTTCCGGCATTCCCGTGGCCAAGAAATGGCATGAGGACGAACCCAAGCGTCCGCGCTATTACGCAGGCGATGACGCCGATGCCTATTGGTACAGCGCCACCGATGTGATCGTCGCCGCTGCGGTCAATAAGCTGACCCCCGAACAGCGCCAGCACTTTCATCCGTTCCTGGCCGGTTTCAATCCAAACGACAAGAACTCCGCTGCCCACATCCAGCGCATGCTCGACCTCAACCCGGGGCTGTGGCAGGGCATAGGCGAGGTGTTTACCCGCCACGACGACCTCACCGCGCTGACCTCGGGTGACACACCACGTGCCAACAACGAAGCCATGACGCGCATCTATCACTTGGCGGCGGAGAACGACCTGCCGGTGATGGTGCACTCCAACATCACCTCCAAGCGCGAGCGCAACCCGTTGTACCTGGCCGAAATCGAGCAGCCGCTGCGCAACCATCCGCACACGCGTTTTATCTGGGCCCACGCCGGCACCAGCAAGGAAATCCATCGCCATCAGGTGCAAATGGAGTTCTTGCTGCCCACCTTGAATCGCCTGCTGGAAACCTACCCCAACCTGTATATCGACCTATCGTGGAGCATGCTTACCCCGTATTTGCTGGATGATGCCGGAAAGCCCCGGCCGGAGTGGGTCAAGCTGGTAGAGCGTTTCCCGGATCGCTTTATGCTGGGCTCTGACGTGGTAGGACGCTTCAACAAGCTGGGTAAGGAAATGCGCCGCTTTGATCCCTTCCTTGATGCATTGCCTGAAGACGTTGCCCACAAGGTCGCGCGGGATAACTTTTTGGCCATTCTGCCCAAGTCGCCTCGCGATGAGGGAGCGCACTGATAGCGGGTTTTGGTTTTGTGTAATGACGTAAGACGCCGTTAACGTACAGCGGTGGCGCGGTTTTTGTGTAGGGCTGGGGCTGAGGTGGCCCTATCGGGGCATAGGTATCTACACAATTTTGGCACGCTCCTGAACCTGTGACGGCTCAGGAGCCGAAGCCTCTCTAACTGACGCCCCGCGACCAAAATGTGGGAGGGGGCTTGCCCCCGATGCAGGTGACCCGGTCTCATTCAATGGCCCATAAAAAAGCCCCGAACCAGTCGGGGCTTTTCATTGGATCAAGCTACAGGCCTTACTTGCCCTGCCAGCGTTTCAGCACCAGGGTGGCGTTAGTGCCACCAAAGCCGAAGCTGTTGCTCATCACGGTGTCGATTTTTACATCTTCAACGGTCTTGGTCAGGATCGGCATATCGGCGACGACCGGGTCGATCTCGTCGATGTTGGCCGAACCGGCCATGAAGTTGCCTTCCATCATCAGCAGGCAGTAGATCGCTTCGTGAACGCCAGCGGCGCCCAGGGAGTGACCCGACAGGCTCTTGGTGGAGCTGATTTTCGGCGCCTTGTCCCCGAATACCGCACGTACGCCTTCCATTTCCTTGGCGTCGCCGACCGGAGTCGAAGTGCCGTGGGTGTTCAGGTAGTCGATCGGGGTGTCCACGGTGGACATCGCCATCTGCATGCAACGGATGGCGCCTTCACCGCTTGGCGCAACCATGTCGTAGCCGTCGGATGTCGCACCGTAGCCGACGATTTCCGCGTAGATCTTGGCGCCACGGGCCAGGGCGTGTTCCAGTTCCTCGACCACGACCATGCCGCCACCGCCGGCGATGACGAAACCGTCACGCTTGGCGTCGTAGGCGCGGGAGGCCTTTTCCGGGGTTTCGTTGTACTGGGTGGACAGCGCGCCCATGGCGTCGAACAGGAACGACTGGCTCCAATGTTCTTCTTCACCGCCGCCGGCGAATACGATGTCCTGCTTGCCCAGTTGAATCTGCTCAACGGCAGTGCCGATGCAGTGGGCGCTGGTGGCGCAGGCCGAGGAGATCGAGTAGTTGACACCCTTGATCTGGAACGGCGTGGCCAGGCAAGCCGAAACTGTGCTGCCCATGGTCCGCGTGACACGGTACGGGCCAACGCGTTTCACGCCTTTTTCGCGCAGGATGTCCAGCGCTTCCATCTGGTTCAGGGTGGATGCGCCGCCGGAGCCGGCGATCAGGCCGGTACGTACGTTCGACACCTGGTCTTCGCTCAGGCCGGAGTCGGCGATCGCGTCTTTCATGGCCAGGTAGGCGTAGGCGGCAGCGTGGCCGACGAAGCGATAGATCTTGCGATCGATCAGTTCTTCGAGGGGCAGGTCAATGGAGCCGGAAACCTGGCTACGCAGACCCATTTCGGCATATTCCGGGTTGAAGCGGATGCCAGGGCGACTTGCACGCAGGTTAGCGGTGACGGTCTCTTTGTCATTGCCCAGGCAAGAAACGATGCCCAGACCAGTGATAACGACGCGGCGCATGCGGATAACCCTTAAAAGTTGTCAGTGGAAGTGAATACGCCGACCCGAAGGCCTTCGGCAGTATAGATCTCGCGACCGTCGACAGTCACCGAACCGTCGGCGATGGCCAGGTTCAGCTTGCCCTTGAGGACGCGCTTGATTTGAATGTTGTAGGTGACTTTCTTGGCGGTCGGCAGGACCTGGCCAAAGAACTTCACTTCGCCCGAACCCAGGGCGCGACCGCGACCCGGAAGGCCTTGCCAGCCCAGGTAGAAGCCGACCAGTTGCCACATGGCATCGAGGCCCAGGCAGCCCGGCATCACCGGGTCTCCTTCGAAGTGGCAGGCGAAGAACCACAGGTCAGGGGTGATATCCAGCTCGGCGACCAATTCACCTTTGCCGTACTTGCCACCCTCTTCGCTGATATGGGTGATGCGATCCACCATCAGCATGTTCGGGGCGGGCAGTTGCGCGTTACCTGGGCCGAACAGCTCACCGCGACTGCAGCGCAGCAGGTCTTCCCGAGTAAAGGCGTTTTGTTTGGTCATGCGAGCTCCTCAATAATCCCATGCGGCAGGGTAGGGCAAATCTTCCCGAACCGAATGAAGCGTTCATGCCTCATAGCGGTAGCCTACACATAGACTATTGCGTTGTAGTGAAAGTCACAGCGTCAAGGTACTCAATGTACACTTGTTCACTGAAATGTTAAACCGGACCTGTTTATCGGCCCGTTCGGGTGCCTAAGACTGCCGCACTTTCGTCTTCCACGCCAGTCGGACTTGGCTTGAACGCCACAGCTAGTTCACCCAGCGCTGAAGGATTTGCTGCAAATCCGTGCGTTTGAACGGTTTGGCCAGGTAATCGTTCATTCCAGCAGCGAGGCAGGCTTCGCGGTCGCCCTGCAAGGCGTTGGCGGTCAGGGCGATAATCGGCAGATCGGCGCAGCCCGGCAGCTGGCGGATGCGCCGGGTGGCCTCGTAGCCGTCGATCAATGGCAGGCGGCAGTCCATCAGGATGGCCGTGAAGATCAGGCTTTCGGCGCTGCGGATCGCCTCGGCGCCATCGGTGGCCAGGCTGACTTCGAAGCCCAGGCTGCGCAGCATGGCTTCGACCACGGTACGATTAACCGGGTTGTCTTCCACCAGCAGTATATGCCGCCCGTCGCCTGCACTGGTTTTACCCACGGCGTCCGGGGCGATGGCGGGCAGGCTCTGTTGATCGATAGCCAGCGGAATTTCCAGGGTGAACACCGAACCCCGGCCTTCTTCGCTCTGGGCGCGCAGGGTGCCACCCATGCGTTCGGCCAGCGTACGGGCAATCGGCAGGCCGAGGCCGGTGCCGCCGTAACGTCTTGAAATGGAACTGTCGGCTTGCTGGAACGCGTCGAACATTAACTCCAGGCGCTCGGCGGAAATGCCGATACCACTGTCGCGCACGGTGCAGGTGAACCACACCAGTTCATGGTCCAGGGTTTGCCAGTGGGGCTGCACGTGTACCGTGCCGTGCTCGGTGAACTTCAAGGCATTGCCGATCAGGTTCACCAGAATCTGCCGGATACGGGTCGGATCACCGCGCACCCGCAGGGCTTCCATGCCCGATGGAATCGGCAGCTCCAGGGCCAGCCCGCGTTGCTGCGCACTGTGCTGGAACGCCTGGGCGCAACTGCTGATCAGCTCGGCCAGGTTGAAGGAAATATGTTCCAGCTCCAACGCGGCCCGCTCGATACGTGAAAAGTCGAGGATGTCGTTGATCACCTTGAGCAGGTGCTCGGTGGACTCGGAGGCCAGCGCCGCGTACTCGGCCTGCTCTTCGGTCATCTCGGTGGTTTCCAGCAGTTGCAGCATGCCCAGCACGCCATTCATGGGCGTGCGCAGCTCATGGCTCATCATCGCCAGGAAGTCCGACTTGGCATTGTTCGCGCGCTCGGCTTCTTCGCGGGTCTGGATCAGCTGGGCCATGGCCTGCTGCTGTTCACGGCTGGCCTGGTTGAGGCCGGCGGCCAGGTTGTTGATGTGCCGCGCCAGATCGCCCAGTTCGGAGTCATCGACAATCGGCAGCGGTGTCTTGTAGTCGCCCTGCTGGATGGCCTTCACCGCATTCCCCATGGCGCTGATCGGCTGCGACAGGCTGGCGGCCAGGCGTCGCGCCAGCAGGCAGGTGAACAACAGCGCGAACAGCGCCAGGATGCCGGCCTTGAATAGAATTTCCTGCTGGCGCTGGCTGAACGCATCGTTGGACATCCCGACGATCACTCGGCCCAGGTAATCCGCGCGCGGCGCTGTTGGTTCGTTGAGGTTGTCCTGGAAAAAGTCATTGCCCAACTGGATATGTTGCAAGCGGATCGGTGCCTGGAACACCTTCACCGACAGTGAGCGGTCGTGTTTCTCCGACGGCTGCTCGACGTACACCAGAATGTTCTCGGCGCTGTCCTGAATCTCCAGGAAGCGCACGTGGGGGGTGGCCAGCGTCGCGCGCAGCAGGGTGTCGAGCACCTCGTTGTTGCCGGAAATAACGCCGTACTCGGTGGCCGGCGCCAGTTGGTTGGCGATCAACTGGCCGGTGTGGTCCAGTTCCTGGCGCAAGTCCTGGATACGCACGAAGGTAAAGAAGCTGATCAACAGCAAGGTCAGCAACAGCGCGGGCCCCAGGGTAATGAGCTGGGTGCGGGTGTTGATGTCCCAGCGACGGCGCAAGGTCATGGGCGTCTGTCTCCTTCGGCCAAGCGGGCGGCGACGGCAGCTTCGTCGACCTGTTCGATGCCCAGTGAGCGCGCGACTTGCGGGTTGCCCACCACTTTGAAATGTTCCGGGTAGAACGTGCGCGGCCAGTTGGCAGGCGGGTGGTCCAGCAGCCGATCGAGTACCGCGAGCCAGTCAGGCTGGTCGCTGTAGGTGCTGGCCAGGCTCCCTGCGCGGACAAACCCGGCATTGGGCCCCACCAACGGCAATTGCTGGGCATAGCTGCTCAATAACAGGTTCTTGGCGGTTTTAGGGTTGTACAGTTGCGGATCGTCCAGGCCCAGCAGCACGTCACTGTTCTTGAACAGGGCTTGCAGGGGGCGGCTGTCATTGGTGTTGTCCCAGCGTTGCGGCACGATTTCCAGGCCCAGCGGCGCCGCGTATCGGTGTAGCTCGGGCAGCAGGAATTCGCTGTCGGCACCGTAAAGCACACCGATGCGCCGGGCCTGGGGCAAGATGCTGGCGATCAGGCGCAACTGGCGCGTCAGCGGCGGATCGCTCCACAACAGGCTGATTTTTGCCGGGTGAGCGCCGCCCAGGCGTTGCTGGGCTTGCAGACGGCTGATGCGCAGCACCAGGGTCGACGGGCCCTGGCTGTCCTGCAAGCGCCAGTCGAGGCCGGGCAGGTCGAGCAGGATCAGGCGGGTAGTGGCGGGCAACTGGCTCGGCGCCGGCAGGTTTTGCAGCAGGGTGAAGGAGACATGGTCTTCGGGGCGCTGCTGCGCGAGGGCCTGGGTAAAGGCTTGGACGCCGGCACCGTCCTCGGCGGCGGTCAGCAGGATTTCCGCGCTCCACACGGGCCTCGTGAACAGCAGGCACGCCAGCAGCAAGCCTTTGCGCCACAGCCTTGAAACGACAGGGAGGGTCATCCGTGACGGGTCGCCCATGTCAGAACTCTAACTGCGCGCTGAAGTAGAGCACATGGCGATGGTCATAATGGTTGTCGGGCCAGGTGGTCGGCTGGTTATCGAGGCGTTGTTGCAGCATGCCAGCCAGCTCCACGTTGGTTTTGCCCAGGGCAATGCGCTTGGCCACCCGCAGGTCGACCCGTTCGAAGCGATACTCGTTGAGTGCGTCGTCACCATAGTAGAACAAGGCGCTGGACCAGCCGTGGCCCCATTCGCGCAACCAGCCGGCCGAGCCGCTGTTACGTGCGGTCTGCGCTTTGTCCAGCGGGTTGCTGGTGCTCGCGTCGACGTAAGCGTAGGTCAGGCGCAGGCGGTCGGCGTTGCTCACGCGCCAGTCGAATTGGGATTCGGCACCGGTAAAGCGCGAGCTGTTGGCGTTGCTGGCGATGTATTGGTTGTTGCGCAACGGCGAGCTGATCATGTCGGTGATTTCGTCATAGAACAGCTTCACGTCGACATTCAACCCGAGGTCGGCAAAGAACCCGTTGTAGCCCAGTTCGCGCGAGCGCATCAACTCTTTATCGAGATTGCCCGGGCCGCGTGTTACCACAAAATATTGCCCGGAATTCTGCCCATACACCGGCGAACTGAGGTTGGTGACGCGGTAGCTCCAGTTGACGTTGTTCTCGAACATGTCCGGTGAACGGATCGCCTCGGAGTACACCGCCCGCAGACCGTGGCGCGGGTTGATCAGGTAGTTGACCGCCACGCGGGGTGTCAGCGAGTTACCGCTCAAGTGGGTGTCTTCGTACATCGCGCCGCCTTGCAGCAGCCAGTGTTCGCTGGCGCGCCATTCCAAGTGGCCGAACAGGCGCCAGGTGGTGTCGTCCAGCGTTCCGTTGAAGTAGGTGTCGGAGTCGGCGCGGTCGTAGCGGTAATTCATTCCGCTGACCAGGCGCAGGCTGTCGGAGAGGCTGAGGGTGTCTTGCAGCTCCAGGTCGTAGCGGCTTTCCTGGGTGCTCTGGTCGATATCGCCGCACACGCTTTGGCTGGCGCCGTTGCGCCATTGGTCCAGTACCTGGTTGCCCAACGCCTGCTCGGCGGCGCTGCCGGGCGGAGCGCTACCCTGGCTGAACTGATCCATGTGCCGCGCCAGCTTTTCGGCGTAGTTGGGGTTGAGCTGCCACAGCTGGGTCAGTTCGGGGCTGAACGAGACCTTGGCGTCACAGGCTTTCCAGATCTGCCGACGGTTCCATTGCTGGGCCGACCCCTGGATATACAGGCTGTGGTCGGGGTTGAAGTCGAAATTCCAGCGCATTGAGCCCGCGTAGTCCTTGGCGGTGACGTCGGAATTGGTGCCGCCCTCGGTAATCCCGGCGAACACCGGAGTGTAGGTATAGGGACGCTGATTGGTGCCTTCCTTGGCATCCAGCTGCCAGTCGATGCTCTGTTGCGCATTCAACGTTTGGCTGACGGCCAGGCTGAAGCGGCTGAGGCGGCGGCTGTCACGGCGGTCGGCACCGGCGGCATCGCTGTCAAAACCATCGTCCTGTTGCCCGGACAGCGACAGGCGCAAGTCGCCGGTTTCCCAGCCCACGCCCTGGCTGGCATAGACATCGTTGATCCCGCGTTCACCGCGGATGACCTTCACCCGCGTGCCCTGGCTGTTGGCCGGTGAACGGGTGAGGATATTGACCACCGCCATCAGCGCATTGGCGCCGTAGCTGACGGTATTGGGGCCACGAAACACCTCGATACGCTCGATGTCTTCCATGGCCACTGGAATATCGCTCCAGTCCACCGTCGCCAGGCCTGCGCGGTACACCGAGCGTCCGTCGATCAACACCTGCATGCGCCGTGCATCGCTGGCGCTGGTGCCGTGGTAATTCACCGCCGCCTGATTGCCGGTGGTGTAGCCGACCATCATCCCCGGCACCAGGCGCAACAGCTCGGCAATGTCACGCGCACCGCTGGCCTTGATCAACTCGCTGTCGATCACAGTCATGCTGCCGGGTACGGCCGCGGCCGATTGCTTGAGGCGGGTGGCGGTCAATACCTGCGGCAGCGGTTGGCTGTCGAGGAACAGATCGTCGGCCGACGCACTGGCGCTGCACGCCAGGGTCAACGGCAGCATCAACAGCAGGGATGAGCGGGGAGGAGGGCCCAGGTACACGGCGCGGCCTTGATAATTGCGGATAGCCGCCCATGTTAACTGAGGTGAGGCCTTTTGCCAGTCGTGAGACCTGCAATAACTTCATTCAAGTGTGGCATTTTCCGACAAGCGCACGAATTCACACGGGGGCTGGCCGCAAGCAGGTCGCCCCGTATAATGCCGCCATCGCCACTGGTATGGATTAACGGATTGCATATGACTGAACAGCGCCCTATCGCGGTCCTGGGAGGCGGAAGTTTTGGTACCGCCGTGGCTAACCTGCTGGCCGAGAACGGCTACGCCGTGCGCCAGTGGATGCGTGATCCCGAGCAGGCCGAGGCCATTCGCGTGCATCGGGAAAACCCGCGTTACCTTAAAGGCATCAAGATTCATCCGGCGGTCGAACCCGTTACCGATCTGTTGGCAACCCTTACCGCCTGCGACCTGTGCTTTGTCGCGCTGCCTTCCAGCGCCTTGCGCTCGGTGCTGGCGCCCCACGCCGAACGCCTGGCGGGCAAGCTGCTGGTCAGCCTGACCAAGGGTATCGAGGCGCAGACATTCAAGCTGATGAGCGAAATCCTCCAGGAGATCGCCCCCCAGGCGCGCATTGGTGTGCTGTCCGGGCCGAACCTGGCGCGGGAAGTGGCCGAGCATGCGCTGACCGCCACGGTGGTCGCCAGTGAAGACGAGCAACTGTGCGAGCGCGTCCAGGCGGTGCTGCATGGTCGCACCTTCCGCGTCTACGCCAGTGCCGACCGGTTCGGCGTCGAACTGGGCGGTGCGCTGAAGAACGTCTACGCCATCATCGCCGGCATGGCCGTGGCCTTGGGGATGGGCGAAAACACCAAGAGCATGCTGATTACCCGTGCTCTGGCGGAGATGACCCGTTTCGCCGTGAATCAGGGCGCCAACCCGATGACGTTCCTGGGCCTGGCGGGCGTCGGCGACCTGATCGTCACCTGCTCGTCGCCGAAAAGCCGTAACTATCAGGTCGGGTTCGCGCTGGGCCAGGGGTTGAGCCTGGAAGAGGCCGTGACTCGCCTGGGCGAAGTGGCCGAAGGGGTCAACACCCTCAAGGTGCTCAAGGCCAAGGCTCAGGAAGTCGGGGTGTACATGCCGCTGGTTGCCGGGCTGCACGCGATCCTGTTTGAAGGGCGCACCTTGGACCAGGTCATCGAGCTGCTGATGCGCGCCGAGCCGAAAACCGATGTCGACTTTATTTCCACCAGCGGTTTCAACTGAGGAACGCGGCATGAACGATTCGAAAGCAGCCCCCAAGTATGAGTCCATTGTGCTGCGCATCCTGTGGATGCTGGTATTTGCCTTGGTGTGGCAGGTGGCGCAGTTCGTGCTCGGCGCCTTGGTGGTGGTGCAACTGATTTACCGGTTGATCTATGGCGCGCCGAACCTGAGCCTGATGAACGTTGGCGACAGCCTCAGCCAGTTCCTTGCGCAGATCGGTCGCTTCGGCAGCTTCCATACCGAGCAAAAACCCTGGCCGTTCGCTGATTGGCCAACCCCGCGTGCACCGGAAGGCGAAGCCGCGCATAGCGTGCCGCCAGCACCGCACCCGGTGCGTGATGAAGAGCCCAAGCTATGAAATTGTGGATCCTGCGCCACGGGCAAGCCCAAGCTCATGCGCCAACTGACGCCGAGCGCAACCTCACCGAGCATGGCCGGGCTGAAGTATTGCGCAGTGCCGCGCACCTGATCGGCCAGCCGCTCAGTGCCATCATCGCCAGCCCTTATGCGAGGGCGCAGCAGACGGCGCAACTGGTGCGCGAGGTGTTGGGGTTCGAGCCTCAGATCCGTACGGTGCCGTGGCTGACGCCAGAGGACAGCCCGGCGCAGGTGCTGGAAAAACTCGATACCGATGACAACGTGCTGCTGGTCAGCCATCAGCCGCTGGTGGGCAACCTGATCAGCTTTTTGCAGCACGGTCACTCGCGTCAGCCGCAGCCGATGCATACCGCCAGCCTCGCGCTGTTGGAGGGTGACTTCCCATTGGCGGGGTTGATGAGCCTGGTCAGCGTTGAAAATCCATAAGCTATAGCGCTTATCTGGAATGCCGTTGTGTGTCAGGATTAGGATCGTAATAAAACCAATAAGGACAGTCCCATGAGCCTGTGGCGCACGCAACCGAATATCGAACAGCTCAACGCGAGCCAGAAAAACACCATCGGTGAATTGCTGGATATTCGCTTCGAAAGCTTCGACGACGAATCCATCACCGCCAGCATGGTGGTCGATCACCGCACCCATCAGCCCTACGGCTTGTTGCATGGCGGCGCCTCGGTGGTACTGGCCGAAAGCCTGGGCTCCGTGGCGGCCTACCTGTGCGTCGATGCGAGCAAATTCTATTGCGTGGGCCTGGAGGTCAACGCCAATCACCTGCGCGGTGTGCGCAGCGGGCGCGTAACGGCGGTGGCCAGGGCCATTCATATCGGCCGCACGACCCAAGTGTGGGACATCCGCTTGACCAACGACGAGGGCAAGGCCAGTTGCGTATCGCGCCTGACCGTGGCCGTGGTGCCCCTGGGCGAACAGCCTCCGGCGCGATAGACATGGCGTGAGTGTCATCATTCCTGGCGGTTACGGTCATTGCCGTGAACGCCAGGCATGGTGACAATCAACCTCTGTTCCTGAAGAGCGCGCCGCTATGTCGCAGCATGTGTTTTTCGCCCACGCCAATGGCTTCCCGTCGGCCACCTACGGCAAGTTGTTCGCGGCCCTGGCTCCCGAATATACGGTGGGGCATCTGCCGCAGCACGGCCACGATCCCAGGTTCCCGGTGGACGATAACTGGCAGAACCTGGTGGATGAACTGATCCACCATCTGCAGCAGCAACCGGAGCCGGTGTGGGGCGTCGGCCATTCCCTGGGCGGGGTCTTGCATTTGCACGCCGCCATGCGCTGCCCGCAGCTGTACCGTGGCGTGGTGATGCTGGACTCGCCGGTGTTGACCCGCGCGGATCGCTGGGTGATTCGCGCCGCCAAACGCTTTGGCTTCATCGACCGCCTGACCCCGGCCGGACGCACCCTGGGCCGCCGTGAGGAATTCACCGACCTGGACGCCGCGCGCGCTTACTTCGCCGGTAAGACCCTGTTTCGCGGTTTCGACCCCGAGTGCTTCGAGGCGTACCTGCAACATGGTCTGCTGCCAGTGGGCGACCGTCTGCGTCTGCGTTTCGACCCCGCGACGGAAATCAGCATCTATCGGGGCGTGCCTCACACCAGCCCCGGCCAGGTGCGCCAGTTGAAAGTGCCGCTGGCGGTGGTGCGCGGCCAGCAGAGCCGTGTGGTGATGCGCCATCATGTCAGCGGCGTAGGTCGCCTGCCCATGGGTGAGATGCTCACCATGCCCGGCGGCCATATGTTTCCCCTTGAGCGACCCCAGGACACCGCGACCTTGATCAAGCACCTGTTTGCCCGTTGGCAGGCCCGTGAGCGCAGTTGCGCATGAGCGCGCCCGTGGAAGAAGTACGCCTGAGCCTGCCGCATATCGAGCTGGCGGCGCATCTGTTCGGGCCTGAAGACGGCTTGCCCGTCATCGCCCTGCACGGTTGGCTGGACAACGCCAACAGCTTTGCGCGCCTGGCGCCGAAGCTGCAGGGGTTGCGCATCGTCGCGCTGGATATGGCCGGGCACGGGCACTCGGCCCATCGTCCGGCCGGGGCCGGTTACGCCGTGTGGGATTACGTCCACGATGTGTTGCAAGTGGCCGAGCAACTGGGCTGGCAACGTTTTGCATTACTTGGCCATTCCCTCGGCGCCATCGTTTCCCTGGTGCTGGCCGGAGCGTTACCGGAGCGCGTGACGCACCTGGGGTTGATCGACGGGGTGATCCCGCCGACCGCCCGCGGCGAGAACGCGGCCGAGCGGCTGGGCATGGCATTGCAGGCGCAATTGAGCCTGCAGGGCAAGCGCAAGCCGGTCTATGCGAGCCTGGATCGGGCGGTCGAGGCGCGCATGCACGGCCTCGTCGCGGTCAGCCGCGAAGCCGCCGAACTGCTGGCCCAGCGCGGTTTGATGCCGGTGCCGGGTGGCTACACCTGGCGCAGCGACAGCCGCCTGACCCTGGCATCACCGATGCGCCTGACCGATGAACAAGCCATGGCGTTCGTACGACGCGTGAGTTGCCCTACGCAGCTGGTGGTCGCGGCTGACGGCCTGTTGGCGAAACATTCCGAATTGCTTTCACAGCTGCCCTTTACCGTGACGACGCTGCCGGGTGGCCATCATTTGCACCTGAATGACGAGCCCGGTGCGGTTCTTGTTGCAGACTGTTTCAATCGGTTCTTCTCCGCGCCTTGACTTGGCGCGGTCAACTGCCGAGGCTGGGCGGATTGAAAGGGAGTCAACCATGAACCATCTTGAAACCGCTGCGACCCTCCATGGCCACGGCTCATTGATCCGATGAGCCTGGGTAAAGGCTGTATCCGTGCCTTTGGGCTGTGCTGTTTCAGCCCGCTGGTGTTCGCCGCCGATGTACCGGGAAGCCAGGACTTACCGGCCATTGCCCGCCAGGTGGACGCGCAGATCGTCGACTATCGCCCTGCTGAAGAAAAGGAACGCATCTACCCCATGGGCGCGATCCGCAAGATCAGCGGTCAATTGCGCTCCGAAGCCCAGGCCACCGCACGCGGTCCAACCACCGCGATCACCTACGAGCTGCCCGCCGAGCACAGCTCCAGCACCGCTTTTACCGCCACCCGCGAAGCCTTGCAGGCTCAGGGCGCGCAGCTGTTGTTCTGGTGCCAGGCCCGCGATTGCGGCGAAAGCAGCCTGTGGGCCAATGAAGTGTTCGGCAACGCCAAGCTGGTGGGCGCCGATGGCCAGCAGGAATACCTGCTGTTGCGCCTGGCGGCCCCCCAGGACAACTCGCTGGTGGCGCTGTACGGCATCACCCGTGGCAATCGCCGCGCCTATCTGCATGTCGAGCAACTGGATGCCAGCACCCCGCTGGGCACTCTTCTGCCCACGTCGGCAACGCTGTTGCGTGAGCTGAAAAGCACCGGCGAGCTGGACTTTCCCGCGCTCGGCGCCGAGCCCGACGCCACCTGGTTGACCTTGATTTCCCGTGGGCTGAACCTCGACACCAACCTGCGCGTCAGCCTGACCGGGCCCAGCGCCGAAGCCTGGCGCCAGGGCCTGATCGACAGTGGCGTACGCGCCGCGCGCCTGGAAACCGGCACAGGCAAGGCTGAAGGCCTGCATGTGCATCTGATACGCTAAGCGCCACAGGGCGAACGGACCCGCGCCGTTCGCCTAAGCTGTCTTCCTACATGACTCTTTTCGAGATACCCGATGCTCAATAACGATCGCCTGCTGGTGCAAATCCTGCTGCTGGTGCTGTTCGGTGCCAGCTTCTGGGTCATGGCGCCGTTCTGGTCGGCGCTGTTCTGGGGCGCGGTGCTGGCGTTTGCCAGTTGGCCGCTGATGGTACTGCTGACCCGTGGGCTGGGCGGTCGCGAATCACTGGCGGCCGGTATCCTGACATTGGGCTGGATGTTGCTGGTCGCGCTGCCGCTGGTGTGGCTGGGGTTCAACCTGGCGGACCATGTGCGCGATGCCGTCGTGTTGATCAAGGATATCCAGGTCGACGGCTTGCCCAATGCGCCCACCTGGCTGGGCTCGATTCCGCTTATCGGCGAGCGGCTGGTGGCGACGTGGGACAGCATCGACCAACAGGGCGCGGCGCTGATGCTGAGCATCAAGCCTTACCTGGGCCAGGTCGGCAATTGGTTGCTGGCGCGCAGTGCGCAAATCGGCGGCGGCATTCTCGAACTGACCTTGAGCCTGGTTTTCGTGTTTTTTTTCTACCGCGACGGGCCGCGCCTGGCGATGTTCGTGCACCGTCTGCTGGAGCGCCTGATCGGCGACCGCGCCAGCTATTACATCGAACTGGTGGCCGGTACGGTGCAACGGGTGGTCAATGGCGTGATCGGCACGGCTGCCGCCCAGGCCGTGCTGGCGCTGATCGGCTTCCTGATTGCCGGCGTGCCTGGCGCGTTGCTGCTGGGGGGCGTCACTTTCCTGCTCAGCCTGATTCCCATGGGCCCGCCGCTGGTGTGGATTCCGGCCACGGCCTGGTTGGCGTGGAAGGGTGACTACACCTACGCGGTGTTCCTTGGCGTGTGGGGCACCTTCATCATCAGCGGCGTCGACAACGTGCTCAAGCCTTACCTGATCAGCCGTGGCGGCAACCTGCCGTTGGTGATCGTGCTGCTGGGCGTATTCGGCGGCTTGATCGCGTTCGGCTTTATCGGCCTGTTTATTGGCCCGACCTTGCTCGCGGTGGCCTACAGCTTGTTGACCGACTGGAGCGCCACCCAGGCCCAGGCGCGGCGCGAAGACAAACCGCTTTAAGCCCTCGGCAGCCACACTACGGCGGTCAAACCGCCGCCTGGCGTATCGTCCAGGCTCAGGTGGCCGCCGAGGCGCTCGACCGCTTCCTTGGCAATCGTCATGCCCAGGCCGACGCCGCCGGAATTACGGTTGCGCGAGCCCTCCAGGCGAAAGAACGGTTCGAACACCGCTTCGCGCTTATCGGCCGCGATGCCAGGGCCGTGATCGATCACCCGAATCACCAGGGCGCCGCGGCTGTCGGCCAGCTCCACGCGCGCCGAGCCGGCATAGCGCAGGGCATTGTCGATCAGGTTGTTGAGGCACGAACGCAACGCCATCGGTTGCACCTGCAAGGGCGCGCAGGTGCCGCACACCTGCACATCGCTGCCCTGGTCCTGGGCGTTTTCGCTGAGCGATTCCACCAGCGCCTGCACGTCGAGCCAGTGGCGGGTCTCGCTGGTGCGCTGTTCGTGCAGGTAGCTCAAGGTGGCGTCGAGCATGCCGATCATGTCGTTGAGGTCCTGGCGCATCTGGCCTTGCAGCTTGGTGTCTTCGATCTGTTCCAGGCGCAGTTTCAGGCGGGAGAGCGGCGTGCGCAGGTCATGGGAGACTGCCCCGAGCATGCGTGCGCGCTGGCTGACTTGTTCGCGGATGCGCCTTTGCATCAGGTTGAAGGTTGACGCGGCCTGGCGTGCCTCGCGAGGCCCGGATTCGTCCAGCGGCGGGCTGTCGAGGTCGAGGCTCAAACGCTCGGCAGCCGCGCTCAGGCGCTGGATCGGCCGGCTCAAGAGCTTGGCGCCGTACCAGGCGGCGATGATCAGCGAGATGAATTGAAACGTCAGCGGCACCACCGGGCCGCCGAACCAGGGGCGCTGATGCTTGGCCAACGGTTTCATCGAGCCATCCGGCTGCTCGACGAAGGTTTCCGGTGGCGGTGGCGGCGGAGGGCCGTAATGATGGAACCAGAAGAACGCCAGCGCATGCGCCAGCACGATGGCCACCAGCAACACGCCGAACAGCCGCCCGAACAACGTATTGAAGGTGGCGCGCATCAACCGATATCCCGCGCGTCGAACAGATAGCCTTCGCCGCGCACGGTCTTGATCAAATGCGGGGCCTTGGGGTCGTCGCCGAGTTTCTGGCGCAGGCGCGACACCAGCAGGTCGATGCTGCGGTCGAAGGCTTCGATGGAGCGACCGCGCGCTGCATCCAGCAATTGCTCGCGGCTCAACACGCGGCGCGGCCGTTCGATAAACACCCACAGCAGGCGGAACTCGGCGTTGGACAGCGGCACCACCAAGCCGTTGTCGGCCACCAATTGGCGCAACACGCTGTTGAGGCGCCAGTTGTCGAAGCGGATGTTGGCGCGCTGCTCGGTACGGTCATCGCGCACCCGGCGCAGGATGGTCTGGATACGCGCCACCAGTTCGCGCGGTTCGAAAGGTTTGGACATATAGTCGTCGGCGCCCAGTTCCAGGCCGATAATACGGTCGGTGGGCTCACAGCGGGCGGTGAGCATCAGGATCGGAATGTCCGATTCAGCCCGCAGCCAGCGGCACAAGGTGAGGCCGTCTTCGCCCGGTAGCATCAGGTCGAGCACCACCACATCGAAGGTCTCGGCTTGCATGGCCAGGCGCATCGCCGCGCCGTCGGTCACGCCCGTGGCGAGAATATTGAAGCGCGCCAGGTAATCGATCAGCAATTCACGAATCGGCGCATCGTCATCGACGATCAGCGCACGGGTGTTCCAGCGCTTGTCGTCGGCGATCACCGCGCCTGGGTGCTCGTCGTTTACCGGGACGGAAGGAGTCTGCATAGTGCGATCATCTACCTGATTGTTACGGCCAGCATAGGCGCCCAGCCCCATGGCTGGAAGTGCTGGACGCTCGGTCAAGCGGCGAGGCTAACGGTGGGGCGTGTTGGGCGCATGTCGTGAATGTATCGGCTTTGAAATAATTGCCGGAAACCGGTGCCTATCAACGCCGAAATCAGTATTTACCGATCATCGGATCCCGCAACGGCGCCGCTTGCGCTACAATCCGCGCCGATTTCGACTTGCCTGAGAGCCCATTCCAATGTCCGTCTGCCAGACTCCTATCATCGTCGCCCTGGATTACCCCACCCGTGACGCCGCACTGAAGCTGGCTGACCAGTTGGACCCTACGCTTTGCCGGGTCAAGGTCGGCAAGGAACTGTTCACCAGTTGCGCGGCGGAAATCGTCGGCACCCTGCGTGACAAGGGCTTCGAAGTGTTTCTTGACCTTAAATTCCACGATATCCCCAATACCACCGCCATGGCGGTCAAGGCAGCGGCCGAGATGGGCGTGTGGATGGTCAATGTGCATTGCTCCGGCGGCCTGCGCATGATGAGCGCCTGCCGGGAAGTGCTGGAACAGCGCCGCGGGCCCAAACCGCTACTGATCGGCGTGACTGTGCTGACCAGCATGGAGCGCGAGGACCTGGCCGGCATCGGCCTGGACATCGAGCCGCAGGAGCAGGTGTTGCGCCTGGCCGCGCTGGCGCAAAAAGCCGGCCTCGACGGCCTGGTCTGCTCGGCCCTCGAGGCCCAGGCGCTCAAA
This sequence comes from Pseudomonas sp. R11-23-07, assembly GCF_003852295.1. Taxonomy (NCBI): domain Bacteria; kingdom Pseudomonadati; phylum Pseudomonadota; class Gammaproteobacteria; order Pseudomonadales; family Pseudomonadaceae; genus Pseudomonas; species Pseudomonas sp. R11-23-07. Next base: position 1,964,878 of record NZ_CP027761.1, read on the forward strand.
AGCGCTCACCCGACGCTGCAACTGGTGACCCCGGGGATCCGCCCGGCGGGCAGCGCCCAGGATGACCAGCGCCGTATTCTGACGCCGCGCCAGGCGCTCGATGCCGGTTCCGACTACCTGGTGATTGGCCGTCCGATCAGCCAGGCGGCCGATCCGGCCAAGGCGCTGGCAGCCGTCGTTGCCGAAATCGCCTGATACCAAATGTAGGAGGGGGCTTGCTCCCGATAGCGGTGTGACAGTCAACAGATGTACTGGCTGATCCACCGCCATCGGGAGCAAGCCCCCTCCCACATTTTGATTCGGTTTCGTCAGTTATCACTGTGCACAGCCATTGCGCCCACGCCATTTCCTGAACAATGAAGATCCCCTGTGGGAGGGGGCTTGCTCCCACATTTGTCTATCCTGTATCAGCTGACCTTCAGCACCAGCTTGCCGAAGTTCTCGCCGTTGAATAGCTTCATCAACGTCTCGGGAAACGTCTCCAGCCCTTCAACGATATCTTCCTTGCTCTTGAGCTTGCCCTGCGCCATCCAACCGGCCATTTCCTGCCCGGCAGCGGCAAAGTTCGCTGCGTGATCCATCACCACAAAGCCTTCCATCCGTGCGCGGTTGACCAGCAATGACAGATAGTTGGCCGGGCCTTTCACGGCTTCCTTGTTGTTGTACTGGCTGATGGCCCCACAAATCACCACCCGCGCCTTCAGCGCCAGGCGGCTGAGCACCGCGTCGAGAATGTCGCCGCCAACGTTATCGAAGTACACATCCACGCCTTTGGGACACTCACGCTTGAGGGCGGCGGGTACGTCTTCGTGTTTGTAGTCGATGGCGGCATCGAAGCCCAGTTCGTCCACCAGGAACCTGCACTTGTCGGCGCCCCCGGCGATGCCCACCACGCGGCAGCCCTTGAGTTTGGCGATCTGCCCGGCAATGCTGCCGACCGCACCGGCCGCGCCGGAGATCACGACGGTCTCGCCGGGCTTGGGGGCACCTGTGTCCAGCAGCGCGAAGTAAGCGGTCATGCCGGTCATGCCCAGCGCAGACAGGTAGCGCGGCAGGGGCGCGAGTTTCGGGTCGACCTTGTAGAAACCGCGCGGCTCGCCCAGGAAATAATCCTGCACGCCCAAGGCGCCGTTGACGTAGTCGCCGACCGCAAAATTCGGGTGGTTGGAGGCAATCACCTTGCCTACTCCCAATGCGCGCATCACTTCGCCGAGACCGACAGGCGGAATGTAGGACTTGCCCTCATTCATCCAGCCGCGCATGGCGGGGTCCAGAGACAGGTACTCGTTGCGCACCAGTATCTGCCCGTCCTGCGGCGTGCCTACCGGGACTTCCTGAAAGGTGAAGGTGTCCCGCGTGGCGGCGCCGACCGGGCGTTTGGCAAGCAGGAACTGGCGGTTGGTCTGGGCAGTCATGGCGGCAACTCTTTAGAGGGGAGTATGAGTGATAGACAAGGAACCGCCTGTGAGCAAGGTTGTTCGAGCCACGCGAATGCTTGCCGATAGACGGGGTTGATAGTCAGCCCGGTGGCCTTATCACCCGGACGCATGCAGCGCCAACCGGCCTTCTGATAGTGCTGACGCGTCACTCTCCTGATTGGCTAGACTCGCTCGACGGCTATCAATCCCCAAAAGGACATTCCCATGAGCATGACGTTTTCCGGCCAGGTCGCCCTGGTGACCGGCGCCGCCGCCGGTATTGGCCGCGCGACCGCGTTGGCGTTCGCCGCCGAAGGCTTGAAAGTGGTGGTGGCCGACCTCGATGTGGCGGGCGGCGAGGGCACGGTTGCATTGATTCAGCAATCGGGTGGCGAAGCCTTGTTTGTGCGCTGCAACGTCACCCTGGAGGCGGATGTGCAGCAATTGATGGCGCAGACCGTCGCCGCCTACGGCCGCCTGGACTATGCCTTCAACAACGCCGGGATCGAGATCGAGAAGGGCAAGCTGGCTGACGGCAGCCTGGATGAGTTCGATGCCATCATGGGGGTCAACGTCAAAGGCGTGTGGTTGTGCATGAAGTATCAACTGCCGCTGTTGCTGGCCCAGGGCGGTGGCGCCATCGTCAACACGGCGTCGGTGGCGGGGCTGGGCGCGGCGCCGAAAATGAGCATCTATGCGGCGTCCAAGCATGCGGTGATCGGCCTGACGAAGTCGGCAGCCATCGAGTACGCGAAAAAGAAAATCCGCGTCAATGCGGTCTGCCCGGCGGTGATTGATACCGACATGTTCCGCCGCGCCTATGAAGCTGACCCGCGCAAGGCCGAATTTGCCGCAGCGATGCACCCGGTCGGGCGCATTGGCAAGGTCGAGGAAATTGCCAGCGCGGTGTTGTACCTGTGCAGTGATGGTGCGGCCTTCACCACCGGTCAGGCCCTGGCGGTGGACGGCGGTGCCACGGCGATTTAAGACTTCACACTGCAACCTGTTCGAAAAGGACTGGGGGTGTTGTGGGGTGTTTCCATAGCTGGCACAAAGCCGCGATCGAATGTGTATCACCAGGTAAAAAACCCAATAAAATCAATACTTTAATAAAAGTTTGGAGCGGGTTTTATTGGGCTTCTGTGCTTAACTGTTTGGGTTGAATAACAAACAGTTGAAGTGAGTGGCTCATGGATTTAGGGATTGATCGACAAGCCCCGGTACCGGTGGTGCAGCAAATCATCAGCGCAGTCGCGGGATGGATTGGCAAGCATGGGGTGAGCCCCGGCACACGCTTACCGTCTGTGCGGCAATTGGCCCTCGACAACCTGCTCAGCCAGTCCAGCGTGATCGAGGCATTCGAACGGATGGAGGCCCAAGGCATGCTGGCCTCGAAAAAAGGCTCGGGGTTCGTCGTGGCGCAGCCCGCGAGCATTCAGGAGAACCAGTGGTACGAAGGCGCCGAACAGGGCTGGGGCAGGTTTACCGACAGCCCTTTAGGCGAGCTCAAGCTCAGCTGTGGCTGGCTGCCGGACGCCTGGCGCGAGAGCGATGACATCAGCTATGCGATCCGCGAAGTCAGCCGCACCGACACCGCAGGCCTGTTCAACTACAGCACGCCTCTGGGCCTGCCGGCCCTGCGTGAACAATTGCTCAAGCGCCTGACCCAGATTCACGTGCCCAGCAGTCTCGACTGCATTCTCACCACCCATGGCGCCAGCCATGCCCTGGACCTGCTCATCCGCACGCTGCTCAGGGCCGGCGATACGGTGGTGGTCGAGACCCCCGGGTATGGCAACCTCTACCGGCAACTGGCGTTTCACGGGGTAACGTTGCTGGAAGTGCCCCGCACGCGCAGCGGCCCGGATATCGAGGTGCTGGAGGCGCACCTGCAATGCCATCGGCCCAAATGCTTGTTCATCAACAGCCTCTATCACAACCCTACCGGCACCAGCCTATGCCGTGCGGTGGCCGAGCGTTTGCTGGCGCTGGCATGCAGCCGGGATTTCCTGATCATCGAGGAAGACGTCTACGGCGATCTGCAGCACGCCAGTTGCACGCGGTTGTCGGCGTTGCCCCATGATGACCGTGTCATCTACGTCTCCAGTTTTTCCAAGACGCTGAGCAGCGCCTTGCGCGTGGGCTACCTGAGCGCCAGTGCGGCGATCATCGCGCAACTGGCGCAACTCAAGACCCTGACGGGCATCGGCACCTCACGCTTTGCCGAAGCGATAGTGGCCACGTTGCTGGTCAACGGCGCCTACCGCAAGTGGGTGCAGCGCCTGCGCAAGCGCCTGAATACGCAAATGGCCGCCACCTTGCAGGTGCTGGAGGATGAAGAATGGCAAGTGTTTGCAGTACCCGCCGGCGGCATGTTCCTGTGGGCGCGGCCTGGCGCGCAAAACCCTTCGCGCGTGCAGGCGTGTGCCCGCAATCTCGGTGTGCTGCTGGCGCCGGGCATGCTGTTCAACCCGGCGGGTGAGTGCTGCGAGTGGTTGCGCATCAACGTGGCCTACGCAGCTGATCCGCGAGCGCTGGCGCTGTTTCGTGCCCTGGGGCCCGCCAGATCGACCTCGACCATTCTGAAAACGACGGGTGTGTAGCTTTTTGCCATTATTGTGGCGCCCACGACTTGTGTTCAGTGCCCCGTGATTGCGACTCTCGCTGCTGGTAAGCGGGTTTATGGCATCTGCCATTGCAAGAGGACTCAAGTGCAATGATTTCGGGCGCGCAACGACGTTTCGCCAACCTCGGTATGGCGAAAAAACTGGGCTTGGGTTTTACCCTGGTGCTGCTGCTGACGGCAGTGATAGCGGCCATTGGCGTATGGTCGCTGCAAACCGTTGGCCAGCGCTTCGAAGGCCTCAAGCGCATGTCTTCGCTCAACAGTGAACTGCAGAAGGTGCGCCTGATCGAACAGGATTACGCCTTGCACGCCGACCCCAAGGCTGTTGACGCCCTGCATGAAAGTGTCGACGCGCTGGCCGCGCTGGCGGCCAGTCTCAAGGCCCAGTCCGCTGCCAACGTGCCGGTCATGACCGATGTCGAGCAAGCCCTGGCGGCCTACCGCAAGGCGTTCGACGAGTTCGTCGAACTGACCCAGGCCAAGGACCTGGCCCTGGAAATGGCCAGTTGGTCAGTGTCCAGCGTGGCCAATAACCTCGATGTGTTGCAGGCCGGCCTGGCGGACGATGGCGCCTATGGCCTGAAGGAAAGCCAGGGCAAGGCGGGTGCCGAGTTTATCGAGCAGGCAGGGCAGGTGAGCCAGGTGTCGCGGTTGATGCTGCAGGCGATGAACGAAGCGCGGCTACGCCTGGATCAGAGCCGCAAGGCCGATGCGGAGGAGGCCGAGCAGGGCAAGATCGAACAGGCCGACCAGGCGCTGGCTCAGGCCGAACAACTGAAAACCTCGGTCAAGGACCCCGGCTACCAGACCGTGCTCAATGAAGTGTCCGGGCATATCGCGGCGTTCAGCGAAAAGCTCGGCGAGTACACCGGCCTGTTGGCCCAGGAAAAAGTGGTTTACAAACAATTGCATGATCGCGCCGATCAGGTGGTCAGCCGAGTCAACCAGGCCTATGACGCCGAAGACCAGTCGATGCAGGCGCAGTTGGGCAAAAGCACGCTGCTGATCATCGGTTCATCCGCCCTGGCGCTGGTGGTGGGGCTGATCGCGGCCTGGGTGATTACCCGCTTGATCGTGGCGCCGCTGCGCAGTGTGATCGCAGTGGCGCAGCAGATTGCCTCCGGTGACCTGAGTGGGCGCATGGAGGTCAGCCGCCGCGACGAAATCGGCCAACTGATGCAGGCGATGCAGCAGATGGGCAACGGCCTGAGCCATATGGTCAGCGGGTTGCAGGCCGGTATCGAGCAACTGGCCAGCTCGGCGCAGACGCTGTCCAGCGTTACCGAGCAGACCAACGTCGAAGTCAGCAGCCAGAAGGAAGAAACCGAACAGGTGGCCACGGCGATGAACCAGATGACCGCCACGGTGCACGACGTGGCGCGCAACGCCGAAGAGGCCGCGCAAGCCGCACAGACGGCGGATGACAAGGTCGACAGCGGCCAACAGGTGGTGCGCCAGAGTTTGCAGCGCATTGAATTGCTGGCCACGTCCAGCAACAGTGCCAGCGCCAGTATCGAAAGCCTCAGCGCGGAGATCCAGAACATCGGCACGGTCCTGGGCGTGATCAAGAGCGTCGCCGAGCAAACCAACTTGCTCGCCCTGAACGCCGCGATCGAAGCGGCCCGCGCAGGGGAGCAAGGGCGCGGCTTTGCGGTGGTCGCCGATGAGGTGCGGGCCCTGGCCAAGCGCACTCAGCAATCGACCGAAGAAATCGAACGCCTGGTCAGCACCTTGCGCAGCGCGGCGCAGTCGTCGGTGCAGCAGATTCAACAAAGCGGCGAACTGGTGAAGCTGGCGGTCAGCGATGCGTTGGAAACCGAGAGCGCCCTGGGCAGCATTGCAGCGGCGGTGTCATTGATCCAGCAGATGAACCAGCAGATTGCCGCAGCGGCTGAAGAGCAAAGCTCGGTGGCCGAAGAGATCAACCGCAGCGTCACCAGCATCCGGGCAAGTGCCGATCAATCGGCGTTGAGCATGCAAGGCAATGCCGCCTCGAGCATCCAGCTGGCGCAGCTGGGCGCGGAACTCAAGGGCATGGTGGGGCACTTTCGCCTCTGATCGCGGCCGGGGCGCCGCGATCAGAGGGGAAGGCGATCAGGCGTTGTTGGCGAAGAACGTCAGCAGCGCCTCGTTGACGAAGTCCGGATTCTCCCGGCTGGAGATATGCCCGGCGTCGGGAATCAACGTCAGGGCACAGCCGATCAGCTCGGCCATTTCCCGGGATTCCGCAGGTGGCCGCGGCTTGTCCTGCTCGCCGCACATGACCAGGGTGGTATCGCAATCCAGGCGATGAAGCTGATCGAGAGTGTCTGCGCGGCTGAAAATCAAGCGGCCCAGGGGCACCACGCTGTCCAGCAGGCGTTCCCGGGGGAAATCCTGCAGCGACTGACGAAAATCCTGATACAGCGCTGATTCGCGGTCGATTTCCGGCCTGAAGAAAATCGGCGCGATCACATCCAGCAGCGGCGGCGGGATAGCGCCGGCGTCTTCGATCATCTTGAACAGCGAGAAGTAATACTGGCGCGTGGCGTCCGGCTCGGCGCCGAGGTAGGTGTCCATCAGCACCAGGCTGTTGACGCGTTCAGGTGCCAGCAAGGCGAGGCGGGCGCCCCACATGCCGCCGACCGACAAGCCCACCAGGTTGACCTGTGAGATGTCCAGCTGGTCGAGCAAAGCCAGGTTGTGACGTGCCAGGTCATCAAGGGACAGGGTTTGCGCAGGCAGCGTGCCCGACTCGCCATGGCCCCACAGTTCAGGGACGATCACACGGTATTGCTGCGACAGCGCTTCGATCTGCGGTGCCCACATGTCGCGGTCCCACAGGTAGCTCGAACCCAACAGGACGACCGGGCCGGTGCCCTGGTCGATATAGTGCAGCGGTTGTCCATCAATCACGGCGACAGGCATAGCAGGCCTCTAACTTCACGGAGTGAGGGGCACTTTTTTACGCTAGTCGGGGGCGGGGGGATAGATGCAAACTGATGGCACCGTCATGTGCGGCGCAGACAGGAGCGAGCAAGCTCGCTCCTGCACCTGGAAGGCCGGCCCGTGACGGGGCCAGCGGCACTCAATCGTAAATGGCTTTCTTTTTCCACTCGGCATCGGCGTCGACGACTTTCAGGCCTTCGGTCAGTTCGTTGACTTCGTTCTCGGCTGGCGCGCTGTTGGTCAACACCGTGGAGTTGGCGCGGGCCAACTGCGACTCCAGCAATTGCAGCTGTGCGCTGTACAGCACGGGCTCCGGTTGTTTGCGCAGGTACTGCACGCCACGCTCGAACGCCAGGCGCGCCTGCCCCGGCTGACCTTGCTGCAGGGCATGCTGGCCCAGGTTGTTGAAAAACTCGATGTGCAGCAGCACCAGGATATGGCGGATTTCCTTGATCCAGTGCTTGGCCTCGTTGGTCGGCAGAAAGCCGTCCTGGGCTGCACGGGTGACCTGGCCATGCAGTGCTTCGAGCAGGAAGCGCACATCCTTGGCCTTGGCTTCGGTCTGGATCGGCGCGGGCGGGTTGGCCACCGGAATCGATTCGCCCTGGGCGATCATTGCATTCAGCTCGGCGATCCGCGCCTTGAGCGCGGCGCTGGACTTGTTGAGGTTCAGCAGGCGTTGGTTGACGTTGAGTTCCAGGCGGGTCAGCAACAGCTTGAGCGCCGGCGTCATCAACTGGCCGGGAAAGGTCTCGGTGATTTCACCACAGCGACGCAGCCGATCATTGAGCTCGATCTCGGTACGCTTCTTTTCCAGCTTATTGTTTTCCACCACATGGTTCATGTAGCCAATGGCGATCAGTATTACGATCCCGGCTATTACCAGCAGGGTGATCATGAGTGGTGTCACCGGTGTGACCTCTTTATAGGGTTTGCTGTGGAGTGTAGTGACTGCGCTAACCGGCGGATAGGACTGTTCGACCAGTTGCCCAGGTAGTTTCTTCTATATAGGTAAAGTGATCCTGCATGGATGCACATTGCCATCATTTGCCTATGGCAACTATAGCGCCTTGTGGCGCGTCAGAATATAGGCGCCAGGGCTTGGGCGCAGCAGAATGCCCGCGCAGGCCGCTCAACGGGGCGAAGTCATTGATTTAAATAAATTTATCCTTGGGGGTTGACGACCTTTCAATCCATCCATAGAATGCGCGCCACTTACAGCGTAAAGCACACAGCGAAACGCGGTAGGGAGTGAATGTTGTACGTGTGTCCCCTTCGTCTAGTGGCCTAGGACACCGCCCTTTCACGGCGGTAACAGGGGTTCGAGTCCCCTAGGGGACGCCATATGCGGGAATAGCTCAGTTGGTAGAGCACGACCTTGCCAAGGTCGGGGTCGCGAGTTCGAGTCTCGTTTCCCGCTCCAATTTACAAGCAGTGTGGCCCTCGGGCGGCATTGAGTGAAACCAGGACCACGTCTTCGGACGAGGCCTCTGGGCACTGAAATACACACCATGTGTTTCAGTAGCGTGTCCCCTTCGTCTAGTGGCCTAGGACACCGCCCTTTCACGGCGGTAACAGGGGTTCGAGTCCCCTAGGGGACGCCATTTGCGGGAATAGCTCAGTTGGTAGAGCACGACCTTGCCAAGGTCGGGGTCGCGAGTTCGAGTCTCGTTTCCCGCTCCAATTCAAAGAAAAAGCCACTCAAACGAGTGGCTTTTTTTTGTCTGCGAAAAACAGCGCCCACCTCTTGAAGTCATTGGCGCTGAAGGCTGTTGGCCGGCTGAGCCAACCGCAACGCATTTTCCGGCTGGCCCAGCGGCGAGAACTGCTGGCCGCTGCGCACCACTAGTCTGTGGTCCCGAGAGCAAGCAACTGGCCGACCTGGAGATTGCACTGAGTGAAATGGCCTGGGTGCTGGAGATCCAGCTGTGCCATCCCACTCAGCGGTCGGTGGGGTCTTTGAAGATATGCTGATGGTGCAAGCCCTGGGCAAGCCCCCTCCCACATTAGAGACTCAGAGTTTAGGCAACTGGCCGACACGCCCCATCATTTCCGTAACGATCTGCAGGTCCAGCAGGAACTGCTCGACGGTCTTGAACTCACCGTCAGTGTGCCCGGTGTATTTCTGTTCCGGGCGGGCCAGGCCGAATTGCACGCCGTTGGGCAGGTCGTGCACGGAGGTGGCGCCGGCGGATGTGCCGAACTTGTGCTGCATGCCCAGGTTTTCAGTGGCCACTGCCAGCAACGCTTTTACCCATTCCCCCTCGGGGTTGCGGTACATCGGTTTATCCAGCGAATAGGTGAAGTTCACGTTGACCTTGGCGTGCGCGTTCCAGGCGTTCAGTTTCTGCTCGAGCTGTGCCTTGAGTGCCTCCGGGGTTTTACCCTTCGGCGCGCGCAGGTTCACCGCCAGCTTTAAGGCTTTGTCATCCAGGCCGACAAAGGTAGGCGAGGTGGTCAGCGGCCCCATGAAGTCATCGGCAAAGCCCACGCCCAATTTGCCGCCCAGGTAATCCAGGCCCCAGTTGTCCGCCGCATACTTCGCAGCATCGGTGATGTGGTTGTGCTGGAGGGCAATCTTGCCATCGAGGCTGTGGATCAACTCCAGCATACGTGCCACCGGGTTGACCCCGGATTCGGGCTCGGAAGAGTGGGCCGACACGCCGGTGACGGTGAGTTTGACGTTCTTGCCGTCGACCTTGGCGGTCACCTGGAAATTGCCGCCATTGCGCTTGGCATAGTCATCCCCGGCCTGCTGCAGGCTGGCCGCTAATTCAGCAGGGTTATCGCTGACCAATGTGGCGACCGATACCGACGGAATCTGGTTGGTGGCCTTGCCGCCGGTCATTGCGATGATCTCCGCGCCGGTGCCTTCTCCCTTGCGCACCGGGAAGGTGGCCATGACAGTGCCCGAGCCTTTCTCGGCAATCACCACCGGGTAACCGCCATCCAGCGCGAGGTTGTATTGCGGCACGGGGTTGCGTTCAAAGTAATAAGGAATGGCGTCACCGGAGGTTTCTTCAGTGGTGTCCACCAGCAGCTTGAACGTACGCGCCAGCGGCAGCTTTTCTTCCTTGATCACTTTCATGGCGTACATCGCCACGACGATCGCGTTCTTGTCGTCCTCGGTGCCACGGCCATACATGCGGTCGCCGATCAGCGTGACCTTGAACGGGTCGAGCTTGGTGCCATCCGGCAGCACCCAATTTTCCGGCGTCACCGGTACCACATCGGCGTGGGCATGCACACCGACCACTTCTTTACTGCTGCCTTCCAGGGAAATTTCATACACGCGGTTATCGACGTTACGGAAGTTCAGGTTGAAAGACTTGGCCAGGGCCTGGATTTTGTCGGCGATCTTGAGGAATTCCGGGTTTTTATACTGCGGTAGCCCGTCGACGTTGAACGTCGGGATTTCCACCAGTTCGCGCAGGGTCTCGAGCGCGGCTTTGCCGTACTTCACGCGGGTGTAAATGCCCAGCAGGCGGTTGATCTCGTTCTGCTGGTCGGCACTCAGGGTTTTGTTATCGAGAAAGGCGCTGATGGCCGGGGCGATGTCACCGCTCTTGCCCAGGTCGCCTTTAGCCAGGGCACCGAGGAAACTGCGAAAATCGCTGACCGATGTGTCGCTGAAACTCTTCAGAATCGCGGTGTTCTGTTCAGGCGTGATGTTGGCGAGCGCAGCTGGGGTGACGGCTGCAAGGCTGGCGGCGAACAGGGTGGCGGCCGCGAGTTTTTTCAGTGGAAAGTGCATGGTTAGAGGCATTCCTTTGCAGGGCGTGAGTAGGGTGTTTCTGACCGATAAGGCAGAAACATTTCTACACACTACCATTACCCAGATGCCCTAGGTCAATGCTGGCCAGGATGAGGCGCGGGGTACTCATCCGTCACGTTCAAGGCTCTAGCGTAGGGGCTGTCCCGCTGGTGCCTACCCACGCCGGGCGGGTTGTAGCGTTGCGGGCTGGCCACCAGGTAGACCGGATAGCAGACTGTTATTGCGGCTCAAAAACGCAGCATACGATTTTTACCCATCCTTCAGACTCAGTCACATGCATCCGCAAGAGTAAAAAAGCCGGTTGACCAGACAATTGCTCTCGCTCTTTGCATCCAGATAGCGACCACCGAACTCCGTCCAAACTTTTGCTGCTGCCGAAGATTGATCCAGTAAAATTAAAGTGGAGTGGGGGGGCCAGCCTTTAATCAGCGCCAACCTATCTTGGATTTTTAGATTAAATATCTATAATTTAGCGGGTGCGGAGGCGGAAGTGATTATAAAGAGCGGGAAGGACGGATAGCAAACCGCCTGGTGTGAAAAAGTGTCATAAATAAAATTGCTTTGAATTCAATAGGGAAAAAACCAATCAGTGGTTTGAAAAAAATCAATACGCGAAAACATGAAATTTTATTCATGTTGGTGGGCGGCGATACCCGAGCCGCGATGCTTGATATTGCTCCGATCAACCAAGTACATTTCACTTAAGTTCCAGCATCCATGGTCGCCAACAGGAAGTCACTCTATGCTCGTTGCTAAAGCTGAAGTGTTCTTGACAGAAGTGCCCTATAAAAATCCTTATCAAACCGCAACCAATATAACCGCCAAAGGCCGGCATGTAGTGTTAAAGCTTACGACAGACACAGGACTCATTGGGTGGGGAGAATCGGGGATTATATCGAGAGGGTATCCTGCCCAAGGGGATACTCCCGAAACAATGCTTGCAGTATTGGAAGCCTATTTGTGCCCTGCAATAATTGGTAAAAATCCATGTCTGTTTGAAGTGATAATGAGTGATCTGGATCTGTTCAAGCTGCCGGAGCGGACCGAATTTGCTATGCAGACTCATTAGGGATTTGCGAACCTTTCAAGGTTCAGGCGACTATTAAACTAATCAGGACATCATTACCTGACATTGACCTCGAAGTTAACTTCCATGACGATAGAGGTTTGGCGATGGCAAATACCTTGGCCTCCATTCAGGCGGGTGCTACTTTTATTTCCTGCACGGTCAATGGCATTGGCGAACGATGCGGCATCACCGAAACATGCCTTCTGATTACTAATTTGCACTTCAACTCGATAGCTTGCAGCGGCAAAGCCTCAAAAATTCTTAAGCTCAGCAACATCGTTTCGAAAGAGCTGGGCGACGCCTTTGATCGACGGCGCCCGATCATTGGCGAGTACAGCTTCGTACATACCGCAAAGCTTCATGTGACCGCCAATTCCCGAAGCAGAAATTGCTATCACTGGATAGACCCTGCTTACTTGAGCGAGTAAACGGCGCCTTGAATCTTATGCGAGCATCTCAACATGATGAGTCATGAGTGGTTGACAGGCGTCGGTCTGGTTTTTCTCGGAATAATAACGGGATTCGTCGGGACCAATACCGGTGGGAGTGTGTTTTTAACCGTTCCGGTGATGATCTGGCTGGGGATTCCGCCTCAGTCGTCGATCGCCACAGCGCGCTTGGCCTCGGTAGGCACTATGGTTGCAGGACTGCGACACTTTCATAATCAGGGAAAGGTCGATTATGCACTGGCCTTTCCAGCTGCGGCACTGGGGTTGGTTGGGGCTCTGGGAGGAGCGAGCGTTCTTCTTCAAATAGATCCTGCGCTGTTGCACAAAGTAATTGGCGGGCTGACATTGCTGCTCGTCGCGTTGTCCCTTATAAAAAAACCTCGTAGCGGCGAAACACCTCCCTCAGCAATCAGGCGTCTGTTTGGTTATATCCTCTTTATCCCAGTAGGCATGATCGGCGGGTTATTCGGTGGACAAGCTAAACTTTCGACGTATTTATTCATTATCTTTTTTAGGAAAACCATCAGCGAATCGGTGGGGACCCGCAAAGTCGGCGGGTTAGTACTCTCCGTGGGTTCACTAATCATTTTCGGCGTCAGCGGCATCATTAACTGGCAGTACGGATGTTGTCTGGTTATTGGCACGTTATTGGGTGCAAATGCCGGCGCGAAGTTTGCGATAAAGAAGGGCGACCAGTGGATGGAGTCAGTTTTCAATATAGTCGTGGTTATGTTGGCATTGAGGATGCTGTTCTGGTGAGCGGAAATCACGCAGCCCATTCAGACCTGAAATAGCCATGTCCTGCCTTTCCTAGATTCGACGGTTTCTAGGTAACATCCTATTGACGCTTTGCTTTCCACAGCCTGAGCTCGTGCACCGGCTTTTGGCAGGTTGAAGCGGCTCGCTTCGCTTCGTGGTTAACGTAGGCTGCTACAAAGTTGTGTAGATACTTATGGCCATCGGGGGCAAGCCTCCTTCACATTTTGAGCTCGACATGTCAGTTGATTTCGTAGCGCACCGACAATGCGCCTTTCTTCTCCGACACGGCCAGGATCGTCACTTGGCCCACTTCCCCCAACGCCTGGACATGGGTGCCGCCACAGGCGTAGGCCGGCAGTTCGCCGAAGCCGACTTCGCGTGTGCCTTCATCCAGCCACATCTGCCGTGAGTAGTCAGCGGCGATCCACTGATTGACTTGCTGTTGGATTGCCTCGGCGTCCATGGTTTGTGCGGCTTCGCCGCGGATAAAAGTAATCTTTCCTTCCCCCGGCCAATGGTGAGCCTTGATCGGCATCCAGCCCAGGCGTTCGCCTGCATTGCCAATCAAATGCCCCGCTGAGTGAAGGCGGCTGTGGACCCGTGCATTGATCGGGCCGGGTTCCACAGGTTGATTGACGTAGTGCACCACATGCTCGGCTTCCTGCATGACGCGCAGCACCTGGCTGTCGCCGAGCCACCCGGTGTCGAATGGCTGGCCGCCGCCCTGGGGATGGAAAATCGTCGACTGCACAACAACGGCGAATTGCTCAGCGTGCGGGGTGCAACTGAGCACTTCCAGTTCGGCAGTCAGGTGATCGTGGGTGAAAAACAGGCGCTGGGTCATGGTCGTCTACATCCGCATTCAGGTTCTGCGGGCAGTATAAATACTGCGCTGATAGGTGATAATCCATGCAAATATCAATGGACCTGTGCGTCATGAGCATCAATCTTCCTTTGCCGCTGCTGGGCGAAATGGCGATTTTCGTCAAAGTGGTGGAAACCGGCAGCTTCTCCGAGGCGGCGAGGCAGCTGAGCGTTTCACCTTCGGCGGTGAGCCGCAGCATTTCGCGCCTGGAACAGGCCTTGGCAACCCGGTTGTTGCAGCGCACCACGCGCAAGCTGCGCCTTAGCGAGGGCGGCGAAGAGGTGTTCAAGCGGTGCCAGGAGATGGTCAACGCGGCGCGCTCGGTGATGGAAATCAGCGGGCAATTTACCCATGAAGCCGAAGGCCTGGTGCGAGTCAGCGTGCCCAAGGCGGTGGGGCGGTTTGTGGTGCATCCGCATATGCCGGAATTTCTGCGGCGCTATCCCAAGGTGGATGTGCAACTGATCCTTGAGGATCGGCATGTGGATTTGATCGATGACAATGTCGACCTGAGCATCCGCATCACCGACAGCCCGCCACCCGGTCTGATCGGGCGGCAGCTATTGCCGATTGAACATTTGCTGTGTGCGACGCCGCAATACCTGGCCGAGCATGGCACGCCCAGTCACCCCCATGATCTGCTGGAGCACAGTTGCATCTACCTGGGTGAAACCCCAGGGGATTCACGCTGGAAGTTTCGCCGGGCCGGCAAGGCGGTGACGGTCGGCGTACGCGGGCGATATGCGGCGAACCACACGGGCGTGCGGCTGGATGCGGTGTTGCAGCATGTGGGGATTGGCAGCTTGCCGTATTTCACGGCGCGACATGCTTTGGAGGCGGGGCAGTTGGTGCAGGTATTGCCGGAATGGGATTTTATTGCGTCGTATCATGGTGAAGCGTGGTTGCTGCACTCACCGACGCGATACTTGCCGCCGAAGTTGCGGGTGTTCATTGATTATCTGGTGGAGTGCATGGCGAAGGAGCCGACACTGCGCCGCCGTTAAAAATGTGGGACGGTTCTACACCCCGATGGCGGCGGATCAGTGACAGGTAAGCTGACTGACACACTGCTATCGGGGGCAAGTCGAATCGTCGCACCGCCCCTCCCACATTTGGATTGGGTGTTCTGCAAGTCAGTGCTTGCTCTGGTCGTCCGGCATGGCCAGCAGCTGCTTTTCCTGGTTCCAGTCGAACGGTTCGTCGTTCAACTCGGCTTCATGGCGACGCTCTTCCAGGGCCTGGTACAGGTCCAGTTCTTCGTCGGGCATGAAGTGCAGGCAATCGCCGCCAAAGAACCACAGCAGGTCGCGCGGTACCAGGTGGGCGATTTGCGGATAGCGCAGGATGACCTGGCTCATCATGTCCTGGCCAAGGTATTGGCTTTCGATCGGATCGATCGGCAGCAGGGCGCGCAGTTCGTCGAAACGTTCCAGAAACAACAAATGGCTTTCCTCGGGTACCTGTTCGGCTTCGCCGACGGCAACCAGGATGCTACGCAGGTGGTCGAGCAAGACGAGATGATCGGCAACGACGTTGGACACGAGATAAGTCCTCTAAAGCAAAAACGGGCGCGAGAGTATAGGCCTCTCGCGCCCGTTTTTATATGACCGCTGGTATCAGCGGACCTTACCTTCAGCCTGCAGCAGCTCTTCCTTGCTGAAATCATCCACGTCGATCACCTTGCGGCGAGCCGCTTCGGCGTCACGCAGGGTTTGCGCTTCGGCGGGTTGCAGCACGCCAGCGTGCAGCGCGGCGTCAATGGCATGCTCGCCGGCAGTCGGTTTGACTTGCCCGCTTTTGAGCGCGGCGTGCAGTTTTTTCTGCAGCGGATGGCTGGCACCGAGCAGGTCATAGGCATGTTGCAGTGCGCCCACCGGGTCTTGCGCCGACTGTGGGCGATAGCAGCCAGCCAGCAGCTCTTCCAGGGTCGGGTCGCCCTTGGCCCGGCCGATCACGGCGGCAACCTCGGCATCCAGGGCATCGGACGGCCCGGTATGCCGGCGTCCGAACGGGAACACGATCACCCGCAGCAGGCAGCCGAGGATTTTATTCGGGAAGTTGCTCAGCAATTCATCCAGTGCACGCTCGGACTGGCCAAGGCTTTCCTCCATGGCCCAAGCGAACAGCGGTTCCAGGTGATCCGGCGAATCCAGGTCGTGGTAACGCTTGAGCGCCGCCGACGCCAGGTACATGTGGCTCAGCACATCACCCAGGCGCGCCGACAGCCGTTCACGGCGTTTCAACTCGCCGCCCAGCAGCATCATGCTCAGGTCTGCGAGCAGGGCGAACGCGGCGGCCTGACGGTTGAGTGCGCGGAAATAACCCTGGCTCAAACGGTTGCCTGGGGCTTTTTCGAAGTGACCGATGCCCAGGTTCAATACCAAGGTACTGGCGGCGTTGCTCACGGCGAATCCGATGTGTTGCATCAGCAGGCCATCGAATTCCTTCAATGCCTGGTCACGGTCTTCACGACCGGCCAGGGCCATTTCCTTGAGCACGAACGGATGGCAGCGAATCGCACCCTGGCCGAAGATCATCAGGTTACGCGAAAGGATATTCGCGCCTTCCACGGTGATGAAGATCGGCGCCCCTTGCCAGCTACGGCCCAGGTAGTTGTTCGGGCCCATGATGATGCCCTTGCCTCCATGCACGTCCATGGCGTGGCTGATGCACTCGCGGCCGCGTTCGGTGAGGTGGTACTTGAGGATCGCCGACAGCACCGAGGGCTTCTCGCCCATGTCCACGGCATTGGCGGTGAGCATGCGGGCGCTGTCCATCAGCCAGGCGTTGCCGCCGATGCGCGCCAGGGCTTCCTGGATACCTTCGAAGGCCGACAGCGGCACGTTGAACTGTTCACGCACTTGCGCGTATTGGCCGGTCACCAGGCTGGTGAACTTGGCGGCGCCGGTGCCTACTGCAGGCAGGGAAATCGAACGGCCAACGGACAGGCAGTTCATCAGCATCATCCAGCCCTTGCCGAGCATCTCCTGGCCGCCGATGAGGAATTCGAGCGGAATGAAGACGTCCTTGCCCGAGTTGGGGCCATTCATGAACGCGGCGCCCAGGGGCAGGTGGCGGCGGCCGATTTCGACGCCGGGGGTGTCGGTAGGAATCAGCGCGAGGCTGATGCCCAGGTCTTCTTCCTCGCCCAGCAGATGGTCCGGGTCATGGGCCTTGAACGCCAGGCCGAGCAAGGTCGCGACCGGGCCGAGGGTGATGTAGCGCTTTTCCCAGTTCAGGCGCAGGCCGAGGGTTTCCTTGCCTTGCCACTCGTCTTTGCAGATGACGCCGGTGTCGGGCATGGCACCGGCATCGGAGCCGGCCAGCGGGCCGGTCAGGGCGAAACACGGAATATCGTCGCCACGCGCCAGGCGCGGCAGGTAATGGTTGCGCTGCTCGTCGGTGCCGTAGTGCAACAGCAATTCGGCAGGGCCCAGGGAGTTGGGCACCATGACGGTGGAAGCCAGGTCGCCGCTGCGGGTGGCCAGTTTCATCGCGACCTGGGAGTGGGCATAGGCTGAGAAGCCCTTGCCACCGTATTCCTTGGGGATGATCAGGGCGAAGAAACCATGGGTCTTGATGTGCTCCCAGGCAGCGGGGGGCAGGTCCATGGCCTGGCCGATTTCCCAATCACTGACCATGGCGCAGAGTTCTTCGGTGGGGCCGCCGATGAAGGCCTGTTCTTCCTCGGTCAATTGCACCTTGGGGTAGGCCAGCAATTTGTCCCAGTCAGGGCGCCCGCTGAACAGTTCGCCATCCCACCACACCGTGCCCGCGTCGATAGCATCGCGCTCGGTTTCGGACATCGGCGGCAGGACTTTCTGGAACCAGCTGAACAACGGCTTGGTAAAGTATTGGCGGCGCAGGTCGGGCAGCAGCAGGGGGACGGCCACGATCGCGATCAGCACCCAGAAAATCAGCAGCAGCCAACCCGGTGCATGGCTCCAGGCGCCCATCGCCAACAGGTAAACGGCGACCACACCCAGGGCGGGCAGGGGCGCGGTGCGGCGGTGTGCCAGGTAGGCAATACCGACCACCAGAACCAGTATCCACAACAACAGCATATTCAATCCTCCGTGAAACCAGGGGCGAAACCACCAGGGAGCTTAGACGGCGTCCGGCCAAGCGGGGTGATCAGGGTGTTACAAGTTGTACTGGGGATACCTGAGTCCCAGCCGCTTCTTCGATAGTGACCACCCTGTCGGGGTGGAGTTCGCCGGGAAACATCGTGGAACCCACGCGGATTTATATGACCAGGCAGTCAATCTCGACGGCGCCGTGCATGAGACGGTGCGCTGCACCCCCTGCACCTTGAACACCCAGGCTTGCCGGGCGGCGGGCAGAGTGATTCAAGGCGCGTGTGAACCGGCGTATGCTGCGACGTTCATCAAGCCATGTTCACCAACGATAAGGCGCGGTCATGCTGAAAATCTGGGGTCGTAAAAACTCATCAAATGTCAGGAAGGCACTCTGGTGCGCCGAGGAACTCGGCCTGGACTATGAGGCGATTGATGCGGGCGGCGCTTTTGGTGTGGTCGACACGCCGCAATACCGGGCCTTGAACCCCAATGGCCGGGTGCCGATGATCGAAGACGGCGACTTCGTACTGTGGGAATCCAACACCATCGTGCGTTACTTGTGCGCCAAGCACGCGTCGGACTTTTACCCAAGTGACCTGCAAATCCGGGCCAGCGCCGAAAAGTGGATGGACTGGACCACGTCCACGCTCGCCGATCCCTTCAAGGCCGTGTTCTGGGGCATCGTGCGCACACCGCCGGAAAAACAGAACTGGGACAGCATCAATGCCGGGCGCCAAGCCTGCATTGATGCACTCAAAACGGTCGACCAGGCCCTTGCCGAACAACCCTACCTTTCCGGCAAAGCCTTCGGCATCGGGGATATTCCCCTGGGCTGCTTTATCTATGCCTGGTTCGAGATGCCCATCGAACGCCCGGCAATGCCCAACCTGGAGGCGTGGTACCAGCGCCTGAAGCAACGTCCGGCCTACCGCAAGGCAGTGATGACCGCGTTGACCTGATACACACTATTAACAAGGGTGACTGTACTTGTGCGGCCCGGGCACGCACCATGCTGGAACACATCGCAGGTTGAACTACCTGCGCTGTGCCCTCATCTATTGTTTCTATTCTTTTCCTTGGTGCGTAATCCGATATGAGTTCCGCTCTGTCCATCCGGCAGCTAACCAAAACCTACGGCAACGGTTTCCAGGCCCTGAGTGGTATCGATCTGGACGTCGCCGAAGGTGATTTCTTCGCCTTGCTCGGCCCCAACGGTGCCGGCAAATCCACCACCATCGGTATCCTCTCCACCCTGGTCAACAAGACCAGCGGCACGGTGAATATCTTTGGCTATGACCTGGACAAATCCCCGGCGGCGCTCAAGCGTTCCATCGGCGTGGTGCCTCAGGAATTCAACTTCAACCAGTTCGAAAAGACCTTCGACATTGTCGTGACCCAGGCCGGTTACTACGGCATCCCGCCGAAAATCGCCAAGGAACGCGCCGAGCAGTACCTGACCCAACTGGGCCTGTGGGACAAGCGCGATGTGCCTTCGCGCTCGTTGTCCGGCGGCATGAAGCGGCGCCTGATGATCGCCCGCGCACTGGTGCATGAACCGCGCCTGCTGATCCTCGACGAGCCCACCGCTGGCGTGGACATCGAGTTGCGTCGTTCGATGTGGACCTTTCTCACCGAGCTGAACGAGAAGGGCATCACCATCATCCTCACGACCCACTATCTGGAAGAGGCCGAGCAGTTGTGCCGCAACATCGGCATCATCGACCACGGCACGATTGTCGAGAACACCAGCATGCGTAACCTGCTGGGCCAGCTCCACGTGGAAACCTTCCTGCTCGACCTGAAAAACAACCTTTCGGCACCGCCGCAATTGTTGGGCTACCCGAGCCGCCTGGTGGACAGCCACACGCTGGAAGTGCAGGTGGACAAAGCTATGGGCATTACGGCGCTGTTCAGCCAACTGGCGGCCCAGAACATCGAAGTGTTGAGCCTGCGTAACAAAACTAATCGCCTTGAGGAGTTGTTCGTGTCCCTGGTGGAGAAAAATCTGGCGAAGGTGGCGGTATGAGTTCCGAACTGCAACCCAACCTCGTCGCGCTGCAGACCATCGTCTACCGCGAAGTGAAGCGCTTTACCCGGATCTGGCCGCAGACCTTGCTGCCGCCGGCGATCACCATGGTCCTGTACTTCGTGATCTTCGGTAACCTGATCGGCCGGCAGATCGGTGACATGGGTGGCTTCACCTATATGGAGTACATCGTGCCGGGCCTGATCATGATGTCGGTGATCACCAACTCCTACGGCAACGTGGTGTCGAGTTTCTTTGGCAGCAAGTTTCAGCGCTCCATCGAAGAGCTGATGGTGTCACCGGTGTCGCCGCACACCATCCTGATCGGCTACACCTTGGGCGGCGTGCTGCGTGGCTTGATGGTGGGTGTGATCGTGACCCTGCTGTCGTTGTTCTTCACCCACCTGCAAGTGCATCACCTGGGGGTCACCATTCTGGTCGTGGTGCTCACGGCGACGATCTTCTCGCTGCTGGGGTTTATCAACGCAGTGTTTGCGCGCAACTTCGATGATATTTCGATCATTCCGACGTTCGTGCTGACGCCGCTGACCTACCTGGGCGGGGTGTTCTACTCCATCACGTTGCTGCCGCCGTTCTGGCAGACCGTGTCCCTGGCCAACCCGGTGCTGCACATGGTCAACGCCTTCCGCTACGGCATCCTGGGCGTGTCGGATATCAAGATCAGCGTGGCGATCACGTTCATGTTGGTGGCCACGGTGGTGTTGTACGTCGGCTGTGCGCGCTTGCTGGTAAGCGGCCGCGGAATGCGTACGTAACCACTGACGATACGCGGTAAGAAAATGTGGGAGGGGGCTTGCTCCCGATAGCGTTGGATCAGTCAGTACAGAGATGACTGACAGACCGCTATCGGGAGCAAGCCCCCTCCCACATTTGGTTTTGGATAAGGCTTTAGTTTTTCAGCGCCAAGTCGATCAGCGTATGCAGCTCTTCAACCGCCAGCGGCTGGGTCGAGAACAGAATACGAAACACCGTCGGTGCTGCGAGCAAATTGATCAAACGATCCACGCTGGGGGCTGGCTGGTCCGGATAACGATCAACGATCACCTGCAACTGCCCGCTCAGAATGCTCACGCAATACCCCGGCGTCACGCTGCACTGCACGTCGCGCATCATGTGACGCCCAGGCTCCGAACTCATTTCATCCAGATACTGCTCCGCCCAGGCTTGCAGGTCGCCGCGCAGGCTGCCGGTAATGGCCGGCTCGCTGTCCGGGCGCATGCGCGCCAGGGCCACATCGGCCAGCAGCGCAGAGAGGTCACCCCAGCGCCGGTAAATGGTCGAGGGCGTGACGCCCGCGCGTGTCGCAATCATCGGCACGGTGACGCTTGCGCGTTCATGGGTTTCCAGCAGTTCGCGGACGGCCGAATGCACCGATTCTTGTACCCGGGCACTACGGCCCCCCGGGCGAAGGCCTTCTTTGATCGCCATGGGTAAAACCTTAACACAAAGAATTTGCTTTAAGCGCCGACGGGTAGCACACTCCGCAAAAGCAAAATATTAGCTTTAGTGGAGCGTGCCTATGCCCAGCAACCTGTCTCAACGGTCCAGCCTGACATTTCTGGTGATCACCGTACTGACCTTTCTCGCCGCCTCCAGCGCGCCGACGCCGTTGTACCAGGTGTATCAGGACAACCTGCATTTCTCGGCAGCGATGCTGACGCTGATCTTCGGCGTGTATGCCGTGAGTCTGCTGGCGGCGCTGCTGACCGTGGGATCGCTGTCGGATTACATCGGGCGCAAGCCGGTGATTTTCGTCGCGCTGGTCCTGAATATCGTGGCGATGCTGCTGTTTATCAACGCCGACAGCGCCGCCTGCCTGATTGCCGCGCGGGGGCTGCAAGGCTTTGCCACGGGTACGGCGACGGCAGTGTTGAGCGCAACGCTGCTCGACACCGACCGCCTGCGCGGGCCGATGCTCAATAGCCTCGCGCCGATGCTGGGGATGGCCAGTGGCGGTTTGGGCAGCGGTTTGCTGGTGGAATATGCGCCCTGGCCGACCCAGTTGATCTACTTCACCCTGCTCGGATTGATGGTGCTTCAGGCGCTGTATGTGTGGCGCTTGTCGGAAACCGTCAGCCGCATACCGGGTGCCTTGAAATCCCTGGCGCCGACCCTGCACGTGCCGAAGCAGGCGCGCCGGGCCCTGGGCTTGGCGATGCCGTTGAATGTGGCGGTATGGGCGCTGGGTGGTTTCTATTCATCCCTGGCGCCGTCGCTGGTGCGAGCAGCAACGGGTTCGACTTCGCACCTGATCGGCGGCGGACTGGTGGCCGTAATTACCTTGAGTGGCGCAGTGATGATCTACAGCCTGCGCGAGCACCCGGCGGATAAGGTCATGCGCCTGTCTGCGATGTTGCTGGCGGCGGGCGTGGCACTGTTGCTGACGGCTGTGCAAAGCGCCAGCCTGTGGTTGTTCTTTGTCGCCAGTGTGGTGGCCGGCCTGGGTTTTGGCGGCGGGTTCATGGGCAGTGTGCGCAGTATCGTCGGGTTGGCATTGCCCCATGAGCGCGCAGGGTTGATGTCGGCGTTCTACGTGTTGAGTTACCTGGCGTTCTGCTTGCCGGCGCTGCTGGCGGGTAACTTGAGCCGGGAGTTTGGTTTGATCGCTACCACCGATGCGTACGGCGCACTCCTGATTCTGCTGGCCCTGGGCGCTTTGGCCGGAATGCGCTTGCAGCGCTCGCTATATCTGCATAACAGATAACATATAGAGATATTACCCGTTATATAGATATTCGATCCGCTTCTATGATGGCTTCAACCTCATGCGAGGAAGAGGATTGCCATCATGACCTGCTTGACCCCCATCAGCTATAAACCCTTCTGTCACCTGGCCCGCCCACGGGAAGTGATTCGTCAGTTCACCCCGAACTGGTTTGCCGCGACCATGGGCACCGGCGTGCTGGCGCTGGCCCTGGCGCAACTGCCGGTGGCACTGCCCGGCGTGCATGCCGTCGCCGAAGGGCTGTGGATGTTTACCATCGGCCTGTTCATCCTGTTCAGCGCGCTGTATGCCGCACGCTGGGTGATGTTTTTCCACGAGGCGCGGCGGATTTTCGCGCACTCCACGGTCTCGATGTTTTTCGGCACCATTCCCATGGGGCTGGCGACCCTGCTGAATGGTTTGCTGCTGTTTGGCCTGCCACGCTGGGGCAACGCTGTGATCCCCCTGGCCGAAGCCCTGTGGTGGGTGGACGTGGCGATGGCGTTGGCCTGCGGCGTGTTGATTCCGTTCATGATGTTCACCCGCCAGGAGCACAGCATCGACCAGATGACCGCGGTGTGGCTGCTGCCGGTGGTGGCCGCTGAAGTCGCCGCCGCCAGCGGGGGCCTGCTGGCGCCGCACCTGGCGGATGCCCATGGGCAACTGGTGATGCTGGTGACCAGCTACGTACTCTGGGCGTTCTCCCTGCCGGTGGCCTTCAGCATCCTGACCATCCTGATGCTGCGCATGGCCCTGCACAAACTGCCCCACGCCAACATGGCGGCCTCGAGCTGGCTGGCGCTGGGGCCCATCGGCACCGGTGCCCTGGGCATGTTGCTGCTCGGCGGTGATGCGCCGGCGATCTTTGTCGCCAATGGCCTGCCGGGTGTCGGCGAGATAGCCAACGGGCTCGGCCTGGTGGCAGGCATCACCCTGTGGGGTTTCGGCTTGTGGTGGATGTTGCTGGCGGTGTTGATCACCCTGCGTTACCTGCGCGCCGGTATCCCGTTCAACCTCGGCTGGTGGGGCTTTACCTTTCCGCTGGGGGTGTACGCGCTGGCCACGCTCAAGCTTGCAAGCCTGCTGCACCTGGGGTTCTTCAGCGTATTGGGCAGTGGGCTGGTGGTGGCCCTGGCGCTGATGTGGCTGATCGTGGCCACGCGCACGGTGCAGGGTGCCTATAAAGGCGAGCTTTTTGTTTCACCTTGCATTGCAGGGCTAGCGAATAAGTAAGCCGGATTAGGTAAAGTCGTGGCCTGATCAATAACAGGCCACGCAGGAACACGGACGATGAGCCACCCCTCACAATTCACCTTGCTGCGCACGCGGCGTTTCCTGCCGTTTTTCATCACCCAGCTCCTGGGCGCGTTCAACGACAACATCTTCAAGCAATCGCTGATCCTGGCGATTCTCTACAAGCTCACCCTCGACGGTGACCGTTCCATCTGGGTCAACCTGTGCGCCTTGCTGTTCATCCTGCCGTTCTTTCTGTTCTCGGCGCTGGCCGGGCAATTTGGCGAGAAATTCAACAAGGACGCGTTGATCCGCGCGATCAAGCTTGGTGAGATCGTGATCATGGCGGTGGGGGCCACCGGCTTTCTGTTCGATCACCTGGAATTGATGCTGCTGGCGCTGTTCGCCATGGGCACCCACTCGGCGCTGTTCGGCCCGGTGAAGTACTCGATCATGCCCCAGGCGCTGCACGACGATGAGTTGGTCGGCGGCAACGGCCTGGTGGAAATGGGCACGTTCCTGGCGATCCTCGCTGGCACCATCGGCGCGGGCATCATGATGTCGTCCGCCCATTACGCGCCGGTGGTGGCCGTGGCGATTGTCGGCGTGGCGCTGCTGGGTTACCTCGCCAGCCGCAGCATTCCACGGGCGGCGGCTTCTACGCCGCAATTGCGCCTGGACTGGAACATCTTCACCCAGTCCTGGGCCACGCTGCGCATGGGCCTGGGCCAGACCCCGGCGGTGTCGCGCTCGATCGTCGGCAATTCATGGTTCTGGTTCGTCGGCGCGATCTACCTGACGCAGATTCCGGCCTACGCAAAGGAATGGCTGTATGGCGACGAAACCGTGGTCACCCTGATCCTCACCGTGTTCTCGGTGGGGATCGCCCTTGGTTCGATGCTCTGTGAAAAGCTGTCCGGGCGTAAGGTGGAAATCGGCCTGGTACCGTTCGGCTCGTTCGGCCTGACGGTGTTCGGCCTGCTGCTGTGGTGGCATTCCGGCGGCTTCGCGCAGAATGTCCAGCCCAACGACTGGCTTGCGGTGCTCGGCTACGGCCAAGCCTGGTGGGTGTTGTTCGATATCCTCGGCCTGGGCGTGTTTGGTGGCTTTTACATCGTGCCGCTGTACGCGCTGATCCAGTCGCGCACCGCCGAGAATCAGCGTGCGCGCGTGATCGCCGCCAACAACATCCTCAATGCGCTGTTCATGGTGGTCTCGGCGATTGTGTCGATCCTGCTGCTGAGCGTGGCCAAGCTGTCGATCCCCGAGTTGTTCCTGGTGGTGTCGCTGCTCAACATTGCGGTCAATACCTACATCTTCAGGATCGTGCCCGAGTTCACCATGCGCTTCATGATCTGGCTGCTCAGCCATTCCATGTACCGCGTCGAGCACCGCAACCTGGAGCAGATTCCGGATGAAGGCGCGGCCTTGCTCGTTTGCAACCATGTGTCGTTTGTCGATGCGCTGCTGATTGGCGGCGCAGTGCGTCGGCCGATTCGGTTTGTCATGTACTACAAGATCTACCGCTTGCCGGTGCTCAACTTCATCTTCCGCACCGCCGGGGCGATTCCGATTGCCGGGCGTCACGAAGACATCCAGATCTACGAAAAGGCTTTTACTCGGATCGCCGAATACTTGAAGGACGGTGAGCTGGTGTGCATCTTCCCGGAAGGCAAGTTGACCGGCGATGGCGAGATGAATGAGTTTCGCGGTGGCGTGACGCGGATTCTGGAAGAGACGCCGGTGCCGGTGATTCCGATGGCATTGCAGGGGTTGTGGGGGAGTTTTTTCAGCCGCGATCTGGATAAGGGGTTGTTCCATCGGATCTGGTCGCGGGTGGTGTTGGTGGCGGGGGCGCCTGTTCCTGTAGAGGAGGCGACACCTGCGCAGTTGCAGGCTGTGGTCGGTGTTCTGCGTGGGAGTGTCAGGTAGTTCTGTGCTGGATGTACTGGCCTCATCGGGGGCAAGCCCCCTCCCACATTTGAATGCGTTCACAAATCAAAAGTGGGAGGGGGCTTGCCCCCGATGGCGGTAGTGGCCTAGGTGGAGATTTTGAGGCCAATAAGCCCGCAGATGATCAACGCCACGCTGGCCAACCGAAACAGCGCCATGGATTCCCCAAACAGGATAATCCCGGCGATCACCGTGCCCACGGCACCCACCCCGGTCCATACGGCGTAGGCGGTGCCCAGCGGCAGCTCCTTTACCGCCATCCCCAGCAGGCCAAGGCTGATGGCCATGGCGGCAATGGTCAGTGCGGTGGGCAGGGGCTTGCTGAAACCGTCGGTGTATTTCAGGCCGACAGCCCAGCCGACTTCGAACAACCCGGCAAAAAACAGGATGATCCAGGACATGATGACCTCGCTTCTTCAGGCGGGGTCGTCCCCGGATTCACGCTCGTTGGCGTCGCGGGGTCGTCCCCGCGAAGCGCTTAGAGTGCCGAACATGCACCCCACGATCAAGTTTGCGGGGTGTTCTCCAGCGCGCGGCGGTCTTCCTTCTCGCTCATGCGGCGAAAATAGGTCGAGAGCAACGCCCCGGAAATATTGTGCCAGACGCTGAACAGCGCACTGGGCACCGCCGCCAGCGGCGAGAAGTGCGCGCTGGCCAGCGCGGCGCCGAGCCCGGAGTTCTGCATACCCACTTCCAGCGCCAGTGACTTGCGTTGGGCCAGGGGCAATTTGAACAGCCGTCCGGTGAAGTAACCGAGCAGGTAGCCGAAGCTGTTGTGCAGCATCACCACCGCCATGATCAACAGGCCCGACTCGGCAATCTTCGCCTGGCTGGCGGCAACCACCGCGGCGACGATGATCACGATGCTGACCACCGAGACCAGCGGCAACACCTCGACCGCATGCCGTACCCGACTCCCCAGCAGCCGCTGCGCGACCACCCCGAGCACGATAGGCAGCAGCACCACTTGCAGGATCGACCAGAACAACTCCATGAACGACACCGGCAGCCAGGCCGAGGCCAGCAACCAGATCAACGCCGGCGTGAGCAGCGGGGCGAGGAGGGTGGTGACGGCGGCGATGGCCACCGACAGCGCCAGATCGCCACGGGCCAGCCATGTCATCACGTTGGATGAAGTGCCGCTCGGGCAGCAGCCGACCAGAATCACCCCGACGGCAATTTCCGGCGGCAGGTGAAAGACCTGGCACAACAGCCACGCCACGCCTGGCATGATCACAAAGTGCGCGACCACGCCGAGGGCGACGCGCCAGGGATGGCGGGCCACCTCAGCGAAGTCTTCAAGTTTCAAGGTCAGGCCCATGCCGAACATCACCAGGCCCAGCAACGGCACGATGGCGCTTTTCAGGCCGATGAACCACGCGGGTTCCAGGAAGGCGAGCACCGCGAACATCAGCACCCAGTAGGCGAAGGTATTGCCGACGAATCGGCTCAGGGCGGCGAGTGCGCGCATGGGGTAGTCCTTGTTATAGAGATTTGTAAATGCGGTCGAATGTGGGAGGGGGCTTGCTCCCGATGGCGGTGGTTCAGTCAAAGATACTTTGGCTGACACTCTGCCATCGGGAGCAAGCCCCCTCCCACATTTTGCTTCACATGGCTTAGATGCCTTGTGGCGTCTCTTCACCGCCGAGTGCTTCGATCAGCGCTGGCAGGAACTCGCCGAAGGTCAGCATCATCAGGGTAAAGCTGGCATCCAGCTGGCCCAGGGCTTCGTCGCCGCCGTCCTGTTCGGCCTGGTCCTGCAGCAGGTCTTCGAACTTCAGGCGCTTGACGGTCATTTTGTCGTCGAGCATGAAGGACAGCTTGTCCTGCCAGGCCAGGGACAATTGGGTCACGACTTTGCCGGTGGTCAGGTGCAACTGGATTTCTTCGCCGGTCAGGTCCTGGCGCTTGCAGCGCACGATGCCGCCGTCTTCGTGGGTGTCGCGCAGTTCGCATTCGTCGAGCACGAAGAAGTCGTCGGCGGGTTTCTGGGTGGTGACCCAGTCGGTCATGATCGCCGTCGGTGCGGTTTTCACGGTCAGTGGGCGAACGGGCAGGGTGCCGATCACTTCGCGCAAGGTAGAAAGCAAGTCTTCGGCGCGTTTCGGGCTGGCCGAGTTCACCAGGATCAGGCCCTGTTTCGGCGCGATGGCGGCGAAGGTCGACGAGCGACGAATAAAGGCGCGCGGCAGGAACGCCTGGATGATTTCATCCTTGATCTGGTCGCGTTCCTTTTTATAGACCTTGCGCATTTGCTCGGCCTCGATCTCCTCGACCTTCTCTTTAACCGCATCGCGCACCACGCTGCCCGGCAGGATGCGTTCTTCCTTGCGTGCGGCGATCAGCAGGAAGTCGCCGCTGACGTGCACCAGGGGCGCGTCTTCACCTTTACCGAAAGGCGCGACAAAACCGTAAGTCGTCAACTCCTGGCTTGCGCACGGGCGCGCCAGTTTGGTGGCCATGGCCGCTTCCAACGCCTCGGCATCAACGGGCAGATCTTGGGTCAGGCGATAGATAAGCAGGTTCTTGAACCACATGGGGTGAGTCTCTCCTCTATACAAAGGGGGGCATTATTCTCTTGATCACGCCCCAGGCCAACCCTGCGTAAGCCATTGGAAGGGCTGAAAAAAAAGATTTAAGAAAGTGCTTGCCAGACCTGGGGGCGCTCCGTAGAATGCGCGCCACACCGAAACGAAGGGTGATTAGCTCAGCTGGGAGAGCATCTGCCTTACAAGCAGAGGGTCGGCGGTTCGATCCCGTCATCACCCACCATTCGCTTCATGTGTTACGCGCAGCGGTAGTTCAGTCGGTTAGAATACCGGCCTGTCACGCCGGGGGTCGCGGGTTCGAGTCCCGTCCGCTGCGCCATATTCGGTAACCTGGAACGCTGAACGCCAGGTCACCACAAGAAGCCCGCTCATTGAGCGGGCTTTTTATTGTGCGAAATATGGCAAAAAGTCGTGCGGTAAACTTTTTTTAAATAAACTGCATTTAAATCAAGACATTACGATTTTTTGATGTATGATGCGCCCACACCGAAACGAAGGGTGATTAGCTCAGCTGGGAGAGCATCTGCCTTACAAGCAGAGGGTCGGCGGTTCGATCCCGTCATCACCCACCATTCGCTTCAAGTGTTACGCGCAGCGGTAGTTCAGTCGGTTAGAATACCGGCCTGTCACGCCGGGGGTCGCGGGTTCGAGTCCCGTCCGCTGCGCCATATTCGGTAACCTGGAACACTGAACGCCAGGTCGCCACAAGAAGCCCGCTCATTGAGCGGGCTTTTTTTCGTCTGCACAATTTCGCTGCAATTGCATCGCCAACCACGATTTTTAATAAGACGGTTAAGCTGCGTCGTTAGAACAACGGGAGGGGCGTCATGCAGCACCTGGATCACTTATCTTTGCACTTGTTCATTCTGGTCTGTGAAGAGGGCACGATTGCGCGCGCCAGCGAGCGGGCATTCATTGCGCCGTCGGCGGTCAGTAAACGTATTTCCGATATTGAGGCGCGGTTTGGTACGCCGCTGCTGAACCGCAGCAAGCGCGGGGTCGAACCGACGCCGGCGGGGTTGGCGCTACTTCGGCACGCTCGGTCCCTGACGCGGGCCATGGAGCGGCTCGATAGCGAGCTTAGCGAATACGCTGAAGGCGCCCGAGGACATGTGCGGGTATTGGCAAACATCTCATCAATCATGGAGTTCCTGCCCGAAGAACTGTCGGACTTCATGATCGAGCATCCAAGAATCCAGGCAGACATCGAAGAGCGTTTCAGTCCCGACGTGGTGCGCGGGGTAGCCGAAGGCAATGCCGATTTAGGTATTTGTCGACGATCAATGGCCGTGGGCGATCTGGAATTTCTGCCCTATCGCCGGGATCACCTGGCGGTCGTGGTAGGGGCAAACCATGCCCTGGCCGGTCGTACCCATATTGCGTTCGCAGAGACCCTGGCCTTTGATCACTTGGGGCTGTCGGCTTTCGCCACGTTGAATAACTTCATGCGCAGTGAGGCGACGAAGGAGGGCCATGAGCTGCGGTTTCGCTCCTATGTGTCGTCATTTGACGCAGCTTTTCGGCTGGTGCAATTCGGCTTGGGACTTGCCGTATTCCCCCTGGAAGCAGTGGAGCGGTATGCGCGGTTGTTTGACTTGCGGATTATCCCTCTGACCGACGATTGGGCATTGGGTGAGTTTGTTATCTGTGTCCGTGACCGGGATGCACTTTCGCTGTCGGCCCGGCGATTGCTGGATCATCTGCTTTTGCGCGCGACACCGCTTGCGCCCCGCACCTGACTGTATCCGTCGCCGTTGGCGATGGATCACCGCGTAAATGACGTCTTTTTGCTGACTCCCTGGCTCTCTAATCTGAAGGTGCGCTTCAGCCTGTGAGAGCTTTTTTCATGACAAAAATAACAATCAACGAAGTCGGCATGCGTGATGGTTTGCAAAGCCTTCAAGCCACTATGCCGACATCCGCCAAACGACAATGGATTGATGCCGCCTATGCCGCAGGTGTGCGGTACATGGAGGTCGCGTCCTTTGTTCCCGCCAAACTGTTGCCGCAGATGGCCGATGCCAAAGAAGTCGTCGCCCATGCCTTGAGTTTTCCGGATCTGGTTGTCACGGTCCTGGCGCCTAACCTGCGCGGCTGTCGCGATGCGCTGGAATCCGGCGCGCACCGTATCATTGCGCCCGTGTCCGTCAGCGCAGCCCATAGCCTGGCCAATGTGCGCCGTACTCCGTTGGAAATGGTCGAAGAGCTGGCGCGAATGTGCCAGCTGCGGACTGAATCCGGCTTGCCCAACGTTCAAGTGATCGCCGGAATGTCCGTGGCCTTCGGCTGTACCCGCCAAGGTGATGTGCCATTGAGCGATCTCTGCGCGTTGACCGGGCATGTGCTGCAAGCCGGCTGCGATCTTGTGTCCCTGGGAGACACCACGGGCTACGCCAATCCCGGCCAGGTGGCGACCACCTTGCAGGCGGTTCGCGCCATCGCAGGTGACAAGCTCAGGGCCGCGCACTTCCACGACACTCGAGGCCTGGCGCTTGCCAATAGCCTGGTTGCCGTTCAGCAAGGTATCACCGAGCTCGACTCGTCACTGGCCGGGTTGGGCGGTTGTCCGTTCGCACCGGGTGCATCCGGCAATACGGTTACAGAAGACTTGGTGTTCATGCTGCAAAGCATGGGCTACGAGACGGGCATCGACTTGGCAGCCCTGATCGCTTCCCGACACGTGCTCAGCGAAGCACTGCCGCACGAGACGCTCTACGGCTGCATTGCACGAGCTGGCCTGCCACTCAATTACGCATCAGTCGCCGGTCGCGTCTGAACCTGCCCGATCAAGGAGAACCCTAATGTCCAGGCTTCCATTGGACGGCATTCGTGTCGTTGAAATTTCTCACATGGTGATGGGCCCGACCTGCGGAATGATCCTGGGTGACCTCGGTGCCGAGGTGATCAAGATTGAACCGATCCGTGGCGACGGTACACGCCGTCTGCTGGGCGCCGGTGCCGGTTTTTTTCGCACGTTCAACCGCAACAAACAGTGCATCGCCATCGACGTCAATACTCAACAAGGACGAGATGCGGTACTGGAGCTGATCGATACCGCTGACGTATTCATCGAGAATTTCAAGCCCGGCCGCATGAGCGAGCTCGGCTTCGGTTACGCGGCGATTCGAGCGCGTAACCCGCGCATTATCTACGCCTCGCACAAAGGCTTTCTCAACGGCCCCTACGACAATCGCCTGGCCCTGGATGAAGTTGTGCAAATGATGGCAGGCCTGGCCTATATGACCGGCCCGGTAGGCAGGCCTCTACGTGCCGGCAGTTCGGTGAACGACATCATGGGCGGCATGTTCGGTGCTATCGGTGTGCTTGCTGCACTCAACGATCGTCATGTCACCGGCGTCGGTCGTGAGGTGCAAAGCGCGCTTTACGAAAACTGCGTATTGCTCGCTGCTCAGCATATGCAGCAATACGCCGTGACCGGCCAAGCGGCTGCACCGATGCCAAACCGTATCAGTGCATGGGCCATTTACGATGTATTCGAGTTTGCCAATGGGGAGCAGATGTTCGTCGCCGCCACGGGTGAAGGTCAGTGGACCGCCCTGTGTCAATTGCTCGGCCAGACCGCGTTGCTGGACGACCAGACCCTTGCTACCAACAATGATCGCGTGCTGCAGCGGCCACGTCTGCTGGCTCACTTGGCTGAAGTCTTTGCCGGCATGGACGCTCAAGCGCTGGCCCTGGAGCTTGAGGCCAACAGTATTCCGTTTGCTCCGATTCGACGGCCCGAGGAATTGTTCGAGGATCCTCATCTGCTGCACAGCGGTGGCCTGGCAAATCTTGAACTTGAAGACGGATCGTTCACCGCCATGCCATTGCTGCCGTTGTCCCTGGATGGCGAGCGGCTGCAACCCCGTCGATCTATCCCACGCATCGGCGAGCACACCCACAACGTCATGCGTGAACTGGGCTACAGCGACGAACACATTGCCGAGCTGTGTGCCGCCGGTGTCCTGAAAACCGACGCTCAGCCTTGAGGAAGAACTGCCATGGCTATTTATCAATACGACACCCTTATTCCTGTCATTCACGCCGAAACTTTCATCGCGCAAGACGCTACCGTCATCGGCAATGTCACGCTGGCGCAGGGCGTCAGTGTCTGGCCGCAGGCTGTTCTGCGGGGTGACAACGAGCCGATTCACATCGGTCAGCACAGCAATGTGCAGGAGGGGGCGGTGCTGCATGCCGATCCGGGATTTGCGCTGACGGTGGGCGAGGGCGTCACTATCGGCCACCAGGCCATGTTGCACGGTTGCACCGTCGGCGACGGAGCGCTGATCGGGATTCAGGCTGTTGTGCTCAATGGCGCGGTCATCGGCAGCAATTGCCTGGTCGGTGCCGGGGCGGTTGTCACCGAAGGCAAGGTGTTCCCGGACAACTCACTTATTCTCGGCGCACCTGCCAAAGTCGTGCGCGAACTGACACCTGAAGCAATTGCCGGCATGCATCGAAACGCCGCTGACTATGTCGTCAAAGGTCAGGCTTACAAGGCCAAACTTATTCTGATCGGCTGAACCCATTGAGCAGGGTTCCTCAAGAGCCTTGCCTCTCTCCAATAATTACAACAATGGAGAAACATCATGGTTGCCATGACTGGCGAGATCGCGCTTGCGCGCAACGCAGAAACAATCAATGAGCTGCTGCTCTACCGGCGTGTGGCCTGGCGCATCATGCCGCTGGCCATTATCTGCTTTCTCTTTTCCTATTTTGACCGGATCAACATCAGCTTCGCCAAGACCCAGATGCAGCAAGAATTGGGTTTGTCCGACGCGGCGTACGGCCTGGCCGCAAGCATGTTCTTTTTCGGCTACGTACTATTTGAAGTCCCCAGCAGCCTGGGGCTCAAGCGCTATGGCGCACCTGCCTGGATCTGCCGGATCATGATCTCCTGGGGGCTGGCAACGGCGGCGTTAATGTTCGCCTACACGCAATACACCCTGTACTTCCTGCGTTTTCTGATCGGCGTCATGGAAGCCGGTTTTGGCCCGGCGATCCTGTTTTACCTGGCGTGCTGGTTTCCCAAGAAGCACCTGGCGAAGATGAATGGTCTCTGGTTCCTCGCTGTCCCTCTGGCAGGCGCCGTCGGGGGGCCAGCGGCGGGAATTCTGTTGGGCACGATGGATGGCGTGTTCGGTCTGGCTGGCTGGCACTGGCTGTTCCTGATGTCCGGACTGCCCTGTGTGGTGCTCGGCCTGCTAGTGCTGTGGAAGCTGGACCGAGACATCGAATCGGCCAAATGGTTAAGCCGTAGCGAGAAGGATCTGCTGGCGGCGAACCTGGCGCATGACAAAGTCAACGATAAGCCGGTATTGGGGTCCTTGTGGCGCGTGTTGCTGACCCGGGAAGTCGCGATCATGGCGTTCATCTACTTTGTGATCAAGACAGCGTCTTATGGCCTCAATTTCTGGATGCCACACCTGATCAAATCGTCCGGTGTACAGAGTCTATTCTGGATAGGGATGCTTTCGGCGCTGCCTTACATCGTGGCCTGTATCGGCATGATATGGCTGACCCGGCGTTCCGATCGTACGGGTGAGCGCAAGACTTACCTTGTTCTGTGCCTGGCGGCGGCAGCCGTCGGCTATCTGTTGGCTTGCCTGTTCTCGGATTCATCCTGGGCCATGATGGCAGCGCTCGTACTCGCTACTGCGGGTACCTTTATTGCGATCCCGATTTTCTGGACCATCCCGCAATCGACCTTTTCGGGACTGGCGATCGCCACGGGGACTGCGGCGATCAACTCCATCGGTCAACTGAGCGGTATGGTTGCCCCGGTGATGGTGGGGAAAATCAATGATCTGACCGGCTCTACCTACATGGGCATGCTCTCCATCGCACCGCTGATTCTGGTCGCTGGTTTCGTGGTCATGCGTTACGTCAAGAATCCCGGGGCCTGACCCCGTTATTCAACCCGGCAAGGGCTAATCTGCTGAATCCGCCCGGCAGGCTTTGTGCTTCAGCCGATCGCCTGGGTCACCAGCGCAAACTCGGTGACCCCGGCGCTTGATCGGGGCGGCACACCGCGCACCATCCGTGGCGCGTTATCCACGCAGGGCAGCCCCAGGTTTTCCAGCCAGTCGGCCAACCCGCATGCGGTGGGAATATCGAAACGCACGAACGCACCCGGGATCAACCGAAGAAGGTAAGTGATCAAGTGTCGGGCCTGCTCCGGGTGTTGCGCGACGACGGGGCCAATGAGGTGGCCGCGACCAAATTGGCGCAGCAGGGCGCACCCTTGCAGGTGCCCCTCTACCTCGATACCC
Source organism: Pseudomonas sp. R11-23-07 (assembly GCF_003852295.1). Taxonomy (NCBI): domain Bacteria; kingdom Pseudomonadati; phylum Pseudomonadota; class Gammaproteobacteria; order Pseudomonadales; family Pseudomonadaceae; genus Pseudomonas; species Pseudomonas sp. R11-23-07. Next base: position 1,999,610 of record NZ_CP027761.1, read on the forward strand.
ACCACGTGCTCGGCCGTCGGCAGCAGGTCGTTGAGTACACCAGTGCGGTCCAGGCCACTGGCGGCATTGGCCAGTTCGATTACCTTGGGGTAGTCGGCCCGGTTCAGTACGCGACATTGCGCGTGGCGGGTCTCGGGTAGGGGCTCCGGCGTCTGCGGCACGCCCTGATGTTGCTGAATCCGTGCAAATTCAACGAACCCCATGCTGGCGTACAGCGGCGCGCCTGACTCAGTGGCATTGAGGATCGGCGTGCGCGGGCCCACGCTGTCCAGGCACAGATTCATCAAGCGACGCCCGATGCCTTTGCGCTGGTGCTGATGACTGACGATCACCAGGCCGATGGACGAATAGGCCCCCTGATGGCAGGCGAATGCAACGCCCGCCAAGACACCGTCCTGTTCGGCGACGAAGCCTTCGGATGTGCGCTGCACCATCGCCCAGTCTTCCTCGCGGTGCGGCCATTTGAGGTGCACGGACAGTGCATGGGCGGCGGGCATGTCGGCGGCGGTTGCCGGGCGATACAGGTAAGCGCAACTCACATCGGTTTCCTCTGCTGGCATGCAGGCTCCGAGCCTACGGTGCGTTGCGGCTGTGGCGATAATCGCTGACGGCCTCGTACACCGCCTTGCGCAGGCGGTTGATGCCGCCGATGGGGCGGTGTTCTTCCACGCCGAACCAGGGGTTGAATGACTGGTTGTCACAGGCGAGATTCAGCGCGGGCGTGTCGAAGTCCTGCGCCGGAACCCGCACCTTGGCCACGGTTTCAAAAGGGGCGTCGCTTTCCTTCCATTCGATGCTGGTGTCTTCGATGGGCATGAATGTCTGCGGGTTCTGTCGCTGGATCTGCAACACGAAGCACGCCGGTACGCGGTCGGTGGAGAGCTGCTGGTTCAGGGCGCTGCGCAGGAAGTTCGGCAGGTCCAGGTTCTGTTTGGGCAACGTATATTCCGGGCAGCTTTGCGGGTCGGGGGCGACGCGGAACTTGGCGTTGGCCGCACCGAACTTGTAAGGCGAAACCGAAAAGTAGGTGGTCTGCGTCGGGCTGGCCGGGGCGGGGGCGAGGGTTGCCAGGGCGATGAACAGGTGGCGTATCTGCCAGGTGCGTGGGTCGGCCTTGGGGAAGAACGCCAGCACTTTCTTGCCATCCGCCTGGGCCCCGATGTTCTGAGCATATTCGGCCACATCGCTGACAAAGAAGTTCGGGTGGCTGAACATCACGAAGTCCTGTTCCGTGCGCGCTTGCTGATCGGCCATCAGCTGTTTGCCCGGTACATCCAGCAGTTTGATGGCCATGCCGCGGGCATCGCGGATGCTGTCGAATTGCGGGTAGGCATTGCCGTTGGACAAGCGCATCGTCGCCTGCCAGGTTTTGCCCGGCTCGGCGAACACACCCTGGCGCAAGGCCGGGTCGAGGTCGGCCAGCACGCTGACTTCGGCTTTCACACAGCCATGCGCCTTGGCGTGGGCATCGCGCAGGTAGCGCGTGCCTTCGCGGTGCTGGTCGACGATGCGTACCGCCGTCTGAATGATGCCCTGGGTCATGGCGGCTTCACCTGGAGGGATCTGTTCGTCCGGCGACACCGGGCCGCTGTGCTGCCAGGCGAACCACAGGCTCGCGGCCAGCCATACCAGCAAGCCCAGGCCCACCAGCCACAGCAATGTTTTGCCAACGAAGGCGCCGAGACGCAGCCAGATACGCGCGAGCATGGAGGGTTCCTTGTGGGGTGATCGGATCATCATGGCAACTGTTGCTCCAAGGGGCCGCCCAGCACTTTGAGGTATTCCAGCAGCGCCCAGCGTTCTTCGGGGAGCAAGCCCCGGCCGATCACGCCGTTGCCACGCTGGCCGGCACGGAATTCGTGGCCGCTGTTGTGGTTGCCGGTAATTTTGGTATCGAACACAAAGGCATTCTTGAACGCGTCGGTCTCAAAGCCGAGATGGCGCGGATCATAGTTGAACGTGCCTTTATAGAAGGTGCTGCTGCGTTCATCCTGGGGTGAAAGCAACTGGTAAATCGTCGGCACGGAACCGTTGTGCAGGAACGGCGGGGTGGCCCACACGCCCGCCAACGGCCGGGCTTTGTAAGCACGTAATTCCCTGACCCCGATGGGCAGGCCAAACCCATCCAGGCCGGGGCGTTCGGCAGGAGTCACGCCTGCGGCGCGGTAGGCGTGTTCTTCAACGAGCGCGGTGACATATGCCAGGCCCTGGGCCACGGACAGGTGTTTGGGGTCCAGTGGCTTGGTTGGTGTGGGGTGCAGCTGCACATTGAGCGTGGCCAGTTCCGCTGGATCCCATTGCAGGGCGCTGAGGTCGTAGCGCTGGTCGGCAATGTTGTTGGCGGTGTTGGGGTCGGTGCCGATGTAGTCCACCGCCAGCATCTTCAATTGTTGCACCGGGCGACCCTTGTCCTGGGTGACGCTGGGCACGTGGCAACCGGCGCAGTTTTCCGCGAACAGTGCGCGGCCTTGAGCGGCGAGCGGTTTGTCGATGGCGCCGAACAGGTCTTCGGGCCAGGTGGGCGCCTTGAGGCGCTGCAAGGTTTCTTCGATCAGGTTCAGATCACGCACGCGTACGCTGGACGGGTAGCGCGCGTCGCCCTGCAAAGGCTGGCCGGCAGCGTCGAAGAAGTCCAGGGTCGCGCCCACGCCGAGGGCTTCACCGATATTGCGTGCCATGGGTTGCTGGGCCGAACCGTTCCATTGCACCCAGTCGAAGGTCCAGATATCCCACAGCTGCGGGTAGTCCACCGGGGCGTTGGCGATGCGGTAGTTCTGCGGCGAAATGGCATCGCCGAAGCTGGCATTGGCGATGCGGCCGAAGGCGTCGGTGCGCCCCGGCCCTTCTTCGGTGGGGTAGAGGCCACGGTGGGTATCGTTCCAGGCGACCTTGAGGAACCTGTTCAGCGATTGTTTGAAGTCCCGGCGCAGTTGGCTGTGCTCGGCTTCGTAGCGGTCGCCCAGGACCTGGCGGGCGAAGCGCTCGAACTTCCATGGGTTGTAATAAGTCGCCGCAAGGCTGGCGACCAGGGCTTGGCCGAAACTGCCGCCGCGCAAGGTCGGCACGCTCGACGGCAGTACATGCTGGGCTGAGCCACCGTCGATTCGCAGAGCCTGGCCCTTGAAGTGCAACTCGCCGGTGTGGCAGGCGGCGCAGGTGATATCCAGGTATTCAACGTCGCTGCCGGCATTTTTATGCCGGGCGAAACCTACAGGCAGGTTGCCGGGGTTTTGCGTGGTGGGCACTTGCTTGGGGTCGACCAGGAAACCGAAACGGGCCAGGTACTCAGGCGTGGCAAAACGGCGCTCGGAAAACGGCAGCTCCAGGGCGCTGAACCAGTCGTAGTGCAGGCCTTTGACCTGGGTGCCCTGGGGTGTGAAGTAATAGGTCTGGCGGTCGGCGGCGCTCCATTGATCCTGGTAGTGCACCTGCTCCACGGGCACGTAATCCGGCAGCTTGGGGTTGACGATGTAGTAGAGCACCACGGCCAGAATCAGGCCCAGGGCTGTGAGGATCACGAGCAATACACGGGAAAAAATGCGCAAGTTAACTATCCTTGTCGAGTTATCACGTTGTTATGCCACTACGCCAAGGGTGCGGCAAGTGGCCATGAGCCTGGTAGTGGCCGTCCCACGATCCGTCGCGGGCCTTCATCATGGATGAAATGCTTTTAAACACGTGAACTTATCAGACGTTTCCTGCTCACATGCCGGTAGCCATTGGTCGTGGCCGCCTGATAAGCTCGCGACTTTATTCGAATGCCCTTTTGGCGCATGAACAAGGAAATAGCATGAAACAGCATCGGTTGGCGGCGGCGGTGGCCCTGGTTAGCCTGGTACTTGCGGGTTGTGATTCGCAGACCAGCGTAGAGCTGAAAACCCCGGCGCAAAAAGCTTCCTACGGCATCGGCCTGAACATGGGCAAAAGCCTTGCCCAGGAAGGCATGGATGACCTGGACTCCAAAGCGGTAGCCCAAGGCATTGAAGATGCGGTCGGCAAGAAAGAGCAGAAGCTCAAGGACGACGAACTGGTTGAAGCCTTTGCCGCGCTGCAAAAGCGCGCTGAAGAGCGCATGACCAAAATGAGCGAAGAGTCGGCCGCAGCCGGCAAGAAATTCCTCGAAGACAACGCCAAGAAAGACGGCGTCGTCACCACCGCTTCCGGTCTGCAGTACAAGATCGTCAAGAAAGCCGACGGCGCCCAGCCTAAGCCGACCGACGTGGTGACTGTTCACTACACCGGCAAGCTCACCAACGGCACCACCTTTGACAGCTCCGTAGACCGTGGCAGCCCGATTGACCTGCCGGTCAGCGGCGTGATCCCAGGTTGGGTCGAAGGCCTGCAACTGATGCACGTAGGCGAGAAGGTCGAGCTGTACATCCCGTCCGACCTGGCTTACGGCGCCCAGAGCCCGAGCCCGACGATTCCAGCCAACTCTGTGCTGGTATTCGACCTGGAGCTGCTGGCCATCAAGGACCCAGCCAAGGCTGACGCCGCTGCCGCACCCGCTGCACCTGCTGCACCTGCCGCCAAGAAGTAATCGGCGCTTGAACAGACAACGCCCCGTTTCGACGGGGCGTTGTCGTTTATGGAGTTTGAGGCGCTGCAAACCCCCGGTGAGGCTCGCGAGCCGCCGCACAACGCCCGGGCAAATCCAAACGAACGTCCGCAACCTGAAGCAGTCTGATATAAAACTCGAGCACGGGTAGCCGCACACGCCTGCCAAGTCAATGAAATCTTGGGTTTTTTTGATGTGCGCAAAAAACGCCCGATCTGACTGCAAGCCTTGTAGTCCGTGGCTTTCAGCCATGAAAAAAGGCTCTGTTCACAAGGTTATCCACAATTTGTGTGGATAACCTTTCTGTCGTATGGAACTGGAGTGACCCATGAAACCACCCTTCAATTTCACCCGCTTCCTGCCCATGGCCGCACGTCTGCTCGGGCGTGGCCGTTTGCCAACGCTGCTGTTCGCGGTCGCTGCCAAGGGCTCAAGCCAGGGCAATCGCCTGGGCCAGCTCAAGGATGATCTCAAGTTGCTCCAGGCCCTGTGCCTGGCCTACTGGCGCGGCGAATATCGGGCGATCAGCCCCAAGGCGTTGATCTCGGTGGTGGCGGGGCTGATGTACTTCCTCAGTCCGATTGACGCGATCCCGGACTTTATCCCCATGTTCGGCATGCTCGACGACATCGCCGTGCTGGCATGGGTCATGAAGACCCTGAGCGGCGAGCTGAGCGCGTTTCGTGCCTGGCGTGACGCGCAGCGCCCGGAAAAGCTGGCCGTGGTCGAGCGCCTGCCCGCCACGCCCGAGCTGCTCGCCCGGGAAAATCCGCAAAAAAACTAATGCTATGGACTATCCTCTGCGACCTCTGTGGCTGTTAGGATTACACTTCTAAGGAAAGAACTTACTTAGTAAGTGTTTTTATCCTACGGGGCAGTCATGGATATCCAGATCATTTCACGCAATGGCGAACCCGAATATGCGGTGTTGCCATGGGACCAGTACCAGGCGCTGCTAAAAGCGGCCGGTCAGCAACCCCCCACATTCGCTCCTTCCCCTGCCGCACCCACTCTCACCGACCAGGACCTGCGCCCGCTCGCAGCCCTGCGCGGCCTGCGTGAAGCCAAGGGCCTGGCCATCGAAACCCTGGCGCGCACGGTGGGTATCAGCCCCTCGTACCTGGGTTTGATTGAAACGGGTGAACGCCAGCCGGATGCCGCTATTCGCCGCAGCCTGGCCTGGGAATTGGGCGTTGCAGGTTGGAGGGAAGAATCGTGAGTCTACGTATCAGCCGTCAACATTGGGATGGGTTACTCAACGAACTGGACCAGGCACGCCGCCAGCGCCATCTGCTGACCTACCGTGCGCTGCTCGAGCGCTTGCAGTTCCCGACGCCGGCGATGCAGACCCTGGCCGCCGCCCTGGAGCACCTGGCGGCGCTGGACGCCAAGGCCGAGCAGCCGCTGCGCAGCTCGCTGGTGATAAGCCAGGGCGCCAGCCGCCTGCCGCGTACGGGGTTCTTTGAATGTGTGGAGCGCCTGGGGCGTTTCAGCGGGCCTTCCGACGGCGTGGCCGCCGCCTCTTGGCACGCTTCGGAGGTGGTGCGGGTGTTCGAGTACGAGTACCCGGAATCCGCCGAAGCCTAAGCGGGCAGCAGGTCCACGCTGTCGATCACATGGATGCTGTAGCCGGCCACTGCTTTGGCATGATGCTTGGCCTGCGACGCCAGTTCCGCCAACTGGCTGGCATCGAGTTGCGCACAGGCCTGTGGATACAAATGCACCACCCCAATCGACAGTGAAAGCAATGCGAACTCCTGGCGTACGCCCTGGCGGTTTAGTGCGACGAAGCAGCCGGCATCGAGGTGCTCGGCGCGGTAGAAGCGCCGGCATTGGGTGTGAAAGTCATCCAGCAGTTGATTGAGGCGTTTGCGCCAGTCCTGTGGGCCCAACACCAGTAAAAAGTCATCGCCACCGATATGCCCGACAAAGTCGCGGCTGGGGTCGACCCGATCGTTCAGGCACTGCGCCAGGCACAACAGCACCTCATCCCCGCGCCCATAACCGTAGATATCGTTGAATGGCTTGAAGCTGTCGATGTCCACGTAGCAGATCACCGATTCACGCTGCTGCTGCAGCAGACGCGTCAGGCACTGCTGGATCGGCACGTTGCCCGGTAGCAGGGTGAGCGGGTTGGCGTAACGCGCCTGCTGGATTTTCAGCTCGGTGATCAGCTTGAGCACATCGATGACCCGGCCCAGGCCCAGGTAGTCGCCGTTCAAGGTAATGATGAAATCTTCTTCAATGCGTTGCCGCGCGCGGCTGGTCAGCAAGCGGCTGACCTGCTGCAGGGACTGGCTCAACTCCACGGCCAGGAAGTCGTCGCTCATCAGGCGACTGATCGGCTTGCGGGCGAACAGGTCGGTAGCGAAGGGTTTGAGCAGCGCGTCCGACAGCGAGTGTCTATGCACAATGCCGACCGGGTGGCCACGGCTATCGAGCACCGCCAGTGAGTTGAGATTGGCCTGGCGGCGGAAGGATTCGAGCACCTGGGCGGTTGCGGTGTTTTGGTCCACCGCCGGCTGTTCATTGAGCAGGGCGCTGAGGTCACTGCCTTCTTCACTGAGCGCGATATTGGCGTTATCCGGCTTGGGCAGCATCAAGCGTGCTTCTTGCGGCGGCTGTTCCTGGGGCCGGCAAAGCAGGTAGCCCTGGACCAGATCGACGCCCATGTCCGTCAACACCGCCAACTCTTCCGGCAGTTCGATCCCTTCGGCGATCACCTGGGCGCGGGATGCCTTGGCGATCTGCATGATCGAGCCGACGAATTCGCGCTTGAGGGCGTCCTGGTGAATGCCGTCGATAAAGTGCCGATCAATCTTCACATAATCCGGGCGCAGCTCCGACCACAACCGCAGGCTGGAGTAACCGGCGCCCAGGTCATCCAGAGCGATGGCAAAGCCCATGTCGCGATAATGATGCAACGCGGTCTGCAACAGCTGGAAATCATCAGTGGGGGTTTGTTCGGTGAGTTCGATCACCACCTGGCTGGGGGCGATCCCGAAGTCGCGCAGCAGCTGCAGCGTGCGTCCGGGTTGGTGCGCCGTCTCCATCAGGGATTCCGGCGAGATATTGAGAAACAGCTTGCCCGGCAGCTTTTGTTCGCTGAAGCGTCGGCAGGCGCTCGCACGGCAGGCCATTTCCAGTTCGCTCAGGCGCCCGGCATGGCTGGCGATGGAGAACAGCGCGACGGGGGAATGCAGCGGGCTGTTGGACGGGCCGCGACTGAGGGCCTCGTAGCCGAGAACGCGCCGTTCAGACAAGCAGATGATGGGTTGGAACAGGCTGTGCAAACTGCCTTGAGCCAGGATAGAGCCCAGTGCATCCAGCTGTTCGGTCATGGTCATGGCAATCTCGAGCGAAAATAAAGGACCGCATGCGTGAAGCCTGCGGTCCTTTATTTCACGACAGAATGATGTCTATATGATGACACTCCGAGGAGCGATCACATTAAATTGCCATCATTTACTGCTTGGCCACCTGCTTGGTGATTTTCAGGTAGTCCAGCAGGATGCGACCGGTCTCGGCCAGATAGGCGTCGTCTTCCGGCTTGGTTTTATCTGCCTCGGTGGGCAGTGCATCTTCATCTTCTTTCTTCAGCTCTTTGAGCGGCTCTTCGCCCTTGGCCTTGCGGCGCACGTTTTCCAGGACAAGCTGTTGATTTTCAATGTCGGCGTGCTGCTTGCGACGATCCGCCTCGTTGAGGCTGACGGTTTTCTCTTCCATCAACTTCTTGGCCAGGGCCAGCTTGTCGCGGATGAAGACGAACTCGGCGTCCTTGGCGGAGCGCGTGTCGTGGTCAGCTTTGAGCTGGGTCAGGAACGGTTTGAACGGGTCCGACGCCGGCTTGATCGCAGGACGGATGGTGTCCCACGGCATGGCTTCGGGCAGGGCGCTCTCGCCGATTTCCTTGGTGTCGATGATCGACGGGAAGTCGATGTCCGGCAGTACGCCCTGATGCTGGGTGCTCTGCCCGGAAACCCGGTAGAACTTGGCCAGCGTCAGCTTGAGCTCGCCATGGTTCAGCGGCTGGATGGTCTGCACGGTGCCTTTGCCGAAGGTCTGCCCACCGATGATCAGCGCGCGGTGGTAGTCCTGCATGGCGCCGGCGAAAATCTCCGAAGCCGAGGCCGAGAGACGGTTGACCAGCAATGCCATCGGCCCTTTGTAGAAGGCGCCCGGGTTCTCGTCTTCCAGCACGTCGACACGGCCGTCAGCGTTGCGCACCAACACGGTCGGGCCCTTGTCGATGAACAGGCTGGTCAGCTCGGTGGCTTCCTGCAGGGAACCGCCGCCGTTGTTGCGCAGGTCGATGACCACGCCGTCGACTTTTTCCTTCTGCAGTTCCGTGAGGATTTTCTTCACGTCGCGGGTGGTGGACTTGTAGTCCGGGTCACCGGCGCGGAAGGCCTTGAAGTCCAGGTAGAAGGCCGGGATTTCAATCACGCCCAGCTTGTAGTCCTTGCCATCCTGCTTGAGGTTGAGGACTTTCTTCTGCACGGCCTGGTCTTCGAGCTTCACCGCTTCACGGGTGATCGACACGATTTTGCTGGTCTGGTCGTTCGGTGCATTGGTGTGCGGAATCACTTCCAGACGCACCACGCTGCCTTTGGGTCCGCGGATCAGCTTGACCACTTCGTCCAGGCGCCAGCCGACCACATCGACCATCTCTTTGTCGGCCTGGGCCACACCGATGATCTTGTCGGCCGGGGCGACCTGCTTGGTCTTGTCCGCCGGACCTGCCGGTACCAGGCGCACGATCTTGACCTGGTCATTGTCGCTTTGCAGGACGGCACCGATGCCTTCCAGGGACAGACTCATGTTGATATCAAAATTTTCCGCGTTATCTGGCGACAGATAATTGGTGTGCGGGTCGTAGGACATCGCGAATGTGTTGATGTAAGCCTGGAAGATGTCTTCGGCACGGGTCTGGTCCAGGCGCGCCAGTTGATTCTTGTAGCGCTTGGTCAACAGTTCCTGGATGGCCTTAGGCTCTTTGCCAGCGATCTTCAGGCGCAGCACCTCGTCCTTGACGCGCTTGCGCCACAGGTCGTCGAGTGCGGCGGTGCTGGTCAGCCAAGGGGCGTCCTTGCGATCCACCAGAAGGGTTTCCTTCTCGGTGAAGTCGAGCTTGTCGATGCCTTTGTTCAGCTCACCCAAAGCGAAGTCCAGACGCGCTTTGACACGGTCCAGGTAACGCTTGTAGATGGTGAAACCAGGCTGCAGGTCGCCGCTCTTGAGCAAATCGTCGAACTGGGTCTTCCATTTGTCGAACTCAGTGATATCACTGGCCAGGAAGTAGCTGCGCGACGGATCCAGCAGCTTGAGGTAGCTGTCGTAGATGATCACCGAGCGCGCGTCGTCCAGCGGCGGCTTGCTGTAGTGATGGCGCTTGAGCAACTCGACGACGTTAAGGCTGGCAATCACCTCATCGCGATCAGGCTGAAGGTTGTCCCAGCTATTGGCTGCGAACGTATTGGTCGACATCGACGCGAAGCCGAGACCAATGAAAAGAGCGAGGGCGGTGCTGGGGAACAGATGCTTCATGCTGATTCGACGCGGGGGCAATTGATAACGCATATTAGGCCGTCTTTGAGGGAGCCGGTTCCATATGGTCCGGTCGCATAATGCAAAAAGCCCGGCGCTACTGCTACGGGCTCAGTCCGGACTCACTATGGAGGCACTGTGAAAGCATTGCAAGGCGTTGAGGGGCATGTCGAGTCGTGGAATAGCTCACTCCTACATGGGATGTAGGCCAAGTTCGCATCCCTGAGGTGACAGCGAACGCTCATCGCGCTGAATTCCAGAGTGGGACGGGGCTTGCTCCCGATGGCGGTGTATCAGTGAAGAATGTTTCATCTGATAGACCGCGATCGGGGGCAAGCCCCCTCCCACAGGGGGATCCCGGGGGGTTCAGACCCAATGGTGGATCGGCCAGCCGGCGTTTTCTGCGTGTTCGCGCAGTACCGGGTCCGGGTTGACCACCTGCGGATGGTCCACCTTGAGCAATAACGGCAGGTCATTGCGCGAATCCGAATAGAAATACGCGCCCTCCAGGTTTTCACCTTCCTGCTCCAACCACGCCAGCAGCCGTGTGATCTTGCCTTCGCGGTAAGTCAGTACGCCTACCGTACCACCGCTGTACACGCCATGGCTGACATCCAGCTCGATGCCGAGCACTTCGTCGATACCGATGCGCGCCGCAATCGGCTTGACCAGGTGCGTACCCGAGGCGGAAATCACCAGGATCCGGTCGCCATTGGCGCGGTGCCGGGCGATGGTCTTGGTCGCGTCGCTATAGATCAGCGGCTCGATCACGTCCTCGACCCAGGGCTCCACCAAGTGTTCGATTTCTTCCGGGGTGCGGCCGATCATCGGCTCCAGGCTGAAATCCATGAAATCTTCCATGCGCAACTCGCCCCGGCTGTAGGCCGCCATCAGTTCGTCGTTCCTGCGCATGAAGGATTCAGGGTCGACCCAGCCCAGGCGGCCCATCTGTGCGCTCCATAACGTGGCGCAGTCGCCGTGGATCAGGGTGTCGTCCAGATCAAAAATTACCAATGCCATCCGTCTGCTCTCTCAGTCAATCGTCGCCCTTCAGGCTACTTCACACAGGGCGCTGGGGTCGATGGAAAGTGCCAGGCGCTGGCCGTCCGGATGCAGATCGTCGGCGCTGCGGTTGAGCACATCCACCACCAACTCCACGCCACGCGCTTCGATACGGTAGCGAATCACGTTGCCCAACAGGCTGTGGCTGCGCACCAGCGCATCGAGTTCGCCGCTGCGGCTCAGTTCGATGGCTTCGGGGCGGATCGCGATGCGCCCGCTGATTGGACGTTGCAGCAGTTGGCTGGCCTTGTCGGCATCCAATAGGTTGTAGTTGCCGATAAAACCGGCTGCGAAGACATCCACCGGCGCGGTATAGAGGGTCTCGGCATCGCCGCTCTGCACGATCTTGCCCTGGTTCATCAGGAAGATGCGGTCCGACATGGTCAGGGCTTCTTCCTGGTCGTGGGTGACGAAGATGGTGGTCAGCCCCAATTCGCGCTGGATCTGGCGGATCTGCTCGCGCAGGTGTTTGCGAATCCGGGCATCCAGCGCCGACAGCGGTTCATCCAGCAGCAACAGGCGCGGGCGGGTCACCAGGGAACGGGCGAGGGCGACGCGCTGGCATTGGCCGCCGGACATCTGGTGCGGGTAACGGCCGGCCAGGTCCTTGAGCTCCACCAATTGCAGTACATCCTGCACCCGCTTGTGACTCTCGTCGGCGTTGACCTTCTGCATGCGCAGGCCGAAGGCAACGTTCTGCTCCACGGTCATGTTGGGAAACAGCGCATAGCTCTGGAACACCATGCCGATGTGGCGTTTCTGCGGGCTCAGCGGGACGATGTCCTGGCCGTCCAGCAGGATTTTCCCACTGTCCACCGAGGTCAGCCCGGCGATGCAGCGCAGCAGGGTCGACTTGCCGCAACCGGACGGGCCGAGCAGGGTGACGAACTCGCCCTTGGCGATTTCGCAGTTGATATCACTGAATACCGGCGTGCCGGCATAGCCTTTTTGCAGGTGTTGGACGCTGACGAAGCTCATTGGCTTTTGTCCTTGTTCAAGATATTGGCGGCCCAGGTCAGCACCAGCACAAAGAAGAAGTAGGAGATCACGACGGCGCTGGTGAAGTGGCCGCTGCTGTTGCGCATGTTGTTCAGGTACACCTGCAGGGTTTCATAGCGGGTGCCGACCAGGATGTTGGCGAACACGAACTCACCGAACAGGAAGGAGAACGACAGCAGCAGTGCCACCATCAGGCCTTTGCGCAGATTGGGCAGAACCACGAAGATCGCGGCTTGCCAGGTGCTGGCGCCGAGCAGTTGGGACGCGTCCATCAAGTCGCGCAGGTTGATCGCCTGCAGGTTATTGGTGATCGCGCGGTACATGAAAGGCAATGCCACGGTGAAATAGCAGCCGATCAAAATCCACGGGGTGCCCACCATCGCCAAGGGGCCGGAACCGTACAACTGCAGCAGGCCCACCGACGACACCACCGGTGGCACGGCGAACGGCAGCAGGATCAGGATGTTCATCAGCGCATCCAGCTTGGGGAAGTGGTAATGCACCACGAACAGCAGCGGCAGGATCAGCACCACCGAGAGGACCAGCGCGCCCACGCACACCAGCAACGATTGCGCGAAAGCCATCAGGAAGCGCGGGTCGCTCCATAGCTGCGTGTACCATTTCAAACTGAAACCGGCGGGCAGGATGGTGGCCGACCAGCTGCTGGAGATTGAATAGACAAAGGTGCCCACCAGCGGCAGCACCAGGATCAGGAACAGTATGTACACCACCACCCGGTGGTAGAGCGACGCCGGGCCGGCTTCAGCGCGAGACATGGTAGCTCCTCTTGAGCAGCAGTTGATGGACCACCGTGACCACGGTCATCAGCGCCACCAGCACCACGGCCAGGGCACTGGCCAGGTTCGGGTCCAGCGACACGTCGCCGGAAACCAGCCCCGCGATGCGGATCGGCAGCACGTTGAAGTTGCCGGTGGTGAGGGCGTACACGGTGGCGTAGGCACCCAGGGCGTTGGCCAGCAGAATCACGAAGGTGCCGAGCAGCGCAGGCGTCAGGACCGGCAAGCCGATATGCCGCCAGAAGTGCCAGCCATTAGCGCCGAGCAGGGCGGCCGACTCACGCCAGTCTTCGCGCAATGCATCGAAGGCCGGGTACAGCAGCAGCACGCCGAGGGGAATCTGGAAATACGTATAGAGGATGATCAAGCCGGTTTTCGAGTACAGGTTGAAGTCCTCAATGATCCCCGCCTGCTTGAGCATGATGGTGATGCTGCCGTTGAACCCCAGCAGGATGATGAACGCGAAGGCTAGGGGCACGCCGGCAAAGTTGCTGGTCATGTTGGCGAAGGCGGTGACGAAGTTGCGCAGCGGCGAATCGACCCGGCGCAGGGAGTAACTGCCCAGGGTGGCGATGATGATGCCGAAGACGCTGGAGTAGAAACTGATCTCGAGGCTGAACTGGATCGCCTGCAGGTAGAACTTCGAGCTGAAGATACGCGTGAAGTTTTCCAGGCTCCAACCGCTGTCTTCGGTTTGCAGGCTGTTGATCAGCACCCAGGCCAACGGCGCGATTTCGAACACGATAAAGAACAGCGCGAAGGGCACCAGGCACAGCAAGGCCAGCCATTTGCCGCGATTCATGGCATTCACTTGAGCAACTCCCGGCAGACAGGCTTGTCGTGGTGCACGCCGAGCAACTCGCAGACGGTACCGCACAGCTCGGTCTGTTTCGGCGCGGCGTTGGCATCCAGGCTGAAGGCGTCGCCCAGCACAAACAGTGGCACTTCGCGCTCTTCCGGCAGCAGGCCGTTGTGGGAGCGGTCGTTGTTCATGCCGTGGTCGGCGGTGACCAGCACTTGGTAACCGGCGTCGAGCCAGCCCTGCAGGTAGTCGGCGAGAATGATGTCGGCCGAGCGTGCGCTGTTGCGGTACTGCGCGCTGTCGAGGCCGTGCTTGTGGCCGGCGTCGTCGATGTTCATCGGGTGCACCAGCAGAAAGTCCGGCGCGTGCGCAAGGCGCAGGCTTTCGGCGTCGGCCAGCAGGTGGGAGTCCGGGTAGTGGTCATTCCAGTAGAAATGCCCATGCTGGATCGCCAGCGCCTGATCGTCGGTATGACGATCACGGGCGGCGAGAAAGGGGCTGCGGTTATACAGTTCGCTCACCCAGTGGTAAGCCGCCGCTGCGGTGGTCAAGCCGGCATCGCGGGCGTAATGAAAAATGCTGCGCTGGTTGGACAGGCGCGAGACGCTGTTGTGGACGATGCCGCTCAGGATCGGCGCAACGCCGGTCAGGATGCATTCATACAGCGGGCGGGACAGGGCAGGCAGTTCACATTCCAGTGTGTAGAGGGCTGCGCGTCCTGCGCCGACATAGGCCTGCAAATGCCCCATGGCGTGCCGTGCAACCGCGAAGTTCAGGCCGTCGAGCACGACAAGGATGACAGGGTGCTTCATGGGGGAGAGCGCTCCGCAGCAATAGACTTGACTCAATTTCCCTGGAGGAACGAGGTCAAAAGTGTGGGAGGGGGCTTGCCCCCGATAGCAGTGGATCAGCCAATGAATCTGTTGAATGACACACTGCTATCGGGAGCAAGCCCCCTCCCACATTGGATCTCCAGTGGATTTCCAATGTGGGCGACAGGCTTACTTCATCTCTACGATGACCTGCTCGTTCCACAGCTGCGGCAGCTTTTTGGACGTGGCTTCCCAGGCATCGGCATCCTTGATCGGCTGCGGGTTGGCCTTGGTGTACTGCTCACCCGGGATCAGGTTCTTGGCGATGTCAGCCGGCAGTTTCAGGTCGGTTTCGGCGCGGATCGGGCGTGCATTGCCTTTGGCCAGGTTGATCTGGCCGGCATCGCTGAAAATGTATTCGCGCGTCAGCTTGGCGGCGTTCGGGTGTTTGGCGTACTTGTTGATGATGGTGGTGTAGCCGGATTTCACTGAGCCATCCGACGGGATCAGCACCACGTAGTCATCCGGGTTGGCCATCTTGGCTTTATAGCTCAGGCCGTTGAAGTCCCAGACGATACCCACTTCGACTTCGCCTTTTTCCATGGTGGCGATGGTCGGGTTGGACAGCGAGAGGCGACCTTGCTGGGCGATCTTGGTGAAAAATTGCAGGCCCGGCGCGATGTTTTTCTCGTCGCCTTTATTGGCGATGGCGGCTGCCAGCACAGCGTTGGAAGCCTGGGCTGCGGTGCTTACGTCACCCACCGAGACCTTGTACTTGCCGGTTTGCAGGTCGGCCCAGCTGGTGGGCACTTCGGAGCCGTGCAGCAGCTTCTTGTTGACGATAAACGCGATGGTGCCGGTGTAGGCCAGCGCCCAGTGGCCGTCCTTGTCTTTCGCCCAATCCGGCACCTGGGCCCAGGTGGACGGTTTGTAAGGCTGGGTCACTTCCTGCTTCACCGCGATGGGGCCGAAGGCCGCGCCCACGTCGCCGATATCAGCGCTGGCATTGTCTTTTTCGGCTTTGAACTTGGCGATTTCCTGGGCCGAACTCATGTCGGTGTCGATGTGCTTGAGGCCATAGGTCTTGGCCAGGTCTTCCCAAGTCCCTTTCCAGTTGGCCCAGTCATCGGGCATGCCGACGCTGTTCACGGCGCCCTCGGATTTGGCGGCGGCTTCCAGGGTTTTTAGATCGGTATCAGCGGCCATGGCTGCGGTGCACATGGCAATGGTCGAGCCTAACAGTGATGCCAGGAAAAGCTGTTTCATCCGAAGCTCCTTTGGGCGTTTTCAACGCGGCGTTTTATGCAGGCGGTGTGGTTGGTCTAGGTCAGAGCAATACCTGAGCCAATCTAGACGCGATGGATGACAGTTTCATGTCGATGTTGTTTTTGAGGCGCTGATGTCGTTCGGCGCAGACTTAGCGTAGACCATGCCCAAGTGCCCGTGGCGCCTGGACTTGGCCGATGTATTGCAGGGTGTGGTGCACGCGGGTGATGCGGCTGTCATCTGTCGGTCATCTGCAATGCCTAGGCTGGCGCAATATTGAGGCGGGGCGTTTGTGCAGCTTTATGTGCACTCGAATGGTGCTGGTCTAGTCCAGATAGGTAACGTTGATGCGTGACGAGGCAATCAAAGCGGTAACCTCCATCGGGCTGGCACTGCAGGAGCAGATCGACCACGGCCTGTTGCCGCCCGCCAGCAAACTGCCCGCCGAGCGCAAGCTCAGCGAGTTGTTTGGTACCACGCGCATTACCGTGCGGGAAGCCTTGTTACAGCTTGAAGCCCAAGGGCAGATCTATCGCGAGGAGCGCCGAGGCTGGTTCGTCTCGCCGCCTCGGTTGGCCTACAACCTGATGCAGCGCAGCCACTTTCACGCGATGGTCAACGACCAGGGCCGGGTGGCATCGACCCAGGTGATTTCTGCACGGCTGCAACCCGCATCGGCGGCGGTCTGCGCCTGGTTACAGTTGCCGGCGCTGTCCAGCGTGATCCAGATTTGCCGGGGGCGGCGGATCGACGGGCGGCTGGTGCTGTACGTCGAGCACTACCTGAACCCGCAGTATTTTCCTGGGATCCTGGCGTGCGACCTGAATCAGTCGATGACCGAACTGTATGCGCGCAAGTACGACTTGCACTATGGACGGGTGCGTTTCGAGATCGTACCGACCTCACTGCCGGTGGAGGCCGCCGCTGCGTTGCGCGTATCGGTGGGCAGCCCGGGCTTGCGGATCGCCCGGGTCAACTATGACCAGCACCAGCGCTTGATCGACTGCGACCTGGAGTTCTGGCGGCATGATGCGATTCATGTGGGTGTGGACGTGGTTTGAGGCTATGGCGAGGGTGTGAGTGCCTTGATCACCTGATCCACATTGGTTTCCAGCTCCGTCACCGGGTCGGCACCGTCCACATTCAACACCAGCAGGGTGGCGCCGCCAGCCGTGACCGCCGTTTTCACCGCCTCACTCGGCTGGCGGTGGTGCAGCACCGTCGCCACATCATTGGTTTTCAACTGCGCACTGAGCTGTTGCAGCGCTTCAGGCGTCCAGTCCGCATCCGGTCGTGCATCGGTACTGACCAGTTCCAGGTTCAGGCTGCTGACCAGATAGGCAAAGTGATCGCTCAAGCTGACCACACTCAGGTTATCGGCCTGGGCCAGGCGCGCCTCGCTGTCGGCGGCGAGCTCGAGCAGGCGCTGCTTGAGCGCGGCCAGGTTCGCGTCGATCTGCGGTTTGGCGCCCGGCGCCAGGCGGCTCAGGTCGGCCGCCAATACATCGGCCATGCGCCCCATGTTGTTGCCCGACTGCCACGGTTGGCTGTTCAAGCCATCGCTGACGCCCGGCTGTACGGCGATGCCCGGTAAGCCGCCATCCACCGGGCGCGCGGCGTCCACTTCGACAATGCGGATATTGCTGCGCCGCGCCACGGGGTAGAGCGGGTCGTCCGCCCACAGCGAGCGCAGACCGATGGCGGCATCGGCATCCTGGGCCAGTTGGCTCAGCGCTGGCGCACCGCGCCCGGTGAAGTACGACACTTGCCGCGAACCGGGCAGGTTGGCGGGGGCGGCGCGTTCGAGCTGCACATCGGTGCCTTTGAGCAGCACTTGCGCGAGGCCGTAGGTGATCGGCAACGAGGCCAGCACCTTGACCGGTTTTACTGTGTTGGGCTTGGTCAGCGCGGCATGGCCAAGGCCATGGTTGGCGACGAAGTCCCTGGTTTGAAAGCCATCCACGACGGCGAACGACGGGGTGCTGATCAGGCAAGCCATGGCCAGGGCCAGTGGGCGAAAGTCAGGGCGCATTATCCAAGATTCCCTTTGAGGCTGGGCACCGTACCGCGCGCGATCGCGGCGAGGGCGAAGGCGATACCGGCGACCAGGATGATTGCGGCGCCGGAAGGCACCGGCAGGTCGAAGATGATCGGCAGCAGGATGCCGCACAGGGTGCTGACGGTCGCAATCGCCACCGACACCCAGAAGAACCCTTTGAGCGACTGGCTCAGCAGCCGCGCCGCCGCCGCCGGGATCACCAGCAGGGCACCGACCAGGATGGCGCCGATCACCTTGACCGCCGCGACGGTGATCAGCGTCACCAGGATTACGAACAGATAGTCCAGGGTCTTCACCGCCACTCCGCGCACCGCCGCCAATTGCGGGTTGAAGCTGGCGAGCATGATGCGGTTGTACAGCGGCAACGCCAGGGCCATCACCAGCGAACCGACGACCGCCAGCACCAGCAGGTCGTTGCCGTTGACCGTCAGCACCGAACCGAACAGCACGTTTTCCAGAATGTGCACATTGATCTTGCCGGCCAGGATCAGCAGCAGGCTTGCGCCCAGCGCCAGGGACACCGACAGGAACACGCCGATCAGCGTATCCGGCGCCAGGCCGGTACGGTTGCGCAGGTAGTTGAGCAGGATGCCGAACAGCAGGCAGTAGCCGAACAGGCTGCCGTAGGGCCCGGTGTAGGGTTCTCCGAGCAGAATGCCCACGGCCACGCCGGTCAGCGCGGCATGCCCGACCGCTTCGGAGAAAAACGCAAAGCGCTTGACCACCACCAGCGTGCCCAGGCCGCCCAGCACCGGGCCGATCAGCAGACCGGCGAGCAGGGCGTTGACCACAAAGCCGTAGGCCAGTGCCTCGGGCAGATAACCAGAAGAGGCCCAGCCCTGGACCATCAGGCGAAACGCTTCATAACTCATTGCGCCAGGCTCCGAGGGTGGGTGGAGAACAGGGTCAGCAGGCGGTCGGGGGTAAGTGCCTGTTTCGGCGTGGCGTCGAACAGTACGCGGCGGTTCAAGCCGGTCACGCGGTCGGCCAGGCGCCCGACTGCCTCCAGGTCGTGCTCGATCCACAGCACGGTAATCCCGGCCAGTCGCCAGTCATTCAACAGCCGCTCGAACACCTGGATACCAGCCTCATCGAGGGCCGACATCGGTTCATCCAGCACCAGCAATTGCGGCGCCGGAATCAGCCCCTGAGCCAGCAATACCCGCTGGCGTTCACCGCCGGACAAGGCGCCCATGCGCCGCTTGCGCTTGTCCTGCATGCCGACCCGTTCCAGCGCCTCGCCAATCGCACCGGCGTAGTGCCGGGACAGGCCGAGAAACGCCGGCCGCCGCTGGCACATGGCGGCCATGAAATCATCCACGGTCATCGGCAAACCCCGGTCGAACTCCAGGGCCTGGGGCACATAGCCAATGGTGCCGGGGCTGCCCGGCCACTCCAGGCTCAAGCGGCCCTGGTGCGGCGTTTGCCCGAGCAGGGTCTTGATCAGCGAGCTTTTGCCGCCGCCATTCGGGCCGACCAACGCATGGATGCTGCCGGGCCGCACCTGAAAGCTCACTTCATCGAGAATCACGGTGCGGCCCAGGGTCAGCGACACCTGGTCAAAGTCGAGGGTCGGGCCACAGGCCAGGTTCAGCGGTTGCGCCGCCGTCATGTTCCCGACTCCTGGATCGCGCGAACCACGGTGTCGAGGTTGCCGGTCATTTCCACCTCATACTTTTGCGCGCTGTATTCACCGTAGGAAATATGCGACAGCGGATACAGCTTGACCCCGGATTCCCGTTGGATTGTGTCGACATAGGAAGACGGGAAATCCATTTCCGAGAAAATTACTTTCACGTCCAGGGCGCGCAGTTCATCAATGGTTTTTTTCAACTGGCTGGGGCTGGGCTCGATGCCGTGGGCCGGTTCGACCACGGCGGTGACTTCCAGGCCGAACTCGCGCAGCAGGTAGTCATAAGCCGCGTGCACCGTGGCCACGCGCAGGTCCGGGTTGGGCGCGCTGGTCAGCTTGGCCAGGGCATCGGCGCGCATCTGGCGCAGGCGCTTGCCGTAGGCGCGGGCGTTCTGGGTGTAGGTCTTGGCGTTGTCCGGGTCGAGCTTGCCCAGCTCGCGGGCGATGTTGTTGACCTGGGCAATCGACGCACTGATCGACAGGAACGTGTGCGGGTTGACCACCTTGCCCGCACCGCGCGCGGCATTGCCGGTGGCGGCCAGCAAGGGCACGTTGGCGTTGGCTTCGATCACCGGGATGTCCGGGCGCTCGCTGGTGGCGATCATGCGGTCGGCGAAGTCATCATGCCCCACGCCATTGAGCACGATCACGTCCAGGGTCCCGATGCGCTTGATGTCTTCGGCGCGCGGTTCGTAGGCATGGGGGTTGAACCCCGCGGGAATCAGTGGCACCACCTCGGCCTTGTCGCCGACGATGTTGGCCACGTAGCTGTAGTAAGGATGCAAGGTGATGCCGATGCGCAGGCGTTTACCCGCCTCGGCGTTCGCCAGGGGCGCGAGCACCAGGCTGAACAGGCCAACCAGCAACAGGCGCAACAGGGGAGATGAAATGGACATGGGCAATCGGTCTTCTCGTTCAGTGGCGGTGCTGGCGGGTCACGCCAGCATCGAATTGCGCGACCACTTGCCGCCAGCCGGCAGCAATCAGCGCCTGGTCAGTGAGGTCGGAGGGGGCAGCCAGGTCGTTGCCACGGTTGAGCCAGATATCCGGCTCGGTGCCCTGCACGCGCATCAACAGCGAACCGCTGGTGCCCGGTGCCTGGCTCAAGCCCAGGTAAGCCGAGGGGGCGAGCAGCTGCCAGCGATGATCGCCACGGCTGACGGAACTGGCGTCCTGGGCAAACGGCGCAAAGCCCTCCTGGGCCAACTGGTCCGGTGTCGGCAGGGCGTTTTGCTCCTGCTGCAGCAAGTGGATTTCATCCAGGGTCACCCGCAGGTCGGCGTAGATGCCCTGTTCGGCGGCGCTCAGGTCGCGTCGCGCATCCAGTTGGTGGCTTGGCACCGCTGCGAGCTCCTGGGTCTCGCTGTGCAAGGCCACCACCGTTCCCGACACCGCCAGGATGATCAGGCACAGCAACAGCACGTAAAGGGTTTCATGACCCGCGCCGGCCGGGCGCACTACTTGTACGGTACTCATGGCGCCTGGATGTCCGCTTGGTCGATTTCCACCACGTGACCGGGGCCGGCATCGAACAGCACATAGAACTCGGCCGCGGGTTTCTTGAAGGTCAGGGTCGAATCCTCACCGAGCTTGCCCGGCACCAGGATGGTCTCGTCGTAGCCGATCACATCCAGGGTCACGCCCGGAGCGCCGCTGCCATCGGAGAACCCCCCTTTGCACTGGATCTGCTCGCCGGGGATTTCCTTGCATTCGCACATCGGGTTGTGGGCGAAGGCCACGTCAGTGAAGCCGGCGCTCAGCACTAGCACGCCAGCGGCGCGCATCAGGCGCTTGAACATCATGGTTTGACTCCTTGCTTGTTCAGCCAGGCAACAGTGGCGGGCGAGGCCTGGCTCAGTGGAATGGAACCCTGGTGCATGCTGCCGTCCCAGCCTTCCATGGTGACCCACAGTTCAGCGTCGACCGGCGTGCGCTCCGGCACCGGCAGGACGGCGCCCATGCGGTAGGGCGTGCCAAAGAAGATCACCCCGGCCGCCCGCAGGCTGCGCGGTTTGCCGATGCGCAGGTAAGTGGCCTTGACCTGCTCGGCGCAGGTGGCGCACAGGGCGGCGTTAAAGGTTTTCATCGGGCCGGCCGGGTCCGGGCGCGGGCCTTCGTTGCGAAATTCCGCGAGGGCCAGGCTCCAGGGGCCGACTTGAACGTCCCCGGCGACCCGCTCGCCGATGCCGGCATCGCCGCGAAACAGCGCGGCATCGGCAAAATACTTGGGCATGAACCCCAGCGGCACCAGCAACAGCAGGATGTTTATATGAAAACGCCACTTCAGCCACCCGGCGCGCAGGGGTGAAGAGGGTTTGGTCGCGACCTTGCTCATCAGTGCGTCTCCGAGGTTTCAGCCTGCAGGGCAGGGATGGGCACAGGCGGGCGCTGGGTCTTGGCCTCGCGTTTGAGGGCGTGGAGGGTGGCCAGGGCGGTGCGCTTGGTCCAGATCAGCAAGCCGCTCAGCACCATCATGCTCAGCACCAGGCCGAAGAAGGCCCAGATCAGCTTGATCCACAGGCCACCGAAGTCACCGGTGTGCAGCGGGCGCATGGACTCGGTGACGAACTCCAGCGTGGTGCGGTCGGACAGCAGGTGCGAGACCGCGATTTCACCGCTGTAGGGGTTCAGTTGCGCGGTCTGGAACATCAGCGGGTACCAGCCGCGCCCGCCGATCTGCAGGTGGCTGTAGGCATTGAGCGGCAGGAAGGCAAACGTGGCTTCCAGCCCAGGAATGCGCTGGGTGGCGATCTTGATCGCTTCGTCCAGGGCAATCATCGGGGCAGGCACGCCGGGGGCGGACAGCGGCACCTTCTCCCGGGCAATCACCGGCACGATGGGCTCGCTGGAAATGGAAATCTGATTGTCGGCCAGGGTCGCCTCGATCAGGAACCAGGTGCCGGTAATGGAAATGACGGCGATGAACCAGATCGACCAGATACCGCTCAGGCGGTGAAAGTCACCCCAGAAGATGCGCGCGCCGTGGCGGATGCGCAGGGTCGGGCGCAAAAAGCCTTTCCAGAAACGCTTGTACACCACAAGCCCGGTGACCAATGAGGCCAGCAAGGGCAGGCCGAGCAGCGACACCAGGTACCAACCCCAGCTGTAGCCATTGGTGAACGGCACCAGCCACCAGCCGTGCAGGGCACGGGTAAATTGCTTGAAGTCGAACGATGGGCTGATGCCCTGGATGGCGCCCGTGTAGGGGTTGGCATAGGCCTCGACGGAACGCCCGTCCGGGTAGCTGAGGCCGACGGTCAACGCGAAGTGTGATTCGTCGGGGCGGATAATCGAGCGCACGATGACCTGGGGCTCGTCGCGCTTGATGGCGGCGATTACCTGGTCGAAGCTCAGCGGCTGGGCATCATCCGACGGCTTGGTCGCGCGGATGTCCGGGTTGGCCAGCCAGACGATTTCCTGGCTGACCACCGCCAGGGTGCCGGTGACGCAGACGATCAGTACAAAGAACCAGATGGGCAGCGCCAGCCAGCTGTGTACGAGAAACCAGAGTTTTGAGCGTGACTTCTTCGACATGTGAATGAGGGTCTTGATCGGAGGGGCGATGGAAGCCCGGAAAAGGCCAGTCGTAGCTTTTGCTGACGCGACGGGCTGTATCTAAGTTAAGACGGATGAGAATGAGAAATCCCCAAGGGGGAAATGAAAGAAAATGTTTCAAGGACCCAACGGCGTCGTATGCGCGGGCGATGGTCTTCGGTGATGGCGCCGAGGTTCATAGGGCATGCGAAGCGCAAACTGAAGGCTAAGTTGAATTCGCTGGAGTACGTAGTTGCATAAGTATAAAAATGCACCGGCAAACACCGGAGGATTATTTGTCAGTATTATTTAGATTTTAAATTAACCCATTTTAACCATGAGATACCCCTGTTTACAGGCAGATGAGCGCAGGGCTGGTATAAGTCGGAAAAAAAGCAAAGATATTGTATTGACGGCGTAGAGACCTTCCGCTTAAGTAGGTGTCGGCTTGGAAGTCAAATAACGCTAAAAAGGAAGTTTATTACATGGCCGTATCAGTCGTTCATCCGCACCCTGGAATAATAAACTTATACCGTCCCCGCGCGGCTGATTGAATCATCCCTTTTGATCGCGGCCCGTCGCCCGAGTCGATTGTCATTGTTGCGAATATCGCTGTTCCCGCCAGGGAAAGCGCGCATTCATATGCCTGAACAGAGAGTACGCACTCATGTCAATTTACGATCAAGACATTCATCGCTCAGTACAGTGGCAAGACTGGCGCTGGCAGCAGAAGAATGCGTTGCGTGATGAACCGACACTTCGCGATGCCTGTGGGGGGTGGGGCGAGGACACCACCGCGCATATCGAACACAACCTGCAAGGGCGCAAGATGCAGATCACGCCCTACTACATCGAGCTGATCAAGCGTTCTCTTACCACCGGCGCGGTCACGGACCACCCGCTATGGCGGCAAGTGGTGCCGTATTGGAGCGAGCAGGTCGAGGGTGATTACGATGGCACTTCCGAAAATTGGGAGTTGGGCCATGAAATGAAGACGCCCATCTGCCAGCACAAGTACGACAATCGCGTCATCCTGCGCATCACCAATACCTGCAATGCCTATTGCCAGTTTTGCTTCGAAGCGCTGCGCACGCTGCAGGTGGGCACTGAAAAGGCCAACGCCAGCAAGGATTCCTTCATGGAGTCGGTCGAGTACATCCGCGGCAACCCGGCCATCGAGGAAGTGATTCTCAGCGGTGGCGACCCGTTGATGCTGGCCGACCGCAAGCTCGACGAGTACCTGGCCGCCCTGCGCGGGATCAGTGATGACTTGCTGATCCGTATTCACTCCCGGGCCCTGAGCTTCAACCCGTATCG
Source organism: Pseudomonas sp. R11-23-07 (assembly GCF_003852295.1). NCBI lineage: Bacteria > Pseudomonadati > Pseudomonadota > Gammaproteobacteria > Pseudomonadales > Pseudomonadaceae > Pseudomonas > Pseudomonas sp. R11-23-07. Next base: position 2,023,996 of record NZ_CP027761.1, read on the forward strand.
CGTGACCGATGAATTGATCGCGATGTTGGAAAAGTACAAGGTCAATGCCTTTGGCGTGCACGTGTGCCATCCGCTCGAACTCAGCCCTGACTTTGTGGTGGCGGTCAAACGCATTCAGAGCGTCGTGCCGATTGTCTTTTCCAATATGCCATTGTTACGGGGCGTCAACGACGATGAAGCGACCCTGCATAAATTGTTTATCGATCTTTATCGTCTGGGCGTAAAACCGTATTACTTATATCACTTCATGCCGTTTTCACCCGGTGCTTCGGAATATAAGGCATCGATCAGCCAGGCCATCGCGATCATGGATCGCCTCAAACGGCGAGTGTCTAATATCGCCCTGCCTGAATATGTTCTACCGCACGCACAAGGCAAGTTCACGGTGCCGCTGTTGGACTTTGAAAAACCTGAGAATTTACCGCACTTCGAAGTTCGCGACGGGCAGCGCCATTACCGCTTCCGCAACTGGGAAGGGCAGTGGTGCAGTTGGCAGGATGCCTGAATCAACGTATGGACTGAGGCGGTATAAGTGATGAAACAAGACGCCATTCTTTTTATTGATGTCGATGACAGTACTGCTGTCCGTTATAACTACCGAGAGCCGCATTTTGCGGTTGCCCGCGCCCAGGGCCTGGTGTGCCTGACGGCGGGGGTGACTGGGCGCAGGCATCTGCAACGGCTCAGGGATGACAGTGATGCGGTGTTCCTGCTCGACGCACTCAACGAGGAGGCCATCCTCGACCTGGTTGGCCAGCTCGATGAGCAGTATCAGATTCGCGGAATTTTCTGCCAGGCCGGTCATCCGTCTGCGCAAGGCGAAGTCGGCTGCATCGTGGCACGGGCGTCCCGGCGCCTGGGCCTGGTGCACAGCAGTCCCGAGGCGATTGCCGCGTGCAACAACAAGTTCCTGATGCGCAGGGTACTGAAACAGCACGCCATTCGTTCCGTGCCGTTTGCGCTGTGCAATGACGAACAACAACTCCAGCAGAATGCCGAGCGGGTGGGTTACCCGCTGATCGCCAAACCGCCGTTTGGCGGGGCTTCGGCGTTTATCAAGAAGTGCGCCAATTGGGCCGAGCTGCGCAGCCACTACGCGCTGTTCGTCAGGGATCACGCTGGCGCCGCGTATGCGGATTTCTACGGCTGTGCACACACCCTGCCGGAAGACGACGACCAACGGCACGACTACATCCCCGGGCGCAGTCTCTTGCTGGAGGGCTACATACCCGGTATCGAAGGCAGTGTGGAATGTGTGGTGGCCGGCGAGCGCGTCCATCCGCTGCTGATCAACGAAAAGCTACTGTTGACCGAGCGCAGTGGCACGGTCCTGGAAAACCTGCTGATTTCCCCACCGACCTCCTTCACCGACAGCCAGTGCGCGCAGATCCGCGAGTACGCCGTGACGTGCCTGCACGCGGTCGGCCTGACCAACGCCGTGGTGCATTTCGAGTTCCGCATGACGGAGCAAGGGCCGGTGGTGATCGAGATCAACCCACGCGTGGGCGGGCTCTATGTGAACGCCGCGTTGCGTGACCTGGCCGGTATCGATCCCTACCAACTGTATCTCTCGTTGTTGACGGGCGAGCAGGATGTCACTGCGCAGTTGGAGGCGGGGGCACGCAAGGTTGCCGAGACGGGGCAGCATTACGCGATGCTAGCGATTTACCCGCAGCACAGCGGCCGGTTCGAGGGCATCGAAGGCATGGAGTACCTGGACCGTAACGCAGCGGTGCTGGAGTACGCTCAGCAGGAGCCGGGCCACATGATCGATGCGGACATCGAGGAGCACTATCTGCTCAAGTGCTGGGCCAAGGTCGACGACGCTGCCGATGCCCACGCGCTGCATGACGCGGTCAGTCAGCATCTGCGCGTTATCATCGACAACCCAGTGGCAGGCTAGCGATATGGACATCCCACGAATTAGCGCGCAGTTGCGCGAGCAGCATTACTGCCATCGCCGTGACTTTGGCGAACTGGTCAATGTCGAGCCCGCAGAAGAACAAAGTTTCCGGGCCTACTGGGCCAACCTGGTGCGCGACGAGGCGTTCAAGGCGTACACCCATCGCGAACGGCGGATCCTGCGCTATCGTTTATCACCTTCACGGCAGTTGCAGATCGACAGGAGCACCGCGTTCAAGTCGCCGGTCACCTACGCCATCAACTATCGACAGGGGGTGAACCACTTGAGCTATAGCGAGGAAGGCTTTATCGAGCATCCACTGATGCGCAAGCTGCTGGCCACCGACCTGGCGGTGATCGCACCGCACCTGGGCGAACAGAGCTACACCATCGACATCCACCAGTTCCGCGTGCGTGCGGATGCGCAAGCGAGCAGCCCCACCACGTCCGGGATTCATCAGGATGGCCTGGATTGGGTGTTCATGCATTTTATCGGCGAGCACAACACGGTGCCGGTGGTGTCGGAAGTGTTCACCAGCGAAGCGGAGCACAGTCGGGTGTTGAATGTGCCCATGGAGCGGTTCCTGGAAACCCTCGTGGTCAATGATCGCAGGCTCTACCATCGCGCTGGAGATGTACGGCCGAAGGACGATTCGACTCCCGCGTGGCGCGATATGCTGCTGGTCAGCCTGCGCAGCGTGCCCGCTGATGAAGAGGCGCCGCCCGCATGAGCCTCGATCAACAGCTGTACCTGTCGACCCGCAACGCGCGGCTGATCATTTTTGCTCGCGGCGTTTCGGACTTTGGCGCCTTTCTCAACCTGGTGGCCCTGTCCACCTATGTCTACTGGCTCAGCCAGAGCGTGGTGTTCGTCAGCATCTTCCTGGCGTGCCGCGTCACCGGTGGCATTGTCGCTAGCCTGTTTGGCATCCCGTTTTTCCGGCGCTTTGCCGGGCGCGGCACGTTGGCGGGGCTGGACCTGGCGCGAGCGTTGTTGCTGACGCCGCTGTTGCTGCTGATCCCCACCCATCAACTCAGCCTGTTGCCGTTCATTGCCTTTGGTATCGGCCTGTGCAATTCGCTGTTTGCCATTGGCCTCAACAGTCAGTTGCCCATCTGGGTTGCCCCTGAACAGCGGGTGAACACCAACGCCTGGATCACCTCGGCGGCCGCCACCGGCGCGGTGTTCGGCAGTCTGCTATCGGGGTTGCTGATTGCCACCGGGGGATTCGAGGCGGTGTTCGCGGTGAATATCGGCACCTATGTGATTGCCGCTTGCCTGGTGCTGCCATTGCGCGGGTTGTACTGCGTTGCCATCGCCGCCCATCGCGGGCTCTCGGCCGAATGGCGCGAGTTGACCAAGGGGCTGCGCGGCGCGCCGGTATTGGCCGCCATGTTGTTGATCAGCATGCTCGACACCCTTGGCAGCGCGGCGCATAACGTCGGTTGGCCGGTGCTGTCCCAGTACATTTCCCCGGACACGGCCAAAACGGTGATGGGGTATCTGCTGGCGGTCTGGGCCTGCGGCAAGTTTATCGGGGCACGTATCGCCAGTGCGCTGTTAAAGGGGCGCGGCACGCCGAGCATGGAGCGGTTGTTCATGTTCGGCGTGGCGCTGATGTCCAGCGGCTTTATCCTGACGTTCCAGCAAACCCAATTGTGGCTGGCGCTGCTGTTGGTGGTGTGGGCGGGGTTGGGAGACGGGCTGTCTGAAGTGGCGTTGGTCTCGCGTGCGCAAAGTGAACCGGATAGCCTGCGCCTGCCGCTGTTCAGTTTATTGACCCTGATTCAAATGGCGGGCTTCGGCGTGGGGATGCTGGTGGTCGGGCCGTTCTACCTGACGTGGACGCCGGCCCAGGTGATTGTGCTGTTCCATGGGCTACCGCTGACGGCGCTGGCGGTAATGACCCTGTGGCTGGGGTGCATGGCTTACCGAAACCGGCCGGACGTGTCGGGTTCACCGCCCACGCGTTGATAGCGATCGGTGGGAGGGGGTGAGCCCCTTCCCACCTGGGTAGCGCCTCAACTGGGTTCAAGCAACTGCGCTCCCGGCCCGCGCTCACCGAGTTGGTCACCCTGGTTGCGCAACGGGCAGGCGTCCATCGACAAGCACCCGCAGCCGATACAGCCATTGAGCTTGTCGCGCAGTTGCACCAGCTTGTTGATCCGCTCATCCAGGTCTTCCCGCCAGCGTGCCGACAGGCGTGCCCAATCCTTGGCCGTCGGTGTGCGGCCTTCAGGTAATGCTTGCAGCGCCTCGCCGATGGTCGCCAATGGAATGCCCAGGCGCTGGGCAACCTTGATCACCCCCACCCGCCGTAACACATCCCGCGTGTAGCGCCGTTGGTTGCCGGCGTTACGATGGCTTTTGATCAGCCCCTTGGTTTCGTAGAAATGCAGGGCCGTGACGGCGACGCCGCTACGGGCAGCCAACTGGCCAACGCTGAGTTCCTTGTTGAGCATAAAAACCCCGATTCATCACTTGACCTTGACTTAACTAGAGGTTTTACCCTGCCGAGCACTGGATCGCAAGATTCTGCCTACGGAGAAAGGGGAGTGTTCATGCAGGTATCAGAGAAGAATCGCAGCTTCACGCAGTTGATCGAGTTTCAGATCGACCCCCGCCAGCAGTCTGCCCTGGTGGCCGCCCTGACCCTCCAGAGCGAGCGACTGGCCGAGAACCATGGCGGCTTTTTGAGTGCGAGCGTGCAGGTCAGCGATGATGGGCGGCGGGTGCTCAACTGCCTGCAATGGCAATCCCGCGAGGATGGCGAGGCGGCGTTCCGGCGCTTCGAGCAGGGCGGCGAAGACCTCTGGACGCTGATCCGGGCGCATCAGGCCAGGGCGGTGACCTTTGATTCGTTCCAGGTGCTGCGCAGTTTTGAGCGCAGCCATGACGACGCCTTGCACTGCCGCCTAAATGGATAGGTGCAGCATCCGCTCGCCCTGCAGGTTTTCCCCTGGTCGGCGCTTGTTGACCGCCAGCTCGCCGATCTTGATCAGGCGCGTGCGCGTGACGTTGCGGCTCAAGCCCAGCAGGCTGGCGGTGTGCACCTGGTTGTAATGGCTGAAGCGGTAAGCGGCGCGTAACAGTGCATCCTCGACTTTTTCGTGCAGGGCGCCGGCCTGTTCCTCGAACAGCTTTTGAAAGGCGCGCGCCAGCAACGCTTCGGCGCTGTTGTCGGTGCCGTGCTGGCTGTCGTCCTGGCGCTCGATGCGCAGGTTCGACAGGCGCAGATCGTCGCGTTCGATCACGCTGTTGCGGCAGATCAACAGGGTGTGGTGAATCACGTTTTCCAGCTCGCGGATATTGCCCGGCCAACTGTAGCTGCGCAGTTTTTGCTCGGCCTCACGGCTGATGGTGATCGGACCGTAGCCCAGGCGTTGGCTGTAGGCTTCGATGAAGTGTCGGGTCAGTGGCAGGATATCGCCGGGACGCTCGCGCAGGGGGCTCAGCTCCAGGCTGACCACGTCGAGACGGTAGTAGAGATCTTCGCGGAAGTGCCCGGCATTGATGGCCTTTTCCAGTTGCACGTTGGTTGCCGCCAGTACCCGGACGTTGATCGGAATGCTCTTGCGCGAGCCCAGGCGCACCACTTCGCGCTCCTGCAGCACGCGCAGCAACTTGACCTGAATAGCCATGGGCAGATCGCCGATTTCGTCGAGGAACAAGGTGCCGCCGTCCGCCTCTTCGAACCAGCCCGCCTTGGCGCTGAGGGCGCCGGTAAAGGCACCTTTTTCGTGGCCGAACAGCTCGGCTTCGACGAGGGATTCAGAGAACGCCCCGCAGTTCACCGCCACGAAGGGTCGGTTGCGCCGCGCGCTGAGGTTGTGGATATGCCGTGCCACCAGTTCTTTTCCGGTGCCGGTTTCGCCGATGATCAGCACGCTGGCTTCGCTGGGCGCCACTTGCTGGATATGGTCGAGCAGGGCCCGGGATTTCGGGTCTTCGAACACCTGAGCCGTGGCACGGATCGAGGTCGCGAGGGCAGGCGAGGGTGGGAGGGTCAACAGCTGCATGGGCACCTCTCTTAGGAATAGAACGTGGGAATCGGCAGGGCCGGGTTCAGCGCCCGGTCATGCAATGCGTGGAGTTTGTAATCCAGCGGGCTTTGAGCAGTGCTGTGGCCTGCACGCTGGGGCGTGGGCGGGCAGCATTGCGGTGTTTATAGAGGGATTCTTATATTCCGTAAATTAATCGATTTACATATTTATAGATCTTAAAGGAATATATGGCTGTGCCTATTGAGACTGCTGCAACGGTTGATAGCCACTATCGAGGACGGTGATTTTTCCCTGGGCAGGGGCGGGAGTAGCCTGTGTTCATTGACCCGACACCTCCTTCGCAGGGCTACCGCCATGAACCGTTCACTCGCCATCTCGCTGTTGCTTGTCACCGCTGTGCTCGCTGGATGTGCAACCCATCCGGCGCCTGAATTGCGTCCTTATACGGAACAGGAAACCAGACAGCTGGCGTTGGAAGCGCTGAGCCGCCGCGGATTGTCCTTCGATGACTATCAACAGCAGCGGGCGGCATTGACCGGCCAGCCACAAAAAACCTTTGGTTTTGATCATCAGGGCGAGATGAACGCCGAGCGCAACGTAGCCCTGAAGGATCGCCCCAGTTGAGCGGCTCTGTTGCGGTGAAGAACCCGAGTGTTCCCATAAGGAAACTCGGGTTTTTTGTTTTCCATGGCGTGACTTCAGCCTGTTAAGCTGAATTTCAGGAGCGTTCCTACGCACATTTTCATAAAGTGGTCCTTCTATAACGGCATCTGATCAGTTAAACCTGACGACCTCTGTTCTGTTCGATGCCCCCGCGACACTGTTCTCGGGAACACGCTCTGCGAGTTTTTAACGCCATGAATAAACGTCCGTTGTATTTCGACTACGCCGCCACCACACCGGTGGATGAGCGGGTCATCCAGGTGATGGTTGAGTGTCTGGGTTTCAATGCCAATTTCGGTAACCCGGCGTCCAGTTCCCACGCGTTCGGCCAAGCGGCCCGGCAAACGGTCGAGCAGGCGCGTCACCAGGTGGCCGAACTGGTCGGCGCCCAGCCCGAGCAGATCGTCTGGACCTCCGGCGCCACCGAGTCCAACAACCTTGCACTCAAGGGTGTAGCCCAGGCGCGTGGCGTGGCGGGCGGGCATATCATCACCAGCCAGATCGAGCACAAGGCCACACTCGACACTGCGCGGCAGTTGCAGGAAGCCGGTGTGGCGGTGACATATCTGGTGCCTGATGCCGATGGCTTGATCAGTGTCGAAGCGGTCAGTGAGGCACTGCGTGAAGACACCTTTCTGGTGTCGCTGATGCTGGTCAATAACGAGCTGGGCACGTTGAACGACATCCCGGCTATCGGCGCACGGGTGCGCGAACAAGGGGCGTTGTTTCACGTGGACGCGGCGCAAGGGGCGGGCAAGGTGGCCATAGACCTGGCGCAGTGGCCGGTGGATTTGATGTCGTTTTCCGCGCACAAGCTTTACGGTCCGAAGGGCATAGGCGCGTTGTATGTAGGACCACGTGCGCAGCAGAAGGTGTTGGCGCAGATTCATGGTGGCGGGCATGAGGGCGGCTTACGTTCGGGTACCCTGGCCACTCACCAGATTGCGGGCATGGGCACGGCGTTCGCCCTGGCAGCAGCGTCTTTCGCCGAGGAGAAGGCACAGATCGTAGCCTTGCGTCAGCGTCTGCTGGATCAGTTGGCGTCGATCGCGGGTGTGCACCTCAACGGCAGCCCCACACAGCGAATCCCCCATACCCTTAGCCTTACGTTCAATGAAGGTGAGTTCAACGCGGCTGCGTTGAGTGCAGGAATTGCCTTTTCGGCGACTTCAGCATGCAATTCGGCCAGCAACGCGCCGTCCCATGTGCTACTGGCCCTCGGGCATGACGCTCGCAGCGCCGGCCGTACCATTCGCCTGAGCCTGGGCCGGTTTACCACCGAGCGGGATATCGACGAAGCGGTACAACTGATCAAGTCGGCACTGGCCAGCGCACCGGCGTTCTGGGCCGTCTGAAACTTCATTCGCAGTGCATAACAATTATTAGCGGTTAGCAGGAGACACAATGACTACGCAGCCTTTGACCCATGGAACGGTTCCCCAGCGCCTGGCGCAAACCCGTGAGCTGATGAGCCGAGAGGGGATTCATGCCCTGCTGGTACCGTCTGCGGACCCGCATTTGTCCGAGTACCTGCCCGGATACTGGCAGGGCCGTCAATGGTTGTCCGGGTTCCATGGTTCGGTGGGGACGCTGATCGTCACTGCGGAGTTTGCCGGGGTATGGGCCGACAGCCGCTACTGGGAACAGGCGACCAAGGAGCTCAAGGGCAGCGGCATCGAACTGGTGAAACTGCAACCGGGCCAGCCCGGACCGCTGGAATGGCTGGCTGAACAAACCCCGGAAGGCGGCGTTGTGGCGGTGGATGGCGCGGTAATGGCCGTGGCCTCGGCGCGCACCCTGGGTGACAAGCTGGCGCAGCGTGGCGCGCGCTTGCGTACGGACATCGATCTGCTCAATGCCGTCTGGCACGACCGCCCGGCGCTGCCGAACCAGCCGATCTATCAGCACCTGCCGCCGCAGGCTACCCTCAGCCGCAGCGAAAAACTCGCGGCCCTGCGCGTCAGCCTGAAAGAAAAAGGCGCTGACTGGCATTTCATCGCGACCCTGGATGACATCGCCTGGTTGTTCAACCTGCGCGGTGGCGATGTATCGTTCAACCCAGTGTTCGTATCCTTTGCCCTGATCAACCAACAGCAGGCCACCTTGTTCGTGGCGCTGAGCAAGGTCGATGCCGAGTTGCGCGCTGCGCTCGAGCGCGATGGCGTGAGCGTGCGCGACTACAGTGATGTGGCTGATGCGCTGCGAGCCGTACCGTCCGGAGCAAGCCTGCAGATTGATCCGGCCCGCGTGACGGCCGGTTTACTGGAGCACCTCGACGCCGGCGTGAAACGGGTGGAAGGCTTGAACCCCACCACGCTGGCCAAGTCGCGCAAAAGCTTGGCCGATGCCGAACATATTCGTCAGGCCATGGAACAGGATGGCGCCGCCTTGTGCGAATTTTTCGCCTGGCTGGAATCGGCCCTGGGACGTGAACGCATCACTGAACTGACTATCGATGAGCATCTGACGGCAGCGCGTGCCCGCCGTCCGGGATATGTGTCGCTGAGTTTCAACACCATTGCTGCCTTCAATGCCAATGGCGCGATGCCGCATTACCACGCCACGCCAGAAGAGCATGCCGTGATCGAAGGCGATGGCTTATTGCTGATCGACTCCGGCGGCCAGTACCTGGGCGGTACTACAGATATCACGCGGATGGTGCCCATCGGTACGCCGAGCGCAGAGCAGAAACGTGATTGCACGCGGGTGCTCAAGGGCGTGATTGCCTTGTCCCGCGCTCAATTCCCCAAAGGCATCCTGTCGCCGTTGCTGGACGCCATCGCGCGTGCGCCGATCTGGGCCGAGGGCGTGGATTACGGCCACGGTACGGGTCACGGTGTAGGGTATTTCCTCAACGTGCACGAAGGCCCGCAGGTGATCGCCTACCAGGCTGCAGTTGCACCGCAAACGGCGATGCAGCCGGGCATGATCACGTCGATTGAGCCGGGCACCTACCGCCCTGGACGTTGGGGCGTGCGCATCGAAAACCTGGTGTTGAACCGTGAAGCGGGGACCACCGAATTTGGTGAGTTCCTCAGATTCGAAACCCTGACCTTGTGCCCGATCGACGCCCGTTGCCTGGAGCCTTCCTTGCTCACGGCGGATGAGCGCGAGTGGTTCAACGCTTATCACGCCCAGGTGCGTGAACGCCTGAGCCCGTTACTCAGTGGCGAGGCGCTCACGTGGTTACAGGTGCGCACAGCGGCGATTTGATCGCGGGCTGACTGACGGCTTCGTGCTGGGCTGTTTTGATCGCGAGCGATCAAGACAGCGCTCAGGCGTCTACTTGCAAATGACGATCATGCTGCGACTGGTGTAGCCGGCAGGGTTGAGGCCGAAGGGGTAATCGCCGGGTTCTTCGGCGTTATCGCCGGATTTGGCGATAACCCGATAGCCCTTGGTGCCGCAGGCATCGGCCGCACTGGTGTAGCACTTATCCCAGGAGGAGGACAGGCCCGAGCAGTTGATATGCAGTCCTTTCTTGCCTCGCTTCACTTCTGTTTTCGTGGTCGCGGCACAGCCGGCAACGCCTACGACCAGCAACAGTATCAAAATTCGTTTCATTCCCATCCTTAAATAGCCGCTTCGCAAAAGAAACGAAGCCGGCCTTTACTCGCTCTCGAGCGTAGCGTTCATGCTGTCCGTGTCGAATTTCTCCATGAAAGACCTTCGTTTACGGCCTAAACATGGCCTAAATGAGCGGTAAATACCAGAGCTGCCTTTTAAAGAGGTCAGTCGGCGGGCATCAGCGGTTTGGATTCGTTGCGCATTGTCAGTGTGGCGCCGACGGAGGCCAGAATGATGCAGGTGATCGCCAGCCATTGCGCGAGCGTCAGATGTTCATGCAGGAAGAACAGCCCGGAGAGGGCGCCGAACGCCGGCTCGACACTCATCAGGGTGCCGAAAGTACGTGCGGGCAGGCGAGTGAGCGCGACCATTTCCAGTGTGTAAGGCAGCGCTGTCGATAAAATGGCGACACCGATGGCGATGGGGATCAAGGCGGGAGTCAGCAGCGCGGTACCCGCGTGCACGATGCCGATTGGCGCGACGAACAAAGCGGCAATCATGACGCCGAGCGCGGCGGTCTGCACACCGTTATCGTTACCTGCCTTTTGGCCGAACAGAATATAAAGCGCCCAGCAGACACCAGCGCCGAGAGCATATGCGGCACCGATCGCGTCGATGCCACTGCTGGTTTCGCCCGACGGTATCAGCAGGAGTAAACCGACGACTGCGAGCGCGATCCACAAGAAGTCCACTGCCCGGCGCGATGCATACAGGGCGACGGCGAGCGGTCCGGTGAATTCCAGCGCTACCGCAATACCCAGGGGCACGGTGCGCAACGACATATAGAAGAGAAAATTCATGCCGCCCAGCGCCATGCCGTAGACAACTACAGTGCGCAAGGACTTGGCCGTCAGCTTGGCGCGCCATGGGCGTAATAGAAGCAACATGATCACGCTGGCGAAAATCAAGCGCAGGGTGGTGGTACCTTGCGCGCCGATGACAGGGAACATGCTTTTCGCCAGCGAGGCGCCGGACTGGATGGATGCCATTGCTATTAACAGCAGGCCAACAGGGAACAGTATGGAGGCCAGGCTGCGGGGTGGGGTGGTCATTGAAGGTTTTCGTCCGAAGTCTTTCATATAAAGGGCAGAGCGCTGATGCGCTTAACGGGCACGCAATGCGCAATATACTGCTCAAGTGCAGAGGATTTAAAGAGTTTCGGGCTGTTTGATAGGAAATTCAAATTAAACGTTGACGGCAGATTCTGTGCGCCTATAATTCGCCCCACTTCCGGCGCAGTCGAAACGGAAAACTCCTTGGTAAACAATGAGTTAAGTAGTTTTCGGCAGCAGGTTGCTTCAGTCCATCGAAGCCAAAAGGAAGTTGAAAAAGAGGTGTTGACAGCAGCGTGTAACGCTGTAGAATTCGCCTCCCGCTTACGAGAGATCGCAAGCGCAAGTGGTTGAAGTTGTTGAAAAATTCTTCGAAAACTTCTGAAAATAACCGCTTGACAGCAAATGAGGCTGCTGTAGAATGCGCGCCTCGGTTGAGACGAATAGCTCTTAACCAACCGCTCTTTAACAACTGAATCAAGCAATTCGTGTGGGTGCTTGTGGAGTCAGACTGATAGTCAACAAGATTATCAGCATCACAAGTTACTCCGCGAGAAATCAAAGATGTAACCAATGATTGCTGAGCCAAGTTTAGGGTTTCTTAAAAACCCAAAGATGTTTGAACTGAAGAGTTTGATCATGGCTCAGATTGAACGCTGGCGGCAGGCCTAACACATGCAAGTCGAGCGGTAGAGAGAAGCTTGCTTCTCTTGAGAGCGGCGGACGGGTGAGTAATGCCTAGGAATCTGCCTGGTAGTGGGGGATAACGTTCGGAAACGGACGCTAATACCGCATACGTCCTACGGGAGAAAGCAGGGGACCTTCGGGCCTTGCGCTATCAGATGAGCCTAGGTCGGATTAGCTAGTTGGTGAGGTAATGGCTCACCAAGGCGACGATCCGTAACTGGTCTGAGAGGATGATCAGTCACACTGGAACTGAGACACGGTCCAGACTCCTACGGGAGGCAGCAGTGGGGAATATTGGACAATGGGCGAAAGCCTGATCCAGCCATGCCGCGTGTGTGAAGAAGGTCTTCGGATTGTAAAGCACTTTAAGTTGGGAGGAAGGGCAGTTACCTAATACGTGATTGTTTTGACGTTACCGACAGAATAAGCACCGGCTAACTCTGTGCCAGCAGCCGCGGTAATACAGAGGGTGCAAGCGTTAATCGGAATTACTGGGCGTAAAGCGCGCGTAGGTGGTTTGTTAAGTTGGATGTGAAATCCCCGGGCTCAACCTGGGAACTGCATTCAAAACTGACTGACTAGAGTGTGGTAGAGGGTGGTGGAATTTCCTGTGTAGCGGTGAAATGCGTAGATATAGGAAGGAACACCAGTGGCGAAGGCGACCACCTGGACCAACACTGACACTGAGGTGCGAAAGCGTGGGGAGCAAACAGGATTAGATACCCTGGTAGTCCACGCCGTAAACGATGTCAACTAGCCGTTGGGAGCCTTGAGCTCTTAGTGGCGCAGCTAACGCATTAAGTTGACCGCCTGGGGAGTACGGCCGCAAGGTTAAAACTCAAATGAATTGACGGGGGCCCGCACAAGCGGTGGAGCATGTGGTTTAATTCGAAGCAACGCGAAGAACCTTACCAGGCCTTGACATCCAATGAACTTTCCAGAGATGGATTGGTGCCTTCGGGAACATTGAGACAGGTGCTGCATGGCTGTCGTCAGCTCGTGTCGTGAGATGTTGGGTTAAGTCCCGTAACGAGCGCAACCCTTGTCCTTAGTTACCAGCACGTTATGGTGGGCACTCTAAGGAGACTGCCGGTGACAAACCGGAGGAAGGTGGGGATGACGTCAAGTCATCATGGCCCTTACGGCCTGGGCTACACACGTGCTACAATGGTCGGTACAGAGGGTTGCCAAGCCGCGAGGTGGAGCTAATCCCAGAAAACCGATCGTAGTCCGGATCGCAGTCTGCAACTCGACTGCGTGAAGTCGGAATCGCTAGTAATCGCGAATCAGAATGTCGCGGTGAATACGTTCCCGGGCCTTGTACACACCGCCCGTCACACCATGGGAGTGGGTTGCACCAGAAGTAGCTAGTCTAACCTTCGGGAGGACGGTTACCACGGTGTGATTCATGACTGGGGTGAAGTCGTAACAAGGTAGCCGTAGGGGAACCTGCGGCTGGATCACCTCCTTAATCGACGACATCAGCTGCTCCATAAGTTCCCACACGAATTGCTTGATTCATTGAAGAAGACGAAAAGAAGCAGCCCGAAATTGGGTCTGTAGCTCAGTTGGTTAGAGCGCACCCCTGATAAGGGTGAGGTCGGCAGTTCGAATCTGCCCAGACCCACCAATTTTGTGTGGGAAACGCCTGTAGAAATACGGGGCCATAGCTCAGCTGGGAGAGCGCCTGCCTTGCACGCAGGAGGTCAACGGTTCGATCCCGTTTGGCTCCACCACTACTGCTTCTGTTTGTAGAAAGCTTAGAAATGAGCATTCCATCGTTGTGATGGTGAATGTTGATTTCTAGTCTTTGACTAGTTCGTTCTTTAAAAATTTGGGTATGTGATAGAAAGATAGACTGGACGTTACTTTCACTGGTAACGGCTCAGGCTAAGGTAAAATTTGTGAGTCGCTCTTAATTGAGTATGATCGAATTTTCGGCGAATGTTGTCTTCACAGTATAACCAGATTGCTTGGGGTTATATGGTCAAGTGAAGAAGCGCATACGGTGGATGCCTTGGCAGTCAGAGGCGATGAAAGACGTGGTAGCCTGCGAAAAGCTTCGGGGAGTCGGCAAACAGACTTTGATCCGGAGATGTCTGAATGGGGGAACCCAGCCATCATAAGATGGTTACCTTACACTGAATACATAGGTGTATGGAGCGAACCAGGGGAACTGAAACATCTAAGTACCCTGAGGAAAAGAAATCAACCGAGATTCCCTTAGTAGTGGCGAGCGAACGGGGACTAGCCCTTAAGTGGCTTTGAGATTAGCGGAACGCTCTGGAAAGTGCGGCCATAGTGGGTGATAGCCCTGTACGCGAAAATCTCTTAGTCATGAAATCGAGTAGGACGGAGCACGAGAAACTTTGTCTGAATATGGGGGGACCATCCTCCAAGGCTAAATACTACTGACTGACCGATAGTGAACTAGTACCGTGAGGGAAAGGCGAAAAGAACCCCGGAGAGGGGAGTGAAATAGATCCTGAAACCGTATGCGTACAAGCAGTGGGAGCCTACTTTGTTAGGTGACTGCGTACCTTTTGTATAATGGGTCAGCGACTTATTTTCAGTGGCGAGCTTAACCGAATAGGGGAGGCGTAGCGAAAGCGAGTCTTAATAGGGCGTCTAGTCGCTGGGAATAGACCCGAAACCGGGCGATCTATCCATGGGCAGGTTGAAGGTTGGGTAACACTAACTGGAGGACCGAACCGACTACCGTTGAAAAGTTAGCGGATGACCTGTGGATCGGAGTGAAAGGCTAATCAAGCTCGGAGATAGCTGGTTCTCCTCGAAAGCTATTTAGGTAGCGCCTCATGTATCACTGTAGGGGGTAGAGCACTGTTTCGGCTAGGGGGTCATCCCGACTTACCAAACCGATGCAAACTCCGAATACCTACAAGTGCCGAGCATGGGAGACACACGGCGGGTGCTAACGTCCGTCGTGAAAAGGGAAACAACCCAGACCGTCAGCTAAGGTCCCAAAGTTATGGTTAAGTGGGAAACGATGTGGGAAGGCTTAGACAGCTAGGAGGTTGGCTTAGAAGCAGCCACCCTTTAAAGAAAGCGTAATAGCTCACTAGTCGAGTCGGCCTGCGCGGAAGATGTAACGGGGCTCAAACCATACACCGAAGCTACGGGTATCACGTAAGTGATGCGGTAGAGGAGCGTTCTGTAAGCCTGTGAAGGTGAGTTGAGAAGCTTGCTGGAGGTATCAGAAGTGCGAATGCTGACATGAGTAACGACAATGGGTGTGAAAAACACCCACGCCGAAAGACCAAGGTTTCCTGCGCAACGTTAATCGACGCAGGGTTAGTCGGTCCCTAAGGCGAGGCTGAAAAGCGTAGTCGATGGAAAACAGGTTAATATTCCTGTACTTCTGGTTATTGCGATGGAGGGACGGAGAAGGCTAGGCCAGCTTGGCGTTGGTTGTCCAAGTTTAAGGTGGTAGGCTGGAATCTTAGGTAAATCCGGGATTCTAAGGCCGAGAGCTGATGACGAGTTGTCTTTTAGACGACGAAGTGG
Source organism: Pseudomonas sp. R11-23-07 (assembly GCF_003852295.1). Lineage (NCBI taxonomy): Bacteria > Pseudomonadati > Pseudomonadota > Gammaproteobacteria > Pseudomonadales > Pseudomonadaceae > Pseudomonas > Pseudomonas sp. R11-23-07. The sequence continues at coordinate 2,039,397 of NZ_CP027761.1, forward strand.
TTGATGCCATGCTTCCAAGAAAAGCTTCTAAGCTTCAGGTAACCAGGAACCGTACCCCAAACCGACACAGGTGGTTGGGTAGAGAATACCAAGGCGCTTGAGAGAACTCGGGTGAAGGAACTAGGCAAAATGGCACCGTAACTTCGGGAGAAGGTGCGCCGGTGAGGGTGAAGGACTTGCTCCGTAAGCTCATGCCGGTCGAAGATACCAGGCCGCTGCGACTGTTTATTAAAAACACAGCACTCTGCAAACACGAAAGTGGACGTATAGGGTGTGACGCCTGCCCGGTGCCGGAAGGTTAATTGATGGGGTTAGCTAACGCGAAGCTCTTGATCGAAGCCCCGGTAAACGGCGGCCGTAACTATAACGGTCCTAAGGTAGCGAAATTCCTTGTCGGGTAAGTTCCGACCTGCACGAATGGCGTAACGATGGCGGCGCTGTCTCCACCCGAGACTCAGTGAAATTGAAATCGCTGTGAAGATGCAGTGTATCCGCGGCTAGACGGAAAGACCCCGTGAACCTTTACTATAGCTTTGCACTGGACTTTGAATTTGCTTGTGTAGGATAGGTGGGAGGCTTTGAAGCGTGGACGCCAGTTCGCGTGGAGCCAACCTTGAAATACCACCCTGGCAACTTTGAGGTTCTAACTCAGGTCCGTTATCCGGATCGAGGACAGTGTATGGTGGGTAGTTTGACTGGGGCGGTCTCCTCCTAAAGAGTAACGGAGGAGTACGAAGGTGCGCTCAGACCGGTCGGAAATCGGTCGTAGAGTATAAAGGCAAAAGCGCGCTTGACTGCGAGACAGACACGTCGAGCAGGTACGAAAGTAGGTCTTAGTGATCCGGTGGTTCTGTATGGAAGGGCCATCGCTCAACGGATAAAAGGTACTCCGGGGATAACAGGCTGATACCGCCCAAGAGTTCATATCGACGGCGGTGTTTGGCACCTCGATGTCGGCTCATCACATCCTGGGGCTGAAGCCGGTCCCAAGGGTATGGCTGTTCGCCATTTAAAGTGGTACGCGAGCTGGGTTTAGAACGTCGTGAGACAGTTCGGTCCCTATCTGCCGTGGACGTTTGAGATTTGAGAGGGGCTGCTCCTAGTACGAGAGGACCGGAGTGGACGAACCTCTGGTGTTCCGGTTGTCACGCCAGTGGCATTGCCGGGTAGCTATGTTCGGAATAGATAACCGCTGAAAGCATCTAAGCGGGAAACTAGCCTCAAGATGAGATCTCACTGGGACCTTGAGTCCCCTGAAGGGCCGTCGAAGACTACGACGTTGATAGGTTGGGTGTGTAAGCGCTGTGAGGCGTTGAGCTAACCAATACTAATTGCCCGTGAGGCTTGACCATATAACACCCAAGCAATTTGCGTCGGCTCTTTAATCCAGAGCAACCAGATTGCGGTGTGTGAAGACGCAATGAACCGAAAGTTCGATACTCACAAAACACCGACTTCTATCCCATACCCAATTTGCTGAAGCGAGGCCATCTGGTCACGACTCAGTACCCGAATTTCTTGACGACCATAGAGCATTGGAACCACCTGATCCCATCCCGAACTCAGTAGTGAAACGATGCATCGCCGATGGTAGTGTGGGGTTTCCCCATGTGAGAGTAGGTCATCGTCAAGATTAAATTCCGAAACCCCATTTGCGAAAGCAGGTGGGGTTTTGTTTTGGGCGGTCGAAAAGTGCCAAGACGCTCATTGCAGTGGCCTTCAGTGCTAAAGTCCACGCCTCGATTCTTGCTTTCTCAATGATGAAATAACCCGCCGTTAAGGGAAATCGATGCAAAGTGTTTCTGCATTTTTGGTATGGTGCAGCACATTTTCACAAGGATTGACCCTTATCCGCAGGACGCGGCGTCGACCTTTTTCAACGAGATGCTGTAGCAATGCCTGAACCGATACCCATCAAGGACCACGAAAAAGAACACCGTCTGGTGAACAAACGTTTGCTCGCCTGTGCACTCCTGGTGATTGGCATCACCTGCGCCCTGGTGGGGCGCATGTACTTCCTGCAGGTCGTGCAATACGACTATCACGCCACCATTTCTGAAAACAATCGCGTTCACGTGCTGCCCATCACCCCTACGCGCGGCTTGATCTATGACCGCAACGGTGTAGTCCTGGCTGACAACCGACCCAGCTACAACCTGACCATAACCCGCGAACGCACCACCGACCTTAAGGGAGAGTTGGACGCGATCGTCAGTCTGTTGCACCTGCCCGCCGAAGACCGTGCCGTGTTCGACAAAGCGCTCAAGCAGGCTCGCCATCCGTTCGTCCCTGTCACGCTGTTCTACGAGCTGACAGAAGAACAAATTGCCGTTCTGGCCGTCAACGAGTTCCGTCTACCGGGTGTAGACGTTGAGCCTCAGTTCGTCCGCCACTACCCGCTGGGTGCGCACTTCGCTCACTCCATCGGCTATGTCGGACGAATCAACGAGAAAGAATCCAAGGCCCTCGATTCGGTGGAATACCGCGGCACCCAGTCTATTGGCAAAACCGGTATCGAACGCTTCTACGAGTCTGAACTGCATGGTCACGTGGGTTATGAAGAAGTCGAAACCAACGCCCAAGGACGGGTATTGCGCGTGCTCAAGCACACTGACCCTATCCCCGGCAAAAACATTGTCCTGAGCCTCGACGTCAAGCTCCAGGAAGCCGCCGAAGAAGCCCTGGGTGACCGCCGTGGCTCGGTGGTGGCCCTGGACCCGCAAACCGGTGAAGTGCTGGCCATGGTCAGCAAGCCGAGTTTCGACCCGAACCTGTTCGTCACCGGTATCAGCTTCAAGGAATATGCCGCGCTGCATGATTCCATCGATCGCCCGCTGTTCAACCGCGTGCTGCGCGGGCTGTATGCGCCCGGCTCAACCATCAAGCCTGAAGTGGCCATCGCAGGGCTCGACAGCGGCGTTGTCACCCCGCAAACCCGCGTGTTTGATCCCGGTTACTACCAGTTGCCGGACTTCGATCACAAATACCGCAACTGGAACCACAGTGGCGACGGCTGGGTAGACATGGACGCCGCCATCATGCGCTCCAATGACACCTACTTCTATGATCTGGCCCACAAGCTCGGCATTGATCGACTGCATGATTACCTGGCCGAATTCGGCCTGGGCCAGAAGGTGTCCCTGGACATGTTCGAAGAATCCGCAGGCCTGATGCCGTCCCAGGCCTGGAAGCGCGCGACACGTCGCCAGCCCTGGTTCCCGGGCGAAACCGTGATCCTGGGTATCGGCCAGGGTTATATGCAAGTCACGCCGCTGCAACTGGCCCAAGCCACTGCGCTGATCGCCAATAAGGGTGTATGGAACCGCCCGCACCTGGCCAAGACCATCAACGGCGTGCCTCCGGTGGATGAGAATCCGATGCCCAACGTAGTGCTCAAGGACCCGCGTGATTGGGAACAGGTCAACCACGGCATGCAATTGGTAATGCACGACCCGCGCGGTATCGCTCGGGCCGCCGCGCAGGGCGCCCAATATCGCATCGCCGGCAAGAGCGGTACCGCGCAGGTGGTGGCGATCAAGCAGGGGGAGCGCTACAACCGCAATAAGACCCTGGAGCGTCACCGCGACAACGCCTTGTTTGTTGGCTTTGCGCCAGCCGAACACCCCAAGATCGTGATTTCAGTGATGATTGAAAACGGTGAGGCCGGTGGCCGTGTAGCCGGCCCGGTGGTGCGACAGATCATGGACGCCTGGCTGCTCGACGAGGAGGGTCACCTGAAGCCCCAATATGCGACGCCGGCCAAAGCGCCCGGCGATCCGCACGTTTAAGTCACACTTCCCATTCGCCCCAGCGCTTTATGTCGTCATAAACGAGCCAGGGCACATCATGGGTTGTCCAGATATGCGCGGTGGGCCTGGCGCCCGGATCATCGTCCAGCGTCGCCACCCGCACGATGACGTGGGGCTGGTGCGCGCGCTCGGCGATCAAATGCGAGCCACAGCGCGAACAGAAATGGCGCCGTTTGCCTGGCGATGACTCAAACGACGACAGCAATTCTTCACCGTGCGTCCAGCGAAAGTGCTCGCGCATCACCCCGGCCGTGGCGACAAAGGCTGCCGCATGCGCCTTGCGACAGCTGCCGCAATGGCAGTGACTGATGGGCATGTCCAGACGCTCCACCCGATAGCACACACCTTTACACAAGCAACTTCCATTCAACGGTTCAGTCATAACTTATGGCCAGGTCAAGGATGGGGGTCATCATCATTGCGCATAACCAAAGGTTGCGCATTGGTCGATGTCGCCTAGTGTTCAATGGAGGAGGTGACTTATGCACGTATTAGATCGCATCGAACGGAAAGTCCTGCTCAACGCATCGCGTAAACACGTCTGGGAAGCGCTCACGAATGCCGAACAATTTGGCGAGTGGTTCGGTATCGCCCTCAAGGGAAAAACCTTTGTTGCCGGAGAACCCATCGAAGCGCCGATCACCTACCCAGGCTACGAACATGTCGTGTGGAAGGCCAGGATCGAACGTATTCTGCCGCAAACCCTGTTTTCCTTCTGGTGGCATCCCTTTGCGGTGGAGGAAGACGTCGACTATGACCAGGAAACCCCGACGCTGGTGGAGTTCACCATCGAGGATCGCGCGCCGGGCATTTTGTTGCGGGTGGTCGAGTCCGGTTTCGACAAGGTGCCACAGGCCAGGCGCCTGAAAGCGTTCAAGATGAACTCCCGTGGCTGGGACGAGCAAATGGGCAATATCGAAAACTATCTGGACAAGGCCCGGCGAGCCTGACGCGAACGGGCATCCACGTTTGTGAGATCGCAGTTAACCTGCCGCGTTTGCCCGGATGCCGAGTAGAATCACGCCCTGAAAGCGATTCCTGAGGTGCGGTACGGTGGATTTACAGCAGGGGTTTGTCCTGACCCGGCATTGGCGCGACACCCCGGCGGGTACGGAGGTCAGCTTCTGGTTGGCCACCGACCAAGGGCCACGGTGTATTCGCCTACCCGTGCAAACCTCGGTGGTGTTCATTCCCGAGGCCCATCGCAAGCCGCTGGACTGGCTGCTTAAGGGCGAGCGCGATATCGAATTGCGTGGGTTGCAGTTGTGCGACTTCCATCATCGACCGGTCCTGGGTCTCTACGCCCGGCAGCACCGCCAGATAATGGATATCGAAAAGCGCTTGCGCGCTGCCGGGGTGGATGTCTACGAAGGTGATGTACGCCCGCCCGAGCGCTATATGATGGAACGGTTCATCACTGCGCCGGTGTGGTTCGGCGGCACGCCGGATGCCAGCGGTACGCTGCTCGATGCGCAGATGAAGCCCGCTGCCGATTACCGACCGACCCTGAAACTGGTGTCCCTGGATATTGAAACCACCGCCCAGGGCGATCTTTATTCCATCGCGCTTGAAGGGTGTGGCGAGCGCCAGGTGTACATGCTCGGTCCGCCCAACAACGCCTGCGCGGTGGATTTCAAGCTCGACTATTGCGACACCCGCGCCCAACTGCTCGAACGCCTCAACCAATGGCTGGCCACCCACGATCCGGATGCGATCATCGGCTGGAATGTGGTGCAGTTCGACCTGCGCGTACTCCACGAACATGCCCAACGCCTGAACGTGCCGCTGCTGCTGGGGCGGGGCGGTGAAGCCATGGCCTGGCGCGAACATGGCAGCCGCAATCATTACTTCGCTGCGGCAGCCGGCCGGTTGATCATCGACGGCATCGAAGCCCTGCGCTCAGCCACGTGGAGTTTCGAGTCGTTCAGCCTGGAGAATGTCGCGCAAACCCTGCTGGGTGAAGGCAAGGACATCTCCACGCCGTACCAGCGCATGGACGAGATCAACCGCATGTTCGCCGAGGACAAGCCCGCCCTGGCGCGCTACAACCTCAAGGACTGCGAGTTGGTCACGCGGATTTTCGAGAAGACCGAGCTGCTCAAGTTCCTGCTCGAGCGCGCCAGCGTCACCGGTCTGCCTGCCGACCGCAATGGCGGCTCCGTCGCGGCGTTCACCCACCTCTACATGCCGTTGATGCACCGCCAGGGCTTTGTCGCGCCGAACCTCGGCGACAAGCCGCCCCAGGCCAGCCCCGGCGGGTTTGTCATGGACTCGCGCCCAGGCCTGTACGAGTCGGTGCTGGTGCTGGACTACAAGAGCCTGTACCCGTCGATCATCCGCAGTTTTCTGATCGACCCGGTGGGCTTGATCGAAGGCCTCAAGCATCCCGACGACAGCGACTCGGTGGAAGGCTTTCGCGGTGCGCGTTTCTCCCGCACCCGGCATTGCCTGCCGTCTATCGTCACGCGGGTGTCCGAAGGCCGCGAAGTGGCCAAGCGCGAACACAATGCACCGCTGTCCCAAGCCCTGAAGATCATCATGAACGCCTTCTACGGCGTGCTCGGTTCCAGCGGTTGCCGGTTCTTCGATACCCGGCTGGCGTCCTCGATCACAATGCGCGGGCACCAGATCATGCGCCAGACCCGCGAGCTGGTGGAGGCCCAGGGTTATGAAGTGATCTACGGCGACACCGACTCCACTTTCGTCTGGCTCGGCGGCGCCCACTCTCTTGAGGACGCCAGCCGCATCGGCCAGGCGCTGGTGCAGCACGTCAACGACTGGTGGCGCAGCCATCTGCACACGGAATACGGCTTGCAAAGCGCCCTGGAGCTGCAATACGAAACCCATTTCAGCCGCTTCCTGATGCCGACCATTCGCGGCGCGGAAGAGGGCAGCAAGAAGCGCTACGCCGGCCTGGTGGTGCGCGCCGATGGCAGCGAAGAGATGGTCTACAAGGGCTTGGAAACCGTGCGCAGTGACTGGTCGCCCCTGGCCAGGCAATTCCAGCAGGAGCTCTACCGGCGCATCTTCCATCGCCAGCCCCATCAGGATTATGTACGCGACTATGTGCGCCGTACCTTGAGCGGCGAACTCGACGAGCTGTTGATCTACCGCAAGCGCCTGCGCCGACCCTTGCATGACTACGAACGCAACGTCCCGCCCCATGTGCGCGCCGCACGCCTGGCCGACGAATACAACGACCGCCTCGGGCGCCCGCGCCAGTACCAGCGCGGCGGCTGGATCCGCTATGTGATCAGCGTCAATGGCCCGCAGCCGCTGGAAGTGCAGCAAGCGCCTATCGACTACGATCATTATGTGACGCGCCAATTGCAGCCCGTGGCTGACGCCATCCTGCCGTTCGTGAACGATGATTTCGCCACCCTGGTGGGCGGGCAGATGGGCCTGTTCTAGGCAATCGGCCACTATCCCCGTTGCACCTGAAGCTTAGGAGGAACGCCCATGTACACACTCTATGGTACCGACGAATCCGGCTCCTGCATGATCGAGATTGCGCTGCAGCGCTGTGGCGTGCCGTGGCATCGCGTGGATGCCAGCTCCTGGCATGAAGGCGAGGGCAGCGAAGCCCTCGCGCGCATCAACCCGCTCAAACAGATCCCCACTCTGGTCACCCCCGATGGCCAGGTGCTGACCGAAAGCGCCGCCATCCTGATCCACCTGGGCTTGGAGTTTCCCGACGCGAACCTGCTGGCCGGCAACCGCGCGCAGATCCTGCGCGGTCTGTTGTACATCGCGGCCAATTGCTATTCGGCCATCGGCATCATCGACTATCCGCAACGCTGGCTGGGCGACGCCGGTGAAAGCCTGCAAACGCAACTGACCACCGGCACGCGGCGTTATCTGCATCAGGCCTGGGTGGTGTTCGCCGATCAGTTTGCCGACCAGTTGTTTACGCCCGACAACGTACCCAATGCACTGGGCATCATGGCGGCGGCGGTGTCGCGCTGGGACGAGGGGCGCGAGGTGCTCCGCAGCCTGGCACCGGGCTTTGCCCACGCCCTGGAGCGCGTGGATGCCGACCCGGTCGTGGCGCCCGTGTTCGCCCGGCATTGGCCGCAGTGGCAGGTCTCGTAATCAGAAGAAACAATGCCCCGCCGCCCGCCAATCCCTTGCGGCGCGGGCATCCTGACCTACGCTTCTCAATGTAGCGTAGGAATCATCCTTGAATTTGACTGTCGCAGACATGAAACTCAAGAACCCTGCATGGAATTCAAAGGAGGTGCGCATGCTCATCCGGTCGCTGACCCTGGCTACCTTGATGGCTTTTACGGGGCCGTTGTTGGCTGCTGATGATAATCCGCTCAAGCTGGAGATGGGCAAAACCCGCCCTCTGGTGGTGGTGGAACTCGATGCGGGTAACCCGACGTTGGCCACGCTCAGGAAACAACTGGAAGAGCCTGCCACCAAGCAGTCCTTCGAAGAGCGCAGCATGGTGTTCTACACCGTGAAGTTCGGCAGCATCGGCGCCGAGGGCGAGAAGTTCGCCAAGGATCCCAAGGACAGTAAAAAGCTCACCCCGCCTGAAACCAATGCACTGATCCGCGCCCTCAAGCTCGGTGTCGGCAGCGGCACCAAGGTGATCCTGATCGGCAAGGATGGCGAGAAGAAACTCGAGAAGACCGTGCCGCCCGATAGCCTTGATCTCAAAGAGTTCTTCAGTGCCATCGACCAGATGCCGATGGCCGAGAAAGAAGCGGCTGCCGCGCCGGAACCAGCGCCCGTTGCACCTGCACCGGCCAAGGGCGCCAAACCGGTCAAACCCGGCAGCAAGCCGGCGCCGCAACCCCTCGACGATTGAATACATAACCCTGTAGGAGCGAGCTTGCTCGCGAAGAACTCAGGGCCACCACGTTTATCCAGAATGAGCGCGGTGCCTGGGGGTTTTTCGCGAGCAAGCTCGCTCCTACATCAGGGCAAGCCGCTGCACCTCAGCTAGGCGCGCAATCAAGGCTTTGGCGCTTTACGCAGCGGAAACGGAAAGTAGAAAAACCGCAGGAATGCCACCCGCTTGATCACTTCCCCGATCAGCAACGGCACCACCACCGCCACCACGAAACCCACGCACGCGGCCATGAACGGATGCAAACCCAAGCGCTCCATCAGGTCGAAGGTCTTGTGCTGGATCTCGCCGTGGAAGATCAACAGGATCAAGGTGGATTGGCCGATGTAGGTCATCGCCCGCGTCAGCAGGGGCGACACCATCAACACCCGCGCCAGCGCCCAGCACAGGTACACACCGATCACCGCCAGCAGGCTGGTCCACAACCAGTGGTCGTAGCGACGTTGCGCCAGGTCCATGGTGTCGTGGCTGTAGAGGAACACGGCGGCGAACAGCACCAGCGAAATCAGCAGGGTCAGCAGCGAGCCTTCATGCCGGCGCAGCCAATCACGCAGCAGGTAGCCGTAGATGAAGTAGGTGCTGCTGATCAGGGTCACATCGAGGCTGAAGGGCAGGCCGGGCAACGTCCATGTTTGTTCGCCGAGGGTGACCGGCACTTGCCAGAACCACTTCAACATCCAGATGCCGAGCAACAGTTGCGCGCCGATCAGCAGGCAAGCGGCCAGCAATGGCAGCTTCAGGCGCTGAATCAGCCGCAGCATCAACCAACTGAACAGGATCGCCACCCAGAAGTGCGGCAAGAACCACAACGCCTGCCACGGGATGGTGTCCACGGAGGCATACAGCACGCCGCCGATATCCCCCAGCAACGGTTGCCCGCGCAGCACATCGCGCACGATCACATACACCAGCATGGTGAAGAAGAACGGCTTGAGCAGGCCGTCGGCCTTGCGCACCGCCATCTCCACGAAGGGCTGCTCGGGCTTGAAGAACACCCCGGACAAAAAGAAGAACAACGGCAGCACGAACGACGCCAGGATCGGGTACAGCAAATCCAGCGAGTTGGCGACAAACCAACTGTGGCCGTACACGATAATCAGAATACCGACGCCTTTGGCGATATCCATTTGAATCCAACGATGCTTCATGTGAGTCTTCCCGAACGATCATTCACGCCTTGCGCCACGGCGTCAGCCACAGCCCCATACCCAGCAACACCACGGCGCCTGCCAGGGTGCTCAGCCCCACTTGCAGCCACACGTCTTCGATTCGAAACAACACCAGCGCCGCCAGCCCCATCAGCACCGTACTGAGCAGCCATTGCCGCGCCCAGGGCAGGGCGCCGAGCAACGCCTGGCGCTGCATCAGCAGCAGCGCGGTGCAGATCACGCCCGCCAGCGCCGCCAGTGGAATGCCGGCCAGGCCAAACGCAAACGGCAATACGCCCAGCAGCAGCATATTGACCAGGCTGCCGAGCAGTTCGCAGCGCAGCGGCTGGCGCGTGTCGCCGGCGGCGTAGGCGTAGCGCGCGAGCAGGGCGTTCCAGGCACCGAATACCAGGGGCACGGCAAACCAGGCGAGCAACAGCGGCAGCGGCGAGTCTGCCGATTGTGCGGGCAGCAGCAGCGCGACCAGGCTCGGCGCCGCCGCCACCAGGCCGACGCCGGCCGGCAAGGTCAGCACGCTAGCGGTTTCCAGGCCGCGCTTGAGCAGGGCCAGGCGTTCATCGCCCTGGCGTCGGCTCATCATGCCCAGCAGCACTTGATTGAGGCTCATCAGCGCAATCAAGGGCAGGTTCATCAGCTTGCGTGCCAGGTTGACCCAGGTCACCGCGCCTTCCCCCAGCAGCGACGCCACCAGGCGCTCGATCAACGCCAGGCCCTGGCTGGCGCCATTGCTGAGTAACAAGGGGCCGATACGTTGGCCCAACTCCCGCAAAGGCGCGAAGGACAGTTGCACGCGCCAGGGTCGCCAGCCCAGGCGCCAGAGCGACGGCAGCAGCGCCAACGGCATCAAGCCACTGCCGACCAAGCACGCCAGCGCGAGACTGTGCGGCTGGCTGGCGGTGCCTGCCAAGGCGAGGTACGCCACCGGCGGCAGGTTGAACAGCAGCGAGCCCAACCCCGCCAGCACAAAGCGCTCGCTGGCCTGCAAGGGCACACTGAACAGCGCATGCAGCAGCAGGCCCGGCACGCACCACGCCACGATCTGCAGATTGCCGCCGGCCAGGGCCGTGGCGCTGGCCGCCAACCCCGGGCCGAGCAGTTGCACCAGCCACGGCGCCAACAGCATCAGCAGCAGGCTGGTGACCAGCGCAATCAACAGCAACGCCGGGAACAATACGGCCAGCCAGTCCAGGCGTTCGCTGTCCTTTCTTTGCAGATACAGCGGCAACGCGGCGGCGCTCAACACGCCGCCGGCCAGCGACATGCGCAGCGCCTCGGGCAGGAACAGCGCGATCAGGAACGCATCACTGCGCTCCCCCGCGCCCCAGGCCGCCACCAGCAACCATTCGCGCGCAAACCCCAGGCACAGGCCCAGCAGGGTCGCCACGGTCAGCCATACGGCAGAACCCAGCATCAGGGCCGCGCGCCATCAAGCATCGGCTTGCGAAACGCCAACGCCTTGACCTGGGGCAGGCGCGCCGGGAACAAGCGCCGCGCCTCCAGCACGTTAATCCCCACCATCAGCCAGAACAGCGCGACCATCACCACGGCAAAGCTGAAGTAGTGGTCAAACAAACCGCTGACCAGCGCCGACAGAATCCCGGCGGTGCTGCCCAGCCACAGCGCATTGTCCTTGGTCAGGCGGATCGGGCCCTTTTCCGGCCGGGCTTCACGCCACCAGCGCACGGTGACTGCAATAAACAACAGCATGCCGACAACGCCGGTCTTGTAGATGAAGTTCAGCCACAGGTTGGAGATCCCCAGCAAGTGCGTGCCCGGTACCGGCGGGTCGACCTTGAAACCGATGCCGAACGGGTACGCTGCCACAGCCTGCGGGAACATGCGGTACTCGTCGAAACGCACTTCGGTACTGGCGTTGCTCGTGGAGAAGATGGTCGCCAGGCGTTCCTGCAGCGGCGGATAAGCCATCACCAACGCCACGGTCAACGCCGCGCCGATCATCAATAAACGTCCGGTGTAAGGCACACGTCGCGTGGCCAGCCACATCAGCACCAGCGCCAGGCTGACCATCGCCCCGCGGCTGCTGGCCAGCAGCAACGCCGCCGCGCCCAGGCAGGCTACGCTCAGGCCCAACGCGCGTTTCCAACCTTGTTCGGTCATGCCGTAGCAGAACGCCAAAGGCAGCAGCAGCGCCATGATTCCGCCAATGGCATTCGGGTGCATCCACGGCGAGCCCATGCGTGACGACATGGCTTCCAGGCCGAATTTCAATGTGTCGAAGTTGCCGTAGTTGAGCAGCGCCAGGATCGGCGCAATCCCCGCCCCGGAGCGTGTGCGCACGAACACCGCAATCGACATCACCAGCATCGCCAGGGTGCCCAGCAGCAGGGCGATCACCAGGCTTTCGCGGTGTTTGTAGTCCACCAGCAGCTTGGCCGTGAGAAATACTCCCGAGAGGTTCAGCAACCAGCGCAGCCAGTTGGCCACGCCGCTGCTTTCGGCGTGGATGCTGACCTGGCCGACGATAAACGGGAACACGCTGAACAGCATCAGCCACAGCAGCATCTGGTCGGTGGGGCGAAGCGCCAGGCGCGGCGCGTCCGGCAGGCGCGACAGAAAGCCGTGCCACAGCACCGCGCCCCAGGTCAGCGCAAGAATGGCTTCGCTCACCGTACTGCGGATGCCCAGATTAAGCGTGGAGTAGGGCATGAAGGTCGCGACCAGGGCGAACAGCAGCAAGCCCCAGAACGGAAAGCGCAGGATGGTCACGGCCGCCGCCAGGCCGATCACGGCGAGAAACGCCTTGGCCGGTGACAGCGCCAGCGCGACCACACCAAACAGCACGCCGAAGAGGATCGCGACGAGGCTTGCCAGGGAGAGTCTCATTTCAGTTCCTCGATCAGTTCGGCCAGGCGCCGGCGATAGGCGTGTTGGTTAAAGCGTTCGGCCCATCGGCGGTGGTGTTCGGGCGTGGCTTCATCGGCGCGCTCACCCAGGTTCAGCATCAACTGGACCAACGCGGGGCCATCGGTGGGTGAAAAGCGCGGCGCCGACGGCGGGGTGATTTCGTCCAGCGAGGTGCCGCTGGCCACGGCGACCGGGGTGCCGACGCTCAGCGCTTCAATCACCGGCAAACCAAAACCTTCCGCGTAGGACGGTTGCCACACGCGTGACGCCTGGCGGTACAGCGCCTGCAACTCGGCGTCGGAGACGCCACTCAACGCATGAATCCCCGGCAGTTGGCGCTGGGCTTCGGGCAAATGCTCGAGGCTGCCCACCAGGACCAGTTCCGGCACGCTGGGGGAGTCGCGCCGCGCCCGTTGCCAGGCATCCACCAGGAACGGCACGTTCTTGCGCAGTTCGCGGGTACCGACCAGCAGCCAGAAACCCGTGGGCAATTGGCGCGCGGACAAATCCGCTGGCGGTTCGTTGAAACCTTCCACTTGGTTGGGCAGGACGCGAACCTTGCCCGCCGCCTGGGGAAACAGGCGTACTGTTTCGTCGGCGCTGTATTGGGAAGGCGTCCACACCCGGTCGGCGCTGCGCACCGCGTAGGCAATCGACAGGCGATCGGTGGTTCTGTACACCAGCGCCTTCAGGCGGCTGGCGTGGTAGTTGTCCAGGGTGATCTGAAACAGGTCGTGCAGCAGCACCACGGTGCGCAACCCTTCAGGCTTGGGCGGTAGCGGCAGGCCCATATTGAAGGTGCTGATGTACAGATCGATGTGCTGTTCGCGCAGGGCGCGGGGTAAAAAACCGGCTTCGAAGCGCAGGCGATTCTGTGGCTGGTGCATCGCCGTTTTCGCGCAGCCCCAGGCCGGGCAGTGCGCCTGCAACCGGGTTTGATCGCCCAGGGGCGCGACGGTAAATCGCTCCAGTTCGATGTCCGGCAGGCTGCGCAGGGCGCTTTCCAGCGCATACACCTGGCGGCTGATGCCCGATTGCGGTGAGGTGCCGACGGTGCGGTAATCCAGGCCTACACGCATGCGGGCTCCTTTTGATTGAGCGGCGAAAGGGTGGCGTACACCTGCTCCAGTTGGCTGGCGGCAACGCTCCAGTCATGGGCTCGCCGCGCATAGGCGCGGCCGGCTTCACCCATGGGCGCGGCGGCTTCGGGAGCGTGCAGCAGGCGCACCACGGCGTCGGCCAGGCCGACGGCAGTTTGCCCGCCCAGATAATCCAGGCCCTCGACCAGGTCCAGGCCCGACACGCCCTGTTCGGTACTGGCCAGCGGCAGGCCGGCGGCCAACGCTTCGAGCACTTTGAGCTTGGAACCGCCGCCATGGCGCAACGGCGCCAGAAACACCGAACAGCTCGATTGCAGACTCAACAGGTTTGGCACAAAGCCCTGCCACTCGATGCGCGGGTCCGGCCAGCGTTCGCGCCAACCGTCGGGCATGCCGAAGCCGCACACGCTCATGCGCGCCTCGGGGCAGCGCTCCCAGACTTTCGGCAGGATTTCATCCAGGGCCCATTCGATGGCATCCACATTGGGGGCGTATTCATAGTTGCCGAGGAACAGCACGCGACGGGTCGAGGGGTCAGGACGGGCGCCGGCGAAGTGATCGCAGTCAACGCCGTTGACCACCACCGGCACCGGTTTACCGGCGATTTTTTCCAGCACCCGCGCATCGCTGTCGGTGACGGCCACCACTTGGCTGGCCTGGCGCATCACGCGACGCTCCCAGCGCGTGTAGCGCCATTGGTCATAGCGAATGAACGGCAGCGCCCAACGCGGCAAACGGTCGTACGTCGCCGCGCCGAGCGCCGACTCAACGTTATGTTCAGTCAACACGAAGGGTTGGGATTTGCGCGCCAGGGCATCTTCGTAAGGTTGGAAGGTATAGGTGTGCTCAATCTGCACCACGTCCCAATGTTCGTTGAGCAGTTGGTTGAACCGGTCCTCCAATTGCCCCGACAGGCCATTCACGCTGGCCAGCAACGGGTAAGGTGCAAACAGCCCGGCCAGCAGGGTTTTCAGGCTGCGCAGTGGCCGACGCGGCAGGATGATCAGCTGCTCGAGAAAGCCTTCCAGCACTTGGCGATCGCTCAGCGACACCGGGTGCTTGTCATGCAAAAGCAACGTGATCCGGTGCCCACGCGCCGCCAGGCTGCGCAGCAGGTGGAACTGGCGCGTCTTGCCGCCGCTGGTGGCGGGCCAGGGCGAATAGGGCAGGATCCATAAAATGCGCATGGCGGGCTTCAATCCCATAACAGAATTTGCAGGTTCGACTTGACCGGGACAGTCAACCCGTTAGTGCCGCTCAGCGGTGTCTGTGTGCCGCGCAACGGGTCATACAGCGTCGCGCTGGCAAGGCCCGGCAAGTGCGCGTTACCGCCACGGGCCGACCAGAAAAACCACAGTTTGCGCCCGTCGGCGCGGGTCCAGCCGATGCTGAACAGGCCATCGGGCAACTGGTCGGCGGTGGGCGGGTCGGCGGGGGTCAGCTGCGGCCCACTGACGTCGAGGAAGTTCTTCAACGCGGTGTAGACCGGCTTGGGCTTGGCGTCGATATCGAGCAGGCCGTAGGCACGGTCGCGCACGCTGGCGCGCTGGTCGAGGTCGCTCAGGGTAAACAGGAAAATCTTGTCGAAATCCAGCGCGCTCATCAGCGCCAGGCGGCGTATCACATAATCGGCCTGGCCCTGCTGGGTGATGATGTCCTGGGCTTCTTTGGGGCCGGCGTAGTTCGACCAGCCCCACTCGGTGCTCCATAGGGTTTTCACGCCACTGGCGCGCAGCTTCTGGTTGAGCGCGGTGGTCTTGGCCACGAAGTCGAGGTTGGCCGGGTCGTTGCCCTCGGGCAGTTGCGTGTAAGGGTGGTAGGACATCACGGTGTTCAGCTTGGGCACACCGAGGGCGTCGAGGGCGTCGAGCATGGTCTGACCGTTGGGCATTTCGCTGAAAAACGCCATGCCGGCGGCCACCACCGGTTTGTTCGGGGCGACGGCGCGCAGTGCGGCGGCGGTGGTGCGCAGCAACCTGGCATAACCGGCCGGGTCCGCCGCCGGGCGCCAGAAGCCCAGCAGGTTAGGTTCGTTCCATACCTGCCAGGCGTCGACGCTGGGGTAGCGTTGGGCCAACAGGGCCATGCGGATCGCAAATACATTCGGGTCCTGTGGCGGGTACTGGTCCTGATAGGGCGCGCCCACCGGCGCGGTGGTAATAAAGGGCGCCGAGCCGACCAGGTAAAACACCGACTTGAGCTGGTTGTCCTTGAGCTTGGTCACCAGCTCATCCAGGGTCGCCACCTGGTACTGGTCGGCGGCTGGCTCCAGCCGGTCCCAATGCAAATCCAGGCGCACCCATTCCAGGCCCAGGTCCTTGAGGCGGTCGATCTGCAGCTGGTAGCGCTCGGGGCTGAACCACAGGAACTGCGCGTTCACCCCGAGGAAATCCTTCCACACCACCACCTTGTTGCCCTTGAGCACATGGTTCTCGGCGTCGGCCGGGCGCCCCCAGATAAAGGCGACCAGGCCCAGGGCCGCGACCAGCGCAAGGGTGGCGAAGTAGGTCCGTTTACGCGCCATACGGGGCCTCTGTGATTGCCTGTTCGAAGAGCTGCTTGAAGCGCTGCGCCGTCAGCGGCCACAAGCGTTCGCGGCCGATTGCGCCGGCGCGTTCGGCCCAGTCCCGGGCCAATGTGGGTGTACGGGCCAGGCGCAACAATTGCTCGCCCAGCGCGGCCACATCGCCTTCGGGGTAGATCGCGCCGTTACCGCTGGCGACTTCCTCGGCAAACGCCCGGGCATCCGAGGTAATCGCCCCACGCCCGCACGCGGCGGCCCAGGACAGCGCGCCACTGGTGCCGCGCTGACGGCCGAGCAGGCCGAGTTTTTTCGATTCGCGATACGGCAGCACCATCACATGGTGGGCTTGGATCGTTTGCGCAATCTCGTCGGCCGGCAGGTTCAGCCGCCAGTCGATGACGCTCGCCAGGCCGAGGTCGGCAATCTGGCGGTTCAACTGCTCCAGGTAATTACCGCCCGCGCCAAACGCCATTTCGGCGGCAGTGCCACCGGCCAGGGTCAGGCGCACACGGTCACGCAATTCGGGGGCTTGCTTGAAAACGGCGGCCAGGGCGTGCAACAGGTCTTCAATGCCTTTGCCACGGTAGATAAAACCGAAATACAGCAGGTGCAGCGTGTCCAGCGGCGGCAGCGCCACCGCTGCAATCGCTAGGTTGGCGTGGTGGATCACCGCCACTTTGCCGGCGGGCAATTGCATCCGCTGGCTGAGGCAATCAGCGCCCAGGCGGGTCAGGGTGATCAGCCTTGTCAGGCCACGGGCGACATGGCGTTCTTCGCGCAGGGTCAACGGGTCTGCCAGCACCACCGCCGCCTGCGGCAATGGGCTGGGCAGGCGCTGCAGCAGGTTGAGCGGGAAGGGCAGGTGCTCGCGCCGCCATACGATGCGCTCGGGGTCATGCACGGTGGCCGTCAGCGGCAGGTTCGGGTAGGCGCTGCGCAACGTGCGCAACGCCAGAAACTCCCCCAGGCGCCCGCCGCCCAGCTCGGCGTGGACCAGGTCCACGCTGCGCCAGTCGAACGCGGCGACGGCCTGCTTGATCGCCGCGCTCGTGCCTTCCACGCCGCTCAACGGTGTCAGCACCGTCACGCCCAGCTGCTCCAATGCCGTCTTGAAATGGTTCGCGTAGTCGGCGATCCCATTCTTTTCCGGTGGCAAAGGCGCGAGCAGGGCAATGCGCATCAGAACGCCCCCCGGTATTTGGCGATGCTGTGCAGCACCTTGGCCGGCACTTCGAATTTACGCCGGTTGATGATGATGCCATCGACTTTGCCGAACGCGGTATTGAGGATCGACAGCGCGTGTTCCACCACCGGCACCGTGCTTTTCTGCGCTTCCACCACCAGCGCGATCAGGTCGGCGCGCCGCAGGTTGACGAACGCATCGCGGTTGTCCAGCAGCGCCGAGGCATCCAGCAACACCACTTCGCCCGGTGCTGCAGGCGCCGCCCCGCCGACGCGCACGGTAATGCCATTTTCCTGGAGCAGTTGGCGCAGTTGCTCCACCACGAAGGTCACGCCTTCACCGTGGCGCGCCGATGTCAGCCCGAGGGTCAGCCCGCGTTCGGCGACGCGGTCCAACTGCAGCAGACCGTACAGCCGGTAGATGCTCGCATTGAACGCATTGGTGCCTTGCGCGGTGCTGGTGTCCAGCTCCGGCAGGGTGGTCCACAGCGGCAGGCCGAACTTGCGTTCCACCAGGCCGCCATCGTGAATGCGCTGGTCGAGCAGGTAGCACAGGTAGATCACCAGCAGGCCGACGACGATGGCAAACGGGATCGCCAGCAACAGCATCAGCAGGGTTTTGGGGAAGATGCGACCTGGGTTCAGGGTCGCTTCCTCGATCACTGCGATGTTGCTGATCTGGCTGTTGTCCAGTTCACGGTCGATGCGTGATTTTTCCAGGTTGTCCACGTACAGCGCGTAGTTACGCTCGGTGGCACTCAGCTCGCGGGACAGGCGCGCCAGCTCCGGTTCAATCTCCAGGGCTTCCTTGCGTTGCGCTTCGAGGTTGACCAGTTGCTTTTGCTGCTGCACCAGTTGGGTGCGCAACGCCAGGTTGTTGCTGGACTCATCGAGCAGCACGCGCTGCAAGTGGATTTCCAGGGTATTCGGCGCGCGGTTTTCCGAGCTTTGTACAGTGTTGCTTTCACCGGCGACCTGGGCCTGCATTGCCCGAATCGACGCATCCAGGGCTTTGACCGGCGGCGCGTTATCGGTGTAGGTGCGCATCATGTCGGCTTTTTCCAGCAGCTTCTGGTTAAGCAAGCGACGCAAGTCCTGCTGCTGCGGGTTCAGCGCAATCTGGCGAACCGTGGTCACCTCCTTGGGCTGAGTCTTGAGCTGGGTGCGTGTGCTCTCGAGGGCGCTGTCTGAAGACGCGATCAAGCGCGTGGTGTTGAAGGTTTCGCCGCGCAGCACGTTGATGCGCTCGGACAAATCTTCCAGGCGATCGGTGATGCTCGCCGCGCCAATCTGGTTCAAGTGGGTCAGGATCTGCTGCTTGTAGCTCTTGATCTCGGTGGCGCTGTTGGACACCTGGCCTTCATAGAAGGCATATAGGCTCTTGCGCCCCAGGGCCTGGGTGCGTTCGTTGATGTAGGTTTCGACCCAACTCTTGACCACCGCTTGGGCGATCTCGGGGTCGCTCCACTTGAAGCTGATGTCCATCACCGTGGACCCGGCCGCATGGCTGACTTCGAAGTTCTTTTCCAGGCTCGCGGCGAGGCGTTCCACCGGCGTGGTCTGTTCAATCACGCCCACGGTTTCCAGCACCACGCGCACGCCGTCGAACACCGCGCCGATAGCGTTTTTGACGTAGTACTTGGTGCGCTTCCAGACACCTTCCGGCGGCGGCATTTTGTCGATGACTTCCAGGTAATGCTCGGCCACCGCACGCACGATCGGGCGGCCGGTCAGCAGGCGCTCCTCATCGACAATCGGGTCGCGCTGGGTGCTGGGCATGACCAGCGCCTGGCGGTTGCTGATCTCGATCGGCAGTGTCGAATCACGCCCCGGCTTGACCAGCA
The DNA here is from genome assembly GCF_003852295.1 of Pseudomonas sp. R11-23-07. Taxonomy (NCBI): domain Bacteria; kingdom Pseudomonadati; phylum Pseudomonadota; class Gammaproteobacteria; order Pseudomonadales; family Pseudomonadaceae; genus Pseudomonas; species Pseudomonas sp. R11-23-07. The sequence goes on from NZ_CP027761.1 coordinate 2,058,748, forward strand.
GGCGCGCGGTGGATTCGAACTTGGCGGGCAGCAGGAAGGCGCCCAGCAAAATGATCACCAGCGCCGCGATGGCCGCCAGCTTGAACTCATGCCGGAAGATGAAGAACAGGCGCAGAAGATCGCGAAAAGAACGGATCTCGATCATGGGATGTCGCTCCTTTAGTTACTGCCGCCGCTGGTTCGGGTGTAGTTGTAGCCAACCCCGATCGACTTGGTGAATGGGATCAGCTGGTTCAGGTAGGTATCCACGCCCTGGATGCGCTCGCCCACATTGGATTTGGGCACGAACACCACATCACCGCGTTGCAGGGGCACTTGTTTGCGCCCGTTGGGCCCGGTCTTGAGGTATTGGCTGAAGTCCAGGAAGTAGGCGCGATAGACGCCTTGGGTATCTTCGCGCAGCAGCGCAACCATGCTGGCATTGCCTGCCGGGTTGACCCCGCCGGCGCCGACAATGGCTTGCTCCAGGGTGTTGGCCGAGGCGATCGGCACCGTGGTCGGGTTGTTGACCGCGCCGCCGACGATGATCGAATTGCCCGGCGCCTGGTTGATGTTCACCGTCACCCGTGGCTCGCGATACACCGGCGCAAGCTTGCTGCTCAGCTCATTCGCCACCTCGGACGGGGTGCGCCGGGCCACCTGGATCGGGCCCAGGAACGGGTAGTTGATCTTGCCGTCGGTTTGCACCGTGTACAGCGTCAGCTCATAGATGGTGCTGACGTTGAACGCCGACAGGGTCGGCATTTCCCCGGCATCGCGCACGATGCGCAACTGATCGCCGATGCGGATGCGTTCCACCGCCGGCGGCAGTTGGGCCAGTTGGTCGAGGGCACGCTTGCCGTCCTCGACGGTCTTGCCGTCAGGCGCGACGATGCGCGCGGGGGTATTGCAGGCGGCCAGGACCATCATGGCCAGGACGAGCAGGGTTCGTTTCATCAAATAGGACTTCCTGTAGGTCATGATGCTCACCTCCAATAACCGGGGAACATGCTGATGCGCCGCTTGAGGGCGAGGGGTAGCCGGCGTTCCTGCTGGCCCAGCCGATAGCCGAGCAACTTGAACGCGCTGCGCACCAGTACTTCGGGTACGCGGTGCCATGCACCGGCTGCGCGCAATGCCGCGAGTTCAGCCAGTACATAGCGTTTACCTTCACCGCCGGCATCGCCAAAGGCCTGGCGTATCCAGGGTTCGCGACCGTAGAACACGCCAATGTCGAAGTAGCGGTGAAACTCATCCATGAGTCGGTAATCGTGGGAGTGGTACACCTGCGCGGAGGCGGCGTAGCGCACGGTGTAGCCTTCGATCAGCATGCGCGCTGCGACGTAGGCGTCTTCGCTACCGATGACATCGGCGGGGAAACCACCTACGGCTTGCAGGGCGCTGCGTCGGTAAACGGAAAACGAGTCGGAGCTGAAACAGGTCTTGATCCCCAGCTCCGGCGCATCGGCCAGGCGCTTGCTGCGGCTGTGGGCCGGGTAATTGAAGTGGCGCGACTGCGCGCCCAGCACACCGGCGTCGGGGTGCGGCAGTTGGCGACCATAGGCCACGCCGTTGAGCGGGTCTTGCTGCAATTCAGCGAGCAGGTTGGCGAAGGTCTCGGGCGCGGCGGGAATGGCGTCCTGGGTCATGACGATCAGGGCATCGCCGCTTACCTGTTCGCTGGCCCAACGCCGCGTGCCGCCGTGGTTGAAGGCGCGGGCGTCGATCACCTCGACCCGCGCGCCGTATTCGCGAAAGCGCGCCACGGTGTCATCGCTGGACGCACTGTCGACCACCAGCATCTCGTCCGGTTGCAGGGTTTGCATCTTCAGCGCAGGCAGCAGCCGCGCCAGGTGGCTTGCGGCGTTACGGGTCGGGATGATCAGCGAGGTGCGCATGTCATGGCTTCACTTCGGCAGGCGCACGCCCATAGATGTCATCGAAGCGCACGATGTCGTCTTCGCCCAGGTACTCGCCGCTCTGCACCTCGATCATCACCAGGTCGATGATGCCGGGATTGGTCAGGCGGTGTTTGTGCCCGGCCGGGATGTAGGTGGATTCGTTGGCGTTGATCAGAAATTCGCGCTCGCCATTGGTGATCTGCGCCGCGCCGCTGACCACCACCCAATGTTCGCTGCGGTGATGGTGCATTTGCAGCGACAACGACGCCTGGGGCTTGACCACAATGCGCTTGATCTTGAAGCGGCTGCTTTCCTCCAGCACGGTGTAGGTGCCCCACGGCCGGGTGACGGTGCGGTGCAGGCTGAAGGCCGGGTGGTTCTGGCGCTTGAGCTCGGCCACGATGTAGCGCACGTCCTGGCTGCGGTGGGCGTCGGCGATCAGCAGGGCATCGGGGGTGTCGACGATGATCAGGTCACGCACGCCGACCGCGCCGAGCACGCGCTTGGGCGAGTCGATGTAGCAGTTGTGCACGTCATGCAAAATCGCTTCGCCATTGACCTGGTTGCCCTGGGCATCGCTGGGGGTGAGCTGGCGTAGGGCTTCCCAGGAACCGATATCGCTCCAGCCGATGTCGCACGGCACCACGGCCACTTGCGTGGACTTTTCCATCAGCGCCACGTCAATGGAAATGTCCGGTGCGCTGCCGAAGGCGTCACTGTCCAGTTCGCGCTGGCGCGAGGTTTTGTTTTGCAGGTGCTGGCTGTGCTCAAGGGCGGCACGCGCAGCGATCAGCACGTCGGGCGCGTGGGTGTTCAGTTCATCCACCAGGGTGCTGGCCTTGAAGCAGAACATGCCGGCATTCCACAGGTGTTTGCCGCCGTCGAGGTAGGCTTGGGCAGTGGCCAGGTCGGGTTTTTCGACAAAGCGTTTGACCAGGTTGCCCTGGCTCAGCGCTTCGCCTTTTTCGATATAGCCGAAACCGGTCTCCGGGTGGTCGGGTTGAATGCCGAAGGTCACCAGGTAGCCGGCGTCGGCCAACTCGCGGGCCTGGGCCACGGCGTCGGCGAATGCGGTCTCGTTGAGCACCAGATGGTCGGCGGGCATTACCAGAAGTTGCGCGTCGCCACCGAAATGTTCCTGCACATGCAGCGCCGCCACGGCGATCGCTGCTGCGGTGTTGCGCCCGAAGGGTTCGAGCAACAGGTCCAGGGGCAGGTGGGCCTTGTTGACCCCACGGTAGTCATCCAGGGTGCGAAACAACAGGTCACGGTTGGTCACCGTGAGCACGCTTTCCACGCCGGGCAGGCGGGCGGCGCGCTGGAAGGTTTTCTGCAGCAGGCTCTGGCCGTCGCGCATGCGCATGAACGGCTTGGGCATGTTCTGCCGGGACACCGGCCACAAGCGCGTGCCCGAACCACCGGAAATGATGCAGGGAATTAATCCGTTGAGGGTATTCATCAATAGACTTCCTTGGTGGAAAGGACGGCCGGGACCGTCATGAAAACGATGTACAAGTCAAACCACACCGACCATTTGGAGATGTACTCCAGGTCGTACTCGACGCGTTTCTGGATTTTGAACAGGGTGTCGGTTTCGCCCCGGTAGCCGTTGATTTGCGCCCACCCGGTGATGCCTGGCTTGACCCGGTGCCGTGAGCTGTATTCGCTGACCGCCACTTCGAAAGGAATGCCCGCCGCCTTGGTGGCGGTGGCGTGGGGCCGGGGGCCGACCATGGACATGTTGCCCTGCAGGACGTTGAACAACTGCGGCAGCTCGTCGATGCTGGTTTTGCGGATGATGCGCCCGACTCGGGTGATGCGCGGATCCTGGCGGGTGGTCTGGCGTTCGGCGGTGAAATCGCTCTGGTCGGTGAACATCGAACGGAACTTGAACACGCGGATTTCATTATCGTTATAGCCATAGCGGTTCTGGCGAAACAGCACCGGGCCCTTGGAATCGAGCTTGATCGCGATCGCCGTCAACAGCATCACCGGCGACAGCACCACCAGGGTGATGCTCGCCAGCAGCAGGTCTTCGCAGCGCTTGATAAAGGGCGACCAGCCACGCAGCGGTAACTGCGAGGTGTTGAACATCAGGATGCCGCCCACATCGGTGATGCGGCTGTGGCCGTAGCGCAGGGCGGCCATGTCCGGCACCAGCATCACGTTCACCGACATCTGCCGCAGGCGATTGACCAGCCCGTGGATACGCTGCTCGGCGGCCCACGGCAGGCAGATCATCACTTGGTTGACCTGCTCGGCGCGGATCAGCTTTTCCAGGTCGCGGGTATTGCCCAGCAGCGGCAGGTTGCTCAGTTCCTTGGGAATGCGTTCGGTGCGGTCGTCGATAAAACCGATCAGGCCGGAGCGGATATCGCCGTTGCGCTGCAGGTGGTCGGCGACATGCACGGCGGTGTCGGTAAAGCCCAGGATCACCGTGCGTTGCAGGAACTTGCCCTTGCGCATCAGGTTGCGGTACAGGCGCAGCATCACCAGGCGCTCCAGGCAGAACAGCCCGAGGCTGGCGAAGTACCACACCACCAGGTTGCGCGGGTTCAATTGCGGAAACACCTGCAGGATCTGGTACATGAACAGCAGGATGCAGAACGCCGACGACCAGGCCACGATATTGGCGCGCAGGCGCAAGCGGTTGCTGAACAGCTCTTCGGAATAAATGCCCAGGGCCTGGAACAAAATAACCGTCAACACTGCAAAAAACAGCAGCAGCCCCAGGAAATGCGAGCGCATCTCGGCGTCCATCGGGTCGAGGAAAATCGCCAGGACCAGCGGCGGCAAAATGGCGGTCAGGCCATGCACCAACTTGACAAAAACAACAAAAAACTCAACGAAGCCGGCCCGGGTCAGAAACAAACTGACCACTGATGATTTCTCGCGCATACAACCATCCCTCATTGCACACCAAGTTTGCGCCGCAGCTGTTCAACGGAGCAGTCAACGGGCCACATCTGGTTAAAACGCAACCATTCATCCAAGTGAAACCATCCAAATGAAGGAAGTTTTGCGGAGCTAGTGGCTAAAGGAGTTCCTTTTTACGGATAGTCAATAAGTTGACCATTCTGCGAAGTTCGCATTATAGGCATGTTAAGTGAAGTTTTGTGTGCCATTTTTATGACGGTCGTAGTGCTGGCACTTGGGCATCTGGGTGTGATTTTGAGTGTAGGAACAAATGTCAGAATTTTCCTGTTTGGCGGGAAAAGGTTTTTTTGGCGGGGAGTCAGGAAGAGGGCAGTTGGCGGGACGCGGAGCGTCCCCGGAGGCGTTCCCACGCAGAGCGTGGGAACCATCCATTTAACCCAGGCGTGCCGCCGCCCGCGTAACAATCTCTGCGCGCACCCTGCGCGATTCTGCCGTGCGCTTGTTGGCTTCCTCCAGCACGTGCCTGGGGGCCGTATCCGGCCGGCCCGCATCAAATGGCGGGGCCGGCGCATATTCGATTTGCAGCTGCACCAATTGCGCCGCCGCTTCGCTGTACAGCTCCGCCGCCAGGGTCAGCGCAAAGTCGATCCCCGCCGTAATTCCACCGCCGGTAAACAGGTTGCCGTCACGTACCACGCGCGCCTGTACCGGGATGGCCCCCAATGGCGCGAGCAAGTCGTGATAGGCCCAGTGCGTGGTGGCCTTGCGACCGCGCAGCAAACCCGCCGCGCCCAGCACCAGCGAACCGGTACACACTGAGGTCATGTAGCGCACGGTTTGCGCCTGGGCCTTGAGGAAGTTCAGCGTGGAGGGATCCTCCATCAGTGCGCCGACACCGGCACCGCCGGGCACGCACAGCACGTCCAGCTTCGGGCAGTCGGCATAGGTGATGGTCGGCGTGAACACCAGGCCGGTGCTGGAGGTGATCGGCGCCAGGTCTTGCCAGACCAGGTGCAGTTTCACGTCCGGCAGCGAACCGAGCACGTCATAGGGGCCGGTAAGGTCCAGTTGCTGGATGCCGGGGAATAGCAGGAAGCCGATGTGCAAGGTCATGAATGAAACTCCAATCAAGGGGGTGGACGGCTTCACTGTAGATGCCTAGGCTTTGGCGCATACGCCATTGAGCCCACAGATCACGCCAATCATGCCCCGACTCATTCATGTGCTCGCTTTTGATAATGCCCAGGTGCTCGACGTCACCGGGCCTCTGCAGGTGTTCGCCTCGGCCAACGACCTGGCTCGCCAGCGCGGTTTGCCTGCGCCCTATGCGGTGAATGTGATCGCTGACCAGGCCAAACCGGTGATGACCTCGGCAGGCCTGGCGCTGATGGCCGAGCCGCTGCCCGCCGTCGATCAGCCATGTGACACCTTGGTGATCGCCGGTGGCTGGGGCGTCTACGGTGCCGCCGAAGACCCGGCGCTGGTGCACTGGGTACGCGAGAAATCCCGGCACACCCGGCGCATGGCCTCGGTCTGCACTGGTGCTTTTCTGCTGGCCGCCAGTGGCCTGCTCGACGGATGCCGCGTGGCTACACACTGGACGCGCTGTGAGGAACTGGCGCGCAAGTTTCCGGCGCTGACGGTGGAGGCCAATCCGATTTTTATCCAGCAAGGCGCGCTGTGGACCTCGGCCGGCGTGACTGCCGGTATCGACCTGTGCCTGGCCTTGGTGGAGGAGGACCTGGGCCGCGCCGTCGCCCTGGACGTAGCGCGCCAATTGGTGGTGTTTCTCAAGCGTCCCGGCGGGCAATCGCAATTCAGCGTGACCTTGTCCCTGCAAAAAAGCGACAGCCGCTTTGCCGAGTTACACGCCTGGATCGCCGACAACCTGACGTTGGACCTGAGTATTTCCACCCTGGCCGCCCAGGCTGGGATGAGCGAGCGCAGCTTTGTGCGCCACTACCGAGCCGAAACCGGCCAGACCCCGGCGCGGGCCGTGGAGCTGATTCGGGTCGAAAGCGCACGCCGGCAATTGGCGGACAGCAGCATTGCGATCAAACGCATCGCCGTGCACTGCGGGTTTGGCTGTGAAGAGACCTTGCGACGCAGTTTCCTGCGGGCCTTGTCGGTAACGCCGCAGGCCTATCGCGAGCGGTTTTCACCGGTGTAGCAATTCCAGCAGCGCCGCCAGGGTGGCCTGGGGCGCTTCTTGCGGAATATTGTGGCCTACGCCGGGCAACACCTGTCGCCGATAAAAACCGCTGAAATGCCCGACATCGTCGTCCTCTTCCGGTGGCGGCCCCACGCCGTCATCGGCACCGCACAGGGAAATGCTCGGCACCGAAATCGGCGGTTGCAGCGCCAATGCCTGCTCGATGAATTCCAGCCCAGGGTCCCCCGGCGCATACCCGAAGCGGTGGCGGTAGGAGTGGATCACCACCGCGACGAAATCCGGGTTATCGAACGATGGCGCGGTGTGCCCATACAGGCTCGGCCCGCGCGCCCACGACGGTGACCATAACGCCCACAACAGCTGGCACAGTTCGCGGCGGTTGGCGGTCAAGCCATCCACGCCGCGCTGGGTGTGAAAGTAATACTGGTACCACAACCGATGTTCTGTCGCGGGCGCCCGTGGCTTGGACGACTTGGCGATGTCCTGGATGTTGTAGCCCTCTGCGGTCACCAGACCCCGCACCCGTTCCGGCCACAGCGCCGCGACGATACACGCGGCGCGCCCACCCCAGTCATAACCGGCCAGCGTGGCGCAGGGAATGGCCAGCGCATCCATGAAGTCCAGCAAGTCCTTTGCCAGCGCTGCCTGCTGACCGGAACGCATGACCTGATCGTTGATAAAACGCGTAGGCCCATAGCCGCGCAGGTACGGCACCAGCACCCGGTAGCCACGCTGCGCCAGTACTGGCGCAATTTCGTCATAGCTGCGCGGGTCGTAGGGAAATCCATGCAGCAGGATGACGGGCTCGCCATCCACAGGGCCGTGGGTTTCGTAAGCCACATCGAGCATGGACGTGCGCACGTACAGCAGTGGGGCAGGTGGTCTCAGGGTTGCCATACGGTTTTCTCTCCACTGAGCTTACGGTCCAGAAACGTCGCCGCACTGATCAGCGCCAAATGGCTCAAGGCCTGGGGCGTATTGCCCAGGTGCCGGGCCTGGCTGTCGAACTCTTCGGCGTACAACCCCAGCGGGTTGGCGTAGCGCAGCAACTGTTCGAACTCCAGGTGAGCCTTTTCCACTTGCCCGGCGCGGGCCAGGCATTCGACGTACCAGAACGAACATGCGGTAAACGCGCCTTCGGTGCCTTGCAGCCCATCGATCTGGCTGTCGTCGTTGCGGTAACGGTAGACCATGCCGTCGCGTACCAGGCTTCTCTCGATCGCCTCCAGTGTCGACAGCCAGCGTGGATCAGTCGCGGCAACGAAGCGCACCAGCGGCATCAACAGCATCGAGCCGTCAAGGGCAGTGCTGTCGATGTGCTGCACGAAATGCCCACGTTCTTCGTTCCAGAAGTTGCTCCAGATGTCTGCATAGATGGCCTGGCGCGTCTGGTCCCAACGCGCGAACGGCGCCGGTAGTGAACGCTTGGAGGCCAGGCGGATCGCACGGTCCAGGGCCACCCAGCACATCAGGCGCGAGTGCAGGAAGTGGTGCTGCTCGCCGCGCATCTCCCAGATGCCGACGTCTTTCTGGTTCCAGATTTCGCAGACCTGGTCGACCACTTCCACGGTGTGTTTCCAACCTTGGTGGGAAATCGCTTCGCCGTATTTATTGACCAGGTAAACCGCGTCCATCAGTTCGCCGTAGATATCCAGCTGGATCTGGTCGAACGCTTCATTGCCCACGCGCACCGGCTGGGCGCCACCATGGCCACGCAAGTGGTCCAGTGCGGTTTCCGGCAGTTCCTGGCGGCCATCAATGCCGTACAGGATGTTGATCTTGGTGGTTTGGCCGCAGCAGTCGCTGACCCGGCCTCTGAGCCAGCGCATATAGGCATTGGCTTCCTCTATGAACCCCAGGCGCATGAAGGCGTAGACGGTAAAGGAGGCGTCGCGGATCCAGGTGTAGCGGTAGTCCCAGTTGCGCTCGCCGCCAGGGCTTTCCGGCAGGCCGAAGGTAGCGGCGGCGATGATTGCGCCCTGTTTGCGCGAGGTCAGCAGCTTCAGCGCCAAGGCCGAACGGTTGACCATTTCGCGCCAGCGCCCACGGTAGTTCGATTGGCTGATCCAGCCGCGCCAGAACTTCAAGGTGCGTTGCAGGTAGAGGTCGGTGCAGGCGTTCGTCACGCGTGGATCGTCCTGGCCGCCGAGGACGAATTCGGCGCTTTCGTCCTGGGCCAGGCTGAAGCGGGCCACCGCCACATTCTCGTCCAGCGTCAGCGCGTGGCTGCCGACCAGGCGCAGGCCAGGCTGGCCGTCAGCGCTGAACACTATGCCAGTGTCGCAGGCTTGGGCGTGGGTCCGCGCGCGGGCATAGTCATGGCGCACGGCGCAGCGCAGGTGGAATGTGGCGGTGCCGCTGACCACCCGCACGCGGCGGATCAATAGCGGCAGGTCGTCGACCTCTTCGCTGACGGCCAGCAAATCGGTGACTTCCACCACCGCCGCATCGCTCAGCCAACGGGTCTGCAGCACATTGGTGTCGGGCAGGTAGATCTGCTCGCGGCGCGCATTGGGCAGGTCCGGGGTGAGCTGGAAGGTGCCGGCGTCGGGTGTGTCGAGCAACGCGCAGAAAATCGACGGGCTGTCGAATTCCGGCCAGCAGAAAAAATCGATGCTGCCCTGGTCATTCACCAACGCCGCGCTGCGCATGTCGCCGATGATGCCGTGCGCATCGATGGGGCTTTGTGGCTCGTTCTTCAAATCAACCATTGCCACGAAACTCCGGATAAAGGCTCATGCCGCCATCGATGAACAACGTGCTGCCGACCACATAATCGGACGCGTCGCTGGCCAGCCACACCACCGCGTTCGCTACGTCCTCCACATCGCCGACCCGGCCGTAGGGAATCAACTTGAGCAGCTCTTTTTCCGCCGCGCCTTCGGTGGCCGCACGGTTGATTGCCGTGCGAATCGCGCCTGGCGCAATCCCGTTGATTCGAATGCGCTGCTCGCTGACTTCCTGGGCGAGGGTGCGCATCAGCATCTCCACACCGCCCTTGGACGCTGCGTAATTCGCATGCCCGGCCCAGGGAATCAATTGGTGCACCGAGCTCATATGAATGATCTTGCCGGCCGCGCGGGACACCCCAGCGCGCACGCCTTGCCGGTTAAAAATACGCACGGCGGCGCGTGCGCAGAGAAATTGGCCGGTGAGGTTGACGCCGATCACGGTGTTCCAGTCGTCGAGGCTCATGTCGACCAGGTTGGCGTCTTTTTGCAGGCCGGAGTTGGCCACGAGGATATCCAGGTGGCCGAAGGCATCGAGGGTGTGGGCGAACAGGCGTTCGACGTCGGCTTCTTTCGACACATCGCCACCGATGGCAATCGCCCGGCCGCCGTTGGAGTTGATCTGCGCGGCGAGGGCTTCGGCCGGTGCCGCCTGGGAGTTGTAGTTAAGTACGACGGCCGCGCCGGCTTCGGCCAACGCCTTGGCCGCACCGGCGCCGATGCCGGAGCTGGCACCGGTGACCAGGGCCACTTGTTGCTGCAAGGAAATCTGCATCGCCCACCCGCTGTTTAATGAGAGTCTTTTGTGCTGACTGATGCGCGGTGATGGAAGTTCAGCACGCCGCTGTGCATTTGAAAGGGTCGCGGACCAATGCAACTGTAATTTCTGACAGTAGACGCGTCTTTATCCTCAAGTGAACCTACGAGCGTTGACGTGCCCGGGGATGGATGTCGTGGACATAAGGCGATTTGCGTTGCCGTGGGCAGGGAAATTTCCCGGTTCGCTCTTCGTTACGCAAGACCTCCTTCCTACCCCTAGTTGGATGTTTTCAGCACGTCGAGGAACCTATTGCCATCGCTCTGCCACACAGCAAAGGCCTGCTGGTGCAGACCTGCGCCACGATTCATCCATCGTTGGCAAGGCTGCGGCAGCAAGGTATCGCCCTAACTCAGCACTGGAGTACCCCATGTCGGTATCCGCATCCAATCAAGCGTTCGCCTCATCAACTGACAACCTGGCGCAGACTCGCGCAGACGCACAACCCAGCGCGGTGGCCAAGGCTGCGGGCGCGGCGGGCCCGAGTTTCGAGCAGTCGGCGAGTCAGTCCGGCCCGGTTTTCGACAGCGCAGCGCAGTCGCGCAAACCAGGCTTCAATCCAGGCCCGCCCCCACGTCCCAACCCCACACTGCCGGATCCTCTTTACGGAAAACAGAGCAACGAGCTGTTGGCCCAGGGGCTATTGAATAAATACGACAAGTTCAAACCCTGGTACGCACCGACCGTCACGCCTGAGCATATAAATAATATGGCAGGTCGACCCTTGACCGGGTTTTCGAAGGTGGACGAGAACATCAGGCTTGCCAGGGAATTGCTCAAGCGCCCGGGCCTGATGCAGGCCCTCGATCGAAATGATGGGACGGGGGCCCTGGACAAATCCCTGTCTAAACAAGACATCAGCAAATTCATTCTTTCGTCGAACCCACTCAAGCTTCAGGACGACAGGCAACTTGCCCAGAATGTCTTGAATAACTTCAACGCGTTGAAAGGGCCGTGGTGGAGCGCCGATAGAAACGCCATCGACGTCAACACCTTCGCAAAGTTTGCGTCGCGTCCGCTTTATGGTCATGGACCCACCGACAGCATTACCCAGCTATCGCGAGAAGTCATGGCGCGTTCGGAGTTGAAGGGCTCGATGGATAACGTCTTCGGGTTCCTGCGCGATGGCAAGATCACCCGAGACGACCTGTATCGGCTCTTGCGCTAATACCTGGCCCAATGCGTCGCATCGGTTGGTAAACACTTGGCCAGGAAATCGCTCCGTAGTGATGCTGGAACCATTTGCAAGTATTTACCACGAAGAAAGCATCCATTGGTGTGACCCATGGATGCCTTCGTTTACTGGAACAGGTAATGGCCTATGAATTCGACATCATTTGAACCTCGCCAATCTCACTCCCAGTACGCTGTTGCAAACCTGCCCGCTCCGGCAACTACGCTACACGGCCTGGGCTCATCTCAAGCAAAGGGGCTCAATCTCACGTCGTCACCCAAGTTCAGTTTCAAGGCGCCTACGACTGAAGACTTCGATAGGGGCTCGCGAGCCGTAGAGGACGGGCCGGCGCCTCGGTCAGCAGTGTCATTGCTCGAAGCGCTGTGGAGCAAATTGTCACGCCGTCAATGACAGTCAACCCACTGACGTCGCTGGCTGGTCACAAATGTTCAAGGTTTACCGGGAGCAGGCTGGCGGCTTGCCGGAACCATTATTTTTAGGTTGCCACATATTCGATACTTGCCTCGCGCTGACCGTCACAGCGCTTTTGAAGACGGAGCACTCGAGGTCCAAGTAATGCAATCTAAATAAGGTGGGAATCAACATGACTAACGGGATAAATACTTCAGGCTCTGGATTACCGCATCTGCAGAATTGGACTGCCGGTGCGAATCAGGCGCCTGCTCCAGCCGGTGGTGGTTACGCGCGGCTCAGCGTCGTGGACAAGGCGTTGGGAACCCAGCAACCGCTCGGAACGACCTCGAGTTTTGCCCCCGACAGCTTGATGGTCAATGGCGCCAGCCGGCATTTTGACGGCCAAGGGTTGTATGGCGGAATGTCAAATGTGGGAAATCCCTATATCAGTTCGGACGACCGCCTGCTGGCGACAGATCTGAATAACAACTTTTCCATGCTGGATAAGTTCAAGAAAGATGGCCACCTGACCCAGAGCGGACTGCAACAAATTGCCGCTGAAGACGTGCACAAAAGCAGCGTCTCTGAACGCACCATCATGTTGGCCAGGGAGATACTCAATCGCCCCAGGCTCAACGAGGCGATTCTAGTCGATGGCGGTAAAATCACGCCTGAAAGCCTGGCCAATGCATCTGACCTGGTCGTTGGCAACACCAACCCCAATACCCAAAGTGTGGATCCATTCCATTCGAAAACCAATGCACAAGTCGTGCAAGCGTTCAGGGGCATGTTTGATCAACTGCGGGATAAATCCGAAGACTACACCTTCTTTTTCGAGAAGCACCGATACGTCAAGACAGACACACTGATCGAAATGAGCAAAGATCCTGACGAGACCGACAAGAACGGTAATGTCGTACGGGATCCGGCGACTGGGTTCCCCAAGAAAAAATACAGCGAGCAGCAGGTATACGTCGCCAAGAACATTGTTGAGCGACCAGGATTACTCGACTCTCTGGACAGCAACAAAGCGAACGGCACCAACATTTTTGGGAGCCACAACATTGATGGCTGGCTGAAGAACTACAGCATCGATCGATGGTTGGAAAACGATAAGAAAGAAAAGGGTAACTGAAGGCGTCGCCGGTAGATGAGCGGGGTGGATAATCATGCCGCTCATACCGGCGAGCGTTTATACACGCACTATCTTGCCGCTGATCGCCACCGCTGCCAGCAACCCACCGATCAGCAGGAACGCGGTTGCCACGCTGCTGGCATGGGCAATGAAACCGATCACTGCCGGCCCGGCCAATATGCCCGCATAGCCCAGCGTGGTGATGGCGGGCACGGCAATATGTTCCGGCATCACCTTCTGTTTGCCTACGGCGGTATACAGCACCGGGACGATATTGGAGCAGCCGGCGCCCACCAGCGCGTACCCAAGCAGCGCCATTTCCCAGGCGGGGGACAGCGTGGCCAGGAATACACCGGCCGCTGCCAACGCGCCACCGGCCACGATCACCCAGGTAGCGCCCAGGCGCCGCACAATCACGTCACCGGTCAAGCGCCCGACGGTCATGGTCAGGGCGAATGCCGCGTAGCCGAGGCCTGCATAAGCTTCGTCCAGGCCGCGTTCGGCACTGAGGAACACCGCGCTCCAGTCCAGTACTGCGCCTTCGGCCAGGAAAACGATGAAACACAAGCAGCCGATAAACAGCACCACGCCATGAGGAATGGCAAACGCCGGCCCTGAGCTTTCACTGCCATAGGGGAGCAGATGCGGCCTGGCCTTGAGCAGTGCCACTGCCATGATGACGATCACCACCAGGGTTGCCTGCAGCGGCGACAAGCCCAGCCCCAGCAAGCCGGAGACCCCCGCCGCACCGACGATCCCACCCAGGCTGAACAACCCGTGGAAGCCCGACATCATGGTTTTTCCGCTGGCGCGTTCAACGATCACCGCTTGCAGGTTGACCGTCGAATCCACCGTGCCCAGCCCTGCGCCAAACAGGAACAACCCCGCCATCAGCAGCGGAATCGAACTGACGGTGGCCAGCATCGGCAACGCCAGGCAAATCAAGACCGTGCCGGCGGTCAACACGCGCCGGCAGCCAAAGCGTGACGCCAACACCCCGGCCACGGGCATGGCGAGGATCGATCCTACCCCCAGGCACAATAGCAACAGGCCCAGTGTGCCTTCGTTGAGTTGCGCGCGCGCCTTGGCATACGGCACCAGCGGTGCCCAGGACGCGATGCCGAAGCCGGCGATGAAAAAAGCGATACGGGTCGACATTTGCTCCAGCCGCCCGGGAACCACGGGGGCGGAAGTGGGGATCGCAGTCATGAATAATCCTTGGTGTTGCGTTCAACGAAAGGTGTCCGGCGTGACATCCTTGCACATCAGGCCTCGTCGGGCGAGCCGGGTTCCCTTGGGATTCAGTCACCTGGCCGCGTTGGCGGCGATAGACCCGCAATGGGAACGCGCATTCACTGGCGTAAGCAATTGCCATGGTGATGTGGGTCAGCTATTTCCTTAATGGATAGCTCTATTTGGAAGTGTCGAAGTAAGAATTTTCTTATTGTTGATAATTTGTTTATTAAACGAATTTCTTATTTTGTAAAAGACACTTCCAACCTCGTCGTACGAAACTTCTTTTTTATTTTCCAAGGGCCGAATTTTCCCTGAGATCGCTAAGCTTCAGGGCGTTCAGGCGCTTTTTCTCGGCCAGTATTCGGCAGTCACGAGGAGAGCTTTTAATCAGCGAATATTGATTGGCGGGTAACAACGGATGGTTGACGCGTTTGTTTCGTCACGTTTCAAATTAAGGATTCAAGGCGTCACTGCCCACTTGCAGGTACTCGCCTTCACAGGCAGTGAGTGTCTTGATCAACCGTATTTCATCCAGGTGCAATTCGTCAGCGAAAGCCCTGACCTGGATCTGGAGGCGTTGCTTCATCAGCCGGTCTATCTGTACCTGGGCGAAACGGAGCGAGGCCTGCACGGGTTGGTCTATACCATCGGCCGCGATGCTCCGGGTGCCCGGCTCACCCGTTACCACCTTACCCTCGCGCCTCGCCTGGCCTGCCTTGCCCATCGCCGCGACCAGCGGGTTTTTCAGCAGCGTAGCGTGCCGCAGATGATTGCCAGCGTTCTTGAGCAGCACGGCATCCTGGCAGATGCCTACGCCTTCGAGCTCGGCCCGGTGGTTTATCCGCCTCGGCTCTTTTGCGTGCAGTATGCGGAAACGGATCTGCACTTCATCCAGCGCCTGTGCGAGGAGGAGGGTATCCATTACCACTTCCGCCATAGTGTCGACGCTCATCTGCTGGTGTTTGGGGATGATCAAACCGTATTTCAGCGCCTGCCGATGCAGCGATACTGCTCGACGATCGATCCGCTGGCCGCAACCAAGGGTATTCACCGCTTCGATGTTCGCCTGCAAACCCGCAGCCGGCGAACGGTGCGCCGTGACCACGACTTCGAACACCCATCGCTGCGGTTGCAGGATACCGCCGGCGGTGTACCGGACGCGGCGCTTGAAGACTACCGTTACCCAGCCGGTTTCACCGGCCATGCACGGGGGGCGCAACTGGCGCGTCGCAGCCTGGAGCGACATCAATCCGACCGCCATTACGCGTCAGGCAAGAGCGACCAGCCCCTGTTGCGCAGTGGCCATTTTCTTGAGTTGCAAGGCCATCCGGATACGGTCTGCAACGACCTGTGGTTGATCACCTCGGTGCGTCACGAAGGCTATCAGCCACAGGTGCTGGAGGAAGCGGTAGCCGATACGGACACCTTCGTCGGATATCGCAACCGCTTCATTGCGACCCCCTGGCGTGCGGTGCATCGACCCGCGCTCAAACATCCCAAGCCGTCCATCAACGGCAGCCAAACGGCGACTGTTACAGGGCCTGCGGATGAAGAGGTGCACTGCGATGCCTATGGTCGAGTGAAGGTGCGGTTTCATTGGGATCGCCTGGACCAGACGGATGACAAGAGCAGCTGTTGGGTAAGGGTTGCCTCCGGATGGGCCGGTGCCGGGTTTGGCGCCATGATGATTCCACGGGTGGGCATGGAGGTGTTGGTGACCTTTCTGGAGGGCGACCCGGACCAGCCTTTGATCAACGGTTGCCTGCCCAATGCATCGCACATGCCGGCCTATTCCCTGCCGCAGCACCAGACCCGCAGCGTGTTGCGCAGTCGCAGTGTCCCCGGGGGCGCGGGCAGCAATGAGCTGCATCTTGAAGACCGCCGTGGCGAAGAGCTGATCTACCTGCGAGCCCAGCGTGACCTGGAGCAGCAGGTGGGCCATGACAGCCGTTTGGAAGTGTTCGGCGAGCGCAGTGAAATCATCCGAGGCTTGAGCACGGTGCGTCTTGAGAGCGGAGAGCAGCGCCACATCACGGGAGACCGCAGTGTTGCGCTGACGGCAAACGACTATCTGGCCGTGCAAGGCGACAGCCACACCCAGGTAACACAGGTGATGGTGATCGAAGCCGGTCAACAGATTCACCTGAAGGCGGGTGCCAGCCTTGTCATCGATGCAGGCGCGCAGTTGAGTTTCAAGGCCGGCGGCGAGCATTTGCAGATTCAGGCCGGCGGGATTTTCAGCAGCCGGCCCATCACCGTCGGTGGCGCGCCATCCGCTGCACGGTCGGCCAGCCCTTCCTCTATTGCGGGCGCTCCCGAGGCTTCCGTTGTGCAAGGCCTCATCATGGACATGGCCCGCCAATTGGACGCGGATTTTTGCCCCGTATGCGAGCGTTGTCGCGAGGGTCAATGCGATATCACCGGGAGGGCCGCGTGATGCACGACGTGGCTTATCAATGGATGGCGCAACAGCAACAGGCGGGGCGTCGTTTATGCCTCATGCTCGAAGCAAATAATGACAACTGCCAGTCGCTGATGGCGGCTCGCGACCCCTCGCAGTATTGCCCGCTCTATGGAGAAACAGCAGTAGCGGAACTGGCGAGCAAGGGCCCCGTGATCCTGATGTTGGAACAGGTAAGGGAGCCTGCGCTGGCCAATCATCTGCAAAACCCGGAGGCAAACCGGGGGTGGCTGGGCAGTTTACCCAGCGATGATCTGTCCGTTGTGATCCGACATTGGCGTGAGCGACTGCTGGTCGGGCCAGAAGGCAAAAAGGCCCTGTACCGTTTCCACGACAACCGCACCCTGGCCCGTGCCCTTGCATATCTGCCGGCAGAGCAATGGCCCATCTACCTGGGCCCGCTGACCAGCGTGTGTTACTGGCATGAAGGCCGCTGGTGCAGCCGCGACAATCCCGCGCCGGGTGAGTATGCGGTCCCCGATCCCGCGCCCTGGTTGCAGGCGCCCAACCCTCAGGCCGCGACCATTCTGCAGGCCAATATCCTGCGCTACCTGCTGGCCGAGCACAGTGAAGACCTGGCTGCTCTGGTGGAGTTTCACGACCCCAGGATCTGGCTGGCCCAAGTATTGGAGCAGGCCCGAAGCTGGCAATGGCGTTCGCCTGAGCAACTTGAGTTTCTGGTGGTGGGCCGGTTGGAAGAGGCGACTCGGGGCAGTGTCATTCGGTGGCAGCCGTTGGAGGGGGAGGCACCGGGACAGCATTTTGAGCGAGTGCTGGAGCAATGGCGCAAGGAGGGGCTCAAGGATGAGTAGGTGGATGGGACGTGCATTGCTGGCTGTTGGAATGATGTGGCTTACGGGGTGTGCGGGGAAGGCGGCGGATAGCTTTACGCTGGAGGTGGATTTGCCGGCGGGGTTTGCCGTGGTAGGGGACGCTTCATATGCACCCGCATCAGGCGAAGTCTGCAAACTGCCTAGAAGAAATGGCAGGCGACCTGAGCTCAAAATATTCAAGGCTGCCAGCAAACCCGTCGCCAACAGGGTCAGTTTTGAAGTGCCATTCACGGAGCAAGTAAATGGCTGCCCTTTAGTATTGCGCCGCCTCGTTTTCGCAATTAATGCCAGTTGGGGGCAGCGTTGGTCGGACATCGGAAGGGATTATGCCGTCATCTATTTCCACGATAGCTGGGAACCTGGAATGCCTTTGATGCCTGAGACCGGAGTCCAGGAGCTTCCT
The DNA here is from genome assembly GCF_003852295.1 of Pseudomonas sp. R11-23-07. NCBI lineage: Bacteria > Pseudomonadati > Pseudomonadota > Gammaproteobacteria > Pseudomonadales > Pseudomonadaceae > Pseudomonas > Pseudomonas sp. R11-23-07. The sequence goes on from NZ_CP027761.1 coordinate 2,076,880, forward strand.
GGGCGATGCCAGTGGTTGTTTCGTACCGCTGGCCCTAAGCACGCCATTCTTAAAATCCTTTGGTGCAAATCACTGGATGCTGCTGGAAAACTCAAGAGGGCCCGGCCTGGCGGGCATGTGCACCGTGACGGATTGTCCGGGAAGACGTTAAGAATGGTATTGGCATTTACAGAGGAAGAAGAACCGGCTGTGGCTGATAACTGGGTAAAGGTTGCCGGTGGCTGGAGGCGTTGCAGGGGCGAAAGCGAGGAGGATCTATTCGCGTTTTGTCGCGGGAATGTAGTCGACTTCAAGCGTTTCAAAATGCCAGATGGCCGCCTATGCGACGTTTATCCAGCGTGTAATTAATAATGGAGAAACCTCATGAAACAGAATGCATGGAAGCGACAGTTTTTTAACGACAGGATGCCTGCCTGCCCGTTGCACGGCGATTGGTTGTCCTTTTGCCTGGTAGATGAAACGGGGAACGGCAAGGCCTATGGCGGCCTGCCTTACACTCTCCTGGACAGTGCAGGGCAGCAATATAAAGGGCGTTTGGATGGGAGCGGGTTTGCCAAGCTAGAGGGTATTTATTGTGGCCCGGTAATCCTTTTGATGGACGAGCCTTATACGGGAGGAGAAGCGCCTTACCGCCGGCTTATGTCGCGGCCTAATTACGCGTTACCCATTACGGAGCTTCAAGTACGCGCAGAGCAAACATGTTTTCAGAACAAGGATGGTCAGCGTGTCGAAAATAACCCGGCACGGCAAAAAGCAGATCGTTTTCATCAGGTGGAGGTAAGCGATCTGGTTCGGTACAAAGCCCACTTACCTCCGCCGTCGTCTGAAGCTCGCCGTCCCACGCACAGTACGCTCAGGCTGATGGCGGACCTGGGGTTCGGTCCTCCGGAATCCTTATTCAAGGGGTTGGCGCTATTGCCGAACCAATTTACGGCATTGGAGATACGTCCTCTACGAGCGCTACGGCCGATCATTTCCACGGATGATCAGTTTTGTGCATTGAACCTTTACCAGCTGGCGCTTATGGCCACATTGAGTTACTGCGAATTTGGCCAGGATCCTCCAACGGGAGGTGAGGATACGGTCAGTTTTCCGCTGAACCCAAGTATAGGAAACGTGTTTGTAGAGCAGTTGTCGTGTTACCGGGAGGCTTGGAAGTTCGACTCAGAACAAGTGCAGCGGTTTTATCCATTGTATGAAGACGTCGCCTACTCTCGTCGCTTTGAGATTTTGCCTTTTGATCCTGACTTGTATGAGCGCAATCACTTGCAGGGCGAGCATCCGGAGCGCATACATTTTTTTAACGACGTTGAATTCGGCACTGACACTCAAGCTTTCATCTGTCATCACGACGAGGTTGTACTTATAGCTGTGCGTGGTACGGCCAGTGGCGCAGATGCTTTGCGGGATGCAGATGCTCATCAAGTCCCTTTCGTCGAAGGTGCAGGCAAAGCTCATCGAGGTTTTTACCAAGGATTTAAGGCCCTGTATCATTTTGTTCTGGAGTACCTTTCGCGATATCACATTGATCAACGCGTGGTTATCTGCGGCCACAGCCTCGGCGGCGCGATTGCCTTGCTACTCGCTGAAGGGCTGCGCCGCATCCCGGACGCCAACTACAACATCCTGCTCTACACCTACGGTGCGCCCCGCGCCGCCGATTCCGAATTCACCGCAGGCGCCCGCGCCCTGGTCCATCACCGAATCGTCAACCACAATGATCCCGTCCCCAGTGTGCCGGCGCCGTGGATGAACACCACTGCCAAACTCTGGGTGCCAGGCGCCGTCACCTTATTCAGTGCCCCCACTGCCGGCGGCTTGTTGTTTGCCGCTGGCCTGGTACGCGTCGGTGGGAGTGCCTACCAGCACCACGGTGAACAGCAGCACTTCATGCCGATTAGACTTGCCGATGGCACGCACACTTCGGTGTTGTGGAAACCTGGCTGTGAGTCGATCCAGGAAGCTAGTTGTAATCGAGCGCTGCAGTTACACGGCGACATGCCCGACCGCGACAACCTGTTGCGGCAACTGTTCCAGGCCAACCAGCACTTCATGACTGCCAGCTACATTCCCGCAGCCTGGGCGACATTGCGGCGCTGGCAGCAAACCCTGGAGAGCCAGGGGCCTCTGGTGACCGCGAGGGAATTCGAGCTGCTGGATCGCGCCCTCGAAGACATGCGCGAGCAGTTGAGGACCAAACGCCGCGAGCTTGCCCGATTGCGCCCGGCCAATGACCGTAGCCATGAGCACAACGACGCTTTGAACGCCGAGATCGACCGCTTGCACACCAGCCGCGAGCGCCTCGCCAGCCTGCGCTGGCGCCGCCTCGATGCGCGCGATGTGTACGGTAACCATGCCCACGGCGCCAACCTGCAACTGGGTCTCAAACGCTGGTTCACTCACCGGGAAAACTGCGCCTTGTCCCAGGTAGCCAGTGTTCCGTCAGCCCTCCACAGCGACCGGGGAAAAGCGCAAATACTGGACATCGACGCGATCGTCTAGCTCAGTGCATTACACAAACTCCACCTGCGCCGGCTGACGTTTCATCAGCACCTTGCCGTTGCGGATCGAATACAACGGCAGGCCCTGGCTGCGAATCACCTCATAGTCACTGTCTGCCGAGAGCACCAACAGGTTGGCCGGTCGACCGGGTTCCAGGCCGTACCGGTCGCCGAGGGCCATGGCCTTGGCGCTGTTGTCGGTGACCAGGTCCAGGGCGCTCTGCAGGTTGCGGTAGCCGAGCATATGGCAGATGTGCAAACCGGCTTCCAATACGCGCAGGATGTTGCCGTTGCCCAAGGGGTACCAGGGGTCGACGATGGAGTCCTGGCCGAAACACACGTTCATGCCGGCCTCGAGCAGTTCGTTGACGCGTGTGACGCCCCGGCGTTTGGGGAAACTGTCAAAGCGGCCTTGCAAGTGGATACTTTCGGTGGGGCAGGAGATGAAGCTGATGCCGGAGTGACCCAGCAGGCGAAACAGTTTGGCGCAGTAGGCGTTGTCGTAGGAGCCCATGGCGGTGGTGTGGCTGGCGGTGACGCGAGCCCCCATGTCGCGGCTGCGTGCTTCCTCGGCCAGCACTTCAAGAAAGCGTGAGTGCGGGTCATCGGTTTCGTCGCAGTGGACATCCACCAGGCAGCCGGTGCGTTCGGCCAGGTCCATGAGGAACTTCACCGAGCTCACCCCTTGATCGCGGGTGTACTCGAAGTGGGGGATGCCGCCGATGACGTCGGCGCCCAGGCGAATGGCTTCTTCCATCAGTTCACGGCCATTGCGGAAAGACTCGATGCCTTCCTGGGGAAAGGCAACGATTTGCAGGTCGATCAGGTGCGAGCTTTCTTCGCGCACTCGCAGCATGGCTTTGAGCGCGGTGAGGTCCGGGTCGGTCACGTCGACGTGGGTGCGCACATGCTGGATACCGTGGGCGGCGAGGGCCTGGATGGTTTTTTTGGCGCGGGTTTTGGTGTCTTCCTCCGTGATGGTGGCTTTGCGTTCCCCCCAGCATTCGATGCCTTCGAACAGGGTGCCGCTCATGTTCCAGCGTGGTTCGCCGGCGGTAAGGGTGGCGTCCAGGTGAATATGCGGTTCGACGAAGGGCGGGATCACCAGATTGCCGGCGGCATCCAGGTCGCCGGTCATTAAGGTCGGAATGCTTGTTTGTGCAGTGATGCTGGCGATCCGGCCATGTTCCAGGTGCAGATCATGCAGGCCTTCACGGTGGCGCAGGCGGGCATTGATGATGTGCATGGGCAAGTTCCTCTTGGCTAAATTCAATCAGGCGGCCATCAGGTTACCATTGGCAGTGCTCAGGCTCATGCAGGGGCGTCTGCCAGAGGTTCGCGCACGCGCAGTAAAGCAATGAGCAGCATGTAGGTGAGTGACGCGGCAGCGATCCCCACCAGCGGTGCAACCCAGGGTGAGTTGAACGCCAACAGCGTGCCCACCGCGTACGCCGCCAGCCCGGGCCAATTGAACGCGGGCAGGCGGGCATCCGCCAGGCGTGGGTATTGGCCGCGATAACGGTAGAAGAAGTCCGCCATGATCACGCCGCCAATCGGCGGGATCACCGTGCCCAACAGGATCAGGTACGGCACGAGCATGTCGTACATGCCCAGCAAGGCGAGCAGGGTGCCGATCACTGCACCGGCCAGGGTCACGGTTTTGCGCCGCCGGGTGCGCAGCAGGTTGCAGCCGGCGACGGCGAAGTTGTAGATGGTGTTGTCCTGAGTGCTCCAGATATTGAGCAGCAGCATGGCCATCGCCGCCATGGCGAAACCCTGCAGCAGCAAGACTTCCACTACGTCCGGCTGCTGATAAACGATTGCGCCGTAGGCTCCGATCAACACCATCAAGCCGTTGCCGATAAAAAAGCCGATCAGGCTGGCCAGTACCGCGACCTTGGCCGAGCGAGAAAACCGCGTCCAGTTGGTGGCCTGGGTCGCGCCGCTGACGAAGGTGCCGAACACCAGGGTGATCGCGGTGGACAGGTCCAGCTCGGCGGTCGGCACCACCGCCAGCAGGCCGTCCAGCCCGCCAACCTTTACAGTCGCGACCCACATCGACAGCACCAGCAAAATGCCCATGGCGGGCACCGCGATGTAAGACAGGATTTCCAGCCCGCGATACCCCACGTATGCCGTGGCACAGAACACCAGGCCAAACACCACCATCAATGCCAGCACGCTGCCCTGGCTCAGCTCGAAATACTTGCCCAGTACCACGGCGGCCGTGGCGGTGCCCCAGGCATACCAGCCAATCTGGGTGAAACCGAGGATCAGGTCACTGAGCTTGCTGCCGATTTCACCAAAGCAGAAACGCCCCATCAATACCGAGTTCAAACCACTTCTAAAGGCGATGTAGCCCAGGCCCGCGGCGTAGATACCCAGCAGCAGGTTACCCAGGGCCACAACGCCGAGCATGCCGGTAAAGCTGAAGGCCACCCCCAACTTGCCGCCGGCAAACATGGTCGCCGTAAAAAACGTGAACCCCAGCAGCACCATGGCCGTGGAGGCCAGGCCCTTGCGCGCATGCAGGGGCACTTCGCTGAGCGGGTAATCGTTACCGGATTCTTGCTGGGTCATGTGCCTTGCTCCCTGAATAATGACGCAGGCCTGTTGCACCGTGCGTGCCAAAACGGCGGCGCGGGTGCATGCGCCCTGGGGCGCCCGGTAGTTATAGCCAAACGCAGGGAAGTCGTCGGCGCAAGGGGAACTGCTGGCCCATCAAGCGCGAAAGCGGTGCGGCCGTGATACAAATTGGATCAGTGGACGGCAGGCGTAAAAAAACCACCCGCAGGTGGTTTTTTCAACAGCCCAGGACTTACTCGCCGCGATAGATACATCCGCTGGTGCACGTCTCATGGATGCGAATCGCGCTGAGTTCCGGCAGCAAGGGTTTCAATTCAGTCCAGATCCACTTGGCCAGCACTTCGCTGGTGGGGTTTTCCAGGCCGGGGATGTCGTTGAGGTAGTTGTGGTCGAGACGCTCGTAGAGCGGCTTGAAAATCGCCTTGATTTCCGAGAAGTCGCGAATCCAGCCGGTATGGGGATCCAGGTCGCCGCTCAAGTGGATCGCCACCTTGAACGAATGCCCGTGCAGGCGTCCGCATTTATGGCCGTCGGGGACGTGGGGCAGGCGGTGGGCGGATTCGAACGTAAACTCTTTGAAGATTTCCACGGTATTTTCAGCTCGGTCAGGTATCTGGCAGGCGGCGAGTTTAACAGCTTGACCCGTCGCCGCGCATACCGCTGGGTCAAAGTGCTTGCAAACGCTCGCCCAGTCCACCGTTGTCCGCCAGCTGCAGAAACTCGTCGCCCAACCGCCGACTCTCGCTCATTGCCGTCTGCCAGTATTTGTTGCGACTTTTGTCGTCGCCCATGAAGCGCTTGAAGTCGCTACGGTCCGGCAATTTGCCGTGAGGCAGACGGGCCAGGTAGTCCCTGGACGGTGCCAGCAGCAAGACATCCTGCAAACCCTGTGGATTGCTGCGCCGCCATGGCAGGCCTTTGTCGAACCAGCCGGGAATGACCCGGTCGGTAAAGTGCGGGTACAACACGATATCGTCGCCGCAGTAGGGCAGGTCGAGGTGGTAGTCCAACAAGCCGCCGTCGCGGTAGGTTCCGGCGCCCGCACCGGGCAAGTCGCGTACGCCCTGCATCACCATGGGAATCGAACCGGACGCCAGCAGCGCCTGGCGCAGGTTGCCCATTTCCAGTGCAAGGAAGCGCGACGGAAAATCCTTCAGCGGGTGTACCGGGGGCGCTTGGCGGGGGTCGTGGACGATCAGGCGTTCGAAATGCCGCGACAAGCGCGCGCGGCCGCGCAGGTTATCGGCGATCACCGAGGACAGGCCCAGGCCCAGCCGGCCTCGGTGGTCATCGGCGAGCAAGCCGTGGCTTTTCACCACCATTATGTTCAGGCGGTAGTCGGGGTTGTCCAGCACCTGTGCATCGCGGCCGGCCAGCAGGTCGTCGAGCATACGCTCGCAGCTCTGGCTGACTTCGGTCATGGTCACGCCTTTGGCAAAACGCTGTTCGTTATACAGGCGGCCCAGGTCGAGCAAGCCTTGCACCGGGTCGGGCAGGCAAGCGCTGGCAAATCGCCAGGAACCGATGGACGCACCGATCAGCGCGCGCTCCCGAGGCGCACGCACCAGCCAGTCGCCGAACAGCGCCAGGTCAAGGCCTTGAATGCCGAGGGCCTTGGGGCCGCCGGCCGCGCCGGGAAGGATGCCCACGTCAGCGGGCGCAAGGCCTTGCTCGCGAATACGGGCGAAGGCGCGCGTGCCGGCCTTGAGCGTCAGGGCGGGGAATTTGATGTGAATGGCGGTCATACACGTCTCGGGCAGGGGCGAGGGTGCTCGCGAAAAACGTTAACGATAATGGTTGTATCCAGAGTAAACAGTATGGCGTGGGAGATCGAAGCGAAATTGCCATGGTGGCAATTCAGTTTCAGTTAAGTTGCCGCGCGTACCGTGATCAGGTGTAGGAAAAACATCCTGAAACGGAGACTCATCATGAAGCGCCTTACAGCGCTGGTCGCCGCCGGTATCATTGCATCCTCGGTCACGCAGGGCTGGGCAATGGACCCCGACAAACCGCTGAAATTGCCTGGCACTGTTACCATTGTCGCCTTCGATCAGCTTGAAGCCACGGCCCTGGCCTTGCATCCGGGTTCCACCTTGCTGGGCACTGACCTGGACGAGGAGTACGGCAAGTACGTCTACCAGGTCGAACTGGAAGATGCCCATGGCCTTGAGTGGGACGTTGAATTGGATGCGCTCACCGGGCACGTTCTCAAGAATCATCAGGACACGTAATGACGCTATATCAACGCGCCGGTAGTCTGGTGCTGCTGGCGCTCCTGGCCTTTTGCTCAAGCCTGGCTGCTCGCGATCTCAATCAGGATGAAGCCTTGGCGCTGCGCCAGCAGGGGGTGATCCTGCCTCTGGAGGACCTGTTGCATACGGCCATGTCACGCTACCCTGGAGCCCGGCTGCTGGAGGCGGAGCTGGAGAAAAAGCATGGCGAATATGCCTATGAAGTGGAACTGGTGACCACCGAAGGCGTGGTGCGCGAAATCAAGCTCGACGCAACCAACGGTACATTGATCAAAGATAAGGAAGACTGATGCGCCTGCTCCTGGTGGAAGACAACGTCCCGCTGGCCGATGAGCTGCTGGCCGGCCTACAGCGCCAAGGCTATGCGGTCGACTGGCTGGCCGACGGGCGCGACGCGGCGTACCAGGGCCGCAGCGAACCCTATGACCTGATTATCCTCGACCTTGGCCTGCCGGGTTTGCCGGGGCTGGAGGTGCTGGCGCAATGGCGCGCGGCAGCCCTGGCCACGCCGGTGCTGGTGCTGACGGCACGTGATTCCTGGGCAGAACGTATCGAAGGGCTCAAGGCCGGCGCCGATGATTACCTGAGCAAGCCGTTTCACCCCGAAGAACTGCACCTGCGCATTCAGGCGCTGTTACGAAGGTCTCACGGGCATGCCAACCAACCGACCCTGCAAGCCGCCGGCCTGCACCTGGACGAAGGCCGCCAGTGCGTGCTGCGCGACGGTGACGAGATCCAGCTCACGGCCGCCGAGTTCCGCCTGTTGCGTTATTTCATGCTGCACCCCGAACAGATCCTGTCGAAAAGCCATCTGGCAGAGCATCTTTATGACGGCGAGACCGAGCGCGACTCCAACGTGCTGGAAGTCCACGTCAATCATCTGCGCCGCAAGCTGGGGCGCAGCGTGATCGAAACCCGGCGCGGCCAGGGCTACCGGTTTGGCGCCAGCCCTGCATGAAATCGATCCAGCGGCGCTTGAGCCTGGGGTTGATCAGCGTGCTGGTGATCGTCGGCGTGGTGCTGGCGCAAACCAGCCTGTGGCTGTTCGAAGCCGGTTTGCAGCGTTATCTGGAGGCCGGCCTGCGCAACGACAGCGAAAACCTGCTGGTGGCGCTGGTGCGTGGGCCCAACGGCGTACAGTTGGATGAGCATCGCCTGTCGCCCGCCTATCAACGCCCCTTCTCGGGGCATTACTTCCGCATCGATTTTGCCGACACTCACTGGCGCTCCCGCTCCTTGTGGGACCAGGAACTGCCGACGCTCCCCGAGGCCGGGCTCAAGGGCAACCTGCAACTGGGGCCTGAAGGCCAGAAACTGCTGGTATTGCGCTCCGACTACAAACGCTTCGGCCTGCCGATCTCCATCAGCGTGGCGCAGGACTACACGCCGGTACGGGAAAGCTTTCGCCTGATGCGCCAGATCGGCCTGGTACTGGGGCTGGCGGCATTGCTGGTGGTGCTGGTATTGCAACGGATCACCGTGCGCCGCGCCTTGCGCCCGTTGGAAACTGCGCGCAATCAGATTGCTCAGTTGCAGCAGGGCCAGCGTTCGCAACTGGACACCCAGGTGCCGCTGGAGCTGGAGCCGCTGGTGGCGCAGATCAACCATTTGCTGGCACACACCGAAGACAGCCTCAAGCGCTCGCGCAATGCCCTGGGCAACTTGGGGCACGCGCTGAAAACCCCATTGGCGGTGATGTTGAGTGCGGCGTCGAGCGAGGCACTCAGGGATCAGCCGCAGTTGAGCAAGTTGTTGCGCGATCAGCTTGAGCAGGTGCAGCAGCGCCTCAACCGCGAGCTCAATCGCGCGCGCCTGGCTGGCGAAACCCTGCCGGGGGCGTTGTTCGACTGTGAAAAAGAACTGCCGGGGCTGTTGGCCACCCTGAACATGATCCACGGCGAACACCTGGACCTGCGCTACCACGTCGCCCCCGGCCTGCAACTGCCCTGGGACCGTGAAGATTTGCTCGAGTTGCTCGGCAACCTGCTGGACAACGCCTGTAAATGGGCGGATGCCGAAGTACGACTGAGCGTGAGTGAGACGCCGCACAGCTACCTGCTGGCCGTCGAAGACGATGGCCCCGGCATTCCCGAGACCCAGCGTGACCAAGTGTTCAGCCGTGGCGCACGCCTGGATGAGCAGGTCGACGGCCACGGTCTGGGGCTGGGCATCGTGCGCGATATCGTCGAGGTGTGGGGCGGGACGTTGCAGTTGCAGGAAAGCGAGTTGGGCGGGCTCAAAGCGTTGATCGAATTGCCCAGGCGGTAGTGCCGATTTAAAAATGTGGGAGGGGGCTTGCCCTAATGCCAGTCAGTTAAGGCGACACCGAACCTGTGGCGAGGGAGCTTGCTCCCGCTGGACTGCGCAGCAGTCCCATTGTTTGGGGCCGCTTCGCGCCCCAGCGGGAGCAAGCTCCCTCGCCACAAGTTAGTTCTCGCTCCTGCTACTTCTTAACTGACTGGCATTAGGGCTTGCCCCCGATGAGCATGGGTATCTACACAACTTTGTAGCAGTCTAAGTAACCACGATGCGAAGCGAGCCGCTCTTGCTTGTGATCTTGCTTTTGATCTAGGCGCCCCGTTAAACCACGCTGGCCGGAATTCGACAGTGATTTGGGGGGTAAACCGGCAGGGATGCCGGTTTAGCCGCCCCGCGCCATGGATGGCGCGTGGCGGCGGCCCCCTAAATCACTATCGGATTACGGGCACACCGAGCCTAGGCGAGGTGCCGAGTGGTGGGGCAAGAGCGTTTTGCTTACTTTTGCGCTTTTCAAAAGTGAGACGCCGTAAGGGCGGAACCCATAGCAGCCGTTACCGCAGCAACGGATATGTACTCGCTCTGATCCAACATCCTGGTCGGCTGTCAGGCCGCCATCGGGAGCAAGTCGAATCGTCGCACCGCCCCTCCCACATTTGGAACGCGGGGCGTCAGCTAGAGAGGTTTCGGCTCCTGAGCCGCCACAGGTTCAGGGCCGTGCCAAAGTTGTGTAGATACCTATGCCCCGATGAGGGAGTGTCGTCAGCACATCAATGACTGACCCACCGCCATCGGAGGCAAGTCGAATCGTCGCACCGCCCCTCCCACATTGGATCTGCGCCAGGATCAGAGTCGTTACACCCTGAACTGGCCCATCAGCCCCTGCTGCTGATTCGCCAGTTTGTGTGCTGCTGGCCAGGGCACCATTCAATTTAACCCTCAAAACGGCGTCGCTTTTTGACATGGCCGCCCGGCTGCTGCAAAGTGCGCGGCCTCTAATAAGACCTCTTTGAGTCCGTACGCCGGCAGCACCTTCAATGGCCGCTGAGGCGCGGGCATGCCTGTCTTTTATGTTTCTGTCTTGAGGTAACCATGATTAACGCTGTTATCGCCGCGGTCGGCACCATGCTGGTGCTCAGCCTGTCCCGCGTGCATGTGGTCATCGCCATCATCGTGGGCGCCCTGGTGGGCGGCTTGACCGGTGGCTTGGGCATCGACGCCACGCTCAAAGCGTTTAACAGCGGTTTGGGCGGCGGTGCGACGGTGGCGTTGTCCTACGCCTTACTTGGCGCTTTCGCGGTGGCGATTGCCAAATCCGGCCTGGCCCATGCCCTGGCGGACAAAGCGCTGTTGCTGGTCGATCGCCAGGAAGCCAGCGGCGGCAATCACGTCAAATGGCTGTTGATCGGCCTGTTGTGGGGGGTGGCGATTGCTTCGCAGAACATCCTGCCGATCCACATCGCGTTCATCCCGCTGCTGGTGCCGCCGCTGTTATATGTTTTGACCAAGCTGCAACTGGATCGCCGCCTGATCGCTTGCGTCATGACGTTCGGCTTGATCACGCCCTACATGTTCCTGCCGGTGGGCTTCGGCAATATCTTCCTCAACCAGATCCTGCTGGCCAACGTCGCCAAGAGCGGCGTGGACATCAGCCAGGTCAACGTGACCCACGCCATGAGCCTGCCCGCGCTGGGCATGGTGGTCGGGCTGCTGGTGGCGGTGTTTATCAGCTACCGCAAAAAGCGCGTGTACGACCTGGAGAAAATCGAGCGTGTCGAGCAGGTGGCGGTGCAGTACAACCCGTTGACCCTGCTGGTCGCCGGCCTGGCGATTGCCTCGGCGTTCATCATTCAGCTGTGGCTGGACTCGATGATCATCGGTGCGCTGGCCGGGTTCCTGATTTTCTCGGTGTCGGGCATCGTGCGTTGGCGCGACACCGATGACCTGTTCACCGAAGGCATGAAGATGATGGCGATGATCGGCTTCATCATGATCGCCTCGTCGGGCTTTGCCGAAGTGCTCAAGGCCACCGGTGATGTGCGCTCGCTGGTGGAGGCCTCGGCGGCGTTCATCGGCCATAGCCGTGGGGTAGGGGCGCTGTTGATGCTGCTGGTGGGGCTGTTGGTGACCATGGGCATCGGTTCGTCGTTTTCCACAGTGCCGATCCTGGCCGCGATTTTTGTGCCGTTGTGCGTGCAACTGGGTTTCAGCCCGCTGGCGATCGTATGTATCGTCGGCACCGCCGGGGCCTTGGGCGACGCCGGTTCACCGGCGTCGGACTCCACCCTCGGGCCGACCTCCGGCCTGAATATCGACGGCCAGCACCATCATATCTGGGACACCGTGGTGCCGACCTTCCTGCACTACAACCTGCCGCTGCTGGCGTTTGGCTGGCTGGCGGCGATGACGCTCTGAGGCGTCCATCGTGGCGAGGGAGCTTGCTCCCGCTGGGCTGCGAAGCGGCCCCAAAAGCTGGCGGGCGCTGCGCACCCGAGCGGGAGCAAGCTCCCTCGCCACAAGAGAGTGCTCTAGAAAATTGACGTTTGGCCGCTAACCTCTCAAGCCGCCCCTAATAAGAGAGAAAAGCCATGCGTCTGAGCCTCAAGGCCAAAGTCCTGACCCTTGCCATAGTGCCGGTGTTGCTGTTCGCCCTGGTGATCAGCCTGACCACCGTGTGGATACTTCAGGGCCAGGCGCGCAACGAAGTGGATGAAACCCGCCAACGTCTGCTCAATGACGCCAAGGCCACGCTGCACAGTTATGTCGAGGTGGCCCTGACCACCATCAAGCCGTTCTACGACGCGGCCGCCCCCGGTGATACGGCAGCGCGGGCGCAGGTGGTCAAGTTGCTGTCCAACACCAGCTACGGCAAGGACGGTTATTTCTTCGGCTACGATTCCGAGACCATTCGCCTGTTCAAGGGCAACAGCCCGGACGGCGTGGGCAAGAGTTTCAAGGACAACCGCGACCCCAACGGCGTCTACGTCAACCGCGACCTGGTCAAAGTCGGCAAGGACGGTACCCACTACCTGCAATACAGCTCGACCCAGCCCGGCCAGACCGAGCTGGTGCCCAAGCTCGGCTATACCGAATACCTGCCCAAGTGGGACATGGTCATCGGTACCTCGGTCAACCTGGATGGCATCGATGCTCAGGTTGCGGTGGTCGAGGCCAAGGTAGAGAAACGCATGGAAGGCGTACTGTTGAGCATTCTCGGTCTGGCGGTCGTGGTATTGCTGGTGATTGCCGCCGTCGGCCTGCTGGTGGCCAACACGATCCTGCGCCCACTGAGCCTGATGAAGGCCAACCTGGACGATATCGCCGCCGGTGAAGGTGACTTGACACGCCGCCTGGCCATTACCAGCCAGGATGAACTCGGCGACCTGGCCGGCGCGTTCAATCGGTTTGTCGACAAGATCCACGGCCTGGTCCGCCAGATCACCGAAATGACCGCGCAACTCACCGGCCTGGTGAGCCAGGTGTCCGAGCAAGCCCAGCGCTCGGAAACCGCCATGGAACGCCAGCGTCACGAAACCGATCAGGTCGCCACCGCGATCAACCAGATGTCGTCCGCCGCCCATGAAGTGGCGCGCAGTGCCCAGGGGGCCGCCGTCGCCGCGCAGCAGACCGATGCCGAGGGCCAGGCCGCCAAGCGTGTGGTAGACGGCAGCATCGCGCAGATTCACGCGCTGGTGAACGATATCCGCAGCAGCGGTGTGTCCCTCGACAGCCTGCAACAGGACGTGTCGTCGATTGTCAGTGTGCTGGGCGTAATTCGCTCGATTGCCGAACAAACCAACCTGCTGGCGCTCAACGCGGCAATTGAAGCTGCGCGGGCAGGGGAGGCCGGACGTGGGTTTGCGGTGGTCGCCGATGAAGTGCGCGCCCTGGCCAGCCGCACCCAGACCAGCACTCAGGAAATCCAGGGCATGATCGACCGCCTGCAAAAAGGCACCGAAGCCGCCGTGGATGCCATGCGCCGCTCCAGCGATGCCGGGGACGGCACATCGGCCCAGGCCAATCAGGCCGGCGCGTCGCTCGACACCATGGCCCAGTTGATCGGCACCATCAACTCGATGAACGCACAGATCGCCAGCGCCGCCGAGGAACAAACCGCCGTGGCGGAAGAGATCAACCGCAGCGTGCACCAGATTGCCGTGGCGGTGGACAGCGTGGCCGATGAAACCCAGCTCGGCGCCCAGACTTCCCGCAGCCTGGCGGACTTGGGCCAGCGCCTCGGGCAGTTGGTGGGCCAGTTCAGGATCTGACCTACACGTCGCGCATCAGCAAACCAAACGCCAGGTCCAGCTCGGCCGGCAGGGGCACATATACCGTGTGCCCATCCCCCGGCGCTATCTCGATGGCGTCGCCCTTGGCGTTATGCAAGGTGGCCAGGGCAAAGTGAAAGTTGCCGGCCGGCGTCATCAGTTCCAGCTGATTGCCCACGTCAAAGCGGTTCTTCACCTTGACCTCGGCCAGCTCGCCCCGGCGTTCGCCGGTCAACTCACCCACAAACTGCTGGCGCTCGGAGACGGAGCTGCCGTTCTGGTAGTTCTGGTATTCGTCGTGCACATGGCGGCGCAGGAAACCTTCGGTGTAACCGCGCTGGGCCAGGGATTCGAGGTCGGTCATCAAGCGGCGGTCAAAGGCGCGACCGGCCATCGCATCATCAATTGCGCGGCGATACACCTGGGTGGTGCGCGCGCAATAGAAGTGCGATTTGGTACGGCCTTCGATCTTCAGTGAATGCACGCCCATGCGGGTCAGGCGCTCCACGTGCTGCACGGCGCGCAGATCCTTGGCGTTCATGATGTAGGTGCCGTGTTCGTCTTCGAACGCCGGCATCTGCTCAGTGGGGCGATTGGCTTCCTGCAACAGGAATACCTGGTCGGTCGGCGTGCCGATGCCCAGCGTCGGTTCGAATGCCTGGACGATGTCACCCGTGGCGTTTTCCACCGCCGGGGTGGCCTGGTATTTCCATCGACATGCATTGGTGCAGGTGCCCTGGTTAGCGTCGCGCTTGTTCATGTATCCCGATAGCAGGCAACGCCCGGAATAGGCCATGCACAGGGCGCCATGGACGAACACCTCCAGCTCCATGGCCGGCACGTGTTGGCGAATCTCGCCGATCTCTTCCAGGGACAACTCTCGTGACAGGATCACCCGGCAGATGCCTTGTTGTTGCCAGAACGCCACACTGGCCCAGTTGACGGTATTGGCTTGAACCGACAAGTGAACCGGCATCTGCGCAAAATGCTGGCGCACCAGCATGATCAGCCCTGGGTCAGACATGATCAGCGCGTCCGGGCCCATGGCGACCACCGGGGCCAGATCCTTGAGAAAGGTTTTCAGCTTGGCATTGTGCGGCGCGATGTTCACCACCACGTAGAAACGCTTGCCCTGTGCATGGGCTTCCTGGATCCCGAGGGCCAGGTTGGCGTGGTCAAATTCATTGTTGCGCACGCGCAGGCTGTAGCGCGGCTGGCCGGCGTACACCGCATCGGCGCCATAGGCAAAGGCGTAACGCATGTTCTTCAACGTGCCGGCGGGCGCGAGCAGTTCGGGGGCGATCAGTGGGAGCATGGAGGTGTGAGCCGCAAAAGGCGCGAGGGTAGTGCAGGCCTTGGCGTGGTGCATTGACCCACGTCTAGATAAGCCGATCTATGCTTGTTCGATCAACCAGGGCACTCCCAGGTTTCGCTGCGGACTAAGCAACAGGGCCGACACCGGCCCTGTGCTTTTTTGACATGGATCGGACATGAATCAAACCAACCTGCAATTCAAGACCCTGCTGTTACTGCTGGCCCTGGTGACCGTCGCCTTCATCTGGATATTGCTGCCGTTCTACGGCGCGGTGTTCTGGGCGGTGATCCTCGGCATCATCTTCGCGCCCATGCAGCGCCGCCTGCAGCAGCGCTTTGGCTGGAACCGCAACCTGACCTCCCTGACCACCTTGACGGTGTGCCTGGTGATCGCGATTTTGCCGGTGATCATTACCAGCGCCTTGCTGGTGCAAGAGGGCGCCACCCTTTACAAGAACGTCGAAAGCGGCCAGTTGGATGTGGCCGGTTATATCGAGCAGTTCAAGCATTTCCTGCCGCCGTATTTCCAGCACCTGCTGGACCGCTTCGGCATGGGCAACCTGGAAGGGCTGCGGGAAAAGGTGGTGAAAGGTGCGATGCAGGGCAGCCAGTTCTTCGCCACACAGGCGTTCAGCTTCGGCCAGGGTACGTTCGATTTCCTGGTGAGCTTTTTCATCATGCTCTACCTGCTGTTCTTCCTGCTGCGCGACGGCCCGGAACTGGTACGCAAGGTGCGCACGGCGGTGCCATTGGCCGAGCCGCAAAAGCGCCGCCTGCAACTCAAGTTCAACCGGGTGGTGCGAGCCACGGTCAAGGGCAACGTGCTGGTGGCCGTCACTCAAGGTGCGCTGGGGGGCTTTATTTTCTGGTTCCTGGATATTCCCAGCGCGTTGCTCTGGGCGGTATTGATGGCGTTTCTATCCCTGCTGCCTGCGGTGGGCGCCGGGATTGTATGGGGGCCGGTGGCCGCCTACTTCCTGTTGAGCGGGTCGATCTGGCAGGGCGTGGTGCTGGCGCTGTTCGGCGTGTTCGTGATCGGCCTGGTGGACAACGTACTGCGCCCGATTCTGGTGGGCAAGGACACCAAGATGCCGGACTACCTGATCCTGATCTCGACGCTGGGCGGCCTGTCGGTGTTCGGCCTGAACGGCTTCGTGATCGGGCCGCTGGTCGCGGCGCTGTTCATTTCCTGCTGGGCGTTGTTCGTGGAAACCAAGCCGCGCGTCAAATTGCCGTTGCCCTAGGCTTCAAGCCTGTAGTTGGCAGCCAGTTGCAGTTGGGCGTCGGATAACGAAGTGAGCGGGCCGCTGATAGGCTCGCCATCGCGTACTACGTACCAGCAGGCGAGCAAGCCCAGCTTGCGAAGAGGGGCGGGAACGGCGCTGCCGATGACGGACATGATCTGAACAGTGGGCATAAGTACCTCCAAACGTTATGGAGGTCACCTTACGGTGCGATCGCGCCCGGGAAAAATCACCTGGCTCGATAGTCAACATCAACGCCAGGCGTCAGTCCACCACCTGGTCGAGCATGTGCACAACTTCCTGTTCACTGAGCAGGCCCTTGCGCACCAGGTTCTCTGCCAGTAATGCCAGGAACTTCGCGCTGCGGTGGCCTTCCAGGTGCTTGAGTTCGGTCAGGGCACTATAAACCTTGCTGGATGTGCAGAGGCCAGCGGTGCGATGCGGATTTTGTGTAGGCATGGTCAATCGTCCGTAATTGTTATTGGGTGGACAAGGTCGATAGTGAAACGGGCTCGTGACACAAACATGACAGCGTTCGTACCAGTCGAGCAAGAGGAGATCCCAACCGGATCATGTGGGATTGCCGCCCGAGCGTTGTCCTCACAACGACCTTGGCAAGATAAATCCAGACGTTTCAGGCAAAAAAAGGCCCCGCGTGTGGGCGAGGCCTGTTGCATGTACAGCCATGTGTTACCAGCCGTGGCGGTAGTAGCCGTGGGGCGGGCCATAGTAGCCATAACCCCGTGGCGGGCCGTAATAGACCGGCGCCGGACGGTAATAAACCTGTTGCTGCACGTACACCGGTGGTGGCGGTGCGTAGTAGACCGGCGGCGGAGCGGCATACACCGGCTGCGGCTGGACGTACACCGGTTGCTGCACATAGACCTCACGCGGCTGGCTGGCAACCACGGAGCCGACAACGGCTGCACCGACAAGAGCACCCAATACGGCCGGGCCGCCCCAACCACCACCGTGGGCGGAGGCTTGGCCTGCCATCGCGAGTGCGCCAATAAGCAAGGCGATCCTGGGGACTTTACGCATCATGGTCATTCCTCGGTTAGCCCCTGCGCTTGTGGTCTGCAATCAATAGACTCAAGGATTGTCGCGGGGATACTTTTAAGACAACGTATTTCTGAAAAACAGCACAGCTGGTAGGTAAAGGTTGTGTAAGGTCTGTACCGATTTGCTTACTTCAAGGAGCTACCCATGCAGATGCACCCCAACAAGGACACCCAACTGTGCATGTCACTGTCGGCGCGTCCCGGGAATTTCGGCCTGCGCTTCCATAACCATCTGTATGAGCAGCTGGGCCTGAATTTTTACTATAAAGCCTTCAGCAGCCAGGATCTGCCCGGCGCGATCGGTGGCATACGGGCGCTGGGCATCCGGGGTTGCGGCGTGTCGATGCCGTTCAAGGAGGCTGCCATCGCTTTAGTGGACGAACTGGACGATTCGGTTCAAGCCATCGATTCCCTGAACACCATCGTCAACACCGGCGGCCGTCTCAAGGCGTACAACACCGACTACATTGCCGTCGAGCAACTGCTGAAAAAACACCAGGTACCGAAGGACTCAAGCTTCGCCCTGCGCGGCAGCGGCGGCATGGCCAAGGCCGTGGCCAGCGCCTTGCGTGACGGCGGTTACGCCAATGGCGTGATCGTGGCGCGCAATGAGGTGGCGGGCAGGGCGCTCGCACGTAACCTGGGGTATGAGTGGCAGGCTGAACTGGGCGGGTTGCGCCCACGCATGCTGGTTAACGTGACACCGATTGGCATGACCGGCGGGGCAGAGGCGGATCAGTTGGCGTTTGAAGCCGATGCCGTTGATCAAGCCGAGACGGTGTTCGATGTCGTGGCGATCCCCGCTGAAACCCCGTTGATCGTGCGCGGGCGTGCCCAGGGCAAGCGGGTGATTACCGGCCTTGAAGTGATTGCGATCCAGGCGTTGGAGCAGTTTGTGTTGTATACCGGCGTGCGTCCTACACCGGAGCAATTTCAGGCGGCCGTGGCGTTCGCCCGAAGCTGATACGCTGCGCAGCGCCAACCGGCAGAGCGGGCAACCCCGCTCTCCGGTGGGACCCTCGTCAGGCCTGTTCCAACTGCGCCAGGCGTTCTTCCAGCGCCGCAATTCGCGCTTCCAGCTCCTCGATACGCTCGACGGAGACGCCCCCGCCGCCGCGCTCCACCGGGTTACCGCGCGCGGCAATAATCGTTTCGATATCCGTCGGGTCCCCAGCGCATGGGTATACCGGTCCTCGCGCTGCCCCGCCTGGCGCGGCACCAATAGCGCCAGGCCCCGTGCAATCAGGCGTTCGAGTTGGTGCACCACCTGCTCGGCATCCTCAAAATCATGCATGCGCCCGCTGCGCGTCAGCAACTCATTGACCGTCTGCGGGCCGCGCAGGAACAGCAGCCCGATCAGGATCATTTGCGCGGGCACCAGTTCCAGCGCCTTGTCCACGCGGTGTTCCCAGCGGTCGGCGCGGCTGCCCATGACCAGCCGGGTATAACCCTGGCCTTCCAGCACGCGCAAGCTCTGGCCGACCTGGCCCTGGCTGAGATTGGTCACCGGTTCCCGGCTGGTCTTCTGGTTGCACGCCAGCACCAGGGCGTTGAGGGTAAGGGGGTAGGTTTCCGGGTTGGTCGCCTGTTTTTCGATCAGGCAGCCCAGGATGCGGATTTCCGTGCTATTCAGGCGCGGCTCAGGCGTGTCGGTATCGTGCTCGGCGGTCATCGCGCTTTCCCTATGCAGTGAATCCACTAGCCTAAGCCGGAAAAAATAAAAGACAAGCGGCAGGCATGGCTATAATCGTCGCTGGTTCCAACCCTGCCATTACCACGAGACTGACATGACTATTTCCCTGTATGCCGCTTCTATCCCAGTCTTCAAGCAAATGCTCAACGCCCTCAGCGATGTGCTGAACAAAGCCGAAGCCCACGCCACCGCCAAGAACATCGAGCCGAACGCTCTGCTGCAAGCGCGCCTGTTCCCGGATATGTTCGCGCTGGTGCGCCAGGTGCAGATCGCCGTCGACTTCGCCAAGGGCGTTTCCGCGCGCCTGGCCGAGATCGAAGTGCCGAAGTACGAAGACAGCGAAGTCACCTTCGCCGACCTGCAAGCGCTGATCGCCAAGGTGCTGGCCTTCGTCGATACCATCAAGCCCGAGCAGATCGACGGCAAGGAAGGCATCGAAATCGTCACCCGCCCAGGCACCCCGAAAGAGAAGCGCTTCAGCGGCCAGTCCTACCTGCTGACCTACGGCCTGCCGCAGTTCTTCTTCCACGTCACTACCGCTTACGCCTTGCTGCGCCACAACGGCGTTGAAGTGGGCAAGCGTGATTACATGGGCGCTTTCTAAGCACCCACTAAAAAGCCCGGGTGCGTTCTTCAATGAACGGCCCGGGCTTTTTTACAGCTGGCGTTCAAGCCAACCGTTCATCCTTGTCCAGGCACGCCGCCGCAGTGAACAGCACATCGGTGGACGAGTTGAGCGCGGTTTCCGCCGAATCCTGCAGCACGCCGATGATGAAACCTACTGCCACCACCTGCATGGCGATCTCGCTCGGAATGCCGAACAGGCTGCACGCCAGCGGAATCAACAGCAGCGAACCACCGGCCACGCCCGAAGCCCCGCAGGCGCAAATGGCCGCGACCACACTGAGCAGCACGGCGGTGGGCAGGTCTACGGCAATGCCCAGCGTATGCACGGCCGCCAGGGTCAGCACCGTAATGGTGATCGCGGCACCGGCCATATTGATCGTGGCCCCAAGCGGGATCGATACCGAGTAGGTGTCTTCATGCAGGCCCAGGCGTTTGCTCAGCGCCAGGTTCACCGGAATATTCGCCGCCGAACTGCGGGTGAAGAACGCGGTAATACCGCTTTCGCGCAGGCACAGCAGCACCAGCGGATACGGGTTACGGCGCAGTTTCCAGAATACGATGGCCGGGTTGACCACCAGCGCCACGAACAGCATGCAGCCGATCAGCACCACCAGCAGGTGGGCATAGCCGAGCAGGGCGCCGAAGCCGGAGGTGGCCAGGGTCGAGGCGACCAGGCCGAAGATCCCCAGCGGGGCAAAACGGATCACCAAGCGCACGATCAGCGTCACACCGTTGGACAGGTCATCGAGCACCGTGCGGGTGGTTTCGCCGGCATGGCGAATGGCAATGCCCATGCCGATGGCCCAGGCCAGGATGCCGATGAAATTGGCATTCATCAGTGCGCTGACCGGGTTATCGACCACGCTCAGCAGCAGGCTTTGCAGCACCTCGCCGATACCGCCGGGAGCGCTCACGGTGGCGTCATGGGTGGCCAGGACCAGGGACGACGGAAACAGCATGCTGGCAACCACCGCAACCACGGCAGCGGCAAAGGTACCCAGCAGATACAGGAACAGGATCGGCCGGATATGGGTTTCCTGGCCGTGTTTATGATTGGCGATAGACGCCATCACCAGCACGAACACCAGGATCGGCGCGACGGCCTTCAGCGCCGTGACGAACACTTTGCCGATAAACCCGGTGGCCTTGGCGGCCTCAGGCAACAACAGGGCCAGCAGAATCCCGGCGATCAGGCCGATGATAATTTGGGTGACCAGGCTGGCGCGCGTTAAACGTTGCAGCAGGGAAGGGGCAGCAGTCATAAACAGTTGTCTCTGATTTTTTTAGTAGGGCACAGCATTGCAAGGAGAAAGTACTGTAGGCAGCAGGCGCGAAGTCTAACATGCTGTAGGACGAGTCCCGTTCGCTGCGTCATTCCGTCACCCGCACTGTCGGATTTGGATTCATCGGCGCGGGCGTGTCATCAGGGCAGGGTGGTAAACAGCTCGCGTCGGGCGCCCTCGGTAATCGCCACGATGCCAGGGTGCTTGACCTTGCGCTCCACCGAGATGGCATAAAACGACTCGGTCACCGCGTCGGTCTGGCCGATCAGCGCCACGCCGTATTGGCGCACCACTTCATCGGCGATCACGCTGGGAGCGATAAAGATGCCGCTGCCCGATTGCCCGAAGGCCTGCATCAACGCGCTGTCGTCGAACTCGCCGATGATCCTGGGTTGAATCTGCTGATCGGCAAACCAGCGTTGCAAACGGCTGCGCACCACGGTCTCCGCGCCGGGGATCAACAACGGCGCGCCGTGCAAACACCCTGGGAAATCGCCGCTATGTTGATCAGCCAATGCCTGGGTGGCGAAAAAACTGATGCCACATTCCCCCAGCTTCTGGCTGTAGCCCTTGATGTCCAGGTGCGTGGGCATCGGGCTGTCGGAGATCACCAGGTCCAGGCGCTGGATGGCCAGGTCGGCCAATAACCGTTCGAGTTTGTCTTCACGGCAGGTGATGCGGATCGGTTCGCTCAGCTCCATGGTGGGGGCAATCAGCCGGTACACGATGGATTTGGGCACCACGTCCGCCACGCCGACGCGAAATACAATCTGCTGCTCGTTGGGTTGTGCGCGCAGCATCGCCTCCAATTCATTGCCGGTCTGGAACATTTGCTCGGCATAGGGCAGCGCCTGGCGTCCGGCTTCGGTCAGCTCCAGCTGGCGGCCGACGCGCTGAAACAGTGCGATACCAAAAGTGTGTTCCAACAGGCTGATCTGCCCGCTGATGGTCTGGGGCGTGAGGTTCAGTTGCTCGCAGGCGCGCACGATGCTGCCGGTCTTTGCCACCACCCAGAAGTAATGCAACTGTCGATAATTGAGCATTGCTTTCTACACTTCGTAAAAATCGAAGTATACGCGAGAAAAATACGAATTTTCCTGAACTGTTTGCCTGCATAGAATGCGTCGCTATCGCGGGGCTACTATTTGGACCCAAGCGTTCTAACGAGGAATACATCATGAAACTCAATTCCCTGGGCGCGGCTGCACTGCTTGCGCTTTCATTGGTGATGATCGGCGGGTGTGATCAAGTCGAGAAAAGCGCGCAGCAGGTACTGGGCAAAGCCACCGAAACGGCCAAGCAAGCAATCGATGACACCCAGAAAGCCGCCGAGCAGGCATTGAGTGAAGCGACCCAGGGCCTGATCAATCCGCAGAAAAAGGATGATCAGCCAGAAAAAGATGCAGAATCCGATACCCAAGAAACCTAATTTCCCAGCACAACGTCAGGACTGACCTATGGATTATCTTTTACAACTGGCCGCCAGCCCCACCGCCTGGATCGCACTGGCGACCTTGATCGTCATGGAAATCGTGCTGGGCATCGATAACCTGATCTTCATCTCGATCCTCACCAACAAATTACCCGAGCAGCACCGGGCCAAGGCGCGACGCATTGGCATCAGCATGGCGTTGGTGTTGCGCCTGGGCCTGTTGAGCACCATCGCGTTTATCGTGCAATTGACGACGCCGGTATTCGAAGTGTTCGGCCAGGCGTTCTCGTGGAAGGACATGATCCTGATTGCCGGTGGCTTGTTCCTGGTGTGGAAGGCGACCACCGAGATCCATCACAGCATGGACCCGGAGCCCGAAGACAAAGCCAGCGTTGGCAATACGGTTGCCATCGGCTTTGCGGCCGCCATCGGACAGATCCTGCTGCTCGACCTGGTGTTCTCCATCGACAGCATCATCACGGCAGTCGGCATGACCGAACACTTGCCGATCATGATCATCGCCGTGGTGACCTCGGTGATCGTGATGCTGGTGGCGGCAGAACCGTTGGCCAAGTTCATCAACGACAACCCGACCGTAGTGATGCTGGCCCTGGGCTTTTTGATCATGATCGGCATGACGCTGATCGCCGAAGGCTTCGGCGCCCATGTGCCCAAAGGCTACGTGTATGCGGCCATGGCGTTCTCGGCGGCTATCGAGTGCCTGAATATCGCACGGCGTAACCGCCACAAGCGTTTGCTCGCTGCTCGCCAGTAAGCGCTGCACCAAAAGGCCGGCTGGGTTCATATGAGCCCAGCCGGCCTTTTGCTGTCTGCTAGAATCGGCGCACTTGATAGCTTGAGGTCCACCATGAACGAGCCGATTCGCCTTACCCAGTACAGCCACGGTGCGGGTTGCGGCTGCAAGATCTCGCCCCAGGTGCTGGAAGTGATCCTTGCCGGCAGTGGCGCACAGAACCTCGACCCCAACCTGTGGGTAGGCAACGCCTCCCGTGACGATGCGGCGGTGTACGCCATCGACGACGAGCGCGGCGTGGTCTCCACCACCGATTTTTTCATGCCGATCGTCGACGACCCCTTTGACTTCGGCCGCATCGCCGCCACCAATGCCATCAGCGACATCTACGCCATGGGCGGCGACCCGTTGATGGCCATTGCCATTCTCGGTTGGCCGGTGAATGTGCTGGCACCGGAGATTGCCCGCGAAGTCATTCGTGGCGGCCGCGCGGTCTGCGACGCTGCCGGTATCCCGCTGGCCGGTGGGCACTCCATCGACGCCCCGGAGCCGATCTTCGGCCTGGCCGTGACCGGCATCGTGCACAAGCGCCATATGAAGCGCAACGACACCGCCACCGCCGGGTGCAAGCTGTACCTGACCAAACCTTTGGGCATCGGCATCCTCACGACCGCCGAAAAGAAAGGCAAGTTGCGCGAGGAGGATATCGGCCTGGCCCGCGACTGGATGTGCACCCTCAACAAACCCGGTAGCCGTTTCGGCAAATTGGCCGGGGTGACGGCGATGACCGATGTCACCGGTTTCGGCCTGCTTGGTCACCTGGTAGAGATGGCCGACGGCAGCGGCCTCACGGCCCGCATCGAGTATGCAAAAGTGCCCCGTCTGCCGGGCGTCGAGTACTACCTGGAGCAGGGTTGCGTACCGGGTGGGACCTTGCGCAACTTCGACAGCTACGCCAGCAAGCTCGGGCGTGTGCAGGAACTGCACAAGCGCGTGCTGTGCGATCCGCAAACCAGCGGCGGCCTGCTGATCGCCGTCACGCCCGAAGGCGACGCCGAGTTCCACGCGGTGGCCGCTGAACTGGGCCTTACCCTCGAGCCGATCGGCGAACTGCTTGAGCGACAGAGCAACGCGGTAGAGGTGGTTTGATGGCGACTGACATCACCGATTACCGCGACATTTTCCTCAACGACCGGCCGATGATGGATACTCGCGCGCCGGTCGAATTCATCAAAGGCGCGTTTCCCGGGGTGGTCAACCTGCCGTTGATGACCGACCAGGAGCGCCAACGTGTAGGCACCTGCTACAAGCAGCAAGGCCAGCAAGCTGCAATCGTGCTGGGCCATGAGTTGGTGTCGGGGCCGATCAAGGCCGAACGCATCGCGCAGTGGGCCCAGTTCGCCCAGGCCAATCCAGACGGCTACCTGTATTGCTTTCGCGGCGGGCTGCGTTCACAGATCGTGCAGCAATGGTTGAAAACCGAGGCGGGTATCGAATACCCCCGCGTCGGCGGCGGCTACAAGGCCATGCGCACCTTCCTGCTGGACACGCTCGAGCAGGCCACCGTCCAATGTGATTTCGTCTTACTCGGCGGCATGACCGGCACCGGCAAGACCGAAGTGCTCGGCCAACTCCGCAACGCCCTGGACCTGGAAGGCCACGCCAACCATCGCGGCTCCAGCTTCGGCAAGCGTGCCACGGCGCAACCGTCCACTATCGACTTCGAAAACCGCCTTGCGGTAGACCTGCTGAAAAAGCGCGCGGCAGGCATCGAGCAGTTCGTGGTCGAGGATGAGAGCCGCATGATCGGCAGTTGCGCGCTGCCGCTGCCGTTGCACAAAGGTATGCAGGCGTTTCCAATGGTGTGGCTGGAAGACAGCGTTGAAGGCCGCGTGGAACGCATCCTGCGCGATTACGTGGTCGACCTGTGCGCCGAGTTCATCGACGTATGGGGCGAGAATGGCCAGGCGATGTTTGCCGAACGGCTTACCCAGAGCCTGGCCAATATCCATAAGCGCCTGGGTGGCGAACGCTTCCAGCGGCTGCAGGCGATTTTGCAGGATGCCCTGGCGGAGCAGGCGCGCAGTGGCGCCGTGGATGAGCACCGGGTGTGGATTGAAGGGCTGTTGCGTGAGTATTACGACCCGATGTATGCGTTTCAGCGTGAGAGCAAAGGCGCACGAATCGAATTTGCCGGGGAGCAGGGCGCGGTGGTGGAGTATTTGCGCGAGCGGGCTGCTCGGGTGGGGTGAGTTTCGGATGCCATTGAGCTCACAACAGGTTGAGCCGGTTTCTTCAGTTAATGCCGGGAAACAGGAGTTTTGGCTCTCGAGCGCCGGATGATCCAGTCCAAACGCCGCAGGCCCAATGTGGGAGGGGGCTTGCCCCCGATTGCGGTGTAGCAGTCACCCATTTTTTAACTGACAGACCGCCATCGGGAGCAAGCCCCCTCCCACACTTAGGTCGCGGGGGTGCACTGAAGCCTTCACGCAAAAGCTAAAGAATCACCGCCCCGATCAACCCGCACACCACTCCCATCAGCATGGTCAGCCCGGCCACCGTCACCAGTACTCGCGCATCGAAATCCTTACGCAGCATCAGCAACGACGGCAGGCTCACGCTCGGCAGGGTCATCAGCAAGGCGACGGCCGGGCCGGTGCCCATGCCCAGGGTCATCATGGTTTGTACGATGGGAATCTCCGCCGCCGTAGGAATCACGAACAACGTGCCGACAATCGCCAGCGGTACCAGCCACACCAGGCTGTCGGCCATCGCCCCGTCCACATGGGGGAACAGCCAGACCCGCGCCGCGCCAAGGATCAGCACCGCGAGGATATACACCGGGATGGTGCTCCAGAACAGCTGCCACAAGGTCCGTAACCAGCGCGCCAGGAAAGCTTCGGACTCAACGGTGCTGACTTCGGCCACAGCCTGCAGCGCCGCTTCGGGCACTTGCTCCGGACGTGCAATGCGCTGCGCCACCAACGACACACCCACCACCAGCACAATCCCCGCCACCAGCCGCAGCGCGGTAAAGCCCCAGCCCAGCACAAACCCCATGAACACCAAGGTGGCCGGATTCAAGACCGGGTTGGCGATCCAGAACGCCAGCGCCGCACCGACCGATACTTTCTGGCGCCGCATACCCGCTGCGACAGGCGCCGCGCAGCAGCTGCACATCATGCCCGGCAAGGCGAACAGCCCGCCACGCAGGGTCGAGCCCAGGCCCGCGCGGCCAAACAGGCGCAACAGCCAGTCGCGAGGGATCAACACCTGCAGCAGCGAACCGAGGAATACCGCCAGTACGGCGGCCTTCCAGATCGCCAGGAAATACACCTGGGCATAGGCCAGCGCCGCCGCGAGGGGCGAGCCTTGCTGGTCATTGAGAATCGACGCGCCGATGCTGTGGTTATCGGCCGCTACAAAAGCCTTGAGGTAGTAGGGCGACCATTTCACATAGTAGAGGCCGATGCAGGCCACCAGCAGAAACAGCGCAGGTTTGCACCAGAACGACCAGCCCCGGTTGGGCTGGGCAGAAGCGAGGTTGGGCATGGAGATGATCCGCAGATGAGTCAATAGCGGCCATCATACGCGCCTGACGCTCAACCTTCAGGTATCTGCACTGACCTGGGTCGGATCCGGGCAGGTTTCCTCACCATTATTGAGCCCCTGCTTGTAGTTGCGGCTGAGCAGCGAGGCCTTGCCGTTGTGCCAGGTCAGTGTCAGCACGTACAGCGAGTCATAGTCGTTACCGGACCAGTCTTCAGTGATGGTGTGCTTCTCGCCGGCCGCTTCACTGGCGACTTTGTTGATCAACTCCGGCAGGTAACCGTGGGACCAGGCGGTGTAGATCGTCGCGTTGTGGTACTTGTCCTCGACCAGCTCATCGGCCAGGGCACTGGTGTCGTTCGCGGAAAACTTGATGTTGACCGGCAAACCCAGCTTGATTGCGCTGGGACTGATGGTCATCAGTGGGCGGATATAGCTGTAGGAGTTATCCAGCTCGCCTTCCTCGACATTGCGCGTGGGGTTGGCGGCGAATACGTAATCGGCTTTGCCGAATTTTTCCGGTAATACACTGGCCAGGTTCATGGCGCGGTTCAGGCCTTGGCAATTGAGTTGGCCCAGGCCGCCGGCAGGTTTTTCGCCGTGGCGCAGGAAGACCAGGGTTTGCACGCCGTCCACCGGTTGTGCGCGGCTTTCGCGGGCATCCAATGCCGTGACAATGCCAGCGGTGACCAGCAGCAGCGGTAACATCATGTATGAATGGCGTTTGAATTGTTGCACAAGGCGCAGAGGCTTGATCTTCATTATGGGTTCGAGTCTTCATGCGTCGGGTTAAGGCGGACAGGCCCGGCCCAATGGCGCAGTGTGCGTCCTGGGGGTGTTCCTTGTCGGTATAGCCAGGTGCCTCCATTCACCCTGCGAGCGCATTTAAGAGTGCGCTTGAGCGTTTTGGTTCGCCCGTGTGGGATTCTAGCCAGGCAATGTTGCTTAATGATGACCCATGCAGGGTGGCGAACAGATGACTATCATGGGGGCTTTCCGCCCAGGGATGTCTCCCGATGAATGCACTTGCCGCTTTCCCGATCAACAGTAAATGGCCCGCCCAGCACCCGGAGCGCTTGCAACTGTACTCGTTGCCTACGCCCAACGGTGTAAAAGTATCAATCATGCTTGAAGAGCTGGGCCTGCCCTACGAGGCACACAAGGTCAGTTTCGACACCCAGGACCAGTTGTCTCCCGAGTTCATGTCCCTGAACCCCAACAACAAGATCCCCGCGATCATCGACCCCAATGGCCCAAGCGGGCAGCCGCTGGCGTTGTTCGAGTCCGGCGCGATCCTGATTTACCTGGCGGAAAAAACCAGCCGGTTGCTCTCCGAAGATCCGGCCACCCGCTATGAAACCCTTCAGTGGTTGATGTTCCAGATGGCCGGGGTCGGCCCAATGTTCGGACAGGTGGGGTTCTTCAATAAATTCGCCGGCAAGGCTTATGAAGACAAGCGCCCGCGTGACCGCTATGTCGCCGAGTCCCGCCGCTTGCTCCAGGTGCTCGAGAAACGCCTGCTGGGTCGCACGTGGATCATGGGGGATGACTACAGCATCGCTGACATCGCCACCTTCCCCTGGATTCGCAACCTGATCGGCTTCTATGAATCGGGCGACCTGGTGGGTATCGCCGATTTCCCCAATGTACTGCGCGCGTTGGATGGCTTTATCGCACGCCCTGCGGTGATCCGTGGCCTGAACATTCCGAGCTGAAGCATGCCGACTTTCGATTTCAAGCAACTGGATGTATTCAGCAGCGTGCCCTTCAAAGGCAACCCGCTGGCCGTGGTGCTCGGGGCCGACAGCCTGACGGACCAGCAGATGGCCGACTTCGCCAAGTGGACCAACCTCAGCGAAACCACGTTCTTGCTGAAGCCCCGTGACCCACGCGCCGATTACCGAGTGAGAATTTTCACCACCTTGCACGAACTGCCGTTTGCCGGGCATCCGACGTTGGGCAGTTGCCAGGCATGGTTGCACGCAGGCGGTGTTCCGCGTGGGCAAGAGGTCATTCAGGAGTGCGAAATCGGTTTGGTCCGCATCCGACGTGAAGGCGACGAACTGGCGTTTATCGCGCCACCGCTGTTGCGTTCGGGCGTTGTCGAGGCGCCGCTGCTGGAGCGTGTGCGCCTGGGGTTGGGCCTGGCCCCTGACGCGATTGTGCGCAGCCAGTGGGTGGATAACGGCGCGGGTTGGCTGGCGGTGATGCTGGCTGATCGCCGGGCCGTGCTGGAGGTGAAGCCTGACTATGCGCAACTGCTCGGGTTGGCCGTTGGCGTCATTGCTCCCTGCAACGGTGAGGACGCACAGTTTGAGGTGCGTGCCTTTATCGCTGGCGACGGTGCCCAGGAAGACCCGGCCACCGGCAGCTTGAACGCCGGCCTGGCCCAATGGTTGCTCAGCGAGGGCCTGGCGCCGGAGCGCTATGTGGTCAGCCAGGGCACGGTCATGGGCCGCGTCGGGCGTATTCGTATCGAGCGCCAGGGTGATGAAGTTTGGGTCGGCGGCGCCGTTGCGGTATGCATCGAAGGCCGTCTACAGCTCTAGATCAATGCAATTGTTACGTGCCGCGCAATACACTGTTCGGCCCTCGGCATTTGTGCTGCGGGTGCTTGGGGCATAAGCTTTGGTCCCAAAGATTTCAGCCATTTTTTCAGGAAAGCCATGACCAGCCAGTTCCCCCAAGCCCGCCCCCGTCGCCTGCGCCGCTCCCCGGAGCTGCGTGGCTTGTTCCAGGAAAGCGAATTCACCCTCAACGACCTGGTGCTGCCGATTTTCGTCGAAGAAGAAATCGACGACTTCGTGCCGATCACCAGCATGCCGGGCGTATTGCGTATTCCTGAGAAAAAACTGGCCGGCGAGATCGAGCGTTATGCCCGTGCCGGCATCAAGTCGGTGATGACCTTTGGCGTGTCCCACCATCTGGACGCCAGCGGCAGCGACACGTGGAAAGAACGCGGCCTGGTCTCGCGCATGTCGTCGATCATCAAGGACGCCGTGCCGGAAATGATCGTGATGTCCGACACCTGCTTCTGCGAATATACCGACCACGGCCACTGTGGCGTGATGCATGGCGCCCACGTCGACAATGACGCGACCCTGGTCAACCTGGGCAAACAAGCCGTGGCCGCCGCCCGCGCCGGCGCCGACGTGATCGCGCCCTCGGCGGCGATGGACGGCCAGGTCCAGGCCATCCGCCGCGCCCTGGACGACGCCGGTTTCACCCACATCCCGATCATGGCCTACTCCACCAAATTCGCCTCGGCCCTCTACGGCCCGTTCCGCGAAGCCGGCGGCAGCGCCCTCAAGGGCGACCGCAAAAGCTACCAGATGAACCCGATGAACCGCCGCGAAGCCGTCCGCGAATCGCTGCTCGACGAGCAGGAAGGCG
Source organism: Pseudomonas sp. R11-23-07 (assembly GCF_003852295.1). Taxonomy (NCBI): domain Bacteria; kingdom Pseudomonadati; phylum Pseudomonadota; class Gammaproteobacteria; order Pseudomonadales; family Pseudomonadaceae; genus Pseudomonas; species Pseudomonas sp. R11-23-07. The sequence continues at coordinate 2,107,093 of NZ_CP027761.1, forward strand.
CCGACGCGCTGATGGTCAAACCGGCCGGCGCCTACCTCGACATCATCCGCGACATCCGCGAAGCCTCACGCCTGCCAGTGGCGGCGTATCAGGTGAGCGGTGAGTACGCAATGATCAAATTCGGCGCCCAGGCGGGGGCGATTGACGAAGACCGCGTGGTGCGCGAGACCTTGGGCTCGATCAAGCGGGCGGGGGCGGATTTGATTTTTACTTACTTTGCGATGGATTTGGCGTTGGCGGGGATTTAAGGGCGCCATTTATCCCTGTGGTGAGCGGGTCGGATTTGCTTGCCGCAGGGGTAGGAGGGCGACCTTGTATATTGATTTTGAACAGCGCTCAATTAAATTTTTCGTAATCTTCCGCACCTAATGACTTTAACCATTTCTTGAAGAAATCAATTTGATCCTGTGGGTTGTTTGTTAGGTTTTCTTCTTCATAGTCGAATAAATGGACAATGTTGTCCTTGGTTGCTTGTTGGCCTAAAGTCATTTCGTATGCCACAAGTCCAGCGCTCATCTGAGAGGCCATTCTTGATGGTTTTACATTTATTTTGGCCCCTTTACATAGAAAGGTGATGTGCGGAAAATCCGCTCTAATATTTGCGAAGCAGACGTACAGGTCTCTTCCTCTATAAATTTTCTTAAAGTTTTCGGCTTCTGAAAATGTCATGGTGAGTTTTGTTGGGTCATATTTGACGGTGACTTGTTTGTGTTCATTGTTGATTATTACTTTTATATTTTTTGTTTCCATTTTATTTTCTGTTAGGGTTTGGTATGGAATATTCAATGCGGCTAACCTCCCCTTGGAGCTAGATTAGGTGTTGGCAGAAATTCAAGAACGCCGTAATTCTGTGGTGAGCGAACTTGCTCGAGTGGGACTGGGCGGCAGCCACTTAACTGGCTACACGGATCTAATTGACTGAGCGGGCCATATTGATTAGTTTTATTCCTTGAGTAAGTAACTGTCGAGTTTTTCTATTATGGTCTGTGGCTCGGGGTTTGCTTGTTTCATGGTCGTCGAGCTAAATTTGCAGTGATTCGGCCCATTTTTTGCGGTAAGAAATCTGTTCGTTGATGTCATTTGTAAGTTCGTTTTCTTCATAGTCGAATATACGAACAAGTTTTGCATCGGAATCACCTATTTGGGTTTCATAAGCTACGATGCCGCTAGACATTTGTGATGCCATGGCTGAAGGATAGACATTTATTTTTGAACCTTTACATAGAAATTTAATATCACTAAATTCTTTTCTCAATGAGCCAAAGCATAGATAAATATCTGCTTCGCTATACGTTTTTTTCAGTCCGCTGGCAAAGGTTATTGAAAGTGTTGCTGTTCTTCCGTCGCATTCTATTGTGGCCGTTTCTCGAGTTGAGTTTTTGATTACGAATATCTCTAGTGCTTTCATTTTTTTAGCTTCTATTTGGGTTGATTACTGGGTAGACCGACGCTGGGGTTGGCGCCGTGCCAGAAAGCCGTGCCATTTCCAAAAGGTGAGCTGAATTCCACATATAAAATTTCTCGTTCGGAAAAAACATCGATAGTTAATATTTTCATTTCACTTCTTCGTTAATGGGACTCGTACAACAGTATTATCTACATTCGTCGTGTTGGTCTTTAGCTCAAACGTCCATGTTTCCTCATGGTAATGATGCTTGCTCGGCTTGCTGTTCATTTCATGAAGGCCGTAACGGACGCTTCTTTTTGCATCGCCGGAAAAAATTCGGGAAAAGGGGACAGATTTATTAGTTTTTAATGCGCTGATGGTCAAACCGGCCGGCGCCTACCTCGACATCATCCGCGACATCCGCGAAGCCTCACGCCTGCCGATGGCGGCGTATCAGGTGAGTGGTGAGTACGCGATGATCAAATTAGGCGCCCAGGTGAGTGCGATCGATGAGGCACGTGTCGTGCGCGAGACCTTGGGCTCGATCAAGCGGGCGGGGGCGGATTTGATTTTTACGTACTTTGCGATGGATTTGGCGTTGGCGGGGGTTTAGGTAGGCGCTCATTCTGTGGCGAGCGTGCTCGTCACAGATGCATTTGCTAAGTTTGCACCGATTCAGCCCAGCGCTGGCAGAAATCATGCTGCTCTTGTATATCATTGGTGAGATCGTTTTCTTCATAAGAAAATATATGCACAAGTTCCCCTTCTGGCTGCCCCATAGTCATTTCGTAGGCAACAAGACCGTTTGACATATGTGAAGACATACCTGACGTGTGGACGTTGATTTTGGCGCCTTTGCAAAGAAACAATGTGTCTTTCATATCAGCTCTTAATAAACCGAAGCAATCGTATAAGTCCATTGCTGTATAGGTTTTTTGGATCCCGTTGCTTAGAAATAGATAAAGGGTGGGTTTGCCGCCTTCATATTTGACCACTGCACTGTCACGTATCCCGTCTTTGATAATGGTGATTTCACGTGATTTCATGGGTATTTCCTATGCGGGTTCAAAATTGTATATCCCTTAAAGGTTCCGTCTTCATTAACGGGCGATGCTCCTAAAATATCCTTGGTATCTATTCGTCCGGGAATTGCGATTTCTAATTCGTTTTTATGTTTTGAGAGCTTTCCGAGCTCTTTGTTCACGTCTCTTCCAGGGATTTTCCTCAGTGTGTAAAGGAAACCCTCTTCGAATCCAAAGTTTGAAGCAAATGCCAACGCTTGTTTCCTTGAGGTTGAAGTGGGGACGAATTTGCTAGGAGGGCTGGCATTATTCAAGGCGTGCAGGAAAAGGTCTGTGCTGTCTCCTCGACTTTCAAATCCATTATTAAAGATTTCGTCTGGTCCTCTTAAGTCACCGCGATATAGATATTCTCGTTTTTTTTCTGAGCTGGGTAGCGGGGGAGCCCCCTCATCCACCTTTCCCTGCCCGTGAGATTTTTCCGTATTAAGCTGTGGTTTACATCCCCCCGCGCCTGGGCATGTACTTAAACCTAGCGGATCCACCCACCCAGTAGGATTGGGCACGTACTGGTATGCATTGATCCCACCGGCCAGCTTTACCGGATCAGCTGTCAGGTAACGACCAATATCCGGATTGTAGTAGCGATGGCGGTTGTAGTGCAGACCGCTTTCCGGGTCGAAGTATTGGCCTTGAAAACGTAGTGGGTTGTCGACTTTGCCTACGTCGAGGCGGCTGATTTCGCCGTAGGCGCGGTAGTGGGCGGACCAGACGATTTCGCCGTCGGGCGTGGTGAGTTCTTGCGGCGTGCCGAGGTGGTCGAGTTGGTAGTGATAGGGCTTGGTTTCTTGTGGGCCGAAGCCTTCCAGCAATGCCAATGGGCGGAAGCTGTCGGGTTCGTAGAGGTAGCTGCGATGACGATCCGCGTGATGCTCAGCGACTACTTTGTCGCCTTGCCAGAAAAATTCTTTGGTGATGCCATCCACGGTTTTGCTGATGCGCCGCCCAAACGGATCGTAGCGATAACTGGCGGTTTGGCCATTGGGCTTTGTGATGCCGATCAGCCGGTGCTGACAGTCGTAGCGGTACTCGGTAACGAGTGAATGACCCTTGCCACGTCGCTCGCGTATCAGGTTGCCGAAGACGTCATAGTCGTAATGGTGATCGCCTTGGATCATCAACCGATTACCCGCAACGATGTCCGGGCCCGGCCTGTCCTGCATCAGCAGGTTGCCGGCAGGGTTGTGGCCGAAGCGTTCCTGGACGTCTTGCGAGTGATCGGCGCGGGTCAGGCGGTGGAGTGGGTCGTAGCGGTAAAGGTGTTCGCCTTTGCGGGTGTCGTGCAGGCGGGTGAGGTTGCCGGTTTTGTCGTAGTCGTAGTGGCGTTGGTAGAGGTGGTTTTGCTGTTGGGTGACGGCGTGGGTATGTAGCCGGTTTTGCTCGTCGTAGTGGTAGTGGCTGAGCAGTTGGCCTTGTTGGCGTTGGTGTTCGCGGCCGCTCTTGAACAGATGCGAGGTGAGCACTTCTCCGTTGAGCTCGACGGTGGCGAGATGGCCGCCTTTGTCGTGGTTGAAAGTGAGGCGGTTGTTGTCCGGTAGGCGTAAATGCTGAAGTTGGCCGCAGGCGTCGTAGCCGTAGCGCAGCGTGCCCCAGCCCTGGTGTTCGGCGGTGAGGCGGTTTTGGCGGTCGTATTCGTAGGCCAGAAACCAGTGGCCGTCGTCGACGCTGAGGAGGTTGCCTTGGCGGTCGTAGGCATAATCGACAGCGCTGCCGTCGGGCAGGGTTTTTCTTACGAGGCGACCGGCATGGTCGCGATGGTATTGAGTGACGAGCTGACTGCCATCGTCGCCGTATTCGGTTTTCTTCAGCAGGTTGCCGTTGAGGTCGTAGGCGTAGGCGGTGCGTTGGCCGTCGAAGCCGGTTTCCTGTTGGATCAGGCCGTTGGGGTGGTAGTCGAGCTGGTAGGTTTCGCCGACTTCGTTTTCGATGGCGGTGAGCAGTAAGCGGGCGTTGTCGTAGCGGTAGTTGACCTGGGTGCCGTCGGCATTGATGCGGCGGCTGATCAGGTGCAGGCCATCGGCGTATTCATAGCGGGTGACGTGGCCGAGTTCATCGCGTTCGGCGATGATTTTTCCGTAGGGGTTGTAGCTGAATTCCCGGCTAGTTCCCCCGGGCTGGGTCAGTTTCAGCAGGCGTCCTACAGCGTCCCATTGATACTGGGTCAGCGCGCCCTGTTCATCCTCACGCGCAACCTGACGGCCCAGGTCGTCATAGCGATAGCGCTTGATCCCGCCATTCGGTAACTGCTCTTCAACGAGCTGCCCGCGTTCGTTCCACACCAAGCGATGGCAGCTGTTGTCGGGGTACCAAACCCCGGTCAGTTGCCCTTGCTTGTCGTAGCTGTAGTCGGTCGCATTGCCATCGGGGTCGATCTTGCGAATGACATCGCCTTGGTCATTACGCTCGTATTTCCAGACCGCCTCACCACGGCGCATAACCCGTACGAAGCCGTTGTCATGCTCGTAGGACGTCGGCTCATCATCCCCCGGAAACAACGCGTTCAAGCGTCCGGCGGCGTCGTACTGATACGCCGTCACCGCGCCCATCGGGTCTTGCTCGACCGTCAGGCGGCCCTTGTCATCGTAGGATTTGAAATGTTGGGCGCCGTCGGGATCGATGCGCTGTACTAATCTCGCTCGGTCGTCATGTACATAAACCTCTTGGCTGCCATCGGCGTTGTGCACAGTGACTCGACCGTCATCGCCCCAGGCATACCGCGTATCCATCTGCGAAAAACTGGCCCAATGCCTGACACAGCGCGCCGCCTTGCCAGCGCGTTCCCATTCCCAGAAGAAACTCGCCCCACCGGCCAGCTGCCGTTCAAGAATGACGTGCTGTTCGTCGTACCGATAACGCTCACATTCACCGACAGCGTTGGTCGCCGACACCAGTCGTCCAGCGTCGTCATAGGCGTAGGAAACGACGTTCTGCTCGGTCACCCAAACAAAGGGTTCACGCCCCATGGCGCGATGAACCTGGTAGTCCACCGCCACGATGCGATCCAGCTCATAGCGCAAGAGCAAAGAGCGGCCCACGCCGTTGTCCAGCCGCTCAATCCGTCCCAACCGATCCCGAACAACCAACAACCGGTTGTCATACGCATCGCTGATCGCCGTCAGCACGCCGTCGCAAAAGTGATAAAACCGAGAAGCCTGGGCCAGCACCAACTCGTCAGGAACCGAGCCCAAATAGATCGCCGCTTCGGCCAGGCTGTTGGTGATCGCCGGCCGAGCCACCGTCGGCAAGGGCAGGGTGGTCGAGCGATTTTCGTGGTCCGTCCACACCACCGAATCGCCCACAACCACAAGCCGCTGCGCCAGCGCATGACTCCAGCCAAACCCCAACCCACAATCCACTTCCACCGCACTGGTGCGATACAAGCGCGTCCACTCGAACGGCAAGACCCCATCCAGCGCGCCATCGGTAAGGGTCAGCAATTCCTCGCCAGTGACCATCGACACCGGGCAACCGTTCGTAACGGTTTTATCCGCCGGAGCCGCCGCATCGCCCTTCGGATTCGACGCAACAGCAGGCACATCATCCACATGCTCCTGCCGCACCAACGCCGTACGCTGCGTCTTGCTGCGCACCGCCGGCACCGCGTTCGAAACAAGCGTGTCACCCGCCTTCAACGGCGCCACCGGCACCGCCTTGATCGGTATTGGGGCACTGCCCAGCAGCACCGGCTTAAGCGCTTCGGTGTGCTCCCCCAAGCGAGCTGTGCCGAACTGCGCGGCTATCTGCTCCAGCCACCTGCGCACCCGACGTGACTTGATGCCGGCCAGTACTTTGGTGCTGATGCGCACCACAAAACCCATGCCGGCCGACGCCAGCCCCAATAACAGGGTGATGACGACCTCGGCGCCAATCGCCCCGAGCATTTCGTTCATATACGGCGGTGGCAGCATGCGCATCCAGCTGACCAGGGCCGCCAGGTGAACGAACAGCAACGGCTCATCGCTGAGCACCAGCAAACCCTTGGCGAGGGTCTCGGCACTTAACGCGAGTAGTTTTTCAAGCTCGTCCTGGGAAAGGTAATGCAGTAGCTTTTCAGCGTTGGCCAGCGGGTCGGACAACCACTGGAGTAACTGCGTGATGTTGTCCCAAACCGAGTAAAGAACTTCGCCAAAGCCTTGGGCATAAGCGCGGTGCAGCGAGAGGTAGCGCTGGAGAAAATTCGCTTCGGAATAGTTCTTCCACAGCGGTTCGAAGGTGGTGTCCCATTCACTGCGCAGCCAGCCTTCCAGTGGCGTGATGACCGACTGATAAGAGGCGTACAGTGCCTTGAAATGCGCCGGGGAAACGTCGGGGTAGAAACTGACCCGGTACCGCTGGTTGCGGTCGCACTCGGTGACTTCGAGGATGCCGCTTGGGCCGATGGTTTTATGAATGGGCTCGCCCAGCGGGCCGCCGCCTGGATCGATGCGCTGCAACATCACCGGCGTGTTGCCGATCGGCACGAAGCGCGAGCTCTGGAACATATGCACCAGTGTCAACGTGCCGTTGGCCTGGCATGTAGCGACGGTGCTGCTGGGGAAGATCGAACGGTTGATCGGGGCGACCAGAGCCACCTCATTCCCAACCTTGAACACCTGCTCCACATCCAGTGCCGACGCGCTGAAAAAGCCCTGCGCCCAGCTCTCGTAGTGGTTGAGGCAGCTGCGGAAATCGCTGAGCACGGACTCGACGTCTCGCGTCTTTGAATCCATTGCGGCCAGCACCAGAAAGCCTATGGCTCGGCCGGTTGCTTCGATCATGAATGAGCCCCATCGATCAGGGCTCTCACTGGAAAAACCATCTGCACTCCCTCGCACTGTTTGATCAGGCGAGGGACTTTGCAGAGGTTTTCAGGGCAGGGGAGTAGAGCTTATCCGGCGGTTACGTGGGAAGTTTCAGCCAGTGCCGTACCAGGTTCGGCATAGCAGCGAACCCCGGTTAGACTTGCCTGTCGATATCCCCATTGCCCGGCCCGCCGTCCACCAAGGAAGCCTCATGTATTCAAGCCGCCTGATCCTCTGCCTCGCTACCTTGCTGCTGCTGGCCGGTTGCTCCACCTCGCGGGGGCCGCAACAACCCGAGCGTAGCGAGGCCGAGGTGAAGGCGCAGATCGTGCGCCTGCTCCCCGCCAAGGTCGCGGACCGCGACGGTTGGGCCCAGGACATCTACACAGCGTTCGACACCCAGAAGATCTACCCCAGCACCGAAAATATCTGCGCCGTGCTGGCGGTGACCGAGCAGGAGTCCACCTTTCAGGTCGACCCACCGGTGCCAGGCATGGGCAAGATCGCCCAGGATGAAATCCTGCGGCGTGCCGGGAAAGTTCATGTACCGGAGTTTGTCGTACGCAGCGCCTTGCAAGTGCGCTCGCCCACCGGCAAAACCTACGCCGAGCGTTTGAACGCCGCACGTACGGAGAAGGACCTGAGCGCGATCTTCGACGACTTCATCAGCATGGTGCCCCTGGGCAACACCCTGTTTGGCGGCTTCAACCCGGTGCACACCGCCGGCCCGATGCAGGTCAGCATCGACTTCGCGCAAAAGCAGGCACGGGGTTATCCCTACACGGTGGACGGCACGATTCGCCGCGAAGTATTCACGCGTCGTGGCGGCATGTACTTCGGCATCGCCCATTTACTCGGCTACCCGGTGAGCTATGACCAGCCGCTGTACCGCTTCGCCGATTTCAATGCGGGTTGGTACGCCAGCCGCAATGCCGCGTTCCAGGCTGCGGTCAGCCGTGTCTCAGGCACCGAATTGACGCTGGATGGGGATTTGATTCGCTATGGTTCGCTGCTGCCCGGTACCACCGAACTGGCGGTGCGTTCACTGGGAGCGAAATTGGATATGCGCAATCCCAGCATCCGTAGCCAGCTGGAGCAGGGTGATCAGTTGGATTTTGAGGACACCACGCTCTACAAGCGCGTATTCGTCCTGGCCGATAAAGCCGCAGGCAAGCCGCTGCCGCGAGCCATCCTGCCGGGCATCGTGCTCAAAAGCCCGAAGATCACCCGCAACCTGACCACGGCCTGGTTCGCCAAGCGCGTGGATGAGCGGTATCAGCGCTGTATGAAACGTTGATCAGGTGCGGCGCGTCGGGCTGAAGCGTTGCCATCGCAGCATAGGTATCTACACAACTTTGTAGCAGCTACGGTAACCACGATGCGAAGCGAGTCGCTCTTGCTTGTGATCTTGCTTGTGATCTTGCTTGTGATCTTGCTTGTGATCTTGCTTGTGATCTTGCTTGTGATCTTGCTTGTGATCTTGCTTGTGATCTTGCTTGTGATCTTGCTTTTGATCTAGGCGCCCCGTTAAACCACGCTGGCCGGAATTCGACAGTGATTTGGGGGGTAAACCGGCAGGGATGCCGGTTTAGCCGCCCCGCGCCATGGATGGCGCGTGGCGGCGGCCCCCCAAATCACTGTCGGATTACGGGCACACCGAGCCTAGGCGAGGTGCCGAGTGGTGGGGCATGAGCGTTTTGCTTACTTTTGCGCTTTTCAAAAGTGAGACGCCGTAAGGGCGGAACCCTAAGCCGCCGTTACCGCAGCAACGGATATGTACTCGCTCTGATCCAGCATCCTGGTCGGCCCTGAGGCCGCCATCGGGAGCAAGTCGAATCGTCGCACCGCCCCTCCCACATTTGGATCGCGGGGCGTCAGTTAGAGAGGCTTCGGCTCCCGAGCAGTCACAGATTCAGGGCCGCGCCCAAAGTTGTGTAGATACCCATGGCCATCGCAGCCAAGCCAGCTCCCATATGTTGACCGAGTTCTTTCAGGGGGCTCGATAAAGAAAAGGCCCGGCTTTTCGTGGAGCCAGGCCCTTTCCGTGTTGCTCGTTGAATCAGCTGCGTTCGAGGGCCAGCGCCACGCCCTGGCCGCCGCCGATGCACAGTGTCGCCAAGCCTTTCTTGGCGTCGCGCTTGATCATTTCATGCAGCAGCGTCACCAGAACGCGGCAGCCTGAAGCTCCAATAGGGTGGCCGATGGCGATGGCGCCGCCGTTGACATTGACCTTGTCAGCGTCCCATTCCAGCTCTTTGCCCACCGCCAGGGATTGCGCGGCGAAGGCTTCGTTGGCTTCGATCAGATCCAAGTCGCTCAATTGCCAACCGGCCTTGTCCAGGCAGCGGCGGGTGGCCGAAACCGGGCCGATGCCCATGATTGCCGGGTCGACCCCTGCGTTGGCATAGCTGGCGATACGCGCCAGCACCGGCAGGCCAAGGGCCTTGGCTTTGGCGGCGCTCATCAGCAGCACCGCAGCGGCACCGTCATTAAGGCTGGAGGCGTTGCCGGCGGTGACGCTGCTGTCTTTTTTGAAGGCGGGCTTGAGCTTGGCCAGGGACTCGGCGGTGGTACCCGCGCGCGGTTGTTCGTCCACCGCAAAGGCCAGCGGGTCGCCTTTACGCTGGGGAATCAGGATCGGCGTGATTTCATCGGCAAACCGTCCGGCTTCGATAGCGGCGATAGCTTTTTGCTGGGAGGCGGCGGCAAAGGCGTCCTGCGCCTCGCGGCTGATGCCGTACTTGTCCACCAGGTTTTCGGCGGTGATGCCCATGTGGTAGTCGTTGAACGCATCCCACAGGCCGTCGGTGATCATGCTGTCGATCATCTTGGCGTGGCCCATGCGCAAACCGGTGCGCGCGGCGGGCAGCACGTACGGCGCGAGGCTCATGTTTTCCATGCCGCCGGCGATGATGACGTCGGCGTCGCCGCAACGGATCGCCTGTGCGCCCAGGTGCAGGGCCTTGAGGCCCGAGCCACAGACCTTGTTCAACGTCAGGGCGGGAACGGCATGGGGCAGGCCGGCGAGAATCGAGGCTTGGCGCGCCGGGTTCTGGCCGCTGCCAGCGGTGAGCACCTGGCCGAGGATCACTTCATCCACTTCGGCCGGGTCGAGGCCGGTCTGCTCCAGCAGGCGACGGATTACCGCAGCGCCCAGTTCAGGGGCCGGGATACTGGCCAGCGAACCTTGAAAGCTGCCCACGGCGGTGCGGGTGGCAGCAACAATCACGACGTCTTGCATGGAATCTGTCCTCACTGGAAATGCATTTCTGGAACATGGTCCGGGACGATCAGTTTACCGGCGGTCTTGCTCACAATCTCTTCAACGCTGACGCCAGGTGCGCGTTCCTTGAGGACAAAAGCGCCATTTTCGATTTCCAGGTAGGCCAGGTCCGTGAGCACGCGCTTGATGCAGTTGGCGCCTGTCAGCGGCAGGCTGCACTGGCTGAGCAATTTCGACTCACCGTCCTTGGACGCATGGGTCATGATCACGATGATATTTTCCGCACCAGCCACCAGGTCCATCGCGCCGCCCATGCCCTTGACCAGCTTGCCGGGGATCATCCACGAGGCGATGTTGCCCTGTACGTCCACTTCGAACGCGCCGAGTACGGTGAGGTCCACGTGGCCGCCGCGAATCATCGCGAAGGACTCGGCGGAGGAGAAAATCGAGGCGCCGATGCGTGCGGTGACGGTTTGTTTGCCGGCGTTGATCATGTCGGCATCGATGGTTTCTTCGGTCGGGAACGGGCCCATGCCGAGCAGGCCATTTTCCGACTGCAGCATCACTTCCATGCCTTCGGGAATGTAGTTGGCCACCAGGGTCGGAATGCCGATGCCGAGGTTGACGTAGAATCCGTCCTGCATTTCGCGGGCGACGCGTTGAGCCATTTGTTCGCGGGTAAGAGCCATGTCATGAGTCCTTATTGTTCGGGCCGGGGCGGATTACTTGCGCACGGTGCGCTGTTCGATGCGCTTCTCGAAGGTGCCGCAGATGATCCGGTCGACGTAGATGCCAGGGGTGTGGATCTGCGCGGGGTCCAGCTCGCCCGGTTCGACGATTTCCTCGACTTCGACCACGGTGATCTTGCCGGCGGTGGCGGCCAGTGGGTTGAAGTTCTGGGCGGTGTGCCGATAGATGACATTGCCGAAGTGGTCGGCTTTCCAGCCTTTGACGATGGCGAAGTCGCCGGTGATGGACTCTTCCATCAGATAGGGGCGGCCCTTGAATTCGCGGGTTTCCTTGCCTTCGGCAACCGGGGTGCCGACGCCGGTGGCGGTGAAGAAGGCCGGGATGCCAGCACCGCCTGCACGCATTTTTTCCGCCAGGGTGCCTTGGGGGGTCAGCACTACTTCTATTTCACCGCTGAGCAGTTGCTTCTCGAACAGGGCGTTTTCACCAACGTAGGAGGCGATCACTTTGCTGATCTGCTTTTCTTCCAGCAGGATGCCCAGGCCGAAACCGTCGACGCCGCAGTTGTTGGAAACCACGGTCAGGTCACGGGTGCCTTTGCGCTTGATCTCGGCGATGAGGTTTTCCGGAATGCCACACAGGCCAAAACCACCGGAGAGTACGGTCATGCCATCTTCCAGGCCTGCCAGCGCCTCTTCATAGGACGCCACGCGCTTATCGAAACCTGCCATATGCACCTCGTTATTATTAGTGGGCCAGCCAATGGACCGAGTGTTGCGCCGACTGATTGATTTGTTAAGTTGTTTTTTTAGGTTGATTGATTTAGAAAACAGCATAGTCGAACCACCGTGCGGAGTTGTGTCATGACCGTTAAACAGATGCGTGCCTTCCTGGCCGTGGCCCAAAGCCTGAGTTTTGCCGCTGCCTGTGAGCGCCTGCACCTGTCCCAGTCGGCGCTGAGCCTGACTATCAAAGGCCTCGAGGAAGGGCTGGGTGGACGCCTGTTCAGTCGCAATACGCGCAATGTAGCGCTCACGCCTGAAGGTGAATCGCTGCTCCCGCTGGCTCGCCGTTTGATTGCCGACTGGGACAACGCGGAGGACGAACTGCGTCAACGCTTCACCTTGCAACGTGGGCGCGTGACGGTGGCGGCAATGCCGTCATTTGCCGGTAACCTGCTGCCGCCGATCCTGAAGATATTCCGCGCCCGTTACCCGCAGGTGAACGTGACGGTGCATGACCTGATCAACGAGCAGGTGCTGGAGATGGTGCGCGACCGCCAGGTGGAATTGGGCGTAGCGTTCGAACCGTCCGACGGTTCGTCATTGGCATTCACGCCGCTGTACCTGGACCGTTTTATTGCAGTGGTACCGGGAGATTCGCCGTTGGCGCAATTGAACGAGATCGACTGGAAAAGCCTGTTGGAACACCCCTTCATTACCCTTCAGCGCCCATCGACCGTGCGGGTAATGCTCGAAGAGCACCTGGGTGCCTTGCAGATGAAACTGCCGGTTGCGCTGGAAAGTCATCAACTGGCCACAGTGGGCAAGATGGTTGCCAGCGGCTTGGGCGTCAGCGCTGTGCCCGCATTGTGCGCGCGGCAGATGGAGGAGGCGGGCGCCCATTGCATCACCTTGACCGGCCCGGTGATCGAGCGGCCCATTGGGGTACTGACCAAACCAGGGCATGAACTGTCGGCGGCGGCGCAGGTGTTGTTTGATATCTTTCAGGATGAAGCGGGGAAGGGACGGTTTCCGACGTTCTGAAGTTCACACAACAAAAGTGGGAGCTGGCAAGCCAGCTCCCACAATAGATCAAGTACCACTTAGTAGTAACGGTCGATCACTTTAACTTGCGAGCTGTCTTTGAAAGAGGCCCAGGCATTGTTAAGTGTGTCGAACACCTGCTCGATAAAGTTGCGATCGGCTGCGGCTTTCTTGCCGACATAACCCTGGCCACGACGGTACATCTTCAGGCGCGCCGCCAGTTCGCGGTGATTGCGGTCGAACTCGGCTTCTTCGGTGTGGGGCGCCAGGCAGTCAAGTTGAACTTCGCCCGATTTGCCAATCCACAGGATATGGTCGTCGAGTGTGTCTTTCTGCGCTGCGAACATCTCAGCCAATTCATCGATAGTTGGTTGGTTGTTCAGATTCATGTGTAAGCCCCTTGACCAGTTGGCGATCTATCAATTGATTCATTGAAACTTCAAGTTGTCTCCGGCTCAGAAAACCGGGCGTCGGTGACGGTCTGCCGAATACGGGCAGGGTCTTGAACCTGATGCATGTAGTTTTGCTGATGAACCGCTACGCAACGCTTTCGTAACGAAGACAAGCAGCGCCTTAGCTCCTTGTACCGATCCCGTTCGGGGCCGGTCAGCTTCATCAATCTGCCTTGTGGGCAGTGCACATCCGGAAAAACAGCTCGGCGGTCAGACGAGCCTGTTCAAAACGCGTGTTACCAACACTCCCGATCCGGGAGACGTCTCGATAATGCAAGGACAAAAAGCTTACGTCAACGATTATGTAGTGATTATTTTCAGGCACTACATAAATCGCTGTGGGGGCGGGAAGATGCGGGGAAACGTGACTTGGGCGTCATTTTTTGGGGCGGCTGGTCTCAGGAGTAACTAGTGTTTCCTGGGTGCACATTGCGACTGGAAGTTTTTCGCGAGCAAGCTCGCTCCTACAGTCGTTCGGCCAGCAAGGGCAGTAATTGCTCGCACGACGCTTCGATTTTCACCTGCAGCAGCTCATCCCCACGGGTCTTGCCCAGGTTGATCGCAATCACCGGCTTACCCTGTTCCACTGCCGCCTTGCACAGGCGAAACGCCGAGTAAGCCATCAGCGATGACCCCACGACCAGCAGCCCCTCGGCATCGTGCACCGCAGCCATGGCCCTGGCTGCGGTAGCGGGGGCTACGTTTTCGCCAAAAAACACCACGTCGGGCTTCAGCCGTTGGCCTTCGCAATGGGGGCAGCGTGGCACTTGGAAGTGCTCCTCAAGCGTAGGGTCGAGCAAGGTGTCACCGTCAGGCGCTTGCACCGCATGGACGTGCGCGAAGTGCGGGTTGTCGATTTCCATCTGCCGCTGGATCACATCGCGCTCGCTGCGCTGCTGGCAATCCAGGCACAGCACCCGGTGCAAACTGCCATGCAACTCGATCACATCATGGCTGCCGGCCTGATCGTGCAGCGTGTCGACGTTTTGCGTGATCAGGCCGCTGATGAGCTGACGTTGCTGCAAGGTCGCCAGCGCCTGATGAGCCTTGTTCGGCCGGGCCAGGCGCACCCGTGGCCAACCCAGCATTGCCCTGGCCCAATAACGGCGCCGTGCTTGCGCGGTGGCGAGGAACTCCTGGTACATCATCGGCGCCTTGCCCCGGCGCACTCCTTCGCTGTCACGGTAGTCGGGGATGCCCGATGAGGTGCTGATCCCCGCACCGGTCAGCACCAGGAAGCGTTTTTCGGCCATCGCCCGATGCAAGGTATCGAGGTGGTCTGCTTGATGGTCCAGCGTGTCGAGCATGGGGCCTCCTATTCGCCGCGAATGTACTGCTCCAGCTGTTTGATCAAGGCCGCTTGTTCAGCAATGGCCTCTTTGACCAGGTCACCGATGGACAAAAGCCCCAGCAATTCGCCGTCTTCCACCACGGGCAAGTGGCGCAGGTGACTGTCGGTCATGATGTTCATGCACGCTTCGACCGTTTTGTGGGGATCTACGGTGATTACCGGCGAACTCATCACTTCATGAACCCTGGTGGTCACCGACGACAGACCCTTGAGGATGAGTTTACGTGCGTAATCGCGCTCGCTGATGATCCCGACCACGGCGCCGTCCTTGACCACCGGCAAGGCCCCGACGTTTTTCTCGGACATCCGCACCAGCGCCTCGAATACGGTGTGGTCCCACTGGATAGTGTGGACGTCCTGGTTCTTCTGGTCCTTGGCTTTGAGTAATTCTGCGACGGTTTTCATGGCGGCCACTCCGGTGTTGTTGTTAGTAGTCAGCGATTGCCCCTACAGAATCCTAGACGGGCCACGTTGCAGCAAGGTCCAAAGCGGCGTTAAACCCGTCGAAAAGCGTCATTCGCCGGTTTTTTTTGCGTTTTATCCGGCTTTTACCGGCTTTTTCGCCCGTTTGGGGTTGGCCGTCGTCTTGCGTGGCGCGCTCTTGCGCTTGTTTTTCCACGGTGTGGCGCCTTTGCCTGCCGGGCTGGCGGGACCGGTGATGGTCATGCGCATGCCATGACAGCGAGCCACCTGCTTGCTCATCCACGCCGCTTGTTT
Organism: Pseudomonas sp. R11-23-07; assembly: GCF_003852295.1. Lineage (NCBI taxonomy): Bacteria > Pseudomonadati > Pseudomonadota > Gammaproteobacteria > Pseudomonadales > Pseudomonadaceae > Pseudomonas > Pseudomonas sp. R11-23-07. The sequence goes on from NZ_CP027761.1 coordinate 2,122,539, forward strand.
GGCGACAAACTCCTCCAGGCTCATTTCGCCGCTTTGCACCATATCCAGCGCCTGCTCCCAGATGGCGGTGGTGCCGGGATCAGCGATGGCGCGAGGCACCGCGTCAATCAGGCTGAAAGCCGCTGCGGTGGCCGACAGCGCCTTGCCGTTCTTCACCAGGTAACCTCGGTCCAGCAGGCCCTGGATGATCCCGGCGCGGGTGGCTTCGGTGCCAATGCCAGTGGTGTCCTTGAGCTTCTGCTTGAGCAGCGGGTCTTCGACCAGCTTGGCGACGTTTTTCATCGCTTTGATCAGGTCGCCTTCGGTAAAGGGCTTGGGCGGTTGGGTCCACAGGTCCTTGAGATTGACCTTGGCCACGGCACAGTCCTGGCCTTGCACCAGCATTGGCAAGGCTTGAGGTGCAGGCGTTTCCCTGCCTTTGGCGGGAGCAAGGGCTTCGGGCAGCGCGCGTTTCCAGCCTGGTTCGATGACAACTTTGCCCACCGCGCGCAACGCCTGGCCGGCACAATCGAAATCCGCCTGGGTACGGTCGTATTCATGGTTGGGCAGGAATTGCGCCAGGTAGCGCGCGCGTATCAGCGTGTAGACCGCACGGTGCTTGCCGGTGAGTTGGCTGACGTCCTTGCCGGCGCCGGTGGGAATGATGCCGTGGTGGGCGCTGACCTTGGCGTCGTTCCAGGCGCGTGAGCGACGATTGGGGTCCATGTAGGCCATCAGCTCGGCCAGGGCCGCATCCGCGCGGCCGAGAGCGGCGAGGATCTTCGGCGCTTCGCTGTGCTGGCTCAACGGCAGGTAGCCGCAATCGCTGCGCGGGTAGGTGATGACCTTGTGGGTTTCGTAGAGGGATTGGGCGATATCCAGGGTTTCCTGGGCGCCGAGGCCGAGCTTCTTGGAGCAGATTTCCTGCAGGGTGCCGAGGTCGAAGGGCAGGGGCGCGACCTCGCGCATGCGCTCGGTGCGCAGCTTAACCAATCGCGCACTGGCAGCGCGGGACATGGCGTCAGCGGCGTCCCGGGCCAGTTGCGGGTTGAGGCAACGGCCCTGGTCATCGCAGGCATCGTCGACGGCGCGCCATTGGGCAGTGAAGGTCATGCGCTCGTGGAGCAGGTCCACGTCGATGGCCCAATACGCCACGGGTACGAAATCGGCGATGCTGCGGTCACGGTCGACCACCAGGCGCAAGGTGGGGGTTTGCACGCGGCCCACCGGCAATACGCCCTGATAGCCGGATTGTCGCCCAAGCAAGGTAAACAAGCGGCTCATGTTCATGCCGATCAGCCAGTCGGCGCGGGAGCGGCCCAGGGCCGAGTGATACAGGCTGAAGGTTTGCGCACCGGGCTTGAGGGCGGCCAGGGCCTTGCGGATGGAGGCCTCGTCCAGTGCCGACAACCACAACCGCTGGATCGGCCCGCGATAACGGCAATGTTCCACCAGTTCACGGGCAATCATTTCACCCTCACGGTCGGCGTCGGTTGCGATCACCAGTTCCCGGGCTTCCCCCAGTAAGCGCTTGACCACCTTGAATTGGCTGGCGGTCTTGGGCTTGACCTGCATTTTCCATGTTTGCGGGACGATCGGCAGGTCGGCGAGCACCCAGCGTTTGTATTTGGCGTCATAGGCGTCAGGCGGGGCGGTTTCCAACAGGTGGCCGATGCACCAGGTGACTGTGACCCCGTTGCCCAGCCAGCATCCATCGCCCCGGCGGCTGGCGCCGAGCACGGCCGCGATGTCCTTGGCCTGGGAGGGTTTTTCACAGAGGTACAGCTGCATGGTCATCACATCAGATCGGGTTGATGCCTGGCAGGATGCTTAGTCAGAGAGATTTGAGCAACCATTATCTGTATGGATGTACAGCTTAAAGTTTCAAGCTACAAGCTACAAGAAAGAGCCGAGTGGCTTTTACTTGCCGCTTGCAGCTTGCCCCTTAAAGCTCATTCAGTTGTTGTCGATATCCACATGCCGGGTTTCCTTGAGGCAGAACAAGCCGACCACCAGGCTGACCCCGGTCACCACCACCGGGTACCACAAGCCATAGAAGATATCGCCGGTGTACACCACCAAGGCAAACGACACGGTCGGAAGGAACCCGCCAAACCAGCCGTTACCGATATGGTAGGGCAGCGACATTGAGGTGTAGCGGATGCGTGTCGGGAACAGCTCCACCATCAGCGCCGCCAGGGGGCCGTAGCACATGGCGGCGATCAGGATCAGCGCCACGATCAGCGCCACCACCATGACCTTGTTGACCTGGGCCATGTCCGCCGAGCTTGGGTAGCCAGCCAAGGTCACCGCGCCGCGCAGTGCAGCTTCATCGAAGCCATCGATACGCACGTCACCGACGCTGACCTGCACCGGCGCGCCGGCTGGGGCGGCGACGCTGCTGTACGGCAGGCCTTGCTTGACCAGGAAGGTCTTGACCTTGTCGCACGGGCTGTCAAAGCGCGCCTTGCCCACCGGGTCGAACTGGAAGGTGCAGGTGGCCGGGTCGGCCAGTACGGTAATCGGTGCCTGGTGACTGGCCTGGTCCATCGCCGGGTTGGTGTAGTGCGCCAGGCTCTTGAAGATCGGGAAATACAGCACGGTCGCCAGCAGCAGGCCGAGCATCAGCACCGGTTTGCGTCCGACCTTGTCCGACAGCCAGCCAAACAGGATGAAGAACGGCGCGCCAATCACCACACTGATGATCAGCAGCATGTTGGCCAAGGCCGGGTCCATCTTCAGGAACTGGGTGAGGAAGAACAGTACATAAAACTGCGCCGCATAGAAGGTCACCGCCTGCCCGCCGTTGATGCTGAACAGCGCGATCAATACGACCTTGAGGTTTTCCCATTTACCGAACGACTCGCGGATCGGCGCCTTGCTGGCCTTGCCTTCCTCTTTCATTTTCAGGAACGCTGGCGACTCGTGCAGGCTCATGCGAATCCAGGTGGAGATGCCCAGTAGCACGATGGAGAACAGGAACGGAATGCGCCAGCCCCACACCTCGAACTGGTCGCCGGTGAAGTAACGGCAGGCCAGCACCACCAGCAACGACAGCAACAGGCCGAGGGTGGCGGTGGATTGAATCCAGCTGGTGTGCAAGCCGCGTTTGCCGGGGGGCGCATGTTCGGCGACATAGGTGGCGGCGCCACCGTATTCACCGCCCAGGGCCAGGCCTTGCAGCATGCGCAGCACGATCAGAATGATCGGCGCAGCGATGCCGATGCTGGCATAGGTCGGCAATAGTCCCACGCAAAAGGTTGCCACGCCCATCAGGATGATCGTGACGAGGAAGGTGTACTTGCGCCCGATCATGTCGCCCAGGCGGCCGAACACCAGCGCGCCGAAGGGTCGCACCACGAAGCCTGCGGCGAACGCCATCAATGCGAAGATGAACGCCGTGGTGTCGTTGACCCCGGCAAAGAACTGCTTGCTGATCACCGCCGCGAGGGCGCCGTAGAGGAAGAAGTCATACCATTCGAACACCGTCCCGAGGGACGAGGCGAAAATGACTTTCTTCGAGTCGTTGCGGGTGCTCGCATGTATCGCCGAGCCCAGGGGTTGAGCATGTTCTGACATCGGGTAGCCCTCACAGTGATTATTTATTGTTGTTCCACTGTCGGCGCCAGGTGCGGCGCCGCTATTCAGATTGCGTGAACCGTTTCTCTCTGCGGGGCGAGGCTCCTTGTGTTCGGTGAAAGGATCAGTTGCGCGGCCTTCTCGGCGATCATCAGCGTCGGTGAGCAGGTGTTGCCGGAGGTAATGCGCGGCATGATCGAGGCATCGGCGATGCGCAGGCCCGGTACGCCATGCACGCGCAACTGCGCGTCGACCACCGCGTCCTGGTCATTGCCCATGCGGCAGGTGCCCACCGGATGGAAGATCGTCGTGCCGATACGCGCCGCCGCTTCGTGCAGCTGTTCTTCGGTTTGCAGAGCGTCACCGGGCAAATATTCCACCGGCTTGAACTGGCTGAGGGCCGGGGCGGCCACGATCCGCCGTGTCAGGCGAATGGCGTCGGCGGCTACGCGCAGGTCTTCGGGATGGCTGAGGTAGTTGGGCCGGATCAGCGGTGCGTCCGCTGGGTTGGCCGAGCGTATGTCGATGCGCCCGCGACTGTGCGGGCGCAGGTCGCAGACCGATGCGGTAAACGCGGGGAACGCGTGCAGCGGCTCGCCAAAACGCTCCAGGGATAGCGGCTGTACATGGTATTCAAGGTTGGCCGAGGTCTGCTCCGGCCCGGAGCGGGCAAACGCGCCAAGCTGGCTGGGCGCCATCGACAGCGGCCCGCTGCGGTCGTACAGGTAGCGCAAGCCCATGCCCATCTTGCCCCAGAGGGTGCCGGCGATCTGGTTCAGGGTGCGGGCGTTTTCCAGCTTGTAGATCAGGCGCAGTTGCAGGTGGTCCTGCAGGTTGCCACCCACGCCCGGCAGTTCATGAACCACGTCGATGCCCAACGGCTTGAGCACATGGGCGGGGCCGATACCCGAGCGTTGCAGGATGCCTGGCGAGCCGACGGCGCCGGCGCACAGTACGATTTCCTTGCGCGCTTTCCAGCTCAGTGGCTGGCCGAGTTGGCGCCCGACGACCTGAGAAGCGCGGCCGTTCTCCAGCACCACGCGATCGACCTCAACATCGGTCAACACGGTCAGGTTGGGCCGTTGGCGCACCGGTTTGAGAAACGCCTTGGCCGCATTCCAGCGCACTCCGGCCTTCTGGTTGACCTGGAAATAGCCGCAGCCTTCGTTATCGCCCTGATTGAAATCGCTGATGTTGGCGATGCCGCTTTGCTTTGCGGCCTCGCGAAACGCATCCAGGATCGGCCACGACAGACGCTGCTGCTCGACACGCCACTCGCCGCCGTCGCTGTGGAATGGCGAGGCGCCGGCAAAATGGTTTTCGCTGTGCTTGAACAGTGGCAATACGTCGTTCCAGGCCCAACCTGGATTACCTTGCGCCGCCCAGCCGTCATAGTCCTGAGCCTGGCCGCGCATGTAGATCATGCCGTTGATGGAGGAACAGCCCCCCAGCACTTTGCCGCGCGGGTAACTCAAGGCACGACCTTGCAGGCCAGCCTGGGCTTCGGTCTTGAAGCACCAGTCGGTGCGCGGGTTGCCGATGCAGAACAGGTAACCGACTGGAATATGGATCCAGGGGTAGTTGTCGCGACCACCGGCCTCCAGCAGCAGCACGCGATGGGCCGGGTTGGCGGACAGCCGATTGGCCAGCAAGCAGCCGGCGGGGCCGGCGCCGACGATTACGTAATCGTATTCAGCAGTTGCAATGGGCATCTGGGGTCTCGCTTGTTTTTCTTATTGGCTCCATCCTAGTTGTTAGTTTTCGTCTTAAAAATGTTAGTTTTTGCCCAGCTGCTGTGCGTTTTTAAACAGCGCTGCCCATGGGTGCGCAACGGAGGCGATATGTTCGACTGGAATGACCTGCGGTTTTTTCTCGAATTGCAGCGCAGCGGCCGTTTGCTCACCGCCGCGCAACGTTTGAAAACCACGCACGCCACGGTGGCCCGGCATATCGAGGCCATCGAAAAAAGCCTCGGTACCGCGCTGTTCGTGCAGCACGCCCAGGGGTATGAGCTGACGCCGGCCGGCGAAGCCTTGCTCAAACATGCCGAAGCCATGGAAAACGTCGCACTGCTGGCGGAAGACGAACTCACCCATTCTGCAGCGCCTCTGGGCAAGATTCGTCTCGGGGTGGCGGAGGGCCTGGGGGTGATGTTCCTCGCCGGTCGCATGGCTGGGCTGTTTGAACGTTATCCCGGCTTGGAAGTGGAATTGCTCGCGGTGCCGCGCTTTGTCAGCATCCTCAACCGCGAAGCGGAAATCAGCATTCACCTGGAACGCCCCAGCGTCGATCAGTTGGTCACCCGCAAACTCACCGATTACCGCCTGGCGCTGTATGCCAGCCGCGCTTATCTGCAGCGTCATCCGCCGATTGAAAAACGCGAAGACCTCGCGGCCCATTCATGGATCGATTATGTCGACGACCTGCTGTTCAGCCAGGAACTGAAATTCCTCAGCAGCTTCTGTCGCAACCCCAAGGTGGTCTTCCACAGCACCAGCGTGATTGCGCAACACCAGGCCGCGCGGTCGGGTTTGGGCATTGCGGTATTACCCTGTTTCATGGCGGCGGGCGATGCGGGCCTGGTGCCGTTGTTGCCGGGGGAGAGCATCCAGCGCAGCTATTGGATCAGCTCGCGTCGGGAGTTGCACAAGTCGGTGCGGTTGCGGGTGTTATGGGATTACGTGGTGGAGTTGTGCGCGCGGGAGCAGAAACTGTTGCTGGGTGAGGGCTGACTGACGAAACCGAATCAACACTGTGGGAGGGGGCTTGCTCCCGATGGCGGTGTATCAGCAAATGCAGCTGTGACTGAACCACTGCTATCGGGGGCAAGCCCCCTCCCACATTGGATCTCCCCACGCAGAACGTGGCGATTTTTAAAGAAACCAGCGGTATTCCCGCGCAGAAATCTCCTGCTGAAACGCCAGATGATCCTGGCGTTTGTTCTCGCAATACACATCGACGAATTCCGCGCCCAGCTTGTCGCGCACCACCGACTGATGTTGCATGGCGCGCACGGCGTCGAGCATGTCCACGGGGAAATCGGTGCCACTGCTGCGGTCTTCGTTCAGCGGCGCGATGGGCTCCTGCCTGGTTTCAAGGCCATGCTCCAAACCGGCGAGGATCGCCGCCAGCACCAGGTATGGGTTGGCGTCGGCGCTGGCCAGGCGATGCTCGATCCGCAGGTTACGTGGGTCGGACTCGGGGATGCGCACGCACGCATCACGGTCTTCGAAGCCCCAACTGGCGCGGGTAGCGGCGTTGACCGTACCGCCGAGGCGGCGGAACGCGTTGTGGTTGGGCGAGAAGATCGGCATGCAGTGGGGCAGCAACGCCAGGCAACCGGCCACGGCGTGGCGCAGCGGTTGCTGCTGGTGCGCCGCCAGCACGTTATTGCCCGCGCCGTCATACAGGCTGACATGCACATGCATGCCGCTGCCGGGAAACTGCAGGTAAGGCTTGGCCATGAAGCTGGCGCGGTAACCGTGTTTGAGCGCCACGCCGCGGGTGCTGCGGCAGAACAGGGCGGCCCAGTCGGCGGCGCGCAGGCCGTCATCGCAATGGCAAAAATTGATTTCGAATTGGCCCGGGCCGATTTCGGCGGTGATCACCGTGATATCGATGCCCTGGGCCTTGGCGGTTTGTGCCATGTCGTCCAGCACGTCGCTGAAGCGCGACAGCCGCTCGATATGCAAGTTGGGCTGGTCATCGGCATCGTCGCTCAGCGGGTCGCGGGCGAATTGCGGCAGGCCGTCGTCGAGCTTTTTGTCGAACAGGTAGAACTCCAGTTCGAATGCCACCACCGGGTGAATGCCTTTGTGGTGCAGGCGTTCCAGCACTTTGGTCAGCACTTCGCGGGGTTCGAATTCGATGGGCGCTTCGGTGCCATCGGAAGTGATCAGCATCTGCCCCAGCGGCTGCGATTCCCAGCTCACCGGCTTCAGCGTACCCGGCACCAGGCGCCGATTGGCATCCGGGTCACCGTCGTTGAAGCAGTAGTCGCCGATCTTGAACAACCCGCCCTGGGCACCCAACAACACGGCGTTCTGCGGCAGCTTCAACGGGCTGCCGGCGGCGACTTTTTCAAGCATATCCACCGGGTAGCGCTTGCCGTAGAAATGCCCCGGAATGTCCAGGGCGATCAAATCGACGTAGCGCACCTCGGGATAGTTCTGGCGGAAGGTCCGTACTTCGGCCAGCAAGGTTGCAGATGGGCTTTTCACGGGTGCAGCTCCTAGTTGTAAACCCACAGCACGCGGGCGGGCAGGTCGGTCAGGTTGGCGTAGCGACAGTGGGCGAAACTGGCCAGATGAAAGCTGTCGCCAGGGCCGAGGGTGACCGCATCGGCCTCGCCTTCAACCCACAGCGTCAACTCACCCTCCAGCACAAAACCGGCCTGTTCGGCACGGTCGCTCATGCTCTGCTCACCACTGTTGGCGCCGGGCGCCAACAGGCTGTCGAGCATCGAAAACGCACCGTTCATGCTCGGCGAGACGAGGATGTCGGTGATGCCATTGGCGTAGTACACCGTGCGCCGCTCGCTGGGCCGCGTTACCCAGTCCACCGCCTTGGGTTTGGGCAGGCTGTAGAAGTAAGTGGTAGGCACGTCGAGGGCGTGGCTGATGGCGGTCAGGTCGGCCACGGTCGGGCGCGACAAGCCACGTTCCACTTGGGACAGGAAACCCACTGAACGTTGGATCTTGTGCGCCAATTGCGCCAGGGTGAGTTTCTTGTGCTTGCGCAGGTCGTGGATCAGGGCGGCAAGGGTGGCGAGTTCATCTTGAGGTGTCATGAAATTTAATTCGAATAATTTCATGAAAAATTACAGGATTAATTTCATGGAAGCAATGATAGTGGCGATTCATGGTGGTGAGGAGCTAGCTCCCGCTGGGCAGCGAAGCTGCCCTAATTCGGCCACCTCATTTGTTCAGGTGTGTCTCGGCCGGCTTTTTTGGGGCTGCTGCGCAGCCCAGCGGGAGCAAGCTCCCTCGCCACGGGGCGTGGGGAAACATAATGAAATTGAGTCGTGGAGCGACCTTTCTCGGGCCTGCTAGGTTGAATGAGTCATTCAATCAAAGGGAGCGACGGATTGCTTCAAAGGCCCAACTCTCATTTGCTACGGCGAGGTCGTTATTCAGAAGCAGGGCGTGTGTATCTGGTGACGGCAGTGGTTTATCAGCGGTATCCGGTTTTTGCTGAATTGTCTCTGGCCCGGTTATTGGTTGCAGAGCTCAAACGCGCCCATGATTGCGGTCTGGTCGGTTCGTTGGCCTGGGTCATCATGCCGGATCATCTTCACTGGATGTTTGAGCTGCGTGACGCAACGTTGCCGCAGGTGATGCGACAAGTGAAGTCACGCAGCACGTTGACCATCAATCAAGCCTGTCGTACGAAGGGCGCGTTTTGGCAGAGCGGATACCATGATCGCGCGGTGCGAGCCGAGGAAGATCTTATAAAAATCGCGCGTTACATCATTGCCAATCCCTTGCGGGCGGGGCTGGTCGAGCATATCGGCGACTACTCGCTCTGGGATGCAATCTGGTTATGAGTTTGAGTTCCCGCGTGTGGCGAGGGAGCTTGCTCCCGCTGGGCCGCGAAGCGGCCCCAATCCATCCACCACGTTCGTTCAGGGATATATCGGTCGGGCTGTTTGGGGCTGCTGCGCAGCCAGCGGGAGCAAGCTCCCTCGCCACAAGGGTTATTGGCGATCGGGTAGTGTTTTGACCTGAATGTTTTCACGCCCCTGCGGTCGGAACCTGGGTACGCACTCAAAATTGAAGGAGCACCCATGAAGTCCAGATCCCTCGTTGCCTGTGTTCTCGTTGCGGCAGGCCTGTCTACCGCCAGTTTTGTGGTGCAGGCCGGCGATACGCCCCAGGAAACCGTGCAGCCTTCCAACATCAATACCCGTGATTTGAAGGAAGGTGACCGCGCCCCGGATATCCTCATGCGTAAGGAGTCGGCCCTCAGCGACTGGAAAAAACGTGGCCTCAAGCAGCCCGAGGAAGAGAGCCAGTGGGCGCGGGTCGGCGATAAATATGTACTGCTCAAGACCACCAACGGCACCATCCTTGAGATCACACCGGTCAAGAAATAATCCTGCCGCACCACCTGCTCGTTTCACCTTTCTTGCGTTAAGGTAACCGACCGCAATGGTCGCGTTACCTTCAAAGAAAAGAGAGCAGGATGCTTGCCACCATCAAAAACTACCCCCGCACGGTGAATCTGTTGCTGTCCGCCACGTTGCTGCTGACGTTGGCCAAGGCGATCACCTTTCCGTACCTGGTGATCTACCTCACCCGCCACTTTGCCCTCGACATCAGCCAGGTCGGCCTGGTTATCGGCAGCTCGCTGATTGTCGGCTCGTTGCTCAGCGTCTATGGCGGGTTCCTTGTCGATCGCGTCAACAGTTACCGTTTGCTGCTCGGTCTGAGCCTGGTGTTTGTGCTGGGCTTTATCGGTACGGTTGTGGCGCAGAATATCTGGGCGTTCTACAGCTGCCTGATCCTGATCAACCTGGCCTATGCGGTCATCGATATCGCGATCAAGGCCGGCTTCGCCAGCTTGCTGCCCGAGGAGGGGCGCAGCGAAGTGTTCTCGATCAAATATACGCTGACCAATATCGGCTACGCCGTGGGGCCATTTTTTGGCGCGATGGTGGCGAAGCTGGATATCAGCCTGCCGTTTATACTGTCGGCGCTGTTGGGCGTGGGATTTTTCCTGCTGTACTGGCGTTTGGGCGACCGCACATTGACCACCGTCGACGCCACGCAAAAACCGGTGCCGTTTCTCGCCGTGGGCCGTGTGCTGCTCAAGGATCATCGCCTGGTGTGTTTCACCCTCGGTGGCCTGCTCAGTGCGGTGGTATTCGGCCAATTTACGGCCTACCTATCGCAATACCTGGTGACTACCACCACTGCCGAATATACCTACACTGTAATCAGCGCCGTGCTCACCACCAACGCCGTGCTGGTGATTGCCTTGCAGTACCTGATTGGCCGGCGCATCTCGCACCGTTACCTGAGCCAGTGGCTGATCGCAGGTTTGGGCATGTTCATGCTGGGGCTGATTGGCTTTGCGTTGGCCAGCAGCGTGATGTGGTGGGTGCTGGCGATGGCGGTGTTTACCGTGGGGGAAATTATTGTGTTCCCGGCCGAGTACATGTTTATCGACCGAATTGCGCCTGATGCGCTGCGGGGGATGTATTACGGCGCGCAAAACCTGTCCAATCTCGGCGCCGCCTTGGGGCCGGTGTTATGCGGGATGGTGCTGGCCAGCCTGCCGGCGCATTACATGTTTTATATGCTCGGGATGTTTATCGTCGGCGGCGGGGTGTTCTACTTCATTGGGGCGAAGCTGAAGGCAAGTCATCCAGCGTGAGCTTGCCGACGTTGTTGCTTTGCAGCTCATAGCGCAATTCATCCACCATTTTCGCCACTTCCTCCGGGGTCTGCAGCCGTTTGGTGCTGATCCCGGTGACCACCAGATCGACCCGTCCGGTTTCGGCGTCGAATACCTTGAGGGTCAAGGATGCGTCCCGGCACAGGGTGAATTCGCAGGTCAGCGGCGACAAGCCTTCTTCGATGCAATTTCGCAGTTGAGAGAGGGTAAACATGCAGGTTCCTTCAAGGCACAGAGACGATGCCTTAAAGGTTATTGATTAGCCCGCTGCCTCATAAGGCGAATTAGCACTAGCTGCACTAGTGCATTTGCACTCTTAACGTTTGTTCTTTATCCGTACTTCACCGGCAAACAGCCCGCGTTCGCGGGCCCAGACGATGGCCGTACTGCGGCTGTGCACGCCCAGCTTGGAGTACACCGTCGCCACGTGGTTGCGCACGGTGTTGGGTGCCAGCTTCAGGCGCGAGGCGATCTCCTTGTCGGCCAGGCCCTCGCAGATCAAACCCAGCACGTCGCGCTCACGGGCGGTGAGGTCGGTAAAGGAAACGTTGGGCAGGTCAGGGCTGTTGACGCTTTTGGCATTGGCGAGTTTTTCGATCAGGGTCTGGCTGAACCAGGAGGTGTCCTGCATGACTTCCTCGATGGCCGCCACCAGTTCCAGCTCCGAGCGTTTACGTTCGGTGATGTTCATGAATACCAGCAGGTAGCACGGCATGTCCTGGATGATCACGGTGTCGGCCGACACCACGCAGTCGATCACTTCATCGCCTTTCTTGCGCACCTTGAGGTCATGACCTTCCAGGTTTCCGGCTTTCTCCAGGGTCGCGAACAACTGGGCGCCGGCCTGGGGGCTGTCGATGAAGTCGATGTCTTCGATGGATTTGCCGATCAGTTCTTCACTGATATAGCCGGTGATACTCATGAACGCTTCGTTGATATCCACCACCTGGCGATTGGCGGCGTTGCACACCAGGGTTGGCACGGGCGTCAGGCGGAAGGACTTGGCGAAGCGTTCTTCACTCTGGCGCAGGGCGATTTCCGCTTTGCGTCGCGGCTCCAGGTCCATGAACGAAAACAGCATGCAGTCCTCTTCGTTCATGTCCAGGGGCTGGCCGGCGACGATCACCAGCTTGCTGCCGCCTTCGGGCAGTCGCAGCTCTGCCTGCATCTGTGGAATGGTCGAGCCTTGCCCCAGCCGCTCGATAGCCAAGTCCTTGCGTTCGGCCTGTTCGAGCACGTCCAGTTCATACACGGATTTACCGATGACTTGGTCGCGGTTGTAGCCGGTCATCTCCAGGAAGCCCTGATTGACCTTGATGTAGCGCAGGTCGCTGAGGCGGCAGATCACGGCGGGCGCGGGGTTGGCGTTGAAGGTTTTCTCGAAACGCTGCTCGGCGCTGGCCCATTCGGTGGCGTCACTGAGGATCAGCACCAGCAGTTCCGGCTCGCCTTGCGAGTCGGTGATCACCAGGCTGCGCAGGCGGTGAACCCAGGTCTTTTCTTCATCGGCCGTAGGAATGACTTCCACGATCACGTCGCTGAACTCATCACCCGCCGCCGCGCGGGCGAGGGGGTAGTTATCCAACTGCAACGGGTGGTAATTGCGATAACGCAAGGTGAAGCGCTCGGCGTATTCCTGCCCATTGGCGCCCAGCCCCATGACGTCAGTGACGCCGTGCATGGTCAATGCGGCTTCGTTGGCCCAGAGAATGGTCTGGTCGACCTCGGCCAGGATCACGCCGTCGGACAACCCGGAGATGATCTGCTGCAGTTGGCGGCGGTTGGTTTCTTTGGCAAGAACATCCTGTGTCATAGGTTCTCCAAGGTGTGGACGCATGGGTTTTACGACATCCCCGGTTCAGGATAGTGCAGAGAAGTTGTCCGGGTGGGAGCGCGAATGAACCAGGCGGGGTAGTGCATACGGGCCCCGTCGCGTGCCATTGGCTTGATATGGTTTGCAGTAAGGACGCCGCCTGTGTGAGCGCGTAAAATGCCGGGATTTTACGCGTTTCACGCAAGGGTGCCCTTTGAGCGCAAGCAAAACCGTCGGACTGTTACTGCTCACTTCCCTGTTGGCGGCGTGCGGCACCTCGCCGCCACGCACGCCCAATGATATCTGCGGCATCTTTCGCGAAAAGGATGACTGGTACGACGCGGCCAAGGTCACGCAAAAACGCTGGGGCGTGCCGATCCAGGTGCCCTTCGCGATCATGTATCAGGAGTCGGGCTTTCGCTACGACGCCAAGACGCCGCGTAAATACCTGTTGTGGATCATTCCCTGGGGGCGCGTTTCCACCGCTTCCGGCTATGCCCAGGCCAAGGATGAAGTGTGGAATGACTACCGCAAAAGCACCGGCCGCAGCGGCGCCGATCGCGAGGATTTCGACGACGCCATCGACTTTATCGGTTGGTACATGGACAAGACCTACACCATCAATGGCGTCTACAAGTACGACGCCTACGGCCAATACCTGAACTACCACGAAGGCTGGGGTGGTTATCGTCAGCGCACCTATGCCAGCAAAGCCTGGCTGCCGCCGGTGGCGAGCAAAGTGCAGGCCCGTTCGCAGATGTATGCGCGGCAGTATGCCGGGTGCAAGGATGAATTGGGGCGAGGGTTTTGGAGTCGGTTCTGGCATTGGTTATAAACGCCGATTACTGGATGCATGCAAATCGAAATGTGGGAGGGGGCTTGCTCCCGATAGCAGGCTGTCAGTCAATGATGGGGTGACTGATGCACCGAATCGGGAGCAAGCCCCCTCCCACATTGGATCGCGTGGTCATGACACTTGCAAAACCCACTCGGTTCTGGGAAAACCGCAACCTTTCACGCCTTCAATGAGAGCCCCATGAGCAACGACGAATTGCAGATCACCGACATCCGCCTGGGCGACGGCAAAGCCGTGGTCAAGGGCGCGCTGATCACCACTCAATACACCGGCACCCTGGAAGACGGCACGGTGTTCGATTCGTCTTGGGAGCGGGGCAAACCGTTTCAGTGCGTGATTGGTACAGGTCGCGTGATCAAGGGTTGGGACCAGGGATTGATGGGCATGCAGGTTGGCGGTATACGCACGTTGTATGTACCGGCGCACCTGGCCTACGGCGAGCGCTCGATGGGTGCGCATATCAAGCCAAACAGCAACCTGCGTTTCGAGATTGAATTGCTGGAAGTGCTGACGCGGGATGATTGAAAGGATTGAATATGGACGTTGATCCACACGTGTTGCCTGGCTGCTCCCTCGAAGGCATTCGGGTGGTTGAGCTGCTTGGTTGTGACGAGACTGAGCTGCAAGACTTTTTTGAACGAGCGCCGGATTACTTCATCGCGGTTAACGGCGAACCCGCTACTGCGACCGAAGCACGAGAAGAGCTTCAGGGGCAATTACCCGCAGGCTGGCATTGCAGCCGTATGTACTGGCTGGGTTACCGCGATGCGCAAAACCAATTGGTCGCCGTGGTGAATATCGCCGCAGATTTGCTCGCCGTCGGAGTGTGGCATATCGGATTGTTGATGGTGCATACACGTTGGCACGGCAGTGGGCTGGCGCAGCGGCTGCACGCGGACCTCGAGGCATGGGCGGTGGGGAAGGGTGCCCACTGGTTGCGGTTGACGGTTGTTGTTGGCAATACCAAGGCCGAGCGTTTTTGGCCCAGGCTGGGGTATGTGACGGTGCGCATTCGAGAGGGGATTGCAATGGGGCGGCAGGTGAATAGGGTACTGATTCAGGTCAAGCCGATTGCCGAGAAGGGTATTGATGCCTATCTGGCCTTGGTCGAGCGCGACCGACCCGGTGCTCCATAGCCTGGAACTTACACCGAGCCCATGTTGCGGGGCTTGCCTGCAAAGGCAGAGTGTCAGGCATGAATTAGTAGCTGACACACCGCCATCGGGAGCAAGCCCCCCCACATTGCTCATTGGTGTGGTCGAGAAAGGGGTTCCTGAACCCATCCTGAAGAAATTTCTTATTCACCATGCGGAAACTTTCCTACGGTTTACTCTGCATAAATCGCGGCGTAAGCTTCGCGCGTTTTCATCAATAGCGGAGACCCTCAGTGGGTACTTGTTCGAGTGACAGTAGTCGGCCGGTTTCAGTAACCGGCACATACTTGGCAAGGTAACGCGCATTTTTTCGATGCCGTTGTCTCGCCAGAAAAGCGAGAAGCGGCATCCCGGCAGCAGCCATTCCTGGCGCCTGCCTGATCCCTCTCATCGACGCTGACCAGCACCCGAGTTGCCTCGGGAGGCTACGGACGCGCCTGCCTTTTACGGTGGGCGGGCCAGGTTCGGCTGCGCCTGTTCGGCAGGCGCAGTGCGGATGGGCGGTACCTGCACGAGAGTTTTTCATCGCGCAGGAGTAACACCATGAACCTCACGCTGCTCAAAGAGTTCTTCGCCGGTTTTCTGCGGACCCGGCATATCGCCCGGCATTTTCGGCGCCTGACGATGCTGGAGACCGTGACCGACGCCAGTGTCAGCCGCGAAGTACCGCCTAGCCTTGCGCAAACCCTGGTGGCCGCAGCCAACGGCAGTGCCGTGCAACTGCTGGGCATGCTGGGCAGCCACGCCGAGGGTTTGAACACCCAGGAGGCCGATGCGTTGCGTGGGCAGTACGGCCTCAATGAAGTCGAGCACGAGCAGCCGCTGCCTTGGTGGGTGCACGTGTGGCACTGCTATAAAAACCCGTTCAACTTGCTGCTGACGTTGCTGGCGGTGATCTCCTGGCTGACCGACGACATGAAGGCCGCTTTGGTGATTTTCTCCATGGTGGTGCTGTCGACCCTGTTGCGTTTCTGGCAGGAGGCCAAATCGAACAAGGCCGCCGACGCCTTGAAGGCCATGGTCAGCAACACGGCCACAGTGTTGCGCCGGGACGCGGCCAAGCGTCTTGAGCTGCCGATCAAGCAACTGGTACCGGGCGATCTGATCGTGCTGTCGGCCGGCGACATGATTCCCGCTGATTGCCGCGTACTCAGTGCCAAGGACCTGTTCGTCAGCCAGGCGGCGATGACCGGTGAATCGATGCCGGTGGAGAAGTTCGTCCAGCAGCAGGATGCCCAGGTTCGCAACCCGCTGGACTTGGAAAACATCCTGTTCATGGGCACCAACGTGGTGTCCGGCGCCGCCACGGCGGTGATTCTCGCCACCGGCAACCACACTTACTTCGGCGCCCTGGCGCAACGCGTCACGGCGACCGACCGTGCCACCACTTCCTTCCAGCAGGGAGTCAACAAGGTCAGCTGGCTGTTGATCCGTTTCATGTTCGTGATGGCCCCGCTGGTGTTGTTCATCAACGGGTTCACCAAGGGTGACTGGACTGAAGCCTTGCTGTTCGCGCTGTCGATTGCCGTGGGCCTTACCCCGGAAATGCTGCCGATGATCGTCACCTCGACGTTGGCCAAGGGCGCGGTGTTCCTGTCGCGCAAGAAGGTCATCGTCAAGCGCCTCGACGCGATCCAGAATTTCGGCGCCATGGATGTATTGTGCACCGACAAGACCGGCACGCTGACCCAGGACAGGATTTTCCTGGCGCGCCATGTGGATGTGTGGGGCCAGGAATCCGAGGACGTACTGGAAATGGCCTACCTCAACAGCTACTACCAGACCGGTTTGAAAAACCTGCTGGATGTGGCCGTGCTCGAGCACGTCGAAATCCATCGTGACTTAAAGGTCGGTACCGCGTTCCAGAAGGTCGATGAGATTCCATTCGACTTCAATCGGCGTCGCATGTCGGTAGTGGTGGCGGAGCAGGACCAGCCGCATCTGCTGATCTGCAAGGGCGCGGTGGAGGAGATTTTGGCAGTGTGCAGCACCGTGCGCCATGGCGAGGTCAACGAGGCATTGACGGAAGAGCTGTTGGCACGCATTCGCCAAGTGACTGCAGCGTTCAATGACGAGGGCCTGCGGGTGGTGGCCGTGGCCGCACAACCGATGGCGCCAGGTCGCGATACCTACAGCCTGGCGGATGAAAACAACCTGACCCTGATCGGCTATGTGGCCTTCCTCGACCCACCCAAGGAAAGTACCGCGCCTGCGCTCAAGGCCCTGAAGGCCCATGGCGTAGCGGTCAAAGTGCTGACGGGCGATAACGAACGAGTCACCGCAAAGATCTGCCGTGAAGTCGGCCTGGAGCAGCAAGGGCTGCTGATGGGTAACGACATCGAGGACATGACCGACGCCGAGCTGGCCCAGGCCGTGGAAACCACCAATGTGTTCGCCAAGCTCACGCCCAGCCACAAGGAGCGCATCGTGCGCCTGCTCAAGGCCAACGGGCATGTGGTCGGGTTCATGGGGGACGGCATCAACGATGCACCGGCACTGCGTACGGCCGATATCGGCATTTCGGTGGACAGCGCGGTAGACATCGCCAAGGAAGCCGCCGACATCATCCTGCTGGAAAAGAGCTTGATGATCCTGGAGGAGGGCGTGCTGGAAGGCCGGCGCACCTTCGCCAACATGCTCAAGTACATCAAGATGACCGCCAGCTCCAACTTCGGCAACGTGTTCTCGGTGCTGGTGGCGAGTGCGTTTATCCCGTTTCTGCCAATGCTGCCGATGCACCTGCTGGTGCAGAACCTGCTGTATGACATCTCGCAGATCGCGATTCCGTTCGACAACGTCGACGAGGAGATGCTCGCCAAGCCGCAACGCTGGCAGCCGGCAGATGTGGGCCGCTTCATGCTGTTCTTCGGGCCGATCAGCTCGATCTTTGACATCACCACGTTCGCACTCATGTGGTACGTGTTCGATGCCAATACCCCGGACCACCAGACCCTGTTCCAGTCGGGCTGGTTCGTGGTGGGGCTGCTCACCCAGACGTTGATCGTGCACATGATCCGCACCCCGAAAATCCCGTTCCTGCAAAGCCGTGCGGCGATGCCGTTGATGGTCATGACGGGCGTGATCATGGCGGTCGGGATCTTCCTGCCGATGGGGCCACTGGCGCATTACTTCAAACTGCAGGCGCTGCCGTCGCTGTACTTCGTGTTCCTGCCCGTGATCTTGCTGGCGTACATGGCGCTGACCCAGGCGGTGAAGGGCTACTACATCCGCAAGTTTGGCTGGCAGTAGTTGCCGCAGCAGTCATGGAGGTTTTTTTATGCAGGCAATCAACAACATCAACCTCGACTCTCTGGTGGATACCGTCGTCAGCCTCACGGCGGCGTTCCTCCTCGGCGGCTTGATCGGCTTCGAGCGCCAGTACCGCCAACGCACCGCAGGCTTGCGCACCAATGTGCTGGTGGCGGTCGGCGCAGCGATCTTTGTCGACATGGCCAATCGCCTGGGCGGTGCGGAAGGCGCGGTGCGCGTCGTCGCGTATGTAGTGTCGGGCATCGGCTTCCTGGGGGCCGGGGTGATCATGCGCGAAGAAGGCAATGTGCGCGGGCTCAACACAGCCGCCACCCTTTGGGCGTCGGCCGCAGTGGGAGCCTGTGCGGGGGCCGACCTGATCCTCGAGGCCTTGCTGGGTACGCTGTTCGTACTGGCCGCCAATACTTTGCTGCGGCCGATCGTCAACAACATCAACCGCCAGCCTTTGGACGTAGTCTCGGCCGAGGTCACCAACATCCTCTATGTCATCGCGCGGCGCAGCCAGCAACAGGCGGTCATGGTGCTGCTGGAAGCCGAGCTGGCGCGATGCAACTACCCGGCCAGTGATGTCGACGTAAGGCCGTTCGGCAGCGAAGAAGTTGAAATCGAGGCCACCCTGGCCGCGACGTCGGTCGACGGTGACGAGCTGGATGCATTGGTGGCGCGTATTTCCACCTCCAGCCTGGTGGTGCAGGCGTTCTGGAGCCCGAGTACCACCGACTGACCCGCCCGCCTGAAACCCCGTCGAGCCAATATCAGCTAAGCTTTTTTGCGAGGAAAAATCCTACAAGTAGTCAGGACTATCCCTTCAATCAAAACGTCATTGCATTGTTAAGGTTGGGCACTTACGGCTGGGCGCTCGTTCTCGTCCAGCCGTGATTGCTCGTGATGTTCAATGGAAGGGGCCAGGCTGCGAGCGGTTATCGTCCTGAGCGGGTGCAGTACCGTTTGTCGGAACTGTCATTTCTCACAGGTACCTAGGTCCCGGTTGATGTGTAAGGGTACTTTGACAGCCTAGGGGTGTGTATGAGCAAAGCATTAATCGTGGATGACCATCCGTTTATACGTGCGACCGTCAAGCATTTGCTGAAGTTGGAAGGATTCGATGACATTTATCAGGCGGGTGACGGTGCAGATGCAATGCAATTGGCGCGGGAGCAACGTCCCGAACTGATCATCCTCGACCTGGCGATGCCCAAGCTGGGTGGGTTGGAAGTTATCTGTCGGATCAAGTCCCTGGGCCTGCCGTGCAGGATCCTGGTGCTGACCTCCTACCTGGCCGTGTTTTTTTCCACCCGTTGCATGCGAGCCGGGGCCATGGGGTTTGTGGCCAAGACCGGCGAGCTGGACGAATTGCAAAAGGCCATCAGAGCGATCCAGTCCGGCTACAGCTGTTTCCCCAGCCTGCCTACCAGCTCGGTACGCCGTGACGACCTGCAAGAAACGGAGCGGCAGATGATCGAGTGCTTGTCGGACCGTGAATTGACCGTATTGCAGAAACTGGCCCTGGGGCTGGGCAACAAGGAAATTGCTGAAGACATGCTGCTGAGCCACAAGACGATCAGCACCTACAAGACCCGCCTCAAGGAAAAGTTACGTATGTCCTCAGTGGTGCACCTGTCCAAATTTGCCCAGCGCAATCATCTGATCTGATTTGAAATGATCGCCATCGCGTTCAAGCGGTTCGCCACGATCCTCTGGTTGAGCCTGTTGCCCATGGCCGCGATGGCCTTTGACGAGCCCACAGTTTTGCGGCTGTTGGGCCACTCTCGTATTGACCCGCCCGTCGTCACGCTGCAAGAGGCCGACTGGCGCTGGTTGCGCGAACGGCGCACCTTGCTGATGGGGGTGTCCGCTCCCGATTACGCCCCGTTTGACCTGACCAATAACCGTGAGGAGCTCGAAGGCATTACCGCCGATTTTGCAGCGCTGGTCAGCCAGGCCCTGAATATCTCCATTGAAGTTCGGTGTTACGAAACGCGCGATGAAGTGATCGAAGCCCTCAAGCGAGGCGATGTGGATTTCCTCGGCTCGGCCAATGGTTATGAAGCGGCCGACCCGCAACTGATCCTGTCCCGCACCTACGCCAATGACCAACCCACCCTGGTGACCCGCACCAGCGATAGCCAGGCGCTGACCGAGGACCTGGCGGGCAAGCGCGTGGCGATGCTCTATCACTATTTGCAACCTGAGGTGGTACGGGCGTTTTACCCCCATGCCCAGGTGGAGTTGTTTTCTTCGGCCTTCGAGGCGATTGGTGCAGTAGCGTTTGGCCGCGCCGATGTGTATCTGGGCGATGCCATCAGCACCAATTACCTGATCCACCGAAACCAGCTCAATATTGTGCGCATGGCGGATTTTTCCACTCTTGAAGTCAACCCGTTCGCCTTTGCATTCACCCGGCAGAATACGCGGCTGCCGCCGATCATCAATGCGGCGCTGGAGGCGATTCCTGCCGGGGAGCAAATGGAAATATTGCGCCGCTGGAGCGGCGGCAACCTCGGTATCGTCGGTGCCGGTAGGTTGCACTTGAGTGCCAGTGAACAACGCTGGCTCCTCAAGCATCCACGGGTCAAGGTCGCGGTGCTGGACAAGCTCCTGCCGCTGTCGGTCATCGATGATCGGGGCCAGTTCGAGGGGCTGAGTGCCGAGGTGCTGTCGCGTATCAGCCTGCGCACCGGTTTGAAGTTCGACGTGATACGGGGTAGCTCGATACCCCAGCAGATCGACCAGGTCAGTGCGGGCGCGGCGGATATGCTGGCGGTCGTGACCCCCAGTGTCGAACGCGCCGAAAAGGTGCGGTTCACCCGGCCCTACCTGACCAACGCCTTGGTGCTGATAACCCGAGGTGATGAACACAGCCCGGTCACATTGGAAGATATGGTGGGTAAACGCCTGGCGATGATCAGCGGCAACGGACTGCGCGATACGATCATGCGGGATTTTCCCGGCGTCGTGTTTATCGATGTGGACAGCGCGGAGCAGGCGATGGCGATGGTAGCCAGAGGCGAAGCGGAGGGGGCGGTCAATTCGCTGATCAGTGCGCGCTATATGATCGCCCGGTATTACCGCGACCGGTTGCGCATCACCAGTACGGTCGGCTCCGAGCCTGCGCGAATCACGTTCGGGGTCAACCGCAGTCAGTTGGAGCTTTATTCGATCCTCGATAAAGCGCTGCTGAGCATCACCCCGCAGGAAATGGATGAAATGATCACCCAATGGCGCAGCGAGGTGATCATCGAAGACAGCTATTGGCTACGGCACCGCAACATGATCATTCAGGGGTTCGGGCTGGCCGCGTTGCTGCTGATCGTCACGTTGAGCTGGGCCATCTACCTGCGCCGCCTGATTCGCAAGCGCGTCCAGGCCGAACGCGCCTTGAGCGACCAAATGCGCTTCATGAGCGTGTTGATCGACGGCACGCCGCACCCGATTTACGTGCGTGACCGGCAGGGGCGATTGATGGCCTGCAATAACGCTTACCTGGACGTATTCGGTTATAAGCTCGAAGACGTGATTGGTAAAACCGTGGTCGAAACCGACGCCGGCAACCTGCCCCAGGCTCAGTCGTTTCATCAGGATTACCTGCGCCTGATGGCAGAAGGCGAGCCGCAGATTCATGATCGAATACTCAAATTGCCCAACGGCGATGCCCTGACCATCTACCAGTGGATGCTGCCCTATCGCGACGGTGACGAGAAAGTGGTGGGCATGATTGCCGGTTGGGTGGACGTCAGCGAGCGCCAACAGTTGTTGGGTCAGCTGCAAGAAGCCAAGGACGAGGCTGACGCTGCCAACCGGGCCAAGACCACCTTCCTGGCGACCATGAGTCACGAGATCCGTACGCCGATGAATGCGGTGATCGGCATGATCGAGCTGGCCCTGAAGAATGCCGAGCGGGGCGTGGCCGACCGGGATGCCCTGGAAGTGGCGTCGGAGGCTTCGCGTGGCATGCTGGAATTGATCGGCGATATTCTCGACATCGCACGGATCGAGTCCGGTCATCTGTCGTTGGCCCTGGAACCGGCCAATCTGCATGAGTTACTGACCTCGGTGGCGCGGGTGTTCGAAGGTCTGGCGCGGGCCAAGGGGCTGGCGCTGCAGGTTGAACTTGATCCGTTGATCGACCGCGTGGTCCTGATTGACCCACTGCGTTTCAAGCAGGTGGTGTCGAATTTGCTGAGCAATGCCATAAAGTTTACCCACGAGGGCGAGGTCAGGCTCGGTGCTCATGCGGCGTTCGAAGGGGAGCATCTGGAGCTGAAATTCTGGGTGCAGGACACCGGAATTGGCATCAGCGCCCATGACCAGCTGCGCCTGTTCAGCCCCTTTATCCAGGGCAGCAATGGCGAACAGTCGGCACGTAGCGGCTCCGGCCTGGGGTTGGTGATCAGCCGCAACCTGTGCGAAATGATGGGGGGGCGACTGCACTTGAGCAGTGTGCTGGGGCAGGGCTCGCGGGTAGATGTAACGTTGGCCTTGGTCATGACCGCTGTATTGGCGCAGGAGGGGGCGTCGGCAAACCCTCCGGCAGAGCCGCCGGATGCCCTGAGCATCCTGGTGGTGGACGACTACCCGGCCAACCGCTTGCTGCTGGCTCGGCAGTTGAGTTTCCTGGGCCACCGTATCACCACGGCCGAGGACGGGATTCAGGGGCTCGAGCAGTGGCGTGCCGGGCAGTTCGATGGCGTCATCACCGATTGCAACATGCCGTTCAAGAATGGCTACCAGTTGGCACGGGACATCCGCGTATTGGAGCGTGAACGAGGCCTGGTGCCGTGCCTGCTGCTGGGGTTTACCGCCAATGCACAACCCGAAGAGGCCGAGCGCTGTCGGCAAGCCGGTATGGATGGGTGCCTGTTCAAACCCACCGGGCTTGACGATTTGCGCGTGGCGCTGGCGTCGCGCTCCACTTACGCCATGAGCCCAGAGGCGGCAGCATTTGATTTGAGCACCTTGATCGCGTTGACAGGCGAGGACCATCACGCGCTTACCGAATTGTTGACCCCCTTGCTCGACAGCCTCGAGGCGGACCGGGCGCTATTGCCGACGCTGCAACGCAAGGCCGACTTCGCCAGGCTGCACGACCTCGCTCATCGCGCCAAGGGCGGTGCCCGCATGGTCAAGGCACAGGTGTTGATCGCTCGCTGTGAAGCACTGGAGGCAGCCTGTGAAAGCCAGGACCGCAACGCGCTCGGGGTGGCGATCGGTGAGGTGGCGCAGGCGATGATCGCTTTGCATGAGGGGTTGAGTCTCCATTGCAATCAGTCTTGATCCCGATGACGACCATTCGGAGCTTTTGGGAGAAGTCCTACGTGATGGGGGAACATGCCTGATTTTGTCGTCGGGATTTGTCTGGAAAATGGGCCACGCTCACTGACGAGCGCTGCCTGCCCAGGGGCTTGCCATGCCGAACAAAGCACTGACCATTCTGATTGCCGATGATCTGCACTTGCAGCGGCTCTACATCGAAAAGATGCTTAACCAGTTGGGGTATCACCGGATCGTGCCGGTGCAAACCTTCGAAGAAGTCCAGATTCTCACCGCCATTCCGGCCGAACCCTTTGATGTGCTGATCATCAATGCGGGGCTGGCGGCCCATGCGCGTGGGCCCCACCCTCAGGCACGCCATGTATTGATCTACGACAACCTTGACCTGGGTGATCCCGCCGGCGCAATGCCGACGGTAGCGGTACGCCTGCCGGGCGTACCGGATAACGTCAATCTCGAACATTTCATGGACATCATCGACCCTCCCGAGGCCATGACCGGCTTGCGGGTTTTGCCGTGGCTAAGGGCGCTGTCCCGCCAACCGGTGGTCGGCGTCTAGGCCCACGTAACTGCCCAAGTGGCTTGTGCCCGATGACGGCCAATCACTGGGTATGGCTGTGTTCACGAAGGCGCTCGGCGGCACTGCGCAGCAACTGCTCGGTGCCCGCCCAACCCAGGCAGCCATCGGTTACCGACACGCCGTATTTCATTGACGGGCTCAGAGGCTGGCAACCTTCGAACAGGTGGCTTTCGAGCATCATGCCGATCAGCGACGTATCGCCTTGCAAGCGTTGCTCCAGCACCTCGCTGAACACCGCCGGCTGGCGCAACGGGTCTTTGCCGCTGTTGGCGTGGCTGCAATCGACCATGATGCGTGCCGCCACGCTGGATTTGGCCAGGTCGTGTTTGACTCGGGACACGCTCTGCGCATCGTAGTTTGGCCCGCGGTGACCGCCGCGCAGCACCAGGTGGGTGTCGGGGTTGCCCGACGTCTGGATGATCGCCGGATGGCCCTGGCTGTCGATGCCGAAGTGGCGGTGCGGGTGCGAGGCCGAGCGCATCGCGTCACAGGCAATCGCGACGCCGCCGTCGGTGCCGTTTTTGAAGCCAACGGGCATGCCCAGGCCGCTGGCCATTTCGCGGTGGATCTGCGATTCGGTGGTGCGCGCGCCAATCGCGACCCAACTGAGCAGGTCATCGAAGTAGCCGGCGGCCATGGGTTGCAGCAACTCGGTGGCGACCGGCAAGCCCAGCCGCAGCATTTCGCGCATCAGTTCCCGAGACAGCGCCAGGCCTGCGGCCATATCGTCGCTGCCATCGAGGTGTGGATCGTAAGCCAGGCCTTTCCAGCCAATAGTCGTGCGCGGTTTTTCGACGTAGGCGCGAATGACCAGCAGCATCTGGTCGCTGACTTCAAGCGCGAGCCTCTTCAGGTTACGCGCGTATTCCAGGGCCGATTGCGGGTCGTGTATCGAGCACGGGCCGACAATCACCAGCAAGCGTGGATCATGCCCATTGAGGATGGCGCGCACGGCTTGGCGGTGGGCGTGTACCTGTTCATTGAGGAACGGGCTGAGGGGCAGTTGATGCTTGAGCTCAAGGGCGCTGGGCAGGCGCTGGGTCAGGGCTTCATTGGCGCTGTCCAGGGTGGAGACGGGCAAAGCGGCGACAGAGACGTTCATATTCTGGATTTCCTGGGCAAGCGGCGGGCAATTCCCGCGCGCTTGGCCTACTGGGGTGTTCGACAATTGGCCGTATCGGTTACGTGTGTTGGCTTGCCACCAAGAAGTGACCGGTCGGAGGCGGCAGGCTGTCCCGAACGGAGCTGGCTAAATCGCCATGCAGCGCAAGTGCCGTGGCGGTAATAGGTGATGGTGTTCATGGCGTGATTCCTTAAGTGGGTGATCAAAAAATTATCAGGGCCTGAAAAAACAAAACCCCCGGTCGGGGAGCCGACCGGGGGTTAGATTTCTCTGGCAGGCGACCCCTTGAGTAGTGGGCGCCGATTTCAGGTATCAGGCGCGCCAGCGGCTAAACCAATACCCAAAATAAAAGCTGACCAGTGCGCTCGAACCGTTCACACGGGTAGCCGACACCGAGCGCGATGCGCTGGCAGCGGGGCAAACCTGAGTGTGGGTGAGTTGCAACATGGCATGTCTCCAAATGATGCGGGGAGCTTACTAGAGCGGCGCAGGTGGATTCAATCAGTAATTTCTATCGCATGGGGGGACTTACGGCTATGGGGGGAGTGTCGATATGCTGGACGCACTTAAGATTGCCAGGACGCAACCATGACTGCCTTGACCCTTGCTGCGGCGCAAACCCTTTCCGTCGCAGGCGATGTAGCAGCCAACATCGCGCGACATCTCGAGTTCATGCAGGCTGCAGCTGCACAGGGCGTGCAATTGCTAGTGTTTCCAGAGCTGTCGCTGACCGGCTATGAGCCCGCGCTGGCAGCCAAGCTGGCCATTGCGCCTGAAGACCCACTGCTGGCGCCACTACGCGAGATGGCCCGGGAGCTGCAGTTGACGGCGGTGGTGGGTATGCCGATCCGCCTGGCGCCAGAGGCGGATGTGCTGATCGGCGCTTTGGTACTGGGAGCTGACGGCTCGGTGGCGGTCTACACCAAGCAGCATCTGCATCCGGGCGAAGAACTTGCGTTCGCGGCCGGGCAGGGCGGTGCGGCGCTTGAGTGGGGGAAGGATCGTATTGCGCTGGCTGTGTGCGCTGACTTTTCCCACGCCAGTCATCCGCGCCAGGCGGCGCTGGCGGGCGCCACGGTCTATGCCGCAGGCGTATTGATCAGCGAGAGCGGCTACGCCACGGACAGCGCGCTGCTCCAGGGGTATGCGGCCGAGCATCGCCTTCTGGTGTTGATGGCTAACCATGGTGGCCCGTCGGGCGGCTGGGCTTGTGCCGGCCGCAGTGCGATATGGGCGGATGATGGTCGTTTGCTGGCGGCGGTGCCTGGGGTCGGCGAAGCGCTGGCGATTGCCCGTCGCGATGGCGAGCGCTGGGTTGGGCACGTGGTGGCTGTGTAAATGCCTTTCTACCTGCGCGCTGCGACGGAACACGACCTGCCTTTTGCACGATCCCTGACTCACCGGGCGATGGACCGTTATTACGTGCAAAACCAGCTGCTGTGGTCCGACGATGGCTTTGATAGGGCCTGGGCTGCTCGGGAAAACTGGCTGATTTACGCGGATGACTGCGTTGCCGGGTTTATCAGCCTGAGCCGTGATAGCAACGCGCTCTATATCCGCGAACTGCATATGCTCGAGGCCTATCGCGGGCTCGGTGCGGGCACTTGGGTGCTGGAGCAGATGGCGCTCAAGGCCCAAGTGCCTGGCCTGTTGCGTTTAACCGTGTTCAAGACCAACCCGGCCAAAAGGCTTTATCAGCGCACGGGGTTCAGCGTTGTCGGTGAAGACGCCGGATTCTGGCGGATGGAACGCGTTTGTCGCTCAACATCCTGTTGACGGTGCCGTTCCTTGATGTTTCAGCCTGGTCTTGTGCAGGGGTACGAATTGCGGGCATAGTTCAAAAAAACCGTTTAATTTGTTTAACGAAGTGATGAGCCTGTCACCTCTTGCGGTGTGCCAAATAGGATCATGCATCCAGATGAGTGGAATCGGTTCGCGTTTAAGGCAAGAAAGAGAGCGACTTGGCCTGTCGCAAAAAGTGTTTGGTGAAATCGGAGGCGTCGAAGCCAACGCCCAGGGCAAATATGAAAGCGGTGGGCGCGCGCCCAAGGCCGACTACTTGTCTCGCGTGGCCAGCAGAGGCGTGGATGTGCTGTACGTGTTGACCGGGACAGCGACGCCGACTCCACTGGAAAATCTGAGCCAGCTTGAAGAAAAAGTGCTGGTTGATTACCGGGCATTGTTCAAGGAAGACCAAGAGGCAATCCGCCGCCTGACGTCGACCCTGGCCGAGCATTCCCTTTCTCGCCATGGAAAAACCAAGCCTGCGCCGCAGGATTCCTGACCTTTTGCCCAGCAAATCCGGCCGTTCGCCGCTCGATAGAGGCGTGCCAAGCGCTCAAACTCCACATATATGACGCTTGCAGCTAGGTCTGCGCCCTGGTTTTTTGCTAAGGTGTTCAGCAACCTATAAGACCATATCGCGAGGTGTCTGCTTGATTAGGGTGCTAGTAGTCGATGACCATGATCTCGTTCGTACAGGCATTACACGAATGCTGGCTGACATCGACGGCCTGCAAGTAGTCGGCCAGGCCGAGTCGGGGGAGGAATCTCTGATCAAGGCCCGGGAATTGAAACCCGATGTGGTGTTGATGGACGTCAAGATGCCGGGGATCGGCGGTCTGGGCGCCACTACCAAATTATTGCGCAGCCATCCGGATATCAAGGTTGTGGTGGTAACGGTGTGCGAGGAAGACCCGTTTCCTACGCGTCTGCTGCAGGCGGGAGCCGCGGGTTACCTCACCAAAGGCGCCGGCCTGGCGGAAATGGTGCAAGCCATTCGCCTGGTATTTGCCGGCCAGCGCTACATCAGCCCGCAGATCGCCCAGCAGTTGGCCATCAAATCCTTCCAGCCCACCAGCGACTCGCCGTTTGACGCGCTGTCGGAGCGGGAAATCCAGATCGCCTTGATGATCGTCGGTTGCCAGAAGGTGCAGTCGATCTCCGATAAGCTGTGCCTCTCGCCCAAGACCGTCAACACCTACCGCTATCGCATCTTCGAGAAACTCGCCATCAGCAGTGATGTTGAATTGACCCTGCTCGCGGTGCGCCACGGCATGGTGGACGCCAGCGCCTGACATGACCACACCGTTTGATCCAAGTGCCTTTCTCTCGACCTGCAGCGGCCGCCCCGGCGTGTACCGTATGTTCGACAGCGAGGCGCGCCTGCTCTACGTGGGCAAGGCCAAGAACCTGAAAAACCGTCTGGCGAGCTATTTTCGCAAGACCGGTCTCGCGCCGAAAACCGCCGCCCTGGTTGCGCGTATCGCCCAGGTCGAAACCACCATTACCGCCAATGAAACTGAAGCGCTGCTGCTTGAGCAGACGCTGATCAAGGAATGGCGGCCGCCGTATAACATCCTGCTGCGTGACGATAAATCCTACCCCTACGTGTTTTTGTCGGATGGCGCTTTCCCGCGCCTGAGCATCCACCGGGGTGCAAAGAAGCAGAAGGGCAAGTATTTCGGGCCTTACCCCAGCGCCGGCGCCATTCGCGAGAGCTTGAGCCTGCTGCAGAAGACGTTTTTTGTGCGCCAGTGTGAAGACAGCTTCTACAAGAACCGTACGCGCCCGTGCCTGCAGTACCAGATCAAGCGCTGCAAGGCGCCCTGTGTGGGCCTGGTGGAGCCGGCGGAGTACGCCGAGGATGTGCGTCACTCGGTGATGTTCCTCGAGGGGCGCAGCAATGCGCTGACCGATGAACTGTCCGGGGCCATGGAGCAGGCGGCCAGCACCCTGGATTTTGAGAAGGCTGCCGAGCTGCGCGACCAGATATCGCTGCTGCGCCGCGTCCAGGACCAGCAGAGCATGGAAGGCGGCACCGGCGACGTCGACGTGATCGCGGCCTTCGTCAACCCGGGTGGCGCCTGTGTGCACCTGATCAGCGTGCGTGGCGGGCGGGTGCTGGGCAGCAAGAACTTCTTCCCGCAAACCGGGATCGATGAAGACGTCTCCGAGGTGATGGCCGCGTTTCTCGGCCAATATTATGTGAGCAGTCCTGAGCGCGACTTGCCGTCGGAGCTGATCGTCAACGTGGTCCACGAAGATTTCCCGACCCTGATCGAGGCGATCCATGAACTGCGCGGTCGCGAGCTGGACATCAGCCACCGCGTTCGCGGCACCCGTGCCCGCTGGCAGCAGCTGGCCGTGACCAACGCCGAACAGGCCCTGGGCGCGCGCCTGGCCAATCGACAGCACGTTGCCGCGCGCTTCGAAGCCCTGGCCGAGGTGCTCAACCTGGACGAGCCACCCCAGCGCCTGGAGTGCTACGACATCAGCCACTCCAGCGGCGAAGCCACCGTGGCCTCCTGCGTAGTGTTCGGCCCTGAAGGCCCGATCAAGGCCGACTACCGGCGTTACAACATCGAAGGCGTTACCGCCGGCGATGACTACGCCGCCATGCACCAAGCCCTCACGCGGCGCTTCAGCAGATTGAAGGACGGCGAGGGCAAATTGCCCGATATCCTCTTGGTGGACGGCGGCAAGGGCCAGTTATCCATGGCCCGCGACGTCCTCAATGAACTGGCCGTGCCCGACCTGATCCTGCTCGGCGTGGCCAAGGGCGCCACGCGCAAGGCCGGTTTCGAGACGTTGTACTTGAATGATGCCGCGCATGAGTTCACTTTGAAGGGCGACTCTCCGGCGCTGCACCTGATTCAACAGATTCGTGACGAAGCCCACCGCTTCGCCATTACCGGCCACCGTGCACGACGCGGCAAAACCCGCCGAACCTCAACCCTGGAAGGGGTGGCGGGGGTCGGCCCGACGCGGCGTCGCGACTTGCTTAAACATTTTGGTGGCTTGCAGGAGCTCTCCCGTGCCAGCATTGACGAAATAGCCAAAGCACCCGGTATCAGTAAAAAGCTCGCTGAATTGATTTATGCCAATCTGCACAGCGAATAGAATGCCTTCTCACCTCGTAGCCAGTTGTGCCGATGAATATCCCTAATCTGATCACCGTTCTACGCGTCCTGCTTATCCCGATTTTTATCCTGCTGTTCTATTTGCCGTATGAATGGAGCTATGTCGCCTCCAGTTCGGTATTCGCCTTTGCCGCCGCCACCGACTGGCTCGACGGCTACCTGGCGCGCCGCCTGGAGCAAAGCACCCCGTTTGGCGCGTTCCTTGACCCGGTGGCCGACAAACTCATGGTCGCCGTGGCCCTGGTGCTCTTGGTACAGGAACACGGCAACCTGTGGCTGACCCTGCCGGCTGCCGTGATCATCGGTCGCGAGATCGTTGTCTCGGCCCTGCGCGAATGGATGGCCGAAATCGGCGCCCGCGCCCACGTCGCCGTATCGAACATGGGCAAATGGAAAACCGCCGCGCAAATGCTCGCGCTGGTCATCCTGCTGGCCAATCCGTCGGACTTCTCGTTCTGGGTCCTCACCGGCTACGCCTTGTTGCTCATCGCTGCAGGCCTGACGCTGTGGTCCATGCTGCAATACCTACGGGCCGCCTGGCCCCACCTGCGCACCACCGTTGAAAAGAAATAAACTTTTTTGAATCAAGGGGTTGACGGGTGCTGGGGATTCTATAGAATGCGCATCACCAAGCGGGAATAGCTCAGTTGGTAGAGCACGACCTTGCCAAGGTCGGGGTCGCGAGTTCGAGTCTCGTTTCCCGCTCCAAATATTGCGCTGCAGAGTTCCACTGAATTCTGTAAGCGATTGAAAAAAGGACCTTCGGGTCCTTTTTTCGTTCCGAAAATTCAGCACCATCCAGGGCTTTACCAGGACTGCACGCAGCCCAACGGGAGCGGTGCGACAATTCGACAAGCACGCTTGCCACAATAGCCCTATCTGCCGGGCGTTCAACCTTGAGCCAAAGTTGTAAAGACACCTATACCTATGGTGCTCAGGCTCACTTATACAAAATCGCCTGATGAATATTCTCCAACGCCATGATGCGCTGGGCAGCGTTGAGTTTGATGGCTTCCTTGGGCATGCCGAACACCACGCAACTGGCTTCGTCCTGGGCTACCGTGGCGGCGCCGGCTTCGAGCATTTCCTTTAGCCCGCGTGCGCCGTCGTCGCCCATGCCGGTCATGATGATGCCGGTGGCGTTCTTGCCGGCGAATTTGGCTACCGAGCGGAACAGCACGTCCACCGACGGGCGATGGCGGTTGACCAGTGGGCCGTCGATGACCTGGGCGTGATAATAGGCGCCGCTGCGGGTCACCATCAGATGTTTGCCGCCGGGAGCGATCAGGGCGAGGCCGGGCAGGATGCGGTCGTTGTTGCGTGCTTCGCGCACTTCGATCTGGCACACGCTGTTGAGGCGCTCGGCAAAGGAGGCGGTGAATTTTTCGGGCATGTGCTGCACGATCACCATGCCAGGGCACACCCTCGGCAGAGCAGTCAACACGGCCTCGAGGGCCTGGGTGCCGCCGGTGGAGGTGCCGATGGCGACGATACGTTCGGTGGTCTGGGCCATGGCGTGGCCGTTGGCGGCGGGCAGGATTGCGTCTGCGCTGAGCTTGCCGGGTGGCGCGAGGGCGGGTGTTGGTTGGACGGTTCGTTTGCCCAGGTTCTTGACGTTGGAGTTCGCCGCTGCGCGGATGGCCGCGACCAGCTCGGCCGCCGATTCGATCAGGAAGTTCTTCAGCCCGGTGGTGGGTTTGGTGATGATTTCCACTGCTCCGGCCGACAATGCCTGCAGGGAGGTTTCGGCGCCTTTCTGGGTCAGCGAGGAACAGATCACCACCGGTGTCGGCCGCTCGCTCATGATTTTGCGCAGGAAGGTGATGCCGTCCATACGCGGCATTTCGACATCCAGCACGATCACGTCCGGCCATTCCCGAGCCAGTTTATCCATGGCGAAAATCGGGTCGGACGCGGCGCCCATCACATGGATGTCCGGCGTGTCGTTGAAGATCGCCAGCAGCACTTGCCGTACTACGGCCGAATCATCGACCAGCAGCACGCTGATTTTTTTGGTAGGCATTTTTTTTGAATGTTCCCATTGGTTGGTGTCGGACCCAGACGTTGCCGTTCCACAGGTCGAACACAATAGTGCGATAGCCGGTACTGCCCATGTCCTGAGCGGTCAGGTGCAGGTGATGGTGCTCGGCCAGGGCCAGCGCTGCGCGAATATTCAGGCTGGCCACGTCCTGTGCCGGCAGGGGGCGCGGCTGTTCGGGGAACATCTCGCCGCCGCCGAACAGCTTGACCTGATAATCCCGGGCCTGCGTGCCGTTGGCATGAGCGTGGCGCAGCAGCAATTCGAGCGCCTCGTCGGCATATTTGCCATCCAGGGGCTGACCTTTGCGCGAGCGCGCCGGCAACATGAAATGGCACATGCCGCCGATCAGCCGTTGCGGATGCCAGAAGGTGATCGCCACACAGGACC
Organism: Pseudomonas sp. R11-23-07; assembly: GCF_003852295.1. Classification (NCBI taxonomy): domain Bacteria; kingdom Pseudomonadati; phylum Pseudomonadota; class Gammaproteobacteria; order Pseudomonadales; family Pseudomonadaceae; genus Pseudomonas; species Pseudomonas sp. R11-23-07. The sequence continues at coordinate 2,154,912 of NZ_CP027761.1, forward strand.
CGAGCAAGGTACGCAAGCGTGTCGGCCGCGTCGCAAAACTGACCTGGCCCGGCGCCAGCACCACTTCGACCACATCGGCAGGCTTTTTCATGGCTTGCGATAAATCGACGGCGCGACCAGCTTCAACGTGTCGTTGACCCCGTTGAGGCTTTCGGAGTGGCTGATGATGAAGTAACCGCCGGATTTGAGCAGCGGCAGCAGCCTGGCGACCACCTGGCTTTTGGTCTGCTGGTCGAAATAGATCATCACGTTGCGCAAGAAGATCACATCGAACTCGCCCAGGCCGGGCAGCGGTTCGTTCAGGTTGACCTGGATAAAGTTGACCCGGTTGCGCAGGGCCTTTTCGATCAGGAAAGTCCCGTGCTGGCGCCCTGTTCCCTTGAGGCAATACTTGACCAGCAGCGGCTGGGCCAGGGTGCCGGCGCGCTCCATGGAGTAATGCCCGTTGCGTGCCTTGGCCAGCACCTGGGTGCTGATATCCGAACCGATGACTTCCCAGGGCGTGGTGCCCAGGTTCTCCGCCAGCGTCATCGCCAGGCTGTAGGGTTCTTCGCCCGAAGAGCTGGCCGCGCTCCACACGCGAAACAGTTTGCCCGGCGGCGCCTTGGGCAGCACCTGCTGGCGCAGGAAGTCGAAGTGCTTGGGCTCGCGGAAAAAGTAGGTCTCGTTGGTGGTCAGCAGGTCCAGCGCAACTTGCAGCTCGCCCTTGCGCTGGTCGCTCATGATCAGCTTGAAGTACTCGCCGTAGCTCTGCAGTTCGTAGTGTTTGAGGCGTTTGAACAGCCGCCCGGCCACCAGGGCTTTCTTGGCGGGCGACAGGTTGATGCCGGTCGCGCGGTACAACCAGGACTGGAACTGGCCGAATTCACGATCATCGAGTGGGCTGGTGTCTGGCATGATCGAGCCTCAACGCGCGTCGAGGTCGAGAGCCAGCGCCTGGCCAGTCTCGGCCAGGCTGGACATCTCGTCGATGGACAGCACTTTGTCCACCTCAAGCACAATCACGAACTTGCCATCGACCTTGGCCATGCCGCTGATGAAATCCGCGCGGATGCGTGCGCCGAAGTTGGGTGGCGGTTCGATCTGTGTCGCCGGGATTTCCTGCACGGCGGAAACGGTGTCGACCAACAGGCCGATATCCTGCGGCTGGCCGTCTTCGGTGATGGCCTCGATGATGATCACGCACGAACGCCGTGTGATCGACGAGTTCGGCCGGCCAAAGCGCGCCGACAGATCGACCACCGGCACCACGGCGCCGCGCAGGTTGATCACGCCGCGCACGAAGGCGGGCATCATCGGCACCACGGTCAGGCTGCCGTATTCGATAATTTCCTTGATGCCCAGAATGCCGATGGCGAACATCTCGCCACCGAGCATAAAGGTCAGGTATTGCGCATCCTCGCCTGCCGCGACGGCGGTATGGCGGGTAGTCATCACTGCGCCCATGTCATTCTCCCTGTGAGCCCGCATCGATTCTTGCGATCAGAAACGGGTGAATTCCGATTCGTCCGGGGCGCTGGCCACGTTATAGGCGAAGGCTTTGCGCGGTGCCTGCTGCTCCGCGCGTGGCGGCTGGCGGTCAGGCTTGCCGGTGCTGTCTACGCCGCGGCCTTGAACCGCGGCCTTGGGGCTGGAGTCCAGCACGAAAAAGCTCATGGCCTGTTGCAGTTGCTCGGCCTGGCTGCTCATTTCTTCGGCGGTGGCGGCCAGTTCCTCGCTGCTCGAGGCGTTTTGCTGGGTCACCTGGTTGAGCTGGGTCATTGCGGTGTTGATCTGCGCGACACCGGCGGCCTGTTCCTCGGACGCGGCACTGATTTCCTGCACCAGGTCGGAAGTTTTATTGATGGAGGGCACCATTTCGTCGAGCAATTTGCCGGCTTTCTCGGCCATATCCACGCTGCTGGAGGACAGTTCGCCGATTTCCTGGGCGGCTACCTGGCTGCGCTCGGCCAGTTTGCGCACCTCGGCGGCCACCACCGCAAACCCCTTGCCGTGCTCGCCGGCCCGGGCGGCCTCGATGGCGGCGTTGAGGGCCAGCAGATTGGTCTGGTAGGCGATGTCATCGATGATGCTGATGCGCTGGGCGATTTTCTTCATCGCCACCACCGTCTGCTGTACCGATTCGCCGCCTTCGGTGGCTTCCTTGGCGGCCTTGCTGGCCATGCCATCGGTGACCTTGGCGTTTTCGGTGTTCTGGTTGATGCTGGCGCTCATCTGTTCGACCGACGCACTGGTTTCCTCGACGCTGGCGGCCTGTTCGCTGGTGGCCTGGCTCATCGATTGCGCGGTGGCGCTGACTTGCTCGGAAGCACTGGCCAGGTTATCGGCGGCGTTGCGCACCTCACCGATGATATGCGCCAGCTTGCCGACCATGTTGCGCATGGCGTTGAGCACCATGCCGGTTTCATCTTTGGCACCCGGTTCGATGTGCGTGTTGAGGTTGCCTTCGGCCAATTGCCCGGCGGCGGTGGCGGCTTGTCGCAACGGGCGGGAAATGATCCGCGCGATGAACAGGGCCAGGCCAAGGCCGATCAACAGGGCGACGACCAGCGCGGCGATGATCGACAAGCGTGCGTTTTCATACAGCGACGCGCCCTTGTCACCGGCGACGGTGGCGCCGGCGTCATTGAGTTCGACCATCTTCTGCAGGCGGCTGGTCACCTCATCGAAATGCGTCTTGGACTCCCCCCTGAGCAAACCGCGAGCCTGGGCTTCCTGGTTCTGCCGGGAAAATTCCAGCACCTGCTTGCTGGCTCCCAGGTAGGCGGTCCAGGCGCTGTTCACGCTGGCCAGGAGCTGGCGGTCCTCATCATTGGAGAGCAATTTTTCGTAGGTGCCCATGCGGGTTTCGAACTGCTGGCGCGCGTCGTCGGCTTCCCGTTCGGCCTGCGCCTTTTCCTCGGCGATTTCGGTGCCGATGTGGCGGTTTTCCTTCAAACGATAGTTGGCGGCAAAAAAGCGCATGCCGGCCGCTGCGCGCATGGAGGGCATCCAGTTGCCCTTGATGTCCTGGGCCGCCTGATTGACTGCACCGAGCTGGTGAATGGCGAAGCCGCCCATGGCCGCGGTAAGCGCCAGGACCACCAGGAATGAGCTGATCAACTTGGTGGAAATTTTCAAATCGTAGAACCATTTCATCGGGGAACCTCCATGGAATTGCAAATACGTCAGCGAGCGACGACCGGGGGCGACTGAGGCGCCTGGGCCGTGCGAGCTTCCAGTTGTACGATTTGGTTGAGCAGTGCCGGTACATCCAGGATCAGGGCCACTGCGCCGCTGCCCAATATGGTCGAACCGCTGATGCCGCGCAGTGCGCCGAACAGTTTGCCCAGGGGTTTGATCACGGTCTGGAACTCACCGAGCAGGTCATCCACCACCAGCCCGGCCTTGTGCTCGGCGTAACGCACCACCACCACATTCTGGCGGCGGGCGGCCGGGCCTTCGTGGCTGAAGTGATGGCGCAGGTCCACCAGCGGCAGCACTTCGCCACGCAGGTCCAGATACCCCTGGTCGCGGCTGGAATGGCGCTGGTGATCATCCAGTTCGATGCATTCCTGAACCATGTCCAGCGGAATCACGTAGGTGGATTGGTCGATGCCGACCAGGAAGCCATTGATGATCGCCAGGGTCAGCGGCAAGCGAATGCGCACCACGGTGCCCTGGCCGGGACGGCTGTCCAGGTCGACGGTGCCGCGCAACAACGTGATATTGCGCTTGACCACGTCCATGCCGACACCACGCCCGGACAGATTGGTCACCGCCTCGGCGGTCGAGAAACCGGCCTCGAAGATCAGGTTGTAGATCTCCTGGTCGGTGAGCACCGCGCCGCTGGCCACCAGCCCGCGTTCCTGGGCCTTTGCCAGGATACGTTCGCGGTTGAGCCCGGCGCCGTCGTCGGCGATTTCGATGACGATGCTGCCCGAGTCATGATAGGCATTGAGGCTCAGGTGGCCTTTGGTCAACTTGCCGGCCGCGCGCCGCGCCTCGGCGCTTTCGATACCGTGGTCCATGGCGTTGCGCAGCAGGTGCATCAGCGGATCGCCGATCTTCTCGACCACCGTCTTGTCCAGTTCGGTTTCCGCGCCGCTGATGATCAGGTCGATGTCCTTGCCCAATTCCTGGCTGACATCGCGCACCACGCGGCGAAAGCGGTTGAACGTGTCGCCGATGGGGATCATGCGCAGGTGCAGGGCGCCATCGAGTATCTCTTCCACCAGCCCCGATACCGTCGAGGTGGCCTCTTGCAGCGGGTCGTTATTACAGGAGCGGGCCAGCAGGCTCGCGCCGGCGCTGGCGATAACCAGCTCGCCGACCAGGTTGATCAGTTCGTCGAGCTTGTCGGCGTTGACCCGCACGTAATTGCCATCCCGGCTTTTTTCGCCGGCCGCCGCCACGCGCTGCTGCGCGGGCGGGGCAAATTCAGCGCGGGGGGCCACCTCGGTCGCGGGGCAGGCAGGGGTGTCGCCGGGTTCTTCGACGGCGCTGATGCTGACTTCACAGTCGTCACGCACAAAGTCGAACACTTCGTTGAGGGTGGCGTGGCTGGCCGTCGAGCGCAGGTCGATTTCGAACCCCAGGTAGCAGCTTTCAGGGTCCCAGCTGTCCACGGCCGGAATGCCGTCGGTCAGGGTGGTGACCTGCAACAGCGTGCCCAGGGTGTCGAGGTAGCGCAGGAAGGACAACGGGTCCATGCCGTTGCGAAAGACATCCACGCCGAAGCGCAGGGAAATATGCCAAAGCACTTCGTCCGCCGTGGCGTCGTCCACCGCAGCGGTTTCGACGCGGGCAGTCGCGGTCTGCAGCGGCTGATAGGCACTCAGCGCCTCGCGCAATACCTCACCGCGCTCCAGCGCGGCAGGCGTGGGCGCCTCACCGCGGCTGGCGACCACATCGATCAGTTCGAGCATGTGATCGCCGCACTTGAGCAGCAGCGCGATCAATGCGGCGTCCACCGCTACACTGCCGTCGCGCAGGCGGTCGAGCACGTCTTCGACGATATGCGTGAACCCCACGATCGACGCCAGGCCGAACAGGCCCGCCGACCCCTTGATGGTGTGCGCGGCGCGGAATATCGCGCCGATGGCATCCTGATCGCCGGGCTCGCTTTCCAGTTGCAGCAGGGATTGCTCCATGGCCTGCAACAGTTCGCGCGCCTCGACGATGAATGTCTGCTGTGCCTGATCGAGATTGATGCTCACCTGGACCTTCCTTGTCGATCAATGAGAGTGGGCAGCGCTGGCTACAACGCGGCGTTGCGACACAGTTCAAGCGCCTGGGTGACCGCCTGGCTCTGGCCGGTCACGCTCAAGGCGGTGCCGGCAATGCCGGCTTCACGCTGGATGACCGCGAGCAACTGCAAGCCGGCGCCATCCATCTCGGTGACCTGTGACAGGTCCAGCTCCAGGCGAGGCGCCGCGCCCATTTGCGGCAGCAACGCGCTCGCCAGTTCGGCCACGGTGTAAATCGTGAGTTCGCCGTCAATGCCCACGCGGGCGGTGTCGTCGAGTGTTTCGCACGTTATCGGCATGGGGGGCCTCCCGGGTGTCAGGGCAGGATCAGTTTGGATACGGCTGCCAGCATTTGCGCCGGCTGGAACGGCTTGACCACCCACGCCTTGGCGCCAGCAGCCTGGCCTTCGGCCTTTTTCGATTCCTGGGACTCGGTGGTCAACATGATGATCGGGGTGAACTTATAGTTGGCCAGCTTCTTGACCTCCTTGACGAAGGTGATGCCGTCCATGTTGGGCATGTTCACGTCGCTGATGATCAGGTGCACTTTCTGCCCGTTGAGCTTGCTCAGGGCATCCCTGCCGTCGCTGGCCTCGATCACGTCGTAACCGGCGCTTTTCAAGGCAATGCCGACCACTTGCCGCACGCTGCTGGAGTCGTCGACCACTAGTACATTCTTCGCCATGAGGGGCTCCTTAAAAAAACGTGATGTCTTGAGAATTCTGTTGCACGGACGCCGCGCCATGGTGCGTGCGCCGTTGCTCATCGGTGGCGTAGGTGGCTTCCATGCGCGCCAGCCACTGCCGGGCGTCGACGGCCACGGCCTGGTCCGGGGATTGGCGGGTCTGCATAAGGTGCTCATGCAAGGCGTGCATGTTGTCTCGCACGTGGCTGAGGATCTGGCTGACCCGGTCCTGGAATTGCAGGTTGACCAGTACTTCGGTCATCTCATCACGAATGCCGTGGCTTTCCTGCTTGAGCAGGTCGGCGGAGTCGGCCAGGCGCCCGGTGATGTTCTGGAAGCGTTCGAGCACCAATTGAATGCTGTTTTCAGAGGCGGCCACCGAGTTGCTGTCCTGGTCGGCACTGCTGGAAGCGGCCTGCACCAACTGGGTGATGGCGTTATTGATGATGTCGACCTTGGCCGACATCTGCTGGCCGGTTTCGCTGGATTTGCTCGACAGGCTGCGCACCGCATCGGCCACCACCGCGAAGCCGCGACCGGCTTCACCGGCCCGCGCCGCCTCGATGGCCGCATTGAGCGCCAGCAGGTTGGTTTGTGCGGCAATCGCGGCCACATCGGCGGCCATGGTGCGCAGTTCTCCGGTATAGGCGGTGAGGCTGCGTACTTGGGCGAGCGTCTGGTCACGGCTGGTTTGAGTGGCCTTGAGTGAGTTGATCACCTGGCTCAGCTCGCTGTCGCTGCGCGCCAGCACCTCCAGCGCGCCGTCGGCGGCCTTCCCGTCCAGTTCGCCGGCAGCCTGCTGCGAGGCTTGTACCGTTTCCTGCAATCGCGCGGCTATCCCGGTAAAACGGTTGGCCAGGCTCACAATCGCGTCTTCGGTCTGCTGGCGCGAGCTTTCCACCTGCTTGGCCCAGATCGGCATGGCGCCCAGCAACACTTCATCGAGCTGTGCCCGCGAGTCCATGCCGCTATGCGCCGCCTGCGCGCCTGACTGATCCGCCAGCGCCCACGCGGTGGCTCGCAGCATTGCGTCACGCTGCGAACCGGCGCTCCAGGCGCACGCACCGAGGCCGATCAGCACCAGTACCGCGCAGGCCGCCAGGCTGGCCACAGAGGTTGACTGCAACAGGATCCATATAACGGCGGGCACCACCGGAATGAAAGCGAACCAAAGAAAGCGCGGATGACCAGGAAGGGGGGCGTGGCTGGATTGACGCTGGGTCATGAGTTCGGTCCTTGAACAGTCTTGCGGATATAAACAACATAGGGGTTATCTGCTGTATATAGAATAGCTTTAGCCTGCGGCTATACCGTCCGTCCGGTTGATGACAATCGTATTACTTCCATGGAGAGATATTGGTGGTATTAAGTAGAAGGAGAGGGGTAGGGTTCTAGTGTCCGAGTACGTCTTGATATTCGCCGATTAATCGGGCAGGCAGATTCAAACCTAAGTCGACAGCGATGAGCCGTTTGAGCGACTCTCGCGATGAAATGCTGAAACAGTCCATGTTATATAAATCCGTACTTCCCAAGGGTGAAACAGGTCCTCAAGAGCGGGAGGTTTATCAACATGCAGCGTCGTCGGCCACGAAACTCGCAAGCATGGTAGATGCTCTTATGGACCCAGGGTGGACAGATATAAGTAGTCAGGCGTCGTCCGCTTTTGTTGATGCTAATATAGTGCCTGTTGCAGAGGAGCTGCAATCTGCCGCAGATTGACTGGTCAATATAAACGAGGATCAAGTAACCGTTTAGATGAGGCATCGTAAAACTCGTACCAAAGCGGCTTTATATTTATTGCGCTGATTATTCTCGCATCGGTTATTGCTACCGTTATTCTGGCGGTGCTGTTGACCAAGAGCAATCTTCGCCCTCGCTCTGAGTTTATTCTTTTAAATAACTGGATCGCCAGCGGGCTAGTTACTCTTTCAGGGAAAGACACTGGCTACCAAGTCGATGCAGGAAAGTTGCGATGGGGCCAAACACACCCTGAGCGCTGCGGCATCTGAGGAGCAAGCACAAGCCACCCGTTCCATAGACCACAATCTGGTCAGTATTCGGGATTTGTCCGTGCATAGTACCGACGGCGCCAATCAGACATCCGTCGCCAGTAACGGGCTTTCACGTCTTGCTGTAGAAATGAATGCGGTCGTTATACGGTTCAAGATGTGAGATAGCAGGGCAGGCATCGCAAGATCAGTCTACCGACGTTTGCAGCATCTCAATCCATAACGCACCCTTGCCCTACGGCGCTTCGCCGACACGTTTCAAGGCGCCGTTGTTGCTGACTGCGTAAGTGCCGACTGTGGCGCTTTTCTCGCCCGTCACCAGCAACCAGCGCCCGTTGGGTGAAAAAGCGATATTGCGTGGCTGTTGCTCTTGCACCGGATCGTTCGCAAGAAAGCTCAAGCCGCCTGTTGAAGGGTCAACCGCGAAAGCCGATACCGAGCTGCTGGTACGCTCGGGAGATTGCCCGCGTGGGCAAAACGGTTGTGGTGGGTAGGTCATCCTATGACTGTGCCTTAGCGACAGCAATCGCTGTTTGCTCAGAATTGAAAAATATGCCTTGGCTCAGGTGCAGCGTTTGCAGGACGTTGGCCGGGTTCAATGTTATCCATACAGCCCGACGCCCCACGTTCCGCTGGTGAAACATTTCTAAACACTCTCGTTCAAGAATTGTTGTACGACGTCGTATCTATCGTGTTCGACTGCGCTCGTTCTCACAAAAAAAATAAATGGAGATACCCTCTATGACGAGCATTCGTTCCGTCGAAGGCCAGGCCGCGGCGCCCGCGCAAAATCGATTTTCCCGAATACTCAAACTGCTGGGCCCCGGAATCATCGCTGTACTGTCATGGCTGGGCGCAGGTGACCTGATCACGTCGTCCGTGGCCGGTGCCAATTACGGTTACGCCATGATGTGGGTACTGGCGGTCTCGCTGCTCCTGAGATACCTGATCGTAAACATCATCGCGCGCTTCCAGCTGTGCAATAACCAGGGCATGACCATCCTGCAGGGCTATGCGCAACTGAATCCCTTTTTTGCCTGGTTCATGCTCGTGTACGCCCTGCTGATGGGGCACTTGATGAACGCCTACATGATCAAAGGGGCGGGTGAGTCGCTGGCAATGCTGTTTAAAAGCGACCAGCCACTGCTGTGTTCATTGGCGGTGGTACTCGCTGTGTGGATGCTGGTGGGGCGTAATATCTATTCGATGATCGAAGGCGTGATGAAAGTGCTGTTGGCGATCATGACCCTGGCCTTCATTGCCTTGGCCGTGATGTCGGGTCCTGATGTGGTCGGCATCGTCAAGGGCACCATCGGCTTCAGCATCCCGCCGGATGAAGGCGTGCACGGCGCGCTGCTGGTGGCGGTATCGGTTATCGGCGCGGTTGCAGGCTCCATCGCCAACTTCGTGCATCCGTATGTCATGCGCCAAAAGGGCTGGGTCGGGCCGCAGCACAAGCGTGTTCAGCGTAACGATTTGCTGTTTGCAGTGTTCGTCGGGATCGTCATCAATTTGGCCATCTGGATCGTCGGCGCGGAAATCCTGCGGCCCAACGGCATCGAGGTGAAGACCTTGGGCGATCTGGGCAAGGCCCTGGAAATGTTCTTCGGCCCGGTGGGTTGGTATGTGTTCTTCATCGGCGTGTTCGCCACCTTGTTTGCCAGCATTTCCGGCAAGACCACGGCGTTCCCGATGCTGATTACCGATGCCTTCCAGCACGTTCGTCCTGAACGTCGCGAAAAGTTCGGCAAGGAATTTCATCATGACCCGATGCATAAGTGGTTCATGCTGTTCATCCTGGTGACGCCGTTGATCTGGTCGCTGCCAGGCATGCCGGATTTCGTGACCCTGACCATTGGCGTCAGCGCGTTGAACATCATTGGCTTGCCGGTTATTTCCCTGGGCCTGCTGATCATGTCCAACCAGAAGTCGCTGCTGGACAAGCAATATCGCAACAACCTGTTTGAAAACATCGCGTTGCTCTTCGCTACAGGCCTTGCGCTGTGGGTTGCCTTCCAGTTGAGCGTCGATCTGTTTACCTGACAACGCGCCACCGGGGGGCGCAATGTCCCTCGGTGGCTAACCTACGCGCGCATGTGTGTAGCGAGCCAGGTAGCTACCCAACGCAGCCGCCTGATCGTTGGTAAAGAACCCTGCCAGATAGCCATCCGGCCTGATCAACACGGCGCAGCCTTCACCGAGGCCGTAGAACCGGGCGAACTGACCCAGGTGATCTTCGATCTCCAACCCGGGCCCGACGCTGTGAATGTGCAAGCCAGCCCTTGGCGCGAAGTTCGAGGGGCCATTGACCAGCAAGGTCCAATGGGTGCCTTGGAACAGGTTGAACAAACGCGTTGGGCTGCCGCTTGCGCCTCGCACGATGGCATCAGGTGCACGATCGCCTGGCGCGAGCGCGCTTTTGGCAACTTGCGACGCGAGCGATAACGGCGAGTGCGGATAACCGATATCCAACTGCTGAGCTTCACGGGGCCGTCGGTTGTCGCCAGTCTTGAAACCTGCAAGCAGCCGTGTGGACAGGCCGAGCACATCCGCCGCCACTGGCCGGCGCTCAGCTTCGTAGGTGTCGAGTAGCGTCTCTGGTGCGCCGGCCAAGACGGCGGCCAGCTTCCAGCCCAGGTTGTAGGCGTCCTGGATGCTGGTGTTGAGCCCTTGGCCGCCCGTTGGCGGATGGACATGCGCCGCATCGCCGACCAGGAACACCGGCCCATCCCGGTAACGCTCGGCGAGCCTGGCATTCATGCTGTAGGTGGAGGACCAGGCGACTGAACGGACCGTGATGTCTGTACGTCCGGTGTGCAGGGCAACGCGTTCGGTCAGCGCGGCCGCGCAGAGGTCAATCTCGCCCTCCAGGGGAACAGGTGCCTGGATCTGGAACAGGTCGGTACCGGCCAACGGGCAGATCGCCAATGGGCCTGAGCCCCCATCCCCAAACTGGTGCCACACGTCGCGCGACAGTCCAGCCAATTCCACATCGGCCACGATCGCTCGCACGCCCAGGGTCTTGCCCGCAAAGTCAATCCCCAAGGTACTGCGTACGAAGCTGCGCCCACCATCGGCGCCCACCAGGTATCGGGTCTGGAGTGTCTGCTCGCCATCCGGGGTTGCGAGTACGGCATTGACCCCATCGGTCCCGACCACCATTGCGGTCAGCTCGACCCCAAACGCTGGGGCATGCCCCAGTTCAATCAAGCGCTCGCGCAAGATCGCTTCGGTCTTGAACTGGGGAATCATCAACGCAAGGCAATACGGCTCTGCAGGTGTGGGCTCGGCAACGCTTGTTACCGGCTGGTCAGCGTGACTGCCATCGGGCGCGTATTTGCGAATAGCCGGGTAAATACCCCCTGCGGCCCTGACCCGGTCCAGGATCCCGAGATCTTCGAAGACCTCCTGGGTGCGAGGCTGTATGCCTTTGCCGCGGGAGCCCGAAAAGGGGGAGGGGCGCTTTTCGATGAGGGCAAAGTTCACCCCGCGCCGGGCCAAGTCGATTGCCAGGGTCAGGCCAGCGGCACCGGCACCACAAATCAGGACGTCAACAGAGTCACGCATTTCACTTCCCCTAAGAATGTGTAAGATGCACATAACAGGGAGCAGCTTATGACTACGAAAAATAAAGTGCAAGATACACATATATCAGTGCAAATGAAGGATCTGCACCGGTCCTTGATCTCGATCGTGAGCGTGATGAACCGCCCTCGCAACGACGAGCGACTGATCGCAGAAGCGGGTGTCCATCTGGATCAGGCGCTCTTTCGCCTGCTGGTGGTCATCGAGCGGGTAGGGCCGATTGGCGTCGTGGATCTGGCAGGTCGCCTGGGCCGGGACTACACGACCATCAGCCGCCAGGTCTCCAAGCTTGAACGCATGGAGTTGGTAATTCGGCATGAGAACTCTGAAGATCGCCGGATGCGCGAGGCTGTGGTGTCTGAGAAAGGCAAGGCAGTCACCGACAAGATCGACCAGGCGCGTGAGCGCCTGGCCCGGGAAATTTTTCAGGACTGGGCTGCCGAAGACATCACCTCCCTGGTGCGCCTGATGCGTCAATTCGCGCAGGCCCTGGAGCAGGGCACGGAAGCTGGCTAGCTTCGGCAGCTTACGACGTGCGTTGCCTCATGCGCTGCCGGTCTCACACGCCAGCGCTTGCTCCTGATGTGAAATCGGCAGCACCGCCAGGTGCGGCGATTCGCCGAAGTACTCGATCAGCAGTTCGGTGAGGACGCGTATTTTGCGGGCGGGATGCTCGCCCGGCGGGCGGATGAGGTAAGCACCGGCCGGGGGCGGGGGATGGTTGGTCATGATCGGCACCAGTGCGCCGATTGCGATGTGTTCATGGGTGAGGCAATCGGGCAGGTAGGCGACGCCAAGGCCTGCGGTCGCGGCGGCGAGGGCGGTGCCGTTGTGACGATCGACTTCGACACGCCGAGCCGCAGCGCCGCCTGTGAAATACCCCCCGCATCAGCCACTTCCACAAAAGTCTGCAGCTCTTCGATATCCATAGGTGCGTTCCCCTTTGCGCGACACAGCTCGCCTCGGGATGCTACTACTGCATCGAACATGGGAACAGCACAATGAATTTCCAGGCACGCATCCTTCGCGTGTGTTCTGGCATTCATACCCGCACGGGCTCCGTCGCGTTCACACACCAGCGTCACCCATAAAAAGGATTTACCCATGACAAGCGAGACTCTGCGCAACCCCGACACCGATCAGCTACTGACCTCGGAAAATTCGGCGTTGATCATCATCGATTATCAGCCTGTCCAGGTGTCCTCGATCCGCTCGATGCCGCGTGACGAACTCGTCTTCAACATCACCAGCGTCGCCAGGGCGGCGGTCAACTACAACGTTCCGATCATCCACTCTACCGTCAATGTCGCGACCGGCCGCAACAAGCCGCCGATCCAGGAACTGCAAGAGGTGCTCGGCCACCTGCCGACCTATGACCGCACCTCAATCAACAGCTGGGAGGACACCGCATTCAAAGAGGCGGTCAAGGCGCTTGGGCGCAAGAAACTCATCATGACGGCGCTCTGGACTGAAGCCTGCCTGACCTTCCCGGTGCTCGACGCTATCCAGGAAGGCTATGAAGTGTACGTGCCGGTCGATGCGGTGGGCGGCACATCGCTCGCCGCACACGAAGCGGCGTTGCGCCGAATGGAACAGGCAGGCGCTAAGCTCATCAGCCGCGTGCAGATGTACTGCGAATTGCAGCGCGACTGGGCGCGAGAAGCGACCGTGCCGGGCTTTATGGACGTGTTTGCGAACTTCGACGGCTTCAATGCTGAAAAAGCCCTGGAGGCGGCAGGCAAGAAGGCCTGATCAGTGGGCAGTTAATGAAGGTGGCGCTCGCGAAAGCGGGCGCTAAGAGGCCCCAAAAAAAGACTGCTACGCAGTCCAGCGGGAGCAGGCTCCCTCGCCAAAGGTTCCGTAACTTGTCGTACGCGCTGTCACTCGGAATGAGCAAGGTGCGGTATCCCGATAGTGCATGGCAGCTGGTCGTCGATGAAAAGATGCGACGACAAGACATCCACAGCAGGGGAACAGATATGAGTTGCGAAGGACCGATCAACGATGCAAACGCACGTGGCATTGACGTGTCGCGCTGGCAGGGCAACATCGATTGGGCGCGCGTGGCGGGCGCGGGTGTCACCCATGGGATAGCGAAGATGACGGAGGGTGGCGATTACACCGATCCCAAGTTCGTCGAAAACTTCCAAGGGATGAAAACGAACGGCCTGAAGGCCGGTGTGTACCACTATTTTCGTGCGCTGAGCAGCACGCCGTGCGAGCAACTGGCCAATATCAAGGGCCGGCTCGCCGAAGTGGAATTCAACGTCGGGCAGGACATCCTGGCCATTGATGTCGAGACCAATCGCAACGAAGGGGCCACCCCGGATCAGATGGCTGATGCCCTGTTCCAACTGGTGACGCTTGTCAGGGTGTCGCTGCTGGAGGGTGCGTATCCGCATATTTATGCGTCGCCCAGCATCTGGAGCAACAGGGTGGCCTGGCGCAAATATGACTTCAGCGAATGCCCGCTGTGGATTGCCCATTGGGGAGTCGCTGACCCCACCGTGCCGCAAACCTGGAGCACACACGGCAAGAGCTGGCAGTGGTGGCAGCACAGCAGCAAGGGTCAGGTCGAGGGTATCCAGGGCGCGGTGGATCTGGGTTGGGTCAAGCCTTGAAGGCAAGCAGCACAACGGCCCCGATTGGGCCGTTGTTCCAGGCGCGATACCCCTGCGCTGATAAGGTCGCTGGCATATTTTGGCCGTCAGCGTCGCTGCGATAGGACCTGATCCGTTACTGGCTACATTCCTGTTGCCAGCTCCGAAGGGTGGTGACTGCGCGTTGTTCAACAGAATTTCCAAACAACATCGCAATGAGGCAGGCGTATCAGCAACGGGTTCTCATCGAACTCAAACCCGTTGCCTCAAAGCCCTGTAGCGCTTTACTTGAGCGTGACGTCAAGCATCGGTGGGATGTAACCGTAGTCATACTCGGCGACCACGAATGTCTGCTGCCCCTTGATCTTGATGCCCACCGTTGGTGCCTCGGTGCCGCCGATACGCATCGTTGTCCCGCTTTCGCCGGTAGGTACGCTGTCGATAAAGGAAGTCACCAGGCCGTTGGGCATCACGCAGTGGGAGTAGGTCTGGAAGGGCTGGGAAGACGGGTTGCCCAGGACCAGGCCGGAACCGTTCAAGGGCACGTAAGGGCCGAACAGCGAGTCTGCGACAAAACCGTACACCCCGTCCGGCCCGGTTACCCCGTCGGCATAGGTGAAGGTGTGGCTGATGGTGAACAGGTAGTACTTGCCGTCCTGGAACACGAAGTGCGGACGTTCGGTCTGGTCATTGACGCCGACTGCGGTCAGCAGCGGCGGCAGCATTTCCCAGTCGTCTCCATCCTCATCACGGGCTACGGCGATACCGACGCAGGCCGTCTGGAAGCGCGAATTGCCGACGTCTTCATAACCCGGCGGCACATCGCCGATTTCCGCTTTACCCACCGTGTGCGAGCCACGCTCGCCAGCCACGTTGCCCTCGAACAGCATGTACAGCTTGCCATCCTTCGGGTCGCGGAACGGCCACGGATCGCGGAACCCCCAGAAAGCGTTCTGCGCTTCGGTCTGGTACATCTTGCCGTCGGCCTCGAACAGCGGCTTGACCTTCTCGAAGCCCACCAGGCTGACGCCATGCTCGGTGGTCACCACGCGGCCACGCACCTTGACGATGGTCGCGCCTGGCGTGACTGCGGTGTAGTACAGGTCCACTTCACCTTGTTCGTTCAACAGGATCGGCGTGCCGGCCCATTCACGAACGGTGGGCGAAACCCCTTCAGCCATGACCCGGCCGCCGAGTTTCCAGTCCTTGCCGGTGCGGGAGAACCAGTAGTACATCTTTGCCCGACCATGGCGATCGTTCCAGTCGCGGGTGATGTCGTAGTTGCCATTCTGATCGAGGTATTGCGGATCGGTAGGGTGGCGGTCTGCGGTCAGGGTGAAGATCACCGACCAACCATCGACGGAGGTGATGTTGCCGTCGATATCACGCAGCGGCATGGTGTCCCAGATAAACACCTTGTCGCTCAGTACCGGGAAGTCGGCACTCACCAGTGGCTGGGTGGTGGTGGGGTCGTCTGCGCGGACTTTCAGCGCATCGGCGCGGGTCCACAGGCTGGGTTGATGGGGCGTTTTGCCAAATTTTGCGGTGATGCTTTTCATAAGGTAAACCTCGTCCATGAAGGTAGATAAATACTGTATTCATATACAGTGATTTGACTTTAGAAGACTCTATCCTTCGGGTCAAGGAGAAAAATGCATTTATGCATAATTAAAGCTTTTAGGTGAGCTGATACGTTTCACCTGAAGGTTTTTATGGAAGTTTGGCGCTGTGTAGGCGCCCTTACGGTCCTGGGTTTAAATGGATGACGGTAATAAGCGCCGCACTTGCCACTACCATGAGCCAACGCTCATGCTCAGCGTTTTCCAATCACTCGCCGGACACCCACCCATGAGAGACCTGCCGCCGACCGCCACACTGCGAGCGTTTGAAGTTGCCACCCGGCACCCAACCTTTACGGCGGCCGCGCAGGAACTGCATGTCACCCAGAGCGCTGTCAGCCATCAGCTCAGGCATCTGGAGGCGTTGTGGGGGCTGCCGTTGTTCGAACGTGGCAAGGCATTACGCCTTACGGCGGCAGGGGCCACGCTGGCGCCTATCGTGCGGGAGTTCTTCATGAGCCTGGAGGCGACCCTCGGCGATCTGCGCGAGCAAAAAGGCAGGGTGCGCCTGAGTGTCAGCACCACCTACTCCTTCGCGTTGAAATGGCTGCTGCCACGCTTGCCGAACCTGGCTCGCCAGCACCCCGAGCTGTTGGTGTCGCTGCACACCACGGACGACATCATCCACTTTTCCGGCAACCAGGCCGATGTTGCGATCCGGCTGGGCAAGGGTAATTACCCGGGCCTGCATACAGAGTTTCTGTTTGGCGAGCAGGTGTTTCCGGTGGCCAGCCCCGAATTGCTGCGGCGTATGGGGATACCGCGCAGCCCGGAAGAACTGTTGCAGTTTCCGCTGCTGATCCGCGACGGCGCCGAGCTGGCGCCGAAATGGGAGGTCTGGTTTGAAAGTGTCGGGCTGGCTTTTTCGCCGCTCAAGGAAAGCGTCAGGTTTGGCGACACCAACATGACGGTCGAGGCCGCCTTGCTCGGCCACGGCGTGGCGTTGGTGCGCAGTCGGCATGTGGAGAACGAAATCAGCGATGGCCGCCTGGTGCGGCTGTTCGATGTGCCGTTCCCATCGCCGCTGGCCTACTATTTCGTGTGCCCCAAGGGCATCGAAGCGCAGCCGCATATCGTCAACTTTCGCCGTTGGTTGAGCAGTGAGGCGCTGAAAGTGCAATGAGCCGGGTCTGAGGATTTGCTCATGCTGCGATGAAGAGACTTCGCTGAAGGCAGGGCGTTGGATTGCTAGGATGGCGCATGCCTATTCATTTGATCTGCCTGGTGCTTTTCGCCGCGCTGCTGCATGCCAGTTGGAACGCACTGCTGCGTGGCGGTGCCGATCGACTCTGGTCAATGACGGTGATGTGCATCGCCATCGCCATCACCTGCCTCGTCGCCGCTGCGTTCCTGGTGCCGCCCGCTATTGAAAGCTGGGGCTATGCGCTGCTGTCGGCATTGCTGCATGTGGGCTACAACCTGTTTCTGGTGCGCAGTTACCGGGTCGGTGACCTCGGGCAGATCTATCCGATATCCCGTGGCTCGTCGCCGGTGCTGATCACGCTTGGAGCTGCCGTTTTCGCCGGCGAAAGCATCACCCCCGGCGAGTTGCTCGGTATTGCGCTGGTGTCAGGCGGGATTATTTCCCTGGCGTTCCGAGGCCGCAGGCTGTCGGTGCCCAGCTTGCCCTATGCGCTGGGCACTGGCTGCTTCATCGCCGCCTATAGCGTGGTTGACGGCATTGGCGCCAGGCTCTCCGGCGCGCCGCTCGGCTACACGGTGTGGATGTGCGCGTTGTGGGGCGTGCTGATGCCAGTGGTGTACATCGGCCTGCGCGACGCCCGCAGCTTGTTCCGCGTGCGGCCCGGCACAGTGACCGCTGTGGTCGGCGGGCTGGTCTCGTTGCTAGCCTATGGGATTGTCATCTACGCCATGAACGAAGCGCCGTTGGGCGCGGTGTCGGCGTTGCGCGAAACCAGCGTGTTGTTCGCGGCGTTGATCGGCTACCTGTTCCTCGGCGAGACGCTCACGGCACGGCGGGTTCTGGCGTGCGCAGTGATCGCCAGTGGCATCCTCATTATTGGTTGATAAGGCTGACGGCTCAGGCGTTTATTTCTAGTAAGTTAGGGCTATTAGATATAAATCGTTTGAGCACGAAGAGCTAAGGAACCCTGCACCGAAATGGGGATCATTGTTAAAAGGCACTGGCAGGAAAGTTTAAACTGATCGCACTAAGTCTTCAGCGTTGTTAGCACACCGATCAGCGAATGCCTGATTTGAAGGGGCAGCGAGGCTGCCCCTCCTTCTTTCACTCAAGAGCCCGACTTCCGGCCGCCGCCATGGCTGTTCTGCCCGCCTTTACGGCCCGCCTCGGACGCTTTGTCACGGTCATTGGCGAAGTTGCCGCCCGACGATTGGCCGCCTTTTTTCCCTGCTTCGGATGCTTTTTCGCGATCGTTGGCAAAGTTGCCTGGGTTTTTATTGCCTGTAGTCATGATAGTTCTCCAGTCGCTAAGTTAGCGTTTCGTTAGTTGCCCGTTATGGCAGCGGGCATCTATTCCGATAGCGACGCCAGCAGAAATGTTTTACTGATTTTTATAACAGGCGACGAACGGCAGATAAGCCGTGAAAGTTGTACAAGTTCGCCGTCTTGACGCCGCTTCGTATAAGTTTTTTCCGTTGCTGCATGCCGGCAATAACAGCGTTCACGCCATTCGTCTTTTTCGTTGCACTTGAACTCCATGGGCCGGCTCAAACGAGGTTCCCCTCTTTGTGAACTGGAGATTTTTTGCCATGAACCATGACCTATCCAACCCACAGCACCGACCAGTAGAACCGCTCGATAAGCCGAATGACGATGGTTGCGTGATCGGCACCGCCGGACGTGACGAAGACCCAAACGCAACCACTGACTGGGACCACCCCGACAGCCATGCGACCGCTGTCGAGGCCACCGTGACGCCGCCTAACGGCACGCCCGGGATCGACACCGTTCCAGAAGCGGATGATGCCAGCTGAGCAGCAGCGCCGCCGTTTCGCTTGTTGTGCAACGGTTAACCGCTCGTCGTGATGCGCAAATTAATTTTGAAATTTTTCACGCGCCGCTCGCTTCCCATGAAAGGTAGGCGCGCATTCCCAAGATGCCGCCACTTTCAGTAAGCCTGAGGAGATTTGTTGATGTTCCTACATAACAAGCGACTTCAATACACCGTACGTGTGGCCGAGCCCAACCCGGGTCTGGCGAACCTTTTGCTCGAGCAGTTTGGCGGAGCTCAAGGTGAGTTGGCGGCCGCATCCCGTTATTTCACCCAGGCCTTGGCTGAGGACGATCCAGGGCGCAAAGACCTGTTGATGGACATCGCCACCGAAGAACTCAGCCACCTGGAGATCGTCGGCTCGATCATTGTGATGCTCAACAAGGGCGCCAAGGGCCGAATGGCCGAAGGCGTGGAAGAGGAGGGCGAGTTGTATCGCTCACTCAACGGCGCCGGCAATGACTCCCACATCACCAGCCTGTTGTACGGTGCGGGGGCGCCGCTGATCAACTCGGCCGGGGTGCCCTGGACAGCGGCTTACATCGACACCATCGGTGAGCCCACGGCGGATATGCGCTCCAATATCGCCGCCGAAGCACGCGCCAAAATCGTTTATGAACGGCTGATGAACGTCACCGACGATCCAGGCGTGAAGGATGCCCTCGGGTTCCTGATGACCCGTGAAATCGCACACCAGATCTCCTTTGAAAAAGCGCTGCATTCGATTCAGCCGAATTTCCCCCAAGGCAAGTTGCCAGGCAAGCCGGAGTTCACTCAGGTGTACTACAACATGTCCCAGGGCGCGGAAGACCTGCGTGGTCCTTGGAACCAGGGCGATGAATGGGAGTTCGTGGAGAGCCCGCAACCTGCGGTCGATGGCGGTGATGGCACGGCCAGCGTGCAGTTGGACGCCGACGACGAAGCGCTGCTGAGCGCGATGAAAATCCGCACCGCCTCCGACCCTACCAGCGACCCCACCACCGGCGCTGACCTGGGCGCGGGCCTTCAGCCCAAGCCTGATCTTTGATGCGCGGCAGCCGCACGCTTTCGGGCGTGCGGCTCTTTTATTGGCTTGAAGAGGAGTAACAAGATGGCAACCCCACAGGAAAACCTGCTCGACTGGCTACGCGACGCCCATGCCATGGAGCAACAGGCCGAAAAAATGCTCAAGGCACAATCCGAGCGCCTGGAACATTACCCTAAGCTCAAGGCCCGGATCGACGAGCATATTCAGGAAACTCTCGGCCAGCAGGCGCTCATTGATGAATGCCTGGCGCGCCTGGGCGGCAGCGCGTCGACCTTGAAAGACATGGGCGGCAAATTGATGGCGTTCGGGCAGGCGGTTGGTGGCTCACTGATGAGTGACGAGGTGATCAAGGGCGCGATGGCCGGTTATGTGTTCGAAAATATGGAGATTGCCAGCTACACGGCGCTCATAGCGGCCGCGAAAGTAGCCGGAGACGCCGAGACACAAGCGGCCTGCGAAAAGATCCTGCCCCAGGAAATTGCAATGGCCGAGTGGCTGCTCGAGCATCTGCCCGAGCTCACCCAGGCATTTCTGGAGCGCTCTGCAGCGCCCGACACAGAGGCCAAACGCTGAGATTGCGCGCGGCGCCCCGTCGGCGCCGCGCGTGATTGGGCGCAGCCTCGCACTCCGCTGCATTTTCACGGTCAATGGATCACGCACCACTTATCTGGAGGTGAACCGTGGACACAAAGAAAAAGCCCACAGTCGGCGCTGAGGCGTTGGCGGTGCTGTCTTCCGACCGTAAAGATCTGTTCTTCGCCGCCATGCAAGCCAGCCACAGTGCAATGATCGTGACCGACCCCGCGCAGCCCGACAACCCGATCATCTTCGCCAACCCGGCGTTTCTTGCGCTGACCGGGTTTGAGCATGACGAGGTCATCGGACGCAATTGCCGGTTGCTGCAAGGGCCAGAAACCGACAAGAGTGCTCTGCGGCAGGTGCAGCGTGCGCTTGAGGGCCACCATGAGGTCTGTGTCGAGGTGCTTAATTACCGCAAGGACGGCTCGACCTTCTGGAATGAGATATTCATCTCGCCGTTGTTCAACGAGCGCGGCCAACTGGTGTACTTTTTTGCCTCCCAGCTGGACGTGAGCCGGCGGCACGACGCGGAACTGCGCGTGCGCCGCGTCCAGGACCTTGAAGCGCTGGGGCAACTGACGGGTGGCATCGCTCATGACTTCAATAACCTGTTGCAGGTGATGGTCGGGTACCTGGAGCTGATCCAGCAGAGCGCCAAGCGCCCCGGCAGCGACCCGCAGCGCATCGTCAACAGTGCCAGCCGTGCCCGGGCGGCCGCTGAAAAAGCGCAAACCCTGACCCAGCAATTGCTGGCGTTTTCGCGCAAGCAGCGGCTCGACAGCCGTGTGATCAATCTGAACAGCGTGTTGAGTCGGCCCGACTTCAGGAGCGTACTGCATGACGTCGAGCTGCACATAGAACTCGCCGACGATCTGTGGAACTGCTGCATTGACCCTGCCCAGGCAGAGCTGGCGGTGCGGCACTTGCTGTCGAATGCCCAGGATGCATTGCAAGGGTGCAGCGAGCCAGCAGTGACGGTTAAAACCCTCAACATCCAGGTGCCGGGCGAGGTTGGTGCTGAACGTGATGGACTGGCTGAGGGCCGCTACGTCAGCATCTCGGTGTCGGATAATGGCAGCGGCATCGCCGAGGGTATTCAGGATAAAGTCATGCAGCCGTTCTTCACCACCAAGGAAGAAGGCAAGGGCTCGGGTCTGGGACTGTCGATGGTGTATGGCTTCGTCAAGCAATCGGGCGGCACGGCGCGGATCCATTCCTATCCCGGTGTCGGTACCACCATACGTCTGTACTTTCCGGCCGATGATAGTCAGCCCTGGGTCGAGCAAACATCCGCCACCGCCTCACTGCAGGGCCACGAGAACATCCTGATCGTGGAGGACCGGCCCGACGTGGCCGAGTTGGCCCAAGTGATCTTGTCTGACTACGGTTACCGGACCGGCATCGCGCACACCGCCGCCGAAGCATTGAGCATGCTCCAGAGCGTCCCGTATGACCTGGTGTTCAGTGACTTGATCATGCCGGGCGCGATGAATGGGGCGGTACTCGCGCGTGAAGTATCGCGCTTGTATCCGCACGTCAGGATCCTGCTCACGACCGGCTATGCAAAAGACGCATTGGAGCGCGCGGAAATACAGGTGCATGAATTCGAGCTGATTCAAAAGCCCTATCAACCCACGGATCTGCCCCGAAAAATCCGCGCGGTGCTGGATGCCGGATCTACGGGGACAGCCGACACGGTCAGCGGAGTACTGCCAGCGACAGGTTGAGTACCAGCACCAGCAGAATCGAGCATCCAAATACCCTGCGCGCCCAGCCAGGCGGGTCCGTCAGGCGCGTGGCGCTGGCAGCGAGCGCCATCCAGTAACCCCAGAACCCGAGCATCAGCGCGAAGTACACGGCGTTCATCTGCGCAACCACGCCCAGCGCCATGGTGCTGGCGAGGAATGCCAGCATGTACGCGTGTATCTGTCGGTGGGCCTCGGGCAGGCTCAGCAGGGGCAAGCGCGCGGCGCGAAAGTCCTCGCGACGCATCACGGTGATGGCATGGGAGTGAGGCATCTGCCAACAGCAGAACACCAGCACCAGCAGCATCGCCGTGGCGTCGAACCGACCGCTTACCGCGCAATACCCGATCACCGGCGGCATTGCCCCGGAAAGGCTGCCAATCAGGGTTGCCCAATGGGAGCGCCGCTTCAGCCAGTAGGTATAAACGCCTGCATAAACGACCAGCCCAACCAGTGCCAGGGTGCAGGCCAGCATGTTGCTGCCAGCCCACAGCAAACCGAAGCCGGTGACACCCAGGGCGATGGCGTAGCTGACGGCGGCGGGCACGCTGATGGCGCGCAGTGCCAACGCGCGGTGGCAGGTACGCACCATGCGTCGGTCGATATCCCGGTCGGCACAATTGTTGATGACACAGCCGCAGCCGATCACCAGTGCGGTGCCAAGCAGGGTGGCCAGCAAGTGGGCGGGATTCGCCAGATGGCCGCTGCCCGCGAGGAAGTAGCCCCCCAGCACCGACGCGAGATTGCCGAAAATAATCCCCGGCTTGGTCAGTTGAACCCCTACATTGAACAGCCCCAGCCAGTGTTTCAGTGAGCCAGCATGTTGTGATGAATACTGTTCATGATCCATAGCGAAAGTCCTACCAGCAGAAGGATGATGACCGCCGAGAAAATCAGCGCAATCAGGTTCCAGCGTTGCTCCTCGGCGGTATCCAGATGCAGGAAGAACTTCAAGTGGACCACGATTTGTATCGCGCCCAGCGCCACCACCAGCCAGGCGGTGGTGGTGCGTGGCAGTGACGGGAACATCACCATGGCGAACGGGATCAGGGTGAGCAGCACCGACACCAGGAAGCCGACCAGGTAGGAGCGGCTGCTGCCATGGCTGCTACCTGCGCTGCTGTGAACCGAACTTTGTTTGTACATGTCACACCACCCCCAACAGATAGACCACGGTAAAGACGCAGATCCACACCACGTCCAGGAAATGCCAGAACAGGCTCAGGCAACTGAGCCGGGTGGCGTTGGTGCTGGTCAGGCCACGCTGGTGCACCTGCACCATCAGCACCGCCATCCACACCAACCCCGTCAACACGTGCGCGCCGTGGGTGCCGACGAGGGTGAAGAACGCGGTCAGGAAGCCACTGCGGTCCGGCCCATAGCCCTCTTCAATCAAATGATGGAATTCGTTGATTTCCATAGCGATAAACCCGGCACCCAGCACGAAGGTGAGCCCCAGCCAGCGCAGAACCTGGGGCTGCTGGCCACGGTTCATCGCCAGCATCGCGTAGCCGTAGGTGATGCTGCTGAGCAACAGCAGCATGGTTTCAGCCAGCACATAGGGCAGCTCGAAAATGTCCGCACTGGAAGGGCCGCCCGCGACACTGTCGCGTAACACCGCATAGCCGGCGAACAAGGTCGCGAACAGGATGCAGTCGGTCATCAAGTAGATCCAGAACCCGAACAGGCTCAGGGAACCGGCGTCTTCATGCCCTTGTTCGTGGGTGTGGGCGATGTCTTTTTCGATCACGATATTGGACATAAGAGTCAAGCCTCTGCCAGGTCTTTGAGACGGGCCGTTTCGATGCGCGCCACCTCTTCTGCGGGCACGAAGTAGTCAGTGTCTTCGTCGTAACTGCGCACCACGAACGCAACCACCGACGCCACCAGCCCGAACGCCGCCAACCACCAGATATGCCACACCAGGGCGAAGCTGCAGATCAGCGCGAACACACTGATAACCAGGCCCGAGGCAGTATTGCGTGGCATATGGATGCTGCGATAGTCGGTGTGGCTCAGGGTGCTTACGCCGCGCTCCTTCATGCCCCAATAGGCGTCCAGGTCGTCGACCTTGGGTTGCTCGGCGAAGTTGTACAGCGGCGGCGGAGAGGAGGTGGCCCACTCCAGCGTGCGCCCGTCCCACGGATCGCCGGTGAGATCGCGATACTGGGGGCTGTGGCGGTTGCGGATACTGACGAACAGTTGCAGTGCTTGAGCGGCTACGCCGCAGAGGATGATCGCCACCCCGACCAACTCCAGCAGCAACCAGGGCCGCCATTCCGGGTTGTCGAAGTGGTTGAGGCGCCGGGTCATGCCCATGAAGCCCAGCACGTACGACGGCATAAAGGCGAAGTAGAAGCCGATCAACCAGCACCAGAACGCGATGCGTCCCAGCTTGTCGTTCAAGCGGAAGCCGAAAGCCTTGGGGAACCAGTAGGTCAGGCCCGCCATGTAGCCGAAGACCGCGCCGCCGATGATCACGTTGTGAAAGTGCGCGATCAGGAACAGGCTGTTGTGCAGCAGGAAGTCGGCGCCGGGAACTGCCAGCAGTACCCCGGTCATCCCGCCGATGCTGAAGGTCACGATAAAGCCCATGGTCCACAGCATCGGGGTTTCAAAGCGCACTCGGCCACGGTACATGGTGAACAGCCAGGTGAAGATCTTCACCCCGGTCGGCACGGCGATGATCATCGTCATGATGCCGAAGAACGCGTTGACGTTGGCCCCCGCGCCCATGGTGAAGAAATGGTGCAGCCACACGATGAACGACAACACGGTAATCGCGATCGTTGCCCATACCAGCGACACATAGCCGAACAGCCGTTTACTGCTGAACGTGGCGGCAACCTCCGAAAATACCCCGAACGCCGGCAGGATCAGGATGTACACCTCCGGATGCCCCCAGGCCCAGATCAGGTTGACGTACATCATCGGGTTGCCGCCGGCTTCGTTGGTAAAGAAGTGCATGCCCAGGTAACGATCCAGGCTCAGCATCAGCAGGGTGGCGGTCAGGATCGGAAACGACGCCAGGATCAACACTGAAGTGCACAGCGCATTCCAGGTGAACACCGGCATCTTGAACAGGGTCATGCCTTGGGTACGCATCTTCAAAATCGTGACGAAGAAATTCACCCCCGTCAGTAGCGTGCCGATGCCGGATATCTGCAAGGACCAGATGTAGTAATCCACCCCCACACCGGGGCTGTACGCTAACCCGGATAACGGCGGGTAGGCGACCCAACCGGTTCGCGCAAACTCACCGATCCCCAGTGAGACGTTGACCAACGCGGCACCGGCCACGAACAGCCAGAAGCTCAGCGCGTTGAGAAACGGGTAGGCCACATCGCGTGCGCCGATCTGCAACGGCACCACAACGTTCATCAAGCCGACCACGAAGGGCATGGCCACGAAAAAAATCATGATCACGCCGTGGGCGGTGAAGATCTGGTCGTAGTGTTCCGGCGGCAGATAACCCGGCCCGCCACTGGCGGCCATGGCTTGCTGGGTGCGCATCATGATCGCGTCAGAAAAACCGCGCAGCAGCATCACCAGCGCAACGATGATGTACATGCAGCCGATCTTTTTATGGTCCACCGAGGTGAACCACTCGCGCCACAGGTAACCCCATTTGCGCTTCCAGGTAATGGTCCCCACCATCGCCACACCGATCAGCCCGATAATGGCCAAGGTGTACATCACGATGGGTTCAGTGGTTGGAATCGCGTCCCACGACAGTTTTCCGAACATTGTTACCGCTCCTCAGCCAGCAGACTCGGGTGTTGATCGGCGCGCGTTTCAACGCCGCTCACGGGCGCGCGCTTGGGTTTATTGGCCTTGTTCATGCCTTCGTAT
Organism: Pseudomonas sp. R11-23-07; assembly: GCF_003852295.1. Classification (NCBI taxonomy): domain Bacteria; kingdom Pseudomonadati; phylum Pseudomonadota; class Gammaproteobacteria; order Pseudomonadales; family Pseudomonadaceae; genus Pseudomonas; species Pseudomonas sp. R11-23-07. The sequence goes on from NZ_CP027761.1 coordinate 2,180,816, forward strand.
TTATCGACGATGTCCAGGAACAGCCGCTCCTGAACCGCCGAGTAGTAGGTCACCGGGTGCTTGATGGTTGGCTTGGCCAATTGCGCATAGCTCGTCTGGTCCAGCGGCGTTGCCGCGCCCTTGACCTTGCTCACCCAGCTTTGGAAGTCGGCGGGGCTCAGCGACAGGGTAGAGAAATGCATGTCGGAAAAACCGGGGCCGTTGTAGTTGGCGGCGATGCCCTTGAATTCGCCGGTCTCGTTGGCGATCAGGTGCAGCTTGGTCTGCATGCCGGCCATGGCGTAGATCTGCCCGCCCAACGCCGGGATGAAGAAGGAGGTCATGGCCGCATCGGACGTGATGGTGAAACTCACCGGCGTGTGCACCGGCAGGGCCAGTTCGTTGACGCTGGCAATACCCAGGTCGGGGTAGATGAACAGCCACTTCCAGTCAGTGGCCACCACTTGCACATTGATCGGCGGCGTGTCCGAGTCGAGCGGGCGATAGGGGTCGAGGGCGTGGGTGGTTTTCCAGGTCACCCAGCCCAAGGCGATGATGATCAGCAGCGGCACGCCCCAGACGACCGCTTCGATCTTGTGGGAGCTGGCCCAGCGTGGCGAGTAACGCGCCTTTTTATTGGTGGCACGGTAGCGGTAGGCGAATACGAACATCAGCACGATCACCGGCACCACCACCAATAACATCAGGCCTGTGGCGAGGATAATCAGGTCACGTTCATCGGTTGCAACCTGCCCCTTGGGATTGAACACCACGAGGTTGCAGCCGGTTAATAAGAAAGTGCTGGCGAGATAGGCCAGGCAATAACTCATCGTTCGTTTCATGCCTTGCTCCTGTTGTGAAAACATCCGTGATTGCGCTGTCGAACAATTTGAATGGGGCCCTCAGGGGTTGGTTTAACAAAATGTTACGTCGCCTGACGAACGGTTTAACAAGCGAAACGCCAATGAGGCTTTTATAAAGTTCGCCTTGGAAAAAACACGGAATCCCTGCTAAAGAGTTCAGGTCTTAGTTGAAAGACCAACCCCTAACGGTCTTGGAGAACAGCTATGTTCATTCGCGGCAATACCTATAACGCCTGGGCCGCAAAAGCACTGGACGAAGAGTGCTTTACTCAGGAAGTGGAAAACGGCTGCCATATCGAAGTCAGGGCCCGCGAGCGGGAGGATGCCGATATCGAAGTGCTGCTGTGCGTCTACACCGCTACGGGCCAATGTGTCGCTGAGCGCACCAAGCAGTTACCGGGCGCGGAGTGGACAGTGCAGGACGCGCTCAAGCGTGGTATCGACCAGGCCGAAAGGATTGCCGGGGGCGAATCCGGTCGATTGCCCTGCGCCGACGCACACGGTCACGACGACGACTGACGAGGTGCCTGCGCTGGATTCGCACGAATAAAGGAACTTTGCTGACGCGGGCATTTTCCATTGTAGATAGCCCTGCATCAGCCGGCCCACGCCGGCTGATCGCTGATCGTAAACTGCCGCCAGAGCCGCCCCATGACCGAATCCACGCTCAGCCACGCCGAACCTTCCAAGCCGTCCTTGCGCCGCGCCGTCACCGGCCCGATGTTGTTCCTGTTCATCCTGGGCGACGTGCTCGGCGCAGGCGTGTATGCGCTGGCCGGCACCATCGCCGGCCAGGTGGGCGGGGCGATCTGGGTGCCGTTACTGGTGGCGCTATTCTTCGCCATGCTCACGGCCGGCTCCTACGCCGAGTTGGTGACCAAGTACCCGCACGCCGGCGCCGCTTCGGTGTTCGCCGAGAAGGCGTTCAAGTCACCGCTGGTCTCGTTCCTGGTGGGCTTTTGCATGCTCGCAGCGGCCGTGACCAGTGCGGCCGGGTTGTCACTGGCGTTTGCCGGGGACTACTTGGCGACGTTTATCGACGTCTCCCCCCATGTGGCGGCGCTGGTCTTCCTGGTGGTGATTGCGCTGCTGAATGCCCGCGGGATCAAGGAATCGCTGGGGGCCAATATGGTCATGACGTGCGTGGAACTGTCCGGGCTGTTGTTGGTGGTTGTCGCTGCGGCGTGGTGCTTCCAGGCCGGTGAAGCCAACCTTGGGCGGGCGTTTGAATTCAAGCCTGGCGTCAATCCCATGCTGGCGGTGCTGGGGGCTGCGTTGTTGGCGTTCTATTCGTTTGTCGGCTTTGAGACGTCGGCTAACCTGGCGGAAGAAATCCGTGGGGTGCGCAAGATTTACCCGCGTGCGTTGTTCGCTGCGTTGATCACCGCTGGCATCGTGTATATGGCGGTCGGTGTTGCTGCATCGGTGGTGTTGCCGATGGATAAGTTGACGGCCACTTCGGCGCCGTTACTCGAAGTTGTGCGGGCCTCGGGCTTGAACATTCCACCCCAGCTGTTTGCCTTCATTGCCTTGGTAGCGGTGGCTAATGGCGCTTTGCTGACGATGGTCATGGCCAGTCGCCTGACCTACGGTATGGCGCGCATGGGCCTGCTGCCGGAGCCGTTGTCGCGGGTGCTGCCCAAGCGCCGTACGCCTTGGGTGGCGATCATCGCCAGCACTGCCGTGGCGATTGCGCTGACCTTGACCGGCACGCTGGCGGCGTTGGCTGAGACGGTGGTGTTGTTGCTGCTGTTTGTGTTTCTCAGTACCAACCTGGCGGTGCTGGTGTTGCGCCGTGACCGGGTGGAAGAACGGCATTTTCGCGTGCCGAGTTGGGTGCCGGTGTTGGCGATTGTGTCGTGTTTGATCCTGCTTAGTCAGCAGAGTCTGGATACTTGGCTGCGGGGTGGGGCGCTGATGGTGCTGGGGGTGGTGTTGTATGGGTGCAATCGGTTGGTGGCGCCTGCTGTTCAGGAGCCAAAGCCTCTCTAACTGACGCGCCGCGTTCCAATCATGCTGGATCAGAACGGGTCCATATCCGTTGCTGCGGTAACGGATATGGACTCAGTCAACCCCACCTCCCATCAGGGCCTGAACACTACCCGCATACATGCATCCGACTTCTCCTTGAACATCGCGTATCCCTGCGCGCCATCTTCCAGACTCATCGGATGGGTCAACAGATAAGCAGGATCCAACTCGCCTTTCTGAATATGCTCAAACAAGGTCGTCGCATAACGCTGCCCCGGCTGCTGCCCGGCTTTCAACGTCAGGGCCTTGTTGACGATCGCCCCCATGGGAAACTTGTCGAGCAGCCCCCCATACACCCCGACTACCGACACCGTGCCGCCTTTGCGACACGCACGTATGGCCTGCCTGAGCACACTGCCGCGTTCGGTGTGCAGCCTGAGCAATTGCTTGGCCTTGTCATAGGCATAGTCGATCTCGGTACCGTGCGCCTCCATGCCCACGCAGTCGATGCAGCGGTCCGGCCCACGGCCACCGGTCAGTTCCAGTAAGGCGTCATGCACATTGGTGTGCTCGTAGTTGAGCGGGATCGCCTTGCCGCGCTCTTGTGCCAGGCGCAGCCGGTCCGGATATCGGTCGATCGCGATCACCCGTTCTGCACCCAACAGATAGGCGCTGCAAATAGCCATCTGACCCACGCCGCCGCAGCCCCACACCGCCACGGTATCGCCAGGCTGGATGCCGGCATTGTCCGCCGCAAAGTAACCGGTCGGCGCTGCGTCCGACACGAACAGCGCCTGCTCGTCGCTGACCCCGTCGGGCACCTTGAACAGGTTGACGTCGGCAAATGGCACTCGCACATAGGTGGCGTGGCTGCCGGGGTAGCCACCGAAGGCATGGCTGTAGCCGAGGATGCCGCAGCACGGCTGGCCGTACATAAGGTCCGTCGCCGAAGGGTTGGGGTTGGAGTTATCGCAACAGGAGAAATCGCTGCGTTGGCACGGTTCGCAATTGCCGCAGCCGATGATCGAAATGGTGACCACTTTGTCACCCTGGCGCAGGTCCGTGATGCCTTTGCCCACCTCGACGACTTCCCCCATGAATTCGTGGCCGATGATATCCCCGGGCTTCATGGCCGGTACGTAGCCGCCGAGCAAATGCAGGTCGGAACCGCATACGGAAGACAGCGTGACGCGAATGATTGCGTCACGCGGGTTGAGGATCGTCGGGTCGGGAACGTTGTCGACTTGCAGCGTATTCGGTGCTTGCCAAGTGAGTGCGCGCATCAGTGATTTCCCCCTTCAATGGCGACGCCGGTTTTGACTGCCGGGTGATCGGTGGTCACCTGGTCGTCGGCGGCGTGTACGTAAAAAAAGTCGTCGTCCTGTTCCGGTCTGAGGCGGTTGTTGCTGACCTCGCCGGTTTCCAGTTGCTGTTTCACCGCCTGCAATGCATTGAGCAAGGTCTTGTCACTGAACAGGCTGATTGCACGAGCGACGCCATAGCCCAATTTGCCCATGGCCGGCTTGCAGACCACCACCGCTTTGACTTGCGTGCCACGGCCGGCGGGAGCGGGGGTCAGTGAGACGGTAATGTCGTGCGCCCAGCGCGCATCGCCTGGGGTTTTCCAATGCAACACGGCCGGCTCCTGGGTTTGGGTCTGGATCAACGTGCACTGCACGCGTTTGCCGACGGGAGCGCGGAACGTCCAGCGTGTGGTATCCGGCGCCAGTTGCTCGATGCTGTCGACCCAGCGCAGCAGCGGGCCAATCTGCTCGGGCCGGGCGAGGAAAGCAGACACCTCTTCGAGCGGGCGACCTATTGTGATACTGCGCGTGATCGCCTCGCTGATCGGCCAGTGATGCTCGCGACTGAACTGCTGTTCGAAGGGGGTTGGCGTCAGTGCCTGCTTCAGCGTGCAATGGCCGGCGGTACCGCGAACCAAGGCGTAGGCGCCTGCCGCGGTCTGCAATGCGCCGCCCAATCCGCCGGTGCGCCAGCCGTTCAGCAGCAGGGCAGCGCCGGCCGTCAGCGAAAGTCTGCGTTCGGCCTTGGTCAGCGTGCCGCGTCGATGGGTGTCTTCAGAGGTATGGTGCGCTATCAGTGGATGCTCAGTCATGTTGCAGTCCTCCAACGGGTGTGTGTGCGGTAGAAAATCCGCCGCCGTTTGAGGTTCCACAACATTTTGCGTAGGGGGATGAAAGGTGTCAGCGTCTAGGGAGGGTTCAGAAGTCCGCGAGGCGGCATGCGGCGACGCGCGAAGTCGTCCCAGCGCTCAGGCTCACGCTGTTCGTCACAGCGCATGCACACATATACATCCGGCTCGAGGCCCAGATAGTAGCCCTTGCGTATATAAGGATGCTCGCACGCAACTGGCCGATAGCCTTGGCCCGTCCGACTACACTGCTTAGTCATATAAACTGCCCTGAAAAAAAGCCCGCACTGAGTACGGGCAAGACAGGAGTTTTTACCAAGAGCCTGGAGTGAACAGACTCACTATTGAGAATCCAAAAAAGCCGACGCGGTTTTATTTTTTTTCGTAACTGCCGACGAATGGTCGTTGGCTTATACAAACAAGAAAACTGTGCAGGCTGGTCAGTTAGCCAAGAAAAATTCTGAACCTTCCTTCTGATCAAACAACAAAAAGATCAGAAGGAGCGGCTATGAAAAATTCTTTATATATCATCGAGTACGACTACCACCATGAGCCGAAGTCTTTCATTATAAGAGCGGAGGTCATGAACAATACGGAGGCATGGCATTGGGCATGTTGCGATGCAGGGATCGGCATTATTCCAAGGTCGCGCAATGAAAAGATCAAACGAATGAGCAAGCCACTTGCCGAGCGTTACGGCATTGAACATGTAAGGTGGCGTCCGTCCGGCAGTGTTCCGTTTATTGCACAGCCCTACGTGCCACCTCCGCCTGAATAAAAGCGAGCTTAATGGGACATCCAGTCGCCCTTTGTTCAGAACTTACTGTTTTCCTCGGCGAGTTTGCAGGGCATATAACTTTTGCACACTGCGTTGAAGTGCATCTTTCATAAGTTCGGCCGCGTACAGTTGCCTGCACGTCGGGCAGAGCATTTCAGAGGCTGTCGCCACCAGGTACTCAGGTTCGTCCGTGGTCGGTTCATAGGTTGTCTTGCATTGAACACAACGGCGGTTCGCTTGTAGATGGGGCACATCGATTCCTCCCTGAATGGAGTGCCACCATTCATCATCGGGCGGATGTTTTCAACCGCTAAACGGGAAAATTTCAAACAAGCGATTAGTTGATATTTTAATGCCAGTATCCTGAGCCGACAGCGCATCGTGTCCAGGCGAAAGGCTAGGAGTGGATGAAGCTGCTCACGAACTCCGCCTTGATGACCGGCAGTTCGATGCCGTGGATCAAGCCGGCGGCCAGCGCCTGATGAGGGTCGAGAATGCGCGGTGCGGCGATCAGGTACTTTTCCGTTTCCAACGGTTCGCTGGCAGCGGCGGTGCGTTCGGCCACGATGCGTGCATACAGTTGCAAGTCGTAATCGAGGCTCATCGCGTATTCGGACATGCGCGAATGGTCGACCGCGCCTTGCACGTGCCAATGAAACGGGTGGAACAGGAATTTGCTGTGGGTGCAGGCGGTGCGGCGTTCACCGGCGAGAAAAATGATATTGCCCATCGATTCCACCGTGCCCAGGTTATGGGTATGCACCGGGATCGGCAGCGACATCAGGAAGTTGTACATCGTAAAACCATAGCTGCATTCGCCGCCCATGGTCGCGATGTTCAATACCAGGCCCGAAGCATCTTGCTGCACGGCCAACGAGGCTTTTTCGATCAGTTGGCTGCAGGTCGAGGCGGTGACAGGGCCGGTAAAATTAATAATGTGTAAAGGCATGGTGTCCCTCATCAATGAAAGCAGGGGAGCACTGCTCCCCTGCGTCAAGCACATTAACTATTGCGGCCGCCACCATGGCTGTTTTCGCCGCCTTTACGTCCGGCTTCCGAGGCTTTCTCCCGGTCGTTGGCGAAATTCCCGCCACTGTTCTGGCCGCCTTTGCTACCGGCTTCAGCGGCGCGCTCGGGATCATTCTTGAAGTTGCCGCCGCTGTTCTGACCGCCTTTGCTACCGGCTTCAGCGGCGCGTTCAGGATCGTTCTTGAAATTCCCGCCACTGTTTTGGCCGCCCTTGCTGCCGATCTCTTGATAGAACTCTTTATCATGAGAAGCAGACGTGGCTTCGCCACCTTTTTTACCGGCTTCGTTGACACTCATTTGGCCTTTTTTGTCTTGAGTACTCATGTTCAGTTACCTCGTCGTTATGTCGGTTATACAACGTTCATTTCGATCTTGCAGGGAACTTGCACTCAGTCTGCGAGTGCGCTGGCTATAAGTTTCTCTCGCACAACGGTGGTGTTTGCGTCGCGCCGATAGTTGCTTCGGCTAGTTCGGAAACTTGCCGGCGTTCGTAACAGGGAGTTGTGCTTGAACGCGCAACGGTCTTTGCCTCAGTTCGCACTTCCATCACCGGCTGGCGATGGAGCTCGCCACGCTGATAATCAATTGACGCTCGCATGATTGATGCCCTTCGTTATGACTTGCGTCCACCACCATGGCTGTTCTGGCCGCCTTTACGACCGGCTTCCGAGGCTTTCTCGCGGTCGTTGGCAAAGTTGCCCCCTGACGACTGGCCGCCTTTTTTCCCCGCTTCCGAAGCTTTTTCGCGGTCGTTAGCGAAGTTGCCAGGGTTTTTATTACTCGTGGTCATAACAATACTCCTAGTTCAGTTGTCGTTTCGCTAGTTGCCCATTTATGCAACGGACATCTACTCCGATAAGAGCAGGCGGGCAGTGGTTTTGAAATTTTTTAGAAACGCCGATGAACGGTAGTGAGTAGCCAGAAACTTATACAAATCGTCGCTTGGCAAGCCGCTTCGTATAACTTTTCAGAGGGGTGGTTGATATTGAAATAATGGCGTTGCTGACCATTCAGCTTAGTTTCAAGTGTGTGTTTCTAAAGGCGGAATAAGCGTGACTGATCTTTGTCGGCGTTACTTCTTGCTTGGCGCCGTCTGCGGCCAATGCTGGCCTTTTCACACGCTGTTGCTGCAGCCCCGCCAGACTGCTTGTATGCTTGCCCCCGGAACCGGTGGCCGCTGTGAGTACCGACGTTCGAATGATGGCTGGAATGGAACCGGACTTCCTTTAAGGTGCTGACGTGAAGCGTGATACCCGCCTAGTGATGCTTTTGCTGTTGGTGATCGGCTGTTCCCTGACTTCTCTGACGATCTGGAAGGTCCTGTCTTCCCGTGAGCGTGCGCTGGCGGAAGTGAACGTGCATGGCTTGAACCTCACCCAGGCGCTCACGACGTACACCGAAGGTATCGTGCGCCAAAGCGCATTGCTGTTGCTGGGTCTGGTCGAGCGCCTGGAAACCGAAGGCAGTGGCCCGGCACAGATCCAGCGCATCAGCGCGTTGATACGTCGCCAGCAACCGGTGATGCCGCAACTCAGCGGCATCACCATCTATGACCGGCAGGGTGGCTGGTTGATGTCGTCCAACCGCGCGATTCCGGCAGGCGCCAACAGCAGCGCACGCGCCTACTTCATTCATCACCGCGACGATCCAAGCCGTGAGCCCTTCATCGGTCCGCCGATTCAGAGCCATACCAACCAGGAGTGGGTGGTTACCATCAGCCGCCGCTTCGATGACGCGGCCGGCAACTTTGCCGGGGTGGTGGCCGTGACCCTGGGCGTGGAGAACTTTCTGCGCGTGTTCGGCAAGCTCGACGTCGGCCAGGACGGTGCGATCGGTTTGTCGTACACCGACGGCACCTTGCTGGTGCGCTATCCCTTCCGCGAGCAGGACATGGGCCGCAACTTTTCCACCTCGCCGATCTATTCCCAGTATCTGGTCGACCGCTCCGTGGGCACCGCTGCGTACACCTCCAGTCTGGATGGGGTAGAGCGGCTGTATGCCTTTCGCAAAAGCGAAAGCCTGCCCCTGATTACCACCGTCGCCCTGGGCAAGCACGAAGCGCTTGCGGCCTGGCGCATTGAAGCCGCGTTGTCCGCTGTGGTGGTGGCGGGGCTGCTGGGGCTGACCGGTTTGATCGGTTGGTTTCTGATCCTTGATATCCGCCGGCGAACCGAGGCCGAAGAGGCGCTGCGTATCGCCCAGCAGCAGTTGCTCGACTCTAATCGGAAGCTAGAATTACTGGCGATGAAGGACGCGCTGACCGGCCTGGCCAACCGACGCTGTTTCGATGAAACCCTGGCCCTGGAAGCGCGCCGGGCGCAACGCGACGGCACGACGCTGGCCTTGCTGATGATCGACGTCGACTATTTCAAGCGGTACAACGATGCCCTCGGCCATGTTGCGGGCGACGCCTGCCTGCAGAGGATCAGCACACTGTTGGAAACGTGCGTGCGGCGCCCTTCGGACCTGGTGGCGCGTTACGGCGGAGAAGAAATAGCGGTCATCATGCCCGCGACCGATAGCGAAGGCGCGGCGGTGGTGGCGCAATTGATCCTGGATCGGCTGTCGCAGGAGAACATCGTGCATCCTGGCAGCCCGTACGGGCGTGTGAGTGTGAGTATCGGGGTGGCCGCGGGTGCAGGTGCTGAGCTGGAGCCTGCGCTCGGCTTGATCGAGGCGGCGGACAAAGCGCTTTATAACGCGAAGTCTGCAGGGCGTAATGGATTTGCGCTGCGCTGAGGAGCCCGACGCGAATTAACGGCCCGATCGCGACCCGACAGTGGAAGGGGGCTTGCTCCCGATAGCGGTGTATCAGCTGAGGCTGAGCTGAATGACACTCTGCTATCGGGAGCAAGCCCCCTCCCACAGGGTTAACCTCAATCGGCACCGACCAGCGCAGGCCGGCGACTGCCGAGTTTGCGCAGGCGCTCAACCGGTGTGTTCGCCATCGCCTCTTCATGCAATGCGGTTTCCAGCGCTTCCAAATGCCGCGACAGGATCTTGACCGATCCGCTCGGGTTGGCAGGGTCAAACGGGATCTTGCCATTGGCGACCAATACCATGGCCAGTTCCCAGGCCCGCTGTGAATTGTTCATCACGCCACCTCCTTTTTTCAACAGGTTCAGATAAGGCTGTGACCCGCCTGCAAGGAGACGGTATCAATTTGGTTGCTTCTGAAATATTGATCAATTCAACGATTCAGTTCCGTCGGAACTATCGTTTATTTAGATTCGGCGCCTCTCAGCGCAAAAATTCTGAACCCCGCCGCCGCCCCGCCAACCTAATGCTGCATAACCGGGAGGTGCACCATGGAACTGACGTATTTCTGGATTGGCTTGATGATCATCCTGTTGTTGCTCGACCTGTGGGTCCTCAACAGCGTGTGGCGTAGCGAAAACTCTTCGGGGAGCAAGGCAGGGTGGACCGCCGTGGTCGTCTTGCTGCCATTCCTGGGTGCGGTGATATGGGCGGTATACGGCCCGCGCGGCGTGACCAAGGGCCCGTCCTCGCCGGAGCACAGCAAGGGCTGAAAGAGGGTTGGCTATGCGCGAGTCAAAGCCTGATGACCTGCACAGCCGCAACTATCCGGTACGCGAAGACATGCCTTTGCAACGCAAAGTCTGGCGCTTCGAGCGGCTGGGCTGGTACGGGCTGGTCGTGCTTATTGTACTGACGCTGGCGGGGCTGTTTTCCAAGGGGCCGTTGAGCACCACCGAGGCACGCAGCGCCGACGGGCAGCTACGCGTCGAATACCAGCGCTTCCTGCGCAATGGTTCATCCGATGCATTGGTGATCCACCTGCAAGGCGCTGTGCGCAAGCCGTTGGAAGTCGAAATCAACGGCGAGCTGTTGCAGGGCTTCAATGTGGAGATGCTCCAACCGCAGCCACTCAAGGCCAGCGCGTCGGGAGAGGGCGTAAAGCTGTGGACGCTGAGCGACGATCAGGGGCGGGCCACGCTGTATCTGAGCTTGCGCAGTGATGGCGTCGGCAATTTCGACACTCGGGTTTCGCTGGCCAACGGCGCAACCGTGGACGTATCCCAGTTCATTTATCCCTAGGGAGCAAGCATGGACTCCGTCTTGCGGGCAGCCGCGATTTACCTGGTATTGATGATCCTGTTCAAGGTCGCGGGCCGACGCTCCCTCGCGGAACTCAACACCTTTGATCTGGTGCTGCTGATGGTGATTGGTGAGGCGACCCAGCAGGCCCTGCTGGGGGATGATTTCTCGCTGACCAATGCGGTGCTGGTCATCGTCACGCTGATCGCTATCGACATCGGCCTGTCATTGCTCAAGCAGCATTCGCTGTGGTTTTCACGGGTGCTCGATGGCGGGCCGACGGTGGTGGTCGAAGAGGGCCGAGTCCTTCACGAACGCCTCAAGCGCGCCCGCCTGGATGAAGACGATATCCTCGAGGCGGCCCGGTCGGCCCAGGGTATTCTCGAGATCAAGCACATCCGCTTCGCGATCCTCGAGCGCAACGGCAAGATCTCGGTGATTCCTTACCAATAACCGCGCCTAGCGCCGTGCGCGGCACAGGCTCTGGATCAAGCTGATCAACGCATCATGGGTCACGGGTTTGCTCACGTGGGTGCTGAAGCCCGAGTCGGTGGCCTTCTTCTGGTCACTGCTGGCACCGTAACCTGTCAACGCGATGGCGGGCACCTGCTGGAGGTGGCTGATCTGGCGCAAGTGCTGCATCAGCTCATGGCCGTTCATGTTCGGCATGCCAATGTCCGAGACAATCAGGTCGAAAGGCGTGTCGCCGGCCGCTTGCAGTGCAGCGAGCGGGTCATCGAACGCACTCACCTCGGCACCTTCCATCTCCAACAGCATATTCAACACTTCCAGCACATCGGCTGAGTCGTCCACCAGCAACACTTTGACCCCGGTCAAGCGCTCATCCGAAGCGTCCGCAGCGTTAGCGGGGGGCAGTCGGTCCTGTTGCCTGGAAAGCGGCAGCGCTATCGAGAAGGTGCAGCCAAAGCCCAGCCCCGGGGACTGAACACTGACCGTGCCACCGTGGGCTTCCACCAGTTGCCGGACCAGGGACAGGCCGATACCCAGGCCTTCGCGCTGATGGGTTTGGTGTTGGTTTTCCGCCTGGCCGAACAGGTCGAAGATCTTCTCCAGGCTGTCTTCGGCGAGCCCGGCGCCGCTGTCGATCACGTCCAACCGCGCGTACCCCTCGGTACGGCTGACCAGCAACTGCACGCGGCCGTCGCTGGGGGTGAATTTCAGCGCATTGTTGACCAGGTTCCAGATCACCTGTTCGAGGCGCGTAGGGTCGGCGTCGACGAACAAGGCTGCCGGCGTCGTCGGTTTTTGCAGGGTCACCTGGCACCGATGGCCATCGGCGAGCACCACCGCGTAGATATCCTCAAGCGTGCGGATCAGGTCGATCGGTTGCTTCTTCAGCTTGAGCTTGCCGGTGCGCACCCTGGCCACGTCCAGCAGGTCGTCGATGATGCGCGCCTGGCTCGATACCGCTTCGCAGATGGTGTTCACGGCCTTGACCGCCTGGCCGGTGGCCTTGGTCGCCGGCAGGCGTCGCAGCAATTCGGCATTCAGTTGAATCAGGTTCAACGGGTGCTTGAGTTCGTGGGACATCACCGCGAAGAACTCATCCTTGAGGTGACTGTTGGTCTGGGTCTCCATCAAGCGTTGACTCTGCTCATCCTGGGTGCGCTTATGGCCGGTGAGGTCACGGGCGATCTTGACGTAGCCCTGCAGGTTATTGCTGGTCAGCAGGGTGACTTCGCCACTGCAATAAAACCGGCTGCCGTCCTTGCGTACGTGCCAGCGTTCGTCTTCGCCGCGCCCGTGTTCGCGGGCGGCGCGCAGCTCGTTTTCGGGGATGCCGGCGGTGCGGTCTTCAGGGGAGAAGATCAAGTCGTAATAGGCGCCAAGCACCTCGTCCTTGGTATAGCCGAAGATCAACTCGGCACCGGTGTTCCAGTCGGTGATGGCGCCATGGTCATCCAGAATGATGATGGCAAAATCATGGGTGCTGTCCGCGACCAGGCGCATGCGCTCTTCACCCAGGCGCAGTTCTTCTTCGGCCTGGCGCCGCTTGGTGATATCGATAAAGGTCAGCACCGTGCCATCGATATGGTCTTCGCTGGAGCGGTACGGCAGAAGGCGTGCGATGTACCAGCGGTCGTCCTTGCTGCTGATTTCGCGTTCGATCATGCTCAACGATTCGAACACTGTGGTGGCGTCTTCGGTCATTTCCGGGTAGTTGAGCCGGTGAGTGATGTCCATCAACGAGCGCCCGGTGTCCACCGGCAGCATGCTGAAAATATCCGTGGCCCGTGGCGTGAACCAGCGAATGCGCATGTTGCGGTCGACGAAGACCGTGGCGATATCGGTGGAGGCGATCAGGTTGGTCAGGTAGTCATTGACCTTGTCGGTCTCTTCAACCTTGGTCTTGAGTTCGAAATTGACCGTCAGCAGTTCTTCGTTGATCGACTGCAACTCTTCCTTGCTGGTTTCCAGCTCTTCGGTGGCCGAGCGCAACTCTTCGTTGACCGCCTGCATTTCTTCGTTGGACGCCTTGAGTTCTTCGCTGGAGACCTCGGCCTGCTCGATGGTGTCCTGCAGGTGCAACTTGGTCCGCTGCAGTTCGCGCTCCAGGTTGCTCATCATCTGGTTTTCGGCTTGGCTGATGGCGGTTTCTTCGGCGTGCCGGGGGTCGACTTCAGTTTCCTGGAAAATCACCAGGACATAATCGCTCTCGGTGAGATCGTCCTGGTAGGGCAGGGCGGTGACATCGACCACGTAGGGCACGTGATCGCGCTCGATGCGCACTTTGCGCGACGTCACCGCAAGGCCCGACTGCTGGGCCTGGAACAGCGTCGTACGAATATCCAGGCGCAGGTCCGGGTGCACCAGGGCCAGCAGGTTGCGCGTCATCTCCCCGGCCACATGGCGCAGGAAGCGCGCCGCGCCTTCACTCATGTGCAGGATGTCGGCGTGTATATCCACGATGACACTGGGCGGCGCGGCCTTTTCCAGCGCGCGCAGGTGAATGTCGGCGAACGAGACCTTGTTCGGTACCTTGACCTGGGCGGCAGCGGTGGTGGCGCTGGACCGCAGGTAGCCACCACGCGGCATGCTGGGCGCGCGGCGCATGGCCGCTGAACCGGCCCGCACGCGGAAAATGCGGTTGCGCTTGTCCACCGGCACGAACAGGTCCAGGCAGCCGTCGGCCGACTCCGAGGAGCCCAGGAACAGGTAGCCGCCGGGGCGCAGCGCAAAGTGGAACATCTGCAGGATGTCGCGCTGCACCTCGCGGTCCAGGTAGATCAACAGGTTGCGACAGACGATCAGGTCGATCTGCGAGAAGGGCGGGTCGCTCAGCAGGCTGTGCTTGGCGAACAGGACTTTTTCACGGATCTCCTTGCGCACCCGATAGTGCTGGTTTTTTTCCTTGGCAAAGTGCTGGCGCAGGCGTGAGGGCGGCACGTCGGTAATGATCGCTTCCGGGTAAACGCCGTTACGCCCATGGTTGATCGCGCGCTCGTCGATATCGGTGGCGAACACCTGCATTTTTGCATCGCTGCCATCTACCGCCAGTTGCTCGGCGACCAGCATGCCCAGGCTATAGGCCTCTTCGCCGGTGGAGCAGCCGGCCGACCAGATGCGCACCTCTTCGCGTTTGGGCACGCTGTCTTCCAGTGACTTCACCAGGTTGGGCACCACATCGCGCTCGAGCGCTTCGAAGGCCTCGCGGTCACGGAAAAAGTTGGTCACGCCGATCAGCATGTCGCCGAGCAATGCCTTGGTTTCTTCCGGGTGCGCCTGGAGATATTCGTAGTAGCTGGCCAGATCCGGTTGGGCGGTGACCTGCAGGCGGCGTTCGATGCGGCGCAGTACGGTAGCGCGCTTGTAGTGCTTGAAGTCGTGGCCGGTGGTGAGCCGCAGTTGTATCAGGATATCCAGCAGCAACTGTTCGGCGACCGCCGCGTCACGTTCAGTTGCAGGCGGCGTGGTTTTGATCTCGGGGTCATTGGCGGTAGGCAGGGTGATGGAGCGGGCGTTGCGCCATAGCTCCAGCAATTTTTGCGGCATCTCCACCACGGGCAACACCAGGTCGACCATCTGGGTTTCGATGGCCGCCAGTGGCATGCCGTCGAATTCCGCGTCTTCCGGGGTTTGCACCAGGGTGACGCCGCCCTGTTCCTTGATACGCGAAAGCCCTACCGCGCCGTCCGAACCGGTGCCGGACAATACAAGGCAAAACGCGTGCTCTTTGTGGGCATCTGCCAGGTCGCGAAAGAACAGGTCGATGGCGATATGCGAGCCGCCTTCGCGCGCCGACGGCGAGACGGCCAGGTAGCCATCATTCATTGCCAAGTGCTGCGCCGGCGAAATCACGTACACCCGGTTCTTCTCGATGGGCGTCGTCTCGGTGACCTGCAGCACCGGCAGCCGGGTCGACTCCTGGATGATCCTGTCCGCGACGCTTTGATGGTCGGGAGACAGGTGCAGGATCACCACAAAAGCCATGCCGCAGTCTTGGGGCATGTGTTCGAAAAATGCCTTCACCGCCTGCAACCCGCCCGCCGACGCGCCGATACCCACCACTGGAAAATTCAGGGTGCTGGGGATCAGATCCTTGCGTTGCGGGACATTGGGTGACCGCGGGGGGGCAGACTTCATAAACACCAACCTTGGTTATTAACTGCGCAGGGCAAGAATTCGAAACGGGATGAGGGATAAACGAATAGCGGAATATAGCTGAAAAGCGATCTGTAACAGAACGCTTCGACACCACTCGATACCCCAACGGGCGTTCACCCTTCGGTTGAGAGGCGTACTTTGCAAAGGTTTATTCCATCGGACGAGCGGCGCAGCCGTGCGGGTACGGTCATCCGATTTTCTGAAAATTGCTCTGAACTATCGGGCGCGGCCGACCCTCGCAACACTAACCACACACAGGAGGGAATCCGATGAGTAACTACCCAAAACCACCCTTCAAGCCACAGCAGCAGCCTGTACCCGGCGACCAGCGCAAGATGGAGCCGATGCCCGATTGCGGTGAGCAGACCTACAAAGGCTCGGGCCGGCTCGCCAACAAGATTGCCTTGATTACCGGCGCCGACAGCGGCATCGGGCGTGCGGTGGCGATCGCCTTTGCCCGCGAAGGTGCGGACGTTGCCGTGTCGTATCTGGACGAGCATGAGGACGCCAAGGAGACCCAGCGCTGGGTCGAGGCAGCGGGGCGTCAGTGCCTGCTGTTGCCCGGTGACCTGGGCGACGCGGCGCAGTGCACAGCCATTGTCAACGACACGGTGAAGGAGTTCGGGCGTATCGACGTGCTGGTCAACAACGCCGCGTTCCAGATGACCTACAAATCCCTGGAAGACATTCCTGACGAGGACTGGGTCAAGACCTTCAACATCAACATCACCGCTATGTTCCGGATCTGCAAGGCGGCGCTGCCACACATGGCCGAGGGCAGTTCGATCATCAATACCACCTCGGTCAATTCCGACATGCCCAATCCGTCGCTGTTGCCTTATGCGGCCACCAAGGGCGCGATCGCCAACTTCACCGCCGGCCTGGCGCAGATGCTGGGCGAGCGCGGGATTCGCGTGAACAGCGTGGCGCCGGGGCCGATCTGGACGCCGTTGATCGTGTCGACGATGACTGACGACATGGTGGAGAGCTTCGGTGGCAACACGCCGCTGGGGCGTCCTGGCCAGCCGGTGGAAGTGGCGCCTATCTATGTGCTGCTGGCGTCGGATGAGGGCAGTTATATCTCTGGCGAGCGCTACGGCGTGACGGGGGGTAAACCGATCCTTTAAACAGACGCATGCCCCTGATATTCAGGGGCATGCTTCATAACTCAGGGGCATGCCTCATAACCATGTAGGAGCGAGCTTGCTCGCGAAAAACTCAGGCTCCCCGCGCTTATCCAGAATGAACGCGTTGCCTGGGCGTTCTTCGCGAGCAAGGGCTAGCCGCCCGCCTCGCTCCTACAAGAAGCCTCAACTGACCTGCCGTTAAGATCTACCTTTTCCTGGCGCGGTGAATGCGCATCCACTCTTGATAAGCGGCGGTCCGTTGCGCGTCCGCCAGCTTCTTCGCCTCGGTGAAGCGCGCCCAGGTCGCGGCATCGCCGCTGTAGTGTTCGATGATCTTATAGGCCTGGGCATCCAATCGGTCCGCTTCGTAGAACATCTGGGTGTTCTGCGCGACTTCGTCGTCCGACGTTTGCCTGGCTGTGTAATCCAGCACCTGACTGTTCATGATGTAATGCCCTCTGCCCACTGAATCGCTGCCGCGCCGCACCAGCGCACATCCGTAATGCCGTATTTTTCCGCCATTGGCTTGGAGACGCGCTTGAGGTTGTTTTGCCCGAACCTGGGGATGACCGCCACGCCGGCATCGCAACTGGCCCAATGCCAGGCTTCAGCGTTATTCATGCGCGCTGCACGCACGATGAACGACCTGGGCTCGCCGTGAAGTTGATACTTGATGGTGAATAACTCGTTGTTTTTCATGAGGACTCCCTATGCTCATGAAGTACAGATATTTGACGTCAAAAATAATTCAAATAAGTTGTCGGACAATGCGATGGCCTGCTCGCAGGCTCAATCGTCCACCGTAAAGGTGACCCAGCCTGGCCCGTCAGCCGGGCGTTCCAAGGCCACGATCACACCGCTGACAGACGTGCCGTCGGGCACGTTGACGGTGACGAAGTTGGGGTTGCCGGGCCAGGTCAGCGGGGTATCGAAATCCAGGCGAACGATGGTGGGCTTGCCGCTGCTGGTCATTTTTATATTGGCGTTTTCGTTCAGGCATTCGTCGTCTTCGGTGCCCAGATGGCGGGAAGCGGTAATGACGCTGGCAGGGCCTTGATGGTCGTAAGACATAGTTGAACTCCTCATGCGCGGGGCAGCTGATGCGCCCCTTTCCTATGTGGCAAGCGCCGGCAAATAATCGTTCAATCCAAATGACCAGCTGCCGCTGTCAGTGCTGGTGGGCCGCCTGGGTGGGGTCTTCAATCTGGATGATAGTGCCCTGGCGCCAGGCGTCCGCACCGGGTGCTATGGCCGGAGCGGCGATGTCGGCGCGCTCCTGCTTTTTCCTGGCGCTGTCGACGCCCAGCCGCTGGTCCCGTTCGGCGACCATCTTCGGATCGGCCTGGCCATCGGCGGTAAAGCCCATCATCAATTGCGGAACACCCAGCGGCAGGCGCTTGTTGAGGTCGGTGTGCCAGGTGTGCCAAGTCTTGCCGTAGGTATGCACCAGTTTTTCCATCAAGGCGTGTTCGGCTACCGCAGGAATACCAGGCGCTACCAGTTGACCCGACTTCACCTCATGCACATGGCTGTGCCACAACGCCTTCTCGGGCGCAGGCAGGCTGTTGAACAGCTGTTCGCTGATGATGTACTCCACGCCCATCAACTTGGCGTCCTTGCGGTTGCCGTCGTAGATCACGCACTGGATCACTTCCTCGTTGAGAATGGCGCAGTAGTGATGGGCTTCCATTTGCACGTCGGGATGGCCGTTGTAGAAGTGAAAGCCGTCCAGGTAGGCATTGAGCGCATCGATGGGCGGGCGCGATTGCAGCAGGGCGGCGCCGGTGTCGAGGGTGCGGGTGGTGGGTGTTTTGGCCTCACCGGGCGCGACGACGTTGGAGGCTGAGTCGTTGCCGGCGCAGGCGGTCAGCGCGGCCATCGACATCGCCAGGCACAGCGAAGGCAGGGCGGGTTGCAGGCGGTTGATGTTCATTGGGGACTCCCTCCATGGGGTGGTGTTGGAACACATCTAGAAAGCCTGCCGGAGTGGGTGTTCAACCGGATTTCGGTGCACGACGAAGAAGATTTGTGGAACAACCGTTCGACGTGTCGGGTCATTTTCATAAGTGTTCAATAGCGCGAATGGAGACCCCCGGATGCAACCCCAGCCAAACGATGCCCGACCCGATGTCCCCCAGTTGCTTCACCAACTGCTGCTCGCCCGTGGCCCTGGCGGCCAGGAGGATGAGGTGCGCGCCATTTGCCTCGAGCATTTGCGGCCACTGTGTGACGACACCTGGGTGGACCCTGCCGGCAATGTCATCGGCCTGGTCAAAGGCGCGCAGGGCGATGGCGAGCCCCGCCGCGCGGTGCGGGTCATGGCGCATATGGATGAGATCGCCATGGTGGTCAAGCATGTGGACGCCGACGGCACGTTGCGCGTGACCGCGTTGGGCGGTGCCAACCCGGTGAATTTCGGCATGTGCCCGGTGGACATACTCGGTGATCACCAATTCATTCCGGGGGTGCTGTCCTTTGGTTCGATGCATGCCACCGCCAACGCGCCCCAGGGTGCCGATGTGTTGTCAGGCGACGTGCACTGGAATGACGTACACGTGATCACCCGTTGCTCCGTCGAGACCTTGCGTGACTACGGCGTGCGCCCCGGCAGCCGCGTCACGCTGAGCCGCCATTGGCGTGCGCCGTTCCGGGTGGGTGACGCGATTGCCGCGCACTTCCTGGATGACCGCGCGCCCATCGCTGCGGTACTTCATAGCGTGCAGCGCCTGCACCAACGCCGACAGGCGCTGACGTGCGATGTGTATTTTGTCTTCACCACCCTGGAAGAAGAGTGCAACGCCGGGGCGATGTATGCGGCGCAGACGCTGCCGGGCGATACCACCATCGCAGTGGAAGTCGGCCCGGTGATGAGCGAGTACGGCACTCGCCTGAGCGTCGATCCGATCATCAATACCGGTGACCTCAAAGGCTATTACACACGTTCCGTGGTCACCGGCCTGGCAGACGCCGCACAGCGCTGCGGTTATGCGCCTCAATATGCGCTGCTGGTGGATTTTGCCTCGGATGCCAGTGCCGTCATGAGTAACGGCACCTCGGCGCGCGGCGGTTGCCTGGCGATTCCAACGGAAAACACCCACGGCTACGAGCTGATTGTGGACGGCGCAATTGAGGCCTGTGCGCTGACATTGGCCGACTACCTTGCAACCTTTTGAACACGGGAAATTGTCATCATGGATATAGCCGCAGCCACTATTGATTACCTGAAACAACACCAGCTCACCCTCACCAGCGCCGAGTCGTGTACGGCAGGCAAGATCATCACGCTGCTGTCGGAGGTCAGGGGCGGCGGGTCATGTATTGAAAGTGGTTATGTCGTGTACTCGCCCGAGGCCAAACAGCGCTTGCTGGGCGTACGCGCGTATACGATCGATACCTTCAACCTCACCAGTTGTGAAGTCGCTCGCGAGATGGCCGAAGGCGCGTTGCGTGACAGCCCGGCCGGGGTTGCCGTCGCCACCACCGGCCTGCTTGGCCCGGATGACATGGACGGCATTCCGGCTGGGACCATTTGTTTTGCCTGGGCTTATCGAATCGAAAACCGGCTGAGTATCTTCAGCCGAAAGGAGCGCTTCATGGGCTCCCGTGAGCAGGTGCAGCTGGATGCGACGCTGCATGCCTTGAAGTGGCTGGCGCATTTTCACCAGCGTGCGTTGGCGGGTGAACGGGGTTAATGACCAGCTGCGCCCGGCCGTTCCGGCTGAAGTTGAATGTTCAACACCAACTCATCGGTGCCCGATGCCTGGGCATCCACGAGGACGCCATGATAAGTGCGGTTCTCAACCTTGATCGATACGGTATGTGCCTTCGGCAGCTCCTTCGGCCACGGCCCCGGGATGTGCAGCGAGATGCGCTCGCCGGCCTGGGTAATCCGCGCCATGCATGCATGGGAGAGCGGGTTGACGCCGAGCAGTGTGTCTTGAAGGTAATCGATGGTGCAGCGTTGCGACGGTGCAGCGGTGGAATCCGGCATGGAAAGCCTCGTTCTGTTTTTAAGCGTATTTACCCCACGGAGGAAAGACGGGAGGTTTTCCGGGAAACCACCATGTCTTCCATGATTTCCCGTACGAGCCGGTTGATACCTGACTCGCCGTGGTAGCGGGCGCGGTTGATATTGGCGATGGTGAACTGATTGGCGTCAGGCGCGAGCACCGTGACTGACAGGCTGCTGTCTGGATTGATCGTGCAGGTAACACGGCAATTGCGCAGTCGCTGTGCAAGAGCGTGCTCGATTTGCGCTTTGGTCAACGTGTCCATGGGATCACCGGCTAACAGGCTTTAACGGGTCAAGGTTAGCCCAAATATGCCGTACGTAAATGCTAGCTAATTAATGGCAAACCATTCGTCAGCCTCACGGCCTGTGCAGGGAACGTTCGTGTCCGGAAACTGGCCACATGCAGCACAGGCTGACGAATCGGTTTAACAGGAGATCTTATGAAAAAGCTGTCTATGTGCTTGGGTTTTTGCAGTGTATTCCTGCTGCACGGCTGTTTCGACAACTCCGATAACACGACCAAAGACAACACCAGCGGCAGCAAGTCTTCGGTGCAGATGCAGGAAGGCAAGGGCGACGAGAGCAAGTAGGCCTAGCCTCGCCAAGTCGAGCAGGATTGGAAATGTGGGAGGGGGCTTGCCCCCGATGAGGGTGTGTCAGTAAACGCATGTTTAACTGATTCGCCGCCATCGGGAGCAAGCCCCCTCCCACATGTGATCACCTATACCAAAGAGACCGCGTTCCAGCCTCACCGCATATGCAAAATGATCGGGCTGCTGCTCGCCGGGTCGGTATGCCCGCGCAGTTTGCCCACTGCCTGTGCGTCCACCGCGCCACCCTGGTTGCCCCAGGTACTGCGCACGTAGGTCAGCACCTGAGCGATGTCCTGGTCGGACAATTGCTCACGGAACGCCGGCATACGGTAGGCATCCGGTATGCCTGCGGCCACCACCCGTTGCGAGCCGTTGAGGGTGATGTTGATCGCCGAGGCGCTTTCCTTGGCCAGTGCCGAGGTGGCGCCGGCCAGTGGCGGCATCCACTCCGGCTGGCCCTTGCCGTCCAGGCCATGGCAGGAGGCGCAGCGGGTCGCGTAGGTGTGGGCGCCGGGGGAATCCGCACGCGCGTCGGCGGCCACGGCCTGATACTGCCAAGGCGTGCCATCGCGCTGCGGGTCGCCGGGCAGGGACTTGAGGTAACGGGCGATGGCGGCCAAGTCGTCGTCAGCCATGAACTGTGTGGAGTTGTTGAACGCTTCGGTCATCGAGCCGTAGACCACCGCATGCTGGTTGCGCCCGGTCTTGAGGAACTGCACGATCTGCGCCTCGCTCCAGCGGCCCAGGCCAGTGTTGGGGTCTTGGCGCAGGCTCGGTGCGTACCAGCCGTCGAGCAGCGCACCGGCCAGGAACGGCGCGCCGGATTGGTCCAGGGCTTTCTCGTTGAAGGCCAGGCCGCGCGGCGTATGGCAACTGCCGCAGTGGCCAGGACCTTGCACGATGTAAGCGCCACGGTTCCACAGGGCATCCTGGCTCGGGTTGGCGGCGTAGGCGGCGGTGGGCGCAAATACACCATTCCACAGGGCGATGGGCCAGCGCAGGTTCAGCGGCCAGGGAATATCACTGGGAATGTTCGGCTGGTTGGCCGGCTGCACGCCCTTCATGAAGAACGCATACAGCGCCTTGATGTCGTCGTCGCTGAGTTTTACGTAAGACGGGTAGGGCATCGCCGGGTACAGCCGCCGCCCACCCGGCGCCACGCCGTGGCGTACGGCGCGGTCGAAGTCGGCAAGGCTGTAGTTGCCAATGCCATGCTCGCGGTCGGGGGTGATGTTGGTGGCATAAATCGCCCCCAGAGGCGTGGCCATTTCCAGGCCACCGGCAAACGGCGCCTTGCCCGCCAGGCTGTGACAGGCCACGCAGTCGCTCAGACGCGCGACATACTCGCCGCGACTGACCAGTGCCGGGTCGACACTGGCGGTGTTTTGTTCTGCGAACGGCGAGGCGGGCTCGCGGGTGACGTACCAGGCCAGCAGGCCTGCCACGACCAGGCAGGGCAGCGCCAGCCAGCCTGCGGTTCTTGCGAATCGGCGGTTGTTCATGGGCGTTCCCTGTGGGTTAACTGAAGGTGTAGCGGCTCAACGGCAAGCTGCGGATGCGCTGGCCGGTCAACTGTGCCACCGCGTTGGCCACTGCTGGCGCCACGGCGGGCAACGGTGGTTCGCCAATACCGCCCATTTTTTCGCCGCTCTCGACGATCTTCACGTGTACCCGTGCCATCCGCGAGGGCGGCAGGATCGGGTACAAATCGTAGTTGCGCGCCCGTGGCTTACCGTCCACGTAGACCGCTTCCTCCAGCAAGGTTTGCGACAGGCCCAAGGCCACGGCGCCGTTGACCTGGGCTTCAATGATCGCCGGGTTGACGATGCTGCCCGGGTCGATGGCTTGCCAGATGTCATGCACCTTGACCTGGCCGTTGTCGATCGACACTTCGGCGATCACCGCCGCGTGGGAGCCAAACGGTGAGGCCATGGCCACGCCACGCGCCCGTCGGCTGCCGTCTTCGGCGGTGAACGGCCCGCGCTTCCAGCCGCCGGACAGCTCGCCCACCGCTTGCAGCAGAGTGGTCAGCCGCGCATTGTCGCGCAGCAGGTGCAGGCGCAGTTCGTACGGGTCATGGCCGCCCTTGTCGGCCAGTTCATCGAGGAACGCTTCATAGAAGAAGTCGTTCAACGAATTGCCCACCGAACGCCAGTAACCGAGCATGGCCGGGCCCTTGACGTAAATCTGAGCGATGCGCTTGTTGGGGATCGCATAACTTTTGCCGGACAGGCCTTCCAGGGCCGTGGGGTCGAGGGCATCGCCTTGCTTGCCGGCAATCGCTTCGGTGGGGCCTTCGGTGGCGCTCACCGCTTCAATGGCCAGCGGCAGGCCCTTGTCATCCAGCGCGGCGCGGAACTTGACCACCGCCACCGGGCGCAGCACATCGCGCACGAACTCTTCCTCGCGACTCCAGATCAGCTTGATCGGCCGGCCGACAGCCTTGGCCAGGGCGATAGCCTGCGGGTAGGGGTTGGCCGAGTCATACAAAAAATGCCGCCCGAAAAAGCCGCCGAGCAGCGGCGAGTGCAGGGTGATTTGCTCAACGGCCAGGCCGGTGCGCTTGGCGATGTCGGCGCGGAACATATCCGGCGCCTGGTTCGGCAGCCACACCTCCAGCGTGCCGTCGCGGTTATAGCGCGCCAGCGCCGAGGGCGGCTCGAGCTGAGCGTGGTTGAGGTATTGGTTGTGATAGGTGGCGTCGACGCGGGTCTTGGCGTTGGCCAGCGTGGCGGCCACGTCACCCTGGTTTTCGTCGTCGCGGGCCGGGCCTTGCTGGGCGGCGAGAAAGTCGCGGTATTTATCGCTGGAAAAGTCCGCCGGCATTGCGCGCACAGTGGAGTCGGCGGCAGCTTCGAGCCATTCCACCTGGATCGCTTCCACGGCCCGCTTGGCGTGCCACCAGCGTTCGGCCACCACCGCCACGGCGCCGGGCAAGGTGTGCACCGAATGCACGCCCTTCATGGCCTCGACCTGGGCCTGGTTGCGCAGGCTGCCCACCGTCATGCCCAGGCGCGGTGCGTGCTGCACTGCGGCGTGGAGCATGCCGTCGACTTTCAGGTCGATGCTGTACTGCGCTTTGCCGGTGGATTTGTCATAGGCATCCAGGCGTTTGACCGGCTTGCCGATCCAGCGGAACTGGCTCGGGTCGCGCAGGGTGATGCTGGCCGGGTCGGGCACGGGCATGTCCAGGGCGCGGCCGGCCAACTCGCCGTAACCCAGCGAGCGGCCCGACGCGGCATGCACCACCCGGCCCGGTTGCGTGGTCAGTTGCGCCACGGGCACACCGAGCTGTTCGGCGCCAGCCTGCATCAACATGGCGCGGGCGAGGGCGCCGAGGCGGCGCATGGTCGGGTAGCTCATGCGCACCGACATGCTGCCGCCGGTGATGCGCAGGCCATTTTCCATCACCACGTAGGCTTCACCGGGCGGTGCCGCTTCGACCACGAAGGTTGCAGGGTCGGCATCCAGCTCCTCGCCGATGATCTGCGCCATGGCGGTGTGCGTGCCCTGGCCGCCTTCCATGAAGGGGCTGAGCAGGCGCACGCTGCCGTCCGGGCGAATCTCCAGGAACGCCGGCACCTGGGTGCCGCGTTCAGCGGCGTTGCCCGTGGCAGCCTGCACCCTGGAAGCGCCGAGGGGCAGGCCGAAGCCGATGACCAATGCACCGACGGCGGTGCTCGCCAGAAAGCGTCGACGCGACAGGTTGATCGGTGCGTCCAGGGTCACGCCGGGCAGAATCTCGGACGTCTTCATCATGCGGTCTCCTTGCCGGCGGCCAGGTCATCCATGGCGGCGTAGATGGCATTGTAGGTGCCGCAGCGGCACAGGTTGATCATGGCCGCGTTGATCTGCTCTTTCGACGGTGCAGGGGTGTGCTTGAGCAGCGCCGTGGCCGCCATCACCTGCCCGGACTGGCAGTAACCGCATTGCGCCACCTGGCGCTCGACCCAGGCCGCGACCACGCGCTTGCCCACGTCATCGGCTTCAATCGCCTCGATGGTGGTGATCTCGCGGCCGACCAGCGCCGCCACCGGCGTGACGCACGAGCGCACCACGTTGCCGTCCACCAGCACCGAACACGCGCCGCACTGGGCCAGGCCGCAGCCGTACTTGGTGCCGGTCAGGCCCAGGTCGTCGCGGATCACCCACAGCAACGGCGTGTCGGCGTCGGCATCGACCTGATAGGCCTGTTGGTTAATACGTAATTCCATGGCGGCTCACCTGCTGATCATCGGTTGGTGGTGCTGAGTTCTTAGAGTTCTTATAAGAGAGGTGCGACCGCAGGTCGCCCATCGTCGAACTCTAGACCAGCGCGCAAGGGCCATCTATGCAATAGCCCACAAGTTCAGAGGATCAGGCAAGTATTCAACAGGATTGGGTCAATGGGGCGCCAGCAAGCTCGCTCCCGCAGCGCTGCGGATACCTTCCAGGAGCATGGTGAACGCCGGGTTGTCGTTGTGCTCGCGCCAGATCAGGTGCAGCTCGCTCTGCGCGCCTTCGCCCAGGTCGATATCGCGGAACACCACATTCTTGAACACCACGCTGCTGGCGCAACGCGGCACCAGGGCCAGGCCCATGCCGGCGTTGACCAGGGCGAGGATGGTCAGGGACGAGCCGAGCCACTGCACATACTCCGGCGCGACACGGGCCGAGCGCAGCAGGCCGGTGAGCAATTCGTTGAACGGCGGGTAGGCGGAATGGGCGTACATCAGGAACGGCTGCGCATCCAGGTCTTGCACGCTGACGGTCTCTGCCTGGGCCAGCCGATGGCTGCTCGGCACCGCCAGCACAAACGGCTCGCGCACCAGGCATTCAGTGGCGTAGCCGGGCTCCAGCAGCGGCGCGCGGACGATGCCCAGGTCGATGCGTCGGGCGCGCAGAGCTTCGTATTGCTGGTAGGTGTTCATCTCGGACAGGTCGATCTTGACGTGGGGCTGCTTGAGGCGCGCCTCGGCAATCACTTTGGGTAAAAACTCATACACCGCGCTGCCGACGAAGCTGATATTGACCGTACCGATATCGCCCTCGGCAAAGCGTCGCGCGGTGACGGCCGCTTGCTGGGCACGCTCGAGCAGGTTCTGCGCCTCGATGAAAAAAGCCCGGCCGGCGGCGGTCAGGGCGACGCTGCGGGTGGTGCGGGTAAACAGCTCCACGCCCAGGTGATGCTCGAGCAACTGGATCTGCCGGCTAAGGGGCGGCTGCGTCATGTTCAGCCGTTCAGCCGCCCGGCGGAAATTCAGTTCGGTGGCCACGGTGGTGAAGCAGCGCAGTTGGGTCAGTTCGAACATTGATCTAATTCCAGTATCAATCGAATGCCAGGTTAGATTAGACGGGAACAATCCTCGGCGTCCATCATCGGTCTGCCCCTAGAAAAAACAATCCCTAAAAAAACGATCCCTAAAAAAACAATGACTGGGAGTTGCCCGTGGATACCCTTCACAATCCGCCAGACCCGAGCGTGCTCGCCCGCGCTGCTGCCAAGGTCAAGCGCCATGTCCTGCCGCTGTTCGTGGTGATGTTCATCGTCAACTACATCGACCGGGTCAATATCGGCTTCGTGCGCAGCCATATGGAAACCGACCTGGGCATTGGCGCGGCGGCCTACGGCTTGGGCGCCGGGTTGTTCTTTATTGGCTATGCGATTTTCGAAGTGCCATCCAATTTGCTGCTGCAACGCTACGGCGCGCGGGCCTGGCTGACGCGCATCATGTTCACCTGGGGCGCGGCCGCGATGGGCATGGCCTTTGTGCAGGGGGAAACCAGTTTCTACGTGTTGCGCTTTGTGCTCGGCGCCGCCGAAGCCGGGTTCTTTCCCGGCATCATCTACTACTTCACCCAGTGGCTGCCGGCCAGCGAGCGCGGCAAGGCCATGGCGGTTTTCCTCAGCGGTTCGGCCATTGCCTCAGTGATCTCCGGGCCGGTGTCGGGCGCGCTGCTGAATGTCAGCGGGTTCAGCCTGCATGGCTGGCAATGGATGTTCCTGATCGAAGGCTTCGCCTCCATCGTGCTCTGCGGGTTTGTGTGGTTCTGGTTGCAGTCCCATCCCCATCAGGCCAAGTGGCTCAGTGACGAAGAAAAACACGCGCTGGTCAGTGCCATTGCGCTGGAGCAGCAGGCGCGCGAGGCGAGCCAGTGCGTGCGGCCGTCGATGTTCAAGCTGTTGGCCGACAAACAGATCGCGCTGTTCTGCTTTATCTACTTTTCCATCGCCCTGACCATCTACGGCGCCACCTTCTGGCTGCCGAGCATGATCAAGAAAATGGGCAACCTGGGTGACTTCCAGGTGGGCTTGTTCAATGCCATTCCGTGGTTGATTTCCATCGTCGCCATGTACGGCTTCGCGGCGCTGGCCAGCAAGTGGAAGCACCAGCAAGCCTGGGTGTCGCTGATGCTGGTGATCGCGGCGTTCGGCATGTTCATGTCTACCCTGGGCGGGCCGGTGTTTGCGTTCGTCGCCATCTGTTTTGCCGCGATTGGCTTCAAGGCCGCGTCGGCGCTGTTCTGGCCGATTCCCCAGGGTTACCTGGATGCGCGGATCGCGGCGGCGGTGATTGCGTTGATCAATTCGGTGGGCAACCTGGGCGGGTTCGTCGCGCCTACCACCTTCGGTTTGCTGGAGCAGACCACCGGGTCCATCGAGGGCGGGCTCTACGGCCTGGCCGCCACTTCGCTGGTGGCGGCGGTGGTGGTGTTCTTTGCCCGCACCGCACCGCGTGGCGGTACACCGTCCAACCCATCCACCGCGCCTCACCCTTTGTCTTCAGATCCACAGGGAGCCGTCTCTTGAAAATTATCCGCGTCACCGTCACCCCGATTGCCTTTCGCGACCCGCCGCTGTTGAACGCCAGCGGCATCCACGAGCCTTTCGCGCTGCGCTCGATCATCGAGATTGAAAGCGACACCGGCTACATCGGCCTCGGCGAAAGCTATGGCGATGCCCCGGCGCTGGCGATCCAGCAACAGGTACAGCAACAGCTGATCGGCCTGGACCCGTTCAACCTCAATGGCCTGCGCGCTATCGTGCAGGCCACCGTGGCCGCGCATAAACCGCTGAGCGTGGCCGGTGCGGAACTGGCGCCGGGCTCCCATGCCAGCAAAGCCGTGAGCAATGCCTATTCGGCGTTCGAAGTGGCGTTTCTCGACCTGCAGGCGCATTCGCTGAATGTACCGCTGGTGGACCTGCTCGGCGGCGCGATCCGTGACCAGATCCCGTTCAGCGCCTACCTGTTTTTCAAATACGCCGAACACATTGATTCGCCCTACAAGCCCGACAGCTGGGGCGAAGCCCTGACTGAAGCGCAGATCGTCGCCCAGGCCCGGCGCATGCTCGAGACCTACGGTTTCAAAAGCATCAAGCTCAAGGCCGGCGCACTGGAACCCGAGCATGAAGTGCGCTGCATCAAGGCGCTGAAAAAGGCCTTTCCCGGTGTGCCGCTACGCATCGACCCGAACGCTAACTGGTCTCTGGCCACCTCGATTCGCATGGCCGAACTGCTCGGCGATGACCTGCAATATTACGAAGACCCGACCCCCGGCCTGGAGGGCATGGCCGAGCTGCACAAGCGAACCGGCTTGCCCCTGGCGACTAACATGGTGGTCACCGATTTTGACGAGTTCCGCCGCAGCGTGGCGTTGAACAGCGTGCAGATCGTGCTGGCCGACCACCATTACTGGGGCGGCCTGCGCGACACCCAAGTGCTGGCGAAGATGTGCCACACCTTTGGCCTGGGCGTGTCGATGCACTCCAACTCACACTTGGGCATCAGCCTGATGGCCATGGCCCACGTCGCGGCGTCGGTGCCCAACCTCGACTATGCCTGCGATACGCATTACCCGTGGCAGGAGCCGGATGAAGAGGTGATCAAGGGCGGCAAACTGCCCATCGTCGACGGCTGCGTGAGCATCACTCGCGCGCCGGGGCTGGGCCTGGAACTGGACCACGATCAGTTAGGCAAGCTGCATGACCAATACCTCAGTTGCGGTATCCGCCAGCGTGACGATGTGAAACAGATGAAGCGCTACCAACCGACGTGGAAAACCGTCAAGCCACGTTTCTGAAGCCGGTCGCTTCGCTTTGCCCGGTGACGCATCCGCGTGCGTCGCCGGGCCTTTTTTTGTGCGCCGCCTCAGCCCTCGAATCGAAACCCACCCGCCAACTGCGCCTTTAAAAAACCTACCAGCGCGCTCACTGCCTTCGGCACATGGGGCGAGTAGGGGCGGATCAGGTAGATTTCATCGGCGAATGCGCCCTTGAGCGTCCACCCCTTCAATACCTGCACCAGCTTGCCCTCGGCCAGCGCCGCATGGGCGCTGAAATCCGGCAGCAGGGCAATGCCCAGGTGATTGAGCGCCGCGTCGCGCAGGGCTTCGCTGTTGTTGGTGGCGAAGCTGCCGGCGATGGGCACGGTCAGGCGTTCGAGGTGTTTGCTGCCGCGTTCGAAGGTCCAGGCCGGCTGGTCGGCCCCCCGTGGGTAAAACAGACAGTTGTGCGCCGACAGATCACCCGGCTCGCGGGGTTCGCCATGGCGCTGCAGGTAATCGCGGGTGGCGACCAGCACCGAGGCGGTGTCGCAGAG
Source organism: Pseudomonas sp. R11-23-07 (assembly GCF_003852295.1). Lineage (NCBI taxonomy): Bacteria > Pseudomonadati > Pseudomonadota > Gammaproteobacteria > Pseudomonadales > Pseudomonadaceae > Pseudomonas > Pseudomonas sp. R11-23-07. The sequence continues at coordinate 2,210,584 of NZ_CP027761.1, forward strand.
CTTCCAGGCCACATGGGTCTCGGGGATCTGGAAACCATGGCGCACGGCCAGGTCGTAACCTTCGGCGGCCAGCGAACTCAAGGCGTCGGACACGTCCAGCTGAATGCGCACCTGCGGGTATTGGCGCAGGAATTGCGGCAGATGCGGCACCAGCTGTTGCCGGGCGAACGCTACCGGGGCGGTCAGCCGCACCAGGCCACGCACTTCGCCGGCCAGGTCACGCACCGCAGAGAAGCTGCGAGCGATGTGTTCATAGGCGCTGCGCACCTCGCGGGTCAACGACAGCCCCGCATCGGTCAGCCGTACGCTGCGCGTGGTGCGCGTCACCAGGCGGGCGCCGGTGGCCTTTTCCAGGTCGGAAATCCGCTGGCTCACCGCTGACTTGCTCACCCCAAGGCGCGCGGCAGCGGCGGTGTAGGTGCCGTGTTCTTCCAGCACTGAAAGCCAATGGATGTGGGTCCACAGCCCTTCGATCTCTGCTTTTTCCATGGGAGTATTGTTCGCCAGGATGCACAATAAGTTCAAGATTCTGCTCTGGTTCGGAACAAAGCGAAAGCCTAAGGTGTGTACCAACGCCAACCACCTGGATCGCCTGCCATGCCGATTACCCTTGAGCACTACATCAACGACCAGCGCGTGAGCCGCGATGATCGCTATCAGGACGTCTACAACCCGGCCACCGGCGCAGTCACCGCGCGCGTGGCCCTGGCCAGCCGCCAGACCGTGGCTGAAGCCGTCGCCGCCGCCCAGGCCGCCTTTGCCGGTTGGGCCGACACCCCGCCGATCCGCCGAGCCCGTGTGCTGTTCGAATACCTGCACCTGCTGCGTGAACGCAAGGATGACCTGGCACGCATCATCGTCGCCGAACACGGCAAGGTGTTTACCGATGCCCAGGGCGAAGTCGACCGTGGTATCGACATCCTCGAGTTCGCCTGCGGCATTCCCAACCTGCTCAAGGGCGAACATTCCGACCAGGTTTCCCGTGGCATGGACAACTGGACAATGCGCCAGCCGCTGGGCGTGGTGGCCGGCGTCACGCCGTTCAACTTCCCGGTGATGGTGCCGATGTGGATGTACCCGATCGCGATTGCGGCGGGTAATACCTTCATTCTCAAGCCAAGCCCCACCGACCCGAGCGCCTCGTTGTTCATGGCCGAGCTGCTGCGCGAAGCGGGCCTGCCCAAGGGCGTGTTCAACGTGGTGCAGGGCGACAAGGAAGCGGTGGACGCGCTGATCGAACACCCGGACGTCAAGGCCGTGAGTTTTGTCGGTTCCACGCCGATTGCCCAGTACATCTACGAAAGCGGTGCGCGTAACGGCAAACGCGTGCAAGGCCTGGGCGGCGCGAAAAACCATATGGTGGTGATGCCCGACGCGGATATCGAACGCACCGTCGATGCCCTGATGGGCGCCGCCTACGGCAGTGCCGGCGAGCGTTGCATGGCAATCTCGGTGGCGGTGCTGGTGGGCGATGTGGGTGACAAGGTCATCGCTGCCTTGACCGAACGCGCCAAGCAACTGCGCATTACCGATGGCCGCGACCTCAAGGCCGAAATGGGCCCGATCGTGTCCCGCGCTGCCCTGGAGCGGATCAGCGGCTATATCGAGCAAGGCGTGCAAGCCGGCGCGCAACTGCTGCTTGATGGCCGCGACTACGTGCCCACCGAAGCGGGTTTGGAAAACGGCTTCTGGCTTGGCGCGACGCTGTTCGACCACGTCACCAAGGAAATGAGTATCTACCGCGAAGAAATCTTCGGCCCGGTGCTGGCCTGCGTGCGCGTGGATGATTTCGCCGCCGCAGTGAAACTGGTCAACGACCACGAGTTCGGCAACGGCGTCAGCTGCTTCACCCGCGACGGCAACATTGCCCGCGAATTTGCGCGGCGCATCGAAGTGGGCATGGTCGGCATCAACGTACCGATCCCGGTGCCGATGGCCTGGCATGGGTTTGGTGGCTGGAAAAAAAGCCTGTTTGGCGACATGCATGCCTATGGCACCGAGGGCGTGCGTTTTTATACCAAGCAGAAATCGATCATGCAGCGTTGGTCGGAGAGCATCGAGCAGGGCGCGGAGTTTGCGATGCCGGTGTCGAAGTAAGGTTTACCCCTGCACCACAAAACCTGATGTGGGAGGGGGCTTGCCCTAATGCCAGTCAGTTAAGAAGTAGAAAGGGTAAAAAGTAACCTGTGGCGAGGGAGCTTGCTCCCGCTGGACTGCGCAGCAGTTCCATTTTTGGGGCCGCTTCGCGGCCCAGCGGGAGCAAGCTCCCTCGCCACAGGTACAGTGTTCGTCCTTAACTGACTGGCATTAGGGCTTGGCCCAGATGCAGTGTGTCAGCCGGCTCAGTTGTAGCTGATGCATCGCCATCGGGGGCAAGCCCCCTCCCACAAAAAAAATGCGCCCAATCGGGCGCATTCTTTTGTTCGGTCAGCTATCGCCGGTCAGGCAATCGCATCCCAGGCGCGATCACCGTGCTCGTCTTTGATCCGAGTCGGCAAGCCCATCACGTCCAGCGCTTTGAGGAACGGCTCAGCCGGCAGTTCCTCGACGTTGGCCATGTGTTTGACATCCCACTCGCCGCGCGCCACCAGCAGCGCAGCGGCTACCGGTGGGACGCCTGCGGTGTACGAGATGCCTTGGCTGTCGGTCTCGGCAAAGGCTTCTTCGTGATCAGCCACGTTGTAGATGAACATCTCGCGCGGCTGGCCGTTCCGGGTGCCTTTGACCAGGTCGCCAATGCAGGTTTTGCCGGTATAGCCCGGTGCGAGCGATGACGGGTCAGGCAGTACCGCCTTGACCACTTTCAACGGCACCACTTCCAGGCCTTCAGCGGTTTTGACGGGCTTCTCGGAAAGCAGGCCGAGGTTTTTCAGTACGGTGAATACGTTGATGTAGTGTTCACCGAAACTCATCCAGAAACGCACATTGGGCACGTCGAGGTTTTTCGACAGCGAGTGCACTTCATCGTGGCCGGTGAGGTAGAGGTTCTGCGAACCGACTACCGGCAGGTCGTCGGTGCGTTTGACTTCGAACATGGTGTTGCTGGTCCACTGGCTGTTCTGCCAGCTCCACACCTGTCCGGTGAACTCGCGGAAGTTGATTTCCGGGTCGAAATTGGTGGCGAAGTATTTGCCGTGGGAGCCGGCATTGACGTCGAGAATGTCGATCGAATCAATGCGGTCGAAATGCTGTTGCTGCGCCAGCGCGGCGTACGCGTTGACGACACCCGGGTCGAAGCCCACGCCAAGGATGGCCGTGATGTTCTTCTGTTTGCATTCTTCCAGGTGGTTCCATTCGTAGTTGCCGTACCACGGCGGGGTCTCGCAGACCTTGCCCGGCTCTTCGTGGATGGCGGTGTCGAGGTAAGCCACGCCCGTATCGATGCAGGCACGCAGCACCGACATGTTGAGAAACGCGGAACCCACGTTGATGACGATCTGCGAGCCGGTCTCGCGGATCAGGGCCTTGGTCGCTTCCACGTCTAGGGCGTTCAGCGCGAAGGCCTGGATGTCGGCGGGTACCTTGAGGCTACCCTTGGCCTTGACGCTGTCGATGATGGCCTGGCATTTGGAGATGTTGCGCGACGCGATAGCAATACGACCGAGTTCGTCGTTGTGCTGCGCGCACTTGTGGGCCACCACCTTGGCGACACCTCCTGCACCAATGATAAGAACGTTCTTTTTCAATTGCTTTATTTCTCCTATATCCGCCAGCTTACGAAAGGCTGGACAGGTAGTCGTCGTAACCAAATTCACGAACCACTTCGACTGTACCGTCGAGTTGTTTCACTACGATGGACGGCATTTTCAGGCCGTTGAACCAGTTTTTCTTGACCATGGTGTAGCCAGCGGTGTCGATGAACGACAGCCGATCGCCGATGGCCAGCGGACGATCAAATTGATACTCGCCGAAGATGTCGCCGGCCAGGCAGGATTTGCCGCACACCATATAGGTATGCTCACCCTCGCTCGGCGCCAGCTTGGCGTTGAGGCGGTAGATCAGCAGGTCCAGCAGGTGGGCTTCGATGGAGCTGTCGACCACGGCGAGGTTTTTACCGTTGTAGAGCGTGTCGAGCACGGTGACTTCCAGGGACGCGCTGTTGGTGATCGCCGCTTCGCCGGGCTCCAGGTATACCTGCACGCCATACTTTTCGGAGAATGCCTTCAACCGTGCGCAAAACGCATCCAGCGCATAGCCTTCACCGGTGAAATGGATGCCGCCGCCGAGGCTGACCCATTGGACCTTGTGCAGCAGCGCGCCGAAGCGTTCTTCGATGGTGCCGAGCATGCTGTCGAACAGGCTGAAATCGCCGTTCTCGCAGTTGTTGTGGAACATGAAACCGGAGATTTGATCGATCACGCCGTCGATCTTCACCGGGTCCCACTCGCCCAGGCGGCTGAACGGACGCGCCGGGTCGGCCAGCAGGTAATCGGAGCTGCTCACCTGTGGGTTGACGCGCAGGCCACGGGTCTTGCCTTCGGAACGTTCGGCAAAACGCTGCAGTTGGCTGATGGAGTTGAAGATGATCTTGTCGCAGTTCTCCAGCATCTCTTCGATTTCATCGTCGGCCCAGGCCACGCTGTAGGCGTGCGCTTCACCTTCGAACTTCTGGCGACCGAGCTTCAACTCATACAGCGACGACGAGGTGGTGCCGTCCATGTATTGCTGCATCAGGTCGAACACCGACCAGGTGGCAAAGCACTTGAGCGCCAGCAGAGCCTTGGCGCCGGACTGCTCGCGCACGTAGGCAATCTTCTGCATGTTGACCAGAAGCTTCTGTTTATCGATGAGGTAGTACGGCGTTTTGATCATTTTTGAGAGCCTGCGGCGGTGCCTGCCAAAAAAGGACACGCATTGTGCCCGCACTTGGATCGAATCGAAAGGTTAGCCGGCGGATTTTGCTGCGCCGGTTTTACGATCTTAACCACTGAGTATGACTACTGATCGTTCCCACGCTCTGCGTGGGAATGCATCCCATGACGCTCCGCGTCACCTCACAAGCGGGACGCAGAGCGTCCAGGCGGCGTTCCCACGCAGAGCGTGGGAACGATCAACGCTGTGTAGCCAGGCTTCACTGACATCAAACCGTCATCTCCCCACCACCTTCCTGCCACATTCCCCCGTTACTGTCCTCGCCAATGAGATCGATCTCAAGCGAGTGACGATGACTGACCTGAAAGACGTTGCGCAGCTGGCTGGCGTATCCCGCGCCACTGCCGCCCGCACCTTTGCCTCCCCCGACCAGGTGCGCCCGGCCACCCGCGAGCAGGTGTTTGCCGCTGCCCGTGAGTTGGGCTTTCGGCCCAACTTGCTCGGTCGCCAACTGCGCCTGCAAACCACCCGGTTGATTGGCGTGGTGGTGCCCAACTTGCTCAATCCGGTGTTCGCCGAACAGTTCCAGGCCATGGAACGTGCCGCGCGGTTGCGCGGCTACAGCCTGGTGCTGGCGACTACCGACTACAGCGCTGAACGCGAAAGCATGGTGGTGGAAGAACTGCTGCGCCAACGTGTCGACGGCCTGGTACTGACGGTCACCGATGCCGAGAGCAACAGCGTGCTCAACAGCCTCGCCAGCGAACAGACCCCATTCGTGCTGGCCTACCACCAACCGAGCAACCCCAGCTACAGCGCCGTGTCGGTCGACAACCGCGCCGGCATGGCCATGGCCACCCGATATCTGCTGGAAGCAGGGCACCGGCGCATCAGCATGGTTGCGGGCCCCGCGTTGCAGTCCGACCGTGCGCGCCTGCGTTACGCCGGTTACTGCGACGCGATGCAAGCCTACGGTCTCAAGAGCCGCCCGGTGATCGAAATGCCCGCGCACACCCAGGCTGAATTCGTCGCCATCCAGCCGTACCTTGAAGGCCCCGCGGCGCCCACGGCACTGGTGTGTTCCAACGACTTCCTCGCCATCAGCCTGATCGCCGAACTGCGTCGCAACGCCTGGCACGTATCCGAGCAACTCTCGGTGATGGGCTTTGACGGCATTGACCTCGGCACCCAGATGCACCCAACCCTGTGCAGCGTGGTGCAGCCCATCGCGCTGCTCGCCAGCACAGTGATTGACCAATTGCTGGCGCAGATCGCCGGCAACGCCCCGATTTCCCATTGCCTGCCTTGCCATATCCGGCCGGGCGAAAGCACTCAACCCCACGAGGAATCCCTTGATGCGCGCATTGCGTAAAACCCTGGCCGCCGTGCTGCTGTGTGGTATGGCCAGCCTGGCCCAGGCCGCCGACACCGCGATTTGCTACAACTGCCCGCCGGACTGGGCCGACTGGGGCACCCAACTCAAGGCCATTGCCGCCAGCACCGGCGTGCAAGTGCCGCTGGATAACAAGAACTCCGGCCAATCGCTGGCGCAACTGGTGGCCGAAAAGGCTGCACCCGTCGCCGACGTGGTGTACTACGGGGTGACCTTTGGCCTGCAGGCGCAAAAAGCCGGCGTGGTCGACGGCTACACACCCAAGGGCTGGGAGCAGATCCCCGCCGGCCTGAAAGACCCGGCGGGCCAGTGGTTCGCAATTCACTCCGGCACCTTGGGCATCATGGTCAACGTCGATGCATTGGGTGGCCTGCCGGTGCCGCAAAGCTGGGCCGACCTGCTCAAGCCGCAATACAAAGGCATGGTCGGCTACCTGGACCCGTCCAGCGCCTTCGTCGGTTACGTCTCTGCCGTGGCGATCAACCGCGCAATGGGCGGCGACCTGGACAACTTCGCCCCGGCTATCGACTACTTCCAGAAACTGGCGAAAAACGCGCCCATCGTGCCCAAGCAGACCGCCTATGCGCGGGTGCTGTCCGGCGAATTGCCGATCCTGGTGGACTACGACTTCAACGCCTACCGCGCCCGCTATAAGGACAACGCCAACGTTGCCTTCGTGATCCCCAAAGAGGGCAGCATCAGTGTGCCCTACGTGATGAGCCTGGTGGCCAACGCGCCGCACCGCGCCAATGGTGAGAAGGTGCTGGACTTCGTGCTGTCGGATCAAGGCCAGGCACTCTGGGCCAAGGCTTACTTGCGTCCGGTACGCCCGGTGCAGATGCCGGCTGAGGTCGCCGCGCAGTTCCTGCCCGACAGCGACTATGCGCGCGCCGGCGTGGTGGACTACCAGAAAATGGCCGCCGTGCAGGAAGCCTTCGCGGCCCGTTATCTGAACGAGGTCAAGTAAGTGGCCACATCGGCAAAACGTGCGGCCTGGGCGCTGGCTCCGGCCTTTGCGGTGCTGTTCGCATTCTGGATGCTGCCGCTGGCGCACTTGATCGTGCTCGGCGGCGAAAGCCGCGACAGCCACGGCAGCGGCTATTGGCAGGTGCTCAGCAGCGCGCAGTACCTGGGCAGCCTGGCGCAGACCTGTGTGCTGGCCATCGTCGTGACGTTCACGGCGTTATTGATTGGCGGCATCAGCGGCGTGTTTCTCGCGCGCCAGCGGTTTTTCGGGCGCTCGGCGTTGGTGGCCTTGCTCACGTTTCCCCTGGCGTTTCCCGGGGTGGTGGTGGGCTTCCTGGTCATCCTGTTGGCCGGGCGCCAGGGGCTGCTGGCGTCGCTCGGCCTGCAATTGGCCGGTGAGCGCTGGATCTTTGCCTATTCGCTGGCCGGGTTGTTTGTCGGCTACCTGTATTTCTCGATTCCACGGGTAATCCTCACGGTGATGGCGGCCTGCGAAAGCCTCGACCGTAGCCTGGAAGAAGCCGCGCATTCACTGGGCGCCGGGCATTGGCGCGTGGTCTGCGACGTGATCGTGCCGGGCCTGGCGCCGGCGCTGGCGTCCTGCGGGGCAATCTGTTTTGCCACGTCCATGGGCGCCTTCGGCACGGCCTTTACCTTGGGCACGCGGCTGAACGTCACCCCGGTGGCGATCTACAACGTGTTCACCAATTACGCCAACTTTGCCGTCGCCGCCGCGTTGTCGGTGGTGCTTGGCGCGGTGACCTGGGCGGTGTTGTTGCTCACGCGACGCCTGGTGAAAAACGCGGGGACGGTCTTGTGAAGCGCTCATCGCTGTTTGTGATTCAACTGCTGTTCACCTTGCTGGTGTGCGCGTTCATGTTGGTGCCGGTGCTGATGTCGTTGCTGGCCGGGTTGACGCGCAATTTCTTCGTCGGCGTGTCCAGTGGACTGACCTTCGATTGGCTGGTGCAGGTATGGCAGGCCTATTCGCCGACCGTATGGCTATCGTTGCAACTGGCCCTGGCCTGCGCGGTGTGCGTCTGCGTGATCGGCGTGCCGGCGGCCTACGCCCTGGTGCGCATGAACAACCGCTTCAGCCGCGCCTTCGAGGAACTGATGGTGCTGCCGGTGGCGATGCCGGGCCTGGCCAGTGCGCTGGCCTTGCTGCTCACCTACGGCCAGTTCGGCACGTTTCGCAGCAGTTGGTTGTTCATCCTGGTGGGTCATGTGCTGTTCACCTTGCCGTTCCTGGTGCGCCCGGTGATGGCGGTGATGCAGCGCCAGCATCTGCCGGTGCTGGAAGAGGCGGCGGCCAGCCTTGGCGCCGGGCCCATCAAACGCTTTTTCAGCGTGGTGGTGCCCAACAGCCGGGCAGGGATTCTGGCGGGTGTGCTGATGGTGGTCACCTTGTCCCTGGGTGAGTTCAACCTGACCTGGATGCTGCACACACCGATGACCAAGACCTTGCCGGTCGGCCTGGCCGACAGCTACGCCTCGGCGCGCCTGGAAATCGCCAGCGCCTATACCCTTATCTTTTTGCTGATGATCGTACCGCTGCTGATTGCATTGCAGGCCATCAGTGCCCGTTTATCCCGTGGAGAGCGTCGATGACCGCTATCACTATCCGCCTGCAAGGCTGTCGCAAGGCATTCGCCGACGGCACCGTGGCCGTGCATGACCTGGACCTGACCGTCGAAGGCGGCGAAACCCTGGCGATTCTTGGCCCATCGGGCTGTGGCAAAACCACCACCTTGCGCCTGATCGCCGGGCTGGAGCGCCCGGATGTGGGCCAGGTGTTTTTCGGCAACGACGACGTCACGCGCCTGCCCATCGAGCGTCGCGACGTGGGCATGGTGTTCCAGAATTACGCGCTGTTTCCCAACCTGGATGTGGCCGGCAATATCGTCTACGGCTTGAAGATTCGCGGGATGTCGGTGCTTGCGCGCAACAAGCGCTGCGACGAATTGCTGGAGCTGGTGGGCCTGCAACAGCATGGCAAGCGCAGCATCCACGAATTGTCCGGTGGCCAGCGTCAACGCGTGGCCCTGGCCCGTGCCCTGGCGCCGCGCCCGAAGGTCCTGTTGCTGGATGAACCGCTGGCAGCCCTCGATGCGCAACTGCGTGAGCGCCTGCGCAGTGAGCTCAATGAATTGCTGCGTGGCCTGGGCATCACCTCGGTGTTCGTCACCCACGACCAGGGCGAAGCCATGGCCCTGGGTGATCGCATCCTGGTGATGGAGCACGGCCGCGTCGCGCAACTGGCCAGCCCACGGGACATTTACCAGAAACCGGCGAATGCATTTGTCGCCGGTTTTGTCGGCAACCTGAATGCCTTTCACGTGCTGGACCAGTCGGTCCATGGCTTGAAGGTGAGCGGCGGTGTGCTGCCGTGGCACGCGGCCAGTCAACCCACCACGGTGTACTGCCGCCCCGAACACCTGCGGGTCATGGAAGGCGAAGGGCACCTGCACGGCCATCTGCTCGCACAGTTTTTCCAGGGCGCGCAAAGCCGCCTGCTGGTGGAGGTGGGGGGTCGGCAACCGCTGCTGGTGGACAGCAGCGACAACCAGCTGTACGCCGTCGGCGCGCCGATTGCCCTGGCGATCGCGCCGCACATGTTGTTCACCCTGAATGCGTGAGAGTCTGTTTGTGAATCGTACGTTTCTTGTTGCACAGATCAGCGACCTGCACCTTAAAGCCGGCGAGCGCCTCACCTATGGCGTCGTCGATACCCTGGGCGCGCTGCGTCGTGCCGTCGACCACCTCAACGCCAGCCATCCACGGCCCGATATCGTGGTGGTCAGCGGCGACCTGGTGGACTTCGGTCGCCCCAATGAGTACGCCGTGCTGCACCCCGAACTCGCACGCCTGCACATGCCGTGCTACTTGGTGCCAGGCAACCACGACACACGCGGTCCGTTGCTCGAAGCATTCCGTGATCACGCCTATTTGCCGACGTCGGCAGAGGGCCCGCTGGACTGGGTGGTGGACGAGCATCCGCTGCGTTTGATCGGCCTGGACTCGACCATCCCCGGTGGCCATGGCGGGCAATTGCTGGACAGCCAGTTGCAATGGCTGGACGAGCAACTGGCGCGACGCCGGGATGCGCCGACCTTGCTGATTCTGCACCACCCGCCGTTTATGAGCGGCATCGGCCATATGGACCGCGAACCATTTATCAATGCCGCCGCCCTGGAAACAGTCGTGGCGCGCCACCCGCAAGTTGAACGCCTGCTGTGCGGGCACCTGCACCGGCCGATGCAGCGACGCTTTGGTGGCAGCTTGAGCTGCGTGTGCCCCGGCACCTCCCATCAGATCGTGCTGGATTTGCAAGACGCCGCGCCCGCGCATTTCAACCTGGAGCCGGCGGGATATCTGTTGCATCGCTGGGACGCGCAACAGGGGTTGCTCAGCCACAACGGCGTGTTCGGGGATTACCCCGGCCCGTATCCGTTCTATGACGCTCATGGGTTGATTGACTGATCCGATTGACTGATCACTCCCGGTTTAAACATGAGTGGAACTTGTGATCATCTAAAATAAAATGAGTTTGTCTCACTATCGGCATCTGCCGACAATGGCTGCCATTGAATACCTACAGTGGAGTTGTAAGTCATGGCAGTCGCTCATTCCCTCGGATTCCCGCGCATTGGACGCGACCGTGAACTGAAGAAAGCGCAGGAAGCGTTCTGGAAGGGCGAACTCGACGAAGCCGGCCTGCGTGCCGTGGGCCGTGACTTGCGCAAGGCCCACTGGGCGCTGCAAAAACAAGCGGGCATTGAGCTGCTGCCCGCAGGTGATTTCGCCTGGTACGACCAGGTGCTGACCCACTCGCTGATGTTTGGCGTAGTCCCCGAGCGTTTTCGCCCAGCCGATGGTCAAGCCACGTTGCAGACGTTGTTCGGCATGGCGCGTGGCGTCAGCGATAACTGCTGCGGCGGTGCTCACGCTCAGGAAATGACCAAGTGGTTCGATACTAACTATCACTACCTGGTGCCGGAGTTCAGCGTCGACCAGCAATTCCACCTCGGGTGGGAACAGTTGTTCGAAGAAGTCCAGGAAGCGCGCGATCTCGGGCACAGCGTCAAGCCGGTCGTCATCGGCCCGCTGACCTACCTGTGGCTGGGCAAGGCCAAGGGCGCTGACTTCGACAAGCTCGAGCTGCTCGACCGCCTGCTGCCGCTGTATGGTCAGATCTTCCAGCGCCTGGCCGAGCTGGGCGTGGAGTGGGTGCAGATCGACGAGCCGATCCTGGTGCTCGACCTGCCGCAGGCCTGGAAGAATGCTTTTGAGCGCGCCTATAACCTGATCCAGCGCGACCCGCTGAAAAAGCTGGTCGCCACCTACTTTGGCGGGCTGGAGGAAAACCTCGGCCTGGCCGCCAACCTGCCGGTCGATGGCCTGCACATCGATCTGGTGCGGGCGCCGGAGCAATACCCGACCATCCTCGACCGCCTGCCGGCGTACAAGGTGCTGTCCCTGGGCGTGGTCGACGGTCTCAACCTAGGGCGCTGCGACTTGGAAAAGGTCCTGGCGACCTTGCAGCGCGCCCACGAAAAACTGGGCGATCGTTTGTGGGTGGCGCCGTCTTGCCCGCTGCTGTACAGCCCGGTGGGCCCGGAGCGTGACGACCGGCTGAACGTCGGGCCGGGCAGTTGGCTGACCTGCGCCTTGCAAACGTGCGCGCAAGTCGCAGCGCTGGCCGAGGCCGTCGACCCTCCTCAGATGCCAAGCGCCTGCGGAGCTGGGTTGACGGCGAAAACTGCGCGGCTGGCCTTCGCGTAGTAGGTCATACTGGCGCCATGACTTTCGACTCGCCGCTCGCCGCTTATCAAGATGCCATCGCCCAGCAGGGTTTCGTGCCCGACGACGCCCAGCACGCGGCGGTGCAGGCCTTGCAAACCTGTCACCAGGCGTTGCACCAGGGCCATTCGCCGATTGCCGGCGTTTACCTGTGGGGGCCGGTGGGGCGCGGCAAGACCTGGTTGATGGACCAGTTCTTTCAAAGCCTGCGCGTGCCGGCGCGGCGTCAGCATTTTCATCACTTCATGGGCTGGGTACACCAGCGCTCGTTCCAGCTCAGCGGTATCAAGGACCCGCTGCAGGCGTTGGCGCGGGAACTGAGCCGGGACGTGCGCGTGCTGTGTTTCGATGAGTTGTTCGTCAATGACATCGGTGACGCGATCATTCTCGGCCGCCTGTTCCAGGTGATGTTCGAGGAGGGCGTAGTGATGGTCTGCACCTCCAATCAACCGCCTGAGCAGCTGTACGCCGAGGGTTTCAACCGTGAACGGTTCCTGCCGGGGATCGCGGCGATCAAGCAGCATATGCAGGTGGTGGCGGTGGACGGTGGCGAGGATCATCGCTTGCACGCCGGTGTGGGCCTGCAGCGCTACTGGGTGAATCAGCCGGAGGCACTGGCCACGGTGTTCAAGCAACTGAGTGCGGGGCAAACGGTCAGTGAGGGGAGGGTGGTGAACGTGGGCCATCGCACGATGACGGCGGTGCAGGCCAGTGACACGGTGCTGTGGTGTCGCTACGCCGAGCTTTGCGAACAGCCGCTGGCCGCGATGGATTTCATGCTGCTGTGTGATCGCTTCAAGGCCATCCTGCTGGCGCAGGTGCCCAACCTCAGCGCACCGCAGCGCCCGGGGCGGATCGCCCGTGGTACCGAAGACGGGGCCGAGCGCGTTGTCGCAGGGGACCGTCACTTGCCGCAGCTGTCGGTGCACGATGACAGCGTGCGACGCTTTATCGCGCTGGTGGATGAATGTTACGACCGCAAGGTGCCGTTGTTCATCGAGGCTCAGGTGCCGCTGGAGCGTCTGTATACCGAAGGCTACCTGGCGTTTCCTTTTCGGCGCACCTTAAGCCGCTTGCGAGAAATGCAGCTGCAGCGCTTCGGCGCCTGACCTCGGCCAGGGCTTTGGATGCCTGCAGCCTGGGCGTTTTCTGTCAGGCATTTGTCGTTAATCTCCTTCATCTGCTGCCGACTCCATGCCTACAATCACCCCTCTCAAAGGGATTCGATTCCCTGGTTGTCGTTATCGAGGACGGAAATGGACACCCCTGACATCCTGGTGCTGCTAGCCAGCTACACCAACGCCGTGCACGCCGACGCCATCGGCTCGTTGCTCAACCACTATGCTGAAGATCCAATGGGCGGCGGGCACACCTTGCAAGCCGACCTGTTGCAGCAACTGCCTGGGGAACTGGCCAAGCGCCCTTATGCGTTCAGTGTGCTGGCGTTCGTCGGGGGTGAGCCAGCCGGGCTGGTCAATTGCTTCGAGGGCTTCTCGACATTCGCTTGTCGGCCCTTGGTCAACGTTCATGATGTGGTGGTGGCGAAACAGTTTCGTAGCTTGGGCTTGAGCCAGAAGGTGCTGCAGAAAGTCGAGGAAATCGCCCGGCAGCGCGGATGCTGCAAAATCACCCTGGAAGTGCTTGAAGGCAATGAGTTGGCACAGTCGGCGTATCGCAAGTTCGGTTTCGACGATTCGGTATTTGATCCCGCCCATGGCCGCATGTTGTTCTGGAGCAAGGCGCTGTAATAAAAGCAGGATAAAAAAAAGCGCCATTGAATGGCGCCTGATAAACCTTTGCCAAGGGAGCGGAATGGCAGAGGGTGTTGCGGATTAACTCAACATTAATTAACTATTGGGTTGTGCTGTTTCGGCAGTGGTGGCTTTAACCGGTTTACCATCGGCGGACGCAACTTGTTGTTCAGCCTTGCCGTGGGTTTTTTCCTGAATGAAGCTGAAGTTATTGTAGAACTCTTTCGAACGCTCTGAGCCGCCTTCTGCAAAGGCGGCGGCAGAGGTCAGGGTCATCAGGCTGGCGAGCATCAAGGTCGAAAGTTTCATGGCGGTATTCCCATTTAAATTGATAGGTGATCGGTCACTCCCTGATCTGATCGTGGGGCGACTATGGCGTTATCCTATTAAGTGGGAATTAAGGAAGTTCACCTGCGAAGTTAACAATTTTGTTAACTTCGCGAGGGGGTGTTATAGCCGCCAGTCAAGTGCCAGCGTGACTGAACGTGGATCGCCCCAATACACGCCGTTATAAAAGCCAACGCGTTCGTAATATTTCTTATCAAATAAATTGTTGACGTTAACCGACGCCGTAACATGTTCATCGAACTGGTAGCGCGACATCAGGTTGACCACGGTGTAGCCCTGTTGCGTGATTTTCTCCCGCGTGGTTATCGGTCTGCCTTCGCTGTTGCGCGCCCCCGTGGGCCGGTTGCCGAAGTCATACATCTCGCTTTGCCAAGTCACCGCGCCGCCCACGGTAAGGTTGCGCCAGGCCCCCGGCAGGCGGTAAGCGCTGGATAACTTCAACAGGTTCAACGGCTGGCCGGTGTTGTTGCGTGTGCCTGCACCATTCACCGAATGGGTGTAGGTGTAGCCCGCAGTCAGGTTCCAGTCCGGGGTGATTTCCCCGGCTGCTTCCAGCTCGAAACCCTTCACCTTATTGCCCTTGCCGCCGGACTTGTAGTACTCCTCGCCGGTGACCGGGTTGGGCGGCACCGAGTCGTCCCGCTCGGCGACGTTGTCCTGGGTGCTCCAGAAATACGCGGCGGCCAGGTTCAGACGCTCGTCGAGTACGCTGCCCTTGAGCCCCACCTCATAATTACTGCCCACCACCGGTTCCAGGTATTTCTTGTTGGCATCACGCGCATCCTGCGGCTTGAAGATGTCGGTGTAGCTCGCGTAGACGGTGTATTGCGGCGTGATGTCGTAAAGCAGCCCGGCGTAGGGCGTCCACATGTCGTTATGGGTTTGCCCGGTTTTGCCGGACGCGGTCAGTTGATCGTTGGCGTCGTATTTGGGGGTAGCGCTTTGCAGCTCCCAACTGCCGTAGCGACTGCCGAGTACGGCGTGCAAACGTTCGGTCAGGCTCAGTCGAGTCGCGAGGTAGCCGGCCTTTTGTTGTTTCTTGCTGTGCTCACCCTTGAGGTCGGTGACGTAATCGCTGAACTTGCCGATGCCGCCCATGTGTTTCCAGTCCTCGATGGAGTAGTAGCTGGAGGGCAGGTCGGTGCGCATGAAGGGCGAACTGTCCCGCTGCGCGGCCTCGCCATAACCCATCATCAGCGCGTGTTCACGGCCCAGCAGCGCGTAGCTGCCGGCCAGGTTGAGGTCGATGGCTTCCATTCTCGAGGTGCCGCGCATATGGCTGGCCCAGGCCGTCATGCCGCTGCGGTCGGCATTGGGGAACCCCGCGCCGCCGTAATACACCTTGCCATCGATATCGCTCTGGCGATGGGTGTAGGCCGCCTTCAGATGCCAGTCGCCGCCCAGCCGATGATCAAGGGTGGCGAAGGTGGTTTTGTCGGTCAGTGGCCAGGAACTCCAGTGCGCGGCCATGTTGGTGGAGCGCGACAGCCCAGCCTTGCCGCCCTGGCTGTTCCAGTACGGCACGGTGCCCCAGGAGGTGCCTTGTACCTGCTTGTCCTGGTAATCAAAGCCTACGGCCAGCACGGTGTCGTCGGAAAGGTCACCCTCGAGAATGCCGTAGCCGACCGCCCGCTGCAGGGCATAGTTGTCGCGAAAGGATTTGCTGTCACGGTAGGCCAGGACGCTGCGCCCGCGCAGTTTGCCGTCGAAGGCCAGCGGGCCGCCGACGTCGAGGTAGCTGTAGTAGTTGTCATGGGTAGCGCCGCTGATCCCGGTTTTCGCCTGCCATTGGGCGGTAGGGCGCTTGCGTACCATGTTGACGGTGGCCGAGGGGTCGCCCGCGCCGGTTGTCAGGCCGGTGGCGCCACGCACCACTTCGATACGGTCGTAGATGATGGTGTCGGCGTCGCTCTTCATGTAGCCGAAGGTGTTGAGCATTCCGTCAATCTGGAAGTTGTTGATGCCGTAGCCACGGGCGGTGTAGGACACGCGGTCTGAATCGTAGTGCTGGGCGTTGACACCGGTGGTCTGGCGCAACACATCGGTCAGGGTGTTGAGATTGAAATCGTCCATCTGCTGGCGCGTGATCACCGAGATCGATTGCGGGGTTTCCTTGATCGACAGGTTCAGGCGCGTGGCGGTGTTCATGGAGCCGGTGGTGTAGGCGCCGGTGTGTTCGGTGGTCGCACCCAGGCCTTCGGCAGTGACAGTGGTGGCGCCCAGTTCGAGAGCGTTGGCGGGGGCGTGTTCGGGATCGGTTTCGGCCAGCAGTTCAGGGCTCAGCGCAAGGCTGAACAGGCCAAGGGTAAAGGTGATGGAACGGGTAAACGGCGCGAGCATCGCGGCAAACTCCTTGTCGTCTTTGAGCCGCCCCGGATGGGGTGGGCATGGCTCAAAGACGAAAGGAGGCGCGGATCTTTAGGTTTAAACGAGAATGATTGTTATCTTCTTGTTACGAGCCGCTGGTTACTTGACCACCACGTCGGTGCTGTCGGCCTTTTTCGGCTTGATCAGACTGAAATCAATCAACGCCTTTTGCTTGGTCTCGTAAGGGTTGCCGATCAGCAAGGGGCGTGGTTTGAAGCTGTCGCTGACCAGGCTTTTGCTGTGGTCCAGTTCATCGAAACTCAAACCTGCCAGGTCCGCCCAGGTGTGGATCAACTGCGAACTGCTGTAAGGCCGTTGCAGGTCGCCGGCGAAGCTCCAATCGTGGCTTTCGCGCCACTTGGGCGAGGCGTAGGCCATGAAGGGAATGGTGTACATCGGCGCGGTCGGCTTGCCTTCGTTACGGCCCAAGGTGTCATGGCCGGCCGAGTCGAACACGTCTTCGCCGTGGTCCGACAGGTACAGCAGGAAGCCGTTGGGGTCGGTCTTGGCGTAGTCCTTGATCAGGCTCGACACCACGAAGTCGTTGTACAGCACCGCGTTGTCATAGCTGTTGTACGTCGGCAGCTGTGCATCGCTGACACCGGGCGGCACGCCCTGGCGGTCGGTGAACTTGTCGAACGTCTGCGGATAACGGTACTGGTAGCTCATGTGCGTGCCCAACAGGTGCACCACGATGAACTTGCGCTCGGCGGTATCGGCCAGGGCCTTGGAAAACGGGGCCAGTACATCGCCGTCGTATTGACGGGCGTTCTGGTTCCGGTTGTTGTTGAGGTACACCTGCTCGTCGGCCTGTTCGGAAAAGGTCGTGAGCATGGTGTTGCGCTTGGTCATGGTTTGCTGGTTGGTGATCCAGAAGGTCTTGTAGCCGGCCTGTTTCATCACGCTGACGATCGACGGCGTCTTGAGGTACAGGTCCGGGTTTTCTTCGTCGGCGAAGGTCAGTACCTGCTGCAGCGCTTCAATGGTGTACGGGCGCGGTGTAATGACGTTGTCGAACACCGCCAGTTGGTCGCGCAGCTTGTCCAGTTCCGGCGTGGTGTTACGCGGGTAACCATACAGACTCATGCGCTGGCGGTTGGTTGACTCGCCGATCACCAGCACCAGGGTGGACGGCTGGCCGGCCATGCTGTCCTTGAGGTTCTTCAGCGGCGGGATCTGGCTGGCACTGGTCAGCATGCCTTGCATATTGTCCAGCTGTTCGGTGTAACGGCGGTAGGCGACGATCATCTGCCACGGCACGGCCGGTTCGATCCGGGTTTCGAAGCGGTCGATGGCCAGTTCCATGGTTTCGCTGGTGGCGATCTGCTTGACCAACGGGTAGCCGACCACGGCCAATACAATGGCGATCGCCGCCACGATCGACTGACCGCGAGGCAAATACACCGGGCGCAGGCGTGTCCACAGGAAAACCGCGAAGGCGGTGTGAGCGATGAACGCCAGCACGATCCACCAGGCAAAGTACTGGGTGGCGTATTCGCCCGCTTCAGAAATGTTCGACTCGAACATGATGAAGATGACGCTCTGGGAAAATTCCTGCTGGTAAATGAAGAAATAACCCAGGCTGGCCATGGAACAGGCCCACAGCACCACGCCGATCAAGGCAGCGAGCAGGCGTGTTTGCCGGGGGAACAGCAACATCGGCGCCAGCCACAGCGCACTCATGAAGAACGCCTGGCGGAAACCACTGAAGCCGGACGTGCCGGTCAGTTGGATAAGAAGTTGGGTAATCCCAGAGAAATACCAGAAAAACAGGAATAACCAGCCAAGGCCGGCCCAATCAAAGCCTTTCGCAGTCGTCGTGCTGCGTTTGAACATCGCCATCCAGCGCCCCATCAGAAAATAATCGTCGCGCACAGGCGCGCGACATCGGGCCGCCCAGAAAGTGAGCGGCATCGCGGGCGGGAGTATCGGGATAAGTGTGTGAAAACTTTGTGAGTTTTCTGTAGGTATTGCCTTACGGGCTCGCCAGGGCGGCTCAGCAGAGCGCGGGCTTGGCGCCGGACGGCAGTTCAAGCTGGGCCTGCAGATGTGAACGCAGACGCAGGACTTCCTGTTGCAACTGATCGCGCTCGTCCTTCAACTGGCGCAATTCATCGCGGCGGATGCTGACGTAGAGGGTCTGAGGCGGTCGGGTCATCTGTGCTGTGCTCATTGCTTACCTCGCAAATAGCGGTCAACGGCGCTGCCGAATCGGTTCGCGGCAACAGTCGGAGGTAAGTCTGAATTCTTTTTCACATCAAGGGAACTTTTTTATTTTTGGTGGTCGTGTGACTTTTGCAGGGGTGATGGTGAAATGATGGCAACTTTTTTGCCATGAAACTACACGGATCCGCTCTGGACTAACCCTCATTAGCCTCATTGCGCTATAAACTATGTCACACATTTTTTTGCAGTTAGGAGCATCAGCACATGCAACTGGGGATTATCGGACTAGGCCGCATGGGCGGTAATATTGCGCGGCGCCTGATGCTCAATGGGCATTCCACCGTTGTTTATGACCGTAATGAAGCATTCGTAAAGGGCTTGAGCGAGGAGGGCGCCACCGGCGTCGCCGGGCTGGAGGCCCTGGTGGCCGGCCTGCAAAAGCCGCGCGCGGTATGGGTGATGCTACCGGCGGGCGCGCCGACCGAAGACACCATCAATGAACTCAGTGAGCTGCTGGAAAGCGGTGACGTGATCATCGACGGCGGCAATACCAATTACAAGGACGACGTGCGTCGCGGCAAGGCCCTGGCGGAAAAGGGCCTGCACTATGTTGACGTCGGCACTTCCGGCGGTGTCTGGGGCCTGGAACGTGGTTACTGCATGATGATCGGCGGCGACGTTGAAACCGTGCAGCGCCTCGACCCGATCTTCAAGAGCCTCGCTCCCGGTATCGGCAGCATCCCTCGCACCAAGGACCGTTCGGCCTCCGCCGACCCGCGTGCCGAGCAGGGTTATATCCATGCTGGCCCAGCGGGCTCCGGTCACTTCGTCAAGATGATCCATAACGGCATTGAATACGGAATGATGCAGGCGTTTGCCGAAGGTTTTGACATCCTCAAGACCAAGAACTCGGAAAACCTGCCGGAAGATCAGCGCTTCGACCTGAACGTGGCCGACATTGCCGAAGTCTGGCGCCGTGGCAGCGTGGTGTCGTCGTGGCTGCTGGACCTGACCGCCGATGCCCTGGCCACCGACCCGAAACTCGACGGCTATTCCGGCTCCGTGGCCGACAGTGGCGAAGGCCGCTGGACCATCGAAGCGGCCATGGAGCAAGCGGTGCCGGTACCGGTGCTGTCCACCTCGCTGTTCGCCCGTTTCCGTTCGCGCCAGCAGAGCACCTACGGTGACAAAATGCTCTCGG
Source organism: Pseudomonas sp. R11-23-07 (assembly GCF_003852295.1). Lineage (NCBI taxonomy): Bacteria > Pseudomonadati > Pseudomonadota > Gammaproteobacteria > Pseudomonadales > Pseudomonadaceae > Pseudomonas > Pseudomonas sp. R11-23-07. Next base: position 2,230,391 of record NZ_CP027761.1, read on the forward strand.
CCATGCGCTTCGGCTTTGGCGGCCACGTGGAGACTTCCAAAAAATGACCGCCAACGGCAAGAAACCCAAGGCCGAGCCCGCTCCACCCACTACGTTGTTCCTGTTTGGCGCCCATGGCGACCTGGTCAAGCGCCTGCTGATGCCGGCGCTGTACAACCTGAGCCGCGACGGGTTGCTGGGCGATGGCCTGCGTATCGTGGGCGTTGATCACAACGCCGTCAGCGACGCGGACTTTGCCAAGAAGCTCGAGGATTTCATTCGCACCGAGGCGGCCAGCAAAGTCCGGGGGAATGCCGACAATGCGCTGGACCCACACCTGTGGGCCCAGTTGGCCAAAGGCATCAGCTACGTCGAGGGCGACTTCCTCGACGACAGCACCTACGCGGATATCGCGCAGAAGATTGCCGACAGCGGCACCGCCAATGCCGTGTTCTACCTCGCGACCGCACCGCGCTTCTTCAGTGAAGTGGTGCAACGCCTGGGCAGCGCCGGGTTGCTCAATGAAACCGAGGACGGCTTTCGCCGCGTGGTCATCGAGAAACCGTTCGGTTCCGACCTGGCCTCCGCCGAAGCCTTGAATGCGTGCCTGCTCAAGGTGATGAGCGAGAAACAGATCTATCGCATCGACCATTACCTGGGCAAGGAAACGGTGCAGAACATCCTGATCAGCCGTTTTTCCAATGTGCTGTTCGAAGCGTTCTGGAACAATCACTACATCGATCATGTGCAAATCACCGCCGCGGAAACGGTCGGCGTGGAAACCCGCGGCAGTTTCTTCGAAAAAACCGGCACCCTGCGAGACATGGTGCCCAACCACCTGTTCCAGTTGCTGGCCATGGTTGCCATGGAGCCGCCGGCAGCCTTCGGTGCCGACGCGGTGCGCGGGGAGAAGGCCAAGGTGGTGGGAGCAATCCGCCCCTGGTCCCTGGAGGATGCGCGGGCCAATTCCGTTCGCGGCCAGTACACCGCCGGTGAAATCGCCGGCAAGTCGCTGCCGGGCTACCGTGAAGAAGCCAACGTTGCGCCCGACAGCAGCACCGAGACCTTCGTCGCGCTGAAGGTGATGATCGACAACTGGCGCTGGGTCGGCGTGCCGTTCTACTTGCGTACCGGCAAGCGCATGAGCATCCGCGACACCGAGATCGTGATCTGCTTCAAACAGGCGCCTTACGCGCAATTTCGCGACACCGAGGTCGACGAGCTCAAGCCCACTTACCTGAAGATCCAGATCCAGCCGAACGAAGGCATGTGGTTCGACCTTTTGGCGAAAAAGCCTGGGCCGACCCTGGAAATGGCCAATATCGAACTGGGCTTCGACTACAAGGACTTCTTCGAGATGCAACCCTCGACCGGTTACGAGACGCTGATCTACGACTGCATGACCGGCGACCAGACTTTGTTCCAGCGCGCCGACAACATCGAGAACGGTTGGCGTGCGGTGCAGCCGTTCCTGGATGCCTGGAAAGAAGATGACGGTATCCAGACCTACAAGGCCGGCGAAGATGGCCCTGCGGCGGCGGACACCTTGCTGGCCCGTGATGGCCGCACCTGGCACAGCCTCGGATGAGTGATGCAGCGATTCATCCCATCCGCTTTATCCTCAGTGACGTGGACGGCACGTTGCTGCACCCGGACCACAGCCTGAGCCAGCGCACCGCCGATGCGGTGCGCGCGTTGCGTGAGGCCGGGGTGTTTTTCAGCCTGGCCAGCGGGCGGCCACCCAAGGCCATGCTGCATTTGATCGAGACCTTTGGCATCGACGTGCCGGTGGCGGGTTTCAACGGCGGTACGTTGATCAACCCGGATGGCAGCATTCTGGTGGCCCACCATCTGCCGGCGGAAGCAGCCCTGGTGACGTTGGCGCTGTTTTCCGCCGAGCCGGACGTGGAAGTGTGGGTGTTCGCCGACGGCGATTGGCTGCGTCGTGACCCGCCGGGGCCGATGGTGCAGCGCGAAGCCGATGGCCTGGGGTACGGGCCGGTGGTGGTCGAGAGTTTCGAGCCGTACCTGGACCGGGTCGACAAGATCGTCGCCGCCAGCAACAACACGCAATTGCTGGTGGAGCTGGAGGCGCAATTGCAGCCCAAGGTACAGGGCTTGGCCCAGGTGTCACGTTCGCAGCCGGTTTACCTGGATGTGACGGCGATGCTGGCCAATAAGGGCGAGGCCTTGAAGACCATTGCGGCGCACCTTGGGGTGCCGCTTGCGCAAACGGCGGCCATTGGTGACGGCGGCAACGACCCGGCGATGTTCCAGGTGGCCGGTTTATCGATCGCCATGGGCCAGGCGGAAGAAACCGTCAAGCGTCAGGCCAGCGTCGTCACCGGCAGTAATGTCGAAGACGGCGCTGCTGAAGCGTTCGAGCGATTTATTCTGTCCGCGCAATAAGTAAGTCCAACTTCCGATCACGCGAGTGCCGTGATCGGAAGTTGCCGTGTCGACTTACTTGGGCATTGCCCACTGCTGCAACTTGTAGCCATCTTTGTCGAGCTCGGCACGCGCCTGCAACAACAGGTTTTCCAGTTGCGCCGGGTCGGTGTAAGTGTTCGAGGACAGCTGTTTGCTGCCGATGCGGGTATTGGTGCGGTCGATGACGCTCAGGCTGAGGGCGCCATTGCCATCGTGCCAGGCCACGCACTGAAAGGGTTGGAAAGCGCGGTCTGCAATCAAAAGAGCTTCGTTGATGCGCAGCGGAGCGTTCATGTGGGTCGTCTCTCTCTATGCCCATTCAAGTGAGTACCGGCGGTTGGGCTGACCGTGCGGTGGGTTACTTGTACTGATGCGCGATGGTGGGGTACGGGTCACATGCTAGAGCAACAAATTTTAATGTTTCCTGACTAACGTCATGTAAGTGGCTGTTTTAAAAGCTTTACCCAGACGTTAACCGTTCAAAGATAGGTGGCTTTTTGCCCGCCCTTATAGCGAATGGTTACAAAGGCTGCGTCAATATTTTGATAAGGTTCCTGTCAGTCATCACAAACTGTTGTTTCTAATAACGTTAATGTTCTGACGCCAAGGAATATTCATGATTGTGTCCCCCGTCCAACGCCGCTTGCTGGTGGTCGACCCGTGTGCGGATTGCCATGGGTTGCTACCGGGCTTACGCACGGTCGGATGGGATGTGGACAGCTGTGCCCTGGAAGCGGTGGGGGATAGGTCCTGCGATGTCGGCCTGCTGCGGCTGCAGCCGTGTCATCTGGAACGCCCCGAAGCGGTCAAGGAACTGATTGGCCGTAGCGGCACCGAGTGGATCGCGGTACTCAGCCAGGATGTATTACGTCTGCAGAACGTCGGCGATTTCGTCTGCGAATGGTTCTTTGACTTCCACACCTTGCCGTTCGACGTGTCGCGGGTGCAGGTCACCCTGGGACGCGCCTTCGGCATGGCGCGTCTGCGCGGCAAGGGCAACACCCCCGTGGGTGGGCCTGGGGATGAGCTGCTGGGCGACAGCCGGCCCATTCGTGAACTGCGCAAGTTGTTGTCGAAGTTGGCGCCGACTGAATCCCCGGTACTGATTCGGGGCGACAGCGGCACCGGCAAGGAACTGGTGGCCAAAACCCTGCACCGGCAATCCCAGCGGCACGCCAAGCCGTTTGTGGCGATCAACTGTGGGGCGATTCCGGAACACCTGATCCAGTCGGAACTCTTCGGCCATGAAAAGGGTGCCTTCACTGGTGCGCACCAGCGCAAGGTCGGACGCATCGAGGCCGCCCACGGTGGCACGCTGTTCCTCGATGAAATCGGCGATCTGCCGATGGAACTGCAAGCCAACCTGTTGCGCTTTCTCCAGGAGAAACAGATCGAGCGCGTCGGCGGCAGCCAGCCTATCCCGGTGGATGTGCGGGTGCTGGCTGCTACCCACGTGGATCTTGAGGCCGCTGTCGAGAAGGGCACTTTCCGCGAAGACCTGTATTACCGCCTGAACGTCCTGCAAGTGGTCACGGCACCCTTGCGTGAACGCCATGGTGACGTGGCGATGCTGGCCAATCACTTTTCGCGCTTCTATAGCCAGGAAACCGGCCGCCGCCCGCGCAGCTTCAGCGAAGATGCATTGGTGGCGATGGGGCAGCACCTGTGGCCAGGCAATGTACGTGAGTTGGCCAACCGCGTGCGCCGTGGCCTGGTGTTGGCCGAAGGGCGCCAGATCGAAGCGGTGGATCTGGGGCTGCAAGGCGAGCAGGCGGCTTCACCACCGATGGCGACACTGGAAGATTACAAACACCGCGCCGAACGTCAGGCGTTGTGTGATGTGCTCCATCGGCACAGCGATAACCTCAGCGTCGCCGCCCGCGTGCTGGGCATTTCGCGGCCGACGTTCTACCGGTTGCTGCATAAACACCAGATTCGCTAGGGCCATCGGGAGCAAGCCCTAATGCCAGTCAGTTAAGGCGACACCGAACCTGTGGCGAGGGAGCTTGCTCCCGCTGGACTGCGCAGCAGTCCCATTGTTTTGGGCCGCTTCGCGCCCCAGCGGGAGCAAGCTCCCTCGCCACAAGTTAATTCTCGCTCCTGCTACTTCTTAACTGACCGGCATTAGGGCAAGCCCCCTCTTATCAAACTTAAAATAACTCGCTGATTTTAAAGGATTATTTTTCAGTTAAAAACTGAAATTTCCCATTCAAAGATCGTTCCCACGCTCCTGCGTGGGATTGCAGCCCGTGACGCTCCGCGTCACCTGTGCGCAATCGCCGAAACTTGCAGCGCTTGGCGGGACGCGGAGCGTCCCAGGAGGCATTCCCACGCAGAGCGCGGGAACGATCACCTCAGCGCCAAGAATATTTGTAGGCGCCCCCAGTTTGCTGCGCGACAGCGCTACGTCGAAGAGGTAGTGGGGCCTCCCACATTTAAAAGCGCACGGCTCTCAATCAGAAGTAATACGGGAATTTCAGGCTGAAGGTAAAGTCCGGCGCATCATCGGTCATCCCGATCGCCAGGTTCGGCACGATGGTCAGGTTATCCGATGCGGCAATCGTCATGCCCACGTTGAAGTAGCCGGCGTTGGCATCGCTGGAGACCACCGACTGCCAGTCGCCGCCGTCGGGCTTGAGTTTGCTTTTGCGCTGTATCAGGTCCGATACCGAGAACGACATACTCATCTTCTCGTTAAGCGCAAAGGCTACGCCGACGCCGAGTTGGAAGCTGTCACCCAGGCGCACCTTGCCGCCGACCTTTTGATTGACCTCACCGCTGATGTCATCGAACGAGTCTTCGAAGTTGTGGGTGTACGACAGCGAGCCGAACAGCACGGCAGGGTCGAAGGTCTTGACCAGGGAAATGCCCGGTGTGATCGACCAGACGCCATTGCCCGTCGGCAGGCTTTCCGGTATGTACAGGTTGTCGTTGTTGGGCTGCTTGACCAGTTTGATGCCAAACGGCTCTTTACCCGTCGGCGCCTTCACCCGTACCGATACCACCGCATCCGGCAGGGTGGGGGTTTCATCAAGGAATTTGTACGCCACGCCGAAGTTGACGTCGCCGATGGTCGGGTCGCGGGTGACAGAACCTTCCGAGGTGGCCGTGGCATCGTTGCCGGCGCCGCCGGACTGATAGGTCGAATCGCGGTAGACCACCGGCACGTTGAGGTCGAACTGCCAGCGATTGTCGACGTTGTAGCGCCCGGTCAGGTCCAGGGTCCAACTGTCGGATTTGATTCGGTCCAGGTTGATGTTGCCGAGGAAGATCGAATCCAGCGCGAGGAAGCCGTTGAGGGTCAGCTGGCGGGCGTCATAACGGGCATAGGTGATGCCGGTTTCGAGGCTGAACTTGCCATTGCCGAAAAAGCCGCTGGCCTCGTTGTAGAGGTTGCTCACGCTTTGCGCGGGGGCGGAGTCGTCTTTGAGTGACTGGCCGTAGGAGCTGCCGCCACCGCCGGCACCACCCGATGCCGCAGCCGCGCCCGTGCCGGCGACGACGGTGCCGCCTTTCTTGAAGTCGGCGGGGGATTTGGCCAGGCGTCTGGGCGCTGGCGTCTGCGGTTGATCTTCCACCTGGCGCACGCGTTGTTCCAGCACGGCCAGGGCCTTTTGCTGCACGTCGTAGCGTTGCTTGAGTTCCAGGAGTTCCCGCTTGAGGGTTTCGATATCGGCATCCGGTGCGGCATACAGCACGGAGGCGGGCAAGAGCGTACTTAAACAGATCACCGCGCGGAGCGATATCGATCTATGCATGAAATAAGCCGTCCTTTTTGATGCGTAAGTGTCGAGGGTCAGCGTAGTTCAATAACCGAGCGTGCGTAGGCCTTTGAGTTGATCCAGGTTGCAGTTCAACGCGCCGTTGTTCAAACCGTTATTGTTCATCACGACGTTGAGTTGGGTCATGTTGTTGACGAAGTTGCTATTGCCGGTCAGCACCGTCCCTTGCAGCACATTCCCGCCGCCGATCTGCTGCAGGCTGTTGCCTTGGTTGTGGTTGGCCTGGATCGCCATCTGCAAGCCGCCTTGGTTGGCCGACACGCTGACATGACCTGCCGGGCTGTCGCCGCTGACGGTGCCGCCGGCCACCAATACCTGCCCGGACTGCACGATGTTGGCAGGGGCAAAGCCGTCCTGGGTGACGTTGATGCCCACCGTGTTGTGGGCGGTGTTGCCATCGCCAGCGGTGCGCACGCTCTGGATCACACCCTGGCCACTGCCAAGGCCCGCGCCGCCGACCACATTGCCGGCGCCGATGTCCTGGTTGCTCCCAGCCCCCGCCGAACCGGTGGTTTGTACGTAGAACTGCGGGGTGATGGTGGCCTTGTCGAGCTGCAGGCTGGCCTTGCCGGTGATGCTGTCGCCCACGGCATTGGTCCAGGTGCTGCTCATGACAATGCCGAAGCTGATGATTCGCCCCGGCATCACATAGCGGCCGCGCAGCTCGGCCATTTCCGAATCCTTGAGTTCGATCGGTTTGAAACCCGATGAAGCATAAGCGGGCATCGAGGCTGCCAGACACAAAACCGTCAGCCAACGGGAAGTGTTCATCTTTTGCTCCTGGAGCGTCCTGCTCCTTATTGCGCTTCTAGAAGAAGTCGCTCTGGATAAAACCGAAATCCATCAGCTCGGCGTCGCCTACGGGCCGGAACTCGTTCAACTGGTTCTTGGCGGTCAGCGGCGCAGGCGGGTCGAGCAACACGTTGGTCTTGTCGTAGCCTTCGCCCAATACGGCGAACACGATGCCATTCCAACCCTTGACGAAGTCATCCCGCGAATAGCGCTTATGGCCCAGCACCGGGTCGCCGATATACACCCAATCCTTGTCGGCCCGCTGCATCACCACGAAGTGCTTGTAGCCACGGATTTCCAGCAACACCACCACCGGGATTTTCACGGTTATCAGGGTGTCTGGCGCGATCTTGTAGCCCCGGGCACGCATGCCGATGCTTTCGAGGTAGCGCTTCATGTCCAGCATGGAAAAACCCTGGGTACGCACCAGGTCCTGATCGGCAGTGAGCAGCATGCCTTTGATGAGGTGATCTTCGTCGACGTCCAGCCAATAGGCCTGGCGCAGGATGGTGGCGAGTGCCGCGGCACCGCAGCTGAAATCGGTTTTCTGTTCCACCAGGTTGGCGAACCGGCGTTCACGGATGCTCTCGACCTTCTTGAAAATCACCGCACCGCCAGGCATGGCGGAGATCGCCATGGTGCCTGCCCACGCGGGGCCGGTGAGTAACATCAGGAGGGTGAGGGTCGCGAGGCGCATGATCGAATGACCTGTTGGACACTGGAATAAAAAGGGGCCTTGTTGCCAAGGCCCCGTTGGATCAGAAGCGCACGCCACTGGCGCAGACGCTGCAACCTTGGCCGATCGACAGGCTGTTGCTGCCTTGGTTGCCGGCGCCGGATTGCAGGTTCACACCCACGTTGCCGGAGTTGCGGTTAACCGAATTGTCGAGGCTGGCGTTGTTGGACACGTATTGCGGTTTGCCATAGCCATGACTGCTGGTGGCGCTATTGAGGTAGCTGTTGTTGAGCGAGCTCTGCTCGGTGTTGGAAGCCGCTGCGATGTTCTTGCCGTCAGCGGTGGTGATCGCCAGGTTGTTTTTACCCTGGTTGCCTTGCCCGGCCTGGCCGTTGTAACCCACGTTACCGGAGTTGCCGTTGACCGAGCTATCCAGTGAAGCGTTGTTTTGCGTGCCTTTGTTGACGAAATTGTTGTTGCTGCTGCCTTGATCCACATCGATCACCGCGAACACCGTGGCAAAGTCGCCTTTGGCACTGGAGATGGCACCGGCGTTGTCAGCCTGGTTGCCGGAACCCGACTGCACGTTCACGCCCACGTTACCGCTGTTGCCGGTGACCGAACCGTCAGCAGAGGCGTTGTTTTCGGTGTTGGTGTCGTCGAATTTGTTGTGCTGGCTTTTTTGCACATCAGTGACCACAGCGGCAACAGTACCGCTAGGTTGAGGCGCCGGATGCCAGCCACCCCCTGCTTGAGCGGCGGCAGCCATGAGCGCGGCGAGAGCGAAAACCAATGGTTTCAGAGCCATTTGAGGTTTCATGGTGTTTCTCCTTGCTTCTAATTAGTTGGGTTAAGTGTTGGTACGGTCCAGCCAGTGCTACCAAGCGTTCACTTGATAGTGATACCCAGGGTGTTAGCCACTCGGTTCCCCACCCCGGCACTCTGGTTCACCTGAATCACTCCTCGGCTGCCGGTGAAGGCCTGGTCGCTGGTCACGACCTGGCGGCTGCCAGTGGTGGGGGTGAGCCCTGAGTCGGTCAACTGCGTCGTGTTCTGTTGCAACAGGACGCTGTCATCGATGCTTTGCGGGCCAGGATTGAGACTGATCCGCACGGCATTGATCGATTGGTTATTGGCCCCGGCCGACTGGTTGATGCCCAGTACGCCGTTGCCGTTGCTGAAAGAGGTGCCCAGGATCGCCGCCTTGGCGTTCAAGGACGGGTCGACGTTGCCGTCGAGTTTCTGGATGTTGAGGTTGGTGGCCTGGCCGCCGAGGACAATGGCGCGGCTGTTGGACATCTGTTGCTGGTTACCGGCCGCCTGGTTGATCGACAGCACGCCTTCGTACTGGTTACCGCTGCCTTGGATCACGGCGGTGTTGTCAGCCATCGTCGACGCACTGCCCAGCAGCGCCACCATCAGCACGAGGCGCTTCATCACTTGCCTCCCATCATGCTGCCGAGGTTATTCAAGGGGCTCATGCCGCGCTGGATCGAATCACTGATCTGCCCACCCATGCCGCTGCCCGCGCCGTGGCCGGCGGCTGCGCCGGTGCCCAGGGTCGACATGCCGTTTTGCGTGGCGCTCAAGCCCGCCTGATTAGCGCTGGGCTGGAGGGAACGCGCAAGGCTCGAACCGCTGCGAATACCGCCGATGTCTACATCGCTGAGTTCGCCGGAAATGGCGCTGTTCACTTCTTTGCTGGGGTTGGCGTTGGCGGTGTTGGGGTAGGGGTCCGGAAGGGAGGTGCGCCCGTACATATGACCTTGCACGGTGCGCCCTGTGACGATCACGCCATCACCCGCCTGGCTCGGCAGGCTGATGCCAGCACTGAGCACGCAACTGATCAGCAGTGCGTTTATCGAGGCATGAGTGAATGCGTTCACGGCGGCAGTCCTTGTTATTCACGCTGACCCTAAACAGCGCTGTCAGGGAAAGAGCAGAAGGCGTGCCGCTTTTTATTTTTCTTCTGGATTCAATGTATTGCGAGTTGCGCTGGAGGATTGACCGGCTGGGGTGTTTCACGCGTGAGACAGTCGCCCTGCGGCGCGATATGCTCCGCCGCTCGCGCCAGCTGTATCACTGATGAAACAGTGCCCATGACAAAACCGTGAATCCGCAGCCACTGGGCGATTCAGCGCAGTTGGGTGTTTCAAAAATGGACAGGTGGCCGCAGGCTCAGCCTTTGGGCGTTTTACGCGGAATGGAGTTGAGTACAGGGTTGCCATCCTGGTTCTGGGTCAGGTAGACCGGCAGCACCTTGGGCAGGGAAGGGATGAGGTTGTTGACCTCACTGAGGTTATAGATACCGCCAATGCGAATGGTCCCGGTGCTCGCGTCCGCCAGCATCGCGGGTTTGTCCAGGTAGCGGTTGATCAGCGGCAGGGCGTCGGCCAGGGCCAGGTTATCGAGCACCAGCTTGCCCGTGCGCCACGCCAGCGCGCTGTCATTGGGGTTGAACGCCTGGACCTCGGGCGTGGTGTCGCCCTGATGATAGCTGGCCTGCATGCCAGGGCTCAGTTGCACGCCGGGGTGCAGGTTATCACTGGCGATCTGCACCGAGCCTTCGAGCAGCATCACCCGGACCTTGTCTTCGTATTTCCACACGTTGAACTGAGTCCCGGTCACCCGCACCTGGCCTTCCCCTGCGCGCACGATGAAGGGGTGGGCGCTGTCATGGCTGACCTTGAAAAATGCTTCACCCTTTTTCAGCGTAACGCGTCGCTGGTCCTTGTAGTCGCTGTAGACCAGTTCGGTGCCCAGGTTCAACTCCACCTGGCTGCCATCGCCGAGGGTGATGTTGCGCAAACCGTTGACCGCTTCGAAACGCTTATAGGAACTGGGCAACCAGCCGGCTTCCCAGCCAGTGAACGCGGCCAGGGGTAACGCGGCGAGGCAAATCGCGGCTGCGGCCGCGTAGGTGCGCCAGCGCGAGCGTGGCTTGAACGGTAACACCAGCGGCGGCGCCGGGCTGCGGGGCAGGTGGTCAGCGACTTCCCAGATTTCCAGCATGGCGGCGTATTCGAAAGCGTGCAGCGGGTGCGCATCGTGCCATTGGGTAAAGGCTTGACGTTCCGCCGCCGTGCAGTCGCCCGCATGCATGCGCATGCACCAATGCGCGGCGGCGTCGGTGATGGCGTCATATTCGGCTTCTGTAAGGGACTTTTCGCTCATTAACTCATCCTGATTTCGCACATTCTAACCTCCCGAGGCGGACAGCGAGAACAGCCGTCATGGCAATTGCATATCAATTGGAACTTGTTCTCGTTTGGCGTGACCTGAAAATCAGCACATTCCTGCCGGGAGCCTGTTCAGGCGCCTATATCCAGCTTTCGGCCGAGTTCACTGATCATGTAAGTGACGGAGTCGGCATTGGCCAGGATCGTGTCGATACGTTTGTCGGCATTACTCATGAAGATCGACCGGGCGTCATCCAGCGTTCGGCCACCGGTGGTGCTCAGTACCTTTGCCTTTTGCGCCGACGTAGCGTCACTGCTGCCGAAGTCTTCCCATGCCTGACTGAAATCGTCCCATGTCTTGAACAGCAGCCTGACCGGCGTCATGAGGGACAGCGCGTTTAAGCGCAGGTCCGAAAGGTCGGTCTGCATCAGCTTGGTACGCGGGGTACTGACTTTGATCAGGTCTGGGAACGGCCGCATGCTGTCCAGGTAGGCCAGGTCCTCGGTCTGGGATTTGAGATGGGTGATCTCGTGAATCAATATGGTCGCTCGTGCATGGGCCGAGATGTCGAAGGGGATGTTCAGATGATTTTGATAGATATCCATGGGCGGGTCGAAGAAGCGGTCCAGCAAATAGATCTTCTGGGCCGCATCCTTGGGAATCACGAAAGCAAAGGATTGTCGCGGATTGTAGCGATGGGTGCCGCAGACAAAACGCTGTGAGTCGGGGTTGATCAAGGTGTGGTTGGTCAACTCGTTGAGAACCTCATCGATGCGCCGCTCGATTCTTCCCACCTGATCGAGCGTCAATGTGACCACGCCGAACAACTCACCGAAAATCCGCCCGAGCCGGCTTAGGGGATCCAAGTGTGTTGCGTAGTGGAGGAGGTTGCGTTTACAGGTGACCGTGTAATAAGTCGCCACGTTGAGCGCTTCATCAATGCACTGTGCTTTCCAGCTGGATAACGCGGCAATTTGCCTCATCCCCACCGCTTGGATATTGATGGAGTCGCGTTCGGCTCCTCGCGTCTGAACCTTGTCTGAGAAGCGACTCAACGTTTTGCCGTAAAGTGGATGATGCCGGTCGAGATCCAGCACCCATGCGCCCTGGGCGTCGCGTTGTATATAGGGGCCGTGCAGCTCGCCCTGGTTCAGGCGCCAACGCTCACCGGCACTTTTCACCGGGTACACCTTGCCCGCCAACGGCACGAAATGCTGGATGTCCGTCTTGCCCCGATAGAGGTGGCTTTGCGCGCTCAGCTCCAGATCGCGCAAGGCGATATCGTGCTGTTCAAAGGCTTGCAGCTCTGTGCGCCAGGGTGCCGTCAAATCCACCACATCCAGCTTCACGTCTGCCTTTGGGGCGGGCGTTTGCGGCAAGAGTTGGTCCAGGCCCTCGCGCAGGGAGGCTAATGCAGCCACGCCTGCGATGAAGGTTTTGAGCGCATGTTGCCAGCGGTGTTGCTGCAAGTCTTCGGCGGAGGTTTTGAACAGTTTGTGGCTGCGCCACACCGCCAACGGGTAGGCCAGCTTGCCGGCCAGGAACTGCAGGCTTTTGGGGATTTCCTGGGTGAGCAGGCTGGTCACCGCATCCCATGCTGCCTGGCCTGATCGCGAGAACTGGGAGGCCAGCATTCCCAGGAGCATCTCGGCATTGTCTTCAAACAGCCGCTTGAGCAGGTTGCCGGTGATAGGCGTAGCCCCAAAACTGATCTCCGAGCGCTCATGGCGCGGTTTTTCGTTGAGCAAATTGCGGTAAGTGGCTTGCTCGGGCGCCTCCAACTGGCCGACTACCCAGTCCTGCAGCGCACCGGGCGTGGTCAACTCGTTGAGGAACGCCGCTTCATTGGCATATTCCTTCAAGCCATGTGTGGGGCTGTAGGGGGCGTACAGGATCAGGGGGCCCGAAGCGCCGGCCTTGGGACCGATCAAGTAGCAGCCCTGCGCCTTGACCCGCGCCGCACCTGGGGTAGCGACCAGTTCCAGGGGCCGAATGATCGCCGTTACGCCCGCCATGGCGGCACGCGCCAGCGCGTCGGGCATATCGAAGATGTGCTGGATGAAGCCCCAGGCCGACGCGGACAGCCGCTCATCCAGGGTTTGTTGATGGGCATAGTGCAGCAACTGCCAGGGCAATTGCCGACAGAACAATTGACGACGCTCGCGGCTATCCTCGGTCTGGTCTTTGAGGTGAGTGGTCAGTAGCTTCTGGAAGGTACTTTTCAAATCCAGTTGTCGAACCAGTTGCACGATGGCATCGCCGTCCAGTCCCGCCGGTAGCTCGGTGGCTGTACGCGACAGTGGCTTGATGTCTTCGGCGTGCAGCTCGGGCAAGTGCCGCAGGGCGAAGTCGGTCAGGGTCTGCGCGCTGCCCTTCAAGTCGATACGACTCGGTATCAGTACGTCGTCCGGGTTGATCGATTGCCCTGGAAAACGCTTATCGAGCAAGGTTGAAAGGGTGCTCCTGGCCGCGTCGCGCAGAGGCGTGATGCTGTGCAGGTAGTCACGCTCGTCCGGCGCGCTGATGCGGTATTGCTCGAGCAGTTCGGCGTGCAGGCGTTGCTCGCGGGGGCTTGCCATGCCCAGCCATACCGGCAGCGCTTGCAGGTTGATCAGGGCCCGCGCAATGGCAATGGACCTGGGCAGGTTGGTTGGTGGTGCCCGGCGGATGATGCTGTCCATGCAGTCCTGAAAGCGCTTTGCGTTCAGTTTCATCGAGAATAAGTGGTCTATCTCGTCTCGCGTGAAGTCGCTGTAGCTCTGTTGCCGGTCGTGCAGCAGGTGGTCGTCGATACGCCGCAGTGGGCCGAACTGCCAGGCCTGATGGGGGACACGCTTGGAGATCGGCAGGTTCTCCAGCAGGGTTAATCGCTTCAGGGGGTCTTGCAAGCCTTGCTCCACTGCTTGGCGCAGGGCCTTGATCGACCCATAGGCCTCGTAGCCGTTACGTGGCGTCCACAGCAGCGCCGTTCCTGAATGAATGGGGTCCGTGCCGCCACGTTCGGTCAGCACAAAACAGTTAGCCAGGGCCTGAGGCGTGCTCTGCGCGCCGGTTTTGAGGGTCAGGCCAAAGGCATCCGGTATGAACCCGTTCAGGCCGTGACGGGTCATCCGGGTCATGCTGTTGGCGTTCAGAACGCTGTCCAGCAGGGCGAGGCTTTGGGCCGGCAAACTCTTGTGCAGCCGTCTCAACTGCGCCTCACCGCTCAAACCCTGCAACATGCCCAGGCTCAGGTGCGCCTGGTTATTCTCCAGGAGAAGATTGGGCAGTGCACGCAGGTCGTCACGTGCAAACGTGCCCAGGACTCGCTCGATGATCGAATTGAAGGTCGCGATGCTCAGGTTATGCAGCTTATAGGCGACACCGGCATGGCGGTCGCCGTAGAACCAGGTCAGGCTGGACTCGCTCAGCGCATCGGTTTGCCGGGCCAGGCGGGCAATGAAGTGCTCGACCATGCTCGATGAGGCCAGGGGCGGGCGGATTTCGCGCTCCAGGGCCTGGGTGGGGTAGGTATTGATATGAACCTCGTCGGCCTTCAGCGCCAATTGGCGCTTGGCCAACTCGGCGTCCAGTGCATGGGCCGCCAGTTCGCGCAAGGTCAGATACCGGCTGCGCTCCTCGGCCATTGCCGCCTCGATCGCCTGCAATCGTTGCAGGTGCAACTTGGACTTTTCCGCCTGGACCGTGGTGGGGCGGCCACTGTCAGTGGTGATGGGATGGACGCTCCAGCGCCCGTCCGTCTCCTGCTCCAGCAAACGGCTGTCGAGCATGGTCCGTACGTCCAGGGCACTTTCGACTTGTGCGGCCAGGTCGACGCCGCCCGCGCTGCGCCGAAACAGCCCCAGCGCCGTTTCCAGGTTGTCGAATTGCTTGGCAATGATGTCCTCGATGATTTCCTGGAACACATCGCCAGCGACGGGCTTGCCGGTCACCTGAATGTGATCCATGCCGACAAACACACTGCGCTCATCCACGGACAGGAAATTGAGCAGCTCATCTTCGTGTCCTGCGGTTTTGAGCATGCTCAACAGGGCATCGTTAAGGTCGTTCAGGTCTGCGAGTACCTGCAAACCCCGTGATTGGGTGTAGAGGTAAGCTTGGGAATTGCTGATCATCAGGGTGCTGGCCAGATCGACGTAATGTTGAAACGGCGCATGTATGCGCACCTTTTCTACGCTCAGCCGACTGTCGGAGGCGGTACGCGCGGCTTGGTCGGGAAGGAACAGCGTCCTCAGTTTTTGACTTTGATCGGCGGACAGAATCATTTCCTGTTGCTTGAACAGCAGGTCAACGCGGCATTTGTCACTGATAACCCGGCTGAAGAAGCGTCGGCGTGACTGGCGGCCGTTGAAGTCCTCGTTCCAGTAGGTCTGCAACAGGCTGTTCAATAACGTTGAAAGTATGCCGCTGGTTTGTTCGATCACGCTGTCCCAACGCTGCTGGTCTTGAGCCTGTTGCTCCGGGGTATGGGCGGCGGTGTCGAGACCGATATTGGAAAAAGTATGCGTCTGCTCCGTCGGCCACGCGTGATTCACATAAAAACGCAACAGCGCATCGCGCAGGGGCTCGGAGGTGACCCATCGACGGTCTTCTGCGGCCGACTCTCGGCTGAAGAAGCTCACCCGTGTATCGCGCTGGTTCAGGCCCGGGAAATAGGGGCGGGCCATGATGCCGAGCAAGGTGTCGAGCATCCCGTGCAGGCTTGGGAGTTTGCGCAACTCGTCGAGCATGACTGCTACGTTTTTCTGCTGGCCGTCCAGGATGGCTTGCTGCTGGTCCTCCATCACCGCACCCTGGATGACGGAGGTGGTCGCGGTCAGGCGCACCGCCAGCGGCAGCGCATCCTGCTCGTCGATAGACAAAAAGCGCAGCAAATCGCTGCGTTGTGCAGGTTGCCTCAGCCGCTCGTCCACTTCATTGAGCAGGGCGGTGTGGCTGTCGAACAACTCCAGCCCTGTGTACGGGGTGTAGAGCACGGCCTTTGCCTCGTCCGGCGTCGGGCTGATGACAAAGGCGCCTGCCAGTGGGGTGGGGTGTTTGCCGGTGGGGTTGATCAGCAACCTTTCCACCAGTATGGGGTACTCGTTTAAGGCCGTGTCCCTGCGTGCCGTGTCAGTGGCGTAGTACAGCGTGTGCAGCCAATTCAGATCTTTCACCGTGAAGCCCAGCGCACGCTCCCGTGGCGTGGGCTCCTTGCGGCTGACAGGATGCAGGAATTCATCGAAAAAGTAGGGCACGGTCACATTCGCCATCCGGCATCTCCATTGTTGCGCGGTTATGAACCGTCAACGTAGAGGGCGGCGGCGGGCGTGCTGCGGTAGATAACTGGCTCAGACGTCAAGCGCCCGTTGACAGCAGGCACGGAAGGCGTTGTTTAATCGTCGGTCTGGATTCTTGTTGCCTCTTCCAATTACAAAATCGGAGCTACAGATGTCTGCCCAGTCCCCGATAGTTGACAACGCGACAGCGCTCATCGGTTTCAACGACCTGGTGGGGTTGCTGCAAGCGGTGTTCGTGAAGCACGGCACCTCGCCACAAGTAGCTGCGATCCTGGCGCACAATTGCGCCAGCGCCGAGCGCGACGGCGCACATAGTCACGGCATTTTCCGCATCCCCGGTTACCTCAGTAGCCTGGCCAGTGGCTGGGTCAATGGCCAGGCCGTGCCGGTGGTGACCGATGTCGCGTCCGGCTTCGTGCGGGTGGACGCCGGCAACGGGTTTGCCCAGCCCGCCCTTGAAGCGGCGCGAGCGTTGCTGGTGGACAAGGCCCGTAGCGCCGGCATCGCGCTGCTGGCGATTCACAATTCCCATCACTTTGCCGCCCTGTGGCCGGATGTCGAGCCCTTCGCCGAAGAAGGGCTGGTGGCCTTGAGCGTGGTCAACAGCATGACCTGCGTGGTGCCCCATGGTGCCGACCGCCCGTTATTCGGCACCAACCCCATTGCCTTTGCCGCGCCGCGTGCCGACGGCCCGCCGATCGTGTTCGACCTGGCCACCAGCGCCATCGCCCATGGCGACGTGCAGATCGCCGCGCGCAAGGGCGAACGCCTGCCTCCGGGCATGGGCGTAGACAGCCTGGGCCAGCCGACCCAGGACCCTAAAGCCATTCTGGAAGGCGGCGCACTGTTGCCGTTTGGCGGGCACAAGGGCTCGGCGCTGTCGATGATGGTCGAGCTGCTGGCGGCCGCGTTAACGGGCGGTCATTTTTCGTTCGAATTCAGTTGGGCTGATCATCCGGGGGCGCGTACACCGTGGACAGGCCAGCTGCTGATCGTGATCGACCCGAGCAAGACCGCCGGGCAAAGCTTTGCGGTGCGCAGCCAGGAACTGGTGCGACAGATGCATGCGGCGGGGTTGCGGCGGTTGCCGGGGGATCGGCGGCATCGCGCACGGGCGAAGTCGCAGGAAACGGGGATTGAACTTGAGGTACAGGACCTGCAGCAGCTGCAAGCGTTGGCGGCGGTTTGAAGGGGCTGCGCCCTGGGCGCAGCCCCTACTTATCAGTGACGGCGACCGAGCAGCAGGCCTACCACCAGGCCAAAGCCTGCGGAAATCGCCACGGTCTGCCAGGGGTGACCACCGATATAAGTCTCGGTGGCATCGACTACCGGCTTGCTGCGCTCACGAACGTTGGACACTGAGTCCAGGGCTTGCTTGAGTTTGATGGCGACCTGCTCGCGCAGGGTTTCGCCTTCCTCACCCACCAGTGATGCACTGCTCTTGAGCAGTTTGTCGGATTCTTCAATCAGCGAAGTCAGTTCGCTGAAGGCTTGATCCTTGATTTGATCTTCGACGGATTGGGCGGCGGTTTTGCGGGCCATGTGTGACTCCTTGCAAGTGTAGGTGACAGTGAACAATGGAGTATCGGGCGCTGGCAAAAGTTGCAGTTATTTTGCGGGCTGCCCATTTGCGGCAAAATCGAAATCGGGTCTTTTCGACCTACAGTGTAAGATGTCACCTATTTGTGCAGCAGGTAATTCAACATGAGCTTCAATCTCGCCAACAAGACTCTCGCCGAACGCGCCGAGCTGGAAGATGAAAAGTCCCGTCTCTACGACCTGTGGCAAACCAACCTGGGCAAGGCCAAGGGCGAAGCCGCGCGCTTGTTCGGCGAGCGCGCCAAGCGCAAGGGCAAATGGGCCGAGTGGGTGCGTGCGGAACTGGACGGCATGTCGCCGCCGGAGTTTTCCAACATGGTGCGCAGCGAAGTCAACAAGCTGATGGCGGCGGCTAAATAAAGCACGCCTCGATCGCCTCGCGCACCTTCAACAGCAGGGGGTCGAGCTGGGCCTGGGTGCGCCAGCCCAGCTCGACCGGATAGCGGGGCAATGCCAGTGGGCAGGGCAGTACGCGCAAGCCGGTCAGGCGGGCGATGGCCTCTGCGGCATGCCCAGGGATCGTCGCCACCGCCGCGCTGCCCTTGAGCAGAAACGCCAAGGCGGCAAAGTGGCTGGTGGACGCGCACACCTGGCGGCTCAAGCCGTGCGCCGCCAAGCCTTCATCGGTAATGCCGATAAACCCACCCGACGACACAAGCACATGTTCGCGCGCGACGAACCCCGTCAGGTCGAGCTGTTGCTGGCCGGGCGCCAGGCTGTCCGGATCCACCAGGCAGCGATAGTCACCTTCCCCGAGCACTTGCCGACTCAGGCGCCGCTCGGCAAACCCGCCGGCGGTGATCGCCAGGTCCAGGCTGCGGTCGAGCAGGGCGTCGGCGACGATCTGGCTGTGGGTCTGGCGAAAGATCACCCGCAGCTTCGGCAGACGCTGCCGCAGGCAGCGTGATTGTCGGGCCGATGGGAAACATTCTGGCCGGGCCGCTGGTGGGTAAGGCGGGCCTGCTGACAGCGCGGATCGATACCGATGAGTTGGTGCGGGCACGGTATGACTACGACGTGGTGGGGCATTACGCCAGGCCGGATATTTTTGAGTTGACGGTGGACGAACGCGCCAAGCCGGGTGTGCGCTATATCGCTGACTAAACGCGGTTAAACATGTGGGAGGGGGCTTGCTCCCGATAGCGGTGGGTCAGTTGCAGATAGG
Source organism: Pseudomonas sp. R11-23-07 (assembly GCF_003852295.1). Lineage (NCBI taxonomy): Bacteria > Pseudomonadati > Pseudomonadota > Gammaproteobacteria > Pseudomonadales > Pseudomonadaceae > Pseudomonas > Pseudomonas sp. R11-23-07. The sequence goes on from NZ_CP027761.1 coordinate 2,249,273, forward strand.
CTGACTGGTACACAGCCATCGGGAGCAAGCCCCCTCCCACATTGGATCTTCAGCGTTTGTCGCCCGCCGTTCACCAAGTGGCGGTGTTGGGCAAATCCAGCGTGCCCCGCTCGACAAAGCGCATCGTCCCAAACAGCCCACCCGCCAGTTTGCCCCGCAGTACATAGGGCAGGTTGTTCAGGCTCTGGGTCTGGCTCAGGCCCAAAGTCTGGCGCAATACGGTGAACGCCGAAACGCTGACCGGCACCATCAGCACGGCTTCGGAAAAGCGCGGGATGCTGCCGGCCTGGTCGCTGACGCCCGAGGCCAATGGTCGGCCGTTGACCTCCAGGTCCAGGGCCACGCCGTTGTAGTCGATTGGCGTTTCATTGGGGTTCTGCACCCGCAGCTTCACGGCGAAGCGTACTTCCAGGTCCTGGCTTTGCAGGGGTTCGATGCCGACCACGTTGATGTTGACCGGATCGCGATGGGGGAACAGCGCGCAGGCGCTCAAGGTCAGTAGCAACAGCGATAGAACCATGAGCTTGCGCATATAAAGGTGCTCCTAGTGTTTGGTGACGTCCGGGTCCTGCATGACCTTGAGGGTAGAGGACTCCGGATCGAATTCGTCTTCTTGCAGCTCTATGAACTCTTCCGGCAGGAAAATGTTCAGCAAGATTGCACAGAACGCCCCTACGGTGATCGGTGATTCGAAAATGTTGTGCAGCGCCTTGGGCAGGTCGCGCAGCACTTCCGGCACGGCGGCCACGCCCAGGCCCATGCCTAGGGAAATCGCCACGATCAGCACATTGCGTCGGTGCAGCCCGGCTTCGGCGAGGATCTTGATGCCGGCCACGGCCACGGTGCCGAACATGATCAGGGTCGCGCCGCCCAGCACCGGCTTGGGCATCAATTGCAGCACCGCGCCGATCATCGGGAACAGTCCCAGCAGTACCAGCAGGCCGGCGATGAAGTACGTCACGTAGCGGCTGGCGACGCCGGTCAGTTGGATCACGCCGTTGTTCTGGGCGAACGTCACCATCGGCAGGCTATTGAAGGTGGCCGCCATGGCCGAGTTGAGACCGTCGGCCAACAGGCCGGACTTGATGCGCTTGATGTACAGCGGGCCCTTGACCGGCTGCTGGGAAATCATCGAGTTGGCCGTCAGATCTCCGGCGGCCTCCAGCGGCGAAATCAGGAAGATCACCGCCACCGGGATAAACGCCACCCAGTCGAACGAAAACCCGTACTTGAACGGCACCGGCACGCTGATCAAGGGCACCTGGGGCAGGGCGGTCATGTCCACCCGGCCCAGCCACCACGCCACCACAAAGCCCAAGGTCAGGCCGATCACGATCGAGCCCAGGCGCAGGAACGGGTTGTCGAAGCGGTTGAGCACCACGATGGTCAGCAGCACCAGCGCCGCCAGGCCCATGTTGCTGGCGGCGCCCAGGTCGCCCGCACCAAAGCCGCCGGCCATGTCAGTCACCGCTACCTTGATCAGCGACAAGCCCATCAAGGTGATGATGGTGCCGGTGACCACCGGGGTAATCAGCTTGCGCAGCTTGCCGATGAACTGGCTGAGCACCACTTCGATGAAGGCTGCAAAAAAACAGATGCCAAAGATCGTCGAAAGAATCTCATCAGTGCCGCCGCCGCGGGCCTTGACCATGAAGCCGGCACTCAGGATCACGCTGATAAAGGAAAAACTGGTGCCTTGCAGGCATAACAGCCCGGAGCCGATGGGGCCGAAGGTACGTGCCTGTACGAAAGTGCCGAGCCCCGAGACAAACAGCGCCATGCTCACCAGATAAGGCACTTCGCTTTCCAGGCCCAGCACACCACCGACGATCAGGGTCGGCGTGATAATGCCGACGAAGCTCGCCAGCACATGCTGCAAGGCGGCAAATATCGCCGCCGTGAAGTGCGGACGGTCTTCCAGGCCGTAGATCAGGTCGGATTTATAGCGCGGGCGGGGGGCTTGAGCGTCAGACAAAATGAGGGCTCGGGTCAGAAAAGGGAGGCGCAGGATGCCAGAAACGGCCAGTCGTCAGAAGTGTAATAAATTATTTATAAAGCGCCTGCATAAAACGTCGACATCAGCCGATACCCCGTATAGGCCCACCTATCCACTACACCAGGGGTGGCCAAGGTCTGGTAGCGCGTTGGCGCTGACGGATCGATTCGCGGCAGGTCGCTGGCGAACATCACTTCTGAGAGCCCCCTTATGTCCCTGCGTCATCTGAATATTGCCCCTCGCGCATTTCTCGGATTTGCCTTCATTGCAGTGCTGGTGGTCATTTTGGGGGTATTTGCGGTCAACCGCATGACCCTGATGCGCCAGGCTTCGCTGGACATGAGCACCAATCAGCTGCCCAGTGTGACGTACCTGGGGCATATGACGGAAAACGTGTTGCGCATGCGCATCCTGTCCTTTCGCGTGCTGGTCAACCGTGAGCCGGCGGCCCTGCAGGAAGCCGAAGCCCGCATCGGCGTGTTGGTGGACAAGGCCAGGGTCGCGCAGACCCATTACGCCGCGTTGCCGGCAGGTGCCGAGGAGGCGGTGTTGTATAAGGCATTCGCCACCACCTTGGACAACTACGTCAAGGCCCAGGCCGACATGATTGCCCTGTCCAAGCAAGACAAGGTCGATGAAATGCGCGCCCTGATCAACAGCCGTATCAAGGAAGGCACCGACCAGATGGGCGAGCAGTTGAACAAACTGATCGCCCTCAACGCCGCCGGCGCCAAGGCTGCCGATAGCCAGGCAGAGCACAGTTACGAAGGCGCCATTACCGGCGTCATCGTGGTATCGGTCGCCGCTGCGTTGCTGACGGTGTTGCTGGCCTGGCTGCTGACCCGCAGCATCGTCACGCCGTTGCGCAAGGCCGTGCAAGCGGCTGAAAGCATCGCCGGCGGCAACCTGACGACAACCATCGAGGACGACGGCAAGGACGAACCGGCGCGCCTGATCAGTGCCTTGTCGACCATGCAGGCCAACCTGCGCCAGACCATCCAGCACATTGCAGGCTCGGCCACGCAGCTTGGGTCGGCTGCCGAAGAACTGAGCGCAGTCACCGAAGAAGCCTCCCGTGGCTTGCAACAGCAGAACAATGAAATCGACCAGGCGGCCACGGCGGTCAATGAGATGACTGCAGCCGTGGAAGAGGTGGCGCGCAATGCGGTGTCCACCTCTGAAGCGTCCGGCCAGTCCAACCAGGCGGCGCGGGAAGGGCGCGACCGGGTGGTGGAGACGGTCGGGGCAATCCAGACCATGACCCAGGATGTGCAGAACACGGCGGCGATGATCGAAGGGCTGGCAGCGCAAGGGCGTGACATCGGCAAGGTACTGGACGTGATCCGTGCGATTGCCGAGCAGACCAACCTGTTGGCGCTCAACGCCGCGATCGAGGCGGCGCGTGCCGGTGAAGCCGGACGTGGCTTCGCCGTGGTGGCCGACGAAGTGCGGGCGCTGGCCCATCGCACCGCGCAGTCCACCCAGGAAATCGAGAAAATGGTCGCCGGCATCCAGAACGGCACCGGTGAAGCCGTGCAATCCATGCAGCAGAGCAACCAGCGCACCCAACACACCCTGGAACTGGCCCGCGCCGCTGGCGTGGCGCTGGAGCAGATCACCCAGTCGATCAGCCTGATCAACGAACGCAACCTGGTGATCGCCAGCGCCTCGGAAGAGCAGGCTCAGGTGTCGCGCGAAGTGGACCGCAATCTGGTGAACATCCGTGACCTGGCGACGCAGTCGGCAGCGGGCGCCAACCAGACCAGCGCGGCCAGCCATGAGCTGTCGCGGTTGGCGGTGGATTTGAATGGGATGGTGGCCAAGTTCGTTATCTAGAATCTGAAATGCAATCCAAATGTGGGAGGGGGCTTGCCCCCGATGGCAGTGTGTCAGTCAGTCTATTTTTAGCTGACCCACCGCTATCGGGAGCAAGCCCCCTCCCACATGAGTTCACTATTTCCAGGCGCCTGGGTTCACCAGGTTCTGCGGCCGCTCTCCGGCCAACGCCTGCAGCAGATTATCCACTGCACATTTGGCCATCGCCTCGCGTGTCTCATGGGTCGCCGAGCCTATGTGCGGCGTCGCCACCACATTGTTCAACCGCAGCAGCGGCGATGCGTGGTCGAGCGGTTCTTTCTCGAACACATCCAACCCGGCCGCGCGAATGGTGCGCTGTTGCAAGGCTTCGACCAGCGCCGCTTCGTCCACCACCTTGCCCCGCGAAATGTTGATAAAGATCGTCTCCGGCCCCATTAACGCGAACTCTTCAGCGCCAATCAGCTTCTCGGTTTCAGCCGTCAGCGGCAAGGTCAGGCAGACAAAATCGGCCTCTTTGAGCAGTTCCGGCAAGCTGCGGTACTGCGCGCCAAAACGCGCCTCTACCGCAGGCTTGGGCGAATGGCTGTGGTAGATCACCGGCATGCCGAAGCCAAAATGCCCACGCTGGGCCAAGGCTTCGCCGATACGCCCCATGCCGATGATGCCTAAAGTCTTGCCGTGTACATCGCTGCCGAAGTGTGCCGGGCCGATGTTCTTGTTCCATTGGCCGGCGCGCACCATGTCGGCCAGTTCCACCACGCGTCGGGCGGTCGCGAGGATCAGCGCAAAGCCGGTGTCGGCGGTGGTTTCGGTGAGCACATCCGGGGTGTTGCTGAGCAGGATGCCGCGCTGGGTGAGGTAGTCGATGTCGTAGTTGTCCACCCCCACGGAAACGCTCGCCACCGCTTCCAGCTTCGGCGCAAGTTCAAGCAGGCCGGCATCCAGGCGCAGGCTGGCGCCCAACAGCCCGTGGGCGTTGGGCAGGGCGCTGCGCAGTTGGGCCAGGCCGGCCTCGTCCAGTGAGTCGATCAGGGTCACGTCGGCCTGCTCATGCAGGCGGGCCATCAGCGGCGCGGAGAGTTTCTTGTATAAAACCACGGATTTTTTCATCAGGAATTGGCCTTCATTTCGAGGGTAGCCACGGGCTCGCGTACGCGGTCGCTGGCGCCGGGCTTGAGGAAAATCGTCAGCACCACCGACAGCATCAACGCACCGCTCATCAACAGGTACGAAGCGCCCGGCGAACCGGTGCTGCTATTGAGGTAACCCACCAGGTACGAACCGCCGAACGAGCCCAGTGCGCCCATGCTGTTGATCAGCGCCATGGCGCCGCCGGCGACGTTGGCCGGAAGGATTTCCGGAACGATGGCGAAGAACGGACCATAAGGCGCGTACATGCACGCCCCGGCGATCACCAGCAGGGTGTAGGACCACCAGAAGTGTTCAGCCCCGAGCGCGTAGGAGGCATAGAACGCGATGGAGGCAACCAACAGCGGCGGCCAGACGAAGCGTTTACGCTTCTGCAGCTTGTCCGAACCCCAGGACACCACCAGCATGCCGATCACCGCTGCGAGGTAAGGCAGGGCTGACAGCCAGCCGGCTTCGACCATGTCCATCTTCAGGCCGGCCTTGAGGATCGACGGCAGCCACAGCACGAAGCCGTATACGCCAATGCTCCAGCAGAAGAACTGCAGCGCCAGGATGATCACCTTCGGCGAGCGAAAGGCCTCGGCGTAGTTTTTCACCGCCTTGATCCCGACTTGCTCGGCGGCCAGGGCAGTTTCCAGGCTGTGCTTTTCCGTGTCGCTCAGCCACTTGGCGTCCTTGGGACGCTCGTCGGCCAACTTCCACCAGATAAATGCCCATAACACCGCCGGCAGGCCCTCGATGATAAACATCCAGCGCCAGCTGAAATGCTGCACCAGATAGCCCGAGACCACCGACATCCACAGCATGGTCACCGGGTTGCCGAGGATCAGGAAGGTGTTGGCCCGCGAGCGTTCCGCACGGGTGAACCAGTGGCACAGGTACACCAGCATCGCCGGCATCACCGCAGCCTCGACCACCCCGAGCATGAAGCGGATGACGATCAGCATGTAGGCGTTGGAGACCACCCCGGTCAGGGTAGCCAGGCCGCCCCACAGGATCAGGCTGACGAAAATCAGCTTTTTGACGCTGCGCTTCTGCGCATAGATCGCCCCTGGCACCTGGAAGAAAAAGTAGCCGAGGAAAAACAGCGCGCCGAGCAGGGACGACATCCCCGGCGTGATCATCAGGTCTTCGGCCATCCCCGAGGCGGCGGCGAAGCCGTAGTTGGCGCGGTCCAGGTAGGCCAGGCTGTAAGTGATAAACACGATGGGCATGATGTACCACCAACGGCGGGTGGCGAGTTTCACGGTTTCCATAAGGTTGCTCCTGAGCTTGTTGTAGTTGTGGCAACAGGGAGAGTGGGTAATGGGTCAAGCAACGGATCGGCTGGGTAATTCGGCGCGGGTGGGCAGCCCTTCCATGTCGCCGCGGCTCTGTACGGCGCGGCTGCCGATCCAGTTGCCGCGTTGTACCGCCTCGGGAAAGCTGGCGTTTTCCAGCAGGGCGCTGATCATGCCCACGGCAAAACCATCGCCGGCGCCCACGGTGTCGACGACCTTGTCCACGCGCACGGCGGCGACAAAGCCCTGGTCCATCTGGGTGCGGTAATACGCGCCATCGGGCCCGAGTTTGATTGCCACCGCTTCGGCGCCCTGGTCGAGGTAGAACGCGGCAATATCCGCCGGGTCATCGAAGCCGGTGAGCAGTTGGCCTTCGCTGAGGCCAGGCAATACCCAGTCAGCCAGGCCGGCCAGGGCGTTGATTTCGCGGATCATCTGCGCCTGGCTGGCCCACAGGGATGGACGCAGGTTCGGATCGAAGGACACGCTGCGCCCGGCCTTGCGCATCTGTGTCATCAACTCCACGGACAATTCGCGGGTGGCCTCGGACAACGCTGGCACAATCCCGGTGGCATGCAGGTGACGAGCTTGCAACAGAGCCGGGCTGATGGCCGCAATCGACAGATGGCTGGCCGCCGAACCTTTGCGGAAGTACTCCACCTGAGGATCGGCGCCAGCTTCTTCGCGGGACTTGAGCTGAAAACCGGTGGGGTGCAGCGGGTCGATGGCTACGTGGCTGCAGTCCAGGCCTTCGTTGACCAGGGTGTCGACCACGAAGCGCCCGAGGGAGTCGTTACCCACCCGGCTCAACCACGCGACATTGAAACCCAGGCGCGACAGGCCAATCGCGACATTGCTGTCGGCCCCGGCAATGTGCTTGTGAAACTGGCCGACCTGGGCCAGGTCGCCGGTCTGCTCGGCGACGAACATCGCCATGGTCTCGCCAAACGACAGGATATCGATCTCAGACATGGGCATTCTCCACGCGGGGTTGGCCAAGGCGGGCGAGGGTGGCGACCTGTTGCGCGGTGACCTGGATCAGGTCGTCGCCCTGCAGCGGAAATTCCACCGCCCGGGTAATACCTTGGGTCATGTGCGTGAGCAGTTGTTCCCACAGATGCAGGTCGGTGGCGCCAGGCGGCTGGGCTATCAGCTTGCCGTCCGGGCGACGCGCCACGGCCTTGCAGTGCAAGTAGTCCACGTGCCGGCCCAGCAGGCGCGCGGCGGTGAGCGCGGATTGGTCCTGCCATTGCCAGTTGCCGATGTCGAAGGTCATCCTGACCGGCAGGCCCAGGCGGTCGACCTCGGTGAAAAACCGTTGCATCGGCTCGATCCGTCCACCGTGCAGGGTCTGGTCATTTTCTACCAGCAGCTTGACCGAGTGGCGATTGAGCAGGGCGTGCAGGCTTTCGAGGTCGTTGGTGTCGGTGAAGTAACCCAGGGACACTTTCAGCCAGCGCGAACCGAAGGCCTGGGCGCGGTCCAGGGTCGCGGCCAAGTCTGCATTGGGCTGGGCACGGCCGGCGACCCAGAGTTCCAGGGGCGAGGAAAATACCGATTCCAGGCCTTGCTCGGCGGCGGCCTGGGCCAGGGTGCCAGGCGGTTCGGTGGTCAGCAGTTCTTCACGCCATTCGATGCGCCGGGCACCGGCGGCGTGCAGCAGCGCGACAAAACTCAATTGGCCCTGCTGGCGGACCAGCTCGGCGCCGTAGCTGGAAAGGCTGATAGAGACGGGATATTCATGCATTGTTGTTTACCTCTGAAACCGGTTTCAATTTTATGCGCAGAACAAAATGTGGGAGGGGGCTTGCCCCCGATAGCGTTGGGTCAGCTACAGCTAAGCTGGCTGATATACCGCAATCGGGGGCAAGCCCCCTTCCACAAGGAGTTGGGTCGAGCCTCGGATGATCAGTTGGGGCAAAAAATCCAGGGTACGCGTGGGGGCTGTATCGCCACGCAAACGCTTGAGCAGGCAGTCGAACGCGCTGGCACCAATCGCCTCGGTCGGCTGGGCGAGCGCTGTGATGCCACTGCCTACCAGCGGATACCAGTCGAGGTCATCCAGGGCAATCAGGCCGATATCGTTGAACAGATGGCAGCCCGACGCCTTGAGCGCACGGCTGCACGCCAGCGCGGCCACGCCGTTGGCGCAGAACAGCGCTTTGCGCGCGGGTTTGGCCAGGAAGATGCGCAGGTGATTTTCCAGCGCGTCGTTCAACTCGAGTACGGCGCCGTTCATGTCCGGGCGGTTGGCGACTTCAGTTTTGAAACTGTGCAGGCGTTCGAGCCGTGAACTGGTGCCGTCAGGCGCCTCGCTCACCAGCAGCACCTCGCGATAACCCTGCTGCTCAAGATGCTCCAGCGCCATACGCACCGCCGCCGGGTTGTCCAACCCCACCAGGTCGCTGTGCAGCGGCTCGACCTTGCGGTCCACCAGCACCAGGGGCATTTCCCGTTGCAGTTCCAGCAGTTGGTCGAGGTGATGGCCGAGGGTGTTCACGATCAACCCCTCGATGTTGTACGAACGCAGCGCCGCCAAGTGCTGGCGCTCTTGTTCGTCATCGCGGTCGGTGTTGCATACCACCAGGCTATAGCCGTGCTGGCGGCAGGCGGTTTCGACGCCGTGCATCACGGCAATGGAATAGGGGTTGCGGATATCAGCCACCAGCATGCCGATCAGGCGCGTGCGCCCACGTTTGAGGCCACGGGCCATCTGGTTGGGACGGTAGCCAAGTTCATCGATGGCTTGCTCGATGCGCAGCGCGATGGCATCGGAGAGCAGGGCGCGGTCATCGCCGATAAAACGCGACACGCTGGCCTTGGACACACCTGCGCGCTCGGCGACATCGAGCATGGTCACGCGGCTGCGCTGGGCGGCGGAAAATGAACTCACGGTGGCGGGCCTTTCTTATTGGAATAGAAAATTTGGGGTCAGGCTGAAACCGGTTTCAGAAGACACCACACCGTGCGAGTCGTCAAGAAAAAACCTAATGGATTTGCGTTTCTGACCGGCTGAAATCCGACGAATGGATAGCTGCACCTGTGAGTTCTGACAGTATCGAACGGGTGTGATTGAGGCTTTAATTTCTTCCACCCAGGCCGGCTTATACGGTGATCGCTGGTTATTCCCGGCTGCAATGTTGAGGAAATATTTATGTCCGATACCGACGAACCAGCTATCACCGCCGACAGTTCCAGGCTGTATGACAACGGGCCTCTGGCATTGGCCCCGATGATTATTCCCGGGGTGGACCCGCTGGATCCGGAGGGCCTGATTCCGGCGGCGCTGATGCTTGCACCGCTTGAAGTGCTTATTCCCCAGTGGGGGCCGCCACCAGAACCGCTGGATACACCCCATATCCTGACGCTGTTTTGGGCACGGGGCGGTGCGGTGGTCTATCGCGACTTCCTGACGATCAATGCGCCGCCCCCCCCGTTGCCGATCGAGCATCAGATGTTTGTCCCGCTGGTGGTACTGCGCGCCTTATCGGGCCCCGTTGAGCTCTATTACTCAGTCACGGACTCATTTGGCGGCGAGACTGTGCTGGACCCCAAACGCACACTCACTGTGGATATGGATGAGCCGCAGTTGTTGGATCCGGCGGATCATCTGGAATTCGTGGTGCCCCCTTCACCTGTGATGGACGAGGCTTATCTGCTCGCCAACCCTCTGGTGGCGTTTCATGTGCCGGCTTACAGGGGGCGCAGCGATGGCGACGTCCTTCACTTTTACACCTCCAATCTGGCCAACCCACCGGTCGCGCGTGAGGACGGCGTGTACGAGTGGGTATCGAGTGGCGAGCCCCTGATCGCGTATCTGCCCGCCGACGTATTTCGGCATCTGGCCAATGGTGCCGCTTATATCTTTTTTCGCATTTTCGACAAGGCCGGCAATTTCAGTGATCGCAGTGCGGGCCTTCCGTTTCAACTGGGCCTGATCCCTTTGCCTTCTGATCTGCCGCCTCCCGAAATCTATCCTCCAGAGCTTTACACCGACTTGTTGATCAATCGCGAAGACGCCAGGGCCGGAATTTTTGTGCGGATCGGCAGCTATACCGGCTGGGCGCCGGGCGATCAGGTTGTGGTGTATTGGAAAGGCAGGCCCACATCGCTCCATCCCGTTGACGGCTTCCCCACCGATGTGCCGATTCCATGGCCGGTGTTGCGCGGACCTCTGACGGATACGCTGGCGCCGGAAACGGTGCCGGTACGCTATGAGATTATTCGCGGCACGCTGCCCGCCTTTCCTTCGTTTGCCATTCGCGTGAATGTGAACCTGACCATCGCCGGGCAGGACCACGCCAATGCGCCGGCACTGCTGAATCCGGATTTACCCCTGGCAGAGGTCCGCGGGCTGGTGTCCAACCTCCCGAATGTGGTCAACCATGATGACAACCCTGCCGGCGCACGGGCCCGAGTCTTCCTGTATGAAAAGCCGGAGCCGGGGCAAGTGCTGCGGTTTTTCTGGGACGGTGTCGGGCCGGTTGCGTCCTACACGGTGCAAGCGGGGGATGTGGAAGGGCAGTTGGTGTTTTCCACGGTCATTCCGTGGGCAGTCATGGCGGGTTTTATTCATCCTGCCTTGCCCGTGTACTACACCACCAGTAATGGTGTGAATGAGCAACAGTCTGAAAACACCTTCGTCAATGTCAATACCGGCATGCTGATCTCATTTCCAGCGCCGATCCTCAAACATACCCTGGTGGGCGGAGCCGGTTATTTAGCCTGTTGCTCAAAGCCCGAGGTGTTTCATGGCGTGCATTGGCATATAGCCAATGATCAACGCTTTGAACTTAATGATGTCGTGAGATTTTTTTGGGCTGGATACCACACGAATAATTGGGAGGGGCCGGTGATTGAAGAATCTCGCTATGCTGAAAGTAAATCCTTTGATAGCGATTATGACTTGATCAATGGATTGGACTTTACGGTAGCGCCCTATGAAGAGAAAGTTGTACCGATGCATGACTTTGGTTCCGCTCAAGTGTTTTATCAAGTCAGGCGTCATGGCCTATTGATCGGCGAGTCCGTGCCCAGAAAAATTCGTATCGATTTAAACTATTCCGCCGGCGGCTATTGTAAGGCGGGTGACATTATTAGCTGTTCAACGACGGGGCAAGCCACCCGCGTCCTGCCTGAATAAGTTAAAGCTACTGCAGTGTTTTATAGGTTGAAGTTCAGGCCGCTGTTATTGAGCGAGTGCTAGACATTTTCGCAATGTTGTAGGGCGCGGATTCTCTCGCCTCGAAGTTACCCTTACCTGAAGAGTCATGGAGATATCATGAAAAGGCAAACGTTGGACGCTATTCGCAATTTCCAAAATGAACGCAAAGCCAACCCTAGCTTGCTTGCCTTGCCTGACGCCAGGCTGGAGGGGGAGGTGCCCGGATTTCCCGGGTTGATCAGCAAATCCGTCGCTCTCGCCGAAGACATGATGGTAAGCATTCCGCGGCCGGATGATTTCAGTACCAATCCGCTGGAACCTGATGTCTATACGCTGTGGGTCCAGCCCAACGACCAGGCGGACTGGGCAAACCCTATCATCGTTCCGGCGGCGAATGTCCCGGCCACCGGGCTGGAAATAAATGTTGTACGCGGGCGGCGCCCTGTCGGTATCAATAAGCTGAAATATAGAATAGATGTTTTCAGTGTTGGCAACAGTACCGAGTCCAGCCCGCAATTGCTCATCATCGATCTTGAACCGCCCTATGCAAGTTGGGTGGGTACCATCCCCGCGCCTGTTCCCCCGGTTGATTTACCCGAAAGCGTAGATGCCGATTATTTCTTGAGCAAGCCCAATCAGACGGCAATCTTCAGATTCCCCGATTATGTGGGGCAAGGTAAAGCCCCAGGGGACAGGGCGCTGCTCTACTTTGCAAATTCGGATGAACCGTACTTGCCGGTACCCGGTAACCCGGACCCGTTTTGGACGATCCCCGCAGACCTCAGTTTGCCTTTACCGCTGTCGGTAGTTCAAAACCATCCGGATGCCCTGCATAGTTTGCGCTATGTGATTGTGGATGCGGCGGGTAATGAATCGAGGTTGTCTGGCGCGTTTAACCTGGATGTGAGCCTGTTTCCCAGACCCGGCAATTTTCGGGAGCCTACCATCGACTTGGCGGTTCCCGGCGATGGTTTGATCAACCGTGCTGATGTGGCGGCACTTAACGGCGCGATAGTGCGTATTCCCCAATACGATAATGTGCTGCGCGCGGACGATGAACTGATTATTACCCTCACCACCAGCCTGGGCACGCAAACCTTGCCCGGCTTTCCGGTTGGAAGCGCAATTTTTCCGATTCCCGTGCATGTCGATTACGCGACGCTGGTCGCACTCTACGGGGCCACGCTAGGGTTGCTGCCATTGACGGTTTCTTATGCGGTCAAGCGCCGCTCGGTCAGTTACCCGGCGGGCTTGACGGCGACGACGGACCTGGACCTGTTTGTCGTAGGCCCAACCCCGGAAGGTCCCGATCCGATCAACACCAAACTCAATCCGGTACGTGTGATAGGTGTGCGGCTGGACGGCACTGAAGGGCCGGATGACAACCAATTGACTCCGGCGCATGCGTCCAGAGATGCCATCGCGCGAATCAGACTGTGGGATGAACCACCGACACCTGACGCCAGAGACTTTACGATCAAGCTTTTTTATAACGGAAATATGGTTGATTCCCGCTTGATAACCGGTGGTGTCGCTAACGAAGAGGTCGATATGGTTATTCCGTGGGCCGCCATCTTCGACGGTAAAAACGGTACCAACAAATTGGCGTATTACACGATTGAGTCGACAGGCACTACCAATTCGCAGCAGTCGCCTCTCACACCCGTCAATGTGACTGCGATCGTTATCTCGCTGGACGCACCGCGGGTGAGAAACCTCAACGCAGCCGGCTTCATCAATTGTGACAGTTTCAGGCCTGTCGGGCCGCCCCCTGGCGACCTGGTGGTGTTTATTCCACCCAGCAATGAGTTCCGAATCAATATGGTGGTGACGCTGCATTCGCAGGGCTATAGCGATGACCTCGGAACAACGCCCGTTGGCGCTGCTGTTGGCCTGGCTACCAGGACCATCCTGACGGAAACTGACATAAACCTCGGGTTCGAAATGAATCTGGGACCTTACGCGACCATCTTCAAAACCATTCAACCAAACGCTGCTGCGCGCCTTATGGGATCGATGAAACTCTGGTACAGCATCCCAGGTCCCTTGGACTCCGATGAGACGCTCCATCGTGCCCGTGGTCACAGAGCTGGGGCACCAGGCACTCCCGGAACTTTCTGTGATGGAACTGCCGTACCCGCCTAGTTGGGTGTAACAGTCCAGACCTAAGAGCGGCAGACCGCTCTTAGGTTTTTTTTGACAAAGAAACTATGTATTGACTCCTGGCTCAAACCCGCATTCATACGGCCGCTTAAGACTAATCCTACATAAAATGGTAACCGCTCTGGATACCTTGGCACCGCTCGATCGGCTGGCTCCCGCGCACTTTGGAACCGGCCAGATTTTTTCCGTGAAGGAATGCCAACCCAGAGGTCCATTCAATGTCAACTGTATTCAATTTCAAGCCATCGCCTTTAAGTCTGGCGTTGAAAGTCAACGCTGTCACCTTGTTGATGCTTGTAGCGCATGCCGCCGATGCCCGTGTCATCACCAAGCCTGACGATTTCGTCGTGCCCAGGCCAACTCCGGACGCGTTTGAGTTAAAACCAGGCTCCGGCTTTACCGTCAAGGGTGCCGTCACCAAGAACATTACCAGTCAGTCCGCAACCTTGACACTCGAGCCGGGCAGTTCTACCCAGGACATTACTGCCTATGCGTCCACTGTTCGTATCGACGGTTCCGATGTCATTGCGCGTAGCACCGCGAATGCCGCCGTGCAGTCCAGCGACAGCAATGTGTTGATCACCAACAGCAATATCCTCAACAAAAACGGCAGCGGGCTGGTCGCCGGCCGGCAAGACGGGTCCAAAGTGGGCTCTAAAATCAGAGTGGTCAACTCCACCATCACCGGCACGCAGCGCGGCGCCAGTGCCAGCGCCTACAGCGTACTTGACCTGGTCGATACCAAGGTTGAAGCCACCGGTGCGACCGGTGTGGGGATTGCCCTGTTCAGCGGTCAGGCCTATGCCACCAACAGCCAGATTGTCGGCGGGCAGAACGGTGTGCAAATGGGTATAGACGGCACCTCCGGCGTACTGGGCAACAGCCTGGTGCTGGACGGATCGAGCATTGAAGGCAAAAGCGGCGCGGCCATTCTCACCCGGCAAGGCAGCAACGCCGACATCCAGGTCCGCAATGGTTCCAACCTGATCGGCGGCAATGGCAATCTCCTCGAAGTTACCGGCGGCTCCACAGCTAACCTGAACGTGGACAGCAGCTCGTTGTTCGGCGACGTGGTGGTCGAAGACGGCAGCCAGGCAAAAGTGCAACTCAATAACGGTGCCTTTCTGACCGGCCAGTTGAAGAACGTCGCCGAACTGAGCGTGAACGAAGCGTCCAAGTGGGTGCTGGTCGGCAACAGCAATGTTGACGCCTTGAAAATGGGCGGTGGCTCAGTGGAATTCGGCGCGCCGAACGAGTTTTACCAACTGGATGTGAAGAGCCTGGACGGTAACGGCACCTTCATCATGCACACCGACTTTTCCACCAACCAGACCGACTTCCTCAACGTGCAAGGCAAGGCTGAAGGCAACCACAGCCTGCTGTTGGCGGCCACCGGTTCGGAGCTGGCCAAGGGCGAGCCGATCAAGGTGGTGCACACCGAAGGCGGTGATGCGCAGTTCGCCCTGGCGGGCGGCACCGTTGATATTGGCGCCTATGATTACGGCTTGAAGAAAGAAGGTACCGACTGGCTGCTCGACCCCTCTCGTCGCGGCACCAGTACTACCGCCCACTCGGTACTGGCCTTGTTCAACAGCGCGCCGACTGTGCTGTATGGCGAGATGAGCATCCTGCGTACGCGCATGGGCGAATTGCGCTTCAGCGAAGGCGCGGGCAACGGTATGTGGATGCGCAGCTACGGCAACAAATTCGATGTGGCGGCCAACAAGAACGGTGCGGGCTACACGCAAAACCAGAAGGGCTTCACCATCGGTGCCGACGCGCCGTTGTCCGGAGGGGACGGCCAGTGGATCGCCGGTATGATGGCCGGTCACAGCGTCTCCGATCTAAGCCTGAACCGTGGCAGCAGTGGCGAGGTCAAGAGCTACTATGTGGGCGGTTATGCCACCTGGATGGACGCTGAAAGCGGTCTGTACTTCGACGGTGTGGCCAAGCTCAACCGTTTGCACACCGACAACAATGTGACCATGAGCGATGGCAAGAAAGCCAAAGGCAACTACGCGCAAAACGCCGTGGGTGCCTCGGCTGAGTTCGGTCGCCATATCAAGCTGGACGACGGCTTTTTCGTCGAGCCTTATGGGCAATTGTCGGCCACCATCACCCAGGCGCAAAGCTACGACCTGACCAATGGGCTGCACGCCAAGGGTGATCGTTCCAGTTCGGTGGTCGGTAAGCTGGGTGTGACTGCGGGCAAGAACATCCAACTGGAGAGCGGCGGTGTCCTGCAGCCTTACTTGCGTACTGCGGTCGCCCACGAGTTTGACCAGAGCAACAAGGTGTTCATCAACGACCAGAGCTTCAACAACGACCTGTCCGGCTCGCGCATCGAGCTGGCGGCCGGTGTAGCCATGGCCGTATCGGAGAACGTCAAGCTGCATGCCGACTTCGAAACCAGCCAGGGCAAGAAGATCGACCAGCCTTGGGGCGTCAACTTCGGCGTGCGGTACGACTTCTGAAGTTGTCGTTCGATTGAACAGGGGGGAAGCTATGGCTTCCCCCTTTTTTTTACATTCAGATCACTACACTCAGCCAGGTCGAACCCAGCAGAAGCAGGGCCATACAGCGGTTGAAGCGTTGCATGGCACTTGGCGAACGCAGGAACTGGCTTGAGCCCGCACCCAGCACGGCCCAGGTTGCCAGGCATGGCAAAGAAATCAGGAAAAAAACCATCGACAGGGTCATTACCTGGCTCTGGCGTTCTGCACCATTACCCGCAAATACACTGACCACTGCCAGCGCCATCATCCAGGTCTTGGGGTTGATCAATTGCAGGCCGGCGGCACCGCTGAAACCCAGTCGCTTTTGCGCTGACTGTACGTCCAAAGCCTCCACTGGCGCGCTGAAAATCTGCCAGGCGAGATAGCTCAGCCAGGCCACGCCGGCCCACTGCATCGCACTTTGTACCTTGGGCAAATGCACCAGTGACTGGCCCACACCGGAGCCCACCAACAGCACGATGCCTGCTGCACCCAGGCAGGCGCCGAGGATGATCGGCAGTGCGGCCTTAAAGCCATACCGTGCGCTGTTACTCAGCACCAGGATATTGGTAGGACCCGGGGTGATGGAGGCGACAAAGGCAAACAGGATAAACGGCAACATGGCGGGCGACTCCCAACAATCAATCGATGGAGTCGATCTTCACCGGCCTGAACGCTACCTGTCTGGAACATTTGAGCAACGCTTGCGGTACGCGGCGGGCGTGAGGCCGTAGGCGCGCACAAACCAGCGGCCCAGGTGGCTCTGGTCGGCAAAACCCAGGGCCATCGCCACATCCGCCGGTTGCTCGCCCTTGCCCAGCAAATGCCGAGCGTGAGCCAGGCGCAGTTGCACCAGGTAGGCGTGAGGCGGCAGGCCGAACGCGCTCTTGAAGGCGCGACTGAGGCGGAAGCGGTCGACACCGCAGGTCAGAGCCAGTTCGTCCATGCCGATGTCTGCGTGCAGATGGGCATGCAGGTATTCCCTGGCCTTGTGCGCCACCTGCGGCAATCGCGGGTCCTCGCGGTAGCGGATGCGCCAGTAGAGGTGGCCGGTGAGGCGCTCCAGCAATTGGTCCATGGCACGTTGCCGCACAATGCGCAGCTCGCCGCTGTGCAAGGTTTGAAAGGCCTGGCTGGTGGCCAGGGCCAGGCGCGGATCGCCGGTCAAGGTGCTGGCGAAACTCAACTGGCTGTCCAGCGGCGCCTCTTCGAACACAGCGCTCACTTCACGCGCCAACCAGTGCGGGTCGAGGTACAGCATGTGATAGGTGAAGCCGTCCGGGGTGGGCGCGTCGCCGTCGTGCAACTCACCGGGTTCCACCAGGAACACTTGGCCCGGTACGCTGTTGTGGCGCGTGCGGCGGCAGTTGAATTGCTGTACGCCTTGCTCGGTGACGCCGATCAGGTAGCTGTCGTGCCAGTGGGGATCGTAGGCGTGGCCCTCGAAATGCGCGCGCAGGGTCTCGATGCCGGTGTCGGCGTCCTGGGACAGGTCGATCCAATTGTGCGCGGCCATAAAACACCGAGGATGAATGTGTAATGCCATTAGCGCCCAAGGGCGACCAGGCGTCTAGAAGGTTTGTGCAGCCTCAGCCAAACAGGCCCGCAGCGATATTGATCGAGAAACCCAGGATCGCCGTGTTGAACAGAAAACCGATCAACGATTGCCCCAGCACTACCTTGCGCAAGCCACGGGTGGCGACACCCACATCGGACGTCTGCACCGCCACGCCGATGGTGAAGGAGAAATACAGGAAGTCCCAATAGTTGGGCGTGAGCAAGCCTTCGGCAAAGCGCAACGCCGGCTCCTTGCCGTTCCAGGTGTAATAGAGCCGGGCGTAGTGCACGCTGAAAATCACCCCGATCAACAGCCATGAACCGATCACCGTCAAGCCAGTGAAGCCGTAGTGCAACAGACGTTCGGTGGGCGCCAGGTCTTTGCTGCCGACCAGTTCGAAGGTGATGGTGGCCAGGCTGGCGATGGCGGCGATGCACACCGTGAACAGCACCAGGCCGGCGTTTTCGTCCTCGACCTCGGCGATGCGCTTGACGTCCTCTGCCTTGGCACGGCTGGTCAGCCACAGCATCAGCACCAGGTAGGTCCAGACCCCGGCGTTCCAGCCGATCAAAATTTTGCTGGCCAGCGTATCGGCGGGTACCAGGATGCCCACGGCGAGGCCGAGCACGGCGGCGGCTGAGAGGCGAGGGTGGGTGCGGGCGAGGAAGGGCATGGCGACTCACAATAGGCAGTAGTGAGCACCATAGCTTATTCGGTTGTACTTGATCATGAACTTGATCGATAACCCCTGTAGGAGCGAGCTTGCTCGCGAAAAACGTCCAGCCAACGCGTTCTGTCTGAATAAACGCGCAGGCCCTGAGTTCTTCGCGAGCAAGGGCTAGCCGCCCGCCTCGCTCCTACAAAAAGCTTAATCTGCCGTGTGGCGCTTGCGCACCAGTTTCATCACCACCACAAAGAACACCGGCACGAACACCACCGCCAATGTCGCGGTGATCATCCCGCCGATCACCCCCGTACCAATCGCCTGCTGGCTCGCCGAGCTGGCACCGGTGGCAATCGCCAGCGGCACCACGCCGAGGATGAACGCCAGCGATGTCATGATGATCGGGCGCAGGCGCAGCCGCGCCGCCTTCAAGGTGGCGTCGATCAGATCTTCACCCTGCTCGTACAGGTCCTTGGCGAACTCAATGATCAGAATCGCGTTCTTCGCCGACAAACCGATGATGGTGATCAAGCCGACCTTGAAGAACACATCGTTGGGCATGCCGCGCAGGCTCACGGCTATCACCGCGCCGAGCACACCCAGGGGCACCACCAGCAACACCGAGGTCGGGATCGACCAGCTCTCATACAAGGCCGCCAGGCACAGGAACACGATCAACAGCGACAGGCCCAGCAGCAATGGCGCCTGGGAGCCGGACAAACGTTCCTGCAACGACAACCCCGTCCATTCCTGGCCCAGGCCCGCCGGCAACTGGCTGACCAGGCGCTGGATTTCGTCCATCGCCTCGCCGGTACTGTGCCCCGGCGCCGCTTCGCCGCTGATGGCGATGGCCGGGTAGCCGTTGTAGCGGGTCAATTGCGTCGGGCCCTGGGTCCATTTGGCTTCGACAAAGGCAGACAACGGCACCATCTTCCCGGCGTTGTTGCGCACGTTGATCTTCATCAAGTCCGCCACCTGGCTGCGCTGGTCGCCTTCAGCCTGCACCACCACACGCTGCATGCGGCCCTGGTTGGGGAAGTCGTTGATGTAGGCCGAGCCGATGGCCGACGACAGCACATTGCCCACATCGGCGAACGACACGCCCAGCGCATTGGCCTGCTTGCGGTCCACTTCCAGCTGTACCTGCGGCGCTTCGGCCAGGGCGCTTTCGCGCACGTTGGCCAGGACCGGACTTTTCCCGGCAGCCTCCAGCAGCTCGGTGCGCGCGGCCATCAACCCCGCATGGCCGACGCCGCCACGGTCCTGCAGACGGAACTCGAAGCCGCTGGAGGTGCCCAGGCCGTCTACCGGCGGCGGCAGGATCGCAAAGGCAATCGCATCCTTGAGCCCGCTGAAGGCCATGTTCGCGCGGTCGGCAATCGACGCCGCGGAGTCATCGCTGCCGCGCTCCGACCAATCCTTGAGCGTGGTGAACGCCAGCGCCGCGTTCTGCCCGGAGCCGGAGAAACTGAAACCCATGATCATGGTGGTATCGCCCACCCCCGGCTCACCGGCGTTGTGCGCCTCGATCTGCTCGGCCACCTGCACCGTGCGGTTCTTGCTGGCACCCGGTGGCAGCTGGATATCGGTGATGGTGTAGCCCTGGTCTTCCACCGGCAGGAATGAGGAGGGCAGGCGACTGAACAGCAGCCCCAGGCCCACCAGCAATACCAGGTAGATCAGCAGGTAACGCCCGCTGCGCTTGAGCGCATAGGCCACCCAGCCTTCGTAGCGGTCGGTGAGCTGTTCAAAGCGTTTATTGAACCAGCCGAAAAAGCCGCCCTTGGCATGATGCTCGCCCTGGGCAATCGGCTTGAGCAAGGTGGCGCACAGCGCTGGCGTCAAAGTCAGGGCCAGGAAGGCCGAGAACAGGATCGAGGTGGCCATCGACAACGAGAACTGCTGGTAGATCACCCCCACCGAGCCTGGCATGAACGCCATCGGCAGGAAGACCGCGACCAGCACCAGGGTGATACCGACAATGGCGCCGGTGATCTGGCCCATGGCCTTTTTCGTCGCCTCCTTGGGTGACAGGCCTTCAGTGGCCATGATCCGCTCGACGTTCTCCACCACCACAATCGCATCGTCCACCAGGATGCCGATCGCCAGCACCATGCCGAACATGGTCAGCACGTTGATCGAAAAACCCAGCAACAGCATGGTGGCAAAGGTGCCCATCAGCGCAATCGGCACCACCAGCGTGGGGATCAGGGTGTAGCGCACGTTCTGCAGGAACAGGAACATCACCGCGAACACCAGCGCCATTGCCTCCAGCAAGGTGTAAACCACCTTGGTGATCGAGACTTTGACGAACGGCGAGGTGTCGTAGGGGATCTTGTATTCCACGTTGGCCGGGAAATAGCGCGACAGTTCGTCCATCTTCGCCCGCACCAGGGTCGCGGTGTTCAGCGCGTTGGCCCCCGGCGCCAGCTGCACGCTGACGGCGGTGGACGGTTTGCCGTTCAGGCGTGTGGAGAACTGGTATTCCTGGCTGCCGACTTCGACCCGCGCCACATCGCCGATGCGCACGGTGGAGCCGTCAGGGTTGGCCTTGAGCACGATGTCGGCGAACTCCGCCGGCGTCGACAGTTGGCCCTTGACCAGAATGGCGGCGGTGATTTCCTGGGTGTGGGTGCCCGGCAAGTCGCCGATGCTGCCCGCCGACACCTGGGCATTCTGCGCGCTGACGGCGGCATTCACGTCGGCCGGGGTGAGGTTGAAACCGATCAGCTTCTGCGGATCGATCCAGATACGCATGGCGCGCTCGGCGCCATACAACTGGGCCTTGCCTACCCCGTCCAGGCGCTTGAGTTCGTTCATCACGTTGCGCGCCAGGTAATCGCTGAGCGCCACATCATCGAGCTTGCCATCGCTGGACGTCAGGGTGACCAGCAGCAGGAAGCCGGCCGAGACTTTCTCCACCTGCAAGCCTTGTTGCGTCACTGCTTGCGGCAGGCGCGGCTCTACCGCCTTCAAGCGGTTCTGCACATCCACCTGGGCCATTTCCGGGTTGGTGCCCGGCTGGAACGTGGCGGTAATGGTCGCCGAGCCGAGGCTGCTCTGGGACTCGAAATACAGCAAATGATCGGCGCCGTTGAGCTCCTGCTCGATCAGGCTGACCACGCTTTCGTCGAGGGTCTGGGCCGAAGCGCCAGGGTATACCGCGTAGATTTCCACCTTTGGCGGCGCGACGTTGGGGTATTGGGCCACCGGCAATTGCGGGATCGCCAGGAAGCCGGCCAGCAAGATGAACAGGGCCACCACCCAGGCGAAAATCGGGCGGTCGATAAAGAACTGCGGCATGGCGGGTTATTCCTTTACGAGCGGGCTGTCGTCCACTTCAACTTTTTCACCGGGGCGCGCATGTTGCAGGCCCTCGACGACAATGCGGTCACCGGGCTTGAGGCCGCTGCTGACCACCCAGCGATCGTTGATTACCGCGCCCAACTCCACCGGCTGCTGGCGCACGCTTTGCTCGCCGTCCAACAACAGCACCATCGGGATGCCGGCGCTGTCGCGGGTGATGGCGCGCTGCGGCACGCTGAGGCCTTGCTGGTCGACGGCTTGTTCCAGGCGCACCCGCACGAAGCTGCCGGGCAGCAGGTCGAGGTCCGGGTTGGGAAATTCGCTGCGCAGAATGATCTGCCCGGTGCCCGGGTCGACACTGATCTCGGCGAACAGCAACTTGCCCGGCAGCGGGTACAGGCTGCCGTCATCCTGGATCAGGGTGGCCTTGGCCTGGTCCTGGCCGACCTGCTGCAGGCGACCGGCGCGAAACGCGCGGCGCAGGTCATTCAGCTCGCGGGTCGACTGAGTGAGGTCGGCATGGATCGGGTCCAGTTGCTGGATGATCGCCAGCGGCGTGGCTTCGTTCTGGCCGACCAGGGCGCCTTCGGTCACCAGCGCACGGCCGATGCGCCCGGAAATCGGTGCGGTTACCGTGGCGTAACCCAGGTTCAATCGGGCCCGCTCGACGGCGGCCTTGTTCGCGGCGACCTCGGCGTTGGTCTGGCGCAGGGCGGCGCGGGCGTTGTCGTATTCCTGGCCGCTGATGGCATTGCCTTCCACCAACTGGCTGTAGCGCTGTTCCTGCAGGCGCGCCTGGAACGCATTAGCCTCGGCTTTGCTCAGGTTGGCCTGGGCGCTGTCGAGGTCGGCCTTGAACGGGGCCGGGTCGATGCGAAACAGCACGTCGCCCTGTTTCACGTCATGGCCTTCGTTGAAGACCCGTTGCATTACCACCCCGGCCACCCGTGCGCGCACCTCGGCCATACGCGGCGCAGCGATGCGTCCGCTCAATTCGCTGGTGATGGACAGGGGCTTGGCCTGCAGCGTCTCGATGCGCACTTTGGCCAGGGGCACGTGCGGCGCCTCGGCTGTGGAGTTGTCACACGCGCTCAGCGCCAGGGTGAGCGCCAACAGGCAAAACGGCGCAAACAGATTCTTCGACATGCTCTTATCCCAATATTGACTGGCGCATCCTAAGGTCACCTGCGCCGTGGTGCTGTGAAGCTGTGTAGTGCGTCTGTGAAGAAATGTAAGGGTCGGGGCGCTTGGCCTCGGGGGCGTATATCCTTGCACAACCTCGCTGACAACAAAGACCAAATGTGGGAGGGGGTTTGCGTACGACTTATCATTGTATTTTCTGGAAACACCTTCATGCCCAACATCCTGCTGGTGGAAGACGACGCCGCGCTCTCCGAGCTGATTGCCAGCTACCTGGAACGCAATGGCTATCACGTCAGCGTGCTCAGCCGTGGCGACCAGGTGCGCGAACGCGCGCGCCTGAACCCGCCGGACCTGGTCATCCTCGACCTGATGCTGCCCGGCCTCGACGGCCTGCAGGTCTGCCGCCTGCTGCGCGCCGACTCGGCGGGCCTGCCGATCCTGATGCTCACCGCCCGTGACGACAGCCACGACCAGGTGCTGGGCCTGGAAATGGGCGCCGACGATTATGTGACCAAACCCTGCGAGCCACGCGTATTGCTCGCCCGTGTGCGCACCTTGCTGCGCCGCAGCAGCCTGTCGGAGCCTCAGGTGGCCAGCGACCGCATCATCATGGGCAACCTGTGCATCGACCTGTCCGAGCGCACCGTGACCTGGCGCGAGCAGGCGGTGGAGCTGTCCAGCGGCGAGTACAACCTGCTGGTGGTGCTGGCGCGACATGCCGGTGAAGTGCTCAGCCGCGACCAGATCCTGCAGCGCCTGCGCGGTATCGAATTCAATGGCACCGACCGTTCGGTGGACGTGGCCATCTCCAAGCTGCGCCGCAAGTTCGACGACCACGCCGGCGAAGCGCGCAAGATCAAGACCGTGTGGGGCAAGGGCTACCTGTTCAGCCGTTCCGAGTGGGAATGCTGAGCCATGTTTCGAGTCCTGCTGCGCCTCTACCTGATCACCATCGTCACCTACAGCGCGGCGATCTACTTGATCCCCTCCCTGGTGATCCAGCTGTTCGAACACCGTTACATGAACTACAACATCGAGCAGACCCGCGGCCAGCAGAAGCTGATCGTCAAGCAATACGTGCGCGCACCGGTGGAGCGCTGGTCACAGGTCACCGAGCAGTTGGGCCGCGATTTTGCGCCGTTGAAGGTGCAATTGCTGCTGCGCCAGGATGCGCGCTATACCCCGGCGGAAGAAAAACTGCTGGAACAGGGCAAATCGGTGGTGCGCCTGGGGGAGTGGGGCTGGATGGAGGAAATCAGCTCGCCGATCAATGAGCAATTCGTGGTCAAACTGACGGTACCGCCCGATCCATTGGACATGAACGTGCTGTATTGGGCGATCAACGTGTTGATCGTCGCGGCGCTGCTCGCGTGCCTGCTGGTGTGGCTACGCCCGCATTGGCGCGACCTGGAACGCTTGAAAAGCACCGCCGCGCAATTGGGGCGGGGCAACCTGGCCGAGCGCACGCTGATCCCCGCCAGTTCCAGCATCGGCAGCCTCGCCTCGGTGTTCGATACCATGGCCAACGACATCGAACACCTGCTCAATCAACAGCGCGACCTGCTCAACGCGGTGTCCCATGAACTGCGCACGCCGCTGACCCGCCTGGATTTCGGCCTGGCCCTGGCCCTGGCGGAGGACTTGCCTGCGGCCAGCCGGGAGCGCTTGCAAAGCCTGGTGGCGCATATTCGTGAGCTGGATGAGCTGGTGCTGGAGTTGCTTTCCTACAGCCGCCTGCAAAACCCGGCGCAGGAGCCGGAGCGCGTGGAGGTGGTGCTCGACGAATTCATCGACAGCGTATTGGGCAGTGTCGACGATGAACTGGAGAACCCCGAGATTGTTATCGACGTGGCGCTTGACTGCGCCGTGGAGCGCTTCAGTCTCGACCCGCGCCTGACCGCCCGCGCCCTGCAGAACCTGTTGCGCAACGCCACGCGTTACTGCGACAAGCGCATCCAGGTCGGCGTCAGGGTCTGCCCCAACGGCTGTGAAATCTTCGTGGAGGATGATGGCATCGGCATTCCGCCGGACCAGCGCGAGCGCATCTTCGAACCGTTCTACCGTCTGGACCGTAGCCGCGACCGCGCCACCGGTGGTTTCGGCCTGGGCCTGGCCATCAGCCGGCGGGCCCTGCAAGCCCAGGGCGGCAGCTTGACCGCCGAGGCTTCACCCTTGGGCGGCGCGCGGTTTCGTGTGTGGTTGCCTGCCGTCGATCCAGCGATTAGAAAATAACCGCGGGACGGCGCACACTGTGGCCCCCGCTTTACCCGAAGAGAGATTGGCAATGACTGGTGTCCACACGTCCGCTCAGCAAGGTTTCTCTACCCAGGCCCGTACTTACGCGCAAGGCCGCCCCGGCTACCCGCGACAACTCACCGGCTGGCTGGCCGACGCGCTGGGCATCGATGCCCACTCGACCGTGATCGACCTGGGGGCCGGCACCGGCAAGTTCACGCGCTTGCTCAGCAGCCTGGCGCCGACGCTGATCGCCGTCGAACCGGTGATGGAAATGGGCGCCCAGTTGGTCAAGCTGCTGCCGGGCGTACGGCTGGTCAATGGCACGGCCGAGTCCATGCCTTTGGCGTCGGCGAGCGCCGATGCGGTGGTCTGCGCCCAGGCCTTCCACTGGTTTTCCAGTGAGGCGGCGCTGGCGCAGATCCACCGTGTACTCAAACCCGAAGGGCGCCTGGGGCTGGTGTGGAATGTGCGCGATGAGTCGGTGGACTGGATCGCTGCGATCACGGCCATCATTACCCCCTACGAGGGCGACACCCCGCGTTTTCATAGCGGACGTTGGCGCGAGGCCTTCACCGGTGAGTATTTTTCCGCCCCTGAACTGACCTGCTTTGCCTATCACCATGTCGGCAGCCCGAAGGAAGTGATCATGGACCGCATCCTGTCGGTCAGCTTTATCGCCGCATTGCCTCCTGCAGAAAAAGCCGGCATCACGGCGCAATTACAGCAACTGATCGACACTCATCCCGCCTTGAAGGGCCGTGACACCGTGGCCTTTGCGTACCAGACCCAGGCGTATGCCTGCCAGCGATTAGCAGAAAAGGCATAAAGTCAGATCATATTGATATAAGTGGTTATAAGAAAAATCGCTATCCTGCCGCCAGAATTTTATAAGGCCGCAGGTAGCTGTAATGGATGTGGGTAATGTGGGTTTCGTGGTTGCCGGCCTGATCGTAGGATTTATCGTGGGCATGACCGGCGTGGGTGGCGGCTCGCTGATGACGCCGATCCTGTTGTGGTTCGGCATCAACCCGGCCACCGCCGTGGGCACGGACCTGTTGTATGCCGCCATTACCAAATCCGGTGGTGTGCTGGTGCACAGCAAGAACCGGAACATCGACTGGACCATCACCGGCTGGCTCACCCTGGGCAGTGTGCCTGCGGTGTTGCTGACCCTGTGGTTCCTCGCCAGCCTGCACACCGACCCCAGCGCCATGAACGCGGTGATCAAACAGGCGCTGGGTGTGGTGTTGCTGCTGACCGCCCTGGCGATCCTGTTCAAGCAACGCTTGCTGGCGTTCGCCCAGCGCCATGCCGGTGACGACTATCACATGCGCCCGCGCAACCTGAATGCGCTGACCGTAGTGACGGGCGTCGTCCTCGGCACCATGGTTGCGCTTACCTCCATCGGTGCCGGCGCGCTGGGTACCGTGGCGCTGTTCATCCTGTACCCGTTCCTCGCCACCCGCCGCCTGGTGGGCACCGAGATCGCCCATGCCGTGCCGCTGACCCTGGTGGCGGGCCTGGGCCATGCGAGCATGGGCAATATGGACTGGCACCTGCTGGGCTTTTTGCTGATGGGCTCGCTGCCGGGCATTTACCTGGGCAGCCACATGACCGGCAAGATTCCGGACGCGGTGCTGCGTCCGTGCCTGGCGGTGATGTTGATGGCGGTGGGCTACAAACTCGCGTTCTAAGAGGGGCGCGGTCCCGCGACAGCTCGGGAGCCGAAGCCTTTCTGACTGAAGCCCCGCGTTCCAAATGTGGGAGGGGCTTGCCCCCGATGAGCATAGGTATCTACACAACTTTGTAGCAGCAGCCTACGGTAACCACGATGCGAAGCGAGTCGCTCTTGATCTTGCTCTTGATCTAGGCGCCCCGTTAAACCACGCTGGCCGGAATTCGACAGTGATTTGGGGGGTAAACCGGCAGGGATGCCGGTTTAGCCGCCCCGCGCCATGGATGGCGCGTGGCGGCGGCCCCCCAAATCACTGTCGGATTACGGGCACACCGAGCCTAGGCGAGGTGCCGAGTGGTGGGGCAAGAGCGTTTTGCTTACTTTTGCGCTTTTCAAAAGTGAGACGCCGTAAGGGCGGAACCCTAAGCCGCCGTTACCGCAGCAACGGATATGTACTCGCTCAGATCCAACATCCTGGTCGGCTGTCAGGCCGCCATCGGGGGCAAGCCCCCTCCCACATTTGGATCGCGCGGCATCAGTCAGATAGCTATAGACCGCCAGGTCGCCACGGGAGCAAGCTCCCTCGCCACAGGTTCAGGGCTACGCGAAAGTTGTGTAGATACCTATGCCCCGATGAGGGGATGTCAGCAACACACCCATGACTGACCCACCGCTATCGGAAGCAAGCCCCTCCACATGTGGAACCGGCCTCAGGCCTTGGACGGGCCGTTGCCGATTTGCCAGACAAACGGCGGCTCAGTGCCGTTGATCACCCAGTCACCGACGATCCGCGCCTTGTAGATCAGCGGATTGTGCGACGCCACCGTCCGCGCATTGCGCCAGTGCCGGTCCAGGGCCTTGCCTTGGCGCACATCCGAGGCTCCCAACGCGTTGAACAGTTGGCTGGTGGCACGCTGGATCAGCTCCGAGACCACCACCTGGGCCGTCGCCGATTCGATCTCGGCCGCCACGTTGGCCTCGCGCTCGGCCACCTCATCCCCACCGAAACGTGCCAGATAAGCCCGTTGCGCCGGCAGCGCGGCTTTCAACGCACTGGCCTGGGCGGCGTAAACCAGCGCAGCGACTTCGCCGACTACCTGTTGAACCTGCGCGTCCTGGCTGACGTGCGGGGCATTGCCGTGGCTGTAGATGCGCTTGCGGCTGCGTACCTGCTGGGCCACGTCGTTGAGCGCCGCGCGGCCGATGCCGGCCAGGGTGGCCAGCAACACCAGTTGATAGAACGCGGTCTGGTATTTGAAGCGCTCGGCAAAGTCGATCACGTTGTGCGCTTCGACCACCGCATCGGTAAAGCGCGTGGTGCCGCTGCCGGTGGTGCGCTGGCCGAAGCCGTCCCAGTCATCGCTTTGCACCACGCCTGGCTGGCGGGTGCGGGTGGCGGCGATCACGTCGCCGCCGGTGTCGCTGCGCCGGGCGTACACGTCGATCCAGTCGGAAAAGAGGCTGCCGGTGCTGTAGAACTTTTCACCGTTGAGGGCCCAGTCGTCGCCGTTGGGGCTGACCTGGGTCACCACGTCGCCGATCGCGACAATGCCGATTTCTGTCCAGGCACAGCCGACGAGATCGCCGTCGACAAAGCGCTTGAACCACAGGTCGCGCCCCGCGCCCGGCGGCGCGTTCAGGCGGTCTTCGGCAAACGCGAAATGCCCGCGCAGGGCCTGGGGCACGTTGGAGTCGGCGGCGGCGAGTTCGATCAGCAGTTCGAACAGCTGCGGCAGGGACGCGCCGCCACCGCCATATTCCACCGGCACTCGCACCGCGCCAAAGCCGGCTTCCTTCAACCAGCGGATCGGCTCATGGGGCAGGGTGCGGCTGTGCTCGCGTTCAACCGCGCCGTCGGCGATGCGCTGGAAAATAGGGCGGAAACGCTCGGCCAGGGTGGTGTAGTCGACGCCGATGGACAGCGGGTTGATGACGTGTTGCTCGGTCATGGGGGTGGGCTCCTGGGCAGTGATCAAGTCCCAGGGTGGTTGCACACTCCGTGCCGGGCACGCCGGCCCGTGTTTACGGCGCGGGGACGCCCGCCGCTGTTGCTCCAGCAACAGCGTTTGGACAAAGCGCAGCGATCCATGACAGTCGCGGCACGCCGTGCAAACCCTGGGTTTTGCGCCGCGACCCGCACGGCCAGGGCGTTTAACCGTGGCTGGCACGCTTGCTGCTCAAGCCCTGGGTACATCCCTGTGTGCGAGGAACCGTTCAATGAGTCAGCAAGCCGTGAAATTTGCCTATTGGGTGCCCAACGTCAGCGGTGGGTTGGTGGTCAGCAAGATCGAACAACGTACCCACTGGGGCATCGACTACAACCGTAAACTGGCGCAACTGGCCGAAGCCGCCGGCTTCGAATATGGCCTAACCCAGATCCGCTTCACTGCCGGCTACGGCGCCGAGAACCAGCACGAATCAGTGGCCTTCAGCCACGCGCTGCTGGCGGCGACCACCACCCTCAAGGTGATTGCCGCGATCCTGCCGGGTCCGTGGCAACCGGCGCTGGCGGCCAAGCAACTGGCAACCATCGACCAGCTCACCAACGGGCGTATCGCGGTGAATATCGTCAGCGGCTGGTTCAAGGGCGAGTTCCAGGCCATCGGTGAACCCTGGCTGGAACACGATGAGCGCTATCGCCGCTCCGAAGAATTCATCCGCGCCTTGAAAGGCATCTGGACCCAGGACGATTTCACCTTCAAGGGCGACTTCTACCGCTTCAACAACTACACCCTCAAGCCCAAGCCGCTGGGCCAGCCCGAGGTGTTCCAAGGCGGCAGTTCGCGGGCGGCGCGAGACATGGCCGCGCGGGTGTCGGACTGGTACTTCACCAACGGTAATACCCCGGAAGGCATCAAGGCCCAGGTCGATGACATCCGCGCCAAGGCGGCGGCGAATAACCATTCGGTCAAAGTCGGCGTCAACGCCTTCGTGATCGCCCGCGACACCGAGGAAGAAGCGCGTGCCGTGCTCGCCGAGATCATCGATAAAGCCGACCCGGAAGCGGTCAACGCCTTCGGTGACGCGGCCAGACAAGCCGGCAAGGCATCGCCGGAAGGCGAGGGTAACTGGGCCAAGTCCAGCTTTGAAGACCTGGTGCAGTACAACGACGGCTTCAAGACCAACCTGATCGGCACACCGCAGCAGATCGCCGAACGCATCGTGGCGCTCAAGGCGGTGGGCGTGGACCTGGTGCTGGCCGCTTTCCTGCATTTCCAGGAAGAGGTGGAGTATTTCGGCAAACGCGTGTTGCCGCTGGTGCGTGAGCTGGAGGCCAAGGCCGCGATCAAGCAGGTGGCTTGAGGTTCAAGCGCTCGCTTGCAGCGTCAATACTTCGAACCCATCGGCCGTGACCGCTACCGTGTGTTCCCATTGCGCCGAGAGGCTGTTGTCTTTGGTCACCACCGTCCAGCCATCCTTGAGGCTGCGCACCTTCGCGCTGCCCTGGTTGAGCATCGGTTCAATGGTGAACACCATGCCTTCACGCAGCTCCAGCCCGGTGCCGGGGCGGCCGAAGTGCAGGATTTGCGGCTCTTCGTGCATTTCCTGGCCAATGCCGTGGCCGCAGTATTCACGCACCACGCTGTAGCCATTGGTATGCGCATGGTGCTGGATCGCATGGCCAATATCACCCAGGCGGGCGCCGGGCCGCACCTGGCGGATGCCCGCCCACATGGCCTCGAAGGTCATCTCTACCAGGCGCCGCGCCTTGGGGGAGACATTACCGATCATGTACATCTTGCTGGAGTCGGCGATAAAGCCACCTTTTTCCAGGGTGATGTCGATATTGATGATGTCGCCATCCTTGAGCAATTGCGTGGCGCTGGGCATGCCGTGACACACCACTTCGTTGATCGAGGTATTGATGCAGAAGGGGTAGTCATATTGCCCGAGGCTGGCCGGGCGGGCTTTGAGCTCCTGGCGGATGAAGGTTTCGACGGCGCTGTCCAGCTCCAGGGTGGAGCGGCCGGCGACGACAAAGGTGTCGAGCATGCTGAACACCTGGGCCAGCAGGCGCCCGGCTTCGCGCATGACCACCAGCTGTTGTGGCGTCTTGATCATTGGCTGCGCCCTCGGATCAGGTCGGGTTTGTCCAGCAACAGCTTGTTGATCAGCTCGTTGTAGGGCAGGTGGGGATTGAGTTCAGCCAGCAGGCCGATCTTGATCCAGAACTCGGCCTGGGCGTTGATGGAGCGGTCCATCGCGGCGCTGGCCAAGCGCAGCTGTTCGTGCAGTTGGTCGGTGATCTTGACGATGCCCATAAGCTTCACTGTGTTGGGTTGATATACGAAGCGTATATGTTTCGTATGGTTTGCGTAAGTCCCTCTCGACCCAACGGCGACAGATAAATTGGTTGCCATATGTTGCTGGAAAAACCGGCCTGCGCACGCATCCTGTGGGTTAAACGTTTAATCGAAGTGGTTCGACGAGGATGCAGACAGTCAGTTTTTTCATATATAAGCGCCGTCAGCGCTTATGAAGAATGGTTACAACAGCAGGAGATTTTGCCGAGTAGGCTTATTTCTGTAGGCGTCTTCCAGGGCCGGCAAGACGTGGCAGGCAAGTGCCTGCCGGATACTTATAAAACCATTGGCAGTCTCAACAAAGGAGAGGTTAGCCATGCTTTCGGAACTAGAGCTTCGCAGCATTATTGAAGGAAGTTTCCTGCCTAAGCGGTGTGAGTGCACCAAAGCCGAAGACGCTTCACTGACAATCAAGGTGTACGACGACCGCGACCGTGATCGAGTGGACTTGGAGGTCAAGGGTATAAACGCCGACAAACTCGACAGCAGTCGCGCCATTTGCAACCTGATCGCTGAACTGCGTGAAGACCTCAAGCACAGCCACACGCCCGTCCTGCAACGAGCAGGAGGGCGCAGATTTTAAGGGTGTGCTTCGTTCAACGCTGACCTGTGGGCCTGGTATTGACCAGGCCCTCAAACCACACGGTCTTTACCAACTCATACGCACCCCGGCATTGCCGCTCACGCCCTCCTGGGCGTTGCCATCCAGGTTGGTGGTGTAGTCCGCCGCCAGGTAAACGCTCACCGTTGACGACAATCGGGCGACAAGCCCCACGCCGAGATCGGCGGTGGACGCCTTGTGATCGCTCTTGATGCGGTCCACATCATCGTAAGTCACCGTGTCCCTGCCGCCGAAGGTACGCCAGGCATTGGCGCGCACGTAGGGTTCGACGGGGGTGTTGCCCACCAGGTAGCGGCCTTTGAGACGTGCGCCAAGACGGCCGGTCCAGTATTCCTGGGAATCGAACGCTACCTTGGAAATGCCGTCGTGCTGGCTGTCCAGGTCGATGGTCTGGCGGATCACCTGGACCTGGGGCTCCACCACCCACTGCTCGGACAGGGTGATCGGATAACCCGCTTCCGCGGACAGCGCCAGGGCATGGCCCTTGGTGTTCATCTTCACGCCACGGTCGGATTTGTTTTCACCGTCCAGGCGCGTGAACATCGTGACCACATCGACGTACCCACCTTCGGAGCCGGTGAGGGTCCAGTAGGCGCCGAAATTGTCGCCATCCAGTTTCACCCGTCCCGAGCGCCGGTCCTGGAAGCCTTCGGCAAATCCCTTGACGTCGCCGTTCAAGCGACTCTGCCCGACGAACAAGCCAAACCGTTGCAGTTGCCCACCGCTGGTGTGCGCAGCGTAGAGGTCGTGCCCCACCTGATAGCCCTTGACGCTGCCGTCGAAGCTTGGCGATACGGTGCCCGACCAACGCTTGTTGAAGTCGCTGCCATAGGCCCGCGCCCAGCCCGCCGGCACCGCGCCGGTTTCGCTGAGCAGGCTTTGCTCGCCCTGGCGCTCGTGGAAGGTGCCCAGGGCCATGCGGGTCATGACTTGCGCGGCGGGGACCACTATCGAGTACACCGGCACTTCCAAACGGTACAGCGCGATAGGTTCGGCACCGGGCACCGCCGTCGGCACGGCCGGGTTGCTGGCGGCCGATTGCGGTGAAGTGGCTGCCGCGACTTGGCTCGGCGCCGGCGCCGGGGGCTCGATCGGCGCGACCGGCTGCGCGGTCGGTGGCTCCACCGGGGGTTCATCGGGGTCGACCACCGGCGGCGTCGGCGGAATCGGCGGAACCGGCACCACCACCGGCGGAGTGGGTGGCACTGGCGGCACGGCGGGTGGCTGCACGGCCACCACCGAGGAGCGCAGGTACCAGTTGTTTTCCGTGCCGGCGGTCACGCCGCCTTTGAACAGCCGGTATTCATAAGCACCGGCCGACACCGAGCCCTTGAGGGCGAAGGCATCCGTGCTGCTCACCGCGCCGTTGACGGCCTGGACCACCTCGATGCCGCTGTTCTGGGTAAAGCCACCGGCACCGCCGAGGTTGGTCACGGCCAACTGGGTATGGCCGCTGAGCGTGCCATTGGACACCACCAGCTTGTCGGTGGCGGAGTTGTCGTCACCGAGCACGGTTTGCAGCCACAGTTGACCGTTGTTGCCCACGTAATTGCCATGCACCGTGAGCGCATCGGCGGCACTGGCGCTGCCGGTGGTCATGTCGATCGTGCCGGCGTTGTTCAGCGTGGCCAATTGGCCGGTGGTGTAAGGGCGAATGGCGCCTTGCGTCACGGCCAGGGTACTGCTGCCATCGATGTTGAACGTACCGGTGTTGCTGGTGCCGTCGCCGAGGAAAAAATCCCCGGCCAGGTCAAAACGCGAGGCGTTATTGAGGTTGACCGTCTCCCAGCCGACATAGCGCGCAGCGTTGCCGGAGGTGGTGTTATCCAATGTCAGCTGATCATTGCCCAGACCACCGTCAATCGACGGCGTAGCGGCCAACCGGCTTTCAGTAAGGCCGCTGAGCAAGGCGGTATCGTCACCATCGCCCATCAATACTGAAGACTGGATCTCACCGCCGTTGCGCCAGGTGAACGTGTCGTTGCCGAAACTGGCGCGGATTTCACCTTTGATCACGCCGTCGCTCACCCTGATGATGTCATCGCCGCCGCTGGTGCTGATGTTGCCGCCTACGCTGCCTGTCCCCGAGATGTCGATCCTGTCCTTGCCGAACCCGGTGACCAGGTTGCCGAGGATCTCGCCGCCGGTCATCTCGTATACGTTATCGTCCAGCTTCATGTCGACCCGGCCAATGGTGCCGCCGGTTTGTCTCGCCACGTCACCGTCGACGAATTCTCTTTCGATGACGCCGTTGGTCATCAGGAAGGTGTCGAGGCCATCGCCCTGGGCCAGAGAAGGAATTCGCCCGCCGTTCATAACGAAGTCATCGATGCCGGAGCCTTGTTGCACAGCACCCAGGATGCTGCCGGCATCAATCCGGATTCGATCTTCGCCCGCGCCGAACGTGACAGGGCCGTTGACGGTTCCCGTACCACCGGCGGGCAGCGACAGACGATTGTTGCCCTGAAGATCGGTGAGTCCGGCGGTGCTGGTGCCGCTGTCGCAGACGTAGGTATCGTCGCCTAAACCTGGGGTAAAGGCACACGCGGAATGCGCGGCCTGGGGGGTGATGTACTGCAGTGAAAGGATGCCGACAGCAATAACGGCTCGGGTTGGAAAGCCTGAGACCTTGGTCATAACGTGTCCTACGTTGTGTTTTTATTACTGCTGTTCTTTGGTCTAGCACACACCTCGTTCATCGGTGAAATTTCTGACAAAAGGTTGCAGGCCACGCAGTGCGTGGCCTGTGGGGCGCTCAGCCGAGCTGGCTGCGGTAAGGCAGGTCCGGCCCGGTGCGGGTGCAGGTCAGCGCTGCGGCGCGAATCGCAAAGCCGAGCATGGCGTCGATCTGTTCGCGGCTGAGCTGTTGCAGCCCTGCGACCGAGTCCAAGCGGTGCTCGGTCAACCAGGCGATCAGCGCCGCCTGGAAGGTGTCGCCGGCACCCACCGTATCGGCCATCACGATGTCGATTGCCGGTTGCGACCAGTTGCCGTGGCGGCGGCTGAACACGCTGGCGCCATCGCCGCCACGGGTGAGAAATACCAACTGGCAGCGGTGTTGCAGCCAGCCTTGCAGCACGCTTTCCGGCGACTGCTCGGGGTAGAGCAGGTGCAGGTCTTCATCGCTGACTTTGATCAAATCAGCATGCTTGACCAACTCCGTCACACGGTCGCGCCACAGCTGGATGTCCGGTTGCGGGTTCAGCCGTACGTTAGGGTCGAGGCTGATCAGGCGCTTGCCGCTTTCGCGCTTGACCAGCGCCAGCAGTGTGTCGCCAATCGGCTGTACCACCAGCGAAAACGAGCCCACATGCAGCCCGCGAATCTCATCACCCAAGGCCGGCAGATGCGTCAACTGCAGTTGCCGG
Organism: Pseudomonas sp. R11-23-07; assembly: GCF_003852295.1. Classification (NCBI taxonomy): domain Bacteria; kingdom Pseudomonadati; phylum Pseudomonadota; class Gammaproteobacteria; order Pseudomonadales; family Pseudomonadaceae; genus Pseudomonas; species Pseudomonas sp. R11-23-07. The sequence continues at coordinate 2,284,216 of NZ_CP027761.1, forward strand.
TCTGCACAGCCTTCGCCACGAAAGCTGTATTGCGGTGAACCATTGGCACCCACGGCCACCATGGCCAGGGTGGTCGGCGCGTCGAAGGGCACCAGGAAATCTTCACTCACGCCTTCGTCTTTGAGCACTTGTAGCAAGCGCCGGCCCAGGTAGTCATGGGAGATCCCGGCGAAGAACCCGGACTCGATCCCCAAGCGGCGCAGGCCCACCGCCACGTTGAACGGCGAACCACCGGCAATCGCCGTGTAATTGAGCTTGGCAGCCTGCCCGTCGGCATCCTCCTCGCTGAAAAAATCGAACAGCGCTTCACCACACACCAGATACATAGTCACTCGCTCTTAAAGGGTTGCCACAAGCTGTTGATAGCGCTCATAGGCCTGTTGATAGGCGCTCACGTTGGCCGGCACCGGCACGGTACGGCTGGCCGGGTCAAGACTCACGCATTTGTCGCACAGGCTGGCCAGGGATTCGCCGGACTGGCACCACGCCGCCTGGATCGCCGCGCCCAGGGCCGCGGCCTCGCTCTGTTCGGTACAGACCACTTCGGTGTTCATGATATCGGCGACCATCTGCCGCCACAGCGGGCTTTTCGAACCGCCGCCGATCAAGCGGATGCGCAGGCTTTGCAGGCCGGTCTGGCGCAGCAGGTCCAGGCCGTAGCGCAAGCCGAAAGTGGTGCCTTCGACCACCGCGCGGCACAGGTTGGCGCGGGTCAGGTTGGTCATGGTCAGGCCGTGCAGGCTGCCGGTGGCCTGGGGCAGGGCGGGTACGCGTTCGCCGTTGAGGAACGGCAGCATGCTCACTCCGTCCGCGCCAATGGGGGCCTGCTCGACCAGGGCATTGAAGGCGTGCAGGTCGAGTTCGAACAGCTCGCGGATCACCCCGGTGGCGTTGGTCAGGTTCATGGTGCAGATCAACGGCAACCAGCCGCCGCTGGATGCGCAGAAGGTGGCGACCGACGCCTCGGGGCTGACGTTGGGCTGGTCGGCAAAGGCGTAGACGGTGCCCGATGAGCCCAGGCTCATGGTGATCACCCCAGGGGCGATGTTGCCGGTGCCGATGGCGCCCATCATGTTATCGCCGCCGCCGCTGGCGACCACCGCGTTGGGGTTGATGCCCAGCCGCTCGGCGATGGCCGGCAGGATCGTGCCCACGGCTTGATCGGCTTCAATCAGCTCGGGCAGCGCCGCCTGCAGACGACCACTGGGGTCGATGTGCTCAAGCAGCGCCACGTCCCATTCACGGCGGCGCACGTTGAAGTAGCCGGTGCCCGAGGCATCGCCGTATTCGGCGACGGCGCGGCCGGTGAGCCAGTAATTGAGGTAGTCGTGGGGCAGCAGGATATGGGCGATGCGCGCAAAGAGGTCCGGGTGCTGTTCGCGGGTCCAGAGCAGTTTGGACACCGTGTAGCCCGGCGCAATGGCCACGCCCAGACGCTCCAGCGAGCCGCTTTCGCCGCCCAGGTAGTGCAACAGGCGCTCATTTTCTGTGGCGGTTTCGGTGTCGCACCACAATTTTGCCGGGCGCAGCACCTGGCCCTGGGCATCGAGCAACACCAGGCCGTGTTGCTGGCCGGAAACACCGATGCCGAGGATGTCCTGGCCGTCCACCCCGGCCTGTTGCAGGGCGCGGTGGGTGGCTTCGGTGAAGGCGTCCAGCCATTCCTGGGTGTGTTGCTCGCGCCGGCCGTTGGCGCCGCTGATCAAGGTGTGCGCGGCGGCGCCCAGGCCCAGCACCTTGCCGCTGGAAGCGTCAAGGACGATGGCTTTGGTGCCCTGGGTGCCGCAGTCGATGCCGAGGAACAGGTTTTGCTGGGTCATGATGATTTGCTCAGCAGTCTTATTGTTGGAGTGGTAACACAGTCAAATGTGGGAGGGGGCTTGCTCCCGATAGCAGTGGTTCAGTTGATAAATCTGTGACTGATATACCGCTATCGGGAGCAAGCCCCCTCCCACAGTTTTAAGCCAGTTTGTTCAGGAGGTTCTGTAGGGTCGCGCTGACGCCGTTGTCACGCAGGCTCACATAACACCGCTCGAACGCTGCCACAAATGCAGGCGAGTTGGGAATAGCCGTGCCGAAAATCTCTTCAACCCCCAGCAGGCGCTGGCTGATCAAGGCGTCATCACTCACCAGCGCCTGGCAGAACGCGGCACGCGGATCGGGAATCGTGTAGGCCACGCCATTTTCGTCGACACCCTTCAGGTACAAGGCCCAGGCAGCCACCACCAGCGCCGCGCGTTCGGTCTTGCGCCCATCGGCGATCAGGCGGTTGATGGTCGGCACGGTGAACTTGGGAAACTTCGACGAACCGTCCGAGCACACCCGTTCCAGCTGGTCGGCAATCGCCTGGTTGGAGAAGCGGTCGACCAGGGTCTGCTTGTACGCCGTCAGGTCGATGCCTGGCACGGGTGCCAGGTGTGGCGTGACGTCGAGGTCCATGTAGGCGCGCATGTAGGCGACGAACAGCGGGTCGTTCATGGTGTCGTGAACAAACCGGTAGCCCTTGAGAAAGCCCAGGTACGTCAGCGCCAGATGGCTGCCGTTGAGCAGGCCGATCTTCATTTCTTCGTAAGGCGTCACGTCATCGGTGAACTGCACGCCGACCTTTTCCCAGGCCGGGCGGCCGTTGACGAACTTGTCTTCCAGCACCCATTGCACAAAGGGTTCGCACACCACTGGCCAGGCATCGTCGATGCCGTGCTCATCATGCAGTTGCAGGCGGTGGGCGGTGCTGGTCATTGGCGTGATGCGGTCGACCATGGCGTTCGGAAAGCTCACATTGGCTTCGATCCAGTCATGCAGTTGCGCATCGTGCAGCGCGGCGAATGCAAGCAGGGCCTTGCGGGTGACGGCGCCGTTGTGGGGCAGGTTATCGCAGGACATCACGCTGAACGCCGGGGTGCCGGTGGCGCGGCGTTGGGTCAGCGCGGCGCAGATAAACCCGAACACGGTCTGCGGTGCGCCGGGGTGCGCCAGGTCATGCTGGATCTGCGGCAGGTGAGCCATGAATTGGCCGTTGCTGTCGTCGATGCAGTAGCCGCCTTCGGTGATGGTCAGCGACACGATACGGATGGCCGGTTCGGCCAGTTTATCGATAAGGGCCTGGGCGCCGTCTTCTGCCAGCAACATGTCGCTGATGGCGCCGATCACGCGTACTTGGGTGTCGTCGGTGTCGCCCAGTTCATACAGGGTGAACAGATAATCCTGGCCGGCCAGATCATCGCGGGCCTTGCGGTCTTCGGCCCGCAGGCCAACGCCGCAGATGCTCCAGTCCAGGCCCTCGCCGGTGTTCATCAGGGCGTCGGTGTAAAACGCCTGGTGCGCGCGGTGGAAACCGCCGACGCCGATATGCGCGATGCCCTGGGATGTACTGGCAATGGCATAGGCTGGCACTTTCACGTCGGGCGCCAACTGGGTGAGGTTCTGTTTATTCAGCTTCATAGCGTCAATACTCGCGAAATCAGGCGGCGGCGCGCAGGGGGCGGGCCACGGCCACGCCGTCGGTGTCGAACAGATGGCAGTGGGCCGGGTCGAGGTGCAGGTGCAGCGTCTCGCCATATTGGCTGGCCATGTCGCCGCGAATGCGCATCGTCAAAGGCTCGCCGTTGGCGGTGATGACATGGCAGAAGGTGTCGCTGCCCAGGCGCTCGCCGACGTCGGCGGTGACGGTCAGGGTGGTCTGGCCCGGCGTGGCGATTTCCAGATGCTCCGGGCGAATGCCCAGGGTGACTGCGCTGCCCACGCTCAAGGTCGGGCCGCTGAGCGGCAGGCTGATCAGGGTGCCGGCGTCGAGCTGCACGTCACAGCCCTGGCCTTCGACACGCGTGACCTTGCCCTTGAGAAAACCCATCTTCGGCGTGCCGAGAAAGCCTGCCACAAACAGGTTGGCCGGCTGGTGGTACAGATCCAGCGGCGAGCCGACCTGTTCGATGCGCCCGCTGTTGAGCACCACGACTTTGTCGGCCAGGGTCATGGCTTCGACCTGGTCATGGGTCACGTAGATCATGGTCGCTTGCAGCTCTTTATGCAGGCGTGCCAGTTCCAGGCGCATCTGCACGCGCAGCGCGGCGTCGAGGTTGGACAAGGGTTCGTCGAACAGGAAAATCTTCGGGTTACGCACGATGGCGCGGCCAATCGCCACGCGCTGGCGCTGGCCGCCGGAGAGCTGCTTGGGCTTGCGCTCCAGCAGCGGGCCCAGCTCCAGAATGCGCGCCGCTTCGTTGACCTTGCTCTCCACCAGTTGCTTGTCAACGCCGGCCAGGTCCAGGGCGAACGACATGTTCTTGCGCACGCTCATGTGCGGGTACAGGGCGTAGGTCTGGAACACCATCGCCAGGTCACGCTTGGCCGGGGTCACTTCGGTGATGTCGCGCCCGTCCAGCTCGATGGTGCCTTCGCTGACTTCCTCAAGGCCGGCGATCAGCCGCAGCAGGGTGGATTTACCACAGCCCGACGGGCCGACGAACACCACGAATTCCTTGTCGTTCACTTCCAGGTCGATGCCCTTGATGATGGAAAAACCTTCGAAGCCTTTTTGCAGATTCTTGATTTTCAGGTTGGCCATGATGGGCCCTCCGCTTGGAATTATTATTTAACGGCGCCAAAGGACAGGCCGCGCACCAGCTGTTTCTGGCTGATCCAGCCGAAAATCAGGATCGGCGCGCAGGCCAGGGTCGACACGGCGGACAATTTGGCCCAGAACAAGCCTTCGGGGCTGGAATAGGAGGCGATCAGCGCGGTCAGCGGCGCGGCGCTCGATGACGTCAGGTTCAACGACCAGAAGGCTTCGTTCCAGCACAGGATCAGCGACAGCAGCACGGTGGAGGCCAGGCCGCCCTTGGCGATCGGCAGCAGCACCCGCACCATTTCCTGCCACAGGGTGGCGCCATCCAGGCGTGCGGCTTCGAGGATGTCCTTGGGAATGTCCTTGAAGTAGGTGTAAACCATCCACACCACGATCGGCAGGTTGATCAGGGTGTAGATGATGATCAGCGCGATGCGCGTATCGAGCAGGCCAAAGCTCTTGGCCAGCAGGTAGATCGGCATCAGCACGCCCACCGGCGGCAGCATCTTGGTGGACAGCATCCACAGCAGCGTGCCTTTGGTGCGCTTTGTCTCGTAGAAGGCCATAGAGTAGGCGGCCGGCACCGAAATCAGCAGGCACAGGGCGGTGGCGCTGAACGAGATCAGCACCGAGTTCCAGGCGTAGGCGAAGTAGTTGCTGCGCTCGTTGATGTGCAGGTAGTTCTCCAGCGTCGGCGTGAAGATGAACTGCGGCGGCGTGGCGAACGCGTCGATTTCGGTCTTGAAGCTGGTCAGCACCATCCAGAAGATCGGGAAGAAAATCAGGATCGCAATGGCCCAGGCCAGGGTGCCGAGCAACAGGCTTTGCAGGCGGCGGGATTGTTGAAGCGTCATGGCGCGGCCCTCAAGGCTTGTCAGTCAGGTTTTTGCCGATCATCCGCACCAGGATGATCGCCGCGATATTGGCGATGACCACGGCGATCAAGCCGCCGGCCGAGGCCATGCCCACGTCGAACTGCACCAGCGCCTGGTTGTAGATCAGGTAGGCGAGGTTGGTCGAGGCGTAACCGGGGCCACCGTTGGTGGTGGTGAAGATTTCGGCGAACACCGAGAGCAAAAAGATGGTTTCAATCATCACCACCACGGCAATCGGACGGGCCAGGTGCGGCAGGGTCAGGTGCCAGAAAATCGCGATGGCGCCGGCACCGTCCAGGCGTGCGGCTTCCTTTTGTTCCTGGTCGAGGGACTGCATGGCGGTCATCAGCAACAGGATGGCGAAGGGCAGCCATTGCCACGACACAATGATGATGATCGACAGCAGCGGGTAGTGCGCCAGCCAGTCCACGGGTTCTGCGCCAAAGAACTTCCACACCGCAGCGAGAATCCCCGACACCGGGTGGAAAATCAGGTTCTTCCAGATCAACGCGCCGACGGTGGGCATGATGAAGAACGGCGAAATCAACAACACCCGCACCAGGCCGCGACCGAAGAACTCACTGGCCTCCAGCAGCGCACTGATCAACACGCCGAACACCACGCTGATCAGCAGCACGCTGCCCACCAGCAGCAGGGTGTTAGTGGCGCCTGGCAGGAAGCCGGAGTCGGTGACGAAGTAGGTGAAGTTCTCCAGCCCCACGAACTGGTTTTCGCCGGGGTAGAGCAGGTTGTAGCGGATCAAGGAGAAGTACAGGGTCATGCCCAGGGGCACGATCATCCACAGCAGCAGCAAGGCCACCGAGGGGCTGACGAGGAACCAGCCGGGGTTGGCCAGGCGGTTTTTGGGTGTTGTATTCATGGTATTCGAGACCAGTCAGGTACATGCAAACGCGGTCAATGTGGGAGGGGGCTTGCTCCCGATAGCAGTGTGTCAGTCACACAATCTTCAACTGATAGAGTGCTATCGGGAGCAAGCCCCCTCCCACATTTGACTGTGGTGAGGCAGGGCTACTTGGGGTAACCGGCCCGCTTCATTTCCCGCTCGGTGGTGGTCTGGGCAGCGGTCAATGCAGCATCCACTGTCTGCTGGCCGGTCAGCGCGCCGGAGAAAAACTTGCCGACCTGGGTACCAATCGCCTGGAATTCAGGAATGGTCACCAATTGAATACCGATATACGGCACCGGTTTTTCGGTGGGTTTGGTCGGGTCCGCGACTTTCAGCGATTCCAGGGTCACCTTGGCGAACGGCGCGGCCTTCATGTACGCGTCGCTGTAGGTGGATTGGCGGGTACCTGGCGGTACGTTGGCGACGCCGTCGGTCTTGGCGACCAATGCGCCATATTCCTTGGAGGTGGCCCAGGTGGTGAACACCTTGGCGGCGTCCTTGGCCTTGGAGCTGGTGGGTATCGCCAGGCTCCAGGAGTACAGCCACGAGGTGCCCTTGTCGGTCTTCTCGTGGGGCGCAAAAGTGAAGCCGACATGCTCGGCGACCTTGCTCTGGCTCTTGTCGGTGACAAACGAGCCGGCCACGCTGGCGTCCACCCAGATCGCGCACTTGCCGCTGTTGAACAGCGCCAGGTTTTCGTTGAAGCCGTTGCTGGACGCACCCGGCGGGCCGGATTTTTTCATGTTGTCGACGTAGAAATTCAGCGCGTCTTTCCACTCGGGGCCATTGAATTGCGGCTGCCACTTCTCGTCGAACCAGCGTGCGCCGTAGCCGTTGGCCAACGTGGTGATCAGCGCCATGTTTTCGCCCCAGCCGGCTTTACCGCGCAGGCACAGGCCGTATTGCTCTTTGCTCTTGTCGGTGAGTTTGGCCGCGTATTCGCCGATCTGGCTCCAGGTCGGATGCTCGGGCATGCGCAGCCCGGCGTCCTTGAACAGGTCGGTGCGGTAATAGGTGATCGAGCTTTCGGCATAGAACGGCAGGGCGTACAGCGAGCCTTTGACCGACAGGCCGTCGCGTACCGAAGGGAACACGTCATCGAGGTCGTAGGAAGCCGGCAGGTCCTTCATCGGCTCCAGCCAACCCTTGGCGCCCCAGAGTGCGGCTTCGTACATACCGATGGTCAACACGTCGAACTGGCCGCCCTGGGTGGCAATGTCGGTGGTCAGGCGCTGGCGCAGCACGTTTTCTTCGAGCACCACCCAGTTCAGCTTGATCTCCGGATGCTCGGCCTCGAAGGTTTTCGAGAGCTTCTGCATGCGGATCATGTCGCTGTTGTTGACGGTGGCAATGGTCAGGGTTTGCGCGCCGAGGCTGACGGCGCTGAGGGTCATGCAGGTCATCATGCAGGTTGAGACAAGCAGAGCTTTTGCTGTGAACTTCATCGCGCACTCCATTTCCGCGCCCAGAGGGCTACAGAAGGACGGTTATTGTTGTTGTGTCTTCCCACAGGGAGTCAGGAAGAGTGTGCGTTGATTACAGCCCTCAAATGCGCCGGTGACAAATCCTTGGGAGCACTGAGACTGATACTTTTTTGCACTGCACGGGCACGGCGGTAGCGCAGCGTCATGGCGCGCTCACCTGTTAATTCTGACAGTAGACGCAGAAAAACAACGGGGAGTTAATGGCGTGGCATACACCAACCTGGAGATGTTTATGAATCCTTTCCGTGTAGACCTCAAAAGCAATAAAGCCCTATTAGTCTTGATGATTGCAGGTTTTATCAGCGCTTGTAGCACCGAATCGCCGTTGGCATCACGAGAACCGGCATGTACGAAAGAAGGCTATTTCAAAAGCACCAATGTGGTAGGTGGATACCATCGGTGTGTTTATAACGCCAACATCCAGCGGTATATTCAATACCCGTTTAACTGCCCGGCCGGGCTGGAGTTCGATGAGTCCGTGCGTACCTGTGTAAGACCCTGACGGAACTGCCTGTCCCCAACATTTTCAAGCCGCAGCAAGCCATTGAAAAGGGATCGGTACCCAGGTACCGATCCCTTTTTCACCTCTACATCACGGTCGGATACGGCGTCTGTGTGATACAGATATCATCGATGTCATACACCCCGCCGGTGGTCGGGTTTCTGACCGAAACGGAGGCCTCGAACGGTTTGCCGGGCAAATAACCGAGCGGCACATTGACGCTGAGCCAGGTATTCAACGTGGGCACGTTTTGCGTCCATTTCAACGTGCCCAGATGAATCTCGACAAAGGTCGGCGCCCCAATCGCGGCAAACTTGCTGATCCTGTAGCGGAAGCTGACGCGGTAGTAGCCCTCGGCGGCGGGCGTCAGCACTTTGTACAGACTGACGCCCCTGCCGGTAGTCGGTGTCGACTGCCAGAAATAGTTGCCATTCGACTCGCGGCGAATGCCTGCGTCCGGCCATTCACTGAGCCAGTAGTTCATGTAATTGTCATTGAACGTCGTGCACTCCTTGATCATCACGCTTTGCAGCGTGTAACGGGTGGGTGGAAATTCAATCGCTTGCAATTCATCCCTTACGCCATTGAGCGCCGCTTTGAATTGCAGGGTCAGCTGGCTGCGATTGCCAAGGTCTCGCAGGTAATTGATCAATACGGTTTCCAGGTGATAACCCTGGCTGATCCAGGCCGAGTCGACCTCGGCCTTGTTCGAACCATTCATCAGGGTCAGGTTATGCGGCGTACCGTCGGCTCTGAAACCGTACAAATACAGCCATACGGGCAGGTGTGGGGCAATGAATGGGAAGGTCGTCACCCTTGCGGTGGCGTTGCCGGGCAGGGCGTCCACATCGATCACGCCGCTGGCGGATGCTTGATCGATACGAATCACGGTTTTTCTCAGTTCGCTCAGCGGCAGGCTTTCAAGATTGACCGTGAGCGGTACCGAGGGCCGGGTTTGCCCGCCTCGTGTCACCGTATACCTGATCGTGAACTGCGTAGGCGTGTTGCCGATATTCGCGGCGATCACTGAAGCGGGCACGTCGACGATGACGGTGCCATCGGTTTCGCCATACTTCGGCCCGATCACTGCCGAGCCTGCAGCGGTTTTACCCACGATCTCCACGAAGATGACGTCGCTGGTATACATCGGGCTGGTGGACACTTGCACATGCGCCCCGTACTGTGCGTTCAAGGGGGCCAGGGTGACCAGTGTGCCGGAGCCGGTTGCCTCGATCAGCGTCGGCACCGGGAACTGCGCGGGCAAGGCCTGAATGGTATAGCGCCGCTCCTTGAACCAGACCGCATTGGCCAGCTCGGCGCTGCGGTCGAACGTTACCCCGAAGCGCATGTTCAGTGGCGAACCGTCCTTGAGCTTGCGCAATTCAGCGACCGGCGCCGGTGGCCGAATACCGTTCAATTCGCCGTCCTGTGTCACCAGGTCTGCCGTGTAAAAAGTGTGATAGAAGGGATAACCGTCAGCGTAGGTGCCGGACATCTCGAACCACATTCTCTGGAACCGATGACTGAAGTGCCAGCGGTCTTCAATGGCGCGTTCGGTACCGTTCAATGTGCCGATATTCAGCACGCCATCATAGGAGTGGCCTTCTATGTAGGGTTCAGGCAGCGGCGGTGGCAACAACTCCAGGGCCAGCACAGGCGAAGGGGACTCGTGCTCGCCCCGCATGACGAAGTACTGCACGTGGATGACGTGTCCCTGGGCCTGGATGTTGGCGCCCACCACCTCCGGGTCAATATCAAAGTGCAGGACTTTCGAAGAGCTACCGTATTGGGTCTCGCAGTAAGTGCCGATGTCCGCAATGCCGGTCCAGCAACAGCGAACGTGATGGGAAGGCAGCATCTGCGGGTACTCGACGACGACAGTCGCGCCCTTTATCGCGGCCACCGCCGCCAACTGGTCGGGATAGCGCGTGGCCTGCACGACCTCGGGACGCTTGAGGGTCAGCGCCTGGCCCACGGTAATGGTCCGGCGCTCCGAATAACGGCGCCGGCTGCCGTCCTTGGGTGCCAAGGCGTAGCTCAGGCGGATTTCCTTATTGTCATTGGCAATGACGAACGCTTCGTCCACCAGGACCACTACCGGCTTGCCGGCCGTGTCGGAATAGAGTTCGACTTCCCCTCCAGTGGTTCCGTTGGCGTTGGCGCCCAGCCATGCCCAGATGAACTTGTCCCCAGGGAACGTGCGTGTGTAGGGCAACGTCAGCTTGAGCTGACCTCCGATCACGCTGGCAGGGTCCAGGTTGTCGAACACGTCGACATACTGCAATTGCGGCGCCGGCAACTCGGCGACGACCGATCCGAAAATGACTTCCAACACTTCGGACTTGCGCACCGTCTGTACGCCTGGGCCAAGCGCGCGCATTTGATGGTCATTGACGAGGTAGTAGACCTTGACCGGTCCCACGCCAATGAAGGGCGCAAAATCCTCCTGCAGTACGATGCGAAAGCGGTCAGGTGGCGGTGGGGCGCCGGCATTCACGGTTTCTTCGTATTCAATCAGTCCGCCGCCAGGTCGCGGTGCTTCCATGCGAAAGGTCACGCTGTTGCTGGGGGCGTAAGGGCTGTAGACCGGGAAAATGGCTCTGATGAAAGGGTGTTCCGGATCAATCAGGCCGCCCTCGTCCTGCTCGATTCGCATCGGGGGCATCATTTTTTTCGTGCCGAACACGCGAATACTCAGGCGTCGAGAAGCGCGCAGGAAGGCGCCGCTGGCCGTTGTCAGGATATATTCGATGCGCAGTTGGCCATCGATCACGTCTTCAAGGTACTTATTGTCCAGCACGATGGAGGACGAAAGGCCGATGCGTGCAGGAAAACCAGGCAGCGTCACCACGCTGGATGAGCCATCCGGGTAAAACTGGGTCAGGGTTACATGGATCAGCGCGCCGGCGGGGGTAGGTCTGGCGGTATCATTGGGCGTAGCGGGTAGCGTCCGAGGAACGACCATTTCCGCGGTGAACACCTCGTCTCCATGGGTATCAAAATTCAGCTCGTCGACGGACTCATCGCCGACCACGAAGTGCGGCCGATCAAGCAAACCGGGTTCAAGGTCGGTCTCCAGCTTGACCACCTTCGACCACTGCGGGTCTTCCCCGGAATAGTTGAGTACGCGGTCAAACACCCGGAAGAGAATCGAGACTGCGCCGCTGCCCCCTGAAATAATCGTTTGTTCAGGTACATGCACGATGATGGGCTTGGTGCCATCAACGTGTTGCTGATCGATTTTTTGAAAAACAGCGATACCGTTCCACCACACTTCAATAGTGTCGCCGACCGTGCAGAACGGATAAAAGTCACAGGTCAAGTCCACTCCTGCCTTGGCACGCTCGGCGTCCAGCGGCGTGTATTGCAGGTCTTCAGGCAGGTGTATCACCAGGTTCGAGTGGAACCATGGGTAGATGCTGCGACCACCTGGCCGTGAGGTTTTGGTGTACCAGGTCTGAGGTGGGGATGTGCTGGGCGTGGCGCTGCCCACTCTGATCACTTCACCGAAGCAGGGATAAATCGTGCCTTCGGGCACCAGCGATGCGGGAATGACCAACTGCACACGGTCCTTGTACAAATCTTCCGGGTAAACCTCGCCTGCACCCAAGGCGTAGTTGGTACTGCCGGCGAAAAATTTATAGATGTCACCGACATTGAAGTTCGACCATTTTTCAAAACTCACAATCAGCCACGGATCGATCTGTCGAATGCCCAATCCTACGTCAGCATCCAGATTCGGCTGCAGTGCGCCGTTGACGTAAGGCGGGTCAAGGTTGACGGCGGAGGGCGATGCGGGCTGGTGGGGCGGAAATTCACACAGGGGAATGGGCAGGTTGGAGGACGTTGGTTCTTTCATCGTGGGCGCTCCTTGTACAGTGGTGAGACCGGGCAAGGAAATCACACACCCCTGGCAGCAGAGCGGATAGCTGTCAAAGTTGACAGAAGCGACGAGTGGTTGCGTCAGGCTCAGGCCTGGTTACGCTCAGTCAACCGTTGTACGGCCAGGCGCCGATAGTGCGATGGGGTCATGCCCTTGAGCTGCTGAAAGCGCCGGTTGAAGTTGGAAATGTTATTGAAGCCCGACTCAAAGCACACATCCGTCACCGCCTTGTCGCCATCGGCCAGCAACTCGCAGGACTTGCTGATGCGCAGCCGGTTGACGAACTCGATAAACGTGCGCCCGGTAGCCTGTTTGAACACGCGGGAAAAATAGGTGGGCTTCATGCCCAGGTAGTCTGCCACTTCCTCCAACGGTAGCTCGCGGGCGTAGTGGGCAAAGATATAATCCACCGCGCGGTTGGTGCGGTCGATGCTGTGCTCATCGGCCAGCTGCGGTGTAGTGGCACCCGACAGCAGATGGTAGTCCTCGCAGGCGCTCAGTACTTCCAGCAAGATAAAGAAGTGCCCCAGCCGCGCCATGCCCTGGGTGTCTTCGATGCGCTGCATCAGATCCATGGCTCGTGCGATGGTGGTTTTGCAGCGGAATTCAATGCCGTACTGGGCGCGTTCGAGCAGCGGCGCCAGGCTTCTGAGTTCAGTGAAGATCTGACTGCCGTTTTCCAGCAACTCGTCGGTAAAGTTCACCAGCATGTCGCGCTTGGGGACTGTCTCATCGGCCTCCCCCTGGCTGATCCAGTTATGTGGCAGATTGGGGCCCGTCAGGAACAGGCTTTCGGGATAGAAGTTGCCGATGTAGTCGCCAATGAACACTTTGCCGGAGCTGGCGACGATCAGGTGCAGCTCGTATTCCTTATGGAAGTGCCAGCGCACCAGCGGGCAGGGAAAGCCGTGCTGGCGATAGATGATGGACAGGCCGTTATGGTCGTCCATCAACTCGTAGGAAGGGTCGGTGATGCGCGTTGCTCGGGTCATGTTGCCGTCGCTTTATTGTGGGTGCCGCGTAGGATAATGCCCCGTTGCGCGCGACCCTGCCAGCGTCGCGCGTTAAAGGCTGCGGTTTTTTGCTTCGATCCACTGGGACATGTACTGGGTGCTCTTGTGCGCATGATGGCGCAGCATGCTGCCGGTGAAGTTGTCCCTGCGATGGGCGGCGAGGTTGCCGCGGCATTGCTCCAGGCACGCTACCAGAGCGGGCCCATGAGTAGCCTGGTCATAACGCCGGGCCAGAAGCTGGCGACCGTGTTCCTGGGCCTCGGTCCAGCGCTCGCGGTCCTGGTAGAGGCTCACGGCGGCAGAAGCCAGAGCCGGGGCGTCGTGTTCGATCACGCCCGGCCAGGGCTGGTCATCGCCCATGGCCTCGGCGCCGATCGGGGTGGTGACATTGGGCGTGCCGCACAGCATCGCGTCGACCAACTTGCCTTTGATCCCCGCACCAAAGCGCAGCGGCGCCAGGCAGATACGCGCAGCGGTCATCACTTGCAGCGCATCTTCGGCCCAGTTCATCACATGAAAGCCCTGCGTCGGGTTGTGCAGGGCGGTGGCCTTGGGCGGGGTGTAGGCGCCGTAGATGTGCAACTGGGCGCCCGGTAATTGCTGGCGGATCAGCGGCCAGAGGCTGTGCTTCATCCACAGCACCGCGTCCCAGTTGGGCGCGTGGCGGAAGTTGCCGATGCTGAGAAAGTGCGCGCGGTCTTCGAACGGCGCAAAGGCTGCGGTTGGCGGCTCCATCATCAACGGGCACCAGTGGAGCAGGGCGGCGGGCACCTTGAACTGCTCGGTGAGCAGGCGGATTTCCACGTCGGAGATCATCAGGCTGATGTCGCAGCGGTAGATCGCGGCAATTTCGCGTTTGGCCAGGTCAGTGTCGGCCATCCGTTGGAATTCTTGCTCGAGGTCCGGGGCGAACAGGGCGGTAAAGTCGTCACCCTCCGGATCGGCTTTGAGCGCCGCCTTGAGCCGCACCTGCCGGGCGTCGCGCAGGCTTTGCAGGTCGGAGGTTTCCAGCACGCGCAGGGCGTCGGGGCAGCCTTTTTCCACGCGCCAGCCGAACTGTTCTTCCATCATGAAGCGGTCGAACAGCACGATGTCCGGCGCCAGCTCACGGATGAAGTCGTCGAAGCTGCTGTTATTGAGCTCAATGGCGCATTCACGGATGCCCAGCGCCGGCAAGTCGGCCTTGTGCTCGCCGATGGTGGCCGGGCTGCTGAAGGTTATGTCCCAACCTTGTGTAAGAAAACTCTGCAGAATTTGCATCATATGCCCGCCGGCAGCCGAAGAACGCGGCTCCGGCCAGACGTAACCGATGACCAGGACTTTGGTGGCGGGATGATTCATCGGCGTTGATTTCCTTGAAGGGCAGGCGAAAAGCGCGCAATTAAACCACAACCAGATGGCATGACAATTTGTGTCTGGCGGTAGGTAGCCAACGGACTTTGTGGTTAACTTCGGCCTCTCGATTTCGTTTAACCAAAACCCAGCATAAGGATTCCGTTCATGGCTCAAGTTACCCTCAAAGGCAACCCGGTCCAGGTTGAAGGCGAACTGCCGAAAGTCGGCGCCAAAGCTGCAGACTTCACCCTGACCGCCGGCGATCTGTCCAACGCCACCCTGGCCACCTTTGCCGGCAAGCGCAAAGTGCTGAACATCTTCCCAAGCGTTGACACCCCAACCTGCGCGACCTCGGTGCGCAAGTTCAACGCCCAGGCCAACGATGTGGAAAACACCGTGGTGCTGTGCATCTCCACCGACCTGCCATTCGCCCAGGCGCGTTTCTGCGGTTCCGAAGGCCTGGAAAACGTGAAGAACCTGTCCGACTTCCGCGATTCGGATTTCGCCGTTGATTACGGTGTGGCGATTGCCGACGGCCCGCTCAAGGGCCTGACCGCTCGCGCGGTGGTGGTGCTGGACGAAAACGACACTGTGCTGCACAGCGAGTTGGTCAAGGAAATCGCTGAAGAGCCAAACTACGACGCCGCCCTGGCTGTGTTGAAGTAACTGTATCTGCGCGTGACTGTCGTTTGGCAGTAACACGTATGATGCATGATTGCGGCCTGGCCTAGTCCAGGCCGTTTTTATTTGAGCGTCAGCGGTTTAGCGAAATAGCCGGCGGACTAAGATCAACAGTTAAAAGTTGTAAGCCCAAGGTAAATAGCCGGTAAAGGTGCTTTTCTAAACGCACCCCAGTGCTTATCTTTCAGCCTCCCAAAGAAGAAGCTCTCGCGCCCAATGGTTGATCACTCCATGCAATCCTCCCCCCGCAACTCCCGTCGCTGGCTGTTCGGCCTGCTCGTGCTGCTGGTTATCGCCGGCCTGTGCTGGAAATTCTGGCCCGGCAGCGCAGCCCATAAGGACGCTCCGGCCGGGCACACCGGTAAAACCGGCATGGCGCGCCCGGGTTTCGGCGGTGCTACCGGCCCGATTCCGGTGCGTGTGGCATCGGTGGCGCTGGGGGATTTTCCGGTGTACTACAAGGCGTTGGGCACGGTGACGGCGCTCAACACCATTAATGTGCGCAGCCGGGTGGGCGGCGAGCTGGTGAAGATCGCCTTTGAAGAAGGGCAGATGGTCAAGGCCGGCGACTTGCTGGCGGAAATCGACCCGCGCAGCTACCAGAACGCCTTGCTCCAGGCCCAGGGCACGTTGCTGCAGAACCAGGCCCAGCTGAAAAACGCTCAGGTCGACGTCGAGCGTTATCGCGGCCTGTACGCCCAGGACAGCATCGCCAAGCAGACCCTGGACACCGCCGAAGCGCTGGTCATGCAGTACCAGGGCACGGTCAAGACCAACCAGGGCGCGGTCGACGATGCCAAGCTGAACCTTGAATTCACCAAGATCCGCGCGCCGATTGCCGGTCGCGTCGGCCTGCGTCAGCTCGATGTCGGCAACCTGGTGGCCGCCAACGACACCACCGCCCTCGCGGTGATCACCCAGACCCAGCCGATCAGCGTGGCCTTCACCCTGCCGGAAAATACCCTGGAAACCGTGCTGGCCCGTTACCACGCCGGCAACAAACTGCCGGTGGAAGCCTGGGACCGTGGCGACGCGAAAAAGCAGGCGGTGGGCGTGCTGCAAAGCCTGGACAACCAGATCGACGTGACCACCGGCACCCTGAAATTCAAGGCGCGCTTCGATAACAAGGATCAGGCGCTGTTCCCCAATCAGTTCGTCAATGTGCATCTGCTGGCCGACACCCTGCACAACGTGGTACTGGCACCTTCCGCTGCGATCCAGTTCGGTAACAACGGCACCTTCGTCTACAAGCTCGATGGCGACAAGAAGGTCAAGGTCCAGCCGCTGGTGGTGGGCGACACCGATGGCGACAACACCGTGATCAAGCAAGGCCTCGCGGCAGGTGATCGGGTGGTCATGGAAGGCACCGACCGTCTCAAGGACGGCAGTGAAATCGAAGTGGTCAACGACAGCAGCGACGTGCCGACCACCCCGACCGAACACCTGCAAGGCAAGCCCGCGGCAAAAGGGGAGACCGGCACTGACGGCGGCAAGGCGCAAAAGGTCGGCGCATGAACCTGTCGCGCCTGTTCATCCTTCGCCCGGTCGCCACCACGCTGAGCATGCTGGCCATTGTATTGGCCGGCCTCATCGCCTATCGCCTGTTGCCGGTGTCGGCCTTGCCCCAGGTGGACTACCCGACGATTCGGGTGATGACGCTGTACCCCGGCGCCAGCCCCGACGTGATGACCAGCGCAGTCACCGCGCCGCTGGAGCGCCAGTTCGGGCAGATGCCCGGCCTGACCCAAATGGCGTCCACCAGCTCCGGCGGCGCGTCGGTGCTGACCCTGCGCTTTAACCTCGACATCAACATGGATGTCGCCGAGCAACAGGTACAGGCCGCGATCAACGCCGCCACCAACTTGCTGCCCAAGGATTTGCCGGCGCCGCCGGTGTACAACAAGGTCAACCCGGCGGATACCCCGGTACTGACGTTGGCCATCACCTCCAAGACCATGCTGCTGCCCAAGCTCAATGACCTGGTCGACACGCGCATGGCGCAAAAGATCGCGCAGATCAGCGGTGTCGGCATGGTCAGCATCGCCGGTGGCCAGCGCCAGGCCGTGCGCATCAAGGTCAACCCCGAGGCCCTGGCGGCCAACGGCTTGAACCTGTCGGACGTGCGCACCTTGATCGCCGCGTCCAACGTCAACCAGCCCAAGGGCAATTTCGACGGCCCCACCCGGGTGTCGATGCTCGACGCGAACGACCAGTTGGTCTCGCCCCAGCAATATGCCGAGCTCATTCTGGCCTACAGCAACGGCGCGCCGCTGCGCCTTAAAGACGTGGCGCAAATTGTCGACGGCGCCGAAAACGAGCGCCTTGCCGCCTGGGCCAATGAAAACCAGGCCGTGCTGCTCAATATCCAGCGCCAGCCGGGCGCCAACGTGATCGAGGTGGTGGACCGTATCAAGGCGCTGCTGCCGAGCATCACCGACAACCTGCCGGCGGGGCTGGACGTGACGGTGCTCACCGATCGCACCCAGACCATCCGCGCGTCGGTGAAAGACGTGCAGCACGAATTGCTGATCGCCATTGTCCTGGTGGTAATGGTCACGTTCCTGTTCCTGCGCCGAGTCAGCGCCACGCTTATTCCATCCATCGCCGTGCCGCTGTCGCTGATCGGCACCTTTGGCGTGATGTACCTGGCGGGGTTCTCGGTCAATAACCTGACGTTGATGGCCCTGACCATTGCCACCGGGTTCGTGGTGGACGATGCCATCGTGATGCTGGAGAACATCTCCCGCTACATCGAGGAAGGCGAGACGCCCATGGCCGCCGCGCTCAAGGGCGCCAAACAGATCGGCTTCACCCTGATTTCCCTGACCCTGTCGCTGATCGCCGTGCTGATCCCGCTGCTGTTCATGGCCGACGTGGTCGGGCGCCTGTTCCGCGAGTTCGCCATTACCCTGGCCGTGGCGATCCTGATTTCCCTGGTGGTGTCCCTCACGCTCACGCCGATGATGTGCGCGCGCTTGCTCAAGCGTGAGCCGAAAGAAGAGGAGCAGGGCCGCTTTTACAAGGCCAGCGGCGCCTGGATCGATTGGCTGATCGAAGCCTACGGGCGCAAGTTGCAGTGGGTGCTCAAGCACCAGCCGCTGACCTTGCTGGTGGCCATCGCCACCCTGGGTCTTACGGTAGTGCTGTACCTGGTGGTGCCCAAGGGCTTTTTCCCGGTGCAGGATACCGGGGTCATCCAGGGCATTTCCGAGGCGCCGCAGTCGATCTCCTTTGCGGCGATGAGCCAGCGCCAGCAGCAACTGGCGAAGATCATCCTGGCCGATCCGGCGGTTGAAAGCCTGTCGTCCTACATTGGCGTGGACGGTGATAACGCCACGCTCAACAGCGGCCGCTTGCTGATCAACCTCAAGGCCCACGGGCAGCGCGACTTGAGCGCGATGCAGGTGATCGCTCGCCTGCAACCGGAAATCGACAAGCTGGTGGGCATCCGCCTGTTCATGCAGCCGGTGCAGGACCTGACCATTGAAGACCGTGTCAGCCGCACCCAGTACCAATTCAGCATGTCCTCGCCGCACGCCGAGCTGTTGGCCCTGTGGAGCGACAAACTGGTGCATGCCCTCAGCCAGTTGCCGGAACTCACCGACGTGGCCAGTGACCTGCAGGACAAAGGCCTGCAGGTATACCTGGTGATCGACCGCGATGCCGCCTCGCGCCTGGGCGTCAGCGTCTCGACCATCACCGACGCGCTGTACGACGCCTTCGGCCAACGGCAGATTTCCACCATCTACACCCAGGCCAGCCAGTACCGCGTGGTATTGCAGGTCCAATCGGGCGAAACCTTGGGCCCGGCCGCGCTCAACCAGATCCATGTGAAGACCACCGACGGCGGCCAGGTACGGCTGTCGAGCCTGGCCCATGTGGAGCAGCGCCAGGCACAGTTGGCGATTGCCCATATCGGCCAGTTCCCGGCGGTGATGATGTCGTTCAACCTGGCCCCCGGCGTTGCGCTGGGCAAAGGCGTGGAGCTGATCAACCAGACCCAGAAGGACATCGGCATGCCGGTCGGTGTGCAGACCCAGTTCCAGGGCGCGGCCCAGGCGTTCGAGGCCTCGCTGTCGAGCACCTTGCTGCTGATCCTGGCGGCGGTGGTCACCATGTACATCGTGCTCGGCGTGCTCTACGAGAGTTATATCCACCCGATCACCATTCTCTCGACCTTGCCCTCGGCGGCGGTGGGTGCCTTGCTCGCCTTGCTGCTCAGTGGCAATGACCTGGGCATGATCGCGATCATCGGCATCATTTTGCTGATCGGTATCGTCAAGAAGAACGCGATCATGATGATCGACTTCGCCCTCGACGCCGAGCGCAACCAGGGCCTGGACCCGCAGACCGCCATCTACCAGGCGGCGCTGCTGCGCTTCCGGCCGATCCTGATGACCACCCTGGCCGCCTTGTTCGGTGCGGTGCCGTTGATGCTGGCCAGCGGTTCCGGTGCCGAGCTGCGCCAGCCCCTGGGCCTGGTGATGGTCGGCGGGTTGCTGGTGAGCCAGGTGTTGACGCTGTTCACCACGCCAGTGATCTACCTGTATTTCGATCGGTTGGGACGGCGCTGGCGCAAAGAGCCACAGAGCCTGGAGCCGGTTGAGTCATGAACCTGTCCGGACCGTTCATTCGCCGGCCGGTAGCCACGATGCTGCTGAGCCTGGCGATCATGCTGCTCGGCGGCGTCAGCTTCAACCTGCTGCCGGTGTCGCCGTTGCCGCAGATCGACTTCCCGGTGATCGTGGTGTCGGCCAGCTTGCCCGGCGCCAGCCCCGAGGTGATGGCGTCTACCGTGGCCACGCCGCTGGAGCGCTCGTTCGGTGCGATTGCCGGCATCACCACCATGAGCAGTTCATCGAGCCAGGGCTCTACGCGGGTGATCCTCGCTTTCGATTCCGACCGGGATATCAACGGCGCGGCGCGGGAAGTGCAGGCGGCGATCAATGCGTCGCGCAACCTGCTGCCCAGCGGCATGCGCAGCATGCCCACGTACAAGAAGATCAACCCGTCCCAGGCGCCGATCATGGTGCTGTCGCTGACCTCGGACGTGCTGCAGAAGGGCCAGCTGTACGACCTGGCCTCGACCATCCTGTCCCAGAGCCTGTCCCAGGTGCCGGGGGTGGGCGAAGTGCAGATCGGCGGCAGTTCGCTGCCGGCCGTGCGCATCGAACTGGAGCCCAAGGCCCTCGACCAGTACGGCGTGGCCCTGGACGATGTGCGCAATACCATCGCCAACGCCAACCAGCGCCGGCCTAAGGGCTCCCTGGAAGACAGCGAGCGTAACTGGCAGATCCAGGCCAATGACCAGTTGGAAAAGGCCAAGGACTATGAGCCGCTGCTGATTCGCTACCAGAACGGTGCGGCGCTGCGCCTGAGCGATGTGGCGAAGATCAGCGATGGCGTCGAAGACCGTTACAACAGCGGTTTTTTCAACAATGATTCGGCAGTGCTGCTGGTGATCAACCGCCAGTCCGGCGCCAACATCATCGAGACGGTGCGGCAGATCAAGGCGCAGTTGCCGGCGTTGCAGGCGGTGTTGCCGTCCAGCGTCAAGCTCAACCTGGCCATGGACCGTTCGCCGGTCATCACCGCCACCTTGCACGAAGCCGAAATGACCCTGCTGATCGCCGTGGCCCTGGTGGTGCTGGTGGTGTACCTGTTCCTGGGCAACTTCCGCGCCTCGTTGATCCCCACCCTGGCGGTGCCGGTGTCGCTGGTGGGCACTTTTGCGGTGATGTACCTGTACGGGTTTTCGTTGAACAACTTCTCGCTGATGGCGCTGATCCTGGCCACCGGCCTGGTGGTGGACGATGCCATTGTGGTGCTGGAGAACATTTCCCGGCATATCGACGAGGGCGTGCCGCCGATGAAGGCCGCCTACCTGGGCGCCGAGGAAGTCGGCTTTACCTTGCTGTCGATGAACGTATCGCTGGTGGCGGTGTTTCTCTCCATCCTGTTCATGGGCGGCATTGTCACCAACCTGTTTCGTGAGTTTTCCATCACCTTGTCGGCGGCGATCATCGTCTCGCTGATCGTGTCGCTGACCCTGACCCCGATGCTCTGCGCGCGCTGGCTCAAGCCCCATGTCAAAGGGCAGATGACCGGGTTGCAGCGCTGGAGCCACCGCATTAACGAGCGCATGGTCGCCGCCTATGCCACCAGCCTGGACTGGGTGCTGCGCCATCGACGCCTGACCCTGCTCAGCCTGCTGGTCACCGTGGGCGTGAACATCGCGCTGTACGTGGTAGTGCCGAAAACCTTCATGCCCCAGCAGGACACCGGCCAGTTGATCGGTTTTGTGCGCGGCGATGACGGGCTGTCGTTCAATGTGATGCAGCCGAAGATGGAAATTTTTCGCCAGGCCGTGCTCAAGGACCCGGCGGTGCTCAGCGTGGCTGGCTTTATCGGCGGCAACAGCGGCATCAACAATGCGGTGATGCTGGTGCGCCTCAAACCCATCGGTGAGCGCAAGGTCTCGGCCCAGGCGGTGATCGAGCGCTTGCGCAAGGAGGTGCCGCTGGTGCCGGGCGGGCGGCTGTTCCTGATGGCCGACCAGGACCTGCAGTTTGGCGGCAGCCGCGACCAGACCAGCGCGCAGTACTCCTACATCCTGCAAAGCGGTGACCTGGCCGCATTGCGCCTGTGGTACCCGAAAGTGGTGGCCGCCATGCGTGAGCTGCCGGAGCTGACCGCCATCGACGCCCGCGAAGGACGCGGCGCGGCCCAGGTCACGCTGATCGTCGACCGCGACCAGGCCAAGCGCCTGGGTATCGACATGGACATGGTCACCTCGGTGCTGAATAACGCCTACAGCCAGCGGCAGATTTCCACGATCTACGACAGCCTCAACCAGTATCAGGTGGTGATGGAGGTCAACCCCAAATATGCCCAGGACCCGATCACCCTTAACCAGGTGCAGGTGATCACCGCCGATGGCGCGCGGGTGCCGCTGTCAACCATTGCCCATTATGAGAACAGCCTGGCCGATGACCGCGTCAGCCATGAAGGGCAGTTCGCCTCGGAAAACATCGCGTTCGACATGGCGCCCGGCGTCACGGTGGAGCAGGGCACCGCCGCCATCGAGCGCGCGATTGCCAAGGTCGGCCTGCCGGAAGACGTGATCGCCAAGATGGCCGGCACCGCCGACGCGTTCGCCGCGACCCAGAAAGGCCAGCCGTTCATGATTCTCGGCGCGCTGGTGGCGGTGTACCTGGTGCTGGGCATTCTGTATGAAAGCTATATCCACCCGCTGACGATTCTGTCGACCTTGCCGTCGGCCGGGGTGGGCGCGTTGCTGTCTATCTACCTGCTGGGCGGGGAGTTCAGCCTGATCTCCCTGCTGGGGCTGTTCCTGCTGATCGGGGTGGTGAAGAAAAACGCGATCCTGATGATCGACCTGGCGCTGCAGCTTGAGCGTCATGACGGCATGAGCCCGCTGGAGTCGATTCGCAGCGCCTGCCTGCTGCGCCTGAGGCCGATCCTGATGACCACCCTGGCGGCGATTCTCGGGGCCTTGCCATTGCTGCTCGGCGCCGGCGACGGCGCGGAAATGCGCCAGCCTTTGGGCCTGACCATTATCGGCGGCCTGGTGTTCAGCCAGATCCTGACCCTTTACACCACTCCGGTGGTTTACCTCTATCTTGACCGCGCGCGCCACCGCTTCAATGCCTGGCGCGGCGTGCGTACCGATGCTGCCCTGGACACTGCGCTATGACCGATTCAACCAATCCCTCACCGGTAGGCTCCCGCTTGTTGTGGCGAGGGAGCTTGCTCCCGCTGGGCTGCGCAGCGGCCCCAAAAGCGCCTGGGAGTGCTCCGCCCTCCAGCGGGAGCAAGCTCCCTCGCCACAGCGCGAGTCTCGGCAAGGGTATGAGGGTGCTTACCCTGGTTATCTCTGGTGTGCTACTCAGCGCCTGCGCCATCGGTCCTGATTACCAGCGGCCGACCGTGGTCGAACCGGCACAATTCAAGCAAGCCCAGGGCTGGCGCCAGGCCAATCCAAGCGATTCCCTGGCCCGTGGCGCATGGTGGGAGCTGTACGGCGATCACCAACTGAACGACCTGGTGGTACGCCTCAACACCTCCAACCAGACCGTCGCCCAGGCCGAGGCGCGCTTTCGCCAGGCCCAGGCACTGGTACGCAGTGCTCGCGGGGCGTTTTACCCCAGCGTCGACCTGAGCGTCGGTAAAACCCGCGCCAGCCAGGGCACCGGTAGCAGCAGCGCCAGCCTCAGCAGTTCCAGCAGTGGTATTCGCGACACCCTCAATGCGCAGTTGGGCGTGAGCTGGGAAGCCGATATCTGGGGCAAATTGCGTCGGGGCCTGGAGGCCAACGAAGCCAGCGCCGAGGCCAGCTCGGCCGACCTGGCCGCAATGCGCCTGAGCCAACAGTCGGAGCTGGTGCAGAGCTATTTGCAGTTACGGGTCATGGACGAACAGACACGCTTGTTGCAAGCCACGCTGGACACCTACCAGCGCTCGCTGCAAATGACCGAAAACCAATACCGCGCCGGTGTGGCCGGCAAGGACGCCATCGCCCAGGCGCAAACCCAGTTCAAGACCACCCAAGCCAGCCTGATCGACCTGATCTGGCAGCGCGCGCAATTGGAAAACGCCATTGCAGTACTGATCGGTGAAGCGCCGGCCAATTTCAGCCTGGCCGTGAGCAAAGACATCCCGGCACTGCCGCAGATTCCCGTCGGCCTGCCGTCGCACCTGTTGGAGCGTCGTCCGGATATTGCCTCGGCGGAACGCTCGGTGATTGCGGCCAACGCCAATATCGGCGTAGCCAAGGCTGCCTATTACCCCGACTTGACCTTGAGCCTGGCGGGGGGCTATTCCAGCAGCACCTATGCAGACTGGATCAGCCTGCCAAACCGCTTCTGGTCGGTGGGCCCGAAGCTGGCTATGACCCTGTTCGACGGCGGCCAGCGCTCGGCGGAAGTCGACCGCAGCGTGGCCAGTTATGACGAGACCGTGGCCAAGTACCGTCAGACCGTGCTGGATGGGTTCCGCGAAGTGGAAAACTACATGGTGCAGCTCAAGGTGCTGGCGGACGAAGCGGTAGTCAGCAACGAAGCGCTGGAGGCTGCGCGCGAGTCGTTGCGGTTGACCGAGAACCAGTACAAGGCCGGGTTGATCGCTTATCTGGACGTGGTCACGGTGCAGGCAACGGCCTTGAGCAACGAGCGCACGGTATTGACCTTGCTGCAGTCGCGGCTGGTGGCGAGCGTGCAATTGATTGCGGCGCTGGGTGGCGGATGGGACGGCAACACTGCTCTGGTCGAGAAGGATTGACCGCAGACACCGATCGTTTCCACGCTCCCGCGTTGGAACGATCATCCCCGTGGAAAAATGAGGACAATGTGGGAGGGGGCTTGCCCCCGATAGCGGTGTATCAGCTGAATGAATATCGACTGGCAATCCGCCATCGGGAGCAAGCCCCCTCCCACAGGGTCTACCGGCGTCCCGCCCGTGTACTCACATCCACCCACACCGCCAGCACCAGGATGCTGCCTTTCACGATCATCTGCCAGTAACTGTCCACATCCAGCATCGACATGCCGTTATCCAAACTGGTAATCACCAACGCCCCGAGCAAGGCGCCATATACCGTGCCCGACCCGCCGCGCATCGAGGTGCCGCCGATGAAGCACGCTGCGATGGCGTCCAGCTCGCCCATATTGCCCGCCGACGGTGAGCCGGCGGCCAGGCGGGCGGTGTTGACCAGGCCGGCGAGGGCGCACATCACGCCCATGATGCCGAAGATCCACAGTTTCACCGCCTGCACGTTGATGCCGGACAGCCGCGTGGCTTCCATATTGCTGCCCACCGCATACACGCGGCGGCCGAAGACGGTCTGGCTGGTGACGTAGCTGAACACGCCGAGCAGCACCAGCAGCAGCAACACCGGCACCGGGATGCCGTCGTAGCTGTTGAGGGTGGTGACAAACCCGGCCAGCACCGCGCCGATCAGCACCACGCGCAGTACGTCGCGTAGCAGGGAGTGCGCGGCCAGGCCATGCAGGGCGCGGTTGCGCCGTTGTTTCCAGGTGAGGAACAGGGTCAGCGCGAACAGCACTGCACCCAGGCCGATGCCCACGGTGTGCGGCAGGTAGCCTTGGCCGACGTACACCAGCGACGGCGACACCGGCGCGATGGTGGTGCCGCCGGTGATCCCCAGCAGGATCCCGCGAAACGCCAGCATCCCGCCCAGGCCGACAATGAACGAGGGGATGCGCAGGTAGGCGGTCATGTAGCCGTTAGCCAGGCCGATCATCAGGCCGCATAACGCCACCAGGCTCAGGTTGGCCAGCAGCGGGATGTGGTACACCACATCCAGGATCGCCGCCAGCCCACCCAGCAAACCGAGCAACGAACCCACCGACAAATCGATTTCGCCGCTGATGATCACCAGCACCATGCCGCACGCCAGGATCCCGGTGATCGACATCTGCCGCAGCAGGTTGGACAGGTTGCGTGGCGTGAGGAAGCCGCCGTCGGTCTGCCAGCTGAAAAACAGCCAGATGAACGCCACGGCGATCACCAGGGCGAGCATTTTGTAGCGGGTGAAAAGGTGTTTGACCTGATTCATCTACGCGGTCTTCCGATCATTATTGTTTTGGCTGAGCGCAGCGGCGAGCACCTGTTCCTGGGTGAGCCCCTGATTGATGAAATCACCCCGCAACTGGCCGTCGCCGATCACCAGCACGCGGTTGGACACGCCGAGCACTTCAGCGAGCTCCGACGACACCATGATGATCGACACCCCCTCGGCTGCCAGCGCGCCCATCAGTTTGTAGATCTCGTACTTGGCGCCCACATCCACCCCGCGCGTGGGCTCATCGAGGATCAGCACCTTGGGCTTGGCCATCAGCATTTTCGCCAGCACGGCTTTTTGCTGATTGCCACCGGACAGGCTGGTGATCGGCAGAAACGGGCTGGCTGTCTTGAGGTGCATGCGGGCGATCTGCTGATCGATGCTGCCCAGTTCGGCCTCGGCGTCGATGCGGGTCAGGTGGGCGTAGGTGTCAAGCACCGCCAGGGTGATGTTCTGGCCCACGCCCAGGTCGGGAATGATGCCCTGGCGCTTGCGGTCCTCGGGCACCATGCACAGCCCTGCGCGGATCGACTTGAGCGGCGTGCGCGTGTCGATCACCTGGCCCTCCAGCCATACCTCGGCGCTGTAGCGGCCGGGGTAGGCGCCGAACAGCGCCGACACCAGTTCCGTACGCCCGGCGCCCACCAGCCCGGCGATGCCGAGGATTTCACCGCGCTTGAGTACAAACGAAATATCGTCGACGCGTTTGCGCCTGGGGTTGTCGACGTCGTAGCAGGTGACGTTGCGCGCTTCAAAGATCACCTCGCCCACCTCGTGGGGTTCGGTGGGGTAGAGGTTGCTCATCTCGCGGCCGACCATCTGCGTGATGATCCGTGGGATGTCCATGTCGGCCATGGCGGTGGTCGCTATGTGCTTGCCATCGCGAATCACTGTAATGGTGTCGCACACGGCGGCCACTTCATCGAGCTTGTGCGAGATATACACACAGGCCACGCCCTTGGCCTTGAGGTCGCGGATAATGTCGAGCAGCACCTCGATCTCCGAGCGGGTCAGGGCCGAGGAGGGCTCGTCCAGGATCAGCAGGCGCGCCTGTTTGTTGAGGGCCTTGGCGATCTCCACCAGTTGCTGGTAGCCGCCGCCGTACTGCGACACCGGCAGCGCGACGTTCATGTCCGGCACCTTGAGTTCGCGCATCAACGCCTCGGCGCGGTGCAGCATCGCCGGGTAATTCATGCGCCCACCGGGCAGGGTCAGCTCGTGGCCCATGAAGATGTTCTCGGCCACCGACAGGTCGGGCACCAGGGTCAATTCCTGGTGGATGATGACGATGCCGGCGGCCTCGGTTTCGCTGATCGACTGGGCTTTGAGCGGCTGCCCGTCCCAGAGGATCTCGCCCTCCCAGGTGCCATACGGGTAGACCGCCGACAGCACCTTCATCAAGGTGGATTTGCCGGCGCCGTTCTCGCCACACAGGCCGACGCATTCCCCCGGCCGTACCTTGATGTCGATGCCGTCGAGGGCGTTGACACCGCCAAAGCTTTTGACGATGCCGTTCATTTGCAGCAGGTAGTCGGCGGCCATAGCGGTCATTGCCCGGCGATCTGCTCTTTGGTGTAGAACCCGTCCTTCTCCAGCACGTCGATGTTGGCCTTGGTCAGCGGCGTCGGCGTGAGCAGGATGGTGTCGACCTGCTTGCTGCCATTGTCGTATTGCGAGCTGTAGGTGGGCTTTTCATTGCGCGCCAACTGCACCGACAGTTTGGCCGCCTCGGTGGCGATCAACTTGAGCGGCTTGTAGACGGTCATAGTCTGGGTACCGTCGATCACGCGCTTGATCGCCGCCAGGTCAGCATCCTGGCCGGAAATCGGCACTTTGCCTGCCAGCTTCTGCGCGGCCAGGGCCTGGATCGCACCGCCGGCGGTGGCATCGTTGGAGGCGACGATGGCGTCGATCTTGTTGTTATTGCGGGTCAGGGCGTTCTCGACGATGCTCAGCGCCTCGGTGGGGTTCCATTCCTTGACCCACTGCTGGCCGACAATCTTGATATCGCCCTTGTCGATGGCCGGCTGCAGCACTTTCATCTGGCCTTCGCGCAGCACCTTGGCGTTGTTGTCGGTGGGCGCGCCGCCGAGCAGGAAGTAATTGCCCTTGGGCGCCGCTTGCAGCACGCCGTTGGCCTGCATTTCGCCGACCTTTTCGTTATCGAAGGAAATGTAGGCGTCGATGTCCGCGTTGAGGATCAGCCGGTCGTAAGACACGACTTTGATCCCGGCCTTCTTGGCTTCAGCGACCGCGTTGGTCAACACCGTGGCATTGAACGGCACGATAACGATCACGTCGACGCCACGGGAGATGAGGTTTTCGATCTGCGAGATCTGCTTCTGCTCGTTCGCATCGGCCGATTGCACGAACACCTTGGCATCCAGCTTTTCCGCCGCCGCGACGAAGTAATCGCGGTCTCGGGACCAGCGTTCCAGGCGCAGGTCGTCGATGGAAAAACCGATTTTCGGGTGCGCCGAGTCGGCCATCACCGGCAGGGCGAGCAGGGCCAGGGCGGTGGCGAGCAGGGTACGTTTGAATGACTTCATGGTGGTGCGTCCTTTTATTGTTGTTGGAAAGACACTGTGGCGAGGGAGCTTGCTCCCGCTGGGCTGCGAAGCAGCCCCAAAACCAGACACCTCGGTATATCAGGTAAACCGCAGAACCTGTAGACGGGGCCGCTTCGCGACCCAGCGGGAGCAAGCTCCCTCGCCACAGTCAGGTGTAGATAAACCGGTTGACCACACCCTCCAGCATCTCCTGGCGCCCACTCACGGCCTGCGGGTCCAGTTCGTTGGCAAACGCGTGTTCGGCGAGGGATTGCAGGCTGAACTCGCCCGCCAATACGGCTTTGCCCAGCGGCTGGTCCCAGCCGGCATAACGCTGGTCCTTGAACTGCTGCAGCCGGTCGTTCTGCACCATCGCCGCCGCGCGTTCCAGGGCCAGGGCCAGTACATCCATAGCCGCTACATGGCCGTGGAACAGGTCCACATCGTCCAGGCTCTGGCGGCGGACTTTGGAATCGAAATTGTAGCCGCCGTTCTTGAACCCGCCGGCCTTGAGAATCTCATAGGTGGACAGGGTCATTTCCTCGACGCTGTTGGGGAATTGGTCCGTGTCCCAGCCGTTCTGCGGGTCGCCACGGTTGGCGTCGATGCTGCCGAAAATCCCCAGGGACACGGCGGTGGCGATCTCATGATGAAAGCTGTGCCCGGCCAGCGTCGCGTGGTTGGCCTCGATGTTCACCTTGATCTCGTGTTCCAGGCCGTACTCATGCAGGAAGCCGAACACCGTGGCGCTGTCGTAATCGTACTGGTGCTTGGTCGGCTCCTGGGGCTTGGGCTCGATCAACAGGTCGCCCTTGAAGCCGATCTTGTGTTTGTGTTCCACCACCATGCGCATGAACCGGCCGAGCTGTTCACGCTCGCGCTTGAGGTCGGTATTGAGCAGGGTTTCATAGCCTTCACGGCCGCCCCACAGCACATAGTTGGAGCCCTTGAGCCGCAGCGTGGCATTCATCGCGCTGAACACCTGGGCAGCGGCGTAGGCGAACACCTCTGGGTCGGGGTTGCTCGCGGCACCGGCGGCAAACCGCGGGTTGCTGAAGCAATTGGCGGTGCCCCACAGCAGCTTGATACCGGTCTGTTCCTGATGACGCTCCAGGTGATCGACCATCTGCGCAAAGTGGTTGCGATATTCCTTGAGCGAGCTGCCTTCGGGCGCCACATCGGTATCGTGAAAACTGTAGTAATCGATGCCCAACTTGGAGAAGAACTCGAAGGCCGCGTCCGCCTTGCCGATGGCCAACTCCATCGGATCACCGCTGCGCTGCCACGGTCGCTTGAAGGTGCCCACGCCAAACATATCCGCCCCTGGCCACACAAAGGTGTGCCAGTAACAGGCGGCCATACGCAGGTGCTCGCGCATGGGTTTGCCGAGGATCAACTTGTTGGCGTCGTAGTGGCGAAAGGCGAGAGGGGCATCGCTGGCAGGACCTTCGAAGCGAACCTGCTCGACACCGGGGAAGTACGGCATGGCGTTTTCCTTATTGTTCTTGGCGGTGTCTGGATACTAGCAACGGCACTGGGGCTGCTGATTATGAAAATCACCAAGGGATGGTGCGATTTTGTGCAGTCAGGTCTAGTCTGTCTCAACCGGCCCCAGGACAAAAACAATGAAAACCCTACCGCCCGTTCACCGCATCGCCTTGCTCTTCAACGGCAGCAAAATCTACGACCGTGGCATCATCGCCGGCATCGGCAATTACCTGAGCAGCACCCGGGCGTCCTGGGATTTGTTTCTGGAAGAAGATTTTCTCTGCCGGTTGCGCGGCATCGAGCGTTGGCAGGGCGACGGCATCATCGCCGACTTCGATGACCCGCTGATCGGCGAGGCGTTGGCCGGGAGCCGAATACCGGTGGTGGCGGTGGGCGGTTCGTATGAGGACGCCGGCCAATACCCCAAGGGCATTCCCTATGTGGCGACCGATAACCATGCGTTGATGAAGTTGGCCTACGAGCACCTGATCGAGGCCGGGCTGACGCGGTTTGCCTGTTTCAGCCTGCCCGAAGCCCAGGCCAATCGCTGGGCCCAGGAGCGTGAGAAGGCCTTTCGCCGCTTGATGCAGCGCGATGGCCTGCATGTCGAGGTGTACCGTGGCCTGGGTACCAGCGCGCCGTTATGGGACAGCGCGGTGGAGCAGCAGATCGCCTGGCTGCACAGCCTGCCCAAGCCCATCGGCATTATTGCGGTGACCGATGCCCGCGCCCGGCAACTGCTGCAAGCTTGCCTGACGGCGGGCATTGCAGTGCCTGAGGAAGTGGCGCTGATCGGTATCGACAATGACCCGTTGACCCGCACCCTGACGCGGGTGCCGCTCAGTTCGGTGATCCAGGGCACCGAGACCATGGGCCGCACCGCCGCCGCGCTGCTGCACCAGATGCTGCATGGCAAACCCTGTGCAGGTACGCAGGTGCTGGTGCCGCCGGACGCGATCAACGTGCAGGCCTCCAGCCTGCATCAACCGTTGGGCAATCCCTATGTGATGCAGGCCCTGCTGTTCATTCGCCAGTATGCGTGCCAGGGCATCAAGACCGCGCAGGTGGCGGCGTATGTCGGGGTGTCGCGTTCATCGTTGGAGTCGCACTTTCGCAAGGTGCGCGGGTGCAGCGTGCACGATGAGATCCTGCGCTTCAAACTCGCCGCCGCCGCCAAGGGCCTGGAAAACCAGGCGCTGGCGATTGCCGATATCGCGCAGACCTGCGGGTTTACATCGGCGCAATACCTGCACACGGTGTTTCGTCGTGAGTACGGGTGTACGCCGAGGCAGTACCAGAAAGGCGAGGCTTAGAACACCGCCTTGACTTGCAAACCCAGAATCAGTGCATTGTCGATGCTCTGCCCGGAAAACGCGCCGGGTTCGATGATGTATTGCACGTCCGGCCGCAGGGTCAGCCAGGGCGTGGCCTGATAGCCATAACTGAGTTCGATCAACTGCTCGGCGCTGTCGAGGCCAGGGTAGGGCCGGTCGGCATTGAACGCCGCAAGCGCCTGTACGTCGCGACTGCGCGGGTTCGGCACTGCGCGGCCATAGCCCAGGGCGATGGTGTCATGCGGGCGGCCCTCGAACGGTTTGTACAGCACCACTCCGGCGCCATACCACTTGCTGAACGGTGACGCCGCCTCGCTGGCCGCCGAATACTGACCGAAGGCGTGCAGGCTGCGGCCCTGGGATGACCGGGAAGCCCACACGGCTTGATCGATCAACAGGTAATGGCCGCCGCGACCGCTGACCTCCTTATCACTGCCGATGCGTTTTACATCGGAGCTGTCGTAGTAGTAACCCAGCTTGTATTCCCCCGGCAGGCTGCCGGCGTGTTTGTAGATCAGCTCGATGGGCACCACGGTGCCGGTGGTGTGCTTGGGCCCCAGGTGCCAGGCGCGGCTGGAATTACCGTTGCTGGACGGGTCGACATTGAACGCCGCCACGCGCAGTTGCCAGCTCGGCGAAAAGTCGTATTTAACCCGCGCGCCCAGGTGCGCGTTCGGGTAGTTGGCCCAGCCGCTGCCGCCCGACATGTTCAGCGGATGCCCGCAGAAACCGGCGTTCATGAAATTGCACAGGATGCCGCTGTCCAGGCCGCCGAGGTCATTGCCCATGGCCATGTAGCCGAGCTTGATGTTGAGCCCCGGGGTGAACAGCGTGCGCTCATAGCTCAGTTCGGTGAGGCGCGTATACAGGCCGCCATAATTTTCCTGGATCGGCAGGCGGTTGCCCACCAGGTCATCGGAGGCGCTGTTGCCGCGCCGATCGTTGACGGTCAGCTGGATGCGGTCGCCATGGGTGAAACCGTAGAGCTTGCCCAGGTCGAACTGCGCACCGAGTTTGAGATTCTGCGAATAGCGCGCCGAGCGATGCTGGCCGCCGTGGGCGTTGTAGGCGGTCTCACCGCTGTAGTCGCCGGTAAAACGCACGCCGCGTTCGTCGAGTTCACGGCGCAGGCCGCCCCAGTCGCCGGTCAGGGTGGTGTCGTCGGCCTGGACGGGCAGGGCGGCAGCAAAGGCCAGGCCCAGCACCAGGCGCCCAAGGGCGATATGAGAAGTAGGGTTCATGGGGGATTTCCAGACACAAAGCGCGGTGCGGGCGCACCGCGCGAACAGAGGGTGGTTACGGCAAGGCGTAGGCGATCACGTAGTCGCCACGGTCGGTGGACTGGCGCGCACCGCCAGCGGTGACGACGATGTATTGCTTGCCGGTTTTCGGCGACACGTAGGTCATCGGGCCGCCCTGGCTGCCAACGGGCAGGCGGGCTTTCCAGATTTCATCACCGTTGCCGCTGTTGAAGGCGCGCAGGTAGAAGTCCTGGGTGCCGGCGATGAAGATCAGGCCACCCTGGGTCGACAGCGTACCGCCGAGGGTCGGCAGGCCTACTTTGATCGGCAGGTGCATGCGGATGCCCAGGGGGCCGGTGTCTTCAACGGTGCCGACCGGTACTTGCCAGGCGATTTTTTGCGTCTTCATGTCGATGGCGGTCAAGGTGCCGAACGGCGGCGCCTGGCACGGAATGCCGGCCACCGACAGGAAGCGGTTCTTGTTCACCGCATACGGCGTGCCCTTGAGCGGCACGGCGCCCATGCCGGTGTTCAGCGCTTCACCCCCGGACGCTGCCAGGGCCTTGTTCTGCGACGGCACCATCTGGATCCACAGGCCCAGGCGCATGTCGTTGACGAAGATAAAGCCGTGCACCGGGTCGGTGGAAATGCTGCCCCAGTTCATGCCGCCCAGAGAGCCCGGGAAACTCAGGGATTTATCGGTGCCCGGCGCGGTATACAGGCCATCGTAGCGCATGCCCTTGAAGTCGATGCGGCACAGCAACTGGTCATAGGGCGTCGCGCCCCACATGTCCGATTCGGTCAGGGTCTGCGCGCCGATCTGCGGCATGCCCACCGATTTAGGCTGGGTGGGGGAATACGGCTCGTTGGGAATGTTCGCGGCTTTCACCGGCACTTCCTGCACGTCGGTCAACGGCTTGCCGGTGGCGCGGTCGAGCACATAGATCTGCCCGGCCTTGGTGCCGATTACCACCGCGGGTACCGCCTTGTCGCTGCCTGGCGGGGTGAAATCGATCAGGCTCGGTTGCATCGGCAGGTCGAAGTCCCACAGGTCATTGTGGACCGTCTGGTACACCCATTTCTCTGCGCCGGTGGAGGCGTCCAGCGCCAGTACCGAAGCGCCGTATTTATGATTGAGCTCGGTGCGCTCAACACCGTAGATGTCGGTGGATGAGCTGCCCATCGGCAGGAAAACCGTGTTCATCAGCGGGTCGTAGGACATCGGCGCCCAGCTGTTGGGCGTACTGCGCACATAGGTGCTGCCGTCGGCTGGCGCCTGCTTGTCTTGCGGGTTGCCAGGGTCGAAAGCCCAGCGCATCTGGCCGCTGATCACATCGAAGCCACGGATCACGCCGCCCGGCATATCGGTCTGCACGTTATCGGCCACGCGTCCGCCCACCACCACGGTGGTACCGGCCATCAACGGCGCGGAAGACAATTGGTAGTAGCTGTCCGGGACATTGCCCAGCCCGGCTTTCAGATCTACCTGGCCGTGGTTGCCGAAGTCTTCGCAGAATTTGCCGGTGTCGGCATCCACGGCGATCAGGCGTGCATCGATGGTATTGGTCAGCAGGCGCCGCTGGCATTGCGCACCGGCGGGCACGCTGGCGGCGATCACCGGCGAACTGTTGGGTTGGGTCGGCTGGGCAATCGGCGCGCTGGCATCGAAATACGCCATGCCACGGCAACGCTGCCAGACCGCCGATTGGGCATTGATCTCGTTCTTCCACAGCTCCTTGCCGGTGTCGGCGTCCAGCGCGATGAGGTTGTTGTGCGGGGTGCAGATGAATACTTTGTTGCCGATCTGCAGGGGCGTGAGTTGGTCTTCTGCGCCGTTGCCGTCGCTGATGGCAACGTCACCGGTGCGGTAGGTCCAGGCGACTTTGAGCTTGTCGATGTTGTCGCGATTGATCTGGTCCAGCGCGGCGAAGCGGCTGCCGCCTTCGGTGTTGCCGTAGTGTGCCCAGTCTTTCTGGGCATCGGCCGCAGCCACCGGGGTGATGCCAGGGCCGGCGCCGGTCGGCGCTACGCTTGGGTGAGCGACGAACATATTGCCCGCCGCCACCGCCGCGCCCAGCGCCAGCACGGCAGCAACGCCATACGCGCCGCGCGCCGGTTTGCCGACCAGCAATGGATAGACCAGCGCAACCACGATGCCGATCACCGCGAACATGAACAGTCGCGAGAACAGCGGCCAGTACACCAGGCCTACATCGGCCACGGCCCAGACGGCCGTGCCGACCAGAAACGCGGCGAACCACCAGGCGCCCGCCGGCTTGCGCCGGGCAATCAACAGCCCGGCAATGGCCATGACCACGCCACCGACCAGGAAGTACCAGGAACCTCCCAGGCTGACCAGTTTGGCGCCGCCGACAGCGAGCGCAAGGCCGAGCAGGGCGATGATTACGCCCAGGCCCAGCAGAAGAAAACGTGAGACGCCAGCGGCGCGCGATGCTCGTTTCATGTCGAAAAGACTCGAGTGAGAGAGGGCAAAGCGCGATTTTAGCAAGATAAGTAACCAGTTAGTACATTGTGCAGCGCAATAGACTGTTACCGATGCTGCGATGATGGGCTGAGGCCAAAACACTGGGGTGCGGGCAAGTCCTGATGCCAGTCAGTTAAGGCGACACCGAACCTGTGGCGAGGGAGCTTGCTCCCGCTGGACTGCGCAGCAGTCCCATTGTTTGGGGCCGCTTCGCGCCCCAGCGGGAGCAAGCTCCCTCGCCACAAGTTAGTTCTCGCTTCTGCTACTTCTTAACTGACTGGCATTCGGGCAACCCCGCTCTCATGATGTGGTTGATGAGCGGGCGCCTGCAGCCGGTCAACGAAACGCGGGCATCACCTGCTCGATAAACAGTGCCAGGGACTTCTTTTTCTCGGCATGGGGCAGGCTGTTGTCGCACCAGAAGCTGAACTCATCCACGCCCAGTTCCTGGTAGTACCGAATGCGCGGGATGATCTCTGCTGCGGTGCCGATCATTGCGGTTTTGTGCAGGCTCTCCAGTTCGAACTCTGGGCGTGCGGCGAACTTCTCTTCCGGGCTTGGCTCCAGGAAACCATTGACCGGCACGTTCTTGTTGCCGAACCAGGCATCGAAGGTGCGATAGAACTTCGAGATCGCCTTGGCCCCGACTTCCCAGCCTTGCGGGTCATCAGCGGCGTGCACGTGGGTGTGACGCAGCACCATCAATTGTGGGCGGGGCACGCCAGGGTTGTTGTCCAGGGCGGCCTGGAATTTGTTTTTAAGGTCCAGGACTTCTTCGTCGCCCTTCATCAGCGGCGTGACCATGACGTTGCAGCCGTTGGCCACTGCAAAATTGTGGGAGTCGGGGTCGCGGGCGGCGATCCACATCGGTGGGGTGGGCTGTTGGATCGGCTTGGGCACGCTGGTGGAGGTGGGGAATTTCCAGATGTCGCCGTCATGGGCGTAGTCGCCTTTCCACAAGGCGCGCACTACCGGCACCATTTCGCGCAGGGCCTGGCCGCCGCTCGAGGCGGGCATGCCGCCGGCCATGCGGTCGAATTCCACTTGGTAAGCACCACGGGCCAGGCCCACTTCCATGCGTCCGTTGCTGATCACGTCGAGCAACGCGCATTCCCCCGCCACCCGCAGCGGGTGCCAGAACGGCGCGATGATGGTGCCGGCGCCCAGGCGAATAGTGGTGGTCCTGGCCGCGAGGTAAGCCAGCAGCGGCATTGGACTTGGCGATATGGTGTATTCCATGGCGTGGTGCTCGCCAATCCACACGGTGCTGAAGCCACCGGCTTCGGCCATCAGGGTCAGCTCGGTCAAGTCTTCGAACAACTGACGGTGGCTGACGCTTTCATCCCAGCGTTCCATGTGTACGAACAGCGAAAATTTCATGACGCATACCTCGGATCTATTGTTATTTTCCGCGAAAAAAGAACGGCTTTGGCGGGGGGTATCAGGCAGGCACCGGCAGGGTACCCATCTTGCCGTGGCAATACACCAGGGGCCCATTGGGCTGTGTCGGCACGATCAGGTTCTTGACCGAGCCAACCATGATTGCGTGGTCGCCGCCTTCGTATTCGCGCCACAACTGGCATTCAATGACCGCCGTGGCGTTGGCCAGGATCGGATTGCCCAAAGCACTCAGGGTCCACTCGATGCCCTGGGCTTTGTCCTTGCCTTTGCGCGCAAAGGCATAGGCTTCGCTTTGCTGCCCGCCGGACAACACATGGATGGCGAAGCGCTTGTTCTTGATCAGTACGGGGTAGGAGTCAGAGCTGTAGTTGGGGCAGAAGAGCACCAGGGCCGGGTCCATGGACAGCGAGCTGAACG
Organism: Pseudomonas sp. R11-23-07; assembly: GCF_003852295.1. Taxonomy (NCBI): domain Bacteria; kingdom Pseudomonadati; phylum Pseudomonadota; class Gammaproteobacteria; order Pseudomonadales; family Pseudomonadaceae; genus Pseudomonas; species Pseudomonas sp. R11-23-07. Next base: position 2,320,978 of record NZ_CP027761.1, read on the forward strand.
CACTGGCGGTGAGGCCGACGATTTGCCCGTCGTCGTCCAGCGTAGTAATCACGGTGACCCCGGACGGAAACGAACCCATCACTTGTTTGTAGATGGCGGCATCGATCATGGGATGGTCCTCTGCTATGAAGCGGGTTTTTAATTTTATAGGTCTGATGGTATACCGTAATACAGCAGTTGCAAGGGCTTTTTTGGACAGGGCGATAAAACGTGTCTCTGACCACCAGAGCCCTCTATTACAGGGGTTTATCCTCTGGTAGCGGTTTTTCAAGGACCGGGATTACCGGATCAGAGGCGGGGCGAAAAAAGCGAATCAATCTTGTTAAATAGTTGGAATACCATAATATGGTGTTCATCTTGGGCGGCTGTAGAGCCCCCTCGGTTGGCGTCAAACAACTATAAGATCAGACAAACGCGAGTTATTCCTATGCCTCAGATGTCCCGGCAAGACCCCCTGATCGAGCATCATACGGTCGATTACGTCCCCCTCGCAGAGCGCCACGGGAAGGCCCGCGACCTGTTCACCTTGTGGTTCAGTACCAATATCGCGCCGCTGCCCATCGTCACCGGCGCGATGGTGGCCCAAGTGTTCCATCTCAACCTGCTGTGGGGGCTGCTGGCGATTGCCCTCGGGCATCTGCTGGGCGGTGTAGTGATCGCCCTTGCCTCGGCCCAGGGCCCGCGCATGGGCATCCCGCAGATGGTGCAGAGCCGCGGCCAGTTCGGGCGCTATGGCGCGCTGCTGATCGTGTTTTTCGCAGCGCTGATCTACATCGGCTTTTTCATTTCCAACATCGTGCTGGCCGGCAAATCCATCGTCGGCATCGTGCCCTCGGTCCCGGTGCCGGCGAGCATCCTGATCGGCGCTCTCAGCGCCACGGCCATCGGCGTGATCGGCTACCGCTTTATCCATACCTTGAACCGCATCGGCACCTGGGTGATGGGCAGCGCGTTGCTCGCCGGTTTTGCCTACATCTTTGCCCATGACCTGCCGGCCGACTTCCTCACCCGCGGCGGTTTCAACGCCGCCGGATGGCTGGCCACGGTGTCGCTCGGGATCATCTGGCAGATCAGCTTCTCGCCCTACACCAGCGACTATTCGCGTTACCTGCCGGCGGACATCGGCATCACCCGACCGTTTATTGCCACCTATCTGGGCGCAACGCTGGGCACCATCCTGTCGTTCGCCTTCGGCCTGGTGGCAGCGCTGGCGACACCGGAAGGCACCGAAGCGATGGTCGCGGTCAAACAAGCCACCGGCGCGCTGGGGCCGATCCTGATGGTGCTGTTCCTGCTCAATATCATCAGCCACAACGCACTAAACCTGTACGGCGCAGTGCTTTCGATCATCACCTCGATCCAGACCTTCGCCAGCCACTGGACCCCCAGCATCAAGGTGCGCGTGGTGCTCTCGGGCATTATCCTCGCCGGTTGCTGTGTGGTGGCGCTGGGCGCGTCGGCGGACTTCATCGCGCAATTTATCGGACTGATCCTCGCGCTGTTGCTGGTGCTGGTGCCGTGGGCCTCGATCAACCTGATCGATTTCTACATCATCAAACGCGGGGTGTACGACATCGCCTCGATCTTCCAGGCGGATGGCGGGGTGTATGGGCGGTTTAACCTGCATGCGATCGTGGCGTATTTCATTGGGATCATCGTGCAACTGCCGTTTGCCAATACGTCGTTGTATGTGGGGCCCTGGGCCAACCTGGTAGACGGCGCGGATTTGTCGTGGCTGGTGGGGTTGGCGGTGACGTGTCCGTTGTATTATTGCCTGGCGACGCGCAAGCACACGCAGAAGGTCCGAGCGGTGAAGTTGGGTTATTCGGACTGATCATCACGTCAAATCAAATACCCGGCGCTGCCGGGTATTTTTTTGTAGTCGGTTTTTCCTGGCGACGTAGTCTGGATCATTTGGTACAGACTTGATGCGACGCTCCGATGGCGGAACTGTCAGCTACAAACTAACTGGCGGATATTCCGCTATCGGGAGCCAGCCGCTGCCACATGAAGTCTTACAAGGCAGGCTCAGTGCGCTCCGGCCGCCTTATTCAAATCACTCTCCGCCCACTCCGTATACACACACGCATCCGCCGCGGCCCAACGCACCCGCACCGGATCGCCGGCCTTGAGTGGCATGCCCGCCGCCGAGAGCGCCTTGACCGTCATCGAAGTACCGCCGAGGGTCTTCACCGCGCAGGTCTGGCTCTCGCCCAGAAACAGCACCTCCCCGACAATCGCCGAGACCTCATTCCAGCCTGCGGCCAACGGTTGCTCGATGGCCTGTTCGACGCTCAGCGCCAGGGCCTTTTCCGGGCGCACCATCAGCAATACATCCTGCTCGGTTTGCAGGCCGCTGGTCAGGCGGATCGACAGCGACTGGCCTTCGAACGACGCTGCCGCATTGCCCTGGGCCTTGAGCTTGAGGAAGTTGGAATTGCCCAGGAACGAGGCGACGAACGCGTTCGGCGGGTTCTGGTACAGGTCGAAACCACTGCCCAGGCCGACGATTTTGCCGTGGCTGAAAATCGCGATGCGCTGGGACAGGCGCATGGCTTCTTCCTGGTCGTGGGTCACGTAGACGATGGTGATGCCCAGGCGCCGGTGCAGCTGGCGCAGTTCGTCCTGCAGGTCTTCACGCAGCTTCTTGTCGAGGGCACCGAGGGGCTCGTCCATCAGCAGGATACGCGGCTCGTACACCAGCGCACGGGCGATGGCCACTCGCTGTTGCTGACCACCGGAGAGTTGCGAAGGGCGGCGATGGGCGAACGGTTCCAGCTGTACCAGCTTGAGCATGGCGTCCACGCGTTTCTCGCGTTCGGCGCTGGCCAGTTTGCGGATGGCCAGGGGGAAGGCGATGTTGTCGCGCACCGACAAGTGCGGAAACAACGAGTAGCGTTGAAACACCATGCCGATGTCACGCTTGTGCGGCGGCACGTTGACCAGGGATTGCCCGCTCACCAGGATCTCGCCGCTGCTTGGCGTTTCAAAACCGGCGAGCATCGACAGGGTGGTGCTCTTGCCCGAGCCGCTGGAGCCGAGGAAGGTGAGGAACTCGCCGTCCTGGATGTCCAGGGAAATGTTGTCCACGGCGGCAAAGTCGCCGTAGTACTTGTTCAGGTTACGCAGGCTGACCAGGGGTTGGCCGGGGTTCTGCGCGACATCTTGGATCACTGCACTCATGTTCTGCTCCTGGGCGCTTAGGCGCTGGTTTCAGTGCGCCGACGAAGGGCGGCGGCGATCACCATGACCAGTACCGACAGGCCGATCAGCAACGTCGAGGCGACGGCGATCACAGGCGTCAGATCCTGGCGCAGGGTGGTCCACATTTTGACGGGAAGGGTTTGCAGGGTCGGGCTGGCCATCATCACGCTGAGCACCACTTCGTCCCACGAGACGAGAAAGGCGAACAGCGCACCGGCGACCATCCCTGGGCGAATCGCCGGGAAGGTCACCTTGAACACCGCCTGCACGCGCGAGGCGCCGCAGATCACCGCCGCGTCTTCAATCGACTGGTCGAACAGCTTCAGCGAGTTGATGATCGAGATGATGGTGAACGGCAGCGCGACAATCACATGGCTGACCACGAAGGCGAACATCGTGCCGGTATAGCCGAGCTTGAGGAACAGCGCGTACACCGCCACGGCGATGATCACCAGCGGCACGATCATCGGCAGCGTGAACAGGCCGTAGAGCAGCTCGCGGCCGGGGAAGCGTCCGCGCACCAGGGCAAAGGCGGTCGGCAGCCCCAGCGCGACGGCGAACAGCGTGGTCAGCACCGCCACTTTGAGGCTGGCCATTGCCGCGTTCATCCAGTCGGGGTTGGAGAAGAACTGGCCGTACCATTTCAGTGTCCAGCCCGGTGGCGGGAACACCAGCCATTGCGACGAACCGAACGACAGCAACACGATAAACACGATCGGCAACAGCAGGAACAGGCCAATCAAACCGGTGGTGGTGTAGAGGCCCAGGCGCATCCTGCGGCTCATGGCGTTGGGGGTCAGGAGCATGACGGCTTACCTCGCGTTGCTGGCGCCAACCGGGGATTCCGGCTGGAGCTTCAGGTAGAAGTAGAACAGCACCAGCGTGATGAAAATCAGCAACGCCGCACCGGCACTGGCCAGGCCCCAATTGAGGAACGATTGCACCTGTTGAATGATGAACTCGGGCAGCATCATGTTCTGCGCACCGCCCAGCAGGGCCGGGGTGACGTAGTAACCGAGGGACATCACAAAAACCATCAACCCGCCGGAAAACAACCCCGGCCGGCACAGCGGCAGGAACACCCGGAAGAAGTTGGTCCAAGGGCTGGCGCCACAGATGGAGCCGGCCTGCAGGATCATCGGGTCGATGGCCTGCATGGTCGCCTGCAGCGGCAACACGATGAACGGAATCATGATGTAGCTCATGCCGATCACCACGCCGGTGAGGTTATGCACCATCTCCAGCGGTTGATCGATGATGCCCATGGCCATCAACGCCTTGTTGATCACCCCCGAGGCCTGCAGCAATACCAGCCAGGAATAGGTGCGGGCGAGCAGGCTTGTCCACATCGACAGCAGCACGATACTCAGGATCCAGCGGCCCCAGCCGCGCGGCACGAGGGTAATCGCCCAGGCTAGCGGAAAGCCCAGCAGCAGGCTGAACAGGGTCACCAGGCCGGCCACTGAAAAGGTATTGAGCAACACCCGCGCATAGGCCGAGTTGGCGAACAGCTGTTCATAGTTGCCAAGGCCCGGTACCGGCTCCAGCACGCCGCGCAGTAACAGGCCGATCAGCGGTGCCAGGAAGAACAGGCCGAGGAACAGCAGGGCCGGGATCAAGTTGCTCGACCCCCGCCAGCGTTGCGCCAGGGATAGCGCCCCGGCCTTGTGGGAAACCGCGTCGGCAGCGCCGAGGGCGCTCCCGGTCGGCGTGGTTGCCGTCATTTTCATTTGACTAGCCATTCATTCCACCGTGTCGCAATGGCCGGACCGTTCTTGGCCCAGTAGGCGAAATCGAGGGTGATCTGATCCTTGGCGTACGCCGTCGGCAGGTTGGGCGCCAGGACCGAATCCAGGCGCTGCACGCTGTCGATATTTACCGGAGCGTAGGCGGTCAGGTTGGAGAAATCCGCCTGGCCCTTGGCGCTGCTGGCACTGGCCAGAAACTTCATCGCGGCCGCTTTGTTTTTCGAGCCTTTAGGTACCACAAGAATGTCGGCCATCACCAGATTCTGTTTCCAACTCACGCCCACTGGTGCGCCATCTTCCTGCAAGGCGTGAATGCGGCCGTTCCAGAACTGGCCCATGCTGACTTCGCCGGAGGCCAGCAACTGTTGCGACTGCGCACCGCCGCCCCACCAGACGATGTCTTTCTTGATGGTGTCGAGTTTCTTGAAGGCGCGGTCCAGGTCCAGGGGGTAGAGCGTGGCGGCGGGCACGCCGTCGGCCAGCAGCGCCAGTTCAAGCACACCTGGGCTTGGCCATTTGTAGAGGGCGCGTTTGCCGGGGTAGGTCTTGGTGTCGAACAAGGCGCTCCAGTCCTGCGGTTTGCCGGCGCCGAGCTTGCCTTCGTTGTAGCCGAGCACGAAGGAGAAGAAGAACGAGCCGACGCCATGGTCGGAGACGAAACGCGGGTCGATCTTGTCGCGCTCGATCACCGAGAAGTCGAGGGGCTCGAGCAGGCCTTCGGCGGCGGCGCGCAGGGCGAAGTCGGCTTCGACATCCACCACGTCCCACTGTACGTTGCCGCTTTCGACCATGGCCTTGAGTTTGCCGTAGTCGGTGGGGCCGTCCTGGACGACGGTGATGCCGCTGGCCTTGCTGAAAGGATCGGCCCATGCCTGCTTCTGCGCATCCTGGGTGCTGCCTCCCCAACTGACGAAGTTGACACTTTCCGCCGCCAACGCCGCCTGGCTGGCCACGCTCAACAAACCCGCGAACAGCACCGCGGTTGCACCTGTGTTCAACACCATTTTTACGCCCTCATTGTTGTGTTTATGAGCGGGGCTTGGAGTGCCCGCCTGTCGGGAGCAATCGGTCCGGGAGACCTGATTCAGGTTGTCCGGCCCATGGAATATCATATTATGGTATTCCAAACTTTGCGCAAGCACTTTGCCATACCGGCTATCCGCCGACGCTGGGTTTCCAGCCTCAGGTGAAGGGGATGCTTTCCACGACTTCCAGGTCGTAACCGGTCAAGCCTGCGTATTTCAGCGGTGGTCCGAGGTGGCGCAGTTTGCCCACGCCCAGGTCCTGCAATATCTGCGCGCCAGTACCCACTTCCGAGTAAATCCGTGACTGGGAGCGGCTGAACTGACGCGGCGCCTGGGTTAACTGCGGTACGCGTTCCAACAGTGCCTGGGACGACTCATGGTTGGCCAGCACCACCACCACGCCGCTGCCTTCTGCCGCCACGCGTTGCAGGGCGGCCCACAAGGTCCAGTTGGACGGCCCACTGTAGTCGGCACCGACCAGGTCGCGCAGCGGGTCGATCACGTGCACACGGACCAGCGCCGGCTCATCGCGGCGCAGTTGGCCCATGACCATGGCCATATGCACGCCGCCGTCGATGCGGTCTTCAAAAGTGATCAGGCGGAAGGTGCCGTGCACTGTGGGTAGGTCGCGTTCGCCGATGCGTACCACGGTGCGTTCGGTGCTGAGGCGGTAGTGGATCAGGTCGGCGATAGTGCCGATCTTGATCCCGTGCTTGCGGGCAAAGGCTTCCAGCTCGGGACGGCGGGCCATGGTGCCGTCGTCGTTCATCACTTCGACAATCACCGAGGCCGGTGTGTGCCCGGCCAGGCGCGCCAGGTCGCAACCGGCTTCGGTGTGGCCGGCGCGGGTCAGCACACCGCCATCCCGGGCGCGCAGCGGGAAGATATGTCCTGGCTGCACAATGTCGGCGGGGCCCGCGTTGATGTCCACAGCCGCCACCACGGTGCGTGCGCGATCGGCGGCGGAGATGCCGGTGGTCACGCCGGTGGCGGCTTCGATGGACACGGTAAACGCAGTGCTGAACACGCTGCCGTTACTCGGCACCATCTGCTCCAGGCCCAGGCGTTGGCAATGTTCATCGGTAAGGGTCAGGCAGATCAGGCCCCGCGCTTCGCGGGCCATGAAGCTGATAGTCTCGGCGGTGCAGCACGCCGCAGGCAACAGCAGGTCGCCTTCGTTTTCCCGGTCTTCGTCGTCGACCAGAAGCACCATCTTGCCCTGGCGGTAGTCTTCGATGATATCTGCGATGCTGTTGAAGGGCATGAGGAGTGCTCTGCTTGTTGGTTGTATGTATTATGGTATACCACAAATTCCAAGCAAGAGGATGTCTCGATGAAGGCCTATTGGATTGCCCATGTGGATGTGTCCGATGCAGAGCAATACACCCAGTACACCCAGCGCGCGCCGGCGGCGTTCGCGAAGTTCGGCGGGCGATTTCTGGCCAGGGGCGGGCGCAGTGAGGCGCTGGAAGGCGGGCCTGTGCGGCAGCGCAATGTGGTGATTGAGTTTGAGAGCTATGAGCAGGCGGTGGCGTGCTATGAGTCTGTGGAATATCAGGAGGCAAAGGGGCATAGAGCGGGGGCGGGAGAGGCGCAGATCATTATTGTGGAGGGGCTGGCGCCCTAGGCATACCAGGCCAAGTGTGGTCAAAATGTGGGAGGGGGCTTGCCCCCGATGGCGGTGGGTCAGCTATAAACAAGCTGACTGACAGGCCGCTATCGGGGGCAAGCCCCCTCCCACATTTTGAACCGTGTTTAGGCTGAGATCAGCGCATGAAGTGAATCTTGCCAATGTCATCATTCCCCATGTAGATGCCATACACCCCAGCCTGGCGTTCCTCGATGTAACGCTCGAGAATCTGCCGGATCGCCGGGTAGTAGATGCTGTCCCACGGAATGTCCTCGGGGGCGAAGAATGTGTAGGCCAGGGTTTCCAGGCCGAACTGGCCGGTGATCTCTAGCGCGATGGCGCGGAAGATGATGTACACCTCGCTGATTTTCGGCACGCTGAAAATCGAGTAGGGCGACACGATCTCGGCGCGCACGCCGGTCTCTTCCCAGACTTCGCGCAACGCCGCTTCTTCGGTGGTTTCGCCACCTTCCATGAAGCCCGCCGGCAGCGTCCAGGTGCCGGGGCGTGGGGGGATTGCGCGCTGGCACAGCAGGTATTTGCCGTCCTGCTCGATGATGCAACCGGCGATGATCTTGGGGTTGATGTAGTGGATGTAGCCACAGCCCCGGCACATCAGGCGCTCGTGGGTGTCGCCCGGTGGCAGTTGGTGACCGAGGTCACGGCCGCCGCAGGTCGGGCAGAAGCTGGGGCTGGGCACGGTCAGTGACCTATGCGCGGTTCTTTGAGCGCGATAGGCAGGGTGATCTCGGGGAGCTTGCCGGTTTCTTCCTGTTTGCGCTTGAGGTAATCCAAGGCCACGGCTGCCGCTGCACGCACGTGATCGACGCAGGCTTGGTGGGCGGCCAGGGGGTCACCGCTCTTGATCGCCTGAACCATGCGTTCCATTTCCTGGTTGCTGGCGCCACGCCGGTTTTGCTGGGACACAGACGTCGCGCGCAGGTAGCTGATACGCGCCTGCAACTGGCGCAACTGAGTGGCGGCCACGTGGTTGCCGGATCCTTCGAGCAACACATCATAGAAGCCCTGCACGGAGTCGATCACTTGCTGCAGTTCGCCTTCCTTGAGAGCCTTGCGGTTTTCCTCAAGGGCTTTTTCCAGGGCCTTGATGTCCTTGGCCTTGGCGCGCAGGGTGAACAGCTGCACGATCAAGCCTTCGAGCACGCAGCGCAGTTCATAGATATCGACGGCATCGGCCAGGGTGATGATCGCCACCTGCGGGCCCTTGGCATCGGCGAATTCCACCAGGCCTTCGGACTCCAGGTGGCGCAAGGCTTCGCGCACCGACGTGCGGCTGACACCGAGGCGGTCACACAGGTCGCGCTCCACCAGGCGGTCACCGGGCAGTAGCTGGAAATTCATGATGGCGCTGCGCAGTTTCTCCAGCACGATTTCGCGCAGGGTGACCGGGTTGTGATTGACCTTGAAGCTATCGTCGAGGGGCGCGCGTTTCATGGGGTCTGCTCTGAATGTAGCGGTTAACTGGAGGCCTCGGCATCGGCTTCGGCGAAGGCTTCACGGGCCAGCCGGAAGCTGTCCACAGCAGCGGGAACCCCGCAGTAAATGCCGACCTGAAGCAGAATTTCGCGTATTTGTTCACGACTTAGCCCGTTGCGCAAGGCGCCACGCACGTGCAGCTTGAGTTCGTGAGGCCGATTGAGGGCCGAAATCATTGCCAAGTTTATCATGCTGCGTTCTTTAAGCGACAAACCCTCCCGGCCCCACACATGGCCCCAGCAGTACTCGGTGACCATCTCCTGCAGCGGTCGGGTGAAGTCGTCGGCGTTGTCGATTGAACGCTGTACATAGGCTTCACCCAAGACTTGGGTACGAATTTTCAGGCCCTGTTCATACTTGTCGTTGCTCATGCTTCAGCGCTCCTCAGGCCAGAGTCGGCAATGGGCCCAGCTTGCCCTTGTGATAGATCATCGGCGTGACCGGCTGTGTGGGCAGGATCAGGTTCTTCACCGCACCGACAATGATCGCGTGGTCGCCGCCGTCGTATTCGCGCCACAACTCGCACTCGATGATGGCCGTGGCGTTGGCCAGCAGCGGGTTGCCCAAGTCGCTCAGGTGCCACTCGATGCCCTTGGCCTTTTCCTTGCCTTTGCTGGCGAAGGCATAGGCTTCGGCGGTCTGTCCGGCGGACAGCAGGTGGATCGCGAAGCGCTTGCTGTCGCGCAGGATCGGGTAGGTGTCCGACGCGTAGTTGGGGCAGAACAGCACCAGGGCCGGGTCGATCGACAGCGCACTGAAGGCGCTGGCGGTGATGCCGACGATGCCGCCGTCCGGGTCGAGGGTGGTGACCACCGTGACGCCCGAAGGGAACGAGCTCATGACGTCTTTGTAAATGCCGGGTTCGATCATGGTTGTGGACTCTTAACGCATCACGAAGGGATCAGGCATGGGCGCCTGGGAGAGGTTGATCCACACCGTCTTCAGCTCGGTGTAGGCCAGCACCGAATCGATGCCGCTTTCGCGTCCATAGCCGCTGTTCTTGAAGCCGCCGATGGGCGCCATGGCCGAGACGGCGCGGTAGGTGTTGACCCAGATAATCCCCGAGCGCACGTCGCGTGCCAGGCGGTGGGCGCGGCCCAGGTCACGGGTCCAGATGCCGGCGGCGAGGCCGAACTGCGAGTCGTTGGCGATGGCCAGGGCCTGGGCTTCGTCCTTGAAACGGATCACCGAAGCCACTGGGCCGAACACTTCTTCCTGCATGATCTTCATTGAGTTGTGGTCGCATTCGAACAAGGTCGGCTCATAAAACCAGCCTTCGCCGAGGTTCTGCGGGCGCTTGCCGCCGGTGCGCAGGCGTGCGCCTTCGGCGATGGCATCCGCCACCAGGCCTTCGACCACGGCCAGTTGCTGGGCGGTGGCCATGGGGCCCATCTCACTGGCGTCGTCCTGCGGGTTGCCGATGCGAATGCGTTGGGCGCGTTCAACCAGGCGCTCGACGAACTCGTCGTAGATTTCATCCTGCACCAGCAGGCGCGAACCGGACACGCAGCTTTGCCCTGACGCCGCGTAGATCCCGGCGATTGCACCGTTGATGGCGCTGTCGAGGTCGGCGTCGGCAAAAATGATATTCGGCGATTTGCCGCCCAGTTCCAGCGACAGCTTGGCGAAGTTCTCCGCGCTGCTGCGCACCACATGCCGTGCGGTGGCCGCGCCGCCGGTAAAGGCGATCTTGCGTACCAACGAGTGGCGGGTGAGGGCGGCGCCGGTGCTTGGGCCGTAGCCGGTCACCACGTTGACCACGCCTGGTGGAATCCCGGCTTCCAGCGCCAGGCGCGCCAGCTCCAGGACGGTTGCCGAAGCGTGCTCCGAGGGTTTGATCACGATGGTATTGCCAGCCGCCAGGGCCGGCGCGAGTTTGATCGCCGTCAGGTACAGCGGGCTGTTCCACGGAATGATCGCGGCGACCACGCCCATGGCTTCGTGGACCGTGTAGGCGAACAGGTCCGGTTTGTCCAGCGGCAAGGTACCGCCTTCGAGCTTGTCGGCGAGGCCTGCAGTGTAGTGGAAGAACTCCGGCAGATAGCTTACCTGGCCGCGGGTCTCGCGGATCAGTTTGCCGTTGTCGCGGCTTTCCAGCTGCGCCAGTTGTTCTGTGTTTTCGGCGATCAAGTCACCCAGGCGGCGCAGCAATTTGCCCCGTGCTGTGGCGCTGAGGCTGCGCCAGGCCGGGCTATCGAAAGCCGATTGCGCGGCCTGTACGGCGCGGTCCACGTCGGCTTCATCGGCATCGGGCAATTGCGCCCAGGGTTCGGCCAGGGCCGGGTTGAGGCTGTCGAAAGTCTTGCCGGACAGGGCATCGACCCATTCACCGCCGATGCACATCTGGAAGCGTGCGAGTGTCATGCAACGATCCCCTTTATTGGATTGTTTTGGGCGTACACGGTGTCGAGGAACCCCAGCAGCAGGCTATTGACCAGGCGCGGTGATTCCACCGGCATCATATGCCGTTGCTCGGCCAGCACCGCAACCGTGGCGCCGGGAATACGGTCGGCCAGTTGCCGGGCCATTTCCGGCGTCGAGCCGGGGTCCAGTTCGCCGGTGGCGACCAGGGTGGGCACGCGCAACCCCTTGAGGTCGTCGGCGCGGTACATGTCCTGGGTCGCAAACAGCTCGTAGGTGGTGAGGTAGCCCTGGGGGTCATTGCCCGCCAGGGTCTGGCGCAACGCGGCGATCTGCGCCGGGTTGGCCGCCTGGTATTCACGGCTGAACCAGCGCGACAGCGCCGCTTCCGCATTCGCATCCGGCCCGTGCTCGGCGGCCTGGGCCGTGCGCGCGATCACGCCGGCACGCTGCTCGGGGCTGCGGTTGAATACACTGTTGAGCACCACCAGGCTTTTTAGACGGTCGGGGTAATGCAGGGCAAACGCCCGGGCAACCAGGCCGCCCATGGAAAACCCGATCACCGTGGCCTGGGGCAGTTGCAGGTGGTCGAGCAGTTCCAGCAACTGGTCCGCATAGCCGAGCAACGGTGTGCCGGCGGCCGGGCGCGGGCTGGCGCCATGGCCGAGCATGTCATAGCTGATCACATGGTAATTCGTGGCCAGGCCAACGATTTGCCCGCCCCACATTTCTTTGTTCAGGCCCACGCCGTGGATCAAAACCACAGGCTGGCCTTGGCCGGTCGCCAGGTAACTGGTACCTGCCGGGGTGCGTTCAGCGGTGAGCCGAATCATGGAGCGCTCCTGCATGCTTTTTGTTATGGCCGGTGTCGCTTACTGGGCTTTTTCAGCCGCCAGCTCTTCCAGGTCGATGTAACGGTTGCCGATCCGTGGGTGCAGGCGACCGCCATCGGCGCAGCCCAGCACGACGACGATTTCGTCAGCGCGCGGCGCGTCTTCGATTTGCATTTCCAGGGTGATGTAGTGCGAACGCAGGCCTTCGTCGTCCTTGTGCATCATTGGAATCTGGATCGAGGTACCCGGGCCGCCGCGCTTGTTGGTGAAGCTCAGGTAGCTTTTGGCCTTGACGGCTTCACGGTAGTGGTTGCCGAAGCGCAGGGTATGGATGATCGCACTCGCGTGTTCGATCTCGCCATCGGCGCCTACCACGGCCGCTTTGCCGTAGGCCTCGATCTTGTCGGCACCGCCGATGATGCCCACCAGGCGCTCGACCATCAGCGCGCCGAGGTCGGAGCAGTTAGCGCGGATCTCCGGCTTCAGGTCTTCGACGAAACCACGGCCCAGCCAGGGGTTTTTCAGTACCACGGCCAGGCCGACCATTTTCACGGGCGTGTCGGAGGCTTTGCCGCCCTCGATAAAGGTCTCTTCTACATAACTGACGATCTTGCGGATTTCGAAACTCATGGGCTGCTCCGTCTAAGTGAGGGTCTGCGTATGATGGTATACCATAATACGAGAAGCGCAATAGGCGTGCGGCAAGATCCCAGGCAAGCGTGCGTGGGTTTGTTGAGGAGGGGGGTTATGCAGCGATCAGGCGGTGAAGGGCTCACCGCCTGTCTTGGGAGAGGACGTCAGAACTTGAAGCGGCCCACCAGCCCGTTGAGCTGACCGGAAATGTCGGTCAAACGCCCCGACCCGCTCTGCGCCGTATGCGCAAACTCTTCAACCAACTGCGCATCGGCATGAATCTGTGCGATGTGCCGGTTGATCTCTTCGGCCACTTGGTGCTGCTCTTCGGCGGCGGTGGCGATCTGGGTGTTCTGGTCGCGAATCGAGTCCACCGAACCGCGAATCTTGTCAAAGCTGTCGCGGGCCTGCTGGATGCGTTCCACGCTGGTGTGCGACCCCTGCAGGCTGCTTTGCATTTGCTGGGTGACTTCCTTGGTGCGGCGGGCAAGATTGCCCAGCAGGCTGTCGATCTCGCCGGTGGAGTCGGCGGTGCGGCGGGCGAGGGCGCGGACTTCGTCGGCGACCACGGCGAACCCTCGGCCCTGATCGCCGGCGCGTGCGGCTTCAATCGCAGCGTTGAGCGCCAGCAGGTTGGTCTGTTCGGCAATCGAGCGGATGGTATCGAGGATGGCGTTGATGTTCTGGCTGTCTTGTTCGAGCAACTGCATGGTCTGCGTGGATTTCTGCAGGTCTTCGCTGAGCTTGAGCACGCTGCCGGTGGCTTCGCCGATGTGCTGCTGGCCGTTGTGTACGTCGCGATAGCCTTCGTCGGCACTCGACGCGGCGGCGCTGCACGAGCGCGCCACTTCATTGGCGGTGGCCACCATTTCGTTGAAGGCGGTGCTCACCAGTTCCACGGCTTCGCGTTGGCGGCCGGCGGCCTGGTTCATGTTGTGCGCGACTTCACGGGTGTCGGCGGCGGCGGTTTGCAGGTCTGAGGATGCGTTGCCGATGCGCTGCACCAGCTGGGCGATCATGCTCAGGAACTGGTTGAACCAACCGGCCAGGCTGGCGGTTTCGTCCTTGCCCTGCACCTTGAGCTGGCGCGTGAGGTCGCCTTCACCTTCGGCAATTTCCTGCAGGCCGTCGGCCACGCCGCGAATCGGGCGCACGATCACGCGGGCGAAACTGGCGCCGACGATGGCGAACACCAGCGCCAGGACGGCGGCGATGGCAGCGATCAACCACGTCAGGCGGGTGGCGCCGGCCATCACTTCGTCACGCTTGATCAGGCCGATAAAGCGCCAGCCCAGGTCTTTGGAACTGACCACGTTGGCCATGTAGGCCACGCCGTCGATGTTCACCTCGGTCACCCCATCACCGTCCTTGGCCAGTTCGGCGTAGTTCGGCCCCAAGCTGGCCAGGGGCTTGAAGTTATGCTTGGCATCGCTGGGATCCACCAGCACGTTTCCGTCGGCCTCCACCAGCATCAGGTAGCCGCTGTCGCCCAGCTTGATGGTGCGCACCAGTTCGGTGAGCTGCTTGAGCGACACGTCCAGGCCGACCACGCCAAGGATATTGCCAGTGGTGTCGGCGACGGTATGCACGGTACCGATCAGCACCACATCGTCCGGTGCCCAGTAATAGGCACCGGTGCGCACGGTCTTGCCCGGCGCAGCAATGGCCGCCTGGTACCAGGGGCGCACGCGTGGGTCGTAGTTGGTCAGTTTGGTGTCGTCCGGCCAGCTGGCGTAGCCGCCGTCGCGCAGGCCCAGGGACAGGTAGGCAGTGCTGGGATGGCTTTTGGCGAATTGGTCGAAAATCGCCAGCAGTTCGGTGTTGGTCGGTGTGAGCGGGATTTGCGCGGCGTCCGCGCTGGCGTAGCTCTTGAGGTCCTTGGCCGCGATAACGCGCGGGTCCTTGGCCACGTACTCGACGTTCTGGCTGATGCCGTCGAAAAACTGCTTCATGCCATTGTCGATCTGGCGGATTTCGCGGCCGCTGCTGTCGAGAAAGTTGGCGAGGGCGCCTTCGCGCACATTCAGCACCACGATCATCGCGACCAGGACGACCGGGAGGCACGCGATGGCCGCAAACGCCCATGTCAGCTTCTGCTTGATATTCATGACTTCACCCGCGGGTATTTATAGTTTTGGCAAGGGAGAAAACGGTCGTGCTGTGCGTCGCATGCGTTTTATGAGGACATGGTCATGCTTACCCTCGATATATCGACCGAGGGCGGCGGCACTTGAGGGGAGGGGGGCAATCAGCCGATCTGGTCACCGGCCAGGGCGTCACGGCGCATCGACTGCAGGTTCTTCTCGATGGTTTCGCAGATCGCTTCCATTTGAATCTGATGTTCACTGGAGCGAAACGGGCTTTGCAGGTCGGTGCCGATGCGCTCGATGGCCAGCAGCATGAAGCCCACCACTGTGGAGGCCAGCGGGGTGAACCAGCCGAGGGATTCCACCAGGCCCACGGGCACGATCAGGCAGAACAGCGAGATGAACAGACGTGGAAAATACACGTAAGGGTAGGGCAGCGGCGTGTTGGCGATCCGCTCCATGCCGCCCTGGGCATTGGACAGGTCCACCAGCGTCGACTCCAGCCGCGCCAGGCGGATGCTGTCCAGGTGACCGGCCTTGTATTCCCGGGCCAGCAAGGCGGCCGAGCCGGTGAGAATGTCGTTGGCGAAGTTGTTGGTGGCGCCATTGCGGGCGAATTCCGCGTCAGGGATGAACGCGCGCACTTCCTCCGGGCAGGGCTCGCCCTTGAGGTGCGCGGCCAGGCAATTCACATAGGCCACATGACGGCGCAACAGCGTGGATTTGATCGGGTTCACTTCGCTGTCGGGATCGTCCAGCAGGGTCAGTACCTGGCGCGCGAAGCTGCGCGAGTTGTTGACCATCGAGCCCCATAAGGTGCGCGCTTCCCACCAGCGGTTGTAGGCGCTGCTGTTACGGAAACTGATCAGCACCACCAGTGCCGAACCCAGCAAGGTCAGGGGCATCAGCGGCAGGTTGATCTTGGAGTTGAGGAACAGCATGAAATCCACCGTGACGGCGATATCCCACAGCAACAGCCAGAACAGGGCCCAGCCCACATAGCCCATGGTCTTGATGATCAGGCGGTATTTCTTGAGAAGGGCAGCTTTCAAACGAGAACCTCGCGGCGTGCGGTTGGCAACAGTGCCAGGTTACGACGCCGTAGACGGGTGAAGGTTCGCCTGACGGGACCCGGTTCGGGAAATCTGGAACAACTTTGGTACTGATGTCGTCTGGCGCGGCAATCGCTGTACATTGCGCCGAGGCAAAAAGCCATTAACCGCAGGGTTTACCACGTGATTTGTTTTGGGGCCGGGCTGCAGGGATTTCGTAGCTGAGATCAGTGGAATCAAGTTGGATGATCAGGGCTCTTTCATGCATGTCAGTTCGTTGAAGTCGGCTATGTGTAATACCGCGCAAGCGCTCGAACGTCATAGGGATTTTGAATCGTGCTTGAGAGCGCATTACCACGTGCTGCTCGTGCCCTATTCCAGACGACCGTTTTTCTATAAGAGTGCACTTAAATACAGCCGTTTGATGGTGTCGTTTGCGTTATTGAGCGAGTACTTCGCCACACCGCTGCCGTTGTTGTCCGAAGTTAAAAACCTGTGCGTGACGCGCAGGTATTGTTCGAAAAACAGCCTGGAATCGATCTTTCTGTTGTTTCGTGCGCTGGGCTTCATGGAGGTTGCGCCGCACCCCGAAGACAGTCGCTTCAGGGTGTATGCGCCCTCGGACGAAGCCTGCCGTGAAGCGCGCCTGATGTTGACCTCACTCACGGAGTCGTTGGCGCGGCTGTACCCCGAGAGGGCGATTTTTCAACAATTGCGCGAGTTGGATGACCGCGGTTTCCTGGCCCTTTACTTCAGGGGGTTTGCCATCATTCTCGACGCCGACCTCACGGTCGATGTATTGCTGCCCGAGTGTTACTGGCTGGTGAAAAGAGACGCCGGGCACCTGTTGATGTTGGCCATTTATAACGATGCCTTTGCGCCGGAAAATGATCGGGCAACGTTCAGGTCATCTTCGTATCTGGCATTGGCCAAGCAACTTTCGGTGTCCAAGACCCACATTATTCGAATGGTGCAGGAGGGCGTGGAAAAAGGCTATTTCAAAGCGCACTCCAAGACCCGGCTGGAAGTTCTGCCGCCCTTTGTCAGCCTGGTAAAGCGGTTCATGGCCTTTTCATTTGCGGTTGGCCTGCATGCTATTGAAATGGGAGCGTAGGGATGCCTGCTCACTTGAAGTTAAGGCCCAGGATGCGCCGGTTGCTGTCGCCTGCGGTAACGCAAGCCGAATGGATAGGCATCGTTGCCTGGATTGGTATCGGCTTGATCCAGGCGATGATGTTCGACCCGTATGTGTTGAGCGTCACCCTCGGCCTGTTAGTTGTGTGCCGTGTTCATTCACTGACGACGAACTTCCTGTTGTGGCGGTTGCTGGGGGTGAGCTATATCGTGCTGTTGTCGGTGGGGTTTGCCTACATCATTCACTTGAATCCGCCATTGCGTATCTACGGCTTGCCCCTGGCCGTCACCCTGGTTGTCGGCAGCGCGATCCTGTTTATCAGTGTCCAGGATTATCTGGTCGGCGCCCTGTCGGTCTGGCTTATCCTGTGGTCGCCGATGCAGGCCGAACTCTATGCCGCAACCCAAAGTTATCTGCTGATATTTTGCGCGTCGTCGGTGTCGATCGGTTTCATCCTGAGTTACTCATACTTGAAGAACCTGCGTTCGGTGCTGCTGGTGGAAAGTGAGTTTCGCGCATTGGCCGAGACCGATTACCTGACCTCTATCCTCAACCGACGCGCGTTCATGCAAAGCTTCGAAAAGTTGCTCGACAGCGGCCAGGGCGGCTACTTCATCATGTTGGATATCGACAGTTTCAAGGCCAAGAACGACCTGTACGGCCACGACGTCGGCGATAAGATTTTGCGCGCCATGGCGCTCTGCCTGAAAAACGCCAAAGGCAGCCACAGCTTTGGACGCATCGGTGGGGAAGAGTTCGGCGTGTTGTTGCAGGGCGATGACTCGGCGCTGGCCGGCGAGTTTGTGCTGGATTTGTTGCAGGCGATCCGCTGCAGCGTCGCCCCGCCGCACAACTACACGTGCAGTGCCGGCATGGCGCGCTTTTCGGCAGGTGACGAATTGTCGACAGTGCTCAAGTTAGCCGACAAAAACCTGTATGGCGCCAAGCGCAACGGCAAGGACTGTGTGCATCTGGATGGCGCGCCGCTGCGGTCGGTTACGGCCTGAAGCGCAGGGGCCGGTGTTCAGCGCTGGGCAAGCACACTCGCCAGCAAGCCGGGGAAGCGGCCTTCGAGCTCTTCGCGACGCAACGAGTTCATGTGGGTGGTGCCGACATTGCGGGTGTTCACCAGGCCCGCATCGCGTAACACCCTGAAGTGGTGGGACATGCTCGATTTGGGGCGCCCGCCGTCCAGTTCGCCACATGTGGCTTCGGGCACGCCGGCCAGGCAGCGCACGATTTCCAGACGCACGGGGTCGCTGAGGGCGTAGAGCACGCGCTCAAGTGTCAGCTCTTGCGGGGTAGGGTGTTTGAAGGCTCGCATGGCGCGGATCATAACAGGGGGGTAGCGTTGAATACCATAGTTCGATTACCATCGAACTATCGAATCACGCACGCTTATCCGGAGTATCTGATGTCCGCTTTGTTCGAACCGTTCAAACTCAAAGACGTTACCTTGCGCAATCGCATTGCCATCCCTCCGATGTGCCAATACATGGCCGACGACGGCATGGTCAATGACTGGCACCACGTGCACCTGGCCGGCATGGCCCGTGGCGGTGCCGGCCTGCTGGTGGTCGAGGCCACTGCCGTCGCGCCGGAGGGGCGTATCACCCCGGGCTGCGCCGGTATCTGGAGCGATGCCCATGCCGAGGCGTTCGTGCCGATGGTCAAGGCGATCAAGGCCGCAGGTTCCGTACCCGGTATCCAGATTGCCCACGCCGGTCGCAAAGCCAGCGCCAACCGTCCATGGGAAGGCGACGACCACATCCCGGCCTCCGATGCCCGCAGCTGGGAAACCATCGCCCCGTCGGCCATTGCGTTCGGCGCGAACCTGCCCAACGTACCGCGTGCCATGACCCTGGACGACATCGCCCGCGTCCAGCAAGACTTCGTCGACGCCGCCCGTCGTGCCCGTGACGCCGGTTTTGAATGGATCGAGCTGCACTTCGCCCATGGTTACCTGGGCCAGAGCTTTTTCTCCGAACACTCCAACCAGCGTACCGACGCCTACGGTGGCAGCTTCGACAACCGCAGCCGCTTCCTCCTGGAAACCCTGGCCGCCGTGCGTGAAGTCTGGCCGGAAAACCTGCCGCTCACCGCCCGCTTCGGCGTGATCGAGTACGACGGCCGTGATGAGCAGACCCTCACCGAGTCCATCGAACTGGCCCGCCGGTTCAAGGCCGGTGGCCTGGACCTGCTCAGCGTCAGCGTCGGGTTCACCATTCCCGACACCAACATTCCGTGGGGCCCGGCGTTCATGGGCCCGATTGCCGAACGTGTGCGCCGTGAAGCCGGTATTCCGGTGACGTCGGCGTGGGGCTTTGGTACCCCGCAACTGGCCGAAAGCGCGCTGCAGGCCGGGCATCTTGACCTGGTCTCCGTGGGCCGCGCGCACCTGGCTGATCCGCATTGGGCGTACTTTGCGGCCAAGGAACTGGGCGTGGACAAGTCGTCCTGGACCTTGCCGGCGCCTTATGCGCATTGGTTGGAACGTTATCGCTGAGTTAGCGACTGCGTAGCGACTTGGTAAAACTGTGGGAGGGGGCTTGCTCCCGATGGCGGTGGGTCAGTACCAGATTGTCTGGTTGATCCACCGCCATCGGGGGCAAGCCCCCTCCCACATTTGGTTTTCAGACATCAGGAATACCGAGTCACTGGATACAGAGGCGATACGCGAAAAATAACAAATGAGAATGGATGTCAAACGCGAATGCGTTGATATATGATGCGCGGCGAATTCTTGGCAGGTTTGCCGCCCCATCTGGCTCATTCACTAGGTTCAACATCCATGCGTCGTACCCTGATTTCCATCTGTGTGCTTCAGGCGTTTTCCCCTTTTACCTGGGCAGAAGAAGCCCCGACTGAAAAAGCCGGTATCGAGCTGCAAGCAACCAATGTGACCGCCACGGCGGATTTCGAGTCAGCCCAGGGCCCGGTGCAGGGCTACCACGCCACGCGATCAGCCAGTGCGACGCGCACCGACACCTCGATTCATGAAACCCCGCAGTCCATCAGCGTGGTGTCCAGGGATGTGGTCGAAGACATCGGCGCAACGCGCCTGCAGGATGCCCTTGATTATGCCGGTGGGGTCGGCCGCGCCAACAACTTCGGTGGCCAGGGCCTGACCACCTTCACCGTGCGTGGCTTTACCACCGGTGAGTTCTACCGCAACGGTTTCCCGATCAATCGCGGTTACCCGAACATGCCGGATGCCAATACCATCGAGCGCCTCGAGGTGTTGCGCGGCCCGGCGACCATGCTCTACGGCCGTGGCGACCCCGGTGGCACGTTCAACGTGGTGTCCAAGCAGCCGCTGGCCGAACGCAGCGTCACCTTGGGCAGCCAAGTCAATGACCAAGGCATGAAGCGCGGCACCCTGGATGCCTCCGGCCCGCTGGACGAAGCAGGCCGCCTGGCCTATCGCCTGAACGTGGTGGGCGAGGGCGGCGACACCTTCCGCGATCACGTCGAGACCGAACGCTACGGCGTGACGCCGGTGCTCACCTGGCAGGCCAGCGATGACACCAAGGTGATTTTCGAAGGCGACTTCATGCGCAACAATGCCCCATTGGACCGTGGCCTGACGCGCTACCCGAATCAGCGCGGCACGCCGTCGCGCGAGACGTTCTGGGGCGACAAGGACGTAGGCAAGCTGCATAACGACAACGACATGGCGCAGTTGCGTTTCGAGCATGCGCTCAATGACAACTGGACGTTGGGCGGCGGTTTCCAGTGGTTGGATGGGACATTGAAGGGCAACGCAATCGAGGCTAACGGCCTGGGTGCCGATGGCCGCACCCTGCAACGCAACTTCAACTACCGCAAGCTGGAATGGACCGACAAGGACTATCAGCTCAACCTGACCGGGCATTTCTCCACCGGCGGTTTCGAGCACACCTTGCTGACCGGCATTGAGTACGAAGACTACGACTATAAGTCGATCATCCAGCGCTCCAGCGCCGCCTCGGGCACGTACCCGATCGATATTTTCAACCCGGTCTACGGCCAGGCGCGCCCGCCGCTGACGCGCACGCCGACGCATGACAAGGAAAACCTCAAGACCTACGCGGCCTTCGTGCAGGACCAGGTGGCCCTGACCGAGCGCTTGAAAGTCCTGGCCGGTGCACGTTTCGAAAGGTTTGAACATGACTACGAAAGTTATGTGCCCGGCGTGAACCCCTTCCAGAGCGCAGAAAACGCCGTCACCCCACGTGTGGGTGTGATCTACGACCTCACCGATACCGTCGCGGTGTATGCCGACGCCGCGCGTTCGTTCAAGCCGAACACCGGTGCGGCACGCGAAGGCGGCGGCTTCGCGCCGGAGAAAGGCAAGTCCTATGAGATGGGGATCAAGTGGGAAGCCTTGGACCGCCAACTGAGCGTTGACGCTTCGATCTATCAGATCGACAAGAAAAACGTACTGACCACCGACCCGGTAATCAACACGTTCAGCGTCGCCGCAGGTGAAGTGCGCAGCCGAGGCTTTGACCTTAACGTCGCGGGCAACCTCACGCCTGAGTGGCGCATGATCGGCGGCTATGCCTACGTGGATGCCGAAGTCACCAAGGACAACAGCATCCGCTCCGGCACGCGCTTGTTGAACATCCCGCGCAACAGCTTCAGCCTGCTCAACGTCTATGAGTTCCAGGACGGCGCCCTCAAGGGCCTGGGCCTCGGTGTGGGCGGCAAATACGTCGACCAGCGCGCCGGGCAGACCGCCAATACCGCCTTCTCGATGGACGCCTACACCGTGGTCGACCTGCTGGGCTATTACAAGGTCAACGAACAGGTACGCCTGAACCTGGACGTGAAAAACCTGTTCAACCGCGAGTATGAAGAAGGTGCGTTCGGCAACGTATATGCCTACCCCGGCGCACCGCGCACGGTGCAGGTCGGAATCTCCTACACCCTCTGACGCCGTACACAGTTCCAAATGTGGGAGGGGGCTTGCTCCCGATAGCGGTGTATCAGTCAAAAATATTGAGACTGACACACTGCAATCGGGGGCAAGCCCCCTCCCACATTTGATCCCATTTATCCCTTGAGAGGCTACAACGGCGTCAACACATTCATCACCGTATCCAACGCCACCCGCGTGTCATCCAACTGCACCAACGATGCATGCCGCGCGCCCAGTGCGTCGCGGTTTTTGATCGCGGTGAGGATCGCCTTGTGCCGGGGCAGGCTCAGGCCCTGGATATCCGGGCGGCGGTTGGTGATGTTGATCGACTCGCGCAACGGCAAAGAGAGCATGTTGCACATATAGGCGAGCAGATCGTTGCGGGTGGCGTCGGCAATGGCGCGGTGGAAGTCCAGGTCGGCCTGCAACAGGTCTTCGTGGGTTTTCGCGGTTTCCATGCCCACATAGGCCTTTTCGATGGTGGCGATGTCTTCATCGGTGGCGGTGGTCGCGGCCATGGCGGCGATTTCCGGTTCGAGGATGCGCCGCACCCCGGCCAGGGTGTTGAAAAACTCGCTGTGGGGCGTGGACTGCATCAACCAGGACAGCACGTCCGGGTCGAGCAGGTGCCACTTCAAGCGCGGCCGCACCACGGCGCCCACCCGAGGCTTGGAATACACCAGGCCCTTGGCGCTGAGCACCCGCGTCGCCTCGCGCAACACCGAACGGCTGACCTTGTATTCCTCGCACAGCGTGGCTTCCATGGGCAGTCTTTCTTCCGGCTTGAAGCGCCCGGAAACGATGTGCATGCCCAAGTCCTGAACGATCTGGGCATGCATGCTCTTGCGCGGCTTGGGCGGCTGGTGATCCATAACGACGGGCAGGCTCTGGCTTAAATTCGCCGCATCATAGCATCCCAATTAGTGGGAATGCCGGGGGACTTCGGCGCCACGGCAGCCCACCAGGAAGTCGAAGTCGCAACCCTGGTCGGCCTGCAGCACATGGTCGATGTACAGCTGGCGATAGCCGCCGACGATCAGTTTCTCGGGCGGCGCCAGGTCGGCCATGCGCGACGCCAATTCGGCGTCGGGAATGTCCAGGTGCAAGCGCCCGTTGGCGCAGTCCAGTTCGATCCAGTCACCTTCCTGCACGGCCGCCAACGGCCCGCCCGCTGCGGCTTCCGGCGCCACATGCAGCACCACCGTGCCATACGCGGTACCGCTCATGCGCGCATCGGAAATCCGCACCATGTCGGTCACGCCCTGGGCCAGCAATTTGGCCGGCAGGCCCATGTTGCCGACTTCGGCCATGCCTGGGTAACCCTTGGGCCCGCAGTTTTTCATGACCAGGATCGAGTTGGCGTCCACGTCCAGCTCGGGGTCATTGATGCGCGCCTTGTACATGTCGAAGTTTTCGAACACTACTGCGCGGCCGCGGTGCTGCATCAGCTCGGCGCTGGCGGCAGACGGTTTGAGCACCGCACCCAGCGGCGCCAGGTTGCCGCGCAGCACGCAGATGCCGCCGTCGGCGCGGATCGGGTTGTCGAGGGTGCGGATCACTTCGTCCTGGCCGTAGATCGGTGAGTCCTTGGTGTTCTCGCCCAAGGTTTTGCCGTTGACGGTCAAGGCATTCGGATGGGGGATCAGGTTGGCTTCGCCCAGGCGGCGCAGTACGGCGGGCAGGCCGCCGGCATAGTAGAACTCTTCCATCAGGAAGCGCCCCGAGGGTTGCAGGTCGACGATGGTCGGCATGCCACGCCCGATGCGGGTCCAGTCGTCCAGGTCCAGCTCGACGCCGATGCGCCCGGCGATGGCTTTCAAGTGGATCACCGCGTTGGTCGAACCGCCGATGGCCGCGTTCACCCGGATCGCGTTTTCGAAGGCTTCCTTGGTGAGGATCTTCGACAGCTTCAAGTCTTCGCGCACCATCTCCACTGCACGCATGCCCGACATGTGCGCCAGCACATAACGCCGTGCATCCACTGCCGGAATCGCCGCGTTGTGGGGCAGGGAGGTGCCCAGGGCCTCGGCCATGCAGGCCATGGTCGACGCGGTGCCCATGGTGTTGCAGGTACCTGCCGAGCGCGACATGCCGCCTTCGGCTGCAAGGAAATCATCCAGGGTAATGGTGCCGGCCTTGACCTGTTCGCTGAGCTGCCACACCACCGTGCCCGAGCCGATGTCCTGGCCCTTGTGCTTGCCGTTGAGCATCGGCCCGCCAGTGACGACGATGGCTGGCACATCACAACTGGCGGCGCCCATCAGCAGGGCCGGGGTGGTTTTGTCGCAGCCGGTGAGCAGCACCACGCCATCGATCGGGTTGCCGCGAATCGCTTCTTCCACGTCCATGCTCGCCAGGTTGCGCGTCAGCATGGCGGTGGGGCGCAGGTTGGATTCGCCGTTGGAGAACACCGGGAATTCCACCGGGAAGCCACCGGCTTCGATCACGCCGCGTTTAACGTGCTCGGCGATCTGGCGGAAGTGCGCATTGCACGGGGTCAGCTCCGACCAGGTGTTGCAGATGCCGATGATCGGCTTGCCATGGAACTGATGGTCGGCAATGCCCTGGTTCTTCATCCAGCTGCGGTACATGAAGCCGTTCTTGTCGGCAGTACCGAACCACTGGGCGGAGCGTAGGCCGGGCTTTTTATCAGACATGATCGATTCTCTTATTGTATGACTATATGTTCTGAGCGTGGTTAAACATAAGCGCAAAATCGAAGCTTTGGAAGAGTTGTTTTGCAAATAGTCCTACTATATAGTCTTTCTCAACTGAGGTATGACCCTGGCGGATTTTCGCGAGAGGCGTCCCCCGAGCTTCTATAAAAACAACAATCGGAGATCGACCCCCATGAGCCAGGAACTGCGGCTTATTCGGCGCATCACGCTGAAACTGATTCCCTTCCTGATCCTGCTGTACCTGATTGCCTACGTGGACCGTTCCGCCGTGGGCTTCGCCAAGCTGCACATGGGCGCCGACGTCGGCATCGGCGATGCGGCCTATGGCCTGGGCGCGGGGTTGTTCTTCATTGGCTACTTCCTGTTCGAGATTCCCAGCAACCTGATGCTCGACCGTTTTGGCGCGCGGCGCTGGTTCGCGCGCATCATGATCACCTGGGGCACCATCACCATCGGCATGGCCTTCGTACAAGGGCCGCACAGCTTCTATGTGATGCGCTTTCTGCTCGGCGCGGCCGAGGCCGGGTTCTTTCCGGGCGTGCTGTACTACATCACCCAATGGTTCCCGGTGCGCCATCGCGGCAAGATCCTCGGGCTGTTCATCCTCTCCCAACCGATCGCGATGATGATCACCGGTCCCGTGTCCGGCGGCTTGCTGGGCATGGACGGCACCCTGGGCCTGCACGGCTGGCAGTGGCTGTTCATCGTGATCGGCACCCCGGCGATCCTGCTCACCTGGCCGGTGCTGCGCTACCTGCCGGACGGCCCTAAACAAGTCAAGTGGATGAGCGAGGAAGAGAAGGCCTGGCTCACCGGTGAGCTCAACAAAGACCTGCAAGCCTACGGCCAGACCCGCCACGGCAACCCGCTGCATGCGCTCAAGGACAAGCGCGTGTTGCTGCTGGCGCTGTTCTACCTGCCGGTGACCTTGAGCATCTACGGCCTGGGCCTGTGGCTGCCGACCTTGATCAAGCAATTTGGCGGCAGTGACCTCACCACCGGCTTCATCTCCGCCGTGCCTTACATCTTCGGCATCATCGGCCTGCTGATCATCCCGCGCAGTTCCGACCGTTTGAATGACCGTTACGGCCACCTTGCCGTGCTCTATGTACTGGGCGCCATCGGCCTGTTCTTCAGCGCCTGGCTCAGTGTGCCGGTGCTGCAAATGGCGGCCCTGTGCCTGGCGGCGTTCGCGATGTTTTCCTGCACGGCGGTGTTCTGGACCTTGCCGGGGCGCTTCTTCGCCGGTGCCAGTGCGGCGGCGGGTATCGCGTTGATCAATTCGGTGGGCAACCTTGGCGGCTACATCGGCCCGTTCGTGATCGGTGCGCTCAAGGAATACACCGGCAACCTGGCCTCGGGCCTGTACTTCTTGTCCGGCGTGATGCTGTTCGGGCTGGTGCTGACCCTGGTGGTCTACCGCCTGCTGGAACGCAAGCATGTGCTGCCCGCCGACCAATTCGCCGCCAGTGCCCGTGGCGCCACACGTACTTAATTCAGGAGAAATGGCATGCGTTTAGTTCAGTTCGAGTTGCCCAACGGCGAACGCCGCGTCGGCGTAGTGGAAGGCACACAGCTGCGCGAAGTCCAGGCGGCGCGCAGCGTGCGTGAATTGGCCCTGGCCGCGATCGAAGCCGGTGTCGGCCTGGAGCAACAGGTGAACAGCCTTGGCCTGGGCGACAGCCACGACTACGCCGCGTTGCTGGCCGAGCTCAAGGTGCTGCCGCCACTGGACCACCCGGACCCGGCCCATATGCTGATCAGCGGCACCGGCTTGACTCACCTGGGCAGCGCTTCGGCGCGAGACAAAATGCACCAGGCCGGTGACGACACCGCCCTGACCGACACCATGCGCATCTTCAAATGGGGGGTTGAGGGCGGCAAGCCAGCCGCCGGGCAGGCGGGCGTGCAGCCGGAGTGGTTCTATAAAGGCGACGGCAGCACCGTGGTGCGCCCCGGCGCCGCGTTCCCGGTACCGCCGTTTGCCGAAGACGCCGGCGAAGAGCCGGAAATCGGTGGCCTCTACGTGATCGGCCCGGACAGCAAGCCCTACCGTGTGGGCTTTGCGGTGGGCAACGAATTTTCCGACCATGTGATGGAACGCAAGAACTACCTGTACCTGGCCCATTCCAAACTGCGCAGTTGCAGCTACGGGCCGGAGCTGCGCGTGGGCGAGTTGCCCCAGCACCTGGCAGGCACCAGCCGCATCCTGCGTAACGGCGAAGAAATCTGGCGGAACGAATTCCTCAGCGGCGAGGCCAATATGTGCCACAGCCTGGAAAACCTCGAATACCACCACTTCAAATACCGCCAGTTCCTCAAGCCCGGCGATGTGCACATCCACTTCTTCGGCACCGCCACGCTGTCATTTGCCGACGGTATACGTACCCAGGAAGGCGATGTGTTCGAGATTACCCAGGCTGAATTCGGCGCGCCGCTGGTCAACCGTGTCGGCAGCAGTGATGCGGCATTCGAACCCGGCAACGTCATTACCCTTTAAAGGAGAGCCCCATGCCCCAGTTCCTCGGTCACAACTACATCGGCGGCCAGCGCAGTGCCAACGGCAGCACCCAGTTGCAGAGCGTCGACGCCACCACCGGCGAAGCCTTGCCCCAGGCGTTCTACCAGGCCACCCCGCAGGAGGTCGATGCCGCCGCCAAAGCGGCCGCCGCCGCGTACCCGGCTTACCGCGCCTTGAGCGCGTCGCGCCGTGCGCAATTTCTTGATGCGATTGCCGACGAGCTGGACGCATTGGGCGATGATTTCGTCGAATTGGTCTGCCGCGAAACCGCCTTGCCGGCGGCGCGCATCAAAGGCGAACGTGGGCGTACCAGCGGCCAGATGCGCCTGTTCGCCACGGTGTTGCGTCGCGGTGATTTTTACGGCGCGCGCATCGACAAAGCGCTGCCGGATCGCCAGCCATTGCCGCGTCCGGACCTGCGCCAATACCGCATCGGCCTGGGCCCGGTCGCGGTGTTCGGCGCCAGTAACTTCCCGCTGGCATTTTCCACCGCCGGCGGTGATACCGCCGCTGCGCTGGCAGCCGGTTGCCCGGTGGTATTCAAGGCCCACAGCGGGCATATGGCGACGGCGGAGCAGGTGGCCGATGCGATCATCCGCGCGGCCCAAGCCACCGAAATGCCGGCGGGCGTGTTCAACATGATCTTCGGCGGCGGTGTTGGCGAAGCGCTGGTCAAGCACCCGGCGATCCAGGCCGTCGGCTTTACCGGCTCGCTCAAGGGCGGCCGTGCCCTGTGCGATATGGCGGCGGCGCGCCCGCAGCCGATCCCGGTGTTTGCCGAGATGTCGAGCATCAACCCGGTCATCGTGCTGCCGCAGGCGCTGCAAGCCCGCGCCGACAGCGTCGCCCGCGACCTGACCGCCTCGGTGGTGCAAGGCTGCGGCCAGTTCTGCACCAACCCTGGCCTGGTGATCGGCATTGCGTCCCCAGCGTTCAGCGCGTTCATGCAACAAGTCGCGAAGCTGATCGGCGAGCAACCGGCGCAAACCATGCTTAACGCGGGCACCTTGGGCAGCTACGGCAAGGGCCTGGAAAAGCTCCTGTCTCACCCCGGTATCGAGCACTTGGCGGGCAACGCCCAATCGGGCAACCAGGCCCAGCCGCAGTTGTTCAAGGCCGATGTGCGCCTGTTGATCGACGGCGATGAAGTGCTGCAGGAAGAAGTGTTCGGCCCGACCACAGTGTTCGTCGAAGTCGCCGACCAGGCCCAGCTCAGCGCCGCCTTGCACGGCCTGCACGGGCAGTTGACCGCCACCATCATTGGCGAACCGGCCGACCTGCAACAGTTCGCCGAGCTGACGCCGCTGCTGGAACAGAAAGTCGGGCGCATCCTGCTCAACGGTTACCCCACCGGTGTGGAAGTCTGCGATTCGATGGTGCACGGCGGGCCGTACCCGGCCACCTCCGATGCCCGTGGCACCTCGGTCGGCACCTTGGCCATCGATCGGTTCCTGCGCCCGGTGTGCTTCCAGAACTACCCTGATAGCCTGCTGCCCGACGCGCTGAAAAACGCCAACCCGTTGCGTATCCAGCGGCTGGTAGATGGCGCGCCGTCTCGAGAATCCCTGTAAGTCATCCGGAGGCTTCATGTCGTTGAGCGCAGTCACCCCGCACCGTGCCCGGTTGGGCGAAGGGCCGTTCTGGGATGCTCCGTCCCAGGCCCTGTATTGGGTGGATATCGCCGCCCGCCAGGCCCTGCGCCTGATGGACGGGCAGTTGCGAGTCTGGCAATTACCCGAGCACGTCTCGGCGTTCATTCCTTGCGAAAGCGGGGATGCGCTGGTGACCCTGAGCAGCGGTGTGTACCGGCTGGACTTGAACACCGAAGCCCTGACCTTGCTGTGCGTGGCCGACCCGCAACCGGGTAACCGCGGCAACGAAGCCCGTTGCGATGCCCAGGGCCGACTGTGGCTGGGCACCATGCAGAACAACATCGGCGCCCACGGCGAAGACCTGCCCATCACGCGACGCTCCGGCGGGCTGTTTCGTATCGACGCCGATGCGACGGTTACGCCGCTGCTGAGCGGCCTGGGCATTCCCAACACGCTGTTATGGAGTGACGACGGCGGCCATGTGCATTTCGGCGACAGCCTGGATGGCACGCTGTACCGGCATGCCATTCAGCCCGACGGCCAGCTCGACGCCGCCCGGACCTGGTTCGCTGCCCACGAACGCGGCGGGCCGGACGGTTCGGCCATGGACAGTGAGGGCTACATCTGGAATGCGCGCTGGGACGGCAGTTGCCTGCTACGCCTGACGCCGCAAGGGCAGGTGGACCGCATCGTCGAACTGCCCGTCAGCCGCCCCACCAGTTGCGTGTTTGGTGGGCCTGATCTGACCACCCTGTATATCACCAGCGCCGCCAGCCCCTTGGATCACCCATTGGACGGTGCGGTACTGAGCATGGAGGTGGAGGTGCCAGGCAAACCCTGTCACCGCTTCGCCGGATAAACCGAAAAACGAATATTCAAAAACAACAACAAGGAGTCACCCGTATGAATCGTCGTCGTGGTTTGCGTTCCCTGTGCTGCGCCGCTGTGGCGGTCTCGGCCATGAGCTTGAGCGGCCTGCTGCTGGCCGCTGAAGAAGTGAAGATCGGCTTTCTGGTCAAGCAGGCCGAAGAGCCCTGGTTCCAGACCGAATGGGCCTTCGCCGAAAAAGCCGGCAAGGAACACGGGTTTACCGTGATCAAGATCGCCGTGCCCGACGGTGAAAAAACCCTCTCGGCCATCGACAGCCTGGCCGCCAACGGTGCCAAGGGCTTCGTGATCTGCCCGCCGGACGTGTCCCTGGGCCCGGCCATCGTCGCCAAGGCCAAGGTCAACGGCTTGAAAGTGATTGCGGTGGATGACCGTTTCGTCGATGCCAAGGGCAAGTTCATGGAGGACGTGCCGTACCTGGGCATGGCCGCCTTCGAAGTGGGCCAGAAGCAGGGCGCCGCCATGGCCGCCGAAGCGAAAAAACGCGGCTGGGACTGGAAGGACACCTATGCGGTGATCAACACTTTCAACGAACTCGACACCGGCAAGAAACGCACCGACGGCTCGATCAAATCCCTGGAAGAAGCCGGCATTCCCAAGGACCATATCCTGACCGCCGCGCTGAAAACCCTCGACGTCCCAGGCAGCATGGACGCCACCAACTCGGCGCTGGTCAAGCTGCCCAGCGGCGCAAAAAACCTGATCATCGGCGGCATGAACGACAACACCGTGCTGGGCGGCGTACGTGCTACCGAAAGCGCCGGCTTCGCGGCGGCTAATGTGATCGGCATCGGCATCAATGGCACCGATGCCATCGGTGAATTGAAGAAAGCCAACAGCGGCTTCTTCGGTTCGATGCTGCCCAGCCCGCATATCGAGGGCTACAACACCGCGCTGATGATGTACGAGTGGGTCACCAAAGGCACTGAACCGCCGAAGTACACCGCCATGGACGAAGTGACCCTGATCACCCGCGAGAACTTCCAGGCGGAACTGACCAAGATCGGGCTGTGGAAATGACCGCTGCGGCCCTGCGTTTTGACGGTATCGGCAAAACCTTCCCTGGGGTCAAGGCGCTCGACGGCATCAGCTTCACCGCCCATCCGGGGCAAGTGCATGCCCTGATGGGCGAGAACGGTGCGGGTAAGTCGACGCTGCTGAAGATCCTCGGCGGCGCCTATATTCCCAGCACCGGCACGGTGCAGATCGGCGAGCAGGTCATGGCCTTCAAATGCGCCGCCGACAGCATTGCCAGTGGCGTTGCGGTGATCCACCAGGAACTGCACCTGGTGCCGGAAATGACGGTGGCCGAGAACCTGTTCCTCGGGCATTTACCGTCGCGTTTTGGCGTGGTCAACCGCAGCCTGCTGCGCCAGCAGGCGCTGGCGTGTCTGAAGGGCCTGGCCGACGAAATCGACCCCCAGGAAAAGCTCGGGCGCCTGTCCCTGGGCCAGCGCCAACTGGTGGAAATCGCCAAAGCGCTGTCCCGTGGCGCCCATGTGATCGCCTTCGATGAACCGACCAGCAGCCTCTCGGCGCGGGAGATCGATCGCTTGATGGCGATCATCACGCGCCTGCGCGATGAGGGCAAAGTGGTGCTGTACGTGTCCCACCGCATGGAGGAGGTGTTCCGTATCTGCAATGCGGTGACGGTGTTCAAGGACGGCCGCTTCGTGCGCACCTTCGACGACATGAGCGCGCTGAACCACGACCAGTTGGTGACCTGCATGGTCGGCCGCGATATCCAGGACATCTACGACTACCGCCCGCGCGAGCACGGCGAAGTCGCCCTGAAGGTCAACGGCCTGCTCGGCCCCGGCTTGCGCGAGCCGATCAGTTTTGAGGTGCGCAAAGGGGAAATCCTCGGCCTGTTCGGGTTGGTGGGGGCAGGGCGCACGGAACTGTTCCGACTGCTCAGCGGCCTGGAGCGTGCCAGTGCCGGCAGCCTGGATTTGTGCGGTGAGCCGCTGCAATTGCGCTCACCTCGCGATGCCATCGCCGCCGGGGTGCTGCTGTGCCCCGAGGACCGCAAGAAAGAGGGCATCATTCCGCTGTCCAGCGTCGCCGAAAACATCAACATCAGTGCCCGTGGCGCGCATTCTGCGTTCGGCTGGCTGTTACGCGATGGCTGGGAGAAAGGCAACGCCGAGCACCAGATCAAGGCGATGAAGGTCAAGACCCCGAACGCGGCGCAGAAAATCATGTACCTGTCCGGTGGCAACCAACAGAAAGCCATCCTCGGCCGCTGGCTGTCGATGCCGATGAAGGTGCTGCTGCTGGACGAACCGACCCGTGGCATCGATATCGGCGCCAAGGCCGAGATCTACCAGATCATCCATAACCTCGCGGCGCAAGGCATTGCGGTGATCGTGGTGTCCAGCGACCTGATGGAAGTCATGGGCATTTCCGACCGCATCCTGGTGCTGTGCGAAGGCGCCTTGCGCGGTGAACAACTGCGCGCACACGCGACTGAATCCAACCTGCTGCAGCTGGCCTTGCCGCGCGGCCTGGCGAACTGAGAGACGACCATGACCACTCAAAACAACGCGCTGCCCTCGGCACGCAAACCCCTCGATCTGCGCGCCTTGCTCGACAACTGGGCGATGCTGCTGGCCGCGGTGGGTATCTTTGTCCTGTGTGCCTTGCTGATCGATAACTTCCTCTCGCCGCTGAACATGCGCGGGCTGGGCCTGGCGATTTCCACGGTGGGTATTGCGGCGTGCACCATGCTGTTCTGCCTGGCCTCCGGGCATTTCGACTTGTCGGTGGGCTCGGTGATTGCCTGCGCCGGCGTGGTCGCGGCGATTGTGATGCGCGACACCGACAGCGTGATGCTCGGCATCGGCGCGGCGCTGCTGATGGGCCTGATGGTGGGGTTGATCAACGGGATCGTGATCGCCAAGTTGCGGGTCAACGCGTTGATTACCACCCTGGCAACCATGCAGATCGTGCGTGGCCTGGCCTATATCTTCGCCGACGGCAAAGCGGTGGGCGTGTCCCAGGATCAGTTCTTCGTGTTCGGCAACGGCCAGCTGTTGGGCGTGCCGGTACCGATCCTGATTACCATCGTGTGTTTCCTGTTCTTCGGCTGGTTGCTCAACTACACCACCTACGGGCGCAACACCATGGCCATCGGCGGCAACCCGGAAGCGGCGTTGCTGGCGGGGGTCAATGTGGATCGCACCAAGATCCTGATCTTCGCCGTGCACGGTTTGATCGGCGCGTTGGCCGGGGTGATCCTGGCCTCACGCATGACCTCCGGCCAACCAATGATCGGCCAGGGCTTCGAGCTGACGGTGATTTCCGCCTGTGTGCTGGGCGGGGTGTCGCTGAGTGGCGGTATCGGCATGATCCGCCATGTGATCGCCGGGGTATTGATCCTGGCGATTATCGAGAATGCGATGAACCTGAAGAACATCGATACCTTCTACCAGTACGTGATTCGCGGCTCGATCCTGCTGTTGGCCGTGGTCATCGACCGCATGAAACAACGCTGAACCTGATCGTTCCCTCGCTCTGCGTGGGAATGCACCCCGGGACGCTCTGCGTCCACTTCTGAATCGGGACGCGGAGCGTCCCAGGTGGCATTCCCACGCGGAGCGTGGGAACGATCAATGTAGGGTTTTAGTTAGCGGAGAATTTGAACACGGTGTTCTGGGTGTAGGTCTGCCCAGGGTTCAAACGGGTCGAGGCAAACTTGGGCTGGTTAGGCGCGTCCGGAAAGTGCTGGGTCTCCAGGGTGAACCCACTCCAGTGCTGGTAGGTCTTGCCAGCCTTGCCCTTCACCGAACCATCCAGGAAGTTACTGGTGTAGAACTGCACGCCCGGTTCGCTGGTATAGAGCTGCAAACGCCGCCCCGACTCAGGATCATGCACCTCGGCCGCCAGTTGCTTCACATCGCCTTTGGTGTCCAGCGCCCAGTTGAAGTCGAACCCACCCTGTTTCGGTTCGGCGAACTTGAGCTGCGGATGATCCTCCTTGATGTGCTGGCCGATGGCGGTAGGCTTGAGGAAGTCCATCGGCGTGCCCTTGACCGGCGCCAGTTCGCCGGTGGGAATCAGGGTGGCATTCACCGGTGTGTAATGGCTGGCATGCAAGGTGGCGACCTGCTTGAGAATATCGCCGTTACCTGCGCCGGCCAGGTTGAAGTAGCTGTGGTTGGTGAGGTTGAGCACAGTCGGTTTGTCGGTGGTGGCCTTATAGTCGATGTGCAGCTCGTTCTTGTCGTTGAGGCGATAAGTGACTTCGGTTTTCAGGTTGCCGGGGAAACCCATTTCACCGTCCTTGGACAGGTAGGTGAGGGTGACCCCGACCGAATCCTTGTCCTTGACCGGCTTGGCTTGCCACACCTGCTTGTCGAAGCCCTGGGCGCCGCCATGCAGCGAGTTGGGGCCGTCGTTGAGCGGCACCTGGTAGCGTTTGCCGTCAAGTTCGAAGGCGCCGCCCGCCAGGCGATTGCCGAAGCGGCCAATGGTCGCGCCGAAGAATGCGGTACCGCCTTGATAGCCTTGTACGTCGTCAAAGCCCAGCACCACGTCGTCGACCTTGCCGTGTTTGTCCGGCACCTTCAGCGATTGCAGCACACCGCCGTAGGTAATCACCGTGGCTTGCATGCCATGGCTGTTGCGCAACACGTATTGTTCGACGGCGGTGCCGTCATTGGTTTTGCCGAAGGGTTTGTGTTCGCTGGTCAGGCCTGCGGCCTGGGCGCCGCCGCTGGCGATCAACATGGACATTGCCAGGCCGGACAGCAGGTATCGAGGGTGCTTCATGGTCGAACTTCCTTTTGTTGTTTTTGGATTGAATAGTTCTACTAATGTGCGATATTTCATGATTGAGACAGCGAATTTATAGCCTTTAACGCCGATTTCGTAAAATAAAATAAGACTAATTGATCGAGGCATCACGTTATGAGTACTCAGCAGGCCCTGTATCCCGACCTCAAGGGCAAGACCGTATTGATCTCCGGCGGGGCTTCCGGGATTGGCGAGTTCATGGTGCGGGCGTTCGCCGCCCAAGGCGCCAAGGTGGCGTTCGTGGACCGCGCCCAAAGCCAGGGCGAACGCCTGGCCGCGCTGTTGAACTCCAACGGGCATAGCGTTGAGTTCGAATGCTGCGATATCACCGACGAGATCGGCTATCGCGCGGCGATCGGGCGTTTCGAACATTCCCTCGGCCCGATCACGGTGCTGGTCAACAACGCGGCGAACGACGTACGCCATACCCTGGAAGAAATCGACTCGGAAATGTTCGACCGGCTGATTGCGGTCAACCTCAAGCACGCCTTCTTTGCCGCCAAGGCGGTGGTACCGATGATGAAACAGGCCGGTGGCGGCTCGATCATCAACCTGGGCTCGGTCGGCTGGATGATGGCCTCCGCCGGCTACCCGGTGTACGCCGCCAGCAAGGCCGCCGCCCACGGCATGACCCGTGGCCTGGCGCGGGAGTTAGGCCCCCACCACATCCGCGTCAATACCCTGGTGCCGGGCTGGGTGATGACGGAAAAACAACTGGCCATGTGGGTGGACGACGCGGCCCGTGAGCTGATCGCCCGCAGCCAGTGCTTGCCGGGCAGCGTGATGCCCGAGCATATCGCCAATATGGCGCTGTTCTTGGCTTCCGATGCCTCGGCGATGTGTTCGGCGCAGAACTTTATCGTGGATGGTGGCTGGGTCTAGGCCAGGCGCCACTGTTCAACTGTGGGAGGGGGCTTGCTCCCGATAGCGGTGGGTCAGTCAAAGATGCATTGACTGACATGCCCTCATCGGGAGCAAGCCCCCTCCCA
Organism: Pseudomonas sp. R11-23-07; assembly: GCF_003852295.1. Taxonomy (NCBI): domain Bacteria; kingdom Pseudomonadati; phylum Pseudomonadota; class Gammaproteobacteria; order Pseudomonadales; family Pseudomonadaceae; genus Pseudomonas; species Pseudomonas sp. R11-23-07. The sequence goes on from NZ_CP027761.1 coordinate 2,356,551, forward strand.
CAGTTGAACAGTGGTGTTTATGGAGACCGCGTGCTGTTCCAGGCCTTCATGCCGAACGCCTGGCCGCCCCCGGCGGCTGCCCGGTGATGCGTTTGAAGGCACGGCTGAACGCCGCCTGGGAGGTGTAGCCCAGGCGTTGCGCCACGGTTTCGATGGGCATGCGTTCCAGGGTCAGCCATTGGCTGGCCAGGCGCATGCGCAGTTCCGTGGCGTAGCGCAGCGGCGGTATGCCGAGGACGGCCTGGAAGCGGTCAGCGAACACCGAGCGCGAGGTATGACACTGGGCGGCCAGTTCCGCCACGCTCCAGTCGTGGCCCGGCTGCTGGTGCAAGGCGAGCAGGGCGCTGGCCAGGCGCGGGTCGCGCAACGCGGCTACCAGCCCCGAGGCGTTGCCACAGGCGCACTCGACCCAGCCGCGTACGATCATCGCCGCCACCACATCGGCGAGGCGCGCAAGAATGCCAGCAAAGCCTACGCGTGCCGTGGACATTTCGCGTTCCATTACTGCCAGGATCGGCATCAGCCCAGGGTAACGCTGGCCGCCGGCATCGATCAGCATCAGGGCCGGCATCAGGTTGCCGAGCCCCTGGAGGCTGCCGAGCTCAAACTCCATGCACGCACTGAACAACACCAGGCTGGGGACGGTATCGGGTGATGCATTCACGGCGCACACGGTATCCCCCAACGGTGCGCTGTCGAAATGGTCGATGTCCTGCACGACGGCATCCGGTGCGGATAACAGCGCGTGCGCGCCGCCGTGGGAGATGAACACCGCATTGCCGGCCGACAGCGCGAAAAGGCTGTCGTCCTCGGTGCGCAGCGTGGCGCGGCCGGCCGCGAGAAAGTGGAAATAGGCGTGGCCCGGCCTGGCGCCAAAGCCCATGCCGAAGGTGGGCCCGGCCTGGATGCGCCGGTACTGCACACCCCGCAGGCGCATGCCGCGCAGCAACTCGTTGATCAGCTCTGAAGAAGCGGTGAATGCGTCCACTCAAGTCATACTCGGGGTTTCGGTTAAAAACTCAAGGCTTTGTATCATAGATCATCCTGGTCGGCCTACCTAGACTGAGCGCCTCGCTAATGACTTGAGGAAGACCTGCGATGACTGATTGTGCAGCCCATACGCCTGCGGGCGTTGTGACAGAGCCGGCCTGGCTGGCGGTATTTTCCCTGGCGATGGGGGTATTCGGCCTGCTCACGGCGGAGTACTTGCCGGCCAGCCTGTTGACACCGATGGCCCTGGACCTGGGCGTTACAGAGGCGCTGGCCGGGCAAGCCGTCACGGTGACGGCGGTGGTAGCGCTGTTTGCCGGTCTGCTGGTGCCGGGGCTGACCCGTGGTATCGACCGGCGCGTCGTGCTGCTGGGGTTTTCCACGCTGATGATCGCCTCCAACCTGCTGGTGGCGTTGTCCTCCAGCCTGACGGTGCTGTTGTTGATGCGCATCCTGCTGGGCATCGCCCTCGGCGGTTTCTGGAGCATGGCGGCTGCAGTGGCGATGCGCCTGGTGCCGGCGGCGTCCTTGCCTCGTGCGCTGTCGATCATTTTCAGCGGGATCGCGCTGGGCACCGTGGTCGCCGTGCCGCTGGGCAGCTATTTGGGTGGCCTGTACGGCTGGCGCAGTGCGTTTATTGCGGCGGCCGCCGTCGGCCTGCTGACCCTGGCGTTCCAGGCATTCACGCTGCCGCGCATGGCACCCCATGGCACCGCGCGCCTGCGCACCGTGGTGGACGTACTGCAGCGCCCCGGCATCGCCATCGGCATGTTCGGCTGCGTACTGGTGCACACCGCGCATTTTGCGCTGTTCACCTACATCCGGCCGTTCCTGGAAAGCACCACCGGGGTCGACACCGAGGGGCTGGCGCTGATGCTACTGGGTTTTGGCGTGGCGAACTTCGCCGGCACGCTGTTCGCCGGCTGGCTTCTGGTGCGCCGCCCACGCACAACACTGGTGTTAATGCCGGTGTTGGTGGCAATCGCGGCACTGGCGCTGGTCTGGTTGCCTGCGCCACTGCCGGGCCAGGCGATGCTCCTGGCGCTATGGGGCATGGCATTTGGCGGCGTACCCGTGGCGTGGTCGAACTGGGTCGCGCGTGCGGTGCCGGACCAGGCGGAAAGTGCCGGAGGCATGGTGGTCGCGTCGGTGCAGTCGGCCATCGCGGCGGGCGCTGCCGGTGGCGGGCTGATGTTCAGCTTCAGTGGCATTGGCGGGGTGTTTATCGGTGCGGGTGTGTTGATGTTGCTCGCGGCCTTGCTCATCGCCCTGCGTGTGCAGGTGCCTGGGCAAGACGGGGACACCAGTGTGACGCGCCACGCGTCTTTGGTTTAGTCTTAAACCCTTTGTTGATCGCAAGCGCCCCCGAGGAGCACCGAGCATGTCTGACTATGTACCCCCCAAGGTCTGGACCTGGGACACCGAAAGCGGCGGCACCTTCGCCAGCATCAACCGGCCCATCGCCGGCGCCACCCATGAAAAAGCACTGCCGGTCGGCAAACACCCGTTGCAGCTGTATTCCCTGGCCACGCCCAATGGGCAGAAGGTCACGATCCTGCTCGAAGAGCTGCTGGCGCTCGGGCACACCGGTGCCGAATACGACGCCTGGCTGATCAAGATCGGTGACGGCGACCAGTTCGGCAGCGGTTTCGTGGCGGTGAACCCGAACTCGAAGATCCCGGCGTTGATGGATCACAGCGGCGCTGCGCCGATTCGCGTGTTCGAGTCGGGCGCGATCCTGCAGTACCTGGCCGAGAAGTTCGGCGCGTTTTTGCCCACCGAACCTGCCGCCCGTGCCGAATGCCTGTCGTGGCTGTTCTGGCAGATGGGCAGCGCACCGTACCTGGGCGGCGGCTTCGGGCATTTCTACGCGTATGCGCCGAGCAAGATGGAATACCCGATCAATCGTTTCGCCATGGAGGCCAAGCGCCAGCTGGATGTGCTGGACAAGCGCCTGGCGGTGAGCGAGTACATCGCCGGGGACGCCTACACCATCGCCGACATCGCCATCTGGCCCTGGTACGGCGGGTTGGTCAAAGGGCGGTTATATGGGGCGGCGGAGTTTCTCTCGGTGCATGAATACAAGCACGTCATGCGCTGGGCGGATGCGATTGATGCACGGCCGGCGGTGCAGCGCGGGCGGCGGGTGAATCGGGTGTCCGGCGATGATCAGTTGGCCGAGCGCCATAGTGCGAGCGACTTGGACTGAAAGTGTGGGAGGGGGCAAGCCCTAATGCCAGTCAGTTAAGAAGTAGCAGGAGCGAGAACTAACTTGTGGCGAGGGAGCTTGCTCCCGCTGGGGCGCGAAGCGGCCCCAAACAATGGGACTGCTGCGCAGTCCAGCGGGAGCAAGCTCCCTCGCCACAGGTTCGGTGTCGCCTTAACTGACTGGCATTAGGGCAAGCCCCCTCCCACATTTGGATCTTCTTGGCTTCAATTATTTGTAGCGCTGTTCGAACACCGCGACCTGTTCGGGTTTTATGAGTTCGAACGGTACCCACACCTCCGATTCGATTGGCTCGCCCTTGATCATCCGCACCGCCGCTTGTACCGCTTGCGTCGCCTGGGCTTTGGGGTCCTGGAACACTGAGGCGGTGAGCACGCCGCGCCTGATCGCCGCCAAGCCATCGGGCAGGCCATCGATGCCGACAATCGCCACTTCGCCCTTGGCCTTGCCGGCCTGCTGCAAAGCCATGGCCGCGCCAATCGCCATTTCATCGTTGTTGGCCACAATCGCATCGAACTGTGTGCCCGCCAGCAGCCAGTTGCTGGTCAGGTCCATGGCCTTGCTGCGTTGCCATTCGGCACTTTGCTGCTCGACGATCTTGATCCCGGGAAAGTCCTTGAGCACCTGCTTGGCGCCTTCAGTGCGGTCATGGGTGGCGTTTTGCGCCAGGTCGCCCATGATGATCGCCACGTTGCCCTTGCCGCCGAGTTTTTCCGCGAGGTAGCGCATCTGCAATTGCCCGGCTTCGATGTCGTTGGACGCCACGGTCACGACCCCCTTGGGCAGCGTGCGTTGGTCCGGATGGCGGTTGACGTACACCAATGGCTTGTTGGCGGCCACGGCGGCGCGGGTCATGTTGGCGGTGGCGGCGGTGTCCACCGGCAGCACGATGACCGCGTCGACGTTCTGGTTGAGAAACCCTTCGACCTGGTTGAGCTGACGCACCACGTCGCCCTGGGCGTCCTCGAACTGGATCTGCACGTCTTGTTGTTTGGCGGCCGTTTCAAGGCCGGTGCGTACGTAGGTCATGAAGTTATCGTCGACCCGCGCGATGCTCACGCCGATGCGATACGCGGCGAAGGTCCATTGGCTGAACAGCAGCAACAGGGTGGCAACGATCAATGAATAGCGATGCATGAGGTGTTCCTCTTGTTGTTATAGGGTGAAGGCTTGGCGAAAACGCTCCAGGGCGGCTTCGCTGTCGCCGCTGGCCCAGGCTTCCAGGCCGACCACGCCGCTGTAGCCGATGGCATGCAGCGCCCTGGCAATCGCCGGGTAGTGGATTTCGCCGGTGCCGGGCTCCTGGCGCCCGGGCACGTCTGCCACCTGGATTTCGCCGATGGCGCTGCCCGCGCGCTGGATCAATTCGATCAGGTTTCCTTCGCCGATCTGCGCGTGGTAAAGGTCCAGGTTCATTTTCAGGTGTGGGCTGCCCACGGCCTCGATCAGCGCCAGGGTGTCGTCGGCGCGGGCGAATGGCGTGCCGGGGTGGTCGACCTCGGTGTTGAGGTTTTCCAGCAGGAACACGCGGCCGGCGTCTTGCCCCAGGCGAGCGATTTTCTCCAGCGTCTTGCAGGCGCTCAGCCACATGCGCCCGGTGGTCCGGCTGACGGGTTGCACCGGCAGGCCGCCGTCACCCAGGCCGGTGCCGTGCAGGTTGAGGCTGGGGCACTTGAGGCGCTCGGCAACGCTTAAGGATTCGCGGGCGCTGTCGAGCAAGTGGCGGATACCGTCGGGGTCAGTGAGGGTGCCGCTGATGTAGCCGGTCATGGAGGTGAAGTCCGCGCCCGTCGCGGCCAGGGCGTTGATGTCCTTGTCGGTCCAGTTCCAGATTTCGGCGCTGAAACCCAGGGCATGAATCCGCTTGACCCGCTCGACGAAGGGCAGGTCGAGGAACACCATCTCGGCACTCACCGCCAGCTTGAACGGGCTCATAGGCTCACCGCCGTGCCTTGCTCGTAGGATTGGATACAGGCGCGGGCAATCGCCAGGGCGGCGCGGGCATCTTCCCCGCTGGCCAGGGGCTTGGCGCCGCTTTGCAGGCAGTCGACGAAGTGGTTGAGCTCGGCAATGTAGGCATCGCGCAACAGGTCGGTGTCCAGGCGTTGGGTGTCGGCCTGGATGCCCTGGGCCTGGTAGCGCACCAGGTCGCAGGCCTGCACGCCGCCCATGGTCAGCATGCCGGCGCTGCCAAACACTTCACCGCGCACGTCATAACCATAGACCGCCTGGAAGCTGGCTTCGGCGGTGGCAATCGCGCCGTTATCGAAGCGGATCGTGACCACGGCGGTGTCGAGCAAACCCTGGCTTTTGTAGTCCGGGGCGATCAGGGCGTCGGCCATCACCTGCACTTGCACCGCTTCGGCGCCGGGGTTGAGGTAGCGCAGGGTGTCGAAGTCGTGGATCAGGGTTTCCAGGAAAATCACCCATTGTGGTGAGGCGCCAGGGTTGTTCAGCGCCGGGTCGCGGGTCAGGGAGCGCAGCAACTGCGGGGTGCCGATTCGGCCTGCGGCGACGTCGAGGTGGGCGGCGCGAAAGCTCTTGGCGAAACGCCGGTTGAAGCCGACTTGCAGTGGCACTCGGGCATCGGCCGCAGCGGCGATGGCGCGGTCGGCTTCATCGAGGGTGATCGCCATGGGCTTCTCGCAGAAGATGCCCTTGCCGGCACGGGCGGCGCTGATCACCAGTTCGGCATGGCTGCGGGCGGGGGCGGCGATGAGTACGCCGTCGATATCCGGGTCGTCGAGCAGTTGCTGCGGGTCGGTGTAAACCTTGGCTACACCCAGCTCTGCCGCCAGACGTGCGGCTTGCCCTGGGGTAGGGTCGGCGATGGCGGCGAGGCAAGCGCCGGGAATGTGCCGGGCGGCGGTCAGGCCGTGGAAGCTGCCCATGCGACCGGCGCCGATCAAGCCCAGGCGGATGTTTTTTGTATTCATGTATGACCCCTTCTTATTGTTGGCCTCAGGACGGTCCTGGCGGGTAGAGGGGCAAGAGCAAAGGCTGTGCCAGAATATAGGTGGCTGATATTTAACGGGTATAAATAAAATAGTGTTCATTTAAATGACATGTCTATGCTGACATGTCGAAAACATGAACATGGAAACCGCTTATGAGCATGGCGATCAGTGCGCAAGACCTCGATTACCTGACGGCGCTGGGCCCCGCCGCGCTGAATGACGGCCCGGTCGCAGCGTTGGAGCAGGCGTGGCAGGCCTGCCTGGACGGCCAGCTGCAGCGCCCGCCCGAGGTGCGGCAAACGATCTGGGATTCCTGGCGGCGCAGCGTCGAGGCCGGCATCGATCCGGCAGACAACGCGTATCGCTTCGTCGCCGCCGACACACTGGCGGCCACCCTGGCCAGCCACCGCGTGCTGATCGCGGCCGCCGCGCAAGTCATGCATGGTTTGCTGGCCTATAACCCGCGCGGTCATATCAACCTCACCGACACCGACGGCACCACCTTGTATTTTTGCGGGCTGGACATCACTCCCGTGGGCAGTCGCCTGCTCGAATCGGTGCAGGGCACCAACTGCACCGGCCTGGCGCTGGCCGAAGATCATCTGGTGTACGTGCTGGCCGAAGAGAACTTCGCCGTCGGCCTGCGTCAACGCCGCATGCACTGCGCCGCCGCGCCGATCAAGAATGCACAGGGCCAGACCCTGGCCATGCTGACGCTGACGGCCGAGCCCGGCTGGTTTCACTTCCATACCCTGGGCACCGTGCAGGCGGCTGCCGAGGCCGTGTCGCGGCAGATGGCGCTGCAAGCGTTGCTGCAAGAGCAGCAAACCGTGCTTGAAGTACTTAACGAAGGCTTGGTGGTGCTGGATGAACGCGGGTGCATCAAGGCGATCAATCGCTACGCGCGGCAACTGTTCAACGTGGGCCTGGAGCTGCTCGGCAGCCCCTTCAATCGCCTCGCTCGCAGCGAGCTGAGCGACGCCATGCTGCTGCGCGGCGGCGAAAACCTGCGCGACCTGGACTGCACCTTTCATTTGCACGACCGCAGCCAGCTCGCCTGCCTGGTCTCGGTGTGCCCGCTGGAGCAGGGTGGGGTGATCGTGTCGGTGCGTGAAAACCGCCGCATCCGTGAAATCACCCGGCGCATTGTCGGCACCCAGGCCCGCTACACCTTTGAAACCATCCAGGGCACCTCGCGCGCGATCCAGGACGCGCTGCACCTGGGGCGCATCGCCAGTCGCAGTGATTCCACCACCTTGATCCTCGGCGAAAGCGGCACCGGCAAAGAGTTATTTGCCCAGGCCATTCATAACGCCAGCGAGCGTTGCACTGGCCCCTTCGTCGCGGTTAACTGCGGCGCGATCCCACGGGACCTGGTGCAAAGCGAATTGTTCGGCCATACCGAAGGCGCATTCACCGGCTCGGCACGCGGCGGTTCGGCGGGCAAGTTTGAACTGGCCGATGGCGGGACTATTTTCCTCGATGAAATCGGCGACATGGCCTTCGACGCGCAAGTCAGCCTGTTGCGCGTGTTGCAGGAAGGCGAGGTGACCCGCGTGGGCGCGAAGACCTCACGGCCAGTGGATGTGCGCATCATTGCGGCGACCCACCGCAATCTCAGCCAGGCGGTGGCCGAGGGGGCGTTTCGCGAAGACCTTTACTACCGCCTCAACGTGCTGAATATCACCGTGCCGCCCCTGCGGATGCGGCGTGACGATATTCCCTTGCTGGCGCGGCATTTCCTGCAGCGTTGCGCGCGTTCGTTGCGCAAATCGCTGCAAGGATTCTCGCCGGATGCGTTGGCGTTGCTGTCGGCCCATGGCTGGCCGGGCAACGTGCGCGAGCTGGAAAACGCGATTGAGCGGGCGACCAACCTGGCGATGGGCGAGTGGATCGAGCCTGGCGATTTACCTTTGGAGCCCAGGCCGCGCGCCCCGGCCAGCCTACATGCTGCGCCGCCTACGCAAGACCTGAGCAGCCACGAGATGCACGCCATCGTCACGGCGCTGAAAAACACCGCTGGCAATATCCGCCTGGCTGCCCGGCAGCTGAACGTGTCGCGGGGCGGGCTGTACAACAAGATGAATCGGTTCGGGTTGAATGCCGGGGATTTTCGCGGGCTGTGAGCGGTTACCGATGTGGGAGGGGCCGTGAAGCACACGCAGCCCCCTGTAGGAGCGAGCTTGCTCGCGAAAAACGCCCAGGCAACGCGTTTATTCTGGATAAACGCGGGGGGCCTGAATTTTTCGCGAGCAAGGGCTAGCCGCCCGCCTCGCTCCTACAAAAAGCTTTGACTGACTGGCATCAGGGCAAACCTCAGCTGCCCATGTTTTCCGAGGTGACGATGTGCGGCGGGATGTGCACCCGATGCCGCGCCGGATCGAACGCCTCGTCGCTCTGCAGCGCCACCAGCAGGTCCACCAGCGCCACCGCTGTCTGCTGCGGCTGCGAATCCATCACCACATCGATCAACCCTCGGCCCAGGGCCTGGCGCGACAGTTCGGTGGACTCCTGCAAAATGCAGCACAACGCCGGGCGCTTGGGCAGTTGCGCCAAGGCGTTGATCACGCCGTCACCGCCACCGCCTACCACGCACAGCCCGCGCAAGTCGGTGTGGCGGCTGAGCAGGTCGAGGGTGGCTTCTTCGGTGATGTCGCAGTTGTCCAGATTGATCAGCGGTTCCAGCGGCTTGAGCCCCGGTGCGTGTTCGGCCAGGTAGCTGTGCAAGCCTTCGACCCGCGCCTGGTGGCCGAGAAAACGGTGGCCCCCCAGCAAGATGCCCACGCTGCCTTTGCGCGCACCGCAGGTGCGCGCCAACAGCCAGCCCATGGTGCGGCCGACGACATGATTATCCTGACCCACATAAGGTTCGGCCGCGCGTTCGTGGATGTCCGAGAGCAGCGCCACCACCGGCACCCCGGCTGCGCGGATCTGCGCCAGGCACGCATTGATCAACGGGTGGGCGAAGCTGACCACCGCCAGCGCGTCGCACTGCACGGCCAGTTGCTCGATCTGCGCGACGATGGCGCTGGGTGTGCGGTCGACGATGTACTCGAACTGGCAGCTCAGGTTGGCGCTGGCGTGCTGCTGCGCCGCCGCGCTGATCGACTGGGCCAGGTTGGCATAGAACGCCTGGGCGGTGCCCAGCAGGAGAATGCCGAAACGGTAGGTCGGACGCCGTTCGCGAATGCGCTGGCCGATCAGTCGCGCGGCGAAATAACCGACCGCTTCGGCAGCCTGGAACACCTGTTCGGCGGTGTCCGGGTTGACCGGTGCGCGAGCGTTCAATACACGGTCGACGGTGGCCACACTGAGTCCCGCATGGGCGGCAACCGTGGCAATGGTCGGGCGTTTAGGGTTGTGCATGGCGAGCCCCTTGAGCGTCTTGATAGAAAACTATCAAGCCCCGCTGGGCCTGGATGATAGCTTGATAGGGAATGGATTCAAGCCCTTGAGGCTGATTTGGCCGCGCTCTATGGTTGGTTTCGCAAAGCCCCTGAAACCCCACGCTTGCGGAGAACAATAACAATGCCTGAACACACCGCTCACCGCGCCCGGCGCGATTACAGCCTGACCGGCCCCGAAGCCGCCCGCGCTGCCGAAAAAGGCCTGGTCTCGGCCCGTTGGTACCAATCGCCGATCCCGCGCAAACGCATGAAGGAACTGATGCAGCGCCGTGACGGCCCGGCCCTGCTCGACACGGCCATCTGGTTCACCGCGTTGTTCGTCACAGGCTTTGGCGGCTACTGGTTCTGGGGCTCCTGGGCCTGCGTACCATTCTTCCTCGCCTACGGCGTGCTCTACGGCACCGCCTCCAACCCGCGCTGGCACGAAACCGGGCATGGCACGGCGTTCAAGACCCGCTGGATGAATGACGCGCTGTACCCGCTGGCGTGCTTCATGTGCCTGTTCGAACCCCATGTGTGGCGCTGGAGCCATGCCCGGCATCACACCGACACCATCGTCGTCGGCCGCGATCCGGAGATCGTCGAGCCGCGCCCGCCGAGCTTTTGGATGATGTTCCTGAGCCTGTTCAATCTGCCCCTGGCCTGGAAGACCTTCAGTGGCGTGGCCCGCCATGCCATCGGCCGTATGAGCGCCCAGGAGCAGGACTTCATCCCCGAATCCGAATGGCCCAAAGTGTTTCGCGCCGCGCGCATCTGGGTGGGCATTTACGCGTTGATCATTGGCACCGCCTTGTACCTGCACAGCTGGCTACCGCTGATGCTGGTGGGGCTGCCGAGTCTCTATGGCGCCTGGCTCGGCTACCTGTTCGGCCTCACCCAGCACGTAGGCCTGGCCGAAGATGTGCTCGACCATCGCAGCAATTGCCGCACCATCTACATGAACCGCGTGCTGCGCTTTATCTACATGGACATGAACTACCACCTTGAGCACCACATGTACCCGATGGTGCCGTACCACGCGCTCGAACAGCTGCACGAAGAAATCCGCAGCGACTGCCCGCCGCCGTACGCCAATCTGTTCGAGGCCTATAAGGAAATCCTGCCAACCCTGTGGAAGCAGCGCAGCGACCCGACCTATTTCGTCCAGCGCCCCACCCATAGTGGCGAGCGAGCTTGCTCGCGCTGGGCTGCGCAGCAGCCCCAATAAACCTGACGCGGTCTTTCAGATAACCCTCAATCGCGATCCTGGGGCCGCTTCGCAGCCCAGCGCGAGCACGCTCGCTCGCCACCAGGAACGTTATTCACCTGGAGAAAAATCATGAACGATCAATGGATCGACGTCTGCGCCGTGGGCGAAATCGACGAAGAAGACGTGTTGCGCTTCGACCACGGGGCACACACCTATGCGGTGTTCCGCTCCGCCGACAATGAGTTTTTCGCCACCGCCGGCCTGTGCACCCACGAAAAAATCCACCTGGCCGACGGCCTGGTCATGGACCATGTGATCGAATGTCCCAAGCACAACGGGCGTTTCGATTACCGCACCGGCAAGGCCCTGGGCGCGCCGGTCTGTGTCAACCTGAAAACCTACCCGGTACGGGTCGAAGCGGGGCGAGTGTTGCTCGCTGTCACGGCGTGATGATGAGCGCGCCCCTGATTATCGTCGGCGCCGGCCATGCCGGTGGCCGTGCGGCGTTGACCCTGCGCGAGGAGGGTTACGACGGTCGGCTGATCCTGATCGGCGACGAACCGCACCTGCCCTACGAACGACCGCCTTTGTCCAAAGGCCTGTTGCAAGGCAGCCAGGACCTGGCCGGGTGCAGCCTGTGCGACGGCGCCCGGCTGGCCGAGCTGGGCATCGAGCATATCGCGGGCAATGCGGTCAGCCGGTTGGTACCGCAGCACCAGCAATTGCAACTGGCCGATGGCCGCTGGCTGGACTATGCCGGCGTGCTACTCGCCACTGGCGGCCGTGCGCGGCGTCTGCCTCAAGCCCAGGCCAATGTGCTTTACCTGCGCACCCACGATGAAGCGCTGGCCCTGCGCGCCCAGTTGCGCCCCGGCACCCGGCTGGTGATCGTCGGCGGTGGGTTTATCGGCCTGGAAGTGGCGGCGACCGCGCGAGGCCTGGGCTGCGCGGTGACGGTGCTCGAAGCCGGGCCGCGCCTGGCGGGCAGGGTATTGCCAGCGATCATCAGTGCAGCATTGCTGGATCTGCACCGCGAGCAGGGCGTGGACGTGCGCTTGAACGTCACTGTGGCATCTATCCATGCCGACGTCGTGCAACTGGTGGATGGGCAGACTCTGCCGTGTGACTTGGTGGTGGTCGGTATCGGTATGCAACCCAATATCGAACTGGCGGCAGCGGCCGGGCTGGAAGTCGGGCAGGGCATTCGCGTTGACGCGCATTTGCGTACCAGCGCGGCGGCTGTCTACGCGGCGGGGGACGTCTGCGAGTTCCGTCTGGGCGGTCTCTATCAGCGTCAGGAAACCTGGCGCAATGCCGAGGCCCAGGGGCGGCATGCCGCGTTGAATCTGCTGGGCCGGGCATTGCCCTTCGACGCCGTGCCGGGTTTTTGGTCCGACCACTATGACTGGGGCTTGCAGACGGTCGGCGTGATGACGCCGAGGGTGGTCAGCCGCGCCTTGCCCCACGGCGGTCTGCTGTTGTTCTACCTCGATACCGATGGGTATCTGCAAGGCGCCTGCGGCTGGGCGCCGGGCAACAGCGTGGCCAAGGACATCAAGCTGTGCGAACGCCTGATCATCGCCCATGTGCCGTTGCCGTCGGTGGGCCTGGCTGATCCGGCGATCTCTCTCAAACACTGGCTGCGGGGCTGACATGCGCGAATTTCTGGTATTCCAATCGCTGTGGGCGATGCACACCGAACCCGGCCCGCTCGAGGCGCAGTTGGATCGCATCGCCGCCGCCGGTTTCGATGGCGTCACCGATCACTACTGGAAGGCCGCGGAGGTCGCACGTCTGCACGCGGCCGCCGCCGCACGGGGTTTGCAGATCGAAGGCCAGCTGTTTCCGCAATCGGTGGATGACCTGGCGCGGGCACTGGAGGTGATCAGCCGCTACGGCTGTCATCACCTTACCCTGCAAGCTGACGTGCGCCCGCGTACCCAGGCCGAGGCGGGCCGGTTGATCGAAGGCTGGCAACGCCTGGCCGAGCAGGTGGATTTCCCGATCCTGCTGGAAACCCACCGTTATCGCCTGACCAGTGACCTGCTGTTCACCCTCGACCTGCTGGCGCAAATGCCTGACCTGAAACTGCTGGCGGACCTGTCCCACTACGTGGTCGGTCGCGAATTGCCCGAACCCGGCGCCGCCGACGACGATGAACAGATACGCACGATTCTGCGCCATAGCTGGGGCTTTCATGGGCGCGTAGCCAGCAGTGAACAGGTGCAGGTGGCGCTGGATTTCCCCCAGCATCGAGCCTGGGTAGAACGCTTTCTCGGCTGGTGGAGCTACGGAATCGAGGACTGGTTGGCCCGCCCGAACACCCCCCAAAGCCTGTCCTTCACCTGCGAACTCGGCCCGCCGCCTTATGCGATCACCGGCGCGGATGGCCGGGAACTCAGTGATCGCTGGGCTGAGGCGCTCACCCTGAAAACCCTGGTTCGCAACCTATGGAAGCAGTGCCTGGACGATCAACTCAGCAGCCCAGTGCTGACCGCCCCAATCAAAAACACCCCGAGCAGCGCGCGGTAGATCACGAACGGCCAAGTGGAGAAGCGTTCCAGAAACTTCATCAGGCCCCAGATCGCGAAAAACGCCGAAATGCTTGCCACCACCAGGCCGAAGATCAAGTGCGGCCAGGCGTGGGCGGGCAGGTCGGCGTGCAGCAGCACCCACAGTTCTTTCAGGCCGGCGAGGGCGATGGCGGGCAGGCCCAGCAGGAATGAAAAGCGTGCTGCTTCTTCGCGTTTGAAGTTCAGGAACAGCGCGGCGGTCAAGGTTGAGCCCGAGCGCGAGACCCCGGGAATCAACGCGCCGATCTGCGCGATGCCCACGATCAACGCATCACGCAAACGCATTTCGCTCACCTCGCGGGTGTGGCGGGCGCGCAGTTCAGCCGCTGCCAGTAACACCGCCATCACCACACAGGCAATACCGATCACCATCAGCCCACGCAGCGGCGAGTTGCAGGTATTCAAGGTTGACGACAGCGCCAGGCCGGCGATGCAGATCGGGATGGTCGCCAGCACAATCGCCACCGCCAGCTTGAACCAGCGGTCGTTGTAGTCGCCCCGGCGCACGGCACTGATGCTGCCCGTGGTCACTTGCTGCACATCGCGCCAGAAGTAGCTCACCACCGCCGCCAGCGCCGCCAACTGCATCGCTGCGGAAAACGCCGAGCCAGGGTCTTGCCAGCCAAGCAGTGCCGGCACCACGCGCATGTGCGCGGTGGACGACACCGGCAGCAATTCGGTAATGCCCTGGATCACCCCCAGGATAAAAATCTGCAGGTAATCCAGGGAGGCAAACCCCACATCCAGGCCGGCGGAGCAGACGTTAGTCAAAATACGTGTCCTTGAAAAAAAGGGAGAGCCGGCGAAGTTTATTCTAAATGTTTCTGGATTTCGGCCAGGGGCCAGGGCTATTTGCAATCGGTTCAGCCAATAGAAAGGTTGGGCAATGTATTGGCCTTGCCAGCCGATTTGTGAACAATGGCGCCCTGCGTTTTTTCACCGAGAGCCCCATGCCTGAAACCACTGTCGAATTGATCCAGACCGGCCCTGAACACGCCGAGCTGATCCGCAACCTCTACCAGTACTACGCCTATGAGTCTTCGGATTGGGAGCAGGAAGATGTCGAGGCCGATGGCCGTTTCTACATCCACGACGAGCACCTGGCCCGCTATTGGCAAGACCCGCAGTGGAGCGCCAACCTGTTATTGGTCGACGGTTATGTGGCCGGCTTCCTGTTGATCGAAGGCAGCGAACTGCCCGGCATCGATGCCCTGGAGCTGGCCGACCTGTTCATCCTCAAGCGCTACCGCCGCAAAGGCATCGGCCGCGCCATCGCCACCCAAGTGCTGTGCAGCGGCGAGGCCAATTGGCTGGTGCGGTTTTATGACCAGGACGAAGTGTCCCAGGCGTTCTGGCGCACGGTGCTGGATAACCTGCCGCGTCCGGTGCAAACCCTCGAACTCGAGGATGAACCGCACTTGATCAGCTACCTGGTGACCCACGCTTCACTGCATTGAGCGGCCATGGGCCTGGGCGGGGCTGAACAACACCTGCTGCATCGCCTGCGGCGGTTGCCCGAAGGCTCGCAGGAACGCCTGGCGCATGCGCTCGCGATCACCAAAGCCGGTTTCGCGGGCCACCACTTCGACCGGGTGGCGACTGGTTTCCATCATCGCCCGCGCCGCCTCCACGCGCAGCGCCTCAATGGCCTTGGCCGGCGTTTGCCCGGTTTCTTCGCGAAATACCCGGCTGAACTGGCGCGGGCTGAGACGGGCGACGTCGGCCAGGGCTTCCACCGACAGGTCGTGGGTGAGGTTTTCGCGGGCGTAGGCCAGGGCCAGTTGGACGCGGTCGGACTTGGGGTCCAGTTCCAGCAGGGCCGACAGTTGCGACTGTTCACTGCCGCGCCGTTGTGCGATCACCAGCTTGCGCGCAATGCGCCGGGCCAGGTCGCTGCCCAGGTCGTTCTCGACCATGGCCAGCGCCAGGTCGACCCCGGCGCTCATGCCGGCGCCGGTCCACACCTGGCCATCCACCACGAATAACTTGTCTTCTTCCAGGCGGATATCCGGGTAGCGCTTGCGAAACGCCGGTGCGTGGATCCAGTGAGTGGTGGTGCGCTTGCCTTCGAGCAACCCGGCTTCGGCCAGCACGAAAATACCCATGCACAGCGAGGCCACGCGGCGCGATTGCGCGGAGGCGGCCTTGACCATCTCCAGCAGATTGGCTTCCGGCAGGCGAAACTCCAGGTAGCCGCTGACGATCAGCGTGTCGTAACCCTGCGGCCTAATCGGCGCGGTGTTCACCGAAAAACCCTGGGACGTCATCACCGCGCCGCCGCTTTCCGACACCAGGTGAAACTCATAGGCCGGCTCGCCCCGCAGCAGGTTGGCGCACTCGAACACCGAGCCCAGGCTGAGGCTCAAGGACTGGAAATTCGGGTAAACCATCAACGCAACGCTGTGCATCGGCATTCTCCAAGGGGCGCGGGAGAGGCGATTGTCGGCGCGTGCCAGGTAAACGGCAACTGCCTTTGGCCGATGGCCGGAATCCTTGCGCATATGACATTGTGAGCCTGCACCTGCGGCCCTAACATCTCTCCAACGAACTAGACGACTGGTCTAATCGGCAGGGGCGAAGCATGAACAGCGAAACCAAAAGTGCACGGCAGACCATTCTTGAAAGCGCGCAAGCGATTGTGGGCGCCAAGGGATTTTCTGCGGTGGGATTGAACGAAATACTTCAAGCCGCCGACGTGCCCAAGGGTTCGTTCTATCACTACTTCAGCTCCAAGGACGCCTTCGGTGTGGTGTTGCTCGATACCTACTTCGATAACTACACACAAGGCATGGAGCAGTTGTTCAGCCAGGCGCACTTGTCTGCATACGCCAGGCTGATGCGCTACTGGCAGGCTTGGATCGACAACCACACCGGCTGCACCGACGCCGGCAAATGCCTGGCCGTCAAACTCGGCGCCGAAGTGTCTGACCTGTCAGAGCCGATGCGCCTGGCGTTGCAACGCGGCACTTCACGCACCATCGAGTTGCTCGCCCTGGCGCTGCAGCACGGGGTGCAAGACGGCTCGCTGATGATCGGGCAACCCCCCGAAAGCCTGGCGCGACGCCTGTATGCGTTGTGGCTGGGGACCAGCGTCATGGGCAAGATTACCCGTACCACCGCGCCGTTCGATGAGGCGCTGGGGCTGACCCGACAGTTGTTGGGCCACCCCGAAAACCCTGTTAATCACAACGATCGAGGCACTGGAAAATGAAAGTATTAATGGTACTGACCTCTCACGACCAGCTTGGCGATACCGGCCGCAAGACCGGCTTCTGGCTCGAAGAGTTTGCCGCTCCCTATTACGCGTTCAAGGACGCCGGTGCCGATGTAGTGCTGGCATCGCCAGCCGGTGGCCAGCCGCCGCTGGACCCGGTCAGCGACCTGCCGGACTTCCAGACTGACCAAACCCGACGCTTCGCCGCCGACCCGGCCGCGCAACAGGCCTTGGCCACCACGGTGAAACTGGATTCGGTCAACGCCGATGACTTCGACACCGTGTTCTACCCAGGTGGCCACGGCCCGCTGTGGGACCTGGCCGAGTCGCCAGTGTCCATCGCGCTGATCGAGTCGTTCGAGCGTGCCGGCAAGCCTGTCGGGTTTGTCTGCCATGCACCGGGTGCCTTGCGTCACGTCAAGGCGGTCAACGGCGAACCCTTGATCAAAGGCCGTCGCGTCACCGGGTTCTCCAACTCCGAAGAGGCGGCAGTGGAATTGACCGAGGTGGTGCCCTTCCTGATTGAAGATGAATTCAAGAAGCTGGGTGGCAACTATGAGAAGGGCGCTGACTGGCAGTCTTTCGTGATCGTCGATGGCTTGCTGGTGACGGGGCAGAACCCCGGCAGCTCCAGCGAAGTGGCCAAGGCCCTGTTGAAACTCACCGCTTAATTTAAATAACCGATTGATGCGTTGGCGGCTCGCGAGAGTCGCCAGTGTTTTCGTTCGTCCTGAATTTGGAATATCCCATGGCTCATCCATTGAACACCCCAGTAAAACTGGGACATCACACCTTGAACAACCGCGTCGTGTTGCCGCCCCTGACGCGCCAGCGCAGTGCCCAACCCGGCGATATCGCTACCGACTTGATGGCCCGCTACTACCGTCAGCGCGCCAGCGCCGGCTTCATGGTCAGCGAAGGCACCCAGATCGAGCCGCGTGGCCAGGGTTACGCGTGGACGCCGGGGATCTACACGCCGGCGCAGATCGACGGCTGGCGCAAGGTCACCGAGGCGGTGCATGCCGAGGGCGGGGTGATCTTCGCCCAGTTGTGGCATGTGGGCCGCGTATCCCATAACGCCTTGCAACCCGACGGCGCCGCGCCGGTCGCACCGTCGGCGATCCAGGCCGTGCAAGCGAAGGCATTTATCGAAACCGCGCCGGGTGTCGGCGAGCTGAAACAGCCCCCGGTACCCCGTGCCCTGACGGTGCTGGAGATCGAGGAACTGGTCGGTCACTACGCACAGGCGGCGCGCAATGCACTGGACTCAGGCTTTGACGGGGTGGAGATTCATGCGGCCAACGGCTACCTGGTCAACCAGTTCATCTCGGCCCATTCGAACCAGCGTGAGGATGAATACGGCGGCTCACTGGACAACCGTCTGCGCTTTCTGCGCGAGATCGTCGAAGCCGTCTGCCGCGTGGTGGGCCCGGAGCGCGTGGGCGTGCGCTTTTCGCCTTTGTTCAGCGGCACTGACCAAGATCGCGTGTACATCGGCCTGGTGGAAGAAGACCCGCACCACACCTACATCGAAGCGATCAAAGTGCTGGAGCAATCGGGTATCGCCTACGTCTCCATTGCCGAAGCCGACTGGGACAATGCCCCTGTGCTGCCGCACAGCTTCCGCCAGGCCGTGCGCAGCACCTTCAGCGGGCGCATCATTTACGCCGGCCGTTACACCGCTGAACGCGGCGCGCAACTGGTACAGGCGGGGCTGGCGGACCTGATCGCGTTCGGGCGCCCGTTCATTGCCAACCCGGACCTGCCGCAAAGGATTTTCAATGGCTGGCCGTTGAATGCGTTGAAGGCTGAAGGGCTGTATGGCGGGACTGAGGCGGGGTATGTCGACTATCCGGAATATGCCAAACCGGAATGAGCTGAGCGTTACCCCTGTAGGGGAGGGCTTTGCCCTCCAGCGGGAGCAAGCTCCCTTGCCACAGGGGCGTGAAGGGTTTATTCGACGCGCAACACAATCTTGCCGATATGGTCCCCGCCTTCCATGCGGGCGTGGGCCTGGGCAGCGTCGGTGTATTCATACACCTTGTCGATGATCGGCAGGCAGCGCCCTTCGCTCAACACCGGCCAGATATGTTCACGCAACTGCTCGGCAATCGCGGCCTTTTCTTCGCGAGTGCGGGCGCGCAATAGCGAACCGGTGATCACCGCGCGTTTGCCGAGAATGGTCAACAGGTCCACATCATTGGCCTTGCCGCCACCGAGAAAGCCCAGCATCACCAAATGGCCGTCCATGCCCAGGGCCTTGAGGTTGTTGTTGAGGTAGGAGGCACCCATGATGTCGAGGATCACATCAACGCCCTGGCCGGCGGTCTTCTCGGCGATGACCTGAGCAAAATCCTCCTCGCGATAATTGATCGGCTGCGCGCCGAGCTTGGCAATTGCTGCGCATTTTTCGGCGCTGCCAGCGGTGGCGAAGGCCTGGATACCGAATTCCTGGCAGAGCATCAAGGCGGTAGTGCCGATGCCGCTGGTGCCGCCATGGATCAAGGCGCGTTCGCCGCTGCAGGCGCCGCCCAGACCGAACAGGTTGGCCCAGACGGTGAAGAAGGTTTCCGGCACGGCAGCGGCCTGAATCCAGTCCATGCCTTCGGGAATCGGCAACGCCTGGCTGGCCGGCACCGCGCAGAACTGCGCATAGCCGCCGCCATTGGTCAGGGCGCAGACCTTATCGCCGAGCGCGTATTGATCCACGCCTTCGCCCAGCGCCACCACTTCACCGGCCACTTCCAGGCCGGGAATCGGGCTCATGCCGGGTTTCATCGGGTACTTGCCGGCCCGCTGCAAGGCGTCGGGGCGGTTGACCCCGGCCGCATGCACGCGAATCAGGATCTCGCCCGGGCCGGCCACCGGTACGTCTGCACGACGCGGTTGCAGCACTTCGGGGCCGCCGGGAGCGGTGATTTCGATCAGGGTCATTTCTTGAGGCAGGGTCATGAAGGGGTTCCTGTGACGATGAGCGTATGGGTTGGGACCGTGGCGAGCGGTCGACGGTTCAGCCAGATCATGCCCGCTTCCAGCAACAGTGCAACCACAATGGCGCCAGCCGCGATCAGGAACAACAGCCCATGCTGGCCGCCACTGCCATTGAACAGCGCCGAGTAGGCAAAGCCGGCGAGCGCCTGGAAGGTGGCAAAAGACACCGTCGCCCGGCTCCAGGCGATTTGCTGCGAGTGATGCTCGGGGATCAGTTCGTGGATTCGCGCCAGCGCCAGCGGCACAATGCCCGGCGGGAACGAGCCGAGGATCAGCGCCAATACGGCAAGGGCCACGAACGAGCTGGAGACCGCCAGCGAGCCCAATGCAATCGCCTGTATCACCAGCACGACGCGAATACTCAAGCGGGCACCGAGGGTGTCGGCAAGAAATCCGTAGGTCACCGGCCCGACGATGGCGCCCAGGCCATACATCACCCAGATCATCGCCCCGACATGCGCCCCGGCACCCAAGCCGCGTGCCACGTAATCCACCAGGAACACCATGGCCGGCACCAGGCCTGCCGCCATGAAGGCGTATTGCGCGAACAGCAGGTACACCGCTGCCGGTGTCGGCGCTTTAGCCGTTGGCGGCGTTGCCTCCTGCAGCGTGCCGTTGGGCCAGGCGAACCAACTGGCGGCGGTCAGCACCAGGGCCAGCAGGCCCAGGCCGAACCAGGTCTGCTGCAGGCCCAGACTCAACAACGGCGGCACGATTGTGCCGGAGCCGGCGATGCCCAAGCCGATGCCGAGGAAAATCGCGCCACTGGCCACGCCACGGCGCGGGGCCGGAACATGCGGCAGCACGGTCGCCGCTACCAACACCATGATCGCGCCGCCGGCGATGCCCGACAGCAAGCGCCAGGCGAAGAACCACAGCACCGACAACGGATAGCCACAGGCGAAAAACGCCAGGGTCACTGCCACCATCATCAGGCGCAGCGCCGTTTTGTTGGACGTCGCTCGGGCGATGGGCCGTCCGATCAGCGCGCCCACCAGGTAACCCACCAGGTTCGCGGCGCCGAGGTAGACCACGTCGCTGGCGGAAAACCACTGGGCCTGGATCAGCGCGGGGATCAACGGCGTATAGGCAAAGCGCGCCAGGCCGATGCTGACCAGGCTGGCGCAGAGCCCGGCGAAGATCGGTAACCAGACGGCGTTTCGGGATGAAGCCTGTGTGTGCAGCATGATTGCGGTCCTGGATATTTTTCTGTGGCGCCCAGCATAGCCAGGATTGCTGATGCAATAATGCAGCGAATTTGCGGCGCGTTGATGCGTTTACGCAGCGGAGGTATTAATGAATTGGGACGATGCGCGAGTGTTCCTCGCGGTATGCCGGGAAACCACATTACGTGGCGCGGCTCGGGTGCTGGGCGTGGACCAGGCCACGGTCGGGCGGCGGATCAACGCCTTGGAAAAGTCCCTCGGCGCGACGTTGTTCCTGCGCACTTCCGAGGGCTATGCCTTGACCGCCGTCGGCGAAGCCGCGTTGCTTTCGGTGGAAAAAATGGAGCGTTCGGCCCTGGAGTTGCAGCGCCAGATACAAGGGCTGGATGAGCGTCTCACCGGCACCGTGCGCGTCAGCACCACCGACTCTTTGGCCATCGACTTCCTGATCCCGGCCATCGCGCGTCTGCATGAGCAGCACCCGGACGTGCGCGTGCAGCTGGACGCCTCGACCCAGTTCCTCAGCCTGGCCAAGCGTGAAACCGATATCGCCGTGCGTAATATCCGCCCGGACAATCCGGACCTGATCGCCCGGCGCATCGCCCGCTGGCCGGTGGGGCTGTTCGCGGCGCAGTCCTATATCGACCGCCACGGCGTGCCGGAACCCGGCAGCCTGTTCGAAGGCCATGACCTGGTGGTGTATCAACCCTACCTGCAAAGCCAGAAAGACTTGACGCTGGTATGCGAACCGTTGGGGCGCGGGCGGATTGTGGCAGCGTTGAGCTCCAGCCTGCTGGTACGCCGCGCGATTGCCGCTGGCATCGGCATCGGCGAGATTCCGGTGTACACCGGCGAACGCGACGGCCTGGTCCGCCTGTGGCCGCAGCGCACGCGACCGTTGCCCTATGATGTCTGGCTGGTAACCCACGCCGACCTGCGCCATACCGCACGGGTGCGGGTGGTGATCGATGAAATCGTTGCGGGTTTTTCAGCGTCGCCGACCTAAGGTCAGCACACGCCTGCAAGCCCATCGTCGCGGCCAGGGCCACACTGGCGGTCGGTCATTTTCGACGGACACAGGTGGCATATGAACGAAACAAAAAAACAAGATGTCGGGCTGTTGTTCCTGCGGGTCAGCGGGGCGCTGTTTTTGCTGTGGGTGCACGGGTTGCCGAAACTGCTGCACTACAGCGAACAACTGAAGCTGATCGAAGACCCGTTTCGCCTGGGCGCGCCGATCACTTTACTGCTGGCCATATTTGCCGAGGTGCTGTGCCCGCTGCTGATCATCGCGGGGGTGTGGACGCGCCTGGCATGCCTGCCGATCCTGGCGGTGCTGGTGATCGCGCTGCTGGTGGTGCATCCGGAATGGACGCTGTTCGAAGGGCAGTTTGGCTGGCTGTTGATGATTATCTTCACCAGCATTCTGATTGCGGGGCCGGGGAGCCTACGGCTGGGGCAGCGATTGGCCTGAATAGTAAAGGTGATTCAAATGTGGGAGGGAGCAAGCCCCCTCCCACAGGGGTTACTCAGCGGTTCAGGAAGGCCAGCAGGTCTTCATTGAGCTGCTGGGTGTGGGTGGCGGCAAACCCGTGGGGCGCATCTTTGTACACCTTCAGTTGCGCGCCCTTGATCATCTCGGCGGCAACTTTGCCAGTGGTTTCGAACGGAACGATCTGGTCACCGTCACCGTGGATGACCAGGGTCGGCACGTCGATTTTCGCCATGTCCGGGCGGAAGTCGGTCTGGGAGAACGCGGTGACGCAATCCACGGTGGCTTTCAGCGAGGCTTGCAGCGCGATCTGCAGGGTCTGGGTGAGCACGCCCTCCGAGACTTTCTGGCCCTTGTTGAGGCCAAAGAACGGCGTGTTGAAATCGCTGATGAATTGCGCGCGGTCCTTCAGCAGGCCGGCCTTGATGCCATCGAAGACGTCGTTGGGCACGCCCTGCGGGTAATCGGCTTTCTGCCCGAAGATCGGCGTCACCGCACCCAGCAGTACCAGCCCGGCGACCCGCGCGCTGCCATGGCGCGCGATATAGCGGGCCACATCACCGCCACCCATGGAGAAACCCACCAGGGTCACGTCCGTCAGGTCAAGGTGTTCGATCAACTGGGCGATATCGTCGGCGAAGGTGTCGTAGTCGTTGCCGGTCCACGGCTGGTCCGAGCGACCAAAGCCTCGGCGGTCGAACGCGATCGTGCGAAAGCCACGGCTGCTCAGGTATTCCATCTGGTATTCCCACATGTCGGCATCCAGCGGCCAGCCGTGGCTGAACAGCACGGGTTTGCCGCTGCCCCAGTCCTTGAAGTAGATCTGGGTACCGTCTTTGGCAACGAATGTGCTCATCTGAAACTCCTGTGTCTGCATGAAAAGACTGAGTAAAAAATCCGCCTTGTTACATCGCGAAAAGCCTGCGCCAAAAAAACAAGCCGGGCTTGTATCGGTGTGCTTGCCTCAATTACCAACTGAACTTGAGCTCCATGCCCAGGTAGTTGCTGTCGTGCCCGCCGGCATCACGCAGGGTCTGGCCGACCGCGTAGTGCACGGCTTCGACCGCGCCGGTCAGGTTCGGCGTGAAGGCGTAGTCGGTTCTCAGCTGACCGTAGGCACCGGTCCAGCGTTCACCCTGGCCCGCAGTGCCGGCGACCGGCACGCTGGGCTGGGTGTAGACCGCATCCGCAGTGGTTTGCCGCCACAGCAGGCCGATGGCGGTTTGCACGCTGAGCTTGGCGATCGGCTTGACGGTGATCGACGGCTTGACGTGAATCAGGTTGCTGTAGCCGGTATAGCCCGCCAGGGAAAAGTAGTAGCCGTTGGGAAACAGCGGGTTGAAGGTGCCGACGGTGCCGTCACCGGTTTTGCGATCGCCCGAGGCGATGTCCAGTTGCAGGCCCAGGCGCGGCTTCCACGCCAGGCTGTCGAAGGTGTAGCCGGTGCGGCTGCCGCCGGCCCAGGCGCGAATGTCCTTGCTGCCCACCGAGCCGCCTTGGAGCATGGCTTCGATGTCCCAGTCGAAGCCCTGGGCCGCGCCACCCAGGCGCGCATCGAACAGCTGGCGCGTTTCGTCGCCATCGGCGTCCAGGTAGTGCGCCGCGCTGCGCTCATACACGCCGTAGTAGGCCGACAGCTCATTCGTGCCGCCCACCAGGCGCTCGACCCGCAGCATATGAAAACGCGCGTCACTGTTGGACTTGTCGTCGAAATGCCGGCCATCCTGGTACTGCACCGGTTGGCTGGCGATCCCGATAAAGCGCCAGTTCGGCGTTTCCCAGTCGGCCCACAACGCATCGAACGACTGCCGCACATTCGGGCCGTCCCGTGACGAAATGAAGCGCTGCAAGTCGAAGGCAAAATCCTGGCGACCGATACGGCTCTTGAACGTGCCGCTGCTGAAGGTGTTCACGTATTCGGCGAAGGCCAGGCGCAAATCCACGCGGTTCTGATCGGCGCCGCCTAGGGTGGTTTTGTCATAGGCGCGCACGTCCTCGAGCTGGGTGAACACGCGCCAGTGTTCATTCAAATGCAGGTCGGCATGAACCTGGAAGCGCTGGATCAGGTAGCGATCACGGGCCACGTCTTTCACGCCGAAACCGCTGGCGTCATTCATCTCGAAACGCTCGCGCAAGGTCGCACCCAGAGACAGGTAGGTGAACGGGTTGGCGCCCGACAGCGGGATGTACTTGAGGGTGTCCAGCGGCTGCGTGCGCAGCGCCGGATTCTTGAGCACCGACCAGTCTTCCTGCCAGCGATTGGCCTTGATCGCCGGTCGGCTCGGTGAATCGTCGGCGTGGACGCTGCCGACGAGCAGCGGCCACAGCACGGCCAGGCTCCAGCCTGTGTGCCGGATCATTTTTTCGCGGTGAGTTGGTGAATTTCCGCGACATAACCGCCGGGGAATTCGACCATTGCACTGCGCCGGCCTTTGCTGTCGAACTCGGGCACCAGCACCTTAGCGCCAGACCCGCTGGCCTTGCCGAGGGTGGCGGCCAGGTCGCTGACTTGATAGCCGGTGGTGTCGTGGCCGAACGGGTAGGGCAGATGGCCATTGGTAACCAGCACCGCCATGCGCCCGAAGGCTGACTCGATCTCGACGCGACGGTACTCGCCGCCCGCTTGGCCGACATCAGCGGCGGGAGCGTGCTTGTCGTCGTTCACTATTTTGCCGTGGGAGAAGCCGAGGAACGCCTTGATAAAGCGCTCGGCGCTGTCATTGGACACATACACGCGGTTCTCCGGAACCGCCTCGAACGCCGCGTAGTCCGGGGCCTTGGTGTGCCAGTAGAGCTGCATGTTGACGCCGCCCGGCCACTGCACCACGGCATCACGGCCGATGGGGTCGGGAAAATCGCTGACGATCACATCGGCGCCATTGTCCCGCGCCGCCTTGAGGGCTATGTCCATGTCCTTGACCAGATAGCCGTTGCGTTCCTGGCCGAACGGATGCGGCACGGGCGTGGTGAAACCGAACAACGAGACTGTACCCGCCGGGGTCTGCAGCAATTGCGAAGTGGTGCTGCTCGGCACCGGCAGCACATTCACCACCACCTGGGGCGTGCTTTTGCCGCCGAAGGTAGCCAGGAAACTCTGGGCGAAACGGTCGACATCGGCCGGCGCCACATACACGTGGCTGGTGTCGTATTGCGGCGCCACGGCGACGCTTGGGGTGGCTGCCAAAGCGTTGTTCATCATGGCGCTTGCCAACAGCGTCAATGCTACGGATACCTTGATTGCTTTGTTACGCATGCCCATTCTCCAGCGCTTCTACGGGTTCGAAAGCCGTGAGGTTAGGGGGCAGGCGCCATTGGGAATTGTATGGACGTGCTCGGTTGAACGTTTCAGCGGCCAGGCGTGTCCACCGAACTCTTCCGTCAGATCACACAGGTGAACGAAATGGCCAAGACTTACAGCTATGCCGCTCGGGACTCCAAGGATTCGCTCAAGCCCTTTACCTTCGAGCGCCGCGCCCCCGGCGCGGATGACGTACAGATCGAGATTCTTTATTGCGGGGTATGCCATTCCGACCTGCACACCGCCCGCAACGAGTGGAACAACACCCTGTACCCGTCGGTGCCCGGCCATGAAATCGTCGGGCGTGTGACGGCGGTCGGCGCCAATGTGAAGACATTCAAGGTGGGTGACCTGGCGGGCGTCGGCTGCATGGTCGACAGCTGCCAGCAGTGCGCATCCTGTGCCGAGGGCGAGGAGCAGTATTGCGAGAACGGCTTCACCGGCACCTATAACGGCCCGCTGTTCGGTGGCGAGAACACCTACGGCGGCTATTCGGACAACATCGTGGTCAAGCAGCAGTTCGTGCTGCGCATTTCCCACGATGATTCGAACCTGGCGGCGGTAGCGCCGTTGCTGTGTGCCGGGATTACCACCTATTCGCCGCTGCACCACTGGAAGGTCGGCCCAGGCAAGAAGGTCGGAGTGGTCGGCCTTGGCGGGCTTGGGCATATGGCGGTGAAGATTGCCCACGCCATGGGGGCGCATGTGACGTTGTTCACCACTTCGCCGAACAAGCGTGAAGATGGGCTGCGTTTGGGCGCTGATCAGGTGGTGGTGTCGAAGAATGCCGATGAGATGGCCAAGGTGGTCAACAGCCTGGACTTTATTCTCAATACGGTGGCTGCGCCCCATGACCTTGATGCGTTTATCAGCCTGCTCAAACGTGATGGCACGATGACGCTGGTGGGTGCGCCGGACAGTCCGCATCCGTCGCCTGCGGTGTTTAATTTGATCTTCAAGCGTCGCAGTTTGGCGGGGTCGTTGATTGGTGGGATTCAGGAAACCCAGGAGATGTTGGATTTTTGTGCCAAGCACGGGATTGTTTCGGATATTGAGATGATTGATATCCAGGGAATCAATGAGGCGTATGAGCGGATGCTCAAGGGGGATGTGAAGTATCGGTTTGTGATTGATATGGAGAGTTTGAAGAAGGAGAGTCGAGTGGCCTGATGACTGTGCTGGGGTGGGGGTGACCGGGTACATATCCGTTATTTAGATCGTGGCTGCTGGCGGTTCCGCTCTTACAGCGTGTCACTTTTGGAAGGACCCAAAAGTAACCAAAAGGTCCTCGCCCCACCTCTCGGCACCTCGCTTAGGCTCGGTGTGCCCGAACGCAGGCTTGAATCCGTGGGCCGCCGCCACGCGCCATCCTTGGCGCAGGGCGGCTAACCCGGCGTCCTGCCGGGTTACCCACGGATTCAAGCCTGCGTTCGGCCAGCGTGGTTTAACGGGGCGACCGGGATCAAGATCAAAAGCAAGAGCGACTCGCTTCGCATCGTAGATAGGCAAGAATCAGCGCCGTACTGTGGCGAGGGAGCTTGCTCCCGCTGGGGCGCGAAGCGGCCCTGCTCTTTAAGACTGGGACTGCTACGCAGTCCAGCGGGAGCAAGCTCCCTCGCCACAGGTTATTGATTGGCTGAGCCATTGCGCGCGCTTCACCGACCAGGTCGGCTCTAAGGCCGCCTCGCTTTGCTTTAGATTTTGCTTTTGATCTTAAGCGCCCCGTTAAACCACGCTGGCCGGAATCCGATAGTGATTAGGGGGTAAACCGGCAGGGATGCCGGTTTAGCCGCCCCGCGCCATGGATGGCGCGGGGCGGCGGCCCCCCCAAATCATTGTCGGATTACGGGCACACCGAGCGTGAGCGAGGTGCCGAGTGGTGGGGCAAGAGCGTTTTGCTTACTTTTGCGCTTTTCAAAAGTGAGACGCCGTAAGGGCGGAACCCATAGCAGCCGTTACCGCAGCAACGGATATGTACTCGGTCAATTCCAAAAAAATCCCGGCCAACCTCAAGCCACCATGATGATCTTGGACACCAACTCCACCACCGTCTTGGCCTGCAACTTCCTCATCAACCGCGCCCGATGCACCTCCACCGTCCGATGCGAAATCCCCAATCTCAGCGCGATTTCCTTGGACTTGAGCCCATTGACAATGTGCATGGCAATCTCCCGCTCCCGCGGCGTAAGGTCTCCTGTGCCCTGATGGGTGCGGTCCAACCGTTCGAAGTGCCAGATCATCAACTTGAACGGATCCCTGGGCGTGAGCGTGTAGCCATGGGACCTGGCCCAGAACACCTCGCCATTGCGATGCTGCATGAAGCGCTCGTCGGAATAAAAACCGCTGTCGCTGTCGAGCAACCACTCATGGCTGCGCTTGCCGATGGCGTGGTAGTCGGCCTGGGACGGGTAAATCAGCAGGGTCAATTGATTGACCAACGTCGCGTGGGTGTAGCCGAACAGGTTCAGGAACGCGTCGTTGCAGTCGATGATCACGCGGTTGCTGGTGACCAGCTGCGGCGCGGGGGACAGCTTGAACGCCAGGCGTTCAAGGTTCTGGAATGGCGGGGTAATCACGGTCATGGGCATCCTGCCTCGTTGTTCAACTGACTGGCGGACTACTTATCCATGTAAGTAGTTACACGAATTGGCCCGCGACCAGAGGTGGGTCATTGTAGGGAAAGTCCGGTTCAAGAACAGAAGAAATTAATTATGCCTGCTGATTGCGTGTCTATCGTTGCCGCTGGTCATTCGCGTTTTGGTCGCTTGGAAGGCACCACGCTGGAAGATCTGATTGTTCAGGTCACGCGTGAGGCCTTGAGCGATGCCGCCCTTGATGCGGCGCAGATCGACGCGCTGTTCCTCGGCCATTTCAATGCCGGGCTGGTGCCGGATGGGTTTGCCGCGTCGTTGCTGCTGCAGGCCGACCCCGGGCTGCGCTTCAAGCCGGCCACCCGCTGCGAGAACGCCTGTGCATCCGGTTCGGCGGCGATCCAGGCCGGCGTCAATGCGATTCTCTCCGGCAGCGCCGAATTGGTGCTGGTGGTGGGTGCCGAGAAAATGACCCATACCTCCACGGCCGCCGTTACCCAGGCGCTGGCCGGCGCCGGTTACCAGAATGATGCGGCCGAAGCCGGCCTGAGTTTCCCGCAGTTGTTCGGCCGCGCCGCTCGCCAGTACGCCGAGCGCTACCATTGCCCGCTGGGCTCGATGGCGGCGATTGCCACCAAGAACCACTCCAATGCCATGGCCAACCCGTTGGCGCAGATGCACCGCGAGATGAATTTCGAGCACTGCAATAACGTGTCCCAGAGCAACCCGTTCGTGGCCGAGTCGCTGCGCCTCACCGATTGCTCGCTGATCAGTGATGGCGCTGCGGCGATTGTGCTGGCGTCACCCAAGCGTGCGCGGGCGTTTCGCCGCGATGTGCAGATTCGCGCGATGACCCAGGTCAACGACACATTGCCCATCGCCCAGCGCGACATCCTGGCGTTTGAAGGCCCGCAGCGGGCGATTCATTCGGCGCTGCGCGGGGCGAATGTGACCCTGGCCGACCTGAGCTTCGCCGAGGTGCATGATTGCTTCACCATTGCCGAACTGCTGATCTACGAAGCCATGGGCCTGGCGCCTAAGGGCGAGGGGCACCGTGTGCTCGACAGCGGCGTGGTGCGTGCGGGCGGGCGCTTGCCGGTGAACCTTTCCGGTGGGCTCAAGGCCAAGGGCCATCCCGTCGGCGCGACCGGCGTTTCGATGCATGCCCTGGCATTCCGGCAATTGACCGGCGAGCCGATTGGCCTGGCGGTGCCCAACGCGGAGTTCGGCCTGGTGTTCAACATGGGCGGCATGGCGGTGGCCAACTACGCTTCGGTCCTGCACGCGCGTCGGTACTGAACCATGAACATTGCCAATTGGCTGCACGACACCCAGCGTCGCGACCCGCAACGCCCGGCCATGTTCGACGGCGCCCGGCAAGTGGCCGACTACGCCACGTTCGCCGCCCATGTGCGCCAGCGCGCCGCGCATCTGGTCGACCAGCACGGCTTGCAGCCAGGGGACGCGGTGGCGGTGCTGATGAAAAACAGTTGCGACTATCTGGAGTTGCTCTACGCCATCTGGTGGATGGGCGCGGTGGCGGTACCGATCAATGCCAAGTTGCACCCGACCGAGGCGGCATGGATCGCGGATAACGCCGAAGCACGCGTGATCTTTACCGATGGCGGCCGGGTGTTTTCATCGCGGGATTTGCCTGCGCGCTGCACGGAACTCGACGGTCACGTGCTGCCACCGAACCAGGGCTGGCCAACCCTGGAGCAACCGGTACCGCGCCAGGACAACGACCTTGCCTGGCTGTTCTACACCTCCGGCACCACCGGGCGTTCCAAGGGTGTGATGCTGTCCCATGGCAACCTGATCGCCATGTCGTTGTGCTACGCCACCGACGTCGACCCGGCCAGCGCCGCCGATGCCGCGCTGTACGCCGCGCCGATGTCCCATGGCGCCGGACTCTACAACTTTATTCACGTACGCTGCGGCGCGCGGCATGTGGTGCCGGCGTCCAACGGTTTTGACGCCGCCGAGTTGTTCGGGCTGGCGGCAGAGCTGGGCAGCGTCTCACTGTTTGCCGCGCCGACCATGGTCAAGCGCATGGTCGAGCAGGCACGGCAGCAGGGCTATCACGGCGAAGGCATCAAGACCATCGTCTACGGCGGCGGCCCGATGTACCTGGCCGACTTGCGCGACGCCGTCGATACGTTCGGCCCCCGCCTGGTGCAGATCTACGGCCAGGGCGAGAGCCCGATGACCATCAGCGTGTTGCCCCGTGGGCTGATCGCCGATCGCCATCGCGCCGACTGGGCGACCCTGGCCGCGTCCGTAGGCTACGCGCAAGCCTGCGTGGAAATCCGCATTCTCGATGCCCGCCACCGACCGTTGCCAACCGGCGAGCGCGGTGAGATCGCGGTGCGCGGCGCCACGGTGATGCAAGGCTATTGGCGCAATCCGCAGGCCACCAGCGACACCCTGGTCGAGGGTTGGCTGCTCACCGGTGATATCGGCTTTCTCGACCCCGCCGGCTACCTGACCCTCACGGATCGCTCCAAGGACGTGATCATCAGCGGCGGCAGCAATGTGTACCCGCGCGAAGTCGAGGAGGTGCTGGCCCAGCATCCCGAGGTCTTCGAAGTGTGCGTGGTGGGCGAGCCGGACCCGCAATGGGGCGAGTCGGTGGTGGCGTTTGTGGTGACGCGCAGCGGCCAGCCCCTCGACGAAGGCGAGCTCACGGCATGGTTTGTGGCGCGCATGGCCTCGTTCAAAAAACCGAAAAAATATGTGTGGCGCAGCGATTTGCCCAAGAACAGCTACGGCAAGGTCCTCAAGACCGACTTGCGGCAGTGGTTGAAAGCAGCGACTATCGCCGCGCTTTAGCACGGATCGACCAACAGACAAGGAGTCCCCCCCGATGGGCAATCACGCGCAAGACACCGTCCGCAAACGCCGCCGCGCGTTTCTCGGTGCCACCTCCGGCCACTTGATCGAGTGGTACGACTATGGCGTCTACGGCTTTCTTGCCGTGTATATCGGCCAGGCGTTCTTCGTTTCCGACGACCCCACCACCAGCCTGCTGGCCAGTTTTGCCGCGTTCGCCCTGAGCTTCTTCATCCGCCCGTTGGGCGGGCTGTTCTTCGGCCCGCTGGCGGACAAGATCGGCCGGCGTAAAACCCTGATCATGGCGCTGGTGATGATGACCGGCTCCACGGTAATGCTGGGCCTGCTGCCGACCTATGCCACCCTCGGCATCGTCGCCCCGATCCTGTTGATCCTGGTGCGCTGCGTGCAAGGCTTCTCGGCGGGCGGTGAGATCGGCACGGTGACCAGCTTCATTTCCGAATACGCCGGCCCTGGCCGACGCGGCTTTGCCACCTGCTGGCTGATGGTCACCGCGGTGCTCGGCCTGCTGCTGGGCGGCGCTGTGGCCAACGGCATGACCTGGGTGCTGGGCGCCGACGTCATGCAGGAATGGGCCTGGCGCGTGCCGTTCCTGATCGCCGCGCCCCTGGGCTTCATCTCCATGTACATCCGCCTCAAGCTTGAAGACAGCCCTGAGTTCCTGGCCTTGCAACGTGCCGGGCAAACTTCCCGTGCGCCCCTGCGCGAGGTCTGGCAGTGGAAGCGTGCCATCGCCCTGGTGTTCTTCATCATCACCTTGCACAGCTCGATCTTTTACCTGGTGCTGACCTTCGCCTCGACCTACATGGCCAAGATCCTCAAGTTCGACAGCGGCACCACCTTGCTCTATGTGTTCGTCGCCAGTTTTTCGGCGGCCTTCGTCATGCCGTTCGGTGGCGCATTCACCGATAAATACGGGCGCAAGCCGTTCCTGATGGTGGTCGGCACGCTGGCGACCCTGGCGATGTTCTGGCTGTTCAAAATGGCCCCGACGGCAACGCCGACAACGTTCTTTGCGCCGTTGATGGCGGTGGCGATTCTGTTCGGCCTCTATGCTTCGTCCACCTATGCGCTGATGAGCGAACTGCTGCCCACACGCATCCGTTCCACCGGCATCGCCGTGGCGTATAACGTGCCGGTGGCGGTGTTTGGCGGCAGCGCGCCGCTGATCTCCACCTGGCTGATCAAGGTGACCGGCGACATTACCTCGCCCTGGTACTTCTATGTGGCGACCGGAGTGGTGTCGTTGATCGCCTTGGTGCTGCTGCGCAAGGACGACTTCGTGGCCAGCGCCAGCCCGGTGGCGGCGCCTGCGGGGGCTGCGTTGGCCTGAGGCGTTGCATCGGCGCGCTGACTGCGCCAGGCTTGGCAGCCTCATCCCTTCGGAATGAATCGCGTGCAGGCTACCCGTTTGACCCTGATCTGCCATGCGGCCACGCCGTCGCAAAAACAGGCGCGCTTTGCCAATGACGAATCGCTGGTCATGGACTGGCAGGGCGCGGCGCTGTCGTTGGCAGGCCGTTACCCCGAGACGGCGCGCCTGCTCTGCGGGCCGGAGGCGCGAACCCGGCAGACGGCGGGTTTGTTCGGCGAACGGCCGGGCATCGAACCGGCTCTGCGCGACGTCGATCTTGGGCACTGGAAAGGCCAGGCCCTGCGCGCGCTCGACAGCGCTGAGCTGAATGCCTGGCTCACCGACAGCGCCCATGCGCCCCATGGCGGCGAATCGGTGGCGCAACTGTGCACGCGGGTCGGGCAGTGGATGAAGGCCCTGGAAAACCAGCCAGGGCATGTGCTGGCGGTGACCCACCCCTTTGTGATCCGTGCCGCGCTGTTGTACGTCATGCAGTACCCGGCCTCAATGTTCTACCGGATCGACGTAGAACCACTGTCGCGCACCGAACTGCGCTTCAACGCGGTCTGGCGCCTGCGCCTGGAAACTTATGCCTGAGCCCACGATCATGGCAAAATCCATGCCCCGCAATGAGAGCAACCCATGAAACGCATCCTGATCATCGGCATTGGCGCCGGCAACCCTGACTACATCACGATGCAGGCCGTGAAAGCGCTGAACCGCACCGACGTGTTTTTCCTGATGGACAAGGGCCAGAGCAAGGACAAGCTGATCGACCTGCGCCGTGAAATCTGCGAAACCTACATCACCAGGCCCGGCTACCGCTTCGTCGAGGCCGACTGCCCCGAGCGCGTGCGCGGTGATATCGACTACACCACCGCCGTGCGCGACCTCAACCGCGACAAGCAGCAGACCTTCGAGCGCATGATCAACGAGGACATGGCCGACGGCGAAGTGGGGGCGTTCCTGGCCTGGGGTGACCCGGCGTTGTACGACAGTACTATCCGCATTTTGCAGGCGATCCTTGCCGAGGGGCGCTGTGCATTCGAGTTCGAGGTGATCCCCGGTATTACCAGCGTGCAGGCCCTGGCGGCCCAGCATAAGGTGGCGTTGAACCGTATCGGCAAGTCCATTGAAATCACCACCGGGCGCCGCCTGGCGGCGGGGCAGGCGAGTGATGCCGACACCCTGGTGGTGATGCTCGATGCCGAAGACTCCTACCGCAGCGTGGCGGATCAGGAGCTGGATATCTATTGGGGCGCCTACCTGGGCACGCCGGATGAAATCCTGATCAGCGGCAAAGTCGGTGAGGTCGCGCAAGAAATCCAACGAGTGCGCAAGGCCGCGCGGCTCGCCAATGGCTGGATCATGGACACCTATTTGTTGCGCAAACCCTGAGGGATAGATCCCATGTTCAAACTGCTCGCTCTCGCGCTGACCTTGCTCGCCAGTGCCGCCCATGCGGATTCCGACCTGCATACCGACTTGCCGTTGTCGTACCTGGAACAGACCCAGGGCGATGCACGCAACCAACCGCTGGTGATTTTCCTGCATGGCTTTGGCAGCAATGAGGAAGACCTGTTCGGCATCAAGGATGCGCTGCCGTCCACCTGGACCTACCTGTCGGTGCGCGCGCCGATGCCGGTGGAGCCGCATGGCTATCGCTGGTTTACCAAAACCCCCGGCGACGGTGATTACGATGGGGTGACGGCCGACCTGCAAAGCAGCGCCAGGCTGCTCGAAGACTTTATCGGCAAAGCCACCGCCAAGTACCACACCGAGCCTGACCGGGTGTTCCTGGTAGGGTTCAGCCAGGGGGCGATCATGTCCTATGAGGTGGGTTTGCGCAGGCCCGAGCTGGTGCGAGGGATTGCGGCGCTGAGCGGCAGCGTGTTGCCGGTGCTCAAGGCCGAGCTCAAACCGAATGAAGCGTTGGACAAGCTGGCGATCTTTATCGGCCATGGCACCTTGGACCAGGCGCTGCCTTATGCCTCGGGAACGCGG
Organism: Pseudomonas sp. R11-23-07; assembly: GCF_003852295.1. Taxonomy (NCBI): domain Bacteria; kingdom Pseudomonadati; phylum Pseudomonadota; class Gammaproteobacteria; order Pseudomonadales; family Pseudomonadaceae; genus Pseudomonas; species Pseudomonas sp. R11-23-07. The sequence goes on from NZ_CP027761.1 coordinate 2,390,857, forward strand.
GCCAACGAGGTGCTGGAAGGGATTGGCTTGAAGCCGCAGTTTCACGGGTATCCGGGGATGAACCATACGATCAGCGAGGCGGAAATCCAGGACCTGAAGGCTTGGCTGGAGAAGAGCCTGCGGTAAACACCGTAAAAAATGTGGGAGGGGGCTTGCTCCCGATGGCGGTATTTCAGTCACAGATGTATCGACTGATTCACCGCTATCGGGAGCAAGCCCCCTCCCACATTGGTTTTATGTCGCTTGGGAGATTGGCTTACTTGCCACCGGTAATCTGCTTCACCAGCGCCGCATGCCCCTTCACATCATCCGCCCGCGAAATCGCTTGGATCACCAGCAGGTGATTGCCCGAGCCAGCCAGGAACGTGGAGTTCAGGGTCTTGCCGCCGCCCTGGCTGGCGGTGCTGTCGACCTGGCGCAGGCCAAGGCCCTTGAAGGTCAGTTTTTTCTCGCCGAGTTTCTTGAAGTCGGGCAGGGCGGCGCTCTGGTTCTTGACGAAATCGCTCACGGCGCCATCGAGAAATTTGGCGTCGTTGTCCTGGATTGAAACCCCATCGTTACGTACGGTTTCGGCGACGATCACCACACTTTTCGTGGTTGCGTTGGCGTACAGGGTGCCTTGGGTATCGGCGGTGCCGTCTTCAGCCTTGCCGGAGGGCAGGGCGTCGGCGGTGTAGGCCTTGGGCAGGCTGAAGGTGAACTTGCCGCCCAGGGTGGAGAGGGTTTGCGTGGCCGGTTTGGCGGCGGCGAACACGCTGCTGGCGGTAAGCGCGAGGGCCAGCAGCAGTGCAGTCTTGGTGAAGGTGGCCATGAAGCGCTCCAGAGATGAACGAAATTGCGGCGTATTCTGTCAGAAAATTCGCAATATCGTTCATCTGCAGCCTCATACCTTGTCGGACTCTTCCTGAAGCCGGTCCATCTCAAACAAGCGCGCCAGTTCTGCACGGGCTTCCTGAGCGGTCTGCATGACTTTGGCCGCATCGTCGTACACCGCATGCTGGGCGGCGAGGACTTGCTGGTCGTGGGCCCTGAAGCGGTCGATGCGCGCATCGGCCTGTGCCTGGCTCAGGCCGAGGCCGACCAGGGTACGGCGGCTCATCTCCAGGCTGGAGTAAAAGGTTTCACGCACCGGTGAGGCGTCCAGGTCCACCAGGCGGTGGACATGCTGGCGGTTACGCGCGCGGGCGATGATCTTCATGTGCGGGTAGAGGTTGCGCACCAGTTCGGCGGTCTTGATGTTGATCTGCGGATCATCCATGGCGATCACAAAGAATTCCGCCTGGTCGACCTTGGCCGCGTGGAGGATTTCCGGGCGTTGCGGGTCACCGTAGAACACCGGCATACCGCCAAAACTGCGGGTCAGTTCGATGGTTTCCACCGAGGTGTCGAGGGCGATGAACGAGATGTTTTGTGCGCGCAGGATTCGCGCGACGATCTGGCCCATTCGCCCCATGCCGGCAATCACCACGCGCGGCGCGTCGCCTTCGATAGCGCGGTACTCCTCGGGCACGTCCACCGGCTTGGCCTTGGACTTGAACAGCTTCGGGCACACCAACAGCAGCAGCGGGGTCACGGCCATGGACAGGGTGATGGTCAACACCAGCACATCATAAAGGTGCGGTTCGAACAGGCCCTGGTCGCGGCCGATCTTGAACACCACGAAGGCGAACTCACCTCCCGCCGCCAAAACCACGCCCAGGCGCAGAGCGCTTTCGCGATTGAGTTCGCCCACCATGCGCCCCACGGCGTACAGCAGCGGCAGTTTCAAACCGATCAACAGCAAGGTCAGGCCGATCACCACCAGCGGTGTGCTGAGCAGCAGGCTGAGGTTGGCGCCCATGCCCACGCTGATAAAAAACAGCCCCAGCAGCAGGCCCTTGAACGGTTCGATCTGGGATTCCAGTTCGTGGCGGTATTCCGAGTCCGCCAGCAGCAGCCCGGCGAGGAACGCGCCGAGGGCCATGGACACGCCCACCAGCTCCATCAGCCAGGCGGTGCCGATCACCACCAGCAGCGCGGTGGCGGTGGAGACTTCACGCAGGCCGGTCTTGGCGACGATACGAAACACCGGTCGCAGCAGGTAGCGCCCGCCGATGATCACCACGGCAATACTGCCGAGAATCTGCAAAACGTGCTGCACGCCCTGGGCTTCGGTGGTCGGATGATCGCTGCCGGCCAGCAGCGGCACCATGGCAATCAACGGGATCGCTGCAATGTCCTGGAACAACAGGATCGCGAAGGCCAGGCGCCCATGGGGTTGGTTGAGTTCCTTGCGCTCGGCCAGGCTTTGCAGACCAAACGCGGTGGAGGACAGCGCCAGGCCCAGGCCCAGCACAATCGCGCTGTTCCAGGACTGGCCAAACAGCCACAGCGCTATCACGCCCATCACCAGCCCGGTCAGCAGCACCTGGGCCAGGCCGACACCGAATACCGCCTTGCGCATCACCCATAACCGTTTGGGCGAAAGCTCCAGGCCGATGATAAACAGCAACAGCACCACGCCCAGCTCAGAGAACTGCGCCACGCTTTGCGGATTGCCGATCAGGCCCAGCACCGAGGGGCCGATGATCACCCCGGCGAACAGATAGCCCAGCACCGCGCCCAGTTGCAGACGCTTGGCCAACGGCACGGCCAGCACGGCGGCGAACAGGAACACCACGGCTGCTTGTAACAGGTTGCCTTCATGGGGCATTGCGAACTCCATTGTTTGCTTGAATCAGATGCTGACGCTTTCAAGGGCGAGGGAAAGGGCCCTATTAGAGCGTGTTTTCACATTTTGAAACTTGTATTTTTGATGCACAGGTCAATGAATGTGGCTGTTATCTGGCGGATTTCGGCGGCTGCGGATGTTTGCTTTTCGTGGAAGCTGAAGAATCTACAAACACTTTCTCCCGATGCTCGGCTGGCAGACTCGTCACCTCTGTACCTAAATTCATGCTCTTGAGTTTATATTCCTTGGGTGGCATATTTGCATGGTATGGGACATTGAATACACGGATGAATTCGGCGAGTGGTGGGGCAACTTGGGTGAGAATGAGCAAGCTTCGGTTGCTGCCAGCGTGGATCTGCTGGGCCTGCTCGGCCCGGGGCTTGGTTTTCCCCACAGCAGCGATATCAGAGGCTCTCGCCACGGTAATCTGCGCGAACTGCGTATACAGCATGCAGGTCGTCCATATCGGGTGCTGTATGCCTTTGATCCCCGGCGCTGCGCAGTCCTGCTGATAGGTGGCGATAAAACCGCACAGCATCGTTGGTACGACGTGCACGTACCGGTGGCGGAAAAGCTGTATGACATCCATTTGAAAACATTGCGCAAAGAGGGCCGTACCCATGGCTAAAAAATTCGCTGATCTCAAGGCGCGCATGACCCCCGAGTCGCGTGCCGATGCCGAGCAGCTTTTTCAACAGCATCTGAAAGAGATGCCCCTGCATGAGCTGCGCAAGGCGCAGCAACTGAGCCAGGAAAGCCTGGCCAAGGCGTTGAATATCAATCAGGCGGCGGTCTCGAAAATGGAGCGTCGCACCGATATGTACATCAGCACATTGCGCGACTACATACGTGCGATGGGGGGAGAGCTGGAAATTATCGCGACGTTTCCCGATGGCCAGGTAAAAATCGACAACTTCGCGCGCTGAACCAGTCCGGCGTCGCGATGCTTGTGGTTTTCATCTCGGCTTGATTGGCTCTTTGTTACCATGGCCGCCCCTTGTCACCAGGAGTCACCGGCCCATGCAACAGCAGTGGGATGAAATGCACCGCACCCGCAAGCCTACGTTCGTCCTGTGTGGCGAGCCTCAGGGGGACGTGCTAAATCTCTATGTGCACGGTTATTCGGCGTTTTTCAGCCAGCAGCAGTTGGCCGGCTTCAAGGAACAACTGGCCGGCATTGAAGGCTCGACCAACCTGATGTTGTTCTGGCCGGCGGGGCACTTTCTGGAAAACCTGTTTGCCCCGTTCAAGGAGGTGATCGCCTCGATGCTCGGCGGCGGTGGCCTGGGCGCGGCGACGGTGGGTGTGGGCAAGGCGATCGCCTACTTTCTCGACCATTACAAAAGTGTCGAGGCGCGGGTCGATGAAGTGGCCAGGACCTTGCTGCCCGAGCTGGCGAGCTACCTGCACGCCGAATCGCTCCAGGTGCGGCAGATCAACCTGATCGGCCACTCCCTCGGCGCCCGGATCCTGGTCAAGAGTGTGCTCGCCAACCCTGAAACCGCCCATGAACTGCCATTGAATAATGTGCTGCTGATGGGCGGGGCGATCTGTACGTCGAGCCCTTGGGAAGCGGTGTCGGCACCGCTCAAGGGGCGGCTGATCAATTGCTACTCAAGCAAGGACTGGGCACTGGCGATGAAGCCGGATACCGAGCGTTGCATCGGCCGCTATGCGATTGCGGTAACGCCGGCACTCAAGGCCAAGGTCACCAACGTGCATCTAGCCAGCTTCGACCATGCCGCCTACTGGCCGCAGTTGCGCACGGTGGTGCAGTACACCGACCTGCTGCAGGAGCGCCGTGGCCTGATCCGCGCCGACCTGCGCAGCAGTGAAGCGCGTTTTGCCGAAGAAGATGTCGATCTGTTTCCGATGCTGATGCAGGCGCGGCCGGATGAGCTGAAGTTTCTCGCCGAGCTGATGGCGCAAAAGCGCAGTGCCTCGATTGATGCCAGCGTACGCGAACCGCGCAAGCTCGCCATCGAGTTGCAGCGCATGGGCGGCGACAGTTTCATGAACCTGGCCCGTGGTCATGGCGTGGCCTATCGTCAGATCGCCGAAGCGGTGGCGCAACGCTTGGGCATCAAGTTCGACGAGCCACTGGCCAGCGTGGCCCTGGCGGATATCGAAGCGCAGGTCGCGGAAAAACTCCTCAAGCAGTACCAGGACAACCTCAGCGGTGCCGACCGACAGGCGTTCGACGCCGAACTCAAGGCCGCGATGCAAAAAGAGCAGGGTGTGTTCAAGCGTCTCGACATGGGCCGTACGGCCACTACCGCCTTGAGCGGCACGGCATTGGCGGGGCTCACCGGGTTTATGCTGCGCCGCGGTGCCGCCACGGCGATTCCAGTGGTGGGCCAGGCGTTGGCGGCCGCGATGTTGCTGGTCAGCGGCGTACGGGCGTTTTCCGGCCCGGCGTATTCGATCACTACGTTGGCGGTGTTGGTGGTTGGCGTGATTCGCCAGCGCCTGGAACGTGAGGCGCTGAACCAGGAACTGGACCTGGTGGTGCAAGTGGTTGAGGCATTTGACCTGCCCCGGGAGACGGTGATGCGCACCGTTGCGTCGGACTGCTAAGCTGGCGCCCTGACTTGTGTGTTTGCCTGGGATCCCGCGTGAAATTCAGCCTGCCGAAAATTGCTACCGCCCCTTTCTGCCCGCCGGAAGTGGCCGGCTCCGTTGTCGTTGATCCCAAGGCGTCGTTTTTCAAACGTGCGCTGATGTTCGCCGGCCCCGGCCTGCTGATTTCCATCGGCTACATGGACCCCGGCAACTGGGCGACCGCCATCGAAGCCGGGTCGCGCTACGGCTATAGCCTGTTATTCGTGGTGCTGCTGGCCAGCCTGGCGGGGATGGCGGTGCAGTGCCTGTGCTCGCGGCTGGGTATCGCCACCGGTAAAGACCTGGCGCAACTGTGCCGCGAGCGCTACAGCAAGCGCTCCGCGCGCACTCAATGGGTGTTGGCGGAAATTTCCATCATCGCCACCGACCTCGCCGAAGTGCTCGGCTGCGCCCTGGCATTTCACCTGCTGCTGGGTGTATCGCTGACCACCGGGATCGTCATCACCGCCTTCGACACGCTGTTGATCCTGGCCCTGCAGAACCGCGGTTTCCGCCGGCTGGAAGCGATCATGCTGGCGTTGGTCGCGACCATCGGTGTGTGTTTCTTCATCGAACTGGTGCTGATCAAACCCTACTGGCCGGACGTGCTCAGTGGCTTCACGCCCTCGCTGTCGGCCATCAGCGATGCCGCGCCGCTGTACTTGGCCATCGGCATCCTCGGTGCGACGGTTATGCCGCATAACCTCTACTTGCACTCCTCGATTGTGCAGACGCGCCTGATCGGCAAGGACCTGGCCAGCAAACAGGATGCAGTCAAGCTTGCACGTATCGACACCATTGGCTCCCTGGCCTTGGCCCTGTTGGTCAACGCGGCGATCCTGGTGCTGGCCGCCGCAGCGTTCTACAAGACCGGCCATACCGACGTGGTGGAGATTCAGGACGCCTATCATCTGCTCGACCCGCTGGTGGGCGGTGCGTTCGCCAGCATCCTGTTCGGCATCGCCTTGCTGGCATCGGGCCAGAGTTCGACCTTCACCGGTACGATTGCCGGGCAGGTGATCATGGAAGGTTACTTGAACCTGCGCATCCCCTGCTGGCAGCGCCGCCTGATCACCCGTGGGCTGGCGCTGATCCCGGCGTTCCTCGGCGTGTGGCTGATGGGCGACGACGCCATCGGCAAGCTGCTGATTCTCAGCCAGGTGGTGCTGAGCCTGCAGTTGCCCTTCGCGTTATACCCGCTGATCCGCATGACCGGCGACAAACAACTGATGGGCCCGTTTGTCAACCGGCTGCCGACGCGGTTGCTGGCGTGGTTTTTGTTTGCGGTGATCAGTGGGGCGAATGCGTGGTTGATCGGGCAGTGGCTGTTCTGACTCACCGATCCCAATACGGCACCGTCCCAAAACATTCCACAAAATAATCGATCACCGTGCGCACCTTCAGCGACAGCCTGCGGCTACCCGGCCACAACGCCGCGATCTGCTGGGGCTCCAGGGTGGTCGCCACTTCGTATTCGGTCAGCACCGCTTGCAAGGTGCCGGCGCGCAGGCCTTCACCGATCAGCCAGGAGGGAAACACCACCAGCCCCAGACCCTGCTCGGCGGCGTGGGTCAGGGTGTCAGCGTGGTTGCCGGTGATCGGGCCCTTGACGCTGTAGGCGCTTCAGTCGCCGTGGTCGCGGCGGAAGAACCAGCGCTCCTGGCCTTTTATGCCCTTGTAGGCCAGGCACTGGTGGTTGATCAGTTCATCGGGATGGCGCGGCGTGCCGTGCTGCGCCAGGTAGGCGGGGCTGGCGGCAAGGCGAAAGCGTTGCGGCGCGAAGATCCGCGCCTGCATGCTGGAATCATTGAGCACGCCAATACGAAACAGCAGGTCAGTACCGTCCTGCAGCGGGTCGACGAAGGTATCGGTCTGCTGGATGTCCAGTTGCAGCTTCGGATAGCGGCGGCACAGCTCCCCCAGCCATGGCGCAAGGTGACGCTGGCCGAACACCATGGGCGCATTGATGCGCACCAGTCCGCTGGGTTCGCTGTCTTGTTCCTGCAGGGCCTGGCTCGCGGTTTCCAACTGCTCCAGCATCAGCCGTGCGTGTCGCCCGAGCAGGCGTCCGGCTTCGGTCGGGCTCACGGCACGGGTGTGGCGGTACAGCAACTGCTGGCCGAGGGCGTGTTCCATCAGTTGGATCTGCCGGGAAATGGACGAGGGCGCAAGGCCTTCGCGGCGTGCCACTTCAGAAAAACTGCCGTGGTCCAGCACGGCGACGAACAGGTGCAGCGCCTTGAAACTCAGTTCATTCAAACCCTGCATCATGACTCCAGGCTGTGCGTTCTGCGCAAAGGTGTTGTCTGCATGCTGCCATTTATCGCACAGCCAAGCCACTGGATAATGCACGCCTGTTTTCTTCTTCAAGCACAGGTGATGTATGCAGGCACATTCTATCGAGGGTACGGCGCAGTCCCGGCCAAAGCGAAACGTTCTCCGGCTGCTGTTATTGCCGTTGGTTATCCTCGCGGGCATGGGGCTGTCGGTCGAGGCCGGTTTGCTGGGGCCATTGGGTGTGCAGGTCGGGCATTTATGGGCGACGTTGAGCATCTTTGGCGTCGGCTCGGCGATCCTGTTCTTGCTGTTGCTGTTCAGCGGCCCACAAAAGGGCCCGGCCTTCACGCAACTGCCGCGCTGGCAGTTGATCGGCGGTTTCCTGGGGCCGATGTACGTGGTGGTGCTGACCCTGGCCACGCCCCATATCGGTGTGGCAATGACGATGATTGCGATCCTGTCCGGGCAGGTGGGCAAGAGTGTACTGATCGACCATTTCGGCTGGTTCGGCACGGCGCGCAAGCGGGTCAATGTGGAGCGCTGGATAGCCCTGGCGTTGATTGTGGCGGCACTTGTTCTGATTGCACGAGGGTAAGGTGATGAATCTGTTTGTGTTGTTGGTAGTGGTGGTCGCCGCAGGTGCGGTATTGAGCGTGCAGGCGGCCATCAACGGTCGCCTGGGGCAGACCGTTGGGGTATTGCGCAGCAGCCTGCTGACCTTTGCGGTCGGTGCGCTAACCACCTCGCTGTTGATATTTTTCTTCGAGCCCGCCCAGGCTGTCAGTTTGTTGGACGTGCCGAAGTGGCAGCTGACCGGCGCCTTGTTCGGTGTGGTTTACATGATGGTAATGGTCGGCGCGGTGCCGGTGGTCGGTACGGCGGTTGCCACGGTGGCAGTGATCGTGGGGCAATTGGGCATGGGCATGCTGATCGACAATTTCGGCTGGCTGGGCAACCCGGCGATCGAACTGTCCGGCAGCCGGATCGTCGCGATGCTGTGCCTGGCTCTGGCGCTGGTGTTCATGTATCGCAGCAATACGCGCCAGGCCGACTGACGGCGCTGAACCTTGGCGTCGCGCCTTGGGTCACTGTTTCAGGTGTGGCGTTCGCTGCACCGCGACGACCATGAAGAAGGAGTCTGACCATGCCGGATCAAACCTGTGCTTGCCCACACTGCAAATGCGTACTGGGCATCGACGCGGTCATGAAGGACGGGAAGGGCTATTGCTGCCAGGGCTGCGCCGAGCATCATGCGCACGGTGAACCCTGCGCTGCGGCGACGGGCTGCGAATGCGCCAAAGCGGCTGCCAACGCGAACTGAACCGTCCAATGTGGGAGGGGGTTTGCCTCCGATAGCGGAGTGTCAGTCACTGAATCTGTGGCTGAAACACCGCAATCGGGGGCAAGCCCCCTCCCACATTTTGCTCTGCATCAGGCTTCTGGAACGCCTTTTTCCCAGGCTGACCAGTTGTTCAGGATCGCCTGTACCAGCGGATTGCCCGTGCGGTACAGGTTCTCCAATGCCGGTACGAAACCGCCTTGATCGGCGTACTTGAGCAGATTGTCCACTTCGCTGTAGCCCGGATACGGGCGGTCGAAGTCGGAGCCTGCACGCACCACGGCCAGGCGCTGGATATCCACCAAGCCTTCACGGCTGGCGCGCAGCAGCGCTTCGTAAGTGGAGTTGTCTTCCTGCTGGGTGGTGCAGTATTCGCCCTTGTTGTCCGTGAGCAGTTTGGTCCACACCTCGGCGCGCTCGCTCAGGCGGGTACCGGAGAACCAGGTGTTGCCGGCCAGGGTGTCGCAGCGGGTGACTTGCGGCGGCTGATTGGCCGGGGCGGCGGGGTAGTGTTTGCGCCAGGCGGCGGATTCCTTGCTTTCCGTCAGCTGCACCTTGTGCGACAAGGCAAATGCCTTGGCTTGCAGCTTGGGGTTGAGCTCGAACACTTCAGTCTTGTAGTCCAGCGGCGGTTTTTCATTGGGCCCCTTGGTGTTGATGCCGATATAACCGGTCGGCCACTCCTTGGGTGCATCCCGTGAATCCAACTCCCATTGGGTACCGAATTCCACCAGGTAATGCGCCCAGGCGGCGGTACCGATGGTGCCGTGCTTGGGGCTGATACCGGCAATCCCGGCGATCAGGAAATAACTCTGGCGCAGGTCGAACTTGGGCGACAAGGCCAGGGCCAGGGTCGATGCGGCGGCGTTGGTCTGGCCCATGCCAGTGACCAGCAGGCACACGTCCTGGGTGTTGCAGCGAATCACCGGGTATTCGGCGGGCAGGCCCGGCACGCGCACTTGCTGCTTGAGTTCCAGGCGGTCGATCCAGGTTTGCGCCTCGGGGGCGAACATGGTGATCAGCATGACCTTGGGTTTGATCGGCGCGGCGTTGTCTGCCAGCACCAGGTGGGGCAGCAGGGCAAGGCCCATGGCCAGCGAGAGGCGGGTAAAGGTATTCATCTGCAGCTCCTTGATCAGAATTGGTAGCCCACGCCGGCGTAGTAACCCCAGCCGTCGGAGCGGGCGCGGAAGTTGCCTTCACCGAAATTCAACTCGCTGCCATCCTCCCAGTTGCCGCCGTTATGAAAGTAACGGCCGACCAGGGTAAAGCGCAGGTGGGTGAACGAGTACAGCAACACGTTGGTGGCCACCAGGGAATTGGCGGTGCGCGCCGGGTTGTCCTTGTGCAGGTCCGAGCCGAAATCATAGTTGGTGAAGCCGATGTAGGTCAGCGAGGCGCCATTGTCGAATTTGCCGATGGGCACGATGTATTTCATCTGTGCGCGGTAGCCGTCCCAGGAATATTCATTGCTGGCGCCGTAGTTTTCCCACTGGTAACGCCCGTAGAAGTTCGCCGACAGGTTGACCCGCGAGTGGGTGTCGATATCGGTGCCAAGGCCGCTGTACAGGGTGTTGGCGCGGTTGGCTTTATTGCTGCCGTGGTCGTAGATCCAGTCGAACGCCACATACCATTCCTTGAACGGTCCGATCGCCAGGCTGCGGCCGGCGAGGTAGTCGATGGAGATTCGCGGCTCATGCTCCATGAACACGGGCGAGCCATGGTCCCACGCACCTTTGTCATTGCTGTTGCCGATGCCGAGGATCTTCGGCACATCGATGTAGCCGTACAGCTCGAACGGCCCCTTGCGGCCGAAATACTCGTACTCCAGGTAGACGTCATCCTGCGGTTTTGGGCCGAAGCTGATGTCCTTGCTGCCGATCAGCGTCAGGTCCTGGTTGAACCACTCCGACAGGTAGGCGCCTTTTTTTGCCGGCGGGTTGGCCTCGGGGCTGAGGGTTTCGCCCTGTGCTGAGTCATCCGCGGGTTTGTCCTGCGCCAAAATGGGTGTACTGAGTACTCCCGTAACGGAGGCCAGTAGCAAGGAAACACCAAAGCAAGCGCGAGGCGTTGAGGTGGGGTGCATTGAAAATCCCTATTCGTACGCGGTTTGAACCCGATTGCTCGGGTGGAGTGAACCTGGTGGCCAAGTTCGTTCCGCAAACGTTTGCATAGGCTGTACCAACTTTGCTCAATCGTCTGAAAGGCCTGCAAAAAAGCCTGATTAGTCGTCTTTATGGTCAGAAATGACTGGGTGTCATTTTTTCCAGATGATTGCCGGTCTCGCGCCGATACTCACTCGGTGTCTGGTTCATCTCGATGCGAAAGTGCCGGTTGAAATTGGACAGGTTCGCGTAGCCGACTTCGAAGCAAATATCCGCCACCGACATATCGCTTTGCAGCAATAACCGGCAGGCGCGCTGCACGCGGAATTTGCGCATCAGCTCGATAAAGCCATGGCCGGTCGTGCGTTTGAAGAAACGCGAGAAACCCGGTTCGCTCATGTCCAGTTGCCGGGCGATGTCTGACACGCGCACCTCGCCGCCGAGTTCACGCATCAGGTAGGCGAAGGCCTTGTTGATGCGTTCGGCGCTGCGCGGGTCCAGGGTCGGCGCGTAGCGCGGGCTGGCCAGCACCTTGAACTGGCGGGGCGGGGCGTTCTTGAGGGTGTTGAGCAGTTGCAGGAACAGGATCAGCCGTTGCAGGCCCTGGGCGCTGCCGATGCCTTCCATCAATCGCGCCGCGTGCACCGCTGTTTCGCCGGTGAACTCAAGGCCGCGTCGCGCGTGTTCGAACAGCGGCTGCAGATCGCCGAGTTCCGGCAGGGCCTTGCGCAAGGCGAGGAGGGCGGCGCCGTCGAATTGCAGCACCACGTCGCGACCGCTGAGGCACTCGCCGGGTGCCAGGTCGCCAATCCAGTCGTGGGGCAGGTCCGGGCCGATCAAGGCGACATGCCCGGCACTGAATGCACCGATATAGTCGCCCGCCATCAACTTGCCGCTGCCGTGGCGAATCAGGTGGATTTCGAACTCAGGGTGATGGTTCCAGCGCGCCAGCTCCATCGGGTAGTCGTGTTCGAACCAGCGAAAGCAGTGCTCCGGTTCGGGCAGGATCACTTCCAGTTCGGCGGGACGGTGCTCGAACAGTGGGGCGCGGATGGGCATGCGGCTGCCTCTTGTGCGTTGGATACCCGCCAAAATACCCGCCTCGGCAGGCCTGGCGCTACCCCCGGCGTCGCCCCACACTGATACTTTTTTGCGCCTGGGACACCGGTTAAAAAAGTATCGGTCGGGCATCCTCCACGGGTTTGTGAGAAACCGGCCCAAGCTGCTGTAATCGGCGCTCAATAACAAAAACAACCGGTGGACACCGCCATGCTATCAACCCGCAAAGCCACGCTTGCCCAAACGCTGTTGCTGCTCTCCGGCCTGGCCATGAGCCTGCCCAGCCAGGCCGCCGACACCCTGACCATCGCCACGGTCAACAACAGCGACATGATCCGCATGCAGCGCCTGTCCAAGGTGTTCCAGGCGCGACATCCGGACATCCAGCTGAATTGGGTGGTGCTCGAAGAAAACGTGCTGCGCCAGCGCCTCACCACCGATATCGCCACCCAGGGCGGGCAGTTCGACGTGCTGACCATCGGCACCTATGAAACCCCGCTATGGGGCGCCAAACACTGGCTGGAGCCACTGACCGACCTGCCGGCCGACTACGATGTCGAGGACATCTTCCCCTCGGTGCGCCAGGGCCTGTCGGTGAATGGCACGCTCTACGCCTTGCCGTTCTACGGCGAAAGCACCGTGACCTATTACCGCACCGACCTGTTCAAGCAAGCCGGCCTGAGCATGCCCGCGAATCCAACCTGGACCCAGCTCGGCGAATTCGCCGCCAAGCTGACGGTGAGGGACAAAGATCAATATGGCCTGTGCCTGCGCGGCAAAGCGGGTTGGGGCGAGAACGTTGCGTTGCTGAGCACCATGGCCAATGCGTTCGGCGCGCGCTGGTTCGATGAGCAATGGCAGCCCGAACTGACCAGTCCCGAGTGGACGGCTGCGGCCAATTTCTACGTCAACAGCCTCAAGCAATACGGCCCGCCGGGCGTGTCGAGCAATGGCTTCAACGAAACCCTGGCGTTGTTCAACAGCGGCAAGTGTGCGATCTGGGTCGATGCCAGCGTCGCCGGCTCGTTCACCACCGACACCGGCCAAAGCAAAGTCGCCGATCGCGTAGGCTTCGCTGCGGCGCCCACTGAGGTCACCGATAAGGGCTCTTCCTGGCTCTACGCCTGGTCGCTGGCCATCCCGGCCACCTCCAAGCACAAAGACGCTGCCAAAGCCTTTATCCGTTGGGCGACGTCCAAGGATTACATCCAGCTGGTCGCTGAAAAAGAAGGCATCACCAACGTACCGCCAGGCACGCGGCAATCGACCTACAGCGAGGCGTACCTGAACGCGGCGCCGTTTGCCCAGGTCACGCTGCAGATGATGAAGCACGCCGACCCGGCGCACCCCTCGGCCAAACCGGTGCCGTACGTGGGCATCCAGTACGTGACGATTCCCGAATTCCAGGCCATCGGCACTTCCGTCGGCAAACTGTTTTCGGCAGCGCTCACCGGCGGCATGACGGTCGATCAGGCCCTGCAGCAGGCGCAGTCCACCACTGAGCGCGAGATGAAGCGTGCCGGTTATCCGAAGTAATTCCACAGGACACCTCGATGAAACGACTTGAAGGTAAGAGCGCGCTGATCACCGGATCGGCGCGGGGCATTGGCCGCGCGTTTGCCCAGGCCTATATCCAGGAAGGCGCCACCGTCGCCATTGCCGATATCAACCTGCAGCGCGCCGAGCAGACGGCGGCCGAATTGGGGCCCCGGGCGTATGCGGTGGCGATGGACGTCACCGACCAGGCCTCCATCGACGCGGCCATGGCCGCCGTGGTCGCCCATGCCGGCAAGCTGGATATCCTGGTGAATAACGCGGCATTGTTCGACCTGGCCCCCATCCTCGACATCACCCGTGAGAGCTATGAGCGGCTGTTTTCGATCAACGTCGCCGGTACGCTGTTTACCCTGCAGGCCGCCGCGCGGCAGATGATTCGCCAGGGCCACGGCGGCAAGATCATCAACATGGCCAGCCAGGCGGGACGGCGCGGCGAGGCGCTGGTGGCGGTGTATTGCGCAACCAAGGCGGCAGTGATCAGTCTGACGCAATCGGCAGGGTTGAATCTGATCAAGCAGGGCATCAACGTCAATGCCATCGCCCCGGGTGTGGTGGACGGTGAGCACTGGGATGGGGTGGATGCGCTGTTCGCCAGGCATGAGGGCCTGGCGCCGGGCGAGAAGAAAAAGCGGGTAGGCGACGAAGTGCCTTATGGGCGGATGGGCACGGCGCAAGACCTGACCGGCATGGCGATCTTCCTGGCTTCGAAGGAGGCTGACTATGTGGTCGCACAGACCTACAACGTCGATGGTGGCAATTGGATGAGCTAGAGCCATCGGTCACCCGTGGATCTCCATGTCCGGTCACTCGGCAAAACTGCGGTCGAAGAAGTAAATCTCTCCTGGCTTCAACATCTCCAGCGTCGCCTGTGGCCTGCCGCCTTCACCCTGCTTCTTGCGCCCCGTCTCACGCAAATATCCCGCTTGCGTCAGCTTCAACAAGCGCTGGCGCACGCTGGTCTTGAGCACCGGCCGCGCCAGTACCAGGGAAAAGATCGCGGTCGCTTGCGGCGCACTGAACTCCTTGCCCAGAAACATCAGCGGCAAGCTGCTGTACAGCGCTTTGGACAACAGCCGTTCCTGCACCGCCGCGACGATCAGGTTGTGATCGAAGGGCAGCTTGATGCTGCCGTCCGCCACCGCGTTGAGGGAAAACCAGGCCTGATGTTCACTCAGCGTCACCTCGTCCGCCACAATCGCCAGGTAGTAAGTGGACGACGACCAGCAGCGCGGGTCGCGAAACGCATCGCCCACCGTGCCAACCTGCTCGCTCCAGGCCAGCTCAAGGCCGACTTTGTCACTGGCGCGCAACCGTTCCACGGCATCCTTGAGGCTCAGATCCTGCACGCCGCCATTGACCACCACGCCCGGCAGCGCCCAATGCCCGGCGAAGGGCTCGGCGTCACGTTTGTTCAGCAGCAGTTTGAGGTCGCCCGAGGCGCGGCAGTAAAACACTGCGCACAGGTCGACGGTGTGGAGGTAGGCGCTAAGTGGCATGTGAAGTCCTTCTGAACGGCAGTGAGGCACAGTCTAACGGATCGAACCGCTATGTCATGTACTTGCTGAAGTACCGGTAAATAAATGTTTCTTGCAATGAAGGTACATGACATGTACTTTTGTTTCCAGGCCACCGGAGAATCACCATGACCCTCGCCAAAACTGCCATCGCTTCATTCGATGTCGACGCCCAGAAGAGTTTCACGCCGCTGTGTCCCGACGAGTTGCCCGTCGTCGGCGGAGATCTGATCGGCGCCGAGCTCAACTACATGGCCAGCCTTGCCGGGCATCGCATCGGCAGCAAGGACGCCCACACCCCACACGCGCCTTGGGTGGTCGCGCAGCACAGCCAGATGCTGCAACCCACGGGCCTCGTTCACGCCGATGTCACCTGGGTCAGCCACTGCGTACCCGGTACCGAGGGCTTCACCTTGCTGGATGAGTTGCCCACCCCGTATGACTACGACTACTTCATCTGGAAGGGTGTCGAACCCGACCTGCACCCTTACGGCGCGTGCTACCACGACCTGCACGACAAGTTGTCGACGGGCGTCATCGAATACCTCAAGGCCCAGGGTGTCGTGCGCGTCATCGTTGGTGGCCTGGCCCTGGACTACTGCGTCAAGACCACCGCCTTGCAACTGCTCAAGGCCGGGCTGCAAGTGGTGCTGCACCTGCCGGCGTGTCGGAGCATCACTAAGGCGGGCGGGGTTCAGGCCGTCAATGCGTTGCTCGAGGCCGGCGCTGTCATCAGCAGTACCCGCGAAGAACTGGCCGCGATGGCCACGCGTTAAGGAGACCCACCATGGAAAGCGCGTATGACGATAAATCCCCGGTCATCCAGGGCTTGCTCGACACCGATTACTACACCTTCACCATGATGCAGGCGGTGCTGCACCAGCATCCCAACGTAGACGTGGAATACAACTTCATCGTCCGTTCCAGGGAAAAACTGGGCCACCTGATCCCGGCGTTGCGAACCGAGCTGGAAAAGCTTGCCGGCCTGCAGATGCGCGAAGGCGAGCTGCGCTTCCTGTTCAACCCGCGTTTTCGCGAATACCTCACGCCGGATTACGAGCGCTTCCTCGGCCTGTTTCGCTTCGACCTGCGCTATATCCACGTCAGTGAAGTAGACGGCCAACTGAACATCCGCGTGATCGGCCCGATGCTGCATTGCATCATGTTCGAGCAACCGGTCCTGGCGCTGGTCAGCGAACTGCGCAACCGCGACAAATACCCTGATGTGACCCTCGAAGACGTCACCCGCAAGCTGTATCAGAAGTTCGACTGGCTGGAGAAGAACCTCAGCCGCGAAGAACTTGCCGACCTGCGCGTCTCCGACTTCTCCACCCGTCGGCGCCTGTCATTCAAGGCCCAGCGCGAAGTAGTCGACATCATGCGCCGCGACTTTCCCGGCCAGTTTCTTGGCACCAGCAATGCGCACCTGGCCTACGAATTCAACTTGCCACTGATTGGCACCATGGCCCACCAATGGCTGATGGTGCATCAGCAACTGGGCCGTCTGCGCGAAAGCCAGAACGCCGCCCTGGAGAACTGGGTGCGCGAGTACCGTGGCCGTCTCGGTATGGCCCTGACCGACTGCATCAGCACCGATTTCTTCCTCAAGGATTTCGACCTGTACTTCGCCAAGCTCTACGACGGCCTGCGCCAGGACTCGGGTGACCCCATCGCCTGGGCCGACAAAGTCCTGGCCAGATATAAGGAACTCGGCATCGACCCCATGACCAAAGACCTTATGTTCTCCGATGGTCTGAATTTCGAAAAATGCCTGCCGATCCTGCGGCACATCCGTGGCAAGGCGCGGTTCGGGTTCGGCATGGGCACCAGCCTGGCCTGTGATGTGGACGGCGTCGAGCCGCTGAGTATCGTGATGAAGCTGGTGCGGGTACACGGTGAGCCGGTGGTGAAATTCTCCGATGACCCGGTCAAGAACGTCTGCGAAGACCCGTCGTTTTTGCAGTACGCAGCACAAGTATTCAACATTGGTAGCGTGGAGGAATGACATGCAGACTCAAGAACGGATCGCACGTGAACTGAACGTCAACCGCTCGCTGGGCAAAGGTGGCGAGCCCGAGGAGATTCAACGGCGTATCGACTTCATCAAGACCACCTTGCGCGATTCAGGCTGCAAGGCGCTGGTGCTGGGCATCAGCGGCGGTGTCGACTCACTGGTCGCCGGCCGCCTGTGCCAGCTGGCGGCGCAGCAACTGCGCGAAGAAGACTACGCCGCGCGCTTTATCGCCATGCGTCTGCCCTATAAGACCCAGGGCGACGAACACGATGCCCAGGCTTCCCTGGACTTTATCCTGCCGGACCATATCGACACCCTCGACATCGCGGCCAGTGTCGACGGCCTGATGGCCAGCCTGGCCGCCGCCGAAGCCAGCGCCGCCCAACTCGATTTCATCAAGGGCAACGTCAAGGCCCGTGCGCGCATGATCGCGCAATACGCGGTCGCCAACCTGCACAATGGCCTGGTGGTCGGCACCGACCAGGCGGCCGAAGCGCTGATGGGCTTTTTCACCAAGTTCGGCGACGGCGCCTGCGACCTGGCGCCGCTGTCCGGCCTGACCAAAACCCAGGTGCGCCTGCTGGCCACGGCCCTCGGCGCTCCAACGAACCTGGCGTACAAGCCGCCCACCGCAGACCTTGAAGAATTGGCACCGGGGAAACTGGATGAGGACGCCTACGGCTGTTCGTATGAAGAAATCGATGCGTACCTGATGGGCGAGCCGGTGAGTGAGCGGGTGAGGGGGTTAGTCGAGGCGGCGTACAGCAAGACAGCGCACAAACGTGCGCTGCCTTTCGTGCCGTTGTGATCAACGCTCGATTGATCGACTCCACCGCGCGTTCCACTCCGGACGTGCCTGGTTGACCTGGTCCCAATCGATCGAAATCGCCGTCTGCAGGTAACCCTGCATCGCCTCGACCCGTGCGCGGGTCTTGTCGGTGGTCGGCGTGGTCGGGTTTGACGGGATCTGGTCACCGTCTTCCAGCGCTGGCGCCTGGGCTTGGGCGCTGAGCAGGAACGCCGCGAGCTTCTGCGCCAGTTCCGGCTGGTCATTGCGTGCGATCACGCATTCGGCCACGTTCAGCACGACTGCGCCTTCCTTGGGTTGCGCATACTCCATGGGCACGCCGAGCAGTTTCTGGGTGGCGACCTGGGTCGGCGTCAGGGGGAAGATCGCCGCTTCGTCGGTTTGCACCATCTCGGAGATTTTTGCCGAGCTGGCGATGTATTCCAGCACGTTGGGGCCGACGGTCTTCGGCCACGCCTTGAAGCCTGGCTCCACGTCGGCCTCGTTGCCGCCCTGGATACGGTTGAACATCAGGAAACCGTGCAAGCCGAAGGTGGAGGAGGCCAGGGACTGGAACACCACTTTTTCCTTGAAGCGCGGGTCGGCCAGGTCCATCCAGGAGGTGGGCGCGGCCCAGCCGTTTTCCTTGAACATTTTGGCGTTGTAGCCAAGGCCCGTGACGCCGAGGGTCACGGCCACGGCCTGGTCCTTGATTTTTGCCTTGGCCGGGATCTGTTCCAGGGTCGGGCTGGGCGCCAGTTTGTCGCACAGGCCCATGGAGATGGCGCGGTACATGATGCCGTCGTCGAGGAACATCACATGCATCTGCGGGTTGTCTTTGTTGGCCTGCACCTTGGCAAGAATGTCCGACGAGGTGCCCGGCACGATCACCACCTTGACGTTGTTGGCCTTCTCGAAGGCGGGCAGCACTTTATCGGCGTAGACCCGCTCCATGGTGCCGCCGTTCATGCCCAGGTACAGCGTGGGCGCGGCATGGGCGTTGGAGGCGAGCAAGGCGAGGGACAAGCAGGACAGCGCGGTACGTGGGTTCATGGGGTTTTTCCTCTCAGGCTTGGAAACGACGGATGGAAAACGCTTCAATGGGCTGGCGGCTGGCACCCGTGCAGACAATCTCTGCCAGGGCTTCACCGACCGCAGGGCCGAGCTGGAACCCGGCGCCGGCAAAACCGAAACCGTGGAGCAGGCCGGGTTGGGTGCTGCTGGGGCCGATCACCGGTTCATGATCGGGTAGATAACCTTCAGTGCCGCTCCAGGTACGGATGGCCTGGGCCCCGCGCAGGAATGGGTACAGCTCACCCGCATTGCGCAGGATCTCCAGCACCGCCGCGTGGCCGGGCCGGGCCTGCTGCGGGCCAAGGGCGAAGCCGCGACCACCGCCGAGGATGCAGTTGCCGCGCGCCACTTGCCGCGCATAGATGCCGCCGCCTTCAACGCCGGTGCTCACGTTCATCACCCTCGGCAACGGCTCGGTCACTAACATCGCCGGGTGTGCCGAGATCATCGGCACCGGTTCGCCAAATTGCGCGGCGACGCTGCCGGCCCACGCACCGGCACAGTTGAGCAACCATGGCGCCTGCAGGTGCAGGCCATTGGCGCAATGCACCTGGAAGCGCTGGCCGTCATGGTCGATTTGGTTCACTTCTGCCTGCTCATAAACCCAGGCGCCACTGCGCTGCGCCGCTCGGGCGAAGGCCGGCGATACCAGGCGCGGATTGGCGTGGCCGTCGTCGGGGCAGAGCGAGGCGCCCACTGCGATGTCGCCCACCCACGGGAAGCGCTCGCGCAACTGGGTGTAATCGAGCAATTGCAGGTTCAGGCCAAAGCCACGGGTGTGCGCGGCATAGGCTTCAAGCGCGGCAAAATCCCCATGACTGCGCGCCAGTTTCAGATGCCCGGAGCGCACGTACTCGCCGTCGATGCCGATCAATCCAGGCAGGTCGGCCCACAACTGATGGGCGCGCTGTGACAGCGGTAACTGATGCAAGGGCCGCCCTTGACGCCGCACGCCGCCGTAATTCACGCCGCTGGAATGCGAGCCGCAAAAGTCGCGCTCGACCAGCGCCACCCGCTGACCCTGGCGCGCAAGCATCAAGGCCGCTGACGCGCCAACAATCCCGCCGCCCAACACAATAACGTCGATCACGGCTGCACCTGCACGCCGAACGGCAGCGGCTTGACCGGCGCCTGGGCACGCAGGCGTCCGACCTGATCAATGCTCCGCCCGCTGCGCTCGGCGACAATCTCCGCCGCCGCCAGCCCGCACATGCGCCCCTGGCAGCGGCCCATGCCGACGCGGCAATGGGCCTTGACCCGGTTGATCTCCCAGTGGCCTTCATCCACCACCGCGCGCACCTCGCCCACACTGACTTCTTCGCAGCGGCACAGGGTCAACGCATCCGGGGCCTGCGCGGCCCATTGTTCAGGGAAGGGAAACGCGGTTTCCAGGCCCTGGCGAAAGCGCTGGATGCGCGCCAGCTGCTGTTCCAACTGGGTGATGCGACGCTGATCGACCCCCTTGCCGATATCTTCCAGTACGGCCAGCGCTGCACGCTCACCGGCCAATTGCGCCGCATCGGCGCCCATGATGCCGGCACCGTCGCCCGCCAGGTAAACCTGCGCCACGCTGCTGCGCCCGGCGCTGTCGCGGCGCGGCAACCAGGCCCGGTTCAGGCGGTTCCAGGCAAACGCGCAACCGAGCAGGTCTGCCAGTTGCGTCTCACTGCGCAGCGCGTGCGCGAAGGCCACGGCGTCGCACGCCAGGCGCTGTTCGCCCCAACGAATACCGTTGACCCGCTGTTCGCCGTCAATCTGTCGCAGGGTTGCGCCCTGATGCACGGCAACCCCGTGGGCGGTCAGCCAGGCGCGGTAGTACACGCCCTTGGCCAGGGTCAGCGGCTGCACGAGCAGGGCCGGCAGCGCACGGCATTGGGCGCTTAACGGCGCGCTGTCGAGTACCGCCACGACCTGGGCGCCGGCCTTGGCATATTGGTACGCCACTAAATACAGCAAGGGCCCCGAACCACAGAACGCGACGCGCTCGCCGATGGCGCAGCCCTGATATTTCAACGCAATCTGTGCGGCGCCCAGGCTGTAGACGCCGGGCAAGGTCCAGCCTGGCACCGGCAGGATACGGTCGGTGGCCCCGGTGGCGACGATGACCCGCGAGTACTCGACGCGCTCGGCACGGCCCTCTGTGAGCGTGTCCAGGCAGGCGTCTTCGGCATTCCACACCAGGGTGTCGGGGCGGTAGTCGATCAGCGGCGCCAGCTCGTCCAAGGTGCGATGCACGGCCTGGGCCTTACCCGCTTCGAAGCCGTAAAGCTGCTTGGCCGAGCGCTGGAAATTCATCGGTTGGCGCCGATAGACCTGCCCGCCGCCGCGCAGGCTTTCATCGATCAGGCACGGCTTGATGCCATGGTCGAGTAAGGTTCGCGCCGCCGTGATGCCGGCAGGGCCTGCGCCCACAATCACAATCGGTTTCATGCGTGGCGCCCCGGTTCACGGCTGATCGCCTGGCCCTCTTCCAGTAACGTCGAACAGGCGCGTACGCGGCGCCCGTCTGCAAGGCGCACCCAGCAGTCCTGGCAGGCGCCCATCAGGCAGAAACCGGCACGGCGCTCCGCGCTGAAATCGCTGCCGCGCAGGTGCTCGGCGCAGGTCAGAATGGCCGTCAGCAGGGTGTCGCCGAGCAGGCCTGCGGCCGGTTGGCCGTCCAGGGTGAACGCCAGGGCAGGGCGCTGGGTTTCAGTGAGTCGCTTGAACAGGGCCATCAGTGTTTCCCCACCAGCACGCGGTCCAGGCCGTACACCCGGTCGAGCAGAATCATGGTTGCCGCCGTCAGCGCGATCACCAGCGCCGAGACCGCCGCCATCATCGGGTCGATGGACTCGGTGGCGTACACGTACATGCGCACCGGCAGGGTTTGCGTGGCAGGTGAGCTGACGAATATCGACAGGGTCACTTCATCGAAACTGTTGATGAACGCCAACAGCCAGCCACCGGCCACGCCCGGCAGAATCATCGGCAGCGTGATCTGGCGAAACAGCGTAAAGCGGCCGGCACCGAGGGATTCGGCGGCCTGTTCGGCACTGCGGTCGATACCGATGGCGGCCGCCAATACCAGGCGCAGCACATAGGGCGTGATGATCACCACATGGGCGAGCATCAGCCAGGTGAAGCTGCCATTCACGCCCATCAGCGCAAACAGGCGCAACAGGGCAACGCCCAGGACCAGGTGCGGGATGATGATCGGCGACAGAAACAGCGCACTGAAAAAATCCCGTCCTGGAAACGCATAACGGCTGATCGCCAACGCTGCCGGCACCGCAATCAGCGTGGCCAGGGTCGCGGCGGTAAACGCCAGGACCAGGCTGTTATAGAACGCCTGGATAAAGTCGGCGCGCTCGAACACTGCGCGAAACCAGCGCAGGGAGAAGCCCGACGTGGGCAGGCTCAAGGTGTTTTCCGGGGTGAAGGCCACCAGGCACACCACCACCAGCGGCGCCAGCATGAACACCACCACCAGGGCGTGGAAACCGAGGGCCAAAGGACCGTTTCTAGACATGTGCTCAAACCCCCAGGGACTTTTTATAGCGGCCTTCGACCATGCGGTTCCAGCTCAGCATGATCAGCAGATTGACCAACAGCAGCACCACGGCGATGGTCGCGCCCATGGGCCAGTTGAGTTCCGAGAGGTATTGGTCGTACACCACCGTGGCGACCATTTTCAGGCGGCGTCCGCCGAGCAGGCCGGGGATGGCGAACGAACTGGCGGCCAGGCCGAATACGATCAGGGTGCCGGACAGTACGCCGGGCATCACTTGGGGCAAGACGATCTTGCGCATCACCGTGGCCTGGCTGGCCCCCAGCGACAATGCGGCCTGTTCAGCCGACGGGTCGAGCTTCTGCAAGGAGGTCCAGACCGGGATGATCATGAACGGCAGCATCACATGCACCAGCGCGATGATCACCGCGAACGGTGTGTACAGCAGCTTCACCGGGCGGCCGCCGAGCATCTGGATCACTTGGTTGACCAGCCCGTCGGCGCCGAGCAACAGGCTCCAGCCAAAAGCGCGCACCACCACCGAAATCAGCAACGGCGTGAGGATCAGGATCAGGAAAATCGAGCGCCATGGCGTGCCCATGCGGCTGAGGATATAGGCCTCCGGTACGCCGATCACCACGCACAGCAGGGTGACCAGCGCACTGATCCAGAAGGTGCGCCAGAAGATCTCGTAAAAGTAGGCATCACTGAACAGCGACAGGTAATGAGCGAAGGTCCACTCATCGGCCTTCACGCCTACCTGGTAATCGAACACGTTGAACGACAGCACCAGCGTCAGGCCCAGCGGCAGCATCAACAGCCCGGCAAATAGCACCAGCGCCGGCAGGGACAGCAAGTAGCCCCGGCTCATGGCTGCACCTCGTCCGGCGCCAAGACCCGCAACAGGTCCGCTTGCCAATCCAGGCCCACTGCCACGCCGTTGCCCAGCGGCGCGCTGCCGTCGTTGCTGCGTACCACGGTGATTTCGCCGAGGTCGGTATGGACCCGGTACAGCCACTGGCTGCCGAAGAAGTAACGGTCCAGCACCTTGCCCTGCAAGCGACCCGAGCCCGCGTCCAGCAGCTGGATTTTCTCCGGGCGCAGGCTCAGGGTCAGCGCGCCAGCGCCGCTTGTATGACGCACCTGCGGAATGCCCAGGGCATCGTAGTCGCCGGCGAGCAGATTGGCCTTGCCGACGAAGTCCGAGATAAACCGTGTGCGCGGGTGCTCGTACAACCGGTAGGGCGCGTCGATCTGGGTCACGCGCCCGGCCTGCATCACCACCACGCGGTCGCTGATCGATAGCGCCTCGGCCTGATCGTGGGTGACCATCAAGGTGGTGATGCCCACCGCGCATTGAATACGGCGGATTTCGAACTGCATTTCTTCGCGCAGGTTGGCGTCGAGGTTGGACAGCGGCTCATCCAGCAGCAGCACCGGCGGCTCGATCACCAGCGCGCGGGCCAGGGCCACGCGCTGGCGTTGGCCGCCGGACAGTTGCCGGGGGTAGCGTTCGGCATGGGGGGCCAGGCGCACCAGCTCCAGCACGGTCTTGACCTTGGCGGCGATCTCGTCGGCGGGCACCTTGCGCATCTTCAGGCCGAAGGCGACGTTGTCGCGCACCGTCATGTGCGGGAACAGCGCATAGCTCTGGAACACTACGCCCAGGCCCCGGCTGGCGGGCTTGGCATGGGTGATGTCGCGACCGTCGAGCAGGATCTGCCCGCCGCTCACATCGACGAAGCCGGCGATCATCTGCAAGGTGGTGGTCTTGCCACAACCCGAGGGGCCGAGCAGGGAAACGAATTCGCCTTTTTCCACCGCAAGGTCGGTGGCGACCACCGCATCGACGGCGCCGTAGCGTTTGCTCAAGGCGCGAAGTTGGAGAAATGCCATGTCTGCGTTCCACCTGTTTGAGTCGCGTCGAAACGCGCTTTTTTTGTTTTGGGCAGATGCGAAAGAACAGTTGCGGGTGCGCTGGCGCTCGATCTTCGGTCGGCTGCCGGTTGTTGTTCGTTTCGCCCCTGTGGACGCAGATTAGGACGAAGACTAGAGTGGACGGAAGACGGTATTTCACTGAATGGATGATTATTTTCTGTTTTATTCATTCATCAGAATTTAGTTGGAGATTAAGCGTGAATGATTCCACTGAGCGGAATGAAGGAGCTAGGGAAGTTGGCTCAGGCGGCGTCTCTCGCCTGTTTGCACTGCTGCGCATCCTGGGTGAAGTGCCGGAAGGCGGTGAACGCGTGACCCAGCTTGCGCAGCAGGTCGGCCTCTCGCAACCGACCACCCACCGCCTGCTGCGCAGCCTGATGGACGAAGGCATGGTCGAGCAGGACGCGCGCAGCAAGCGCTACCGTCTGAGCCTGGAGTTCTTTGCCCTGGCGGCGAATGCCGGCAAAACCGGCAACCTGCGCGACCTGGTACGGCCAAGCCTGTTGCGCTTGAGTGCGTCGCTGGGCGATTCGTTGTTCCTGCTGGCCCGCAGTGGCTTCGACGCGATCTGCCTGGACCGCAGCGAAGGCCCATACCCGATCCGTACCTTCACCGGCGATATCGGTGGGCGCGTGGCGCTAGGCGTGGGGCAGGGCAGCCTGGCGATCCTGGCGTTCCTGCCCGAGGAAGAGCGCGAAACGGTAATCCGCTACAACCTGCCACGGCTCAAGGATTTCCATGTGTACGACGAGGTGCTGTTGCGTTCGGAGGTCGAGAATGTGCGCAGCCTGGGGTATGCCGCGCGCAACACGGGCGTGCTCGAAGGCATGGCCGGGCTGGCGGTGCCCATTCTCAACCGTGACGGGCATGCGGTGGCGGCGTTGAGCGTAGCGACCATCAGTGATCGCCTGGGGCCGAGCCGTTTGCCGATGGTGGTGGAATTGTTGAAGCGCGAGGCGGCGGCGATCGGGCCACGGATCAACCCGTTTGATCCGACGTTGCGCCGGCCTTCGCAGGCGTTTGGTGGGTAGTCCATTTCTGATGCGAAAGCGTATATGAGAGAGCGGGGCTTTCAGATCGGTCCTACGCAAATGCAATTCTTTTTCGCATCGTTGCACAGGCTTTTACTTTGCGTGCGACGGTAAACTCCTTGCGTGTAACTGCATGTTTATTTGGAACTGCACTGTTTTCGGTTGCCACCAAGAGGTAGCTGAATCGAGGGCTTACTGGCCTGGTTAAGCAGTTGTTACGTCCAAGACATGAGGTGTTGCAATGAATCCTAACTTCAACCAGCCGCTCTATTCGCCTCCACCCGCACAGAGCTTCGGATATACCCCTGACGATTATGGGCGCAAGGCTACTGCGAACATGCCGAGCAGTATGACCAGCATTTATTCCAATTCGGCAGTCGCAGAGTCGCTGCTACGCAACTTTGAATACTTCTCGTCTGGAGCTGCTTTCGTTTCGCGAGACTCGCTTATTGACTTTGCCAATCGTCCACTGGTAGACGGCGGTTACCATGATCAGATGACGTTGCTTGCTAGGGATATATTGGGCCGGGGCGACCTCCCACGGCTCTTTGATGGCGTTCAGAACGGCGGTCAGGAAGACGGGCTGATCAACCAAGAGGATGTGGAACTAGCCATCAGCCAGTTAGCTCAGCAAGACGCACGTGGCTATCGGTCAGCGGGTTATAACGGCGCGATGCAACAGCCAACAGGGGAGTTTGGCGCGCGCTATACCAGCGCGATGCAGCAACAGAGAGTCAACCAGCAGTTTGCTCCTGCGTTCTGCGAACAGCCTTCCTCCAATGGGCCGCGCGGCATGGAAGGCTGGGACGCGTCGCCACCTGCACCACGAGCGTTCGGGGCGCAGCAGCCGTCCTATGCGGGGATGCCAGTCAGTCAGCAGTGGAACCCCATGACGACAGGGCAGCGACCGTATGCTAATGACAGTAACGAAGCCTTATCGGCCAAAGTGCTCTCCCATTTCAGCAACCTGCAAGACCCCTCAACGGGAACGATCACTGACGCGTCACTGAGTGCTGCAGCGTCGGGATACGCTCTGGATGGTCGGCCCATCAGCGCGGCGGATGCCGCTATCGCGCAGGAGCTGCTGGAGCGGGGCCAACTGTTCAAGACCCTTGATCAAGGCCGCAGTGGCACACTTGACGGCAGTATTTCCCGGCAGGATCTGGGCGATGCAGCGAGTGAGTACCGCACAATGAGCAACGCCGGGCTGCTACAGGCCGTGAAAGATAATTTCAGGCAGTTTACCGCCGGTGCGGATGACAATTATGTCAACGCCAATGAGCTGAAAGAGGCAGCCGGTCTTATTCCGTCCGACCGAACGTTCAGCCCGCAAGCGCGCGAAGTGGCGTTGGAGTTGCTCAATCGTCCGGGATTATTGCGCGAGTTGGATATCGGCGTTCGGGAAGACGGTACGCCAGGCGCTGAAGACAAACGTTTCGACATGGTTAACATCGACCATATGATCGAGAAAGAATCCTTCACGTAGCGAGCCAAGCCTTAAGCCAACGCACCTGTGGGTAATTACTCCGTGGCTGCGGGTGGGCAGGATCAAATGAGCGCCAACGGCTGCTTCCGGTGACTCGGGTAGCAGCCGTCGGTGCTCAAGAGGCTTGTGCAGTGGGATCGTCATCTGGGCGTAGCATTCGCGGTTCAGCGCCAATAGACTCAAGCGATTGACGACACCACCGAGACCCAGGGCCCCGAATCATCATGGAAGTCATCCAACAACGACCGCTGTGGCAGGTCTATCTGTTTTTTCTGGCACCGATGGTGCTGTCCAACTTTCTGCAAAGCTTTTCCGGCACGCTCAACGGTATCTATGTCGGGCAGATGCTGGGTACCCACGCGCTGGCGGCGGTGTCGGGCATGTTCCCCATCGTGTTTTTCTTCATTGCCCTGGTGATTGGCCTGGGGGCTGGCGCCTCGGTGTTGATCGGCCAGGCCTGGGGCGCCCGCGAGACGGGAATGGTCAAGGTGATCACCGGCGCCACGCTGACCCTCGGCGCGCTGGTGGGTTTGGTCGCAGCCCTGCTTGGCAGCCTGTTGGCCCGCCCCGCGTTGCAGGCGTTGGGAACCCCTGTCGATGTGCTTGACGATGCGGTGGGCTACGCCCAAGTGATGATGCTGATCATGCCGCTGTTGCTGGTATTCATTCTTTATACCCAACTGCTACGCGGTGTCAGCGATACCGTTTCACCATTGTTGGCCTTGATGGTGTCGACCCTGGTGGGTTTGCTGCTGACGCCAGCGCTGATTCGCGGCTGGATCGGCCTGCCGCCCATGGGCATCCAGAGTGCGGCATACGCGGGGCTGGCGGGGAATGCCTTGGCGATGCTGTTTCTGATCCTGCGCCTGCGCCACAAAAACTCGGTGATGGCGCCGGATCGCGACATGCTCGCCGCCTTGCGCCTGGACCGGGTGATCCTCGGCAAGGTCTTACGCATCGGCCTGCCGACAGGCCTGCAGATGGTGGTGCTGTCGTTGTCGGAACTGGTCATCCTGGCGCTGGTCAACGGCCACGGTTCCCAGGCGACGGCGGCGTACGGCGCGGTGACGCAGATCGTCAACTACGTGCAGTTTCCGGCGCTGTCGATTGCCATCACCGCCTCGATCCTGGGTGCCCAGGCGATTGGCGCCGGGCGCCTGGAGCGCATCGGGCCGATTCTGCGCACCGGGCTGTTGATCAACACCGCCCTTACGGGTGGCCTGATCGTGCTCGGCTATGGGCTATCGCATTGGCTGCTGGGGCTGTTCATCACCGACGCCGCCGCCCGCGTCAACGCTGAGCACCTGTTGCACATCATGTTGTGGAGCATCCTGGTGTTCGGCTTCCAGGCCGTGATCGGCGGGATCATGCGCGCCAGCGGTGTGGTGTTGATACCGGTCGCCATCTCGATTTTCTGTGTGCTGTGCGTGGAGTTGCCGGTGGCCTACCTGTTCAATGCGCATTTTGGCCTCGAAGGCGTGTGGATGGCGTTTCCGGTGACTTACCTGGCGATGCTGGTGCTGCAGACCGCGTATTACCGCCTGGTATGGCGGCATAAGCAGATCAAGCGGCTGCTGTGATAAAAGGTTGCCCACCCAAGCAGAGAAGGCGCTTTATCGATGGCTAACCCTTACGCCGAGCTGTTCCAGGTGCCGGGCGCTCGCGCCTTTGTGCTGGCGGGCATGCTGGCACGCATGCCGATCTCCATGACCGGGATTGGCCTGATCACCATGCTCTCGCAAGTGCATGGCGGTTACGGTCTGGCGGGTTCGGTGGCGGCGGTATTCGCGTTGGCTACCGCGTTTTGCGCACCGCAGGTGTCACGCCTGGTGGACCGCTACAGCCAGGGCAAGGTGCTGCCCATTGCGGCGTCGATCGGTGGCGGCGCGTTGTTGATGGTGTTGCTGTGCACGCGTTTGCAGGCGCCAGGCTGGACGTTGTTCCTGTTCGCCGCATTGGCCGGCTGCATGCCCAATATGTCGGCGATGGTGCGGGCGCGCTGGACCGAGCTGTACCGTGGTCAGCCCAAGCTGCACACCGCCTTTGCCCTGGAGTCGGTACTCGATGAAGTGTGCTTCATCATCGGCCCGCCCATTTCCGTCGGCCTCAGTGTGGTGCTGTTCCCCGAGGCCGGGCCTTTGGTGGCGGCCGTATTGCTGGCAGTGGGTGTGACCACCTTCGTATTGCAACGCACCACTGAACCGCCGGTGCATGCACGTCATGACCACCACGGGCGCTGGTTGATCGCCTCGCCGTCGGTGCTGATCCTGATGACCCTGCTGCTCGCCATGGGTGTGATCGTCGGTGTGGTGGATGTGGTCAGCGTCGCGTTCGCCCAGCAGGCGGGCCACCCGACGGCAGCCAGTATTGTGTTGTCGGTCTACGCCATCGGTTCCTGCCTGGCAGGCTTGGCCTTCGGCATGCTCAAGCTCAAGGCGCCGTTGCCCCGGCAGTTTCTGTACTGCGGCGTAGCCACGGCCGTGACCACGTTGCCGTTACTGTTGGTGACTGACATTCCGGGGCTGGCCGTGTCGATCTTTATCTCCGGTCTGTTCTTCGCCCCGACCCTGATCGTGTCCATGGCGCTGGTGGAGCAAGTCGTCCCACCCAGCCGCCTCACCGAAGGCATGACCTGGCTGATCACCGGCCTGAGCATCGGGGTGGCCATCGGCGCCGCCAGCTCCGGCTGGATGATTGACCACTCTGGCGCCGCCAGCGGGTTCTGGGTGGCACTGGCGGCGGGGGTGGTGGTGTTGGGTTCGGCGGTGCTGGGGTACCGGCGGTTAGGCAGTCAGCCGGTCGCCGCGCAAGGCTGCGGGAAATGATGGTGTAGAAACTCATCCAGCGCCTGGCGTGTCAGGTCGTTCAACGTCACTTTCTTGCGGTTCGCCGCCAACGCTGCCGCCAGATGCAGGTCATGGCCAACGCGTACGTTGAACGAGCCCTTGCATGGCTTTTCAGGAGTTTGCCCGAGCGACTGGCAGGTGGCGAGGTAATCGTCCACCGCCTCTTGGAAGGCCGCGTCCAACTCTGCGACAGTCTTGCCTTCGTAGCTCACCAGGGCCTTGATGAACAGGATTTTGCCGAACAGGCAGTTGTCCTCGAGGCTGGCTTCGATGGAGCCGATGTAGCCTTTGTGTTTCAGCTGGTTGTTCACTGAACCAGTTCTCCTGATTTCAATTGTTCGATGATTTGGCGCCGAATGTAGTGTTTCAGTTCGTTGCCGGGGTGAGGCTTGTGCAAGGTGATCAGTGCACTGGGGTCGCCAATGTCGAATTTGACCCGGCTTCCAGCCCCTTCAATCTGTGTGTAACCCAGTCGCCGTAACAGGGTTACGAGTTCAGACCAGGTGAATGCCATGTGCTCATTGAGCAGTTTGGCGAGCAGCTTTTCATTTTTGGACACGGCGTTCCCTGCGTGTAACTAAATGTAGTTGCAAAAAGTGGTGTACGTCAATGCTAGCTCGGTCTGATGTGTCTTTCCCGAGATTGATGTAACCCGTGATGACACCTCGCTTGCAGGCCCCCATTACTCGCTAATTTTTCCCTCTGCGGTTCGTTTTATAGGGACGACGTGCCTTTGTGCTTCCTGCCTATTGCTCCGGACTCCAACAAATGAATGCTGAAGACTCCTTGAAACTTGCTCGCCGGTTTATCGGGTTGCCCCTGGAAAAACGCCAGGTGTTCCTGCAGGCCTTGCAGAAAGAAGGCGTGGATTTTTCCCGGTTTCCGATTCCGGCGGGAGTGGAGACCGAGGATCGCCAGGCGCTGTCCTACGCGCAGCAACGCATGTGGTTTCTCTGGCAGCTGGATCCGGCCAGCGGCGCCTACAACCTGCCCGGCGCCGTACGCTTGAAAGGCGCGCTCAGCCTCGACGCCCTGGAACAAGCGTTCGCCAGCCTGGTGGCGCGTCACGAAACCTTGCGCACGGTGTTCCAGCGTCAAGCGGATGAGCGTCTGGTGCAGGTTTCAATCGAGCCGTCGTTGGCCATCGAGCATCTGGACTTGAGCACCCTGGCGCCCGTTGACCGTGAGCAGGCGGTCAACGCGGCAGCGACGCGCCAGTCGCTACTGCCGTTCGACCTGGAGCATGGCCCGCTGCTGCGCGTGCAACTGCTCAGGCTCGACGAACACGAGCACGTGCTGCTGCTGACCTTGCACCACATCGTCTCCGACGGTTGGTCGATGAATGTGTTGATCGACGAGTTCATCCGTTGCTATGACGCCCACGAGCGCAATGAGGCGCCACAATTGCCGGCGCTGGCGATCCAGTACAGTGACTACGCCCTGTGGCAGCGCCGCTGGCTGGAGGCCGGCGAGCAGGCGCGCCAGTTGGCGTATTGGCAGGCGCGCCTGGGCGATGAACATCCGGTTCTGGAGCTGCCGACCGACCGTCCACGGCCGGCCATGCCAAGTTACCAGGGCACTCGCCATGCCTTCGAGATCGACCCGGCGCTGGCCACCCAACTGCGCCTGTGCGCGCAAAAGCACAACGTCACCTTGTTCATGCTGCTGCTCGGCGCCTTCAACGTGTTGTTGCATCGTTATACGGGGCAGGGCGACATTCGTGTCGGCGTGCCCATCGCCAACCGCAACCGCACTGAAGTCGAAGGCTTGATCGGCTTCTTCGTCAACACCCAGGTACTGCGCACCGAGCTGACCGGCCAAACCCGCATTACCGAACTGCTGCAAGGCATAAAGGAGCACGCCCTGGGCGCCCAGGCCCATCAGGAATTGCCGTTCGAACGCTTGGTCGATGCCTTGAACGTCGAGCGTAGCCTCAGCCATACGCCGCTGTTCCAAGTGATGTACAACCATCAACCGGTGGTGGCGGATATCGCCTCTGTCAGCACCGCCTCCGGCCTGGAACTGGCCCTGGTGGAATGGCAAGGCCGCACCACCCAGTTCGACCTTACCCTCGACACCTATGAAAAATCCGGCACCTTGCATGCCGCGCTGACCTACGCCAACGACCTGTTCGACGCGCCCTCCATCCAGCGCATGGCGCGCCATTGGACCCGCCTGTTGCAGGCGATGGTGGCAGATGCTGAACAGCGCATCGGTGAGCTGCCGATGCTGGACGCTGACGAGCAACAGCTGCTGGTCAAGACCTGGAACCACACGGCCACGCCGTACCCGACCGAACACGCGATCCATCACTTGATTGAAGACCAGGCGCAACGCACGCCTGACGCGCCAGCGCTGGTGTTCGGTGAGCTGACCCTGACGTACGCCCAGCTTGACGCGCGCGCCAACCGGTTGGCCCATGCATTGCGCGAACAAGGCGTCGGCCCGGACGTGCTGGTGGGCATCTGCGTCGAGCGTTCCATCGACATGGTCGTGGGCCTGCTGGCGATCCTCAAGGCGGGCGGCGCCTACGTCCCGCTGGACCCGGAATACCCCGAGGAACGCCTGGCGTACATGATCGACGACAGCGGCATCAGGCTGCTGCTCAGCCAGCAAAGCCTGCTGGCACGGCTGCCGACCGCAGGCCTCCAAGTGATTGCCCTGGATCAGCCGGCGAACTGGCTCGACGGCTACAGCACCGCAGCCCCGAACGTCAGCCTGCATGGGCTGAACCTGGCCTACGTGATCTACACCTCGGGCTCCACCGGTAAACCCAAGGGTGCCGGTAACAGCCACCGCGCGCTGGTCAACCGCCTGTGCTGGATGCAGCAGGCCTATGCACTCGATGGCGGCGACGCGGTGCTGCAGAAAACCCCGTTCAGCTTCGACGTTTCCGTGTGGGAATTCTTCTGGCCGCTGATGACGGGTGCGCGCCTGGTGGTCGCCGCGCCGGGCGAACACCGGGAGCCGGCCCGGCTGATCGAGACCATCGGCCGGCACGCCATCACCACGGTGCACTTCGTGCCGTCAATGTTGCAGGCGTTTATCCATGAGCCCGGCGTCGAGGCCTGCGCCAGCCTCAAGCGCATTGTCTGCAGCGGCGAAGCCTTGCCGTTGGACGCACAACGCCAAGTGTTCGCCAAGCTGGCGAATGCAGCCCTGTACAACCTCTACGGCCCGACCGAAGCGGCGATCGACGTCACCCACTGGACCTGCATCGACGAAGGCGCCGACAGCGTGCCCATCGGCCGACCGATCGCCAACCTCGGCACCTACGTGCTGGATGCCCAGCTCAACCCGGTTGCGGCTGGTGTCTCAGGCGAGCTGTACCTCGGCGGCACCGGCCTGGCGCGCAGTTACCACCGCCGCTCGGCGCTGACGGCCGAGCGCTTTGTGCCGAGCCCGTTCGTGGCCGGCGAGCGCCTGTATCGTACCGGCGACCGTGTGCGCCAGCGCGCCGATGGGGTGATCGAATACCTGGGCCGCCTCGACCATCAGGTCAAGCTGCGCGGCCTGCGCATCGAACTGGGCGAGATCGAAACGCGCCTGATGCAGCACCCAACGGTGCGCGAAGCGGTGGTGGTGGTACACGGCGGCAAACAGTTGGTGGCTTACCTGGTGCTGGAACGCGACGCACCGACCGACCTCAAGGCCTGGCTGCTCGGCAGCTTGCCGGAATACATGGTGCCAAGCCACTTCATCGCGCTTGCCAAACTGCCGGTGACCGCCAACGGCAAGCTCGACCGCAAGGCACTGCCACTGCCGGACGCCACGGCGCAGCAGGCCTTTGCTGCCCCGGAAAATACCCTGCAACAAGCCCTGGCCGCGATCTGGAGCGACGTGCTGGGTATCGACAGCGTCGGCCTGGACGATAACTTTTTCGAGCTGGGCGGCGATTCGATCATCTCCATTCAGGTGGTCAGCCGGGCCCGCCAGGCCGGTATCCGCCTCAGTCCGCGCGACCTGTTCCAGTACCAGAGTGTGCGCAGCCTGGCGCTGGTGGCAGGCGTCGACGAACTGAGCGTGGTCGATCAGGGGCCAGTGAGCGGTGAGGTCATCCTCACGCCGGTGCAGCAGGGCTTTTTCGCCCAGGCCATCCCGGCGCGTCACCATTGGAACCAGTCGTTGCTGCTGACCCCGCGTGAACCCCTGCAGTCCGCTCGGCTCGACGCGGCCGTGATGCAAGTGGTCCAGCATCACGATGCCCTGCGCCTGCGCTTCGTGGCGCAGGCTGAGGGTTGGCAACAGCACCACGCCACTGCGGTCGACGCATCGCTGCTGTGGCAGGCCCATGCCGACACCGACGCCGAATTGGCCGCGCTGTGTGACAAGGCCCAGCGCAGCCTTGACCTGGAGCACGGCCCGTTGCTGCGCGCCGCCCTGGTCGAGATGGCCGACGGCACCCAGCGGTTGCTGCTGGTGGTGCATCACCTGGTGGTGGATGGCGTGTCCTGGCGCATCCTGCTGGAAGACCTGCAACAGGCGTATCGCGAGCAGCGGTTGCCGGCAAAGACCAGCGCCTATCAGCACTGGGCGTACCGGCTGCAAGAGCAGGCGCACGCTCTCGAGCACCAACTGCCGTACTGGCAGGCGCAAACCGCCGAGGCCGAGTTGCCCTGTGATCACCCCGAAGGCGGTCTGCAGCATCGCCTGGGCGCCAAGCTGGAAACGCGCCTCGACGCCGAGCACACGCGCCAGTTGTTGCAAGAGGCGCCGGCGGCCTATCGCACCCAGGTCAATGACCTGTTGCTCACCGCCCTGGCGCGCGTGGTCAGCCGTTGGAGCGCTCAGCCCGCCGCGCTGATCCAGCTGGAAGGGCATGGCCGGGAAGACCTGTTCGACGGCATCGACCTGACGCGCACCGTCGGCTGGTTCACCAGCCTGTTTCCGCTGCGCCTGCAAGCGGACGGCGAGTTGGCCGGCGCGATCAAGGCGGTCAAGGAACAACTGCGTGCAGTCCCCGACAAGGGCCTGGGCTATGGCCTGCTGCGCTACCTCGGCGCGCCCGGAGCCCGTGAAACCCTGGCCGGCCTGGCCGTGCCGCGCATCACCTTCAACTATCTGGGTCAATTCGATCGCCAGTTCGATGAATCGGCACTGTTTGTACCGGCCGCCGAGGGCAGCGGCCAGGCCCAGGACCCCGAGGCGCCGCTGGCCAACTGGCTGACGGTGGAAGGGCAGGTGTATGGCGGTGAATTGGCGCTGCAGTGGGGCTTCAGTCGCGAGATGTTCGAGGCTGCGACCATCCAGCGCTTGGCGGACGACTTCGCCTGTGAGCTCAAGGCCGTGATCGCCCATTGCTGTGCCACACCGGCCGGGCAGGTCACGCCATCGGATTTCCCCCTGGCACAGGTCACTCAGGCGCAACTGGATGGATTGCCGGTGGCCGGGCCGGCCATCGCCGACCTGTACCCGCTGTCGCCGATGCAGCAGGGCATGCTGTTCCACACCCTGCTGGCGCCGGAAGCCCAGGCCTATATCAACCAGTTGCGCGTCGACATCGACGGCCTTGATCTGCTGGCATTCGGGCGCGCCTGGCAGGCCGCGCTGGACCGTCACGACATCCTGCGCAGCAGCTTCCATTGGCTGGGCCTGGACAGCGCCCATCAAGTGATCCGGCGCCAGGTCGACCTGCAGCTGCAGGTGATTGAAGACCCGAGTGCCGATTGCGAAGCCCTGGCCCACGCCGAGCGTGAACGCGGTTTCGCACTCGATACCGCGCCGCTGTTTCGCCTGATGCTGGTGCGCGGCGCGGGGCCGACCTGGCACCTGATTTTCACCAGCCACCACATCCTCATGGATGGCTGGAGCAACGCCCAGTTGCTCGGCGAGGTGCTTGCCCATTACGCCGGCCAGGCCGTGCCCGCACCGCTCGGGCAATTTCGCGATTACCTGGGCTGGCTGCAACGGCAAGGCAACGGCGAAGCGTTCTGGAAAGCCCAGCTGGCGCCGTTGCAGGCGCCAACCCTGCTGGCCCAAGCGCTGCGTACGCCGGTTGCCGGGGCAGGCACTGCCGACCATCAGGTCGTGCTGGGCCGTGACTTCACCCACACCCTCAGTGAGTTCGCCCGCCAACACAAAGTCACTCTCAACACCGTGCTGCAAGGAGCCTGGAGCCTGCTGCTGCAACGCTACACCGGCCAGGCGTGCGTGGCGTTCGGCGCCACCGTGGCTGGGCGTTCCGCGCCGTTGACCGGGATCGAACAGCAGTTGGGCCTGTTCATCAACACCTTGCCGATCATCAGCGCCGCCTCGCCGGCACAATCGGCCATCAGTTGGCTCGGCGAGTTGCAAGCGCTGAACCTCAGCCTGCGCGATCACGAGCATGTGCCGCTCTATGACATCCAAGGCTGGGCTGGCCAACCAGGCGCCGCGCTGTTCGACACCTTGCTGGTGTTCGAAAACTTCCCTGTGGCCGAAGCCCTGAAGCAGGGGGCGCCGGCCGGGCTGAGCTTCGGGCCGTTGCATAACCATGAGCGCACGCATTATCCGCTGACCCTCGGCATCGAACTGGGTGACAGCCTGCGCCTGGAATTCAGCTACGACCGGGCGCACTTCAGCCAAGCCCAGGTCATCCGCCTGAGCGACAACCTGCAGTATCTGCTCGCGCAATTCCTCGCGGACGCGCAAAGCCCCCTGGGCAACCTGCGTCTGCTCGACGCCAGCGCCCAGCGCGACGTGCTTGCCCTCAGCCAATTGCCCGCAGCCGCCCAGCCTCATCAACGCGCTCATCAACGCATCGCTGCCCGGGCCCAGGCCGCGCCGGACGCACTGGCGGTGCAGGCTGGCAACGAACGCCTCAGCTATGCCCAACTCAACGCTCGCGCCAACCGCCTGGCCCATCGCCTGCTGGAATGCGGCGTCGGCCCCGGTCAGCGCGTGGGCCTGGCGTCCCGTCGTGGCCCGCAACTGATCGTCAGCCTGCTGGCGGTGCTCAAGAGCGGTGCGGCCTATGTGCCGCTGGACCCGAAATACCCTGCCGAGCGCCTGGCCTACATGCTGGCGGACAGCCGCCTCGACCTGCTGCTCAGCGAAACCGGCCTGCTGGCCGATTTGCCATTGCCGGCAGGGCTGAGCCGCATCGACTTCAGCGCCGGCGGTGATGAATTGGCCGGCTACCGAGCGACCAATCCGCCCAACCACGCGACGGCGGCAGACCTGGCCTATGTGATCTACACCTCCGGCTCCACCGGCCAGCCCAAAGGCGTGGCCATCGACCATGCCGCCCTCGACCAGTTCTGCGACAGCGCCGCGGTGTACAGCCAACTGAGCGGCCAGGACCGCGTGCTGCAATTTGCGACCTTCAGTTTCGACGGCTTTGTCGAGCAGTGCTACCCGCCGCTGTGCGTGGGCGCGGCGCTGATCATGCGCGGCGATGAACTGTGGGACGCCGGGCAACTGGCGCGAGAAATCGTCGAGCAGGGCGTGACCCTGGCCGACTTGCCCGCCGCCTACTGGTACTTGCTGGCCAAGGAATGCGCCGTGCACCGCCGCCCCCTGGGCCAGCTGCGCCAGGTGCATGTGGGCGGTGAGGCCATGTCCGTGGAAGGCCTGCGCGCCTGGCATGCCGCCGGGTTGGGCGGTGTGCGGCTGGTCAACACGTACGGGCCGACCGAGGCGACGGTGGTGTCCAGCGTGCACGATTGCCGGTTGGCTGATGCCAGCGACGCGTTCGGCGTGCCGATTGGGCGCGCGATTGCCGGGCGCTCGCTCTACGTGCTCGACAGCGCTTTCGAACTACAGGCGACCGATAGCGTGGGCGAGTTGTGCATCGGTGCCGAGGCCGGCCTGGCCCAAGGCTATTTTGACCGCCCGGCGCTGACCGCCGAGCGCTTCCTGCCCGACCCGTTTGCCGCCGTCCCCGGTGCGCGGCTCTACCGCAGCGGCGACCTGGCCCGTTACAACGAGGCGGGTGCGCTGGAGTACGTCGGGCGTATCGACCATCAGGTGAAGATTCGCGGCTTGCGAATTGAAATGGGCGAAATCGAAGCCAGCCTGCAAGCCTTGCCGCAGGTGCGTGAAGCCGCGGTACATGCGCTGCCGAGCGCCACGGGCACGCAATTGGTCGCCTACGTGGTAGCCGCCGAGGGCCATGCGCTGGAGACACAGGCACTGGCGAGCCGTTTGCGCCAGTCACTGCCGGACTACATGGTGCCTGGGCAGTGGGTGGTGCTCGACGCCTTGCCCTTGAACACCAACGGCAAGCTCGACCGCCGCGCACTGCCGGCGCCGGACCTGAACCTGCACGCCCCGGCCTACGTGGCGCCCCACAGCCCGCTGCAAATCCAGCTCGCGGCGATCTGGCAAGCGGTGTTGCAGGTTGAGCGCGTCGGCCTGGACGATCACTTCTTTGAACGCGGCGGTCATTCGCTGCTGGCCACCCAGGTGATCTCTCGAGTGCGGCATGCGCTCAAGCTGGAAGTGCCATTGCGCGCGCTGTTCGAACAGCCGACCCTGCGCGCATTTGCCGACGCTTGCGCGGCGCTGCAGGTGAGCACGGCGCAGCCGTTGCTGGCGCTGGAGCGCGGTCGGCCGCTGGCGTTGTCCTTCGCCCAGGAACGCCAATGGTTCCTCTGGCAGCTGGACCCGGCCAGCGCGGCCTATCACGTGCCTGCCGCCCTGCACCTGCGCGGGCAACTGGACCGCGCCGCACTGGAGCAGGCATTCCACGCCCTGGTACAGCGCCATGAGCCGCTGCGCACCACCTTTGTGGAGCAAGGCGAGCACACTTTGCAAGTCATCCATCCGCACCTGGCGGTGACCATCGAGCAGCAGCGCGTCGATGTGGCGGTGATCGAACAGGCGGTGGCCGAGGAAATCCAGCGCCCGTTCGATCTGCGCAGCGGCCCGCTGATGCGGGTTAAATTGCTCGACGTCGCGCCAGAGCATCATGTGCTGGTGATCACCCAGCACCACATCATCTCCGACGGTTGGTCGATGCAAGTGATGGTCGATGAGCTGGTGGCGCTCTACCAGGGCGACAACGCCTTGCCGGCGTTGCCGATCCAGTACGCCGACTATGCCCAGTGGCAACGTGACTGGATGGCCGCCGGGGAGAAACAGCGCCAGCTCGATTACTGGTGCGCGCGCCTGGGCAGTGAACATCCGGTGCTGGCGCTGCCCCTGGACCACCCGCGTCCGGCAGTGCAAAGCCATCGGGGCGCGCGCCGGCAAATCCATCTGGATCGCGCGCTGGTGGCCGAGCTCAAGGCGTTGGCCCAGCGTCAGGACGTGACCTTGTTCATGCTCCTGCTGGCCTCGTTCCAGACCTTGCTGCATCGCTACAGCGGCCAATCCGAGATCCGCGTCGGCGTACCGATCGCCAACCGTACGCGCCTGGAAACCGAGCGACTGGTCGGTTTCTTCGTCAACACCCAGGTACTGCAGGCGCAGTTGCATGGGCAAATGCCTTTCGAACAGTTATTGGCCCAGGGCAAGCGCCGTGCCCTCGAGGCCCAGGCGCATCAGGACCTGCCGTTCGAACAACTGGTGGAAGCCTTGCAGCCTGAGCGCAGTCTCAGCCACAACCCGCTGTTCCAAGTGATGTTCAACCATCAGGACAGCCTGCGCGCCGGCCCTGTGCACTTGCCGGGCCTGGCGTTGCAGGCGCTGGACTGGGCCGGGCACACCACCCAGTTCGATTTGAGCCTGGAAACCGAAGAATCCGCCGATGGCCTCTGGGCGTCGCTGACGTACGCCACCGACCTGTTCGAAGCGGCAACCCTGGAACGCCTGGCCGGGCATTGGCACAACCTGCTGCGCGCAGTGGTGCGCGATGCGTCCCAGGCGCTCGATGACCTGGCAATGCTCAGCGCACCGCAATGGCAGCAGACGGTTGAAGACTGGAACCACACCTCATTCGACTATCCAAGCGAGCAGTGCGTGCACCAGTTGTTCGAGGCCCAAGCCCTTGCCCAGCCGGAGGCCGTCGCACTGCGCTTCAATGGCGACCGCCTGAGCTACGCCGAACTCAACCGCCGGGCCAATCGCCTGGCGCATCGCTTGATTGCGGCAGGCGTCGGCCCTGACGTGCTGGTGGCGGTGCATGTGGAGCGCTCCCTGGACATGGCGGTCAGCCTGTTGGCCACCCTCAAGGCCGGCGCTGCCTACGTGCCGCTCGACCCGCAGTTCCCGGCCGAGCGCCTGGCCTTCATGCTCGACGACAGCGGCGCCCGGGTGCTGCTGACCCAGGCGCGGTTGCACGGCCAGCTGGCACAGCCCGAGGGCCTGCAGGTGCTGCTGGTCGAGGATGAACCCGGTGCAGAACACAACCCGCAGGTTACGCTCACGCCGGAACACCTGGCCTACGTGATCTACACCTCCGGCTCCACCGGCAAGCCCAAAGGCGTGATGGTGCGGCACCAGGCGTTGTGCAGTTTTACCTGTGCCATGGCCGACAGCTTGTCCATCGGCGCTGATGCCCGCCTGTTGTCGTTGACCACGTTCTCGTTCGACATCTTCGCCCTGGAGCTCTACGTGCCGCTGAGTGTCGGCGCGACAGTGCTGCTGAGCGAGCAGGCCATGGCGCTCGACCCGGAAGCCATTCTCGACCTGGTCCACAGCGAGGCGGCCACGGTGCTGCAGGCCACGCCTTCGACTTGGCGCATGCTGCTCGACAGCCCGCGCGCGCAGCTGTTGCGCGGCGTCCAGTGCCTGTGCGGCGGCGAAGCGTTGCCGGCTGACCTGGCCCAGCGCCTGCTCGCTCTGCAAGGCCCGGTGTGGAACCTCTATGGGCCGACGGAAACCACCATCTGGTCGGCGGCCCATCGGCTGCACGAAGCGCAGCCGATGGTCGGGCGGCCTATCGCGAACACCTCGCTGTTCATCCTCAATGCCGGGCTCACGCCATGCCCGCAAGGCGCGGCCGGTGAGCTGCTGATCGGCGGGGTCGGCCTGGCGCGTGGTTATCACGCGCAGCCTGCGCTCACCGCCGAGCGTTTTGTGCCAGACCCGTTCGGGGCGCCCGGCGCACGCCTGTACCGCACCGGCGACCTGGCGCGTTACCGCGCAGACGGCGTGGTCGAGTACCTCGGCCGGGTCGATCACCAGGTCAAGGTGCGTGGTTTCCGTATCGAGCTGGGTGAGATCGAAGCTTGCCTGCGTGACTACCCAGGCGTGCGTGAAGCCGTGGTGCTGGCCGACAACGACCGCTTGATCGCCTACCTGGTGAGCTCCGCACCGGAGGAGCAACAGGCCTACAAAGCCGCGTTGCGCGAGCGCCTGCCGGACTACATGGTGCCGGCGCACCTGCTGTTCCTCGACCGCCTGCCCCTGACCCCCAACGGCAAGCTCGACCGCAAGGCCTTGCCCAAAGTGGATGCCAGCCAACTGAGTAAAGGCCATCTGGCCCCCGTCACCTCGCGCGAACAACAGGTCGCGGCGATCTGGGCCGAGGTGCTGGACGTGCCGCAGGTCGGTCTCGACGATCACTTTTTCGAACTGGGCGGGCATTCCTTGCTGGCCACGCGGGTGGTGTCGCGGGTGCGCCAGGCCTTGGCCCTGGAAGTCGCGCTCAAGACCCTGTTCGAACAACCCCTGCTGGGTGACTTTGTGCGCGCACTGGGCGAGGAGGGCGTCACCGCGCCGGCGCTGCAGAGGGCCGACCGCACGCAACCCTTGCCGCTGTCTTACGCCCAGGAGCGCCAATGGTTCCTGTGGCAACTGGACCCGCACAGCACGGCCTACCACATCCCCAGTGCCTTGCGCTTGCATGGCCCGCTGGACCAGGCCGCGCTGCAACGCAGCTTCGACACCTTGCTGGCGCGCCATGAAAGCCTGCGCACCCATCTGCGCCAGGAGGCCATGGGCGCGGTGCAAGTCATCGAAGCGCTGGGCCTGATCGATATCGACCGGGGCGCCTGTGCCTACGCCGACCTCAAGGGCGCTGTGGCGGCCGAGGTCGCACGCCCCTTCGATTTACTGCGCGGGCCGCTGTTGCGGGTCAAGTTGCTGCGCCTGGCTGAGGACGACCATGTGCTGGTGTTGGTGCAGCACCACATCGTCTCCGATGGCTGGTCGATGCAACTGATGGTCGAGGAACTGGTGCAGCTGTACGCCGCGTTCAGCCAGGGGCAAACGCCGCACCTGCCGGCATTGCCGATCCAGTACGCAGACTATGCCGTGTGGCAACGCCAGTGGATGGAAGCCGGCGAGCAGACGCGTCAACTGGCTTACTGGCGCGAGCAGTTGGGCGGCGAGCAACCGGTGCTGGAGCTGCCGTTCGACTACCCGCGCCCGGCGCTGCCAAGCCATCGCGGCGCACGCCTGGGCATCGAGTTGGCGCCAGGGCTGCTGGACGGCCTGCGTACCTTGGCGCACAACGTTGGCGTCACGCTGCCGATGGTGCTGCTGGCGTCCTATCAGGCGCTGTTGCACCGCTACAGCGGCCAGGAAGACGTGCGCGTCGGCGTTCCGGTTGCCAACCGTAACCGCCTGGAAACCGAGGGTTTGATCGGCTTCTTCGTCAACACCCAAGTGCTCAAGGCCGATCTGCACGGGCAGATGAGCGTCGAGCAGTTGCTGCGCCAGGTGCGCCAGCGCTCCCTGGACGCCCAGGCCCATCAGGACCTGCCGTTCGAACAACTGGTGCAGGCGTTGCAACCGGAGCGCAGCCTCAGCCTGAGCCCCTTGTTCCAAGTACTGTTCAACCACCGCGTGACGTCCGCCGCAAGCCAGTTGCAACAGCTGACCGACCTGCACATCGAAGTGCTGAGTTGGGACGAAGGCGTGGCCCAGTTCGACCTGGCGCTGGACGTCGAAGAAACCCCGACGGCGCTGCATGCCTCCCTGAGCTACGCCACCGACCTGTTTGCGCCTGCCACCATCGCGCGCATGGCGGCGCATTGGCAGAACCTGCTGCAGGCAATGGTCGCCGATCCACACCAACCCATCGGCCAGTTGCACCTGCTGGATCAGCATGAGCAGCAGCACATCCTGCAACTGTGGGACCGTACCGAATCCGGTTACTCGGCCCAGCGCCTGGTGCATGAGCTGGTCGCTGACCGTGCGCGGCAAACCCCGAATGCAATAGCGGTGAAGTTCGATGCGCAAACCCTGAGTTACGCTGAGCTCGACGCCCAGGCCAACCGCCTGGCCCATGGGCTGATCGCCCGTGGCGTCGGCCCGGAAGTGCGCGTGGCCATCGCCATGCCGCGCAGCGCCGAGATTATGGTGGCCTTCCTCGCGGTGCTCAAAGCCGGTGGTGTGTACGTACCGCTGGATATCGAATACCCGCGTGACCGTCTGCTGTACATGATGCAGGACAGCCGGGCGCAACTGCTGCTCAGCCATACCCAGGCATTGGCGCAGCTGCCGATTCCGGCAGGGCTGGAGACCTTGGCGATTGACGCTACCGAGCAATGGGCGCACCTCAGCGACACCGCGCCGAACGTGGTTCTGCATGGCGACAACCTCGCCTACGTGATCTACACCTCCGGTTCCACCGGCATGCCCAAGGGCGTGGCGGTGCCCCACGGGCCGTTGGTGGCGCACATCATCGCCACTGGCGAGCGCTATGAAACCAGCCCGGCCGACTGCGAACTGCACTTCATGTCGTTCGCCTTCGACGGTGCCCATGAAGGCTGGATGCACCCGCTGATCAACGGCGCCAGCGTGCTGATCCGTGACGACAGCCTGTGGTTGCCGGAATACACCTACGAACAAATGCACCGCCACCACGTGACCATGGCGGTGTTCCCACCGGTGTACCTGCAACAACTGGCCGAACATGCCGAGCGCGACGGCAACCCACCGGCGGTGCGCGTGTACTGCTTCGGCGGTGATGCGGTGGCGCAGGCCAGCTATGACCTGGCCTGGCGTGCGCTGAAACCGACTTACCTGTTCAACGGCTACGGCCCCACTGAAACCGTG
Organism: Pseudomonas sp. R11-23-07; assembly: GCF_003852295.1. Lineage (NCBI taxonomy): Bacteria > Pseudomonadati > Pseudomonadota > Gammaproteobacteria > Pseudomonadales > Pseudomonadaceae > Pseudomonas > Pseudomonas sp. R11-23-07. Next base: position 2,434,554 of record NZ_CP027761.1, read on the forward strand.
GTCACGCCGCTGCTATGGAAGGCGCGCAAAGGCGACCCGTGCGGCGCCGTGTACGCGCCCATCGGCACCTTGCTCGGCAACCGCAGCGGCTACGTGCTCGACGCCCAACTCAACCTGCAACCCATCGGCGTGGCCGGCGAGCTGTACCTGGGCGGCGAGGGCGTGGCGCGGGGTTACCTGGAACGTCCGGGGTTGACCGCCGAACGTTTCGTGCCGGACCCGTTCGGCAAGCCCGGCAGCCGCGTGTACCGCAGCGGCGACCTGACCCGTGGGCGTGCGGATGGCGTGGTGGACTACCTCGGCCGCGTCGACCATCAGGTGAAAATTCGTGGTTTCCGTATCGAACTGGGTGAAATCGAAGCACGTTTGCGTGAACAGGACAGCGTCGGCGAAACCGTGGTGGTGGCCCAGGAAGGGCCGACCGGCAAGCAGTTGGTGGCCTACGTGGTGCCGGCCGATGCGACCCTGGCCGACCAGGCCGAATTCCGCGACACCCTGCGCCGCGCCCTGAAAAGCGGCCTGCCGGACTACATGGTGCCGGCGCACTTCGTGTTCCTCGCGCAGATGCCGTTGACCCCCAACGGCAAGCTCGACCGCAAGGGCCTGCCGTTGCCGGACGCCAGCCAGATGCAACAACAGTACGTGGCGCCGCAAACCGAACTGGAGCAGCAGATCGCTGCGATCTGGGCCGACGTGCTGCACCTTGCGCAAGTGGGCCTGAACGACAACTTCTTCGAAGTCGGCGGGCATTCCTTGCTGGCCATCCAGATTACCTCGCGGGTCCAGGCCGAGCTGGGCCTGGACGTCCCGCTGATGGAACTGTTCCAGACCGAATCGCTGCGTGCCTACGTGCAGGCCGCAGCCACCTTCCGCGCCGGCAGCGAGGAAGATTTTGATGATCTTCGTGACTTTTTGAGCGAACTAGAGGCGATTTGAACCATGCTTTCCAACCCTAACGTCGACCTGGTGTCGCGCTTTCTTCGCCTGCCTCTGGAACAACGCCAGCAGTTCTATCAGCGTCTGCAGGGCCGGGGCATGAGTTTCGCTCAACTGCCGATTGCCCCGACGCGTCACGACAGCGACACGGTGCCGTTGTCCTACGCCCAGGAGCGCCAGTGGTTTCTCTGGCAACTGGACCCAGACAGCGCCACTTACCACATCCCCGGCGCCTTGCGCTTGCAGGGGCGGCTGGACCTGGCGGCCCTGCAGCGCAGCTTCGACAGCCTGTTGGCCCGTCATGAAAGTTTGCGCACGCAGCTGATCGAGGACGGTGAGCAGGTGCGCCAGGCCGTGCTGCCCGAGGTGCGGGTGCAGATCCAGCAGGCGCAGATCGATGAAGCGCAGTTGATGGCGCGCGTGGAAGCGGAGGTGGCCCAGCCTTTCGATCTGCACCAGGCGCCGATGCTGCGCGTGACCCTGTTGCAACTGGCTGAAGATAACCATGTGCTGGTGATGGTGCAGCACCACATCGTGTCCGATGGTTGGTCGATGCAGGTGATGGTCGAAGAGCTGGTGCAATTGTATGCCGCCTACAGCCAAGGCCAGGACCTGCAACTGCCGGAACTGCCGATCCAGTACGCCGACTACGCTCTGTGGCAGCGCGGCTGGATGGAAGCGGGGGAGCGGGCGCGGCAGCTAGCCTACTGGCAGGCGTTGCTGGGCGGTGAACAACCGGTGTTGGAGTTGCCGCTGGACCGTCCGCGCCCGGCGCAGCAAAGCCATCGCGGCGCCAGCTTGCAGGTGCATCTGCAACCCGAGCTGGTCGCCGGCCTCAAGCGTCTGGCCCAGCAGGAGGGCGTCACCCCGTTCATGCTGCTGCTCGCGTCGTTCCAGACCCTGTTGTATCGCTACAGCGGGCAGTCGGACATCCGCATCGGCGTGCCGATTGCCAACCGCAACCGCGTCGAAACCGAGCGGCTGATCGGGTTTTTCGTCAACACCCAGGTGCTCAAGGCTGACCTGGACGGGCAGATGAGTTTTGTCGAGCTGCTGCAACAGACCAAGCAGCGCGCCCTGGAGGCCCAGGCCCACCAGGACCTGCCGTTTGAGCAATTGGTGGTGGCACTGCAACCCGAACGCAGCCTGAGCCACAACCCGTTGTTCCAGGTGATGTTCAACCATCAGACCGACGCCCAGGGCGCGCGCGACGGCCAGGCATTGCCGGGTCTGCGCGTGGTGGAACTGGACTGGGACAGCCAGACCACGCATTTCGACCTGAGCCTGGATACCCACGAGTCAGCCGACGGGCTGTGGGCGGCGTTGAGCTACGCCACCGACCTGTTCGACGCAGCGACCATTGAGCGCCTGGCGCAGCACTGGCAGCAGCTGTTGCAGGCGCTGGTCAGCGCGCCGCGCAGCCGTCTGGCCGAGCTGCCGATGCTGGGGGCCGCCGAGCAGCAGCGCATGCTCCAGGACTGGAATGCCCCGGCCTGCGCCCGTGCATTGCAAGGCGTGCACCACTTGTTCGAGGCCCAGGCCGCCGAGCAGCCCGAACGCCAGGTCCTGGCCCTGGATGATCAAACCCTCAGTTACGGCGAGTTGAACCGCCAGGCCAACCGCCTGGCGCACCACTTGATCGCCCGTGGCGTCGGCCCGCACGCATTGGTCGGGATCGCCGTGGAGCGCTCCTTTGCCATGGTGGTGAGCTTGCTGGCGGTGCTCAAGACTGGCGCCGCCTATGTGCCGCTGGACCCCGAGTACCCGCGCGAGCGTCTGCTGCATATGCTCGAGGACAGCGGCGTGCGCCTGGTGTTGACCCAGTCGCACCTGCGCGAGCGCTTGCCATTGCCGGCGCAGGTAGACGCCGTGGCGATCGACCTTGCCCAGGCGTCGTTGGCGTTGTGCGCAGATCACAATCCACCCGGCGACTTTGAGCCGCAAAGCCTGGCCTATGTGATCTACACCTCAGGCTCCACCGGCAAGCCCAAGGGCGTTGCCATCAGCCACGCGGCGTTGAGTGAGTTCGCCGGCATCGCCGCCGAGTACTCGCACTTGGTCGCGCAGGATCGGGTGTTGCAATTCGCGACCCTGAATTTCGACGGCTTCGTCGAGCAGTTGTACCCGGCCCTGACCCTCGGCGCTACGGTGGTGCTGCGCGGGCCGCAGCTGTGGGACGGCGCCGAGCTGTACCGACAGATCATCGCCCAGGGCATCACCTTGGCCGATTTGCCCACGGCGTACTGGAAGCTGTTTTTGCAGGATTGCCTGGCGGCGGGTACGCGGCATTATGGCGCCTTGCGCCAGGTACATATCGGCGGTGAAGCCATGCCCTTGGACGGCCCGCTGTTGTGGCAACGCGCGGGCCTGGGGCATGTGCGGCTGCTCAACACCTATGGGCCGACCGAGGCCACCGTGGTCTCCAGCGTGCTGGACTGCACCGACCCCGACGTCATCAGCGGCGTCACTGCCAGCCCCATTGGCCGCGCAGTCCCTGGGCGTGGCTTGTTGGTGCTCGATCGTGACCTGAACCTGTTGCCGGTCGGTGCCGTGGGCGAACTCTACATTGCCAGCGCCAGCGGCCTGGCCAGCGCTTATCTGCAGCGTCCGGGCCTGACCGCCGAGCGTTTTGTGGCCAACCCGTTCAACGCCTGCGGCGAGCGGCTTTATCGCACCGGCGACCTGGCGCGTTATCGCGCCGATGGGGTGGTGGAGTACGTCGGGCGGGTCGACCATCAGGTGAAGATTCGTGGGTTCCGCATCGAACTGGGCGAGATCGAAACCTTGCTGCTGGCCCAGGACAGCGTGCAAGAAGCGCTGTTGCTGGCGGCTGACAATCAGTTGCTGGCCTATCTGGTGCCCGCACAGCCGTTGAGCGAGGCCGAGCGCGAAAACACCGGCGAGCAGTTGCTGACCACCTTGCGCACGCACCTGCCGGATTACATGGTGCCGGCGCACCTGATCTTCCTCGAGCGCATGCCGCTCAACCCCAACGGCAAGCTGGACCGCCAGGCCCTGCCCAAGCCCGACGCCAACGCGGCGCAATCGGACTGGCTGGCGCCGGTCACGCCGTTGCAGCAACAGATCGCCACGGTCTGGGCGGATATTCTCGGTGTCGAGAATGTCGGTTTGAACCAGCATTTCTTCGAACTGGGCGGGCATTCGTTGCTGGCGATGCAAGTGGTGTCGCGCATTCGTCAGGCATTGCAGCTGGAGGTGCCGCTCAAGGCGCTGTTCGAGTACCCACGATTGGACGCATTTGTCGCGGCATTGCAGGCCCAGGACAGCCAGGTGCCGGCCGCGCCAGCCTTATTGCCGACTGGGCGCGAGCACCCCTTGCCGCTGTCCTACGCCCAGGAGCGCCAGTGGTTCCTCTGGCAGCTGGAACCCCACAGCGCCGCGTACCACATCCCCAGCGCGCTGCGCTTGAAAGGGCAGTTAGACCCGGTTGCGTTGCAACGCAGTTTCGACGCCTTGCTGGCCCGGCATGAAAGCCTGCGCACGTATCTGCGCCAGGATCACGCGCGCACGGTTCAAGTGATCGAGCCGCAGGCGTCGTTGCAGATCGCGCACGCCGAGGTCGACGATGCCGAACTCAAGGCCCAGGTCGAGGCGCTGATCGCGCAGCCGTTCGACCTCGAACGCGGCCCGTTGCTGCGCGTGTCGCTGCTGCGCCTGGCGGCGGATGAGCATGTGCTGGTGCTGGTGCAGCATCACATCGTCTCCGATGGCTGGTCGATGCAGTTGATGGTCGAGGAACTGGTGCAGCTGTATGCGGGCTACAGCCAAGGCTTTGATGTGCAACTGCCGGCGCTGCCGATCCAGTACGCCGACTACGCCGTGTGGCAGCGCAACTGGATGGAGGCGGGCGAAAAGGACCGCCAGCTGGCGTACTGGCGCGACCGGCTCGGCGGCGAGCAAAGCGTGCTGGAGCTGCCGTTCGATCACCCGCGCCCGGCCGTGCAAAGCCACCGTGGCGCGCGCCTGGCCTTCGAACTGGCCCCCGAACTGAGCCACAATCTCAAGGCCTTGGCCCAGCAACAGGGCGTGACCCTGTTCATGTTGCTGCTCGCGTCGTTCCAGACCTTGCTGCACCGCTACAGCGGCCAGGAAGACATCCGCGTCGGCGTGCCCATCGCCAACCGCAATCGCAGCGAAACCGAGCGTCTCATAGGTTTCTTCGTCAACACCCAGGTGCTCAAGGCCGAGCTGCACGGCCAGATGAGCGTCGAGCAGCTGTTGCAACACACCCGCCAGCGCGCATTGGAAGCCCAGGCCCACCAGGACCTGCCGTTCGAACAGCTGGTGGAAGCCCTGCAACCGGAGCGCAGCCTGAGCCACAACCCGTTGTTCCAGGTGATGTTCAACCATCAGACCGACGTCGGCCAGGCCCAGGTCCAGCAGCAATTGCCGCAACTTCTGGTCGAAGGGCTGGAGTGGCAAAGCAAGACCGCGCATTTCGACCTGGACCTGGATATCCAGGAGTCCACCGAAGGTATCTGGGCCACCCTGGGATATGCCCAGGACCTGTTCGAAGCCAGCACCGTGCAACGTATGGCGCGCCACTGGCAGAACCTGTTGCAGGGCATGGTCGCCAACCCTCGGCAGCAGCTTGGCCAGTTGAGCCTGCTGGACACCGCCGAGCAGCAACAGATCCTGCAACTGTGGGACCGTACCGAATCCGGCTTCTCGGCCCTGCGGCTGGTGCATGAATTGGTGGCCGACCGCGCCCGCGAAACCCCGCAGGCGGTGGCGGTGAAGTTTGCGGACGAGCAACTCACCTACGGCCAGCTGGACCGCCAGGCCAACCGCCTGGCCCACGCGCTGATCGCCCGTGGCGTCGGCCCGGAAGTGCGGGTGGCCATCGCCATGCCGCGCAGCGCCGAGATCATGGTGGCCTTCCTCGCCGTGCTGAAGGCCGGTGGCGTGTACGTACCGCTGGATATCGAATACCCGCGTGACCGCCTGCTGTACATGATGCAGGACAGTCGCTCGCGGCTGCTGCTGACCCACTCGGCGGTGCAACACCGCTTGCCGATCCCGGACGGCCTGCAAGCCCTGGCGGTGGACCAGCTACTGGCTGGGTGCGATGCGCATGACGCGGCGCCGAATGTGGCACTGCACGCCGACAACCTCGCCTACGTGATCTACACCTCCGGTTCCACCGGCATGCCCAAGGGCGTGGCGGTGCCCCACGGGCCGTTGGTGGCGCACATCATCGCCACTGGCGAGCGCTATGAAACCAGCCCGGCCGATTGCGAACTGCACTTCATGTCGTTCGCCTTCGACGGTGCCCACGAAGGCTGGATGCACCCCTTGATCAACGGCGCCAGCGTGTTGATCCGTGACGACAGCCTGTGGTTGCCGGAATACACCTACGAACAAATGCACCGCCACAACGTGACCATGGCCGTATTCCCGCCGGTGTACCTGCAACAACTGGCCGAACATGCCGAACGCGACGGCAACCCACCGGCGGTGCGCGTGTACTGCTTTGGCGGTGATGCGGTGGCGCAGGCCAGCTATGACCTGGCCTGGCGCGCACTGAAACCGACCTACCTGTTCAACGGCTACGGCCCCACCGAAACCGTGGTCACGCCGCTGCTGTGGAAGGCGCGCAAAGGCGACCCTTGCGGCGCGGTGTACGCGCCCATTGGCACCTTGCTCGGCAACCGCAGCGGCTACGTGCTCGACGCCCAGCTCAACCTGCAACCCATCGGCGTGGCCGGTGAGTTGTACCTCGGCGGCGAGGGCGTGGCGCGGGGTTACCTGGAACGTCCGGCGTTGACCGCCGAACGTTTCGTGCCGGACCCGTACGGCAAGCCCGGCAGCCGTGTGTACCGCAGCGGCGACCTGACCCGTGGGCGTGCGGATGGCGTAGTGGACTACCTCGGCCGCGTCGACCATCAAGTGAAAATCCGTGGTTTCCGTATCGAACTGGGCGAAATCGAAGCGCGTTTGCGTGAACAGGACAGCGTCGGCGAAACCGTGGTGGTGGCCCAGGACGGCCCGACCGGCAAGCAATTGGTGGCCTACGTGGTGCCGCTGGACCCGGCCCTGCTCGACGATGCCGTCGCCCAAGCCAACGGCCGCGAAGCCCTGCGCCGCGCCCTGAAAACCCGTTTGCCGGACTACATGGTGCCCACGCACCTGATGTTCCTCGAACGCATGCCGCTGACCCCCAACGGCAAGCTCGACCGCAAGGGCCTGCCGTTGCCGGATGTGAGCCTGATGCAGCAGGTGTATGTGGCGCCGCAGAGTGAGCTGGAACGCAAAATCGCTGCGATCTGGTCCGACGTGTTGCGCCTGCCGCAAGTGGGCTTGCATGACAACTTTTTCGAGCTGGGCGGCGATTCGATCATTTCGATCCAGGTGGTCAGCCGCGCGCGTCAGGCCGGGGTGCGGTTCTCGCCCAAGGATCTGTTCCAGCACCAGACCGTGCAGAGCCTGGCGGCTGTCGCCCGGGAAGGCGACGGCGCAGTGCTGCTGGATCAGTCGGCGCTGAGCGGCGCCTTACTGCTGCTGCCGGTGCAGCAGGCGTTTTTTGCCGATGACATACCCCAGCGCCACCACTGGAACCAGTCCGTTGTACTGCGACCACACCAACCGTTGCAGGCACCGCTGTTGGCCGCCGCGCTCGAGGCGCTGATTGTGCATCACGATGCGCTGCGCAGCACCTTTGTGCACGGGCCGGCGGGCTGGAGCGCGGCGTATCGCGAGCCGCAACAGCACCAGGCCGACCAGGTGCTGTGGCAGACCCACTTGAATAGCGTCGAGGAGCTTGAGGCCCTGGGCGAAGAAGCCCAGCGTAGCCTCGATCTGAGTGCCGGGCCATTGTTGCGCGCGGTGCTGGCGCAGTCGGCCGACGGTTCCCAGCGTTTGTTGCTGGTCATCCATCACCTGGTGATCGACGGTGTGTCCTGGCGCATCCTGCTCGAAGACCTGCAAAGCACTTACCAGCAACTTGCCCAGGGCGCCGCCGTGCAACTGCCGGCCAAGACCAGCGCCACCCGAGCCTGGGCCGAGCGCTTGCAGACCTATGCGCGCAGCACGGCCTTGCAACACGAGCTGGCCTGGTGGCAGACGCACTTGCAGGGCAGCCCGTCCGGCTTGCCGGGCGCAGACCCGCAGGCCAGCCTGAGTAATCACTTGGCGCTGAGTGTGACCACGCATTTGGACCCGGCCTACACCCGGCGCCTGCTGCAGGATGCGCCGAGCGCCTACCGCACCCAGATTAACGACCTGTTGCTGACCGCCCTGGCCCGTGTGATCACGCGCTGGACCGGTGACGAGTCGATGTTGATCAGGCTCGAAGGCCACGGGCGCGAAGACCTCTTCGATGAGATCGACCTGACCCGCACCGTCGGCTGGTTCACCAGCCTGTACCCGTTGCAACTGCTGCCGGCCGCGACGTTGGCCGGCTCCCTCAAACAGATCAAGGAACAGCTGCGCGCCGTCCCCGCCAAAGGCCTGGGCTTCGGCGCATTGCGTTACCTGGGCGATGCCGAAGCCCAGCGGGCATTGGCTGCGTTGCCGCGCCCACGCATCACGTTCAACTACCTGGGGCAGTTCGACGCCAGCTTCGACAGCGCTGAGCAAGCAGGGTTGTTCGCGCCGTCCGGTGACGCCAGCGGTGCCGAGCAAAGCCCGGAGGCGCCACTGGGCAACTGGCTGGAAATCAATGGCCAGGTGTATGGCGGCGAGCTGAAGCTCAATTGGAGTTTCAGCCAGGCCATGTTTGCCCAGGCGACTGTCCAGCAACTGGCCGACGAGTACGCCGAGGAACTCAAGGCCCTGATCGACCACTGCTGCACGCCTGCCAACCAGGGCGTGACGCCCTCCGACTTCCCACTGGCACAGTTGAGCCAGCACCAGCTTGACGACTTGGCGCTGAACGCGGCCGAGGTCGAAGACTTGTACCCGTTGTCGCCCATGCAGCAAGGCATGCTCTTCCAGTCACTGTATGGCGAAGGCTCGGGTGACTACATCAACCAGATGCGCATCGACGTGCACGGCCTGGATGTATCGCGCTTCCACCAGGCGTGGCAGGCGGCGGTCGAGCGTCACGAGATCCTGCGCAGCGGGTTTGTCTGGCAGACCGCGCTGGAGCAGCCGCTGCAGGTGGTCTACAAGCAGGCACGCCTGCCGTTTTTCGAGCTGGATTGGCAGACCCGCGAGGACCGCGCCCAGGCCCTCGACAGCCTCGCCGAGTCGGCACGGGCCCAGGGCTTTGTGCTGGAACAGGCCCCCCTGTTGAGCTTGACGGTGGTGCGCACCGGCGCGTCGAGTTATCACTTGATCTACACCAACCACCACATCCTGATGGACGGCTGGAGCGGTTCGCAGTTGTTCGGCGAGGTGTTGCAACACTATGCGGGTGAGCCGTTGCCAGCGCCCACCGGGCGTTATCGCGATTACATCGCCTGGCTGCAAGCCCAGGACAAGGCGCTCAGCCAGGCGTTCTGGAAAGACCAGTTGAGTGACTTGCAGGAACCCACGCGCCTGGCACGGGGCACACATGCCCAGCCAGACACGGCCCTGACTGTAAATGGTGAGCATCGCCTGAGCCTTGACGTGCCGCAAACTGAACGCCTCAAGGCATTCGCCCAGCGCAACAAAGTGACCCTCAACACCCTGGTGCAGAGCGCCTGGCTGTTGCTGCTGCGCCAGCACACCGGGCAAGCGACCGTGGCGTTCGGCGCCACGGTGGCGGGGCGCCCGGCGCAACTGCGCGGGATCGAACAGCAGGTCGGTTTGTTCATCAACACCTTGCCGGTGGTGGCGACCCCGGATGCGCAGATGTCGGTCAGCCAGTGGCTGCAGCAGATCCAGCAGCAGAACCTGGGCTTGCGTGAGCAGGAACACACGCCGTTGTTCGAGATCCAGCGCTGGGCCGGCCTGGGCGGCGAGGCGCTGTTCGACAGTATTCTCGTATTCGAAAACTACCCGGTGTCCGAGGCCTTGGAGCAGGGCGCGCCGTCGGGGTTGCGCTTTGGTGCGGTGCACAGCCTGGAGCAGACTCACTACCCATTGACGGTCTTGTTGGCGCTGGGCGACAGCCTGGGTGTGGAGTTCAACTACGACCGCCAGGCCTTCAGCGCGACGCACATCCAGCGCCTGGCCGAGCATTTCCAACAATTATTGTTGGCATTGGCCGACGATGCTTCCCAACGCCTCGGTGCATTGCCGTCCATGGCTGCAGCCGAGCGCGAAACGGTGGTGCAGGCCTGGAACGCCACGGCGGTGGAGTATCCGCTGGATCAAGCGGTGCACCAGTTGATCGAGGCCCAAGCGCAACGCACGCCACAGGCCCCGGCGTTGGTGTTCGCCGGGCAGACCTTGAGTTATGCGCAATTGAATGCGCGGGCCAATCGTCTGGCCCATCGCCTGATGGCTGCCGGCGTCGGCCCGGATGTGCTGGTGGGGCTGGCGCTGGAGCGTTCGATCGAAATGGTCGTCGGCCTGTTGGCGGTGCTCAAGGCGGGCGGTGCCTATGTGCCGCTGGACCCGGAATACCCGCGTGAGCGCCTGGCCTACATGCTGGAGGACAGCGGCGTGCAACTGCTATTGACCCAGGCCCACTTGCAGGCGCAACTGCCGGTGCCGGCGGGGGTGCAAAGCCTGGTGCTGGAAAGCGGCGATGCCTGGCTGGACGCCTTCAGCGCCCACAACCCGAACATCGCGGTGCAGGGCGAAAACCTCGCCTATGTGATCTATACCTCCGGCTCCACCGGCCAACCCAAGGGCGCCGGCAATCGCCATCGTGCGCTGACCAACCGCCTATGCTGGATGCAGCAGGCGTATGGCCTTGACGCGTACGACAGCGTGCTGCAGAAAACCCCGTTCAGCTTTGACGTGTCGGTGTGGGAGTTCTTCTGGCCGTTGATGACCGGCGCACGGCTGGTGGTGGCCGCACCGGGCGACCATCGTGACCCGGCCAGGCTGGTCAGCCTGATCAACGCGCAGCACATCACCACGCTGCACTTCGTGCCGTCCATGCTGCAAGCCTTTTTGCAGGACGCGGACGTCGCCTCGTGTCACAGCCTGCAACGCATTGTGTGCAGTGGTGAAGCGCTGCCCGCGGACGCTCAGCAGCAGGTCTTCGCCAAGCTGCCCCGCGCCGGGTTGTACAACTTGTATGGCCCGACCGAAGCGGCGATTGACGTGACCCACTGGACCTGTGTCGAGGAAGGCCGCGACGCCGTGCCGATTGGCCGGCCGATCGCCAACCTGGCGTGCTATGTGCTCGACGACAACCTGGAACCGGCACCGGTCGGTGTGTTGGGCGAGTTGTACCTGGGCGGTGTTGGCCTGGCGCGGGGGTATCACCGTCGCCCGGCGCTGACCGCCGAACGCTTTGTGACCGACCCGTTCGGCAGCGGCGCGCGCTTGTATCGCACCGGCGACCTGGCGCGTTATCGCGACGATGGCGTGATTGAATACGCCGGGCGCATCGACCATCAGGTAAAACTGAGGGGGCTGCGCATCGAGCTGGGTGAAATCGAAGCACGCCTGCTGGCGCTCGACAGCGTCCGCGAAGCGGCGGTGCTGGCCGTCGACGGCACGCATCTGGTGGGTTACCTGGTGCTGCAAACAACTCAGGAGGATTGGAAGGCGCAGGTGGTTGCGCACCTGGCCGAGCAGTTGCCGGATTACATGGTGCCGGCGCAGTGGGTGCTGCTGGCGCAGATGCCGCTGAGCCCGAATGGCAAGCTGGATCGCAAGGCGTTGCCCAAGCCGCAGGCCCACGGCGCCGAGCAGTACCAGGCACCGCAGAGCGAACTCGAACGGCAGGTCGCGGCGATCTGGAGCGAGGTGCTGGATGTGGAGCGCGTGGGGCTGCACGACAATTTCTTCGAATTGGGTGGCCATTCGTTGCGGGTCCTGATGCTCAAGGAACGCATCCGCAAAGTCAGCGGCGTGAACGTGACGGTCAGTCAGTTGATGCTTAACCCGACCGTAGCGGGTCAGGTCAGATGCGTGCAGGGCGATAGCCGCACGTCGTTGATCGTCAAGCTCAACCAACGGACCGAAGGCACGCCGTTGTTCCTGTTCCACCCAAGTTTTGGCTCGGTGCATTGCTACACCGCAATTGCCCTGGCACTGCGCGAACAGCGCCCGGTATTGGGGGTGATGTGCCGTGCCTTGGCCGAGGAAGGCGCAGCGGTGCCGCACTGGCAAGTGATGATCGAGGATTACATCGCACAACTGTTGACGGCCCAGCCTGAGGGTGCGTTCCGTCTGGCCGGTTGGTCGTTGGGCGGTAACCTGGCGATGGAAGTGGCGCACGGCCTGGAACAGGCGGGGCGTGACGTGGAGTTTGTGGGGTGGATCGACGCCGCACCGCCGCAGTGGGTCAAACCCTACTGGGACGCAGTGGACGTCGGGGACGATCGTGAGGTGTCAGCCAACGAGCGCCGTGCCGCTTTATTGGGCGTGATGTTCCCTGAATTCACCGACGCGATTCAGCGTGCCTGGGCGCAGTGCCAGCGCGATGCCGAGGATGAAGCGGGACAATGGCAAGGGTTTGTGAGCTGGGCTGAGCAGGCCTTGGGTGACACCTTTATCGCGATCAAGGAGCAACTGCTGCACGGTAACGAAGCGCAGATTGCCTGGGACGTCGATCGGGCGCTGAGCGAACGGATGGTGGCGGCCGACTTCAAACCGCTCAAGGCGCCTGTCAGTTGCTGGTGGGCGTCCATGAGCCGGGCAGGGCGCTTCAGGGAATTGATCGAACAGCAGATGGCGACAGTGATCAGCCAGGGACGCATCGAGCGTTCGGTGATGATCGAGACGGACCACGACGGCATTGTCGACAGTGCCGTGTTCATCCGCAGCTTGGCGGAGGCGATGGGGTAACCCGTATCCAATGCGGGAGGGGGCAAGCTGAACTGGCCTAATGATCCCGGACACCTCTTAAGGGCGATATGATTCGCCCAATCAGGAGGTTCCATGCAACAGCGAAAGACCTACACCCACGAGTTCAAGCAACGTGCTGCAAGCATGGTTCTTGATGATAACTGCTCAGTTCCCGACGTCTGTGCATCGATGGACGTTGGCCCTACGGCTCTGCGCCGCTGGGTTGATCAGGTTCGTAAAGAGCGTCACAAAGGGCAGCCAGTGGCAGGTACCAAGGCTATCAGCGACGAACAGCGAGAGCTTCAACAGCTACGAGCCAAGGTCAAGCGCCTGGAGAGTGAGGCTGAAATCTTAAAAAAGGCTACGGCTCTCTTGATGTCGGATCCCGATCGTTTTTCCTGATCGAGGAACTGAGGGAGTCGAGTTCATATCCGACCAGCCTGCTTTGCAGTGCGCTAGGCGTTTCCCGCAGCGCGTTTTATGACTGGCTTAAGCGTCGCTCAGCGCCAAATACCAAGCGTGACGCGCTTAGAGCAAAAGTCGTGCAACTGCATGTCGAAAGCCGAGAAAGCGCAGGTGCACGGATGATCTCTCAGCACTTGAAGGCCCAGCAGATCAAGGTAGGTCGGCATCTGGCCGGAAAACTTATGGCGGAGGCAAATCTGGCCAGCAGACAGCGCCGCCGCCATCAATATCGCTCTAGAGGCGTTGAAGCATTTGTGGCCAAGAACCTGCTTGAGCGTAACTTCGAGCCAACCGCAATTAATCAAGTCTGGTGCGGCGACGTTACCAGCCTAATGGTTGGGAAACGCTGGTATCACTTGGCAGTGGTCATTGATCTGTTCGCCCGCCGAATCGTTGGCTGGGCGTTTTCTCTGATCAATGACGCCAACCTGGTTAGCAAGGCGCTGAGAATGGCGGTGGAGGTTCGAGGCAAACATGCAGGCTTGATGTTTCATTCGGATCAAGGCTGCCAATACACCAGCCAGCTCTTTCAGTCCGCGTTGCTGGAGTATGGGATAACCCAAAGCATGAGCCGCAGAGGGCAGTGCTGGGACAATGCACCAACAGAGCGTTTCTTCGGGACGCTCAAATCAGAGTGGGTGCCCACCAAGGGCTATATGACAGTTGAAGAAGCCAAGCAGGATATGACCAGCTTCTTCATGCGATACAACCGAATCAGGCTCCACAGCTACAACAACTACCTGTCGCCAATAGCCATGGAGCAGGAGGCGGCTTGATCACCGTAATCGGTGTCCGGAAAAACTTGACCAGAACAAGCCCCCTCCCACATTTGGAGCTTCATTACTCCGCCGATTGGGGAGCTTGCCGCAGTGCGATCAGTGTCCAGCGATGCTGACCATTACGAGGCGGATCAGGACGGCATTATCCAATGTGGGAGGGGGCTTGCTCCCGATGGCGGTGTCACAGTCAACAGATGTATTGACTGACACACTGCCATCGGGGCAAGCCCCCTCCCACATTTGGATCTTCATTACTCCGCCGATTGGGGAGCTTGTCGCCGTGCGGTCAGAAGTCCCAGCGGGTGCTGACCATCACGTTACGCGGCTCGCCGTAGGCGGCGGAGTTATAGAAACCGACATTGGTGTAGTAGGACTTGTCGAAGATATTGTTGAAGTTGACCGTCGCCGACAGGTTCTTGGTGACCTGGTAACGGGTCATCAAATCAACCAGCCAGTAGGATTCCTGGGTGATGTCCTGGTTGGTTTCGAGTGGCTCGTTCCAGATCTCGTTCCAGCCCTTGGTCTGCCAGCGTACGCCGCCGCCAATGGTGAACTTGTCCAGGTCACCCTTGAGCTTGTAGGTGGTGTTCAGATTGACCTGATGCTCGGGTTCGAAGGTGGAGATCTTCTTGTCGTCATCGTCGCGCACGATCTTGTGGGTGTAGCCACCTTGCACCTGCCAGCCTGGGCTCAGTTCACCGGAGATTTCCGCTTCATAGCCTTTGGTCACGGCCTTGGAGCCTTTGAACGCATAATTTTGCGGGGTCGGCGTCTGGTTGTTGTACGCATCGTCCGAAATCGCGCGGTTGGTCTCATGCACCTCGAAGTAAGCGATGCTGGTGTTCAGGCGGCCCTCGAAGAATTCGCCCTTGAGGCCAATCTCGTAGTTTTGCCCTTCGTCCGGTTCCAACAGCTTTTCGTTGCGATCCTTATAGGTACTTTCCTGCGGCTGGAAAATATCGGTGTAGCTGGCGTATGCCGAGAAGTTTTCGTTGAGGTCGTAGATCACCCCGGCGTACGGGATAAACCGGCCGGTTTCCTTGTAGGAAGGGTTATTGCCCGTCACATGGTAGTTAGCCACGCGCCCGCCAAGGATCACGTTCAGGTCATCCATCACGTTCAAGCGTGTGGTCACGTAGTAGCCTGTCTGGCGGATGGTGTCGTCGATGTACTGCTGGGCCGGGCCGTAGATCGGCTTAGAGATATGGCCATTCCAATTATAGAAATCGACTTTATTGCCCCCCGGCCATTCCGGCGCCCAGTAACCCTTGCCCTGCCAGCGCGAGGTACCGATCGAGCCGCCCACCACCAGCTCATGTTCGCGGCCGAACAGGCTGAAAGGCCCGGTGGCGTAGAGGTCGGCGGAAGTGCTTTTGGTTTCGCCGGTGTATTTCTGCCCGTTGATTTCAGCGGTGCCATCGGCTGCCGGCTGGACGAACTGGATCGAACCAAGGTCGGCGTGATAGCCGTTGATCTTGTGGTCGAGCTGGAACTTGGTCACCCAGCCGTCACCCAAGTCATGCTCGAGCATGGCGAACGCGGTACGGGTGTTCTGCTCCCAGGAACTCCAGGTGGTGCCATTGTTGTAGGAGCGCGGCATTTTGTTGATGCTGCCGTTGGAATTGACCAGCGGGAAGGAGCCGGACCAGCTCGAACCCTGCGGAACGTTGTCCTGGTAATCGAAGCCCACGGTCAGCATGGTGTCGGGGGACAGGTCGAATTCGGTGATGCCGTAGTAGGTTTCGGTCTTGCGCGAGTAGTGGTCCATGAAGGACTTCTTGTCCTGATAGGCTGCGACCGCACGCCCACGCACATTGCCGCTGTCGGTCAGGGGCCCGCTGACATCCACTTCGCTGCGGTAGTTGTCCCAGGAACCGGCGCCCAGTTGCACATGCCCCTTGAAATCCGCCGTTGGCTTCTTGCGGATCAGGTTGATGGTTGCCCCCAAAGAGCCTGCCCCATTGAGCAGGCCGGTAGCGCCCTTGAGCACTTCAACCCGGTCGTAGATCGCCATGTCGCTCAAGGTGTTGCCCGCCGAGTAACCGACGTTACGCACGGTGGACGGAATGCCGTCGTACTGGAAACTGTTGACCGAGAAACCACGGGAATAGTAGTTGGTACGGTCGCTGTCATAGGCCGACACCGTGATGCCCGGGGTGTGGCGCATCACGTCATCCATGTTGTTGAGGCCGAAGTCCTCGATGTGCTGGCGGGTGAGCACTGTGATCGACTGCGGGGTTTGCCGGGGTGTCAGGGTCAGGCGCGTGGCGGTGGCGATAGTGCCCGGGGTATAGGAACCCGAGCCTTCGGTGATGTTGCCCAGGTAGTTGGCGGTTACCTGGGTTGGGCTCAGCTCCAGCCCGCCACCCGCGCTGGCAGCAGCAACGGTCAAGGTATTGCCGTTGAGGCTGTAGGTGGTCTGGCTGCCTGCCAGCAATGCATCGATGGCCTGCTGCGGCTGCAGCTTGCCCTTGATGGCCCGGCTGTTCTTACCCTGCACATCGCCAGGGCTGTACAACACTTGCACATTGGTCTGGCGCCCGAATTCCTGCAGCGCGCTCCCCAGCGGCTGGGCAGGAATGTTCAACTCGATCTCCTGGGCCTGTACATAGCCTGCAATCGGCAGCGACACCGCCAGTGCCAAGGCACTCGGAAGAAGGTTCATGTTCAGGGCCCTGCGCATGGATAACACTTTGCTCAGGGGGCTGAGACCGAGTCGTGCTGGCATGGATGCTTTCTCTTCTAGGTTTTAAGTGGGCAGTTATACGTATCTATTGAGGTTAATTCTCATTACCACTAGTGAGACGTTCCTACCTCGAAAAACCGGAAAATAAAATTCACGCCGGTTCCATCTCGTGCACCACTTGGCCGGCGCGCAGGCGCACCAGTTGATCGGCGATGTCGAAGTAACGGTCGTCGTGGCTGATCACGATGATGGTCTTGCCCAGGCGCTTGAGGTCCGGCAACAGCTCGGTGTAGAAGATTCGGCGGAAGGCGGGGTCCTGGTCGGCGGCCCATTCGTCGAACACCAGCACCGGGCGTTCTTCCAGCCAGGCGTTGACCAAGGCCAGGCGCTTGCGCTGGCCGGTGGAGAGGTCGGTGGTGCTGAACACACCGTCCTTGACACTGACTTTGTGCGCGATTTCCAGGCGTTCCAGGTATTTAGTGGCGCTGTCCAGGGACTGGGTGGCGCTGCCTTGCACCAGGTCGTCGAACAGGTAGTAGTCGGAAAATACCGTGGTGAACAACTGGCGGTAGTCGTCGCGTTCCGGGTCGGTGACCGCTTCGCCGTTCAGGCGAATCTCGCCTGTCTGGGGCGGGTACAGGCCCAATAAAAGCTTGATCAGGGTGGTCTTGCCGCTGCCGTTTTCACCGACGATAAACACGATGTCGCCTTGCTTGATGCTCAGGTTGATCGGCCCCAGGTGGAACGGCTCGCTGCCTTCGACCGCTGGCGGGCTATAACTCACGTCGCGCAGCTCGAGGCTGTTGACCACCGGCTTTGGCGCTTCGCTGTCGTCCATCAACAGGTGGGGTTCCGGCGACGAGAAGCGTTCCGACAGCTCACTGATGCGGCCAAAGGCAATCTTGGCCTTGCCGACCACAGGCAGGTAACCGAGCAGGTGCTCCAACGGGCCTTTCATGTACAGCAGCACCAGCACGAACCCGGTGATTACGGTCGGATCAGGATTGGGGTTGTACGCCTGCATTGCCAGGGCCAGGCCGATGACCACGAAGAACAGCATCGAGCCAAACGTCTTGGCGAGGATGTAAATATTGACCGAGCGCACCTGGATATCGCTGATGCGGTCGGCGGTTTCCTGGATGCGATGGGTGTTCATGCGAAACCGCCGTGGCCGGTGCATGCGCAGTTCCTTGGCGCCGGACGCAATCGCGTTGTAGTAACGCTGCAGCTCGTCTTCATGGCTGCGCGCCAGGTCGAAGCCCTGAATGCCTTTGCCGCCGGCGATGAATTGCACGGCGCTGCCGATAATGATCGCCACCACCATCATCAGGAACATCGGCACGGACAGGTAGGCCAGGTAGCCCAGGCAACCGAGAGTGACCGTGGCTGCGATAGCCAGGGGCGTGAATGCGAAGGAAAAGTCGCTGATGGTGTCGACGTCGTGGGTCAACACCGGAATCAGGCGGTGCGAGCGATACCGTTCGATCTGCCCGATGGGCGCCGACAGCACCTTTTCGCCCAGGTCCTTGCGCAGGGCGGCGATGATTCGTTGCCCGACGTAGTTGGTGCCGATGTCGGAAATGATCGAACTGAGCAGCGCCACCACGCACAACGCGGCAAAGGTCATCACCACGCCCTGGGTCATGCCGTCGGCCGAATGCAGCGCGTTATTGATGGTGGCCAGCAGCAGGGTAATGGCCAGGCCGCCGACCATGCCGAGGCCCACGGAGACCGTCACAATGGCGCGAAAGGGCCGGAGCAGGGCGAGCAAACCGTTGAAGGCGCCGCGTTTGGGGTCGGTCATAAATACATCCCGGAGAGTGAAAAGAGGGGCTGGGCACACAGACCCTTACCCATGACAAACGAAGTGTCGGCGCGACTATTTAGCCCGGCGTGCCGGGCGGTGCCGGCGCGGGGATAAATTGCGCGGGGGCTGGTTCGTTCCTGTTGGGTAGGCGCACGGCTATTCACGCCGTACGTATTCCTTCTGCGAGAGCGAAACAATGACGAAAAAGAACCTGGTGTATGTTTGGTCCCTGAGAAATGCCGCCGCCGACAAGGCCGGGCAGCCGGTGGCCTACAAGGACCATGAGCGCTACATGAAGTCGGTGCTGGAGTTTCTGGTGGGCTCGCTCAACGACACCTCGCTGGGCGATGCCTACAAACTGGTCGGCGTGGTGTATGACGATGATGAGCAAAACCCGCGGGATCAGGCGCTGGTCGCCGATTACGGGTTCGCTTACCAGCCTGGCCGTCAATGGCTGTACCCGGCCGACTTGCGCGTGCAGGGCACGTTGGTCAACGACCTGCTGCTGAGCGTGCCGTCGACCTACCGCCGCCTGCCACGGGGCAGCGCCGAACATATCGCCGGCAAGCAGGATTTCGAGCGGCGCCTGCATGACACGCTGGTTGAGTTGAACGCTGACATCGTGGTGCTGGATGGCTTGCTGGTGATCCTCGATGACTTGGTACGCCCAGGCGCGCCGTTTGCGCGGCGCATCATGAACATCCATCCGGGAATCACGCGTATCGAATCGCCTTACGAACGCCGTGGCGCCTATGCCACGTGGAACGCGTTATACGGCGCGCGCGGGCAGACGGTGGTGGACTGGGCGACCAAGGCCACCACGCCTTCGGAGCCGCTGTACCTCACCGGCGCGTCGTTCCACTATGTGGATAACGGTATCGATTCCGGCGAAGTGTTCCACGACGTATTGAAGACCGAGATTTCACCAGAGGACACGATCCTCGAACTGCGCTGGAACAACTTCAACAACAGCCTGTTCCCGGCGTTGCATGAAGGCCTGGAGCTGTTGGCCACAAAAGGCTGAGCGCAATCAAATGTGGGAGGGGGCTTGCCCCCGATGAGCATAGGTATCTACACAACTTTGTAGCAGCCTACGGTAACCACGATGCGAAGCGAGTCGCTCTTGATCTTGCTTTTGATCTAGGCGCCCCGTTAAACCACGCTGGCCGGAATTCGATAGTGATTTGGGGGGTAAACCGGCAGGGATGCCGGTTTAGCCGCCCCGCGCCATGGATGGCGCGTGGCGGCGGCCCCCCAAATCACTGTCGGATTACGGGCACACCGAGCCTAGGCGAGGTGCCGAGTGGTGGGGCAAGAGCCCTTTGGTTACTTTGGGGCTTTTTTCCAAAGTGACCCGCCGTCAGGGCGGAACCCTAAGCCGCCGTTACCGCAGCAACGGATATGTACTCGCTCTGAACCAACATCCTGGCCGGCCCGGAGGCCGCCATCGGGAGCAAGCCCCCTCCCACATTTGGAACGCGGGGTGTCAGTTAGAGAGGCTTCGACTCCTGAGCCGTCACAGGTTCAGGGCCGCGCCAAAATTGTGTAGATACCCATGCCCCGATGAGGAAGTGTCAGTGCCTGCATCTTTGCCTGACCCACCGCCATCGGGGGCAGGCCCCCTCCCACATTTGGATCTATTGCGCTATCAGAGGTCGCGCACTACCCGGAATCCAATCCAGTCACCGCGCGTCTGCGGGTAGATGTTGTTGCGGTTGCCGGAGCGGGAAAACACCGGCGCTTCGCCCCAGTCATTGCCGCGGATCTGGTAGGCCTCACAGTTCGGCTCCACCCAGGCACTGCCGTCAGTCGGCGCGCCGATGTAGTTGGCGTGCTCGCAATCGGCAACCCGCTCGTACACGTTGCCGTGCATGTCATACAGGCCAAACGCATTGGGCGGGTAGCTGCCCACCGGCGACGAATAGCTGTAGCCGTCCGCCGGGCCGTAGGTGTTGGCGTGCTGGGCGATGCTGTAACCCTTGCCTTCGTCGAACGGGAAGGGGAATGGCCCGCTGGTGCCGGCGCGGGCGGCGTATTCGCGCTGGGCCTCGCTGACCATGTGGTACTGCTGCCCGGTTTTCTTCGACAGCCAGCTCACGTAGCGCTTGATGTCGTCCATGTCCATGCACACGGCCGGCTGGCGTGGCCCCTGGGGGTAGCGCGGCTTGCTGGCGATGCATTCACGGCCGGGGCGGTCATCGCCATTGGCGATCTTCACCCCGGTCTGGCGCACGTAGCTGTCCCACTCGCCGGCGGTGATGTGGAAGCGGCTCATGGCGAAGGGCTTGGCGAAGGTCACTGCATGCATCGGGCCTTCGTCGGGCTCGCGGCCGACTTCGTCTTCCGGGGTCCCCATGGTGAAAGTGCCGGCGGGCAGCACCACCATTTCCGGGCAGTCCTTGCAGTCCTTGAAGACTTTGCCCGGTTGCGGTGCAGCCGCCTGGGCCAGGCCAGGGAGCAGGGCGCCGCACAATGCGGTGAGTGCCAGGGCGGTCAGGGGGTTGAGTCGAAAGGGCATCATGTGAGCGTCTCGTTCAAATAAAAAAAGGGGTCACAGCCGCTGACTCAGCAGCGCCATGAAGCGCTGGATTTCGGCCGAGCTGTTGAGCAGGCCGGGGGCGGTGCGAATGACCGGCCCGACATCGCGGTCCACCGCGTCGATCACCACACGGTTTTGCCGCATGTGCGCTGCTACTGCATCGCTGTCCTGGCCCTTGACCCGAAAGAAGGTAAAGCCCGCCGATAACTCCGGGCTGCACGGCGTGACCAGTTCGATCTGCCGATGCGCCAGCAGCTGTTCCTTAAGCTCGGTGTTGAGTGCGTGGATTCGCGCCTGCACCGGCGCCTTGCCCAGCTGCAGGTGCAACTTGAACGCTTCGTCGGCGGCCCAGCGATGTTCGAAGGCGTGGTAGCCGCCGGGGGTCATGGTGGTGGCGAAATCCTTGTCTTCTGAGAACGTCGGCACCATCGGCGTGACGTACCTGTTCTGAGGGTCGCGTGCGCACACCAGGCCGGTACCGCGCGGCCCGAACATCCACTTGTGGGTGCCAGCGATGAAAAAATCGCAATGCATGCCAGGGAAATCGAGGTCTTCCACGCCGAAGCCGTGCACACCGTCGACCACATAGAGGATGCGATCGTTGTCGTCACGGTGGCGGTTGTGTTCATCCACCAGTTGGCCGATTTCGCCGATGGGCAATTTGACCCCGCTGCCCGACTGCACCCAGGTCATGCCCAGCACACGGGTGTTGGGGCGGATATTGCGCTGGATATTGCCCAACACTTCATCGACGGACACACGGCTGGCGCTGTCGAACAGGCGGATACGGCGCACCCGGGTGCTTTCCTTGCGCACGCGAAAATCCAGCACGTTCTGTGTTGCGTAATGCTCATGCTCGGTGGTGAGGATTTCCTGGTCGGCGCGCACCTGGATCCCGCCGTAAATCATCGCCAGCCCCTCGGATGTGCTGCCGGTCAGGGCGATCTGCGGCGGCGTGGCGTTCAGGTAGCGACCGGCCCACTCACGCACCTGGCCTTCGCGTTTCCAGGTTTCCTGCAGATCCCAGTCCATCGCCAGGCCTGGGTTGCGGTCGATCTGCGCGCGGTAGCGCTCGATGGCCTCGCGCACCGGCCTGGGGTGCGACGCCACCAGGAAGTTGGAAAAGTGCAGGTAATCCGGGTCCTGCTCGAACAGCTGCTTCAATCCCGCCCAGGGGTCGTTCGCGGCGGCTGCCAGCGCCTGGGGTATCAGCGCGGCGCCCAGCGGCAGGCTGGCGGCAAACACGCCGGCCTGCTTGAGAAATGTGCGGCGGTCGGTCATGGGCTGACTTCGCGGTTGGCCAAGGGTTTGGCGGCTTTTTGCACCTGCTCCCACACCCGCAGGAAGTTGCCGCCCCACAGCTTGGCGATATCGGCTTCGGAATAACCACGCTGGATCAGTTCGGCGGTGACGTTGCGCACCTCGCCGACGTTCTCCCAACCCTGCAGACCACCGCCGTCGTTGAAGTCCGAAGCGATGCCGACGTGGTCGATGCCGATCTTGCGCACGGTGTAGTCGATGGCGTCCCCCCAGTCCTTGAGGGTTGCCTTGGGTTCTTCTTCGAGAATTGCGTACAGCTCACTGGCGTATTGGCCGAAGCGCTGTTCGGGCCACGCGGCGATGATCGCGTCGCCCGGCATCAGGGCCATCGCCAGGTTCGGCAGGGGCGGCAGGTCGAAACGTGCGCGCAGGGCGTTGAGCTTGTCCTGGGTCGGCTGGCTCAGGGGGCGCAGGTAGGCAGGAAAGCCCACCACCTGCACCACGCCGCCACTGCGTTTGATCAGTTGCAACTCCTTGTCGCTGAGGTTGCGCGGGATGTCCACCGACGCCCGGGGTGCCGAATGGGAGGCCACCATCGGCGTGCGGCTCAACTGCGCGACCTGTTCCAGGGCCTTGGTCGACATCTGCGACACGTCGATGATCACGCCCAGGTCATTGAGGCGCTGCACCGCTTGCTGGCCGATGGGCGACAGGCCTTCAAGGGCGTCGGCGGTGTCATTGAAAAACGGCAGCGGGCGCGATGAGTCCGCCCAGGCGTTGTTGCCGATGTAGCTGAAACCGAACATGCGCATGCCGCGCGCCGCCCACAGGTCCAGCTGGTTCAGGTCGTTGCCCAGCGGGTAGGCGTTGAGCATGCTGATGAAGATCGCGAACTTGCCTTCGCCATGCAGGCGGCGCATGTCGTCCGGGGTATAGGCGATGCCCACCTGGTTGGGAAAGTCGCGCACCATGCCGGAGATGATCTTGTAGCGTACCTCCTGCTCATGGCGGGCCTCTTCGACAAAGCCGTCGGTGGGTTTGTGCGGGGCGTTGGGGCCGTTCCAGATTTCCGGCCAGCCGAAGATTGTCAGGGCCGCACCGGACAAGCGGCCGCGCGACGCCTTGGCCAGGTCGAACTGGCCGCTGCCGTCCTTGTCGGCTTCATTGCCGGCGGTGCCGAAATCCATGGGCACGGTGATATGGCTGTCGAACGACAACAGGCGATCCTGCATTTCGTTGGCTTGCCTGATCACCTCCAGCGGGTAGCCGGCATTCCCCTTGAACCAGTGATCCCAGGCCAGCAGGCCGGCCCCGGCGGCGACGGCCAGTGCCAGCGGCAGGCCGATATACAGCGCCTTTTTCGAACGTGGTTTTGTCATTGCCATCTCAGTCAGTTGAGGCCGTTGCTATCAGGGAAGAACGAGCGATGGCAGGGGAAATTTAGCGGGCGGCCCAGCGCCGGTAAATTTCCCCCGGCTGAAAACGTTCTAGCTCTGATTAAGCCGTTTCCTAAGGTAGACAATGACGATCTCTCGACGTGGGTTCATCGCAGGCCTGGCGCTGACCGGCGCTGCCGTGCCTGCGGCCTTTTATGCCCATCGCGAGCTGACGCGGGAAGACGAATTCCCGATCACCCCCGGCGAAGCCACGGTCGACCTGGCCGACACCCAGGGCCAGCACTTGGCGAACACCTTGCGCGGCGTGTGGAACCTGCGTCTGGAAGGCCGCGATGCCGGCCTCAAGGGCCTGCCGTTGCAGGGCCTGCAATTGCTGCTGGATATCGCACCCCGTGGGCGGGGCTTGCGCGGCTACCTGGACACCGCCGAAAACCTGCGTGGCGACGACGAGCCGCGCTACCGTGTCTTGGGCGATCTGCTGACGGGCGAGGGCGCGTTGCTCTATTGGCGTCTGATCGACCGCGATTCAGCGGCGGGTATTCCGGCCTACGAATTCAAGATGACCCTCGATGAAGTCTGGGCCGACTTCGGCAATGCCGGCAGCGCCACCCTCAGTGGGCAGATCCTCGACCTTGAGCGGCCGTTGGCATTGACCGAGCGCGACAACCGTTTTATCGCCCACAAACAGCTGTTCCCCGAAGCCCGCCAGCGTATCGGCCTCAACGAGGCCCTGCTGGCGTGGCTGATTGCCCCCGAACATCGCCTGTTTCACCAGCTGTGGCACGCCAGCCGTGACCAATGGCACAAACTCTCCGAGGAAAAACGCGAAGCCCTGCGCGGCATCGGCTGGCAACCCGGCCCGCGTGGCCAGGAGCGCGATGCGCGGGGCAAGCGCAAGGACCGTAACGGCTCGGGCATCGACTTTTTCTTCATGCACCGCCATATGCTCGGCACTGCCCGCTCCCTGCAGGAGCTGCCGTCATGGCCGCACTTTCCCGCGCCGCAGCCGGCGCTGGAGCGTGATCGCCAGGGCTTTTTGCGTTACTTCGACAACCACGACGGCTTTGCGCTGCCGCCCTGCTGGTCGGCGCCGGACGACGCCGATTACACCCAGTGGGTCAGCGACATCAAGGCCGCCGAGACCTACCACAGCAATTTCCAGGTGTGGGAATCCCAATACCGCGACCCGCGCTACCTGGCCCGCTTGACGCTCGGCCAATTGGGCTCGGAAATGGAATTGGGCCTGCACGACTGGCTGCACATGCGCTGGGCCTCGGTGCCGCGCGACCCCTCCAACGGCGCCCCGGTGCCGTTTGCCCGCGACCCTGCGGACTTTGCCGCGCGCTGGTATGCGCCGGAAAACGACTTCCTCGGCGATCCGTTTTCATCTCATGTCAACCCGGTGTTCTGGCACTTCCACGGCTGGATCGATGACCGTATCGAAGACTGGTTTCGCGCCCACGAACGCTTTAATCCCGGCGAAGTAGCCCGGCTCGAGGTCAACGGCGTAGCCTGGTTTGCGCCGGGGCGCTGGGTTGAAATAGCCGACCCCTGGCTCGGCCCGGACACCCATGGCTGCAGCACCACGCCGGGGTTGCAGCAGGGACGCTCGATGGAAATGGACCCGGAAATCATGAAACTGGCCCTGCGCATCACCTTCGGCGCCGATGACGATCTGCTCAAGGGCCTGTTCAAGCGCGTGCCGCAGCGGCCGTGGTATGCGCGGCACTTGAAGGTCAAGCGCGAAGGGTAAGAAGAACCCGCACACCTGTGGCGAGGGAGCTTGCTCCCGTGACGGCCTCCCAATCGACACAGAAGATGGGGTGGGAGAGCTTCAGGACTGCTGCGCAGCCCAGCGGGAGCAAGCTCCCTCGCCACAAAGTGCAGCGTAATGCAGTTTTCTGCGCTGCACACGTTGACACGTTGGTCGTTAGGCGTAACGATCAACTCAATTTTCAAAAATTGAGTTTCAGTTGTGGCAAAAATCCATAAACCCACTGATTTCGGCACGTTATTGAGTCGCCATGGCTTGCAGATTTTCGAGCTTGCACGCATTTTCAAGGCAGTCGATGACAAAGGCCGATATCTGCATTGGGATGAATTTCGCCGTTACCCCACACCCGGCGTCAATAAGGAAGCGGCATGGGCCGCCATCAAGATGTCCCGGGCCTGTGCAAGCAAGACCCTTGAGCTCAAGAGCGAATGCGGTAGCGCTTTTTTCTTATGTTCCACGGATTTCAGTGATGCGGTGATTCACGCCGTCGAGTCTGTGACCTCCAGCCTGGGCGGTGCAGCAGCGGCGTCTCCTCAGTACCGCGATAATGCTCAGTACCTGGTCGATTCATTGATGATGGAGGAGGCAATCTCCAGTGCCCAGCTGGAAGGTGCGGCGACTACGCGCAAAATCGCCAAGGACATGCTGGCCAAGGAGCGTGCGCCGCAGAATGATGATGAGCGGATGATCCTCAACAACTATCACCTGATGAAACATGCCAAGTACAACCAGGGCGAAGCGCTATCTGTCGCGTTGATCTGTGAGTTTCATGCCATCGCAACGGCGGGTATTGAAGAGGACGATGTTCGCCCTGGGCATATCAGGACGACCAACGATATTTTTGTTGGCGGCGCCGGGAATGAAATCATTCATCAACCACCCCGGGCCGCAGTGCTGCCGGACAGGCTCGAGGCGCTTTGCAGGTTTGCCAACGATCAGCATGACGGCCAAGGCGGCGCGCACTTTATCCATCCAGTGGTCAAGGCCATCATCCTTCATTTCATGCTGGGTTATGAACATCCCTTCAGAGACGGCAACGGTCGGACCGCACGCGCTTTGTTTTATTGGTTCATGCTCAAAAGTGGTTATTGGCCCTTTGAGTACATTTCCATCAGCGCACTGCTTAAAGAAGCCCCCATGCAATATGGGCGTTCATATATCCATACGGAAACCGACGGGTTCGATCTGACCTATTTCGTCATTTACCAGTTGCGGATCATCGAACGCGCAATCAACGAATTCATGTTGTATTTCGAGGGTAAAAGACGAGAAGCCGTAGAGCTGATGAGCTGGTTGGATGCCCTTGATTTAAAGGAGGGGTTGAATTACCGACAGGGCCATTTCTTGAAGAAAGTGCTGCAGCATCCTGGGCGCATTTATACGCCCAAGGAACTCACCCATGACTATGACATTTCGGAAAACACCGCACGCAAGGATCTTGAAAAGCTGGTCGGTATGAAACTTTTATTCAAGGTACAGGAAGGAAAAAGTTTCCTATACATCGCGCGGGACGATGCGCAGGCCAACTTGAAGAAGCTGACAGCCATAGGTTGAGCGTTTCAAACCTGCTTTAACGCATAAATCGAAGACGAAAAAAAACCGGCTGATCAGGCCGGTTTGGGGTGTCCCTTCAACAGCAGGGGGTTATACCTGGTTGCTCAGCAAACGGTCTGCACCGCCTTCAGCCAGGCCGCGTTCCTGCAAGCGGTCCGCACCGCCTTCGGCAACGCGGGTTTCAATCAGACGTTCCGCGCCGCCTTCAGCGACTGCCGGGTGGGCGAAAGCGTTTGCAGCCAGTACCGAGAAAGCGAGGCTAAGCAAGAGTTGGCGTTTCATGAGTGTGTGCTCCGAGTGTCTTGGTTGGGTGCCGTTTGGCATGGGTTTGATGTTACGCGTCGCAGTTTTTAAGAGAACTTCATTGCGCTGATGGTGACTATCGATGCCAACAATGGTCATGGCATCTGCGGCAGTTCGTTGGGGCGCAGGTCGAACACCAGCACCTCGGCGTCTTCGCCGTGGCTCAGGCGAACCTCGCGCTCGTCCCGTACCCGCACACCATCGCCTTCCTGCAAGCGCTGGCCATTGAGCTCGACACTGCCGCGCGCCACATGGATGTAGGCGTAGCGATCCGGCGCCAGGTCCAGTTGCGCGCTTTCATCGCCATCGAACAACCCGGCGTACACCCGTGCATCCTGGCGAACGTTCAACGAACCGTCGGCGCCATCCGGCGAGATGATCAACTGCAGGCGTCCGCGTTTTTGCGCTTCACTGAAGTGCTCCTGCTGATAGCGCGGCTTGGCCCCGGCTTCGTTGGGCACGATCCAGATTTGCAGGAAGTGCACGCCCTGGCGCTGGCTGTGGTTGAATTCACTGTGAGCCACGCCGCTGCCGGCACTCATCAGCTGCACATCACCGGGACGGATCACCGAGCCGGTGCCCAGGGTGTCCTTGTGTTCCAGGGCGCCTTCGAGCACATACGAGAAGATTTCCATGTCGCGGTGCGGGTGCTGGCCGAAGCCTTTGCCGGCGGCGACGCGGTCATCGTTGATCACCAGCAGGTCGGAAAAACCCTGCTCCTTGGGGTTCCAGTAGTTGGCGAAGGAGAAGGTGTGAAATGACTTCAACCAACCGTGATTGGCGGCGCCGCGTTCGGAAGCTTTGCGAAGGGTCAGCATGGTCCAGTCCTCAAGTGAGCGCGGGCTGCGAAATGCAGGGCGCTTGCGTTGAGAAGAAGGTTAATGGTTAACCCTAAATTCATTAAGAAGATGAAATCTGAATAACTGTCATATCTGGGTTGACAGTAAAGTCATGCCATAATGCGCGTCGCCTTTCTACTTGATGGACATTCCCACCTATGAAAACCGTGGCCATGGCGTTGTTCCCGGACTTCCTGCTGCTCGACATGGCCGGGCCGCTCGAAGTGTTTTCGATTGCCAACCGCTACCTGCCGGCGGCCGACCACTACCGCATCCTCACCATCGGTACCGAACCCGGGCCGTTGCGTGCCTCCAATGGCGTGATGGTGCAGACCGACCTGCTGCTGGAACAGGCCCAGGCGGACTACGACCTGCTGCTGGTACCGGGCGGCCCGGGTGCCTATAACGAATGCCATCCTGCGCTGCTGCCCTGGCTGAAGGCGGTGGCGCCACGGGCCCGGCGTTTCGGTTCGATCTGCACCGGCGCCTTTGTGCTCGGGCATGCCGGCTTGCTTGACGGGCACCGCGTGACCACTCATTGGCACTACACCGAGCGCCTGATCAAGGCGTTCCCCCACGCCAGGGTCGAGACCGATCGCATCTACCTGCAGGACCGGCGCCTGATCACCTCGGGCGGCGTCACTGCCGGTATCGACCTGGCCCTTTCGATTGTCGCCCAGGACCACGGCAAGCAGGTGGCGGTGGACGTGGCCAAGGTGTTGCTGGTGGTGATGAAGCGCCAGGGTGGCCAGGCCCAGTTCAGCCCGATGACCGCTGCCGTGGCGCCCCAGGAAACCGCGATCACCCGTGTGCAGCACCATGTGCTGGCGCATCTGGACCAACCCTTTACCATCGAGTCCATGGCCGAGCTGGCCGGCATGAGTGCGCGCCACTTTGCGCGGCTGTTCGCCAAGGAAGTGCAGATGACACCCATGGCGTTCCTGCAAGGCGCGCGCATCGACCGCGCCCGGCAGTTGCTGGAAACCACCGATTTACCGCTCAAGACCGTGGCCTTCCACGCCGGCTTCGGCAGCGTGCGGCATATGCGCTTTTTGTTCAGTGAAAAGCTCGGCCTGAACCCTACCCAATACCGACAACAGTTCAGTTAACGACACAATGTCCGTCTGAGGCACCCGATTGTCCGTATCGCTCCCCGTGCCGGGATTGTCCTGTCATCCCTAGCTGGCAAGATAAGCCCGAGCCCACGGAAAAGGATGCGCAGGCACTCAAGCACGGGTGTTTCAGCGCGGTTACGGACATGAATGATTCTGCGGCGGTGAGCTTCGGCCCCTACACCTTTCATCGGCACCAGCGCCTGGTCAGCAAGGCCGGTTGGCCGGTGCCGCTGGGCGGGCGGGCGCTGGATATTCTCGCGGTGTTGCTGGAAGCGCCGGGGCACTTTGTCAGCAAGGCGACCTTGATCGAGCGGGTCTGGCCCAACAGCGTGGTCGAAGACAATAACCTGCGCGTGCACATTGTCGCGTTGCGTCGCGCCCTCGACGGGCAGCGTGTCATCCTCAACCATCCGCAGCGTGGCTACTGCTTCGCCGCGCCCGTGCAAGGCACACTGCCGACGGTGCCGGCACAGCACAACCTGGTGGCACGGCTCAGCCCGGTGCTCGGTCGCGATGAGCTGGTGGCTGTGCTGGTGCGGCGCATCGCCGGGCAGCGCCTGTTGACCCTTACCGGGGTGGCCGGCATCGGCAAAAGTACGCTGGCCCTGGCCCTCGCCGAGCGTGTGGTGCCCCGCTATCGCGACGGGGTGTGGTGGGTCGACGTGACCAGCCTGCAAACCCCGGGCGAACTGCTCGGCCATCTGGCCACGGTATTACAGCTGGACCCCGCCGACAGCCTCGACGAGCTGACCCGACAGTTAGCCTCGCGCCAGTTGTTGCTGGTACTCGATGGGGCCGACCTGCTGCTCGGTGCCTGTCGCACGCTGGTGCGCACATTGGGCGAACGGGCACCGCAGGTCAGCGTGCTGATCAGCAGCCGCGAAGCCTTGCTCGCGCCTGGCGAATGGGTGGTGCGGGTGCCACGGCTGAGCGTGCCGTCACCGTCAGCGTTGGCCAGTGTCGAGCAGGCCATGGCCTGGCCTGCGGTGCAACTGTTCGTCACACGGGTACGCGCCAGTCAGCAGGGTTTTGCGTTGCGGCCTCAGGAGTTGGCGCCGTTGCGTGAGATTTGCCGGCGGCTGGACGGCATCCCGTTGGCCCTTGAACTGGCCGCCGCCCAGGTCGACGCACTCGGCATCGGCGGTGTGCAGCAGCAATTGTGCATGGGCTTGCACGGGCTGAGCCGCGGGCGTCGCACGGCGGTGGAGCGGCATCGTTCGCTGACCGCCGCGCTGGAATGGAGCTATGCGCGCCTGAGTCTGCCGGAGTGCTGGCTGTTCCTGCAGCTGGGCTTGTTCAAGATGGCGGTGACCCTGCCCACCTTGAGCGAAATGGTGAGCGGTACCGAGCTTGAACACGCCGACCTGTCTTACCTGCTGACGCGCCTGGTGAATATGTCGCTGCTGAGCGTCGAGCCCGGCCTGGGCCCGACGCGCTATCGCCTGCTCAACTGCGTGCGCAGCTACGCCTTGGCGCAACTGCGTGACCCGCGTCAGGTAGCGCGCCTGCAACAAGGCTACGGGGAGTGCCTGGGCGCGTTTTCAGGCCGGCCGTTTGTCCTGCAACTCGTCGAGCAGGCGGCGTACGCGCAGTAGATCCTGGGTGGCGAAGCCTTCGGTAAATCTTGCGTAGAGGGGGTTCAGCAAGTCGATGCCTGCCTGCTTGCGTCCTTGCTGTTGCCAGAGTTGCGCCAGGGAGCCCGCACACCGCAGCTCCCAGGCCAGGGCGCCTTGCTGGCGTGCCAGGCCGAGGGCTTCGAGCAGCAGCGTCTGCGCGCCCTGGGTATCACCTTGCAGCGCTGCCTGCCCGGCGTAGACCCGCAGGATTTCCGGGGCACACCAACCCGCCGCGCCGCTGCGCGCCCGTTCGAGACCTGGCTCATCGACGTGCTGCATGCCGAAGGTGACCAGGGTGTCCTCGATCAGCCCCAGGCCCTGTAAATCCCCGTTGCCCAGGATGCCGGCGTAATGCCCGGCCCAGGTCTGGAACAGTTGCACCGAATGCGTGTGGGACTGCTCCAGCAGCAGGCTTTGCAGGGTTTGCGCATCGTCTTCGGCACCGTTGTAGCGGGCGATCACCACACCGGCCAGGGCCAGGGTGTAGCAGATCGACGTACCGTGGTTGATCTGCAGCGCCAGTTCCAGTGCCTGGCTGGCGGTGCGCCAGGCGCGTTCGGGAAAGCCCTGCAACCAGAGGATTCGCGCCAGTACGGTCAGGGACGCGACACTCTGGTCGTATTGCACGCCGATGCCGTGGGCGAAGCGGTTCACGTGGGCGCTGTGGCTCATGCGCTGCAGCACCTGCTCGGCCTGCTGTCGGGCCAGCGCCTGATGGCCGGTGTAATGCTGGGCCAGGGCGCGCAAGCGTTGGGTGCTCAGGTCCAGCAGCGGCTCGGTGCGCGGGTCGAGGCGATCGAACTGCCTGCTCTGTTCCAGCGCTTGAACATAGCGCCCGGCGCACAGGTTCGCCGCCATGTGCCCGGAGACCGCACGCAACTGGCCGGCCAGGTCCTGGCGCTCTTCAGCCAGGCGTGCGGCCCCGACAAACGCGGCGATGGTCTGGGGCGCGGCGCCCACGGCGTGGTAGGAGAGGCTGCCCAGGGCCAATTGCAGCTGCAGGGCCAATTGCGTGCAGGGCGCTTCGACCCGATCGATCAGCGCCAGTGCCTTGTCCACATAGCCGGCGTGCTCGCGCAGCAGCGACAGTTCCTGCCACAGGGGCATCGCACTGACCGTCAGCCGGATCGCCAGCAAGTGCCCCGCAGTGTCGGCAAAGCCCCAATCGAGGGCGGCGCGCACGTCTTCACGCAGCGGGGCGTAGCGGTCGATCCAGGGCTGTGTGGCAATCAGTTCCCAATCGCCCTGGGCCTGTTCCATCAGGGCCAGGCAGCGTGCCGCGTGACGCTCGCGGGTGGCTTGCAGCTCGCCGGCGAGGCTGAGCTTTTCCAGGGCGTAGGTGCGGGTGATATCGAGCAGACGATAGACCATCTCGTCCTCGCTGGCGTCCACGTTCAGCAGCGACTTGGCCACCAGTTGTGTGATCGAGCCCAGCACTTCGGTGGGGGCTATATGCTCCCCGGCGATCACCGCCGCCGCGCTGACCAGGCTGAAGCCGCCGCGAAACACCGCGAGCCGGCGCAGGCAGATTTTTTCGCAGTCGGTGAGCAGATCGAAGCTCCAGTCGAGCGTGGCCCGCAGGGTCTGCTGGCGGGGCAGGGCGCTGCGCCGCCCGCGGGTCAGCAGGCGGAAGTTATCTTCCATCTGCACCAAGAGCCCCGCTAAGCCGAAACGCTCGATCTGCGCGGCCACCAGCTCGATGGCCAGGGGAATGCCGTCCAGGCGCTGGCAGATATCAATCGCCAGCGGCAGTTCGGCGTCGCTGAGGGCAAAGCTGTCTTGATGGGACATGGCGCGTTCGATCAGCAGCTGCATGGCCGGGTAACCCAGGGCCTGGGCGCGGTTGCCGGTGGCGGGCGGGCAAGTCAGCGGTTCGAGGCGTTGCACGTATTCACCTTCGGCGCGCAGGGCTTCGCGGCTGGTGGTGAGGATGTGCAGGTGCGGCGCATGGCGCAGCAGGGTTTCGCTGATCAGGGCGATGTCGTCGAGCAGGTGTTCGCAGTTGTCGATCACCAGCAGCATCTGGCGTGCCTGCAGGCTGCGGGCAAAGCCGGTCAGCGGCGCATGCTCGCCAGGCGGGACGCCGAGTAGGGCGGCGAGGTTGGGCAGGATCATCGAGGCGGCACTGAGTGGCGCCAGGTCGAGCAGGTGGATGCCGTCGCGGTAATGGCCGATCAGCAACTCCGCCACGCGCAGGGCGACGGTGGTCTTGCCGATGCCGCCAGCACCGGTGAGGGTGATGAAGCGTTGCTGCGGCAATTGCTGCACCAGGGCGTCGATCAGCGCCTGGCGGCCGAGCATGCGCGTGCGCCGCAGAGGCAGGTTGTGACTTGGGCGTTGGGGCGCGCCGTCGGTGGGTAGCGTCATCGGTTCGATGCTCAGTGGCGCGACAAAACTGTAGCCGCGCTGGGCGACCGTGACGATATAGCGCTGCCCGGCCTGGCCGTCGCCCAGGGCCTTGCGCAACGCGGCCATGTGCACCCGCAGGTTGCCGTCTTCCACCACGCTCTTGGGCCAGACCCGTGCGATCAGCTCCTGCTTGCTCACCACATTGCCGGCGTGCTCGAGCAGGATCAGCAGGATATCCACCGCCCGCCGTCCCAGGCGCAGCGGGCGACCGGCCTCCAGCACCAGGCGCTCACGCGGATGGATGCGGTAGGGGCCGAAGTGCACGGCCTGGTCGCTCAAGTCATTCATGGCTGCACGGGTTCAGGAGTCAAGGAGGGGCCAGCATATTCCAGGTGCATCAAGACCACTAGGCGGCGATCACCTCGGGTTTGGGGCGCGAGTGGTGGTTTCGCCAGGTCATCGGGTTCACACCTTCGCTGCGAGTGAACATATGACAGAAGTGCGCCTGGTCGCAGAAGCCACATTCCAGGCTGATTTGAGTGAGGCTCAGGGACGAGCCGGTGATCAGTTCCTTGGCGCGCAGGATGCGTTGCTGGCGAATCCATTCCTGGGGCGATACCCCCGTGGAGCACTTGAATGCGCGGGAAAAATGGCTGCGCGACAAGGCGCATGCCTGGGCCAGCTCGGCAATGCTCAGGCTTTCGCCGAGGTTGGCGAGAATCAGCTGCTTGGCGATACGCTCGCGCCGGGGGCATAGGCCTCCGGTGGCGGATAAACGAGGGGCATATTGCTCGAGTCGGGCCATGACAAATATCCGCAGTCGATGGGAGCGTTCCCGGTGAATGGATGCAGTGTAGACGCCGCTTATCTTGTTGCCGGACCGCCTGGCTGACGAGTTAATCGTTGTTAATTTCGCCAGGTGCGGGCGTGGAAAAGACAGCACAGGTATGCAATCCAGAGCGTTCCGGGCATGCTTTCCTGACCCCCTGCACACCGTTTGGATACCGCCATGAACCGCAACGACCTGCGCCGCGTCGACATGAACCTGCTGGTGATTTTCGAAGCGCTGATGTTCGAGAAAAACCTGACCCGGGTCGCCGAAAAACTCTTTATGGGCCAGCCGGCGGTGAGTGCGGCACTGGGCCGCCTGCGCGACTTGTTCGACGACCCGTTGCTGCTGCGCAACGGTCGCGGCATGGAACCCACGCCACGGGCGCTGGCGATACTCAAGGAACTGCAACCGGCCATGGACACCATTTCAGGCGCCGTCAGCCGCGCCAAGGATTTCGACCCTTCCACCAGCTGCGCGGTGTTTCGCATCGGCCTGTCCGACGATGCGGAGTTCGGGCTGTTCCCACCGCTGCTCAGCCGCCTGCGCGAAGAAGCGCCGGGCATCATCGTGGTGGTGCGCCGGGCCAACTTCCTGCTGATGTCGTCGCTGCTGGCCAGCGGCGAAATCTCGGTGGGGGTGAGCTACACCACGGAACTGCCGGCCAATGCCAAGCGCAAGAAGCTGCGCGATATTCCCTGCAAAGTGCTGCGCGGCGATGATGGCGAGGCGCCACTGACCCTCGACGATTATTGCGCCAGGCCCCATGCGATGGTGTCGTTCTCGGGCGACCTGAGCGGCAATATCGACCTGGATCTGGCACGCATCGGCCGCTCGCGGCGGGTGGTGCTGGCGGTGCCGCAGTTCAGCGGGTTGCGCGCCTTGCTGGCGGGGACGCAGATCATCGCGACCGTGCCGGACTACGCGGCCTGTGCGTTAACCGAAGGCACCCGCCTGCGGGCCGAGGACCCGCCGTTCGCGATTGATGCGGCAGAGCTGTCGATGGTGTGGAGCGGGGTGCATGACAATGACCCGGCCGAGCGCTGGTTGCGGGGGCGGATTGCGGAGCATATGGCGGCGGCGAACTGACTCCCACATAAAAGCCAAACAGCACATACATCCAATTCCCCGCCGTCCCAGCTCGGCAAACTTCCCCCATCGCTCAATGCCCTGGGGAAACATCCATCATGGACCCAACACCTAACACCAGCCCCGACGAAGTCGTCACGCTGGTCGTCAAGCACCGGGTCAAGCCCGGCCGCGAAACCGAGTACGAAGCCTGGCTGCGCCGCATCGTGCGCATCGCCGGTGAACGCCCCGGCCACCTTGGCGTCGACGTAGTGCGCAGCCAGCAGGGCGGCATGGCGCTGTTTACCTGCGTACTGCGCTACCGCTCCACCGACGCCCTGGAGTTGTGGCTCGAGTCGCCACAACGCCGGGCCCTGATCGATGAAGCGGCGCCAATGCTGGCCGACGGCGACCAGACTGAAATCGGCGGCGCCAATGAATTCTGGTTCGCCCCCCAGGCCGACGGCGCGGCCAAGCCGCCGCGCTGGAAACAGGCGGTGGTGAGCCTGTTTGTGATCCTGCCGCAAACCCTGCTCCTGCCGTTTATCTGGGGCCCGGTCCTGCGGTTGCACCCGTTTTTGTCCAACTACGTGGTCTCCACTTTCCTGGTCACCCTGACCATCGTGCTGCTGGTGGTTTACCTGCTGATGCCGGCCGCCACCCGCCTGTTCGCTCCCTGGCTTGAAGCCTCTGAAAAGGAAACCCTATGAACGCCGATCTGATTCTGTTCAATGGCCAGTTCCACACCGTGGACCGGGAAAACCCACGCGCCACCGCCGTCGCCATCCGTGACGGACGCTTCGTCGCCGTGGGCACTGACGGTGAAGCCATGGCCCTGCGCGGCAGCGCCACCCAGGTCATCGACCTCAAGGGCCGCACCGTGATTCCCGGCCTCAACGACTCGCACCTGCACCTGATCCGTGGCGGGCTGAACTACAACCTCGAGTTGCGCTGGGAAGGCGTGCCGTCCCTGGCCGATGCCTTGCGCATGCTCAAGGACCAGGCCGACCGCACTCCCACGCCGCAGTGGGTGCGCGTGGTGGGCGGCTGGAACGAATTCCAGTTTGCCGAAAAACGCATGCCGACCCTGGAGGAGCTCAACCAGGCTGCGCCGGACACGCCGGTGTTCGTGCTGCACCTGTACGACCGCGCCTTGCTCAACCGGGCCGCGTTGCGCGTGGCCGGTTACACCAAGGACACGCCGAACCCACCAGGCGGCGAGATCGTGCGCGACAGTAACGGCAACCCCACCGGCATGCTGGTGGCGCGGCCCAACGCGATGATCCTGTATTCCACGCTGGCCAAAGGCCCGAAACTGCCCTTGGAATATCAAGTCAACTCCACCCGCCAGTTCATGCGTGAACTCAATCGCCTGGGCCTGACCAGCGCCATCGATGCCGGCGGCGGTTTCCAGAACTATCCCGACGACTACGCGGTGATCGAGCAACTGGCCAAGGACCAGCAGTTGACGGTGCGCATCGCCTACAACCTGTTCACCCAGAAGCCCAAGGAAGAGCTCAGCGACTTCAAGAATTGGACCGGCAGCGTCACTCTGCACCAGGGCGATGACTACCTGCGCCACAACGGCGCCGGCGAGATGCTGGTTTTTTCGGCTGCCGACTTCGAAGACTTCCTCGAACCGCGCCCGGACCTGCCGCTGACCATGGAACAGGAGCTGGAACCGGTGGTACGCCATCTGGTGGAACAGCGCTGGCCGTTCCGCCTGCACGCCACGTACGACGAGTCGATCTCGCGCATGCTCGACGTGTTCGAAAAGGTCAACCGCGACATACCGTTCAATGGCCTGCCGTGGTTCTTCGACCACGCCGAAACCATCACCCCGAAAAACATCGAGCGCGTGCGCGCCCTGGGCGGCGGCATTGCGATCCAGGACCGCATGGCGTTCCAGGGCGAATACTTCGTTGAGCGTTACGGTGCCAAGGCCGCCGAAGCCACGCCGCCGATCAAGCGCATGCTCGCCGAAGGCGTACCGGTAGGCGCGGGCACCGACGCCACGCGGGTGTCGAGCTACAACCCGTGGACCTCGCTGTACTGGATGGTCAGCGGCCGCACCGTCGGTGGCCTGGAATTGCACGCCGAGGGCTTGCCGCGCCTCACCGCGTTGGAACTGTTTACCCACGGCAGCGCCTGGTTTTCGTCCGAGCAGGGCAAGAAAGGCCAGATCAAGGTCGGCCAACTGGCAGACGTGGCGGCGTTGTCGGCGGATTTTTTCAGTGTCGATGAAGAAGCCATCAAGTGGATCGAATCGGTGCTGACCGTGGTTGGCGGCAAGGTGGTCTACGGCGCCGGTGATTTCGAAGATTACGCACCGCCACGCGTTCCGGTACTGCCGGACTGGTCGCCGGTGGTCAAGGTACCGGGGCACTGGCGCCCCAGCTCACCGCTGCAGGCTCAAGTTCACCAGTGCAGCGGCCCTTGTGGCGTGCACTCCCACAGCCATGAAAAAGCCCGCCTTTCCAGCGTGCCGGTCAGCGACTTCCAGGGTTTCTGGGGTGCGTTTGGCTGTTCGTGCTTTGCCTTCTGATTGTCACTACCCAAAGGAGTTACCCGCATGACTTATTCGCGCTTGAACAAAGATGATGCTGTTGTACTGCTGGTCGATCACCAGACCGGCCTGATTTCGCTGGTGCAGGATTTCTCCCCCAACGAATTCAAGAACAACGTACTGGCCCTGGCCGACGTGGCGAAGTTCTTCAACCTGCCGACCATCCTGACCACCAGCTTCGAAAGCGGCCCTAACGGCCCGCTGGTACCGGAACTCAAGGCGCTGTTCCCGGACGCGCCGTACATCGCCCGCCCTGGCCAGATCAACGCCTGGGACAACGAAGAGTTCGTCAAGGCTGTCAAGGCGACCGGCCGCAAGCAGATCATCATTGCCGGTGTCGTAACCGATGTGTGCGTCGCGTTCCCGACCTTGTGTGCCCTCGATGAAGGCTTTGAGGTGTTCGTGGTCACCGACGCCTCCGGCACCTTCAACGAAACCGTGCAACAAGCCGCCTGGGCGCGCATGACTGCGGCCGGTGCGCAACTGGTGAACTGGTTCGCCGTGGCCTGCGAGCTGCAGGTTGACTGGCGCAACGACATGGAAGGCCTGGCCAACCTGCTGTCGCCGCGCATCCCCAACTACCGCAACCTGATGAACAGCTACTCGGCGTTCACCGCCAAGTAACTCGTCCTCAAACCTGTCGGTAATCCCTGTGGGAGGGGGCTTGCCCCCGATAGCGGTGTATCAGTCAGCTTATTTGTAGCTGACCGACCGCTATCGGGAGCAAGCCCCCTCCCACATTTGCCTGTGTTCACATTTTGATTTGTGGTGCTGCGACCAACCGGTTATAAAACAGCCCATCGTCCACCGAGAAGCGACAATGAACCCTTTCGAAGACATGCGCCTGTTTTGTCAGGTCATGGAATCCGGCAGTTTCACCGCCGCCGCCGAGCAACTGGGCCTGTCCAAGCAGTTTGTCAGCCGCCGTCTGATCCAGCTCGAAGATCGTCTCGGCGTGCGCCTGCTCAACCGCTCCACGCGTCGCCTGGATGTCACGCCTCTGGGCCAGAGTTACTACGAATCCGCCTTGCGCCTGCTCAGTGATGTGGAGCAAGTGGAGCAGGGCATCGCCGGTCAGAACAGCGAACCGCGCGGCACCATTCGCCTCAGCGCGCCGTTGTCATTTGCCATGGCGCATCTGGGTTGCCTGTTGCCGCTGTTCTTGCAGCGCTATCCCGAGGTGGCGGTGGAAGTCGACCTCAGCGACCGCCCCGTGGACCTGATCGGCGAAGGCTACGACCTGGTGTTGCGCATCGGCACCCTGGAAGATTCCACCTTGATCGCCCGGCGTATCGCCAGCATCCCACGGGTCTACTGCGCCAGCCCCGACTACCTGGCCCTGCGCGGCACCCCGCAAAAGCCCGATGACCTCTCCGCCCACGATTGCCTGCCCTACGGCCACGGCCGCCACGTGCAATGGCGCTTCAAGGGCAAGCTGCAAGCGCTGAACGTGAGCGGGCGCATGCGGGTCAATAACGGCGACCTGCTGCGTGACACCGCGATTGCCGGCCTGGGCGTGACCTACCTGCCGACCTTTATCGTCGGCGACGCGTTGAAGGACGGCCGCCTGGTCAGCGTACTGGACGCGTTCGCCCCCGAAGCTCTGACCTTGTCGGCGGTGTACCCCCAGCATCGGCAGAGTTCGCGGCCGGTGCAGGCGTTGGTCGAGTTCCTGCGCGAACGCCTGGCTAGCGGCTGCTGAACAACTGGCGGATCAGGCTGGGCGTGCTGCCGGTCCAGCGCTTGAACGCGCGCCGAAAGTTCGCCGCATCGTTGAAGTTCAGGTACGCGGCGACTTCATCGTTGCTCAAGCCTTTGACCTGATACAGGTGCAACGCCATGTGCTTGCGTACCCGGTCCACCTGTTGCTGAAAGCCGGTGTCGTGCTTGTGCAGCTTGCGCTTGAGGGTCGCCGGACTCATGGCGAAGGCCAGTGCGGCCTGTTCCAGGCTCGGCGGCTGGCGTACGTGCTCGCGCAGGTAGTCATGGAGGCAGTCGAGGAAGCTGGCGGCAAAGCCCAACTGGTCGATCTGCTCGCGGGCGTGCTGGCGCGCCACCTGGCCTGCCGTGGCCGAGGCACCGGGCCAGGCGCGGGTCAGGTACTCGCGCGGCAGGCACATCATGTCCAACGGACGTTCGAAGCGCGTGTGTTCGCCCAGGTGCACCCAGTATTGCTCCACATAGCGCGGCTCGGCGTGGCTGAAAGCGCACACCCACGGCAGGCGCTGGCCGCTGAGCCATTGGCTCATGGCCACCAGCGAGGTCATGCTCGCCTCCAGCACAAAGCGCCAGTGCTCGCCGGCGCCACAACTGTCCCGCCAGTACAGGTAGGCATGGTGCTCATCCAGCTCCAGGTTCAACGTAACCAGCGGGCTGAGCAGCACCTGTTGCTGGATCAGGATCTCCAGCGCCTGGTGCAGATTCTGCGCATGCCCCAGTGCATGGCTGGCCGCGCCATAGTGGCCGGGCAGCAAGCGTTGGCCAAACAGGAAACTGCTGTCATCGGCGTCCAGCAGTTTGCGGCTGTTGCCGATCACGTCGAGGAACTGCCGGGGGCTCAAGCGGGCGTTGCCGGCCAGGATGTCTTCGTGGAACAGCCCGGTGCCGCGCAGCAGGCGATGGCTATCGATGTCCCGGGACAAGGCCAGGTCGATCAACGTGGCGGGCTGGTAATGGCCGGGAATGAAGCGGCTGTCGCTTTCATACCAGCTGGCTTTGACGGCCATCTCAGGCGCTTTTCGCAAGGGGTTGCTTAGCCCGCGCCAGGGCCAGGTTCAAGCGCCTGAGCAGGTCGTGGGGCGGCTCGTCCAGGGCCATTACCACCGCCGTGGTCGCCGCCAGTTGCAGACGCTCGCCCTGCAGTCGGGTTTTGTGCGCCAGGCTCTGCACCGCCTGCTGCAACTCCAGCGCCAGCCCTTGGGCCTGGCGCTCGCCGGTGTTGGCCAGCAGCACCACAAAACGGTCGCCGGCCAGGCGGCACAACAGGTCCTGGCGGCGCAGGTTGAGCAACAGCACATGGCTGACCGCCTGCAGCACCGCATCGCCCTCGGCATGCCCGTAGGCCTGGTTGATGGCGGCGAAGTGGTCCAGGTCCAGGGCCAGCAGCGACAGCGGTTGCTGCTGGTCGCGGCTGTCGTGCAGGCTGC
This sequence comes from Pseudomonas sp. R11-23-07, assembly GCF_003852295.1. Lineage (NCBI taxonomy): Bacteria > Pseudomonadati > Pseudomonadota > Gammaproteobacteria > Pseudomonadales > Pseudomonadaceae > Pseudomonas > Pseudomonas sp. R11-23-07. Next base: position 2,475,441 of record NZ_CP027761.1, read on the forward strand.
TTTCGAGCTGGCGCTTGAGGTAGTCGGCACCGGCCAGGGGCGTGAGTTTGTCGAACAGCCGATGCTCGCGGAACAGGCGCTCGCGCTTTTCCATCTGTGCGCTGATCGCCAGTTGTTCGCGGTGCCAGTGGTAGATGCCGATCGTCAGCAGGATCATGCCCACCGGCATCGGCCCCGACTCCAGCCAGTGGTCCCAGGTGATGCTGTCGGGCAGGCGAATGAACTCGTCGAGGCTGTCGATCCACCAGGAAAAGAAGATGCACGACAGGCCCAGCGCCAAGTAGTTGGTGACTCGTCCGGCGGGGCGGCTTTTCAGCACCAGGCCCAGCCATATCAACGCGAGCAGCGCCGAACCGCCTTCACCGACGATATCCAGCCACACCCACTCACTGAGGCTTTTGAGCTCGCCGCAGGCCAGGTGCAGGATCAGCCCGAGGTTGGCGGCGATCAGCAGCAGGGCGAGCTTCCAGCGATGGGGTTTGAGCACGCAGAACATGGGGGCGGGTCCTTGGGTGATCCAGTCGTGGGCGCCAGCACAGCAGATGCATGTGACGGTTGGATGACGGTGGGGGAGGGTCGGATCAGCTCACGTCAAAGGGCGATGAAAATCAAAATGTGGGAGGGGGCTTGCTCCCGATAGCGGTATATCAGCCAGCCTATTTGTCGCTGACCCACCGCTATCGGGAGCAAGCCCCCTCCCACAGGGGAACTGCTGAGGTCATATCAGCTCATTTCAGGCCGAAAACCTTTGCTAACCCCCGGTTTACGGGCCTTCACACCGAGTTCTGTCACAGAACCGTCATCCCCCACCCCTAGCTTGCCCTTCCAGTTGCCGGGCCCCTTGCCTGGCGCCAACGGATTCTTGGGGAGGGTTTCATGTACAAGCGCACCGGGCTCGTCAGCTTTACGCTTACCGCCTTGGCCCTGGCGATCACCTGCGAGCGGCTCAACGCTGCCGAGACCGAGCATGTCGAGGTGGTTGGCCAGGCCGCCGCCATCGGCAGCGCCCTCAAGGAACAGCGCAGCTCCGACAGCATCAAGAGCGTGGTGCATGCCGACGGTGTGGCGCAGTTGCCGGACGAGAACGTCGCCGAAGCGGTGCAGCGGCTGCCGGGGATCAGTGTGGAGCGCGACCAGGGCGAAGGCCGGTTTGTCAGCGTGCGCGGCCTGGGCCCGGACCTCAACAGCGTGACCATCAACGGCACCCTGGTGCCGTCGCCCGAGAGCGAGCGCCGCGCGGTGGCCCTCGACGTACTGCCCTCGGAACTGGTGCAGTCGCTGTCGGTGATCAAGACCCTCACGCCGGACATGGACGCCAACTCCCTCGGCGGCACCGTCGACGTGAAAAGCCTGTCGGCGTTCGACCACAAGGGCCTGTTCTATACCGGCAGCACCGAGGCCAGCTATGACAAGAACACCGCCCAGACCAGCCCGAAACTCTCCGGCGCCGCCAGCAACCGCTTCAGCCTTGGCGACGGTGTCGACAACTTCGGCGTGGCCGCGGCCCTCAGTTGGCAGCAGCGTGATTTCGGCTCGGACAACGTCGAGACCGGCGGCGCCTGGGATTTCAGCAACGGCGCCAGGCTCAACGAGTTCGAACAGCGCGACTACGACATCCGCCGCGAACGCGCCGGTGGCGGGCTGAACTTCGACTACAAGCCCGATGACCTGAGCAGCTACTACCTGCGCACGCTCTATAGTCGCTACAAGGACACCGAAACCCGCAACGCCGCCAGCCTCGAATTCGCAGACCCCCAGGCGCCCGGCGAACTGGGCGAAGCCGAGGGCAAGCGCAAGCTGAAGAACCGCGAAGAAACCCAGCAAATCCAGTCCTACGTGTTCGGCGGCGAACGCATGCTCGGCCTCTGGACCTTGAGCGGCCAGGCCGGCTACAGCCGCTCCAGTGAAGACAGCCCGGCGCATATCGCCGGCGCCACCTTCGACGGCGGTGACTTTGCCGACAGCGGCTTCTACGACACGGCCAAGCCACGCCCGATCATCGGCAGCGGCTTCTACGACCCCGGCAATTTCACCCTCGACAAGGTCGACTGGGAAAAACAGCACACCCAGGACACCGAGAAAAACCTGCGCCTGGACCTGGCCCGCGACTATGACCTGAGTGGCTACGCCTCCCAGTTCAAGTTCGGCGGCAAGGTCAGTCGGCGCCACAAGGACAACGACCTGGAGGCCTGGGTCTACAAGGACTTGGATGAACATGGCTTGACTGACGAACAGCTCAACCTCAGCCAATTCCAGAAGGGCAATGTCGACTACCGTCTTGGCCGCTTCGGGCCGGGCATCAGCGCGGGTAACATCCGCCAACTGATCGGCGGTCTCAACCGCGATGACTTCTACGACCCCACCGAATCCCGGGTCAACGACTTCACCATCCACGAAGACATCAACGCCGGCTACCTGATGAACACTTTCGATATCGACGACTGGCGCTTCATCGCCGGGATGCGCTACGAGGGCACCGAGTTCGACGCCAAGGGCACCGGCGCCACGGACGGCCAGTTCAGCGCCACCGAGACCAAACGCCGTTATCACCACTGGCTGCCGGGCCTGCATGCGCGCTACCAGATCGACAAGAACACCCAGGTGCGCGCTGCCTGGACCAAATCCGTGGTGCGCCCGACCTTTGGCCAACTGGCTCCCGGTTTCGTGATCGACGATGACGAGGCCACCTTCGGCAACCCGGACCTCAAGCCCCTGGAATCGAGCAACCTGGACCTGGGCATCGAACACTTCATGGGCCGCGCCGGTACCGTGTCGGCGTTCGTGTTCTACAAGGACATCCAGAATTTCGTCTACAACACCGACGTCGCCGGCACTGGTGCCTGGGCCAACTTTGCCGAGGCCCACACCTTCGCCAACGGCGACAGCGCCAAGCTGTATGGCCTGGAACTGGCCTACTCGCAAAAATTCGACTGGCTGCCCGCGCCGTGGAACGGCCTGCTGATCGGAGCCAACAGCACCTTCAGCCGCTCCAGCGCGGATATCGAGGGCTTCGACAGCGCCAGCGGCGGTAACCGCAAGCGCAACATCAGCCTGCCCAACCAGTCGGACACCGTCGGCAACCTGATGCTGGGCTGGGAGGACGACAGGCTCAGCCTGCGCGTTTCGGCCAACTACAAGTCGGCCTACCTGTACGAACTGGCGTCGATCAACGACAAGGCCCACGACCTGCATGTGGATGCGCAGACCTTCGTCGATTTCAGCGCGCGTTATTCGCTGAGCAAAAACCTGCAAGTCAGCTTCGAGGCGCAGAACCTCACGGATGAGTCGTACTTCGTCTACACCGGCCACCGCAGCTACAACGGCCAGTACGAAGAGTACGGGCCTACTTACAAGCTGGGCCTGACCTTCACCCATTTTTGAATTCAACCCATTCCCAATGTGGGAGGGGGCTTGCTCCCGATAGCGGTGTGTCTGGCAGCACATGCATTGACTGAGCCACCGCCATCGGGAGCAAGCCCCCTCCCACATTGGATCTTCATCGTATTCGAAGGATTTGCCTGTTCATGAGAATTTCCAAGCTGTATCTGCTGATCGCCCTGGTCACCAGCGCCAATGCGTTCGCCATCGACATGACCCCGTGGGCACCCAGCCTGAATGCCGAAGCCGTGGTCTTCCTGCCCAACGCCACTCAACGCCTCGCCGCCAGCACCCGCGATGGCCTGTTACTGCTTGACGATAAAGGCGCCGAACTGGCCCGGTTCAAGGGTAATTTCAGCAGCCTCGACACACGCACCGTTGGCACTCAAACGCTGGTCGCCAGCCTCGACAACGATCGCCAACAGGCCTTGCTGATCAGCCTGGACAACGCCGGCAAAACCTGGGGCAAACCCCTGTACCTGCCGACCCGCGATTACCCGGTGAATGGCCTGTGCCTGTACCGCGATTCGGCGGCCAACCTGTTTGTGTTCCTGGTGGGCGAGGAGGGCAAGGGCGAGCAATGGCTGGTGGGCAACGGCGCGACGCTGCTGGCCCAGGCGCAGCGTGTACGCGGGCTGCCGCTGCCGCCATCGGCGCAGTTCTGCCAGGTGGACGATGCGGACGCGCGCCTGGTGGTGAACGAGGCCAATATCGGCTGGTGGGCCTACCCGGCGCACCCGGAAGCCGCGGTGAAACGCACGCCCGTGGCGCTGTTCGATGATCCTGCGCGCGAAGCCGGCGCCATGGCGCTGGTGCCGGGTGGAATGGTGGCCCTGGACCCGAAAACCGCGCAATTGCATCTGTTCCAGCAAACCGGCGAACGTTGGGTCGAGCAGTCGAGCCTGAGCTTGCCGGGCCTCAAGGAGCCGGAGCAACTGGCGATCCACGGCCGGCAGTTGCTGGTACGCGATGACGACAGCGGCCAGCTGTATCAGGGCCGCCTCGACTGGCAGGCCACGCCGGTGCCGGCTGCCCCGGTGTTGCCCCACGTCGCCGCAGTGCGCCAGACCGAACCGGTGAGCCGCCAGGGCGATGCGGCGGATGATCCCGCGATCTGGATTCACCCGCACACCCCCGCGAAAAGCCGTGTACTGGGCACCAACAAAAAACAGGGCCTGCTGGCCTACGACCTCAACGGCAAGCTGTTGCAGGAACTGGCCGTGGGCCGCCTGAACAACGTCGACGTGCGCCCCAACTTCAAGCTTGGTGCACAGACCGTCGACCTCGCCGTCGCCAGCAATCGCGATCGCAACAGCCTGAGCCTGTTCAGCATCGACCGGCAGAGCGGCGAGCTGCAGGCAGCCGGCGAAGTGCCGACGCCGCTCAAGGAAATCTACGGCATTTGCCTGTTCCAGCCCGCCAGCGGCGAGCTCTATGCGATCGCTAATGGCAAGGACGGCACCTTCCTGCAATACCGCCTGAGTGCGCCGGCCGGGCGCGTGCAGGGCGAGCTGGTGCGCCAGTTCAAGGTCGACAGCCAGCCGGAAGGCTGCGTGGCCGACGATCAACGCCAGCGCTTGTTTCTCGGGGAAGAAGACGTCGGCGTGTGGGCGGTGGATGCGCGTGCCGACCAGCCGGCCACCTTGACCAGCGTGATCAAGGTGGGTGCGCAGCTGCATGCGGACGTCGAGGGCCTGGCGCTGTACCAGAGCCCCGCGCGGGATTACCTGGTGGTCTCGAGCCAGGGCAATGACAGCTACCTGGTGCTCGACGCCGAACCGCCGTTCGCCGTGCGAGGGGCGTTTCGCGTCGGTTTGAACGCCGCCGCCGGCATCGATGGCGCCTCGGAAACCGACGGCCTCGAGGCCACCGCCGTCAACCTGGGTGGGCCGTGGAGCCAAGGCATGCTGGTGGTGCAGGACGGGCGCAAGCGCATGCCCGAGCAAGCCCAGAATTTCAAGTTCGTGCCTTGGGACGAGGTGACCCGCGCATTGAAATTACCCTGAGCTGTCATCACCCAGTCACGCGTATTTAATCGAATAGGAGCTTCACCATGCATGCGACGATGGAACATATGACGATCTGGAGCTTGATCAGCGACGCCAGCCTGTTGGTCAAGGCGGTCATGGTCACCTTGCTGTTGGCATCCTTGATCAGTTGGTACCTGATCATCCGGCGCGGCAGTGTGCTGCGGCGCCTGGAGCGGCAGTTGCACGCCTTCGTGGTGCGCTTTCGCGCCGCATCGGATCTGCAACCGCTGTATCGCGACGCGGTGCAGGCGGGCGAGGGCGGTGTGGCGCCGATTTTTATCGCCGGCCTACAGGAATACCAGCACCTGCACCACCACGATCCCGCAGTGCTCGAAGGCGTGGAGCGCGCCTTGCAGGTGGCGATCACCGAGCAGGAGCTGGAGCTGGAAAAGGGCCTGCAATTTCTCGCGACAGTGGGCTCGGTCAGCCCCTACATCGGCCTGTTCGGCACGGTGTGGGGCATCATGAATTCGTTCCTCGGCTTGTCCCAGGTGCAACAGGCCACGCTGTCGACGGTGGCGCCGGGCATCGCCGAAGCCTTGATTGCCACGGCCATCGGCCTGTTCGCGGCGATCCCGGCGGTGATCGCCTATAACCGCTTTGCCGCGCGCAGCCAAAGCCTGCTCACCCGTTACTACGCCTTCGGCAACGAACTGCAAGTGCGCCTGCACCGTGCCCTGCGCGGTACCCCGATCAACCTGGCCGTGGCCGCCTGAACAAGGAGCGAACCGATGTTGACCAGGCCGCAACGCAAGCACGGGCCCAAGGCCGAGATGAACGTGGTGCCTTACATCGACGTGATGCTGGTGCTGCTGGTGATCTTCATGGTCACCGCGCCCATGCTGACCCAGGGCGTGAAGATCGAGTTGCCCAAGGTCGCCGCCGAGGCGCTGGCCACTGACACCCGCCAGCAGATCCTCACGCTGTCGGTGCAGGCGGACGGCGGTTACTACTGGAACCTGGGCGGCGAGCTGGATACCCGGCACCAGACCGACAGCGCCGTGAGCCTGGAAGAAATGGGCGCCAAGGTCATGCAGGTGGTGGCGGCGCGCAGCGACACCCAGGTGTATATCCGCGCGGACGACAACGCCGGGTACGGCCGCGTGGTGGCGGCCATGGCGGTGTTGCAGAAGGGTGGTGTCAGCAACCTGGGGCTGGTGACCGAGGCCCCGCAATGACCGCGATGATCATGCACAGCCCGACACAGGCGCGGGCGCTACACAGCGACGGAATGTGGCGCATCAGCCTCGCGGCAGGCCTCGCCGTGGCGCTGCATGTGGCGGTAGTGGCGGCACTGATGCTGGGATGGTCGCCGGAGAAACCGGTGGTGGACGCGCCTCGGGTGATGCACACGCAACTGGTGATGATGCCGGCGCCGGCGCCGGCGCCGGCGCCTGAGCCTGAGCCTGTAGCGCCCGCATTGCCTGAGCCGGTTGCGGTCCCGCTACCGGTACCGGCCAAACCGACGGTTGACCCGCAGATCCAGGCGCAGAAAATCGAGAAGGCCGCGCTGGCGCGCAAACGGGTCGAAGCGCAGAAAATCGAGCAGCAACAGCAGCGCCTGGCCACCGAGCAACGCAATCGGGAGCTGGAACAGCAACGGGTGGCCTCCAAGAAAGCCCAAGTTGCCGTACCGGCACCCGCTCCCGCGTTCGACAGCCGCCAATATCAGCCCTTGAGCAAGGAAGCGCCGGACTACCCGGAGCGCGCACTGGACAAAAATATTGAAGGCGACTGTTCGGTGGAATACACCGTCAATACCCAGGGCCGCGTGGAAAATCCCAAGGTGCTGGACGGCTGTCACCCGTTGTTTATCCGGCCTTCGCTGGCGGCGGCGAATACCTTTCGCTATCAGCCCAGGGTCGTCGACGGCCAGCCAGTCGCCGTGCCGGCGGTGCGCAACACCTTCCACTACCGCATCAAATAATGGCGAACACCGAACCAAATGTGGGAGGGGGCTTGCTCCCGATAGCTGAGTGTCAGCCACTGCATCTTTTGACTGACCCACCGCTATCGGGAGCAAGCCCCCTCCCACAGTTGGTTTTGCATCAGGCGTTCGCTACGTTGGCTAACTCAAGGCCGTCCACGTAGCGCTCCAGATTGGCCAGAAACGTATCGGCAATCTCATTGCGGCTATTGGTCGAAATCGCCGACGTATGCGGCGACAACCGCACCCTCGGATGGCTGTACAACGGATGTCCATCCGGCAACGGCTCCGGCTCGGTCACGTCCAGTGACGCCAGGCCGATCTGGCCGTTATCCAACGCTTCCAACAATGCTTCCTGATCCAGCAACCCACCGCGCGCGATATTGATCAGGTGCAGCCCCGGCTTGGCGCTGCCCAGCACGTCACGGTTGATGATGTGCCGCGTGGCCTCGGTCAGCGGTGCTGCCACCACCAGGTGGTCGGCACGGGCGAACAGGTCGTGGATATCCTTGGCGGCTTCTACACCCACGCCAAATGGTGCCTGGCTCTGCCGCAACGCGACGACATGGATGCCCAGGGCCAGGGCTTTCTGCGCCAGGCTTTGACCAATCGCGCCGAAGCCGAGGATGCCCAGGGTGGTGCCCTTGAGTGGGCGCAGGGCGGTGAATTGCCATTGCGCGTCTTTCACCCAAATGTCCGGCAAATGCTTGGAGGCGGCAAAGATCGCCGCCAGGGCGAACTCGGCGAGGTTGTCGGCGGCGCTGCCCCGTGAGGTGGTGACCGGAGGGCCGTTGAACAGCCAATGCGGGTAGAAGTCGATGCCCGATGACACCAGGTGCACCCATTGCGCGCCGTAGGGCCAGCCCGGTGGTGGCGTGTCCGGTGCAGTGTAGCCGCGCACATTGATGGGGCGCAGCAACAGGATATTCGCCTGGGGCGGCAGGTCGCTCGGCACGCCGGCGGGCACGCCGATCACCTGGGCGTGGGGGTGCCGCGTGGCCAGACGTGCGCGGATTACGTCGTTGTAGTCCTCGTCCAACTGGCTGGCAATAATCAGCTGACTCATGTGCGTTCCTTCTGACGTTGGGCGAACACCGCTTTACCGACGCCTTGCAGCACGGCGTCGTTCTGCGGGGTGTGGACGCGACTGCACAGCACATCGCGGTAGTGCCGTTGCAGTGGGCTATGCCGTGACAGGCCGGGGTTGCCCGAGGCCTCGATAGCCAACTCGACCGCGCGGATAGCGTTGCCAGTCACCAAGTACTTCAATTGCGCTGCATTGGCGGCCGGCGTGTGGCCGTCGGCGGCGGCATCGAGCAGGCTGCGGTTGGCAAACAGCAGGGTGTCGATATGGCCGACGGTCTCCTGGAAACGCGGCAAGGTGGACAGCGCCGCGCCGAGGTTCGACGGTTGGCGTTCTTCGAGCCAGTTCACCAGCCAGTCCCGCGCGGCTTGGGCCACGGCGTCGTACACCGAGGACAGCAGCACCGACATCCACAGCAGGCCCTCGCCATCCAGCTCCGGCTGCGGCGCGCTGCGCGGGCTGACGCTGACGGCGTGGTCCAGCGGCACCAGCACGTTGTCGAGCACCACTTCATGGCTGCAGGTGGCGCGCATGCCCAGGTGATCCCAGGTGTCGATGATGCTCACGCCGGGGCTGTCCTTGGGCACCAGCCAGGCGCCCACCAGCGGGTCGGCATCGTCGCTGCGCGCCCACACGCTGAACCAGCTCAGGCCATGGCTGCCGGTGGAGTAGATTTTGCGCCCGCTGATACGCCAGCCTTCGGCGCTGCGTACAGCGGTGGTCGCCGGCAAGCCGCCACGGGCCGGCGTGCCCAGGTCCGGCTCGACGCGCAGGGCGTTGATCAGCGCGCCATGGCGCACCGCATCTTCGCCGACACGCTCACGCAAGTGCCGGGGCCAGGTCTTGCTGTCCTGCAAGCGGCTGTGCTGCAGGTATTGCATCACCAGGATCAGCGCGGTGGAGGGCTCGCCCTTGGCGATTGCGCTGATAGCCTTGCGCGCCAGGGGCAGGCCGGCACCGCCGCCGCCGAGGGCGCTGGGCACGGTGAGAGCGATCAGGCCGTGCTCATGCAGCCGCTTGAAATTATCGTGGGGGAAGGCGCCGCTTTCATCATAAAGGTGGGCAGTGCTGGCCAGCTCGGCGCTGAGGCGCTCGAGGGTGGCGTCGAAATCGACGGTTTCCACGGCACGTAGAGACGATTGAGTCATCAGTATGTACTCGGTCAAAAATGTGGGAGGGGGCTTGCTCCCGATAGCGGTGGTTCAGCCAGTGGATGTACCGCCTGACAGATTGCTATCGGGAGCAAGCCCCCTCCCACAGGGGATGGTGTCAGGCCAGGGCTGTCTCAGGGGCTTCAACCGAGCTGTAGCGGTTGGCCGGTACGTCCAGGCCGAGGTTGTCGCGCAACGTCTGGCCGCTGTACTCGGTACGAAACAGCCCACGCTGCTGCAGCACCGGCACCACCAGCTCAGTGAAGTACTGCAAGCCATCGGGCAGCACCGAGTTGATGATGAAGCCATCGCTGGCTCCCTCTTCGAACCAGCGCTGGATCGCATCGGCGACCTGCTCCGGCGTGCCGACGAAGTCGCGCTTGGGCCGCGAGAACCGCAGCGCCACTTCGCGCAGGGTCAGGCCTTCGTCCCTGGCCAATTGCTTGATGCGTTCGGAACCGCCTTTCTGGCTGTTGGCACCCAGGTCGCCGAGTTCCGGGAACGGTGCGTCAAGCGGGTATTGGCTGAAGTCATGGTCGTTGAACGGACGGCCGAGGGCGACGATGGCATCTTCGACGGTGACCAGTTCCACCGCCTGCTGATAACGGTTTTCCACTTCGGCGGCATCGCGCCCGACAATCGGGCGGATACCCGGCAGAATCGACAGGCTGTCGGGCTCACGCCCGAAGCCCTTGGCCCGGCGTTTCAAGTCGGCGGTATAGGCTTTGCCCTCGTCGACAGTCTCCACATGCACAAAGATCGCATCGGCATTCTGCGCGGCGAAGTTGCGCCCGTCTTCCGAGGTGCCGGCCTGGAAAATCACCGGCTGGCCCTGGCGCGAACGCGCGATATTCAGCGGGCCCTTGACCGAGAAAAATTCGCCCTGGTGGTTAAGCGCATGCAGCTTGTGCGGGGTGAAGAATTCGCCGCTGTGCTTGTTATAGGCAAAGGCGTCGTCTTCCCAGGAGTCCCACAGGCCCTTGACCACATTCAGGTGTTCCTTGGCGATGCGGTAGCGCACGGCGTGAGGCGGGTGTTCGGCTTTGCCGAAGTTATCGGCGGTGCCGCTCAGCCACGAAGTGACCACGTTCCAACCGGCGCGGCCACCGCTGATATGGTCCAGCGAGGCAAACTGGCGCGCCACCTGGTAGGGCTCGGTGTAGCTGACGGTCACGGTGGCGACCAGGCCGATGTGCGTGGTCAGCGCGGCCAGGGCCGACAGGATGGTCAGCGGTTCAAACCGGTTGAGGTAGTGCGGGCTGGACTTGGCGTGGATATGCAGGCTGTCGGCGATGAACACGAAGTCGAACCGAGCGGCTTCGGCCAGTTCGGTCTGCTGTTTGTAAAAGCCGAAATTCGTGCTGGCGTTGGGTTGCGCCTGCGGGTGGCGCCATTCGCCCCAGCCGTGGCCGACACCGTGAACCATGGCACCGAGTTTCAATTGACGTGGCTTGCTCATGTTCTGCTCCTTAGCGCGATGCTTGGGAATTGGGGGCACGCTGGGTGTTGAAGCTTTTGTCGAAGCCTTGGGACACGTCGATGCGCCGGCTCAACAGGCCTTCCTTCTGGTAGGTGTCGGCGGTGGCTTGCAGGCCGCTGATCACCGCGTCGTCAATTTGTACCGGGGACAGGTGGGTGTCCTTGGCCACTTCAATGTGCACCGCCAACGGCAGGCCGGTGATTTTGGCCTGGGCGGCGGCGTATTCGTCGGGGTGCTTGTTGGCCCAGGCGTAGGCCCGGTCGACGCGGGCGACAAAGTCGTCCAGTTGCACGCGCTTGTCGGCAATGGCCTGGCTGGTGGCGGCGAAGTACAGGTGGTTGCTCAGCAGGTTCCTGCCGCTGACCAGCACACGGGCGTTGCTTTGTGAGGTGACTACGGTGGTGTAGGGGTCCCAGGTCGCCCAGGCATCGGCGGTGCCGTTATCCAGCACCAAGCGGGATTCGGCGGGCAGCAGGAAAATGAACTGCACATCCTTTGAGGTCAGGCCGGCGCTGGCCAGGGCCTTGATCGCCAGGTAATGGCCGATGGAGCCGCGCCCGGTGACGATTTTCTTGCCCTTGAGGTCGGCTGCGGTCTTGATCGGCGAATCCTGGGGCACCAGCAACGCGGTGGTGTTCCGCCCTTCGGCATGGATGATGCTGATCACTTTGAGCGACGCACCGGCGCCGAGGGCGAACACATAGGGCGCATCGCCCAGGGCGCCGACATCCACCGCACCGGCATTCAGCGCTTCGCCCAGGGGCGAGGCCGAGGGGAATTCCGACCACTTGATCTCGTAGGGTACGTTTTTAGTTTCGCCGGAGGCTTCCAGCAGCGCCTTGATCGTCGACTTCTGGTTGGCCACGCGCAGGGGTTGCAGGTCGGCGGCGTGGGCATTGGCAAGCAGGCCGAGCGCCAGGGCGCCGCCCAGCAGCAGGCGTGAGAGGGGGGTATTGAACAGCATGGGACAAACTCCAGGCGTTGGGTAAAGGAAGGTACCTCCGCCTGGAGAAGGGGTCGGATTTCCGGGAACGGTGCAGCGGTGGATCAGATCACGTAGAAACCGTGGGTGCCGTCGCGAGCCAGTTGCTCGACCAGGCCGAATTCCCAATCCAGGTAGGCTTGCATGGCTTCCCGTGGGTTATCGGTGCCTTCATAGGGGCGGCGGTAGCGGTCGATACGCGGTGACGCCAGGTGCGTGTCGCCTTCTTCGAGCGGCAGTTGCGCGGCGATCCAGGCGGCGGTGCCGCCCTCCAGCAGGAACACTTGCCGGCCGGTCAGGGCTTCGACTTCGGGCACCGCCAGGCGCGCCAACTGGCTGCTGCCGCAGGTCAATACGTAGCGCTGCGCGCGGGGCACCTTTGCCAGCGCCTGGGGCAGTTGCGCACGCAACGTCCACCACGCACCGGGGATATGGCGCTTCACGTAATTGGCGCTGGCGGTGAAGTCCAGCACCACCGTGTCGCCATGTTCGAGCCAGTCGGCGAGGGTGTGCGCGCTGATCAGTTCGGCCTGGGGTGGCGCGGGCACCGGCGCGACCCAGGCGCCGTGTTCGCTGAAATGCGCGGCGTGCACCTCGTCGAGCACATAGACGTCCCAACCCAGCTGGGCGAGCCAGGAGGCCGACATATTTGCACGCACGCCGTCATCGTCCACCAGCACCAGGCGCGCGCCACGCACGCTGGCGACATGGTCGGTTTCCTGCACCAGTTGCCCGCCCGGTGTGGAGCGGGCGCCGGGCAGGTGGCCGGCCTCGAATTCTTCCGGGGTGCGCACGTCGAACAGGTAGGTGGTGCGTGTCGCGTCCTGCTGCCAGCGTTGCAGATCATCGAGGGTGGCACGGCCGACGCGGGCCTTGTCGGCCACGCCGCGGGCAGCTTGAGCGGCGATCTGGCGATGTTCCTCGCTGGTGGGCGCAAAGCGCCTTGCTTGACCATGGGCGAGTGTCTGCCCGGCCAGGGTCCAGCCGATGGTGCCGTTGCGCAGCGCCGACACCGGGTTGGCTACGCCGGCATTGATCAATGACTGGGTGCCGATAATGCTGCGGGTACGCCCGGCGCAGTTGACGATAATGCGCGTAGCCGGGTCCGGGGCCAGTTCACGGGCGCGCAGCACCAGTTCGGCGCCCGGCACGCTGATGCCGGTGGGGATGCTCATGGTCTGGTATTCATCGAAACGCCGGGCGTCGAGCACCACCACATCGGCCTGGCTGTCGAGCAGCGCCTGGACTTCCTCGGCCGCCAGGGACGGCGTGTGGCGCTGGCTTTCCACCAGTTCGCCAAAGGCCTTGCTCGGTACGTTGACGTCGATAAACAGCTCGCCACCAGCCTGGCGCCAACCCTCAAGCCCACCTTCCAGCAGGCTGACCTGGGTGTAACCCAGCGCAACCAGGCGTTCGGCGGCACGCTCGGCCAGACCTTCACCGTTGTCGTACAGCGTGACCTGGGTATCGCGACGTGGGATGCGCGCATACACCTCCAGTTCCAGCCTGGACAGGGCAATGTTCACGGCAAACAGCGGGTGGCCTTCGGCATATGGCGCTTCCTCGCGCACGTCTACCAGGGCGACTTCCTCATGGTCCAACAGGGCCTGGCGAATCCGGGCGTAGTTGCGGGTCGATACGGTGCTCATAGGGCAGGGCTCTTTTCTTTGGACAGGTCCCAGATATTCGGGAGGTAGGCGTTGGAATAACCGGAGATAAACAGCTTCTCGCTGCCGTCGGGTTGATACACCGCTCGACGCACCGCGCCGATGTTGGCGCCGTACACATGAATGCTGATGGACACCTGGTCGTCGTAGGCATTGCTCACCTGATGGATATCACCGATCTTGGGCGACACCGCTTCGACTTGGCCCGGCAGCAGTTGCACCGGCGTGCCCTCGGCGACCAGCGCGCCATCGGGCGCCCGGGCAAAACCCTGGGAAAATTCCGCGCCGCGCAACATGCCGATCAGCCCCCACACCCGATGATCATGAATCGGCGTGCGTTGACCCGGCCCCCACACAAAGCTGACGATACTGAAACGCTGGCGCGAGTCGGCATGCAGCAGAAATTGCTGATAGCGCTCGGGGTCGGGTTGGGCGAATGCGTCGGGGAGCCAGTCATCATGGCTGACCAGTTGCGCCAGCAGCTTGCCGCCACGGTGCAGCAGGTCGCCCTCGCGCGGGTTGCCGTCGATCAGCTCAGCCAAGGCGCCGATAAAGGCGCGTAATCTCTCGGGGTGTCGGGCCTGGCTCATGAACATTCCATTCGCGGTAGTTGATGGGCTTATCTAAGCATAATGTTTGTGGTTAATATGCTATTTTTTAATGATTAGCTTATAGCTGTAAGTAATTTAGAATCGTCCTGTATAGCGTTAGACGTTATTGATCACAGCACGGGCTATCCAGACCGGGTGACGCCAACTATGCTTGGCGCACATCTTAATGACTGTTCTCTATGTGCGGCCCAAATGAAAATTGACGATATCGATGCCTTTGTCGAAGTGATTCGTTGCCAGTCCATCAGCCATGCCGCCGAGTCGTTGCAGTTGACCCAGCCGGCCATCACCCGCCGTGTGCAGAACTTCGAGCAGGCGCTGGGGGTTGAGCTGTTCGACCGCAACACCAAACCGCTCAAGCCTACGCTGATCGGCACCCGGGTGTATGAGCAGTGCCGCTCGATCCTGCGCGAGATGGACGCGCTGCGCGAGCTGGTTGCCACCGACGCACCGCCCAGCGGCGTGCTGCGCCTGGGGGTGCCGCAGACCATCGGCGACGTGGTGCTGCTCGATGCGCTCAAGCACCTGCGCAGCGAGTACACCGACCTGCGCGCCCAGGTGGCTACCGGCTGGGGCAGCCAGTTGGTCGGCAAGATCGAGCGCGGCGAGCTGGATGCGGCGGTGGCGTTATTCCCGGCGGGCAAGATTTTTCCGGACAATATCGTCGGGGAGTCCATCGGTAAAATGGACCTGGTGGTGGTGTGCGCCACGGCGCAACTGCCGAAAAAGCCGTGCAAGCTGGCCGACGTGTACCAGCACGGTTGGATCCTCAACCCGGACGGCTGCGGCTTCCGTGCCGGTCTGCAACGAACCCTGTCGGACCAGGGCCTGGCCTTGCGGGTGAACCTGGAAACCTTCGGCACCGAGTTGCAATTGGGGCTGGTGGCGGATGGGCTGGGCCTTGGCCTGGTGCCGCGCCCGTTGCTTGCGCGCAGTGCCCATCGCGAGCAACTGGCGGTGATGCCGTTGAAGGACTTCAAGCCGGTGATGGATTTATGGCTGATCTATCCGCACTTTCTTGGCAACCTGCAAGGGCCGGTGGATGCGTTTGGTCAATGGGTAGCCGATTCCCTGCACAAGATCCGCAACGCTGCCTGAATCCGTGTGGGAGGGGGCTTGCTCCCTCCCACATTTGTTATGTGTAGTTGCCGAGAATTTTATAAAAATTAATAATAATTAGGTTAGATTAAAATGTGCTTTTTATTATTTTTGCGCATCGCCTAGGCTGGCCTGGAAGTCCTTAAGGCCATCCAGGAAGTTTTGCCATGAGCAGCGTCACCTCGCTATCGAGCGTTTCCAGTACCGTCCGCCAACGCGTCACGCCAGAGGAATGGGAGGTGCGCGTCAAACTGGCCGCCGCCTATCGACTGGCGGCCTTGTACAACTGGACCGACCATATCTACACGCATTTCTCCGCCCGTGTGCCAGGCCCTGAGGAACATTTCCTGATCAACGCCTTCGGCCTGCTGTTCGATGAAATCAGCGCCTCCAACCTGGTCAAGGTCGACCTCGACGGCACCCTGGTCGATGACCCCACCGGCCTTGGCATCAACTACGCCGGCTACGTGATCCACAGCGCCATCCATGGCGCGCGCCACGACCTGCAGGCGGTGCTGCACACCCATACCCGCGACGGGATTGCGGTATCCGCGCAGAAGGACGGGCTGTTACCGATCTCCCAGCATTCCATCGCGTTTTCCGGACGCGTGGCCTATCACGGCTACGAAGGCGTGGCCCTGGACCTGGACGAACGCGAGCGGCTGGTGGCGGACCTGGGCGACAAGAGCGTGATGATCCTGCGCAACCATGGGCTGTTGACCGCAGGCATCAGCGTGGAGCATGCATTCCAGCAGCTGCAGGGGTTGGAGCGCGCCTGCAACATCCAGATTGCGGCGCAGGCAGGCGGGAATGCGGAACTGGTATTTCCACCGGCTGAAGTGGTGGCCAGGGTCGAGCAGCAGGCCAAGGTCTTCAGCAGTGGGGAAGGGCCGGGGGTGGCGCGCCATTGGAATGCCTTGATCCGGCAGTTGGAGCGTAGCGATACCGACTACAAGAATTGAGCCATCGCTGGTCCGGTGCAGCAGGGGAGCAAGCCCCTGCGCATCGAGAGGGGTTACTCAGCCCGGTTGTGCTGGAGTTGCTGCTTGGCCAGCTTCACCACATTTTCCTTAGTGAACCCGTACTTTTCCTGCAACTTCGCCAGCGGTGCCGACGCGCCAAAGCTGTTCATCACCACCTTGGCGCCGGTCTGCCCGACGTAGCGGTCCCAGCCCAACGGGCCGGCCTGTTCCACCACCACGCGCGCCTTCACCGCCGGCGGTAACACGCTGTCGCGGTAGGCCTGGTCCTGGTCTTCGAACAGTTCCCAACTGGGCATCGACACCACCTGCGCGGCAATGCCTTCGTCCGTGAGTTGTTCGTAGGCGGCGACCGCCAGGCTGACTTCACTGCCCGTGGCGATCAGGATCACTTCAGGCTTGTCTGCGCCGGCCAGCACGTAGGCGCCTTTGGCCGCACCGGAGGCGGCGGCATAGCGGCTGCGATCCAGGGTTGGCAGCGGTTGGCGCGACAACACCACGCAGCTTGGCCGATCGGTCTGCGCCAGCGCCACTTTCCACAATTCCAGGGTTTCGTTCGCGTCTCCCGGGCGCAGGGTCAGCAGGCCTGGGGTGGCGCGCAGTTGGGTCAGCTGTTCGATGGGCTGGTGGGTGGGGCCGTCTTCGCCGACGCCGATCGAGTCATGGGTAAACACGAAGACCACCGGCAACTCCATGATCGCCGCCAGGCGGATCGGCGGTTTCATATAGTCGCTGAACACCAGGAACGTCGAGGTGTACGGCCGCAGGTAGGACAGCGCCATGCCGTTGGCAATTGCGCCCATGGCGTGCTCGCGAATGCCGAAGTGCAGGTTGCGCCCGCTGTAGTCATCGGCGCTGAAACGGCCGGCGCCGTCGAAGGTGAGGTTGGTCTTGGTCGAGGGCGACAGATCCGCCGAGCCGCCGAGCAGCCAGGGGATCTGTTGAGCGAAGGCGTTCAGCACCTCGCCGCCCGATGCCCGGCTGGCGACACCCTTGGCATCGGTCGCAAAGCGCGGCAGGTCGGCCTGCCAGTGCTCGG
Organism: Pseudomonas sp. R11-23-07; assembly: GCF_003852295.1. NCBI lineage: Bacteria > Pseudomonadati > Pseudomonadota > Gammaproteobacteria > Pseudomonadales > Pseudomonadaceae > Pseudomonas > Pseudomonas sp. R11-23-07. Next base: position 2,492,868 of record NZ_CP027761.1, read on the forward strand.
GCATTTCCCCGGCGCGCATGCGCTGCAGCTCATCGGCGCGTTGCGGGTCGAGGGATGACAAGGTCTGGTTCCACTCGGCGTACAGCGGTTCGGCACGCTCATGCAGTGCGTCGCGCAACGTGGTGCGTGCCTCATCCGGCACCAGGAAACTGGAATCCTCTGGCCAGCCATACGCGGCTTTGGTCAGGCGAATTTCATCCTCGCCCAACGGCTCGCCATGGGCCGCAGCGGTGTTGTGTTTGTGCGGCGAACCGTAGCCGATCACGCTGTCGACCACGATCAGGGTCGGCGCGCCGGTATTGGCCTTGAAGGTTTCCAGCGCCACGCTCAAGGCTTGCAGGTCATTGGCATCGGTGACGTGCACGGTGTGCCAGCCATATGCCTGGAAACGCTTGATCACATCTTCACTGAAGGCCAGCTCGGTGTGGCCCTCGATGCTGATGGTGTTGTTGTCGTAGATCCAGCACAGGTTATCCAGCCGCAAATGCCCGGCCATCGACGCCGCTTCGCTGCTGATGCCTTCCATCATGTCGCCGTCACCGCACAGGGTGTAGACGTCGTAGTCGAACAGCACCTGGCCGTCGCGGTTGAACCGCTGGGCCAGCCACCGCTCGGCCATCGCCATGCCCACGCTGTTGGCGCAGCCCTGGCCCAAGGGGCCGGTGGTGGTTTCCACCCCGGTGGTCATGCGGTACTCGGGGTGGCCCGGGGTTTTGGAACCCATCTGCCGGAACTGCTTGATGTCGTCCAGGCTGACCGCCGGCTGCCCGGAGCGCTTGCCGTGGGCGTCGATTTCCACCACGCCGGCCAAGTGCAACAGCGAATACAACAGCATCGACGCATGCCCCACCGACAACACAAAGCGGTCGCGGTTGGGCCAGTCGGGATGCTCCGGGTGGTAGCGCAGGAAGCGACTCCACAACGTGTAGCCCACCGGCGCCAGGCCCATGGGCGTGCCGGGGTGGCCCGAGTTGGCCTTCTGCACGGCATCCATGGCCAGTGTGCGGATGGTGTTGATGCATTGCGTGTCGGCAGCAGTGGCAGTGTGATTCATAAAACCGGTCTCCCTCGGGTGGCGATCTACAGTGGAGGGCAGGGCACGGCAAAGGTTTGATCCCATCGCCGGGGTTACGACGAACGGGGATGGTTTGACCTCGAACATGACAAGACCCCCGGGAATGGGCTAGTTTCAAGGGGTAGACCATTGATCCATTTGTGGAGGTACGCCATGCCAGTGAAACACGACCTGTATCAGGACTTGGGGATGAGCAAGGAAGTTGTTCACGAACGCAGGGCGAGTGACAAGCGTCTGGACTCGTTGCTCACGCAATACGACGCTGCCGATGGGGAGGTGCTGAAGGCGGAGTCGGCAAGTGCCAACGATGAGGATGTGGAAAAACTGAAGAAGAAACGGTTGCTGATCAAAGATGAAATTGTCGCAAAGTTGAGTTAAGCAAAACTCCAACCCGTGGCGAGGGAGCAAGCTCCCTCACCACAACCCGTGCCCCATTCGAATGTGCATGTTTTTTTATACCAGCAGCGTGCTCATGCATTGATCCACGGAACGCTGCTGCGTCTCGCCATACAGCTGCAACTCGTCAATCGTGCTGCGGCCCAGCGCCTGCTCGAACTCATCCTTGTTTGAATTCGCCGCATAGTGACTCTGCGCCGCATCGCCCAGGTTCGACTGAAAAATCCCCGCCGCGCTCACCGGCAGGAAATCCTCGTACACCAGCGGTTCCATCTCTACATGCCCCGCGCTGATCAATGCCTCCAGTGTGCGCGGTTGGTCGGACTTGCCGCGGGCTGCCAGGCCTTTTTCAGTGGGGAAATAGCGGAAGTACGCCAAGCCTTGTTCACGCATTTGCGCGTGATCATCCGGGAAGGCCTGAAAGTGTTGCTCCATCAATTGTTCATAACGCTTGGCGTTGGACTCGTTGGGGAAGGCGCCCAGTTCATCGCGGGCGGCATTCAGCAGTTGGTCGTACAGGGCGCGCCCCTTGGGGGTGAGCGCGACGCCGCGCTGTTCGATTTCGCCGAAGCGTGCGCTGTGGCTGCCCTGGGCATCGGTAAAGCCAATGGGTTCGTCGAGGGCCTTGAAGCTGGTCTGGCGCAGCAGGATCGGGCAATTGCGCCGAGGTGGGCCTTCGATCACGGCTTTGGGGGTGATGCCGTGGCCGGGCATGGCCGCCTGCACCTGGTCGATGTCCAGGGTGCGCGGGGTGAGGTGATTGATGTGCGGGCCTCTGAAGGCCACCACGTCGGCGATCAGGCGATGCTGGTCGCTGAGTTGCCGATACTGCGCGGCCGTGACGGTGGCAGTCGGGTGCCAGCGGAACGTCTCCAGCGCCTGGCGAATGAACTCCTCGGCGGCAGAGGCTCCGAGGCCGCCGTCTTTTTCGGCCTGTTCGATCAGCGCCAGGGCGCCGGGGGTGAAGATCGAGCGCTTGGCCAGGGCGGTTTCGGCAAAGCTGCGCAGCGCCGGGCTTTCGATCAGCTCCAGGCGCAGCAGCGAGGTGAACACGCGAAACGGGCTGGTTTGCAGCGACTGTTCGTGGACGGCGCGAAAGGCCGTGGAATGGACCGGCACGCCAGCCGGTGTGAGGTCGTAATAGCCCACCGGTTGCATGCCCATGACCGCGAACAGACGGTTGATGGTCGCCAGTTCCGCAGCGGTGCCCAGGCGGATCGCACCGTGGCGCTCCATGTCCAGGCGCTCGATCTCACCCGTACGTCGCAGGTGCTCGGCCAGGCCCGGGTTGCGCTCCAGCACCTGTGCGTTGGTCTGCGCCACCAGGCTCATCAGCGCGCCGTACAACGGCACTTCGTCCCTGTACATATCGGACATCGCCCGGGAAAAGCCCTTACGGATCTCGTCGGGGCTGATATGTGCGGTACCTGGCATAGAAAAATTCCTGAAGGCTGAGACGAAGTGTGTGGCTTTCCCTGGATTTTGTTGGGCCCAAGAGGCGCGTGCAAACGAAGTTTCCTCTGGACTTCATTCTGCAAATGAATGAGGTGACGGCCCTATGCAGTCTTCATGTGCATCCGGGCGGCATTGGGTTCTACACTGCTGCTCATCCGACCGGCGATGGAGGACTCAATGACGGCCACACCCACACCCCGATTGCTCGACACCCTCGAAGGCCAGCGCCTGGCGACGGGGAATGCGGAGTGCTGGCGCGAGTGGGGGCCGTACCTGAGTGAACGCCAATGGGGCACCGTACGCGAGGACTACAGCGCCGACGGCGACGCCTGGGCTTATTTTCCCCATGAACATGCCCGCAGCCGTGCCTACCGGTGGGGCGAGGATGGCCTGGCCGGTTTCAGCGACAAGGCGCAACGCTGGTGCCTGGGCCTGGCGCTGTGGAACGAACGTGACGCGATCCTCAAGGAGCGCCTGTTCGGCCTCGATAACGCCGAGGGCAACCACGGTGAAGACGTCAAGGAACTGTACTTTTTCGTCGATGGCGTGCCGAGCCATGCCTACATGCGCATGCTCTACAAATACCCCCATGGAGCGTTTCCCTACGCCGACCTGATCGCCGAAAACGCCCGCCGTGGGCTGGCTGACGCTGAGTATGAAATCCTCGATGCCGGCGTGTTTGACGACAACCGTTACTGCGACGTCAGCGTTGAGTACGCCAAGCATCAGCCCGACGATATTTTCATGCGCATCACCGTGCACAACCGTGCCGAGCAACCCACGCGCCTGCAGGTATTGCCCCAGCTGTGGGCGCGCAATGACTGGAGCTGGACCTTCGGCGCCCCCAAGCCCGGCTTGACCCTGGACGGTGACCGCGTGCGAGCGCGTCATCATGAGCTGGGCGACCGCCATCTCAGCGCCTGGGGCCAGGACGGCGTGGAATGGTTGTTTTGTGAAAACCAGACCAACGTCCCCAGGCTGGGTGGGCCAGCGGCGCCGGGGCCGTTCAAGGACGGCATCAACGATTACGTGGTCGACGGTGTGCAAGGCGCGATTCGCAGGGATACGGGCACCAAGGTGGCGGCGCGGTTCGTGCTGGAACTGGCAGGCGATGAGCGCAAAGTCCTGTACCTGCGCTTTGCCCCTGTGGACGCGCCCGAGATCAACGCGCGCAAGCTGTTCGAGCAGCGCCGCCAGGAGGCCGACGACTTCTACGCGGCGCTGCAACAGGGCATCGCCGACGACGATGCACGCAATGTGCAGCGTCAGGCCCTGGCCGGGTTGTTGTGGTCCAAGCAGTTGTACTATTTCGACGTGAACCAGTGGCTCGACGGCGACCCGGCCCAGCCCGCGCCGCCGCCCGAGCGCCTGCATTTGCGCAATACCCATTGGCGGCACCTGTCCAACTTCGACATTCTCTCCATGCCCGACACCTGGGAATACCCCTGGTACGCCTCGTGGGACCAGGGCTTCCAGGCGGTAGCGATGGCGCTGATCGATCCCGGCTACGCCAAGCAACAACTGCTATTGCTGGTGAAGGACCGTTTCATGCACCCCAATGGCCAATTGCCGGCTTATGAGTGGCGCTTCGACGATGCCAACCCGCCCGTGCATGCCTGGGCCAGCTGGCGCGTCTATCAGCAGGACAAGGCGCTGACCGGTGTGGGCGACCTGGACTTCCTGGAGCGAATTTTCCACAAACTGCTGCTGAATTTTTCCTGGTGGGTCAACCGCAAGGACGCCGAGGGCCGCAACTTGTTCCAGGGCGGCTTTCTCGGGCTGGACAATATCGCCTTGTTCGACCGCTCTGCCGCGCTGCCGCCGGGCTATCAGCTGGACCAGGCGGACGGTACGGCGTGGGTGGCCGCCTATGCGCTGGACCTGATGCGCATCGCCCTGGAGCTGGCCAAGCGCAATGGCGTGTACGTGGATATCGCGGTGAAATTCTTCGAGCACTTCCTGTATATCGCCGGCGCCATCAACCGTGTCGACGACAGCGCCGACGGACTGTGGGACGAGCAGGATCGGTTTTTCTACGACGTGCTGCATCGCCCCGATGGCGAGAGCGAACCGGTGCGCCTGCGCTCTATTGTCGGGCTGATGCCGTTGTTCGCGGTGCTGGTGCTGGAGCAGCGCGAGCATGAAGGCCTGACGGGCTTGCGCGAGCGGCTGTTGGGCTTCATGCACCATCGGCCGGACCTGGCCAGGCTGGTATCGCGTTGGAACGAACCGGGGCAGGGCAATCGGCTGCTACTGGCATTGCTGCGCGGCGAGCGCACCAAGGATTTGCTGCGGCGCATGCTGGATGACGATGAGTTCTTGTCGGCGTTTGGCGTGCGCTCCTTGTCCAAGGCCTTCGCCGAACAGCCCCTGGCCCTGAAGATGAATGGCGACACTCTGTGCGCCAGTTACCAGCCCGGCGAATCCGATTCACGTTTGTACGGTGGCAACTCTAATTGGCGCGGGCCGTTGTGGATGCCGGTCAACTACATGCTGATCGAGTCGCTGCGCGAATTTCATCGCTATTACGCGGATAACTTTTCGGTGGAATACCCCAAGGGCAGCGGGTATCTGTCATCCCTGGAGGAAGTGGCCGACAGCCTCAGTCAGCGACTGACCGGCTTGTTTCTAAGGGACGAAAATGGCCTGCGCCCGTCGATGGCGGCGTATGCGCAGTTGGAGGCGGACCCGCTCAGCCGTGACCTGGTGTTGTTCCATGAGTATTTTCATGGGGAAACTGGCAGGGGGCTGGGGGCGTCGCACCAGACAGGGTGGAGTGCGCTGGTGGCGTTGTTGCTGCAACCTGAAAACTAAATGTGGGAGGGGGCTTGCTCCCGATGGCGGTGTGTCAGCCAGCTCATCTGTTACTGATATACCGCTATCGGGAGCAAGCCCCCTCCCACCCTGGATCTTTATCTGACTCAGGATTGCCCTGGAATCAGGAAGGAAACAGTTCGCTCAGCTTCATGGCCAGCATCATGTCGCCTTCGGTGCGCAGTTTGCCGCCCATGAAGGCCTGCATGCCGTCGGTGGAGCCGTCGACAATGCCTTCCAGGGTTTCGCTGTCCATCACCAGGGTCACTTGAGCGTCCGGGTTTTCACCTTCCTGCAGTTCGCAGGTCTTGTCTTTGACCACCAGCGAAAAGTTCTTGGTGTCGTCGATACGGAAACCGAATACCAGGTCCAGGCCTTCAGCAGCGGCTGGGTTGAATTTGGCTTTCATTGCTTCTACGGCTTTAGCTACGTCAGTCATGGTTTCGATCCTTTAGGGTAGAGTCCAGTGACCTTGGGGTCACGGTTGGCCGCATTCATCGGAAAGTGATGAACTGCGGCGCCTTCAACAGCTGCAAGTGGGTATGACTGTTGAAGGAAGCCAGTGCCACCTCGCGACCACGGAATTTCAGTTGGTTGAGCGAGGTGTTGACAATTTGCCAGTTCAGTTCGAATGCCTGGGCGGCCGGCATCCGGGTAATCAGGTGGAGCAGGGCGGTGATGGTGCCGCCGGAGGTAAATACCGCGATCTTGTGCGAGTTGTCGGCCGCTTCAAGGATGCGCTGCAAGCCGCCCTGGACACGTTCGACAAACCCCAGCCAGCTTTCCAGTCCCGGCGGGTCGTAGGTGCCGGCCAGCCAGCGCTCGATGATCAGGGCGAAGATGCGCTGGAATTCGCTGCGGTTTTGCGCACCATTGCGCAGGATGTGCACGGCGTCGGGTTCGGCGCCGAGCAGGTCGGGGAGCAGGCCGCGAATAATCGCCTCGCCGTCGAATTCGTTGAACGCGCTGTCGATTTCCAGCGGCGGAACCGGCAGGCCGAGGGCGCTGTATTGATCGAACGTGGCGGTGGCGGTGTGCTGCTGGCGGCGCAGGTCACCCGACAGGCAACGATCGAACCTCAGCCCCAGGTCGGCCAGGTGGCGACCGAGTACCTGGGCTTGTTCCACGCCAACGGGCGACAGCACGTCATAGTCGTCTGCACCGAAGGAGGCCTGGCCATGTCGAATCAGATAGATGCTGCCCACGTCCGTTTTCCCGGTACGTTGAAAGTCTGGCGAGGTTATGAGGATGCCCGCGAGCTGTCAATGAAAAAACATACGCTTGTTTTAAAAGCCTGTTAGAGGTGCGCTGGTGGCGGTTTGGGCACTGGTCCGCGGGCATTAGCGCCGGTATGCTGGGCCATCCGCGCCTGGCGCAGTGCATTCTTAAGGAGACATATGGATTTTTTGGCCGAATATGCGAGCTTTCTGGCGAAGACCGTCACCCTGGTGGTCGCTATTCTGGTGGTGCTGATCAGCTTCGCGGCGCTGCGCAGCAAAGGGCGTCGCAAATCCGCTGGCCAGTTGCAGGTCAGCAAGCTGAACGATTTCTACAAGGGCTTGCGCGAGCGCCTGGAATCGAGCCTGCTCGACAAGGACCAGCTCAAGGCCCTGCGCAAATCCGAAAGCAAAGCCGAAAAAAAGCAGGGCAAGAAGAAGCCCGAGCCTAAGGCGCGGGTATTCGTGCTGGATTTCGACGGTGACATCAAGGCCTCCGCCACCGAAAGCCTGCGCCATGAAATCACCGCACTGCTGAGCCTGGCCACGCCCAAGGACGAAGTGGTGCTGCGCCTGGAAAGCGGCGGCGGCATGGTGCACAGCTACGGCCTGGCCTCTTCCCAACTGGCGCGTATTCGTCAAGCGGGCGTGCCATTGACCGTGTGCATCGACAAGGTCGCGGCCAGCGGCGGTTATATGATGGCGTGCATCGGCGAGAAGATCATCAGCGCCCCGTTCGCGATCCTCGGTTCCATCGGCGTGGTTGCCCAGTTGCCCAACGTCAACCGCCTGCTGAAAAAGCATGATATCGACTTCGAAGTGCTCACCGCCGGCGAATACAAGCGCACGCTGACGGTGTTTGGCGAAAACACCGAGAAGGGGCGCGAGAAATTCCAGGAAGACCTGGACATCACGCACCAATTGTTCAAGAACTTCGTCTCGCGTTATCGCCCGCAGTTGGCGATTGACGAGGTAGCCACCGGAGAAGTGTGGCTGGGTGTTGCCGCCCTCGACAAGCAACTGGTCGACGAGCTGCAGACCAGCGACGAATACCTGGCCACCAAGGCCAAGACCGCCGAGGTGTTCCACCTGCACTACGCCGAGCGTAAAAGCCTGCAGGAGCGGGTAGGGCTGGCGGCCAGTGGTTCGGTGGACCGGGTGCTACTGACCTGGTGGAGCCGGCTGACTCAGCAGCGGTTCTGGTAACCCACTACCAACTCGATCGCTCCCACGCTCTGCGTGGGCGCGCATCCCGTGACGCTCTGCGTCACCCTCGCGCAGGCGGGACGCGGAGCGTCCAGGGCTGTATTCCCACGCGGAGCGTGGGAACGATCACCGGTCAGTTCAAGCGGGGCTGGATGGAGTCTGCCAGCCGCGTGAGAATCAAGCAGCACGACACCGCCCCAGCATCCAGCGCCCCTAGCGAGCGTTCACCCAGGCGGCTGGCCCTGCCGATCTTCGCCACCAGGTCCCTGGTCGAATCACGCCCCTGGGAAGCAGCGCTTTTCATTGCTTCCAGCGCCGTGTTGAACGAGGCCCCATCGGCATGCGCTCGCTCAAAGGCTTCCACCGCCGGAATCAGGGTGTCCATCAAACACTTGTCACCCACACCCGCCTCGGTAATGTCCTGCAACGACGTCAGGCCGCCGCGCAGCAAGCGGGCGAAGGTGGCGGCGTCGATGTCTTCACTGCCGCGCACTTCGTCGGCCATGCCGATAAACAGGCTGCCATACAACGGGCCCATCGAACCGCCGATGCCCTCCATCAGGCTCAGGGTCAGTTCGTCCAAGGCTGCCGCCAGGGTCAGTTGGCGACCTTCAAGCGCGCGCCCACAATGGGCGAAGCCTTTGGCCATGTTGATGCCGTGGTCACCGTCGCCAATCGCACCGTCGATTTCGCTGAGGTAGTCACGGTTGGCCACGATCACGCTGACCAGGTCGGCGACGATGGCGCTGCCGTCGTGGCTGGAAAAATGCTCACTCATGGTTCACTCCGCCTGGGTCATGCCGATGGAACGGCAGGGTTGGTCGATCAGGGTTTTCAGCTCCGCGTCCAGGCCGAGCAGGGTCAGGGTTACGCCCATCATTTCCAGGGAGGTGAAGTAGTTGCCGACATAGCAGCGGTGAATCTTCAAACCCTTGGCCGTGAGCTGGCGTTCCACCTCGGCATAGAACACGTACAGCTCCATCACCGGCGTGGCGCCGAGACCGGAGACCAGCACCACCACGCTGTCGTCCTGGCTGAAGTCGCGGTCTGCGAGGATGGGGGCAAGCATGCGCTCGGCCATGGCGGCGGCGGACTCGATGGGAATCACTTCGATGCCCGGTTCGCCGTGATGGCCGATGCCCAGCTCCATCTGGCCGTCGGGGATCTGGAAGTTCGGCTTGCCCACTGCGGCGATGGTGCAGGGCGTGAGGCCGATGCCGATCGAGCGACAGTGGTCGACGGTTTTCTGCGCGACGCGAATCACACCGTCCAGGTCGTAATGCTGGGCGGCGGCGGCTCCGCCGATCTTCCACATGAAGATTTCCCCGGCCACGCCGCGCCGCTTGGCGATATCCGCCTGGGGGGCGGAGGCGACGTCGTCGTTGGCGACCACGGTGCGAATACGCATGTCTTTGCTGGCGGCCATTTTCATCGCCAGCTTCACGTTCATGTTGTCACCCGCGTAGTTGCCGTACAGGCAGGCCACGCCCGCGCCATGGTCGGCAGCGCGGAAGGCGTCGAAAAAGCTCTTGGCAGTGGGTGAGGAGAAAATCTCGCCGACCGCCACCGCATCCACCAGGCCCGGGCCGACGTAGCCGAGAAAGGCCGGTTCATGCCCGGAACCACCGCCGGTGACGATGCCGACACGGCCCTGGGCCGAGGGCTTGGCCTTGACGATGACTCGTGGGTTGGCTTCGTACTGGCGCAGTTCAGGGTGCGCGACCAGGACGCCGCGCAGCATGTCTTCGACCACTTGGTCCGGATCGTTGATGACTCGATTCATAACGCGGGTTCCTGTTTTTTTATTGGTTCACCGCTATCCGGTGTGGGAGGGGCAAGCCCCCTCCCACATGGATCTGTGGTGTGCTTAGGGCTCAAGTACCACCTTGAGCGACTTGTCGCCACGCTCCATCACCGCAAACGCTTCCTTGAAATCCGCCAGCGCAAACTTATGGGTTACCACATCGCGCATGTCGATCTTGCGACTGCCAATAAAGTCGATGGCGCGCGGGTACATATATGGCCCCAGGTGCGAGCCGAGAATATCGAGCTCCTTGCGGTCGCCGATGATCGACCAATCCACCGTGGCTTCATCATTGAACACGCTGAATTCAACGAAACGTCCCAATTTGCGCAGCATCGCCAGGCCCTGGTTCACTGCCTTGTGGTGCCCGGTGGCTTCGATATAGATGTCGCAGCCGTAGCCATCGGTGATCGCGCGGATTTTCGCCAGCACGTCGACCTCGGCCGGGTTCCACACTTCGTCGGCGCCCATGCGCAGGGCCAGGGCGGCGCGTTCGGGTTTCATGTCCAGCACGATGAGTTTTTTCGGGTTGCGCAGACGCACCGCGCCGATGATGCCCAGGCCCAGGGTGCCGGCGCCGGCGACCACTACGATGTCGTCGTGGTCGACATTGGCGCGTTCTGCCGCGTGCAGCGAGCAGGCCAGGGGTTCGATCAGGATCGCTTCATCCGGGGCGATGGATTCCGGCACCTTATGGATGATGCCTTCCTTGGTGAAAATCATGTACTGGGCCATGGCGCCCTGCACATTGTTCTGGAAGCCGTAGAGGTCATGCTTCTGGCACATCCAGTATTGGCCGTGGTTGCAGAACCGGCAGCCCCAGCACGGCACGATCTGCTCGGAAATCACCCGCTCACCGACTGCCACGCCGCGTTTTTCCGCGCCTGGGCCAAGGGCAACCACACGGCACACGAATTCATGCCCGGGGATCATCGGCGGTTTCACGTAGCGTGGCTGCTCGGCATCGCCCCAGAACGACGGCGCGCCGCGGTAGGTCTTGATGTCGCCCATGCAGATGCCGCACAGCTCGACCTTGGTGAGAATTTCATCAGGCCCCGGTGTGGGCACGTCGACGGTTTCCAGGCGATAGTCTTCCGGGCCATGGCACACCACGGCCTGCATGGTTTTCGGGATGACTGGAGCGAGTTGTTCAGCACTGCGTTCGGTAACGGTGGACATGACAAACCCTCACGACATAAAGATGATTACTGAATGCTGTAGCCGCCGTCGATCAGCATGTTCGCGCCTGTGATCATCTGCGCGGCATCGCTGAGCAGGTAAAGTGCCAGCCCGGCGATTTCCTCGGGCTGGGCAAACCGTCCCGCCGGGATCTGCGCCTTGGCCCGTTCGCCCACGGCGCCGGCCCAAGCTTTCTTGCCCAGGGCGGTCTCGACGATGGTGGGGGAGATGGCGTTGACGTTGATCTGCGGCGCCCATTCCATGGCCAATACCTTGGTCATGCCGACAATGGCGGCCTTGCTCGCGCAGTAGGCGACGTGGCGGTCCAGGCCGATCACGGCAGCCTGGGAGGCGAGATTGACGATGCGCCCGCTGCCCTGGGCCAGCATGTGGCGGGCACAGGCCTGGGCCACGAAGAAGCTGGCCTTGAGGTTGATATCCAGGGTGGTGTCCCAGGCGCTTTCGCTGACCTCGACGGCCTTGTCCAGCAACACCACGCCGGCGCTATTGACCAGGTAATCCAGGCGTTGGAACTGTTCGAAAACGTGATCGATAGTGGGTTGTATCTGGCCGATCTGGCCGAGGTCGACGGCAATGCCCAGGTGCCCGGCACCGAGGCGGGCGGCCACCTCGACCACTGCCGGATCGCGGTCCAGCAGGGCCACGCGTGCACCACGTTCCGCCAGCAGGCTGGCGCAGGCCAGGCCGATGCCGGCGGCGCCCCCAGTGATCACGGCGCAACGGCCGCTGAGGTCGAAGGCTTGGTTCCAGAAACCTGACATGAATGACTCCTCTTTCAATAACGCTGGAGATCCAATGTGGGAGGGGGCTTGCTCCCGATGGCGGTGTAACAGTGATAAATCAGGCGACTGACACACCGCTATCGGGAGCAAGCCCCCTCCCACACTTGCTTGTATTTCAAGTCAATAACTACTTACCGCCACTGACCTGCTTGTACAGCGCATCGGCATTGGCATTCGTAACCGGCACCCACGGCAGGATGTAGTTCTTGGCCGTGCCATCCCCCCATTTCACGTCGTTGCCGTAGCGCGCCCAGATCACCGATTGCGGCTTGTAGTCCTTGCCGGCCAATGCGCGCAACGCCACGTCCAGCGCACCCTGGGACTGGGCCTGGGCATCCTGGAGGAAGGTGGTGACTTCGTCTTTTTTCGCCGCCTGGATCGCATCCGGCATGCCGTCGATGGAGGTGACGGGCACGTCCTTGGAAGTCAGCCCATGGGACTTCAACGCCTGTACCGCACCGAGGGCCATGTCGTCGTTCTGGGCGATGACGCCATTGATGCCTTTGGGGTGGGCGTTCAGCCAGTCTTCGGTGAGGGTCAGCGCCTGGGCGCGGTCCCAGTTGGCGGTTTTTTTCTCGATGATCTTGATGTCCGGGTGTTTGCCCAGCACTTCCAGTTCGCCCTTTTCCCGGTCGATCTGTGCCGACTGGCCAATCGGGCCCTGGATGATCACCACGTTGCCCTTGCCATTGAGCTTGTCGACCATGGCCTGGGCCTGCAAGCGGCCGCCTTCGACATCGTCATTACCCACATACGGCACGTTGGCATCGGCTACTTTCGTATTGGAGGCGATGACCACCACGTCGTTGCTCATGGCGGCTTTCACCGTACCGACGCCGGCCTTGGTATCGATGGGCACGAACAGAATCGCGTCGTAGCGCTGGGTCACCATGTTTTCGATCTGGTTGTTCTGCGTCAGCGCGTCGTAGTTGCCGTCGAACACGGTCAATTGCACGGTGCCGTCCTTGACCGCAGGGTGTTCCTTGAGCTCACGGACCCAGTTCTGCATGAACTGGCCCTTGAGGCCGTAGACGGCGGCGCCGATCTTGTAGGTCTTGCCATCGGCGGCCAGGGCGATACTGCTGGCCAGCAGGGTAAAGGTCGCCGCAGCGGCCAAGGTGGTACCCAGTTTCATAAGTAGAACTCCGGTTATTGTTGTGGGTCGTTCTCTAGCGTTTTTTCTTGCGCCACACGTCGATCAGTACTGCAAACACGATGATCAGGCCCTTGGCGACCTGCTGGTAATAGGAGGACACGCCGAGCAGGTTCAGCCCGTTGTTGATCACGCCGATCAACAACGCACCGAACAATGTGCCGACGATGCTGCCGGTGCCGCCCGACAGGCTGGTACCCCCGATCACCACGGCGGCAATCGCATCCAGCTCATAGGAAACCCCGGCCTGGGGCAGGGCGGAGGTAGTGCGCGCCGACAGCACTACGCCGGCCAGTCCGGCCAGCAGGCCCGACACCACATACACCGAGAACATCACCTTGCGCACACCGATACCGGAGGTGCGCGCGCTTTTTTCATTGCCGCCCACCGCGTACACATAGCGCCCGTACGTGGTGTAGCGCAGCACCATCCAGAAGATCAGCGCGACCACTGCGAAGATGATGATCGGCACGCCAATCGGGCCGATCTTGCCGATGCCCAGCGCCAGGTAGGCGTCGGGCAGGTCGGTGATCGGGCTGCCGTCGTTGAGGATGAAGGTCATGCCGCGGGCAATGCTGAGCATGCCGAGGGTGGCCACGAACGGCGGGATCGACAGGTTGGCGACCATGAAGCCGTTGACCACGCCAAGCATCGCCCCAGCGAACATCCCCGCGCTGACCGCCGCCAGCAGGCCATAGCCCTGGGTCGCGACCATGGCGCTGCACAACCCGGCAAACGCCAGGATCGACCCCACCGAGAGGTCGATGCCCTTGGTCAGGATCACATAGGTCATGCCCACGGCAAGGATGCCGTTGATGGAGGTCTGGCGCAGGATGTCCATCCAATTGCGCCAGGTCATGAAGTACTCGCTGGAAAACGCCATCACCACGCACAGCAAGATAAACACCAGCGGCAGGCCGAAGCGGTCGAGGGACAGGCGCAGGCGGTTGCGCGGTGCGGCGGTAACGGGCGCAACAATCGTTTTGGCATTCATGAGGCAAGACTCAACAAGGCTTCCTGGGAAAGGGCGGTGTCGCTGCTGATAGTCACCAGCCGGCCGCCCTTGAATACAGCGATGCGATCGCTCAGGTGCAGCAGCTCCGGGGCTTCCGACGACACCACGATGGCCGCGCCCCCGGCGCGTACGAACTGGTCGAGCAAGTGGTAGATCTCTTGCTTGGCGCCTTCATCGATGCCCCGGGTCGGTTCATCGCAGAGCAGGCAGATCGGTTCGGTGGACAAGCATTTGGCGAGCACCACTTTCTGCTGGTTGCCGCCGCTCATGGAGGCCACCGGCAGGTCCAGGGAGCTGGTCTTGATCTGCAGGCGCTTGACCATGTTTTCAGCCAATTGGGTTTCCTTGCGTGCGTTGATCAGCGACCAGCTCGACAAACGCTTGTAGGCCGACAGCGCAATGTTGGAAAGAATGCTGCCGGTCAGTACCAGGCCGCTGTCCTTGCGGTCTTCGGTGACCAGCGACATGCCGGCGTTGATGGTCGCCTTGGGCAGCCCGACAGGCATGGGCTTGCCTTGCAGGGTGACGCTGCCGGAGTCCGGCGTGGTCAGGCCGTAGATGCAATTGAGGAATTCGCTGCGCCCCGAGCCCATCAGGCCGTAAATGCCGAGGATTTCGCCCTGGCGCAGTTGCAGGCTGATGTCGTGAAACTCGCCATTGCGGCTCAGGTTGTCGACTTGCAGGCAGGTGGCGGCGGCGCATTCACGGCCGACCTTGTGATCGATCCGCGTCAGCTCCTGGCCGACGATGCCGCGCACCAGATGGTTGCGGTCGATATCGGCCATGCGTCCGCTTTCCACAAAGGCGCCATCGCGAAAGATGCTGTAGTCGTCGGCGATCTGCGCCAACTCGCTCAGGCGATGCGACACGTACACAATGCCGGCGCCGCGTGCAGTGAGGCGGCGAATCGCCTTGAACAGGGTTTCTGCCTCGCGCTCGCCGATGGCCGAGGTGGGTTCGTCCATGATCATCACCTGGCAGTCATGGCTGAACGCCTTGGCGATTTCCACCAGTTGGATCTGCGCCACGCTCAAGCGGTGCATGGGGCTGGTGGGGTCGACGTCGAACTCCAGGCCTTCGAGCAGCTCGCGGGTGCGGCGGTTGAGGGCCTTGCTGTCGACAATGCAACCGGCGCGGCGCGGTTCGCGGCCCAGCCAGATGTTTTCGGCGACGCTCATGTAGGGAATGGGTTCCAGCTCCTGGGTGATCATCGCGATCCCCGCCGCCAAGGCTTCGCTCGGGCGGTTGAACTGCACGGCAACGCCATTGAGCAGGATGCTGCCGGCGTCGCGCGGGGTGATGCCCATCAGGATGCTCAGGAAGGTCGACTTGCCGGCGCCGTTGCCGCCACACAGGGCATGCACGCTGCCGGCCCGCAGAGAGAGGCGCCCGTCACGCAGGGCAGGGACCCCGGCGTAAGCCTTGGCGACGTGTTCAGCCTGGAGCAGTAATGGCGTGGCCATCGGCGTGTCCTCGTGCTGTGAATTCTTATTAGGTCGCACAGTCATGTTTCGCTTTGAGCATATGTGTACCAAATGAAATTCTGATCAGTCAATCTCTTTCACTTGAAAGCGATGATTCTCATCTAGCGTGGCAGTATTCATTTTTAATGCCGCATTATCGGGAGCTTCGATAAAAACGCGCTTGACAGAACGGCCCGTATACCCGAGAAATGCCTGAGCGAAATTTCATTGAGTGATCATATGATCAGTCGTAAGTACGATGACGGCAGCGGAGCCAGACGCCATGAACACACCTTTCCCGGTGGCTATCGGATGCGATGAAGCGGGCTTTGAGCTCAAGGAATTGTTGAAGCGGCATATCGAAGCGCTGGGTTACCCGGTGACCGATTTCGGCACGCATTCCACCGCGCCTGTGCTGTATCCGGACATTGCCCTGGCCGTAGCCAATGCCATCACCGCTGGGCAGCAGCGTCTCGGCGTGCTGGTTTGTGGCACCGGGATCGGCATGGCTATTTCCGCCAACAAAGTGTTCGGCATTCGTGCGGCCCAGGCCCACGACACCTACTCGGCCGAGCGTGCGCGAAAGAGCAACGATGCGCAGATCCTGTCCATCGGCGCGCGGGTCATCGGCGCTGAACTGGCCAAGAGCGTCGTCACCGCGTTCCTGGCCTCGGAGTTCGAGGCTGCACGCTCCGGGGCCAAGGTCGCACGCATCAGCGCGATCGAGCGCGATGGGCATCAATAGTGGACGGCGCGGGGCAAGAGTCGGGAGAATGCGCCTTTGACGCCGAAACGGAAGCCCGTCCCCATGAGTGACAGTAGCCAGCGCATGGCCAGCGATATCGATCAGATGACCGAAGTGGCGATGCTCTATTACCTCGAGAACGTCACTCAGGAGGCCATCGCCAAGCGCTTCGATCTGTCGCGGGCCAAGGTCAGCCGCTTGCTCAAGCGTGCACGCGATGAAGGCATTGTCGAGGTGCGGGTGTTGCAGCACCCGGCGATGAACAACGAGCTGGAGCGGGCGCTGGTCGAGCGCTTCAAGCTGGATCGCGCGTTGATCGCGGTCGATCACAGCGACCCGGACACCCAGCGCTCGGCCGTCGCCAGCCTGGTGGCCAATTACCTGAATAAAACCTTGGGCGACGGCATGATCGTCGCGGTGGGCATGGGGCGTAACGTCGGCGCGGTGGCTGATAACGTCTTTCTGCCGGTGACGCGCAACTGCACGTTTGTCTGCGCCATCGGCGGTTCGCTCAAGGCCGGCGAGTACATGAACCCCGACCATATCTGCCGGCGCCTGGCCCTGCGCTTTGGTGGCGAAAGTGAAAGCCTGTACGCCCCGGCGCTGGTGGCCAACCCGGAACTGCGCGGTGTGTTGATCAATAACGACACGGTGCGCTCGACCCTGGACCGCGCGCGCCGCGCCGATATTGCCTTGATCGGCATCGGCGACATGAGCGAAAACAGCAACATGGTGCGCATGGGTTGGTTCTCGCCCCAGGAAATCGCCCAGGCACGCTTGTCCGGCACGGTGGGCGACATGATGGGTTACGACTTTATCGATATCCACGGCCAGCCGGCGGTCAATGCCATCCAGGGGCGGGTCATCGGCCTGACGGTGCAGGAACTGTTCCGCATTCCGGACGTGGTGGCGATTGCCAGTGAGAATACGAAGGCGGCAGCGATCTT
Source organism: Pseudomonas sp. R11-23-07 (assembly GCF_003852295.1). Lineage (NCBI taxonomy): Bacteria > Pseudomonadati > Pseudomonadota > Gammaproteobacteria > Pseudomonadales > Pseudomonadaceae > Pseudomonas > Pseudomonas sp. R11-23-07. Next base: position 2,510,140 of record NZ_CP027761.1, read on the forward strand.
GGGGGCGTTGCGATCGGGGGTGATCAATACCCTGGCAACGACCGTCACCAATGCCCACACCATCCTCGCGCTGGATGATGCCACCCGGAAGTCCTGACACACCACCGGTCAAAATGTGGGAGGGGGCTTGCTCCCGATTGATCGTTCCCACGCTCCGCGTGGTAACGCCGCTCGGGACGCTCCGCGTCCCGCCAACGTCCGGTGACGCAGAGCGTCACGGGCTGCATTCCCACGCGGGAGCGTGGGCACGATCTTGACAGATGCGCTCACTGGCACACCGCCATCGGGAGCAAGCCCCCTCCCACATGGGTTTTGTGTGAGTTTTTAGGACAGGTTTTGTAATAGTTTTGCGTTGTAGGGAATTCGTATTACGGCTGTAGGATTCAAGTCCTTTCGTTACCTCAGGACTTGCATGAACACCCTCTCGGAGCCTCCCAGTCGTCTTTCCCCAAGACTCCCGCCCAAGCGCCCCATATTGCATCGACTAACCTTGTCCCGGTCCCATGACCGCGCTTCGCCGTGCCCGGCGTTCTTGAATACAGAGACTTTTTAAATGGAATGGTTAGCGGATCCAACGGCCTGGCTCGGCCTGGCGACCTTGATTGTGCTGGAACTGGTGCTGGGTATCGACAACCTGGTGTTTATCGCGATCCTGGCGGACAAGCTGCCGCCGGAGCAGCGCGACCGTGCGCGGCTGATCGGTTTGTCCCTGGCCTTGCTGATGCGCCTGGGCCTGCTGGCAAGTATTTCCTGGTTGGTGACACTGACCCAGCCGCTGTTCGAGGTGTTCGACAAGAGCTTCTCCGGCCGTGACCTGATCATGCTGTTCGGCGGTGTGTTCCTGTTGTTCAAGGCCACCATGGAATTGCATGAGCGCCTGGAAGGGCATGTGGCCCAGCATAAGGGCAATGTGGCTTACGCGATGTTCTGGCCGATCGTGGCGCAGATCGTGGTGCTCGACGCCGTGTTCTCCCTCGATGCGGTGATTACCGCCGTGGGCATGGTCGATGAGCTGGCGGTGATGATGATCGCGGTGATCGTGTCCATCGGTCTGATGATCGTGGCGAGCAAGCCGTTGACTCGCTTCGTCAACGCGCACCCGACCGTGATCATGCTGTGCCTGGGCTTCCTGATGATGATCGGCTTCGCGCTGACCGCCGAAGGCCTGGGCTTCCATATTCCGAAAGGCTACCTGTACGCGGCGATCGGCTTCTCGATCCTGATTGAAGTGTTCAACCAGATCGCCCGTTCGCGGCGCAAGAAATCGGCGCAAGGCGTATTACCGGTGCGCGAGCGTACGGCCCACGCAGTGATGCGCTTGCTCGGCGGTCGCAGCCTGGCGGTGGAAGAGATGGGTGAAGAGGTCGCCGACCTGCTGGGCGAGGTGGATACTGCGCAAGGTCCGCTGTTCGACCGACGCGAACGGGTGATGATCAGCGGTGTGCTGCAACTGGCCGAACGGCCGATCCGCACGTTGATGACGCCACGGGCCAAGGTCGACTGCATCGACCTGGCGGACGATCCCGAGAGTATTCGCCTGAAGCTGATGCATTCGTCCTACTCGCGGCTGCCGTTGATCCGCAACGGCGCGGTCGATGAGCCCCTGGGCTTTGTGCACAAAAAGGAGTTGCTCAAGGAGTATCTGGCCGGCAACGAGCCGAACCTTGAGCATCTGGCGCGTCGGGCGATCAACCTGCTGGAGAGCTTTTCGATCCTCAATGCCTTGGAGCAAATGCGTCAGGAATCCACCCACATCGCCTTTGTGATCAACGAATTCGGCGACTTCATGGGGGTGTTGAGCATGACCGACATCCTCGAGTCCATCGCCGGTGAATTGCCGGACGCCAGCGAAATCGAGGGGCCGGATATCGTCGAGGAGGGTGACGGATTTCGCGCCAGTGGCGCCCTGAACCTGAGCCAGGTCGGTCAGCGCACCGGCTTCAAGGCGGCGGCTACCGAGGATTATCAAACGCTGGCTGGCCTGCTGATGAGCCTGCTCGACCGTCTGCCTGTGGTGGGCGATAGCCTGGAATATGAGGGCTGGCGATTAACGGTGGCTGCGGTTGAAGAGCGGCGGGTGACCCAGGTGGTTTTGCGGCCTTGCTCCGGTCAAAGCGCATGAATAGCGCGTGCACGAACTGCTGTTGCTCCTCCACGGGGCCGAAACCCTTGTGCAGTTCCACCCTGTTGCCGCGCTCGTAGACCAGCAGCGTTGGCGTACCGGTAACGTCAGGGTGCCTTGGGGTGTGCGCGCAATCGAGCACCATGCGCACGATCCACGGATGTTGCCAGGCAACCTGTTCGAATAAGGGGACCGCGCTGGCGCAGGCAGGGCAGTGCTCTGAAACGAACAGGATGAAGACCGGGCGCGGTGTGTTCAGCACGCGCTGGAAGTCCTTTGCGCTGGAAATTGTTCGCGTGGCTGCGCCCATGGTGATCTCCTGCCGCTAGCGTGGGTGTGTGCCAACGCTAAGCCGCTGGCTCACCCGCGTCTACTGTCAAACTTCACAGGTCCGGCCCACGCTCCAGCCGTTCCCGTGCCTTGCGCGCCTGGCTTGCGCACTTGCGGTATTCCTCATTGTCGCGGGCCGCTTTGGCGTCGCGGTAGTCATGATGGTTCTGGCTGGTGTAGTTGGTGTCGAAGGCTTCCTTGAGTTTTTGCAGTTCTTCCTTGCAGTCGCGGCGGTCGCTGGCCACGGCGTTGCCAGCCACCAGAAAACACAGCATTAACAGGCCAAGGCTCAATTTCATCGCGGGTCCTTTCATGTTGGGGCTTGCTCGCTCTACAGATTAGTCCAAGGGCGCACAGTTGGTGCGCAGTAACATCGTTGTGGGGCATTGAGTAGCAGCGTGGCTGGATGATGGCGCAACGCCGTAAAACCCTCCAGAAACTATCTCGCTGATCCATAAAGGATTTCTCCCCGGCATAGGTTTCCTTCAGCGCCTATGGCACACTTTCTGCTGTCTATTCCGTTGTTACATACCAAGTTCCGGTATAGCGGAATACACAACTCCTGGAGTGCTTGTCATGCATCACCGACCTTCCGTGTTCAAAGCGTGTGTTTTTCTTTTCGCCGCATCGGCTACCGTTGCCAGCCTTGCGCAGGCAGCGGACAGCAAGCTCGATGATGTGCTCAAGCGTGGGCACCTCATCGTGGGTACAGGCAGTACCAATGCGCCGTGGCACTTCCAGGGAGCGGATGGCAAGTTGCAGGGGTTTGATATCGACATCGGTCGCATCGTGGCCAAGGGCTTGTTCAACGACCCGAGCAAGGTCGAGTACGTGGTGCAGTCTTCCGACGCGCGTATTCCCAACCTGCTGACCGACAAGGTCGACATGAGTTGCCAGTTCATCACCGTCACCGCCAGCCGTGCGCAGCAAGTGGCCTTCACCCTGCCGTATTACCGCGAAGGCGTGGGCCTGCTGTTGCCGAATAACAGCAAGTACAAGGAAATCGAAGACCTGCAGGCGGCGGGCGATGGCGTCACCGTGGCCGTGCTGCAGAACGTGTATGCCGAAGAATTGGTCCACCAGGCGCTGCCCAAGGCCAAGGTTGACCAGTACGACAGCGTCGACCTGATGTACCAGGCCGTGAACTCCGGTCGCGCCGATGCCGCCGCCACCGATCAGTCGTCGGTCAAATACCTGATGGTGCAAAACCCCGGCCGCTACCGCAGCCCGGCCTACGCCTGGAGCCCGCAGACCTACGCGTGCGCGGTCAAGCGTGGCGACCAGGACTGGCTGAACTTCGTCAATACCGCGCTGCATGAGGCCATGACCGGCGTTGAATTCCCCGCCTACAAGGCGTCGTTCAAGCAATGGTTCGGCGTGGACCTGCCAGAGCCGGCGATTGGTTTTCCTGTGGAATTCAAGTGATCCAGAACAATCGGGGCGTGCTTGATGGCGCCCCACTCAGGTACTGCCGACCATGAACTATCAGCTGAACTTTGCCGCCGTGTGGCGTGATTTCGACACCTTGCTGGCGGGGCTCGGCCTGGGCCTGCAGTTGGCTTTGCTGTCGATCGCCATCGGCTGCGTGATCGGCCTGCTGATGGCGTTTGCCATGCTGTCCAGGCACCGGGCGTTGCGTGTGTTCGCTTCGGTGTATGTGACGGTGGTGCGCAATACGCCGATCCTGGTGCTGATCCTGTTGATCTATTTTGCCTTGCCGTCGCTGGGGATCCGCCTGGATAAAATCCCTTCGTTCATCATCACCTTGTCGCTGTACGCCGGCGCTTATCTGACCGAAGTGTTCCGCGCCGGGCTGTTGAACATTCCCAAGGGCTTGCGCGAAGCCGGATTGGCGATCGGCCTGGGTGAGTGGCGTATCCGCGCGTATATCACCGTGCCGGTGATGCTGCGCAACGTGCTGCCGGCGCTGTCGAACAACTTTATCTCGCTGTTCAAGGACACCTCGCTGGCCGCTGCGATTGCGGTGCCGGAGCTGACTTATTACGCCCGCAAGATCAACGTCGAAAGCTACCGGGTGATCGAAACCTGGCTGGTGACGACGGCGCTCTACGTGGCCGCCTGTTACCTCATTGCCATGCTGCTCCGTTACCTGGAACAGCGTCTGGCGATCCGTCGTTAAGGAGGGTTTTCCATGTACGAATCCCCTAGCTGGCTGCATGAACTGTGGATCGCCCGGGAGACGCTGTGGGCCGGGTTCCAGACCAGCATTTACTGCTCGGCGCTGGCGATTATCTTCGGCACCCTGATCGGTATCTTCGCCGGGCTGGTGCTGACCTACGGCAAGTTCTGGATGCGTGCGCCGTTTCGCCTGTATGTCGACCTGATTCGTGGCACGCCGGTATTCGTGCTGGTATTGGCGTGTTTCTACATGCTGCCGGCGCTCGGTTGGCAAATCAGTGCGTTCCAGGCCGGCGCGGTCGGGCTCACGCTGTTCTGTGGCTCCCATGTCGCGGAAATCGTGCGCGGTGCGCTGCAGGCCATCCCCCGTGGGCAACTGGAAGCGGGCAAGGCAATTGGCCTGACGTTCTACCAGTCCCTGGGCTACGTGCTGTTGCCCCAGGCGCTGCGGCAGATCCTGCCGACCTGGGTCAATTCCTCCACGGAAATCGTCAAGGCCTCGACCCTGCTCTCGGTGATCGGCGTTGCGGAGCTGCTGCTGAGCACCCAGCAAGTCATTGCGCGCACCTTCATGACCCTGGAGTTCTACCTGTTCGCAGGCTTCATGTTCTTTGTCATCAACTACGCCATCGAGTTATTCGGGCGCTACATTGAAAAGCGGGTGGCCTTGCCATGAATCAACCTCAAACAATCGAACCGCTGCTGAACATTCGTGGCCTGCGCAAGCAATACGGGGACGTCGAAGTGCTCAAGGGCGTCGACCTGAGCCTGCAGCGTGGCAACGTGGTGACCTTGATCGGTTCCAGCGGCTCGGGCAAGACCACCCTGTTGCGTTGCGTCAACCTGCTGGAAGAATTCCAGGGCGGGCAGATTACCCTCGATGGCGCGTCCATCGGCTACAGCGACGTGGCCGGCAAGCGCGTGCGTCACCCCGAGCGGGTGATCGCCCAGCACCGCGCCATGACCGGCATGGCGTTCCAGCAGTTCAACCTGTTCCCGCATTTGACCGCCTTGCAGAACGTGACCCTGGGTTTGTTGAAAGTTAAGAAAATGCCTAAGGACGAGGCCGTGTCGCTCGCGGAAAAATGGCTCGACCGTGTGGGACTTCTGGAACGTCGCAATCACTTTCCCGGCCAGTTGTCCGGCGGCCAGCAACAGCGCGTGGCGATTGCCCGGGCCATTGCCATGAACCCCAGCCTGATGCTGTTCGACGAAGTCACCTCGGCCCTCGACCCGGAGCTGGTGGGCGAAGTGCTCAACGTGATCAAGGGATTGGCGGAGGAGGGCATGACCATGTTGCTGGTCACCCACGAAATGCGCTTTGCCTATGAGGTCTCGGACAAGATCGTCTTCATGAACCAGGGCCGCATCGAAGAACAGGGCTCGCCGAAGGACATCTTCGAGCGGCCGCAGTCACCGCGTCTGGCGGAATTTCTCAAGAGCATTCGTTTTTAATCAGGAGCTATTTTATGAGCATTACTCGTTACGGTACCGGCAGCACCGCCGGCGGCGGCCAGCCACGTCCTTTCGCCCGTGCGGTGGAAGCCGATGGTTGGTTGTATGTGTCGGGCCAGGTGCCGGCGGTGGACGGTGAAATCATCAATGGCGGCATCATCGAGCAAACCCGCCAGACGATGCGCAACGTGGTGGCGATTCTGGAAGAGGCCGGCTACGAATTGAAAGACGTGGTGCGCGTCGGCGTATGGCTGGAAGACCCACGGGATTTCTGGAGTTTCAACAAAGTCTTCGGCGAATACTTCACCCCGGAACACGCCCCGGCGCGCGCCTGTGTGCAGGCCAACATGATGGTGGACTGCAAGGTGGAGATCGATTGCGTGGCCTACAAGAAAAAAGGCTAAATTGCCCATCTCTTGAAGCCACAATGGATCAAATGTGGGAGGGGGCTTGCCCCCGATAGCGGTGTATCAGCAACAGATGTATGCACTGGCACACCGCCATCGGGAGCAAGCCCCCTCCCACAGGGGATTACTGTGCAGCACACACCTTGTCAGGACTTAACACTGCCATGACCGAAGACACCATCAAACGCCGCGCCAAAGGCCTGGACCGTGCGTTCGATATCCTCGATTTTCTCAAGGAAATCGGCCAGCCACTGCGCCCGAATGACATCGCCAGCGGCATCGGCAGCCCCAAGTCCACGGTCTACGAACTGGTCGCCTCGCTGCTCGAACGGCGCATCCTGGAAACCGTGGGCAAGGACGGTCACGTCTACCTCGGACGCCAGCTGTACTTCCTCGGCCAGGCGCACCTGCGCCACTTCGACCTGACCCGCGAGGCCGACCACGCCTTGCAGGAGATCGTCAGCCAGACCCACGAAACCGCGCAGATGTGCCTGCTCAACGGGCGCAAATACACGGTGGCGCTGATGCGCGAAGGCGAGCGGCATTTTCGTATTTCCTCGGATATCGGCGAAAACGCGCCGATCCCCTGGACCGCTTCGGGGCGCCTGCTGCTCGGGCACTTGAGCGACCGGCAAATCATCGACCTGATCGACCCCGACGATTTCATCCTGCCGGATGGCCTACGCCTGCCCCTGGAGACCTTCCTGGCGCAGATCCGCCAGGCCACCCTCGACGGGTTCTTCTCCTTCGACAGCGTCGCCGACACCTTTACCCACTGCTTTGCCGCCCCGGTGCGCGACGCGCAGGGCGTCAGCATCGCGACGCTGTGCATCGTCGCCCCGCGGGCCGATGCGAGCAAAAACTATCACGACTATCGCCGGGTGCTGATCGACAGCGCCAATAACCTGGCCCGGCGCATCAACGAATAGGAATTTCCCATGTCTGCCTTCAATGCCGTTGAAAAAGGCGCCGCCGCAGTTGGCGCTCACCTGGTCCGCGATGTCAGCCTGCCGGCCCTGGTGCTGCACCGCGAGGCCCTGGAACACAACATTCGCTGGATGCAGCAATTCGTCAGTGACAGCGGCGCGCAGTTGGCGCCACATGGCAAAACCAGCATGATGCCGGCGCTGTTTCAGCGTCAGCTCGCCCAGGGCGCCTGGGGCATTACCCTGGCCACTGCGGTGCAGACCCGCGCCGCCTACGCCGGCGGGGTGCGCCGTGTGCTGATGGCCAACCAACTGGTCGGCGCGCCGAACATGGCGCTGATCGCCGACCTGCTGGCCGACCCGGATTTCGATTTTCACTGCATGGTCGACCATCCGGACAACGTTGCTGACCTGGGCCTGTTCTTCGCCGCCCGTGGTCTGCGCCTGAACGTGATGATCGAGTACGGCGTGGTCGGTGGCCGTTGCGGTTGCCGCAGCGAGCAGCAAGTGCGCGAGCTGGCAGAGGCGATCAAGGCCCAGCCGGCCCTGGCCCTTACCGGTATTGAAGGCTATGAAGGTGTGATCCATGGCGATGAGGCGATCAGCGGCATTCGCGCGTTCGCGGCCAGCCTGGTGCGCCAGGCGGTAGACCTGCAAGACAATGGCTATTTCGACCTGCCCACCCCAATCGTGACGGCGTCGGGTTCGGCCTGGTATGACCTGATTGCCGAATCGTTCGAGGCGCAGAATGCCGCCGGCCGCTTCCTCAGCGTCCTGCGCCCCGGCAGCTATGTGGCCCACGACCATGGCATCTATAAAGACGCGCAATGTTGCGTGCTCGACCGTCGCAGCGACCTCAACGAAGGCCTGCGCCCGGCGCTGGAAGTCTGGGCCCATGTGCAATCGTTGCCGGAACCGGGCTTTGCGGTAATCGCCCTGGGCAAGCGCGACGTAGCCTACGACGCCGGTCTGCCGGTGCCGCTCAAGCGCTACAAGGCAGGAATTTTACCGGCCGAGGGCGATGATGTCAGCGCGTGCAATGTCACGGCGGTGATGGACCAACACGCGTTCATGACCGTGGCGCCGGGGGTTGAACTGCGCATTGGCGACATCATTTCGTTTGGTACTTCCCATCCATGCCTGACCTTCGACAAGTGGCAGGTGGGCTGCCTGGTGGATGAGCAACTGCGGGTGATCGAGTCCCTGCGCACCTGCTTCTAGACCGAGTCGCGCCTATCGGGGCAAGCCCCCTCCCACAGGGGAAGGCATTCCAAATGTGGGAGGGGGCTTGCCCCCGATGAGTCCATCAGCCCCACCGAGACAGCAGCCATGACCACTAACCCCCGCATCGCCCTCATCGGCGAATGCATGATCGAACTGCAACACCGCGCCGACGGCAGCCTGCACCAGAGCTTCGGCGGCGACACCCTGAACGCGGCGGTGTACCTGCGCCGCGAGCTGGGCGACTTCGGCACTGTCGATTACGTCACCGCCCTGGGCGATGACAGTTTCAGCGATGCCATGTGCCAACAGTGGGCTGATGAAGGCCTTGGACTGGGCATGGTCCAGCGCCTGGCCGGGCGTTTGCCGGGTTTGTATTGCATCCAGACGGACGCCAACGGTGAGCGCAAATTTCTCTACTGGCGCAACGAAGCGGCTGTGCGCGACTGTTTTACCACGCCGGCCGCCGAGCCGATCCTGGCAGCCCTGCCGGGCTATGACTGGGTGTATTTCAGCGGCATCAGCCTGGCGGTGCTGGGGGAAATCGGGCGTGAGCGTTTACTGGAAAGCCTGATCGAAACCCGGCGTCGCGGCGCCAAGGTCGTATTCGACAACAACTACCGGCCGCGTCTGTGGGCGAACATCGAGGCGGCCCGCGCGGCGTATCACCGCGTGTTGGCCGAGGTGGATATCGCCTTGCTCACCGAGGACGATGAGCGCGCGTTGTTCGGTTATGCCGACAGCGAGCAGGTGTTTGCGGCTTACCCGATGATTAAGGAGGTGGTGCTCAAGCGCGGCGCGGATGACTGTTTGATCCGTTGCGCCGGCGAGCGCTTTGCCGTGCCGGCGTTGAAGGTGGAGAAGGTGGTGGACACCACGGCGGCGGGAGATTCGTTCAGTGCGGCGTATTTGGCCGGGCGGCTCAAGGGTTGCTCGCCGGAGCAGGCTGCCTTGGCAGGGCATCGGTTGGCAAGTCGCGTGATTCAGGTGCCGGGTGCATTAATACCGAGGTGAATGGCCGCCTGCGGCGGATCGGGGGCAAGCCCCCTCCCACACTTTGATGTGTGAATACATCCAAATGTGGGAGGGGGCTTGCCCCCGATAACGGTGTAAAGCCAACCCCTCAATCCCGGTAAAACACCTGCACCAAGTGATAACCAAACTTGCTCTTGACCGGCCCATGCACCACCCGCAGCGGTTTCTTGAAGATCACTGCATCGATCGCCCCAACCATCTGCCCTGGCCGCACTTCACCCAGATCACCGCCGCGCTTGCCCGATGGGCAAGTGGAGTACTTCTTGGCCAGCACATCAAAGGCTTCGCCCTTGGCAATACGCTGCTTGAGCTGTTCGGCTTCTTCGCTGGTTTTCACCAGGATATGACGGGCTTGGGCTTTCATCGATCTCTACCAGGTGTGCGACGGCGCGCGATTATGCCTGAACTCAGGCATCTACGCCGATCATGCTGCGGATTTTGGTCGCCAGCAGGTCAATGGAAAACGGCTTGGCCACCATGTCCATGCCGTGCTCCAGAAAGCCCTGGCGCTCGGCGGCTTTTTCGGCGTAACCGGTCATGAACAGCACGCGCAGCCCCGGCCGGTGCTGGCGGGCGATTTCCGCCAGTTGCCGGCCGTTCATGCCCGGCAGGCCGACGTCGGTCACCAGCAGGTCCACGCGTAGATCCGACTCCAGCAACGGCAGCGCGGTGCGCGCGTCCGCTGCCTGGTGCGCGGTGTAACCCAGCTCGTCGAGCAGATTGACCACCAGCATGCGCACCGCCGGGTCGTCCTCGACCACCACCACCGCTTCGCCGGCCAGGGCCAGCGGCGCTTCGGCCAGGCTGGCGGGCAGGTTGCTTTCCAGCGCGGTGCCATGCAGGCGCGGCAGGTACAGGCGCACGCAGGTGCCCTGGCCCGGTTCGCTCTGGATAGTCACATGGCCCCCCGATTGCTGGGCAAAGCCGTAGATCATCGACAAGCCCAGGCCGGTGCCCTGGCCGATGGGTTTGGTGGTGAAGAACGGGTCGAAGGCTTTGGCGAGGATTTTCGGCGCCATGCCGCTGCCGTTGTCGCGCACGCCGAGCATCACGTAGTCGCCGGCCTTGACCGGCTCCAGGGTGGTGATATCGGTGCCGTCCAGATAGCTGTTGGCGGTTTCGATCAGCAGTTCACCGCCGTCGGGCATGGCGTCGCGGGCATTGATCACCAAGTTGAGCAGGGCATTTTCCAGTTGGCTGGCGTCGGTGTTCACCGGCCAGATGTCTTTGCCAAGCTGCACGGTGAGCGTGATATGCGCGCCCTTGGTGCGGCGGAACAGATCTTCCAGGGACGCCACCAACTGGTTGGGATCGGTGGGGCGCTTGTCCAGCGACTGGCGCCGCGAGAACGCCAGCAGCCGGTGGGTGAGGGCGGCGGCGCGGTGGGCGGAGGCCACGGCGGCATCGGCAAAGCGGCCGATGTCTTCGCTGCGGCCGGCGGCAATGTAGCGTTGCATCAGGTCGAGGCTGCCGATGATGCCGGTGAGCATATTGTTGAAGTCGTGGGCGATACCGCCGGTGAGCTGGCCCACGGCTTCCATTTTTTGCGCGTGGCGCAGCGCGTCTTCAGCCCGCTCGCGCTCGAACATTTCGTTTTGCAGGCGCTGGTTGGCCTCGGCCAGCGCCTGGGTGCGCTGGGCCACGCGCTCTTCGAGGTTTTCGTTGAGGTGGCGCAGGGCTTCTTCGGTGAGTTTGCGTTCGGTCTCGTCGATCACAAAGATGTAGAAACCGTTCACCGAGCCGTCAGTGCAGAAGCGCGGCAGGTACTTCATCAACGCATGGCGCGGCCGCCCGTCGCGATGCGGCGTGACGGTCATGAAGCTGCACGCCTTGCCGTTGAGCGCGGCGGCGATCTTGTCTGCGCGCCCGGCGTACACCTCGTCGCCCAGCACCTCACGGATGGTCTTGCCGTACAGTTCCTGAGGCGTCTTGCCGTACCAGTCGAGGTAGGCGCTGTTGTTCAAGCGAAAGCGTTGCTCGTGGTCGACATAGCCGATCAGCACCGGCATGGCGTTGATGATCAGTTGCAGTTCGGTCTGGCTTTGACGCAGCGCCTGCTCGGTGTGCTTGCGCTCGGTGAGGTCCAGTGCGGCACCGAGGAAACGGGCGGGGCGGCCTTGCGGGTCCTTGTAGCAGCGGCCACGGGCAAACACCCAGCGTACCTGGCCGTCGGCTTGCAGCAGGCGGTATTCCTCGGCGTATTCGGTGCCGAAGGTGATGCAATGCTTGATGCTGCGCGTGACCGTGCCACGGTCTTCGGGATGCACGCCGAGCAGGTAGGCGCTGATGGGCAGCAGGCCGGCGTCATTGGGGGCGACGCCGTGCAGGTAAGCGAAATGTGCGTCGGCGATAAACCGGTCTTCGCCGATGTCCCAGTCCCAGGTGCCTACCGCGTCGGTCGCCGCCAGGGCCAGTTGCAGTCGTTGCTCGGTGTTGTGCTGGGCCTTGAGGCTGTCTTCGGAGCGCTGTTGCAGTTCGAGGGCTTGGCGGCGCCGCTCGTTGGTTTCGATGGCCGTGACCAGGATGCCGGCCACGCGGCCGCTTTCATCGCGCACTGGGCTGTAGGTCAGGTCAAGCCAGATTTCAGTGTCGCGCTGGTTGCGCTGCAGCACGAAGCGCTGCTCGCTGAAGGTGCGCACTTGGCCGCTGAGCACCGCGTCGTAGACCGGCGCGGCGAAGCTTTGCAGCTCCGGCCAGGTCGCGTGCACCGGCTGGCCCAGGGCGCCGGGGTGCTTGTTGCCGACCAGCCGGGCGAAGCCATCGTTATACAGCTGGGTGAGCTGCTCGCCCCAGAGCAGCAGCATCGGCATGGGCGAATGCACCACGATATCCACGGCGGTGCGCAGACTTTGCGGCCAATCATTGGCCTCACCGAGGGGGCTTTGCGCCCAGTCCAGCCGCTCGATCATTGCTGCGGCTTCGCTACCGGTGGATGTTCCATTCATGAAAAAGCCTTGCGTATCACGCTTTGAAAAATGACAACACCCATTATTCCAAGAGACAACGACGGGTGGCTACCTCGAAAAATAGCACGCATTGCCGGGTTTTCTGCAAAACGCCGTATCAGGGCTGAAGCCTTTCATCTGTCACGCCAGCTCAGGGCGGTCGCGAAAGTGTTCGAGGGCCTCGGGGTTGGCCAGCGCATCGGTGTTTTTCACCGGCTCCCCATGCACCACATTGCGCACCGCCAATTCGACGATCTTGCCGCTGATGGTGCGCGGGATATCGGCGACCGCGAGGATTTTCGCCGGCACGTGGCGCGGTGTGGTGTTGGCGCGGATCACCTGGCGGATCTGCTGCTCCAGCGCCTCATCCAACTGGACACCGTCAGCAAGGCGCACAAACAGCACCACCCGCACGTCGTCCTGCCAGCGCTGGCCGATGGCGAGGCTTTCCAGCACCTGCGTGACTTTTTCCACCTGGCGATAGATCTCGGCAGTGCCGATGCGCACGCCGCCAGGGTTGAGCACCGCATCGGAGCGGCCATGAATCAGCAGGCTGCCGTTGGGACGTTGCTCGGCGTAATCGCCCTGGGCCCACACGCCGGGGAACTGGCTGAAATACGAGGCCCGCAACTTCTGCTGCTGCGGGTCGTTCCACAGCCCGATGGGCATCGCCGGGAAATGCCGGGTACACACCAATTCGCCTTTCTCGCCGACCAGTGGGCGGCCCTGCTCGTCCCACACTTCGATAGCCATCGCCAGGCTCTTGCACTGCATTTCGCCACGGCGCACCGGCAACACCGGGTTACCAATCACGAAGCAGGAGACAATATCGGTGCCGCCGGACATCGATGACAGGCACAGCTCGGCCTTGATCTCGCGGTACACATAGTCGTAGCTCTGGGGCGACAGCGGCGAGCCGGTGGAGATCAACCCTTTGAGGCTGCGCAAATCATGGCTGAGGCGCGGTTGCAGGCCGGCCTTTTCCAGGGTGGCGAGGAACTTGGGGCTGGTACCGAACACGCTGATGCGTTCGGCGTCGATCAGGTCGATCAAGCGTTGCGGGCCCGGATGAAACGGAGAGCCGTCATACAGCACCGCCGTGGCGCCCAGGGCCAGCACCGACACCAGCCAGTTCCACATCATCCAGCCGCAGGTGGTGTAGTAGAACAGGCAGTCTTCACGGGACAGGTCGGCATGCAGGCCATGTTCCTTGAGATGGGTGAGCAGTACGCCGCCGGTGCCGTGAATGATGCATTTGGGCACGCCGGTGGTGCCGCTGGAATAGAGGATATACAGCGGGTGATCGAACGGCACCGCGACGAACTCGGGCGTGCCGCCGGGTTGGTAGAAGTCGCTCCACAGTGCGACGCGGGCGGACGTGCGGTAATCCGTGACCTGCGCCTGAGGGCGGGCGTAGGGCACGATGATCAAGTGTTCCAGGGACGGCAGCCGCTCGAGGATTTCATTGAGCTTGGCGCTCTGGTCGAGGGTCTTGCCGGCATAGCGATAACCGGCGCAAGTGATCAGCACCTTGGGCTCGATCTGGCCGAAACGGTCGATCACGCCTCGGGTGCCGAAGTCCGGCGAAGAGCATGACCAGATGGCGCCGAGGCTGGTGGTGGCGAGCATGCCGACCAGGGTTTGCCAGCTATTGGGCATGCACGCCGCCACACGGTCACCCACACCGACACCGGCCGAGCGCAGGCTGTTTTGCAGGCCGGCGACATGTTCGGCCAATTGCGCGTAGCTCAATTGTTCACGCTGGCCGTCTTCACTGATGGCAACCACCGCCGGGTGATCGTCGCGACGGCGCAGCAAGTGCTCGGCGAAGTTCAGGGTAGCGCCGGGAAACCACTGGGCGCTGGGCATGTCGGCGCTCTCGATCAACGTGGCGCTGGGCGGGCTGCGAAATTGCACCTCGAAAAACGCCACGATGGCCTTCCAGAAGTCCGGGCGCTGGTCGATGCTCCACTGGTGCAGCGCGGGGTAGTCGCCCAGCTGCAGGTGGTGGCGCGCATTGATGTAGCGGCGGAACTGGTCCATGCGCGTGTTGGCGATGCGTTCCGGGGAGGGTTGCCAGAGGATGTCGGACATTGCGGGGTCTCTTGTTCTTGTGTGAGGTTTGTCAGACAAAGCAAGTCCAAGGTGGGAGGGGGCTTGCTCCCGATGGCGGTGTTTCAGTTTGCACATTCATTGACTGACCCACCGCTATCGGGAGCAAGCCCCCTCCCACATTTGGATATCTTCTGTTCGGTAGACCGTGGTTATTGGGCCAGCCAGCCACCGTCGATATTCCACGCTGCGCCACGCACCTGGCTACCGGCCTCACTGCATAAAAACAGCACCAACTCACCCAGCTGCGGCGGTGTCACGAACTCCAGCGACGGTTGTTTTTCCGCCAGCAGATCATGCTGCGCCTGCTGCGGGCTCACCCCGTTGGCCGCGCGATCGTCGATCTGCTTCTGCACCAGCGGCGTCAGCACCCAGCCCGGGCAAATCGCGTTGCACGTCACGTTGCTGGTCGCGGTTTCCAGGCCCACAACCTTGGTCAGGCCGATCACCCCATGCTTGGCCGCCACATAGGCCGCCTTGCCCACCGAACCCACCTGGCCGTGCACCGAGGCGATATTGACGATGCGCCCCCAGCCCTTGGCCTTCATGCCCGGCAGGCTCAAGCGCGTGCTGTGGAACACCGATGACAGGTTGATGGCGATAATCGAGTCCCAGCGCTCCACCGGAAAATCTTCCACCGCCGCCACATGCTGGATGCCGGCGTTATTGACCAGTATGTCGACGCCCCCGAACTCACGCTCGGCATACGCGAGCATTTCGGCGATCTGCGCCGGGTCGCTGACGTCTGCCGGGTGATGCCCGACCTTGCCGCCAAACGCCTGTACCTGGGCGATCACGCCGCTGGCATCGCCGAAGCCGTTGAGGATCAGGTTGGCGCCGGCCTTGGCCAGGCTCAGGGCAATGCCCAGGCCGATGCCGCTGGTGGAGCCGGTGACCAAGGCGGTCTTGCCGTTCAATGTCGTCATGAAAACCTCACACTATGCCGGTGGCGTAGAACGTACCGATCACCACGAACACCGCGAGGGTCTTGATGATCGTGATGCCGAAAATATCCTTGTAGGCTTCGCGGTGGGTCAGCCCGGTCACCGCCAGCAGGGTGATCACCGCGCCGTTGTGGGGCAGGGTGTCCATGCCGCCGCTGGCCATGGCTGCGACCCGATGCAGCACTTCAAGGGGGATATTGGCCGCATGGGCCGCTGAAATAAAGCTTTCGGACATGGCCGCCAGGGCGATGCTCATACCGCCGGATGCGGAGCCGGTGATCCCCGCCAGCAGAGTCACGGTAATGGCTTCGTTGACCAGCGGGTTGGGAATGCCCTTGAGCCAGTCCGCCAATACCAGGAACCCCGGCAACGAGGCGATCACTGCACCGAACCCGTATTCGGAAGCGGTGTTCATCGCTGCCAGCAGCGCGCCGCTGACCGCACTTTTGCTGCCCTCGGCCAGCTTGCTTTTGATCGCCGAAAAACCGCACACCAATACCACGATAATCCCCACCAGCAACGCCGCCTGCACCGCCCAGATCGCGGTGAGCTTGGCGATTTCGGTGGTCACCGGGGCGCTCATGCCCGGCAGGCTGAGGCTGTGGGTCTTGCCGTACCACTGCGGGATCCAGTAGGTGAACAGCAGGTTCATCACCCCCACCAGAATCAGCGGCGACAGCGCGATCCAGGGGTTCGGCAGGGCCAGATTCTCGGCGGTTTCCGGCTCGTTGCGCAGCTCGGTGCCATAGCCTTCACCCGCGCGCTGGGCCTTGTTGCGCTGGCGCGACAGGTAGAGCATGCCGGCGCAGAACACGAAGATCGTACCGATCAGCCCCAACCACGGCGCCGCCCAGGCGGTGGTGTTGAAGAAGGTGCTCGGGATGATGTTCTGGATCTGCGGCGTGCCGGGCAGGGCGTCCATGGTGAACGAGAACGCACCGAGGGCGATGGTGGCCGGGATCAGGCGCTTGGGGATATTGCTCTGGCGGAACATCTCCGCGGCAAACGGGTACACCGCAAACACCACCACGAACAGCGACACGCCGCCGTAAGTGAGCAGGGCACAGACCAACACAATCACCAGCATCGCCTGGCGCGTACCGAGCAAACGAATGGCGGCGGCGACGATGGAACGCGAGAACCCCGACAGCTCGATCAGCTTGCCGAACACCGCCCCGAGCAGGAACACCGGGAAATACAGCTTGATGAAACCAACCATTTTCTCCATGAACACCCCGGTAAAGGCCGGTGCGACAGCGGAAGGGTCAGTCAGCAGAACAGCGCCGAGGGCGGCGATCGGGGCAAACAGGATAACGCTATAGCCACGGTAGGCAGCCAACATCAGCAGCGCCAGGGCTGCCAGGGCAATGATCACACTCATGGTGTGTCTCCAATTGTTATTTTTGTGGGTGAAACGCTGGAGAAGGGCTATAGCGAGATGTGTGCCATGTTTCTAACTTATTGAAATATAAAAATATTTAGCTGTTTCTTGGCGAGAGTTCCAGTCAGTGTCTCAATTCAGAGACCGCCACCGATCAAATGTGGGAGGGGGCTTGCCCCCGATGGCGGTGGGTCAGCCAGCACAAACATTGACTGAACTATAGTTATCGGGGGCAAGCCCCCTCCCACATTAGACTGTCTTGAAAGTGAGAACGCTGTCTCTTTAGTGAGACTGAGTAAGGCCCAGAGCTAGCATTTTCTTGTACAGCGTCGACCGCCCCAGCCCCAATCGCTTGGCGGCCGCCACCACATTCCCTGCGCATGTTTGCAAGGCATCACCGATCAACTGCCGATCAAACCGCTCCCGCGCCGCCGCAAAGGTCTCGTCCGCGACTCTCTCCACCGCACCACGCGCCACCGGCCTGAACGTGCCAATCGCCGCCCGAATCTCCCCGGCGTTCAACACCAGGTCATCGCTCAACAACGCCGCCCGCTCCAGCACGTTGCGCAGCTCACGGATATTCCCCGGCCACGCGTGCTGCGCCAACAGCGCCAGGGCTTCGCGGTCCAGTTCATGCTGGCTGCGCAGTTCCTCGAGGATCGCTTCGCTCAGCGCCGGAATATCTTCCAGTCGCTCACGCAGCGGCGGCACCTGGATCGGCAACACGTTCAGGCGGTAGTACAAGTCCGCACGGAACTCGCCACGCTTGATCGCCGCTTCCAGGTCCATGGATGTCGCCGCGATCACCCGCACATCGCTGTGCAGCATTTCGTTGGAGCCCACCGGTTCGAATTCCTTTTCCTGCAGTACCCGCAATAACTTGCTTTGCAGCGGCAGCGGCATGTCGCCGATTTCATCGAGGAACAGCGTGCCGCCCTGGGCGATCTGGAATTTGCCGGGACGGCCTTTACGGTCGGCGCCGGTAAAGGCGCCCGGCGCGGTGCCGAAAAATTCGGCTTCGAGCAGGTCGTGGGGGATCGCCGCGCTGTTGATGCTGACGAACGCCTTGTGGGCTCGGGGCGATGCGCCATGGATGGCCTGGGCGAGCAATTCCTTGCCGGTGCCGGTTTCGCCCAGCAGCAGCACCGGCGATTCGGCGCTGGCACTGCGCCGCGCACGGCGCTTGACTTCAAGGCTGGCGGCGCTGGTGCCGATGAAGTGCGCGAAGTTGTATTTGCTTTGCCGCGAGCGCAACAGCGAACGCGTGGACGCCAGTTCCTGCTGCATGCTCAGGTAGCGCTCGATCAGCGGCGACAGGTTGCGCAGTTCATCGAACAGCGCAAACCCAATCGCACCGATCACCGCGCCCGCATCGTCGTGGATCGGCAGGCGCATCACCACCAGTGGGCCCTTGGGCGTGTCCTGGATATCCAGCAGAATCGGCCGGTCGTTGCGCACCACCTGGCGCAACAGGCTGTTGGAAATCACCTGCTCGCAGGGTTGGCCGATGGCCTGCTCGGCGCTCTTGAGGCCGAAACGCTTGGCGTAGCGCTCGTTCATCCAGACGATATTCGCATCACGGTCAACGATCACCGTGCCTTCGCTGGACTGCTCGATGATCTCGAACAGCGACTGAATGGCCAGGCCGCGAACGTGTTGGTAGTCCTTGAGGTTTTCGGTGGTGTTCATAGTCAAAGCGCCGATTGATGGTCCAGCAGGTGAAGCGTGGCGAGGGGGCCCGCTCGCCACTATAAACGCGCTTCTACAAGGGGATGTGTGCGGCAGCCAACAGTTCCTTGGTGTAGGGATGCTGCGGCGCTTCGAACACGGCATGGCTGGGGCCGCGCTCTACCACTTTGCCGTCCTTGACCACGATCATATCGTGGGCCATCGCTCGCACCACCGCCAGGTCATGGCTGATGAACAGGTAGGTCAGGCCGTATTTCTCCTGCAGTTCGCGCAACAAGGCCACCACTTGTTTTTGCACCGTACGGTCCAGCGCCGAGGTCGGCTCATCCAGCAGCATCAACGCCGGCTTGAGCACCAGCGCCCGGGCGATAGCGATGCGCTGGCGCTGGCCGCCGGAAAATTCATGGGGGTAACGGTGCCGGCTGGCGGGGTCCAGGCCGACGTCCTTGAGTACCTGGATCACCTGGGCTTCGCGCGCGTCGAGGCTGCACGGGGCGTGCACTTCCAGGCCCTCGCTGATGATCTGATGCACTGACATGCGCGGGCTGAGGCTGCCATACGGGTCCTGAAACACCACCTGCATCTGCTTGCGCCATGGGCGCATCTGCCGGTGGTTGAGCGGGTCGAGGGCCTCGCCCTGGAAGCGGATGCTGCCGGTGGAATCGAGCAGGCGCAGGATCGCCTGGCCCAGAGTCGACTTGCCCGAGCCGGACTCACCGACAATCCCCAGGGTCTTGCCGCGCTGCACACTGAGGCTGATACCGTCCACCGCCTGCAGGTAGCGCTTGGGTCGCAGCAGCCCGCCGCCGAGAGCAAACCGCACGCTCAGGTCGTTCACCTGCAATACGGTCTCGCGCTCCTCGCCGCACAACACTTCAGCCGAGGGCTCGGCGTCCAGCAGCAAGCGGCTGTAGGGGTGCTGTGGCGCGGCAAACAAGGCCTGGCAGTCGGCCTGCTCGACGATCTCTCCGGCGCGCATCACGCACACCCGCTGGGCAATGCTGCGCACCAGGTTGAGGTCATGGCTGATCAGCAGCAGTGACATGCCCAGGCGTTGCTGCAAGGATTTGAGCAGCAGCAGGATCTTGCGCTGTACGGTCACGTCCAGCGCGGTGGTGGGTTCGTCGGCAATCAGCAGCTCCGGCTCGCAGGCCAGGGCCATGGCGATCATCACCCGCTGGCGCTGGCCTCCCGAGAGTTGATGGGGGTAGGCCTTGAGCCGCTCCTGGGGTTTCTGGATGCCGACCAGGTCGAGCAACTCGAGGATACGCGCCTGCGCCGCCTTGCCGCCCAGGCCCTTGTGCAGCAGCAGCGTTTCGCCGATCTGCTTTTCGATGGTGTGCAGCGGGTTCAGCGAGGTCATCGGCTCCTGGAAGATCATGGCAATGCGGTTGCCGCGCAGCTTTTGCAGGGCCTTAGGCGACGCGCCCATCAGCTCCTGGCCGCGATACTTCACCGAGCCTGTGCTGAGCGTGCCGGCTTCGGGCAGCAGTTGCAGGATCGAATGAGCGGTCACCGACTTGCCCGAGCCCGACTCACCCACCAGCGCCAGGCACTCGCCGGGGCGAACGTCCAGGTTCACATTGCGCACCACCGTGTGGCCGCTGAACGCCACGCTGAGGTCACGGATTTCGATCAGGTTCATATGCAATCACTCATGAGCGAGGGTCGAAGGCATCACGCAACGCCTCGCCGATAAACACCAGCAGCGACAGGATCAGCGCCAGGGTGAAAAACGCCGTCAGGCCCAGCCATGGGGCTTGCAGGTTTTGCTTGCCCTGGGCGATCAACTCGCCCAGCGACGCGCTGCCGGCCGGCATGCCGAAGCCGAGGAAATCCAGGGCGCTCAAGGTCGAAATCGCCCCGGTCAGGATGAACGGCAAATAGCTCAAGGTCGCAGTCATGGCATTGGGCAGGATATGCCGGCCAATGATCTTGCCGTCGCCCAGGCCCAGGGCGCGCGCGGCCTTGACGTACTCCAGGTTGCGCCCGCGCAGGAACTCGGCGCGCACCACATCCACCAGCGCCAGCCAGGAAAACAGCGCCATGATGCCCAGCAACCACCAGAAATTCGGCTCGACAAAGCCCGACAGGATAATCAGCAGGTACAGCACCGGCAGGCCCGACCACACCTCGAGGATGCGTTGCCCCAGCAAGTCCACCCAGCCGCCGTAGTAACCCTGCAACGCCCCGGCGGCGATGCCGATGGCGGCGCTGATCGCGGTCAGCGCCAGGGCAAACAGGATCGACACCCGTGCGCCGAAGATCACCCGCGCCAGCACATCCCGCGATTGGTCATCGGTGCCCAGCCAGTTCACCGTCGACGGCGGGCTGGGGGCAGGGCGGGCCAGCTCGTAATTGGGCGTATCGTCGCTGAACGGGATCGGCGGGAACCACATCCAGCCGCCGTCCTGCTTGATCAGCTTCTGCACGTAGTCACTGCGGTAGTCGGCCTGGAACGGCAATTGCCCGCCGAACTGCTGTTCGGTGTAGCGCTTGAATACCGGGAAGTACAGCTCGTGCTTGAAGCTGAGCACCAGCGGCTTGTCATTGGCGATCAACTCGCCACCGAGGGTCAGGATAAACAAGCCAATAAATAACCACAGGGACCACCAACCGCGACGGTTCTTCTTGAAGCGCTCGAAACGCCGACGAGCCACGGGCGACAGATTGAGCATCAGGCGTTCCTCGCGGCGAAGTCGATACGCGGGTCCACCAGGGTGTAACAGAGGTCGCCGATGAGTTTTATCAAGAGGCCGAACAGGGTGAAGATAAACAACGAACCAAACACCACCGGATAGTCCCGTGAGACGGCCGCTTCATAGCTCATGCGGCCCAGGCCATCGAGGGAGAAGATCACTTCGATCAGCAGGGAACCGGCGAAGAATACGCTGATGAACGCCTGGGGAATCCCGGAAATCACCAGCAGCATCGCGTTGCGAAACACATGGCCGTACAGCACGCGGCGTTCGCTCAAGCCCTTGGCGCGCGCTGTCACCACGTACTGCCGGGTGATTTCGTTGAGGAACGAGTTTTTGGTGAGGATGGTCAAGGTGGCGAACCCGCCGATCACCAGCGCCGTGACCGGCAATACCAGGTGCCAGAAGTAGTCGGCGATCTTGCCCACGGTGCTCAGTGCTTCGAAATTCTCCGACACCAACCCGCGCACCGGGAACCAGTTCAGCGACGTGCCGCCGGCAAACACCACGATCAGGAACATCGCGAACAGGAACGCCGGCATCGCATAGCCGATCACGATGGCGGTGCTGCTCCACACATCGAAGCTGCTGCCATGGCGCACCGCCTTGCGGATGCCCAAGGGGATCGACACCAGGTAAGTGATCAAGGTGGCCCACAGGCCGAGGGAAATGGTGACCGGCATCTTTTCCAGGATCAGGTCGATCACCGTCGAGCCGCGAAAGAAGCTGTTGCCGAAGTCCAGTTGGGCGTAGCTCTTGAGCATCAGCCACAGGCGTTCCGGTGCAGGCTTGTCGAAGCCGTATTGCTTTTCGATGTCCTTGATCAGCTTCGGGTCCAGGCCACGGCTGGCCCGCGAGCCGCTGATGCCTTCGCCTGCGCCGGCGCCCACACCGCCGCCGCCGATGCCTTGCAGATGGGCGATGGCTTGTTCCACCGGCCCTCCGGGCGCGGCCTGCACGATCACGAAATTCACCAGCAGGATGATCACCAGGGTCGGGATGATCAGCAGCAGGCGCCGCACGATATAGGCAAACATCAGCGCGCATCCCCGCGTTTTTTCAGCTCGGCTTGCATCTGCTCATTGGTCAGCGGCGTCGGGCTGACTTCCCACCAGGTTTCCAGGGCTTCATCGTTTTTCGCCTCGATGGCCGGGCGGCCGAAGCGGTTCCACCACGCGGCGGACGTGCCGGGCGGGTAGTAGTTGGGAATCCACAGGTAGTTCCACTGCAGCACCCGGTCCAGGGCGTGGGCGTAAGTGAGCATCTGCGCCTGGGTGTCGGCCTTGACCAGGCCCTTGATCAGGCGGTCGACGGCCGGGTCCTGGAGCGCCATGTAATTGTTGGCGCCCGGGTCGAACGCAGCGGCGGAACCGAAGAAATTGTACAGCTCCATGCCCGGCGAGGTGGTAACCGGAAAACCGGTGACGATCATGTCGTAGTCCCGCGCCATCAAGCGGTTGACGTACTGGGAGGAGTCGATGCGGCGGATATTCAAGGTGATGCCGATCTGCGCCAGGTTGCGTTTGTACGGCAGCAGCAGACGTTCCAGGCCCGCCTGGGCGTTGAGGAAGGTGAACTCTAACGGCTCGCCCTCGGCGTTGACCAGTTTGTCGCCTTCAGGCTTCCAGCCCGCTTCTTCCAGCAGGGCCAGGGCCTGCAACTGTTTGTCACGGATCATGCCGCTGCCATCGGTGACGGGCGCCTTGAACACTTGGGTGAACACCTCATCGGGAATCTGCCCGCGCAAGGGTTCCAGGATCGCCAGTTCTTCCTGGGTCGGCAACTGGGTGGCGGCAAGCGGGCTGTTGGAGAAATAGCTTTGCTGGCGGATGTACAGGTTGCGCATCATTTGCCGGTTGGCCCATTCGAAATCCCACAGCATGGCCAGGGCCTGGCGCACGCGGCGGTCCTTGAACATCCGGTTTTGCACATTGAAGACATAGCCCTGGGCCGGTTGCGGCATCCCCTTGGCCAGATGCGCGCGTTGCAGGCGGCCATCGTCAAGGGCCGGGCCGTTATAACCGATGGAGTAGCCGGTGGCGGAAAACTCCCGATTGAAGTCGTAGGCACCGCCGCGCAGCACCTGGCGCGCCACTTCGATGTCGCCGAAATACTCAAGGCTCAAGTGATCGAAGTTGTACAGGCCACGGCTGACCGGCAAATCCTTGCCCCACCAATCGGGGTCGCGAGTAAAAGTGATGGTGTTGCCGGAGTCGATCTTGCTGACCTTGTACGGGCCACTGCCCAGTGGCGCTTCATAGCCGCCGCCGTTGGCGAAGTCGCGGCTCTTCCACCAATGTTCGGGAAACACCGGCAGGGTGGCGAGATCCAGGGGCAGGGTGCGGTTTTCATTGCTGGAGAAGTCGAAACGCACCTGGCGCTCGTTTTCGACTTCGACATGCTTGACGTCGGCGAACAGCGTGCGAAAACGCAGGCTGCCTTGGGTCATCAACAAGTCGAAGCTGTAGCGCACGTCTTCGGCGGTGATCGGTTTGCCATCGGCAAATCGCGCCTTGGGGTTGAGGTAGAACCGCAGCGACAGGCCGTCGTCGGCGCGTTCCATCTTTTGCGCGACCAGGCCGTAGACCGTGTAGGGCTCGTCCAGGGAGCGCTGGGCCAGAGGCGCATAAACCCAGCCGTCGATCTGGGAAACACCGATGCCTTTGTCGACATACGGCAATACATGGTCAAAGCGCCCGATTTCCAGGGCGGAGCGGCGCAGGCTGCCGCCTTTGGGGGCATTGGGGTTGGCATAGTCGAAATGGCTGAAGCCGTCGGGGTACTTGGCCGGCTCGCCATACACCATGAGGGACGCTTGTGGCGCCGCAATCACGGCGTTGCTGGTCAGGAACACGACCAGGGTGATGCTGAACAGTCTGGGAAAAGCCAATCGCATTATCAGCCTTGAGCGCGGGTGAACAAGAATAGAGAGCTGTACGTTAACGGCTTAAGCGTCGTCAGTCATCACATGCACAACGGCCCGCCAAATGGCGGGCCGTTGTCTACAACATCAGCACAGACTGAATCAGTCCTGGCGGCTGGTGACTTCCAGCAGGTGATAACCGAACTGGGTTTTCACCGGGCCTTGTACGGTATTGACTGGGGCGCTGAACACTACGGTGTCGAATTCCTTGACCATCTGGCCGGGACCGAACGAACCCAGGTCGCCGCCTTGACGGCTGGACGGGCAGCTGGAGTTGGCTTTGGCGACTTCAGCGAAATCAGCGCCGCCTTCGATCTGGGTCTTGAGTTCGTTGCACTTGTCTTCAGTGGAAACGAGGATGTGGCGGGCGGTGGCTTTGGCCATGGGAAATAACTCCTTAAGTAAAAAAACGGTGAGCCTACCGGATTCAGGCGGTTATTTCCTGGCAAAGTTCCGTCTACTTGCCCGAGCGGACCAGAAGCGGCCTGGCCCGCGGGTTCAGGCCAAAACGATGTAGTCGTTTTGTTGGATGATGGGGGCGTGCGGGCCTTGTACAAGATGCACATAACGGCCGTCCACCAGGTCGATGGGCAGGCAATCGTCGATATCCATTACCGCGTCGGTGTGGGCCTGGGACCAGTGGCGCAACACGTGCTGCTTGCCCTTGCTCATCGCTTCGCGTTTGTCGCGCGCCACCAGCAACAGGTAGTGATGCGCCTCGCCGAAGCGGTTGGCCTCATAGCCGCCGAGGTTGATGAAATACAAGCGAGGCGCATCGCCATGCGGCGCCAATTGGCTGAACTCGACCTTCCAACCGTCGACACCATCGACCGCCATCCACGAATCGATGTGCACGCCCTTGGGGCTGCCAAACCAGGCGTCGCGCAATTGCGGGTAGGTGGCCTGTAGCGTATCCGCCACGGCAAACGCGACATCGTGTACTTCGATCCGGGCCCTGGGGTGCTTGCCCCCGAGCATCACAACAAACAGCATTGCGGGTGATTCCTGGCGATTGATCAGAGGCCAACCATACTGCGATTGAACCCTTTTGTCCGGTCAATGCCACACTGTTAATCCGCGAACTCATCAGGAGGTTGTCATGCGTACTATCGATCTGGCCGGTGTCCCCGTCCCTGTCATCGGCCAGGGAACCTGGCGCATGGGCGAAGACCCAAACCAGCGCCGCGCCGAAGTAGCCGCCTTGCAGCTGGGTATCGACGAAGGCCTGACCCTGATCGATACCGCTGAAATGTACGGCGAAGGCGGTGCGGAGGAGGTGGTCGGCGAGGCCATCAAGGGCCGCCGCGACCGGGTATTTTTGGTGAGCAAGGTCTATCCGCACAACGCCAGCAGCCAAGGCGTGCCCCGCGCCTGCGAAGCCAGCCTTCAGCGCTTGGGCACCGACTACATCGATCTGTACCTGCTGCATTGGCGCGGCCAGTACCCCCTTGCAGAAACTGTCGAAGCGTTCGAGCTTCTGCGCGAAGCTGGCAAAATCGGCCGTTGGGGTGTTTCCAACTTTGATGTGGCAGACCTGCAGGAACTGGCGTCCCCCGCGTGTGCGACCAACCAGGTGCTCTACAACATTGAAGAACGTGGTATTGAGTTCGACCTGCTGCCATGGTGGCAACAGCACCATCTGCCCTTGATGGCTTACTGCCCGATTGCCCAGGGCGGCGAGCTGTTGGCGAGCCCGACGCTCAAGCAGATTGCCCATCGTCATGAGGCCACCCCCGCGCAAGTCTCTCTAGCCTGGGTCTTGCGTCAAGAAGGTGTGATCGCCATCCCCAAGGCAGTAACGCCCGACCACATACGGCAAAATGCCGCTGCTGCGAAGCTGATGTTGGACGAGCATGACCTGGACGCGATCGACCGCGTATTTGGCGCACCCAAGCGCAAGCACCCGCTGGCGATGGTGTAGCGCCAGCAGGAACGGCACCTTCCCTGGGCCGTTCCCGCCACCGTCGCGGTTAGCCGGCCACTGGACTGCGCCAGTCGTCCGAGCCTGAAGTGCCGGCTACTTCATGGGTCCAGACGATCTTGCGATAGGTGAAATACACGTCCTCCAGATGGGTGAAGTGGGCGTTGTCCGGGTCCTGGCAGTTGGGCATGCGCGACTGGACGTCCACGATCGTCGCGCCTTCCAGTTCAATGGTGAAGTAGTGCTCCTGTGTGCCTGCCGAAGAGGTGCGAAACCATTCCAACCGGCACGACACTTCTTCCCCCGAGGTCAGTGCGCTGAATAGCAGGGGCGAGGATTTGTCGAAGACCTTGCTGATCATCAGCGGTTTATGCACGCGCTGGCCGGTAGGCTGGCCCGATTGCGGGTCGCGGGGAATGATCACCTGATGGGCAAATGCCTGCACCAGAATCTGATCCTCGTGGCCTTCCTGATAAATGTTGCCTACCGAGTCCTGGGTAAATGTACCTGCGGTGATCAAACCTTGTTTGACACCGGTGACTGAGAGGTACGCGGGTGTTGGCATGACGGGTTTCCTTGTCTGATTGAGTAGGTGCTCCCGAACGGTGAAGTTGCCGATCGGGTGAAATGCCTTTAACAAAAAGCGTGCCTGAAAGTGCGTGGGTCAATGAAATCAAGGTGTGAGAAGTTAAAGCGTTTCATATGGGGGTGATTTTGCGGATGTTTAGTATTTTAAGTTGCACATAAGTGTGCAGTTAATTGCTCATGGTGAGAAATGAGTAATCAGGCGCAGTTGGCGGTGATCGCGGGTTATTTAACTTGATTAAGTGCGCAAATTACTGCGCAGGCCTTGATTTTAGATGGTTCGTAGGAAATTCCTTAAGTGTGGGGCTGTGGCTTGCTGACTGTTTTTTTGATGGCTAAGGTTCGTTCACTTCGTTGTGTGTTGAGCGAGGGTTAAGCGGAGCTCTGCTACGCATTTCCCAGTATCAAGTTTGCCTATTCAGCCTTCATAGTTGTGTGCAGCCCAAAAATGGTTCATTCAGAAAAGTTGTGCGCTTATTACCAGGAACTTGCACGAAAACCTTGCTCGCCAGGGGATTTTGCCGGCAATGACGTGCGCTTTTCGAGTGAGTTTGAAACCGTGGAAGCCGAGGTTGCCAAGACACAATCCATACATGGCGCGAGCCTGCCGGACTGGCAGCAGGTCTGCGAATCCAGTGAGCGCCTGTTGCGTGAGCAGTCCAAGGACCTGCGCCTCGCTGTGTGGCTCACCTGGGGACTGCATCAACGTGATTCATTCCCGGGGTTGCTGGCTGGCCTCGGTTTGCTGGTTTATCTCTGTGAGCATCACTGGGCGGCGGTCTATCCCACCAAGCTGCGCACCCGCGTTGCCGCATTGGCTTGGCTGGTGACGCGCCTCGGCCCGCTCTTCTCGCAGAACCTGTCGCTTGTCGATCGATTGCCCTTGTTCCAGGCGTTGCAGGCACACCTTGTGCGCCTTGATGAGCTATTGAACGAGCGCCTTGGCAGCGACGCCCCGTTGTTGTTGCCGATCCGGCGACAACTGGCGGAACGTCTGGCGCGTGCCACGCAAGACGGCGCGCATTCAGCGGGCGCTGCGGGCGTGATCACCCAGGTCAAGCAGGCGCTCACGCAGTCGCTCAAGCCTGAGTTGCTGATCAACAATGAAAAAGATGCCCACAAAGTGCTGCGCGCCTTACAGGAACAGGCCCGTACGTTGTGTGCCTGGTGGTTGCGCCAGAATGCCACCGACCTGCGGGCCTTGCGTTTGGGACGCACCTTGGCGTGGCTGAGCCTGGTCAATTATCCCGATGCCAACAGTGAGGGGGTGACGGCGTTGCGCCCGCTGGCTCCCGACAAGCTTAAACGTTACCAGGATCGTCTCAGCCAAGGCCATCACGCCGAGCTGTTGCTTGAGCTCGAGGTCAGCCTGGCGGGCGCATTGTTCTGGTTCGATGGGCTGCGCATGCTCTGGGAATGCCTTGAAGCCCTGCACGCGAACCTGGCCATGGCCGAGCTGGAAACGAGCTTCGCGCTGTTATTGCAACGTCTGCCGAACCTGCCTGAATTGCGCTTCGACGACGGCACGCCGTTTGCGGGCCCGGCGACCTGTGAGTGGATCACGCTTCATGTTGTTCGCCACCTGCACAAAGCCGAGCCTTTCAATGCCGTTGCCGATGGCGGCAGCGAACCCTGGGAAGCCGCCTTGCAGACGGTCATGCCCAGCTTGCGCAAGGACGGGCTCAAGTCTGCCGTCGGCGTGCTCAAGCAGGGTTTGCACAGCGCTGGCAGTGAACGCGCGCGCTTTCATTGGCGGCTGGCACTGGCCAGGTTGTGCATGCGGGCGGGCAAGCCTGACCTGGGCAGAATCCAGCTGGAACAGCTGGACCTCGAACTACAACGCGCGGGCCTGGACCGCTGGGAGCCGGAACTGGCCCTGCACGTCGGCCGGCTCCTGTACCGCTGCTATGACCTGTTGCCGCAAAACCACGCCGTGCGCGAAAGCAAAGACGCCACGCATCGCCGGTTGTGCCAGTTCGATCTGGAAGCAGTACTCGAATAAAAAACATCAAAAGGAGAAACACCATGGCCAAAGACGGTTCGGTAGCACCCAAGGAACGTATCAACATCACCTTCAAACCCGCACTGGGTGGTGCACAGGAGGACGTCGAGCTGCCGTTGAAACTATTGGTGCTGGGGGATTTTTCCCAGCGCGACGACTCGCGCAAGCTTGAGGATCGCAAGCCTATCGGGATCGACAAGAACAGCTTCGACGAGGTGTTGGCCAAACAGGCCCTGAACTTGACATTGAGCGTGCCCAATCGCCTTCAGGATGACGCTGAGGTTGAAGAGCTGGCGGTCCAGGTGCGGATCAACTCGATGAAGGACTTCAACCCCGCCAGCCTGGTCGAGCAAATACCGCAGTTGCAAAAGCTGATGGTGCTGCGTGAGGCATTGGTGGCGCTCAAGGGCCCGCTGGGCAACACCCCGAGCTTTCGTAAAGCCATTGAGCAGGCACTGGCCGATGACGACTCCCGTGCTCGGGTGCTGGCCGAACTGGGGCTGAGCAGCCCTGATGCCGAACCTATTCAGTAAAAGGACACTGATCCCATGACGACTACCCAGTACAACTCGCTGCCTCTGCCCAAAGCCGCCGACGAGTGCAGCATTCTCGACAACATCATTGCCCAGACGTTACTGAGCGCCGATGACGAGGCGTACAGCATCGCCAAGCGGGGTGTGTCGGCGTTTATCGAAGAATTGGTCAAGCCTCACAACCGCGAAGAACCGGTCAAGAAGCGTCTGGTCGACCGAATGATTGCCGAGATCGATGCCAAGCTCAGCCAGCAAGTGGACGAGATCCTGCACCACCCGGAATTCCAGGCACTCGAGGCAGCCTGGCGAGGGCTGCAACTGCTGGTCGAGCGCACCAATTTCCGCGAGAACATCAAGATAGAGCTGCTGAATGTCTCTCGGCAGGACCTGCTGGACGACTTCGAGGATTCCCCGGAAGTGACCCAGTCGGGGCTTTACAAGCATATCTACAGTGCTGAATACGGCCAGTTTGGCGGCCAGCCGGTAGGGGCGATCATCGCTAACTACTTCCTGTCCCCCAGCGCGCCTGATGTGAAACTCATGCAGTACGTTTCCAGTGTCGCCGGTATGGCTCACGCGCCGTTCATCGCGGCCGCCGGGCCAGGCTTCTTTGGTCTGGAAAGCTTTACCGGCCTACCTGACCTCAAGGATCTCAAGGATCATTTCGAAGGCCCGCAGTTTGCCAAGTGGCAGAGCTTTCGCCAGAGCGAAGATGCCCGCTACATCGGCCTTACCGTACCGCGTTTTTTATTGCGCACGCCGTACGACCCCCTTGAGTGCCCGGTCAAAACCTTTGCCTACCAGGAAAATGTGGTCAACAGCCACGAGCACTACTTGTGGGGCAACACGGCCTACGCCTTCGCCACTCGCCTGACCGACAGTTTCGCGCGCTTTCGCTGGTGCCCGAACATCATCGGCCCCCAGAGTGGCGGGGCGGTCGAGGACTTGCCGTTGCATCATTTCCAGAGCATGGGTGAGATTGAAACCAAGATTCCTACCGAGGTACTGGTTTCAGACCGACGCGAATACGAGTTGGCGCAAGAAGGGTTCATCGCCCTGACCATGCGCAAGGGCAGTGACAACGCTGCCTTCTTTTCCGCCAGTTCCGTGCAGAAACCCAAGACGTTCGGCATCAGCGAAGAGGGCAAGGCAGCGGAGCTGAACTACCGGCTCGGTACCCAGTTGCCTTACATGATGGTGATCAATCGCCTGGCCCACTACCTCAAGGTCCTGCAGCGCGAACAACTGGGCTCGTGGAAGGAACGCACCGACCTGGAGTTGGAACTCAACAAGTGGATTCGCCAATACGTGGCGGATCAGGAAAACCCCAGTGCCGAGGTGCGCGGGCGCCGTCCGCTGCGCGCAGCGCGCATCGTCGTCAGCGATGTCGAGGGTGAGCCGGGCTGGTACCGCGTCAGTTTGAGCGTACGGCCGCATTTCAAATACATGGGGGCGGACTTCACCTTGTCCCTCGTCGGCAAGCTCGACAAAGAATGAGCCGAGGCCAGGGGATGCGCCACCACAACAGCCTTTTCGAGCGCCTTGAGTCCGAGGTGTGTGCCAGCGAATGCCGTATGACGTCCGTCGCCGCGCATTTGACGAAAATGCTCAGCACCCGCGCAGGCAGCGTGCAGACGCTGCCGGATTACGGCTTGCCTGATCTCAATGATATGCGGCTCAGCCTGCATGAATCCCTGACCCAGTCACGCCTGCTGATCGAGCGCTTCATCCAGGCTTACGAACCACGGCTGGTGAATGTTCGCGTCAGGGTGCTGCCGCGCGTCCATGAATCGTTGGCACTGGCCTTTGCCATCGATGCCGGGCTGCTCATCGACGGTGGCACACAATCTGTCGTGTTCCATGCGCGCCTGGCGGATGCCGGGCAGGTAGAGGTCTGCGCAGATGGCCTTTAACCGCTATTTTCAAAGCGAACTCAGTGCCCTGCGACAACTCGGGCGGCGCTTTTCCGAGCGCAACCCGGCCCTGGCACCGTTTCTCGCCGAGACCGGTCAAGACCCGGATGTGGAGCGTTTACTCGAGGGTTTTGCATTCCTGACCGCGCGCCTGCGCCAGAAGCTCGATGACGAGCTGCCTGAGTTGACGCATTCCCTGATGCAGCTGTTATGGCCCAATTACATGCGGCCAATGCCTGCTTTCAGCATCCTGCAATTTGACCCGTTGAACTGCGCCGGCCCCAGCGTTCGCGTGGCACGGGACACCGCAGTGGAAAGCGTGCCCATCCAGGGCGAGCGTTGCCGTTTCAGAACCTGCTATGCCACCGATGTGATGCCGCTGCAACTTCGTCGCCTGGATTACGCCTGCCAGGGCGAAGCAACCTGGTTGGACCTGCGCCTGACCCTGAGTACAGAGGGGAATTTCAGTGCGCTGACATTCGAATCGTTACGACTGCACCTGGCCGGAGACCACTATGTGAGCCAAGGCCTGTACCTCAGCTTATTGCGACATCTGGATGGCATCCATCTGCAGCTATTGGACCAAAACGATTTGCCGGTCAACGGGATCGATGGTCAACCTGCGACGCTACGGCTCAGCGCCAACCAGGTTCAGCCGGTGGGTTTTGCAGAGGAACACGCATTAATTCCTTACCCGCAAAACACCTTCCGTGGTTATCGCCACTTGCAGGAATATTTCACGTTTCCCGAGAAATACTTGTTTGTCGATGTTCAAGGGTTGGGTGCGCTGCATCGATTCCCCCAAGAGGTACTCAAGCAGGCACATGGCATGGTGTTGCGCTTCGAGCTGCGCCCCCAGGGGCATGCGCTCCAGCGCCCCACCCTGGACAACGTCAAGCTGTACTGCACGCCTATCGTCAACCTGTTCAGTCACGACGCGATACCCATTCGGCTCGATGGAAAACAGGATGAATACCTGCTGTTGCCGGGAGAATATTCTCCGGAAAACGCCGGGGTGTTTTCGGTTGACCGTGTTACCGGATGGCGTCCTGGTGGCTTGGGCTATCAAACCTACGTGCCCTTTGAGTCGTTCGAGCATGACCGTGATGGCGAAACTTCGCGGGCGCTACCCAGCTTCAGCATCCGTCAACGGCCGTCGGTCCAGCACGACGGGCTGGCTACCTGGATAGGCTTTGGCGATCGCTGCGAGCAGGGCCCGGAAACACTGTCGATCGAGCTGACCTGTACCAATGCCGGTCTGCCGCGACAGCTAAGGGCAGGTGAGATCAACCAGCCCGGCGAGCACACCCCTGAGTCATTGACATTCCGTAACATCACTGCGCCAACCGCGAGTTTTGCGCCGCCACTGGACCAGGATTATCTCTGGAAGCTCATCAGCAACATGTCGCTCAACTATGTTTCGCTGACCGATATCAACGCATTGAAAGTGATTCTCGCGACCTACGACTTGCCGCGCTATCACGATCGACAGGCGCTGAAAATCAGCCAGAAAAAGTTGGGCGCGCTGCGCTCTATCCAGCACGAAGCGGTTGACCGGTTGCACCGGGGCCTGCCGATTCGCGGATTGCGGGTGGACCTGACGGTGGATCCCCTGGGGTTTGCAGGCCAGGGCGATCTGTTTGTGTTCGCTTCGGTCCTCAATCAGTTCTTTGCGCTTTACGCCAGCCTCAATTCGTATCACGAGTTGCGAGTGATCAGCACACAAGGAGACGTGTATCTATGGCCGTTCCGGATGGGGCAGCAACCCCTGCTTTGACTCAGCTTTGCCATGCCATCCGCGAATACACGCTATTCCAGGCGGTGGTGCAGGTGGTCACACGTTTACGTGAAGCTCATCCCCTGCTGGATGAGGATGCGCTGTATGACCAGCTGGAATTCCAGGCCAATCCAGGCCTGGGGTTTGCGGGACACGATATTGATCGTGTGGAGTTTTTCATGGACCACGGGCGCTTGCGTGCGCGCCTGCGCATCAACGTGCTGGGGTTGTTCGGCGCGGGCTCACCATTGCCCGCGTTTTATGCCGAGCAGGCGTTTGCGGAGCGCGCAGGTGGTAACCCCACGCGGGACTTCCTCGATATGTTCCACCATCGACTGCACCGTCTGATGTTACCGATCTGGCGCAAATACCGTTACCGGGCCTGCTTTCAACAGGGCGCCAGTGATGGGTTTTCCCAGCAAATGTTTGCGCTGATTGGCCTCGGCAGTCACGCGATACGGGGCGCCTCGCTTCTTGATTGCAAGCGCTTGCTGCCTTACCTCGGGCTTCTGAGCCTGCGCGCGCACTCGGCTGCATTGATGGAGACCGTCCTGCGGTATTACTTCAAGCATGCCCAGGTGTTCATCGAGCAATGGGTCGAACGCACCGTGGACGTCGCGCATTCGCAGCGCAATGACTTGGGCCACGCCAACTGCACGCTTGGCGACGACCTTGTATTGGGGCGTCGCATCGCTGATCGCAGCGGCAAGTTCAGGGTGCACATCAAGGCCCTGGGTTGGCAGCGTTTTCACGACTTTCTGCCCACGGGAACGGCCAATGCCCCCGCGTGCTCGCTGGTGCGTTTAACCGCGAGAGACGCGTTGCAATTTGACCTGCGCCTGGTACTGGCACCCGGCGAAATCAGGGCGTTGCATATCGGCGAAAACAATGTGTGCCGCCTGGGTTGGACCAGTTGGCTGGACCATGAGCGAGCGGACGGTGCGATCACGCTCGCCGGCCATTTTCATTAAGGATTGATGAGCATGATTAATGTGGACCTGCAATTACTGATCCGTACATTGACGGCCCCGACCCGCGGGGACCTGACGCGCGCGGCCGAGCGCTGCATGGCGCGTGGTGGTCATGAAGTGTTGGTGGAGGATCTGCTTCTGGCCTTGCTCGAGCATCCCGCCGGGTTGATGGCCAAGGCGCTGGCAGATGCCGACGTTTCCCTGGGCGAACTGCAAGCAGCCTTGCAGCCCAGGAGCGAGCAGAGCGCTACACGCAACCCGGTGTTCGCCCAGGCTCTGGTGCTGTGGTTACAACAAGCCGTGATGGTTGCCCACGTAGAGTTGGGCCAACGCTCTGTCGATCACGGTGCGCTGTTGCTGGCACTTTTACAGCACCCGCTGGAGTATGCGGGCAGCCGGTATCACGCTGTGCTCAGCCGTCTGGATACCGGCAGGGTGCGTGATTTTCTGCTGGGCCAGCCCAGCGAGCATCAGCCGATTGCCACGGAGTCGCTGCTGCAGCGCTTTACCCAGGACCTCACCCAGCATGCCCGTGAAGGCCGAATAGACCCAGTGCTGTGCCGCGAGCGCGAAATACGGCAATTGATCGACATCCTGGTGCGGCGGCGCAAGAACAACCCGATTCTCGTGGGGGAGGCCGGGGTGGGGAAAACGGCGATCGTCGAAGGGCTTGCGTTGCAGATCGCGGCTTTGCAGGTGCCCGAGGCCCTTAAAAGCGTTCGCGTGCTGACCCTCGATATGGGCTTGCTGCAAGCCGGTGCTGGCCTCAAAGGCGAGTTCGAGCGACGTCTCAAAGGTGTGATCGATGAAGTGAACGCATCGCCTGAGCCGGTCATCCTGTTTATCGACGAAGCCCATACCTTGGTGGGCGCTGGCGCCCAGCCGGGAGGCCTGGACGCGGCCAACCTGCTCAAGCCGGCCCTGGCGCGCGGCGCGTTGCGTACGATCGCCGCTACCACCTGGTCGGAATACAAGCAGTACATCGAAAAGGACCCGGCATTGGCGCGGCGGTTCCAGCCGGTACTGGTCGAGGAGCCGGGTGTCGAGCAGGCAGTGTCGATTCTGCGGGGACTGGTGCCTGTCTATGAAGCGAGCCATGGCGTGTATGTCCGTGATGATGCGGTGGTAGCAGCGGCCCACATGAGCGCACGCTATCTGGTGGGCCGACAGTTGCCGGACAAGGCGGTGGACGTGCTGGACACCGCCTGTGCCAGCGTCCGCACGCGTCAGGCAATGCCGCCTGAGGCACTGCAGGCGCTACGCGCCGAACTGATCGGGGGCCAGCGGCAGGCGCGGGCGCTGAGTCGAGACGCTGATAGCGGTTTGCCTGTGGATGCGCAGGCCCTTCAGGCGCTGAAGTTGCGCCTGGAAACCCTTGAGCACGATCGCCAGGTACTGGAGCAACAGTGGCTTGAGCGCGATGGGCCGTTGGTGAAACCTGAGGTCTGCCCGCACGGCGTGGCGCATGTCATCAGCGCGTGGACCGGTATTCCCGTCGAGCAGCTGGCCCTTGAACCGAACACAAAAGTGCTTGGGTTTGCCGCGGCCTTGCGCTCGCGCGTGCTTGGGCAGGATCACGCGGTGCAGGCCCTTGATCGTGCCTTGCGCGCCGTTGCCGCCGGGCTCAACAAGGTCGATGCCCCTGTCGGGGTGTTTCTGCTGGTGGGGCCAAGCGGTGTAGGCAAGACAGAAACGGCCCTGGCCCTGGCGGACCTTCTGTACGGCGGTGAACGGTTTGTCACCACCATCAATATGTCGGAGTACCAAGAGAAGCACGCGCTTTCCCGATTGATCGGTGCGCCACCGGGTTATGTCGGTTATGGCGAGGGCGGGGTTTTGACCGAAGCCGTACGCCAGCGTCCCTATTCAGTCGTGCTGCTCGACGAGGTGGAGAAGGCCGACCCGGAGGTATTGAACCTGTTTTACCAGGTCTTTGACAAAGGGCGCGCGAATGATGGCGAAGGGCGGGAAATCGACTTTCGCAACACCGTGCTGCTGATGACGTCCAACCTTGCCAGCGACTGTATCAACGCGCTTTGTTCAGGCGGTCAACGACCTGAACCCCAGGTGCTGCAAGACGCCATTTACCCGCTGCTGCGTGCCCACTTCAAGCCCGCATTGCTCGCCCGTATGCGCGTCATACCGTATTACCCGATTGACCAGCAGGTGCTGCACGACGTGGCAGAGCTCAAGCTCGCGGGCCTTGGCCAACGGCTGCACTCGCGCAAACTGGCATTCACCTACACCCCAGAATTGGTCGCGCACATGACCGAGCGTTGCGCGGACGGTGACAGCGGTGCGCGGTACATCGACCAGTGGATCGAGCGCCATTTGTTGCCGCAGATGGTGGACGGTCTGCTCGGCGCCATGGCCATGGAGACCACGGTTTCCTCGGTGCATGCGCGATTGGATGGCAACGGCCTGCCGCTCTGCGAGTTCAGCCAATGACCAACCTTGATCAATTGCCTGACCCGCTTGCCCACGCGAGCGCCTTGATCGGCTGCTTCACACGTATAGGCCTGGACAGTGACGGCGCTTCATTGCCCGGCGCGTGCGTCTCAGCGGTGGCGCAACTGAGTCACTGTGAGCTCACCCAGTTGTACCGGCTTGACGAAGCGACCGGCCGGCTTGAGCTGGCCGCCCAACACCTGAGCGCGACGCCCTCGGTGGCGGTGGCGACTTCAAGTATCGATCCGCGACACGTGCCTTTACTGCGCGACACACTGGATCAAGGCGCCGCGGTCAGTGTGGATGATGTGCAAAACAGTCCTTACGACCTGGGTTTCTTGCCGGTGCTCGCATCACCTTGGCGCGCCTTGTTGAGTGTGCCGCTGTTCAACCGCCTCAATACGCTCACGGGCGTGCTGCTATGCGCGGCCCAACGCCCGGTAGCGTTGCAAGGCTACGCGTCCTCGCTGGGCCAGTTCGCCAGCTTCGCCTTGCACCAACTGGCCCTGCTGCGCAGCCTGCGGTGGGTGCCGGCTGTTGCGCCGCAAGGGCGCGCAGTATCGCTGACCGGCACGTATGGCCTGATCGGCAACAGCACAGCGATGGCGCAAACCTGCCAATTGATCAGCAAGGTGCTGCATACCCCTTATACCGTCCTGCTGCGGGGAGAAACCGGCACCGGCAAAGAGGTGGTGGCTCGGGCCATCCACCTGGCAGGGCCGCGAGCAGCCAAGGCTTTCGTGGTGCAGAACTGCGCTGCGTTCCCGGAAGGCTTGTTGGAGAGCGAGCTGTTCGGCTACCGCAAAGGCGCATTTACCGGTGCCGAGCGCAACTATGCAGGGCTGTTCGACGCCGCCCATGGCGGCACGTTGCTGCTGGATGAAATCGGCGATATGCCGCTGACCCTACAAGCCAAGTTGTTGCGGGTATTGCAGGAAGGTGAGGTGCGCCCATTGGGCGCCAGTGCTGCGCACAAGGTTGATGTGCGCATCATCGCGGCGACCCACCGTGACCTCTCAACCATGGTCGCCGAAGGCAGTTTTCGCGAGGATCTTTATTACCGGCTTGCCCAGTTCCCCATCCAGTTACCGGCCTTGCGTGAGCGAGACGGGGATGTGCTGCAGCTGGCACGGCATTTCGCCGACAAGGCGTGCGCAAGCCTGGGAAGGACACCTGTGGAATGGTCGAATATCGCCCTTGATCAACTGTCGAGTCATGCCTTTCCTGGCAACGTGCGTGAACTCAAGTGCCTGGTGGAGCGAGCCGTTCTGCTGTGTGACGACAACGTGATCCTGCCGGCGCACCTGTCGCTTCCCCAGGTGTCGGCCGCGACCGCCGTTGATGATGTCACGCTGCGCCAGCGTCTGGAGCGGGTAGAGCGCGTGTTCCTGCTCGATTGCCTGCACAAGAATCGTGGCAATCGGACCCGTACGGCGCGTGAGCTCGGCGTCGCACGGCGCACGCTGCTTTACCGGCTTGCACGCTTGAACATTCCTTGCGGCGAAGCCAGCGGGGACCGTTGAGCGGTGCATCCGAGGATTGCTGAGATCATTGCCGCCGTTATCGATATGAGGTCGGCGGGCCTTTTCACCCAGGAGAAACCTGATGCCTGATCGTCCGTGGCACGTCGTCGTGCTTGTGTTGTGTCTGCTTGGCGGTTGTAACGCCAATTACGTATTCGATGATGCCCAATACCGTCCTTTGGGTGAGCCCCAGGCGGTGACCCGTGGCCGATAAGAAAGAGGGAGCTTGACCATGCGGCTTGTGTTTGAGGTAAGTGAGGCCGCAGGCGCAGACCCTGTGTCCATGGTGCGCAAAGTGTTTGACGGCGTGGGCGGTGTGATTGGGCGTGGCTCTGGCTGTGACTGGGTCATCCATGATCCCAGTCGGCTGCTCTCCAGCCACCACGGTTTGGTGGGTTACCGCGAAGGTCGTTACTTTCTGACGGATATCAGCAGCAACGGTATCGGCATGGCAGGCAGTTGCGAACGGTTGCACAAAGGGCAGGCGCGATTGATCGAAGATGGCGACGTGTTCGAACTGGGTGCGCTGTCGATACGCGCGCGGCTGATGGAATCGTCTCCACCTTTGCGTGAGCAGCCCATCACCACGGGAGTACCGATTCCCGATGATGCTTTCCTGGCTCTGGACCCGTTGCAGGCACTGGACCTTGAGCATCAGCGACATAGTACCTCGGATGAACTGGCAGCTTTGAATGCGGGCGTTGGCGAGCCCGGAGAGTGGGCGGACCGGCACGCCGCCGACCGCGAGCATGTGGCAATGCCGTGTCGGGTTGAGCTCATCAAGGAGCTTCCCGGAGCGAACTCTGTCGCGACGGCACCGCCGCCGGATGACGTCTTCTGGACGGAGTTTGCCGCGGCGCTGGGGCTTGACCTGGGCCGGCTTGACCACGTTGCACGAAAGGCGCTGGCGATCAAGGTGGCGCGCCTGTGTCGGCTGGAGGTTGAACGGCTGCAACACAGCCGGGCCTTTGAAGAACAGGTGCGCCTGATCTCAACCCTGCACAGCGATTATCCAGGATGATGTCCATGTATCGAGTCACCCTCACGCCCCTGTTGCTCACGCTCGGCCTGTTGGCTGGCTGCAGCGCCGTATCGCCTTTTTCAACATTGACCAAACTGGACCTGGTACTGACCGCCAGTGAGCAGGTCAACCCGGACCTTCATGGCCGACCCTCGCCGGTCGTGCTGCAACTGATTGAACTGCGCCATGGCGTAGCTTTCGAGAATGCCGACTTCTTCAGCCTGTATGACCACGCCGAGCAGGTATTGCCAAAGGACTGGGTGAGCAGCGAGGAAATAGAGCTGCGCCCAGGGGACCGACTGGCGCTCAAACTGAGTGTCGGGCCAAAAAGTCATTTTGTGGGCGTGCTGGCGGCGTACCGGGACTTGCCGCACGTTCAATGGCGGCTGCTCGTTCCGCTCACCGCGCAGCAATTGAACCGTGCCGAGCTGGTACTGGACCACGACGGAATCCGGCTTGCCGACCCGCGCTCCGGCAAGGAGGTGCAGTGATATGCACGCGCATAAAGTCATTTGGCAGGAAGGCATGCTGTTGCGGCCGCAGCACTTGCAGCACAACGACCGCCATTACCAGCAACAGCTCAACCAGACGCGTTTGCTGGGGCCTGACGCCTGGGGCTTCCTCACGCTGGAACTCGATGTGCAGTACCTCAACCTGGGCAAACTAGTGGTCACTCAAGCCAGCGGTGTATTGCCGGACGGTAGCCTGTTCGACCACGGCACCGCGATGGAGCCCCTGGTATTACAAGTACCCGCCAACCCGGGGGAGCAGGCTGTTTACCTGGCGCTGCTGCTGGCAACCGGCAATCAGATTGAAGCCCGCCAACCGGAGCAGGGCGATGTCCTGGCGCGCTACCTCGCTTGTGAGGTGGAGGTAGGTGATTCGAACGCCGGTGCCGACGCTCGCTGTCGAATTCACTGCGCGCGACCTGATTTGCGTCTCCTGCTGGGTGAGCAGCACAGAGAACAGGGCTTCGTCAGACTCAAGGTCGCCCAGGTGCTGGAGTCTACCGATGCGGGGGGCGTGCGCCTGGATGCGGAGTTCGTCCCGACGTTCATTTTTATGCAGGATCGCGGGTATGTATCGTCTTGTCTTAAGGAGGTGATCGGCCTGCTTGCGTCGCGGGGGGATGCCATCGCGGCGCGGATCCGGGGCGAGAGCAGCGCCGCCGGCACGCAGGTCGGCGATTTCCTCATGCTGCAAGTGATCAATCGTACCGAGTTGGAGCTGCGCCACTGCTTGAGCCAGGCCCTGGTTCGCCCTGAAGCGGTGTTCCGCGCATTGGTGGCGCTGCTCGGTGAGTTGTCGACGTTCGCCAGCGATAGCAGGCGCCCGGCGCTGGATGTGCATTACCGGCACGCCGACCAGGGGGCAAGTTTCCGGGGCCTGATGGAGGCTGTGCGTGCCGTGTTGTCGGTCGTGCTGGAACAACACTCCATCGAGTTGCCGTTGCAACAACGTCAGTACGGCGTATTGGTTTGCCCGGTCAGCGACCTGAAATTGCTGGGTACGGCGACGTTCATCCTGGCGGCTACGGCGCAGTGTGATTCGGAGGCCTTGCGCCAACGCCTGCCGGCACATTTGAAAGTCGGCGCGGTTGAGCGCATACGCGAATTGGTCAATCTGCACCTGGCGGGTATCAAGGTCAAACCACTGCCCGTGGCGCCGCGCCAGATCCCGTTCCACGCCGCCAAGACCTATTTCATGCTGGACATGAATGCCCGCGATATCGCGCAGCTGGAGCAGTCGGGTGGCTTCGCGTTCCATGTCGGGGGCGAGTTCGCCGGGCTTGAGCTGACCTTCTGGGCCATCAGGAATTGAATGCTATGGACAGTGAATACTCGCAGGATGAAAAAACCGTCCTGCTCGATCGCGACGGCTACGGGCCCGCGCAAGGGCCGCTTACGGAGTTCCCGGCGCCGCCGCGCTATGAACAATTGCAGGACCGGATGATCTACGCGAGCCAAGCACTGGGCGCACACAGCTTCACCACAGCGCTCAATCCCCTCGTGGTCGCCGCTTGGGAGCTATTGTCGCAAGTGGTCCAGCTCAAGGGCTGCTCCGGTCGGGAAAACCTCATCACGATCAACGACCGATTGTCATCCGCGGTGACTCAATTCGAAACCCGTGCCTTGCAGGGTGGCATTGAAAATACCCAGGTCATGTCTGCGCGCTACGTGTTGTGCAGCGTGATCGACGAAGCAGTCGTCACCACGTCGTGGGGGGCTCGAAGTGACTGGTCGAAGATGAGCCTGTTGAGTCGCTTTCATCACGAAACGTTCGGCGGCGAGAAAGTATTCCAGTTGCTGGAACGCCTGGCGCGCGACCCGGTAAAACACTTGGCGATGCTGGAGCTGATGTACCTGTGCCTGTCCCTTGGGTTCGAAGGTAAATACCGGGTGATGGAGCGGGGGGTAGTGCAACTCGAAGCCGTTCGAGATGGCTTGTATCGACAGATCAGGCAGGTGCGAGGCAATCCACCGTTGGCGCCGGTGTTGCCGGAAGGGCAGGGGCGCACGCGACGCAGGCACGTACGCGTCATTCCTGTTGGCGGGTGTGTGGCCTTCACGCTGTGCGGTTTGCTCGCGATGTACACGGGATTCGCCTGGGTATTGGAGCGAGACAGGGCAAGTGCGCTGCAAAGCCTTCAATTGTCGGCGTCGGATCTTACCCGCACGCCCTAGTAAACGCAGGGAGCAACGAATGAACGCATTCTTCAAGGGCGTGGGTGCCGTGCTGGCCAAGGTTTGGGTGTGGAGCCTGATGCTGGTGCTTTGCTGTGCTGCATTCGTGTGGTACGTCGGACCGCTGTTGGCCGTGGACGACTACCGGTTCTGGCAAAGCGCGACTGCCCGCCTGTTGACCCTCAGCGCATTGTTCCTGCTGTGGGGATTGGCGATGGTCCTGGCGGGCGGGCGCCGTGCTGCTGGACTCGAAAGGCCGGCTCCGCCAACCGCTCATCCGCCATTGAGAGCGGTGGAGGACGAGCAGAAGC
Organism: Pseudomonas sp. R11-23-07; assembly: GCF_003852295.1. NCBI lineage: Bacteria > Pseudomonadati > Pseudomonadota > Gammaproteobacteria > Pseudomonadales > Pseudomonadaceae > Pseudomonas > Pseudomonas sp. R11-23-07. The sequence continues at coordinate 2,552,157 of NZ_CP027761.1, forward strand.
ACGTCCGTGGTCGTTTCAAGGACGCCCTCCACCGGTTGAAAACGTCTGCGCGCTATGGCGAGCGCAACGCACGTTGGCGCCATGATTTGCCCTGGTACCTGGTGATCGGTGAACCGCGCAGTGGCAAGACCCAACTGTTGGCGGCAGCGGGTTTGCAGTCACCGTTCGATCAGGCTGACACGCGCCCGACGGGCGGCAGCGGGCAGTGTGACTGGTACTTCGCCGATGAAGGGGTGCTTATCGACACGCCAGGGCGCTATCTGATTCAACCAGACCGTTCGGTGGATGCCGCCGGCTGGACCACGCTGTTGGCCAGTCTGAGGTGGCGGCATCGAGTGCGCCCGCTCAACGGCGTGGTGGTGACGCTGTCGGTAGACAGGCTCCTGAGCGGTAATGAGCACGACCTGGAGCAACTGGCGCGCCATGTCCATTCGCGCGTGCAGGAAATTCAGCAGGTACTGCAGGTGGATGTACCCCTCTACCTGGTGGTGACCCAGGCCGATCGACTGGCGGGGTTCATCGAGTACTTCGACTCACCGTCAGGGGACGATGTCGGAGCGGTGCTGGGCCAACCTCTGGAGGCTGACAAGGCGGGCAATGACATCACTCAGGTTCGCCGAGCGTTCGAGCAATTACTGCAACGGCTGCACGGCGAATTGATTGAGCGATTGCACCAGGAGCGCGATGTCGAGCGCCGCGGGCGAATGCTTGATTTTCCCCAGCAGACCGCGCAAATAGGCGAGCGTTTGTGCCTGTTTATCGAGTGGGCGTTTTGCGCCCATCGCTACCAGCGCATCAACGGCTTGCGCGGGTTCTACCTGACCTGTGCCAGCGACAGTCGCAGCCATTTCGTGCAGGGCCTGTTCAGTCGGGTGATCTTTGCCGGGGCGGACCTGGCCGCCTTGCAGACCCGGGAGCGCCAGCGCATCTGGCGGCGCAATGGGTTGCTGGGGATGGCGGCTGCGCTGGTCCTGGCGGGTGCCGGGGGGCTGTGGATGCACAGTTACGCGGCCAACCAACAACGTTTGGCTCATATCGCTGCGCTTAGCGCCCCCGCCGTGCAGGGTAACGATGAAACCTTGACGCTCCTTGCGCTGCTGGATGCTCGCTGGGCGGCGACCCAGGTGTTTCCCACACCAGGCGACGCTCCACTGATCGAGCGAGCCGGCCTGTATCAGGGCGAGGTCAGCCGACCGTGGGTGGCACGCGCCTATGAGCAGGCGTTGCAGCAGCGACTGCTGGGCCGCGCCGTTGCCCTGCTCGAAGAGCAGGTACGCGCCAGCCTCGGCGATCGCGAGCGCCTGCTCGACAACTTGCGTGCGTACCTGATGCTCAATCTGCGCGAACGCCGGGATACCGCGTGGTTGACGCAGCATATGGCCAGCCATTGGTCGCTGCGGTTTCCCGGTGATATGCCGGTACAGAAGCGCCTGAATGAACATTGGGCGCGACTGCTTGAGCAGCCATTTTCCGCCCGCCTCAACGACGACCTGGTGGCTCAGGCGCGGGCCGCGCTGCGGGGCGAGTCATTGGCCGACGTGGTGTACCGGGTGCTGCGCGAACAATCGCGCGACCTGGAGCCGTTGCGTCTGGCCGAGGGCAAGGTCTTTGCCGCCATCGATCCACCGGTTCCTGGCTTCTACACCAAAAGGTATGTGCAGTACTTCGAAGCGCAAGGCCCCAAGCTGGTGAACGCCATTGCCCAGGATAACTGGGTACTGGGCGAAGGCACTGACTTGAGCAGCGAGGATCTGCAGCGCTTGATGATCGAACTGCAACAGCGCTACTTCAGTGAGTATGCCCAGGCCTGGAGCGATGCGCTCGGTCGCATCAGGCTGCTGCACACCGACGGTCTGCGCGAGGATGCCGAACGTCTCGCGGGGCTGACGTCGGCTCAATCGCCAGTCCTTCTGCTATTGCAGCAGCTTCGTGAAAATACCCGTTTACTGCCGGGCCTGGAGCTGCCAGCAACGATGGCCCAGCCGTCAGGCGCGTTGGGCGTGGTCGCCAGGGCTGCGGTGGCGCAGGGGCAGGCTGCCTTGGGCGACTCGGCTCGCCGGGCTTTGCAGCGGCGTTTTGAACCCTTGCATCAGTTGCTGGATGAGCAGCAGAACCCCAGCGCGGAGCTGGCCCAGGGGTTGCGCCTGCTCGACCAATTACACCTGCAATTGGCGACGCTGAGCCGTGAGGGTTCGCCGGAGCAGGCGGCCTTTTTGCGGGCAAAGCGGCGCATGGACGGCCAGCAGGACGTGCTGGGCGACCTGCGTGCAGCGTCCAGCCGTTTGCCGCTTCCGCTTGCCGGTTGGTTTGAAGGGATTGGCGATCAGACATGGCGCCATTTATTGGACCAGGCCTATGCCCATGTCAATCAGCGCTACCAGAGCGAGGTGCAGGGGCTTTACGCCAGGGCGATTCGGCAACGGTATCCGTTCAACGCCCACGCGACGAATGATGTGGCCCTTGACGATTTTCGTGAGTTCTTTAAACCCCAAGGCGTGTGGGCGCGTTTTTACGAGGGGTACCTGCGCGCGTTTGTCACCGCAGATGGCACGCGCTACCGGTTGCGTGGGCTGGACGGACAGGGTTTGCCGATCTCACGTTCGCTGCTGGATCAACTGACGAAAGCCCAGGTTATCCGACGCGGCTTTTTCACCGAAGATCAGGGAGAGTTGGCGGTGGGTTTTACCTTGGCGCCCTACAGCCTGGATCAGTCGGTCAACCGAGCGATCCTGCGATTGGGTGAAAAGCAGTTGGAATACCGGCACGGCCCGATCATACCCATGACGTTCCGGTGGCCCATCGAAGCAGATAACGGACGCGCCAGCCTCGTACTGGAGAGGGGGGGCGAATTGCGCCCCCTGGGTATCGAGAAGAGCGCCGGCGCCTGGTCGTTGTTCCGGTTTTTCGACTTGATGCAACGCGAGCCTGCGAGTGACCGCAACGCGCAGATCGTCAAGGCTGACCTGGCCGGGTTGCGCGCCAATTACCTGCTGACCAGCCAACGGACACCCAGCCCATTTGAGATGGACACGTGGCGCACCTTCCGCCTGCCGGAGCAACTGTGAGCCCAATGCGGCCCACATGGCGCAGCGCCGGGCGTACACAGCGCGGGCAGTCACGGCCGCGCAATGAGGATGCCCTGCTCGATTGCCCGCAAGGAGGCTGTTGGGCCGTGGCGGACGGCATGGGCGGGCACCGGCACGGCGATCTCGCGAGCGAGTGGGTGATCAGCAGCCTGGCTTCGTTATCGGCGCAGGGCAGCCTTGATCAGCGGGTCGATGCGGTTCGACAGCGGCTGCAAGGTGTCAATCAGCGGCTGGCGGATGCGCGGCGCACCGGCAGTGCCACAATGGGGAGTACGGTGGTCACACTGTTGCTGGATAATGGGCGTGCGGCCTGTGTGTGGGCGGGGGACAGCCGCTGTTATTTGTGGCGTGAACAACGCCTGTACCAGCTGTCGAGAGATCATTCGCTGTTGCAGCGCCTCATGGACGAGGGTCAGTTGAGTGCGACGCAAGCTCGGGCCCACCCCGATGCCAGAGCCTTGACCCGGGCCATTGGCGCGCACGCGTCAGTACGGCTTGAGGTGCTGGAGCTCAGGACCCGCCCTGGCGATGTGTTTTTATTGTGCAGCGATGGTCTCTACCAGGCACTCAGCCATGTCCAGCTGGGCCTGGCGTTGAGTGCAGGCGGGCCGCAGCAGGTCGTGGAAAGATTGTTCGCCAGCGCGTTGCGCGCCCCGGCACGCGATGATTTGACCGCCGTCGTGGTGCACTCATGAGTGCGGCATCAACTCCCCCGGTTTTGCTCGTCGGCCGCTACCACCTTGAGCAGGTCGTGGGCCGGGGCGGGATGGGCGTGGTGTACCGTGCGCGCGACCTGTTACATGAGCAATTTGGCGAGCCTTGTTCCGCTGTGGCGCTCAAGCTGCTGGACGAGTCTTTGTCTGCGTGCCCGGATGCCCATGTATTGCTGTTCAGCGAGTTTGCCCTGGCGCGCCGCCTGCGACATGAGCGCGTGGTAAGGGTGTATTCGTTTGAGGTGGATACGTCCAGCCAGATCGCCTTTTTTACCATGGAGCTGCTGCATGGCCTGACGCTGGACCGACTGCTTGTGGAATGCCCTGATGGATTGCCGTGGGCAGAGCTGCAACCGATTGCCCTGCAACTGCTGGACGCGTTGGTTTATGCCCATCAACACAACGTGCTGCATGGCGATATCAAACCGGCCAATGTCATGGTGGGCGAAGCGGGCGTGCGTTTATTCGATTTCGGCCTTGGGCAGTCATTTGCGCAGACCCCGGCGGACTTGGCGGCGGTGAATCGCAGCCGGTTGAATGCCTGGACCCGGGCCTATGCGGCGCCTGAATTACTGGCGGGTGGCGCGTTGACGCCCGCTGCGGACCTCTATGGCGTGGCGTGCGTCCTGTATGAGCTGGCCCAGGGCAAGCGCCTCGGGGAACGCCAACCGGGCGCCGGGCTGCCTCGGCCCAGGCAGTTGCCCCGACGTTGCTGGCCGGCACTGCACACCGCCTTGGCGCAGGACCCGCAACGCCGGGCCCTGACGGTCGCCGAGTTGCGGCAGGTCATGGGGTGCAGGCGGCTTCGCTGGTTCGGCTAGCCAGCGCGTCAGCCGGCGAGGTCATGCAGTTGGCAGTAGTCGGCCCAACTCATGCCGGCCATCTGTGCGACTTCCTTGTGCACCTCGAGGCGTTGAGTTTCGAAGGCTTCGCTGGACTCGGCAGTCAGCTTGAGGGTCAGCTCCCAGGCGAACAGGCCCTGGCGCTCGGCCTGCGCCTCGAACGCTTCATACAGACGCTCGGTACGATACTGCGCCACGGTTTCTCCCCTGGCCTGGGCAGCCAGTGGGTTGAGGTTGTTCAATTCAGCGGCCACGTCCGGGTGTTCGTGCAGGAACCGGTCCAGTGCGCGTTGATAGTTATCGCCAGGTGCTGACAACGCCAAGCCCCTCAGCGAGAGAGACGGGAGTCGACGTCGGGTGCGTGCCCGTCGACGTGACGCCGAGCGCGCTTGCGCGACCTGCGCTGGAGCCAGCGTTGCAACGGTGCCAGTAAAAAGAACATCAGGTAGGCGACAAGCACCAACGTCAAGTCTATCCAGGTCTCCGCGACGGGCCCGGTATACAGTTCGATGACGTTCTTGATGATAAATAACAGCGCCACGCTGCACAGCCACAACAGGATGGTGACAAATAGGGGGCGCATGGTGCTGGACCGCTTATGGTGCATGGTAAGGCTCTCTCTCCTTTGTGCCTGCTTCTTGCCAGGCAATATTCCCTGAGTGGGCACCCGGTGTTAACCAGGTTGTAACATCCTTTAACAAACGGAAACGCGGCGGATAATACCGACTCAGACAGGTTTAGGGGATGACTCAGGTCAGAAAGTTCGATTTTTTATCTAGGAATTTTCACAGCCCCCAGGGTTTTTTTGCTGAAAAGCCCGGGAAGATGGCAAAAAGCTTTCGCGCCGAGTATCAGGGCGTGTAGCGTTGACGGGTATTCCGGCGCTGATCTCCAGACCCCGCGAATACGGGCAGAGGGCGGCTCATGGCGCAAACGCTGTTCAAACTTTTCCTTACCCAGCGCCTGGCGGCCCTGGCCAGTATCGAGTCGTTACGTGCGATTCGGGAGGGATTGTTGTGGATCCTGCCGTGCCTGTTGGTGTCTGCCGTTTTCCTGATCCTGTCCGAATGCGCCAAGGTGCTGGGCTTCAGCCCACCGATAGTGAGCTTTCTTTCGGGCCTGCATGACCGGATCAGCTCGGTGATTCCACTGCTGGTCGCCGCTTCCATTGGCTATATGCTGGCTATCCGGCACCGCTTGCCACAACTGCCAATAGCCTTTTTGTGCCTTGCCAACGTAGTGGTGGCCACGTTTCTTTTGCGCGAATACCCTCGGGCTTCGGCCACCTTCCTGCTGTTCATTGCCATCGCGTCGCCGCTGATCAATGTGCCGGCCATGGCCTGGCTGCACCGTTTGCGTTGGACTCGCCTGGTGCATGAAGACCTGATCGGACACAACCTCAAGGGCACGATCAACATGGTGCTACCCGGTGCGATCACTGCGCTGGCATTGGTGGTGGTGTTGTCGTTGCTGCTGCAGATCCCCTATGTGGCACAACTGCAGGGGCCGCAGGTGCTCAATACGTTACAGGCGCCTTACGGCAGCGGGCTGTTTGTGACCTTGATGAACTCGCTGTTGTGGTTTTTCGGGATTCATGGCGTGTATGCCATGCAGCCGCTGTTCGATGTACTGGATCAAGCTGTGCTGCTCAATGGCGCAGCGCTGGCGGCGGGTGAGCCGGTCCAATACCTGCTTAACAGCGGCCTGTTGGGCAGCTTCGCATTTATCGGTGGGTCGGGCGGCGCGCTGTGCCTGCTCCTGGCAATCCTGCTGTTTTCCAGGAGCCAGTCCATGCGGTTACTGGCGATGGCCAGTTTGCCGCTGTCGTTATTCAATGTCAGCGAAGTGTTGTTGTTCGGTTTGCCGATCATCCTCAACCCGCGGTTGTTCATACCCTTTCTGTTGGTGCCGGCGGTCAATGCGACGGTGGCGCTCGCGGTGGTGCAACTGGGTTGGGTAGCACCGGCCGTGGCCAGTGTGCCGTTTACCGCACCGGTGTTGCTCAATGCTTACCTCAGTACCCATGGCGACGTCGCGGCCGTGGTATTGCAGGTTGTACTGATGGGCCTGGGGACGCTGGTGTATGCGCCGTATGTACGAGCGATCCATCGCCAGGCCAGTGACGGCGGCACGGTATACCTCAAATCCCTGGACATGACGTTTCGCGGCCTGGAGGAGAAGGGGCGGTTGCTGGAGTTCGACCCGGTGCTCGCGTCGCACCGCGCCCTGGCCCGGCAGGCCATTGAGTTGAACCGGATCCAGCAGATCAGCGACTACGAGTTCTATCTTGAGTTTCAGCCCCAAGTTTCCACCCGTACCGGCCTGTGCACCGGCTGCGAAGCCTTGATGCGCGCCCGGGACAGCCAGGGCACGGTGCATTCACCCTGGGAGTTCCTGCAATGGTTGGCACAGGCGCGGTTGATGCCGGATGTGGACGTGTGGGTGGCGTCCCAGGCCGTACGCCAGTATCAACAGTGGAAGAAGGCCGGTTTTGAATTGCCCATGACCATCAATGTCTCCAGCGTTACCCTCAAGGACGCGGCTTATGGTGATCGTCTGGTGGAGATTCTCGCCCAGGCCCAGGGCTGGGTGTCGGTGGAGATCACCGAAGATGCGCTGGTCAGCGATATCCAGGCGACCCGTCAGACCATCCAGAAACTGCAGGCATTGGGGGCAAAGGTATATATCGATGACTTTGGCACCGGGTTTTCGGCGTTGAGTTACCTGCATCAGTTTCCGGTGGACTTCATCAAGATCGATCGCAGCTTCGTGGTTGCACAGCACGATCCCAAGGGCGCTCAGGTGCTGACCGGCATGCTGCGTTTCTGTGAGGCGCTTAACCTGGGCGTGGTGGTGGAAGGGGTCGAGACCGCCGAGCAATTGGCGTTTCTGAATACGGGGGCTGAGTTGTTCATTCAAGGCTGGTATTTCAGCAGGGCGTTGCCGGGGCATGAGGTGCCGCTGTTTGTGCGCGAGCGGGCGGGGTTGGGGTGATCTGGCAGTCATGGGGCCGACCGCTCTGGCAGCCGGCCCCGTTCAAAACAGCACGCCGGCGTGCTAGACCGCCTCGTAGCCCCGATTGGTCCGCTCGATCTCCTCGACCAGTGCGTCTATCCCCGCCAACCGTGCCCGATTGTCATGGTCCCAAGGATGAAAACCCGGTTTGAAATAGTGCAGCCACGGCCGCAGCATGCGCGCAAAGATGCCCTTGGGGGCATACAGAAACTTGAGCATGCGCCAGAACCCCTGCAGATGCCCACCCGACTTGCGGTCGGCAATCAACAGGCGCACATGGAAATCGAACACCACCAGCCAGAACAGCAGCGTGGTAAACAGCATGGTGCCGGTGCGCAGCAAGTAGCGCTTGGGCCCAGGCGTGATCACCCGGTTCCACACATCGAAGGCCACCGCTTTATGTTCGGTTTCCTCAAGGGCGTGCCAGTACCACATCTGCTGGTAGCCCTTGAGTGAGTCGCCGAAACGCGACGGGTCACTCAGCAGGATTTCCGCGAGCATCGCGGTGTAGTGCTCAAGGGCGATGGTCACCGCGAGGTTAAAAGATGGCGGCAGGTGTTTCTTTTGCAGGTCGAGGAAGAATTTCAAGCGGCGATCGAGGCTGTGCGCCGGCAGGCCTGCCGCTTGCAGCAGGTCGTTGTAGGCCACGTGTTCACGGCTGTGCATGGCTTCCTGGCCGATGAAACCCTGGATCTCTTTCTTGAGGTCCGGATCGTCGATGCGGGAACGGTAGTGGCGCACGCTGTCCATGAAAAACAGCTCGCCCTGGGGAAACAGCAGCGACAGGGCATTGAAAAAGTGCGTGATGAACGGGCCTTGTTCATGCCAGTTGGTGATGCGCCCGGCGGGCAGGGCGAAGCGGATATCACGGCGAATCGGCAACATGGGGTGTGCTCCTGTTCAGAGACGGGGCTCGTCGTTGGTTTCAAACACGGGCGTGCGTGGTTTGGGCGCCATGCGCCTGCTGGCAAACACCACCAGCGCTTGATAGGCCGCCGGCAGGCACCGGGCGAGCAGGTCGAGCAAATACGCGTCGCGGCCGATCAGCACGCGGCGTTTGTTTTTGCGCACGCCTTGCAGGATCACCTTGGCGGCCTGGTCGGCGTCGGTGATAAACAGTTTTTCGAAATCGGCGCGCGCTTGTTGTTCGCTGTGGATAAGGAAACCGGTCATGTTCGCGTCGATCCGGCTGCTGCGGCAGATGTCGGTGCGAATCCCGCCAGGATGCACGCAGGTGGCGGAGACGCCGCAGCGTTGCAGGTCCAGCTCCTGGCGCAGTGCTTCGGTAAAGCCGCGCACCGCGAACTTGCTGGCGTTGTAGCCACTCATGCCGGGCTGGGCGAACAGGCCGAACACGCTGGAAGTGTTGACGATATGCCCGTCGCCACTGGCCTTCAGGTAAGGCAGGAACGCCTTGGTGCCATGCACCACGCCCCAGAAATTGATGCCGACGATCCACTCCAGGTCGGCATAGTCCACGCCTTCCACGGTGCTCGACAGCGCCACTCCGGCATTATTGAAGACCAGGTTGACCTGGCCATGCTCGGCCGCACACCGCGCCGCCCACTCCAGCATGGCTTGGCGGTCCGAGACATCCAGTACCTGGGTGGTGACGGTCACCGGCGACAGGGTCGAGGTCCTGACCAGGTCCCGCGTGTGCTCCAGCCCCTGGCTGTTCTTGTCGGCCAAGGCCAGGTGGCAACCCTCCCGTGCCAGGGCCAGTGCCAGTGCGCGACCCATGCCGGAGGCCGCTCCCGTAATTGCCGCCACGCGGCCGGTGAATGACTTCATGACAGACTGCCTTCTGTGGCGCAATGAGGGGTTGCTGCGGCGCGCGGCACAGGCACAACCGGCGCCCGGCTGACCACATAGTCCTTGAGCGCAAAATGCCGGGTGACCTGCTTGAATCGCCACGTCGAGCCGGGCCACAGCGTGGTGTTCTTGCCGGTACGCGGGTCGAGGTACCAGCTTTGGCAACCGCCGGTATTCCAGATGGTGCGCTTGAGCTTGCCTTGCAATTGCGCGTTGTAGGCCTGCTCCACGGCGGGTTTGACCTCCACCATGGCGATGCGTTGGCGCTGCATCTGTTGCAACGCGTCAAGGATGTAAGCGACCTGGGCTTCGATCATCAGGATCATCGAGTTGTGCCCCAAGCCGGTGTTGGGCCCGACGATCAGGAACAAGTTGGGATAGCCCGGTACCGTGGTGCCTTTATAGGCATGGGCGCCGTTGTGCCAGGTATCCATCAGGTCGATGCCGTTGCGCCCGATGATGCAGCCACGGGGCAGGGGATCGGCGGCCTGGAACCCGGTGCCGAAGATCAGGCAATCGGCGGGGTGCTTGATGCCGTCAGCGGTGATCACGCCATCGGCTTCGATCCGCAGCACCTGGTCGGTCACCACCTCGACATTACTGCGCGACAACGCCGGGTAGTAGTCATTGGAGATCAGCACACGTTTGCAGCCGATGGTGTAGTCCGGCGTCAGAATCTTGCGCAGGGAAGGGCGGGCCACTTGTTTATGCAAATGACGCAGGGCGATTTTCTGCACCATCCTCATCAAGCGCGGGTGCAGGGCAAAGCCCACCACACGGCCTTCCAACGCCCAATAAAAGGCGCTGCGCACCAGCCTTTGGGTCAACGGCAGATGCTTGAACAGCCAGCGTTCGACACCTGAGATCGGCCGGTCGGGTTTGGGCATGATCCAGGGCGGCGTGCGCTGGAACAGGTCCAGGTGCGCCACTTGCGGCGCAATCTGCGGCACGAACTGAATAGCACTGGCGCCGGTGCCGATCACCGCCACGCGCTTGCCCTTCAAACTGTAGTCATGGTCCCACTGCTGCGAGTGGAAACGCTTGCCCTTGAAACTGTCCAGCCCAGGAATATCCGGCAATGCAGGACGCGACAGGCCACCCATGCCCGACACCAGCACTCGCGCACTGACTTGGCGGCCATCGCTGAACGTCAGTTGCCAGCGTTGCTGCTGATCATCGAACACCGCCCGTTGCAGGCCCATGCCGAAACGCAGGTACGGCGCCAGCCCGAACCGCCGCGCGCATTGCTCCAGGTAAGCGCGAATCTCCGCTTGCGGGGCAAATTGACGCGTCCAGTCGGGGTTCGGCGCAAAGGAAAAGGAGTAGACATGGGACTGCACGTCACAGGCACAGCCAGGGTAGTGGTTGTCACGCCACGTACCGCCGAGTGTGTCGGCCTGCTCAGCGACGAAGAAATCGCTGAGCCCGGCTTGCTTGAGTTTGATCGCCATGCACAGGCCGGCGAAGCCTGAGCCGATGATGGCGATGTCGATGGCGTCGCTGTGGGCATTCATAAGCGGTCCTTGGTGGGCATCGGATGTGCTCCTGTTTTTCTTTTGTGTTTTAGATAGAACACCATTGCAAAGGAAAATTGAATTAATTATTTTAAAAAAGATTTTAAATAATCTACCTGAAAATTTCGCCTACGCTAGGACCTTGTTCGATCTATGCGACTTGTCCGACAGACGCGCATGGAGGCTGGGTCCAAGGTATGGGCGAAGGTTGAGGCCTTGATCAATCCCGATCGGGTCGCCAGCAGCAGGGAAGCAGAGGACCGAGCTATGGCTGTCGAGTGGGTTGTCGCTGCGGGTGTGGTGATAGGCGCGAGCGCTGTGTCGTGGGCTTTCAGCGCCTGGATGACACGGCGTATTGAAACCGCCGTTCCGATCAACGGGCGCGTCGTCGAGGTGGATGGCGAGCGCTTTCATTATGTAGACGAAGGCCAAGGCCCAGCGCTGGTGATGATCCACGGGCTGATGGGCAGCAGTCGCAACCTGACTTACGCGTTATCCGGTCAGTTACGTGGGCAGTTCCGCGTCATCAGCGTCGATCGCCCAGGGTCGGGCTACTCCAGTCGGCACAACCACACGGCAGCAGACCTGCCGGCCCAGGCGCGCCAAATGGCCGCTTTTATCAAAACCCTCGAGCTGGATCAGCCGCTGGTGCTTGGGCATTCCCTGGGCGGTGCGGTTGCCCTGGCGTTGGCCCTTGACCATCCGCATGCGGTATCCGGCTTGATCCTGGTGGCGCCCTTGACCCATCCCCAGCGCATGCTGCCGTTGGTGTTCCTGCCCCTGGCCGTGCGCCCTGCCTGGCTGCGACGCTGGGTGTCGCGCACCTTGACCCTGCCCATTGGCCTGTTGACCAAGGGCTCGGTGGTCAAGGGCGTGTTCGCCCCCGATGCCGCCCCGCCAGACTTCGCTACGCGCGGCGGCGGTTTGCTGGGGATGCGTCCCGAGAACTTCTTTGCCGCGTCCACTGAGATCAACCGAGTCAACGATCACTTGCCGGACATGGTCAAGCGCTACCCGCTGCTGACGCTGCCAATCGGCCTCATCTACGGCGCCCGGGATAACGTGCTCGACTTCCAGAAACACGGTCAGGGCCTGGCCAGCAAGGTGCCCGGGCTGAAACTGCAGGTGGTGGAAGACCGAGGGCACATGTTACCGATTACCGCCACGGAACGAGTGGTGGCGTTGGTCGAGCAGATTGCCAAACGGGCTGGGCCTGCACGAAGCGCCGCCGTATTGCAGCCCTCGTTTGCCATGGCGGGCAAATAACCATGCCATCCGATCTGCGGTTCCAGCGCGTCAACGCCCGCCCTAGACACCTGGCCGGCGCTCTGAAAAAGAGACTGCCCGGTCACGCAAAAAGGCCCGGATAAACTGGTTGACGACCTAACGATTCCGCGCTATTTATTTAAAAAATTATTTCAATTTCTAATTTGAAACATTTTTTGAAATGCCTAAGAGCGAATAAAATAATGAAAAAAACGCCTTTTATCGCATGGTTGATGTCTCGGAGCGGCCAGCGCTCCGCCCTCCTGTTTGCTGCCTCCGCCTGCGCTCGGAGGTGGGCATGAACCCGTCCCTGGCGATGCCAGGCGTCTGGGCCGACGGCAAGCGTTACCTGTGGTGGCTCGGCATCATGCCCCTGGCGACTCCACTGCTCTCGGGGGCCCTGGCTATCGGCACCGGTATTCAGCAACTGTGGTGGATCGGTGTGCTGGTCATCTTCGGCTTGATCCCATTGATCGACGGCCTGTTGGGTGAAGACCTCAGCAACCCGCCGGAATCTGCCGTCAGCCATCTCGAATCCCAGCACTACTACCGTTGGATCGTCTACACCGGCGTGCTGTTTGTGATCGCCTCGGTCGTGATCACCGGTTGGCTCGCCGCCGGCGGCATTGACTGGATCATCGGCGGCGGGCTACTGCGGGCCACCGCGACCCTCGATCCATCGAGCGGGCTGGCACATGCCGCAGCATTCATTACCGCCCGCACCGAGTTGCACGGCCCCGTCAGTGGCTTCACTTATCTGGGTATGGCGATGTCCACCGGGGCCGCTACCGGTATCGCGATCAACACCGCCCATGAGCTGGGGCACAAACCCAAGCCATTGGAAGTGTTCCTGGCCAAGGTCACGCTGGCGCCGACGTTCTACGGACACTTCTACACCGAACACAATCGTGGCCACCACGTACGCGTCGCCACACCGGAAGATCCGGCCAGTTCGCGCCTGGGTGAAAGCTTCTGGGCCTTCCTGCCGCGCTCGGTATGGTTCAGCGCTCGCTCTGCCTGGAACCTGGAGCGCGAACGCCTGCGCAAACTTGGCCTGCCGGCCTGGCACTGGAAGAACGCGGTGCTCAGCGCCTGGATGTACAGCGTGCTGCTCTGGGGCGCGATGATTGCCTGGCTGGGCGCGGCAGTGATCCCGTTCCTGATCATCCAGGGCGTCTACGGTTTCTCGTTGCTGGAAGTGGTGAATTACGTCGAGCATTACGGCCTCAAGCGCCAGAAATTGCCCAATGGTCGTTATGAGCGCTGTTCGCCGCGGCACTCCTGGAACAGTAATCGAATAGTCACCAATATCTTCCTGTTTCAATTGCAACGGCATTCCGATCATCATGCCAATCCCACGCGTAGTTATCAGTCGTTGCGGCACTTTGATGAGTCGCCGCAACTTCCCTATGGTTACGCGAGCATGATTGTCTGGGCCTATGTGCCGTATTTGTGGCGGGGCCGGATGGACCATCGTGTATTGAATCATTATGCCGGTGATATCAACTTGGCTAATCTCCAGCCTTCACAGCGCTTGAAGTATCTGGAAAAGTACAGCGGCGAAGCCAAGCCGTTTTAATTTGAAATAAAAACGCGTTTTTCGAGTGTATTTCGATAAGGATTTCTACGTCGATTGTTTGTTAGCTTAGTTGCAGGATGGTTGTTTACCCGAACGAAAATAATTTCAAGGGAAGGGCGTAAACATGCAAGTAACTCAGGTCACTATAAAGTTCACCGTTAATGTCGTACTGGCCGCGCTGGGCTTGATCGCGTGGCATCACGCACAGGCCGCACGTATCGAACCTGCCGGTAGCGCGTTTACAGCCCAGGGCCCAATCAGCTTCTCCAAAGGCGCGTTGATCAGTGCCGACTGCACCATCAAGGTGGCCGGCAAAGTGACGGCCGATGGGACATCCGTCAATATCGACAAAGTGGCGTTCGATGGCGGGCTCAAGTGCAGCCGGGTCGAAGCTATTAATTTGCCATGGATCTTGACTGCAAAGAATACAAAAAGCGGCTCGATGTCGAAGATCAGCGTGGACGTGCATGCATTCGGTCTGGGCGGCAAGTGCGGTCCTTCTACCGCAGTCGGTACGTGGGATAACGCCACCGGCAAGTTGGAGGCTGCCAATGTACCTATTGGTGATGACTGCACCATTAAAACGGTATCAATCAAGATGCCGCCTGATTTCAAAGTAGTTGAATAAGGTTGTCGGACTTAACTGAATTTGGCTGGAATACGAAGTTCTGCAGTTTCACCGTGACTTCGTGTTCATGGTCATTACCCCAGGCGAATAACTCGCCATTACATGTGAGGCAAAATAATGAAAAGCTTGAAAACCCTCGTTTGTGCAACTTCGTTTGCAATGTGCTTCGGCGCCGCGTCGATGGCCAGTGCGGCTTCCGTCTCTCCGGACGGTCCGTTCTCGACTAACGCCGGCACCATCGTGGTGAAGTCGCCTTCGTCTTTTGGCGCGGCAGTGACATGCGGCATCACTTTTACCGGCAACGTTAGCGGTGGCGTGGCCTCGATCAACGGCGCAACGCTGACCGGCGGCGGTCTGTGCGCCTTGCCAACGCTGACTAACCTGCCTTGGGTATTGACTGCTGCGACGGGCACCACCGGTACCGTGACCAATGTCGGCTACAAGATCAACTCGATCCCAGCCACCAACTGCGGACCAACCCCTATCGCAGTCACTTGGGCTGCAGGGACCAAAACCCTTTCGGCCGCCAATCAGTCGCTGAGCGGAAACTGCACTGTGGTTTCGCTGAACGTTGTGGCCCCGACGCTCACGGTAAACCCGTAAGCGCGTGACTCCGTAAAGGGCTGATCACCCGTTGAAATGCCGGCGCCCCCCGCGAGGCGCCGGTCAACGGTAAATCGCCTTCGCTTATCACCCATCCCTGATTGTCATACACCTTTCCAGTACAGGCGCTTTTGAACAACGCTCCATGATTACACGACCCACCGGCAGGGGCCGGGCGCACATAATAATAGGGAGTACCGCATGAATAATAAGAAACAACACGCTTACACGTTACTGGGACTGGCCCTGTTGGGAGGCCTGATCACTACGGGGTATGTGCAGGCGGGCGGGTTTTCCACGCCCACTTATGGCGCCCCCGGTTGGGGCCGCGCATTTGGTGGCGGTTCTCTGTTCAAGAATGACCCGAGTGCGGCGTACAACAACCCAGCGGCCATGGCGTTCATCGATTCAACCATCGTGCAGCAGACCGTCGATTACGCCCGGATCAAGATCAAATATTCCGGCCAGGCGTATGACCATAACGGCAACCCGGTGACCAATACGCCAGTGCTGGATGACCAAGGCAACCTGGGCGATCCGACCCTCAATACCAATAATGGCGGCCAGGGCGGTTTCACCGCATGGCTGCCCACTGGTTTTATGGTTATGCCCATCGGCGACCGCTTCGCTTTTGGCCTGAGCCAGGTCGTACCGCAAGGTATGAAAAGTACGTGGAACGAAAACTCAAAGCTGCGGGATTTCGCGGTCGACACCAAAATCGAGACTATCGGCCTGACAGGCTCCTTGTCGTTCAAGGTCAATGATGAATTTTCGATCGGTGGTGGTGCCATCGTTCAGCGCAGCCAGGGCAACGTCAGCCAGAACGTTGATGTGTTGGCTGCCGCAGATGTATCACCCGGGCTTGGCGGCACCGGCTTTCCGACCGGTGTCGGGCATTCCTTGATACGCGTTAAAGTCGACAACATCTCGGTAGGCTGGTTTGGTGGCGTTGTGTGGAAACCGACGCAGCAAGACACGCTGGGTTTGAATTATCACGCCAAGATCAAAAACAAGATGACCGGCAAGTACGACGTTTATACGGACGCCATCGGTCGTAACACAATGACCAACCCTATTGGTCCGAACGGAGAGACGCTGGTTGAAATGGCCTATCCCGGTCTCAAGCTGTTCCCGGATGGCGCGCATGCCAGTGCGCAACTGGATATCCCGGCGACTGCTGCGATTGACTGGGTCCATCAGTTCAATGACCGCTGGACGCTCGGTGTGAGTGCGCAGTGGACTGAGTGGTCCTCGTTCCAGGACCTCACACTCAAGTCTCAGGGCTCGACCATTGTTGCCATTCCCTACAACTACAAAAACGCGTGGATGACCTCAATCGGCGGCGACTACAAAGCCACCGACGAACTCACCCTGCGTGCAGGTGTGGCGTATGACCAGACGCCTACCCGTAACTCCACGCGTGACCCGCGGATCCCTGATGGCGATCGTTATTTCCTGGCGTTTGGTGCCGGGTACGACATCAAGGCAGTGCCGGGCCTGTCAGTGGATGGCGCGTACTCGCACCAGTTCGTCGAAAAGGTCAACCTGAAAACCAAGAACGTCGATCGCCTCGGCGCTGCTCAACTGGACGGGAAGGCTGAGTCGTCAGGTGACGTCGTGAGCTTGTCGGCGACCTATAAGTTCTAGTCACGCACCTGACCGTGTTGAAGCCGGGTATTCAGCGCATCTTGAGACCCGGCGCACACTGACATGCTTACAGAACAATCCGCAGAACCTAATCGGAGCCACATGACTGATGCAATTAGGCTGACTCGTTCTGCCCTGAATATTTTCGCCAGCTCATTAAATAAAAATTTCAAAACAAAATTTGAATTTATTTTCCCGAGTTTGTAGTGTGGCTCTACGCCCCGCTCAATCCGAGCGGTCCGCACGGGTGCCACGCCCTGAATCAAGTAGAGGTATCCCATGGTTATCTGGTTATTGATGGGTTTCGTCGCGGCGATTGCCCTGGCGTATCGACAAGCCGCTGCCACCCTGTGGCTGGGCGCCGGCCTGGTATGGTTGGCGGCTGGCTATCTGTTCAACGCAGTGGCCGCATTCGGCGCTACCGTCGCAGCGGTGCTGGTGGCGTTGCCGGCCTTGTTGCTGGCGATCAAACCCCTGCGCCGCGTGCTGTTGACCCGCAAGGCCTTGGGGCTGTTTCGTACGGTCATGCCGGCGATGTCCGACACCGAACGTGCGGCCATCGAATCCGGCACCGTGTGGTGGGACGCCGAGCTGTTCAGCGGCAAACCCAACTGGCAGCGCCTGCTGCAAGCCGCGCCGGCCAGCCTGAGTGCCGAGGAGCAGGCGTTCCTCGACAACGAAGTCGAAACCCTGTGCGACATCGCCAACGATTGGGAAACCACCCAGGTGTGGCAAGACATGTCCCCCGAGGGCTGGCAATACACCAAGGAAGCCGGCTTTCTCGGCATGATCATTCCCAAGCAGTACGGCGGCAAAGGCTTCTCCCACTACGCGCACTCCCAAGTGGTGATGAAGCTGTCGACCCGCTGCTCGGCGGCGGCCATTTCGGTGATGGTGCCCAACTCCCTGGGCCCCGCCGAACTGCTGCTGCATTACGGCACCGAGGCCCAGCGCAACTATTACCTGCCGCGTCTGGCGCGGGGTGAGGATATTCCGTGCTTCGCGCTGACCAGCCCGTATGCCGGCTCCGATGCCGGGGCCATTCCCGACGTGGGGATTGTGTGCAAGGGCCTGCACGAAGGCGAGGAGGTGCTGGGGTTCAGCGTGACCTGGGACAAGCGTTACATCACCCTCGGCCCGATTGCCACGGTGCTGGGCCTGGCGTTCCGTGCCGAGGACCCGGACGGTTTGCTCGGTGCCGCAGGTGCCCTGGGCATCACCTGCGCGCTGATTCCCACCTCCCATCCAGGCGTGAACAGCGGCCGTCGCCACTGGCCGCTGAATGCGGTATTCCAGAACGGTCCGACCACCGGCAAGGATGTGTTCATTCCGCTGGAATGGGTGATCGGCGGTCGCGAACAAGTTGGCAACGGCTGGCGCATGCTGATGGAATGCCTGGCGGCGGGCAGGGCGATTTCACTGCCGTCGGCCAACGTCGGCCTGGGCAAAGTGGCGGTCCGTGGCACCACCGCCTACGCTGCGATGCGTAAGCAGTTCGGCCTGCCCATCGGCAAGTTCGAAGGGGTGCAGGCACCGTTGGCCCGCATGGCCGGGCACTTGTATGCCTGTGATGCGGTGCGCAAGGTGTCGGTGGCGTCCCTGGATGCCGGCGAGAAACCTTCGGTCATCTCGGCCATCGCCAAATACCACGTCACCGAGCGCGCGCGAATGATCGTCAACGATGGCATGGACATCGTCGCCGGCAAGGGCATCTGCATGGGGCCCAATAATTTCCTGGCACGCGCCTATCAGCAAAGCCCCATCGCCATCACGGTGGAAGGCGCGAACATCATGACCCGCTGCCTGATCATCTACGGCCAGGGCCTGATCCGCTGCCATCCCTATGTGCTGCGCGAAATGGAAGCGGCGCGCAACCCGGATCGGCGCAAGGCCCTGCAGGCGTTCGACAGTGCGATGTTCGGCCATGTGAGTTTTGTACTGGCCAACACCGTGCGTGCCACGGTACATGCGCTGACCGCTGGGCGGCTGCTTTCTGCGCCGGCCAACACGGACCCGGCGCTGGCTTCCTACTACCGCCAGGCCAATCGCCTTTCGGTGGTGCTGGCATTGGTCTCGGACGTTTCCATGGGGGTGCTGGGGGGCGCCCTCAAGCGTAAGGAAAGTATCACCGGGCGCCTGGGCGATATGCTGTCGCAGTTGTACATCCTGTCTTGCGTACTCAAGCGCTTTGAGGACGACGGCCGGCCCCAGGCCGACTTGCCGCTGGTGCATTGGGCGGCCCAGGACGCATTGTTGCGCGCCCATGAAGCGCTGGCCGAAGTGCTCGACAATTACCCGTCCAAAGCCGCTGCGGCAGTGCTGCGGGCCTTGAGTTTCCCGTTTGGCATTCCTTTGCGCAAACCGTCGGATCGCCTGTTGGCCCAAGTCGCCGAGGTCGTACAGACCCCCGGCGAAACCCGCGACCGTTTGCTCGCCAACTCCTACATCCCGCGCCCGGAAATCGACAAGCTGGCCTATGGCGAACTGGGGTTCCGCCTGTTGCCCCAGGTGGAGCTGATCGAGGCACGGCTCAAGCCCGTCATCAAGCAAGGCCTGCTCGCGCCAATGCCGATTTCGTCTGCGGCCTTTACCGGCTGGCGCGTCAAGGCACGGGCGTTGGACCTGATCAGCGACGACGAAGACGCTTTGCTCGCACGCTATGTGGAATACGCCGACCACGGCATCCAGGTCGACGACTTCCCGCAGGACTTCGGTTTGCTGGAGGCCCTGCAGCGGCGCAAGCAGGCGTTGGAGCCCTCCAAGCGTCGCGCCAGCCAAAGCGAAAACGCTTCGGTCAACTAAAGGGAAACACGGGTCAGTGTGGGAGGGGGCTTGCCCCCGATAGCGGTGGCTCAGATGCAGATTCACTGACTGACACTCAGCTATCGGGGGCAAGCCCCCTCCCACATTTGATCGGATTTACAAAGCAGGATTTGTGTTATGAGTGACCGCTACCTTTCTTTCGTCAATTCTCCTTGGGGCCGTCGCCTGGCCCAGGCCGTCGGCTTGCCGCAACCCTTGCCCCTGCAACGCCATCGCAGCGGCCAGCACGGTTTGGCCAACCCGGTCATCGTCGCCGGGGCAGGGCGCCTGACCGAGCACGTACATCGCCTCTTCAGTAGCACCGACACCGTCGCCGCCACCGCGGCGACCGTCAAGGCGCCGTCGACGGTGAAGGTGCAGGGCGCGGTTTTCGATGCCACGCACGTGGCCGACCTGCAGCACCTGGATGAGCTCTATACATTTTTTCACGCCAACGCCAGGCGCCTGAGCCAACACGCGCGCGTGGTGGTACTCGGCACCGCACCGGAACATTGCCAGGACTTGCCCCAGGCCGTCGCCCAGCGCGCGCTCGAGGGGCTGGTGCGCTCGCTGGCCAAGGAGCTGCGCCGGGCGATCACCGTGCAATTGATCTACGTGGCGCCGGGCGCTGAAGACGCTTTGGACAGCAGCCTGCGTTTTTTTCTGTCGCGCCGTTCGGCTTATGTGTCTGGGCAAGTGATACGCCTCCAGAAGCCGGTGGACAGTCACATCACCTTCCATTGGGACAAACCGTTCGCCGGCCGTCGCGCCTTGGTGACCGGCGCCTCCCGCGGCATCGGCCTGGCCATTGCCCAGGTGTTGGCGCGCGACGGTGCCCATGTGGTGTGCGTCGACGTGCCCCAGGCCCAGTTGGCGCTGCAGCAGGCCGCCGACAGTGTGGACGGTTCGGCATTGCCCCTGGACATCACCGCGCCGGATGCCGCCGCGTTATTGCAGGCGCATGTCAGCCAGTATGGCGCCTTCGATGTGGTGGTCCACAATGCCGGAATCACCCGCGACAAGACCATCGCCAAGATGACCGAAACCGCCTGGCGCAGTGTGCTGGCGGTCAACCTCGAGGCGCCGTTGCAGCTCAGCCAGGCGCTGCTGGACAACCACGGCCTGAACCCCGGTGGGCGGATTGTGTGCGTCTCGTCGATTTCCGGTATCGCCGGCAACCTCGGGCAGAGCAACTACGCCACGTCCAAAGCCGGGGTGATCGGCCTGGTACAGGGCCTGGCCCCGCGTGCGGCAGCGCAGCAGGTGACGGTGAATGCGGTGGCGCCAGGGTTTATCGAGACGCAGATGACCGCGAAAGTCCCGCTGTTGATCCGCGAGGCCGGGCGGCGTATGAATTCCTTGCTTCAAGGCGGCCAACCGGTCGATGTGGCCGAGACCATCGCCTGGCTGGCGCATCCGGCGTCCGGTGGGGTCAACGGCCAGGTGGTGCGGGTGTGCGGTCAAAGCCTGCTGGGAGCCTGAACCATGGACTACGTGACCCAGATCATCGACCCGCCATCGCTCACGGCATGTGGACCCTGGGCCGTGCGCTGGCGGCACAGCAGCCACCGGGTGGCCTGGACCACGCCGAGGCCCATTGCGATTTCAAGTTGCCAATCTTCCTGCCCGGCCAGGTCGCCCTGTGGAGTCGGCCCGTGACCGGCCCGCTCCGTGAATTCGAAGTGCGCAATGTGGCCGGCGACAAACCGCATATGCGCGGGTTGTTGCTGTGGGATCAAACGCCTGGAATGAGAGCCTTACATGAGTGACTACAGCTTCAATCCGCCACCGACCCGACGCGTGGCGATCATCGGCGGTAACCGCCTGCCGTTTGCCCGTTCCAACACCGTGTATGCCCATGACAGTAACCAGGACTTGCTGGTGGCCGCCCTGCAAGGCCTGGTGGATCGCTACAACCTGCACGGTCAGCGCCTGGGCGAATTCGTCGCCGGTGCGGTGATCAAGCATTCGCGCGATTTCAACCTGGCGCGCGAGTCATTGCTGTCGACCACGCTGTGTGCGCAGACCCCAGCCTACGATGTGCAGCAGGCCTGCGGCACGGGCCTGGAAGCCGCGTTGCTGGTGGCCAATAAAATCGCGCTGGGCCAGATCGAAGTGGGTATCGCGGGAGGCGCGGACACCACCTCCGACGCGCCCATTGGCATCAACGAATCCCTGCGCCACACCTTGCTTGCGGCCAATCGGGCCAAGGGCATGGGCGACAAACTGAAGGCCTTGTTGAAGGTGCGCCCTTCGATGTTGTTCAAGCCGCTGCTGCCGCGCAATGGCGAGCCGCGCACCGGCCTGTCGATGGGCGAGCACTGCGAAGAAATGGCCAGGCGTTGGCAGATCAAGCGCCTGGCCCAGGATGAGTTGACCCTCTGCAGCCATCAACGCCTCGACGCGGCCTATAAGCGCGGTTTCTTCGACGATCTGATCAGCCCCCATCGGAGCCTCGCACGGGACAACAATCTGCGCGCCGACATCAGCCTGGAAAAACTCGCGAGCCTGGCGCCGGCCTTCGACCGCCAGGACGGCACGCTCACCGCCGGCAACTCAACGCCCCTGACCGACGGCGCTTCGGTGGTGTTGCTGGCCAGCGAAGCGTGGGCCGCTGCCAATGGCTGGCCGGTGCTGGCCTACCTGCGCACCGGCGAAACGGCGGCGGTGAATTTCGTCGACGGCACCGAAGGCCTGTTGATGGCCCCGGCCTACGCCGTACCGCGCATGCTCGAGCGCGAAGGCCTGGGCTTTGCCGATTTTGATTTCTTCGAAATCCACGAAGCATTCGCCGCCCAGGTGCTGTGCACGCTCAAGGCCTGGGAAGACCCCGGCTACTGCCGGGGGCTGGGCCTGGACGCACCGCTGGGCGCCATCGACCGCGCAAAAATGAATATCAACGGCGGTTCGCTGGGCTCCGGCCATCCGTTTGCCGCCACCGGTGGCCGGCAACTGGCGGCGTTGGCCAAGGCCATCCATGAGCGCGGCGGCGGTCGCGGCTTGATCTCGATCTGTGCGGCGGGCGGGCTGGGTATTACCGCCATCGTCGAAAAGTAGCCCTATCCACAACAACAATAAGGACGCAGCCATGAACGCCATCAGCCTGGAACACACCGAACGCATCTGGTTGAACGCCTACCTGCCCGGCGTGCCGGCGGACATCGATGCCGCTATCGAGGCTTACCCCTCGTTGCGCGAAGTGTTCGTGGAACACCTGGAAAAATTCCGCGAGCGGGTGGCGTATGTCAGCATCGGCACGCCCATGACTTACGCCGACTGGCACATCCAGGGCAGCGCATTTGCCGCCTGGCTGCAGGGCCAGGGGGTGAAGAAGGGCGACCGCGTCGCGTTGATGATGCCCAATTGCCTGCAGTACCCGATCTGCCTGCTGGGCACGATCCTGGCCGGCGCGGTGGTGGTCAACGTCAATCCGTTGTACACCGCCCATGAGCTCAAGCACCTGCTCAAGGACAGCGGCGCCGAGACCGTGGTGATCTTCGAAAACTTCGCCCACACCCTGGAAAAGGTCATCCCAGGCAGCAGCGTCAAGCGCGTGGTAGTGGCGGCCATCGGCGACCTGCTCGGCACCTTCAAGGGCGCGGCGATGAACTTCATCCTGCGCCGCGTGCAGAAGCAGGTGCCGGCCTTCACGCTGCCTGGCTCGGTGCGTTTCAACCAGGTGCTGAAACAGGGGCGGGCGCTCAATTTTTTGCCCGTGAGCATAAGTCGCGATGAGCTGGCCTTCCTGCAATACACCGGCGGCACCACCGGCGATGCCAAGGGGGTGATGCTCAGCCATCGCAATATTATTGCCAACCTGTTGCAAGCCAAGGCCTGGGTCGGTGATCAACTGGACCAGCACAAGCAGGAGACCAACGTCACCTTGCTGCCGCTGTACCACATCTTTTCTTTGACGGTGAACTGCCTGATGTTCATGTGCCTGGGCGGGCGCAATATCCTGATTGCCAACCCACGGGACGTGAAACGGGTGCAGATGATCCTGCGCAAGGAGCGATTCAACGGGATCGCCGGGGTCAACACGCTGTTTAACGGTTTGCTGGAGAACAAGGAGTTCTGCGCGCGGGACTTTTCCGACCTGCGCATGGTGATCGCCGGGGGCATGGCCACGCACACAGCGGTGGCCAAGCGCTGGAAGGAAGTCACCGGCTTGCCGATCATCGAGGGCTACGGGCTGACCGAGTGTTCCCCGGTGGTGAGCATCAGCCCCATCGACATCAACCGCATGCGCGAGATGGAATTCACCGGCAGCATCGGCGTGCCCTTGCCGTCGACCTGGGTGCGCTTCGTGCGTGAAGACGGCGAAATCGCCGAAATCGGCGAGCAAGGCGAACTGCAAGTGCGCGGGCCGCAAGTGATGCAGGGCTACTGGAAGCGCCCGAAGGAAACCGCCGAAGTGCTGGATGCCGAGGGCTGGTTGTCGACCGGTGACATCGGCGTGATGGATGAGCGCGGCTACATCCGCCTGGTGGATCGCAAGAAGGACATGATCCTGGTCTCGGGTTTCAACGTATACCCGAACGAAATCGAGGACGTGGTGGCGATGCATCCAGGGGTAGCGGAAGTGGCGGCTATCGGTGTGGAAGATGGCGTGACCGGCGAGAAGGTCAAGATCATCGTGGTGCGCAAGGACCCGAGCCTGACCCAGGAGCAGATCCTCGCCCATTGCCGGGAATATCTGACCGGCTACAAGGTGCCGCGTTATGTGGAGTTCCGCACCACCGAACTGCCCAAAACCACGGTGGGCAAAGTACTGCGCCGAGCCTTGCGCTGATATTGAAGGCGACTGCGATCAAATGTGGGAGGGGGCTTGCCCTAATGCCAGTCAGTTAAGAAGTAGCAGGAGCGAGAACTAACTTGTGGCGAGGGAGCTTGCTCCCGCTGGGGCGCGAAGCGGCCCCAAACAATGGGACTGCTGCGCAGTCCAGCGGGAGCAAGCTCCCTCGCCACAGGTTCGGTGTCGCCTTAACTGACTGGCATTAGGGCTTGCCCCCTCCCATATTTAGATTGAGTTCACTTCGACCCAGCGCTCTTCAAGCGCCGCCACTCGAATCGCCGTTGCCAGCCGCTCCACCGCCCACGCCGCTTCAAAATCGGTGCCATCCGCACCTTGCCCCGCCAGCGCCATGATCAGTTCGTGAACCTCCAGCGTCTTCAACTCGTTGTACCCCAGTTGGTGGCCCGCCGCCGGGCTGAACGCGGCATAGCCGGGCAGGGCCGGGCCGGCGAGCAAGCGCTGGAAGCCATCCTGGCCGGCTCGGCACAGGCGCAGTTCGTTCAAGCGCTCCTGATCGAACGCCAGCGTGCCCAGGGTCCCGCTGATTTCGAAGCTCAGGTGATTCTTATAGCCATGCTTGAGCCAACTGCTGCTCACCGTGCCGCGCGCGCCGTTGGCAAAACGCAGCAGGGCATGCACCTGGTCATCCACGGCGATGTTCTTGAGTTCATGGCTGCCTTTGAGGGCCGGTCGTTGAGCGTGGACGGTGTGGGTATCGGCGCACACGCTGGCCACATCGCCCACCAGGTAATGGGCCATCGACAGCAAATGGCTGCCCAGGTCCGCCAGCGCGCCGCCAGCGTGTTCCACCTCGCAGCGCCACGACCAGGGCGAGCCCGGATCGGCCATGAAGTCTTCGCTGAATTCGCCCTGGAAACTGATGATCTCGCCAAGCTCGCCCCTGGCAATCATCTGTCGCGCCAGCACGATCATCGGGTTGTGCTGGTAGTTGTAGCCCACGCGCGTCACCACCCCGGCCACGCTGGCAGCTCGACGCATGGCATCGGCCTGTTCCAGGCTGACGGCCAGCGGCTTCTCGCAATACACCGCCTTGCCGGCAGCAATCGCAGCCATGGCCATGGGGTAGTGGAGGTGGTTGGGGGTCGTGATGGCCACGACATCGACCTTGGGATCGTCGATCAGCGCCTGCCAGTCGGCATGGGCCTGGGCAAACCCCCAGGCGCTGGCGCAACGCTGCGCGCGCTCGGCGTCGGCATCGGCCAGGGCCGCCAGTGTGAGCGTGACGGGCAGTTCGAACACCGCCCGAGCGTTGTTGAACGCCAGCGCGTGGGCGCGCCCCATGAAGCCTGTGCCGATCAAGCCGATTCCGAGTTCACGCATCGCCGTGGTCCTTTGGATTATTGTTTTCAGGAAGCGTATTAATGGAATAAATATTCTCAAAATTCAATAGATGGAATAAAAATTCATTATCCCGCATGGCGGCCTGATCGTTCCCACGCTCCGCGTGGTAACGCCGCCAGAGACGCTCCGCGTCCCATAACATCATCATTTGAGCTGATGCAGCTATATTCACCATGTGGCCAAACGCCGCCAGTTAACAAAAGATAACGTAGCGCCGATTGTCAGACGATTCCAAAGCCCGATAGGATGGCCCGTGCTTGCGTCAGGCGCTCTAGATTGCAGGTTTCAGAGCCCCGCGCAAAGCAACGCGACCTAACAATAATAAATGGGAGAAAGGTCTATGAGTGAGCCTGTCATGGGTTGGGTTGTTTGCCGCCCACGCGCCGCACGCAAGCTTGCGTTGCTGGCCACAGCGCTCTCGCTGTTTGGAGCCGTTGCGTCACCCGGCGTCGTCCAGGCCGCCAGCGATACCCCCGCCGCAGCGGTGTTTGCGATTGAATCCCCGAAGGCCGCCAAAGGCCTGATGATTGACGTGGTCCACGCCGGCCAGCGCCTGGTGGCGGTGGGTGACCGCGGGCACATCCTCTATTCCGATGACCAGGGCAGCACCTGGACCCAAGCCAGAGTCCCCACCCGGCAGTTGCTCACGGCGGTGTTCTTCGTCGATGCCAGCCACGGCTGGGCGGTCGGCCATGATGCGCAAATACTCGCCAGCAGCGACGGCGGCGCCAGCTGGACCCAGCAATACCAGGACCTCAAGCGCGAAGCGCCGTTGCTCGACGTATGGTTCAACGACGCCAATCACGGCCTGGCCGTGGGCGCCTACGGTGCGCTGATCGAGACCACCGACGGCGGCCAGACCTGGGAAGACGTCAGCGACCGCCTCGACAACGAAGACCAGTTCCATCTCAACGCCATCGCCTCCATCAAGGGCGCCGGCCTGTTTATCGTCGGTGAGCAGGGCAGCATGTTCCGCTCCAGCGACGACGGCCAGACCTGGGAAAAACTCGAAGGCCCCTATGAGGGCTCGTTGTTTGGCGTGATCGGCACCGCTCAAGCGCAAACGCTGTTGGCCTACGGCCTGCGCGGCAACCTGTACCGCTCCACCGATTTTGGCAGCACCTGGGAGCCCGTCGAGTTGAACGCGGCGCGGGGAGCGCTGGAGTTCGGGTTGTCCGGCGCGACCTTGCTGGAGGATGGTGCCATCGTCGTCGTCGGCAATGGCGGCAGCGTGGTGGTCAGCCATGACGACGGCCAGACCTTCAGCGTGTTCAACCGCCCGGACCGTATCTCACTCTCGGCGGTCACTGCGGCCGGCAACGGCAACTTGGTCCTGGTCGGGCAGGGCGGCGTTCGCGTCGCCACGGCCACCGGCGCCGAACCGCTCCTAAATAAAGAGCCAAAATAAGAAGAAGGCGGGAAATATGAGCAGTCATCACAACGATAAAGCGACCTTTCTTGAGCGCCTGATCTTCAACAACCGCCCGGCAGTGATTGTCATCTGCCTGCTGGTAAGCATCTTCCTGTTCTGGCAGGCGACCTTGATTCGCCCGTCCACCAGCTTTGAAAAGATGATTCCCCTCAAGCACCCCTTCATCGAAAAGATGATGGAACACCGCAACGATTTGGCCAACCTGGGCAACACCGTGCGCATCTCGGTGGAAGCCAAAGACGGCGACATTTTCACGAAGGAGTACATGGAGACCCTGCGCCAGATCAACGACGAGGTGTTCTATATCTCCGGCGTCGACCGCTCGGGCCTCAAGTCGTTGTGGAGCCCCAGCGTGCGCTGGACCGAAGTGACTGAAGAAGGCTTCGCCGGCGGTGAAGTGATCCCGCAGAGCTACAACGGCTCGCCGCAAAGCCTCGACCAGTTGCGCAACAACGTGCTCAAGTCCGGCCAGGTCGGGCGGCTGGTGGCCAACGACTTCAAGTCGAGCATCGTCGATATCCCACTGCTGGAGTCCTACCCGGACCCGCAGGACCAAGGCAAGTTGCTGGCCCTGGATTACCGCAAGTTCTCCCATGAACTCGAAGACAAGATCCGCGATAAGTTCGAAGCGCAGAACCCCAACGTCAAGATCCACATCGTCGGCTTCGCCAAGAAAGTCGGTGACCTGATCGATGGCCTGGTGATGGTGGTGCTGTTCTTCGGCATCGCCTTCGTCATCACCCTGATTCTGCTGCTGTGGTTTACCAACTGCCTGCGCAGCACCGTCGCGGTGCTCAGCACCACGCTGGTGGCGGTGGTCTGGCAGCTCGGCCTGATGCACTTCTTCGGCTTCGGGCTGGACCCGTATTCGATGCTGGTGCCGTTCCTGATCTTCGCCATCGGCATCTCCCACGGGGTGCAGAAGATCAACGGGATCGCCCTGCAGTCGAGTGAGGCAGACAACGCCCTGACCGCCGCGCGGCGCACCTTCCGGCAGCTGTTCCTGCCGGGGATGATCGCGATCCTCGCCGACGCGGTCGGCTTTATCACCTTGCTGATCATCGACATCGGCGTGATCCGCGAACTGGCCATCGGCGCGTCCATCGGCGTGGCGGTGATCGTGTTCACCAACCTGATCCTGCTGCCGGTGGCGATTTCCTATGTCGGCATCAGCCCGCGGGCCATCGCCCGGAGCAAGAAGGACGCGAACCGCGAACATCCTTTCTGGCGCCTGCTGTCGAACTTCGCCAACCCGAAAATCGCGCCCATCTCCATCGCCCTGGCAGTGCTCGCCTTCGGCGGCGGCCTCTGGTACAGCCAGAACCTCAAGATCGGCGACCTCGACCAGGGCGCGCCGGAACTGCGTCCCGACTCGCGCTACAACAAAGACAACAACTTCATCATCAGCAACTATTCCACCAGCTCCGACGTGCTGGTGGTGATGGTCAAGACCCGCGCCGAAGGCTGCTCGCGCTATGAAGCCATGGCGCCGATCGACCAGTTGATGTGGAAGATGCAGAACACCGAAGGCGTGCAGTCGGCGATCTCGCTGGTCACCGTGTCCAAGCAGATGATCAAAGGCATGAACGAGGGCAACCTGAAATGGGAAACCCTGTCGCGCAACCCCGATGTGCTGAACAACTCCATCGCCCGCGCCGACGGCCTGTACAACAACAACTGCTCTCTGGCGCCGGTGCTGGTGTTCCTCAACGACCACAAGGCCGAGACCCTCGACCGCGCCGTGCATGCGGTGCAGGACTTCGCCAAGGAAAACAACAAGGACGGCCTGGAATTCATCCTCGCCGCCGGTAACGCCGGGATCGAGGCGGCCACCAACGAGGTGATCAAGGAGTCGGAGCTGACCATCCTGATCCTGGTGTACCTGTGCGTGGCGACCATGTGCATGATCACTTTCCGCTCCTGGGCGGCGACCCTGTGCATCGTGCTGCCCCTGGTGCTGACCTCGGTGCTGGGCAATGCGCTGATGGCGTTCATGGGCATCGGCGTCAAGGTTGCGACCTTGCCGGTGGTGGCGCTGGGCGTGGGGATCGGCGTGGACTATGGCATCTACATCTACAGTCGCCTGGAAAGCTTCCTGCGCGCGGGCTTGCCGTTGCAGGAAGCCTATTACCAGACGCTCAAGTCCACCGGTAAAGCCGTGCTGTTTACCGGTTTGTGCCTGGCCATCGGCGTGTGCACCTGGATCTTCTCGGCCATCAAGTTCCAGGCCGACATGGGCCTGATGCTGACTTTCATGCTGTTGTGGAACATGTTCGGTGCACTGTGGCTGCTGCCGGCACTGGCGCGGTTCCTGATCAAGCCCGAGAAGCTGGCGGGGCAGAAGGGCAACTCGCTGTTTGCCCACTGATTGCCCGAGCGACATAAAAAGACCGCAGCCTTGGCTGCGGTCTTTGCGCTTCAGGGGACGCCGGTCAGTGCGGCGCAGGTGCGATGGCTAAGAACAGTTGATCCTGAGGCGGCGCGATCAGCACATAGAGGATCTTCCTGACAGGTTCCGCCCCCGGCTCCTGCTGGCTCTTCAATCGCGCCTGCACATGCGCCTTGAGCAGGTCCTTCTGTGTGAATTTACGCTGGTCGGCAAGTTTCAGGTGCGCACGGGTATAGCGGGCGGGCGGCATGTTGGCTGCCGCATAGTGAAAATGGGCATACCACAACACGCTCGGCGGTTTTTGAGCTTTGTCATACACCGCGTACTCGGTGAAAAAATCGCCGCTGAGGGTAGGGCGCTGTGGATCGGCCGGGCTGGTCAGGTTGATGTCGATCTGCTGGTGCCGCCACAGGTAATCGAGGCTTTCCAGTGTCGGCCACTGCTGTTTGTAAGCGGCGCTGCAGACCTCCTGCGCCTTTCGCTGCATGTCCCTGGCTTCTGCCCGGTACTCGTCGATCAAGCCCTGGGCCGAGGGTTGGCCGGCGTGTTCCCGTGCAATCTCATCGGCAAGCTCGGTGAGCTTGCCGGCCTGGTCGCTGAGCAGTTCATCCCAGTCGCCGGGGTTGACCGCTTGCCGAGTACCGGGAGCTTCCAGCACTTGCTGTTGAGCGCTGATCACACGTTCGATACCGGCGCGCTGCTGGAGCAGTATCTGGCCCTCGCGCTTGAGTATCGCCAGTGGACGGGCCTGGGCTGGCGGTTGCGGCGCGGTCGCGAGGTCTTCGGCGATGTCTACCCATTCGCCGGCCTGCTCGCGAAACGAGGCGACGGCTTGCCCGGTTGCCGGGTCGGTGATGGTGAAGTGCTCGCGGTTGATGTGGCCATCGGCCGGCTTGAGGTCGCCGACGAGGTATTTTCTTCTACGGGTTTTAAAGATGCGTTTGGTCGGCGCTTTCGGGCGCAGGTTTTTTAATCGCGACTGTTCTACTTCCAGTTCCTCCTGCCTGCGGACCACGGCCTCCAGTTCGTTTTCGGCAAGGGTGCGGACATCTCGCAGTTCATTCACAAGTCGCTCGGCCATCGGGCGCAAGCGTGCCGGGTTGATCAGTTTGAGCGCCTCGACCGCCGTCTCATAGCGGCGGTATTGCTCGAGCACGGTGTTGTACACCTGGTGCTGCTCATCAAGGGGGAAGCCGCTGCTGCTGCGCACTTCGATGTGAGACAGCAGCGCCTGGCTCAGGCTGGAATGGTCGGCATGCTGCCTGTACAGCGCTTCCTGCGGCGACCTTTCAGTGGCCGACAGCTCAATGGCCACCCACGACAACGGGATCAGCGCGTTGATTTTCAGGCTCTCGGGGAAAAAGTGCTGTGGGTGCGCGATCATTGCCAGCAACTCTTCACGTATCGCACGACCCGCCACTGAGTCCTGTTCCAACAGCTCCAGTGTGGTCTCCATGCCGCGGGTGCCTACGGCCATGCGTTGCTGGATATCGGCCAACGCGATGGATTTGGCCGTGTGTTCATCATAGGGCGCAGCGTTGCCGAGCAGTTTTTCCAGCATCATGCGTTCAGACACATGACGCATCGGCTCGCCACTGTCGCTGAATTGAAGCGTGTCTGACCAAAAACCCAGGTAGGTATGGATTGCCAGTTGTTCGTCCCAGAGCGTTCTCAGGGTTTTTGCCCGGTCCTGAACGTGACTGCCGGCGCCGCCGTACCTTTCCAGGTCCTGGCCCACCTTGACCAGTTCATGGCGTGCCGGCAGCAACTGCGCGTGTCGTTCCTGCAGCGTTTCCAGCAGCGTTTCATAGTGGGCACGCAGCGTTGCATAGCTTTGCATTTCGCGCTGATGACGGGTTTCAAGGGTTGATTTTTGCGGGCCGGTTGCACTGTCCAGAAGCTTCCAGACCAGCTTTAACGTCGCGGCCTGTTTGGTCAGGTCGGCGTGGGCGGTGCGCATTCGAACCAGCGAGGCGCGAAGTTCGGTCATCGATGGCGTGAGCTCGATGCCAAGCGCTTGCATCCGCACTTGTAGCTGCTCGGTTTTGCGGCGGTTTTCCACGCGCAAGGTCGCAAGGCGCTTGGGGCCTCCACCGCTCAGTTTCAGTCCGCGATCCAGGCTCCAATGCCCATTGCCGTCGGTTCTGAGCTTGACGCCAGGGTGGTCGGGTTTGTCGGGATGAATGATGAATACCTCGCCAACGCCTGGAACGACCCTGACCCGAAAGAACAGGCCGCCCACCGAGGCGTGCCAGAGGTTGTCGACCTTGAACAGACCTTTGAGGTTGCCCAGCGCAACGGCGACCGGCAGCGGCTCGGGCCAGGGCACGTTGACCTCGAGGAGTTTTTCCAGCAGGCGCGCCGAGGCGCTGTCGCCGGCCAGGGAGCGGTCAAAGTCCAGCAGGGTTCGGCCTCCACCGGGTGGCTCGGAGGGCAGGCCAACCACGCCGCGTTCGATCACCGCAGGGCTGGCCTGTGCACGCCTCAACGGCGGGCCTGGCGGGGATTCGATAACGGGGCTGCCTGGCGCTTCGGTCTCCAGCCCATGGTGCAGCAAGACCATGCCGATGTTGAGCAGCAGGTCGACCCACGCCAACTCCCTGGCAATCGGGTCTGCACTTTCCAGCGCCGGCAGGTCCTGCCTGAGGCC
The DNA here is from genome assembly GCF_003852295.1 of Pseudomonas sp. R11-23-07. NCBI lineage: Bacteria > Pseudomonadati > Pseudomonadota > Gammaproteobacteria > Pseudomonadales > Pseudomonadaceae > Pseudomonas > Pseudomonas sp. R11-23-07. The sequence continues at coordinate 2,584,292 of NZ_CP027761.1, forward strand.
CATCGCCAGTTGCATGAGCCATCCGACGACCGCCAGGGGGCCGCGCACCAGCATCAACAAGGTGTTGAAGCCCAGTTGCACACCTTCCAGGATCAGCGCCCAGCGGCTTTCAGCATTGGAGGTTGACTCGCGGTCGGCCTGGTCCAGAAGTTGACGGGCTTCGCAGACGAACAGGTATTGCATCAGTTGGCCGCTGTTCAGCGCCTGCAGGATCGGGTCGTTACTTTCATCATTGGCCGGTGCCAGCGTCGCCGGTTTCGGCACCTCAGGCAATGGATCGAATTCCGAGCCTATACCGCCGATACGCACATAGTGCGGCTGATTAAACCCCCCATTGCTGTAAATGGCCCTGGCGTCGTCCGCGAGCCAGGCCAGTACGCTGTCCTGCAGGGCGCCGGGCTGGGCGATGGCCGCCAGCAACGCGTCGCGGCCGGCAAACTCCAGCAAAGATTCGCCATAGGCCGGCCGGTAGAGCAGGTGCGGACCGGACTGCGCATTGCGCGGTTCGATAATGAACATGTTCTGCACCACATCAGCCTTGGCCCCAGGCTTGCGTTGAAAGGCCAGCGCGCGCATGACGATTTCATCGTTGTCGACCCAGCGCTCCGCACGCTCGGTGCCGACGACTGCCTGGACGCAACGAAAGCCACGTCGCGTAAGCCCCGCCTCAGCCTTTATCAGGTGTTCCAGCGCCTGGGTTTTCAGCTCGACAGGGCGTTGCCCGCAGAACAGGCGTTCGCGCCGTTCGGCCTCTTCGGTGCCGCTGAGCAATGCCTGTTGAATATAGACGGGGTAGTTGCGGCCGATATCCACCCGTTGGATCAGTTGCAGCAGGTACGCCGGGGTCAGCCAGGCTTCAAGCTCGCGGCCACCGGTATGGCGTAATGTCATGCGGCCGCTGGGTCTTCCCGACAGATTCTTCAGGGCCAGGTCGACCAGGCTCATGGACACTTGCTGGATGTAGCCACTTTGCAACGTGCCGACGGGCACATCGAAGGTCAGCTCCAGGTCTTCGGCCTTGTACAGCGCGTGTTCAAGGTCCGTGCAACTGCGCGTGCCCAGCATCACGGCGTTGCGCTCCAGGCACAATTGGTGATTCAAGTGGCTGGCGGCATAGGTGCGGATATCCTCCAGCCCATCCAGGTAGCCCGCGCCCTGCGTCAGGCGCCTGAGGTTGGCCTGTTCGATCAGGCATTGGCGATAGCTGAAGCGGTCGGCGGGTGAGGCGCCGCGCAGCCAGTCGGGGAGGGCGGCCTGGATCGGCGACAAGCTATCGATCGGCGTGAGCGGCGCGCGGACAAACCACGAGGCCGGGTTGGTGGTCGACTCGAACAGCTGTTGCGCGGCGTCTATGGAGCTGGCGCGAGGCAGTTGTATCGCGGCGAGATCCTCCAGTTGCCGGTTGAGCACCAGCGCCGCTTGAACCTCGAATATATCGCCGTCCGGCTCGTAGCGGTGCCAGGTGATCTTGTCGGCGCTGAACTGCCGTGACAGGCGCTCGCCCCATGCCTGGCCGAAGGCGTCGAGGCTGGCGTAGGACTCGACCTGGCCGGACACGGCACACAACCATACGCGCTGGCCACCGACCACGAGCAGATCGCTGGACTGCACGGTCAAGGTGGTGGCTTCCCGCACCAGGTGCGTTTCCAGGGTGTAGGCATGGATCGAATTGTCGGGCCATGGCAGGCGCGCCCTGGCTTCACGAGTAGGGTAGTTGGCCAACGTGCTGAGTATGTGCAGTTGTTGGGCATCCTCGCCGGACTGACGAATCGCCGAGGTCCTCAGCACGCCTTGCAGCAAACTGGCCAGCCATCGCCAGCGACTGCCGCCGGCCTCGCTGTCCTGGTCCCAGTATTCGGTCAGTGCATCCTGATACCCCACAAACAGAATCAAGGGCAGTTCGCGTATCACCGCTTCGACGGCGCGCACGTCATAGCTGGAAGGCTCACCGGTCGGCGGGACGAGGCGGGTGCCGGTGGCGTCACTCAGGTAACCATCCAGGTTGTCGCGCACGGACAGGTCGGGGAAGCTGCCATCGGCAATATGCTTGAGGGCCACCTCCAGCAGCGGATGCAGGCCCCGGCCGCCGCCATCACGGGGCAGCGCCAGGCAAAGATCGGAGAGGGGCTTGGGCAGGTGCGGGAAGCGTTCCTTCAAGGTGTAGGTCAGCATCTGAGTCACGACTGAGCGCAGGGATGGGCGCGTGCGAAACTGCGTCTCCACTGCTTTTTGCAGAATGTTTTCAGCCGGGGGTGTCGGGGTGGTTGGCACGGGGAGTCATCCTTTACGTGGGTTAGCTATGCCCTCGTAAAGTAATGGCCGCCACGGGCGGGATGCGGTAACCGACTACCGCTTGGCCATGGGAAATGGGAAAGACGCAGGGGATTGGCCTATCATCAGCGTTTTTTCCAGCGATGAATGATCCCGATGACTGCCGACGCCCTGCTTACTGAACTTCAAACCAGCGACATGCTCGAAATCGATGGGCTGCATGCCTTTGATTTCAGGCTCGAGGATCAACAGTTACTGATCAAGAGCATGGACGGCCGGGCCGAGAAACGCTGGACGTTCAGCCTCGCGCAAGTACAGGCCGCGACCTTTGACGACGCCCTGCAAAGCTGGACCCTCACCGGTGATTCGGGCGAGCACCGCCTGGTGTGCATGGCCGCCTTCACCGGCAACAATAACGACGAGGAAGACGAGCATGATGATGCGTAAATTCTGGCCGCTGCTGATGGCCGGCAGTGTGGGGGCGATGTCGGTGCAGGCTGCACCGGCTGACACCTATGAGTTGTTGGTGGGCAGCTACACCGCTGGCGCCAGCGACGGTATTTATCGCCTGCAATTCGACAGTCGCACTGGCCAGCTCCAGGGCAAGCCGGTACTGGCAGCGAAGGCTGACAACCCTTCGTGGCTGACGGTCTCCAAAGACCAGAAGCACCTGTTTGTGGTCAATGAAAACGGTCCCGGCCAGCAAGACCCGGTCGGTCGCGTCAGCAGCTACAGCATCGACCCGAAGAATCATCAGCTCACCCTGATCAATCAGGTGCAGAGCCTGGGTAACGAGCCGACCCATTCGAGCATCGCTGCGGATGGGCGTTACCTGTTCGTCGCCAATTATTCGGTGGTGGAAGACCCGGGCGGCAGCCTGGCAATCCTGCCGGTGGACGCTACCGGCAAACTGTCGGCGCCGGTGCAGTTGAGCGGGCACCCGGCCAGTCGCGTCAACCCCGAGCGCCAGGCCTCCAACCACGTGCACTCAGTGGTGTCTTCGCCGGATGGCAAGTACGTGTTTGTGCAGGACCTGGGGGCGGACAAGGTATTTGCCTACCATTACGACCCCAAGGCCAATCACGAATTGCCGCTGACCCCGGCCAACCAGGCATCGGTGCAATTGCCACCGGGCAGCGGCCCACGTCACCTGCTGTTCAGCGCCGATGGCAAGCACGCCTGGCTGACCACCGAGATGAGCGCGCAGGTCGCGGTGTTCGATTATGCCGACGGCAAGCTCACCCAGACCCAGTTGGTCGACTACGCCGCCGGGCAACCGGTGTCCGACAAGGCCGGCGCCGCCGTGCATGCGTCCAGAGACGGCAAGTTCCTGTATGTGAGCAATCGCGGCACCGCCAACCAGATCATCGTGTTTGGCGTAGACCCTGCCACCGCCCACCTCAAAGAGCTGCAGCGCCGCAGCGTGGAAGGCGACCACCCGCGCGAGTTCAGCCTCGACCCGAGCGGCAAGTTCCTGCTGATCGCCAACCAGAAGAGCAACGAAATCGTGGTGCTCGAACGTGACCCCAACACCGGCCTGCTGGGTAAAACCGTGCAGAAATTGCCGATCGATGCCCCCAGCGACCTCAAGTTCCTGGTGCGTCAATAAGCCACAGGCCCCGCAACGCGGGGCCTGACCCTAAGTATTAATTCCATTGATGACGGCTACTGTTTCAAAGCATTTCTAAGGTTCAACCCCCGGGCGTAAGTTTGGTTCCAAGGCCTTCCCAGGCCACTCAACCAAACGCACACAAGGGTTACCGACATGAATCTGAACCTCTTCTCCATCATCGCCGCTTCCGCTGTTTCCGCCACCGTGGCCTTGCCTGCCAACGCCAGCGTGGACGTCGCCGGGAAAAAATCCAGCACCAGCGCCTACACCCAGAAATACCTGCAACAGAGCGCCAACTTTTATGCGGCGCTGGATCACAAGACCCAGGGCTAACATCAATCAACCTGTGGGAGGGGGCAAGCCCCCTCCCACAGGTTGATTGATGTTGGTTTCAGGGCTTTGCCATCACCGCGATAAACAGCGGTGACTCCAGAATCCGCTGTATCCACGCCTGTAGCCGTGGATACGGCGCCCCCGCAAACCACTCGCGATCCACATGGGCGAACTGCCGCACAAACGGCACGATGGCCGCGTCCGCCAGGCTCATGTGCGCGGCGAGCAAGTACTCACGATCCGCCAGCAAATCCTCCAACTTCTGCAAGAACACCTCGCCCTCGGCCCGATAATGTTCCATCGGCTGCTGCGGATAGCGTTCGGCGTACTTGTATCGATTCAAATGATGTTTGAATGCTGAATCGTTCTCGGCGATCAACTCCAACACCGCTGGATTCTCCTGCAACAACCAATCATCCGGATCGTACCGGGCCAATGCCCATTGCATGATCTCCAGGCTTTCCTCGATCACCCGACCTTCCACGCTCAGCACCGGAACCGTGCCCTTGGGTGACAGTGCCAGCATCTCGGCCGGCTTGGCCTTGAGGCTCACCTCGATAATCTGCACCGCCACCCCCGAGTAGCGCAGCGCCAGGCGTGCGCGCATTGCATAGGGGCAGCGCCGGAATGAATACAACAGCGCCTGGCTCACTTGACCTCCAGGGTGCTCAAGCCATTGCCCTGGCGCTTGACCTGGATCTGCACCGGGATGCGCTCATGCATTTCCTGTACATGGGAAATCACCGCGACCTTGCGGCCCTGGGCCTGCAAGCCATCGAGGGCGTCCATGGCCAATTGCAAGGATTCGGGGTCGAGGCTGCCGAAGCCCTCGTCGATAAACAGTGACTCGATTTTCAAGGTGCTGGAGGCCATCGACGCCAGGCCCAGGGCGAGCGCCAGCGACACCAGGAAGGTTTCACCGCCGGACAACGAGTGCACCGAGCGCAGTTCATCACCCATTTCCGTGTCCATCACCAGCAGGCCCAACATGCTGCCGCCACGCTTGAGGCGGTAGCGGCGCACCAGTTGGCGCAGCTGCACGTTGGCGTGATGCACCAGCAGGTCGAGGTTGTAGGCCTGGGCGATCTTGCGGAAAGTGTCGCCGGTGGCCGAGCCGATCAGCGCGTTCAGGCGTGCCCAGCGCTGCCATTCGTCATAGGCCTTGGTGATCTGTTCGGCCAGGGCGTGGTTGGCATCCTGGCGGCGCTGGTCCTCGGACTGGCGCGCGCGCAGTTCGGCGCAGTGTTTCTCGCCCTCGGCCAATTGCTGGTTGAGCGCGGCGAGGCTGCTGTCCAGCTGTTCGGCGTCCAGGTTGCCATTGTGCAAGGCCTGGTGCTCGGCGAGGCGTTGTTCGCGCTCTTGCAGCAGTACGCTGGCTTGTTCGACGGCTTTTTCGCAGGTGTGCAACTGCTGGCGCAGGTCGGTGACCTGGGCGTCGTCCAATGCCAGCAGACGCGCCAGGCCGTCGTCGTCCAGCTCGGGGTGCGCGGCGCGCCATGCGCTGATGCGCGTGTCCAGGGCCTGTCGTTCGCTCTCGAGCGCTTGCTGGCGCTCCTGTACGGCCTTGAGGTCGGCGACCAATTGCACCAGGGCGGAGTGAACGGCGTGCAACTCCTGGCTGGCATCGGCTTCGCTTTGGCGCGACTGGGCGACGGCCTGATCCAGTTGCTGTTGCCACTGTTCGGCGCTGGCGTGCTCGCCCAGCAAGGCGCTGAGCGTTTCCTGGGCGTCGCGGTGCTGGGTGGCCAGCTCGGCGACCTGCAGATTCAGCGCCTCCAATTGCTGCTGGCGATGCTGCTGGTGGGTCTGTTGCTTCTCGATGGCCTGCTGACGCTCCTGTTGTTCAGCCAGCTCATCACGCTGATGGCCCAGGTGTTCCAGGCGCTGGCTGACCTGCTGATCAAGCTGCAGGAAGGTCGCCGCCGGTTCACTGCGCAAGCCTTCCAGCGTCGCGCTGGGCAACAGGCTGGCGAAGCTTGCAAGTTCTGCATCGAGGCGTTCGCGGTCGTTGGCCAGGGCGCGCTGCTGGTCGAGCAACAGTTGGCGGGCCTGCTGGCTGGCGTCCTGGGCGGCTTGCAACTGCTGCTGCAAACGCCCGGCATTCTGTTGCAGGTTGAGCAGGGCGCTTTGGCGCTGTTCGTCCTGGGCGATGCTTTGCGTCAGTTGCGCCAGTTGCTGGGCCAACCAGCTGCTGCGCTTGGCGGCGTCCTGGTTGAACAGCGCAGCGCACAGCGGATGCGCTTGCAGGCTTGGCGCCAACGCTTGCTGCTGCAGCGCAAGCTGTTCCTGCTGCGCCAGGAATTCCTTTTGCTGGGCGATCAGGCCACCCACTTCGCCACGCAGCTCGGTGAGCTTTTCCTTGAGGCTGTCGACGGCTTTCTGCGCCGTGGCCTCTTCGTTTTCATCGTGGCGGCCCAAGCTCTGCAACAACGCTTCGGGCTGGTGATACGGATGTTCGTGGCTGCCGCAGACGGGGCAGGGCTGGTCGTCCTGCAACTGCTCGCGCAGTTCCTCAACGCTGGCACTGCGGGCCAGGCGCTGGCGCTCCAGCAGTTGCTTGGTCACCGTCAGGGTTTGCTCGGCCACCGTCAATTCGGCTTTGGTCTGCAGGCCGGTCTGGTTCAGTTGCTCGCGCTGCTGCGCCGCTTCGGCGAGTTTTTGCGCTAGGCTGCTGGCCTGAGTGTCGAGCTGCTGCTGGCTGTCCCACAAACGTGCCAGGTCTTCGAAGGCACGTTGTTGCTTGCGATTGTCCTGCAAGAGGCTGGCGAGCAATTGCAGTTGTTCGGCCACTGCGTGCGGCTCGGCGCCGGCCTCCTGGTACAGCAGGTCCAGGGCTTCGCGCTGCTGGGTGAATTGCGCCACGGCGGCGGTGACGCGCTGTTCGAGTTGCGGCAGTTCGGTCTCGCCCTGATTCAGGCGATTGCCGATCAGCATCAGCTGTTGCAGGCGGTCGCGGTAGGCGGTCCAGGCGTCGCTCAGGGGCGCGAGGGCGGCGCTGCGCTCAAGTTCAGCGGAGAGGCGTTGCAGACGCTCGCCGACCTGGGCCTGCTTTTCTTTCAGGCTGTTGAGCAAAATCTGACCTTCGCTGCAGGCGGTGGCGTGCTGCTGCTGGTCCTCGGTGCGCTTGGCCAGCTCCTTGGTCAAGTGGGCGAGGGTGGTCTGTTGTTCGAAAGCCTGGCGCAACAACGGCGCGGCCTGCGCCTGGTTCTGCTGGGCTTGCCCGAGTGCCGACTGGGCGCTGGCCTGCTGCTGTTGCGCCTGTTCCTCGCGGCTGTGCAGCACGGCTTGTTGCGCAAGGTGCTGCTGAATCTGCGTGGCGAGCGGTGCCAGCAAGGCGTCGAGTTCTGCGCGGCGCAGGAAGTGATGGCGCTGTGGGGCGAGCTGGTCCAGGCGCGTCAGGTCCTGGCGCTGCTGGCCCTGGCTGTCCCACTGTTGCTGGGCGTGCTGCAACTGCTCGGCAGCGCTTTGCTGGCGCTCCTGCCATTCGCGCAGTTCCTTGAGCCAGGTGTGCTGCAACTCCAATTGCTTGAGCTGGGCCTGGTGGGTCTTGAGTTGTTGCTGCGCCTGGCTCAGTTGTTGATCCAGCTCGGCGCGGGCTTCGGCGGCCAGGGGCACCACGCCGGTGGCCTGGTCCTGCAACTGCTTGTGGGCGTCCCTGGCGTCCTTGGCCTTGTCGAAGGCGCGGCGGCCCAGCTGGGTGTAGAGCGCGGTGTCGGTGAGCTTTTCCAGCAGTTCGCTGCGCTCGTTGTCGTTGGCCTTGAGAAAGGCGCTGAACTCGCTCTGCGCCAGCAGCACCGCACGGGTGAACTGTTCGAAGTTCAGGCCCAGGGCCAGTTCCAGCTGGGTCTTGTATTCGGTTTTCTGGCTGGCCAGCAGTTGCTCGCTGTCCAGGTCGATCAGGCTCTGGCGGCTGCTCTGCAGCTTGCCGCTGGCCTTGTCGCGGGCGCGGTTGGCTTCCCAGCGCGCCCGGTAGCGCCGGCCGCTGACGCCGACGAAATCCACCTCGGCGTAGCCCCCGCCGGTACCCCGCCTGAGCAGGGTGCGCGGGTCGCCGATGGAAATATCGCTGTCGGCATCCGGCATCTTCGCCTGGCCGGTATCGCCCAAGCGCGGCACCGCGCCAAACAGCGCCAGGCACAGTGCATCGAGCAGGGTGCTTTTCCCGGCGCCGGTCGGCCCGGTGATGGCAAACAAACCGGCACTGGCCAGCGGCTCGGCCGTGAAGTCGATTTCGAACGGCCCGGCCAGGGACGCGAGGTTTTTCAGGCGGATGGCGAGGATCTTCATGGCTGTTCGTCCTCCTGTTGCACTTCCTGGAGCAGCACGGCGAAGTCCTTCAAGGTCTGTTCATCCACTTCACTGCCGTAGCTGTCCTGCCAGGCGCGGCTGAACAGCTCCTGGGGCGTGAGCTGGTCGAGTTCGACCAGGCGCTCTTCGTCGCCGTCGGCGCGCGGGCCGTTGCCGGCGTATTCGGCGGCGATGCGCACCAGGCGCACGGCCTTGCCTTGCAGGGCGGTTTCGATCTGCTGGCGCAGGTCCGGTTGCGGTTCGTCGAGACGCACGCGCACTTCCAGCCAGGGATGGCGCTGGGTTTCGGCGAGCAGGTCGATGTCGGGCAGCTCGGCCAGGACCTTGAGAATATCGGCCAGAGGCGCGGCTTCCAGGCGTTGCAGGTTGACCGAGCGCGGAATCAGCAGCGGTTCGACGCCGACCAGTCGTTCGCCCTGGAACGTCACGTCGAGCACCTGGTGCTTGTAGCTGATTTCGGAAAACGACAGCGGAATCGGCGAGCCGCTGTAGCGAATGCGCTCTTCGCCATTCACTTTTTGCGGTTTGTGCAGATGGCCGAGGGCAACATAGCCGACACTCTTATCGAACAGGCTGGCCGGCAGCGCCTCGGCATTGCCGATGATCAGGCTGCGCTCGGAGTCTTCCGACACCGAACCCCCGGCCATGTGCGCATGGCTGATGGCAACCAGCGCCTGGCCTTTCTTGCGTTTGGCGTTGGCGGCCGCGATCAGCCATTCATGCACTTGGCCGATGCCGCGCAGGTAATCATCGCCCAACTGCGCCCCCGTGACTTCCGCCGGGCGCAGAAAGGGCAGCGCCAGGCACCAGGCGACGATCTTGCCTTTGGCGTCCGGCAATGGGATCAGCAGGCGTTCGGCATCCAATTGGCCGTCATCCAGCCACAGCACTCGGCCCAACGCATGGGTACGCAGACGGCGCATCAGCGGGGCGGGCAGCTCGATGCGCGAACCGGAGTCGTGGTTGCCGGCGATCATCACAATCGTCAGCGTGGGGTTTTGTTCGTGGGCGCCGATGATGAAGTCATACAGGCGCTCCTGGGCCTTGAGCGGCGGGTTGACCGTGTCGAAGATATCGCCGGCGATCAACAGCGCATCCGGGCGATGGGCCTTTAGTTGGCCCAGCAGCCATTCGAGGAAACAGGCATGTTCGAAGTCGCGTTCCTGGCCGTGCAGGTTTTGCCCAAGGTGCCAGTCGGAGGTGTGAAACAGACGCAAGGCGAACTCCGTGGAGAAGATGAAAAGGAAGGGAGTTTACCTGTTATATGAACACGCTGCTCCGGGCGGCGCAGGTCAAATGTGGGAGGGGGCTTGCCCTAATGCCAGTCAGTTAAGAAGTAGCAGGAGCGCGAACTAACTTGTGGCGAGGGAGCTTGCTCCCGCTGGGGCGCGAAGCGGCCCCAAACAATGGGACTGCTGCGCAGTCCAGCGGGAGCAAGCTCCCTCGCCACAGGTTCGGTGTCGCCTTAACTGACTGGCATTAGGGCAAGCCCCCTCCCACAGGGGTTGTGCGTTATGCCTGGGGTTGTAGGCACTCCAAGGCTCGGTCCGCCAGGGTGCGGGCCATGTCGATCAGGTGGGCGGTGGAGCAGGCCATGTCGCGTTGGGCGCCGTTGAGGTCTTCAGCAGTCTGTATTGCGGTGGTGGCGGCGCAGCGTAATAGCGAGGCAATGCTGACGATGGCGTCTTCGAAGCTCAGGTCTTCGTGGGCGACAAAAATCGGAAAGGGGGGATCGGGGACGAGTTTGTTCATGCGTGAAGCTCCTGCTTGGGTTGGGAGCCACTCTTTTGCCGATCTCACACGTCAAAAGGTGGCAGCTATGTGCGGGGTGAGATACCGGAAAGCAGGACCCGGCCAGACCAAAGTCTGCCCGCACATAGCCGCCATAGACGGTTGTAGCGCATGGCGCCTGCTAATACACGGGATCTCACACCCGGTCGCTGATATGCAGCGACGAAGCGAAGGCTAGCCAGTGGATTGAGCAGGCGCAAGGCCGAAGGATTGTCTAGGAAACGTCCTGCAAATTAAAGCGATATGGATTGCTGGCCTTTAACAATGCATGTCCAGCAGGCGGCGCAGGTCAACTGTGGGAGGGGGCTTGCCCCCGATGGCAATGGATCAGTGACAAGTATGTTGACTGACACACCGCTATTGATCGTTCCCACGCTCTGCGTGGTAATGCCTCCTGGGACGCTCCGCGTCCCGCTAAGCAGCCGTGACGCAGAGCGTCACGGGCTGCATTCCCACGCGGGAGCGTGGGAACGATCTTAGGTGGGGGCTTGCCTCGTGTCAGGGGCTATTTGGGGTAAAGCGGCGGCAAGCTGGTGGTATCGGTGGCCGGGTCTTGTTGGCGCTCGGCCACGGGGATGGCTTTGATTGCACGCCACAGGTCTTCACCCAGCCAATACTGGCCACTCTCGCTGTACAACGCGCCGTTCAACCCGTCCAACGCATCCGACAGCGGCACGAAGCGTGCGGCCATGTCGGCGAGGGTTTCCGGTTGTTGGCGGGCCCAGGCATCCAGGGCCTGGCGGGTGGCGTGGGGGTCGTTGGCCTGGGTGGCGCGCTTGAGGTCGTCGAGCAGGGTGCGCGGGCTGGGGCCGGTTTGCGCGGCGCGTTGCACGGCGGGTTGGCGGCGGGCGCGCCACCATAGGCCGAAGCCCAGCAGAGTAGTGCAGGCCAGCAGCAAGGTGCTGAGCTGCCACAGCCACAGGCGTTCGTCATCCGGCGCGGTGATGACGGTCGGCATGGCGGGGGTGTCCACCACCAGGCTCGGGTTGACCGCCACTTGCAGGGTGCGGGCCGGCAGGCTGGTGCGTTCCAGGTGGTCTTCGTGGGTGTTCCACCACACCACTTCCACGGCGGGCAGTTCCAGCGCACCGGCACGGGTGGGCACCAGTGCTTCGCGGTCTTCGCGGCTGCCGATCAGGCCACGGTCGCTGGTCTGGTTGCCCAGTACCGGTTGGTCCGGGTAGCGGCGCAGGCCGTTGACGTCGGTACTGGGCAGCGCCGGCAGTTGCGCGCTGGACAGGCCCTCGACCTTGACTGTGAGGCTGCGCGTCAGCGAGTCACCGACCTGCACATGCTCAGGCGCCGGGTTCCAGGCTTCGTCCAGGCTCAGGCTGCGCGCCGGCAACCAGGGCGTGTCGGCGGGGTAGAACTCGGGCTTGGGCTTGACCGTCAGCGCAAGCGGCGCCGAGCTTGCGTGGATCAGCTTGCCCGGCTTGGTGCCCTGCAGCGTGTTCTCCTGGGGAGGGCGCGATTCCACCAGGGTCGCGCTGAAGGTCTGCGCCCCAATCGCCAAGGCCCCGCTGTGCTGCGGATAGATCGCGTAGCGGGTTTCGATCACGCCATGGCGAATGCTGTTGATGACTTTTTCATAGGTGCGCGACTCGCCCAATTGCTCGACCCGAGCGTCGGGGATTTGCAGGGGCGTGAGGCTGCTGTCGTCATACAGCGACACCGAGTGATACACGCGTACGGTCAACAGGGCTTGGGCCTGCACGTAAACGCTGGTCTGGTCGAGGTTGGCTTCGACGAACACCGGTGCCAGTTCGGCGCTGGTGTTCTGGCTGGCGGTTTCCAGCACTTGCAGGGTGATCGGCTGGGTCTTGAGGTCGCCCACTTGCAGGGGCGGGATCACTACGGTGCCGTTTTCCCGGGGCAGCAGGGTGATGATCCAGCGCGTGGTCGCGTGGTTATCGCCGCCCAGGGTGGTGAGCTGGTTGATCTGGCGCGTGCCGCTGACTTCGAACTGCGCATCCAGGGGCGACAGGTCGGGCTTGCCGAACTGGGTCACGTCGCTGGATTCCACCGTCAGCTCTACCGTTTCCCCTGAGTTGAGGCGGCTGCGGTCGACGCTGGCGACCAGGTTCGCCGCCTGGGCGTGGCCTGCCGACAAAGCGAGCAAGAGCAGAAGGGTGGTGCGGCGGCTCATCGAGTCTTGTCCTGATGTTGTTGCTGTTCGTACCAGAATTTGCGTCGCAGCAGTTCACCGGGGTTGTCCGGGATCTGTTGCAGCCATTGCTCCAACGCCTGGCGGTGTTCGCCTTCAAGGCTGGCATCGGCGGGGCGTAGCGGCGGCGTGGTGGTTTGCTCGTCGCCCAGCTCGCTGCCTGGCACGTCGTTACCGTCGGTTGGCGGCGCGCCAGCGGTGTCGGTGGCGCCGTTGGCGGCTTGGCCCTGACCCTGGGTGGATTGTTCGCCACCCTGGGCATTTTGCCCGTCGGCGCCCGGTTGCGCAGTTTGGCCGGGTTGGGTGGTTTCGTCATCCTGGTTTTTTTCGGGTTCGTCGGGCTCAGGCTGGGCTTGTTCGCGTAGCAGGTTTTCCACCAGCGCCTTGTTCTTCAGGGCCGGCTGCAGATCGGGTTGGGCTTCCAGCGCCTGTTCGTAGGCATCGATCGCGGCTTCCAGCTCACCCGATCGGGCCAGGGCATTGCCGCGATTGTAGTGGGCGTAGGCGTTGTCACCCTGGGCAAAACGCTTGATGGCTTCGGCATAGTTACCGGCTTCGTACAGGGCCACGCCTTGCCATTGCGGGTCCTGGAAGCGTTCGGCGGCCTCGGCCGGGCGTTTTTTCTTCAGCAGGTACTGGCCTTGCTGGTCGGGGCGCAGCCACAGGTCCTGGAATTCGAAGGCATAGCTGGGCTGCGGTGCGGCCATCAACAGCAGCGGCAGGCAGAACAGCCAGCCGCGACGCCCGGCGCAGGCGGCCAATAGCAGCAGCGGCAGGAGCAGCCAGTAACCCTGGTCGGCCCAGGTGTCCAGGCGCAGCAGTTGACCGTCGTCGCGCAAGGCCTGGGGCGGGTCGAGTACGCCGAGTTGGCGCAGGTCTTTGTCGTCCAGGCGCGCGGCCCGGTAGCGGCCGCCCATTTCGCTGGCGAACGCCTTGAGGGTCGGGCTGTCGAGGCGTGGGATCAGGATCGCGCCCTGTTCGTCCTTGAGGAATTCGCCGCTTTCCTGGGTGACTGGCGTGCCTTCACGGCTGCCGATGCCGAGGATCGACAAGCTCGGCGCCTGGCTGCCTTGCAACAGCAGCCGGATACCTTGGCGCTCCTGTTTGGACAGCGACGAGCCGATCAGCAGCAGGCGCCCCTGGCCGAGGCCGCCGTGCTTGAGCAGGGCCAGGGCTTTTTCCACGGCCAGGTCGGCGCGGTGGCCGGGCTCGGGCATGATCGAGGGGCGCAGCGCTTCAAGCAGGTTACGGCTGGTGGCCAGGTCATCCGACAGTGGCACCAGGGTGTGGGCGCTGCCGGCATACACGACGATGGCGGTTTGCGCATCGGTGCGTGCCTGCAGCAAGTCATAAAGCTTGCGCCGCGCCTGTTCGAGACGGTTGGGCGGGCTGTCGGTGGCGAGCATCTGCGGGGTGAGTTCCAGCAGCACCACCAGCGGGTCGGAAGGCTTCTGGCTGAGTTGTTCAACCCGTTGCCAACTGGGCCCCAGCAGCGCCAGCAACGCCAGCAGCCAGGCGATGCCCAGTACCACCCAAGGCGATTTGCTTTCGCGGCCGTTGCCGCCACTGAGCAGCGTGGCATGGAAGGCCTGGGGCAGGATGAGCTGCCAGCGCCCGGCGCGTTTTTGCCGGTGCCACAGTTGCCACAGCAACCAGCCGAGCAGCGGCAGCAGCAACAGCCACCACGGGCGCAGCCAGTGCGGCCACAAAGCGATCATCGACGCCTCCGCAAGCGCAGGCGCTTGAGGCGCTGGCGCCATTCCGGGCTCTGTGGCAGGAACATGCCCTTACTCGAGAGTTTGGTGTACAGCCGCTGCAAGGCGTTGTTCGGCCAGCGTTCGTGCACCACCAGCAACAGGCTGAGGAGCAGCGCCAGGGCCAGCGGGCCGCTGTACAACGCGTGGGCCGGGCGGGCCTGGGTGGGCTGCTGTTCGACGGGCTCGAGGGTGTCGAGGGTGGTCTTGATCTGTTCCAGCTCGTTGCCATCACGGGCGCGGAAATACTGGCCGCCCGTCGCCTCGGCGAGGGCCTTCAGCGCCGGCTCGTCGAGGTCCAGGCTCGGGTTCACGCCGAGAATGCCCAGGGAGCCGGTTTGCTCAGGGTCGGCGCCGATGCCGATCGGGTAGATTTTCACGCCTTCTTCAGCGGCCAGGCGCGCGGCGGTGAGCGGGTCGATTTGCCCGGCGTTGTTGGCGCCGTCGGTCACCAGGATCAGCACGCGGCTTTGCGCCGGGCGCTGGCGCAGGCGTTTCAGGGCCAGGCCGATGGCGTCGCCGATGGCGGTGTTCTTGCCGGCGATGCCGATGCGCGCCTCATCCAGCCAAGTGCGCACGGTGCGCCGGTCGAAGGTCAGCGGTGCTTGCAGGTAGGCCTGGCTGCCGAACAGGATCAGGCCCACACGGTCGCCTTCACGGCCCTCGAGAAAATCCCCGAGCAAGTGCTGGACCAGCGCCAGGCGGCTGACGTCTTCGTCCTGCCAGTGCATGTCGGGAAAATCCATGGAGCCGGAGACATCCACCGCCACCAGCAAATCGCGGCCACTGGCGGCAATCGGCAGCGGCTCGCCGAGCCATTCCGGGCGGGCGGCGGCGGTCAACAGCAACAGCCACAGCACCACGAACGGTGCCTGCTGGCGCCAGCCCGGCAGGTTCACCCGGGCGCGACGCCGGGCCAGGCTTTCGAGGTCGTTGAGGTAGCTGACTTTCAACGCGGGTTCGCCACTGTCGGCCGCCGGCAGGACCAGGCGCATCAACCACGGCAACGGCAACAGGACGAAGATCCACGGCCAGGCGAACTCAAACATGTTTGCGAATCCAGGTGTCGACGGCTTGGGTCAGGCCAGCGATGGCCTTGTCGTCGAGTTTGCATTCAGGCTTGTAGGCGCCTTCGACCAGCACCATCCAGCGCGTGAGGCCGGCGGCGGGGCAGCGGTTATCGAGGAACGCCAGCCATTTGCGGCCGTTGAGGGTGTGGCTTTGGCTGTAGGGGTAGTCGTTGCGGCACAGGCGCTTGAGCAAGCCATTGAGTTGCTGCAGCCAGGCCCCGGCGGGCGCGCCGTCATAGGGTTTGGGCATCAGCGCCAGCTCGGCCAGGGCGGCAATGCGCAGCGGGTCCAGCGGTTGTTCGGCGCGGGCCACGGGGCGGCGCGTGGGCAGGAAACGGCGCAGCCACCACAGGCCCCAGCCCAGCATCGGGAGCAGCAGCAACAACAGCCACCAGCCCGGCGCGGGCGGCCAGAAGCCGATGGCAGGCGGGGCGATCAGCGGTTGCAGTTGGTCGAGGCTGCTCATTGTTTTCTGACCGGGCGTTGCGGGTTGAGGTATTCGCGCAGCTGCTCGACCATTTCACTCTGGGTGCTCAACGGCATCAACAAGACGCGCAGCTTTTGCGCCAGCAACTCCCAGCGGGCGATGCGTGCTTCAGCCTGGGCCTTGTAGGCCTGGCGCAAATCGAAATTGAGCGTATCGAGTTCCAGTTGCGCGCCTCGTTGCGCGAAACGCAGCAGTCCTGCGGCGGGCAGGGCATGGTCCAGCGGGTCGGAGATGGGCAGCAGCAACAGGTCGCAATGGCGCGACAACAGGCTCAGTTGCTGCTCGGCGCCTTCAGTCAGCGCCCGTTCATCACAGATCACAATGCCCAGGCTGCCGGGGCGCAGCACTTCGCGGCCACGGCGCAGGGCCATGCCCAACGCGTCGGCTTCAGGCAGGCTTTCGGTGTTCAGGCTCTGGTTGACCCGCACCAGGCGGTTAAGCAGTTGCAGCAGGCTTTGCTTGCTGCGCCGGGGTTTGATTTCGTAGTGCTCGCTGTCGCCGAACACCAGGCCGCCCACGCGGTCGTTATGCCCCAGCGCGGCCCAGCCGATCAGGCTGGCGGCTTGTGCGGCGAGCACCGACTTGAACATCTGCCCCGAGCCGAAAAACAGCCGGCAGCTTTGCTCGACCATGATGAAAATCGGCCGCTCGCGCTCTTCGTGGAACAGCTTGGTGTGGGGCTCCTGGGTGCGTGCGGTCACGCGCCAGTCGATGGTGCGCACGTCGTCCCCGGCCTGGTACACGCGCACCTGGTCGAAATCCACACCGCGCCCGCGCAGCTTGGAGTGGTGCAGGCCGATCAGCGGGCTGCGCTGGCCGGGGGTGGAAAACAGCTGCACTTCACGCACGCGATGGCGCATCTCGATCAGCTCACTGAGCGTGACGTGGATACCCGCACTCGCGTTCATCGGCTTCAAGCGACGGCAACGACGTCAAGAATGCGTTGCACCACGCGGTCCTGATCAACGCCTGCGGCTTCGGCCTCGAACGACAGAATGATGCGGTGGCGCAACACGTCGAACAGCACCGCCTGGATGTCTTCGGGGCTGACGAAGTCGCGGCCGGCCAGCCAGGCATGGGCGCGCGCGCAACGGTCCAGGGCGATGGAGCCGCGCGGGCTGGCGCCGTAGGCAATCCACTCGGCCATTTCCGGGTCGAACTTGGCCGGGGTGCGCGTGGCCATGACCAGCTGCACCAGGTATTCCTCCACCGCATCGGCCATGTACAGGCCGAGAATTTCCTTGCGCGCGGCGAAGATCGCCTGTTGGCTGACGCGGCGCTCGGGCTTGGTTTCGCCGTTGAGCGCTTCACCACGCGCCTGTTGCAGGATGCGCCGTTCGACGGCGGCATCCGGGAAACCGATCTTGACGTGCATCAGGAAACGGTCGAGCTGGGCCTCCGGCAGGGGGTAGGTGCCTTCCTGCTCGATGGGGTTTTGCGTGGCCATCACCAGAAACAGCGGCGACAGCTCGTAGGTGCTGCGGCCCACGCTGACCTGACGCTCGGCCATGGCCTCGAGCAGCGCCGACTGGACCTTGGCCGGTGCGCGGTTGATTTCGTCCGCCAGCACCAGGTTGTGAAAGATCGGCCCCTGTTGAAAGACGAAGCTGCCGGTTTCCGGGCGATAGATTTCGGTGCCGGTGATGTCGGCGGGCAACAGGTCGGGGGTGAACTGGATACGATGGAACTGCGCTTCGATACCTTCGGCCAGCTCTTTGATGGCCTTGGTCTTGGCCAGGCCCGGCGCGCCCTCGACCAGCATATGGCCGTCGGCGAGCAGGGCGATCAGCAGGCGATCGATGAGTTTTTCCTGGCCGAGAATCTGCGTAGAAAGAAAGGTTCGCAGCGCAAGCAGCGCTTCACGATGTTCCATCGATGACGGTTCCTGGAAAGATGAGCCCGGGTGTCAGGGAAAAACACCGGCCTGGGGCGCTTACTTTAATGCATCGTGGGGTGCGGCGACTAACGGCGTGACGGGTATTTTTGGCAAAACTTGTAGGAAATTTGTGTGGAGTGCGGTCAATGTGGGAGGGGGCTTGCTCCCGATGACAGTGTGTCAGGCACTTCTATATGACTGGCCCGCCGCAATCGGGAGCAAGCCCCCTCCCACATTTGATCCTGGGTGCAGCTTAAATTCGCGTGTAGGTGCCAGTGCCTTTGAGGATGTTCTGCAGGGTTTCCTCGACCTCGGCCAGGTCGGAGGCGGCCGTGGCGTGGGTGATCTGCAACTGATCCTTGCCCCCCAGCGCATCCGCATCGCCGGCCGCCAGTTCGATCAATAAGCGGGTGTCGCCCAAGGTGACTTTCAGCCCATCCAGGGTCGAAGGCTCGTAATCCCAGGTCAGTTCCACCTCGTCTTCATCCGGATACCGGCTCAGCATGAACATCTCGCCGTTCTTGCCGTGGCAGCAGAGCATGGCCATGCGGTCTTCTTCGTCGTCGCACGGCGTCGCTATCAGGGCATCGGTTTTCAGTTGCAGCATGGGGAATCCTGTGTGGAGGAGGGCGTTTGCGCCGGGTGATTGTGCCATTGCGGCGAATTTTATGCTGCATTGTGTGTCAGACCGAGTGCATGACCTGGCGGGCCAAAGCAGTCATTTTTGATACTGGCGGGCCTGAATATTGCCGGTTGCCCAAGTCGCAACCCCACACCTGCTTACCGATGACCGAATATGTCGCAGCACCGCAAGCAGCCGGCTTCCTACACTCGTTAAGCTGCGCAACGGATGTGCCCCGTGCCAGGCGCCTGACCTGCCCGTCGTACCGTCACCCGGCGCGGTGTGTATCTTGTGGAAGTTGTATGTGACCTGACTGTCTTGTCCAGCTTCACCCACCTGTCACTCTGATTGGTTTATGGTGCTTGTCATCACGACCAGAACAGAGCTGACGGTCTCCCCGCAAGGGGATAACACGCGACGCTTCCATCAATAACAAGCCCAAGCGGAGTACCACAGATGGCGTTCTTCACCGCAGCCAGCAAGGCCGACTTCCAGCACCAACTGCAAGCGGCACTGGCGCAGCACATCAGTGAACAGGCACTGCCACAAGTGGCGCTGTTCGCTGAGCAATTCTTCGGCATCATTTCCCTGGACGAACTGACCCAGCGTCGCCTTTCCGACCTGGCCGGTTGCACCCTGTCTGCCTGGCGCCTGCTTGAGCGCTTCGACCACACCCAACCGCAAGTGCGGGTCTACAACCCCGATTATGAACGTCATGGCTGGCAGTCGACCCACACCGCGGTCGAAGTGCTGCACCATGACCTGCCATTTCTGGTGGACTCGGTACGTACCGAGCTCAACCGCCGTGGCTACAGCATCCACACCCTACAAACCACCGTGCTCAGCGTGTGCCGTGGCAGCAAGGGCGAGCTGCTTGAAATCCTGCCCAAGGGCACCCAGGGCGAAGGCATCCTGCAAGAGTCGCTGATGTACCTGGAGATCGACCGCTGCGCCAACGCCGCCGAACTGAATGTGTTGAGCAAAGAGCTCGAGCAGGTGCTGGGCGAAGTGCGCGTGGCCGTGGCCGATTTCGAGCCGATGAAAGCCAAGGTCCAGGACCTGCTGGCCGGTGTCGACGCCAGCGCATTCGTGATCGACGGCGAAGAAAAAGCCGAGATCAAGAACTTCCTCGAATGGCTGGTGGGCAACCATTTCACCTTCCTTGGCTACGAAGAGTTCGTGGTACGTGACGAGGCGGACGGCGGTCATATCGAATATGACGCCAGCTCTTTCCTCGGTCTGACCAAGCTGCTGCGCGCCGGCCTCACCGCCGAAGACCTGCGCATCGAAGACTACGCCGTGGCCTACCTGCGCGAACCGACCGTGCTGTCGTTCGCCAAGGCTGCACACCCCAGCCGTGTGCACCGTCCGGCTTATCCGGACTACGTGTCGATCCGCGAGATCAGCGCCGACGGCAAGGTCATCAAGGAACACCGCTTCATGGGCTTGTACACCTCCTCGGTGTACGGCGAAAGCGTGCGGGTGATCCCTTATATCCGTCGCAAGGTCGCGGAAATCGAGCGCCGCTCGGGCTTCCAGGCCAAGGCGCACCTGGGTAAAGAACTGGCCCAGGTGGTTGAAGTACTGCCGCGTGACGACCTGTTCCAAACCCCGGTCGATGAGCTGTTCAGCACGGTGATGTCGATCGTGCAGATCCAGGAACGAAACAAGATCCGCGTATTCCTGCGCAAAGACCCGTACGGCCGTTTCTGCTACTGCCTGGCCTACGTGCCGCGTGACATCTATTCCACCGAAGTGCGCCAGAAAATCCAGCAAGTGCTGATGGATCGCCTGAAAGCCTCGGACTGCGAATTCTGGACCTTCTTCTCCGAATCCGTGCTGGCCCGTGTGCAGCTGATCCTGCGGGTTGACCCGAAGAATCGCCTGGACATCGACCCGCTGCAGCTGGAAAAAGAAGTGGTGCAGGCCTGCCGCAGCTGGCAGGACGACTACGCCAGCCTGGTGGTGGAAAGCTTCGGCGAAGCCCACGGCACCAATGTGCTGGCGGACTTCCCGAAAGGTTTCCCGGCCGGCTACCGCGAGCGTTTCGCCGCGCACTCGGCCGTGGTCGACATGCAGCATCTGCTCAGCCTCACCGAAGCCAACCCGCTGGTGATGAGCTTCTATCAGCCGCTGGGCCAGGTTTCCGGCCAGCGCGAGCTGCATTGCAAGCTGTATCACGCCGACACTCCGCTGGCGCTGTCCGACGTGCTGCCGATCCTGGAAAACCTCGGCCTGCGCGTGCTGGGTGAGTTCCCGTATCGCCTGCGCCACGCCAATGGCCGTGAGTTCTGGATCCATGATTTCGCGTTCATCGCCGCCGAAGGCGTGAACCTGGATATCCAGCAGCTCAACGACACCCTGCAGGACGCGTTCGTGCATATCGTCCACGGCGATGCCGAGAACGATGCGTTCAACCGCCTGGTGCTCACCGCCGGCCTGCCATGGCGTGACGTGGCGCTGCTGCGCGCTTACGCCCGTTATCTGAAGCAGATCCGCCTGGGCTTCGACCTTGGCTATATCGCCAGCACCCTGAACAACCACACCGACATCGCCCGCGAGTTGACCCGGTTGTTCAAGACCCGCTTCTACCTGGCGCGCAAGCTCACCGCCGATGACCTGGAAGACAAGCAGCAACGCCTGGAACAAGCGATCCTCAGCGCCCTGGACGACGTTCAGGTGCTCAACGAAGACCGCATCCTGCGTCGCTACCTCGACCTGATCAAGGCGACGCTGCGCACCAACTTCTACCAGTCTGACGCCAACGGCCAGAACAAGTCGTACTTCAGCTTCAAGTTCAACCCCCATGCAATCCCCGAGCTGCCCAAGCCGGTGCCGAAGTTTGAAATCTTCGTCTACTCGCCACGCGTCGAAGGCGTGCACCTGCGCTTTGGCAACGTGGCCCGTGGCGGCCTGCGCTGGTCCGACCGTGAAGAAGACTTCCGTACCGAAGTGCTCGGCCTGGTAAAAGCCCAGCAAGTGAAGAACTCGGTGATCGTGCCGGTGGGCGCCAAGGGCGGCTTCCTGCCGCGTCGCCTGCCGTTGGGCGGCAGCCGTGACGAGATCGCGGCCGAGGGCATCGCCTGCTACCGCATCTTCATTTCCGGCCTGTTGGACATCACCGACAACCTCAAAGACGGCGCCCTGGTACCGCCGGCCAATGTCGTGCGCCATGACGACGATGACCCGTATCTGGTGGTGGCGGCGGACAAGGGCACTGCGACCTTCTCCGACATCGCCAACGGCATCGCCATCGACTACGGCTTCTGGCTCGGTGACGCGTTCGCCTCCGGCGGTTCGGCCGGTTACGACCACAAGAAAATGGGCATCACCGCCAAGGGCGCGTGGGTCGGCGTGCAGCGTCACTTCCGTGAGCGCGGCATCAATGTGCAGGAAGACAGCATCACCGTGGTGGGCGTCGGCGACATGGCCGGTGACGTGTTCGGTAACGGCTTGCTGATGTCCGACAAGCTGCAACTGGTCGCGGCCTTCAACCACCTGCACATTTTCATCGACCCGAACCCTAACCCGGCAACCAGCTTCGTCGAGCGCCAGCGCCTGTTCGAACTGCCGCGTTCGGCCTGGACCGACTACGACACCAGCATCATGTCCGAAGGCGGCGGTATCTTCTCGCGCAGCGCGAAGAGCATTGCCATCTCGCCACAGATGAAAGAACGCTTTGACATCAAGGCCGACAAACTGACCCCGACCGAACTGCTCAACGCCTTGCTCAAGGCGCCGGTGGACCTGTTGTGGAACGGCGGTATCGGTACCTACGTCAAGGCCAGCACCGAAAGCCACGCGGATGTGGGCGACAAGGCCAACGATGCGCTGCGCGTCAACGGCAACGAGTTGCGCTGCAAGGTGGTGGGCGAGGGCGGTAACCTGGGCATGACCCAGCTGGGCCGTGTGGAATTCGGCCTCAATGGCGGCGGTTCCAACACCGACTTCATCGACAACGCCGGTGGCGTGGACTGCTCCGACCACGAAGTGAACATCAAGATCCTGCTCAACGAAGTGGTGCAGGCCGGCGACATGACCGACAAGCAACGCAACCAGTTGCTGGCGAGCATGACCGACGAAGTCGGCAGCCTGGTGTTGGGCAACAACTACAAGCAGACCCAGGCCCTGTCCCTGGCCGCGCGCAAGGCTTACGAGCGTGCCGCCGAGTACAAGCGCCTGATGAGCGACCTGGAAGCCCGTGGCAAGCTGGACCGCGCCATCGAGTACCTGCCGACCGAGGAGCAGCTCGCCGAGCGCGCTGCGGATGGCAAGGGCCTGACGCGTCCGGAGCTGTCGGTGTTGATTTCCTACAGCAAGATCGACCTCAAGGAAGCGCTGCTCAAGTCCCAGGTACCGGATGACGATTACCTGACCCGTGACATGGAGACCGCGTTCCCGCCGAGCCTGGTGGCCAAGTTCTCCGAGGCCATGCGTCGTCACCGCCTCAAGCGCGAGATCGTCAGCACCCAGATCGCCAACGACCTGGTCAACCACATGGGCATCACCTTCGTTCAACGGCTCAAAGAGTCGACCGGCATGAGCCCGGCGAACGTGGCTGGCGCCTATGTGATCGTGCGCGACATCTTCCACCTTCCGCACTGGTTCCGTCAGATCGAAGCCCTGGATCACCAGGTGTCCGCCGATGTGCAACTGGAGCTGATGGATGAGCTGATGCGCCTGGGCCGCCGCGCCACGCGCTGGTTCCTGCGCAGCCGTCGCAACGAGCAGGACGCCGGGCGTGATACCGCGCATTTCGGTCCGCACCTGGCGGCGCTGGGCCTCAAGCTTGACGAACTGCTGGAAGGCCCGACCCGTGAAGGCTGGCAGAACCGTTACCAGGCCTACACCCAGGCCGGCGTACCGGAGTTGTTGGCGCGCATGGTTGCAGGCACGACCCACCTGTATACCTTGCTGCCGATCATCGAAGCCGCCGATGTGACCGGGCATGACGCCGCCGAAGTGGCCAAGGCCTACTTCGCCGTCGGCAGCGCCCTGGACCTGCCGTGGTACCTGCAGCAGATCAGCGACCTGCCGGTTGCCAACAACTGGCAGGCCCAGGCCCGCGAAGCCTTCCGCGACGACGTGGACTGGCAGCAACGGGCGATCACCATTTCGGTACTGCAAATGGCCGACGCGCCACAAGACATGGAAGCCCGCGTGGCCCTGTGGCTTGAGCAGCACCAGGACATGGCTGATCGCTGGCGCGCAATGATGGTGGAAATTCGTGCAGCGGTTGGCACGGACTACGCCATGTATGCGGTGGCCAACCGTGAGTTGCTGGACCTGGCGTTGAGCGGTCAGTCGGTGTTGCAGCCGGCGTGATGCGTTCGTAGTACCCATGTGGGAGGGGGCTTGCTCCCTCCCACACTGATCGTTCCCACGCTCTGCGTGGGAATGCCTCCCGTGACGCTCCGCGTCGCCCGCTCTCAGTCGGGACGCGGAGCGTCCCCAGCGGCATTCCCACGCAGAGCGAGGGAACGATCAGCTCAAGGGTGTTTGAGCAATTTGCTTTCCAGGTGATCCAGATGCTGGGTCATCAAGCCCACCGCAGCGCTTATGTCGCGCTGCTCGATCGCATCCACAATCGCCACATGCTCCTGCCACGCGCAATACGTGCAGGCTTTCGCTTCATATTGGGCAATCACCAACGACGTCAGCGGCACCAGGCTGTTGAGGAACTGGGCCAGCGGGCCATTGCCTGCGATGGCAGCCAACAACAGGTGAAACTCCCCGGACAAACGCAGCGCCGGCCCGCGCTGGTCGCGCTCGATGCAGTCGCGTTCGCGGCTGATCAATTCCCGTAACTGACGTAGCTGTGCACCGGTGGCCTGGGCGCACACCAGTTGCACCACGGTGATTTCAGTCAGGCGCCGCGCTTCGAGGATCTGCCGCGTCTGGTGTGCATCCGGCGCCGCCACCTGGGCGCGGTGGTTGGGGCGCAGGATGATCACCTGCTGATGGGACAGCTTGGCCAGCACCCGGCGAATCACACTGCGGCTCACCCCAAAGGTTTCACCCAGGCTTTCTTCGGTAAAGCGGCTGGCCGGGGCGATGCGCTGCTCAAGGATCGCATCGAACAGGCGTGGGTAGATGTCATCCACCGAGGGCTTTTTGCCCGCTACCAGACGCAGTGCGGGGAGGAGGGGGTCGCGTTGCAGCGCGTGAGCGTTCATGGCTGGTCTCCAGAGTATCAACTGCCCAGATGGTCGTCCGGGATGTTCAAGCGGATGCCCATGCGCAGGCCTTCCTGCAGGATGTGCCGACGCATTTCGGCACTGGCCAGGGCGCTGTTCTTGTTACGGATGGCTCGCACCACCGCCTCGTTCTCGCGCAGGCGCTCGGCCAGGTGTTCAGGGGAATTGCGCAGCACCTGGGCGCTTTGCTTGAGCGCGTTGCTGGTTTGTTGCACCACGTTCTGGAAAATCGGGTTGGAGGTCAGGGCGAACAGTTCTTCGTGAAAGCCGATATAGGCGTTCATGCCGGCTTCGGCATCGTCGGCATCGAGGGCTTCGCGCATGTCCATCAGGGTCAGGCGCAGTTGGCCGATTTCCTTGCTGCTGATGGACTGGGCGACCAGGCCGACGATGAAGGGCTCGAGGGTGTAGCGCAGTTGCAGGATGTCTTCCAGGCTGGCGTCGGCCACCGCGTCGCTCGACTGCGGCCCGCTGACACTGGTTTCCAGCACCACCACGCCTTTGCCGGGCATGGAGCGCACCAGACCGAGGGTTTCCAGCACAATTACCGCTTCACGCAGGCTCGGGCGGCTGATGCCCATCTGCTCGGCCAGTTCACGCTGGCCGGGCAGCATTTCCCCACGCCGCCACTGGCCGCGCGCCAGGGCGGCGCGCAGTTTTTCTACGACTGAATTGACGACGGTTGAGGTGCTGATCACGTCGTTATCTCCTTAATGTTGCGAATACAATTGTCAGGCTGATACTGGGCAAATGTGGGAGGGGGCTTGCCCCCGATAGCAGTGTGTCAGTCACAGAACCCCTCCCAGATTGGCCTGTGTCGCCTTCAGAATTCCTGGTGCGCCGGCACCACCGGCTTCTTCGCCTGGAACGCATAACCCTGCTGGCCGTCCAGTACCTTGTTGGCACGCTGGATATCAATGTCTTTTTCCCAGCGCGCAATCGCCACGGTAGCGACGCAGTTGCCGATCAGGTTAGTCAAGGCCCGGCCAATGCCCATGAACCAGTCCACCGCGAGGACCAACACCAGGCCGACCACCGGAATCGCCGGGATCGCCGTAAGCGTTGCCGCCAGAATCACCAACGCCGAGCCCGGAATGCCGTGGGCGCCTTTGGAGGTGATCAACGAGACCAGCAGGATGGTCAGCAAGTCGGTCATCGACAACGGGGTGCCGGTGGCGTTGGCGATAAACACGATGGCGAGGGTCAGGTAGATGGAAAAACCATCCAGGTTGAACGAGTAACCGGTAGGAATCACCAGGCCAACGGTGGAGCTGCCGATACCCAGATGCTCCAGCTTGCGCATGATCTGCGGCAGCACCGCGTCGGACGACGCCGTGCCCACCACGATCAGCAGCTCTTCGCGCAGGTACTTGAGCAGCGGCAGCATGCGCAGCCCGGAAAGGCGCATCACCAGGCCCAGGATCAGCCCGACGAAGGCAAAGCAGGTCAGGTAGAACAGGCCCACCAGGCTGCCCAGGTGTTGCAGGGAGTCCAGGCCGTAGGTGCTGGTGGTGAACGCGATGGCGCCGAACACGCCAATCGGCGCCAGGCGCACGATCATGCCCATGATGCGAAAGATCACATGGCTCAATTCATTGATCAGCCGCGAGATGCCGGAAGCCGCTTCACCCACCAGGTTCAGCGCGCTGCCGAACAACACGGAGAACAACAGCACCTGCAGCACGTTATTCTCGGCAAAGGCACCGATCACCGAGTTGGGAATCAGGTCCATCAGGAACTGGCTGGTGCCGCGAATGTGCTGGCCCTTGTCGGCCAGTTCATTCAGGCCGGCGGAGGACAGTTGCTCCAGATGAATATTCGCGCCGCTGCCGATGCCGGTGCTGAAGGCCATGATCAGGCCGAGCACCAGGGCGACGGTGGTCAGCACTTCAAAGTAGATCACTGACTTCAAGCCGATGCGCCCGACTTTCTTCAAGTCGCCGGCGCCGGAAATGCCGCTGACCACTACGCAGAACACGATCAGGCCGATCAGCATTTTGATCAGCTTGATAAAGCCATCACCCAGGGGTTTGAGTTGCGAGGAGAATTCGGGAAGGGCCAGGCCGCAAATGACGCCGAGTATCAGGCCAATCACGACTTGCAGGAAAATCGAACGCGAGCACCATCTGAGCATGGGAAGGATCTCTATTCGGTGCCCTGGTGGTTCCAGGGCTTAATTGTTGTGGTCTTACCGGTAAGTCCAGTGCGCGGCCAGTCTACGCTCGGTTTTTTTCAAACCACAAGCAAATATTCGGCGGTCGAGGGGTGCCGGTCTGACCAGTGCGCCTGCAACCGCGATGCTTGAGCGGTTGACGGGGCGCAAATTTTTTTGCGTATCATCCGCGCTCGGCATGCGAGGTGATAAATGGACCCATCAGGGCTGACAACGGACGAAACCGGGCGCACCCACTGCGCGTGGCGCAACGCCGCGCCGCAATACCCGCAGTACCACGACCACGAGTGGGGCGTGCCCGTGGCGGATGACATCCAGTTGTACGAGAAAATTTGCCTGGAAGGCTTTCAGGCGGGTATGGCGTGGATCACCATCTTGCGCAAACGCGAGCAGTTTCGGCAGGCATTCGACGGCTTTGATTTTCACAAGGTGGCGCAGTACGGCGAGGCGCAGATCGAACGCTTGATGAACGACCCCGGTATCGTGCGTAACCGGGCGAAGATCCTGTCTACGATCAACAATGCGCGCCGCGCCTGTGAGCTGGTCAGCGAGACCGGTTCCCTGGCGCGCTGGCTCTGGTCTTTCGAGCCCGGCCCCGAGGAGCGCCCGCCGCTTGTGGACATGGCGTACTGGACGGCCAACCCGACGTCACCGGCTTCGGTGCGACTGTCCAAGGCGCTGAAGAAACGTGGCTGGACCTTTGTCGGCCCGACCACGATGTATGCGTTGATGCAGGCGATGGGGATGGTCAATGATCATCTGCAGGGTTGCGTTCGCCGTGAGCAAATCGAAGCGCTACGCCGCCAATTCGAACGACCCTGAGTCATTGCCTCAAAGATATTTGAGCCAAGTGATATCCCTGCGCCGCGCCTTAAGCCCGGCAAACCAGCGCACCGGCCGATACAACGCCAGAGGCAGCGCGAACGCCGCCAACCACACGGCGCCCATGCTGTCGAACCCGAAGTAATTGCCGTGATTCAACCCAAACAACGCGACGGCAGCGACATACAACAGTTTGAGCACATACAGGTGCAGCAGATAAAAGAACATCGGCGCCGCGCCAAATACCGCAAGGATGCTGATCCAGCGTTTCTGCGCGGCCCGTTCGAACGCCAGCAGCAATAGCAGGCCGATGCCCAGCGTCAGCGCCAGGAACAACAGCGAAGGCGGGTATTTGGTGATGTTGAAATAGCTCATCACTGTCTGCACGCCGCCGTCATAGGCCTGCCAGGGTTTTTCGCCATAGCCATTGGCCGCCCGCAACAGCACGAAACCCAGCAACGCACCGGCACCCGCCAGCAGCAAATAACCCTGGCGCACGGCGGGCAGGGCGGCATTCGCAAACCATGGGCCGAGGCCGTAGCCCAGGGCGATCACGCCGATCCACGGCAACACCGGATACGTCACGCGCAGGCGCAGGGTATCGGACACCTCGATCCAACTGCGCTCATGCAGGATCGACCAGGCAATCTGCAAGGCCGATCCGGGCGCGAAATGCACGCCATCGAGCAAGTTATGCCCGGCAATGATCGCCAGCGCCAGGGTGATCAGCAACGGGCGCGGTAACCACACCAGCGCGGCGAGGGCGAGCATGCTCACGCCAATCGCCCAGATCACCTGCAGGTAAATCACACTGGGCGGCAACTGGAAGGTCCAGGCGAAGTTGACCAGCGTGAACTCCAACACCACCAGAAACAGACCCCGCTTGAACAAAAATGCCGACACCGCGCGCCGGCCCTGGTATTTCTGCCCATACAGCCAGGCCGATAAACCGGTGAGCAGCACAAACACCGGCGCGCACAGATGGGCGAGGGTACGGCTGAAAAACAGCGCCGGCTCGGTCGCGTCGATGCTCATCGGGTCGCCCACCTGGCGGTGCAGCAGGAAGGTTTCGCGCACGTGGTCGAGCAACATGAACAGGATCACCAGGCCGCGCAGGGCGTCAATGGAAAGCAGGCGTGGGCGTAGGGCAACTGCGTCAGGCATGGGGGGCGGTTCACAAGGCAGGGCGGAGATGTGGCGTTATTGTATAACATTAATCAGCACTTTGCCGCGTCGCGCAGGTGCGTTCTCGGAGGCACCCATGACACGAGTAAATTCACAATCGGCCGAGGTCGTGATCAAGTTCTGGAAACAGGCTGGGCCAAAGCGCTGGTTTGCCAAGGACGATAAGTTCGACACGCGCTTTCGCGACATTTTCTATGCCACCCACCTGCAAGCGGCGCGACGCGAGCTGGAGGATTGGCTGGCCTCACCCCACGGCGCGCTGGCCTTATTGATCCTGCTGGACCAGTACCCACGTAATGCTTTTCGCGGCACGGCACATATGTTTGCCACCGACCCGCTGGCGCGCCTGTATGCGCAGCAGATGGTGGCCGCCGGGTTGGACCAATTGATCGAACCCGAGCTACGTGCGTTTTGTTACCTGCCGTTTGAGCACTCGGAAGACCCTGATGACCAGCAACGCTCCATCGCGCTTAATCAGCCTTTGGGTGCCAGCACTTTTTACTGGGCCAAGGAACATGCGCAGATCATCGAGCGGTTTGGGCGATTTCCACATCGTAATAGGGTGTTGGGGAGGGAGAACACACCGGCGGAGCAAGGGTTTTTGGATGAGGGCGGGTTTGCGGGGTAGGTATCGGGGGAAATACGCTGCTGAGTTTTGAATTATTCATCGAGAGCGGTCGCGCCTTCATGTAGGTGCGACTGTACGCGTAAAACGAGTTCTGGATAACGACTCGGGATTGGGTTTGAGTGTGTCATGGAGCCATAATTATCATCTCGAAGGTTAATATTGTTATTTGAGGAATTTGCCTACAGGAATTTGAGTCGTATCCTATATCTTGCCCGCTTGTAAAATATTTCCACGTGTTCAAGTATTACTACCGACTTGTCATCCTCAACACGGATAGGTAGATGCATGAACAGTTATTCTAATATTAAAAAAATTTTTTCAGCGGGAGAACCTTTTTGGGAAAGCACCCAAGAAGCTGGTATGAGTGGCATCGTTGCTGAAAATATTGGTAGTGGTGTAATGGAGATCGTCGGAAAGCGTTTTATAAATATGTGTTCTTACTCGTATTTAGGCTTGGATTCAAATCCGAATATCTTAGAAGGAAGTCTGTCAGCACTAAGAAGCACGCGGGTGCTGAATTCTTCTACTTCCAGAGTGCGAATCAAACTGCCACTGCTCGAAGAGGCAGAAGCTTCGTTGTCGGAGTTGTTTTCAGTCAATGCGCTGACGACGTCATCTTGTGCTTCGGCGGCATCTGCAATGCTGCCTTTGTTAGCGGCAGGTTTTTTTACAGGGAATGAACCGCCAGTAATGGTTTTTGATCGTTCTGCACATTTTTGTTTGAATCTGCTGAAGCCTATTTGTGCCGATGAAACGCAGGTTCTGACTGCTCCCCATAACGACCTGAACTTCCTGGAAGACTGCTGCAAAAGAAATTCCCGAGTTGCCTATGTTGCAGATGGCGTCTACAGCACTGGAGGCGTTGCAAAAATAAAGGACCTGATGGGTTTGCAAGATAAGTATGGTTTGTTCGTTTTCTACGACGAAGCGCACGGATTATCTATCAAAGGACGCAATGGGCGAGGCGTGGTCCTTGAGGAAATGGGCGGGGTAAATGCGCATACGATGATCATTGCTTCATTGAATAAGGGATTTGGTGCTTCTGGAGGCGTCATTTTTTTTGATGACACGATTAAAAGCTCAAGCTTATTGAGGTTTGGTGGACCTCTCTCATGGTCTCAGCGGATCAATACGGCTGGTCTAGGCGCTATATTGGCTTCTGTTCGAATACATGCGTCCAATGAGATAAATATTCTCCAAAATAAGCTGGCCGAAAAAATAGCCAGATTTGATGAGCTTATGCCGAATGCGGCACTTGGAGATGGGCTTCCCATACGGCTGATACCAATGGTTGACGAACGCCACGCGATTTCAGCTGCTGCGGAACTGATGCGTCAGGGTTTTTACACGTCTCCACTATTTTATCCAATTGTCGCGAAGAATGCGCCCGGTTTGCGAATCATGTTGAGAGCCAATCTTCAAGATGCTGATCTAGTGAGGTTCTGTACCGCAGTGAAGTCAGTACTTTGATTATTCTACTTACGTCAATTGCTCTGGAGAGATTAAAGTGCGGTCAGATACTAGGGTGCAAGTGCTGGCGTGCAGTGCAACGATGGTAGCTCAGTTAGGGGTCACGCTTTATTTGCCTGCTACTCCAGATATCGTTGAATCGCTCTATATGAGCGAATCGCAAGGTTATACTTCCATGCTCATGTACTTGGGAGGCGCAGTAGTACCACTTGTATTTGCCGCTCGTATTGTTGCCGCTTTCGGTCGTGCAATCGTATTGCTAGGTTTCTGTTGTACGCTTTTCGGTGGAAGCCTCTTGTGTATATGGGCTTCCGATTCTACGGATTTTTATATTTCCAGACTTCTGCAAGGAGTGGGGGGAGGCGGTGCAGCCCTGATAGCTCGGGCATTATTGTCTGAGATTTATTCGGGGATAGCGTTGGCGAAAAGTTTGTCGCTACTATCCTATGCGTTTGTTTTTTCGTTAATTGCCGGCCAGGTTGCAGGTGGCTATCTTGTCTCGGTTTTCCATTGGAAAATTCTCTCTTTGATTGTGATTGTTGGTTCGATCGTAATTATGTGTCTGCTGCTGCCTGTGAGAGAGAGATTATCTTTGCTGGATGCTCGGGGTCGACGGCGTGTATGTGCTTCAAGCTACGCGCATATAATAGTTCAGCGCTCTTTTTATTTGCCGGTGATAGTGGGCGGATGTAGTTATGGGTTATTTGTCATCTATCAAGGTATGGGAGTATATGTATTTGATTTGATGTTGGGGTGGAGCAGTTCCGAGTACGGACTTTTTGGCGTTGGGTTAGGCATAGCTTATTTTTTTGGGGCGTTGTCTGTGAGATTGGCATTAAGGTGGATGGGTACATATTCTGTTACGTTGCTAGGCGTCAGTGTGATGGCTTTAGCAGTTTTGCTGTTTTTATTAGCCATATTAGAGTACGTGGGGCGGCATGTTGTGGTCATGTCATATTTTGCAATTTGGTATGCGCAAGCGGTCATGTACCCATGTGTCGCGTCTATGGCTGTAAAAAAAAGTGCAGGTATAGAGTCAATGATGTTGTTTAGCTTTTCGCAGCAGTTTGTAGCACTGTTGTTTGGGGCACTAGCGACAGTGGCCATTCCGTTTGGAATGCACGGTGTAGCATGGCTGGCTATTGGTTTAGGTAGCTGTGGTGCGGTAGTGGCTATTCGCCTGTCAATAAAGAGGAGCTGATATGGATATGCTGGCTAGAAGTTGGTTGTGTATTCCTGCCTTGAAGGAAGGGCTTGAAGAGAAAATTATTCAATCTGCAGCGGATGTCGTGTTGTTGGATTTGGAGGACTCCATCCCCACTTACAAGAAGCAGATTGCGCGTGACCGGCTTTTAAGATTGGATCGCTCAATATGGAATCAGTGTCCTCTGGCAGTTAGGGTCAACTCGCTCTCCAAGCCGGAAGGCATCAGGGACTTGGTCTTTTTAATGAACAATAACATTGTTCCGAAATTTTTGGTAATCCCAAAGGTGGAGACTTCTGGTGAGTTGCGGATAGTCGGGGAGTTAATGTCCGTCGCAGGGTCGCGTACACAGGCTTTTGGTATTATTGAGACGCTAAAAGGGCTGCGAGGTATTGATGCAATTATTAAGGAGTCTGAAAATTTATGCGGGCTGATTTTGGGAAGTGCAGATTTGTCATCTGAGATCAGTTTTCGTATGTCTAAGTCAGCCATGATGCAAATAAAATGCGAGGTTGCCCTCGCTGCGCTGAGTGCAGGCCTGAAAGTTATAGATACTCCGTGTTTTAACTTAAAGTGTGACAAGCAATTGGAGGCTGAAATTGAATTGGCTAAAGAGTTCGGTTATTCAGGCAAAATCGCAGTCCACCCCTCACAGGTAAGTATAATCAACACATTGTTCTCTCCTTCGCAAGAAGAATTGGAAAAAGCCAAAGCCATTGTTAACGGTTTGGAATCGTCTGAGCTATCGACGGCCATAGGTTCTATCGACGGAGAAATGATAGGGCCGCCCTTTGCGGTTTTAGCGAAGAAGCTACTAGCCACTCACCAGATGGTGCTGCATAAAGAAAGCAAAAGAGGGATATGAGTATGGCGAATATTTCCATCAAGGCATTAAGCAAGCTAGTTGAGCTTTCACCTGGACGTTATCGGGAAGATCACGGCCTCAATTTCGATGAATTTAGCGTGGGGGACACTTATGAACATAGGCCGGGTCGCACTATTACCGATGCTGATAATACATGGATGTCTTTAATTTGTATGAATACTCATCCTCTGCATATAAATTCGGATTACGCGAAGGGAACTGAATTTGGTGCGCTCTTGGTGTCCAGTCTCGTCACGTTCTCGATCGTGGGCGGGATGAGCTTGGCGAGCACCAGTAACAAAGGTATTGCGAATCTTGGTTGGGACAAGGTGCGTCTTCTGGCTCCGGTATTTGTGGGAGATACCATCTATGCTGAAAGTGAGGTTATAGCGAAACGACGCTCCGAAAGCCGTCCCGGTCAGGGAGTTGTTACGGTGCGAACGAAGGGGGTTAAAGCTTCCGGTGAAGTGTTTTTATCGTATGAGCGTAGCTTTCTAATCGAGCTTTCTTAGGTGATATGCGAGACAAGAGGTGGATGTGGAAATTCTGGATGATTCGGCTGTACGGAATGTAATGGGTATGAGCGACGCCATTTCAGCGTTACGCGAAAGTTATAGTCGCTCTAACGAATTGGATTATCCACCTCGGACACTGATTAGAAATAGTGAACAAAGTGCTACGTTTGGCGTGATGCCTATTTTTTCCAGGCTTGATAATTTATTTATAGTGAAAGTGATATCCCACCATATTCTTAATGTTAGCAAAGGCTTAAGTTCAATTAATGGTGTCATTGTAGTGCAGGAGGGATCGAATGGACAGATCAAGGCGCTGCTTGATGCGTCTACAGTAACGTCTTTACGAACGGGTGCCACCGCTGGGCTCGCGACTGATCTGCTCGCGCGTAAAGATTCGAAGAGGCTGGCTGTTATTGGTACTGGAGCCCAAGCGATGGCCGCGCTTGAAGCTGTGCTCTGCGTAAGAGATATCAAGGATGTCGCTGTGTATTCTCGCAGCAAGGAAAATGTCAGAGTCTTTATTGAGCGTGCCGTTGATAGATTTTCTAAGAATCTGACGTTCAACCGCTGCAAAGATGTACGATCTGCAATTAAGGATGCTGACATACTGTGTACCGCTACAACCTGCGCTCAGCCTTTATTTTCCAGTAGTGATGTACTGGAAGGTGTACATGTAAACGCTATTGGAAAACACACGACAGTGTCGCGCGAGTTTCCAATCGAACTTGTTCCTCGTTCAATACTGATGGTAGAGGATCGCGAGACGGCGATTCGAGAAGCGGGAAATTATCATTATGACTCGATTTCAATTTCAGAGATGTTGCAGCAGGAATACCTTAAATATCAGAGTAAAACTACAATTTTCTCTTCGGTGGGGACAGCCTTTCAGGATGCATGTATTTGTGTAGCTATATTGAAAAAACTGAAACTGCTTGAGGCGTAGTGCCGTTCGTTAATTTATCGATCAGGCTCGCCGCTGGTGCTTGCTTGTTACCTAACTGTGAACAGGCTTTAACCCTTCCGGCAAACTGTCCAATATGGAATGTCTGCGTGCTGGAGGGTTGTCACTGCCGCTATTCCCACCAGGAATGCCCCCATAAAAACAGCGCATTGTCTTTATCGCCCCGGATCTCGTAGCGTTAGGTCTCATTTCAAGGAGATCGTCCATGAGCCACCGTGCGCTGCGCCTTTACGTTGATTCGCTGTTCACTAGCCCCTATGCCATGTCGGTGTTCGTCGCCTTGCGCGAAAAGGGTTTGGCGTTCGAGACCGTGCCGATGGACCTCGATGCCGGCCAGCATCAGGCTGCGCAATACGCGCTTTTGTCGCTGACCCAGCGTGTGCCGACGCTAGAGGACGGCGATTTTGCTCTGTCGGAATCCTCGGCAATCACTGAATACCTGGACGAAGTCTACCCCGGCACCCGCGTTTACCCGGTCGATCTGCAGCACCGGGCGAGGGCGCGGCAGGTGCAAGCATGGCTGCGCAGTGACTTGCTGCCGATCCGCCAGGAGCGTTCGACGCTGGTGGTGTTCTGCGGGCAGAAAATGCCGCCCTTGTCGCCACTGGCCGGCGCGGCGGCAGACAAGTTGATCAGCGTGGCGCAGGGGTTGCTGGCGGGTAGCCCGGATTACCTGTTCGGCAGCTGGTCGATCGCCGACGTGGATCTGGCGCTGATGCTCAATCGCCTGATCCTCAACGGCGACGCGGTGCCCGCCGAGCTGGTGGCGTACGCGCGGCGTCAGTGGCAAAGGCCGTCGGTGCAGGCGTGGGTCAACCAGCCACGCCTTGGGGTGTAGCGCTTTCGTTGATTTGCGCGACGCGCCGGTCCAGGTCTTCCCAGTCCGCCATGCCCAGCACGCGCGTGGTATTCAAGCCGCGCAGGTAGCCACGCAGCTGCTGGGCACTGGAGGCTTGCTCGTCGGCGCCACTGGCCTCGTTCAGCAGCACATTTTCATATTCGACCAGGTAATCGGCGACCCGCTCGCGAAACTCCGGCAATACGGCTTCGCGGATGCGGTCGAAGGTTTTCTGGTGAGGCTTCATGGCGTGGTCCTTATAGGTTTTATGGGGCTGGGCTGCCTGACACTATCGGTTCAAATGATAGTCACCATCAAGGATCACAAGTTCTGTTTTTATGGCAAAGGCGCAGAATCCGCTCATCGAAACGCTGCTCAAGGAACTGCGCGATGAGGACAATAATCCAGCTGGCTTTGATGACCCTGATGCTCGGCACTGCGGTGCTGGCCAACCCGGCGATTGCCGATGAGCTGCGTACAGGCCATTTGCTGCCACTCGTTGCTAGCGTAGACTCCCTGCAGCGCGCGCATTCGGTGGGGGTGTTGTACAGCGAAAACACACGCGACAACCTCAGCTACCTTGAGCGCTACCACGCCATGGCGCTGAATGGCGCCAAGGATGCCCTGGATGCACGCATTCGCGAGGCGTTCGTCAACAGCTCCGATCCGGAACTGGCCATCGACTGGCTGATGCACTCGCTGCAAGGCACATTTGTCTCGGTAACGGTCTATGCCAGCCTGGACGACTTGGTGCAGGCGCATCCGGACGTGGTGGTGGTGCTCGATACCCATAGCCAGCTGCTGACCCCGCGTAATGACGTGGTCGAGGCGCGCTTTACCGCGCGGTTCTATGACGCCGACCTGCAATACATCGCCAAGGCCGAAGGCTCGGTGGATAAGCAGGTGCCGTCGGTGTGGGTGCATGACAAGTCAGCACTCGAGATTGCCGCGCAGATCGAGCAGCAGCGAGATGTACAACAAGATGCCTTGAAGCAGTTCGATGCGTCGCTAAAAGCCTTGGTCCGCGCCGGTTGATACGCGGGCCGATGCAAACCTATCTGTTATTTTCAGGAATGTTTATGCGCTCTTTTTTCGCCCCGGCCCTGGCCTTTGCTTCCCTGCTGCTGACCGGTTGTATCACGGCGCCCAATGCCCCCTCGCTGACCCTGCAAACCACCAAGACCCCTGAAGGCTATGTGCAATGCGTATTGCCCAAGCTTGAAAAGCACGGCATCACCTCGACCGTGACCCAGAACTCACGCCACGCCAAGGTGCTGTTGACCAGCAAGATTGCGGCCGATGATGTGCTGGAAGCCTACAAATCCCAGGATGGCACCAAGGTGTTCCTGTATGAGCGCAAGCCCCTGGCTTCGGCACTCAAGCCGTCGCGGCTGGAGCAGGCGGCGCAGGACTGTCAGTAATCCCAGCCACTGCACTAACAAAATGTGGGAGGGGGCTTGCCCCCGATAGCAGTGTGTCAGCCAGTTTATGTAGGGCTGACACACCGAATCGGGGGCAAGCCCCCTCCCACATTTAACGCGTACTTATTCTAGGGCTTTGCTTCATTGCTGAAGCTGTTCACGGTCTTGATCAGCCCTTGCGCCGCCAACGCCACCAATTCACCGCCTTTTTCCACCGTCGCCAATGCCGGGTCCGAGCCCATGCGCCCGTCGGGGAAGCGGGCGCGGAAGTCCAGTGCCTCGCGGATCGGGCCGGTGTTGGCGATTTTCGGCGCGTAATCGGCTGACTTGATCGAGTCCGGGTAGGCCCATTGCGTCACGGCGATCTCCGACGGTGTCGCGTGGCTGCCATGGCC
This sequence comes from Pseudomonas sp. R11-23-07, assembly GCF_003852295.1. NCBI lineage: Bacteria > Pseudomonadati > Pseudomonadota > Gammaproteobacteria > Pseudomonadales > Pseudomonadaceae > Pseudomonas > Pseudomonas sp. R11-23-07. The sequence continues at coordinate 2,621,254 of NZ_CP027761.1, forward strand.
CACCGGGAACTGGCGCTGCGCCAGGTCGGTGACGCCCTCCAAGTCCCACCAGTTGACCAGCTTCAGCGCGAAGCCGGCTGGGCGGCGGGCATAGCTGGCTTCGGCATAGAGCTCGGAAAACGCCGCTTCGATGGTGGCGATATTGCCGCCGTGGCCGTTCAGGAACAGGATCTTGTCGAAGCCATGCCCGGCCAGCGAGCGCACCCAGTCGCCGATCGCGGCGATAAAGGTGGAGGGGCGCAGCGAGATGGTGCCGGGAAAGCCCAGGTGATGCTGGGCCATGCCGATATTGAAGGTGGGGCCGACCAGGATGTCAGCATTCTTCTGCGCCTCGACGGCGATGATTTCCGGGCACATCCAGTCGGTGCCCAGCAGGCCGGTAGGGCCGTGTTGTTCGTTGGAGCCGATGGGGATCACCACCGTGCGGCTGCGCTCCAGAAACTGCCCGATCTCGATCCAGGTGGATTTATGTAGAAGCATGCGACGCTCTCTTTTATCTGTGGGGACAGGCTATCCGCCACGGATTGTACGACTACTCGCCACCTGTTGGGGTTTGCAATTGAGATAGGTCGAAGACTTCAACCAGCGCTGGTCGGGGTACCACGAGAACATGAACTGCCCGTCCTTGAGCTTGTCCACCACTTGGCGCGCGACTTGCGGGCGCACCGCCGGGCAGCCCTGGCTGCGGCCGATACGGCCTTCGCGCTTGCTCCACAACGGGCTGACGTAGTCGGCGGCATGAATCACAATGGCGCGGTCGCGGGCCAGGTCATTGAAACCGGGCTCCAGGCCGTCCATGCGCAGCGAGTAGCCGTGGGTGCCGAGGTAACTTTCCTGGGTGCGGAACAGGCCCAGGCTGGACTGGTGGCTGCCTTCGAGATTGGAGAACGCGGTGGCGAAGTTTTCACCGGATTTGGCACCGTGGGCCACCAGGTCGCGCAGGACCAAGGTTTTTTTGCGCAGATCGAAGATCCACAGCCGACGGGCGGTCGAAGGCTGGGAGTAGTCAATCACTGCCAGGCGATCGGAACGTTCCTCGCCGTTGCTGACAGCGCATTGCACCGCGTTCAGCGCGCTTTTCAGCACGATGGGATTGAGTTCTGGAGCCGAGCGCGCCAGGCTGCTATACAAAGAAGGAGGGGGGCCATTGGCGGCGAGCGCAACATTGCTCAGTAACGCCAGGCTCCCGGTGATCAAGCCCAGTTTGGTGATGCCGAGCCGGCGGATAAAAGTCAGCATCTACAGTCGATTCCCCGCTGTGGAGTGGAGCTAAGTCAATTGTTCAAAAAACACGCATGTTACTTGAGCATTTGCCTGCTCGTTACACCACTGGTCGCCACAGCCGAAGCGCTGCCGGTGGAACCGCTGCCGGTCACGACGCCTGCGCCGGTTGACTTGGCGCCGCTGCAACAAGCCCTGGCGCAGTTGCCCAGTGTCTGCCCGCAGCTCGCGCCGCGTATTGATGCCACCGCACAATTGCGTCTGCAAGCCTTTTACCAGCAGCAGGGCGACACGCCGCTGTGGTCGGATGACGCGCGCCGGCAAGCCTTGCACAGCCAGTTGCTGATGCTGGCCGACGACGGCCTGGACCCCACCCACTATAGCTTGCCCAGCGCAGATGCCACGGCCAACGTGCTGTGCAGCGATATCGCAGTCAGCCAGCAGTACCTGCAAGCCCTGCAGGACTTGCATTACGGGCGCCTGCAGCAGTCGCGCTTCGAACCGCTGTGGCACGCCCAGCCGCCGGCCGTCGATCCAAACACCGCGTTGCTTGCCTTCGCCGCCACCGGCCTGCGGGACATGGCCCTGGCGTTCGACCAGGCGCGGCCCAGCGCGGATTTGTATCGCAGCTTGCGTAACGCTTATTCCAGCGTGCGCCAGCAGCCGTTGCCGCATTGGGAGGCGGTCGGCGACGGGCCGCTGTTGCGCCCCGGCATGGAAGACCCACGGGTGCCGGAACTGGCGCGTCGGCTCTACAGCGGCGGTTACCTGACCCAGGAACCCAAGGGCAGCGCCAAGCAGTACCGCGCCGAGTTGGTCGCTGCGGTCAAGGCCTTCCAGCTCAGCCATTCCTTGCAGTCCGACGGGGTGATCGGCGCTGGCACCGTGGCCGAACTCAATATCAGCCCGGCGATGCGCCGCGACCAGTTGCGCATCAACCTCGAGCGGTTCCGCTGGCTGGCCCAGGATTTGGAGCCCGAAGGCGTGGTGGTCAACGTCGCGGCCGCGCAATTGAGCGTGTACCAGAGCGGCATTCCGGTGTGGCAAACCCGCCTGCAAGTCGGCCGCGCCGAGCGCCAGACGCCGCTGCTCAAGTCGCGTATCACGCGGTTGACCCTCAACCCCACGTGGACCATTCCACCCACCATCATGCGCGAGGACAAGCTGCCGGCCATCCGCCTCAACCCGGAATATCTGCGCCAGCAGAACCTGCAAGTGCTCGACGCCGAAGGCCACCCGCTGGCACCCGAGCAGGTCGACTGGGCGCGCCCCGGCAATATTTTGCTGCGCCAGGAGGCGGGGCCGCGTAACCCGTTGGGCAAGATCGTGATGCGCTTTCCCAACCCGTATTCGGTGTACCTGCACGACACGCCGAGCCAGCCGCTGTTTACCAAGGGGCCACGGGCGTTCAGCTCGGGGTGCGTGCGCGTTGAGCAACCGTTGTTATTGCGCGACCTGCTGGTCAGCCCGGCCGAACGCACGCGCACCGACGAGTTGCTGGCCACCGGCGTGACCCATGAATTCAGGCTGGCCACGCCGGTACCGGTGCTGCTGGGCTATTGGACGGTGGAAGTGGATCGCCAGGGCAGCCTGGTGTACGCCCCGGATATCTATGCGCGCGACCCGGTGTTGATCAAGGCGATGGGGGCTGTGCTGTAGTGTGGGAGGGGGCTTGCTCCCGATTGCGGTGGGTCAGACAAGAATGTGTCAGCTGACACCCCCTCATCGGGAGCAAGCCCCCTCCCACATTGGATCTGTATTCATTCAGCTAATTATTCCGGCATCAGTTGCTGACGGCATTCCAGCACAAGCCGTGCGCCGCCCAGTTCGCTGGTGCCGACTTCCAGCTTGAAGCCGTGCAGGTTGATGATCGCCGCGACAATCGATAGGCCCAGGCCGAAACCGCCTTGCTGATCACTTTCATCGACCCGGTAAAAACGCTGGAACACCGAAGCGCGTTCGGCGGCCGGAATGCCCGGCCCGGAGTCGAGGACGTCGATCCGCGTACTGCCCAGGTCATTGACCGCGCGCAGGATTACCTTGCCTTGGGGCGGGGTGAATTTGATCGAATTGCTCAGCAGGTTGGCCAGGGCCTCGAACAACAGGGCGCGGTCGCCGGTAATCCATGGCAGTGAGTCCGGAGTCTGCAGCACCAGTTCCAGCTCACCTTCTTCTGCCAGGGGCAGGTAGAAGTCGTGCAGTTCGCGTAACAGCGGCAGTGGGTCCATCAGCAAAAAGCCTGAACGACGCTGGTGGTCTTCCAGTTCGGAAATGCGCAGTAATCCGCGAAAACGTGCCATCAGCGTGTCGGTCTCGGCAATCGCGTCATCGAGTTTCACCGCATGGGCCGAGTCTTCCTCCGCTTGCTGCTTGATGCGGTACAGCTGTGCGCGCAGGCGCGTCAGCGGGGTGCGCAAATCGTGGGCGATGTTGTCGCACACGCCCTTGACCTCGTTCATCAGCTTTTCGATGCGGTCGAGCATGGCGTTGACGATGGCCGCGAGCATGTCCAGCTCGTCGCGCCGGTCGGACAGGGGCAGGCGGTGCGTCAAGTCGCCGGCGACGATGGCTTCGGCGCTGGCCTGGATCCCGCGAATGCGGCGCAGCGGACGCCGACGCAGCAGGTGCCAGCCGGCGGCGCCAGGGATGATGGTCAATGACACGGCCCACAGCAGGGCATGCCAGATAATCCGGGTCACCCCGAACAACGAACCGTTGGCACGCACCAGCACCAGCCAACGGCCGTCTTCGGTGCGGGTGGCCACGGCGTCGCAGCTGTCCTTGGGCAGTTTCGGGTCATCGGAATCGACGCAGTTGGCCAGGGCGTGGATCTTGCCATCCAGGGGCAGGTCGGGCGGTACTGCGCGGATCGGCCCGCTCAAGGGACGAAACTGCTCGTCGAACAGGCCATAGGCATCCACGCCCTTCATGTCGAAGGTCATGCTGGTGGTCAGTGCGTCTACCAGTTCTTCTCCGTCGAAATGCTGGAACAAATGCTGGCGCTGCATCAGCGAATGGCGCGACAGGTCGCTGAGATACCCCGACACCTCGTAATACAGCACCCCCATGAGGATGCAGCTCCACGCCACGAACAGCGAACTGTACAGCGCCAGCAAGCGGCTGCTGGAAGAGCGCCAGCCCTTAGAGGGGTTCAGCAATGACATAGCCCGAGCCTCGTACCGTGCGGATCAGCGGCGGCAGGCCCGGTGGGTCGATTTTTTTGCGCAGGCGACCGATGTGCACGTCGATCAGGTTGGTGCCGGGGTCGAAGTGATAGCCCCAGACTTCCTCGAAGATCATCATCCGCGACAGGATCTGCCCGGTGTTGCGCATCAGAAATTCGAGCAACTTGTACTCGGTGGGCAGCAGGCTCAGCGGCTGCTCGGCGCGGCTGGCTTCGCGGCTGATCAGGTTCAATTCGAGGTCGGCCACGCGCAGCGCGGTTTCGAATTCCTTGACCGTGCTTTTACGCCGCAGCAGCACCTCGACGCGGGCGGCCATTTCATCGGACGCGAAGGGCTTGGTCAGGTAGTCATCGCCGCCGGCGCGCAGGCCGCGCACGCGTTCGTCGACATCGGAGAGGGCGCTGATCATCAGGATCGGCGTCGACACCCCGATGGTGCGCAGGGTGGTGACGATGGCCAGGCCATCCAGTTCGGGCAACATGCGGTCGAGGGTGATCAGATCGTAATCACCACTGACAGCACGGACCAGGCCTTCGCGGCCATTGTCCACCCAGTCTACGTCCAGTCCATGGCTACTCAGCTCGGCGACGATCTCGCGGGCCGTTACGGCGTCATCCTCGATGGTCAAAATGCGGGTCATAGGATTACCTGGTGAGCGTTCACACTAGAAGTGCGGACATTTTGCCAAGAAGTTGCTGAATGTTTCCTAAATAAAACTTCATCTACGCAAATCGGTACTTCCAAGCCTTGCCCAATTCAGTGTGGGAGGGGGCTTGCTCCCGATAGCGGTGTATCAGTTAAGCATTGACAGAATGACCCACCGCTATCGGGAGCAAGCCCCCTCCCACAGGGAATGCATAACGCCCGCTCTCTATCGGCAATTCTTGCAACTTGCATGACTTTAGGAAGTTCAATTTAGTTAACTTGCTGAAATATAAGGATTTTATTTTTTGTTTGCACTGGCACGCTGCCTGCACTGTCCTTTTTGAGACTTGTAACACTATTTTTCATGCCTGGAGCAAAACAACAATGATCACATCCTCATCCACGCTGCAAGAGTCGAGCGCGCTCTCCGGGGTTTCCTGGGGGGCGATTTTTGCTGGTGCCGCTGCGGCGGCTGCGCTGTCCCTGATCCTGGTGCTGCTGGGCTTCGGCCTGGGCTTTTCGGCGGTATCGCCGTGGGCCGACAGCGGCATGAGTGCCAAGGGGCTTGGCATTTCCACGATTGTCTGGCTGGCTTTCACCCAAATCGTCGCGTCGGGCCTGGGCGGCTACATTGCCGGCCGGTTGCGCGTGAAGTGGGCCAACATGCATGGCGATGAAGTGTACTTTCGCGACACCGCCCACGGTTTCCTGGCCTGGGCAGTGGCGACGCTGATCACGGCGATGCTGGTGGTCGGTTCGGTCAGCAGTGTGGTCAGCGGCGGCGTGAAAGCCGGTGCCAGCGTGGCCTCGGGTGCCGCCAGCAGCATGACTCAAGCCGCCGGCAACGCAGCAAAAGGCGCGCACAGCGGTGATTTTGGCTACTACGTCGACAGCCTGTTCCGCGACGATCGCCCGGCAGCTGTCAGCGATGACGCCGCCCATGCCGTGGTCGGTCGCATCTTCGCTCGTACCCTGAGCAATGATGGCCAACTCGCACCGGAAGACCGTACCTACCTGGCCCAGTTGATCAGCCAGCGCACCAACCTCAGCCAGGCCGATGCCGAAGCGCGTATCGACAAGGTGTATGGCGATGCCCGCAAAGCCATCGAAGATGCCAAGGTCAAAGCCAAGCAAGCCGCTGACACAGCCGCCAAAGTGGCTGCTTACACGTCGCTGTGGACCTTCGTTGCCCTGCTGATCGGCGCGTTCTTCGCCAGCTTCGCCGCCACCTTCGGCGGTCGCCGCCGCGATGCTGTGGTGTACGTCGAAACCGAAACCTACGTTCGTTAATTCAAGGAGAACATGATGCGCTCATTACTGCTGTGGTTCCTCGGCATTCCAATTCCGTTGATCATCCTGATCGCAATTTTCATGCACTAAACCCGAGCATTACTCGGTCCCATGTGGGAGGGGGCTTGCTCCCGATGGCGGTGGAACAGTCGATGCTGCAAGCGACTGACACACCGCCATCGGGAGCAAGCCCCCTCCCACATTTGGTTTGCGGTGAGCCCGCTTCAGTCGTCGAACCCGACTTGCTCGTGAATCTCATCCACCTTCAGTTCCAAGCGATACGCCACCGCAATGAACAATGCCTGGCACAGGCACAACGTTGCGCTCAGTGAGCGGAAGGCGAACGACGATCCTTCATTGACCAATAACACCGCGTTTGCCCGCTTGGCCAGGGGCGACAGGTTGCTGTCGGTGATGATCAGGGTCTTGGCCTGATGGTGCTGGGCGATGCGCAGGCAGTGCTGGGTCTCTTTGCCGTAGGGCGTGAAGCTGATGGCGATGACCAAGTCATTGGCGCGCACGCTGCGCATCTGTTCGCGGTAGCTGCCGCCCAGGCCCGAGATCAGGTGGATACGCTTGTTGGTGTGCTGCAGGTTGTAAACCAGGTAATCGGCCACCGCGAATGAGCGGCGCACGCCGACCACGTAGATATTGTCGGCATTCACCACCAGGTCGACGGCCTTGTCGAAGGCCACGTCGTCGAGCTCCATCCCCAGGCGTTCGATGCCGGACAGCGTCGCGTTGACGCACTCACGCGCCAGGTCGCCGCCGCTGGCCTTCTGCGACTTGTTAGCGATCATGCTGCGGATGCGTTGCTGGTAGTTCTGCACCGGTGTGGTCTTGTGGGTGTACGCCTCGCGAAACAGCGCCTGCATCTCACTGAACCCGCTGAAACCGAACCGCTGGGAGAAGCGCACGATGGCCGAGGGATGCACTTCGCATTCACGGGCGATGTCGCTGATGCGGTCGACCATGATCCGGTCGCTCTGCTGGCTCATGTAGCTGGCGATGCGCTTGAGTTGGCGCGGCAGGCTTTCGTATTCGTCGGTGATCAGCTGCAACAGGCGTTCGGCATTGATCGGAGGGCTGGCGATTGTATCTTCCAGGTGGGTCTCGGGATCGGTGCGGGACATGGGCAATCCTTCTGGCGTGTTCGTCTGGTGCGCTGATGGGTGGCGCAAGTCTACAGGGTAGGCGCAAAAAAATACCTCGGCATCAAGGCCCGCCTGGGCTGCTGAAACGATGCACGACGGCTGCCGCAGCATTATGCTGGCTTATTGGAAAAAATATTCCACTAAAAATAATTATGGAATAAATATTGATTGCGGCCGCCGGACGTTCTAGTCTGCTCCCACCAAGAGCGTTTGCCGTCGCCACGGCGGCACAACGCAGGCTGATAAAAATAACAGGAGCCAGCATGGGCCAGACTCGTTTTGCCAGTGGGCGTCAATTGGATCTGATTTGCCTCGGACGCCTGGGCGTCGACCTCTATGCGCAGCAAGTGGGGGCGCGGCTTGAGGATGTGACCAGCTTCGCCAAATACCTTGGCGGTTCCTCCGCCAATATCGCCTTCGGCACGGCACGGCTGGGGCTCAAGTCGGCCATGCTCAGCCGCGTGGGCGACGACCACATGGGCCGCTTCCTCCTGGAATCCCTGGCCCGTGAAGGCTGCGACGTCAGCGCGGTCAAAGTCGACCCGGAACGCCTCACCGCCCTGGTGCTGCTTGGCCTCAAGGACCGTGAAACCTTCCCCTTGGTGTTCTACCGCGAAAACTGCGCCGACATGGCCCTGCGCGCCGAAGACATCAGCGAAACCTTCATTGCTTCCAGCAAGGCGCTGCTGATCACCGGCACGCATTTCTCTACCGATGGCGTGTACAAGGCCAGCATTCAGGCGCTGGATTACGCGGCCCGGCACAACGTCAAGCGCGTGCTCGACATCGATTACCGCCCGGTATTGTGGGGCTTGGCCGGCAAGGCTGATGGCGAGACCCGTTTCGTCGCCGACCAGCAGGTCAGCGAGCATGTACAGAAGATCCTGCCGCGCTTCGACCTGATCGTCGGCACCGAAGAAGAATTCCTGATCGCCGGCGGCAGTGAAGACTTGCTCACCGCGCTGCGCAAAGTACGCGAACTGACCCCCGCCACCCTGGTGGTCAAGCTCGGCCCACAGGGCTGCACGGTGATCCATGGCGCTATCCCGGAGCGCCTGGAAGACGGGGCGATCTACCCCGGCGTGCGCGTGGAAGTGCTCAATGTGCTGGGCGCCGGCGATGCGTTTATGTCGGGCTTCCTCAGTGGCTGGCTCAACGACGCAACCGATGAGCGTTGCAGCCAGTTGGCCAATGCCTGCGGCGGCCTGGTGGTGTCGCGCCACGCCTGCGCGCCGGCCATGCCCACACCTGTCGAGTTGGAATACCTGTTCAACAGCCCGGTGCCGATTACCCGGCCGGACCAGGACGCGACCCTGCAACGCCTGCACCGCGTCAGCGTGCCGCGCAAAACCTGGAAGCAACTGTTCGTGTTCGCCTTCGACCACCGCTGGCAATTGGTCGACCTGGCCCAACGCGGCGGCCAGGATCTGGCGCGCATCAGTGATGCCAAGCAACTGTTCATTCAGGCCATCGAACGCGTCGAGAAAAAACTGGCTGATCAAGGCATTGAAGCCGACGTCGGCCTGCTTGCCGACCAGCGCTTCGGCCAGGACGCGCTCAACGCGGCCAGCGGCCGGGGCTGGTGGATTGCCCGCCCGGTGGAAGTGCAGAACTCGCGGCCCTTGGCGTTCGAGCATGGCCGCTCCATCGGCAGCAACCTGATCGCCTGGCCTCAGGAACAGATCATCAAGTGCCTGGTGCAATTTCATCCCGATGACGCGCCGCTGCTGCGCCTGGAACAGGAAGCGCAGCTCAAGGCGGTGTACGAGGCGTCGATTGTCAGCGGGCATGAACTGCTGCTGGAGGTCATCCCACCCAAGGATCACCCCTCGACCTATCCCGACGTGCTCTACCGCAGCCTCAAGCGCCTGTACAACCTGGGCATCTACCCGGCGTGGTGGAAGATCGAGGCGCAATCGGCCGAGGACTGGAAAAAGCTCGACGAACTGATCGAAGAACGTGACCCGTACTGCCGGGGTGTGGTGCTGTTGGGCCTGAACGCCTCGGCCGAATGCCTCGCCGACGGCTTCCGGCAAGCCAGTCGAAGCACGACCTGCCGAGGTTTTGCCGTGGGCCGCACGATCTTCCAGGAACCGAGCCGTGCGTGGATGGCGGGGGAGATCGATGATGAGGTTCTGATTCAGCAAGTCCAGGCCACGTTCGAACAGCTCATCAACGCCTGGCGCAGTGCCCGAACCTGATCACAGTTCCAAATATGCAATGCAATTCCAATGTGGGAGGGGGCTTGCTCCCGATAGCGATAGTTCAGTTACAGGAGTGTTGCCTGACACACCGCTATCGGGAGCAAGCCGAATCGTCGCACCGCCCCTCCCACATAAAGCAGAAGCAGATCTCAGTGATACCTGAAAACAATAAAGGTGCAGCCATGCCCGCAATCCGAATTGGCATCAACCCGATCTCCTGGAGCAACGACGACCTGCCGGCCCTCGGCGGTGAAACGCCGCTGAGCACCGCCTTGAGCGAAGGCAAGGAAATCGGCTACGAAGGTTTTGAACTCAACGGCAAATTCCCCAAGGACGCCAAAGGTGTCGGCGACGTGCTGCGTCCCTATGACCTGGCGCTGGTGTCCGGCTGGTATTCCAGCCGCCTGGCGCGTCGTTCGGTGGCTGAAGAAATCGAGGCCATCGCCGGCCACGTCGAGTTGCTCAAACAGAACGGCGCGAGCGTATTGGTGTATGGCGAAGTGGCCGATTCGATCCAGGGCTCGCGCATCCGTTTGATCGAACGCCCGCGTTTTCACAGTGAACAGGCGTGGCAGGCCTACGCCGACAAACTCACAGAACTGGCGCGGTTCACCCTGTCCCAGGGCGTGCGCCTGGCTTACCACCACCATATGGGCGCCTATGTCGAATCGCCCGAGGATATCGATCAGTTGATGGCACGCACCGGCCCGGAAGTCGGCCTGCTGTTCGATTCGGGCCACTGTTACATGGGCGGCGGCGAACCGCTTGAGGTGCTGCGCAAACACATCGGGCGCATCTGCCATGTGCATTTCAAGGACGTGCGCAAACTCGTGGTGCAACTGGCGCGCAACCAGATGTGGAGTTTTCCCGACTGCATCGTCAACGGCACCTTCACCGTACCCGGCGATGGCGATATCGACTTTGCCGAACTGCTCGATGTGTTGTTGGCTGCCAACTACGCGGGCTGGCTGGTGGTCGAGGCCGAGCAGGACCCGGCCGTGGCGCCCAGCTACATCTATGCAAAAAAGGGCTATGACACCTTGCGTGCGCTGCTCAACGAGAGGACTTAACCATGAGCTTGCTGGTCAAGAGCAATAAACGTGGGCAAACCATGGTCGCCCTGGAAGCCGGGCGCCTGGAGTATGTGGGTTTTAGCGCTTATCGCCTGAGCCTGGGCGAAACCCTGCCGGTCAGCGCCGGCGATAAAGAGCTGTGCCTGGTGCTGCTCAGCGGCCGGGTGAATATCGAAGGCGAGGGCTTCGACTGGCAGAACCTGGGGGACCGTCAATCGGTGTTCGAGGACAAATCCCCGTTCGCCGCCTACCTGCCGCCGGGCACCCAGGCCCAGGTCAGCGCCTTGAGTGACGTGCAGATCGCTGTCTGCGCCGCGCCCGGTGCGAGCGGTTACACACCGCGCCTGATCCGCCCGGAGCAGTGCAAGCGCAGCGTGCGTGGCAAGGGCGCCAACACCCGCTACGTGTGCGACATCCTGCCCGACAGCGAGCCGGCGCATTCGCTGCTGGTGGTGGAAGTGCGCACGCCGTCCGGGCACTCGTCGAGCTACCCGCCGCACAAGCACGACACCGATGACCTGCCGCACCAGAGCTTTCTGGAGGAGACCTACTACCACCAGGTCAACCCGCCCCAGGGCTTCGTGTTCCAGCGGGTCTACACCGACGACCGCAGTATCGACCAGGCCATGGCCGTGGAAAACAGTGACCTGGTGGTGGTGCCCAAGGGCTATCACCCGGTCAGCGTGCCGTACGGCTACGAGTCGTATTACCTGAACGTCATGGCCGGCCCCAAGCGTGCCTGGCACTTCCATAACGACCCGCAGCACAGCTGGCTGCTGGACCTCTGAACGGTTTTGCACGGAGAACAACAACAATGAAGTCGCCGTTACGTTTTGCCCTTAACCGCATGGTCGCGCCCAACCTGTCCCTGCCGGATTTCATCCAGTTGGCCGTGGCCTTGAAGTGCGACGCCATCGAGATCCGCAATGACCTCAAGGACCGCCAGATCGAATACGGCGCCCCGGCCAGCCGCGTGCGCCAATTGTGCGCGGCCCAGGGCATCACGGTGCTGTCGATCAACGCGCTGTACCCCTTTGATGTGTGGAATGACCAGCGCCGTGCCCAAGCGATCGAGCTGGCCACCTATGCCCGGGAATGTGGCGCGCAAGGCCTGGTGATGTGCCCGTTCAACGAGCCGGGCGACACCCGCAACGAAGCCCAGCGCACCGCCGGTTTGCGCACCGCCTTGAGCGAGTTGGCGCCGATCCTGCGCGAGTACGGGATTCTCGGTTTTATCGAACCGCTGGGCTTCGAAGAATGCGCCATGCGCCGCAAGCGCGTAGCGGTGGACGCGATCCAGTCCATCGGCGGCCTGGATGTATTCCGCCTGGTGCACGACACTTTCCATCATCACTTGGCCGGCGAGCATGAGTTCTTCCCTGAGCTGACCGGGCTGGTGCACATCTCCGGCGTGGAAGATGCCGAGGCGCCGCTCAATTCGATCCGCGACGGCCACCGCGTACTGGTGGGCGAGGGCGACATCCTCGGTAACGCCGCGCAGATCGACACCTTGCTCAGCACTGGCTACAGCGGCTACCTGTCGTTCGAGCCGTTTGCCACAAGTGTGCATGAGCTGGCGGATATCCAGCAGGCCTTGGGGGCAAGCATCGCCCACCTGCAAAAACGTTAAGGGGCGCGACATGACCACAACCCGACTGACCATGGCGCAGGCCCTGGTGAAGTTCCTGGATAACCAATACATCGAAGTCGATGGCGTGCAGAGCAAATTCGTCGCCGGGGTGTTCACGATATTCGGCCACGGCAATGTGCTGGGCCTGGGCCAGGCGCTGGAGCAGGACAGCGGCGACCTGGTGGTGCATCAGGGCCGTAACGAACAGGGCATGGCCCACGCTGCCATCGGTTTCGCCAAGCAGCACCTGCGGCGCAAGATCTACGCGTGTACCGCATCGGTGGGGCCCGGCGCGGCGAATATGCTCACCGCTGCGGCGACCGCAACGGCCAACCGTATTCCGTTGCTGCTGTTGCCGGGCGATGTCTACGCCAGCCGTCAACCGGACCCGGTGCTGCAACAGGTCGAACAGTTCCACGACTTGAGCATCAGTACCAACGATGCGTTCCGCTCCGTGAGCAAATACTGGGACCGTATCAACCGCCCCGAGCAGCTGATGACGGCGGCGATCCAGGCCATGCGCGTGCTCACCGACCCCGCCGAAACCGGCGCGGTGACCCTGGCGCTGCCCCAGGACGTGCAGGCCGAAGCCTGGGACTATCCCGACTATTTCCTGCAAAAGCGCGTGCACCGTATCGAACGTCGCCCAGCCACCGCCGCGATGCTAGGCGATGCGCTGGCGGCCTTCACGGGCAAGCGCAAACCATTGATCATCTGCGGTGGCGGGGTTAAATACTCCGGCGCGAATGCCGCACTGCAGGCCTTCGCCGAGCGCTTCGATATTCCATTCGCCGAAACCCAGGCGGGCAAGAGCGCGGTGGTGTCCAGCCACCCGCTGAACGTTGGCGGCATTGGTGAGACCGGCTGCCTGGCGGCCAACCTGCTGGCGCCCGAGGCGGACCTGATCATCGGCATTGGCACCCGTTATACCGACTTCACCACGTCGTCCAAATCCCTGTTCAAGCACGCCGAGGTAAACTTTCTCAACCTTAATATCTGCCCTGGCGATGCGTTGAAACTCGATGGCGTGCAAGTGCTGGCCGACGCCAAGGTTGCCCTCGAAGCGTTGGCCGATGCCCTCGGTGATTACCGTTCCGGCTGGGGAGAGCAGATTGCTGACGCCAAGGCGCAGTTGGATGCCGAGGTGGACCGCGTGCATCAGGTCGAATACCACGGTGATGACTTCGTGCCGGAAGTCGACGACCACCTGGACCGCGCGGTACTGCGCGAATTCATCGAGCTGACCGGCTCATGCCTGACCCAAAGTCGAGTGCTTGGCGTGCTCAACGCGACGCTCGCCGATGACGCAATCATCGTCGCCGCCGCCGGCAGCCTGCCCGGCGACCTGCAGCGCGCCTGGCGCAGCAAGGGCGTTAATACCTACCACGTCGAATACGGTTATTCGTGCATGGGCTACGAGATCAACGCCGCCCTCGGCGTGAAGCTGGCCGAGCCGAGCAAAGAGGTGTACGCGCTGGTCGGCGATGGCTCCTACATGATGCTGCATTCGGAGTTGGCCACCTCGATCCAGGAGCGCCGCAAGATCAACGTGGTGCTGCTCGACAACATGGCCTTCGGTTGCATCAACAACCTGCAGATCGGCAACGGCATGGACAGCTTCGGCACCGAGTTCCGCTATCGCAACCCCGAGAGCGGCAAGCTCGACGGCGGCCTGGTGCCGGTGGATTTCGCCATGAGCGCGGCGGCCTATGGGTGCAAGACCTACAAGGTCAGCAGCGTGGAGCAGCTTGAAGCGGCTCTGGCCGATGCGCGTACTCAAACCGTGTCGACCCTGATCGATATCAAGGTACTGCCCAAGACCATGGTGCACGGCTACCTGTCGTGGTGGCGGGTGGGCGTGGCGCAGGTGTCCACCAGCGAACGCACCAACGCCGCCGCGAAAAAACTCAATGAACACCTGGCCAAGGCCCGGCAGTACTAATAACAAGAGGAGTGTTTGTATGTCGTTGAAGCTTGGAGTGATCGGTACCGGTGCCATTGGCCGTGACCATATTCGTCGTTGCAGCCAGACCCTGCTCAATAGCCAGGTGGTGGCGGTCACCGATATCAACCTGGAACAGGCGACCAAGGTGGTGGCCGAGTTGAAGCTGGACGCCGAGGTATACCCGGATGGTCACGCGCTGATCAACTCGCCGCAGGTGCAAGCCGTACTGGTGACCTCGTGGGGGCCGAGCCACGAGGAGTTCGTGCTTGCCGCCATCGCCGCCGGTAAACCGGTGTTTTGCGAGAAGCCCCTGGCCGTCACCGCTGAAGGCTGCCGCAAAATCGTCGAAGCCGAAGTCGCCCACGGCAAACGCCTGGTGCAAGTCGGGTTCATGCGCCCCTACGACGAAGGCTATCGCGCCTTGAAAGCCGTGATCGACAGCGGCCAGATCGGCGAGCCGCTGATGCTGCACTGCGCGCATCGCAACCCGACGGTGGGCGAAAACTACAAGACCGACATGGCGATTACCGACACCCTGATTCACGAACTGGATGTACTGCGTTGGCTGCTCAATGACGACTACGTCTCGGTGCAGGTGGTGTTCCCGCGCAAGACCAGCAAAGCCCTGGCCCACCTGCGCGACCCGCAGATCGTGCTGCTGGAAACCGCCAAGGGCACGCGCATCGACGTCGAAGTGTTCGTCAACTGCCAGTATGGCTACGACATTCAGTGCGAAGTGGTGGGGGAGAGCGGCATCGCCAAATTGCCCGAGCCTTCCCAGGTGCAACTGCGCAGCGGGGCCAAGCTGTCGAATGCGATTCTGATGGATTGGAAGGATCGGTTTATCGGCGCCTATGACGTGGAATTGCAGGCGTTCATTGACAGCGTGCGGGCCGGGCAGGTGGGCGGGCCGTCGGCGTGGGATGGCTATGCAGCAGCGGTGGCGGCGGATGCGTGTATTGAAGCGCAGGGCAGTGGGCAGATCGTCAAGGTCAGCCTGCCAAACCGCCCACACTTCTACGGCTGACACTCGGTCAATGTGGGAGGGGGCTTGCTCCCGATAGCTGTGTATCAGTCACTAAATCTGTACCTGACACACTGCCATCGGGAGCAAGCCCCCTCCCACATTGGATTGGGTTTGCACTTCAAAGA
The DNA here is from genome assembly GCF_003852295.1 of Pseudomonas sp. R11-23-07. NCBI lineage: Bacteria > Pseudomonadati > Pseudomonadota > Gammaproteobacteria > Pseudomonadales > Pseudomonadaceae > Pseudomonas > Pseudomonas sp. R11-23-07. The sequence goes on from NZ_CP027761.1 coordinate 2,636,753, forward strand.
AGGAATAAATCATGCGAATCGGACTGGTCGGCTATGGCCATGGAGGGCGCTTTTTTCATGCGCCACTGATTGCAACATTGCCGGGCGCCACGTTTGTGGGGGTGGTGACCCGTTCACCCGAGCGGCGTCAGCAACTCAATACCGATCTGCCAGGGGTCAGGGCGTTCGACAGCATCGGCCAGATCGTCGAAGCCGGCGTCGATGCCCTGGTCATCTCCACCACCCTCAAGGGCCGCCCGGCGCTGGTGCTGGAAGCCATCGAACACGGCGTGGCGGTGGTCAGCGACAAGCCCTTCGCCGCCAACGCCGAGCAGGCCCAGGCCTTGATCACCGCCGCTGAACGCCAAGGCACGCTGCTCAGCGTCTATCAGAACCGACGTTGGGACTCGGATTACCTGACCCTGCGCAAACTCATCGATGCCGGTGCCTTGGGTGAGATCACCCGTTTTGAGTCCCGTGTCGAACGCTACAGCCCACAGGCAGTGGGCAATGCCAGCGGCGGCGGCTGGTTGCGCGACCTCGGCAGCCACTTGGTGGATCAGACCCTGCAATTGTTCGGCCCGGTGGACAAGGTATTCGCGCAATTGCAATTCACCCCTGAGCACCCCAACGTCGATCACGGTTTCTTCGTGTCCCTGACCCACGCCAACGGGGTGGTTTCCCATTTGTGGGGCAACGCCCTGCAGAACTGCCAGGCCCCGCGTTTTCGCGTCAGCGGCACCTTGGGTTGTTACACCGTGGACGGGCTGGATGGCCAGGAAGAAGCACTGATGGCCGGCAAGTCGCCGAAAACCGAAGGCGAGCACTGGGGCGCGGAGGAGCATCGACGCTGGGGCTGGTTCGAACAGGGGCCGGAACGCGAGCGAGTGCCCTCTGAAAAGGGCTGCTGGACCCAGTTCTATCGGCAATTGCAAACGGCGGTGCTAGGCCAGGGCCCATTGCCCGTGGACGCTTATGACGCGTTGGAAACCACCCGGATCTTGGACGCCGCACACCTCAGCGCCGAGCGCCAGCAGGTGGTTTCAACAAAAATAGAATAAAATTCTAAAACAGGTTGATATGGAAATTATTTTCCAATAAAGTCTTTTCCAGGTTGCATAAAGTACGTCTTGGGCTCGACCCCGGCGACTTAACAAAAACAAGATCAAAAACAACCAGGTACCGTCAGATGAAAATCTTCAACGCTGTACTGCGAGTTTTACGCCCTGCCCACACGCCACGCGCACTGCCCCGCGCCCGGCCGTTCTACTTCTCCTTCCTCAATGTGCTGTGCGTCGAAAACCAGGGCGCGCTGGTCTGCTGCATTCCAGGCGCGCCGGTGGTGCGGGTGCCCGCTGAACGCTGATAAAACGCAACGTCCATAAAACCAACAAGAAAGTGGAGACAGACCGTTCATGAAGACCCCGATCCGTTTTACCGCGCTGGCCCTGTCGATGCTGCTCGCCAGTGGCGTCGCCACGGCCGCCGACATCAAGGTGGGCGTGAGCATGTCCGCCTTCGATGACACCTTCCTCACCTACCTGCGCGAAGACATGGACAAGCAAGCCAAGTCTTATCCCAAGGGCGACGGCGTGCAACTGCAGTTCGAAGACGCCCGCGCCGATGTGGTCAAGCAACTGAGCCAGGTCGAGAACTTTATCAGCCAGAAAGTCGACGCCATCATCGTCAACCCGGTGGATACCGCCTCGACAGCCAACATCATCAAGGCCGCCACCGCCGCGAAAATTCCGCTGGTGTTCGTCAACCGCCGTCCCGACCAGAAAGACTTGCCCAAGGACGTGGTCGCGGTGACGTCCGATGACGTTGAAGCCGGCAAGCTGCAAATGCAGTACATCGCCGAAAAACTCGGCGGCAAGGGCAAGATCGTGATCCTGCTCGGCGACCTGGCGAACAACTCCACCACCAACCGCACCAAGGGTGTAAAGGAAGTGCTGGCCAACTACCCTGGCATCAAGATCGAGCAGGAACAGACGGGTACCTGGTTGCGCGACAGGGGCATGACCCTGGTCAACGACTGGCTGACCCAGGGCCGTGAGTTCAATGCCGTACTGGCCAACAACGACGAGATGGCGATTGGCGCGGCCATGGCGTTGAAGTCGGCAGGCACCAAGCCCGGCACCGTGTTGATCGCCGGGGTCGACGGCACGCCGGACGGCCTTAACGCAATCACCAAGGGTGAGATGGCCGCCTCGGCGTTCCAGGATGCCAAGGGCCAGGCCGTGGGCTCGGTGGAAGCGGCGCGCAAGATGGCCAGGAACGAGCCGGTGGAGCAGAACGTGGTGATCCCGTTCAAGCTCATCACCCCGGACAACGTCAAAGACTTCAAGTAGCCCTGACCTCACAACCCTAAGCCGGCAGGGCGGTCACGGCCGCCCTGCAGATGGAGTACCTTCCTATGCTCGCTCATGCCACTGTCTCGCAGCCGCCGGGTATCCAGCCGCTGGCGCAGGACGAACCCTACCTGCTGGAAATTCTCAACATCAGCAAAGGCTTTCCCGGCGTCGTGGCCCTGGACGATGTGCAGTTGCGGGTGCGCCCCGGCACGGTGCTGGCGCTGATGGGCGAGAACGGTGCGGGCAAGTCGACGCTGATGAAAATCATCGCCGGCATCTATCAGCCCGATGCCGGCGAAATTCGCCTGCGCGGCAAGCCGATTGTGTTTGAAACGCCCCTGGCGGCCCAAAAGGCCGGGATTGCGATGATCCACCAGGAACTCAACCTGATGCCGCACATGAGCATCGCCGAGAATATCTGGATCGGCCGTGAGCAGCTCAACAGCCTGCACATGGTCAACCACCGCGAAATGCACCGCTGTACCGCCGAGCTGCTGGCGCGCCTGCGCATCAACCTCGACCCGGAAGAACAGGTCGGCAACCTGAGCATCGCCGAGCGGCAGATGGTCGAGATCGCCAAGGCCGTGTCCTATGACTCCGACATCCTGATCATGGATGAACCGACCTCGGCGATTACCGAGAAGGAAGTCGCCCATCTATTTTCGATCATTGCCGACCTCAAGTCCCAGGGCAAAGGCATCGTCTACATCACGCATAAAATGAACGAAGTGTTCGCCATCGCCGATGAAGTGGCGGTGTTTCGTGACGGCCAGTACATCGGCTTGCAGCGTGCCGACACGATGAACAGCGACAGCCTGATCTCGATGATGGTCGGCCGTGAGCTGAGCCAGTTGTTCCCGGTACGCGAGACGCCGATCGGCGACTTGTTGCTGTCGGTGCGCAACCTGAGCCTGGACGGTGTGTTCACGGACGTTTCGTTTGACCTGCACGCGGGCGAAATCCTCGGCATCGCCGGGTTGATGGGCTCGGGCCGCACCAACGTGGCGGAAACCATTTTCGGCATAACCCCAAGCAGCAGCGGGCAGATCACCCTCGACGGCAAGCCGGTGCGCATCAGCGACCCGCACATGGCCATCGAGAAGGGCTTTGCGCTGTTGACCGAGGACCGCAAGCTCAGCGGCCTGTTCCCGTGCCTGTCGGTACTGGAGAACATGGAAATGGCGGTGTTGCCGCACTATTCGGGCAACGGTTTCATCCAGCAGAAAGCCCTGCGCGCCTTGTGCGAAGACATGTGCAAGAAGCTGCGAGTGAAAACCCCCTCGCTGGAACAGTGCATCGATACCTTGTCCGGCGGCAACCAGCAGAAGGCGCTCCTGGCGCGCTGGCTGATGACCAACCCGCGACTGTTGATTCTCGATGAGCCGACCCGTGGCATCGATGTGGGCGCCAAGGCCGAGATCTACCGCCTGATCGCCTTCCTCGCCAGCGAGGGCATGGCGGTGATCATGATTTCCTCGGAACTGCCCGAAGTGCTCGGCATGAGCGACCGGGTGATGGTGATGCACGAAGGCGAACTGATGGGCACCCTGGATCGGGCTGAGGCCACCCAGGAAAAAGTCATGCAACTGGCCTCCGGTATGACCGTGGTCCACTGACTCCAGAATAAGAAGGTAATTGGCTATGAACGCAATAACAGACAACAAGCCGGCGATGGCACCGGTCAAGAACCGTCGACGCATGCCCACTGAATTGAGCATCTTCCTGGTGCTGATCGGCATCGGCCTGGTGTTTGAACTGTTTGGCTGGATCGTGCGCGACCAGAGCTTTTTGATGAACTCCCAGCGCCTGGTGCTGATGATCCTGCAAGTGTCGATCATCGGCTTGCTGGCCATCGGCGTGACCCAGGTGATCATCACCACTGGCATCGACCTGTCGTCCGGCTCGGTGCTGGCCTTGTCCGCGATGATCGCTGCCAGTTTGGCGCAGACTTCCGATTTTTCCCGTGCGGTGTTTCCGTCCCTGACCGATTTGCCGGTGTGGATCCCGGTGGCGATGGGCCTGGGTGTGGGGCTGCTGGCGGGGGCGATCAACGGCAGTATCATCGCGGTGACCGGTATCCCGCCGTTCATTGCGACCCTGGGCATGATGGTCTCGGCCCGTGGCCTGGCGCGTTATTACACCGAAGGCCAGCCGGTGAGCATGCTCTCGGACTCGTACACGGCCATCGGCCATGGCGCGATGCCGGTGATCATCTTCCTGGTGGTGGCGGTGATTTTCCATATCGCCCTGCGCTATACCAAGTACGGCAAGTACACCTACGCCATTGGCGGCAACATGCAGGCGGCGCGTACTTCGGGGATCAACGTCAAGCGGCACCTGATCATCGTCTACAGCATCGCCGGCCTCCTGGCGGGCCTGGCAGGCGTGGTGGCCTCGGCCCGTGCGGCGACCGGCCAGGCCGGCATGGGCATGTCCTATGAGCTGGACGCGATCGCGGCCGCAGTGATCGGCGGCACCAGCCTGGCGGGCGGGGTAGGGCGCATCACCGGCACCGTGATCGGCGCGCTGATCCTCGGCGTGATGGCCAGCGGGTTTACCTTTGTCGGGGTGGATGCGTACATCCAGGACATTATCAAGGGGCTGATCATCGTGGTGGCGGTGGTGATCGACCAATATCGCAACAAGCGCAAGCTCAAGCGTTGAGCCTCAAGCGGCACGTTGTAAGCGGCAAGCGGCAAGTTAGATAAGCTCTACAGCTTGTCGCTTGCAGCTTGCCGCTTATAGCTGTTTTACGAACTTTCCTGCTATAAACGCACTCCGATGACCGTTCGCCAAGCCCGTCCTGGTGCTTTTGGGGGTTGATCGGGAAAAATGCCTGTCATTTCAGTTGCTGCGCCTTCAAGTCGGCCTTAGACTGCCGCCCCTCGTAAATTGAGTGCCGGGTGGCGCTTGGAACGGATGGCGCCTTTCCGAGACCTGTAGAGGTCGGCCGGAACGCTCCCTTATTCGCCTTAATGCACGTATTTTTTATAGAGAAATCAATGACAAAGGAAAAGTTGCTGGCCATGCCGGCGGATGACTACATGAATGCCGAACAGCACGCTTTTTTTGAGAAGTTGCTGCAAGACATGAAAGTGGAACACCACGAGCGCATTGAACAGAACCGTATCGCCATTGAAAGCCTGGACACGCCTGCCGACCCGGCTGACGCTGCTTCCGTGGAAGAAGAGCGCACCTGGCTGGTCAATGCCATCGATCGCGACCAGCGCATGCTGCCGCAACTGGAGCGTGCCCTGGAACGTATCAAGGAAGATTCCTTTGGCTGGTGTGATGACAGCGGCGAGCCTATCGGCCTCAAGCGCCTGCTGATCAGCCCCACCACCAAATACTGCATCGAAGCGCAAGAGCGCCACGAGCAGATCGACAAGCACCAGCGTCAAGCCTGATGCGCTGCACGGGGGGCCGCATGCCCGGCTCCCCAAAGAATTATTCGTTACGCCCTGGTTATTGATCTACTGCATGCACTTGCACTAAAGGCCCATGGATAATGGCCCGATAGTGGCGTTTAATGCAGACACAATAACGATAAGCAGCGGGGTAACGACAATGGCTGGAGACGGATCTCTGACGGGCGCAGCAGTGCCACCGCAATCGGTGGCGCGCGTGCTGCCCGGCTGGCTCACACCGCTCGCGCAGAGCGCCGCCCTGGTGCTGCTACTGCTGGGCCTGGCGTTTGCCCGCTTGCCACTCTATGTATGCCTGCCGCTGGCCTTGCTGGTGATCTGGCTACCCCGCCTGAAAAGTCCCAAGCCTGGGGTGGCGCACGCTGCGGCCAGCGATGCGATTGGCGAGCTGACGCGCGATCTGTCCTATACCACCAGCCATAACGCACTCTCCGCTGCGGGCGTGGCCTATTCGGTCAAGCAGCTGGCGGCGCGTTTGCAGTCGCAGCTGGGCGCCTCCCAACAGATCGTCAGCAGCGCACAAGTGATGATCAGCACCGAACAGGTCACTTCCCAGCTCAGCCGCCAGGCTTTAGGCGCGGCCAGCCAAGCCCATCAGCGCAGCAGCGAAGGCCGGGAAGTGCTGGTGCAGTCCATCACCCGCATGCATCAACTCAGCCAGCGTGCCGATGCCAGCCGCGAGCTGATCGAAGCCTTGAGCCAGCGCAGCGAGGAAATCCAGCGTGTGACGCTGGTGATCCAGTCTATTGCCAGCCAGACCAACCTGCTGGCGCTGAACGCGGCGATCGAGGCGGCGCGGGCCGGTGAACATGGGCGTGGCTTTGCCGTGGTCGCCGATGAAGTGCGCGGCCTCGCTGGCCGTACGGCCACGGCCACGGATGAAGTCGGGGTAATGGTCGCTGACATCCAGCAACGTACCGCCCAGGTGGTGGAGCAGATTCGCCAACTGTCGGCGGACCTGCACACCGGTGTTGAACAGGTGGAACATGCCGGCGAGCACTTGGCGAGCATCGCCAGCCTGGCGGCGGATGTGGAAACCCAAGTCAGTGAAATCGCCCATGGCACCGACACCAACCGCACGCAACTCGACAGCCTGTTCCACGCCGTGGAGCAGATGCGCAGTGACCTCACGGTAAGCGATCAGCAAACCCGCCAGCTCGCCGACGCCGCTGTGCAAATGGAAGGGCAGGCGGAAACCATCAGCGAGCGCCTGGCGCAAGTCGGCCTGGATGACTATCACCAGCGTATCTACGACTTGGCACGCGAAGGCGCCAGGCGCATTGCCGAACAGTTCGAGGCGGATGCGCTGAGCCGCCGGATCAGCCTCGAGGATCTGTTTGACCGCAACTACACACTGATTGCGAATACCCGTCCGAGCAAATATAAAACCCGTTTTGACGCTTACACCGACCAGGTGTTGCCCGCCATTCAAGAGGCGCTGTTGCCACGTCATGAAGGCTTGGTGTTTGCCATCGCCTGCACCCAACAGGGCTACGTGCCGACGCATAACAAAGCGTTTTCCCACGCCTTGACCGGGGATGACCAAGTGGACGCAGTGCAGAACCGCACCAAGCGCAAGTTTGACGACCGTACCGGCATACGCTGCGGTAGCCATCAACAGCCCATGTTGCTGCAGACTTACACGCGCGATACCGGCGAGCTGATGCACGACTTGTCGGTGCCGATCATGGTCCAGGGGCGCCATTGGGGTGGTTTGCGTTTGGGCTACAAGCCCCAAGGTGCAAAGCCAGGGCGATAACGATACGACGCGGCACCACCTTCACCAGCCGTGAGGAGGCGCAGGAATGCAAGGCTGCCTGGCAAGCGCTGATGCGCCGGAGCAATCAGGCAGCTTGCATTGCATCAAGCGGCGGGAGACTCGTGCAGCAGGGCGTTGAGGTCATCGACCGCAGGCGCCCATTCGGCGTCGATATGCAATTGTTCCCTGAGGAAGGCCGCCTGTTGCTCGCTCCAGAACGGCGCGTCGATGAGTTTGACGTCATCCGGCAAACGGTGTTCGGCGGTGAAGCGTTCGATGGCTTCCTGGCTGGAATCCAGGCCTAGTTGTTCGAACAGGGTTTCAAGTGTCGGGGTGGTGGTGTCCATAACATTCTCCATGCGGGCTGATCATCGTCCTGCATGTGAGGGGTATGGCACGCCAGAGTTCTATCGGATTATCAAGAACTGAGTGCGCCTGAATCCACGGCGGCTTTCAGCTCCTTGGCGGCTTCTTTCGCTGCGATGGCCGCAGCGTCGACAGTTTTGAACCAGCGGTCTTTTTCTACCTGATGCGCTGTGACTGTGGTCAACGGCGGTTTGGCCCGCATGATGATGACCGCTTGGAACTCACCGTCTACTTCCCTGGCATCGCCATGGATAAAAAATTCGCCAATATCAAATTCCGTCACGTATAGGCTTCTCTTCAAGGTAACTGCACTGATGAAACCTGACCCGCACGGGGCAAACTCCAATGGACGGGTCAGTATGGCAGTTGTTGAAGGGCCGCTGTGCAGTAAAGTCAGCCAGGTGACGAAACGAGTGTGCCGTGCAGGCTATACAAGTTGGCTTCCAGGGCTTTGGCCAGTGCACAAGCCTTGGTGTGATCGCTGCGAAAGCCTTTTATCCTGCCGCTGGTCACTTCCTGGATATGGAAAAAATTCCTTCCGGCCGGCACAACGCGATAAAGCACGGAATGGGAGTACCCATCGGGCGTAGGTAAGCAGTAGTATTGCGGTTCGTCCGGACATGATGAATGCGAGTGGAAGGACGTATCGTCGTGTTGACGTCGTAGCATGCTCAGCTCCTGTCGATCGACCTTGTTGATATAGCCGCCACGTTTCGGGTGGTTTGACTAGTGTTACTGTTTTAGTATTGTCGTTGGCGGCGCGCGCCTGGTTCCATGCCCAGGTGTTTTCTTTTGTGATGCGTGTCGGAAAACTGCGTTTTTAATCGGGTTATTCTCTGAAGTTGTTCGACCCGTATTCTCGGGTCGTTGAACCTGTGATTTGCTGTGTTGCCGGATGACCTCGCATAAGGGCCACCGCGCTTATCTGTACGGGTCTTATGGGGTTTCTTCAGGTTTTTAACGAGTCTGTGATCGTGCCGTAACGGCCGTTTTTTTGTGCTGCCCGCTCAAGCGGTCAGTGCTATTTCGATGTGGGGGCGTTTCCTTGGCAGTCAGTAATCTGGATATGCACGCGTTATTCGTGCTGGGTGATTTGCGCGCAAAGTTGGTCAAGCAGTTTCAATCTCGTTTTGTCTACGTCACCGAGCAGACACCGGAAGGTATCTACATCGCTGAGATCGATACCGAAGCGGCGTTGGTGGTGGACGACAAGCCACGCCTGGAACTCAAGGTCGGCGACCATTTTCGCGCGGCGGTATTGCCCAGCCGCGAAGGTGGCAAGTTCGAACTGAAATTCCGCGATATCAAGTTGACCGTATATGGCTTGGGCGACTACGCGTTTGTGTCATCGGCCGAGGGCGAGGGGATTGTGTTCAAGGAAGGCCACAGCGTCATGCTGGTATTTGCTGCCCACGAACAGCTGCAGGAAGGCCTGACCAAAACCCTCAAGGCCGTGACAGGCAAAGCCGCCAAGTGGCGCAAGGGCGAACTGGTGACGTTCAAGGCCAGCGAATAAATATCACCACGGCGAACTTCTTTTATCTTCCGGAACCTCTACTACAGTTGAGTTGACTTAACTATTCAGAGGCTTCGCGCTTAGCAGCAAAGCCGTCCGCTGATGGCTGCGATATCGCGAGGTGCGAGGGGATGAAAGGAATACGAACACTGTTGGCTGCATCGTTGACGGCCCTGGGCCTGTCACTGGCGTCAATGCCGGTATCGGCCGCCCAGGCGCCGGTGCACTTTGCCGACCTGAACTGGGAAAGCGGCAGCCTGATCACCGAGGTGCTGCGGTTCATTGTCGAGAAGGGCTACGACTTGCCCACCGACACCTTGCCCGGTACCACCATCACCCTGGAAACCGCCCTGGCCAAGAACGACATCCAGGTGATCGGTGAAGAGTGGGCGGGCCGCAGCCCCGTCTGGGTCAAGGCCGAGGCTGAAGGCAAGGTGGTGGGCCTGGGCGATACGGTCAAGGGCGCCACCGAGGGCTGGTGGGTGCCGGAATACGTGGTCAAGGGAGACCCGAGCAAAAACATCAAGCCCCTGGCCCCTGACCTGAAAAGCGTAAACGACCTGGCGCGCTACAAGGATGTGTTCCAGGACCCTGAGTCTCCCGGCAAAGGGCGCTTTCTTAACAGCCCCATCGGCTGGACCTCGGAAGTGGTCAACAAGCAAAAGCTCAAGGCGTACGGCCTGGACGACAGCTACGTGAACTTTCGCAGCGGCTCGGGGGCGGCACTGGATGCCGAGATTGCGTCGTCGATCCGCCGGGGCAAGCCGGTGCTGTTCTACTACTGGTCGCCCACGCCGTTGATGGGCCGCTATAAATTGATCCAGCTGCAAGAGCCACCGTTCGACGCCGAGGCCTGGAAGACGCTGACGGATGCGGACAATCCTGATCCCAAGCCGACGCGCTCGCTGGCCTCGAAATTGAGCATTGGCGTGTCTACGCCGTTCCAGAAGGAGCATCCGCAGATCGCGCAGTTTTTCGAGAAGGTTGAGTTTCCCATCGAGCCGCTCAACAAAGCGTTGGCAGCGATGAGCGAGCATCACACAGCACCCAGGGACGTCGCCCAGGCGTTCCTCAAGGAGCATCCAGACGTGTGGAAAGCGTGGTTGGCGGACGATGTGGCGCGCAAGGTCGAGGCGAGCCTCAAGTAGAGCGCGGGTCAACCTTTGGGAAATGAGCGCGCGGGCTTGTGCGGCGCGCCCGCTCTGCCGACGAAATACCTGCAGAAACCATCAGGGCGACTATCCTCATTCGCACATTTCTGTGAGGAGCCCGCCATGAGCTTCATCATCGCGCGCTGGATCGTCGCAATTTTCACCTGCATCAGCATGGTGCATCTGTACTGGGCCGCCGGCGGAAAATTCGGCAGCCTGGCCGCCATACCGCAATTACCCGGCGAATTCGCCGGCGGGCCAAGGCCGGCTTTCAAGCCCTCGACGCTGGGTACATTCCTGGTGGCGATGGGATTGGTGGCGATTGCGCTGCTGGTCTGCCTGCGCGCCGGACTGTATTTTTCGCCGGTGTCCCATGGGGCGCTGCAATGGGGGATCAGTGCGATTGCTGTGGTGATGTTTGCCAGGGCGATCGGCGATTCGGAGCTGGTGGGGTTTTTCAAAAAGGTGGTGGGCTCAAGGTTCGCCAGGCTGGACACCTACTTTTATTCGCCGCTGTGTCTGGTGTTGGGCGCTGGCCTGTTGGTAGTGGCATGGGCCTGAGATAAGGCAATCTGATGGCCCCTCTGTAACAAAATTCTCGCCAGAATCACTTTTATTTTCAGGTGGTTAGGTGAGGAAGCTAATGCGCACTGTTGGAATCATGCTGATTGCCTGTTCCCTGGCCGGCGGCGCGGCAGCCGCGCAGGCCCGGGAGTTGCGCGAGGGCGACAAGTATATGTGCAGTTGGGGCGCGGGCACGGCTGCCAGGGCTCAGGAACTCAAGCTTTCGGGGGTGTCGCTGTACGCCGCGCGGCAAAAGATCCAGACCATCAAATTCAACAAATCGTGGATGCGCATGATGGCCATGGGGATTACCGAGCAGACCTATGACAGCCGTTCACGGCTCAAACCCGAGGCGATTCGCCAAAGTTTCTACCAGGATTGCGTGCGCTATAAAGTGGCGCGTAAATAGTCCGGAACACGCATCGTACAATGAACAAACGGTGTTGGAAGTATGAAAGTGGAATAACTAATAACCCTTATTTATAAGTGGATTAAGTTCAAAGCCTCGCCCCTAACTTGCACCAAAAAGTGGCACAAATCTGCCTCTTTCCTTAAAAAACATGTGGTTATTGAATGACTTACGACGCTTCCATTCCGACGAAAGGAAGAAAATAATCTTGTGACGTGTTTTTGCAATCGCTACTATAGCCGTGCGTTCACCTCCCACGGTTTATGCATTTTTAAATCCCAAGTTTCCATCAGCTACTTGGGATTTTTTTTGCCTTGAATTTGACCCTGTGCACAGCAGTGGCAGCATGGCTCGCCAGTCAAAGCCGTCGCGTCAGAGGCGGCGCAGGAAGGACTTGACGATGTGCCGTGTGGCGTCAGTCGTGTCCAATTCATCGAGTGCGTTGTAGGCATACCACTGGCAGTCGACGATCTCGTTGCACGGCCGCGCCTCGTCGATGTTCACCACTGAGGCCTCAAACACATGGTGCAGGGTGTCGCGGGCCTTCAGCTCCTGCAGGTACAGCAAGCCGTCCACGTTCAACCCGGTCTCTTCTTCCAGCTCGCGCTCTGCCGCGCCCACTGGGCGTTCACCGCGTTCGACCTTACCGCCCGGCAACGCCCATTTCGATCTTGCCTTGCGCACAAAGAGGATATGCCCCTCGTGTTCGCATATGACCGTGGCCCGTATTTTCATCATCTTTGCCTGTAACGAAATCTCTGTCATAAAAGTGTAATGCAATTGTCATGCTAAGTGGTTATGGCGCGCCAGGGTGTGTATGTGGATACTGCCCGATTGACATAAACGAACGAGGAGAGCAGATGAGCACCGTACGTTGGGGCATGATCGGCTGTGGCAGTGTCACTGAATTGAAGAGTGGACCCGCTTTCTACAAAGCGCCAGGTTCCGCCCTGGTGGCCGTGATGGGGCGGCGCGAGGACGCCGTGCGCGATTACGCGACACGCCATGGCATTGCCCGCTTCTATACCGACGCCCAGGCCCTGATCGACGACCCTGAGGTGGACGCGGTGTACATCGCCACGCCACCCGACAGCCACCTCGAGTACAGCTTGATGGTGGCAGCGGCAGGCAAGCATTGCTGCGTCGAAAAGCCCATGTCGTTGAACGCCGAACAGAGCGCATTGATGCAACGCACCTTCGAGCGCGCCGGGCTGCACCTGTTCGTCTCCTACTATCGGCGCTCATTGCCACGCTTCCAGCAAGTGCGCAGCTGGTTGCAGGAAGGCCGTATCGGCGAGCTACGCCACTTGACCTGGACTCTATGCAAGCCCGCAGCGGAGGCCGACACCAATCCCGCCAATTGGCGCACGGATCCCGCGGTCGCCGGCGGCGGTTATTTTGCCGACCTGGCCAGCCATGGGTTCGACCTGTTCCAGTACCTGGCGGGAGATATCGTCGAAGTCTCGGGCTTCACCGCGCGGCAGGCCGGGCGTTACGCGGCGGAAGATGCAGTAACCGCCTGCTGGACCTTTGCCAGCGGTGCGTTGGGCATGGGCTGCTGGAACTTCGTGGCAGACCGCCGCGAAGACCGGGTCGAGCTGATCGGCAGTCATGGGCGCATCACGTTCTCGGTATTCGAAGACCAGCCGCTGCGTCTTGAAGGGGCGGTTGACGAGGTGCTGGAAGTGCCTTGTCATGCGCACATCCAATGGCACCACGTGCTTGCGATGAATGCCCATATCCGGGGGGAAGCCAAGCACCCTTCGCTGGCAATCGAGGCGCTGAAGACGGATCGAATCCTGGACAAGGTGCTGCAACGTTACTCTCAACATCCCTAGCCGTTGCGATAGCGTGGTGACTCACTTTGTTTAAACGGATATCGCGATGAAATACTGGATGGTGGGGTGGCTGCTGATCGTCACCGGGGCAACGGCAGCGCCGCGCAGCCAAGGGCAGCCAGGGGAATTTGATTTCTATGTATTGTCGCTGTCATGGTCGCCGACGTTTTGCCTGACACACCCGGACAATGAACAGTGTTCGGGCAAGGGCTATGGGTTTGTCCTGCATGGCTTGTGGCCGCAGTACGCGCGAGGCGGGTGGCCGGCCTCCTGTGCCCCTGACGTGCGATTGACCAACGAGGAAATGCGCAAGGGCGCGACGCTGTTTCCCACCCGTGCTCTGCTCAAGCATGAATGGGCCAAGCACGGCACCTGCAGCGGGCTCGTGCCGCTGGAATACCTGGAGAAAACCGATACGGCACTGGGGGCGGTGGTCATCCCGCCACAACTGCAGCCGTTCAATACGCCGCCGTCATTAGCGGCCAGCGAGATCGAGGCGCTGTTTCGCGACAGCAACCCACGCATGGGCAATCACGGGATGGCCGTCATCTGCAAAGGCAAAGTGCTGTCTGAAGTGCGGGTATGCCTGACCAAGGACCTGGCCTTCGCCGGTTGCCCGCGCAGTGTGAAAAGCCAGTGCCGCAGCGGTGATATCCGGATCCCCGCGCAGCGCTGAGCCTGGATGCCTCGCGCAGCTTGAGGGGCGTTTTGTTCAATACCGAGTTCGCTCCAGCCTATAGCGTGATGCCATCCCGTCTGGCATCACGAAAAGGAACCGCAATGAGCTTGATCATTTCCATGGCTGCCTTCGCCCTCGCCACCTCCATTACGCCAGGGCCGGTCAACGTGGTCGCCCTGAGCAGCGGCGCGCGCTTCGGGTTTGCCGCCAGCCAGAAGCACGTGTTCGGCGCTGCGCTTGGCTTCACGCTGCTGTTGATACTGATTGGCCTGGGCCTGCACGAGGTGCTGCTGCGCTGGCCGATCCTGACCCAGTTGATCCAGTGGGGCGGGGTGGCCTTTTTGCTGTACATGGCCTGGAAGCTCGCCGTGGATGATGGCCAATTGCAGGCCGATGGCGCCGCCACGGCGCCATCGATGGTATACGGCGCGATCATGCAGTGGCTCAACCCCAAGGCCTGGCTGGCCTGTGTGGCGGGGATGGGGCTGTTCGCGGCGGACGGCGATGCCGGGCAAGTCTGGTTGTTCGCCGGCCTCTACCTGGTGATCTGCTACCTGTCGGTGGCGTGTTGGGCCTATGCCGGAACGTTTCTGCGGCGCTACCTGCACAATCCCCAGGGTGTCAGGGTATTCAACCGCTCGATGGCCGCGTTGCTGGTGGCCAGTGTGGGTTATTTGCTGATGGCTTGAGTATTTCGCGGTATTGCCCGGGCGTGGCGGCGAAATGCTGTTTGAACGCACGCTGGAAATGCGCCTGGTCGGCAAAGCCTGCGGCCAGGGCCACGTCGGCGATCAGCTCGCCATTGCGCAGTTGGGTGCGAGCGAACTGGATACGGCGATTGACCAGAAAGGCATGGGGCGTGAGCCCGTAATACTGCTTGAAGGCGCGAATCAGATAAGACGGCGACAACTCGGCCGCCTGGCAAATGTCCTCGAGCTTCAGGGCCTCGGTGCAGTGTTCACGGATGTAGTCGGCGGCCCGCTCCAACTTGTGATTGACCTCCCGTACCGGTGCGAGCGAAGGGTTCAGGCGCTGCTGCACCTCGCTGAAGTAGCTCACCAGCGCGCTCTGTTTCTGCAGCAGTTCGGCCCGCTCATCCACCAGCAGGCGGTACAACGCCAGCAAGCCGTTGTACAACGACGGGTCCCGCGTATGGGGGATGTTGAACGGGCGGTAACCCTGGTCGGTACTGAAGCCCAGTTGATGCTGCAGGTCGGTCAGCCAGGGCGTGTCGAGGTAGAGCATATGGTAGGACCAATGCTCGTTTTCGATGGGATTGCAGGCATGCACGTCGCCGGGGTTCATCAACACCACGGTGCCGGCGCTGATCTGGAAGGTCTGCGCGCCATGGTGGTAATAGCTGCGCCCGCGGGTGATTGCACCAATGGAAAAATGTTCATGGGCATGCCGCGTATACGTCACCTTGCGTCCGTCGGCGATGGTGCGCGCCTCGATGAACGGCAAGCGCTCGGCGCGCCAGAAACGCGGCGAGTGCGAAGGGTGGGCGCGAGTGTTCAACGACATGGCGAGGGCTCCGACGTTAAGCGGGCACCAGAAAGGCCGCTTCCAGTAATTGCCGAGTATAGGGGTGTTGTGGGTTGGCGAAAATCGCCCCGGCATCGCCTTGCTCCACTACCTGACCCTGCTTGACCACCATCAACTGGTGACTCAGCGCCTTGACCACCGCCAAGTCATGGCTGATGAACAGGTAGGTCAGGTTGTACTTGGCCTGCAAACCGCGCAGCAGTTCCACCACCTGGCGTTGCACCGTACGGTCCAGCGCCGACGTCGGCTCATCCAGCAGGATCAGGCGCGGTTTGAGCACCAGGGCGCGGGCGATGGCGATACGCTGGCGCTGGCCGCCGGAAAATTCGTGGGGGTAGCGATGCCGCGCCTCCGGGTCCAGGCCGACTTCCTTGAGGGCGGCAATAATCGCCGCCTCCTGCTCGGCGGGCGTGCCCATCTTGTGGATGCGCAAGCCCTCGCCGACGATCTCGCTGACGCACATGCGCGGGCTCAGGCTGCCGAAGGGGTCCTGGAATACCACCTGCATCTCGCGGCGCAACGGGCGTACCTGTTGCTGGGTGAGGCGGTCGAGTTGCTGGCCTTCGAAGCGAATGCCGCCCTGGCTCGCGATCAATCGCAGGATCGCCAGGCCCAGGGTGGACTTGCCCGAGCCGCTTTCGCCGACGATGCCCAGTGTTTGCCCCTGGGGCAGGCTGAAGTTGATACCGTCCACGGCCTTGACGTAATCGACAGTGTTGCGCAAAAAGCCCTTCTTGATCGGGAACCAGACTTTCAGGTCGTCCACTTCCAACAGCGGTGGCCCGGCGGCGTTGGTGGCCGGCCCGCCGCTGGGTTCCGCCGCCAGCAATTCCTGGGTGTAAGGGTGTTGCGGCGCCTGGAACAGCGCCTCGCAATCGGCCTGTTCGACGATGCAGCCCTGTTGCATCACGCACACCCGGTGTGCGATCCGGCGTACCAGGTTCAAGTCGTGGCTGATCAGCAATAACGCCATGCCCAGGCGCGCCTGCAGTTCCTTGAGCAGTTCCAGGATCTTCAATTGCACTGTCACATCGAGGGCCGTGGTCGGCTCATCGGCGATCAGCAGCTCCGGCTCGTTAGCCAGGGCCATAGCGATCATTACCCGCTGGCGCTGGCCGCCGGAGAGTTCGTGGGGCAATGCCTTGAGGCGTTTGTGCGGCTCGGGGATGCCCACCAGTTCCAGCAGTTCCAGGGTGCGCCGGGTAGCGACCTTGCCGCTGAGGCCCTTGTGCAAGCCGAGCACTTCGTTGATCTGTTTTTCGATGCAGTGCAGCGGGTTCAGCGAGGTCATCGGCTCCTGGAAGATCATCGCGATGCGGTTACCGCGAATGTGCCGCAGGGTCTTTTCCTTGAGCGTCAGCAGGTCTTGCCCGGCGTAGTGGATGGTGCCGGACGGGTGCCGCGCCAACGGGTAGGGCAGCAGGCGCAGGATCGAATGGGCGGTCACCGACTTGCCCGAGCCGCTTTCGCCGACCAGGGCCAGGGTTTCGCCGCGCTTGATATCGAAGCTGACGTTATTGACCACGCGATGGTGATGCTCGCCGGTAACGAACTCGACGCTGAGGTCGCGGATTTCGATCAGATTGTCCTGATTCATCTCATTTCCTCGGGTCGAAAGCATCGCGAGCGGACTCGCCGATAAACACCAGCAGGCTCAACATGATCGCCAGCACGGCAAACGCACTCATGCCCAGCCACGGCGCCTGCAGGTTGGATTTGCCCTGGGCCACCAGTTCACCCAGTGACGGCGAGCCGGCCGGCAGGCCGAAGCCCAGGAAGTCCAGGGCGGTGAGGGTGCCGATGGCGCCGGTGAGAATGAACGGCATGAAGGTCATGGTCGAGACCATCGCATTGGGCAGGATATGGCGGAACATGATCGCGCCGTTCTGCATGCCCAGCGCACGGGCCGCGCGCACGTACTCCAGGTTACGCCCGCGCAGGAATTCGGCGCGCACCACGTCCACCAGGCTCATCCACGAGAACAGCAGCATGATGCCCAGCAGCCACCAGAAATTGGGCTGCACGAAGCTGGCGAGGATGATCAGCAGGTACAGCACCGGCAACCCGGACCAGATCTCCAGGAAACGTTGCCCGGCCAGGTCCACCCAACCGCCATAGAAACCCTGCAGGGCGCCGGCGATCACGCCGATGATCGAGCTGAGCACGGTCAGCGTCAGCGCAAACAGCACCGACACGCGAAAACCGTAGATGACTCGCGCCAGTACATCGCGGCCCTGGTCATCGGTGCCCAGCAGGTTGACGTTGGACGGCGGCGCCGGGGCCGGCACTTTCAGGTCGTAGTTGATGCTCTGGTAGCTGAACGGGATCGGTGCCCATAAGGTCCAGGCGTCCTTGGCCTTGAGCAATTCCTGGATATACGGGCTCTTGTAGTTGGCTTCCAGGGGAAACTCGCCGCCGAAGGTAGTCTCCGGGTAGCGCTTGAGCGCCGGGAAGTACCAGTCACCGTCGAAGTGCACGGCCAGCGGTTTGTCGTTGGCGATCAACTCGGCGCCCAGGCTCAGCCCGAACAGGATCAGGAACAGCCACAGCGACCACCAGCCACGCTTGTTCGCCTTGAACCGCTCGAACCGGCGGCGATTGAGGGGGGACAGGTTCATCTCAATGCTCCCGGCTGGCGAAGTCGATACGCGGATCGACCAGGGTGTAGGTGAGGTCACCGATCAGTTTCACGATCAGCCCCAGCAAGGTGAAGATAAACAGCGTGCCGAACACCACCGGATAGTCGCGGTTGATCGCCGCTTCAAAGCTCATCAGGCCGAGGCCGTCGAGGGAAAAGATCACCTCCACCAGCAGGGAACCGGTAAAGAAGATGCCGATGAAGGCCGAGGGAAAACCGGCGATCACCAGCAGCATCGCGTTGCGGAACACATGGCCGTAGAGCACGCGGTGGTTGGTCAGGCCCTTGGCCTTGGCGGTGACCACGTACTGTTTGTTGATCTCGTCGAGAAAGCTGTTCTTGGTCAGCAGGGTCATGGTGGCGAAGTTACCGATTACCAGGGCGGTCACGGGCAGGGCCAGGTGCCAGAAGTAATCGAGCACCTTGGCGCCCCAACTCAATTCGTCGAAGTTATTCGACGTCAGCCCGCGCAACGGGAACCAGTCCAGGTAACTGCCGCCGGCAAACACCACGATCAACAGGATGGCGAACAGGAACGCCGGGATTGCATAGCCGACGATGATCGCCGAACTGGTCCACACATCGAAATGGCTGCCGTGGCGCGTGGCCTTGGCGATGCCCAGGGGGATCGACACCAGGTACATGATCAGGGTGCTCCATAGCCCGAGGGAAATGGACACCGGCATCTTTTCCTTGATCAGGTCGATGACCTTGGCATCACGGAAAAAACTGTCGCCGAAATCCAGCCGGGCATAGTTCTTGACCATGATCCACAGGCGTTCCGGCGCCGACTTGTCGAAGCCGTACATTTTCTCGATTTCCTTGATCAGCGCCGGGTCGAGCCCCTGGGCGCCGCGATAGCTGGAACCGGCCACCGCGACTTCGGCGCCGCCACCGGCGATACGGCTGGTGGCGCCGTCAAAGCCTTCGAGCTTGGCGATCATCTGTTCCACCGGCCCGCCGGGGGCGGCTTGGATGATCACGAAGTTGATCAGCAGAATGCCGAACAGCGTGGGGATGATCAGCAACAGGCGACGAACAATATAGGCCAGCATTCAATCGCCTCCGCTCGCCGCTTCGGCGCTTTGCGTGGTGTCCAGGGGGATCGCCGGTTTGACGTCGGGTTTGGCCCACCAGGTGGCGGTTCCGACGTCATAGCGCGGCGAAACTTGCGGATGGCCGAGGTGGTCCCAATACGCCACACGGAAGGTCTTGATGTGCCAGTTGGGGATCACGTAGTAACCGAACTGCAGCACGCGGTCCAGCGCCCTGGCGTGGGCGATCAGGCTTTTGCGCGAGTCGGCGTCGATCAACTGCTCGACCAACTGGTCGACGGCCGGGTCTTTCAGGCCCATGTAATTGCGGCTACCGGGTTTGTCGGCGCTGGACGACTTCCAGAACTCACGCTGCTCATTACCTGGGGAGGTGGATTGCGGAAAGCTGCCCACCAGCATGTCGAAATCCCGCGAGCGCAGGCGGTTGATGAACTGCGACACGTCAACCCGGCGAATCACCAGGTCGATGCCCAGGTCGGCCAGGTTGCGCTTGAACGGCAGCAGGATGCGCTCGAATTCGGTCTGGGCCAGCAGGAATTCAATGGTGACCGGTTTGCCGGTGGTGTCGACCATCTTGTCGTCGACGATCTTCCACCCGGCCTCTTGCAACAGCTGATACGCCTCGCGCTGCTGCGCACGGATCATGCCGCTACCGTCGGTTTTGGAAGGCTCGAAGGACTGAGTGAAGACTTCGGCAGGGATCTTGTCGCGCAGGGGCTCGAGAATCGCCAGTTCATCCGGGCCGGGTAAACCGGTGGCGGCCATTTCCGAGTTTTCGAAGTAACTGCGCGTGCGGGTATAGGCGCCATTGAACAACTGTTTGTTGCTCCATTCGAAATCCAGCAACAGGCTGATGGCCTTGCGCACCCGGACATCCTGAAACATCGGTTTGCGCGTATTGAACACAAAACCCTGCATACCGGTGGGGTTACCGTTGGGGATTTCTTCCTTGATCAAGCGGCCCTGGGTTACCGCCGGAATGTTGTAGGCGTTGGCCCAGTTTTTCGCGCTGAACTCCAGCCAATAATCGAACTGCCCGGCTTTCAGGGCTTCCAGGGACACGGTGCTGTCACGGTAATAATCGGTGATGCGATTATCGAAATTGTAGAAACCCTTGGCGACCGGCAAGTCCTTGGCCCAGTAGTCCTTGACCCGCTCGTAGCGAATCATGCGCCCGGCCTTGACCTCAGCCACCTTGTACGGGCCACTGCCCAGCGGAATTTCCAGGTTGCCCTTGGAAAAATCCCGGCTGGCCCACCAATGCTTGGGCAGTACCGGCAACTGCCCGAGGATCAGCGGCAGCTCACGGTTGTTGGTGCGCTTGAATTTGAACAGCACCCGCAACGGGTCCTCGGCGACCACTTCATCCACGTCGGCGTAGTAAGTGCGGTAGAGCGGGGTTCCATCCTTGATCAGGGTCTGGAAGGTGAACACCACGTCTTCGGCGCGGATCGGGTGGCCATCATGGAAGCGTGCCTCGGGGCGCAGATAGAAGCGCACCCAACTGTTGTCCGGCGCCTTTTCGATCTTGCCGGCCACCAGGCCGTATTCGGTGATGGGCTCGTCCAGGCTCTGCATCGCCAGCGTGTCGTAGATCAACGGCAGATTGTCTGCGGGCACGCCTTTGCTGATGTAGGGGTTGAGGCTGTCAAAGCCGCCCATGGCTGACTCGCGGAAGGTGCCGCCCTTGGGGGCGTCGGGGTTCACGTAGTCGAAATGCTTGAAATCGGCGGGGTACTTGGGCGGCTCGTTATACAGCGTCAACGCATGTTGCGGGGCGGCCTGGGCCGCACTGCACAGCAACAGGCTGGCGAATAGAGTACTGCGCAAAGACATCATTGGGCTTTCTCCGAAGCTTTCAGCCACCATGCGCTCAAGCCCAGGCTGTAGGGCGGCGTGGTGACAAAGGCGAACCGGTTGCGGTACGCCAGGCGATGATAGTTGAGGTACCAATTGGGAATGCTGTAGTGCTGCCACAGCAGCACCCGGTCCAGGGCGCGGCCGGCGGCCAGTTGTTCTTCGCGAGTCTGGGCCGCGAGCAGTTGTTCCAGCAGGTGGTCGACTACAGGGTTGGCGATGCCGGCGTAATTCTTGCTGCCCTTGATGGCAGCCTGGCTGGAATGGAAGTACTGCCACTGTTCCAGCCCTGGGCTGAGGGTCTGGTTGAGGGTGACCAGGATCATGTCGAAGTCGAACTGGTCGAGGCGCTGCTTGTACTGCGCACGGTCAACGGTGCGCAGGTGCGCGTCGATGCCGATACTGATCAGGTTCTCGACATAGGGCTGCAGGATGCGCTCCAGGTTCGGGTTGACCAGCAGGATTTCCAGGCGCAGCGGTTGCCCGTCCTGGTTTAGCAGGCGTTGGCCGGACAGCTTCCAGCCGGCCTCGCCGAGCAGGCCCAGGGCGCGGCGCAGGGTATCGCGGGGGATGCCGCGACCGTCGGTCTGCGGCAGGCTGAAGGCCTGGGTAAACAGCTTGGCCGGCAGTTGGTCGCGGTAGGGCGAGAGCATCAGCCACTCGTGACCGACCGGGACGCCGGTGGCGGAAAATTCGCTGTTGGGGTAGTAACTCAAGGCGCGTTTGTAGGCATTGCTGAACAGGGTGCGGTTGGTCCATTCGAAGTCGAACATCAACCCCAGGGCTTCGCGCACCTGGGTCTGGCTGAAGGCCGGACGCCGGGTGTTGATGAACAGGCCCTGGCTTTGGGTGGGGATGCGGTGGGCGATCTGTGCCTTGATAACCTCGCTGCGGTTCACCGCCGGGAAGTGGTAGCCGGTGTCCCAGTTCTTGGCCTGGTGTTCGATATAAATGTCGAATTCGCCCGCCTTGAAGGCTTCAAAGGCGACGTCGCTGTCGCGATAGAACTCCACCTCGACCTTGTTATAGTTATACAAACCCTGGTTGACCGGCAGGTTCTTGCCCCAGTAATCCTTGACCCGTTCGAACACCAGCTGGCGGCCGGGGGTGACCTTGCTGATGCGGTACGGCCCGCTGCCCAGTGGCGGCTCGAAGGTGGTGGCCTTGAAGTCGCGGTTCTTCCAGTAATGCTGGGGCAGCACGGGCAACTCGCCCAGGCGCAGGATCAACAGCGGGTTGCCGGCGCGCTTGAACACAAAACGAATGCGATGGCGATTGAGGATGTCGACCCGCGCCACTTCCTGCAGGTTGGTGCGGTATTGCGGGTGGCCTTCGGTCAACAGGGTTCGGTAGGAAAACGCCACGTCATCGGCAGTAATCGGTGCCCCATCGTGAAAACGCGCCTCGTGGCGCAGATTGAACACGACCCAGCTGCGGTCCTCGCTGTATTCCACCGATTGGGCAATCAGGCCGTAGCTGGACGTCGGCTCGTCGCCGGAAGGGGCGTACTGGCCGGTGCCGACCATCAGCGGTTCGTTCAGCTCATTGACGCCATACTGCAGGAAATTGCCGGTGGAAACCGGGCTGGTGCCCTTGAAGGTATAAGGGTTGAGGGTGTCGAACGTGCCAAAGGCCATCACCCGCAGTGTCCCGCCTTTCGGCGCTGCAGGGTTTACCCAATCGTAATGGGTGAATTTGGCCGGGTACTTGAGTGTGCCGAACTGCGCGTAACCGTGGCTCTCGGTAATCGTCGCGTTCGCAGCAAAGCTCAAGGCCAGACTTATTAGTAGAAGGAGGGAACGCTTCAAGTCAGAGATCCGATCCGGGCGGCTTGGGCTTTATGATCGGTACAGTAACAGCTTGTTCCGGATGGAAAAAGGCTGCTGAGAGCAGTGAAGATCCAATGTGGGAGGGGGCTTGCCCCCGATAGCTTTGTGCCAGTCAGTACATAGGCTAACTGACCCACCGCTATCGGGAGCAAGCCCCCTCCCACAATTAGCTCTTCAGTGTTCTTGAGGTATCAGCGCGGCCCGGAAACCACCAGCATCTGCCCAGGCTTCAACGCCTGGCCGGTGCGTGGGTTCCAACGCTTGAGATGTTGCATCTCGACGTTGAAGCGCTTGGCGACCATGTACAGCGAGTCGCCTTTCTTGACCTTGTACTGCACCGGTTTGGTCGCGGCGGCTTTGCGCGTGTCCTGCATCACCAGGGTCTGGCCGACCTTGAGCGCCTGGCCGTTGAGCTTGTTCCAGCGCTGCAGGTCATGCACATCGACCTTGTTGGCCTTGGCGATCAGCGTGAGGTTATCGCCAGTGCGCACCTTGTAGCTGCGGGTACGCCCGGCCACCGCCTTGGTCTCGACTTCGTCGAACACCGGCTTTTTCGGGCGCATGCTCAACAATTCTTCCGGCTTCATCGTCGACAGGGTGCTGGTGAGCAGTTGCGCCTTGGAGGTAGGCACCAGCAAATGCTGAGGGCCGTCCAGGGTGGTGCGTTGTTTCAGGGCCGGGTTGAGCTGGAACAGCTCGTCTTCATCGATTTCCGCCAGCGCGGCGACCCGGGACAGGTCCATGCTTTGCTTGACTTCAACCACTTCGAAATACGGCGTGTTGGCGATCGGGTTGAGGTTGACGCCATACGCCTCGGGGGCCAGCACCACCTGGGACAACGCCAGGAATTTGGGCACGTAGTCCTTGGTTTCCTGGGGCAGCGGCAGGTTCCAGTAGTCCGTCGGCAGGCCGAGCTTCTCGTTGCGCTCGATGGCCCGGCTCACCGTGCCTTCACCGGCATTGTAAGCCGCCAGGGCCAGCAGCCAGTCGCCGTTGAACATGTCATGCAGGCGGGTCAGGTAGTCCAGGGCGGCGGTGGTGGAGGCGGTGATATCGCGGCGGCCATCGTAGGCGCGGGTCTGGCGCAGGTTGAAGTAGCGCCCGGTGGACGGAATGAACTGCCACAAGCCGACCGCATCGCTGCGCGAGTAGGCCATTGGGTTGTAGGCACTTTCAATCACCGGCAGCAGCGCCAGCTCCAGGGGCATATTGCGTTCTTCAAGGCGCTCGACGATGTAATGAATGTAGAGGCTGCCGCGTTCGCCGGCGTTCTCCAGGAAGGACGGGTTGCTGGCGAACCACAGGCGTTGTTGCTCGATGCGCGGGTTGACCCCTACGCCGTCCTGCAATTGAAAGCCCCGACGCATGCGTTCCCAGACATCCTGGGGCACTTCGGGGCTGGGCTTCTCTGAGAGCCAAATAGGTTTTTGCTTGATCTTGGCAGCAAGATTGGGTTTGGGTTGCACGGTGGATTGTGCAGCGTAATGAGTCGATTGGCAGCCCGCCAGAGTTGCGGAAACGGCCACCGCCACGGCTTGAGCCAGGCGGGTCAATGCGTCTGAAGAAATGGATTTACGAATAGATGACGACATTGGCTGGAAGTAAGTTCCGGGCAAAAATGTCGGGCGATTCTAGAAAGCGCTTCGGTTCCGGTCAACCATTCAGAAATTACGTATCAGATTGCGTCCGCTTAGAACTTATCTTTCCAAGCCCTCAAGCTAGCAAACACCTCGGCCCCAGAGCGGTTGTCGCGTCCGTTCCGTTCGTCCGCTTTTTGTTTAACGGATGTTTCAGAGGTGCGTAGAAAAGGGTTAGTGCGTTTTTCCAGGGCCAGGTTGGAAGGCAGCGTCATCTCGCCACGGGCGCGCAATTGAGCGACTCGCGCGACCCGTTCAGCGATGTCGGCATTATCCGGTTCCACGGCTTGGGCAAACTTGAGGTTACTTTGTGTGTACTCGTGGGTGCAGTACACCAAGGTATCGGCAGGCAGGGCAGCCAGGCGTTCCAGGGACGCGTACATCTGTTGCGGCGTGCCTTCGAACAGGCGACCGCAACCGGCGGCAAACAGGGTGTCACCACACAGCAGCACGCCTTGATGGTAATAAGCGATGTGGCCGAGGGTGTGGCCGGGCACTGCATACACATCGAAATCCCAGCCGAGCACGGTGATGCGGTCGTTGTCCTGCAAGTCGACGTCCCGTGCCGGGATTTTTTCGTTCGCGGGGCCATACACCCTGGCGCCGGTGACCGCCTTGAGTTGCTCGACGCCGCCGACGTGGTCATGGTGATGGTGGGTGACCAGGATATCGCTGAGGGTCCAGGCCGGGTTCTGCTTGAGCCAGGCGAGCACCGGCGCGGCGTCACCGGGGTCGACCACGGCGCAACGGTGGGTTTGCTCATCCTGTAACAACCAGATGTAGTTATCGGTGAAGGCGGGCAGGGCACTGATCTGTATCATTCTTCGATTCGCCAAGCTGAACACATTGGTGCATCTTAGAACGTCTAGGCGAGTTGGAGAATGCAATGACTGATAAAGCGTTCGCCCAGGCCGATCCTGAGTGGCTGGCCCTGATCGGTGCAGCCCGCGAATGGTTGTCCGGGCCGCTTGGGCAATTTCTGCTGGATGAAGAGCGGCGCATGCTCGATGACGAGCTGGGCCGGTTCTTTGGTGGCTACCTGGTGCATTACGGCCCGTCGGCCGAAACGCCGCCGTGCGCACCGCAGGTACAACGCAATGTACGCCTGGGGGCGCCGTTGCCGGGTGTGGAAATCGTCTGCGAGGAGCAGGCCTGGCCGTTGAGCGAACACGCCGCCGATGTGGTGGTGTTGCAGCATGGCCTGGATTTTTGCCTGTCTCCCCACGGTTTGTTGCGCGAAGCCGCCAGCAGCGTGCGTCCCGGTGGCCATTTGCTGATTGTCGGCATCAACCCCTGGAGCAGTTGGGGCCTGCGCCATGTGTTCGCCCAGGACGGTTTGCGCCAGGCGCGCTGCATCGCGCCTTCACGGGTGGGCGACTGGCTGAACCTGCTGGGTTTCGCGCTGGAGAAACGCCGCTTCGGGTGCTATCGTCCGCCGCTTGCGTCCGCCAAATGGCAGGGGCGCCTCGCCGGCTGGGAACGCCGCGCAGGTGCCTGGCAACTGTCGGGTGGGGGCTTCTATTTATTAGTGGCGCGCAAGATCGCGGTCGGGCTGCGGCCGGTGCAGCAAGTGCGCCGCGAACCGCTCGCCAAGCTGGTGCCGATGCCCCTGGCCAAGGTCAACCGCGAACAGCGCGAACCGTAAAACCTCTTTTGATTCAGGCTCAATAACCGATGACCGATAGCGTAGAACTCTTCACCGATGGCGCCTGCAAGGGCAACCCCGGCCCCGGCGGCTGGGGCGCATTGCTGGTGTGCAAGGGCGTGGAGAAGGAGTTGTGGGGCGGCGAAGCCAACACCACCAACAACCGCATGGAGCTGATGGGCGCCATTCGCGGCCTGGAAGAGCTCAAGCGGCGCTGCAACGTCCTGCTGGTGACCGATTCGCAATATGTGATGAAGGGCATCAACGAGTGGATGGTCAACTGGAAGAAGCGCGGCTGGAAAACGGCGTCCAAGGAACCGGTCAAGAATGCCGACCTGTGGCAATTGCTCGACGAGCAATGCAACCGGCATGACATCACCTGGAAATGGGTGCGTGGGCATATCGGTCATCCCGGCAATGAACGGGCTGACCAGCTCGCCAACAGGGGCGTGGATGAAGTGCGCGGCTACAAGCAGAGCTGAAGCCGGCTGACGTGTTAACATCGCGCCCTTTGACTCACCCCACACCGTTGAGAGCTGAACCCTGATGGCCATCCGATCCGTTGTACTCGATACCGAAACCACCGGCATGCCGGTGACCGATGGTCACCGGATCATCGAAATCGGCTGTGTCGAACTGATGGGCCGCCGTCTGACCGGTCGTCACTTTCACGTCTACCTGCAACCGGACCGCGACAGTGACGAAGGCGCGATCGGCGTCCACGGCATCACCGACGAGTTCCTCAAGGGCAAGCCGCGCTTTGCCGAAGTGGCCGATGAGTTTTTCGAGTTCATCAACGGCGCCCAACTGATCATTCATAACGCGGCGTTCGACGTCGGCTTCATCAATAATGAATTTTCCCTGATGGGGCAGATGGATCGAGCGGATATTTCCCAGCACTGCTCGATCCTCGACACCTTGATGATGGCCCGCGAGCGTCACCCGGGCCAACGCAATAGCCTCGATGCCTTGTGCAAACGTTACGGCGTGGACAACTCCGGCCGTGAACTGCACGGCGCCTTGCTCGACTCCGAGATTCTGGCTGAGGTCTACCTGGCCATGACCGGTGGGCAGACCAGCCTGTCGCTGGCCGGTAATGCCTCCGATGGCAACGGTTCGGCAGAAGGCTCGGGCAATCGTCCCTCGGAGATCCGTCGCCTGCCGGCTGATCGCAGGCCTACGGCTATCATCCGTGCCAGCGAGCAGGATCTGGCCGAGCATGCCGCGCGATTGGACGCGATCGCCAAGGCAGCCGGTGCGCCGGCGTTGTGGACTCAATTGACCCAGCAATGATCCTGGTTTGATGCAGAAAAAAAATGTGGGAGAGGGCAAGCCCTAATGCCGGTCAGTTAAGAAGTAGCAGGAGCGAGAACTAACTTGTGGCGAGGGAGCTTGCTCCCGCTGGGGCGCGAAGCGGCCCCAAACAATGGGACTGCTGCGCAGTCCAGCGGGAGCAAGCTCCCTCGCCACAGGTTCGGTGTCGCCTTAACTGACTGGCATTAGGGCTTGCCCCCTCCCACAGGGTGCTCATGACATGGGCGTCAGACTTTGAACTGGCGCAAGAGCCCGTCAAGCTGCTCACTCAAGCCGCGCAATTGCGCGCTCGCCACGCTCGACTGTTCAGCCGCCAGCGCGGTGCTGTGGGATAAGCCGGCCGCCTGGGTGACGTTCTGGTTGATGTCTTCCACCACATGAGCCTGTTGCAGGGTGGCACTGGCAATCGAGGCGTTCAGGCCGTTGAGATTATGCAGCGCCTGGCCGATGGCACTGAGGCTTGCACCGGCCAGGCCGGCTTGTTCGATGGTCAGTTGCGAGGCGCTGTGGCTGTCGCTGATGACCTTGACCGCCGCTTCCGAATGGCCCTGCAGCCGCTCGATCATCGCCTGGATCTCAGCCGTGGATTTCTGCGTGCGCTGGGCCAGCAAGCGTACCTCATCGGCCACTACGGCAAACCCACGACCCTGCTCGCCGGCGCGTGCGGCCTCGATGGCAGCGTTGAGGGCGAGCAAATTGGTTTGGTCGGCAATTGAACGAATCACTTCCAGCACGCCGCCGATCTGGGTGCTCTCGCTGGACAGGGTTCGGATAACCTCCACGGCCTGGCTGATGGTGCTGGAGAGCTGGTCGATCTGCTGCAAACTGCCGTCGATGTTGACCTGGCCTTGTTGCGCCTGGGCTTGGGCGTCGCGCATTTCGCTGGCGGCGTGCTCGGCGTTCTTGGCCACGTCCTGCACGCCGTAGGTGACTTCATTGATCGCGGTGGCCACCAGTTCCATCTGTTGCGACTGCTGCTGGCTGCGGTCGTGGGCCTGGCTGGCGTTGTGGCCCAGCTCGATGGACGACTCGCCCAGGGCGTTGGCGCACACCTGCAATTGGCCGACCACCTGGCGCAATTTGGCGGTGAAGGTATTGAAGTGCTGGGACAGCTGGGTGACCTCGTCGCGCCCGTGGGTATCGAGGCTGCGGGTCAGGTCGCTTTCACCGCTGGCGATGTTGCCCATGGCATTCACCGCCGCCTGCAACGGTTGCAGGATGCTGCGCGCGATCAACAGCACCAGCAAGGCCATGATCAGCGCGATGCCCAGGCCGATGGCAGAGGCTTTCCACACCTGGACGGTGAACTCGGCCTGAACGTCGTCCACGTAGACGCCCGAGCCGATAATCCAGCCCCAGGGTGCGAACAACTGGATGTAGGAGGTTTTCTGCACGGGCGCATCGGCCCCCGGTTTCGGCCAGCGGTAATTGACAATGCCGGCGCCCTTGGCCTTGGCCAGGCTCACGAACTCGTTGAACACCGCAAACCCGTCCGGATCGCGGATCGCCGAGAGGTTCTGGCCGTCCAGCTTGGGATTGGCCGCGTGCATGATCATCACGGGGGTGAGGTCGTTGATCCAGAAGTAATCGTCGTGGTCGTAACGCAGGCCGCGCACTGCGCTCAGGGCTTGCTGCTGCGCCGCTTCGCGGGTGAGCACCCCGGTTTTCTCCAGGTTCTGGTAGTAGCCCAATACCCCGCTGGCGGTTTGCACCACGTGCTGGGTCTGTTGACGCTTGGCCTGGTAGAGGTCGTCATGGATCTGTTTGAGCATCAACGCGCCCAAGGTCAGCAGCATCAGCACGGCGACTACCAGGATCAGCCAGAGGCGTCGGCTGATCGACATATTGCGCAAACTGTTCATCGTCCTGTCACTCCGTGCCCTTTATAATTGTGGGTGTTGCATCGACTTTTTCGGCTTGTCTGATAGGCTTTCGGCCCGTAATCGAAAAACCTGAGTACTGCCTGATTTTTCACGGAATTTTTGCAGTCCGGCATTGAGAATCGATGCCGGGCGCTGCAGCGCGCTCGTTGTCAGTGAACTTAAAAAACATAAGAGGCATGCCAGGCGCGTGACCTTTGGAGAAAGCATGGATTTTTGGACTGCCATACAGGCATTGATTCTTGGCGTGGTCGAGGGGCTGACGGAGTTCCTGCCGATCTCCAGCACCGGCCACCAGATCATCGTCGCCGACCTGATCAACTTCGGCGGCGAGCGTTTCGAGGCATTCAATATCATTATCCAGCTGGGCGCGATCCTGGCCGTGGTCTGGGAATTTCGCCGCAAGATCCTCGACGTGGTCATCGGCTTGCCCACTCAGCGCAACGCCCAGCGCTTCACCGTGAACCTGATCATTGCCGTGTTGCCGGCGGTGGTGCTGGGGGTGATTTTCGCTGACCTGATCAAGCATTACCTGTTCAACCCGATCACCGTGGCCACGGCCCTGGTGGTGGGCGGCGTGGTCATGTTGTGGGCTGAACGCCGCCAACATGCCGTCCATGCCGAAACCGTGGACGACATCACCTGGAAAGACGCGCTCAAGGTCGGCGTCGCCCAGTGCCTGGCCATGATCCCAGGCACTTCGCGCTCCGGTGCGACGATTATCGGCGGCCTGCTGTTCGGCCTGTCGCGCAAGACCGCCACCGAGTTTTCATTCTTCCTGGCCATGCCGACCATGGTCGGTGCAGCGCTGTACTCGGGCTACAAATACCGCGACCTGTTCCAGCCGGCGGACCTGCCGGTATTCGCTATCGGCTTTGTCACCTCGTTCATCTTCGCGATGATCGCGGTCAAGGGCCTGCTCAAGTTTATCGCCAACCACAGCTACGCGGCCTTTGCCTGGTACCGGATCGCGTTCGGCCTGGTGATCCTGGCGACCTGGCAATTCGGCTGGATCGACTGGACCGCCGTCAAGCCATGAACATTCAGCATCCGCGCCTGAAGGCGTTGGTCCTGCTAGTGCTGTGCGCCGCGCCGCTGCTGGGTGCGGCGCTGCTGTGGCAGCGCGGCGAGACGGTCATGCCGTTGGCGGCCTACGGGGTGGTCAGCGTGGTGGCGTTCTTTCTGTACTGGAGTGACAAGCGCAAGGCCCAGACCGAGGGCCGGCGCATCCCGGAAAACATCCTGCACGCCGTCGAGCTGGCGGGCGGTTGGCCGGGGGCGTTGATCGCCCAGCAAGTGTTCCGGCACAAGACGCGCAAGGTGTCTTACCAGGTGCTGTTCTGGGTGATCGTGCTGCTGCACCAGGTGTTCTGGCTGGACCAGCTGTTTCTCGGCGGCACGCTGCTGTCGGTTCTATAGCAACAACCCCACCTGCGTGCGCTTGGGCAACTTGCTCACCACCAGTTGGTGGGAGCGCTGCAACAAACCACGCAGTTCCTCGGGCGCCAGCGGGTAGGGCGTGTTCATGATGATCCATTGCGCGCGTGCCAGGTACGGCGCCGGGTGGATGCCTGGGCGGTCGACGTGGCCGAGGAACAGTTCCTTGTCGACCTTGAACGCCAGCGAGTCGCCGCGCAGGTTCTGCAGCGCGAACATCTTGTTGCCGGCAATCGAGAACACCCGTACGCCGCCCCATTTGTAGTCCTCGCGTGCGCCCGGCAGGCTCAGACAGAATTGCGCGACTTGCGCTTCGGTCATGCTCATAGCAGGCGATCTCCACAGCCTTTGAAACCTTCTTCCAGGTAGTCGATCCAGGCGCGAATGGCCGGCAGCACGCCGCGCCGGTGCGGGTACACGGCCTGCAACCAGCCGCCGGGCAACGACCATTGCGGCAGCAGCTGCACC
The DNA here is from genome assembly GCF_003852295.1 of Pseudomonas sp. R11-23-07. Classification (NCBI taxonomy): domain Bacteria; kingdom Pseudomonadati; phylum Pseudomonadota; class Gammaproteobacteria; order Pseudomonadales; family Pseudomonadaceae; genus Pseudomonas; species Pseudomonas sp. R11-23-07. The sequence goes on from NZ_CP027761.1 coordinate 2,668,098, forward strand.
AGTCGGCCACTGGCCAGTTCCTCTTCGCAATACATCATCGGCAGCACCGTGAAGCCCACGCCCATGAGGGCGCTGGTCTTGCGTACGATAAAGTCTTCGATGCCCAGGCGCGCCTCCATGACCAGCTCGTGAGCGTTGCCCTGCGGGTCGATGATGCGCTGGTGCACCATGCGGTCCGCCTCGAGTGCGCCCATTATCGGTAATTGCCTGAGGTCGTCCAGGCTGTCGACCTGCCGATCACGCAGCAGTGCCGGGCTGGCCACCAGCACTGTGTGTGCCTGGCGCAGGCGTTTGGTGACCAGCAACGGGTCTTCGTCGCCCAGTTCGCGCACGCGCAAGGCTACGTCGATCCCTTCGCCCACCAGGTCGACGCGGCGGTTGACCAGGGTCATGTCCAGTTGCACCAGCGGGTGGGCGGCGAGAAAGCCGGCCACCAGTTCCGGCAGGATCTGTTGGGCCAGGCCGACCGGGCAAGTCACCCGCAGACGCCCACGGGGCTCGGTGGACATGCTGGCCACGGCCTCATCGGCCATCTCCGCTTCCAGCAACATCGCCTGGCAGTGGCGCAGGTAGCGCTCGCCGACGGCGGTCAGGGTCAGTTGCCGGGTGGTGCGTTGCAGCAGGCGCGCGCCCAGGCGTTCCTCCAGCTCGGCAATGCGCCGCGACAGGCGCGATTTGGGAATTCCCAGCAGGCGGCCGGCGGCGGCGAAACCGCCGGCTTCGACGACTTTGGCGAAATAGTAGAGGTCGTTGAGGTCTTGCATGGTCAGCCTATTGTCCTGTCAGTGGGACAATCTATCGCATTCCAGATGGCTTATCGACTATTGGTTGGATGCGTAGCATCAACACCATCTGATCGCCCCTGTCGATCCCACCCTCGGAGATCCACCATGAAACTGTTGCATATCGATTCCAGCATCCTCGGCGACAACTCCGCTTCCCGTCAGCTCAGCGCCGGCGTGGTCAAGGCATGGCAGGCCGCCGAGCCGGGCGTGGAAGTGACTTACCGTGACCTCGCCAGCGAAGGCATCAACCATTTTTCCGGCGCCACCCTGGGTGCGTTGGGCACCGCTGCCGAACTGCGCGATGCCGCGCAAAAGCATGAAGCCGAACTGAGCGCATCGTCGCTGGCTGAATTCCTCGCCGCCGATGCCGTGGTGCTAGGTGCACCGATGTACAACTTCACCATCCCGACCCAGCTCAAAGCCTGGATCGACCGCATCGCCGTTGCCGGCCAGACCTTCCGCTACACCGAAGCCGGCCCTGAAGGCCTGTGCGGCAACAAGAAAGTCATCATCGTCTCCACCGCCGGCGGCCTGCATGCCGGCCAGGCGTCCGGTGCCGCCCATGAAGGCTACTTGAAGTTGCTGTTCGGCTTTCTCGGCATCACTGATATCGAAATCGTACGTGCTGAAGGCCTGGCCTACGGCGACGAAGTGCGCAGCAAAGCCTTGAGCGACGCCAACGTGCTGATCAGCGAGCACTTGTTCGCCGCTGCGTAAGGCTTGTGTAAATGTTCGTCGCGGCCGGTTTCAATCTGAAGCCGGGCGTCTAAACTCTGTATTCTGTTCGCCTGAGCGCGAGCGGGGTACGGAGTTTTTGCATTTATGGCCCAGGTTATGCACGCTTGGGTTGACTACCCTGGAATTTTCATACGGCATGCCGGTTCTCACGCAGCAAAGGTGGACATCCCCATGATGCGTCTCTGTGCTGTTTTGGTTCTTTCCCTGTGCGGCGGCCTGCTTTCAGTGCACGCCGCGCCTGCGCCGCACCCCCATTGGAGTGTGGGCTTTCATCGCATGAGCGTCCTGGACCCGCTGGATTCGCAGCCGATGAAGGCCATTGCGTTCTACCCCTCCACCGACACCGAGCACACCACGACGTTGGGCGCCTACCATGTGGCTGCCGGCGAAGACGCCAAGGTTGCCATCGGCCGTTTCCCGATGCTGATGCTGTCTCACGGCAATACCGGTACGCCGCTGGCCCTGCATGACCTGGCCACCTCGCTGGCGCGCAAGGGCTTTGTGGTGGTGGCGGTGCTGCACCCCGGCGACAACTACAAGGATCACAGCCGCCTGGGCACCGTGAGCAATCTGTATGGCCGGCCGATCCAGATTTCCCAGGCAATCACCGCGACGCTGGACGACCCGATGCTGTCGCCCTTCGTCGACATCGACCAGGTGGGCGTGATCGGCTATTCGGCCGGCGGTGAAACTGCGCTGATCCTGGCGGGGGCCAAGCCGGATTTCGAGCGTTTGCGCCGCTATTGCCAGCAGCGCCCGGAGGACCGTGACGCCTGCACCACCAAAGGCGAACTGGTGGTCGACCGTGACGACTTGCAGCCCCAGGCCGACCCGCGCATCCATGCCCTGATGCTGATGGCGCCGCTGAGCCTGATGTTTGGTCGCCACACCCTGGCTGACGTGCACGTACCGGTGCTGCTCTACAGTGGCGATGGCGACAAATTGGTGGCCGTGGACAAGAACGCCGCCGCCCTGGCGCGCAAACTGCCGGAGCCGCCGGACTTCAAACTGTTGGCCGGGGCAGGGCACTTCGTGTTCATGGCGCCGTGCGACAGCGACCAATTGGCGACGATGCCGGCCATCTGCACCGATGCCGACGGTGTTGACCGTGAGGGCATCCATCGCGACCTAGTCTCCGAGGCCGGGCGCTTTTTCAGTCACACCCTCGGCGAGGCCACCCGTGCCGGGTTACAGACGGCCGATCAGTAAGCGCGACGCTTGAGCAGCACGGTCAGTGCCAGCGCCGTGACTGACAGCAGCGCCGCGCAGAAGAAGATCCAGCCATAGCCGAGGTTCAGCGCCACCGCGCCCATCAACGGGCCGGCAATCGCCAGGGCCAGGTCGAAAAACACCGCATACGCACTCAGCCCGGCGCCACGGCTACTGTCTGGCACGCGCTTGATAGCCTCGACCCCGAGCGCCGGGTAGACCAGTGACAAGCCAAAGCCGGTCAACCCCGCGCCAATCAGCGCCACGCCGGTCGACGGCGCCAGCCACAGCAGGGTGAGGCCCAGGGTTTCGATGAGCATGCAGGCGATAGCGGCGGTGAAGCCGCCCACGCGGCTGATGGCGGAAATGAACACCAGGCGCGACGCGATAAAACACACGCCGAATACCGTCAGGCAGTACGCTGCGCCGGCCCAGCCGCGATTGAGGTAGTACAAGGTGATAAAGGTGGTCAGCGTGCCGTAGCCAATCGAAGCCAGGCAGAGGCTGGCGCCAAACGGTGCGATACGTCCGAACACCGCCCAGAACGGCAGGCGTTCGCCGCGCACCACTGGCACCGAGGGTTTGTTGCGGATCAACACCAGGCCCAGCGCGGCCAGCCCCGTCAGCGCCAGGCCCAGGCTGGCGAAGCCATAGTCGGCCACCATCACCACACCCAGCGGCGCGCCAATGGCGATGGCGCCGTAGGAAGCGATACCGTTCCAGGAAATCGACCGGGCCGTGTGTTCGGTGCCGACCGCGCCCATGCACCAACTGATGGTGCCCACGCCAATCAAGCCCTGGGCCACGCCCAGCAACAGCCGACCGGCGATCAGGATGGTCAGGCTTAGCGCCGGCAGGCCCTCCAGCAGCACCGCGATAAACGTCAGCACGCCACTGATCAGGATGCCAGCCAGGCCCAGCACAATGGCGCGCTTGGTGCCGACGTTGTCCGACATGCGCCCGGCCATCGGCCGGCTGAGCAAGGTGGCGAGATATTGCGAACCAATGGTGACCCCGGCCACCACGGCGCTGTAGCCCAAGTGCTCGTGCACATAGCCTGGAATTACCGCAATCGGCAGGCCGATGCAGATGAAGGCAATGAACGTGTAGAAGACGATGGAGACGATCTGCAGGGTGATCGACAGGGAGGAGGGGGCGGCAGGCATGTGAACTCGTTCGCTGGCGGGCGGTGCGGTCATGATGCCACTGCGCTGTTCAATGTGGGAGGGGGCTTGCCCCCTCCCACATTTGAACCTGTTTGGCCCGGCAGCTATGCGCTGTTCTTAGAACACCACACCCTGGCTACGCAGGTAATCGTCATAGGTGCCGCTGAAGTCGATCACGCCGTCTGCGCTCAACTCGATGATGCGGGTAGCCAGGGACGATACGAACTCGCGGTCGTGGCTGACGAAGATCAGCGTGCCCGGATAGTTCTCCAGCGCCAGGTTCAGCGCTTCGATGGATTCCATGTCCAAGTGGTTGGTCGGTTCGTCCATGATCAGCACGTTCGGCTTTTGCAGGATCAGCTTGCCGAACAGCATGCGGCCTTGTTCACCACCGGAGATCACTTTTACCGACTTCTGGATTTCGTCGTTGGAGAACAGCATGCGGCCCAGGGTGCCACGAATCATCTGCTCGCCCTGGGTCCACTGGCCCATCCAGTCGAACAGGGTGAGGTCGTCTTCGAAGTCATGGGCATGGTCCTGGGCGTAGTAGCCCAGTTCCGCGGCGTCGGTCCACTTGATGCTGCCGGCGTCCGGGGTCAGTTCGTTGACCAGGGTGCGCAGCAGGGTGGTCTTGCCGATGCCGTTCGGGCCGATGATCGCCACGCGCTCGCCGGCTTCAACCTGGAAGCTGAAGTCTTTGAACAACGGCTTGCCGTCAAAACCTTTGGCCATCTTCTCGACCATGACTGCCTGGCGGTGCAGCTTTTTGTTCTGTTCGAAACGGATGAACGGGCTCACACGGCTCGAAGGCTTGACCTCGGCCAGTTGGATCTTGTCGATCGCCTTGGCGCGGGAAGTGGCCTGCTTGGCTTTCGAGGCGTTGGCCGAGAAGCGGCTGACGAAGGACTGCAGTTCGGAGATCTGCGCCTTCTTCTTGGCGTTGTCCGACAGCAGTTGCTCGCGGGACTGGGTCGCCACGGTCATGTACTCGTCGTAGTTGCCCGGGAACAGGCGCAGCTCGCCGTAGTCCAGGTCAGCCATGTGGGTGCACACGCTGTTCAGGAAGTGACGGTCGTGAGAGATGATGATCATCAGGCTGGAGCGCTGGGTCAGGATGTTTTCCAGCCAGCGAATAGTGTTGATGTCCAAGTGGTTGGTCGGTTCGTCGAGCAACAGCACTTCCGGGTCGGAGAACAGCGCCTGGGCGAGCAATACGCGCAGCTTCCAGCCGGGCGACACTTCGCTCATCGGGCCGAAATGCTGTTCCAGGGGAATACCCAGGCCCAGCAACAGCTCACCGGCGCGGGATTCGGCGGTGTAGCCGTCCATCTCGGCGAACTCGGTTTCCAGCTCGGCCACGGCCATGCCATCTTCTTCGCTCATTTCCGGCAGCGAGTAGATGCGGTCGCGTTCAGCCTTGACCTTCCACAGCTCTTCGTGGCCCATGATCACGGTGTCGAGCACGGTGAATTCTTCGTAGGCGAACTGGTCCTGGCGCAGCTTGCCCAGGCGCACGTTTGGCTCGAGCATGACCTGGCCGCCGGACGGTTCAAGGTCGCCGCCGAGGATTTTCATGAAGGTCGACTTGCCGCAACCGTTGGCACCGATCAAACCATAGCGGTTGCCGGCGCCGAACTTGACCGAGACGTTCTCGAAGAGCGGCTTGGCGCCGAACTGCATGGTGATGTTAGCTGTGGAGATCAATTACTTTACCTATCAATGGGTTGCGAGCGTGACGGCAGGAGCCTTCAGGCATGCGTCAACAGCGACATCGAGGCGCGAAACCCGGTCGCTGAGCGCAAAATCTGGGATGTGTGTTGGAATTTGGCGCGCATTGTCGCATATGTCAGGCGACAGGTGTATGGCGAGCGAAGGATGGTTTTGCCAGTGTCTCGGGCATGGCCAGCCCTACCAGCAGCAAAGCGACGGCCGCCACCCCGGCCAGGGTCAGGAAGGCGGCGTTGTAGCCGGCCATTTGCACCACGAAGCCTGCCAGGCTGCTGCTCAGCGCCGCGCCCAGGCCAAATACCGTGGACAGCGCGCCGAGGCTGACATTGAAGCGGCCGGTGCCTTGGGTCAGGTCCTTGACGATCACGGGGAACAGCGCGCCGAAAATGCCGGCGCCGATGCCGTCGAGCATCTGCACGGCAACCAGCCAGTAGGGGTCGCTGGAGAGGGTATAAAGCACGCCGCGCAACGGCAGAATCATGAAGCCGGCCAGCAGCAGCGGCTTGCGCCCCCAGAGGTCGGCCTTGGCCCCCACCAGCATAGCCGTCGGCACCATCACCAATTGCGCGGCGACGATGCAGGCCGAGGTCAATGGCGTGGCCATCTGCAGGTTGATCTGCGACAGCTTCTGGCTGACCAGCGGCAGCATCGCGGCATTGGCCAGGTGAAACAGCGCACAGCAGATGGCGAACAGCAACAAGGGGCGGTTGGCGAGCAAGACGTTCAGGCCCGAGGGCTGCTCATGGTCAGTGTGATGCGCGGGGTCGAAGCCCCGGGCCACCTCATGGTCGATCGCCTTGCCCGGCACGCAACCGACCGCGATGACACTGGCGACGGCCATAAACGCCATCAGGTAAAACACCACCACCGGCCCGAACAGATAGGCCAAGCCCCCGGCCAGCAGTGCGGCCACGGCGTTACCGGCGTGATTGAAGGTTTCGTTGCGCCCGGTCCGCCGGGTAAACGCACGCGGCCCGGTAATCCCAAGGGAAATCGCGGAAATCGCCGGGGCGAACACCGACGCGGCGATGGCGCTGGCGGCCTGGGTCAGCGCCACCCAGCCAAACGAACTGACGAAGGGCAGCATCAGGCAACTGAGCGTGACCAGCAGCGCGGCAAGTGCGATCACCGCGCGCTTGCTGCGGGTACGGTCGATCAATGCGCCTGCCGGACCCTGGGTGATCAGCGCGGCAATGCCCGCCAGGGTCATGACCACGCCAATGCTGGCCGGGTCCCATTGATGGACCGCCAGCAGATAAATCGCCAGGTACGGGCCCAGGCCGTCGCGCACATCCGCGAGGAAGAAATTCAGGCTGTCCAGGGACAAGGCAGTGCGCAGGTCTGAGTGATGGGCCACGATGCAACCTTCCAGAGCGCTGTCCAGGGGCCGGACACGCGTTGGGCTAGTGACCTGCGCGCCTGGCGATAAGTTTCGCGCTGGCCCAGGGCATTTTTCTGCGCGCAAAAAAAAGCCCGCACATAACGGCGGGCCAAGGGAATCACTGGAGTAGGTAGGCTTCACCCTATAGGCCTGAAAGTGAAGGCCTTGTGAAAATGCGGTGATCAAAGCGGATAAGAGCGCCGTTCATGCCCGGCGTACGAAGGTGCGCATGGTTTGCCCCGGGCCGGTGCTGAATACGGTGGGCCGGGGCATGCCTTCATCGGCAGCGATAAATACAAAATGATCACCTTCGAGCCGGTAGCTGGCCGGTAGCGACTTGCCGGCGTCCGCGCCGATGGCGTCCACCCAGGTAATGCTCTTGGGCGTGGTGTCGGCGTCCAGGACAAAACGCCCCGCCAGCAAGAGGTCGCCCTCGACCGTGACGACTTCAAACGTGTCCCCGCTGATCCTGGTGATGGCACCTGGCGCGCTATGTGCATCGGCAGGATTGAGTACGCCATTGTCTTCCAGGGCGGTTTGCTCCCAGGCACCTTGCAGGGCGTGGTAATCCGTGACTGAAGGGGATGACATGCAACTTCCTTTTGCTGAAGGGGGGAGGGGGATTGTATCCGCACAGGACCAGTGCTTTCAGGTGGCAGGATTTTTCTTTATAGGACAGCTATTTGACAGCATTTTCATGTTGTATTAGCTACGCTTGTAGCGTGATTAATCCCACATCAAAATATCTTTCTGGCTACACATCGACATAAAGCAGAAATAATCCTTAAATACGCGGGATTTTTCGTCAGACTCAGTAGTCAGATTGCCATTGGTCCGCCGTGCTCAGGGCGTTGTCCCTGATTTGAAGCTTTTAGAGCTTCTTCGAGTGATGGCCTTTTAGTATTAATTAAGGTGTGCTTATTTTGAATCGTACTTCCCCGCCTGCGCCCGCTGTAGCGTCTGATGAAATTGATCTGTTTGAATTGTTTCACGCCATCTGGCGACAAAAAAAGCTGATCGTGGGGTGTACGGTTCTGGCGGGCGTTTTAGGCGCGGGGTATGCCTTCCTGGCGCCCAAGACCTACGAGGTCAGCAGCGTGCTACGGCCTGCGGCGATCAACGAGCTGGACGCGTTGAACCGCTCTGAAGTGTATAAATTGCCGCCCGCCGATGCGTTGCTCAAAGTGGGCGCGCAGTTGGACTCCTACGAGGCTCGCCTTGGGTTCTTCAAGGATCACGAGGAATTGTTCAAGGCGTTTCAGAAACCGGGGCAAACCCTGGAGCAGAGTTTTGAAGCCTTCAATCGGAACTCGGTCAATCTGATCCTGCCGGACCCGAAGAAGTCCGACTCGCTGAGCAACTACATCCGTTTGGAATTGCAGTACCCGACCGATGTTGATGGGGTGAAAATTCTCAACGGGTTTGTCGACTACGCCATTGCCGCAGAGCGTCAGCAGGTCGGCGCCGACCTCAAGGTGATCGTGAACAACCGGCTGGCTGAGCTCAAGGGCAAGATCGACGCCGCCCGAGCCAACTACGACACCGAAAAGGAATCGAAAATCGCCAAGTTGCTCGAGGCGGACCGTCTCAAGCGCGCCCAATTGCAGGACGAACTCAGCGCCCTGCGCTTGCAGATGAAAATGGAGCGGACCAACCGCCTGGCGGAATTGGCTGAAGCCATCGGCATCGCTCAGTCCATGGGGATCAGGACACCGACCACGCCATCCTCCATGGCCGACTCCGCGCGAACCGGCTCGAGCCAGGTGATGCGCACCGAAGTCAACAATCAGAAGATTCCGCTGTACTTCATGGGTACCGAGGCCCTGGAGGCCGAACGCGCCGCGCTGCAAAAGCGCACCAGCGATGACTTCACCAATCCGCGTATTGCCGAAATTGGCAAGGAGCTCCAGCTGTTGGACGCCAACCGCGAAGTTGAAGTGCTGCGCAAACGTGGCAATGAAGACATCTTCCTGCAGGACGTCGAGCCGCTTCGCGCCGAAGTCGCCAGGTTGCGTGGTTTGAACATCGACATGAGCAACCTGAAGCTGGTGACAATTGACCGTCGCGCCCAGGAGCCTCTGGCACCGATCAAACCGAAAAAAGCTCTGGTCATTGCGTTAAGCCTGGTGGGCGGGTTACTGCTCGGGCTGATGGTCGCGCTGGTCCGCCACCTCATGTTTACCCAGCGTCAGGCGGTACCGTATTCGGCATTGGAAGACAGCAGTTTTTCACGCCGTGAACGTAAGGACGATCAGCTTTAAGCCGTAGCGACGTCTCTGGCCGGCGGGTCCTGGGGGCCCGCCTGCGCAACCTCCCCAACACACTCAGTGGACAGCTTTTCACAATTCTTAGTTAACCTTTGGTTACAAAGTATGGCTAAATAACGGCCAATGGTCACACATCGGAGGGTCCTCCAGCCGGTCGTGTCGCCTGTATGTGAATTGTGATTTCAGGTGCTGCTTATCCATCCTCGGCCGTTGTGGGCACGCAGGAGCAGCCTGTTCTCTCCCTGACGTGTGACGAATCCCTTGAAACTCATCATTGTTGCTCTCTACGTTGCCTCCATCGCGTATGTACATTTGCGTGGCCGGGTGCGACACAAGTTGGGCCGCCAGCTTAGCGACCACTCGACGTTCCTGGCGCCGATCAACTGCTTCCTGTATCTGTTCTCCAAGCAACCCAGTCGCCCCTATCTGTCGCCCAGCGATTTTCCGGACCTGAGCCCGTTGCAGGCGCACTGGGAAGAGATCCGCCAGGAAGCCCAGAACCTGATGCGCGCCGGGGAGATCAAACGCTCGGAGCAATACAATGACGTGGGCTTCAACTCGTTCTTCAAGTCCGGCTGGAAGCGCTTCTATCTGAAGTGGTACGGCGACAGTCATCCTTCGGCAATGAAGCTGTGCCCGCGCACCACCGAACTGGTGCAAAGCATCGGCTCGATCAAGGCCGCGATGTTCGCCGAGCTGCCGCCGGGCTCCAAACTGGTGCGTCACCGTGACCCCTATGCGGGCTCCTACCGCTATCACCTGGGGCTGGATACCCCAAACGATCCGGGTTGCTATATCAATGTGGACGGCGAGAGCTATTACTGGCGCGACGGCGAGCCGGTGATGTTCGACGAGACCTATATCCACTACGCGGAAAACACCACGACCCACAACCGCATCATTCTGTTCTGCGACATCGAGCGGCCGATGAAATACCGCTGGGCAGCCGCGTTCAACCGCTGGTTCAGCCGCAATGTGATGGCCGCTGCGGGTTCGCCCAATGATGAAGGCGACAAGACCGGCGGCCTCAACCGCGCCTTTACCCGCTTGTACAAGATCCGGTTGCGCGGCAAAGAGCTGAAAAAGCGCAACCGTACGCGCTACTACCTGGAAAAGTGGGCGATCTTCGCTGGCCTCGCGCTGATCTTCATCCTTATCTGAGCCCCACCGGTGGCGCGGATCACTTCGGTGGCTTCGCGCCCAGCTTGTCCCACATCTTCTTGCTGATCTTCTGTCGGTTGGCATAGCCGGCCCACGGGTCGCCCTGCAAACTCTGCAAGCGTTCGTGCAGGTTGGCGACTGTCCATTGCTGGGAACTGCGCAATCCATTCAACTCTTCCCGACTGACCGGTACCGAAACCGGCAGGCCGGGCCGCGCCCGCACGGAGTAAGCGGCAACCGTACTGGCGCCCCGGGCGTTGCGCAGATAATCGATGAAGATTTTGCCCACGCGGTTTTTCGGGCCGCTGGTGGCCGTGAAGCGCTCGGGCAATTGCTGGGTCATGAATTGGGCGATCGCCTTGGCGAAGGCTTTCACGTTGTCCCAGTCATCTCGCCGGGCCAGCGGTACGATCAGGTGCAAGCCTTTGCCACCGCTGGTTTTGACGAAGGCCTGCAAGCCCAATTCATCCAGCACCGAGAGGGTCAGTTGCGCAGCTTCCAGCATGGCCTTCCAGGGCAGGGCGGGGTCCGGGTCGAGGTCGAGTACGAACAGGTCGGGGGTTTCGATCTTGTCCGTCGTGGCGCCCCAGGTGTGCAGCTCGACCGTGCCCATTTGCACGGCGCCGACCAGGGCGTCTGCAGTGTCTATTTCCATCAGGCGTGCATGGCCGGGGTCCAGGGCCTGGTCCAGTTGCTTGATGTGGGGGATCGTCATGCGTTCGATGTGCTTCTGGAAGAACTGTTCGCCTTCGATGCCCTCCGGCGCCCTGAGCAGCGACACCGGCCGGTTGCGCAGGAACGGCAGGATCCACGCGCTGGTGTCGGCGTAGAACTGTGCCAGTTGCTGCTTTTGCGTACCGCTCTGCTTGTCGATGACGCGATCAGGGTGGGTGATTTTCAGGTCCTTCACGGTTTTCACCTGCTTCTCGGTTTTTTTCGCCGCAGACGCCTTGACCGATTTGGCCGCGCGCGGCAGTTCGTGAATGATCTGCGCGGCGGGCTTGTCGGTGCGCATGCCCACAAACGCGGCCTGGCGCACCACGCCTTCACGGGTCCATTCGGCAAATTGCACCTCGCCGACCAGGCTCGGTTCGACCCAGTGCACGCCACGCGCCTGGGCGCTGGTCAACGGCTTTTGCAGTGGCGAGTCGTCGCGTTCGAGCGCGGTGAGCTTGGTGTAGATGGCTTTCAGCGATGCCTGGTCGAAGCCGGTGCCCACGCGCCCGGCGTATACCAGCTCGGCGTCGTCGTTGACCGCCAACAGCAGCGCGCCAAACCCGGTGCGCGAGCCTTGGGGGCGGGTATAACCGACAATTACGAACTCCTGGCGCAAGCGGCATTTGAGCTTGATCCAGTCGTCACTGCGCCTGGACACATAAGGGCTGCCGGCACGTTTGCCGATGACGCCTTCCAGGGCCAGGTCGCAGGCGCTTTCGAAAATGTCGTGGTGGTTGGCCGCAAACGCTTCGGAGAAGCGCAGCAGCTTGCTCTTGCTGGCGGACAGCGCGGATTTGAGCGCGGCGCGACGCGTTTCGACCGGGTCTTCGCGCTGATCGCGGCCATTCAGGAAGGGCGCGTCGAACAGGTAATAGACAATGTCGAGGCTGCGGCCGATGTCGAAGGCATTCTGCAACGCCTGGAAATCCGGCAGGCCGTCGCCGTTGAGGCTGACCACCTCGCCGTCCAGCCAGCTGTCCTTGAGCTTGAGCGCTTGCAAAGCCTTGGCCTGACGCGGCAGGCGCTCGGTCCAGTCGTGCCCGTTGCGGGTGAACAAGCGCACTTCACCTCCCTGGATGCGCGCGAGGATGCGGTAACCGTCGAACTTGATCTCGTACTGCCAGTCACCTTCGGGTGCCCGATCGACCAGGGTGGCCAGTTGCGGGGAGAACTGCTCGGGCACGGCGGTGGCCCGCTTGCGCGTGCTCGCCTTGGGAGCTGCCTTGGCTGCCGCTTTGGTTTTTGCCTGAGCCTTGGCCTTGGGCTTGCCGACCACCGCGTCGCTCAGCACGCTGGCGGGTTCGGCCTGGACGATATCGTATTCGGCAATGGGCCGTGCCTGCTGGTCATTTTCCTTGATCAGCAGCCATTGTTGCTTGTCGCCGCTGCCCTTGAGCCGGGTGCGCACCAGGGTCCAATCCCCCGAGAGTTTTTCGCCGACCAGGCTGAATTTGAGTTTGCCGGCCGCGTAGGCCTTGTGCGGGTCGTCATGGGGTTGCCAGATGCCGCGGTCCCACACGATGACATCCCCGGCGCCGTATTGGCCGGCGGGAATACTGCCCTCGAAGCCACCGTAACTCAGTGGGTGGTCTTCCACGTGGACCGCCAGGCGCTTCTGGCTCGGGTCCAGGCTCGGGCCTTTTGGCACCGCCCAGCTCAACAGCACGCCGTCGAGTTCCAGGCGAAAGTCATAGTGCAGGTTACGCGCGTCATGCTTCTGGATCACAAAGCTCAAGGCCGAGGCTTTGCGCTTGCCGGCCGGTGAGTCGCCGGCGGGTTCGGCGGTGATCCCAAAGTCGCGTTTACGGTTGTACTCGCTCAGGGGCTTTGCCATGTCGTTCTCCAGCCAATGGCAGGCTCAAGAGGCCTTTTTGTTGGACTTCTTCGCAGCGGGTTTTTTCGCCGCAGGTTTGCCCGCAAGGCTGCGCTTGAGCAGTTCCGTCAGGTCGATCACATCGGCCGATTTGCGCTCTTCGCTGCCTTCGGTCGATTCCACGTCTTCGATCTTGCCGGCCTTGGCCTTTTTCTCCACCAGCGCCATGATTTTTTCCTGGAAGCTGTCGCGGTACTCCTCGGGTTGCCAGTCGGCGCTCATGTCTTCCACCAGGCGCTTGGCCATGTCCAGCTCGCCCTTGGCCAGGGTGGGTTTGGTCACATCGCTGCCCAGCTCCAGCTCATCCAGGCTGCGCACCTCGGCGGGCCAGCGCAGCATGACCAGCACCAGGGCCGACTCCAGCGGCATCAATGCGGCAAGGTGCTGCTTGGTATGCAACACCACATTGGCCAGGGCGACCTTGCCGGTTTTTTTCAGGGTTTCGCGCAGCAGCGCGTAGACCTTGCCGCCGCGTTTATCCGGGGCCAGGAAGTAAGGCGTATCGATGTTCTGCAGGGGGATCTGGTCGCTGGCGACAAAGGCGATGATTTCGATGGTCTGGGTCGACTTGGGGTGGGCTGAGCGGATCTCATCTTCGCTGAGCACCACGTAGCGGCCTTTTTCGTAAGCTACGCCCTTGACGATATTTTCCTTGGTGATTTCCTTGCCCGTGGCCTTGTTGATGCGCTTGTAGCCCACCGGGTCCATGCTGCGTTTGTCCAGCCAGTCAAAATCGACGCCTTGGGCAGACGTCGCCGACACCAGCGACACCGGGATGTGAACCAAACCGAAACTGATGGCGCCTTTCCAGATTGCCCGGGGCATAAGTGCATCTCCTACAAAGATAAGTCTGTGTTCTGGTGACTCGTGGGCCCGGGCAAAAGTTTCGGCGAGCGGATGCTCGGACAGATCGTGTTACACCTGATGAGCAACTATTTAATGTCGCCAGACGAACCCCTGGGGTAGCGTGTTATCGAAAGCACGTACTCCTCGGCATAGAGAGGCATCGTCATGAACCGTTATGTGCGTCATCTTGCAGCGCTGGTTGCAGTGCTGGCATCGAGCCTGGCCCTGGCTCCACTGGCCCAGGCGCAGAACCTGCCGGGTCGTTACGACTCCAACAACAGCCCTATCCACCGGGCCAACCCCAACAGCATGCAGGGCACCCAGCCCAATGCGCCGGCCGTTCGCGGCATCCAGACCGCGCCGACCCAACCTCGGCCTACCGTGGAAAACAGCGGGATCGGCAACAGTTATCCCAAACGTGACGCCGCGCCCAGTCGCCCGAACACCGAAACCAAAGCTCCCACCTATGATGCCAACGGCAATCGCCGGTAAGGATCCGTCTTATGTTTCTACGCAAAACCCTGCTAGCCGCTCTTTGCGCAACCACGCTGCTGCCAATGGCTGCGGTTCAAGCTGCCGATGCCCAACAGTTTCCCAGTGAACAAGGCAGCATCACTGCGACGCCCGTCGCCAAGGGCCTGAATCGCCCCTGGGCAGTGGCATTCCTGCCGGACAGGCAAGGTTTCCTGGTGACCGAATTGCCCGGCCAGCTGCGCTTTGTCAGCCAGGACGGCAAGCTGTCCGCGCCGTTGACCGGCGTGCCCCAGGTGTGGGCCAAGGGGCAGGGCGGTTTGCTTGATGTGGTGCTGTCGCCTGACTTCAAGCAAGACCGCATGGTCTACCTGTCGTACGCCGAAGGAGGCGGCGAGGATGGCAAGGCCGGGACCGCCGTGGGGCGAGGGCGCCTGGCCGATGACTTGAGCGGCTTGAAGGACTTCACGGTGATCCTGCGCCAGGAGCCCAAGCTGTCTACCGGCAACCACTTCGGCTCGCGCCTGGCGTTTGACCGTGACGGCTACCTGTTCGTGACCCTGGGCGAAAACAATGTGCGGCCCACCGCCCAGGACCTGGACAAGCTGCAAGGTAAAGTCGTACGCATTTATCCGGATGGTCGCGTGCCCGACGACAACCCGTTTGTTGGCCAGCCTGGGGTACGCCCCGAGATCTGGTCCTACGGCCAACGCAACCCACAGGGCCTGGCGTTGAACCCCTGGAGCGGGACGATCTGGGAAAACGAACATGGGCCACGGGGCGGTGATGAAATCAACATCATCGAACGCGGCAAGAACTACGGCTGGCCGTTGGCGACGCACGGCATCAACTATTCCCTCACGCCGATCCCCGAGGCCAAGGGCAAGACCGCCGAAGGCACCGTGGCACCGCACCATGTGTGGGAGAAGTCACCGGCGATCAGTGGTATGGCGTTCTACGACGCCGACCGTTTCAAGGCCTGGCAGCACAACCTATTTATCGGCGCGCTGGCCAGCAAGGAACTGATCCGGCTGCAGTTCGATGGCGACAAGGTCGTCCATGAAGAACGTCTGCTGGGTGATTTGAACGCGCGGATTCGCGATGTGCGGCAGGGGCCGGATGGCTATCTGTATGTGCTCACGGATGAGGATGATGGGGTGCTGTATCGAGTTGGGCTGAATCAGGACTGAGTAACAGCCGCGCGGATCGTTCCCACGCTCCCGCGTGGGAATGCAGCCCCTGACGCTCCGCGTCACCTGTGCGTATTAGGGACGCGGAGCGTCCCGGGAGGCATTCCCACGCAGAGCGTGGGAACGATCGGGCTACAGACTTAATTCGGACAACCCCGGATGAGCATCCGGACGCCGTCCCAGCGGCCAGTGGAACTTGCGTTCACTTTCTTTGATCGGCAAATCGTTGATGCAGGCAAAACGATTGGCCATTAGGCCGTTTTCGTCAAACTCCCAGTTTTCATTACCGTACGAACGAAACCAGTTACCGGAGTCATCGTGCCACTCATAGGCATAGCGCACGGCGATGCGGTTGCCGGTGAAGGCCCATAGTTCTTTGATCAGTCGGTAATCCAGCTCTTTGGCCCATTTGCGCGTGAGGAAGCCCTTGGCCTCTTCGCGGTTATGGGCGAACTCGGCGCGGTTGCGCCACTGGGTATCCAGCGTGTAAGCCAGTGACACCCGTTGTGGGTCGCGTGAGTTCCAGCCGTCTTCGGCCAGGCGCACTTTTTCAATGGCCGACTCGCGGGTAAAGGGCGGCAGCGGTGGGCGGACTTCTGGGTTAGAGGACATGGAACGGCTCCTGAAAAGTTATGAAAGTGCATCGACAGTAGTTCAAAGCCCCAATAGGGTCCGCGCCATCGCTTGCGCAGTATCGGCAGCCGTTGAATCGCCCATCACCAGGGCAACGGTAATGGCACCATCGATCAGGATCAGCAGCTGCGCGGCCTGCCGCTCCGGGTCGGGGGTGCCATGTGCTTGACACAGTTCAAGTGCGTACTCGAACAGTTTCTGTTTGTGGGCCTTGGCCAGCAGGCGTACCGGGGCTTGCGCGTTGCCGGTTTCGCCACTGGTATTGATAAAGGCGCAGCCGCGAAAATCCGCCGAGCCGAACCAGCTTTTCAGCGCGCTGAACAGCGCCAGCAGGCGCTCGCCACTGCCCTCACTGCGCTCCACTTCGGTGCGCAACCAGTGCATCCAGCGTTCGTCGCGGCGCTGCAGGGCGGCAATCACCAGCTCATCCTTGTTGCTGAAGTAGCGATAAATGCTTTTTCTCGAGACGCCGGCGGTTTTCACCAGCAAGTCCATGCCGGTGGCGGCGATGCCGTGGCGATAAATCAACTTCTCGGTGACGTCGAGAATAATGTCGCGGGTTTCATTAAGAATCATATCGTTCATGCCTCAGACAGTAGAACGATCGTTCTTCTCGGTCAATGGGCATTTTTCCCTGTGCGGCGACGAGACCTGAGCACCCCCATGGTGTAAGCTTTGGGCCTCTTCGGATTCGACCCATTGCGAGCCTTATGCCGTCGTTCTTCAAACGCTCCCTGTTGCCTAAACTGCGCGGTTTCCCGCTGTCCACCGATGCCATCGAGGTGCTGCCCAGCGCCGATGCCTATCGGCGTTGCCTGCTGGAAAAAATCCCCCAGGCCACCCGGCGCATCTACATCGTTGCGTTGTACTTGCAGCAGGATGAGGCGGGGCAGGAGATCTACGACGCACTGCACGCCGCCAAAGCCGCACGGCCGGCGTTGGACATCGTCGTGGTGGTCGACTGGCTGCGCGCCCAGCGTGGCCTGATCGGCGCCGGCAAGCAGCCGGGCAATAGCGCCTGGTACCAGGCCATGACCCAGGGTCACGCCAGTGAAGTGCCGGTGTACGGCGTGCCGGTGCAAACCCGCGAGCTGTTCGGCGTGCTGCACCTCAAGGGTTTTGTGATCGACGACACGGTGCTGTACAGCGGCGCCAGCCTGAACAACGTGTACTTGCACAAATTCGACAAGTACCGCTTCGACCGTTATCACCTGATCCACAGCCAGGCCCTGGCCGACTCCATGCAGCACCTGGTGGAACATGGCCTGGTCGCGTCCAAGGCGGTGCATCGCCTCGACCTGCCCAACCCGCCCACCACCCGCAGTCTGCGCAACGACATCGGTGACCTGCGCAGCCGCCTCAAGCATGCGGCGTATGACACCAGCGCCGGGCAGTTGCCCAATGGGCATTTGCAGGTCAGCCCGTTACTCGGTGTCGGCAAAAACAACCCGCTCAGCCGGGTGATCCTCGAGCTGATCGCCAGCGCCCAGCAGCAACTGACTATCTGCACGCCGTACTTCAACCTGCCGCTGCCGGTGACGCGCGAGATCAACCGGGCCCTGGCGCGCGGGGTGAAGATCGACATCATCGTCGGCGACAAGACCGCCAACGACTTCTACATTCCGCCCAGCGAACCCTTCAAGGTGATCGCGGCGTTGCCGTATCTGTATGAAATCAGCCTGCGCCGCTTTGCCAAGCGCCATCAGCCGATGATCGACAGCGGCCAGTTGAACCTGCACCTGTGGCACGACGGTGACAACAGCTACCACCTCAAAGGCCTGTGGGTCGACGAGCGCTACACCCTGCTGACCGGCAATAACCTCAACCCCAGGGCTTTCCGGCTCGACCTGGAAAACGCCTTGCTGATCGACGACCCCCAGGGCCAGTGGTTGGCACCGCGTGCGCAAGAGCTTGCGCATATTTTCCAACACACCACGCGCATCGCCGGCTACCAACAACTGCAGACGCTGGTGGATTACCCGGTGGCGGTGGGCAAGTTCCTGCGCCGGGTCAGCCGGGTGCGCATCGAGCGGTTGCTCTACCGGATTCTGTAAAAACACCTGGCAAAAAAACACCCAGGCTCCGAACGGGGCCTGGGTGTTTTTTTTGCGCGGGGGCTTAGTTCAGGCCCAATTTACCGCGCAGCATCGACAGGTCTTCAGCCAAGGTATTGACCGGACCCACCAAGGCCTTGCGGTCGTTATCCTTGACCTTGTCGTAGGTCTGAAAACCGCCGTCCGGGGTCTTGTACTTGGCCAGGATTTTGTCCACGGTGGCAAAGTTCTTGTCGACCTTGGCCAGGAACGCCTTGTCTTGTTTCTCGATCTGGCCACGGAACAGGTCAACGATTTTCTTCGCGCCGTCGATGTTGCCCTGGAAGTCGTACAGGTCGGTATGGCTGTAGCGGTCTTCCTCGCCGGAAATCTTGGTGGCGGCGACTTCTTCGAGCAGCGCTGCGGCGCCGCCGACAACTTTTTCCGGTGGGAAGGTCAGGCCGTCGACCCGGGTTTTCAGGTCCAGCACGTCGCTGTTGAGCTTGTCGGCGAGGGCGTCGAGGCCTTGGGTGGTGTTTTCGGAGAACAGGCTGTATTCGATGCGGTGAAAGCCGGTGAAGTCTTCGGCCTTCACGCCTTTTTCGTGATCGTCGACCCGTGAGTCGATGGAGGCGTCGAGGTCGCTGAACAGCTCGGCGATCGGCTCGATGGATTCATAATGAACGCGGGTCGGCGCATAGAGTTTCCGGGCGGTGGGCAGGTCGCCTTTTTTCACGGCGTCGGTGAAGGCCTGGGTTTGGGTGACCAATTCACCGATCTCTTCGGTGACATAGATTTTGTAGTCCGACACCGGACCGACCAGGTCCAGCGGCGCCGTGGCGGCAAAGGCGGACAGTGGCGAAAGGGTCATCAGCAACGACAACGCGAGGGTCGACTTCTTCATGGGACGGTATCCGCTCTGAGTGTGTTTTAGGTGGAGGCAGTGGTTTGAGGGTGCGTTGCCGCAAGCAGCGTGCGCCCGATGAAATCGTCGGGCCCCGTGACCCCCGGCAAGGTGAAGAAATAGCCGCCGCCGACCGGCTTGAGGTATTCCTCCAGGGGCTCGCCGTTGAGCCGGGTTTGCACGCTGATAAAGCCTTTCTCCAAGTCAGCCTGGTAACAGATGAACAACAGCCCCATGTCCAGCTGACCGTTTTTATTGACGCCGTTGGAGTAGTTGAACGGCCGCCGCAGGATCAGGTTGGCCTGGGTCTGCGGAGTGCGCGGGTTGGCCAGGCGGATATGGGCATCGAGCTTGGTCAGCTTGCCTTTCGGGTCCTTGCTGTAGTCCGGGACCTGGGATTCCTTGGTGCCATCCATCGGCGCGCCGGTGGGTTTGACGCGGCCGATGATGCTTTCCTGTTCCTGCAGTGGGGTACGGTCCCAGCGCTCGACGAAGTTGCGGATGATGCGCACCGCCTGGTAGCTGCCGTTGGCCGCCCAGGCCGGTTCGTCACTGCCTGGCTGCACCCACACGATCTGGTCCATGGCCTTGGCGTCGTTGGAATTGGGGTTGGCCGAACCATCGCGAAAACCCAGGAAGTTACGCGCACTCTGCGCCGGCTCGCCGGGTTTGGCCGGCGCCTGGGGCGGTACGCTGCCTTCCTGTTTCCAGCGCACCAGCAGCAGGTCGGGCAGGTTCTTTACGATGTCGCGCAGGGCGTGGATGTTGGTGTCCGGGGTGTTGGAGCTGAACTGCAGGCTCAGGTCGCCGTGGCACTGCGAAGGTTCCAGCGCATCGTTGGGGAAACCGACCATACGCGTCAGGCGCTTGGGCTTGGCCGCGCCGAGGCCGAAGCGTTCATCGAACAACGACTCACCGACCGAGACCGTGATGGTGAGGTTATCCGGTGTCACCACCGGGCCGAGGATGCCGGAGTCGGTGGGCGGCAGTTTCGGGTCGACTTGAGGCACGGTGCCGCCGGTCATCAGGAAGGCGATGCGCTCGTTCAAGGTGCGGAACAGGCGCTCCAGGTCTTCACGGTCACTGGCCAATACGTCGAACGCCACGAGCATGCCGCAGGCGGGACGTGGGGTGACGATGCCGCTCTGGTGCTTGCCGAAGAACGCGTGGTGGTCCTGGGTCTTGTCACTGCGTGGCGCGGTGGTGACTTGCTCGGCGGCCGCAGCCATGGCCGGGCAGGTCAGGGTGCTACCGGCAATCGCGGCGCCGGTGGCGGCCATGCCGAACAGGACACGGCGACGTTGGAGGTCAAATTGTGCTGAATCACTCATGTATGCGTTCGTCTCACTGCAGGCCGGAAAGGCCAAGGGCGGGGTCGATTCCATCGAGTACGGCGGCCAGGGCCTTGGCCTTGTCGGCGATCTGCTTGCGCTGATCGGCGTTCACGCTGTCATAGGTGGCGTAGCCCTTGTCGACCTTGAAGCCTTGGAGTTCGGCATCAAAGGCGGCGAGGGCGCTGTCGACGGTGGGGAGCAGCTCGGCGGCGGACTTGGCCAACAGCGGCCGCATCAGCGCGACGACCTTGTGAGCAACCTCCAGATTGGCGGCAAAACCGTTGAGGTCGATGTGGCTGTAGCGTTCCTCTTCACCGCTGTTGGCGCGTACATCCGCCAGGCTATTGAGGTTGCGCACCACACTGCTCACCAGTTGCTCCGGTGGCAGGGTCTGGGCCAGCAGTTGCTGCTTGAGCGCGCTGACATCGTTGGCCAACCGTTGCGCGACGGGCGCCAGGCCGTCGAGGCTGCGCTGCTGAAACAGGCTATATTCCAGGCGGTGGAAGCCGCTGAAGGCCGGGTCCTGTTCGCGCTTTTCAAAATAATCGGCGCGGGCGTTGATCGCGTTGTCCAGCTCGGCCAGGCGTTGCGATGCCGGCGCCAACCGTTGATAGGCTTCGCGGGCCGGTACATACAGGGCCTGGGCCTGGGCGAGGTCGCCGGCATCGATCGCGTGTTGCAACGCGGTGACCGCCTTCACCAGTGCAGTGCCCTGGCCGCTCAGGTAAACGCGGAACTCCGACAGCGGCCCGATAAACGCCACCATCGACGGCTTGGCCTTGGCCTGGGCCTCGGATTGCGCAGTCGGTGTGACATGCAAGGTGCCGCGGGGGTTGCTCAGCAGACCGCAGGTGATCGCGTAGTCGCCGGGCTGCAGATTGGCATTAATCATCTGGCTCAGGCCGGGGGCAATATTTTCCCGCTCTTCGACGACCAGGACGCCGTCGAGGATTTCCCATTCCACCGCGCGGTCGGAGCGGTTGATGATGCGGAAACTCGCACGCCCGGCGGGCACCGTCAGGGCGTTGGGCTCGCAAGCGTGGCCGTGGATGGTCACCGCGATCTCATTCTGGTTGGCCTGGCGCTTGCTGGCAGCCAACTGCGCGGCGTAATAGAACAGGCCACCGGCGGCGATCATCACGACCACCGAGCCGGCCACGGCCCAGCGCAGCGCGCGGGACGACGGAACCGGTTGAGGGGTTGGGTTGGACAAGAGGCGGTCCTTACTGGCTGGAGACGGAAGAAGTGGGGGTGACAGGCTTGGCCGAAGGCGACGGCAGAAAGAACATCACCAGCGCCACCACCAGGTAAATCAGATAGGCGCCGAGGGTGCTGACGGTCGGCGCTTCCTGATAACCGAACATACCGGCAAGCACTGAGCCCAGCGGGCTGTCCATGGGCAGCGCGGCGCTGAAATCGAACAGCACGGTCTGCAGGTGATTCCACACGCCCGCTTCGTGCAAGGCTTGCACCGAGTTGGCGAGAATGCCGGCCGCCACCACGAGGATGAACAGGCCGGTCCAGCGGAAAAACGCACCGAGGTTCAGGCGCATGCTGCCGGTGTAGATCAGGAAACCGACGATGATCGCCAGGATCAGGCCGAGCAGGGCGCCGATAGGTGCACCCGGGCCCTCGCTCTGCTGGAACACGGCGAGCAGAAAGAACACCGTTTCCAACCCTTCGCGGGCCACGGCGAAGAACACCATGGCGATCAGCGCGAAGACTTGATGCCGCGAGCCGGCCAATGCGTGGTCGAGGGACGCATGCAGCGAATGTTTGATCGAGCGCGCCACCTTGCGCATCCAGAACACCATGGAACTGAGAATGCCCACCGCGACCAGTCCGACGATGCCTTCGAACAATTCCTGCTGTTTCTGCGGGAATTCGGCACTGACCAGTTCCAGCCCGCCGCCCACCAGCAGGGCCAGCGCAGCTGCGAGAAACACACCGATCCATACAGCGGGCATCCATTGACCGCGCCCGGTCTGTTGCAGGTAGCTGGCGATGATGCCGACGATCAACGCCGCTTCAATGCCTTCGCGCAGCATGATTAAAAAGGGAACAAGCATCGGGCACCAGGGCGTAACTAGATAGGAGGCTAAGTTGTAACATAATGATACTCATTGCCAAACAAGAAATATTGACCTTTGCTGAACGTGGGCTGAACGGTGGTGGCGAAGCGCAACCGCCCTTATCATGCAGGCCACCCGAACCGCAGCCGGATTGCCTAACAGCCCATGTCGGAAAAAGACACCATCTCTATCCACCTCGTGCGCGAAGCCCTGCTGCAGAGCTGTGCGCCGGGCGCGGCCACCGTCGAGGCGTTGAGCAAAGTCGGGATTGACCCTGCGCTGCTGGAACAGCCCGGTGCACGCGTGGCCGCCACCGCTTATGCGCGCTTGTGGCGTTTGCTCGCACGGCGCAGTGATGACGAGTTTTTTGGCATGGACCCGCGCAAGCTCAAATCCGGCAGCTTGGCGTTCCTCTGTCGTGCTGCTATGGCACAACCGAGCCTGGTGGCCGGCCTGGAAACCGGCCTGGATTTTCTTTCACTGATGTTTGAGCGCCTGCCTGCCCAGTTGGTGCGCCAACAAAGCCTGGCGGAAATCGTGTTGCTCGAACCGGAGCCCGAGCCCAAGCGCGCGTTCACCTATTTCACTTACTGGATGATCGTCCACGGCGTCGCCTGCTGGCTGGCGGGGCGGCGCATCCCGATCCTGGCCATCGAATTGCGCTGCGCACGGCCGGACTTTTGTGATGATTACCAAGTGATGTTTTCCGACAACCTGCGCTTTGATCGGCCACGCACCCGCATGATTTTTTCCGCCGAGTGCCTGGACCTGCCGATCAAACGAACCCCACAGGAATTGCAGCGTTTCCTCAGCCACGCGCCGGCGAATATCCTGGTCAAATACCGCGACCCGCAAAGCCTTGCCAGCCGCATCAAGCATGACCTGCGCCACATGCCCCCACACACCTGGCCGGAGACCGACGGCCTTGCGGCCACCCTGTGTATCTCCGCATCCACCCTGCGCCGCCGCCTGGCGGAAGAAGGCCAGACCTACCAGGGCCTCAAGGACAGCGTGCGCAAGGAACTGGCGATTGTGTGGCTGGCTGAACCGCAGATCAGCTTCGCCCAGATCGCCGAGCGGTTGGGGTTTGCCGATACGAGCTCGTTTTATAAGGCGTTTCGTAAGTGGAGCGGGTCGAATCCGGGGCATTATCGGAGTTTGATTCTTAACGACGCAACGTAGAACAATGATCGTTCCCACGCTCTGCGTGGGGATGCCACCCGGGACGCTCCGCGTCCGCTTTCAGCGAAAACTCAGGCACTTGCGCAATGGTGACGCGGAGCGTCACGGGATGCATTGCCACGCGGAGCGTGGGAACGATCAACGCCGCACACATAGCGCTGGTGCGGGACTAGGAAATAACTGACTAATTCCTACTCCTTGGTATGACAGAGCGGTCCTTCTTGTTTTTAGGATGTGACTGGCATACTTGGAACAACAAATCGTGCACCGTTTTAACCACGGTCTTACTTTGTGGTTATGCGCAAATTACAGATAATGGTGCGAAGCCAAAGTTGGGTAAGCCGTACGCGTTGAGTTATTAACCAACCTACGTAGGGTGAGCTTATGAGTCGTTTTATTGCATTACCTTTTGCAGCGTTGATATTGGTATCCGCTCAGGCATCTGCACTGTGCTTGAATATCTCGGAGAGTTTTAGCGGGACAGTAGAGCCGGAAACTGAAGTTACCGTACATGGGCCGTTCGTAATAACGGGTAGTAATGGATGTTCTAATGCGAATATTGAGGCAGTGATTTCAGCGGCGGGTGCGGGGAGAGCTCCCCAGATATCCATCGAGCGTGAAGTCGGCTCCTCTTGGACGAAGGTTGCGGCCAATCCTTTGTCTCCTCGGGTGTCTTGGCTGGGGCCTCTCGGTACATATAGAGTCAGGGCGCACAATCCTGATACCGGCTTGAAGGCCTTTTCCGGAACTGTCAGATACGGACGCTAGGCAGCAGTGATAGCAGTGTGTCAGAGCCCTGGCACGCTGCTACCTTCTTGTTGCTTCATTATCAGGCCCGCTCCTCCACCGACAAATCATGTTTTGACGAATTTGCGAAATACGCGAGGGCATTAATGGCACGATTGGCGTCAAACATGCCCTGTATATATTCCGGAATGCCCTGTGAGCGGCCTACGTCTGGGTTGCTTTTTACAAATGCAAGGTAGCCCTCCAGCTTTTCGTCGAACAGCGCAATTGCATTGAATTTTACATGCGTGTTCGTTTGTCTGCCGGTGGCGTCAGAGGCGCCATCTCCGGATATGAAAATCAGGAAAGCCTGCTCATCGATTACTTTACTATCGAACAACCGCCTCCCCACCTGCTTAAGCTCATCGGTGCTGATAGACGTCATATCATACTTCTTCAAAAACTCTTTCAAATCCGCTAGCTCGCCTTGCCGCCACATTCGCAGTTCGTCAACGGCGTTTGACTCTTCCGTGATTGTGAAAGCATTCGTGACCTTTTCCGGGTTCTTGATGACGAACGCATCGGTCTGTTTGGAAAGTACATTAGGTATTGTCACTCTCATGTCCATGTTCGTTTCCTTATAGATGAAGGGTACGTCCCGTTATCGACCTCTTTTGAATGATATTTAAGACATTTGGAAATTTGGGAAGTGTCTGACGGATAAGGATTACCAACAGGCAAAAACTGTTTGACTCACTGATAACCGGGCAAAAAAAAGCCCCGCAACCGAATGGATCGCAGGGCTAAAAAATGGCTGGATGCGACCAACCAAAGGAGCTCTTTACATCACTTGGCGGTAGCGACCACCGTATCCGGCTGCCAGCCACCTCCCAGCGCCTTGTAGATCGCAACGATGCCGCGATACAGATCCACTTCGGCCTGGGCCTGGGAGTCTTCGGCGGCCAGGCGTTCGCGTTGGGCGTCGAGCAGGACCAGGAAGTCCACGGTGCCTTCGCGGTAGCGGATCGCGGCCAGGTCGGCGGCGGCGCGGCTGGATTCGCTTTGGCGGATCAGCGAGACCAGGCGTTGCTGACGCTTGCCGTAGTCACTGAAGGCGTTTTCAGATTCTTCCAGGGCCAACAGCACTTGCTGTTCGTAGTTCGCCAGGGCGCCATCGGCTTCGGCGTCCGCGCCGCGCAAGCGGGCGCGCACGCTGCCGAGATCGAAGGCAGCCCAGGTGATGCTCGGGCCAAGGGCCCAGGCATTGGCGGCGGACGAGCCGATCTGCGAGCCGCGCCCGGCGGTGAAGCCGAGGAAGCCGCTGAGGCTGACCCGTGGGAACAGGTCGGCCTTGGCCACGCCGATGCGTGCGGTGGCGGCCGCCAGTTTGCGTTCGGCGCTGAGGATGTCCGGGCGCCGTTGCAGCAGTTGCCCCGGGTCGCCAATCGGCAGCGCCTTGGCAATCGCTGGCAGGTCTTTCGGGCTCAGGTCCACGCTGAGTTTGTCGGGGCGTTGGCCGAGGAGGGTGGCGATGCGGTTACGCTCGCGCACTTGCTCTGCCTGCAGTTGCGGCACGCTGGCTTCCACCGACGCAAGGCGCGCATCGGCGCGTTCCACGTCGAGTTGGTCGCCCACGCCGGCATCGCGCAGGCTGACGGTGATGCCGCGGGAGTCCTGCTGGTTTTTCAGGTTGTCCAGGGCAATGCGTTCACGCAGTTGCGCGCCACGCAGTTGGCCGTAGGCGTCCACCAGTTCAGCGATCATGGTGACTTGCAGCTGGTACAAGTCAGCCTCAGCGGCCTGCTGGTCGGCGTCGGTGGCTTCCAGGTTGCGCTGGATGCGACCGAACAGGTCCAGTTCCCAGGCCATGTCCAGGCCGAGGTCGTAGCGCTCGGTCTTGACGCGGCGGGTGGTCTGGCCGGGAATCTGGCCCTTGCCCTGGTCACTGCTGACGCGGCTGGTGATGGTCGGCATGGCGTCGTTGCTGGCGTCATCGCGGATCGCACGGGACGCACGCAGACGGGCAAAGGCGACGCGCAGGTCGCGGTTGCCCTGCAGCGACTGGGTGACCAACTGGTTGAGGGTCGGGTCCTCGAACTGCTGCCACCAGATGCCTTCGAACCTGGCATGGTCATATTGCTTGGCATTGGCGGCGGCCGTGATGTTGGCCGCCTCCGGGGTCTGGGCTTTGTAGTCCGGGCCCACGGCACAGGCGCTCAGCGCCAGTACCAGCAAGCTCGGCAGGAATACTTTCACGCTCATTGCTGTGTCTCCAGCTTCAAGGCCTTGGCCGCTTTGCGTGCTTCGCTGCGCTCCACATAGCGACGGATCAGTACGTAGAACACCGGCGTCAGCAACAGACCGAAGAAGGTCACCCCGATCATCCCGGAGAACACCGCCACGCCCATGGCATGCCGCATCTCGGCACCGGCACCGCTGGACAACACCAGTGGCACCACACCCATGATGAAGGCGAACGAGGTCATCAGGATCGGCCGCAGACGCAAGCGGCAGGCTTCCAGTACCGCGGCGAGCGGGTCGAGGCCTTCCTGCTGTTTATCCTTGGCGAACTCGACGATCAGGATCGCGTTCTTGCAGGCCAGGCCCACCAGTACGATCAGGCCGATCTGGGTGAAGATGTTGTTGTCGCCGCCGGAGATGATCACCCCGGTGATGGCCGACAGCAGCGTCATCGGTACGATCAGGATCACCGCCAATGGCAGGCTCCAGCTTTCGTATTGGGCGGCCAGTACCAGGAACGCCAGCAGTACGCAGAGCGGGAACACGAACAGCGCGGTGTTGCCCGAGAGGATTTGCTGATAGGTCAGGTCGGTCCACTCGTAGGTCATGCCGTTGGGCAGTTCATCCTTGAGCAGTTTTTCAATCGCGGCCTGGGCCTGGCCGGAGCTGTAGCCCGGTGCGGCGTTGCCGTTGATTTCAGCGGTGATAAAGCCGTTGTAGTGCATCACGCGGTCCGGCCCCGAGGTGTCGCTGACCTTGATGAAGGTCGCCAGGGGGATCATCTCGCCTTTGTTGTTACGCACTTTCAGCTGGCCGATCTGGTCGGAGTCCTGGCGGAACTGTTGCTCGGCCTGCACGTTGACCTGGTAGGTACGCCCGAAGCGGTTGAAGTCGTTGGCGTACAACGAACCCAGGTAGACCTGCAGCGTGTCGAAGATGTCGCTGATTGCCACGCCGTGGGTCTTGGCCTTTTCACGGTCGATGGCGGCATCGACCTGCGGCACGTTGACTGTGTAGCTGGTGAACAGGCCGAACAGCTCAGGCACGCCGTGGCTTTTGGTGATGACGTTCTGCACTTCTTTATACAGCTCGTCATAGCCGAGGTTGCCACGGTCTTCGATCTGCAGGCGGAACCCGCCGATCGTGCCCAGGCCTTGTACCGGCGGCGGCGGGAAGATCGCCATATAGGCTTCTTCGATACTGGCGTACTGGCCGTTCAGCGCACCGGCAATCGCACCCGCTGACATGCTCGCGTCTTTACGCTCGTCAAACGGTTTCAGGGTGACGAATACGATGCCGCTGTTCGGGCTATTGGTGAAACCGTTGATCGACAGGCCAGGGAACGCAATCGCGCTTTCCACGCCGGGTTGCTTCAGAGCGATGTCCGACATGCGCTTCATCACGCTTTCGGTACGGTCCAGGCTCGCGGCGTCGGGCAGTTGGGCGAAGGCCACCAGGTATTGCTTGTCCTGGGCCGGCACGAAACCGGTCGGCGTGTGGGCAAACCCGAAGAACGTCAGCACCATCAGGCCGGCGTACACGAACAGGGCGATACCCGTGCCGCGAATCACCCGGCGCACGGTACCGACGTAGCCATGGCTGGCCTTTTCGAAAAAGCGGTTGAAGGGACGGAACAGCCAGCCGCCGAAGAGCTTGTCGAGGAACCTGGAAAAACGGTCCTTCGGTGCGTCATGGGCGCGCAGCAACACGGCCGCCAGGGCAGGGGACAGCGTCAACGAGTTGAATGCCGAGATCACCGTCGAGATGGCAATGGTCAAGGCGAACTGTTTGTAGAACTGTCCGGTCAAGCCACTGATAAAGGCGGCCGGAATGAACACCGCACACAGCACCAGCGCCGTGGCGACGATCGGGCCGGTCACTTCGCGCATGGCTTTTTCGGTGGCCGGGAACGGCTCCAGGCCCAGTTCGATATTACGTTCGACGTTCTCCACCACCACGATGGCGTCGTCGACCACGATGCCGATGGCCAGTACCAAACCGAACAGCGACAAGGCATTGAGTGAGAACCCGAACAGGTGCATCACCGCAAACGTACCGATCAACGATACCGGCACCGCCACCAATGGAATGATCGAGGCGCGCCAGGTCTGCAGGAACAGGATCACCACCAGCACCACGAGGATCAGCGCTTCAAACAGGGTGTGCACCACCGCTTCGATGGAGCCGCGTACAAAGATCGTAGGATCATAGGCGATGCGGTAATCCATGCCGGCCGGGAAGCCCTTTTTCAGCTCGGCCATCTTGGCGCGCACATCGTTGGAGATATCGATGGCGTTGGAGCCTGGCCGCTGGAAAATCGGAATCGCGACGGCAGGCTGGTTATCGATCAGCGAGCGCAGCGCATATTGGCTGGAGCCCAGCTCGACCCGGGCGATGTCCTTCAGACGGGTGATCTCACCGTTGGCGCCGGCGCGAATCACAATGTTCTCGAACTCTTCCTCGGTGACGAGGCGGCCCTGGGTATTCACCGACAACTGGAAGCTGGTGTCACTCGGCGCCGGCTGGGCGCCCAGGGCACCGGCGGCCACCTGGCGGTTCTGTTCGCGGATCGCGTTGACCACATCGGTTGCGGTCAGGTTGCGCGAAGCGGTCTTGTTCGGGTCCAGCCAGACGCGCAGCGAGTAGTCGCCCATGCCGAACAACTGCACGTCGCCGACGCCGCCCAGGCGGGCCAGCTCATCCTTGATATTGAGGATCGCGTAGTTGGACAGGTACAGCATGTCGTAGCGCTGATCCGGGGAGGTCAAGTGCACCACCATGGTCAGGTCGGGAGAGGCCTTGTCCACGGTGATACCGATGCGCGTTACTTCCTCAGGCAGTTTTGGCTGAGTCCGCGTCACCCGGTTTTGCACCTGCACCTGCGCGTTGTCCAGGTCGGTGCCCAGGGCGAAGGTGATGGTCAGGGTCAGCTTGCCGTCGGCGGTCGACTGCGAAGACATGTACAACATGTTCTCGACGCCGGTAATGGCTTGCTCCAGCGGAGCCGCCACGGTTTCGCCGATGACTTTCGGGTTGGCACCGGGGAAGTTGGCGCGTACCACCACGGTCGGCGGTACCACTTCCGGGTATTCGCTGATGGGCAGTTGGAACAGCGAGATTGCACCGGCGATCAGGATCAACAGCGACAGCACCGCTGCGAAGATCGGCCGCGAAATGAAGAACTTGGAAAAATTCATCTTGAGTCGTATCCCTTAACCGCGTGGAGTCGCGCTGCTGGCGAGCTTGGGCGCGGGTTTTTCCGGCGCCACTTGCTCCAGGTTGCTGGCTTCAAGCGCTTGTCGTTGTTGGGCCAAGGCGGCGAGGGTTTCCTGGCTGGCCATCGGAATGGTTTCCGGTGCGACCGGCGAACCTGGGCGTGCGCGCTGCAGGCCCTTGACGATAATGGTGTCGTCCTTGTTCAAGCCGCTGCGCACGATGCGCAGGCCTTCGATCTTCGGGCCCAGTTCGACGGCGCGATAGGCGGGCTTGTCGCCCTCCATCACCAGCACGAACTTCTTGCCTAGGTCGGTGCCCACCGCTTCGTCGTTGATCAGCACGGCGGAGTAGGTGCCGCTGCCCACCAGCTTCAAGCGCGCATACAGGCCAGGGGTGTATTCGCCCTTGCTGTTATCGAACACCGCGCGCCCACGGATGGTACCGGTGGCCGGGTTGACCTGGTTATCGACGAAGTTCATCTGGCCCAGGTGCGGGTTGCCGGTTTCATTCGACAGGCCCAGGTACACCGGAGTGGTTGCGCCGCGACGGCCTTGGCGGGCCAGCTCGGTGTACTTGAGGAACACCCGTTCATCGGCGTCGAAGTAGGCGTAGACCTTGTCGGTGGAGACCACGCTGGTCAGCGCGGTGGTGTCGGCGGTCACCAGGTTGCCGGCGGTGATCTCGGCGCGGCTGACGCGGCCGCTGATCGGCGACGTGACGCGGGTGAAGCTCAGGTTCAACTTGGCCAGGTCCAACTGCGCCTGGATCCCGGCAACAGCGGCGCGGGCTTCCTGGGCGGCGGTGGTGCGCGAGTCGGCCAGTTCGGCGGAGATCGCATTGCTCTGGCGCAGGCGGTCGCCGCGTTGCGCTTCGTTATCGCTGCGGGTGGCGGCGGCCTTCGTTTGCGCAAGCTGGGCTTCGAGGCGGCGTACCTCGGCCTGGAACGGACGTGGATCGATCTGGAACAGCAGGTCGCCTTTCTTGACCAAAGCGCCTTCGGTGAAAGCGACTTGGTCAATCTGGCCCGACACGCGTGGACGAATCTGTACGGTTTCCGGTGCTTCCAGGCGCCCGGTGAATTCATCCCACTCGTTGACCGGCTGCTCGAGCACCTTGGCCACGCTGACTTTCGCCGCTGGCATGGCGGCCGCTTGGTCCGGGGTCTTGCCGCACGCGCTCATCACCACCACGGCCAGGATCGCCAGGGGGAAGCGCAAATGTTTGAGTGACTGTTCCATGAGGTGCATCCGCCAATGTATTGAGATGGGCGGATCATGCGCGGGGAGACGGTATGTCACGAATCGAATGAAGCAAAGGTAACTATCATTCGGAATGATATAAGCGCGCGGACAGCCCACCAGCATGGGGGTTTCGTTAGGGTGCTATCAATGCCCTTGATGGCAACAGTCTATTGCGCAGGCTGCAAGAGACTCACGCGAGAGCGCCGTTATCCCTTCAACGCCAACGCCATACCCGGATAGTGGGCGCAGATGAACTCAACAAACGCGCGAACCTTCGGCGCGGCAAGGCGCCTGGATGTATGCAGCACCCACAGCGCGGGTTCCATTCCGTGCACAGTGCCCCACTGGACCAACTCACCACGGGCAAGCTGGCTTCCGGCAATGGACTGTGGAATCAGAGCGG
Source organism: Pseudomonas sp. R11-23-07 (assembly GCF_003852295.1). NCBI lineage: Bacteria > Pseudomonadati > Pseudomonadota > Gammaproteobacteria > Pseudomonadales > Pseudomonadaceae > Pseudomonas > Pseudomonas sp. R11-23-07. Next base: position 2,699,615 of record NZ_CP027761.1, read on the forward strand.
CGCCGGCGCCGGCGACAGCTGCATCCCGCACCATCAATAACGAAGAGAAACGTAGCTTCGGGTTGGGCTCAAGCACCAGCTCCCCGCCATCGAGATGCCAGTGGGTGGGCTCGAAACTCGACGTCACGATAGCGGCAACGGGCCGGATCGCGCCGGGCGGCGGCTTGAGCACCTCCGGCGCCGCGACCACGATCAGTCGGTCTTTGGCGAAGCAACGGCCAACCAGGCTGCTGTCCGGGCTGGGATTGATGCGGATGGCAACGTCAAAGCGTTCCTCTACAAGGTCAACCAGGCGATCCTCGGCGACGACTTCGATCTCGACTTCTGGGTAAGCGGCGCAGAACTCGGCGCCAATGCGCCCCATTGCAAGCTGCGAGAACAAAACCGGGGCAGCCACGCGCAAGCGTCCGCGCGGTGTCGAGATGCCCTCGCGGGCCGCCGTCAAGGCTTCGATCACCTCGCCCAGCGGACCTTCCGTGCGCGTCATCAGCACTTCCCCGGCTTCAGTGAGTTTAAGGCCGCGTGCGCTGCGCTCGATCAGCCTGACGCCCAGCTGTTCTTCCAAGTCAGCGATGCGGCGCGACAAGGTCGCCTTGGCTATACCGCTCGCACGGCTGGCCTTTCCGAGCCCTTCATTGGTGGCGACGAGGGCAAAATCGATCAGTGCGTTCAGGTTCATGGTGTTCCACTTTTGAAACGAAGTGTCTGGATTTTGGCATCTGTGCTCCGCTTGCGCAACAGCATATCGTTGAACACATCGCAGCGAGCGTTGCGGATTTCACTCACTGACTCACCTAAACCCACTGCAGGAGTTTCACCATGAGCATTCTGGTTATCGGCGCCACCGGCACGATTGGTTCACTCGTCACCCAAGGCCTTGCCGAGGCGGGCGCCGACGTCAAGGCCCTGGTTCGCCAGGCGGGCAAGCGTGATTTCGCCAAAGGCGTCACCGAGGTTGTCGCGGACCTCACCGATGTCGTCTCCCTGCGCGCCGCGCTGTCGTCGGTACGCACGCTGTTCCTGCTCAATGCCGTAACGCCCGACGAGGTCACCCAAGCCCTCATTACCTTGAACCTCGCGCGTGAGGCGGGTATCGAGCGCATCGTTTACCTGTCGGTGATCCATGCCGACACCTTCACCCATGTGCCGCATTTCACCGGCAAGCACACGGTTGAGCGCATGCTCGAAAGCCTCGATATGCCCGCGACGATCCTGCGTCCCGCTTACTTTATGCAAAACGACCTCATGGTCCGGCAGACGATTCAGGACTACGCGGTGTACCCGATGCCCATTGGCTCGGCCGGGGTTTCAATGATCGATACGCGCGACATCGCCGATGTAGCCGTGGCAGAACTGTTGCGCCGCGATAAAGCACCTTCCGCACTTGAGCGCGTAACCCTGGAATTGGTCGGGCCAACCGCACTGACAGGTGCTTCCGTGGCGAAGATCTGGAGTGCCGCCCTGGGCCGCGAAATCGCTTACGGCGGTGACGACGTAGTGGCCTTCGAAGGGCAACTGGCTGCCTACGGCCCCGGTTGGTTGGCGTACGACATGCGCCTGATGATGGCCGCTATCCAGACGTTCGGCATGCACGCCGCCGAAGGTGCCGTGGAGCGGTTGGAGGCGATCATCGGGCATCCGTTGCGTGCCTATGAGGACTTTGTGCGTGAAGCGACGGCCGGCTTCATCAGCCAACCGCACTAGCAGCGCCGAATAGCCGTCGAACCGCAGCGCTGCAGTAATTCAATCTGTTCCGCCGGCACCAGCGTCCGCAGCGTCTTGTACAGCACTCGGGTTTCCAGCAGGTTCCACACCCGCAGCATGGTTTCCAGTGCGTCCAGGGGTTTGCTGATGAAATCCCGGGCGCCCAGGGCCAGGGCGCGCAGGCGTGTGTCGCGGGTTGCGTCGGCGGTGAGCACCAGGATCGGCAGGTATTCGCCTTGAGGGATGCGCCGGTTGAGTTGTTCCAGCACGGCAAAGCCGTCGAACTCCGGCATGTGCAGGTCGAGGATCACCAGGTCCGGCTCGAAGCTGTTGAACAACTCCAGGGTGCGCAGCGGCTGGGTGCTGCTCAGCACGTTGGTGAGGCCCTCGCGCGCCAACAGCTGCTCCACCAGGTCGAGGTTCGGGCGTTGGTCGTCGATGATCAGGATACGCAGGTCGAGGTTCACGCAGGCTCCGGAAAAGCTTGGTCGAGGTGGGCAAGAAACCCAGGCACGTTGATCGGTTTGTTCAATACGGCGGTGGCGCCTGCCTGCAGCAATGCCTGGCGGGTCAGGTCGCTGGCGTCGGCGGTGATCATCAGCACCGGTGTGTCGTGGCTGATCGGTGACTGGCGCAAGCGTTGCAGCACCTTCAAGCCGTCGATGTCGGGCAGCGCCACATCCAGCAGGATCAGCTGTGGCGCATGCTGCGCGGCGAGGTCCAGCCCCAGCTGGCCTTGCATGCTCGACAGCAGACGTATGCCGGGCCGGCGTTGCAGCAGGGTTTCGATCAGCGCCAGGCTGGAGAGGTTGTGTTCGATACACAACACCTTGCCCTGGAACGTGCTGGCGACGGGGGCAGGGCGCTTCAATTCGGACTCGATGCCAGGTGTGGCGCCACTGTGGGCGTGAGCCACGCGCACGAAGGGCAGGTCCAGGGTGAAGCGCGAGCCGATGCCGGGTTGGCTCTGCACCTTGAGTTGGCCGTCCATGTTTTCCAGCAGGCTTTTACTCAGGGCCAGGCCCAGGCCGCTGCCTTCCACATTCGGGTCGGCCCCCAGGCGTTCGAACGGCTTGAACAGTTGCCCGATGTGATCGGCGGCGATGCCGTTGCCGGTGTCGCACACTGACACGCTGATCCGCTGACCGTGAATACTGATCTCAAGGCTCACCTGACCCTCGCGGCGGTTGTATTTGATCGCATTGGACAGCAGGTTCAGCAGCACCTGGGTCAGGCGTTGGCGGTCGGCGACGATGCCGGTATCCGCCGCCAGCGCTGGCAGCGGCTGGAGCTGCACGCCCGCGTCGGCGGCCATGGGCGACACCAGGGTCAACGCCTCCTGCAGGGCACTCGCCAGGGGGATCGGCGCGATGCTCAACGCCAGGCTGCCGGCCTCGATCTTGGCGATGTCCAACACTTCGTTGATCAGCGTGAGCAGGTGCTGGCCGGCGCGCAGAATGTGCCCGACATTGGCCTGTTGCGTCTTGGGCACGTCCATGTCCAACAACTGTGCGAAGCCCAGGATCGAGTTGAGCGGCGTGCGCAGTTCATGGCTCATGCGCGAGAGGAATTCACTTTTGGCACGGCTGGCGCGTTCGGCTTCCTCGCGGGCGGTGCGCAGGGCGATCTCCGCCGCACGGCGGTCGGTAATGTCGCGGGTGATCTTGGAGAACCCGCGCAGCGCGCCGGTAGCATCGTGTTGCGCGGTGATCACCACGCTGGCCCAGAACCGCGTGCCGTCCTTGCGGCAGCGCCAGCCTTCTTCGGTGTAGTCGCCGTTGCGGGTGGCTTCGCGCAATGCCAGGTCGGGGTGCTGCGGGCATTCTTCGGGCAGGTAGAACAGGGAAAAATGCTGACCGATGATCTCCTGTTCGGTATAGCCCTTGATCCGCTGCGCGCCGTTGTTCCAACTGGTCACATGGCCCGCTGTGTCGAGGGCGAAGATCCCGTAGTCCTTGACCCCGTCGATGATCAGCCGCAGGCGCTCTTCGTTGTCGCGCAATGCGCGTTCGCGTTCGGCCAGCAATAACCCGGCCTCCACCAGGCGGGTGCCCAACTGGCCGATTTCGTCTTTTTCCGGGGGCTGTGGCAGCAGCGGCGAGCCCTGGGCCAGGCGCTGGGCGTTGCGCTGTACATTCTGCACCCTGGCCACGATGCCCTTGGACAGAAACAACACCGCGACTATCGCCCCGAACAGCCCGCAGATCGCCGCCAGCCAGGTGGACAGCAACAGCCTTTGGCGGGTGTCGGACGCCGCAGCGCTGCGCTCGGCCAGCAGTGAGTCTTCAAGGGTGAGCATGGTGCTGATGTGTTGGCGCAGGACATCGAGGATCTGCTTGTTGCTGATCAGGATGGCACTGATGGCTTGCGGCGTGGCCTTGCTGTCCTTGAGCATCTGCTCCAGCCCGTCGACCTTGGCCTCGATCAGCGGTTTGATCGCGCTGAGCTGCTCGCGCACGCGTTGATCGCGCACGTTGCGGTCAAGCCGGCGCAGGGCTGACTCGATCTGCGGCTTGGCGTTCAGGTAGGTGGGCAGAAAGTCTTCGCGGTGTGTGAGCAGGTAACCGCGCACGCTGGCGGCGGCTTCGGCGAGCAGGGTATGCACGGCCTGGATATCGCCTTGCACGCGCAACACGCGGCGCACATCTTCTTCGGCGCGAGCGGTCTGGCGCTCCGTGGTGTAGATCAGCACCAGGGATAGCAACAGCACCACCAGGGGCAGCGAAATGACCACCAGCGCTTTGCCGCGTAACGGCAGGTCGGCCCAATATTTTTTCATCGGCGGCGCTTCATGATGGCGTTACCAGGCCCAGGGCGATGCCCCGCACGGCGGCCTGGGTGCGGTCGGCCGCGCCGAGTTTGCCGATCACCCGCTCGACATGGGCCTTGGCCGTGCCGGTGGTGATGCCCAACTGTTCGCCGATGGCCCGGTTGCTCATGCCGTTGGCGACCAGGCCGAGCACCTGGCACTCCCGTGGGGTCAGTGGCTCGCCGGGGGCGGCACCGCTGGCCTGGCGTTCGGTCATGCGCCGCAGCAGCCGGGCGCTGACCGCCGTGTTAAGCGCTTCGCCGCCGGCGGCCACCTGTTGCAACGCCTGGATCACCTCGGCGCGGCTGGCATCTTTGAGCAGGTAGCCCACTGCACCGGCTTGCATGGCCGCCTCGAGGTACTCGGGGCTGTCGTCCATGGTGAACATCACCACCTTCACCTCCGGCAGGCGTTGTTGCAGCAAGCGGGCGGCGCCCAAACCGTTGAGGCCGGGCATGCGAATGTCGAGGATGACAATGTCCGGCAGCAGTCGCTCACACAGTTCCACCGCTTGCAGGCCATCGCTGGCTTGACCAACCACCTCAAACTGCGGGTGGCCGGCCAGCAGGGAGACGAAGCCGGTGCGCGTGACTTCATGATCGTCCGCCAGCACCAGGCGCAAGACGTGGGTCATTGAGGGACTCCGATCCAGTGGGCTGGCACGCGAGCGTGCAGTCGGGTACCGCCGTCGGTGGCGCTGGCGCAGGTAAAGCTGCCGCCCAGCAGGCTGGCGCGCTCCTGCATGGTGGCGAGGCCCAGGTGCTGGGCGTCATCGAGTGACGGCTCCGACGTGAAGCCCTTGCCATTGTCATCAACCCGCAGCGACGCGTGACCGTCACGCAGCGCCAGGGTCAATTGCACTTGGCTTGCGCGCGCATGCTTGAGCACATTGTTGATGGCTTCCTGGCCGATCCGGAAGAGGGCGATTTCCACCTGGCTGGGTAGGCGAGTGTCACAGTGTGCCTGCCAGAGCACGTTGATGCCGGCGTCACGCAGGCGGTCGGCTTCTTTATCGAGGGCTTTGAACAGACCGAAATCATCCAGCACCGTCGGACGCAGGCCCGCGATCAGTTGCCGACCCTCGCCGACCGAGTGTTGTGCCAGGGTCAGTATCGCCTGCAGGTCGGCGGCCAATGCGTCCGGCAGCGGCGGGCAACGCCCGGCGAAGCCTTGCAGCCGTTGGTGCAGACCTGCGAGGGTTTGCGCCAGGCCATCGTGCAGGTCGTAGGCCACACGCTTGCGTTCATCCTCCTGGGCGCGGAGCAAGCGGTTGACCAGGTCGGACAGGGTTTTGTCGCGCGTCTTGAGGGTGCTCAGCAGCCGCTCGTTTTCAAGGTGGGCAGCCAGCAAGGTGGCGAGCAGTTGCAGCGATTCGCTGTCCTCATGCTCCGGCGTGCGCAGGCTGACGCTATTGCCCAGCACCAGTACGCCAATGGCAGGACCGTCGCCGGCGCGCAACGGCACTTGCAGGACGCTGGGCAAGTCCTCTGATGGCCGATCCTGCCAACACGGCGTGCGCAGGCTGCGGTCGGCGAGGTGGGCGAGCCTGCTCAATCGCGCCGGGTTGCCATGGCGGGCGCTGGTGTGCGCGATGCCGTCGGCGTCCCACTCCTGCAGCAGCCCGTGGTCCATCGCCAGAAACCCACAGGCCCGCGCGAGTACGCGTTCGCGCATGGCGTCGGGGGCCAGTTCGCGCAATTGCTGCCCGGTATCCACCAACAGACGCAGGCGCGCCGTACGGCTTTCCGACTGGCGGAAATGCGCGCGCATGGCCAAGGCGCTGCCGGGGTCATGGGGGTTGTCATGCACGGATAATGCTCCAGTGGACGGCGGGCGCGAGGGGGATGTATTAAACATCGTTGAACACCTTGGCGCTATCTGCCAAATGGCATAGGTAAACACCTCCGGTTGGCCGATGGCGGGCGCGGGGGAGGAGGGCAAAGTGGGCTCAACGACGACCACTGGAGTAACACCATGAAATTCAAGATCGCGCCGCTTGCCCTGATGTTTGCCCTGAGCGCACCGATTGTTCACGCTGCCGAGACAGCCCCCTATGTGTACCGTGAGGTGGCCCAGGCGCCGGCCAATGTGAAAGACCGCGAGATTGCCGGGCTGTTCGATCGCTGGAACAGCGCCTTGCAGACCGGCAACGTTAAATCGGTAGTGGACCTCTACGCACCGGGCGCCGTGTTGCAGCCGACCGTGTCCAACCAGGTGCGCACCACGCCGGAGCAGATCACCGACTACTTCGACCACTTCCTGATGCTCAAGCCGGTGGGCCAGATCAACTACCGTGAGATCCGCCAACTGGGCAGCAACGTCGCCATGGACAGCGGTGTGTACACCTTCACCCTGACCGAATCGGACGGCAAGGTGCGCCAGGTGCAGGCACGCTATACCTTTGTCTATGAGCAGGTGGGCGAGCAGTGGAAAATTCTCAACCATCACTCTTCGGCGATGCCGGAAGTGCAGGTCAAACACGCCGGGAAGTAACCGCTTGAGCAAAATGCCCATGCCTGTGCAGGTGTGGGCTTTTTGCGTTCAGCGCCGTTGAAGGGCTGACGTTACGCGGCTGTAATGCACGAATGGCGTTTTTCTTGCGCCCATTCTTTGCTCTATAAATCCAATAAATCGTGGGTAATCGTAAAGGTTCAGACGTTAACACCCAAAATACTGGATTTAACATGCTTGTTAGTCACTGTGGTTAATTCTATAGTCACGGGGGTTAACTGGCAGGGCATGGGCTGGGTACACACTATGTTGGATTTAAGCTTCAGCAAGCCGAGCGAGGTCGTCAAGCGCCTCTGCGATCGCTTGCGCACAGAGCGTCTGGCGCTGGACATGACACAAGTCGACCTGGCCGGACGTGCCGGCATCGGCACCAACACCGTTTCCAACCTTGAAGCCGGGCGCAATGTCGGGTTCGAGAACCTGGTCCGGGTGGCGATGGCCCTTGGCCGGACCAAGGAACTCGAAGGCCTGTTCCTGCCTAAGCTGGACAGCATCGAGGACATTCGACGCTATGAAAACAGCGCCAATCGTCTGCGTACCAAGAGGAAGCCCGGCAATGCTTGAGCAGGTGAATGTCTTCTACGAGGGCTGGGGCGAGCGGTGGCAATGGGGCACGCTGGTGTCCACGACCGCCTTGACCGGTCGCCCATTGATCCTGTTCGAGTACACCCATCAAGCCAGGCAAAGGGGCTTGGAACTGTCCTCCTATACGCTGCCGTTGGAGGGGGCTCAACTGCGCCGAGACTTTCCAGACCACCAGCTGTACTTGCCAGGGCCTGTTTACGACGCGTTGCCGGATGGGTGGGGCATGTTGTTGATGGACCGACTGTTCCGGCGCCGCGGGCTCACCACCGCGCGCATCGGCCCACTGGAACGGCTGGCCTACGTCGGCAGCAGCGCGATGGGCGCCATGACATTCGAGCCCGTGGTACCCGAAGGGCTGGAATCCACTGCCCACATTTCGCTGGAGCGGCTTGCCACCGAAGTGCACCAAGTGCTCCATGGCGATGGGGGCGAGTTCCTGCAGACGTTGCTGCTGGTGGGCGGCTCGCCTCAAGGCGCCAGGCCCAAGGCCCTCGTCTATCGCGATCCGGAAACGGGAAGGTTCACCACCGCCGTCACGCCGGGTTTTGAGGCATGGTTGATCAAGTTCCCGGCCAAAGAAGAACAGGCCGAGGTGTGCGCCATCGAAATGGTGTATGCCCAATGCCTGCGCCTGTGCGGTATCGAGACCGCTGACACGCAGTACTTCAGTCTGCCCGGTGGGTTGGCAGCGTTTGCCAGCAAGCGATTTGACCGCCGGGACGGCGTGCGCATCCCCATGCAAAGCCTCGCGGCCTTTACGGGGGCCAATTACCGGTCTCCTGGGGTGTTGGACTATGTCAACTTCTTGCGGGCAACGCAGATGTGTACCAATGATGTGCGAGAAATGGCGGTGGCCTTCGAGCGTGCCGTCTTCAATGTTGCGTTCAACAACAGAGACGATCATCCCAAGAATTTTGCCTATGTCATGTCCAAAGGCGGTCAGTGGAGACTGTCCCCGGCTTATGACGTGACCTTCTGCGAGGGGCCAGGCGGTTACCACCAGATGGACGTTATGGGAGAAGCCCTGTCGATTTCTCGCGCACATATGCTCAGGCTTGCCGAGGAAGCCGAGCTGCCCCCGGAGGTTGCAGGCCGAGTGATTGACGGCATTTGTGAGGTAGCGAGCCGGTTTGCAAGCATCGCCGAAGAGCTGTACCCACAGGCGATTAACCGAGACACCTTGCGCATGATCCAAGGCCGCATCGATCAGAACGTGGCTCTGCTACAACTCGATCAAAAGACAACCCTCAGCTCAGGATCGAAGCCGCCACGGCGAAAGAGCCCCTTCAAAAAGTGAAACGGCTCGGTGCAGGAAACGGTTGAAGCGCGCGGCATCACGCCGTAACCCCGCCTGTTGGCCGCCAATCAGGCACAGATGGGCCATCTGACCCATCACTTCGGCTTCGCCGGGCCTGTTCACCACGCTGCGGCAGGTGCGTATGGCGAAGTCCAGGCGTCTTGCGTCCACACGCTGCTGGAACTCGCCCACCAACGGATCGTGCAGCGACCAGGCGCGGATGGAAATTTCCCGCCCGGGTTGTTTCTCAGCGGCAATACTCAAGTAGCGTTTCAAGGTTTCGCCGGCGCTATGACCTTGCGCGGCATAAGCGAGCATGCGCTCCGTGTAGTCTTCCTCCCAGGCGGCCAGCAAGGTGCGGACAAAGTCTTCGCGATTGCGGAAATGGTGATAGAAGGATCCACGGGTCACATTCAAGCGGCGCGACAGACTCTCGGCCGACACGCCAGAATGCCCCGCTTGGTCGAGCGCCTCAAAACCCGCCGCTATCCAATGGTGCCGCGTTAGTGTGCTCACCCGTTATTCACTCCCTATTTAGCGCCATACAGGCTGTGTATGGTGCGCAAACGATGGATAGGCTACGAACACCCGCATAGATGGCCGCTGCGTTTTGCAGGCCTGCCTGTTCATGGAGTTCGCCTTGAAGAAAATCGTTCTGGTTGCTTTCGACCACTTCACCGATATCGACCTGTTCCTGATGTGGGACATTCTAGGCCGCAATACGCAGGACTGGCACGTGCGAATAGTGGGTGCCAGTCCCACGGTGCGATCGGCGCACGGCCTGCCTGTTTCGGTGCACGGTCCGCTTCGCGAGGCCAACAGTGCCGACGCGGTATTGTTCGTCAGCGGTAAGGAAGGCATACCCGCTGCACTTGCCGCCCCGGATTTCCTGCCGGTGTTTGAACTTGACCCCAAACGCCAGCGCATCGGCGCCATCTGTGCCGGCGCTTTCATTCTCGAACGGCTTGGGCTGCTCAGCGGCCAGGCCACGACGCACCCGGATGCACGATCACAGCTGCAGGCTCTTGGAGTTGAGTGCATGGACCGGCCTCTTGTCTTCCACGGAAACGTTGCAACCGCTGGCGGATGCCTTTCGGCGCTCTATCTGGTGGGATGGCTGGTGGAGTCCTGGTTCGATGTCGACAAGCGCCGTGCGACTTTGCTTCCGGTACTGCCAACCGGCCAGCAAGCGCTCTATGATGCCTTGATCGGGCTCAGTATTCGGCAAGCAGAAGTGGGCACGTTGACGACATCCCTTTGATCCATGCTCATGTCCCTTGGCACTCAGAAGAGATCCCCCCGATGCCCCGAGAATTCGCGCTCGTTACGGCCGTGCCTGTCCCCTCAAGGTCCGGCATCACCCACCTTTATCAATCGATGCACCTGGCTGACGCTTTTGCGATTCGGCTCCCGGCGGGCACGTCCGGTGACGCGGATGTGCTGGCGCGATTCATCCTGTCCCACCAGCCAGCGTGGGTCGGCTGGCTCATGACGGTGCGCGACACGATCGTTGCCTGTTTTGGTCTCAAGACCGCCAGGTACCTGGCATCACTGGCTGATCGGGTGGGCGTCTTCAAGGTCTACAGCACCCACCGCAGCGAAATCGTATTGGGCGAAGACGACAAGCACCTGGACTTTCGCATATCGGTCCTGTGTGCGGATGAGGCCGAGCCAGACGGCAGTCGCCAACTGGTTTTTTCAACCGTTGTCCACTGCCACAACCGCCTGGGCCGAGCCTACATTTTTGTTATCGCGCCGTTTCACCGCTGGGTTGTCAAGGCCAGTCTCGTTCGGGCAGCGCGCGTCGGTTGGCCGCTGGCTGGCGTAGGAGCAACTCGCTGACAGCGGATCGCAAATGCCTCACTGCTCCTGGCTGCAATCACGCGGCGTGATGCCTTTCTCTTTCGCGTAACCGGCTGCGGAGGCTTCGATGATCGGTCGCAGCAGCGCGCGGTCGGCTTGTACCCAGTCGCTGATCAGGTTCCAGCGTTGGCCGTCCCATTGCTGGAAGCGCACGGCGCCGCCGCCTTCGTGGTCGGCGCAGGACAGTTTCAGCGGTTGCACCAGGCCCTTGGCGCCCAGCGCTTGCAGGCGCGCGTCGTCCAGGTTCAGGTGTTCGAAGCCCCAGCGCACTTGCTCGCCCGTGAGGGGCTTCTGGCCATATTTTTCCTGGGCCAGGCGCAGGGCTTCGACGTTGAGAATGCCGTTGACCACGCCCAGGTTGTAATACACGGTGCCAAATCGCTTGGGGTCGGCCAGGTTGCCCTTGCCGGCATTCACCACGCTTTGCGCGATGCCTTGCAGCACCGGGAAGTCAGTGCCCGACGGGTGCGTGGTGATCGAGATAAACCCCTTGGCGGCGGCACCGGCCGGCACCACGTCTTCTTCGGAGTTGCTCCAGATATTGCCGATGATGTGATCGGCCGGGTAGCCGACTTTCTGCGCGGATTTAAGCGCCACCGGGTTCATCACGCCCCAGCCGCGCAGGATCACCCAGTCGGGCTTGAGGCGACGGATGTTCAGCCACTGCGATTGTTGCTCGTTGCCGGGGTGCGGCACTTCCAGCAAGGTCAGTTCGAAGCCGGCGTTTTTCGCCAGGGTCTGGAGCACGCCGTTGGTTTCCTTGCCGTAGGGCGAGCCGTGGTAGAGCACCGCGATTTTCTTGCCCTTGAGCTTGTCGGCGCCGCCTTCGCGCTGGCCGATGTAGTTGATGATCGCCGAGACTTCCGAATACGGGTTCAACTGCAACGGGAATACGTAAGGGAATACGCTGCCGTCGGTGGAGTCGGTGCGGCCATGGTTGATGGTGATCAGCGGCAACTTGTCGGCCGTTGAACGTTCCAGCGTGGCGTAGGCGATGCCCACTGACAGCGGGTTGGTGGCGGCGGCCGGCGCACCGTTGAGCCCGCCCTTGAGGCGTTCATAGCATTCGACGCCTTTTTCCACCACGTACTCGGTCTCGCATTCGCTCCAGGTCAGCTTGACGCCGTTCACTCCGCCGTTGGCATTGATGTATTGCAGGTAGTCGATGAAACCGCCGAAGAAACCGCTGCCGCCAGCGGCGTAAGGGCCGACCCGGTAGCTCTGCAAAGGGAAGTATTGTTCGTTGGCGGCCTGGGCGCCGGCCGTGAGCCCGGTGGTGATCAGGGCCAGGCACAGGGCCAGGCGGCGCAGCGATAAGCGGTGTGTCATGGAGGTCATTCCTGGGGGGGGTATTGAGTTCAGTAACGCAGCGGCCAAACCCTGGCCCGTTGACGAAAGCGCTGCCACAGACGGGCCAGCCCCTCCGGTTCCTTGATCAGAAAAACGATGATCAGCGCGCCAAACAGCATCTTCTGGATGTTCTCCAGCTGGCCCGCATCCATCAGCCCGGCGGGCAACAGGGCGAAGAGGTTGCCCAGCAGGATCGGGAATAACACGATGAACGCGGCGCCGAGGATGTTGCCGAGCACGCTGCCCAGCCCGCCGATAATGATGATGAACAGCACCTGGAACGAACGGCTCAGGTCAAAGCCGTGAGGTTCCACCGTGCCCAGGTAGGCGAAGGCCCACAGGGACCCGGCGACGCCCAGGTAGAAGCCGCTGATTGCAAACGCCAGCAGCTTGGCCTTCAACAGCCCAATACCGATCACGGCAGCGGCGGTGTCCATGTCGCGCACCGCCATCCAGTTACGCCCCAGTTCGCTGCGCACCAGGTTTTTACCCAGCCAGAACAGCGCCACCACCACGGCCAGCGTCAGCACGTAGCGGCCGCGCGGGGAGCTGAAATCCAGTCCGGCAATCAGCAGCGGCGGGGAGGTGATCACGCCGGACGCGTTGTCGTTGGTAAACCAGCTGAAGCGGGTGAGTACCCACTCCACCACGAATTGCGCGGCGAGGGTCGCCACCAGCAGGTAGAATCCCTTGATGCGCAGGCTCGGCAGCCCGAAGAACACCGCCACCCCGGCGGCAATCACGCCGCCCAGGGCAAAGCTCACCAGCAGCGGCAGACCGGGTACGCGTAAATGCAGGTTGTAGGCGGCAAACGCGCCCACGGCCATGAACGCCGCCGAGCCCAGTGAGAGTTGCCCGGCGTAGCCCGTCAGCAGGTTGAGCCCGAGCCCGGCCAGCGACAGCACCAGCAGCGGCACCAGGATTGCGCTGAACCAGTAGTCATTGCCCAGCCAAGGCACCGCAAAAAACGCCAGGCCCAGCAGCAGCCACAGCGCGACGCGGTCCTGGCGCAGGCGAAAGGTACGGCGCTCGGCCGCGTAGGAGGTGCTGATTTGACCGGTTTCTTGATACAGCATGCAGAGAGTTCCTCAGGGACAATCAAACCCGTTCGATGGCGCGCTCGCCGAACAGCCCGGCAGGCCGCACCAGCAGGAACAGCAACGCCAGGACATACGGCACCCAGTTTTCAATGCCGCTGCCGATGAGCGGGCCGAGGTAGATCTCGGCGACTTTCTCTGCCGCGCCGATGATCAAGCCGCCGACAATCGCCCCGCCGATGGACGAGAACCCGCCGATGATCAGCACCGGCAGCGCCTTGAGCACCACCAGCGAAAGCGAGAACTGCACGCCCAGGCGCGCACCCCAGAGCAACCCGGCCACCAGGCCGACACACCCTGCCACCGCCCACACCAGGGCCCAGATGCGGGGCAGGCGGATACCGATGGCCATGGACGCCAGCGGGTCGTCGGCCACCGCGCGCAACGACAGGCCCACCCGCGTCTTGTTGAACAGCAGCGACAGGACGATCACCAGCACGGCTGCGGTGCCGGCGGCAAACAGGTCGAATTGCGAGAGCAGCATGCCGCGGATTTCCAGCGGTTCGTCTTCGATGCCCAGGTCCAGCCCGTGCACCTGTGCGCCCCACAGGAACTGCGCAAACCCTTCGATCATGTAGGAGAGCCCAAGGGTGGCCATGAACAGGATGATCGGTGGCCGGTTGACCAACGGGCGCAGCACGACTTTTTCAATCAGCAGCGCCAGCACCACCATGCTCGCCAGGGTGACCAGGAACGCCCAGGCGAACGGGAAGCCTCGCTCCAACAGGCTGACAAATGTCAGCGCGGCAAACAGCACCATGGCGCCCTGGGCAAAATTGAACACGCCGGAGGCCTTGTAGATCAGCACAAAACCAATCGCCACCAGGGCATACATCACACCCGCCAGCAGCCCGCCGATCAGCACTTCGAAGAAAAATTCCATGCTCAGGTACCCAGGTAGGCGGCGATCACATCGGGGTTGGCGCGCACCTGTTGCGGGGTGCCGTCGCCGATCTTGCGACCGTAGTCGAGCACCACCACGTGGTCGCACAGGCCCATGACCACGCCGATGTCGTGTTCGATCAACACCACGGTGGTGCCGAACTCGCGGTTGATGTCGCGGATGAACTGGCTCATCTGCGCCTTCTCCTGGGCGTTCATGCCGGCCATGGGCTCATCCAGCAACAGCAGGGTGGGTTCGGCGGCGAGGGCGCGGGCCAGTTCGACACGTTTTTGCAGGCCATAGGGCAGGGTGCCGACCAGCACATGGCGCCAGGGATGGATCTGTAGAAAGGCAATCACCTTTTCCGCTTGCAGGCGGTGCGCGTCGTCCTCACGCGGTGCCCGGCCCAGGCGCAGCATTTGCTCGATCCAACTGCTGCGGCGCTTGAGGTTGCGCCCGGTGAGCACGTTATCGAGCACGCTCATGCCCTTGAACAGCGCGATATTCTGGAAGGTCCGCGCAATGCCGCCTTCGGCCGCCTGGTGCGCACGCATGCGTCTGCGGGTCTGGCCTGCGTACTGGATGCTGCCGCTTTGGGGGTGGTAGACCCCATTGATTACATTCAGCAACGAGCTTTTACCCGCGCCGTTAGGGCCGATCAGGCCGCAGATGTCGCCGGCCTTGACCTCGAAGCTGATGGAGGTGATGGCCTTGATGCCTTTGAACGACAGAGAGATGTCATCGAGCCGCAGTAATACCGCTTCAGTGGGTGTGCGCATGGAAGGCTCGTCAGGCAGATTGAGGCAGCAAGTGGTCGCTGGGTTCGTGGCGGGAAGCGGGTTCTTGCCAATGGCCGGGACGGATGCCCAGGGCACCGAAGAACGCCGCACTGTCCGGATTCAACGCTGGCCCGACCAACAAAGGCACGCGCAGGCGGCTCATCCCCAGTACATCCAGCAGTGGCCGACGGACCAGCCAGTGCCCCAGCCAGCGGCGTAGGGGGGATCGGCTCGGCTGCATGCCCCAGCGGTACACGCGATGGCTGAACGTCCCCGGCAGCGGCAGGCGCTCACGCACCCACTGTTCCAGGCGCGCATAGGATTCGCGGGTGCCCAGCACCAGGGTCGGGCCCAGTTCGCGACGGTCGGTATCGCGGGTGGCCAGGGCCTCCGGAAAGTTCAGCCCAAAGCCGGCATGCAGCCAGGGTGCAAGCAGGTAGCGTGCTTGCCCGCTGGCGGCAAACACCCGTGCGGCCAGGGCCTCGTCGTCGGCGCCGAGGTGTTCCCGGTCGACCAGCGCACGGGCGCCTGCGAGCAACTGCGCATGGGTCAGGCGCTGGGTGGTCTCGGCATGAAAGACGAAGGCAGTGGCGTCGGGTTGCGGCGCGTGGGCGGGGGGCGGGGCATCGGTACGCAAGTCGGCATAGTCGATCAAGCCGGCGTCCGGGTATTGGCTCAGGCCACGCCCGTCGAGGAACACCACCACGTCACGCTCACGCAGTTGTTGCAACGTGTCCAGGTCTTGCACGACCACGAAGCGCGGCCGCAGCACGCCCAGCAACACCTGATTGTCGCGTTCCGGGTCGAGCAGTGTGACGCTGGCGCCCAACCATTGCGCCGCCAGCGCCAGCAACAACGCTTCGGGACGCGCCTGGCTGATGATCAACAGGTCATCGTCACGCCCCAAGCTGCGCTGGTGCAAGGCAGCGGCGAGCTGGCTGACCTCGCGAGCCACCTCGCTCCAGCTGCGCTCATGCCAGATGCCCAGGCGCTTGTAGCGCAAAGCGATCGCCGACCCGCGGATGTGGGCTTGACGCAACAGCGCCTGGGGCAGTGTCTGGGGCATGGATGCATCCTTCGGGGTAGGAGCACAGGTGATTGCATGCGCCATGCCAGAGGGGTAAATGCTTTTATTTCAATTAGATATGTAAAGTATCTGGTAATTGGCGTGTGTTGATTCAGTACAAGCTGTCCAGGCACTGTTGATGCGTGAACAGTGCTTTCAGCCGATGGTTAGGGGCAGAAGCAAACGCTGTAGCCCATGGGCGCATCGCTCAAGAATTACCCACTGGCGCTCTAACTGACCTGGACGGCCAGCGTCCTTTCAACCTGGGGGGCTGCGTTGAAGTCGAGCATGGAAATGAAGCTGTCCATCAACGGTGATTCGTTGTGGGTGTTCCAGCTCATATATAGGCCGATTGCCGGGTTGGGGGAGGCGGTCACCGGGTAGATCCGGCGGAACAGGACCTTGTCGCGCATGATTGAGCTGGCAATCGACTCAGGCACCAGAGCAACGCCGAAGCCACAGGCGACCAGGCCGATCAGGGTATGGATCTGCGCGGCCTCCTGCACCACCTTGGGATAAAAACCGGCGGCTTCACACAACGCGATCAGCTGACTGTGATAGCCGCTGCCCAGAGCTTCGGGGGTGAATACGAAGTCTTCCCCGGCGAAGTCCCGCAAGTCGATCTGACCTTCCTTCGCCTTGGGGTGATGGGCGGGCAGCGCCATCACGATCTCTTCATCCAGCAACAGGCGTGACTCGACGGTTTCTGCCGAAATCGGCAACTTGCGCATGAAGGCTATATCCGCTTCTCCCGCCAGAATGGCCTTGGCCTGGCTGGAGGAGGGCATCTCCTTGATGATCAGTTGCACGTTGGGGAACGTCTCGCGGAACTGCCGCAGGATGCTGAGCAGCGACTCGTAGTAGGCGATGGACACCGCCGTCACCGTGAGTGTGCCGGCAATCCCCTCGGATACCTGACGTGCGTGTTCGGTGCCCAACTCCAGCTCTTTGAGGGTGCTATAGGCCGTGTTCAGGAACGCACCGCCGGCCGGGGTCAGTTTGACCCCGCGCTTATTACGGGTGAACAGGCTGAATCCCAGTTTGTCTTCGAGGCGATTGATGGCTTGGCTCAACGGGGGCTGGGCCATGTGCAGGCGAATAGCAGCCCTGTGGAAATGCAGTTCTTCAGCCACGGCGATGAATTGGCGTAACAGGCGGGTTTCGATCATTTCTTCTGTTCCTTCATTTGAACTGATTGATAGGCGCCAAGTATCAACTTGCGCCGCCGTTAGTATTAAACAGCGCGGATACACCTTGTTAAGGTGAGTTGGTACTCAAGAGGAAATCGCCAATGAACTTTACAGGAAAGACTGCGGTTATAACGGGCGCTGGCCGAGGGCTGGGTTTTAGTTACGCACAGGCGTTGGCCACGCTGGGCGCCAATGTGGTGATCAATGATGTCGGCGCAGATAAGCTGGGCGCGGGAGGCGATGGCTCGATCGCCATGGAGGCTGCCAAGACCCTCAGGGACAAGGGCTTCAACGTGGTAGGGCATCATGGCGATCTGAGTAGCGAACAGGGTTGCGAGCAATTGATCGCAGCGGCCATCGAGGCGTTTGGCCAACTTGATATCTTGATTCACAACGCTGGCTGGGTCGGTTATCAACCCATTGAAGAAGCCGACGCGACCTTCATCGGCCGCGCAGTGGATATCAATATCTATACACCTGTATGGTTATGCAAACATGCCTGGAAACACCTCAAGCAGTCCTCCGCCGCACGGGTGGTACTAACGTCGTCCGACCGTGCGATGTACCAGCAGTATGCACAAACGGGCCTGGTGGCATATGCCGCCGGCAAGATGGCGCAATTGGGCATCATGAATGCGTTGAGCATGGAAGGCGCGCAGGTGGGCATCTTGGTTAATGCGGTATCGCCCGTGGCCAAGACGCGTATGTGGGGTGTTGTCGGCGAACCGGAAAACCTCAAGCCCGAATGGGTTGCGCCTGGGGTGGTCTTTCTGGCATCCCAGCAATGCGAGGATTCTGGCTATGTCCTGCGCGCCAGCAACGGACAATTTACGGCGACGCGGTTTGTCGAAAACCCGGGTGTCGACTATCCCGTCGATCTGGCCCGAGTCAAAGCCGACAGTGCCGAGCAGGTTGCTCAACTTTGGAACCGGATCAAGGAGTGTTGAATGAAGTCGGGTAGGGCGGCCACGCCCAGCCCGCAAAGGTCGATCTTGAAAACGCCGCTCAGTCGCTTTCTCCTTTCAAGTTCCTGGCTGCGCGGCCGATCCAGTCCTTAGCGCTCCGAGCAGTCTCCCTCGAAGTACGCCGACGCTTCAAACCAGCTCCACAACAATAAAAACCTAACGGGGTTAGCCATGACCATTTTACAGCGGGTTATCGGGGGCTTTGCGGTGCTTGTGCTGTTGCTGCTGACCATGGCAGGGGTCAGCTATCAAAGCACGCATTCTATAAGCGAGCGTCTGGGCATCATCACGAGCCAATCGGCACCATTGAGTCGTGCGGCCAGTGAGTTGTACGTGCATATCCTGCGCGCCAACCAGGCGTTGCTGGCCATGTTGATCAGCACCGATGTCAAACAGATCGACGCCGGCAAGCAAGCGTTCACCGACAGCATTACCCAGTTCAATCGCTTGCTCGACAGCACGGCGGTCTACGTCGTCGACCGCGACGAGCTGAAGGCTGGCCTCGCCCAGCAGCGCCAGTTAGTGACGGCCTACGCCGACCAGGCGCAAACCCTGATGGCCTCGCACCGTGAGCATGTGCAGCAACTCGCGTTGACGCGAGTGCTGCAAGGTTACAGCAGCGGCCAGGGTTCGCAGTTGGCGGGTTACCTGCGCGATTACATTGCTCGGGCCCGCAGTGCCGGCGACGCACAACAGGTGGCGGCGGCTGAAAAACTGCTGTTGGAAGTCAATAAATCTTATGACGGGCTGGCCGCGCATGCGGCGACGCCAGCCATCGACACCTTGCAACGCGTGCTGAACCTGCAGGACGAGGTCATCAGCACGCGCCTCCAGGCGCTATTGGCCGTTGACCCAAGAGGCGGGCGGATTGCCGCCGTGATGGTCAATCGTCTACTCACCGATCTGACCGGCGCCGACGGCGTGTTCCATGCCTACCTCGCCGAGGCAAAATTGATCGCGCAGGTTGTGCAGCAACGCACGGCGGTAGAAGTCGCCCTGCAATCCACCCTGGGCAAGATTGGCGAATTTGGCAGCCAGGCCCTTGAGGTCGCCAATCACGCCCGGGACGATGCCAACGCCACCATCGGCACCAGCCGCAGCCTGGTGCTGATCGCCTGTGTACTTGCGGTGCTGGCCGCCGTGCTGATCGGCATTTGGGTCGCCTTCAGCCTGCGTCGTCCCCTGGCGGCGTTTCGCGAGGTGCTCAAGCAACTGACGGCCGGCGATATGCGCGTCAGTTTCGATGTCTCGCGCAAGGATGAGTTCGGGGAGCTGGGGGGCTACCTGAATGAACTGACCATCGCCCTGCGCAAAACCTTCCGTGAGCTGATCAGCTCCGCCGATGCCCTGGCGACCACGGCGGACAACAATGCCTTGAGCAGCGAGCAGACTACTCGCGTAGTGGATGAGCAAAAAGACAGGTTGCAGTCGGCGGCCTCGGCCATGACTGAGATGGAAAGTACCGTGGAAGAAGTCGCACGGCGCGCGCAAGACACCCGCAAGGCGGTGGACGACACCAGTGACCTAACCGATCAAGTACAGGAGCGTGTGGCCGAGACCATCGTCAACATTCGCCTTCAGGCCGAGCAGGTAAACAAAGCCACCGAGGTTACCGACGAACTGCAGAAGTACGGCCACAATATCGAAGGCATTGTGGTTGCCATTCGTACCATCGCCGAACAGACCAACTTGCTCGCACTCAACGCGGCTATCGAAGCCGCGCGTGCGGGCGAACAAGGTCGAGGTTTTGCCGTCGTCGCAGATGAAGTGCGCTCCCTGGCAAGTCGTACCCAGACCTCTACCAGCGAAATCCAGGAAATGATCGGACGGATGCAGGAAAAAATTCATTCCGTGGTCCAGGTGATGAACGAGAGCCAGGTGCAGTCGGGCCAATGCGTGTCGCTGGCCTCGGGAGCCGGTGAATTGCTGCATTCGATGAGCGAGGCGGTCGGCACGATTCGCGACATGAACATCCAGATTGCTGCGGCCACCGAGCAGCAGAGCGCCACCGTGGCGGAAACCAGCCGGATGGTCATCCAGATCAATGATTCGGCGCAGCAGACGGCCGAAGGTGCCGAGCAATCGGCCAGCAGCAGCCAACGCTTATCGGCCATGGCCAAAGTGCAGCGTGAACTGCTTCATCAATTCAGCGTTTGACCCTCGGGAGCTAGAAAATGAAAGCATGGTTCAGATGTTTCCTGGGGTCGGCGCTGTTAACCACAGGCCTGGCCCAGGCCGCTACGCCGCTGGTGGGCGTGGCCATGGCCAAATACGACGATAATTTCCAGGCGTTGCTGCGCAATGGCGTGCAGCAAAAGTCGGCGGCGATGGATATCGATATTTTCATGGAGAATGGGCAGGACAATTCCGCATTGCAGCTGCGGCAGTTTCGCAACCTGATCCATTCCAAAGTCGACGCGATCATCGTGGCCGTGGTCGACGGCAAAAGCACGCCGCAGATGATGCAGTTGGCCAGCGAAGCGAATATTCCCCTGGTCTTCGTCAACCGCAATCCCTCGCCCGAAAAGCTCACCGCGCGCGCTGCGTTTGTCGGCTCCAATGAACTGGAGTCAGGCACCTTGCAGATGGAAGAATTGGCACGCCGGGCCGGCTACAAGGGCAACGTGGTGATTCTGGTCGGCGACCCCGCCAATGCGTCCTCATTGATGCGCACCGAGGACGTTGAAAAAGTCGTCGCCAAGTACCCGGACATGAAAGTCGTGCAGAAAAAAGTCGCCAACTGGGAGCGTAGCCAGGCCGCCACGGTGGTCATGGACTGGGTGAAGCAGGGCGTCGATTTTTCGATTGTCGCCGCCAATAACGACGAAATGGCGATCGGCGCGATCATGGGCCTGGAGAAGGCCGGCAAGCAGGCCAAGGACTACTGGGTCGGCGGCATCGACGGCACGTCGGATGGGCTCAAGCTTATGGCGGATGGAAAGATGGCTGTCAGTGTGTTTCAGGATGCCGTAGGGCAGGCGAGTGGCGCGGTTGATGCGGCTGTCCGCCTGGCGCGTGGCGAAAAGCTGGATACACCGATCATCTGGGTGCCGTTCCAGTTGATTACTCCGGAGAATCGTCAGCAGTTCGAGTGACGGGCGATGTGAGTCTGTGCAAGGGGCGAGCACGGTAATAGTATTGACCCCATTACAAAGGGAGATCACCTGATGAAATTGATAGGCATGCTGGATTCTCCCTATGTTCGACGGGTGGCTATTTCGCTGGAGGCGATGGAGGTCTCGTTCGAGCACGCCGCACTTTCGGTATTCAGCGACTTCGAAGCGTTCGCTGCGATCAACCCAGTGGTGAAGGCACCTAGTTTGGTGCTGGATAACGGCAGCGTGTTGATGGATTCGACGCTGATCATCGACTACTTCGAGGCGCTGAGCCCGGCTGAGCGAAAATTGATGCCACACCAAGCCGTGCCTCTGGCTGATTCGCTGCGGACCTTGGGGCTGGCATTGGCTGCCTGCGAAAAGGCGGTGCAGATTGTCTATGAATACCGGCTGCGACCAGAGGAAAAACGCCATCAGCCCTGGCTGGAGCGGGTAACCGGGCAGTTGTTGGCGGCTTGTCGCGCATGGGATACGCAACTGTCGGGACGGCAATCGGTTGCGTCAGATCGGCCGGATCAGGTTGACATCACCAGCGCCGTCGCCTGGTCGTTCATACAGTTGATGGTCGCTGATGTGGTCAGGGCGGTTGCTTTCCCAGCGTTGCAGGCACATGCGGCACACTGGGAAGCCACCGAGCTGTTTAAACGCTACCCTCAGGTTTGATAGCACCAGAGTGCCTGATGGTCAGTCCTTTACCAGGGGCCAGGTGCGTTGGCGTGCTTTGCGTCTTCATGAGTAAACGAGATTTATCAGTATGTCCGCAGCGGGTAATGCAACTGCCAGCATAAACAGCTCCTTGTTAAAGCCTGTGCATGTGACACGTTCAGCGCGCAGCAGTGGGCTTTTTCAGCAGGATGAAGCCTGAAATCAGGATAAGGGCCAGACCGACCGCAGTCCGGCCATTGAGCACTTCATTGAACAGCAACGCCCCCCAGGCAATCGCGAAGATCAGGTAGGTGTAATCGAATGCGCCGATGATCGAGGTCTCGCCGATTTGATAGGCCCGGGCGATGCCGGTACTGACCAGTACCATCAGAATCGCCAGCACCACCATCACGCCCCAGTCGCTGATCGCCATGGGCGACCAGTCGCCCACCAGAAACCGCAGGCCCTCGTTGGCCGGCAGGTGAGGGCCAGTCTGTGCAACGACAATGCTGCCGACCACCCCAATCAACAACAGGACGATGTTCAGCGCCAGGGCCAGGTGCGTGGGCGCCTCATTGGCGCACTTGCCCTTGGTCACGACCGCTGCGAGGGCATAGAAAATCGCAGCGAGCACGGGTAGCAGTGTCCATAAGTTGAAGTCAGCCTGACTGGGCGCGAGCGTGACCAGCACCCCGGCGAATCCCACCAGAATGGCCACCCATTTGCGCGGTGTGACATGCTCGTCCAGGGTGACTGCCGAGAATAAAGCGATAAACAAAGGTGTCGTATAGATTGCCAATGCGGCTATGGTCAGGCTGATGAAGGGCAGTGCGCTGTAAAAGGCGATCCACATCAAGGCAAGCAGCAGGCTTCTTGCGCCTATCCACAAAGGGGAAAGCGGCCGTTGCTGCATTGTGCCGCGGCGGTACATCAACAAGGCGACGAGCATGCCAATGGCCAGTAGCGAACGAATCACGTAGAGCTGCCACATCGATGTCTCGGCGCTGGTGGCCTTGATAAGAGCGTCTGACACCGACAACAGGAACACCGAACCTACGACGATGAGTATGCTTTGTCGGTTTTCAGCGGCGGTAACGGTTGTGGTTGCAGGCATGATGGATCCTGATGTGATCGACCTGAAGGATTCTGGTTGAACTCGTAGTGCATTTAAAGAGACTTATGGTTACGCAGGCGGAATGAAAATTATGGATAGCTTCCAACGCTCGCTGCTCTCTTCTAGCCCGTTATCTAACCCTCCAACTGATTAGCGTCTGGTGGCGATCGTTTCCCGAGGAACCTCCCCGTATCTTGTGCAGGAGGCAGTCCAAACACCAGTGAATAATCCCTGCTGAATTGTGTCGCACTTTCATAGCCGACTTCGAAGGCCGCCGCCATCACGCTCTTGGCGTGGGCCACCATCAGTGTTCTAGCCAGGAGCAGGCGAACCCGTTTTTGATACTGCAAAGGACTCAGGTTGGTGACTGCCTTGAAGTGGCGATGAAACGCCGAGATGCATCATTGATGCTCGTTGCGCCAGGCGCTCTACCCCAATCGGCTCAGCGAAGTCACGGCGGATCCACTGGATCGCCATGTTGACTCGGGCCATCGCCGTATCCGGTGCTGCAATGTTGCCGTCAGAGGAGGGCGCCTGGATCAATGCCCAGACCCTCGAAGTGGCCGGCGGCTAAAACATCTGAATCATGAGGGTTTTGCCATGCTGGATCATATCTTTTTGTCCGTGAGCGATATCGCACGGTCCATCCCCAGAAAGGGAAGTCGTGCCTTTGCCTTTTTTAAATCAATCAACCGTCGATCAATCTCGCGGGGCCTGGACGGTCGAACTTCCAATGCTCGCGAGAAAAATGCCGATATCCCGATTAGACCGCAGGCGAGCAACGCGGCAATCTGATGGCGCTGTTGCCACAAGTTGCTGCATCTTTGCTCGCGCTGTTTTTTTCGTCCGCCACATGAATCTAAAAAACTCCGGCAGGTTGGCCAGCAGTTCGGGGCAGTTCTGCGGCAGGTCAGGCCGAGACTGACCACGTTGGAGCAGCGTTCTGCGCAGTACGCGCATGAATCGAAGCGTTGCAGATCGGTCAATCCAAATCAACAGATCTGCGCGTGCCAGCCGGTTATCCCACGTGGCTGAATGGCCACCTTCGAATATCCAGCAATCTCGTGCCTCTACTTCGAGACAAAGCTGCGTCTTCTCGTCCCGGCTTCTTTCGATCCACCCTGGCTGCCAGTGGATAGTGTCGATATGAACAACCGGTAGCCCCGTGCGCTGGCCAAGCTCACGCGCCAAAGTGCTTTTGCCCGCCCCAGGTTGACCAACTATCATCACCCGTCGCATCGAAGCTCCTTCTCGCTATGCAAGCTGATTTTTTGGGGTGGCGATTTTACCTCAGTGCCTATCTTGGTCAACAACAAGCGCTCAGCACAGTAGGCAGCCACTCACTCAAACACCTCCCCCAATCAAACAGCAACATCTCCCGCAAAATACGGAGATTCCCCGAAATACTCGATCAACAATTGCGCAAAGACCCGGATCTTCTGCGCAGGATGCTGACCGGCCGGGCGGACTAAGTAAGCACCCGCTGGCGGTGGTGGATAACGCGTCATGATCGGCACCAGTGCGCCGGATGCCAGGCTGTCATACGTTAGGCAATCGGGCAGGTACGCGACCCCGAGTCCGGCGACTGCGGCGGCGACTAGCGCGATGCCGTTGTCGGCCTTGAAGCGTCCTTGCGGGCGAATGGCGACGATCTTGTCGCCATCCATGAATTGCCAAGCTTCGGTGCTTTGCATCAGGGCTTGATGGGCGGCTATCTCCTCAGGTTTCTCGGGTGAACCATAAGCCTTGATATAGCCCGGACTCGCGACCAGCTTGCCGTTGATCGGGCCGATGCGTCTTGCGATCAGGTTGGAATCCTGAAGGTAGCCGACGCGGATCGCGCAGTCGTAACCTTCGGCGATGAGGTCAACGAAGCGGTCGCTGTAGCAGGTCTGGATCTGAAGTTGCGGGTGCCGCACGGCCATTTCCGCCAGTACGGGGGCGAAGTGAGTCGGGCCAAAAGAAAGCGGCGCGGCCACTCGTAAACGACCCTGCAGCGCTCCGGCAGGCAGGATCGCTTCCCTGGCTGACTCCATTTCTGAGCAGACCCTCGCTGCATAATCGCGAAAGGTCGCGCCGGCCTCGGTCAGCGCCGCGCCGCGAGTCGAGCGTGTCAGCAACTGCACGCCAAGCTGTGCTTCCAATCGCGCCAACCTGCGACTGACGATTGACTTGGACACGCCCAGCCGGGCTGCGGCAGGCGAAACGCCCCCCGCGTCAGCAACCTCTACGAATGTCTGAAGCTCTTCGATATCCAAACGGTGTTCCTCATTTCGCGACACAGCCAAACACTTGGCAACACTACCGGATTAAGCATCGAAACAGCACAGTGTTGTTCGCAGGCAGCGTCGGCGCTGGCGTATGCCGCTCATTACCAATCCAATTCATAACGACAACACGGGATCTATTAATGACTTTTCGTAACGGCCTTACATCGCTTCTTCGTCCTGAAGATTCGGTACTCGTTCTGATCGACCACCAGCCTTTCCAGCTCACTAATCTGAACAGCCATGAGCCGCAAATGGTGGTCAACAATGCGACGGCGTTGGCGAAGGCAGCCAAGGCGTTCAACGTGCCCACCATCTTGACCAGCGTGATCGCCGAGCGGGGCGGTTTCATCTTTCCGCAAATCCTCGATGTTTTTCCCGGCCAAGAGGTGATTGATCGGACGCTGATCAACACCTGGGAAGACCAGAAGGTGGTGGACGCGGTAAAAGCGACGGGCCGCAAGCAACTGGTTATCGCGGGTCTGTGGACCGAAGTCTGCGTCGCCATGCCGGTGATCCAGGCACTCGGCGAAGGTTGGGATGTAACGGTGATCACTGACGCATCCGGCGCGGTTTCGGTCGAGGCCCATCGAGTGGCGATCCAGCGCATGATTGCGGCGGGCGCGAACATGATGACTTGGCTCGCTCTCGCTGCAGAGTGGCAACGTGACTGGGCTCGGGAGGAAACCGCCGGTGCGCTGACCGATGTGCTGCTGCAGCATGCTGCCGGTAGCGGTATTGCGTATCTGTGGGAGCAGCAGTTGCTCAATGCGCCAGTGCCAGCCACCGCCGGGTGATCTGAGTGGGGGATGAAGAGCTGGTTGATCTATGTCTGGCCACAGACATTGCGAGCCTTCATCTCCTCTCGCAGCAACTGGAGAGGTCTGTTCAGCAGAATGTGAGCCGTCGGTCGCGAAGGGAAATCGGGTATTGATATATCGGAAAATCTCGATATCATCCGAGCTATGGACTTACTCGAAATATTCAAAGCACTCTCAAATCCGGTACGCCTTCAAATTCTGAAAGGCTTGAAGGACCCCGTGAACAATTTCCCTGCGCAGGATGAGGGTGACGTTTTCACGGTGGGTGTCTGCGTCAGCAGTATCCAGGAAGGTATCGGGCTGTCGCAGTCTACGGTGTCGGGTTATCTGGCAACCCTGCAACGAGTGGGCCTGGTCGAAGTCAGGCGCATCGGCCAGTGGACGTACTACAAACGCAATGAAGCAACTATCAGTGCCCTTGCCGAGTTGATCGGGAAAGATCTGTAATTTTTTACTGCATTATATCGAGATATCTCGATATTCCTTTTTGTCGATACGAGGATTTCAAAATGAAAGCGATGGTACTCAAATCATTTGGCGGCCCGGAATCGTTCGAACTCTGCGACGTACCCAAGCCAGTGCCGGGTGTGGGACAGGTCTTGGTGCGGGTACACGCAACCTCCATCAACCCCTTGGATTTTCAGGTTCGGCGCGGCGATTACGCTGACCTAGTGCCACTGCCGGCGATTACCGGACATGACGTTTCGGGCGTTGTCGAAGAAGTCGGGCCGGGGGTGACGGGCTTCGCTCCGGGGGACGAAGTCTGGTACACCCCGCAAATATTCGACGGGCCAGGCAGTTATGCCGAGTACCACGTTGCGGCCGAAAGCATCATCGGCCACAAACCGCCATCGCTGAGCCATCTTGAGGCGGCAAGTCTGACTCTGGTTGGCGGCACGGTGTGGGAAGCGCTGACCGTGCGAGCGGCGCTCAGGGTAGGGGAAAGCATTCTGATACACGGCGGCGCGGGAGGCGTGGGTCATGTAGCGATCCAGGTCGCAAAAGCCATTGGCGCGCGGGTCTTCGCCACCGTGCGCGAAGCAAACTTTGAGTTCGCCCGTAGCATGGGTGCCGATGTGCTTATCGACTACAAAAAGGAAGATTACGTCGACGCCATCCTGCGCGAAACCGGCGGCCAAGGTGTGGATGTGGTGTTCGACACCATAGGCGGCGACACCCTGTCGCGCAGCCCGGATGCGCTGGCTCAACTGGGCCGTGTGGTCTCGATTGTCGACATCGCGCAGCCGCAAAACCTCGTTCAGGCCTGGGGCAAGAACGCCAGTTATCACTTCGTCTTCACCCGACAAAACCGCGGCAAGCTTGATGAGCTGAGCACGTTGGTGGCTCGCGGTCAGTTGCGCCCACACGTTGGCGCGGTCTATTCGCTGGCCGATATCGGCCTGGCCCATGCTCGGTTGGAAAGTCCCGAGAACGGCCTCCAAGGCAAAATCGCGATTGCAGTTGAGCCATCGCTTATTTCCTGAGCGCCTATTTTCAGCCGTCTAAGTCGTATCAGAGGAAATGCCATGATTTATGAAATTGCTCTGCTTCCCGTACACAAAGAACGTATTGAACACTTCAAAAGTGCCTTCGCCGAGGTCGCGCCGTTGCTCACCCGCGCGAAGGGTTACGGCGGCCACTTGCTCGCGCAAGGAATCGAAACCCCCGAGCATTTCAACCTGATAGTGCGCTGGGCTTCACTTGAAGATCACTCGCCGGGCTTCGAGGCGAGTGATGACCATCAGATGTTCATGCTGGGCCTGGAGGACTATTTTTCTGAAGAACCGAAGGTCCACCATATCGAAGGAGCAGTTTTCTAACTGGATCGATGCTCAGTGGACGGCATCACTCGCCGCACTCCACCGTTCACACCTGATCCAACGCCTCAATCACACCTTTGTCCTCGCCCAGAAAACCACCGCTCTGGTGCTGCCAAAGCCGCGCATAAACGCCATTCTTCGCCAGCAGTTCACTGTGGGTGCCCTGTTCAATAATGCGCCCGTCATCCATCACGATGAGCCGGTCCATGGCGGCAATCGTCGACAGTCGATGGGCGATGGCGATGACGGTTTTGCCTTGCATCATCTCATCGAGGCTTTCCTGGATTGCGACCTCGACTTCCGAGTCCAGCGCGCTGGTGGCTTCGTCGAGCAGCAGGATCGGGGCGTTTTTGAGCATGACCCGGGCAATTGCCACGCGCTGGCGTTGGCCGCCCGACAACTTGATGCCGCGCTCACCGACCAAGGTGTCGTAGCCGCTATGACCTTGGCGGTCGCTGAGTTGGCTGATGAACTCGTCGGCCTGCGCATTGGCGGCGGCGCTGCGGATTTGTTCGTCGGTCGCGTCGGGTCGGCCGTAGGCAATGTTGTCGCGGATCGAACGGTGCAGCAGGGACGTATCCTGCGTGACCATGCCGATTGAGGCGCGCAGGCTGTCTTGCGTCACTTTTGCGATGTTTTGGCCGTCGATGCAAATCTCGCCGCTGTCGACGTCATAGAAACGCAGCAGCAGATTGATCAGCGTGGATTTACCCGCACCGGAGCGTCCGACCAGGCCGATTTTTTCGCCAGGGCGGATGTTCAGGTTGAGGCCGCTGAGCACTTGGCGCTCGCCGTTGTAGTTGAAGCTGACATTGTTGAAGGTCACCGCGCCGCCGGTGGTCTGCAGCACGCCCGCATCCGGCGCGTCCTGCACTTTGGTGCCGAGGGTCAGCGTCGCCATGCCATCCTGGGCGGTGCCGATGCTTTCGAACAGCGAAGTCATTTGCCACATGATCCAGTTCGACATGCCGTTGATCCGCAACGCCATCGCAGTGATCGCCGCCACGGCACCCGCGCCGACCGCGCCGTCATGCCAGAGCCACAACGCATAACCGCCCGCCGACATGATCAACGCCACTACCAGTGCCTGATTGACGATCTCGAACTGGCTGACCAGGCGCATCTGGCGGAAACCGGTTTGCTTGAAATCCTCCATCGCCGCACGCGCGAAATGCGCTTCGCGATTGGAGTGGGAAAACAGTTTCACCGTGGTGATGTTGGTGTAAGCGTCCGAAATTCGCCCGGTCATCATCGACCGTGCGTTGGCCTGCTCCTGGCCGACTTTGCCCAGACGCGGCACGAAATACCACATGGCCAGGCCGAACAACACGAACCAGGCCATGAAGGGCAGGATCAGCTTCAGCGCGAAGCCGCCGGCCAGCGCGATAATCGCGATGAAATACACGCCGATCCCCGGCAGGATCTCGATCATTGTGAACAGCACGTCGCGCACGGCCAGCGCAGTCTGCATGACCTTGGTGGTGACGCGGCCGGAGAATTCATCGGAAAAAAACGAGAGGCTTTGTCGCAGCATCAGGCGATGGAAATCCCAGCGCAGCCGCAACGGCAAGTTGATCGCCAATACCTGGTGCTGCACCATCGTGCGCAACGCCACCAGCCCGACGCTGGTCACCATGACAATGCCCATGCCCCACAACACGCGGCTTTCCTGCGCCGCCGCTTCACCGCCGGCCTGCCAGGTCGAGAGCAGATCGACGATTTGGCCCAGAAACGAAAACAGCCACGCTTCGTAGATCGACACACCGGCACTCAGCAGCGCCAGCGCCAGGATGTAACCGCGAGCGCCGCGCGTGCAGGCCCATAGGAACCGAGCCAGGCCCGCGGGCGGCGGTGGCACTTCGTCAGGCGGGAAGGGGTCGAGTCTTCGTTCAAATACACGAAGCATGCTGGTCTCCAAAACGATCAAGTTGAGGAGATTCTGCCATTGAACGGATGCTTTGAGGGTTTTGCGAACGTTGGGGACGGCGATGAGGCGAGGTATGCGATATCTGGCCGACCTCAAAATCGGCTCATATTCATGGAGGAAAAAATGCGGATGTACATCACAGGTGCCTCGTGTGCGGGCGTCACCACACTGGGGCAAAACCTCGCACGTATGCCCAGGAGAAGGGCATCACGGCGCGTGACTGTGCTGCCGAGTAAAGCGCCGCTCAGGCGGCGCTCGCGCTAGCGTGCTGGCCCGGGATGGCGCCAATCAGCTCACGGGTGTAATCGCTAGTCGGGCGGTTGAAGATGCGCTCCACCGAGCCCTGTTCGATCACCCGGCCATTGCGTAACACCAGCACCTCATGGGCAAAGTTGGCGACCACCGACAAGTCGTGGGACACCAGCACGTAGGCGATGCCCATGTCCCGTTGCAGCTCTTGCAGCAGTTCAAGGATGTGCGCCTGCACGGACACGTCGAGGGCGCTGACCGGTTCATCCAATAGCAATAGATCCGGCTTGAGCGCCAGGGCGCGGGCGATGGCGACACGTTGGCACTGGCCGCCGGAAAGCTCGCGCGGCAGCCGATCGAGGAAATTCACCGGCATATGCACGCGACTGATCAGCTCGCGCGCGGCCTGTTCCAGGGCCGCGCCCTTGAGCAAGCCGAACGACACCAGCGGTTCGACGATGCTGTCGAACACGGTGAAGCGTGGGTCCAGCGCCGCAAACGGGTTTTGTTGCACCAGTTGCAGGCGCTGGCGCAGCGGGCGGAAGTCGCGCCAGCTGAGGTCGGTGACGTCCTGTTGCTCGAACCACACCCGCCCGCGGCTGGGTTTTTCCAGGCCGAGGGCGATGCGCAGCGCGGTGCTTTTGCCCGAGCCGGACTCGCCGACAATCGCCAGGGTCTGCCCGGGGTAGACCTGCAGGCTCAGGTCCTCCAGCGCCACAAAGGTCGCGTCTTCGCCCTTGACCTTGGGCAGCGCGAACGTCTTGCCAACATTTTGCAGTTGCAGGATCGGCGGCTGCGTTGGATTCGGTCGGGCCAGTGGCTGGCGGCGCTTGGCGAACGCCGGCGCGGCGGCGATCAAGGCGCGGGTGTAGTCATGCAGCGGCGCGCCGAGAATCTGCCGGGGTGCCCCTTGCTCCACCACTTGCCCCTGTTGCATCACCAGGACGCGGTCGGCGCGATCCAGCGCCACGCCAAGGTCATGGGTGATGATCAGCAACGAAATCCCGCGCTCACTGACCAGCCGTTGCAGGTGGTCGAGGATCTTGCGCTGCACGGTGACGTCCAGAGCACTGGTCGGCTCGTCGGCGATGATCAAGCGTGGGTTGCCGGCCAGGGCGATGGCGATCAGCACGCGCTGACGCATGCCGCCGGAGAGTTCATGCGGGTACTGGCGCGCGCGCAGTACCGGCTTGTCGATACCGACCTGTTGCAGCAGCTCGACGATATCGGCATCGACGCCGGGGTAGCGCTTGCCCTTGGCCAGGATCAGCGCCTCGGCAATCTGCTGGCCAATGCGCAGGGTCGGGTTGAGGCTGACCATCGGGTCCTGAGGCACCAGGCCGATGGTGCGCCCGCGCAGGCCGCGTCTCTGGCGTTCGCCGGCGTGGGGGAGGTTGTTGCCGTCCACCCACAGCTCACCGGCGCTGATGGTTGCGCTGTCCGGCAACAGGCCAAGAATCGCGTTGGCCAGTGTGGTTTTACCCGAGCCGGACTCGCCGACAATCGCCAGCGTCTCGCCTTGGGCGATGGTCAGTGACAGCTGGTTTACCGCCAGGTTGCCGTGCCGGTAGCTGACACTAAGCTGGCGAACATCCACTAAAGCATTCATCGCTGAACCTCCTCGAACGTGCGGGCAATGTGGTTGAGGCTGAACACCACCGCGACCAAGAACAGGCCGGGCAGCAACGACACCCATGGGGCGGTGATCAGAAAGTGCCGACCGTTGGCGATCAACGTGCCCCATTCGGAGGCTGGAGGCGCGGCGCCGAAACCGAGAAAACTCAGGCCGGCGGTGGCGAGGATGGCTGCACCGAAATCCAGGGTCGCCAGTACCGCAACCGGGCCCCACGCGTTGGGCAGGATGTGCCGCAGCAAGGTGCGGCCCCAGCTGGCGCCGCCCAGGCGTGCGGCTTCCACGTACGGCAGGGTCTTGACCCGCAGCACTTCGGCGCGGGTGGTGCGGGCGAATCCGGGGATAATCCCGACGCCCACGGCGATAGCCACCGGCACCGTGCCGAAGCCGATGGCGGTGACAATCGCCAGGGCCAGCAGCAAGCCGGGCAGGGCGAGCAACACGTCGACAAACCGCATGATCACCGCATCGATACGCCCACCGGCAAAGCCGGACAGAATGCCCAGTCCGAGCCCGCCCAACAATGCGATCCCCACCGCCAGAAAGGCTGCCAGCACCGACAGCCTGGAGCCGTAGACCACCCGAGTGTACAGGTCGCGGCCCAGCTCGTCGGTGCCGAACCAGTGGCTCAGGTTCGGCGCCGTGAGCTTGACCGCAGGTGCGGTGGCATAGGGGTCGAAGCTGGTCAACCACTGCGGCGCCACGGCAGCCAGCAATGAAAACAACACAATCAACACTGCCAGGCTGAAACCCGGTCGCCGCAGCAAGGGCATTACTGCCGCCGTGGCACGTTGTCGGCGGGTGCGGCGTTGCCAGAGTGGGGGCGTAAGGCCGAGGTTTTGCTCAAGGATAGTCATGGTCTAAGACACCTTTGGCGTGTGGGAGATGCGCGGGTCGAGCCACGGGTACAGCAAGTCCACCAGCAGGTTGACCAGCACAAAGGCTGCCGCCGACACCGTGACAATCGCCAGCACCACCGGGATGTCCTGGCGCAGCACGGCCTCCTGGGCCAGGCGGCCGATGCCGGAGCGGGCGAAGATGGTTTCCACCAGCACCGCACCGGACACCGTGTTGCCCACCTGCAGGCCGATCAGTGTGAGAATCGGCAGCGCCGCGTTGCGAAACCCATGGCGCGCCTGCACCTGGCCACGGCTCAGACCCTTGGCGTAGGCGGTGACGATATACGACTCCTGCCACACGCCCTGGAAGCTGCGCTGCAGCACTTGGGCATACACCGCCGCACTTGGAATCGCCAGGGTGATCGCCGGCAGTACCAGGCTTTCAAAGCCCCGGCTGCCGGTGGCGGGGAACCAGCCGAGGCCGAAGGCGAACACCTGGATCAGCAACAGGCCCATCCAGAACACCGGCACCGAAAACCCCAGGGAAGGCAGGCGCGCCAGGGCTTTTTTCAGCGGTTGCCAGCGGATATAGGCGGTCAGGTAGGCCAGGCCGACACCGCCGACCAGCGACAACACAATCGCCAGGCCGGCCAGGGACAGGGTTTGCGGCAGGCGCTCGGCGAGCAACTCGGCGACCGGGCGGTTCAGCGACAGGGACTGGCCGAAATCTCCGTGCAGGGTGCCCAGTAGCAGGTCGACATATTGCTCGAAGAGGCCCTTGTCCAGGCCGTAATAGGCGCGTGCCTTGGCCAGGTCGGCCACCGACAGCGAATCGGCCTCCATGCCCGAGGCACTGAGCATGATCGACAGCGTGTCGCCCGGCAGCAGATAGAGGATGAAGTAGGTGATGCTATAGGCGCCCCACAGCACCAGCAGGGCCTGGCCGACGCGGCCGAGCAGGTAGCGGCTCATGGCGTGCCGATCTCGATATCACCCAGCAGCGCGAAGCCCTCGGCGGTCCAGCGAAAGTTCTTCACCTTGGGCGACGTTGCAGCCTGCCACACGCGCTCGTACACCGGGAACGCCGAGCTTTCGTCGATCAGCAGGTCCTGCAGGTCGCCATAGGCGGCGGCACGTTGTGCGCCTTGGGTGGCCGTAATGCCGGCATCGAACAAGCCCTTGGCTTTTTCCAGGGTGGCCGGTTCGTAGGTGTTAGTGGCCACGGTGGAACTGTTGGCGCTGCGCGGGTCGAGGATGGTTTGCAGGATGATCGGGTCGGCGCGGGTCATGTAGTTGATGGTCAGGTCGTAGTTACCGGCAGAGTTGTTGGCCACCCATTCGGCGCGGGTCACCACGCTGAGTTTCAACTCGATGCCGACCTTGCGCAGTTGGTCCTGGATCAGCACGTCACCTGCGGTTTCGGCCGGGCTGATGTTGTAGCTCAGGCTCAGGCGCTTGCCGTTTTTGCTGCGGTAACCGTCCGCGCCCTTGGCCCAGCCGGCTTGATCCAACAGTTTTTCGGCAGCTGCCGGGTCGTAGCCGAGCTTGCTGCCCTGGCTTTTGAAGTAAGGCGTGGTCACGTCGAAGATGCCGTCCACCACCGGGAACTCGGCGTTATACACGGTGCTGGCGTAGCTCTTGCGGTCGATGGACTTCTGCACGGCCAGGCGCACTTGTTGATCGGCGAGAATGCGTTCGCCACGAGTGTTGGGGTACAGGTTCAGCGCCGGGCCCGGCAGCGAGCGGCTCTGGATGGTCGCGCCCTTGGACTGGAACAGCTTCAGGTCGACTTCCGAAAACGGGTTGCGTGGCCACAGGATGTCGGCCTTGTCCTGCAGGAACAGGCCGTTGCGCACGCTCTCTTCGGGGATGTAGCTGATGTCGACGGCGTCCAGATGTGCCTCACCCGGGTTCTTCATATTCGCCGAGGGCCACGCGTAACCCTTGCGTTTGGTCAGGTGCGCGCCGACTTCCGGGGTATAGCTGGCCAGCACAAACGGTCCGGTACCGATGATCTTGCCCAGCGAGCGCTCCTTGACCGTGAGTGCATAGGACGCGGGCGCGAGAATTGCCAGGTTGGTGGTCGAGGTGGCTTGTAAAAAGCCCGCGTTGGGTTTGGCCAGTACCAGCTTGACGGTGAAGTCGTCGACCACTTCGGCGTGGTCATAACCGGCCAGGTAGGTGGCGCCGAAGGTCGCCGGCAGCTCGGTGGCCAGGGCCTTGTCGCTGTCGAACGCGGTTTTCACCGCTTTTGCGTCGAAGCGCTCGCCGTTGCTGAACGTCACGTTGTCGCGCAGGTGAAAGGTGTAGGTCAGCGCGTCGTCACTGATCTCCCAGCTCTTGGCCAGCCAGGGGATGATCTTGCCGGTGGCCGGGTCCTGGTCGGTGAGCGACTCGGCGACATTGCGCAGCAGCACGCGGTGTTCCAGCCAGTAGACCTGGAACGGGTCGACGCTGACCAGGGTGGTGTTGTCGCCAAAAAATGCAATATTCAGGGTTTTGTTCGCTTGCGCCTGGTCACCCGAAGGCGAGCAGGCGGCCAGGCTGATCGCCAGGGCGCAGGGGGCCAGCAGACGGCTCATCAAGTTGGAGGTGTTCAATGGGGTGCCCTCGTTTGGCGATGTGAATCAGAAGTCGTAGGCCAGCTTTGTGTACCAGTAGCCGCCGCCCGGATAGAACGGCGGGTTGCCGTAAGGCGCCAGGCCCAGGTTGCTGTAGACGGCGTGCCGGTCGGGGCGCACGTCGAAGATGTTGGTGCCGCCGATGCTGACGGTGATGCTGTCGACGAAGGTGTAGCTGACGTCGAGGTCGGTGATCCATTTGGCGCCGAAGCTGCGATCCCCGGTGGGGTTGATCGCCAGGGTCTTGACCGCGCCGTAGCGGGCGGTTTGCAGGTTGACCGCGAGGTCCCGGGCCTTCCAGTTCGCGCCGAGGATCCACTTGGTCTTGGGCGACGCTTGCGTGAGGTCACCCTCGCGGTCGCGGCCCACCAGGGTCACGCCGGAACCGTTCAGTGCGGCCGGGGTGTCGCGAGCGCCTTCGATGGTGGTCTTGTTCCAGTTCAAGCCCAGGCTCCAGCGCACGTCGCCCCAGGCATCCAGCGGTGTGGTGTGGTCGGCCACCACATCCAGGCCACGAGTGCGGGTGTCGAAGGCGTTGGTGTAATAGTTGACCCAGGTGCCGGTGGGCACGCCCTGGGCGGCGAGGATCGCGTTGACTGCGCCATTGCCCTGGTCATAGATATTGCTGGTCAGGGCGATGCGGTCGTCGATGTCGATCAGGTAGGCGTCGGCGGTGATGCTGGTGCGCGGCGCGGGTTGCCAGGTGAGGCCCAGGCCGAGGTTGCGCGACTTCTCCGGTTTCAGGTCATCGCCCCCCAGCGCCTTGGCCAGGTTGCTGCCCGACGGGGTCAGGCGGGTGACTGCCGGAACCACGTTGCCGTTGACGTCGGTGGCCACGCGGTTGTCCGCCACGGTGTAGCCGATCTGGGTCAGCGACGGCGCACGAAAACCAGTGCCGACGGTGCCGCGCACCGCCACGCTGTCGGTCAGCTCGTAGCGCGAGTTCACCTTGAAACCGAAGGTGTTGCCCGAGTCATCGTCGTAATGTTCGACCCGCCCGGCCACATCGAGGAACCAGCGCTCGGTGAGGTCAAAGCCCAGGTCCAGGTAGCCGGCGTAGTTGTTGCGGATCAGGGTGACCTCATCTTCGGGGCGAATGGTCACTGCCGCCTGCGCGCCCGATGCCGCCGGGTAGGTGCCGGTGATGTAGGCCTCGGGGTCGCCGGCGAAGGTGCTGAAATGCTCCCAGCGATGCTCCAGGCCGGCCGACACCTGCACCGGCGACGTGAGGTTGAACAGGCTGTCGTAACGACGGGTGACGTCGAGGTTGTTGACCCATTGTTCGAAGCGGAAGGTCGCCAGGTTGTCGAATTGGGTCGGCGAGGCGGTGCCCAGCGACGGGTTGATATTCAGGTCGCTGGAGTGGTGCACATTGTTGCGCCCGTAGGTGGTGCTCAGGTCCCAGTTCCACTCGGCCACTTGGCCCTTGCCGCCAAACAGCAACTGGTAGTCGCGGTCCTTGATGTTGTTCAGCGGGAAGTAACCGTCGGGGAACACCTCGGGCACCGCCGCGCGGCCGGTGGGCAGGCGCAGATAGTTGGCCGCTTCGGCGTCGCGCTCGCCGTAGGTGGAGAACGAATAAAGGGTCAGGTCTTCCAGCGCCAGCTCGGCGTTGTAGGCCAGGTTGAAGGCCTTGAGGTCGGGGTCGCCGTTCTTGATTGCCACCCGGTCCCATGCCGCTTCCTTGGCCGGATCGTTGAACGCACGTACGCTGCTGTCGGCCTTGTCGTTCCAGGAGGCTTCGCCGCGTTTGCGCGCATCGGCCGAGAGGTGGAAGAAGCCGCCATCGCCGAGCTTGAAACCCTGGTCGCCGGCGACCTTGATGGTTTCGCCCTGGCCGGAATACAACTGCCCATAGCTGGTCTCCAGGTGGCCGCCGTTGTTGGCGGACTTGAGGATGATGTTGATCACCCCAGCCACCGCATCCGAGCCGTACTGGGCCGCGGCGCTGTCCTTGAGTACTTCGATATGGTCGACCGAGCTGACCGGGATCAGGTCGATGTCCACGGCATTCGCGCCGCTGTTGTCGATCGAGCCGCGCTGGCCGGTAGCGCCGTTGTGGCGCCGTTTGCCGTTGACCAGCACCAGGGTGTAGGCCGGGCCGAGGCTGCGGTTGCTCAGCGGGCGGGTCACCGAGTTGTAGCCAGCGATATTGGTACCGAAGTTGAAGGAGGGCAGCAGCTTGGCAATCGCCTCGGACAACTCGGCGCGGCCGGTCTTGAGCAACTGCTCGCTGTTGATCACATCAATGGGTGCCGGGCTGTCGGCGACCGTGCGCTCCTGGCCGCGCAAACCGGTGGAAATCACGGTTACCGTGCCGAGCTTGGCCTCCTCGGCGCAGGCGGGCACCGCCGCCAGCAGCAGCGAGCTGGTCAACAGCGACAGGTGGAATTTTTTCAGCGGCGCTGCGAGAGAAATATCTGGCATATCGAGAGAGATCCATGTCGGGAGTACGTCCTCCGCCAGGCATGGGGTCGGTCTGTGAAGTGAAGATATCTCTATAAAAAAATGCGGGGAAAGTCTTTTTTGGAATAAGCTAATTATTAGATAATGTTATCTTTCAACTTAATAAGATCATCTATTTTTATTATCTGGCCGTTGGATGTGCGCGACGTCATCGCCTGTCATAATCCACCCGTCTCACCCCAGCCCCCACACGGAGTCCATACTATTGATGGTGCTGTTCAATCGATTGAGCGCGTTTTCCATACAGGCGCGCAGGGCACTAAAGCTGGTGTGGGGGACGTCGCGGCCCTTATTCATAGGCCTGCTGCTGGCAACCATCGTTGCCGGTCTGTTGCCTGCGCTGGCTGCCTGGATCGGCCAGCGTATTGTCGATGGCGTGGTGCACGCTATGCAGATTCACGCAGCCGGCAGCCAGGCGCCCGTGTGGCCAGTGATGCAATACGTGCTGGCCGAGGCGGGCGTGTTGGCGCTGTTGGCCGCCGCCCAGCGCGCGTTGTCGATGCAGCAATCGTTGCTGCGGGTGCAGTTGGGGGTGAAGGTCAACCTGATGATTCTGGAGAAAGCCCAGACCCTCTCACTCCTGCAATTTGAAGACGCCGAGTTCCACGACAAGCTGGTGCGCGTGCGCCAGGGCGCGTCGACACGGCCGCTGAGCCTGGTCACCAAGGGCCTGGGGCTGGTGCAGAACCTGATCTCGCTGATCAGCTTTGCCGTGCTGTTAGTGCACTTTTCGCCGTGGGCGCTGGTGATTCTGGTGGTCGGTGCCTTACCGGTGTTCTTCGCCGAGACGCATTTTTCGGGCAATGCGTTTCGCCTGTTCCACCGGCGCGCGCCCGAGACCCGTCAGCAGAATTACCTGGAATCGCTGCTGTCCCACGAGACCCATGCCAAAGAGGTCAAGCTGTTCGGCCTGGCGCCGCTGTTCCTCAAGCGCTACCGCGACAACGCCCGGCGCTTGTACACCGAAGACCGCCAGTTGACGGTGCGCCGGGATGCCTGGGGCTTTGCCCTGGGCCTGCTGGGCACCGCGGCGTTTTATGTGGCTTACGCCTGGGTGGTGCTGGACACCGTGCGCGGCCAGACCAGCCTGGGACAGATGACCATGTACATCGTGCTGTTCAAGCAGGGGCAAAGCGCGATCACCGCCAGCCTCAGCGCGATTGCCGGCCTGTATGACGACAGTCTGTTTCTGTCGGACCTTTATGAGTACCTGCTAACCCCGGTGGTCGTGCCAAGTGGCCGGCTTACCCAGGGCGCGCGTCCCGGCGACGGTCTGCGCTGCGAGCACGTGGGGTTCAGTTACCCAGGCGCTGAGCGGCCGGCATTGACTGATATCAACCTGCACCTGGCGCCGGGGCAAAGCCTGGCTCTGGTGGGCGAGAATGGCTCGGGCAAAACCAGCCTGATCAAACTGCTCACGCGCCTTTACACCCCGCACGAGGGGCGCATTCTGCTGGATGGCAGCGACTTGCAAGACTGGGATGAACAGACACTGCGCCAGCGCACTGGGGTGATTTTCCAGGATTACATCCGCTACCAGATGACCGTCGGCGAGAACCTTGGGGTGGGTGACGTCGATGCGCTGAACGACGAGGCGCGCTGGCGCACTGCCGCAACCCAGGGGGTGGCCGCCGAATTCATCGAGCGCCTGAGCAAGACCTACGGCACACAGTTAGGGCGCTGGCTTGGCGGCCAGGAGTTGTCGGGTGGGCAATGGCAGAAAGTCGCCTTGTCACGCGCGTATATGCGCCAGGAGGCGGATCTGCTGATTCTTGACGAGCCCACGGCCGCGCTGGACGCCGGCGCCGAGGCGGCGGTGTTCGAGCACTTTCGCGAACACGCCAAGGGCCGCATGACGTTGTTGATTTCCCATCGATTCTCCAGCGTGCGCAATGCCGACCACATCATCGTGCTGGACGGCGGGCGAATCCTGGAGGAGGGCAGCCATCACCAGCTGATGGCGGCGGGTGGGCGCTATGCCGAGTTGTTCGATGTCCAGGCGCGGGGGTATCGCTAGGTCCCCGAGCGCCCGTCCGGTCCATGGGGGCAGTCAGCTCGATTTCGCGCGCAGCAGGTCTGTTGAGACTATGCTCATCCCCACCTCGGGCCATGTACTGGCTTCAGTTGTCGTCCGCCAAGGAAAGGAGTCTGTACATGTCTGGTTCTTCATACCCGGTTCTATTGTTGCACTGGCCGAACGAGCAGTCCGACCCGCTGAAATGGCTTCATCGACAGGCTGTCGGCAGGTGTAGAGGGATGACGGTGGGTCAATCCCGGGCGCGATGGAGGACGGCATGAAGGCTCAACCGATCCACACAATCATGTGGCGCTTTGCCGGCTGCCTGGGTGGGCTAGTGATGATTGCCGCCAACCCGGTCCAGGCCGCCGACGGTGGTATCGCCGGCGGCCCTACCGCAAGCTATGGCATTGCCTTCAGCAACTCCTATGCGGGCAGTGATTTTCGCAAGGTGATGGTGCGCAACTGGCAGGAGATTGCGCTCCAGGCGCAAAAAGAGGGTTTGATCGGTGAGGCTCCGGTGGTCAGCGCCAATAACTCGGCCTCGGAACAAGCGGCCCATATTCAGGAGATGATCGTCAACGGCGTCAACGCCATCGTTATCCTGGCCGCGTCCGACACGGCCCTCAACGGGGTGATCCGCGATGCCTGCAACGCCGGCATCGTGGTGGTGGTCATGGCCAGCCTGGTCACCGAACCCTGTGTCTATACGGTGGACTACAACTGGTCCGCCATGGGCCGCGTGGAAATGGATTACATTGCCGAGCGCCTCAAGGGCAAAGGGACACTGCTGGAAATCCGCGGCATTGCCGGCGATGCCACCGATAAAAATATCAGCGACGGCATTCGCAAGGCCGCCAGTGACTATCCGGGCCTGAGGTTCGCCAAGACCGTGTACGGGAACTGGACGGAGTCTGTCGCACGCAAGGAGGTGGCGCTGGCGTTGCCATCGCTGCCCGGCATTGATGCCGTTGCTACTCAGGGAGGCGACGGTTATGGCGCGGCCATGGCGTTCAAGGCGGCGGGGCGTCCTTTGCCGATCATCGTGATGGGGAATCGTCAGGACGAACTCACCCTGTGGCAACAGGAGCGCGATGCCAACGGCTACGAGACCGTCTCCGTTTCCGCTTCTCCAAGTGTCTCCCAGGTGGGGTTCTGGGTGGCCCAGCAGGTGCTGGCGGGCAAGCAGGTGCCGAAGTTCGTCGAAGTACCGCTGGTGCGTATCGATGCGAAAGACCTCGACGCCTGGCTCGCCAGCATGCCGGTGGGCGGCGCCGCCAATCCGCTCTACAGCCAGGCTTCCGTTGCGGCGATGATCGACGCGGCCGCCAACCATACGGCGCCGCCGGCGCCTTTGCCGGAAGTTGCGAAGTAGTGGCGGGCGGGGGGCGCGGCTGCGGGGCGCCATGTTGATATTCAAACCCGTCAGTGATCGGCCCATTGCCGTCAAAATTGGCTTGGCGGTCGCCGCCCTGGTGTTCCTGATGTTGACGGTGTCTCTGGTGAACCTCTACGGCCTGCGAGGCATGGTTCGCGCGGTGGACTCGGCCAGTCATTCCGCAGAAATTCTGGCGTCGGTCAACGCGGCCACCGGGCGGGTGGAAAACTTCATTGCCACCCGCGATCAGGAAAGCTTGTCCCAGGCCGAGGGCAGGGTGGCGACGGCTATCGCTGGCCTCACCGCCATTCCGGTGGCCGAGGCGGAATCGCTCAAGGGCAGTCTGGAGCGGCTCGCCGCCGCGATCGCCGCCTTGCGCACGGCGAGCCTGACCATGGATGGCGAAACGGAGAACATGACCGCCCATTACGGCCGGATGCGAGAGGCGACGACTCTCGTCGAACAGGGCATCGCCGCTGGGTTGAAGGCGGTCGACGCTCGCGCCGTTGAGCACCAGGCGCGGGTGAGCAACATCGAAAGTGCCCACCGCATCCTCGATGTCCTGCGCAACGGCGAACGGCTCATCACCGCCAACGTGGCCAGGATGCTGGTGACCGGTGACGGGGCCGCCGCCACTGCGGTGCGTAATGCCTGCGCGGCACTCCGGCCCGTGGTCGAACAGTTGCGCGAGGTGATGGGGACGCCGCAGGAGAGCGAGGTCCTCGACCAGTTGGCCGCGGCGCTCGCGGCTGCCAGTGTGGCGATAGAGCGTCTTGGCGAGGCACCCAGGCTGCGCGCAGAGGAAGTTTTGCGGCATCTCTCCGCCGTGGGGGATGTGGCCGGGCGCCTCGAGGCGCTGTTGGGTAATGTGGAAGGGGACGTTACCCATGACGCCAGCGACATTCAGGCAGCCACCGGTTTGCTGCACAATGCAGCGGCGTTATCCAAGCGTTTCGCCGAGCGTGTGGCGACCCTGGAAGCGCAGACCCTGTCGTTTCGTCTGTCACCGTCGGCCGAGATCGCCGGCGCCGTCGGCACCCTCCTGGACGAGCTACTCCGTCTCTCTCGGGTGCTTCCTTCCTCCGTGGGGCTGCAAGGCACGGCTACGCCGCTGACTGTCAACGAGCAGATTGCCGGCTACCGGGCGGCATTCGCCAGATTCCATCAGGCGAGCAACGCCTTGAGCGACGCGCGTGACCAGGTTCGCAACGAGGCCCGCAGCGCCGGCCTGTTGGTTGCGCGCTTCGCGGGTCAAGCGCGCTCCGACGCCCTGGTCCACAATGACCGCGGCATGCTTGCGACGATCATTGCGGTTACCGTCGCCATCCTGCTGGCCGGCGCCATTGCCTGGAGCACCTCGCGATTTGTCGCGCAGCCCATCGTGGCTCTGGCCTCGGTCATGCGTCGGCTTGCGGCCGGCGACCTGCATGCCGAGATCGCCAGCGTCGGACGCGGCGACGAGATTGGCATCATGACCCGCGCCGTTCGGGTGTTCCAGGAGAATGCCCTGCGCATCCGGGTGCTGGAGGCCGAGGCCGAAACCGAACGACAGCAGGTCCAGGCCTCTTTGGAGAGAATGGTCGCCGAACGCACCGATACGCTGCACCAACAGACCGAAGTGCTGGAAGCGCAAGCCGTCGAACTTATCCAGGCGCGCAACCAGGCCGAGACGGCCAACCAGGCG
Organism: Pseudomonas sp. R11-23-07; assembly: GCF_003852295.1. Classification (NCBI taxonomy): domain Bacteria; kingdom Pseudomonadati; phylum Pseudomonadota; class Gammaproteobacteria; order Pseudomonadales; family Pseudomonadaceae; genus Pseudomonas; species Pseudomonas sp. R11-23-07. Next base: position 2,742,311 of record NZ_CP027761.1, read on the forward strand.
AAGAGTGATTTCGTGGCCACGGTCAGCCACGAATTGCGCACACCCCTGACCCTCATTCTCGCACCCCTGGAGCAGCTCTCGGCGGCGGCCACCCCGCCCGTGGATTGGCGCGTGCAGATCGAGCGCGCCCAACGCAATGCGCTGCGCCTGATGAACCGGGTGAACGATATCCTCGATTTCTCCAAGGCTGAAGCGGGCAAGTTTGAGTTATGTCCAACGTCGGTTGATTTGAACAAAGCGGTGGGGGTGCTGGCCGAGGATGCCGCCATGGTGGCCGAGGGCAAGGGTTGCACCTTGACCTGCAGCATCGACCCCGCGCTCGGCACCGTGTTCCTGGACCCCCGACACTTCGAGAAGATCCTGCTCAACCTGGTGAGCAATGCCATCAAGTTCACGCCTGCTGGCGGCACGGTGCACCTGGCAGTGACGCCGATCGATGGCGAGCGATTTGAACTGGCAGTGCACGACTCGGGGATTGGCATCGCGCCCGACAAACTGCCGCTGCTGTTCCAGCGCTTTTCCCAGATCGACAATTCCGCCACGCGCCACTACAGCGGCACAGGCATCGGCCTGGCCCTGGTCAAGGATCTGGTCGAATTGATGGGCGGCGAAGTCGGCGTCAACAGCGAGCCCGGACGGGGCTCGTGTTTCTTTGTTCGACTTCCGCTGGGGGCTGAGCAAGACAGGATAGCGACCGAAGGCCGCCCTCTGTATGAGCAGCCGTCACTGAGCACAACAAGCTCAACCGAGCAGCGCCACCTGCGTTTTGACGACGGCCACCAGGGCGCCCCAACGCCAGACGCAGGCGAGGAGCAGCACCCGGAACACGCCTCGCGGTCCAGAGTGCTGGTGGTAGATGACAGCCCGGAAATGCTCAGCTATCTCACCGAGCTTTTGCACGACGACTACAGTGTCGCCACCGCAACGGATGGAGAGCAGGCCTGGGCGCTCCTGCAGCGTCGACCGATCGATGTCGTCGTTTCGGATGTGATGATGCCGCTGCTCGACGGCTTCGGCCTGACCGCCAGAATCAAGGCCAGCACCGGTTTTGCCCATTTGCCCGTGATCCTGGTGACCGCCCGCGGCGGCGGTGACGCCTGCGTTTCAGGGCTGGAAAGTGGCGCCGATGACTACATCGCCAAACCCTTCTCGCCGCTGGAGCTCAAGGCTCGCGTTCGCGCGGCGCTGCGCATGAGCCAGGTGCAAAGCGAACTGCATGCCAAATCGCGCCAGGCGGGCATGGCCGAAATCGCCACGGCTGTGCTGCACAACGTCGGCAACGTCCTCAACAGCGTGAACGTCTCGGCAGACCTGGTCAGCAACCAGTTGCGCGCATCCAAAGTCCATGGCCTGGGCAAGGTCGCTCAATTGATGAACGAACACGTCAACGACCTGAGCGATTTTCTTACCCAGGACCCCAAAGGCAAGATGCTGCCCGACTACCTGCTCAAGCTGGCGCAGGTGGTGACGGCAGAGCAAAAAGGCATTGTCGAAGAGCTCGGGCAACTCACCAAAGGCATTGACCACATCAAAACCATTGTCGCTGCCCAGCAGTCCTATGCCGTTGCTGTCAGTGTCGTGGAGACAGTGTCGGTCACCGCGTTAATCGATGATGCCTTGCGCATGAGTGCCGGCTCGCTGGAGCGCCAGGGGGTGACGGTGGTCAAGGAAATTGCCGATGTGCCTCTGCTCGCGCTGGACCGTCACCGTGTGCTGCTGATTCTGGTGAACCTGATCAGCAATGCCAAGCACGCGGTGGAAGGCGTGGCCGATCGCAGCCCATGCGTCACGCTCGATGCCGCCCTCGTTGACTCATCAGGGCTGCGTATTTCGGTGACCGACAACGGCAGCGGGATTACGCCAGAGCACCTGGCGCGGATCTTTTCGCATGGCTTCACCACACGCAAAGAGGGTCACGGCTTCGGCCTGCACAGCTGTGCACTGGCTGCGCAGGAAATGGGTGGCCGCTTGACTGTACACAGCGACGGCGCCGGACAAGGCGCCACGTTTACCCTGGATATCCCCCTTGATGCTTCGCTGAGTCAGTGATGAACAGCGGGAAAATGGATTACGCGCTGTGCCAGCCTGCCCAGAGAAGGAAAATCTTGCCCCCGCGGGCTCTGGAGTCCAGTGGGACTGGACGGACGTGACTGAATTAAATTTCACCGTAAGCTTATGTTAATAATGGTTTTTTTCTGACTTTAGTGGAATTCCATTACAAGCTATCGGGGTCCCCAAAAAACATCTGAATCCGCGACCGCAACCACCGCTCCCCCGGATCATTATCCTGCGACCCACGCCACGCCATGTGCAGCTCAAACGAACGCACCGGCAGCGGCGGGTCTTCGGCTCGCAAACCACCCGCCGAGGTCAGCGCCTCTGCCGCGTAATCCGGTACGGTGGCGAGGATATCGGTGCCTGCCAGTAACGTGCCCAGCCCATTGAACTGCGGCACGGCCAGCACGACGTGGCGTTTGCGATCGAGCTTTTCCAGCTCTTCGTCGATGAACCCGCTCAGGTCACCGGCAAACGAGACCAACGCATGTGGGCGGGCACAGAAGTCGTCCAGACTCAATGGGCCGGGTACGCTGTCGGCGCGCAGCAGTTTCGGCAGGCTGCGGCGCAGGACCTTGCGCTTGGCATTGGCCGGCAGGTCGGCGGTGTAGCTGACGCCGATGGAGATTTCGCCGGAGGCCAGCAAGCCGGGCATCAGGATGTAGTTGACGCGACGCACCACCAGTACGATGCCGGGGGCTTCGGCGCGCAGGCGTTTGAGCAATTGCGGCAGCAGGGCGAATTCCACGTCATCGGACAGGCCGATACGGAATACCGCAGTGCTGGTAGCTGGATCGAATTCGGCGGCGCGGCTGACGGCGGTGGAAATCGAGTCCAGGGCCGGGGAGAGCAGGGCGAAGATTTCCACGGCGCGGGCCGTTGGTTCCATGCTGCGCCCGGTGCGTACGAACAGCGGGTCGTCAAACAGCCCGCGCAGACGTGACAAGGCCGCGCTGATGGCCGGCTGGCCGAGAAACAGTTTCTCGGCGGCGCGGGTCACGCTGCGCTCGTGCATCAAGGTTTCGAATACGATCAAGAGGTTAAGGTCGACACGACGCAGGTCGTTACGGTTCATCTTGTGTCCTGGAAGAGTCAGCGAACTTGACGAGAGCGGCCATATCCAGAACCTCCAAGGTTCCGTTCAGAAGCATGACCGGCATGAATCTTACGGGGAAAGGCTGGTACTCTGCACAAGATAATTGAGTTTTCCTACGATAGCTGAGGTCTATGCCTCACATGCGGAATCAATGACAGACATGTCGACTATTAATGGCGACCGGTGGTCTTAGCGGGAAAGCCCAGATAGAGTTCATGGCATTAGAGGTTACTTTGACGAGGTTTGCGATGTCCCGCACGATTCGTTTTCACAAGTTTGGTCCGGCCGAGGTGCTCAAATGCGAAGAGCATGCAACCGCGCAGCCCGCACCGGGCGAAGTGCAGGTGCGTGTCGACGCGATTGGTATCAGCTGGTACGACGTTTTGTGGCGCCAGAACCTGGCGTCGTCCCATGCACGCCTGCCGTCTGGCCTGGGTCATGAAATGGCCGGCGTGGTTGTCGCCCTGGGCGACGGCGTGGATGACTTGGCGGTGGGCGACAAGGTCGCCAGTTTTCCTGCCGAAAGCCCTAACGATTACCCGGTGTATGGCGAGCAGATCGTCCTGCCCCGTTCGGCCCTGACCCGTTACCCGGATGTCTTGAGCCCCATTGAAGCGAGCGTGCACTACACGCCGCTGCTGATTGCCTACTTTGCCTACATGGACTTGGCGCGGGTCAAGCCTGGGCAATTTGCGTTGGTAACCGATGCCAGCCACTGCGCCGGGCCTTCGTTCGTGCAGTTGGGCAAAGCCTTGGGGGTACGGGTGATTGCCGCGACCAAAGACAGCGCGGAGCGTGAATACCTGCTGTCGTTGGGGGCGGAAAAGGTCATCGTCACCGAAGAGCAGGACCTGCTCATGCAAATCAACAAAATCACGGGTGACCGTGGCGTCGATGTGGTGTTCGACGGCCTTGGCGGGCCGCAGATGTCGCTGCTCGGTGATGTGCTGGCGCCGCGTGGCAGCCTGGTGTTGTATGGCCTGCAAGGCGGTAACCAGACACCTTTCCCGGCCTGCGCCGCGTTCCAGAAGAATATTCAGTTTTTCGTGCATTGCATCGGCAACTTCACCGGCAAGCCGGAGTTGGGCATCATTCAGGACCAGGTTGCGTTGCAGCGCGCCTTGCGGGATATCAACCAACTGACTGCCGACCGGGTACTGGTGCCGTTGAAAACCACGGTGTTTCCGTTCAGTCAATTCGTCGAAGCCCACCGCTATATGGACGAATGCCCGTGCCGCGAACGAGTTGCGTTGCAGGTTGAAGCTGTTTGAGCTGTAGGAGTATTCGCAAATGAATACTCCAGCGTCTGCGCGGATGCAGCAGATGCGCCATTTGTCATGGCTTGACCCACGAACGGGTTGAGCCACTCCGAGGGCGTTGCGCCCTGCAAACAATACCTTTGGCCCTTATGCCGCCCTGAAATCCAGCGCGGCGCTGTTGTGTGGGCGTCACTGAAGTTCGCGCCGCAGATCATCTGAACTGCTTTCCTGCGCGGTTCTGTATCTATTAATCATTAGTTGAGTGCCGATAATTGCGGCTTAACCATCATCTCAAGGATTGAGCAATGAACAGCTGCCCGACATTACTGTCTTGCATCAGCAAACTAACGAGGCGTTACCTTGCGCGTCGAAAAAAACGTTCGAAACATCCCTTCTTCTTGCAAGAAGCCAGATTAAGTGGGTGATTTATTATTTGTCGGAGGTTTCGCTAATTAATTAGTTAACGCGCTGTAGGGTAGTGTCGGAACATTCCTAGGAGCTGCCACTTGAGCACACGCGACTGCGGGTTAGCGCGTCTGTCTGTGGGATGGGTTGCCCGCGACTCAGGTGTCCGCTCCGGTAATTTTGTTGCAGGCTGCTAATGTTTAATCATTCTTATGCCCTGCCGCGCAAGACAGACCTACAGATGTAATGGGTCAGGCAACGACGTCGCAGAGTTGCTTGAAACTGATATTTCAACTCAGGTAGTAGAACAATGAGCGCAATTCACGAACAAGCCATGAACTATGTTTATCAGCAAGTTCTGCAACGTTTGATGGGGCACTTCACGCGCGCCGAACGGACTGCACTTCAATTGTTGATCCAGCGAATCGTGGTGGCGGCAGGCGGCATGGAACATGTGGGTAACTATAAAGTATTGATCGCCCACGGCGGCGGCGAAGTCAGCAGTTATACGTTGGCGCTGCTGCGTGCGGCGCAGTTGAGCATCGCCGGCCGTACGCCCAAGACCTTTCACCTGCGCGTGGCGACGCTGCGGCATGCAGGGATGACCCAGGCCACACTGGGCAGGCTGAATGAGGGCTATAGCGCGCTGTTTTTTCACGATGACCCGCGGGTGGAGGTGCTGATGGTGGAAAATCAGGAGGTGCAGCCTTTCAATCATCAGCGGCCCGCTTCCAGCGCCGGCCGTGAGGTCAACCAACGCGACCGGCTGATGATCGGGCACCTGACGTCCGGGGATGTGCGTGCCACGCTGTGCACTGACACTTACCTGGCCCTGGGGGATTTCTACCAGCGTGTGAGCACGTGGAACGGCGGCGTGCATGCGCTGGTCAGCGGCGACTCTGCGCGCAAGCAAAGCCAATACCTGGCCTGGCTGAAGCGTTCGGCCCTGGCTGCGGGTGTCGCTGTCCCGCCGCGCCGGCCCGCGTCGCTCAACATTCTGTTTGCGCGCATGGAAGAATGGAGTACCGGTTGCTACCGTGACCTCTACGGCGAGCAATACGTGGAGGCCCAGAGCCCGGGGCGTGGCGGGCACCGCCATGTGGCTTATATCGGGGTTGCCGACCTGCTCGACGAGGTCGACGTTGCCTCGTCACCGCTGCTCACCGAGTTCCTGGCCCACAAATCGGACCCGTTCGACTTTCACTTCAGTCATCCTGACTATCCCAACCCGTTGCTCATGGCGCATCTGCACGGGTTGCAGGCCCAATGCCTGCGTGAGCTGTCCTACGGCGAAGGCGTCGAGGCTTTTGTGCGGCAGGCGAGGGACGCGATGAGCCGTCGACACATTCCAGACACCTTGATCGACGCATTGGGCGGCCACGATGGGCGCGTATTGTCGACGACCTATGCCCAGGAGTTCTTCGGCCTGGACGAGGGCCAGTTGACTTGCCTGTTGTTCTCGCCCTTCATCCATCATGGCGAGCGCCTCGAGGGTTACCTGCGCCAATGCCATCCCGGCATGCTGGTGGGGCTTCCCGAGTTGCACAAGGCGCTGCAGGGCAAGCCCGCCGCAGAGATGCTGCAGCAGTGGCTGATTGACACCAGCGGCCTGCCATTGCCTCTGTTACAAAACCTGTACCGCAAGCGTCCTCAGCAGGCGGGTCGTGGCACCCAGGCGCGCAAACGGCGTGGGGCGCAGGCGCAGATTGCGCAAGTGTCGGGGCGTTAGCCGCGTGCCTGTGCGTGCGAACCCGGGCGGGCGCTCATGAAACTGCGCGGGGAGCGGCAAGCGGATTTTGCCTACCAGGCGGTGTATCGCTACATGATCAACCTGATCAACGAAGTCAGCCTGGAAAAACCGGTAAAGCTGCCGTCCCTGCGGCAGTTGTCGACCCGCTTGAAGGTGTCGATCTCGACGATCCAGTACGCCTACTCGATATTGGAAAAGGAAGGGCGGATCTACTCGGTGGCCAAGTCCGGCTACTTTGCCTGGCCGGTGGCCGCCAACGCGCCAATGGCCACGAGTGGGGACTTGCTTGAGCGCCTTTACGCGGCAGCGCGGCGGCCTGGCATGGTGGTACTCAGTGGCGACGAACCGGCGCTGCTGGGCTCACTCGATGGTGCGTTGCTTTCACTGGAGCGCCAACTGATCCGCCGCTATCCGCACCACCTGCAAACCCACTCGCAACCCTCCGGCGTCTGGGAGCTGCGTGCGGCGCTGGCGGCACGTTATACCTCATCGCCCACGCGCTGCTGGCAGGCGGACGAGGTGTATATCGGCGCCGACGTGCGTGGCGTCCTGGAGATCCTGATTGACGCCCTGGGCCTCAAGGGCAGCGTGGTGGTGGCCGAATCACCCTGCGATTACCTGGTCTTGCGCCTGTTGCAGGGGGCCGGCGTGCGGGTAATCGAATTGCCCTGGCTCGCCGACGGCCGCTTCGATCTGAGCACCTTTGAACACCTGCTCAGCCACGAGCCGGTGCACCTGGTGGTGCTGTCATCGGCGGTGAGCATGCCGTCGGGCAGTGTGCTGTCGGTTCAGGAGCGCATGCAGGTGGCGCAGTTGCTGGACCGATTCGGCTGCTGGCTGCTGGAGAATGACACCTTTGGCGAACTGAGCTTCGCACCGTCCTCCGTGCCCCTGCGGCACCTGGTCGACCCTGAACGGCTGATAGTGTTCTCCTCGTTCGAGAAGATCCTTGGCCCGGAGGCACCGTTTGGTTTTGTACTGTCGCGCCAGCTGAGCCGCGAGCTGCAGCGTCAGTTTTTATTGCGCGCATTCCGGTTGTCGTCGATTCGTCAGCGCGCCATTGCCCGCTTGTACGAAAGCGGGCGGTTTGACCAGCATGTGCAGACGTTACGCCAGCGCATGCGTGAGCAGGCACAGGCCATGGGCCTGCGCCTGGATGCACGTCTGGAGGGCCGGGTGAGCTATCAAATGCCCGGCGCCGGCGCGAGTTTCTGGCTGCAGTCTACGGCGGCAGTGGACATGCGCCATGTGTTCCAGCGCATGGTCACGCAGCAGGTGGTGATCGCCCCTGGCGAGCTGTTCAGCCTCAGCGGTCTGCATCACCAGCATATGCGGCTGGGGCATGCGTTCAGCGGGCATCCGAACCTGGACATCGCCTTGGATGCATTGGCCGAGGCACTGCAGCAGGCGCAGATTTGACGCGTATGAAATTTCTATATTAGTTGTTGGATCGATACCGTCGCGCCGTAGTCCAAGTCACCGTAAACTGTCATTTTTCCGAATCCTTATTTTTCTCGAGGTTTATGCATGACTATCAGTCCTTTTGCGGGCAAGCCGGCGCCAGCCCAGTTGCTGGTGGATATCCCGCGACTGGTCACGGCCTATTACACCGGCCAGCCTGATGCAGCGATCTCCACCCAGCGTGTGGCCTTTGGTACCTCCGGGCACCGTGGCAGCTCGTTCGAGCTGAGCTTCAACGAATGGCATGTGCTCGCGATCAGCCAGGCCATCTGCCTGTACCGCCAGGCCCAGGGCATCGACGGCCCGTTGTTTGTCGGCCTGGACACCCACGCACTGTCGACGCCGGCCGGCGCCAGTGCGCTGGAAGTGCTCGCCGCCAACGGCGTGCATGTGATGCTCGCCGAGGGCGACGAATACACACCCACGCCGGCAATTTCCCACGCGATCATCTGCTACAACCGTGGCCGCACCAGCGGGCTGGCGGACGGTGTCGTCATCACGCCGTCCCACAACCCGCCGCAAAGTGGCGGCTACAAGTACAACCCGCCTAACGGTGGCCCGGCCGACACCCACGTCACCAAGTGGATCGAAGCCAAGGCCAACGAGCTGCTGGCCAACAAGCTCGCCGGGGTCAAGCGCATCACCCACGCCCAGGCGCTGAAGGCCGATACCACGCACCGGCATGATTACCTCAACAGCTACGTGGCCGACCTGGTCAATGTGATCGACATGGACGCCATCCGCAGCGCCGGCCTGCGCCTGGGTGTTGACCCGCTGGGCGGAGCAGGGGTGCGCTACTGGTCGGCGATTGCCGAGCACTACCGGCTGAACCTGGAGGTGGTCAACACCGAAGTCGACGCTACCTTCCGCTTCATGAGCGTCGACTGGGACGGCCAGATCCGCATGGACCCGTCTTCCAGCTACGCCATGCAAGGCCTGATCGGCCTCAAGGAGCGCTTCGATGTGGCGTTTGCCTGCGACCCGGACCACGACCGTCACGGTATCGTGACCCCGTCCGGCGGGCTGTTGGCGCCGAATAACTACCTGGCGGTGTCCATCGATTATCTGTTCCAGAACCGTCCCGACTGGCGCGCCGATGCGGCGGTGGGCAAAACCGTGGTCAGCAGTGGCCTGATCGATCGCGTCGCCGCACGCATCGGTCGGCGTTTGTACGAAGTGCCGGTGGGCTTCAAATGGTTTGCTGACGGTTTGTTTGATGGTTCGCTGGGGTTTGGTGGCGAAGAAAGCGCCGGGGCTTCGTTCCTGCGCAAGGACGGTACGGTCTGGAGCACCGACAAGGACGGCCTGATCCCGGCTTTGCTTGCGGCCGAAATGACCTCGCGCAAAGGCCAGGACCCGAGTCAGATCTATCGCGGCCTGACCGACGCCCTCGGCGAACCCTTTGCCATCCGCGTCGATGCCAAGGCCACGCCAGCGCAAAAAGCCCTGCTGGGCAAACTGTCGCCGGAGCAGGTGACGTCCACGCAATTGGCCGGTGAAAGCATCCAGCAGATCCTCAGCCATGCGCCGGGTAACAACCAGGCGATCGGCGGCTTGAAAGTGATGACCGAAAACGGCTGGTTCGCCGCCCGTCCATCGGGCACCGAGGACATCTACAAGATCTATGCCGAGAGCTTTATCGGCGAAGATCACCTCAAGCAGCTGGTGGAAGAGGCTCAGGTACTGGTAGATGGAGCAATCTCCCAGTAATCACGCAACACCCATGTGGGAGGGGGCTTGCCCCCGATAGCGATGTGTCAGTCGATATATTCGATGCTGATCCACCGCGATCGGGAGCAAGCCCCCTCCCACATTAGAGGCCCACAAGGCTTGAGATCAGGCGAGATCGACCAACACAATCTCGCTGTCTTCAATCGCCGTCACCCGCAACACCTGCTCATCCGCAACCGCCACCCCGTCTCGAGCCTGTGCACGCAAGCCGTTGACTTCAATCGTCCCCGTTGCCGGCACCAGGTACGCCCGGCGGCCGCTGTCCAGCCGATACTCGGCACTTTCCCCGGCCTTCAGATTGGCCGCCACCAGGCGTGCATCGGCGCGAATGCGCAGGCTTTGCGTGTCTCCGGCCTTGCCGCTGGCCAGGGTCACGAAACCTTCGCGCGCACCCTTTGGAAACGGCCTGGCGCCCCAGGAGGGCGGTAGGCCGGCCTCATTCGGAATGATCCAGATCTGAAAGATCTTGGTCGGCGTGGCTTCCAGATTGTATTCGCTGTGAGCGATCCCGGTGCCAGCGCTCATCACCTGTACGTCGCCAGCCTCGGTACGACCCTTGTTGCCCAGGTTGTCGGCATGACTGATCGCGCCTTCTCGCACGTAGGTGATGATTTCCATGTCGCGGTGTGCGTGCTGCGGGAAGCCGCTGCCCGGCGCAATGATGTCGTCGTTCCACACCCGCAGGTTGCCCCAGTGCATACGCTCGGGGTCATGGTATTCGGCAAATGAAAAGTGATGATGGGCGTCGAGCCAGCCATGGTGGGCGCCGCCCAGGGTGTTGAAGGGTCGAAGTTCAAGCATGATCGTCTCCTGTGGATAGCCCTATGGTCCATCAGTGCATGATCGATAAAAAGCGTAAAAAATGCCTGATTCCTATCTGTTTATTTGATGTTTATTTCAGGTATCAACTTTCACTTCATCGCCTAACCGCATGAGATCAAAGCATTTGGCTGGAACTGAGCGGCAATTCCGGCGACCATGGCGCACTGTAAAAACCTAGCTCATCGCAGGAGTCCGCGTGCCGCACCCACAGCCTGATCTGCCCCCTGAACTGCGCCCCCTGGCTGAAATGCCGCTACTGAAACGGCTTGCCGCGCGCCTGTTCGGCCATGGCCTCACGCGTTTGCGCGCTCAGCACCGGTTTTCGTGGTTGCATGGCCAGGCCGACGGTTTTCGCAGCGGGCATGAAGCCGGGGTGGAATATGGTTACCGCGAGGGCAAGGCGGACGGGTTGGAGGAGGGCCGGCAAGTCTTGCTGATCCGCGATTTCCGGTCCGATGAACCCCGTGCGCCAGGTATTGATGACAGCCTGTTCGACGACTGGCGATTGCCGCTCACCGCTGACATAAAAAAGCGCATCAAGGCCGACGTTGCACGTTTGCTGCCGGCACACGCCCAGCCCAGTGCGGCGCAGTGGAAGATGATCTTCAGCGACACGCCGTCCACTTCGGTGATTGCCGGTGCCGGTGCGGGCAAGTCCACCTCTCTGGTGCTGCGCATCCTGCTGCTCACCCATTACCTGGGCTTCGAGTTGAGTTCGATGACCGTGGTGACGTTTACTCGCGAATCGCGCAAAGACTTCATCCAAAAGCTCATGCACATTCTCAGCTTATGGGGCCAACCCCTTGACCATAAAGAGGCCCAGGCGGTGGTGCGCACCTTTCACTCACGCATCCTGCCGATGGTGCGCAGCCTGCCGGGCTTTGAGCGGCTGCAAGCCTTCGAGAACCTCAGCGCCGGGTTCGAGGATGCCGACAGCAACCCGTTCGACCTGCGCATCAACGACGCCCAGCGTCAGCAGATGAACGCGTGTTACCACCGCTTGCACGGCCGCCATGCGCGTTTTCGCGAGTTGATCGCACCGCTGGCACGCCATGGGCTGCAGCTCAAGGAACTGGAGCGTGATCATCCCGATGTGCAGAAGCGCGTGGCGGTCACGGAATTGGCGGCCAAGCGTGACGAAGAACTCTGTGATGTCATCGAGGACCTGTGGTTTCGTGCTGGCGCCTGGCCCATCAAGGGCATTGAACCAAGCCGGCAAACGTTTGAGATCAATGGCGCGCAGTTTCATTGCCATGGCTATATCCCTGAACTGGATGCCTGGGTAGTGCTGGGCTTCGATTCGCGGGAAAACCCCCAGATCAGCCGGCCGAATGCCAAGCTGTCCGTGCGCGCAGAGTGGGCGGTAAAGCGCACGCTGTTTCAAGCTTTCTGTCGTAAGCCATTGATATGGATAGAAAGCTATGAGTCTTCAAAACGATTGTTAAGCTGCTTGGCGGGCGATGCCACGGCCGGGCCCGGGTTTGATTACAAGGTCAAGGGCGAGCTTGCCTCGGCGCCGCTCCTGGACAGCTTCGTCATGGCCGCCGGCTTTATCGAGAACCTCGGGTTGGATGTGCCCACCGCCGTGGGCCGGATGAGCTTCGCCAAAGACGATCCGGACCGCTTGTTCTTCGAGGCCCTGGGTATTTTCTGGAAGGCTCTGGAAGATCACTTGCTTGAGCAATCGCCGCCGACCATGACCTATAACCGCATGTTTTCGTTGTTTGGCGAAAACACCCCGGAGAACCTCAAGCTGCTCAGCGACGCGCTGCTGCGGCCGATGTCGCACCTGATGATCGACGAATTCCAGGATGTGTCGCCGCAGATCGTCTCGTGGATCCGCGCCAGCCTGCGTGAAATCCGCAGCCGTGGCCCGGCGATGCACGTGGGTCGCGGGGCGCAGCGTTCATCGTTGCTGTGCGTAGGGGATGACTGGCAGTCCATCTATGGCTGGCGCGGTAGCTCGCCCAAGTACTTCATGGAATTCAACAAGGAGTTCACCTCGCCGAGCACCACCCGCGTCATGCTGAGTGAGAATTACCGTAGCCACCAACACATCATCGACGCTGCCGAGCACATCGTACGCAGTGCCCCGGCCATTCCCGGCAAGAAGGCGAAGGCCGCTGGCGAGCCCAGGCCCTTGGTGCCCGTGGTGGTGCTGGAGCGCGACGACGCGGCGTTGGCCCGGCAGTTGATCGAGCACTATCAGCAGGGCGATACAGTATTAATGCTGTATCGAAAAAGCAGCGATAAGCTGTTGATACAAGAACATATTCAGGCGGTACTTAATCTGGATTCCAGCTTGCCGCCCCAGGCGCGCAGGCTGAAACAGCTGACCTACCACAGCGCCAAGGGCCTGCAGGCGGATGCGGTGTTTCTACTCGGGGACTGCCAACACCTGACCAGCTCGCCTTACAAGAACCAGGTCTACCGCATGGCAGGCCTGGGCAAGGACGGCGACAGCGAGGCGTACGACAACGCCCAAAAAGACGAAGTGCTGCGCCTGGCCTATGTCGGCATCACTCGCGCGGTAAGTCACTGTTATTGGTATGTGGAAAAGCCGGAAGGGGTGAATGTGCCAAGGGCGTCGGAGCGAGTAGACGGCAAGAAAGTATTTTTTGAAGATTTGCGCGGTTAGTGTGGGAGGGGGCTTGCTCCCGATAGCGGTGTGCCATTCGACCTGCAGTGACTGACCCAAAGCTATCGGGAGCAAGCCCCCCTCCCACAGTTGGATTTCATAGGTCTGCGGACATCGATCAGGCCCGCAACGACAACGGCGGCACAAAACACTCCAGCTCATCTTCCACCGCTTCAATGATGCGCTCCACATCGGCGGCGTTCATCACGGTGGCGCAGGGAATGCCGGCGATCGCGATCAGCGTCTCGCCGCTGGCCCGGTCGAACAAGCGGGCAACCATGCTGCCGGGGGCGTCCATGCTCCCTTCGAAGCCCATCGGATGAAAGTGCCAGCGCATCAACTGACAGGCGTTGGGGAATGTCACTTTGTTCATGTTGCCTACCTTGTTCATTGAGCGCTTCCTTTAGCTCGCGGCAGGGGCCAGGCCCTTCAATAGCCATGGCGTCGAACACTCAAAATAGCATTCGTTCGCAAGTACGGCGCGACTTTTTCAGGCCCGTTCGGCGGTTCTTTGAGCTGGCATTGACCTGGATCATGTCCCAAACCTACGGATTGCCCAGGTCATGCCCCAATGACGAAGACATGACCACCCAAAACGATGTCGCGGTGCCGGGCATGGCCTGGCCGGCGAGACGGTATTGGACGTGTGGCTGGCGTATATCCTGGTAAAAGGGGACAGCGCCGTTTTAATTGCGTAAGTAGTGGCTCTTTAATACTGCCAATGACACCGTGACAATATATTGGATCCCTTATTCAAGTAGGTTGCACAACTAGGCGGCTTTACTTGTATTTAATATTTAAATATCGCTGTGCACTATTCGGCCGCGTAAACACAATCGCCCCCAACAAACGCTACGCGCGACTTCCTCAAGTTGCATCTGGGTCAGCTTTTCCCCGCTGAAATATGTGTAGACGAAAGATTTCAGATTGTGTCAGTTTTCTTACGCCTTCAAAAGAGGTGAGTGATAGGACTATCCTCGCCCGCGAGGTTCCTATCGAACAAAGACTGATGCACTTGCAAACAAGGAAGTACGTTTATGTCAAAAGTAAAAGACAAGGCTATTGTATCTGCCGCGCAAGCCAGCACTGCTTACTCGCAAATCGATAGCTTCAGCCATTTGTATGACCGTGGCGGCAACCTGACGGTCAACGGCAAACCGTCCTACAGCGTGGACCAGGCAGCGACCCAGCTGCTGCGGGATGGCGCCGCGTACCGGGACTTTGATGGCAACGGCAAGATCGATCTGACCTACACCTTCCTCACCTCGGCATCCTCGAGCACCATGAACAAACATGGCATCTCGGGCTTCAGCCAATTCAACGCCCAGCAGAAAGCACAGGCCGCACTGGCCATGCAATCCTGGTCGGATGTTGCCAACGTGACCTTTACCGAAAAGGCTTCCGGCGGTGACGCACACATGACCTTCGGCAACTACAGCGGCGGCCAGGATGGCGCGGCGGCTTTCGCCTACCTGCCCGGCACCGGTGCAGGCTACGACGGCACCTCGTGGTACCTGACCAACAACAGCTACACGCCGAACAAGACCCCGGACCTGAACAACTATGGCCGGCAGACCCTGACCCACGAAATCGGCCACACCCTGGGCCTGGCTCACCCTGGCGACTACAACGCCGGGAATGGCAACCCGACCTATAACGACGCGACCTATGGACAGGACACGCGTGGCTATAGCGTCATGAGTTACTGGAGCGAGAGCAACACTAACCAGAACTTCAGCAAAGGCGGAGTGGAGGCTTACGCTTCCGGTCCGCTGATCGACGATATCGCCGCGATCCAGAAGCTCTACGGTGCCAATCTCAATACCCGCGCCGGTGACACCACCTACGGTTTCAACTCCAACACCGGGCGTGATTTCCTCAGCGCCACGTCCAATGCCGACAAGCTGGTGTTCTCGGTATGGGACGGTGGTGGCAATGACACCCTGGACTTCTCCGGTTTCACGCAAAACCAGAAGATCAACCTCAATGCCACCTCGTTCTCCGATGTCGGCGGCTTGGTGGGCAACGTTTCCATCGCCAAGGGCGTGACAGTCGAGAACGCCTTCGGTGGCGCGGGCAACGACCTGATCATTGGTAACCAGGCCGCCAACCTCATCAAGGGCGGGGCTGGCAACGACCTCATCTACGGTGGTGGCGGTGCGGACCAACTGTGGGGCGGCGCCGGCAGCGACACCTTTGTGTTCGGTGCCGTGTCCGATTCCAAGCCAGGGGCGGCGGACAAGATCTTTGACTTCACCTCAGGTTCGGACAAGATCGACCTGTCCGGTATCACCAAAGGCGCGGGCGTGAGCTTCGTCAACGCGTTTACCGGGCATGCCGGCGACGCGGTGCTGTCCTACGCATCAGGTACTAACCTGGGTACGTTGGCCGTTGACTTCTCCGGGCACGGCGTGGCGGATTTCCTCGTCACCACCGTTGGCCAGGCGGCTGCCAGCGACATCGTGGCGTGATGTAAAGCGCGGCGCTCCGGCGCCGCGCTCCAGGATGGAGCCAGGCAATGCAGCGTTTTTCCAAAGGGGTCACCCTATTGATCGTGTCGGCAGGAGCCCATGCAATGGCGAGCAGTCTTGTTTTACCCACTACCGCACAGTTGGCGGGGCATTGGCAGTTGCACCAGGATGACCAGGTGTGTGCGCTAGACCTGCTCGAGCAGCCCAACAGCCTGGGGGGCGATGTGGCGTGTGTCGCGCAATGGCTGGGGGATAAACCACTGACGTGGTCGCCGACGCCGGACGGCATCTGGCTGATGAATGCCGAAGGTAGTGGCATTACGCACTTGAATCGCCAGAAGGAGGGCGAATATCAGGCCCGCACTAAATCTGGAGCCGTCGTGGTGCTGCAACGTACACCTTAGTTTCAGGTTATAAGCTTATAACTTCATTTGTTAGTTGGCCGCCCGCTATTCAGGGGTAGGGCAACTAGTGCGCGTACTTTGGGTTCATGGAAGATAAGAAGATATGGCCAAGCCCCATACCGTTGCACCCTTGTTCAAGGCGCTGGGTGAATACAAGAGCATCTTGATCAGCGTTGGCTGTTTTACCGCCTTGATTAACCTGTTGATGCTGGTGCCCTCGATTTACATGCTGCAAGTGTACGACCGCGTGCTGTCCTCCCAGAATGAAACCACCCTGGTGATGTTGACGTTGATGGTCGTGGGGTTCTTTGCGTTTATAGGCCTGCTGGAAGTTATCCGCAGTTTTATCGTGATCCGCATCGGCGCCCAGTTGGAGCGGCAGTTCAACTTGCGCGTGTACAAAGCCGCATTCGAACGCAACCTGAAACGCGGCCAGGGACACGCCGGGCAGTCCTTGGGCGACTTGACCCATATTCGCCAGTTCATCACCGGGCCCGCGTTATTCGCATTTTTCGACGCGCCGTGGTTTCCCATCTACCTGTTCGTGATTTTCCTGTTCAACCTGTGGCTCGGCGTGTTGGCCACGTCCGGCGCTGTGCTGTTGATCGCACTGGCCTGCCTCAACGAATACCTGACCAAAAAGCCCCTGGGCGAAGCCAGCGGTTATTCCCAACAGTCGACTCAGTTGGCCACCAGCCATTTGCACAATGCCGAAACCATCCAGGCCATGGGCATGCTCGGCGCGCTGCGCCAGCGCTGGTTCGCGGTGCATTCGCAGTTCCTCGGCTTGCAGAACAAGGCCAGCGACACCGGTTCGGTGATCACCTCCCTGAGCAAATCCCTGCGCCTTTGCCTGCAATCCTTGGTGTTGGGCCTCGGTGCGCTGCTGGTGATCAAAGGCGATATGACCGCCGGGATGATGATCGCCGGTTCCATCCTGATGGGCCGGGTACTCAGCCCCATCGACCAGTTGATCGCGGTGTGGAAGCAGTGGAGCTCGGCCAAGCTGGCCTACCAGCGCCTCGATGAGCTGCTGCGTGAATTCCCGCCGCAGGCCGAGCAGATGGCCTTGCCGGCGCCAAAGGGCCAGGTGAGCTTCGAACAGGTCAGCGCCGGCCCGCCGGGTCGGCGCCTGGCGACCCTGCACCACGTCAACTTCAACCTCGGCGCCGGTGAAGTGCTGGGCGTGCTCGGCGCCTCGGGGTCCGGTAAATCCACCCTGGCCCGCGTACTGGTAGGCGTGTGGCCGACGCTGACCGGCACCGTGCGCCTGGACGGCGCGGATATTCACCGCTGGGACCGCGACGATCTCGGCCCGCATATCGGCTACTTGCCCCAGGACATCGAACTGTTCAGCGGCAGCATCGCCGACAACATCGCGCGCTTTCGCCAGGCCGACCCGCAGCTTGTGGTCAAGGCGGCGCAACAGGCCGGGGTGCACGAGTTGATCCTGCGCCTGCCCCAGGGCTACGACACCCTGCTGGGCGACAACGGCGGCGGCCTGTCCGGCGGGCAGAAGCAACGCGTGGCCCTGGCCCGCGCACTGTATGGCGGCCCGCGGCTGATCGTGCTGGATGAGCCCAACTCAAACCTCGACACCGTCGGCGAAGCCGCGCTGGCCAGCGCCATCGTGCAGATGAAGGCTCAGGGCAGCAGCGTGGTGCTGGTGACGCACCGTTCCTCCGCATTGGCCCAGGCCGACAAGTTGCTGATCCTCAACGAAGGTCAATTGCAGGCCTTCGGACCCAGTCAGGAAGTGCTGCGCGCGTTGTCCGGGCAGCAAGAGGCACCGAAGGAAAAAACCGGCGGTAGGAGCGAGCTTGCTCGCGAAAGTCGTCAACGATGACGCGCTCCGATTGGATACACACGGTGCATTTGGGTTTTTCGCGAGCAAGCTCGCTCCTACATGTTTTGCGTCAAGCAGTAAGGATACTTGCATGATTTACGAACAACACGACGCACGTTTCTTCGTCCGCATGGGCTGGCTGCTGACCGTGGTCGGCGCCGGCGGTTTTTTCCTCTGGGCCAGCCTGGCGCCGCTGGATCAAGGCATCCCGGTGCAGGGCACGGTGGTGGTGTCGGGCAAGCGCAAGGCCGTGCAAACCCTCAGCCCCGGCGTGGTCAGCCGGATTCTGGTGCGCGAAGGCGAGGTGGTGAAGCAGGGCCAGCCGCTGTTTCGCCTCGACCAGACCCAGCACCAGGCCGACGTGCAGTCGCTGCAAGCCCAGTACCGCATGGCCTGGGCCAGCGCCGCGCGCTGGCAGAGCGAACGTGACAACCTGCCAGGCGTGCGCTTTCCGGCCGAACTGAGCGCCAACCCCGACCCGGCCCTGGCGCTGGTGCTCGAAGGCCAACGCCAACTGTTCAGCAGTCGGCGCGAAGCCTTTGCCCGTGAGCAGGCCGGCATCCGTGCAAGCATCGACGGTGCCACCTCGCAATTGGGCGGCATGCGCCGCGCCCGCAGTGACCTGGCAGCCCAGGCGCAATCCCTGCGTGAGCAATTGAGCAACCTGCAACCCCTGGCCGATAACGGCTACATCCCGCGCAATCGGCTGATGGACTACCAGCGCCAGTTGTCCCAGGTGCAGCAGGACCTGGCGCAAAACGCCGGCGAGACCGGCTGCGTCGAGCAGGGCATTGTCGAATCGCGCCTCAAATTGCAGCAGCACACCGAGGAATATCAGAAGGAAGTGCGCAGCCAACTGGCCGATGCGCAACTGCGCAGCCTGACTCTGGAGCAGCAACTGACCTCCGCCGGGTTCGACCTGCAGCACAGCGAAATCAACGCGCCGGCCGACGGCATCGTGGTCAACCTCAGCGTCCACACCGAAGGCGCCGTGGTGCGGGCCGGTGAAACTCTGCTGGAGATCGTGCCCCAAGGCACGCGCCTGGAAGTGGAAGGGCACTTGCCGGTGCACCTGGTGGACAAGGTCGGCACGCACCTGCCGGTGGACATCCTCTTCACCGCCTTCAACCAGAGCCGCACCCCGCGCGTGCCGGGGGAGGTGAGCCTGATTTCCGCCGACCAGATGCTCGATGAAAAGACCGGCGCCCCCTATTACGTGTTGCGCACCACGGTCAGCGAGGCAGCGCTGGAAAAACTCCACGGCCTGGTGATCAAGCCGGGCATGCCCGCCGAGATGTTCGTGCGCACCGGCGAGCGCTCGTTGCTCAATTACCTGTTCAAGCCGCTGCTCGACCGCGCCGGCTCCGCGTTGACCGAGGAATGAGCATGAAACCTGTGTTCATCGCCTTGCTGTTCAGCTGTGCCAGCGCGCACGCCGCCATGGGCCCGTTCGATGTGTACGAGCAAGCCCTGCGCAATGACCCGGTGTTCCTCGGCGCGATCAAGGAGCGCGACGCCGGCCTGGAAAACCGCACCATCGGGCGCGCCGGCTTGTTGCCCCGGCTGTCGTACAACTACAACAAGGGCCGCAACAACTCCGAGGCGCACTTGCC
The DNA here is from genome assembly GCF_003852295.1 of Pseudomonas sp. R11-23-07. Classification (NCBI taxonomy): domain Bacteria; kingdom Pseudomonadati; phylum Pseudomonadota; class Gammaproteobacteria; order Pseudomonadales; family Pseudomonadaceae; genus Pseudomonas; species Pseudomonas sp. R11-23-07. The sequence goes on from NZ_CP027761.1 coordinate 2,761,862, forward strand.
CGATGGCCGTGGTGGCAGCTATCGCGACGACCGCAACTACAACAGCTACGGTTCCACCTTCAGCCTGCAACAGCCGCTGTTCGACTACGAAGCCTATGCCAACTACCGCAAGGGCGTGGCCCAGGCGCTGTTTGCCGATGAAAGCTTCCGCGACAAGAGCCAGGCGTTGCTGGTGCGGGTGTTGAGCTACTACACCCAGGCGCTGTTCGCCCAGGACCAGATCGACATCGCCCGTGCCAAGAAGAAAGCCTTCGAGCAACAGTTCCAACAGAACCAGCACCTGTTCCAGCAAGGCGAGGGCACCCGCACCGATATTCTCGAAGCGGAATCGCGTTATGAGCTGGCCACCGCCGAAGAGATCCAGGCCCTGGATGAGCAGGATGCGTCCCTGCGCGAGTTGGGCGCGTTGATTGGCGTGCAAAGCGTCAACATCAACGACCTGGCACCGCTGAACCAGGGCTTTGCCGCTTTCACCCTGACCCCAGCCAACTACGACACCTGGCATGAATTGGCAATCAGCAACAACCCGACACTCGCCTCCCAGCGCCAGGCCCTGGAAGTGGCGCGCTATGAAGTGGAGCGCAACCGCGCCGGGCATTTGCCCAAGGTCACTGCGTACGCCAGTTCGCGCAAGCAGGAGTCCGACAGCGGCAACACTTACAACCAGCGCTACGACACCAACACCATCGGCGTCGAAGTCAGCGTGCCGCTGTATGCCGGCCGCGGCATCTCGGCGTCCACGCGCCAGGCCAGCCGCGCCATGGAACAGGCCGAGTACGAACTGGAAGGCAAGACCCGCGAAACCCTGATCGAACTGCGTCGCCAGTTCAGCGCGTGCCTGTCGGGGGTGAGCAAGCTGCGCGCCTATCAAAAAGCCCTGACCTCCGCCGAGGCACTGGTGGTGTCGACCAAGCACAGCATCCTCGGCGGCGAGCGGGTCAACCTCGACGCATTGAATGCCGAGCAGCAGCTCTACAGCACCCGCCGCGACCTCGCCCAGGCGCGGTACGACTACCTGATGGCCTGGACCAAATTGCACTACTACGCGGGCAACTTGCGTGACACCGACCTGGCCAAGGTGGATGAAGCCTTCGGCCCGGAGAGAAAACTGTAGGCGTGTGAATAACAATAAACAGGAGTGTACGGATGATCACGGATTCACCACGTTTCAAACCTTTCACCGCAGGCTCATTGCTGCTGTTGTCCGTTGCGGCACAGGCGCAATACGCCGAAACCGGCCAGCCGGGTGATCCCGCCAGCTGGCGTTCCGCCGAGTACCAGAGCGACTGGGGCCTTGGGCGCATGAAGGCGGATGAAGCCTATGCCGCCGGGATCAGCGGCAATGGCGTGAAAATCGGTGCGCTGGACTCGGGTTTCGATACCAATCACCCCGAAGCGGCCAAAGACCGTTTCCACCCGGTCACCGCCAGCGGCACCTACGTCGATGGCAGCGCCTTCAGCACCACCGGCGCGCTCAACCCGAACAACGACTCCCACGGCACCCACGTCACCGGCACCATGGGCGCGGCCCGCGACGGCGTGGGCATGCACGGCGTGGCGTATAACGCGCAGGTGTATGTCGGCAACACCAACGCCAACGACAGCTTCCTGTTTGGCCCCACCCCGGACCCCAAGTATTTCAAGGCGGTGTACACCGCCCTGGTGGATTCCGGCGTGCGCGCCATCAACAACAGCTGGGGCAGCCAGCCCAAGGACGTCAGCTACCAGACCCTGGGCGACCTGCACGCGGCCTACGCCCAGCACTACAACCGCGGCACCTGGCTGGATGCGGCGGCGGATGTGGCCAAGGCCGGCGTGATCAACGTGTTCAGCGCCGGCAACAGCGGTTACGCGAACGCCAGCGTGCGCTCGGCGTTGCCCTACTTTCAGCCGGAACTGGAAGGCCACTGGCTGGCGGTGTCAGGGCTGGATAGGGCCAACAACCAGAAGTACAACAAGTGCGGCATCGCCAAGTACTGGTGCATTTCCACGCCCGGCGCGCTGATCAACAGCACCATCCCGGACGGCGGTTATGGCGTGAAGTCCGGCACCTCGATGTCGGCGCCCCATGCCACGGGCGCGTTGGCGCTGGTGATGGAACGCTATCCCTACATGACCAACGAGCAGGCGCTGCAGGTGCTGTTGACCACCGCCACCCAGCTCGACGGTTCGATCACCCAGGCGCCCAACGCCATCGTCGGCTGGGGCGTACCGGACCTGGGCCGGGCGATGCACGGCCCAGGGCAGTTGCTCGGTGCGATGGACGTGAACCTCGCAGCCGGGCAGGGCGATGTGTGGAGCAATGGTATTTCTGACCAGGCATTGCTCCAGCGTCAGGCAGAAGACCGCGCCGAGCACAGCGCCTGGCAGCAGACCCTGCTCGATAAGGGTTGGCAGAACGGCGTGGGCGCCACGGCCAGCCAGCAGGACCAGACCGACTACGCCGTAGGCAACGCGCGCGATCAAGCTGCAGCGAATCGCGTGTACGAAGGCAGCCTGATCAAATCCGGCGCGGGTAGCCTGGTGCTCAGCGGCGACAGCACCTATCGCGGCGCGACCACCGTCAACGGCGGCCTGCTGGCCGTGAACGGCTCGTTGACCTCGGCCGTCACCGTCAATAACAGCGCCACCTTGGGCGGTTCCGGGCGTATCGGCGCGCTGTCGGTCAACAACGGCGGGCGTGTCGCGCCGGGCAATTCAGTGGGCACGTTGCAGGTGGCGGGGGATGTGAACCTGGGCGCAGGTTCTACCTATGCGGTCGAACTGACCCCGACCAGCAGCGACCGCATTGTCGCCGGCGGCAAGGCCGTGCTCGGCGGCGGCACAGTGACCCTGGCCCTGGAAAACAGCCCGACCTTATTGAGCCAGAGCCAGGCCCAGAGCCTGATCGGTCGCCAATACTCGATCCTTGAAGCGGCCGGCGGTATCCAGGGCCAGTTCGGCCAAGTGCTGCCGAACTACCTGTTCCTCGGCGGCACCCTCGACTATGCCGCCAACGGCGTGCAACTGGCGGTCGGGCGCAATGACGCCAGCTTTGCCAGCGTCGGCGCCACCCGTAACCAGCGCGCCGTCGCCACGGCCGCCGAGCAATTGGGCGCCGGCAACCCGGTGTATGAAAGCCTGCTGCAGTCGGACTCGGTTGCCACGGCGCAACAGGGCTTGCAGCAACTGTCCGGTGAAATCTACCCGGCCGTGGGCGCGATGTTGATCAACGACAGCCGCCAACTGCGCGACGCGGTGGGTGAACGCTTACGCCATGTGCCGGTGGCCGGTGAAAGCAACCTGTGGCTCAAGGCCCTGGGCGCCTGGGGCAAGTCGGACACTCGCAGTGAAACGGCGGGCGCCACCACCTCCATCGGCGGCTTGCTGGCCGGGATCGACGGCGCACTCGACGAACAGACCCGCATCGGCGTGGTCGCTGGCTACAGCGACAGCTCCTTGAGCCTGGGCAGCGGCACGCATTCATCGGCGTCCATCGACAGCTACCACTTCGGCGCCTATGCCGGGCGCGAGCTGGGCGCCTGGCGGGTGAGCGTCGGCGGTGCCTACAGCTGGCATCGCGGCGATGTGAAGCGTGACCTGCAATACGGCGAGGTCAGCGGCAAGCAGAAAACCAAGCTGGATGCGCGCACCGCGCAGCTGTTCACCGAAGCCGCCTACCGCATTCACCTGGAACCGCTGGCACTGGAGCCGTTTGCCAACCTGGCCTACGTGCACCTGGACAGTGAGTCGTTCCACGAAAAAGGCGCCGCAGCGGCCCTGGAACGTGGCAGTGATCGCCGTGATGCAGTGCTCGGCACCCTGGGCCTGCGGGCGTTGAAAACCCTGGCGTTGAACGACCACCAGCAGCTTGATCTATCGGGCTCCCTGGGCTGGCAACACAGCCTCACCGCCGTCGAATCCGAAGAACACCTGGCGTTTGTCGCAGGTGGCCCTTCATTCGCCGTGCGCAGCGCGCCGTTGCTGCGCGATGCGGCTCTGGTGGGCGTGCAGGCGAGCCTGGCGCTGAGCCCGTCGACGCGGGTCAACCTGGATTACAACGGCCAATTGGGTGGACGCGAGAAAACCCAGGGCGTGGGGCTGAGCCTGAACTGGCAGTTCTAGGGGAAACACCGCAGTTCAACTGTGGGAGGGGGCTTGCTCCCGATGGCGGCGTGTCAGACGCCCGTTGTGCCGACTGATACATCGCCATCGGGAGCAAGCCCCCTCCCACATGGGAAGTGGTTCACATACTGGCAATAAGAAAACTAAGGAAGGTCACCGTGAAAAAACGCAAGTCAGGGTTAACTACCGCCATCCCCACAAGCCCGGGCTATCCGCTCAAGGGCTTGAGCAGCGTGCCATACGGCGCGTTGTTGTGTTGCCTGGCAAGCCTGGGGACCGCCCAGGCCGCACCCTATGTGGAAACCGGCAAGCTGGGCGACGCCGCCAGTTGGCGCAGCAATGAGTTCAAGGCCGATTGGGGCCTGGGCGCGGTACATGCCGACACCGCGTATGCGGCGGGCTACACCGGCAAGGGCGTCAAGCTGGGCATCTTCGACCAGCCGGTGTACGCCCAGCACCCGGAATTCGCCAGCCCCAACAAAGTGGTGACGATCGTCACCGAGGGCATCCGCCAATACACCGACCCGTATATCCCGGTGAAGGCCGGTGATGCGTTTCGCTATGACGGCACGCCGTCCCTGGGCTCCAACGGCAAGCTGGGCAACCACGGTACTCACGTCGGCGGGATTGCCGCCGGTAACCGCGACGGCGGGCCGATGCACGGCGTGGCGTTCAACGCGCAGATCATCAGCGCCGAAAACGGTGACCCAGGCCCGGAAGACGGGATCATACTGGGCAACGATGGTGCGGTGTACAAAGCCGGTTGGGATGCACTGGTGGCCAGTGGCGCGCGGATCATCAACAACAGTTGGGGCATCGGCATCGGTGATCAGTACGCCAAGGGCGGCCGCGATCCCGCCTTTCCGAACTTCACGGTCAATGAAGCCCAGGCGCAATTCAACACCATTCGGCCGATTCTCGGCACGATTGCCGGTGGTGCCTATCAAGGTGCGATCGACGCCGCGCGCAGCGGTGTGCTGACCATCTTTGCCGCTGGTAACGATTACAACCGCAACAACCCGGATGCGATTTCCGGCCTGGCGTATTTCGTGCCGGAAATTGCGCCGAACTGGCTGTCGGTGGCGGCCCTGCAGCAGAACCCGGACACCAGCAGTGCCAACCCGTACGTGATCAGCACCTTCTCTTCGCGCTGCGGCTATGCGGCGAGTTTCTGTGTGTCGGCACCGGGCACCAAGATTTTCAGTTCGATCATCAATGGCACCACCCTGGACAACCTGACCACCGACTACGCCAACTTCAACGGCACCTCCATGGCCGCGCCCCACGTGGCCGGCAGTGCGGCGGTGCTGATGGAGCGCTTCCCCTACATGAGTGGCGACCAGATCTCCACGCTGCTCAAGACCACCGCCACCGACCTCGGCGCGCCGGGCATCGATTCGCTGTACGGCTGGGGCATGATCAACCTGGGCAAGGCAGTCAATGGCCCGGGGATGTTCATTACCGCCGAGGACATTCCGGCTGAGTTTCGCATCGACGGCGCCTATGGCACTGGCCAGTTCGTCGCGGACTTGCCGGGCGTCGGCGCGGTGGTGGATGCCGGCAAACCGACCCAGCGCGTGTGCAACGACGTGCATTGCGGGCTGGATGTGTGGAGCAACGACATCGCCGGGCATGGCGGCCTGACCAAGCAGGGCATTGGCACCCTGGTGCTGACCGGCGCCAACACCTACAGCGGCCCGACCCTGGTCAACCAAGGCTTGTTGGCGATCAACGGCTCGGTTACCTCCGACGTGACCGTCAGCCAGAGCGGCATCGTCGGTGGCTCCGGGCGCATCGGTTCGCTGAGCGCAAACAGCGGCGGCACCGTGGCGCCGGGCAACTCCATCGGCACGCTGAACGTGGCGGGCAATGTCACCTTCGAGCCGGGCTCGACTTACGCGGTGGAATTATCGCCCACCAGCAGCGACCGTATCGTTGCCGGCGGCACCGCCACGCTGAACGGCGGCACCGTGACCCTGGCCCTGGAAAACAGTCCGACCCTGTTGAGCGCGACCCAGGCGCAAAGCCTGATCGGCCGCCAGTACAGCATCCTGCAAGCCGCAGGTGGCGTCACCGGCAGCTTTGGTGCGGTACTGCCGGACTACCTGTTCATCGGCGGCACCTTGAACTACGCGGCCAATGGTGTGCAGCTGGACGTGGCACGCACCAACAGCTTCGCCAGTGTGGCCGCCACACCGAACCAACGCGCCGTCGCCGCCGCCGCCGAGCAATTGGGCGCGGGCAATGGGGTGTATGAAAGCTTGCTGCTGGCACCGACGGCGGCCTCGGCCCAAGGCGCGTTCCAGCAACTGAGCGGCGAAGTCTACCCGGCGTTGGAAACGGCGTTGGTCAATGACAGCCGCTACGTACGCGAAGCGGTCGGTGAACGGCTGCGCAATGGTGAAATGGGCGCCACCAGCCAGGCCATCGACAGCCGTGGCAACGTGTGGGTCAAGGCGCTGGGTGCATGGGGCAAGACCGACAGCCGCAACGACACAGCGGGCTACACCACCTCGATCGGCGGCATGCTGGCCGGTGTCGACGGTGCCCTCGACGACGCGACACGCATCGGCCTGGTGGCGGGCTACAGCGATACCTCGTTGAACATGGGCAGCGATACCCATAGCCGCGCGTCGGTCGACAGCTACCACTTCGGCGCGTATGCCGGGCATGAAATCGGCGCCTGGCGCCTGAGCGGCGGCGCCACCTACAGCTGGCACCGTGCCGATGTGAAGCGCGACCTGCAATACGGTGACGTCAGCGGCAAGCAAAAAGCCAAGGTCGATGCCCACAGCACCCAGGTGTTCACCGAGGCGGCGTACCGCGTCAACCTGCAACCACTGGCCTTGGAGCCGTTCGCCAACCTGGCCTACGTGCACCTGGACACCGATGGGTTCACCGAGAAGGGCGATGCCGCCGCGCTGAAAAGCGGCGACGACAGCCGCGACCTGGTGCTGAGCACCCTGGGTGTACGCGCCCTGAAAACCTTCAACGTCAACGATCACCAGCAACTGGAAGTGTCCGGCACCCTGGGCTGGCAGCACAACCTGAGCAGCACCGACTCCGAACAGCACCTGGCGTTCGCGTCGGGTGGCCCTTCGTTCGCGGTGGAAAGCGCGCCAATGGTGCGTGATGCCGCGCTGGTCGGTGCGCGGGTGAGCCTGGCGTTGAGCAAGGATGCGCGGGTGAACTTCGATTACAACGGTTTGCTGGCCAGCAAGGAGAAGGTGCACGGCGTCGGTCTGAGCCTGGACTGGGCGTTCTAAGGCTTTAAAAACCACTGTAGGAGCGAGCTTGCTCGCGAAGATCGTCAACGATGACGCGCTCTACCTGAAAAAACGCGGCGCCTTTTAGTTTTTCGCGAGCAAGGGCTAGCCGCCCGCCTCGCTCCTACAGTCGGTAACGGATAACAGGTTTTTTGGCTTTCTCTACAAATCCAACAACAGAGAGGCAGTGCCATGGGTATCTTTGACTATAAAAACCTCGGGACCGAGGGCTCCAAAGCGTTGTTCGCCGATGCGATGGCGATCACGTTGTATTCCTACCACAACCTGGATAACGGCTTCGCCGTGGGGTATCAGCACAATGGCCTGGGCTTGGGCCTGCCGGCCACGCTGGTCGGGGCCTTGCTGGGCAGCACCGATTCCCAGGGGGTGATTCCCGGCGTGCCCTGGAACCCCGATTCGGAAAAAGCCGCGTTAGAGGCGGTGCAACAGGCCGGCTGGACGCCCATCAGCGCCAGCACCCTCGGCTACACCGGCAAGGTCGATGCGCGGGGTACCTTTTTCGGCGAGAAGCCCGGCTACACCACCGCACAGGTCGAGGTGCTGGGCAAGTACGATGACGCGGGCACGTTGCTGGAGATCGGTATCGGTTTTCGCGGTACGTCCGGGCCGCGTGAAAACTTGATCACCGATTCCATCGGCGACCTGGTCAGCGACCTGCTTGCTGCCCTCGGCCCCAAGGATTATGCGAAAAACTACGCCGGCGAAGCCTTCGGCGGCCTGCTCAAGAACGTCGCCGAGTATGCCGGTGCCCACGGCCTGAGCGGCCACGACGTGGTGGTCAGCGGCCACAGCCTCGGTGGGCTTGCGGTCAACAGCATGGCCGACTTGAGCGACAGCAAATGGTCGAGCTTTTACAAGGATTCCAACTACGTGGCTTATGCCTCGCCGACCCAGAGTGCCGGTGACAAGGTGCTGAACGTGGGCTACGAAAATGACCCGGTATTCCGTGCGCTGGATGGCTACTCCTCCAACCTGTCGTCGTTTGGCGTGCACGACAAGCCCCACGCGTCCAGTACCGATAATATCGTCAGCTTCAACGACCACTACGCGTCGACGCTATGGAACGCGCTGCCGTTTTCCATCCTCAACCTGCCAACCTGGGTGTCGCACCTGCCCACCGGCTATGGCGACGGCATGACGCGCATCCTCGACTCTGGCTTCTACGAGCAGATGACCCGCGACTCCACGGTGATCGTTGCCAACCTGTCCGACCCGGCGCGGGCCACCACCTGGGTGCAAGACCTCAACCGTAATGCCGAAGCGCACCAGGGCAATACCTTCATTATCGGCAGCCACGGCAACGACCTGATCCAGGGCGACAAGGGCGCGGACTTTATCGAGGCTGGCAAAGGTAACGACACGATTGGCGACAGCAGCGGGCATAACACCTTTCTGTTCAGCGGGCAGTTTGGCAATGACCGGGTGATCGGCTATCAGGCGACGGACAAGCTGGTGTTCACGGACGTGCAGGGCAGCACGGATTATCGTGACCACGCCAAGGTGGTGGGCGGCGATACCGTGATCAGCTTCGGCGCCGACTCGGTGACACTGGTGGGTGTGAGCAGTTTGTCGGGGGAGGGGATTGTGATCGGCTAACTATTGGAATGCGGTCAAAACTGTGGGAGGGGGCTTGCTCCCGATAGCGGTGGTCCAGTCACTTCATGTGTCGACTGTCATACCGTCATCGGGAGCAAGTCGAATCGTCGCACCGCCCCTCCCACATTTTGATCGGTGTTGACGGCAGGATTATTTTTCCTCGCGAACAGTCGCCACATCAGCGGCCTTGATACGGATGCGCTTGCCGGCGATATCGGTGAACTCATAGAAGCCGTCGGCGGTTTTGGCGTTGGGTGTGTCCTTGGTCAAATACTGTGTGCCGTTTTGCAACGTCACCACGGTTTGCGTTGAGCAACCGGCCAATACCAGAAAAGTGAGTGCAACCAGCGGCAGACCCAAATTCTTCATGTTCATTACCCTTACCTTTACCTTGAAAAGCCCCGCAGCGTCTGGCTGCGGGGCATAAATGTTACGCGATCAGCTCCCACATCTGATCGCTTTTTTGCAAAAAGTTGCAGGCGCCATTTATCTATTACCGATTGCAACAATGCGTTTGCAACGGCACTCTGTATGCATAACCAGTAGTTGATTGCTCTGCGCCATGGCCCACCCCCTCGAAGACCCCTTGTATTACCTGCACAACTTCCGCCAAGTGCTGATTGGGTTGCAGCAGCGCTACGCCGATTTGCTCGACCCGGACGAATTGCAGTTCATTCAGCAATTCGACAGGTTGCCGCAAGCGTCCCAGGCGTTATTGGTACGCATGGTCATGCGCAAGGGTGTGCATTTTCGTGGAGCAAAGCTCGATTACCTGGAAATCGGCTGCCCCCATGCGGCCATGCAGCCACTGCTGGCGAGCGGTTGGGTCGATGATCAATGCCTGTTGGGCTTTGATGAGCTGTTCGGCTTGCTGCAAAAAGGCGAACTGCTCATGGCCTTCAAGCCCTGGATCGACCAGCCCAACGCCAGGAAATCCGACTGGCTGGCGCCATTGGCCGTGCAATTCAATGAACGCCGCAGCTTTGCCCGTTGGTGCCCCGAGCTGCAGGACGTGCTCTACAGCCTCACCGTAATGGAGCTGTGCGACCGCCTGCGCCTGATGTTTTTCGGCAATCTCTATCAGGACTGGTCGGAGTTCGTGCTGGCGGACCTGGGCATTTACACCTATGAGAAGGTGCCGTTCTGCGCCGAGTCTCGTGGGTTGCGCAGCCGCGCCGACGTGGAGGGCTGTGTGTTCCTGCACCAGTGCCAGCAAGCGTTTGAGGCGGGTGAGGCGCTGGAAACGGTGTTGGCCCACATCGCCAGCTTGCACACCGACAACCCCTGGCTGGAAAAACGCCGCGCCAAGTTGCTGTTCCAGATCGGCCAATGCTGTGAACGCAGCGCTGAACTGGGCTTGGCCGAGCAGATCTATCGCGGCTGCAGCTATCCCGGCGCGCGCGCGCGATTGATCCGCGTATTGGAGCGCCAGGAGGCTTATGCGCCCGCCCTGGCGTTGGCCGTCGCCGCGCAACAGGCACCGGAAAGCGCCGCCGAGCAGCAACACCTGCTGCGCGTAGTACCGCGCCTGCGGCGCAAGCTGGGTGAGCCGAAGGTGGCGAAGGCCAAGCCGCGGGCCCTCACGCGGCTGGACCTCGCCTTGGCAATCCCCGAGCCGCTGATGTCGGTGGAATATTGCGTGCAGGCCCATCTGAGCGAGCCGGACGCGCCGGTGCATTATGTGGAAAATGGCCTGATCAATTCGCTGTTCGGCCTGCTGTGCTGGGATGTGATTTTCGCGCCGCTGCCGGGGGCGTTTTTCCACCCGTTCCAGCGCGGGCCGGCCGACCTGCACAGCGAAGACTTCCAACAACGCCGCGCCGCCTTGTTCAGCGCGTGTTTCGAGCAACTGCGCGACGAGCGCTACAAAACCACCATCCGCCAACGCTACGTGGACAAATGGGGAATTCAATCGCCCTTTGTGTTCTGGAACCTGCTCAGCGAAGAGCTGCTGGAACAAGCCCTGACGTGCCTGCCTGCCGAACATCTGCGCTACTGGTTCGAGCGGCTGCTGCTGGACATTCGCGCCAACCGCACCGGGATGCCCGACTTGATCCAGTTCTGGCCGGCGCAAAAAACCTACCGCATGATCGAGGTCAAGGGCCCTGGCGACCGCCTGCAGGACAACCAGCTGCGCTGGCTGGAATTCTGCGGCGAATACCAGATGCCGGTCACGGTCTGTTACGTGCGCTGGGCAGAGTCCGCTTGAGTTATAGCGTCGCGGTGCGGGCATTGTGCGAGTTCACGGCCAAGGTCGGCGACCTGGACCTGCGCTTTACTCCGTCGCCCAGCGCCCAGGAAGGCATCGTCGGCCATCGCACGGTGGCATTGCGGCGCAGCGCCCACTATCAGAATGAAGTGGCGCTGGAAGGCGAGTATCAGCAACTCAAGGTACGCGGCAGGGCGGACGGCTATGACCCGGACAGCAATCGCCTCGAAGAAGTAAAAACCTATCGCGGTGACCTCCAGGCCCAGCCGGCCAACCATCGGCAACTGCATTGGGCCCAGGTCAAGGTCTACGGCTGGTTGATGTGCCAGAAGCTCGGCCTCGATGACATCGAACTGGCGCTGGTGTACTTCGATATCGTCGGCGAGGGCGAAACCCTGCTCAAGCAACGCTTTGCCGCGCCCGACCTCGAACACTTCTTCAACCAGCAATGCGCGCTGTTCCTGCACTGGGCCCACCAACAGATGCAGCACCGTGAAGCGCGCAATAGCGCCGCGCAGAGCCTGGCGTTTCCCCATGCCGAGTTTCGCAGTGGCCAACGCGCGCTGGCCGAATCGGTGTACAAGGCGGTGAGTACCGGCCGCTGCCTGATGGCCCAGGCGCCTACCGGCATCGGCAAGACCGTCGGCACGCTGTTTCCGATGCTCAAGGCCCTGGCACCGCAGCAATTGGACACGGTGTTTTTCCTCACCGCCAAAACCCCCGGTCGCAAGTTGGCGTTGGATGCCGCCCAAGTGCTGTACGACAGCAGCCCCGACTTGCCTTTGCGGGTGCTGGAACTGGTAGCGCGGGACAAGGCGTGCGAGCACCCGGATAAAGCCTGCCACGGCGATTCGTGCCCGCTGGCCAAGGGCTTTTACGACCGTTTGCCCGCCGCGCGCCAGGCGGCGTCCGGGATTCGACTGCTTGATCAACGTAATCTGCGCGAGGTGGCGCTGGCCCACGACGTGTGCCCGTATTACCTGAGCCAGGAAATGGCGCGCTGGACCGACGTCGTGGTCGCCGACTACAACTACTATTTCGATTTTGGCGCGATGCTCTTTGGCTTGGCCCAGCTCAACCAATGGCGCGTCGCAGTGCTGGTGGACGAAGCCCATAACCTGGTCGAGCGCGCGCGTTCGATGTACAGCGCCAGCCTCGATCAGTACAGCCTCAAGACCCTACGCGAGAGTGCGCCCGAGGTGCTGAAAAAGCCCTTGCAGCGCCTGAACCGTGAGTGGAACGCCTTGCACAAGGACCAGCTCGCGCCGTATCAGGCCTACGCGGCCAAACCCGACAAGCTGCTCCAGGCCCTGAGCCTGTGCGCCAGCGCCATGGGCGATTACTTTAACGAGCACCCCGAAGCGCTCAATGGCGACCTGCAAGCCTTCTACTTCGAAGCGCTGCAATTTGCCAAGGTGGCCGAGCTGTTCAATGAGCACTTCATCTTCGACATCAGCAAGCGCTCGTTCAGCGGCAAGCGCAGCAGCTCGACCCTGTGCCTGCGCAACGTGGTGCCGGCCGAATTCATCCGGCCCCGGTTGACCGCCTCGCGCAGCAGCGTGCTGTTTTCCGCAACCCTTAGCCCGCGCCACTATTACGCCGACCTGCTCGGGTTGCCGACGGACACCGCCTGGATCGACGTCGAATCGCCGTTCCAGGCCGAGCAATTGCGGGTGAGCATCGTCGAGCGTATTTCCACACGCTTTGTGCATCGCCAGGCGTCGCTGGAACCCATTGTGGCCTTGATCGCCCGGCAATTTGCCGAGCAACCCGGCAACTACCTGGCGTTTTTCTCAAGCTTCGATTACCTGCAACAGGTGGCGCAGCTGATGGCCGAGCGTCATCCGCAGATTGCGCTGTGGTTGCAGTCGCGGGGCATGGCCGAGGCGCAGCGCCAGGCTTTTCTGGACCAGTTCACCCAGCACAGCCAGGGCATCGGCTTTGCGGTGCTGGGCGGCGCGTTTGGCGAAGGCATTGATTTGCCCGGTGCGCGCCTGATCGGGGCGTTTATCGCCACCTTGGGCTTGCCGCAGCTCAACCCGGTGAATGAACAGATGAAGATTCGCATGGGCGCGATCTTCGGCGCGGGGTATGACTACACCTATTTGTACCCCGGTATCCAGAAAGTCGTGCAGGCGGCGGGGAGGGTGATCCGCAGCCAGCACGACCGCGGGGTGGTGATGTTGATCGATGACCGCTTTGGCGAGGCGCGGGTGCGGCAGTTGTTGCCCAAATGGTGGTCGATTGATAGCTGACAGGTGGACTGCGGTCCATGTGGGAGGGGGCTTGCCCCCGATAGCGGTGGGTCAGCTACACATAAGCTGGCTGATAGACCGCCATCGGGAGCAAGCCCCCTCCCACAGTTTTGATCTGGGGTGCGCTTAGACCACTTCCAGATAGGAGCTTTGTATCGATCGCGCCAACTCGCGCACGCTGTCGATAAAGTCCGTCAGCCGTGTGTGCAGCCCGTCTTCCAGGATTTCATCGATGCCCGTGTACCTCAGACGCGCCTCGAACTCCGCCGCCAGGCGCTGCGCCGTGCGCCCGTAGCTGCCGGGCAGGTCGGCAAGGATATGGCTCAGTTCCTCGATGCACGCATGCAGCGAGCGCGGCACATCACTGCGCAGCAGCAGCAACTCCGACACCGAGCGTGCATTCAAGGCGTTCGGGTACAACTCGGTATACGCTTCGAACGACGATAACGCGCGCAGCAGGGCGCTCCACTGGTAATAACCGCGTGCCGACAGGTCGCTGACTTCCTCGGACTCTTCACCAAACATCTCATAACGCGCATCCAGCAGGCGCAGGGTGTTATCCGCGCGCTCGACAAAGGTGCCCAGGCGAATGAATCGATAGGCGTCATTGCGCATGATGGTGCCGGAAGTCGCGCCGCGAAACAGGTGCGAGCGTTGCTTGACCCAGTCACAGAAGTGGCTGATGCCGTGTCGCGCCAGGCCGCCGGCGGCGATGCTGCGCATTTCCAGCCAGGTGGCGTTGAGGTTTTCCCACATGTCGGCGGTGATGCGTCCGCGCACCGCGTGGGCGTTGCTCCGGGCGGCGCGCAGGCAGTTATAGATGCTCGCCGGGTTTTCTTCATCCAGGGCGAAGAAATGCAGCATGCGTTCGGCGTCCAGTTGCGTGTGGCGCTCCAGGTAACTGTCCAGGGTGCCGCTGCTGAGCAGTGACATCGCCAGTTCGTCCAGCCCATCGCTGCGCCCGGCCTGGGGCATCAACGACAGCGAATAGCTGACTTCCAGCATGCGCGCCAGGTTCTCGGCGCGTTCCAGGTAGCGGGACATCCAGTACAAGTCTGCGGCGGTTCTACTCAACATACTCAGCCCTCCACCACCCAGGTGTCCTTGGTTCCGCCGCCTTGCGACGAGTTGACGATCAGCGAGCCTTCACGCAACGCCACGCGCGTCAGGCCACCGGGCACCAGGCGCGTTTCCTTGCCCGACAGCACGAAGGGGCGCAGGTCGATATGCCGTGGCGCGATGCCGTTTTCGACAAAAGTCGGGCAGGTCGACAGGCTCAGGGTCGGCTGTGCAATGTAGGCGTGGGGCCGGGCCTTGATGCGCTGGCGGAAGTCCTCGATCTCGGCGGCGCTGGACGCCGGGCCGACCAGCATGCCATAGCCGCCGGAGCCCTGGGTTTCCTTGACCACCAGGTGCTCAAGGTTGGCCAGCACATGGGACAGTTCCTCCGGCTTGCGGCACTGGAAGGTCGGCACGTTTTGCAGCACCGGCTCTTCATCCAGGTAGAAGCGGATCATGGCCGGGACATAGGGGTAGATCGACTTGTCATCCGCCACGCCGGTGCCGATGGCGTTGGCCAGCACCACGTTGCCGGCGCAATACGCCGCGACCAGGCCGGGCACGCCGAGCATCGAGTCGGGATTGAACGCCTCGGGGTCGAGGAACGCGTCGTCAATGCGCCGGTAAATCACGTCCACTGCCTTGGGGCCGTCGGTGGTGCGCATGAACACCTTGAGGTCGTGGACGAACAGGTCGGCGCCTTCCACCAGCTCCACGCCCATCTCCCGGGCGAGGAAGGCGTGTTCGAAAAACGCGCTGTTGAAGCGGCCCGGCGTCAGTACCACCACGTTGGGGTTGTCCAGGCGGCTCGAACTTTTCAGGGTCTTGAGCAGCAGGTTGGGGTAATGGTCCACCGGCGCAATGCGCTGCTTGGCGAACACTTCCGGGAACAGGCGCATCATCATCTTGCGGTCTTCGAGCATGTAGCTCACGCCGCTGGGAGTGCGCAGGTTGTCTTCGAGCACGTAGTAGGTGCCGTCGCCGTCGCGCACTAGGTCCACCCCGGAAATATGCGAATAGATGCCCCGGTGCAGGTCGAGGCCGACCATTGCCTGTTGATAGCCCTCGTTGCCCAGCACCTGGTCGGCCGGGATGATTCCGGCCTTGATGATGCGCTGGTCGTGGTAGATGTCGGCGAGGAACATGTTCAGCGCGTTGACCCGCTGGATGCAGCCGCGCTCGATCACGCTCCATTCGCTGGCGGGGATGCTGCGCGGGATGATATCGAAGGGGATCAGGCGCTCGGTGTCCTGTTCGTCGCCATAGAGGGTGAAGGTGATCCCGGCGCGGTGGAACAGCAAATCGGCTTCGCGGCGTCGCTGGGCCAGCAGTTCCGGCGGCGTGTTGGCCAGCCAGCGGGAGAAATCCTGGTAGTGCGCGCGGCAAACGCCTTGCGCGTCATTCATTTCGTCAAAGAAAGATCGAGCCATTCCAGTACCTTGTCAGTGCCGAGGGGAGCGCGGGGGGCACTGCCGCTTTTAAACGCATTTTTTATGAGCCCGTGGTCGAGGGTGCCAACGGGCCTGGTCCTTACTTTCTTATGGGGTCGGCTCTGGGTCGGGGGGTAACGAATGCTCCTGAATGTGGGCAGATGAATGGTTTAAGCAAGGCGTGTGCCGGAACCGCTGAGGCACGGTGATTATCCCGTGGCGTGGGCGTTTGCCGCCGCTGGCTGCGAGGCGGCCCTCACCACGGCGCCTCAATTTGGTGCGCGACAAACTTGAACTTCCTCCAGACGCGCTTCTTCTAATAAGCCTTGAAACCTTGTGGAGCCCTCGTCGTGCCCAGAATCATTTCGCCCAACTCCCCGGAAGCGGCGCTGACCGATCACAGCGAGCACAACGCCAAGATCTTCGGTTCGCCCAAGGACCGTCTCGACTTCTATCGTCGCGAGATCCAGTACGAAACCAGCATCCTGGCCAACCGCACCGACGCCTACCTTACCGCCCAGTCATTCCTGGTCATTGCCTTCGTCTCCGGGATGGGCAATCTCAACCCGGAGTGGGGCAAGCTGTTCACCCTGCTGGTGCCGGCCATTCTCGCCGCGCTGGGGATCCTCAGCTCACTCAACGCCTGGCCGGGCATACGCGCCGCCTACGAGATCATCGATCACTGGCACTACAAGCAAAGCGAGCTGCTGCGCAGTGAACCGGTGATGGGCATGGCCTACGATGACTCGCCGTTGTTTTCCGAAATGGAGTCGACCCACAAGGGCTATCGCAAATCGCTGCTGTTTTCCATGCGCGCGCCTTGGTTATTCATGGGGTTCTGGCTGGTATTGGGCATCTATGCCTTCTACATCCAGGTCGACAACCCATTGCACTGAGCAATCGGACTGAACTTCATCCCGTAACGCGGCGCCTTAGCATTACGGGGTACAGATGCCCCACAGGCCTGTAAAGAGGTGTGCCATGACGACTAACAACGATCCTCAAACCAGTAACCGCAACGACCCAGCGATCGACGGTGCCGAGCCAGCCCCCAGCACTGGCGCCGATGCCCCCAAAGACCCAAAGCCGGCAAGCGACCCAGAGGCCAAGGAAAACGACTACAGTCCAGACTTCAAGCCTGAGCCGCTCGAGCCCAAGCCTGAAACCGATGCTGATATCGATACCCAAGGCGGTTAGAGGAGATGGTCATGTCAAAAGAACTGGACGAAGAACTCAACGATCCTGGAAATGAAGACCCAGGCTCGTTGATGGACGATGCCGAAGTGCCGCTCAACGACCTGGATGAAGCGGCGGACGTCGGCAACACCGAGGAGCAGGACTGATCCGTCCGGACGGGTAGAGGTTGAACGAGGGGCGATCAGCCAGTCTTCCAGGAATGGTCGGCCCCTGGTTTCACGTTGAATTTATGGCGAAGTGGGAAATAATGCTCGCGCATTTTACTGATATGAAGGCGCAGCAGCAGGGGCGGCTTAATACCCCGTTCTCGATATAAGTCCAGGGCTCTCTCTTCGTTATTGACGACCGGCCCAGACGAGACCAGTTCTCCGTCCACTACATTCGTATCTTTTGAGAACCCTTCCAGTCCCAGCTCATACATATCGGGTCGTTTTGCCTTGAGTGTGTCGTTGAGCAGGGTAGGGCCCGTCGTTTCGAATAGTTTTTTCCCGTATTCGTCGAGATCAGAGGTAAATGCACCACCGTTGATAGACTGCCGGGCCACCGGGCGGTTGTTCACAAAATAGGGTTTGTTCGCGGCAAAGCGCTTGTGCATTTCAGTGATGACTTCTTTCATCAACGGGTTGCCAGGCTGGGTGGCAAAGTTACTGTTGTTATAGAAAGGTTTGAAGTCGGTGGACCGATGCACAACCGGGTGACCGAGCAGGACATCATTGGCCCCCGCCATCAACGCGCCGGAATCGACGTTGGTCTGGATGAGGTCATCGGTGTCCAGGTAAACCCCACCATGCTTGTGCATGATTTGATAACGCGCGACATCCGAAGTGGCCGCCAGGTTTTTACCTTGTCCTTGACGGAAATAATTGTACATTTCGTCATTTTTCAACTGTGTGTAGAGGGCATCCTCACGAAAGTTCGTGACCGTCACGCCGGGGGCTTTGTCTTTCAGGGTGGTTTTTATCTTTTCAAAAATTTCAGGGGTATCGGCGTCAACATGGATGACTGAGGTGTATCCGGGCGCACGTCGGCTGTTTTTAGCCAGGTTGTCGGCCAAATGGGCGGGGAGGTCCTGGCCGGCCCAAAAATAATGCAAGCTCTGGGGTAAGGGGGTGACCTCTTTCGGGACTTTCGGGATCGCCGAAACATCGACGAACTGGTAGTGATGAGCGTCTGCCTTTTTAGCGCGAAGAAAGTCATTAATGTTGCCTTGCTGCCACGCTCCTTTAGGATTTCGCCAGAAATAGGGAGCGTCCAGGCTTGAAGAGACACCTCGCCAGGCGCCGTGTGTACTGTCAAAGTCGACGGCGTGGTCGACGCCCTTGACGTTGATCCTGAAAGGCGGGGCAGCGTTTTCCACCACCTTGATTCCGTCCATCGGCACGACATACGTGTTATCGCCCAATTGCCATGGTGTATGAAATTCCTTCGCGCCCCCCAGCAGACCGACAGACCTGGAGCGAGGCTCCCACCCGGAAATGCCGAGATCCTTGACCGGTATGTCAGGGCCCTTGCCTGTGGGGTGGAGGATGAATCGCTGGCCGTCCTTGACTTTGGATTCATACAGCGCTCCATCGATCTTCACATATTCCTTTTTACTGCGGCCTTGATACACGTTGCCCTGCAGGCCTTTACTCGAAAGCTCTCGCGGTTCGATGTAGTTGGCTTGATACCCCAACAAATCGGCATCCGCGACCCGTACTTCGCCACTGGCCGCTACCCGACTGGGGGTGAAGTCTTTCAATGGAGGGCCGACAGGTTGTTTTTTCAGCGGGTCGTATTGATGCCAATTGCCCTGAAACATCACAACGTTGCCTTCAACGCTCTTCTGTCCGACCTTGAATGTGCCGGCGGCTGCCAAGCCATGGCGTTGGCTGACGGTCGTTATCACGTCGTTGCTGCCGATCGCGTCCAATCCCCCCGTGGGCCAACACTGAACTGCTCGAGGGACTTGCCATAGGCCTGTTGCGTACGCGGGTCAAACGCAAACCACCTTTGCGTGCCTTCGTCGAATTTGGCCAGGGCAGGAATTTCATTGCCGTTACCGGCCAACCTGTAGGTGCCTTCGGCGATATCGGGCCTTTTGGCCAATTGCAGCAGGTCGACACTGCGGTGGTGATTGCGCAGGTGGTTAATACCCTTATAGCTTGCGTTGACGGCTTTTTTTCCAAGATGCAGGGCACCTCGCGCCAGATCGGCAACCCCGTCCAACGGGTTCAACGCGCCGAGTGCTGCTCGGCCGATGATTCTGACGACCTGACCTGCTTTTGCGAGCGTCGATGCACCCCTCGCCAGGGCGCTCAGGCCTTTGACCGCACCGCCGAAGCCCACCACGAAACCAAAGATATCAATAGCCAGTTCGACGGCACCTTCCTTGATATTACCCGCGATCAAATTCTCGATGCTTGACTTGAAGGGAATCAGGCCCACCACGATTGCTTCAATGGTCTTATGCAGGGGGACTTGGGTATCAAAGGTTGCCGCCCCTCGGGCGTAACGCTCTACCTCGGGCAAGTTCATGTCCGCAAACAGCGTGTCGATGATGTATTGGGTACTGGCGCTGTTGAAACTGTCAGGCGCACCGTGCCCGGCTGTTTTCCCGTCGGGCAGTGCTGGCGGTTGCGAACCCTCAGGTTTGACGGTGTCGTACCTTTGGCCTAATTGAGGAATAGTGCCATTTCTAGGTGGGTATTCGACGTAAGTCTGATCGGGCCGCCGAGTCACGGTGCCCTTGATCCGATCAATCGCGTAGGTCATTTTCTTGCCGTTGCGCTCGGTGTCGAACAGCAGTACGCCTTCTTCCACGACCCGGGGATGATCGTCTCGGTAATACCTGATGAGCTTGCGAACGGGCAGTTTGATGAACGCCAGGTTCTCGCGGTCTTCCAGCGGAAGTTTGGCGATCATCTGTTTGAACTGTGCGGACTTGATTTTCTTCAAGGCGCTTGAGAACTCAGCGTATTGCGGCTCGAACAGCTCTCTGGGGCGTGGCAGGGTTTTCAGCGTTTGAGTCACCTTGTCAAGGTCGAACTCTTTTGATGAGGATACCCAGGCTGCTGGCCGTGAATCTGGTCGCTCCTCGTTTTCCCTGGATACGAAAAGATTTTTGAAGTTGCGTGCTTCTTCCGACCAGAACTCCTCCCGGTTGGGCGTCCAGAAAAGCGGTCGGCCATCGATGTAGGCGTCAAGTATCGAGTAAGGCCCGGGGAACCGTTTATGGGGAGGGTCTATGGTGATGCATTTTTTCTCGAACAGTCTGGGGTCCATGGCCGGCAGCGCTTTTTTTAACTGCGCCAGTGCTATTTCTTTGGTCGTTGGCAGGTTGCCGAGTGATGTTTCGCTAGCCTCCCTCAGTTCGTTGATCATCGCACTGAACGTTTTGCGCACTTCGCTCATTACAAGGGGGGTGAGCGGCGGTTTTCTCCCGTTGGCGATGGCCCAATCCTTGAGCGCGTCATTCTGGGCGGCATATTCAATGTGGCGCTCTTGTTCACTGATCGGTGCGATGCTGGTTTCAAGCATGACTTGCGCAAAGGTCATGCCTGCCGTCGAGCCTGGCGCTTTTGCTTCGATGCGCGAAACAGCGGTGGCGAAACTGACCCAAGCGTGAGTGCCGATGGTTACCTCCTTCGGAATATCCTTGATCAGGAATTCCGGCGCTCTGCTGGTCAGCAAAAGGTGTGCTTGAATGGCGGCGGTTTCGGGGGACGAAGCCCTGTCGCTGGCGAGCAGATGATCGGTCAATGCCTTGACGACTGTTGAGGCGGTTTTGTTGGTGTTTTCAGCGCTGACCAGTCGATAGCCTTCAATGGTCAGTCCATCGCCGTTCTCTGTGTTTTTCTCCAGGCCCATGGCGGCGAGCAACCAATCGCTGGCGCTGCCCTTGATTTCGCGCGCTTCGAATGCAGCCTGAATCGCCTCTCCCAGGGCCTTGCTTTTAGGGGCTTCGATCAAGGTATCGATCAACTTGCGTGGATCGTTGAGGTCGGCAGCCGTGACCCTCCTGCCGTCGAGCAGATATTCCAGGACATTCTTGAAGGGGCTCACATTGATGTTGCCGAACTTGCCTGCGCCGATGTCTGCCTTGAGCTGCTGCTGGCTTTGCGTATCAAGCGGCACGGGCCACGCCAGCGCCCCGCCCAGGTTGCCATTGGGGGGCGAGTAGGGAGGCAGTGTGGAAAGTGCTGTGGTCAGGTTTTCCAGCTCGTTGTGATTGCTGGGGATGTCCAAGCCATGATCCCGCAGATAGTCAAACACACTGATGGTGTTCGCTGGTTGATGGTCGGCGGCGGGGTAGGTGGAGGGATAGGTGGAGGGATAGGTGTTATGAGCAGGCAGGGAGAGTTTCTTGCGCTTCAACTGGTTTTCAAGATCATCGGGGTGTTCGAAGCCGTCCTTGGGCAAGGGCGACAGCTCCTTTAGTTCGAAGACGACCTGATTGCGGATGAGGATATCGCCCACTAACGCTTGCTGGTGCAGGAGCGCGTCCTCGCTGCGGGATTCAATCAAGCCAGCGTCGGTGCCAGCATCAAGGGTCTTGAAGCTTGAGTTGCGCAGAATGCCGTGCGCCTGTGTACGCAGGTCACTCGCCGTCAGCGCCGGCGGCTGTTCCTGGTAAAAACGCGCGATTATCGATCCCGGAATTTGCACATCCTGAAGAACCTCCTGAGGCATGAAGGCTGTATCAGGATACCCGGCGCAGATAACCTGTGCGGCGTGAAGGATAGGCCCACGGATAGCGGCCCATTGCCGGTCTTCTGAACCAACCGTGTGCAGTTTCTGTTGGGGGTCAAGGTGGCGCTTGAGCTTGAAGGAAACTTGCCCTGACTGCGTGTTGAGTATCAGCGACGAAACGTCGATCCCTTTGTCTTGAGCCCACTGAACAACGTCGGGTAACTGAAGGGTGTTTTTCAACTGCTCGCGCCACTGGCCGAAGGTGGAGTGTGGGTCAATCGCGTTGATACGCACATCCGTACCGGCCTTGGCCGCGCGTAGCATTGCAAACCCATACTCGTTGGCCAACTCGCGATCGCCCGCGACACGCGACTTATCAGCTGTTTCCAGCGAGGGGGTTTCACGTTTGGGGCGAGAGAGGGGCTCGGATGGGATGTCCGTGCGCGGGACGTACGAAGCGATGCGGCTCAAAGTGGGAGTCATGTGTGCTGTCATCTCAGGGGGCAGGATGGTTCCAAGGCGTAGATTTGCTTGGTTTACCCCTGAGTAACTCTCGAACTTCATCGGTTCCAGCGTTTGTCAATACAGAGTTATCCGCTTATTTCCAATCGGCGTCTCTTCATTTTCCCATCGCTTGGCTGCGACGCTCGTACCACGCCAGCATCGGCTGGGTGCTCAGGCCATGCACGACAATGCTCAAGGCGATCACCGACACCGTGAGGTCCACGGCTACCGCGCTGCTGGTGCCGATCAGGCCGTGATTGAGGGCATAGAACAGGTAGAAGATACTGCCGATCCCGCGAATGCCGAACCAGCCCATCAAGCCGCGTTGGCGAAGGTCGATCAGGCGCCCCCAGGGCATCGCCAGTACGCTCAGCGGCCTGATCACGCAGAACAACAACGCCGCTATCGGCAGGGCGCGCCAGTCCCAATGGCTGGCCAGCACGATCCCCAGCACCGTCACCAGAAACACTTCCATCGAACGCTCCACCAGCCCGCCGAACGCCAGCATGTCGCCCATCATGACCCCGGCGGCAATTTGCGTGTCTTCCAGCGCGCTGACATCGCCGTGCAAGGCTTTTTCCGGCGCCACTTCAAGATGCCCGACCACGGGGCGGGCCAGGTGCTCGGACGGTGTCTGCGCTTTGCCGCTGGATTTGAATTCGGCCTGGCGCAACCCCAGCCCGGCAGCGAACACCGCCAGGAAGCCATAGCCACCCACGGCTTGCGCCGCCACGTAGGCCAAGGCAATCAGGGCCAGGGTCAGGTAATCGTTGGGCGACAGGGTGCTGTCGGCATTGGCGATGCGCATGCGCAAGGTCACACGCCCGATGCCCCGGCCCATCCAATAGCCAATCAACAAGCCGGCCGGCACCGCCCACAGCAGATTCTTCAGTACCCAGCCACCCAGCCAGTCACCGTCGAAGCCGCCGTGCTGCATGAACAGCAGCGCAAAAATCACAAAGGGAAAGGCCGTGCCATCGTTCAGCCCGGCTTCACCGGACAAGCCGAAACGCAACGGGTCATCGTCCTGGGCATTGTTGACCTGGACCAGGCCGGCCAGCACCGGGTCAGTCGGTGCGAGCATCGCGCCGACCAGCAATGACGCGCCCCATGACAACCCCAACAGATAGTGCAACGCCAGGCACACGCCGAGGATGGTCAACAGCATCACCGGCCCGGCCATGCCGAAGGCGATACGCCAGGTGCGATGCTTGAGGGGCAGGCGCAGTTTCAAGCCGCTGACAAACAGTGAAAACAGCACCGCGACTTCGGTCAGGTGCTCCATCCAGCGGGCCGAGCCCTTGATGTCCAGGTGCAGCAGGTCCGCACCCAGTGGGCCGATGGCGACCCCCAGCAACAGGCACACCGCCGAGGTGGTCACCGGCATCCAGCGCAGATAGGAGGAGGTGAGGGCCAATATCAGCAAAATAGCCCCGAGTACGGCCATCCATAAAATAAACGTCATCAAGCGTGCATCCGGCCGTGGTCTATGCAGGTTGGAGAGGCATGGCCGGATACAGGTTCAATGTGGTTTGACGCAGGCTAGCCGCAGTATCAAGAGCGCCGGAGTCCTCGGTCAATGCGCGGGTGCCAGGCGCTCCAGCAGCAGGCGCTCCAGGGTGGAAGCCGGCAACGGTCGGCTGAACAGGTAGCCCTGGATCTGGTCACACCCGGCCTCCTTCAAAAACGCCAGCTGATCCTGGGTTTCCACGCCTTCGGCCACCACCCGCAGGTTCAGGCTGTGGGCCAGTTCGATGATGGTGCGGGTGATGGCCGCATCCTGTGGGTTGGTCGTGACTTCGCGGATGAAGGCGATGTCGATCTTCAAGGTGTCGATGGGAAAACGGCGCAGATACGCCAGGCTTGAATAGCCGGTGCCGAAGTCATCGATGGAGATTTTCACGCCCATGGCGCGCAGGCGCTGCAGGCTGGCGATAGTGCGTTGGGTGTTCTCCATCAGCGAGCTTTCGGTCAGTTCGACCTCCAGGTAATGGGCCTGAACCCCGGTCCTGGCCAGGGTATGGGCGATATCGGCAATCAGGTCGCCTTCGATCAATTGATGGCCCGAGACATTCACCGACACTTCCACAGCGCCGATGACGCCGCGTTGCCAGGTCGCGATCTGTCGGCACACGCTGTCGATCACCCAGCGCCCGACAATCACGATCAAGCCCATGCTTTCCAGTATGGGAATGAACACCGCCGGAGACACTGGCCCATAGCCTGGGCGCTCCCAGCGCAGCAAGGCTTCCAGGGCGCATATCTGGCCACCGGCCAACTCGATCTTGGGCTGGTAGTGCAGGGTGAAATCCTGTTGCTCAACCGCCAGGCGCAAGTCTTTTTCCAGGTCCTGGCGCGCCAGGTCGTGCACGCTCATGCCGGTGGTCTGATCGGTTTGCCGCTGCAGTTGCTGCTCGAGCAACAGGCTATGGTTTTTCAGCTGGTCGCCACGGGCCTTGAGCCGCAGCAGGTTGCGCACCCGCAGCCATAACTCGACGCGCTCCACCGGCTTGCTGAGGAACTCCTCGGCGCCGGTTTCCAGGCCACTGACGCGGGCGCTGGACTCGCTCAGGGCCGAGAGCATGATGATCGGGATGCTGGCCGTGGTTTCATCACCCTTCAAGTGGCTGGCCACTTCGTAGCCGTCCATGCCCGGCATCATGATGTCCAGCAGGATCAGGTCCGGCGGCTGTTGCGCCACCAACAGCAGGGCTTCTTCACCGCTGGCGGCGCTCAGGGTCTGGTAGCCCTCATGCTGCAGCAGGGTTTCCAGCAGCTTGCGAACCTGGGGTTCGTCGTCAACGATCAACAGCGTGGCGGGTTGGCTGGCCATGGAGAGGGCTCATGTGAGGGGGTTGATAGTCTTTTGCAGCAAGCTGTCGATCACCTGGTACAGCTCTTTGTAGCGCAGCGGCTTGATGATGTAGGCATCGCAACCGGCCAGACGGGTTTTTTCGCGGTCTTCCTTCATCGCCATCGCGGTCAGGGCGATCACCGGGATATGGGCGGTGATGGGGTCTTGCTTGAGCAGGGACGTGGCGGCCAGGCCGTCCATGCCCGGCAGTTGGATGTCCATCAGGATCAGGGCCGGTTGTTTTTCCCGGGCCAGGGTCAGGCCGATTTCGGCATCGGCGGCCCACAGCACCGTGTGCCCGGCGTTGATCAGCAGCAGGCGGGCCAGGCGCATGTTGGCCTCGTTGTCTTCGACGATCAGGATGTTGGCCATGACGCCTCCGGGGCACGATGCAATGGCAGCCACACTACGAAGCGCGCGCCCAGGCCCACGCGACTGGCCACAGCGACGCTGCCGCCGTGCAGGTCGGTCAGTTGCTTGACCATCGCCAGCCCCAGGCCCGTGCCTTCAAACTTGCGCGCCAGGCTGCTGTCGATCTGGCTGAAGGCCTTGAACAGCTTGCTCATGTCGTCTTCGGCGATACCGATGCCGGCGTCGCTCACGCTCAGTTCCAGAAACCGCTGGTGCGCGCTGGGTTGCAGGGCGAAGCCATGGGCCGGCCAATCCCCCGGCACCTGGCCGACCTGGGCGCGGCTGACTTCGCGCACCGCCAGGGTCACGCGGCCGCCGTGTTCACTGAACTTCACCGCATTGGCCAGCAGGTTGTAGATGATCTGCTTGGTCTTGCGCAGGTCCAGCGCCAGCACGCCGAAATCCGTCGCGCATTCCAGTTTCAACTCGATGCGCTGCAGCGCGGCCTTTTCCCGCACGATCAGCAAGCTGTTGGCCAGCAACCCGTCGAGCGCCACGGCTTCCAGCTCCAGGTCCATCATCCCGGCCTCGACCTTGGACAGGTCGAGAATGTCGTTGATCAACGACAGCAAGTGCTGCCCGCTGGTGAAAATATCGCCGATGTATTCGCGCTGCACCTCGCTCATATCGCCCACCAGGCCATCCTTGAGCGCCTCGGAAAAGCCGATCACCGCGTTCAGCGGCGTGCGCAACTCGTGGGACATGGTCGCAAGGAACTCGGACTTCATGTGGCTGGCATGCTCCAGCTCCAGGTTCTTTTCTTCCAGCGCGCGCTCGAAGCCTTTGCGTTCGGCTTCCTCCTGCTTGCGTGCGGTGTTGTCGGTACCGATCAGCAGGTAGCCAATGATGGTGTCATGGCGGTTGCGCAAGGCGGTCACCGAGACCATGGCCGACAGGCGACTGCCATCCTTGCGGATATAGGTCAGTTCATAAATGTCTTCGATGCCACGGGAAGCCTTGAACACCAGGGCTTCGAAACCCGGTGTGATCGGCGTGTCGAGTTCCAGGCTGAGGGCAGCGGCGCGGGTGATCAGTTCAGCAGGGTCGGAGATGTCGGCGGGGGTGATGCGGTTGAGCACATCGGCAGCGGCGTAACCGAGCATGCGTTCGGCGCCGACGTTGAAAATCTGGATCACGCCTTTTTCGTCAGTGGCGATGCTGGAGAAATACGCGCTGTTGAAGATCGCATCCTGCAGCGCACCGGTCTTGAGCAAGGTTTTCTGGCGTTTGAACTCAACGATCTTTTCAGCGCGTGATTGGGGCGGGTCGGGTAGAGGGGTGTCCATTGCCAAGCATTCCGTGAACTTCAGGCCTGCCATCGGCAAAACACGATGGCGTGGAGCATGCTCATTGACGATCGCGCGAACGCGACGCGCAGGAGATGCGTTCCTGGGACAATAGCAGAAATCATGGCGTTTTGATGGCTACGCCATCCATTTGACGCGTAAAAGCCGGCGCGGCAAGGCTTCGCGTATTTTTGGCTGGGTGAAACGTTTCATCAAGCAAATAAATGCGCACGCAAGCGCTTGCGTAAGCAAATGTATCTGGACTAGAGTCGGCACCACTCGACAACAAAAACAATAAATCCAGGAGCTCATCCATGAGCCTTGAACCCTTGCTTGAGATGCAGGGCATCAGCAAAACCTTCAACGGTTTGCGCGTGCTCAAAAGCGTCGGCCTGAAGGTCTACCCCGGGGAAATCCACGCCTTGATGGGGGAGAACGGCGCCGGCAAATCCACGCTGATGAAAATCCTCTCCGGCGCCTATCAGGCCGACCCCGGCGGCGAAATCCGCATCGATGGCCAGCCCGTCGCCACCTTCACGCCCGCTACCGCAAAAGCCCTCGGCATCGCCGTGATCTACCAGGAATTGAGCCTGTGCCCGAACCTGAGCGTGGCCGAGAACATCTACCTGGGCCGCGAGCTGCGGCGTGGCTGGACCATCGACCGCAAGGGCATGCAGGACGGTTGCGTCGAGGTGCTGCAGCGCCTGGGCGCCGAGTTCAAACCCTCGACGCCGGTCAGCAGCCTGTCGATTGCCGAGCGTCAACTGGTGGAAATCGCCCGCGCCCTGCATGCCCACGCCCGGATCCTGGTGATGGACGAGCCGACCACGCCGCTGTCCTCCCGCGAGACCGACCGCCTGTTTGCGCTGATCAAACAACTGCGCGGCCAGGGCTTGGCGATCATCTACATCAGCCACCGCATGGCCGAGATCTACGAGTTGTCGGACCGTGTGTCGGTGCTGCGCGACGGCCAGTACATCGGCGAATTGACCCGCGATGCGTTGTCGGCCGAAGTGCTGGTGAAAATGATGGTCGGCCGCGATCTTTCCGGCTTCTACAAGAAAGAACACGCTGCCTATAACCCTGGCAACGTGGTGATGCGCGTGCGTGACATGGCCGACGGCAAACGCGTGCGCCAGTGCAGCTTCGACCTGCATGCCGGCGAAGTGCTGGGCATCGCCGGGCTGGTCGGGGCAGGGCGCACGGAGCTGGCGCGGCTGATCTTCGCCGCCGACCCACGCACCAGCGGCACCCTCGAAGTGGTCGGCAAGCACGTCACCCAATTGCGCACCCCGGCCGATGCGATCCGCGCCGGCGTGGTGTACCTCACCGAGGACCGCAAGGCCCAGGGCCTGTTCCTCGACATGAGCGTGGCCGACAACATCAATGTGTGCGCCTGTGTGCCGGATGCCCATGCCGGCGGTGTGCTGGATCGCAGCCATGGCGCACAGCGCGCCAACGACGCGATCAAGGCGCTGTCGATCCGCGTGGCGTCGGGCAAGGTCAATGTGGGCGCGCTGTCCGGTGGCAACCAGCAAAAGGTGTTGCTGGCGCGGCTGCTGGAGGTCAAGCCCCATGTGCTCATCCTGGATGAGCCCACCCGTGGCGTGGACATCGGCTCCAAATCCGAGATCTACCGCATCATCAATCAATTGGCCCAGGCGGGTGTCGGCATCGTGGTGATCTCCAGCGAGCTGCCGGAAATCATCGGCACCTGCGACCGTGTGCTGGTCATGCGCGAAGGCCAGTTGGTGGCTGAAGTCGGCGGGGCCTCCGGTCACGTCATCTCCCAGGAACGTATTATCGACCTCGCCACCGGTGGCGATCAGGTGGTGGTCAATGGCTGAATCGAATATCGCAACACCAACGACGGGCAAGGCTGAACGCGTACGCGAGCTGATGCGCACGGTGGGCATGTTGCCGGTGCTGGTGCTGCTGCTGGTGGGCTTTGCCCTGGCCAGCGAAAACTTCCTGACGATGCAGAACCTGTCGATCATCACGCAGCAGGCCTCGGTGAATGTGGTGTTGGCGGCCGGCATGACGTTCGTGATTCTGACGGCGGGTATCGACCTGTCCGTCGGCGCGATCCTCGCGGCGTCGGCGGTGGTCGCCCTGCAGGCGTCGATGTCGCCGCAGTTCGGCATGTTCGGGATTGCCGCCGGTATCGGCTTCGGGCTGTTGCTGGGCCTGGTCAACGGCGGGTTGATCGCGTTCATGCGCCTGCCGCCGTTTATCGTCACCCTCGGCGCGCTGACCGCCATGCGCGGCCTGGCGCGCTTGCTGGCCGATGACAAGACGGTGTTCAACCCGGACTTGCCGTTTGCCTTTATCGGCAACGACTCGATCCTCGGCGTGCCGTGGCTGGTGGTCATCGCCGTGGCCGTGGTAGCGCTGTCGTGGTTCATTCTGCGCCGCACGGTGATGGGCGTGCAGATCTACTCGGTGGGCGGCAACCCGGAAGCCGCGCGGCTGTCGGGGATCAAGGTGTGGAAAGTGCTGCTGTTCGTCTACGCCATGTCCGGCGCCCTGGCCGGGCTTGGCGCGGTGATGAGCGCCTCGCGCCTGTTCGCCGCCAATGGCCTGCAGTTGGGCCAGTCCTACGAGCTGGATGCGATCGCGGCGGTGATCCTCGGCGGCACCAGTTTCACCGGCGGCGTCGGCACCATCGGCGGCACGCTGATCGGCGCACTGATCATCGCGGTGCTCACCAATGGCCTGGTGCTGCTGGGGGTATCGGATATCTGGCAGTACATCATCAAGGGCATCGTGATCATCGGCGCGGTGGCGCTGGATCGCTATCGCCAGTCCGGCGCCCGAACCTGAGTTCACTCCTACAACAATCACAAGAGAGACCGCCATGAACGTCAAACATATCTTCCCCGTCATTGCCTTGGCTGCCCTGATGTCCCAGGCCGTGCAGGCCCGCGAACTCAAGGCGCTGGGCATCAGCATGGGCTCTTTGGGCAACCCGTATTTCGTGACCCTGGCCGACGGCGCCACGGCGCAGGCGAAGGCACTCAACCCCAACGTCAAGGTGACGTCGGTGTCGGCTGACTATGATTTGAGCAAGCAGTTCTCGCAGATCGACAACTTCATCTCGTCCAAGGTCGACCTGATCCTGATCAACGCCGTCGACCCGTCCGCCATGGCCTCGGCGATCAAGAAAGCCCGCGACGCCGGCATTGTGGTGGTGGCGGTAGATGTGGACGCCAAGGGTGTGAACGCCACGGTGCAGACCGACAACGTCGAAGCTGGCAAGCTGGCCTGCCAGTACTTGGTGGACAAGCTGTCGGGCAAAGGCAATGTGATCATCCAGAACGGCCCGCAAGTCACCGCCGTGACCGACCGCGTCAAAGGCTGCAAGGCCGCACTGGCCACCGCGCCGGATATCAAGCTGCTGTCCGACGACCAGGACGCCAAGGGCTCGCGCGAAGGCGGCCTGAACGCGATGCAAGGTTACCTGACACGCTTCCCGAAAATCGACGGGCTGTTCGCGATCAACGACCCGCAAGCCATCGGCAGCGACCTGGCGGCCAAGCAGCTCAAGCGCAGCGGCATCATCATTACCTCGGTGGACGGCGCGCCGGATATCGAGAATGCGCTCAAGACCGACACACAAATCCAGGCCTCTGCCAGCCAGGACCCGTGGGCCATGGCCCAGACGGCGGTGAACGTCGGCAATGACCTGCTCAATGACAAGGCCCCGGCCGAAGCGGTGACCCTGCTCACGCCCAAACTCATCACCCGCGACAACGTCGGCAGCTACAGCGGCTGGTCGAGCAAGCACTGATTGACTCAAGGGGAGCGCGCCGTGGTCACCATGGACGACGTGGCAAGCAGGGCAGGCGTGTCGCCGTCGACCGTGTCCCACGTGTTGAACGGCACCCGCAAGGTCAGCCCGGCCACGGTGCAGGCGGTACAGCGTGCGATCCGGGAGCTGGGCTACATCCCCAACACCCTGGCGCGCGCGCTGGCGCGTTCCACCACCAGCACCATTGGCGTGGCGATCTCGGCGCTGTCCAACCATTACTTCAGCGAGACGGTGCACGCGATTGAAACCGAGTGCGCCCGGCACGGCTACATGATGCTGTTTGTCGACACCCACGACGATCCGGAGCAGGAATTGCGCGTGGTCACCGCGCTGCATCACCGGCGGGTCGACGGGATTGTGCTGGCGCCGTCGAACGGCTCGCTGGCCCTGGACTACCTGCGCGCCAATGAGCTGCCTGCGGTGCTGGTGGATCGCATGATGAGCGAGCAGTTCGACCAGGTCGGGGTGGAGAACAGCCAGGCCACCCAGGCGTTGATCGAGCACCTGGTCGCCCACGGGCACCGGCGCATCGGCTTTATCGCCGGGCGTGCGGGCTTCAGCACCACCGATGAGCGGGTGGCGGGCTACCAGGCCGCGTTGCAGGCGGCGGGGCTGGCGTTCGATCCGCAGTTGCTGGTCAACGGCGGCTCCAATACCGAGCCGGCCCGCCAGGCCACCCGGCAGTTGCTGAGCCTGGCCGAACCGCCGACCGCCATCATGGCCGGCAATAACCTGATGACTCTCGGCGCGATGCACGCCCTGCGTGATGCGCAGATCGAAGTGCCGGGGAAAATGGCGTTGGTCGGCTTCGATGATTTCGAATGGGCGGACTTTTTCGTGCCGCGCCTGACCTTGATCGCCCAGCCGGTCCAGCAACTGGGCGCCCGCGCTGTCGAGCTGTTGCTGCAACGCATGGCAACCCCCACTGCACCCAAGCACAGCGTGCGCCTGGCGCCACGCCTGCAGGTGCGTAATTCCTGTGGCTGTGATTGATCGGACCCACCCCGTATGAACCGTCCTGTTTCCCTTGGTATAGACCTTGGCACCTCCGAACTCAAAGCCATCCTCATGGACCTCGACGGCAGCGTGCTGGCCCGCGCGGGCGTGCACTTGAGCGTGTCGCGCCGCCATGGCGGCTGGTCCGAGCAGGCGCCCGAAGACTGGTGGCAGGCCTGCCTGCAGGCACTGGACTCACTGCGCACCCATGAGGCGTTTGCCCGCGTGGCCTGTATCGGCCTGTCGGGGCAGATGCACGGCGCGGTATTGCTGGGGGCCGACAACCGCGTGTTGTACCCGGCGATCCTGTGGGATGACTCCCGCGCGGTTCGGCAGGCAGAACAACTGGGCACCGGCTATGCCGAGATCACCGGCAGCTTGCCGATGGCCGGGTTGACCGCGCCGAAACTACTCTGGCTGCAACAGCATGAGCCTGATGTGTTCAAGGCGATTGATTGCGTGCTGTCGCCCAAGGATTACCTGCGCTTGCGCCTGTGCGGGGAGCGGATCAGCGAGATGTCGGACGCCGCCGGCACCCTGTGGCTGGATGTGGCGCGGCGTGAGTGGTTTACCCCGATGCTGCACGCGACCGGCCTGACGCCTAAGCAGATGCCCAGGCTGGTGGAGGGCGGTGCCGCCAGTGCTTGTGTCACAGCCGCAGGCTTGGGCTTGTCGCCGCAGGTGGTGATCGCCGGGGGCGGTGGAGATAACCCAGTGGCGGCCGTCGGGATCGGCGCTGTCGATGCCGGTGACGGGTTTATCACCCTGGGTACCAGCGCGGCGATTGTCGCGATTACCGCTCACGCCGCCGGCAACCCGGCCAGTGCGGTGCACACCTTCTGCCATGCGCTGCCCGAACGCTGGTACACCATGGGCGCCATGCTGGCCGGCGCCAGTTGCTTGCGCTGGGTAACGCGCCTGACGGGCATGGCGGATGAACAAACGCTGTTGGACCAGGTGCAGGCGCAACTGCCAATCGAACACGCGGTGCCGCTGTCCACCCCGTTGTTTCTGCCGTACCTGGCGGGTGAGCGCACGCCGCATAACGACCCCTTGCTGCGCGGCGGTTTCATGGGGCTTGGCCATGACTGCACACCGGCGATGCTCGGCTATGCGGTAATGGAAGGCGTGGGTTTTGGCTTGCTCGACGCCTGGCGCGCGGTGCAGTCGACCGGTGCTGAGGTCAAATCCTTCGCGCTCGTCGGCGGAGGGGCGCGCAGTGAGTATTGGGCGCAACTGCTGGCGAATATTCTGCAGCGGGAGGTTTTTACCCTGCATGGCAGCGAACTGAGCGCGTGCATCGGGGCGGCGAAATTGGGGTTCATGGCCATCGGGAAGGGCGCTGATTTGCTGGCGGCGGGGATGCCGGTGAAGGCGCGGTATGTACCTGACGAGGGGGTGCAGCCGGTGTTGGCGGCGCGGTATGGCAAATTCCAGGGGCTGCTTGCAGCAGCGAAAGCGCTCCAGGATTAAATCGACGGCTGGAGCAGTCTAGTGTGGGAGGGGGCTTGCTCCCGATAGCGGAGTGTCAGTCAGCGCATCTGAAACTGACACTCCGCTATCGGGAGCAAGCCCCCTCCCACATGTTTGTGCAGTGCACTTTCAGTCAGTCAGCGGCGGCAAGCGCCGCTTGACCGGGGTTTTCTTGACGATGGCGGTGTTGGTTTCGGCATACCCGTTGATCCGGTCGAGCAGGCTGTCCAGGTGGTCCATGGTGCGCACATGCAGGCGGGCGATGAAGCAGTCTTCGCCGGTGACTTTGTCGCATTCGGTGAATTCGGGGATTGCCTGAATCTGCCGTTCCACTTCCTGCAACTTGCCGGGCAGCGGGCGGATGCGCACGATGGCTTGCAGCAGGTAGCCAAAGTGTTTGGGATCGATATCGACGGTGTAGTGGGTCAGCACACCGCGTTCCTCCAGGCGACGCAAGCGCTCGCCGACGCTTGGCGAAGACAGCCCGGTGATGCCTGCCAGGGCCTTGAGGGACAGACGCGAGTCATCCATCAAGGCGGCGATCAGTTGCTGGTCGATGGTGTCAATCATGCTGTTCGCCTAATAAGAAAAGGTGATTTGAAGTTTTGGCCTTTTTTAGTCACTGGAGCGGCTGTGAGCCAGCTTGCCATAATTGAGCCTCACTTGAGGAGCATCAATCATGGATACAGCTGTCCGTCGCGGAACCTGGGAAATGATCGCCGCCATGCTGATCTCCGGCACCATCGGCTGGTTTGTGCTGGTGTCCGGCGTGTCGGTGATCGAAGTGGTGTTCTGGCGCTGTGTAATCGGCGCGCTGGCGCTGCTGCTGGTGTGCGCATTGCTCGGCTACCTGAGGCTGGACTTGCTCAGTTGGGCAAGGTTCGGGCTGGCGGTACTCAGCGGTGTGGCCATCGTCGGCAACTGGCTGCTGCTGTTCGAATCCTACTCGCGTGCGTCAATCGCCATCAGTACGGCGGTGTACAACGTGCAACCGTTTCTATTGGTGATGCTGGCGGCGCTGTTTCTCGGTGAGAAAATCACCCTGCAGAAGATGGCCTGGCTGAGCGTGGCGTTCCTGGGCATGCTGGCAATCGTCACGGCCCATGGTGAACAACCGGCTGGAGATGACTACTTGGCCGGCATTGCACTGGCCCTGGGCGCGGCGTTGTTGTATGCGATTGCAGCGCTGATCATCAAGCAACTCAAGCAAGTGCCGCCGCATTTGATGGCGTTGATCCAGGTGACTACCGGCGCGGTATTGCTGGCGCCGCTGGTGCCTTGGGACCGCTTGCCCACGTCGACCGATGCCTGGGCGGCACTCGCCACCCTTGGCCTGGTGCACACCGGGTTGATGTATGTGTTGTTGTACGGAGCGATACAGAAGCTGCCGACTGCGATGACCGGCGCCTTGTCGTTCATCTATCCGATTGCGGCGATTTTCGTCGACTGGATCGCCTTCGGGCATCGCCTGGGGTGGCTGCAATGGTTGGGCGTGGCGGCGATTCTGCTGGCGGCAGCGGGGTTGCAGCGGGGCTGGTGGTGGCCCCGTAACCTCGGTAGGAGCGAGTTTGCTCGCGAAAAACGCTAACGATAACGCAGCCTATCGGGTTGACACGCGGCGTTCTCAGGTTTTTCGCGAGCAAGCTCGCTCCTACAGAGGGTCAGTGTGTGCCCTGGAAAATGATGTTTTCCGGGTTGAAATGCTCCACCGCGCTGCCCGGCTGCGGCAATCCGAGGATGTGCCCCTTGATCTTGCCGACCACGTGCATTTCGCATGGTTTGCAGTCGAACTTCAGCGTCAGCACTTCATCGCCATGGATCAACTGCATCGGCGCCACCTTGGTCTTCACCCCCGTCACACCCTTGGCCTGTTTAGGGCACAGGTTGAACGAGAAACGCAGGCAGTGCTTGGTGATCATCACCGGCACTTCGCCGGTTTCTTCGTGAGCCTCGAAGGCGGCATCGATCAGCTTCACACCGTGACGGTGGTAAAAGTCGCGGGCCTTCTGGTTGTAGACGTTGGCCAGGAACGACAGGTGCGCGTCAGGGTACACCGGCGGTGGCGTGGTCTCGGCCTTGCGACCACCGCGCGGGTGCGCGGCGACGCGAGCGACGGTCAGCGCTTCGATCACTTCACGGCGTAGCGCCTTGAGCTGCGAGTTGGGAATGAAGAACGCGTGCGGCGCGTCCAGCTCGATGCGGGTGGCGTGGTACTCGGTAGTACCGAGCTGGCCCAGCAGGTCGCGCAGGGTGTCCAGGGCCTGTTCCGGCTTGTTGGCCACGCCAAACGGGCCGGGCAGGGTGACGCTGGCGCTGATGCCTTCTTCGCTGGTGGCGGTGATTTGCAACTGTTCTTCACGCAGGCGCGCCACCCACGCCAGGCCGATACGGCGCTCGGCCGAGGTCTTGAGCAGCGCCTGTTGCCAGTCATGGTCCAGATTGCGGTTCAACGGGTGATTTGGGCGCAGTTGATGCAAGCCCGCCGGCATTTCGTTCGGTTCGACGCGGTAGCGATAGCGCTTCTCGCCGTCTTCCTCGAATTCGCCCTTGGGCTCGGCGATGTTGGCGCGGAACCCCACCACTTCACGCTTGACCAGTACATTGAGGCCGTCGCCGTTGGACAGCGGCTCATGGGTGACCACCTGCAAGTCGCGCTTGCCGGCTTTTTCCACCACACCCACCGGCAGGCCGGTGAAGGTCGGGGTGTCGAAGGCGCCGATATCGATCTTGCGGTCGCTGACAAAGTAGTCGGTGCTGCCACGGTGGAAGGTTTTTTCCGGATCGGGCAGGAAGAAGTGTGCGGTACGCCCGCTGGAAGCGCGGGCCAGGTCCGGGCGGTCTTCAAGCACGTCATCCAGGCGCTGGCGGTAATAGGCGGTGATGTTCTTCACGTAGCCCATGTCCTTGTAGCGGCCTTCAATCTTGAACGAACGCACGCCGGCTTCGACCAACGCGCGAATGTTGGCGCTCTGGTTGTTGTCTTTCATCGACAGCAGGTGCTTTTCAAAGGCGACGACGCGGCCCTGATCATCTTTGAGGGTATACGGCAGGCGACACGCCTGGGAGCAATCGCCACGGTTGGCGCTGCGGCCGTTCTGTGCGTGGGAGATATTGCATTGCCCGGAAAACGCCACGCACAAGGCGCCATGGATGAAGAACTCGATGGCGGCCTCGGTCTCGTCGGCGATGGCGCGGATTTCTTGCAGGTTCAGCTCGCGGGCCAGCACCAACTGGGAGAAACCGGCCTGGTCGAGAAACTTTGCCCGGCCCAGGGTGCGAATATCGGTCTGGGTGCTGGCGTGCAGCTCGATGGGCGGAATATCCAGCTCCATCACGCCCAGGTCTTGCACGATCAACGCATCGACACCGGCGTCGTAGAGCTGGTGGATCAGCTTGCGCGCCGGCTCCAGCTCGTTGTCATGCAAGATGGTGTTGATGGTGGTGAAAACGCGAGCGTGGTAACGGCGGGCGAATTCCACCAGTTGCGCGATATCGCTCACCTCGTTACAGGCATTGTGACGGGCGCCGAAGCTCGGCCCGCCGATGTAAATGGCGTCGGCGCCATGCAGGATAGCCTCGCGTGCGATGGCCACATCGCGGGCAGGGCTGAGCAATTCCAGGTGATGCTTGGGCAAGGACATAGTTTTTTTAGTCAGGCTTGTCACGGTCGAGGCGGGCATTGTAGCTGCGAAAAGTCTTACCGGCATCTACCATAGGGCTGTAGGGCTCATGGACCTGCCGCTGATGGCGGTGGGTCAGTCACACATGCACTTACTGGCAATGCCTCATCGGGGGCAAGCCCCCTCACACAGTTTTGACCGAGTTCGGCATCCCGCCCCGGTTGGCTCCGAGACCTTCTCGCTGTGTTTACCAAGGCTGTCGGTATGCGCCGAACCAATGTGGGAGGGGGCTTGCCCCCGATGGCGGTGGGTCAGTTACACATGCACTTGCTGACACTGCCTCATCGGGAGCAGGCCCCCTCCCACAGTTTTGACCCAGTCAGGCCTTGGCAGCCATTGCCGTTACTTCAACACGCATACCTTCTACAGCCAACGCGGCAACACCCACCGCCGCCCGTACCGGCCATGGCTTGGCGAAAAAGCGTTTGTAGACTTCGTTGAATGCGGCGCGGTCGGCCATGTCGGTCAGGTAGATGGTCAGGTGCATCACCCGGTCCATGGAGCTGCCGGCTTTTTCCAGCGCGACTTTCAGCGCTTGCAGGGTGCATTCGCTTTGCAGCGTGATATCGCCCAGCTCCAGGCTGCCGTCGGCGTGGGTTGGAATCTGGGTGGAGACGAGGATGCCGTTGAAGCCGATCACGTCGGAAGAGATCGAATCGGCATCCGGGTCGGGTGTGAAGGTCAGGTCGTGGTTGGCCATGGGTGCCTCATGTTGGCAGGAACGAAAAGGCGCCATGGTCCCTGAAAAAACCACCTGGGGCAAACCAGGGGTTTACTCTTTCACGTCCATGAACTCCTCAGCCCACGCCACATAGCTCTCCGGCAATGTATAGGTGTGGGTCAGCTCGGTCGCGCTGAGGTTCGATGTGCTGTGGGTCAACTGCCGTTGCGCGCGCAGGCTGTCGTAAGTGGCCTTGATCGCGGCAAAGTAGGCGCCATGCCCGGCCACCACGATGCGCACGCCCAGGCTCGCCAGGCGCTCGCTGTCGTGCAGTTGGGGGTTGCCGTAGGTCACCAGCATCAGCGGCACCGTGAGGTTTTCGGCGATTTTCTCCAGGTGGTCGAAGTCTTTGACGCCGACCATGCAGATTCCATCGGCGCCGGCCTTTTCATAGGCCTGGGTGCGCGCAATCACGTCTTCGGTGGGCAATACGCCGGCGTTGGTGCGCGCGATGATCGACAGTTCAGGATCGACACGCGCTTCGAGGGCTGCCTTGACCTTGCCGATGCCTTCTTCGACGGAGATCAGGTCCGTGGATTTACGCCCGAATTGCGCAGGCAGCAGGGTGTCTTCAATGGTCAGCGCCGCGACGCCAGCGCGTTCCAGCTCTTCAACCGTACGCATCACGTTCAGGGCATTGCCGTAGCCGTGGTCGGCGTCGGCAATGAACGGCAACTGCGCGACGCGGCCGATGCGGGTGGCCTGTTCGACGAACTCACTCAGGGTAATCAACGCAAAATCGGGTGCCGCCAGTACCTGCAGGGAGGCGACGGAGCCGCCGAGAATACCCACCTCAAAACCCAGGTCAGCCGCGATACGGGCGGACATGGGGTCGAAAACCGAGGCGGTTTCAACACAGATGGGCGTGGCAAGCAGTTCGCGGAAGTGACGGCGCAGCGCTGAGTGAGAAATCTTGGGCATGTTCTTTCCTGGCTTTGGTCATCGTCAAGTGACGATCAATGTCTATTCGTGGTGGCGTGAGATTACCACGCAGACGGGCAGGGGTTGATGACGTTTGAAGGCGCACGATGCGTGTTGCGCGGCGATGCGCGAATAAAATGCAATATGTGCATTTTTAGTGAATTACGTTATGCAATATAAATATTTTAAATGTCTTTCTTATAACCTCATCGTAGCCCCTTACGACCATCACCGAGACCGCACGCGCGGATCGACTTGACGTGCCTCCCATGGCATCTGGAGACGAACGTGCGTTACCTGTCAAAACTGGCGACCGGCATGGCCGCCGCATTGATCTGCCTCACCGCCCATGCGCAAACGCTAGTAGTGGGCGATCAAAGCTATAACGCCCAAGCCGCGATGGAAGCGGCGGGGGTGCTTGAGGATCTTCCCTACACCCTTGAATGGAAGCAGTTCACGGCCGGATCGCCGGTGGCCGAAGCGCTCAACGTCGGCAGCCTGGATATCGGCCTGCTCGGCGACGCGCCGGTGTTGTTCCTGGGCGCATTGGGCGCGCCGATCAAGGTGATCGCCGTCAGCCGGCAAAACCTGGCGGGCGTGGCGATTCTGGTCAAGCAGGACTCGTCGATCCACAGCCTGGCGGACCTGGCGGGCAAACGCGCAGCCATCTGGAAAGGTTCCTGGAGCCAGCAACTGCTGCTGAGCGCACTGGATAACGCCGGCGTTGCCCGCGACGCGCTGCAGTTGCGTTACCTCAGCGCACTGGATGCGTCCCATGCGCTGGAAGGCGGCTCGGTCGATGTCATCGCCACCTGGGAGCCTTATGTGACCCAGCAGGAACGCCAAGGTGCACGGGTACTCGCGACGGCCGAGGGGTTGATTCCCGCCCAGAGTTTTATCGCCGCCAACGCCACGGCGGTCGACGACAAACGCGCGCCCATCAACGACTTTCTCCAGCGCCTGAAAAAAGCCCGTGACTGGGCACGCCAGAGCCCGGCCAACACCAACGCTTACGCTGACGCATGGGCCAAACGCACCCGCGCCGACGCTGAAATCGCCCGCGCCTGGTTTGCCAGGGCACGCACCACGGTCGAACCGCTGACCGCCCAGGCACCGGTCGAGGCGCAAAAGACCGTGGACTTCTTCGCCAGCGAAGGCCTGATCAAGGCTTACCCGGCCGCCAGCCTGTTCGACCCGTCATTCGCCGCAGCCCTGCAGCCCGCCGTCGCCCAGGCACAGCCCTGAATACACCAAGGAATCTCTCTGACATGACCAAACGACAGCTCAAGCTGGGCGCCTTGACCATGGGTTGTGGGGGGCCGGGCCGCCACAACCTGTGGCTCGACCCGCAATTGCCGGCCGACGCCAGCGTGAACATCGACTGGTACATCGATATCGCGCGCCAGGCCGAGGCAGCGTTGTTCGACTTGATCTTTATCGTCGACAGCCAGTTCATCACCCCGGGCTCGCCTTCCCATTACCTCAATCGCCTTGAGCCGCTGACGCTGTTGTCGGCACTGGCGGTGAGCACGCGGCATATCGGCCTGGTCGGTACGCTGACCACCTCCTACAACGCGCCGTATAACGTTGCGCGGCGCCTGGCTTCCCTGGATCTGATCAGCAAAGGCCGCGCCGGCTGGAACGTGGTGACCAGCGGCGATGCCGGTACCGCCGGCAATTACAGCCGGGACGAGCATTATGACTACACCACGCGCTACAGCCGCGCCGCCGAACACGTCCAGGTGGTGCAGGGGCTGTGGAACTCCTATGAGGACGACGCCTTCGTGCGCGACCGCGCCACCGGCCAGTTTCTCGACCCGAGCAAACTGCATAGCCTGAATCATCAGGGCGAACACTTTGCGGTGGCCGGCCCGCTGAACATCCAGCGCTCACCCCAGGGGCAGCCGGTGATCTTCCAGGCCGGGGATTCAGAGCAAGGCCGCGACCTGGGCGCCGCCACCGCCGACGTCATCTTCACCCATGCCGCCAGTATCGAGCAGGGCCAGGCGTTTTACCGGGATATAAAGGGCAGGGCGCTGCAACGCGGGCGCGATCCGGAGCAGTTATTGATCATGCCCGGCGCGGAAATCTATGTGGGCGACACCGATGCCCACGCACGCGAAATCGAGCAGCATTATCACCAGGTCGACCATAGTTTCGAGCTTGCGCTGAAAGAATTCGGGCGCAATTTTGGCTGGCATGACTTCAGCCAGTACGACCTGGATGCGCCATTTCCTCAAGAAAGCCTGGAGGCTGCGCGCAGCAGTTTTTTCACTGCGGCCAAACGCATCGCCGATCAGGCCCGCGAGAAGGGTTTCAGCCTGCGCCAAGCCGTAGAATTTGGCCGCCAACTGCGTCCGGGAGCCTTCACCGGCACGGCTGACACGGTGGCGCAAAAAATGGCGGATTGGCTGCATGCCCGCGCCGTGGATGGTTTCAACATCTACATCGGACACCCGGAGCAGTTCACTCGCTTTACCCGAGAAGTCATACCGTTGCTGCAGGAACGCGGTGTTTACCGGACCGCGTATGAAGGGAGTACGTTACGCGAGCGCCTGGGGCTGGAAATTCCGCAGTTTGCACGGCGTTAAGCCGCTGCCATCGTTTGACCTGACCGCCGTGCGGATCAAGGGATGCATCCGCCGGCGCGCTATGCCTATAGTTCACTCACCCGCACAGCGCACTCGACGGCGCTGTGCAAACCAGCCGAAGACTGAGGTGAGCCTGATGAACCGTGAATTCAGCCGCGCATTGTCCGATCCCCACCAAGTGGACGCCGAGTACTTCGAGTACAGCAAGGCGGCCAACCCCATCAGTGCCAATCTCATACCGCGCATTCCCTACCACAGTTTTCCTGCCGCGCTGTATGACAGCGGCCCTTCACGCGTCGTGCCGCTGGACCTCAGCGACGCCCTGAGCTGCGAAGGCCCGGCCACAGGTCCCGGATTGTGCGCCAACTTTATGCGACTCAACCGTGGCGACACGCTGACCGTGCAACCCAACGCGACCTCCCAGGTGTTCTACGTGATCGCCGGGGAGGGCCGCGTGGTGCAGGCCGAGCATGAGATTCAATGGTCCAAAGGCTGCTTTATCGCGCTGCCGGGTTTGCAGGCGGCGCACTTCAGCGCCAGCGCGGATGCGCGCCTTTACTACGTGCACGATGAACCGTTGCTGCGCTACCTCGGGGTGGTACCCAGTGCAGATCGCTTCACACCAACGCTGTACCCTGCAGCGCTGGCAAACGCCAAGCTGCGCGAGGCGGCGGATGATCCGCGTGCCCAGGACCGCAGCCGCATCAGTATTCTGCTGGGCAATCGCAACTTTCCCCAAACGCGCACCGTCACCCACGTACTGTGGGCGATGTACGGCATTCTGCCGGCCGGATCGGTGCAAAAGCCCCACCGGCACCAGTCGATTGCCCTGGATTTCATCATTGACTGCCCGCCAGGCTGCTACTCCCTGGTCGGCACCGAGCTGGACACGGATGGGCAAATCCGCAATCCGGTTCGGGTCGACTGGTCGCCCGGCCTGGCGTTCGTAACGCCGCCTGGGTATTGGCATGCGCACTTCAATGAATCCGACACCGAGGCGTTCCTGATCCCGATCCAGGACGCGGGGCTGCAAACCTACCTGCGTGCGTTGGATATTCGGTTCAGTTGATAAAGCAACGCCCCATGTGGAGCGCACGATCAGGGTGAAATAGGATCGCTCGCCGGGAAGGTTTCTTCGATGGCCTCGTCAAGCTGGCTATCGCTGACAGCGCGGTCCTGCACCTTTACATGCGACTCGCAATGGCATTCGGCACTGGGGCATGCCTGACCGCGTGGGTGCAGGTCGGCGCAGGCCTGGCTGCAAAAGGCTTTACCGTCGCGTTCATAGCGTGCGGCAGCGGTTACCTGGCAACTGCAGCCTGGGCAGGCGCATGGCAAATCCGGGGTGGCGTGGTTCATGAGTCCTCCGATTGTCAGTCATGGTTGAAGCGTCCACACCTAGTTTGATAAGCCGAAATACAAGAGTTTAAAAAAACACAGGGTAGGGGTGATGAACGGCGGGTGTGCGTGTGTGAGACAAGAAAACGAACCCTGCGCTGCCTCGTGCGTCTATGGTGATAACAACGATCACACAGATACGAGGAGGTTTACCCATGAACGATTACCCAGCGGGCGACACCGATTCAGAAGCGCGCAACCGTTCGATCGGTAATGCCATAGGCCTGGCCGCCGATGAAGTCGAGTTGTGGGTGGCTTCGGTGGAAGAAGACGGCAGCGGCATGGGCTATGTGCTGACGTTTTCCGCGGACACGCCCAGCGAAATCCTCGCCAAGGTCGAGGGGCTGGGCGCTGACCGCACGATCAATATCGGTCCGATCGATTGAATCCTGCGAGTTCAGGGGCCATTTACGGCTGCTGGTAATGGCCCGGAATGTCGTGACCTTCGTCGGCCGGCTTAGTGCGTTTTTGCACTTGCACGTCGCTCAACCGCGCATCCTTGAGCTCTGCAAAGCGCTGCCTGAGCAGGGACTGAGCCAGTTGCGGGTCCAGCTCATCGCCATCGTACTCGAGCGAGCGGCTCTGCGGCTGGTTGTCGAGGATGAAGCTGACGAGGTAGTGCGGTTTGTCGAACATGACTGTTCCTCCGTTACACTTAAGAGTGATACCCGGGCAGGCCTGATGCCAGTCAGTTACGTGTAGGAGCGAGCTTGCTCGCGAAAAACGTCCAGGCTACGCGTTCATTCTGGATAAACGCGGGGGCCTGAGTTCTTCGCGAGCAAGCTCGCTCCCTACAAAAAGCCCTTAACTGACTGGCATTAGGGCAGGGGCTATTCGTTTGATGATGGGACGGCGCGGTGATTCAGAAAAAGTTAAGCATTCCTTCTGGCTTGACTGGCCCCGCGAAC
Source organism: Pseudomonas sp. R11-23-07 (assembly GCF_003852295.1). NCBI lineage: Bacteria > Pseudomonadati > Pseudomonadota > Gammaproteobacteria > Pseudomonadales > Pseudomonadaceae > Pseudomonas > Pseudomonas sp. R11-23-07. Next base: position 2,805,224 of record NZ_CP027761.1, read on the forward strand.
AACTCCCCCAACACGATGTCCGCCGTGGAGCAGGTCAAATGATTCGCCCGCTGTTCATTTCGCTGGACGGGCCCAAGGGCACCGGCAAGACCACGCTGCTGGAGGCTGTTACGTCAGCATTGAGGGCAGACGGCAAAAAGGTGATCCGACTGTGCGAAAAAAAGAGCGATCCCCATCGGGGTGAAACCATGGCGCTGGTCAACCAGCTCGTCAGAAATCCCAGCCCGGCGCTGGAGCTGGCGGTGTGTGAGCGGTTTGCTGACAGCCGTGGCTGGATTTCGCGGCACGTACTGCCCAAACAGCCTTCTGACAGCATCATCCTGATTGACCGCTGGTACCCGTCTGATGCGGCGTTTCGTCGACTGATGCCATTCGCGCAGATTCTAAAGTTGAACATCGAGCGTGGCGTGCAAGTGCCAGACCTGCATGTCGGGGTAGTCACCGACGCGGAAACTTCATGGGCAAGGGCGGCGGCACGAGCACGTGGACTGAGCAGTACGGTGCTGTACACGCTGGAGGAACAGGTGGCCTGCACGCTGGGGTTCGAGCGAGCGGTTGCCGATCACGGTTGGGTGCTATGCCGTAACGAAGGATCGATCGAGGACGCCACGGCGCAGGTGGTTGCTGAGATCTATGGCGTGCTGAGTGGGCGCTAGCAGTTCCGTATCGCAGTGTATCTACAGGCCCTGCGGATACTTGCGGACTCAATAGACCGCTTTACCGACATATCCGCGATACCTGCAGGCGGTTCAATTGGCTCCAGCGAGGGACACCCCCTCGGCCAATTGAGCAGGTAGCGCCATGTTCTTGATCGCCTTTCTCGGCGGCATCGTCACGGTACTCAGCCCGTGCATTCTTCCCGTCGTGCCGTTTTTATTCGCCCGTGCTGACCGCTCGCCAGCGTCAGTGTTGTGGACCCTGCTTGGCCTGGCGCTGACCTTTGCCCTCGTGTCCAGCCTCGCCGTGGTCAGCAGTGACTGGGTGGTAACAGCCAACGGTATTGGTCGCCAGCTCGCGCTGGTGGTGCTGGTAGTGTTCGCCCTGTCGTTGCTTTCCGCCAAGGTGGGTAATGGATTGATGCGGCCGTTGACGGCACTGGGTAATCGCCTCGATCCCGCCACGCGCAGATTGTCGGGGCCCGGCGCATCGCTGCTGATCGGGGTCGCAACCGGCTTGCTCTGGGCACCGTGCGCGGGGCCCATCCTCGGAATCATCCTGACCGGCGCAATGCTTCAAGGCCCGAGCGCGCACACCAGCCTGCTGCTGTTGGCCTACGGCTTGGGCAGTGCCGTCTCCTTGGGCGTGCTGATCTTCGCGGGCCGAGGCCTGGTTTCTCGGTTGAAGTTGTCGCTGCCCGTGATTGCCTGGCTGCGACGCGGCACAGGGCTGGCCGCGCTGGTGGTTGCAGGGGTGATCGCAAGTGGCTCACAAAGCCAATTACTCGCCGGCACTTCATCCCAGGGCGCCGCCAGGGTGGAGCAGTCGCTGCTGAGCGGTGTGCCCAAAGTCACTGATTACCTGGTGGACAGCGTCAAGGCCGCGACCACACCTGACCTGAGTGCCAAGGGTGAAATGCCGTCCCTCTCGGGCGCCGTCCAGTGGCTGAATTCACCGGAACTGAGCAAGGAGGCCTTGCGGGGCAAGGTGGTGTTGGTGGACTTCTGGACGTTCGACTGCATCAATTGCCAGCGCAGCATTCCGTATGTGAACGAGTGGGCACGCAAATACGAGGAGGAAGGTCTGGTTGTCATCGGCGTGCACACCCCGGAATATCCCTTTGAAAGGGTGATAGACAACGTGCGCAAAAACGTCGCGAAGCTGGGCCTCAACTACCCGATCGCGATCGACAACAACTATGCGATCTGGCGCGCATTCGACAATCAGTACTGGCCCGCACACTACCTCGTCGACGCCGAAGGCAAGATCCGCTACACCCACTTCGGCGAAGGCAGCTATGACACTCAGGAAAAGGTGATCCAGCAGTTGCTGGGTGAGGCTAAGAACAAGGGGTGATCACCGGGCGCCCGCGCACGCGACGGAGCGGTGTGCTATGGCAAGACGGTCAGATGACGATGTTATGTGTAACCCTTGCGTGCAGCATATGCATTAACTTCTCGATGGAGAACGATCGTTCGATCGAGGTCAACATACCGGTCTGGATGTCGAGCGTTGCTTCGAGCCGACTGAAGACCTGCTCCCAGTCGCGTGTATTCAATTCAACCCAGTCGAGGGCCGTAACCTCTTTAGGGGCCGCGCCGGTAACATTGCAGATCGTGTGAATGATGAGTTGGCGAATGAAGTAAGGAGTCATGAGCGTAGCCACTTTATGATGATATTTGGTTTGAAAAATAACACTATTTGGTAAAAGTTAAATTAACTAGGCAGAGAGATCTAGTTGGAGAATGGCAAGTTTTATTTTATGTAGGATGGCGGCGTAATATATTTCCTATATTTTTGTGGGAGTCTTTATATTTGCACCATAATCATTAGTTGGTTGGGTATCCAATGTAGTGTGTCCAGCTATTGCCTGCACAGTGACCTCAAGGCTCTAGTGTTTTAAATGTTCTTTGAGTACTAAACCATGCCTACACAAGAAGAACCGATCCACGCACCCAAGATGGATCGACTGCTGCGCATTCGGAGGATGGAAGCCCTGGGGAATCTTGTCCTGCCCGTCTTTCCGATCGCGCCATTGCCGACCGCAGTGCCGGGCAACCTGGCACAGGCGGATGACGCGGTATCGATTTACGCGGCCGCTTTTGAGAGGGCTTTTCCGCAGTTGATGCGGAGCGTGGAGGACGTCTGTGGCCCAGCGCCCTGGATCGTGCGTAGCGCAGGTAACGAGGACCTGACGAATCACGTCAATGCCGGCGGCTACGAAAGCCTGATATGTCCCGAGCCACAAGCGTTGATACAGTGCATTGCCGCTGTGGCCATGAGTGGATCGACCGAGCATGCACGACGCCAGCTTGCGCTCTCGGGGTGTAACGATCATGGCGGGGCAATTCCATGCTTTGTGCAGCCGCTGCTGAAGATTGATGTCTCCCGCGATGTCGGTCACGATCATTCGCCGTATCTGGACACGGCAGTTCTTGATCACATGGAAGCGGTCTGTAACGAGCTGATGCAGACGTTTGACTTCATAGCGATCGATTGTGAATGGGGCCTCGAGACGACGCTTGGTTTTGTGTCCGTGACCACCGTCATGCCGAGAAATCCACAACTGATGAACGTCGCGCATACGATTGGTTTCGGTTTTGCGAGCGCTCAGAATACCGGCTCGCGGGCGACGGCTTTGGTCCTGCGTCCGGCCTGCTCAGACCTTAGGCTATGGCGCGGACGCCATCTGCGCGAGACGACGGTGCTACGGATGCATCTGCTGCAGGCGCGGCCGGCGTATGCTGACGATGCATTTCGCGATCGTTATATGTTGACCGATGTATGCCGTGAAGCGTTGATCGGGCGCTACGATGTCGTGGAAGCAAGCTTGTTAACGCTGGGTGCCCAATCCTCGGGCCGCGCACTGGTGGCACCCGATCTTATGGGCGCTTGGCGCCGGTATCTTGCGCTCGGTCCAGGGGAGCAGGCCGACCTCGCGGTGGTGATAGTCGACGAGGGCAGTGCGGAGGAACACGCAGGTATCATGTTTCGCCAGCAGGAAATTACCTGTGTCAGGATGGACACACGACGCATGCCAGCCGGAGCCGACTGCGTTGTATTTGATCGCGGCGCCTGCATTCTCGGCGACCGGACGATGCTGCGATCAATTCAGAGTGAGCTGCGCCGAGAGTTGGTGTTGCCTGACGACTGTGCCCTTATCTTCACCGGTGAAGTGCTGGTACCTGGCGGCGAGCTGACGCGAGACTGCATCGATGTCCTCGCCCAGTTGCGTCGCCTGCCGGTCGCGCGTGAAGTCAAGGAGCAGCTGTTCGCACGTAGCGAACAGCCGATGCCGGCGAGGTGGATGCACCGCGCCGATGGCGTAGTGGAGTCACCCTCTTTGCTCGCGGCAATCGGGCGGTCAAAGCACCCAGGGTATGCCGGCGAATGCTGTGCACTGAATGAATTTGCGAGAGACTACCAACGTGCCGTCCAAGTGTCACAGGATGCGCCGCCGCGCGAACTGCGCACACTGTACGCGCTGTCGTCTGTGGCACGCGCGTTGGTCGCGAGTGGTGACCTTCGAATCGTCATGGCACTGCTCGACTGTGAGGTGGCGGCGTCCTGGGTACCGCCGCAAACGTTGTGCCGTCTGCTCGATTCGGCAACCGTGCAATTGAAGGCGCTTCGACGCGACAACGCCGTGTTGGTTCTTGAAAGCGTATCCTTCGTCAGGACGGAGTGCGCGCGACTGCCGGTTTATGTGTTGGAAGACGCCGTCTCTTACCTCGACGCATTGGCGCACGCTCTTGAAGACGGCTTGTTTGCCGACACGATGATATCCATACATTCATTGGAGTTGCCGATCGCAAGTGCAATCCTGCTTATGCGGCAGGCGCTCGATAATCCTACTGTCGTTGAACCGGTGGACGCATTCCGGCAGTCAGTCGCGTTGTTTAGAGGCATTGTGTCGGGTGGCGATGCGACGACAAGGCTTCCTCAGCAACTCAACGATACTTATTTCACACTCCGGGGCGCGCTGCACAAGGCAGGTCTGGAAAACGTCGCCGAGCAGATCAGAGGATCGCTGGTCGAAACGTACGACGCCTCATTAAAAGGGCTACTCGGGCGCGCGGTGGAGGAGGGCGACGACAGCAGCTACCGTCGCTACCTCAACGTGATGCAATGCTGGATCGAATTCCTGAGCATCGGATCGCTGTCTGAGCGCGATGCCGTGGTGCTTAAGTGCTTTCAAACTTGGCTGCGTCAGTGGACTGATGAGGCGATCCCTGAGTCATTCGAGATACAGGACCGTAACTGGCAGTTCGAGTTTGACGCCATTGTGGTTTCCCGCGAGACCGCGCAGCGATACGAAAATCCGCACGTTCTACACAATCTGCTCCACCAATACGCTCTAGCGGGACTACGGCTTGATACGCTGGGGCTACCACGACGCGTACAAGCGCTCGAGCACTTTTGCTCGACGTTTAGTAGTCGCTCGACGAAGGTTCTGCGTTTCGAGCGAGAGTTGCTCGAGATCCAGATTCCGATGGGAACGCACAAGGCGAGCTACGTGTTCACGCCAAGGCAGATCTCGGTAGAGTGGACGGAGCCGCCTGATTGCCCCGATGGCGAAATCGCGAGGATCCTGGCGTTTGAAATATTCCTGGATCGATTCCGCAGTTCGATGTTCCCAACAATGACGATCCGGCGCGAGCAAGTGCTGGGTACCTGGACGCTGTTCATCCGCCTCAATGCGCAAGGATCAGGTCCCTGGGATTACGAGCATTTATGGCACTTTGTGGTCGCCACGCGTTTGCTATTCGACGCCTCTTACGATTTCTCGTATGTCGCCAACGAAGCCGTCGACGCTTTCGCCGAACATTTCGACGGGTTGGAATGGGAGGCGATACTCACCACGCTGATACGGCATCGGGCGGTGCTTGAGGACGCGTCACAGTACGTTGCCTTGCATGCCCTGCCGATGTCGTCGACGGTCGCCGCTATTGCGCAGAGCCGGGTCGTTCGTGGTCTGCTCTTACGTTGTCAGCGCAGGGGGTTCGCTTATTGCTTGGGCTTAATTGACGGGTATGCACGTTGGCTAAATGTGGAGGCCAAGAACGATGGGCGGTGGTACGAACGCTATGAGTCGCTTCGGCAGGCCAGCCTTTTCCTGGCGGCCAAGTGGCCAGGCAAGGCACTTTCGGAGCTCGCCAGGCGGGTCGTGTTCAATATCGGCGATGACCTGATCGCGGCCTGCCTGTTCAAACGCTCGGACCTGGCGGATGACCTCCGGCAAATCGTGGCGGTGAGATCGTCAACACTGTCGGGAATGCCGGGGATGATCGTGCGGCATGCCCCCGAAATTGCTGTGGCGGACCGTGGTGTATCGGCTCTGGCTGAGCAACTGGTCGGCACTGGAGTTCGGTTTCGCCGCGCTAAACATTTTTTGGTCGCTCGGTTCGGCGACCGTCTTGATCAGGACCTGTTAGCGGCTCTACTACGGGACTTGGACACGGTTCCGTGGGGATATACCGCCGCCGTTGAGCAGGCCATCCAGACGCAGCTATTGATTCGCGGGCCTGTCTGTCGATTTGAACTGGAAAAAGGCATTGATTGGACGACGCTGGATTCGTGGCCGACTGTTGTGCAAAGGCATCCCGCCTACTTAGGGCCGACCGTGTGTTGACCCGAGAGCCTCGGCGGCAGTGTCAACTGCGCACACAGACCGCCACCGTCCCGGTTCCCCAAGCGCAGAGAGCCTTGCAGGGTAAGTGCCAGTTGTTGCGAAATCGCCAGGCCCAGTCCTGTACCACCGGTTTCCCGGTTTCGCGAGTTCTCCACGCGATAAAAAGGTTTCAGCACTTCGGGCAATTGGTGGTCAGGTATGCCGGGGCCACGGTCCAGCACTTGAATCAGCAGCCCACCGTCCGGCTGGCGCTGCGCGATGATTTGCACCTCTGATCCGAACTTCAAAGCATTGTCCAAGAGGTTGACCAACACCCTGCGCAGCGCATGGGGGCGGGTATCGATGGCTGCGCCGCCGTCAGCCTTTAACTTCACTAGCTTGCCGGTATCGAGGTAGTCAAAGACCAGGCTTTCCAGAAAGGAATCGACATCAATCCGCCGGCTGGGCTCATCGGAACCCGCCATGCTCCGCGCGTAGGCCACGCCTTCCTGGACCAGGTGCTGCATTTCCTCCAGGTCGTTGCAGAGCTTGTCCTTTTCCATCGAATCGTCCATGAACTCCGCGCGAAGCTTCATCCGTGTGATCGGGGTTTGCAGGTCGTGGGAAATCGCTGCCAACAGCTGCATGCGTTCCTTGACGTAATTCGCAATGCGCTCCTGCAGGGTATTGAAGGCGACGGCCGCGTAGACCACTTCGATTGGCCCTTCCTCCTTGAGCGGTTCGCCCTGGCCATTCGGATCCAGGCCGTCTACCGCCTGGGAAAGCCGCGTCAGTGGCCGTATGACCGTGCGTACCGCGAGCCAGGTGCAGACGAACAGCAGCAACAGTTGCGCAACCAGAACTGCCGGTAACCACGGTGATAGCGGCATCACCAAGGGTCTTACATCAATCGTCAGGGGGCTGCCGTCCTTGAGGCGCAAGTGGGCCTGATAATGAGGGCGCGCATCGGCAATATCGCTGAAGCTCAATGGGTAGTCCCGGCCCAGCGTGGCTTGCATGGAGCGCACGGAGACGGGAGCGCTGGTCATGTCCATTGGCGTGCCCGGCTGGCCCTCATCAAGTTCGTATCGGTAGTTGGGGTGTTCCAGGCGCGGCAACCATGCCTCACGCTCATTGGCCGGCAACCGCTCCAGTATCGCCAGTGAGGTGGTCAGGTCTTGTTCGAAATTGTCCAGCATCAACATCTTGGCACTTTGGTAGCGCTCATAGAACTGCAGCCCGAATGACAATCCATGGGCCACCGCCAGGCTCACCAGGAAGATCAGTGTCAACCGCGAGGCCAACGTGCGCGGCCAACGCGTCATGGTCATGGCTGTGCTCCTGACACTTGCACCGCGTAGGTAAAGACATAGCCCTCGCTGCGAACAGTCTTGATGTAGGCGGGATCGCGGGCATCGTCCTGCAGCCGGTGGCGCAGCCGACTGACGAGCAAGTCAATCGAACGGTCGAAGAGGTCGGCGTCGCGGCCCTGGGTGAGATTGAGCAGTTGATCGCGGTTCAGCACGCGCTGGGGGTGATCGAGGAAGACGCGCAGCAAGCGATACTCGCCGCCACTTAACGTCACGATGGTGCCTTCGCTGTCCAGCAGGTGTCGAGCCGTGGTGTCCAGCCGCCATTTGCCGAATGCGAGCAGCCGGCCTGCTTCGGTGACGATCAGGTTGGGCGGCAACATGCGGGTGCGGCGGAGCACGGCATTGATTCGCGCCAGTAACTCCCGGGCGACAAAGGGCTTGACCAGGTAATCGTCGGCGCCCATCTCCAGGCCGATGATTCGATCCGTATCGTCATTGCGCGCGGTCAGCATCAGAATCGGTGTGGCCTTATGCTTGCCTGCGCGCAGTTCCCGACACAGCACCAGCCCATCGTCTCCGGGCATCATGATGTCCATCACAATCAAGTCGACCGGCGTAGACGCCAGAAAGGCACGCATCTGGCGACCGTCCGCCACTACCGTCGTGCGCAGCCCGTTTTTCTGAAGATAATTCCCCACCAGCTCTCTGATCTCGCGGTCATCGTCGACGATGAGGATGTGATCTACGTGCTCCACTTGACTCACCTTTATCCCTGTTTAACGGCGTTGAAGAAGGTGGCGTCGAGTATATCCAGGTGACGCTTTCCAGCTGGTAAAACTTTTGCACCAGACTCGCCTGGTTGGGCTTGTATCGTTTTGTATCTGTGCCCCGGCCCGATACACAGTGATTCATTCAAGGCGGTTGGTGACACATACGGGATACCTGCGGGGCGTTAAATGAACACATCGAGAAGGCGCAGTCCCTCTTCAATTGATGGCTCATCTAACGCTCGGAGATCTCGTTATGCCCTGGAAAAACCCCGTGAGGATGGGCGTGTTTGGTTTGGCCCTGGTCGCAGGCAGCGGCGGTGCCTGGGCCGCCGAGGCGTCAGTTGCCAACTCGGCCGCGACCCAACCCGAATTGATTCGGCCATACCGAATTCATGTCGATGAAGCTCAACTGACCGATCTCAAACAGCGCATCGCCGCGACCCGCTGGCCAGACAAAGAGACGGTCAATGACGTCTCCCAAGGCGTGCAGCTGGCCCAGATTCAGGCGTTGGTGAAGTATTGGGGCAACGGCTATGACTGGCGCAAGGCCGAAGCGAAGCTCAATGCGCTGCCCGAATTCATCACCACCATTGACGGCGTGGATATTCAGTTCATCCATGTCCGCTCGCGCAACCCCAACGCGATGCCGCTGCTGCTGACACATGGATGGCCGGGCTCGCAATTTGAGTTCCTAAAGACCATCGGCCCGCTGACCGACCCTGTGGCTTACGGCGGTAAGGTCGAAGATTCGTTCGACGTGATCATCCCCTCGATCCCCGGACACGGCTTTTCCGGCAAGCCCACTGAGTTGGGCTGGGGGCCGGATCGCGTCGCGAAGGCGTGGGATGTGCTCATGAAGCGTCTCGGGTACTCCCACTATGTTTCCCAAGGTGGTGATCACGGCTCGGTGATATCGGATGCGCTGGGTCGCCTGAATCCGCCGGGTCTGTTGGGCATTCACTTGAACATGCCGGCCACCATTCCGCCCGAGCTGGTCAAGCCGATCAACTGTGGTGACCCGGCACCTGTCGGGCTCAGCGAGCCTGAACGCAAGGCGTTTGAGTCCCTGAGTACCTTCTTCAGCCGCAACGCGGCATACGGCGCGATGATGGTGACGCGCCCTCAGACCATCGGCTACCTGCTGGCCGATTCGCCCACCGGCACGGCGGCGTGGATGTACGAAAAAATCGCCGCCTGGACCGACAGCAACGGTCAGCCTGAACGGGTACTTAGCCGTGACGAGATGCTGGACGATATCAGCCTGTACTGGCTGACGAACGTCGGCGCATCGTCATCGCGTTTCTACTGGGAAAACAACAACAACAATTTCAGCGCCGCCGCGCAAAACACCGCAAGCATCAAGGTGCCGGTGGCGATCACGGTCTTCCCCCACGAAATCTATCAGGCACCCAAAAGCTGGGCGCAACGCGCTTACCCCTCACTGGCCTACTACAACCAGGTTAACGAGGGCGGCCACTTCGCTTCCTGGGAACAACCGCAACTATTCAGCGAAGAATTGCGTGAGGCCTTCCGGCCACTGCGCGCCAAGCTCGGCGTAACGAAGACCGCTCAGTAACGCCTACCCAAACCCGTCAACACACCGGGCTGCTATGGGGCGGCTCGCTACGGAGAAAAACCATGGAGATGGCCTTGCGCAACACCCAGAATAAATCCAGGCGCCTGCGGGGTGTTACCCCCTCGCTTCTGGCAGCAGCGGTACTGCAATTCGGCGCCGTGGCGGCAGGGTTTGCCCAGGCCAGCGCTGCTGACGTACCGGCCTCCACGGTGGCCGCTATTACGCCGGGCGCTCACACTTCGCTGGGTGACCTCAAGCATGTGAAAGCGGGTCTGCTGGACGTTTCATACGCGGAACTCGGCCCCGCCGATGGCCCGGTGGTTATTTTGCTGCACGGCTGGCCCTACGATATCAACGCCTTCGCTGATGTCGCGCCGGCTTTGGCGGACAAGGGCTATCGGGTGTTGATCCCGTCTGCCCGTGGGTATGGCGACACGCATTTTCTCTCGTCCAAGACCGTTCGCAATGGGCAACCCGCTGCGCTGGCCACCGACCTGATCGACTTCATGGATGCACTGAAAATCAACAAAGCCGTGCTGGGTGGATTCGACTGGGGCGCCCGCACTGCCGATATCGTTGCCGCACTGTGGCCGGAACGCGTGAAAGCCCTGGTGGCGGTCAGCGGATACCTGATCGGCAGCCAGGAAGCGGGCAAAGCACCACTGCCACCCGCCGCCGAGTTGCAGTGGTGGTACCAGTTCTACTTCGCAACCGAGCGCGGGCGTCTGGGCTACGAGAAAAACACCCATGACTTCGCCAAGCTCATCTGGAAGCTGGCGTCGCCAAAGTGGAATTTCGACGACGCCACCTTTGACCGCAGCGCGGCATCCCTGCAAAACCCGGATCACGTGGCCGTGTCGATGTTCAACTACCGCTGGCGCCTGGACTTGATCAAAGGCGAGCCCAAGTACGACGCGATCGAGAAGAAGCTGGCGGCATTCCCTACCATCAGCGTGCCGACCATCACGATGGAAGGCGACGCGAACGGTGCGCCCCATCCACCGGCTGAAGCGTATGCAAAACGGTTCACCGGCAAGTATGAGTACCGCCTTGTCAGCGGTGGAATAGGCCACAACCTGCCTCAGGAAGCGCCGCAGGCGTTCGCCCAGGCGGTGATTGACGCCGATCATCTCTGACAGGGAGCGTCACCATGAAACTCATGCATCTGTCCGGGGCTGTTGCAGCGCTTGCGCTCACCGTCGCTGGCCTCGCAATGGGCGATTCCGCTGGCGATGACGCTTCGCCGATCTACGGCGTGAAGATGTCCGAAGGCTATCGCCAGTGGCCGCTGATTGCGCCAGCGCAGGAAGCCGCGCCCTTGGATGAACTGCGCGCCGTGGTCGGCAATAACCTGGCAATCAAGGCCTACCAGGATTCAGCGCTGCCGTTTCCCGATGGCACGGTGCTGGTGAAACTGGCGTGGAAGCACGTCCAATCACCCGAGTTCGAGCCCGCCTCGATACCCGGCGCGGCCACCACGGTTCAAGTCATGGTGAAGGATTCGAAGCAGTACGCGGCGACCGGTGGGTGGGGCTTTGGGCGTTTTATCAACGGCAAAGCGGTCGACCAGGCTCAGCACGAGACGTGTTTTGCCTGTCATCAAGCGCGCGTCAAAAACCATGATTTCGTGTTCACCCGGTACGCCCCATAACCCCAAGTTCAAGGAGTTTTCCATGAAGAAAATCATTGCCTCGCTGGCAGTCGCTGCTTCTGTGTTGGTCGGTGCTGACGCGTTCGCGCAGACTGTGAAGCCAACGGTCGTGCTTGTTCACGGCGCCTTCGCCGACGCCTCGAGCTGGAACGGCGTGGTCAAGATCCTCGAAAAGGATGGCTACACCGTCGTCGCCGCAGCAAACCCGTTGCGCAGTGTGAAAAGTGATGCCGCATCCGTTGCGTCACTGATCGCGAGCATCAAGTCACCCGTGGTGCTGGTGGGGCATTCCTACGGCGGTAACGTCATCAGCGAAGCGGCTAATGACCAGGCCAACGTCAAGGCGCTGGTCTACGTGAGTGCGTTCGCCCCGGACACCGGCGAAACCGTCGCCGGCCTGGCCAGCCAGTTCCCCGGCAGCACGTTGGGACCAAGCCTCGCGGCACCGGTGGCGTTGAGTGAGGGTGGCAAGGATTTGTACATCCAGCAGGACAAATTTCACGCGCAGTTCGCCGCTGACGTGCCCGCCGCGCAAGCGGCAGTGATGGCCGCCACCCAGCGTCCGGTCACCGAAGCCGCGCTGAATGAGCCGTTTGCCACGCCGGCGTGGAAGCACATTCCAAGCTGGTCTATCTACGGCGACAAGGACAAGAACATTCCGCCCCAGGCACTGGCCTTCATGGCCAAGCGAGCGGAGGCTAAAGCCGTGGAAGTGGTGAAGGGCGCCTCCCATGTCGTGATGGTGTCAAACCCGGGGCCCGTTGCTCGCTTGATCGAGAGGGCCGCGTCTGCGAAATGATGAGCAGCGCTGCAAGCTACGGTATTGCGGAGCGCCCAGAGTTACTCGCACCCTTTTGCCGAACTCAGCATGATCCCGAATCGGTCAGACAGCTCCTTTCGTCCCTTGGATGTCACGGCCAGCGCTCGACTATCGAGGTCCTGGATAACCCACTTGCGGCTCATGGCCGTCTGTAGAACAGCCGCTCCGAGTGCCCCGGCAAGATGTGGGCGGCGCATGCTCCAGTCCAGGCAAGAGCACGCGAAACGGCGTCGCTGGGCTCTTGCTTTTTCTATCCCGATACCGAGACCGCTCATGGCTTTTTCGCCGCTTGTCGTAAGCTGATACAGGCCTTCACCTGAAACCGGAACGGTTAACCAGCCTGACGCCATGAAATGGTCGTGCAGTTGTACCGCCAGTGTTCCTGCCATGTGGTCATAACAGGTGCGCGCGAACTGCAATCGGGTTGGGGTCGTGGACACATATTGTGTCGCTGTGTTTTGGCTGATCACCATGAGAGCTTCAATAGCCTGGGCCACTTGCGCGTCAGCCAGGCTGTAGTAGCGATGCCTGCCTTGGGTGTGCAGCTTTACCAACCCATCCTCTTTTAGCCTTGCCAAATGCGCGCTCGCCGTGGATGCACTCACGTCGGCGATGACGGCCATTTCGGTACTGGTACGGGCGTGGCCGTCCATCAACGAACACAGCATTTTCGTTCTCGCAGGTTCGGCTATCGCGCCGGCTACCCGAGAAATCGCGGTGTCATTGCTTTGAGCGTCCATATTTCGTTCCTGAGCGAAGCGTCGCCATGAAGGATGTTCGATAGTAGCTGTTCTTTGTGAACAGGATTTGTGGAATGACGCCTTTTGACGCAGCGACCCATGCTGATCCATACGCTTATTACTCGGGCCTCAGGCGACAAAAAGGCCTGTTATTCGATGCAGGTTTGCGTTTATGGATCGCTAGCAGCGCCAACGCTGTAGAAGCCATTCTGGAGCACCCCGACTGTCGGGTGCGCCCGCTGAACGAGCCAGTACCGCCCGCCATTGCACAGGGCGCGGCGGGCATGATTTTCGGTCGGTTGATGCGCATGAACGAGGGCCCGCGGCACCTGTGCCCCAGGATGGCTATCGAACCCGCCCTGGCCTCCGTAGAGGTGCAAAGCATCGCAGCCATCGCGTCACGCTTGATCGAGACGCTCGATAAGCCGCTCGAAGACCCGGATGAGTTGATGTTCACGTTACCGGTTTGCGTCGTTGCGGCCTTGTTAGGCCTCCCATCCGAACGGCTACAGGAAGTAGCTCGACTGACACGGAGCTTTGTCGCTTGCTTTTCGCCCTTAAGCGATGCAACTCAACTCGGTGAATCCAATTCCGCAGCCGCTCGGCTGAGCCAGTTATTCAGCGCGCTGCTAAGTAAGGACGATCAACGCAGCTGCTTCTTGAGCCATATCTGGAGCGGCTGCGAAGCCACCGCCTGGAGAGATGATGAGGCATTGATCGCTAACCTGATCGGCCTGTTGTCACAGACCTGTGAAGCCACTGCGGGCCTGATCGGCAATAGCCTTGTAGCGCTCAATCGTAACCCTGGTCTGCTTGAAGACTTGCAAGCTGCGCCGATGCTCGTTGCAGACCTGGTGAAAGAGGTCGCGCGCTACGACTCGCCCGTGCAAAACACCCGGCGATTCGTTGCGAAACGATGCACTATCGAGGGCAGCCTCTTGGAGGCGGGTGATACGGTTCTAGTGTTACTCGCTTCAGCGAACAGGGATTCCTCTGCGAACCCGGACCCCGATAGCTTCTTGCTCAAACGAACTAATCGACGCCAATTCAGCTTCGGCTCTGGTAGACATGAATGCCCAGGCCAGCAACTTGCATTGACGATCGCCTCCGAGGCGATTTCGGCATGGCTACATCGCAAGCCAGCCTCGTCTGATCGTCATCATCAGTGGAGCTATTTACCCTCTCTTAATAGCCGCATTCCCAGGTTTTATCGTGATAGGGAACTCAGTAGTGATCGCAGTTATGTGTGAAGCATGGCTGCACGAAGAGTAACCGCCTTGCCTGACGTAATATTCAACGCGTCAGATGCTCCATCAAGTAGTCGATAAACACCCTGACACGCAGCGGCAGGTGCCTTTTTTGCGGAAATATCAGTAAAAATGGCCTGGTCGTACCGCCGTACTCGGTCAGCACCGCTTGCAGGGCGCCGCTGTCCAACTCGTCCTGAACCGTAAAACGGTACGCCTGCATCAGGCCCGCACCGCTTTTGGCCAGGGTTGCAGTAGCGAGGAAGTCGCTCTGGCAGGTGTAGTTGCCCGAGGTTTCCAATTCCACCTTCTGGCCGTTGATGTTAAATGCCCATAGCGACCTGCGCCCGCTGCTGGGCATTTCGAACTGGATGCATTCATGGCCGTTCAGGTCTGTCGGGGTCTGCGGTATACCGGCGCGTTTCAGGTAATCGGGAGTGGCAACCACCAACAGTTCCGTGTCTTCAAGACGCCTGGCGATCAAGCCGGAGTCGTCCGGTTGCCGTCCTCTGATGGCGAGGTCGAAACCTTCCTCTACGAAATCGATGTTGCGATTGCTCACATGAATGTCGATTTTTACGTGGGGATAACGCTGGCGGAAGCTCGGCAGCAGGGGCAGCAGCCGATAGTGCGCATAGGGAGTAGGGGCGCTGATGCGTATCCGCCCCGACGGTGCATCCTGGGCACCGGTGATCTCCCGTTCAGCCTCTATCAGTTGGGTCAATGCCTGCTGGCATTGCTCATAGTAGGCGCGGCCGCCTTCTGTCAGGCGCATTTGCCGCGTGGTGCGCACAAACAACACCACGCCCAGGCGCGCCTCCAGCCGGGCGATCGAGCGGCTCACTGCCGCC
The DNA here is from genome assembly GCF_003852295.1 of Pseudomonas sp. R11-23-07. Taxonomy (NCBI): domain Bacteria; kingdom Pseudomonadati; phylum Pseudomonadota; class Gammaproteobacteria; order Pseudomonadales; family Pseudomonadaceae; genus Pseudomonas; species Pseudomonas sp. R11-23-07. The sequence continues at coordinate 2,820,460 of NZ_CP027761.1, forward strand.
GGGCTCACGCCTGCCTTGGTGGATGCAGCCGTGAAGCTGCCACTTTCGGCGGTCAGGCAGAACAGCTCGATACTGCCCAGGTTGATGTCATCGAAATAGCGGCTCATGGCACTCTTATTCATTACATGGAGTATCAATTGAAATGCTTTCTACACCATTTTTCAACGCCAGGTTGTCATTTAGAGTGCAGCCTCATCCACATTAAATGCCTCAACAGGCGGAGCATCTATGAAAGCAGCACGAACTGTTATCGTCACGGGCGCGTCCAGCGGCCTGGGGTTTGCCATCGCCAAGGCCTACCTTGAGCGCGGTGACAACGTAGTCGGCAACGCCCGCACACACGCTCGGCTGCAGGAAGCCGCGGCTCGTCTGGGCAATCCTTCCAATTTCATCCTCGTGGCAGGCGATATCGCCAAGCCGGAAACCGCACAGACCTTGTTCGATCAGGCCGTGGCTGCTTTCGGCAAGGTCGACATCCTGATCAGCAATGCCGGCATCTTCATCCCCAAGCCGGTAGGTGAATACACCGAGGCCGATGTGGACGCCATGATCAACACTAACCTGAAGGGCTTTTTCTACCCAGCCCAACTGGCAGCCAGGCATATGGCCGCCAACCAAAGCGGTCACATCATTGCGATTACGGCATCCATAGCCATGCAGCCCAATATCAAGGTTCCGGCACTGTTGCCAGTGCTGATCAAGGGCGGCCTGAATCATGCCGTGCAGGGGCTCGCCCTTGAGCTGGCGGCGGCGCAGGTGAAGGTCAATGCGGTGGCGCCGGGCATTATCAACACGCCGATGCATGGCGACAGCGAGCAACTCCATGCTGCGCTCAAGGGCATGAGCCCGAGTGGCCGTATCGGCTCGCCTCAGGATGTGGTCGATGCGGTGCTGTATCTGACCGACTCCTCATTCGTCAGCGGCGCGATCCTGCCCGTGGATGGCGGCGCTACAGCCGGAACCTGGTGAACAATAGGAGAGCAGGCACATGCCGTACGTAAACATCAAAGTGACTCAGGAAGGCGTGACCGCTGAGCATAAGCGTCAACTTATCGAAGGTGTGACTGCGTTGTTGCACAGCGTGCTGAACAAGCCGCCGGCATCGACCTTCGTGGTGATTGACGAGGTGCCCACCGACAACTGGGGTGTTGCCGGCGAGACCATCACGGCGCTGCGAGTGAAGGAAAACGCCCTTAAGCCATAGCCTTCCCAGCAGCGCCTGCGTTCGGAGCGTGAGTTGGCCGCACGCTTCAGGGCTGCAAACGCCGCACCCTCCAGCCCGTATCGCTGCGGTCGTAGCGCAATCGCTCATGCAAGCGCTCCTGCCCATTCCCCCAGAACTCCAGCGATTCAAGCCGCAACTCGAACACGCAATACCCCTCGGGACGTGGCAGTGGGCCTTGCGCCTCGGCCAGTTGCCTGGCGGCGTTGCGCATGGCTTGCACGTCCTCTAAATCTTCACTCTGGTGCGATACCGATGACATCGGATGCGTCGCATACGGGCGCTTGAGCCATGCTTCATCGGCCTTGGCATCTGGCAGGCGCACGGCCTGGCCGTTGAGGATGATCTGCTGACTGGTCTCGCGCCAATACAGCACACCCGATGCCCACGGGTTGTCGGTCAGCTCACGGCCTTTCTGGCTGCCGGCATGGGTGCTGAACAACAGTCCGGCGTCGCTGATTTCACTGATGACCACGATCCGGGTGGAGGGCCGGCCCTGGCGGTCGGCGGTGGCCAGCGCCAGGGCCTTGGGTTCGCGGATGCCCACCCGGCGCGCACGTTCCAGCCAGTTGTGCAGCACGCTCATGGGGTCGGCGGGCAGCGTCTGATATTCGGGGAAGGGCGCATCCAGTGTGCCGGTGAGGGATTCCGACATGCCTTTACCCAGCAGCGGCTTGCCTTGCAGTGGAAGGTTCATAACACGATGCTCCCGCGTCCGAACGTGACGCCATGACCGGATACTTCGACTCGCATCACTTGATCGGCGCGGCCCTCGGCTTTGGCGAACATCAGTGAAGGGCGGCCGATTTCCACGCCCTGCAAAATCTCCACGGGTTGGCCGAACGCTATCTGGCCATGGCGCGCCAGGTGAATCGCCAACGGCCCGGCAGCAGAACCGGTGGCCGCATCCTCGACCACGCCGTAGGCCGGCGAGAACATCCGGCTGCGCCAATGGCGTCCCGCGCCGGCGAAACAGTTGATGGCCATGTCGTGGAAGCTGGACAGCGCGCGGTGGTCGGGGTGCAGGGCCGACAAGGCTGCAATGCTCGGCAGGCCGACGAACACATGGCGCGGGCCGTTGTGATAAATCTCGATGGGAAAGGTCGACTCGCCGATGCCCAGGGCCTCGAGCAATTCAGCGTCGCGGCCCAGGGCCGTCCAGGTCGGGATCGGCTGGTCCATGCTGGCGGCGATCACGCTGCCGTTCTGGCGCTCGAGTTCAAAAGCGATGGTGCCCATTTCGGTTTCCAGATACAGCCGGTGATTGGCGGTGTGTGCACCCAGGGCAATGGCCGTACCCAGCAACGGGTGGCCGGCGAAGGGCAGTTCGTTGACCGGGGTGAAAATCCGGATCAGCGCATCCCCATCGTTACGTGGCTTGAGTACGAAGGTGGTCTCCGACAGGTTCATTTCTCGGGCGATGCGTTGCATCTGCGGGGCCGGCAAGTCGTCGGCGTCAAAGAACACCGCGACCGGATTGCCTTCCAGCGGCACGCTGGCAAAGGCGTCGATGATGACGTAGTTGTGCATGGTTATCTCCCGGCGGCCGAAACGGTGCTGTCGACAGGTGCGTGGATGAGGGCGTGCCGCAGCAGGTCGGCGATGATGCGCGGGCCTTCCTGGGTCAGCAGCGACTCGGCATGAAACTGCATGGAGGCAAACGACGGCCCGCGCAGGGCATGGACCTCGCCGGTCTCGCTGTCGCGGCTGATCTCGACCGTGCCGATGCCGTCGATGTGCAGGCGGTCACTGCAACTTTGGGCCGCGAAGGTGTTGTAGAAACCCACCCGTTCGGCGTTGCCGAACAGGTCGATCTGTTTTTGCACGCCCTGGTTGGGAATGGCCTTGCGTTGCAACTGCAGGCCCAGGCACAGGCTCAGCACCTGATGACTCAGGCACACCGCCAGGAAGGGTCGCTGCTGGCTGAGCAAGGAACGGATCGCCACGTGCAGATGGTCGATTTTCGGCAGTTGAACATCGCTTGGGTTGCCAGGGCCAGGGCCCATGATCACCAGGTCGTAACCGTCGAAACTGTAGTCGTCGCTGAAGCTGCACACCGTCACCACCAGGCCCAGCGCCCGCAGCTGTTTGGCGATCATCGAGGTGAAGGTGTCTTCGGCGTCGACGATCAGCACATGCCGCCCGCTGAAGTCGGCCTGGGTCTGTTGGCGCTGCTGGCTGTCCATCAACCAGAAATCCGAGACGTAGGCATTGCGGCTGGCCAATGCTGCGCGCACCTGCAGATGGCCACCGAAGCGCGAAGGTGCCTGGTTCTTCAGTGCGGCGATCAGGCCGGCGGCCTTGGCCCGGCTTTCAGCAGCTTCGGTCAGCGGCTCGGAGTGGCGCACGATGGTCGAACCCACGCTGATGCGTACCTGCCCGCTGTTATCGATGTCGGCGGTGCGAATCAGGATCGCCGAGTCCAGGGAGCGTCCGCCTCTACCATCGCTGCCGATCAGCGCGGCCATGCCGCTGTAGTACGCACGGCCTTGCGGCTCATAGCGCTGAATCACCCGGCAGGCGCTTTCCAGCGGGCTGCCGGTAACCGTCGGGGCGAACAGGGTTTCGTGCAGGATCTCGCGCACATCGCGGCGGGTCTTGCCTTCGATGAAGTACTCGGTGTGGGCCAGGTGCGTCATTTCCTTGAGGTAAGGACCGAGCACGTGCCCGCCGTCTTCACAGATGCGCGCCATCATTTTCAGCTCTTCGTCGACCACCATGTACAGCTCATCGGCCTCCTTGCGATCAGCCAGGAAGTCCATGACGTCGGTCAGGCTGGGGCCGGCGGGCGGGTAGCGATAGGTGCCGCTGATGGGGTTCATCACCGCGAGCCCATCCTTGACGCTGATGTGGCGCTCGGGGGACGCGCCGACAAAGGTGCGACTGCCGGTGTGGATGATGAATGTCCAATAGACGCCTTTTTCCCGCTCCAGCAGATGACGAAAGAACGACAGCGCACTGGCCGGGCCGTACTCACTGATCTCGGCCAGAAAGGTGCGCTTGATCACGAAGTTGGCGCCTTCCCCGGAGCCGATTTCGTTGGCGATCACTTGGCTGACGATCTCGGCATAGGTGGCGTCGCTGAGGTCGAAGCGTTCGTTGTTCAATTGAATCGGCACGTTGGGCAGCAACGCCAGCAACTGCTCAATGCCGATGGACTGCTGCTCGGTGATGTTCATCGCCAGCAACGGTGACCCATCGTCCACCGCCTCGAAGCCGCGTTCTGCAATCTGGCGGTAGGGAATCAGCGTCAGTACATCCAGGCGCGGGGCACCGATCGACGGGGCAGGCAAGTCGATATCGGCCAAGACCCGTGGCTGCGACATCTCGCCGATCAGCACGTTCAGCAGCCCGGGGCCGCTGGATTCCGGACGGTACAAAAGGGCAAACGGTTCGGGCGCCGGTTGCAGGATGCGTTCCATGAGGCGGGCGGCGGCTTGGCTCATAGCACCACCTCGTCGGTGGTGATGACCATGGCGCAACGGCTGGCGGCGTATTCCATGGCCATCCAGTGATGCTCCTTGCTGAAGTCGGCGATCGCGTCGGCCACGAGGAAGGGTTGGATATCGTTGGAGTAGGCATCCACGCTGGAAATCAGCACTCCGACATGCGCATACACCCCGCACAGGATCAACTGGTCGCGCTCGCCTGCGTGCATACGTTGCAGCAAGTCGGAATTGAAGAAGGCGCTGTAGCGCCACTTGGTCAGCAGCCAGTCACCCGGTTTGGGCGTGAGGGCGTCGACCACCTCGCGGTCGGCCGGGCTGGCCTGCATGCCTGGGCCCCAGAAATCCTTGAGCAGCCCGCGTTGCTCCGCGTTCATGCTGCCCGGTTGGGCGGTGTAGGCCACCGGCACGTGGTTGTCGGCGGCCCACTGGCGAATGCGCGCGGCATTGCTCACGACCTCTTCACGCAGGGCCTGGGGCAAGGGCCGTAGGAAGTAGCGCTGCATGTCATGCACCAACAGCACGGCGCGCTCGGGGTCGATACGCCACTGCGCGAGGTTAGAGGGCAGGTCGCGGGAGGTGGGCAGGGCGTAAGGGACGATCGATGGAATGCCGGTCATGGCGACAAACTCCAGTCAGAGGGAACCAGGGGTGGAGGAGGGCAGGTTTGCCAGGCCATCACCGCAGCAATGGCTTGCCGGGGGTTCAGGCGCGGGTCGCACAGGCTTGTGTAGTGGCTGGCAACCTGGTTCAGGCCGGCGGCATCGGAGGCGCACTCGCTGACGTCATCCGGGGTGGTTTCCAGGTGCAGGCCGGCGGCCACGCCACCAGCGGAGGTCACGGCATGTTTGAAGGCGGTGATTTCCTCGGTGATGGTCTGCACCATGCGGGTCTTGTTGCCGCAGGGCGCGACGATGGTGTTGCCGTGCATCGGGTCGCTGAGCCAGATGATCTGGTGGCCGGCACGGCGCACCGCTTCAACCAGCGGTGGCAGGCGGTCGGCGACCTTGTGGGCGCCCATGCGGGCGATCAGCGTCAGCCGGCCGGGTTCGCGCCTGGGGTCCAGGCGCTCGCACAGGCTCAGCATCTGGTCCTGGGTGATGTCCGGGCCGACCTTGCAGGCCACCGGGTTGAGCACTTCGCTGAGCAAGGCTACGTGAGCGCCGGTCAACTGGCGGGTACGCTCGCCAATCCACGGCCAGTGGGTTGAGCCGAGAAATACCCGGCCCTGCTCGTCCTGGCGCACTTGCGGCAGTTCGTAGTCGAGCACCAGCATTTCGTGGCTGGTCCAGGCGGGAGAACCGCTGAGCGGCTCCTTGCCGGCCGGGTCCTTCCACCCCAGGTGTTGCATGATGTCCTGCGCAGCGTGATAGCCGCGCACCAGGCGCTGCGCATCATGCTGGCGATGGCCGCTGACTGCCTCGCGACCGTTGACCATGTCACCGCGATACACCGGCAACTTGACATCGCCGATGCGTTCGCTGTGGTTGGAACGCGGCTTGGCAAACTGCCCGGCAATCCGCCCCACCCGCACCACCGGTTGCTGGGTTACCAGCCGGAACGCACCGGCCAGGATGTCCAGCACTGCGGCTTTGCGCGTTACATGGCTGGGCGCGCTTTCATCCATGTCCTCGGCGCAGTCGCCGCACTGGATGATCATCGCTTCGCCAGCCGCGACCCTCGCCAGGGTGGCACGCAGGACCAGAATGTCTTCGACGCGAATCAGTGACGCGCTGTCCCTGAGGTAGGCCTGCGCGTCATGCAATTGCGAGGGTTCGCTCCATTGAGGCTGCTGGAACGCTTCACAATTTAGAACCCGTTTCAGTAAGTCTTCCATGATGCGATCACTCTCCCAAAGGATTAAGTAGGGATGCCTTCACGCTTGATGTGCGGTACCGCAATACCCAGGGCGCGCAGTTGTTGAAAGACGTTCATGAATTCACGATTGCGTTTTACTTTGCCGTCCTCCAGTTCGAAGGAGTGCAGGAAGTGATTCTCGTAATAACCTTCCGGATAACCCGGAAAGAGAATCTTGCCGTGACCATCGCACTCGACCCAAATATGGTTAGGGTCATCGGTTTCAAACACTTTGACGTTGTACCATTCCCAATCCGGGAAGCACTTGAGTGACCAAACAGCGTGTTCGGCCAATTTGGCTTTGCCACTGATTACAATCGGAGCGCCAGTATCCGTGGTCCATAAGCCGCCGGAACCGTCTTCAGTGAATAGTTCATGACGGCGCAGGCGATCCTGGCCTTTGGTGCGCATGTATTGCTCGACCGTGGCGCGGTTCTTGCGACGTAGTTCAGTGTCATTAGTTGTCAGTTGCTGTGCCGTGCTGGTAGACATGCTCAATCTCCAATGGATAAAGGGCTTATGAGGCGGGGATCCCCTCGCGCTTGATGCTTGGAATCGGGATGCCCAAGGCGCGAAGTTGTTGGAAGGGGTTCATGAATTCACGGTTTTGCGTGATCTTGCCGTTGTCCAACTCGAAGGAATGGATGTAATGGTTTTCGCAATACCCCTCCGGGTAACCGGGCACCAGGGACTTGCCGCGGCCGTCGCTTTCCACCCAGAAATGGTTGGGATTGGCGGTTTCGAACACCCGGACGTTGTGCCATTGCCAGTCTGGAAAGCACTTGTCCAGCCACACGCCGAGGGCGGCGAGTTTCGCGTGGCCTTTAAACACAAGGGGCTCCCCGGTTTCGGTATTCCAGGAGCCGCCGCTGCCATCCGGCGTGAACAGCTCATGCCGGCGCAGGCGATCTGTTCCGTTAGTGCGCATGTACTGTTCAACCGTGGCGCGATTTTTTTGGCGAAGTTCGAGCTGATCATTAAAACCGCCAGTGATAAGCGAAGCAGGCATGGGCAGCTTTCTCCTTAGTTGATTAAGATTAAAAAAATCAAGTAAATATTTAGTTAATTGCGCATGGCCTTATCTAACAGTTGTTTTAACTGTCGTGCCTTCGCGGCTGTTCCGAGCGGTGTTGTTTATACACCCGCATTTCCAGGGCTTGGAACTACCAGATCTTGTAGTGGCTCAAGCCTGAATGGGGCAGTGCGGCTGTCGGACAGGTTGTTGCATTATTATGAATGGGCAGGTTCATTCGTCGGCCGAGAAACAGTGGCCTATGGCTAGTTAGTTGGGTTAGACATAAGAAATCTAGTGCTAGTGCGAAGCAGTCTATGGCGCTGGAATTTTCTGTTTGACATGAGTTCAGGTTGGTTTAGTCTCACGACTCCTTTCAAGCTTTATAGGTGTTCAAAATGGAATTAGGACAACTGTTGGGGTGGGATGCTTATTTTTACAGTATCTTTGCGCAAACCATGAACATGGAGGAATTCACGGCGGTTTCATTGAGGGTCTTGCGTGAACTGCGGTTTGATTTCTTTGCCTATGGCATGTGCAGCGTGACGCCGTTCATGCGGCCCAGAACCCATATGTACAGCAATTATCCCGAGGACTGGATACAGCGCTATCAGGCAGCTAACTACGCAACGATCGACCCTACGGTGAAACACAGCAAAGTCTCGTCAGCCCCTATTTTGTGGAGCAATGAGCTGTTCCGAGGCTGCCCGCAGCTGTGGTCTGAAGCCAACGATTCGAATCTGTGCCACGGCCTGGCGCAACCTTCGTTCAACACCCAGGGGCGTGTCGGGGTGTTGAGCCTGGCACGCAAGGACAATGTCATCAGTCTTCAGGAGTTCGAAGCATTGAAGCCGGTGACCAAAGCGTTTGCCGCAGCGGCCCTGGCGAAGATTTCCGAGTTGGAAAGCGATGTTCGTGCGTTCAACACCGATGTGGAGTTCAGCGAGCGGGAATGTGATGTGTTGCGCTGGACCGCAGACGGCAAGACCTCGGAAGAAATTGGCGTAATCATGGGCGTGTGCGCCGACACCGTGAATTACCATCACCGCAACATCCAACGCAAACTCGGTGCCAGCAACCGCGTGCAAGCCGTGTCTTACGCGGTCGCGCTGGGCTATATCTGAGGTTCATCGACTGCGCCGAGTCGTCCAGCAGGACGACTCGGCCGGTATCATGCGGTCTCTTCCAGAAACGCCCCGGACGTGAAGGCTGAAGGCATGCGCGCACCACGGTGGTGTTCACGGTGAGCCGAAAGTTTGATGGCGAGGATCTTTTCGTCCTGGTGCAGGGTGACCGGCCCCAGACGTTCGTAGTTGACCCCATTAATTTTGTAATAGCGCTCCATCGTGCTGTTGACGATGCCGACGATGGCATCGGCGCCCGCCAGGCTGGCGATCTTGAGGCTTTTCCAGAACAAAGGCATGGCCAATTGCGGTTCGCGGGTGGTGAAGCGGGTCATTTCCCAGATGGCGGAATGCTTGGGCGGTGTGCCTGCGCAGGTATGGCTGAAGACGCCCTCCAGCAGGTTGGGGAATATTGTGGGTATCAGGCGGGCGCAGCCTATAATGGAATGATGCTCGTTGAACGCCAGGAGGTAGCGGGCGTGCTCCGTGTCGTATTGGTCCCACTCACAACCGGCCTGGTGCGGCTGGATGGGCAGTCGCCATCCAAGTTTCTCGACGAATTGTTCGTGCCGAAAGCGACCTAGCATGAGTTTGAGCTCGTCACTCATTTCGCTCAGCGTATGCTCTTCCATGTGCATGACAGGATGTTCCTTGGGGAGGGGGTAAGTGCGGGTTTTTATAGAGGACTTGTAGAGGCTTGGCACCTACAAGATCTTGTAGTGCGTTCTATGCTCCATTTTTACTGAACTACCGAAACCCATAACGATCTAGCGTCCATTGCAGGCTCAGAAAAGATCTTTCCGGGTGAAATGAGATTTATCTGAAGTGGAACGCCGTCTCAGGCAGAGTGGGTCCCAAGACGGTGAAAACAGATGCGTTCCAATCAGGTGTTTGAGGAATGAACGATGTTGAATTTTGAAGAGCGCCCCAGGGAAGCGCGCGAGCCCAGCGAGTACGAGAGCCTGGTCGCGATGGGAACCCGCACGCTCGATGCCATTCCTGGGGCTATCTACCTGTGTGACCGCGATGGGTGGCTCGTCAGGTTCAACAGCGAAGCGGTAGAGCTGTGGGGAAGAACCCCAGCGTTGGGGCAGGGCGGCGACCGCTTCTGCGGTTCGTATCGGCTTTATTCCACAGATGGCACGCCGTTGGCCGTTGACGAATGCCCGATGGCCTCGACCCTCAACGCGGGGCAGTGCGCGCGTAACCAGGAAGTCTTGATCGAGCGCCCTGACGGATCGCGATTCGTGGCACTCATGAGTATCCGCACGCTCAGAGACCGGGAGGGACACATCCAGGGCGCAATCAACTGCTTTCAGGATATCTCGACGCACCACGCCATCGCCGAGGAACTGCGGCGCAAAAGCTCCGACCTTGAAGACTTTTTCGAAAACAGCGCCGTGGGCCTGCATATTGTCAGCGGCGAAGGCATTATTCTGCGGGCCAACAAAGCCGAGTTGTCGCTGCTGGGCTATTCAGCGGACGAGTACATTGGCCGTCACATCACCGAATTTCATGTGGATGAGCCGGTTATCGGCGACATCCTCAGCAAGCTCGGCAACGGTGACTGCCTGAACAGCTACCCGGCACGTCTCAGAGCCAAGAACGGCACCATCAAGCATGTCGCCATTACCTCCAATGGTCGCTTTGAGAACGGCAAGTTCTTCAACACCCGTTGCTTCACCCTTGACGTGACCCGCGTGCACGACGCCGAAACCGAGCGCCAGGAGAGCGATGACCGCTTGGCGGCGACTTACGAGGCGGCGACCATCGGCATTGCGGAAGCAGGGGAGGACGGTCGCCTGCTGCGGGTGAACGATGCCCTGTGCACCATGCTCGGTCGGTCTCGCGAAGAACTGCTGGCGATGACCTTCCTGGACTACACCCACCCAGACAGTGTCGAGCAGGACGCGGCGTTATACGCACGGCAGGTGGCGGGCGAACTGGACAATTACGTGTTGCGCAAACGTGCCGTAAAGCTCGATGGCCAGCCGATCTATCTGGATATTCACAGCTCATCGGTAAGGGCTGCCGATGGCAGGTTCCGCTACGGCGTACGGGTCATCCAGGACGTGACGCTGGCCCGAGAGATGGAACACCGCGTGCGCGAAAGCGAGCGACACATGCGCAACCTGCTGGAGGCGCTGCCGGCGGCCGTCTACACCACCGACGCCGAAGGGCGCATCAACTTCTATAACGGCGCGGCCGTCGAGTTGTCGGGGCGCACACCGCAACTGGGCGACCTGTGGTGCGTCACTTGGAAACTGTTCAACACCGATGGCACGTATCTGCCTCACGACCAATGCCCGATGGCCGTGGCGCTCAGGGAAAATCGGCCGGTGCGGGGCGTCGAGGCCATTGCGGAACGCCCGGACGGCACGCGCGTGTCCTTTGCGCCGTATCCGACCCCTCTGCACGATGCCGACGGAAACCTGATCGGTGCGATCAACATGCTCGTGGACATTACTGAGCGAAAGCAGGCAGAAGACCGACAGAAAAACCTGATCGATGAACTCAATCACAGGGTCAAGAACACCCTGGCTACGGTCCAGTCTCTGGCGGCGCAAACAGCGCGCAGCGCGCGGGACGCCAACGAAGGCTATGTCCGCTTCGAAGCCCGGCTGCTCGCGCTGTCGCGTGCCCACGACCTCCTGACGAAGCGGCATTGGGGCCACACGCCGCTGGGCGTGCTTGCCCATGAAGTGCTAATGCCGGTATTCGGCGATGAACCTGGGCGCATCATGATCGCCGGTGATGCCATTGAAGTGGACACCCGCGTCGCCCTGAGCCTCACCATGACCCTCAATGAGCTGGCAATCAACGCCCTGAAATACGGTTCGATGTCGAACGAGACCGGGACACTTTACGTGAACTGGAGCGTTCAACCCCAGCCGGACGGCGCGCTACTCACCCTGGACTGGCGCGAGGAGGGCGGCCCTGCAGTGATCACGCCCGAACGCAAAGGGTTGGGTTCGCGTTTGATGCAGCGCTGCATCGAGCGTGATCTAGACGGTTCTTTTGAACTCGACTATGCCCATGAGGGCGTTCACTGCCGCTTCTCGTTTATGGTCGTTGAGAACACACCATGACCGTGTTCCCAGGGATCAGGGTGCTGTTGGTTGAAGACGAAGGCGCCATCGCGATGTTGATCGAGGAAATGCTCGAAGACATGGGATGCACGGTAGTCGCCTCCGTGGCCCGACTCGCGAAGGCACTCGAAAAGGCCAGTGTGCTCGACGTAGACCTGGCGATTCTGGACGTGAACCTGGCGGGAGAACGCGTGTTTCCGGTTGCCAGCGTTTTGCGTGCGCGCAATATTCCGTTTTTATTCAGCACGGGGTATGGAGCCAGCGGCCTGCCGAAGGAGTTTGCTGGCTGTCCGGTTTTGCATAAGCCGTTTGCGGAAGACGATCTTCGGTTGAAGATGGCGCTGGCGTTGAATGAGGCGTGATCAGAGCGCGGTTTATTGACGTCAAATCATAATTGTGTAGGGCGCCATTCAGTTGCCCGATTGACCGCCGATATCTATTCAAGTCGTATCCGTTGGCGGTAAACCGAGGGTCAGACCATGTTCAATAAAACTATAAAAGATGAACTGGAGGCCAGGAAGGCCGAAGTAGTGGGTTACAAGGGATTGTTCGAAGCACTGGGCCGCTCTATGGCGGTGGTTGAGTTTGATCTGGACGGAAAGGTGCTGCGAGCCAACGATAATTTTCTCGCCACCATGGGCTATAGCGCCGACCAATTGCCTGGTAAGTCGCATCGGGACTTCTGCACCCCTGCGTTAACCCGCAGCGCGGATTACAGCCAGTTTTGGGCGCAACTGCGTGCCGGTACATTCGTGTCGGGTACTTTCCAGCGAATTAACGCGATGGGGCAGAATGTCTGGCTTGAAGCCAGTTACAACCCGGTGCTCGACGAACGCGGTCAAGTGAACAGGATCGTCAAGTATGCACTGGACGTGACTGAAAAAGTCGCTCAAGAAGCGCTGGCGCGGGGCAAACTGGCCGCGCTGGATCGCGCCATGGCTGTGATTGAGTTTGATCTAACTGGCAATATCCTCTCGGCCAACGACAACTTTCTACACACCATGGGCTACGGCCTGAACGAGCTCAAGGGTAAGCACCACCGGCTGTTTTGCGAGCCAAGCTTGATCAATAGCAGCGAATACAGCGACTTCTGGCGTCGATTGAATGCCGGCGAGTTTTTCAGCGGCCAGTTCAAACGTATCGGCAAAAACGGACGGGTAGTCTGGCTGGAAGCGACCTATAACCCGGTGTATGACGCTGACGGCAAATTATCGAAGATCGTCAAGTTCGCCAGTGATATCACCGCGCGCATCGAGCGCTTTGAAGAGGACTCGCGCGGCGCTTCCCGGGCGTACCATATTTCCGCCGAGACCGAGAAAGTCGCCGAACAGGGCGCCCAAGTCATCCAGGAAACAGCCAGAGAGATGCGCCAGATAGCCGAAAACATTGGTGCGTCGGCGCGGCTGGTCGGTCAGTTGGGTGACCGTTCCGAACAGATCACGGCCATCGTCAATACCATTCGCGGTATCGCTGATCAGACCAACCTGCTGGCCCTCAACGCCGCCATTGAAGCCGCTCGAGCGGGCGATCAGGGCCGAGGCTTTGCGGTAGTGGCCGACGAAGTCCGACAGCTGGCGGGACGCACCAGTCGCTCGACTGCGGAAATCGCCGAAATGATCGGCAAGATCCTTTCCGAAACCCGTGATGCCGTCGCCAGCATGAATGCTACTCAAGAGGGCGCGCAACGCGGCGTAGGCCTGGCCGATCAGGCCGGCTCGGTGATATTGCAGATCCGCAGCGGCACCAGTGACGCCGTCGCGGCGGTGAGCATGTTCGCCTCCAAACTCGACGAGTCGGAAGTGATTCCTAAAACTGCTGTGAGTTGGGTTGGGTGAAAGGTTAGAGCAGGTGTGCGCTTTGGGGCATGCCTGTCTTAATAGCTAATTTAACATAATATACATTATGCGAACCGTCCTATACGGAGCTGGGGAGCTCTGGCAGTCAGATTTGAAGCCTGGCGAGACCTCTTCCTTTCAGCTTGGCGATGCGTCCCTCGCATGCTTGAATGCCGGCCGACAAACGTGCCTCACCAATTGACGGAGAAATTGCATGTGGCTTTGTACAGAATGGAAAATCGACTGGGACGCTGTAGCTGCTGTCGCAACGGCTGCTGCTGCAATCATCGCACTTATTATCTGGAGCTTTGATAAAGTGCAAAGGAGGCGCGAACGGGCTGCAAGCGCCAAGCTCTTAGCTCAGATTATGACAACTCCTTTTGGCGCAGCACAGGTTGAAATCGCTAAATTCCGTTGCGTGGTTCGTCCACTAAACGGAGACCAAACCTACTTGGCAGCCCTGAAAAATGATGAAAATGTGCGCCAGGATTTAGCGAATAAGGCAACAAAAGTAAGACTTGACCTCCCATCACAGTTTTTGGACAAGGCTGATATATTCACTGAAAAGGTTAACAACAGATTGGCAAATGCATTTGCCCAAGTTAACCGCCTTGAAAAAATATGTAGTCTGTTAGGTGATCTGCCAAATTCTGCGTCAGAAACTGACATTACTATTCATATAAACTCAGTGTTGACACAAATCAAAGAGACTGAAGAAGCAACCACGGAAGCTTTCCAAGCCCTTTTAGAAGCCGGAAAGTCATCTTGAGTTTGGGCGCACCCTACTCTACGCTAATGACGAATTAATATAACTATACTAAATGACTATTTAGTATAGTTATATCTACCGATCACTAATCAGCAAAAAAATCTTCAATAACCACCCGCCGCCGTCATCGCTCCGCCCACGATCGCAATTCCTGAACTACTGCCCAAACGTGTCGCCCCGGCTTCAATCATCTTTAAAGCCGTCGGATAATCGCGCACACCGCCGGACGCCTTTACACCAACCCCTGCGCCCACGGTCTGGCGCATCAGTGCCACATCTTCGACTGTCGCGCCGCTTCGGCTGAAGCCGGTGGAGGTCTTGACGAACGCCACACCCAAGTCGCGGCAGATTTCGCAGGCCTGGACCTTCTGCTTGTCGTCGAGCAGACAGGTTTCCAGTATGACCTTCAACGGCACGGCGCCGCAGGCCTCGTGGACCAGGGCGATGTCTTCGCGCACGGCGTCCAGCAGCCCGTCTTTCAACCATCCGATATTGAGCACCATATCGATCTCCCCTGCCCCGGCGGCAATTGCCCGTTGGGCTTCGAAAGCCTTGGTGTCACTCAGACCGGCCCCCAATGGAAAGCCCACAACAGCACAAATCACTACGCTTTTGTCGGTCAGGCATGACGCGGCGTAAGGTACTTGACCCGAGTTCAGGCATACGGAGTAAAAGCCGTGTTCGCGGGCCTCTTCGCACAAGGTTCGGATCTGCTCACGGGAGGCGTCGGGAGCCAGCAGGGTGTGATCGATGTACTTGGCCAATGCTGCGGGTGGAAGATTGTTCATTTAACGAGCCCTTGCCTGTATGTTGCCAATGATCGTGGCGCGCGTGTCACGGTGCGCATATAAAATAGTTACAATAATAACATTTAATGTTACTTATTTAACAACAACAATCAACCCCTGGAATACTCGTGGACAGTAGAAAAGCCGAGCGACTGAAGCTCATTCAACAAGCCTTGCAGGACCAGAATGCCATTCACTTGAAGGAAATGGCCGCGCTGCTGGAGGTTTCCGAAATGACCCTGCGCCGCGATCTCAACCACTTCAGCGATCATTTGCGCCTGCTGGGCGGCTACATCACGCGAGTCGGCAACGAGGCCGGCGATTATCGCGTGGCGGAGCAGGACACGCGTCACGTTGAGGAAAAACGCCGCATCGGAAAGCTCGCTGCCCAGTTGATCCAGGCCGGTGACACGGTATTTTTTGACTGCGGCACCACCTCGCCTTTTGTGGTTGATTTCATTCCCGATGCGCTGGAGTTCACGGCGGTGTGCAGTTCGCTGAACGTGCTGCTCAAACTGCAGAACAAGCCCAATTGCCACATCGTGTTGTGCGGTGGCACCTTTCACCGCAAGAACCAGGTTTTTGAAAGCCGCGCCGAAAGCAGCATCCTCGACAGCGTGCGCCTGACATGGGCCTTTGTGACCGCCGCCGGCGTCAGCCAGGAATTCGGCGTGACGTGCTTCAACTTCAACGAAGTCGAGGTCAAGCAAAAGGTCATACGCCAGGCCCAGCAGCGCGTGCTGCTCGCCGATTTCAGCAAGTTCGACACGGTGCGCACCGCTCACTTCGCCGCCCTGGAAGACTTTCATTACGTGGTCAGCGACAAGAAAATCCCCCGTGGCTACAAGGAAGTCATCCAGGCCAACGGCACGCAATTGCTGGTCTAACCCAACAGCTTCCGCCGCTCCTGCGCACTCAAGTAACCGGTGGTGACACTGAACGAAGCGCTGGCTCCAGCCGCCAGCACACGCACGTGACCTTTGGCTTTCTCGGCGTTATAGCCCTCGGGTTCACAGGTGGACGGCAGAACGAACGCCGCCACTTGCTGATCCGGCGTGTACAGGATCCAACGCGCGGCGTGCTCGAACTGTTCGGGACGGTAACGGGTGTAAAACGCCGCGCCATCGGGATGATCGAGTAGAAAGTGCGCCTGGCCCGCGGCGTCAGCGGCAACACCATCAAAGAAAAACACGATCTCGGGGTCGTACAGTGACGGCTGTTCAAGGCAGGCCAACTGAGTCGGGTGCTCGGCCAGTCGGGCCATGTAGGCGCTCCAGGCTGGCGTCGGCTTGACGTGGTCCGGCACGCTGGTACGCAGGCGCAGGCGTTGCACGCCCAACGGTTCGACAAACCGCGCACCGGTCACAAACGCGTAGTTCATGTGGGCCATGTACATCAGGTCCATGGGCTTTCTGGCCAGGTTCGTCACCTCCATATCGATATCGAACAAGGCCGAATCGGCGCGCAATGTGACGCTGGGGCAAGCCAGGTAACGATCGCCGAACCCCTTGGCGTACTGATACGAGCCGCCCAGGCGCACAAAGCCCTCGCCCACTTCCAGCCAGGCCGTGTCCAGGGGCGCGCAGGGCATTTCGCCGTGCAAGGCGTGCGTGTCGTCCGGTGTCGGGCAACCATTGCGCAGCAGGCCACTGTGAAACATGAAGCAGCCATAGGTGTCGATGACCGTCGGGCTGGGCCGAGGTTGCTCGAACAGGTTGTTCATGGTCAGGTTGCAACCGTCGAACTCGGCTGACCAGATCATCTGTCCTTGATAAGGCAGTACCACCAGCTTGCCACGACTGTTCTCCAGGCTCAGGGCCAACACACCGGACGCATAGGTCCAGGCGCTGACCTTGAATGCAGGGGATTGCAGGAGGATCTTTTCCTGCTCGCCAAACACCGCTCGGTACAGTGGGATACGTGTATTCATGAGGCCACCGCCCCGGTGGCGCCCGCCGGTAAGGTGCCGGGTTGGCGCATGCACTTGAGCGCATACATCACGATCACGATAAAGCACAGTAACGGCACGCTGTAAGCCAGCTGCATGTTGCCGCCGCTGGCGTCGGACAGCAGGCCCTGGAAGATCGGGATCACCCCGCCGCCTACAATACTCATCACCAGCAAAGAGCCACCGACACCGGTGTCTTCACCCAGGCCATCGATGGTCAGGCCGTAGATGGTCGGCCAGCAGGGGCCGAGGAAAATGCTCACGCCGACTGCTGCA
Organism: Pseudomonas sp. R11-23-07; assembly: GCF_003852295.1. Lineage (NCBI taxonomy): Bacteria > Pseudomonadati > Pseudomonadota > Gammaproteobacteria > Pseudomonadales > Pseudomonadaceae > Pseudomonas > Pseudomonas sp. R11-23-07. Next base: position 2,837,826 of record NZ_CP027761.1, read on the forward strand.
TACACCGCCGAAATGTTCGGCACCAGAATGGTATAAGCCAGCAGCACGATACACAGCACGCCGTAGATCGCCAGGACCTTGGCGGGGTGCAGCCGCCGCATCAACAGGTTGGCGATCAGCTTGCCGACAAAATACGCGGCAAAGGTGGTCAGCAAAAACCAGGAGGCGCTGCGCTCGTTCATACCGCCCATTTGCATGGCCAGGCGAATGGTGAAACTCCACACGCCGACCTGGGCGCCCACGTAAAGAAACTGCGCCAATACGCCAAAGGTAAAGCGTGGGTTGCGCCACAGCCGGCCCAGGCTCTGACGCAGACTGCCGGGCTTGCTGCCAGCGGGCTTATTGCCCTTGCAGGCGGGAAATCGCGTAATGGCGATCAGGATAAAGATCAGCACCAGCACGGCAATCATCCACTTGTAGGGCAAGAGCGTGGACTGGATCATTTGCAACTGTGCAACCGCCGCCTCGGAAGCGCTCATCTGAGTCAGTTGTTCCGTGGTGGCGTCCGTGTCCTTGAACATCACAAAGCTGCCTACGTACACCCCGGCCATTGCGCCGAAGGGGTGGAATGTTTGCGAAATGTTCAAGCGTCGGGTCCCGGTTTCCCGTGGCCCCATCAGTGTCGAATAGGTGTTGCACGCGGTTTCAAGGAACGACAGCCCGGCGGCTATTACAAACAGCGCCAACAGGAACATGCCGTACTTGGCCGTGGACGCCGCCGGAAAAAACAACAGGCAGCCGAACATATACAGCAGGAGACCGATCAGGATCGTGCTCTTGTAGCTGAGGCGACGCACCACCATCGCGGCCGGGATCGCCACGAAAAAGTAGCCCAGGTAGAACGCCGACTGCACAAAGGCGGTCTGGAAATCACTGAGCAGAAACGCTTTCTTGAAATGGGCGATCAGCACGTCGTTCATGCTCGCCGCCGCCGCCCACAGCGCAAAGATGCTGCACAGCAGGATAAAGGCGAACCAGGGCGTGCGGTTCAGGTAGAAGCCATCGGGAGTCGGTTGCAGCGCAGGTTTGTTCATTATTGTTCTCCGGGCTGGGTGGGGTGTTACCGCTGTTGCTGGAAACGCGTGAACGTTTCGTGGTCGGGATAAGACGTTTGCGTACCCAGCGCCATGACCGAGCACGCGGAATACGCTACCGCCTGTTCAATGGCCTGGCGGATATGGCCGTCGCGGTTCCAGTGGTGAATGAAGCATCCGATAAAGGCATCGCCGGCCCCCGTGGTATCACGGGCCACCACCTGAACGCCGGGCACATGGAATTCGCCCTCTTCGCCCACGTACAACGCACCGTGCTCGCCAAGGGTGACGATCACGTGGCGAATGCCGCTGGTGACCAGGCTGCGCGCGGCGGCCTGGGCCGAGGCCGGCGAGTTCACGACGTGACCGGTGATCAGCGCCAGTTCCGATTCGTTGGGGATCAGGAAGTCCAGGTGCGCCAAATGCTTGGCGCTCAACCCGGTCAGCGCCGGTGCCGGGTTGAGCAGCACCGCGATAGCGTGTCGGTGAGCGAATTCGATGGCGTGGTAGACCGTCTCCAGGTTGATTTCCAATTGCAGCACGATCAGCGTGCATTCACGCAGGTCCGCTGCAGCGGCATCGATGTCCGCCGGCGACAGATGCGCATTGGCTCCTTTGACGATCAATATGCTGTTGTGCGAGTCAGTTCGCACGAAGATCGGCGCGACGCCGCTGGAAACACCCGGCACGCGCTGCACGTAACGGGTGTCGATGCCAAAGCGTTGGAAGTTGGCCACGGTGTTGTCGGCAAACATGTCGTCGCCGACCTTGCTCAGCATCAGGACATCAGCCCCCAACTTGGCGGCCGCGACGGCCTGGTTGGCCCCCTTGCCGCCGCAACCGAGGGCAAAACCCGGCGCTTCGAGGGTCTCGCCCTGGGCCGGCATGCGGTCGATGTAGGTAATCAGATCAACCATATTGCTGCCGATGACTGCGATCTTGCTCATTGCTATTCCACCTTGTTACGGCACGACGAGGCAAAGCGTGCCGCTCTTGTTTTGTTATTTAAATAACATTAGGTGTGAATATTCAATCTTTTTTTGTGGGGTCGGATCAATTTTGCCGGATGGTCTTACCCGGTTCCCCTTTCTCCGGACAAAAAAAACCGGCCTCAGAGGCCGGCCGTTAATCAACAGGTCTACACGCTGAACCGATCCACCGACTGCGACAATTTCCCGGCCAGGCCGGCCAGCTCATCGGTGGTCGCGGCTGTCTCACCGATGACGCGGCTATTGTTTTGCGACATACCGGCGATCATCTCCACCTGGTGGGCGATTTCATTGCTGGCCAGGCTCTGCTCGCCGATGGTCCGGGAGATGTCGTTGACCAACTCCGTGGTGCTCAAGGTGGCCTGCAGAATCTCGCGAATGGCGCGCTCCACATCGGCGGTCACGGCCATGCCTTTGTCCACCTGGGCGACGCCCTCCTCCATGCTGGTCACCGCTTCCCGGGTGCTTTGCTGGATACGCCCGACCATGCTGGCGATTTCCTGGGTGGAGGCGCTGGTGCGGCCGGCCAGGCTGCGTACTTCGTCGGCAACAACGGCAAAACCGCGCCCTTGTTCACCGGCGCGAGCGGCTTCGATGGCGGCGTTGAGGGCCAGCAGGTTGGTTTGGTCGGCAATGCCCTTGATCACTTGGATGATGCTGTAGATGGCCTCGGATTCCTTGTCCAGGGTGCGAATGACCAGGGCCGATTGTTGGGCGGAACGGGCAATGCCGTCCATGTCGCTGACCACTTGGTGAATCACCCGGCCGCCGTCCTTGGCCAGGGCTTCGGCCTGGTTGGCCATGTCCAGCGCGCGCCCGGCGTGGCGGGTGATTTCTTCGATGCTGGCGGTCATTTCGCTGGCGGCGGCGGCCATGGTGCTGGCTGCGGCGCTTTGCTGCTGGCTGCTGCCCGCCACTTCATGGCAGCCCTGGCTCAGTCGTTCGCTCACGCCATTGACGCCGTGGGCATTGCTGCGCACCACGTCGATCATGCCGCGCAGGTCGCGCTGCATGGTGGCAAGGCTGCGAATCAATGAACTGGCTTCGTCCTTGCGGCTGGGCTCGACAATCGGTTCGCTCAAGTTGCCGCCGGCGATACTCGCGGCGATGCGGCTGGCCGCCTGCAGGGGTCCCATGATGCTGAGAATTACCCAGCGTCCCTGGGCCAGCAGCAGCAACAGGCTGGCGATCAAGACTGCGCCCAGGATCAGATTGGCGTTATGAATAGTGCGTTGGGTAGCCTCGCCGGTGCGTTCGGTATGGCTTTCGATCAACTCGCTGAAGGCGCCCATTTGATCTTCGAGCTGGCTGAAGGCTTTATTGAAGGTTTCAAGCTCCCCGCGAGCGCCTTCGGGGTTGCCCAAGGCCAGCGCGACGATACGCTCGGCGGCGCCGATGTAGGTGTCCAGGCTGGGCTTGATGTTGTCGAGGTTGGTTTTGAGCGTGGCTTCCAACGGCAACTTGAGGTTGTCCCCCAGTACCTTGCGAAAGTTCTCGGCGTGCTCCTTGAGCGAACTATTGACCTCTGCGGCGGTGGTGGTGCTTTTGCCCAGGCCCACCAGCATGGCGGACAACACATCGGCGCGCAGCGCGTCATGCATCATGTCGGCTTCCATGTGGTTGCGCAAAACGGTCATGCTGACCTCGTTTTCCTGCACGGCAGCGCTCATCTGTCGGTTTCCAAGGTAACCGGCCAGGCTCATGACCAGGGCGGTCAGCAACCCGGTCGCAATCAACAGCGTCAAGCGTAATTTGATCGTCATGCGGATATCCCCTTACCCAAGCGCCGATGCGTCGTTACTAGCGTTATCGGCATCACTGGCTGTTAGTGAAGCTCAAGTTTGCGGATCTGCGCGGATACCTTAAGCTGGGCGTCTTTTGCTTGCCCGGGACACCCATGCCTCAACGTATTGCCCACCTCGCCTTGCTGCTGGGGTTGATCACCGCCATCGGCCCGTTCGCCATCGACAGCTACCTCCCCGCCCTGCCCACCCTGGGCGCCAGCCTGCAGGCGTCGCCCGCCGCCGTGCAGATGAGCCTCACGGTATTTTTCATGATCATCGGCGTGTGCCAGCTGTTCTACGGGCCGCTCAGCGATGTGTATGGACGCAAGCCGCCGATCTACGCCGGCCTGGTGATTTTCGCCGTGGCCAGCGTCGGTTGCGCGTTGGCGCCGACCATTGAAGTGCTGATCGGGTTTCGCGCCCTGCAAGCGTTTGGCGCGTGCGCCGGCATGGTCATCCCGCGGGCGATCGTGCGCGACCTCTATACCGGCCATCAAGCCGCGCGCTTGATGGCGCTGCTGATGCTGGTGATGAGTGTGTCGCCGATCCTTGCGCCTCTGGCCGGCAGTGTGGTGATTTCACTCTGGAGCTGGCGCGAGGTGTTCGCCGTGCTGGCGGTGGTGGCCATGCTGTGCCTGGTGATGACCGTTGTACAACTGCCCGAAACCCACCCGGCCGAGCGGCGCCTGGGCAAAACCCTGGGCGGTGCGATCCGCAGTTACGGGGCGCTGCTGCGCGATCCGGTGTTTATCGGCTTGGCAGTGGTCAGTGGCTTTGGCCTGGCCACGTTCTTCGTGTTTATCGGCAGTGCGCCGTTCGTGTATATCCAGTATTTCGGCTTGACGCCTACCCAGTTCAGCCTGTGCTTTGCCGTCAACGCCGCCTCGTTTTTCGCCATGAGCCAGCTGACAGCCCGTCTGAGCGCGCGCTTTGGCCTGGCACCGCTGATTCGCTGGTCGGTAATTGCCGTGGCGGCCGTGATGGCGCTGCTGGCGGCCACCACGCTGTGGGGCGATAACCTGGCGTTGATGATGACCCTGCTGTTTGTCGGCTTCGGCTTTCTCGGCCTGTTGTTGCCGGCCGCCGGGGTGTTGTCGCTGGAGGATCACGGTGCGGTGGCAGGGTCGGCGTCGGCGTTGCTGGGCGCGATTCAGATGGTCACCGCCGCTGTGTCGATGACGCTGGTGGGGTTGTTCGCCGACCATACGCCCGCGCCGATGCTGGTGGGCATCGCGCTGTGCGCGGCCGCCGCCCTGCTCACGGTGATATGGACGCTGCGCCGCTTGCCGCCGCACCTGGCGAGTGCTTGAGCCTTACAAATCGAAGCGATCCACCGCGCGCCGCCGCTCATTGTCGTCACGCACGTCATAGCTGGCGGTGGTCTGGATGTTGGTGTGATGGGCCAGCTTCTGCGCGATCGACAGGTCATGCTCCTCGATCACCCGGGTAATGAACGAGCGGCGAAAATCATGGGGCATGATCTTCACGCCCACCTGGTCCCCGCGCTGGCGAGCGATGTAGTAAATCGCGTGTTTAGTGATGCGTTCCCGGGTGATATGGCTGCCGCGACGGATTCGGTTGAACAGGAACGGGTCGTCCTGTTCGCCTTCCTTGAGTTGTCCGCGACGAAACTCCAGCCAGGCCTGCAGTTTGGCGAAGGCCCAGTCCGGCGCGTATTTGATCAGCTCTTTATTGCCCTTGCCGATCACGCGCAAGCTGCGCTGCTCAAAATCGACCTGCGCCAGATCAAGGTTGACCGACTCCGACTTGCGCATGCCCGAGCCGTACAGGATGCCGATCACGGCGGCATCGCGCAGGCCTTGCGGGCGCGGGTCGGCGGCGCAGACCTCCATCATTTCGCGGATCAACGTGCGGCGCAGGTTACGCCCCTGCCCCAGGCGCGTACCGGACGCGGCCTTGACCGAGCGCATCTTCAACAAGTGTTCCTGGCTGATCAGGCTCATCCGCCACGCTTCGTTCATCACCCCGCGCACGGCATTCACATACAGCGACGAGGTGTTCGGCGCATAGCCGTCTTCGCGCAACGCGGCGACCAGGGCGATTACCTGTTCGGGCTGCAGCAGGTGCCAGTCAATGTCTTCAAGGTTGGCGTCTTCAAAGCCCAGGCGGTCGGCGGCGTCCTGCAGCACGTAGCGCATGGTCAGCTGGCTGGAGGGCGCCAGGCGGGTGAGGTAGAGGGTCAGCGGGTTGCGGATGGACTCAGTCAAGGTAGATCAGCCTTTGGATTAAATATCACGAGCAATCTATTGATTAATCGCGATATTTATTGAATTGGCGAGGGCCGAGTCTAGCGCAGTCTTGGCACTGCCATCAAATCACGGCGCCACGTCATCCTCTTCCGTGGGCTGCTGGGGTTGGGTCTGTGACTGGCTCCAGTCGGCATCCTGTTTTTTCATCAGCGCAAACCAGTGCTGACGCATGAACGCCAGGTAGCTGTCCGGCGCCTTGGCAAAATCCTTCTCGTCGCCATAGCAGCCCGGCAGCGGTAGCTCGGTGCCCTGCTCTTTGTACTGGCTGACCAGCGCCTGCTGCGCGGCAACGCTGCAATCGGTCGGCAACGGCATGCCGCGCAGGGCGCCGGCGTCCTCGTCCCACCAGGCTGCGCCGTAACGGTCGACGCCGCGCAGGCGATACTTCTCGGACTTGCCCGTGTGCATGATCAGCTTGAATTCATTGGGGCTGACATCGCTGGTGCAGGTGCGCGAGTAGCCAACAGTCGCCTGGGTCGTGCCGTCACCCAAAAGGTCGGTGACTCGGGTGGCTGCCGTGTCAAAGTGCAGCCCGGCGTCGAATTCGCACTGGCGCACATCGTCGTAAAGCATCCACACGCGCTTGGGATGCTCGCCGGCCAGCAGGTACTGGGCCGCATAGACAAAGGCCGACTGGGTGCCATCGTCGTCCCGCTCGCTGACCTGCTCGGCCAGCACCAGCAGGTTCTTGCCCTGGCGGTCGTCCCAGGTATAGGCAGCGACCTGCTTGCCGTGTACTTCGACGCCTTCCGGCACCTGATCAACGCTGGCCAGGGCCACGCCCTCATCGGCCCGCACTGTCGTGACCCAGGCAACGCACACCAACAATCCGATCAACACCGGCCGCAACTGGCCGCGTAAAAGCTGCACGCTATTCATCCGAGTACCCTGGCAAGAGATGGCTTACTTTACCGGCACTTGAAGGGCAATGCAGAGAAGATTGTTGAATAGAGGCAGTGGAGCCATCACGTGCGCCGATCACGTGAACCAAATACGTGTCAGCCCGTTCCTATTCGGCTGAACATTCACAGGGTTTAACACCTTGGCCACATAGCTGAACACTGGCTGTCTACCTGTCAAATAAACGAGTTTTTCATCCGCCTTTCATATTCGTTGAACATTTTTGCGCTTAACCTTATAGGCATCACTTCAGAGCAATCCGGGGTTTATCGACTAACCTATTGATTACACTTTATCTTTAGCGCGGCTTTGTCATCTGCGGGCTGTAGTTTTGCCCAACAAACGCTGCAGTTTTCGCGCTCCAAGTTTGCTTCAGCCCGAGGTCATGAATCTTTGAAACCCTACCCTATTCAGTGCGTATCGATCGTTATCCCGGTTTATAACGAACAAGAGAGCCTGCCTGAGTTGCTGCGCCGCACCACCGCCGCTTGCCAACAACTGGCCTACGACTACGAAATAATCCTGGTGGATGACGGTAGTCGCGACAATTCGGCGCAATTGCTTGAAGACGCCGCCGCCGAAGATGGCAGCAAGGTAGTGGCGGTGATTCTCAACCGTAACTATGGCCAGCACGCCGCGATCATGGCGGGTTTCGAACAGTGCCGCGGCGAAGTGGTGATTACCCTCGACGCCGACCTGCAAAACCCGCCGGAAGAAATCCCGCGCCTGGTGGAACAAGCCGCCCTGGGCTACGACGTGGTCGCCACGGTGCGCAACAATCGCCAGGATTCGGCCTTCCGCCGCTGGCCTTCGCGCCTGATCAACCTCGCCGTGCAGCGCTCCACCGGCGTGGCCATGACCGATTACGGCTGCATGCTGCGCGCCTACCGCCGCACCATCGTCGACGCGATGCTGGCCTGCCGCGAGCGCAGTACCTTTATCCCGATCCTGGCCAACGGCTTCGCCCGACACACCACGGAAATCCTGGTGCACCACGCCGAGCGTGAACACGGCGAGTCCAAATACAGCGCCATGCGCCTGATCAGCCTGATGTTCGACCTGCTCACCTGCATGACCACCACGCCGTTGCGCCTGCTGTCCATCGTCGGGTTCAGCCTGGCGGCGCTGGGCGTGCTGTTTGCCTTCGCGCTGATTGTCATGCGCCTGGCCTTCGGCGCCACTTGGGCGGGCGACGGCCTGTTCGTGCTGTTTGCGGTGCTGTTCGTGTTCACCGGTGGCCAGTTCATCGGCATGGGCCTGTTGGGTGAGTACCTGGGGCGCATGTACAGCGATGTGCGCGCCCGCCCGCGCTTCTTTATTGAAAAAGTGCTGCGCAACCAACCGGCCGCACCGGCTCCCGTGGTCGTCGTCGATGGCCTGGTGTCTTCCCATACTTCTACTTCTTCCGATCAGGTTCAGTCATGAGTTCAAAAGCCGTTGTATTCGCCTACCACGACATTGGTTGTGCAGGTATTGAAGCCCTGCTGGCTGCGGGTTACGACATTGCCGCCGTATTCACCCATGCCGATGACCCCAAGGAAAACAACTTCTACGGCTCCGTCGCCCAGCTGTGCGCCCGCAACGGCATCCCGGTGCATGCCCCGGAAGACGCCAACCATCCGCTGTGGGTCGAGCGCATCGCCAAGCTGAACCCGGATTTCATCTTCTCGTTCTACTACCGCAACCTGCTCAGCGAACCGCTGCTGGCCCTCGCCCGCCAAGGCGCGTTCAACCTGCATGGTTCGCTGCTGCCCAAATACCGTGGCCGCGCGCCGGCCAACTGGGTGCTGGTCAACGGTGAAACCGAAACCGGCGTGACCCTGCACCGCATGGTCAAGCGTGCCGATGCCGGCGCGATCCTGGCCCAACACAAAGTCAGCATCGAGCGCAGCGACACCGGTTTGAGCCTGCACGCCAAGCTGCGAGAGGCCGCCAGCCACCTGCTGCGCGACGCCCTGCCGCAACTGGCCCAGGGCAAACTGGCTGAAACTGCCCAGGACGAAAGCCACGCCACCTGCTTCGGCCGCCGTACCGCCGCCGATGGCAAGATCGACTGGAACAAGCCCGCCGAACAATTGTTCAACCTGGTGCGTGCCGTGACTCAGCCTTACCCTGGCGCCTTCTGCGCCGTGGGCGAGCACAAGCTCATCGTTTGGCAGGCCGACGTGGCCAAAGGCAACGAAGGCCTGGCGCCGGGCCGCGTGATCAGCGTCAATCCGTTGCGCATCGCCTGCGGTGAAGACTCGCTGGTGATCAAGTTCGGCCAGCGCAACGACAACGGCCTTTACCTGGCCGGCCCGTCCCTGGCCGATGAACTGGGCCTGGTGGACGGCTCTGTGCTGCGCGGCGCCGAGTCGGGCCGCAAGCCACGCCGCACCCGCGTGCTGATCCTGGGGGTGAACGGCTTTATCGGTAACCACCTGTCCGAGCGCCTGTTGCGTGACGACCGCTATGAAGTCTACGGCCTGGATATCGGTTCAGACGCCATCGAGCGCCTGCGCAGCCACCCCAATTTCCACTATGTGGAAGGCGATATCAGCATTCACACCGAGTGGATCGAGTACCACATCAAGAAGTGCGACGTGGTGCTGCCGCTGGTGGCCATCGCCACGCCGATCGAGTACACCCGCAACCCGCTGCGCGTGTTCGAGCTGGACTTCGAAGAAAACCTCAAGCTGGTGCGCTACTGCGTCAAGTACAACAAGCGCGTGATCTTCCCCTCGACCTCTGAAGTCTATGGCATGTGCCAGGACCAGTACTTCGACGAAGACACCTCCAACCTGGTGGTGGGCCCGGTCAACAAGCAACGCTGGATCTACTCGGTCTCCAAGCAACTGCTCGACCGCGTGATCTGGGCCTACGGCGACAAGGGCCTCAAGTTCACCCTGTTCCGTCCGTTCAACTGGATGGGCCCGCGCCTGGACCGCCTGGATTCAGCGCGTATCGGCAGTTCCCGCGCCATCACCCAGCTGATCCTGAACCTGGTGGAAGGCACGCCGATCCGCTTGTTCGACGGCGGCGAGCAGAAGCGTTGCTTCACCGACATTGCCGACGGCATCGAAGCCCTGGCGCGCATCATCGATAACGACAAGGGCGTCTGCGACGGCCAGATCATCAACATCGGCAACCCGGAAAACGAAGCCAGCATCCGTCAGTTGGGCGAAGAGCTGCTGCGTCAGTTCGAAGCGCACCCGCTGCGCGGCAACTTCCCGCCGTTCGCGGGTTTTCGCGACGTGGAAAGCAAGGCGTTCTACGGCACCGGTTACCAGGACGTGGCACACCGCAAGCCGAGCATCGAGAACGCCAAGCGCCTGCTGAACTGGGAGCCAACCGTGGCGATGAGCGAAACCATCGGCAACACGCTGGATTTCTTCCTGCGTGAAGCGATGCTTGAAATAGCGGACAAAAAGTAATGAAGGCAGGCCTGCGCATCGACGTCGACACCTACCGAGGCACCCGTGAAGGCGTGCCACGGCTGCTCGAGTCCCTGGACGAAGCCGGGATTAAAGCGACGTTCTTTTTCAGCGTCGGGCCGGACAACATGGGGCGCCACTTGTGGCGCCTGATCCGCCCGCAGTTCCTGTGGAAAATGCTGCGTTCCAATGCCGCCGGCCTGTATGGCTGGGACATCCTGCTGGCCGGCACCGCCTGGCCGGGCAAGCCGATCGGCCGTGACCTGGGGCACTTGATGCGCCAGGCCAAGGCCGCCGGGCATGAAGTTGGCCTGCACGCGTGGGACCACCACGGCTGGCAGGCCAATACCGGGCGTTGGAGCGACGCACAACTGGTCGAGCAGATCCGACGCGGCGTGGATACCTTGAGCGACATCCTCGGTGAGCGGATCGACTGTTCAGCGGCCGCCGGTTGGCGCGCCGACGAGCGCGTGGTGCAAGCCAAACAAGCCTTCAACTTTCGCTACAACAGTGATTGCCGGGGCACCAGCCTGTTTCGACCGACCTTGGCCGATGGCAGCGCGGGCACCCCACAAATTCCGGTAGACCTGCCGACCTTCGACGAAGTCGTCGGGCCGGTAGTGGCTGCCAAGGACTTCAACACGTTCATCCTTGACCGGTTCAACGCGTCGAAGCTGAACGTCTACACCATTCACGCAGAAGTAGAAGGGATTCTGATGGCCCAGGATTTTCGCCAGTTGCTCGCCCAGGCGGGGCAGCGCGGCATTGATTTCCAACCCCTGAGCGCGTTATTGCCCGCGGATGTGACCACCCTGCCCCAGCAACAACTGGTGCGCGGCGTATTGAGCGGCCGCGAAGGTTGGCTCGGAGTGCAGCAGGCATGATCCGCCGCTGGGCATTGCCCTTGCTCCTGTTGGCGTTTGGCGTGTTTTACCTGGTACCGCTGGCCACCCACGGCCTGTGGATTCCGGATGAAACCCGCTACGCGCAGATCAGCCAGGAAATGCTGCTGACCGGCAAGTGGGCCGCGCCGCACTTCATGGGCATTCGCTACTTCGAAAAACCGGCGGCGGGCTACTGGATGATCGCGCTGGGCCAGGCGATCTTCGGCCAGAACCTGTTCGGCGTGCGCTTTGCGTCGGCCTTGAGCACCGGCTTGAGCATTCTGCTGGTTTACTTGCTGTCGCGCCGGTTGTGGAACGACCCGCAGAAAAGCCTGATCAGCAGCGTGCTGTACATGAGTTTCGTCAGCGTGGCGATGCTCGGTGGCTACGCCAATCTGGACCCGCAGTTCACCTTCTGGGTCAACCTCACAGGCGTTGCCCTGTGGTTTTGCTTCGACAGCCGCACGCAGCGGGCCAGGTTGTGGTCCTGGGCCGTGCTGGGCCTGGCCTGTGGCATGGGCTTCATGACCAAAGGCTTCCTGGCGTGGTTGCTGCCGGTGTTGATCGCCCTGCCCTACGCCCTCTGGCAGAAACGTTCGCTGGAACTGTTCAAGTACGGCCCGGTGGCCGTGGCTGCGGCGATCCTGGTCAGCTTGCCATGGGCCCTGGCCGTGCACCTGCAAGAGCCGGATTACTGGCACTTCTTCTTCTGGCACGAGCATATCCAGCGCTTTGCCGGTGAAGACGCGCAGCACGCCGAGCCGTTCTGGTATTACCTGCCGTTGCTGGTGGCGTTCACCCTGCCCTGGGTTGCGCTGCTGCCGTCCAGCCTCAAACAGGCGTGGCTGGACCGGCGCCTGCCGAACACCGCGTTCCTGTTGCTGTGGCTGCTGATGCCCTTGGCCTTTTTCAGCCTGGCCAAAGGCAAACTGCCCGCCTACATCATGCCGTGCCTGCTGCCCCTGGCCTTGCTGATGGGTTCGACCTTGAGTGACAAGCTCGCTCAAGGCCGTGGCCGCGTGATGCGCATCAACGGTTGGCTGAACCTGGTCATTGGCGTGCTCGCCCTGTTGGCAATCATCTGGTTCCAGTGGAAGAAACCGGTGTACGAACCCGGTGAAGAAACCCTCAGCCTGGTGCTGCTGTTTACCTGTCTGTTCGGCTGGATCCTGGCCAACCTGTTTCAGGCTGCCCGCCCGCTGAAACTGTGGGCCGCGCCGCTGATCGGCAGTGCCTTGCTGGTTGCCCTGGTGCCCGCCGCACTGCCCCATTCGGTGGTTTATAACAAGACCCCGGACCAGTTCATCATCGATCATGCCGAAGAACTCAAGCCCTCCATTGCGCTGTTGAGCAACGACCTGGGCGCCTCCGCTGCGCTGTCGTGGCGCCTGAAACGGCCCGACATCACGCTCTACAACACCTCTGGCGAGGTGAAATACGGCCTGGCTTATGCGGACACCGCCGAGCGTCTGGTCGACCGCAATCGAATCCAGGCCTGGATGGCCGAAACCCGCCGCAGCGGCGCCGTCGGCGTGGTGATGCGCGTCAACAGCCAGGGCGAAAAGGAAGAACTCGCCCTGCTGCCCGCGGATGGCAAGCGCTATGCCCAGGGCAACATCGTGATTCTGATTTTCCCGCAGGTCGCGCAATGATCACCCTGCTTCTGTTACTCAGCGCCTGCCTGCTTACGTGCGCGGGCCAGGTCTCGCAGAAATTTGCCGTGGAAAGCTGGCGTGAATTGCCCGACGGTTGGGCGCTGAAGCTGCGCTCACCCTGGTTGTGGTCGGCGCTGGTGTGCCTGGGCCTCGGCTTGCTGGTATGGCTGCTGGTGTTGCAGCGCCTGGAAGTGGGTATCGCCTACCCGATGCTCAGCCTGAACTTTGTCGTGGTCACGCTGGTGGCGCGCTTTGTTTTTGCTGAACACATCGATGGCCGCCACTGGCTGGGCGTGGCGCTGATCATTGCAGGCGTTGTGCTGCTGGGGCGCCAGGTATGAGCCGGGTGCGCGGTTTTGCCCTGGCCCTGGGCAGTGTCGGCCTGGTCAGCGCGGCCCAATTGGGCATGCGCTGGAGCATGACGCGCCTGCCGTTGCCGGAGGCGTGGTTGAGCGCCTTGAACAGCGCCAGCCTCGACCTGAACGCCCTGGGCGTGGTGGTCCTGGCGATCATCGCCTATGCACTGTCGATGCTCTGCTGGCTCGGCGCGCTGAAGCACTTGCCCCTCGGGCGCGCTTACTCGCTGCTGAGCATCAGCTACGCGCTGGTGTACCTGCTGGCCGCCTGCCTGCCGGTATTCAACGAACACTTTTCGCTTGCAAAAACCCTGGGGGTGGCCTTGGTCATCCTCGGCGTACTGGTTATCAACTCTCGTCGTGCTAGCACCTCAAGTCCCAGGAATACCCCATGAAAATCAGTGTATTTGGTAGTGGTTACGTCGGCTTGGTACAGGCCACCGTATTAGCCGAAGTCGGTCACGATGTTATTTGCATGGACGTTGACCGGAGCAAGGTCGAGTCGCTGCAGAAGGGCCATGTGACGATCTTCGAGCCGGGCCTGGCGGCCATGGTCAAGGAAAACCTGGAAAGCGGACGCCTGCGTTTTACCTACGACGAAAAACTCGCCGTCGAGCATGGTGAGGTGCTGTTCATTGCGGTGGGTACGCCGTCGGATGAGGACGGTTCGGCCGACCTGAAATACGTGTTGTCGGTGGGTGACGCGGTGGCGCGCCATCGCGTGGCGCCGGTGATTCTGGTGGAAAAGTCCACCGTGCCAGTGGGGACCGGCGACACCCTGCGCGATCATATGCACAAAAAGCTGCACGCAGCGGGCCGTGAGCTGCAGTTCGATATCGTCTCCAACCCGGAGTTTCTCAAGGAAGGCTCTGCCGTGGCCGACTGCCGCCGCCCTGATCGCATCATCATTGGCTGCGAGCGCGAAGAAGTGCGGGAGATCATGCGTGACCTGTACGCGCCGTTCAACCGCAACCATGACCGCATCATCTTTATGGATGTGCGCAGCGCCGAACTGACCAAGTACGCCGCCAACTGCATGCTCGCCACCAAGATCAGCTTCATCAACCAGATCGCCGAGCTGGCCGAACACCTGGGCGCCGACATCGAAGCCGTGCGCCTGGGCATTGGCGCCGACTCGCGCATCGGCTACCACTTCATTTATCCCGGTTGCGGCTACGGCGGCTCCTGTTTCCCCAAGGACATGCGCGCCCTGATCCACAGCGCCAAGCAGGCCAACTGTTCCAGCGACCTGCTGGAAGCCGTGGAAGCGATCAACCAGCGCCAGAAAAGCAAGTTGTTCGAGCGTATCAACGCGTTCTTCAAAGGTGACCTGCGCGGCAAGACCTTCGCCCTGTGGGGCCTGGCCTTCAAGCCCAACACCGACGACATGCGTGACGCGCCGAGCCGCGTGCTGATGGAAGCCTTGTGGGCCGCCGGCGCCAATGTACGTGCGTTCGACCCCGAAGCCATGCAGGAAACCCAGCGCATCTACGGCGACGACCCACGACTGATGCTGATGGGCACGCCGGAGTCCACCCTGGGCGGCGCCGATGCGCTGATCGTCTGCACCGAGTGGCAGCAATTCAAGGCACCGGACTTCGACCTGATCCACCAGCGCCTGAAAACCCCGGTGATCTTCGACGGCCGTAACCTGTACGACGGCGAGCGCCTGACGCGCAAAGGCTTCAAATACTTCCCGATTGGCCGTGGTGACTCCTGCGAGTTGCCGATCCCCCAGCAAAACTGGGTGCAACAGGCCAAGGCAGGCTGATCAGTGCACAAGGTTCACCCGCCCCTGCTCACGCCAACGCTCCGCCGACAGTCACTGGGGTTGGGGCTGTTGGCGCTGCTGCTGTTCATCGCGGGCAGCTGGCACCAGGCGATTATCGGCTTCGACTCGCGCTTCGTGGTGTTTGCCCAGGAGATGCTGCGCCATGGGCCGAGCTTCTTTCCCACCACCTACGGCCAGCCGTATGCCGATTACCTGGCCACCTCGACCTTGCTGACCTGGTTGTTGTCCCTGCCTATCGGCCAGGTCACCAGCTTCACGGCCTGGCTGCCCAGCGCTGTGGCTTCGGCGTCCATCGTGGTGCTGGTCTATCGGCTCACCGCGCCGTACTCCGCGCGCTGGGGCCTGCTGAGCATCGCAATGTTGCTGCTCAGCAGCACCTTTGTCAGCCAAACCCGCGCCGTCTCCCTCGACCAGATGCTCGCGGCCGTGACCCTGGCGGTGTTTTACTTTGGGTATGCCCATGAGCATTTTGCTGCGGCCAAACGCCTGCACTGGGTGTTTGCGCTGTTGATGCTGGGGTTTGCGATTCGTGGGCCGATCGGCCTGGTGATTCCTACCGGGGTGCTGTGCAGTTATTACCTGATCAACCGTCAATGGCGCCAGTTGTTCAGCTTCGGGCTGTTGGCGCTGGCGTTGCTGGCGGCGTGTATCGGCCTGCTGTTGCTGCTGGCCAAGCTCAGCGGTGGCGAAGACTTCATGCGTGAGGTGATTCGCATGCAGTTTCTGGGGCGCATGGATGGCAGCGAAGGCTCTGGCGGCGTGCTGTATTACTTCACCAGCTCCATCGGCAACTACGCCCTGGCCTATCCGGTGGCGCTGCTGGTGCTGCTGGCCGTGCTGAGCGGCGGCCGCCGAGCGCCAGACCCGGCGTTGAAGCTGGTGCTGTACTGCGCGGCGGCGGGTGTGCTGGTGATGCTTGGCTTGTCGGTACCCCAGGCAAAAAAGGCGCGGTATATCCTGCCGATGCTGCCGATGGCGGCGATCATTGCCGCGTATCCGTTTCAGGTCGCCCAAGGCCGTCTGTTCAGCGGGTTGCGCGGTTTGATGCTGGCGCTGTGGACGCTGCTGCCGGCGCTGTTGGCGGTGGGCCTGATTGTTGCGCGACGGCGTTACCCGCAACTGCTGGCCGATCTCGGGCTGATGTTTGGCGTGCTGGCGGTGCTGCAGGTACTGGCGTTGCTGGCACTGTTCCAGGCTCGGCTGCGCCCGGTCGGTCCGGCATTCGCGGCAGTCATGGCGATCTGGACGACTTACATCATGGTCGTCGAACCCTTGGAGCGCAGCCTTTACGACACCCGTACGTTCACCCTGGCGGCCAAGGAGCAGATCCTGCAACAACCGGCGCCATTGGTCTTGCATGCGTTGGGCAAAGACGCAAAAGCCATCAAGTTCATGGTCAACTTCAATTGCGACAAGGTTCCGCTGTTTACCCAGTTGCCCATCGAGCTCCAGCCTGTTCAGGCGCCCGCCTGGCTGGTGATGAGCCAGGCCGACTTTAACAGCCTGACTGACCCACGCTTGCGTGCGCTCACGCCGACGCTCACCGGGGCGTTCGATATGACTCCCTATGTGTTGCTGCACCTGGAGAAAAAAGCACCTCTCTGAGTGTGTTTGCAGCCGTCAGGTAAGAAAAACGCCCGCTTATAAACCCCCTGGGCGTTTTTCATCATAATCACCGAGAAACCCCCTACAGTGCTTTGCGTAACGGCCGCTGAACTTTGCCTTCCGGTGCCTGGAGCCCGACTGTAGACTCGTTTGCAAGGGCATTAACTATCTACCACCCGTATCAAGGGCTGCCTGTAACAGCCCTGGTCAGGGACCTGCATAACAACAAGGAGGGCAATGCCGTGCGAGAGGATCGGTTATCTGTAGCCACGCCGAGACTGGATCGGTTGAGGGGCTTACGTGACGCGCTGGTAGCGTTGAAGGGGCCGCTGGCCGACGAACCCGGCCTGCAGGCGAACCTGCAAAAACGCTTGTTCAACGAAGAAGTCGACAGCCTTGTACTGGGCAAGATCTGCACGCCCGCCGCCCATGACACCGATCGGACTTTTTTTGACGAAGCCCCTTAAGTACATAATTTTTGCATTCAACCCTCATTAATATGCATTGGCGCCGCTGCAACTCAGTTGGCACACTGTTCGGGTTCCTTCCCCCAATGTTGGAACTTTCAAGGGCTTTTCCGGGAAACCAGGCAGGCCTTTTTTTTCGCCTTCAGTTTCAGGACCCCTCTTCAATGCTCGCTCGCTGGTTACCTGCTGCCATCAATACCCGTCCTTCCGAATGGAGTCGCGCCGCTATCGGCATGGCCTTGGGCACGCTGCTCAGTGTCTGGGTGTGTGCCCAGGTGTTCGGCATGGAAGTCGCCCTGCACCTGCTCGGCCCGCTGGGGGCGTCGGCGGTGCTGCTGTTTGCCGTGTCGTCGGGGGCGCTGGCGCAACCCTGGTCGATCATGGGCAGCTATCTGTGTGCTGGCGTGGTGGCGTTGCTCGTGGCGCGAGTGTTGGGACGCACCCTGGGCAGCGCTTGCCTGGCGGCGGGCATGACGGTCGTGCTGATCTGCTGGCTGCGCTGCCTGCATCCCCCGGCCGGCGGCCTGGCCATGACGCTGGTACTGGCCGACCCTGCCTCCATCGCCCTCGGCTGGCATGAGCTGGCACCGGTCATGCTCGGCGCCGCTGCCCTGCTGGCGTGTGCGCTGGCCTACAATAATGCCACCCGCACGCGTTATCCCAAGAGGCAAGCCGAGCCGGTACCTGTCATGCTCGGCAGCGCGCCGGCGACCGACCCGGCCATCACCGCCGCCGACCTCAAGTTGGCATTGGCTGACATGGAGCAGTTCTTCGACGTCGAGCCCACGGAGCTGGAGCAATTGATTCATGCCGCCGAAGGCCATGCGCGACGGCGCAGTATCGGCGAAGTCCTGGCCAGTCGTGTGGTTTGACGCGGTGTGCATAAATGCAACAACGACCTGCAGGATTCCGGGTTGTAGGCGGCAAATTTGCGCTGGTAGGATCACGCGATAGTTCGCCCGCGAACATCTTGATAAAGAACAATAAAAGCAGGGAGTTAGTGATGACGGCTCAGGTGTCCTCCGAAGCACGCCACACCGATATTCAGCAGGAAGCAGTACTGAGTGAGGTGCGTAACCATATCGGTTACCTCACCCTCAACCGCCCCGCCGGCTTGAATGCCATTACCCTGGACATGGTGCGTCTGCTGACGACGCAGCTGCAGGCCTGGGCTGATGATCCGCTTGTCTACGCCGTGGTGCTGCGCGGTGCCGGCGACAAGGCCTTCTGTGCCGGCGGCGATATCCGTTCCCTGTACGACAGTTTCAAGCGTGGCGACACCCTGCATGAAGACTTCTTCGTCGAGGAATACGCGCTCGACCTGGCCATCCACCATTACCCTAAACCCGTGCTGGCCTTGATGGACGGCTTCGTGCTCGGCGGAGGCATGGGGCTGGTGCAGGGCGCCGACCTGCGCGTCGTGACCGAGCGCAGCCGCCTGGCGATGCCGGAAGTGGCCATCGGCTATTTTCCGGACGTGGGTGGCAGCTACTTCCTGCCGCGTATCCCAGGCGAGCTGGGGATTTACCTCGGCGTCACCGGGGTGCAGATCCGTGCGGCGGACGCCCTGTACTGCGGCCTGGCCGATTGGTACCTCGACAGCGCCAAACTGACGGAGCTTGGGCACGCGCTCGACAGCCTGCAATGGCGCGACTCGCCCCTCAAGGACCTGCAAGGCGTGCTCGCCAGGCTCGCCGTACAACAACTGCCGGATGCGCCACTGGCGGCCTTGCGCCCGGCCATCGACCATTTCTTCGGCCTGCCGGACGTGCCGAGCATGGTCGAGCAGCTACAGCAAGTTACCGTCGCCGACAGCCACCACTGGGCGCTGACCACCGCCGCCCTGATGCAGACCCGCTCGCCCCTGGCCATGGCCGTCACCCTGCAGATGCTGCGCCGTGGGCGCCACCTGCCGCTGGAACAGTGCTTTGCCCTGGAGCTGCATCTGGACCGCCAGTGGTTCGCACGCGGCGATCTGATCGAAGGGGTTCGCGCCCTGATCATCGATAAAGACAAGAACCCGCAGTGGAACCCGCCCACCCTGCAAGGGCTGGGCGCCGATCACGTCGACAGCTTCTTTCGCGACTTCACGCAGATTGAGAAATAAGCCATGCAAGATCTTGAATACACTGAAGAACAAGTGATGATCCGCGACATGGCGCGTGACTTTGCCCGCGGCGAAATCGCACCCCACGCCCAGGCCTGGGAAAAGGCCGGTTGGATCGACGACGCGCTGGTGGCCAAGATGGGCGAGCTGGGCCTGCTCGGCATGGTGGTGCCGGAAGAATGGGGCGGCACCTACGTGGATTACGTCGCCTATGCCCTGGCCGTGGAGGAAATTTCCGCCGGTGATGGCGCCACGGGCGCACTGATGAGTATCCATAATTCAGTGGGTTGCGGCCCACTCCTCAACTACGGCACAGAGGCGCAGAAACACACCTGGCTGGCCGCGCTCGCCAGCGGCCAGGCCATCGGTTGCTTCTGCCTGACCGAGCCCCAGGCCGGCTCTGAAGCCCATAACCTGCGCACCCGCGCCGAACTGCGCGACGGCCAGTGGGTGATCAACGGCGCCAAGCAGTTTGTCAGCAATGGCAAGCGCGCGAAGTTGGCCATTGTGTTCGCCGTGACCGACCCGGAGCTGGGCAAGAAAGGCCTTTCGGCGTTCCTGGTCCCCACGGATACGCCGGGCTTCGTGGTCGACCGCACCGAACACAAAATGGGCATTCGGGCGTCGGACACCTGCGCCGTCACCTTCAACCAATGCACAGTGCCCGAAGCCAACCTGCTGGGCGAGCGCGGCAAAGGCCTGGCCATCGCCCTGTCCAACCTGGAGGGCGGCCGTATCGGCATCGCCGCCCAGGCTTTGGGCATCGCACGTGCCGCCTTTGAAGCGGCGCTGGCCTATGCCCGTGACCGGGTGCAGTTCGACAAGGCGATCATCGAACACCAGAGCGTGGCCAACCTGCTGGCCGACATGCAAACCCAACTGAACGCAGCGCGCCTGCTGATCCTGCACGCCGCACGCCTGCGCAGCGCCGGTAAGCCATGCCTGTCGGAAGCGTCCCAGGCCAAGCTGTTCGCCTCGGAAATGGCCGAAAAAGTCTGCTCGAAGGCGATGCAGATTCATGGCGGGTATGGGTATCTGGAAGACTATCCGGTGGAGCGTTACTACCGGGATGCACGGATCACGCAGATTTACGAAGGCACCAGCGAGATTCAGCGGATGGTGATTGCCAGGGAGTTGAAGAACTATCAGCTCTGACTGATACACCATAGTAACTGTGAGAGGGGGCTTGCTCCCGATGAGGGTAGATCAGTCAATATCTCAGTTGACTGTTACACCGCCATCGGGAGCAAGCCCCCTCCCACTTTTGGATCTCCAGCGCTCGGGAGGTTTGATCGTTCCCACGCTCTGCGTGGGAATGCCACCTGGGACGCTCCGCGTCCCGCTACTTGTCTTTGAACTCCGGCGCGCGCTTGGCCACGAACGCCGCCATCCCTTCCTTCTGATCCTGGGTCGCAAACGCTGCATGAAACACGCGGCGCTCAAAACGCACGCCTTCGGACAGGCTCACTTCAAACGCGCGGTTCACGCTTTCCTTGACCATCATGCTGATCGGCACCGATTTGCCGGCGATCAGCGTGGCCACTTTCAACGCTTCGTCCAGCAGCTCGTCAGCAGGCACGATGCGCGCAACGATGCCGCAACGTTCGGCTTCTACAGCATCGATAAAGCGCCCGGTCAGGCACATTTCCATGGCCTTCGCCTTGCCCACCGCACGGGTAAGCCGCTGAGTACCGCCCATGCCCGGCAGCACGCCCAGGTTGATCTCGGGCTGGCCGAACTTGGCGTTGTCACCGGCCAGGATGAAGTCGCACATCAGCGCCAGCTCGCAGCCACCACCGAGGGCGAAGCCGTTCACGGCGGCTATGATCGGCTTGCGGCGGTTGGCCACGCGGTCGCTGTCGCTGAACAGGTCGTCCAGGTAGATCTGCGGGTAGGTCAGCTCAGCCATTTCCTTGATGTCGGCGCCGGCGGCGAAGGCTTTCTTCGAGCCGGTCAGCACGATGCAGCCGATTTCCGGATTGGCTTCCAGGCCATCCAGCGCCTGGTTCAACTCGCTGACCAGTTGGGCGTTCAAGGCGTTCAGCGCCTGCGGGCGGTTGAGGGTAATCAGCCCGACGCGGCCTTGGACTTCGAGCAAAATAGTTTCGTAACTCATGTATCGGCTCCTTAAAGATTGCGTGAGATGACCATGCGCTGGATATCGCTGGTGCCTTCGTAAATCTGGCAGACCCGCACATCGCGGTAGATCCGCTCCAGCGGGAAGTCGCTCAGGTAACCGTAACCGCCCAGGGTTTGCAAGGCAGCCGAACAGACTTTCTCGGCCATTTCCGAGGCGAACAGCTTGGCCATCGACGCCTCGACCAAGGCCGGTTTGCCGCTGTCGCGCAGGGCTGCCGCGTAATGGACCATCTGTCGGGCGACGGCAATTTGCGTAGCCATGTCCGCCAGGCGAAAGGCCACGGCCTGGTGTTCGATCAGCGCCTTGCCGAAGGTTTCACGCTCGCGGGCGTAGTCGCGGGCCGCTTCAAAGGCGGCACGGGCCATACCTACCGATTGCGCGGCAATGCCCACGCGTCCGCCTTCGAGGTTGGCCAGGGCGATCCTGTAGCCCTCGCCCTCCTCGCCCAGACGGTTGGCGACCGGTACCTTCACGTCTTCAAACAGGATCTGGCAGGTATCCGATGCGTGCTGCCCCAGCTTGTCCTCGACCCGCGCCACGGTGTAGCCCGGCGAATCAGTGGGAACGATAAACGCACTGATGCCGCGCTTGCCCGCCGCCGGGTCAGTAACCGCAAACACAATCACCACGCCGGCGTTTTGCCCGGAGGTAATGAATTGTTTGCAGCCGTTGAGCACGTAGTGATCACCGTCCAGGCGTGCACGGGTTTTAAGGCTGCTGGCGTCGGAACCGGCCTGGGGCTCGGTCAGCGCAAAGGCGCCGAGCATGGCGCCGCTGGCCAGGGGCCTGAGGAACTGCTCTTTCTGTTGGTCATTGCCGAACTTCAGGATTGGCACGCAACCCACCGAGTTGTGCACGCTCATGATGGTCGAGCAGGCCCCGTCGCCGGCGGCGATTTCTTCCAGGGCCATGGCGTAGGCCAGGTAACCCGTGTCGCAGCCGCCCCATTGTTCCGGTACCAGCATGCCGAAAAAGCCCAGTTCGGCCATTTCACCGACGGCTTCCTTGGGAAAGCGATGCTCGCGGTCCCACTCGGCGGCGAAGGGTTTCAGACGCTCCTGGGCAAACTGCCGGGCCGCGTCGCTGATTTGCAGTTGTTCGTCATTAGGCAGCATGGTCAGTCCTTAATACAGGCATTCAACGGCCATGGCCGTGGCTTCACCACCGCCGATGCAGATGGCGGCGACCCCGCGCTTGAGGCCTTTCTGGCGCAGGGCCGAGACCAAGGTCACCAGGATGCGCGCGCCCGAGGCGCCGATCGGGTGGCCCAGGGCGCAGGCGCCGCCGTGCACGTTGACCTTGCTGTGGGGAATCTCCAGTTTGCTCATGGTCACCAGGCTGACCACTGCGAACGCTTCGTTGATCTCGAACAGGTCGACATCCGCCACGTTCCAGCCGGTTTTGCTCATCAACTTACGGATCGCGCCGACAGGCGCCACCGGAAACAGCCCCGGCTCATCGGCAAACGCTGCATGCCCATGAATCACCGCCAACGGCTTGAGGCCGCGTTGCCGTGCATCGGACTCACGCATCAACAGCAGCGCCGCTGCCCCGTCGGAGATCGAGCTGGAGTTGGCTGCGGTCACCGTGCCGCCGTCGCGGAAGGCCGGTTTCAGGCTGGCGATCTTGTCCAGCTTGGCCTTGGGCGGCTGTTCGTCATGCAGGATGGTTTTTTGCTCTTTGCCGACAGTGACCTGTACCGGGACTATTTCGGCGGCAAAGCTGCCGTGGGTGATGGCTTCCTGCGCACGCGTCAGCGAGGCAATCGCAAAGGCGTCCTGGGCTTGCCGGGTAAAACCGTTGTGCTCGGCGCAATCTTCAGCAAAGGTGCCCATCAGGCGCCCCCTGTCGTAGGCGTCTTCCAGGCCGTCGAGGAACATGTGGTCGAGGACTTTGCCGTGGCCCATGCGATAGCCGCTGCGGGCGCGGTCGAGCAGGTACGGCGCGTTGGACATGCTCTCCATGCCGCCGGCAATCACCACGTCGACGCTGCCGGCGCGCAACGCGTCGTGGGCCAGAATCGTCGCCTGCATGCCGGAACCGCACATCTTGTTGAGCGTGGTGCAGCGGGTGGCTTTGTCCAGCCCGGCGCCCAGCGCTGCCTGGCGTGCCGGCGCCTGGCCGAGGCCGGCGGGCAGCACGCAGCCAAACAACACCTCATCGACGGCGTCGCTGGCGATACCCGCGCGCTCCACGGCCGCACGAATCGCGGCGGCGCCCAATTGCGGTGCGGTCAGGCCCTTGAGGTCGCCCTGGAACCCGCCCATGGGCGTGCGCACGGCGCTGACGATAACGATAGGATCGTTCATGAAGAGACCTCCTTACTTGGCAGCCATACGCAAGGCACCGTCAAGACGGATCACCTCGCCATTGAGCATGCTGTTTTCAATGATATGCCGCACCAGGGCTGCATATTCGGCGGGTTTGCCCAGGCGCGGCGGGAACGGCACGCCGGCGGCAAGGGAATCGCGGACTTGCGGGGTCATGCCGGCCATCATCGGGGTTTCGAAAATGCCGGGCGCGATGGTCATCACTCGGATACCGAAACGCGCCAATTCCCGTGCGGCCGGCAAGGTGAGGCTGGCAATCGCGCCCTTGGAGGCGGCATACGCGGCCTGGCCGATCTGCCCGTCGAACGCCGCCACCGAAGCGGTATTGATGATCACACCGCGTTCGCCATCGGCATCCGCAGATGTTTCGGCGATAGCCGCCGCAGCCAGGCGCAGCAGGTTGAAGCTGCCGATCAGGTTGACGTTGATCACCTGGGCGAAGCTGGCCAGGGCGTGCGGGCCGTTTTTACCGAGGATTTTCTCACCGCGCACCACACCGGCGCAGTTGACCAAGCCATGCAACCCGCCAAAAGCGGCAACGGCGGCCTGCACAGCCGCTTCGGCAGCGGCTTCCTGGCTGATATCCGCCACGGCGCTGCGGGCGTTGTCGCCAAGCTGCCGGGCCTTGGCTGCGACAGCGTCGGCGTTGAGGTCTACCAGCATGACTTTGGCACCCGCTGCGACCAGCATGTCGGCAGTGGCCGCACCGAGGCCCGAAGCGCCGCCGCTGACCACAAATACCTTGTTTTTAATCTGCATCATGGTTTTCCTTTTAAAGGGTCACGCCACGGCCGCCTGGGCCTTGGCGATTTCCTGATTACGCAAAATAAAACGTTGCAGCTTGCCGCTGGGGGTCTTGGGCAAGTCGCTGACGAATTCGATTTCTCGCGGGTACGCATGGGCCGCCAGGCGCTGGCGCACATGCAGGCGCAATTCTTCGGCGAGTTCTGGAGTCGCGCGGTACTGCTCGTTGATCACCACGAAGGCTTTCACCAGCTCGGTGCGCTCCGGGCAGGGCTTGCCGACCACGGCGGCCTCGACCACGGCCGGGTGTTCGACCAGAGCGCTCTCTACGTCGAACGGCCCCACGCGATAGCCGGAGGTGGTAATCACGTCATCACTGCGCCCGACAAAACTGATGCTGCCGTCCGGGTTGAGCTCCACGGTGTCGCCGCTGAGGTAGTACTTGCCGACGAAGGCTTTGGTGTTGACGCCTTCATACCCGGCGAACCAGCACATCGGCGATTGCTCGCGGTCGATGGCGAGAATGCCGGGCTGACCGGCGGGCAATTCCTGGTGATTGTCATCCAGCACCACGATGCGATGCCCAGGCGAGGCGAACCCGGCCGAGCCGACGTGTACCGGATGCGCCAGGCCGTGGTGATTGCACAGCACCATGCCCAGTTCGGTCTGCCCGTAGTGATCGTGGATGGTCACGCCAAGGTTGTCGGCGAACCAGCGGATCACCTCGGGGTTCAGGGGCTCGCCGGCGCTGCTGACGATGCGCAGCTTGCCCTTGATCGAACGGGCGAACGGCTCGCCGCCGGCAATCAACAGTCGATACGCGGTGGGCGAACCGGTGAGGTTGGTAATGCCGTATTTGTTGATGATCCGGCAGGTGCTTTCCACGCTGAAGGGACCATCGTAGAAGGTGATCGGATGCCCCAGGGACAGCGGCCCGGTCACGCCGAAGTAGATGCCATAGGCCCAGCCCGGATCGGCTACGTTCCAGAACGCGTCTTCTGGGCGCAGGTCCACCGCGTCGCGGGTGTAGCTCTGGAACGCGACAATCGCCTTGAGCGGCACCGACAGGGCTTTGGACGGGCCGGTGGTGCCCGAGGTGAACATCAGCAGGAAGGGCTCGTCGCCCCCCAGCAGCACAGGCTCGCAGACGTTCGAGTGGTTGGGCAGTTCGGCCCAGAAGCTGAAATCGCCGCGTACCAGGCCTTCGCCCTTGACCCCGCTGACCGTCACGATGGTGGGGCAGCCGTCCACG
Organism: Pseudomonas sp. R11-23-07; assembly: GCF_003852295.1. Lineage (NCBI taxonomy): Bacteria > Pseudomonadati > Pseudomonadota > Gammaproteobacteria > Pseudomonadales > Pseudomonadaceae > Pseudomonas > Pseudomonas sp. R11-23-07. The sequence continues at coordinate 2,863,548 of NZ_CP027761.1, forward strand.
TCGGTGAGCTTGGGCCGGTTCACGGCATCGGTGACGACCAGCGCGGCGCCGGAACTGTTCAGGCGATGCTCAATCGCCTTGGGCCCGAACGCCGTAAACAACGGTTGATAGACCGCGCCGATACGCCAGGTGGCGAACACCACCACCAGCAGTTCGGCTGTGCGCGGCAACAGGCCGGCGACCTTGTCGCCGCGCTTGACGCCCTGGGCCAGCAGGAAATTGGCGAAGCGTGAGGCCTGGTCCTGCAGCTCGCTGAAGGTGACCGTGGCGCTGCGCCCGTCCCTGCCCTCCCAGAACAGCGCAATACGCCCAGGCAATGCGTGACGGTCACAGCATTCCACACAGGCGTTGAGCGCCTGCAGGTTGCCGGCCAGGGCGGCGTCGACGGTGTGCTGGTAATCGAACTCGGTGGTGGCGGCCAGGTAATCACGCATCGCTTCAGTTCCTTGTGTGTTTTTGTTTTAAGGACACTTTCCAGGCGGTCAATCGCCCTCAAATAGTCGCTCTGCAGCGGCGCTACGAGCAATGGTCAAAGCCTCCAACATGGCTGACCGGTTTGGCCAATCGGGTTTGACACTCGCCCTGCACTGGCCGAAGCTTGCGGCTCTGTACCCGTACCCTGCCTTCGGACACCTGCATGTCAAAGTCACGCCGTTACGCCATCGTCGGCCTGTGCGCCCTGTTGTCGATTTTGTTGATCACCTGGTTTTTCGCCCGCGCAACGCCGGTGGCCGTGCCTCCGGCGATTGCCCATGGTTATGCCAAAGCCTTAAAGCAGGCGCGCAACGGTGAGCCGGGCGCGGCGCGGGTGTTGTATCAACAGCTGGGGCGGCCGGACCTTTCACCTGAGCGGCGCGGCGCGCTGCATGCCGAATTGCCCAACTACCCTAGCCCCCAGGCGTTGAAGCTGGCAGACAAAGACCTGGCCGATGAGTCGCCCCTGGTGCGTGAAGCCGCGATCCACAGCATTGTCGGCCTGGTGCCTTCCGGCCAGCGCACCTTGCTGCTCGGCCCGGTGCTGGATGACCCCGAGCAGCCGGTGCGCTTTGCCGCCGCCAACGCCCTGCTCGGCCTGTCGCCGGACACCCTGGGCCTGTACTTCGGCCCGCTGCAGCAAGTGCTCGACGAATTCGCCAATACCCTCAAGGCCCAACCCGAGACCGCCGAAGGCTGGATTCAATTGGCGCGCCTGTATATCCACAGCGCCCTGCTGCCGGAGGCGCAAAACGCCCTGCAGCAGGCCATGCGCCTGCAACCGGATAACCTGCAAGCGGTGGTGGCGCAGATCGAGCTGCTGGATAAACAGGGCAAGACCGACGAATCGCGCCAGTTGCTCGCGCAGCAATTGGCGGCGCACCCGGAATCGGCCTACCTGCAACACGCCCTGGGTATGTGGCTGCTGCACCATGGCGCGCGCCCCTATGCCTTGCTCGGTCTGTCCAAGGCGGTGGAACTAGAGCCGGACAATCAGAACTACCGCTACGACCTGGCCACCACGCTGCACGACCAGGACGAACTCGAGGCCGCCCAGCGCCAGTTGGAAGACATCGTGCAGCGCCACCCGGCCAATCGAAAAGCGCGGGTGTTGCTGGTCAACTATTGGAAAGAGAGCGGCCAACTGCAGAACGTTCAAGTGCTGCTGGCACAGCTGGAGCAACAGAACCCGGATGACCCTGCGCTGCAGCAAGGTCTGTGACCGCGCTCAAAAAAATGCGTAGAAGATGCCGGCGCCGCGTACAAATAATCCAAAACGTTGAACCGCCACAGGTCGACACGGTCAAGTGAATATGGCGCGCCACAGCGGTGCGCACCCAACTTGTACGTGACCTGAGGGCACTTCTTGTCTACATCTAATTCGCTTTTAAGTGAAAAGGCAGCCACTGGTATCGAAGGTCTTGATGACATTCTTTCCGGGGGGCTATCGCGCAGCCACTTGTTCCTGCTGGAAGGCGAGCCGGGCACGGGTAAAACCACCGTCGCGCTGCACTTTCTGCAGGCGGGAGCGAAAGACGGTGAAAAATCGCTGTATATCACCTTGTCCGAAACCGAACATGAGCTGCGCCAAGGCGCCAAGTCCCATGGTTGGGACCTGGACGACAACATCCATATCTTCGAATTGACCCCGCCGGAAAGCCTGCTCAACGCCGAGCATCAGCAGAGCCTGCTGTACTCCTCGGACCTTGAGCTGGGCGAAGCCACGCGGCAGATTTTCGAGGTAGTGGAACGGGTCAAGCCGACCCGCGTAGTGGTCGACAGCCTGTCGGAGATCCGCCTGTTGGCGCAGAGCTCCCTGCGCTATCGCCGGCAGATCCTGGCGATCAAGCACTATTTCGTGCGGTATGACGCCACGGTACTGCTGCTCGATGACCTGACCACCGAATCCCTCGACAAAACCGTTCACAGTGTGGCCCACGGCGTGATTCGCCTGGAAGAACTGACACCCAGCTACGGTGCCGAAAGGCGCCGGGTACGGGTGGTGAAATACCGGGGCCAGAAATACCGTGGCGGTTTTCATGATTTCACCATCATGGGCGACGGTGTACATGTGTTCCCTCGCCTGGTGGCCGCCGAACATCGCGGTGGGTATACACGCCAGACCAAGAGCAGCGGCATCCCCGAACTCGATGCGCTGATGGGCGGCGGCGTCGAAACGGGTTCCAGCAGCCTGATCCTGGGCCCGGCCGGCACCGGCAAATCGCTGATTTCAATGGTCTTCGCTGCAGCCGCCGTAGAGCGTGGCGAAAAGGCCGCGCTGTTCATTTTTGACGAAGAGATGGGCTTGCTGTTCGAGCGCATGAAGAACATGGGTATCGATCTGGCTGCGATGCAGGCCACCGGCAACCTGTTGATCGAACAGGTCGACGCGGCAGAGCTGTCCCCTGGGGAATTCTCTCACCGAGTACGGCGTTGCGTGGACGAAGGCGGCATCAAAACCGTAGTCATCGACAGCATCAACGGCTACCAGGCGGCCATGCCGGAAGAGAACGCGCTGATCCTGCACATGCACGAACTGCTGCTGTACCTGAACCGGCGTGGTGCCGCAACGTTCATGACCGTCGCCCAGCATGGCCTGGTCGGCGATATGCAGACCCCCGTCGATATCACCTACCTGGCCGATACCGTGATCCTGCTGCGTTACTTCGAGGCACTGGGAAAGGTCCGTCGGGCCATTTCGGTGATCAAGAAACGCACCGGTAGCCATGAGTCGACGATTCGCGAGTACCGCATCAGCGGTCGCGGCATGACCGTTGGCGAACCCCTGGATAATTTCCAGGGCGTGCTGCGCGGCATTCCGATCTACATGGGCGCCGGCTCGCCTCTGCTCAAGGAAGAGTAAGTGTGACGCCCCTTTCTTCAGTCTTTGAACGGGCCATTATTCTTGCGCCTGTGGGCCGCGACAGCTCGTTGGCGCTGATGATGCTCAATGAGGCCGGCTATCATGGCATGGTAGCCAGAAGCCTTGCCGACTTGTGCGAAGCGCTGCATGAGGGCGCCGGCTTGCTCATTATTGCCGCCGAAGCCTTGCGCGGCGTGGACATGGAGCCGCTGCTGGAGTACCTGCACCAGCAGCCGGCCTGGTCGGACTTGCCCATTGTGCTGATGACCCATCACGGCGGCAGCGAGCAAAATGGCTCGTCGCACCTAAGCGGGCTACTGGGCAATGTCACTTTCCTTGAGCGCCCCTTCCACCCGGTGACCCTGATCAGCCTGGTCAGTACCGCCCTGCGTGGGCGGCGCCGGCAATACGAAGCCCGGGACCGCTTGGTCGACCTGAGCGCCAGTGAACTGCGCCTGCAACGCACCCTGGAAACCCTCGAACAGCAAGTGGAAGAACGTACCGCGCAATTGCGCAGCAATGAAGAAGCCCTGCGCCAGTCGCAGAAAATGGAAGCCGTCGGCCAATTGACCGGTGGCATCGCTCATGACTTCAACAACATGCTGACCGGCATTATCGGCAGCCTGGAACTGCTGCGCCGGCGTGTGGCGCGGGGCAAGCTGGACGATCTGGACAGCCTGATCGACCTGGGTGTCACCTCGGCCAACCGCGCTGCTGGCCTCACCCATCGCCTGCTGGCGTTTTCGCGCCGGCAGTCGCTGGACCCGAAACCGGTGGAGATCAATAAACTGGTGACCTCCATGGGTGAGCTGCTGGAACGCAGTATCAATGAAAGTATCTGCCTGCAAATGCGCCTGAGCGATACGCTATGGACGGCCGAAGCCGACCCGAATCAATTGGAAAGCGCCCTGCTCAACCTGGTGATCAATGCGCGTGACGCGATGCCCAGCGGCGGCAGCCTCACCGTGGAAACCACCAACCGTCACCTCGATAGCGTGTTCACCGCCGCCTATGGCACTTTGAGCCCGGGTGACTACGTCGAGTTAAGCGTCAGTGACACCGGCTGCGGCATTCCCGAGAGTGTCATGGGCCGAGTGTTCGACCCCTTCTTCACCACCAAGCCGATCGGCCAGGGCACCGGCCTGGGGCTGTCGATGATCTATGGGTTTGCCCGTCAATCCCGGGGGCACGTCACGCTGCACAGCGAAGTGGACAAGGGCACGACCGTCAGTTTGTTCCTGCCGCGCTTTGTCGGGGAAATGGTTGAGGATGCGGCGGTGAATCCGGCCTTGTTGCCGTTCGCCAATGACGGAGAGACCGTCCTGATCGTCGAAGATGACCCGGCGGTGCGGGTGCTGGTGAGCGCGGTGCTCAAAGAGTTGGGATACGCCTTTGTCGAAGCCGGTGACGCCAGCACGGCGGTACCGATCATCGAATCCGATCAGCGTATCGACCTGTTGATCAGCGACGTTGGCCTGCCTGGCATGAATGGCCGGCAATTGGCGGAAATCGGTCGACAAATCCGCCCTGACCTCAAAGTGCTGTTCATCACTGGTTATGCCGAACATGCGGCGGTGCGTGGCGGGTTTCTGGACCCCGGCATGCAACTGATTACCAAGCCGTTCACGTTCGACCTGCTGACCGAGAAGGTGCGCGAGATGATCAGAGACTAGGGCTGCACGGCAGCCCTGGAGGACGTCAGGCCAACAGGCGCTGGATATGCTCGTGCAGCGTATCCAGGTCAAACGGCTTGGCCAGGATCGGCGCGTTGCGCGTGATCGGGCTGTCGCAGTCGAGAATTTCCTGCGGATAACCGCTGATAAAGATCACTTTCAACTCCGGTCGCACCTTGAGCGCCGGTTCGGCGATCTGCACGCCGGAAATGCCGCCGGGCAGGCGGTAGTCGGTGACCATCAGGTCCAGGTGCGGTTTGGTCGCGAGGATTTCAAACGCCTCTTTTCCATTGACCGCCTTCAACACCCGATAACCCAGGCCCGCCAGGTATTCACCCAGCACAAACATAATGGACTCGTCGTCTTCGACGATCAGTACGACATCTTGCGCATCTTCACTCATGGGAAGCCTTTGTTCGGTCAATTGCTGGTGTTACGACCATGGGGTCACGTAGAGGTTGCGTCCAGGTGACGATTGATTTCATGCCGCCGCCTGGAGCGGCAGGCACACCCGGAACAGCGCGCCCTCGCCTATCTGGCTTTCGACCTCGATGGTCCCGCCGTGGGCTGCGACGATCTGTTCGGAAATGAACAGCCCCAGGCCCAGGCCGGCCGCCGCGTGGTTGACCGAAACCCGCTCGAACTGCTGAAAAATGCGCTTCTGGTTCTCTTCACTGATACCAATGCCGTGGTCACGCACTTCCACGCGCGCTTCGCCGTGTTCGCTGTAAACCCGCACTTCGACCGGGCTCTTGGCGCCGTAGCGCAGGGCGTTGGTCAACAGGTTGGTGACCACCTGCTCGATGCGGAACTCATCCCAATGGCCTTCCACCGGCTCGTCGGCGACCAGCTGCATCGACGATTCGGCAGCCGCGACCTGTGGCTCGAAGTTATGCACCAGGTTGCGCACCAGTTGCGCCAGGTCAAAGCGCGCCGGGCGTATGGACAGTTTGCCGGTGCGGATGCGCGACACGTCGAGCATGTCCTCGATCAGGCGGATCAGGCTTTTGATCTGGCGCTCATCGCGGTCGACCATCGCATGCATCTTGTCCAGGGTGAACGCCGCGGCGTTGTCGCGGGCCAAGTGCATCTTGCGCAATTGGGTTTCCAGGATCAGCCCGTTGAGCGGCGTACGCACTTCATGGGCGACGATTGACATGAAGTCATCGCGCATGCGCACGGCCTGCTCCAGCTCCGCCTGGGTGGCCTGCAGGCGCGTGAGCAGCAGCTCCTGCTCGCGGCGGCTGCGCTCCAGGGCTTCGACCTGCAGCTTCATCGCCTTGCTCTGGCGGTACAGGTCGACGAATACATTGACCTTGCTCTTCACCGCGTGGATATCCAGCGGCTTGTGCAGGAAGTCCACCGCACCGCTTTCATAGCCCTTGAAGGCGTAATTGAGTTCGCGGCCGGCGGCGCTGACGAACACGATAGGGATGTTCTTGGTTTTTTCGGTGCCGCGCATCAGTTCGGCCAGTTCGAAACCGTTCATGCCAGGCATCTGCACGTCGAGGATCGCCATGGCGAATTCATGTTCCAGCAACAGGGACAACGCCTCGTCGGCACTCAATGCCTTGAATACCTGGCGGTCTTCGCGCTTGATCAGCGCTTCGAGGGCCAGCAGGTTTTCCGGCAGATCGTCGACGATCAGCAGTTTGGCCTGGACAGTACTTAACATGGGGAAGGTTCCAGGGAAGCCAGCAATGAGCCAATCTGGCTCAAGAAAAGAATATGGTCGGGTGTGTGCAACGCCAGGGCCGCCAGGGGCATCACGGCAATCCGGGCTTCAGCGGGGTCCTGTACAACGGTGATGCCGCCCGATTGCTTGACGTGAGCCAGGCCGCGCGCGCCGTCCTGGTTCGCGCCGGTCAGCAGGATCGCCAGCAGGCCTCGCCCGTAGGCATCGGCGGCCGAGGCGAAGAGAAAATCGATGGCTGGCCGGGAATGGTGCACGCGGTCCTCCTGGCTCAGGGACAGGCTGCGGTCGTGTTCCACCGACAAATGATAGCCGGGGCCGGCGAAATACAAGGTGCCCGCCTCGATCGACTCTTTGTCCCGCGCCTCCTTGACCGGAATGCGCAAGCGCCGCGCAAAGACCTCCGCCAACTGGCTGCGACGTTCATCCGGCAGGTGCAGTACGGCAACGATCGGCAGGCCGAACGTAGTCGGCAACCCGCCAAAAATACTCAGCAACGCCTCCACGCCGCCGGCGGAGGCGCCGACGACGATGGCTTCAATCCCGATGATCGGGGTGATTGCAGCGTCGCTCATAATTTGCGGTAGATCCGTTCCTGTTTGACCAAGGGTTCGAATTGCTTGCTGTAGGCGGAAAAATCCAGGGTTTCCTTGCTGCCCAGCACCAGGAAACCGCGATGGCACAGCGACTCATGAAACAACCCAAACGCTCTGTCTTGCAACTTTTTATTGAAATAAATCAACACGTTGCGGCATGAAATTAATTGAGTTTCTGAGAATACGCTGTCGGTCGCCAGGCTATGGTCGGCAAACGTGACGTTCTCGCGCAGCGTCTTGTCGAAGATCGCGTTATCGTAAGCTGCGGTGTAGTAGTCGGCAAATGAGCGTTGGCCGCCGGCCTGCTGATAATTAGCCGTGTAGGCGCGCACGTTCTCCAGGGAGAAGATGCCTTGCTTGGCTTTGTCCAGCGAGGCCGGGTTGATGTCGGTGGCGTAGATGATGGTGCGCTCGAGCAAGCCTTCTTCGCGCAGCAGGATCGCCATGGAGTAAACCTCCTCGCCGGTGCTGCAGCCGGCGATCCAGATCTTGATCGACGGGTAGGTCTTGAGCAGCGGCACCACTTCCCGGCGAATCGCGAGAAAGTGCGAGGGGTCGCGAAACATCTCGCTCACGGGGATCGTCAGGAACTGCAGCAACTGCATGAACGCGGCCGGGTCGTGCAGCACCCGCTCCTGCAGCGCGGAAATGGTCGCACAGTCGAACTGGCGCAAGGCGTGGGCCACCCGCCGTTTGACCGACGCACCGGAGTAGTCGCGAAAGTCGTAGCTGTACTTGAGGTAAATCGCCTCGATCAACAGGCGCAGCTCAATGTCGCTGCTTTTGTCCAAAAAACTTCGCTCCACTTAAATGCGTTCCATCTTTGGTAGCCATACGCGAATCAACGAGAACAGCCGGTCCAGATCTATCGGTTTGGCCAGGTAGTCGTTGGAACCTGCCGCCAGGCAACGCTCCTGGTCGTCCTTCATGGCCTTGGCCGTCACGGCGATGATCGGCAGCTTCTTCCAGCGCGGGTCCTGGCGGATCAGGGCGGTGGCTTCGTAACCGTCCATCTCCGGCATCATCACGTCCATCAGTACCAGATCGATATCCTCGACCTCATTGAGCTTGTCGATGGCTTCGCGGCCGTTGCGCCCGATCACCACCACGGCGCCTTTGTGCTCCAGGGCGCTGGTCAGGGCAAAGATATTGCGCACGTCGTCGTCCACCAGCAGGATCTTGCGCCCTTCGAACACCTTGTCGCGGCTGCGCGCGGTCTTGAGCATCTTCTGGCGGTCATGGGACAACTGCGATTCGACTTTGTGCAGAAAGAGTGTGACTTCATCGAGCAGGCGCTCCGGAGAACGGGCGCCCTTGATAATGATCGAACGCGAATACTTGCGCAGTTCGGCCTCTTCGTCGCGGGTCAGGTTGCGCCCGGTGTAGACGATCACCGGCGGGAACGAGCAGATATCCTCGGTGGCCATGCGCTTGAGCAGCTCGTTGCCGAGCATGTCCGGCAGCTTGAGGTCGATGATCATGCAGTCGTAGACATTGGTGCGCAGCAGGTCCAGTGCAGCTTGGGCGTAGCCGACATCGGTGATTTCAATGTCATCGTCGCCGATCAGGCGGGCAATGCTGTCGCGCTGCAGGTCGTCATCCTCGACCAGCAGCACGCGCTTGACCTTTTGCGTCAGCTTGGCTTCCAGGCGCGCGAACACGTCCTTGAGCTCTTCACGGGTGGTGGGCTTCACCGCGTAACCGATGGCGCCCATGTGCATGGCGGCTTCGACGCGGTCTTCCACGGAAATCACATGCACCGGAATGTGCCGGGTATTGGCGTGCGCCTTGAGACGCTGCAGCACCGTCAGCCCGGAATGGTCCGGCAGGCGCATGTCGAGCAGGATCGCGTCGGGGATGAACTCCTCGGCCAGGCTGTAGCCTTCGTCAGCACCGTGGGCGACCAGGCAGTTGTAGCCCAGCTCATGGGCCAGGTCGAAGAGGATGCGCGCAAAATTCGGCTCATCTTCCACCACCAGGATGCAGCGGGTGGTGAATGGCCCTTTGTCACGGTCGTCGGCAAAGCGCGGGATCGGCTCGGCATCGGCTAACGGCAACGTCGCAACCTTTACGGGCGCGGGGGCCGGTACCGCTACGGCCTGGCGCGGGGCCTCGATCGGCGCGGCGTCTTCAGCGCGTTCAACATACTGTTCCGGCAATACCAGCGTGAAAATGCTGCCCTTGCCCGGCTCGCTGGCCACGCTGATGTAGCCGCCCAGCAAGTTAGCCAGGTCACGGGAAATGGACAGGCCCAGGCCGGTACCGCCGTAACGGCGATTGGTGGTGCCATCGGCCTGGCGGAAGGCTTCGAAGATGCTTTCCTGCTGATCCTGGGCAATACCGATGCCCGAGTCGCGCACCGTAAAGGCAATGCCCTCCCCCGGTGCACGGGACACCGTCAGGCTGACATCGCCCTGCTCGGTGAACTTGATGGCGTTGGACAGCAGGTTCTTGAGGATCTGCTCCAGGCGTTGGCGATCGGTGAACAGCAAGGCCGGTGCGCCTTCCTGCAGGTCGATCTGGAAGCCCAGATTGCGATCCTTGGCCAGCGGCTCGAACATGCCGCGCAGGCCATCCACCAGGCGTTCGACGCTGGAGTTTTCCGGGCGCACTTCCAACTTGCCGGCCTCTACCTTGGAAATATCCAGGATGTCGTTGATCAGGTTGAGCAGGTCATTGCCGGCCGAATAGATCGACTCGGCAAACTTGACCTGTTCGGCACTGAGGTTTTCCTGGGGGTTCTCGGCCAGCAACTTGGCCAGGATCAACGAACTGTTCAGCGGCGTGCGCAGCTCGTGGGACATGTTGGCGAGGAACTCGGACTTGTACTTGCTGGAGCGCTGCAGCTCATCGGCGCGGTCTTCGAGTTCCAGCTGCACCCGGTTGAGTTCGATGTTCTTGCGGTCCATGGCATCGCGCTGGTCGGCCAGGGTCTGGGTCTGTTCGGCCAGTTGTTCGTTGGTCTGCTCAAGCTCCGCTTGCTGGGTTTCCAGGTGCGCCTGGGACTCCTTGAGGATGCGTGACTGTTCTTCCAGCTCCTCGTTGGCGGTTTTGAGTTCTTCCTGCTGCACTTGCAGCTCTTCGTTGAGCTGCTGGGTTTCAGCGAGTACTTCCTGCAGACGCTGGCGATAGCGCGCGGCTTCGATGGACGTACCGATATTGCCCGCGATCAGCTCCAGCAATTCGACATCGCGTTCTTCCAGCGGGCGCAGGAAGCCCAGCTCGATCACGCCGTTGACGCGGTCGTCATCGCTGGTCGGCACCACCAGTACGCTGCGGGCCGCGCCCTCGCCCAGCCCCGAGCTGACCTTGAAGTAGTCCACCGGTACGTCGTCCAGGCGGATCAGGCGATCGAGCTGGGCGGCCTGCCCCACAATGCCTTCGTCGCTGTAGATCGCTTGTTCCAGCTGCGCCTGTTCGCGGGAGAAGCCGTAGGTGGCCACGCGTTTGAGCCCGCCGTGTTCTTCGCGCACATACAACGCTCCAACGGCCGAGCCCATGTATTGGGCAAAGAACTGCAGGATATTGCGGCCCAACAGGTTCAGGGTCAGCTGGCCGAGCACCTGTTCGGCCAGTTCAGTTTGGCCGTTGCGCAGCCAGGCTTGCTGCTCCAGGCGCTTGGCGATCTTCTTTTGTGACGCGAGGCTTGCGCTGTAACTGTTTGAAAGTTCGAGCAAATTTCTTCTGCCGATATACGCCAGAAACCCACTGAGCCCGAGTACGAACACCAGGTACAGGGTGACGCTGAGCACCGTGGTGCGGGTGACCTCTTCATTGCGGGTGATACGGAACTGCTGCTCCATCGCCACCGCGTCGTCATATTCCTTGCGAATTTCATCGGTCAGGCGCTTACCCCGGCCCGCCTTCACCGCACCGCGGAAGTCGCCGCTGTCGCGCTGCAATTCAATCATCGACTGCGCGTAGTTGTTCCACTCTGCCTGCAACGCTTCAAGACGCTTGAGGCGGTCGACCTGCTGCGGGTTGTCGGCCACCAATTCCTGCAAATTGCGCAGGTCAGCAATGATTCGCGGCTTGGCCACCTCGTAAGGGTCGAGGAAATGCTCGTCACCGGTAATCAGGAAGCCGCGCATGCCGGTTTCCAGGTCGACCGTCAGTTTGGACGACTCATTGAGGTTGTTGATGACCCGGTCGGTGTGCTCCACCCACTGGATCACCGACAGCAAGTAAGTGATCAGGAAAACGAAAAACACCGCACTGAGCACACCCACGCCCAATGGCAGGGCCACGTTGCGGCTCAGGAGTTTACGGAAGCTCTTTTCATCAACTGACGACGCGGGAGTCATGGGCATGCCTTGGCCAAGTGCGGAAAAACCGCGAGTTTGCCCCAAAGTGACGATCAAGACCATTTTTCTGGAATGATTTGGTACAGATTCCTACGATAGAACAGGCTATTCTGCCTGGTCTTTTCTATCGTTTTTACCGCCCGACGGAACTTGTCGATAACCTGCGCTTACTCAAGTAACAGGTCGGTCAGAACGGCCGCTGGTAAAAACCTCGTCTTTTTTGGGAACGCCTTACTATGTCTAGCTCCACCATCCTTGTTGTCGAAGATGACGCTATCGTGCGCATGCTGATCGTCGATGTGCTTGAGGAGTTGGAGTTCACGGTACTCGAGGCCGCCGATGCCGAAGAGGCGCTGAAGATTGTCGAAGGCAAAGACACGGTCATCGACCTGATGATGACCGACGTCGGCCTGCCGGATATGGACGGTAAGCAACTGGCGACCAAGGTGCGCGAACTGCGCCCCACCCTGCCCATCCTGTTCGCCAGCGGCTATGCCGAAAACATCGACGTGCCAGCCGGTATGCAAGTGATTGGCAAGCCATTCTCGATCGATCAACTGCGCGATAAAGTCAAATCGATGTTGCCCACGTGATCCCTTGTCCTTTTGCAGGTTTTAACGTGACGTCCGGGAAATAAAACAGGAAACTCATCGCCTTCATTTCCCCGTCAGTCAAACGAACTCTGGAAGGACGCAACAACATGATTGGACAACCCGCGCGCCTGGTGTTGGCGAGCCTCTCGATACTTCTGAGCACCAGCGCCTGGGCCGACTTCACGGCGACGCCGACCGAAGCACGGGCCATTGCCAAGGAAGCCTATTTGTACGGCTATCCTGTGGTGCAGATGTACAAGACGCTCTATACCCAGGCCGTTGATAAAGGCGGTGTCAACTACAAGGCCGCGTTCAATCACATCGGTAATACCGCGCAGGTTTTCACCCCCAAGGACACCGCGTTCGTGACCCCGAACTCGGACACGCCCTACTCCTTCGTCTGGATGGATCTGCGCAAGGAACCCTTGGTGCTGACCCTGCCCAAGGTCGAAGACAACCGCTACTACTCGGTGCAGTTGATCGACCTCTATACCCACAACATTGCCTACCTGGGCACGCGCAGCACCGGCAACAACGGCGGTCACTACATGATCGCGGGGCCCGACTGGAAGGGTCAGCAGCCAGTCGACATCGATCGCGTGGTCTACAGCGAAAGCAATATCGCCTACGCGCTGTATCGCACCCAGCTGTTCGATGAAAAAGACTTGAGCAAGGTCAAGCAAATCCAGAGCGGCTATAAAGTGCAGCCGCTGAGCAGCTACGTGAAACAAGTGGCCCCGGCCAAAGTGCCGAAGATCGAGTGGCCCAAGCCAATGGCGAACATGAGCGACAGCCCGCAGTTGTTCCGCTACTTGAACTTCATGCTGGCCTTTGCGGCGCCGCAGGACAGTGAGAAGGACCTGCTGGCGCGTTTTGCCACCATCGGCATCGCCCCCGGCGCGCCCTTTAAGCTGAACCAGCTGACCGCCGAACAGCGTAAAGCGCTGGAAGATGGGATTGCCGACGGCAAGGCCGAGTTCGCCGCTTTCAAGAAAGACAAGATCGACACTCACCAAGTCTCCAGCGGCGAGTTGTTCGGCAGCCGTGACCGCCTGAAAAACAATTACCTGTACCGTTACGCCGGCGCCAACCTGGGCATCTTCGGCAACTCTACCGACGAAGCTGTTTACTTCACCTACTTCGATGACAGCGAAGGCAAGCCGGCCAACGGCGCACGCCGCAGCTATACCGTGCACTTTGCCAAGGACCAGCTGCCGCCCGCCGATGCGTTCTGGTCGCTGACCATGTATGACGCCAAGACCAAGTTGCTGGTGCCCAACCACAAGAAACGTTACCTGATCAACTCACGCATGTTGCCTGAGCTGAAGCGGGACGCCGACGGAGGCCTGACCCTGGCGCTGCAGCATCATGAGCCACCGAAGGCCGAACAGAGCAACTGGCTGCCCGCCCCCACCGGGCCGTTCTTCGCGGTGCTGCGTATTTACCTGCCCAAGCCTGAAATCAGTCAATGGACGTTGCCGCCGTTGACGCCGCTCAAGTAACACCACGCGCGGCGGGAGTCGACTCACAGTGGCCTCCCGTCGCGCGTTTATGCGTCATTGCTGTTTGAGCTTCAGAAAAGACTGATGCAGGTCGGATGCCCATCCATCGATGACACTTTTCACATCACCGGCCTTCATCACCTGAGTGTCGTTTGCCAAGGGCTCCCCTGTGCCTTTGCGCACCACCTGGGCAATCACTTTTCCGTTGGCGCCATCAAGGAACTGCGCCTCGGTGCCCAAGGTGGTTTCCTGGTCGCGAATCCCCGTGCCGGTACTCACCGCCGCCGCGACAAACGCAACCGGAATGAACTCGTAAGGCTTGAGCCCTTCGGTTTTACTGCCGACGGCCGTAATCGCTGCGCGCACGACGATTACCCCGGGGCCTGGGCCATTTGCCAACGGCATTGAACGGGCCAGTTCACGCTTGAGGGCCTGGTTGTAATAGTCGTTGATGCCGCGCAGGGTGCTGTCTGGAATCCGGGGGGTGGCTTGAGGCTTGGGATAGAACTGCGTGGGTTCGATGTACACCGCGCTGTAGCGGTTCAGGTCCAGTGTGGGATCGACCCAGCGCATCACTTCGGCTCCGGAGGGCGACTTGGCTTCCTTGAGCCGGCTGTAGTCCGACAGAAAGCCCGAATATTCGTCCGGTTGCGTGACCTTGCTGGCGCAGCCCGCCATGCCGATCGAGGCGATGCACAGCGTGCCGACCATTAGCCTGAGTTTCATCGTTGGAGCTCCCCATCGATAGATTGAGCTCTAGGTATAGACAATCTTGGCAAAACGGGCTGCTTATTTTGGCCATGAGCCATGGGGGGCGAAGCCTCAGGTTGTCAGCTACGAGACAGACTCAACCCCCGCCGCCTCGCCCCTCATGATCAGTATTGCTCAGCCGCGTTCGCGGGGGATCAGGCTCTGCAACTGCGCAGCCAGGAAATTGGCGTCGAAGGCGAAGGTATCCGGGTCTTTCAGGCCATTGGTCTTCTTCCAGAGCCAATCATTTTTATCCGCCGGCAGCACCAGCGACACGCTGCCGTGGCGGGCGGCGGTCAGGCCCATTACCGCAACAGAAATAAACCCATCGGCGCCCATCACGTCCGGCACGAACTCCACGCTTTTACCCGTGATGAGCACATTCAACTTCTCGGTCTTGAAGGTCGATGCCTCCACTGGCACGCTCGGACTGCTAGCGACATAGGCTTCCCGACGCACCTCCAGCAAACCGGCGCGTTTGACCGGTTCCAGCCACTGTTCGATCTGCTCGAACAACTCGCCAAGCTTCTGCGCCCAACGCGCCGACTGCAGCTCGAATTGCTGTTTTTTCTGCGCTTCGCTCTCGGCGTAATGACGAAGCATCTCGCCCAGTTGCTGTACATCGTCCATTGCGGATTTCCTTGGGTGAGCCAGGTTGCGAAGCCTGATCATCGCAGATGCGCGGGCCAGGCGTACGGGTTAAAGGTGATTGCGCCTGGTTCGGCAATCGGCGGCAAGCAGGTCATGCCTGCGGTAACGGTGTATCGAACGAAGGATGCTCCAGTAGAAGGCGACGCCACTGCAGTCGAAACCAGGGCGTAAATGACGCGTGCGGCTCAGCAAGCCGGGCTGATATTTCGGCACGGGTCAGCCAGCTGATTTCGCTGATTTCGTCAGGAACGGGTGAAACCACAGCGTCCGATCGAGCCACCAGCACGTGACACAGTTCGTGCTCGGCGCCGATCGAGCCAAAGCGGGCATGGTACTCAAAGCTGTATAGCGCCCCACAGGAAGCTCGGACGCCCAGCTCTTCGCGCAAGCGCCGAGACGCGGCATCCAGCACAGTCTCGCCAGGCGCCGGGTGACTGCAGCAGGCATTCGACCAGAAACCTGACCAGAGCATTTTCCCTGGCGCACGACGCTGAAGCAGATGACGCCCGCGCCGGTCGATCAAATGTACCGAAAACGCACGGTGAAGCTGCCCCGCTCCCAGGTGCGCATCGCGTTTGCCACACACGCCGATCGGTACATCGTGTGCGTCTACCAACACCACATCATTGTTCATTCATAGTTCCTTCGCTGACCGGCTCGGCGCCTTGCTCCTGTTAGACAACCTGTCCCCACGCGCTGACCAGGGTCAACGCCGCGGCAGTGAACGCGGGATCGGCCCGTAGCCGGGTCATGCCATCCAGGTCGGCCTGTTCGAGTAGCCCACGTTTGAGCAACGCTGGCCCGGCCTGTGCCGTGGTTGCGGCCCAAAAGGTGTCGGCGGGGCTGTTATCGCCGATACGGCCTTCAAGGGTGCGATGCCCTACATTGGCAAGCCCTCGATCACGTAACCGATCCGGGAGCGTAGCGGCCCAAAGCATGTCGGAGCCCACGGTCTGCTCCAGCAGCGTAATCCCGGCTTGGGCCACTTTTCGGAACAACGGGTTCGCGGCGCTCAGGCTCGGCTGCAGGCTCACGTCCTCAATCACCAACCAGCCTCCCGGGCGCAGCCAGGTGATGGCTCGCGTCAATAGGTGCTCACGCTCGCCGAGGTGACACAGCAGCGCCCTGGCATGTACCACGTCAAAGGAGGCAACAGGAAAATCATCGGTCGCGGCATTGTGGGTAAGCACCCGGATACCGGGGATATCGGTAAGGAACCGGGTGTCGATATCCGTGGCGGTGACGCTCGCTTGGGGATATCGCTGGCTCAGCCAGCCGGCGAGCGATCCGGCCCCGGCGCCTAGATCGAGGATGGTAGGCTTGTCGGCAAGCACCAACTGATCAAAAACCCCTTGGCTCAACGGGTCAAAGACACGTTCCAGGGTGCGCAGCCGTGCCAGTTGGCCAGCGTGCTGGTCAGCGAGAAAGCTGCTGGTATAGCCGGGTTCGTCGAGGTTGACGGTAAGGGTCACAGTACGACCTCCAGTCGATCAGGGCAGCGATTGAGGAAACCGCGCTCAATGGGCTTGAAACCCGGAGCCCAGCGCACGTTTGGAAAGGTCTGCAGCAGCAGGCGAGCGCCGAGCGTGATTTCCAACCGCGCCAGCATTGACCCCAGGCAGAAGTGGCGGCCTGCACCGAAGGCGAAATGGCTGGTAGCCTGTTCGCTGCGCGACAGATCAAACGTGTCCGGGTCGCTGAAGTGGTCCGGATCACGGTTGGCCGAACCAATCAGGCAGGCCATTGTTGCGCCAGCCGGAATCGTGCCCGAAGGCAGTTGCAGCGGTTCACGGGCTTCGCGCAGCACGAGCTGCAAGGGCGGGTTGCGTCGCAGGGTTTCGGCGAGGGCGTTATCCATCAGCTCTGGATCAGCGATCACCGCGTCTTTGACGCCCGGTTCGCTCAGCAGATTCACAATCAGGTTCGCCAGCGCGCCGTGGCTGGTTTCGCTACCCGCCGTCATCAGGATCGCGCAGTAAGCGCGCACGAACGTCTCGGACAATGGCTGGCCGTCAATCCGTGCCGCCAGGAGCTGCGAGATCAAGTCGTCCGTGGGTTCGGCGCGTCGAGCGTCAATGTGGGGCTGAATAAAGTCGTAGAAACTGTCTCGGTTGGATAATCCACCGGTCAGCAGCGCCGGGTCCTGTCGATAGTTGCCCATATACGCGAAGCCGATGGCGCACCACCGCTTCAGCCGCTCCACCTCTGCGCAGGTTTGCGCCGGCAGCCCCAGTGCATGCGCCATCACCCGTACCGGCAGCGCAGCGGTGAAATCGGCGATCAGGTCAACCTGGGGGCGACCGTGCATGTGCGCCAGCAAGTCTGTGGTCACCGCGATGATGGAAGCTTCAAGCGCCGCGAGGGCCTTGCCACGAAACGCAGGGCTGAGCAACGCGCGGTGCTGGGCGTGTTCACATCCGTCCATCGTGACGATGGTGTGGCCCAGCAGCGGTCCGATTTGCCAACTGTAGTTATTGTTGCTTGCACCCGGATGAGTCAGGGCGGCTTTGACGTCCACATGCCGGCTGACCAGCCACACATCGGTGGGCTCGTCGTAAGCGATCGGCAGCGTGGTACGCAATTGCTCATACAACGGGTATGGGTCGATTTCGAACTGCCGGGATTTGAGCGTCGGAGGGATAAGTTTCAGGTCCACTTGCTGATCGTTCCGGGCCGCAGAATCGGCGGCATGCAGCAGATAACGAGAGACGCTGCGGTGCCAGTCGCCTGCCGCCCGCACAACCTGACGCAGCCGGTCCGGGTCGGTCGCCGCGCTCGGCGGGTGGCGCGCAGGCTCGGCAGCGAGCGCCGTGAACTGCGCCACTGCCGTGTTTATCATCTGATGGGCGGATTCGATCGCGGCGGGCCAATCCATGCCAGCGCAGGCTGCGAGTACCGACACCAGGTTGAAGCGCTCACCACACACCACATCCTTGGCAATCGAGTGGATATCGTTGGTCCAGGCGATGATATCGGCAGCGTGCTCACGCATCGTGCTCCACGCTTGAACATCCTCTGGGGACGCATACGGATCGAGGGTTTCGGCCCCATCGATGAGATCAAAGAAGAACAGTGCGCCGAACGAATCCCGGCGCAACGGCAGATAGTCGGCCAATGTGAGCGCTGTGTCGGTTTCCCGCACGTGCACCAGCGTTGCCTGCGCACGCAAATGCTGGATCAGATGTCGCACCAGCCGGGCCCGCCAACGGTCGCCGCCCCAGCTCCGGGTCCGCGGCCAAAGATCATCGACCAGAACGGCGAGCATCGGGTCCTCGAACCGGCTGCTTTGGCCTGGGGAAGCAGCGCCGCTGCTTTCGGTCAGCGCCTGCACCGAAGCGATGAAACCTTCCAATGCTCCGTTTTCCGCCCAGGGCCCATCGTCGATACGGTCATCCAGCGTGAGCGCCCACAGGTACCAGCACACCAGGATCTCGGCTCGGTGCGTGGGCGCCCTGCCGCATAATGCCAGCCCCAGGTCGAGCAGCGCCGTGGTACTCAATCGATGCGCACCACGGCGCCCGATCAAGCCGTATCGCTGCGCCCAGGCGAGGGCATGCGCGCGCAACTGCTCGCTGTCGGAGCGTGGCGGCGGACCGGCGAAAGGAAACTGAATCTCGGGGATGATAAGGGGCGGCGGTGGGTGATCTCTGTGGCTGGGGCCGGGGTCGTCCTCGCAGTGTGGCGGTGCCATGATGAACTCCTCTTGAATGAACTTTCATTAAGAACGACCTTACAGAAAACCAACCCCATCAGGGTGTGAGGGGAGTCTGACTATTCATCTAGTAAAGGCAGCTCTGGAGCGTAGGAAAAGGTCTATCGCCATCGTGAGCAGTGACCGGTCATCAACATTGCATGAACTGCACTGGTGGATTGGCCGGCAACTGCACATGACTAATGCGCCTTCGGTGAGTATGGTGGAATCCACATTCCCTGCCCGGAGCATCGCATGCGCACCATCGGCCTTATCGGCGGCATGAGCTGGGAGTCCAGCGCCGAGTATTACCGCATCATCAACCAGCAAGTACGCGACCGGCTCGGCCCGCTGCGTTCGGCGCAACTGTTGATGTACAGCGTGGACTTCGGCCCGGTGGAACAGGCCCAGCACGCCGGGCGCTGGGACGATACCGCGCTGATCCTGGAAGACGCCGCGCGCCGTTTGCAGGCCGGGGGCGCCGAGTGTGTGGTGCTGTGTACCAACACCATGCACCGGGTGGCGCCGCGTATCGAGGCGGCGGTGTCGATTCCCTTCCTGCATATCGCCGATGCGGCGGGCGCTGTCGCCGTACAGGCGGGCACCTTGACCGTGGGATTGCTCGGCACTGCATTCACCATGGAACAGGACTTCCTCAAGTCCCGCCTGGCCGCACAGGGCCTGACCGTACTGGTACCGGATGCGGACGAACGCAAGGCGGTGCACCGGATCATCTATGAAGAGTTGTGTGTGGGGATGATCAGCGCCGAATCACGCGCCGTCTACCAGCGGGTGATCGAGTCCCTGGCCGTACGCGGCGCCCAGGCGGTGATCCTCGGCTGTACGGAAATCAGCCTGCTGATCAAGCCCGAGCACTGCGACCTGCCGCTGTTGGACACCACCGAGCTGCATGCGCGGGCTGCGGTGGCGTTTGCGCTGGAGGACTAAACCGGCGTGCGCAGGCGCGCCATGCTCAAGGTGTCGACGAACACACCGTCACGCAGGGCGTAATCGCGCAAACAGCCTTCGACCTCGAAGCCGAATTTGCGGTACAGGTTGTGCGCCGCCTCGTTGTCGGCGTACACCGTGAGTTCTACGCGATGCAGGTTCATCCAGTTGTCAGCCACATCCAGCGCGGCCGTCAGCAACTTCGAACCCACGCCCTTACCCTGCCAGGCCGTCGCCACCCCCATGCCGAGCGACCCCACATGCGCCTGGCGCACGCGCAGGTACTGTTCCAACCCCAATTGACCAATCACTTCGCCGCCGTGCATCGCCACCAGTCGCAAACGGCGTTCGTTATCCATTACCAGGCGCTTGCGCCACGCTTCCACTGACTGAAAAGGCATTTGCAGCACCTGACGGCATACCGCCGGTTCGTTATAGAGCGCAGCGACTCCCTCAAGATGGGCCTCGGTGAAACGCTGGATCACGATATGGGGCTCAGGGGTGTGCATCGTATTTCATCCTTTGAAAGACAAGTGGCCGTCTAGTGTAGGGCATAGGCATCGAAGCGACGTTGTAGCAGCCTACGGAAAACACGCTGACCTGTAGGAGCGAGCTTGCTTGCGAAAAACCCCGGGCCTCCGCGTTTATTCAGAATGAACGCGTTGCCTGGAGGTTTTTCGCGAGCAAGGGCTAGCCGCCCGCCTCGCTCCTACAAAAGGCATTTAAGCAACAGGCCGTGCCAAGCGCCACACCCGCGCAATATCCGAGGCCCGCTCACGCAACAAGCGCGGCGCCTCGCTGCATGCCTGGGCAAGACTCATCGGCCCCGAGGGCAACGCAAAGGCGGCATCCACGCCGTGGGCGTACATCTGCTCGTAGCCATCGCCCAGGGTTCCGGCGATCACGATCACCGGGACATTGTGTTGCCGTGCAATACGCGCCACGCCAAACGGGGTTTTCCCGCGCAGGGTCTGGGCATCGAAGCGGCCTTCGCCGGTGATGACCAGGTCGGCGCCACGCACCACAGCGTCGAGGCCAACCAGCTCGGCCACCACTTCAACGCCGGCGCGGAACTGCGCGCCGAGGAATGCCTTGGCGGCGAACCCCAAGCCGCCTGCCGCGCCGCTGCCGGGTTCGTCACGCACGTCCTGGGCCAGCACCCTGGCGCAGTGGTCGGCAAAATGACCAAGGGCGGCATCCAGCTGCTGCACCTGTTCGGGGTTGGCGCCCTTTTGCGGGCCAAAAATCGCCGAGGCGCCGTGGGGACCGCACAGCGGGTTGTTCACATCCGCCGCGATTTCGAAGCAGACCCGCGCCAGGCGTGGGTCAAGGTTTTCCAGGCTGATACGCGCCAGGCCGCTCAACGCCAAGCCACCGGGTGCCAAGGGCTGGTTCCGGGCGTCGAACAACTGCACGCCGAGCGCTTGCATCGCGCCTGCGCCGCCATCGTTGGTGGCACTGCCGCCGATCGCCAGGATAATGCGCCGGGCGCCCAGGTCGAGCGCGGCGCGGATCAGCTCGCCGGTGCCATACGTGCTGCTGGAGCAGGCGTCGCGCTGGCCCGGTGCGACCAACTGCAGGCCACTGGCCTCAGCCATTTCGATGATCGCGGTGTGGCTGTCGGCCAACCAGCCCCAATGCGCCTGCACCGTATCGCCCATTGGCCCGCGCACGGCCTGGCTGCGCAATTGGCCGTTACACGCGGCGAGCACTGCTTCGACTGTCCCCTCACCGCCGTCCGCCATCGGGCATTGCACCAGCTGTGCGTCAGGCCAGACCTGAGCCAACCCTTGCGCAATCGCCTGGGCGACCCCTTCGGCACTCAGGCTGTCCTTGAACGAGTCGGGGGCGATGATGATTTTCATGGGCGTTCTCCGGTTTTTATAACGCCCATGCTGCCAGTTGGCACCGCTGATGACGCCGGTCCAATGCACAAGTGCAGCTGAGGTTTGTTGTTCATTTTTACAAAGCCTGGGGCAACAGTTGCACGCCCAGGTACAGCGCCAGCATGCCATCCAGGCTCAGAGGGTCAACGCCGCTCAGTTCGGCAATCCGTTCCATGCGGTAGCGCAGGCTGTTGCGGTGAATCCCCAGGGCATCGGCACAGGCCTGGCTTTGCCCGTCGTGATCGCACCATGCGCGCAGCGTGGCCAGCAGTTGGCCGTTGTTGTCCTTGGCGAGGACTTTGCGCAGCGGGTTGAGCAATTCATCCAGGGCATCGTCGTTGCGATGGCGCCAGAGCATGACCGGCAGACGATAGCGATTGAGGATCAACAGGCGCGAATGCGGCAGGATATCGCGACCGTAGGCCAGCAAATCGCTGACACGGCGATAGCACCGCCGCAACCCGGCCAAACCTTGCGCCTGCCCGCCTACGGCGACCCGCAGGACAGTCCAGCCCAGGCCGTCGAGCTTTTCCAGCAGGCGCGGGTTATCGATCTGCACTGACGCGGGTCGACACCACAACAGCGACAACGGCGCTGAACTGACGCACCAACTGTCCGGATAACGCGACGTCAGCCAGGCACTCAAGGCGTCGGCCGACTGCCCCGCGCCCAGTTCGAACAGGTAAGGCGTACGCGCCAGTTGCGGCTTGAGGCCCAGTTGTTGCGCTTCGTCGACCAGGCGCGGCGAGTCACCGGTATCGGCCAGCAGCAATGCCAGCAGGTCGTCACAGCGCTGGCGCCGCCACTGCTGCTCGGCCTGCTGGTGGCGCTGACTGACCAGCATCTCGGCGGTCATGCGCACCAGTTCGGCGTAGGTGCGCAGGCCTTGCGGTTCACCGGTGATACCCAGCACACCGATCAGGCGCTGATCATGCATCAGCGGCAAGTTGATGCCAGGCAGCACACCCTTGAGGTGCTTGGCAGTCTGCCCATCGATTTCCACCACGCGCCCGTTCGTCAGCACCAGTTGGGCGCCTTCATGTCGGGTGTTGATGCGTTCCGGTTCGCCGCTGCCGAGGATCAGGCCCTGGTTGTCCATAACGTTGACGTTGTAGGGCAGGATCGCCATGGTGCGATCGACGATATCCTGTGCCAGCTCATGATCCAGCTCGAACATAGGGCTATTTTCCTTCCAAAGCGAATTGGTCACCGGCACAGCGCAAAGCGGGCATGGCTGTGCGCA
Source organism: Pseudomonas sp. R11-23-07 (assembly GCF_003852295.1). NCBI lineage: Bacteria > Pseudomonadati > Pseudomonadota > Gammaproteobacteria > Pseudomonadales > Pseudomonadaceae > Pseudomonas > Pseudomonas sp. R11-23-07. The sequence goes on from NZ_CP027761.1 coordinate 2,886,415, forward strand.
AGCACAAAGACAGTTGCCCATCGCGTCGCCGAGACTGTTTGGGCGATCAACGTTACCCTCGCATCGCTAAAAAACATAATAAAGAGAGACTCGCCATGTCACAGAGCGCCGCCGCAGCACTGGCCACCGATGACGATAAAAACGCCATCTACAAGCGCGTTACCCTGCGCCTGATCCCCTTCATCTTTATCTGCTACCTGTTCAACTACCTTGACCGGGTGAACGTTGGCTTTGCCAAGTTGCAGATGCTCGACGCGTTGAAATTCAGTGAAACCGTGTACGGCCTGGGTGCCGGGATCTTCTTTATCGGCTACGTGCTGTGTGGCGTGCCGAGCAACCTGGCGCTGACCCGGTTCGGGCCAAGGCGCTGGATAGCGCTGATGATGATCGTGTGGGGCACCTTGTCCACCTGCCTGTTGTTCGTGACCACGCCGACGCATTTCTACACCTTGCGCCTGTTCACCGGCGCCGCCGAGGCGGGGTTCTTTCCCGGTGTGGTGCTGTACCTCTCGCAGTGGTTTCCGACGTTTCGCCGGGGCCGGATCATGGCGCTGTTCATGTCCGCGATTCCGGTCTCCGGCCTGCTCGGCAGCCCGTTCTCCGGCTGGATTCTCAACCACTTTGCGGCAGGTCAAGGCGGCCTCGCCGGTTGGCAGTGGATGTTCCTGTTGCAAGGCATTCCCACCGTGATCCTCGGCGCCCTCGCCTACTTCCTGCTCAGTGACAGCTTCGCCCACGCCAAGTGGCTCAAGCCCCACGAACGCGCGGTACTGGAAGCCGACCAGGCCACCGATCTTGCGAACAAACCGAAGACCACCACCGACTCCCTGGCCGAGGTGTTCAAGAACCCGGCGATCTGGGCATTCGGCCTGATCTACTTCTGCATCCAGAGCGGCGTCTACGCGATCAACTTCTGGCTGCCATCGATCATCAAGAACCTGGGGTTCAGCGATAACCTGGTGATCGGCTGGCTCAGTGCGATCCCGTACCTGCTGGCCGCAGTGTTCATGTTGCTGGTGGGCCGTTCCGCAGACTTGCGCAAGGAACGCCGTTGGCACTTGGTGGTACCGATGCTGATGGGCGCGATTGGCCTGGTGATCGCGGTGAATTTCGCTACCACCCCGGCGATCGCCATTCTCGGCCTGACGATCGCCACCATGGGCGCCCTCACCGGGCTGCCGATGTTCTGGCCGGTGCCCACCGCCATGCTCAGCGCGGGCGCGGCGGCGGGTGGGCTGGCGTTGATCAACTCTATGGGCCAGATGGCCGGGTTTCTCAGCCCCTACATCGTCGGGTTCGTGAAGGATGCGACGGGGTCCACGGATGTGGCGCTGTACTTGCTGGCAGCGGTCATCGTGGCCGGCAGTGTGTTGGCGTTGCGCATGACACGCACCTTGAAGGTGTAAAGCGCCCCACACTGGACGCTGTTACAGCAAACCGCCGCCGTCGATATCGATCACGGCGCCGGTCATGAAGCCGTTTTCCATGGCCAGCACATACCCTGCCGCCACTTCCTGCGCCTGCCCGACGCGCCCAACCGGCAAGGCCCCACCGGCCTTGGCAAACATCGCCAGACGCTGCTCTTCGCCAAGCCCGGCGTACGCCGGCGTATCGATCACCCCGGGGCTGATCACGTTGACGCGGCGCGGCGCCAGTTCCTTGGCCAGCTGCTTGCCCAGCGCTTCGGTGGCGGCATTGATGCCGACCTTGATGAACTGTCCCGCAACCAATTTGCGCCCCAACTGGCCGGAGGTCAGGCTGATGCTGCCGTGCTCATGCAGAAATGGCAGTGCCTGTTGAATCGCGCGCAACGCACCCCAGAGTTTCACATTGAAGTTGGCCTGGGCTTCGTCCAGGTCGGTGTCGATCAGGGTCTTGGCCTTGACCGAAGGGCCTGATGTGTAAACCAGATGATCAAAGTGCCCCACTGTTTCGAACAGGCGTTGCAAGGATGCGCTGTCGTTGACATCCACCGGCTCGCTGCGCATGCCGTCGTGCTGCGCCGAGGTCAAGCGGCGCCCCGCCACCACTACCTGCGCACCCCGCTCGGCCGCCGCTTTGGCGACGGCTGCACCGATGCCGCTGCTGCCGCCGATCACGATAATGGTTTTGCCGCGAAGAGACGTTGTCATGGGAAATGTCCGGTTGAGGAAGTGAGCGTTCATCTTCCACGCTTGGTAATCGGAGAAAAATCCCGGTAAAACGACAAGATCTTTAAAGGAATTTTACAAATGAGTTCGATCCTGGACCTTGAAGTGTTCGTGCGCACCGCCGATGCGGGCAGCCTGTCTGCTGCGGCACGCGGGCTTGGCCTGACCCCGGCAGCGGCCAGTATCGCCCTCAAGCGCCTGGAAACCCGCCTGGGCCTGCGCTTGTTCGCCCGTTCCACCCGCAGCATGCGGCTGACCGAGGAAGGCCGGCGCTATCTGGACAGCGTACGCGTTGCGCTGGCCGCATTGAGCGAGGGTGAACAGGCGCTCAAGCAGCAAAGCCAGGGCCTGACCGGTTTGCTGCAAGTGGCGGCACCGTCGGATTTCGGGCGCAATGTGGTGCTGGGTTGGCTGGACGCCTTCAAGGCCGAACACCCGAACATCCGTCTGCAACTGATGCTCAACGACAGCAACGCCGACCTGTTTCGCGAAACGGTCGACATCGCCCTGCGCTTTGGCGTGCTGCAGGATTCCAGCCTGGTCGCCCTGCCCATCGTCCCCGACCACCATCGCGTTGCCTGTGCAAGCCCCGCCTACCTGGCGCGCCATGGCGCACCGCAACATCCAACGCAACTGTCAGGGCACAGCGCGTTGCGTTACATGCGCCAAGGTCAAGTCAGCAAGACCTGGCGCTTTCGCCAGGGCGCGCAGGTGGAAGACGTCGAGGTCAGCGGCGACTTTCTCAGCGACGACGGCGAGGTCGTGCGCCGTTGGGCGCTGGCCGGCCACGGCATCGCCTATAAAGCCCGGCTGGATGTAGTGGGCGACCTTGCCGCCGGCCGGCTGGTGGCATTGTTTGATGGATGGCAAGGCGAACCTGCGCCCTTCAACCTGATGTGCCCCCATCGTCTGCAGGTATCGGAACGGGTGAAGGTGCTGCAGCGTTTTCTACAGGAGCGCTGCCAGGCGTTGCTGAGTGCATGAAGAAACACACACAGGGCTTGTTCCAGAGCGTTGGTGTCTGGTATTGCATTACCCACGTTTGCCTGCCATGAGGAGCTTTGCATGATTTACCGCACGTTGGGCCAGTCCGGGTTGAAGGTCAGCGCACTGACACTGGGCACCATGATGTTTGGCGAACAGACCAGCACCGAAGATTCGTTGCGCATCATCGACAAGGCCTGGGATCAAGGCATCAACTTTATCGACACCGCCGACGTCTATACCGGCGGGCGCTCCGAGGAGATCGTCGGCGAGGCCATCGCGCGCAACCGCCCGGACTGGGTGGTGGCGTCGAAGGTCGGTTTCGGCCCGGCGGATGGCGTGCCCAACCGCAATGGGCTGAGCCGCAAACGCCTGTTCAACGCGTTGGAGGCGAGCCTGGCGCGCTTGGACACCGATTACCTGGACATCTACTACCTGCACCGCGAGGACCACGACACGCCGCTGGAAGTCACGGTATCGGCGATCGGCGACCTGATTCGCCAGGGCAAAGTGCGCTACTGGGGGTTATCCAACTACCGTGGCTGGCGTATCGCCGAGGTCATCCGCGTGGCCGAGCGCCTTGGCGTTGACAGGCCCGTCATCAGTCAGCCGTTGTACAACATCGTCAATCGCCAGGCCGAGGTCGAGCAGATCACCGCCGCGGCTGCCTATGGACTGGGCGTGGTGCCCTACAGCCCGTTGGCGCGTGGCGTGCTCAGCGGCAAATACGCACCCGACCTGGCACCTGAACCGGGCAGCCGCGCGGCGCGCCAGGACAAACGCATCCTGGAAACCGAATGGCGCGTGGAATCGCTGCGCATCGCCCAGCAGATCCAGCAATACACCCAGGGCCGTGGCGTGGGCATGGTTGAGTTCGCGATTGCCTGGGTGCTGAACAACGCGGCTGTGAGTTCAGCGATTGTCGGCCCGCGCACCGAGGCGCAGTGGGATGCATATACCGGGGCATTGGCGGTAGAGATCACGGCGCAGGATGAGGCGTTCGTCGACTCACTGGTGACGCCGGGGCATTCGTCCACGCCGGGGTTCAATGACGTAGGGCATTTCGTGTCGGGCCGAGTGACGCAGTCTCGCTGACCACTGGAACGCGCTCAAACCGCGGGTTACACGAAAGTTCACGCAAGCCCGCCCCAAAACAGCGCAGCGCTTTAACGCTAAAAGCACCATAATCCTTTGCTGGAACTGGATCTGAATCGGCTTTCGCGAGGACAGCGTGTCTAAAGGTGTTGCGTTATCGGTATTGGCCTCGGTGTTGTTCGCCGTGATGTATTACTTCACGTCCCTGCTCACACCACTGAGTGGCCTGGAAATTTTCGGCTGGCGCATGCTGCTGACCGTGCCCTGCATGACCGTATTCATGGTAGTCAGCGGCGAATGGCGGCGGGTGTGGGAGTTGCTGCGTCTGCTGGCGGCCAGGCCGCGCTTGATCGGCGGCGTGCTGGTGTCGTCCGCGTTGCTCGGCGTGCAGTTATGGCTGTTCATGTGGGCACCGCTCAATGGCCGCAGCCTGGATGTGTCGGTGGGGTATTTCCTGTTGCCGCTGACCATGGTGTTGACCGGGCGCCTGGTCTACGGCGAACAGTTGTCGCGCTTGCAGCAGATCGCCGTGGTATTTGCCGCATTGGGTGTGCTCAACGAGCTGTACCAGGCCGGCGGTTTTTCCTGGGCGACCCTGGTAGTGATCATCGGTTACCCCGTGTATTTCGTGGTGCGTAAATACCTGACCACCGACCATCTGGGCGGCCTGTGGCTGGACATGGCGTTGATGCTACCGGTGGCCTGGTGGTTCGTGCAAAGCGGTGAACAGGGCTTTGCGGTACTGGATGCACAGCCCAAGCTCTACGCGTTGATTCCGATGCTGGGCGTGATCAGTGCGTCGGCGCTGGTGAGCTATATCATCGCCAGCCGTTTGCTCGCCTTCAGCCTGTTCGGCCTGCTCAGTTATGTGGAGCCGGTGTTGTTGCTGGCAGTCGCGCTACTGCTGGGCGAAGGCATCAAGGGCGGGCAATGGCTGACCTATATCCCGATCTGGCTGGCGGTGATGGTGCTGGTGTATGAAGGATTCAAGCACTTGGTGCGTCAGCGCAAGGCTTGACTCGGTCAAACATGTGGGAGGGGGCTTGCCCCCGATAAGCATAGATATCTACACAACTTTGGCGTAGCCCTGAACCTGTGGCGAGGGAGCTTGCTCCTGTGGCGACCTGGCGGCCTATAGCTATCTGACTGATGCCGCGCGATCCAAATGTGGGAGGGGGCTTGCTCCCGATGGCGGCCTGACAGCCGACCAGGATGCTGGATCAGGGCGAGTACATATCCGTTGCTGCGGTAACGGCTGCTATGGGTTCCGCCCTTACGGCGTCTCACTTTTGAAAAGCGCAAAAGTAAGCAAAACGCTCTTGCCCCACCACTCGGCACCTCGCTTAGGCTCGGTGTGCCCGTAATCCGACAGCGTGGTTTAACGGGGCGCCTAGATCAAAAGCAAGATCAAGAGCGGCTCGCTTCGCATCGTGGTTACCGTAGGCTGCTACAAAGTTGTGTAGATACCTATGCCCCGATAAGGCAGTGTCAGTCAGCGCATATGTGACTGAGCCACCGCCATCAGGGGCAAGCCCCCTCCCACATTTGATCGCTGTTGTGTCAGGGATTATTGCTTAGTCAGCGGTCAACACACCGCGACGTACCTGATCACGCTCGATGGACTCGAACAACGCCTTGAAATTGCCCTCGCCGAAGCCATCGTCGCCTTTACGCTGAATGAATTCGAAGAACACCGGGCCCATCAGGGTTTCCGAGAAGATCTGCAGCAGCAGGCGCTTGTCGCCCTCGATTGAGGAGCCATCGAGCAAAATGCCGCGTGCCTGCAGTTGGTCCACCGGTTCGCCGTGGTTCGGCAGGCGGCCTTCGAGCATCTCGTAGTAGGTGTCCGGCGGCGCGGTCATGAAACGCATGCCGATCTTCTTCAGCGCGTCCCAGGTCTTGACCAGGTCGTCGGTGAGGAACGCCACGTGCTGGATGCCCTCGCCGTTGAACTGCATCAGGAACTCTTCGATCTGGCCGGCGCCCTTGGAGGACTCTTCGTTCAACGGGATGCGGATCATGCCATCCGGCGCGCTCATGGCCTTGGAGGTCAGGCCGGTGTATTCGCCCTTGATATCGAAGTAGCGCGCTTCACGGAAGTTGAACAGCTTCTCGTAGAAGTTGGCCCAGTACGCCATGCGGCCGCGGTAGACGTTGTGGGTCAGGTGATCGATGACCTTCAGGCCGGCGCCCTGCGGGTTGCGGTCTACGCCTTCGAGGTAGACGAAGTCGATGTCATAGATAGAGCTGCCTTCGCCAAAACGGTCGATCAGGTACAGCGGCGCCCCGCCGATGCCTTTGATCGCTGGCAGGTTCAATTCCATCGGGCCGGTGTCGATATGAATCGGCTGGGCCCCGAGTTCCAGGGCGCGCTTGTAGGCTTCCTGCGAGTTCTTCACGCGAAACGCCATGCCGCACACCGACGGCCCATGCTCGGCGGCGAAGTACGAGGCAAGGCTGTTGGGCTCATTATTGAGGATCAGGTTGATCTCGCCCTGGCGGAACAGGTGCACGTTCTTGGAGCGGTGGGTTGCCACCTTGGTGAAGCCCATGATCTCGAAGATCGGCTCCAGAGTGCCCGGGGTCGGCGAGGCGAATTCAATGAACTCAAAGCCCATCAGGCCCATCGGGTTTTCGTATTGGTCGGTCATGTTCGGTGCCTCATCATGCTTGGGGTAACAGCTAGTTTTTTACTAGCTATGTGGTTATTTGCGGGCAAGGATGAGGTCAGCGGGTGGCGCACAGGAAAGGCCTCGCACGCTGCGGGCGAGGAAGTCACCAAAGATGAGGGGCGAGCCGAGTTGCTTCATGTCATCAGTCTCTGACGGCGAGGCTTGCGTGAGCGCAAGTCCATATTCTTGTATGCGTAAATCGATTCTACACAGCGTAACAGTGTTTGTCCGTACTCTTATCAAATCTCCATTGCCTTGCCTTGCGCAAGGGGTTTGTTACACAGGTAAATGCCCAGCAGGATCACACTGCCGCCAAGCAGCATGGGCAGCGTCAGGTGTTCGCCAAGTAACAACGCCGCGCAAATGACGGCGGTCAGCGGGTTGAGCGCAATGAACACGCCGGAACGCGTCGCGCCGATGCGCCGAATGCCATCGTAATAGCCGATATAGGCCAGGGCCGAGCCCATTATGCCCAGGTACCCCAAGCTGGCCCATTGCGACACATGCAGCACGCTCAGGCCCGCCAGGGTCATGCGCCCGGTGACAAGGGTCGCGGCCAGGAGCATCACCGTGCCCAGCAGAATTGACCATGTTACGGTTTGCAACGGCCCGAGGCTGTGATTCAACTGGCGCGAGCCCAATGAATAGACGCCCCACCCCACGACGCAGCCGAGTATCAACAGATCGCCGCGCCAGGCATCCACATTGCCCTGCAGCAATTGCGGGTTGCGACTGATAATGACAGCCGCCGCCCCGCCCAGGCACAACGCAATACCCACGCACTTGGCGCGCTCCAGGCGCTCGTTGAACAACCACCAACCCGCCAGGCCGATCACGGCCGGGTTCAAGGCGACAATCAGTGAAGCCCGCGACGCATTGATGTAATGCAACCCATAGAAAAAGCACAAGTTGTAGAAAAAAATCCCGAAGAAACCCAGCGTCGCCAATTGCACCCATTGCCGTGGGCTCGGGCAGGTCAATCGGACCCGGGCGAACAGCATGTACAACGACAACGCCACGCTGGCCAGCACAAAGCGCAAGCTTGCCGCGAGCAACGGGTCTACCTGATCGGCCAGGTAGCGCCCGGCAACGAAGGTTCCGCCCCAGATAACGCTGACAGCGGCAAGCTTGAGATAAGTGAAACCATCGGCAATGCGGCGCATAAATTTGCTCGAAGAATAAGGGAGAGCCTATTCTTCAAGTAATGACCAATCATCGTAAAATGAGTCTTTTCTCATGACCCTGACCCAGTTGGAAATCTTTTCCCTGGTAGCTGAACTGCAAGGCTTTACCAGCGCCGCTCACCGCCTGGGTATCAGCCAGTCGGCGGTGTCCCATGCGATCAAGGCACTGGAGCAGGAGTTGGGTGTGGAATTGTTCCGACGTCACCAGACCCTGGTTGAACCGAGCGATATCGGCGTGCAATTGCTGGGGCGCGCCCGTGCCATGCTGGGCCTGGCCAACACGTTGCAGCAGGAAGCCGCCGACGCCCGTGGCATGAAGCGCGGTACGCTGCGTATAGGCTCGTTCGGGCCCACTGCTTCAATCCGCTTGCTGCCCAACATCCTCAGCCACTTTCGGCAGGCTTTCCCAGGCATAGAGGTACACGTCGACGAAGGCCCCGACCGGCAGGTCATACAGTGGCTGGATGAGCGGCGGGTGGATGTCGGGTTTGTCGTTTTGGAGCAGGACCGCTTCGATACCGTGGCGCTGTTGCAGGATCAATGGGTAGCGCTGTTACCGGCCGGGCATCGGTTAACCGCCCAGGTCGCGCTGCCCCTGCAAGCGTTATGTGATGACCCGTTTATCCTGACTGAAGCCGGATCGTCGGAATGGGTCACGCACCTGTTCAGCCAGGCCCGATTACAGCCGAAGGTGCGTTACCGCTGCGCGCAGTTGCTCAGCACGCTGGGAGCGGTCAGCCGTGGCGACGGACTGAGCATTGTCGCACAGGCATCGCTGCCGGCAGCCATCGATCCGCGTTATGTGGTGCGGCCATTGGCGCCTCAAGTGCCGCGCCAGATTGGTCTGGCTGTGCTCGACCGTCGCCAGTCATCACCCGCGACACTGGCGTTCATTGCAGTGGCGCAAAAGTTGTATCCCGCCCCGGTTTGAACTCGATCAAGCGCTGTTACGTTTTGCCGAGCACCGTGTGGCAATGCCATCTATCATCGGCATAGTCTCCCCTTTTCTGCATGGCTGCCCCTCTATGCCCCTGACCTCCCAAGGCCCACGAAGCCGAGTCGCCCGCTATTCGTTCAGCGCAGTCTGCGGCCTGCTTCCCGTTCTCCTTGGGGTGGTGATTCTTTATTGGCAGGCCGACCGCACGCTTGAGCAAAGCACCGCTCAAACGGCGCAGGAAGCCGTGCGTCAGTTCGACTTGATGCTCGACAACACCGCCGCCGCCGCCCAAGCGCTGTTACCACTGGCCGGCTTGCCGTGTGATAAGGCCGCGAAGCTGGCACTGCGTGAGCAGGTCACTCGTCGGCCGTTCGTGCGCGCCACCACCCTGTCCTGGCAGAGAAACATTTATTGCAGTTCGTTGTTTGGCAGCGGTTATGAGTCGCCGGTCAACCCGGACGACTACGTTGACGGCAGTTTGTGGTTGATGAACGGCAACCCCGTCACGCCGGATACCGCGCTGCTGGTTTACCGGCTGGTCGATGGCGATCGAGCCGCGTTCGCCTCGATTGACGGCTATCACCTCACCAACGCCCTGCGCCTGATCAGCCGCTATGCCTTCCTGGTGCTGAAAGTTGGCCCCCATTGGCTGGACGCCGAGGGCAAGGTGCATACCAGCACACCGCCGAGGTTTGCCGTGGCCCAGCACTTTTTGGCCTCCAACCGCTATCCGTACAGCGTTGACGTGGGCATGCCCGAGGGCGAGGTGTGGCGTTATATGCAGGCGCGTTACCCGGCGGTGTTCAGTTTGGTGGTATTTTTTGGAGTGCTGGCCGGCGTCCTGGCCCATTGGCTGCAGAAGCGCTCTTCGGCGCCTACCCACGAGTTGCAACGGGCCCTGGGCGCCAATGAATTCATTGCGTATTTCCAGCCGGTGGTGCGCGGCGACACGCGCCAATGGGCCGGCTGCGAAGTGCTGATGCGCTGGAAGCATCCTAAAGAGGGGCTGGTCCGGCCGGACCTGTTTATCCCCCTGGCCGAACACTGCGGACTGATCGTGCCGATGACCCGCGCCCTGCTCCGCCAGACCGCCGCGCAATTGGCGCCGCATGCCGAGCACTTCAGCCCGGGTTTCCATATCGGCGTGAACATCACCGCGCGGCATTGCCACGATCTGGATCTGGTGGATGATTGCCGGGAGTTCCTCGCGGCCTTCCCGCCCGGCCAGGTCACCCTGGTCCTGGAATTGACCGAGCGCGAGCTGATCGAACCCACCGACATCACGCGCCGCCTGTTCGACGCTCTGCACCAGTTGGGCGTGATGATCGCAATCGACGACTTCGGCACCGGGCATTCCAGCCTGGGCTACTTGCGCAACTTCAATGTGGATTACTTGAAGATCGATCAAAGCTTCGTCGCCATGATCGGAGCGGATGCGCTCTCCCGGCATATTCTCGACAGCATCATAGAACTGTCCGCCAAGCTCGACCTGGGTATCGTGGCTGAGGGTGTGGAAACAGCGCAGCAGTGTGATTACCTTGTTGCAAAAGGCGTGGACTTTTTGCAAGGTTACCTGTTCGGCCGCCCGGTACCTTGCGATGAATTCATTAAGGCGTTGACCCGCCATTGAATAGCCATCGACTTTAGATGAAACAATCTTATTTAGACAAAGACATGATTTACTCGAAGTGAATTAACCACTACAATTTTTCGTGCCGGCGATACACTCACGCAGGTGTTTTCGTTGAGTTAGCTTAATCCTCTTGGCTTAAGGCTTTCTTCGCAGTAGCTATCAGCTAACTACACTATTGGAGTACAGATTTTGTCCAGACTCGCCGAATTTCGTGCAGCAGAAAAAGCCCTTCAAGAGCAGCTCGCCCAGCTGGAATCGCTGAAGAACGACGCCGGGCTGAAGAAAGAAATCGAATTCGAAGAAAAACTTACAAAGCTGATGAGCAGTTATGACAAGAGCCTGCGCGATGTGATCGCCATCCTTGATCCAAACTCGGGCAAATCGGCTGCTGCAGCCGTTCGTGCGCCGAAACAGCGCCGTGCACGTGTGGTCAAGGTTTACCAGAACCCGCATACCGGCGAGCTGATCGAGACCAAAGGCGGCAACCACCGCGGCCTTAAAGCCTGGAAAGAAGAGCACGGCGCAGCCACTGTAGACTCTTGGCTTCGCGGTTGATTAACATGCACTAACAGAAAGCCCCGCTTACGCGGGGCTTTTCGTTTATAGGTTCACAAACGAAACTAACTTAAGTTCACATTCGTTCGCCTGGAACCATTCAAAGTTTGAGGCTATCACGCACCGAACTGACCTCATCTTTGCTGGCCTCGTACGCTTGCGCCTGGCCCGCATATGAAAACACGTAGGCTTTATCGACATCCACTGCCCCCACTAGTGTTTGCGACAGCACATGTCGACCGTTCTCGGTAATCACACAGGTAGTTTCCAGCGCCTCAAGACGGCTCAATGTAGCGGGGTGCATTTTGGTGCACACACTTTGATAACCACCCTGGGCAAAATCTTTCTGGATGGATTTACGCATTTCCAGCAAAACGCCTTGAAGATTGACATTATGCCCAGCCTCGATCGGCGTACCGGTCAACTCCATCACCATCAAGGTCTTGCCATTTTCATCATTTTTGATCGCGCGCTGTCGCGACACGGCCTGGGTCCTCCCGGCTGCGTTGCCATCGGGCTCAACTTCCTCGACCTGCCAGCCGCTGGGCCAATGAATTTCCGGCTCGGCCGCCAGTACGAACGGGCTGCCCAATACTAAGCACAACGTAGCCAATAACGGTTTACGAAACTCGATCATTGCCAAAAGCATCCAAGGTTCCAGCACCAAAGTTTGCGGCCCGAGCCCCGCCCCTCGCAAGGGCCGCGTGAGCTTTTTCATTTGGCGCGATCGGCAGGCCTTGCGTATCATGGCTCGGCTGCACGGATGCTTGCCGCAAGCCAAGGGACCGCTTTGCCCCATTTTTTCTGGAGGGCCCATGAGCCTGCACGAACTGAACACCTTTCCCGGCGTCACTGCCCAACCGGATACCGCCACCACCAACTTCGTGTTCAACCACACCATGTTGCGGGTCAAGGACATCACCAAGTCGCTGGATTTCTACACCCGCGTCCTGGGGTTTTCCCTGGTTGAAAAACGCGATTTCCCGGAGGCCGAATTCAGCCTGTATTTCCTGGCCCTGGTGGACAAGGCACAGATCCCGGCTGACGCTGCCGAGCGCACCCAGTGGATGAAGTCGATCCCAGGCATTCTGGAACTGACCCACAACCACGGCACCGAAAACGACGCCGACTTCGCCTACCACAACGGCAACACCGACCCGCGTGGCTTTGGCCATATCTGCATTTCGGTGCCGGATATTGTCGCGGCCTGCGAACGCTTCGAGGCCCTGGGCTGCGATTTCCAGAAGCGCCTGAGCGATGGCCGCATGAAAAGCCTGGCCTTCATCAAGGACCCGGACGCTTACTGGGTTGAGATCATTCAGCCAGCACCGCTGTAAAACAAAAACCCCATGATCGCTCATGGGGTTTTTTATTTGCGCGCTGTTTTTACGCCGGCGCGGACGTGCGGATCAGATGGTCGAACGCGCTAAGGGAAGCCTTGGCGCCCTCACCTACCGCGATGACGATCTGCTTATACGGTACAGTCGTCACATCACCGGCGGCGAATACGCCCGGCAATGAGGTCTCGCCACGCGCATCGACGATGATCTCGCCGCGTGGCGTCAGTTCCACGGTGCCTTTGAGCCAGTCGGTGTTAGGCAGCAAACCGATCTGCACGAAAATGCCTTCCAGGTCGATGGTCTTGAACTCGCCGCTGTCGCGGTCCTTGTAGGCAAGACCGGTGACTTTCTGGCCATCGCCTTTGACTTCACTGGTCAACGCGCTAGTGATCACATCAACGTTGGGCAGGCTGTGCAGCTTGCGCTGCAACACAGCGTCAGCGCGCAGCTTGTTGTCGAACTCGAGCAACGTGACGTGGCTGACGATGCCGGCCAGGTCGATGGCCGCTTCGACGCCGGAGTTACCGCCACCGATCACTGCCACGCGCTTGCCCTTGAACAGCGGGCCATCGCAGTGCGGGCAGAAGCACACGCCTTTGGCTTTGTATTCCTGCTCGCCCGGCACACCCATTTCCCGCCAGCGCGCACCGGTGGCCAGGATCACCGTCTTGGACTTGAGCGTCGCGCCGCTTTCGAAGCGAATTTCGTGCAACTCACCGGCATTCTTCGCAGGTACCAGGCTGCTGGCACGCTGCAGGTTCATGATGTCGACGTCGTACTGACGCACGTGGGCTTCCAGGGCGCTGGCCAGCTTCGGGCCTTCGGTTTCCTGGACCGAGATAAAGTTCTCGATGGACATGGTGTCCAGCACCTGGCCACCAAAACGCTCGGCGGCCACGCCGGTACGGATGCCTTTGCGTGCAGCGTAGATCGCGGCCGATGAGCCCGCCGGGCCACCGCCGACGACCAGTACATCAAAAGCATCCTTGGCACTGATTTTCTCAGCCGCTTTTTCGATGCCGCTGGTGTCGAGCTTGGCGAGAATTTCTTCCAGGCCCATGCGGCCCTGGCCGAAGTTCACACCGTTGAGGTAGACACTGGGCACTGCCATGATCTGACGCTCATCCACTTCGGCCTGGAACAGCGCGCCGTCGATGGCCACGTGGCGGATATTGGGATTAAGCACGGCCATCAGGTTCAGCGCCTGGACCACGTCCGGGCAGTTCTGGCACGACAGCGAGAAGTACGTCTCGAAGCTGAACTCGCCTTTCAGCGCGCGGATCTGTTCGATCACTTCGACACTGGCCTTCGACGGGTGGCCACCGACTTGCAGCAGGGCCAACACCAGTGAAGTAAATTCATGGCCCATGGGGATGCCGGCGAAACGCAGGCTGATATCGGCACCCGGGCGATTGATGGAGAACGACGGCTTGCGCGCATCATTGCCATCGGTGTTCAGGGTAATCAGCGTAGTGAGGCTGGCTACGTCCTGCAAAAGAGCGAGCATTTCCTGGGATTTCGCACCGTCGTCGAGGGAGGCGACGATCTCGATCGGCTGGGTGACCCGCTCCAGGTAAGATTTCAACTGAGCTTTAAGATTGGCGTCCAACATACGGGCGATTTCCTTTAATTCTGGGTATAAAAAAACGCCCGAGCGAATCTCGCCCGGGCGTTTTTGAGGGCGGTTGCAGCTTACTGGGTAGGTGCGGATACCCGCCCTTGGGACTTCACAGACTTAGATCTTGCCGACCAGGTCCAGGGACGGAGCCAGGGTGGCCTCGCCTTCTTTCCACTTGGCTGGGCACACTTCGCCTGGGTGGGCAGCGACATACTGAGCAGCCTTGATCTTGCGCAGCAGCTCGGAAGCGTCACGGCCAACACCGCCGTCGTTCAGTTCAACGATCTTGATCTGGCCTTCCGGGTTGATCACGAAGGTACCGCGGTCTGCCAGGCCAGCTTCTTCGATCAGCACGTCGAAGTTGCGGGAGATGGTCAGGGTTGGGTCGCCGATCATGGTGTACTGGATCTTGCCGATGGCTGGCGAGGTGTTGTGCCAGGCAGCGTGGGCAAAGTGGGTGTCGGTGGACACGCTGTAGATTTCGACGCCCAGTTTCTTGAATTCGGCGTAGTTGTCAGCCAGGTCTTCCAGTTCAGTCGGGCAAACGAAGGTGAAGTCGGCTGGGTAGAAGAACACTACGGACCACTTGCCTTTCAGGTCAGCGTCGGTCACATCGACGAAGCTGCCGTTTTTGAAAGCGGTAGCTTTAAACGGTTTTACTTGGCTGTTGATGATAGGCATCGTTGACTCTCCGTCAGGGGTTAAGAAGTTGATGAGGTGAATCCTACCCACTCCGACCGACGATGGCTCATTGGCAAACCTGATGCTGACGATTGGTTTTCCCTATCAGGCAGCTGTATTAATAGAAGAAATCTCACAGCAGCGGTTGAGTCGCCAGGGTCATGCCGAGAAAGGGGGTCGCTTCAACATAGCGCATGGCCGATTTCATGTCGCTCCAGCCGACGTAACTCATCAATGACTTCAAATCCCAGCCGCTGCGATGGGCCCAGGTAGCGAAGCCACGTCGCAGGGAGTGGCTGGTGTACTGCTCGGCGGGGATGCCTGCGCGCTCAAGGGCTTGACGCAATAATGGGATCACGCTGTTGGGGTGCAGCCCCTCCTCCCCCAGATTGCCCCAGCGATCGATCCCGCGAAACACCGGGCCACGTACCAATGCCGAGGCACTAAGCCATTCGCTATAAGCCTGTACCGGGCACAAGCGCAACAGCGCGGGGGTGTGGTAGGTCTTGCCGAGGTTATCGCGGTCACTTTTGCTGCGCGGCAAGTACAGGCTGATGCCGGCCCCAGGCACGGCCTGGACATGCTCGATGCTCAAGCGACACAACTCATCGCTGCGAAAGCCGCGCCAGAACCCCAACAGGATCAGCGCCGTGTCGCGCTTGGCGCGCAGTAATCCGGGCTGATCCTGGTTTTCAGCGGCTTGCCTGGCCTCATTTTCAAGCGATGCAACCACCTGCTCCAGATGCGTGAGCTGCAATGGCTGCGCTTGCCGCTCCTGCGCCGGGTGCACGGCGCGGATGCCCTTGAGCACCTTGCGCACCACCGGCGCTTTGGTCGGGTCGGCAAACCCCTGGCTGGTATGCCATTGCGCCAAGGCCGATAGCCGCAACTTCAAGGTGTTCACGGCCAGCACGCCCGCATGCGCCACCAGATAGCGCGCCACGCTGTCGCTGGTGGCCGGCAGGAACCCACCCCAACTGACTTCGAAATGCTCGATGGCCGCGCGGTAGCTACGGCGGGTGTTATCGCGGGTAGCGGCATTGAGGTAACGGTCAAGATCACTCATGGCAGGGCCTATTCGTACTGCGAACGCCTGGATCGACGCTGGAAACGCTAATGACACGGGATAATACGCCAATATCCCATCTGTTAAATAATGAATTTAAAGAGTTTTTCGGCCGTGATACAGTATGTATATACATATCATGTACCACAGTACGAAATCGACGGAGACCCTATGGCACGTGGTGGCATAAACAAAGCGGTGGTTCAAACGGCACGCCAGGCAATCCTCGCCCGCGGTGAAAACCCCAGCATCGATGCTGTACGCATCGAGATGGGCAATACCGGCTCGAAAACCACGATTCATCGTTACTTGAAGGAACTGGACGAAAGCGAAACCCGGCAAATCATCACCGAAGCGCCTATCGACGATGAGCTGGGTGAATTGGTGGCACGTCTCGCACAGCGCCTGAAGGAGAAGGCTCAGGAACCCATCGACCTCGCCCTTGCGCAGTTCGAACAGCAGAAAAGCGCCCTGCTCACTCAGCTTGAAGCCCTGCAGGAGTCCCATCACCAGTTGCAACAGCAGTTCGACATCCAGGCCGCCGCCCTCGTCGAGGAAAGCGCCGCCCTGCACACCGCCAGCACCAGCCTGCAAGCCGAGCAAACGCGTAACGCCGGGCTAAGCCAGGCATGCAGCGATTACGAACTGAGGATCAACGACAAGGACGAGCAGATTCGCTCCCTGGAAGACAAGCACCTCCACGCCCGCGATGCGCTTGAGCACTACCGCAATGCCGTCAAGGAGCAGCGTGAGCAGGAGCAGCGTCGCCATGAAGGCCAGTTGCAGCAGGTACAGGCCGAACTGCGCCAGGCCCAGCAGAGTGCCCTGGTGCGTCAGGACGAAATCACCCAGTTGCATCGAGACAACGAGCGCTTGTTGATCGAGCATCGGGTGACTGCCAAGGAGCTGAGCGCACTGCAGGAGCAGGTGCGCAAAGACCAAGGCTTGCGCATCGAGTTGAACGAGAAGATCAGCCAGGTCGACAGCGAGCGCACGCTGCTTCAGGAGCGCTTGCGGGTTGCGCTGCTGGAAAGTCAGTCACGAAAGGACGCGCTGACTGAACATCAACAGGCCAACAAGGCGCTGGAACTGGACCTGATCAAGGCCCAGGCCAGCATTGAAGCGTTGCGCCTGGCCGCCGTCGTTGCAACGACGCCAGAAGCAACGCCCGAGACCTGATCAGCCTGCCACAGGCGTGCGCATGGTGACGAACTCTTCCGCCGCCGTCGGATGCACGCCAATGGTCTCGTCGAAATGCTGTTTGGTCGCACCGGCCTTGAGCGCGATCGCCAGGCCCTGGACGATTTCGCCGGCGTCGGGCCCGACCATGTGGCAGCCCAGCACTTTGTCGGTGTCGGCGTCGACCACCAGCTTCATCAGGGTCTTTTCCTGGCAGTCCGTCAGGGTCAGCTTCATCGGGCGGAAACGGCTTTCGAAGATCTGCACCTTGTGGCCGTTCTTCTTCGCCTCCTCTTCCGTGAGGCCCACCGTACCGATATTCGGCAGGCTGAACACGGCCGTCGGGATCATCGCGTAATCCACCGCGCGGTATTGCTCGGGCTTGAACAGGCGACGCGCCACCGCCATGCCTTCGGCCAGGGCGACCGGGGTCAACTGCACGCGGCCGATCACATCACCGATGGCCAGGATCGACGGCTCGGCGGTTTGATACAGATCGTCCACACTGACAAAGCCACGCTCATCGAGTGTGACACCGGTGTTCTCCAGGCCCAGGTTGTCCAGCATCGGCCGGCGGCCGGTGGCGTAGAACACGCAATCGGCTTCCAGCACGCGACCGTCTTTCAAGGTGGCCTTGAGACTGCCATCGGCTTGCTTGTCGATGCGCTCGATATCGGCATTGAATTGCAGGTCGAGGCCGCGCTTGGTCAACTCTTCCTGCAAATGCTTGCGCACCGCGCCATCGAACCCGCGCAGGAACAGGTCGCCGCGGTACAGCAACGAGGTCCGTGCGCCCAAGCCATGGAAAATGCCTGCGAACTCAACGGCGATATAACCACCGCCCACCACCAGTACACGCTTTGGCAGCTCTTTCAGGAAGAATGCTTCGTTAGAACCGATGGCGTGCTCACGTCCTGGAATCTCAGGGATCTGCGGCCAGCCGCCGGTGGCGATCAGGATATGTTTGGCGCTGAAGCGCTCGCCGTTTATTTCCACCTGATGGGGATCAACCAGGCGCGCATGCCCTTCGTGCAGGGTTACACCGCTGTTGACCAGCAAATTGCGATAGATGCCGTTGAGACGGTTGATCTCGCGATCTTTGTTGGCGATCAGGGTCGCCCAGTCAAAGTTCGCCTCACCCAACGACCAGCCAAAACCGCTGGCCTGTTCGAAGTCTTCGGCAAAGTGCGCGCCGTACACCAACAACTTCTTTGGCACGCAGCCGACATTCACACAGGTACCGCCCAGGTAGCGGCTTTCCGCCACGGCCACCTTGGCGCCAAAGCCGGCGGCAAAGCGCGCCGCGCGAACACCGCCGGAACCGGCGCCAATTACATACAGGTCAAAATCGTAGGCCATTTCATTCTCCTCGGCAGGCCACCAGCATACCGACTTACATGGGGCTGAAAAACGAAAAAGCCACCCGGAGGTGGCTTTCTCTTGAAACCGGTTGGCTGACGTGAATCAGTAAGCCTTGCCAGTCTTGTAGAAGTGCTCGAAGCAGAAGTTGGTCGCTTCGATGTAGCCTTCAGCACCACCGCAGTCGAAACGCTGGCCTTTGAATTTGTAGGCGATGACGCAACCGTCTTTGGCTTGCTTCATCAGGGCGTCGGTGATTTGAATCTCGCCGCCTTTGCCCGGCTCGGTTTCTTCAATCAACTTGAAGATGTCCGGCGTCAGGATGTAGCGACCGATAATGGCCAGGTTCGATGGGGCATCTTCAGGGGCTGGCTTCTCGACCATGTCACGTACGCGGATCAGGCCATCACCAATGTCGTCACCGGCGATGACGCCGTACTTGTTGGTTTGCGATGGGTCCACTTCCATCACCGCGACGATGGTGCAGCGGTATTTCTGGTAGAGCTTGACCATCTGGGTCAGCACGCCGTCGCCTTCCAGGTTCACGCACAGGTCATCGGCCAGTACCACGGCGAACGGTTCGTCACCGATCAGCGGGCGACCGGTGAGGATGGCGTGGCCGAGGCCTTTCATCTGGGTCTGACGGGTGTAGGAGAACGAGCATTCGTCGAGCAGCTTGCGGATACCGACCAGGTATTTTTCCTTGTCGGTGCCCTTGATCTGGTTTTCCAGCTCATAGCTGATGTCGAAGTGGTCTTCCAGCGCGCGCTTGCCACGGCCGGTCACGATGGAGATTTCATTCAAGCCGGCATCCAGTGCCTCTTCGACGCCGTACTGAATCAGTGGCTTGTTCACCACCGGCAGCATCTCTTTGGGCATGGCTTTGGTCGCTGGCAGGAAGCGAGTGCCGTAACCGGCTGCTGGGAACAAGCATTTCTTGATCATATGAGTCCTTACAGAGGGCTGTGCGTACGGAATTCGGCGCAGTCTAATCAGGCCGCAGTCACCTTACAATGGGTCCTGCTGGCGCCGCGATGTCATCATAGAGAAAATATGTCGGCGTAAGTTCCGCTGATCTTTCAACAGGCAGACGGACCGGCGCCTGGGTGTTGATGTTTCCAGAGGCTGCACCCTTTGTAGCACGCTTTTCGGCACCGGGCACCGGGCTTGAATTACTTGGGCAAACCCCGCGTATTTGCGGCTATCATTGCACCCTTGAATCAGCTTACGAGATTGCTAATTAGATGTCAGAACCAAAAGGCGTAAACGGCTACCTGATCACCCAACGTGCGGACGGCTGGCACCTGATCAACTTTCATGGCGACAGCGTCGCAGGCGTATTCGAGACCGAAAGCATGGCGATTGCGGTTGCCGAAGTGTTCGTCGATGAAGCAGGTCATGCGTCGAGCAAGCGGCCAAAGGGCAAATAAGCCGCGCTGCCTTGCATCAAAAGCCCCGCCAAGCGGGGCTTTTTTGTGTTTGGCTGTACCTAGATGGCAGTTCGCTATAATCTTCCGCCAACGCCCCACACTAGTGTCAGCGCTCCCCTCAACACCTTCGAAGACGATTCTCTATGAACAAAATCCTGGCACTCACTGCGGTATTGGCGCTGGCCGGCTGCACCACCACGTCGGACACTTATCTGAAAAATGGTGAACAAGGCTTGACCATCGACTGCTCGGGCGAAGCCAACTCGTGGGCCAGTTGCTATGAGAAAGCTGACGCCTCGTGCGCGGGGACTGGCTACCGTATCGTCGGCACCGACGGCACCCCATCACTCAAGGAAAGCGAACAGACCCTGGGCAAGGACGTGGGCAATTTCAAAAGTCGCAGCGTAGTGGTGGTGTGCAAGTAAGCCGCAAGGCTACAGGTGAACCTCGGCGAACTTGATCCCCAGGCTGCGCAGGATGTCGATCAAGTCATCCAGGCGCGGAAATGACTCGACCTCATCCTGATCGTCCACCAGGAAGTAACTGCGGCCGTCACTCTTCTTGAAAAAGACGATCCACTCGCCCAGGTCGGCGGGGTTCTGGATGACGTGGGTCGCCGTGATCTGACCTTCAGCATGGCGGGCTTTGACGTGTTCTCGCTTCATAATGGGCGTTCCAGGCAGGGCATGCCGCTCAGACCCAGGGTTTGAGCGGCATTTTTGTAGGCGGTGACCGACAGTTTACCGGATGCCTTGCCCGATCAACACGCCGTCTACCGTCTGGCCATAGAGATTGACGCCATCATTGGCGTGAAACTTGATGCGAGTCTTCTCTATCGATCCCTCGACCAGCCTCGGATCCTGCGGCCGCTCGTGGCTGTTGATGTACGCCGCGACATCCCATGCCTGCTGATCGCTCAAGCTGCCGATCTTGCCCAGCGGCATGTTGTGCTTGATGAAGGACGCTGCCGTGTTGATCCTGTGCATACCGGCGCCCCAATTGTAGGAATCCTTACCCCATAACGGCGGCATGACATAACCCTCGCCCACCTTCTGCCCCTGCCCTTCAGCGCCATGGCACACCGCGCATTGCCCGTTGTACACCTGCGCGCCCTGGGCCAGGTCGTAGCCTTTAGCCGGTTGCGTCACCTCGGGATAGCCGCGCCCGGGTAATTCAACCCCCAAGGGCGCTTTGCTGGAGAGCCAGTAGGCATACACCGACAGCGCGGTGATTTCGGGACTGTCCGCCGCCGGTGGGGTACCGCCGTTCATGCTGAACTGGAAGCAGCCCTGCAAGCGTTCGGCAAAGGTATTGACCTTGTCATTCTTCTTGCGATAAGCCGGGTACATCGGGTACGCACCCCACAATGGCGCCGAGTTGGCCATGCGGCCTTGGTCGAGGTGGCAGTTGCTGCAGTTGAGCCCGTTGCCTACAAACTGTGGTGCCAGGCGCTTGGTGTCGACGAACAAACCATACCCCTGCCTGACCAGCTTGCCGTAGGCATTGTCCGGCAGTTCGCTTTCCTGAGGGGGTTGAAAGGCAGGGGCATTGGGGTGCGCAGCGGCCTGCAATTGGGATTGGTCTTCCATGGCGATCGGCGTGGCATGGGCGGGCACTGCCATCAACATCCCCATCAACATGAGCGCCTTCATGGCTTGGCCTCCAGCGGTAATGAGGCGAAATACTGGGCCACGCCCTGCACCTCATCCGGGGTCAGGGATTTGGCGATGTGCCCCATCAGGTCATTGGGATCGTCGCGCCGTGTACCGTTCTGCCAGGCGCTCAATTGCGCGGCCAGGTACGCCGCCGGCTGGCCGGCCAACGGCGGGAATGCGTCCCCCACACCGACACCGGAAGGGCCGTGACAACTGACGCACGCGGGAATCTGCCGCTCCCACGCCCCTTGCAGGGCCAGTTTCTGTATCGGGTTGGCAGGCATTTCGCTGCGGGGCATCCTGGCAGTTAAAGGGGCTGGCATCGCGGCCACAGCCTCGCTTAGCGCGGCGATTTCGGCGTCAGTGAGCGCCTTTGCCAACGGCTGCATCACCGGATTACTTCGCGCCCCACTGGCAAAGTCCGACAATTGCCTGCGCACGTACTGCGAAGGCAATCCCGCCAACCTGGGGAAACTTGCCGCCGCAAGCCCCAGCCCATCGGCGCCATGACACGCCACACAGGGCATCGCGCCGGGCTGAGAACCGCCCTCGGTATAAATTGTGTTGCCGTCGAGCGCGTAGGCATTACCCAACAGCAGCCATAACGCGCTTCCCACCAGTGCTCGTTCCAGAGACATCATCACAGCTCCATCTTTATAGTTATAAGCTTAGGCATAAACTGCATAACCATACAGATGGTATGGGAATTGATCCGGCGTCACAACACCCTGAAACGGCCAAAAAAAAGCCCCACCCTGTAGGAGCGAAGGTGCTCGTGCCTACAGGGTGGGGCTTTTATCGGGTTCAGTGCGTGGGGATACGCCTTGGCTTAACCGGAAATGCAATCTTCCCCGGCTTTCTTCACATCGCCCGGCCGGATCGGCACGTTGGACATGCTTTCGTAGAGTTTGATGCTGCTGCCGCTGGAGCGGTCTTCGATTTCGAAGATCGCCGACGGATCGGCCGAGAACTTCTGCGGCACGATCACTTGAAAACCATCTTTATGGGGTTCGATCTGCGGTGGACGACGTGTCGCCTCCAATTTGCGCACTACACACGCAGCATATTCCTGCGGCTTTTTCCCGGAAATGACCACCAACGTAGGTGGGGTCTGCTTGATATCTGCAACCGAAGCACAGCCACCTATCGCCAAGGCCAGCACCAACACACTCCACTTCATACTAAAACCTCCGATAAAGACCCTACGACAGCGGGCGCAGGAGATTTCTCCCGCCGATGTGGGATTTATCTCTGAAAACTCGGTAAATAACTGTTTTAAATTGTCGAAGTCGTCGACGACGACCCGATAATAAACGCGCTGGGGCTGATAAACTCCATCTTATCCTACGTATCGTTCTGATTTTTCAGAAAAAGCCCTTCTGGAGACACCCCATGAAATTTATCCATCAGCGTGAGCACCTCAACGAGGGAGACATTGTCGTCATCGAATGCTCGCAGACCTGTAATATTCGTCTCATGAGCGACGCGAATTTTCGCAGCTTCAAGAACGGCGGCCGCCATACCTACCACGGTGGGGCATTCGACACATTCCCGGCAAAAATCACTGCGCCCAGCACCGGTTTCTGGAACATCACCCTTGACGTGGTCACGCGCCGCGCCATCAGCGTTACCCGCAAGCCAGCGCTGTCCCACAAGATTCGCATCGTTCGTCGCACCGGCACCAAGCTGAGCTGACCCGAACACCGCAAGGAAAAAAGCTGTGACCACCACGACCAAATACGTCATCAAGTACAAGCTCAACGGCGAACGTCGCTTCGAATTTGCCCAATTGACCAGCAATAGCGTTGAGGAAGCCAAACAAGCCCTGGCGAAAATCCACGATGCAAGCGACGAAATTACTGACATAAACGTGAGCAAGGCGCTGTAAGCCATGCCGGGCCCTACTGCTGACCTGTTCGCCGATGACGCCTTGCAACAACCCGCAAGGCGCGAACAGATTGGCGAAGCGTCTTACGTTCTGGGGGGCTACGCCCTGCCCTGGATTGAGCGTTTACTGCCTGAGCTGCGGCGTGTCCTGGCCCAATCGCCGTTTCGGCAAATGGTCACGCCCGGCGGCTTTACCATGTCGGCCGCGCTGAGCAGTTGCGGCGAGCTGGGCTGGACCACCGACACGTCCGGCTATCGCTACAGCCCGCTCGATCCGCGTAGCCAGCAACCTTGGCCGGCGATGCCCGACGCATTGCGCGAACTGGCGATATCGGCGGCAAACGCGGCGGGCTTCGCCGATTTCTCACCGGATGCCTGCCTGATTAACCGTTATGTGCCCGGCGCAAAAATGTCCCTGCACCAGGACAAGAACGAGCGGCGCTACGATGCACCGGTGGTCTCGGTGTCCCTCGGTCTGCCAGCGATTTTTCTGTTCGGTGGTCACCAGCGCAGCGACAAGGCGCAAAAGATTTCGCTGTTCCACGGTGATGTGGTGGTCTGGGGCGGCGTGGATCGCCTGCGCTACCACGGGGTGATGCCGGTCCGAGAAGGCGTGCACCCGATCATGGGGCCGCAACGCATCAACCTGACCTTTCGCACCGCCGGCTGATTTGACCGCAAGCTTCGCCCGTTAACCCGCTGCACAACGCACCGCCCCCGTCCAGTGAATAAAACAGACTGGCCGGGCGCCAGGGGGCCTGCTAAAACAGCGCAACGCCTTACTGAAGCTGGAGACGCACCCCATGAGCACCTGGCCAGACACGCGCATTATCGATCTGCTGGGCATCGAGCTGCCCATCATCCAGGCCCCGATGGCGGGAGCGACCACTACCGCCATGGTGATCGCCGCCTGTCAGGCCGGTGCGCTGGGGTCCATGCCTGCGGCGGCGCTGAGCATCGAGCAACTGCGCGAAGCATTGACCGTCATTCGCCAGGCCGGCACCCGCCCGCTCAATGTCAACTTTTTCTGCCACCAGCCGCCCGAGGCGGACGAAGCGCGCGACCGTCGCTGGAAAGCGTTGCTTGCGCCCTACTACCGCGAACTGGGCGCCGATTTTGATGCGCCGACTCCAGTATCCAATCGTGCGCCCTTCAACGAAGCGGCATGTGAAGTGGTTGAAACCTTCCGCCCTGAAGTCGTCAGTTTTCACTTCGGTCTGCCGGAAAAATCCTTGCTGGCCCGGGTAAAAGCCACCGGCGCCAAGGTGTTGTCATCGGCTACAACGGTGGAGGAAGCGGTCTGGCTGGAAGAAAACGGTTGTGACGCCGTGATTGCAATGGGCATTGAAGCCGGTGGGCACCGCGGGATGTTCCTCAGCGACGACCTCAACAGCCAGATCGGCTTGATGGCGCTGCTGCCGCAAATCGTCGACGCCGTCAGCGTGCCGGTGATCGCGGCCGGTGGTATCGCCGACTCGCGCGGGATGGTCGCGGCCTTTGCCTTGGGCGCATCGGCGGTGCAGGTCGGCACGGCGTATCTCTTCACCCCCGAAGCCAGCGTCAGCGCTGCCCATCATCATGCGTTGCGACATGCCCAGGCCAGCGAAACAGCGCTCACCAATCTGTTCACCGGCCGTCCGGCGCGGGGCATTGTCAATCGGGTGATGCGTGAGCTGGGCGCGATCAACCCCGCTGCACCGGCGTTTCCACGGGCCGGCGGCGCGTTGATGCCGCTCAAGGCCAAGGACGAAGCTGGCTTCAGTAACCTGTGGGCCGGCCAGGCGTTGCGGCTGGGCAACGAGCGTTCCACTTATGACCTGACCCGCCTTCTGGCTGAGCAGACCTTGGCCAAACTGCAATAACAGCATTAGCGCTTTGAGCAACGTGGCACTGTACCGGCAGCCAGCAACCGCTATATATTCCCCTACATAGCGATAACCCGCCGTACACCCTCAAGGAGTTGCTTAATGTTGATCCGCGCCTCACGCCTGGCCCCCCTGCTTGCCGTCTTTGTCTTGGGTTCGGCCCATGCCGATGAGGTGCAAGTCGCCGTGGCCGCCAACTTTACCGCGCCGATCCAGGCCATTGCCGCCGACTTCGAAAAAGACACCGGTCACACGCTGATCGCGGCCTACGGGGCGACCGGGCAGTTCTATACCCAGATCAAGAACGGCGCGCCGTTCGAAGTGTTCCTCAGTGCCGACGACACCACCCCGCAAAAACTCGAGGCCGAAGGCGATACCGTCAAGGGTTCGCGCTTTACCTATGCGGTCGGCACCTTGGCCCTGTGGTCGGCCAAAGAAGGCTACGTGGATGCCAATGGCGACGTGCTCAAACAGAATGCATTCAAGCACCTGTCCATCGCCAACCCGAAAGCCGCGCCCTACGGCCTGGCCGCCACCCAGGTGCTGGCCAGGGAAGGCTTGACCGACAAGGTCAAGGACAAGCTCGTCGAAGGCCAGAACATTACCCAGGCCTATCAATTCGTCTCCACGGGTAACGCCGAGTTGGGTTTTGTGGCGTTGTCGCAGATCTATAAGGACGGCAAAGTGTCCAGCGGTTCGGCGTGGATCGTGCCGTCGTCCTTGCATGACCCGATCAAACAAGACGCCGTAATCCTCAATAAAGGCAAGGACAGTGCTGCCGCCAAGGCGCTGGTTGACTACCTGAAAGGGCCGAAGGCCGCTGCGGTGATCAAGTCCTACGGTTACGAGCTGTAAATGCCGCTGACGAGCGCCGATTTTTCCGCGATCTGGTTGACGGTCAAACTGGCGTCGCTGACCACTGTGATCCTGTTGGTGATCGGTACGCCGATTGCCTTGTGGCTGTCGCGCACCCGTTCCTGGTGGCGCGGCCCGGTGAGGGCCGTGGTTGCGTTGCCATTGGTGTTGCCGCCGACGGTCATCGGCTTTTACCTGCTGTTGTCCATGGGGCCCCATGGCTACTTCGGCCAGTTCACCCAGTGGCTCGGCCTGGGCACCCTGACTTTCAGCTTTGCCGGGCTGGTGATAGGGTCGGTGATCTACTCCATGCCCTTCGTCGTGCAACCGTTGCAGAACGCGTTCTCAGCCATCGGCACGCGCCCGCTGGAAGTGGCCGCGACCTTGCGCGCCGGTCCTTGGGACACTTTTTTCACAGTCATCCTGCCGCTGGCACGCCCGGGCTTCATTACGGCGTCGATTCTCGGCTTCGCCCACACCGTCGGCGAGTTCGGCGTGGTGCTGATGATCGGCGGCAATATTCCGGACAAGACCCGGGTGGTTTCGGTGCAGATCTACGACCACGTCGAAGCCATGGAATATGCCCAGGCCCATTGGCTGGCCGGCGCGATGGTGGTGTTCGCATTCCTCGTGCTGCTGGCGCTCTACTCCAGCCGTAAAACCAACATGGGCTGGAGTTGAGCGCGATGATTGAAGTACGTCTGCACTTGAAATACTCCGGCTTCGCACTGGACGTGGAGCTGCAACTGCCCGGCCGTGGCGTCACCGCCCTGTACGGCCCGTCGGGCTCCGGCAAAACCACCTGCCTGCGCTGTATCGCTGGCCTGGAGCGCGCCGAAGACGGATTTGTGCAGATCAACGATGAGGTCTGGCAAGACAGCCGTAGCGGGCAGTTCGTGGCGCCGCATAAACGCGCCTTGGGTTATGTCTTCCAGGAGGCGAGCCTGTTCCCTCATCTGTCGGTGCGGGCCAATCTGGCGTTTGGCCTCAAGCGCATCCCGCGTTTGCAGCGGCGTGTGGAGATGGCCCACGCCACTGAGTTGCTGGGCATCGCGCACCTGCTAGAGCGCAATCCGCAGCATCTGTCCGGCGGTGAGCGCCAGCGCGTCGGCATCGCACGCGCGTTGCTCACCAGCCCCCGATTGCTGCTGATGGATGAACCCCTGGCGGCCCTCGACAGCCAGCGCAAAAATGAAATCCTGCCCTATCTCGAACGCCTGCACGACGAACTGGATATCCCGGTGCTCTACGTCAGCCATGCCCAGGACGAAGTGGCGCGGCTGGCCGACCACCTTGTCCTGCTCGGCGACGGCAAGGTGGTGGCCAGCGGGCCCATCGGCGAAACCCTGGCGCGGCTCGATCTGCCCCTGGCACGGGGCGACGATGCCGGTGTGGTGGTCACGGGCAGCGTGATTGCCTACGACGATCACTATCAGTTGCTCACCCTGCAATTGCCCGAATGCCCGCTGCAGATACGCGTGGCCCACACGCCGATGGCCGTGGGCAAACAGCTGCGGGTAAAAATTCAGGCGCGGGACGTCAGCCTCAGCCATCAGGCGCAGGAACACAGCAGCATCCTCAATCGCCTGCCGGTGACGGTCATCCAGGACGTCGCCGCAGATAACAGCGCCCATGTACTGGTACGCCTGGATGCCGGTGGCACGCCGTTGCTGGCGCGCATCACGCGGTTCTCGCGGGATCAGCTACAAGTGCAGCCGGGCCAGGTGCTGTGGGCGCAAATCAAGGCGGTGGCGGTGCTGGCCTAAACCATTTGGCACGACCGCAGGGCGACGCGGTCAATCAGACATACCGGCCTGATCCATTGCCAAGGAACCTGCACCATGTCCGACTCTTCGCCGCCCGTCGCTCTGCCTCGCGACCTGCATTACGTTGACGACACCCAACCCGGCATCCGCCGCAAAAAACTGCGTGGCAAGTTTCAGTATTTCGGCCCCGACGGCGAGCGCATCACCGATGCCGATGAGATCAAGCGCCTGAATGCCCTGGCGGTACCGCCCGCCTACACCGATGTGTGGATCTGCGCCGACCCGCAGGGGCACCTGCAAGCCACCGGCCGCGACGCCCGTGGCCGCAAGCAGTACCGTTACCACACGCGTTGGCGCGAAGTGCGCGACAGCGACAAGTACGCGCGGCTGCAGGCATTCGGCAACGCCCTGCCCAAGTTGCGCAAACAGCTGGAAGCCCAGATCGCCGAACCCGGCTTCACCCGCGAAAAGGTGCTGGCCACGGTGGTGATGTTGCTCGATGCCACGCTGATCCGTGTCGGCAATACTCAGTACGCCCGCGACAATAAATCCTACGGCCTGACCACCCTGCGCAACCGCCATGTGGACATCAAGGGCAGCGAGATAAAATTCCAGTTTCGCGGCAAAAGCGGCGTGGAGCATCAGATCAGCGTCAAGGACCGGCGCCTGGCCAGCGTGGTCAAGCGGTGCATGGAGCTGCCGGGGCAGAACCTGTTCCAGTATCTGGACGAGGACGGTCAACGCCATACCGTCAGCTCCCAGGACGTCAATGCTTACCTGCATAGCCTGACCGGCGAAGATTTCACCGCCAAGGACTATCGCACCTGGGCCGGCACGGCCATGGCGCTGGCGGTGTTGCGCGAGTTGGCGTGGCAACCGGAGTCCGATGCCAAACGGCACGTGGTGACCATGGTCAAGGACGTCGCCCGGCAGTTGGGGAATACGCCGGCGGTGTGTCGCAAGTGCTATATCCACCCGGCGGTGCTGGAGCATTTCAGCCTGGGTGAGTTGTCGAAACTGCCCAAGCCACGGGTGCGCAAGGGGCTGAAAGCCGAAGAAGTCGCCCTGGCCATGTTCCTTGAGCAACTGGCCGCCGACTTGCCCGGCCAAGCCAAGGTGGGTTAGCCTCTGCCTCCCTTCTGAATCGCGGGACGATCGCCGACGTGAACAACTAAGCCTTCCAAAATGTATCTGCAACAAGCCCGCCTGGCGCGCTTGTTGGCCTGTTCGACATTTTCCTGGAGGTGCTGATGACTCACGTCAACCGGCTGCCCGTACTGGTCTCCCTGCAACACCTGTCTTTCCAGTTCGCCAATGGCGAAACCTTGCTGGAAGACCTCACCTTGTCCATCGACCACACGCCGACCGGCATTGTCGGCCGCAACGGGCGTGGCAAAAGTATCCTCGCGCAACTGATCGCCGGCATCCTGCAACCCTCCTCAGGTACGCTGAACGCACCGGCCCAGGTGGCTTACGTGCCCCAGACCGTGGCGGTGCGGCCGGGTGCGACTGTCGCCGATATCACCGGCACCACCCAATGCCTGGCAGCCCTTGCACGCATGGCCCAGGGCACAGGCGTGGCCGGTGACCTGGAACTGATCGATGATCGCTGGGACCTCGCCGAACGCCTGCGCGTGGCCCTGGATACGGCGGGGCTGCCCTCGCTCAGCGCGACTTCCCGGGCCGACCGGCTCAGTGGTGGCCAATTGGCCAAGGTGGCGCTGATCGGCGCATTGTTGGCGGCGCCGCCGTTACTGATCCTCGACGAACCCAGCAACCACCTCGACAGCCTCGGGCGCGTTTGGCTGCTGCAGCAATTAGCGCAATGGCGCGGTGGCCTGGTGGTGGTCAGCCATGATCGCCAATTGCTCAACGCCATGGGCCGGATCATCGAACTGTCGCCCCTGGGTGCGCAGGTGTATGGCGGCAACTACAATGCCTATCTTCAGCAACGCGACACACAACGGCAGGCGGCTATCGCGGCGTGGGAACACGCCCGCGAACAGCGCAGCCGCGAACGTCGACGCTTGCAAAAAGACCATGACAACCTGCAGCGCAATGCGGCGCGTGCACGCCAATATGCAGCGACCGCCAACGTCGACCGGTTTACCAAGGCACGATGGAAAAGCGCGGCCACGCAAATCGTCAGCACCCTGGGCAGCGCCCATCATGATCAAAAAGACACCCTCAATGCGCAGGTGCGCCAAGCTTACGAGCGCGTGGTGGATGAGACGCCGACCTTGTTGGCCTTGCCGGGTGCGGCGGTGCCCAACGGCCGCCAGGTTCTGAGCCTGCAACAGGCACAGTTGCCCTGGCTGGATCCGCAGGCACCTTCCACCTTTCTGACGCTTGACCTGACCGGCCCCATGCGGGTGGCTGTGCGCGGGCCGAACGGTTGCGGCAAATCCACCCTGCTCAAGCTGCTTGCCGGGCAATGGCAAGCGCTCAGTGGGACGTGCACGGTGGCGCTGCCCTGCGCGTATATCGACCAGCACCTGACGCTGCTGGATGACCAGCGCACTGTCGTCGAACAGCTCAACCTGCTCGATACGCCGCTGGTCGAAGCCGAACTGCGCACGCGTCTGGCCTTGCTGCAACTGGATGCCTCGCGGGTGACCCAGCCGGCAGGTCAACTCAGCGGTGGCGAGCGGTTGAAAGCGGCGATGGCGATCGCTTTGTGGCGCGGCGTGCCGGCGCAACTGTTGCTGTTGGATGAGCCGACCAACCACCTCGACCTGGAGACGGTGATTGCCTTTGAACAGGCCTTGGAAGGTTTCACCGGGGCATTGCTGGTGGTGTCCCACGATGAAGCCTTCCTGCAGGCGACCGAGCCCAGCCATTACTTGAGCTGGCATAGCACGGGCTGGCGCCTGGAGCCGGTGTGAGGTGATTGCGCGCACACGCAAAGCGCCCTAGGGTAGTGGCCGAATAACTTCACTGGAAAGCCCTATGCTGCCTTCGCCCGCCAAGCCTTACACCAACGCCGCGCTCGCCCATCGACAGCGCTGGCGTGGGCGTGTGGGCTTGATGCTGGTGGCCGGTTTGTCGGTACTGGCAGGCATGACCGATGCCATTGGTTTCATGGCCAGCGGCGATTTTGTCTCGTTCATGAGCGGCAACACCACGCGCCTGGCGGTTGCGATCAGTGCGGGTGACCTTGGCCTTACCGGGCGGTTGCTGTTGCTGGTTGCCACCTTCATCGTCGGCAATGCCTTGGGCGTGGTTGTCAGCCGCGTAAGCAAGCGTCGCGCGCTGCCCTTGTTGCTGAGCATCGGCGCGCTGCTCTGCGGCGCGGCGCTGCTGCCATGGGCCGAGACCCTGCCCGCCCTGTTAGCGGCGATTATCGCCATGGGCATGCTCAACGCGGCCGTCGAGCAAGTGAACGGGGTGCCGGTAGGGCTCACCTATGTCACGGGGGCGCTGTCGCGTTTCGGTCGCGGGCTGGGCCGCTGGTTGTTGGGCGAGCGCCGCAATGGCTGGCGCATGCAGCTGATACCTTGGGCGGGGATGTTTATCGGCGCCGTGATCGGCGCGCTGCTGGAGCAGCAGATCGGCCTGAGCGCCCTGTGGGTCAGCGGTGCGTTGGCGGGATCATTGGGCCTGGCGACCCTGGCGATTCCGCGACGCTGGCAGTTAGGCTTCATGCCACGCTGAACAGCGGCCCCGAAAGGAGTTGCCCGCCCGACGTTTAAGCCTCGACATCCGTGTACCGGTAAAGAGCCATTACGTCGGGCGAGCGGTTGAATAATAGGCCAAATATGACCAAGGCAAGGTATTAAAGACAAGTGGCGAGTGCGGCCAAACGGCGTTTGGCGGGCATCGTGTCTTCTGCGGCGTAATACTTGACGGTAGAACCTGCGCCCGTGCTCAGCACATCCACAAAATAGTCACCGCCGGTGGTGTACACCGTGAAACCCCCGGCCTCGGTGGCTTCCTTGAAGCCGCCGGCGTCGACGCCAAACACGCTTTCGTCCTGCCAGCCGTACTGGATGCATTGGGCGACCACCAGGGTGGCTTTATCCGAGGCCATGGTCTTGTAAGGGCTGCCCGCGCGCGCCTCTTTCATCTTCGAACCCGCGCAACCGGCCAGTGCTGCCAGTACCAATGCGCCTATCACCGCTTTATGCATGCTCGTGCTTCCCTGGAAAAACCGTGACTCTACCATTGCGCCGCCGCCAACTGACGCGCCCATGAATTTTGTTTCACTGTGCAGGCAAAACCGGCCGCTTATAGTGGCCAGGCTCATTTTCAAGAAGTCCTCCTTCTGCCCGCCCTCCCGCGGGCTTTTTTTCGCCTGCGGCTCACAACCACCAGCGCAACAGATAGAACAACACCATGCTCGACAACACCGTGATCAGCACGCTGCGCGTCCAAATCATCAGCGCCACGGCGCAGATGCCAGCCAGCAAATAGGGGTTGCTCGGGCTCAGGTTGAGCTGGTGGTCTTTGATGAAAATAATCGGCCCGCAAATCGCGGTGAGCATGCCCGGCACGGCGAACCCGAGGAACTCACGCGCCCCCCGATTGAGCCGCACCGGCAGGCGCGGTTCGATAAACAGGTAGCGATTGAAAAACACCGCCAACCCCATCGCCACAATCATCAGATAGATCATCGCTGCCCTACTCCCAGGCGCTTGCAGGCGAACCCGGCGCTCATTCCCAACACCCCCGAGACCACCACCGCCGATTCCCAGTGCAGGTAACTCAGCCACACCGAGCACAACAGCGAGACGGCAACGCAGACCACCGTCGGCACGTCGCGCACTACCGGCGTGATCAGGGCGATAAAGGTTGCGGCAATCGAAAACTCCAGCCCCAACTGGTCCAGGCCGGGAATGCTTTTGCCCAGGACGATGCCGGCCAGGGTAAACAGGTTCCAGATGATATAGAACGTCAGGCCGACACCCAGGGCATACCAGCGATTGAAGGTCTGGCGGTCATAGTGGTTGACCAGGGCAAAGAACTCGTCGGTCAACAGAAAGCCCAGGCTCATGCGCCAGCGGGTGTTGAGCGAGGACAGCGTCGGACGCATGTGCATGCCGTAGAGCAAGTGCTGGGAGGTCAGCAGCAAGGTGGTCAGCACGATGGAGATCAGGCTCGCGCCGCTTTTGACCATGCCGATCGCCACCAACTGAGCGGCACCGGCGAACACGATGGCGGACAACCCTTGGGCTTGCAGCGGGGTGAACTGCGCATCGATTGCCATTGAGCCGGTGAGCAAGCCCCAGGGGGCACAGGCCAGGGATAACGGAATAACGGCGATTGCGCCACGCGTGAACGCGTCATGAGGGAGGGCAGTAGGCATGGAGGGGGCTCATCGACAGACAGTCGGCAAGCATGCCAGCGCGCCCAGGCACTTGTCTTGAACGATCTTGCTCAGGCCAGTTTTACCGACACCAGCTCCACCGAGTCGCGCGCTTCGCGCAGTTCGTAGGCGTCCTGGTTCAACCGGTGAATGGTGTTGAGCAGGCGCTGGCGCAGCACCTCATCGCCGAGTTTTTCGACGGCACGCATCAGGTCGAACGCGGCGGTTTCGTTATTTTCCGCAACGGAATCCAGGGTCTTGCGCAGGTTACGAGTGGCTCGGGTCACGCGGTCTCTTCCTTCATCAGCAATGGGCGGCACTTTAGGACATTCGTGTTTCAGTTTAATTTCAATCACTTGTGGCTGATTAGAAGGCAGTTGATCCACGTCAAACGAAATCAGGATTTGGCTTACATTGAGGCTTATCCGTTTGAGCACGGGTATCTACATAACTTTGGCGTGACCCAGAACGCGTGGCCAGGGAGCTTGCTCCCGTGACGTCTCGGCAGGCGACGAATGCCTAAACTGATGCCCCGCGACCAAAATGTGGGAGGGGCGGTGCGACGATTCGACTTGCCCCCGATGGCGGCCTGACAGCCGACCGAGATGCTGGATCAGAGCGAGTACATATCCGTTGCTGCGGTAACGGCGGCTTAGGGTTCCGCCCTGACGGCGGGTCACTTGTGCGCCCGGCATGGGCGCCATCTTGGAGGTGAAAGTCCTCTCGTAAGCTGGCCACAGCGAACGAAGCGAAGCGCAACTGCAGAAGGGTGACCGACTGTGGGGAGGAAGCGTGGAGCATAAACCTCGAGCCGAGGTACACGAATCGCATCTGAGGCGGATTCGGTCAGGGCGAGCAGCCAAGTGCCTGCGAAGCTCTTGTGGCCTAAAGGCCGGATACGTAAATGCGGCGGTTGTGAGGTGAAGGATGGCGTTCTTACCCGGGGAGATCTCGCCTCATGCCTGAAAGGGCGACGGTGTGAGCCGGAGCGAGAAGTCAGCAGAGGTCGTAGTAGCTGCTTGGCAGTGAAGGACCAAACGAGAAGAAAAGCGGTTTGACATGACGATACAGCAGGCCATGCAACAGATGCCCGGGCAACCGGGGCGGGAAGCGACGGCGAAGGGTGAATCTCCAAGCTGCGCGTCCAGCGTTGAAGCTGGCTGTCCGCGACATGATCCAAACCCCACAGGAGAGGGGCTGCTACAAGCAGCCCTTAGCAAAGAAAACTTACTGCTTGCCCTCAAACGGGTGCGTTCTAACAAAGGTGTTGCGGGTGTGGACGGTCTGACGATCGACGAAACCGTGCAACACCTGAAAACGGCATGGCCGGGAATACGCAGCCAGTTACTGGCAGGTGAATACCGGCCTGCTCCCGTGCGCAGGGTCCTGATCCCGAAACCGGATGGTGGCGAGCGCAAGCTTGGCATCCCGACGGTCACGGACAGACTCATTCAGCAGGCACTATTGCAGGTTCTCCAGCCGTTGCTGGATCCTGGTTTCAGTGAACACAGCTACGGCTTTCGTCCGGGGCGCAGCGCTCACCAGGCCGTTCTGGCGGCGCAGCAATATATCCATTCGGGGCGTCAGGTTGTGGTGGATGTCGATATCGAGCAGTTTTTCGATTGCGTCAACCATGACCTGCTGATCGCCCGACTGAGCAGGAGGGTGACTGATCGGGGCGTACTGTGCCTGATCCGGGCCTACCTGAACTGCGGGACGTTGATCGGAAAAGACGTAGTGATCAACAGGCAGGGGACGCCGCAAGGCGGCCCGCTTTCACCGCTGTTGGCGAATGTGGTGCTGGATGAAGTGGACAAGGAACTGGAACGAAGAGGTCATTGCTTCGTCAGGTATGCGGACGATGCCAATGTTTATGTACGCAGCCCCAAAGCCGGCCTGCGGGTGATGGCAGTGCTCCAACGCCTCTACGGTCGCCTTGGGTTGCGCATGAACGAAGGCAAGAGCGCAGTTGCCAGTGTGTTCGGTCGAAAATTCCTTGGGTACGGCTTCTGGCTGACACCCGACGGAAAGATCAGGCGCTGGGCAACAAACAAGGCACTCCAGGCTTTCAAACAACGCATCCGGGAATTGACTTCGCGTAACGGCGGTCGAAGCCTGGAGCAGGTCATTGGAAGATTGAGGCCGTACCTACTGGGCTGGAAGGCGTATTTCTGCCTGTCGCAAACCATAGCGATGTGGAAACGGCTGGATGGATGGATACGTCGAAGACTCAGGGCAATCCAGCTCAAGCAGTGGAAGACCGGCAGGACGACCTATCGTGAGCTGTGCAGGATGGGGGCGACCCCGGATCTAGCTGCGCAAATAGCGGTGGATAGCCACAGGATCTGGCACAACAGCGCCGGGCTGATTCATAGCGTTCTGACGGTCGCGTGGTTTGATCGGCTGGGGCTTCCCCGCCTCAGTTAACCTGAACTTCTCGAACCGCCCGGTGCGGACCCGCATGCCGGGTGGTGTGGCAGGGGAGCGGCCAGATGGCCGCCCCCTATGCCGATTGGAAAAGAGCCCCAAAGTAACCAAAGGGCTCTTGCCCCACCACTCGGCACCTCGCTTAGGCTCGGTGTGCCCGTAATCCGACAGTGATTTGGGGGGCCGCCGCCACGCGCCATCCATGGCGCGGGGCGGCTAAACCGGCATCCCTGCCGGTTTACCCCCCAAATCACTATCGGATTCCGGCCAGCGTGGTTTAACGGGGCGCCTCAGATCAAGAGCAGGATCAAGAGCAAGATCAAGAACGGCTCGCTTCGCATCGTGGTAACGGTTGGCTGCTACAACGTTGTGTAGATACCTACGCCGCCTGTGCGAAGCCGCAGATATGCAAACGCCATGGATAGATCGGCCCCGACCCTGTTTAAATGCCTGGCCAACGCCACCCGAGCACAGTTGATGCGATTGATCCTGCGCAAAGGCGAACTTTACGTGGGCGAACTGATCCATGCCTTGGATGACAGCCCGCCAGGGTTGCAAAACGACGCGCGGCGTCTGGATGCAATGGGCGACAGATCACAACAGGCCAGCAGTTGCTGAGCCATCGGAGCGTTTATTCATGCTTGTCGCAATTGCTATTTTCATCATCACCATCGTGCTGGTCATCTGGCAGCCCAGGGGCCTGGGCGTCGGCTGGAGCGCCTCCCTGGGCGCGATCCTGGCCCTGGCCTGCGGGGTGATCAGCCTGGCGGATATTCCGGTGGTGTGGCACATCATCTGGAATGCCACCGGCACCTTTGTCGCGTTGATCATCATCAGCCTGTTGCTGGATGAAGCCGGGTTCTTTGCCTGGACCGCGCTGCATGTGGCGCGCTGGGGGCGTGGCCGGGGCCGGCGATTGTTTGCCTATATGGTGCTGCTGGGCGCACTGGTGTCGGCGTTGTTCGCCAACGACGGCGCGGCGTTGATCCTCACCCCGATTGTGATGTCGATGCTGTTGGCCCTGCGCTTTTCGCCGGCGGCGACGCTGGCATTCGTCATGGGCGCGGGCTTTATCGCCGACACGGCAAGCCTGCCGCTGGTGGTGTCGAACCTGGTGAATATCGTCTCGGCGGACTATTTCAAGATCGGCTTCAATGAATACGCCGCCGTGATGGTGCCGGTGAACCTGGTCAGCGTCGCCGCGACCCTGGCCGTGCTGCTATGGTTTTTCCGTCGCGATATTCCGCAGTCTTACGACCCCGCCGACCTGGAACAACCCGCCAGTACCATTCACGACCGTGCGACCTTTCGCGCCGGCTGGTGGGTGCTGGGTATTTTGCTGGTGGGCTGCTTCGCGCTGGAACCGCTGGGCATTCCCATCAGTGCGATTTCCGCAGTATGCGCGGTGCTGTTGCTGGTGATCGCGGCCAAGGGCCACACGATCTCCACACGCAAGGTGCTGAAAGACGCACCGTGGCAGATCGTGGTCTTTTCCCTGGGGATGTACCTGGTGGTCTATGGCTTGCGTAACGCCGGCCTGACCGACTACCTGGCCACCTGGCTCGACACCTTCGCCAACTACGGGGTGTGGGGCGCGGCCATGGGCACCGGCGTGCTCACCGCGCTGTTGTCCTCGGCGATGAACAACCTGCCAACGGTGTTGATCGGCGCGCTGTCCATCGAGTCGAGCCATGCCGTGGGCGTGGTCAAGGATGCGATGATCTACGCCAACGTGATCGGCAGCGACCTGGGCCCGAAAATCACCCCTATCGGCAGCCTGGCGACCTTGCTGTGGCTACATATTCTGGCGCGCAAAGGCATCACCATCACCTGGGGTTACTACTTCAAGGTCGGGATTGTGCTGACCGTGCCGGTGCTGTTGATCACCCTCGCCGCCCTGGCCTTGCGCCTGAGCGTGTAAAGAGACGCGGTGTTCATTCATCTCGACACTGACGTATGCTCTCGCACTTTCTCGAAAGGACGCGGGCATGCTGACGATCTTTTTCTATGCGCTGGTTTTCGGTTTTGTGTTTTGCCTGTCTCCCGGCGCGGTGCTCGCTGAAACCCTGCGCCGTGGCTTGCTCTACGGTTTCACTCCGGCTCTGTTGGTGCAGATCGGCTCGTTGGTGGGCGATGCGGTCTGGGCGGTGATCGGGCTGACTGGCATCGCGCTGCTGATCCAGCATGACGCGGTGCGCGTGCCGCTGACGGTGGTCTGCGCGCTGTACCTGGCCTGGCTGGGCATTCGCAGCCTGATGGATGCGTGGCAGTTACCGCACGTCGAGGGTGCACCCGCCAGCTCCGGGAAAAACGCCCTTGCGGTGGGCGCAGCGATCTCCCTGGCCAATCCGAAGAACATCGTCTACTGGGGCGCCCTGGGCAGCGCGTTGTCGGGCATCGTCGGCACCACCCCGAGCCATGGGCAAACCCTGATGTTTTTTGCCGGCTTCATGCTGGCGTCGGTGCTGTCATGCTTTCTGACTGCCGCGCTGGTCAACGTGCTGCGCAAGAATGCTTCGCCAACTTGGCAACGCATCAGCTATGGCGCCTGTGGCCTGGTATTGATTTATCTGGCCATTCTCGCGGCGCAGGGTATTTAACAGGCCGGGGCGCGACGGTGAGGTTTCAGGCCTTGGCCTTGGCTTGGTGCTCCAACTGCACTTGCAACTGCGCATCGATTTGCAACTGAGCGGCTAAATCGTCCAGGTAATTGCGCTCTGCGTCCTGCTGGTCATCCACCAACATGACGCTGGCCAGATACACCTCGGCCGCAAGCGCCGGGTCGCTGGCGAACTCGGCGAAATCTGCCGCATCCAGAGGCTTGGCGACTTCAGCGTCGAGCCACTGCTGCAATTGCGGGTCGTCGGTATGCTTGCCCAGCTCATCGGAGATCAACTGCTGCTCTTCCGCATCGATCCGGCCATCGGCCTTGGCGGCAGCGATCAGTGCGCGCAACACGGCGTGGCTGTGCGCTTCGATTTGCGCGCCCGACAGCTGATCGGCCGTCCGGAAGGCCTGCTGCGGCTGGCTCGCCTGTTGGCTCTGCCAGGCCTGATACGCCTTGTAGGCCATCATCCCCAGAGAAGCCAACGCGGCATAGTTCATACCACCGGCGCGCCCTTGCGCCGGGCGCGTTGCGGCGCCACCGCCCAACATGCCCCCCAGCCCACCCAATAGTCCACCCAGGCCGCCGCCGGCCGAAGCATTGCCGGCGCTGGTGCCTTTGAGCAGACCGCCAAGCAGACCGCCCAACCCGCCGCTCGAAGAAGCACCGCCCTGCCCTGCGCCGCGCAACAGTTGTTCCAGTAGATCGCTGGTATTCATGGTGTCGCCCTCCAGGGCGCATAGTGGCGTTAAATCAACCTTAGTCCGCCGCTGATGGAACACCATGACCGCCGGGCGGGCAAGCTTTATGATGGCGCCACTCCGCCATTCGAGAGGACGCATCGGTGAACCGCATTGAGCACATCAGGTTGATGGCCAGCCACAACCAATGGATGAATCGCAAGGTCTACGAAGCCGCCGGCAAGCTGACAGACGCGGCGTTGGTTGCGAACCGACAAGCGTTTTTCGGCTCGATCCTCGGCACCCTGAATCACCTGGTGCTGGGCGACACGGTCTGGCTCAAGCGCTTTGCCGAGCACCCTGCAGGCTTTTCCGCGTTGCTACCCCTGAGCACCGTCGCCACACCCGTCGACCTGAGGCAGTTGGCGTTCGCAGACATACGCGAACTCTCGGCCCAGCGTGCCTGGCTGGATCAATTGATCCTCAATTGGGCCGACAGCCTGCGGGAAACCGACCTGGACCTGCGTTTGCGCTACCACACCATGCACGGGGCAGCGGCGGAGAAGGTGTTCTTCGGCTTGGTAGCGCATTTTTT
This sequence comes from Pseudomonas sp. R11-23-07, assembly GCF_003852295.1. Classification (NCBI taxonomy): domain Bacteria; kingdom Pseudomonadati; phylum Pseudomonadota; class Gammaproteobacteria; order Pseudomonadales; family Pseudomonadaceae; genus Pseudomonas; species Pseudomonas sp. R11-23-07. The sequence goes on from NZ_CP027761.1 coordinate 2,925,938, forward strand.
CAATCACCAGACACATCATCGTGGCCAAGTGACCACGCTGTTGAGCCAGGCCGGGGTGGATGTGGGCGATACTGATCTACTGGCGTTGTTTGACTGAGCGCGACTGATCATTTCACCTTGCTGCTCAGCGTCTCCACACTGCGCTTCAAATCATCCAGGCTGCGCTTTAAGCCCTCGATCTCGCTTTTCTGCCGATCGATAGTGCTCTTCTGCTCGTCCAATGCACGCTTGAGGCTGGCAAGCTGACTCTCATTGCTACCGGTGCTGGAGCCATCCTTGCGCTTGAATTCGTCGAAGGCGCGGTCCTGATCCTCTACTTTACTTTTGAGGCTTTTCAGTTCGCTGGCGGTAAGTTTTCGCGCCTCTTTAAGCTCCTCAATATCCCCGACTTTGATACTCGACGGATTCAACACTAACGCGGTACCCGGCCCCAATGTAGCAGCGGTCAGCGGGTCTTCCGACCGCGCTCTGCGGTCACCCCACTGCACCGCAGTCGCAGCCTGCGCCGGGGCGATTATCGCAGCGCTCAAAAAACCAACCATGCCTGCAGCCATCATCCAAGAATGCATACGGACCTTGCGCATCAACTGACTCCCTAACGAACTGCCGGGGTGGCATATCGCTATGACTGTCATTTGTAGAGCTTGTTCCTGGGTTGGGCCCATGCCATGGGAATAATCTGGAAGGCTGCGTAGATCACTGATCTGGCAGGTTTTTTCGGATAACTGTTTGTGCAGGAAAGCGTGCATCGAGGTTGCGCCGAAGCCGCTGGATCTATATATTCGCAACCCTGCTGCACCGCGCTACCGCCCGAATGGCGAAACTGGTAGACGCATGGGACTTAAAATCCCCCGCTCGTAAGGGCGTCCCGGTTCGATTCCGGGTTCGGGCACCATAGATATCAAGGGCTTGCCGGGGAAACCTGGGCAGGCCCTTATCTTTTCTGCTGCGCAACTTTAGAGTCCGCTCCGCAATTCCCTTCCTTCGGCGTCCCGCCGACCTATCTCCCTATTCATAATTTGCCTGCTACTTTGTTCACTCCACGGAGGAACACTGATGCCGAGCACCTCAGAGGCTGGTGTCAGGCGGATGCAGAAGTCGGCTTGGTCAGACAGCTCAAGTATTGAGGGCGGAGGGAATGGCCTATCCATGGGGCACCTTGAGCTTGTAATAGTCGCGACTTGCCGGTTATAAGTCGCCCGATAACGCTACAGAGTTCAAGGTGTAGGAAATGGATAACCTGATAAAGCTGCGTATCGGACTGACAATTGCGGCGGTTGTCGGGCTTGTACCAATCACCATCCTCTTCGCGGTCGGCGTAGTGGCGTTCTTTATTCCGCTCATTTTTGTCGCCAAAAGTCCTCCGCTTGGGGCGCTAGCACTTATAGGCGCAGCAATCGTCTCGGCATTCGCGATATGGTCGGCATGGAAGATCTATGCACTTTCAATGGCAGCGGCACCCGTTGTAAGCAACTCACACTTGCGGGCATCGGGAGCGGTGATTGCGATGATTTGGGGTATGGTCCTCGCGTACTGGACGCGCGATCTGCCCGAACTCACATACATATTTCTTATGCCGGGAATAGTCTCGAGCTCCATGCTCGCCCTTACATTGAAAAGAGCGAAGGCTTGAGGCGGGCGACGAGTTGGGTCAGCATTTTACCCTTCTGAATTTTCCAGCAGCACATCATTCAGCTTCTGCTCGCCCAGGCGCATCACGCTGAGACACTGCAGATCGTCGGACTTGGGCCGGGGCCGAACACCGTCACCTCTCCCTTGGCGCCGATCATGGTCAGCGCACCCACGGTGCATTCGGGATGCTCACCCGCATCGAGGTCGTCGGCGATCTTGCGCCGGGTCTTGGCAGCGTCGCGACAGTCTTCCCGCTTGAACTCCAGCAATTTGACGGTCATTCAGGCCACCATGAATTTGTTGATCTACAAGCTGCGCGCCAGCATGATCTAACATTCCGATCCGTAAAAACGTGACCAGACTGCCTGGCACTACACCAGTCAAAGGATACTGACCTAATGAAGTCAATGCTCACCGCTGCAGCGCTAATATCTGCGACGACTCTTATTGCAGCCTGTCAGAGTGGGCCATACACCCCGCCGGAGCCTAAAACTGAAGTACCGACTACCAAAATGAGCGTTGGCAACTTCATTTCACCGAAAGCGTGTACGAGTGGCACAAATACTCTGAATGGCAAATTGATTGGAGCCAGCCTATGTATCCGATCGCAGAAATATGAAGTCTTCGGCGGCCCAGATATCACCCTGAGCTTCAATCGTGAGCTCGTTACGGTGCTTACCCCTGAGGAAGCGGTCAAAGGGTTCAGAGCTACAAAATACGGCGTCACTGCTTCATTCAAGTGCGAAGAAATCCCGAAAAAAGACACCGATGAAGGGCGCTCTTATCATTGCTCCTACGATGCAAGCAATCTTCCTTTGATCAGGGCTGATATCACATTTCCATAGCCGAGCATGACACCCAATCTCGCGCCACGATTTAGCGCATTCGAAAACGTGGCGCGGATGAGCCGGGTCTACTCCGCTGAATTTGATTTTATGAGACTTCAACACCATGCACGGACGCTTGTATCTCATCGCGTTACTTCTCGCTGGCCCCGCACTGGCATCGGAGCCATCCCGCTACAGCTACGACGAAGCCCCTACTGACGGCTACATGTACGCCGTTAGGTATAAACAGGCCAAGCTGGCTTGTGAATCGCTGCCTGATGGCCTTGAAGCGGACTATGCGAAAGCGATGCGCCTTACCAAAGAAGCTAACCCCGAATTTGAGCGAACTTTCGTCAAAGGCTTAGCGGCAGATCTTAGGTGGCGCAAACCAGCGACGCCCGAAGATCAGCAGTTGGAGTGCGATCAAAGTCAGCATGCACTGCGCGTGACGGTAAGCCTCGCCCGCCAGTGGTTTCCAGGGGCATGGTAGGCGCTTGTATTATTTGGTCCGCCGCTCGACACCATCATGCGCCTTGTCACAATGCAGGCAGTGCTCGCAGCTCAGCGTCCGACATAGCCAGACCTTCACCCGCTGCCAGTACGTGACCATGAAGATGTGCCGGGCACCGGCCAAAGCCAGGGATACGTGTAGCGTCGGACCGGCGGTGGTCGGGCCGAAGAAGATATTCTGGCTACTCACCGACACAACGAAACCGGTGATGGCGATCGTGGTGTAGATCAGCTTCCCAAGATCGCCACCCTCTGGTTCGCCTACGTCTGCATCTGAGGGGCGGAATTTATGGCTGTAGACGACAGCCATCCTGAAGCCTTCGTCATTTCCTTGGAAATAGACATCTTAGAGCAACCGCAAGAGCCGCCGCTAAGAAGGAGGCAGCAATTTTCGAAGAGGAATGAATCACATTGAGAAAATCACCGAAGGTCGCCGTCTCCGGATCAGCTTTCAGGAGAAATAATACGATGAAGCCAAGATAACAGCCTAGAGCACACCCTAAAAACGCCTTCATTTCAGATCGCGCGAAAGCGATGGAGCGTTGAGTTAACAAAGCACCACTGTGGGCGGCACTTCTTAGCGACTCGTTGAAATTCATAGGCTGGTTCCTTCCATTGATTGTTGGCGGACCAATAGTAAATCAGATGCGCGACTCGCGCGCTAAGGCAGGTACCGACAAGGCAGAGTCGAGCGGTGACATTTTGCAAGCTCGTGATCAGCTCGGGCACACCACCGTGGTCATGGCCGAGAACTACATTCGCAAAAGGATCGGCAAAAAGGTCACGCCGACGAGGTGAGTTCTGCACCGCAATCATTTTCTCCCCCTTGAAAACAAAGAACTGCAAGGGGTATTAAGAGAACGCATAGCGGTGCAGAATTGACGCTATGTCATTGTTTTAAACGATTACATTGCGGACTTAAAAACCCCGCTCGTAAGGGCGTCCCGGTTCAATTCCGGGTTCGGGCACCATAGATATCAAGGGCTTGCCGGGGAAACCTGGGCAGGCCCTTATCTTTTCTGCTGCGCAATTACCCTTCTCCGGCGTTCTGCCGATCAATTGACTCCTACCAAAAATCAACCGAACTACGCACGCATCCCAAGGCTCTATCAGGCGACGCCTGGACATTTCCAGGCCAACCGCATGGAGCTGAACATGTCTGACGATCTGAAAAACCGTGGCCCGCAAGACCGTGCTCGAGTGAACACCTCCGAAGCTTGGGAGTTGAAACATTGGACGAAAGAATTTGGTGTGACCGAGCAACAGCTCAAGGAGGCAGTGAAAGCTGTTGGTCCAATGGTTGAGGACGTGCGTAAAAAGCTCGGCAAGTGAGAGTGGTGACGCCCATCTGCAGCATCAACTGAAGCCGCACCTGTTGCGGCTCCAGTCGTTGGCCTTTGCATGATGTGGCCTTCCTTGTGGCCTGTCGGTTAACCCGTGTTTGCAGCACTGAATGCGTGGATCTCCTCGACGATCTGGCGTGATGCCATTCTGATTGCCGTGGTGGTATTGCCGGCGATATGCGGCGTCAGTTGCGCGTTGGGAATACCGATCAAGGGCGAGTCGAACCGGTCTTTTTCCAGGGCAAAGGTATCGATGGCGACCGCCTTGATATGCCTGGGAAACTGACTCATGAAGGCCGCCAACTGATGTTCGTCGACGATTCCGCCGCGAGCGGTATTGATGAGGATTGAACCTTGGCGCATCTGCCGGAACTCGGCAGTGCCGAACAAGCCTCGGGTCAACGTGGTGAGCGGTACGTGGATCGAGACGATGTCCGCCTCGGCCAGTAACTGCGCAAGGCCTGCCCGTCGATCAAGCTCAAGACTGCGCGCCACCGCTTCGGTAAAACGCTCGGACCCGGTGGCGATCACCTTGATCCCCAGCGCCGCAGCCTTGCGCGCCACCTGCCGGGCAATGCTGCCGGTGCCCACCAGCCCAAGCGTAAGTTCGGCGTATTCGGGGGTGGGTGCCAAGGTGCCTTTTGCCCAGTGAGCGTTGTGCGTTTCGCCGTTGTAGTAATCCAGCTCGCGAGACAGAAACAGCGTCTGGGCCACGACGTATTCGGCAACGGCGGCCGCGTTGGAGCCCGGCGTGTTGAGTATCGCCACGCCGCACTGCTCGCACTCAAGCCGATCAATGTGATTGACTCCCGTACCGGCCTGGGCGATGGCGCGCAGTGGTGTGGCCAGCTCAGGCGAGGTGGCGGCGCGGATCAGACTGGCGCCGAAAGGGATGTTCAGGCGCGTCTTGAACACGTCGTAACCCCCGGCCCGACTCACGGCAGCAATAAACGCAGGCTCGTCATGGCAGTTGATCTCGGCGTATTGAATGCGCGTGTTGTAGTGCTGCCGGATGCGGTCTTTGTCCGCGAAATAGTGCAGGTTGAGGGTGACGGCCAGGCCCAGCTCAAGAAAGCGATCGACTTCCTCAAACAGTAGCGGCGGGCCGGGGGCATCCAGTATCAGGGTGGTAAATGCCATACAGTTGATCCTCTCGGAGGAGCGTGCCCTCTTCGGTCAAATCGAATGTCAACCTGAACATCTCCAAACTACTCATTCAATTACTCAGGCATGTTTGAATCGGCCGGAATCGGCGTGGGGATTTGCCATGAAGGTTTTTTACCGTCCTGACTGTCGTAAGTGCGCCGCGCCTCGCGGAAGTCGTCGACGTTTTCGACTACCCAGGTCCAAATAGGCGACATCCGGACCAACAGCCCCATGCCCAACGGCGTCAACTCGTACTCGACGCGGGGCGGAATTTCAGCGTATTCCCGTCGAAGCAACAGACCATCGCGCTCAAGGGAACGTAGCGTCTTCGTCAACATCCGCTGAGTCACGCCGACCATCTGCCTTTTTATCTCAGCGTGGCGCAACTTACCGTATACACCCAAGGCATGCAGGATGCCCAATGACCAGCGGCTGCCCGCGTGAGCGAGGACTTCCCGCCTGACGCCATCATCCTCTTCTCGAAGCGTCCGGCAGATAGCCTCGGCCTGCCTCAGCGCCTCCTGATCGGTCATTTCTTTCCCTGGTATCACACGTGTGCCTTCTTATAAGCGCTGCCGAATCGTGCAAGCATTTGCTCATCGTACAGGCAACAGTCTCAGGAGACATCATGACCGAAGTGACCCCGCTAGCCCCCCAATCTATTCTCGTTCTAGGCGCCGGTGAACTTGGCCTTCCAGTGTTGCGCAACCTCGCGCGGATGGCATCGCGCGCGCCTGGTTCCACCGTCAGCGTCCTGCTGAGGGAGTCGACCATCCACACTCAGGCGCCGGAGAAAAAGCGGGAAATCGATGAGCTTCGTCGCCTGGGCGTCCAAATGGTCGCTGCGGACCTGGTGAAGGATTCAATCGAGCAGCTTGCTGAAGTGTTCGCACGCTTCGACACGCTGATAGGCTGCGCAGGCATGGTCGCGGGCCGAGAAACGCCGATGAAATTGGCTAGCGCAGCACTCAAGTCCGGCGTGAAGCGCTACTTCCCCTGGCAGTTTGGCGTCGATTTCGAGGTGATTGGCCGAGGCAGCCCTCAAGACCTGTTCGACGCTCAGCTGGACGTACGCGAGCTGCTTCGCGCCCAAGACAAAACTGAATGGGGCATCATCTCGACGGGTATGTTCACCAGCTTCCTCTTCGAGCCTGTCTTTGAGGTAGTCGACTTCGAAAACGACACCGTAAACGCCCTGGGCAGCCTCGAAAACAGCGTGACGCTCACTACGCCCGATGACATCGGCATACTGACCGCAGAGATTGTTTTCTTCCAACCACGCTTGCGCAATCAAATCGTCTACCTAGCTGGCGACACCGTGACCTATGGGCAGGTTGCAAGCATCCTTGAGCGTGTGCTGGGACGTCCTTTCACACGCAACGTGTGGACTGTTCCGTATCTAATCCAGGAACTGGAGAAAGACCCCACTCACCACATCAAAAAATACCGCGCAGTGTTCGCACAAGGCAGAGGGGTGGCGTGGCCTAAAGCTGGCACGTTCAATGAGCAGCAGTCGATTCAGGTTACCACTGCGGAACAGTGGGCTCGGAAAAGCCTCGCTGGAAAGTGAGTGTGAGAAGCTAAAAACACTCCCACAATCACCAATGGTCCACCCGTTTCTGTACAAACTGGGTGCTACCTGTGGCCTACCGCAGGTTGACGCTCGGTGATGCCGCTGCCCTCGGCGCCCTTCAGGCTCTCAAGCTCGCCTTCGACAACCTGAATCCTGAGAGTGCCCTGGGAAAGGTCCTGCTGCAGCAGGTAGGCGCGACTGGTGACCAGGCCTTTGGCGAGGTACCGGTCGGTGATGACCTTCAACACTTCGTTGAGCTGCGGCACACCGAGGCATTGGCCGATGTAGGGTTTGATCAGACGCGTGCGCTCAGCCTCGGTCAGCGCATCGGCGCCGCCCAGTTCGAGGGTTCTGATCGGGAAGCAGCGGGTGTCGACGGGGGTGGCCGGTGCTGCTGTCGCAACGGACTTGCCCGGCAGGTCTTTGAGTTCGTCGATGCGCCGTTGCTGCTGTTCGAGCAAACGGTCTTGGCGGTCGCGAATCAGGTCGGTGATGCCCGGCGTGTTCTGCGCCGTGGCGGCTTGCACCCACCCGGTGGTGCTCAAGCAAACGATAACGGACAGGCCGCCCAGACGTATCAAACGCCACATGTCTAGATCCTTCTATGTGGCTCAATGCCACCAACGGGCGCGGATCTTAAAGTGGCATTTTGATGGCGTCAATTAAATGTAGAAATTTGTTTCGCTGGGCAGCCCTGCGCGATTCAAACAAAAAAGGCGCTCCGTAGAGGGCCTTCTTACCGCCGATTGCGTTACTGCAAACTCACCTGACGCAACTCAGGCTTTGCCTCGCTACCAATCGTGATGCGTTTGGGTTTGGCCTCTTCAGGCACCTCGCGCAGCAGGTCGATGCTCAGCAAGCCGTTGTTCAGGGATGCGCCACGCACTTCGATGTGGTCCGCCAGGCGGAACGACAGCCGGAACGCACGTTGGGCGATGCCCTGGTGCAGGTAAGCGACCTTCTCGTCGGTTTCGCGTTTTCCGCCGGAAACCGTCAGAACGCCTCGTTCGACCTGGATATCCAGATCCTCCTCGGTCAGGCCAGCCACTGCGATGACAATCCGGTAGGCGTCATCACCGTGCTTTTCCACGTTATGAGGTGGATAGGAATTCGGAGCCTCGCTGCGCAGCGCCGACTCGAACAGGTCATTGAAGCGGTCAAAGCCCACCGATTGACGGAACAGTGGGGCCAACGAAAGGGTAGTAGCCATTTTAAAATCTCCTGAGTTTCTCCAAGTGATTTAGTACGCGACCCGTCTTCGGCATCGCGTGATCAAAAATTTATGGACGCGCAGAAAGAATTCAAGGGGGCTGAAAAAAATTTTTATCTGGTGGATACCTCTATCGCGAGAACTGCGACGTCACCGCTTGTGCTCTAATCTTAAGCCCAGGCGTGCTTTAACCCGTGAGCGCCTGAGACAGCCCTTGAGGTATAAAAAAATGAAAATGACTCTCCCTGCCCTCGCATTGGGCATCCTGATTTCCCAAGGCGCCATGGCCGCCGGGGATGGCACTGCCGCCCTGGGCGGTGGTGTCGGCGGAGTGCTGGGCAATGTGGTGGGCCAGCAGCTCGGTGGTTCGACCGGCGCGGCCATCGGCGCCGGTGTAGGTGGCGCAGCCGGCGGTGCGGTAGGCGCGCAGAAAGGCAATCGCACGGAAGCAGCGCTTGGCGGCGGGGTCGGGGCTGCAGGGGGTTCGGTTATCGGTAACCACCTGGGCGGCAGTACCGGTTCGACCATCGGCGCAGGCCTGGGTGGCGCCGCCGGTGGCGCGGTGGGCAACAACCTGGCGGATGACGAGAGCAGCCATCGCTCCGACGGCCGCAAGCACAACGGCAACAAGCATAAACACAAGAACAAGCACCGTTGATCATCTGACGCTGCCCGGGCTGAACGACGTTAAGCGCCGTTCAGCCCGGCCTGTCAGCCTTACATCGGCGTACTGCTCACCACGCGCAACGCCAGCCCTTCATACGCATCCAGCGTAATCGTGAACGTCCCCTCTTCCGTCAGGTCCCCTTCCACCCGCTCATTGATGATGTCCACCACCGGCCCCGGTGCGATGTTGGGCAGGTGCAGGGATTCGGTGATCGGCGTGGCGCCGAAGTTCAGCGCAGTGATCTGCGTGCCCTTACCCGCCGGCAATTCGTGAACCATGATCAGCAGGCCTGGGTGCTCCACATCCGGGATCAGGATCTGGCGGCTGGCGGCGATGTCGTAGGCGCGGCGCACGCCGAGGATTTTCTGCAGTTGCGAGGCGAATGAGTCCGGGTCCTGCAACTGGCTGTTCAAGCTGCCATACAGGCTTCTGGAACGCGGCATCTGCCCGGCCGACAGCTCGGCGTCGGGGTTGAGGTCGACCAGGTCGTAGGCGCCACGATGAATCCAGCGCGTGTCACCATCGGCCATCAGGTGCGCGACTTCTTCGGCGGCCAACGGCAGCGCGCCCACCAGGTCCCAACCCGATAGCGCAAACACCCCAGGCTGCATGGCGTTGTACATCACCAGCAGCAAATGGATCTGGCGAATCTGCTGAATATCGGCTGCGGTGATGGCCTCCAGGTCACGAATGCCGAGAGCGGCGGTAATGATGCTGGCGGTGGTGCAGGACACGCCGTTGGTGACGAATTTGAGGTTATACGGCGCGTGTTCACCGGTCAGGCGTTCGTACATCTGCTCGCGGATATGCTCGCGCAGGATGTTGCCGGGGAAGGTCTGGCCCTGGAACATAAAGCTGTCATGGGCATGCAACGTCCAGAAGTGCACCAGCTCCAGGGTCAGTTCATCGTGGTTTTGCAGCGCGTGGATCAGCGAGCCAGGGTCGATGCCGAGGCTGTGCATCTGGCGCAGCATCAGGCGCAGGAATTCAGTGTCGCCCATCAGCAACGCGTGCTGGTAGGCCGGCCGGGTGATGAAGTCATAGGACAGGTCGGCGCCGCCATGGGACATGGACGCGATGTCGTCCACGGTGAGGTTGAGCTCCTGGAAACTGAAACCGCCGGCCTTGCGGATCGCCCCGCCGAGTAACTGGTTGCCGGTGATCGACAGCGGATGGCTTTCCGACCAGGCGCTGCCGTCGAGCTTGCGCTCCACGCCGAGGAAGCCGTTGGCGTCCAGGCGCAGGATTTTCGCGCCCATCACGTCGATAGCGTGCAGCGCGTCGCCGATGATCATCTGCTGGGCGGCGAAGGAGGGATCGAGCCAGTTCAGCGACGGCTGCCCTTCCTTGAAGTAATGCAGGTACACCCAGCGGCGCGGCTTGCCGTCGACGCCCACCACCACCGGCGTGGCGCTCCAGTCGGTTTCCTTGACGCCGGGCTCGAAGAAAATCACCCGCTGCAATTGGCCGACGATGTAGTGCTTGTCGCGCAGCGCATCCACCTGCGGTGGGCTCAGGTTCTGCGCGTCGCGGCCCTCGACGACATCCGGCAGCAACGGCCAGTCTTCTTCGCGGATTTCGACCATGTGATACAGGCCGGGGTAGTCTTCATAAGCCATTTCCGCCAGGCGAAAATCCGCGCCTTTGCCGGTATGCGAAGGGATCACGTCGTCGATGATCACCGCGTTGTGCGCGGCGGCCATGCGTGTCAGCGCCTGCAACTGCGCCTCGGTGCCCAGCTGCGGGTCGATTTCGAAGCTGATGCGGTCGAAATTGCCGTCGATGGTCGGCGTATGTTCGGTACCGGACAAGCCGCCGGATTTCTTCAACGGCCCGTTGTGAATGCCCTGGATGCCGATCTTCGACAGCACATGCCACAGGGTTTCGTCGCCCAGCGCTTCCAGCACCGTGCCGTCTTCGCGGGTCACGATCGATGCCGGATACGCCGTGAACCACACCGATGACAGGGCCGACGCGTCACGCGGCCGGGTTTGCGCAAAGGGCTGCTGCCACATCCGCCCCTGCCCCGAATAGAGTTTGGCCCGCTGGCGCGCCGCGTGCAGCATGGAGCCTTGCACCAGCCAATTCACATGATCGTTGTCCGCCGCCGTCATAAGCTTGATACCTGTGGTCGTGAAAGGTTACTCGTACGCATAGGAGCGACGCGCGGGTCGATTCGTTGCATTGAGATGCAGATTCAACTGTGGGAGGAGGCTTGCTGATCGTCCCCACGCTCTGCGTGGGAATGCCTCCTGGGACGCTCCGCGTCCCGCCGACCGCTGCACCTGGGAGCGACTGCGCATAGGTGACGCAGAGCGTCACGGGCTGCATTCCCACGCGGGAGCGTGGGAACGATCGTCATTAGGGCTTGCCCCCTCCCACAGTGGATAGCAGCTAAATCAAGTCTTGCGTCGCCTGTCGGTACTGCCTCGGCGTGAACCCCGTCGAGGCCTTGAACTGCCGGGTAAACGCGCTGTGGTCGGTGTACCCGCACTGCAACGCCACGTCGGTGATCGGCAGCGCGGTATGCAGCAATCGGTGGGCATGTTCGAGCCGCACCTTCTGGATCATCTGCCGGGGCGTGAGGTGGAACACGCGCTTGCAGTAGCGCTCCAGCTGCGCCACGGAGATGCCCGCAATGCGCGTCAGCTCGCCGAGGGTGACACGGCGGTTGAAGTGCGCGCGGATATGCGCGTCCACTGCCGCCAGGCGCTGGTAGGCCGGGTGGGTTTCGCTGGCCGATTGCAGGTCGACCGAGATGCCGGCCAGGCCGATGATCGTGCCGCTATCGCTGTACAGCGGCCATTTGTGCGTGAGGCACCAGCCGGGTTCGCGGCTGCCGTACAGGTGCAGCTCAAGCTGATCTTGCAGGACGAAACCCTGTTGCAGCACCCGTCGGTCCTGCTCGGTATAGCCCGGCCCCAGTTGCGCGGGGAACACTTCGGCGCTGGTCTTGCCCAGCAGCGGTTGCAGGTGCCGCAGGCCGCAGCGCTGCACCAGGGTGCGGTTGGCGAGTACGTAGCGGGCGTCGATGTCCTTGATGAAAATCGCCGCGTTGGGGATCACGTCCAGTAACGGCAACAGCTGCGCGGCGCCCGTCAGCAGTTGCTCGATGCTGTGGGGGCGGCTGCCCTGCAAGAGACTCGCAAGCATGTTCTGCACCATGACATTCATCGCCCGTTTCTGACCCCGACGCCGAGCAGAGTGCCCCATGCCCGGGACGCTGTCGAGCGCCGGCGATTGTGCTGAATTCGTCATCCATCCCCACAAAAAACATCAATCGCCGTGGGTTTATCGGGCTCACGATAGGGCCCCTGCATGCCTATCCAATAACTCACAAGAAGGCGCCGCTATGTCAGGCCAAGGCAAGTTCAAGAAACAGCTGTCATTGATGGACCTCACCTTTATCGGGTTGGGTGCCATCTTCGGTTCGGGTTGGTTATTCGCCGCCAGTCATGTGTCTGCAATCGCCGGTCCCGCCGGGATTATCTCCTGGCTTATCGGTGGCTTCGCCGTGCTGCTGCTGGGCATTGTGTACTGCGAACTCGGCGCCGCCCTGCCCCGTGCCGGTGGCGTGGTGCGTTACCCGGTGTATTCCCATGGCCCGCTGTTGGGTTACCTGATGGGGTTTATCACGCTGATCGCGTTTTCCAGCCTGGTGGCGATCGAGGTGGTCGCCTCGCGCCAATACGCTGGGGCGTGGTTTCCCGAGCTGACCAAGGCCGGCTCCAGCGACCCCACCACCCTGGGCTGGCTGGTGCAATTCGCCTTACTGTGCCTGTTCTTCCTCCTCAACTACCGCAGCGTGAAGACCTTCGCCATCGCCAATAACCTGGTGAGCGTGTTCAAGTTCATCGTGCCGCTGCTGGTGATCGGCGTGTTGTTCACGTTTTTCAAGCCGGCGAATTTCCAGGTGCAGGGCTTTGCGCCGTTCGGGCTGTCGGGCATCGAGATGGCGGTGTCGGCCGGCGGGGTGATCTTCGCCTACCTGGGGCTGACGCCGATCATTTCGGTGGCCAGTGAAGTGAAGAACCCGCAACGTACGATTCCGATTGCATTGATCCTTTCGGTACTGCTGTCGACGGCGATCTACGTGCTGCTGCAAACCGCGTTCCTGGGTGGCGTGCCCACCGAGATGCTTGCCAACGGCTGGGCCGGGATCAGCAAGGAATTGGCGCTGCCCTACCGCGATATCGCCCTGGCACTCGGCGTAGGCTGGCTGGCCTACCTGGTGGTGGCCGATGCGGTGATCTCCCCCAGCGGCTGCGGCAATATCTACATGAACGCCACCCCGCGTGTGGTGTATGGCTGGGCGCAGACCGGCACGTTTTTCAAGATTTTCACTCGCATCGATGAAAAATCCGGCATCCCGCGCCCGGCCCTGTGGCTGACCTTCGGCCTGTCGGTGTTCTGGACCCTGCCCTTCCCGTCCTGGGAGGCGCTGATCAACGTGGTCTCCGCCGCGCTGATCCTGAGTTACGCCGTAGCCCCGGTCACCGTTGCCGCGCTGCGCCGCAATGCACCGCAGTTGGCGCGGCCGTTCCGGGTCAAGGGCATGGCGCTACTGGGCCCGCTGTCGTTCATCATCGCCGCGCTGATTGTGTACTGGTCGGGCTGGAGCACGGTGTCGTGGTTGCTCGGCCTGCAGATCCTGATGTTCGTGGTGTACCTGCTGTGCGCACGCTGGGTGCCCACCGCGCACCTGAACCTCAAGCAACAGGTGCGCTCGTCGGCCTGGCTGATCGGTTTCTATGCGGTGACTATCCTGCTCTCCAAGCTCGGCAGTTTCGGCGGCATCGGCCTTATCAGCCATCCGTTCGACACCGTCGTCGTGGCGGTCTGCGCCCTGGGCATTTACTACTGGGGCGCTGCCACCGGCGTACCGGCCCACCTGGTGCGCCTGGAAAGCGAAGACGATGAAAGCGAAGCCGTCAATGACGATCGCTACAGCCCACCCCTCTCTGCAGCCACTCACTGATGGAGCCTTGCATGAAACGCCTGCACGTCATCGACTCCCACACCGGCGGCGAACCTACGCGCCTGATCATGAACGGCTTCCCGGCGCTGGCGGGTGCCACCGTCGCCGAGCAACTCGACGACCTGCGCAGCCACCACGACCAATGGCGCCGCGCCTGTCTGCTGGAACCGCGCGGCAACGATGTGTTGGTGGGCGCACTGTATTGCGCGCCGGTCACCCCAGGCGCCACCTGCGGCGTGATCTTTTTCAACAACGCCGGCTACCTCGGCATGTGCGGCCACGGCACCATCGGCCTGGTTGCCTCGCTGCACTACCTGGGGCTGATCGAGCCGGGCGTACACACCCTCGACACCCCGGTTGGCCCGGTGGCGGCCACGCTGCACGACGACGGCACAGTGACCCTGCGCAACGTGCCCGCCTATCGCTATCGCCGGCACGTCGCGGTGGACGTGCCCGGCCATGGCGCGGTGGTAGGGGATATTGCCTGGGGCGGCAACTGGTTCTTCCTGGTGTCCGACCACGGCCAGGCGTTGCAGATGAGCAACGTCGACGCCCTCACCGACTACACCTGGGCCATGCTCAAGGCCCTTGAGGCCCAGGGTATCCATGGCGCAGACGGCGCGCTGATCGACCACATCGAACTGTTCGCCGATGACGCCCATGCCGACAGCCGCAACTTTGTGATGTGCCCCGGCAAGGCCTATGACCGTTCCCCTTGCGGCACCGGCACCAGCGCCAAGCTCGCCTGCCTGGCCGCCGACGGCACACTCGGCCCCGGCGAGCCGTGGGTTCAGGCCAGCATCACCGGCAGCCAGTTCCAGGCCCGCTATGAATGGGACGGCGAACGCATACGCCCGTTCATCACCGGCCGCGCCCACATGACCGCCGACAGCACCTTGCTGATCGACGAGCAAGACCCTTTTGCCTGGGGCATCTGAGCCCCTCTTCCTACTCGAGTACCAAGGAGTCAGCACCATGAGCGACAACATCTTCACCGGCTGCATGCCCGCCCTGATGACGCCATGCACCCCGGCGCGCACACCCGACTTCGATGCCCTGGTGGCCAAGGGTCGCGAGCTGGTCGATATCGGCATGAGCGCCGTGGTGTATTGCGGCTCCATGGGCGACTGGCCGCTGCTCACCGAAGCCGAGCGCCAGGAAGGCGTGGCGCGCCTGGTGGCCGCCGGCGTACCAACGATCGTGGGCACCGGCGCGGTCAACAGCCGTGAGGCCGTGGCCCACGCCGCGCATGCCGCCAAGGTCGGCGCGCAGGGCTTGATGGTGATTCCGCGCGTGCTGTCCCGTGGCGCCTCCGCCACCGCACAAAAGGCTCACTTCGCGGCGATCCTCAACGCGGCGCCGAAGCTGCCAGCGGTGATCTACAACAGCCCGTATTACGGTTTCGCCACCCGCGCCGAGCTGTTCTTCGAACTGCGCCGCGAGCACCCGAACTTGATCGGTTTCAAGGAATTCGGCGGCGCTGCCGACCTGCGCTATGCAGCGGAAAACATCACCTCCCAGGACGATGACGTGACCCTGATGGTGGGCGTCGATACCCAGGTAGTGCACGGCTTCGTCAATTGCAACGCCACCGGCGCGATCACCGGCATCGGCAACGCATTGCCACGGGAAGTGCTGCAACTGGTGGCATTGAGCAAAAAGGCCGCCAAGGGCGATGCCAAGGCGCGTCGCCAGGCGCGGGAGCTGGAAGCGGCGCTGGCGGTGCTGTCGTCTTTCGATGAAGGCTGCGACCTGGTGCTGTATTACAAGCACTTGATGGTCCTCAACGGTGACCAGGGTTATGCCCTGCACTTCAACGAAACCGACGTGCTCAGCGACGCGCAGCGCCGCTATGCCGAGCAGCAGTACGCGCTGTTCCGCCAGTGGTACGCCAACTGGTCGGCTGAGCAGAACGTCGATTGATCCTTGTGGCGAGGGAGCTTGCTCCCGCTGGCTGCATAGCAGCCTCCGGCCTTTATTGGGGGGCGCTGCGCACCCCAGCGCAAGCAAGCTTGCTCGCCACAAATGTCTCGCGCCTACTTACTCTTTGTGTTTTCCAGGATGATCCCATGACTCTGACGGGCAATATGCTGATCGGTCAGCAATCCCTTTGCGGCACGCGCGAAGCGATCCGGGCCGTTAACCCCGCCACCGACACGCCCCTGGAGCCCGCCTATGCCGGTGGCGACAGCCAGCATGTCGAACAGGCTTGCGCGCTGGCGTGGTCCGCTGCTGACGCTTACCGCGAAACTTCCGTGGCCGCCCGTGCCACATTTCTCGAGACCATCGCCGACAACATCGAAGCCCTTGGCGATGCGCTGATCGACCGCACCATCGCCGAAACCGGCCTGCCCCGTGCCCGAATCCTGGGCGAACGCGGCCGCACCTGCGGGCAGTTGCGCACCTTTGCCCGCACCGTGCGCCTGGGTGAATGGCTGGACGTGCGGGTGGACCCCGCGCAACCCGAGCGCCAGCCCTTGCCCCGCGCAGACCTGCGCCAACGCCACATTCCCCTGGGCCCGGTGGCGGTGTTTGGCGCCAGCAACTTTCCCCTGGCTTTCTCGGTGGCTGGCGGCGATACCGCATCGGCACTCGCTGCCGGTTGCCCGGTGATCGTCAAGGCTCACCCGGCCCACCCCGGCACCAGTGAGCTGGTGGGCCGCGCCATCGCCCAGGCGGTGCAACACTGCGGCTTGCCACACGGGGTGTTTTCGTTGCTCTACGACGCCGGGCATGAGGTGGGTACCGCGCTGGTGACCGACCCGCGTATCAAGGCGGTGGGCTTTACCGGTTCGCGCAGCGGCGGCATCGCGTTGTGCCGGGCGGCCCAGGCACGCCCCGAGCCGATCCCGGTGTATGCGGAAATGAGTTCGATCAACCCGGTGTACCTGTTTCCAGCCGCGCTGCAAGCCCGGGGCACGGTGCTGGCCGAAGCGTTTGTCGCCTCACTGACCCAGGGCGCCGGCCAGTTCTGCACCAACCCAGGCCTGGTGATCGCCGTGCAGGGCGCCGCCCTGGAGCGCTTCATCCACAGCGCCAGCGATGCGCTCCAGCGCTGCCCGGCGCAGACCATGCTCACCCCCGGTATCTTCCACGCCTACGAACGTGGCGTAGCCAGTCTGACCCAGCATGCGCGAAGCGCCGCACAGGGCTTAGCGGCGAGCGGACCGAACCAGGGCCAGGCCCAGTTGTTCGTGACCCAGGCCGAGGCCTTCCTGAGCAATCCACACTTGCAAGCCGAAGTCTTCGGCGCGGCCTCACTTGTGGTGGAATGCCGCAATGCCGAGCAGGTGCGCCAGGTATCTGAACGCCTGGAAGGCCAACTCACCGCCACCCTGCATCTGGATGAACCTGACCTGCCACAGGCACAGGCGTTGCTGCCGGTGCTGGAGCGCAAGGCCGGTCGCCTGCTGGTCAACGGCTGGCCGACAGGCGTGGAAGTGTGCGACGCCATGGTGCATGGCGGGCCGTTTCCGGCCACCTCGGATGCGCGCAGCACCTCGGTGGGTACGGCGGCGATCCTGCGGTTCCTGCGCCCAGTGTGCTACCAGGACTTCCCGGACGCCTTGCTACCCACCGCGCTGCAGCAGGGCAACCCGTTGCGGTTGCGCCGCTTGCTCGACGGCCAGAGAGAGGCGTAGACGATGGCCAAGCCCAACTCAGCGGATATCGTCGTGGTCGGCGCCGGCATCATCGGCCTCGCCTGTGCCGTGCAACTGGCGCGACAAGGGCGCCAGGTGCGGGTGATCGACGCGCAGGCGCCCGGCCTGGGCGCCTCCTATGGCAATGCCGGGCACCTGGCGACCGAGCAGGTGTTTCCCATCGCCGACCTGTCGATCCTCAAGCGCTTGCCGGCCATGCTGCTGGACCCCACGGGCCCGCTGCGCCTGGACTGGACCTACCTGCCCCGCGGCCTGCCCTGGTTTATCCGCTTGCTGCTGAACCTGCGACCGGCCCCCTACCAGCGCAGCGTTGCCGGCATTCGTGCATTGAACGAAGCCAGCCTCGGCGCGTGGCAGCGCTTGTTGCAGTCCATCGGGCAACCTCAGTTATTACGCGAAGACGGTTCGCTGCTGGTGTATGAGCGCGCCGAATCCCGCGCAGCGCTGGATGCCTTGCAGCAACGCATGATGGCGCAAGGCGTGCCGGTGGCGTTCTGGTCGGCTGAAGCGGTGCACGCGGCGGCGCCGCAGTTGAGCGAGGCCATACAGGGCGGCTTGTTTTTCCCCGCTACGGGGCATTTTCTCGACCCGTACACGGTGGTTGGCGCCCTGGTAGACGCGGCCAAGGCCCTGGGCGTGGACTTCCTGCAGCAGCGCGTGCTGGACGCCCGCGTGGACGGCAGCGGCGTGTCACTGCTGACCGACCAAGGCGCAGTCACGGCGCGCCAGGTCCTGATCGCCTGCGGCGCCCACTCGGCGGCGCTGACCGCCGCACTCACCGGCAAACGCGTGCCGCTGGACACCGAGCGCGGCTATCACCTGATGCTGCCCCACGAACACGCGCGCCTGCCCTTCGCCGTCACCTCGCTGGAGCGCAAATTCATCATGACCCCCATGCCCGGCGGCCTGCGCCTGGCCGGCACCGTCGAATTCGCCGGCCTGCAACGCCCGGCGAACATGCAGCGGGCGTGGCAGTTGCATCGCTTGGCCAACGGGCTGTTCCGCCAGCCGTTGAATGCTGACGAAGCCACGCCATGGATGGGTTTCCGGCCGTCGCTGCCCGACTCATTGCCGATCATTGATCGGGTGTGCGATGGCAAGGTGTTGCTTGCGTTCGGTCATCAGCATTTGGGGTTGACTCAGGCGGCGGTGACGGCAGAGCTGGTTGGGCGGTTGGCAGCAGCTGATGTGGAACAGCGCGACACATCCTTTATTGCGCCCTATCGCCTCGGGCGATTTTGATACGGCAGCAACTTACGAAAAACCAGGAGAATCCCTACAAAGAGCCGTTGAAGCCTCCGCCGCAGCTTAAAAACAAGGCTTAGCGGGCGGATGAAGGTCACACGCGCTCTGGCGTTGGCCCCCTAAACGGCACGTTTAAACATCAAGCAATAATTCAACCCGTGCGCTGGAAACGTTGCTGATAAAACCATAGGCGGGCCCCTCTCCACGAGAACAACGCCGTGAAAACCCCGTCCTCTAACGACTCGATCAGCGCCTGGTGCTGGGTGGGCAAACTGACGCCGCCCCTGACGTTACTGACAACCTTGCCACGCACAGCCTTACTCGACACTTTGCGTATGCGCACCAAAGGCACGTTGGTGTTGGTGGTCGCACCGGCCGGATACGGCAAGACGACACTCTTGATGCAATGGCGACAAGCGTTGCTGGCGAGCACTCCACCGGCATCCGTAGCCTGGTTGTCATTGGACGAAGCTGACGCGGACCCTAATCGTTTCCTGTCTTATTTGATCCTTACCCTGGACCGCGCCGGGTTCGATCTGGGTCACTTGCCACGCCTGGCGCACAACCAATCACTGGATGCACAGCCCAAGCGCACGCTGACCGCCCTGCTTCACGCACTGGCCAGGGCGAACCGCCAGATCACATTGTTTGTCGATGACTATCACGCCGCTGCAAATCGTGATCTTGACCCCCTTGTGCAGGCCCTGCTCGAACAGGCCGCGCCTTGGCTGGAATGGGTAGTGTCCGCGCGGATACGTCCGGATTGGCCCTTGGCACAGTGGAAGGCCCATGGCTGGGTGCATGAGGTGTCCGCCCAGGCACTGAAACTGACAATGGCCGAGACCGGCGAAATCCTGGGGGCCGAGGTTGCGCCTCGCGAACTTCAACATGTTCATGAAATAACCGAAGGGTGGCCGGTGGCTGTGCAACTGGCCCGTCTGTGGCGCGCCGAGGGTGATACATCCATGTATGGCCTGGCGGATTTTAGCGGGCGCATTACCGACATGACCGACTACCTGACAGGGCAAGTAGTCCAACGACTGTCGCCTGAATGTCAGGACCTCCTGCGTGACATGGCACTGCTGGAACGCTTCAATGCCGAACTGGCCAACGCTGTGCGCGGGCGCAGTGACAGCGCACGGTTATTGATGCAGATGGCCCATCTGGACGCCCTCCTCGTGCCACTGGACGCCAAGCGCCAGTGGTTTCGTCACCATCGCCTGCTGCGGGACTTTCTCAAGCAAAGCATCGATGCCGAGGCGGCGCGCACTATCCATTACGCGGCGGCGCAATGGTTCGCTGAAGAACGACACTGGGCAGCGGCAATCGCCCACGCATTGGGCGCATGCGACACACGGCTGGCGGTCGACTTGCTGGTGCGTGCAGGGGGCTGGGAGGTGGTGCTGTACCACGGCATTCGCTACGCCCAAAGCCTGCTGCACTTGTTCGAAGAACATACCCGCAGGACAGAACCCGATCTGCTCCTGCTCCAGGCCTACTTGCACGCCAAACTCGGCGACTACGCCCTCGCTGCTCAATGGCTTGATGAAGCCCGACGTCGGATCAAGGACGCTCCGCGCCTGGCACGCGACTTTCACGTAATCCAGACACTGGCCAACGCCTACGTGGATCAATTTGAGCGCCATCCCTGCACAGACATCGTAAGCGACGGCTCGCTGGCACAGGCTACGCTCGCGTGTGTGCATGCACTGCAAGCGTTAGTGGAGGGGCAGTTGCCGCAGGCTTTGGAGACCATCCGCGCGGCGCACCTGAAGATGCGCCTGGTCGCCAGCTTGCGCGGCGAACACTATTGCAGGGTGCATGAAGCACAGGTGCTGGCCATCGCGGGCGATGTGCGTGTGTCAGCCAGGACGGTCGATGAAACGTTGGCAATGGCCGACAGGGAGTTCGGCAGCGAAAGTTCTGTACGAGCGCTAGTGGGCTGCCTCAAGGCACAGCATCTGTACTGGCAGGGCTTATGGACCGAGGCAACGCCCTGGTTTCGCGATGGCTGGGTGTCGCTGGAGCACACGGATGGCTGGCTGGATATCGCAGCCGTCACTGCGGAAGTCGCATGGCGTATAGCGTTGAGAAACCTGGGCTTGCAACCGGCCTTGCTGGAGCTTGAGCACGCCAGTCAATTGGCGGCCTCGCGCAACTGGCAACGCCTGGCCCGGTTGGTGCGTACCTGGCGAGTCGATGCGCTGGTACAGAGTGGTTCATTGACCCAGGCGCGCCAAGAGGCGCTGGCGGCCCAATTGGAAAAGGCGGCAGCGAGCCCGGACGACTGGCGCAACCAGGAGGCCGCCACGCTGGCGTTGGCCAGGCTTAACTTCGCGACAGGCGCATCCGGCGTCGCGCTCAATGGTTTACGAGCCGGGGCCAAGGCTCTGCAGGACAAAGGCTTGCAATTGCCCGCCTGGCGCCTGCAACTACTGACACTCGCAGGCTACGCAAAGGGCCACGCCGTCAGCCAGGATGCAGTCCTGGCGTCCATTCCAGCGTATGTGTTGCCAGGGCTGCTGCTGGAGGCCGGCCCATGCTTACTCACTGCACTGGAAGCGAGCCCCACCACCCGCGCCAACCAGCAGGCAGTTATCACACGCATAAGGGGATGGCGCGCGCACCCTATTCGCCCACGCTCCTCATTCAGCGCCAAGGAAACCCGGATTCTGATCCTGCTTGCCGAAGGGCAATCGAACAAGGCGATCGCCCAGGCCATGGCTATTTCCGAGAACACCGTGAAGTTCCATCTCAAACACGTATTCACCAAGCTCAATGTAGAAAGCCGCACAGCGGCTGTGGCTGCAGCGTTGCGCCTGGGCCTCGTTGCCGCACTTGATTGACCCACCAACCTACCCGGACGGGTAGTCGACCTGCCCTGTGCATCACGCCCTACCCGCCACCCGTGTAGCCGTCTCCCCAGCCGCGCCCCTAGTCTTTTATCAACACCAGCGAGAGGCGTTCTCCTGGCTGCGAAAACAATAAAGACAACAGGAGACTCCCTATGGGTATGAACGGCAAAACAGTGCGTGTGGCCACCGATGTCGGTGGAACCTTCACTGACCTTGTGTATTTCGAGAGCGATTCGATCACTGGCGAACAGACAATTCGTACCGCCAAAGTCGATACCACCGCGCCGAACTTCGCCGACGGGGTGCTCAACGTGATTCGCAAAGCCAACGTCGACCTCGACACCGTGGATTTCCTGGCACACGGCACCACGGTTGTCATCAATGCCCTCACCGAGCGCCGGGGTGTCAAGACAGCCCTGATCACGACCCAGGGTTTCCGTGACGTACTGGAGATCGCCCGGGCCAATCGCCCCGACTATTTCAACCTTAAATGGGTCAAGCCGGCGCCTTTCGTGCCGCGCTATTTGCGCCGCGAGGTTGCCGGCCGCCTAGGCACCTCGGGCCAGGAACGCGAGCCGCTCGACCTCTCGCAACTGCCTGAAATCCTTGAAGCGTTTCGTGCCGACAAGGTGCAAGCCATTGCGATCTGCCTGCTGCACGCTTATGCCAACCCGGCGCATGAGCAGGCACTGTTGCGCGAAGTCCGCAGGCTTTGGCCGACCGTATCGGTCGTAGCGTCCCATCAGATCACCCGCGAATGGCGTGAGTATGAGCGCTCAAGTACCACCGCACTCTGTGCGTACATACAACCTATCGCTGCGCGTTATCTCGATGACCTCGCCGACGGATTGCGCGAGGGCGGATATAAAGCACCCTTGTACATCATGCAGTCCAACTGCGGCGTCGATAGCGTGGAGCATGCACGGGAAACGCCGATCACCATGGTCGAGTCGGGCCCTGCAAGTGGTTTTTGGGCTGCGGCCGAACTGGGAAAATTAATCGACGAGCCCAATATATTGGGCCTAGATATTGGCGGCACTACCGCTAAATGTGCGTTGATTCGCAACGGCCAGGTATCGATAAAAACCGACTACTGGATCGAGCGCAATCGAATCAATGCGGGCTATCCCATCATGGTGCCAGTGGTCGACCTGGTCGAGATCGGCAACGGTGGCGGGTCAATTGCCTGGGTCGACGATTTCGACAAGCTGCACGTCGGCCCCCTCTCTGCCGGCGCCGTACCGGGCCCGGCCGCTTATGGCAACGGTGGCACCATGATCACCACCACCGACGCCAACCTGGTGCTCGGGCGCATCAACCCGGATTACTTTTGTGGCGGCAGCATAGTTGCCGACCTGCCGGCTGTAACCCGCGGCCTGAATGACCTTGGGCAACGCTTGCAACTGCCGACCGCTGAAGTGGCCCGGGGCATCGTGCGCCTGGCCAACGATAATATGGTCAACGCCTTGAAGCTCGTGTCCTTGAGCCGTGGCCATGACCCACGAGAATTGACGCTGATGGCGTTCGGCGGCGGCGGTGCCATGCACGCTGTCGCGCTTGCGCAAGAACTGGGCGTGGAGAAAGTGATCGTTCCACGCAGCGCGTCGGTCTTCTCCGCCTGGGGCATGACGCTCTCGGACCTGCGGCGGGACCTGTTTATCAACCGCTTCGTGGATACCACACAAGACGGCAGTCTTGCGCAGACACAGCAGTTCCTCGATGAGCTGACAGGCCGCGCCCGCGAGCAGTTCGTCACTGAAGCGATCCATCCGCAACAGGTCGAACTCCAGGTTCTGTGCAAGCTGCGCTATCAGAACCAGGAACATTCCGTCGAGGTCCCCCTCAACTCGCTTGAGTCCCTGCACATCGATTGGGCGGCGATCGAGCAACGCTTCCATGACCTTTACGAACAGCACTACACCTATCGTCTGCAGGCACCTTTGGAAATCATCGGTTTTCACATCGTCGCCGTTGGCCAGATTGACAAGTTGACGCCCCATGCACTGCCGATTACCGGCCGCCGGGTCAGCGAAGCCTGCAAAGGCCAGCGCCTGGTGGATTACGCCCAGGAAGGCATTCATGAGGCCAGCCTTTACGACTACAGCCTGCTCGAACCCCTGATGACATTTTTCGGGCCGGCCATCGTCGAGGACGCGGGCACCACCGTAGTGGTTCACCCCGGCAACCGCGTGCACGTAGACCGCCTCGGCAACCTGCACATCATGATCAACGGCTAAGGGAGCACTGCCATGAGTAGTCTCGATATTTTCACTCGCGACATCATTCAAAACTCACTCCAGGCGATCGCGGACGAAATGTTCACCGTCATGCGCAAAGCCGCAATGAGCCCGGTGATCTACGAAGTGTTGGACATGGGCACCGGGATTACCGACGCCCAAGGCGAAATCGCCAGTTCCGGCGCGGGTATCCCGGCGTTTGTCGGTGTGCTGGACAAAGCAGTCAAGAAAATCCTGCTGCATCACCCTTTGCCTCAAGACATCGAAGATGGTGACGTTTTCATCAGCAACGACCCACATGACGGCGCGGTCACCCACCTCAATGATGTGGTGCTGGCGATGCCTGTGTTCGCAGACGGTCAACTGGTCGCCTGGACCGCCAACATCGCGCACTGGAATGATGTCGGCGGCCGAGTCCCCGGATCACTGTCCACGGATGCCACGGATATTTTCCAGGAGGGCTTGCGCCTGGCATCGGTCAAGTTGATCAGCCGAGGGCAACCGATTCGCTCGGTGTTGCAGATCCTGCACGCCAACACGCGAATGCCGGACTTCATGGAAGGCGACTTGTGGGCGGGGGTGGCTGCGGTGCGCGGCGGGGCCACGCGATTGCGAGAGTTGGTGAGCAAGTACGGCAGCACGCTGTTTCTACTGGCCATGCAAGACTTCATGGACCTTGGCGAAAAAGTTTCGCTCAGAGCCCTTGCCGCGTTGCCCGCCGGGCAATTGAACCTGGAAGAACTGCAAGACGACGGCAGTCTGTTCAAGGTGCGTATCGATATACGCAACACCGAATTGGTGATTGACCTTCGGGATAATCCCGACCAATGCCTGGGCCCGACCAACCTCAGCCGTGACGGTACTGTGGTCGCGGCACAGATGGCCTTCAAGGCGTTGACCGCCCCGCAAGGCATCACCAATGGCGGCACGTTTCGCCCGCTCCGGGTATTGACCCGCCCCGGGTCGCTGTTCGACGCATTGCCGCCTGCCGCTGAAGGCTTCTATTTCGAAAACCTGATTCGCGTGCATGACTTGATCCTGTGTTGCCTGGCGCAACACTTCCCCGACCGGCTGCCCGCCGGAAACTTTGCCTCGGTGTGCGCCACGATCATTGGCGGCGTGCACCCGGACTCCGGCCGCACGTTCACCCTTGTCGAACCGGAAATCGGCGGTTGGGGCGCCGAACCAGGGCGCGACGGCAATAACGCTGTTTACTCCGGATTACATGGCGAAACTTACAACTGTCCGGTTGAGGTCTGTGAGGCCCGCTATGGGCTGTATGTCGAACGTATGACACTCAATGATGAACCCGGCGGGCATGGGCAGTTTCGCGGCGGGCGCGGTGTGTGCATTGACTACCGCATTCGTGCCGACGGCAGCTTCCTGACTTGCGGCTATACGCGCTCGGTCATTCCGCCCTGGGGCCTGGAACAGGGGGCCGAAGGCACGCCCAATTACGTCGAAGTCGTCCGCACGAACGGTGACAGCGAACGCTATTGCATGGCCAGTGGCATCGCCCTGAGCGCCGGGGACCTGGTCAGAGTGCGCACTGGAGCCGGTGGTGGATACGGCCCTGCCAGCCAACGTGATCCGGACGCAGTACGCGACGACCTTAAAAACGGCTATGTCGACGCCGCCACGGCGCGGCAGGTGTACGGCCTGGTGACGTGATCCCTGGGAGAGACTGACCTCCCGCGCAGACCTCAAGAACAACAACAAAAAAGAGAGCAGCACTATGAAACCGCAATACTCATCGCGTTTATGGGTAGGGCCCATCCTTGCCTTGGTTTTAGCAATCAGCCCAGCAGCTCGGGGCGATCAGTTCATTGGATTTGCTCAACCAGGCCTACCCGGGACGTGGGCCCTGGAATCGTTTCCAGTGTTCAACCGCACCGCAAAAGGCGACGTTCGCGCCGGCAGCAATACCGTTCTGGCGTACTTTTCGGAAACCGGCGTTACGGGAACGCAGCGTGACCAATTGCAATTCTGGGTGGGCGCCGATACGGGGTATACCAGCACCAATGGCACCCGCAACGATGATTCATGGAGCGTCGCATCACCGAACCTGGGCCTGGCTTATTACTACAACGTGCTTGAGCCCACCAGCGCTTATGGTTCGGATGACTACACCACCTTCTGGGTCAATCCGACGCTCTCCCTTGAGTTTCCCAACGGCAATGATCAAGGAACGGGTTATGGCGCTTTTGCCAACCGTTATGGCGCCAGCTTCAGCCTTCCCTTCTACGTTCGCATGGGCCGCTTTGCCGCCACGGTCACCCCCGCCGGCATCCACTACGCGGCACGCAATCGACACGCCACCGACCTCGGCGACGGCAACCCGAGCCAACTGCGCGGTGGCGTCAGTTACTGGCTGGCCAATATCGCCGCCGGGTATGCGGTGACGGACGACCTCTGGCTCGGGGTGCATCACGCCTACCACATCAACAACCGCTCGGCATCGGACTTCAAGGAGTCCCGGCAAGGCAAGATCGGTCCGGCGATGACCTACACAGGTTTCAGCAAACAGAAGTTCTACCTGTCCGCCAACCTGAATTTTGACTACTACCACAGCGATAACCTGCCCTATTCCAATAGTTTGACCATGGCTCTGGTGAAGTTTTTCTAGTGCCATCAGCCCACCGAGAGAGGAAGACCCTATGGACAGTTCAAGTTCGAACAACCCCGCGCAAGACGTACCCGTGACCGTACGCTGGCTCAACCCGATTGGCTGCTCGACGTTCGACACACCCATTGCGCAATTGCTACATAGCATCAAACAACCCTCCACGCGGATCGAGGTGGTGTCGTTTGACATGAATCCCAGCCCGACACACCTGGAATATCGTGCCTATGAGGCACTCACCTATGAGCGCATCGTGCGCATTGCCCGTGACTGCGAGCCGTCGGGCGTGGATGCGCTGGTACTGGGCTGCTTCTACGATCCGGCACTGGAAGATGCCCGTGAAATATCAGGTGAAACCCTGGTAGTCGGGCCGTGCCAGGCGAGCCTGCAAGTCATGGAGCACCTGGCCAATCGGTTTTCGGTGATTGTCGGCCGGACCAAATGGATCGAACAGATGCGTACGCGAGTGAGCGGCTACGGCGCAGGCAATCGACTGGCGTCAATGCGATCGTTGGACATGGGTGTGGATGAATTCCAGCGTGACCCTGCCCTGACGCGACGCAAGATTATCGAGCAAGCCCATCGCGCGGTACAGGAAGACGGCGCCGAGGCCGTCATCCTCGGTTGCACCATCGAGTTCGGTTTTTTCGAGCAGGTACAACGAGAAGTGGGCGTACCGGTGATAGACCCCGTCGTCGCTGCCTTCAAGGTCGCGGAATCCATGGCAGGAATGAAGCGCCGGTTTGGATGGCGGCCCAGTCGGGTCGGCAGTTGTGAACCGCCGCCTGAAGCCGAAATCGCACGGTTCGGACTCTTTCAGGGCCCCGCCCCGATCGGCAACCGCGTTGAAGCCTGACACTAAAGAGGATCGTCACCATGAGTGAGATACCGTCGACGCTCGCCCCCAACGTGGGCGATGTGTTCAAAGACGTCCCCCTGACACGCACGCATCTGCGATGCTGCCTTGTCCTGTTCCTGGTATTTGCGATCGAAGCCTGGGAGATGATGATCATCGTCTACACCGCGCCGCTGATTGCAGAAGAGTTTTCCCTGGATGCGCTTGCCGTAGGCAACCTGATCGGCGCGATGTTCATCGGCATGCTGCTCGGCGCGCTGGCGTGGGGCAGGCTCGCTGAACGCATTGGCCGTAAACGCGCAATTATCTGGAGCCTGGCCTCGTATGGGGTGGTTTCGCTGGCCAGCGCATTTTCGCCTGACTACTCGACGCTGTACGCCTTGCGCTTGCTGTCGGGCATTGCGGCGGTGGGCATGATGGTGGTGACCTTTGCGCATTTCCAGGAGCTGTTGCCGATACGCCATCGAGGTGCACTGACCGTGTATCTCGCGTCCGGCTGGCCCATCGGCATGCTGCTGGCCCTCGGCGCGACGGTCTGGTTGCTGCCCCAAGGATGGCGAGCGATCATCATCTTGAGCTCGCTCGGTGGGCTCTGGGCCATTGCGGTCGCGCGCTGGGTTCCGGAGTCGCCTTACTGGCTGGCCTCGGTGGGTCGACAACAGGAAGCCCGGGCGTCGATCAATGCCTTGAGCCGGGGCACAGTGAAGCTCGATGATGAATGTGTATTGCAGGTTGACCGCAGTACCTCGGGCCTGCACCGGGAATTGTTCAAGGGCGGCTTGCTCGGCATCAGCCTGCTGCAGATCACCGTCAACTTCACCTTCTCCTGGGGCTACTGGGGCTTACAGACGTGGCTCCCCACGTTGCTGCAACAACGTGGCCTCAACCTGCCGCAAAGCTACGGTTTCATTGCGCTGTCGGCGCTCTGCATGATCCCCGGCTACATGACCGCGTCGTACCTGACAGGACGTTTCGGGCGCAAGAAAATCATCGTGGGTTTTATCAGCGCCTCCGTCCTGGCCGGCTACGGTTTTGCCAATTCCACCAGCCTGGAAATGCTCTACCTGAGCAACTTCGCCTTGGCATTCTTCAGCCTGGGGGCATGGGGCGTATGGGGCGCGTGGATCGGTGAGCTGTACCCGACATCATTGCGTACAGTGAGCTACGGCTGGGCGATTTTCGCGCAACGCATGGCGAACGTACTGGCGCCCTCGCTGATTGGTGCGCTGATCGCATACGGTTCGTCGTTCAACCAGACGACCACGATCATCAACGCGTTCCTGGTGGTCACGGTGGTTCTCACCGCGTTCATGCCCGAAACCGAGGGCAAGGCATTACGTTGAAGTCACCTGGTCAGCGCAGAATCCGACGCGTCGCAGGACTCTGCGCTGACTGTGCCCCACTTCAAAACCAGGCTGAATGACAGCCGCCACACCCAACAATCCTTCCCCCCTTGGAAACGGAGTTCCCATGGATAATCAACACCCCCCAACCCGCCTGGTAGTGCCCATGCAGCGCGGGGCTTATCAAAACAACGGCGCTTCACCCTGGTTCTGCACCCTGAAACTTGGCACCCCTGCTCAACCGCTCAGGTTCGCGATTGACACGGGTACGAATATGAATTGGATTACCTCGACACTGTGCCCTGCCGACCAGTGCGTGCACTTTTCCGGTGGCCGTTTCGATTTCGCGGCGTCCAGCACCTTCGCCTTTACCGATTGCCTGCGACGCCCCTACAGCTTCGGACCCTGGGGCACGATGCAGGTCGAGGCCGCCAGCGACGTATTGGCCGTTCCCAGCGACGACCTCGTGGATATCCAGTTGTTCTTAACGGCCGCCTACGAGGGAGAGCAATTCAAACAGCTGGACTGGGACGGTGGTCTGGGCCTGCCGTGCAGCAGTGCCTACCTGGAAAACCGCAACTCGTTTGTACTTCAATCATTGATGCGTGAAGGTCAACTGGCCCCTACCTGTCCCTACGTGACGTTTGATTGGAACAGCCGGTCGCGCAACGGCACTTGCCAAATGGGCGCCGTCGATCCGTCAAAAACCCAAGGGCCCCATCTGTTTTTACCTTGGTCCGTCTATAACAAGTTGCCCGGAGTGGAATACATCTGGTCAACAGCGCTGGAATCCTATTCGGTCGGCTCGCACTTATTGGCGAGGGACATTCAATTCGCACTCGATTCCGGCTCTTCACAATTCAAGGGCGACGATTCACTTATGCGTCAAACATTGGCGCTTATTGCACAGGGGGAGCACCCAGATATCGTGCTCGGGTTCACCGATGGAGAAATAACCTTAGGCGCAGACCTTTATAACTGCCTGATCGAGGAAGGTCCGCAAAAAGGCCAAAGGCTGCCTCAGTTCGCACCGTTGGGCATGACTGACCTGGTGTTGGTCGGGTCGCTGGTGATGGAGCACTGCTACACCGTGTATGAGTATCAGGTGGTCAAATGTGATCGCGAGGTCTATTCGTTGGCGCCCGTAGGTGTTTGGTTGTTCAATCGGCCCGACGGCCCGCAGATCATTACGCGATCCTCTTCGAAACGCTTCGTACCTGGAGCGCGAGCGGTACTCAACCATAAAGTCACCCTCCCAGGCCCTATGGCTAAAACGACTTCGGTGGCGGGCATCTGGAAAAACGACTATGGATCAGTCATGAGCCTGGCGGTATCGGGACACAACATCCACGGGTCGTATCGTTCCTCGACCGGCTCGACGGGCGAGTACCGGATCACCGGATATTCAGCGGGGCCAGGCGCAACCCGTACCAAGAGTCAGCCAGTCGCATTAGCCATTGAATGGCACGATCTAGGTAATGAAAAGCCCGATCCCAGCTGGAACTGGACCTCGGGACTCAGTGGCCAATTGAGCGTCTCGCCCGAGGGTGATGTGCTGACCCTTTCCCACCTGTTGGTTGCCAGTGGCGATTTCCCTGAGCTTGCGAGCTGTGGTACCTATGTCGACAAGCTGATTTATCATCGCGCTGAACCGTCACTGCGTCATGCGCCGGTTGCCCCCTCAGAATGGCTGCCGGTTGAAAACGCCCTGGCAGGCAGATGGAACGCCGCTGATGGCACATCGTTGGTACTGAGTGTGCGCAGTGATAGCCAGCAGCGCTTTGGAAGCGTTCACGGCCACTTCACCAGCATCCACTCAAGCATAGCCACTGAAATTTCCGGCTTTACCGACATCCATGCGCTGGCCAGCAAACTCACCTTGCAGTCAGTCAGCATCACCGTCGCCACTACGCAAGACTCAGCAGTTTCCAGCCTGAGCGGGATTCTGGATTTGAAGAGCGACGCGTTGCATCTGCAGGTTTTGGCCAGTTCATCAATCGCTCCCGACCATGCGTACCTCGCCACCAAACTCTCAGCCATGCAGTTCACCCGCGCTACTTGACCAACCTTTTTTCTTTCGATGGCCTGTAGCCGAAATACGCGCTGTAACACTTGCTGAAATGACTCGGCGACACGAACCCGCACGCCACCAGCACGTCGACTTGCGACAGCTCGGTGTGCTGCAACAGGCGCCGCGCTTCGGTGACGCGCAATTCCATGTAATAGCGTTGCGGCGTGGTGCCCAGTTGTTCCTTGAACAGGCGCTCCAGCTGGCGGCGCGAGCGGCCGGCGTAGACGGCGAGCTGGTCGAGTTCCAGAGGTTCTTCGAGGTTGGCGTCCATCAATTTGACCACTTCGCGTAGCGGTGCGCTGACGCAGACGTTTTCGGTCGGTTTGATACGCCGATAGCGCGACTCTTCGAAGGCGAGGATGTCTTCGATGCCTTCGACCAGCGCCTTGCCGTGCAGGCTCTTGATCCAGTCCAGGGCCATATGGAAGGCGCCCGACGGGCTGGAAGCGGTCAGGCGATCACGGTCGATTACATAGGGCTCGCTGGTCACCTGCGCGGCCTTGGACACCTCCGCCAGTGCCGGGCGATGCTCCGGGTGGATGGCGCAGCGGTAGCCCTGCAACAACCCGGCGCGGCCGAGGAACCACGAGCCGTTCCACAAACCGGCAAGCCCGATGCCGTGTTCGGCGGCGGCGCGCAGGATCTGAATGAAGTCTTCACTGGCCTTGAGTTCGGTGCGAAATCCACCACAGATCACCAGCAGGTCCAACTCCGCCAGCACGGCCAGCTCCAGGCGCGCATCGGGGCGGATGACCAGCCCAAGGTCGCTGATGACCTCACGCTCGTCCCAACCGAACGTGCGCGTCGCGAACAGCTCGGGGCGCAGCAGGTTGGCGGTGACCAGGGTGTCGAGGGTTTGGGTGAAGGCAGGCAGGGAGAAGTGTTCGAGCAACAAAAAGCCGATGCGGGTGACCGCAGCCGGCTGCCGGGGGTTGTCATTGAGGTAGCGCAGGTTCTTGCCCTTCATGCCACCGCTGAACTGGCGTCTTTCCATCGAGGGTTGGCCCACTCTTCTTGTTGATGCAATGGGCGCTATCTTAGGGGCAAATGGGGTACCTGTCTCATTCCATGCCGCTGATCTTTAAAAACCGTGGGGCTTTTAAACCCCCCGGTTCAGCCGCTGCGGCGCAATCTGATACGGTTTTTTGCGCGCCATCTGCGTCTGTATCGAAAACCGCCCGAAGCGGACAATGGCGCCACCCCGACATTTCTGTCGCCCCCCTTCCCTTCGGAGGCCTTATGACCAAGATGGCTATTTTCCTGTTCGGTTTTCTGGTGCTGACCATCGGCATCGGCTTGCTGGCGACCATCTCGCCGGTCTAGTGCGCTGTCACCCGGCAACGAGCATCGGATACAACGACAGCACCAACAGACCCGCCATCGTCCAGTTGAACACCTTCAACCAGCGCGGTTCGCGCAATACGCTGCGCAAGCCGCTGCCGCAGCCGACCCACACGCACACACTGGGCAAGTTGACCACGGCAAACACCAGCGCGATCACCAGCACATTGGTCACATAACCCTCGGCCGGCGTGTAGGTAGTGATCGCGCCCAGCGCCATGATCCACGCCTTGGGGTTGACCCACTGGAAGGCCGCTGCGCCGAGAAAAGTCATCGGCTTGCCCTGTTCGTCCGTGCTGTCCGCCATACCGCCAGCGTTGGCGATCTTCCAGGCCAGGTACAGCAGATAAGCAGCACCGACATAGCGCAACAGCGTGTACGCCCAAGGGAACAGCTTGAACACTTCGCCCAGGCCCAACCCCACGCAAATCACCAGCACCATGAAGCCAATACTGATACCCAGTGCATGAGGCATCGAACGCCGAAAACCGAAATTCACGCCGGAGGCCAGCAACATGGTGTTGTTGGGGCCCGGCGTGATCGAGGAGACGAAGGCGAACAGCACAAAGGCTGACAGAAGGCTGGTGGACATGAACATGGCGCGGCATCCAAGCGGGTTGATGTCCTGCGACAGTAGAGGGGTGCGCAGTTTATCGCCCCATACAGCTGGTGTTGGATCGAGGAATACACTTTGATGACATGGGTTTCACAAAGCTTTCACAGACGCAGGCCTAAGGTTAACCCAGCTCCTACATGAACACCTTTTAGCCCGCTCCCCCATCGCGGGCTTTTCTTTGCCTACGAATAATGCGGTGGACACGGTGATAGAGAATCTGGACGGCCCCAGGACCGCGCAGCAGGAATTGTTCTACGACCTTGAAGATGCCAGCGCTGTCATCGGCTGGTCGGTGGTTGAGCTGACGGCCCTGGCAGCCGCCGACAACGCTTGTGATCAGGCGCCAATGCTTAAGAAGGTATGCGAGCTGTTAGCCGTCCAGCAGCAACGTATTGAAGCCTACGCGCAGGAAGTCAAAGCGCAGCGGATCAGCAGAGCCGAGGCGGCTGGTTGAGGGCAGCCGCCAGGCCGGGTTCAGAAACTTGCACTAGTTATCCGGATGTTCACTCGCCACCGAATCGGCCGCATCTACATCGGACATATCCTCCTCCAGAGGCGCCTCGTCGTCCGGCGGCAACGGAATGCCATCTTCGTCGCGCTTGGGATCGTGCCCGGTTTCGTTGTCCGTGCTGCGGGTCACTGCCTGCTGGGAAAGGTTTCCTGGGGCATTTTCATTGATGTGCATGCTGGCTCTCCGTTCAAAAACGCTCGGGATATCCGCGCTTGATATTCAGAGACGGCATGGCAGGCAGAGTGCCGGCTGTTAGACGAATGGTGGTCGGCTCAGCGTTTCCGGAGTCGGCGCAAACACGTCCTTAGTTGCATGCGACCTGCCTGAGCTGCTGGTAGGCCACCACCAGTTGCTCCAGGCTGAACGCCAGGTTTCGCCCACTGGGGTTGGGCAAGACCCACACGGCGGCATTGCCGAAAGTCCTGCTCTGCAGCCCCCACTCCACGTGGCGCTGCCCGGATAACGCCGCGTACGCCGCCTTGCCGAGAAACGCCACATAGCGCGGTGCATAACGAGCGATCTTCTGTTCGAAAGCCACGGCCGCTGCGATGAACTCCTGCCTGGACAATTGATCGGCCCGTGCCGTTGGCCGTTCGACCACGGCGGTCAGTCCGCACTGGTACTGAAGCAGGGTGCGATCACTTTGCGCAGGCACTTGCCCAGGCGTAAACCCGGCCAGATGCAGCGTGCGCCAGAAGCGATTGCCTCGGCCCGCAAAGTGATGCCCTTGAGCGGCAGCGGTCATGCCGGGGTTGATTCCGCAAAACACCACCGCCAACTGCTCGGCCAGTATGTCTTCTAGGCCTTCATTCACCGCAGATCACGCTTACCGCCTTGCGTACCAACTCGGTCAGCTCATTGCGGGGTTTACCCGCCCGTGCACGGATAGAGATGCTGTGCAGCAACGATGACGCCAGTACCGCCAGCGCTGCGGCGTCAACATCGCCTCTCAACTCTCCGGACTCAATGGCCGCTCGCAGGCGCACTTCCAGGTCGGCATCGAGGCGGCCGAGGCGGTCCGACAGCACCGCGCGAATTTCCGGGTCCTCGACCGCTTCGGTGGTCGCCGTGCCGATCGCGAAGCAGCCACGCGGCTGACCTTCGCCCGAAAAGTAGATCGACAACTGCCCCTCATAGAAACGCAGCAACGCCTCACGCAATGTCAGGCTGCTATCCGTCAGCGCCGCCTGCATCTCGGCGCCGGCAACGTCCCAATATTGCTCCAGCGCCCTGATGTACAGCGAATGCTTGCCACCGAAGGCCGCGTAAAGGCTCGGGCGATTCATGCCTGCCGCTGTGGCGATGCTGTCCAGAGACGCGCCGGAGTAGCCGGTACTCCAGAACACATCGAGCGCTTGTTGCAGCGCTGTCTGCGGGTCATATGCACGGGGTCGGCCGCGGCCTTTACCCTCTGTCGGTTTATTTTGTGCCATATCGTACAAAATCCTTGCAGGAAGGTGAATGTGGGGATATTTTTACACCATCGCACAAAAACAAGGAATCACAAATTCCTTGATCCATGTTTGTTCACGCGAAGCTCAAACCGGGTGTTGCAACGACGAAACAGAGGTGGCGGAGCAACCCTCCCAACCACCTGCGGGTTTGCTTTCCAACAGCAGTTATTCCTGTCGGTGCCAGGCGACGACGCCAGGCCCGGCTTCCCGGTTAAAGGTGCACTCGATCATGACTACGCAAATCGACCTCCCGGCTTCGCAGGCCTTTGAAACCCCATCGCCCATCAACACCTCCTTGAAGGAAAAGGTGCGGCCCTGGCTGATGGTCGGCGTGCCCGCGCTCTTCGCCGTCGTTGGCTACGCGTACTACGTGGCCGGCGTGCCTTTCATCACGACCAATAACGCCTACGCCCGGGTAGCCAAGGCCACGATCAACGCACGTATTTCCGGGCAGGTAGTGGAAATCATGGTTGACGACAATCAAAAGGTGGCCCAAGGCCAAGCGTTGTTTCGCATCGACCCCAAGCCGTTGCAGATCGCGATCGATCGTGCCGAAGCGCAACTGGGTGTCGCACGGCTGCGCATCGATGGCCTCAAGGCCAGCTATCGCCAGCAACAGGCGCAACTGCAGTCGGCGAAAGCGTCGGCGGGCTTCGACCGCAAGGAATTTGCCCGCAAGAAAGCGTTGGTGGCAACCGAGTTCGTGTCCCGTTCCCTTTATGAACGCTCGGAAACCGACCTCAAGGTGGCGCTGCAGCGCATCGCGTCCATCGAACAACAGATCGCCGCCACCGTTTCAGCGTTGAACGGCAACCCGAACATCGAAGCCGACACTCACCCCAGCGTCCGAGAGGCCAGGGCCATTCTGGACGAGGCGCAGCTCTACCTGTCGTATGCCACGGTTTACGCGCCGGCTGACGGTATCGTTGCCAAGGTCGATGACGTTCAGGTGGGCAACCACCTCGACAGCGGCGCGCCGGCCTTTGCGTTGATTGACGACCGCCAAACCTGGGTTGAGGCCAACTTCCGCGAAACCCAGCTGACGCACATGCGCCCCGGCCAGGAAGCGACCATCCGCATCGACACCTACCCGGACCGCGTGTTCAAGGCCCACGTCACCAGCATGAGCCCCGGCGCCGGTTCGGACTTCGCCCTGCTGCCGCCGGAAAATGCCACCGGCAACTGGGTGAAAGTGGTCCAGCGCGTCCCGGTTCGCCTTGAACTGGATGACGCAGACCCTGCCCTGCCGCTGTTTTCAGGCACCAGCGCTACGGTCACGGTGGATACCGGACATCGCACGCCATGGTGGCACCCGCTCAAATCGTTACTGTCGGCAGGTCACTTGCAATGAACGCCCATGCTCAGACAACCCCGCATGCAAGCAGTGCGCGCTCGCTCAGGTTGGCCGTTCTGCTCGCGACCTACATGCAGTCGGCGAACCTGCCGTTGCCGAACGCGGTACTGCGGTTGATTCAAGGCAGCCTGTCGATGACCGACGACCAGGCGGGCTGGATCTTCACCGCGTACCTGGCGGCGAGCGCGATCACCCTGCCGGTCGCGCAATGGCTTACCGCACGTTTTGGCTTGAAGCGGGTGTATCAAGCCGCGCTGGCCTTCTTTGTGCTCGGCTTGCTGCTGGCTACGGTTTCCAGCACTGCGCTGGCGTTCATCGGCGCACGAGTCATCCAGGGCCTGGCCAGTGGCGTGTTGGCGCCCCTGTCGATGGCAATTGCCATGGAGACGTTGGCCCCCGAAAAACGCCTGAAGTTCGGCGCAACCTGGACGGCCATCGTGCTGGTGGGCATCGTCAGCGGCCCGGCCATCGGTGGCTGGATTGCCGAGCATTACGACTGGCGCCCGATTTTCTACGTCAGCCTGCCGTTGTCGGCCTACATCTTCCTGGTCGTGGCATTGCTGCTGGCCGAGAAAAAAGCCACGAAGGCCCCGGCGTTCGACTTCTTTGGTTTTGGTACCTTCACCCTGGCATTGATCAGCCTGCAAATGCTGCTCGACCGTGGCGAGCGCATGGACTGGTTCGACTCGCCGGAAATCTGGGCCGAGGCGCTGGCCAGTGCGCTCGGCCTGTATGGGTTCCTGGCGCATGTATTGACCAGAAAGGCTCATTTCCTCAACAAGCGTCTACTGGGTGATCGCAATTTCGTGCTGTCGACGATCATTTTTTTCGCCGTGGGTTTTGTGCTGCTGTCGACCATGGCCCTGACGTCGCCGATGCTCAATGAGATTCTCGGCTACCCGCCCGACACCACCGGTGCGCTGACCCTGCCACGGGGCATCGCCCTGGTCGGCGGGTTCCTGTTGATGGGGCGTGTGCCTGAGCGCTTCGACCGTCGACTGTTCGTGGCGGCAGGCGCGGGAGCGGTGATTTATGCCAACTGGCTGATGCTCGGCTATTCGCCGTTGATGGACGGCTGGCCCGTTGCGGTAACCGGTGCGATACAGGGAATCGGCATCGGCATCCTGATGCCGGCGCTGACCAAGGTTGCGTTCAGCACCCTCGACCCCGCGTTGCGTGCCGAAGGCACCGGCCTGTTCAATCTGTCGCGGGTATACGGCAGCACTCTCGGCGTGGCGATCGTGCAGATTTTCTTCTTCAACACCACCCAGGCGATGCACTCGGCGCTGGCCAGCAACGTGACGGCCTATCGCGCTGCTGCCCATTTCGGCAGCGCGCCGCTGTCGCTGCAGGCGCTTGAAGGGCTCAACCACCTGATCACCCACCAGGCGGCGTTCATCGCTGTGGTCAACCAATTCAAGATCCTGATGGTGGCCATGCTGGTGGTGTGCCCGCTAATGCTCTTTCTTCGCAAACCTGCTGCGGCCAACTAGCTTCGTGGAGTGTGCCCAATGAAATCCATCCACCTGTTCCAACCGAAACTCGCGGCACTGTCGGCACTGGCTTTTCTCTCGGCCTGCAGCGTTGGCCCTGACTTCAAAGCACCTGAACCGAGCCCTTCGCAGCATTACGACCCGCAGGCCGAACAACGTCTGGGCGCTCAGCAACGCATTGCGCTCGGTCAAAAAGTCAGCGGGCAATGGTGGTCTGCCTTGCGCTCAGCCAAGCTGGACCAGGTAATGCGCCGTGCCATTGATGGCAACCTTGAACTGGTTGCTGCCGACGCAACCCTTCGCCAGGCGTCTCAAGCCGTGGCAGCGGCACAAGGTGCGCTGTACCCGCAAGCCGACTTCGGCGCCACGGCGGGTCGCCAGCGCGTGCACAACGCCCAGGCACCTTCGACCGCCAATATCTACGCGGTCGGGCCTAGGGTCGGTTTTGATCTGGATGTGTTCGGCGGCAATCAACGGCTGGTCGAACAGCGGCAAGCGTTTACCGAGCTGCAACGGCATCGTTTCGAAGCGGCGTACCTGACCCTGACCGGCGAAGTCGCCAGTCAGGCCTTGCGGGTGGCCTCGGCCAATGCGCAAATCCTGGCCGTGGAAAAACTGCTGGCCAATGACAGCAAAAACCTCGAACTGGTGCGCGCGGCCCGTCTCAACGGCAGTGCCACGCGAATCGACGTGTCGTTGGCCGAAACGCGTCTGGCCCAGGACCGCACCCTGCTGCCACCGCTGGCCCAGCAACGGCAGGCGGCCGGCCATGCGCTGTCGATCCTGGCCGGCAAGGGACCGGCTGACTGGATCGCGCCGGACTTCCATCTCGATGAATTCACCTTGCCATCAAACGTGCCGGTGAGCCTGCCCTCGGAAATGGCGCACAACCGCCCGGACGTACGCCAGGCCGAGGCCGGGCTGCACATTGCCAGCGCCGCTGTCGGCGTGGCCACCGCCAATTTGTATCCACGGGTGACGTTGTCCGCCTCGTTCGCCCAGGCGGCGTCAGGCAATGGCGCTGCTGCGCTCTGGGGTTTCGCGGCGGGCGTCGCCGGGCCGATCTTCAATGGCGGCAGCCTCAAGGCCGAGCAGCAGGCAGCGATTGAAGGCTACAACGCGGCGCTGGCCGGCTATCAGCAGACCGTCATCAGCTCGTTCGGCCAGGTCGCGGACACGCTGCAAGCGATCAACCATGACGCCGAAGAGTTGCGCGCCCAAGAAGAGGCCCTGCAAGCGGCGCAAACCAGCCTGGGGCTGAACCAGCAAGCCTACGCCCTGGGTGAAACCAGCATCCTCCAGGTATTGGAAGCCGAGCGCGCCTATCAACAGTCGTTGCTGGGCCATGTCCGCGCGAAGACCGCGCAGTACCTCGACATCGTGCAGCTGTTTGTCGCCCTCGGCGGCAACACCGTCGGCGTCGGTGAGCAACGGATTGCTCGCCACCAAGCCCCACAACGTGCCTATCAGTAGAGGCTGCGGCCTCGATATTGGAGTAATGACATGTCCTACGAAGCGTTTCACGATGAACTGCGCGCTACAACATTTGCGCTGAATCACGGCACGGGCAAAATGCCCGCCGTCGGTTTCGGCACCCTGTTCAAAGACCTCAGCGTCACCACCGAGGCGGTCACCCACGCGCTGGAAACCGGGTTCCGCCATTTTGATTGCGCCGAGCGGTATCGCAACGAAGAACGTGTAGGCGTTGCCTTCAAAGCCTTCATGGACACGGGCAAGGCGCGGCGCGAAGACCTGTTCATCACCACCAAGCTGTGGAACACCAACCACCGTCCCGAGCGCGTATTGCCTGCGTTCGAGGCCAGTTGCCGTCGGCTTCAGGTGGACTACATCGATTGCTATCTGATCCACACGCCCTTCGCATTCAAGGCAGGTGACGATCAGGACCCACGCGATGCGTTCGGTCATGTCCTCTACGACAACGACGTGAAGCTGATCGACACCTGGCGGGCGCTCGAGCAACTGGTGGATGAAGGCCGTTGCGGATCTATCGGCCTGTCCGATATCACGCTCCAAGCGCTGAAGGAGCTTGTCGCCCAGGCGCGGATCAAGCCTGCCGTGGTGCAGGTCGAATCCCACCCTTACCTGCCGGAATGGGAACTGCTGGAATTCTGCAAACAGCATGGAATCGTCGTCCTCGCCTTTGCCCCACTCGGGCATGGCATGGAGCCGAACGTGTTGGAAGACGAGGTGATTACCAGTATCGCCCGGCATTTGCATCGCACGCCGGCCCAAGTATTGCTGGCTTGGGCGGTACAGCGCGGCGCCGCGTTCCTGACCACCTCGGCGACACCGAGCCATATCCGCGAAAACTTCAACATCACCACCCTGCCCCATAGGGCCATGCAGGAAATTCGCGAAGAGATCACCACGCGCATACGCTTCAACTCGGTGGTCGAGACGGGGGTTCCGGGTTTCATCCCGCGCAAACACTAGTACGCGACAGGGACGGCGCTGGCCGTTCCTTTTTCCCTTGAGGTGATAATGATGGATGTTTTCCAGACCATGCGCTGTTTCCTGGCGGTCGCCCAAAGCGGCAGTTTTACTGCGGCGGCCCAGTTGCTGGACACCACCACGAACCACGTTTCCAAAGCGGTCACCCACCTCGAGGCCCGCCTGCAAACCCGCCTGATCAACCGCACGACCCGGCGCCTGGCGCTGACCGAGGCCGGCACACGTTACCTGCAACGCTGCGAGAAGATTCTGGACGAGCTGCGGGAGGCCGACGAGGAAGCCGGCACCGCACAGGTCACGCCCGTGGGCCGCTTGAAAATCCACGCCATGGCGGCCGTCGGCAATCACTACGTGATCGACGCCATCGCAAAATACCGAGAGACCTATCCCTCGGTACTGTTTGATTTGACGCTGAACAATCGGCTGCCGGATCTGCTGGAGGAAGGCTACGACATGTCGATCGTGCTGGCGCGGGACCTGCCGGATTCGGGCTTCGTTGCGCAGCGGCTGGGCACCACCTACAGCATCCTGTGCGCTTCGCCTGACTACCTGAACAAACGCGGAATGCCCGACACCCCGGGTTCGCTGGGTGAGCGTGATTGCTTGAGAATCGTCAACACGGTCATGCCGGCTGAACACTGGATTTTCGAAGGGCCTGAAGGCGAGGAAACCGTGACCACGCCGCTGTCGCCGTTCCACGTCAACACCGCCGATGCCATGACCGTCGCCATCACGCTTGGCATGGGCATTGGCATCCAGCCGATCGCGTCCGCCGTGGCCGGCCTCAAGGCAGGCACCCTGGTGCGGGTGCTGCCGAAATATCGTTTCGAAGAGTTGAACCTGTTTGCGATCTACCCTTCACGAAAATTCGTCGATGCCAAAATCAAAACCTGGGTGGCGTTCCTTCAAGACTACATGCCGGGATTGCTGGCGAACGATGACAAAATTGCGCGCTCGTCAGAACGGGCCTGAAGGCCGCGCATCCTCGGATGCGCGGCGGGATGTCGTCTTCACAACACAAACGTAGCCCCAAGCGTATTCACAAACAGCGCGTAGATCGAATGACTACTGGCCATGAACAGCCGATTCCCTTCACGCCCCCCAAAGCACACATTCGGGCAGCGCTCTGGCAGCGAAATGTGCCCGATGGGCTTGCCCTGCGGATTGAACACGCGCACGCCATCGAGTTTTTCCAGGTCAGCCTTGGGATCCCCATTGCCGCCCCAGCCGCACCACAGGTTGCCGGCTTCGTCGCATTTGATGCCGTCGATTGCGGCATAGTCCAGCCCCTCGATGTGCTTGCGGCGTTCGCCCAGCGTGCCGTCGTCCTTCACGGCAATCGCCCAGATCAGGCGATTGGGCTTGGCGCGACCTTCGACGACGTACAGGGTCTTTTCATCGGGAGAAAAGCACAGGCCGTTGGGACCATTGAGGTCGTCGATCACCCGCGTGACTGCTTGGCTCTCGCCATCAATGCGGTACACGGCGTGGGGCTGGGTCGGGGTGATTTTGTGCCCTTCGTAGTTGTTGCCGGTCTGGAATGGCGGGTCGGTGAACCAGATCGATCCGTCACTTTTGCAGACAATGTCGTTGGGCGAATTGAAGCGCTTGCCGTCGAAGCTGTCGGCCAGCACCGTGATCGCGCCATTGTATTCGGTGCGCGTAATGCGGCGGCCTTCGCTGGTGGTGGTCGAGCCTTCGCAGACGATCAGACGCCCCTGGCGATCCCGGCACATGCCGTTGGAGAAGTTCGAATGTTCGCGGTACACGGTGAACGTGTCGCTGATTTCGTCCCAGCGCATGATGCGATTATTCGGGATGTCGCTGACCAACAAATAGCGGCCATCACCGACCCACACCGGCCCTTCGGCCCAGCGCATACCG
The DNA here is from genome assembly GCF_003852295.1 of Pseudomonas sp. R11-23-07. Lineage (NCBI taxonomy): Bacteria > Pseudomonadati > Pseudomonadota > Gammaproteobacteria > Pseudomonadales > Pseudomonadaceae > Pseudomonas > Pseudomonas sp. R11-23-07. The sequence continues at coordinate 2,967,841 of NZ_CP027761.1, forward strand.
GTGGCGAGTTTTTCAACGCTGGCGTTGAATACGCGTAGCTCGAGAAAACTGTCGTCGAGGATGTGAACCAATGGATCAGGGTAACGCTGACTCAAGGGTTCCGCGGCTTCGGAGAATCGGCTCAGCGCAGTGCCGCCGACGGTGGCGAGCGTAGCGGAAACAGCGAGGGATTTTTTCAGGAAGCTGCGGCGGGTATTGCCCTTTGCTTGGGTAAGGGTTTCAGGCGTGGCGGACAGGGATGAGTCCATGAGTGGTCTCCGTCGTTTTATTTTTGTTGGAGACTTAGTAATACCTTGTGGTAGGACATCGTACAAGTGGTTGTTGCTTGAGCGCTGCCGTAGGCGGGTTTACCTTGAGCTTAACGCGCAAGCGTTATATATCCCGCCCTCGCTGCGGATGGAGGGACACGCCTGACGCAGTCACCGACCGCTGGCCTACCCGACTGGCCTCTTCTCACTCTCACACATTGGAAAGTGTATTAGGCACGTCAGTTGGTGGGAGACCGAAGACATAGAAATCATTGGCTGAATCGTGCCAGTAACCTCTGCGCGTCGATAGGTGGTCATCTTTCTACCGAAACGAGCCGAGCATAGTGTGCCGACGGGCAATGGCGAAAATTAGTAACTCAACCTTTGTACTATGACTATAGTGATAGCGGGTAGCAGCAACCAGAACCACTGCGCAAGCTATTGAAATTGAAGGGTTGCAGGCTGAATATGTGTTAGTTCCTGTAGGTTGTGAAATCTTTATTCATCCGGTGTGTTAAAAACAGCAACCCTTGGCTTAAAGAATTCTGGTTACCTGCCGCTATAGAGGCTGGTTCCGATAACGCTACTTGCAACGCCAATATCACAGCAATTCAATCGGCGCCTCCCTATAACGACACTGTCGAATTTGAAATCAAATAATCCGACATTTGTATAGGCACCCTAGCTAAAGATAGCTCTCGAGCTCTCTTCAGCGCATGGAGTATCACCATGGATATTTCGATCAAATCGTATCAAGCAAGTACACAGGCAAAAGCTTCTACACAAGAGAAGCTTTCTCCGTCCAACCCTGTAAATTTACCTTCAGGGGATGCCGCCCTCAAGACGACCGAGACCGTCACAATCTCCGATTCTGCACGGGCACTGTACGCATTAAGTAACGCTGATGACAAACAAGCCTTTATGTCCAATAGGGATTTAAAAGGACAATATGCAAAAGGTCAGAGCGATATGTACAATTTCGGGCAGCGGATTGCTGGTGGGAATCTTAATAATGAGGATCTACTTCCCAAAACAGACGACCCTGCCCGTTTGGCGTTAGGTCAGCAGTCACTGGATTACGCAGTTGGGCTGTCTAAGTTCCCCCCAGAAAAACTTCCAAACCCATTTGAAGGTATGGCCCGAAACGGGCTAAGCAATATTGTTTATGATGATTCAGGAACCTATACGGATGCAGAACGATATGCCGCTTATGGGGAGCTTAGTAAGCAGGATGAAACATATTTTTCCAAGTTGTACGCCAATATAACGAACGGCGGTGACAACAGTGAAATCTTCAAAGGCATCATGGACTATTTCGATGATCTTCCAGGGGTCGAGAAAGCGGCATACCCTGATGGCTTTAGGGACAGTATAAAAAGTCTTTACCAAGAGCAGTTAGGACAATCGGGGCCGCTCGCCCTGCTCAGGCAATCGACTGAAAACGACTCTGATAAATTGTCCCCGAGCTTCTTCAACAAGGAACAATCACCGGAGCAGATGTTACAAGCCGTCTTAGAAAAAGCGATTGCTCTTTCGACGGTCTGACCAGTCCAAAGCAACCAATGTGTCGCTGCACGGATCAATGACGGAGCGTTTTTACACACTCTGGGTCGAAAGCCGTCTTTCGTGAATGTTGGCTAATGGCCGCTTTTGGCCGAAAGCTATCCTTCGCCACACACCTCTCGATCACCGCCCCCTCAGTTCGTGACGGTGACCGTCGCAATCGTTAGCCCTTCTCCTGCCCAGCACTACCTTTCAGCGGATAGATAACCAAATTCCACCCAATAAAAAACCCCGTAGACGTTAATCTACGGGGTTTCCAAGAGTGGAGGCCGAGGTCGGAATCGAACCGGCGTAGGCGGATTTGCAATCCGCTGCATAACCATTTTGCTACTCGGCCTCAAACGATCAATGCCTGTGTTGCCGGCACTCATCGCATACAAACTTGAGTGGGCTCTGTGAAGCGCGCCTCTACTCTAACTCATTGAATACATTGAAGTTTTTAATGCTTCATTGCGTTCGATGGGCGCCATTATGTACTCATTTGCTTTTGCCTGCAACCCCTTGATTTCAAAAATATTTCGCATTGGCATCAAGGGGTTGCGTGCCTGCCCTACTCCTGGATGCGTTGCTCCTGGTAGTGCGGGTCGGCTTTGATTTGGGCGTCGGTGAATGGCAGTGGGCGCAGGGTTTTCTCGGAGAATGCCTGGGTCTGGTCCTTGGAATAGTTTGATTCGGGATTGCTGGACTCGGAGAACGCCAGTACGCCTACCGCCTGGGGGCCTTTGTCATCGAAGGTGACGATTTGCAAATAGCTGGTGCCGCTGACGACTTCGCGTTTACCGTCGGCGCGGGGCACGGTTTGCATGGCGTTGTAGATGCCCAGTTCTTGCGGGCCACCGTGGATCGGGGTTTCGCCGGAGACTTGGATGTCACCCCAACGGCTCAGGCCGAGTTTGCCGACTGCGGTGCTTGAGGCCAGCATGGCTTCGCGCAGGGCTTTGGCCACGGGTGCGCGGTCAATGGCCAGGCCGCTCGGGGTGGTCAGCGGGTGCGCCGGGTCAAAGGCCACGCGCCAGGCATCGGGTATTTGCTGCAGGTGTTCCACCAGGTTGATGAAGTGCACCAGGCCCAGGCCGCTGTCGAGGTTGGCGCGTTGGTCCCAGGTTTTCAGGCTGGTGCACAGCGGCTGGAGCGCGGCAGCATCGTTGCCCAGGTGTTTGGCGCAGAACTGCAGCAGGTCGGGCATGACTTGCCCGGCGAGGTACACCTCGTTGTCCATGACCATGTTTTGCAGGGCGCTGACGGTGATGGGTTGTTTCTCCAGGGATTGCAGGCGTTGCAGGGCGAATCGGGCGCGGGGGCCGAGGCCGATGTTGTCCTGGCTGATCACCGGGGAGAAGCCGGTAAGCGGCGCCTTGGGGTTGGCCATCCACGCGGAATCGTTGGAATGCTGCACATAGTCCGTGCGTTGCAGTTGCGGCAATTGGCCGGCGGCGAAGATCCCGGCCTGAGCGGCCCGTGGGTCAATGTCCCAGGCGCAGGCGCTGCGGCTGCCGTCGAGCATGATCATTTGCAGGCCGGCGCGCGGGTCGCTGCATTGCGCCAGTTTGGCCGCGCTGACGTTGGGCACCACCGACAGGTTCATGTACAGGCTCTGGCCCTGATCATCGGCGGCCAGGGTGTTGACCCAGGGGATGCCTTGCAGGGTGTGCACCGAAGTTTGCAGTTCCGCGAGGCTACCGGCGCGGTTCATGGCGTACCACTGTTGCAGCACGCGGTCGTTGCCGAGGTTGGCGTCGCGCAGGCTGAAGGCGTAATGGTTGTCCCAATCCAGCTTGCCGGGCCACTGCACCACCGGGCCGAACTGCGAGCTGTAGACCGTATGGGTGACGTCCTTGACGCTGCCATCGGCCTGCTTGACCTGTAGCGTCAGCGTGGTTTTATCCAGGGGCACGGACTTGCCATCGAGCAGGTAGCGGGTGGAGTCCTTGGGGTCGAGCGTCAGGCGATACAGGGTGAAATGCTTGGAGGTGTCCACCGTATGGGTCCACGCCACATGCTGGTTGAAGCCGATGTTCACCACCGGCAACCCAGGCAGCGCTGCGCCCATCACATCCAGTTGGCCGGGGATCGTCAGGTGCATCTCGTAAAAACGCATGCCGCCCACCCAGGGGAAATGCGGGTTGGCCAGTAACATGCCACGCCCATTGAAGGAGCGATCGCGGCCCACCGCCACGGCGTTACTGCCCCGGTCGAGGGTGAAGCGCTGTTGATTGGCAGCGGCCACTTCGAATGCCTTGGCCTCGGGCTGCACGGCGGCGGTGGCCTGGGGTGGCGTCGCGCCCACCAAGGCTTCGGCGAATTGGCCGACACCGCCTTCTACCAGCAGCCTACGGGTCAACTTGATCAGGTCTTCCTTGACCAGCGGACGCACCCACGCCGCCTGACACTGCGCCGGCGCGCCCTGCTCTTTCAGATAACGGTTGTAGCCGGCCACATAGCCTTCGATACGCTGGCGGATCTGCGGCGTTTGCGCCTTCCAGAACGCCTCCACCGCATCGGGTGTGTTGAGCCAGGTAAAGAACACATCGCTGGCCAGGTTGTTGCGTTCCTCCAGGGTTGCCTGCTCGGGGCCGAAGAACCGCGCGCGCTGGCCATTCACCGTGACCACTTCATTGGCCAGCAGGCACAGGTTGTCCTGGGCATACGCGTAGCCGATGCCGAACCCCAGGCCGCGCTCATCATCGGCGCGGATATGCGGCACGCCATAGGTGGTACGCCGAATCTCTGTGGACGCCTGCGCCACCGGCTCCCGCGCCGATGCTGCCAGGCTCATTCCCAGCAACAGCCCTGCCACGCATACCCTGGACAACCCGTTGAAAATAATCACGCCGACTCCACAGTCAAATTGAACACCCTCGGTAGGGACAACTCCCCCACCGTAAGGACGCAGCCAACCGAAAATAATTTACTGGCGTGGGCGGTTTATTCCAGGCGGTCGCACTGTGACAAACCCGATACCGACAAAATTTCTACATCCTGCACTTCATGATTTTGCGCGTTCGTTCGTCTTATTCAATAAGAGCACCATCATTTTCCTGATCAGGCTCTGATAAGGAGTTTTGCATGTACAACCCGCAAGTGCCCACGGATGGACATTCATCGACCGCCGAGGCCAATGTCGGCAACACCCCCCTAGGGTTCGGCAAAACGCCCGAACAGCAGGGCAACCAGCGTATTCGCCATTTGCTCAAATGCTTCGGTCTGCGCACCAGCCTGATCCGGCTGAAGGTCATCGACGCCCTGCTCACCGCTGCCGGCAACCAGCGCACCCTCGGCGTGCGCGGTGTGCACAGCCATTTGCTGGAGCTGGGCATCCCGTTGTCATTTCTCAGTGTGCGCGAGGTGCTCAAGCGCCTGTGCAGCGAGGGCGTGATCACCCTCAATGCCGACAAGAGCTACAGCCTCCACGAAGAGGCCGCCAAAGTGCTCGAGGGACGCGCCTGAACCACGCGCGCATCAGAAGTGTGGCTTGACCTTGCGACGCATGATGCCGTTGATCACGACCACCACCACGGCAATCGCAATGGCCAGGTACTGGAAGGTTTTCTCGCTGATAGCGCCAATGTTCTGCAGGTAGGACAGGCCGAACATCGAGGCCAGCACGGCCAGGGCAATCAGAATCGAGTATTTCAAGCGTTGTTTCTGGGTCATGACGAGTTCCTGAACCTTAAAGAATGTATCCAGTGTGTATCGCCGCAGATGCCAAGCACATACCCGAAAACGGGGATGGACGCTGGGCGGCAAGGTCTCATGTTACAGGCGATGAAAAGCTTTGGCTCGTTCCGCGCCCGATTGACCTTGTGAGCCCCTGGAGGATTGCCCCAATGCTGCGTCGAATCACCCTGCTGATTCCCTTGCTGATCATGTTGACCCTGAGCGGCTGCTTCTTTTTCCCACGAGGTGGCGGCGGCTGGCATGACCATCGCTACGGCGGTGGCCCAGGCTACGAGCACCGCTGAATGAACGAGCGTCTCGCTGCCGGCGAGACGCTCACCCTGGAAAAACCGCTACCCGCCATGCACCCAGCGCTGATGCAGCCACCGCGCCAACGCGTCCAGCGCAAACCCCAGCAGCCCGATCAGCAACACCATCGCCATCAGTTCCGAATACGCCAGCCGGTCACGGGTATCGAGGATGTAATACCCAAGCCCCGCACTGACCCCAAGCATCTCGCACGGCACCAGCACAATCCACAGAATGCCGATGGCCAGGCGCACGCCCGTCAACACGTGCCCCACCACGCCCGGAATGACCACTCGTCGCAACGTTTCCCAGCGCGTCGCGCTCAAGCTCTTGCTCAATTGCAGCCAGCGCGGGTCGAGCTGGCGCACGCCCGCCGCCGTGTTGAGCATGATCGGCCACACGGCGGCGAACGCCAGCAGGAAATAGATCGGTTGGTCCCCCACCCCCATCAGCATCACCACGATCGGCATCCACGACAAAGGCGAGATCATCCGCAAAAACTGGAAGGCCGGCGTGGTCGCCGCCTCCAGCTTGCGCGAACTGCCTACCAATAAGCCCAGCGGCACCCCCACCAGCAAGGCCAGGAACAGCCCGACGAAGATGCGCTTGAGGCTCACCGCGATGTGCACATACAGCTCACCGCGCCCGAGCAATTCCCACAGGCTGCTGAACGTCGCCGCCAGGGAAAAGCGCGCCGACAGGCCGTCCGCCACGCCAAACAGTTTTACCCCCAGCCACCACAACACCAACAATCCGGCCAGGCCGCCGAACCCGAGCAACCAGCCCGGCCACGCGCCGGTTTTTCCGTTGTTCAAACGCCAATCTCCTCATGCCGCGCGTAACCGTCGGGCAAGCCGAAGGTCTGCATGCCGCCGACGGCCTCGATGGCGTTGCGCACAAATCGGTCGTCCACCAGGTCCTTGGCAACGAACACCGGGTCGAGGTCGGCGAGAAATCGCTTGTCGCCTTCGATCAAGGTGTCTTTAAGGCGGCGCACCAGTTCTTCTGTGTAGCTGGGGAATGGGTAAGGTTGGAAGTCGATGCGGTGCTCGTCCCAGTTGGCGTGCTGGATCGCGCCATCGGCCAGGTACCCGGCGCGATCGGCGGCGGCAGGCGCGAGCACCTTGCTCAACACCGGTTCGGCATGCGGCGTGTAGCGGTTCGGGCCGTCCTTGGACAGCAGCTTCACCGCTTCTTCGCGATGGTCACGGGTCCAGACCTGGGCCTTGACGATGGCGTTCACCACTTTCTGCGACCATTCAGGACGGTTGGTCAGGTCATGTTCGTGCATGAACACCACGCAGCAGGCATGGTTGCGCCATATGTCGCCGGTAAAGCGCTGCACCCGGCCGACCTTGAGGTTCTCGGCCAGGGCGTTGAACGGCTCGGCGACGATGTAACCGTCGATGCGCTTGCTGGCCAATGCCGGCGGCATGTCCGAGGGCGGCAGCACGATCAGGTTGACTTCATTGGCGCCAATCGCACCGCCCGCCGCGCGTGCCACCGGCGTCAGCCCGTTATCGCGGAACAACTGCTGCACCACCACGTTATGAATCGAATACCAGAACGGAATCGCCACCGACTTGCCGCCCAGCTGCTTCACGTCAGTGATCCCCGGCGCCACGGTCAGGCCCGAACCGCCGACGTGGTTCCACGCAACCACTTTGGCCGGCACCTTGCTGGCATAGCGCGCCCACACGGTCATGGGCGACAACAGGTGAATTACGTTGACCTGGCCCGAGATGAACGCTTCGATCACCTGGGCCCAGCTGCGCAGCAACACCGGGCGTTCAGCCTTGATGCCCTCGGCTTCGAACAGCCCATTATTGTGCGCGACCAACAGCGGCGTGGCGTCGGTGATCGGCAGGTAGCCGATGCGCACCGGCGCGTCGGGCTCACTGGCGGCGCGCGCCTGCAGGCTGCTGAGCAACGGCAAGGCACCAGCGGCGCTGAGCACCGCCGAGAGTTTGAGAAAATCGCGACGCGAGTGGGTCAGGTCATCCAGACACATGGCTAAACTCCAGCAGATCAAGGGGGTTGGGTTGAGGGCGGCTCGCCTGCCGTAGGGTTTTAAGAATGTCGATGCGCAGCGCGCCAATGGCTTCGACCTGGTCCTCACGCGGTTGCGGCAAGTCGATTTGCCACTCGCCCAACGTGCGCGCAGGGCGGTTGCCCAGCAGCAGGATGCGGTCAGACAGCAGCAAGGCTTCGTCGATGTCGTGGGTGATCAGCACGGCCGCCGAGCCCTGTTCGCGATTGACCTTGAGCAACAGGTGCTGCATGTCCGCGCGGGTCACTTCATCGAGGGCGCCGAAGGGCTCGTCCAGCAGCAACACCTGTGGCTGGCGGGCCAGGCAGCGGGCCAATGCGGTGCGCTGGGCCATGCCGCCGGACAGCTGCGCGGGAAATTGGTGGCGGGCGTGTTCCAGGCCGACAGCGGCGATCGCATGCTCCACACGCTGGCGGCGCTGTTCATTGTCCAAGTGCGGTTGCCGGGCGAAATCCAGGCCGAAGGCGACGTTCTTTTCCAGGTTCAGCCACGGCAGCAGGCTCGGGTCCTGAAACGCCACCGCCACCCGAGGATGCGGGCCATTCAAAGGCTCCCCCAGCACGCGTACGCTGCCGCCCTGGGGCGCCTGCAAACCGGCCAGCACACGTAACAGACTGGACTTGCCCACGCCGCTGGGGCCGAGGATCGACACCACTTCGCCGGGCTGCAACTGCAGGTCGAAGCCTTCCAACACCGGGCCACTGGCATACCCCAGGCAAACGCCCTGCGCCGTCAATACCGCCGGGTTCATAGGTTGGCCTGGCGGTGCAATTCGGTGCGCAGTTGCACCAGGCTGGGCGTGACGATGGGCACAAACGCCGATTCACGCCAGCGCCGGGCAAAGCCGCTGCCGTGGGCGGTGAGGTAGGCCTTGCCGCCGCTGGCCTGCAATTCCAGCTGCACAGCGCTGGCGGCGGTTTCAGCCAGGGCAATGCGCAGCTTGAACAACGGCACCGGTTCAGCGGCGAATCGTCCGGCCAGCAGACCGTTCTTGAGTTCGTTGACCAGGTGATCGAGGGTCACGCGCAGCGCTTCGAGTTCTTCGCGCAATACGGTGCGCGAAGCGCCCAAATGATGAGCCACCTCCGCCAGGGAGCGGCGCGCCAGCCCGATCGACAGGCCGCATTGCAAACCCAGGAACGCCGGGCGCACGGCGGGCAGGAACTGGCGCGCGTCCTCATGCAATAACCAGTCGCGGCTCAGCTCCACGCCTTCCAGGCCGAGGGCAGCGGTATTGCTCGACTGCAGCCCGAGCAACTCCAGGTCGCGGGAGCGCTGCAAGCCGGCCACTGAATCCGGAATCGCCAGGATAAACGGCGCGCCGCCAGCCGCGTGTTCAACGGCCGCAGCGGCGACGAAGCCGCTCTTGCGCAGGTTGGTCACCCAATGCAGGCGACCGTTGAGGGTCCAGCCGTGGTCGTTGGGTTCGGCGCTGATCTGCAGCGTCTCGATGCCGGACAGGAACTTCATCGCATTCGACAGCCCGGTGGCACCGGCCAGCTTGCCGCTGAGCAAGTCCGGCAGCAGTTGCTCGCGCAGCGGCGCGTTGGGGCTCTGCAGCAGGTATTCGATAAACGAGCGTTGGCCCCAGCAGACGAACGCCGCCGCCAGGGAATGGCTGGCGATATTGGCGATGGCCTCCACGGCCCCGGCCACGTCGCCGCCCAGGCCACCCAGGGCTTTGGGCACGCCAACGCGCAACACATTGGCCTCTGCCAGCCGTGGCAGCACTTCCTGTGGATCGCAACTGCCCACGTCCAGGGCCTGCGCTTGAACATCGAGCCAACGGCTCAAGATTGGGTCAAGCATGTACGTTTCTCCTTGTTCCTACAGGTGGACCATCGCCGGTTCAGCTTGCCGGTTTTTCCCAACGGTATTGCGCCAGCTCCGGGTTCAGCGGCGTGCGCGCAAACACATTAGCGAAATTGCACAGCGTGGCCAGGCTGACGCCCAGGATCACTTCCAGCGCATGCCCGTCGCTGTAGCCGGCGGCGCGGAACGCGTCATAGCCTGCATCGCTGACATCGCCACGGGTAGCGATCACTTCGCGGGTGAACGCGGCGAGTGTCTCATAGCGCGCATTGGGCAACTCACCGCGCTGGCGCAGCGCGTCAATCACGTCTTCGGGCAGTTTGGCTTTGTTACGCGCGACGGCGGTGTGCCCGGCCACGCAAAAATCGCAACCGTGCTGGGTGGCAGCGATCAGTTGCACCACTTCGCGGTCAGCCAGGCTCAGTTCCGACTTGGCATTCAGGCCGGAAACGGTGATGTAGGTTTCCAACGCGGCCGGAGCATTGGCCAGCACGGCGAGCAGATTGGGTATGAACCCTGAGCCTTTCAGCGCGTTTTCCAGAAAGGGCCTGGCGGCTTGCGGCGCGGTTTCAAGGGTGAGCAGCGGTACGCGGGACATGGAGTGGTCTCCTCATGGGTGAATGACTCCAGTCTGTTGGTTATAAAAAAACCGCTCAATAGGCTAAAGTAGCGATTACTTGCTCTAGAGTCTTTTCATTAGATGAATTCGTCCAGCGCGCTCGTCGATTGGTTATTAGACAGCCTTGAACTCAACACTAGCCTGTTCCACGTCGGCCGCTATTGCGGCGACTGGCACGCGAGCACCCATGGGCTGGCCAGGGCGAGTTTTCATTTGATTGTGCAAGGCGAATGCTGGCTGCACATCCACGGCCAGCCTGCGCAGTACCTGAACAACGGCGATGCGGTATTCCTGCTGCGCGACCTGGAATATCGGCTGTCCGGTGCAGACACTGCGCAGGGCGCGCAGGAATGCCCGCGCCGCCCGATGCTGGCGCTCGACAACAACGCCACGGACGGTGTGGGTCTTGTCTGCGGCTTCTTTCATTTCCAGTCCGGGCTGTCGGCGATGATCGTCGACAACCTGCCCGCCTGGATTATCCTGCGCGCCGGCGACCCGTCGTTGACTGCCGCGCGCAATCTGTTCGAACTGATCCTGCAAGAGTGCGAGCGCCAGCCGGCGCCCTCCTCGGCCATGCTCGAACGGCTGTGCCATCTGTTGTTTTTGTATGTGCTGCGTCAACAAGTGCTGGATAACCGCGAATTGGGCGGTCTGGCGGCACTCGCTCGGCACCCGGCATTTTCCAATTTGTTGGAACAGCTGATTGCACGCCCGGCCGAAAACTGGACGCTGGAGAGCATGGCCGCCTGCACCGGGCTGTCACGCTCGGCGTTTTTCAAGCGTTTCAATGAACTGTGCGGACAATCACCCGGCCAGGTGTTGTTGATGATGCGCATGCGCCACGCCTGCCAGTTGTTCAAGGCAGACCAGACCGTGGCCGATGCATCGCTGGCGGTGGGCTATCAATCGGTGGCGGCGTTTACCCGCGCCTTTCATAAAGTCACCGGGCAACAACCGGGCGCCTACCGCCGCGCGCAAAGCTAGCGCCGCAAGCCATTGCCCGGCGCGGCGCACAGCTGCACCAGCCAATCGACAAACACGCGCACCCGCAGGGACAGCTGACGATGCGGCGGGTACAGCGCAGTCAGCGCCATGGTCGGCACCGCCACTTGCGGCAATACCTCCACCAACGTGCCCTCGGCCAGTTGCTCCATGGCGTGATAATGCGGCGCCTGGATCAGCCCGTAGCCGGCTTCACAGGCGGCGAAATACCCATCGGAGCTGTTTACCGCGACCAGCTTCGCCAAGTTGACCGTGCGCAGTTCGGTGCCGAGCTGGAATTCAAGGCCAAAGCGCTTGCCGCTGGCGCTGGAGACGTACTCGATCATCTGATGCCGGGCCAGGTCGTCCAGGCTGGTGGGCACACCCATGCGCTGCAGGTACGCGGGGCTGGCCAGGGTCAACTGGTCCATCATCGCCAGCGGTCGCGCCACCAGCGATTCGTCCAACGCCAGGCCACCGCGCAGCACGCAATCGACCCCTTCGCGGATCAAGTCCACCGGGCGATCATTGAGTCCGATATCCAGCTCGATCTGCGGGTACAGCGCGGTGAACGTCGGCAGCGCCGGAATCACGATCAGACGGCCAATGCCCGACGGCATATCGATGCTCAGCCTGCCTCGCGGGTTTTGCCGGCGCGAGGAAAACACCGCCTCGGTTTCCTCCAGGTCCGTGAGCAACTGCACGCAGCGCTCGTAGTACGCCGCACCGTCGAGGGTCGGGTTGACCTGGCGCGTGGTGCGTTGCAGCAGTTGCACACCGAGGTGTGCCTCCAGTTGCTTGATCAGCACGGTCACCGAGGCGCGCGGCAGTTGCAGGCTGTCCGCCGCCTTGGCGAACCCGCCCAACTCCACAATCCGGGTGAAAACGCGCATGGCATTGAAACGGTCCACGGTGAGCCTCTGAGGATTATTAAGAATTTCCAAATAGTGATAGTGCTTTTAGCCGGTTTATCCAGGTTTTGTCGAGGGCGACAATAGGCGCCTTCATCCAAGGAGCTGAACCATGCGCACTCGTCAACTCGGTAAGAACGGCCCACACGTCTCCGCCATCGGCCTCGGCTGCATGGGCATGAGCGACTTCTATACCCCCGGCCTCGACACCACGCAAGCCATCGCCACCCTGCACCGCGCCCTTGAACTGGGGGTCAACTTCCTCGATACCGCCGACATGTACGGCCCCCACACCAACGAACAGTTGATCGGCAGGGCCATCGCCGGCAAGCGCGATCAGGTGTTCCTCGCCAGCAAGTTCGGCATCCTGCGCGATCCGGCGAACCCGGCGCTGCGCGGTGTGAATGGGCGCCCCGAGTACGTTCGCACGTCCATCGACGGCACGCTGCAACGCCTGGGCATTGAAACCCTGGACCTGTACTACCAGCACCGCATCGATCCCGAGGTGGCCATCGAAGAAACCGTCGGCGCCATGGCCGAGTTGGTGCAACAGGGCAAGGTGCGCTACCTGGGCCTGAGCGAAGCGTCTGCCGCCACGTTGGAACGGGCGCATAAGGTCCACCCCATCAGCGCCTTGCAAAGCGAATACTCACTGTGGAGCCGCGAGCAGGAAGACAACGGCTGCCTCGCCGCCTGCCAACGGCTGGGCATCGCCTTCGTGCCTTACAGCCCGTTGGGCCGGGGCTTTCTGACCGGCGCACTGAAAAGCCCGGAAGATTTCGGCGCTGACGACTACCGGCGATTCAACCCGCGTTTCCAGGGCGAGAATTTTTCGAAAAACCTGCAACTGGTCAAACAGGTGCAGGCGCTGGCGGCGGATAAAGGCATCACGGCGGGCCAACTGGCGCTGGCCTGGGTATTGGCGCAGGGCGACTACATCGTACCGATCCCAGGCACCAAGCAGCGCAAATACCTGGAAGAGAACGTGGCGGCCGTGTCGATCAGCCTGACGCCGACTGAAGTGTCGGCGCTGGCAGCGATCTTCCCGGCGCACGCAACCGCCGGCATGCGTTACCCCGAGGACGTGATGTCGATGCTCAATATCTGACCTGGCGGCGCCGCTCGACGGCGTCGGCACTTTCTTACACACACCTACCTAAAGCTCCTACCGTCCAAGCCGATAGCCCTACGAAGCTCTAACAAAGCCGCGCCGACAATAACGCTTCGTAAGGACGATCCCATGCCCCCACTGCGCTCCATCCAAGCTCGCTATACCCTGTTCCTGGTGCTGTTCGTCCTGGTGTTATTGGTGTTGACTGTCGTGGGTATCGGCCAGTTGGTCGCACCCAAGCTGCAATACACCGAAGAACAGGTGGTACTCAATCGCATCGGCGAAGTGGCCGAACAGATCCAGGGCGAACTGAACAAGGTTCAGGCCCAGCAACGCACCATCACGCAAACGATTCCGCTGCTCGACAGCGACGCCATCGACAAGGTCCTGCCCGGCCTGGTTGATCAATACGGCGAGCTGAAAGTATTCGGCGGCGGTATCTGGCCGCTGCCCAACCAGCGCACGCCTGGGCGTAACAAACACAGCACGTTCTGGCACCGTGACGCCTCGGGCAAGTTGGCGGTCAACACCTTCTGGAATAGTGACCCCGCGCCCAACTATTACGACCAGAGCTGGTACAAGGGCGGCCTCGCCTCGCCCCGTGGCCAATGCGCCTGGGCCGCCGCCTACAAGGACGACGCCAGCCAGGAGCCGCGCACCAACTGCGCCATGGCGATCCAGCGTGACGGCGCCGCCTATGGCGTGGCGACCATCGACGTGACCCTGGGCTTCTTCAATGACCTGGTGGCCAGCAAGGAAAAAGACATCGGCGGGCAAATGCTGATCGTCGAGGGCGACGGCAAGATTATCAGCAACAGCTCGCGCATCAGCAGCCCGGTGGTGTTGAAGAACATCAGCGAACTGACCGGCACCTCGGCCTTTGCCGCCCAGGTCAGCAAAGCCCTTGCCCATCGTGACCAGGCCTTGCAACGCAGCGAGTTTGACAACCAGGGCGTGGCCAGCACGTTCTACATGCGCCCGATCGAGGGCACCCCGTGGTTCCTGGCGACCGCCCTGCCCACCTCGCTGATCACCGCCCAGCGCAATGACGTGCTCGGCAGCCTGGCGTTGCTGCAAATCCCGATGGTGATCCTGCTGGTGCTGCTCGCGGCGTATGCCATTCGCCAGTTGGTACAGCGCATGAAAGCGCTCAAGGGCAATATCGACGCGCTGTCTGCCGGCGACGCCGACCTCACGCGACGCATCACCATCCGCGCCGAAGACGAACTGGGCGCTATCGGTCACTCGGTGAACCACTTTATCGTCTACCTGCAAAACATGATCGGCGAAGTGACCCAGGCCACCGGCGCCATGGCCTCGGGTCTTGCGCAGCTGCAGCAGACCTCGGCGCACACCAACCAGATCCTGGTGCGCCACGCTTCAGAAACCGACCAGACGGTGACCGCCATCACCGAAATGAGCTCCACCGCCGACACCGTCGCGCAAAACGCCGCTGAAACCGCAGCGTTCACCCAGCGCGCCAACGAACACGCCGACCGTTCCCGGGTGGTGGTGGGCGAAGCGTCCACCAGTGTCAGCGCCTTGATCGGTGAGGTCGCCAGCGCGACCCACACCGTTGAGAACATGCGCCAGGACGCCGCACGTATCACCGAAACCCTCGGCGTGATCGGCGCCATCGCCGGTCAGACCAACCTGTTGGCGCTTAACGCCGCAATTGAAGCGGCGCGGGCCGGTGAACAAGGCCGCGGTTTTGCCGTAGTGGCCGATGAAGTACGTGCACTCGCCGCACGCACCCAGGCCAGCACCTCGCAGATCAACGAGATGCTGGCGCGCTTGACCACCGGCGTAAGCTCATCGGTCACCGCCATGGAAAACACCCAGGCCAGCTGCCAGTCGGCGGCGGATGCCACCGCGCGGGTGAACAGCGGGCTCGATGAAATGGCCGGTTCGGTCAGCCATATCAACAACCTCAGCACCCAGATCGCGACGGCCGCCGAGCAACAGAGCGCCGTGACCGAAGAGATCAATCGCAGCATGGTACAGATCCGACATATGGTAGAAGAGCTGGTCGAAAGCGGCCATGCCACTGAAACCAATACCCACAGCCTGCTGGAAGCGAATGGCCGAGTGATTGCCTTGATGGGGCGCTTCAAAGTGCGTTGATCCACGCCTGAATACTCCCGTGCAAAGCGCGGGAGTCGGACTATTCTCACAGCTCCTGGTTTAAAACCCGCCACACAGGAGGTGTGTCATGCACGCTATCGAGCATCCGATCCGCGTGGAGCGAATCAGCCAGGAACGGTTCATCCACGCCCCGGTCGAGGCCGTCTACGACTACGTGACCCAACCGGATCGCTGGCACGAATGGCACCCCACCTCCCTCAGCGCCGACACCGGCACCCACGGCTCCCTGCCGACCGGTGCGCGGTTTACCGAAATCATCGACCTGCTGGGTATCCGCGTGCCGCTGAGCTACCGCGTACACATTGCGCGCTGCCCCTTTGAGTTCATGACCGTGTTCACCTCAGTGGTGGTCGACGGTTCCCTGCATTATTGCCTGCAAGCACAGCCTGGCGGCACGCTGTTTACGCGGGTACTGAGCTATGAGACCGAACTGCAACTGGTGACCTTGCATGAGCGCATGATCGAGCTCTCGCGTATCGCGCTGGACCGGCTCAAGCACCGACTGGAAAACGCCAGCGGCTCGACGCAGTAACCCTGCAGCGGGTGTGTTAATCCCCCGTTAATCTCTCCCAAACAGCATCCGGAGCATCTTTTCCCGGAGTTGATGCCCATGCCTTCCATCCGTGACTTATGCGTCGCCGGCCTGCTTACCGCCAGCGCCGCGCCTGTGTTCGCCGCCACCTACGGCCCTGAACTCCAGGGCTTCCAGTACCCCTATCCGGTTGAACGCTTCAACTTCGAGTCCCAAGGTAAAAGCCTGCAGATGGGCTATATGGACGTCCCGGCCAAAGGCAAAGCCAACGGCCGCAGCGTGGTGCTGATGCACGGCAAGAACTTCTGCGGCGCCACCTGGGAAGACTCGATCAAAGCCTTGAGCGACGCCGGTTACCGGGTGATCGCGCCGGACCAGATTGGCTTTTGCACCTCCAGCAAGCCCGAACATTACCAGTACAGCTTCCAGCAACTGGCGCTCAACACCCATCAGTTACTGGAAAAGCTCGGCATTCAAAAAGCCACGCTGCTCGGCCACTCCACCGGCGGTATGCTCGCCACGCGCTATGCCTTGATGTACCCCGAACAAACTGAGCAACTGGCGCTGGTCAACCCCATCGGCCTGGAAGACTGGAAGGCCTTGGGCGTGCCGCACCAAAGCGTTGACCAGTGGTATCAGCGCGAGTTGAAACTGAACGCAGACGGCGTGCGCAAGTACGAGCGCGACACCTATTACGTGGGCCGCTGGAAGCCCGAGTACGAGCGCTGGGTGGACATGCTCGTCGGCCTCAACCAAGGCCCGGGGCATACCCGGGTGGCCTGGAACTCGGCGTTGATTTACGACATGATCTTCACCCAGCCGGTGTACTACGAGTTCAAGGACGTGCAAGCGCCCACCCTGCTGCTGATCGGCACCAGCGACACCACCGCCATCGGCAAAGACCTGGCGCCACCGGATGTGAAAGCCAAGGTCGGCAACTACCAGGTGCTGGGCAAGCAGGTGGCCAAGCTGATTCCCCATGCGACCCTGGTGGAGTTCGACGGCTTGGGCCATGCGCCGCAGATGGAAGAACCGGCGCGGTTTCATCAAGCGCTGTTGCAGGGTTTGAAGGCCCTTTAATCTAAGTGAGGCACGCGTGCATGTCGCTACAGATCGCAGTCATTGATGATTGGCAGCAAGTGGCCGGCAGCGTGGTGGATTGGTCGGTGCTGGCGCCCTTGGGCCAGGTGCACTTTCTCCATGACTACCCCACCGATACCGCCACGATGGCCGAGCGTTTGCGGGCGTTCGACGTTATTTGCGTGATGCGCGAGCGCTCCCTCTTCGACCAGGCCTTACTGCAAGGGCTGCCCAGGCTCAAATTGCTGGTGACCGGTGGCATGCGCAACGCCGCCATCGACATCGCCGCCGCCAAGGCATTGGGTATTCAGGTGTGCGGCACCGACAGCTATAAGCAGGCCGCGCCGGAGCTGACCTGGGCGCTGATCATGGCCTCGACGCGCAACCTGCTGGCCGAAGCCAATTCCCTGCGCGCAGGCGGTTGGCAAGTCGGCCTGGGCGGCGATCTGTATGGCAAGACCCTGGGCATCCTCGGGCTGGGCAGCATCGGGCAAAAAGTCGCACAGTTCGCCCAGGTATTCGGCATGCGCGTGATTGCCTGGAGCGAAAACCTCACGCCGCAACGGGCGGCTGAGTCCGGCGTGACCTGGGTCAGCAAGCGCGAGCTGTTCGAACAGGCTGACATTCTGACCATTCACCTGGTACTCAGCGAGCGCAGTCGCGGCCTGGTCGATGCGCAGGCGTTGAGCTGGATGAAACCCAGTGCCCGGCTGGTGAACACGGCACGCGGGCCGATTGTGGATGAACAGGCGCTGGTTGAGGCATTGAGCAGCGGGCGACTGGCTGGCGCGGCGCTGGACGTATATAGCCAGGAGCCACTACCGCTTGAACATCCCTTCCGCTCCCTGCCGAATGTGCTGGCAACGCCCCATGTCGGTTATGTGAGCGAACAGAACTACCGGCAGTTCTATCAGCAGATGATCGAAGACATCCAGGCCTGGACGGACGGCGTGCCCATTCGGGTGCTCGGCTGACGCACCGTTTCGGGGCATGACCTTGAATGAAATGACCACGTGGCCGCTGTAGGAGCGAGCTTGCTCGCGAAAAACCCAAGGGCGCCGCGTGCATTCAGGATGCCTGCGTCATCATTGACGTCCTTCGCGAGCAAGCTCGCTCCTACAGGGGCGATGCGCATCCGCAGGCTTAAGGTTAAAAGTTTTTTGTCCTACAAAATTCCCTTTTAAACCCTATGGATGCTGGAATCTGTCCTAGACTGATGACCGATGGGTCCGTTCCAAAACAAAAACCCCGCAAAAAATCGAAACTTTCGAACTCTGCCGCAGGTCCAGTTTTAGGTAAGGCGAACATATCCGGTTCAGGCCGCATGCCCGCCCATCCAAACTTTTTCAGCTAACCGTGCAACTGGCATACGCCTTGCCAGCTTGTATTGCGCTTGTGCGCCTGGCCGCAGGATGCGGTCAATCGGAGCTGATGGCAGCGGGCCATTAGCCGACCAACGAAACAAGGGGAGTGCATTATGATCAGTGCCGCAGTAGTAACTCAGGGAGAGCGTTTTAGTCAGCCGGCAGGGGGGCCTACATCATTGGCCGACCTGCCCAACACTGTGCGGCCGATCGTGAGTAAGAACCCGAATCGAAAGAAAGTGCTGTTTGTTACCTCCGAGTTTGCCGACTTGGTAAAGACCGGTGGCCTGGGCGACGTCTCCGCCGCCCTGCCCCGCGCCATGGCGCACCTGCACGATGTGCGGGTGCTGATTCCCGGTTACCCGCAGGTGATGGAGAGCGACAACCCGATCCATATCGTCGGTGAGCTGGGCGGCCACGCGGCACTGCCACCGTGCAAGATCGGGCGCATGGACCTCAAGGACGGCCTGGTCATCTATGTACTGATCTGCCCCGAGCTGTACGAGCGTGAAGGCACGCCCTACGGCGCCAACAATGGCCGCGACTGGCCGGACAACCATATCCGCTTCGCCCGCCTGGGCCTGGCCGCCGCCGACATGGCCGCCAACCTCGCCCAGATTCACTGGTGCCCGGACCTGGTGCACGCCCACGACTGGCCCGCTGGCCTAGCCCCGGCGTATATGCACTGGCGTGGTTCACGCACACCGACCCTGTTCACCATTCATAACCTCGCCTACCAGGGCGTGGTGAGCCTGGGCTGCACCCCCGAATTGGGCATCCCGCCCCATGCCCTGCAACAGGAAGGCATGGAGTTCTACGGCAAGATGTCGTTCCTCAAGGCCGGCATGGCCTACTCCAGCCACATCACCACGGTCAGCGCCACCTACGCCGAGGAGATCACCACGCCGGAATTCGGCTGTGGCCTTGATGGCTTCCTGGCCAGCAAAACCCAGCAAGGCCTGCTCAGCGGGATTCCCAACGGTATCGACGAAAGCTGGGAAACGTCCACCGACCCCCATCTGACCCATAACTTCAATATTGGTGACTGGGAAGGCAAGGCCATCAACGCCGCCCAAGTGCGCGAGCTGTTCGGCCTGCATGATTCCACCGGCCCGTTGTTCGCCGTGGTGTCGCGCCTGGTCTACCAGAAAGGCTTGGACCTCACCGAAGCGGTCGCCAGCTTCATCGTTGAAAACGGTGGCCAGATCGCGATCATCGGGCGTGGCGAGCCGGAAGAAGAACAGGCCATGCGTGAGCTGGCGCTGCGCTTCCCAGGCCAGGTTGGCGTGCGCATCGGCTTCAACGAGACCGACGCCCGCCGCATGTTCGCCGGCAGCGACTTCCTGCTGATGCCATCGCGCTATGAGCCCTGCGGCCTGAGCCAGATGTATGCCCAGCGTTTCGGCTCGTTGCCGGTAGCGCGCAACACTGGCGGCCTGGCCGACACTATTGAAAACGGCGTCACCGGATTCCTGTTCAACGAATCCACCGTCGACAGCTACAAAGCAGCCCTGGAGCGCGCGTTCAAAGTGTTTTCCTTCCCAGGCCTGCTTAACGCCATGCGCAGCCGCGCCATGACCCAACCCTTTAACTGGTCACAGGCGGTGGAACCCTACGCCGAGCTGTATGAACAACTGGTGGTTAAAGCACTGGGGAAATCGACTAAATAATCAAGAGAGGTCTTCATAGATGCCGTTACGGACTCTGGAAACCTGGCCCCACGGCGCACTGATGCTGGACGCGCAACACACGCGTTTTGCCTTGTGGGCGCCAGACGCGTTTTATGTCAGCGTTGAATTGCAGGACGGGAAATCCATCGCCATGTTGCCCCAGGCAAATGGCTGGTTCGAAGTAGAAGTGGCCTGCCCTGCCGGAACGCTTTACCGCTTCAATATCGACGGCGAACGGGATGTTCCCGACCCCGCCTCCAGGGCCCAGGCGCTGGATGTGCACGGTTGGAGCCGCGTCGTCGACCCGCTCGCGTATGAGTGGCGGCACAGCCACTGGCAAGGCCGCCCCTGGCACGAAGCGGTTATCTACGAACTGCACGTCGGCGCTATGGGCGGTTACGCCGAAGTCGAGAAGCAGCTGCCGCGCCTGGCCGAGCTGGGTGTGACCGCCATCGAACTGATGCCCCTGGCGCAATTCCCCGGTGAGCGCAACTGGGGCTACGACGGGGTACTGCCTTACGCACCTCACTCTACCTATGGCACCCCCGAACAACTCAAGCACTTGATCGACAGTGCCCACGGGCATGGCCTGGCGGTGATCCTCGACGTGGTCTACAACCACTTCGGCCCGGATGGCAATTACCTGGGCCAGTACGCCAAGGGCTTCTTCCAGGAAGACGTGCACACCCCATGGGGCGCGGGGATTGATTTCGAGCGTCGTGAAGTGCGGGATTTCTTCCTCGATAACGCCTTGATGTGGCTGCTTGAATACCGCTTCGATGGCCTGCGCCTGGACGCGGTGCACGCCATCGACAACCCCGAGTTCCTGCGGGAGCTGGCGCAGCGAGTGCGTCAGCAGGTCGACACCGGCCGCCACGTGTGGCTGATGCTGGAAAACGAGCTGAACCAGGCCAGCCTGCTCGAACAGGATTTCGACGCGCAATGGAACGATGACTTCCATAACGTGCTGCACGTACTGCTCACCGGCGAAACCGATGCCTACTACAGCGATTTCGCCGAGCAGCCTACCGTCAAACTGGCACGCTGCCTGGGTGAAGGCTTTATCTACCAGGGCGAGCCCACCCGCCACGGCCATACACGCGGCGAACCCAGTGCGGAGCTGCCGCCGACCGCTTTCGTGGCGTTCCTGCAGAACCACGACCAGATTGGCAACCGCGCCCTGGGCGAACGCCTGCATCAACTGTGCTCGCCCCAGGCGTTGAAGGCGGCGACCGCGCTGTTGCTGCTGTCGCCGATGATCCCGCTGATGTTCATGGGCGATGAAGTCAATGCCGCGCAGCCGTTCCTGTTTTTCACCGACCATCACGGTGAACTGGCGCAGGCCGTGCGTGAGGGCCGACGTAACGAGTTCGCCGATTTCGCCGCGTTTCATGACCCCGAGCAGCGCGAACGCATCCCCGATCCCAACGCAGTGACGACCTTCCTGCAATCGAAGCCGTCCCTGGTCGAAAACGAGCAGGCCCAGCTCTATCGCCACTTGCTGGGCCTGCGCCATCAATATGTGGTGCCCCATCTACCCGGCAGCGTGGCCTTGGGTGCGCAGGTGCTGGCGGACAGCGCCGTGACTGCGCGCTGGCGCCTTGGCGATGGCAGCGTGTTGCAAATCGACCTGAACCTGAGCGCCGAGCCTATCGACCAGCCCGCCTCGCCACATGTGATCTTTCAAACGCCTGCCGAGCCCGTGGCGCACCTGCCGCCCCTCAGCGCACGCGTGTCCTTATTCCCCGTCGGAGAAGAGTTTTGAGCGAAGCGAACCTGGAACTACTCGCCAGCCGCGCGGGCCTGGCCGTCGATTGGATCGATGCCAACGGTCGCCCGCAACATGTGCAGCCCGACGCCCTGCGCGCCGTGCTCAAAGGGCTGGGGCACCCGGCCGATACCGAGGTCGAGATCGACGCCAGCCTGCGAGAACTGGAGCAGGCCCAGCAGGACAAGCATCTGCCGCCACTGCTGACCATCGACAGCGGTGAAGGCCTGGACCTGGCGCGTTTCTTTGCACCCGACACGCCGTGCCGCGTCCATCTGGAAAACGGTGAAACCCTGGAGCTGCGTCTGGACGGGGATGCCGTGCTGCCTGGCGTCATCGCCGTGGGCTACCATCAGGCGCATATTGATGGCCAGACGTTTACCCTCGCAGTTGCACCCGCCCAATGCTATAGCGTGGCCGAAGCGGTCGACACCAACCCCGCCCGCGCCTGGGGCCTGAGCGCCCAGCTCTACTCGTTGCGCCGCTTGGGCGACGGCGGTTTCGGCGACACCCTGGCCCTGGAGCACCTGGCCCGCTCGGCCGCCGAGCGCGGGGCCGACGCCCTGGCGATCAGCCCGATGCATGCCATGTTCAGCGCCGACGCCGAGCGCTACAGCCCTTATTCGCCTTCCAGCCGGTTGTTTCTCAACAGCCTGTATGCCTCGCCGGCCTGCATTTTGGGCGAGCGTGAAGTGCGCAATGCCATCGAAACCGCAGGCCTGGCCGAGGAGCTGCATGAGCTGGAACAGCTCACGCTGATCGACTGGCCCGCCGCCGCCAAGGCCAAGCAACGTCTGCTGCGCACTCTGTATGAAGATTTCCGCCACGGCCACCATCCGCAACACGCTGATTTCCAGAGCTTTCGCCAAAATGGCGGCGAGGCCCTGGAAAACCACTGCCGGTTCGAAGCCGTGCAAGCGTTGCGCGCCGCCGCCGGCGAAGAACTCGATTGGCGCCAGTGGCCGCAAGACTGGCGTACACCGCAGAGCCCGGCGCTGGTGCAGTTCGCCGAGGAGCACCGCGATGAGATTGGCTATTTCGCTTTCACCCAATGGCTGATCGCGCGCAGCCTGCAACGTGCGCAACAGGCAGCGCGTGGCAGCGGCATGGGCATCGGCCTGATCGCCGACCTGGCGGTGGGCGCCGACGGCGCTGGCAGCCAGGCGTGGAGTCGCCAGGATGAATTGCTCGCCGACCTGACCGTCGGCGCGCCACCGGACATTCTCAACCGTGCAGGCCAGGGTTGGGGCATTTCCGCGTTTTCCCCCGAGGGACTCCAACGCAACGGTTTCCGCGCGTTCATTGAAATGCTGCGGGCCAATTTCGCCCATGCAGGCGGCCTGCGCATCGACCATGTGATGGGCCTGCAACGCCTGTGGGTCATCCCGAACGGCGCATCGCCGCGCGAAGGCGCCTACCTGTATTACCCGGTGGACGACATGCTGCGCCTGTTGGCCCTGGAATCTCATCGTCACCAGGCCATTGTGCTCGGTGAAGACTTGGGCACCGTGCCCGACGGCCTGCGCGAAAAACTCAGCAGCCGGGCGATCCTCGGCATGCGCGTGTTGTTGTTCGAGCAAAACCATGAGGGCCAGTTCAGGCCTATCCTCGACTGGCCCGACAACGCCCTGGCCACCACCAGCACCCACGACTTGCCGACCCTCAACGGCTGGTGGCACAGCCGCGACATCGAATGGAATATCCAGCTGGGCCTGATCGACGCGCCAACCGTAGACCAGTGGAGCGAACACCGCCTGCGCGAACGTCAGGCCCTGCGCCAGGCCTTGAGCCAGGACCCGCAGAACTTCGTCGATGAAATCCGCAACGACACCGACCATATGATCGATGCCAGCGTGCGCTACCTCGGCCACACCCGTGCGCCGCTGGTCTTGCTGCCGCTGGAGGATGCGCTGGGCATGGAGGAACAACCCAACCTGCCCGGCACCACCGACACCCACCCCAATTGGCGCCGCCGCCTGCCAGGCGAAGCGTCCAGCCTGCTCGACAATGCCGGCGCCGCGCGCCGCCTCGAGCTGCTGGCCGTAGCGCGCAACCAAGCTTATGAGCGTGACCGATGAAAGCACTGCCCTTGCGCGCTACCCAGCGCCTGCAATTTCATAAAGGCTTCACCCTGGATGACGCGGTGCCATTGGTGCCGTATTTCGCCCGACTGGGCATCAGCCACCTGTATGCCTCGCCCCTGCTCAAAGCCCGTGCCGGTTCGATGCACGGCTACGACGTGGTCGACCCTACCCGCGTCAACCCGGAACTGGGCGGCGAGGCGGCGTTGCAGCGGCTGGTGGCCGCGTTGCGCGAACACGATATGGGCCTGATCCTCGACATCGTCTCCAACCACATGGCCGTCGGCGGCGCCGATAACCCCTGGTGGCTGGACCTGCTGGAATGGGGGCGCTTGAGCCCCTACAGCGAATTCTTCGATATTCAATGGCACTCCCCGGACCCGCTGCTCAAGGGCCAGTTGCTGATGCCGTTCCTTGGCAGCGATTACGGCGAAGCGTTGCAGAGCGGCAGCCTGGTGCTGAAGTTTGACGCGGCGCAGGGCGCGTTCTACGTCGAGCACTACGAACACCGTTTCCCGATCTGCCCGCGGGACTACGCCTTGGTGCTTGGCGGCGACGAGGGGCTCAAGCCCTTGGCCGATCGCTTCGCCACCCTGGCTTATCAGGATGACGCCTACGCCGAAGCCGCCCAGCTCAAACAGGCCTTGGCCGAGCGCGCCAGCGAACTGCTTCCCGCCATCGAACAGCGCCTCGCCGCGTTCGACGGGCGTACACCGGAAGGCTTTGCGCGCCTGCATCAACTGCTGGAACAACAAAGCTACCGCCTGGCCAGTTGGCGCACGGCGGCGGACGACATCAACTGGCGCCGTTTCTTCGATGTGAACGAGCTGGGCGGCCTGCGCGTGGAGCGCACGGCGGTGTTCGAGGCCACCCACGGCAAGATTTTCGAGTTGATCAGCGCAGGCTTGATCGATGGCCTGCGCATCGACCACATCGACGGGCTGGCCGACCCGCGCGGTTACTGCCGCAAGCTGCGGCGCCGGGTGGATGCGCTGTCACCGCAGCGGCATTTGCCGATCTTCGTGGAGAAGATCCTCGGTGAAGGCGAGACCCTGCGCGAAGACTGGCAAGTGGACGGCACCACCGGCTACGAATTCATGAACCAACTGTCGTTGCTGCAACACCATCCGGATGGTTTCGCGCCGCTGGCCGAATTGTGGTCACGCCACAGCGAACGGCCTTCGGCATTTATCGAAGAAGCCCGGCTGGCGCGCCAGCAGATTCTCAATGGCTCGTTGGGCGGCGATTTCGAAAGCGTGGCCCAGGCGCTGTTGCAGGTGGCGCGTGACGACGTAATGACCCGCGACCTGACCCTGGGCGCGATCCGTCGCGCCTTGCAGGAACTGATCGTGCACTTCCCGGTGTACCGCACCTATATCAGCGCACGCGGGCGCAGCGCGGCTGACGACAAGGTATTCCAGCAGGCCATGGACGGCGCGCGCAGCACCCTGAGCGAAGGTGACTGGCCGGTGCTCGATCATTTGGAAAAATGGCTGGGTGGGCAACCCTGGCGCAATCGCCCGCTGGGCCGCGAGCGCAAGATGCTCAAGCATGCCTGCGTGCGCTTCCAGCAACTGACCTCGCCCGCCGCCGCCAAGGCTGTGGAAGACACGGCGTTCTACCGTTCGGCGGTGCTGTTGTCACGTAACGATGTGGGCTTCAGCACCGAGCAGTTCAGCGCGCCGTTGGCCGATTTTCACGCGGTCAACCAGCAGCGGCTGCAGTGCTTCCCGCACAACCTGCTGGCCACCGCCACCCACGACCATAAACGCGGCGAAGATACCCGCGCCCGTCTGGCGGTGCTGAGCGAGTGCGCTTCCTGGTATGCCGAGCAGGTCGAACACTGGCGCAGCCTGGCCGCGACGCTGCGCGACAGCGCCGACAGCCCCTCGGCAGGCGATGAACTGATCCTGTATCAGGTGCTGCTCGGCAGTTGGCCGCTGGAGCCGAACCCCGACCTTGAGGCCTATCAGCAACGCCTGTGGCAATGGCAACAGAAGGCCCTGCGCGAAGCCAAGCTGCAGAGCAGTTGGAGCGCGCCCAACGAGGCCTACGAACAGGGCGTCGAGGCTTTCCTCAAGCGCGTTTTGCTCAGTGAAGCCGGCGCCCCGCTGCGCAGCGCCCTTACCGCTGCGGCCGAGGCGATTGCACCCGCTGGTGCCTTGAACGGGCTGGCGCAGTCTTTGCTTCACCTGAGCGTGCCGGGCGTGCCGGACGTCTATCAAGGCGATGAGTTCTGGGACTTCAGCCTGGTAGACCCGGACAACCGCCGCCCGGTGGACTTCCAGGCGCGGCAACGCGCGTTGGAGGCGCCAGTGGACACCGCTGAACTGTTGGCCAACTGGCGCGACGGGCGTATCAAACAGGCGTTGATCGCGAAGGTACTGACCTTGCGCAAGGCTAACCTCGAGCTGTTCAGCGACGGTGCCTACACCGCCCTGGAGGTGGTAGGGCAACAGGCCGAGCACGTCGTCGCGTTCTGCCGCGAACACCAAGGCAACCAAGTGCTGGTAGTGGTGCCACGCTGGTCCCGTTGCCTGCTCGAAAATGCACTGCAGCCGTTGATTCCTGCGCAGGTTTGGGGCGATACGCGGGTGAAATTACCGTTCGCCGCCGCAACGCAAAACTGGAAGGGACTTTTTCAGACGAGCGTAGTCACACCAGACAAGGAGCTGTTGATCAGCGCTGCACTGGGGGATTTCCCGGTCAATGTCTTTATCAATTCCGATAGTCAAGAAAGCTGAACATTTTCTCTGAGGAGTGTGTGATGAGTAATGAAGACAAACGCATCCGCGAACTAGCGCATCAGATCTGGGAGTCCGAAGGCAAGCCTCACGGTGAAGATGCCCGTCACTGGGAGATGGCGCGCAAGCTGGCCGAAGCCGAGGCGCTGACGCCAAGCAAGCCAAAACCTGCCGCCAAACCGAAGACGGCCCCAAAGGCAGCGCCCAAAGCCAAGCCGGCTGAGCCTGCCGCTGCCAAACCGGCGCCAAAGAAGCCCGCCGCGCCGAAAAAGCCCAAACCTCCCGCTCATTGATCGCCGCGCCCCCTGACTGCCGTGCTGTCGGGGGAGCTTTTATCTCTTTACGTCATACGCTGAATAACTGTCAGTACGGCCGCGTTCGGCCCGAAAAAAAGAATCCCTGCAGGAGCAACACCATGAGCAAGCCCGAAAAAGCCTCAACGACGCCGGACCACGAGCCGTCGCGGATTCGTGAAGGTTTGCCCTTCCCTCTTGGCGCCACTTGGGATGGCCTGGGCGTCAACTTCGCGCTATTTTCGGCCAACGCCACCAAGGTCGAACTGTGCCTGTTCGATGATGCTGGCGAGGTGGAACTGGAGCGCATCGAACTGCCCGAATACACCGACGAGATCTTCCACGGCTACCTGCCCGACGCCCACCCCGGGCTGATCTACGGCTACCGTGTGTATGGTCCTTACGACCCGGCCAACGGCCATCGTTTCAACCACAACAAATTGCTGATCGACCCCTACGCCAAGCAACTGGTGGGCGAACTCAAATGGTCCGAAGCCCTGTTCGGCTACACCATCGGCCACCCCGACGACGACCTCAGCTTCGACGAGCGCGACAGTGCGCCCTTCGTGCCCAAATGCAAGGTCATCGACCCGGCGCACACCTGGGGCAATGACCAGCCGGTGCGCGTGCCGTGGGACCGCACCATTATTTACGAGACCCACCTGCGCGGCATCAGCATGCGCCACCCTTCGGTCGGCGAATCCGTGCGCGGCACCTGCGCCGGGCTGATGGAAGATGACGTGCTCAAGCACATCCGCCAGTTGGGGGTTTCTTCGGTCGAGCTGTTACCGGTCCACGCCTTCGTCAACGACCAGCATTTGCTGGAAAAAGGCATGACCAACTACTGGGGCTACAACAGCATCGCGTTTTTTGCGCCCGACCCGCGCTACCTGGCCAGCGGCAAGATCGCCGAGTTCAAGGAAATGGTCGCGCACCTGCATGAGCAGAAGCTCGAAGTGATCCTCGATGTGGTCTACAACCACACTGCCGAAGGCAACGAGCGCGGCCCTACCCTGTCGATGCGCGGCATCGACAATGCCTCGTACTACCGGCTGATGCCCGATGACAAGCGCTTCTACATCAATGATTCCGGCACCGGTAACACCCTGGACCTGAGTCACCCCTGCGTGCTGCAGATGGTTACCGATTCCTTGCGTTACTGGGCCACCGAGATGCACGTCGACGGCTTCCGCTTCGACCTTGCGACGATTCTGGGGCGCTACCGCGACGGCTTCGACGAACGTCACAGCTTCCTCGTGGCGTGCCGCCAGGACCCGATCCTGCGCCAGCTCAAATTGATCGCCGAACCCTGGGACTGCGGGCCAGGCGGTTATCAGGTGGGCAATTTCCCACCTGGCTGGGCAGAGTGGAACGACCGTTTCCGCGATACCGTGCGTGCATTCTGGAAAGGCGACGACGGCCAGCTGGCGGACTTCGCCGGGCGCATGACGGCATCGGGCGAGATGTTCAACCACCGTGGGCGCCGACCTTACAGCTCGGTGAACTTCATCACCGCCCACGATGGTTTTACCCTGCACGACCTGGTGTCGTACAACGACAAGCACAACGAAGCCAACGACGAAAACAACCAGGACGGCAGCAACAACAACCTGTCGTGGAACCATGGCGTCGAAGGCCCTACCGACGATCCGGAAATCAACGAGCTGCGCCTGCGCCAGATGCGCAACTTCTTCGCCACCCTGCTGCTGGCCCAAGGCACGCCGATGATCGTGGCTGGCGATGAATTCGCCCGCACCCAGCACGGCAACAACAATGCCTACTGCCAGGACAGCGAAATCGGTTGGGTCAACTGGGACCTGGACGACGACGGAAAGGCGCTGCTCAAGTTCGTCAAACGCCTGATCAAGTTGCGCCTGGCGTACCCGATCCTGCGTCGCGGGCGCTTCCTGGTCGGCGACTACAACGAAGACATCGGCGTCAAAGACGTCACCTGGCTGGCGCCGGATGGCAATGAAATGACCACTGAGCAGTGGGAAGACAGCAACGGTCGTTGCCTGGGCATGCTGATGGATGGCCGCGCCCAGGAGACTGGGATTCGGCGTGCTGGCGCCGATGCCACTCTGTTGCTGGTGGTGAATGCCCATCACGATATGGTCAATTTCCGCCTGCCACCGGTACCCCAGGGCGAGTTCTGGAATTGCCTGCTCGATACCAACGACCCTGCGGTGCGTGGCCAGGAGCGCTTTGACTTCGAGCACGAGTACGCTGCCACCGGCCGCTCGCTGCTACTGTTTGAGCTGCAACACGACGACGAGGTGTGAGATGGCGTTGCACGGATTCCTTTCCGGCTACCGGGGCTATGCGGACACGCAAGCCCTGGGTAAGGCCTTGAAGGACCTTCAGGAAGAAGGCCTGGACCAACTGCCGTTGCCCGGCAGCGGCCAGACGCTTTCGCGCTATAGCGGGCTGGCGCAAGTCGCCGGCCATGACCTGCGCCTGTGCAAGCTGTTCGAAGGCCACACCGATGCGCTGGCGATCATTGCTGAACTCGACAGCCCGCTGCCGCCCTTGGGCAGCATCTGGGGAATGTGGGCCGCCGAGCCGCCGAGCGCCAAGGTGCGCGTGCGGCGCGACGGCCAGCGCTTGATCGTCGACGGGCGTAAAGCCTGGTGTTCAGGCGCGTCCGTGGTTTCGCACGGGTTGTTGACCGCGTGGGACGAGGAAGATCGTCAGCAACTGGTGGCCGTGGAAATGGACCAGCCGGGCGTCAGGGTAACGGATGAAGGTTGGGATGCGGTGGGCATGGCCGCCACCGGCAGCGTCGAGATCGTCTTCAGCGAGGCCCGGGGCCTCGCAGTCGGCGGGCCCGGCGACTATCTGGCGCGCCCGGGCTTCTGGCACGGCGGCATCGGCATTGCGGCGTGCTGGTATGGCGCGGCGCAGCGCCTGGCCGAAGTGCTGCGCGAGCAGTGCAGCAAGCACCCTGAGCCGCATGCCCTGGCCCACCTCGGCGCGGTGGACAGTGCATTGAACAGCGCAGCCTGCGTGCTGCGCGCCAGTGCCGAGCAGATCGACCGGGCGCCGACCGCCGATGCCCGGTTGCTGGCCCAGCAAGTTCGCGCGTGCGTCGAGGAAACCGTCGAGCAGGTGATCCAGCATGTCGGCCGTGGCGTAGGCGCGGGGCCTTACTGCAAGGACCCGCACTTCGCCCAATTAATGGCGGACTTGCCGGTGTACGTGCGCCAAAGCCACGCCGAACGCGACTTGGCCGCCCTGGGCATGCAGGTCGCCGGCGAACCTTCAGGGAGGTGGCAGTTATGAAACCCAACCCGATTGTCGGCCAAGGCACCTCCCTACATTACTGGCAAACCTCGTCGCGCCTGGCTGAACTGCCGCACATCAGCGTTGAGCAACTGGTACCCGAGGGGCATCGTGCGGTCATCATCGCCCCGCACCCGGACGATGAAGTGCTTGGCTGCGGCGGTTTGCTGCAAGGCCTGGCCGACCTGGGCCGGCCCATTCAGTTGATCTCGGTCACCGACGGCAGCGCCAGCCATCCAGGCTCGCAACGCTGGCCGGTGCGACGCCTGAGCGTGGTGCGCCCCCAGGAGTCGGCCCAGGCCCTGCATCGCCTGGGCTTGCCGATGCACAGTCTGAAGTGGCTGCGCGCCGGGTTCACCGACAGCAAAGTTGCCGAGCGCGAGGAAGAACTGGCCGTGTTTATCCAGCGCTACCTCAAACCCGGCGACGTGGTGTTCGCCACCTGGCGCGAAGACGGCCATTGCGACCATGAGGCTGTCGGCCGCGCCAGTGCGAAAGCCGCCCAGGCCGTGGGCGCCACCTTGTACGAACTGCCCGTGTGGACCTGGCACTGGGCGACCGCCGAAGACGGCATGGTGCCGTGGGACCGTGCGCGCAAGATCCCTTTGACGCCCGAGCGGGTGGCGCGCAAACGCCATGCCGTCCACGCCTTCGCCAGTCAGCTGGAGGGCGACCCCCAGATCGGCCTGCCACCCGTGCTGGCGCCCTATGTGGTGGAGCGCTTGTTGCAACCTTTTGAAGTGGTGTTCGTTTGAGTGTGACAACCCCCTATTTCGACCAGATGTTCGCTGGCAACGACGAGCCCTGGGCATTTCGCCAACGTTGGTACGAACGGCGCAAGCGCGCCATGACCCTGGCCGTACTGACCCGCGCACGCTACACCTCGATATTCGAACCCGGCTGTGCGAACGGCGAGTTGAGCGCCGAGCTGGCGGCGCGCTGTGATCGCTTGCTGTGCTGTGACACGGCGAGCGCTGCGGTGACGCTGGCCAAGAAGCGGCTCGCGGGGTTTTCCAACGTACAGGTGGAGCAATGCCGGTTGCCCGAACAGTGGCCATCGGGGCAATTCGAGCTGATCGTGTTAAGTGAGCTGTGTTACTACCTTGACGCCGCTGATCTCGAGCGCCTGATTGACCGCTGCCTCGACACCTTGACGGATGGCGGCCAACTGCTGGCGTGCCATTGGCGTCCGCCCATTGAAGGCTGCCCGCAAACTGCTGAACAGGTCCACGCCTTGCTCCAGCAGCGGCTGGGCCTGCATTCGGTAGTGCGCCACCATGAAGAAGATTTCCTGCTCGACCTGTGGGGCCGCGACGGCGCCTCGGTCGCCAGCCTTGAAGGCCTGCGATGATCGGCATTCTGATTCCAGTGCACAACGAAGAAGCGTTGCTGGGCGAGTGCCTGAGGGCTGCACAAGTAGCCGCCCGTCATTCGGATCTGCACGGCGAAGCGGTACAGATCCTGGTGGTGCTCGATAGCTGCAGCGACGGCAGTGAAGCCATTGCCCGCGCGCACGGGGTGCACAGCCTGGCGGTGCAGGCACGGAATGTCGGGCATGCCCGTGGGGTTGGCGCGCAACACCTGCTGAGCCTGGGCGCACGCTGGATCGCCTGCACCGACGCCGACAGCTTCGTTGCTCCGGACTGGCTGGTGGCGCAACTGGCGCTGGGCTGCGGCGCCGTGTGCGGCACCGTGACCGTGGACGCCTGGAGTGCAGACTTCGACGCGGCGGCGCAGATTCGCTATCACCAGGCTTACCAGGCCCGCGACGGGCATCGGCATATCCACGGCGCCAACCTGGGGGTAAGCGCCAGCGCCTATCTGCAGGCAGGTGGTTTTGAACCCCTGGCGTGCCATGAAGATGTGCAGTTGGTGCGCAACCTGGAACGTTGCGGTGCGTCCATCGCCTGGAGCCACAGCCCGCAGGTGATCACCAGCGCACGCCTGGAGTGTCGCGCCCAGGGTGGTTTCGGTGACTATTTGAAGAGCCTGATGCAGGTTTCTTAAAAAGAACCACATTTCTTGTCTATGCTTATAACCTATCGCACAGCGCTCCAGGATCGGAGCGCCGCGCACTCACCGCAGCGGAGCCTGGGGTGAACACACACGCTTGAACCGACAAGGATGTGACACCCCATGAAAACCGCCTCGTTAAGCGAGGGCCGTCGCGGCCCCGCGCAAATCTGGAACAGCGCGCCGCAGTTGGCGCATATTCCCGCTATCTCGCTGACCAGCCTGGTACCGCCCGGCGCCCGGGTGGTGGTGATTGCCCCCCATCCCGGCGATGAAGTGCTCGCCTGCGGAGGCCTGCTGCAGCTGCTCAGCACCCGCGCGCACCCGTTGAAATTAATTTCCATCACCGATGGCAGCGCCAGCCACCCTGGCTCCCAGGTCTGGTCGGCCAACCGCCTGAGCGCGGTGCGCCCCCAGGAAAGCGCCGAGGCCCTGCGCCGCTTGGGCGTGCCACTGCACAGCCTGAAATGGATTCGTGGCGGCTTTCGCGATAACGCCCTGGCCAGCCATGAACAGCCGATCAGCCAGTTCATCGCCCGCTACCTGCAGCCAGGTGATGTGGTGTTCACCACCTG
The DNA here is from genome assembly GCF_003852295.1 of Pseudomonas sp. R11-23-07. Taxonomy (NCBI): domain Bacteria; kingdom Pseudomonadati; phylum Pseudomonadota; class Gammaproteobacteria; order Pseudomonadales; family Pseudomonadaceae; genus Pseudomonas; species Pseudomonas sp. R11-23-07. The sequence goes on from NZ_CP027761.1 coordinate 3,000,649, forward strand.
GCGCCATGATGGCAACGATGACCACGAAGCCGTCGGCCGTGCCAGCGCCAACGCGTGCACGCTGGTGGGCGCGCAACTCTATGAATTGCCGATGTGGGCCTGGCACTGGCCGGCACGCGAAGGCTCGGTGATCCCTTGGCAACGCGCGCGCAAGTTGTGCCTCGACACTTGGAGCGTGGCGCACAAGCTGCACGCCGTGCACGCCTACGCCAGCCAGCTGATGGGCGACCCCGCCATCGGCCTGGCGCCGATGCTTGCCCAGGTGTTGCTGGAGCGCATGCGCGAGCCCTACGAAATAGTGCTCACCTAGGCAAAGGTGGCAAACCGCCGGTGCCCGGCGTATGAAAATTTCGTTAACTGATTCATCTCGTAGGCTTTTTCCCACAAGCTCAATCTGCCACACTGATGCGAATAATTATCAACAGATTTATTATTCGCTAAGGATGGCGTTCCGGGAGAGCTACATTCATGTCTGTGCGACACCATGGCGGCAAAGGGTTTTCACCGAGTTCGATAGCAATGGCTATCTGCCTGACCACCACCCAGGCGACCTTCGCGGCCGAAGCTGACGCCCCGCCCACTACCATTGAGCTCGGCGCTACCGAGGTTTCGGGGCACCAGCTTGGCGAAACCACTGAAGGCAGCGAGTCGTACACCACCGGTTCAATGAAAACCGCAACCAAACTGCCCCTCACCCTGCGCGAAACCCCACAGGCCGTCACCGTGATTACCCGTCAACGCATGGATGACCAGGCGATGACCAGCATCAATGATGTGGTCAACGCCACGCCAGGACTGTTCCTCAACTACTCCAGCGGCCCCGGTCGGCAGGGCTACACCGCGCGTGGTTTCAACGTCGACAACCTCATGTACGACGGCATTCCCAGCGGCTATGACGGCGTTAACGTCGGTGCCCAGCCGAACCTGGCAATGTTCGATCGCGTCGAGGTGGTACGCGGTGCCACCGGCCTGGTGACCGGCGCCGGTAACCCCTCGGCGGCGATCAACCTGATCCGCAAGCGGCCCCTGGCCGAGCAGAAAGTCACCTTGACCGGCGCCGCCGGCAGTTGGGACGGCTACCGTGGCGAACTCGACGCTTCCAGCCCGCTCAATGACAGCGGCACCTGGCGTGGCCGGGTGGTCACCTCTTACCGCGACGCCAACAGTTTCATCGACAAGGCCGAGCAGGATCACGGTTTGTTCTACGCCGTGACCGAAGCCGACCTGAGCGAAGACACCCGCCTGACCCTTGGCTACTCCAACCAGAAAGACAAGACCAACTACTTCTGGGGCTCGTCGATGATCGGCCTGGATGGCCATCACCTCGACCTGTCGCGTTCGTACAATCCCGGCACCGACTGGGAGAACAAAGACCAGGAAATCAACACCGTCTTCGTCGAACTGCGCCAGCAGTTGGCCAATGATTGGGCGCTGCAGGTCAACGCCAACTACGCCGTACAAGACGCACTATTTTCCGGCTCCTACCAGTCGCGCTGGACCGACAATACCCTGGCCCGCACCGTGTACCAGTCCGCAGCTGATGAAAAGCAGGCCGGGTTCGACGCCTTTGCCAGCGGCCCGTTTCAGGCGTTCGGGCGCACCCATGAGCTGGTCGTGGGCACCAGCAAGCGCATCTACGACCTGACCACCCGCAACTACAGCCCGTACGATCTGAATTGGCCGATCAACGCCGGCAAACCGAACTTTACCCACACCAACAACCAGCGCGATGTCACCACTCAGGACGGTGTTTACGTCACCACCCGCCTGAGCCTGGCCGACCCGCTCAAGCTGATCCTCGGCGGGCGCCTGGACTGGTACGACTACGACAACCGCGATGGCGACGGCGACTATAAAGTCACCCGTAACCTCACCCGCTACGCGGGCCTGATCTACGACCTGGACGACCAGCACTCGGTGTATGCCAGCTACAGCGACATCTTCACGCCGCAACGTGAAAAAAGCACCGGCGCCACCCCGCTCAAGCCCATCGTCGGCAAAAACTATGAAGTCGGCATCAAGGGCGAATACCTGGGCGGCGCGCTGAATGCCAGCGTGGCGCTGTTCCGTGTCGACCAGGAAAACCGCGCCGTGCAGATCGTCGTGCCGGACTGCCCACAGGCCTCCTGCTACCAGGCCTCGGGCGAGATTCGCAGCCAGGGTATCGACTTCGAACTGCAGGGCGCCTTGACCGAGAACTGGCAGGTCGGCGGTGGCTACACCTATGCGCGCACCCACACCCTCAAGGACGCCGCCAACCCGCAGAAGGTCAACAAGCAGTTCGACACCGATACCCCGGAGCACCTGTTCAAGGTCACCACCCGCTACAACTTCCAGGGCCCGCTGGAAAAACTCCGCGTGGGCGGCAACGTCTCCTGGCAGAGCCGCATGTACAACGACATCCAGCTGGCGGACGGCAGCACCTATCGCCTCAAACAAGGCGGCTACGCCGTCACCGACCTGATGGCCGGCTACCGGGTCAATCAGAATCTGGACCTGCAGCTCAACGCCAACAATATCTTTGATCGTCATTACTACCAGTCCATTTCCGACGCGGTCACCTATGGCGGCGATTCCTACGGCAGCCCACGCAACATGATGCTGACGGCCAAGTACAGCTTCTGATCGTCATCCGCGGCTGCCCGCTCGGGCGGCCGTGCTTAAGTCCCCTCTCGGCTTGCCGATAACCGTCTGTCGGGTTTTGTCCGGCACCCATCGCCACACCTGCTTTTCCTGCGGCCAGCGTGGCACGCCGCATGCTTGGTTCCTGGCCAAACCACATGGAGTACACGTGAATGCTCAACCGCACACGCTTTATGGAGCACTACCGCAAGGCCGACCGCATCATGCTGGCGTTGATCTGGCTGATGTTCCTGTTCTCCTTGGGCCTGGCGTTCTGGCATGACACCTTCACCCAGGCGCTGATCGTCGGGGGCGGCACCGGCGTGGTGCTGACCGCGCTCTACCGCGCCATCGGCGGCACCCGCGTGATGCGGTGTGTGCTGGGTGCCGGCCTGATGGTGATGGCGGCCTTGCACATCAATCAGGCGCAGGGGGTGATCGAGGCGCACTTCGGTATTTTCGCGCTGCTGGCGGTGCTGACGTTCTACCGTGACTGGCTGCCGATCCTGGTGGCGGCGCTGACCATCGCCGTGCATCACCTGGTATTCCATGCCCTGCAACATCAGGGCCTGCCCGTGTTTGTGATGGCGCATCACGGCGGCTGGACGATGATTTTCGTGCACGCGTTCTACGTGGTGATGGAAACGGTCGCCCTGCTCTACCTCGCCGTGCACAGCCACGCCGAGGCGGTCGAAAGCCAGGAAATGCTCGAAAAAATGCTCGCTGTCACCTCGCAATTCGAAGCCGAAACCGCCAAGGGTGAAGACAAGGTGCGTGTGTCCCTCGCCAAGCGCTTCGACCACTTCCTGCAGCAACTCACCCACCTGATCGACGGCGTCGCACGCGACTCCCATGGCCTCGGCCAACTCGGCCAGGAACTGGCCACGGCCAGCGGCACCCTGGAAACGGGCGCGCGGCATCAACTGGCACAGATCAATGAGATGACCGGCTCGATGCAGCGCATGGAAGACTCCATGGGCCACATCACCCTGCACGTCGAACAAGCCGTGGAACACGCCGGCCAAGCCAGCCGGCAGATCGTGCGCGGCCAGGAAAGCGTTGGCCGCGCCCAGCATGAAATCACCCAACTGGCCTCGCGCATCAATGGCACGCAATCCACCGTACAGTCGTTGGCGGTGCAGGCCGAGCAAATCGGTTCGGTGCTGGAGGTGATCAGCAGCATCGCCAACCAGACCAACCTGCTCGCCCTCAATGCCGCCATCGAAGCCGCCCGCGCCGGCGAGCAAGGCCGTGGCTTTGCAGTGGTCGCCGACGAGGTGCGCAGTTTGGCCCAACGCACCGCCCTCTCCACCCAGGAAATCAAGACCATCATCGAAGGCCTGCAGCAAGGCAGCCGCCAGGCCGTCGAGGCCATGCACGACAGTCGCCAGGGTGTGGAGCGGTGCGTGGAAGACAGCCAGGTGGCAGTCGACATGCTGCGCGCCGTGGGCGAAGACATCGCGCATATCGACCAACTCAACGGCCGCATCGTCACCACCACCCGCGAGCAGACCTCGGCGAACCTGGAAATTGTCGAGCGCCTCCAGTCGGTGCAGCACATCGCGCAAAACACCGCCGACGACGTGGAAACCCTGGCCCGCAGCAGCGAACGCCTGCCACCAATTGCCGTGCGCCTGGATGCGCTGGGGCGCAGGTTTCACCCCTGATTCACGCCATCGGCTCAGCAGCCGAAGCTTCTCTAACTGCAGCCCCGCGCTCCAAATGTGGGAGGGGGCTTGCTCTAATGCCCGCCAGTTAAGGCGACACCGAACCTGTGGCGAGGGAGCTTGCTCCCGCTGGACTGCGCAGCAGTCCCATTGTTTGGGGCCGCTTCGCGCCCCAGCGGGAGCAAGCTCCCTCGCCACAAGTTAGTTCTCGCTCCTGCTACTTCTTAACTGACCGGCATTAGGGCAAGCCCCCGATGGCGGCCTGAAACTAGCGAACAACTGTACCTGCGCAACTGCAAGTCATCGCCTCCCGCTCGCGCACTACGAAACTCCTGAACCTTCCGCCGGTCGATGCTTTCAAGAGGCCGACAGTGCCTCGGGTGCTTTGTGTGTGTAGTGAATGCCTGCGGAGACGGCCATGAAAGAAGCCATTAGCGATTTGCCCGGCCCTATAAAACGACAGGCTGACCGAATTTTGCGTGAGATCGAACTGGCAGGGTCGATGATCCTGGCCGTCAAAAGCGGTGCCAAAGCCCAGGGGTTCGTGCTGGGCATTACCTGCTGTGAAGGGCTGACTTCGGAGCGCTGCGAGCAGTTGGCAAGCCATTTCGACAGCGTGGTGGAACAGAGGCTGAGGGCCCTGACATTGGGCCTGTAAGGTCAGGCGCATGACCGCTGTGCGCGCGTAGATTGGATCCACGGCAGCCCCGGCACCGGCCGCCCTTTAAAAGCGGCGAACAACCTCCTACACTGCCGGGAATTTCCCTTCATCTGCGCAGCCTCGCTCTTCTGCCCGACTCGCATCAGGATTTACAGACATGCGCCTGCCCGATTTCATCCTGGAAAACCTCGAGCCGATCCTGCAGGCCTGGGAAGATTTCGCCAGAACCATCGAGACACCGGGCGAGGAGCTCGACAGTGTCGGGCTGCGCGACCATGCCGAGCAGATGTTGCGGGCCATCGTCAGCGACCTGCGAACCAAGCAGACCCGCCAGGAACAAATAGCCAAGGCTCAGGGCCAGGCGCCGACGGACGATCAGGAAACCGCGGCGGAAACCCATGCCATGACGCGGCTGATGGCGGGTTTCACCATCGACCAGATGGTCTCGGAATACCGCGCCTTGCGCACCAGCGTGGTCAGCCAGTGGATGCGCCAGATCAAGGACGGCACCCCGATCAATGTCGACGACATGACCCGCTTCCACGAAGCCATTGATCAGGCCCTGGCCGAGTCCGTCGCCAGCTACTCCCGCGCGGTCGAGGCGTCACGCAATATGTTCCTGGGCATCCTTGGCCACGACTTGCGCACCCCACTCGGCGCGATCCTGCTGGGGTCCGACGTGCTACGCCGTTCACAGGACGCCGGCGCCCGCGCGACCAAAATCGCCAACCAGATCTACACCAGCGTACGCCGCGCGAGCCAGATCGTCGGCGACCTGCTCGACCTGACCCGCTGCCAGATGGGGCCGGGCATCCCGGTCAAAACCGCCGATATCGACCTTTCACCGCTGTGCCAACGCGTCATAGAAGAAATCCGCACCTTTCATCCTGAAGCTATCGTGATGTTCGACGCCAAAACCTCGGTTGCCGGGCAATTCGACGGCCCGCGCATGGAGCAGGTCTTCTCGAACATCGTCAGCAACGCGGTGCAGCATGGGGACACCACCCGGCCGATCCAAGTCGAGCTGGGCATACGCGAGGGCTTCGCGGTCTTCACCGTGCACAACAGCGGTGAAGCGATCCCCGAGGACGTCCTCCCGTTCATCTTCAACCCCATGGGACGCTTCTCCCAGCGTACCGCGATCAATCACGGCCCCACGGAGGGGTTGGGTTTGGGCCTGTTCATTGCCTCGGAAATCGTGGCGTCTCATGGTGGGGCGATTGAGGTAAGTTCTGATACGGAACAGGGGACGGTGTTTAGCGTGCGAGTGCCGATTGATAAGCCAGAGAACAGCGTTGCTTGAAACGAGCCGCGCCCGATTCACGAGAGAGATAACCACTATGGAATACGACGAAAAGCTGATAGAGGAAGCCGTGCTGGCCCTGCTGACAGTCTTCAGCACCGATGACGGAAACTCATGGAAGGGGCACGATTTTCAGGTCATGAACCGATTACATGAACAGGGTTTTATCGATAACCCGGTAAACAAGAACAAATCGGTCTGGTTGACGACACAAGGGCTGGAGCGCGGTCGGGAGCTGGCTGATCGGCTGTTTGGGACGAGGGCTTAGGTCAAGGACAACCTGTACCTGACCTCCACCAAGGCGGCGCCACCTCTTTCAAGATTGCGCTCACTCCCCGTGTCCTCGACACACCCTGCCCTGCGATAAAATCGGATAGCCCTTTCATTACGGGCCAGGACCCAAAGCGTTAAACGCTCGTATCCTTGCTCCAGCAAGTCCTGCAGACCCGCGTGCCACAAGGCGAGCCCAACGCCAGTTTGCCAGTACCTGGCTAACACATAGAGGGCCATGACCTCGCCTGCATCTGCCCCAGCGGCATCGTCATCACGGCTGGCGCCGACTGCTATCCAACCCACAATCTGTTGATCCAGTTCCGCGATCCATACACCGGGTTCGCCCGATGCAATCGAGCGCCGCCAATGGGATTCGCGCTGAGCCAGCGTGGCGTCCAGCGCGTTCAAGTAGTGGGCAGGCATCAGGTCGCGATATGCCTCTTGCCAACTACGGATATGCACTTGGGCAATGGCCTTTGCGTCGGTGGGTAACGCTTGGCGGATCATGGGTATTCCTTCACGCAGTGCTGACGTCGTCTCAGTATGCATGCGGGCACATGACGAAATTTGTTTCTCTATCCTCGACATAATTCGGCCGCGATTGCCGCACTGTCCCACTCCCCTTATCCTCGACGCTCCCGTCCGACCGAATCCGGAGCCGCCATGGACCTCGCCACCCTCGCCCTCTTCCTGCCCGCCTGCTTCGCCCTGAACATGGCTCCCGGCCCCAATAACCTGCTGTCGGTGAGCAACGCCACCCGCTACGGCTACCGCACTTCCTGCCTCGCCGGCCTCGGCCGCTTGCTGGCCTTCGCCGGCATGATCGCCCTCGCCTCCGCCGGGCTGGCGGTGGTGCTGCAAACTTCTGAGTTGTTGTTCTACGGGATCAAGCTGCTTGGTGCGGCGTATCTGTTTTACCTGGCCTATCAGCTGTGGCGCGCAGACCCGCGGGCAGAAGCGGAAATAGCCGCCAACAAGGTGGGCTTATGGGCCCTGGCACGGCAAGAGTTTCTGGTGGCGGCGGGCAACCCCAAAGCCATCCTGATCTTCACCGCCTTCCTGCCGCAATTCGTGGTGCCCGGCCAACCTATAACCGCGCAATTCGCTTTATTGGGCGCAATGTTCCTGGCCCTGGAATGGATCGCCATCAGCGTCTACGCCTATATGGGCCTGCATATGCGCCGCTGGTTTGCCGAGCCGAGGGGTAAGCGGATCTTCAATCGGTGCTGCGCGGGGTTGTTGTCGGCGGCCGCAACGGTGTTGTTGACGGCGCGCCGGGCGTAACTCCCGCGCCGGCCTGTGGAAGCGGTGGGGGCGCCCTTACCCCTTGGTCAAATCAACCAACGGCGTCTGCCGCACCTCAGTCTCGCGCCCGGCCTGAATTTCGCTGACCTGCTGCAAGGCCTTGTCCACAGCCGCCTTATCCGCCAACAAGCTGTAGCTGATGCGGAACTGCTTGTGTTCCTTGGGCCCAATGGTGGGTACCAGGTTCAGTGGCCGCTGATAACGGCGGTTGTAGGAGAAACTGGTCCCCGGCTCCAGCCCCGTGACATAGCCCTGCCCTTGAGTATCGGTGTTCTTCCACAGGGAAAACACCGGCAGCGTCTGCGTATTGAACCCGACCGACACGCCCAGGCTGCCAGCTTTGTTATGCAGCACGGTCAAGGTATCGCCCTTGGCATCGGCATAGGGCACCACGTTGTAGACCGTTTCGTCGTAGTCCTTGGTGGGCGCGCGGTAGGTTTGCCAGTCGGCCAATTCGCCCTTGGCCTTGTCGTTGAACGGCGACACCTGCTTCACCGGTGCGGCAAAACGCGCGCCCTGCTCCAGGAACGGAGTGCTGAAGTTACTGTGATACAGCGCCTGGTATTCCTTCGGATAGTCGCCGTTGTTGGTCAGGGTGTCGTTGAGAGCAAACACTACACTGCCGGGCTCGGTGACCAGTTCGGTCGCCACGGAAAAATCGACCTTCTTGAACGCCTGCTCTTTCAGTTCGCCGCGCAGGGTGATGGCGTACGGCGGCTTTTCATCGATGTGCAGGGTGACTTTGTTCGCAGGAATATTCGCGGCCCTGCCATGCAGCGTCAGCAATTCGCCGTTGTCGATGCCAGGGTGACCGACCCATTCATAGCCGCAACGGGTGACCAGCTCATTGAAACCTTCCAACCAGCCCAGCCCGCCGCGACCATTGAGCTCGATGAAGGAAGGATTGACCACTTCCTTGACCGGCGAATCCCACCCCATGCGCACATCGCCGACCGAAGCCTGCAACACGTTCATACCGCGAGTCGGCACCACCGAGAGCTTCATCGTGCCGTTATCGATGTCGACAATGCTCACCCCCTCCTGCCGACCGCCGTGCAGAGTGCGCAGGGTAACGCTGAAGGGTTTGTCGGTTTGCACACCGAGTTGCTGGCTGGTGACCTGCCAGTTTTGCGCGGCTTTGTCGGTGTCGAGAAGCACATAGTCCCAGGCCATGGCGTGGGAGGCGGCGGAGAGTGCGATGAGGGCGACAGCGAATTTTAGGGGGGTCATGGGGGTAGCCTTTCTTGGAGTTGTGGCAGTTTTATAGACTTGATTAAACGTTTCAGCAAGCGTAAAGGGTGGTATTAGGTGGGCAAGTGCCAAAAAGGGGTTGAAGTGAAGTTGGAAAATCGAGTCGGTGCCATCGCAGGCAGCTGCGACCAAAAAAAGCGGGGTGAGCGGTTTGAGCTTTGGCATATTCTGTTGAGAACATTGCCCTTTGGGGGAGGTGAAAACGGGGCTGCGTCGTGGTTTCGGGAGTTGCGCAGTGCTGGCGATACCGTTTATAGGACGGGTTTGATTTGATGGCTGTCATCGAGCGAATTGCGCAAGGAGGTTACCGAGGTAGAGGTTGCGTCTGCCGACGCATTAACTGATGGATGATCTCAGCGCGCTGTAATCAAAAAGCCAGCGCATGGAGACAGAGTGGGTTTCATCTCATCGACTGCAGTTGGCCAATAGGGAGCACTCAATTTTGGCCTAAGTCCGGTGAGAGGCGGGCGAGCAATCCGCCCATATTCGGAGCGAAAACACTATTCAACTAGGCTAGCCATTGCGTAATTCGTCCAAAAACAGAGAAACATGTGATAATTAACTAAACTAATAGACGTCAAGCTGATTCTAAAAGGGAATTGCCTTGGATAGATCGAGCACGCATACGTCAATTAGGCCATTCAACTCCGCAGGCATTCTCGTCAAAATTTCATCTCTAAGATCTTTAGGAGTCATAAATCCATGATTTTTTTTACCAGCTACTTTGACTTCTGTACCGAACCATAAAACAAGGTAGATGCCTTGAGAGCCTGCACTTGGATGGGCAGCGTAAAGATCGTTTAATTGATTAGACGCGGCAGAGAACAACTTTGGGTGCCACTGCCCCTTAACTTCACACACAAGTAGATGAGTGGTACCATCTATGACTTTAGCTGCGGTAAAATCACATCGGTTTGAGGCAGCCATGTGATGTTCGATCACTACAGAAGCGTTCAGCGCGGTCATTCGCACCTGCAGCATTTCTACTACTCTATTGCGCGCGATGTTTTCATCCACACGCACTCCTTGGGGCCAGAAAACATCTAGGGGGTCAGTCTCGGCACCTTTAAGCCATGCTTGCAATAACTCTAACTCTTCAATAAGCAACGCTCTCATATCTTCAACGGATGCAACGCCACCGCCGTCCAGTACTGAAATAATTTCCTTGGAGGTTGGAGGTTTAAAATCACGCAATCCGTTTTTGCGTATGGCAGCCATCTTCATGCTGCGCAAATCATTATAAAAATCAGAAAATTTACAATCTAGTAACATCCTGTTGATTACTGGAATGCTTCGACTAGGATCATCTTTTTCTATCCGCCAAATAACTTCCCGTATAAAACGATACGCCCTCTCAATTTTTGGCGACTCCGACCCCCAAGAAGTGGGTAGATCTACCTTCGGCCAAAAAGGTACATAGGCATCGACAATTAGGAATATCTTGTCTGCGTTGAGTTCTGGCCAGCCTGTTTCTACTTCATGACCGAACCGGCTTACACGCTGCTCGATTGCAAATATACTATCAGGGTGTATCAAAGCGTAGCGCCAAAGATCGCATTTATCATTATCGGAGAAAAATAAATGTCGTAATGCCCAAAACTCTTTGCGTTCCGTTGAAATATAGCTCTCTAGTTCAATACTTGCTCTGACTAATTCTTTATATTGATTTTCGATCAGCGCGGTCAATTGTGAACGGCTGCATTCCTTAGCGCAAACGTCAAAAAGCCGACCAGTAGCTTCTAATGGCATAGCGTTGTAGCGCTCGATCCATTCGAGCCCCAACTTCACCCTTAACGATTTGAAGGCCGCTTTATTCTCAAGCCACCATAAATTATTTGGCTCTCCAGGGAGATTCCATAGGGCAGGCTCAATAAATTCACGCGCGAAATCTTCAATATCTTTCTCGCATCGGAAAATATGAGCATCGACTTCTGCCTCAAGCGCCTCGGCTTCTCCGTCTCGGTAACACCTCGCTCCTCCAAGATCCGTCTTCACTGCCCGCAGAACCCTTTCATCTACATTTGCGAGTGATTGGTTTATACGAAAATGAATCAGGCAACCGGCATGTAAAACCATTGCCACACCTTGCCCGTGTCCCTTTGCAAGCTCACTGAGCGTAGGTGGAGGGGTCAACAGCGAAGTCAGGTAATTGGCAAGAGCTTTCTCCGCTGTAATAGCGTCGTCAACAATTGTCCGCAGATTTTCAGGAAAATAAAGATAGGTTTGGGCGAATTTCTGATTCCACCACCAATCGTTTCCTTGCTCTATCCGAGCTCGGTTGGCTTTAAGATACGCACGATTAAAATCTCGGATTTCTTGGTTCCGGAGCTGCAACCGTCTGTTACGTTGTAGATGCGAGCGAGGACGTTGAGCGCTGCGCCAACTCCTATCGAGTCGACACCATAGCTGCATAAATTCTGGCTTATCGCGCGCTTGAGCACGCATCTTCGAGCGTAAAGTGTCGGGCTTTTTTTCCTTCGCGTAACGATTGTGGGGACTCACAAATCCTCCCCAGAGTTTTAAGTTATCGGTGTCGAAGCCATAATCAACAATAGCCTCTACATCTTTGTGTTTGAATCGCAGCCCCTCATGAGGCTGCCCCCAATGCAGGTGGCTGATCATCTCCCAAATCTGGGCAGATTGGGTAATATTCTCAAACGCTAGGATGTGGATTGACTGGCGCAAGTGATCATCATTGTGTAGCGCTTTGACCGCGTGGCTTTCCGAAAAACCCTCGCGTTCGAATTTCAGCTTCTTTGACCAGCCCCAGACTTTCTTAGGGTCGTGCTCTCCCTGTACGATATTGAAATAATGATCTAGTAACTGAGCGACAATTTTACTAATGTTCGCGAAGCAAAGGCAATCTAATCGGGGCTCTACGTTGCAACGGCACTTCAAGCTTACAGTCAGATTGTCCAAGAGCCATATAGTGTCATCAAAACTTATTGAACTAACTAACTGCCTGACAAGGTAACGAAGATCGTTACGTCGCGCAGGCCTAGAGGCAGACATCGGAGGATTTAGCGCTGCAAGCTGGTTAAGAAGCTGGAGAACGAGACTCCTTTCAATGGGGTGTAATGAGGAGAGGCTTATGAAATTCGCCGCAATCGTTAACGCATCATGATTGCCCTCATCGAGCAGACACAGAAAATCGTCTATAGCGGAATAATCTGAAAACCTCGATAGACATTGATACGCTAATAGCCGGCAATTAAAATCATTAGATGCATTGAGCATAAATTTACGAAGATCAGCAATTAGCGTCTCTATCGCTTCAGCATCCAGTAACAGCTCGAGAATGAGTTGAGGCAGGTGAGAGCCATTGCCCTGATCTCCGAGAATATTTTTCACATCCTCTATAACGTCATCAGTAAAAAAGCCGACGATATTAAATTTGCGCCACGCATCGGAGCGTCGAAAATAGGGATCAAGTTCAGATAGTTTGCGTAGGCTACGGAGCAAAAGTTTCTTTGACTTTGCCCTTAGTTGAGCGGGATCGCCATTGGCCAACACTGCATACGGATCAATTTCTATTATTGTTTCCTGCAAAGCGCTGTTCCCCAGGGCTGCTAGCCAACCTAATAGACCGCGAAGCTCGTCCCGCACTACTGAATTGGGCGCAATTAATGCTAGAATCCGTCTACTTGATAGTCGATCAGCAGGGTCGTTAATTCGTTGTATGATGTATTGAGCAGCGCAATACTCGGCGACTATCCGGTGCACAGGTTCATGAAAATCAACATTCATTGTCGAGATGAACAGCCTACTGTCTAGTGCAGCAATAGCAGCGTTTTCCTTTTGAGTGATGCCCGAGATGTAAAGATAACCTCCGCAATCTAATCGCTCAACAGTAGAAACCCCGGTAATTCCGGACAATAATAACTTTGCGAATATTTCGGATGCAGCTAAAACAACTTGGGAGTTCGGAGGCCTCTTCGTTCGACTTCCTCCTTTTCCATCGTCACTAGCAAGTCGGTCAACCGCGTCATTAAAAATCTGATGTTTGGATTGGAAAATCCGGCCACCTTGTATATAGCCTTCGACAAATAACTTGAAGAACATCGGATTGCCGAGGACTTGCACTAGCCCAAACCTTGTAGCTTCTTCTAAAAAGATATCGAATTGTTCGTTAGGGAAAATCCGCTCGAATAATTCTTTCTGTTCGCTTTGGTCAAATGGGCTTAAGCGAACGATGATCGGCCTTACACCAAAACAATCTTCAATAAAACGATTTCGCTCATTGCCCCATTCGGATGACCGACTAGCGAGGACGATGGTCGAGGCTTCCGACTCAAGCGTCTTCACGATGGTTTGATCAACCGCCGATGGATCTTGTCTCGATACTTCATCTAATGCGTCTATCACGATCGCTGTCGACTTAACGACATTTATTCCATAACGAAAAATGCTAGCGCGTTGGCTTTTAACACCCAGCTGACGCGCAAAACTTTTAAGGAGCTCCGTTTTACCTGCCCCCGGCTCTGCGAGCACGATAATGACTCCTCCTCTGGACAAGCAATCGGCCTCAGAAACGGAGTCCTCGTCAACATAAAGTCTCCGCTCGATGTAGTAGTTTTCCATGCCGTCAGCTTTCCGTAATTAACATTTAGTTGAAATTCTATTCGTAAATGTTCATTTAGCCCATCTAAGCTTGCTCGGTAGTAGGGGGAGTTTCTTAGAAACCCCGTTGAACGTTATAAAAAATCCGAAAAAGCCAGTCCAGCGTTGACTCCTGGAAGGTCGATCGCTTGGCATCTTTGACCGGGCGCTTTTGGCCGATATCCAACAAATTCAAAGGTCTGCGATCCGCAAAATATGGCTAGCGTGAGCATCTTCTATTCGAATGAACCCGCAGCGCAGGTAAAAAGTGCTCCCCTCGAAAGTGTCGGTATAGAGGCGCACACGTTCAAAATGCAATGTGGCGTGGGCAAGCAATGCGCTAACCAATCTGCGGCCAACCTGTTGCTCGCGTGGCGCAGGCGCCACGTACATGCGTCGCAGCCTTCCTGTACGGTCATGGCTGAACGGATCAACAGACAGACCTCCAATGCCTACAAGCTGCTGGTTCAGATACGCTGCCATAAGGCATTCGCCAGGCGCATCGAAGCGATTGGTGCCTGACTCCCAGTCTGAAGTCAGTCGGGTGAGAAACCTGAAGCCTTCTGCAACTGCCGCTTTTTCCAGGTCGAGGATTTGGGGCGGCAGATGGGTGATCCGTTGAATCTCCATTGAGGTCAATCCTCTCTGATCGGGGGCGAGCCCGGCTTTTCACCAAGCCCCTAGGCGCGGTTGCCGATTTTCCTTTACACCCTAATGAGGAACTCATACACCCTAAACGGCCGCTGCAGCATGTGTCCAACTGTCCGTCGTATTCCTTCAACTCGATCAAGGGCTAATTAGTAAGTGCAAACCTTAGCTTCGCGGCCTCCAACAGCTGTGCGGCTTATTTTTCCAGAATCTTCATTTTTGGTGATTTTTTCAATTGTGATGTAACACAGCCCTGAGTTAGATTCATAGTCAGCGCGGGCCTCAGGTAAAAAGTGCACACTTGTAAAACATTGATACCTCCCGCTTGCTGGCGTACCTGCATACACTAGAGTTATCGGCTTGCCCGGCTCAATATATACTTCTGAGCTATTCTTAATCCCGTCACTACCCGGTATTCCCAGCATGCGATCATTGAACGTCCGATCATTTGCAATAGCAAATGATCTTGAGTTCACCATTCCAACGCCGGGAAGTGCCCAGTCGACACAGGTGCTACCTGGAACCAGACGTACAGTTTGATTGGTGATAACTCTGAGCCTGCTTGATGTAGGATTAGGCGGCTCAATATATGCAGTCGTAAAAGATTTTAGGTTATCTATCGTAGAACAACCTGACAATATTAAAACCGGCACAAATATTAAGTATTTTAAATATTTCATACCTTAAACTCTCCATAAGCTCTGCGTATTTTTTAGAGACTTCAACTCTTGCACAATATGCAGTTAAGAGACCTTCCTATCTGGTCTGCTCAGACGCCTTCTCGCTCTTGAAAATCGGTTACACAAGGCGGCCCTATACGCCCTTTCGGATCGCAGCTTGAAGGCTCACGAGCGCTTGAAGTGGGTCAGTCTATCCATACTGGTTTCCCTGCTCGCCCTCATACTGGATTAGCCCAACGTTGACGGCTGGGCTTGTGATGGACTTGGCCGAGGCATGAGGTACGCGTGGTTACGGTGCAGTCGCCGGCAACTCCTGGCACCATTTGATAGAACGCAGCGCTTCCTCAGCAGGCACAAGCGCATAGCGTGAGTAAAACATTGTTCCACCGAAACGACCCTCGTCGATTTCGCCCAAGGTCTGTCCGTCCTTGTAAGCAGATGTGCTGAGTTGGTCTGCGATGTAATACACCTTTCCATTCTCGACGGTGATATCGAAACGCTTGTTAACCATACCGCTTATTATGGGTGGCGAGGTGGAGGCGACGCTGTGCTTGCCGGCGGGAATATCGGCTTTGAAAAAACTACCGGAGGGCAAGCTGCCAATAGCGCGACCATCGACCAGAATGGTCGGAGCGACCCCGCTACCGATGCTGGCGGAAGTGCGATAGAAGTAAACCGTGGCCTCGTCCGGACGGGGTTGTGCCGGTGATGTGAAGAATGGCTGGCCCGTCAGGTCTGGACCGCTGATGCAGCCGGTCAGTGAGGCCAGGCCTACGAACAGGCTGGCCCAGAGTAGCGTAGAGCGCTTCATAGCATGAAACTCCTTGAACTGGGATCAATGGGCGTCGGGTTCGATGACTGTCACCGTTACCGGATTCAGATCGTGCACAGCCCTTTACCGAAGTCAGTGGCATCAGAACTCGGCCAAGGCGCGAAACCGCTCTTTGCCGTCACATTCAAGATGTTCCGCTCCTTGAGCATCGGGTACTTGCGCTTCAGCTCCTGCACAGTGCTCTCGGCATTGTTCACGTTGGCCAGGCAAAAGCGCAGGGCATCGGCGCGCAGATCGCCGATATAGAGGTTTTCCCCGGCCTTCACCGAGAAAACCGCAGGCACAGGACGCGGCATCGATCGGCCCGCGTAATACACGTAATGCCACTGCGTGTACTCATACTCTCCAGGCGGCACTTCATACATGAAGTAGTGGCCCAGCACATGGGGTGATGGCTGATCATCTTCATTGCCCAGCGTCGTCAGCCGTAATGCAGTGCCGGGTGCCCCCTGTTGGTTGATCTCAACCACCAGCCCATGCGGCTGCATCATCACATAGCTCTCACCAATCGAACCCACGATGATTGCCTTACTCGGGTCCGGTGCGTGCTTGCCGTCGTAGCGTGACGTAGCGCACCCGGACAGAAGGGTCACGCAAAGTGCGACTGCGGCCCAGACAAGATGTTTACTGCTGACTTTCCCTAGCATTGGTCTTTTTCCGATCAGTAATCTTGCAGTTCGTAGATCCCAGCCGAGCGAACTAAAAGTTCGCACACCTGGTCCCTCGTTGCCGGCTCGGCCGGACCTATTGTCCAGCTACCCGCACCTTGATAACAACCCGCTGTTGACCAATCACCCAAGTTATGGGGCCATTGTCTTCAACCCGCATTCGCCGCAGGGCTTGTACTAAAGGGGCTGCAAAGGGTCAGGCGTGCTGTTGAGCACCGCATCTTTCGCCGCAATTCGCAGCGCCTGAAGGCAAAATCCGATTCCCTCGCCGCGGCTTGCTCCATTGCCTACGCGTGCGTCAGAATCCGCCGGCTTGTGCGCTAGAGAGGCTGTCTCTAAGGTGGCTCGGTCGCTGAATTGTTCAGTGATCGGGTTTAGTAGCCTGAGGGTTTATCCAAACAATGTGCACAAGCTTCATCGATCAGACATTGCGTCTGTGTTTGATGGTGGCTGTGCGCAGGGCACCTTCGGGTGCGCCGGCTTTGTTTGGATTCCCCGGTCTACTAACCTGCGCACAGCCGCCACCCTTATGTTTAGTAGCTAAAGGATGGTGGCCCTAAACAGGAATTCAAACATGCTCAAATCAGATTCAAGTGCCCTCTTCGATGTTGACCCCAACGCCAGCAACGAAAGCCTCATCACCAACAGCTACGAAACCTTCACCAGCGTCAGCACCCTGCTGCTCGACCTGTCCGAAGACCTCAACGGCAAACACCGCGACGTCGCCCTGGCCATCCACCAACTGAGCGAAATGGGCGTACTCCTCACCGCCAGACTCCTTGACCGAGAAGTGCCCTGCCTGGCTGATGATCAGCTTCTCAACTCATTAGACCGATGACTCGCCGCGTCGTCGCAAGCTACATACAACGACTCGGCGATTTGGCGTTTGATGGCCTTGGGGGATCCCTGCCTCGGCACAAACCCCTCTGCGATGACGAGAGCGGCGCCTGCTTTCTGCCAAGAACAGACTTCAGCTATCTACCAGGCGATATAGCGCTTGAGCGTGGGATGTCGCTAGCCCTGTACGCTGCAAATTTCGGCGACTTTGCGAACTGGGAAGCGCGGTTGCGGCGATCACAAGACTGCCGTGTTTTTTTGCTTGCTCTATCCGATGAGATATCAGGGCTCCATGGTAGCCCTGGCCTCTTGCATTTTTTCGGGTGGCAGCCGTCCCAAGGTAGGCAACTCCATTGCAGGCAAGGTACATCAACGCTCCTGCCACGACCTTTCCATCAGCTTTAAGGACGTAGATTTTCAGACGTTCATTTGACATCAGTCCTGCGAACGAAGCCTGGCTCAACTGAAGATGCTCTGGCTTGGTATGAAATCCACTCGCATGCACGGCTGCGAACTCAGGAAGCGTTTGTGAGGTGGCTTCTTCGATTTCGAATGAGTGGTGATTCAAGACCACATTTTCGATGGTGCACGCGAGTTGCAGATGCGTCCACCCCCTCAGACGCTCCAGCCGCTTCTCACCCACCAAAGCGTACTGTTCCAAAGTCGAGGCCTTTCCGATAAGAGGCGTTACTGTCGAATACTCTGCTGATTCCTTGAGCAAGCTCAATAGTGACTTGGGTCTGTCGGTACTATCGCCGTAGATGCGATTGAGCATCGGGCTAGGTGATGCCTTCACCTGAAAGCATGGAAAAGCCTCGTTGAAAAACACACGAGCACCAAAAGGGTTTCCACTTATCCGAGACAAACTCTCGACGCGGGCACACAAATACTCGCTTTCTGCGGCCTCAATCGCATGAGCCATTCCGACATTCATGTGCATAGTCCTTATTGCGTGATGTCCCAGAAGGTAACGGCAAATTCAACAATACACACCTCCAAACACACTGCTGGTAGATAACCTGCTCCGGTGTGTCCCTTGGGGATCGATAACTGCCTGTCGCGAAGGGCAGCTATCGGCCAAAAGCGGTCATCCAAAATGCTAATACACAGAAAGCAGCGACTCTAACTCCGCGCAGCGTTCAAGCTGCTTGTGGTAAAGGCTATGTGGAAGAGCCGACTCTTCGCTCTGAGTTAACGAAAAGCCACTCTCACAAGTGGCTTTTCTTTCTGCAGATTACTCTGAGCAGGGCGCGTCACAGCAGGGACTTCATACCGAGTACGATGCCGCAAGCGACTGCTCTCGCATCCGTCGATACCCCCAAATAGTTACTAGCAATACAGCGGCTCCGGCTGCCAGAGCAACGCTAAACCCATACCGAGCACCTTCCATATCCACGAGTTGGCCCGACGCCGCAGCACCCATCGCCACCCCAACATTCAAGCCTGCCAGTAGCCAAGTCATGCCTTCGGTCAATTGTCGTTCCGGCACAGTTCGCTCAACCAAGGACATTGCCACAATCATGGTGGGCGCAAAGAATAACCCGGCCACCAACACTGCTCCCGAGAGGCTGGCAATGTTACCAGCCATAAACAAGGGCAGTGTCGTTGCGGCAGTTGCAACGCCACCCAACAGCAGGAGTTTGTGCAACGGCGTTTTCAGTTTTAGCGCACCGAACAACAAGCCCGCGGCGCACGAGCCGATGGCGTAACAGGACAACACGATACTGGCCGCCGCCGGACTGCCCATTTGTTCAGCGAACGCGACACTCACGATATCGACCGTTCCAACGATGACGCCCATCGCGACCATCAGCAATGTTAATAGCCGGACGTCCGCCAGACGAAAAATCGAGGTTGTTCGCGTGCTCTTTTCTTCAGCGGATTCTACTGGCGGTTCGGTGGATACTTGTGCTGCCAAAGCAAGTGCGCCAATCGCCAGCAGTACAACTGCCGCTAACGGTCCTGCCTGGGGGAAGACGGCCACACTCAAACCAACAGAAATCGGGGGGCCTGCAATAAATGTCACTTCGTCCAGCACGGTTTCGAGTGAATAAGCTGTTTGCAGGTGCGGCTTGCCCCTGTAGATCGCAGTCCAGCGAGCGCGGACCATGGCCGACATGCTCGGCATGAAGCCCGCTAACATAGCGGCCACGACCAAAGTCCAATCGGGCGTATGCCAGTAAGTACAGGCAAGCAGTAAAAGAATACCCAAAACGCTGATACCAGCAGACAAGGGCAGTACCCTGCGCTGACCGTATCGATCCACCATGCGTGAAACTTGCGGTGACATCAATGCATACGTCAGGACGAAGGTGGCAGAAACCGCGCCTGCCAGTGCGTAGCTGCCCCGCAACTGCGAAAGCATGGTGATGATGCCGATACCTGTCATGGGGAGCGGTAAACGGGCGAGGAGGCCTGCCAGGGAGAATCCCTTGGTGCCGGGGGCTTGGAACAGTATTCGGTACGGATTGGCCATGCTCGATACTCCTTATCGAATGAGTTCAGCTTGTCGGGCCGTCGCTGAACTGGGAATATACATTCATTACGTATGATTAAAATCCTATAATCATACGCAGTGAATGTAAATAGCTTGTTGGTCTGGGAGATATCATGGTTCGACGTACACGCGCTGGTATGGAAGAAACACGTGCCACGTTGCTGAAGACCGCGCGCCAGGTTTTCAGCGAACATGGCTATGCCGAAACGTCCATGGATGATTTGACAGCGCTGGCTGGCCTGACGAGGGGCGCGCTTTACCATCATTTCGGCGACAAGAAAGGTTTACTCACGGCCGTGGTCGCTCAAATTGATGCGGAGATGGACACGCGGCTACAAGTGATTTCGGACAGTACGGACAACGCATGGGAGGCTTTCAGGGACCGCTGTCGCATGTACCTGGAAATGGCACAGGAGCCTGAAATACAGCGCATCGTATTGCGGGATGCGCGCGCTGTTCTGGGTAGCTCCCCACCAGAAGCGCATCAGCACTGTGCAGCCTCCCTACAAAAGATGCTTGAGCAACTGATGCTGCAAGAGACGGTTGTACAAACCGATCCCGAAGCATTGGCAATGCTGATCCATGGTGCCTTGTGCGAAGCAGCATTCTGGATCGCAGAAGCTGAGCCAGGTTCAGGCAGGCTGTTGCAGGCCCTGGGGGCACTTGAGCTTCTGCTTAAGGGCGTCCGTAGCTGAAATCAGGAGCATAGGGGGCGGAGCCAGTGTGGCTAATACAGTGCGGTTGATAATGGGGTGCTCTTCCCAGACGACGAATTCTTCATGGAGTTTTCGTGGTGGAGCAAAAAGAAGGGCGTAATCATTGCATCAGCATCACACCGAAGTGGCCTAACACCGATACTATCTACAGATCTGCCGAGAAGCTGGCTCGGCTTGCGAAAGTTTTCGAAATGCCCTTGAGCTGGAGGGCATGAGATCTGATCGGAGAGTAGAACAGGACGCGCCATTGTCGGAGCGGAAGACGGCTATCGGTCAAAAGCGGACACTTGCCAAGTGTAGATTCCACTCTAAAGCTGACGCTTGAAATTGTCTTCGACAGTAGGGACGATTCACACTGGCAGCCTGCGCAGGCCTCACCTCGGATTTGCTCCGGGCCGGGCGCGAAGGCTGGACCATGCTAATCCAAACCTTTCCGGCGGATTGGTGAGTTCACACTTCGAGTTTCCATGCATATAAGATAGTCTTCAGCGAATACCTTTGCTGAGCGTAGCCATGGTCGACACATATACAGATGATCGCGCCCTTGAGCTTTATGCAGCGTTCAGGGGCAATCGGCGAAGTACGCCGCTACTGGAGCTGGCACCCTACCCGAAACTGTTTGGAGGGGAGAGCTTCAACATGGTGGCGATGCCTTTTCATGCGGTTGCGCAGGATGCATTGCGTGAGATTGCCAACTCAATTAACGGCTTCGTGAGATACATTCATTTCTTGCACGCTTGGCATCCGATCTACGAGAAGGCTTCAGAGGAGGATCAATACAATCTGCTGTTGGACCATGTCAAACCGCTGACCACTCTGTGCCTCTCGGCGCCGCAAGCCCTGCGTGGCCGACTAATACATGCAGCAACTGCGACCTCTTTTCATGCAAATGCATTCCTGAAATGGCCTGAAAACCCGCCGCCCTGGAATGGTGGTCATACAAGTATGAAGCAGGCCAAGACCATGAGCGAAGCGTGGTCCCGCTGGCCAGTGCTTGCTACCTCATTGAATCGAATGGCAGAACAAACCTTTAATGAGGCGACAAGCGACTTTCGGAATCAGCATGAGCATGGCCATCCTCGCTCAATCGCGTTAGGACACATCAATGTGGTCAGGCGAATCGAAATCAACGGGCGGGTCGGCTGGTCGTTCGGGCAACAGGAGCCAATGCAACTGAGTGAGCTACTGCCTATTTTTGAACAGGAACATGGCTACGCCATGGCCGCGTTCATAGCGTATCTGGAGATGGTCAAGGAGCAACACACTGCCTATGACTTGCTTTAATGCATGAATGACCGCTCCTTGCCGAAACCCGCCAGTCACTCCCCCCTCACACCCAACCCCACCCCACCAAAAAATCCACAAACGCCCTAACCCTTCCCGGCATCGCCGCCCCACCCACAAACACCGCATGAATCGGCTCCACATCCCCCGGGTTATACGCTTCCAGCAACGGCACCAACTCCCCCCGCTCCAGATCCTCCGCCACACTAAACGCCCCCACCCGCGCAATCCCCGCGCCCAGCTTCGCCAATTGCGCCAACGCCTCTCCGCTATTCCCCTCAATCGTCCCCGTCACTTTCAACGAAAAATCCCGCCCATCCACCCGAAACGGCCAATCCGGCGCCGCTCTGCGGAAGTTGAAGCGCAGGCAGTTGTGCTCAAGTAAATCCTGCGGCGTCACCGGGGTGCCGTGGCGGGCCAGGTAGTCCGGTGAGGCGACGATGACTTGGCCGGTGGAGCCGATATGGCGGGCGGTCAGGGGGCTGTCGGCCAGGTGGCCGAAGCGGATGGCGACGTCTGCCTGGCCGGCGAGGATATTCACGAGTTCATCGCCGAGCATCAGGTCGACCACGATGGCGGGATAGCGGGCGCTGAAGGCGGCGATCAGTGGCACAACGGTCAGGCGGCCGTGGGCCAGGGCTGCGCTGACTCTGAGGCGTCCGCGGGGGGCGCCCTGGTCGGTGATGGCGTCTTCGATTTCGGCCATGTCGGCCAGGATCCGCCGGGCGCCGCGCAGGTAGGCTTCGCCTTCGGCGGTGAAGGTGATGGCGCGGGTGGTGCGCAGCAGTAGCCGGGTGCCGATGCGCCGTTCGGTGCGGGTGATGATGCGGCTGATGGACGACGGCGTCAGCCCCAGGGCGCGCGCGGCGCCCGACAGGCTGCCGTGCTCGGCGACCATGACGAACACTTCCATCTCTCCCGAGCGGCCGCCGATGTCCATTTGTGCCTCCTGCGCAAAGGTGTAGTTCCCAACCAGGGGCTACTGCTGCAAAAGGCTGGATTGTAGCATTCGGCACACAGATGAGGAGTCACCCATGCGTATCAATCCACCCCTTGTAGCCTTGTCCATCGGTGCCTTTGGCATCGGGGTCACGGAGTTTGCCCCCATGGGCATGTTGCCCGGTATTGCCGCCGACCTTGGCGTATCCATCCCCGCCGCCGGGCTGTTGGTGAGTGCCTATGCCATCGGCGTGCTGATCGGCGCGCCGATCATGACGCTCGCGACGGCCAGGGTGCCGCGTCGGTATCTGTTGATCGGGCTGATGGCGATTTTCACCTTGGGTAATCTGCTGTCGGCGCTGGCGACCAATTACCAGACCTTGATGATCGCCAGGCTGGTGACGTCGCTGAACCACGGGGCGTTTTTCGGTATCGGTTCGATTGTGGCGGCCAGTGTGGTCGCGCCGGAGAAGCGCGCGGGGGCTGTGGCCGCGATGTTTTTGGGGCTGACATTGGCGACCATTGGCGGCGTGCCATTGGCCACCTGGTTTGGCGAGAACTTCGGCTGGCGCACGGCGTTCTGGGGCATCAGCGGGCTGGGCGCGGTGGTGATGGCCGCGCTGTGGTGGGCGCTGCCGAATGCACCCGCGCCGAAGGGTGGCAGCCTGATGGCGGAAATCCGCGTACTGGGGCGCGGGCCGGTGCTGGCGGCGTTGGCACTGACCGTGGTGGGCTCCAGTGCAATGTTTACGGTGTTCACTTACATCGCGCCGATTTTGCGCGATGTCACCCATGCGTCGACCAACTTCGTCACCGGTATGCTCGTGCTGTTCGGTATCGGGCTGACCCTGGGCAACGTGTGGGGTGGCAAGTCGGCGGACCGTTCGGTAGACCGCACGTTGATTACCTCGCTGGTGGTGTTGATCGCCGTGCTGCTGGCCTTTTCGGTGCTGATGCAATGGCCGCTGCCCGCCGCGCTGTCGATCCTGCTGTGGGGCGCCGCGAGTTTTGCCCTGGTACCGCCGTTGCAGATGCGCGTGATGGAGGCCGCCAAAGATGCGCCTAACCTGGCCTCGGCAATGAACATCGGCGCGTTCAATTTCGGTAATGCCATCGGTGCGGTGCTGGGCGGTGCGGTGATCAATGCCGGGCTGGGCTACCCCGCCATTTCCCTGGCAGGTGCGTTGATGGCTGGCCTGGGTTTGTTGATGGTGCTCGGGTTGGGCTGGCGTTCGCGGCGCGCGGGTGCTTGTGGTAAAGACGCCCTGGCGTAGCGATCGTCTAGACTCCAGGCACCTTTCAACCTGAGGAGCCTGCGATGAACAATAAAAATACGATTTGCCTCTGGTACAACGGCGATGCGCTGGAGGCGGCGACCTTCTACGCCCAGACGTTTCCGGATAGCGAAGTGAAGGCGGTGCACTACGCGCCTGGCGACTACCCGGCCGGTAAGCAGGGCGATGAATTGACCGTGGAATTCAGCCTGCTGGGCATCCCTTGTCTGGGCCTGAATGGCGGCCCTATGTTCAAGCACAGTGAAGCGTTTTCCTTCCAGGTGGCGACCGATGACCAGGAGGAAACTGACCGGTTGTGGAACGCCATTGTCGGCAATGGCGGGCAGGAAAGCGCGTGTGGCTGGTGCAAGGATAAATGGGGCCTGTCGTGGCAGATCTCGCCACGGGTGTTGGTCGATGCGGTGACAAGCAAGGACCCGGCGGTCGCCAAGCGAGCGTTTGACGCGATGATGACCATGGGCAAAATTGACATTGCCACTATTGAAGCCGCCATCGCCGGGCGCTGATGGGGTGTATGAATGTGGGAGCGCACGAGCTTTAGCGAGGCCGCGATAGCGGTGGGTCAGGTGGTTTATAGGCCAGCAGTACCGCCGCCTTCGTAGCCTCGCTGGGGCTCGACAACTCCCACATTTGATCTGCATTGCCTGCGGGTGCTGTGCCCGCCATCCACCTCCCCCCTCACCCTCCATGCGCCAAAAAAAGTCATGCATCGGACCGCCTGGTTGCAGCCCGGGCGGGACCGGCCTATGTTTCTAGCCATGCTGTGCATTCTGCTGTCCCCCACCCTACGCCCATTCCGTAACCAGGTGACGACATGCCTAACCTCCCCCGCCCCGCCGTACTTGAACTGATCGGTAACACGCCGCTGGTCAAGGTCAGCCGCTTTGACACTGGCCCTTGCACCCTGTTTCTCAAGCTTGAATCGCAAAACCCCGGCGGTTCCATCAAGGACCGCATCGGCCTGGCGATGATCGACGCCGCCGAGCGTGACGGTCGCCTGCGTCCCGGCGGCACGATTATCGAGGCCACCGCCGGCAACACTGGCCTGGGCCTGGCACTGGTCGGCCGGGCCAAAGGCTACCGGGTGGTGCTGGTGGTACCGGACAAGATGTCCACGGAAAAAGTGCTGCACCTCAAGGCCATGGGCGCTGAGGTGCATATCACTCGCTCCGATGTGGGCAAGGGCCACCCCGAGTATTACCAGGACGTGGCCGCGCGCCTGGCCAAGGACATTCCGGGTTCGTTCTTCGCCGACCAGTTCAACAACCCGGCCAACCCCCTGGCCCATGAAACCAGCACCGCACCGGAGATCTGGGCGCAGACCCAGCATGATGTGGATGCGATTGTGGTAGGCGTCGGCTCGGCCGGCACCCTCACCGGCTTGACCCGTTTCTTCAAGCGCGTGCAGCCCGAGCTGGCCATGGTGTTGGCCGATCCGGTGGGTTCGGTGATGGCCGAGTACAGCCGCAGCGGTCGGCTTGAAACCCCTGGTTCCTGGGCGGTGGAAGGCATCGGCGAAGATTTCATCCCGTCGATTGCCGACCTGTCCAGCGTGCGCCAGGCCTACTCCATCAGCGATGAAGAAAGCTTCGACCATGCCCGCCAGTTGCTCAAGGCCGAAGGCATTCTTGGCGGCTCGTCCACCGGCACCCTGCTCGCCGCCGCGTTGCGCTATTGCCGCGAGCAGACCGAGCCCAAACGCGTGGTCACCTTCGTGTGCGACACCGGCACGCGCTACCTGTCCAAGGTCTACAACGACCAATGGATGAACGACGCCGGCCTGTTGCAGTACAAGCACTACGGCGACCTGCGCGACCTGATCGCCCGTCGCTTCGAAGATGGCCGGGTAATCAGCGTGAGCCCCGACGACACCCTGCTCACCGCCTTCCAGCGCATGCGCCTGGCGGATGTCTCGCAACTGCCGGTGCTGGTGGACGGCAAGCAACTGGCGGGCGTTATCGATGAGTCCGACCTGCTGCTGGGCCTGCACCAGGACGCCACGCATTTTTCCATGAGCGTGGCCAGCGCCATGACCCGCACCCTGCACACCCTGGCCCCCAGCGCCAGCCTGGCCGAACTGCAGGCGGAGCTGGATCGCGGCCTGGTCGCCATCATTGCCGACGCCTCGGGCTTCCATGGCCTGATCACCCGCGTCGACCTGCTCAACCACCTACGGAGATCCCTTGCATGAGCCAGCCCGATAAAAGCGCCTTCGCCACCCGTGTGATCCATGCCGGACAGTCGCCCGACCCGGCCACGGGCGCGCTGATGCCGCCGATCTACGCCAACTCCACCTACCTGCAAGATAGCCCCGGCGTGCACAAGGGCTTTGACTACGGCCGCTCCCATAACCCCACGCGCTTTGCCCTGGAACGTTGCGTTGCCGACCTTGAAGGCGGCACTCGGGCCTTCGCGTTTGCCTCGGGGCTGGCGGCGATTTCCACGGTGCTCGAATTGCTCGATGCCGGTGCGCATATCGTTTCCGGCAATGACCTGTACGGCGGCACCTTCCGTCTGTTCGACAAGGTGCGTCAGCGCAGCGCCGGGCATACGTTCAGCTATGTGGACTTGAGTGATGTATCGGCGTTTGAAGCGGCGTTGCGGGACGACACGCGCATGGTCTGGGTCGAAACGCCCAGTAACCCGTTGCTGAGCCTGACCGACCTCAGCGCCATCGCCCGCCTCTGCCGCGCCCGCGGCATCCTCTGCGTGGCCGACAACACCTTCGCCAGCCCGTGGATCCAACGCCCGTTGGAGCTGGGGTGCGACATCGTGGTGCACTCCACCACCAAGTACCTGAACGGCCACTCGGACGTGATCGGCGGCATCGCCATCGTCGGCGACAACCCTGATTTGGCTGAGCGCCTGGGCTTCCTGCAGAACTCGGTGGGCGCCATCGCCGGGCCCTTCGATGCGTTCCTGACCCTGCGCGGCGTGAAAACCCTGGCCCTGCGCATGGAGCGCCATTGCCGCAACGCGCTGGAACTGGCGACCTGGCTGGAGCAGCAACCGCAGGTGTCGCGGGTGTATTACCCGGGCCTGAAATCCCACCCACAGCATGAACTGGCCCAACGGCAGATGCGCGGGTTTGGCGGGATGATTTCAGTGGACTTGAATAGCGACCTGGCAGGCGCCACGCGCTTCCTGGAAAGCGTGAAGATCTTCGCCCTGGCCGAGAGCCTGGGTGGCGTGGAGAGCCTGATCGAGCATCCGGCAATCATGACCCACGCCAGCATCCCGGCGGCGACGCGCGCGCAGTTGGGGATTGGGGATGGGTTGGTGCGGTTGTCGGTGGGGGTTGAAGATGTGGAGGACTTGCGCGCGGACCTGGCCCAAGCCCTGGCCCGCATCTAAAGTCAGAAATCGATCAAATGTGGGAGGGGGCTTGCCCCCGATAGCAGTCTGTCAGCCACTGGGTCAGGTGACTGAACCACCGCTATCGGGGGCAAGCCCTAATGCCAGTCAGTTAAGGACGAACACTGTACCTGTGGCGAGGGAGCTTGCTCCCGCTGGGCCGCGAAGCGGCCCCAAAAATGGGACTGCTGCGCAGTCCAGCGGGAGCAAGCTCCCTCGCCACAGGTTACTTTTTACCCTTTCTACTTCTTAACTGACTGGCATTAGGGCAAGCCCCCTCCCACATTTTGCCCCTCATGCATCAGATAGCCATCAATGTGCCGAGGTAGCGTTTGCCCTTGCCGCATGCAGTTTCTTGTAGCTGTCGATCAGGCGCAAATGCCGGTCCAGCCCTTCCAGCTTCATGCTGGTCGGCGTCAGCCCATAAAACCGCACGCTGCCGTTGACCGAGCCAATCACCGCGTCCATGCGTTCGTTACCGAACATGCGGCGGAAGTTGGCTTCGTAGTCGGCCAGCTGCAAGTCGTCGTCCAGTTCCATTTCCAGCACCGCGTTCAACGCTTGGTAGAACAGCCCGCGTTCGACGGTGTTGTCGTTGTACTGCAGGAACATTTCCACGCATTCCTTGGCCTCCTCGTGCTGCTGCAGCGCGAGGAAGATCAGCAGCTTCAGCTCCAGAATGGTCAGTTGGCCCCAGGCGGTGTTGTCGTCGAACTCGATGCCGATCAGCGTAGTGATGTCGGTGTAGTCGTCCAGCTCGCTTTCGATCAAACGCTCCACCAGCGCTTGCAACTGCGCTTCGTCCAGGCGGTGCAGGTTGAGGATGTCTTCACGGAAAAACAGCGCTTTGTTGGTGTTGTCCCAGATCAGGTCGTCCACCGGGTAGATTTCCGAGTAGTCCGGCACCAGGATGCGGCAGGCGGTGGCGCCCAGGTGCTCGTAAACCGCCATGTACGACTCTTTGCCCATGCCTTCCAGAATACCGAACAGCGTCGCGGCTTCCTGGACGTTGGAGTCGTCGCCGTGGCCGGAAAAGTCCCATTCGACGAATTCATGATCGGACTGGGCGCTGAAGAAGCGCCACGACACCACACCGCTGGAGTCGATAAAGTGCTCGACGAAGTTGTTTGGCTCGGTCACCGCCTGGGCTTCGAAGGTCGGCTGCGGCAAGTCGTTCAAACCCTCGAAACTGCGGCCTTGCAGCAGTTCGGTGAGGCTGCGCTCCAGCGCCACTTCCATGCTTGGGTGCGCGCCGAACGAGGCGAATACGCCGCCGGTGCGCGGGTTCATCAGGGTCACGCACATCACCGGGAATTCACCGCCCAGGGACGCGTCCTTGACCAGCACCGGAAAGCCCTGGGCTTCCAGGCCTTCGATACCGGCCAGAATGCCGGGGTATTTGGCCAGCACCTCAGCCGGTACATCCGGCAGCGCAAATTCGCCTTCGATGATTTCGCGCTTCACCGCCCGCTCGAAAATCTCCGACAGGCACTGCACCTGGGCTTCGGCCAGGGTGTTGCCGGCGCTCATGCCGTTGCTCAGGTAAAGGTTTTCGATCAGGTTGGAGGGGAAATACACCACCTCGCCATCGGACTGGCGCACGAACGGCAGCGAGACGATGCCCCGCGCTTCGTTGCCCGAGTTGGTGTCGAACAGGTGCGAACCGCGCAGCTCGCCGTCGCGGTTGTAGACCTTCAGGCAGTAGGCGTCGAGGATTTCACGCGGCAACTCATCGTCCGGGCCCGGCTGGAACCAGCGCTCATCCGGATAATGCACGAAGGGCGCGTTGGCCAGTTCCTCACCCCAGAACTGGTCGTTGTAGAAGAAGTTGCAGTTGAGCCGCTCGATGAACTCACCCAACGCCGACGCCAGCGCGCCCTCCTTGGTCGCGCCCTTGCCGTTGGTAAAACACATCGGCGAGTGAGCATCGCGGATATGCAGCGACCAGACGTTGGGCACGATATTGCGCCACGAGGCGATCTCGATCTTCATGCCCAGGCCCGCCAGGATCGCGGACATGTTGGCGATGGTCTGCTCCAGCGGCAGGTCCTTGCCGGCGATGTAGGTGCCTGCTTCCGACGTCGATCTGGGCATCAACAGCGCCTGGGCGTCGGCGTCGAGGTTGTCGACTTCCTCGATCACGAACTCCGGCCCGGCCTGCACGACTTTTTTTACGGTGCAACGGTCGATGGAGCGCAGGATGCCTTGGCGGTCTTTGTCCGAGATGTCCGCCGGCAGCTCGACCTGGATCTTGAAGATCTGGTTGTAGCGGTTTTCCGGGTCGACGATGTTGTTCTGCGACAGGCGAATATTCTCCGTGGGAATATTGCGCGTGGCGCAGTACAACTTCACAAAGTACGCCGCACACAACGCCGATGAAGCCAGGAAGTAATCGAATGGCCCCGGCGCCGAACCGTCGCCTTTGTAGCGAATCGGCTGGTCGGCAATCACCGTGAAATCATCGAACTTGGCTTCAAGCCGAAGGTTGTCGAGAAAGTTGACCTTAATTTCCATGCGGGCACACCAGAATAACGGGCTAAACAAAATGGCCGCCATTATGAAGATTTTCGCCGGGAAGTCTCAGGGTTTTGCGTGTGGGCTGCTGATCGGTATCGCTATGCCAGCAGCGCTTGAGCCGCTGGCATAACGTGATGGCCGGTCAGAGTTCGCGCGAAATCAGGCGTTGCGCCAGGCTGGTTCGATTGATCGCCAACTCGCTGCTGACGTCCGGCCCGCGATAGACCATGGACGTCTCATGGTGCACGTAATCGCCCGAACGCGCCGCGCTCAGCCAATTGAACGAGCCCACGCACAACAGTGCTTCATCGGCCATCACCAGCTTGCTGTGCACCTTGTTGACCACACGCACCTGCACCGCGTGGTGCTTCAAAGTGGCCAGCGCATCCTTGAATTCGGCGACTTTGCCGGGGTCACCGTCGGACTTGCTGCGGCCGATGCCAGTGTTGAAGTGCAAATCGGTATACACCGTGACCGGCACCCCGCGCTGCACGGTGCCGCACATGGCTTCAAGGGCGCCGCTTTCACGCATCCCCCTCAGGCGCACCCAGGGCGTCACGATCTGTACCTGCTGCTGCGCCGTCTCCAGGGTCTGCAACAGGAACTGATCATGTTCGGCAAACT
The DNA here is from genome assembly GCF_003852295.1 of Pseudomonas sp. R11-23-07. NCBI lineage: Bacteria > Pseudomonadati > Pseudomonadota > Gammaproteobacteria > Pseudomonadales > Pseudomonadaceae > Pseudomonas > Pseudomonas sp. R11-23-07. The sequence continues at coordinate 3,031,221 of NZ_CP027761.1, forward strand.
CATGCAGGTGGCTCAACCCGGTGCGCGCCGTCAGCAAATCCGCCCGAGGCTGGAAATCAAACGTGAGCGCATTGTCCGCGCTGTTCAACAAGTACTGCGCCAACCGGCCACGCGGCTTGCTGGCGGGGATCTGGCTAAACAGGTCCATATCGCCGAACACCAGAAAACTGTCTTTGGCGCGGGAAACCGCCACGTTCAACATGCTGTCCCTACGGTCGATAAACGCACCGTCGGCATGCTTGGAATACACCGCAGAAAAAATCACCACCGGGCGTTCGGCGCCCTGGAAGGAGTGCACGGTGCCAACGGTCATTTCACCGTCGCCTTTGCCGGTACGAATGCCCAGGGCGGCGCACGCCTCGGTAATGGCCTGGGTCTGCGCGCCAAAGGGGGTGATCACCCCGAGAATTTCCCAGAGTTCCTTGTTATAGCGCTGGGTCAGCTGCTGTTCATTGGCCTTGATCCAGGCAGCGATGGTCTGTGCTTCCAGCAGGTTATGGCGGCTGCCGCCCTGCTTCTGCTGGCACAGCCCGTCGATATGCAGGTAACCCAGGCCCGGCAAGCCACCCTGCGGTTTGGCGCCGCGTCGCGGTTGCAGCTTGCCTTTGTAGCAGAGCGCATTGCAGTAATCGATGATCGAGTCATAGCAACGGCGGTGTTCATACAGGTAAAGGCCGCGGGCCAGGTCGCGGTCGTAGTGATAGCGGCTGGTGGACTGCGCAATCGCCATGACGCTGCCACTGGCGGCACTGCGCCCGCTGTCACAGAAGGCCTCGTACTCATCGTCCACGCGGCTGCGCGACAGCAGGCCGGCAGCGAGCAGGTTGCCGATATCCACCGACGGCGGCACCGACCAAATGGGTTCGATTTGTTGCGTGTCGCCAATCACCAACGCCTGCCGCGCCAGGGCGAAAGACGGCGCCGCCACCTCGGGCAGCACCTGGCCCGCCTCGTCTACAATCAGCAGGTCGATGAAGTTCAGCGCGTAATCGGCGACATAACCATTGCCGTCACGGCGGCTGCACGACAGCTCGGCCGGCAAGCGGTAGAACGTCGCCACCACGCAAGGCGTGAGCTTCATCCAGCGCCGCCAGTTTTTTTCCAGGGTCTTGCGGCCGTTTTTTTTGCGGCTTTTAAGAATCAGTGGCAGCTCATCGGCGACTTCCAACAGCCAGCGGCCCTCCCAATAATGCGTGGTCAGCAGGAACGTCTCGAAGCGCAGCGAGGTGTCCGCCCAACGGTCGCAGTCCTCCAGCGTCACCTCGGCGGCGGGCTTGCCGACGGCATTGGGTAACCGACCAATCACCGCCTGCCAGTTCAACAGCTCACGCTGCTCATCGCGCCGCAAGTGCTCCACACGCTCACGCTGGGTTTCAAGGATTTTCAGGCTTTGAGCGGTGTGCGCCACGGCGGCCGTCAGCAGGCGCTCTATCTCATGCACATCGTTGGCGCTCTGCAGCTGTGCATCAGTTTCATCGATGTGCAGTTTGGCCAAGCGCAGGCGCTTGGCGGCAATCGGGCCGAACCAGCCGAACAGCGTGTAAATCAATGACTCATGGGCCAGGTAATGCTTGAAATCTTTCAGGCGTGCCTTGGCGCTTGCCAACTGATCGGACTGCGCCCGACATTGCCCTTCAAGCGCCGCAATTGCCGTGTATGGATTATCGCCGAGCAAGGCCTTCATGGCGTCGCGCGCCGCGTTCAATCTTGCCCAGCCCTTCTCGATATCGCCCAGTTGCTGCTGGCGCAGTTGAATCAGGGCCTGCAGCTTGTCGACGGTGCCCTTGAGCGTGGGCTGCGACGGCCCGGGAAAGGCGATGGCGGCATGCTCCAGATACGCCTGCTGCGCTTTATCCAGATAGGCCTGTGTCTCCAGCTCCAGGTAAAAGCTTTTGGTCTGGTAGGTGCGGGCCATCTCCGCTTCCGCAGCAGCCTTTGGAAAGTAAGCGCCAAAGCTGTTGATATCCGGAAGCCAGCGCCCAGCAAAGGGGCCGGTGCCTGCCGAGAAGTCCTTGCCAAATGCCTTGATGATGTTGGTGACCGCCTGATTGTTCGTAGAACTGGCGACAATCACCGGCGGTTCGCCGCCCTCGGCAGCGGCCTTGGCCCAGAGCGAGGCGACGACCGACAAGAGCAACGTGGTCTTACCGGTACCCGGCGGCCCGTTGACCGCCAGGATATCCCCGGCGTTACCCGCCAGCAGGTGCGCGAGGCTGTCGCGTTGGGCAGGCGCCAGCGCGTATTCGTCGCCGGCATGCCCTCCTCGCCCGGCGAACAGGCTGTTGGCGGCCAGGCACGGCTCATCGGGCATACGCTCGCGTTGTGCGAACCGCTCGAACAACGGCGCATCCGGTTTGCCAAGGCGCAAATGATCGTACAGCGCCACGATATTGCGGCTGAAACCTTCGGCCTTCTGTTCCTTGAACACATAGCAATAGTTGACCGGATCAAAACCGTCGTCCACGCCGTTCCAGGCGTTGCAGACCGTCTGGAACATCGTCTTGCAATAGCGCAGGTAGGTGATCCACTGCTCGCGGTAGTGCTCCGGCTGCACCTCTGTGCCGGCGGGTGGCGGCTCGAACTGCGGCGCATCTTGTGCGGTTAGAAACGTATCCAGGTCATGCTGGGCGCCGATGGTGAAGTTGTCGCGATCCAACGGCTCCAGAATATCGCGCGGCACCAGCGTGGGCCCGGTCGGATAGATCAGCCCGTCGCGGGTGACCGACACACGGCAAATGATCGGCGTGATGAACGCCGGCAGCCCGTTGCGCGCCTGGCGGTGCTCCTGGCGTGAGGCGTACACGAACGGGCGTAGCGTGACCTCCACCTGGAGCAGTTGGGCCGGCTCGCCGGCGAATAGGCTCTCCACTTGCTCAACCGGCAAACAACCGGCGGCTAATGCAGCCAGGGGCACGGCAGCGTAGGTTTTGACGTGGTTCGGGGATAACGCACCATTGCCGTTTTCCGCGTCGGCCAGCGAGGTGCGCCAGTAGTTGGCGAGTTTCAGAGAATAATCGTTCATCGTCCTGATTCAATGCAGACCGTGACTCACTGTTACGGTCGGTGGGTGGGGATGTGGACCGAGGGTAACGGTTCAGGCAGCAGGTGGGCAATCACCTGGGTATTTTAGCTGGACCCATGGCGTTGCCCGAGCTGCCGATCACGTGCACATACGGGCTTTCAGTTGGCTTGATCGCCCTCTTGCACCATCGCCTGCCAGATCTTGACGCTGGCGCGCTCGTTCATCCTGGCATGCCAAGCCAGCAGCGCCTGGCATTCCTCGGGCACGGGCAGCTTGACCAACGACGCGAAAATCAGCCCGCCCAGCAAGGCGATGTCGGCCATCGAAAACGCCTCGCCCGCCACATAGGGCCGGGTTTTGAGGATGGCGTCGAAGTGGCGCATACCTCTTACGGCTTTGTCGCCCATGCGCTGACCCCATTCAGCATTCTGATAGAGCTCGACTTCAGGCCCCAGCCCAGGAGTGGCGTGGTGAAAGTAAACGCTGACCGCATCCATCAATTCGATTTCCGCGCGCCGCGTCATCATATGAATCAGGCCTTGCTCGGTCGGCGTTTTGCCGGTGAGCAGCGGGTTGCCATCCAGCACATCCAGGTACTGGGTGATAGCCGTGCATTCGGCGATCAGGGTGCCGTCCTGCAACTCCAGCACGGGCAGTGTTCCGGAGTAATTCAGGGCCAGGAAAGCAGGTTGCTTGTGCTTGCCCTCCCAGAGGTTGATCGACACGAATTCAGTGCGAGGGAGCAGCTCCTTTTCTGCCAGGGCGATTCGAACACGTGCCGGGTAAGGCCCGTTATACCAGTCGTAGATTTTCATCATTGGGTGAGTGGAAGCATTGGAATGGGTTTGCTGAAAAGTCATGATTCTGTCCGACTACCTGTCAAGTGGTAGGTAGAGATTGAGGCCTTCATTTGGGACTGTCAACCACTACCTGTCAGTTGGCAGGTAGATTTTCTCAGGTGTAGACTTCGCACTTTCACCCAACCACCGAGGACTCTATACGTGAGCGAAAACGCCCGAGAAGCCATTCTGGAAGCCGCCCGGATCGCGGCGCAGCATTTCGGCTACAGCGGCATCAACTTTCGCAGCATCGGCGAAACGGTGGGGATCAAGAACGCCAGTATCTACTACCACTTCCCCAGCAAGGCCGACCTCGGCGCGGCGGTCGCAAAACGCTATTGGGAAGACACCGCCAACGTGCTCGACGCCCTCCACCGCGAAACGCCTGACCCGCGCGACTGCCTGCGGCGCTACCCGAGCATTTTTCGAACATCACTTGAAAACGGCAATCGCCTGTGCCTGTCCAGCTTCATGGCGGCGGAATACCAGGACTTGCCCGAACCGGTCAAAAAAGAGGTGATTGCGTTCGCTGATATCAACGTCGCTTGGCTGGCCGCACGGCTCACGGAGCTCAAGCTGGGCGATGCAGACAGCTGCCAGCGCCGCGCCCGTGCGATTTACACCGCTGTCGCCGGCGCGCAATTGATTGCTCGCACGCGTGCGGATATCGGTTTGTATGATGAACTGGTGGCGAGTTATCAGGAGGCCGGGTTGCTGCCGGTGTGACGGGTTGAGGGTCACGCACATTGCGCTCAGCTCACTGTTCGCCGCCCTGCCGTGGCTGCTATGTTTCACGCCTCACACGCAAAAGGACAGCTCATGGAACCGTTAGCGATAAATGCGGCGCTGGTGATCATCGACATGCAAAAAGGTATGGGCGACCCCACCCTTGGTCGACGCAACAACCCAGACGCCGAACTACGCATGCAGCAGCTTCTTACCGCGTGGCGACAGGCGCAACGTCCAATTATTCATGTGCGACATATCTCTCGTTCCCCTGGCTCGGTGTTCTGGCCTGGTCAACCCGGCTGCGAATTCCAGGTCGCGCTGCAGCCCCTCGCCCATGAACAAGTGATGGAAAAAAACGTTCCGGATGCGTTCACCGCTACGGGGCTTGAGCGCTGGCTGCACACGCGCTCGATCAGGCAAGTGGTGATCGCCGGGGTCATCACCAACAACTCGGTGGAGTCCACGGCCCGCTCGGCTGGCAATCTGGGCTTTGACGTGATCGTGGTTGCGGACGCCTGCTTCACCTTCGACCAGACTGATCTGTCGGGCCGGCTATGGCCTGCGGAAGACGTGCATGCGTTGTCGTTGAGTAACCTGGCGATGGACTATGCGAGGGTAGTTGAGACCCAAGCGCTGCTGGGCTGAGCGCTTGTTCGGACGCGCATTTGATTGATTCCTTTCCGATCACAACGGTCACTGTGGCGAGGGAGCTTGCTCCCGCTGGACTGCGCAGCAGGCCCATTCTTTTAAAGCGAAGAGCGGGGCCGCTTCGCGCCCCAGCGGGAGCAAGCTCCCTCGCCACAGGTTATGGGTTTATTGCCGCTGCGAGGCCATCCAGTCAAGGAATGCATCAAGACGCAGCAGGAACGCTTCACCCTCGGCGCTTGGATTTCTGGCCTCAAACAGGAAGTAGGCGATTTGGGTGATCATGGTCGGGTAACGCTGCCGGAACAGCGCCACATGCTCCTCCAGCGTCTGCGGCCACATCGCAGCTTCTGCTGACCGCAGCGTATGCGTGGAACGGATCAACTTGCGCGCGGCTTCGCGCTGCAAACGCAGGCGTTGCGGTGTGTTCGCGGCCTGCACGATGTCTGCGCGATAGCGGCTCAGCACTTCCACAAAATCATCGTTGAGTGCCAGGGCGATATCGCGGCTTGGCCGGAATGGCTCGAACCGCAACCCAAGGTCATCGCCCCACAGGCACCGGCAATGGTGCTTGAGCCAGAACCCCCAGCGATTATGGTTCTGCGGTGCCAATACCTGTGCGCGGTGGCCGATGTCGAAATCGACCTTCGTGACACAGGGATGCCGCGGCTCCAGCGCCAGCCGTGCCAGCTCAAGCTGCTTGAGCAGGCACTCGTCGGGGGCATCGCGCAGGATCAGGGTGAGGTCCAGGTCAGACGCTTCGACACTGGCATCGCCTCGGGCGACACTGCCGTAAAGGTAGATGCCATCCAGCCCGAATGCTGGCTGTGAAAGCGTCGCCACCGCATCCGCCAGCAAAGGTTCGAACTCAGACTGCACAGGCGCGGCGCCCACGGTGACAACATAGCCGTTGGCGTCAACACCGACAGGTGGTTCAGCACTCATAAGCTATGCACCTCGATCACCAGGCCTTCCTCTTCGCTCGGCACACGAAAGTGGCGGGTAATCAGGTCGAATTCGGCATCGGTGGCGGCGAAATCATGCTCGCCGCTGGCGTTGCGTGCGTGCAGTCGAGTCCGGCAGGTGGCGTCATCCAGCTCCAGATAATGCAGGCAATGCGGTGCCCGGGCGGCCTGCGCCAGGGTGAGCAGCCATTCGCGATTGGCCAGGGTGTTGGCCGGAAAATCCAGCACCACATTGACGCCCGACTTCAGCAGATCGATCACCAGCGGCTCCACGACACCGCGGATCTGCCGGGCACAGGCCAGGTAATCGGCAATCATCTTGATCTGACCGGGATACAGCGTGGCGAGCCAATGGTCTTCGCTGAGCAAGATGGCAGCGTGATCGGTGGCAAGACTGCTGGCGAGCGTAGACTTGCCGGACGCAATCTTGCCGCAAAGCAGATGCAGGGTAGCCATGGGACGGTTCCTTTGTGGGGCCGCAAAGCATGCCATGTTTCAGGCGGATCGGTGCTGCCAATGCGTGTAGAACGCCAGGGCGGCGATGTTCTTGTCCTTGGCTTCGAGCATGATGTCGAAGCGATCCAGAAACTGCAGGGCATAGTCGTTGGTCCAGCGGTTCCACATCTGCGCGCTGTGGGCGTAGAGGTCGCGTTTGGAAACCACCTTCAGCAACGCCGCCATTTCCAGTTTGTGCTCGGCGTCAAAGCCCAGGACCTGCAGGCTTTCCGGGGGCTGGGAGTAATGCATCGTGGGCCGCACGCCGCGCCAGCTGTCGATGACCTGGGCGACGCGTGGGGAGTCGGGGTCGATGTAGTGGTCTTCGTTGATCCAGCAATGGTGAATGTCCAGTACCACCGGCGCGAGGTCAGCGACTTGCAGGCAATGGTCCAGGCCGTAGGTTTTCTCGTCATTCTCGAAGGTGATGCAGTTGCGCGCCACTTCGGACAGGCGCGACCACACCGCCCGCGTGCCTTCGACACCCAGGCGCCCGGCGATGTGCACGTTGCACTTGAGGTCCTGGAAGCGGCGGCCGTAACCCATCATGCGAATCATGTCGGCGTGGTATTCGAATTCGGCCAGGCTGTTCTCCACCACGCCGGGGTTTTCCGAGGCCAGCACACAGTACTGGCCGGGATGAAACGACAGGCGGATATCCGACGCCCGCGCCAGCTCGCCGATGGCGGCAAACCCTTCCTGCAATTGGCGCTGGATCGCCGGGTCCTGATACACAGCGGCAACGTCGGGGTGGCTGTAGAACGGCAACAGGTCACTGCTCAGGCGCAGCATGCGCAAGGTCGGCGGCAGCTCGGCAACATAGGCCAGCAGGCGCAATTGGGCGGCGAGGTTGTGGGTGACTACCTCGACCAGTTTATCCCGCGCCACCTTGGGCTCGACGCTGTTCATCCAGCGCAACGTGGTGGTACGCGGGTTGAACGGGCCTTCGATCAGCTTCAAGGCACTGGCCGAAGGCAGTCGTTCGGGATGCTTGTACTGGCATGCAAAGCCGATGCGCGGGTGGGTCATGGGAACGCCTGTAATAAGCAATGAAGGTTAGAGGCTTAGGTGAATCCGGCGGCCAAGGGTTCGAAAAACATCCGGACACGAACCTTCGGTGAACTTTCTCACAAACAGCGCGCTCCTTTCCTATGCAAAGCCTATGTGCAAAGCCTATGCAAAGTCATCGCACGCCTAGCCAGGCGTGCCGAACGATAAGGAGCTGCATCCCCCATGACTACCCTTCCCGCCTATCGCTGCACGCCAGGCCCGCTGCATGCGACCTTGCTCGCCGGCAGCGTGCCGCTGTTCCTCGGCGCTACGCTCAGTGACATTGCCTACGGCCAGACCTACCAGATTCAGTGGGCCAATTTCGCCTCCTGGCTGATCGCCGGTGCGTTGGTGTTCAGTGGGTTTGCCCTGTTATTCGCCCTGGTCAATCTGCTGCGCGCCGAACGCAAGGCCGGGCGCCCTGCCGCCTACTTTCTGCTGTTGCTGGCCGCTTGGGTGTTGGGGCTGATCAACGCCTTCCAGCACGCCAAGGATGCCTACGCCATGATGCCGACCGGCCTGGTGCTGTCAGTGATCGTCACGCTGCTGGCGATGGTGGCGACGTGGATCGGCCTGACTAACCTGCGTTCGGGAGCTGACCAATGAAAACCACCCAAACCTTGACCCTGTTAAGCGCAGCGTTGCTGCTGGCCGCGTGCGGCGGCGAAGGCGACAAGACTCAGGTCCACGGCCCCGACCCCAAGTTACCGGCCCAACAAAGCAGCCTGCTGCCGAGCATGAAGATCGCCGAGCCCGTCGCCTGGGGCGACCAGAAACCCAAGGTACCCGAGGGCTACAGCATCACGGCGATCGCCACCGACCTCGCCATCCCGCGCCAGACCCTGGTACTGCCCAACGGCGACATCCTCGTCGCCGAAGGCCGTGGCGGCAGCGCGGCCAAGCTCAAGCCCAAGGATGTGATCGCCAGCCTGATCAAGGCCGAGGGCAATACCAAGGTCAAGAGCGGCAACCGCATCACGCTGTTGCGCGATGCCGATGGTGACGGCACTTATGAACTCAAGACCGTGTTCGCCGACAACCTCAACGCGCCCTATGGCCTGGCTTACGCCGATGGGAAAATCTACGTGGCCAACCAGGATGCGCTGGTGCGCTTCGACTATGCCGACGGCCAGACCAAGGCCAGCAGCGCCCCGGTCAAGGTCACCGACCTGCCGGCGCAGATCAATCACCACTGGACCAAATCCCTGGCGGTGAGCGAGGACGGTCGCCAGCTCTATGTCGGGATCGGCTCCAACAGCAACATCACCGAGCGCGGCATGGAAGTGGAAATCGACCGGGCGATGGTCTGGCAGATCGACGCCGCGACCGGTGCACACAAGCCCTATGCCACCGGCCTGCGCAACCCGACGGCGCTGACTATCCAACCGGGTTCGGGGCAGCTGTGGACGGTGGTCAACGAGCGCGATGAACTGGGCCCGGACCTGGTGCCGGATTACCTCAGCTCGGTGCGCGAAGGCGCCTTCTACGGCTGGCCTTATAGCTACTGGGGCCAGAACGTCGACCCGCGTGCACAACCGCAGAACCCGGCCAAAGTGGCTGCGGCGATCAAGCCCGATTACAGCCTCGGTTCGCACGTTGCGGCACTCGGTGTGGATTTCTCCATCCCGGCCATGGGCGAAAAATTCGCCGACGGCGTGTTCGTTGGCGAACACGGCAGTTGGAACCGCGATAATCCGGTGGGCTACAAGGTGATCTTCGTACCGTTCAGCAACGGCAAACCGGCTGGCGAGCCTGTGGACTTCGCCACCGGTTTTCGCGGGGAGGGTGGCAAGACCCGTGGTCGCCCGGTCGGTGTGACGGTGGACCCGAAAGGTGCGCTGATCATTGCCGATGATTTGGCCAACACAGTGTGGCGGGTAACGCGTAATCGCTGAACCGACACTGCCGGAGCGGCTTGCCCGCTCCGGCACTCTCACTCAGAGGTCGGTGATTTCCTTATGGCGCGGCACCAGCGTCTTCATCACGCTCCACGCCACCAGGTACGCCAGGGCACAGATCGCGAACATGATCATGTAGCCGGTGTGGATGTCGTTGATGGATTTGTAGTAGTCAAACACCCAGCCGCCGATCTTGGTCATCACCACTCCGCCCAAGCCTCCCGCCATGCCGCCGATACCGACCACCGAAGCGACGGTTTTCTGCGGGAACATGTCCGATACTGTGGTGAAGATATTGCACGACCACGCCTGGTGTGCCGAGGCGCCCACGCCGATCAGCAATACCGGGACCCAGAAGCTGATGTAGCCCAACGGCTGGGCCAGCAGCACCACCAGCGGGAACAGCGCGATCACCAGCATGGCTTTCATGCGGCCATCATAGGGCGCGTCGCCCCGTGCCATGAAGTAACTGGGAAACCAGCCACCCCCGATACTGCCAACCATGGTCATGCTGTACAGCACGGCCAGCGGCATCACGATATCGGCGCCCTTCATGCCGTATTGCGCCGACAGGTAAGTCGGCAGCCAGAACAGGAAAAACCACCAGACGCCGTCCGTCATGAACTTGCCGAAGGCAAAGGCCCAGGTCTGGCGATAGGTCAGCAATTTGAACCACGAGACTTTTTTCGGTGTTGCGCCCGCAGCCAATGGCGTGAAGGGTTGTACGGTCTGGTCGCTGCGAATGTAGGCCAGTTCTTCGGCCGACAGGCGTTTTTGCTGCTCAGGTTTTTCGTACACGGCGGCCCACACGGCCACCCACACGAAGCCCAGCATGCCGATGACCATGAAAGCCGCTTCCCAGCCCCACATCCCGGCGATCAATGGCACACAGATGGGCGCCAAAATCGCGCCTACGTTGGCGCCCGAATTGAAGATCCCGGTGGCGAACGAACGCTCTTTCTTGGGGAAGTACTCGGCCGTGGCCTTGATCGCGATGGGAAAGTTGCCCGCCTCGCCAATCGCCAGCACCGCGCGTGACAGCATGAAACCGGCAATCGACACCGGGATCACCGCCAGGCCGACGGCAGTGCTGACCGCCGCAAGGCCCTCGCCCATTTGCACCGAGAAGGCATGCATGATCGCGCCGGTGGACCAGATGCCAATCGCCACGACGTAGGCGGCCTTGGTGCCGATCTTGTCGACAAACCGCCCGGCAAACAGCATGGAAATCGCATAGACGAATTGGAACACCGCCGCGATGTTGGCGTAATCGGTGTTGCTCCAGCCAAATTGCGTGGACAACTGCGGCGCCAGCAGGCTGAGCACCTGGCGGTCGAGGTAGTTGACGGTAGTGGCGAAAAACAGCATCGCGCAGATCGTCCAGCGATAGCTGCCGACCGCCTGGCCGACACGATGGGCACTGATGGGCTCGTTCAGATTCATGGCATCACTTTTTATTTTTGTTAGGTAGGACATATGCAACGTCATATGTCGTCGTACAACTGTGGCTTTTATATCGGGCTGTCTGGGCAGTGTCAATCTGAAAGATTGCTGTGAACGAGGATTTACAGGGGTGTGAAAACTGTCAGGCTGAAGCAGTTGTAGGATGACAAACGCGCATCACTCGGCTGGGTGCTTGGCCGGGCACATCATCGAGCAGGCCGAATGGCTGCATGCCGATCTTCTCCAACACCCGGATCGACGCGGCGTGCTCCGGTCGCACCAACCCGAAAACCTCCGGCAAGCCCAGCGTTTCGAATGCCAGCACTAAGGCATCGCGCCCCACCTCGGTGGCATAGCCCTGCCCCCAGGCTTCGACGGCGAAGCGATAGCCGAGGTTGATGCGCGGCACTGTCAGGTAGTTGAGCGGCGCAATGCCGCCGAAGCCGATGATGTGTTCGGGGGCCTCACGCCGTGCAACCGCCCACCAGCCGTAGCCCAGGGCAGACCATTGGTCGAGCCAGCGCTGCAGCAGGCGCTGCGCATCATCGACACTGGCCATGGGGCCGGCAGGGTTGAACAGGTTGGTCTGGGGGTCGCTGTAGATGGCGAATAGTCGCTGAACATCCGTTGGCCGTGGTTGGCGGTAGATGAGGCGTGAATGGTTGTTTGGCATACAAATGACGTCCCTATTGGCGGCATAACGCTGCGAGCCCAGTTTAACCAGCAGGTACACGCCTCGGTAGGCACACAGCTGGACAATGTGGGAGGGGGCTTGCCCCCGATGGCGGTGGGTCAGCAGCAGATGCATTCATTGACAGCCCCTCATCGGGGGCAAGCCCCCTCCCACATTAGAGTTTCGCTGACGCTTGGATACGCGCACTGCCGGGTGGCATGGATCACGACATTTTGGCTAATTCGAGAAAAAGTAGCCCAATGGGTGAATTATTTAGTGTCCGCTTGTATCTGAAGTGACAGAGCGGTGCCATCGCGGCGATGGCGCCTCCCGTTCAGCTTCTAGAGTGGCCCGCATGATATTACGTAAGAAACGCGTCAAACCCATCGGTTTGAACGACATCACCATTGTCGACGACAACAAGATGCGCAAGGCAATCACCGCCGCCGCACTGGGCAACGCCATGGAATGGTTCGACTTTGGCGTCTATGGGTTTGTCGCTTATGTGCTGGGCAAGGTGTTCTTCCCAGACGCGTCCCCCAGCGTACAAATGATCGCGGCGCTGGCCACCTTCTCGGTGCCCTTCCTGATCCGCCCACTGGGCGGTCTGTTCTTCGGCGCTCTGGGTGACAAGTACGGACGACAGAAAGTCCTCGCCGCCACCATCGTGATCATGTCCCTGAGCACCTTCGCCATCGGCTTGATTCCGGGGTACGCGTCCATTGGCATCTGGGCACCGATCCTGTTGCTGTTGTGCAAAATGGCCCAGGGTTTCTCGGTGGGCGGCGAATACACCGGCGCGTCGATTTTCGTCGCCGAATACGCCCCGGACCGCAAGCGCGGGTTCCTCGGCAGTTGGTTGGACTTCGGCTCGATTGCCGGCTTCGTGCTGGGCGCCGGCCTGGTGGTGTTGATTTCCACTGTGCTCGGCGAGGCGGATTTCGAGGCCTGGGGCTGGCGCCTGCCGTTCTTCCTGGCCCTGCCTTTGGGCATCATCGGCCTGTACCTGCGCCACGCGCTGGAAGAGACTCCGGCGTTCCAGCAACACGTCGAAAAACTCGAGCAGGGTGACCGCGAAGGCCTCAGCCATGGCCCCAAGGTGTCCTTCAAGGAGATCGCCACCAAGCATTGGCGCAGCCTGCTGACCTGCATTGGTATCGTCGCGGCCACCAACGTGACCTACTACATGCTGCTCACCTACATGCCCAGCTACCTGTCGCACAACCTGCATTACGCCGAAAACAGCGGTGTGCTGATCATCATCGCGATCATGGTCGGCATGTTGTTCGTGCAGCCGTTCATTGGCTTTGTCAGCGACAGGATCGGCCGCAAGCCCTTCATCATCGCCGGCAGCATCGGCCTGCTGTTCCTGTCGATCCCGGCGTTCATGCTGATTACCAGCGGCAAGACCGGGCTGATCTTCAGCGGCCTGCTGATTCTGGCAATTGTGCTTAACTTCTTTATCGGCGTGATGGCATCGACGCTGCCGGCGATGTTCCCCACTCACCTGCGCTACAGCGCGCTGGCGAGTGCCTTCAACGTCTCGGTATTGATCGCCGGTATCACGCCCACTGCAGTGGCCTGGCTGGTAGAAAGCACCAACGACCTGTACATGCCGGCCTACTACCTGATGGTGTTCGCCGTGGTCGGTCTGGTCACGGGCCTGACCATGAAGGAAACTGCCAATAAACCATTGCGAGGGGCGGCCCCGGCGGCCTCCGACATGGAAGAAGCCAAGGAATTGTTGCAGGAGCACCATGACAATATCGAGCAGAAGATCGAGGACATCGATGCTGAGATTGCGGCGCTCCAGGCCAAGCGCGAAAACTTGGTGCAGCAGCACCCAAGGATCAATTAAGACCTGGCTGTGCGTGGTCGCTGTCTGCGGCCACGCCTTTGGAGCGTTCACATGATTCCAAGCGTCACCTCTGCCCAATCGCTGCTGAGCGCCGACGAACGCGCTGCCATCGCAGAAATCGAAGCGACCACCAACATCCTTAAACTGGTCACCCGCCTGACCGGCATGCGCTTCGCCGGCATCGCCAAATTCACTGACCTGGAATGGATAGTCTGCTCGGCCTACGACCCCATGCAGATGGGCATCCATGTCGATGACGTGCTCGACCTGGAAACCACCCTGTGCAGTGAGTTCTGCGTCGATCCCCAAGCCTTGTTCGTCCCGCAGATCAGCCTCGACGGCCGCTTTGCCGCACGCCCGGTGGTCAAGCAATACGCCATCGAAAGCTATGCCGGCGCGCCGATCTTCCTGCCCGACGGGCGCCTGTTCGGTGCACTGTGCGCGCTGGATTCGCGCGCCATGCTGTTCGACGACCCCAACCTGCCGGAAACCCTGAGCCTGTTCGCACGACTGATCGGGTGCATCTTTTACGCTAACTTGACTCCGTCAGATCAGTAACACCTGCCCTGCCCCGCAGCGCGGCCATGTCGCGCTTGGGCGGTACGCCGAACAGACGGCTGTACTCACGGCTGAACTGCGATGGGCTCTCATAACCGACTTTGAACGCGGCACTGGACACATCCTGGTGCTCGTTCAACATCAAGCGCCTGGCCTCGTTCAAGCGCAGCCATTTCTGATACTGCAGCGGACTCATCGAGGTCAGTTGGCGGAAGTGATGGTGAAAGGTTGCCGCGCTCATTTGCACGCGCGCGGCCAGCTCTTCCACGCGTAGCGCGCTGTCGAAATTCAATTTCAGCCAATCGATGGCCTTGGCGATCCGATACCCCTGCCCGTCCACTGAACAGATCTGGCGCAGTCGGCCGGCCTGGTCGCTCTTCAATAACCGGTAGTGAATCTCGCGTTGGATCAACGGTGCCAGTACCGGGATGGCGTCAGGTTCATCCAGCAATGCCACCAGGCGCGCGAATGCTGCCAGCATGCCGTCCGTCACCCGGCCGATGCCAACCCCCTTCATCATCGCGCGCTCACGGGTTGGCGGCAGGCCGCCCTGGGCGATCAGCTCGGCCAGCATGCGCAGGTCCAGCTTGAACATCAGCCCCAGGCACGGTTGCTCGGGGCTGGCGACCAGCACTTCGGAGTTGGCCGGAATATCCAGCGAGGTCACCAGAAATCGCGAGGTGTCATAGGGATAGCCCTCACCGCCGACCCACAACCGCTTCTCGCCCTGTACCACCAGCACGATGCTCGGTTCGACCATGCACACCACCGGCGCGGCCGGCTGTTCACGCCGATAGAACCCCAGGCCCGGGATCGGCATCGGGTAGTCGCCGGGCGCCGGAATGCGCGAGCCGATGGCCTGGATCAGCGCGTCCAGCGGCGATTGATGGATCGTCATAGGGCCCTTCCACTGCTTCACTGACTGTCTTGGCAGGACTTTACCCGCGCCAGCCCCAGGCGTCGCCGCCAAACCGTGAAACTCAGAGGATCAGGCAAGTAATCCACTCAAATGCACTACAGAAGCCGGGCCGCCATCGGGAAAATGCTCGGACACTTCGCAAGGAACATCCCTATGAAACGCCTCTTGCTCGCGCTGGGTTTGCTGGTGACCTCCCTTTCCTCATTAGGAGCCGATATGTCCAACGGTGCTGATAACTTCTACACCAGCGACACGGTGACGGCCGAGAACGTCACCTTCAACAATCAATACGGCATGCAGGTTGCGGGCACGTTGTTCACGCCTAAAAACCTCGCCGCCGGATCCAAAAGCGCCGCCATTGTCGTCGGCCATCCCATGGGCGCCGTCAGGCAACAAAGCGCCAACCTCTATGCCACCAAAATGGCCGAACAGGGTTTCGTTACCCTTTCCCTGGACCTGTCGTTCTGGGGCGAAAGCGCCGGCACGCCGCGCAACGCGGTGCTGCCCGACCTCTACACCGAAGACTTCAGCGCCGCCGTGGACTTCCTCGGCACCCGCCCCCAGGTCGATCGTGAACGCATCGGTGCCATCGGCGTGTGTGGCAGCGGCAGCTTCGTGATCAGCGCGGCGAAGATCGATCCGCGCATCAAGGCGATAGCGACCGTCAGCATGTACGACATGGGCGCCGCCAACCGCAACGGCCTCAAGCACGGCGTGACGCTGCAACAGCGCCAGCAGGTGTTGCGCCAGGCGGCCAACCAGCGCTACGTCGAGTTCCAGGGCGGCGAGACCGTCTACACCGGCGGCACGCCGCAGACCCTCACCGGCGACGCGGTGGGCGATGAGTTCTACGATTTCTACCGCACCCCGCGCGGCGAAGTCACGCCGCCAGGCGCCTCCAAGCTGACCACCACCCGGCCGACGTTGACCAGCAACGTGAAGTTCATGAACTTCTACCCGTTCAACGACATCGAGACGATCTCCCCACGCCCGCTGCTGCTGATTGCCGGGGCCGACGCGCACTCCCGTGAATTCAGCGAAGACGCCTTCCAGCGCGCCGCCGAGCCCAAGCAATTGCTGATCATCCCGAACGCGGGGCACGTCGATCTCTACGACCGGGTCAACCTGATCCCGTTCGCCAAACTCACCACCTTCTTCCAGAGCTATTTGAAGTGATGTCTGCTACATCCCAAACCCAACGCTGGGGCGCTGTGCTGGCCATGTCGCTGGCGGCGTTCGCGCTGGTTGCTTCCGAATTCATGCCGGTGAGCCTGCTGACACCCCTGGCCGCCGACCTGCACATCACCGAAGGCCAGGCCGGCCAGGGCATTTCGGTGTCCGGGGTGTTTGCCCTGCTCACCAGCCTGGTGATCGCCTCGATCGCCGCGCGGGTGGATCGCAAGCGCCTGCTGATGGCGCTGACACTGCTGATGATCGTCTCCGGCAGCGTGGTGGCGTTCGCCCCGAACTACCTGGTGTTCATGCTCGGTCGTGCATTGATCGGCGTGGCGATTGGCGGCTTCTGGTCACTGTCGGCGGCCACGGCGATGCGCCTGGTGCCGCAAGCCCAGGTGCCGCGTGCCCTGGCCATCGTCAACGGTGGCAATGCACTGGCGACGGTGATCGCGGCGCCACTGGGCAGCTTTCTGGGCGGCATCATCGGCTGGCGTGGCGCGTTTTTCTGTGTGGTGCCGGTGGCCGTGATTGCACTGGTGTGGCTGCTGGTGAGCCTGCCTGCGCTGAAGAACAAGGCCGAGGCGAAAGCCGGCAATGTCCTGAGCCTGATGAAAAACCCCACCGTAGCCCTGGGGATGGTGGCCGTCAGCGTGTTCTTCATGGGCCAGTTCATGCTGTTCACCTACCTGCGGCCGTTCCTGGAAAGCGTGACCCGAGTTGACGTCTCCACGCTGTCGTTGATGCTGCTGGTGCTCGGCCTGGCGGGCCTGGCCGGGACGTTCCTGATTGAACGCTTCCTGAAGCACCACCTGTACCCGACGCTGATTGCCATCCCGCTGATAATGGCAGGCATCGCCCTTGCACTGGTGGCGTTCGGCAGTTCCACCCTCATGACCAGCGTGTTGCTGGGCAGCTGGGGCCTGGTGGCGACCGCCGCGCCGGTGGGCTGGTGGACGTGGTTGTCGAGAACCACGCCTGACAACGCCGAGGCCGGCGGTGGCTTGATGGTCGCCATCATTCAATTGGCGATTGCCGCAGGCGCCACGGTCGGCGGCGTGGCGTTTGACCTGAGCGGTTACCAGGCGACCTTCGAACTGAGCGCGGCCTTGCTGGTGGTCGCCACCGTGCTGGCCTACCTGGCGTCACGCCGCCCGCGGCCTGCCCGCGTCATCAGCAGCGCTAGCTGAAAAACTGACTCGGCGTCTTGCCGAACTGTTTTTTGAACATGCTGGTAAAGGCGCTGGGGCTTTCGTAACCCAACTCAAGGGCCACATCGATAATTTTCTCGCCCACCGCGATGCGCTCCAGCGCCAACAGCAAACGGGCCTGTTGGCGCCACTGGCCGAAGGTCATCCCGGTTTCGCGGCGGAACAGGCGTTGAATGGTTTTTTGATCCAGGTCCAGGCGCTGGCTCCAATCGGCGACGGTGGACGCATCGCCCGGGTCTTGCTGCAGCGTCAGGCAGATGTGATTGATGCGCGGGTCGGCGGGCTGAGGAAGTGACAACGGCAACGCGGGCAGGATAGCCAGCTCATCGAGGATCAGGCGCATGATCCTGGCGTCGCGCGAATCCTCGGCAAAGGGCGGTTTCAAGCTGACCGAGACTTTGATCAATTCACTCAGCAGCGGCGACACCGTCACCGTCTTCGGCTCGGTCGGCAGGTCCGGAAAGCTGTCCGGGCGCACGAATACGCTGCGCATTTTCAAGGTGCCTACGCAACGCAGCGCATGCACCTGGCCACAGGGCATCCAGAACCCGCGATTGGGCGGCACCGTCCACTGGTTCAACGCCGAATACACCACCATCACGCCGCCAATGGCGTAGAGCAGTTGATGCTTGTTGTGGCTGTGCTCGGGAATCACCCAGTTTTCCGGGTAGTCAGTGGCCGAGCTGATGACGGCCCAATCGCCTTCATCGATCTCCTGGAGGAATTTGTCGAGGGATTTGATGATTTCGCCCTTTTTGCGATGAATTACGCCCGAATTGCGCGAGACAGGCATTTGCGTCGACTCTAGCATGGCTCCCGAAATAATTAGAAATGGGCCGCCCGCTCAAGTAGTGTCGGCCCCTGTTCGCTGCCTTGTATGGAATGCCTGCATGTCGACCCTCACCGCGACACCCGCCGCTGCCACCGCGACGCCTCAGGTCAGCCCTTTGGTCATGCGCGTGCTCGGCGCCTGCGCCCTGGCGCATCTGATCAACGACCTGATCCAGGCCGTGCTGCCGTCGATCTACCCAATGCTCAAGGCCAACTACGGCCTGACGTTTACCCAGGTCGGCCTGATCACCCTGACCTTCCAACTCACCGCATCGCTGCTGCAGCCCTGGATCGGCTACCACACCGACCGTCATCCCAAGCCCTGGCTGCTGCCGGCGGGCATGGTCTGCACCTTGATCGGTATTCTGATGCTGGCGTTTGTCGGCAGCTTCCCGCTGATTTTGCTGGCGGCGGCGCTGGTGGGTGTCGGCTCGTCAACGTTCCACCCGGAAACGTCCCGCGTGGCACGCCTGGCCTCCGGCGGCCGCTATGGCCTGGCGCAATCGACGTTCCAGGTCGGCGGCAACACCGGCAGCGCCTTCGGCCCACTGCTGGCAGCGGCCATCATTATTCCCTACGGCCAGAGCCATATCGCCTGGTTCGGCCTGTTCGCGGTGTTCGCGATCCTGGTGCTGTACGGCTTGAGCCGCTGGTACCGCCACCACCTCAACCTGTTCAAGCTCAAGCAAGGCGGCAAGCCGACCCATGGCCTGTCCAAAGGCCGGGTGACCTTTGCCCTGGTGGTGCTGGCGCTGCTGGTGTTCTCCAAATATTGGTACATGACCAGCCTGACCAGCTACTTCACGTTCTACCTGATCGAAAAATTCCAGCTGTCGGTCGCCAACTCCCAGATGTACCTGTTCCTGTTCCTCGGCGCGGTGGCCGTGGGCACCTTCGCCGGCGGGCCGATCGGCGACAAGATCGGGCGCAAGACAGTCATCTGGTTTTCGATTCTTGGCGCCGCACCGTTCACCCTCGCCCTGCCCTATGTCGACCTGTTCTGGACTGCCGTACTCAGCGTGATCATCGGCTTTATCATCGCCTCGGCGTTCTCCGCCATCGTGGTGTTCGCCCAGGAACTGGTGCCGGGCAATGTCGGCATGATCGCCGGGATCTTTTTCGGCCTGATGTTCGGCTTCAGCGGGATCGGCGCGGCACTGTTGGGTTTGCTCGCCGATAGCCACGGTATCGAATACGTCTACAAGCTCTGCTCGTTCCTGCCGTTGGCGGGCATCCTGACGATATTGTTGCCGTCGACAAAAGGCGTGTAGGCCTGCCGCTATCCAGGCGGGAGACGCTTAAACAATGTGGGAGGGGGCTTGCTCCCGATGGCGGTATGTCAGTTATAGAGGATGTGACTGAACCACCGCCATCGGGAGCAAGCCCCCTCCCACATTGGATTTCTAGCGTTCCGTGCGTCGCGTGAAACCATTGACGACGATATACAGCAGCGGCCCTATCGACACGAACACCGCCGTCAGCAGGAAATAGGGGATCAACGACGCCACAGAGCGCCCCCGCCCCCGCGCATCCCGGTACATCCACACACACGCCAGTATTGCCATCAGGTACAGGTCAATCACCACCTGCGCCGTGTCCGGCCGTGACAACAATTGCTGCCCAAACGCAATGAGCGATTGCTCGGCCGTCAACATGGTCGCCACGGTATACAACGAAAACCCGAGCAAACCGGCCAGGGCGATATAGGGTCTGGGCATGTTCTCCTCCTTGGAGTGCAATATGGATCATCAAGCTACTTACCTTAGCAGCAAGCTGGCACTGGGAAATATCTGTACGTAGACTGCCGCCATACCTCCACTTGAAGGCGGCGAAAAAAACCTGATGCAAGTTACCGAAGTCTCCATTGCCCAATTGCGCGCTGCGCTTGAATCCGGCCAGACCAGCGCCGTTGAACTGGTGCAGGCCTACCTGGCGCGGATCGACGCCTATGACGGCCCGCAGACCGCCACCGCGCTGAACGCCGTGGTGGTGCGCAACCCCGAGGCCTTGCAGGAAGCCGAGGCGTCCGATGCACGCCGGGCAAAAGGCCAGACGCTGGGGCCGCTGGATGGCATTCCCTATACGGCCAAGGACAGTTACCTGGTCAAGGGCCTCACCGCCGCGTCCGGCAGCCCGGCGTTCGCCAAGCTGGTCGCCCAGCGTGATGCCTTCACCATCGAGCGTTTGCGCGCTGGCGGGGCCATCTGCCTGGGCAAGACCAATATGCCGCCCATGGCCAACGGCGGCATGCAACGCGGCGTCTATGGCCGCGCTGAAAGCCCGTACAACGCCGATTACCTCACCGCACCGTTCGCCTCGGGTTCGTCCAACGGCGCCGGCACGGCCACGGCGGCAAGTTTCGCCGCGTTTGGCCTGGCCGAAGAAACCTGGTCGAGCGGTCGCGGCCCGGCCTCCAATAACGGCTTGTGTGCGTACACGCCTTCGCGTGGGGTGATTTCGGTACGCGGCAACTGGCCGCTGACTCCGACCATGGACGTGGTGGTGCCCTATGCGCGCACCATGGCCGACCTGCTGGAAGTACTCGACGTGGTGGTCGCCGAAGACCCGCACACCCGTGGCGACCTGTGGCGCCTGCAACCCTGGGTGCCGATCCCCAGCGTCAGTTCGGTGCGCCCGGCGTCCTACGCCGAACTGGCGGTGGGCAGCGCGGCCCTGGCCGGCAAACGCTTCGGCGTGCCGCGCATGTACATCAACGCCGACCCTGAGGCCGGCACCAGTGAGAAACCCGGGATTGGCGGACCGACCGGGCAGAAAATCCACACCCGCGCCTCAGTGATCGAGCTGTGGCAAGCCGCACGCCACGCCCTGGAAGCCGCAGGCGCCGAGGTCATCGAAGTGGATTTCCCACTGGTGTCCAATTGCGAAGGCGACCGCCCCGGCGCGCCCACAGTGTTCAACCGTGGCCTGGTGTCCCGACAGTTCCTCCACGATGAACTGTGGGAATTGTCGGCCTGGGCGTTCGATGACTTTTTGCGTGCCAACGGCGACCCGGCGTTGAACCGCCTGGCAGATGTCGATGGACCGAAGATCTTCCCCCACGACCCCGGCACCCTGCCCAACCGCGAAGACGACCTGGCCGCCGGCATGGACGAATACGTGCGCATGGCCCAGCGCGGCATCACGCCGTGGAACGAGATCAGCAGCTTGCCCGACGGCTTGCGCGGCCTCGAGCAAACCCGCCGGCTGGACCTGGAAGACTGGATGGACCGCCTGGGGCTCGACGCGGTGCTGTTCCCCACCGTGGCCGACGTTGGCCCGGCCGATGCCGATGTCAACGAAGCCTCCGCGGATATCGCCTGGAGCAATGGCGTGTGGGTGGCCAACGGCAACCTCGCCATTCGCCACCTTGGCGTGCCTACGGTCACCGTGCCGATGGGCGTGATGGCGGACATCGGCATGCCGGTCGGGCTGACATTTGCCGGGCGGGCGTATGACGATTCGGCGCTGTTGCGCTTTGCGTCAGCGTACGAAGCCACCGGCGGCAAACGCATGATTCCACCGCGTACACCGCCGTTGTCAGCCGGCTGATCACCGCCCCATGTGGGTGTGGACTTGCCCTAATGCCGGTCAGTTAAGAAGTAGCAGGAGCGAGAACTAACTTGTGGCGAGGGAGCTTGCTCCCGCTGGGGCGCGAAGCGGCCCCAAACAATGGGACTGCTGCGCAGTCCAGCGGGAGCAAGCTCCCTCGCCACAGGTTCGGTGTCGCCTTAACTCACTGGCATTAGGGCTTGCCCCCTCCCACAGGTTCAGCCGAGTTCCACGTCGGTAGATAAGTAATTTCAGAATATTTCAAGCCCCCCCTTTCCTTCCCCTGCCAATTTATTGCATGGTTGTACGACGACAGACCTCATCATGTCGCTCCCCCACAACAATAAGGACTCCCCATGCAAAATCTCAAAGTGCTGATCGCTTTCCTGTGCCTGTTCTCCGGCTACGTCGCGGCCGCACCGGCGCCCGCCGAGAAGGAAGTAGCCCAGGCGGTCGACCAACTGACCCAGGCTATGTTGCACCTGGACCTCAAGCAACTGCATGCGCTGACCGCAGATACCCTCACCTACGGCCATTCCAGCGGCAAGGTGCAGAACAAGGCGCAGTTCATCGAAGACCTGGAAACTCACAAGAGCGCGTTCAAGACCCTGGAAATGCAAAACCAGAGCATCACCCTCAATGGCGATACCGCTCTGGTGCGCAACCACTTTCACGCCCTGGCGGTGAACAGTGGCGTCGAAGTGCCGACCGATATCGATAACTTCCAGGTCTGGCAGAAACAGAAAGGCCAATGGCTGCTGATCGGCCGCCAGGCCTACAAATACTGACCCTTGCCGGTGAGCCGCTCAGCCACGGCTCACCATTGCACTACTTTGCGCACCTTGAGCAACGCCTCACGCAGCGCCGTCATCGACACCGACCCCAACGCCAGGCGCAGCGCGTGGGGCACATGGGCCGAGACGGCAAACGGCTCGGCGGTGGAAACGCCAATACCCTCGCGCTGTAAGGTCATGGCCACCTGATCGGCGCGGGCATCTTCAGCCAGCGGCAGCCACAAAAAATACGATGAAGGATGGCTGACATAGCTCAGCCCCGTCAGCACTTGCGCAGCCAAAGCTTGCCGTGCCTGGGCATCTGCGCGTTTTTGCGCCTCTAACTGCGCGACGGTGCCATCTTCGATCCAGGCCACGGCGATCGCACTCATCACCCCCGGCACGTTCCAGGTGGTGGCCATGACGGTGCGCTCCAATACCTTGACCCAAGCCAGGGGCGCCGCGATAAAACCGACGCGCAAGCCGGTGGCGACACTTTTGGAAAACCCACCCACGTAGACAGTGCATTCAGGCGCCAGGGTCGCCAGCGGCGGCGGCGCGTGTTCGGCCAGGAAGGCGTAGGCGGCGTCCTCGATGATCATCAAGTGGTGCTCTCGTGCAATCGCCACCAGGCGCTCGCGCTGCGCCAGGCTCATCACCCAGCCCAGCGGGTTATGCAGGGTCGGCATGCTGTAGACCGCGCGCACCGGCCGCTTGCGGCACAGGGCCTGCAGGTGTTCGAGGTCCGGGCCGGTGACGCTGGCCGGGATCGCGACGATTTCCAGGTGCAGGGTCTCGGCCAACACCTTGAAGCCCGAATAGGTCAATGCGTCGACGGCGATCACATCGCCAGGTTTGAGCAGCGCCATCAGGGTTACCGCCAAGCCGTGCTGGGCACCGCTGACCAGCAATACCCGTTCGGCCTGCACCGCCAGCCCGCGCTGCAACAGGTGCTGCGCGACCGCCGCACGTTCATGCGGGCGGCCGGCATGGGGCTGGTAACGCAACAGCGCTTCCAGGTCGCCGGATAACGCCAACTGGCGCAGTGCGCCACGCAAAAGCTCGGCCTGGCCGGGCAATGACGGGTAGTTGAAATTCAAGTCGAGCATGCCCGCCGCGACGGGCATCTGCCCACTGCCCTGGCCCGGCGGTAACGCCAGTTCGCGTACAAAAGTGCCACGCCCGGTTTCACCACTGACCAGCCCCATCGCCTCCAGCTCGGCGTACACGCGGCTCGCGGTGACCAGCGCCAAGCCATGCTCGGCGGCGAGTTGGCGGTGCGTGGGCAGGCGCGTGCCGGGCGGCATTTTGCCCGCACGAATGGCCTCGGCAAAGGTATCGACCAGCGACTTGTAGCGGGCGCGCGGCATTGGTGATGTATCCATGACAATTTTTTGATTGCCTCAATCTTCAGCCCTAGGATGCCGGGTACGCAACTTCCCTTTTTCGGACATACCCCCATGGAACGCACCTCGCCTTTCGCCACACTGGACAGCAGCACCCAAGGCTGGATCAACGGTTTTATTGGCGTGGTGATTTTCAGCGGTTCGTTGCCGGCCACGCGCCTGGCAGTGATGGAATTCGATCCAGTGTTCTTGACCATGATCCGCGCGACGCTCGCGGCCATCCTGGGGCTGTGCCTGTTGTGGTGGTTCCGCGAAAAACGCCCCACCCGCCCGCAATGGGCGCCCTTGGCTATCGTCGCGTTCGGCGTGGTGATCGGTTTCCCGCTGCTCACGGCGCTGGCGCTGCAATACGTGACCTCCGCGCACTCCATTGTGTTTATTGGCCTACTGCCGCTGGCGACGGCGATCTTCGGCGTGCTGCGCGGCGGCGAGCGGCCGCGACCGGTGTTCTGGTTGTTTTCGGGGCTCGGCAGTGCGCTGGTGATGGCTTACGCCTTCGCCCAGGGCCTGAGCGCTGCGCCCGCCGGGGACCTGCTGATGCTGTTGGCGGTGCTGGTCTGCGGCCTGGGCTATGCCGAAGGCGCCAAGCTGTCGCGCAGCCTGGGTGGCTGGCAGGTGATTTGCTGGGCCCTGGTAATATCGCTGCCCGTCGTCGCGCCGTTGAGCTGGCTGCTGGCACCCGCGTCGTTCACCGGCATCAGCCTGCCGGCCTGGCTGAGCCTGGGTTACGTCGCAGTGTTCAGCATGTTGGTCGGCTTTGTGTTCTGGTATCGCGGCCTGGCCCAGGGTGGCATCGCGGCGGTCGGCCAGTTGCAGTTGCTGCAACCGTTCTTTGGCCTGGCGCTGGCGGCGGGCCTGCTGCATGAGCAGGTCAGCCTGGGCATGCTGCTGGTCACGGTGGCGGTGATCGGCTGCGTGGCCGGCGCGAAGCGCTTCGCGCGCTAGCGCTAGGGGCCAGGGGCCAGGGGCTGCTAAACAGAAATGGCGTCCGCGCCCGTGGCCGCACGGGTTGATCCTGGTCTACATTTGACGGCAACCGCTAATCGAGGACTGCACCGATGACTCGTCTCACCGCCAAAGACTTCGCTCCCGAACTGCTGGAACTCTACGATGGCTACGCCCACGGCACGCTGAACCGCCGCGAATTCCTCGACCGCGCCGCGCTGTTTACCTTCGGTGGCCTGACCGCCTCGGCCCTGCTCGCCGCCCTGAGCCCCAACTACGCACTCGCCGAACAGGTGAAATTTACCGACCCCGCTATCGTTGCCGACTACGTCACCTACCCGTCACCCAAGGGTAACGGCACGGTGCGTGGCTACCTGGTGCGCCCGGCCAAGGCCGTGGGCAAACTGCCTGCGGTGGTGGTCGTGCATGAGAACCGTGGCCTGAACCCGTATATCGAAGACGTGGCGCGGCGCCTGGCCAAGGCCGGCTTTATCGCCTTGGCGCCCGATGGCCTGACCTCGGTGGGCGGCTACCCCGGCAACGATGAAAAAGGCGTGGCCCTGCAGCAGACCGTCGACCCCACCAAACTGATGAACGATTTTTTCGCCGCCATTGAGTGGCTGATGCACCACGACAGCAGCACCGGCAAAGTCGGCATCACCGGTTTCTGCTATGGCGGTGGCGTGACCAATGCGGCGGCGGTGGCCTACCCGGAACTGGCGGCGGCAGTATCGTTCTACGGGCGTCAACCCGAGGCCAAGGACGTACCCCGCATCAAGGCGCCGATCATGCTGCATTACGGGGAGCTGGATGCGCGCATCAACGAAGGTTGGCCGGCCTACGAGAATGCGCTGAAAGCCGCCGGTACAACGTATGAGGCATTTATCTACCCGGGAGCCAACCACGGCTTTCACAACGATTCGACGCCGCGTTATGACGAGTCAGCGGCAAACCTGGCCTGGGAGCGCACCCTGGGATGGTTCCGCAAATACCTCGCCTAGACTCAGTCCAACTGTGGGAGGGGGCTTGCCCCCGATGGCGGTGGCTCAGTCACATCATCTATAACTGACACACCGCAATCGGGAGCAAGCCCCCTCCCACATTAGCCAGCACTGGCTTGCAACCACCCCTTGAACGCCAGCATCGCTGGCGTCTCGGCCCGCGACTGCAAGCGCGTCAGCCAGTAACTGCCGGTGGTTATCCCCACCGCGAACGGCTGGCGAATCACATCACTCTCCAATTGCCGCGAAAACATCATCGCCGGCGCCAGTGCCACGCCAACGCCCTGCAGCGCCGCTTCCATCATCGCCAGCGACGAATCGAACACGATGCTGCGCGGTACCAGGGTGTCGGCCGGCAGCCCGGCGGCCTGGAACCACAGGCTCCATTCATCGGCGCGGTAAGAGCGCAGCAAGGTGTGTTTCAACAGGTCGGCCGGCGTGTGCAGCTGTTCGGCCAGGTGCGGCACGCAGAGCACGCTGAGCGGGGCTTCCAGCAGTTGGCAGGCCTCGGTGCCGTGCCAGGCGCCGGCACCAAAACGGATCGCGTAATCCAGGCCTTCGGCGGCTACATCGACGCGGTTGTTGTGAGTGGACAGGCGCAGGTCGATAAACGGGTAGCGGCTCTGGAAGTCCGCCAAGCGCGGCAGCAGCCAGCCCACGGCAAAGGTACCCACCGCGCCTACCGTCAACACTTCGCGGTAATGCCCGGCCTCGAACTGGCCGAGGGTCTGGGCAATCCGGTCGAACGAATCGCGCAGCACCGGCAGCAGGGTTTCGCCCTCTCGGGTGAGCATCAACCCGCGTGGCAGGCGTTTGAACAGTGTGACATTGAGTTGCGCCTCCAGGTTTTTTACCTGATGGCTGACCGCCGCCTGGGTCACACATAACTCAATGGCCGCGCGGGTGAAGCTCAGGTGCCGGGCGGAAGCCTCGAAGGCGCGCAGGGCATTAAGGGGAAGATGGGAGCGCAGCATGCTTGACCCTAGATTTACTAATGGCTCGTGCAAGATATCATCGTTTGTACCTCCCCTGGTTAAAGCCTAGATTGGCGGCGCCCGCGCAGGCCCTCAGCCTTAGTCAATCCGTTACAGGGAAGCGAAAATAACATGCAAGAAAAATCCTGTTTTAGCCTACGAAGCCTGCTGATTTCAGCGTCTCTGCTGGTTGCTGCTCCGTGCCTGGCTGCGACCGACCTGCGCGAAGTGGTGGACAGTCGCGTCAAACCGCTGATGCAGCAACAGGGCATCGTCGGGCTGTCGGTGGCCGTGGTGAAGAAGGGTCAGGCGCAATACTTTAACTACGGCGTGGCGTCCAGGGAAGGCAAGCAGCCCGTCACGCAAGACACCTTGTTCGAAGTCGGCTCAGTGTCCAAGACCTTCACTTCAACCCTCGGTGGCTATGCCCAGGCCAGCGGCAAGTTGAAGCTGTCGGACCGCGCCAGCCAGCACTGGGCCGAACTGGCCGGCAGTGCGTTCGATCACATCAGCCTGCTGCAACTGGCGACCTACACCGCAGGCGGCCTGCCGCTGCAATTCCCAGGTGCGGCCGACAGCGCCGCGACCATGCTCGATTACTACAGGCACTGGCAACCCACCGAGACCCCCGGTACGCGACGCCTCTACTCCAACCCGAGCATCGGACTGTTCGGCTACCTCGCGGCGAAAAGCCTGGGCCAGCCGTTCAATGTCGCCATGGAACAGACCTTGCTGCCGGCGCTGGGCTTGAAGAACACCTACCTCAACGTGCCCGCCGACAAGCTGGGCCGCTACGCCCAAGGCTACGACAAGCAGGACAAACCCGTGCGCGTGGGCCCAGGCGCACTCGACAGCGAAGCCTACGGCATCAAGACCAGCACCCAGGACCTGGCGCGCTACGTGATGCTCAACCTGCACCCCGAGACCTTGAGCGCGCCGCTGCAACAGGCGATCGCCACCACACACAGCGGTTACTACAGCGTCGACGGCATGACCCAGGGCCTGGGTTGGGAATACTACCCCTACCCCATCACCCAGCAGGCCTTGATAGAGGGCAACTCCACACCAATGGCGCTGGAGTCGCACACCGTCAAGTGGCTGCAACCGGCGCAGTCCCAACCGGCCAATGTGCTCTACAACAAAACCGGTTCAACCAATGGTTTCGGCGCCTACGTGGCGTATGTACCGAGCAGGGATATAGGCGTGGTGATCCTGGCCAACAGGAACTACCCGAATGCCGAACGGGTGAAAGTGGCGCATGCGATCTTGACTGCCCTGGATAACTGACTTGACACATAACCCTATGGTCGAGGCCGGCGTTAACAGTCTTTGACAGTTTCCCGACAAAGCACTCAAAGATTGCGTGCCGCCACGGCCCTAGCATTCGAGCATCCAAACCACCATCCGGGTGCTCTTCATGTTTCGCACGTTACGCGGTATCCCGCTGCTCGGTTGCCTGTTGGGCACGCTCGGTTGCCAGGGGCAACCGCCCGCCCCGCCGTCGATTCAAAAAGGCGATTACGGCGCGATCATCCGCTACCTGCAAAGCCGTATACCCCGTGAGATGGCCCGGGACAATGTGGCGGGCTTGTCGATTGCCCTGGTCAGTGGCCAGGAACTGATCTGGGCCCGTGGCTTCGGCCTGGCAGACAAGGCCCGAGGGGTGCCGGTCACCCCTAACACGGCATTTCGCGCCGGCGGCATCTCCACGTTGCTCACCGCCACGGCGGCCTTGCAACTGGTGGAACAACAGCGCCTGGGGCTGGATGCGCCGCTTCAGCAAACCTTGCGCGAGTTCCACGTACGCTCGCGGTTTCACAGCGATCAGGCCGAGGCGGATCAAGCGATTACCTTGCGCCGCTTGCTCAGCCATCAATCCGGCTTGCCCAGCGAGCATTTGCGCGATCTGCGCAGTAACTACGCCATGGGCCAGATGCCGCAACGCGTTTCGGGCGTGTGGCTGAGCAGCCCGCCGGGCTCCCAGGTGGCGTATTCCAATCTGGGCTACGCCCTGGTGGGGGCGGCCATTGAGCGCAGCACCGGTAAAAGCTTCGAGGCGCAACTGCAAGGCAGCCTGCTCAAGCCACTGGAGATGAACCAGTCAAGTTTCGTCGGCACCGGCACCCAATTGAGCTACCGCGCTTTGGGCTACGAAGAGGGCAAGGCCAGCAACGACGCGCAGGTCCGTGACCTCGCCGCCGCCAGCCTGTGGGCCAGCCCCAAAGACCTCAGCCATTACGTACACATGCTGTTCGCCAAAGGGGTCTACAAAGGCAACCGGGTACTGGACAGCGCTTCGATCGATGAGATGTTCACCCAGCAGAACACCGGCAATGCCCTGGATTTCGATTGCCAGATGGGCCTCGGCTGGTTTCTGGCGCCGTGCGGGGATGAACCCGGCCCTGGCATACGGGCCTATCAGCACAGCGGCGGCGGCGATGATTTCGCCGCGCAGTTGAGCATCCTCCCGGATCAGCAGTTGGCCGTGATCATCATGGCCAATGACAGCAATGCCGAACAGCTGGTGGTGACCTTGTCCACCGACACCCTGCGCCTGATGCTCCAGGCGCAGACCGGCAAGGCGGTCTGTGCCGACGACTGCGAGGCCCCGAACCACGGCCTCAAGCTGCGCCAGGTGCCGGCCGCAGTCGACCGCAAGCGCCTGGCCGGATTCTACGCGACCTCATGGGGCGTGTTCCGTCTCAAGGATGATCACGGGCGCTTATCCGGCGAACTGGGCGGGTGCGACTTCGAGCTGATGCGCGACGATCAAGGCTGGCTGCGCGCGCAGAAAAAGGTTTTCGGCTTCTGGCTGAAAGACCTTGGCGAACTGGGTCGCGTGCAACTGGACGTCGTCAGGGTACAGGGCCGGCAGATCCTCACTGCCCGCAGCCACGGCCAACGCGTTGCCGTGGGCGAACGCATCGAGCCGCCGCCGCTGCCCCTGGCGTGGGCGGACACCGTCGGCACTTACCAGGTGCTCAATACCCACGAGCCCGATGCGCCGCTGAGCGGCGTCAGCGTGCGCCTGGAGGAAGGCTTCCTGGTGATTCGCGGCCAACTGCATGATGAGCCCCTGACCGACTACATCCTGCTGCCCGTCGATAACGCCCACGCGGTCGTAGCCGGCAGCGGCTATGGCCTGGGCGATACCGTCAGCCGCCAGGTCAATGGCCTGAGCGCTTCGGGCTACGCCTTCAAACGTCTGCACTCGCCCCTCGACACGTTGAATTTTTAACCTGGGCGAGCAATCTGGGCTCACTGTAGGAGCGAGCTTGCTCGCGAAAAACGCCCAGGCAACGCGTTCATTCTGGATAAACGCGGGGGGCCTGAATGCTTCGCGAGCAAGCTCGCTCCTACAAAAAGCCCTAACTGACTGGCATGAGGGCAAGCCCACTCCCACATTGGCTTGTCGTTGTTTACGGATGCTTACTCGGCATACGCCCAGGTCATCCGAAACGACGCGCCACCCCACTCCGAGTCCAGCACTTGCACCTGCCCGCCATGCCATTGGCTGACCCGCTGGACCAGTGCCAGGCCCAGGCCGAAGCCGCCGGTACGGCGGTCGCGGCTTGAATCCAGGCGCATGAAGGGTTCAAAGATCTTGGCGCGGCCCTCCACCGGAATACCGGGACCATCGTCGCTGACCTGCAGTTCGTAACCGCTGCCGAACTTGATCAACGACACTTCAACCCGCCGGTCGGCATAGCGAATGGCATTGCGCAGCAGGTTGATCACCGCGCGCGCCATGAATCGTGGCTCGATGCGAATCACATCGACCTCACAGGTACGCAGCGACAACTGCACACCTGCGGCCTCGGCCTCCAGCGCCACGCTGCCGATCACGCTGTCCAGCCAACTGTGGGCCTCGATGCTTTCGCGGGTGACCTGGGTCGCGCCGCGCTCCAGGCTGGCGTAGGTCAACAGCTCGGAGACCATTTCTTCCAGCTCGCCAAGGTCGGCGTACATGTCGGCGATCAGTTCGCGGCTCTGGCGCGGATCGGCCTGCTGCTTGAGCTGGTCAAGCTCGAAGGACAAGCGCGCAATGGGCGTGCGCAGTTCGTGGGATACCGCGTTGGTCAGTTCGCGCTGGTTGGCGATCAGGCTTTCGATGCGCTCGGCCATCTGGTTGAAGTGCCCGGCCAGCGCACGCACGGTGGAGCGACGCGGCAACAGGATGCGCGAGCCGAGGTCGTTGTCGCCAAAGCGCTGCGCCGCCAGGCGGATGTGCTCCAGGTCGCGCCAGTGCGGGCGCACCCAGAAGTACAACACGATGGCCAGGCTCACGCCCAGGAGCCCGTAGGCCCACAGGTACAACCATTTCGGTTCTTCCGGCAACTGGATTTCGAGCAATTGCGGGCCATCGTCGATGGGCGCGAGGAACTTCATGAAGTCCTCGCGCACCACTACTTGGCCGGCCGCCAGCAGTGCCTGTTCGCGCGCGCTCAGGTGCTGGCTGTCGCGCTGCACCAGTTGCAGGCGCAGGCCGTAATGCGGTTGCAACTGATCCAGACGCGCCTGGCGCGCCTCGCCCTGCACCGGCCGCAGTTGTTCCACCAGGGCCCACGCCGGACCGCGCAGGGCCTCGCGATTATAGGTTTCATTGGACTCTGGCATGTACGCGTCCAGGCCATAGTTGACCAACCAGATCGCACCGGCCAAGCCAAGCGCGAGGATCAGGTACAAGCGCAGATACAGGCGCAGCATCTACAGCTCCCAGGCGAACGGATTGAACAGGTAGCCCTTGCCCCAGATGGTCTTGATGCACACCGGCTCGCGCGGGTTGTCATTGAGCTTGCCGCGCAGTTTGCTGATGTACACATCGACGCTGCGGTTCAGGCCATCGAACGCAATGCCGCGCATGCGGTTGA
The DNA here is from genome assembly GCF_003852295.1 of Pseudomonas sp. R11-23-07. Lineage (NCBI taxonomy): Bacteria > Pseudomonadati > Pseudomonadota > Gammaproteobacteria > Pseudomonadales > Pseudomonadaceae > Pseudomonas > Pseudomonas sp. R11-23-07. The sequence continues at coordinate 3,063,049 of NZ_CP027761.1, forward strand.
GGATGTCGTCGCGCGAAAGGATGGTTCCCGAGCTGCTCGCCAGTAGCCAGAGCAATTCGAACTCCATGGTGGTGAGGTCGATTTTTTCATCGCCCAGGCTGACCACCCGGCAACTGCGGTTGATCGACAACCGGCCGAATTCCAGATAATCGCGTACCGTCGTCTCGGGCACTTGCCGACGTTGCAGGGCCCGCAGACGCGCCAGCAATACCGGCGGTTTGATGGGTTTGATCACATAGTCATCGGCACCGGACTCCAGGCCTAGAATATGGTCCAGGTCATCTTCCTTGGCGGTGAGGATCACAATCGGTGTGTCGGACACTGCGCGGATCTCGCGACACACATGCAGGCCGCTCTGGCCCGGCAACATCAAGTCGAGCACGACCATTTTCGGTTTGAACGCCAGGAATGCCGCCAAGGCCAAATCGCCCCGGTGCACCGCCTGCACCTCGAAACCATGTTGCGACAGAAAATGCGCGATCAGTCCTGCCAGCTTCTCATCGTCCTCGACGAGCAGGACTTTGCCCAGACCCAGGTTTTCCATAAGTTCTCAGTGTGCGAACGCCGATTGAAAGGCTGGCAGTATAGGTGGCAAGCTGCCCAACGGGAGCCGCCGCATGCAGGGTGCCAGCAAGCTTCATGCTTTTAAGAGTTTTTAACAAATAGCCTGCACTCTTTTACGCCATTCACAGGGAGTTATATGCGCAAGGATTACCTGGCGTTCTTCGTTTCACTGTTTCTGTCGCGGCTGGCGGACCAGATTCTGCTGTTCATCGTGCCGCTGATTGTGTTCCAAACCACCCAGAGCGTGTCGTGGGCGGGCCTGGCGTTCTTTCTCGAGTCACTGCCGCGCTACCTGGCCTTTCCGGTGTGCGGGGCGTTGTGCGACAGGTTTTCACCCGTGCGCATCCTGCATGTCAGCCAAGTGTATCGGGCGTTGGCCTGCGTGGTAGCGGTGGCGCTGTACGGGCTGTTCGACGGTATCCAATGGCTGGTGATCCTGTCGGCGTTTTGCGGGGTATTGACCACCCAGGGCATCATGGCGCGGGAAGTGCTGATGCCGCATATTTTCCAGCATTACACCTATACCAAGACGTTGTCTTATTCGCAGATCGCCGACCAGAGCGGCCTGGTACTCGGCCCGTTGGTGGCGGCGCTGATGCTGGAAGTCTGGGCGTGGCCTTGGGTGGTGCTGGGCATCGCCGCACTGTTTGTGCTGGCAGACCTGGCGATGCTGGCCTGGCAGCGCAACACCCGCGTGAACCTGCAGCCCCATGAGCCGCAGCACCCGGGTCTCTGGCTGCAGCCGCTGCGCACCGCTTTGGGCCACATCCGCAGCCGGGTGGAGTTGAAGCGCATCATTACCCTGGCCATCGGTGTGAACCTGATCGTCGGCGTGACGCTGGCCACGTCGGCGGCCCTGGTCACCGGGCAATACGCGGCGGACAAGGACGCCTACGCCCTCCTGCAAGCCGCTGGCGCGGTGGTCACCCTGGTAATTCTGTTTTACCTCGCGCGTTCGAGCCTGGCGCTGAAGGTGCTCGGCGGGCTGTCGTATTCGATGATCGCCGTCGGCGCGCTGATCACCGCCCTCAGCCCCGGCGTGTGGGTGTACGCCGTGGGCTTCCTGCTGGTGAGCGGTTTCGACAAGATGTTCAACGTGTACATGCGCAGCACTCGTCAGCGGGTGATTCCGGTGCAGGATTTCGGCAAAACGGTGGGAGTGATCACCCTGCTCAACAACCTCGCCCAGCCCTTGGCGGGCTTGCTGATTGCGGTGCTGGCAGCGCCGCTTGGCACGCAAATGGTGATCCTGCTGCTGACCGGGATCAGCGCCTTGATCGGCGTAGCCGTGGCCTCAGGCTGGCACGCCACTGTGAAAGCGGAACTCGACGTCGGCTGACTCGATCAACGCCTGCTCGGCCGCCCTCACCCGCTCGATCACCTGGGCGATGTCCTTGGCATCACCGTACTGGTAGGCCAATTTCAAGTAACCCTGGAAGTGCCGCGCTTCGCTTTTGAGCAAACCGAAGTAGAACTTGCCGAGTTCTTCGTCCAAATGTGGCACCAGCGCCTCGAAACGCTCGCAACTGCGCGCTTCGATAAAGGCCCCCACCACCAGGGTATCCACCAGTTTGACCGGCTCATGGTTGCGCACCACCTTGCGCAAACCCGAGGCGTAACGGCCGGCGGACAATTGGCGCAGCTCAACCTTGCGTTTTTTCATCAGGCGCATGACCTGCTCATGGTGCACCAGCTCTTCACGGGCCAGCCGCGACATCATATTGATCAGGTCGAGGTGGCCGTGATACTTGGCGATCAGGCTCAGGGCGGTGCTGGCGGCTTTGAATTCGCAGTTCTTGTGGTCGATCAGCAGGGTGTCCTGGTCGGCCAAAGCGGCCTGGACCCAGGCGTCGGGGGTGCGGCAACCGAGGAATTCGTGGATTTCGGGCAGGATCATCGGGCTCACGGGCAAAGGATCACAAAAGGGCGCCGATTATACCGACCACGCCGCAGACCACCAGCCATGGGCCTTGATGTACATCAAGATGACGGCACGCGTGCAGCAACTATAGTTGTTGCAGGCCCACTCCTGGAGAACCGACCATGCAAGCCATCCGCAGCATCCTGGTGGTCATCGAGCCCGAGCATCCCGAAAGCCTGGCCCTCAAGCGCGCGAAGCTGATCGCCGGGGTCACCGACGCGCACCTGCATTTGCTGGTCTGTGACAGAAAGCATGAGTATTCGGCGCTGCTGAGCCTGCTCAAATCCGGCCTGCAGGAGGACGGGTACAGCGTCACGACCGAACAGGCGTGGAACGACAGCCTGCATGCAACCATCGTCGACGTGCAGCAGGCCGAGGGCTGCGGCCTGGTGATCAAGCAGCACTTTGCCGACAGCCCGCTGAAAAAGGCCCTGCTGACCCCGGCAGACTGGAAACTGTTGCGCTATTGCCCGACGCCCGTGCTGCTGGTCAAGACCGCCACGCCCTGGGCCGGCGGCGTGATTCTGGCGGCCGTCGACGTGGGCAATACCGACAGCGAACACCGCTCGCTGCATAACTCCATCATCGACCACGGCTTTGATATCGCCAGCCTGGCCAAGGCGCAGTTGCATGTGATCAGCGCGCATCCCTCGCCGATGCTGTCGGCGGCGGACCCGACGTTTCAACTGCGGGAAACCATCGAGGCGCGTTATCGCGAGCAGTGCCAGGCCTTCCAGGCCGAATTCGATGTGGATGACGCACACCTGCATATCAAGGAAGGCCCGGCGGATGTGCTGATTCCCCATATTGCCCACCAGTTGCAGGCGGCACTGACGATTATCGGCACCGTGGCGCGCACTGGAATTTCCGGGGCGTTGATCGGCAATACGGCAGAGGTGGTGCTGGATGCGGTGGAAAGCGATGTGCTGGTGCTCAAGCCGCAGACGCTGATGGACCATTTGGAAGAACTCGCCACCCAAGCCTGAAGCAATGAAGATCAAATGTGGGAGGGGGCTTGCCCCCGATGACTGAGTGTCAGTCACTGAATAAGCCAACTGATCCACCGCTATCGGGGGCAAGCCCCCTCCCACATTTTGATCTTTACCGTCAGGTAGATAGCGCATCTTTAAGGAATCCCGGTGCGATATAGCGCTGGTAATGCGCCTCGGACAAGATAAAGAACTCCCGATCAATCGCATCGCGCAGGTCTGGCAAGGGCCAGTCGCGAAACTCCGGCAGCAACACCATGCCGTAGGCCTCCAGGTTATTGATCACCCGCGCCCCACGCGCAATCAACTGATAGGCCCAGCAATACTCGGACTGGTGCGGCACGAAGCGAATCTTGCGCTGTTCCAACTGCCCGCGCAGGGTCTTGGGGGCAAAAACTTCGACTTTGCCGGCCATCACCTGCACCAGCAATTGCTCGAGCCTGAGCCAGACCGCACGCTTTTCTTCTTCGTTATAACCATTCCACTGGATCACTTCGTGGTGAAAGCGCTTGCAGCCGCGACACACGAGATCGCCGTAGACCGTGGAGCACAGGCCGACGCAGGGGGTCTTGATGGTTTGGTTGGACATGGGCGAAAACACGCAGATCAGCGAAACAGTGCGCCATGTTAGCCCTTTGTCTAAGGTTGATCACCCTGCAAACTTGGTGACGCAACTTACCTTTAGATTTTTTTTGCCGTAGAATCACCCGGCCTTGTAAGGCGCCAATAATCCGCTGGAAGCTGTTTTCAAAGCGTCACGAGCACAGTCGTTCCTTCAGAACGGTGTTGGCGCAGGTTTGACCCCGGTAGGTCAACACTTGCGCCGACCCTCATCAGCTCCGTTCTGCAGGCGTAAAACTTTGAAAGCAGCTTCTGTAAGGACGGTCGGCAGCGCTGGCTTTGCGGCCCAAAAAGCCCCCGAGCGCACGCGTGCCGGTCATTCCTGGATGAGCGTCCCGTGGGACCACTGATGAGGGTAATAACTGTGCTTGAAGCCTACCGCAAACATATCGAAGAGCGTGCCGCCCTGGGTATCGTGCCCCAGCCGCTTAACGCCGAACAAACCGCAGGCCTGGTCGAGCTGCTGAAAAATCCCCCGGCTGGCGAAGAAGAATTCCTCGTTGACCTGATCACCAACCGCATTCCACCGGGCGTTGACGAAGCTGCCTACGTCAAGGCCGGTTTCCTGTCCGCCCTGGCCAAGGGCGAAGCCACCTCCCCCCTGATCGACAAAAAGCGCGCTGTTGAACTGCTTGGCACCATGCAAGGCGGCTACAACATCGTGACGTTGGTCGAGCTGCTGGACGACGCCACGCTGGCGCCTGTCGCGGCCGCCCAACTCAAACACACCCTGCTGATGTTCGATGCGTTCCACGACGTGGCGGAAAAAGCCCGCAACGGCAACGAACACGCCAAAGGCGTGATCCAGTCCTGGGCCGACGGCGAATGGTTCCGCAACCGTCCGACCCTGGCCGACAAGATCAGCCTGCGCGTGTTCAAGGTCACCGGCGAAACCAACACCGACGACCTGTCCCCTGCCCCGGACGCCTGGTCGCGCCCTGACATCCCGCTGCACGCCCTGGCCATGCTGAAAATGGCCCGTGAAGGCATCGTGCCGGACGAGCAAGGCAAGACCGGCCCGATGAAGCAGATCGAAGAAATGCGCGGCCAAGGCTTCCCGATCGCCTACGTCGGCGACGTGGTCGGTACCGGTTCGTCGCGTAAATCGGCGACCAACTCCGTGCTGTGGTTCTTCGGCGACGACGTTCCCTTTGTTCCGAACAAGCGCGCCGGCGGTTTCTGCTTCGGCAGCAAAATCGCTCCGATCTTCTACAACACCATGGAAGATGCGGGCGCACTGCCGATCGAGTTCGACGTCACCAACATGCACATGGGCGACGTGATCGACCTGTACCCGCATGCTGGCAAAGTCTGCAAACACGGCACCGATGAAGTCATCACCACCTTCGAAATGAAGACCCCGGTGCTGTTGGACGAAGTACGCGCCGGCGGCCGTATTCCGCTGATCATCGGTCGCGGCCTGACCGACAAGGCCCGTGCCGAACTGGGCCTGGGCCCTACCGACCTGTTCAAGCTGCCTGAAGCGCCTGTCGACACCGGCAAGGGCTTCACCCTGGCGCAGAAAATGGTCGGCAAGGCGTGCGGCCTGCCGGAAGGCAAAGGCGTGCGCCCTGGCACCTACTGCGAACCGAAGATGACCACCGTCGGTTCCCAGGACACCACCGGTCCGATGACCCGTGATGAACTCAAAGACCTGGCGTGCCTGGGCTTCTCGACCGACCTGGTGATGCAGTCGTTCTGCCACACCGCGGCTTATCCAAAGCCGATCGACGTGACCACCCACCACACCCTGCCTGACTTCATCATGACCCGTGGCGGTGTATCGCTGCGTCCAGGCGATGGCATCATCCACAGCTGGCTGAACCGCATGCTGCTGCCGGACACCGTCGGTACCGGTGGTGACTCCCACACCCGCTTCCCGATGGGCATCTCGTTCCCGGCCGGCTCCGGTCTGGTCGCGTTCGCCGCTGCCACCGGCGTGATGCCGCTGGACATGCCGGAATCGATCCTGGTGCGCTTCAAAGGCAAGATGAAGCCTGGCATCACCCTGCGTGACCTGGTGCATGCCATTCCTTACTACGCGATCCAGGCTGGCCTGCTGACCGTAGAGAAGAAAGGCAAGAAAAACGCCTTCTCCGGCCGCATCCTGGAAATCGAAGGCCTGAACGACCTGACGCTGGAACAGGCTTTCGAGCTGTCCGACGCCTCGGCTGAACGTTCGGCTGCCGGTTGCACCATCAAGCTGTCCAAGGACTCCGTCACCGAGTACCTGAACTCCAACATCACCTTGCTGCGCTGGATGATCGGCGAAGGCTACGGCGATCCACGCACCCTGGAACGTCGCGCCCAAGCGATGGAAGCCTGGGTTGCCAACCCGGAGCTGATGGAAGCCGATGCCGACGCCGAATACGCCGAAATCATCGAGATCGACCTGTCGGAAATTAACGAGCCGATCCTCTGCGCCCCGAACGACCCGGACGATGCCCGTCTGCTGTCGAGCGTTGCCGGTGAGAAGATCGACGAAGTGTTCATCGGTTCGTGCATGACCAACATCGGTCACTTCCGCGCTGCCGGTAAGCTGCTGGAGCAGGTCAAGGGCCAGTTGCCGACCCGTCTGTGGCTGTCGCCGCCGACCAAGATGGACGCCCACCAGCTGACCGAAGAAGGCTACTACGGCATCTACGGCAAGGCTGGCGCGCGCATGGAAATGCCGGGCTGCTCGCTGTGCATGGGTAACCAGGCGCGTGTGGAGCCGAATTCGACCGTCGTGTCGACCTCGACCCGTAACTTCCCGAACCGTCTGGGCGATGGCGCCAACGTCTACCTGGCCTCGGCCGAGCTGGCGGCAGTCGCCTCTACCCTGGGTCGCCTGCCGACCGTCGAAGAGTACATGGGCTACGCGGCGAAACTGGACACCATGGCCAGTGACGTCTACCGCTACCTGAACTTCGACCAGATCGCCGAGTTCCGCAAGATCGCGGCAAGCGCCAACATCCCGGTGATTCAAGCTTAACGGTGTGTTGATGTGACAGGCGCCGCGTATCGCAAGGTACGCGGCGTTTTTTATGCCTGGAATACAAACAAATATGGGAGGGGGCTTGCTCCCGATAGCAGTGGTTCAGTCAATTCATAGGTGACTGATACACCGCCATCGGGGGCAAGCCCCCTCCCACATTTGGTCCTCTGTAGCCCTTGCAGGCGGTGTCAGACCTTAGCCATCAGCGAGTCAACCAGAGCAGTGATCGCCATCTGGAGATACGCGGCATTTTCATGCCTGGAATACAATCCCAGCAACACCACCAAACACATGTGGGAGGGGGCTTGCTCCCGATAGCAGTGGTTCAGTCAATTCATAGGTGACCGACATACAGCTATCGGGAGCAAGCCCCCTCCCACATTTGGTTCTGGGACAGCCTTGGAGATTGTGTCAGACCTTAAGCCATCAGCGAATACACCAATGCAGTAATCGCTACCAACCCCACCGCCGTGACAAACACATTCGACGCCTGCCCCCGGTACTTGGCCATGGCCGGCACTTTGCGGATGGCGTACATCGGCATCAGGAACAGGATCGATGCAATCACCGGCCCACCCAGGGTCTCGATCATACCGAGGATGCTTGGGTTAAGCGTGGCGACGACCCAGCACACCACCAGCATTAAGGCGGCGGTCATGCGGTCCAGAGACTTGGCTGCCGGGCGGCGACCGGTCTTCAGCACCAGGCCCTTGAGGCCTTCGCTGGCACCGATGTAGTGGCCCAGGAATGACTTGGCAATCGCCACGAATGCAATCAACGGCGCGGCGAAGGCAATGGTCGGGTTGTCAAAGTGGTTGGCCAGGTACGACAGGATCGACAGGTTCTGCGCTTTCGCCTCGGCCAACTGCGCCGGTGACAGGGTCAGTACGCAACTGAACACGAAGAACAGCACCATCACCACCATCAACAGGTGCGCGCGGGACAGGATCTGCGAGCTGCGCTCGTCGGCGTGTGCCCCATACTGACGTTTCTGGTCTACCGCGAAGGCCGAGATGATCGGCGAGTGGTTGAACGAGAACACCATCACCGGAATCGCCAGCCACAAGGTGTTGAGCAAGGCCGACGGCGCCGGAATCTCACGGGCGGTACTCAGGATGCCGCCCGTCCAATGCGGCACCAGGTACACGGCGAGGAACAGCAAGGCAACGATAAACGGATACACCATCAGGCTCATGGCCTTGACGATCACCTTTTCGCCGCAACGCACCACCGCCAGCAAGCCCAGGATCAGCACAAACGCCAGGACTGCCCGAGGCGGCGGCATGATGTGCAGTTGGTGTTCCATGAAGCTGCTGACGGTGTTGGTCAGGGCCACGCTATAGATCAGCAGGATCGGGAAGATCGCAAAGAAGTACAGCAAGGTGATCAACGCGCCGGCTTTAATGCCGAAATGCTCTTCGACCACATCGGTAATGTCGGAACCTTCCCGGCCGGAGAGTACGAAACGGGTCAGCCCACGGTGGGCAAAGAACGTCATTGGAAAGGCCAGCAGCGCCAGGATCACCAGCGGCCAGAAGCCCCCCAGGCCCGCGTTGATCGGCAAGAACAAAGTACCGGCGCCGATGGCGGTGCCGAACAGCCCAAGCATCCAGGTGGTGTCCTGGCGGCTCCAGCTTGTGAGCGTTGCAGGTGTCGTTGCATAGCGTTCGTCGACGCTATTGGCCTGATCATTCATCCGGTCGGATCTCCGCATTCACACGGCCGGGACGAGTCAGAAAAACCTGACAGGCAGCGCCCCGACCTCAACAGGGGCGCGATTGTCCGGGATTCTCGTGCATAAGCAAAGACTTAGCTGAGGAATGGTTCGGCGGTGCAGCTGTCCCAGCCTGGCATCAGGCGTCGCTGGCCGTGGAAGAAACCGGAAACATCCGTTGACAGTCTTTCACCCGCACCAGCATGATCGGTACATGAGATCTATTCAGTTGTTCCTTACCCGCACCACCACCACGACCGCTTATGGCGGGCCGTGCGGTTGCTGTGGGTGGTTCATCTAACGACACCCTGAAGCACCCAAAGGCCCCGCCAGCGATGGACGGGGCTTTTTTATTGCTCCGCCATCCGGCACTCAACAGGAGCAACACCATGACAGCCGCCCTTTTGATTATCGACATGCAAACTGGCCTGTACGACGGACCGCACAAACCCTTCGAGCGTGAACGGGTGCTGCACACCATCAACCAGCTGATCCGGCGCGCCCGCACGGCCGGCGCCCCGATTTTCGTCGCACGTCATACCGGGCCCGCCGGCTCGTCCATCGCAGCGGGCAGCCCGCTGTGGCAGCTGTGGAGCGGCCTGGAGGTCGACGAATCCCGCGATTACCTGTTCGACAAGACCCGCCCGAGCTGTTTCCTGGGCACCGATCTGGCGCAACAATTGAAGCAAGCGCAGGTCGACGAACTGGTGATTGTGGGCATGAAAACCCAGTTCTGTGTCGACACCACCTGCAGAGTGGCGATAGAGCTGGGCTTCTCGGTGATGTTGCCGGAGGACGCCCATACGTGCATGGATACCCCGGCGTTGACGGCCAAGGCGATCATTGATCACCACAATGAGACGTTGGCCGGAGCGTTTGTGAAGCGCATGCAAGCCGCCGAGATTGGCTTTTGAAACTACTGTAGGAGCGCCAGCTCCTACAGCAACCTACGTTCCGTCTTACAAATCCCGCATACTCATGCGCTCAAGCACTTCAGGAAGAACCTTGCATGACTACCACTGTTCTGGTCCTGGTTGAGACCATCAACGAATACCTGCAAATCATCGAGAGCAATGATTTCCATGTAATCCTGGCACCGACGCCTGTCGAACGTGCCCAGGCGATCAAGGCCCACGGCGGGCAGATCAAGGCCGTGCTCACCCGTGGCCCGCTGGGGCTGTATGCCGAGGAAATCGCCGCGCTGCCGTTGCTGGAGATCATCTGCGTGATTGGTGCCGGCTACGAACATGTAGACCTGCAGGCCGCCGCCAACCGTGGGATTGTGGTGACTAACGGCGCCGGGGTGAATGCGCCGTCGGTGGCTGACCATGCCATGGCCTTGCTGCTGTCGCTGGTGCGCGGTATCCCCCAGACTGACGCCGCCGTGCGCCGCAGTGAATGGCCGAAGGTGATGCGCCCTTCCCTGGGCGGCAAGCAATTGGGGATTCTCGGGCTGGGCGCCGTGGGCCTGGAGATCGCCAAGCGCGCGTCCCTGGGGTTTGGCATGGAGGTCAGCTACCACAACCGCCAACCACGCGATGACGTGGATTACACCTACTGCTCAACCGCCGTGGAGCTGGCGCGCACCTCGGATTTCCTGATCCTGGCCACGCCCGGTGGCGCCGGCACTCGCCACCTGATCGACCGCCACGCCCTCGACGCCCTGGGGCCGAACGGTTATCTGGTCAATATCGGTCGTGGCAGCGTGGTGGTCACCGCCGACCTGGTGGCTGCGCTGGAACAGCGACGTATCGGCGGCGCCGCGCTGGACGTCTTCGACGACGAACCCAAGGTGCCCGATGCGCTCAAGCGCCTGAACAATACCGTGCTGACTTCCCATGTAGCCGGCCTGTCGCCCGAAGCCACCCACGACACCGTGCAGCGGGTCGCCGACAATCTGGTGGAATACTTTGCCGGTCGCCCTGTACTGACCCCCGTGACACTCCCGTCGCGCAATCCGTAGCGAATACCCGCGCCGGGGCCGTGCCGCCCTGGTGATTTGCGTGGATCAGGCCCGCTGATCATTCCCCAACACGCTAACCTATTAAGCCGCCCCGACCTTGTCGCTGGGCGGTGACGCGCATTAGATTAGCCAATAGTCCAAGGCCTTTAAAATAAGCAGAAGGGATAAGCATGCCGCTTAACGACCAATCGACCCAGATTCGCCCAGGCGAAGAACTTGATGCCGGCCTGATCGATCCCTACCTCAAGGCCCATATTCCCGGCCTGCACGGCACGCTCAAGATCAGCCAGTTTCCCGGCGGCGCCTCCAACCTGACCTATCTGCTGGAATACCCGGACCGGGAATTTGTGTTGCGTCGCCCGCCATTCGGCCACAAGGCCAAGTCCGCCCACGACATGGGGCGTGAATACCGCATTCTCAACCAGCTCAAGGATGGCTTTCCGTACTGCCCCAAGGCCTACGTGCACTGCACCGATGAAACGGTGATCGGCGCTGAGTTCTATGTCATGGAACGGGTCAATGGGATTATTTTGCGCTCAGACCTGCCGGCCGAACTGGGCCTGGACGCGAGCCGAACCGAAGCGTTGTGCAAAAGCTTTATCGACAAATTCGTCGAACTGCATCAGGTCGACTACACCGCCTGCGGCCTGGCCGACCTGGGCAAGCCCCAAGGCTACGTGGAACGCCAGATCCGCGGCTGGAGCGAGCGCTACGAAAAAGCCCTGACCCCCGATGCCCCGCGCTGGGAAGCCGTGCGCGCCTGGCTCAACGACAAAATGCCGGCCGACCACCCGACCTCCAGCATCGTGCACAACGACTATCGCTTCGACAACGTGATTCTCGACCCGCGCAACCCGATGCAGATCATCGGCGTGCTGGACTGGGAGCTGACCACCCTCGGCGACCCGTTGATGGACTTGGGCAACACCCTCGCCTACTGGATCGAAGCCGCTGACCCCGCGCCCGTGCAGTTGATGCGTCGCCAGCCAAGCAATGCGCCTGGCATGCTCACCCGCCGCCAGTTCGTCGACTACTACGCCGAACGCTCGGGCATCCAGATCGACAATTTCGACTTCTACTACACCTACGGCCTGTTCCGCCTGGCCGGCATCGTGCAGCAGATCTACTACCGTTTCTTCCATGGCCAGACCCAGGACAAACGCTTTGCCCAGTTCATCCACATGAACAAGCTGCTGGAGCAGATGAGCCTGGCGGTCATCGGCAAATCCGCCCTCTGATAACAATCATAAGGAACCCTTCATGTCCAAGACCCACCTGTTCGACCTCGACGGCAAGATCGCTTTCGTTTCCGGCGCCAGCCGTGGCATCGGCGAGGCCATCGCCAAGCTGCTGGCCCAGCAAGGCGCCCATGTGATTGTCTCCAGCCGCAAAATCGAAGGCTGCCAGCACGTTGCCGACGCGATCATCGCCGACGGCGGCAAGGCCACTGCGGTGGCCTGCCATATCGGTGAAATGGAGCAGATCACCCAGGTGTTCGCCGGTATCCGTGAACAGTTCGGCCGCCTGGACATCCTGGTCAACAACGCCGCGACCAACCCACAGTTCTGCAACGTGCTGGACACTGACCTCGGCGCGTTCCAGAAGACCGTCGACGTGAACATCCGTGGCTACTTCTTCATGTCGGTGGAAGCCGGCAAACTGATGCGCGACAACGGCGGTGGCAGCATCATCAACGTCGCCTCGATCAACGGCATTTCCCCTGGCGTGTTCCAGGGCATCTATTCGGTGACCAAGGCCGCCGTGATCAACATGACCAAAGTTTTCGCCAAGGAATGCGCCGAATTCGGCATTCGTTGCAACGCGCTGCTGCCAGGCTTGACCGACACCAAGTTCGCCTCGGCGCTGGTCAAGAACGACGCGATCCTGAAGATGGCCCTGGCGCAGATCCCGCTCAAGCGCGTGGCCGACCCCAGCGAAATGGCCGGCGCGGTGCTGTTCCTGGCCAGCGATGCGTCGAGCTACACCACCGGCGTGTCGTTGAATGTGGACGGTGGTTTCCTGTCCTGAGGCCGCCGGGTTTCTTCCAATCGATTTGCGCGTAACCTTGGCGCAGATCGATCTGCCCCAGGATGAAACATGGAACTGCACCTCGTCATCAACGGCCGCAAGGACCTGGCAGCCCAGCTTTACCAGCAACTGCGTGAGGCCATCGCCACCGGGCGGCTGGCAGCCGGCGCGCAATTGCCGCCCAGCCGGCTGCTCGCCGAGCAATTGGGCGTATCGCGCAAAACGGTCTCGGATACCTACGCCACTTTGACGTATGAAGGCCTGCTGGTCGGCAGGATTGGCCGAGGCACCTTCGTCAATGCGTGGGCACCGCAGCCCGACCGTGTACAGACCGCCACCGACCTAGCTTGCGCCGCCAACCTGAGCAAATGGGCGGCACTGCCCTCGCCTATGCACCACCCCGCCAGCGGCGACATCCTGCGCTACGAATTCATCGGCGGGGCAACCACGCGCAGTCAGTTCCCCCAGGAAGAATGGCGGCGCTGCACCCAGGATGCATTACGCCGTATCGCCAGGAACAGCGGTTTCTATAGCCAACCGGAGGGCTTGCCGGCACTGCGCGAGGCCATCGCCGGGCATATCGCGTTTTCACGCGGGGTGAAATGCCGCGCCAGTGACATCGTGGTGACCAATGGCGCGCAACAGGCACTGGACCTGATCGCCCGCGTGGTCCTCGAGCCAGGCAGCATCGTCGCCATGGAAGACCCTGGCTACAGCCCGGCGCGCCAGTTGTTCGTGGCGATGGGGGCGAAGGTCGCCAGCGTTCCGGTCGATGCACAGGGCATTCAGGTTGACCAGATCCCCGAGGGCACGCGGCTCGTCTATGTGACGCCGTCCCACCAGTTTCCCCTCGGCATGCCCATGAGCCTGGCGCGGCGCAAAGCCTTGCTGGACCGCGCGATCGAACTCGGGGCGATCATCATCGAAGACGACTACGACAGTGAATTCCGCTACCAGGGCCGCCCCACCGACTCCCTGCAAAGCCTGGACACGCGAGGCGTGGTGACCTACGTCGGGACTTTTTCGAAAACCCTGCTACCCGAGTTGCGCCTGGGCTACGCGGTGCTGCCGCCGGCGATCCATGGCGCGGTGCTCAAGGCCAAGCAATTGACCGACCAGCACAGCTCCACCCTGCCGCAATGGGCGCTGGCCAAGTTCATCAGCGAAGGCTATCTGCTCAAACATATTCGCCGCTGCCACAGCGTGTATGCGGGGCGGCGCGAACGGATCCTGCAGCGCCTGGCGGGCGACCTGTCGCCCTGGTTCGAGGCGGTGCCGACGGTGGCCGGGTTCCACCTGGCGGCACTGTGCAAAGTGCCGGTGGACATCCCGCTGTTGATGCAGCTGGCGCGCGAGGTGGAGGTCGGCTTGTATCCCCTGGATGGGTTTTTCCACGACGTGCCGCCACGCGCGGGGCTGATTCTCGGCTTCGGTGCCATCGAAACCCTCGATATCGACCCGGCGCTGGATAGGGTGCGCGACATCCTGTTGCGGATTGGCTAGGGGGTTTTCCGGCGGATTGGTCATTGGTCGATCCTGCCCCCGGGCGTAGGGTGAACAGGTCTCCAACCCCGTGGAACCCCATCATGAAACGACTGCTCGCCACCGCTGCGATACTCACCTCGCTCACGGCCTACGGCCACGAGCCGGTGTACAACCAGGAAACCCTCAAGGTGCTGCAAGCGCACGCCTTGACCAATGTGCCCGGCAAGAAAACCATCATGCTCACCGTGGACTACGCCCCCGGCCAGGCCACCGTGCCCCACAGCCACACCGGCACTGCCGTAGCTTATGTGCTGGAAGGTGCAGTCACTTCACGGGTCAACGATGAGAAAGCCGTGACCTACAAGGCCGGCGAGTCGTTCTACGAGCCCGCCGGTTCGCGGCACTTCGAATCGAGCAACGCCAGCCAGACCCAGCCTGCCAGGCTGCTGGTGGTGATGGTGCTGGATGACAAGGCCGAGGTGCTGACGCCGCTTGCCCACCAAGCCGCCTCGGAATAAAAAATGTGGTAGGGGGCTTGCCCCCGATGGCCATAGGTATCTACACAACTTTGGCGTAGCCCTGAACCTGTGGCGAGGGAGCTTGCTCCCGTGGCGACCTGGAGGCCTATAGCTAACTGACTGATGCCGCGCGATCCAAATGTGGGAGGGGGCTTGCCCTAATGCCAGTCAGTTAAGCGAAAGTGGTCCACTGTAGGAGCGAGCTTGCTCGCGAAAAACGCCTAGGCAACGCGTTCATTCTGAATAAACGCGGAGGCCCTGAGTTCTTCGCGAGCAAGCTCGCTCCTACAAAAAACCTTAACTGACTGGCATTAGGGCTTGCCCCCGATGGCGGCCTGACAGCCGACCAGGATGTCGGATCAGGGCGAGTACATATCCGTTGCTGCGGTAACGGCGACTTAGGGTTCCGCCCTGACGGCGGGTCACTTTGGAAAAGAGCCCCAAAGTAACCAAAGGGCTCTTGCCCCACCACTCGGCACCTCGCCTAGGCTCGGTGTGCCCGTAATCCGACATTGATTTGGGGGGCCGCCGCCACGCGCCATCCATGGCGCGGGGCGGCTAAACCGGCATCCCTGCCGGTTTACCCCCCAAATCAATATCGAATTCCGGCCAGCGTGGTTTAACGGGGCGCCTAGATCAAAAGCAAAATCAAGAGCGGCTCGCTTCGCATCGTGGTTACCGATGGCTGCGTGTCAGTTGCTGAATAAGCCAACTGATGCACCGTTATCGGGGAGCAAGCCCCTCCCACATTTCGAATGGTGAGATTCAGCCTTCGCGTGTCAGGCAAGGCTCTTGCTGACCACCTCGAACACATCGCTGGACAGCTCGCCCGAGCCCAGGATGCGTTCCAGTTCTGCCTTCATCAGCGCTTGCCGTGCGGCGTCGTATTTACGCCAGCGCGTCAGCGGTGCCAACTGGCGCGACGCAATCTGTGGGTTCAGCGTGTTGAGCTGGATCACCAGGTCCGCCAGGAAGCGGTAGCCCGAGCCATCCGCCGCGTGGAAGTTGATCAGGTTCTGCCCGGCAAAGGCGCCAATCAGGGCGCGCACTTTGTTCGGGTTCTTGATGGTGAACGCCGGGTGTTCCATCAACGCCTTGACCCGCGCCAGCCCGCCCGGCAGGGTGCTGCCGGCCTGTACGCTGAACCATTGATCCATGACCAGCGGGTTGTCCTTGAAGTTCTCGGCAAACACCGCCAGCGCCTGGGCTTTTTCCGCTTCGAACGGCGAGTTCACCAACACGGCCAGGGCCGTCAGGCGCTCGGTCATGTTGTCGCTGGTGTCGAATTGGTCCAGGGTCGCCGCCAGCACTTCTGGCTTGCCGCTGAGCATCAGGTAGGACAGCGCGATGTTTTGCAGGGCACGCCGGGCAAAGTGCTCGGCCTCTGCCACGTAGGGCGTTTTCCGGGACAGGTCACGGTTGGCCTGATAGCGCAGCCACAGCCCTTCAAACAGGTTGTCGGCCAACTGCTTGCGGGCAAATTCGCGGGCGGCGTGGATCGCATCGACATCCGCCACTTCACTGATTTCGGCCAGGTAGGCTTCGCTCGGCAACGAGAGCATCTCGGCGACCATGGCCTGGTCCAGGCGTTCGTCGCTCAATACCGTGCGCAACGCGTCGATCAGGCGTTGATCGAGCTTCAGCGGCTGCCCGGCCTGATGCTGGCCGATCAGTTCCTGCAACACCTGCACCGACAACTGCTGGCCGGCGTCCCAGCGGTTGAAGCCGTCGCTGTCGTGCTGCATCAGGAACATCAATTGGTCGCGGTCATACGGGAAGCTCAGTTTCACCGGTGCCGAGAAGCCACGCAGCAGTGAAGGCAACGGTTTTTGCGCGACGTCAACAAAGGTGAAGGTCTGCTCGGCTTCGGTCACCGAGAGCACTCGGGAGGTAGCGCCTGCAGTGGCTTCACCTTCCAGGCGCAAGGCGATACCGGCGCCCTTATCGTCCAGCAGGCCCAGCTCGACCGGGATCACGAACGGCAGTTTTTCCACCTTGTCCGGGGTTGGCGGGCAGCTCTGGCGGAAGGTCAGGCTGTAGGTCTTGGCCGCCGCGTCAAAGGACTCGCTCACCGCCAAACGCGGCGTGCCGGCCTGGCTGTACCAGCGCTTGAATTGGCTGAGGTCGACGCCGTTGGCGTCTTCCATGGCCTTGATGAAGTCATCGCAGGTCACGGCCTGGCCGTCGTGGCGCTCGAAATACAGGTCGCTGCCTTTGCGAAAGCCTTCGGCGCCAAGCAAGGTGTGGAGCATACCGACGACTTCCGAACCCTTTTCGTACACGGTCAGGGTGTAGAAATTGGAGATTTCGATAAAGCTGTCCGGGCGTACCGCGTGGGCCATGGGGCCGGCGTCTTCGGCGAACTGGTGGG
Organism: Pseudomonas sp. R11-23-07; assembly: GCF_003852295.1. Classification (NCBI taxonomy): domain Bacteria; kingdom Pseudomonadati; phylum Pseudomonadota; class Gammaproteobacteria; order Pseudomonadales; family Pseudomonadaceae; genus Pseudomonas; species Pseudomonas sp. R11-23-07. The sequence goes on from NZ_CP027761.1 coordinate 3,080,200, forward strand.
TACGCAGGTACGCCACATCCTGGATGCGCTTGACCGTGGCCGAGTTCATGTCGGCGGAAAAGCCCGAGTCACGGAACACGGTGAAGCCTTCCTTGAGCGACAGCTGGAACCAGTCGCGGCAGGTCACGCGGTTGCCCGACCAGTTATGGAAGTATTCGTGGGCGACGATGGCTTCGACACGCTGGTGGGCAGCATCGGTAGCGGTTTCGGCGCGGGCCAGCACAGCGCTGGAGTTGAAGATATTGAGGCCCTTGTTCTCCATGGCGCCCATGTTGAAGTCGTTGACCGCCACGATCATGAAGATGTCGAGGTCGTACTCGCGGCCGTAGGTCTGTTCATCCCAGCGCATGGATTTCTTCAGGCTGGTCATGGCGTGCTGGCACTTGTCGATGTTTTCCGGCTCGACATAGATGCGCAGCGCGACTTCGCGCTGGGTCATGGTGGTGAAGCTGTCTTCGACACACCACAGGTCACCGGCCACCAGGGCAAACAGATAGGCCGGTTTCTTGAACGGGTCTTCCCAGGTCGCCCAGTGCCGCCCGTCTTCGCCGGGGCCGCTGGCAATCGGGTTGCCGTTGGACAGCAGCACCGGGTAGCGATGCTGCTCGGCGATCACCGTGGTGGTGAACACGCTCATCACGTCTGGACGGTCGAGGTAATAAGTGATCTTGCGGAAGCCTTCGGCCTCGCACTGGGTGCAGAACATGCCACCGGATTTGTACAGGCCTTCGAGGGCGGTGTTGGTTTCCGGGTGAATCTTGACCGTGGTGTCGAGGGTGAAGGTTTCGCTCTGTGGCTGCAGCGTCAGGTGGCTGTCGGTCAACTGGTAGTCAGCAGCCGTCAGCGCCTGATCGGCGAGGTTCACGCTCAGCAGCTCCAGTTGCTGGCCGTCCAGCACCAACGGCGGCAGCCCGGCGCCGCGCTCGGGGTTGCGGCGCATCACCAGCTGCGCGTGGACCAGGCTGTGGTCCTCGAACAACTCGAAGGTCAGGTGCGTCTCGTCGATCAGGTAGTCCGGCGCCTGATAGTCCTTCAGGTAGATCATCTTCGGTTGTTCGGTGCGCATGGGTGGCATCCTTCTACTGATGCACGGCGAGCTGGTAGGCCGTGTATTTACGAATATTGATCACGCCGGTATCGAAGATCAGGTATTGGCCCTTGATCCCCAGCAGCGTGCCTTCGGCAATCGGATTCTTGTCCAGGTTGAAGCTGACGATCTTGCCCGGGTACTGCTGCACCGGGTAACGGATCTCGATCGGTTCGATGTCGGCAATGGTTTGGATGGCCTGTAGGCCAAAGCGTTCCTGCAACCCCAGCAAGCCTTCGGCGCAGGAGGCGAACAACTCATCGCGTACCTGCTTGAGGTCCACCGATTGCGCATCGCCCTTGAGCAGCGCGCGCCAGTTGGTTTTGTCGGCCACCTGGCTGCGAAACAGATCCTCGACAAAGCCCGATTGCTGGCGGGTGGCCACGCGCATGATCGGCAGCGCCTGGCTGGCACCCTGGTCGAGCCAGCGGGTCGGCAACTGCGTAGCGCGGGTGATGCCGACCTTGATCCCCGACGAGTTGGCCAGGTAGACCACGTGGTCGGTCATGCAGAAGGTTTCACCCCAACTCGGATCGCGGCAGGTGCCAGCGTCGTAATGGCAGCGCTCGGGACTCATGATGCACAGGTCACACTGGGCCAGCTTGGTCATGCATGGGTAGCAATAACCCTGGCTGAAGCTGTTTTTGGTCTTGCGCCCGCAATGGCTGCAATGAATGGCACCCAGGTATTCCAGGCGAATATGGGTGCCGATCAACGGGTTGACCGCAACCTCGGTGTCGCCAAGACGAAACGTGTATTGAACGGTCGGCTCACCGAGTTTCGCCGACATTTTGCTGACTGCACCGCGACCGATTTCAATCAATGGATCGCATCCGACTTGAACAGGATGTTCGGCACCGGTGCCGATTTCGACGCGCATTCCTGCGGGCCCATATAGCCGGTGCGCTGGTCTTCGGGCAGGTTCTGCAGCTCCCAGGCGATCACCGCTTGCAGCGACAGCTCGCGCTGTTCGGCGGTGAGCTTGCGGCCGTCGGACCACTTGCCGATTTCCACGGCGAGCTTGAGGCTCTCGTAGATTTCCGGGGTGATGTTTTCGATCATTTCAGCAAAAGAGGACATAAGGCTCTTCCTTATCAAATAGACGATTTGCGACGGTTGTACAGCCCGCCCAGCAAACCGGTCAGGCAACCGATAACCAAGCCGCCCACGTGGGCCGCGTTGGCGATTTCGCCGAAGCCGATCATCGAGACCAGCCCCGACAGGCAGAGCACCAGCCACACCAGCATCATCACCAGCACCCCACGGGGCAGGCGATATGCGGGGTTGGGCGAGAGTAGTTGAAAGATCCAGCAATGCCCCAGCAGGCCATACAACACGCCGGACAAACCGCCAAACAGGCCCGGGCCGCCGTAGGCATACTGCGCGTAATTGGAGACCAGGCTGAACAACAGGGTCAGGCCCAGCAGGTTGATGCTGCCCTGGCGCGCCTCAATGCGGCGGCCCAGCTCCCAGTACCACATGCCATTCATGGCCAGGTGCAGGATGCCGAAGTGAATCAGCATTGGCGTGACCAACCGCCACCACTGCCCGGACGCCAGGCTGTCGGCCAGCGGCGTGAACTGAATGTATTCGCCCAGCACCCGGAACGGCAGGAAGGTCAGCCAGGCCATGGTTTGCAGGTTTTCGCCGAGCAGCGTCACCGCGCCGACGATGAGGCTGGCCAACAGCACCAGCGCCGTGACCGGGCTATGGCGTACCTGCTGGACAAACCCTGGCCGCGCCACGGGCGCCTGTTCGGGAATGTCCAGTTGCTGGTCCGGGTCACCGGCGGGAAAGCGTTGGTACAACACGCGCACATCGTCGCTGATGCTCTCGGGCACCCACAGCACTTGTTCGCCGGCTTCCTCGCTGACGCGATGAGGCACCTGCATGCGTTGCAGCAACTTGACGAAACCACCCAGGTCGACGCTCAGGGGCAGGCGCAATACAGCCACGGTACTCATTGACTAACCTCAGGTCGCTCAACGTCGACCCAGACGAATTTATGCGGATCCAGTTGGGTTTCCTGGTCCAGGCGATACGCCACCAGCTTGCCGTACAGCACCGCGCTGTAGTCCAGGCAGGCCAGGTTCGGGCGGATCGGTGCCGGTTTGCCGCTGCGCCAGTAATGGCCGACGAACAACAGCGGCTCGTCGACGCCATAGCGCAGCAGGGAATTTTTTTCAGTGGAGGACAATGGCGTGCGCGCCACCGGCTCGGGCAGGGCATCGGGCTGGAACACGATGTCGCCGTAGGTTTTCGGGTCGTCTTCCCAGAATTTGGTACGAAAGAACGAGCGCGTCAGGCCATCGCCACCGGTCAGGGTGAGCCCGTGGGGCAAGCGCATGTCGGTGCCGCGCAACAGGCGATCGAACGCGTTGCAGGCGAAACTGCCAGGCACGGCGGCGGCCTGCAGGAAATGCTGATCGATGCAGCCATCCGGGAACGTGGCGCGCAGCGGCTGGATGAACCCCTCATCCCAGCACGCATGCACCACCCGGAAACGCCCGGCGTCGACAAACAGCGGCATGTCGTAGAACCAGCCGAGGAAGTCGTGCCAGTCGGCCGGGTGCTGTTCGAACTGGGTCAGGGTTTCCTGGATCAGCCGCGCATGGCGCGGGGTGTGCTCGCGCACGAATTGCTTGCCGCTGCCCGGCGGTGCCGGCGTGGTCCAACCCAGCGCATTGAACTCATGGTTGCCCATGATGCACAGGGCCTGACCGGCCTCGGTCATGTCGTGGACGATATGCAGCGCTTCGCGAATGCGCGGGCCACGGTCGATGATATCGCCGAGAAACACCGCCATGCGCGACGGGTGGCGCCAGGTGCCGCCCTGCTTGTGGTAACCCATCTGGTCGAGCAAGTGCTCCAGCGTGTGGGCGCAACCGTGCACGTCACCAATCAGGTCGTAGCTACGCGCGGGATCGAGCATCAGTCGCCTCCACCCCCCAAGCGGCTGCCCCAGCCCAGCTTGGTGCGGCACACTTCGTAGTAGTTGTGGTCCAGCGGGTGGATCAAGCGCAACTTCTGTGCCTTCTTGCTCACGGTGATGGTGTCGCCGGGAGCGCAGGTGAAATGGTTCTGCCCGTCGCAGGACACTTGTGGGTAGATTTGCATATCTTTGGACACCACGATCTTCAGCTCACTGTTGCCATCGACCACAATCGGCCGACTCGACAACATATGGGGGTACATCGGCACGATCACAATGGCATCGAGCTTGGGATGCATGATCGGGCCACCGGCCGACAATGCGTACGCGGTCGAGCCGGTCGGCGTGGCGACGATCAGGCCGTCGGCCTTCTGGCTGCACACGAACTGGCCGTCGATATACAGCTCGAACTCGATCATCCGCGTGGATTTGCCCGGATGCAGCACCACGTCATTGAGGGCATCGCCCTGGCCGATGGCTTCGCCGTGGCGGCGTACTTCGGCCTGCAGCAGGAAGCGGTTTTCCACCAGGTAATGGCCGTCGAGCACCTTGGCCACTTCGACTTCCAGCTCATCCGGACGGATATCGGTGAGAAATCCCAGGCTGCCACGGTTGATCCCCAGCACCGGCACGTTATGCCGCGCCAGCGCCCGGGCTGCGCCGAGCAGGCTGCCGTCGCCGCCGACCACGATGACCATGTCGCACACTTCGCCGAGCATCTTGCGCGAGGAAGTCTGCAGGCCGTGGCCCGGCAGGATTTCGCCGATGGTGTCTTCGAGGATCACATGCAGGTGGCGTTCCAGCAGGAATTTTTTCAGCCGGCGGACGGTGTCCAACACCTGGGTACTGCCCAGGCGACCGATAATGCCGATATTGCGAAATTGCTCCATGGGGCTCCTGCGGGCATAGGGTGCGGCAAAAAGAAAGGATTATGGGCGAAAGGCCGGCTCAGGCAAAATCCTTTGTCGCCGTCCGGCCTTGATGACAATGGTTCTCAGGCGGTTCTCAGCACCTGCACGCAACGTAAGAGGCTATGCTCGCACCATGACTCTGTTCCCCGACTTGCACGCCCTGCCCCGCCAACTGCGACACCCCGAAGTGCGCGACCTGGCGTGGGTGATGCTGGCGCCACCGATGCTCGCACACACGCCGTGGCCGCAACGCCATCCGCTGGCGGGCAGCGACTGGGTACAGGCGCCGCAGTTGCTCGAAGCCTGGTTGCGTGCGCTCGATCAGGACAGCAGCGCGCTACAGCAATGGCTGAGCCTGGCGCGCACCCGGCGCCTGGGGCTTTATTATGAGCGCCTGTGGCAGTTTGCCGTGCAACATGCGCCGGGCGTGGAGCTGCTGGCGGCCAACCTGCCGATCCGCCGCGCCGGGCACACCCTGGGTGAGCTGGACATGCTGCTGCGCGACCGCGATGGCGTGCATCACTTGGAACTGGCGATCAAGCTGTATCTGGGCCCGCAGGCTGGCAACGGCCGCGACACGGCGCAGTGGCTGGGGCCGGGCTGCCATGACCGGCTCGACCGCAAACTGGCGCACCTGGCCCAGCATCAATTACCGATCTCAGCACGCCCGGAGAGCCGCGAAGCCCTGGCGGCGCTGGATATCCAGCAGTTCGATGCGCACCTGTGGCTGGGTGGATATCTGCTGTATCCGTGGCCGGGCCAGGCTGAATCACCCCATGGCGCCCATCCGCAGCATTTGCGTGGGCGTTGGTTGCATCAGCGGGATTGGCCGGACTTTGTCAGCGCGCGCGCGGCAGGCCGCTGGCAACCCTTGCCTCGGCACGCCTGGCTGGCGCCGGCGCATTACCCGGCAAGCGAGGTGTGGAGCGAGGAACAGATGCAGGGCTGGCTGGCAGACCTGGACCCGATGGCGCCGGCGCAGTTACTGGTGCGGCTTGTGCAGAAGGATGAGGATTGGGAGGAAGCCGAGCGGCTGTTTCTAGTGGCGGATCTTTGGCCGAATGTGCCGGGGGCTGGCTGATAGAGCGTGGGGGTCTGCGAGTGCCTCATCGGGGGCAAGCCCCCTCCCACACTTGAATTGTGAACACAGTCAAATGTGGGAGGGGGCTTGCCCCCGATAGCGGCGGTGCCGGCACTACAGTTCATCGATATGCCGATACTCCAGCTGCAACCCGGCAGCCAACTCCTGCGCCCGCCCCAGCCTGATCGGCCCGCGCTCGATGTCCACCAGTAACCCCGGACACGCCAACAGCGGCAACCCATCGATCGTCTTGAGCCGCCCATCGGTCATCACCAGCACCCGCTGCTGCTCAGCCGGGTAACGCTTACGCCGCGCCACCAACCAATGGGCCGCCTCGCTCAAGGCTGCCAGCAACGGCGTACCGCCACCGGCGCCTAGCTGTTCCAGCCAATCCGCCAAGCCTTTCGAGGCCTTCAAGCCCTGCACCTGCCACTGCGGCGACTGCCCGCTGGCGGTCAACAACGCCAGGCGCGCCCGTTGCCGGTAGGCGTTATCGAACAGCTGCGCCAACAGGCCCTTGGCATCGCTCAATGCCCGATGCCGTCGGGTGGAGGCCGAGGCGTCGACAATCACCAGCCACAGCTCATGGGCAGAACGGCTGCGCACCTGCCAGCGCACATCTTCACGACGCTGCGGCCTGCCGCCGAGCAAGGTGCCCGGCCAATCGATCTGGCCCTGCCCTGCGCTGCGCGCTTTGCCCTGCTTGCCACTGTCCAGTCGCCCCGCCTTGGGCCGGGCATCCGCCCCCGCGTCAGGTCGGGGGCGAATGCCTAGGGCTTTTTTGGCCAAGTGGGCACATCGCGACGGGAACCGGTGGCCAGAGCCGGCGCAGGCATGTCGCCCCATTGGCCTTGGCCCGGCGAGGTGTCCGAGGGTTGCGGCGACTGCCCTGGATTCGGCGGGCTGGCCGGTGGCGACTGTTCCTGGCGCCGGTGACGCAAGGCAAATTCCGCAACGGCTTCAATGTCTTCTTCGGCAATCCTGTCAGCGCCCCGCCACGCGGCATGAGCGCGGGCGCCCCGCAGCCAGACCAGGTCGGCGCGCAAACCATCGACGCCTGCGGCAAAGCAGCGTTCGGTAATCTGCGCCAAGGCGTGATCATCCAGCTCAATACCGTCCAGCCGCGCCCGCGCCTGGGTGCAACGCTCGCGCAGCGCCGCCTGCGGCGCATGCCACTGCTCACAGAACGCAACGGGATCACGGTCGAAATCCAGGCGACGACGAATAATCTGCCCACGCTCGGTGGGCAGCGTTTGCCCGTTCAATGCCACGTTGAAACCAAAGCGGTCGAGGAGCTGTGGACGCAACTCCCCCTCCTCCGGGTTCATCGTGCCGATCAGCACAAACCGCGCCGAGTGCCGATGGGAGATGCCATCACGCTCGATCAGGTTGGTGCCGCTGGCGGCCACGTCCAGCAGCAGATCGACCAAGTGATCGGGCAACAGGTTGACTTCATCGACATACAACACGCCGCCATCGGCCTTGGCCAGCACGCCGGGGGAAAACTGTGCGCGGCCCTCGCCAAGCGCGGCGTCCAGGTCCAGGGTACCCACCAGGCGCTCTTCGGTAGCGCCCAGGGGCAAGGTGACAAACTGCCCACTGGCGAGCAGGTCCGCCAGGCCACGGGCCAGGGTGGACTTGGCCATGCCGCGCGGGCCTTCGATCAGCACGCCGCCGATTTGAGGATCGATCGCGGTCAGGCACAGCGCCAGTTTCAGCGCATCGGCACCGACCACGGCGGCCAGCGGGAAATGGGGAATATCGGTCATCAGTGGTCTTCTTCTATATCCAGCAACAGGTTTTCCAACGCTTCGCGGTAGGCGCCCGGCGCTTGCCACAGGCCGCGCTGCTGGGCTTCGAGCAGGCGCTCGGCCATGTCGCGCAGGGCGTCGGGGTTGTGTTGTTGCACAAAGGCGCGGGTGTCTGGGTCGAGCAGATAGGCGTCGGCGAGCAACGCGTATTGGTGGTCGTCGATCAGCGCCGTGGTGGCGTCGAAGGCGAACAAGTTGTCCACGGTCGCGGCCATTTCAAACGCACCTTTATAGCCGTGACGCTTCACGCCTTCGATCCACTTGGGGTTGGCCGCGCGGGAACGAATGACTCGGTTGAGCTCTTCCTTCAAGGTGCGGATCTTCGGCAGGTCCGGCTGGCTGTGGTCGCCATGGTAGCTGGCGGCCTTTGCGCCGCTCAGGGTTTCCACGGCGGCGAGCATGCCGCCCTGGAATTGATAGTAATCGTTGGAATCGAGCACATCGTGTTCGCGGTTGTCCTGGTTCTGCAACACCGCCTGCACCTGACCCAAGCGCTGGGCGAACTGCTCGCGGGCGGCGGTGCCTTCGTCAGCACCGCCATAGGCGTAGCCGCCCCAGTTCAGGTAGACCTCGGCCAAGTCTTCGCGGCTTTGCCACAGGCGGCCGTCGATCGCGCCCTGCACGCCCGCGCCATAGGCCCCCGGCTTGGCGCCGAAAATGCGCCAACCGGCCTGTTTCGCCGCAGCCTCTTCATCCAGGCCCGATTCGCGCAAGGCCTGGCGCTCACTGCGCACCTTGGCGGCCAGCGGGTTCATGTCGTCCGGCTCGTCCAGGGCAGCGACCGCTTGTACCGCCGCATCGAACAGGCGGATCAGGTTGGCGAAGGCATCGCGAAAAAAGCCGGACACGCGCAACGTCACGTCGACGCGGGGACGATCCAACAGGCTGATCGGCAGGATCTCGAAGTCATCCACGCGCTGGCTGCCGGTGGCCCACACCGGCCGCACGCCCATCAGCGCCATGGCCTGGGCGATATCGTCGCCGCCAGTGCGCATGGTGGCCGTGCCCCACACCGACAGGCCCAGCTGGCGCAGATGGTCGCCGTGGTCTTGCAGATGCCGTTCGAGCAGCAGGTTGGCCGACTGGAACCCAATGCGCCAGGCCGTGGTGGTTGGCAGATTGCGCACGTCCACCGTGAAGAAATTGCGCCCCGTGGGCAGCACATCCAGGCGGCCGCGGCTCGGCGCGCCGCTGGGGCCGGCCGGCACGAAGCGACCGCTCAAGGCGTCCAGCAGGCCGCGCATTTCTGCCGGGCCGCAGGCATCCAGACGCGGCGCCACGACCACGCGCAGGCTTTCGACAACGGCCTTCACATCCTCCCAGCCAGGTTTCTCCAACTCTTCCAGCGGCCCTTCCAGCGCCTGCTCGATCAAGCGCGCCGCGTACAGCTCCAGACGCTCGCGGGTATCGCCGGCGGTGCGCCATGCCTGCGCGTCGAGGTCGCGCAACACCTCGGGCCGACGCCCGGTCCACGGCTCGGCGAGCGCGCAGTCCAGGGGGTCGAAGCCCAGGTCGAACGCCTTGGCCAGCACCCGCAACAGGCTCGATTGCGCGCCACGGCCATCGCCACGGGGAATGCGCAACAAGGCCAGCAAGGTATCGATACGCAAGCGCCCCGCCGGCGACTCGCCAAAGATATGCAGGCCGTCGCGAATCTGGGACTCCTTCAAGTCACACAGGTAGGTATCCAGGCGCGGCAACCAACTGTCGGCATCGGCATTGCCGTCCAGCTGAAGCTCTTCGTCGATATGGGTTTCGCGCACCAGCTTGAGAATGTCTTTCTGCAGTTCCAGCGCGCGTCGTGGGTCGAGCAACTGCGCTTCATAATATTCGTCGGCCAGCAGCTCCAGGTTGCGCAGCGGGCCGTAGGTTTCAGCGCGGGTCAGGGGCGGCATCAAATGGTCGATGATCACCGCCTGGGTGCGCCGCTTGGCCTGGGCGCCCTCGCCGGGATCGTTGACGATAAAGGGGTAGATGTTCGGCAGCGGGCCGAGCAGCACGTCCGGCCAGCAGTTCTCCGACAGGCCCACGCCCTTGCCCGGCAGCCATTCGAGGTTGCCGTGCTTGCCCACGTGAATCAGCGCATGGGCGCCGTAGGTATGGCGCAGCCAGAAATAGAACGCCAGGTAGCCGTGGGGCGGCACCAGGTCGGGGTCGTGATACACCGCACTCGGGTCAACCTGGTAACCGCGCGCCGGCTGGATGCCCACGAAGATTTGATCCAGGCGCAGGCCGGCGATCATCAAGCGACCGTCGCGGCACATCGGGTCCTGATGGGGGGCACCCCAGCGCTCCAGCACCGCTTGGCGATTGGCTTCGGGCAGGCGCTGGAACATCGCCGCGTAGTCGTCCAGCGCAAGGCTCTGATGACACGGGCGCAGGTCGAGGCTGTCGAGGTCGTTGGTGACGCCGCCCAGCAACGTATGGATCAACGCCGTGCCGCTGTCCGGCAAGGTGGCAGGCACCGGATACCCTTCGGCGTGCAGCGCGCGCAGGATATTCAGCGCCGCCGCCGGCGTATCCAGGCCCACGCCGTTGCCGATACGGCCGTCGCGGGTTGGATAATTGGCCAGGATCAAGGCCACGCGCTTGTGCGCATTCTGCACCCGCGCCAGCTCGACCCAGCGGCGCGCCAGTTCGGCGACAAAGTCCATGCGTTCGGGCGCGGCGCGGTAGCACACCACGTCCGACTGGCTGCGCTCACTGCGCCAGGCCAGGTCCTTGAAGCTGATCGGCCGGCTGATGATGCGCCCGTCCAGCTCCGGCAAGGCGATGTGCATCGCCAGGTCGCGAGGACCCAGGCCTTGTTCGCTGGCCTGCCAGCCGGGCTGGTTGTCCTGGGCGCAGATCGCCTGGATCACCGGGATATTGCGGCGAAACGGGCGCAGATGCGGCGCTTCGGGGCTCGATTGAGCAAAGCCGGTGGTGTTGAGGATCACCGCCGCCTGCACCTCATCCAACAGGTCTTCGACCACCGCCAGGCAACCGGGCTCTTTCAGACTGGCCACTGCGATCGGTAACGGGTTAAGGCCCGCCGCCTGCAGGCGCTGGCAGAACACATCGATAAACCCGGTATTGGCGGCCTGCAAGTGCGAGCGGTAGAACAACACCGCCGCCACCGGAAAATCAGCATGCCACTGCGCCTGCCAATCGGCCAGGTGGGCGTTGGCGGTATGCGGGTGGTAGATCGAGGTGCGCGGCAAGCTCTGCGGCTCAGCCCAGGCATAGTCGCGCCCCAGATAGCCGGCGGCCAGGCAGCGATAGAAATCCAGCGCGTTACCCAGGCCACCTTGGCGCAGGAACTGCCACAGCCGGTCACGCTCGGGCGCCTCCACGGTGCTCAAGCCGCTGAGTTCCGGGTCTGGGCGATCATCCCCTGGCACCAGGATAAGCGTGACGCCACCCTCGGCCAACGCCACCAGACGCTCGACGCCATAGCGCCAGTAACCGATGCCGCCATGCAGCGAAATCAGGATGACCTTGGCGTGGCGCAGCACTTCATCGACGTACAGGTCGACCGAGGCATGGTTCTGCACCTGCATCGGGTTGGCCAGGCGCAGGCTGGGGTAATCCTCGGGCAACTGCCGGGCCGCCTCGGCAAGCAGCGCCAGGCTGGAATCGCCGCTGCACAGGATCACCAACTCGGCAGGGGTTTGGCCAAGGTCGGCGATGTTGTCGTCCGCGACGAAGCCGCCGGGCTGGGTCCTGAGCAGGTGCATGGGTCAGGCGCTGAGGGCGGCGCGCAGTTGCGCCTCCAGGCCTGCCGCGTCAAGCGCCTGGCCGATCAGCACCAGGCGTGTGGTGCGTGCCTCATCGATGCCCCAGGCACGGTCGAAATGCTTGTCGAAACGTGTGCCCACGCCCTGGATCAGCAGGCGCATCGGTTTGTTCGGGATGGCGGCGAAGCCCTTGACGCGCAGGATGCCGTGCTGCACCACCAACTGCGTCAGGGCGTCGAGCAGCAGGGCTTCGTCGGCTGGCGGCAGGTCGATGGAGATGGAGTCGAACGCGTCGTGGTCGTGATCGTCTTCACCGTCATGGTGATGGTCGTGATGGCTATGGCGCGCGTCGATATGTTCCTCGGAGCCGGCACCCAGACCGATCAACACGTCCAGTGGTACGCGACCGCTGCTGGCTTCGATGACTTTCACCGCCGGCGGCAACTCCTCGGCCACTTCCAGGCGCACGCGGGCCAGGTCTTCGGCGCTGATCAGGTCGGCCTTGTTGAGGATCACCAGGTCGGCGCTGGCCAGTTGGTCGGCGAACAGTTCGTGCAGGGGCGATTCGTGGTCCAGGTTCGGGTCGAGCTTGCGCTGGGCGTCGACCTGGTCCGGGAACGCGGCGAAGGTGCCGGCGGCCACGGCCGGGCTGTCGACCACGGTGATCACCGCGTCCACGGTGCAGGCATTGCGGATTTCCGGCCATTGGAAGGCCTGGACCAGCGGCTTGGGCAGGGCCAGGCCCGAGGTTTCGATGAGGATATGGTCGAGGTCGCCACGCCGGGCCACCAGTTCGCGCATCACCGGGAAGAACTCTTCCTGCACGGTGCAGCACAGGCAGCCATTGGCCAGCTCGTACACGCGGCCGTTGGCTTCTTCTTCGGTGCAACCGATGGAACACTGCTTGAGGATGTCCCCGTCAATGCCCAGCTCGCCGAATTCATTGACGATCACCGCAATGCGACGGCCCTGGGCGTTGTCGAGCATATGGCGCAGCAAGGTGGTCTTTCCTGAGCCGAGGAAACCGGTAACGATGGTGACGGGGAGTTTGGCCAGTGTTTTCATCGGATGCCCTTTGGGGCGGGCATACGGGACGAGAAGCCCTGCGACGGCGCGCAGCAGCGGATTTCGTCACCGGATCACCCCGCCCGGTTGAATTCAAAAATCGGTTGCGAGGCAGGTCTCCTGGCTTGGGGCTTGCGGGTCTTGCGACCGGCGCTGACTGCGCCTTCCCGCCGGATCGGCAGTGGCGTGGCAGTCAGTAGAACCCTTCACAGTTGCGGGGGCAGCCGCGGCTTGAACCGCGTTCCCTTCTTAGCTTCGGCCTGGGCCGAAGAACCTCGAAGGTGCAAGGCTACGCAGTGCGTGGGGGCGGGTCAATGTCGGCGGTGCCGGACTTGGCGCTTATGCTTGAACCTACCCCTGCAAACTCAGCAGAAATGTCTGCTTGCGCCTTGAAATACAGCGAAAAACTTGCACAGGAACGCCTTGGCAGCAGGCACCACGTAATTGAAGCAAATGCCGTCGATCAGCGTGATTGACGACAGGATTGTCACTCCACTGCAAAAATCGAGAGTTATTCAGAATGCTGCCACTATCCAACCTAAACACGCCGATGTTATTTCCCGGCCCCTCGCCCGAACATACTGTGCAGAAACGAGCGACGTCGAACTTCCCCAACCCGCACTGCAGTGTAGGCAACAAACAACTGCTCAGCATGATTAAAGAGCACTTCCGCGAGTACGCTACGGGCGCCAACGATCGCTATGTAAACTTCAACGAGCTGAAAGAGGCAGCGGGATTGTGCCCTACCACCAGAACGTTTTCCGCAGAAGCGACTGCTGCGGCCAAAGAACTGCTTGAACGCCCAAAACTGCTGCGTGAACTGGACATCGGGGTTGGTTTTTTGGGCTTTGCGGGCAGTGAAGACCAACGATTTGACATTCAAAATCTAGATCGCCTGATCAAGGTCAACCGCAGGACTGTAACGTTCTGTCGCCAGGGAAAATGGATTTGATCGCCTGAAACAAGCGCTCTCCTGGCGGGGCACCGTCTATTTGACGCACATCAGTGGAGCGTGTTCTCCTACACATCTTGTTTCGGGTGCCCTATCACAGGGTGAAACGGGAAACCGGTGAGTCACGCGTTGTGACGAGTCCGGTGCTGCCCCCGCAACGGTAAGCGAGCGAAGCGTCAAATCCACTGTGCTGTGCATGGGAAGGAGATGCTTGATAGGCCAAGCGCCCCTCGCAAGCCCGGAGACCGGCCCGAAAAATTCAGATAACAAACCCGCGGTGGGCGGGCGCTGTTCAGAACCCTGCGTGCCCGGCTCGCGGTGTTTTCATGCGCTCGTTTCACCCTGACACCCAGAAGGGACGCGCCATGTCGATCATCAGCAGCACCTCGCACACCGCCAGCAACTCCGCCACCCTGGGCCAACGCCTGACCGCCGCTATCGGGGCGTCGATCCTCGGCGTGTGCCTGGTGTATTTCGCGGGTTTCTCACACATCGAAGCCGTGCACAACGCTGCTCACGATACCCGCCACAGCGCCGCGTTCCCGTGCCACTGAGACCTGCCGACATGATCAAGCGTATTGCCCAAACCGCAGGTTTCACAGGCCTGCTGGCCGCCCTGCTGCTGACCCTGCTGCAAAGCTTCTTGGTCGCCCCGCTGATTCTGCAGGCGGAAACCTTTGAAAACGCCCCGGCAGCCACCGAACCAGCGCATGAACATGCCGCAGGCGCCGCCGCCCATACCCACGATGCCGAAGCCTGGGAGCCGGAAGACGGCTGGCAGCGCGTGCTGTCCACAACCGGTGGCAACCTGGTAGTTGCCGTCGGGTTCGCCCTGATGCTGGCCGGCCTCTACACGCTGCGCGCACCGACCCGCACGGCCCAAGGCCTGCTATGGGGGTTGGCCGGTTACGCGACCTTCGTGCTGGCGCCGACCCTGGGCCTGCCGCCAGAGCTGCCGGGCACCGCTGCCGCTGACCTGGCCCAACGCCAGATCTGGTGGATCGGTACTGCAGCCTCTACCGCCGCCGGTATTGCGCTGATCGTGTTCGGCCGCAACTGGCTGCTCAAAGTGCTGGGCGTGGCGATCCTGGCCGTGCCGCATGTAGTCGGGGCGCCGCAACCGCAAGTGCATTCGATGCTCGCGCCAGAAGCCCTGGAGGCCCAGTTCAAGATCGCGTCGCAGCTGACCAACCTGGCGTTCTGGCTGGCACTGGGCCTGATCAGCGCCTGGCTGTTCCGCCGCAACCGCGACGATCAATACTCGGCATGACCCTGGTGGTCGGCCTGGGCTGCCAGCGCGGTTGTGATCTTCACACCCTGCTGAGCCTCTTTGACACCGCTCTCACCGAGGGCGGGATTGAACGCCAAGGCATTACCGCACTGGCAAGTATCGACCTCAAGCGCGAGGAACCGGGGCTGCTCGCCCTGTCCCGATTGCTGGGCTTGCCGTTGCAGTGTTTCAGCGCTGAACAACTGGCCGTCTATGAAGATCGGCTGAGCCATAAATCGGCCGTTGCCTTTACGCATACCGGCTGCCATGGGGTCGCCGAAAGCGCTGCCCTGGCCCTCGCCGAACATCTTGCCAACGCCCCCGCACGCCTGCTGATCACCCGCAAAAAAACCGCCCAGGCCACCTTTGCATTGGCCTGCGCCGGTTAAAACCTCGATAATCGTCCCTTCCGATCATGAGCAGTCTTCATGCTCGCCCGTTTTTCGACAGGAATCTCCCATGACCGTCTACTTCATCGGCGCCGGCCCCGGCGATCCGGAACTGATTACCGTCAAAGGCCAGCGGCTGATTCGCAGTTGCCCGGTGATCATCTACGCGGGCTCGTTGGTGCCAACGGCGGTGCTGGAAGGTCATAACGCTGAACACGTGGTCAACAGCGCTGAACTGCACCTGGAGCAGATCATCGATTTGATCAAGGTCGCCCATGCAAATGGCCAGGATGTGGCACGCGTGCACTCCGGCGATCCGAGCCTGTACGGCGCGATTGGCGAGCAGATTCGTTACTTGCGCGAGCTGGGCATACCGTTCCAGATCATTCCTGGCGTCACCGCAGTAGCGGCGTGTGCAGCGCTGCTTGAGACCGAGCTGACCCTGCCGGACATCGCCCAAAGCGTAATCCTGACGCGCTACGCCGATAAAACCAGCATGCCGGCGGGCGAAGACTTCGACAGCATGGCGCGACACGGCACGACCATGGCGATTCACCTGGGGGTCAACCACCTGGAGAAGATCGTCGCCGAACTGTTGCCGCATTACGGCGCGGACTGCCCGATTGCCGTGGTGCATCGGGCGACGTGGCCAGATCAGGATTGGGCAGTTGGCACGCTTGAGGATATTGTGGCCAAGGTTGAGGCAAAAGGTTTCCGGCGTACCGCGCTGATCCTGGTGGGCCGCGTGCTGACCAATGACAGCTTCAGCGGGTCATCGCTTTACCGTGCCGGCCATGCCCATCTCTATCGCCCCGGATAAACACCGCCAAAACTGTGGGAGGGGGGCTTGCTCCCACAGTTAATGTTCTGCGCCAGCAATGTCGCGCAACTCATTGAAAAATGTAATAAAAAACGGCGCTCACGGGGCGCCGTTTTTATGCTCGCAGTGAACACCTTACTCAGTAGTAGGCGTTTTCTCTCTGCGTGTGGTCAGTCACGTCGCGTACGCCCTTGAGCTCTGGAATACGCTCCAGCAGGGTGCGCTCGATGCCTTCGCGCAGGGTCACATCCGCTTGGCCACAGCCCTGGCAGCCGCCGCCGAACTTCAATACGGCGATGCCGTCTTCAACCACATCGATCAAACTGACCTGACCGCCGTGGCTGGCCAGCCCCGGGTTGATCTCGGTCTGCAGGTAATAGTTGATGCGCTCGTTGACCGGGCTGTCGGCGTTGACGTTCGGCACCTTGGCGTTCGGCGCCTTGATGGTCAACTGGCCGCCCATGCGGTCGGTGGCGTAGTCGACTACGGCGTCGTCGAGGAAGGCTTCGCTGAAGTTGTCGATATACGCGGTGAAGCTTTTCAGCCCCAGGGCGGTGTCTTCAGGTTTCTCTTCCCCAGGCTTGCAGTAGGCAATGCAAGTCTCGGCGTACTGGGTGCCGGGCTGGGTGATAAAGACGCGGATGCCGATGCCTGGGGTGTTCTGCTTGGACAGCAGGTCAGCCAGGTAATCGTGGGCGGCGTCGGTAATGGTTATGGCAGTCATGGAAACTCCTCACAGGCTTGCCGGCAGTTTACGCCAAATCATTACAGAGGTACAAAGTCCTAGTATTTTTGTCGGGAAATAATTACCCGATCCTCCACGCCTAGCCAACGCTTGAGCGAGCGATAGGTTTCCTTTCCTTCTCCAGCACCAGGACGGCGCTGACGATTACACCAAGCGTATAGGTACCCGGTCCGGGTTCAATGTATGCGCTCTATTAAGTGGCGGCGATCCCAACGGCCAGCGCCTTCGCCAACATGAGTGACATTCATGTTAATCCCGACACGCTTAAAATTCGCACAGGTTTGGTATGATCGATACCCTTCGTAATGCCTGACTTAGAGTAGTCCCATGTCCGATCGTAGCGCTCGTCTGCAAGCCCTCCACCAAGCCCTCAAGGAACGCATCCTGATCCTTGACGGTGGCATGGGCACGATGATCCAGAGCTATAAGCTCGAGGAACAGGACTACCGTGGCAAACGCTTCGCCGACTGGCCAAGCGACGTCAAGGGCAATAATGACTTGCTGGTGCTCACCCGCCCTGACGTGATTGGCGGAATTGAAAAAGCCTACCTGGACGCCGGTGCCGACATCCTTGAAACCAACACCTTCAACGCCACGCGCATTTCCATGGCCGACTACGGCATGGAAGAGCTGGCCTACGAGTTAAACGTGGAAGGCGCGCGCCTGGCACGTAAAGTGGCCGACGCCAAGACCCTCGAGAACCCGGCCAAGCCGCGCTTCGTCGCCGGCGTTCTCGGCCCCACCAGCCGCACCTGCTCGCTGTCGCCGGACGTGAACAACCCCGGCTACCGCAACGTGACCTTCGATCAATTGGTGGAAAACTACACCGAGGCCACCAAGGGCCTGATCGAAGGCGGCGCCGACCTGATCCTGATCGAAACGATCTTCGACACCCTCAACGCCAAAGCCGCGATCTTCGCGGTGCAAGGGGTGTTCGAGGAACTCGGCGTAGAGCTGCCGATCATGATTTCCGGCACCATCACCGATGCCTCCGGGCGCACGTTGTCCGGCCAGACCACCGAAGCGTTCTGGAACTCCGTAGCCCACGCCAAGCCGATTTCGGTCGGCTTGAACTGCGCGCTCGGCGCCAGCGAACTGCGCCCGTACCTGGAAGAATTGTCGAACAAGGCCAATACCCACGTTTCCGCGCACCCTAACGCCGGCCTGCCCAACGAGTTCGGCGAGTACGACGAACTGCCCTCGGAAACGGCCAAGGTCATCGAAGACTTCGCCCAGAGCGGCTTCCTCAATATCGTCGGTGGCTGCTGCGGTACCACGCCGGGGCATATCGAAGCCATCGCCAAGGCCGTGGCCGGTTATGCGCCGCGCTCGATCCCGGACATTCCCAAGGCCTGCCGCCTGTCCGGCCTGGAGCCGTTCACCATCGATCGCAGCTCGTTGTTCGTCAACGTCGGCGAACGTACCAACATCACCGGTTCCGCCAAGTTCGCCCGGCTGATCCGTGAAGACAACTACACCGAAGCCCTGGAAGTCGCCCTGCAGCAGGTGGAAGCCGGCGCCCAGGTGATCGACATCAACATGGACGAGGGCATGCTCGATTCGAAGAAGGCCATGGTGACCTTCCTCAATCTGATCGCCGGCGAACCGGACATCTCGCGCGTGCCGATCATGATCGACTCCTCCAAGTGGGAAGTGATCGAAGCCGGCCTCAAGTGCATACAGGGCAAGGGCATCGTCAACTCCATCAGCATGAAGGAAGGCGTGGAGCAGTTCATTCACCACGCCAAGCTGTGCAAGCGCTATGGCGCAGCCGTGGTGGTGATGGCGTTCGACGAAGCCGGCCAGGCCGACACCGAAGCGCGCAAGAAGGAAATCTGCAAACGCTCCTATGACATCCTGGTCAATGAAGTGGGTTTTCCGCCGGAAGACATCATCTTCGACCCGAACATCTTCGCGGTCGCCACCGGCATCGAAGAGCACAACAACTACGCCGTCGACTTCATCAATGCCTGCGCCTACATCCGCGACGAGTTGCCCTACGCGCTGACCTCCGGTGGCGTGTCCAACGTGTCGTTTTCGTTTCGTGGCAACAACCCGGTGCGCGAGGCGATCCACTCGGTGTTCCTGCTGTATGCGATCCGCAACGGGCTGACCATGGGTATCGTCAACGCCGGCCAACTGGAGATCTACGACCAGATCCCGGCCGAGCTGCGCGATGCGGTGGAAGACGTGGTGCTCAACCGCACCCCGGACGGCACCGACGCCCTGCTCGCCATCGCCGACAAGTACAAGGGCGACGGCAGCGTCAAGGAAGCCGAGACCGAAGAGTGGCGTGGCTGGCCGGTGAACAAGCGCCTGGAACACGCGCTGGTCAAGGGCATTACTACCCATATCGTCGAGGACACTGAAGAATCGCGACTGTCGTTCGCGCGCCCGATCGAGGTGATCGAAGGCCCGCTGATGTCCGGGATGAACATCGTCGGTGACCTGTTCGGCGCCGGCAAAATGTTCCTGCCCCAGGTGGTCAAGTCCGCCCGTGTGATGAAGCAGGCCGTGGCCCATCTGATTCCCTTTATCGAGCTGGAAAAGGGCGACAAACCCGAGGCCAAGGGCAAGATCCTGATGGCCACGGTCAAGGGCGACGTGCACGACATCGGCAAGAACATCGTCGGCGTGGTGCTGGGGTGCAACGGCTATGACATCGTCGACCTCGGCGTGATGGTCCCGGCGGAAAAGATCCTGCAGGTGGCTAAGGAACAGAAGTGCGACATCATTGGCCTGTCCGGCTTGATCACCCCGTCCCTGGACGAGATGGTGCACGTGGCCCGCGAGATGCAGCGCCAGGATTTCCACCTGCCATTGATGATCGGTGGCGCAACCACCTCCAAGGCGCACACGGCGGTGAAAATCGAGCCCAAGTACAGCAATGACGCGGTGATCTACGTGACCGACGCCTCGCGTGCCGTGGGCGTGGCCACGCAGTTGCTGTCCAAGGAATTGAAAGCCGGTTTCGTCGAGAAAACCCGCCTGGAATACATCGACGTACGCGAGCGCACCGCCAACCGCAGCGCCCGCACCGAACGCCTGAGCTACCCGGCGGCGATTGCCAAGAAGCCGCAGTTCGACTGGAGCACGTACACCCCGGTCAAGCCGACCTTTACCGGCACCAGGGTGCTGGAGAATATCGACCTCAACGTGCTGGCCGAGTACATCGACTGGACACCGTTCTTCATTTCCTGGGACCTGGCCGGCAAATTCCCACGCATCCTCACCGATGAAGTGGTGGGTGAAGCGGCCACCGCGCTGTATGCCGACGCCCGGGAAATGCTCAGGAAGTTGATCGACGAAAAACTCATCAGCGCCCGTGCGGTGTTCGGCTTCTGGCCGACCAACCAGGTGCAGGACGATGACCTGGAAGTCTATGGCGATGACGGCCAGCCGATTGCGCGGCTGCATCATCTGCGCCAGCAGATCATCAAGACCGACGGCAAGCCGAATTTCTCCCTGGCCGACTTTGTCGCGCCCAAGGACAGCGGCGTGACCGACTACATCGGTGGCTTCATCACCACCGCCGGCATCGGCGCCGAAGAGGTCGCCAAGGCCTATCAGGACGCCGGCGACGACTACAACTCGATCATGGTCAAGGCCCTCGCCGACCGCCTGGCCGAAGCCTGCGCCGAGTGGCTGCACCAGCAAGTGCGTAAAGAACACTGGGGCTACGCCAAGGACGAACAGCTGGACAACGATGCGCTGATCAAGGAGCAATACAGCGGCATCCGCCCTGCCCCAGGCTACCCGGCGTGCCCGGACCACACCGAGAAAGCCCAGTTGTTCCAACTGCTCGACCCAGAGGCCCGGGAAATGCAGGCCGGCCGCAGCGGTGTGTTCCTCACCGAGCACTATGCGATGTTCCCGGCGGCAGCCGTCAGCGGCTGGTACTTCGCTCACCCGCAGGCGCAGTACTTTGCCGTGGGTAAGGTCGACAAGGACCAGGTGCTGAGCTACACCGCGCGCAAGGGCCAGGACCTGAGCGTGACCGAGCGCTGGCTGGCGCCGAACCTGGGCTACGACAGCTGATAACCGCCCGCCATGCAGGGGTCGCCTGGCCCCTGCATGGTCAGCCCGTTAGCTATTTCAACCGCCGCTGCGCGGGGGCTCGGCTATGCTTTGTCGTACCTCACTCAGTCGCACCTCATTGCGAGGAATCCATGGACGACCCACAGCACAAACCGCCTACGTTCTGGCAGATGCTCCACAGCGTCATGGCCGCCGCCTTTGGCGTGCAAAGCGGCAAGAACCGCGCCCGCGACTTCACTCACGGCAAGCCGAGCCACTTCGTGATAATGGGTATTGTATTCACGGCAGTGTTTGCGCTGACGCTGTTTGGCATTGTCAAGCTGGTGCTGCACCTGGCCGGGGTATGAAGCCGGCCGAGGCGGCAAGGACTGCAAGCTGAAGGGATGACTTACTGGTGGCTGACCCAGAACACAGCGGTGCCCACCACAAGGATAATCAGGAACAGAATCGCCCAGGCATCCACGGTGCTGTCGGGTTTACGTATTTTTGTCGAATTGCTCATCGCATCGCCTCTTGTCGGTTTTATAGGTGATTGCCCTAAGACTCGACACCAGTAAAGACCAGACTTGCCCCTATGACAAATGTGGATATCGCAATAACCCTTCCCATTAGTCATTTTGGTTATGTGCATATACTCAAACATCACTTTTGCGCATAAACGCAAACTGGTATCGTGCGCCGGCTCCGTTGGGAGTGCGCGGCCGTGCGCGCAGATTTGCCGAGAACAGGACCTATATGTACGTATACGACGAATACGATCAGCGCATCATCGAGGACCGCGTCAAGCAGTTCCGTGATCAGACCCGACGCTACTTAGCAGGTGAACTGAGCGAAGAAGAGTTCCGCCCTCTGCGCCTGCAAAATGGCCTTTATGTTCAGCGCTTTGCGCCGATGCTGCGGGTGGCTGTGCCCTATGGCCAGCTGACCTCGCGCCAGACGCGCATGATGGCCAAGATCGCCCGCGACTTCGACAAAGGCTACGCCCACATCAGTACCCGCCAGAACGTGCAGTTCAACTGGCCGGCCCTGGAGGACGTGCCGGACATCCTCGCTGAACTGGCGACCGTGCAGATGCACGCCATTCAGACCAGCGGTAACTGCCTGCGCAACGTGACCACCGACCAATTCGCCGGCGTCGCCTTCGATGAAGTGATCGATCCGCGTCCCTGGTGTGAAATCGTGCGTCAATGGACCACCTTCCATCCCGAATTTGCCTACCTGCCGCGCAAGTTCAAGATCGCCATCAATGGCTCGACGTCGGACCGTGCGGCGATCGAAGTCCACGACATCGGCCTGGAGCCGGTGCACAACGCCGCCGGCGAGCTGGGTTTCCGGGTGTTGGTGGGTGGCGGCCTGGGGCGTACCCCGGTGGTCGGCGCCTTTATCAACGAGTTCCTGCCGTGGCAGGACCTGCTGAGCTACCTCGACGCGATCCTGCGGGTTTACAACCGTTATGGTCGCCGCGACAACAAGTACAAGGCCCGGATCAAGATCCTGGTCAAGGCGCTGACCCCTGAGGTGTTCGCGCAGAAAGTCGACGCCGAGATGGAACACCTGCGCGGCGGCCAGACGACCCTGACCGAAGCCGAAGTGCAACGCGTGGCCAAGCACTTCGTCGACCCCGAATACAAAACCCTGAGCAATCAGGACGCCGAGCTCGCGGCGCTCGACCAGCAGCATCCGGGCTTCGCCCGCTGGCGCACGCGCAATACCCTGGCGCATAAACAACCGGGCTATGTGGCGGTGACCCTGTCGCTCAAACCCACCGGCGTGGCACCGGGCGACATCACCGACAAGCAGCTGGACGCCGTCGCCGACCTGGCCGACCGCTACAGCTTCGGCCAGCTGCGCACCTCCCACGAGCAGAACATCATTCTCGCGGACGTCGAGCAGAGCCAACTGTTCACCCTGTGGGGCGAACTGCGCGAAGGCGGTTTCGCTACGCCGAACATCGGCCTGTTGACCGACATCATCTGCTGCCCGGGCGGCGACTTCTGCTCCCTGGCCAACGCCAAGTCGATCCCGA
Organism: Pseudomonas sp. R11-23-07; assembly: GCF_003852295.1. Classification (NCBI taxonomy): domain Bacteria; kingdom Pseudomonadati; phylum Pseudomonadota; class Gammaproteobacteria; order Pseudomonadales; family Pseudomonadaceae; genus Pseudomonas; species Pseudomonas sp. R11-23-07. The sequence continues at coordinate 3,103,046 of NZ_CP027761.1, forward strand.
TCGCCGAATCGATCCAGCGCCGTTTCGACGACCTGGACTACCTGTTCGACATTGGCGAGCTGGACCTGAACATCTCCGGGTGCATGAACGCCTGCGGCCACCACCACGTCGGCCACATCGGCATCCTGGGCGTGGACAAGAAAGGCGAAGAATTCTACCAAGTGTCCCTGGGTGGCAGCGCCAACCGTGATGCGAGCCTGGGCAAGATCCTCGGCCCGTCCTTCGCCCAGGAAGCCATGCCCGAGGTGATCGGCAAGCTGATCGACGTGTACATCGAACAGCGCACCGAAGATGAGCGTTTCATCGACACCTATCAGCGCATCGGCATTGACCTGTTCAAGGAGCGCGTCTATGCAGCGAATCATTAAGCACAACGAAGTCGTCGACGAAACCTGGCACCTGCTGCCCAAGGACGCGAGCTTCGACGGCATTTCCAACTGCGACGACCTGATCGTCCCATTGGCCCTGTGGCGCGAACACGGCCACGCCCTCAAAGCCCGCGACGGCGGCCTGGGCGTGTGGCTGGACGCCGATGAAGAAGCCGAAGAGATCGGTGATGACGTGGAGCATTTCCAGGTCATCGCCCTGAACTTCCCGGCCTTCACCGACGGACGCAACTACTCCAACGCCCGCCTGCTGCGTGAGCGCTATGGCTACAAGGGCGAACTGCGGGCGATTGGCGACGTGCTGCGCGACCAACTGTTCTACCTGCGCCGCTGCGGCTTCGATGCCTTCGCCTTGCGCGCCGACAAAGACCCGTACGAAGCGCTGGAAAGTCTCAAGGATTTTTCGGTGACGTACCAGGCGGCAACGGATGAGCCGCTGCCGCTATTCCGACGTCGCTGAGTAAAAAAAAATGTGGGAGGGGGTTTGCTCCTGATTGCGGTGGGTCAGCCAGCTTAGGTGGGACTGACACACCACCATCGGGAGCAAGCCCCCTCCCACATCGGCTATTCAGCGACTTCAAGATTGCAGTTTAATCGACGCCAGCACTTGCTTCTGCCCCATGGAGCACGGCACATCGTCTGGCTGCGCCCGCACCGCATCAATCACGCCTAATAATTGCGCCCTGCTGTGAGCCAACTGCGCCTGCATCACCTCGATCTGGGCCACTTTGCGCTCCAACGCCTCGATCAACTCATCGCGCTTGTGCTCCCCCGGCGCCGGCATCAACGCCTTGAGTTCCTGCAGGGTAAAACCGGCCTGTTGCGCGCTCTGGATCAATTGCAGCGTCTGCAGCGCCTCGGGCGCATAACGCCGATACCCATTGGCTTGGCGTCCCACCTGGCTGATCAAGCCTTCGGCCTCGTAAAAGCGGATACGCGACGCCGCCAACCCGCTCTGTTTTGCCAGCTCACCAATATTCATCGAAACGCCCGCTTGACATTAAAGTTAACTTTAAGCTTAGCCTGAGGCTTCCCCCGCTCAGGAGTCAATCCATGTCACCCTTTGAAGCCTTGCAACTGCCCAACGGCCAGGTTATTTCCAACCGCATTGCCAAGGCGGCGATGGAAGAAAACATGGCCGATTTCAATCAGGCACCCTCCCGTGAATTGAAGCAGCTGTATACGACCTGGGCCGAGGGTGAACCCGGCTTGCTGCTCACCGGCAACGTCATGATCGACCGCCGTGCCCTCACCGGCCCAGGCGGTGTTGCCCTGGAAGACGAGCAGCACCTGGAGAGCTTTCGCGAGTGGGCCGATGTGGCACGGAGCAAGGCTGTGCACTTCTGGATGCAGCTCAGCCACCCAGGACGCCAGACCATGGCCAACCTGGGCCAGCAAGCGCTGGCACCCTCGGCCATCGCCTTGGACCTCGGCGGCTTTTCGAAGCTGTTCGCCCAACCCAGGGCCATGACCGAAGACGACATTCAAGACGTAATCAAACGCTTCGCCACCAGTGCCCGCCTGGCCGAGAAAGCAGGATTTACCGGTGTGCAGGTCCATGGCGCCCATGGCTACTTGCTCAGCCAATTCCTGTCGCCCTTGACCAACCAACGCACCGACTGTTGGGGCGGCCCACTGGAAAACCGCGCGCGCTTGCTGCTGGAAGTGACCCGCGCCGTGCGCGCCAGCGTCAGCCCGGCATTTTGCGTGGCGGTCAAACTCAATTCGGCCGACTTCCAGCGCGGCGGCTTCGATGAGGCCGATGCGCGTGCGGTGGTCGAGATGCTCAACGCATTGCCGATCGACTTGCTCGAATTATCCGGCGGCAGCTACGAGGCACCCGCGATGCAAGGCGACGCTCGCGATGGCCGCACACTGGCCCGCGAAGCCTACTTCCTGGAATTCGCCAAAGACCTGGCAACCATCGCCCGGATGCCGGTAATGGTCACCGGCGGCATCCGTCGCCTGGCCATCGTGCAGCACGTACTGGACAGCGGCATCGCCATGGCCGGCATCGCCACCGCCCTGACTCTGGAACCGCAACTGATCAAACACTGGCGCGACGGTCGCGAGCTCAATCCGCAGCTCAAACCGATCACTTGGCAGCGCAAGACACTGGCGGCCCTTGCGCTGGTGGCCGTGGTGCGCCACCAGATGCGCCGCCTGAGCCGCGGCCGCCTGCCCAGCCTCAACGTCATTCCCTGGTGGGCGCTGGTGCGTGACCAATGGTTCCTCGCTCGACGCACGCGCCAATACCGCGCGGCCATGACGCAATCTTCACATTAGAGGCGGAGCATTCGCCGTGATCGAACTGTCCTCTACTGATCAGCAGTTATTCATCTCACTGACGATTGGAGTTCTTCATGGCGAAAATCAACCTGGCCCAGCAGTTGGCAACCACCCTTGAACAGGCGGGTATCAAGCGCATCTGGGGCCTGACCGGCGACAGCCTCAATGGCCTCACCGACGCCCTGCGCAGCATGGACAGCATCGAGTGGATGCATGTGCGCCACGAAGAAGTGGCCGCGTTCGCCGCCGGTGCCGAAGCCGCTGCCACCGGTGAGCTGACGGTGTGCGCCGGCAGTTGCGGGCCGGGTAACCTGCACTTGATCAATGGGCTGTTCGATTGCCATCGCAACCATGTGCCGGTACTGGCGATTGCCGCGCAAATTCCGTCCTCGGAGATCGGCCTGAACTACTTCCAGGAAACCCATCCCCAGGAGTTGTTCAAGGAGTGCAGCCACTTTATCGAGCTGGTGAGCAACCCCGAGCAGATGCCCCAGGTGCTGCATCGTGCCATGCGTTCAGCGATCCTCAATCGGGGCGTGGCGGTGGTGGTGATCCCAGGGGATGTCTCGCTGCTGGAAGTGGAGGACAAGCTCAAGCCCTGGCCGGCACTGCATGCACCGCGCACCTTGCCGGCAGAGGCCGATCTGCAGCGGCTGAGCGAGATCCTCCAACGCAGTGAAAAAGTCACCCTGCTGTGCGGCAGCGGTTGCGCCGGCGCCCATGACCAAGTGGTCGCGCTGGCCGATGCCCTCGGCGCGCCGGTGGTGCACGCGCTGCGCGGCAAGGAGCATGTGGAGTGGGATAACCCGTTCGACGTCGGCATGACCGGCCTGATCGGGTTCAGCTCCGGTTACCACGCCATGCTCGATTGCGACACCCTGATCATGCTCGGCACCGACTTCCCCTACCGCCAGTTCTACCCGACCGACGCGACGATCGTTCAGGTCGACCGCGACCCCCAGGCCCTGGGACGACGCACGACCCTGGACCTGGGCATCGCCGCCGATGTCAGTGAAACCCTCGATGCGTTGCTGCCACGCCTGACCCGCAAGACGGATCGCAGCTTTCTCGAAACCTCGTTGAAGCATTACGAAAAAGCCCGTCAGGGTCTGGATGACCTGGCGCAACCGTCCAAGGCGGATCGGCCGATCCACCCCCAATACGTGGCACGCCTGCTCAGCGAGCTGGCCGATGACGACGCGATCTTCACCGCCGATGTCGGCTCACCGACCGTATGGGCCGCGCGCTATTTGAAAATGAACGGCAAGCGCCGGCTGATCGGCTCGTTCAACCACGGTTCGATGGCCAACGCCATGCCCCAGGCCATCGGCGCACAGGCGGCATTCCCTGGGCGCCAGGTGATCTCGATGTCTGGCGACGGCGGTTTCACCATGTTGATGGGGGATTTCATTTCTCTGGCGCAATTGAACCTGCCAGTGAAACTGGTCGTGTTCAATAACGCGTCACTCGGGTTCGTCGCGATGGAGATGAAGGCCGCAGGCTACCTGGACACCGGAACCGAGCTGAAAAACCCGGACTTCGCGGCCATGTCCAACGCCATGGGCATCCTGGGGATCCGTGTGGAGCAATCCGAAGACCTGGAGCCGGCCCTGCGCCGCGCCCTGGCCCACGACGGCCCGGTGCTGGTGGATGTGGTTACCGCGACCCAAGAGCTGGTGATGCCGCCGAGCATCAAGCTGGAACAGGCCAAGGGCTTCAGCCTGTATATGCTCAAGGCCGTGATGAGCGGGCGTGGCGATGAAGTGATCGAGCTGGCACGCACCAACTGGCTGCGATGATGCCCTGTGGGAGGGAGCCTGCTCCCTCCCACATCAGCACGCCTTGTCAATTCAGCCCTTTTGTTTTTCGACCCACTGGCCGAACGCATCGATAAATGCCTGCAGGAACGGCCTGGTCTTCTCCGACAGCTTGCCCGCCTCGTCGAACACACTGCCCGCGCCGCCCAGGTAGGCTTCCGGCGTTTGCATGCACCACACATCCAGAAACACCAAGGACTGGCGCAGGTGATGGTTGGCCCCAAAGCCACCCATGGCGCCCGGCGACACACTGATGATCGCCCCTGGCTTGCCGCCCCAGGCGCTTTGCCCATAAGGGCGAGAGCCTACGTCGATGGCATTCTTCAACGGCGCGGGCACGGAACGGTTGTATTCCGGCGTCACGAACAGCACTGCGTCGGATGAACTCACCTGTTTGCGGAAAGTACTGTAGGCTTCCGGCGCTGCCGCACCTTCAATGTCCTCGTTGTAGAGCGGCAGATCGCCGATCTCGACAATATTCAACTTGAGGTTGGCGGGGGCCAGTTCGGCCAATGCCAGGGCGACCTTACGGTTGATCGACTCTTTTCTCAGGCTGCCAACCAGGACGGCAATCGTGTAGACCTTGCTCATTGAGGTTTCCCGACGTGTGACTAAAGGAGCGAATAGTTATAAAGGCTTCGCGGCGCGTGCACCAGAGTGTTTTTGCGAATGCCCAAGAAGTCGCCACGCACGCGCCCGCGTAGGAAACATCTGAAACTTTAAACGAATAGTATTTTTTTCTTATAGGTAAACTACCCCGCTCACTGACGGTCTACAGAACCGCAAATCGAGTGTTTATCTCCAGAGGTTCTAAACAGATGGCAGCAGTATTAGTCGGACAGTTTCATGCCAGAGACGCGGAAGGCCGCGTCTATTCAGTGCATGAGTTCCAGGAATCCAACCCGGCGCACGGCGACCTGGCTGGCTCGGCGTCTACCACCTCCTACAAGCTGGCCATTGGCGACCGTGTAGAAAAACTGGAAGGTGATGAGTTCAAATTGATCCAGTCGGGCACGATTATCGTGCGCGAATCCAAAACCACCAGCGTGTCATAAGATTTCGCCCTGTCCACCTGCCCAGTCCCGGCGACTGGGCTGGGGATGCTTACGGGCTGCGGATTTCCGTTACTTCAATGCCCTGCTCGCCTTGCTTGAGCGTCACCAGCAACTGCCCCCTCTCCCCCTCCACCGCATACATCGAACGCTTGTAGCCCGACCGGTCGTAAGCGGGATACGCCTCCACCTGCCTGATCAACGTCATACCGAGCACCGCGCCCACCTGCTCGCCCACCTGTTCCTGGGAACGGATAAACGCTTCGAGTGCGAGGTTTTCCGGCGCGTATTCATCGTGATTATTGAAGAAGTAAGCCGCCAGGCAGCCCACGGTCACCAGGACCAGGAGTTGCTTGGCCGTTACCCCGAAAAGCGTCGAGGGTAGAGGCATTTGAGACCAGACCTGTTTTTGTTGTAAGTACCGGGTACCCGGCATTGGTCGTTGCTGATCAGACGCCTCATTCTAGTGAGGTCCTGGCTTAACGCCATAGGCAGGGGCGACCCGTGCAGTCTTTTTTGCGCACGGGGACCTGCGCCATTGAATCCCCAACCCACTGCACATAGACTCCGGCCATGCGTTTACGTCATATCGAAGTGATTCAGGCCATCTTGCAGACCGGACACCTCGGCACGGCCGCCGAGTGGTTGCAACTCCCCGTGGGCGAGGTAGACGCCACGCTCAAGGATGCCGAACTGCAACTGGGCTTCATGCTGTTTGCCAGTGTCCGCGGGCGCCTGCAAGCCACCCGTGAAACCCTGGAGCTGCAAGCGCAAATCGCCCCACTGTACGACGCGCTTGAGCCGATACAGCGCCTGGCCAGCCGCTTGAAACACCATCACGCGCCGACCTTGCGTGTGCTGTGCACCCCGCCGCTGGCCAACCAATTACTGCCCCAGAGCATTGCCCTGCTGCGCCGACGGTTCCAGGATACGCCGTGCAACCTGTCGAGCCAGCCGACCCGGGAGATCGTCAGGCGCCTGTTGCTGCATGAGACCGATGTGGGCCTGAGCCTGCATGACCCGCAACACCCGCACATTCAGAGTCGCGTGCTGGCCCAAGGCAAACTCCAGTTGCTCGCCCCCCATGGCTGGCTGAAACCCAAGCAGAAGTACATTGCGCTGCAGGATCTGGCGGGACAGTCAATGATTGGCCTGGGAGGCCACGACCCGCTGAGTCGTCTGCTGGACGCCAAGCTGCAGGCCCTGCGCCCGCTGCCCGTGGTGCAGACGCGGGTACAGACGTACCAGATGATGCGCAGCATGGTGGAGGCGGGAGAAGGCCTGGCGGTGGTCGACCCGTTCACCGCCTTGGGTGCGCGGGACGCGGGGCTGGATGTGTGCCCGATATCACCCCCGATCAGCGTCAACCTGTATGCATTGGCCCTGCAGGACGGGGCCGCTTCACCGGCCCTGAATGCACTGCTGGAGATCGTCACGCAAAAGGCCGAAAACCTGCTGTCCAACGACACCAAGCCGCAGTAGACGCGAGCTGACGTGCTACCCCGTCTCAGATCGATTCGACTTCGCTCTTGAACAGCCGATACCAGAAAATCGCCACTTCGCGGGTTTGCGGGTCGATGCCGCGATAGCGCAGTTGATCGATACCCCCCATCACGTACCCGCTACGTTCATACAGGCGACAGGCACCAAGGTTGTTGTTCTGGGTTTCCAGCATCATGCCCGGCAGGTTCTTCTTGCGTGCCCAGAACTGCGCCACGTCCAACAGCGCCTTGGCGACACCGTGACGCCGCGCAGGCAGCGCCACCGCCAACTCGTCGACATGGGCAAAACCGTTCCAGTTGGTACTGATCACAACGTGGCCCACCGCGCGATCATCCAGATACGCCATGAAGACCGCGCTGTCGGCCGCATTGCGAAAGCTGGCGAATTCTTCAGGGTCGATGCCGTAACACTTGCGGTACGGCAGGATGCGCTCCACCGGCCATTGATCGACCCGCTTGCCCATCTGCGGCACACCATAGGCGCTGACCTCAAAACTGAAGTCATTGCCCCATACATAAGCGTCGAAGCCTTCGTCGGCGACTCGCACACTGAGCCCTGGATACTTCGGGTTCATGACAGCTTGCATAACGTTCCTTAACCTTTGATGCAATCGACGGTGTAACAACGACCACTGCCGTCATCTTCGTGTTGCAACCCATGCACATCGGCGACAAAACCGGGAAAACTGCTATCGAACGTCCGGGCAAACGCCAGATAGTCGATGATCGAACGGGTTGACTCGGTAAAGCGCTCCCCCGGCATGATCAGCGGGATACCCGGCGGATACGGCACCAGCATCACGGCTGCGATGCGTCCTGGCAAGGCATCGATGGATACCGCTTCCACTTCGCCCCTGACCAACTGGTCGTAGGCATCGGCCGGCTTCATCGCAATCTCCGGCAACACCGTGTACATGCGCTTCAGATGCCTGGCCGTCGCGTTGCTGCGATAACAACTGTGCAACTGGTCGCACAGGTCGCGCAACCCCAAGCCCTGATAACGTATCGGCCCCTGGGCAAACACCGAGGGCAGGCAACTGGCCAGGCTGGCATTGGCATCATAGCTGCGTTTGAATTCCAGCAACTCGGTGAGCAAGGTACTCCATTTGCCTTTGGTGATGCCCATGGAAAACAGCACGAGGAAAGAATACAGCCCGGTTTTTTCCACAACCAGGCCGCGCTCCCAGAGAAACTTGCTGACTACGGCGGCGGGAATCCCGCGATCGCTCAAGGCGCCGCCGGCGGTTAGGCCGGGCATTACCAGGGTGACTTTGATCGGGTCCAGCAGCACATAGTCTTCAGCCACGTCGCCAAAACCATGCCAGTCATCCTGAGGGTGCAGCAGCCAGTCCGCGGTGACGACCCGGTCGATACCGGCCACCGACGGCGGCTGCCAGATCGAAAACCACCAGTCATCAGCGGCGATATGCTGACGCAGGTTGGCCAGCGCACGACGGAAACTCAGGGCCTCATCGAACATTTCCTGCAACAGCGAGCGACCCGCCGGGCCTTCCATCATCGCTGACGCCACGTCCAGGGAGGCAATGATGCTGTATTGCGGCGAGGTGGAAATATGCATCATGAACGCTTCGTTGAAGCGGTCACGGTCCAGTTGCCGCGCTCCGCCGTCCTGCACGTGAATCATCGATGCCTGGCTGAAGGCCGCCAGCAGTTTGTGGGTAGAGTGCGTGGTAAACACCAGCGGGCTGTCCGGCGTGCGCGAGGTGCCCATGCCGTAGCGCCCGGCGAAAAACTCATGGAACGCCGCGTAGGCATACCAGGCCTCATCGAAGTGCAGCACCTCGACGCTGTTACCCAGTTGCTGCTTGATCAGCTCGGCGTTGTAGCACAGGCCGTCGTAGGTGGAGTTGGTGACCACCGCCAGCTTTACCTTCGCCGGGCGGCCATGGGTCAGCGGGCTGGCGTCGATCTTGGCGCGGATCGAGTCGGCGCTGAATTCGCTCAAGGGGATGGGGCCGATGATCCCCAGCTCGTTGCGCTCCGGGCACAGGTACAAGGGGATCGCGCCGGTCATGATGATCGAATGCAGTACCGACTTGTGGCAATTGCGGTCGACCAGGACCAGGTCATCGCGACCGACCATGGAGTGCCAGACGATCTTGTTGGCGGTGGAGGTGCCGTTGATCACGAAAAACGTGTGGTCAGCGCCAAAATTGCGTGCCGCGCGGGCTTCGGCTTCAGCCAGCGGCCCGGTGTGATCGAGCAGCGAACCCAGCTCGGGGACCGAGACAGACAAGTCCGAACGTAACGTATTTTCCCCGAAGAACTGGTGAAACGCCTGCCCCACCGGGCTTTTGCGATACGCCACGCCACCGCCGTGGCCCGGGGTGTGCCAGGAGTAATTGGAGTCGGCGGTGTGTTGCACCAGGGCCTTGAAGAACGGCGGCAACAAACCATCGAGGTAGGCGCGCGCCGCACGCGCGACCTGGCGCGCGAGAAACGGTACGGTGTCTTCGAACAGATACAGGATGCCGCGCAACTGGTTGAGTTCGCTCATGGCATCCGCCGGGGCGTTTTCCAGGGTGACTTGCTCGCCCAGCGCGAAGATCGGCAGGTTGGGCGCCCTCACCCGCGCCAGGCGGATCAGCTCGACCATGTTTTGCAGCAAATGGGTATTTTCCCCGGCGCCCTCGGCGGCGATCAGCATGCAGGCAAGGCCGTGGTGGGTGGCCGCCACCAGTCGCCCTTCGGCGTAGTCCACGGCGGAAAAGATACTGAAGCCCTCCTGCTCCAACTCCCTGGCGATGCCTCGAACCCGATCACCGGCAACGGTGTCGGCCTTGATGTCGCGGTGCACGATAAGGACGGGAAACTTCAGGTCTTTGTACATGGGCGCTCCTACTCCTGAGGGCTTGCACTCAGGGTAGAAGCTGGAAGCGAAAGTGGCGAATGAAGATTTTCACAGACAATGAAGATCAATTGTGGGAGGGGGGCTTGCCGCCCATTCCCACATTTGCCCTCTGCTGTTTGAGGATGGATGACCTGTAGGTACAATCAGCGCCCTCTTCCACTCTCCCAAGGAACCGCCATGTCCGGGCTTGAACTGTTCGCCGCCGCCCTGGGGGTGATCGCTGTGTGGCTGACGGTCAAGCAAAATCCCTGGTGCTGGCCTATCGGCTTGGTGATGGTGTTGCTCTACACCTGGGTGTTCTTTGACGTGAAGCTGTATTCCGACATGCTGCTGCAGGGGGTCTACGCCGTGCTGCAAGTCTACGGCTGGTGGCAATGGACCCGTGCCGGCGCGGTCAAGCAAGGCCGTCAGGTCAGCAGCCTGAGCTGGCCGGCGATCTTGACCGCCCTCGCCGTCGGCGCGGTGTTCAGCCTGTTGCTCGGCGCCGCCATGGCCCACTGGACCGACGCCGCCCAACCCTGGCTCGACGCGGCCCTGACGGGTTTCAGCCTGGTAGCGCAGTTGTGGATGGCGCAAAAACGCGTGCAGTGCTGGCCGCTGTGGATCGTGGTGGATGTGATTTTCGTCGGGCTATTCCTCTACAAAGGCCTCTACCTCACCGCCGCGCTCTACGCGCTGTTCACCGTGATTGCCGTGCAAGGCTGGCGTGAATGGCGCGCCGACCCGGCGTTGCACGCATGAAAGTGGTGGTGCTGGCGGGCCCTGAATCCAGCGGCAAAAGTTGGCTGGCGGCTGAGCTGCACGCGCACTTCGGCGGGCTGATGGTGGGTGAATACGTGCGCTATTTCATCGACCACCACCAGCGCGATACCTGCCTGGCGGATATCCCGGCGATTGCCCAGGGCCAGTTGGCCTGGGAAGACGCCGCCCGCGCAGCACAGCCTGATTTGCTGATCCTCGACACCCACCTGCTGACCAACACACTCTGGAGCCAGACCCTATTCGGCGACTGCCCCAGCTGGCTCGACAGCGAACTGCTGGCCCGTCACTACGACCTGCATCTGCTGTTGTCGCCCGAAGATGTGGAATGGAGCGCCGACGGCCAGCGCTGCCAACCCGACTTGGCCGACCGCCGAGCGTTCTTCCAGGCCAGCCTGGACTGGCTGCATGCGCACCAACAGCCTGTGGTGGTGATCCGGGGAGACTGGCAAGCGCGCCGGGACGCCGCGTTTGCCGCGGTCGAGCGCTTGCTCGGGGCGACGACGATCGGTTAACGCTTTTTGCGCGTGCCGAGCTGAATCCAGGTCGGCGCGTGGTCGCTGGCATGCGCCTCGTTACGCACCCATGCATCGACGCCCGCGCCCTTGAGGTAGGGCTTGAGCGCCGGGTTGAGCAATAGGTGGTCGATGCGCAGGCCGGAATTTTTCTGCCAGTGCTGGCGGAAATAGTCCCAGAACGTATACACCCGCTCTTCGGGGTACAAATGACGCACTGAGTCGGTCCAGCCCTGGTCAAGCAGGCGCTGATAGCAGGCGCGGCTCTCGGGTTGCAACAGCGCATCCTTGAGCCAGGAGCGTGGGTTGTAGATGTCCAGGTCGGTGGGCACCACATTGAAATCCCCGGCCAGCACTACCGGGTGATCACTGGTTTGCAACGCCTGGGCATAGTCGATCAGGCGTTCGAACCAGGCCAGCTTGTAGTCGAATTTAGGCCCGGGTTGCGGGTTGCCGTTGGGCAGGTACAGGCAGCCGACCAGCACGCCGTGCACAGCCGCCTCGATATAGCGGCTTTGCTGGTCGCTCTCGTCACCGGGCAGGCCCCGCCGGCTTTCCAGCGGTTGCGCGTCCTTGGCCAGAATCGCCACACCGTTCCATGAGGCCTGGCCCAGGCAGATCGCGCCGTAGCCGGCCGCTTCGAAATCAGCATAGGGAAACAGGCTTTCCGGCGCCTTGAGTTCTTGCAGGCAGACGATGTCCGGCTGCTCGCGAGCCAGCCATTGCAGCAGGTTGGGCAGACGGGCACGAATGCCGTTGATGTTGAAGGTGGCGATTTTCAGCGCTTTCATGGGGTGGGGTCCTTTCGGGGCTCTTGGGATAGAGCCCCGAAATGCCGCAGATGTTCCATGCGCGAGCGAGTCGGCCTCAGTAACCCAACGACAGGCCGGTGTTGCGACGCGGGTCATTCGCACCATAGAAGCGGTTGTTGCCCACCGGCTTGCCACCCAGCGCCGGCGCGCCCACCAGGATCGCGGCCAGGTGGTTGGCGTCCTGGGGACCGGCGAACGTATGCCCCCAGCTCTCGAGGATCTTCTGGGTGTCCGGGCTCACCGCGAAGGTTTCAAGGTTGGTGGTCTGCGGCATCCACTGCTGGTGGAAGCGCGGCGCGTCCACGGCCTCCTGAATGTTCATCTTGTAGTCGATGACATTGAGGATGGTCAGCAAGGTCGCGGTAATAATGCGGCTGCCGCCTGGCGTGCCCACCACCATCACCGTCTTGCCATCCTTGGTCACGATAGTCGGGCTCATCGACGACAGCGGCGCCTTGCCCGGCGCAATGGCGTTGGCTTCACCCTGGACCAGGCCGTACATGTTCGGCACGCCGACCTTGACGGTGAAGTCGTCCATTTCATCGTTGAGGATCACCCCGGTCTTGCTCGCCATCACGCCCGCGCCAAACCAGTCATTGAGGGTGTAGGTGACGGAAACGGCGTTGCCCCAAGTGTCGACGATGGAATAGTGGGTGGTGTTGTTGCCTTCATGGGGCGACACGCCCGGCTTGATCGCCTGGGAATCCCCGGCCTTGTGTGGCTCGATCGCGTCGCGCAATTTGGCCGCGTAATTTTTATCCAGCAGATGGGCGATCGGGTTCTTCACGAAATCCGGGTCGCCGAGGTAGCTGTTGCGGTCTACATAGGCGTGGCGCATCGCTTCGATCTGGTAGTGCAAGCCCTGGGCCGAGTGGTACCCCAGGTCTGCCATCGGGTAGCCTTCGAGGATGTTCATGATCTGGCAGATCACCACGCCGCCGGAGCTTGGCGGCGGCGCCGAGACCACATGGTAGCCACGATAATCGCACTCGATAGGCGCCAGTTCGCGGGTCTTGTAGGTGTCCAGGTCAGCCTGGGTGATCAGGCCCTTGCCGGCCTGGCTGGAATCCACCACTGCCTTGGCGACCCAGCCTTTGTAGAAGCCATCGTTGCCCTTGGCGGAAATTTCCCTGAGGGTCCTGGCCAGGTCCTTCTGCACCAGTTTTTGACCGACCTGCATCGGTTGGCCGTTATGCAGGAAGATCCCGCGCAGGTCCTGGTCTTTCTCGAATTCGCCAGTGGCGGTGTGCAGCAGGTCGACATCGCCCTGCTCCAGGGTAAAGCCGTTCTCCGCCAGTTTGATCGCCGGCGCGATCACCTGGGCGCGCTTGAGGGTGCCGTACTTGCTCAGCGCCAACTCCATGCCCGAGACAGTGCCAGGTACACCGACGGCCAGGTGGCCCTTGGCGCTCAGGCCTTCGACGACATTGCCGTCTTTGTCCAGGTACATATCGGCCGTGGCCGCCAGCGGGGCTTTTTCGCGAAAGTCGAGGAAGGTCTTGCGCCCGTCCGCCAGCTGCACGGTCATGAAACCGCCGCCGCCCAGGTTGCCCGCCGCCGGGTACACCACCGCCAGCGCGTAGCCCACGGCCACCGCCGCATCCACCGCATTTCCGCCGGCTTTGAGCACCTCCACGCCGACCTGAGTGGCCAGATGCTGGGCGGTGACCACCATGCCATTTTCACCGGCCACCGGGGCCTGGGAAGCGGCGTGCACGCCACTGACCGTCAACACCAGGGCAGTGGCAATCAAGGTGCGGCTGAAGGGTTGGTATTTCATCCATGGCTACTCTATTTATTGAGATGCACCAAAATAGCCCTTCCCTTATTCAATCCCCAGCGCGATGGCGTTTTTGTTACAGAAGCTGTCGGTCATGGAACGGCTACCTGAAACAATCAGCACTGGCCTATAAATCTAATGGCGCTAGAATCAGCGCCACTCTTTATTCGCCGCCTCATACGAGCCCCTCCATGAGCTTTGATTTCGACACGATCCACCCACGTCTCGGCACCGGCAGCACCAAGTGGAACCGCTACCCGCAAGACGTCTTGCCGATGTGGATCGCCGACATGGACATCGCCGCCCCACCTGCCATCCTTCAGGCATTGCATGCGCGCCTCGACCAGCAGGTGCTCGGCTACAGCGTCGCCGGCCCGGATGTGCGCGAGGCGATCATCGCCGACCTGTGGGCCAAGTACGCCTGGCGCGTGCAACCGGATGAACTGCTGTTCCTGCCGGGCGTCGAGCCGGGTTTCAATATGGCCTTGCACGCGTTTGTCCAGCCAGGCCAGCCGGTGGTGCTGCAAACCCCCAACTACCGGCCGATTCGCCTGGCGCCCGCTCACTGGAATTTGCCGCGCATTGAACTCCCGTTCGAGTGGATCGAGGGCGAATACCGCACGCCCCTGCCGGCGCTGCGCCAGGCACTGAGCGGCGCCGGTGCGCTGCTGTTGAGCAACCCGCACAACCCCATCGGCAAAGTCTTTCCCCATGCAGAACTGCTGGCCGTGGCCAACGCCTGCCTGGAAAGCGGTGCGCTGATCATCTCCGATGAAATCCATGCCGAACTGTGCTTTGACGGCCGTCGGCATATCCCGATTGCCAGCCTCAGCGAAGAGATTGCCCAGCGCACCATCACCCTGATGTCGGCGAGCAAGGCCTATAACGTGGCCGGCCTGAAGACCTGTTTCGCCGTGGTGCAGAATGCCGAGATCCGCGAGCGTTTCAACCAGGCCCGTTGCGGCATGGTCGACAGCGTCAGCCCCCTGGGCCTGGAAGCTACCCGCGCCGCCTACAGCCAATGCGGCGCCTGGCTCGACGCGCTGAAGCACTACCTGCAAGCCAACCGTGACTACCTGCTCGATGCCGTGCACACCCGCCTGCCCGGCGTGGTAATGCATGCGCCACAAGGCACATTCCTGGCCTGGCTCGATTGCAGCGCCCTGGGCCTGGGAGACCCGCAGCAGTTCTTCCTGGAACAGGCCAAGGTCGGGTTGAGCGCCGGCATTGAGTTCGGCGATGACAGCCAGCAGTTCGTGCGCCTGAACTTCGGCTGCCCACGGTCGATGCTGGAAGAAGGCCTGCAGCGCATGGAACGCAGCCTGAAAAACCGCTGAATGGGCTGGAACCGCGAAAGGCTTTTTCAGCACTCAAGGGAATCCCCTTGTGCGGCTGAACCTTTCCCGGAGCTTTGCGCCCTATGCTGTCGACACGCCCTGCAACCAACGGCCCTGTGCAATTCACAGAATCATTCAAGCCGAACCCGTCACCACGCGAACCTGCACCAACGGGCTCGGCTCTAAAGGCCGCTGCCTCCACCGCATCGCATCAATTGATGCGCTTTGTGGGGCTGAAACATCCTCTGGCTAACCCGCCCAGCACGCGTTCAGACATCAAGACTGTGGAGGTTGAAATGGGCCGGTCAGTCTCTTTGAATGGAGGCCACGACCCGCTCGCTACCCGCGGGTTGTCGGACTGCTCGGCGCTGGCAGTGCTCACCGGCTGGAACGGATCCACCTACCAGAATCGCACCTTGATGCATCTTACCGGCAGCAATCTGGAACTGGGCCTGAATCCGGGAAATAGCGATACTCGAGCATTGATGCACAGATTGCAGGCATCGCTGGACAAGAACAGTCATGTGATCCTGGTAGCCGGGGTGAATTCAAGTTCCCTGCAAGGCATGGCAACGACCATCGGGCAAACCCTGCACGGCGAGCAGCCGCTACGGGACCTGCTCAGCGGCCGCTCAGGCGCGGCAGTGACTCTGGCCAGTTCCGCCGGCATCACAATCAATGCCGATGGCACCTTCAAATTGCTCGACGGACCCGGTAAAGGGGTACTCAGTCACGAAGACGTCGCCAGCGTGTTTGATCGCGTCGACTGAAAGCGCCCGCCTGAGGCTTTTTAAAGCTTGGCGATGGACACTTCGGTGGATTTCACAAAGGCAATCACTTCACTGCCCACCTTCAACTCCAGGTCACGCACCGAGCGGGTGGTGATCACCGAAGTGACGATGCCGGACGCGGTTTGCACGTCGATCTCCGACACCACTTCACCCAGCAGAATTTCCTTGATCACGCCCTTAAACTGGTTGCGCACATTGATCGCTTTAATGGTCATGTCGGCTTTCCTTTTGGCTGTTGAGTCAATCCGCACGAATGCGCAGGCACTCAAAATGCGCTTTCAGAAAGAACAATAAAAGGAATATATAACTCTTTATTTATTCGAAATGGATATATACAAACCCTTGCCCAGCCAACAGCACTTCAACAATCTGCCTGCATCCGCCACAGCCTCCACTCGGCACACACGCGCAAACACGGGACAACACAGATGGCACAGAGACTGCATATTCCTGAAAAGCATGATGGAACATGCGAACTAATTTTCTGAATATAAGAAAACCTCTCTAAACGCCCACGTGCCCGGAGCCGTTCCATGAAACCCTTCGCCCAACGCTTACTTGGCGCATGCGCCCTCGCCTTGTGCCTGCAACCGCTGGCCCAGGCCGCCGACACCGATCCCGCAAAAGTCAATCTCGACTACGCCTACTACTCGCCCGTCAGCCTGGTGCTCAAGCATTTTGGTTGGCTTGAACAAGCCTTGCCGAATTCCAAGGTAGGCTGGGTATTGAGCCAGGGCAGTAACCGTTCGCTGGAATACCTCAACAGCGGCGGCGTGGATTTCGCCTCTTCCGCCAGTTTGTCCGCGGTGCTGAGCCGGGCCAACGGCAGCCCGATCAAATCGGTGTATGTGTACAGCCGCGCCGAGTGGACGGCCCTGGTGGTGCGCAAAGATTCGCCCTTCAACAGCGTCACCGACCTCAAGGGCAAGAAAATCGCCGCTACCAAAGGCACCGACCCCTACCTGTTCACCCTGCGCAGCCTGCAACAGGCCGGGCTGAACAAGGACGATGTGGAACTGGTGCACCTGCAGCATCCGGACGGCCGCACCGCCCTGGAAAAAGGTGACGTTGACGCCTGGGCCGGCCTCGACCCGCATATGGCCGCCAGCCAGATCCAGGCCGGTTCGCGCCTGCTGTATCGCAACAAGGACTTCAACAGCTACGGCGTGGTCAGCGTCACCGAGCAGTTCGCCAAGGCGCATCCGCAGACCATCATCACGGTACTGGGCGCCTATGAAAAAGCCCGGGACTGGGCGATAAAGTACCCGGATGAGTTCGCCAAGCTGCTCGCCGATGAATCCGGCCTGCCGTTGGAAGTGGCCAAGCTGCAGCTGTCGCGTACCGACCTGAGCACGCCGTTCTTGAGCAGCAAGGATGTGCTCGCCTCCAAGGCCGCCGCGCCGATCCTGGTGTCCGAAGAGCTGGTGCGCAAAGGGGTGAACGTGGACCAGGTGATCGACCAGTTGCTCGACACCTCGTTCGGCCGCTAAGGAGCGCGTGATGACCAGCAAAACCCAAGCCCTGCCACTCGCCCCGCCACGGCAGATCAAGCGTAGCGCCTGGCCGCAACGGCTCAAGGGCCTGGTGTTGCCAGTACTGATTCTGCTGGTGCTGGAGGCGGTGGTGCGCGTGGGCTGGCTGCCGTCGTACCAGATGCCGGCGCCCAGCGAGATCGCCATGACCCTGGCGGACCTCGCCGAAGGCTCCCTGTGGAAACACATCAGCGCCAGCCTGGTGCGGGTACTGCTGGGTTTTGCCATTGGTGCGAGCCTGGCCTTGGTATTCGCCGCCTGGGTGGGCTTGAGCCGCGAAGCCGAGGCCTATCTGGAGCCGACCTTCGCCGGGTTGCGCTCGATCCCGAGCCTGGCCTGGGTGCCATTGCTGCTGCTGTGGCTGGGCATCGACGAGACCTCCAAGATCGTGCTGATCGCGATTGGCGCGTTCTTCCCGGTGTACCTCAATGGCGTTGCGGCCATCCGCGATATCGATCGCAAGCTGGTGGAAGTCGGGCAAATGTATGGGTTCAATCGGCGCCGCCTGGTACGTCGCATCCTCTTACCGGCGGCCCTGCCCGGCCTGTTTACCGGCTTGCGCAGCGGCCTGAGCCTGGCCTGGATGTTTCTGGTGGCGGCCGAGTTGATCGCGGCCACCAAAGGGCTGGGTTACCTGCTCAGCGATGGGCGGGAAACCTCGCGGCCGGATATCGTGCTGGCGGCGATCATCGTGCTGGCGCTGCTCGGCAAGGTCAGCGATGGCCTGCTCGCGGCCCTGGAAAAGCGCTGCCTGGCCTGGCGCGACACCTTCCAGGGAGCCGGACAATGAGTGTGCAACCGCTGCTGGACATTCACGTTGTGCGCAAAAGCTTCGACAGCGCCGCCGTCTTGAACAATGTGCGCCTGGCCCTGCAACCGCGCGAAGCCGTGAGCCTGCTGGGGCCCAGCGGGTGCGGCAAAAGCACCTTGTTGCGCATTGTCGCGGGACTGGACAACGACTACCAGGGCGAACTGCGCAGCCCCAACGGCGAGGTGGCCTTCGTGTTCCAGGAACCACGATTGATGCCCTGGCTTACGGTGGAGCAAAACATCGGATTCAGCGCGGACAATCACTACGACAAGGCCTGGGTCACGCAGTTGATCGAAGAAGTCGGCCTCACGGGTTTTGCCCAGGCGCTGCCTAAGGCGTTGTCCGGCGGCATGGCGCAACGGGTCGCGATCGCACGGGGCCTGTATTCACGGCCGCAGGTGTTGCTGCTGGATGAACCGTTCAGCGCCGTGGATGCGTTCACGCGCATGAAGCTGCAGGACCTGCTGCTGCAACTGGCCGAACACCATGCCATCGCCTTGCTGCTGGTGACCCATGATGTGGACGAGGCGCTGTACCTCAGCGACCGGGTATTGGTGATGGGCATTCGGCCCAGCAGCATTCGCCAGGTGCTGACGGTGGATTTGCCGCACCCGCGAGACCGGCGCGATCCGTCGCTGGCTCGGCTCAAGGCGCTGTGCCTGACCGAGCTGCAACACGCCCACGTCATCTGAGTTTTCCCTTCCAGCGGTCAACGCCCAGGCTCCGACTTGCGCGTTGACCATCGCCGCCACACACCATATAGTGTGCCCACAAACAGAACGGACCACTATATAGTGTGCAGCCTCGGTAATTTCCGACCACACTATGCGCCGTATTTCAATGCCTTGAAGCCTGCAAACCGCATATTTTTTGGACGGTTCCACGCACCGTCAAAACAGATCAGGAAGGAGTATTTCGATGCTGAGTTGGGATGAAGTCGACAGCGAAGACAGCGTTGCCCCCGTGATCAAAGGCGCCAACGCCGGCCACGCCACCGAAGCCAACATGGACCGCCTTGACGGTGCCGGCGCTGCCGCCGCCATCGAAGCCCGCGCCGTCACCGCCAATGACTCCGCGGCCATCGTGCGCGCCAAGGCAGCCCTGGACAAACTCGACGTCGCCGAAGGCCTCGCCGAACTCGAAGGCGCCTCCGCCCGCGTCGCCGTTGACGAAAAGCGCATGATCAACTGCCGCGCCGACCTCAACCAACTCGTGCCCTTCAAGTACGACTGGGCCTGGCAGAAATACCTCGACGGCTGCGCCAACCACTGGATGCCGCAAGAGGTCAACATGACCGCCGACATCGCCCTGTGGAAAGACCCCGAAGGCCTGACCGACGACGAACGCCGCATCGTCATGCGCAACCTGGGCTTCTTCTCCACGGCGGATTCGTTGGTCGCCAACAACCTGGTGCTGGCCGTGTACCGCCTGATCACCAACCCGGAGTGCCGCCAGTACATCCTGCGCCAGGCCTTCGAAGAAGCGATCCACACTCACGCTTACCAGTACTGCATCGAATCGCTGGCCATGGATGAAGGCGAGATCTTCAACATGTACCACGAGATTCCATCGGTCGCCAAAAAGGCCGCTTGGGGCCTGAAGTACACCCGCTCGATCTCCGATCCGAAGTTCGAAACCGGCACCGTCGACACCGACAAGGAACTGCTGCGCAACCTGGTCGCCTACTACTGCGTGCTGGAAGGCATCTTCTTCTATTGCGGCTTCACCCAGATCCTCTCCATGGGCCGCCGCAACAAAATGACCGGCGTGGCCGAGCAGTTCCAGTACATCCTGCGCGATGAGTCGATGCACCTGAACTTCGGTATCGATGTGATCAACCAGATCAAAATCGAAAACCCGCACCTGTGGGATGCCGAGATGAAGGAAGAAGCGACCCAGATGATCCTGCAAGGGACCCAGCTGGAGATCGAATATGCGCGCGATACCATGCCACGTGGGGTGCTGGGGATGAATGCGGCGATGATGGAGGACTATCTGAAGTTCATCGCGAATCGTCGGTTGTCGCAGATTGGGTTGAAGGAAGAGTATCCAGGCACGACTAACCCGTTCCCGTGGATGAGCGAGATCATGGACTTGAAGAAAGAGAAGAATTTCTTTGAGACCCGTGTGATCGAGTATCAGACCGGCGGCGCGTTGAGCTGGGATTGATTTAACAGCACAGATCCAACATGTGGGAGGGGGCTTGCTCCCGATAGCGGTGTATCAGTCACAGCTGCTTTAACTGAACCACTGCTATCGGGAGCAAGCCCCCTCCCACCTTGGAAACGAAATTGCCCTTTATGCCCAACCAAACCATCAAGACGCCCTGTGTAGGCCTGTGTTCCACCGTCTACGGTGACCTGGTCTGCCGGGGCTGCAAGCGTTACCACCACGAAGTGATCCAGTGGAACGGCTATAACGCCGAGGAAAAACACGCGGTGTGGCTGCGCCTCGAGCAGTTGCTGGTGCAGGTCATGGCCAGCAAGCTGGAAGTGGTCGACCCGCAGCGTCTGCGCCAACAACTGGAAGACCGCAAGATTCGCTTCATGCCGCAACAGTCGCCGTATTGCTGGGCATACCAGCTGATTGCGCGGGGTGCGCGGGTGATGTCGAAGCTGGACGCCTATGGGTTGGCGTTGCTGCCGGAGTTTCGTGAACGTAGCCTCACGGACCTGCGCGATGCGATTGACCGGGAGTTTTTCCTGCTGTCCGAGGCGCATTACGAGCGCTATATCGCGCCGGTTTTTCTGCGCGATTCCTTTGGTCCAGCCCTGATCGCCACGCTCTGACGCGCAATTGTGTTTAAAATGCCGCCCGCTCAACGACTGACGCTCAACGATGACCCCAGACGCACTCGCTACCCTGCACGCCCATCTGCTCACCGCCCTGGCCAGCGCTCCGGCTGAAACCCGGCGCCTGTTTCACGGCCGTGGCCGCTGCTGGCCGGGCCTTGAGCAGGTGACGGTGGACTGGCTGCAAGGTGTGGTGCTGGTAGCGCTGTTCAAGGAAACCGAGCATCTGCAGGCCTTGAAGCAGCAGTTGTTGCAGGTCGACTGGGCCGGCTTCGGCGCCCATACCGTAGCGCTGCAACACCGCTACCTGCCGCAAAGCACCACCGAGTGGCTGGTGGGCGAGGCAATCGATGAGCTGACCATCACCGAAGGCGGCCTGCGTTACCTGATCGACCTGGGTAAAAAGCAGAACAGCGGCCTGTTCCTCGACATGCGTTACGGGCGCAACTGGGTGCGCGAGCAGGCCAGGGGCCAGCGCGTGCTTAATCTGTTCGCCTACACCTGCGGATTCTCCGTGGCCGCTATCGAAGGCGGCGCCGACCATGTGGTGAACCTGGACATGGCCCGTGGCGCCCTGAGCCGTGGCCGCGACAACCATCGCCTGAATGGCCACGACCTGAGCAAGGTAAGCTTTCTGGGCCACGACCTGTTCAAGTCTTGGGCCAAAGTCACCAGCAGCGGTCCCTATGACCTGGTGATCATCGACCCGCCCTCCTTTCAGAAGGGCAGCTTTCTGTTGACCAAGGATTACCAGCGCGTACTGCGCCGCCTGCCGGATTTGCTCACGGCCCAGGGCACGGTGCTGGCGTGCATGAACGATCCGGCCTTTGGCGAGGACTTCCTGATCGACGGCGTCACCCGCGAGGCACCGGGCCTGCGCTTTGTAGAACGCCTGGCAAACCCACCGGAATTCCCGGATATCGACCCGCAAAGCGGGTTGAAGGCCCTGGTGTTTCGCCAAGGCTGATGCCGAAAAGTCCTACGCTTGCTACGCTAAGGCATACGCCGGGCGGTGAACCTTATCCCTGCCTTCCCGGTCGATACCTGCATTCCCCGGCCAGACTCGACAGCGTTACGCTGTCGGCTGCCCCGTTTGACCCTTTGGAGAACCGCCCGTGATATCGACCCTGCATGTAGCCAGAATCAAAGCCTGGGGCGCCCACGGCTTTACCGCCACCGGTGTGGTACTGGCATTCCTGGCCACCCTGGCGCTGCTGGAAAATTCCCCCAAGGCCTGCTTGCTGTGGCTGGGCCTGGCACTGGTGGTGGATGGCGTCGACGGCTCCCTGGCGCGACGGGTCAACGTCAGCACGGTATTGCCCAGCTTTGACGGCTCGGTATTGGACCTGGTGATCGATTACCTCACCTACGTATTCATCCCCGCGCTGTTTATCTACCGCTATATCGACCTGCCGGACTTCACCCACCTGTTTGCGGTGTCGGTGATCCTGGTGTCGTCGCTGTTCTGCTTCTGCAACGTCAACATGAAGAGCAAGGACAACTATTTCGTCGGCTTCCCGGCGGCATGGAACGTGGTGGCCTTGTGTGTGTACATCATCCAGCCCGACGCCTGGATCACCTTGCTCACCGTAATCGGCCTGGCGCTGCTGACCGTGACGCCGATGAAGTTCCTGCACCCGTTCCGGGTCAAGCGGTTCATGCCGATCAATATCGCGGTAACCACAATCTGGCTGCTGTGCAGCTTCCTGATGGTGGTGGATTATCCGAACACCAACCCGTGGACGTTCGGGTTATGGTCGCTGATGTCGGCGTACTTCCTGGGCATTTGCATCTGGCGCACCGCGCTGGAGTGGATGGGCACCCACAAATAACCCAAGCGAACACTGTTAAAAATGTGGGAGGGGGCTTGCCCCCGATGACGGTGTGTCAGTAGCACTCAAGCTCGCTGACCCACCGCTATCGGGAGCAAGCCCCCTCCCACATTGGGTTCTGCTCACTCATTTGGATCTGCGCACATCCGGCAGGTAAGATGGCGGGCCTGCGTGCCCACCCAACAATAAGCCCTGCCCATGCCCTTCGAACTCAGCGTTGACCTGACCACCCTCGCCATTCTCGCCGTCGTGGCTTTTATCGCCGGCTTCATCGACGCCATCGCTGGCGGAGGTGGCTTGCTTACCACCCCTGCCCTGTTGACCGCTGGCATGCCGCCGCATCTGGTGCTGGGCACCAATAAACTCAGTTCCACCTTTGGCTCGGCCACCGCCAGCTTCACCTTCTACCGCCGCAAGCTGTTCCACCCGCGCCAGTGGGTGCATGCCATCGTCGGCACCTTGATCGGCGCGCTGACCGGCGCTGTGGTCGCGCACTATTTGCCCGCCGAGACCCTGAACAAGATGCTGCCGGTGATCGTGTTCGCCTGCGGGGTGTACCTGCTGTTCGGCGGCACGCCCAAGGCACCGCTGGACGCCGAGGCGCCGATCAAGAAGAAATGGCAGGCCACCCAGGGCTTCGGCCTGGGCTTCTACGACGGCGTGGCCGGGCCCGGGACCGGTGCGTTCTGGACCGTGAGCACCATGCTGCTGCACCCGATCGACCTGGTGAAGGCCAGCGGCGTGGCGCGCAGCATGAACTTCGTCAGCAATGCGGCGGCGCTGACGGTGTTTATCATCAACGGCTCGGTGGACTGGGTGGTCGGCCTGGCGATGGGCGTCTCGGTAATGGGCGGCGCGTTCTTTGGCGCGCGCAGCGCAATCAGCGGCGGCGCCAAGTTCATTCGCCCGGTATTTATCACCGTGGTGCTCGGCCTGACGGTGCGCCTAGCCTGGCAGCACTGGTTCAGCGTGGCCTAAGCGACGGGCCACATACAGGTCGATCAGGTAACGCGCAATCGAGCGTGACGCCGGCAGCGGCGGCAGGTCGTGGATGTTGAACCACTGCGCGTCTTCGATCTCGTCGGCCTGGGGCACAATATCGCCACCGGCATACTCGGCATGGAAACCCAGCATCATCGAATGCGGGAACGGCCAGCACTGGCTGCCCATGTACTGCAGGTTCTTTACCTCGAGCTGCACTTCTTCGCGCACTTCGCGGATCAGGCAGTCTTCGGCCGACTCACCCGGCTCGGCAAAGCCGGCCAGGGTGCTGTAGACCCCGGTGACAAAGCGTGGCGAACGCGCCAGCAGAACCTCATCGCCACGGGTCACCAGCACGATCATGCTCGGCGAAATTCGCGGATAGCTGCGCAGGTCGCAGGGTTGGCAGTACATCGCCCGCTCCCGTGGCACCTGGACCATGGCCTGGCCGCAACTGCCGCAGAACCGATGCTCGCGCGCCCAGGTGCCGATCTGCGCGGCATAGCCCAGCACTTTGTACAGGGTGTGATCGCCTTGCAGCATAAAGCCGCGCAGGCCTTGCCAGCTGCAACCCGGTACTTCGCCAGCGCTGTCGAGTTCCAGCAGGTACACCGGCTCGCCATCGAGGTGGCCGATGCCGTGTTCGGCAAACACCGACAGGTCCTGGCGCTTGAGCCATTCCCGAGGGAACAGAGGCCCATTGGCATCCTGCAAAAAGCCGTCGCGGCTGCGGGCGACGGCCCAGCCGCCGGCAGCGTCATTGTCCAACAGCGTTGTGGTAATCCAGCCTGGGGTCATATCGATCAATCCAAGAATTCGGGTGCCTGCTTGCTCATATGGGCCGCGATGGCTACGCGCAGGTCGTTGGATTGCAACATAGCCGAGTTCCAGGTGGCAATGTATTCCAGGCCGTCGTTGAGGGTGTGGTCGCGCATATAGCTGATCATCGCCTTGGTGCCGGCCACGGCAATCGGCGACTTGGTGGCGATTTCATCGGCAATGGCCATGACGCCGGCCAACAGGCTTTGCTGGTCGGCAAACACGCGGTTGACCAGGCCGATGCTGCGCGCTTCCTCGGCACCGAACTGACGACCGGTGTAGGCCAGTTCGCGCAACATACCGTCGCCGACGATGCGGGGCAGGCGTTGCAAGGTGCCGACGTCGGCGGCCATGCCCATGTCGATTTCCTTGATCGAGAACTGCGCGTCCTCGGCGGCGTAGCGCATGTCGCAGGCGCTGATCAGGTCAATGGCGCCGCCGATGCAGTAGCCGTGGATCGCGGCCAGTACCGGCTTGCGGCAGTTGTCGACCGCATTGAACGAGGCTTGCAGCCCGAGGATCTTGCGCCGCAGCAGACGCGCATTGCGGCCCACATCCTTGCCCAACTCATTGGCCACCGAGGCCAGCAGCATCAGGTCGATGCCGGAAGAAAAATGCTTGCCGGCACCGCTGAGCACCACGGCGCGCACGGCATCGGTGTCGTCGACCCATTGGAAGATCTCGATGATTTCGCTCCAGAACGCCGCGTTCATCGCGTTGATCTTTTCCGGGCGATTGATCTGCACATGGGCAACGTTGCCGCTGAGTTCCACAACGAACGCTTGGTATTCGGACATGGCCGTGATCCCTGACTGGCGAGTGATAAGGCCCGAACTATAACAAGGGCAGGCAACGGCGCATCGGCCAAAAGCGGGACTGGCTAAAAACCTTGCCAGGCGCCATCCTTGGCGCTTTAAGCCGCCCCACTGCGGCGTTCGACGTTTGAAGGATATGCCCCATGCACGCCCAGCCGCTCACCCCCGCCGAGTTCGACCAGATCGAAGAAACCCTGCTCAAGTACGGCGACGACCATTCGGTGCTCAACGTCGCCGAACTCGACGGCTACTTCACCGCGCTGGTATCGAGCCCGACGCAGGTGGATATCGCCGAGTGGTTTCCGGCCATCTGGGGCGGGCAGAACCCGGACTGGGAAAGCCCCGAAGAGGCCGGGCAGGTCCTGGACCTGTGTGTACGCCACTTCAATACGCTGGCGGCGCAACTGGCTGGCAATTCCAAGGCGTTCAAGGCGCTGTTCGATGAAAAAGAGCACCACGGCCAGTCCGTGACCCTCGCCGAAGAATGGTGCTTCGGCTATATCCGTGGCGCGGCCATCGGCAACTGGCCGCCGCTGCCCGCCGAACTGGCCACTCAGTTCGAGAAAATCTCCTGGTGCGCCGAGCAGGATAATTTCGAATTGCCGGCGGACCTGGATGTGCAGGCCCATCAGCAGCGGGTCAGCGAAATCGAACCGGCGGCGCGGGCGCTGCACGATTACTGGCTGAGCAAGCGCTAAATCTCGACAAGCACCGCACCTTTGGCCGATTATTCGGGTCCGCCCCGTCGGCCACTCCATGCCACCTCGCCTTGATCAGGAGCCTTGTCCCTTGAGTTCGCAGAAAACCGTGACCGTTACCCCGCCCAACTTTCCTCTCAATGGCAAGGTCGCGCCCCCCGGCTCCAAATCCATTACCAACCGCGCCCTGCTGCTGGCGGCCCTGGCCAAGGGCACCAGCCGCTTGAGCGGCGCCCTGAAGAGCGACGACACCCGTCACATGTCGGTGGCCCTGCGGCAGATGGGCGTGACCATCGACGAGCCGGACGACACCACGTTCGTGGTCACCGGCCAGGGCAAACTGCACTTGCCGCCACAACCGCTGTTCCTCGGCAATGCCGGCACCGCCATGCGCTTTCTCACCGCTGCCGTGGCAACCGTGCACGGCACCGTGGTGCTGGACGGCGACGCGTACATGCAAAAGCGCCCGATCGGGCCGCTGCTCGCCACCCTCGGCCAGAATGGCATCCAGGTCGACAGCCCGACCGGCTGCCCACCGGTGACCGTGCACGGCGTGGGCAAGGTCCAGGCCAAGCGTTTCGAGATCGATGGCGGGCTGTCCAGCCAGTATGTCTCGGCGCTGCTGATGCTCGCGGCATGCGGCGAAGCGCCGATTGAAGTCGCCCTGACCGGCAAGGACATCGGCGCCCGTGGCTATGTGGACCTGACGCTGGACTGCATGCGTGCCTTCGGCGCCCAGGTGGAAGCCGTCGACGACACCACCTGGCGCGTGGCCCCGACCGGCTACACCGCCCATGATTACCTGATCGAACCCGACGCCTCCGCAGCCACCTACCTGTGGGCCGCAGAGGTGTTGACCGGCGGCCGTATCGACATCGGTGTCGCCGCCGAGGCGTTCACCCAGCCGGACGCCAAGGCCCAGGCGGTGATCGCCCAGTTCCCGCACATGCAGGCCACGGTGGTGGGCTCGCAAATGCAGGACGCCATCCCGACCCTGGCGGTGCTTGCCGCGTTCAACAATACGCCGGTGCGTTTCACGGAACTGGCCAACCTGCGCGTCAAGGAATGTGACCGCGTGCAGGCGCTGCACGACGGCCTCAACGCAATCCGTCCGGGCCTGGCGACCATCGAGGGCGACGATCTGCTGGTTGCGGCTGACCCGGCCCTGGCAGGCACGTCCTGCAACGCCTCGATCGATACCCACGCCGACCACCGCATCGCCATGTGCTTTGCCCTGGCCGGGCTGAAAGTCGCGGGCATTCGCATCCAGGACCCGGACTGCGTGGCCAAGACTTACCCTGGGTACTGGAAAGCCCTGGGCAGCCTTGGCGTAACGCTCAGCTACTAAGACAAAAGCGCAGGTTCAGGGAGGGCACGCACATGACCATTCGCCAGCCCTGCCCGCCCGGCGTCTGTGACTGCGAGCGCGAACGTTTGCTGGAGGCGCCCGAGCCCGACCTGCGCATTCTCAACCTGACACGCCAGGAAGAAAAACGCCTGCTCGAGCGCCTGGAGAACCTCAAGAGCCTGCAGGACCTTGAGCATCTGCAGCAGCGGATGTTCGAACAGTTGGGCATCCGCCTGCATATCGCGCCGGGCCACACCGAGGTCAAGAGCATGCGCGGGATCCAGATCGTCATCGACGAGCTGCCCGGCCTGTGTCGCAAGACCCGCCAATCGATTCCGGCGGCGATCCGTCGCGGCCTGGAGAAGCAGCCCGAGATTGCCTACCGCTTGCTGGACGCCCACGACCTGTTTCGCGACGCTTGAATCACCCCGCTACCGTCTCGCGCACAAACAGCGTCTGCCCTGTCTCCCTGGCCTTGCGCAGATGCGCCTGGGCACTGTCGCTTTCCGACTCCAGCAGCAACTGCGAGGTCAGCACCTGCGCTCCGCAGTAGTCGAAGATCCCGTAATCGATCTGCGTGCGCATGGCCTGGGCATAACCGTGCCGGTCGAAGGCATCGGGATCGGCAGCCCCCAGGGCCAGCAGGTGCACCTGCAAGTGCCGCAACTTCTTGGTCACCGGTGTATCGGGGCCGTAATCGATCGCCCAGCCGTTGACGAAGACACGGTCGATCCAGCCCTTGAGCAACGCCGGCATGGACCACCAGTAGATCGGGAACACCACGACCAACGCGTCGGCGCGCTCGATGCGGGCCTGTTCGGCGAGGACATCCGCTGGCGGCGTGGCGCGGCTGCGGTGTACCCGGTGGTCGGCGGCGGTGTAGCGCGGGTCGAAACCTTCGGCCGCCAGGTCGGCGATTTCAAAGGTGTGCCCGGAGGCGCTCAAACCGCCACCCACCTGCGCGGCCACGCTATGGGTAAGGGATTGGCTGTCGTGATGAGCCACAACGATGAGTGCATGCATGACATTGACTCCTTTTAGGCTTAAGCTACTTTTAGTAAGTTACTCCGTTTAAGTTACTTTTGGTATATAAGCATGTCAAGCGAACAATCCCCTGCCCCGCGTCGGCGTCTTTCCCGCGAAGAACGCCTGCAACAGTTATTGGAAACCGCCTGGCAACTGGTGCGCGAGGAAGGCACCGACGCCCTGACCCTGGGGCGCCTGGCCGAGTTGGCCGGAGTGACCAAACCGGTGGTGTACGACCATTTCGTCACGCGCTCTGGCCTGTTGGCCGCTCTGTATGAAGATTTCGATGGGCGTCAGAACCAAGTGTTTGTCGACGCCATCGAAGCCAGCAGCGCGACGCTTGGAGCGCGTGCGTGGGTGATTGCCTCGTCCTATGTGGATTGCGTGTTGCTGCAGGGTCGCGAGATTCCAGGGGTGACGGCGGCGCTCAGTGGCTCGCCGGAGCTGGAGGCGCTCAAGCGCAAGTACGAGGCCATCTTTCTCGATAAATGCCGCGATGCCCTGGCGCCCTTCGCGCCGGGTGGCACGCTTTCCCAAGCAGGCCTGCGCGCCATGCTGGGCGCGGCCGAAGCCTTGTCCCATGCCGCAGCCAGCGCGGAAATCAGCCGCGAAGAAGCGCAACAGGAACTGCTGGCGACCATCCTGGCGATGGTCAAGCGCGGCGCCGCCTGAGACCGCGACGGTCGTCAACTAAAAGCAGATCAATGTGGGAGGGGGCTTGCTCCCGATAGCGGTGGTTTAGTCGATTGATAGGTGACTGACACACTGCCATCGGGAGCAAGCCCCCTCCCACACTGTCACCGGTTCTCAACCCAAGCGTTCGTCTACAAACCGCTGCACCTTGCGCGTCAATTGATCCAGGTGCCGGTCGCGCTGCTTTTCCGCGTCCACCATCGCGCGCTTCCCGTGCTTTTGCAGCAGGTAGGTATGGATCTGCCGCACTTCCAGTGAGCTGTAGATAGCCGCCACGTCGAGCACGCCCATCAACCCATCGGTGCCGTAGTCCCGCGTATTCATCAGCACTTGGGTGCCACGCGCGCCGCGCACCTGGAAGCCCATCGCTTCGAATGCGGCAACCTTCTCCACCGAGCACGCCAGCTCCCCATGGGGATAGCGTGCCAACA
Source organism: Pseudomonas sp. R11-23-07 (assembly GCF_003852295.1). Taxonomy (NCBI): domain Bacteria; kingdom Pseudomonadati; phylum Pseudomonadota; class Gammaproteobacteria; order Pseudomonadales; family Pseudomonadaceae; genus Pseudomonas; species Pseudomonas sp. R11-23-07. Next base: position 3,132,736 of record NZ_CP027761.1, read on the forward strand.
CGTCACCCAGCATGGCCCGGGCCACGCCTTGGCGCCTGAACCCCGAGTGCACGGCCATAAAGGCCACGCCACAGGCCTGAGGGTCGTGCTTCACCGGGAGGTACAGGCAAAACCCAATGACGGTCTCCTCCTGCATCGCCACGACCAGCTCAACGCTGATGCCCTTCGATCCATCCAGCGCCTCCAGGTACAGGTGCACCTCAAACCCGATGGCGTACTGGTAAATGTTGTAGAGCAGGTTGCTGGGCGCCAGTGCCACGCTGCTGATGTCGGTGAGGTTGTCGACCACCAGCTGCAGGATCTGGCTGTTGACCGATTCGGGGCACGGCGTGGTGTAGCGGGTAAGGCTGAACATGCAAATTCCTGGGGTTTCACGTCAAGGCAGTGGCGATTGTACCTGTTGCACGCCGTGAAGCCTCGGCCCTCAACCGCCGGCACTCAAGCATTGAACAAAAAAAGTTCGGACCAACGGGTGCATGCACGCACCTGGATCGCGCATCATGGGCACTTTCAAGCTCAAGGGTAACGTCCATGCGCGTTCTGTCATTGATGATGGGTCTTACGACGCTGGCCGCCAGTACGGTGTTCTGCGCCAGCGCGATGGCGAATGAAGAAAGTCAGTTGGTGCAACAGATCAACCAGTACCGCAGCCAGGTGCAGCGCTGCGGCGACCAGGGTTCCCAGGAGTTGCCGCCGCTGAACAGTGATACACGGCTGGTGCTGCCGGCCACCAATGTCGGCGATTTGCAGCAGTCGCTGGCGCGGGCCGCGTACCCCATGGTCAACGTGCAGGCCATCAGCCTGTCCGGGCCCAGGGATGCCGAGGCCGCCATGAAAGCGGTGCGTGAAAGCTTCTGTCGCGTGGTACTCGACCCGCAATTCGTCGACATCGGCGTGAGCAACAGCGGCCAGGACTGGCGCATCGTGCTCGCCCGCCCGCTGCTGACCAGCGGCCTGGGCGATTGGCAGACCGAAGGCCGCAAACTGCTCGACCTGATCAACGCCGCCCGCGCCCAGCCGCGCCAGTGCGGCACCCAGGCGTTCACCGCGACCACGCCGCTGTCGTGGAACGACGATCTGGCCGGTGCCGCCAACAGCCATACCCGCAACATGGCCAACGGCAACTTTTTCGATCACCTCGACCACGACGGCCGTACCCCCGGCGACCGCGCCGAGCTGGCCGGGTATATCGCAAAAAACATCGGTGAAAACATCGCCGCCGGCCTCGATACCCCACGCAAGGTGCTCGACGGTTGGCTCGCCAGCCCCGGCCATTGCGCCAACCTGATGAACCCGCAATTTCGTGAATTGGGCGCGGCCTATGCAATGGACCCGAAAAGCGATGCGGGCATCTACTGGACGGGGCTGTTCGGCGCGCAATAACGGTGGGCGGCGGCCCGGCCCTGCGACGACTCGCCCCGCCAAATGAGCAATGAAATCAAAGTGCTATCTAGGAGATAATCGCGCTGAACTGATCCAGGTCAGGCCGGTCTGTTGCTAGTCGGTCTGACCTCTTCAAAGCCTAACAACGCGTAGCGAGCAAGGTGTGAACCCAATGATGAATTGGCTGCAAGGCAGCAGCGTAATGGCAGAGCGGGTTCGTCGGCATGATTGGGCCAGTACGCCCCTGGGGCCGGTTGAACACTGGCCGGACGTGTTGAAGACAACCGTTGCGCTGTGCTTCGCCTCCAGCTTTCCCCAAGCCATCGTCTGGGGGCCTGAGTTGATCACGCTCCACAACGATGCATTCGTGCCGATCCTGGGCAACAAGCCCGACGCCCTGGGCCGTCCGTTCAACGAGGTGTGGCACGAGGCATGGGATGACATCCGCCCTATCGCCGACACCGCGTTCGCCGGGCAGGCCACCTATATCGAAAACTTTCCGCTGTTGATCCTGCGTGACGACACGCCTGAACAAGCGTATTTCACCTTTTGCTACAGCCCGATCCGTGATGCAAAAGGCGCGGTGGTGGGGTTGCTCGATACCGTCACCGAAACCACCGCCACGGTCTTCCTCACCCGGCGCCTGGCCGTGCTGGACGCCATCGGCAACAGCGTCGCCACGGCCACCGACCCCGAAACAATCATGATGTCGACCACCCGCCTGCTGGCCGAACACCTGCAAGTGTCGATTTGCGCCTACGCCGACATGGAAGACGATCAAGACGGCTTTACCATTCGCGGCGACTGGTCGGCGCAAGGCTCGCCGAGCATCATCGGCCATTACAGCCTGGCTGCGTTCGGTGAGCGCGCGGTGGCCTGCCTGCGCGCCGGCGAGCCCCTGGTGATCGGCAATAACCTGCTCGAGTTGCCGCCCCATGAAGCCGCGAACTTCCAGGCACTCGGTGTAACGGCGACCATTTGTATGCCGTTGATCAAAGACGGCCGCCTCACCGCGCTGATGGCCGTGCACGACAAACAGCCCCGCCACTGGTCCTCCTACGACTTGGCGCTGTTGGGCGAAGTCACCGAACGTTCCTGGGCGCATATCGAGCGCGTACGCGCCGATGCTGTGGTGCGTGAGGGCCTGGCGGCCTATACCGAACTCAATGCAACCCTGGAACAGCGCGTCGAAGAACGCACCCGCGCCCTCGCCCAGGCCGAAGCCGCGTTGCGCCAGTCGCAAAAGCTCGAGGCCATCGGCCAACTCACTGGCGGCGTCGCCCATGATTTCAATAACCTGCTGACGATCATTCGCTCATCCGTGGACTTCCTGCGCCAGCCGGGGCTCTCGGAAGAACGCCGGCAACGCTATATGGGCGCGGTGTCCGATACCGTCGAGCGAGCCAGCAAGCTCACCAGCCAACTGCTCGCCTTCGCCCGCCGCCAGCCGTTGAACCCGCAGGTGTTCGATGTCAGCCAACGGGTGCGCAACATCGGCGACATGCTTGAGAGCGTCACCGGCGCACGCATTCATGTGCAGGTGCAATTGCCCGACCAGCCCTGCTATGCGCGCATCGATTCCAGCCAGTTCGAAACCGCCCTGATCAACATCGCCCTCAATGCCCGCGACGCCATGGACGGCCAGGGCAGCCTGATCATCAAGGTCGCCGCCCAGCAGCCGCTGCCGCGCATCCGCGGGGATGCCGAGTCGCGCCTGCCCTACATCGCTATTTCCCTGGCCGACACGGGCGTGGGCATTGCCGGCGATACCGTCGAACGCATTTTCGAGCCGTTCTTCACCACCAAGGCCGTCGGCAAGGGCACCGGATTGGGCTTGTCGCAAGTGTTCGGCTTTGCCAAGCAATCGGGCGGCAATATCGATGTGGCCAGCACCCTGGGGCAAGGCACGGTGTTCACCCTGTACCTGCCCGAGGTGGAAGGCGAAGCCGCGCCCCGGCAGGACGCAGAGCAAGACCTTCCACCGCCGCTGGACCTGGCCCAACGGCATGTACTGATCGTGGAGGACAACCTGGAGGTGGGACGCTTCGCCAGCCAGATCCTCAAGGATCTGGGTTACCAGACCACCTGGGCCACCAACGCCGAACAGGCGCTGACGCTGGCCGGCAACGACGCCCAGGCCTTCGACGCGGTGTTCTCGGATGTGGTGATGCCTGGGATGACTGGCGTCGCCATGGCCAAGCTGATGCGCCAGCGCCGGGCGGACCTGCCGGTGGTGCTGGTCTCCGGATACAGCGAAGAACTGGCGGACAGTGGCTATGAAGGCTTTGAATTCCTCGCCAAACCCTACTCCGCCGAACAGGTTGCGCGCGCGTTGGCCAAGGCCATGGCCAAGGATCAGCCCGCCACGGCCACCTGATTGCGGCCCAGCGCCTTGGCCCGGTACAGCGCCTTGTCGGCGCTGTCCATCAAGCCATACAAGTCCAGCGCCTGGGTATGGGTCGAAGCCAGGCCCAGGCTGGCACTCAACCCCTGCACCGGGTCGGCCCGCAAATCGCCAATGGCCTGGACCAGTTGCTCGGCGATGCTGCGCGCGGTCTCCAGGGAGGTATTGGGCAGCAATATTGCGAACTCTTCACCCCCCAGGCGACCGTACACATCGACCTGGCGAAACGAGGTGCTGATCACACTGCCAATCTGGCGCAACACCTGATCACCGGCCTGGTGACCGTAGGTGTCATTGATGTTTTTGAAGTGATCCATGTCCAGCATCAGCACACACAGCGGCTGCTGCTCACGACGGCACTGGGCATAGAGCGCCTGGGCCTGTTCGAAAAAGGCCCGACGGTTCATCAACCCGGTCAGCTCATCGGTCTGGGAGGCGTGGGTTGAAATGGTGTGGGCGCGCTCCATTTGCCGGGTCAGGCGAAAAGCTTTTTCCAGGGCGTCGGACAGTTTGTGCGTGGCGGCTACCACAAAGGACGAGAACACCAATACCGCCAGCGCCACACCCACCTGCATCGGCGACGGCTGGAACAGCAGCCACAGGGCACAGGGCAACAGCACCAGGCCCATGGACCCCAGCGACATGTAGCGATACGCCGAATAGCAGGACACCGCGCCGACCGACATGCCCACGGCGAACAGCATGACCAGCACCTGGGACACACGGTCATCGACCGGCATCACCGCCAGCGCCCCGCCCCCCCAGATGCCCGCCGACAACATCAGTGTCACCCAGTAACGCCGCTCCCACCGCGCCGGCGTGCGCTCGCTGTCGGGGCAGCGGAACCATTCAAGGAACAATTGCAGGCGCAGCAGTGAGGAACCGGCCAGCAGCACCAGCCATATCAGGATCAGCTGCTGGTCGAAGCGCTCCCAGCACAGCCAGCACAGCATGAGAGCGGCCAGGTAGCTGCCAAACAGCGCCGGGAAGGACTGGCGAAACAGCTGGTGCAAACGGTCGGTGCGCACCTGCTGTTCGATAACACGGTCCGGGTCTTGCCCAAGCCCATGGCTATTCATGCGATTCGCCTGTCTGAGTGCTACGACAAAGGTGCCATTGTGGCACCCTGCCAGTAGCCCGGACAACAGCATCCGTCGCGCCAGGCGCGTTTAACTCTCCTGTGGTCGCAGAATCAACACACCCAAGGGTGGCAGGTTCAGCGACAGCGACACCGGCTGCCCGTGGCGGGGCTCATCCAGGGTCTGTACCGCACCGCCATTACCGAAGTTGGACCCGGCATACATGTCGGCGTCACTGTTGATCACTTCGCTCCAGCGTCCGGCGAAAGGAACACCGACCGCATAGGCCTCACGGGGCACCGGGGTGAAGTTGGCGACGACCAGCACTGGTTTGCCGTCCTTGCTCCAGCGCAGCCAGGCATAGACGCTGTTGATCGCATCGTCGCCAATCAGCCACTGGAAGCCCTGGGGCGCGTCATCCTGCTGGTGCAGCGCCGGTTCCTCGCGGTACAGGCGGTTCAAGTCGCCCACCAGCTTTTGCACCCCACGGTGCTCGGGGTATTGCAACAGGTACCAGTCCAGTTGCTGGTCGTGGTTCCACTCGCGCCACTGGCCGAACTCGCAGCCCATGAACAGCAGCTTCTTGCCGGGGTGCATCCACATGAAACTCAGGTAGGCACGCAGGTTGGCGAACTTCTGCCAGCGGTCGCCGGGCATCTTGTCGATCAGCGAGTGCTTGCCGTGCACCACTTCGTCGTGGGAAATCGGCAGGATAAACCGCTCGGACCAAGCATACACCAGGCCGAAACTCAGCTCGTTGTGGTGATGGGCGCGGTACACCGGGTCTTGCTGGATGTAATGCAGCGAGTCGTGCATCCAGCCCATGTTCCATTTGTAGTTGAAGCCCAGGCCACCTTGCTGGGTGCTTTGGCTCACCCCCGGCCACGCGGTGGACTCCTCGGCGATCACCAGGGCGCCCGGCGCCTCCAGCGCCACCACGTCGTTCAAGTGGCGCAGGAAATCGATGGCTTCCAGGTTCTCGCGGCCACCGTGACGGTTGGGCACCCACTCACCGGCTTTGCGCGAATAGTCGCGATACAGCATCGACGCCACCGCATCCACGCGCAGGCCGTCGACGTGGAAGTGCTTGAGCCAATGCAATGCCGAGGCGAGCATGAAACCGTGCACCTCGGTGCGGCCCAGGTTGTAGATCAGCGTGTCCCAGTCCTGGTGGAAACCTTCCAGCGGGTTGGCGTATTCGTACAGGGCGGTGCCGTCGAATTGGGCCAGGCCGTGGGTGTCCGTTGGGAAATGCGCTGGCACCCAGTCGAGGATCACGCCGATGTCCGCCTGGTGGCAGGCGTTGACGAAATACGCGAAATCTTCCGGCGAGCCAAAGCGTGCGCTCGGCGCGAACTGGGACAAGGCCTGATAGCCCCACGAACCGCCGAAGGGATGCTCCATGATCGGCATCAGCTCGATATGGGTGAAGCCCAGTTGCTGCACATAGGGAATCAGCCGCTCGGACAGTTCGCGCCAGCCGTACTGGCGTGACACTTCCCCGGCCTCGTCCAGCTCGCACTGCCAGGAGCCCACGTGCAACTCGTAGATCGACAGCGGCGCGGTGGATTTCTGTTTGTCACCTCTAGCCTGCATCCACTCATGGTCCTGCCAGTCCACCTGCAACGGTGCGGCGACCTTTGAGGCGGTGTCCGGCGGCAGTTGGGTGGCCAGGGCCATCGGGTCAGCCTTGAGCGGCAAAATGCCGTGGGCACCGAGAATCTCGTACTTGTAGGCCGCCCCCGGTTGCAGGCGCGGGATGAAAATCTCCCACACGCCCGACGGATGGCGCAAGCGCATTGGATGCCGGCGACCGTCCCAGATGTTGAAGTCGCCCACCACCGAGACCCGCCGGGCATTCGGCGCCCACACGGAGAAACGTACGCCCTGCACGCCGTCGACCGTGGTCACTTGAGCGCCCAGGCAACTGCCCAGGTCGCGGTGGTTGCCTTCGGCAAACAGGTACAGGTCCATTTCACCGAGCAGCAATTGGTTGAAGCTGTACGGGTCTTCGGTGATCTGCTCGCCACCGGCCCACTGGATCTTGAGCAGGTAAGCCTGGCGCGTGCTGAAGTGCCCGACGAACAGCCCCGGCACCTGGCTGGCGTCGAGGCTGCCGATCGGCTCGCCACTGTCACGTGCCAGTACCTGGACACTCAAGGCTTCGGGCAGGAACGCGCGGATAAATTGCCCGCCCTGCTCATCATCATGCGGCCCAAGGATCGAGAATGGATCGTGGTGCTCGGCGCGTACCAGCGCCTCGACGTCCTTGGACGCCGGCATTGCAGTCAACTTGGGCTGCAGCGGTTCTCTATGCGTAAAACTCATGACGTCTCCCCACCGCGTGCAGTTTTCGATTCAGGTGTAAGCCCGCTGAGCAAACCGTGCAACCCTTGCAAGGGCACCGGCAACCAGCTCGGGCGATTTTCCGCTTCGTAGGCCACTTCATACGCGGCCTTCTCCAGGCTGAACAACGTCAGCGCGGCGTCCTGGCCGTTGGCATCCTGCCAGTCATGCGCCAGTGTAGCCGTCGCCGCCTGATAAGCCTGGGTAAATGCCTGGCGGGCTTCACTCAGGTAACGCTCGGTCACGCGACGACGCGCGGCGTCGGCTTCCGGCGATTGATCAACCCCTTGCACATTCAGGGCCATGGCCGCTGCGTAATCGAAGGAGCGCAACACCCCACTCACGTCCTTGTAGGGGCTGTGCTTGCCGCGTCGTTCATGCAGCGGGCGCGCCGGTTCGCCTTCAAAGTCGATCAAATAGGCATCGCCCTTGACCACCAGCACCTGGCCCAGGTGCAAGTCACCGTGGACGCGAATCCGCAACCCGCCCAGCGTGGCTTTCGCCAGCGCCTGGACATGGCTGCCGATGGCTTTTTTCTGCGCCAGTAATTCACTGACCAACGCCTGATCGGCGGGGTTCAACTGGCTTTGATTTACTTTGAGCAACTGCAGGGCCCGCTCGATCTGCGCCCCCACGTCCTTGGCCCAGGCCTGGGTGTCCTTGACCGAAGTGACTTCGGGCTTGAAGTCCTTGTTCTGGGTAGGCGCGCCCAACACCATGTGCATCTCGCCCAGACGCTGGCCGAGCAGGCCGGCAAAGTCGGCCAGCTCGCCCAGGGCGTTGTAATGCTGCTCCTGTTCGGAAATCGCCTCGGCCAGTTCGTCGCGAATGGCGCGTTCGAGGTTGTTCTGGGTCCAGCTCCAGGCGTCGCCCTGGTTGCTCAGGTAGCCCTGGGCAATCATCAGCAGGTTGTCCTGGCCCTCGGCGTCGCGCCGGCTCATCGAGCCCATCAACGGCGAAATGTTCGGGTATTCGGCCGCGGTCAGGTAGGCGCTCATTTCCAGTTCCGGGTGCACCCCGGCACTGACTTTGCGGATCAGCTTGAGCACCAGGCTCTCGCCGACCACCACCGAACTGTTGGACTGCTCGGCAGACAAGTAGCGCACCGCTGATTCATCCGTCAGTTGCAAGGCTGCCAGGTGCGGTGTGGCTTCAAAGCGCAGGTCACCCTCGCTGCTATTGAGCACGGTACCGGCCTGCAGGCTTTGAATCACGCTGCGCACGAAATGCTCGAGGCTGAACGCGTCGGTGACCAGCCCTACCTGGCGGCTGCGCCGTACGCGGGCCATTGCCAATTGCTGCGGCAAGGCGCTGGTGAGCTGGTCTTCGCCAAGGAAGCCGAACGGCAGTTGATACCGGCTGGTCTGGCCCGCGCTGGTGACGTCGATCTCGCTGAGCAGCACCGGGTGTTGGGCGTCGCCGAAGCGCACGCCGTAGGCGATATGCACGCTGTCGATGGTGGCGTCCTTACCGGCGAACCAGCGGCGCTTGGGCAGCCAGGCCGGCAACGAAGTGTGCTCCAGGGTGGTGCGGCAGGGTTCTTCCAGTAACTCTTCCATACGTTTTTTCAACACCAATGTCGTGAAGTCAGGAATGCTCTGGGCCGGTTCCACATGCCAGCTCGGCATCTGGTTTTCCGCCGCCAGCACGAACCAATAAAAGCCATAGGGCGCCAGGGTCAGCAGGAAATTCAGTTGGCCGATGGGCGGGAACGCGTTACCGCCGAGCATCTCGACCGGCACCATGCCGGCGAACGCCGACAGATCCAGCTCCGCCGCCTGGGCGCTGCGCGAGACGTTGGCCACGCACAGGATGGTTTCAGTGCGGCCGTCCTCCCCGGTGTATTCACGGGTATAGGCCAGGATGCGGCGATTGCTCGGCGACAGCATTTTCAGGCTGCCCCGGCCAAACGCCTTGGATTGCTTGCGCACCGCCAGCATGCGCCGCGTCCAGTTCAGCAGTGAATGCGGGTCCTGGGCCTGGGTTTCGACGTTGACCGACTGATAGCCGTATTGCGCGTCCATGATCGGCGGCAGCACCAGGCTGGCCGGGTCGGCGCGGGAGAAACCGCCATTGCGGTCGATGGACCATTGCATCGGCGTGCGCACGCCATCGCGGTCGCCCAGGTAAATGTTGTCGCCCATGCCGATTTCGTCGCCGTAGTAGAGGGTCGGCGTGCCGGGCATCGACAGCAACAGGCTGTTGAGCAGTTCCACGCGGCGCCGGTCACGCTCCACCAACGGCGCCAGGCGCCGGCGAATGCCCAGGTTGATGCGCGCGCGACGGTCTGCGGCATAGTAGTTCCACAGGTAGTCGCGCTCTTTGTCGGTGACCATCTCCAGGGTCAGTTCATCGTGGTTGCGCAGGAAAATCGCCCACTGGCAATTGGCCGGAATTTCCGGGGTCTGGCGCAGGATGTCGGTAATCGGAAAGCGATCTTCCTGGGCCAGGGCCATGTACATGCGCGGCATCAACGGGAAGTGGAAGGCCATATGGCATTCATCGCCGTCGTCGCCCTTCCTGTCACCGAAATAGAGTTGGGTGTCTTCGGGCCATTGGTTGGCTTCGGCCAGCAGCATGCGGTCTGGGTAATTCGCGTCGATTTCGGCGCGGATCTGTTTGAGCACCCCGTGGGTTTCGGGGAGATTCTCGTTGTTGGTGCCGTCCCGCTCGATCAGGTAGGGAATCGCATCCAGGCGCAGGCCGTCGATGCCCAGGTCGAGCCAGTAGCGCATCACCGACAGCACGGCTTTCATCACCTGGGGGTTGTCGAAGTTAAGGTCGGGCTGGTGCGAGTAGAAACGGTGCCAAAAGTACTGGCCGGCCACCGGGTCCCAGGTCCAGTTGGACTTCTCGGTGTCGAGGAAGATGATCCGCGTACCGTCGTATTTCTGGTCGTCATCCGACCACACGTAGAAGTCCCGCGCCGCCGAACCCGGTTTGGCCTTGCGGGCGCGTTGGAACCAGGGGTGCTGGTCGGACGTGTGGTTAATCACCAGCTCAGTAATCACCCGCAGCCCACGCTTGTGGGCCTCGGCTATGAAGCGCTTGGCGTCGGCCATGGTCCCGTAGTCGCTGTGTACGCCACGGTATTCGGCGATGTCGTAGCCGTCATCGCGGCGTGGCGAAGGGTAGAACGGCAGCAGCCAGATGGTGTTCACGCCTAGGTCGGCAATGTAGTCGAGCTTGGCGATCAGCCCCGGAAAATCGCCGATGCCGTCGTTGTTGGAATCGAAATAGGATTTGACATGCACCTGGTAAATCACCGCGTCCTTGTACCAGAGCGGGTCCTTGATAAAGGTGGCAGCCTTGGGTTTTTTCGCCATTGGAAACTCCTGAAATGCTCAAACTCTTACAGACTGAACGCGTTCAATGTGGGAGGGGGCTTGCTCCCGATGGCGGCGCTTCAGATAGATGTTCAGTGACTGACACACCACCATCGGGAGCAAGCCCCCTCCCACAGTTGATCTGCGCAAGATTCAGGAAGCAGTGATGCGCCAGATCCCGAACGGCATCTGCGGCTCCAGCCGAGTCCATTGGGTCTTGCCATACCAGGTCCAGCGATGGCCGTTCATCAAGTCTTCACCCTGGGTCTGGGAGTCGTCCGGCAAGCCCATCTCCCATAGCGGCAACTCGAAGTGCGCTTCCTGGGCGTTGTGCGGGTCGAGGTTGATGGCCACCAGCACGAAATTGCTGCCGTCCTCGCTGCGCTTGCCGAAGTACAGGATGTTGTCGTTCCAGGCGTTGTAGAGCTTGAGCCCCAGGTGCGTCTGCAACGCCGGGTTTTGCCGGCGGATGCGATTGAGCTGGGCGATCTCGGCAATGATGTTGCCGGGCGCGGTGAAATCGCGCGGGCGGATCTCGTATTTCTCCGAGTCCAGGTATTCCTCTTTACCCGGCACCGGCGCGGACTCGCACAATTCGAACCCGGAGTACATGCCCCACAGGCCCGAGCCCATGGTGGCCAGCGCGGCGCGGATCAGGAAGCCTGGGCGGCCGGACTCGTGCAGGAAGCCAGGGTTGATGTCCGGCGTATTGACGAAGAAATTCGGCCGGTAGCATTCGCGCCACGGCGACTGGTTCAACTGGGTGAAATACTCACTCAGTTCGGCCTTGGTATTGCGCCAGGTGAAGTAGGTGTAGCTTTGGGAATAACCGACTTTACCCAAGCGCGCCATCATTGCCGGGGTGGTAAAGGCTTCGGCCAGGAAGATCACTTCCGGGTATTTGGCCCGCACGTCGCTGATCAACCATTGCCAGAACGGCAGCGGCTTGGTGTGTGGGTTGTCCACGCGGAAGGTCTTCACGCCCTCTTCCACCCAGCCCACCACGACGTCGCGCAGTTCGGTCCACAGGCCGGGAATCGCATCCGCCGCGTAAAAGTCGACGTTGACGATATCCTGATACTTTTTCGGTGGGTTTTCCGCGTATTTGATCGTGCCGTCCGGACGCCAGTTGAACCAGCCTGGATGCTGCTTGAGCCACGGGTGGTCCTGGGAACACTGGATAGCGAAGTCGAGGGCGATTTCCAGGCCGTGGTCGGCAGCGGCCTTGACCAGACGGCGGAAATCCTCGCGGCTGCCCAGTTGCGGGTGGATCGCCTCGTGCCCGCCCTCTTCGCTGCCGATTGCGTAGGGGCTGCCGGGATCATCGGGGCCGGCGTTCAGGGAGTTGTTCTTGCCCTTGCGATGGCTGCGGCCGATGGGATGGATCGGCGGGAAGTACAGCACGTCAAAGCCCATGTCATGGATCATCGACAAGCGTGAATGCACATCGTTGAAGGTGCCATGGCGGGCCGGATCGTCGGTGATCGAGCGGGGAAACAGCTCATACCAGCTGGCGAACTGGGCGCGCTCGCGCTCCACGTCGATCGGGTACACGCGACTGATGCTCAAATAGGCACGGTGGTCGGCCTGGGTCATCAGGTGTGCACTGTCTTCGTGCAGGAACTGCGCGACCTGCTCGGTTTCCAGCAGGCCGGAGAGTTCGTGATGCAGCAGCATCAAGCGGTCGCGCAGTTCGTTGTCACTGCGTTCGGCGGCCTGCAGCACCAGGCTGCGGCCTTCCTGCAGTTCCAGGCTGACCGGCACCCCGGCTTCGTGCTTTTTGCGCAATTCATAGCAGAAGCTGGCGAAGGTATCGATCCAGGCCTCGATGCAGTATTCATGGGGCCCCTGGGTGGTGACGGTGAATGCACCTTCCCAGCCGTTGTTGCCCACATCGCTCATGACCACGCTGTGCCAGTTTTCCTGCCCGCGCGGGCGCCAGCGCACCAGCACCGCCAGCTGGTCATGGCCATCGGCGAATACTTTACTGGTCACGTTGACGCGCTGGCCAACGACCGCCTTGACGGCAAACTCGCCACCATCGATCACCGGCATGGTGCTTTCAATCGCAATTCTGGGTAATAGCAGCGCCTGGGACAACGGCAATAAAGACTCTTCTGGAACCAGTGTTTCAGCAGTCATCGAGCATATTCCCCTTACGCCCTGTGGACGCTCTGTGCTTGATCCGAATTCTTGAGATGGCGGCGCGCTCGCTGAGCAGGCCCGTATTAGGTCCGAGCCTGGGCTTCGGGCAAAAGTTCAGGTGAATATGCCGCCACCCGGCGGGGAATCAATTCCCACCGACGGCTGTCCACCCATAGAGCAAAGCACAAAGGAGGCCACACCGATGAATATCCCCATCCCGGCTGAAACCCCGGACCCGAACATCGACAACCCGACGCTGCCCCCCACGGAGCCAGAACCGATTCCGGAAAAAGAACCGCCGGAGAACGAGCCGCCACCGGTGCAGGAACCGCCGACCACGATGCCGCCTGTGATCGTCAGTCCTTCTCGAAACGCTTGACGATTTTCGGCATCACGCTGAACACCGCCAGGGCCAGCAAGGTACTGAGTACCGCTGTCGATTCCCGGCCCAGACCGGCCGAGACCCCAATCGCAGCGGTCATCCACAAACCGGCGGCGGTGGTCAGGCCCTTGACGTGTCCGGCATCGTCATCCTTGCCCTTGATGATGGTGCCGGCCCCCAGGAAGCCAATCCCGGCAATCACACCCTGGACCACCCGGCTCATGGCATCGGCCTGATTGCCGGACATCTGCGGCACCATCACAAACAGTGCTGCGCCCAACGCCACCAGCATATGGGTGCGCACCCCGGCGGCCTTGCCCTTGCTCTCCCGCTCAAACCCGAGAATGCCACCGAGTAGCGCGGCCATCAGCAGGCGCACGGTCATCTGGGTGAGCTGTCTGGCGTCGCCGATATCGGCAAATTCAGCCTGCAATGTTCGCCACGCTTCATGCAACCAAGCGTCCATGGATGCCCTCCTGTGTTTTTTATAGGTAAAGGATGGACAGCGGCGACCGCCAGTCAGTTGCGCGGAACCTGCATACAACCGCAACACCCTAACCTTCATCGCCCATGAACAAAGGAGACCGGCATGTCCCTACGTATCGAAGATCAGCTGTGCTATTTCACGCTCGGTGACAATGCTCAGGAACACAGCGTGCCTGCGACCCGAGTCAATATCGCGACCGACACCGAAAAATCCATGTCGTATGTGGAATTGGCGGCTGAACGGATCTACATCACCGAAGCTGAGGCCGACGCCCTGACCGTTGCGGGGGCCCATGATGGGCGTCAGCATGTGAAGGCTGATGCACCTGGCTCGGTGATTTGACTGAGGTAATTTAACTGAGCTGTGCAGTACCTGTGGGAGGGGGCTTGCTCCCGATAGCGGAGGGTCAGTTATCTGATGTATCAACTGACCCAGCGCTATCGGGAGCAAGCCCCCTCCCACATTTTGAGTCGGTTTCGTCAGTGAGCGCTCGGCTAGTCGAGCCATCTGATCCGCTTTTTGTCGCACTACATGATTCTGTTATGCAATCAGAGGTGCGGGTATAGTCCCCGGGGGAAATCAGCACCAAGGCCCCCATGAAACGCTACGAAAAATTCGCCGAAGACATCGCAGAACTGATCCGCTCCGGCGTGCTCGGCCCCGGCCAGCGCGTGCCTTCGGTGCGTTACGCCAGCCAGACTTACGGCGTCAGCCCGTCCACGGTGTTCCAGGCCTACTACCTGCTGGAGCGCCGTGGCCTGATCCGCGCGCGACCGCGCTCCGGCTACTTCGTCAATACTCATGCGCCCAGCCCGTTTTCCGAACCGGTGGTGAGCGCGCAGGTGCACGAGAGCACCGAAGTCGATGTGAGTGAGCTGGTGTTTTCGGTGCTGGATTCGATCAAAGACCCGAACACCGTGCCCTTCGGCTCGGCCTTCCCCAGCCCGATGCTGTTCCCCTTGCCGCGCCTGGCCCGCTCCCTGGCCAGTGCCAGCCGTGCGATGGACCCGCGCCTGGTGGTCACCGACATGTCTCCCGGCAATCCGCAACTGCGCCGTCAGATTGCGCTGCGCTACATGGTCGGCGGGCTGATGCTGCCCATGGAAGAACTGCTGATCACCAACGGCGCCCTGGAAGCGCTGAACCTGTGCCTGCAGGCCGTCACCGAGCCGGGCGACCTGGTGGCGATTGAAGCCCCGGCGTTTTACGCCTGCCTGCAAGTGCTGGAGCGCCTGAAGCTCAAAGCCGTGGAAATTCCGGTGCACCCGCGCGACGGCATCGACCTTGACGCCCTGGCGCAGAGCCTTGCGCGTTACCCGATCAAAGCCTGCTGGAGCATGACCAGCTTCCAGAACCCCATGGGCGCCACGGTGCCGGAAGAAAAAAAGCGCGCCTTGGTCGAGCTACTGCGCAGCCACCAGGTGCCACTGATCGAAGATGACGTGTATGCCGAGCTGTATTACGGGCAGCATGCGCCGAAACCGGCCAAGGCTTTCGATACCGAGGGGCTGGTGCTGCACTGCGGCTCCTTTGCCAAGAGCCTGGCGCCGGGTTATCGCGTTGGCTGGGTGGCGGCTGGTCGCTTCGCGCAGAAGGTCGAGCGCTTGAAACTGATGACCTCGCTGTGCCCGTCGATGCCGGCCCAGGCCGCGATTGCCGATTACCTGCAACACGGCGGCTATGACCGGCACCTGCGCAAACTGCGCTATGCCCTGGAAGAACAGCAAAGCGCGATGCTCGCGGCGATCGGCCGTTACTTCCCGGCGCAGACCCGGGTCAGCCAACCGGCCGGCGGGTATTTCCTATGGCTGGAATTGCCGGAGCACACCGATTCATTGAAGTTGTTTCAGATGGCCCTGGCGCAAGGCATCAGCATCGCACCGGGGCCGATCTTTTCGGCAACCCGGCGCTTTCGCAACTGCATCCGGTTGAACTACGGCAGCCCGTGGACCGAAGCGTCGGAGCAGGCGATGGAGACCCTGGGCCGGATCGTACGCTCGTTTTGAGTTGCACAATGGCGCTCCGGCCAGTCAAGGCTCTTTGTAGGAGCGAGCTTGCTCGCGAAGAACGTCTAGGCAACGCATTCATTCTGAATAACCGCGGGGGCCCTGAGTTCTTCGCGAGCAAGCTCGCTCCTACAGTCGGCATGCATCGGTTGGGGAAACGCGCGATCAGCGTCCGCCGCCCAAGTCGATAAACGTGCCGGTAGCATACGAGGCCTTGTCCGACAGCAACCAGATAATCGCCTCTGCCACTTCATCCGGGCGCCCGCCACGGGCCATGGGAATGCCGGACTCCAGCTTGCTGACCCGGTCCGGGTCGCCACTGAGGGCGTGGAAGTCGGTGAAGATATAGCCGGGGCGCACCGCGTTGACGCGAATGCCCTCGCCGGCGACTTCCTTGGACAGGCCAAGGGTGAAGGTGTCGAGCGCGCCCTTGGACGCGGCATAGTCGACGTATTCCCCCGGCGAGCCCAGGCGCGCCGCCACCGAAGAGACGTTGACAATACTGCCGCCCTGCCCGCCATGCCTGGGCGACATACGCAGCAGCGCATGCTTGGCGCAGAGGATCGGGCCCAGTACGTTGGTCTTGAGGATTTTCAGGATACGGAATTCGGACATTTCATCGACCCGCGACTTATGGCCGACAGTGCCCGCATTATTCACCAGCGCCGTGACACGGCCCAGCTCGGTATCGACACGGTTGAACAGGGCGATCACTTCATCTTCGCTGCTGACGTCCGCGCGTACCGCAATTGCCTGTGCACCAAGGCCGCGCACCTGTTCCAGTACACGCTGGGCGGCGTTTTCGTCGGACTGGTAGTTGATGCAGATGCGATAGCCCTGGCGAGCGGCCAGCAAGGCTGTTTCGGCGCCAATCCCGCGACTGCCTCCGGTAATGATGACGACTCTGTCCATGTGCAGTCTCCTGACTCAACCTGATGTTTGGGGTTGAGTTGAAGAATACCCGTCACGCAGGGCTTTTGTCAGGCGCGTGCGCGTGTTGGGATCGTTCCCACGAGAAGCGTGGCAACGATATTAAAACACCGACCACCCAATCCGCTCACTCAACAATTCCAACGCCTTCATCCCCGCCAGTGAATTCCCCGCCGCGTTCAATTCCGGCGACCACACGCACACCGTAAACTGCCCCGGCACCACCGCGACAATCCCGCCGCCTACCCCGCTCTTGCCCGGTAGCCCGACCCGATAGGCAAAATTGCCGGCCTCGTCATACAGTCCACTGGTGGCCATGATCGAGTTCACCTGCTTGGTCTGGCGCGCCGTCAGAATCTGCTCGCCACTGTGGGCGCTCACGCCCTCGTTGGCCAGGAAGCTGAACGCCCTGGCCAGGTCCAGGCAGCTCATTTGCAACGCGCAGTAATTGAAGTAGCTGTGCAGCACCGCGTCCACATCGTTGTGGAAGTTACCGAAAGCCTTCATCAGGTAAGCCATGGCCGCGTTGCGCGCACCGTGCTGCGCTTCCGAATCGGCGACAACGCTGTTGACCAGAATCTGCGGGTTACCCGACAGGCGTCGTACGAAATCGCGCATCGACAGAATCGGCACGGCGAAGCGTGATTGGTTGATGTCGCAGATCACCAGCGCGCCGGCGTTGATAAACGGATTGCGCGGTCGGCCGCGTTCGAACTCCAGTTGCACCATGGAGTTGAACGGTTGCCCCGACGGTTCGTGGCCCAGGCGCTCCCAAATGGTTTCGCCGCCGTGGTCGATGGCCTGCACCAGGCTGAACACCTTGGAAATGCTTTGCACCGAGAACAGCGTGTCGGCATCACCGGCGCAGTAGGCCGCGCCGTCGTTGCCGTAGACCGCGATGCCCAACTGGTTGGCGGGCACGTCGGCCAGGGCGGGGATGTAGTCGGCGACTTTGCCGAGGCCGATCAGGGGGCGCACTTCGTCGAGGATCGACTCCAGCAGCGCCTGCATGTCTTGTCCTGTCATCTTCTTTGGATCAGTGGTGAGCGAGGCGCGGAGGATACTTCAATGGGCGCGATAGCCCCACACAATCTCCACGACCCGCTCGGCAACCATCCGATAAATCAGTATCAGCAACTCGCAGCGCCAAGTGAAAGCGTACGAGGGACCGCCGGATAAATGCAATCTACTGATAATAATAAAAACTATAATTCCATAATTTAATAATTAGGTTAGAACTAATCGGCCTTTTACAGACGCGCCCGTGCGCCCTACTTTCACGCTACGGACCGACCCCTTGCCCGGTGGAGGCTTGTTTATCGACTTCAACAAGGACCTGACCATGAGCATCGAATTCATCGGCTACATCGGCGGCCACCATGCCTCCGAAATCCACCCGCGCAGCGGCCCGACGCTGCAGCCAGACTACGTTGAGCGTGTGGCACGCGCCCATGAAGAGGCCGGCTTCGACCGCGCCCTGGTGGCGTTCCACTCCACCAGCCCGGACAGCACGCTGATTGCCGCCCATGCTGCCAGCGTGACTCAGCGCCTGAAATTCCTGATCGCCCACCGCCCAGGCTTTGCCCAACCCACCTTGGCCGCGCGCCAGTTCGCCACGCTGGATGTGTTCAACGGTGGGCGTACCGCCGTGCATATCATCACCGGCGGCGACGACCGCGAACTGCGCGCCGATGGCAGCCATATCGGCAAGGACGAGCGCTACGCGCGCACCGACGAATATTTGAGCGTGGTGCGCCAGGAATGGACGAGCGACAAGCCCTTCGACTTCGCCGGCACCTACTATCAGGTCGAAGGCGCGCACTCCACGGTGAAGTCGCCGCAACAGCCGCATATCCCGCTGTACTTCGGCGGTTCGTCGGCGGCGGCGATCGCGGTGGCGGGCAAGCATGCGGATGTGTATGCGCTGTGGGGCGAAACCTATGAGCAAGTGCGCGAGGTGGTGACCCAGGTGCGTGCCGAGGCGGCCCGGCATGGGCGTACGATTCGCTTCAGCTTGTCATTGCGCCCGATCCTGGCCGAGACCGAGGAACTGGCGTGGCAGCGGGCAGACACTATTTTGCAGCAAGCCACGGCGCTGGCCGAACAGAGCGGCTTTGTGCGGCGCGAACCGCCCAATGAGGGCTCGCGCCGATTGCTGGCGGCGGCAGCGCAAGGCTCACGGCTGGATAAGCGCCTGTGGACCGGGATTGCCGCCTTGCTCGGCGCACAGGGCAATTCCACAGCGCTGGTGGGCACGGCCGAGCAAGTCGCGCAGGCGTTGCTCGATTACTACGATCTGGGTATCACTACGTTCCTGATTCGTGGGTTCGATCCGCTCAATGACGCGATCGACTATGGCAAGGCGCTGATACCGCTGACCCGCCAGTTGGTCGCTGAGCGCGAGCGGGCCAGGCAAGTCGCTTGAGAAAAGCTGGGAGGACGTTCGCGCCTCCCACATTTCTGGCGACTAACCTGGCGACTAACTCAATCTCAATTCCCGCGCCAGGAACGGCGCCGTGCGGCTGGTTTTGCTGCTGGCAACTTTTTGCGGCGTACCACTGGCAACCACCTTGCCGCCCGCGTCCCCGGCACCCGGGCCGATGTCGATCACCCAGTCACTCTGCGCCACCACGCGCATCTCATGCTCGACCACCACCACCGTATGCCCCGCCTCGACCAATTGGTTGAGCTGGCTGAGCAAGCGGTCGACATCCCTGGGGTGCAGGCCGGTGGTGGGTTCGTCCAGCACGTACAGCGTGGCGCCCCGCGCATTGCGTTGCAGCTCGGTCGCCAGCTTGATGCGCTGCGCTTCACCGCCCGACAACTCAGTGGCCGGTTGGCCCAGGCGCAGATAGCCCAGGCCGATATCGCGCAGCACCTGCAGAGCGCGCAGCACACCCGGTTGTTCGGCAAATACGTCGACGGCCTGCTCCACCGTCAAGCCTAGCACTTGGGCGATGTTCAAGCCTTGCCATGTGATCGCCAGGGTCTCGGGGTTGTAGCGCGCACCGTGGCAGGTCGGGCATGGCGCATACACGCTGGGCATGAACAGCAATTCGACGCTGACAAAGCCCTCGCCTTCGCAGTTCGGGCAACGGCCCTTGGCCACGTTGAAGGAGAACTGCCCCGCGTCGTAACCGCGCTTCTTCGCGGCAGGCGTGGCGGCGAACAGTTTGCGCACGTTGTCGAACAGCCCGGTATAGGTCGCCAGGTTGGAACGCGGCGTACGGCCGATGGGTTTCTGGTCCACCTGCACCAGACGGCGGATATGCTCCAGCCCGGCGCTGATACGGCCCTCGCTGGCGGACGGCGCAGCGTCTTCCAGGCTGGGCTCTTCGACGTTTTCCAACACGCGCCCGAGGCCGCTGCTGACCAGTTCCAACAGCGCCTGGCTGACCAGGCTGGACTTGCCCGAACCGGAAATCCCGGTCACTGCCGTGAAGCAGCCCAGCGGGAAATC
Organism: Pseudomonas sp. R11-23-07; assembly: GCF_003852295.1. Lineage (NCBI taxonomy): Bacteria > Pseudomonadati > Pseudomonadota > Gammaproteobacteria > Pseudomonadales > Pseudomonadaceae > Pseudomonas > Pseudomonas sp. R11-23-07. Next base: position 3,152,684 of record NZ_CP027761.1, read on the forward strand.
CACCGCAAGATCCTTCAAGTTATTGCGCGTCACGCCTTGCAGCTTCAGCCAGCCGCTGGGTTGACGCCGCGCCGGGTTCGCCGGGCGCGGCTCGGCAAACAGGTATTCGCGGGTCTGCGACGCGGCAATATCCGCCAACCCCGCTGGCGGGCCGCTGTACAGCACTTGCCCACCGTGTTCGCCAGCGGCCGGGCCGACGTCGATCAGCCAGTCGGCGCGGCGCATGGTTTCCAGGTCATGCTCCACCACAAACAGCGAATTGCCGGCCGCTTTCAACCGCGCCAGTGCACTGAACAAAGCCTCGCCGTCAGCCGGATGCAAGCCTGCGGACGGTTCGTCGAGCACGTAGATCACACCGAACAACTGCGAGCCCAGTTGCGTGGCCAGGCGCAAGCGCTGCAACTCTCCGGACGACAGCGTCGGCGTGCTGCGCTCCAGGGCCAGATAGCCCAGCCCCAGCTCGATCAACGTACTCACACGTTCGAGCAGGTCCGCGGCGATGCGTTGGGCGGCCAGGCGTTTTTCCACTGACAACTTCATCTTGTCCTGCCCCGCCGCCACCGGCCGCAGCAACTCGGCCAGGCGGGTCAGGGACAGTTGCGACAACTCACCGATATCCACCCCGGCAAACTTAACCGACAGCGCCGCCTTGGTCAGGCGCTTGCCCTCGCACAACGGGCAGGCACTGCCTTGCATGAACTGCGACACGCGCTTTTTCATCAGCGCACTTTGGGTGTGGGCGAAGGTGTGCAGGATGTAGCGCCGCGCGCCGCTGAAAGTGCCCTGGTAACTGGGCTCCAGCTTGCGTTTCAAGGCATCGCGGGTCTGCGCCGGGGTGAAGCCGGCGTACACCGGTACGGTGGGGGTTTCTTCGGTGAACAGGATCCAGTCGCGCTGTTTTTTCGGCAGGTCGCGCCACGGGATATCCACGTCGTAGCCCAGGGTCACGAGAATGTCGCGCAGGTTTTGCCCCTGCCAGGCCAGCGGCCAGGCTGCCACCGCGCGCTGGCGAATGGTCAGCGACGGGTCGGGCACCATCAGCGCTTCGGTCACTTCATACACGCGGCCCAGGCCATGGCATTGCGGGCATGCGCCCTGGGGCAGGTTCGGCGAAAAGTCCTCGGCATACAGCATCGCCTGCCCCGGCGGGTAACTGCCGGCGCGGGAATACAGCATGCGGATCAGGCTCGACAGAGTGGTCACACTGCCCACCGATGAGCGTGCACTCGGCGTGCCACGCTGCTGTTGCAGGGCCACGGCGGGTGGCAAGCCTTCGATGCTGTCGACATCCGGCACGCCGACCTGGTCGATCAAGCGCCGCGCATAGGGCGCCACCGACTCGAAATAGCGGCGCTGGGCCTCGGCGTAGACGGTGGAAAACGCCAGGGACGATTTGCCGGAACCGGACACGCCCGTGAACACCACCAGGGCGTCCCGGGGAATATCCACATCGACGTTACGCAAGTTGTGTTCGCGGGCGCCGCGCACCCGCACGAAGCCGGTGTGCTGGGCGGTCGGTGCGGGGGTGTTGCGTTGTGAAGTCATGGACAACCTTGTCTGGCGGTGAGAACGCTGCGCACCCGTTGCGTGAGGGCATCGGGACTGTAGGGCTTGCTCAGGAGGTGAATATCAGCGCTCAGCAGATGATTGGAGGAAAGAATGTCGCGGGTGTGGCCGGAGGTGAACAGCACCGGGATCGGCGGCACCTGCTCACGCGCCCAGTTGGCCAGGTCGATGCTCTTGATGCGGCCGGGCATCACCACGTCGGTAAAAATCAATTCCGGCTGCAGGCCGGCCTGCAGCTTAGCCATGGCCTGGTCGCCGTCTTCGGCCGTCAGCACCGTGTAGCCCGATTGTTGCAGCAGCTCCACCACGGCCAGGCGCACGCCTTCATTGTCTTCCACCACCAGGATGGTTTCCTGGCCGGTGCAAGGGCTCTCCTGGCCAATGTCCGGCTCCAGATGCTCCGGTTCCAGGCTGCGCGGGAAATACATCTGCACCACCGAACCTTTGTTTTCCTCGCTCCAGATGTCCACATGCCCGCCGCTTTGCCGGACAAAGCCAAACACCATGCTCAGCCCAAGGCCAGTGCCCTGCCCTTCGCGCTTGGTGGTAAAAAACGGCTCGAACGCACGCTTGAGCACGGTCGGCGGCATTCCAGTGCCCGTGTCGGTGACAGCCAGGCGCACGTACTCGCCGGGCTTGATGCTTTTGCCCGCGCATTCGGCCGGGTTGAGAATGATGTTTTCGCCGGTGATACGAATCACGCCCTCGCCGTGCATAGCATCGCGGGCATTGATCGCCAGGTTGAGCAGCGCGTTTTCCAGCTGGTTGCGGTCGACGTTGATGCACCAGGAATCCTGCGGCAATTGCACGTCGATATGAATGGTTTCGCCCAGCGCGCGTTGCAGCAGTTCACCGAGACCGGCGTAGATACGTTGCGGGTTGTACACCGCCGGCGACAAGGGCTGACGCCGGGCAAACGCCAGCAGTTGCGAGGACAGGGTGGCCCCGCGTTCCACCGCAGCAATCGCGGCAGAAACACGCCGCTGCACCTGCGCGTTGTCCGGCTCATGACGGGCCAGCAGGTGCAGGTTGCCGGCGATCACTTGCAGCAGGTTGTTGAAGTCGTGGGCCACGCCGCCGGTCAGGCCGCCAATCGCTTCCAGCTTCTGCGACTGGCGCAACTGCTCTTCGGCGGCGGAACGCGCCTGCACTTCGGCCGCTACGCGCTGCTCCAGATTGTGGGTCAGCTCCTGGCGCACGCGCTCGGACTGCACCAGTTCAGTGGTCTCAACCACGATCGCCAGCACCCCGGCCGGCTGCTGGTTGTCCCCGGCCACGGGGCTGTAATAGAGGTCCATCCACAAGGTTTCCGGCTTGCCGTTGCGCGACAACACCAGTTCCTTGTTGTTGAACGACAAGGTGCCGCCCGCCAGGCATGTATCCACTACATGCCGGTTGAACTCGGCCACTTCCGGCCACCCCAGTTCCACCGGCGTGCCCAGCAAGTACGGATGGCGTCCACCGGCGAACTTCGAGTAGCTGTCGTTGTAGATCATGTAACCCGCCCGCCCCCACAACATCACCATGGGTACGGGCGAGGCGAGCATCATCTGCACGGTGCAGGCCAGGCTGGTGGACCAGCGATCAATCGGGCCGAGGTCGGTCGTTGACCAGTCAAACCCGCGAATCCGCTGGGCCATTTCACCGGACCAGCCTTCACAGCCGTGGGGGTTGGATAAGAATTGCATGTTCGGGCTCTGGGCAGTGAGAGGACAGTCGCAAGTTTTGGAGCGCAGCGGCGACGGATGGTTTCATCTTGTCCAACTTAGGCCGAAGAAACCACTGGCCTCAGTGAAAATCCCGGCTGCGCACCACAATGCCGTCCAGCAGCGGCGTCAGGTCGGTCAGGCGTCCAGCGATCAAATGCCGCACCTCGCCCACCGCCTCCCAGCGCCCGTCCACCTTGAGCAGGCGCGACCCGACCAGGGCCTGGCGCTGACGTTCGGCCAGGTCGCGCCAGACCACCACATTGAGGTTGCCGAATTCATCTTCCAGGGTGACAAAGGTCACGCCGCTGGCGGTGCCCGGGCGTTGGCGCCCGGTGACCAGGCCGGCGACGCTGACATTGCGCCCATGTTCCACAGTCAGCAGCTCCTGGGAACTGCGACAGCGGCGCCTGCGCAGTTCCGCGCGCAGCAGCGTCAGGGGATGCGGCCCAAGCGTGGTGCCGAGCGTGGCGTAATCGGCGTGCAAGTCCTCGCCGACCGTGGGCTGGGGCAACGCCACCGGTGCTTCATCGGGGCTCGGCAGGCCGACAAACAGGCCCAGTTGCGTGTGCACGCCGGCCACTTCCCAGCGCGCCTGGTGGCGGTTACCGGCTAACCCGCGCAAGGCGCCGGCATCCGCCAGCAGCGCTTGGGCGCGCGCATCCAGACCGGCGCGGGCGTCGAGGTCGGCGATGTCGCTGAAGGCGCGGCGCTGGCGCACGGCCTCGATGCGCCGGCCATCTTCTTCGCGAAACCCGCTGATCATGCGCAGGCCCATGCGGATCGCCGGCTGCTGGCCGTCGATGGGTTCCAGGCTGCAATCCCAGTCACTGGCCTGCACGTCCACCGGGCGGATCTGCAGACGATGGCGGCGCGCGTCCTGCAGGATCTGGTCCGGGCTGTAGAAGCCCATCGGCCAGCTGTTGATCAGCGCGCAGGCAAAGGCCGCCGGCTCATGGCATTTGAGCCAGCTACTGGCGTAGGTCAGCAAGGCAAAACTGGCCGCGTGGGACTCGGGAAAACCATAGCTGCCAAAGCCTTTGATCTGCTCGAAAATCTGCGCGGCAAAGGCTTCGGTGTAGCCGTTTTTCAGCATGCCCTCGCGCAGGCGTTTCTGATGTGGTTCCAGGCCGCCGTGACGTTTCCAGGCGGCCATGGAGCGGCGCAACTGGTCGGCCTCGCCAGGGCTGTAGTCGGCGGCGACCATGGCGATCTGCATCACCTGCTCCTGGAACAAGGGGATGCCCAGGGTGCGCTTCAACACCACTTCCAATGCCGGCGACGGATAGGTTTCTTCCTCCTCTTTATTCCTGCGACGCAAATACGGGTGCACCATGCCGCCCTGGATCGGCCCCGGCCGCACGATGGCGACTTCGATCACCAGGTCATAGAAGGTTTGCGGCTTGAGCCTGGGCAGCATCGACATCTGCGCCCGCGATTCGATCTGGAATACGCCGATGGTGTCGGCCTTGCTGATCATCGCATAGGTGGCCGCATCCTCCTTGGGAATGCCTGCCAGGCTCAAGTCCAGGTTGCGATGGCGGCGCAGCAGATCGAAACAGCGGCGGATCGCGCTGAGCATGCCCAGGGCGAGGATATCCACCTTGAGCAGGCCGACGGCGTCGAGGTCGTCCTTGTCCCACTGAATGATGGTGCGCTCGGCCATGGCGGCGTTCTCCACCGGCACCAGGGTGTCCAGCGGCTGTTCGGAAATCACGAAGCCGCCGGGGTGCTGGGACAAATGCCGAGGAAAGCCGATCAACTGCTGGGTCAGGGTCAATACGCGGCGCAGCAGTGGGCTGTCCGGGTCGAAGCCGCTTTCGCGCAGGCGCTCCAACGGCGGCGCGTCGTCACTCCAACGTCCGCAGCATTCGGCCAATGCGTTGACCTGGTCCGCTGGCAGGCCGAGGGCCTTGGCCACATCCCGCACCGCGCCGGTCGCGTGGTAACTGCTGACCACCGCCGTCAACGCCGCACGCGTGCGGCCATAGCGCTGGAACACGTATTGCAGTACTTCTTCGCGGCGCTCGTGTTCAAAATCCACATCGATATCCGGCGGCTCGTTGCGTTCCCTGGACAGGAAACGTTCGAACAGCACGTTGCTCAGGCTCGGGTTGATTTCGGTGATACCCAGGGCAAAACACACCGCCGAGTTGGCCGCCGAGCCACGGCCCTGGCACAGGATCGAACGGCTGCGGGCAAAGCGCACAATGTCGTGCACCGTGAGGAAATAGCTTTCGTAGCCCAACTCGCTGATCAGCTCCAGCTCGGTGTTGATCTGCTTCAGGGTTTTGGCATCGATGCCGTCGGGCCAGCGCTGGTCGATGCCTTCCTTAGTGAGGGTGCGCAGCCAGGATTCGGCGTCATGGCCTGCGGGCACCAGCTCGCGTGGGTAGTGGTAACGCAACTGGCCGAGGTCGAAGCTGCAGCGCCGCGCGATGACGAGGGTTTCATCGAGCAAGGCTTGCGGGTACAGCGCGGCCAGGGCGTCGAGACTGCGCAGGTGCCGCTCGCCATTGGAATGCAAATGCAGGCCGGCTTCGGCCACCGGTACGTGATGGCGGATGGCGGTCATGGTGTCTTGCAGGGCGCGGCGCCCGCGCGCATGCATGTGCACATCACCGCAGGCGACGGCCGGGATTTTCAGGCTGGCCGCCAGCTGCAGGCGTTGCTCCAGATGGCGTGCATCGTCCTGCCCGCAGTGCAAGTGCACCGCCAGCCACAGGCGCTCGGCGAAGGTACGGCGCAGCCACTGGATGCTGGCCTGGGTGTCGCTGTCCTGCGCCACCCACAGCGCCAGCAGGCCGGGCAGCGGTTGTTCGAAGTCTTCCTGCAGCAGGCGATAGTTGCCCTTTTCGGCGCGGCGGCGGGCCAGGGTGATCAACCGGCACAGGTGCTGGTAACCGCTCAGGTTTTCCACCAGCAGCACCAGTTTCGGCCCGTTCTCGATGCGCACTTCGCTGCCGATAATCAGCGGCAACTCCAGCGCCTTCGCCGCCTGCCAGGCACGCACGATACCCGACAGGGTGCATTCGTCGGTGATCGCCAGGGCACTGTAGCCTTGGCGTTTAGCCCGCTCGAAGAGTTCCAGCGCGCTGGAGGCACCGCGCTGGAAGCTGAAGTTGGTCAGGCAATGCAGCTCGGCGTACTTCATGCCTGCCCCGCCCCTGTAGGAGCGAGCTTGCTCGCGAAGGGGGTTAACGATAACGCGGGACACCAGAATGAATGCGGTGCCCTGGAGTTTTTCGCGAGCAAGCTCGCTCCTACAGAGGGTGGCGACCTATGGGCTTTCATGCGAACCAGCCTTGCAGCCACAGGCCATCCTGTTGCCCCACCGTGCGGTAGGCCCAGCCTTGCTGGCCGGCGCGGGTCTGGATGAGGTAATAGTCGCGGCGAATATCGGCGCCATCCCACCAGCCGGATTCGATGCGCTCCGGGCCCATCAGGATCTGTACGCCCTGCTCGGCCAGCAAGGTCGGTTGGTTCAACAACCAGCCAGGGCGCCGGACCTTGCTCAAGCTCGGGCATGGGTGGTTGTCGACGGCGGCTTGCCAGGCGCATTCAGGGCGATGGTCGGCGTGAAAACGCAGACCCTGCACCGCCTCATCGCCCAGGCGCGCGCGCAGGCGTTCGCGCAACTGCTCCCAGGGCAGGGACTGTTGCGGGCGGTCGTCGAACAGGTCCTGGCGCTGCGGCACGAATACCGGCAAGTCCTGGGCCACCAGGCGAAACCCGCGCACCGGTGCAGTGACTTGCACCTGCTCCAATCGCCCCCGGGCCAGTTCGAACAGCATCGAAGGCTCGCGCTCGGCGCTCAGCAGGCCGACCTTGATCACACTGTCCGCTGCCTGAGCATGTTCCAGGTGCAGGTCGAAACGCTGCACGCCGCTGTCTCGCCCGCACAGGAAGGCGGACAGGTCGGCGGTCAACCGGCGCAAGGGAAACAGCAGCGCCTGGTGGGATTGCACATCGAAATTCAACTCGATGCGTACATCGAACTGGTCCGGCGGCTGATAGAAACCCAGGGCCAACGGCCGCTGCCCGCTCAGGGCGTCGAGTTGCTTGAGCAGACTGGCGTCAAAGCGCCGCGCCAGGGTGTGCCGGGGCAGCGCTTGCACTTGGGCCAACGTGCGCAGGCCCATGCGCGACAACGCGGTGGCGGCCTGCGGATCAATCCCGGCGCGGTCGACCGGCAGCGGCGCCAGGGCCTGCATCAAGGCGCTGTCGTCGGCCACCGCCAGGCCATCGTAACGGTTGGCCAACACCCGTGCCGCCGCCGGGTTGGGCGCGGCAACGATGCGGTGACGGAAGCCCAGCTCGGTCAACTCTTTGCGCAAACGCGCCTCGAACTGCGGCCAGGGCCCGAACAGGCCCAGGCTCGACTCGATCTCGAACAGCAAGGCGCGTGGGTAATACACGCTGACCTGGGAACTGAAGCGGTAGGCCCAGGCGGCGAGAAACTGCTGCCAGCGCTCGATTTCCAGCGGGTCGTACTCGGCACAGGCGAAGGTCTTGGCCAGCGCATGCGCCGCCGTCAGCGACTGGCCGGGGCGCAACCCCAGGGCGCGGGCGGCGGCATTGACGGTTTGCAGCACGCGCCGCTGCGGCGTACCGGCCAGCAGTGCCAGCGGTTGGTCGGGCTCGGGATGGGCCCGCAGCACCCCGTCCAGCGCCAATTGCGGGAAGACAATACAGACCCAGCGCATGGCAACCTCAATGCCCCGCCAGGGCAATCGGCGCCGGGTGGGCCAGGCCGCCCCGGCATTTGAGCACGCGCACTTGCGCAGGCCTTGCCTCGACCGCCAGGCGCAAGGCGGCCGGCGATGGGTTGATCGCTTCACTCAAGGCGCGCCAGGCAAACGCCAGGGTCTGCCCGGTTTCGGCGGCCACCTGCAAACGGCGCAAGGCACGGTCATCAGCCTTGCGCGGCCAGCACAACACCGCGCCACAACTGCCGGAGCGCAGGCATTGCTCCACCGCCCACAGCGCGTCACGCTCCTGGGCCTGGATCACCGCGAGCTGGCCCACATCCACCCCGGCGTTCTGCCAGGCATGGGGATACGGCGTGTAGGGCGGTGCCACCAGCACAATACGTTCGCCCATCGCCGACAAGCGCGCCAGGGTTGGCAGCACCAGTTGCAGCTCGCCCACACCGTCCTTGGCCATCAGGATTTCACTCAAGGCCGCCTCCGGCCAGCCGCCGCTGGGCAGCACCGCATCCAGCGCCGCAAGCCCGGTGGGATGCACACTGGCCGGTGGCGCGGCGGGCCGGCCCTTCCAGACTCGCCCGCCATTGAACAGCGAGTCCAGGGCAACCACGGCGCCCATCAGCCTTGCCTCACCAGGCCGCAGAACACCCCTTCGATGGCCAGGTCCTGATCGGCCCCGACCACGATGGGTTGATACGCCGGGTTGCGCGGCAGCAGGCGCACCTTGTCGCCATGGCGCTCGAAACGCTTGATGGTGACTTCACCGTCCAGGCGCGCCACCACAATTTGCCCGTTCAAGGCCTCGGCACTGCGCCGCACGCCCACCAGGTCGCCATCGAGAATGCCGTCTTCGATCATCGAATCGCCCTGCACGCGCAGCAGGTAGTCCGGGGTCCTGGCGAAGGTGGCGGGGTCGAGCTGCAGGCGATTGTGCACTTCGGCATCCGCGCCGATGGGCAGGCCTGCGGCTACACGGCCGAGCACCGGGATGTCCAGCCATTCCGGGCGCGGCGGTTGGTTGAGCAGGCGAATACCCCGGGCCTGGTTGGGGTTGACCTCGATAAAGCCGGCTTCGGTCAGGGCCACCACATGCTTGCGGGCGACGCTGCGCGAGGCAAAGCCGAACGCCTCGGCGATCTCGGCGAGGCTCGGGGGCTGACCTTGCTGCGCGATGCGCTCGCGGATGAAGGTCAGGATGGCGGTACGGCGGGGGGTCAGGGTCGTCATGGAGTACATTTGTACTCTTGTGGGAAATTTCTGACAATAGCCGTCAGTCGGGGCTGGGGATTGACTTGGAAATCAGAAGCAAAGCACGCCGACCTTGAGCAAACTCGGTCCAAATGTGGGAGGGGGCTTGCCCCCGATGTCGCAGTGTCAGTCATGCACTTTTAACTGACCCACCGCTATCGGGGCATAGGTATCTACACAACTTTGTAGCAGCCTACGGTAACCACGATGCGAAGCGAGTCGCTCTTGATCTTGATCTCAGGCGCCCCGTTAAACCACGCTGGCCGGTCGACAGTGATTGGGGGCCCGCCGTCAGGGCCGAACCCTAAGCCGCCGTTACCGTAGCAACGGATATGTACTCGCTCTTATCCAACATCCTGGTCGGCTGACAGGCCGCCATCGGGGGCAAGCCCCCTCCCACATTTGGAACGCGGGGCATCAGTTAGAGAGGCTTCGGCTCCCGAGCCGCCACAGGTTCGTCAGTCGGCAGTTATCCCTCCCACCTTTTGATCTTCATGCTTGATCGAGCTACCACCGCTCTTTCAACATTCGCAGTTCCAAATGCTGCAGCAGCATGATGGTCTTGCCATCCACGATTTCCCCACTGGCCACCATCTCCAGCGCCTGCTCGAACCCCAGCTCCAGCACTTCGATATCCTCGCCCTCCTCCGCCAGGCCGCCGCCAGCCCCAACCCGGTCGCCCGGTTGGTATTCACCAATAAAAAAGTGAATCCGCTCGGTCACCGACCCCGGGCTCATGAACGCCGCATAGATTTTCTCGACATGCCCCACGCGGTAGCCGGTTTCTTCCTCGGCCTCCAGGCGAATGCGCTCTTCGGGGCTGGCGTTGTCAAGCAACCCGGCCGCCGCTTCGATCAGGTAGCCGGCGTAATCGTTGACAAACGTGGGCATGCGGAACTGGCGGATCAGCAGCACCGTGCGCTGCTCGCGGTTGTACAACAGGATGGTCGCACCGTTGCCCCGATCGTACACCTCGCGGGTCTGGGCTTGCCAACTGCCGTCACGGCGGCGCAGCTCGAAGCTGTATTTCTTCAGGAGGTACCAGTTGTCCGAAAGGGTTTCTTCGGCGGTGATGCGCACGGGGCTGTTGTCCATGGTCGGGCCTTTGCTCAAAGAAACGGAGCATCGCGTGCAGGTCATGCAGCGTCAAGCCGGTCGCCCCGCTGCATCGCTGCAACACTTTGCAAGCAATCCTGGGTCACGGCCGTCGCATTAATTTCTCCCCCGCCCGGGCCATCTGGTACAACCCGTGCTTCGCCCTTTGTAATGGAACCTTCATGTCATCTCGTTCTATGCCCCGCCGGGGCCTGCGCTGGCTGGCGCTGCTGTGCATGGCCGTGTTGATCGTCGGCCTGCCGGTGGGCTGCGCCGTGCTGCAACACAAGGAGCGCGAGCTGGTGTTTCGTATCGAGCCGGGCACCGCAGGCTGGTACACCGGGCTGCCCAATGCCGTCCAGGAGTTCGATATCAAGCCCGCCGCCTTCAAAGCCGGCCAGAATATCCACGGCTGGTGGTACCCGGCCGCGCAGAAAGATGCGCCCGCCATCCTCTACCTGCACGGCGTACGCTGGAACCTCACCGGCCAGCTGTTTCGCATCGAACAATTGCACGCCATGGGCTTTTCGGTGTTGGCCATCGACTATCGCGGTTTTGGCAAAAGCCAGGGCGACCTGCCTTCGGAAACCACGGTGTATGAAGATGCACGCATCGCCTGGGAGCGCTTCCAGACCTTGCAACCCGACCCCGGCAAACGCCTGCTCTACGGGCATTCCCTGGGTGGCGCAGTGGCCATCGACCTCGCCGCAGAGTTGAGTAAGCAGGTACCGCTGCCGGTGCGCGGGCTGGTGATCGAATCCACGTTCACTTCCCTGGGAGATGTTGCCACGGCGGTTGCCAATACCTCGTTGCCGGTACGCTGGTTGCTCTCGCAGAAATTCGATTCCATCGACAAGATGGCCGATATTCATATGCCCTTGCTGGTGGTGCATGGCCTCGATGACCGCTACGTGCCACCGCGTTTCAGCCAGCAATTATTTGAAGCCGCCCAGGAGCCCAAGCGGCTGTTACTGGTGCCGGGTGCCAGTCATAACAACAGCATGAGCCTGGCCGGGCGCGACTATGGCCAAGCGCTGCACAAGCTGATGCAAACGAGCATGCCTTCACCGCTGGTCACGCACTCCACAGGCCGCGTGGGCGACTCATAAATGCGCTTTTCGGCACTGGGTTCGCTCAGGCCTGTCAAGCGCAAACCCTGGCCATATTGGCCCACATTGAAAGTTGATCAAATATTGACCGCAGGTTAAATCGCCAACGCTGCCGGGCCCTTGCAAAGTTATCCACAGAGATACCCACGGTTTTCGTGGACAACTCTTTTTACTTTTTCAGGTTTTTTTTTCGCATCACGCGCTGTCAGGAAACGTGCCAGGCAGCAAGATCTCGCGATTCACCTCGCGTATATCGTTATAGCCACACAGTGCCATCGACACATCCAACTCACGGGCGATGATCTCGAGCGCTTTTGTCACGCCCGCTTCGCCCATCGCCCCCAAGCCATACAGGTGCGGGCGCCCGATCATGGTGCCCTTGGCGCCCAGCGCCATGGCCTTGAGTACATCCTGGCCGGAGCGGATACCCCCGTCGAGCCACACTTCAATCCGCTTGCCCACCGCCTCGACAATCGCCGGCAGCTGGCTGATGCTCGACGGCGCGCCATCCAGCTGGCGGCCGCCGTGGTTGCTGACCACCAACGCATCGGCGCCGGTATTGGCCGCCAGGCGCGCGTCCTCCACATCGAGGATGCCCTTGATGATCAGCTTGCCGCCCCAGCACTTCTTGATCCACTCCACATCGTCCCAGCTCAGGCGCGGGTCGAACTGCTGGGCGGTCCACGCCGACAGCGAACTCATATCGGCCACCCCCGTCACATGCCCGACGATATTGCCGAAGCCCCGTCGCTGGGTGCCCAGCATGCCCATCACCCAGCGCGGCTTGGTCATCATGTTGAGGATGTTCGGCAGGGTCAGCCTGGGCGGTGCGGACAGGCCGTTGATCAGGTCCTTGTGGCGCTGCCCGAGGATCTGCAGGTCCAGCGTCAACACCAACGCATCAACGCCAGCCGCCTTGGCCCGCTCGATCAAACGCTCGATAAACCCACGGTCGCGCATCACATACAACTGGAACCAGAAGGGCTGGCCGACGTGCTCAGCGATGTCTTCCAGCGAACAGATGCTCATGGTCGACAAGGTATAGCGCAGGCCAAACGCCGCAGCGGCGCGGGCGGTGAGAATCTCACCATCGGCGTGCTGCATGCCCGCCAGGCCGGTGGGTGCCAGGGCTACCGGCATGGCCATGTCCTGGCCAATCATGCTGGCGCGAATCGAACGTTCATCGATATTGCGTGCCACGCGCTGACGGAATTTGATCCGGGCAAAGTCGCTTTCATTGGCCCGGTAGGTGCTCTCAGTCCAGGAGCCGGAATCGGCGTAGTCGTAGAACATCCGCGGGACACGTTTCTGCGCAAGCTTGCGTAAGTCTTCGATGGTTGTGATCAACGACATCGGGTCACCTCTCCCTGAACTGTGAACAGACTGAACTGAGAACAGACTGCACTGAAAACAAAGAGTACCCGGCCCTCGCCCAGCTAACCAGCCGTTGCGTTTATAAGCCTTGCCGAGTGTCGAGGTGCGGGTAGACGTCGAGCAGGTCGAGGGCATCGGCGACCGCATGGCCGCTGGCGGTATTGTCGAAAATGCACCAGGTGGGAATGCCCTCTTCAATCGACTGGCGCAGCAACCGCGCATACGCCTGCACCCGCTCGTGCCCATAGGCGCTGTGATAAATCCGCGGCGAGCCATGCAGACGCCAATAACCCACGCCGTGCCAGGCATCACCGGCAGCGATCACCGCAGGGTCGGCGCTGACCCAACCGATTTCGAGCGACTGCAACAAAGTTCCGGCCGCGAGCCAACTGGCATGGCGCGGTTCCAGCACCACGGTACCGGCAAACCGTTGGCGCAGCGCCTCGAAAAAAGCGCCGGCAACCAACGGCTCATACCTCAGGGACGGCGGCAGCTGCACCAACAGGCACCCCAGCTTCTCGTCCAGTTGCAGGCATTGCGCGAGAAACTCGTCCAAGGCGGTGCCACACTGCTGCAAGCGCAGTTCGTGGGTGATCCGCTTGGGCACCTTGACTGAAAAACGGAAACCCGCAGGCACCGACTCACGCCAACGCTCATAGGTTTTTGCCAGGTGAGGTCGGTAAAACGAACTGTTGATTTCCACCGCGTTGAAACGCGAGGCATAGCGTTGTAAATGCGTGCCCTGCTCAGCGAACGCCGGCCAATGCTCGCGGGGCAAGCTCCAGCCGGCGCAGCCCACATACAGAGGTGCTGTCAAAACAACACCGTGGCGGCATCGCGCATGAAAATCTCGATGGTCTTGGGGCCGACACCCTCGAACTCACCCAAGCGTTTTTCGAACGCCTGGCGGTTATCGCTGGCCTCGAGCATGCGGGTGATCTTGCCGCTGTACTCGGCGTTGAGCTTCGCGCTCAGGTCCAACAGGCGTTGCGCCGTGGTTTCGTCGTAGCGCACGTAATGCGCGCGCCCCAACATCGCCACCAGCTCCCGCGATGTGCAGTGCTGCAATTTGCGCGGCGTGTCGCGGCCCTCCTCTTCAACGATCACCTTGTAGGCTTGCGCGGCAATGGGCGCCTGAATGCGCTTGCCCATCAGGAAACTGGCGATAAACCACTTGAACAGGCCGGTGTCATCGCCGGGCTTGAGCGCGATGCCCAACTCGGCCGCGCTGATGGAACGGGCCATGCTCACTGCCCCTTGCTGAGCTTCTCGTTGATCGCATCCGTCTGGCGCTCGAGGTCCTTGATCGAGGTCGGCGTCACGACTTTGTCGATGGTTTCGGTCTTGGGGTTCGGACGTTCCAGGGTTTGCCCCTTGGCGCCGTCGGCATGGCCTTTTTGCGCGTCTTCGGAACTGATGGGTGCGGGGGTTTTATCGGCGGGCGTGTGATCGGTCACAGTGCTATCTCCTGGCAATGGCAGGCCACCCACAGCGGCGGCCCTATGCAGCAGAACCTTGGAAATTTGGATTAGTTCAAGGAAATTGCCCGCTTGGCCGCTGGGTCAATTCACGCAAAAAAAATTTAAACCTTTTGCACAGGGCGCGGCTCAACACTGATGTAACGGCATCACGCCATTTCCCAAGGAGAGACACCATGACGACTCGACTGATGAAACAAATGGGCCTGACATTCGCGCTGGTTGCGGGCTCGATTTCCACCGCGATGGCCGCCACGTCCAACGACTTTGTCGACAATGCGGCCGAAGGTGGTATCACCGAAGTGGAAGCCGGCAAGCTGGCCCTGGAAAAAAGCAGCTCGGCAGACGTGAAAACTTTTGCCCAACACATGATTACTGACCACACCAAGGCCAATCAGGAACTGATGGCCCTGGCGAAAAAACTCGACATCGAAGTACCGGATGACGCCGCCCTGACCGACAAGGCGAAGAAAGCCATCCTGGAAATGCGCGATGAATCGTTCGACAAGGCGTACGCCAACAACCAAGTCGACGCCCATCAAAAAACCGTCGACCTGTTCAAGAAGGAAGCTGAGTCCTCGGACAATGCCGAGTTGAAGGCCTTCGCGACCAAGACTCTGCCAACCCTGGAAGCACACCTGAAAATGGCCAAGGAGCTGCAAGCCAAACACGCCCATTAATCCTTCCATGACCCAAGGAGACACTCGACCATGAGTTCGCAACTCAACGGCAAGCACATCCTCGTCATCACCTCCAACACCGGCATCGAGCGTGACGAACTGCTCAAGCCCCTGCAAACCCTGCGTAGCTACGGCGCGACGGTAACGCACGCGTCCAGCAAAGGCGGCACCACCCAGACCTTTGTCGGCGATACGGAAAAGGACCAGACCGTGGAGTCCGACGTGCAACTGTCGGACGTGGTCGGCGGCAACTTCGATGCGCTGGTCATTCCCGGCGGCACCGTGAATGCCGACACCCTGCGCCAGGACGCCGCCGCGCTGCGCTTGATCAATGAGTTCGCCCAGGCCGGCAAGACCATCGCGGCGATCTGCCACGGCCCGTGGGCGTTGATCGACGCCGGCGTGGTCAAAGGCAAAACCCTCACCGCGTATAAAAGCGTGCGTATCGACCTGGAAAACGCCGGTGCCGCCGGCGTGGTCGATGCCCAGGTGCAGGAATGCAAAGCCAATGACTGGACCTTGATCACTTCGCGCACGCCGGACGATCTGCCGGCGTTCAATGAAGCGATTGCCAAGGCAGTCGCGGGCTGATCTTCAGGTCGCAACCAAAACAGGCGCCCCATGGGCGCCTGTTTTTTTATCGCTGAATGTTTTTAGTTTTTGCGCTCTTGCGCCATCTCACGCTTGGGCCCGAACATCGCCCAGGCGATCAGCCCCAGCAGCGGTACGAAGACCAGCACCACCACCCACAAGCCCTTGGTTTCCCAACCCCCGGTGCTGCGCAATACGATATTGATCGCCCACAATTCCAAGAGCAGCAGAATCACCGCCAGTACGATCCAGATATAGTTTATTTCCATGTTTCACCTCCTGAGGTCTAAGGCTTAGGTCAAGCAGAAGCGCCAAGGGTTCCATTGGATTTTTTCAACCGGAACCTGGGCCAACGCGGTAAATGTGCGTTGTGCAATCCCGGCAACGACCGATCATGCAACCTGCACGACAGCGAAACGCTAGCTTGACTCTATCTATATGATTTTTAAGACAATTTTTTTTGCGTAAAAGTTGGTACGCGTCATGCAATCTTCTGACTCACGAGGCGTGCGTTTCGACATGCCCGACTACTACCCGTGAGGTTCCACATGAATGCCATCGACCTTCTCAAAGCCGACCATGAACGCGTCAAGACCCTGCTGACCCAACTGAGCGAATCCACCGAGCGCGGGGTGAAAAAACGCACCGAGTTGCTGGCCAAGCTGGAGATGGAAATTACCCTGCATACCAAGCTGGAAGAAGAAATCCTCTACCCGGCTTTCAGGGAAGCCGGCGGCAAGGAACAGGACATCATGTACCACGAAGCCAAGGAGGAGCACCGCACTGTCGATTCACTGGTGCTGCCTGACCTGAAGCAGACCGATCCGTCTTCCACCGAGTTTTCCGGCCGCGTCAAAGTGGTCAAGGAGCTGCTGGAACACCATATCGAAGAAGAAGAAACCGAGATGTTTCCCCAGGCCAAGAAACTGCTGGGCAAGGCGAAGCTGGACGAGCTGGGCGCGCAAATGGAAGCGATGAAAGCAACTTACAAGAAGTCTCTGGCGAGTAAGCCATTGGCCGCGTGATCCCTGTTTTCAAGCCCTTCCCTGATTTTGCGGTAGCGACAGGCCTGCTCACAGGCCCTGTCGCGTTCCATCGCGACTGAAAATCATGAATATGCTCGCGACAGTGACAGCGCTGCACACCGGGCAGGCAAAGTAGTTCGGGATGTTACTGGAACACCGGTCAGCCAAGCCTTAATCGGAAACCGAGACGCCCCTTTTCATGCGCCGCCGCTACCACCGAACCCGCAAAAGGACGCAGCGCAATGCTGCCCTGTGGCAGAACGTCGCAGATTACGCGCGGTGGCCAAGGTTGGTAGACTCTGCACCCTTCTCGTTACTCCTTTTCAAAGCCGGGTGGGCCGCTGCACAGCCATTCAGGCGTTTCACAGGACGCACAGTTGATGAGTACGTTATTCACCCGTCGCAAAGTGCTGACCGGCATGGGCCTGTTAGGCCTGGGCAGCCTGCTGGGCGGCTGTGACTACAGCCCCAAGCTGAATTTCAAGTACGGCAAAGACCTCAGTGACAAGATCATGGGGCGCACTTTCAAGCTCAAGAACACCGACGGCGAAACCGTCACCCTCAGCTCGTACCGTGGCCTGATGCCCGTGGTGTTCTTCGGCTTTACCCAATGCCCGGCGGTCTGCCCGACCACCCTGGCACGTGCCGCCCAGGCCAAGAAGCTGATGGGCCGCGACGGTGAAATCATGCAGGTGGTGTTCATCACCCTGGACCCCGAGCGCGACACCCCGGAGATTCTCGACAAATACGTCAAGGCCTTCGATCCGAGTTTCGAAGCCCTCTACGGCACCCCGCAGGAAATCGCCGTGGCCGCCAAGGAGTTCGGGATCTTTTATGAAAAGATCCCCGCCGGCGACACCTACACGCTGTCCCACACCGCCACCAGCTTCGTGTTCGACACCCGTGGCAACCTGCGCCTTGGCTTGCAGGCGTCCCTTACTGCTAAAGAGTGCGCAGAAGACCTGCTCACCGTCATGGAGGTCTGCTAATGACTGCCGTTCAACACCTCAAGCGTCTCACCCTCGGCCTCACCCTGCTCGGCCTCGCCGCCCACGCCAGCGCCCAGGTGCAAGTGACCGACGCCTGGGTCCGCGCCACCGTGCCGGGCCAGCCCTCCAGCGGCGCGTTCATGACCGTCACCGCCGACAGCGACAGCCAGTTGCTGCGCGTGGCGTCGCCCGTGGCCAAGGACGTGCAGATCCATGAAATGAGCATGAAGGACGACGTAATGCGCATGGGCCCGGTGGACTCGGTGGCCCTGCCCGCCGGCAAAGCCGTGACCCTCGACCCGAATGGCTACCACGTGATGCTGATGGGCCTGACCGGCCAGATCAAGGAAGGCGACCAGGTGCCGCTGACCCTTACGGTAAAAGATGCCAAGGGCGCTGAGCAAAGCATTGAAGTGAAGGCTGCTGCGCGGGGTGTTGACGGGATGGACCATAGCCAGATGGACCACAGCAAGATGCATTGAGGCTCGAACCCGGTCAGAAATGTGGGAGGGGCGGTGCGACGATTCGACTTGCCCCCGGTGGCGGTGGGTCAGTCACAGATGCAGTGACTGATACTTCCTCATCGGGGGCAAGCCCCCTCCCACATTTGGATTGCGGCGTATCAGTTACATAGCCGTCGATGGTCAGGCTCCCACAGATTCGAAACCACGCCCATTTCGGGGATCTTTGTTATCCTGGCGCTCCAGCCACATGGACGCGCGCCCATGCCAATCGACCCCGCCTTCATCCTGCACCAGACCGAACACTGGCTGCTCAACCATCATCAATCTTCAAAACTGCCGGGCTACCTGATGCTGGGTGCCAAGGCACCGATTGCCTCCCTCGCTGACATGCCCGACGCCGCACTGGCCGAACTGGGCGGTCTGCTTGCCCGAACCCAACGGATAATGGAAACGCAGCTGCAGCCCAAGTGGCTCTACATCAGCCGCTACGGGCATATGCCGGGATTTGCGCTGCACTTTCATTTCATCCCCGTCTATGACTGGATAGAGCAAGCGTTCTGGCAGGACGAACGCTATCGCACGCTGCACAATTTCGGCTCGCAAGCACTCGCCAACAACGTAACCGACGGGGCTGAACTGACGCTGTTTGTATGGCGTGAATTTGGCGAGAGCCTCACACCGCCGCTGATTCAAGGGCCTGGGGTGGAGCAGGTGATTGAGCGATTGCGCACTGATTTCGCGGGCCGATAGGGTTCGGTAACGGTATATCCACGCGAGGTTACAAGTCTTCCTGGCAGCTTTCCAACGGTTGGATACAGTTCAGAAAAGACCTTTGGATATGGCCGCATGAAACGCAAGGTTCGAATTCTGATTCTGTGTAAGACCTACCCTTCACCCAGCGCGAAATACGCCGAAACGTCCTGCGTCGCAGGGATGGACGAGCACGGCAATCTCATCCGACTTTATCCGGTACCTTTTCGCCTGATCACCGGTGAACAACGGTTCGCCAAATGGCAATGGATCGAAGCCTATATTGAGCGAAGCCCGGCAGACCGCAGGCCGGAAAGCCATAAGATCGGCGTAGACAGTATCTGCGTGGGTAATATCTTGCCCGCTGGAGACTGGCACGAACGGCGGCGGCTCCTGGAAAAGCTGACGGTTTATGAAAGCTTCGACGCGCTGGAACGGGCAAGGATCGATCACAACATCACGCTAGGCCTGGTCAAACCTGCACGGATTGTCGCGTTGCGCATCCGAAAGTCAGCCTCCACAGACTGGACACTCGACGAGATAGAAAAGCTGCAGTCAATGCAACGCCAACACAGTCTGTTTGAAGAATGGGAACACACGGGCATAAAGCGCCTGGAAAAAGTGCCTTTTGACTTTCATTACGTCTACGAATGCATGGTTGATGGCGTATTGAAATCTCATACCCACAAAATCGTCGATTGGGAAGCCAGCCAGCTCTATAGAAACGTGCATCGCAAATATGGCGCTTCAGGATGGGAAGCTCCATTGCGTCACAAGCTGGAAACCGATCTACCCGCCAGGGACCTGATGTTTCTAATGGGCACGATCCATCGTTTTCCCGGCCAGTGGCTTATCGTCAGCTTGATCTACCCGCCAAAGCGAGGCAATGCGGGGCATCAGCAGATAGCGTTGTTCTGAGCGAGATGCTGAGTCTGCAGCGAGCCGGCTACTTCCTGGGCTGCTTCGGCGATCAGGCTGCGATGGCAGAAATTTGCGTCGGCTTCATAGCAGACCATGCAAATTCGTTGGACGGCGGCATTGGAAATCAGTGAATTCAATACATCGCCCTGCGTTCGGATGTAAGCCCGAAAATCCCGTGCATAGGTCGACCAATTGCCGTCCTCCTTGTACTGCTTGCGTATGGGTTTCGGGCACCCGAGTGGCCGGCTGTGTTCATAGGTAATTCCATGCACAGCCAGGCACTGGGCAAGAGCATTTTTAGAAAAACCTTTTTTACGCGACAACGGGTATTCACGTACATCAAGCACCTTGTCGATACCGGCGTGTTTGAGCTGTGCGATGAACGCGTCAATGGACAGCCCTTCGTAGCCAGCGGTGTAGAGATTCATGCGGATTCTCCTGGAGCCTCCCGGCGCAATCAAACAGTAAAAAGCGCCGGGACTATAACACCGGCACTGGTTTCAAGGCTCTGTGGCTGACCGGCGGGGAGGCAATTACGTAACAAAGCACTCGCTTTCGCTGCCCGCTACGCCGGAGTCAGCCGCAAGCTTTTTCACCATCGGCACACACGCCAACACCAGTCCCGCTGGAGAGCGATACACCGTCTGCTCATGCCCCACATACCCGCACGCTTTATAAAAGCTCACCGCGTTCAACGTCGAGTCAAGCACCACCTCTGCAACCGCCCGCTGCCGCGCAACGTCTTCCAGGTGGTCAAGCATCGCCTTGCCATAACCGCGCCCGGTGAATGCGGACCTTACGAACAACGCCCCGAGTTCATTGTTGGCCAGGTCAAGCATGCCCGTGACGACGGCTTCACCGTTCACCCACCCCAGGTAGAACAGTTTTCCCATCAGGATGCTGTAACCGTCGCTTGCGCGGCCTCGGGTCCAGAGCGCCATTTGCTCAGCGCTGTAGGCGCCAATGCACTGACTGCGAATGGCCTCGCGACGAATATCAAACGCCCTGTCAGCGTCGTCTGGTGTGGCTCGTTTTATCTCCAGCACAGCGCTCCCCTTCTCCAGAATTCAAACTGCCATTAGCCCATTTGTGCTAATCGACCCACTCCTCCCCCAGCGCTATATTCCTCGCCACTTCCAACGCCCAACCAACACCACGTATTCAGCGCGTGAGGCGCCGTTGCGCATTGGAAAAACCATAACAACCCAAGGAAGAAGCACCATGAAACTCCATTCCCCCGTTACTCGTCTCGCCCTGCTTGGCGCACTGATCATCGGCGTCGCCGGTTGCAGCAATATCAAACCCACCGAAGACCATCTCAAGACGCTGTCGGAGACCAACTTGGGTGAACCCGTGAAGCGTATTGCCAATGTGCGCAGCGACTCCATGACAACCTATTACATCGCGAGCACCGCGTCCGGTGACTATAACTGCGTGCTCTCAACCGGCGTGGGTGGCGCACTGCATGCAGTCGGCAGCTTTGGCCTGATAAAGCCTGCCGCTTTCTGCCAACCCAAAGGGGCACGTGGCAACGCGCTGACCCCATTTATGCAGTAATTTGTTCCCGACTGAGCTCACGCAGGGTGCCACGCAATTGCGCAGGTCGCACCGGTTTGGACAGGATCGCGATCTGACGATCGTGCAACGCGGCCTGGATTTTCTCCACGTCGTGCCCGGTGAGGATCAGCGCCGGCACCGCCCAACCGCGTTGCCGGCGCAGATGGTCGATGCATTCGATGCCGGTAGCATGATTGCCCAGGTCATAGTCGGCGACGATGATGTCGCAGTCGCTGACCAGGTCATGCCCTAATGACTCTGCCTGCACCTGGCAGCCCCAGCGCTCCAGCAAGGCCTGGGTAGCGAGCAGTACGTTGTGGTCATCTTCCACCAGACAGACTTTCAAACCCGTCAACAGCCCGGCCTGGCGTGCCTCATCGCGCGGTGCCGGCTGACGTGGCGCGGAGACTGGCGTCAGGCCGTACAGGCTGACCGAAGTGCCATGTCCCACCCGCGAGCGCAGACTTACCTGCAGGTCCATCAAGCGTCCCAGGCGCTTGACGATCGACAGCCCCAGGCCCACGCCTTCGACGTCTTTGTCGCGCACGTGGCGCACCCGATAAAATTCTTCGAAGACCTTTGACAGATGCTCCTCGGCAATTCCCCGCCCACGGTCATGAATCTCCACCGCCAAACCACCGCCACGCCTGCGTACGCCAATCAACACCGGCCGTTGCGCACCGTATTTGAAGCAATTGGACAGCACGTTTTGCACCATGGTCGCCAACAACGCCGGATCCACCTGCACCCAGTGCGCGCACGGGCGCAGCTGCAAGTGCACCCCGGCCCAGCGCGCCGCTTCGGCGTTCTGGCGCACCAGGTCAGCAAGGAACTCCCCCAGATCGATCACCTGGTACTTGGGCAGCAGCCGACCGTTATCGAGGGTGTAGAGGTCAAGAATCGAGCGGAACAGTTGCGACACGTTGAGCAACGAACGGTCGATATTGTCCACCAATCGCCGCTCTTCATCGCCCAGCCGGGCTTCGCGCAGGCAGGCGGTGAACAGGCCGATGGAGTGGATCGGCTGACGCAGGTCATGACTGGCCTGGGCCAGGAAGCGGGATTTTTCCAGGTTGGCGGCGATGGCTTCTTCGGAGGCCTTGCGCGTGCGCTCCAGCAGTATGTGCGCGTAGACCGGGATCACCGTGCTGGTGATCATCAGCATCAGCACCATGAACGGCTGCGCCTGCCACCACGGCGTAAGCCGGTACACCACCAGCAGCGCCAGCAACGCCAGCCCGGTGGCAATCGCCAGGTAACGCGAGCCGTAACGCATGCCATTGCCCAAGTTGACCCACACCATCACCGCATACAGCGGCAACGCCGCTTCACCACCCACTACCAGGCCGAATGAGGTGCCAGTGTAATCATGCAGCATGCCGAAAATCCGCCGCGCCGGGTAATGCCCTGGCCAGCGCGCAATCACCTGGCGCAGAGCGATGGACGCGAGCAGGAACACGAAAATGTACAGAATCACCGGCAGATAGGTGTCCAGCGAATGCCCGGGCAAAAAACCCAGCACGCCGATATACACAATGGCGATCGCGGCCACCATGATGCGCAGGTTGGCCTGGTCGAGTTCGGAGTTGGTCTCAAGACTCATAGTCATATCCTTGACATGCCCTTTGCGGGCGCGGTGGTAAAGTAACATGCCTCAGCACAGCCATGCCCCAGGAAGGAGCCCATCATGACCGGCCGGATCATCATCGCCGACGACCATCCGATGTTTCGCGAAGGCATGGCGCGTACCGTACAGCGCCTGCTACCCGAGGCCGTGGTACAGGAAGCCGGCACCCTGGAGGATGTGCATGGATTGCTGCTTGACCCCAACGACATCGACACACTGATCCTCGACCTGCGCTTCCCCGGGCTGACTTGCATGAGCCAGCTCGCCGACCTGCGCCGACAACTGCGGCGCACTACGCTGGTGGTCGTGTCGATGGTGGATGACCCGGCGCTGATCGAACAGGTGATGAACCTGGGCGTCGACGGTTTTATCGGCAAGAACATCGCCCCCGACGAGATCGGCCAGGCGCTGTTGGCGATCCGTGAAGGTGAAGTTTTGGTCAAGTTCGCCCCCTCGGGCCTGTTGCCCCTCGACATTCACACGCTTACCGCCCGCCAGCGAGAAGTGCTGCGCCTGATCGCCCAGGGCAAGACCAACAAGGAAATCGCCAAGGCCCTGGCGATCTCGCCGTTTACCGTGCGCATTCATGTGTCGTCGTTGCTGCGCAGTTTGAAGGTACCGTCGCGGGCTGCGGCGGCGGTGAAATATTACGGCGAACTCTGACGCTGCATCCGATATTTATGCTCACTCCCAAGCTTAATAATATTTTATTAAAAACCACCCTCCCCCTAGCCTTGAAGCCATGCCCACGTTGAATCCAACTGCATGACGCAAGGACAGACAGATGACTGAATCAATAACAAAAACCGACACCCTGGTGGTCGGCGCCGGCCAGGCCGGTGTGGCCATGAGCGAGCATTTGAGCAAGCACGGCGTGCCGCACCTGGTGCTGGAGCGCAGTCGTATCGCCGAGCGCTGGCGCACCGGGCGCTGGGATTCACTGGTGGCCAACGGGCCGGCCTGGCATGACCGTTTTCCCGGCCTGGAATTCGATGATGTGGCCCCCGATGGCTTTGCGCCGAAGGAGCGCGTGGCGGATTACTTTGAAGCCTATGCGCGCAAGTTCAATGCGCCGATTCGTACGGGCGTGGAGGTGACGGCGGTGGTGCGCAATGAAGGCCGTCCAGGCTTTACCGTACACACCAGCCAAGGCGTGATCGAAGCCAACCGCGTGGTGGCCGCCACCGGGCCGTTTCAGAAGCCGGTAATTCCGGCGATCGCGCCGACAGATACCGCGCTGCATCAGCTGCATTCCGCCGATTATCGCAACCCGGCGCAACTGCCGGCGGGCGCCGTGCTGGTGGTGGGTGCGGGCTCTTCCGGCGTACAAATCGCCGATGAACTGCAACGTTCCGGTCGTCAGGTGTACCTGTCGGTCGGCGCCCATGACCGTCCGCCTCGGGCTTATCGCAACCGGGATTTCTGCTGGTGGCTGGGGGTGCTGGGCGAGTGGGACCAGGCCGCGATGAAACCCGGCCGCGAGCACGTGACCATCGCGGTGAGCGGCGCCCACGGCGGCAAGACCATCGACTTTCGGGAACTGGCCCAGCAAGGCATGACCCTGGTCGGCCTGACCCAAGGGTTTAATGGCAGCGTCGCCACGTTCCAACCGAACCTGGTAGAGAATCTGGCCCGTGGCGATGAGAACTACCTGGCCCTGCTGGATGCGGCCGATGCCTACATCGAGCGCAACGGCCTCGACCTGCCGCTTGAGCCCGACGCCCGCCGCGTATTCCCGGATGCCGACTGCATCAAGCATCCGATCCTGGAACTAGACCTTGCCCAATCCGGCATCACTTCGATCATCTGGGCCACCGGGTTTGCCGTGGACTACAGCTGGCTCAAGGTCGACGCATTCGACGCAGCCGGCAAGCCCCGGCACCAGCGCGGCGTAGCCAGCGAAGCCGGGATTTATTTCCTGGGGTTGCCGTGGCAGTCGCGCCGTGGCTCGTCATTTATCTGGGGCGTGTGGCACGACGCCAAGTACGTCGCCGACCATATCGCCATCCAGCGTCAATACCTTGAGTACCGCGAAGCCGCCCCGCTGGCTCGCCCCTCCCCTGTCAGCGCCTGATCCCTTTGCCGGAGTTTTTTTGATGCCTACTCATACTCGCATCCGCATGTTCAACACCCAGGAAACCTACCCCAACCAAAGCCTGGACAACGACCTGTGCCAAGCCGTACGTGCCGGTAATACCGTGTATGTGCGCGGCCAGGTGGGCACCGATTTCGACGGCAACCTGATCGGCCTGGGCAACCCGCGTGCCCAGGCCGAACAAGCCATGCGCAACGTCAAGCAACTGCTTGAGGAAGCGGGCTCCGATCTGTCGCATATCGTCAAGACCACCACCTACCTGATCGACCCGCGCTACCGCGAACCGGTGTATCAGGAAATCGGCAAGTGGCTCAAGGGCGTGTTCCCGATCTCCACCGGGCTGGTGGTTTCAGCGCTGGGCCAGCCGCAGTGGCTGATGGAAATCGATGTGATCGCGGTTATTCCAGAGTAAGGAGACTAGCCATGACCTTTTCAATCGTGGGTCGCTGCGCGGAGACCGGCCAGCTGGGCATCGCCATCAGCTCCTCGAGCATCGCCGTGGGCGCGCGTTGCCCATGGCTGCGGCCGGGTGTAGGTGCGGTCGCCACCCAGAACATCACGCTGCCGGCCCTTGGCCCGGAAGTGCTCGACTGCCTGGAGCAAGGCCTCACGCCGGCGGATGCCGTCGACACAGCCCTGACGCGCAACGGCTACAGCCAATACCGCCAATTAACCGCAATCGATCACTTGGGCCGCAGCGTGCATTTCAGCGGCAGCGAAACCCTCGGCACCCACAATGCCGTGTCGGGCGAGCAATGTGTGGCGGCGGGGAATATGCTCGCCGACCGAGGGGTGATCGAGGCAATGGTCAGCGCCTTCGAACACGGCGAAGGCCAGTTGGCGGACCGCTTGCTCGCGGCAATGCATGCCGCCATCGGCGCCGGTGGCGAAGCCGGCCCGGTGCATTCCGCCGCGCTGGTGGTGGTGGGTGAGCTGACCTGGCCGATCATCAACCTGCGCGTGGACTGGGCCGATGAAGCCCCCATCAGTCAATTGCAAACACTGTGGGACGCCTACCGTCCGCAAGTGCAGGACTACATCGACCGCGCCCTCGCCCCGGATCGCTCCCCAGGCTATGGCGTGGCCGGAGACGAGCGATGAGCCGCAGCCGCGAGTTGTTGCAGACGCTGGTGGGGTTCGATACCACCAGCCGCGAGTCCAACCTGCAGTTGATCGAGTTCGTGCGCGACTACCTGGAGGGGTTCGGCGTGGCCAGCGAGCTGATCTACAACGCGTCGCGCAGCAAGGCTAACCTGTTTGCCAGCATCGGCCCGGTGGAATTACCCGGCATTGTGTTGTCGGGGCATACCGATGTGGTGCCGGTGGATGGGCAGCCCTGGACGCTGCCGCCGTTTCAACTGACCGAGCATGACGGCAAGCTATACGGGCGTGGCACCGCCGACATGAAAGGCTACATCGCCTGCGTGCTGGCGCTGGTGCCGGAGTTGGTCAAGGCGCGGCTGCGCCTGCCGGTACACATCGCCCTGTCGTATGACGAAGAAGTCGGCTGCCTCGGGGTACGCTCGCTGCTCGACGTGTTGGCGCAACGTCCGGTGAAGCCGATGCTGTGCATTATTGGCGAGCCGACCGAGCTCAAACCGGTGCTCGGCCATAAGGGCAAGCTGGCGATGCGCTGCGATGTACAGGGCGAGGCGTGCCACTCGGCGTATGCACCGTCCGGAGTGAATGCGATCGAGCATGCCGCCGAGTTGATCGGCGAACTGGGGCGCATTGGCCAACGCTTGCGTGCACACCAGGACCCTCGCTTCGATCCGCCGTTCAGCACCGTGCAAACCGGCGTGATCAGCGGCGGCAAGGCCCTGAATATCGTGCCCGCCGACTGCCGGTTTGATTTCGAAGTACGCGCCCTGCCCTCGACGGATCCCGCTGAAGTGGCGCACGAACTGCACACCTACGCCATGCAGCAAGTACTGCCGCGCATGCAGGCCGTGAGCAAGCAGAGTTCGATTCGGTTCACCGAGCTGTCGGCTTACCCGGGTCTGGTCACCGATGAGCACAGCCAGGCCGCGCAATTGATTGCGGCGTTTTGCGGTTCCAGTGCGTTTGGCACCGTGGCGTTTGGCACTGAGGGTGGGCTGTTTGATGCGGTGGGCATTCCCACCGTGGTGTGCGGGCCTGGCAGTATGGACCAGGGGCACAAGCCGGATGAGTTTGTGCGCGTGGAGCAGCTCAGCGGCTGCGACGCAATGCTGAAGCGGATGCTGGACTCGCTACGCATGTGAATACACCACAAATCAAATGTGGGAGGGGCAAGCCCTAAGTTAAGGCTTTTTGTAGGAGCGAGCTTGCTCGCGAAAAACTCACAGGCACCGCGTTTATTCAGGAAGCACGCGTTATCGTTGACATTTTTCGCGAGCAAGCTCGCTCCTACAGAGGGCGGTGTACGCTTAACTGACTGGCATTAGGGCAAGCCCCCTCCCACATTGGGCTCTGTGTTTATCCGAGCAATCGGGCGAGTTCTTCGCGACAGTAATCGACGAACAACTGCACCGGCTTGGTCAGCGGTGCGCGCTTGAGCCACACCGCCGACAACCCCGAGCCTGTGACGGTTTCCGCCAGCGGGATACACACCACCTTCTGCCCATCATAGGTGTACTCGCTGAACGGCTTGGTCACCAGGATCGAAAACCCGAACCCGCGCCCCACCATGCCCCGTACCATCTCGATCGACGGCGAGCTGAACACGATATTCGGCGTCAACCCCCGCTCATCAAAGATGCTCACGAAGTAAGTCCGGCTCGGCAGCACATCCAGCAGAATCATCGGCTCCAGCACCAGGTCGACCAACGACACCTTGGCCTGCCGTGCAAAGCGGTGATCGGCCGGCAACAACGCGTATGGCTGCTGCGGCGGCATCAACGGCGTGGTTTCGATGGCGCCGCCCAGGTCGTGCTCGAACAGCATCGCCACATCGATGGTGCCCGCCGTCAGCGCCTGCACCAGCTCCTGCTGCTCGCCGTCACGCAGGCGGATTTCCACCCCCGGCCAGCGTGTCTTGAACCCGGCGATCAGGCGCGGCAGGTACAACGGCGCCACGGTTTCAAAGCAGCCGATATCGATCTGCCCGGCCACCACATCATTGTCGGCCAAGGCGTTCTGTTCGAACTCATGGGCCACCCGCAGCAGCTCCAGCGCCTTGCGATAAAACCGCGCGCCGCTGGGGGTCAGCGACACACCCTGGGCGTGATGGCGGATAAACAACTGCACACCAAAACTGTCTTCCAGCTGCTTGATGGCGGTGGACACCGACGGCTGGGCGATATACAGCTTGCGCGACGCCTCGGCGACGCTGCCGCATTCGGCGGTGGTGACGAAATATCTGAGTTGGCGCAGGTTGTAGGCAGCCATCGGGGCCTCCGAAAACGGGGGTTTTCGCCCCAAAAACGTGCAAGAAAAACCGGCTTATTTCATCGATTCAAGCCCATGCAACATACCGGAGCAAAAACCGCCGCGAGATACTTTTTTTAAGGTCTATAGCAACAAACTTACTAATTTACCTCCCCGTGCCCATTGCAGATGATCACTCCAACAACAAAGCGCCGCCGTTGCTGCGCACAGCGAAGTACGTCCACGTACTCACCTTGCCTTGGAGCTCGTCATGGTTACCACTGCAACATCCTCCGCCCCGCTTATCGAAAAACACACGATTGGATACGTGCCCCCGGAAGATCGCCATGGAAAGGTAAGAGACCTGTTCACCCTGTGGTTCGGCGGCAACATCGCGCCGCTGCCGATCGTCACCGGCGCATTGGGGGTGCAGTTGTTCCACCTCAACCTGGTATGGGGCATCGTTGCCATTCTGGTCGGCCATCTGGTCGGCGGTGTGTTGATGGCACTGCACTCGGCCCAGGGCCCGCAAATGGGCATTCCGCAAATGATCCAGAGCCGTGCCCAGTTCGGCTCCCTCGGCGCGTTGCTGGTGGTGGTGATTGCCGGCGTGATGTATATCGGCTTCTTCGCCTCCAACATCGTGCTGGCCGGCAAATCCTTGCATGGCGTGGTCGATGCAGTACCGGTACCCGTCGGCATCGTGATCGGCGCCATCGGTTCGGGCATCATCGGCATCATCGGCTATCGCTTCATCCATGTGCTCAACCGCATCGGCACCTGGGTACTTGGCGCCGGCATCGTGCTGGGCTTCGGCTACATTTTCACCCATGTGCAGACCACGGATTTCCTGACCCGCGGCAGCTTCAACATTTCCGGTTGGCTGGCCACCGTTTCCCTGGCTGCGCTGTGGCAGATCGCCTTTGCGCCGTACGTTTCGGATTATTCCCGCTACCTGCCGGCCGATGTGCCCGTCGCGTCCACCTTCTGGACCACCTATCTGGGCTCCGTACTGGGGTCGAGCCTGGCCTTCATCTTCGGTGCCGTCGCCGTGCTCGCCACCCCCGAGGGCATGGACACCATGGACGCCGTCAAACTCGCCACCGGCGCCATTGGCCCGCTGATGCTGGTGCTGTTCCTGCTCAGCGTGATCAGCCATAACGCCCTCAACCTGTACGGCGCGGTGCTGTCGATCATCACCCTGGTGCAGACCTTTGCCTACCGCTGGATCCCTACGGCGAAAAGCCGCGCGGTGATCTCGGTGGTGGTACTGGCCGCCTGCGCGATTGCGGCGGTATTCGCCTCAAAGGACTTCATCGGCCACTTCGTCGACATGGTGCTGGTGCTGCTGGTGGTCCTGGTGCCCTGGACAGCGATCAACCTGATCGACTTCTACGCGATCCACAAAGGCCAATATGACATCGCCTCGATCTTTCGCGTGGATGGCGGGATCTATGGCAAGTACAACCCACAAGCGCTGCTGGCGTATGCGGTGGGGATCGCGGTGCAGATTCCGTTCATGAATACGCCGCTGTACGTTGGGCCGATTTCCGAACACATCAACGGGGCGGATCTGTCCTGGGTGGTGGGGTTGGTGGTGACATCGCCGTTGTACTTCTGGTTGGCGAGCCGGGACAGTGCGTATAAGCGCCGGATGGAGGGGGGCAAGTTGGCGGCGGGGGTCTGATACAAACGCTCGGTTGCGCCTGTACGAAGGTCACCTTCTAGTTCATCCCGTCGCTGGCTTTGGTCGGCGATGGGGTTTCGCAAGGTTCAAGCCTAACGATTGGTCGTGTCGATTCGGTCAAAACCGCGCAGATCTTTTGTAGGAGCGAGCTTGCTCGCGAAAGACTCATAGGCGCCGCGTTCATTCAGAAAGCACGCGTTATCGTTAACGTAAACATACTTACTTTTTACCAAACTAAGAATCACTCTTTCGAGACTACACAAACTTGCAAAAATAACCGTCCAAGAGGAGAGACTTTTACTGCGCCACGTATAATCCTCGCTTTCATCTCTTCCTCGTAGGAAATTTCGGAAATGGCCTGCACAACGCCGTTACTCTCTTCAAGAACTTCATAACCAGCCGCGTCGTGCAGTCCGTGCTCCCGCAATAGCTCGACCAAGCCCAATCGACGTAGGTTATCAAGAAAATAGGGGGTCATAGCTGGGCTCTCACAAATCGCTAACGAACCCAAATCACTTACTAACAGGGTATGATCGTACCCTGAATTACTTTCTTTAAATTCTGCACGAATTGTGAGCGTAGGAAACGCATCCCGCTTGAGAAAAAGCTTCATAATCTTCGCCTCATCAGATGTCATTTGTTTTATTGATTCAACAAATGACGGATGTGAATGATTAGCGGTAGATACGTCCATCGCAGACGCGAGTAAGTTGGCGTACATATCGCTCAACTCATCTTCATGCCCTGTATATCTAAGAGCCTCCAAAATTGGGCCACCAACATTTGGTCTTGGAGCAATTACGTCCTCTTCTGGAACATTTCTGAGCTTTTGAGTAACTTTAGTGACTACAAAATCTTTAATTTCGTCTACACCCCAAACCAAGGCGCTGACAGGCAACAAAGCTAAGCTTACCGTTTTAGACAACGTGTGCAAGCCTTTTCCCAACTCTTGAACCGCTGGCTGAAGAAAATCTTGATATATGGGAATCTCTTTCGTCAATCCGGCAACAGCATCTATAACGTCTTTTGTATTATTTGAGTCAGACATACGCCCTCCAAGCAAAAAATCAAAAATAGAAAATCCTACACAACCCGATTAATATAAAAATTAATCAGCACTAAAGCGTTATTCTTACAATGACAAAACTATTTACTTTCTATTGTAGCTCACATTCAATTTACTACCTAGACTATAAGTACCATTACCCAGCAAAACCCTGCCACATCTAAGCCGTGGATCACCAACTATCTAATTGATATCAACCGGCCTTCGCTCCAGATACACAAACCTTGGAACTTAGACATATTTTTCTCCTGAGAGAATGGCACAATAACACCTTCCCATGCAACGCAAAATTCAGACTCTGTATGAAAGCGCTCTTAAGTCACATGAACAAACTGAACGTCATCGCATTATAGATACGTGAATAAGTACTGACGTCCAATCTGGGTTTATTGCGCAAATAGCAGGATATGCCTTCTATATCCGCACGGGCTACATTAGCGTGAGACCTAGTCATCGGATTACGGCGGGATAACTTGGCGTGAGATGGTGAAAAGACTCCGACCACGAGAGTTCGTAATGACCGCCCCATATCGTCGCCCGAGACAGCAGGGCACCACAGCCCCCGTCAATGCGCCTTATAACAAGAGTTTTCTGAGCGCCGCATATTCGCGCTTGATCAATTGATGAAGGTCGTGCCTGTTCGGTGGTAGCTTGTCAGATCGTGCTTTTTTTTGTTCACCGATTTTTAAAAGTGCGTCAGCACATCCGTGCGCCTCGAAATATTCCTCTGTATTGATCAGCGGTAAAGGAATAAGACCTCCACGGCGATTATCAAACACCACGCCCTTTACTTGGTAAGCGTTCATAAGTTGCTTCAATCCGCCGTCAAAACTGATAAACATGGGGATAAAAAAATCACCCTCACCTTGAGACATTATCAGCGTCTCCATATACCGTGGCGCGGCCATATCCCATGCAATATTGTCCAACTTTTTTAGGAGCCGTCTAGGTATTTTCGGACCTCTCTTTATTTTTTCCAACATCTTGATCAAACGCGGCTCAACGAAATACTTGTGTGCGACAATCGCCTCGCGATCCAAGTAAACACCAACCACATCATTAACGTAATCAAAAAACTCAGATATTTTATATTTTGCCGACTTGTTAGATGAAAGCTGGATTTTTACTATTCCAATCACTTGCAGCAAAATAACACGCTGCATCAATACGAAACTCAACGCCCGCTCGCGCCCCTCTTTGGAGGCGTAGTAGCTATGACTAAAGGTAATAGCTCTGCGTGCAGCTTCCCAGTGAGTGAATCTCGGTTTGGGATTAGAGCTGCGCCGATATTCAGCACAATCAATACTTCTAAAAAGTTGCAGACTTACCAAGTTACGCCGGAACGCTTTACTCAGCGTTCTCCAAAAGGCCAACGGCGACGCCGTCGGGCATTGGTGAATATTTTTCACCTCTTTTACATTCTCCGCCATATAGTAAAAATAATCAAAATTCAAGTCGTCACTCAAAATATCATCGACAAAAGAAATCACCCTGTTATGCATACTTTTTAATGGGCGCCCCCGCATCAGCGCGTCGACGTAAGATGCCATATTAGTATCGAACATCAAGCTATAATCGATTTTAAAATCCGCCCGCCCCCGTTCAAAGTACGATAACAGGATGGCGCTATTTAAAAAATAGACTTCACCACCAGAAAAATACGGAACCAGCACCGAATCTTTGCCTTTTGCGTACTTTTTTACAGCAGTAGGAATATTTGCTCGTTTATATTCTTCCAGCGCGATGATAACTGTCATGTTTTCTTTCAAGCCAGCCAACATCCAAATTTGATCCACCTCTGAAGCGCTTTGCGCCTTAGACAATAGATACGCAACTTCCTGTAACCCTGGCAACTCACTCATGAGACAAACCCTTAAACCACCTGAATAAACGCCACTAAGGTATTATCAGTTCCCAGAAAATTTCTGTCGCTAGATGAAGCTCAATACGCCGCGCTAGAACGCATTGCGCAGTCGGCAAACGGCCCCAGCCATTGCACCGATCATTTCACCAACTCCCCGACGCCCCACCGCCGCCACTGGAACCACCGCCACCGGACGAGCTGCTACTGGAATTGGAACTGGAACTGCTGGAACTCGAACCCGACCCACCGCCAGACCCCGATCCCGAGCCCTCGCCGAGCTTGCCGAAAATAATCAGCGCCACGAACGAAGCAATAGGAAACGCCAGCAGCCAACCGTCGCGACCGTCATCCAGCATCCACCCGGCCACCCCATAGACGGCGACCGCCGCCAGCAGCCGCACGACAAAGCCTGTGCGGCTGGTCCTCCAGGTGTGCCTCATGATCATCAACAGCAGCAGATACAACCCCAGCACCACCAACACAGCGAGCGGCCACGCCAGCCAATGGATAAAACTGACGTTCACATACCGATCCGCCACCCCCAACGCGGCGCTGTAGACCAGCAGCCCGACCACGCCGTAAAACAGCGGCCGTAGCTGCCACAACGCGCCGAAGGTGGCGCCGCCAATCAACAGGGTCAGCGGCATTACGAACAGAAACATCGGCCATTCCCGACCACCGCCCAGCAGCGCCAGCAATAACGTGGCCGCCACGGCGATGATCAAGGCCTTGCGCCAATGCACCTTGCCGGCGGCGAGCAGCACCCCAATGAGGCCGCCCAGCACAAACGCCGCCAGTACCGCGATGATTTGTGGATTGATCCCAGGCCCGGCCACTTTGGGCAGGTCGCCGCCGTCCACCAGCACGGTCAGGGCGTCCACACCCTGTTGAACGCCGCCGGCAAAGTCGCCCTGGCGAAATGCCGGGGTGATGCGCTCTTCGATGATGCGATGGGCCAGCAGGTCGGTGACCGTACCTTCCAGGCCATAGCCCACTTCAATGCGCACGGTGCGGTCCTCCTTGGCCACCACCAGCAGGATGCCGTCGTCGACGTCCTTGCGCCCCAGCTTCCAGGCGCGGAACAGTTGGTTGGCATAGTCTTCGATGCCGGTGTCGCCGGTGCTGGGCACCAGCAATACGGCAAGCTGAGCGCCCTTGCGCTGCTCAAGGTCGGCCAGTTGCTGCTTGAGGCGCAAGACGCTGCCCGCGTCGAGGGTGTTTGTCAGGTCTATGACCCGTTGATCGAGCGCAACGCCAATGGGCGATGTGTCGGCTTGGGCGGTCATCAACAAACTGGCAAACATCAGGACCAGCACGCTCAAGACGGATTGCCGCAGAATCACCATCATCTACTGTTACCTGAAGTTTCTTCCTGAAGGCGCCGACTGTACCTTATCTACGCGCAAACGCGTGACCCAGGCCCTGCGACTCTCTAAACTGCCGCCACGTTGTATAGCAACAAGCCCTCTACGAGAACGCCATGGACCTACGTCACCGCAACAACGTTAATGTGATGGGCCGCGGCGCGGCGACCCTGGTGTTTTCCCACGGCTTCGGCTGCAACCAGGCGATGTGGAATTACCTGGCACCGCATTTTCTCGAACGCTTTCGTGTTGTGCTGTATGACTTGGTCGGCGCCGGCCTGTCGGACCTTGGCGCCTTCGACAAAGCCAAGTACGGCACCCTGGAAGGTTACGCCCACGACCTCGACGAGTTGATCGACGCCTACGCCGAAGGCCCGGTGATTCTGGTGGGGCACTCGGTCAGCGCCATGATCGGCACCCTCGCTGACCGTCTCGCGCCGGGGCGGGTCGCGGCGCACGTGATGATTGGCCCATCGCCGCGCTATATCGACGCCGACGGCTATGTCGGCGGTTTCAAGCGCGACGACATCGAAGACCTGCTCGACACCCTCGACAGCAACTACCTCGGCTGGTCCAGCAGCATGGCCCCAGTGATCATGGGTGCCCCTGGGCAACCCGAGCTGAGCACCGCACTGACCGAGAGTTTCTGCCGCACCGAACCCGACATCGCCAAGCAATTTGCCCGGGTGACCTTTCTCTCGGACAACCGCGACGATGTGATCGGCCTGACCACGCCGGTATTGATCCTGCAGTCGAGCGACGACTTGATCGCCCCCGTGGCCGTCGGCGAATACCTGCACGCTGTGCTGCCCAACAGCACCTATCACCTGGTAGACAACATCGGCCATTGCCCGCACATGAGTGCGCCCCAGGCGTGCGCGGCGGCGATGGATGAGTTCCTGGCGCCATGGGCCAGCGTCAGTGCCGGCTGAGTCGCTGTTCGACAGCGCCGCCTGCGCCCTGGCGGTGACCCAGCAAGACGGCACGATTCTGCACGCCAACCAGCGCTTGGGTGAGTGGCTCGGGCTCAGCGCGGCCCATCTGCTCGGCCAACGTTTTCAAGACCTGCTGACCATGGGCGGGCGGATTTTCTACCAGACCCACCTGGCGCCGATGCTGCGCATGCATGGCAGCGTCAACGAGGTGAAGCTCGACATTCGCCATCGTGACGGGCACAAAGTCACCGTGCTGCTCAATGCCAGCCAACGCCAGCAGGCCGAGGGCGTGGTGTATGACCTGGCGCTGTTCGGCACCACCGACCGCGACAAGTACGAGCGCGAGCTGCTCAACGCACGCAAGCTGGCCGAAGCGCTGCTTCAGGAAAAAACCGCCGCCGAACAGGCACTGCACCAGGCCCAGGCAGAATTGAGCGAAGCCTATGCCATTGCCCAGCAACGTGCGTTGTTTGCCGAGCAGATGGTGGCGATTGTCAGCCACGACTTGAAAAACCCCCTCGCCGCGATCCGCATGGCGTCGGACTTTCTTCGCCGCGGCGAGCGCACACCCAAGGAGCACCAGTTGCTCGGGCATATCGCCCAATCGTCCGAACGCGCCCAGCGCATGATCGCCGACCTGCTGGACTTCACCCAGGCCCGGGTCGGCCAGGGCATCACTATCAGGGCCCGGCCACTGGATTTGCACCGGGTGATTCATCACGCCGTGGACGAACTGCGTGTGGCCTTCCCCAGGGCCACGCTGGTGCATCAGGCCGAGGGCCATGGCGACGCGTGCCTGGATGCCGACCGTGTGCAGCAGATGGTCGGCAACCTCGTCGCCAACAGCGTGGCCTATGGCGATCTGCAACGGCCGATCACCGTCACCTCGCGCCTGGGCGCCAGGGGCGGTGAGGTTGCGGTGCATAACTACGGCGCGGCGATTCCCCAAGCGTTGCTGGCCGGGCTGTTCGAACCCATGACCCGAGGCACTCACCAGGGCAGCGATGTGCGCAGCGTGGGTTTGGGCCTGTACATCGTGCGCGAACTGGCCAGGGTGCATGGCGGCGATGTGGCGGTGAACTCCTGCGCGACGCGCGGCACCACGTTCAGCGTGACGTTCCAGGCAGGTACGCCGCACCCTGCATGATCGGCTCGACGCTGCCCGTCAACACCACCCCGCCCTGCCCGTCCCATTGCACCGTCAGGGTTCCGCCATCGCATTCGACCTCCACTTTGTCATCCAGCAGCCCGCGTCGAACGCCATTGACCACCGCCGCGCAGCAACAGGACCCGGAACCCAGCGGCACGCCGCCGCCACGCTCCCAGATCCGCAGGCGGATACGGTTACGCTCGAGCACCTGCACGAAATGCACATTGGTCCTGGCCGGGAACAGCGGGTGATATTCCAGGGCCGGGCCCACCGCTTCGACATCCACTGCAGCGATGTCTTCCACGAAGAACGTACAGTGCGGATTGCCCATGCCGCAGGCGGCCGGTTCACCGTCGATGGGCAGCACGCGGGTGTCCATCGCCCGCGCCAGCGGCACCGCCTCCCACGCCAACGAAGGTTCGCCCATGTCCACCGACACCCGCTGCCCGTCCACGCGCACGCAGGTGAGCAAGCCACGGTCGGTACGCAGCACCACGGCATGGGTGCCGGCCTCATGCATCAAACGGTCGGCCACGCCCCTTGTGGCGCTGCCACAGGTTTGCAGCGGCGTGCCGTCGCAGTTCCAGAACTGAATGCGGGCAGCGGCGTCGTCACAGTCGAGCATGACCGCGAGTTGATTGAAACCGATGCGGTGTGCCGGTCGCCCAGGCGTCGGGCGATCTGCGCCGTGATAGGGTTATCCTGGCCACGGCGGTCGATGATGATGAAGTCGTCGCCGTGGGCGTGCATCTTGACGAAGGGCAAGGTCATGAACGGTCCTGTAGTCGAACGAAACAGCCCCACTCTAACACCCCCGTAGCAGCGAGGAGATGGACCATGCTTATCGTATTCAGCGGCCTGCCCGGCACCGGCAAGACCACGATTGCCCGGGAGCTGGCCCGGCAGATGGGCGCGGTTTACCTGCGCATCGACGTGATCGAGCAATCGTTGCGGGAGGCTGGCGCGTTGGCGGGCGATGTGGGTACGAGCGGGTATGGCGTGGCGAATGCGTTGGCACTGAGTAATGTGCGCCTGGGGCAACGAGTGATCGCTGACTGTGTGAACCCGGTGAGGGAGAGCCGCGAGGCCTGGCGAGGCGTGGCGCGGGCGGCGGGCGTTGAGCTGGTCGATATCCAGGTGATTTGTTCTGATCAGCAGGAGCATCGGCGCAGGGTCGAGAGCCGTGAAAGCGATATTCCAGGGTTGCTGCCGCCGACTTGGCAGTCGGTGCTGGCACATGAATACGAAGCCTGGGATGAGCCGCCGTTCCTGCTCGATACGGCACGGCTCACCCCCGCACAGGCCATCGCGTCGACCCACGCACTGCTTGATCGTCCCCACGCCCCGCGTGGGCATGCAGCCCGTGACGCTCTGCGTCACCTGCGCAAGGGGACGGGGAGCTTCCCAGCAGGCATTCCCACGCGGGAGCATGGGAACGAGCCCTGACAGAGGGTTGGCGTCAGCCGGGGAAGTTGGCGCGCAACGCCTCCAGACCATCGTTGTACACGCCGGCAAACAACGTCTCCGCCGCTGCATCCGTGGTGCCCTCGGCCGGCGTGAACACGCCGGACCAGGTTACTTTGGCAGACGATTCGGTCAGCGCTTCAACCTGCACGGTCGCCAAGTAAGCGCTCACCGGAAACGGCGACTGCTCAATGGTGTAGCTGTAGGTGCGCGCCACGTTGTCGAAGGTCTGCAACCGCTCGACAATCTGGCCGCCATCAGCAGTATGCAGATGACGCACGCGGCCACCGTCGCTCGGCTCGCTTTTGGCGATGAAGGGCAGCCAGTCAGGCAGGCTGTTGAAGCCACCGATGAGTTTCCAGACCTGGTCAGCCGACGCAGGGATTTCGATCACAGAAGACGCTGTTGCCACGATAAATACTCCAGAGCGTTAAAAATCAGATCGCCATGCTGTCGACAACACCACCGTCGACCCGCAACGCGGCGCCGGTAGTGGCAGACGACAGCGGTGAAGCAATGTACGCCACCAGGTTGGCCACTTCATCCACATTCGCCGCGCGCTGGATGATCGAAGTCGGCCGCGCGTTGCGCACGAACACATCGGCCTCGTCCCGCGCGGTGCGCCCGGATTGTTGCGTGGCGTCCTTGAGCATGTGCTCGAGGCCATCGGTGAACGTCGGCCCCGGCAGGATCGCGTTGACCGTCACACCGGTACCTGCCAGGCGCTTGGCCAGGCCATGGGACACCGCCAGATTGGCGCTTTTGGTCACGCCATAATTGATCATGTCTGCCGGGGTCGCCACGCCGGATTCAGACGACACAAAGATCACCCGCCCCCAGCCCTGCTCGACCATGCCCGGTACGTAATGCCGCGCCAGCCGCACGCCGGAGATCACGTTGACTTCATAGAAACGCGTCCACTCGCTGTCCGGTGCCTCGAAGAAATCCACATCATTGAAGATGCCCAGGTTGTTGACCAGGATATCGGCGCGGGGTTCGGCGGCGAACAGTGTCTCGGCGCCTTCGACCGTGCCCAGGTCGGCCACGCACCCGCGCAGATCGGCGCCTGGCACCGCCTGGCGGATGCTCGCCAGTGCAGCGTCGACTTTGCCGCTGTCACGCCCGATCACCACCACGGTGGCACCGGATTGCGCCAGGGCCTGGCTGATGCCCAGGCCGATCCCGGCCGTGCTGCCGCTGACGATGGCTACTTTGCCGCTCACATCGATTTTCATGGTTGAACTCCTGAAGTTAAAGCGGCAGAGGCGCGCGAAGCGAGATCAACTGCGCATCGCGCAACGCCTGCCAGAAGGCTGCTGGAATCTGCTCTGACAACGCCGCCACGTCTTCGGCAATACGCCCCGGACGACTGGCACCGGGAATCACCGCGGCCACGGCCGGGTGAGCCAGGGAAAACTGTAGCGCAGCGGCCTTGACGCTGACGCCAAACGCTTGGGCAATCGCCTTGATCTGCTCGACTTTGCTGATGATCGCCGGGCTGGCCTGCTGGTATTCAAAGTGCGCGCCGCCGGCAAGGATGCCGGAGCTGTAGGGGCCACCGACCACGATCTCAACGTGCTGTGCGAGGGCCGCGTCCATCAGGCGCTGCAAGGCACGCTCGTGGTCGAGCAGGGTGTAGCGGCCGGCCAGCAGAAAGCCGTCGGGTTGGGCTTCGGCCAGGTCCAGTGTCAGCTCGCACGGTTCGACACGGTTCACACCCAGGCCCCAGGCCTTGATCACGCCTTCTTCGCGCAAGCGCGTCAGCACCTTGAACGCACCGGTACGCGCCTGGTTGAAGTACTCCAGCCACTGATCGCCGTAGAAATCCTGGGCAATGTCGTGAATCCACACGATGTCCAGGCGGTCGGTGCGCAGGCGCTCAAGGCTGTCTTCGATCGAGCGCAAGGTGGCGTCGGCGCTGTAGTCATTGAGCATTTTGTTCGGACGGCCGTGCTCGAACACACCGCTTTTCTCGCCCAGGTCACGGGCGCTTTCTTCGACCTCGTCGAGAATCACCCGGCCGACCTTGGTGCTGAGCACATAGTCGTCGCGGTTGTAATGGGACAAGGCCTGGCCCAGGCGGATTTCCGACAACCCCGAACCGTAGAACGGCGCGGTATCGAAATAACGCACGCCGTGATTCCAGGCAGCCTCGACGGTGGCCTGGGCTTCGTCTTCAGGAATGGCGCGGAACATATTGCCCAGCGGTGCGGTGCCAAAGCCCAGGACGCCGGGCAGTTTGTCTTTCAAGCTCATGGTGGTTCCTCAATCGGTTCAGGGTCGCGATGACCGTTGAGCAGATCCTAGATTGCCTGGATCGGACCGTCCAAGACATACTACGACCAACTTGAGTCCCGATAGGTCTTACATGATTGATCTACGCCAACTGCGCTACTTCGAAGTGGTCGCCGAAGAACAACACGTCGGCCGCGCCGCCGAGCGCCTGCACATCTCCCAGTCACCGTTGAGCCGGCAGATCGCCCAGCTTGAAGAGCGCCTGGGCCTGACGCTGTTCGAACGCAGCCAGCAACGTATCCGCCTGACCCGCGACGGCCAGACCTTCCTCGCCGAAACCAAGGCGCTGCTGACCCACGCCAACCGCCTGGAGTCCCTGGGCAAGCGCCTGGGCCGAGGTGAAGAAGGCGGTTTGTGCATCGGCTATATCGAGAACGCCATGCACGCCGGGGTATTGCCCACTGCCTTGCGCGTGCTGCGCGATGACCGGCCTAACGTGCATATCAAGCTGTATAACCTGCCCTCCCTTGAACAGTTGGAAGGCCTGCGCCAGCGCAGCCTGGACATTGCCCTGGTGGGCGAACCACCAGCGGCCGACGATCCGGACCTGACCGCCCGCCAGGTGCTCGATGAACCAATGCTGCTGGCCTTGCCCGAACATCACCCGCTGACGCAGCAGCGCGAGCTGTTGCCCGAGCACCTGGCCGACCAACAATGGATCGGCGTACAGCGCAAACCCGGCGCCAGCCCGGCTGATGACTTCGTCGCCGCGTGCATCCGTGCCGGTTTCACCCCGCAGATTCCCATGGAAGCCAGCGAGCCCTTCACCGCCTTGGGCCTGGTGGCCTCCGGACTGGGCGTGGCCATGGTCCAAAAAGGCCTGAGCCGCAACGCACCGCCCGGCGTGGTGTTGCGCGAGCTGCCCTGGCTGAGCTACACCACCCCGCTATGGGCGGCCTGGCACCGGATCAACCTGCGGCCGTTGGTGGAGACGTTTCGCAAAGTGCTGACCGAACCCCAAGGCTGACGCGATCCAAACTGTGGGAGGGGGCTTGCTCCCGATAGCGGTGGGTCAGTCAGCTCATCTATGGCTGATATACCGCAATCGGGAGCAAGCCCCCTCCCACAGTTTGACCGAGTCCATACTGGCATCTTGTAAAGTCCCCCACTTCCCCCTAGCTTATGCGCCCCCCGCCCAGCGCTTTAAGGCCTTGCCCCATGGTTTTGCGTTTTCGTCCCGTCGTCACTTCACGTTTCGCCCTTGGCCTGTTGTTCAGTGGAGGCATCGGTCACAGCCTGGCGGCGCAGGTTGAACTGCCGGCGGTGCAGATCCAGGGCCAGGATGAGGCCGGCTATCGCACGCAAACCGCCGCGGTCGGTGGCTTCGATGAGGCGCCCCTGCTCGATACGCCCGCCTCGATCAGCGTGATCGACACCACGCTGATCAAGGACCAGCAGGCCCGCCTGCTCAGTGAGGTGCTGCGCAACGACGCCTCGGTGGGCGACAGCTACGCACCCATCGGCTACTACGAAAACTTCGTGGTGCGCGGCTTCTCGCTGAATGCGGCGAGCAGTTACAAGATCAATGGGCGCACCATCACCGGCGAGCAGAACGTCGCCCTGGAAAACAAGCAACAGGTGGAAGTGCTCAAGGGCTTGGCCGGGTTGCAAAGCGGGATTTCCGAGCCCAGCGGGGTGATCAACTACGTGACCAAGCGCCCCGAGGACGTGCGTTCGGTGACGGTGTCCAGCGATGATCGCGGCAGCGGTTATGTGGCCACCGATGTCGGCGGCTGGTTCGGCAGTGAGCAGCAGTTCGGCCTGCGCGCCAACGTCGCCCGCGAGGACCTGAATTCGTACGTGGAGCATGCCAACGGCCAGCGCGATTTTTTGTCCCTGGCCTTCGACTGGAACATCAGCCCGGATGCCGTGCTGCAACTGGATGCCGAATACCAGAACAAACAGCAGCGCTCGGTGCCGGGTTATCAATTGTTGGGCGGTACCGAGGTACCCCACGACGCCTCGCCGAAAAAGCTGCTCGGCCACCAGACCGGCTCCAGACAAGTGGGCATCGACTCACTGAACCTCAACGGCAAATTCGAGTATCGTTTCAGCGATCAGTGGAAAGGCAACATCAGCGCGGCGCGCAGCAAGGTGGTGATTGACGATTACAGCTCATTTGCCTGGGGCTGCTACGGGTCGACCAGCTGCAGCTCGGCAAGCGTGCCGAACTACTTCAGCCCCGAAGGCAATTACGACGTCTACGACTACCGCAGCCCCGACGACACCCGCCGCGACGATGAAGTCCAGGCCGCCATGACCGGCCTGTTCGACACGGCCGGACTGGGTCATGAGCTGACCTTCGGCACCAGCGCGTTTCGCCGGGTGATCGACAAGCGCAAGTCGGTCAATGAGCTCATTGGCACCGCCAATATCGACGCAGATGCGCCGAGCTTCCCGCCGACTGACAAACCGTTAAACGACAGCCATCGCACCCTCGACAGCCGCCAGTACGGCCTGTTCGTCACCGATCGCATTCGCTTCAACGAGCAATGGCAAACCATCCTCGGCGGCCGCGAAGTGCGCCTGGACGAAACAGCCTTCGACGGCGTCACCGGCAACCAGGCCCGCCACACCCAACAGTATGTGTTCCTGCCGCAGGCTTCGTTGATCTACAAACCGATTGAAAACATCTCGCTGTACACCAGCTATAGCAAAGGGTTGTCCCTGGGCGGCACCGCGCCCTGGTTTGCGAACAACGCCGATGAAACCCTGGCGCCTACCACCTCGCGGCAAATCGAAGCCGGGGTGAAATACGACTGGCGCCGCATCAGCTTCGCCGCCGCCGTGTTCCAGACACGCCAGGCCTATCAGTATGCAAAGCCCGAAGACGGTGGGTTCAACTATGTGCAACAAGGCGAGCAGAAAAACACCGGGATCGAAGTGTCGGCCAACGGCTGGGCCACCGACCGCCTGCAGGTTTCCACCAGCGTCGCGGCGATCCGGGCGCGGGTGAACGGCAGCGGTACGCCGGAATACGAAGAGCACCAGGCGATCAACGTGCCCAAACTGCGCGCCAGTGTGTATGCCGACTATGCGCTGCCGTGGGTCAATGGTCTGGCGGTGCTTGGTGGTGTGCAATACAGCGCCAAAAAGTACGCCAACCGCACCGGCAATGTGGAGGTGGGGGATTACGCGGTGGTCAATATCGGCAGCCGCTATACCACCCGGGTCGATGGCTATGAAACGGTGTTTCGCCTGAGCGTCGACAACCTGTTCGACAAGCGCTACTGGCGCGACGCGGGCGAATACATGGGCGATGACTACCTGTTCCAGGGCGCACCGCTGACGGCGCGCCTGAGTGCTTCGGTGAATTTATAAGGGTTACTTGGGCATCTTGCGAAAGCCAACGGCCAGGCGATTCCAGCTGTTGATGGTGGCGATCACCACGCTCAGGTCAACCTGTTCCTGCGGGCTGAATTCGGCGGCCAGTGCGTTGAAGTCTGCGTCCGGGGCGTGGGTCTGGCTGAGCAGGGTCAGGCTTTCGGCCCAGGCCAGGGCGGCGCGTTCGCGCGGGGTAAAGAACGGCGTCTCACGCCAGGCCGACAGGGTGTACAGGCGGCGCTCGGTTTCGCCGCCCTTGCGCGCGTCGGCGGTGTGCATGTCGAGGCAGAATGCGCAGCCGTTGATCTGCGAGACGCGCAGGCGCACCAGTTCCAGCAGCGGCAGTTCGATGGACAGTTTGCCGACCGCCGCCTCGAGGGCAAGCATGGCTTTCATGGCGTCGGGGGAAGCGGTGTAGAAATCGGTACGGGTTTGCATGGTGGAACTCCAGAACGGTGGGATTGGTGAGCAGGTTAGTCACCTGGGCGTTCTGGAGAAATAGCCAATCCGGGCGAAGAACAGGTGACCAATCTACAGGCCACGGTTCTTCAACCACTGCAGGAAACCCTTCTTCACCGGCACCACCGGCGCGTCCTCGGTCAGCGCCTGGGCGGCATGCACGCGGAAATCCAACAGCGCCTTCATGGCTTCGCCGATGTCATGCCGTGCATCCAGGCAGGGCTTGAGGTATTCGTTTTCGATGCGGTACAGGGTGCAATAAGTCTTGGCGGTGAAGTCCGCCAGCGTGGCCTGGTCGGACAAGATGCCGGACTCGCCGATCACCTCCCCCGGCCCCATGCGCCCGGCTTCGAACTTATGGCCACCCTTGAGCAACATCACCGAAACCACGCCGGATTTAATGATGAACAAATGGTCGCTGACCTCCCCCGCCGGCAGGATCATGTCACCGGCGCGGTAGGTGTGCAGGGTCATGTTCTGGCTGAAGGTGTCTTTTTCCTCCTGGCGCAGCGTGGAAAAGATCGACGAACGCTCAAGCAAGGCCCGCGCGCCGGAGACCGTGGCGGGCGTGCTGCCTTCGGTGGCAGACAACAGGCCCACACCCGCCGCCTGCAAGTGCCGGAATGCCAGGTCGTAAAGCTGGTTGCGCACTTCGCGCTTGAGGCCCATGGCCGGCACAAAGCCGCTGATTTCATACTCCACGCCGCCACTTGCCGACGCCTTGAACGCCACACTGGGCGCCGGCTTGGCCAACAGCGCCCGGCAGCCCTGCATCGCCCGCTCGAGGGCCTCGATCACCGTTTGCGGGCGCGCATGGGGGCTCACTTGCAGGCTGACCGCCAGGCCGAACATATCCGCCGGGCGCGAGAAGTTGATGATCTTGGCCTTGGCCGCCAGGGAATTGGGGATGACCGCCAGGCTGCCCTGAGACGTCTGCAACCGCGTGGCACGCCAATCGATGTCGGTGACGCGGCCTTCGGTGCCGTCAATGGAGATCCAGTCGTCGATCTGGTAAGGCTTGGTGGTGTTGAGGACGATC
Organism: Pseudomonas sp. R11-23-07; assembly: GCF_003852295.1. Taxonomy (NCBI): domain Bacteria; kingdom Pseudomonadati; phylum Pseudomonadota; class Gammaproteobacteria; order Pseudomonadales; family Pseudomonadaceae; genus Pseudomonas; species Pseudomonas sp. R11-23-07. The sequence continues at coordinate 3,197,663 of NZ_CP027761.1, forward strand.
CCGGAAAACACGTCGCTCAGGGTGCTTTGCAGCGCCAGGCCGACGATGATCGCCACGGCGCCGGAGGTAGCGAGCACGCCTTTGACCGGTAGGTCGAGCACGTAAGCCATGGCGGCGATGATCGCGATCAGGAAAATCACGGCGCCCATCAGGTCCTGCAACAACCGCCCGGTATGGCCGACCCGCTGCATCATCACCGCGCCGAGCAATACCGTGAGGGTGCGCGCGGCGAACAGCCACCAGCCGATCTGCAACGCGGTGGCCGCCAGGTGCAGGGTGGTGTCATCGGCGTAGGGCGCCGCTTGCATGGGGTTCATGCCGTCGTTGAACAACACCGCGCTGAACACCGCAAAGATCACCAGCCGCGCCGCGAGTTTCCAGTTGGCGAGCGTGGGCGAGATAAGGCGCCACACGGCAATGTCGATAAGGATCAGCGCCACGGCGCACAACATCGGGTGATCAGCGATAAATGAGGGCATCCAGGCGACTCCAGGGCGAATGCCGAGAAGATCGCATGAAATGGCGATGGCGGGTATAGCGCAGAAAAAAATGTGGGAGGGGGAAAGCCCTGATGCCAGTCAGTCAAGGCGACACCGAACCTGTGGCGAGGGAGCTTGCTCCCGCTGGACTGCGCAGCAGTCCCATTGTTTGGGGCCGCTTCGCGCCCCAGCGGGAGCAAGCTCCCTCGCCACAAGTTAGTTCTCGCTCCTGCTACTTCTTAACTGACTTGCATTAGGGCAAGCCCCCTCCCACGGGCTTTCAGGCCTGCATCCGCCCGAACTTGCCCGACTGGAAGTCGGCAAAGGCCTGGTGGATTTCCTGCTCGGTGTTCATCACGAACGGCCCGTGGCCGACGATGGGCTCGTCGATCGGCTCACCGCTGAGCAACAGCACCTTGGCGTCGTCATTGGACTCCAGGGTGAGCCGGTCACCGTCGCGCTCGAACAACGCCAGTTGCCCTTGACGCGCGACTTCCTCGCCGTTGATCAACACCGTTCCACTCAAGATCACCAGCGCGGTGTTACGCCCGGCGTGCAGGTCCAGCGTAACGGCCTTGCCGGCCTTCAAGCGCAAGTCCCACAGGTCAATCGGCGTGAAGGTACGCGCAGGCCCTTGAGTGCCGGCGAATTCACCGGCGATCAAGCGCAGTTGCCCCGCGTCGCCCGGCAGCGGCAACACCGGGATATCGTCATCGACGATGGTCTGGTAGCCGGCGTCGGCCATTTTGTCCTTGGCGGGCAGGTTGACCCACAGTTGCACCATCTCCAACGCTCCGCCTTTGCGCGCGAAAGCTTCAGAATGAAATTCTTCATGGAGAATGCCTTTGGCGGCTGTCATCCATTGCACATCGCCCGGGCCGATTTTGCCGCCGGCACCGGTGGAGTCGCGGTGTTCGACTTCGCCGTCATAGACGATGGTCACCGTTTCAAAGCCGCGATGGGGGTGCTGGCCGACACCGCGACGTGTTTCGGTAGGCGTGAAATCGGCCGGGCCGGCGTGGTCCAGCAGCAGAAATGGGCTGATGTGTTTGCCCATCGTGTCGTAGGAAAACAGGGTGCGCACCGGAAAGCCGTCGCCGACCCAATGGGCGCGAGGGCTGGTGTAGATACCGATCAGTTTTTTCATGGTGTACCTCCAAAGTGCCTACACCATAAGTCTCCCAACCGTTGAACACTAGGCGGCGAACGCGGCTTTGAGCGTTCTATGTATAGGACAATGCCTTGGGCGTACGCTGGCGCAACAGGTGGAACGCGACGAAGGCCGCGACGGCAAAAACGGCTTGAATAACGATCATCGGCGTCGCGCTGCCATCACGTAAATGGCTCAACAGCACGCCGCTGCAGGTGGCGCCGAACATCTGCGCAAACCCCATCAATCCGGCGGCCAGCCCGGCGCGATGGGCGTTGGGCATTACCCCGCCCGTGACCGCACCGGGCAGCACCAGCCCGCCCCCAAGCGTGGCCAGGGCAATGGGCAGGTCCAGGCCGACCACCGAGAGCCCGAACAGCGCATAAATCACCAGTGCCAACACCCCGCCGGCGGCCACCAGCGTCACGCCCATCGTCACAATCCGCTGCGGTCCCAGGCGCAAAATGTTGCGTCGGGTATAGGTGGAACCGACGATCAGCATCGACACGATCAGGCCAAAATTGATGCCGTACTCCAGGCTGCTCAACCCCAGCAGGTTGATGAACACCGCCGACGAACCAGCAATTACCGCGAACATCGCGCCGTAGGTACAGGCCAGCGCCACGGCATAGGCGCGGTACTGGCGGCCCCTGAGCAAATCCAGGTATTGCCCGCCGAGGGTGCGCCAATGCGCGGCCTTGGGATCGAGGTGAGGGTTACTCTCGCGAAAGAACGCCACCGCCAGCAGCCACACGACGCTGCCGATGACCACAGCGAGCACGATGGGCGCGTGCCAACCGAACAGCTTGATCAGCAAGCCGCCCGCCATCGGCGCCACGACAATGGCATAGAGCATGCCGATCATGGTCAGCGCCAGGGCCGGGCCCGCCTCGGTTTTCCACACATCGCGTACCACCGTGCGCGCCAGCACCAACGCGGCGCATGCCCCCAGGCCCTGCAGCACGCGGGCGGCGATAAATTGCTGGATGTCCGTCACCAGCAGCATCGACAGCGTCGCCAGCACGTACAGCGTGAGGCCGGCGATCAATACCGGGCGGCGGCCGATACGGTCCGACAACGGCCCGAACAGCAACTGCCCCAGGCCGAACGCGGCCACAAATGCCGACAGTGCCATCAACGCCGAGCCTGGCGGCGCCGCCAACGCCTGCTCGATGGCGCCCAGGCCCGGGATGATCAATTGCGTCGAGACTTCACCCAGCGCTGTCAGCGCAACCAGTAAGAACAACAAGCGGCGCGAAGGTGCCGGGGCGTTTGCCATGGGGAATGTCCGGGGGCTGGATTAATTTATATTTCGACCATAATATGAGCGAAAAATTATGTCCATAATTTTTTGCCCTGTGGTCACCCTGGAGTCCGTCATGCCGCCCCTTTCCCTTCGCCTCTTAACGCCCCTGGCTCTGTTGATGGTCCTCAGTGGCTGCAACAGCAAGGCGGACAGTGCCGCTCAAACCTCCCCGCCGCGTCCGGTACTCGCCGTCAAGGTCGAGGCTGGCGGCACCCAGCAAAGCGCGTACACCGGTGTGGTTGCCGCCCGTACCGAAAGCAACCTGGGCTTTCGGGTCAGCGGCAAGGTGATCGAACGCAAGGTCGATCCAGGCCAGCACGTCTCTCGGGGCGACACCCTGCTGGTGCTGGACATCGGCGATTTCGAACTGGCGTTGCGCTCGGCAAAAAACCGCGTCAACGCCGCCCAGGCGCAACTGCGCCAGCGCCGCGACGACGAAAACCGCTACCAGCGCCTGGCCAGTACCGGCGCGGTGTCGCGGCAGATTTTCGACCAGTCGGCGACCAACCTGCGCGTCGCCGAAGCGGAACTGGCGGCGGCGCAATCGGATGCCAGCCAGATCGAAAACCGGCGTACTTATAGCGTGCTCAAGGCCGATGGCGACGGCGTCATCACTGACGTCCTGGCGGATCGCGGCCAGGTGGTGGCCGAAGGGCAGATCGTCGCGCGCCTGGCCCATGACGGCGCCCGCGAAGCCATCGTCAACCTGCCGGAACAGCAGCGCGCCCAGGCCGCGCAAAACGCCCTGGCCTTCCCCTTCGGCGCCCCGGACCAGGCCGTCACCGCTACCCTGCGCGAGCTGTCCGCCAGCGCCGATCCCACCACCCGCACCTACCGCGCGCGCTATGTGCTGCATGGCCCGCTCGAACGTTTCGCCCTCGGTTCCACCATCACCGTGCGCCTGCAAGGCAACGGCCAGGCCCAACAAACCCGCGTGCCCATCGGTGCGTTGCAGGATGCGGGACAAGGCACCGGCGTGTGGCTGATCGGTGAAGACAACCGGATCAGCTTCGCCCCGGTGAAAGTCGCCAGTCTCGGTCAGGAAGAGGCCCTGCTCGACAGCGGCGTCACGCCCGGCCAAACCATCGTCGCCCTCGGCGCGCACCTGTTGCACAGCGGTGACAAAGTACGCCTGCTGCCCGCCCAGGCGCTGGCCCTCAACCGCAAACAGGACCAATGAGCATGCGTGGAATCGACCTTTCGGAACTGGCGGTCAAGCACCGTGCCGTCACGCTGTTCCTGATCATCGCGATTATCGCTGCCGGGATCTTCTCGTTCGGCAAACTGGGGCGCGCCGAAGACCCCTCGTTTACGGTCAAGGTCATGACCATCACCGCCGCCTGGCCCGGCGCCACTGCCGAAGAAATGCAGGAGCAAGTGGCCGACCGCCTGGAAAAGCGCCTGCAGGAACTGGACTACTACGACCGCGTCGAGACCATCGCCCAACCGGGTTTCGTTTCGATGCGCATGACCTTCCTTGAATCCACGCGCCCGAGCGAAATACAGGAGCTGTTCTACCAGACCCGTAAAAAACTCAGCGACGAAGCCGCGAAACTGCCCAAGGGCGTGATCGGGCCGTTTTTCAACGATGAGTATTCGGATGTCTACTTTGCGCTGTATGCCCTGGAGGCCGAACACCTGCCCCATCGCCAGCAGGTACAAATGGCCGAACGCTGCGCCAGGGCCTGCTCAACCTGCCGGGGGTGAAGAAGGTCAATATCCTCGGCGAACAGGCCCAGCGGGTGTTTGTCGAGTTTTCCTACGAGCGCCTGGCGACCCTGGGCATCAAGCCCGAACAGATCTTCGCCGCCCTCGCCGCACAGAACGCCGTGGCGCCCTCGGGGTTCGTCGAAACCGCCGGCGCCCGCGCCTACATCCGCATCGATGGCGCCTTCGACAGCCTGGCGCTGATCGAGAACGTGCCGGTGCAAGCCAATGGCCGGGTGCTGCGTATCGCCGATGTCGCTACCGTCAGGCGTGGCTATGAAGACCCGCCCAGCTACCGCATCCGCCATCAGGGCGACCCGGCGCTGATGCTTGGGGTGATCATGCAGAAGCATTGGAACGGCCTGGAACTGGACAAAAGCCTGCAGGCCCAGGAAGCCCGAATCCAGGCCGACCTGCCCCTGGGCGTAAATTTTGCCAAGGTGTCCGACCAGGCGAAAAACATCAGCCTGGCGGTGAACGAGTTCATGCTCAAGTTCTTCGTCGCCCTGGCGGTCGTGATGCTGATCAGCCTGTTGGCCCTGGGCTTTCGCGTGGGGTTGGTGGTGGCGGCGGCCGTGCCGCTGACGCTGTCGATCGTGTTCGTGATCATGCTCGTCACCGGCCGTGAATTCGACCGCGTCACCCTCGGCGCCCTGATCATTTCCCTGGGCCTGTTGGTGGACGACGCCATCATCGCCATCGAAATGATGGTGGTGAAACTTGAAGAAGGCTTTGACCGCATCCATGCGGCCACCTATGCCTGGAGCTCCACGGCAGCACCTATGCTGACCGGCACGCTGGTAACGATCATCGGCTTTTTACCCGTGGGGTTCGCGCGATCCGGTGCGGGCGAGTACGCCGGGAATATCTTCTGGATCGTAGGCTTTGCCTTGATTTCATCCTGGTTGGTGGCGGTGGTGTTCACGCCGTATCTGGGCGTGAAGCTGTTGCCGCAGATCAAGCCAGTGCCCGGCGGGCATGATGCGATTTATGCCGGGCGCTATTACCAGAAACTGCGCGGCCTGGTGGAGGCCTGTGTGCGAGGGCGCTGGCTGGTGACCGGGCTGGTGGTGGCGGCGTTTGTGCTGTGCGGCCTGGGGATGGCGGTGGTAAAGAAACAGTTCTTTCCCGACTCCGACCGCTCCGAGCTGATTCTGGAGGTGTACATGCCGCCCGGCAGCGCGTTCAAAAGCACCGAAGCGGTGGCGGCGCAGGTGGAAAAAGCCCTGTTGCAGGAACCGCAGACGAGCCTGGTCGACACCTATGTAGGCGGCGGCGCACCGCGCTTTTTCCTGTCGCTGAACCCTGAGCTGCCGGACCCGGCGTTCGCCAAGCTGATCGTGCAAACCCCGGATTCCCACGCCCGCGATGCCTTGAAAGTGCGCATGCGCGCGCGCATCGCTGCCGGCGAGTTTCCCGCCGCGCGGGTGCGCGTCACGCAACTGGTGTTCGGCCCGCCGGTGCCGTTCCCCGTGGTGTTCCGTGTGTCCGGGCCGGACCTGGATACGCTGCGCGGGCTGTCCGAACAGGTGCGCCAAGTGGTGGCCGGCAACAAACTGACCCGCGACGCCTTCCTCGAATGGGGCGAGCGCGCCAGCGGTTACCGCCTGGTGCTCGACCAGGATCGCCTGCGCCTGCTGGGTTTCACCCCCGACGAGGTCAAGTCGCAGCTCAACGCCCTGCTCAGCGGCAACCCGATCACCGAAGTGCGTGAAGGCAACCGCACTGTGTCCGTGGTGGCCCGCGCCCAGGGCAGCCAACGCGAAGACCTCGGCAACCTCAACAACATGACCCTGACCAACAGCGCCGGCACGTCGGTGCCGCTGGCCCAGGTCGGGCATTTCCAGGCGGTGATGGAAGAACCGATCCTCAAGCGCCGCAACCGCGCCACCACCGTGGAAGTGCGCGCCGACATCATCGACGGCGTACAACCGCCCGATGTGGAAATGGCCGTTTACAAAGACCTGCAGCCGCTGATCGCCCAACTGCCCACCGGCTACCGGATCGACATCGGCGGCCCGGTGGAAGAAAGCGCCAAGGCAAACGTCGCCCTGGCGGCGCTGTTCCCGATCATGATCCTGCTGACGCTCACGGTGATCATGTTCCAGGTGCGCTCCTTTGGCGTGATGTTGATGGTCTTCGCCACCGCGCCGCTGGGCCTGATCGGCGCGGTGCCGACCTTGCTGCTGTTCAACCAGCCGTTCGGGTTCAATGCGATCCTCGGGCTGATCGGCATCGGCGGGATTCTGATGCGCAATACGCTGATCTTCACCGACCAGATTCGCCAGAACCAGGACCACGGCATGCCGATCCGCGAGGCCATCGTCGAGGCCACCGTGCGCCGAGCGCGGCCGGTGATCCTCACCGCACTGGCGGCGGCACTGGCATTCATTCCGCTGACGTTGTCGGTGTTCTGGTCGTCCCTGGCCTATGTACTGATCGGCGGGGTGCTGGTGGGCACGGTGTTGACGCTGCTGTTCCTGCCGGCGCTGTGCAGCCTGGTGCTGCGCGACAGGGTTGCTGAAACTTCCCACGTAACCGCCGGATAAGCTCTACTCCCCTGCCCCGGAAACCTCTGCAAAGTCCTTCGCCTGATTAAACAGTGCGAGGGAGTGCAGATGGTTTTTCCAGTGAGAGCCCTGATCGATGGGGCTCACCCATGATCGAAGCAACCGGCCGAGCCATCGGCTTTCTGGTGCTGGCCGCGATGGATTCAAAGACGCGGGACGTCGAATCCGTGCTCAGCGATTTCCGCGGTTGCCTCAACCACTACGACACCTGGGCGCAGAACTTCTTCAGCTCTGCGGCACTGGATGTGGAGCAGGTGTTCAAGGTTGGGAACGAGGTGGCGCTGGTCGCCCCGATCAACCGTTCGATCTTCCCCAGCAGCACCGTCGCTACATGCCAGGCCAACGGCACGCTGACCCTAGTGCATATGTTCCAGAGCTCGCGCTTCGTGCCGATCGGCAACACGCCGGTGATGTTGCAGCGCATCGATCCAGACGGTGGCCCGCTGGGCGAGCCCATTCATAAAACCATCGGCCCAAGCGGCATCCTCGAAGTCACCGAGTGCGACCGCAACCAGCAGTACCGGGTCAGTTTCTACCCCGACGTTTCCTCGGCGCATTTCAAGGCGCTGTATGCCTCTTATCAGTCGGTCATCACGCCACTGGAAGACTGGCTGCGCAGCGAATGGGACACCACCTTCGAACCGCTATGGAAGAACTATTCCGAAGCGAATTTTCTCCAGCGCTACCTCTCGCTGCACCGCGCTTATGCCCAAGGCTTCGGCGAAGTCCTCTACTCGGTTTGGGACAACATCACGCAGTTACTCCAGTGGTTGTCCGACCCGCTGGCCAACGCTGAAAAGCTACTGCATTACCTTTCCCAGGACGAGCTTGAAAAGTTACTCGCGTTAAGTGCCGAGACCCTCGCCAAGGGTTTGCTGGTGCTCAGCGATGAGCCTTTGCTGTTCGTTCACCTGGCAGCCCTGGTCAGCTGGATGCGCATGCTGCCACCGCCATATATGAACGAAATGCTCGGGGCGATTGGCGCCGAAGTCGTCATCACCCTGTTATTGGGGCTGGCGACGGCCGGCATGGGTTTTGTGGTGCGCATCAGCACCAAAGTACTGGCCGGCATCAAGTCACGCCGGGTGCGCAGGTGGCTGGAGCAGATAGCCGCGCAGTTCGGCACAGCTCGCTTGGAGGGGCACACCGAAGCGCTTAAGCCGGTGCTGCTGGGCAGTGCCCCAATTCCGGTCAAGGCGGTGCCGGTGGCGCCGTTGAAGGCGGGTGACACGCTGGTTTCGAACCCGGTGCCGGCGGTGCGCAGCAAGACCCAGCGTACCGCCTTGGTGCGGCAGGAAGCGGTGGATGATGTGCCTGCCCCGTCTAAAAATCCGGCTGGGGAGGCTGCTGACTCTGCGGATAAAACCGTCACCCACGGCTGCCCGGTGTCGATGGTCACTGGCGAGGAACTGCTGACCCTTACCGATGGCGCGCTGGATGGGATTTTGCCGTTTGAGTGGACGCGTCTGTATCGCAGCAGTGCGGTGGAAGTGGACTGTGGCTTGGGGTTTGGCTGGAGTCATGCGCTGGCGCAGCGGCTTGTGGTGGCGGGCGATTCGGTGGTGTGGACGGACCACGAAAATCGCGCGACCACCCTGCCCTTGCCGACGGTTTCTCGACCGGCGATTACCAACAGCCTGGCGGAAGCGGCGATCTATTTGGGCTCGGTTCCTGACGAGTTGGTGCTGGCCCAGGCTTCTCGGTTTTATCACTTTTGCGACGGCGTGCTGACGGCGATCAGCGATGCGTATGACAACCGGTTGTTGGTTGTCCGGGATCGGTTGGGGCGGATTGAGCGGCTGGATAACGGCGTGGGCCGCTCTTTGCTCTTGCGCTACGAGCTGGATCGCATTGTCGCGGTGGACTACCAAGTTCATCGCGCCACGGGGCATGAACCCTTTGTTTGGGTGACCGAGCAGAACGTCGTTGCCTACGCCTATGACGACAGTGGACGACTGGTTTCAGCGACCAATGCTGTCGGTGAATGTGAGCGTTATCGGTACGACGAGCAGCACGTCATTCTTGAGCGCCAACTGGCCGGTGGGGCGAGTTTCTTTTGGGAATGGGAACGCGCCGGCAAAGCCGCGCGCTGTATTCGGCACTGGGCCAGTTTTTCGCAGATGGACACGCGGTATGTCTGGGGCGATGACGGTCGCGTCACCGTGCATAACGCCGACGGCAGCCAGGAAGTTTACGTACATGACCAGCGGGCGCGGCTGATACAGCGCATCGATCCCGACGGCGCTCAACACTTCAAATCCTACGATGACAAGGGCCGCCTGACGGTCGAGCAGGACCCGCTGGGTGCGGTGACGGCCTATCAATACGACGACGCCGGACGCTTGGTCGCGCTGTTTCCGGGGGATGACGAGCCAACATCCTACGAGCATGACAACGGTTTCGTACGAGTTGTAAGGCGCGGTGAGGCGGTCTGGAAATACGAGCGTAATGACCAGGGCGATGTCATTCGCCAGATCGATCCGGATGGCAACGCGACTGACTACAGCTACGACACACAGGGACAATTGACCGGGGTTTGGTATCCCGACAACAGCTGCCATCGCTTGGTGTGGAACGAACGCGGGCAGCTCGTTGAAGAGCAGTTACCGAATGGCGGGATCAAGCGCTACCGCTATGACGACCTGGGCCGGCAGGTTGCGCGTGAGGATGAAAATGGCGCGCTGACCCAGTATCAGTGGGACGCCATAGGCCGCCTGCTAAAGCTGACCCAGCCCGGCGGTACTTGCCGGGAATTCAGCTACAACCCCTACGGAAAAATCACCGCCGAACGCGACGAACTCGGCCACGTCACCCGCTACGAATACGCCGACGGCCTGCACCTGATCAGCCGCCGCATCAATGCCGACGGCACCCAGGTCAACTACCGCTACGACAACGCCCGCTTGCTGCTCACCGCCATCGAAAACGAAGTCGGCGAAACCTACCAGCTCGACTACCACCCCAACGGCCTGATCCAACAGGAAACCGGCTTCGACGGCCAACGCACCGCGTACGCCTACGACCTCAACGGCAACCTGCTGGAGAAAACCGAATACGGCGACGACGGCAGTCAGCTCGTCACTCAATACCAGCGCGACTATGCCGGCCGCCTCGTAAGAAAAACCCTGCCCGACGGCAGCGCTGTCGATTATGCCTACGACCGCCAAGGCAACCTCCTCAGTGTCGACGACGGCCACTGGTTCCTGGCCTACGAGTACGACCGCCAAAACCGCCTCACCGCCGAACACCAGGGCTGGGGCACGCTGCGCTACGGCTACGACGCCTGCGGCCAACTTCAACATTTACGCCTGCCAGACAACAACCGCCTCGCCTTCAACCACGACAAAGGCGGCCACCTTGCCACCGTCGAACTGAACGGTTCGCTGCTGACCTCACACCTGTTCAAAGCCGGCCGCGAACACCAACGCCAACAAGGCCAACTGCTCAGCCACTACCACTACGACGATCAAAACCGCCTGCACACCCACGCCGTCACGCAACAGCAAAACCACCTCTACCAACGCCACTACGACTACGACAAAACCGGCAACCTCACCCGCCTGCACGACACCCGCAAAGGCGAACACCTTTACCGCTACGACCCACTCCACCGCCTGACCCGCGCCGATCACTCGCAAGACATACAAGAACGTTTCGGCCACAACCCTGCCGGCAACCTGCTCATGCAAGATCGTCCTGGCCCGGACATCCTCGCGGGCAACCGCCTGGTGATCCAAGGCGATCACCATTACGACTATGACGCCTTCGGCAACCTGATCCGCGAGCGGCGTGGCAAGAGTCATCAACTCGTTACCGAATACCGCTACGACTGCCAGCACCGGTTGATCGGCATCACCAAGCCCAACGGCCAAACCGCCAGTTACCGTTATGACCCGTTTGGTCGGCGTATCAGCAAAACCGTCGACGGCATCACCACAGAGTTCTTCTGGCAAGGTGACAAGCTGATTGCCGAACATCATGCGGAACGCCATCCCAGCTACCTCTACGAACCAGACAGCTTCCGCCCGCTGGCACTGCTGGAAGGCTTCGGCCCAGCAGAAACCAAGCCCTATCACTACCAACTCGACCACCTCGGCACACCCCAAGAACTCACCAGCCCGGAAGGCGACATAGTCTGGTCCGCCCACTACCGCGCCTACGGTGAAATCAGCCGCCTCGACGTAGGCAAAATCGACAACCCGCTGCGTTTCCAAGGCCAATACTTCGACCCGGAAAGCGGCCTCCACTACAACCGTCATCGCTACTACAATCCAGATATTGGTCGTTACCTGACGCCAGATCCGGTGAAGCTGGCGGGTGGGATCAACGCATATCAGTACGTACCTAATCCGACAGGCTGGGTAGACCCGCTAGGCTTGAATAAATGCCCAGGCGGCGATGGCTGTAAACCAAGCGTTAGTGCCCAAAACCCTACGGCAAGTATTGACCACGGAGAGCCGGCATTACCGCAACTGACCCGTGCGGAACGGCAGGCTAGAATTGATGAGCTCGCAGAATCAAATGCTCATCGGCGTTTATCGGAGCTTGAAGCGTCAATTCCGGGTGCCCACTTTTTAGAAAAACACGGTGCTCAGACGTCGCTCGCATCTCAACTAGAGCGAGTAATAACAGCCAGAAACCCCACCACAGGAGAAGTTGAAAAACACCTAAAAGGGCCACGCATAGGAAAACCACGACCGCCAAGCGCTGCGACTCACTTTCTAAGCCATAGGGACCAATTGAATGCCATTTACCGTGCACAGCTAATTTTCAAGCTTCTTAACTTATCGGCGTCCAAACAACCTATGCATATGGGAAAAATAATTGGACAAGGGTATAAACGAGATGGTTATAAATATGACCATACGAAGAAGGCTAGAGTTTTCTTAAACGAAGACGGACAACCTATCACAGCATTTGCGGATCTCGAATGAAACTCAAGCCAAGCCTCTCGATAATACAAGGTCTGCTTTTCACATACTGCATCGAAAATACCACGAGCGCAGATAGAGAAGAGCTTATCACTTCAATAAACGTAAATAACCACGAGGAACTCACCGGACTATTTAACGAGCTAACCAAACCAGAATTTATCAGATACAAGCGAGATGAAAGAGAATGGCACATCAACACACTTCAACACTTTCTAAGTACCGACGAAAACTTCGAGTCAGTGTTCTACCTTTTTGACACCCATTTCAACGATGAAATAACCGATAAACGACAATTCATGAAAATCCTATTAGATTGCCTTAACAGATACAACCTTGAGGCCGGCGAGCACGAATCAAACACAGCCCCCTAACCCTTACCTATGACGAGCGAACCGTTCGCTCGCCACAAATAAAGCTGAGGCGCCACGCTCTCCACCTCAGTGCGTTCCTCAGGTCAGAATCACTTGTCGAGGAAAGACGATGTTGAAAGACCCATTCTTAAATGAGCTATTTTACCCAAGCCTAATGTGGTTTATCGGGGCCTTTGATATTTACGACCGCGAGCAAGAGCTCAGCATAGAGCTCAGTAAATATGACCCAAATAACAAGTCGGACAGAGAAAAACTAATAAAGCGTTACGCATTGAATTTAAGCTACCTATCATATAGACATAAATACGCGTTAATTGAAAACTTAAAAGACAAGCTGAATGACGAAACTTACAACTTTCATAGCTTATTTGAGATAAGCGAAGACGACACAGGATCGTGGCCAAGAGCCGAATGGTATCAACTGGACAACCCAAAAGATTTTCTAAGAGAGATTTATCTTCTAGCTAAAGATGTGTGGAAAGACGACCTTCAAAAAGCAAGCTGCGAAGACCAGTCGACCTGGTAGAAACGCCGACACTTTTCCGGAAAAAAATCAACCTCCTCTGGCGAGTGAGATAGCGCGTCCGCTACAAAAAATTCGCCAGCCAAAGTCCCGTGCCTATAGCAATAAGCGCGCACCAAACAAACCCGTAAACTTTCCAACGAATAAATAAAAAATGCTATTTCACCCATATTCGGACACTATCCACTTCGACGCCAGCCTTTACTATTTTGTGGGAATTTTTGATATTTATGACAGGGAGGAAACCAAGGGGAAGGAGCTCGCTTGCTTCAATCCTAATGACCGTAAAGATAGAGAAAGCCTCATAGTAAAATACTGCCTAGATCCATACAAAAAACTATCCTATCGACACAGATATAAACTAATAGAAAACTTATCTATCGCATTAAACACCCAAAACTTTAACTTCCACTCTTATTTTGAGGACAACCCAGAAAAGTGCTCTACTATGGCCTGGGATGAAACCGAAATAGCCGATCCCCGAGGTTTCTTCGCCGATATCTATCGCCTAGCCAACGAGGCCTGGAAAGACGATCTCGAAAAAGCCGGCCTCGAAGATCAATCAACTTGGTAAAACTAACACCGCTCTGCAAGACAACGCCCCACCTTGCAGTGCACAAACTTTCCCGCTCTCGGCTGCGAGCGACGCCAGCCGGATAAGAATTAATCTGAAGTGCTTGCAACCAATACACTTAGAGTACTCTTCCTTGGATTCCACACGGTCAGGCACCAAATGCCCCACCACTCCAGCCCCCACTCGAAAAACCCATCCCAAGGCCGCTCTACTGGCAGACTACCGTCTGGTCGCCGCCCCCATTTTTCCTCATACGCATCCACCCAATTTATGACCACAACGTCGTTCTGTGCTTCGATACCAAGCAATTGCAACCATTCACAATATAAAGACTGAGCCTCACTCTCACCTCTTTTAAACCGAGCGCTATAAGGCGGATGGCAAAAAGCGCTATAGAGCGCAGTAGGACCGAATAGATTTTTTTGCATAACCGTCAGGTTTTTGACTTCAGCTAATGTCAACGGCGTAGCCTCCGCACGCTCCACATCCCAATCCGGAATCGGAGCATAGTGAGAAGGGAGATAGTCGCCTGTCTCCGCCAGCTCTGGCGTTCTGTATGCAGCAGCCTGATAGCAACCCATGCCTAATAAAGCCTGCCGGTGGACATGCTCATCAACAGCGATATTGAGCTTTGGAGAAAACACTACAAACTCAAACACACAACCTGCTGTGCACATACGTTTGCGCAAAGAGGTAGTTTGCTCCTGCTCAACAACAGTTAAAAGAAACGGGGATTGCATGTTTATCCTTATGATTACTGCGATCGGTGGTCTCGCGTTAAAACATGTTATACCTCAGATTAAATGCGCAATGTCTTGCGCACAGACCTGTAACGCACGCCGCCAGTGCGTTTTACCGATTTGTAGCTAAATGCATCTAACCGCTAGGCATAAATAATTTAGATTGCCCCACCCCTAATACAAAAAACCCTCGACAACAAGATCCAGCCGATAAAATCGAAAAATCCTACAACGTATTCTCAAGAATCGAGCAACGCCATGCTTGCGCTGGCCCGCGAAGCTGCCCCAATCAAGGCGATGGGGTATTTCAGGTAGTTTAATTAATATATAAAAACCTGAATAACGTCGAAGTCAGATTCGACAACGAGGACAATTCGCCCACTCACTGCATTTCCGTACTGAGGTCACAATATTGAAATCGCCATTTGGAAATATGCCTTTTACGCCCAAGATCTCTTATATTTTGGCAGCACTGTCAATATACGACCTAGAGGAGACCAAAGGCGAAGCGCTTTGGAGATATAATCCTAACGACGCCAAAGAGCGAGAAACGATAATAAAGGACTTTATTCTTAAAGACCTTATGCACCTTACTTACAGGCATCGCTTCATATTAATAATAATGCTTCAAACTCCTTTAAAAAACCCTGAAATTGACTTCGCCAAAGAATTCGAAAGCGATTACGACGAATATATAACAATGGCCTGGGACGAAACTGAAATAGCCGATCCCCGAGGTTTTTTCGCTGACATCTACCGACTCGCTAACGAGGCCTGGAAAGACGACCTCGAAAAAGCCAGCCGCGAAGACCAATCAACCTGGTAGCCCCCTGAAATACCCCCACTTGTGGCGAGCAAGCAAGCTCCCTCGCCACAAGTACACGACCCGCTCAGCGCTTGGAAAGCTCCATAATCATCCGACTCAACAAATACACCCGAGGCACCACACTCTCCACCTCGGCATATTCCTCCGGCGTGTGAATATTCCCGCCCACTATCCCAAACCCATCCAATGTCGGCGTGCCGACCCCGGCCGACAAGCTTGCATCCGCGGCGCCGCCGCTGCCTTCGATGGTCAGGGTCTTGCCCAATTCGCCGTAGATGCCTTGGGCAATCGCGACCAATTTGTCTGACTCCGCCGTTTGCGGCATCGGTGGCAAGCCGCGTTGCAGGCTGGTCTTCACTTCTGTGTCCGGGATCAGTTTGTTCGCGGAGACCCGCGCCAGGTCCTTCTCGATGCGGTCGAACTCTTCCGGCTGCGCGGCGCGTACGTCGGCCTTGGCGGTGGCTTGGTCGGGGATGACGTTGGTGCGGTCGCCGGCCTTGAGTACGGTGAAGTTGATGGTGGTTTTTTTCTCGGCGTCGCCCAGCTTGCCCAGTTGCAGGATCTGGTGTGCGGCTTCCATGGCGGCGTTGCGCCCCAGTTCAGGCGCGACGCCGGCGTGGGCGGCTTTGCCTTTGACTTCAACCAACGCGGTGGCGCTGCCTTTGCGCCAGACCACCAGGCCGTCGGCTGGGCGGCCGGGTTCCAGGTTGAGGGTTACGTCGTGGCCCTTGGCGGTGGTGCGGATCAGTTCGGAGGCGGCGTCGGAGCCGGTTTCTTCGCTGGCGTCGAGCAGGAAGGTGATTTGTGCATAGTCCTTGAAACCTTGGCTTTTCAGGACTTTCAATGCGTAGATGCCGGCGACGATGCCGCCCTTGTCGTCCATCACGCCGGGGCCATAGGCGCGGCCCTCCTTGATGTGGAACGGGCGTTCGGCGGCCGAGCCTTCCTTGAACACGGTGTCCATGTGCGCCATCAGCAGGATTTTGGCCTTGCCGGTGCCCTTGAGAGTTGCGATCACATGGCTGTTGTTGGCGGCTTTGTCCGGCACCAGCTCGATGCTGAAACCCAGCTGTTTCAACTCATCCACGGCGATGTCGCGCACTTGGGTCAGGCCGGGCTCGTAGCCGGAGCCGGAGTCAATATTCACCAGGCGCTCCAGCAGTTTCAGGGCCTCGGCCTTGTACTGTTCGGCGTCCGCCTGGATCGGCTTGTGGGGTTCGGCGCTGTAGGCCGGCACGGCGAAGGACAAGGCCAGGGTGGCGGCCAGCAGGGTGCGGGGGAAGGTGAAGAGCATGGACCGATCCTTGTTTTTCATTGAGGGGGGCCGCCACACCCTACCCCACTAAACGGACCGCAACCAAGCCCCCTGCAGCGAACTGACCCGGTTGCGCCCGCTGCTTTTGGCCTCGTACAAAGCCTGGTCGGCATCGTTGAGCCAACTGGTGGCGTCGGCGTGGCTCGGCAGGTATGGCGCCAGGCCGATACTCAAGCTGGCGCGCAAGGTCGGGTCCTGGGCGTAGGCAAGGGCGTTGAAACGATCACGCAGGGCGTCCATCACTTCAGTGGCACGGTGGAGCGGCATGTCCGGCAGGATCACGCAGAACTCATCGCCGCCGTAGCGTCCGGCAAGGTCGGTGGCGCGCAGGTTCTGGCGCAATACCCGGCTTAACTGGCGCAGGACGATATCGCCGGTGACATGGCCATAGGTGTCGTTGATGATTTTAAAGTGGTCGATATCGATCAGCGCGATGGCCGCACCGGCAGGGCCGCGGCGGCAACGGTGGAACTCGATTTCCAATTGATCCTTCCAGGCGCCGTGGTTGAGCAGGCCCGACAGGCTGTCGGTGCGGCTCAGGGCCAACAGTTCGCGCTTGTGCCGCGCCAGGGTCACGGCCTGGCGGTAGCAGATCCAGCCCAGGGCCAGGGGATACAACGTCAGGATCGGCAGGCAGGCATACAGCTGGGCCTGGGTGGTGACGCCGATGAATGCGGGCGCGACTATCAGCAGCGCCGTGGCGATGCCCAGCGCCTGGGCCACCCACCCCGCCAGCAAAAAGCGCGGCCCGCCGATGGCGACGTTGTTCATGCTCATCATCGACAAGGTGGTGACGCTGGGCAGCGGGTTGAAGTGCATCGCGCCGACCCAGAAGCCGCCGCAGAAGGAATCGAACAGCAGGTTGCGACGCTCACTGCGCAGGGTATGAGCGGCACGCAAAGACGCTTGGAACGCCAGGTGCGGCCAGATAAACGCGTTGATCAGCATCCAGGCCCACACCCATGGGGACGGGTTCAGCGGATACATGCCGAACGCCACGCAAACAAAGCCGAGCGCCAGCCCCAGGAGGCGGGATTTGTACAAGCGCGAAGCGAGCGGAAGTCCATTTCCTCCGACGGCTGCCATGATGGGGGGGTAATCCTGGGTGAGTCCCTGGAGTCTATCAGGGCGACGGCAAATCGCCACCACTGCTTACAGGCTGATACTTCAGTGCGAAAACCCGCGTGCCAGCATCAATGCCACGCCGAGCAACATTATTGCCGTGATCCGCTGCAACATCACGCGCCGCTTGGGGTTTTCCAGCAGGTGTTTGATGCGCTGGCCGAAATAGCAGTAAAGGCAGCCACTGGCAAATTGCAGCAACAGGAAGGTCAAACCGAGGATCGCGATATCCGCCGCCGAGCTGTGCTCCCCGCCTCCGGCGAACTGCGGGAAGACGGCGCTGAACATGATGATGGTCTTGGGGTTGGAAAAGCCGGTCAGCAAGCCCTTGCCGAACAGGCTGCGCGAGCCCTCCACCGCGCCGGCCTTGTCGATCGACACGCCGCTGCTGGTCCACTGCTTGTAGGCCAGGTAAAGAATGTAGGCCACGCCGACAAACTGGATGGCCTGGGTAATCGCGAGGTTGCCCTTGATCAGCTCGGAAAAGCCCACGGCAAAGATCAGGATCGAAATCAGGTACGACACACTGGCGCCGATCTGCGCCGGGATCGAACTGCGCAGGCCGTCCTTCAGGCCCAGGCTCAATAACAACAGGGTCATGGGGCCGGGACTGAAGGTCATGGTCGCGCAAAACAACAGGAAGTAGAGAAACGAAGACAGCGTTAACGCACTTGTCATGGTCAGGGACCTTGAATGGATAGACAGGCAACAACGGTCAATTGCTGGCGAGATGGCGCGCAGTCTAGGGGAATGGCATTGCGCCAGGCAAGTAAAGTAATGCCTAATACGGCCTAACTTCACCGGTAAAAGTACCGGCAAACATAAGGACGCTTCATGTTGGTATCCGCCATCGCCTTTGTGGAAGGCACACCCAAGGTCCAGCAGATCGTCGAGGCCTTCAGCCAGGCCATCGAGGCCAGTGAATGGGCGCCCGGCAGCAAGTTGCCGTCGGTGCGGGCGTTGACCGAAATCCTCGGCGTCAGCAAATTCACCCTCAATGAGGCCCTCGACCGCCTGCGCGGGCGCAACCTGCTCACCTCCCGCCAGGGCCGGGGCTATTTCGTGGCGATGGACACTGCGCGCCCGGCGTCGGTGACCTGGGTCGACCTGCTGCCTCAGGACCTGCTCAGTGTGTTGCGCCGCCCTCTGGCCACCGCCAGTGGCGAGCTGCGCCCCGGCGGCGGGCACTTGCCGGAAGACTGGTTGAACGGCGAAGCGATCCGCCAGGCCATGCGCAGCGTGGTGCGCGCGCCGTCGCTGCGCATCGCCGGGCTCGGCACGCCGGCCGGGCTGTTGCCGTTGCGCCAGGCGCTGCAACAGAAACTGCACGGCGAAGGCCTGTCGGTGCCGGTGGAACAGATCATTACCACGCCCAACACCGTGCAAGGCCTGGACATGCTCATGCGCTTGCTGGTGCGTCCCGGCGACACGGTGCTGCTGGACGCGCCGTGCTACTTCAACTTCCACGCCAACCTGGCCCTGCACGGGGTCAAGGTGGTGACCCTGGAACGTCGCCCCGACGGCTTCGACTTCACCGCCTTGGAACACCTGCTGGCCGAACACCGGCCCAGCCTGTACCTGACCACCAGCGTCTTGCATAACCCCACTGGCCATTCCTTCAGCCCCAGCCAGGCGTTTCGCCTGCTGCAACTGACCCAGCAGTACCACTGCCATATCGTCGAGGATGATCTCTACGGCGACCTGCACCCCAACCCGCCGCCACGCCTGGCCGCCGTCGCCGGGCTGGATCAGGTCACCTACCTGTCGGGATTCTCCAAAATCCTCAGCGCCAACACGCGCGTCAGTTACGTGGTGGCCGCGCCACAGCTGGCCGCCAACCTGACCAATATGAAGTTGATGAGCGGCGGCGTGACCTCGGAGCTGTTCGAGCAGATCGTGTACCGCATGCTCAGTGAGGGCAGCTATGCCAAGCACCGCAAGCGCATGGTCCAGCGCCTGATGGAAGCCGGTGGGCGCGTCGAACAGTGGCTCAAGCGCTGCGGTTGCGAACTGCCGATGGCGTTTGAAGGCGGCATGTTTATCTGGGCGCGCCTGCCGCCCGGCGTCAACGGCGAACTGCTGGCCCAGGAAGCCTTGAAGCGCAGCATGGTGCTGGCGCCCGGCACGCTATTTGGCTATGACCCGGCGCATCGCGACCTGATGCGGTTCAATGTGGCCCACAGTGATGAGCCGCGGGTGCAGCGGGTATTCGAGGCGTTGTTGGTGCAGGCGGTACGGGCGGCTTGAGTGGCGGTGCCGTCACCCCGGCAACGGAATCACCCGCAACGGCCGCACCGACTTGTAGGAAAAGCTCGAATAGATTTCTTTCACACAGGGCAACGTCTGCAGGACTTCCCTGGCAAATTCGCCGAACGACTCCAGGTCCTTGGCCACCACTTCCAGCAAGAAGTCATAGCGCCCCGACACGTTATGGCAGGCCACAATCTCTGGAATCGCCAACAGCCGCTGCTCGAACGCCCGGGCGATTTCCTGGGTGTGGCTTTCCATCATGATGCTGACGAAGGCGGTCACCCCATAGCCCAGGGCCTTGGGGGACAGGATCGCCTGGTAACCGCTGATCACCCCGCTCTCTTCCAGGTTGCGCACCCGTCGCCAGCACGGCGATGTGGTCAGGGCAACGCGCTCGGCGAGTTCGGCCACGGTCAGGCGGGCGTTGCCCTGCAACGCGTTTAACAGGGCTTTATCGGTGCGGTCCAGGCTGACAGGCATAATGTGCCTCTATTCATTGTTTTTATCGGGTTTTCATCCATGAACGCCGGCGTATCCAGCCATTTTCGCAACGTTCAACTGTGGTTATGAGCATAGCATTGTAGGAAATAAGGAGCGCCCGACATGAACAATAAACGCCCTGCGTTCGGTTTTTCTACCCGCGCGATTCACCACGGTTACGACCCCAAGGACCATCACGGCGCCCTGGTACCGCCGATTTACCTGTCGGCCACCTTCGCTTTTCCGACCGCAGAGTACGGCGCGGCCTGCTTTGCCGGGGAGGCCAGCGGCCACTTCTATACGCGTATTTCGAATCCGACCCTTGCCCTGCTGGAGTCGCGCATGGCCGCCCTGGAAAACGGCGAGGCGGCGGTGGCGTTCAGTTCCGGGATGGGCGCGATTGCTGCGACGTTCTGGACCCTGCTGCGCCCAGGCGACGAGGTAATCGTCAGTCAGACGCTGTACGGCTGCACCTTCGCCCTGCTGCATGGCATCAGCGAATTCGGCATCAAGGTGCGCCATGTCGACCTGACCGACCTGGCCGCCCTGCAAGCGGCACTCGGCCCCGCGACCCGCATGATCTACTGCGAGACCCCGGCCAATCCCACCCTGCGCCTGGTGGACATCGCCGCCGTGGCCCGGCTCGCCCACCAGCAACCGAATGTCACCGTGGTAGTCGATAACACCTATTGCACGCCCTACCTGCAACGGCCCCTGGAGCTGGGCGCCGACGTGGTGGTGCACTCGGCCACCAAGTACCTCAGCGGGCATGGCGACATCACCGCAGGCATTGCGGTGAGCAGTCACGCGATAGCGCAACGCATCCGCCTGCAAGGGCTCAAGGACTTGACCGGCGCGGTGATGTCCCCGCAGGACGCCGCCTTGCTGATGCGCGGCCTCAAGACCCTCGCCCTGCGCATGGACCGCCATTGCAGCAACGCCCAGGCGGTGGCCGAAGCCCTACAGGCGCATCCCGCCGTGCAATGGGTGACCTACCCTGGGCTGGCGTCCTTCCCACAATACGAACTGGCTGCGCGGCAAATGAAGCGTTCCGGCGGCATGATTGCCTTCGAGCTCAAAGGCGGGATCGATACCGGGCGGCGCTTCATGAACGCGCTCAAGCTGTTTACCCGCGCGGTCAGCCTGGGCGACGCCGAATCACTGGCCCAGCACCCGGCCAGCATGACCCACTCCACCTACACCCCCGAGGAACGCGCGCAACACGGCATCAGCGAAGGCCTGGTGCGCTTGTCGGTGGGGCTTGAGGACGTCGCCGACCTGTTGGCGGATGTGCAACAGGCATTGGGCAAGTGTGCCCGTGCGGTTGCGCGTCCAACGTTGCTGGCCGCGCACGCGGGGAAATAACCGTCGGGCTGTGGTAACGGGCTATAAGGAGCCCCAGGTGCATCAATCCGGATCGCGGTCATCCAACGCACACGCCGCCAACGCACCCATCACCCCGCCTGCGATTGGCGCCAGCCAGAACAACCAGAGCTGTGACAGGTATTGCGCCCCGGCAAACAACGCCGGCCCCGTGCTTCGCGCGGGGTTGACCGACGTGTTGGTCACCGGGATCAGCGCCAGGTGAATCAGGGTCAGCGCCAGGCCGATGGCGATGGGTGCAAAGCCGGCAACCGCGCCCGGCGCCGTGGCGCGCATGATGATCAACACAAAAAAGAACGTGGCGATCAGCTCGGCCAATGCAGCGGACTTCATGTCGAAGTGCCCGGGACTCAGCGGGCCATAACCGTTGGCGGCAAAACCGCCGAGTTCGAAACCGGGCTGGCCGTTGGCGATCAAGTACAGTGCTGCGGCCGCCAGAATTGCGCCAATCACCTGCGCCGCGATGTAAGGCAACACATCAGCACCACACACTCGACGCCCCGCCCATAAGCCAATGGTCACCGCCGGGTTGAAATGCCCGCCGGAAATACCGCCCACTGCATAGGCCATGGTCAACACGGTAAGACCGAATGCCAGAGACACCCCTGCAAAACCAATACCCAACTCTGGAAACGCCGCCGCCAGGATGGCACTGCCACATCCGCCGAAGGTCAGCCAGAAAGTACCCAGAAGCTCTGCGATCAAACGCTTTTGCACAATTGACTCCATTGCAGTTCATGCCGTCACACGGGGGGTGGGCGGTCCCGCGCGACGGTAGCAATGGACATTGATGAGCCCTATAGGACTTGTCCGGTTTTGTGTGGGAGGGGGCTTGCCCTAATGCCAGTCAGTTAAGCGTACACCACCGTCTGTAGGAGCGAGCTTGCTCGCGAAAAACTCACAGGCACCGCGTTTATTCAGGAAGCACGCGTTATCGTTGACGTTTTTCGCGAGCAAGGGCTAGCCGCCCGCCTCGCTCCTACAAAAAGCCTTGACTGACTGGCATTAGCCCCAGGGCCGCCCTCTATTTTTCCCGTTCAGCTCTGCACCACACCCGTCCCAAACCGCCGAATCGCCAGGCAATACCCCACCAACCCCAGCGCCGCCAGCAACCCGCCCGCCGCACCGATCCAGGCGAAGCCGAAGTGGCTGCCGACCCAGCTGCCCATCAGCGCGCCGCCGCCGATGCCGATGTTGTAGATGCCGGAAAACATCGCCATCGCCACGTCCGTGGCGTCCGGCGCGAGCACCAGTACCTTGGACTGCATCGCCAGGCCGAAGCCCATGATCGCCATGCCCCAGAACACGCTCAGCACCACCAGGTAGGATTGGGCGCCGCTCAACGGCAGCATCAGCGCCAGGCAGGCCGCGAGCAGGAACACGCAGCTGATCACGAACACGTGCGGATTGAACCGATGCACCAGGCTGAACAGCAGCGAGCCGATGATGCCGGCGCCGCCGAACACCAGCAGGATCAGGGTGACCGCACTGCCGCCCAGGCCGGCGACACCTTCGACGAAGGGTTCGATGTAGCTGTAGGCGGTGAATTGTGCGGTGACGGTCATCGCGGTCAGCACGTAGAGCGCCACCAATGCCGGGCGCTTGAACAGCAACGGCAGGCTGCGCAGGGAGCCTGAGTTCTGGCTCGGCAGCGGCGGCAAGGTGCGCGCCAACCAGAACACCAGTGCGGCCGCAAACGCGGCGATCACCAGGAAGGTGGTGCGCCAGCCCATGGCTTCGCCGAGCAGGCGGCCAAGGGGAATGCCCAGCACCATCGCCAGGGAGGTGCCGGTGGCGAGCAGGCCAAGGGCTTGCACCTGCTTGCCCACCGGTGCCAGGCGTACCGCCAGGGAGGCGGTGATCGACCAGAACAACGCATGGGCCAGGGCGATACCGATGCGGCTGACCATCAGCAGGCCGAAGCTGGTCGCCACGCTGGACAGGATATGACTGGCGATAAACAAGCCAAACAACACGATCAGCAACTTGCGCCGTTCGACGTTACGCGTGAGCAGCATCACCGGCAACGATGTCAGCGACACAATCCACGCGTAAATAGTGAGCATCAGGCCGACGCTGGCCACGGGCATATCAAAGCTGGCGCCGATAGCGCTGAGCAGGCCGACCGGCACGAATTCGGTGGTATTGAACACAAACGCGGCCAGCGCCAGGGCGATGACCGGTTGCCAATTGGCTTGAGGGGTTGCGGCTGAAAGGCTCATTGACGGGCGAGGTACTCTGACAGTGATCAAACGGCCGCGCAGGACACGCGGGGCCGTTGAGCATTCTATAGGTTTCCTGCGGTGCTGTTGGCGCCGATCCTGCGACAATCGCGCGCAGTCTCAGGGCAAAGGCCGCCCGTCGATCAAGCCTGACTCACGGATCCACCTGCGTCATCAACTCAGGAATGCTCTCCGGTCGATTCGCATAGCGCTGGGCCAACGCCGCGCACACCATCAGCTGGATCTGGTGAAACAGCATCAGCGGCAGGATCAGCACGCCCATGGTCGCCCCGGCGAACAGCACCTGGGCCATGGGCACGCCGGTGGCCAGGCTTTTCTTCGAACCGCAGAACAGGATGGTGATGCGGTCTTCCTGGTTAAAGCCGAACGCCTTGCCCAGCAGCGCGGAGGCCACCAGCACCAGGGCCAGCAACACGCAGCACGCCACCACCAGCCCGCCCAGTTCCCACAGCGGAATCTGGTGCCAGATGCCTTCGTTGACCGCTTCGCTGAAGGCGCCGTACACCACCAGCAAGATCGAGCCCTGGTCGACGAATTTGAGCCAGTTTTTATTGCGGCCCACCCAGTCGCCGATCCAGCGCCGGGCGATTTGGCCGGCGACGAACGGCAGCAACAACTGCACGCTGATCTTCAGGATCGCGTCGACGGTGGAGCCGCCATCGCCGTGCACATCAAGCAGCAGGGTCACCAGCAACGGCGTCAAGAAGATCCCGAACAGGCTCGAGGCCGCCGCGCTGCAGATCGCCGCCGGGATGTTGCCGCGCGCCAGGGAGGTGAAGGCAATCGCCGATTGCACGGTGGCCGGCAGCGCGCAGAGATAAAGCATGCCCATGTACAGCTCGTTGCCGATCAGCGGTGACAGCAGCGGCTTGAGCGCCAGGCCGAGCAGCGGAAACAGCACGAAGGTCAGGCTGAACACCAGCAGGTGCAGACGCCAGTGCCCGGCCCCGGCGACGATGGCCTGGCGTGACAGCTTGGCACCGTGCAGGAAAAACAGCAGCGCGATGGCGAGGTTGGTGACCCAGCCGAAGGCCACAGCGGTCTGGCCGCTGGCCGGCAGCAAGGAGGCGAGGATCACCGTGGCGATCAGGGTCAGGGTGAAGTTGTCGGGCAGGAAACGTGGACGGGTCATAAGCAAATCTTCCAGGGGTTGCCAAGAGCATCTTGGCGACTCTAACGTAACGACCTGTTACCGACTAACGCCAATGAGCCAGTAAATGCCGCCTAAAGGACACGAAAAAACCGTCCGCCGCAGCGTACCCGGGCTGTCCAGCCTGCCACGACCGGTGTATGGGCGCACCGAATCCTTGCCCAACCGCGCGCTGACGCGGCGGCACAGCCATCCATGGGTGCAGTTGTCGTATGCGATTTCCGGGGTGCTGGAGATCCAGACCAGCGCCGGCCGCTTCGTTGCGCCACCGCAGCGTGCGGTGTGGATTCCGGCGGGCATGCCCCATCGCGTTTATAGCTCGCCCCATACGGAAATGCGCAGCCTTTACCTCGATTGCCGCGTGACCGCCTGGGCGGCCGAGCGCTGCCAGGTGCTGGCGGTGAGCAATTTGTTGCGCGAATTGATCCGCAGCTTCAGCGAACTGCCCGTGGAATATGCCGAGGATGGCCCCGACGGCCGCCTGGCCCAAGTGGTGTTGGACCAACTCGCTGCAGCGCCCCACGTGGATTTGATGCTGCCCTTGCCCCACGACCCGCGCCTGCGCCAGATTTACCGCAGCCTGAATCTGCATCCGGAGCAGCAGACCACCCTGGGCGAGTGGAGCCGCAAGCTGGGGGTGAGCGAAAAGACCCTCAGCCGTTTGTTTGTGCGCGACACAGGGTTGACGTTTCGCGCGTGGCGCCAACGCCTGCGACTGTTGAGCGCCCTGCCCGCCCTGGAGCAAGGTGAACGGGTGACAGATGTGGCGCTGGGCTGTGGTTATGAATCGACTTCGGCGTTTATCAACGCGTTTCGCCAGCAGTTCGAGGCCACGCCCGGTGAATTTTTTCGCTGAGCGTTGTCCAGTTGACCAAGCGCCACGTTCAAATAATCCCCAAACACGCGCTCGGCTGGTATTGTGCCGCGCTTTGAAAGACCGCTACCGACTTGCGAGGAAATGGACGTTGAACACTGACGAAAAAATGACCGGGGACCTGTTCGAGGTTGATAAGCGCCTGTCACTCAAGCCCGTGGTGGACTTCAACGCCTACCTGCGCAGCGCTTTCGGCGACGGCCCGTGCACCTGCATCCGCTGCAGCGCCAGCGGCGGCGATGAGAGCGGTTATGCGTTCCAGCACACCTTCAATTTCGACGGCAAGCCCACGCACCGCCGCTTCGCCTCCACGGCGGGCAGCGATGTGGTGATGGTGCTGAAGAAAGCCTGGTTGTCCTACACCAAGGCGGAGTTGCCGCTCAGCGGCGTGCTGGTGCTCGATACCGTCAAGGAATTCGTCGAGCCACAGTTGCATAAGCGCGTGGCGCCACTGCTGCTGGCCAGCGGGTTGGTCAAGGACCTGGATGACCAATTGCACATTCAGCCACAGGCTATGACTTGAGTTCACATTAAATGTGGGAGGGGGCTTGCCCCCGATGGCGGTGTGTCAGCTACCTATTACTTAGCTGGCCCACCGCTATCGGGAGCAAGCCCCCTCCCACATAGGTTTTGTATTAGCAAATTAAAACCCGGGAACGCCTTGCACCCGGATCTCAGGCGTCAGTTCTTCCAGCGGCTCGGTCAGCGGCCGATCGCTGCTCCCCGGCACCAGAATCACCTTGCGGCACTCCTCCTCGCATTTATCGAACAGCTCATAGCCGCGCGCCGCCTGCTCCAACGACAGCCGGTGGGTGATGATCGCTTCCGGGTTCAGGTGGCCCAGTTCGATATGCTCCAGCAGCTCCGGCAGGAAGCGCTGCACATGGGTCTGGCCCATCTTGAAGGTCAGGCCCTTGTCGAACGCGTCGCCAAACATGAAGCCGTGAATAAAGCCGGCATACACCCCGGCCACGCTGACCACGCCACCACGGCGTACGGCGGCGATGCATTGGCGCAGGGCCTTGCCGCTGCTGCCTTCGATCTTCAAGGTGGTGAGGATCGTTTCTGTGGTGCTGCCCTTGGCTTCGAAACCCACCGCATCCACTACGCCATCGACACCGCGCATGCCGGCGGTCTGGCGGATGATGGTGTCGGCGGGGTCGTCGTCCTCTTCGAAGTTGATCGGGATCACGCCGTACATCTTTTGCGCGTAGGCCAATCGATAGGGATGGTCGTCGACCATGAAAATCTGTTCGGCGCCGAGCATCTGCGCGCACGCTGCGCTGAGCAAGCCCACCGGGCCAGCACCATAGATCGCCACGCTGGAGCCTTTGCCGATACCGGCGTTGGTCACCGCCTGCCAGGCGGTGGGCAGGATGTCGGAAAGGAACAACACCTTTTCATCCGCCAGCACACCTGGCACCTTGAACGGCCCGGCGTTGGCCTTGGGTACGCGCACCAGCTCGGCCTGGCCACCGGGAATGCCGCCATACAGGCGGCTATAGCCGAACAGCGCGGCCCCCGGCGGGATCGCCTTTTTATTCAGGATCGCACCGCGCCCGTCGTTGGTGGTTTCGCAGGCTGCGTATTGCTGCAGCTGGCAGAAAAAACAGTCGCCACAGGCAATCACGAAGGGGATCACCACGCGGTCACCCCGTTGCACCGCCGTCACGGCCGGGCCGGCTTCTTCGACGATGCCCATGAACTCGTGCCCGAAGATATCACCATGCTCCACGGTCGGAATTTTGCCTCGGTACAGGTGCAAATCCGAACCGCAGATCGCCGTGGCGGTGACGCGCAAAATGATGTCGTCGGGCTGTTCAATGATCGGGTCAGGTACCGTATCGACCTGGACTTTGTGGGCGCCTTGGTAGGTCATCGCGCGCATGCTCTGCACTCCTGTGGTTGGGCTTATTAGTTAAGGGCGCACGCAGTGCCCAGTGTTCCCTCAACCTGCTGCGGCAACCGATAAATGGTCGCCGCGGCTCTGGGCCAGGAGCCCATCCACCACGCGGCACAGGCCGCCCGACGCATCGACACCCGCGCTGCGCGCCTGCGCGTACCAATGCAACTGCTCGGTTGCACTGTTACCACGCCGCAGCAACCTGTGCAGGCTGTCGAACAGCTGGCCTTCACCCAGGGCGTCGGCCGTGTCGGCGAACCTCTGGCAAGCGCGTTGCAACCACTGGTGCGCGCTGCAAAGGGCGCCTGAGGCGTCCAGCGCAAAGGTACCGGCTGCGCCAAAGCGCTTGGCTTGCCAGCGGTTTTCCTTGAGCAGCCAACGCGTCTCGGGGGTGAAGCCCGCACCGGGCTGCTGCATCGCGCAGGCATGGCTGACCATCACTCGAAATAACGTCGCCAGGGCCAGGCCATCTTCCAGCCGTGGGCATGCATCGGTCATGCGCAGTTCAAGGGTGGGATAGCGCGCCGCCGGGCGAATGCCCCACCAGCCGTTGCCATCGGCTTCGATCGCGCCCATGCGCTGCAACATTGCCAAGTAGCGCTGGTACTCGTCCCAGTCGGCAAAATGCTCCGGCACACCCATGCGCGGCCACTCATCGCAAGCGACCTGGCGGTAGCTCATGAACCCCGTGGGCGCACCGTTCCAGAAGGGTGAGGAGCAGCTGAACAACAGCAGTAACGGCAACCAGGGCAACACCTCGTTCATCACCGCGATGCGATCGACCCGTGCCGGTACCTCGACATGCACGTGCAAGCCACACAACACACTGCGTCGCGCCACGTACTGCACGTCCTCGAATAACTGCCGGAAATGCCCGTGCTCGGTGGGCCGTTGCTCACGCCAATCGGCCAAGGGATGGCTGCCGGCGCACACCACGCCCAGGCCGAAGTTGGCCAAGGCCCGCGCCAGGTCGCGGCGCACCGTTGCCAGGTAGTGGGCCGCCTCCTCGCCGCAGTGAAACACTGGTGAGGCGGCCTCTATCTGGCCCTGGAACATTTCATGGGTGAAGCCCTCGCCGATAGCCTCCCGGCAGGCCGCGATCACGGCTGCCGAGGGCGCGGCGAGCATCTGGCGCGTGTGCAGGTCAGTGATGAAATACTCCTCTTCGATACCGAAGGTGAGCATGAGCGTTCAGCGCAGGCGCGTAACGGTGAGTGCAACCACAGCGATCCGCTCGACGCGTTCATACCCCGGTTTATCGAGTTCTTCGCCGAAGACGTCGGGGTCCAGTTCACGGTAGGTCCAGCCATAAGCGTCGCTGGTCAGCAACGGCTTGACCGCTTCCAGAAACGCATCGCCGCCCGCCACCATGGCCACGCCGGTATACAACACCAGGCTCCCGCCAATGGCGAGGCGTGGGAGCGATTCGCTGACGATGCGCACCGACAGCTGTTCGCCCAACGCGCCACCGCCGTGGCGATAGGCGCGCTGGCGGTCGTCATTCATGTACGGCGGGTTGGCGACGATCAGGTCGAATTCACCCTCGACGCTGGTCAGCACATCACTCTGGTACACACTGACATTCGCCAGGCCGGCCAGCTCGGCATTCACCGCAGTCAGGCGCAGCGCACGGGGATTGATATCCACCGCCAGCACCTCGGCGTCGTGCCGCGCATGGGCGATGACCAGCGCGCCGACCCCCGCCCCGCAACCGATGTCCACCGCACGCTTGAGCGGTTCGAAACGCTGCTGCAGATGGGCTTGGATAACCTGGGCGAATCGATAGCTGTCGGGGCCGAAAAACACCGCGTCCGCCTCGACGGTGGGATACGGCGAATGGGCAAACAACAGGTCATCCAGGCTCGACCAGCGCACACTGCTGCGCCACAGCGCGTCGTGTTTTTCGATCACCTCGGCCTGCTGCAACTCGTCACGAAATGCCTCGGGCAACAGCTCGTTGTCGAACGGCATCGACCAGCCAAATACGTCACGCATACTCATCGCCAAGGGCGTGCCAAGGCGCCGGTACACGCGCTCGTGGGTCAGCGGCGTCGGCGTGATAAAACGGTAACCGCTCTCCTTCAAACCTCGGCCGAGGTTCAGCAGGGCGCGGTCAGCCAGTTGTTGTGCAGACATGGATGTTTCCTTAGCGCAGGCGTGCGCGCAGTTGGATAAAGCGGCGGGTGGCGTACAACCCTGCGGGACTGCAGTGGCGTCGCGCTGACATCCACGGGATCAGCGCGGTGAGCTGCTGGTCATCGGGCAAGTTCCATAACGAATCCACCAGGGCCTGGGTGTCAGGATCCGCAGGGCGATGCTGCTCGCGGGAGAAACGGCTGCCACGGCCCGGACGAACCGGCGGCACGCGCTGGCTGCTGATCCAGTCACCGGCGATCCAGTCGTGCAGCACCTGTTTTTCATAACCGCTGAACACGCCGAACATCGCCGCTCCTGCCCCCTCGATCAACTGCCAGAAGCGGCTCTCGGCGGGGTCCTGGTTGCGCTTGATCCAGCCCTTGTCTTCCATCGCCCGGAGAAAGTCTCCGATCTGGCCGGGCTTGGCCAGCCATTGGTTGACGGTCTTGCCTTCGAAGCGGCAGTAGTCCGAGTGCATGTGCTGGCCAAAGGTGCGCTTGCGTTCGAGCATGGCCACCACCTCTTCCTGCAGATCGAAATCTGCGATGACCGCCGTGGTGCCTGGGCCGAGATCGTTGAGGCGATACCCGGCCGCGACGCGACGGTAGAACGCCTCCCTGCCCTCGCCCAGCGGCAGCAGGTTCAACACCGATTGCGCGGCTTTGCTGGCGTGGCCGCTGCTGGCGTTGTCGATGGTCACGTGGAGGGTGAAGTAATAGGGGTCGATGCCCAGCTCACTGAGTTCGTATGACGTAATCAGCAGGTGCAGTGGCAACTGCTCGTAACCCAGGTTGTAACCGATGACTTCCGGCAGGAATTCGTCGGCGCACAGGCCCAGGGCCAACTGCAGGGCGCCTTGCAAATAGTGGCCGTCCTCAAGCCCCGCCTCGCTGTCGGCATCGTGCTCACTGAGCAGCTTGCGATAGATCACCACGTGGTTCTGCGCCGCTTCGCCGTCGCCCAACTCTTCGAGGTAGGTGGTCAGCAGGCCGTCGAAGCGCTGGTCCTGCCAATAGCGCAGCAGGCCGTAGAGCCAGGCGCCGTCGACCTGTTTGGTCGGGGCCACGCGCTGCAGCACATACAACGCGTGCGCCTTGTTCTGGAAATAGCGACGTGGCCGGCCCTGCTGGCGTTGCTCCAGGTACTCGGCATACGCCTGGGCCACGGCGGCGCAACGCTGTTCGACCCAGGCCAGCAACTGCTCGGGCACTTCGGGCAGGTCGCAGGCGGTGCTTTCCACGTGCGTCAGCTGATCCTGCAGGTAGTCACGCGCCAATGCCGCCGCGCCTGGAGCTTCGCCATACAGCTGTTGATACACCCGTTGATGCCGGCCAGGGGCCGAGTCGGTGAGAGAGGCCGGTTGGCCCGACAGCGCAGTGAGGAGTGTCATGGTGGCAGTTTCCGCAAAGTCCGTTACAACGGGCCACCCTGCAAGGCGGCCCCGCAAAAGCGCTTCAAAACACACGCTTATGGGATGCAGAGCATCGGAATGTGCGAAAAATTCAAATGAGGTTGTAAAAGGGGGGATAAGCGGTCGCGATTTCCTTCAAGCAGCAGGCGTTGGCAGCTAATCATGCTCAGCTTGTTGAATAATCGCCTCTACCCTTGCCATGACCTCATCATGCGCCACACCGGGGCCAGGATTGGTCAGGCTTTTTTCGACTTTTTTCCGAAACCAGAGATCATGGCTACTCGCCTGCTCTTCGGTTTCAAACTCCGAAACAATTGGGGAAAGTGGAACTGCCATCAGGTCACCTCCTGGATGAATGCTCAGCAGTTTAGCCGCAACCCTGGAAGCTGTCTTGAACCACCAGATGAAATGCAGCCAGCTCACCCGCAAGACGAAAAATGGCACACACGGCTCCGTTCTGCCCCAAGTGATGTGGGAGGGGGCAAGCCCTAATGCCGGTCAGTTAAGAAGTAGCAGGAGCGAGAACTAACTTGTGGCGAGGGAGCTTGCTCCCGCTGGGGCGCGAAGCGGCCCCAAACAATGGGACTGCTGCGCAGTCCAGCGGGAGCAAGCTCCCTCGCCACAGGATCGGTGTCGCCTTAACTGACTGGCATTAGGGCAAGCCCCCTCCCACACTGGTACTCAGCGCATCCAGGGTTTTCGTAGCCCTATTACTTACGCGCCGCCTCCCACTGCTTGAGCAGGTCGTTGTAGTTCACGGTCTCGCCTTTAGGCTTCTCGTTCGCCAGTTTCGGCTTCGGCGCGCCTGGCTGGTCGAACCAGTATTGCGCGTCACGCTCGGGGTTCATTTTCGGGCCGCACACCGGTTGCACCTTGGAGCGCTCCAGGCGCGTCATAATCGCGTCCTGTTCCTTGGCCAGGTTGTCCAGGGCCTGTTGCGGGGTTTTCTCGCCGCTGGCGGCGGCCGCGATGTTGCTCCACCACAGTTGCGCCAGGCGTGGGTAGTCCGGCACGTTGGTGCCGGTCGGCGACCACTCGGTGCGGGCCGGGCTGCGATAGAACTCCACCAGGCCGCCGAGTTTGGGGGCCATGTCGGTCATGGCCTGGGAGTTGATATCGGACTCACGAATCGGCGTCAGGCCGACTATGGTTTTCTTCAGCGACACGGTTTTCGAGGTCACGAACTGCGCGTAGAGCCAGGCCGCGAGTTTCTGCTTCTCCGGCGTGGACTTGAGGAAGGTCCAGGATCCTACGTCCTGATAGCCCTTTTTCATGCCCTTTTCCCAGTAAGGTCCGACCGGTGACGGCGCCATGCGCCATTTCGGCGTACCGTCGGCATTCACCACCGGCAGGCCCGGCTTGACCATGTCGGCGGTAAACGCGGTGTACCAGAAGATTTGTTGGGCGATGTTGCCCTGGGATGGCACCGGGCCGGATTCGGAGAAGGTCATGCCCGCCGCTTCCGGTGGCGCGTAGGCTTTCATCCAGTCCACGTATTTCTGCGTGGCAAATACCGCGGCCGGGCCGTTGGTGTCGCCGCCACGGGTAACGCTGGAGCCCACCGGGTGGCAGTCCTCCACGCGAATGCCCCACTCGTCCACGGGCAAGCCGTTGGGCAAGCCCTTGTCGCCGCCGCCGGCCATGGAGAACCAGGCATCGGTGAAGCGCCAGCCCAGGGACGGATCTTTCTTGCCGTAGTCCATGTGCCCGTAAATGCGCTTGCCGTCGATTTCCTTGACGTCTTCGCTGAAGAATTTGGCGATGTCTTCATAGGCCGACCAGTTCACCGGCACGCCGAGATCATAGCCGTACTTTTCCTTGAACTTGGCTTTCAGCTCCGGGCGCTCGAACCAGTCGGCGCGGAACCAGTAAAGGTTCGCGAACTGCTGGTCGGGCAACTGGTAGATTTTGCCGTCCGGGGCGGTGGTGAAGGACAGGCCGATAAAGTCCTTGAGGTCCAGGGTCGGCGAGGTGAAATCCTTGCCTTCGTTGGCCATCAGGTCAGTGATGGACTCGGTCTTGCCGTAGCGAAAGTGCGTACCGATCAGGTCCGAGTCGTTGACCCAGCCGTCATAGATATTCTTGTCGGACTGCATCTGGGTTTGCAGCTTTTCCACCACGTCGCCTTCCTGCAGCAGGTCGTGGGTCAGCTTGATCCCGGTAATTTCGCTGAAGGCCTTGGCCAGCACCTTGGATTCATACTCGTGGGTGGTGAGGGTTTCCGACACCACGTTGATCTTCATCCCACGGAACGGCTCCGAGGCCTTGATAAACCACTTCAATTCCTCCAATTGCTGTTCGGCCGTGAGGGTGGACGGCTTGAACTCGCTGCCGATCCATTTTTTCGCGGCATCTTCATACGCATCGGCCCAGGCCGTAGCGCTCAAACCACTGAGGGCCAGTACGGCGGCCAATGAAATGCTATGTCGCAGCTTATTGTTTTTATTCAACATAGAGACCTCCTGGTTAATTTCAAGACGGGACTCGCAGACACCCCTCTCTTGTAGGAGCGAGCTTGCTCGCGAAAAACTCAAAGACACCGCGGGCTACCAGGAACACCGCGTTATCGTTGACGATTTTCGCGAGCAAGCCCGCTCCTACAGGGTGTGCACACCTAGCCCCAGCGCATCACACTCAACAGCCACACCAGGGACAGCGCAGTCGCCACCCAGATGCTCCAGCCGGTGGCGCCGATTACCAGCAAATGCAGGTAGGCGCTGCCGAGAAGACCGATAAACAAGCGATCACCACGGGTGGTGCTGATCGGCAGAAAACCACGCCGAGGGATACTCGGCGCGCGCAACTCCCAGGTGGTCATGCCCGCCAGAATCAGCGCGATGCCGCCAAAGAACAGTGCAGTCGGGGTGGTCCAGGCCATCCATTCCATCATCGATTCCTCTAGACCCGGCCCAGGGCGAAGCCCTTGGCCACGTGGTTACGAACAAACCAGATCACCAGCATGCCCGGCAGGATGGTCAACACCCCCGCCGCCGCCAGTACGCCCCAGTCGATACCCGAGGCCGAGACCGTGCGGGTCATCACCGCTGCGATGGGCTTGGCATTGACCGAGGTCAAGGTGCGCGCCAGCAACAGTTCGACCCAGGAAAACATGAAGCAGAAAAACGCCGTGACGCCGATACCGGAGCCAATCAACGGGATAAAAATCTTCACGAAGAACTTGGGGAACGAGTAGCCGTCGATGTAGGCGGTTTCGTCGATTTCCTTGGGCACCCCGGACATGAACCCTTCCAGGATCCACACCGCCAACGGCACGTTGAACAAACAATGCGCAAGCGCCACCGCGATATGCGTGTCAAACAGGCCGATGGACGAATACAACTGGAAAAACGGCAGCAGAAACACCGCCGGCGGCGCCATGCGGTTGGTCAGCAGCCAGAAGAACAGGTGCTTGTCGCCCAGGAAACGGTAGCGCGAAAACGCGTAGGCTGCCGGCAATGCCACGCTCAGGGAAATCACCGTGTTCAAGCTCACGTAGTACAGCGAGTTGAGGTAGCCGGTGTACCAGCTGGGGTCGGTGAAGATCACCTTGTAGTTGGCCAGGGTGAAATCCTGCGGAAACAGGGTCAGCCCGCCAAGGATTTCGGTGTTGCTCTTGAACGACATGTTCAGCAACCAGTAGATCGGCACCAGCAGGAACAGGATGTAGATCAAAAGCGGTATCAGCTTGCGCTTGCTCATGTTGGTGGCCTCAGCGGTTGGCGTCGGAGTGGGTCATGGCGGTGTAGAACAGCCAGGACACCAACAGGATGATCAGGAAGTACACCAGCGAAAACGCCGCCGCCGGGCCGAGATCGAATTGGCCTACGGCCATCTGGGTCAAGGTCTGACTCAGAAAGGTGGTGGCATTGCCCGGCCCGCCACCGGTGAGTACGAACGGCTCGGTGTAGATCATGAAACTGTCCATGAAGCGCAGCATCACCGCGATCAACAGCACGCTTTTCATCTTGGGCAACTGGATGTGTCGGAAAACCGCCCAGGCCGACGCCCGATCGATGCGCGCAGCCTGGTAGTACACGTCCGGGATCGCCCGCAGCCCCGAATAGCACAGCAACGCCACCAATGAAGTCCAGTGCCACACGTCCATCACCAGCACGGTGACCCAGGCATCCATGGTGTTCGCCGCATAGTTATAGCTGATACCCATGGCGTTGAGGCTGTAACCGAGCAGGCCGATATCGGCGCGACCGAAAATCTGCCAGATGGTGCCGACCACGTTCCACGGAATCAGCAAGGGAATCGCCAGCACGATCAACACCAGCGACGACCAACGGCCTTTGGTCGGCATGGTCAGGGCGATGGCGATGCCCAGCGGGATTTCGATCAGCAGCACACAGGCCGAATAGATGAACTGGCGCAGCAGCGAGTCATGCAGGCGCGGGTCGAGCAGCACCTGTTTGTACCAGTCGGCGCCGACGAAATAGCGGCTGGACTGGTCGAAAATGTCCTGCACCGAGTAGTTGACCACAGTCATCATCGGGATCACGGCACTGAACGCCACCAGCAGGAACACCGGCAACACCAGCCACCAGGCCTTGTTGTTCTGCACCTTGTTCATGGCAGTTCCTCCAGCAGGTAATCGTCGGCGTAGAGCATCAGCCATTGCGCGGGGAAGCTGATGCAGGCGCGGCCTTCGGGCACCGGTTTGTCTTCGGCCAGGCGCACTTTGAGGGTGGCGCCGTCGAGGTTGAGGGTCATGATTTTGTAGGTGCCGAGGTCTTCCAGGTGTGTGACTTCGGCCTGCAAGGCGTCAGGGTTATGCTCGTCCCACACATGGATGAATTCCGGGCGAATACCCACCTGAAGCTTTTTGTAATCGGTGGCAGCGAGGCGTTGCTGCAACGCCTCGGATAACGGCAACAGCGTGTTGGCAAACCGCACCCCGCCCGCCTCGGCCTGCACCTCGATCAGATTCATCCCAGGGCTGCCGATGAAATAACCGACAAAGGTGTGGCTCGGCCGCTCGAACAATTCGCGCGGCGTACCGAACTGCACGATCTGCCCGCCGTACATCACGGCGATTTTATCGGCGAAGGTGGATGCCTCAAGCTGGTCGTGGGTGACGTAGACCATGGTGATGTTGAACTGCTCGTGAATCTGCTTGAGCTTGCGCCGCAGTTTCCACTTCAGGTGCGGGTCGATCACCGTCAGCGGTTCATCGAACAGGATGGCCGACACGTCGTCGCGCACCAGGCCACGGCCCATGGAGACTTTCTGTTTTTCGTCGGCGGTGAGGTTGCGGGCTTTTTTGCTCAACAGGTTTTGCAGGTCGAGAACCTCGGCAATTTCCTGCACCTTGCTGTGAATTTTCGCCTCGGCCATGCCTTGGTTGCGCAAGGGAAACGCCAGGTTATCGAACACTGTCATGGTGTCGTACACCACCGGGAACTGAAACACCTGGGCGATATTGCGCTTTTCCGGGGTGAGGTCGTTGACCACTTGGGTATCGAACAACACCTGGCCCTCGGACGGGCTGAGCAGGCCGGAAATGATGTTGAGCAAGGTCGACTTGCCGCAGCCCGACGGCCCGAGCAAGGCGTAGGCTCCGCCCTGCTCCCACACATGGTTCATTTCCCGGATGGCGTAATCCTCAGGGCCGCTCGGGGTCGCGCTATAGCTGTGCGCCAGGTTCTGCAAATGGATCTCGGCCATCAGGCAACCCTCGCGACACGGCGCCCGGGGGCCTGGACCAAACGTCCCTGGCCATCGAACACAAACAGTTTATGGGTGGGGATGTAAACGCGGATCGGCGCATCGACGTCGTACTCGTGCACCCCCGGCAGGTGCAACACCAGCAGGAAGTGTTCGCTGCGCACATGCAGGAAGGTTTCCGAACCGCTGATCTCGGCGACTTCCACGGTCACCGCCAGCTCCAGGTCATCGTCGTTGCTCGGCACCAGGCTGATATGGCTGGGGCGCACGCCAAAGCGGAACTCACCTTCGCCGATGGGGCGCAGGTCGACATTGAGCGGGAAATGCACGAAGTTGGCGAAACTCACTTCGTTGCCACTGATGCGCCCGGGCATCAGGTTGATCGGTGGCTCGGAAAACAACTCGGCCGCTAATACGCTTTGTGGCTGGTGATAGACCTCGGCGGCCTTGCCGCTCTGGATCACCCGGCCTTCGTGCAGGATGGTGGTAGTACCGCCCAGCGCCAGCGCTTCGTTCGGCTCAGTGGTGGCGTAGATGGCGATGGTGTGGCGCGCCTTGAACAGTTCGCGCATTTCCTGGCGCAGTTCTTCGCGCAACTTGTAATCCAGGTTGACCAACGGCTCATCGAACAGGATCAGCTCGGCGTCCTTCACCAACGCCCGCGCCATGGCCGTACGCTGCTGCTGGCCACCGGACAGTTCCAGCGGGTGGCGCTGCAGGAATTTCTCGATGCGCAGCATCCGCGCCGTTTCCAGCACCTTGCTCTGGATCAGCTCGTTGGACACACCGGCCTGGCGCAAAGGCGAGGCGATGTTCTCGAACACGGTCATGGTCGGATAGTTGATGAACTGCTGATACACCATCGACACGTTGCGCAGGCGCACCGGTTTTTGCGTGACATCCACACCGTTCATCAGGATGCGACCGCTGTCGGGCTTATCCAGGCCGGCCATCAGACGCATCAAACTGGTCTTGCCGGACAGGGTACGACCGAGCAACACGTTGAAGGAGCCCGCCTCGAAGCGCAGGTTGACGTCGTCGATCCAGGTTTGACCTTCGACAACGCGGGAGACATGTTCCAGGGTCAATGACATGACACGACCTTTTTATTATTGGAATGAATCTGGCCAGTTATCAGAGCGAGTTTCGTGCCAGAAATGGCAGGTGGTTGATGCATAAGGAAATGGGTCAATCTGGATGTTCAGGAATGAACACCCTGGCTGAACAAATGAACACTGAGGGGGTTGACAATGAACAGTTCTGAACAACACTGATCAGACTGTGGGAGGGGGCTTGCTCCCGATAGCGGTATATCAGTAAAAGAAATGCTGACTGACACACCGCTATCGGGAGCAAGCCCCCTCCCACATGGGTCTGGTTACATCCGTTAGATTGTGCACACTCAATAACAATAAAAATGAAGGTCAACACATGGCCGAACCACTGACTCACGACACCATCATCCAGGACTCCTGGCGCCGTTGCCGCGCGTTCGGCCTGGATCACCAGAGCGTCCCCAGCTTCGACCAACTGCCCGCCGAGGGCATTCGGCAGTTGTTGGAGAGCCAGCATTCACTGGTGCAGACCACCCATCAGGAAGTGCTGCCCTACTACGAGAACATCCTGAGCAATTCCAACTGCCTGATCATGCTGGCTGACAACCAGGGCCAGGTCCTGACGTCGTGGGGCACCCAGCGCTTTATCGAGCCCGGGCTGGCCCGTGGTTTCAGCGCGGGTGCGAGCTGGATGGAACACGCCAGCGGCACCAACGCCATCGGCACCGCGCTGGCTTGCGCCCAGGCGGTGCATATCGAGCACGACGAACATTTCCTCAAGGCCAACCGCTTCATGACCGGTTCGGCGGCGCCGATTTTCGACGCGCAACGCGAGATCATCGCAGTGCTGGATGTCTCCAGCGACAGCTACCTGCCGCCCTCCCACACCCTGGGCATGGTCAAGATGATGAGCCAGACCGTGGAAAACCGGCTGATCCTCAACCTGTTTCGCGGCGAGCATTTCCAGCTGACGTTCAACACCGGCCTGAGCAACCTCGACAGCCAGTGGGCGGGCCTGCTGATCTTTGATGAAAGCGGCCAGGTGCTGTCGGCCAACCGGCGCGCGGACAACCTGCTGGGGATCAGCTTGTCGAGGGTGATGATCGACAGCTTATTCAAGGTGTCGCTGCTGGAGTTGTTGAATCAGCCGGAGGGGCTGGCGTTTTCCCTGCAAGCGGCGGGACGCAATCGCTTCCAATGCCTGCTCAAGCGCCCCAGGCAGACGCCGGTACAAGCGCGGATGTTCAATGAACCGGCGCCTGCAAAGCCGAGCGCCGTGAGCCTCACCACCCTGCATTTTGGCGACGCACGCGTGGAGAAAGCCGTGCGCCAGGCCGAGCGCCTGCTGGAGAAGGACATTCCGTTGTTGATCCACGGCGAGACCGGCGTGGGCAAAGAGGTCTTCGTCAAAGCCCTGCACCAGGCCAGTTCCCGCAGCCGCCAGGCATTGATCGCGGTGAACTGTGCGGCGATTCCGGCTGAGCTGGTGGAATCGGAACTGTTCGGCTATGAAAAAGGCGCGTTCACCGGCGCCAATCAAAAGGGCAGCATCGGCCTGATCCGCAAGGCCGACAAGGGCACGCTGTTTCTCGATGAGATCGGCGATATGCCACTTCCCACCCAGGCGCGGCTGTTGCGGGTACTGCAGGAGCGCTGCGTGCAGCCGGTGGGCAGCAGTGAGGTGTTCCCGGTGGACTTGCGCATCATCTCGGCGACCAACCGCGCGCTACGGGAGCTGGTGCAAGCCGGGCGTTTTCGGGAGGATTTGTATTACCGCATTGGTGGCCTGACCCTGGAACTGCCGCCGTTGCGCGAGCGCAGCGACAAGCAGGCGTTGTTCCAGCAACTGTGGCAGCGACACCGCGACCCCACGCAGTGGGCCGGCCTGAGCGCCGAGGTGCTGAAGCTGTTCGAACAGCATCCATGGCCGGG
The DNA here is from genome assembly GCF_003852295.1 of Pseudomonas sp. R11-23-07. Taxonomy (NCBI): domain Bacteria; kingdom Pseudomonadati; phylum Pseudomonadota; class Gammaproteobacteria; order Pseudomonadales; family Pseudomonadaceae; genus Pseudomonas; species Pseudomonas sp. R11-23-07. Next base: position 3,237,767 of record NZ_CP027761.1, read on the forward strand.
CAATCTGCGCCAGGTCAGCAGTGTGTTGCAGGTGGCATTGGCGATGGCTGAGGAACAGCCGATCCGCCCGGAGCATCTGCCCGATGACTTTTTTGTGGATTTGCAGGGGCCGATACCGCAGCCCGCCAGCGAGCGATTGGATGACAGCATCGACCTGACGCAACGCTTGAAGGCGGCAGGCGGCAACATATCGCACCTCGCCCGCGAACTCGGGGTGAGCCGCAATACCCTGTACAAGCGCCTTCGCCAGAACGAAGGCTGAGCGGGCGCGTCACTCAGCCAGATGCCCCTTCAGCGCCAACGCCACGACACGCCGGTATAGAGGCCCCGGCCATCGGCCGGTGTGGAGCGCGCGACATCCAGGCCTTTGTCGTCATAGCCCGGGGTAACGGTGTTGGCATAACGCCGATTGGTCAGGTTGCGCAGGTCGACCCAGGCCTGCCAATCCTGCTTGGGCGCGTCAAAGCCAAACGTGGCGCCCAGGGTGGTGTAGGCCGCGGCGTAGTAAGAGTTGGCGTAGTCCACCGCCACCCGCGAGGCATGCTCGGTGTTGAGGCTGGTGTAGAAACCGCTCGGATGGCTGTAGCGCAACTGCGCCTGATAATAATGCTTGGGAATGCCGGGCAAGGTGTTGTCACCGAAACGCTCGTCATCGCGGTAGTGGAAATCGCTGAAGGTGTAGGCTTGGCGCAGCGCAAGCTGGCCGTTGCGACCGCCCTCCCACAGCGGGCTGAGCAGGCTCAGTTCCACGCCCTGATGCACGGTGGGGCTGGCGTTGGCTTCGGCGACGATGGCATTGCTGGTTGCGGTCTGGGCCTGGGTTTCCACAGTCAACAGCTCGTGGCGAACTTCAGAGCGGTAGAGCGCCAGGTCCCACTGGCCGAGCCAGGCCTCACCGCGGCCACCGACTTCCAGCGTCGTCGCCGTCTGGTTGCGCAACTTCACGCCTTCGCGCTGTAAGCCGGTGGCCGCGCCACTGCCGGTACCAAAGTATTTGTTGGAACCCCAGATCATCGACCAGGCGTGCGGCGGCTCCACCGAGCGGCTCAGGTTGGTGTACACCTGCAATTGCGGGGTGAAGTCATAGCGCAGGCCAATGCGTGGCGCGTAGTCCCAATCGTGCTGGCTGGTCGGGGCTTGGCCGTCTGGATAGGTGACCTGGGTTTCGCGGCGGGTATAGATCGCGGCCAAGCCGCTGGTCAGCCATAGGTCAGGCACCAGCTCCAGTTCGTTGCCGATATGCAGCACGGTGTCGGAACCCAGGTAGGTGTAGTCACGGGTCTTGGTGCCCGGAGCGTAGCCGGCCGTATTGCCCGCCGGGGTGCGCACGTACTCCGAGGCGCCGTTGTTCGGCATCGCCTGGGTGGTGCGCAAGCCGAGCGTGGTTTTGCTGTCGTGGCCGAACAGGCTGTCCTGGCGAATGTAATTGAGGGTGCCGCTGATGTCGGTGTAGGCGACTTTCAGGCGGTTGGTGCCTTCGCGCAGGTCCATCGGGTAGTCGTGATAGGCCAGCCCGACTTCGACGCGCGAAGCGTCATCCAATTGCAAGGTGGTCTTGTTCGCAATCCAGGTGGAACCCGGTTGCAAGCGCTTGGAATCGCGGGCGGCGTTGAGGCTGTTGGCGGCACGCGGGTCATGGCTGATCTGGTAGCGCGTGAGCTTGCCCGGGGTGTCGTTGGTGGTTTCGCGGTAGCGAAAATAGAAGCGCGTTTCCAGGTCCGGGTTGAAGCGATAGCCAAAGTTGGCCGCGACGCCCTTGCCGGTGCCGGCGCTCTGGTGTTGGTAACCGTCGGACGCAGAATCGGTGAGGCTGATGTAGTAATCGGCAGCACCGAGCACCTGGCCGGAACTGATCTCGCGCTGGGCGTAACCATGGCTGCCCGCCTCATAGCGCAGTTGCAGTTTGGGCGCGTCAAGACCGGTGCGGCTGACATAGTTGACCGCGCCGCCCAGGGCCAACGCGCCCCGGTCGAAGCCATTGGCGCCGCGCAGCACTTCTACCTGGCTTTGCCACAGCGCGTCCTTGAGTTCATAGGGCGTGCCGCCGGGACCGGTGAGCGGCAGGCCGTCGAACATTTCGTACAACCCGGAGGCATGGGCACCGGGGCTGCGGTTCAAGCCCGAACCGCGAATGGACAGCTTGACCCCTTCATTGTTCGCCGCCTTGGCGTACACCCCGGCCTGGTACTTGAAGACGTCCTCATTGGAGCTCACCCGGCCCTGTTGCACACTGTCCATGTCGATAAAATTAGTGCCGCCGGGCACGCTTTTGAGCTGTGCCTGGGCGATTTCGCCGGCGCTGGCTTCAGACGCAGTGACTTCGACCGGCGCCAATTGCAGGTCTTCGGCCTGTACCTGAGAACTGAGGGTCAGGGCGGCGAACAGTAGCGCAGGTTGTCGCAACAGCATGGGCAGGTCCTTGGAATACGGGGGCGTGGACGGCAGCGCCGGCACGCGAACAGTCATGGGAAGACGTCCACACCCGTCAGGTCACGTGCGCTCCTGGTTGCCCGGCAACTCCAGCGTCTGCATCAAGTCGTCAGCATCCGAGCCGATGGGGAATCTGAAACCATACATTTCATCGGTGGCCAGGATCTCGGCAAGCGTGTCGCGCAGCTGCATCTCCGTAGGCGAGCCGCGCAGCAGTTTGTGCGCGGGTAACAACACTTCCGAAGCGACTCCTTGAGCGCTCGCGGCGTCGATTACAGCAAACAGGATGAATCGCAGACGGATTTCGCGATCAGTAGGCCAAACCGTTTTTCGCTTACCCAAGGTAGGCACTCATGTTTAAGAAAAGTCCGAGGCTAGGGCTGACCGGTGCGTGGTTCAAGCGGTCCAGGGCATGAAAGGCAGTTTCCTACAGAGGAAAGGGAAACACCGCACCCAATGGCCCTGTCACTGCACAGGCAGGAAATTCATCAGCAACAGACTTTGCGCATAATTGAGGCCGATGCGTCGGTAGCGCTCATCGAGTATCTGGGTCAGCAGATCCAAGCGCGCGACGATCTTGCCGAATTCGACGGCGAAACTGAGGTTGCTGCCCTCCTCCGATATTTCATTGGAAAACAGCAGCAACACGCCATTGGCGTCTTGGCGCTGGCCGAGCAACCAGGTGGCTTTCTCGATATTCCGTGTGGCGTTGCTGACAAACTGCGGGTTAATCGAGTCGGTCACATAAAATTGCGTGCGCCCGCCGTGTGCGGTCACCAGCATGCTGCCGATCGCGTAGATGAACGCCCCCACCCGATCCCCCCGAAACTCCGGGCTCAGGGAGTAACTCAAGGCCGCCAGATCACGACGTTCCCCCAGCGCAGGCAATGGCTGACGCTTTTCGATAGCCTGGCGAATAGTGCGCGCAGCAGTTACCGCATCCGGATAACCGGACTGGCGCCACTGGCTGGGGTTACGCAGGTAAAGCTTGCTCATCAGCAGATAAAGGCTTTGCAGGTTGTCGCGCATGCCCAGGGTGGCCATGCGATCAACGCTGGTTTGAAAAAACTCATCGGGCTTGCCATCGCTGAACTGCCTGGCAATGTCGCGCCCCTGTTGCTGGCTGCAACCGACGGCACACAGCGCCAGTATCGCAACCAGCCACCGCGGCCATCGGGTGATAAAAACAGTTAGCGTTCGATGCATCGGTACCGGGTCTGTGGCTGTTGGCCACCCGCAGGATATGGGTGGCTGGGACAGAGGTAGATCAGAGGAATGGAAAAAAGTGCAGCCCTGGGGTTCAGATAAGCATCGGACTACAGGCCTGGCCTTCAACTATTAAACGTGTAGAAAATTTGAATTAGCGAGTTGCCCCCTCGGTCAAGAATTATGAACGCAGTAAATCTGACGAGGTAACCGCAATGACTATCCAGGCAGAGACACTCGTAGAACTGACCGAAGCGCTGAAAAAGCGCGGCCTGAATCTGGTTTCAGATGTGCACTTCACCCGCGCGCCCTATCGGCATAATCACCGCTGGATCTGCACGGTCGAGTAACGCTCCCATCAAACCTCTGGGTCGGGAGCCGCTTGCAACGTCGAGGCAATTAGATCGCGCAGCCACCGATGGGCGGGATCGCGGTGCAGCCGCTCGGGCCATAACATGAGCATTTCAAAACCTGGAATGGCCAGTGGAGGTGCCTGCACGTGCAGTGCTGGCTCATCCCGCACCAGCCTTTCCGGCACCACCGCAACCAGGTCGCTGTGCACCAGTGCCGAGACAAGCGAGTTGAAATTGGACACTGACAATACGACGCGTCGCTCCAGCCCTTTAGCGGCCAGCGCCTGGTCGGTACTCCCGACGAACCCGCCGCCATTGGGTGACATCACGGCATGTTCAAGGCCGCAGAACGCTTTGAGCGATAGCTTCGTCGCCAAAGCGGGATGACCGCGCCGCCCTGTCAGCACGTAACGCTCGTGAAGCAACGACCGCTGACGCAGTTTTGGCGGCGCATCATCGCGCGTGTGCAAGGCCAGATCGAGCTGACCGCTTTCCAGATCGTTAGCGAGGCTGGCGGGATGTTTGTTCAGCAATGCCAAGCGGGTATTCGGAGCCAGGCGCCTGAGCAGGGCCAGTGACGGCCAGACCAAAGCCGTCGCGGCGTAATCACTGGCCGCAACCCTCCACGTCTGATCAGACAGTGCAGGCTCAAACGTGCCGCCAGGACTCAGCGCGCCTTCCAATGCGACCAACGCGTCACGCAGCGGCCCGCGCAATTCACGGGCACGCTCGGTAGGCGACATCCCTCGCGGGCCGGGCAGCAACAATGGATCGTCGAGAAGTTCTCGCAGCCGACCCAGTTGCAGGCTGACGGTCGATTGCGCGAGATTGAGCAAGCGCGCCGCCCGTGTCACGTTTTGCTCAGACAACAGCGCATCCAGCGTGACCAGCAAATTGAGATCCAGACGTCGCAAGGTATTGTGCATGTAAATACCATATGTTTCGGAAATTCATTTCTATCATACCGCGTGGGTCGCTACGGTGAGGTATACATCCACTCGGAGCCCACCATGAAGCTGCTACTGATCTACGCCCATCCTGAACCTCGCTCACTCAATGGCGCTCTCAGGGATTTCGCGATCGCCCACCTGGAAGCCGCAGGCCATGAGGTCAAGGTCTCCGATCTATACGCCATGCGTTGGAAAGCGCCCATCGATACGGACGACGCCCCAGGCTATGACGACGCAAACCCCTTCAATCCGGCCATGGAATCGCAACGTGTATTTGCCGCCGGCACCCAACCGGCAGACATCGAGCAAGAGCAGGCCAAACTGCGATGGGCGGACGCCGTGATCTTTCAATTTCCACTGTGGTGGTTCTCGATGCCCGCGATCCTCAAGGGCTGGGTCGAACGCGTCTACGCCTACGGATTTGCCTACGGTGTCGGCGAACACAGCGAAAGCCACTGGGGCGACCGCTACGGCGAAGGCAGCATGACTGGAAAGCGCGCGATGCTGGTGGTCAGCATGGGCGGTTGGGAGTCCCACTACAGTGGTCGAGGGGTGAACGGTGCGCTGGATGACCTGCTATTCCCTATCCAGCATGGGATGCTCTTCTATCCTGGATTCACCGTTGTGCCGCCCTTCCCCATCTATAAGACCAGCAAGATGGACGCCACGCGGTTCGAACAACTATGCACGGCCTATGCTGCTCGGTTGGACAACCTGTTCATTGATCAGCCGTTGCCATTTCGTCGTCAGAATGCCGGTGACTATGACATTCCGGCATTGACACTCAAACCCCATCTTGCGCCCGGCCGTCAGGATTTGGGCATTCATATCGATATAGATGGGGGCGTCACGTCAGGAGACTAGCCGCTCACTGGCGTCCGGTGAGGGCTGCGATGGCAATTCAGACACTAGGCAATACCGGTGACCAGCAGCTCGATCGCAGCCAGTTCCGGCGCGGCGACGGACTACGTCTTTCGGGCCTACCCCGGTCCGCCCATACACTGCGCAGTACTGCAGAGTAATGCTCCGGCGTGTTTGACAAGGCTTCGCCACTCATCACTCGAGATGAGATCGGCTCGCTCCATGGCGTCAGCCCGCCGCAGCAATTCGAAGTATTTAACTTCTGCATCCATTCGATTTCCGCCCAGTGCGGAAAGCTCGCGCCATGCTGTCAGGGTCAGTCTTCGCTGCGCCTCTCTCATGGGAGCCTCTATCTCGATTGCTGGTGAATTCAGCATAGTCGCGGTGGCGAGTCTCAGATCTGGCTTTAGACCAATGGAGCCGCTAAACAGGCGGTGGAGGTCGTGCCCGACGGCAACTACCTTCGAAGCGGTAGGTAGGTCGACTCATGGCTTTGCACAGCGAAAAGCAAGACTTGAATGAGGTTGGTAATAACGTACGTGGTGCTCTTTTTCCTAATAGGTGAAAACGCTGGGCACATCAAGCAGGGCTTGGCGGGATTGAGTCCGAGCGTCTCGCGTTGGCAAAGCTCATATTCAGCATGTACAGCTACAAGAATTTAACTGCGTTCTCGGACAATCAATACTTATAACCAAATCCATGCAAAATTTTTCTTTATGAAAAATCTTCATACGGGTGTCACAATCCACTGCTACGCTGTTTGTGTCAGAGGGCAGGAACGCCCACTTGGGAGCTATTAAACGGCCCACTGGACGCCAGGGAATATTCTGAGGACAGAATTATGGGCGGTACTGATGCAGTGATCTCTGATAATCACTGAACTGCAAAACATGGAGTTGTTATGATAGTTTTAGGAATTACTAACAATGATTTATCAGGTGCTTGCCTGGTCCGCGACGACCGAATCCTCTCGGCGGTGAGTGAAGAACGTTTTACCCGCATCAAAGATGACAAAGTCTGGCCTGCGCAATCTATTTCATTTGTACTAGGTGAGGCGGGTGTAAGTTTAGAGGACGTAGACTATGTCGCCTATGGCTGGAACGCAGGCTTCACCGCTGAAAAGCACTTACCTTTATATTTCGATCGCATTGTAGATGAAGTTAAGAACAACCCTGATGGGCTACCTCTTTTTCGAAAACGTATTACTGACGAAATCACCAACGACAAAGAAAAAAGAGCTGAGTTCGATAAGTTTATCGCAGATAACGCGCTGTCCGCATACTACATAGACCACCATGAATGTCACGCTTTGGGTGCTTATGTATGCTCCCCCTTTGATGAAGCTTTAACCTTAACATGTGATGGGCGAGGTGATTTTCAATCACTGACGCTAACACATTACACACCCAACGAAACCACGGTATTACAGCGTGAAACAAGCGTTGATAGCTTGGGGTACTTCTACGGACGCATCACCCATCTGCTAGGTTACAAACCTAATCGTCATGAAGGCAAGATCACAGGCTTAGCTGCATTCGGCGATCCTGAGAAATTGCTTGGCGTAATGCAACAAATGATTAATGTTGAAGATGGGCGAATTAGAGCCAAATGCGGAGATCTTTTCCTGCCTTCATATAATGGTTATAGCGATACATTACAAAGTTTACTGGCCAAGGAAAAACCGGAAGATATCGCAGCCGCCGTTCAACGCCATGTCGAAGACATGCTAGTTAAAGTCGTAACTTACCATCTAGAAAAGATAGGGAGTAGTAACCTTTGCTTGGCGGGTGGTGTATTTGGCAACGTGAAGCTTAACCAGCGGTTACGAGAAATCCCTAAAGTGCGTAACGTTTATGTGCTGCCATGCATGGGAGACGGCGGCCTGGCATTGGCTGCTGCAGTGGGGGCTGCTTACTTAGAAAAGGGCACACGATTCAAAAACCCGGCGATGACGCTGGGCCCAGCGGCACGTAGTGTTTCACAAAACATAAACCTGATAAATCGTGACTACCCTGAATTGGGTTATCACAATCCGACTAATATCATTGAAACGCTCGTAGATGCTTTAATGGAAAACCAAGTTCTAGGAATGTTCAAAGGAAAAATGGAATTTGGCCCTAGGTCGTTATGCAACAGGAGTATCGTTTACCATGCCAAAGATGCTGACGTGAACGACTGGCTCAACAAACGGATGCACCGAACTGAGTTTATGCCGTTTGGCCCAGTGACAGCTGTCGAGCAGGCCGCCGAATGCTATATCGACTGGTCCGAAGAGCATATTGCCGCTGATACCATGACGATGACATATGATTGCCATCCGCAGTTTATCGAGGCCAGCCCTGCTGTCGTGCATATTGACGGTACTGCTAGACCACAGGTAATTCGTCCTGAAGCGGATCGTTTTATGCACAAGCTTCTAAATGCCTGGCACTCTCGAACAGGGCAATCTGCTTTGATAAACACTTCTTTCAATCGTCATGAAGAGCCGATTGTATGCTCTTCACAAGATGCCTTGGCTGCCCTTAAAGACGGCATGGTCGATTTGGTAGTTATGAGCGAGTCGTTAATCATATGGCGTAAAAACAAGAATAGTTTCGCATTACAGCGCTTTGAGTAAAACCGATGCGCTTAGGGGCTTCCTGAAGCCCCTTTTTTTCAAGATTGGTGTTCAACTGTTTTATTTGGTGACCCGATGTACATGATATTTTTTGGTTTTTTTGCAGCCGAGGGCATTATCTATCCATTCTGGCCAACTTGGCTAGATACTTTAGGATTTGGCGCCAGTCAGATAGGTTTGCTGATCGCGGCAGCTTATTGGCCTCAAATTGTAACAGGGGTATTAATTACTTACGTCGCGGACTGGCGCGTAGATCAAATTTACTTGGCCGCACTATTAAGTTTTTCAGCAGCTATTAGTACTCTGCTGTTTTATTTTCTACCCCCCTCTCTATTTACTTTTATCGCGCTAAGCATTTCGTTTGGCGGACTATGGATGGTCGTGCTGCCTCTGTCCGAGTCGTATCTGCTCAAACGAGACAAACAGTCCATTCAAAATTACGGCTGGGTAAGAGCAGTTGGCTCTTCAGCCTTTATTCTAACGTCAACACTTGGTGGTGTTTTTTTTACTATTTATGGGCTTTCCTGGGTGCCTGTCATTGTTGCCGCAAGCATGATTTTTACAGCGCTAAGTTGCTTATGGTTGAGATATCGAATTCCAAATATAAACTTCTCCAGCGATACTCAGATCATTAAAAAACCAGATTGGAGACGGCTATTCGAAAACAAAATACTGCTACTTGCAATCGCCTCTGCCAGTATAATTCAATTAAGCCACACACTATATTTTGCCACAGCCTCAATAAACTGGGGAATCAAAGGCTACTCATCAACTACAATTGGATTATTTTGGTCAGTCGCTGTAATTGCTGAAATCACATACTTTGCGCTCTCAAATAAAATTTTGAACTTTTTCTCTCCGTTATCCATTGTAATTCTGTCCAGTTTATGTGCATCGCTTCGCTGGGCGTTCTTCTCTAATAGCGATGCCCTATCACTAATCATTGTAGGGCAATGCATGCACGCGCTGAGTTTTGCTGCTTATCACACGGCGATTATGCGCTTTATCCGAGATAACGCTCCGCAAGACATACAGACTTTAACGCAGGGATTCTATTATTCTTTCGCAGTAGCAATACCGATGGGGGTGGCCACGCCTTTTTCCGGCTACCTTTACGAGATAATACCCAATGGCTCTTTTTATGTAATGGCCATTATAGCCTTACTCGGCGCGCTTCTAGCTTTAATCGCTCATCAAAAAATGCGGAACTCTAAACATGATGACACACACGTTTACAGCGGTCTGTTTTGATATGGACGGTGTTCTTATTCAGTCACGGCAAGTTATTGAACATGCCTGGATGAGCGTGGCACGGGAATACGGAATTGAAATCAGCCAAGATTTTATCCATGAGCACATCCATGGCCGACCAGGGGAATATACGCTTCACGCGCTCTTTCCTAACTTTAATCAGCCCACCCGCAGCATTATCAAAAAACAAGTAGATGCTGCTGAAGAGGTAGCAGTCTGTTTGTTGGTACCTGGGGTGAGAGAGCTAATTTCTCAATTGCGGGAACGCTCAGTTCCGTTGGCATTGGTGACTAGTAGTTGGCCCGCTCGTATCGCCTACGTACTCGAACAACATGGCTTGGAAACTAGCTTTGACTGTAGAGTCTCACGCGAGGACGTCAGCAATGGAAAGCCAGCTCCTGATTGTTATCAGCTAGCGGCTCGAAAACTAAACACCCCCATAAATGAGTGCCTGGTCTTCGAAGACTCCGTAAGCGGTGTGCAGTCGGCGGTAAGCAGTGGCGCATGGTGTATCGGTATCGGCAATGACGTTTCGCTAAGCAACTACGGCGCTAAGGCTGTGTATACTGACTTTACCACGCTGCCAACAATCGAACGTTTGACACCAACCTCCCTTTTTAATGACAAATTCTTGATTCTCGGCAACCATAGCTCTAGGAGATTACCTTCTTAATGACATCAACACTAAAGTACGCCGCTATTCTTTGGGAGTTCTTATCTGAAGGACGTCAGCATGAGAACTGTGATTTGTTAGTAGTCTGTGGATCGTACGATCTGCGTGTCTGCGATTACGCTTGCGAATTGCTTCGCAAGGGAGTAGCTGGACATTTATTGTTCACAGGCAATACCGGCAACTGGACTAGACATTTATGGGACAAGACTGAAGCCGAAATTTTTGCTCAGCGCGCGCTAGATCTCGGAGTTTTACATGAGCAATTCAGCTTAGAAAAACGAGCCACTAACTTTGCTGAAAATATTGCCTTTACCAAAGAAATATTTCCACAAATTAAGAGCGCTACTTTTCTTACCAAGCCAAACTCAATCCGCCGAGTAAGGTTAACTTTACCTATCCAGTGGGCGGGCCTTGACGCTTGGGTTGATGCGCCGAGGTATTGTTTCCCTGAGCAAGTTTCCAATCAGGTGGGGGTGCTCGGATTAATCGATGAAATGGTGGGAGATATACAGCGTATTATGCTGTATCCAAAAAAGGGATTTCAGATCGAAGAAGAATTACCGGAAAAAGTCCTAGCGGCCTGGAAGTACTTAATTGAGCAGGGATTTAAAAACCACCTTATTGGTTAGTATGGCGGAATAGAAGAGATAGGCCATGGCAGCAGAACCGCAGAAAGATCGCTTGGCCAAGTCTGCCAGGACGCGCGTGGCGAATGCCGAAGAGGAATTGAGGCTCGGGGGTTAGCCCAGGCACCCGGCAGGCCCTGGCCGCTCTGATGGAATGGTCAGGCATTACTGAGCAGAGCGAGGCGATGACGCTGATGATTCATCACCTTCATGCGCTGGGCTCAGCTAAGTGCCTGCCACCCTCGAATCCGCCGCGCCACGAAATTGCGCCTGCCCCCAGAAACGCAAAAGCCCCGCACTGCGGGGCTTTCGTGTAAATCTTGGCGGGAAACCAGGGATTCGAACCCTGGAGACGCTCTTAACGTCCGCCGGTTTTCAAGACCGGTGCATTCAACCACTCTGCCAATTTCCCTTGTGCGTTACAGAATCATAATAGCTCATCCTGCGTCAGCGGGCGCAATAATACCCGAATGAAACACACTGTCAAACTCTCTGCATAGCTTGTTACAGAGCGTCTGTTATGATCTTTGCGACTGAACGTTTCAAAACTGAAGGAGAGTCGCCATGCGCGAACAGAATTACGCAGTGAATGGCAACGCGCAGGCTGAGCAGCTTGAAGTCAGCCGCGTCTTGCGCAATACGTACGGCCTGCTCGCCCTTACCCTCGCATTCAGCGGCGTGATGGCTTATGTGGCCCAGCAGATGCGCGTCGGTTATCCCAATATCTTTGTCGTGTTGATCGGCTTCTATGGTCTGTTCTTCCTGACCAACAAGCTGCGTGACTCGGCCTGGGGCCTGGTGTCGGCCTTTGCCTTGACCGGTTTCATGGGCTTTATCCTGGGCCCGATCCTTAACCGTTACCTCGGCATGGCAGGCGGCGCGGAAGTGGTGAGTTCGGCATTTGCCATGACCGCGCTGGTGTTTGGTGGCCTGTCGGCGTACGTGCTGATCAGCCGTAAGGACATGAGCTTCCTGGGCGGCTTCATTACCGCGGGCTTCTTCGTGTTGCTGGCGGCAGTGGTAGCCGGCATGTTCTTCCAGATCAGCGGCCTGCAACTGGCGATCAGCGCAGGTTTCGTGCTGTTTTCCTCGGTGTGCATCCTGTTCCAGACCAGCGCCATCATCCATGGTGGCGAGCGTAACTACATCATGGCGACCATCAGCCTGTATGTGTCGATCTACAACCTGTTTATCAGCCTGTTGCAGATCTTCGGCATCATGAGCCGTGACGACTGATTGTTAACGCTATAAAAAATGCCCCGTATCGCGAGATACGGGGCATTTTCATTTCCGGGGCCCAAGGACGATCAGTACTGGTTAGGTTCCATTTCCAGTTCCACCCCGAAGCGCTCGACAATATCCTGCTGGATACGCAGCGCCAGGTTGGCAATCTCACGCCCGGTGGCCGAGCCATAGTTCACCAGTACCAGCGCTTGCAATGCATGCACGCCAGCGTCGCCCTCACGAAAGCCCTTCCAGCCCGCCTTGTCGATCAGCCAACCGGCGGCGAGCTTCGTTTGCCCGTCTGCCTGAGGGTAGGCCACCAGGTCCGGATACTGGCTTTTCAGCTCAGTAGCCAAGGCCTGGGGCACCAGCGGGTTCTTGAAGAAACTGCCGGCATTGCCAAGCTGAGCCGGGTCGGGCAATTTTTCGCGGCGAATGCTGCAAATCGCCCGGCTTACATCCATCGGCGTGGCATCGGTAATCCCCTGCCCGGCCAGACGCTGCTGCACCGGGCCGTAGTCGAGTTTCAGGTGGCTGGCGCGGCTCAAGGCAAAGCGTACCCGCAGGATCAACCAGCGGCCGACTTCATGCTTGAACAGGCTGTCGCGGTAGGCAAACCGGCACTCCTGCAGGCTGAAATCCCGCAGTTCGCCGGTCTGACGATCCAGCGCAGTGAGGCCGGCGAATACATCCTTGATCTCCACGCCGTAGGCACCGATGTTTTGCATTGGCGCCGCACCGACCGTGCCGGGGATCAGGCTGAGGTTTTCCAGGCCGCAGAAACCCTGTTCCAGAGTCCACAACACAAAGGGGTGCCAGGCTTCGCCCGCTTCGGCTTCGACCACCACCTGCAGGCCATCATCGTGCAGCACGCGAATGCCTTGGGTGGCCATACGCAACACCAGGGCAGGCACGTCCTGGGTCAGCAGCAGGTTGCTGCCGCCCCCGATCACCAGCAGCGGCACACTGTGCGCCTCGGCGTAGGCCAAGGCTTCTCGCACGTCGGCATCACTACGGGCCTCGGCAAATAGCTGGGCGCGCACGTCGATGCCAAAGCTGTTGAACGGCTTGAGGGAGACCTGCGCCAGTACTTGCAAGGTCATAACCGCCCCTTCAATTCGATCACCAATAAATCACAGGCGCGCTCGATAAGGTCCAGGACCCGCTCAAAACCTTGTTCGCCTTCATAATAAGGGTCTGGCACCTCGTCCACTTCACCGCCGAAGCGGCGCAGGAATATATCCAACTGCGCCTTACCCTGTGCAGGCCGCATGGCTTTGAGGTGGCGCAGGTTGCTGTGGTCCATGGCCAGGATCAGGTCATAGCGCGCAAAGTCGGCGCGGCAGACCTGCTGTGCACGTTGGGATGACAAGTCATAGCCCCGCGCCAGCGCCGCACGTTGGCTGCGCTGATCCGGTGGGTTGCCGATATGCCATTGCCCAGTTCCCGCTGACGCCACCTCAACCTGGCCGGACAAGCCTGCTTCGCGCAACTTATGGCGCAAAACGCCTTCGGCGGTGGGCGAGCGGCAGATATTGCCCAGGCAGACAAACAGGACCTCCATCAAGCCCCCAGCAGGCGACGGACGCGCTCGAGGTCTTCCTGGGTGTCGACGCCTGCAGGCGGCGCTTCCAGCGCATCGCCCACATGGATGCGCACGCCGTGCCACAGGGCCCGCAGCTGCTCCAGGGACTCGGTGTTCTCCAACCAGCACGGGCCCCAGCTGACGAAGTCATGCAGGAAGCCGGCGCGATAGGCATAAATGCCGATATGGCGGCGGTACGGCACACCTTGCGGCAGTGCATCGGGGTTGCTGGCGAAGGCATCCCGCGCCCAGGGCAGGATCGAGCGGCTGAATGTCAGGGCCAGGCCGTTGATATCGCTGACGACCTTCACCACGTTGGGGTTGAACAAGGTTTCGCTGTCTTCGATCGGTTCGGCCAAGGTGGCCATGCGCGCTTCGCCATGGGCCGCCAGATTGGCGGCGACCTGGTCGATGACGCTTGGCGGGATCAACGGCTCGTCGCCTTGCACGTTCACCACGATGGCGTCGGGCGCCAGGCCCAGTTGCGTGGCCACTTCGGCCAGGCGGTCGGTGCCGGAATTATGGTCTTCGCGGGTCAGCACCGCCTCGGCGCCGAAACCTTTGCAGGCTTCGATGATGCGCGGATCATCGGTCGCCACCACCACCCGTTCAGCGCTGCTTTTACAGGCCTGTTCCCATACCAGCTGGATCATCGGCTTGGCACCGATCATTTGCAGCGGCTTGCCCGGCAGGCGGGTCGACGCATAGCGCGAGGGAATCACCACGGTAAAGGCGGTAGTCATTTATCCAGGCGCTCATCGGTCGTCAGGGTACGGGCTTCGCTTTCCAGCATCACCGGAATGCCGTCACGGATAGGGTAAGCCAGGCCGGCACCTTTGCTGATCAGCTCGGTTTTGTCGGCGCTGAGCTTGAGCGGGCCTTTGCAGATCGGGCAAGCAAGGATGTCGAGCAGTTTGGTGTCCATGAGTAGTTCCTGGAAATAAACGGTTTAAGGCAAAAGACGGTTGGGCAGCAAGCGCATCAACTGCGTATCGAACCAGGCGACGAATGCTGGCGACGGCAGCGCATCCACCGCAAGGTACCACCAGTCGGGCCGGGCGAAGGCGCGGCACTTCACCGCGTCTTTTTCGGTCATGACCAGCGGCAATAGCGGCGTGAAATCCAGCACCTCGGCGCTATAGGGCGCGTGGTCGGCAAACGCATGGGGGATCGGCTGCCAGTGTAGCGTTTCAAGGGTATTGAAGAAACGTTGCGGATTGCCGATACCGGCAACCGCGTGTACCGGTTGGCCTACCGGAAAGTAGCTGACCGGCTTCCGCTCGCCGCTGTGCAGGTTGACCAGCGCAGAGGGTTGCAGACGGAAGGCAAAGCCGTCTTCGCGGTCCGAGGCGGCGCCGTTATAGAGCAGCGCATCAACGCTCTGCAGGCGCTCAACCGGCTCACGCAACGGCCCGGCCGGCAGGCAGCGGCGATTGCCCAGGCCACGGGCGGCATCGATCAATACCAGCTCGAGATCACGGGCCAGACGATAGTGCTGCAAGCCGTCGTCGGAAAGGATCAGATCCAGGGTTTCGCTGGCCAACAGCGCTTTCACCGCACGACTGCGGTCCGGATCGATCATCAACGGTACCCCGCAGCGCTGCACGATCAGCAACGGTTCGTCGCCGGCCACTTCGGCACTGTGGTTGGCCTCGACCCGCCACGGCAACTGTGGCGGCTTGGCGCCATACCCACGACTGACCACGCCTACGCGCAACCCACTGCGCCGACAGTGCTCGATCATCCACAGGATCAGCGGCGTCTTGCCAGTCCCGCCTACGGTGATATTACCCACGACCACAACGGGCACCGGCGACTGGTAGACAGCGCCCTCACCCGCCAGGAAGCGCGCGCGCTTGCGCTGCACCACCCGGCGATACAAGCACTCCAGCGGCTTTAACAGCACGAGGGCCGGATGCCCGTCGTACCAGGCCTTGAGCAAACGATCGGACATGGCCATCAGGGTGGGCTCGCCGCCTCGACGGTGGTCATGCGCAGATGACTGAAACCGAGCTTGCCGGCAGCGTCCATCGCGGTAATCACTGCCTGGTGCTGGGTTTTGCCGTCAGCGCTGATCGACAGTGGCATGTTGGTGTCGCCCCCGGACTCCTTCTGCAAGGCCTCCATCAAGCTGGCCAGGTCGTTTCTCTCCAGCAACTGGTTGTTTACCGAAAACACGCCATCGGCGCTGATGGCGATATCCAGTTGCTTGACCTGCTGGTCTTCGGCTGGGGAGCCGCTCACGGCTTCGGGCAAGTCGACGCGCAGCTGGGTTTCCCGGGTGAACGTGGTGGTAACGACGAAGAACAGCAGCAGGATAAACACCACGTCAATCAGCGACGCGAGGTTGATATCGACATTTTCCCGTTGCTTGCGGCGAAATTTCACGCTTTGCCCTCGACCAGGTCCACATCACGGTCGCCCTGCACCACCTCCACCAGCTTGATGGCTTCCTGTTCCATGCCGACCACCAGTTCATCGATGCGCCGTTGCAGGAAGCGGTGGAAGAACACCGACGGGATACCCACCATCAGGCCCGCAGCCGTGGTGATCAGCGCTTTGGAAATACCACCGGCCAGCACCGCAGCGTTGGTGGTCATGCCCGAGCCCATGAACGAGCTGAAGATGTCGATCATGCCCAGCACCGTACCCAGCAAACCGAGCAGCGGCGCCATGGCGGCGATGGTACCGAGGGCGTTGATGTAGCGCTCCAACTCATGGATCACCCGCGCTGCGGCTTCCTCGATGCACTCTTTCATGATCTCGCGACCATGCTTGGAGTTGGCCAGGCCGGCGGCGAGGATTTCACCCAGTGGCGAATTGGCGCGCAGTTCCTTGAGCTTCTGCTTGTCGAGCTGCTTGTTCTTGATCCAGCCCCAGACTTGCCCCAGCAGATGCTCGGGGGTAACGCGACTGGCACGCAGGGTCCACAGGCGTTCGGCGACGATGCCGAGTGCGGCAATGGAACTCATGATGATCGGCAACATCATCCAGCCGCCGGATTTGACCAATTCCCACACAGTGAATGCCCCCTCGAAAAAGTGCGCCACTTTATCATATAGGTTCGGCAGCGGGGTTCGTTGGCCGCAGACCGGACTGTCGCAGCCCGCGGTGTTTGGTAACGCCGGATTACGGTAACGGTTCGCGCCAGAACCGGCGTTGACTGCGCGCAACAACGGCGGGGTGGAACGCGCCCAACTGAAGACGCACGGCACCTTGCTCGGCGCTGTCGTATAGCCGGCTGCCCAGGGCCCGATAGCGTTCTACCACTTGCGAATGAGGATGACCAAAGGCATTGCCCCGGCCTCTGGAGATCAGCACCGATCCAGGCGCAAGCCGTTGCACAAAAGGCCTGGATGACGAGCTGCGGCTACCATGATGGGGCGCCTGCAGCCAATCGGTGGGCACCGCCAACGGTGTGTCAAGCAATGCGCGCTCCGCCGCACGGTCGATATCCCCGGTGAGCAGCAGCCGCTCACCGCTGGCCTGCACCTGCAATACACAGGATTTGGCGTTGCCACTGATGGCGCCGGACCACTGCCATAACACGAACGACACACCATCCCACTCCCATCGTTCGCCACTGATACAAGGCTCGGTCCCCAGAAACGCCGGCAACCCGTCGGTTTCACCGCCAACCACGCGCCGGATGGGCAGCCCACGGGCGATAGCTGCAGCACCACCGGCATGATCGGCGTCGGCATGGCTCAGTAGCAGCATGTCCAACCGCTCTACTCCGAACTTTTTCAACGACGGCAGAACCACGCGCGCGCCCAGGTCGACCGCCCCCGAACGCGGCCCCGCGTCGTAAAGCAAGGCGTGGTTGCGGGTGCGCAAGATCAATGCCTGCCCCTGGCCGACATCCAGCTGCACCACCGTTACCTGCCCATGGGGTACCGATTCCTTGGGTGGAAACACGGCCAACAGCAGCATGGGCCAGCCCAGCAACCGAAATGGCACGCCCTTGGGCAACAGCAATAACACCGCGCCCGCCAGGCTGACCAGCCAATAAACCAGCGGCACCTCAGCCAGCGTCCAGGCCGGCAACTGCCCCGCCAGCAGGGTCAGCCCCTTGAACCATCCCTCCAGCGCTCCGCCGGCCAACCAGAGCAAACCGTCACCGGCCAACGGCAGCCACAGCAGCGCCGTGCCCAGCAACGCCAAAGGCAACACCACCAGACTGATCCACGGCACGGCGAATAAATTGGCCACAGGCGCAGTGAGGCTGATGGGTAAACCCAGCACCAGCAGGACTGGAAACAAACCGATGGCAATCAGCCACTGAGGACGCGTCCAGGCCTGCCAGACACTCCAGGGCCCGAGCCGTCCGCCGAACGTCAGCACCAGGATCGCAACCGCTGCAAAGGACAACCAGAAACCCGGCTGCAGACTGGCCAGAGGCTCAAGCAGCAGCACAGCGTTGAAGGCCAGCAGCAACGGCCACCACACGCCCAAATGCCGAAAGCGCAGCCGCCATAGCAATACCAGGCCCACCATCACGCAGGCCCGCTGCACCGGCACGCCGAAACCCGCCAGCAGTCCATAACCCAGCGCTGCCATAAAGGCCAGGCCGCAGGCCCACGGCAGCCATGGCAGGTTGCGTGGCCAGCAACCGTAACGCGCCATCCCGGCCACCAGTGCGTAGATCAGCCCGGCCAGCAAACCAATGTGTTGGCCGGAAATGACCAACAGGTGCACGGTGCCGGTGTCTTGCAACACCTGCCATTGCTCCGTGCGCAGCCCGGAACCGTCACCCAGCACCAACGCCGCCACGGCGGCTTCATGGGTTTGCGCATCCGCAGCCATCAGGCGCTGGCGCAGGCTGTCGCGCAGGGCATTGCGGGCTGGCGCGAGGCGCTCACCGTCTTTCACCGAGCCCGTGGCGCCGATGCGTTGCGCCAGCAGCCAGGCCTCGTGGTCGAAACCGTGAAAATTGAGCAGGCCGGACGGCCGCTTGAGGGTGACAGCCAAGCGCCAGCGTTCTCCACTGCGCACCGGCGGCCCGCCGTGCCAGGACACCCGGATGCGCTTGGGTAGCCGGGCTTTGCGCGACCGGCTGTCGGCCAGGTCAAAACGCACGCCGGTGTCGGTCTGCTGAGGCAAGCCGATCACGCGCCCTTCCACCCATCGCGTTTCGCCGTCCAGTGTTGGTCGCAATCGATCATCCAGTGCCCACTGCGCGCTGATGCACGCCCAGCTCAAGCCCAGCAGGAAAAACGCCAGCGGATAGGTACGAAACGGCACTAACATCAATGCCAGCACCAGCATGGCCAACAGCCATCCGGTGGGCGGCAACACCGGTAGAAAACGCAGGGTCAGCAGCCCCAGCGCAAGCGCGAACATCCCTGTCCTCATGAGTCATTCCTTTAAATGATTCACTCAGTCTTAGCCGGGGTTCCCAACGGCGCCTTTGATGTTTTGTCACAAAGTCTGAATTTTCTGTTTATAGAATGCGCGCATACTTGCCCCTCGAACTGACCTGGACCCCTTATGCCCCGGCGCTTATTCAAACGGTACATGCCCGACCCCAGCAGTATCAGGGAACACAAGTCATTACAGTTTCTTGGCACCCTGCTGCATGACCCGAACCTCTGGCACCTCAACCGGCACTCGGTGGCCCGCGCCATGGCCGTGGGTCTGTTTGCCGCGTTTATCCCCATTCCCTTGCAAATGCTGCTGGCCGCGATCCTGGCGATCGTGGTGCGCGGTAACATGCCGATTGCCGTCAGCCTGGTGTGGCTGACCAACCCGATCACGATGCCGGTGGTGTTTGTCTGCACCTATATGACCGGTGCCTGGTTGATGAATGTGCCGCCACGCAGCCTCCCCGATAACCTCACCTGGGAATGGATCAGCGGCGAATTGAGCACGATGTGGCAACCATTCCTGCTGGGCTCGGTGGTATCCGGATTGGTCTTGGGCGCATTGGCCTATTGCCTGACCATGGGCTATTGGCGCTGGTGGGTCGCGCACCAGTGGAAGAAACGCAAACTGCGCCGCCGCTGATGGCTAACGGGCAGGCAAACGCAGATGTACGCGCAGGCCCTGCCCGGTATTTTCCGCCCAGATACGCCCGCCCTGGCGCTGCACCGCGTTGCGCGCAATGCTCAAGCCCAGGCCGAAGCCGCCGTCACCGGGCCGGGAACCGTCCAACCGGATAAAGGGCGCGAAGATACGCTCCAGGTCGGCCTCATCGATGCCGCCCCCCTGATCCTCCAGCCAGACATGCCAGTGCGCGCCTTCGCGTGCGCCGTCCAATGTCACCCGGCCTTGGCCTGGTGAGTGGCGTATTGCGTTACGCAGGATGTTTTCCAGGGCCTGGGCCAGTGCATTGAGATTGCCGCGCACCCAGCACTCAGCTGGCAACAGGCAGGGTAAACGCGATGCCGGCCAATGGCTTTCGAAACACGCGTTTTCCCGCAGCATGTCCCACAGCGCCGGCAGCTGAATGTCCTCCTGGGGCAGTGGCGCCCGGTCGCTGTCGAGCCAGGCCAGTTGCAGGCTGTCTTCCACCAGGCGCTGCATGGCGTCGATTTCCCGATTCAAGCGTTCACGCAACCGCGCCAGGTCCTGCTCGCTGTCGCAGGCCACGCGCAAGCGGCTCAGGGGCGTGCGCAACTCATGGGACATGTCCCGCAGCAGCTGTTGCTGCAACTGCACCGTGCCCTGCAAGCGTTCGGACATATGGTCGAAGGCGCGTCCCAATTCACCCAACTCGTCCTGGCGGCTGGTCGCGTCGCCGGACATCCGCGCCGTCAATTGGTCCGCACGCCAGGCATTGGCCTGCGCACGCAATTGATTGAGGGGCATGATCAGCAATCGATACAGGCCGATACACAGCAATAAGGTAAACAACCCAGGAATCAGGCCGTTGGTGATGACCCGCCAGAACAGTTGATAACGCCCCGGCATAAAGCGCTTGGGCAACTCGATCACCAGTGACCCCGCATCGGGGTCGACCGGGAAGGCGATTTTCAACCAGGGCAAGCCTTTGGCATGCCGGCTCACCGGCCAGTCCAGTCCGCGCAAGAAGGTCAGGCGCTGGCTTTGCTTGTCGCTCAACGGTGCGCTGCCAAGGGATTGCAAGTCATTGCCAATGACGCCCAGCCACGTGGTTTCACGCTCAGCCATATGCTGCAACCACGCATCCACACCGGCACTGCCCTGGGTACTCCACGCCAACTCGGCGCCGGCTGCATAGCCGCGGAGCGTGTCGCGGGCTTCGTCAGTGAGGTAGGCACTTTGCTGTTCCATGTAGCGGCCCCAGGACCAACTGAGCCAGATCATCAGCAAACAAAACGCGATCAGCAGGCACGCCAGCTTCCAGAACAACGAATGCCTGCCCGGCAACCGCTCAAAGCCCTTCATCGTGACCGCTCAACACATATCCCTTGCCCCACACCGTGCGCACTTCGCGCTCGGTGTAGCCGATCGCCTTGAGCTTGCGGCGAATCTGGCTCACATGCATGTCGAGACTGCGATCGTGTGGGGCATAACCGCGCTGCAGCACGTGCTGATAAAGGAAAGCCTTGCTGAGTACCTCTTCGGCGTTGCGGTGCAAGGTTTCCAGCAGGCGGTACTCACTGCGTGTCAGGCCGGCCCAGTGCGTGTGGTAGACGACATCGCACAGCCCCTCGTCAAACCGCAGGACCTGCGCATCATCGCGCAGGGGCGCAAGGCCCGGCGGCGGGCGACGGTCCAGGGCCACCCGGCGCAGGATGGCTTCGATGCGCACCCGCAGCTCGATCATGCTGAACGGCTTGGGCAGGTAATCGTCGGCGCCCAGGCGAAAGCCGCTGACACGGTCGGCTTCGGCGCCCAGGGCCGACATCAGGATCACCGGTATGGCATGACTCTGGCGCAAATGCGTAAGGACTGACAGCCCGTCCAGCCCTGGCAGCAGAACGTCCATCAGCACCAGGTCGAACGCTTGGTCGCGGGCCAGCTGCAAGCCTTGCTGGCCATTGCGGCACCATGTGACCTCGAAGCCACAGCGGCCCAGATGTTCATGGACGTAGGCGCCCAACACGGGGTCATCCTCGATGGTCAGGATACTGGGTAGGCCAACGGCTGCGGGATTCATTAGCGTCTGCAAGTCATTCTCAATGACTGATTATTCAAGATTAAAGTGTTACAGGCAATCGCAGGCCGCTACCGAATGGCCCGAAGATTGCCGTGTGTCATTAATTTACGAGATTCCTGGCGGCGCAAATGGCTACACTGCGCAGGTAGCGCGGGCCGGACGCCCGTGCGGAAGATTGATATCAATGTGGTAGCAGGAGAGTGGCGTGCTTAGAAGAATGGGGATAAAAGGCCGCGTACTGTTGCTTACGTTATTGCCGACCAGCCTGATGGCGCTGCTGTTGGGGGGCTATTTCACCTGGATGCAGCTCTCCGAGCTGCAAACTCAGTTGCTGCAACGCGGTGAGATGATCGCCGAGCAGTTGGCGCCGCTGGTTGCGCCCGCCCTGAGCAGCAAGAACACTGACCTGCTGGAACGCATCGCGACCCAATCCCTGGAACAACCGGACGTGCGCGCGGTGTCGTTCCTGGCGCCGGACCGCTCCTCCCTGGCCCATGCCGGCCCGACCATGCTCAATCAACCCCCCACCGGCAACAGCTCGCACCTGCTGCAGCGTACCGGCAACGATGCCACCCGTTACCTGATGCCAGTGTTTGGCCGTCATCGCAACCTCGCCGGCGAGCTGATTCCGGATGAGTCCGACCGCCTGTTGGGCTGGGTCGAGGTGGAACTGTCCCACAACGGCATGTTGCTGCGCGGTTATCGCAGCCTGTTCGCCAGCCTGCTGCTGATCGCTATTGGCTTGATCTGCACCGCGGCACTGGCCCTGCGCATCAGCCGCACCATCAATTCGCCGATCGGCCTGATCAAGCAAGCCGTGGCCCAGCTTAAAGACGGCAACCTGGAAACCCGCCTGCCGCCCTTGGGCAGCCAGGAGCTGGATCAGTTGGCGTCGGGCATCAACCGCATGGCCGAAACCCTGCAAAACGCCCAGGAAGAACTGCAACACAGCATCGACCAGGCCACCGAAGACGTGCGCCAGAACCTGGAAACCATCGAGATCCAGAACATCGAGCTGGACCTGGCCCGCAAGGAAGCCCTGGAAGCCAGCCGGATCAAATCGGAGTTCCTGGCCAACATGAGCCATGAAATCCGCACGCCGCTCAACGGCATCCTCGGGTTCACCCACCTGCTGCAAAAAAGTGAGCTGTCGCCACGTCAGCTGGATTACCTGGGCACTATCGAAAAATCCGCCGACAACCTGTTGGGCATCATCAACGAGATTCTCGACTTCTCCAAGATCGAAGCCGGCAAGCTGGTGCTCGACAGCGTGCCCTTCAACCTGCGCGACCTGCTGCAAGACACCCTGACCATCCTCGCCCCGGCCGCCCACGCCAAACAGCTCGAACTGGTCAGCCTGGTCTACCGCGACACGCCGCTGGCGCTGGTGGGCGACCCACTGCGCCTCAAGCAGATCCTGACCAACCTGATCAGCAACGCGATCAAGTTCACCCGCGAAGGCACTATCGTAGCCCGTGCGATGATCGAGGATGAGCAGGAAGACAGCGTACAACTGCGCATCAGCGTGCAAGACACCGGCATCGGCCTGTCCAACCAGGACGTGCGCGCACTGTTCCAGGCCTTCAGTCAGGCGGACAATTCGCTGTCACGCCAGCCAGGTGGCACCGGCTTGGGCCTGGTGATATCCAAGCGCCTGATCGAACAGATGGGCGGCGAAATCGGCGTCGACAGCACACCGGGCGAAGGCTCGGAGTTCTGGATCAGCCTGAACTTGCCCAAGACCCGCGACGACATCGAAGACCTGCCCAGCGCGCCGCTGCTCGGTCGCCGCGTGGCCGTGCTGGAGAACCACGAGCTGGCGCGCCAGGCCTTGCAGCACCAGCTGGAAGACTGCGGCCTGGAAGTCACGCTGTTCAATACCCTGGAAAGCCTGACCAACGGCATTACCAGTGCGCATCAGACCGAACAGGCGATCAACTTGGCGGTGCTCGGCGTCACCGCCAATGACATCCCGCCCGAGCGCCTCAACCAGCACTTGTGGGACCTCGAACACCTGGGCTGCAAAGTGCTGGTGCTGTGCCCGACCACCGAGCAAATGTTGTTCAACCAATCGGTGCCCAACCCCAACAGCCAGTTGCAGGCCAAGCCAGCCTGTACGCGCAAGCTGCGCCGCTCCCTGGCCGACCTGATCAGCCCGCGCCCCTCGCGCAGCGAGCCGGGTGAGCCGTTGTCCAGCCGTGCGCCGCGGGTGCTGTGCGTGGACGATAACCCGGCGAACCTGTTGCTGGTGCAAACACTGCTCGAAGACATGGGCGCCAAGGTTCATGCCGTGGAAAGCGGCTTTGCGGCCATTGACGCCGTGAAGCAGGAAACGTTCGACCTGGTGCTGATGGATGTGCAGATGCCCGGCATGGACGGGCGCCAGAGTACCGAAGCGATTCGCCAATGGGAAAGCGAACGGCATGGCACGCCGCTGCCGGTGGTCGCCCTCACCGCCCATGCCATGGCCAACGAGAAACGTGCCCTTCTGCAAAGCGGCATGGACGATTACCTGACCAAGCCCATCAGCGAGCGGCAGCTGGCCCAGGTGGTGCTGAAATGGACCGGCCTGGCCCTGCGCAACCAGGGGCCCGAGCGCGTCCCCGAAGGCCTTGGCCCAGGCGTGCAACTGCTGGTGCTGGACCATGAGGAAGGCCTGCGCCTGGCCGCCAACAAGGCGGACCTGGCGGCCGACATGCTCGCCATGCTGCTGGCCTCCCTGGAAGCCGATCGCCTGGCGATTACGGTCGCCCGCGAAGCCAATGACAACCACGCCCTGATCGAGCGCGTCCACCGCCTGCATGGCGCCACCCGCTACTGCGGCGTGCCGCAATTGCGCGCGGCCTGCCAACGCGCCGAAACCCTGCTCAAGCAGGACGACGCCAAGGCCATGGCCGCGCTGGATGAACTGGATATGGCGATTGCGCGGCTGGCCAGTGAAGCGCGGGTCAGCGCCTGACCCGATTTCATGGACGACGCCAATCAAATGTGGGAGGGGGCTTGCCCCCGATGGCGATGTGTCAGTCGAAATATCTGTCACTGATACACCGCTATCGGGGGCAAGCCCCCTCCCACATTCAGCTCGCATTTCAATTCGTAAATTGCAGGGAGCCTTTTAATGCGCGTGATTCTTTTCAGTAGCCAGGCCTACGACCGCGAGAGTTTTCTCGGTGAGCCGCGCCCTCAGGGCATTGAGCTGCAATTCCAACCCGCCCGCCTCAACCTCGACACCGTCGCCCTGGCCGAACGGCACGAGGTGGTCTGCGCGTTTATCAACGATGACCTCAGCGCCCCGATGCTCGAGCAACTGGCCAGTGGCGGTACGCGCCTGATTGCGTTGCGCTCGGCCGGCTACAACCATGTTGACCTGCACGCCGCCAAGCGCCTGGGCCTGAGCGTGGTGCGCGTACCAGCCTACTCGCCCCACGCCGTGGCCGAACATGCCGTAGCACTGATCCTTGCCCTGAACCGTCGCCTGCACCGCGCCTACAACCGTACCCGCGATGGCGACTTCAGCCTGCACGGGCTCACCGGTTTCGATCTGGTCGGCAAAACCGTCGGCGTGGTCGGCACCGGGCAGATCGGCGCCACCTTCGCCAGAATCATGGCCGGTTTTGGCTGTCAGTTGCTGGCCTACGACCCCTTCCCCAACCCTCAGGTGCAAGCCATGGGCGCACGCTACGTAAGCCTGCCCGAATTGCTCGCCGAGGCGCAGATCATCAGCCTGCATTGCCCGCTGACCGCCGAGAGTAAACACCTGATCGACACCCGCGCCCTGGCACACATGCAACCGGGTGCCATGCTGATCAATACCGGTCGCGGCGGCCTGGTCGACACGCCCGCACTGGTCGAAGCGCTCAAGAACGGCCAACTCGGTTACCTGGGGCTGGATGTCTATGAGGAAGAGGCGCAGCTGTTTTTCGAGGACCGCTCGGACCTGCCCCTGCAAGACGACGTGCTCGCCCGCCTGCTGACCTTTCCCAATGTGATCATCACCGCCCACCAGGCCTTCCTGACCCGCGAGGCGCTGGCGGCGATTGCCGGCACTACACTGGCCAATATTGCGGCGTGGGCCGATGGCCGCGCGCGGAACCTCGTCGAGGGATGATCAGCGGTCACATACCGGGCTCATGATG
The DNA here is from genome assembly GCF_003852295.1 of Pseudomonas sp. R11-23-07. Classification (NCBI taxonomy): domain Bacteria; kingdom Pseudomonadati; phylum Pseudomonadota; class Gammaproteobacteria; order Pseudomonadales; family Pseudomonadaceae; genus Pseudomonas; species Pseudomonas sp. R11-23-07. Next base: position 3,263,762 of record NZ_CP027761.1, read on the forward strand.
AGCCGGCACCCGTGATAGGATGCCGCGCCTATTTGGAGGATCCATGGCCGAACACGATTTCCGCTTCAGCTTGCTGAGCCCGCAACACACCCTGATCGAATGCCGCGCCTTGGTGCCGGGCCGTTATCAAGTCACCGGCAACGGTGGTTCGATCAAGCATGGCGACGTGCTGATCGTCACCCTGCGCGGCAGCAAAACCCTGTCGATGCGCCTGACCGTGGAAGGTGACGCGCGCTACTCCATCCGCCCGGCGGGCCAATGGGTCGCCATGGCCCTGGGGCCGAAATTCGGCGAGTTGGAGATTCACACCTGGAAGGTCAATTGCGACAGCTGCGACAGCGTGCTGGAGTTTGAATTCGCGGTGGAAACCAAGCTGACCAAAGAACCGCTGCAGCCGGCCGCCAACGCACGCATCAAAGAACTCGGCTGGGCCAGCGAAGGCGACCAGCACCGCTGCCCGAAATGCCAGCGGGCCGCACAATGAAGGGCCTGCTGCTGCTCGCCGCCGTGGGCGCGGCCCTAGGTGGCTGCGCCGGCGATGCGGCCAAGCTCAAGCAGGATCACAGCTATGTGGTGGAGTGGATAGGTGAGCGGCCCTTGATGGACTACGCGCACCTGACCGTGACCCTCGGTGCCGATGGGCGCGCCTATGGCAATGGCGGCTGCAACCACTGGTTTGCGCCGTACACCCTCGAAGGCGACAAGCTCAGCTTCGGCCCGATCGGCAGCACCCGCAAAATGTGCGCCGAGGCGTTGATGGAACAGGAGCACCGCTTCTTCCAGGCCCTGCAAGGCGTACAGCGCTGGGACATCTCGCCGATCGAACAGACCCGCTTCTGGCCGGCCCAAGGCAAGCCGATCCGCCTGTGGCTTGAAGAAGGCTGAATCTCCAAGCTGTGAATTGATGAGGATCCCAATGTGGGAGGGGGCTTGCTCCCGATAGCGGTGTATCAGCCAGCAATTATTAAGCTGACCCACCGCAATCGGGAGCAAGCCCCCTCCCACATTGGCTCTGAGTTGATGCTTTAACCGCGCAGGGCCTTGAGTTTGGCCAGTACCCCTTCCGCCGTCTGCTCACCCATCAGTTGTTCGCGCACCTTGCCTTTGTCATCGATGATATAGGTCACCGGCAGCGCCTCGCTGCGTGGAATATCGAAGATCCCTTCCGGGTTCTGCGCCAGCACGGTGAACTTGATACCCAGCTTGTCGCTGGCGGCTTTGAGCTCCTCACCCTGCACATTGTCGAAATTGACCCCGAACACGCCCACGTTCTGCGCTTTGAGTTGCTCGGCCAAGGCGTTGAGCTCGGGGATTTCCGTGCGGCACGGGCCACACCATTCAGCCCAGTAATTGACCACCAGCCACTGCTTGTCCAGGCGTTCGGCCGGTATTTTCTGGCCATACTGGTCAACGCCGTAATCGTTACCGCAGCCACTGAGCAGCAGGGTTGTGATGATCGCCAATGCACCGATCAGTCGCCTAGTCATGGGGTAATCCTTCGTAAAAATGAACATTGGCTGCGGCCTATCGCCTCTTACGGTTTAAGGACGGCCCGCAGCGCAGGTAGAATACCCGCCACCTTACGCAAGATGCGACCCGCACATGACCGATCTGACGCTTTATCACAACCCGCGCTGCTCGAAATCCCGCGGTGCGCTTGAACTGCTGGAAGCCCGCGGCCTCACGCCTACCGTGGTGCGCTACCTGGAAACCCCACTGAACGCGGCGCAACTACAGGCGCTGCTGATCAAACTTGGCCTAAGCGCCCGCCAATTGTTGCGCAGCGGCGAAGAGGAATACAAAAGCCTTAACCTGGCCGACGCCAGTCTCAGCGAAGCGCAGTTGATCGCCGCCATCGCCGAACACCCCAAGCTGATGGAACGTCCCATCCTGGAAACCGCCGATAAAGCCATCATTGGCCGTCCGCCGGAAAATGTACTGGAGCTGCTGCCGTGACTACCCCCTATGTGCTGGTGTTGTATTACAGCCGCAATGGCTCGGTCAGCGAAATGGCCCGGCAGATTGCCCGGGGTATCGAGCAAGGCGGCATGGAAGCCCGGCTGCGCACCGTGCCGGCGATCTCCACCGAGTGCGAAGCCGTGGCGCCGAGTATTCCGGACGAAGGCGCGCTGTATGCCAGCCTGGATGACCTGAAAAACTGCTCGGGCCTGGCCCTCGGCAGCCCGACGCGTTTTGGCAACATGGCTGCGCCGCTCAAGTACTTCCTCGATGGCACCAGCAACCTGTGGCTCACCGGCGCCCTGGTCGGCAAACCTGCTGGCGTGTTCACCTCCACCGCCAGCCTGCACGGCGGCCAGGAGACCACGCTGATGTCGATGCTGCTGCCGCTGTTGCACCACGGCATGCTGATCACCGGCCTGCCCTACAGCGAGCAGGCGCTGCTCGACACCCAGGGCGGCGGTACGCCGTATGGCGCCAGCCACCATGCCGGGCCTGATGGCAAGCGCATGCTCGACCCCCATGAAATCACCCTGTGCCGCGCCCTGGGCCTGCGCCTGGCAAAAACCGCCACACTGCTGGAGAACGGCCGTGGCCAGGCAGCCTAAGGTCCTGCCGCCCCAGGCGTGGCTGGAGCCGCGGGTCAAGCTCGCGCGCGCACTCAGCCTTCTGGCGTTTTTTGGCCTGGTGGGCTTGTTGTGCGTGTACTACCTGTTCGTCGCCGACCTGCACGGCGCGCGTCCGTGGGTGATCCTGCTGATCGAACTGGTGCCGCTGCTGGTGCTGGCGCCAGGCATGATCCTGGGCAGCGCACGCGGGCATTCGTGGATGTGCTTTGTGGTGAACCTGTATTTCATCAAGGGCGCGCTGGCAGCGTATGACCCGAACCGCCAGGGATTCGGGGTGCTTGAGATGGTGGCGAGCCTGGTGCTGTTTTGCACGGCGTTGCTGTATGTGCGCTGGCGCCACCAGTTGAATCGGCGGTTGGCGCCAGCCTGATACAGCAAGGTCTGGGACGCAGAGCGTCCTGGGCAGCATTCCCACGCAGAGCGTGGGAACGATCAATGGTTGACGGTGTAAGCCAGCATCATCGACAACTGGCACATCGGCCGCCCACTTTCGGCATGCCACTGGTTGAAGGCGCCCTGCACCGTCGCCAGGTCGCGCAGGCTGGTGGGCACCTTGTCGACGATCTTCTGCGCATTCAACGCCGCCACCACGTCATAGCTCGGCACGAACGTATCCTTGCCTACCATGCGCAAAAAGCGCGGTGCCGACAGGCCGCCCAATTGGTGGCCGTGCTTGCTCAGGTACTTCCATAGCCCAACGATATCGGTGACTGGCCACTCGGCGATAAACGCGCCGAAGCTGCCCTTCTCCTGGGTGATATCCAGGATCATCTGCGCATTGCGCGGCACGCTCTTGAGCTTGCCCAGGTGACGGATGATGCGGGCGTCCTGCATCAGGCGTTCCAAGTGCTCGGCGCCCATCAGCACGACTTTTTCCGGGTCGAAGCCAAAGAACACCTGTTCGAACGCCGGCCACTTGGCGTCCACCACGCTGTGCTTCAAGCCGGCACGGAACACGCGCAGCGCCAGGGTCGACAGGTAGCGGTCAGCGCTGATCCTGCGCAATTGCGCCGGGGTCTTGGGCACCGGCAGATGGGCTTCCAACTGGGCCGCTGAACCAAAACGGTTCAGACAATATTCGTGCAGCCACTTGTAATCGCGCATGCCCTCTCCTGGCAGGTGAAATGAAAACGGCGCCCGTGAGCGCCGTCCTTCAGAGCGTTGTAGAGCGTTAGAGGTTCACTACATTGACGAAACGCGACGCCGCGGTTTCATCGATTTTCAGGCTGGTGAAGTCGAACAGGTTGCGGTCGGCCAATTGCGACGGGATCACATTCTGCAGGCTGCGGAAGATGCTCTCGGTGCGGCCCGGCGTCTTGCGTTCCCACTCCAGCAGCATGTCCTTGACCACCTGGCGCTGCAGGTTTTCCTGGGAGCCGCACAGGTTGCACGGAATGATCGGAAACTGCTTGAAGTCGGCATACGCCTGGATGTCTTTCTCGTTGCAATACGCCAGCGGGCGGATCACCACGTTGCGCCCGTCATCGGCACGCAGCTTGGGCGGCATGGCCTTGAGCGAGCCGTTGAAGAACATGTTGAGGAAGAAGGTTTCGACGATATCGTCGCGATGATGCCCCAGGGCCATCTTGGTCGCGCCGATCTCATCGGCAAAGGTATAGAGCGTGCCCCGCCGCAGGCGCGAGCACAGCGAGCAGGTCGTCTTGCCTTCGGGGATCAACTGCTTGACCACCGAATAAGTGTCTTTCTCGACGATGTGGTACTCGACGCCCAGTTCCTTGAGATAGGCCGGCAGCACGTGCTCGGGAAAACCTGGCTGTTTCTGGTCCATGTTGACGGCGACGATCTCGAACTTGATCGGCGCGACCTTCTGCAGGTGCAGCAGCACATCGAGCAGGGTATAGCTGTCTTTGCCGCCGGAAAGGCAGACCATGACCTTGTCGCCCTCCTCGATCATGTTGAAATCGGCGACCGCTTCACCGGCCAGGCGACGCAGGCGTTTTTGCAGTTTGTTCTGGTTGACCGTAAGAGTGCCCATGGCGCTTGGATCCGCTGCAAGTGTGTGACGAAAAGCGGGGTATTTTAGCGACCTGAGCGCCCTCGATTCAATGTGGGAGCAAGCCCCTCCCACCTTGAATGCATTGCCCGCTACAGACCGTGCCGCGATTAGCACCTATGTTTACAGCGCGATTTACTCTAAAGGCCCTACAGTTTTCCAGGTCATCACTTCCTATACTGCGACTAGAGGTCGCACGACTATCCGGACCTTGCAGGCCATTTGGCCGGTAGCGCTCCGCTGGGGGGCGATGGTAATAACGACAGGAGTGACTGGCATGATCCATCACGTCGTGGGGCTGTTTACCCATCCCGATCAGGAATGGCGGGAAATTCGTGGCGATAAAGAAGAAAGCATCAGCCACATGTACCTCACCCATACCCTGGTTCTCGCGGCGATTCCTGCCGTCTCTGCATTTATCGGCACCACCCAGGTCGGCTGGGTGATCGGCAACCGCGCACCGGTCATGCTGACCCAGGAAAGCGCGCTGTGGATGACCCTGATGTCCTACGCTGCAATGCTCGGCGGCGTGGCGGTGATGGGCGCGTTCATTCACTGGATGGCCCGCACCTACGACGCCAACCCCAGCATGGCGCGTTGCATTGCCTTCGCCACCTACACAGCGACGCCTCTGTTTATTGGCGGGCTGGCGGCGCTGTATCCGCACATGTGGCTGGGCATGGTCGTGGGCACGGCGGCGATCTGCTACACGGTATACCTGCTGTATGTGGGGCTGCCGACCTTCATGAGTATCGACCCGGATGAAGGCTTCCTGTTTTCCAGCTCGGTACTGGCTGTAGGACTGGTGGTACTGGTGGCGATCATGGCGTTTACCGTGATCGTCTGGGGCCTGGGCGTTGGGCCGATCTACACCAGTTAAGCCTTTTTTACCGCAGGCAAAGCCACCACAAGGTGGCTTTGTGCGTTATGCATGACCATTCGGCGCCTGACAGATTCGGAAACACCCTGCTTTGCGGCATACTGGACGTCTCTGGAGATATGTACAGCATGCCCGAGCAACTCAATACCCGCGTCGAAGATTGTTTCCTGCAAGCCGAATCCTTTTTCAAACGAAGCTTCAAACGCCCCAAGGTCAGCCTCAAGCTGCGGGGCCAGAAAGCCGGTGTCGCGCATTTGCACGAAAACCTGCTGCGCTTCAACCCTCAGCTTTACCGTGAAAACAGCCAACATTTCCTCAAACAAACCGTGGCCCACGAAGTAGCGCACTTGATTGCCCACCAACTGTTTGGCGAGCGCATCCAGCCCCATGGTGAGGAATGGCAGTTGATCATGCGTGGGGTTTACGAACTGCCGCCGGACCGTTGCCACACCTATGAAGTCAAGCGGCGTCAGGTGACGCGCTATATCTACCGGTGCCCATGTGCCAACAGCGACTTCCCGTTTTCGCCGCAGCGCCATGGGCTGGTAGGCCAGGGGCGGCGGTATTTGTGTCGGCGGTGTCGGCAGACTCTGGTATTTACTGGGGAAACTCGGGTGGAATGAGGGCCTCATCGGGGGCAAGCCCCCTCCCACACTTTGATTTGTGAATACATTCAAAATGTGGGAGGGGGCTTGCCCCCGATGGCATCAGAACAGTCACCCAACAACCTTGGCCTGGCGCAAATCCGCAATCCGCTGAGCACTGAAGCCCAATTCCCCCAGCACTTCATCACTGTGCGCGCCGACAGCCGCGCCAATATGCCGTGGCGCCGGCAACCCCTCGGAAAACTTCAGTGGGCAGGCGATCTGCGCCTGGGTCGAGCCATCGCCCCTGGGTACCTGGCTGATCAGCCCGCGCGCCTGCAGCTGCGGATGCGCTACCGCTTCACTCAAGTTCAACACCGGTTCCACGCACGCATCCACTCCAGCAAACAACGCGCACACTTCATCAAAGCTGCGTTTTTCGAATTCCACCTGCAGCGCCTGCTTGAGGGCCGGCTGCTGCTCAGGCTTGAGGCTGTGCAGCGCCAACTCCGGTCGCCCCAGCGCTTCGCACAATTGCTGCATGAAGGCCGGTTCCAGGCTGCCCACCGACATCCAGCGCCCATCACGGGTGCGGTAATAATCGTAAAAACTGCCGCCATTGAGCACATGGTTTTCCCACGCCGGTTCCACCCCGCAGGCCAGGTAACCCGCGCCGGCCATGGCGTTCAGGCTGAACGCGCAGTCGGTCATGCTCACATCCAGGTACTGGCCGACGCCGCTCTGCTGCCGTGCGATGACCGCCGCGAGCAAGCCCACCACCGCATGCAACGACCCGCCGCCGATATCCGCCAGCTGCACGCCCAACGGCAACGGCCCGCTGTCGCGCCGCCCGCTGTGGCTGGCCACGCCGGCCACGGCCAGGTAGTTGATATCGTGGCCGGCTCGATCCCTGTAAGGGCCGGTCTGGCCGTAGCCGGTGATCGACACGTAGATCAGCCTCGGGTTGATCGCGTTCAAGGCCGCATACCCCAGGCCCAGACGCTCCATCACGCCGGGGCGGAATTGTTCGATGAGGATGTCGGTGCCCTTGACCAGCTCGAACACGATCTGCAGCGCCTCGGCCCGCTTGAGGTCCAGCGCCAGGCTGCGTTTGTTGCGATTGAGGTAGGCATGGCTCGCCGAGGTGCCCTGATCATGGGGCGGCAGGACGCGCAACAAATCCATGCGCGTCGGCGATTCGATGCGCAGCACCTCGGCGCCCATGTCCGCCAGCATCAGTGAGGCGAAGGGGCCGGGCAACAGGGTGGAAAAATCCAGCACTTTGAGGGACGCCAAGGGGCCTGTCATACAAACTCCGTTTCCGATTCGACGGTTCACAGCGTAGTCAGCCTTGAGCGTCGACGGCAATCGTCGGAACGATCAACCCCCCTGACCGTTTTGATCACGGCGGGCTTTTTCGTCGCCACGGCTTTATCATTGGCCCACGTTTTGTTGGCAGAGTGTTCCATGAAGTTCGCGATTGCAGTGTTCAGCGCCGCCCACGCGCCCTCCTCGCGCCGCGCCCTGTTGTTCGCCCAGGCGGCCCTGGCCGGCGGGCATGAGATTGTGCGGCTGTTTTTTTACCAGGATGGCGTGTACAGCGCGTCCAATAACGTCGTCGCGCCCCAGGACGAGCAAGACATCGCGCGCCAATGGCGCGAGTTCGTCAGCGCCCACCAGCTCGACGGCGTCGTGTGTATCGCCGCAGCCCTGCGCCGTGGCGTGCTCAACGCCGAGGAAGCCACGCGCTATCAACGCAGCGCGGTGAACCTGGACGCGCCCTGGGCGCTGTCGGGCCTGGGGCAACTGCATGACGCGATCCAGGACGCGGACCGCCTGATCTGTTTTGGAGGTTCATGACATGGCCAAGTCATTGCTGGTGATCAGCCGCCAGGCGCCGTGGTCCGGCCCCAGTGCGCGGGAAGCGCTGGATATCGTGCTGGCCGGTGGCGCGTTCGATCTACCGATCGGCCTGCTGTTTCTGGACGACGGCGTGTTCCAGCTTGCACCGCACCAGGACGCCAAGGCCGTGCAGCAAAAGGATTTGAGCGCCAACCTGCAAGCCCTGGGCCTGTTCGGCATCGATGACGTGTTCGCCTGCAGCCACAGCCTGGCCGAACGCGGGCTGGGTGTGCCGGCAAGCGCGCAGCCTTTGGACCCTGCCGCCATTTCCCAACTGATTGACCGTTACGACCAGGTGATTACCCTCTGATGTCGACTCTACATGTGGTGTCCCACTCCCCCTTTACCGACAGCCGTCTCGACAGCTGTCTGCGCGTCTGTGCCAGCGCGGATGCGATCCTGCTGTGCGGCGACGGCGCCTACGGCCTGCGCAGCCCGGCCCTGCACACCAAAGGCGTGAAGGTGTTCGTGCTGGCTGAAGACATGCAGGCGCGCAACCTGCCGTTGCCGGACTGGGCCGACAGCGTGGACTATCCGGGTTTCGTGCAGTTGTCGATCGACTATGACAAGGTCAACACTTGGTTATGAATACGCTGACCGTAGGCACGCGCACCCTCGAACTGGACAAGGACGGCTATCTGGTCGACCTCGACGCGTGGTCTGCCGAGATTGCCAACGCCCTGGCCGCCGCAGAATCGCTGGAACTGACCCCGGACCACTGGGAAATCCTCGAACTGCTGCGCGGCTTTTACGCGCAATATCAGCTGTCGCCGGCCACGCGCCCGCTGATCAAGTACGCCGCCTTGAAGCTCGGCCCGGACAAGGGCAACAGCCTGCACCTCAACAAACTGTTCAACGGCACTCCCGCCAAACTTGCCGCCAAGCTGGCGGGCCTGCCCAGGCCGACGAATTGCTTATGACCGACTTTGCCCCACTGACCCTCTCAACGCCTGAAGAGCACCCTTTTGCGCAGTTCGTGCGCATCCTCGGCAAGGGCAAGCGCGGCGCGCGCAACCTCACCCGTGAGGAAGCGCGGGAAGCCATGGGCATGCTGCTCGACGAAAAAGTCGAAGACACCCAACTGGGCGCCTTTCTCATGCTGTTGCGTCACAAGGAAGAAAGCCCGGAAGAGCTCGCCGGTTTCACCGAAGCGGTGCGCGAGCGCTTGAATCCGCCCGCCTTGAAGGTGGATATCGACTGGCCGACCTACGCCGGCAAAAAGCGCCATTTGCCGTGGTTTTTGCTGGCGGCCAAATGCCTGGCGCAAAACGGCGTGCGCATCCTCATGCACGGCGGCGGCGCGCATACGGCGGGCCGCCTGTACACCGAGCAATTGCTGGAGCGTTTGCAGATACCGTTGTGCCGCAATTGGCAGCAGGTCGAGGCGGCGTATGAACAAGGCAACCTGGCGTTTATCCCGCTGGGCGACTGGGCGCCTCAGTTGCAGCGCATGATCGACCTGCGCAACACCCTGGGCCTGCGCTCGCCGATCCATTCCCTGGCACGCTTGCTCAACCCACTGAATGCCCGTTGCGGCCTGCAAAGCATCTTCCATCCGGGTTACCAGGGCGTGCACCGCGATGCCAGCGGCCTGCTGGGCGACAACGTGATTGTGGTCAAGGGCGATGGCGGCGAAGTGGAAATCAACCCCGACACCCTCAGCCACCTGTACGGCACCACCAGTGGCCTGAGCTGGGACGAAGAATGGCCCGCCCTCTCCGCCCAGCGCCACGTCAAACCGGCGAGCCTGGAGCCTGAGCATCTCAAAGCCCTGTGGCGTGGCGAGGTCGAGGACAGCTACCCGCAACTGGCGCTGATCGCAACCATGGCCCTGGCCTTGCGCGGCCTCGGACACACCCGGGAGCAGGCATTTGAACTGGCCCAGCAGTATTGGGATGCGCGCGACAAATCGATTTAATCGATCATTCACCTCGGGTCTTTGCGCTTTTAGTTCGAACTCATCCCTTTAGACTGGGCTCCAACGCTTATTAGCCAAGGAGCCAGTCATGGGTTTGCTGATCGAAGGACACTGGAAAGACCAATGGTACGAAAGTAGCGCAGACGGCGCGTTCCAGCGCGAACAGGCGCAACGCCGCCACTGGGTGACCGCCGACGGCCAGCCCGGCCCGAGTGGCGAAGGCGGCTTCAAGGCCGAGGCAGGTCGCTATCACCTCTACGTCTCCCTCGCCTGCCCCTGGGCCCACCGCACCTTAATCCTGCGCAAGCTCAAGGGCCTGGAAAGCCTGATCGACGTCTCGGTGGTCAGTTGGCTGATGCTGGAAAACGGCTGGACCTTCGACAAGGCCCACGGCTCCAGCGGCGACGCGCTCGACGGCTTCGACTTCATGCACCAGCGCTACACCGCTGAGACCGCTGACTACACCGGGCGTGTCACGGTGCCGGTGTTATGGGACAAGAAGCTCAAACGCATCGTCAGCAATGAGTCGGCGGAAATCATCCGCATGTTCAATAGCGCATTTGATGAGCTGACCGGTAATACCCTGGATTTCTATCCCGACGCACTGCGCCCGGCCATCGATGCGCTGAACGAACGCATCTACCCGGCCGTGAACAACGGCGTGTACCGCGCAGGCTTCGCCACCTCGCAGCAGGCCTATGAAGGTGCCTTCGATGACGTGTTTGCCGAGCTGGACCATTTGGAACGCCACCTGGGCGAGCACCGCTACCTGGCCGGCGAGTACCTGACCGAGGCGGATGTGCGGCTGTTCACCACGTTGATTCGTTTTGATGCGGTGTATTACAGCCACTTCAAATGCAACCTGCGACGAATTGCCGATTATCCGAACTTGTCCAATTGGTTGCGGGAGATGTATCAGTGGCCGGGGGTGGCCGAGACGGTGAATTTTGAGCACATCAAGGGGCATTACTACGCCAGCCATCGGACGATAAACCCGACGGGGATTGTGCCGAAGGGGCCGCTGCAAGAATTTGACAACAGCCATGATCGGGCGCGACTTTCAGGTAAAGGTGTCTTTAGCTGATCTGGAATATCGGTCGTATTTGATGGCCTCATCGGGAGCAAGCCCCCTCCCACATCTTAGTCTGTGAACACAGTCAAAATGTGGGAGGGGGCTTGCTCCCGATGCTTTTGAGGTTCAGACCTGAGACTGGGCGCCTTCGAACCACTTGAGCTTCTCGCGCAACACCACCACCTCACCCACGATCACCAGCGTCGGCGCATGGACTTCATGCTCCGCCACCATGCGCGGCAAGTCGGCCAGGGTGCCGGTGAATACGCGCTGGTTGGCGGTGGTGCCCTGCTGAATCAACGCTGCTGGCGTATCTGCCGCGCGCCCGTGCTTGATCAATTGCTCGCAGATGATCGGCAACCCAATCAAGCCCATGTAGAACACCAGGGTCTGTGACGGTCCCACCAGGTCCTGCCAGGGCAGGTCCGAGGTGCCATTCTTCAAGTGGCCGGTGATAAACCGCACCGACTGTGCGTAGTCACGGTGCGTCAACGGAATGCCCGCATACGCCGCGCAACCACTGGCCGCCGTGATCCCCGGGACCACCTGGAACGGGATGCCATGGGCCGCCAATTCCTCGATCTCTTCGCCGCCCCGCCCGAAAATGAACGGATCGCCGCCCTTGAGGCGCAGCACGCGCTTGCCTTGCTTGGCCAGGTCCACCAGTTGCTGGTTGATCTGGTCCTGCGGCACGGCATGATCGGCGCGACGCTTGCCGACGTACACGCGCTCGGCATCCCGGCGGCACAGTTCCAGGATCGCTGGAGCCACCAACCGGTCATACAACACCACGTCGGCTTGCTGCATCAGGCGCAAGGCGCGGAAGGTCAACAGGTCTGGGTCGCCCGGGCCTGCACCCACCAGGTAAACCTCACCCGGCGCGTAAGGCGGCGCGCCATTGACCTTCTCGATCAACAGGCGCTCAGCCTCATCGCCCTGCCCGGCCAGTTGCCGGTCGGCAATCGGGCCCTGGAACACTTCTTCCCAGAACGCCCGTCGCTGCTGCACATCCGGGTACAAACCTTTGACCTGGGCACGAAAACGCGCCGCCAACCCGGCCAACTGGCCATAGGTGGACGGAATCCAGGTTTCCAGCTTGGCCCGGATCAAGCGCGCCAGTACCGGCGCATCGCCGCCACTGGACACCGCGATCACCAACGGCGAACGGTCGACGATCGCCGGGAAGATCACGCTGCACAGGGCCGGCGCATCCACCACATTGACCGGTACACAGCGCCGCTTGGCATCACTGGACACTTGCGCGTTCAGTGGCTCGTCGTCGGTGGCCGCGATGATCAGCACGCAACCGTCGAGGTCCGTCTCCTGATAACCGCGCAACATCAGGTCCCCGCCACTGCCCAGCACCAGTTCACGCAACTGGTCTTCGATCTGGGGAGCAACCACCCGCAGCAACGCCCCGGCATCGGCCAGCAGCCGGGATTTGCGCAAGGCAATCTCCCCGCCGCCGACGACCAGCACACGACTGCCGCGCAGGTTATGAAACAGCGGCAGAAATTCCATTTAGCCGATGACCTCGACGCCCGCCATGTAGGGCTTGAGCACCTCAGGCACACGAATCGAACCGTCGGCCTGCTGGTAGTTTTCCAGCACTGCCACCAGCGTACGGCCTACCGCCAGGCCCGAACCATTGAGGGTGTGCACCAGTTCCGGCTTGCCGGTTTCCGGGTTGCGGAAACGCGCCTGCATGCGTCGGGCCTGGAAATCGCCGCAGTTGGAGCACGACGAAATCTCGCGGTACTTGTCCTGGCTCGGCACCCACACTTCAAGGTCGTAGGTCTTCACGGCGCTGAAACCCATGTCACCGGTGCACAACGCCAGCACGCGATACGGCAGCTCCAGCAACTGCAGGACGCGCTCGGCGTTGGCCGTCAGGCCTTCCAAGGCTTCCATGGATTTGGACGGCTCGACCACCTGGACCATCTCGACCTTGTCGAACTGGTGCTGGCGGATCATGCCACGGGTGTCGCGCCCCGAGGCGCCGGCTTCACTGCGAAAGCACGGGCTATGGGCGACAAACTTGAGCGGCAGTTGCTTGGCATCGAGGATTTCGCCAGCGACGATATTGGTCAGCGACACTTCGGCGGTCGGGATCAGGTACAGGTCGGCTTCGCCGTCGCGGCTGATCTTGAACAGGTCTTCCTCGAATTTCGGCAACTGGCTGGTGCCCATCAACGCCGGCGCTTGCACCAGGTACGGGGTGTAGGCCTCTTCGTAACCGTGCTCGGCGGTGTGCAGGTTGATCATGAACTGCGCCAGGGCGCGATGCATGCGTGCGATCGGGCCACGCAACAGGGCGAAACGCGCGCCGGACATTTTCGCGGCGGTTTCGAAATCCAGGCCGCCGGTCAATTCGCCCAGGGCAACGTGGTCCTTGACGTCGAAATCGAAGGCTTTGGGCGTGCCCCAGCGACGCACTTCAACGTTGCCGTCTTCGTCCGCGCCAATCGGCACGGATTCGTGGGGCAGGTTGGGGATGCCCAGCAGGATCGAATCCAGCTCGGACTGAATTTTGTCCAGCTCGGCTTTGCCGTCGGACAGCTCGGTACCCATGCGCTCGACGTCCGCCATCAACGGCGCGATGTCTTCGCCGCGCTGCTTGGCCTGACCGATGGACTTGGAACGCGCATTCCGCTCAGCCTGCAGTGCTTCGGTGCGGGTCTGGACGGTCTTGCGCTGTTCTTCCAGCGCTTCGATGCGCGCAACATCCAAGGCAAAGCCACGGGATGCCAGGCGGTCCGCTACGTCCTGAAGGTTGCTACGTAACAGTTTGGAATCGAGCATGTCGGTCTCTCGTTTATCAAAGTTTGGTCAAGGACAGGCCGGCCCAGGTGGCAAGCAGCCCGCCGAATACGCTGATAGCTGCATAGCCAATCGCCAGCAGCACTTGCCCGCTTTCCAGCAGGCGTACGGTATCCAGTGAAAATGATGAAAAGGTCGTCAGGCCGCCAAGGAAGCCAACCATCAGGCCGGCGCGCACCTCAATCGGTACTTCGGGACGCACCAGGAACAGGCCGTATAAAACACCGATCACCAGGCAGCCCACGATATTAACGGCCAGCGTCGCGGTATAGAAGTGCTTGGGCCAATTCGCGTTGATCCAGTTACCCGTCGCAAAGCGCAGCAGTGTACCCGCGATACCGCCCGCCGAGACGGCGACCACCAAGGGAATCATGATTTTCTCCGCTGCCTGGGACTTAAACGATCAAGTGCGGCCAGATGATTGAGCTTTTCGCCAATCTTCAACTCCAGGCCACGGGGCACCGGCTGATAGAGCGGCAACGGTTCCAGCTCATCGGGAAAGTAGTCTTCACCGGCCGCGTAAGCGTCCGGCTCATCATGGGCATAGCGGTACTCGTCACCGTAACCCAGCTGTTTCATCAACTTGGTCGGTGCGTTGCGCAAGTGCATCGGCACTTCGAGCGAACCATGTTCGGCCGCCGCGCGCAGCGCCGACTTGAAGCCCATGTACACCGCGTTGCTTTTGGGCGCGCATGCCAGGTAGGTAATGGCCTGGGCCACCGCCAGCTCGCCTTCCGGGCTGCCGAGGCGCTCTTGCACGTCCCAGGCGGCCAGGCACAGGCTCAGGGCGCGCGGGTCGGCATTGCCGATGTCCTCGCTGGCCATGCGCACCACGCGGCGCGCCAGGTACAACGGGTCGCAACCGCCGTCGATCATGCGTGCAAACCAGTACAGCGCGCCGTCCGGGTTGGAGCCGCGGACGGATTTGTGCAGCGCCGATATCTGGTCGTAGAACGCTTCGCCGCCCTTATCGAAACGCCGGCGTGTGTCACCCAGCAGGCTTTGCAGCAGGTCGACGCCAATCTCGCCGCCATCTTCGGCAAGGTCCGAGGCGTTCTCCAGCAGGTTGAGAAACCGCCGGCCATCACCATCGGCGGCGGTGAGCAGGATCTTGAAGCCCTCCTCACTGACGCTCAGCTGGCGCTTGCCAAGCCCCTTGTCTTCGCTCAAGGCGCGCTGCAACAGCTTCTGCATGGCCGCCTCGTCCAGGCTCTTGAGCACGTAGACACGCGCCCGCGAGAGCAGCGCGTTATTCAATTCGAACGAAGGGTTCTCGGTGGTGGCGCCGATAAAGATCAGCGTGCCGTCTTCGACGTACGGCAGGAACGCATCCTGCTGGGACTTGTTGAAGCGATGCACTTCGTCGACGAACAGGATGGTGCGCTTGCCGTATTGCCCGGCCTGCTGCTTGGCGATTTCCACCGCCTGACGGATTTCCTTGACCCCGGCCAGCACGGCGGAGACCGTTTCGAAGTGCGCATCCGAGACCTTCGCCAGCAGCCGCGCCAGGGTGGTTTTACCCACCCCCGGCGGCCCCCAGAAAATCATCGAGTGCAGCGCACCCTGCTCCAGGGCTTCACGCAGGGGCTTGCCGCGAGCGAGCAGGTGTTCCTGACCGACGTACTCGTCCAGGTTGGTCGAGCGCAGGCGCGCGGCCAGAGGCTGGGCAATCGGGTCACTTCGAAACAGATCCATGGGCAGCGTTTGAAACCTCTGGGGGAGTTTATTCCTGGATCACGTCGGCACCCTTGGGGATGTCGAACTTGAACTTGGACGCGGGCACCGGCTGGTTGGCCTTGACCCCGGAGAACAGGATATCGGTGCGCTGGCCGACGCTGTCGATCAGGCGCATGTTATTGATCACACCGTTGCCGAACGACAGTTGCAGGCTGTCAAACAGCGTGTCCTTGGATTTTGGCTTGAGGGTGAATTCGATCACGTTGCTGGTTTGCTTGGAGGTGATATCGAAACTGTCGTTGATCTTCGATACATCGCCCGACAGCAGCAGCGCTGGCGTCTGGTTCAGCCGTGGGTCGAGCTTCTTGATGGTCGCCTGCTCCAGGTCCGGGTCCCACAGCGTGACTTTCTGGCCGTCGGAAACGATGGTCTGTTCGGCCTTGCCTTCGGTATGCCAGTAGAACAGGCCAGGACGCTGCACAGCCATTTCACCCGCGGTTTCCTGTAACTGGGTGCCACCGGCGTCCAGGGTCAGCTGGGAAAAGCGCGCGGTCAGGGTCTGGGATTTGTCCAGCAGGTTCTTCAGGCTGGCCACCGAAGCCGGGTCAGCGTGAGCCGAAGCGGCGGTCAGGGCCAGTACCGGCAACAACAGCATGCGGATAATGCGCATGGGAATCCTCATTGAGTAATCAGGGCGCGCCGCGTGCTGCCACGCGGCGCGGGATCAGTCGCGCATCTGCCCGGGGGCGATGATTTCACGCGAGCCGTTGGTGTTCATTGCAGTGACGACGCCAGCGTTTTCCATGGCTTCGATCATGCGGGCTGCGCGGTTGTAGCCAATCTTCAGCTTGCGTTGCACCGCAGAAATCGAGGCGCGACGGCTTTCCAGCACGAACGCCACGGCCTCGTCGTACAGCGCGTCGGTTTCGGCGTCATCGTCGCCACCGCCGCTGCCGCCGTCGAAGCCGCTACCGGCCTCTTCAACGCCGGCGAGGATCTCGTCGTTATATTCCGGTGCACCACGCAGTTTCCAGGCTTCCACCACGCGATGCACTTCATCGTCGGACACGAAGGCACCGTGCACACGAATCGGCAGGCTGGTGCCGGGCGGCATGTAGAGCATGTCACCGTGGCCCAGCAGTTGCTCGGCGCCGCCCTGGTCGATGATGGTCCGCGAGTCGATCTTGCTCGACACCTGGAACGCCATGCGCGTGGGGATGTTGGCCTTGATCAGGCCGGTGATCACATCCACCGACGGCCGCTGGGTTGCGAGGATCAAGTGGATCCCGGCCGCACGGGCCTTCTGGGCGATGCGTGCGATCAGTTCTTCGACCTTCTTGCCGACGATCATCATCATGTCGGCGAATTCGTCGACCACCACCACGATGGTCGGCAACTTGGTCAGCAGCGGCGCTTCATCGTGAATGTTCTCGCGCTTGTACAGCGGGTCGGTCAGCGGTGTGCCAGCGTCCTGGGCTTCCTTGACCTTGGCATTGAAGCCAGACAGGTTACGCACGCCCATCTTCGCCATCAGCTTGTAGCGACGCTCCATCTCGGCGACGCTCCAGCGCAGGGCGTTGGCGGCGTCCTTCATGTCGGTGACCACCGGGCACAGCAGGTGCGGGATGCCTTCGTAGATCGACAATTCCAACATTTTCGGGTCGATCATGATCAGCTTGGCGTCGTCCGGGCCGGATTTGAACAGGATCGACAGGATCATTGCGTTCACGCCCACCGACTTACCGGAACCGGTGGTACCGGCCACCAGCAGGTGCGGCATTTTTGCCAGGTCGGTGATCACCGGCTTGCCGCCGATGTCATGGCCGAGGGCCAAGGTGACCGGCGATTTGAAATTGTCATATTCCGGGGTTGAAAGCACCTCGGAGAACCGCACGATCTGGCGGTCTTCGTTGGGAATCTCGATACCCACGGTGGTTTTGCCGGGAATCACTTCCACCACGCGCACGCTGGTCACGGCCAGGGAACGGGCCAGGTCTTTGGCCAGGTTGGAAATACGGCTGACCTTGACGCCTGCGGCTGGCTGGATTTCGTAACGGGTAATCACCGGGCCTGGGTGAATCGAGTCTACCGACACTTCGACGCCGAATTCCTTGAGCTTGATTTCCAGCAGGTGGCCAACGGCCGCCAGGGATTCGGGCGAGTAGTTGAGCTGTTTCTTTTCCGCCGGGTCGAGAATCGAGATCGGCGGCAAGGTGCCTTCGACGGCGCTGTCGATGAACAGCGGAGCCTGTTTCTCTTTCTGCACGCGATGGCTTGGCTCGGGCGCCTTGGGCGGCGCGGGAGCGATCACCGGCGGCACCTGCTTCTCGCGGTCCGACATGTGCTTGCTCAGGGCCTGTTCGCGCTCGATCAGGCGCTCCTTGACCTTGGCTTGCTCGCGGCGGTCCGGCGTGCTTGGAGCCACCACTTCGTTGACGCGGGTGTCCACTTCGCGCAGCTGCGCAACCATTTGCTTGCGCTCGACACGCGCCGCCCACCAGCGGTTGGCGGCCCCCTGGAACAACTCGAACAGATCGAGGGTGATCTTGCCGGTCACGTCCATCACTTTGAACCAAGACAGGTCGGTGAACACCGTAAGGCCGAACAGAAACAGCGCGATGAACATCAGGGTGCTGCCCTGGATATTCAGGGTGCGGCGCGCCAGGTCGCCCAGGCTTTCGCCCAGCGCCCCGCCCGCACCTGCTGGCAAACCGGTGGGCGCGTGGAAATGGATATGCGCCAGGGCGGCGCCGGACAACACCAGGAACACCAGCCCGATCAGGCGCCAGGAAAACAGCCAGCCGCTCCACTGCCACGGCTCATGCCGCTGGCGGAAGATCTGCCAGGTCTTGATCGCCAGCAGCAGCGGGAAGATGTACGCGAAATAACCGAGAATCATGAACAGGATATCGGCGCTGTAGGAACCCACCGGGCCACCGAAATTCTGCACGTCGTCGATTTTGCTGTTATGGCTCCAGCCAGGATCGTCCTTGCCATAGGTGAGCAAGGCCATCATCAGGAACAGGCACAGCGCGCCGATAGCGATCAGCGCACCTTCCTTGAGTCGGTAATGCAGGTGCTGACGCCAGGCCGGCACGACTGCTGCTTTGGGTGTTGCGGCGGATTTCTTCAAAACGGGTCTTTTCCTGCGCCTTTTAGCGCGTCCATCTGTTGAATGACTGCACACGACTGCTCTGTTCCGAGCAGCTGAAAAATGACGAATGTTGCTGAATCTACTTTTAACACTGCCAAACCCATAGGCGAAATGGCGATAACGCCACGATCGCCGCATTGTACGGGTTTGCGTGCGCGATGCCACGCACTTGCCCGTCACCCGGCAGCACGGAACCTCCAGGTGTTGCAGCCTGTTCAATTTGAGCATGCATTGTCTTTGCTGACAAAGGCTTATGCGCTGTATTTAGTAAACCAGGCAAGCTTGGCAAATGGCCTGCACCGGCCAGACCCGATTACGACCGCGCCTTATGCACAGAGTTGCAGAAACACCCTTACACGCTAATCCGCGCCAAAAACCTATTCGGGCTGGCCCCGTGGCGCTGTGTCGACAATAATCACCGCCTGGGGCAGGCGCCTACAACCTGCCACTCCCCTCCCCTTCCGTAAGCCTGGATGCCATGCTGACCTGGTTGCAACGCGACACCCTCACCTTTCCGCCACTGGCCAAGGCCATGCGCGAACCCAACGGCCTGCTTGCCGCCGGCGGCGACCTGTCAGCCGAACGGTTGATCCAGGCCTATCGTCACGGCTGCTTTCCCTGGTTCTCCGAAGGCCAACCGATTCTCTGGTGGTCGCCGGACCCACGCACAGTGATATTCCCCGACGAGCTGCACGTCTCGCGCAGCCTCGGCAAATTATTGCGCCAGCAGCGCTATAGCGTGACCTTCGACCAGGACTTCGCTGCGGTTATTCAAGGCTGTGCGGCGCCACGCGCGTATGCCGATGGCACCTGGATCACGCAAGGCATCCAGAGCGCCTACCTGGAGCTGCATCAGCGGGGTTACGCCCACTCGGTGGAGGTGTGGGACCAGGGGGAACTGGTCGGAGGCCTTTACGGCCTGGCGATGGGCCAGTTGTTTTTTGGCGAATCCATGTTCAGCCGCGCCGACAACGCCTCCAAATTCGGCTTCGCCACGCTGACCCGGCAATTGCAGGCCTGGGGCTTTGTGCTGATTGACTGCCAGATGCCCAACGACCACCTGCACAGCCTGGGCGCGCGCGCCATACCGCGCAGTGAGTTCGCGCAGTGGCTGCGCAATCACCTGGACGTGCCCAGCTCTGGGCCGTGGGTTTCTTAAGCGCCATCCGCGTACCTGGCTTACACTTATTTCAAAGCTTATCCCGAGGGTTGATCATGACCGAGCTGGCGCGCTTGAAGTTCTATGCCACTCAAGCCCACTCTTGCAGCTATCTGCCCGACGAGCAGGCCACTACGCTGTTCCTCGACCCCAGCCAACCGATGGACGTGCATGTGTACGCCGACCTGTCGGAGATGGGCTTTCGGCGCAGCGGCGATCACCTGTACCGGCCTCACTGCCAAAATTGCAACGCTTGCGTACCGGCGCGGATTCCGGTGGCGCAATTTGTGCCGGATCGCAACCAGAAACGCATTCTCAAGCGCAACGCCGACCTCACGGTAACCGCGGTCAAACCGCAGTACAGCGAAGAATATTTCGATCTTTATCAACGCTACATTGAACAACGCCACGCCGACGGCGATATGTTCCCGCCCAGCCGCGATCAGTTTTCCACCTTCCTGGTGCGCGACCTGCCTTTTTCGCGCTTCTACGAATTCCGCCTCGACGGGCGGCTGCTGGCGGTGGCGGTCACCGACCTGCTGCCCAACGGCCTGTCGGCGGTGTACACCTTCTATGAACCCGCCGAAGAGCGCCGCAGCCTGGGACGCTTTGCCATTCTCTGGCAGATAGGTGAAGCACTGCGCCTGGAACTGGAGGCGGTGTACCTTGGATACTGGATCAAGAACTGCAAAAAGATGAACTACAAGACCCAATATCGGCCCATTGAACTGCTGATTAATCAAAGATGGGTAACGCTTAACTAGAACCCCTTGGCTTGAACACCCTTTTTCGGGCACAATGCACGCCGCTTTTGCCTGGCGCAGTTGCACCGGGCCATTCACTGGATACCGAGGGCTTTACTGCATGTCGAAAGAAGACAGCTTCGAAATGGAAGGCACTGTCGTCGACACCCTGCCCAACACCATGTTTCGTGTGGAGTTGGAAAATGGGCACGTCGTAACCGCGCATATCTCCGGCAAGATGCGCAAGAACTACATTCGTATTCTTACCGGTGACAAAGTGCGCGTCGAGCTGACGCCCTATGACTTGAGCAAAGGGCGCATCACTTACCGCGCTCGCTAAGCAAGTCAATACAAAACGCCCGGTTCTGCCGGGCGTTTTTGTGTGCGTAGAGTTTTTGGGCCACCAATAACCAAATGTGGGAGGGGGCTTGCTCCCGATAGCGGCGGTTCAGCCGGTGCATGTGTGACTGATATACCGCTATCGGGAGCAAGCCCCCTCCCACATTGGAACTCCATCATTTTTGGAATAGCATTCCAGCAAAAAGGCGCCTTTCGGCGCCTTTGTGTTATTGCAGTGAACGATCAGGCCATTTCAGCGGTGGTTTCGAAGTCGAAGGTCAGCTCGCCGTCCTTCAGATCGATATGCACCACGCCACCATGGTCGGAAAGCTCGCCGAACAGGATCTCTTCGGCCAGCGGCCGCTTGATCTTGTCCTGGATCAGACGCGCCATCGGGCGAGCGCCCATTGCCGCGTCGTAGCCGCCTTCCGCAATCCAGCTTCGCGCCGCTTCCGACACCTCCAGCTGCACGCGCTTGTCTTCCAACTGCGCCTGAAGCTCGGTGAGGAACTTGTCCACCACGCTTTTGATGACCTCATGGCTGAGGCGACCAAACTGGATAATGGTATCCAGGCGGTTGCGGAACTCCGGTGTGAAGCTCTTCTTGATCACTTCCATCGCATCGGAGGAGTGGTCCTGATGCGTAAAGCCGATCGACGCCCGCGCAGCGGTTTCAGCGCCGGCGTTGGTGGTCATGATCACGATCACGTTGCGGAAATCCGCCTTGCGCCCGTTGTTGTCGGTCAGGGTGCCGTGGTCCATCACCTGCAACAGCAGGTTGAAGACTTCCGGATGCGCCTTCTCGATTTCATCGAGCAACAATACGCAATGCGGCTGCTTGGTGATCGCCTCGGTCAACAGGCCACCCTGGTCGAAGCCGACATAGCCCGGAGGCGCACCGATCAGGCGCGACACGGTGTGACGCTCCATGTATTCGGACATATCGAAGCGCACCAGCTCGATCCCCATGGCTTTGGCCAATTGACGCGCCGCCTCGGTTTTGCCGACACCGGTGGGGCCGGCGAACAGGAACGAACCCACGGGCTTGTCCGGCGACTTGAGGCCCGCGCGCGACAGCTTGATCGCGGTGGACAACGCATCGATGGCCGCGTCCTGGCCAAACACGGTCAGCTTGAGGTCACGTTCCAGGTTACGCAGCAGCTCTTTATCGGAGCTGTTGACGTGTTTAGGCGGAATACGCGCGATCTTCGCCACGATGTCCTCGACCTGAGGCACGTCGATGCGCTTCACACGTTTCTCGACCGGCTGCAGGCGCTGGTAGGCCCCCGCCTCGTCGATCACATCGATCGCTTTGTCCGGCATGTGCCGGTCATTGATGTAGCGCGACGCCAGCTCAGCCGCCGCACGCAAGGCCTCATCGGTGTACTCGATGCCATGATGCGCTTCAAACCGGCCCTTGAGCCCGCGCAGGATGCCGATGGTGTCTTCAACCGAAGGCTCGGACACGTCGACTTTCTGGAAGCGGCGCGCCAGGGCACGGTCTTTTTCGAAGATCCCGCGGAATTCCTGGAACGTGGTCGAGCCAATGCAGCGGATATCACCCGACGACAGCAGCGGCTTGAGCAGGTTGGACGCGTCCATCACCCCGCCCGACGCGGCGCCGGCACCAATGATGGTGTGGATTTCGTCGATGAACAGAATCGCCTGCGGGCGTTTTTTCAGCTCGCCGAGCAGCGCCTTGAAGCGCTTCTCGAAATCGCCACGGTACTTGGTCCCGGCGAGCAACGCGCCCAGGTCCAGGGAGTAGACGACGCTGTTGGCCAGCAGGTCCGGCACCTGATTGTCCACGATACGCTTGGCCAGGCCCTCGGCGATCGCGGTTTTCCCCACACCCGCTTCACCCACCAGCAACGGGTTGTTCTTGCGGCGGCGCGCGAGGATCTGCGCTACACGTTCAACCTCGAGCTCACGCCCCACCAGCGGATCGATCCGCCCCTGGCGCGCCAACTCATTGAGATTGCTGGCATAGGCATCCAGCGGATTGCTTGAAGAAGAAGACTCACCGCCCTCGTCGTCCTGCATATCCTGCTCACCCTCGGAATGATCGCCGTGCCCCGGCACCTTGGAGATACCGTGGGCGATGTAGTTAACAACATCAATACGGGCAACGCTCTGCTGCTTGAGCAGAAATACGGCCTGGCTTTCCTGTTCGCTGAAAATCGCCACCAGCACATTGGCGCCCGTGACTTCACGCTTACCGGAGCTCTGTACGTGGAATACGGCACGCTGCAATACCCGCTGGAAGCCCAGGGTCGGCTGGGTCTCACGGTCCTCGTCATGCACGGGAATCAGTGGCGTGGTGGAGTCGATAAACTCCTGCAGGTCATGCTTGAGTTTGTCGAGGTTGGCGCCGCACGCACGTAGAACGGTGGCGGCAGCTTCGTTATCCAAAAGTGCCAGCAGCAGGTGCTCGACGGTCATGAATTCATGACGCTTCGAACGAGCCTCCTTGAAGGCAAGATTGAGGGTGACTTCGAGCTCGCGGTTTAACATAGCTTCACCTCATACCCAAGTGGTCGGCGTTAACCGTCCTTCTCGATTTCACAGAGTAGCGGATGCTGGCTGTCCCTGGCGTACTGGTTGACCTGCATGGCCTTTGTCTCGGCGATGTCGCGGGTAAACACTCCACATACTGCCCGTCCTTCTGTGTGAACGGCCAGCATTACCTTGGTCGCCAACTCGCGGTTCAGGTTAAAAAACACCTCGAGCACTTCGACCACGAAATCCATCGGTGTGTAGTCATCATTGAACAAAACCACCTTGTACATCGGCGGCGCCTGTAAAGCAGGCTTGGCCTCCTGAACAGCAATGCCTGCAGAACCGTCGTCGTCATGTTCCTGATCCGGGCGATCCTGATTGAATGTTAGTCGAATCTGGCTATTTGCATGCATGGAAAGAAAGGTTCGTCAGTGGTTCAAATACAGTGGTGGGGGCGAGCTGTCAGAATTTCAACTCTGACCGGTTGATCGCCTTGACTATCGGCAAATCGGTGTTACAACCAATAGAGCCCACAGTGGGTAAAAAAGGTCCGCGCAGTCAACCTTATTTATTCGGGTTAGGACGGATAGACAGGATGATACTCCAGTGATGGAGTCTGGTGCAGAGGGATAAGGGAATGGCTAGTGGTAAGGTCAAGTGGTTCAACAATGCCAAGGGTTATGGCTTCATTCTTGAAGATGGCAAGGATGAAGACCTTTTTGCGCATTTCTCAGTGATCGAGATGGATGGCTACAAGACATTGAAAGCGGGTCAGGCTGTCTGCTTTGAGATTATTCAAGGCCCCAAGGGCATGCATGCCGTAAAAATCAAAGCGCTGGAGGCTGTTAAAGACGCGCCGAAAGTAGAAGCGCCTGCTCTGCAATCGACGACGCAACTGGCCTGATCAGCCACTGAGCAAAGTTTTGAAAGCCCAACCGGCCATTCTGAGTTAATCAGCACGGCCGGTTTTTCTGCTTGTTTACATATGCTTGATCAGCGCATCACCAAAGCCCGACGACGACACCAGCGTAGCGCCCTCCATCAGGCGCTCGAAATCATAGGTCACGGTCTTGGCCGAAATCGCGCCGTTGGTGCCCTTGATGATCAAATCGGCCGCCTCTACCCAGCCCATGTGCCGCAGCATCATTTCCGCCGAAAGAATCAATGAGCCCGGGTTGACCTGATCCTTGCCCGCGTACTTCGGTGCCGTGCCGTGGGTGGCTTCGAACATGGCCACGGTGTCGGACAGGTTGGCACCCGGCGCAATACCGATGCCGCCCACTTCCGCCGCCAGGGCGTCAGACAGGTAGTCGCCGTTCAGGTTGAGCGTCGCAATCACGTCATATTCAGCCGGGCGCAGCAGGATCTGCTGGAGCATGGCATCGGCAATCGCATCCTTGACCACCACGTTCTTGCCGGTCTTCGGGTTCTTGAACTGCATCCACGGCCCGCCATCGAGCAGGGTCGCGCCGAACTCCTCGGCCGCCACTTCGTAGGCCCATTCCTTGAAGGCACCTTCGGTGAACTTCATGATGTTGCCTTTATGCACGATGGTCAGCGAGTCGCGGTCGTTATCCACCACATATTGCAGGGCCTTGCGCGCCAGGCGCTTGGTGCCTTCCAGCGATACCGGCTTGATACCAATGCCGCAATCCTGGTCGAAGCGGATCTTGGTGACGCCCATCTCCTCCTTGAGGAACTTGATCACCTTGATCGCCTCAGGCGAACCGGCCTTCCACTCGATGCCGGCGTAAATGTCCTCGGAGTTCTCACGGAAGATGGTCATGTCCACATCCCCCGGCTTCTTGACCGGGCTGGGCACGCCTTCGAACCAGCGCACCGGGCGCAGGCATACATAGAGGTCGAGTTGCTGGCGCAGGGCCACGTTCAGCGAACGGATGCCGCCACCGACCGGGGTGGTCAGCGGGCCCTTGATGGACACCACGTAATCCTTGACCGCATCCAGGGTTTCCTGAGGCAGCCAAGTGTCCTGGTCGTAGACTTGGGTGGCCTTCTCGCCGGCGTACACCTCCATCCACGAGATTTTGCGCTTGCCGCCGTAGGCCTTTTCAACAGCTGCGTCGACCACCTTGATCATCACCGGGCTGATGTCGACGCCAATACCGTCACCTTCGATATAGGGGATGATCGGTTGGTCAGGAACATTGAGAGAATGGTCTGCATTGACGGTGATTTTGTCGCCGACTGCAGGAACCTGAATCTTCTTGTATCCCATGCTGAACTCCATCTATGGATTGAACATCTGGCTGCGTTCGAGCCTACTCCAGATAAATGGCGACTGAAACCTTGCGCCATGCTCATTTGCATCGAAAACAGCATAAATTGTCGCCTACAAGCCTGAAAGCAAAGGCAAAATCGCCAATCTTGAGCACCACGTGCGACTTTAGCCGCACAGGCGCTGCCTGCGACCTTTAGACCAATGGACGACCCACCTTTTGTATGAAGGCTCAGCGTAAGCATAGCGACCTATGTATAATGCCGCCGCTGACCAAAGAGTCACGACGGTTGACCGCTCTAGACAGTAGCCTTCAGCCAGAAAGCAGGACTATTACAATAGTCCAAACGCTTGACGCTCGACTGATGCAACCCAACATCACCGCGAAGAAACCTCGACATTTCGCTCATGGATGACTTTGAACGAACGCGCTCCACCCGGCGCATCTCGAGTTTCTGCGCACGCTTTCAGCAAAGAAGAGAGTTAATCCGAATATGCCCACCCGCTCGAAGATCATCTACACCTTCACCGACGAAGCCCCAGCCCTCGCCACCTATTCACTGCTGCCTATCGTAGAGGCCTTCACCGCTTCCGCTGATATTGCCGTGGAAACCCGCGATATTTCCCTCGCCGGGCGCATCCTCGCAAGCTTCCCCGAGCAACTGGGCGACAAGGCTATCCCGGACCACCTCGCCGAACTGGGCGACCTGGCCGTTACGCCTGAAGCCAACATCATCAAGCTGCCTAACATCAGCGCCTCGACCCCGCAGCTGCAAGCCGCGATCAAGGAACTGCAGGCCCAGGGCTACGCCCTGCCGGACTACCCGGAAACCGTAACCACCGACGCGGAAAAAGAAACCCGTGCCCGTTACGACAAGGTCAAGGGCAGCGCCGTGAACCCGGTCCTGCGCGAAGGCAACTCCGACCGCCGCGCACCGCTGTCGGTCAAGAACTACGCACGCAAGCACCCCCACAAGATGGGCGCCTGGTCTGCCGACTCCAAGTCGCACATTGCCCACATGAGCAATGGCGACTTCTACGGCAGCGAAAAAGCCGTACAGATCGAAACCGCTGATGCTGTCAAAATCGAGCTGATCGCTCAAGACGGCACCGCCACCGTCCTGAAAGAAAAGACCTCGGTACAGGCTGGCGAGATCATCGACACCGCCGTACTGAGCAAGAAAGCCCTGCGCGCGTTCATCGCCGCCGAGATCGAAGACGCCAAGAAACAAGGTGTGCTGCTGTCGGTTCACTTGAAAGCGACCATGATGAAGGTCTCCGACCCGATCATGTTCGGCCAGATCGTTGCCGAATTCTATAAAGACGCCCTGGCCAAGCACGCGACCGTGCTGGAACAGATCGGCTTCAACCTGAACAACGGCATCGGCGACCTGTACGCGCGCATCAAGGCCCTGCCTGCCGAGCAACAAGCGCAGATCGAAGCGGACATCCAGGCGGTCTATGCCGCTCGCCCTTCGCTGGCGATGGTCAACTCCGACAAAGGCATCACCAACCTGCACGTGCCGAGCGACGTGATCGTCGACGCCTCGATGCCAGCCATGATCCGTGACTCCGGCAAGATGTGGGGCACCGACGGCCAACTGCACGACACCAAGGCCGTGATCCCGGATCGCTGCTACGCCACCATCTACCAGGCGGTCATCGAAGACTGCAAGGCCAATGGCGCCTTCGATCCCACCACCATGGGCAGCGTGCCAAACGTTGGCCTGATGGCGAAGAAAGCCGAAGAGTACGGCTCCCACGACAAGACCTTCCAGATCAAGGCTGACGGCGTAGTCCGCGTCACCGACAGCAAGGGCAACCTGCTGATGGAACAGAACGTCGAAGCGGGCGATATCTTCCGCATGTGCCAGACCAAAGACGCGCCGATCCAGGACTGGGTCAAGCTCGCCGTCAACCGTGCCCGCGCCAGCAACACCCCGGCCATCTTCTGGCTGGACCCGCAGCGCGCTCACGATGGCGTGGTGGTCGAGAAAGTTCAGGCCTACCTGAAAGACCACAACACCCAAGGCCTGGACATCCGCATCATGGCCCCGGTCGACGCGATGAAGTTCACCCTGGAGCGCACCCGCAAGGGCCTGGACACCATCTCGGTGACCGGTAACGTACTGCGCGACTATCTGACCGACCTGTTCCCGATCATGGAGCTGGGCACCAGCGCCAAGATGCTGTCGATCGTGCCGCTGATGAACGGCGGCGGCCTGTTCGAAACCGGCGCAGGTGGTTCGGCACCGAAACACGTGCAGCAGCTGCTGGAAGAAAACTTCCTGCGCTGGGATTCCCTGGGCGAGTTCCTGGCCCTGGCCGCGTCCCTCGAGCACCTGGGCGTGACGTACAACAACCCGAAAGCCCTGGTCCTGTCCAAGACCCTGGACCAGGCCACCGGCCAGTTCCTCGACAACAACAAGTCGCCATCGCGCAAAGTCGGCAACATCGACAACCGCGGCAGCCACTTCTACCTGGCGCTGTACTGGGCCCAGGCCCTGGCCGCCCAGACCGAAGACACGGCACTGCAAGCGCAGTTCGGCGAACTGGCCAAGACCCTGGCCGCGAACGAAGCAACCATCGTTGCCGAGCTCAACGCCGTACAGGGCAAGCCAGTGGATATCGGCGGCTACTACGCACCGAACCCGGAGCTGACCAGCAAGGCCATGCGCCCAAGCAACACGCTGAATGCGGCGATTGCCAAGTTGAAGTAGGGTTGTAAAGCGATACCACAAACCCCGGCCGAGTGCCGGGGTTTGTGTCTTCGGCGAGTGAGACTTTAGTCATAGGGAAGCATTGACGTACTCTGCAACCCATACGGAGCGAATCAACTCAAGCACCTCACGCCTGTAAACGGGATTCCAACCCGCTCGTTCTTTTGGCATCACGGCAAACTGAGGTAGCACGGGCAAACTGGAAATGCCTTCAAGACTCTTTAAACCCGATACCTGCGCGACAAACGGAAGCAATGTGATCCCAACTCCGGCCTGCACTGCAGAACGCAACGATATCAAGTCCTCTGACTCATAAACGCAATGCCATTTAATGCCGCGCTCCTCCAGACTTCGGATCGCAAGACTGCGAAATCCACAAGGCGGCTTGAACAAGGCGAGCGGAATATCATGTGGCTTATCGACCATGTCAACACTATCGCTGGCAAACCACCTGACCGATAACGCATGCCACGGTTGCTCATGCATTTTTTCCAGTTCGTCTATCACGAGGCACAGATCAATCTTTCCCTCTATTATCGCATCCAATAGCAAGCCGGATCTAGCAACCTTGACCACCATTTGTATTTTTGGAAAGTGAGTAGCCATGCTGGAAATAATCTTAGGGAGCACCTTCTCACAAAAATGCTCTGGCATGCCCACTATGAGTGTTTCTCGCTTTTCGGCTCTCTCAAATAGCGCACCGACTTTATCGTTACAAATAACAATATCCTTCGCATAACCAAAAAGCCTTTCTCCTTCCACGGTCAGTAATACCTGTCGATTTTCTCTTACAAACAACTCAACACCCAACAGATCCTCTAATCGTTTGATTTGCTGACTAATAGCGGGTTGGGTCAAGCTTAACGCTTCGGCTGCGCGCGTAAAGCTTTTGGTCTCGCCTACTTTGATAAAACTTCGCAACGACTGAACATCAAGATTGACTCTCATGGCACGCCACCGATCGAAACTGGTCTTCCGATTGTGGCAAATCAACGCTTTACTCGCCACTAGCTATTCGGCTAGGTACAAGCTAACTCCATGTATGAAAACATCCTGAAAATGTTTAAAAAAAGAATCGTCTGTCATCCTATGCCGACAATCGAGCACCGAACGTATTCACGTGCGTATCGGAAGTCAGCGCCAATTTCGCCAGAATGTACTCTGCTCGCGTCGCCGAATGACGAGCATTTATCTCTAAAGCACTGGTAAAAAAGAACGCACCACTTGTCAGCTCTCCCAAAACAATGATTCTGTCATCCACATGCCCTAACTGATTTATTAAGCCGCCCGACTCAGCGGATACCTTCACCCCGCCGAATGGGTCCGCACACGCTATTCCCCGCTCAAGAATATGTTGCACCAATGGGTTATCAAACTTGGTCACATCACGGGGCGTGCCTGTAGCCACCACAACGGAATCGTAGGTATGGAAACTTCTATCTGACTGATTAGCCACTTGCAAAACAAAACGCCCATCGCACTCAATTGCCTCAAGCTCACCCTTGATGATTGATAGTTGCCCAGATTCAAGTAATGACTTAATCTTTAGCGCATTTTCAACCGGAATAGAGACACGGTGAGCCATCCACCAACTCGAGTAACCCAAGAATATCTTTTTATCTTCATCCGGCATTGCAGGCCATATCAAATCAAGTACGGCATTTGTGGAATAAAGAACAGATTGCCAAAATCGAGGATGATGGGCAGCAGCTATTTCCGCTTCAAGAAATTCTACTGCTGGACGTTGAGAACATTTTGTTGACCAGTCAGGCCTGCATATCGGCTTGCCCTCCAAGGCCAACTCCTGCATCGTCCAACGAAGCACATCTTCAAGTCGCACCACCCCAGTTTGAGAGATACAAGATCTAACAGTTTCCGGTGTCAGTATCACCGGCTTATAGCGCCCCTGAGTTCCTCTGACACTTGGCAGGGCTCCCGTGCGCGAATGCAACGTAATGGGCCCTTCATGGCCATTAGCAGTAAGACCTATCACCGCATCAATAGCACTCAATCTCGATCCAACAATCGCAACACTCGCTTGCTTTTGAATCAGCCTGCATGTGCGTTTGATTGGATAAGGGCTGCAGAAAAAGCCTTTCATAGTAGTAAGGTGTTGGTATTCCAAGCTACACGCGTTACCACAGCTCAATACTACATGATCGCTAGGGAACGAGAGATTCCCCTTCGTTGAAACTACGACCCTGCCGTCATGTGAAAAGCTCATGTTGACGACCTCGTCGCGCACCGGAATCAACTGACACCCGAGCTCTACCGCTTTTTTGACTAGGAGCTGAATCATGTGCGCAAGATATAAACCAAACAAGGGTCGAGGTAGGAACGCCTCCGGACACAACTCAACATCACTGAAATCATCTTCCCAAATCTCACGACTAGCTAATAACCAGCGATAGAAATGCCCAGACTGATCAGGAAAAGGCGAAATGAATTCCGCTCGCGTATTTAAAATATTTGTCCTGCAGTCTTCAGAATAGGCAAGCCCGCGACCACATTGAAACTGCCTGTCTACCAAGAATATCGACACATCCGAATGACAGCCATATCTCCCTAAGCCATTTAAGACCGTATAGACAAAGGAGACGCTTGAAGCGCCACCCCCGATTACCGTAATCACCTTGTCAGCCATAACAACCTCCCACGGTTTTCCGTATGAAATATTTTATTATGCTACAGCCCTGAGCGAACACTTACATCGAAAAAACATCATCCGACATAGACTTGCAAGTGCCCGACACTACAAACCCGCCTTCTATGAAGGGCATAATTTCTTGCTCGACACTTATACCTGGAGCAACTTCCTCTAAATACACCACCCCATCTCTTAATGCAAAAACAGCTCGCTCCGTGATAAATATAACTTTTTGGCCCAATGATTGAGAGTAGGCGCCATTAAAAGTCATATGCGAGACTTGACGAACAAATTTATTTACACGACCTTCCCGGACTATGCGCAGCTTCCCTTCACTTATACCCAGCACCAATCCTATCGCTGTAAAAGTTCCGCAAAAAATGACATATCGAGCTGACTGAGAGATATTGATGAAACCGCCGGCACCTTGTAGCCTACGGCCGAACTTCGAAACATTGACATTGCCGAAGCTATCCATTTCAGCAAAGCCCAAGCACGCCACATCAATCCCACCGCCCTCATAAAAATCAAACAACGCCGCCTGCTCAATAATACTGACTGGACGATAACTGGCCCCAAACGACAATCCACGTGCAGGCCTACCACCTATAACACCAGATTCAACGGTAAAGCTCATTAGATCCGCACAGCCCAATTCTTCAGCTATCTGGCCGACGGCCACCGGTATACCGATGCCAAGATTGATAACGCGCGCATTTACGTACCGAATTTCCTGTAAGGCTCTTTTGGCAATTATTCTTTCAGCGCATGACATCGTACTTACACTGGGAATGAGCACTCCCGGACGTGTAAATGTTGAATTATGCGCCTCACCATAAGTTTGAGGATGCTCATCAGGGCGCGACACCGTCACATAATCGACCAATATTCCGGGTATTTTTACATCCTGCGGCTCAATATCATGCAACCCTACCAAGCTTTCAACCTGCACAATCACTATGCCACCGCTGTTCTTGACTGCCATTGCCTGCGCGAGCGCATCACTATAAGACACTTCCCGCTCCATCGAAATATTTCCTAAAGGGTCACAAAACGTCCCTCTCAATAACGCACAATTAACATTAAGTGCGGGAAAAAAAAGCGTTGAGTTTCCGTTAATAACGATCTTCTGAACCAGCGTGCATTCCGCTCGTTGATTCAAGCGCGCACCTTGGTGGTCGGGATCAACGAAGGTATGGAGGCCTATATTCGAGATCACACCAGGTTTCTTCGCCGCGATCGCACGAAATAGCTGGCTGATCACGCCTTGCGGCCAGTTATGTGCCTCTATCTCCCCTTGGCGCGCCATATTTCCCAATTGCGGTACAAGCCCCCAGAATCCTCCAATGGCCTTAGCGACCAAGCCACTTTGGGCTAAAATGTCCACGCCCCTTCCGTTAAGATCTCCAGCAGCGGAGGCAAAGAGCAGGCCAAGATTACGAGGCCGTCCTTCCCGCTTGAAACGATCGCTGATTGCCCGAGTAAGCCCATCAGGATGTCCACAACTACCAAACCCTCCCGGTATGATTGTCCATCCATCTTCAATTAGCTCTGCCGCCTGTCGCTCGCTTACAACTTTCATACTGCAGCCTCTGCATCCTGATCCGGCGCAGGCTTAACCGGCTGCTCCCAAACCACAAGAAACGTGCAACCTGATGGAGAGGAAAGTTGGTGTGTAGACCCAGGCGGGTATATTTGTAATGCTCCTTTAGCATGTCGGCCTCTATCATCAACAAGCTCACCATCAACCACCAATATTAACTCCCAACCCAAATGTCTATGCCTTGGTGTTAGAGCTCCACCGGCGTAACGAATCAACGCAGCAACTGGTCCTTTCGCATTAATCCGCGCATCATAAAGATAAAATATTGAAACGCCCTTGCGCCCATCAATATCGTAAGGCTTGAAAATTAGAGCATCGAGCTTGTCAACATACACCCCACCTCCAATACGACGTATTTCATTGTCAAATAGCTTTTTATCAGTTATCTCGATGTTAGACATTATTATTCTCCTGATAGGCCGGTTTAAATAATGAGTAGCTCACTTCGTTCGCGAATGATTCATTAAATAAACCCCAGCCCCCGAAACAATAAACCCCACTATTGCCACAATACTCGGCACCTCACCCAACACCAACGACGCCATAATCTGCGTGACCGCTGGAATCATATGAAACAAGTTCGTCGCTTTGCTCGCCTCCCCGCGCCGAATCATCAAATAGAGCAGCGTCAGCGCACCCACGGAGTTCATCAGCGTGATCCAGGCCACAGATGCTGCGAACGGAGCCCACTCAGTCACCTGCATGGTTTCGGTGGTATATGCCAACAGCAACATGACCAGTGACGCGGTAACCATCTGTATGAAACAACCCACCCATAGATTCACCCCGCCAAGGAAACGCTTCTGATAGAGCGTGCCAAGCGTGATACCCAATAGCGCTAAGCCCACCGCGCCGTAACCGCCAACTGACGCCTCGGAGCCAAAAAAACTGCTGGCCACGACGATGGCCACGCCGCCAACACCCAGGATCGAACCCGGCAGATCGCGCCAACTCAATTGTTCACCCAAGCAGAAATAGGCACCGATCACGACGAACACCGGCATCAGCCCGACGATCAACGCCGCCTGCCCAGCTGGGACGCCCTGACTTATCCCGGTGTAGAGACCGCCGAATTGCAGGGCTTGCAAAAGCAGGCCGACTGCCGCCGCATGAAGGTAAGGCGTAAGCCGCCGGGGCCACTGCGCCTTGATGACGAGCGCCACCCCCAGGAACACGAGGGCGGCCAAGGCAAATCGATAGAACGTCATGGTGAAGGGCTCGCCATAACGCACACCGAACGCACCGCCGATGTAGCCGGAACTCCACAGCAGGATGAACGTTATGGGCAGTGGCGATGTAAGGCGCACTTGGTAGCGTTTATGAGCAACCGGGTTCATGACACTCTCCAAACTGATAGTCCTGGAGAGATAAGCTGCGCCATGTGCTGAAATCGGTAAAATCATAAAATGTCAGATGTATCATGCAGATTGCTTATGCATCAGCTCTGAAGAAACCGAATCCAAATGTGGGAGGGGGCTTGCCCCCGATGGCGGCGTGTCAGCCGCCAATGTACTGGCTGACATACCGCTATCGGGAGCAAGCCCCCTCCCACACTGACCGCAATTCTGCTTGAAGAGCGGGTTGTATCCTGAATCGAGAGGCATCCCATGACCTGGCTCCCCCACATCACCGTCGCCACGATCGTTGAAGACAATGGCCGTTTCCTGATGGTCGAGGAACTCAAGGGCGGTCGCGCTGTGCTCAATCAGCCGGCCGGCCATCTCGACCCAAACGAAACTCTGACCGAAGCCGCGGTGCGTGAAACCCTCGAGGAGACCGGCTGGGACGTCGAAGCCACCGGCATCGTCGGCATCTACCTGTACACAGCCCCGAGCAATGGCGTGACCTATCAACGGGTCTGCTTTATCGCCAAGGCCCTGAAACACCACCCGGAGTATCAACTCGACGAAGGCATCCTGCGGGCCCGCTGGCTGACCCGTGATGAACTGTTGGGCCTGCGCGACGACTGGCGCAGCGAGCTGATCATCCGCTGTATCGATGATTATCTGGCTGGCCAGCGTCACAGCCTGGAATTGATCCGCCCTTCTCTTTAGCCTTGCGGGCCCAGGCCTGCTAGAATCGCGTCCTTTTTCAAGACACCCGTTGAAACCCTATGCGTGATCCAGCCCCTTCTGACACACAAAAGAAGCGCGTCATCGTCGGCATGTCCGGCGGCGTGGACTCTTCCGTTTCCGCCGTTCTGCTCATGGAGCAGGGTTATGAGGTGGAAGGCCTGTTCATGAAGAACTGGGAAGAAGACGATGGAACGGAATACTGCACCGCCATGGACGACCTCGCGGACGCCCAGGCCGTGTGCGACAAGATCGGTATCAAGCTGCACACCGCCAACTTCGCCGCCGAGTACTGGGACAATGTGTTCGAGCACTTCCTCGCCGAATACAAGGCCGGGCGCACGCCGAACCCGGATATCCTGTGCAACCGCGAGATCAAGTTCAAGGCGTTCCTCGACTACGCCATGATGCTCGGCGCCGATCTGATTGCCACCGGCCACTATGTGCGCCGCCGCGATATCGATGGCCGCACCGAACTGCTCAAGGGCCTGGACCCGAACAAGGACCAGAGCTACTTCCTGCACGCCGTCGGCGGTGAACAGATCGCCAAGACCCTGTTCCCGGTGGGCGAACTGGAAAAGCCCGAAGTGCGCAGGATCGCCGAACAACACGGCCTGGCCACCGCCAAGAAGAAGGATTCCACCGGAATCTGCTTTATCGGCGAGCGCCGCTTCAGCGACTTCCTCAAGCAATACCTGCCGGCACAACCGGGCGAGATCAAGACCACCGACGGTGAAGTGATCGGGCGCCACCACGGCCTGATGTACCACACCATTGGTCAGCGCCAGGGCCTGGGCATCGGCGGCCTGAAAGATGCCGGCGAAGAGCCGTGGTACGTGCTGGTCAAGGATCTGGAAAACAATGTGCTGATCGTCGGCCAAGGCAATGAGCATCCCTTGCTGTTCTCCGGTGCCCTGCTCGCTTCAGAAATCTATTGGGTCAACCCCATCGACCTGAGCACCCCGCGCCGCCTGACCGCCAAAGTGCGCTATCGCCAGAGCGACCAGCCCTGCACCCTGGAAAAAACCGCTACCGGCTACCGTGCCACCTTCGATGACCCGCAGCGCGCAGTCACCCCTGGCCAATCCGTGGTGTTCTATGACGGCGAAGTCTGCCTGGGCGGCGGCGTGATTGAAGTCGCGCAGGCCTGGAGCAACCCGGCATGAGCCCGACCCAGGAGCAATTGACCGCGCTGGGCGGGGTTTTCCTTGCAGCGGTGCTGGTGGACAAGATCGCCAAGACCGGCCAGGTCACCGAGGCGGGCCTGACCTGCATGCTCGGCAGCCTGCTGATCCGCGACCCCAAGGACACCCTGGAAGTCTACGGTGGCGACGACCTGGCGCTGCGTGAAGGTTACCGCGCCCTGATCGGCGCGTTGGAACGCGACCCCAGCACCCTGCAGCGCGAACCCTTGCGCTACGCCCTGTCGATGCTCGGCCTGGAGCGTCAACTGGCCAAGCGCGACGACCTGCTGGAGACCATTGGCAAGCGCCTGCCGCAGATCCAGTCCCAGGTGGAGCACTTCGGCCCGGCCCACGAGAACGTGATCGCCGCCTGTGGCGCGCTGTACCAGGACACCCTGAGCACCTTGCGCCAGCGCATTCAGGTGCACGGCGACATGCGCAACCTGCAACAACCGAACAACGCCTCGAAAATCCGCGCCCTGCTCCTGGCGGGTATTCGTTCGGCGCGGTTGTGGCGCCAGTTGGGTGGCCATCGCTGGCAACTGGTGATCAGCCGACGCAAATTGCTCAAAGAGCTTTACCCGTTGATGCGCAACGAATAAGTCGCACCAGCAGACCTTTTTCAAGCTGTTACGCGTAATACGCCGGTCAGTTGGCGACGGACCGGCGAATGTTTTCATGTATGATACGCGCCCCATTTCGTTGCCCGACTGTCCGAGAACACCCCATGCAGCTTTCTTCGCTCACTGCGGTTTCCCCTGTTGACGGCCGCTACGCCGGCAAAACCCAGGCCCTGCGCCCTATTTTCAGCGAGTACGGCCTGATCCGTGCCCGTGTCCTGGTTGAAGTGCGCTGGCTCCAGCGCCTGGCCGCTCACCCTGCCATCAGCGAAGTGCCGGCGTTTTCCGCCGAAGCCAACGCTGTCTTGAACACCCTGGCGGAAAACTTCTCCCTGGAGCACGCCGAGCGTGTGAAAGAGATCGAGCGCACCACCAACCACGACGTCAAAGCCATCGAGTACCTGCTCAAGGAGCAGGCGGCCAAGCTGCCGGAACTGGCCCAGGTCAGCGAGTTCATCCACTTTGCCTGCACCAGCGAGGACATCAACAACCTGTCCCACGCGTTGATGCTGCGCGAAGGCCGTGATGAGGTGATGCTGCCGCTGATGCGCCAGACCGCCGAGGCCATCCGCGAGCTGGCGATCCGTTTCGCCGCCGTGCCGATGCTGTCGCGTACCCACGGCCAGCCGGCCTCGCCGACCACCCTGGGCAAAGAACTGGCCAACGTGGTGTACCGCCTGGAGCGTCAGATCGCTCAAGTCGCCGCCGTGCCATTGCTGGGCAAGATCAACGGTGCCGTGGGCAACTACAACGCCCACCTGTCGGCCTACCCCGAGATCGACTGGGAAGCTAACGCTCGCGCCTTCATCGAAGACGAGCTGGGCCTGGGCTTCAACCCCTACACCACGCAGATCGAACCCCACGACTATATTGCCGAGCTGTTCGACGCAATCGCGCGCTTCAACACCATCCTGATCGACTTCGATCGCGATATCTGGGGCTACATCTCCCTGGGCTACTTCAAGCAGCGCACCATTGCCGGTGAAATCGGTTCGTCGACCATGCCGCACAAGGTCAACCCGATCGACTTCGAAAATTCCGAAGGCAACCTGGGCATCGCCAACGCCCTGTTCCAGCACCTGGCCAGCAAGCTGCCGATCTCGCGCTGGCAGCGCGACTTGACCGACTCCACCGTACTGCGCAACCTCGGCGTGGGCTTTGCTCACAGCGTGATCGCGTACGAAGCCAGCCTCAAAGGCATCAGTAAGCTGGAACTCAACGAGCAGAAAATCGCCGCTGACCTGGACGCCTGCTGGGAAGTGCTGGCCGAGCCGATCCAGACCGTGATGCGCCGCTATAACATCGAAAACCCCTACGAGAAGCTCAAAGAGTTGACGCGCGGCAAGGGGATTACCTCCGACGCACTGCAAACTTTCATCGATGGCCTGGACATGCCAGCCGCTGCCAAGGCCGAGCTGAAACTGCTCACCCCGGCCAACTACATCGGTAACGCTGTAGAGCAAGCCAAGCGCATCTGATCCACGCGAGCCCCTTGAGACGCCCGGCCGCGCCGGGCGTTTTTATTCCTGTCTTAAAAGTGCTTTTTTTCAATAGGTTACACATGAATCCTGATATCCCTCTTCAACTTCTGGGCGGCATCACGGCACGGGAATTCCTGCGCGACTACTGGCAGAAAAAACCGCTGTTGATCCGCCAGGCCATCCCTGATTTCGAAAGCCCGATCGACGCCGACGAACTGGCCGGCCTGGCGCTGGAAGAGGAAGTCGAATCGCGCCTGGTGATCGAACACGGCGAGCGTCCGTGGGAACTGCGTCGCGGCCCGTTCGCCGAAGATGCCTTCAGCACCCTGCCCGAGCGTGAGTGGACCCTGCTGGTGCAGGCGGTCGACCAGTTCGTGCCGGAAGTTGCCGAATTGCTCGAGCATTTCCGCTTCCTGCCAAGCTGGCGCATCGACGATGTGATGATCAGCTTCGCCGCGCCGGGTGGCAGCGTCGGTCCGCACTTCGACAACTACGATGTGTTCCTGCTGCAAGCCCAGGGCAAGCGCAATTGGAAGATCGGCCAGATGTGCAGCTCTGAAAGCGCGCTGCTGCAGCACGCCGACCTGCGCATCCTCGCCGAATTCGAAGAAAGTGCCGAATGGGTGCTCGAGCCGGGCGACATGCTGTACCTGCCGCCGCGCCTGGCGCACTTCGGCATCGCCGAAGACGACTGCATGACTTACTCGGTGGGCTTTCGCGCCCCAAGCGCCGCCGAAGTGCTGACCCACTTCACCGACTTCCTCAGCCAGTACCTGACCGACGAAGAGCGCTACACTGACGCCGACGCCCAGCCGGTCAGCGACCCGCACCAGATCCAGAGCGACGCCCTGGACCGCCTCAAGAGCCTGTTGGCCGAGCACATGAGCGACGAGCGCATGCTGCTGACCTGGTTCGGCCAGTTCATGACTGAACCGCGCTACCCGGAGCTGGTGGCGGGTGAAGAGTTGGGCGAG
The DNA here is from genome assembly GCF_003852295.1 of Pseudomonas sp. R11-23-07. Taxonomy (NCBI): domain Bacteria; kingdom Pseudomonadati; phylum Pseudomonadota; class Gammaproteobacteria; order Pseudomonadales; family Pseudomonadaceae; genus Pseudomonas; species Pseudomonas sp. R11-23-07. The sequence goes on from NZ_CP027761.1 coordinate 3,302,648, forward strand.
GACGATTTCATCAGCAGCCTGCAAGACGGCGCGATCCTGGTACGCAACCCGAGCGCGCGCCTGGCCTGGTCGGAAGTGGACGACGATGTGCTGCTGTTCGCCAGCGGCCAGAGCCGTTACCTGCCGGGCAAACTGCGCGAACTGTTGAAACTGGTGTGCTCGGCAGACGCCCTGCACAACGAAAATCTGGGCGCTTGGCTGGCGGACGAAGACGGTCGCGACCTGCTGTGCGAACTGGTCAAGCAAGGCAGCCTGGGGTTTGCGGATGAATAAGATTCACGTAAGTGTCGCGGACTGGCGAAAGGATATCGACGAGATTCGGCGCATTCGTGAAGCGGTATTTATCGCTGAACAATCGGTTCCACCTGAGCTGGAGTGGGATGCGGACGACGCCGGTGCGATGCATTTCCTGGCATTCGAAGGCGACTTTCCGATTGGCACCGCTCGCTTGCTGCCCAGTGGCGAAATCGGACGCGTATCGGTGCTCAAGGACTGGCGCGGGCTTAAAGTCGGCGACAAGCTGATGGAAGCGGTGATCGGCCAAGCCGAGAAGCGTGGCCAGACCCGGCAATTCCTCAGTGCGCAGGTGTACGCGGCACCGTTTTATGAGCGGCTGGGCTTCAGGATCGTCAGTGATGAGTTCCTGGAGGTCGGGATTCCGCATGTTGATATGGTGCGCGAGGGCTGAGCCGAGACCGCAGCGCTGCCATCGGGGGCAAGCCCCCTCCCACATTTTGACCTGTGAACCCAATCAAGTGTGGGAGGGGGCTTGCCCCCGATGACTATTCCAGCAACACCCCAAAATGCCCTGCCTTGCCAGGGCATTTTGCCGTCCACGATTCAACTTGCACCCCGCCAGGCCGACAAACTGGCACTATCAAGCCAAATGACTCGCCGAGATCACGGACATGTTCCTACGCACCCTGCTCACCGCCCTCCTCCTGACCGCCAGCGTTTCGGCCCTGGCAGACACCCAAGTCGTCAACCTGAGCAACCGCACCAGCGCCGACCTGCTGCCGGTGGCGCAGAATTTCATCGGTAAGGACGGTACGGTCAGCGCCTATGGCAACCAACTGATCGTCAACGCCGAACCGGGCAAGATCGAGGCGTTGCGCGCCCTGCTTACCCAATTGGATACCCCCGCCAAGCGCCTGCTGATCACCGTCGACACCAACGAAAACAACCAGCAGAATAGCGGCGACAGCCAGACCCGCATCATCAGCTACGGCACTACCAGCCGCGATGGTGGCATCCAGCAGATCCAGGCCAGCGAAGGCGTACCCGCGCTGATCCAGGTCGGTCAAAGCGTACCGCTGACCACGACCCAGCAGGACAGCTACGGGCGCCTGCAGAACCAGACCCAGTATCGCAACGTCACCCAGGGTTTCTACGTGACCGCCAGCGTCACCGGCGAGACCGTTCACCTCGCCATTAGTACCAACCGTGACCGCATGAGCCAGGAACGTCCTGATGTAGTGAACGTGCAAAGTACCGACACAAGCGTCAGCGGGCGCCTCGGTGAATGGATCTCACTGGCCGGCGTCAACCGCGAAACCCAAGCCGACAAATCCTCCACAACCCGCAGCTACTCTACTCAGGGCCGCGACGACCTGACTTTGCGAGTCAAGGTCGACACGCTGAACTGAAGCACCAAAAACTGACCGTCGAGTCGTCCCGGAACAAATATGTAGTGCCTGAAAAAAAGCACTACAAAACATTTGACGCCCTCAAAAAGGCTGTGCATGATGGCCTCGCTCCCGCTTATCAGGGGCCCTGGCAAGGGCCTTCGAACCCTACAAGACGCGACGACGAGGTTTATCTACATGGCACTGACACGTGAACAGCAAATTGCAGCCCTTGAGAAAGACTGGGCTGAAAACCCACGCTGGAAAGGCGTGACCCGCGCTTATTCCGCTGCTGACGTCGTCCGCCTGCGTGGCTCGGTCCAACCCGAGCACACCTTTGCAAAACTCGGCGCCGAGAAGCTGTGGAACCTGGTCACCCAAGGCGCCAAGCCGTCCTTCCGTCCCGACAAAGATTTCGTCAACTGCATGGGCGCCCTCACTGGCGGCCAGGCAGTGCAACAGGTAAAAGCCGGCATCCAGGCGATCTACCTGTCCGGCTGGCAAGTGGCAGCGGATAACAACTCCGCTGAATCCATGTACCCCGACCAATCGCTGTACCCGGTGGACTCGGTGCCAACCGTAGTCAAGCGCATCAACAACGCGTTCCGTCGCGCCGACCAGATCCAGTGGAAAGCCGGTAAAGGCCCGGGCGACCAAGGCTACATCGACTACTTCGCGCCGATCGTGGCTGACGCTGAAGCCGGTTTCGGCGGTGTACTCAACGCCTATGAGCTGATGAAGAGCATGATCGAGGCGGGCGCTGCCGGCGTGCACTTCGAAGACCAGCTGGCTTCGGTGAAAAAATGCGGCCACATGGGCGGCAAAGTACTGGTTCCGACCCAGGAAGCTGTACAGAAGCTGACCGCCGCCCGCCTGGCCGCTGACGTTGCCGGTACGCCGACCATCATCCTGGCGCGCACCGATGCCAACGCCGCCGACCTGCTGACTTCGGATTGCGACCCGTACGACCAACCGTTCGTGACCGGCGAACGCACTCAGGAAGGCTTCTACAAAGTACGCGCCGGCCTCGACCAGGCGATCGCCCGTGGCCTGGCCTACGCACCGTACGCCGACCTGATCTGGTGCGAAACCGCCAAGCCGGACTTGGACGAAGCCCGCCGCTTCGCCGAAGCGATCAAGAAGGAATACCCGGACCAGTTGCTGTCTTACAACTGCTCGCCTTCCTTCAACTGGAAGAAGAACCTGGACGACGCAACCATTGCCAAGTTCCAGCGTGAACTGTCGGCCATGGGCTACAAGCACCAGTTCATCACCCTGGCCGGCATTCACAACATGTGGCACAGCATGTTCAACCTGGCGCACGACTACGCCCGCAACGACATGACCGCCTACGTGAAGCTGCAAGAGCAGGAGTTCGCTGACGCCGCCAAAGGCTACACCTTCGTGGCGCACCAGCAGGAAGTGGGCACCGGCTACTTCGACGACATGACCACCGTGATCCAAGGCGGCACCTCGTCCGTGACCGCGCTGACCGGCTCGACCGAAGAAGAGCAGTTCCACTGAGTGACTGAGTACCCGGCCATTGCGGCACCAGGGAAGACCTAACCGCAGTGCCGCACAACATCACGCCCCGACTGGTTCGGGGCGTTTTTTTTGTTTCAGTCACACCCAAAATCTAATGTGGGAGGGGGCTTGCTCCCGATAGCGGTGTGTCAGTCAGCACATCTGTTGCTGATCCACCTCCATCGGGAGCAAGCCCCCTCCCACATTGGAATGCGATCAGCCTGAGGATTTGTGCAAAACCTTGATCCAGAGCGGTATTCGCTGCAGATAAATCGGTTACAAAATCCGCTCCATCAACCGACGACAATCACACAAGTAACGACAACTTCCCCCGCCACACGAGAAACATTCGCTTAAACCCTGCGCAAACAATATTCATTATCATTTAAACCATGAAAACTTTCTTACCGGTCAAACAAAACGCAATTGTTCAAAAGCCCGCTAATGCCCATGCTGCAAGGGCTACAGCCCCACAACGGTGCACTATGTGCTTATTCCATCGAATAATTTCGCCACAGGAATTTTACTTGCCCGGTGTTTAGCCATAAAATCACCGCGATTGATTGCAGTGCGACATATCGTCACTGCATCGTTACTTTTTCGAGCTCAGAGACCTTTGCTCTCTGTTAAGGATTTCCAGCATGACCGACGCGACAGGACTCATGGCCCACAACTGGGGCTTTGCCATTTTCCTCCTCGGTGTTGTAGGCCTTTGCGCTTTCATGCTCGGCGTCTCCAGCCTCCTCGGGTCAAAAGCCTGGGGCCGCAGCAAAAACGAACCGTTCGAGTCCGGCATGCTACCTACAGGTGGCGCCCGCTTGCGGCTCTCAGCCAAATTCTATCTGGTCGCGATGCTCTTCGTGATCTTCGATATCGAAGCCCTCTTTCTCTTTGCCTGGTCTGTGTCCGTCCGCGAAAGCGGCTGGACCGGATTCGTCGAAGCTCTCGTTTTCATAGCAATTCTGTTGGCAGGTCTTGTCTACCTGTTCCGAGTGGGCGCCCTTGACTGGGCTCCGGAAGCTCGTCGCAAGCGGCAAGCGAAGCTGAAACAATGAGGCTTTGGCGATGCAATACAATCTCACCAGGATCAACCCGGACGCTCCTAACGAGCAGTACCCCATCGGCGAACGCGAAACCGTTTCCGACCCGTTAGAAGACCAAGTCCACAAAAACATCTACATGGGCAAGCTGGAAGACGTGCTGAATGGCGCAGTCAACTGGGGGCGCAAAAACTCCCTGTGGCCGTACAACTTCGGCCTTTCGTGCTGCTACGTGGAAATGACCACCGCCTTCACGGCGCCCCACGACATCGCGCGCTTTGGCGCCGAAGTCATCCGGGCATCACCGCGCCAGGCGGATTTCATGGTTATCGCCGGTACGCCGTTCCTGAAAATGGCCCCCATTATCCAGCGCCTGTATGAACAGATGCTGGAACCCAAATGGGTCATTTCCATGGGCGCCTGTGCCAATTCCGGCGGTATGTACGACATCTATTCCGTAGTGCAGGGGGTCGACAAGTTCCTCCCCGTGGATGTCTACGTGCCCGGCTGCCCGCCCCGTCCCGAAGCTTTCCTGCAAGGCTTGATGCTGTTGCAGGAATCGATTGGCAAGGAGCGTCGCCCGCTTTCCTGGGTCGTCGGTGATCAAGGCGTGTACCGCGCCGAGATGCCGTCCCAAAAGGAACAGCGCCGCGAACAGCGAATCGCAGTCACCAATCTGCGCAGCCCCGACGAAGTCTGATCCAGCCCGCTTCTTTTATAGAACGAAAACCTGGCTTCATTCTTTACGTTGACCGAAAGCGATAAAAAACCATGACTACAGGCAGTGCTCTGTACATCCCGCCTTATAAGGCAAACGACCAGGACGTGGTCGTCGAACTGAACAACCGTTTTGGCGCCGAGGCGTTCACCGCCCAGGAGACCCGCACCGGCATGCCCGTGCTGTGGGTTGCCCGCGCCAGGCTCATCGAAGTCCTGACCTTCCTGCGCAACCTGCCCAAGCCCTACGTCATGCTCTATGACCTGCATGGCGTGGACGAGCGTCTGCGCACCAAGCGCCAGGGATTGCCGAGCGGCGCCGATTTCACCGTGTTCTACCACTTGATGTCGCTGGAACGTAACAGCGACGTGATGCTCAAGGTCGCCCTGAGCGAGAGCGACCTGAGCGTACCGACCGTCACCGGAATCTGGCCGAACGCCAACTGGTACGAGCGTGAAGTCTGGGACATGTTCGGCATCGACTTCCCGGGGCACCCGCACCTGACCCGCATCATGATGCCGCCGACCTGGGTAGGTCACCCGCTGCGCAAGGACTTCCCGGCGCGCGCCACCGAGTTCGACCCTTTCAGCCTCACCCTGGCCAAGCAACAGCTTGAGGAAGAAGCTGCGCGCTTCAACCCGGAAGACTGGGGCATGAAGCGCTCCGGCACCAACGAGGACTACATGTTCCTCAACCTGGGCCCGAACCACCCTTCGGCCCACGGTGCCTTCCGTATTATCCTGCAGTTGGACGGTGAAGAAATCGTCGACTGCGTACCGGACATCGGCTACCACCACCGTGGTGCCGAGAAGATGGGCGAGCGCCAGTCGTGGCACAGCTACATTCCGTACACCGACCGCATCGACTACCTCGGCGGCGTGATGAACAACCTGCCGTACGTGCTCTCGGTCGAGAAGCTGGCCGGCATCAAGGTACCGGACCGCGTCGACACCATCCGCATCATGATGGCCGAGTTCTTCCGGATCACCAGCCACCTGCTGTTCCTGGGTACCTATATCCAGGACGTCGGCGCCATGACCCCGGTGTTCTTCACCTTCACCGACCGTCAGCGTGCCTACAAGGTCATCGAAGCCGTCACCGGTTTCCGCCTGCATCCGGCCTGGTACCGCATCGGCGGTGTGGCCCACGACCTGCCGAACGGCTGGGAACGCCTGGTCAAGGAATTCATCGACTGGATGCCCAAGCGCCTGGACGAATACCAGAAGGCCGCCTTGGACAACAGCATTCTCAAGGGTCGTACCATCGGCGTCGCCCAGTACAACACCAAGGAAGCGCTGGAATGGGGCGTCACGGGCCCAAGCCTGCGTGCGACCGGCCTGGACTTCGACTTGCGCAAGGCGCGCCCTTACTCCGGCTACGAAAATTTTGAGTTTGAAGTGCCGCTGGCGGCCAACGGCGATGCCTACGACCGCTGCATCGTGCGCGTCGAAGAAATGCGCCAGAGCCTGAAGATTATCGAGCAGTGCATGCGCAACATGCCGGCCGGCCCGTACAAGGCGGATCACCCGCTGACCACGCCGCCGCCCAAAGAGCGCACGCTGCAGCACATCGAAACCCTGATCACGCACTTCCTGCAAGTCTCGTGGGGCCCGGTGATGCCGGCCAACGAGTCCTTCCAGATGATTGAAGCGACCAAGGGCATCAACAGTTATTACCTGACGAGCGATGGCGGCACCATGAGCTACCGCACCCGGATTCGTACTCCAAGCTTCCCGCACTTGCAGCAGATCCCTTCGGTGATCAAAGGCGAGATGGTCGCGGACTTGATTGCGTACCTGGGTAGTATCGATTTCGTTATGGCCGACGTGGACCGCTAAGCATGAACAGCACGCTTATCCAGACAGACCGTTTCACCTTGAGTGAAACCGAGCGCTCGGCCATCGAGCACGAGCTGCATCACTACGAAGACCCGCGCGCGGCGTCGATCGAAGCCTTGAAGATCGTCCAGAAGGAACGTGGCTGGGTGCCGGACGGCGCCCTCTACGCCATCGGCGAGATCCTCGGCATCCCGGCCAGCGACGTTGAAGGGGTGGCGACGTTCTACAGCCAGATCTTCCGCCAGCCGGTCGGCCGCCACATCATTCGCGTGTGCGACAGCATGGTGTGCTACATCGGTGGCCACGAGTCCGTGGTCAGCGAAATCCAGGCCAAGCTGGGCATCGGCCTCGGCCAGACCACCGCCGACGGCCGCTTCACGCTGCTGCCGGTGTGCTGCCTGGGCAACTGCGACAAGGCGCCGGCGTTGATGATCGACGACGACACATTCGGTGACGTGCAGCCTGCTGGCGTGACCCAATTGCTCGAGGGCTACCCATGACCCTGACTTCCTTCGGCCCGGCCAACCTGATCAAGCGTTCGGCCGAGACCCACCCGCTGACCTGGCGCCTGCGTGACGACGGCGAGCCCGTGTGGCTCGACGAGTACCAGGCCAAGAACGGCTACGCGGCCGCGCGCAAAGCCTTCGCCGACATGGCCCAGGACGACATCGTCCAGACCGTGAAAGATGCCGGCCTCAAAGGCCGTGGCGGTGCAGGCTTCCCCACGGGCGTGAAGTGGGGCCTGATGCCCAAAGACGAATCCATCAACATCCGCTACCTGCTGTGCAACGCGGATGAAATGGAGCCCAACACCTGGAAAGACCGCATGCTGATGGAGCAACTGCCCCATCTGTTGATCGAAGGCATGCTGATCAGTGCCCGCGCGCTGAAAACCTACCGTGGCTATATCTTCCTGCGCGGTGAATACACCACCGCCGCCAAGCACCTCAACCGTGCCGTGGCCGAAGCGAAGGCGGCGGGCCTGCTGGGCAAGAACATCCTCGGTTCGGGTTTTGACTTCGAGCTGTTCGTGCACACCGGCGCCGGGCGTTATATCTGCGGTGAAGAAACCGCGCTGATCAACTCCCTCGAAGGCCGCCGCGCCAACCCGCGCTCCAAGCCGCCCTTCCCTGCCGCCGTGGGCGTGTGGGGCAAGCCAACCTGCGTGAACAACGTCGAGACCCTGTGCAACGTGCCGGCGATCATCGCCGACGGCGTGGACTGGTACAAATCGTTGGCCCGTGAAGGCAGTGAAGACATGGGCACCAAGCTCATGGGCTTCTCCGGCAAGGTCAAGAACCCTGGCCTGTGGGAGCTGCCGTTCGGCGTGACCGCGCGCGAGCTGTTCGAGGACTACGCCGGCGGCATGCGCGACGGCTACACCTTGAAAGCCTGGCAGCCAGGCGGCGCCGGCACCGGTTTCCTGCTGCCCGAGCACCTCGACGCACAGATGTATGCCGGCGGCATCGGCAAGGTGGGTACCCGCATGGGTACCGGCCTGGCAATGGCGGTGGACAACACGGTGAACATGGTCTCGCTGCTGCGCAACATGGAGCAGTTCTTTGCCCGTGAATCCTGCGGCTTCTGCACCCCGTGCCGTGACGGTCTGCCGTGGAGCGTCAAGCTGCTGATGGCCCTGGAAAACGGCGAAGGCCGCGAGGGTGACATCGAAACCCTGCTCGGGCTGGTCGGTTTCCTCGGCCCAGGCAAGACCTTCTGTGCTCACGCACCGGGCGCCGTGGAGCCATTGGGCAGCGCAATCAAATACTTCCGCCCTGAATTCGAGGCCGGCATCGCGCCAACCCGCGCGGGCGAACTCACTCAGGTGGTATCACCGACCATGGTCGGTGCGTAACGCTTAAAGAAGCGAAGGGTTCGTGCCCTTCGCTTTTCTCATGTGCGGACGCCTTGATGGCTGTGTAGATGCACATGAATAACAAGATTCCATTAGCCACGCCCGCTGACAACGGGCCAACGAAGAACTTTGAACCATGGCCACTATCCACGTAGACGGCAAAGCGCTCGAAGTCGATGGGGCAGACAACCTGTTACAGGCATGTCTGTCACTCGGCCTCGACATCCCGTATTTCTGCTGGCACCCCGCGCTCGGTAGCGTCGGTGCCTGTCGCCAGTGCGCGGTCAAGCAGTACACCGACGAAAACGACACCCGTGGTCGTATCGTCATGTCCTGCATGACCCCAGCCACCGACAACACCTGGATTTCCATCGACGATGATGAATCCAAGGCGTTCCGCGCCAGTGTCGTCGAATGGCTGATGACCAACCACCCCCACGACTGCCCGGTCTGTGAGGAAGGCGGTCACTGCCACCTGCAAGACATGACGGTGATGACCGGCCACAACGAGCGCCGCTATCGCTTCACCAAGCGTACCCACCAGAACCAGGACCTCGGCCCGTTCATTTCCCACGAGATGAACCGCTGCATCGCCTGCTACCGTTGCGTGCGTTTCTATAAGGACTACGCCGGCGGCACCGACCTCGGCGTATTCGGTGCCCATGACAACGTGTACTTCGGTCGCGTTGAAGACGGTGTGCTCGAAAGCGAATTCTCCGGCAACCTCACCGAGGTCTGCCCGACCGGTGTGTTCACCGACAAGACCCACTCCGAGCGCTACAACCGCAAGTGGGACATGCAATTCGCCCCGAGCATCTGCCATGGCTGCTCCAGCGGTTGCAACATCTCGCCGGGCGAGCGCTACGGCGAACTGCGTCGTATCGAAAACCGCTTCAATGGCTCGGTCAACCAGTACTTCCTGTGCGACCGTGGCCGCTTCGGCTATGGCTATGTCAACCGCGAAGACCGCCCGCGCCAGCCACTGCTGGCCGATGGCGCCAAGCTGAGCCTGGACGCGGCGCTGGATAAAGCCGCCGACCTGCTGCGTGGCCGTAACATCGTCGGTATCGGTTCGCCGCGCGCCAGCCTCGAAAGCAACTTCGCACTGCGCGAACTGGTCGGCGCCGAGCACTTCTACAGCGGTATCGAAGCCGGCGAGCTGGAGCGCATCCGCCTGGTCCTGCAAGTGCTGAACGACAGCCCGCTGCCGGTACCGAACATGCGCGACATCGAAGATCACGATGCGATTTTCGTGCTCGGTGAAGACCTGACCCAGACCGCCGCGCGTATCGCGCTGTCGCTGCGCCAGTCGGTCAAAGGCAAGGCCGAAGCCATGGCCGACGCCATGCGCGTGCAGCCTTGGCTCGACGCCGCAGTGAAAAACATCGGCCAGCACGCGCTGAACCCGCTGTTTATCGCCTCCCTGGCTGAAACCAAGCTCGACGACATCGCCGAAGAATGCGTCCACGCCGCACCGGACGACCTGGCGCGCATCGGTTTCGCCGTGGCCCACGCCCTTGACGCCAGCGCGCCTGCCGTCGACGGCCTGGACGCTGAAGCCGTGGCACTGGCCAAGCGTATCGCCGACGCCCTGCTGGCGGCCAAGCGTCCGCTGATCATCGCCGGCACCTCGCTGGGTTCCAAGGCGCTGATCGAAGCCGCCGCCAACATCGCCAAGGCCTTGAAGCTGCGCGACAAGAACGGCTCGATCAGCCTGGTGGTACCGGAAGCCAACAGCCTCGGCCTGGCCATGCTCGGTGGCGAGTCCTTGGACGCCGCTCTGCAAGCGGTGACCGACGGCAACGCCGACGCCATCGTGGTGCTGGAAAACGACCTGTACACCCGCACCGATGCGGCCAAGGTTGACGCTGCGCTCAACGCCGCCAAGGTGCTGATCGTGGCCGACCACCAGAAAACCGCCACCAGCGAGCGTGCCGACCTGGTGCTGCCAGCTGCCACCTTCGCTGAAGGCGACGGTACCCTGGTCAGCCAGGAAGGCCGCGCCCAGCGCTTCTTCCAGGTGTTCGATCCCAAGTACATGGACGCCAGCATCCTGGTTCACGAAGGCTGGCGCTGGCTGCATGCCCTGCGCGCGACCCTGCTGAACCAGCCGATAGACTGGACCCAGCTCGACCACGTCACCGCCGCTACCGCTGCAAGCGCACCGCAGCTGGCGCGGATTGTCGATGCTGCCCCGTCTGCTTCGTTCCGCATCAAGGGCCTGAAACTGGCCCGTGAACCGCTGCGTTACTCCGGTCGTACCGCCATGCGCGCCGACATCAGCGTGCATGAACCGCGGACCCCGCAAGACATCGACACCGCGTTCGCCTTCTCCATGGAAGGTTATTCGGGTTCGGCCGAACCGCGTCAGCAGGTGCCGTTCGCCTGGTCGCCGGGCTGGAACTCGCCGCAGGCCTGGAACAAGTTCCAGGACGAAGTCGGTGGGCATATCCGTGCTGGCGACCCAGGCACCCGCCTGATCGAAAGCACCGGTGACTCGCTGAACTGGTTCGCTGCCGTACCGCGCCCGTTCAACCCGGCGCCAGGCACCTGGCAGGTGGTGCCGTTCTTCCACCTGTTCGGCAGCGAAGAGACTTCTTCCAAGGCCGCGCCGGTTCAAGAACGCATTCCAACCGCCTACGTGGCCCTGGCCAAATCCGAAGCCGACCGCCTGGGCGTCAACGACGGTGCCCTGCTCAGCCTGAACGTGGCCGGCCAGACCTTGCGTCTGCCGCTGCGCATCAACGAAGAGCTGGGTGCCGGCCTGGTTGCACTGCCTAAAGGCATCGCCGGTATTCCTCCAGCGATCTTTGGCCAAACCGTTGACGGTCTGCAGGAGGCAGCGCAATGACCTGGTTCACCCCTGAAGTGATCGACGTGATCATCTCGGTCGTCAAGGCCATCGTGATCCTGTTGGCCGTGGTCGTCGCGGGCGCTCTGCTCAGCTTCGTCGAACGTCGCCTGCTGGGCTGGTGGCAGGACCGTTACGGTCCGAACCGCGTTGGCCCGTTCGGCATGTTCCAGATCGCCGCCGACATGCTGAAGATGTTCTTCAAGGAAGACTGGACCCCGCCGTTTGCCGACAAGGTGATCTTCACACTGGCGCCGGTGGTGGCCATGAGCGCCTTGCTGATCGCCTTTGCGATCATCCCGATCACCCCGACCTGGGGCGTGGCGGACCTGAACATCGGCCTGCTGTTCTTCTTCGCCATGGCTGGCCTGTCGGTGTACGCGGTGCTGTTCGCCGGTTGGTCGAGCAACAACAAGTTCGCCCTGCTGGGCAGCTTGCGTGCCTCGGCGCAGACCGTCTCCTATGAAGTGTTCATGGGGTTGGCGCTGATGGGCATCGTGGTGCAGGTTGGCTCGTTCAACATGCGCGATATCGTCGAGTACCAGGCCCAGAACCTGTGGTTCATCATTCCGCAGTTCTTTGGCTTCTGCACCTTCTTCATCGCCGGCGTGGCTGTGACTCACCGTCACCCCTTCGACCAGCCGGAAGCGGAACAGGAACTGGCCGACGGTTACCACATTGAATATGCCGGCATGAAATGGGGCATGTTCTTCGTCGGTGAGTACATCGGCATCATCTTGATCTCGGCCCTGCTGGTCACGCTGTTCTTCGGCGGCTGGCACGGTCCGTTCGGCATCCTGCCGCAGTTGGCCTTCTTCTGGTTCTTCTTGAAGACCGCGTTCTTCATCATGCTGTTCATCCTGCTGCGCGCCTCGATTCCGCGCCCGCGCTATGACCAGGTGATGGATTTCAGCTGGAGATTCTGCCTGCCGCTGACCCTGATCAATTTGCTGGTGACGGCCGCCGTCGTGTTGTTGAACACGCCAGCAGCCGCGGTTCAGTGAGGATTTGACCCATGTTCAAATATATTGGCGACATCGTTAAGGGTACCGGTACCCAATTGCGAAGCCTGGTGATGGTGTTCGGTCACGGCTTTCGCAAACGCGACACCCTGCAATACCCGGAAGAAGCGGTATACCTGCCGCCGCGCTATCGCGGCCGCATCGTGCTCACCCGCGATCCCGATGGCGAAGAGCGTTGCGTCGCCTGCAACCTGTGCGCCGTGGCGTGCCCGGTGGGTTGTATCTCCCTGCAGAAAGCTGAAACCGAAGACGGTCGCTGGTACCCGGACTTCTTCCGCATCAACTTCTCGCGCTGCATTTTCTGCGGCCTCTGCGAGGAAGCTTGCCCGACCACCGCGATCCAGCTCACACCGGATTTCGAGATGGCCGAGTTCAAACGTCAGGACCTGGTGTACGAGAAAGAAGATCTTTTGATTTCCGGTCCCGGTAAAAACCCTGATTACAACTTCTATCGTGTTGCAGGTATGGCCGTTGCCGGTAAGCCCAAGGGCGCCGCACAAAACGAAGCCGAGCCGATCAACGTGAAGAGCTTGCTGCCTTAAGGAAGAAAGATGGAATTCGCTTTCTATTTCGCATCGGGTATTGCAGTGGTGTCCACGCTTCGCGTGATCACCAACACCAACCCCGTGCACGCCCTGCTCTACCTGATCATTTCGCTGATCGCCGTGGCCATGACCTTTTTCGCCCTCGGCGCACCGTTCGCCGGTGTGCTGGAAGTGATCGCCTACGCCGGCGCCATCATGGTGCTGTTCGTGTTTGTGGTGATGATGCTCAACCTCGGGCCGGCCTCGGTCGCCCAGGAACGCGTCTGGCTCAAGCCCGGCATCTGGCTCGGCCCGGTCGTGCTGGCAGCGCTGCTGCTGGGTGAACTGCTGTATGTGCTGTTCGCTCACCAGAGCGGCCAGGCCATCGGCCACACCACCGTAGACGCGAAAGCCGTGGGCGTCAGCCTGTTCGGCCCATACCTGCTGGTGGTCGAACTGGCGTCGATGCTGCTGCTCGCCGCAGCCATCACCGCCTTCCACTTGGGCCGCAACGAAGCCAAGGAGCAATGACGATGCCTGCTATCCCTTTGGAGCATGGTCTGGCGGTCGCCGGCATCCTGTTCTGCCTTGGCCTGGTCGGCCTGATGGTTCGCCGTAACATTCTGTTCGTGTTGATGAGCCTGGAAATCATGATGAACGCTGCCGCACTGGCGTTCATCGTGGCGGGTGCGCGTTGGGGCCAGCCGGATGGACAAGTCATGTTCATCCTGGTGATCAGCCTGGCAGCCGCCGAGGCCAGTATCGGCCTGGCGATCCTGCTGCAACTGTATCGTCGCTTCCACACGCTTGATATCGACGCTGCCAGTGAGATGCGCGGATGAACATGATCTTTCTGACTTTCGTATTTCCCCTGATCGGTTTCCTGCTGCTGTCGTTCTCTCGCGGACGCTGGTCGGAAAACCTCTCGGCCCTGATCGGCGTCGGCTCGATCGGCCTGTCGGCCATCGTGGCGGCCTACGTCATCTGGCAATTCAACGTGGCGCCGCCGGAAGGCGGTCATTACACCCTGGTGCTGTGGCAGTGGATGTCGGTGGAAGGCTTCAAGCCCAACTTCGCCCTCTACGTCGACGGCCTGTCGATCACCATGCTCGGCGTGGTGGTGGGTGTAGGCTTTCTGATCCACCTGTTCGCGTCCTGGTACATGCGCGGTGAAGCGGGCTACTCGCGCTTTTTCTCGTACACCAACCTGTTCATCGCCAGCATGCTGTTCCTGGTGCTCGGCGATAACCTGTTGTTCCTGTACTTCGGCTGGGAAGGCGTGGGCCTGTGCTCGTACCTGTTGATCGGTTTCTACTACAGCAACCGCAACAACGGTAACGCGGCACTCAAGGCCTTCATCGTCACCCGCATCGGCGATGTGTTCATGGCCATCGGCCTGTTCATCCTGTTCCAACAGGTGGGCACGCTGAACATCCAGGAACTGCTGGTGCTGGCACCGCAGAAATTCCAGGTCGGCGATTTCTGGATCACCCTGGCCACCCTGATGCTGCTGGGCGGCGCCGTGGGTAAATCCGCGCAACTGCCACTGCAAACCTGGTTGGCGGACGCGATGGCCGGTCCTACCCCGGTATCGGCATTGATCCACGCCGCGACCATGGTGACCGCCGGCGTCTACCTGATCGCGCGTACCCACGGCCTGTTCACCCTGGCGCCGGACATCCTGCATCTGGTAGGCATCGTCGGTGGCGTGACCCTGGTGCTGGCCGGCTTCGCCGCGCTGGTGCAGACCGACATCAAGCGCATCCTCGCCTACTCGACCATGAGCCAGATCGGCTACATGTTCCTGGCCCTGGGCGTCGGCGCCTGGGACGCGGCGATCTTCCACCTGATGACCCACGCCTTCTTCAAGGCCCTGCTGTTCCTTGCTTCCGGTGCGGTGATCGTGGCCTGCCACCACGAGCAGAACATCTTCAAGATGGGTGGCCTGTGGAAGAAACTGCCGTTGGCCTACGCCAGCTTCATCGTCGGCGGAGCCGCGCTCGCCGCCCTGCCGCTGGTGACCGCCGGTTTCTACTCCAAAGACGAGATCCTCTGGGAAGCCTTTGCCAGCGGTAACCAGAACCTGCTGTACGCAGGCCTGGTGGGTGCGTTCATGACCTCGCTGTACACCTTCCGCCTGATCTTCATCACCTTCCACGGTGAAGCCAAGACCGAAGCGCACGCAGGCCACGGCATCTCCCACTGGTTGCCACTGTCGGTGCTGATCATCCTGTCGACCTTCATCGGCGCCCTGATCACTCCGCCACTGGCCGGTGTACTGCCGGAAAGCGTCGGCCATGCCGGCGGCGAAGCCAAGCACAGCCTGGAAATCGCCTCCGGCGCCATTGCCATCGCCGGTATCCTGCTGGCGGCCCTGTTGTTCCTCGGCAAGCGTCGCTTCGTCAGCGCCGTGGCCAACAGCGGTATCGGCCGCTTCCTGTCGGCCTGGTGGTTCGCTGCCTGGGGCTTCGATTGGATCTACGACAAACTGTTCGTCAAACCTTACCTTGCGATCAGCCACGTGCTGCGCAAAGACCCGCTCGACCAGACCATCGGTTTGATCCCGCGCGCCGCCAAGGCCGGTCACACCGCCCTGAGCCGCAGCGAGACCGGCCAATTGCGTTGGTATGCGGCGTCCATGGCAGTGGGTGCCGTGCTGGTGATCGGCGCCATCGTCGTGGTGGCGGTCTGACTATGTTTAAGTGCACTGCGTACTTTGCGAACTTGCGAAAGGAAACGAGCCCGTCATGATTCTGCCCTGGCTAATCCTGATCCCCTTTATCGGCGGCCTGCTCTGCTGGATGGGTGAACGCTTCGGCGCCACCCTCCCCCGCTGGATTGCGTTGCTGACCATGTCCCTGGAACTCGCGCTCGGCCTCTGGCTGTGGGCCCATGGCGACTATTCATTCGCCCCCGCTCCGGGTGTCGATCCGACCTTCGCGCTTGAATTCAAGCACGTGTGGATCCAGCGCTTCGGCATCAACGTGCACTTGGCCCTCGACGGCCTGTCGCTGTTGATGATCCTGCTGACCGGCCTGCTGGGTATCCTCTCGGTACTCTGCTCCTGGAAAGAAATCCAGCGTCACGTGGGCTTCTTCCACCTGAACCTGATGTGGATCCTGGGCGGCGTTGTCGGCGTGTTCCTGGCGCTGGACCTGTTCATGTTCTTCTTCTTCTGGGAAATGATGCTGGTGCCGATGTACTTCCTCATCGCGCTCTGGGGTCACAGTTCTTCGGACGGCAAGAAAACCCGGATCTACGCGGCGACCAAGTTCTTCATCTTCACCCAGGCTTCCGGCCTGATCATGTTGGTGGCGATCCTGGGCCTGGTACTGGTCAACTTCAACAACACCGGCGTGATTACCTTCAACTACGCCGACCTGTTGAAAACCAAGATGTCCCTGACCACCGAGTACGTGCTGATGCTGGGCTTCTTCATCGCCTTCGCGGTGAAGCTGCCGGTGGTGCCGTTTCACTCCTGGTTGCCTGACGCCCACGCCCAGGCGCCGACCGCCGGCTCCGTGGACCTGGCCGGTATCCTGCTGAAAACCGCTGCCTACGGCCTGCTGCGTTTCGCCCTGCCGCTGTTCCCGAATGCCTCGGCCGAGTTCGCGCCGATCGCCATGACCCTGGGTCTGATCGGGATCTTCTACGGTGCGTTCCTGGCCTTCGCGCAAACCGACATCAAGCGCCTGATCGCCTTCTCGTCCGTTTCCCACATGGGTTTCGTACTGATCGGCATCTACTCCGGCAGCCAACTGGCGCTGCAGGGCGCGGTGATCCAGATGTTGGCCCACGGTGTCTCGGCCGCTGCACTCTTTATCCTGAGTGGCCAGTTGTATGAGCGCCTGCACACCCGTGACATGCGTGAAATGGGTGGGGTGTGGTCGCGCATCGCGTACCTGCCGGCAATCAGCCTGTTCTTCGCCGCCGCATCGCTGGGCTTGCCGGGTACCGGCAACTTCATCGGCGAGTTCCTGATCCTGATGGGTGCCTTCGTGCAGACGCCGTGGATCAGCGCCATTGCTACCTCCGGCCTGGTGTTCGGTTCGGTCTACTCGCTGATCATGATCCACCGCGCCTACTTCGGCCCGGCCAAGTCCGACACCGTCCTGCAAGGGATGGATGCGCGCGAACTGATCATGGTGCTCGGCCTGGCGGTACTGCTGATCTACATCGGCGTATACCCACAGCCGTTCCTGGACACTTCTGCCGCAACGATGCATGGCGTGCAGCAGTGGTTCGGCACCGCCTTCTCTCAACTCGCTTCGGCCCGGTAAGAGCGCTATGGAATTCACGATCCAACACTTTATCGCGCTTGCGCCGCTGCTGATCACCAGCCTCACCATCGTGGTGGTGATGCTGGCGATCGCCTGGCGCCGCAATCATTCGCAAACGTTCCTGCTGTCCTGCGCCGGGTTGAACCTGGCCCTGCTGTCGATCATCCCGGCCCTAAAGGTCGCACCACTGGCGGTCACGCCATTGATGATGGTCGATGACTTCGCGCTGCTGTATATCGCGCTGATCCTGGTCGCGACCCTGGCCTGCGTCACCCTCGCCCACGCCTACCTCGGCGAAGGCGGCACCGGCTACCCAGGCAACAAGGAAGAGCTGTACCTGCTGATCCTGCTGGCTGCGGCCGGCGGTATCGTGCTGGTCAGCGCGCAGCACCTGGCCGGCTTGTTCATCGGCCTGGAACTGCTGTCGATCCCGACCTACGGCCTGGTGGCCTACGCCTTCTTCAACAAGCGCTCCCTGGAAGCCGGCATCAAGTACATGGTGCTGTCGGCCGCCGGTTCCGCGTTCCTGTTGTTCGGCATGGCGCTGCTCTACGCCGAAGCCGGCAGCTTGAGCTTCACCGGTATCGGCCACGCCCTGGCCGCCACCAACAGCCCGGCGCCGATTGCCCAACTGGGCCTGGCGATGATGCTGATCGGCCTGGCGTTCAAGCTCTCCTTGGTGCCGTTCCACCTGTGGACCCCGGACGTGTACGAAGGCGCCCCGGCGCCTGTGGCCGCGTTCCTGGCCACTGCGTCGAAAGTGGCGGTGTTTGCGGTGATGGTGCGTCTGTTCCAGATCTCGCCTGCCGCCAATACCGGCGTGCTGAGCAATGTACTGACTGTGATTGCCATCGCGTCGATCCTGTTCGGCAACCTGCTGGCGCTGACCCAGAACAACCTCAAGCGTCTGCTGGGTTACTCGTCCATCGCTCACTTCGGCTACCTGCTGATCGCCCTGGTGGCGAGCAAAGGCCTGGCCGTGGAGGCCATCGGCGTGTACCTGGTCACCTACGTGATCACCAGCCTTGGTGCATTCGGGGTGATTACGCTGATGTCCTCGCCATACAAAGGCCGTGATGCCGACGCCCTGTACGAATACCGCGGCCTGTTCTGGCGCCGTCCGTACCTGACCGCCGTACTCACCGTGATGATGCTGTCCCTGGCGGGTATCCCGCTGACTGCCGGCTTTATCGGCAAGTTCTACATCGTCGCCACCGGCGTCGAGGCCCACCAGTGGTGGCTGGTCGCATCCCTGGTCCTGGGCAGCGCCATCGGCGTGTTCTACTACCTGCGCGTGATGGTCACTCTGTACCTGATCGAGCCGAACCTGCGCCGTGTGGATGCCGAGCTGCATTGGGAACAGAAGGCAGGCGGCGTGATGCTGCTGGCCATCGCCCTGCTCGCCTTCTTCCTGGGCGTGTACCCGCAACCGTTGCTGACGTTGGTGCAGCATGCGGTGCTGGGGGTTTGATCGCTTAGGTTGATGCAGTAAACAGAACGGCGCCTTCGGGCGCCGTTTTTGCGTTTCAGGGGGGAACACATTAGAGATGCAGTGCAACCACTATCGCCTTCGCGGGCAAGCCCACTCCACATTTGGAATGCACTCCCCTAGGGGGAGTGGGCTTGCCCTGCTAATGCCAGTCAGTTAAGGCTTTTTGTAGGAGCGAGGCTAGCCCTTGCTCGCGAAAAACTCACAGCCACCGCGTTCATTCAGAAAGCACGCGTTATCGTTGACGCTTTTCGCGAGCAAGCTCGCTCCTACAGACGGCGGTGTACGCTTAACCGACTGGCATTAGGGCTTCGCTACAGAACTGTTTGACTCAATACAGGGAGGGATACTCTGAGCTAACGGCCACGGGCAAAAAAACGCCCCGACCCATATCGGAGCGTTTTTATGATCGTTCCCACGCTCTGCGTGGGAATGCCACCCGGGACGCTCCGCGTCCTGCTTTAAGCGCAAGATCCGGCACTTGCGCAAGGGTGACGCGGAGCGTCCCGGGATGCATTCCCACGCGGAGCGGGGGAACGATCAACTGGGCTGATCTGAAACAGCTGCAAAAAAAACGCCCCGAATGTTCGGGGCGTTTTTATAGTGCAATAACGTCAGAACGCGATACCGACCTTCAAACCATACTCATCACGCTTGAGCTTGGTGTTGTCAGCGACATAGGAGTCGTCATCGAGCTTATACTCGGTGCGGGTGTAGTAAAGGCCCGCCATCACCGGCAGATCGCCCTTCTGGTTCATCAGCAGGCTCACTTCGGCGTATGGGTTGGTGCGGTCCTTGAGGTCCACGCTGTCGCTGCCGACGCCATCCACCTTGAGTTTGGCGCGACCATCGATGGTATGACGGGCGCCGGCTTCAACGCGCAGGGTCATGTCATCGAACTGGTGGTTGTAGCCCAGGGCTGCCTTGGCGAACGGCGACTTGTTGGTGAGCTTCATGTCGTAGCCATTGGTGTCCGGCTCATAACGGGTCCAGGTGTAGCCACCGCCGACGATCACATCGACAAAGTTGCGCGCATCCAGCGCGGCACGCCAGCCGAGGTCGAGGTCGGCCTGGCCTTCCTTGAGTTTGTTGTCGCTTTTCTCACCGTACTTGGCTTCGATACCGGCCTGGTAGATAAAGCCGGATTCAGCGGTGAGCTTGTTGCCGAAGTTGTAGAACAGGCCCGCTTCGGGCATGTGCTCCTTGTCGCTGTCGCTACCGCCTTCGAGTTTGAAGTCGTTATAGCTGCCGAGAATCCCGAAGGTGGAAATCGGGTCGGTGGACGGCGCAGCGAACACCACGGTTGGCGCGGCCACCAGGGCCAGCAACGAGGTGTTCTTGAGAAATTTTCCGAATAGTTTGGACATCGTTTACATCTCCATTTTTGAGTGGGCAAAGTATTCAGGAATCGGTTCGAACCTTGGCGGTTGCAAAAAGTTCGAACGGATTTGCACCAAAATGGACAAAAAACGGTTCAGCGAAGGCTCTAGGTCAATACTCTTCGCTATCGGCCAGGAGCCAGTGTTCAAGTCCACGCGCAAGTGCCGCTGCGAATTGTGATTTTGAATGAACCTTTCCGCGCGCCTACCTATCCATCTATAACAAGACAGGGAGGCAACATGAGTACCGCTAAGATCTACACCATCCACTATCAACTGCACGGTAAACCCAAGTCTTTCGTGGTACGCGCCGAGGTGATGAACAGCACCGAAGCCTGGCATTGGGCGGCCGTCGATGCCGACATCGCGCACGTCAGCCGCATCGGCCGCGTGGGGCACGAACAGGTGAAGAAAACCACCCGGCCCTGGGCTGAAAAGTACGGCATCACTGACGTGAGCTGGAACCCTCCAAAATAAGCCCCTCCAAATAAACAAAGCCCCGCAAATTGCGGGGCTTGGTTCACTTCTTCAAGTCGCCCAGCGGATCGTAGGGCGGCTTTTTTTCCGGCTGCTCTTTTTGCTTGTCCAGCGGCGCGATGGCCGGGCCGACGGGGTCGACCTGCGGGTCAGCCAGGTCAGGCGAGTCAGGGTCGAAACCCAACTCATCGTTACCGCTGGCGTGTTCGTCGGAACGCGGGCCGTTCGGGGGATTACTCATGAAGACCTCCTTGCTTACAACGGGCGGGCTTTGTCGTGAAGGGTTTCCAGGTCGTGTTCGACCCGCTCCACGTCGTCGTTGTCTTGACGCTCCGCCGGATCATTGGGGCGCAGTGCATCGTTATCGCGCTCCTCTTCACCGGGCGTTCGATCAGGATCAGGCGTGCCAGGTGGCGGTTGCTTGTGTTCGGACATGATGACTTACCTCATGGGGACTTCACGGATTTAGAGGAACCCCCTGTGGCCATCGTTCAACTTGATTGCTTCAAGCATGAGAAGATGCCCTCCCGTGCTGGAGGCCCGACCCGATGTTCGAACTCAAACCCTGTGACCCCGCTGTCTACCGGCAGCAGACCCGCCGCAGCACGCTGATCGTCGCTGTGGTGTTCCTGGCCCTGGCGATGTTGCTGTCGAGCCTGGCGGTGATGCTGTTCGGTGAACCGGGCGGTGATAACTTACGCTTCAATGTCGGCGGGGTGTTTGCCGGAGTGTTGATCACTGTCGCCCTGGTGCGCGGCCCGTTCTGGAACCAGGCGTGGTTGGCGCCGGCGGTATACGGCTGGCAGCTCAAGCGCAGCCTGATGAGCGTGACCAATGTGATGCATAAGGTCAGCGAACGGGTCCAGGCCAATGACCCCAGCGCGATCAAGCTGCTGCGCTTCTACCACCTGGGGCTGACGCAGATGCATGCCCTGGATGCCAACTCCAGCGCCCAGGCGCAACTGGCCGGTGAGATCGACGCGCATGCGGCGAAAATGCAGGCACTGGGCATCGATACCGAACAAACCCGCCTCGATCCCGCTTGGCTACAGCTATAAAGGCTGATCCGTGCGTTTATAGGGCAATAAACGCAGGCCGCTGGCCACGGCCCCGGCCAGCGCGAACACGCACCCCAGCCACAGCGCGTATTGCGGGCCACTGTCCACGAACAGATGAAAACACAACGCTACCAACGATGCGCCCAACGTCTGCCCCAGCAGCCGCGAGATCGCTACGATGCCACTGGCCCCGCCGCTGCGAGCCAACGGTGCGCTGGTCATCAAGGCCTTGAGGTTGGGCGACTGGAAAAAGCCGAAACCGGCGCCGCAGAGGGCCATGCGCCAGCCGATCTCGAAGGCCGAGGCGTCAGTGCCCAAGGTGGCCAGCGCGGCCATGCCGACGCTGAGCATCAACAAACCAATGCCACACAGCAGGCCCAGTGACACACGATCGGCCAGGCGCCCTGCGATCAAAGCCATGACCGCCACCACGGCCGGCCACGGTGTCATCAGAAAACCAGTTTCCACTTGGCTGTGGCCCAGCGTCGTTTGCAACAGAAACGGCAGCGCCACAAACGCCAGCCCCTGGGCACTGAAGGCACAGATCGCCGTCAACGAAGACAATGCAAACACCGGGCGCTTGAACAAATCCACCGCCAGCATCGGCGCCGGGTGCCCGGCCTCGCGGCGCAGCAGCAACGCGCCGAACACCAGCGCCAGCGCGATCAGCCCCAGGGTCAGCGCGCCCTGTGCGCCATGCACGGCGGCGCCCAGTCCCAAGACCAGCAAAGCGAACAAGCCTGCGCACAACAGCGCCGCCAAGCGGTCGAAAGCGTGACCCATGATTGGCAGCACGGGTAACGAACGCAGGCCCAGGCCGAGGGCCAGCAGCCCCAACGGCACATTGATCAGGTACAGCCAGTGCCAGGTGGCGACCGAAAGGATCGCCGACGCCGCGGTGGGACCCAAGGTGAACGCCAGTCCCACCACCAGCGAGTTATAGCCCAGGCCACGCCCGAGCATGTTTGCGGGGTAGATATGCCGCAGCAACGCGGTGTTGACGCTCATCAGCGCCGCCGCCCCCAGGCCTTGCGCCACCCGCGCGGCGGTCAGGGTCAGCAGCGAATCGGCCAGCCCGCACAACAACGACGAAACAATGAACAGCAGCAACCCGCCCAGGTACACGCGGCGATGCCCCAGTACATCGCTCAGCGCCGCGAACGGCAGCACCGTCGCGACAATCGCCAACTGGTAGGCGTTGACCACCCAGATCACCGAAGCCGAGTCAGTGCCAATACCCTCCGCCAGCGTCGGCAAGGCGGTATTGACGATGGCGGTGTCGAGGGTCGCCATGCCGATCCCCAAGGACAGGGCAATCACGGCCGGCAAGCGTTTGTTGAGGGGCAGCCCATCGGCAACAGAAGACATGAACGATCCGCACGGGTGGCAAGGGCGGTTAGATTACGGCCAGTGCAGATTTTTTTCAGCGGTCATTGGCGTGGCTGTCAATTTTTTCATGTTCGCCGAGGCCAGGCCTGGCCCGGATCAATAGGTGATCTGGACGGTGGTAACGGACGGGCTCATGCAGCGATTACAGGCTAACTGATCAGCCGCCATCTGCGGATTCCAAGGGCCAATCACGCCGTCGCGCTTGCCGTTGTCATCCACTGAATCCAGCGCCTTCAGGACGTTGTCACGTTTGAGTACTTCGCGGGCCAGTTGGGTTTCATTGTCTTTTTGCGCGTCGCCCGTCAGCGAACGTCCCGCCACTTCACGGATTTTGTCCGTGGTTGCATTCGCAGTGGTCGGGTGTTTGAACGCCTGGAAGTTGTCACCAAACGCCTTGGCCAGATCCGAATCCGACATCTTCGAATACTGGTTGGGGGACGGACGTGCCGGCGCGGCGTGCGACACGGAAATGCTTGAGATCAGCATGGTTAAGTGCTCCTGGAAGTTTGCCGAGGTCGCTGTTCTGTGGCCAGCGACCATCGGTCAGTTCCAAGGCTTCAGGGGGCAAGCTGTCACCTGTGGATCGGCGTAGCCGGGGTAATCGCGCTCAGGTCCAAATGCCCCTGTTTCAACGGCGGGCACCAGTAGTAGCCACCGGTCAACGGTGTGCTGATGCGATACAAGCCATCGACAATCCCGTCTTCCAGGCCACTCATGCGGCGCAGTTGCGCTTCGAATGCATCGAAGGAATGCCCGAACGCGAGAAACATCAGCCCCGCCTGGCCGTTCTCGGCCCATGGCATCGAACGACGCACCACGAAGGCCTCCGGGGTGAAGCTTTCCTGGGCGGTGCGCTTGGTGTGGGCAAATTGGGGGGCGTCGTCGAGCTCTTCGTTGTCACCATGGCGGCGGCCGATGATGTGGTCGCGCTCCTGGGCAGGCAGCGCAGCGAAACCGTCGAGGTCGTGCTGCCATTGCTGGATAGCGGCGAAGCTGGCGCCGCTGTCCGTCAGGGCCGCTTCAACGGCCGCGTCGTCGTGAGGGTTTTCGGTGCCGTCTTCGTAGTCGGTCAGGTCGAAACCGGTCTTGTAGCGAAAGCCTTCGGTCATTTGTACCAGGCGCAACGCCGGCGCCAGGGCTTTTTCGAACGCGCGACTGCGCAGCAACAACTCACCCCGGTCCACGCCATGCAGCCATACCCACAGGGCCTGCTGGGTGGAGGGGTTATGCGCGCCGGGGCCGCTGAGGGCCGGGAAGCTACGCAAGCCTTCGACGCGTGCACCCAATGCGTTTACCAGCGGCTCACCGAAACCGACCACCGCCGCGGAATCCGTCAACTGCACCAGTGCGTCCAGCGCAGCGGGCAAGGCCTGTGGTGACTCAATGGCAAAAAACAGATGGCGTGCCTGCAACGGCACCGGTGCGGCAAGAATGCCCGGCTGGTACTGACTCATGTGAACTCCTTCAAGAAAGCCGCGCAGTTTATCCCGAAGCACCCGGAATGCGCAGGGGAAAGCGCGCAAGCCTTGCCATAGAGCCCTGGTATGGGTGACTCTCTAGTCATGTTTTGCAACTATTCCAGGGGTAGCGCCATGACCACCAGTAACCTGCTCGCCCAGTTGTTTCCCGCCTCCACCGCCGACATTCCCGAGCCATTTCGCCTGGGCGCGCCGATTGAACAGCGTGATTACCTGGTCGACGGCCAGTTGCGGGTGTGGAATGGCCCGTTGGCGCGCATCCAAAGCCCGGTGCAACTTGGCGATGAACGCGTGCACATCGGCAGTACCCCGCTTCTGGACGCCGAGACCGCCCTCACCGCCCTCGACGCAGCCGTGCGCGCGTACGACCGGGGCCAGGGTGAATGGCCGACTTTGCGCGTGGCCGAGCGCATCCAGCATGTGGAAGCCTTCCTGCGGCGCATGCGCGAACAGCGCGACGCGGTGGTCAAGCTGCTGATGTGGGAGATCGGCAAGAACCTCAAGGACTCGCAGAAAGAGTTCGACCGCACCTGTGACTACATCACCGACACCATCAACGCCCTCAAGGAACTCGACCGGCGCAGCAGCCGCTTCGAACTGGAACAGGACACCCTGGGGCAAATCCGCCGCGTACCGCTGGGCGTGGCGCTGTGCATGGGGCCTTATAACTACCCGCTCAACGAGACCTTCACCACGCTGATCCCGGCGCTGATCATGGGCAATACCGTGGTGTTCAAGCCGGCCAAGCTCGGCGTGCTGTTGATCCGCCCGTTGCTGGAAGCGTTCCGCGACAGCTTCCCGGCCGGGGTGATCAACGTGATCTACGGCAGCGGCCGCGAAACCGTCAGCGCGCTGATGGCCAGTGGCAAGATCGATATCTTTGCCTTCATCGGCACCAACAAAGCCGCCAGCGACCTGAAAAAACTGCATCCAAAACCCCACCGCCTGCGCGCCGCATTGGGCCTGGATGCGAAAAACCCCGGCATCGTGCTGCCCGAGGTCGACCTTGATAACGCGGTCAGCGAAGCGCTCACCGGCTCGCTGTCGTTCAACGGCCAACGCTGCACCGCGTTGAAAATCCTGTTTGTGCACGCGGATGTGGTCGATAGCTTTATCGAGAAGTTCAACGCCAAGCTAGCGACGCTCAAGCCCGGTATGCCTTGGGACGATGGCGTAGCGCTGACGCCGCTGCCAGAAGTGGGCAAGGTGGATTATCTCAACGAACTGGTGGCCGATGCGGAGCGGCACGGCGCCAAGGTTGTCAACGCCGAAGGTGGCAGCAGCCGTGGGTCGTTCTTCTACCCGGCGGTGCTATACCCGGTGAGCCCGCAGATGCGCGTGTACCATGAAGAACAATTCGGCCCCGTCGTGCCGATCGTGCCCTACCGTGACCTGGATACCGTGATCGATTACGTGCTGGACTCTGATTTCGGCCAGCAGTTGAGCATTTTCGGTACCAACCCCGTCGAGGTCGGACGCCTGGTGGATACCTTCGCCAACCAGGTCGGCCGGATCAATATCAACGCCCAGTGCCAACGCGGGCCGGACACCTTCCCCTTCAACGGGCGCAAGAACTCGGCCGAGGGCACGTTGTCGGTACATGACGCGCTGCGTGTGTTCTCGATCCGCACCTTGGTCGCGACCAAGTTCCAGGAGAGCAACAAGGCGTTGCTCAGCGATATCCTGCGCAACCGTGACTCGAGCTTCATCAGCACCGACTACATTTTCTAAGCACAACGCCGATCTGAATGTGGGAGGGGGCTTGCCCCCGATGGCGGTGGATCAGTAAAGAGTCTGTTAGCTGACACACCGTCATCGGGGGCAAGCCCCCTCCCACATTGTTTGACCGAGTTTACCCTGATGGATGAGGCCCCTTTACTACCGATGAACCTGCCTATGCTCGCCCGGCGCCTGCTGCGCCCTGTGCTCGACCCGTACCGCCGCTATCGCCATGCCAAGCTGATCCACGCGGTACGCGTGTCCATCGGCTTGCTGGCGACGATCCTGCTGACCACCGGCATCAACCTGCCCCATGGTGAGTGGGCGTCGGTGACCATGCTGATCGTGATCGGCGGGTTGCAGCACCACGGCAATATCGGCAAGAAAGCCGTGGAGCGCGCCTACGGTACGTTGATCGGGGCCAGCGTCGGCTTGTTGGTGGTGGTGCAACATGCCTGGCTGGGTATGCCGCTGCTCACCTACTTATTGATGTCGGCGGTGTGTGGGTTCTTTTCCTACCACGCCATCGGCAAGGGCGGCTATATCGCGCTGCTGTCGGCGATCACGGTGTTCATCGTGGCCGGGCACGGCGACAACCCGATCTCGGATGGGTTGTGGCGCACCGTCGACATCCTGATCGGCATCGCGCTGGCCCTGGCGTTTTCCTTCGCCCTGCCGTTGTACGCGGTGTACTCGTGGCGCTACAACCTGGCCAGTGCCTTGCGCGATTGTGCAGCGATCTACAGCCGGATCATCAATGGCCAATCGGTCACCGATGACGAACACCTCAAACTCCTCAACCGCTTGAACGCGGCCATGCTGCAACTGCGCTCGCTGATGCCGTCGGTGTCCAAGGAAGTGCGAATTTCCATGACCGAGCTGGATAAACTCCAGCGGCACCTGCGCATGTGCATCAGCACCCTGGAGATTCTTGGCAATACCCGACCGGACCCGCGTGATGAGCAAGCTACCGCGCGGATGCGCGTGATGCTCAAGGCCGAGCATCGGCAGATTCGGGTGCAGTTGGTGGGAATGGCACGGGCGTTGAAATCGGGCGTTACGGAGCGTCTGCAACGCCCCCATACCGCCAGCGGCACCCAAACCACACTGGATGCACCCGTATACAGTGCGCTGGATGGTTATCGATTGTTGACCGTACAACTGGCGGATAACGTGGATCAGATGCGCCAGCGGCTGGCGAAAAGTGCCCCTCGCTGGAAAATTTAGAGAAGGCCTTTGGGTAAATTTGCTCGCATTAACGTATTCACACTTTCTCTTACATATTTTTCACGTTTTATTCACAAGCCGAGACGTAGTGTGAAGCCTCATCCGTTACAAACGTTGCATATCAAGCCCGCCGCCCCAGCGGGCTTTTTTTTGCCCTGGATTTGACCTAGCGCGCAACCTTGCCGGCAGGCGTTGTTGCCTGCTCACGAATCGCCCGCTGGGTCTCCAGCACTTTGGCCAAGGCCGTTTCGGCCTCAGCGCTCTGCTGCGGCACACGAATGGCCGCCGATACCAGGGTGATCAACTTGGCCATCACTTCGGCATCCGTCGCCGGGCGCCCGAGGCTCATGGAGTTCATCAACAGGCGCAATTCAGTGCCGGCCATTACCCCGGAAATCGCCTTGAGCGCGAATTGCAGGCGCACGCCCAGTTCATTGCGTGGCAAATCCGGCAATGCCAGGGCGAACGCCTCGAAGAAACGCTGGAACACCGGCTGGTAATGCACCTTGAGGTATTCCTGGATAAACGGCGAGGTGTCGCTGTACACCCGACCGAGAAAACGGATGAAGGAACGCCCTTCCCCACTGGCTGGATCGCTGCGTTCCAGGCCCATGGCCGGGGCGAACAGCACGCCGAGCAGCGTGTCGCAGTCCAGCGGGCCATCGGATTCGGCCTCGCAACGCGCCAGCAATTCCAGGCGCTGCTCGTTGAGCGGCTCCAGGCGCTGCATCAGCAGGGTTTTCATCAGGGAGTCCTTGTCCCCGAAGTGATAGTTCACCGCAGCCAGGTTGACCTGGGCGCGCTCGGTAATCTGCCGTAATAAAACCGCGTCATATCCGTACTTAATAAAGAGCGCCTCTGTCGCATCCAGCAGTCGAGTCTTGGTAATGTTTGGAGCGCTGAGCTTCTTCGCGGCCATAAGGGTTCCACGGGGGAAATATTGTTTTAAAAAATAATTTGATTTTTTATACCGGGGCCTTCGTTCGAATGCAAGTAATGACACGGTGCCATATGAGCAAAAGCCTTGCATGCGCGAATATTCATGGCCGCCAACGAATTTTCAACCCTTCGCGAGGCCTGCGCAAACGTCGTCTCAACGCAGCAAACCGCTCTACATCCATAGCTGGCGAAGCGGATTGAACGCGGTTACTATTCAAACAATTTTTTAAAAACAAGAAATTAAACTAGTCGGTGACGGCATCGGCAGCCCCGCAAACTTGTTACAAAGATTTGCAGGGCCACCCAAGACCGTCGAGACTGCAGGCGTAGTCATGATGACCGAGACCCCCGCGCACCCCAGCTTGATTTCCCTGCAAGGCATCGGCAAAAGCTATCAGCTTGCCGGGCAACAGCTGTCGATTCTGAATGACGTGTGCCTGTCCATCGCCAGCGGTGACAGCTGCGGCATCCTCGGCGCATCCGGCTCCGGCAAAAGCACCCTGCTCAATATCCTCGGCCTGTTGGACTTGCCCAACTGTGGCCAGTACCACTTCGCCGGCCATGACATTTTCAACGCCACGGCGGATGAACTGGCGGCGATCCGTAACCAGCAGATCGGTTTCGTGTTCCAGAGCTTCAACCTGCTGCCGCGCCTCAGCGCCCTCGACAACGTCGCACTCCCCCTCAGTTATCGTGGCGTATCTCGCCATGAATCGGTGGAGCAGGCCTTGCGCATGCTCGAGCAAGTCGGCCTGGCCGAGCGCGCCCACCATCGCCCCGCCGACCTCTCCGGTGGTCAACGCCAGCGCGTGGCCATCGCGCGGGCGCTGGTCGGCAAGCCCTCGGTCATCCTTGCCGACGAACCCACCGGCAACCTCGACAGCAGCACCGCCCAAGACATCATGGACCTGCTCCTCACCCTCAATCGCGAGCAACAGGTAACGCTGATCATCGTCACCCACGACGCGCAGATCGCCGAGCGGCTGGAGCGCAAGATCCGGGTGCGCAACGGCGTAGTGCACGAGGACCAGCGCCGATGAGCCTGCGGGTCGAGCAGAGCCTGAGCCAACTGCTGCATGAAGCGTTCATCAGCCTGCGCACCCTGGGCAAACGCTCGGTGCTGGCCCTGCTGGGTATCGTGATCGGCAGTTCATCGGTGGTGGCGTTGATCAATATCGGCCATAACGCCGCGACCGACGCCGCGATGATTTTCAAGGACATGGGCACCGACACCCTGGTCGTCCAGTTCCCGCCCAAAGGCACCAGCAACGTAGCGATGCGCAGCCAGATCGACCTGGAACCGGTGCGCCAGGCTGTGCCGGGCATCGCCCATATCGGCGCGCTCAGCCTGTTCAGCGGGCCCATCGTGTTCCATGGCCGCAGCGCCAATGCCAACTTCGTCGGCAGCACCCCCGATGTGCACGCCGCTATGCGCCTGGCGCTGCGCGAGGGGCGTTTCCTGTCCGCCTTCGATGCCAATGAAACCTATGGGGTGATCGGTGACCAGGTCGCCCAGGCGCTCGGCGCACCCGGTGAGCCGCTCAAACTGGGCGACCGCGTGCGCATCAACGACTACCTGTTCCTGATCATCGGCATCCTGCACAACCAGCCCCGCGCGATGCTGATGCCGGTACAAGCCAATGAATCGCTGTTCATTCCCGTCGAGGGCATGCGGCGTATCCTCGCCAGCCCGCAGATCAACAATGTGATCATCCGCGCCCAGCCTGGACAAGACATGGAACGTGTGGCGCGGGACGCCGCCGCCGCGCTGCAACCGCAATTGACCGAGCACACGGTCGACATCACCGTGCCCCAGCAAATGATCGATGGCATGACCCGCCAAAGCCGCACCTTCGCCTATCTGCTGTTGGCCCTCGGCGCGATTTCGCTGGTGGGCGGCGGTGTCGGGGTGATGAATGTGATGCTGATGAACGTATCTGAGCGGCGCCGTGAGATCGGCATCCGCATGGCCCTGGGCGCGCGCCAGCGGGATATCCGCAACCTGTTCCTGCTCGAAGCCGTCAGCTTGACCGCCGTCGGCGCGTTGTGCGGCGCGGTATTGGGCATGACCGCCGCCTGGTTCTACGCGTGGCTGTCGGGCTGGGCATTTTCCCTGGCGGTGGCCGCCCTGCCCCTGGGCGTCGGCAGTACGTTGCTGGTGGGTCTGTTCTTTGGCATCTACCCGGCGGTCTCGGCCTCACGGTTGCAACCGGTGGAGGCCTTGCGCGATGAATAAAGGGCTATTGCTGCTGGCGCTGGTCAGCCTGCCTGGCATGGCGGCCGACGTGGTGGTCAAACCCTCGGCGCCCAGCAGCACCCGCAGCGGCTATGACCGCGGCGTATCGCTGAACGCCCAGGTGACGACCTTGACCCTGGGCGACGCCGTGTACCTGGGCCTGCGCAACAACCCGGCGATCCGCAGCGCTTACCTGCAGCGGGTCGCGCAGAAGTTCGACCTGCGGGTCGCCGAAGACGTGTTCAACCCCAAGCTCACCCTCAACAGTTATTACCGTGGCACACGCGGTTCCCAGGACAGCGCGCGCAACGCCAACCTCGCACCGTCCACCAGCCTGCTCGGCGAATACGGCACCCGTTTGAGCATGGCCTGGACCCAGCAATTGAACAACGCTGACCGTGCCGGCCGTTACCGCAGCGACGGCCTTGACCTGGCCGTCATCCAGCCGCTGATGCGCGGCGCCGGCTGGGACGCCACCACGGCGCCGTTGCGCCTGTCGCGCCTGGCGGAACAGGCCAACCGTCTCAACCTCAAGGCTACCGTGGCGCAAACCATCAGCCAGATCATCGCGACTTACCGCGAGCTGCTGCGGGCCCAGGAACAACAGGTGATCGTCCAGGACGCGCTCAAGCGTTCCAACACCCTGCTGGAGGTGAACAAGGCATTGATCAGCGCCGGGCGCATGGCCGAGTTCGAAATCGTGCAGACCGAAGCCGACATCGCCACCCAGCAATTGGGCGTCGAAGAAGCGCAGAACCAACTGGATACCAGTCGCCTGGCCCTGCTGCGCCTGCTGGCCCTGGACCTGTCCACGCCGATTCGCGCCACCGAAGCCCTGGAGGCCAGGCCCATGGAAATAGACAGGCGCCAGGCGTTCAACCTCGCGCAAACCCAGCAACCGGAATACCTCGCCGCGCTGCTGGGCAGCCAGCAAGCCGACCTGAACCTGGTGATCGCCAAGGACTCCGGGCGTTGGCAAGTGGACCTGGTGGCCGGTGCGAATCAGGTGCGCGACGCCTACGATAACGATAACGGCCGTACCAATAACCGCACCTGGGACAGCTACGCCGGGGTACAGGTGCAGATCCCCATCGGTGACATCAGCACGCGCCAGGCAGAAGTACGCGCGCGGGTGAATGTCGAGGACCAGGAAATTCGCATCACCGACGCCCGCCAGGAACTGGAACGCAACGTCAACGACGTGGTGCGCGACCTCGGCACCCGTTGGCGCCAATATGAAATCTCCCAGCGCGCCGTGGAGCTGTCGCGGCGCAAGATCGAGATCGAACGGGAAAAACTCAGCGCCGGGCGCTCCACCAACTTTCAGGTGCTGAGCTTCGAGACTGACCTGCGCAACGCCGAAAACGCGCGCCTCAATGCGCTGATCGCTTATTTGAACGCTCAGACCCAGCTTGACTTGACGCTGGGCATGACCCTGGAAAGCTGGGAAATCGCCCTCAATGACTATTAATCGCAAACGCCTGCTGGGTGCTGGGTTGATCGTGCTGCTGGCAGCGGCGGGGCTCGCCCTGCGCAGCCCGGCCGAAGGGCCGGCCACCCGTGAACAATGGCTGGCGGTGAAGCCCGACCCGCTGGTGCACCAGATCGGCCTGGTGGGCAAGATCGAACCCGACACCACCGTTACGCTCACCGCGCCGTTCGACGGCAATGTCTTGGCCAACCTGGTCGAGCAAGGCCAACGCGTCGAGGCCGGCCAGGTGCTGTTGCGCATGGACCCGGCCACCTTAGAAGTGCAACTGCGCGAAGCCCTTTCGGCCCAGCTCAAGGCCCGGCGCACCGTGCAGGAAATGCAGGACTGGGACAGCAGCGCCGCCGTCAGCCGGGCCCGGCGCAGCCTGCGCACCGCAGAAATGACTGCCGGCAATACCCAGCGCAAACTCACTGAAAGCGAAAACCTGTTCAAGCGCGGCATCATCCCGCGCAACGAGCTCGACGACCTCAAGCAACAGACCCAGCAGCAACAGCTGGACCTGACAGCGGCGCGCAGTGAACTGCAACAGGCGCTGGAGCAGGGCAAGGGCGTATACCGGCAGATCGCCGATATGGAGCTGACCAACGCCACGGTCAAATATGACGCCCTGCACACCCTGCTCGAAGGCAAGGAGGTCAAGGCGCCCTTCTCCGGCATCGTGGTGCCCGCGCCCGGCATCAGCACCTCGTCCCAGGGCGGCAGCACTAACAACGCACCGGTACAAGCCGGCAGCAAGGTCAGCCAGGGCCAGGTGCTGTTCGGCCTGGCCAATATCGAGCGTTTGAAAATCGTCGCGAAGGTCTCTGAACTGGACATCAACCAACTGCATCAAGGGCAAGCGGTGGAAGTCATGGGCGATGGGTTTGACGGTGAGCGGCTGACGGGTTCGGTAAGCGTGGTCAGCGGCCTGGCGATCGCCAACGACAGCCAGGGCAGCGCGCAGTTTGCGGTGACCTTGTCGATCCCCAGGCTCACGCCGCAGCAATTGCAGCGGGTGCGGCTGGGGATGAGCGCGCGGTTGACCATTGTGACTTACAACAATGCGCAGGCGATTGTGGTGCCGAGCGAGGCGATCCAGGCGGACATGACCGTGGAATACCGCGAGGCGATGGATAAACCGGTGGAGCGGGTGAAGGTGACGACCGGGCAATCGACTGCTCAAGGGGTTGAGGTGTTCGGCCTCAAGCCCGGACTGGTGAAAATCTCAAAATAAATGTAGTTCCAAATGTGGGAGGGGGCTTGCCCCCGATGGCGATGGGTCAGTCACAGGTGCAGTGGCTGATATACCCTCATCGGGGGCAAGCCCCCTCCCACATTTAGATTTGGGTCAGTTTCAAGGCCAGTGCTTTGGCCTGGATCGCTACATCGGTGACCGCCGTGCTTTCCCACCACATCCCGCGCAATGGCGGGCCCATGGCGAACAGCCGCCCGCTCACCTGGCCCTGAGCATCGAGCACCGCACCGGACACATCCGCCGCAATCCCCAGCGCCAACGGCCCCGGCTGGATCAACCCGCGCTTGAGCAGTTGTTGCGGCAACGGCCTGGCTACGCGGCGCCAGTCGTATTCGATGCCGCTGGAGTTGATCAGCGCCGCTCCGTGTACCTGGGTGAGCGCCTGCTCACCGCGATGGCGCAGGCGAATCGCCACACCGCTGGCCGAAGGCACCAGCCCCTTGAACGACGCCGCGTGAATCTGCAGGCGTCCTTCTGCATGCAAGCGTTCCACCAACTGCGCACTCAACGGCGGCGAACGGTGGTGATGGCTTTCCCACCACGGCCGCACATGCCGCACGAACTGGCGTTTCTCGCGGTCGCTGGCCTGGCTCCACAGCCTTGCGATGTGCACCCGCACCGTGTCCAGCGGCGCCTGCCAATCGACGTCCTGCTCAAGCGCGATGTGGCATTGCCGCCGCACCTCACGCACCAGTTGCCGAGGGCTGCGCAGCCCGTAATCAGCGCCAAGAAAGTCGTCCCAGCCCGGCGGCTGGCGGCGCACATGGGGCAACAGACCATGGCGCGAGAACACCTCGATCGGCCCACGGTGCCCGGCGTGTTCCAGGGACACCACGGCATCCACCATGGTCAGCCCGGAGCCGATGATCAGCACGGTCGCATGCGGGTCGAGCTGGGTCATGGCCTGTACGTCCCACGGGTCCAGCGCCGCAGCGTTCAGTCCGCTGGATTCGGTCTGCGGCGTGCGGGCCGCCGGGAACATGCCGGTGGCCAATACCGCAAAGGTGCCACGCAGGCGTCCGCCGTTATCCAGGGACACCAAGGTGCCGGCAGCCTCAACCTGTAAGTCGACCACCTCTGCACGGACATGCTCGACCGTGGAAGCCGACAGCGCCTTGGCCTCAGCCAGGCGCTGCTGCGCGTACAGACCAAAAATCCCCCGTGGCGGGAACAGTTCGCTGATGGGCACGGGCTGTTGGGCCGATTCCGGCCACCCCCCGGCGCCAATGTAGGCGGTGAGCCATTGGGTCAGGTCATCGGCATTGTCCGGGTCGACACTCATGCGCGCCGCATTGCCGTTCAAGGTGTGGCCCAGCTCGACCGCACTATAGGCCTCGCCCCGCCCCAGTTCAGCGCGCGGCTCAATCACCAGGATGCGCCGCCGGCCTGGCAGGCGCAGCAACTGCACCGCCAGCATCGTGCCGCTCAGGCCGCCGCCGACGATCAGTACATCAGCGTTGCGGATGGATTCACTCATGCACGTTCGCCCTTAGCGTTTACCCAGATAAATGTCATGCAAATCACCCCGTGCCAACAGCTCGGCGGCACTGCCACTCAACACCACCCGCCCAGTATCCAACACGTACCCGTGGGACGCATAGGTGAGCGCAACATTGATATTCTGCTCGGCGATCAGAAAGCTCACCTGCTCGTCGCGGTTGAGCTGGGCAATGATCGCGAAGATCTCCTGCACGATCATCGGTGCCAACCCCATCGATGGCTCGTCGAGCAGCACCAACGCAGGACGGGTCATCAACGCCCGGCCAATGGCGACCATCTGCTGCTCGCCCCCGGAGGTCAGCCCTGCGCGGGTGTGGCGCTTGGTCTTGAGCCTGGGGAACCAGGTGTAGATGCGCTCCAGGTCGCTGGCCAGCTCCTTGCGACTCAAGCGCCGCACAAAACCGCCGCTGCGCAGGTTGTCTTCCACCGTGAGCTGGCCGAACACATGGCGGCCTTCCAGCACATGCACCATGCCCTGGCGCACGCGCTGGCTGGGGTCTACGCCTGCCAGGTCGTGGCCGGCGTATTCGATGCGGCCACGGCTGACTTCGGCGCGCTCGGCCCGCACCAACCCGGAAATGGCCTTGAGGGTGGTGCTCTTGCCGGCGCCATTGGCGCCGAGCAACGCAACGATGGCGCCCTTGGGCACACTCAGCGACACCCCGGCCACCGCCAGGATCGCACCGTCATAGATCACCTCGATGTCGTCGACCGTCAGCAACGCCGGGCGCCCTGGCTCGATGGCAGGCTGATTCATGGTTTATTCATCCCCGGTGCAGGTGCGTGGCGTCAGGTGTTTTTCCTTGGCGAACGCAGCGGATTTTTCATCGATCAGCGGACGCAACAGCGCACGGTCAGCGGCGATCCAGTCGCTGATCAGCGCCCAGTTGGCACCGTCCCACTGCTGCACCCGCGCCGAGCCGCCGCCCTCGTGGTCGCGGCAGGACAGCTTGAGGTTCTGCATCAGGCCCAGGTAGCCCATGTCTTTGAGGCGCGCATCGTCGATATTCAGGTGTTCCAGGCCCCAGCGGCCCTCTTCGCCATTGAGCGGGCGCTTGCCGAAGCGGGCCTGGCCCGTGCGGATCGCCTCCACCGCCACAGCGGCGTTCACCAGGCCTGAGTTGTAGTAAACACTGCCGAAGTTTTTCAGGTCCTTGAGGTCGCTGTGGCCCTTGTCGAGGACGTATTGCTTGAGGCGTTTGTGGATCTCGAAGTCGCTGCCTGCCGGGTACGGCGTAAGCGCCAGGTAGCCTTTGGCGGCAACACCGGCGGGTAACACGTCTTCGCTGGAACTGGCCCAGATATCGCCGATGATATGGTCGACCGGGAAGCCGAAGCGCGCCGCCGTCTTCACTGCCACCGGGGTCGACACGCCCCAGGTGCGCAGGAATACCCAATCCGGATTGGCCTGGCGGACCTGACGCCACTGCGCCGACTGCTCGTTGCCGGGGTCGGCCACCGGGATCTGGATATTTTCAAAGCCGTACTTTTCGGCAAGCAGCTTCAATGGGCCGAGGGTTTCGCGACCGTAGGCCGAGTCGTGATAGACCGTGGCGATCTTCTTGCCCTTGAGTTTGTCAAAGCCGCCTTCGCGCTCGGCGATGTAGTTCACCAGGGTCGAGGCCTCGCTGTAGAAGGTCAGCATCACCGGAAAGTTGTAGGGAAATACCGTGCCATCGGTGGCTTCGGTGCGCCCGTAACCCAAGGTGATCAGCGGGATCTTGTCCACTTCCGCCCGTTCGCTGAGGGCGTAGGCCGCCGGCGCGCCGTTGGGCTGGTACACCGCGACCGGCGCGCCGTCCAGGCCATTCTTGAAGCGCTCGTAGCACTCGATGCCCTTCTCCGCCGTCCATTCGGTCTCGCACTCCTGCCACACCAGCTTCACGCCGTTGATGCCGCCTTCGACTTCATTGATATAGCGCAGGTAGTCGATCATCCCGGCCCACACCTGCACGCCGCTGGAGGCATAGGCGCCGACCCGGTAGGTGGCCAGGGGAATGAATTGCTGGTCGGGCGAAGCCCAGGCCTGGGGCACGGCGCCAGCCAAGGCCGCCAGCGCGAATGCGCTGCCGACCAGGGAACGTTTCAGGGATGCACGCATGGAAATTCTCTTGAGGGAGGGTTAGAAGCGCAGCGGCCAGTGCCGCAGACGCTCACGCAGGTTGTGCAACAGGCGAATCAGGCCCTCGGGCTCCTTGATCAGGAACACGATGATCAACACGCCAAAGATGATTTTCTGCAGGTTCTGCAACTGCCCCGCATCCACCGCGCCGCCGAACAGCGCCTGCCCGGCGTGGCTGAGCAGGATCGGCAGCAAGCTGATAAAGGCCGCGCCCACGAAGTTGCCGGCGATGCTGCCCATGCCACCGATAATGATGATGAACAGGATCTGGAACGAGCGGTTGATATCGAAACTGCTGGCGCTGGCCGTGCCCAGGTAGGCGAAGGCCCACAGCGCACCGGCTACGCCTAAGTAAAACGAGCTGACCGCGAACGCCAGGCGCTTGTAGCGCACCACCGGGATGCCGACCACGGCGGCGGCGGTGTCCATGTCGCGGATCGCCATCCAGTTGCGCCCCACTTGGCTGCGCACCAGGTTGACGGCGGTCCAGGTCAACAGCAGCACCGTGACCAGGGTCAGCCAGTAGCGGCCCAACGGGGTATTGAGGTCGTGGCCGAACAGCGTCAGCTGCGGGGCGGAAATGGTCCCGGAAGAGCCGTAGTTATAGAGCCAGGGGAATTTGACGAACAACCATTCAAGGAAAAACTGCGCCGCCAACGTCGTCACCATCAGGTAAAAGCCCTTGATCCGCGAGCTGGGCAGGCCGAACAACAGGCCCACCAGCGCGCTGATAATCCCGCCGCCGAGCAACGCCACCGGCAAGCCCAACTCCGGCAGGCGCAGCAGAAAACCGTAGGTGGCGAAGGCCCCGACCGCCATGAAGCCCGCCGCGCCGACCGATGTCTGCCCGGTGTAACCGGTGAGCAGGTTCAGGCCCAGCCCGGCCAGCGACAGCACCAGGAAGGGCACCAGAATCGCATTGAGCCAATAATCATTGCCCCACAGCGGTACCGCGATAAACGCCAGCGCCAGCCAGGCGAACAGGCCCCAGGGCAAGCGACGCGGCACCAGCAGCAGCGGCGCGGTGGGTTGTGCAACAGAGGTCGACATGGCTTCAGACTCGCTCGATGGCGCGCTCGCCAAACAGGCCGGCGGGACGGATATACAAAAAGGCCAGGGCCACGACATAGGCAAACCACGGCGTGATGCCGCCGCCGATCCACGGGCCGATATACACCTCGGCGAGGTTCTCCGATGCGCCGACAATCAGCCCGCCGACAATCGCCCCGCCAATCGAGGTGAAGCCGCCGATGATCAGCACCGGCAAGGCCTTGAGCACCACCAGCGACAAGGAGAACTGCACGCCCTGGCGCGCGCCCCACAACAGCCCGGCCACCAGCCCGACGATGCCGGCCACTGCCCAGACGATCTGCCAGATGCGGTTGAGGTTGATGCCGATGGACAGCGCCGCCGTGGTGTCATCCGCCACCGCGCGCAACGACACACCGATACGGGTCTTGTTGAACAGCAGCGCGAGCACCGTCACCAGCACCACGGCGGTGGCCGCAGCGATCAGGTCGAACTGGCTGAGCATCAGCGGGCCGACGAACAGCGGCACGTCGTCGATGCCCAGGTCCAGCGCGCGCACCTGCGAGCCCATCAAGCCTTGCGCCAGGCCCTCGATGATGAACGAAAGGCCCAGGGTGGCCATGAACAGGGTGATCTGCGAACGGTTCACCAGCGGCCGCAGCACCAGGCGTTCGATGAGCAAGGCGCCGACGACCATCACGATCACCGTCAGCAGCAACGCCAAGGCAAACGGTACGCCCTGGTCATGCAGGCTGACGAATGTCAGCGCGGCAAACAGCAGCATCGCGCCCTGGGCAAAGTTGAACACGCCGCTGGCCTTGTAGATCAGCACGAAGCCGATGGCGACCAGCGAATACAAGGTGCCGGCGAGCAGGCCGCCGAGCAGGGTTTCAAAGAAGAAGGTCATCAATGTGTCACTCCCAGGTAGGCCGCAATCACCTCGGGATTGGCCTGCACCTCGGCGGGTGTGCCGTCGCCGACCTTGCGCCCGTAGTCGAGCACCACTACATGGTCGGACAGGCCCATCACCACGCCCATGTCGTGCTCGATCAACACCACGGTGGTGCCCAGGTCGCGGTTCACGTCGGCGACGAAGCGCGCCATTTCCTGTTTTTCCTCGGCGTTCATCCCGGCCATGGGCTCATCCAGCAACAACAGACGGGGCCCGGCGATCAACGCCCGGCCCAGTTCCACGCGCTTTTGCAAGCCATAGGACAGGTTGCCCACCAGCACCTCGCGATGGGCTTGCAACTCCAGGAAGTCCAGGATGCCCTGGGCGCGCTCACGGAACGCTTCGGCTTCTCGCCGCGCGCGGGGCAAGCCGAGGGCCTGCTCGATGAAGGTGCTGCGCATATGCCGCGACAGGCCGGTGAGGAGGTTGTCCAGCACGCTCATTTTCTTGAACAGCGCATTGTTCTGGAACGTACGGCCAATGCCTCTGCGTGCAGCGCCCAGCGGGTCGATGCGATGCAAGCGTTGCGCCTCGAACAGGATCTCGCCGGCATCGAAGCGATACACACCATTGAGCACATTGAGCAACGAGCTTTTACCGGCGCCGTTAGGGCCGATCAACGCGCAGATCTCACCGCGCCGCACCTCGAAAGACAACGCGTTGATGGCCTTGACGCCTTTGAACGACAGCGAAATATCACGCACCTGGAGAATGGCCTGGCTCATGCAATGTCCCGTTTGAATTCGGCCAGCCAGGTAGGCTCGGCAGTGGCTTTAAGCGGTTGCCAGATGTAGCCCAGGCGCTGGAAGCCCAGCAGCGTGCGCACACGATTCTTCAGCAACCGGCGCAGGCCGCTTTGCGGATGGGCGATGGCCCAGTCACACAGGCGTCGACGCCAGATGCCGCGTGGGGCAAGGCGGTTTTCGATGTCGTCGGCCAGGTGCTGCAAGCGTTCGGGCGACAGCAGCAGACCGGTGGGGGCAACTTCGCTGCGGTCGCGCCGCGCCGAGGCCAGGGTCTCCGGGAAGGCCAGGCCGTGGCCGCTGTTCAGCCATTGTTCCAACACCACCGCGAGGCCACCTTGCCAGTGGGTGCCCTCTTCGCTCCACAGCAGGGTTTCGCCAGTGGGGTGCCACCAGCGGCTGATGCGTTGCGCGGGGTCCACGGGGCCAAGCAACTGGGCGAAGTCCAACCGTTGGGTGAACTCCCAATCGGGTTGGCGACCCTGCACGTAGGCGTGGCTGGGGCGAATGCGC
Source organism: Pseudomonas sp. R11-23-07 (assembly GCF_003852295.1). Lineage (NCBI taxonomy): Bacteria > Pseudomonadati > Pseudomonadota > Gammaproteobacteria > Pseudomonadales > Pseudomonadaceae > Pseudomonas > Pseudomonas sp. R11-23-07. The sequence continues at coordinate 3,342,901 of NZ_CP027761.1, forward strand.
CACAGCTGTTGCTGCAAGGCCTGGGGCTCCAGGCTGTCGGCCAGCGTCAGCACCTGCCCGCCCACCGACTGGGCGGCCAGCGCCAGCAACAATAGGTTCGGCTCAAATGCGCCGCTGAGCGCCAGCCGCGACTGTTCGCTGAAGCCCTGCTGGCGCAAGCCGTCAGCCACGCGTTCGACGTCGCGCAACGCGTCGATCCAGCGCCAGGCATGCCATTGGCCCTGGCGCTTGTGGCGCAGGGCGATGTGCAACGGCGTGAGCTGTGCCCAGTGGTGCAGGCGTTCCAGGGCGGCTTTGGGTTCGGGCACGCTCATAGGGGTGATGCTCCTATTAGGGGTGGGCGTGCGGTGGTCCGCTGGCTGGGTTCTATCAAACAAAGAAGAACAAAATGTGGGAGGGGGCTTGCTCCCGATGGCGGTGGTTCAGTTAAACCACCTTTGACTGGCCCACTGCTATCGGGAGCAAGCCCCCTCCCACATTGGTTTTGTGTAGGGTAGAGATGTCGCGGTAGCCGGCGCCGGGGTGATTGGCGCCCAACCTCGGCCCCTCGCCAAACAACTTCTCGCGCAAGGTGCCCTGGGCGTATTCGGTCTTGTACACCCCGCGCTTCTGCAACTCCGGCACCAACAAATCCACCGCGTCGATGAAGGTTTCGTGGGTCAGCGCATAGGCCAGGTTGAAGCCGTCCACATCGGTCTCTTCCACCCATTCCTGGAGCAGGTCCGCCACCGTCTGCGGCCCGCCGACAAACAGCGGGCCAAAGCCGCCGATGCCGACCCAGTCGGCCAGTTCATTCGGCGTCCAGACCTTGTTCGGATCCGCCGTGGAGAAGGCTTCCACCGCCGACTGGATGGCGTTGGTCTGCACATGCTTGAGCGGCTCATCGGGCCTGAACCGGCTGAAATCGATACCGGTCCAGCCAGAGATCAGCGCCATCGCGCCTTCGTAGCTGACATAGGACTTGTAGTCGTCGAACTTGGACTTGGCCTGCGCGTCAGTCTCGCCGACGATCACCGTCTGCAGGTTGAAGATCAGGATTTTGCGCGGATCACGCCCGGCCTCGGTCGCGCGCCGGCGAATATCGGCCACGGTCTTTTTCAGCAGCACCTTGGACGGCGCGGCCACGAACACGCACTCGGCCTGTTCGGCGGCGAACTGCTTGCCACGGCTGGATGCCCCGGCCTGGTAGAGCACTGGCGTGCGTTGCGGCGACGGCTCGCACAGGTGAATGCCGGGTACCTGGAAGTGTTTGCCGACGTGGCGGATTTCGTGGATTTTGCTGGGGTCGCTGAAAATCCGGCGTTCGCGGTCACGCAGCACGGCGCCCTCTTCCCAGCTGCCTTCCCAGAGTTTGTAGCAAACTTCCAGGTATTCCTCGGCGTAGTCATAACGTGCGTCGTGTTCGGTCTGGGCCTTCTGGCCGAGGTTCTTGGCGCCGCTTTCCAGGTAGGAGGTGACGATGTTCCAGCCGATGCGGCCCTTGGTCAGGTGATCGAGGGTGGAAAGCCTGCGGGCGAACGGATACGGATGCTCGAACGACAATGACGCCGTGAGGCCGAAACCCAAGTGCTCGGTGACCAGCGCCATCGGTGCGATCAGCGACAACGGGTCGTTGACCGGCACCTGGGTCGCCTGGCGGATCGCCGCGTCGCCGTTGCCGTTGTACACGTCATAGATGCCCAGCACGTCGGCGATAAACAGGCCGTCGAACTTGCCGCGCTCAAGGATCTTCGCCAGATCGGTCCAGTATTCCAGGTCTTTGTATTGCCACGAGCGGTCACGCGGGTGCGCCCACAGGCCGGGGGATTGGTGGCCGACACAGTTCATGTCGAAGGCATTCAAGCGGATTTCACGGGACATCAAAGCACTCCGTTGAGGTGGTAGTTGCCGACAATCTGGTATTTCCAACGCAGCGGGTCATCGAGTGTGGGTGGCAGCGCGGTGCGTTGGCCGGTCAGTTCGAATTCGGCATTACTGGCGACGATGAGGGCTTCGGCAGCCGCAATTTGCGCTTCGGCCAAGGCGACCGGGCTCGGATGGGTTTCGGCGCGTTCAAACAAAGCGGCGGCCACGTCGACGCGAATCTGCAAATCACCGAAGCGGCTGATCACGTAAGGGTCATCACTTTTTGCGACAAAACGTCGGGTACTTTCCATCAGTTGGCGCGCCTGATTCAGTGCGGTCATGGGTAAGGTTCCTCAGTTCCAGGCGTGGCGCGCAGGCTTCACGCCGTTGAGCACGAAGTTGCCGATCAGGTGGTACTTCCAGCGCGCCGGGTCGTGCAGGGTGTGGGTGCGTGCGTTACGCCAGAAACGGTCGAGGTTGTGCTTGCCGGTCACCGAGCGGGTGCCGGCCAGTTCGAACAGCTTGCTGCTGGCGAGCAAGGCGGTTTCCGCCGACAGCACTTTGGCTTGGGCGACGACCAACGAGGCGTGGGCCACGCTGTCTTCGCTCGGCTCGGCCAGCGCCTGGTCCACTGCCTTGCCGGCTTTGGCGAGAATGGCTTCGGTGCCGTGCACGCGCCACTCCAGGTCGCCGATGGCGGCAATAGTGAACGGGTCTTGCCAGCCGTGTTCCTGCTGGCTGTCGATCCAGGGTCGTGCCTGGCGGGCGTGAATCTTCGCCTGCTCCAGAGCTCCCAGCGCGATGCCGGTGTCGACTGCGGCCTGGATAATCTGCGAGATCGGGCCGTTGGCGGTGGGTTGATCGAACGCCAGGTGTGCGGGGATGACCGCACTCGAGGGCACGCTCACACCGTCGAGGGTTACGCCACCACTGGCGGTCGTGCGTTGGCCGAAGCCATCCCAACTGTCGATCACCGTGAGGCCGGGCGCATCGCGTTCGATGAAGGCAATCAGCGCCTGCCCGTGCTCGTTGTTGCCGACGGCCGGTACGATGTGCGCAAACAGCGCGCCGGTGCAATAGAACTTCTCGCCGTCAATGCGCGCGGTGTCGCCGTCGACGCGAATCTGCGTGTCGAAGGTCCCGGCGTTTTTGCTCTTGGCTTCGGAAAACGCATTGCCGAAGCGATAGCCCGCCAGCACCTTGCCGAAGTAGTAGCGCTTTTGCTCCTCAGTGGCGGTTTGCAGCAGGATATCCACCACGCCCAGATGGTTCTGCGGGATCTGCCCCAGGGACGGGTCGGCGGCGGAGATCAACTTGATCACTTCGGCCACCGTCACATAGGACACCCCGGCGCCGCCATAGGCTTTGGGAATGGTGATGCCCCACAGGCCGCTGGCGGAAAACTCGTCGAGTTCGGCAACGGGCAGGCGGCGGTCACGGTCACGCGCGCTGGCGTCGACGGCAAAACGTTCGGCCAGGCGCGTGGCGATCTCGATGGCCTCGGCGTCCGAGCGAATGATGTGGGCAGGGTGTTGAGGGTGGGCTGACATGGGCCGACTCCAGGCTCCGAGGGGATAACGGAGTGATTGCAGGAGTCATGCCTGAACATAATATTGAATAAATTCAAATAGTTAAAATCTTACAAAAATAAGACCACGCACAATAAATCAGCAAACTGTTTGTTCTCTGTTGTTCAGCGAACAGTGTGAGTTAATCCAGAAATCTGGCGACCGCTATAGGATAGGTATCCCAAAACAGGGATAACGGGCGGACGCACGAGCAGGAAGACCCCAGCATGGGGGAGATGCCAAAACTACAGCAGGAGTCTTGCCTGAAACTAAACGACTTTCACTCGCTCGGATAGCCTAGTACTTTGTAATGAACTTTTGCGGAGTGAAATAATGGTTCGCCATCTAATTCCACAACATATAACGCAGTGACTTCAGGACAGTGAAAAACCTGCGGATACATTTTGACAATGTACTGTTTGACTTCTGTCACTTCAATAAAACCAAGAAGCACGCCATCACCATAGACTCTCCACTTAATAGTTTGCCCAGATGCCATATCCTTGTAGGGATTTATAATCAAAACCCCCTTACCATCCACTATATCTTGAAAATGAATAACACCATTATGCAGCGGCTCGATAGAAGGTGCTGGAACCATTTTATCCGATTCAGTATATATGCTGTTCATTAGACTATCTCCGTATGCTTAGTTATGTAGTAACTCTAAGAATGCTCGGCAGAGACAAAACATGTAGTTTTGTAAAAAAACACCGAATCTATATGAGGACTACCCAGTCAACATAAGCTTTTGCTACCGTCTTGACACCTGTGAACATTGACAGTTGACAGTGCAGTAACCGTCTTAAAGTTAAATCTAAAGCACCACGTTGCGTACGAAACGAGCTGCCATGACGCCATCATTGCGATAAGCGTGGGCCTGGCGGCTGGCAAACATGTAGAACTCACCAGCCACGACATGTGTCTCCTGGCCGTCCAATAGCAAGGTCAGGCAGCCTTCGAATACAAACAGCTGCACGCTCCAGCCTTCCGGGTCCGGTTCGGGGCTGTAGCGGTCTCCCGGCTCCAGACGCATCTCCCACAACTCTACTTCGCGCCGGGCAGTGGCCTTGGCGAGCAGCACGGCCTTGCTGCCGGGGATCTCACCCGCCCAGGCCAGTTCGTTGATGCGGCTGTGGTCGGGCGCATCCGGGGCCTGGATCAGGTCGCTGAACGCCACATCCAACGCTTCGGCCACGCGGTCGAGGGTGGAAAGGCTGACGTTCTTCTCCCCCGCCTCGATCGCCACCAGCATGCGCCGGCTGACCCCGGACTTTTCCGACAGCGCGGTCTGGCTCAGGTCGGCGGCGTGGCGCAGGCGACGCACGTTCTGGCTGACGTGTTGCAGGACCGAAGCCCGGTGTGGATTTTCTTTGTGCACTATATTGCTCAATGGGAGGGTGTGCGCAGTATACTGCCCAGGGTGCGGCGCATTGTGCGGTCCGTGCCTTTCCCTTGCAAGACCGAGCCGCCATGACTGCCCCGAACTCTCCTTCGCGTTTCAATCGCTTCAGCAAAGCCGAATGCATCCTGGTGGTGATCACCATGATCTGGGGCGGCACCTTCTTGCTGGTGCAGCATGCCATGACCGTCAGCGGGCCGATGTTTTTCGTCGGCCTGCGCTTTGCAGCCGCAGCCATTGTAGTCGGCTTTTTTTCCTTGCGTACCTTGCGCGACCTGACCCTGTTCGAGTTGAAGGCCGGGGTGTTCATCGGCGTGGCGATCCTGTTCGGCTACGGCTTGCAGACCATTGGCCTGCAGACAATCCTGAGCAGCCAGTCGGCGTTCATCACCGCGCTCTATGTTCCGTTCGTACCGTTGTTGCAGTGGCTGGTGCTGGGCCGACGTCCAGGGTTGATGCCGAGCATCGGCATCATGCTGGCGTTTGCCGGGTTGATGCTGTTGACCGGCCCGGCCGGAGCATCGCTGAATTTCAGCTCCGGTGAAATCGCCACGCTGATCGGCGCCGTGGCGATTGCCGCCGAAATCATTCTGATCAGCGCTTATGCCGGGCAAGTGGATGTGCGTCGGGTGACCGTGGTGCAACTGGCCACGGCGTCGCTGTTGTCGTTCCTGATGGTGGTGCCGATGGGCGAGGCATTGCCGGGCTTTTCATGGTTGTTGCTGTTCAGTGCGGTGGGCCTGGGCTTGACCAGCGCGGTGATCCAGGTGGCGATGAACTGGGCGCAGCAGAGTGTTTCGCCGACCCGGGCTACCCTGATTTATGCCGGCGAGCCGGTGTGGGCGGGCGTGGTCGGACGGCTTGCCGGCGAGCGATTCCCGCCGATTGCGATGGTAGGGGCGGCGTTGATTGTGCTGGCGGTGATTGTGAGTGAAATGAAAACCAAGGGGCAGAAGGCTTTCGAAGCACAGGATGAGATGGAACAGGAGCGCCAGGGCTAAGGTCGGATGATTGATCGTTCCCACGCTCCGCGTGGTAACGCCGACCTGGACGCTCCGCGTCCACGTTGTAGCTGTATTCTATTGCTCTTGTAGGATCCTGCCACATCTTGCCGTTTGGTGATCAAGAAAGCGGCACGTATGATGCATCCCAAACTCCCGCAGATTAGAAGCCTATGTCCCTGATAGTTCTACTGCTTCTGCCATTCGTTGGCAGCTGTCTGGCGGCCTTGCTGCCGCACAACGCGCGTAACACCGAGTCCTTGCTGGCCGGCCTGGTGGCCTTGGTCGGCACCGTACAAGTCGCCATGCTTTACCCCCAGATCGCCCACGGTGGCGTGATCCGTGAAGAATTCATGTGGTTGCCCAGCCTCGGGCTGAACTTCGTGCTGCGCCTGGATGGCTTCGCCTGGCTGTTCTCGATGCTGGTGCTGGGCATCGGTGCGCTGGTGTCGCTGTATGCGCGTTACTACATGTCGCCGGACGACCCGGTGCCGCGTTTTTTCGCGTTTTTCCTGGCTTTCATGGGCGCCATGCTCGGCCTGGTGATTTCCGGCAACCTGATCCAGATCGTGTTTTTCTGGGAACTGACCAGCCTGTTCTCGTTCCTGTTGATCGGTTACTGGCACCACCGCGCCGATGCCAGGCGCGGTGCCTACATGGCGTTGATGGTCACCGGCGCGGGCGGCCTGTGCCTGTTGGCCGGGGTGATGTTGCTCGGGCATATCGTCGGCAGCTATGACCTGGACCAGGTGCTGGCGGCGGGCGAGCAGATTCGCGCGCACTCGCTGTACCCGGCGATGCTCGCCCTGGTGTTGATCGGCGCCTTGAGCAAAAGCGCGCAGTTCCCCTTCCACTTCTGGCTGCCCCACGCCATGGCGGCGCCAACGCCGGTTTCAGCCTATCTGCATTCGGCCACGATGGTGAAGGCCGGCGTGTTCCTGCTGGCCCGCCTGTGGCCGTCGCTGTCGGGCAGCGAAGAATGGTTCTGGATCGTCGGCGGCGCCGGCGCCATCACCCTCCTCCTCGGCGCTTACTGCGCCATGTTTCAAAACGATCTCAAGGGCCTGCTGGCCTACTCCACCATCAGTCACCTGGGGCTGATCACCCTGCTGCTGGGCCTCAATAGCCCGCTGGCGGCCGTCGCGGCAGTGTTCCACATCCTCAACCACGCCACGTTCAAGGCCTCGCTGTTCATGGCGGCGGGCATCATCGACCACGAAAGCGGCACGCGGGATATCCGCAAGCTCAGTGGGCTGGTGCGCCTGATCCCGTTCACCGCGACCCTGGCGATGGTGGCCAGCGCCTCGATGGCCGGCGTACCGTTGCTCAATGGTTTCTTGTCCAAAGAGATGTTCTTCGCCGAAACGGTGTTTATCTCGGCGACAAAATGGGTGGAAATCACCCTGCCGTTGATCGCAACCATCGCCGGCACCTTCAGCGTGGCCTATGCGTTGCGGTTCACCGTGGATGTGTTCTTCGGTCCGCCTGCCACCGACTTGCCCCACACGCCCCACGAACCCCCGCGCTGGATGCGCGCGCCGGTTGAACTGTTGGTGTTCACCTGCCTACTGGTGGGGATTTTCCCGGCCCAGATGGTCGGCTCGATCCTCGCCGCCGCCGCGTTGCCCGTGGTGGGCGGCGTGCTGCCCGAGTACAGCCTGGCGATCTGGCACGGCTGGAACGCACCGTTGATCATGAGCCTGGTAGCCATGTGCGGCGGTGTGGTGCTGTACCTGATGCTGCGCAAACAACTCAAGCGTGGCCGCTTCGCCTACCCGCCCCTGGTCGGCTATTTCAACGGCAAGCGCGGCTTCGAGCGCTGCCTGGTGCTGATGATGCGCGGCGTGCGTCGCCTGGAAAAACGCATCAGCACCAAGCGCCTGCAGACCCAGTTGTTCCTGCTGGTGATCGTCGCGGTGATCGGCGCCATGATCCCCATGTTCAACAGCGGCCTGAGCTGGGGCGACCGGCCGAAAATCCCCGGTTCCATCGTGTTCGTCACCCTGTGGTTGCTGGCGATTGCCTGCGCGCTGGGCGCCGCCTGGCAGGCCAAGTACCACCGGCTGGCGGCCCTGACCATGGTCAGCGTATGCGGCTTGATGACCTGCATTACCTTTGTGTGGTTCTCGGCGCCGGACCTGGCGCTGACGCAACTGGTGGTGGAAGTGGTGACCACCGTGCTGATCCTGCTCGGCCTGCGCTGGCTGCCACGGCGGATCGAAGAAGTCTCGCCGCTGCCCAGCTCGCTGCGCAAGGCGCGTATCCGGCGCCTGCGCGACTTTCTGCTGTCTACCGTGGTGGGCGGCGGCATGGCGCTGCTGTCTTACGCGATGCTGACCCGCCAGACGCCCAACGATATCTCCTCGTTCTACCTCAGCCGCGCCCTGCCCGAGGGCGGCGGCAGCAATGTGGTGAACGTGATGCTGGTGGACTTCCGCGGCTTTGACACCCTTGGCGAAATCACCGTGCTCGGCGCGGTGGCGCTGACCGTGTACGCGCTGCTGCGGCGCTTCCGCCCGTCGAAAGAAAGCATGGAGCTGCCGCCTCAACAGCGCCAGCTCGCGCCCGATGTCGCCACCGACCTGGTCAACCCGCGCCAGGCCAGCGACACCGCCCTGGGCTTCATGATGGTGCCGGCGGTGCTGGTGCGCCTGCTGTTGCCGATAGCGCTGGTGGTGTCGTTCTACCTGTTCATGCGCGGCCATAACCAACCGGGCGGCGGCTTTGTCGCGGGGTTGGTGATGTCGGTGGCGTTCATCCTGCAATACATGGTGGCCGGTACGCAGTGGGTCGAGGCGCAGATGAGCCTGCGGCCGATGCGCTGGATGGGCTTCGGCCTGCTGTCGGCGACCCTCACCGGGCTTGGTGCGTTGTTCGCCGGGTACCCGTTCCTCACCACCCACACCTGGCACCTGAGCGTGCCGGTGCTGGGCGATATCCATGTCGCCAGCGCATTGTTTTTCGACGTCGGCGTATACGCCATGGTCGTCGGCTCGACCCTGCTGATGCTCACCGCCCTCGGTCACCAATCGGTGCGCGCGCACAAACCGAGCAACCAGCTCAAAGCCGTCGCCAACCCACAAGGAGCTGCCGCCTGATGGAAGAAGTCATTGCAATTGCTATTGGGGTGCTGGCAGCCTCCGGCGTCTGGCTGATCCTGCGACCACGGACATTCCAGGTGGTGATGGGCCTGTGCTTGTTGTCCTACGGCGTCAACCTGTTCATTTTCAGCATGGGCAGCCTGTTTATCGGCAAGGAGCCGATCATCAAGGATGGCGTGCCCCAGGACTTGCTCAACTACACCGACCCCCTGCCCCAGGCACTGGTGCTCACGGCGATCGTGATCAGCTTCGCCATGACTGCGTTGTTCCTGGTGGTGCTGCTGGCCTCGCGGGGCCTGACCGGTACCGACCATGTGGATGGCCGGGAGCCCAAGGCATGAATTGGGTCAATCAACTGATCGTTGCGCCGATCCTGCTGCCCTTGCTGACCGCCGCGCTGATGCTGATGCTCGGCGAGAAACGCCGCCCGCTGAAGGCAAAAATCAACCTGGTCTCGAGCATGCTGGGGCTGGGCATCGCCGTGCTGCTGTTGTACTGGACGCAAAAAGGCGGCCCCGGCTCGATCGGCGTGTACCTGCCGGGCAACTGGCAAGTGCCGTTCGGCATCGTGCTGGTGGTGGACCAACTGTCGGCGCTGATGCTGGTGTTGACCGGGATTATCGGCGTGAGCGCGCTGCTGTTCGCCATGGCCCGCTGGGACCGTGCCGGCACCAGCTTCCATGCGCTGTTCCAAGTGCAGATGATGGGCCTGTACGGCGCCTTCCTCACCGCTGACCTGTTCAATCTGTTCGTGTTTTTCGAGGTGCTGCTGGCGGCGTCCTACGGCTTGATGCTGCACGGTTCGGGCCGCGCACGGGTGTCGTCGGGGCTGCATTACATCGCAATCAACCTGCTGGCGTCGTCGCTGTTCCTGATCGGCGCGGCGATGATCTACGGGGTCACCGGCACGCTGAACTTCGCTGACCTGGCGCTGAAAATCCCGCTGGTGCCGGAGGCCGATCGCGGCCTGTTGCACGCCGGTGCGGCGATCCTGGCCACCGCATTCCTGGCCAAGGCCGGTATGTGGCCGCTGAACTTCTGGCTGGCCCCGGCCTACTCCTCGGCCAGCGCGCCGGTGGCGGCGATGTTCGCGATCATGACCAAAGTGGGCGTGTATACCGTGCTGCGCTTGTGGACGCTGCTGTTCTCCGGCCAGGCCGGCGCTTCGGCGTTGTTTGGCGGTGACTGGCTGGTGTACGGCGGCATGGCCACGATTGTCTGCGCGGCACTGGCAATGCTCGCGGCGCAGCGCCTGGAACGCATGGCGAGCCTGAGCATTCTGGTCTCGGCCGGCATCCTGCTGTCGGCGGTGGGCTTTGCCCAGCCGAGCCTGACGGCGGGGGCGCTGTTTTATCTGGTCAGCTCCACCCTGGCGCTGAGCGCGCTGTTCCTGCTGGCTGAATTGATCGAACGCTCGCGCTCGGCCAATGACCTGCCACTGGACGAAGAGATCGACGCACTGCCCAAGGCCATGGAATCCCTGCATCCACGGCCCGGCGTCAACCTCGACGATGAACAGAAAGCCGTGGTCGGCCAGGTGATTCCCTGGACCATGGCGTTCCTGGGGTTGAGCTTTGTCGCCTGCGCGCTGCTGATCATCGGCATGCCGCCGCTGTCCGGGTTTATCGGCAAGCTCAGTTTGTTAAGCGCGCTGGTCAACCCGCTGGGCCTGGGCAATGCGGTGGATGAACCCATTCGCCCGGCGGCCTGGGGCCTGGTGGCGCTGTTGATCCTGTCTGGCCTGGCCTCGCTGATCGCCTTCGCACGGCTCGGCATCCAGCGCTTCTGGACACCCGAAGAGCGCCCATCGCCCCTGCTGCGCCGCTACGAATGTATACCGATCTTCCTGCTGCTGGGCCTGAGCATTGCGCTGACCTTCAAGGCCGAGCCCTTGATGCGCTACACCCTGGCCACCGCCAACAGCCTGAATAACCCTGAGCATTACGTAATGGCAGTGATGGCGACGCGCCCGGTGCCCAGCCCTGAAGCCAAGGCCGCCGCCCTGGAGGTGCAGCCATGAAACGCCTGTTTCCCGCGCCGTGGCTGTCGCTGGCGTTATTGGGCTTATGGCTGGTGCTGAACCTGTCCATCAGCCCCGGCAACCTGCTGCTCGGTGCGCTGCTGGGCGTGCTTGCGCCGTTGATGATGGCGCCACTGCGCCCGCAACCGATCAGCCTGCGCCGTCCCGGCGTGATCCTGCGCCTGTTCCTGCTGGTGGGCCGCGACGTAATTGTCTCCAACCTGCAAGTGGCCTGGGGCGTCTTGACCTGTGGCTCACGCGCGCCGCGTTCGCGCTTTATCAAGATCCCCCTGGACCTGCGCAGCCCCAACGGCCTCGCGGCGCTGTCGATGATCACCACGGTGATCCCCGGCACCATCTGGTCCGAACTGGCGCTGGACCGCAGCATCCTGCTCTTGCACGTGTTCGACCTGGACGAGGAAGCGCCGTTTATCGAGCACTTCAAAGCCACCTATGAGCGGCCCCTGATGGAGATCTTCGAATGAGCGCCCTGCTCTCCAATGCGATCCTGTTCAGCCTGTTCCTATTTTCCCTGGCGATGGTGCTGACCTTGATCCGCCTGTTCAAAGGCCCCTCGGCCCAGGACCGGGTACTGGCGCTGGACTATCTGTACATCCTGGCGATGCTGATGATGCTGGTGCTGGGCATTCGCTATGCCAGTGACACCTACTTTGAAGCGGCGCTGTTGATCGCGCTGTTCGGCTTCGTCGGCTCGTTCGCCCTGGCCAAATTCCTGCTGCGTGGGGAGGTGATTGAATGATGCCGTTGTGGATGGAAATCGTCGTGGCAATACTGCTGGTGCTCAGCAGCGTGTTCGCGTTGATCGGAGCGATTGGCTTGCTGAGGATGAAAGACTTCTTCCAGCGCATGCACCCGCCAGCCCTGGCCTCGACCCTTGGGGCGTGGTGCGTGGCATTGGCGTCGATTATCTATTTTTCGGTGCTCAAGTCCGGGCCGGTGTTGCACGGTTGGTTGATCCCGATTTTGTTGTCGATCACGGTGCCGGTGACCACCTTGCTATTGGCCCGTACCGCGCTGTTCCGCAAGCGCATGGCAGGGGACGATGTGCCCGCCGAGGTCAGCAGCCGCCGTTGATTTAAAATGTGGGAGGGGGCTTGCTCCCGATAGCGGTGGTTCAGTCAGACATCTGTGACTGACACTCCGCCATCGGGGGCAAGCCCCCTCCCACATTTGGTTTTGTGTCAGGCGAAAGATCTGGTTCCCCCCAACCTTTTCAGCCCAGTTGCTCACATAGAAATGCGCTGCTGGCGACCCTGGAAGTCGGGTGGAACGCCAACACACGCGTTGCCACCAGCAGATAGGCGACTTCTTCCGACGATATGAACGCCATGCCGCCCATGAGTTCGAAGGCACGCGTGCCGATACGATTGACCGCTTCCTGCACCGAGAAGCGTGTGGCCTGTGCACGCGCCAGGTCGGCGCGCAAGAAGCGGTTTTCGTCTATCGAAGTGGCCAACCCCTGCAACGCCATCGTCGCCCCTTGCAGGTCGATCAGCAACAGTGCCCGGTCTTCCGGCGAACCTTTACCCGCCGTCAAAGCACGCGAGACCAACGCGGACGCCATGCCCAGGTAGGACGCCGCAGCCAGCAGCTGGAACCAGATCGCAAACAGGTGGTTACCCATCCCCTGTTGATCCTCATCGAGCTGCTCATCCACCGTGTTGCTGAAATGCATCATGGAATCGGGAACCACCAGGTTATTGAAGATGACCTCATGGCTGTCCGCCGCTTGCAGATGAGGAACGCCCCAGAACTTCTTACGCTCGATACGTGGATCACCCGCCAACCCCGCGCCGATGCCAAGATGCGTGCGGTCTTCTGGATCGATGTAATTGACGCCAAACGTGATCACGTCGAAGTGATGGGTCATCGTGCAGGGTTTCTTACTGCCATTCACGACATAGCCGTCGGCGGTTTTTTCCACGGTCATGGTCGAGGCCAGAATATCCGAATGCGCACGCCCTTCGGCGAACCCGGACGCCACCAACAAGTCGTTGCGTGCAACCAGGCTCAACAACTTCTCAAGATCAGGAAAGAAATAACTGGCGGCCATCATGCCGGCGATGGTGTGGTGGTGCATGGTCATCATCACTGCCAGTGAAGGGCAATGTGCGCCGACCCACGTGTGCAACTGCGCCAATTGGCGTGCACTGACACCCCCACCACCCAGCGCTTCGGCAATGGCAAGCCCAGGCCGGCCAACGGTGCGAAACAGATCGGCCAGTCGTTGGGACGGGCCCTGTTCCAGTTCCAAAAGCGATGCGGACTCAAGAAAGGCTGCCAATTGCGGTAGCAGTTCAAATGCAGTGGTTCGTTCTTCTGTCAACAACATAGCGTTAACCCCTTCGATGGTTCATGCAGCATCCCGATTCACACTAACGGAGTGCCGGCTTATTTACTTCACGTAATGGCGCGCATAGCGCTGATCTATATTCGATAACGGCATCAACACAAAGAAGTCAGCCGTATGAAAATCACAGTCCCAGGCCGGGTCGCCACATACCCAGGCACCACCGCGCAAATAACCTTTTAATAAGGGTGGCATGGGCACAGGTTTTTCATTTTTAACGTCATGAAGTGCAAAGGGTATATGAGGGGTAACACGGTATTCAGACGGCGCGAATTGTTTGGGTGTAATTGCACGATAAATGGCCGACGCTTGGTAACCGCCATCGGCCAAACTGACGCTGGCGCACCCCATTAAATAATCACATCCTTTACGTTGCATGTAGGCTATCAAGCCCGACCACAGCATCATGATCACGCTGCCGCTGCGGTAGTCAGGGTGCACGCAGGCATGCCCCACTTCGGTAATACGATCGCGCAAATGATCCAATCGGCTCAGGTCGAATTCCTTTTCCGAGTAGTATCCCAGGTGTCGGGCTGCCGTAGGACTCATTAAGCGATAGGTACCGACCACACAGCCAGTCGTGATGTCCCGTACTATAAGATGGTCGCAATAATCATCAAACTCATCGGCATTCAAACCTTGCGCGTTCGTAAGTGCCGTCGCCTGAAAAGTTTCATTGAATACTTTATAACGAAGGGCTTGTACTTCTCGCAGTTGCTCTGACGTACTGGCGAGGCCGACGATCAACTTACCGCCATGCGGCGGCAAGCCTGAACCCGCGTCTCTGGTTTCTGTAAGCATTTGCATATAGTTTCCCTTCTTACAACGACAAGTAATAAACAAAACATTAGCTGCCCTGCTTGAGGGGAGACTGTAAGGAAACTCTGAAACCTCGGGTTAATTTGGCAAGACTATAATCAAAGCGAAAGTCATCATTTTGACCGCCAGTCAGTTCCGACAGTGTTTAGGGTGTTGCTTGGAAAATGGCTGCACACCCTTCGGCGGTTGCTGCAAATTCATCGACCGCGTTTCGCGGCCCGGTTAAACTCCGAGCGCACAACGCCCGCACCTGGGTAGCGGGCGTTTTTTACGCCTGATGTAAAATGTGCAATCGATGCCAAGCGATGGATCGCATTCGTGCCGCCCATTTTGCCACCTTCCAGGAATCGAGCGATGAGCAACGCCTACACCCCCGCCACCGCCGCAGCCGACGTCGAAACCACCCTCGCCTGGCTCGGCGGGCGCTGGAAGCTGATCATCCTGTTCCACTTGTTCGGTGGACAGGTACAGCGCTATTCCGACCTGGAGCGGCTGATCCCGGATATCTCGCAGAAGATGCTCGCCCAACAACTGCGCCAGCTCGAAGCCGACGGCCTGGTGCACCGCACGGTCTACCCGGTAGTCCCGCCCAAGGTCGAATACCGCATGACCGAGTGGGGCCAGAGCCTGTGCCCGGTGCTCGATGGCCTGCTCAAATGGCAGGCGGTCAAGCCGGCGATTTAGACCGTGGGCACGGTACCGCCGTCGATCACGTACTCGGTACCGCTGATCGAAGCGGCCCGGGGCGATACCAGGAAGGCGATCAAATCAGCCACCTCCCGAGGTTTGGCCGGACGCCCGAGAGGAATGCCGCCCAGCGCCTGCATGATGATCTGTTTGCCGCCCTCATAATCCGTTCCCGCCTGGTGCGCCAGGCGCTCTGCCAGAGCCACCACCGCGTCGGTCTCCACCCAGCCCGGCGAAACCCGCACCACCCGAACCCCCTTTGGCGTCACTTCCTTTGACAGGCTTTTGCTGTAAGTCGCCAACGCCGCCTTCGCGGCAGCATACGCCGTAGTCGATTCGGGCAACGGCAACTCATGCTGAATGGACGTGACATGAATAATCACCCCAGCCCCACGCTTTATCATCCCCGGCAACAGTGCCCGATCCACCCGCACCGCCGCCATCAGGTTCTGCCCCAACGCACTTGCCCACTGCTCATCATCCAGCACGGCAAAACCACCGCCTGGTGCGCTGGAACCACCGAGCACATTAACGATGATATCCACACCGCCAAACCGGTCTTTCACCGCCTCGGTTGCGCTCGCACACCCGGCGGCAGTGCCGAGGTCGGCGGCGATGAAATGCACGCCTTCGGGTGTCGAATCTGCCGCCGAACGTGCGACCGAAAACGCTTGGGCGCCCTGTTCATGCAGCACAGCTACCACGGCGGCGCCGATGCCCTTGGTGCCGCCGGTGACCAGCGCGCGGAGGCCTTTCAGGCCGAGGTCGAAGCTCATACGCCGATCTCCAGCGCGGCAATCCTGTCGCGTTCCAGACTGAAGCAATACCGCAAGTCCAGCGGGCTTCCCGGGAAATTCCCTACCAGATGGCTGGTCACTACGGTTTTACCGCCCTGCTCTTCACAGGCAAAAGGTTCGCTGGTGTAGCTGTACTTGCCGGCGGTGTCGGTTTTCCAAGCCTGGATAGCCGGCAAACCGACATAGGTGTAGCCCTCGTCCTTGACCACCGCGTCGGCGGTGAAACACTCGCTGAAATCGCCTGCCTTGGCGGCGTCGGCGGCGAAGTAACGGGCGATGGCTGGAGGAAGCGCGAGGGTCATGGTGGGTACTCCTGAACATTCGATAGGCCGTCAGGATAGAAACCGCCGGAACTCGCCACAAGAACGCACAAAAAGGTAATGGGCTTACTGCAAAGTAAGCCATTGGATTCACGGGCCGGCCCGGACATTGAAGTGCGCGCATCCCCAATAAATGTGAAACCGAAGACTTCGCAAGGTGAGCACAGTCAAAAATGTGGGAGCGGGCTTGCTCGCGAATACGGTGTGTCAGCCACTGCTGCTCTGAATGAAAGACTGCATTCGCGAGCAAGCCCGCTCCCACAGTTGGTTTTGCATCAGACGAAAGACCTGATGCGCGCCGCCCATTTTGATCGTTCCCACGCTCCGCGTGGTAATGCCGCCTGGGGCGCTCCGCGTCCCGCCGAACAACTCAGATCAAGCATGAGGCTCAGACGGAAATTTCCGACAGCGTTTTAGGGTTGTCGCTCGGAAGATGGCTGCCTAATCTTCGGTGGTCGCTGCAAATTCAGCGACCGGGTTTCGCAGCCCGGTTAAACTCTAGACGCACAGCGTCCACCTCAGATAGCGGGCGCTTTTTTTATGCCTGATGTTATGGCGGCTGTGCGCGGGATACCTTCGGGTATGCCGGGTGCCTAGAGTCCCGGTCTGCGAACCTGCGTACAGCTGCCACCCTAATATCGTTTCGCAGCGATGGGTGGTGACTCCAATACTCTAGGAGCTTCGCCATGATTAAAGACAGTCCGAATCCGCCGCTTGATTCATCCCAGTTTCAAGTTTCTGCTCATCAAGCGATTAACCATTATTTGAACCCATCTTCGAAACCAGAGCCGTCAGGTAACGGAACAGGTCTGTTTGCTGTGCGCGAAGGATTAGATGCAGAAACCTTATTGATCAACGCTTCAGAGGACCTGGCGTCAGTTCAAGCGCTGGCAAATCATCTAGCTTTTGAGATCGACGGTAATCCGCGCAGCGTGGCTCTGGGAATTTGTCGAATGCTGGAAGGGATTCAGTTGATGGTGGAGAAAACACTAAACCTCAATGAAAGTAGACTTCAGAGATAAATCTGAGATCGAAGATTGGGCTAATCCATGGGAGGGGGCTTGCCCCGGATGGCGCTGGATCAGTGATCGCTCCCACGTCCTGCGCACTTGTGACGCAGAGCGTCACGGGATGCATTCCCACGCGGAGCGTGGGAACGATCGCCCCGAACCAGTCGGGGCGTTTTTCGTTCAGCGTTTACCAATCAGGCCTGATCAGCCAACCGCCAGGTCGTCCCGCCCTTCCCGTCTTCCAACACCACACCCATCGCGGTCAGTTGGTCGCGGATACGGTCGGATTCCGCCCAGTCTTTATTGGTACGAGCCGCCAGACGCGCCTGGATCAACGCATCCACCTCAGCCGCATCCACACGCCCTTCGGCGCCGGCTTGCAGGAAGTCATCAGCCTCCATCTGCAACACGCCCAGCACGCTCGCCAGTTCTTTCAGACGAGCCGCCAGACCCGCCGCCGCGTCGACATCAGTCTCACGCAAACGGTTGATCTCACGCACCATCTCGAACAGCACCGCACAGGCTTCCGGCGTGCCGAAGTCGTCGTTCATCACTTCGGTAAACCGTGCCACAAACGCTTCGCCGCCGGCGGGGGCCACGGCGGGCAGGCCTTTCAACGCATGGTAGAACCGCTCCAGGGCGCCCTTGGCGTCCTTGAGGTTGTCTTCCGAGTAGTTGATGGCGCTGCGGTAGTGGCTGGACACCAACAAATAACGCACAACCTCCGGGTGATACTTTTCCAGCACGTCGCGGATGGTGAAGAAGTTGTTCAAGGACTTGGACATCTTCTCGCCATTGATGCGGATCATGCCGCAGTGCATCCAGGCATTGGCGTAGGTCTTGCCGGTGGCGGCTTCGCTCTGGGCGATTTCGTTTTCGTGGTGCGGGAACTCCAGGTCGCTGCCGCCGCCGTGAATGTCGAAGGTCTCGCCCAGGCAGCAGGTGGACATCACCGAGCATTCGATGTGCCAGCCCGGACGCCCGGCGCCCCACGGCGATTCCCAGCTCGGCTCGCCGGGCTTGGTGGCTTTCCACAGCACGAAGTCGAGCGGGTCCTGCTTGGCCTCGTCGACTTCGATGCGCGCGCCGATGCGCAGGTCTTCGATTTTCTTGCGCGACAGCTTGCCGTAGCCCATGAACTTGGCGACGCGGTAGTACACGTCGCCGTTGCCCGGGGCGTAGGCGTAACCCTTGTCGATCAGGGTCTGGATCATCGCGTGCATGCCAGGGATGTGGTCCGTGGCGCGCGGTTCCATGTCCGGCTTGAGGATATTGAGGCGCGCCTCGTCCTCATGCATGGCGGCGATCATGCGCTCGGTCAGCGCGTCGAACGCCTCGCCGTTTTCATTGGCGCGGTTGATGATCTTGTCGTCGATGTCGGTGATGTTGCGCACATAGGTCAAGTCGTAGCCGCTGAAACGCAACCAGCGGGTCACCAGGTCGAAGGCAACCATGCTGCGGCCATGGCCGATATGGCAGTAGTCGTACACGGTCATGCCGCACACGTACATGCGCACCTTGTTGCCATCCAGCGGCTTGAAGACTTCTTTGGTCTTGCTGAGTGTGTTGTAGATCGTTAGCACAACGGCTTCCTTAGAGAATCACTGGCCCCACGAATCACGCAAGGTCACGGTACGGTTGAATACCGGATGACCAGGTTTGGAGTCCTTGATATCCGCGCAGAAGTAACCTTCGCGCTCGAACTGGAACCGATCTTCCGGCTGTGCGTCGCCAAGCGATGGCTCGGCACGACAACCCGTGAGGACTTGCAGCGAATCTGGGTTGATGTTGTCGAGGAAGCTTGCGCTGTCTTCGGCTTTCTCAGGGTTCGGCGAGCGGAACAGCCGATCGTACAGGCGCACTTCGCACTCGATGCTGGCAGCGGCCGGGACCCAGTGGACCACGCCCTTGACCTTGCGGCCTTCGGGGTTCTTGCCCAGGGTGTCCGGGTCGTACGAGCAGCGCAGTTCGACGATGTTGCCATCGGCGTCCTTGATGGTTTCATCGGCACGGATCACGTAGCTGCCGCGCAGGCGCACTTCGCCATTGGGTTCCAGGCGTTTGTAGCCCTTTGGTGGTTCTTCCATGAAGTCATCGCGATCGATGTAGATTTCACGCGCGAACGGCAGCTTGCGCACGCCCAGCTCTTCTTTCTGCGGATGACGCGGCAGTTCGAGGTTTTCGACCTGGTCTTGCGGGTAATTGGTGATCACGACCTTCAACGGACGCAACACGCACATGGCACGCGGGGCGTTCGCGTCGAGGTCCTGGCGGATGCTGAACTCGAGCATGCCGAAGTCGACCACGCCGTCGGAACGGTTGGTGCCGACCATCTCGCAGAAATTGCGGATCGACGCCGGGGTGTAGCCGCGACGGCGGAAGCCCGACAACGTCGACATGCGCGGGTCGTCCCAGCCGAACACGTGCTTTTCATCCACCAGCTGCTTGAGCTTGCGCTTGCTGGTGATGGTGTAGTTCAGGTTCAGGCGGCTGAACTCGTACTGGCGCGGCTGTGCCGGCACCGGCAGGTTGCTCAGGAACCACTCGTACAGCGGACGGTGGCTTTCGAACTCCAGGGTGCAGATGGAGTGAGTGATGCCTTCGATGGCGTCCGACTGACCGTGGGTGAAGTCATAGTTGGGGTAGATGCACCACTTGTCACCGGTCTGGTGGTGGTGGGCATGGCGGATGCGGTACATGATCGGGTCGCGCAGGTTCATGTTCGGCGAGGCCATGTCGATCTTGGCGCGCAGCACGCGGGCGCCATCCGGGAACTCACCGGCACGCATGCGGGCGAACCAGTCGAGGTTCTCTTCTACCGAACGGTCGCGGAACGGGCTGTTCTTGCCCGGCTCGGTCAGGGTGCCGCGGTATTCCTTGGCCTGCTCCGGGCTCAAGTCGTCGACGTAGGCCTTGCCGGCCTTGATCAGCTCGACGGCCCAGTCGTGCAACTGGTCGAAATATTGCGAGGCATAGCGCACTTCACCGGACCATTCGAAACCCAGCCATTTCACGTCGCTTTCGATGGCGTCGATGTATTCCTGGTCTTCCTTGGCCGGGTTGGTGTCGTCGAAACGCAGGTGCGTGACGCCGCCGAATTCCTGGGCCAGGCCGAAGTTCACACAGATCGACTTGGCGTGACCGATGTGCAGGTAGCCGTTGGGCTCTGGCGGGAAACGGGTGACGATCTGCGTGTGCTTGCCCGAATCCAGGTCCGCCTGGATGATCGGGCGCAGGAAATTGACCGGGACGGCAGGTCCGGCCTTGGAATTCGAGGTAGGGTCGACAGTGGGCTTGCTCATAGGATCCTTGAACAGACAGGTTCGTGGCCGGGTGAGGCCAGATAAAACAAAGGGCTTATCATAGCCGAACCTGTCAACCGCCTGACAGAGCGCGGTCAAAAACTGCTGCTTTAATTGCCTTGGCGGTAAAAAACCACCTCGAAATTCCTGCAGGGCACGCTAAACTGCGCGACTTGGCCGCCGTTTAGCCAGGCAGGTAAAGCGTTTATTCGCCCAACCCCACGAATTCCCTGAAAAGAGTAGTGAACATGACTCAAGTCAAACTGACCACCAACCACGGTGACATCGTCATCGAGCTGAACGCCGAGAAAGCGCCGATCACCGTCGCCAACTTCATCGAGTACGTCAAAGCCGGCCACTACGAAAACACCGTTTTCCACCGTGTCATCGGCAACTTCATGATCCAGGGCGGCGGTTTCGAGCCCGGCATGAAAGAGAAGAAAGACAAGCGCCCAAGCATCCAGAACGAAGCGGACAACGGCCTTTCCAACGACAAGTACACCGTCGCCATGGCCCGTACCATGGAGCCGCATTCGGCCTCCGCGCAGTTCTTCATCAACGTGGCCGACAACGCCTTCCTCAACCACAGCGGCAAGAACGTGCAGGGTTGGGGTTACGCGGTGTTCGGTAAAGTTACCGCAGGCACCGACGTTGTCGACAAGATCAAAAGTGTGTCGACCACCTCCAAGGCCGGCCACCAGGACGTTCCAGCCGAAGACGTGATCGTCGAGAAAGCCGAGATCATCGAAGCGTGATATTGCTGATTTCAGATTTGCATCTGGAAGAGGAGCGCCCGGACATCACCCGGGCGTTTCTGGATCTGCTCCACGGCCGCGCCCGTGGCGCCCAGGCGTTGTACATTCTGGGCGACTTCTTCGAAGCCTGGATTGGCGACGATGGGATGACACCGTTCCAGCGTTCGATCTGCGCCGCACTGCGCGAACTGAGCGACAGCGGCACCCCGATTTTCATCATGCACGGCAACCGCGATTTCCTGATCGGCAAGGCGTTCTGCAAAGCGGCAGGCGCAACGCTGCTCAAGGACCCGAGTGTCGTGCAGCTCGCCGGCGAACCCGTGCTGCTGATGCACGGCGACAGCCTCTGCACCCGCGACCTCGGCTATATGAAGCTGCGGCGCATTCTGCGCAACCCGATGGTGCTGTTCATCCTGCGCCACCTGCCCCTGCGCACCCGCCACCGGCTGGCACGCAAGCTGCGCAGTGAAAGCAGCGCCCAGGTACGGATGAAGGCCAACGACATTGTCGACGTCACGCCGGAAGAAGTGCCACGGGTCATGCAACACTTTGGCGTGCGCACCCTCGTTCACGGCCACACCCACCGCCCCGCCATTCATAAGCTGCAGATTGGTGACCAGGCGGCCAGGCGCATTGTGCTGGGGGATTGGGACAAGCAAGGGTGGGCGTTGCAGGTGGATGAGCAAGGCTTTCAACTGGCGGCGTTTGACTTCGTCAACCCGCAGTTGGCATTGCCTGGCGCCTAAACTTCAAACATCACCTATTGAATGTAAACAGAGATCAAAATGTGGGAGGGGGCTTGCTCCCGATAGCAGTGGGTCAGTCAGCCAATCTGTAACTGACCCACCGCAATCGGGAGCAAGCCCCCTCCCACATTTGATTGCATTTCACTCTTGAAGGTCAGTGCCCGGACGCTTCCGGCCCGGCCTTGGCGCCAAATGGCGGCTTGGCCAGCCACACCAACAGCATCAACCCCACGAAGACCCACCCCATCAACGTGAAGTAATCTACGGTAGACATCATGTACGCCTGGCTGGTGAGAATCTGGTCCAGTTGCGCATAGGCCTTGTGCCCTGCCCCACCCAGCGCCTGCACGGCATCGCGCGTGGTCGAGTCATAGACGGTCATGTTCTCGCTCATGTAGGCATGGTGCTGGTCGGCGCGGCGAATCCAGATCCAGGTGGTGAGCGACGCCGCGAAGCTGCCGCCCAGGGTCCGCAGGAAGGTCGCCAGACCGGCGCCGTCGGCAATCTGCTGCGGTGGCAGGTCGGACATCAGGATGCTCAAGGTCGGCATGAAGAACAGCGCCACGCCGATACCCATGAACAACTGCACCAGGGCGATGTGCTGGAAATCCACCTCGTTGGTGAAGCTCGCACGCATGAAACAGCTCAAGCCCATCGCCAGGAATGACAGCCCCGCCAGCAGGCGCAGGTCGAACTTGTGCGCGTACTTGCCCACGAACGGCGACATCAGCACCGGCAGAATACCGATCGGCGCCACCGCCAGGCCGGCCCAGGTGGCGGTGTAGCCCATCTGGGTCTGCAGCCATTGCGGCAGAATCAGGTTGATGCCGAAGAAACCCGCATAGCCGCCGACCAACACAATGGTGCCGATACGGAAGTTGCGATAGGCAAACAAGCGCAGGTTGACCACCGGGTGCTTGTCGGTCATTTCCCAGATGACGAATACCGCCAGGGCGATCACCGAAATGGCCGCACCGATGATGATGAAGTTGGACTCGAACCAATCCAGGTCATTGCCCTTGTCGAGGATGATCTGCAAGGCGCCGACCCCAACGATCAGGCTGAGCAGCCCGACGTAATCCATCGGTTGGTGGCTGGTCTGCACCGGGCGTTTCTTGAGCTGCGCACGCACCACCATCACCGCAAAGATGCCGATGGGCACGTTGATGAAGAAGATCCATGGCCAACTGTAGCTGTCGGTGATCCAGCCGCCGAGGATCGGCCCGGCAATCGGCGCCACCACCGTGACCATCGCCAGCAACGCCAGAGCCATGCCGCGCTTGGCCGGCGGGTACACCGCGATCAGCAAGGTTTGCGTCATCGGGTACAGCGGCCCGGCGACCAGGCCCTGCAGCACGCGAAAGCCGATCAACTCGGGCATCGAGGTGGAAATACCGCACAGGAACGACGCCAGCACGAACAGCAGGGTCGCCCACAGAAACAGCTTCACCTCGCCGAAGCGCCGGCTCAACCAACCGGTGAGCGGCAAGGCAATGGCGTTGCTCACCGCAAACGAGGTAATGACCCAGGTGCCCTGCTCCGAACTCACGCCCAGGTTGCCGGAAATGGTCGGCAACGCCACGTTGGCGATGGTGGTGTCGAGCACCTGCATGAAGGTCGCCAGCGACAGCCCGATGGTGGCCATCACCAGGCTTGGCGGCGTGAACGAGGCGTTATTGCTCATCAGCGTTGCGCAGCCTTGGGAGCGGCGACGCTGTTGTCATGGATCAACTGGTTGATCATGGCATCGGCTTCGGCCAATTGGCGGTCATACACGTTGGTGGTAAACGAAGCCTTCTGCGGCGCC
This sequence comes from Pseudomonas sp. R11-23-07, assembly GCF_003852295.1. NCBI lineage: Bacteria > Pseudomonadati > Pseudomonadota > Gammaproteobacteria > Pseudomonadales > Pseudomonadaceae > Pseudomonas > Pseudomonas sp. R11-23-07. The sequence goes on from NZ_CP027761.1 coordinate 3,366,452, forward strand.
TGTTGCGCCAGCACCGGGCCGCTCTGGTCATGCAGGTCCACGTTGACAACGGTACTCAAGCCGACCCGCAACGGGTGCTTGGCCAGCTCTTCGGCGTTGATATGGATGCGCACCGGCACCCGCTGCACGATCTTGATCCAGTTGCCGGTGGCGTTCTGCGCGGGCAACAAGGCAAACGCGCTGCCAGTGCCGGCGCCCAGGCTGTCGACGGTGCCGCTGTACTTCACATCGCTGCCGTAAATGTCCGATTCGATATCCACCGGCTGGCCGATGCGCATATCACGCAGCTGGGTTTCCTTGAAGTTGGCATCGATCCACAGCTGGTCCAGCGGAATCACCGCCATCAGCGCGGTACCCGGTTGCACGCGCTGGCCCAGTTGCACGGTGCGCTTGGCCACATAGCCTGTGACCGGGGCGATCAAGGTGCTGCGCGCGTTGGCCAGGTACGCCTGGCGCAGTTGCGCGGCGGCCGCCTGCACATCCGGGTGGGACGAAATCACCGTGTCATCCACCAGGGCATTGCTGGTTTTGAGTTGCTGCTCAAGGTTGGTCAAGGCGTTCTTGGCGGCGGTCAGGCTGTCACGGGCGTGGGACAATTCTTCCTGGGAGATCGCTCCGCCCTGGGCCAGGGTCTTACGCCGGTTGTAGTTGTCCTGGGCGGTCTGCACGTCCGCTTTCTGCGCGTTGACCTGGGCTTTCATCCCATCGACATTGCTGTACAAGCCGCGGACCTGGCGCACGGTGCGGGCCAGGTTGGCCTGGGCACTTTGCAGGCCGACGGCGGCGTCGTTGGGATCGAAGTTGACCAGCACCTGGCCTTCATGGACCAGGTCGCCATCATCGGCACCAATGCTGACCACGGTGCCGGTGACCAGCGGGGTGATTTCCACCACGTTGCCATTCACATAGGCGTCATCGGTGCTTTCGTTGAAGCGCCCGTAGAACTCGTACCAGGCCCAGACGCCAATGACACCGAGGATGACGATCAGCGCCAGGCCGATCAGCATGACTTTGCGTTTGCGCGGGTTGTTGTCTTTGGTTTGTTCGGGTGCGGTGTTGCTGTCGGCAGTGGCCATGACAAATACCTCAAATTATTCCGTGCGGTTGGCTGGGGTGGTCGCGGCCACGTTGCTGGCGTTGAACCCGCCACCCAGGGCCTGCATCAATTGAATCGACAGATCGATCTGCGCAGCATTCAAGGTCGCCAACTGACGCTGGGCCTGCAGCAATTGCTGCTCGATGCTGAGCACATCCAGATAGTTACCGATGCCGGAGCTGTAGCGTTGCACCCCGGTGTCATAAGACTGCTGGGCGATATCGGCGGCGTGTTGCTGCGCCTGAATCTGCCGCCCGGTGTCGCGCAGTTGCGACAGGGTGCTGCCGATGTCGCCCAGGGCTTGCACCAGAGTTTTGTTGTACTGGGCCACGGCCAAGTCGTAATCGGCGTCGCGGGCGTCGAGGTCGGCGCGCAGGCGGCCACCGTCGAAGATCGGCAGCGATATCGTCGGCGCGATATTGAAGAAGCGGCTGGCCGAACCGAACATGGCGTCGCCCAACAACGATTCGGCGCCGGCGCTCGCGCTCAGGTTGAGGTTGGGGTAGAAACGGGTCTTGCTGGCGGCGATGTCCTTGCTCGCAGCTTCTACCCGCCAGCGCGCGGCGATCAGGTCCGGGCGCCGGCCGAGCAGCTCGGCGGGCAACACCGACGGCACGGCGACCGCCGTGGGTTTCAATACATTCGGGCGCGCCAGTTCGTTACCACGGTCCGGGCCTTTACCGAGCAGCACGGCCAGGGCGATCTTGGCACTTTGCAGTTGTTTTTCCGCATCGATCAATTGCGACTGGGAGCTGGCTTCCAGGCTTTCGGTTTGCTGGTATTGGTATTCGCTGTCGATGCCGGAACTCAGGCGGCGCTTGCTCAGGTCGAGCATCTGGCGGGTGCGCTTGAGGTCGTCGGCAGCCAGGTCACGCACGATATGCGCCTGGCCCAGATCGCTGTAGGCCTTGGCCACGTTGGCGGCCAGGGTCAGGCGCGCGGCCTGCTGGTCGACTTCGGCGGCGCGGGCCTGGCCCAGGGCGGCTTCCCAGGCGGCGCGCTGGCCGCCCCACAGGTCGAAGTTGTAATTGAAGCTGGCGCCGATGTTGCGCACCGTCGAATAGGCATCGCCCTCCCCGCGCGGGTCCTGGTCCTTGGCCAGCCGCGAACGGCTGACACCGGCGCTGGCATCCAGGGTGGGCATGCGCGCGGCGTTGGCGGCATAGGCCGCAGCTTCGGCCTGGTGCGCACGGGCACTGGCGACCTGCATATCGGGGCTGTATTGCAGGGCTTCCTGGATCAGGCCGTCGAGCTGTGGGTCGCCGAGGCTTTTCCACCAGTCGGCGGCCGGCCAGGCGGCGCTGGACAGGCTGACACCGCTCAGGGATTTGCCGGTGTGCAAGCTATTGGCGTCGAGGCGTTTGCCCTGGGTGTCAAGGCCGCTGTAGTTGGCACAACCGGCCAACGTCATCGCCATCAGCACCAGGCTGAATGCGCGTGTGTTCATCATTGTCCTACCCGCTGAAGGGTGATGGGATCACCCGCAGCTATCAGAATTTTCTTGAGGATCCGCTCCAGGGTTTCCAACTCGCCCGCCTCAAGCACACCGGCCAGTTGGTTGAGGGCCTGGGCACCGATCTGCGGCAGCATGTCTGCCAGACGCTGGCCGTCGGCGGTGAGCACCAACTGCACCTGGCGGCGGTCCAGGTCGGAACGCTTGCGACTGAGCAGCTTTTTCTGCTCCAGCCGGTCGAGCATGCGCGTCATCGAACCGCTGTCCAGGGACAGGTTGCGGCACAGCTCGGCCGGCGTGTCGACACCGAACTGGGCCATGATGATCAACACCTTGAACTGCGCGGCGGTAATGCCGTGAGGTTCCATATGGGTGTCGATGATGCGGTCCTTGAGGATCGCAGCGCGGCCCAGCAACAGCCCGAGATGGCAGTTGTGGAAGTTTTCAGGGGTGAAATGCGGCATCGGAAGTCACCTTATTACTGCCTAGGCAGTGAATGTGTGACGAGATATTACTGCTTAGGCAGCGAATGTCAAATGGAATAGTTAGGTTGCTTGGTAACTGAATGGAATAAATACCAATGTGGGAGGGGGCTTGCCCCCGATAGCGGCCAGTCAGTCAGCTTATCTGCAGCTGACCCACCGCTATCGGGGCATAGGTATCTACACAACTTTGTAGCAGCCAACAGTAACCACGATGCGAAGCGAGCCGCTCTTGATCTTGCTCTTGATCTTAAGCGCCCCGTTAAACCACGCTGGCCGGAATTCGACAGTGATTTGGGGGGTAAACCGGCAGGGATGCCGGTTTAGCCGCCCCGCGCCATGGATGGCGCGTGGCGGCGGCCCCCCAAATCACTGTCGGATTACGGGCACACCGAGCCTAGGCGAGGTGCCGAGTGGTGGGGCAAGAGCGTTTTGCTTACTTTTGCGCTTTTCAAATCGGCATAGGGGGCGGCCATCTGGCCGCTCCCCTGCCACACCACCCGGCATGCGGGTCCGCACCGGGCGGTTCGAGAAGTTCAGGTTAACTGAGGCGGGGAAGCCCCAGCCGATCAAACCACGCGACCGTCAGAACGCTATGAATCAGCCCGGCGCTGTTGTGCCAGATCCTGTGGCTATCCACCGCTATTTGCGCAGCTAGATCCGGGGTCGCCCCCATCCTGCACAGCTCACGATAGGTCGTCCTGCCGGTCTTCCACTGCTTGAGCTGGATTGCCCTGAGTCTTCGACGTATCCATCCATCCAGCCGTTTCCACATCGCTATGGTTTGCGACAGGCAGAAATACGCCTTCCAGCCCAGTAGGTACGGCCTCAATCTTCCAATGACCTGCTCCAGGCTTCGACCGCCGTTACGCGAAGTCAATTCCCGGATGCGTTGTTTGAAAGCCTGGAGTGCCTTGTTTGTTGCCCAGCGCCTGATCTTTCCGTCGGGTGTCAGCCAGAAGCCGTACCCAAGGAATTTTCGACCGAACACACTGGCAACTGCGCTCTTGCCTTCGTTCATGCGCAACCCAAGGCGACCGTAGAGGCGTTGGAGCACTGCCATCACCCGCAGGCCGGCTTTGGGGCTGCGTACATAAACATTGGCATCGTCCGCATACCTGACGAAGCAATGACCTCTTCGTTCCAGTTCCTTGTCCACTTCATCCAGCACCACATTCGCCAACAGCGGTGAAAGCGGGCCGCCTTGCGGCGTCCCCTGCCTGTTGATCACTACGTCTTTTCCGATCAACGTCCCGCAGTTCAGGTGGGCCCGGATCAGGCACAGTACGCCCCGATCAGTCACCCTCCTGCTCAGTCGGGCGATCAGCAGGTCATGGTTGACGCAATCGAAAAACTGCTCGATATCGACATCCACCACAACCTGACGCCCCGAATGGATATATTGCTGCGCCGCCAGAACGGCCTGGTGAGCGCTGCGCCCCGGACGAAAGCCGTAGCTGTGTTCACTGAAACCAGGATCCAGCAACGGCTGGAGAACCTGCAATAGTGCCTGCTGAATGAGTCTGTCCGTGACCGTCGGGATGCCAAGCTTGCGCTCGCCACCATCCGGTTTCGGGATCAGGACCCTGCGCACGGGAGCAGGCCGGTATTCACCTGCCAGTAACTGGCTGCGTATTCCCGGCCATGCCGTTTTCAGGTGTTGCACGGTTTCGTCGATCGTCAGACCGTCCACACCCGCAACACCTTTGTTAGAACGCACCCGTTTGAGGGCAAGCAGTAAGTTTTCTTTGCTAAGGGCTGCTTGTAGCAGCCCCTCTCCTGTGGGGTTTGGATCATGTCGCGGACAGCCAGCTTCAACGCTGGACGCGCAGCTTGGAGATTCACCCTTCGCCGTCGCTTCCCGCCCCGGTTGCCCGGGCATCTGTTGCATGGCCTGCTGTATCGTCATGTCAAACCGCTTTTCTTCTCGTTTGGTCCTTCACTGCCAAGCAGCTACTACGACCTCTGCTGACTTCTCGCTCCGGCTCACACCGTCGCCCTTTCAGGCATGAGGCGAGATCTCCCCGGGTAAGAACGCCATCCTTCACCTCACAACCGCCGCATTTACGTATCCGGCCTTTAGGCCACAAGAGCTTCGCAGGCACTTGGCTGCTCGCCCTGACCGAATCCGCCTCAGATGCGATTCGTGTACCTCGGCTCGAGGTTTATGCTCCACGCTTCCTCCCCACAGTCGGTCACCCTTCTGCAGTTGCGCTTCGCTTCGTTCGCTGTGGCCAGCTTACGAGAGGACTTTCACCTCCAAGATGGCGCCCATGCCGGGCGCACAAGTGAGACGCCGTAAGGGCGGAACCCATAGCAGCCGTTACCGCAGCAACGGATATGTACTCGCCTTGACCCAATATCCTGGTCGGCTGTCAGGCCGCCATCGGGAGCAAGTCGAATCGTCGCACCGCCCCTCCCACATTTGGATCGCGCGGCATCAGTCAGATAGCTATAGGCCGCCAGGTCGCCACGGGAGCAAGCTCCCTCGCCACAGGTTCAGGGCTACGCCAAAGTTGTGTAGATATCTATGGCTATCGGGGGCAAGCCCCCTCCCACATTTTTAACCGCGTAGGGCTTAGAAATCGCGCTTGTAGAAGATGTCCAGCGAACTGGCGACGCCGGTGGCCACTTCCAGGTACACCTTCTTGCTCAGCAGGTAGCGCAAAGCGATGGTATTGGCCGGTTCGAACACCCCAACCCCGTAACGCAGGCTGAGTTTTTCGTTGATCTTGCCGCTGGCCACCACCGCCGTGCTGTTGCCGCTGCCTTGGGTATCCAGGTCGAAATCCTGGATGCCCAACTTGGTGGCGATGTCTGAGGTCACCCCGGCGCTGCCCATCAGGCCCAGGCCCAGGGCGGCTTCGGCGAGCATGTTGTTGTCTTCACCGTTGTTGGTGCGCGAACGCCCCAGCACCAGGTAGGACAACGCGTCTTCCTGGGCCATGGCGGGCTCGGAGAAGATCTGCGTGGTCGGCTGCTCGGCGCTGCCGCTCAACCGAATGCCGGCGGTGACCGTGCGGGAGGACTCGGTGGTCACGCGTACCGCCTCGATATCCAGGAACGGCTGATCCAACGGCCCGGCGAACAACAGGCGCGCACGGCGCACATTCAGGCGCTGGCCGTAGGCCCGGTAACGACCATCGTTGAGCCACAGTTCGCCACGGGTGTCCATGTTGTCGCCGATATGCACATGGCCTTGCACTTTGGCGGTGAGGCCAAAGCCGGCGAAGTTGAGTTGGTCTTCGCCCACTTCCACGTCGATATCCATGGCCATCGCCATCGGCGGCTTGCCCTCTTCGGTCTGGCTGCCGACGATCACCGTGTCATCGGACACCTTGACCGTCGACGGCGGCAGCTCGCGCACGGTGATATCGCCGCGCGGGATGTGCACCTTGCCGGCAATCGCCAGCTTGTCGTCCTTGAGGCTGATCTTCAGGTCGGGCGCCACTTCCAATACGGCATAGGGCTCGACCGTCACCGGCAGTTGCGAACCCTTGAGGCTCAGGTCCACCACCAGGGCGCGGCCCCAGTCGATCTGGCCCTTGAGACTGCCCTGCCCGGCCTTGCCACTGTGCCAGGCGCCATTGAGCTGTACGCTTTCGCCGGCAATCAGCGCTTGCACGTTCAGGCCTTCCAGGCTCACTGGCAGCTCGGGCCCGGAGATTTCGCCGTCGACCAGATTGACGCTGCCGTTGACCTGGGGTGCGAGCAAGCCGCCGGAAATTCGCCCGTTACCATTGAGCTTGCCGCTGAGTTTTTCCACCATCGGCACAAACGGCCGAGCCACCGCCAGGTCCAGCCCGGTAAGGCTGAAATTGCCGGTGATCGGCTTGTTGGCCGGCAGCGGATTGATCTGCGCCTGCAACAGCAACTCGCCGAGCTTGCCGCCACGGAAGTTCAACTGAGTGTCGATGCGCTTGGGGTTGAGGGTGGTTTCCAGCTTGAGGGTGTCGTACGGGAAATCCAGCCACTGGTGCTTGTCCTTGACGCGCAGGGTGCCGCCACCGGCGTCCACCGACACTACGCCTTTGGGGCCGCTGGCCGGCAGATCGAGCTGCACGTCGGCATTGAGCCTGCCCTGCCAGGCGAAGTCTTTGGGCAAAAAGCCCGCGAGGCTGTCGAGGGGGAATTGCTTGAGGTGGTACCGCAGCTTCGGCTCGGGCATCAGGCGCTGGTCTTCGCCGCACAGGCTGGCGCCACCGGACACCCAGCAATGGGCGGCAAAGGTCAGCTTGCCATCGGCCAGGCGCTCGATTTTCGCCGGGGCTTGCAGCCGCCAGTCCTGGCCACCTACTTGCACGTCGCCGCTGGCCAGGCGCCCGCGCCAGTTGCCTTTATCGAGGTTGCCGTCCAGGGCCAGGGCCAGCTTGAGCAAAGGACCGGCCAGATCCAGTTGGACCTTCTGGCTCTTGATATCACCCTGGGCGCTGGCGGTGAGCGTACCGACCTGGGTCTCGCCGCTCTGGATGCCGCTGCCTTTGAGGTCGATCCTGGCGCGCTGGGCGCTGTCCAGTGTCGCGTCGAGGCTGAGGTTTTGCAGGCGATTGTCGGCCAATGCCAGTTGCTGGCCCTTGAGATCGAGTTTGCCTTGCGGCGCCTTCAAAGTGCCGGTGACATCGACGCGGCCGTTGATCTGCCCACGCAGTTGCGGCCAGAGCTGGGCCAGGCGGGCCAGCTTGATGTCGATCTGCCCGGCCAGGCGTTGCTGCAGGCTGCCGCTGCCGTTGATGCGGTTGTCGCCTAAGCGGATGTCCAGGTTGGCGAGGGTCCATTGTTCGCCCGCGCCTTCGGCCTTGGCGGCCAGCACGGCGGTTTGCCCGCGCAGACGGCCCTTGAGGTCGAGGTCGGCGTTGAGCTTGAGTTGCCCGTTGTTGAATTCGCCTTTGCTGCGCAGCGGCCCGGCCAGGGTGCCGGGCAATTCGGCGACCCAATAGGCCGGGTTCAACGCGGTCAAATCCAACGCGGTGTCCCAGGCGATGCCGTCCGCGAACTGTACGCTCAAACGGCCTTCGGCCTTGCCCTGGCCGGCCGTCAGCTTCAGCTCGGGCAGGAAGATTTGCTTGAGGTCGCCACTGAACGGCGTGACCACATTGAACTTGCCCGCCGGGCCGTCGAGATCGGCCTTGAGGTTGCCCAGGTAGTTGCCGTCTTTATAGGAAACTTCACCGTTGAAGGTGCGCAAGGTCACCTGCGGTTCGTCGATCAGCGGGTACAAACGATGCCAGGGGAAGTCCAGCCAGGCGACCTTGGCATCGGCACTGAAGCCTTGTTGCCAGTCCAGGTTGGCGCTGAGCTTGAGGCTTTGCTGGTCGCCGGCTGTCAGGTCCAGGCCGGCGATCTGTGCGCCCTTGGCGTCGACCTTGCCTTGCAGCAGCAGGTCCACCGGGCCTTTTTCCGCCGGCAGTACCGCTTTGCCCAGCAGTTGGTAACCGTTTTTCAGGTCGCCCTTGGCGCTCAGGTCCAATTGATTGAGTTGCAGGTCGGCGCTGGGTTTGAAGGCGTCTGCGGTGATGCGCAATCGCGCCGGCAGATTGTCCACCAGCGGCTGCAGCTCGCCACTGAGCTTGGCCGGCAGATAGCCGCTGCTGTCGGCGTCGAGCTTGAGTGTCTTGAGCAAGTCGCCATCGACCTTGAGGGCCACCGTCCAAGGTGCGCCGCCCGGCGCGTAAGGCAGGCTGAGATTGCCGCTGGCCGTCAAAGGCCAGTCGCCGACGGGTTGCAGCAGGCCGGCGAGGTCCAGCACCAGGCCGTCCCGTTGCAGGTGCACGGCGTCGATCTGCATACCTGCGGAGGTCCAGTGCGCCGCCAGTTGCAGGCCCTTGAGTGCTTCGCTGCCGTTGAACAACAGGCTACCGACGCGAACGTCGCCCAACTGGATGGCCAGCGGCAGTTTCAGCTCGGGCAATGCGATGGGCCCGCTGCTGCTCGCTTCGGCGCCGGGGGGAAATTGCAGGCTGACCCGCTCCACATCCAGACGATCAATACACAGGGTCATACGCAACAGGCATCCCGGCGACCAATCAAACTTGGGCGCATCAAGCTCGACGCGGCTGCTGTCTTGCTGCCATAGCAGGTGATCGGCGCTCCACTGTCCGCCCAGGCGCCCCTGGAAGTTCTCCAGGCTCAAACCCGGCACCTGGCCCAGTGCCCAGCGACTGCCCGCCTGGGTTCCCAATACCGACCACAGCGCCAGTACCATCACGGCGAGGATGGCCATCAGGAGCAGCCCCGCTATTTTCAAACCACGCATCACAGCTCAGGCCCCATGGAAAAGTGCAATCGAATGCCGCCCGGGTCTTCCAGGGCATGGGCCAGGTCGAGGCGGATCGGGCCAACCGGCGAGACCCAGCGCACGCCCACACCTACACCGGTTTTCAGGCTGGGCATTTCCAGGGTATTGAACGAGTTGCCCTGGTCGATAAAGGTCGCGATCCGCCATTTGTCGGCGATGGAATATTGATACTCGGCACTCAGCGCCACCATATAGCGGCCGCCGATGCGGTCACCGCGATCGTTTTCCGGCGACAGGGTCTGGTATTCATAGCCGCGCACGCTCTGGTCGCCACCGGCAAAGAAGCGCAGCGACGGCGGCACCGACTTGTAGCCGTTGGTGGCGCTGCCGCCCACTTGCGCGCGGCCCAGGAACCGATGGTTATCCCACAAGGTGGTCAAGCCCTTGATCGTGGCGGTGCCGTACAGCAGATTGGTATCGGAACCGAGCCCTTCCTTGGCGACCTTGCTGTCGAACATCAGGCGATAACCGTTGTGCGGATCGATGCGGTTGTCGCTGCGCAGGTAGGAGTAGCTGATCCCCGGCATCACCAGGTTGCTCAGGCCCGAGTCATTGCCCAGGCGGTATTCTTCGCGCTGGTATTTGAGCGAGATAACCCGTGTCCAGCCGCTGGGCAATTTACTGTGCCATTCGGGCCCGACGGTGAGCAGCTTGCTCAGGGTGTCGGTGTTGGCCAGCTCTTCATTCTGGTAACCGCCGGCGAAGCGCAGTTTGTCGGTGAGCGGTGGGTCGAGCGGAACGTCATACCACAGGCCGACGTTCTGCCGTGGCGCCGAAAGCTCGGCCTCCCAGCCATAACTGTGGCCCTGGGGATTGACCCAGTGGCGCGTCCAGTTGGCCTTGCCGCGCGGGCCGACGTCCGTCGAGAAACCCAGGCCCAGGCCCATCGTGCGTGGCTTGCGCGTGTCCAGTTGCACGGCCACCGGAATTACGTCGTTGGTCGAGGCCGTGGGGCTGGCGTCCACGCGCACGCTGTCGAAGAAGCCACTGCCTTGCAGGTTCTGGTTGAGTTCGGCGATCAGCTCGGAGTCGTAAGGGGTGCCACTTTCAAAGGGCACCATGCGTTGCAGCAGTTCTTCATCGAAGGGGGTGTCGCCGCTAAAGCTGACCTTGCCCATGCTGTAGCGCGGGCCGCTGTCGTAAACCAGCTCGATATCGGCGACGCCCGCCTGGGGATCGACGGAGAGCGTCTGACGCGTAAAGCGCCCGCTGAAAAAGCCGTAGCGCGAGGCCTGGTTCTGGATCAGACGCTTGGCATCATCGTAATGACCGTGGTTGAGCACCGCGCCGGGCTTGAGATCGTCACTGGCGGGCACACGAAACGCCTTGAGGCTCGCCGCCGGGCCGTCGACCCGCAGGGTGACGTTGCGCAAATGCACGGGCTCGCCGGGGTCGATGGTGAGGATCAGGCGCGGGTTCTTGCCGCCCTGCACATCGCTGGCGATCTGTGGCTGATAGAAGCCCAGGGCCTGGGCCGCTTTGCGCGCCTGCTCCTCGGCGCCACGGCTGAACCGCAGCAGCGCTTCTTCATCACGATCGCCCATCCCGCCGATGTAGCCTTCGATGTTGGCTTTCAGCGCGTCGTTAGAGGGCTTGATCCGCACGTCCAATTCGCTTTGCGCCCATGCGCCGCAGCTTGTGAACAGCAGGATCAAGCCGCTGGTAAATCTTCCTGGAAACTTCATAGGCGCGGATGCTACACGAGCGAGAGAGGAACTTTGAACCCGGATTTGTCTGAATAATTCTGTCTCAAGTCGCTGCAGCACTTAACGGCTGGGGGTTGGGATGGAAAAACACATGCTCCAGCACAGGTCCTACGGCAATTTCACCGATTTCCTCATAGCCCTGGCGCTTATAGAACTCCAGGTAACGGGAATTGCCCGTGTCGAGCACCACGCCCGATGAATGCGGGTCTTCGGCGCACCAATTGTGAACCGCTTCAAGCAATTGTTCGCCGTAGTGGTGGCCCTGCAATTGCGGGTGAATGCCCAGCAATGGCAACACATGCACCGACTCGCTGGGCAGGCACGCCAGGACGGCCTGATGGTATTCAAGGTAACGCCGCGTGCCGCGTACCCCGGTGCTCAGCCACATGCGGATTTGCCAGGCCCAGCTCTCGGTGATGCCCAAGCGCCGTTGCGGCGGGGCGATCAGGGCAACGCCGACCAGACGGTCGTTGACGAACAGGCCAATGGCGGGAAGCTTCTGGAAGAAATGTTGCTTGACCAGCTCGCGCACGGTGGCGCGTACCCGCTGTTCATAACCGGGGCGCTCGGCTTCGAAGATGTAGGCGAAGGTCGGTTCGTGACGGTAGGCCTGGTACAGCAGGGAACGCGCTTCGCGGGAATAGCCGCTATTGAGCACACGGATTTCGGCAGCGGCCGTCGAAGTGTCAGGCATAACAGTCAATCTCCTGGGCGCCACTCAAAGAGGTGGCGTTCTTATGGGTACGAACCTGCGCAGCGCCAGTCGTTCCCAGACAGTAGCAGCGCATTCGCCCTACCGCCACGCTGGCCGCCGTCCGACTTGTCGGCTAGCATCGCCCTTTTGCCAGACTGGACTGCCGACCATGAAAATCGTCTCCTTCAATATCAACGGGCTGCGCGCCCGCCCTCATCAGCTGGCGGCGCTGATTGAAAAGCATCAACCGGATGTCATCGGCCTGCAGGAAACCAAGGTCCACGATGACCAGTTCCCGTTGGCCGAAGTCCAGGCGCTGGGCTATCACGTTTATTACCATGGCCAGAAAGGCCATTACGGCGTGGCCCTGCTCTCGCGCAAAGAGGCATTGAGCCTGCACAAAGGCTTTGCCAGCGATGAAGAAGACGCCCAGCGCCGTTTCATCTGGGGCACCTTCGCCGACGAGAACGGCCACCCGGTCACTGTCATGAACGGCTACTTTCCCCAAGGCGAAAGCCGCGACCACCCCACCAAATTCCCGGCCAAGCAGCGTTTCTACGAAGACCTGCAACAGCTATTGGAAAGCCAGTTCAGCAACGATCAGGCCCTGGTGGTGATGGGCGACGTGAATATTTCCCCGCAGGACTGCGACATCGGCATCGGCGCCGACAATGCCAAACGCTGGCTGAAAACCGGCAAGTGCAGCTTCCTGCCGGAAGAGCGCGAATGGATGGCCCGCCTGAAAAACTGGGGGCTGGTGGACAGCTTCCGGCACTTGAATCCTGAGGTGACCGACCGCTTCAGCTGGTTCGATTACCGCAGCCGTGGCTTTGAGGATGAGCCCAAGCGCGGGCTGCGCATCGACGTGATCATGGCGTCCACCGGCCTGGTGCCTCGGCTCAAGGACGCGGGAGTGGATTACGATTTGCGCGCGTTGGAAAAACCGTCGGACCATGCGCCGATCTGGTTGGAGCTGAGCTGATATCACGACGGGTGAAGATCAAATGTGGGAGGGGGCTTGCTCCCGATAGCAGTGTGTCAGTCAGCTGATCTGTAGCTGATACACCGCCATCGGGAGCAAGCCCCCTCCCACATTTTGATCTGCGATGTTTCAGTCACATTGCTGTAATCCCCCTGACTTAATCTCGCGGCACTCCCTTTGGCTGACGAAGGTGTCGGCATGATGCTGCGCGTTCTATTACTGCTGGCCCTTTTCCCTTTCTTCGCAGTGTCCGCCCCGCTGCCCCTGCCTGACCAAGGCCCGGCATTGCGTATCCAGGGCTCCAACACCATTGGCGCGGGTTTGGTCCCGGCATTGGTCAGGGGCTTGATGGAGCAGCAGGGTTTGCAAGGCGTGCACAGCGAACCCGCCGAGAGCGCCAATGAACAGCGTGTGACAGGCAAGACCCGTGAGGGCAAGACCGTGAGGGTCGACGTCGCCGCCCATGGTTCCAGCACCGGGTTTGCCGCGCTGAAAAACCACAGCGCTGACCTGGCCGCCTCGTCCCGCCCGATCAAGGACAGCGAACGGCTAGACCTCGCGCCCCTCGGCGACCTGAAAAGCCCCGGCGCCGAACACGTGATTGCCATTGACGGCCTGGCGATCATCCTTAACCTGCGTAATCCACTGAACAGCCTCAACACCGAGCAACTGGCGCAGATTTTCAATGGCGAGATCAGCACCTGGGAAACGCTCGGCGGCAGTGGCGCAGCTATTCATCTGTACGCGCGGGACGATCAGTCCGGCACCTATGACACCTTCAAGGAGCTGGTGCTGAACCGACGCGGAAAACCGCTGGCCGCGTCAGCCCAGCGTTTCGAGTCCAGTGAAGCGCTGTCCGATGCGGTCAGCCAGGACCCCCAAGGCATCGGTTTTATCGGCCTGCCCTACGTGCGCCAAGCCAAGGCCGTGGCGATTGTCGATGGCGACTCGCAACCAATGCCGGCGCTGAACAGCCTGATCGCCACCGAGGATTACCCGCTGTCACGGCGGTTGTACTTTTATCTGCCGCCGGCGACGCGTAATCCCTGGGCCAAGGCCATGGTGGACTTTGCTCAAAGCGATCAGGGCCAGGCGATCGTGGCGGCCAACGGCTTTGTCGCCCAGCATGTGCAGGCGATTGGCGTAGCGCCACGTGCCTCGATGCCCGAGGCGTATCAGGCGATTGCGCGCAACGCCCAGCGCCTGACGGTGAATTTTCGTTTCGAGGAAGGCAGCGCCAGCCTGGACAACAAGGCGCGCCAGGATGTGCAGCGGGTGGTGGCGTATCTGGAAAGCCACGACAAACTGCACAAGCAGGTGACGCTGGTGGGCTTCGGCGATGCCAAGAATGATCCGCAGCGGGCGGCCCTGCTGTCCAAGTTGCGGGCGATGGCGGTGCGCAGGGAACTGGTGAAAAGCGGCGTGGTGCTGCGTGATATTCGCGGGTTTGGCGCGCAGATGCCGGTGGCGGCGAATACCGAGGATGAGGGGCGGATCAAGAATCGGCGGGTGGAGGTTTGGGTGTACTGAAACTTGGGGTTTGTGGTGCTTGGACTGGCCTCATCGGGAGCAAGCCCCCTCCCACATTTTGACTGTATTCACAAATCTAAGTGTGGGAGGGGGCTTGCTCCCGATGGCAGGCGCCGCGGTGCTACTGCCCGCCGCGCATCAGCTCCTTGGGCACATACTTGCCAATCTCGAACTTGCCGATCGCCGCGCGGTGCACTTCGTCCGGGCCGTCGGCCAGGCGCAGGGTGCGTTGCATGGCGTACATATAGGCCAGCGGGAAGTCGTTGGAAACGCCGGCGCCGCCGTGAATCTGGATCGCACGGTCGATCACCTTCAGCGCCACGTTCGGCGCGACCACCTTGATCTGGGCGATTTCGCTTTTGGCGACTTTATTCCCCACGGTGTCCATCATGTACGCCGCTTTCAAGGTCAGCAGCCGCGCCATATCGATCTCCATGCGCGAGTCGGCGATCTTGTCGATATTGCCCCCCAGGCGCGCCAGCGGCTTGCCGAACGCGCTGCGGCTGACCGAGCGCTTGCACATCAATTCCAACGCGCGCTCAGCCATGCCGATCGAGCGCATGCAGTGGTGGATACGGCCAGGGCCGAGGCGGCCCTGGGCGATCTCAAACCCACGACCTTCACCGAGCAGTACGTTTTCGTACGGCACGCGCACGTTGTCGAACAGCACTTCGGCGTGGCCGTGGGGCGCGTCGTCGTAGCCGAACACCGGCAGCGGGCGCAGGATTTTTACGCCGGGGGTATCCACCGGTACCAGGATCATCGAATGCTGTTGGTGGCGTGGCGCATCCGGGTTGCTCAGGCCCATGAAGATCAGGATCTTGCAGCGCGGGTCGCAGGCGCCGGAGGTCCACCACTTCTTGCCGTTGATCACCCATTCATCGCCCTGGCGTTCGGCGCGGGCGGCCATGTTGGTGGCGTCCGAGGAGGCCACGTCCGGCTCGGTCATGGCGAAGGCGGAACGAATCTCACCGCGCAGCAGCGGTTCAAGCCAGCGTTGTTTCTGCTCTTCATTGGCGTAGCGCACCAGCACTTCCATGTTGCCGGTGTCGGGGGCGGAGCAGTTGAACGGTTCCGGACCCAACAGCGAGCGGCCCATGATTTCGGCCAGCGGTGCATATTCGAGGTTGCTCAGGCCGGCGCCCAGCTCGGATTCCGGCAGGAACAGGTTCCACAACCCTTCGGCTTTGGCCCGGGCTTTGAGTTCTTCCATGATCGCAGTGGGCTGCCAGCGATCACCTTCGCTGACCTGGCGTTCGAACACCGGCTCGGCCGGGTAGACGTAAGCGTCCATGAATGCGCTGACGCGTTCACGCAGTTCCTGAACCTTGGGCGAATAGGCGAAATCCATGAGCAGCTCCCTTCTCTGAGAGGTTGTTTAAGTCATGCAATCGATGCTAGAACAGCGCTGATAATTTACCTAGCCTATTCTCGGCGTGTATTAACATTCATCACCGATATATGATCGGCGTATGAATACCTAACAATAAGAGTGCAACGACATGAATCTGAGCAAGGTCGACCTCAACCTCTTTATCGTCTTTGACGCGATCTATACCGAAGCCAACCTGACCCGTGCCGGGCAGATTGTCGGCATCACCCAGCCGGCGGTGTCCAACGCCCTGGCACGCCTGCGCGAGACCTTCAACGACCCGCTGTTCGTGCGCACCGCCCAGGGCATGGTGCCCACACCGATGGCACAGAACATCATCGGCCCGGTGCGCAATGCGTTGTCGTTGCTGCGGGTTTCAGTGCAGGAGAGCCGGATTTTCAATCCGCAACAGGCGGCCAAGACCTACCGCATCAGCATGACCGACCTGACCGAAGCGGTCATTCTGCCAGCGCTGTTCCAGCGCCTGCGTCGCCTGGCGCCGACGGTGGTCATCGAGAGTTTTTTGTCCAAACGCCGCGAAACCACCAAGGAGCTGGCCGCCGGGCGCCTGGACTTTGCCGTGGATGCGCCGCTCAACACCGACCCGCAAGTGCGTCACGTCAAGCTGATGGAAGACCGCTACGTATGCGCCATGCGCAAGGGCCATCCGATGGCAGGCAAGGACAAATTCAGCCTGGATGACTACCTGTCCCTGACCCATATCCATATTTCCAGCCGCCGCAACGGCCTGGGCCATGTCGACCTGGCCCTGGGCAAGATGGGCATCCAGCGCAAGATCGCCCTGCGCTCCCAGCACTACCTGATGGCGTCGCAGGTATTGCAGCAGACCGACATGGTCATGACCGTACCCGAACGCTTCGCCCGCCGCCATGAACTGCACTGGTTCAACCTGCCGGTCAATGACGTGCCAGCGGTGGAAACCCACCTGTACTGGCACGAAAGCACCGACCAGGACCCGGCCAACCGCTGGATGCGCGAGCAGATGATCGAGTTGTGCCAGCAGGTAACAGCCCACGAGAAGAAACTCGACAGGCTAACGGTTTGAATCATTGTGGGAGGGGGCTTGCCCCCGATGGGCGCGCAGCAGTCCTTGACGTTTACGTCAACCTGCAATTAGCTTAGCGCCAAGACCTTCCTGAGCACCGCCATGAGTACCACCTACAGCATCTCCGACCTTGCCCGCGAGCTGGATATCACCACCCGCGCCATTCGTTTCTATGAGGAACAAGGCCTGCTGGCCCCGGAACGTCGGGGCCAGGAGCGTATCTACTCGGCGCGGGACAAGGTCAGCCTCAAGCTGATTCTGCGTGGCAAGCGCATCGGTTTCTCCCTGGCCGAATGCCGCGAGCTGATCGAACTCTATGACCCCACCAGCGGCAACCACATCCAACTCAACAGCATGCTCGCAAAAATCGCCGAACGCCGCGAGCAGCTTGAGCAACAGTTGCTGGATATCGAACAGATGAAGCTGGAACTGGACACCGCCGAAGAGCGCTGCACCCAGGCACTGGCAACTACCATGAGCCAGGCCGGCCATTGATCAGAAGGTAACCCTCATGTCCCTCCCCTCACACGTACGCTTGGTGGAAGTCGGCCCGCGCGACGGTTTGCAGAACGAAGCCCAGCCGATCAGCGTGGCCGACAAGGTGCGGTTGGTGGACGCCTTGAGCGGCGCTGGCTTGAGCTATATCGAGGTCGGCAGTTTCGTGTCGCCCAAATGGGTGCCGCAGATGGCCGGCTCCGCCGAGGTGTTCGCGCAGATCCAGCGCAAGCCTGGCGTGACCTACGGTGCGCTGGCGCCGAACCTGCGCGGCTTTGAAGATGCGCTGGCGGCCGGGGTCAAGGAAGTCGCGGTATTTGCGGCGGCGTCCGAAGCGTTTTCCCAACGCAATATCAACTGCTCCATCAGCGAGAGCCTGGAGCGGTTTGCACCGATCATGGCGGCGGCCCGGCAGCATGGGGTCAGCGTGCGCGGGTATGTGTCGTGTGTGTTGAGTTGCCCCTATGAAGGCGAAATCGCCGCGCAGCAGGTCGCGGCAGTCGCCCGCGAACTGTATGCCATGGGCTGCTATGAAGTGTCCCTGGGCGACACCATCGGCACCGGCACGGCCGGCGCGACCCGGCGGCTGTTCGAGGTGGTCGGTGCACAGGTGCCACGCGACAAGCTCGCAGGGCATTTCCATGACACCTACGGCCAGGCGATCGCCAATATCTATGCCAGCCTGCTGGAAGGTATCCAGGTATTCGACAGCTCTATCGCGGGCCTCGGCGGCTGCCCTTATGCCAAGGGCGCGAGCGGTAACGTCGCCACCGAGGATGTGGTGTACCTGCTCAATGGGCTGGGGATCGACACGGGTATCGACCTGGAACGCTTGATTGACGCAGGCCAGCACATCAGCCAGGTGCTGGGACGGGCGAGCGGGTCACGGGTGGCGAAGGCGCGTAACGCCGGTTGAGTAGCACGGATGTGACAATGTGTTACCGCACGCCGACACAGCGGGTAACGAGGGAACAGAATCCGTCGCGTTGTTTGAAAGATATGACGTGCTAAAAAATCAACTGCTTGATTTTAAAGGAATTTAAAAAGTTGGCACGGCTTCTGCTATCTCTACTGCATAACAAAAATAAAAAGCGCCAAACCTAATAAAAATAAGACGAAACGACTCTGACATAACAAAAACAACACGGCAGAGACGCAGCTAACAGATTTTTTTGGAGAAGATGTGCTTCGCAGGGTACGGCATGCCGAAACCCGCAACCGGTCAGAGAAAAATAAAACTACCTCAGGTAGCTGCCCACTGGTTGGATCGTTTACGAAGAAGCAGATCAGCGTTCAAAAAAATACGTTTGCTCTTGACCCCGGATGGGGGTCGCCAAAACAGCGGTAAAGGGTAACGGTTGCCAAAAACAACAATAGACCGCCCCTCAATAATAAAAAAAGAGCACGCAACGACAAATTAAAGGGGACCTTCGGGTCCCCTTTGTGCTTTCTGGCTGATCGTTCCCACGCTCTGCGTGGGAACGCTTCCTGTGACGCTCCGCATCGCGCCAGCCGCCGCACGTTTCGGCGACTGCGCTAAGGTGACGCGGAGCGTCACGGGCTGCATTCCCACGCAGAGCGTGGGAACGATCTAGCGTGTTTGCAGCTCTTCAATCGAGATTTCGCGCATGCGGAATTTCTGGATCTTGCCCGTCACCGTCATTGGAAACGCGTCTACGAACTTGAAGTGCCTGGGCATCTTGAAGTGTGCGATGCGGCCCTTGCACCAGGTTTGCAGTTCCAGTTCGCTCGCCACATGGCCTGGGTGGAGTTTGATCCAGGCGACAATTTCCTCACCATAGCGCTCATCGGGAATACCGATGACCTGCACATCGGCCACTGCCGGATGGGTGAAGAAAAACTCTTCAAGCTCGCGTGGATACACGTTCTCGCCACCGCGAATAATCATGTCCTTGTTGCGCCCGGCGATGCACACATAGCCATGCTCGTCCATGGTCGCCAGGTCACCGGTGTGCATCCAGCCCTCCGCGTCGATAGCATCGCGGGTGCCCTCGGGGTTGTTCCAGTAGCCGAGCATCACGCTGTAGCCGCGCGTGCACAGTTCGCCTGTCTCACCGCGTGGCACCGTGTTGCCGTCAGCGTCGATGATTTTGTTTTCCAGCTGCGGCTGGGTGCGGCCCACGGTGGTCACGCGGCGTTCCAGGTCGTCATCCGCGCCGGTCTGCAACGACACCGGGCTGGTTTCGGTCATGCCATAGGCGATCTGCACTTCACTCATGTGCAACTGGCCAATGACGCGGCGCATCACCTCGATCGGGCAGGTCGACCCGGCCATGATCCCGGTACGCAGGCTGGATAAGTCGAATTCGCCAAGGCGCGGGTGATCGAGCAGCGCAATGAACATGGTCGGCACGCCGTACAAGCCCGTGGCGCGTTCTTCGGCGACGGCGGTAAGCGTGAGCAGTGGGTCGAAGCCGTCATTGGGGTAGATCATGGTGGTGCCGTGGGTGATGCAGCCAAGGTTACCCATCACCATGCCGAAGCAATGGTAAAGCGGCACCGGGATCACCAGGCGGTCGTGCGCCGTAAGGCCAAGGCTCTGGCCGACCATGTAGCCGTTATTGAGAATGTTGTGGTGACTGAGGGTAGCGCCCTTGGGGAAACCGGTGGTGCCGGAGGTGTACTGGATATTGACCGGTTGGTCGGCGTGCAGGCCGGCTTGGCGAGCGCGCAGTTGTTCAGGCGCAACCTGCGCCGCCAACGCCGACAGGTGTGACCAAGGCAGGAATCCTGCGGGCGGGTCGGGGTCGAGACTGACGATGGCGCGCAGGTCGGGCTGGAGCGCTTGCAGCATGGCGTGGTAATCGGAGGTCTTGAACGAACCGGCGCACACCAGCCACGCGCAGCCGGATTGCTTGAGCACATATTCCAATTCACTGCTGCGATAGGCCGGGTTGATATTGACGAGGATCACCCCGAGCTTTGCGCTTGCCACCTGGCAGATCAGCCATTCGGCGCAGTTGGGCGCCCAGATGCCCAGGCGGTCGCCGACCTGCATCCCCAGGGCCATGAACGCACGGGCGTGCACGTCCACCGTCTCGGCCAGTTGCTGCCAGGTGTAGCGGCAATCCTGATGACGCACCACCAGCGCTTCACCATCAGGATAACGCGCGACAGTCCGATCAAAGGCCTGGCCAATGGTCTCGGCCAGCAAGGTCTTGTCCTGGGAGCCACGGCTGTAGCTCAGGTTCGGTTGATCCATAACGGCCCCTGTTGTCTTTTTTGTAGGTTGACGTAAACGTAAACTACGATTGACAGCGCCCCAACGCAAGCTTACGTTAACGTAAAGGTGAGCGCCCTCCTCCGCGCCTCGCCGACACAACAACAAAAGCTCACATTAAGGTGCCTGTCCATGAGTTACCCGTCCCTGAACTTCGCCCTCGGTGAGACCATCGACATGCTGCGCGACCAGGTGCAGGCCTTCGTGGCCAAGGAAATTGCTCCCCGCGCTGCCCAGATCGACATCGACAACCTGTTCCCCGCCGACCTGTGGCGCAAGTTCGGCGATATGGGCCTGCTGGGCATCACCGTGCCGGAAGAGTACGGCGGTGCCGGCCTGGGTTACCTGGCGCATGTGGTGAGCATGGAAGAAATCAGCCGTGGCTCGGCCTCGGTGGCGTTGTCGTATGGCGCTCACTCCAACCTGTGCGTCAACCAGATCAACCGCAACGGCAGCCACGAACAAAAGCTCAAGTACCTGCCCAAGCTGATCAGCGGCGAGCACATCGGCGCGCTGGCCATGAGCGAGCCGAACGCCGGCTCCGACGTGGTCTCGATGAAACTGCGCGCCGACAAGCAGGGTGACGCTTACGTGCTCAACGGCAGCAAGACCTGGATCACCAACGGGCCCGATGCCCACACCTACGTGATCTACGCCAAGACCGACCCGGAAAAGGCTGCCCACGGCATCACCGCGTTCATCGTCGAGCGTGACTGGAAAGGCTTCAGCCGCAGCAACAAGTTCGACAAGCTGGGCATGCGCGGCTCCAACACCTGCGAGCTGTTTTTCGATGACGTGCACGTCCCCGAGGAAAATATCCTCGGCGTGCTCAACGGCGGCGTCAAAGTGCTGATGAGCGGCCTCGACTACGAGCGCGTGGTGCTCTCCGGCGGCCCCACCGGCATCATGCAGGCCTGCATGGACCTGATCGTGCCCTACATCCACGACCGCAAGCAGTTCGGCCAGAGCATCGGCGAATTCCAGCTGATCCAGGGCAAGGTCGCCGATATGTATACCCAGCTCAACGCCAGCCGCGCCTACCTCTACGCGGTGGCCCAGGCCTGCGAGCGCGGTGAAACCACGCGCAAGGATGCGGCCGGGGTGATCCTCTACAGCGCCGAGCGCGCCACGCAAATGGCCCTCGACGCGATCCAGATCCTCGGCGGCAATGGCTATATCAATGAATTCCCCGCCGGGCGCCTGCTGCGGGACGCCAAGCTGTACGAAATCGGCGCCGGCACCAGTGAGATTCGACGGATGTTGATCGGTCGCGAACTGTTCAACGAAACCCGCTGAGGAGCGCGCCCATGGCCACCCTGCACACCCAGCTCAACCCACGCTCGGCGGAATTTATCGCCAACAGCGCGGCGATGGGCCAACAGGTCGACGCGCTGCACCACCTGCTCGCCCAAGTACAACAAGGCGGCGGCGCCAAGGCCCAGGAACGCCACACCTCACGCGGCAAGCTGCTGCCGCGCGAGCGCATCGATCGCTTGCTCGACCCGGGCTCGCCGTTCCTCGAATTGAGCCAGTTGGCCGCCCATCAGGTGTATGGCGAAGACGTGCCGGCCGCCGGAGTGATTGCCGGCATCGGCCGCGTGGAAGGCGTCGAATGCATGATCGTCGCCAATGATGCCACCGTCAAAGGCGGCTCCTATTACCCGTTGACCGTCAAAAAACACTTGCGCGCCCAGACCATCGCCGAGCAGAACCGCCTGCCGTGCATCTACCTGGTGGACTCCGGCGGAGCCAACCTGCCGCGCCAGGACGAAGTGTTCCCGGACCGCGAGCACTTCGGGCGGATCTTCTTCAACCAGGCCAATATGAGCGCCCAGGGCATCCCGCAGATTGCCGTGGTGATGGGCTCGTGCACGGCCGGTGGCGCATATGTGCCGGCCATGGCCGACGAAGCGATCATGGTGCGCCAGCAAGCGACCATCTTCCTCGCCGGCCCGCCGCTGGTGAAGGCCGCCACCGGCGAAGTGGTCAGCGCCGAAGACCTCGGCGGTGCCGATGTGCACTGCAGGATTTCCGGCGTGGCCGACCACTATGCCGACAACGATGAACACGCCCTGGCCCTGGCCCGTCGCAGCGTGGCCAACCTCAATTGGCGCAAACTGGGTGAGTTGCGCCAACGTCCGCCAGTGGCGCCGCTGTACAGCAGCGAAGAGCTTTACGGCGTGATCCCGGCCGATGCCAAGCAGCCGTTCGACGTGCGCGAAGTGATCGCCCGGCTGGTGGACGGTTCGGTATTCGATGAGTTCAAGGCGCTGTTCGGCGCCACCCTGGTCTGTGGCTTTGCGCACCTGCACGGCTATCCGGTGGCGATCCTGGCCAACAACGGGATCCTGTTCGCCGAAGCGGCGCAAAAAGGCGCGCACTTTATCGAGCTGGCCTGCCAACGCGGCACTCCACTGCTGTTCCTGCAGAACATCACCGGCTTCATGGTCGGCCAGAAGTACGAAGCCGGCGGTATCGCCAAGCATGGCGCCAAGTTGGTCACGGCGGTGGCGTGCGCCAAGGTGCCGAAGTTCACGGTGATTATCGGCGGCAGTTTCGGCGCTGGTAACTACGGCATGTGCGGTCGCGCCTATGACCCGCGTTTCCTGTGGATGTGGCCCAACGCACGCATCGGCGTGATGGGCGCCGAACAGGCGGCGGGCGTGCTGGTGCAGGTCAAGCGCGAGCAGGCAGAGCGCGCAGGCTTGGCATTCAGTGCCAGCGATGAAGCGGCGATCAAGCAACCGATCCTCGACCAGTATGAAACCCAGGGCCACCCCTATTATTCCAGCGCACGCTTGTGGGATGACGGCGTCATCGATCCGCTGCAGACCCGCGATGTGCTGGCCCTGGCGCTGTCCGCCGCGCTGAATGCCCCTATCGAGCCGAGCCGCTTCGGCGTGTTCCGCATGTAACCTGTAGGAGCGAGCTCGCTCGCGAAAAACGTCCAGTCAACGCGTGCATCCTGGATACCCGCGTTATCGTTGACGACCTTCGCGAGCAAGCTCGCTCCTACAGGAGGCCTCTCATTTTCATGGAGCTTCTTGCATGAGCGAATTCAACACCCTCGAACTGATCACCGACAGCCGTGGCTTCGCCACGCTGTGGCTCAGTCGTGAAGCCAAGAACAACGCGTTCAACGCCCAGATGATCCGCGAACTGATCATCGCCCTCGACCAGGTACAGACCGACCCTGCCCTGCGCTTTCTGGTCCTGCGCGGGCGCGGCAAACACTTCAGCGCCGGCGCCGACCTGGCCTGGATGCAGCAGTCAGCCGAGCTGGATTACCACACTAACCTGGACGACGCCCGTGAGCTGGCCGAGCTGATGTACAACCTGGCCAAGCTGAAAATCCCTACGCTGGCGGTGGTGCAAGGCGCGGCCTACGGCGGCGCGCTGGGCTTGATCAGTTGCTGCGACATGGCAATTGGCGCCGATGACGCGCAGTTCTGTCTGTCGGAAGTGCGTATCGGCCTGGCGCCGGCGGTGATCAGCCCGTTCGTGGTGCAGGCCATCGGTGAACGTGCGGCCCGCCGCTATGCCTTGACGGCCGAGCGGTTTGGCGGACAGCGCGCGCGCGACATCGGCCTGTTGGCGGAAAGCTACCCGGCCGACACGTTGGACCAGCGGGTGGATGAGTGGGTCGCCAACCTGCTGCAAAACAGCCCGGCGGCGATGCGCACCAGCAAAGACCTGTTGCGTGAAGTGGGCAATGGCGCCCTCACCCCGGCGCTGCGCCGCTACTGTGAAAACGCCATCGCGCGTATCCGGGTAAGTGCCGAGGGCCAGGAAGGCTTGCGCGCCTTTCTGCAAAAACGCACGCCGAGCTGGCAATCCCGGGAGCCGCGCCCATGAGCACACTCACCACCGTGCTGGTGGCCAACCGGGGCGAAATCGCTTGCCGGGTCATGCGCACCGCCAAGGCGATGGGGCTGACCACCGTGGCCGTGCACAGCGCAATCGACCGCGACGCCCGGCACAGCCGCGAAGCGGATATTCGCGTCGACCTGGGCGGCAGCAAGGCCACTGACAGTTACCTGCAGATCGACAAACTGATCGCCGCCGCCCACGCCAGTGGCGCCCAGGCAATTCATCCGGGCTACGGCTTCCTCTCGGAAAACGCCGGGTTCGCTCGGGCCATCGAGGCAGCGGGCTTGATCTTCCTCGGCCCGCCCGCCTCGGCGATCGACGCCATGGGCAGCAAGTCGGCGGCCAAGGCGCTGATGGAAACCGCTGGCGTGCCGCTGGTGCCGGGTTATCACGGTGAGGCCCAGGACCTGGAGACCTTCCGCGAGGCCTGTGCGCGCATCGGTTACCCCGTGCTGCTCAAGGCCACGGCCGGCGGTGGCGGCAAAGGGATGAAGGTGGTCGAGGATGTCAGCCAGTTGGCGCAAGCCCTGGCCTCGGCCCAGCGTGAGGCCCTGTCGTCATTCGGCAACGGGCAGATGCTGGTGGAGAAATACCTGCTGCAACCGCGCCATGTGGAAATCCAGGTGTTTGCCGATCAACACGGCAACTGCCTGTACCTCAATGAGCGCGATTGTTCGATCCAGCGGCGTCATCAAAAGGTCGTGGAAGAAGCCCCCGCGCCGGGGCTCGGCAGTGAACAGCGCAAGGCCATGGGCGAAGCGGCGGTCCGCGCGGCGCAGGCGATCGGCTATGTGGGCGCGGGGACGGTGGAATTTCTGCTGGATGCGCGCGGTGAGTTTTTCTTCATGGAGATGAACACGCGCCTGCAAGTGGAGCACCCGGTCACCGAGGCGATTACTGGCCTGGACCTGGTGGCCTGGCAGATTCGCGTGGCCCAGGGCGAGGTGCTGCCGATCACTCAAGCGCAGGTACCGCTGATGGGGCATGCGATCGAGGTGCGGCTGTACGCCGAAGACCCGGCCAATGACTTTTTGCCCGCAACCGGACGCTTGGCGGTGTACCGCGAGCCCAACCCCGGTCCGGGTCGGCGCGTGGACAGCGGCGTCGAGCAAGGCGACAGCGTTTCGCCCTTCTACGACCCGATGCTCGGCAAGTTGATTGCCTGGGGCGAGGACCGTGAGCAGGCGCGGCTGCGCTTGCTGAGCATGCTCGACGAATGTGCGGTGGGCGGGCTCAAGACCAACCTGGGATTTCTGCGGCGCATCATTGGTCACCCGGCCTTTGCCGCGGCTGAGCTGGATACCGGATTCATTCCGCGCTATCAGCAAGAGCTGCTGCCGGCGGCCGGCGCGCTGGACGATGAGTTCTGGCAGGCAGCGGGGTCGGCTTTCATGCTGAGCCTGCCGGCCGGTGACGGGCCGTGGGCAGACACCCGGGGCTTTCGTGCGGGGTTGCCGGCGCAGGTCACACTGCATCTGAGCTGTAACGGGCAGGATCGCCTGGTCACACTGGCCGGGCAATCGTCGCAGCTCACCGGCGAGCAACTGGTGATCGAACACCAGGGCGTGCGCTGCTCCCACCTGGCCGTGCGCGGTGAAGGCACGGTGTATCTGCGCTGGGACGGCGAGATGCAGGCGGTCAGCCTGTTCGACCCGATTGCGGCGGCCGAGGCCAGCCACTCCCCTCAAGGCGGACTCACCGCGCCCATGAACGGCAGCATCGTGCGCGTGCTGGTGGAGGTCGGTCAACGCGTCGAAGCCGGCGCGCAACTGGTGGTACTGGAAGCAATGAAGATGGAACACAGCATCCGCGCACCTGAGGCGGGTGTGATCAAGGCGCTGTTTTGCCAGGAGGGCGAGATGGTCGCCGAAGGCAGTGCGCTGGTGGAGCTGGAAACGGCGGACTAGAACTTCGCCGTGGCTTGCACGACGACGCCAAGGATGCGGCACTCGTCGGTGAACAGCAGCTTGGGATAGGTGGGATTGAGCGGCGCCAGGTAAAGCTGGCCGCTGTCTGCTTGCAACTGGCGAAAGGTCGCCTGGGGATTGTCGAGCCATTGCGCAACCACCAGTTTACCGGGCTCGGCCTCGATGGCCGGGTCGACCAGGATCAGCATGCCTGCGCTGATGCTCAGGCCACTGGGCGCGGTCATGGCGTCGCCGACCACCGGCAGCCAGAAGGCGTCGCCGTGGGCATGGTAATCCGTCAATTCGAAACGTGCCGGCCCATAGCTGGCGCGTGCTTCGCGCAGCTCGCACACGCCGTTCCAATCGCTGACCGGGTAGCGAAAGTACGGGTTGTGGTGATGCTCCAGTGCCGCCTTGGTGTCCGCCCTCTCGCGAATCTCCAGCGCGACCTCCAGATAGCCCAGCCCCAGTTCCGCCAGTACCCGGTTCATGTCCGCCAGGCTCGGCACGCGGCGCTTGTTGAGCCAGTGGCCGACGCCGCCCTGGGACATGCCCAGGCGCTCCGCCAGTTCATCCTGCGTGACCTTGCGGTCTTTCATGTTGGCTCGCACCAACGCTATCCAGTTATCCATGGCGCTGACAATACGTTGCGTATTTTCCAGGGCAATAAACAGTTTGTAGTAATCCATAAAACGACATAAATACGATACGTACTATCATCGACATAAAGGTTTTCGACACCCACCCGGAGCACCGCCCCTTATGACGACGAGCCCGTATCATCTGCCTGAAACACCCGAACACACTGACCTGCATGACATGCGCTGCAGCGGCGCCGCCCAGCGCGCGCTGGACTATTATTTGAAAGAAGATATGTCTGCGCGAGACGTGGACGAGGCCTTTTTCACCATCAAGCCAGGCATCAGCCAGGAAGAAGCGCTGGTGCATGCCTCGGACCTGCTGCGCAGTGCTGCGGCAACGGCCTACGAATCGGCGAGCAGCCATCAAGGCAATCATCGTGACCTGGCGTTTTCGGTGGTTTACTTGATCGATATGGCGAAAGCGATGGTGGAGCGGTCGTTGCGAGCGACTGAGGCGCAGGCGAACATTTAAAGGACGTGCACGAAAAAATTTCTATCGAGCGGATAAAAACATTTGACTTGCAAATGATAATGATTATTATTGGACCCAGCTGATCGCGAGATCAGTCGATAGACCAAGAGACCTTAGGTCGGACTCTTGGAATATCTCCTCATCAGGCTAATCACGGTTTTTGACCCGGCTCTTTGGCCGGGTCTTTTTTTGCCAGTTTTTCCTGGCGTGGCTTCAGGCTAATGAAGACTGTGTGCTGCTTGATGGCGCGCATGGTAGCAAAAGCCCATCGCGAAAAGAAAGGCGCAGCACCGCTCTAGCCCGGATCTTTGCGATTTAGCGCTTGAGAATCAATCTCACAAACCCTAAGCTGCGGCGGCGTCACGGATGACGCCCCCTCCCCCGTGCAACAATTTTGCTTCCAGAATGTGCCTACCGCCTGTGTAAGATAGCCGCCACATCCTCATATTCAGGCAACCAGACTATGACCGTGGCCTTGACCTCCATCAAGATCAGCACTGCTTTCGACAGCGGCAATATCCAGGTCCTGGATGCCAGCGATGCCTACCAGCTATTGCTGGCCATCAAGCCCGACACTCGTAGCCAGCACTACCAGTGGTTCCACTTCAAGGCCGAAGGCATGCACGTGGGCCACACCCACACGTTTCGCCTGAGCAACGCGGGCCGCTCGTCTTACAAGCATGCCTGGAGCGGCTATAACGCCGTAGCGTCTTATGACCATGTCAATTGGTTCCGCGTGCCGTCGCGCTTTGACGGCGAAATCCTGCATATCAGCCTCCAGACCCGGGAAAAACACGCGTGGTTCGCCTACTTCGAACCTTATAGCCGCGAACGCCACGACTGGTTGATCGAGCAGGCCCTGAAGTACGCCGGCGTCAAGCTATTGGCCACCGGCAAGAGCGTCGAGGGGCGCGATATCCAACTGCTGCGCCGTGGCAAAGGCGGCGAAGGTCTCCGCAAGGTCTGGATCATCGCCCAGCAACATCCCGGCGAACACATGGCCGAATGGTTCATGGAAGGCGTCATCGAACGCCTGCAACAGGACGGTGACGCCGAGCTGAAAAAGCTGCTGGCGGTGGCCGACCTGTACCTGGTGCCGAACATGAACCCCGATGGCGCGTTCCATGGTCACCTGCGTACCAACGCCATGGGCCAAGACCTCAACCGCGCCTGGCAGAGCGCCAGCCAGGAGCTCAGCCCGGAAGTGCTGTTCGTGCAACAGCAGATGGAAAAACACGGTGTCGACCTGTTCCTCGATATCCATGGCGACGAAGAAATCCCCTACGTCTTCACCGCCGGCTGCGAAGGCAATCCCGGTTACAGCCCGCGTATCGAAGCCTTGGAAAACCGTTTCCGCAGCAACCTGAGCCACCTGACCCGTGACTTTCAGACCACCCACGGCTACAGCCGTGATCTACCCGGCGAAGCCAATATGACCCTGGCTTGCAATGCGGTGGGTGAGAAATACGACTGCCTGTCACTGACCCTGGAGATGCCCTTCAAAGACAATGACGACGCACCCAACCCGAAAACCGGTTGGTCCGGCGATCGCTCCAAACAGCTGGGCAAGGATGTGTTGAGCAGCGTGGCCGATATCATCGGCCACGTGCGTTAACGCTCGGTCAGTGTTTGGTGCCGGTCATGCTTTGCAGCACGCCGTCACGGCGGATCAACCCATGAAACAGCGCGGCCGCCAAATGCACCAGCACCGTCAGGAACAACAGGTAGGCGAGATAACCGTGGGCCTTGCGCAATAGCGCAAACAACGGCGCATTCGCCGAGACCAGTGCCGGCAGTTGCACGGCACTGCTAAGCATCACCGGGTCGCCGGCGGCCGAAATCATTGCCCAGCCCAGCAACGGCAACACCAGCATCAACCCGTACAAAACCACGTGAGAAGCCTTGGCCGCCAACACTTGCCACAGCGGCAAGTCCGTCGGCAGCGGCGGTTGGCGCGTGGAAAAACGCACCACCAGCCGCACGATGACCAGCGCCAGAATGGCGATCCCCAGCGGCTTGTGCAGGTGAATCAACCACTCGTGGCGCTCGGAAACCGACGCCGCCAGCCCCGCGCCAATAAACAGCATGGCGATGACCATCAGCGCCATCAGCCAGTGCAGCAAACGCGCCAACGGGGCGAAAAACCTTGGTTGAACATTCATGGCTTCGACTCCTGAGAGGCACTGTGCAACGGGCCGACTTCACCGGCACGCCGCAGGTAGGAACTGGCATAGGCGGCTGAACGTGCAGCCAGCAGCGGGTCATTGGAGGCCTCGATACCGCTGGGCAGGATCAGCGGGTCGAAGTTGATATCGCGGCAATCGCCGTCGGCTTGTGGCTGGCTGCTCTGCAACACCAGGGTGCCGGCATTGAGCACTTTGTGTTCACCGGTCCAGGTCTTGCTGGCGTCATCCAGCGGGTCGCCGGGGTTGGCCAGCGTCATGTTCAATTGCCACTCTAGCGGCCCGGCAGCCAGGCGCTGCAACAGGTCTTTCTCCAGGAAGTCGCCGCCCTCGGGCGCAGTATCTCCGGCGGCGTCGCGGCTCTGTGGCACCACGGCCCAGCGCACGGCCTGGCGCTTGCCGTCGGCGCTCACCAGGTAAAACGCGTTGATGCCGTTGTAGGTTTCGGTCGCGTAACTGGCCGATGGCTTGGCGGTTTTAACCCACGCCAGGAACGCTGCGGTCTCCGGGTGTGCGGCAAAAAACGCCGGCATGCTCGAAGGGTTCGGCTTGCCGGTGGCGGGATCCGGCGCGCCGGCCTTGAGCAATTGGTAGAACGCCTCGGGCGTGCCCACCGGGAACACCGGCATGCTGTTCATCCCGGTGCGCCACTGCTGGCCGTTGGCCTGGCTGAACTGCACGGCAAAACTGCGGATCGGCACGCTGCTGTCCGGTGCGTAAGGGTTGCCGCTGGGCAAGGCAAACCGCCCGATCACCGGGGTTTTCGCCTCGTTGAACAGCTGGGCGCTGGAGTAGGTGCGCACCTCGGGATTGCTCTGGAAGTACCCGGCCACGCACACGCCCTTGGCATGGTTACGCCGAAACCCCGGGTGCACACCGTTATTGGTTTCCAGGGCATTGACCAAGGTTTTTGGCCGCAGGCGTTGTGGGTCGAGGGTGCCGTTGACGTAGGCAAATGCCCCGGCAACAACGGCAACCACAGCACCAATACCTGCAAGCCGCGCGATCAGGCTCGCAGTGCTCAACGCAGGACGAGGCGGTGAAGAGTGATCTACCATGCATGAACTCCAGGGCCAGAGGCCTTAGGGGGTAAAACATAAGGTCGGAACACTAAAGACGCACGCCAACAGGCTCTATTCCCTGGCCGCGTTTATTTTTCAACCGATGGAATAACCTTGAGCGCCGGACGTCTCCCTAGTCCCAGCGTAGCGACCAGCCAGCCCCCCATGCATGAACTCGACGAACAGTTACGTGAACTCATCCCCAGGCTGCGGCGCTTTGCCGTGTCCCTGACCCGTAACGCCAGCAGCGCCGACGACCTGGTGCAGGCCACCCTGGAACGGGCGATCATCGCGTGGGCCGACAAACGCATCGAAGGCGACCTGCGCGCGTGGCTGTTTTCGATCCTCTACCGGCAATTCCTCGATGCTCACCGGCGCAGCCGCCGCTACGCCCGCATGCTCGAATTCTTCACCGGCCGCGACGATGCGCAGCCCTCGGTGGAGCGCACAGTGATGGCCCAATTCACCCTGCAAGCCTTCGACCAGCTCACTACCGAGCAACGCGCCCTGCTGCTGTGGGTTTCGGTCGAAGGCTTGAGTTACAAGGAAGTCGCCGAAATACTCGACGTGCCCATCGGTACCGTGATGTCGCGCCTGTCCCGCGCCCGCCAGGCCCTGCGTCAACTCAGCGATGGCGAAATTGCCAGCCCTTCCCTGCGGATACTCAAATGATCAGCCTGCCCCCCAGCGAACGCGACTTACACGCCTACGTCGATCACCAATTGCTCGACAGTGATCGCCGGGCACTTGAAACCTGGCTGGCGAGCCACCCCGACGTGGCCGCCCAGGTGCATGCCTGGCAACAGGATGCGCAATTATTGCGCGCTTCTTTAAGCGGTGCCCTGCAACAGCCGGGTAACCCGGCACTGGACCCGGCGCTGATTCGCCAGCGCATCAAGCGCCAGTCCCGCCGCCACCTCGCCACGGCGGCGCTGCTGCTGATTGCCGTCAGCCTCGGCGGGATGGGCGGCTGGCACGCCCGCGATGTCGCCCAGCCAGCGCTGCTGCCGATGGCCGATGCCATGCAGGCGTATCGCCTGTTTGCCCAGGACGGCATCATGCCCGCCGACTACAGCGCCCAGGATCGCAATACGATGCAAGCCTGGCTCGACCGCTATTTCAACCAGGCCCATCGCTTGCCCGACTTGAGCCAGGCGGGGTTCACCCCGGTCAGCGGGCGCCTGCTCACCACCGACCAAGGCGCGGCGGCCATGGTGCTGTACGAAGACGCGCAAGGACGGCGCATCAGCTTCTACATTCGTCCGCCAGGCCCGAACAACGGCTTCCTGCCCCGTGGCAGTCGCAGCGCCGACGGTTTGCAGGCCGACTACTGGTCGGGCGGCGGGTACAACTATGCGATGGTCAGCCCGGTGGATCAGGCCGCCCCGCCGCAAATCAAGTTCTAGACGCCCACGTCCGGCCAGCTATGCACCGCCTTCTCTATTGGTCAAATCGCATCAGGCGCCCTAAAGTAAGCGACCAACGC
This sequence comes from Pseudomonas sp. R11-23-07, assembly GCF_003852295.1. NCBI lineage: Bacteria > Pseudomonadati > Pseudomonadota > Gammaproteobacteria > Pseudomonadales > Pseudomonadaceae > Pseudomonas > Pseudomonas sp. R11-23-07. The sequence continues at coordinate 3,398,484 of NZ_CP027761.1, forward strand.
AATAACGAGTGAGCTGTATTGGCCGTGCTTTCCCTGATCCGCCGCCTGCTGGGCAACACCCATCGCGTTTCGCGCGCCTCGCCTGTTCCGGCGTTTTTCCACAACAAGGCCCGGCAACAGGGCTACACCCTCAGTGCCGGCCAGGTGCAGGCAATTGCGGCCATGGCCCGCGAGACCCAGCACCTGCTCGATGGCCGACCCACGCGCAGCCTGTACCTGCACGGCCCGGTGGGGCGCGGCAAAAGCTGGCTGCTCGACGGTTTTTTCCAGGCGCTGCCGATCACCGCCAAGCAGCGCGTGCACTTCCACGACTTTTTTGCCGAACTGCACCGGGGCATGTTCCGGCACCGCGAGCAGAACGACGCGCTGGCCGTCACCCTCGACGAACTGCTGGCGGGCTGCCGCGTGCTGTGTTTCGACGAGTTCCATGTGCACGATATCGGCGATGCCATGCTTATCAGCCGCTTGTTCCAGGCCTTGTTCCGGCGCGGTGTGCTGGTACTGGTGACCTCCAACTATGCGCCCGAGGGCCTGCTGCCCAATCCGCTGTACCACCAGCGCTTCAAGCCGGTGATCGATCTGATCGCTGCGCGCATGGACGTGCTGGAAGTCAGCGCTCCCGAGGATTTTCGCCGCCTGCCCCAAGCGCATGCCGAGCAGCGCTTCAGCACTGGCCAGTACGTCTGGCCCGGCAGCGTGGCGCAACGTGCGGCGCTTGGCCTGCCCGCCGCCGATAGCCCGGCGCTGCCCTTGGCCGTCGGCAACCGGCAATTGCTGTGCCGCCGCTGTGAAGCACGCAGCATCGCCTTCACCTTCAACGACCTGTGCGAACAGCTCACCGCCGTGATGGATTACCTGTTGCTGTGCCAGGATTACGACCACTGGGTCATCGACGGTCTGCCCCACCTCGCCGACTGCCCGATTGCCGTGCAGCAACGCTTCATCAACCTGATTGACGTGCTCTACGACCGCGACAAACAGCTGATCCTGATCGGTGAACAACCCCTGGAGCACGCCTTGAGTGGCGAGGCCATCGACCTTGCCCGTACCGCCAGCCGCCTGGGGCAATTGCACGTGAGCAGCGTGCAACCGGCGCCCGACCCGGTATCATGAGCGCCTTTTCACGCCCCCTTGCCGAGTGACCGCGCCGTTGATCAATACCCTCGCCCACCTCAAGGCCGGCCAATTGGCCGGTGCGACACGCCTGGACCTGGCCTGCGGGCTGACTGAGTTTCCCCGGGAAATCTTCGAACTAGCCGACTCGCTGGAAATCCTCAACCTCACGGGCAACGCCTTGAGCAGCCTGCCCGACGACCTGCACCGCCTCAAACACTTGCGCGTGCTGTTCTGCTCGGATAACGCTTTCACCGAACTGCCGGCATGCCTGGGCCAGTGCGCCGCGCTGAGCATGATCGGCTTCAAGGCCAACCAGATCCGCCACGTGCCCGCCGCCGCCCTGCCGCCGCAGTTGCGCTGGCTGATCCTCACCGACAACTGCATCAGCCAGCTACCCGACGAACTCGGCCAGCGCCCGCTGCTGCAAAAGCTGATGCTGGCCGGCAACCAACTGACGCACTTGCCGCCCAGCCTGGCCCAGTGCGAAAACCTTGAGCTGATCCGCATCGCGTCGAACCGCCTGACGCACCTGCCGCACTGGCTGCTGACGCTGCCGAGCCTGACGTGGCTGGCCTATGCCGGCAACCCGGTGGAAATGGCCGTGGACATGGCCGGCGACGACGAGACAGCGGATATTCCCTGGGCCGAACTGGAACTGGGTGACGTACTCGGCGAAGGCGCCTCGGGGATTATTCGCAAGGCCTTGTGGAAGCCCCGCGCGTTACCCGTCGCGGTCAAACTGTATAAAGGCACGATCACCAGCGACGGTTCGCCGCTGCACGAAATGCAAGCGTGCATCGCCGCCGGGCTGCACCCCAACCTGATCAGGGTGCAGGGGCGCATCGTCGGCCACCCCGCTGACCAGGCTGCGCTGGTGATGGACCTGATCGACCCGAGCTACCGCAACCTCGCGGCGTTACCGAGCCTGGCGTCCTGCACGCGGGATATCTACGAACCGAGCCTGCGCCTGAGCCTCGACGTGGCGCTGCGCATGGCCCGCGGCATCGCCTCGGTGGCGGCGCACCTGCACCGGCACGGCATTACCCATGGCGACCTGTACGGCCACAATATTTTGTGGAACAGCGCGGGCGAGTGTTTATTGGGGGATTTCGGCGCGGCGTCGTTTCATGCCACGGCGGACACCCTGGAAACCAGGGCGTTGCAACGCATTGAGGTACGCGCTTTTGGGGTGTTGTTGGGGGAGTTGCTGGAGCGGGTTGATACGACGGTCCCCGACGAACTGGAAGACCTGCGCAAAAGCTGCTGCCAGCCCGATGTGCTGGCGCGCCCGAGCTTCAAAGTTATCGAAGCCGTACTGCAATCTTTCCAACACCACTAACCAATGTGGGAGGGGCGGTGCGACGATTCGACTTGCCCCCGATGGCGGAGTATCAGCCACGCTGTCCGTGTCTGACCCACTGCTATCGGGGGCAAGCCCCCTCTTATCAAACTTAAAATAACTCGCTGATTTTAAAGGATTAATTTTTCAGTTAAAAACTGAAATTTCACATTCAAAGATCGTTCCCACGCTCCTGCGTGGGATTGCAGCCCGTGACGCTCCGCGTCACCTGTGCGCAATCGCCGAAACTTGCAGCGCTTGGCGGGACGCGGAGCGTCCCAGGAGGCATTCCCACGCAGAGCGCGGGAACGATCACCTCAGCGCCAAGAATATTTGTAGGCGCCCCCAGTTTGCTGCGCGACAGCGCTACGTCGAAGAGGTAGTGGGGCCTCCCACATTTTTTACCGCGCTTTAACCCGCCAGACCGACAAACATATCCTGCACATCATCGTGGTTGTCCAGGCCTTCCAGGAAGGCTTCGACTTCCGCCATCTGCTCCTCGCTCAAGCCGGTCACCGGGTTCTTCGAGATGTAGCCCAACTTGGCCGACAGCACGGTGAAACCCTGCTCCGGCAAGGCTTTCTGCACCGCATCCAGGTCGGTGGTTTCGGTGATGAACAGGCTGGTGCCAGCTTCTTCGCCGTCTTCGAAATCCTGGGCGCCAGCTTCGATGGCGGCCATTTCCGGGTCAGCGTCCGGGGTGTCCGGCGATGCTTCGATCAGGCCGACGTGGTTGAAGTCCCAGGCCACCGAGCCGGAAGCGCCCAGTTGCCCCTTGCGGAACGCCACGCGGATTTCCGCCACGGTGCGGTTGATGTTGTCGGTGACGCACTCGACGATCAACGGCACCTGGTGGGGGGCGAAACCTTCGTAGGTCACGCGGTGGTACTGCACGGTTTCACCGAGCAGACCGGCGCCCTTCTTGATTGCGCGGTCCAGGGTTTCCTTGGGCATCGAGGCCTTCTTGGCCTGCTCCACCACCAACCGCAGGTGGGCGTTGGTCGAGGTGTCCGCACCGTTGCGGGCGGCGATGGTGATTTCTTTCACCAGCTTGCCGAAAATCTTGCCCTTGGCATTGGCTGCCGCTTCTTTATGTTTGACTTTCCACTGTGCGCCCATGACTCACTCTCTACTATCCATGGCGCCGAAACGTCTACTGGCCGGCGCTTTGGGGGCAGAGTTTATAGCGCAGCCACGCATCGTTCCACCAAAAAACCCTCAAGGCGCCAACTCGAAAAACGCCTGGATCAAGCGCAACGACCGGCGCCGCTCCAGGCAGCCGAGACTGTGCCGGTTCAGCAGGCCATCGCCGAGGATCGGCACGGCGTGTACGCGCGGGTCCTGGCTGACCTCTATCGACGACACCACCCCCATGCCCAACTCGGCGGCAACCGCTTCGGTCACCGCTTCCCGGCTGTCGAGTTCCAGCAGCACCCTGGGCCGCACCTGGGCGGCCAGGCACGCGTCGTCAAAGGTACGCCGGGTGATGGAGCTGGGCTCGCGCAGCACCATGATCACCTCGTTCAACTGCGCCAGTTCAATGCCCTCGGCCTGCGCCGCCCACGGATGCCCGGCCGGCACCAGCGCGCAGATACGCGACTCGCCCAAGGGTTGCAGGTGCAGGCCATTGCGCGGTTCCACTTCGGTCAGCACCGCCACGTCTGCATGCTCCGACAACAAGGCCGCGAGGGTTTCCTGGGCATTGCCCAGGCGCAGGTTCACCGTGATCCCCGGATAGCAGGCCCGCAAGCGGGCGATCATCGGCATCACCAGATGCGGGCCGTCCGCCGCCACTTCCAGGCGGCCGGTGAGCAATTGGCGGTTGGCTTCAAGCATGGCCTGCGCCTCGTCGACCAGACCGAAGATCGCGCGGGTGATCGCCGCCAGGCGCGCGCCCTCTTCGGTCAACTCCACTCGCCGCGCGGTGCGGCGCAGCAAGGGAATCTGGTAGTGCTCTTCCAGGGCCTTGATATGCCCGGTCACCGCCGGCTGGCTGATGAACAGCCGGGCCGCCGCCCGGGTAAAACTGCCCTCGCGGGCTACGGCATCGAATGCGCGCAGTTGAAACAGGTTCATGGCTATCGGCCTCACTGATAGCCCGCATAACAACAAACAATTTGATTGATGACAAGCCAAACTGCAATTTAGGCGCCGTAGAGTCGACCCGTTGTTTTACGAGGAGCCAAGATGCGCACTGCCACGCCAATCCTGCTGACCCCCGGCCCCCTGACCACGTCAAACCGCACCCGTCAGGCGATGATGGTGGACTGGGGTTCATGGGATGAGCGTTTCAACCAACTCACCGCCAGCGTGTGCGAGCAATTGCTGGCGATCATCCAGGGTGCCGAGCGTCATCATTGCGTGCCGTTGCAAGGCAGCGGCACCTTCGCCGTCGAAGCCGCCATCGGCACCCTGGTACCGCGCAACGGCAAGGTGCTCGTATTGGTCAACGGCGCCTACGGCAAGCGCCTGGCGAAGATCTGCGAGGTGCTCGGCCGGGCGTTCAGTACCTTTGAAACCCGGGAGGACGAACCCACCGCCGCCGCCGATGTGGAACGCCTGCTGCACGCCGACACCGCCATCACCCATGTCGCGCTGATCCACTGCGAAACCAGCACCGGCATCCTCAACCCGCTGGCGCAGATCGCCGAGGTGGTCAAACGCCACGGCAAGCGCCTGATCATCGACGCCATGAGCTCCTTCGGTGCATTGCCGATCGACGCCCGCGAAGTGCCGTTCGACGCGCTGATCGCCGCCTCCGGCAAATGCCTGGAAGGCGTGCCGGGCATGGGGTTTGTCTTCGTCGAAAAAACCGCGCTGGCCGCCAGCCGAGGCAACTGTCACTCCCTGGCGATGGACCTGTTCGACCAGCATTACTACATGGCCCAAACCGGCCAGTGGCGCTTCACCCCGCCCACCCACGTGGTCGCTGCCCTGCACGAAGCGCTGCTGCAATACCACGAAGAAGGCGGCCTGCCCGCCCGCTATCAACGCTACGCCGATAACTGCCAGACACTGCTGGACGGCATGGCCGAACTGCACCTGCGCAGCTTCCTGCCAGCGGCGATCCAGGCACCGATCATCGTCACCTTCCACGCACCGAAGGACCCGCGCTACCAGTTCAGGGAGTTCTACGAACGGGTCAAGGCCAAGGGTTTCCTCCTGTATCCGGGCAAATTGACCCAGGTCGAGACCTTCCGCGTGGGCTGCATCGGCCAGGTCGATGCCGCAGGCATGCAGGCCGCCGTCAACGCCATTGCCCAAGTGCTGCAAGACATGGACGTGCTGGACATCTGATTTCCCCTTTACCGACAGGATCTGCACCATGAACTATCAAAACCCCACCACCCTCCAGGCCGTCATCCTCGATTGGGCCGGCACCGTGGTCGACTTCGGCTCGTTTGCGCCCACGCAGATTTTCGTCGAGGCCTTCGCCGAGTTCGGCGTACAGGTTTCCATCGAAGAAGCCCGTGGCCCGATGGGCATGGGCAAGTGGGACCACATTCGCACGCTTTGCGACCAGCCGCAGGTTGCCGAGCGCTACCGCCAGGCGTTCGGTCGCACGCCCACCGACGACGACGTAACGGCGATTTACCAGCGTTTCATGCCGTTGCAGATCGAGAAAATCGCCGAACACTCGGCGCTGATCCCCGGCGCCCTCGACACCCTCGCCGGGTTGCGCGCACAAGGCATCAAAATAGGATCCTGCTCCGGCTACCCCAGGCAAGTGATGGACAAAGTGGTCGCCCTGGCCGCCAGCAACGGCTATGTCGCCGACCATGTGGTGGCCACCGACGAAGTCCCCAATGGCCGTCCGTGGCCGGCCCAGGCCCTGGCCAATGTGATCGCGCTGGGCATTGACGATGTGGCGGCGTGCGTGAAGGTCGACGACACCGTGCCGGGCATACTGGAAGGCCGCCGCGCAGGCATGTGGACCGTGGCCCTGACCTGCTCCGGCAACGCCCTGGGCCTGACCTACGAGCAATTCCGGGGCTTGGACAGTGCCGCATTGGCCAGCGAGCGCCAGCGTATCGAAGCGCTGTTCGAAGGCTCACGCCCGCACTACCGGGTGGACACCATTGCCGAGCTGCCCCAGGTGATCGCCGATATCAACGCGCGCCTGGCGCGTGGGGAAATGCCGCAAAGCGACTGACCGAGGTCAAGGCAACCGCGTTCGCAACGGGCGAAGCGCTTGAAACAGGCATACAGTTACCCTACTCCGTCAAAGAACGGAGGCATGCCCTGACAAGTGAGGAACCCAGTAATGCCGTGGAAAAATTCCGATACACGCTACAGCACCATGTCGATTGCGCTGCACTGGTTGATGGTGGTGCTGCTGGCGGTGGTTTACGCCTGCATTGAACTGCGCGGGCAGTTCCCCAAAGGCAGCGGCGCACGCACGCTGATTGTGGAAATGCACTTCATGCTTGGCCTCAGCGTGTTCGTGCTGGTGTGGTTGCGCCTGTTTGCGCGCAGCCTGGGCGTTGCACCGAAAATACTGCCGCAGCCGCCGCAATGGCAGAGCCTGCTGGCAACCCTGATGCACGCTGCGCTGTACGCCCTGATGATCGGCATGCCGATTGCCGGTTGGCTGATCGTCAGTGCCGAGGGGCATTCGGTGATGTTCTATGGGATGGAATTACCGCCGCTGATTGGCGAGAACAAGGCATTGGCCAAGCAGATCGAAGGCTGGCATGTGTGGTTCGGCAAGGCGGGCTATTGGCTGATCGGGCTGCATGCGTTGGCGGGGATCTTTCATCATTATGTGCTGCGCGATAACACGGCACTGCGCATGATGCCGGGCCGGAGTGTTCGCTGAGCTAGGCGTTGAAGCCTCGGCGGCCTTGCAAGCCGCCGGTGTGAATGAAGATCAGCCGAGTGCCGGCCGCAAAGCGTCCCGCCTCGATCTGCTGCTTCAACGCCAGCAGCGCCTTGCCGGTGTAGAGCGGTTCCAGGGGTATGCCACAGGCCTGTTGCGTGCTGTCGATGAAGTCGAGCAGTAGCGGGTCGACGCTGGCAAAGCCGCCACGGCTGGCGTCAAGCAAGTGGTAGCCGTGCTGCACAATGGTATTGACGTTCTGCGCCACGCCGTGATCATCCGGCACCGCCATCGCCCCGTACACCGCATGCGCGCCCGCCTCGGCCAGCGCCAGGCCGGCCAGGGTGGTGCCAGTGCCGGCCGCCAGCCACCAGGCGTCGTAGTCGGCCCAGCCCAGGTTCGCCAATTGCGCCCGCGCCTGTTCGAGCAATACCGTGCAACCCAACGCTCCGGTCAATCCGCCACCGCCTTCGGGCACCGGGTACAAATGCGGATACTGCTCATGCCAAGGCAACCAGAACCCCGGCGCATGCCGCTCGCGATAACCGCCATAGCCCAGCCAATGCAGGTGCATGCCGAAGGCTTTCAGGTCGAGCACGGTGGGGGTGTCTTGGGCATGGCCGCGCAGCAGGCCGACGGTGGCGAAGCCAAAGCGCTTGCCCGCCGCCGCCAGTGCGTGCAGATGGTTGGAGTAAGCCCCGCCGAGGCTGATGATACCGCTGGCGCAGGCCTGTTGCGCCTGGGCCAGGTGGCCGCTGAGCTTGAACCATTTGTTGCCGCTGATCAGCGGGTCGATACGGTCCAGGCGCAGTACGGCCAATTCGACGCCCTGCAGCCAGTCCAGTTGCACGGGTTCAAGAGGAGCATGGGGGAGCCAGTCGAAAGGACCCATGAGGGCGCATCTGCCTGAAAAAAGAGCGGCAGTCTACCACCACTCCTGTTCTTCACCGCTCCTGTGCTTCAAAGCTCAGCGGCGAGACGCGAGCCCTGGTTGATGGCGCGCTTGGCGTCCAGTTCGGCCGCCACATCGGCACCACCAATCAGGTGCACGTGCTGCCCGGCGGCGACCAGGCCGTCGTGCAGTTCGCGCAGCGGGTCCTGGCCGGCGCAGATGACGATGTTGTCCACCGCCAGCACCTGGGGCTCGCCCTCGGCGCCGATGCGGATGTGCAGGCCTTCATCATCGATCTTCAGGTATTCGACGCTGTTAAGCATCTGCACCTGTTTGTTTTTCAAGCCGGTGCGGTGGATCCAGCCGGTGGTCTTGCCCAGGCCGTCGCCGACCTTGGACGCCTTGCGTTGCAGCAGGAATACCTCACGCGCCGGTGCATGCCGCTCGGGCTTGATCCCGGCGACACCGCCACGGGCCTCAAGCAGGGTGTCGATGCCCCACTCCTTCCAGAACGCTTCACGGTCCAGGCTGGTAGACACGCCCTGATGCACCAGGAATTCCGACACGTCGAACCCGATGCCGCCAGCGCCGATCACCGCCACACGCTTGCCCACCGGCTTGCGCTCGAGGATCACATCCAGGTAACTCAGCACCTTGGCGTGCTCCACACCGGGGATCGCCGGGGTACGCGGCGCGATACCGGTGGCCAGGATCACCTCGTCATAACCGCGCGCCACCAGTTGCGCCACGTCGACACGGGTGTCGAGGCACAGCTCGACATGGGTGGTCTGCAATTTGCGCTTGAAGTAGCGCAGGGTTTCAAAGAACTCTTCCTTGCCCGGCACACGCTTGGCGATGTTGAACTGGCCGCCGATCTCGCTGGCGGAATCGAACAGCGTCACTTGGTGGCCGCGCTCGGCGGCCACCGTTGCCGCCGCCAGGCCTGCGGGGCCGGCGCCGACTACCGCGATTTTCTTGATCTGCTTGACCGGCAAGTAATTAAGCTCGGTTTCATAGCACGCCCGCGGGTTGACCAGGCAAGTGGTCAGCTTGCCGCCGAAGGTGTGGTCCAGGCACGCCTGGTTGCAGCCGATGCAGGTGTTGATCTCGTCGGCACGCCCGGCCGCGGCCTTGTTGACGAACTCCGGGTCGGCAAGAAATGGCCGCGCCATGGAGACCATGTCGGCATCGCCTTCGGCGAGGATCTGCTCGGCGACTTCGGGGGTGTTGATGCGGTTGGTGGTGATCAACGGGATCTGTACCGCCCCGCGCAATTTGGCGGTGACCTTGCTGAACGCCCCGCGCGGCACCTTGGTGGCGATGGTCGGAATGCGCGCTTCATGCCAGCCGATGCCGGTGTTGATCAGGGTCGCGCCGGCCTGCTCGATGGCCTTGGCCAGCTGCACGACTTCGTCCCAGATGCTGCCGCCCTCGACCAGGTCGAGCATCGACAGGCGGAAGATAATGATGAAATTCGGGCCTACCGCTTCACGCACCCGGCGCACAATTTCCACGGCCAGGCGCATGCGGTTTTCAAAGCTGCCGCCCCAACGGTCGGTGCGGTGGTTGGTGTGGGCGGCGAGGAACTGGTTAATGAAGTAGCCTTCGGAACCCATGATTTCCACGCCGTCGTACTCGGCGACCTGGGCCAGCAGCGAGCAGGTGACGAAATCCTGGATCTGCTTTTCGATGCCTTCCTCGTCCAGTTCCTTGGGCTTGAACGGGTTGATCGGCGCCTGGATCGCGCTCGGCGCCACTTGCTTGGGGCTGTAGGCATAACGCCCGGCATGCAGAATCTGCATGCAGATCTTGCCACCGGCGTCGTGCACGGCCTGGGTGACGATCTTGTGTTTTTGCGCTTCTTCGTCGGTGGTCAGCTTGGCCGCACCGGCATACACGCCGCCTTCATCGTTCGGGCCGATGCCGCCAGTCACCATCAGGCCGACGCCGCCACGGGCGCGCTCGGCGAAGTAAGCCGCCATGCGCTCAAAACCGCCGGGCTTTTCTTCCAGGCCAGTGTGCATGGAGCCCATCAGGGTGCGGTTGCGCAGGGTGGTAAAACCCAGGTCCAGCGGGGCCAGCAAATGCGGGTAGGCAGCAGCGGTCATGGTACAGCTCCACAACGGATCATCACGGGACGTGGAGAGCTCGAATGGCACCCCATCGGTTTATGTCCCACAGACTAAGAGGCGATCACCTACCGCTCAATGACTGAAACTGACAAGTTATTGATCCAAATGCACAGCACCCCTTGGCAAGCCAGGCCATGGGCCCTACCCTAGTCGCGAACCCTGCCCCCGGTGTGTTGTCTGTTGCCCCATGCGTAAATTACTCGTGTTCACCGTCTCCATGGCCCTGGTTGCCGCCCTTGCCGCGTATCTGGTCTGGACCCAGGAGCGCCCCGTGGGGCATTACCTGTCAGACCTGCGCATCACCCTCGCCGTCAACGAAGGCCAGCCGGCCGAGCGTGGCAACCTGCTGGGCATCCAGCCGGAGCTGTTCCCTGCCGACTACCAGAGCCTGGAACGCCTGCACTTGAAGCTCTCGGCCTATCTGCAAAAGGCCCGTGAGCTGGGCTTGATCAACGACAAGACCATCGTGGTACTGCCCGAGCACATCGGCACCTGGCTGATGCTGGGCGGCGAGAAAAACGAGTTGTACCAGGCGCCTCATCTCAGGGACGCGATGAACTGGTTGTCGATCAGCAACCCGGTGCAGTTCATGCGCGCCTGGATCAGCGCCACCGGCGAGAACCGCATGGACGATGCGTATTTGCGCATGAAAGCGCCAGGCATGGCGCGCGATTACCAAGTGCTGTTTGGCGGCTTGGCCAAGGAGTTCGGCGTGACCCTGGTGGCCGGCTCCATCGCCCTGCCCAACCCGAGTGTGAGCCTGGGGCAACTGCAGGTCGGCCACGGCGCGCTGTACAACGTCAGCCTGGTGTTTGCCGCCGACGGTTTGCCCCTGGGCCAGCCGCAACGTCAGTTGTACCCGATCTACGACGAACGCGGCTTTATCGAGCCCGGCGATGAAAATATCGTCAGCGTGGTCGACACCCCGGCCGGTCGCCTGGGCATCCTGATAGGCAGCGACAGCTGGTACCCGGATAACTACCGCAAGCTCAACGAACAACGCGCCCAACTGATCGCAGTGCCGGCCTACGTGACCGGCCGCGACACCTGGGACCGCCCGTGGCGCGGCTTCAAGAGCGTGTCGACGCCTTCGGAAGTCAGCCTCAAGCCCGAAGAAACCAGCGAGGGCGAAGCCTGGCGCCGCCTGACGTTGATCAGCCAGCCACCGATCAGCCAAGCCACGGCAGGCATGAGCGTGTTTTTGCGTGGGCAGTTCTGGGACCTGGGCAGCGCCGGGCAAAGCTTCCTCAGCCGCAACGGGCAACTGTTCGCCGACGGCGATGCCCGTGGCGCGCGCCTGCTGAATATCTGGCTGTAAGCGCGTGAAGCCGGTGCGCCTGGGGGATTTGTCGGTGGGCTTCGTGCACACCCTGGCCGATGCCGTGCACAGCCACGGCTTGGACCCGCAACCGCTGCTGCTGCAATACGGCCTGGACCCCGCCCGCCTGGCCGAAGCGGGCGCGCGTTTGTCGATACCGCGCTATATGCGCCTGGGCCATGCGGCCATCCAACTGACCGGCGATGCGGGGCTGGGCCTGCGCATGGGCCAGCTCAGCCGCCTGAGCCAGGCCGGGCTCGCCGGTGTCACCGCGGCCCAGGCACCGAATGTGCGCGAAGCCGCGCGCACGCTGACGCGTTTCGAACCCTTGTATGGCTCCAACTACCGTGGGCAATCGAGTTTTCATGAGGACGCCGAAGGCGCCTGGCTGCGGTTCTATTCGATCAGCCCCTACAACGCCTACAACCGCTTTGTGGTGGACTCGATCATCGCCGGCTGGCTGCATCAACTGTCGAGCCTGGCGCAACAAAGGGTGCAGGCCCAGCGCATCGAAATCGAGTTCGAAGCTCCCGAGTACAGTGAGCGGTATGACGTGCTGGGGGCCGCACCGCTGCAGTTCGGTGCCGAGAACAATCAACTGCGCCTCAGCCAACCTACCCTCGCCCTGCGCAACCCGCACCACTGCCCGAGTACCTGGCAGCTGTTGCTGCAACTGTGTGAACGGGAACTGGAGCAGCTGACGCGCACCCGCAGCCTGCGCGAGCGCATTACCCGGTTGCTCGGGCCGATGCTCAATGGCGGCCGGGAACCCGACCTGGAAGAAGTGGCGGCACGCCTGAAGCTGCCCACCTGGACACTGCGCCGCAAACTGGCCGACGAGGGCACCCAGTTCCGCGCGATTCTCAACGACACCCGCCGCGACCTGGCCATGACCTACATTCGCGATACGGAACTGGCTTTCGGCGAGATCGCCTACTTGCTCGGTTTCGCCTCAGCCCAAGCCTTCCAACGCGCCTTCAGGCGCTGGAACAACCAGACCCCAGGGGAATTTCGCCGCAGTCAGCGGCATTCCGCCTGAAGTCGGGCTTACAGCTCGGTGGCATCGTCGACCGGGTCCAGCGGGTCGAATTCGAATGCCTGGTACTCCAATAGTTCTTCCTGGTAATCGTCCATGGGGGACTCCTCGTTGAGTTAAAGCGACCGCACGATTAATGACCTGCACGATCAGCCTAAAGTGCCGTCATGACGAAAAAATGTCTGTGCCATGACGTTCCTGCACTCGAAGCTTAAACGCGTCGGCGGCGGACAAATTTAGCAGGTCAGCGCTGGCGCGCAATTGCAATCATTGCAATTGCAATTACAAGTCGAATTCCATTAGGGTAGGCCCTCTGTTGTCAGGAGCCACGCCCATGCCCGCCTCTACCGCGAATGCAGCGCAATTGTGCATCGACGCACTCACCCCCTGCGCGCACGCGCGCAACTCGCCGCTGTACACGGTCATGACCATGGCCAACACCTTGGAATCGAGCCGCCAAGCCTGGGTGATTCGCGGGCAGTCACGTAGCCGGCGTGTGGGCAATTGGCCCACCTGGTTTGCGCGCAACACCGGCGAAAAACCGCTGCTCTACCTGCACAGCGTGACGTCGTCCGCGCAGCTGTGCGCATTGTCAGACCAGACCGCCCAGCGCGGCATCTTGTGCAACGACAGCGAAACCCAGCCATCGCCTTGGCCGAAGGGCGCGCAGCCGTCGTTGCCATTGTGGCTGTCGGCCAATCCACGCTGCACGCCCTACGACCCCGCCTCAGGCGAAGAAGCACAGGCGATCGTGCTGGCGGGGTTGCGCACGTTATACGTCGATGGCTCGCCGGGGTTTTATTACCTGGCGTTGCATGACCAAGAAAGTGCCATCGCACCGCAGGCGCTGGACCGTGAAGGCACGGTCAAGGGCATGTACTCCGTGCGGCGACCGTGCGCAGGGGCGGCAGTGCGCCTGCTCGGTGCCGGGCAGGCACTGGAGGAAGTCATGCACGCCGCGCAGTTGCTGGAAGATGAATGGGGCATTGCGGCGCACGTCTGGAGTTGCCCCAGTTACACCCGGTTGGCCCGCGAAGCGGCGGCCGCTGAGCGCTGGAACCGCCTGCATCCGCATGCGCCCAGGCGTAGCTGCCATCTGCGCGACTGCCTGGCGGGGAGCCGGGCCCCGGTGATTGCCGTCACCGGCTACCCGCAGGCGGTTGTCGATCAGTTGGCGGCGCATGTGGATACGCGCTTCGTGGCGCTGGGCGCAGGCTCAGTGCAGGCGGCAGCACCGAATCGGTATTGGATTGCGGTGTTGGCGCTCAAAGCGTTGGCCGATGAGGGGCATCTGGACACACAAAGGGTGGAAAATGCGCTGCAGCGCTATCAATTGAAATGACTGGAATGCAGCCTCTTTCTCACTTCATCAGGTTTTGCGCCGGCCACGGATTTGCACAGCCGCCCCCATCGCCAATCCCGCCGTACGCTCCAGCGCATCGGCAAAGGCCTGGCGATGCTCGGGCTCGATCTGCGACAGGAACAGCTCGTCCACGGTGCTTTCGTAGATTTTCCACATTTTTTTGCGCAGGGTACGGCCCGCCTCGGTGATCGAGGCAAACGCCGCCCGGCCATCACCGTCGGAACGCGAGCGCACCACCAAGCCGTCTTTCTCCAGGCGATCAACCAGACGCGTGAGGTTGTAACGCTCGATGGCCAGTACATCGGCCAGTTCATGCATACGGCGGGTGCCCTCAGGGCCGCTCTCCAGTCCCCACAACGCGTCGTACCAGGCGTACGGCGGCAGTTGCGCCTCGGCCAACCGGCGCTCGATCTCACGGATGACCGTCCTGTGAGCCCTGACAAAACGGAACCATACATCAGGCTCTTTCGACGACATGCAACACCATCCGGGGAATTTCAAGAAGGTTGCAATAGTAGCTCATCCCGGGCTAAATTCCGGCATGTCGTTGCAATTGCAATTATATTGCGTCACGCCCACAAGGCGTTCGCCGCCTGGAATCCGCTTACCCTGGAGCCTCATATGAACCCGAATAACGCCGCGTCCCTGGACAACGATCCGCAGGAAACCCGCGAGTGGCTGGACTCCATCGAATCGGTGCTGTCGGCCGAAGGTCGCCCCCGCGCCCACTACCTGATCGATCAGTTGCTGGATTTCGACGTCGCGCGCCACGGCGATTTTTACGGACGGGTGACCACCCCATACGTGAATACCATTGCCGTCGATCGCCAGCTGCCCTACCCCGGCAATCTGGAAATCGAACGCCGGACCAACGCATTTATCCGCTGGAATGCCATGGCGATGGTATTGCGTGCAGGCAAACACTCCGGGGTGGGTGGGCATATCGCGACCTATGCGTCAGCCGCCGTGCTGTACGACGTAGGCTTCGACCATTTCTTCCGAGGCCGAACTGACACGTTCGACGGCGACCTGGTGTACATCCAGGGCCATTCCTCCCCTGGCATCTATGGCCGCGCATATCTGGAAGGCCGTATCAACGAAGCCCAACTGGATAACTTTCGCCGCGAGGCCGGCGGCGAAGGCCTGTCGTCATATCCTCACCCACGGCTGATGCCGGACTTCTGGCAATTCCCTACGGTTTCCATGGGGCTCGGGCCGATCACCGCTGCGTACCAGGCGCGCTTTATGCGTTACCTGGAGTTTCGTGATCTCAAGCCACACCAGGGTCGCAAGGTCTGGGCGTTCCTGGGCGATGGCGAAATGGACCAGCCGGAATCCCTGGCCGCCATTTCCGTCGCGGGCCGTGAAAAACTCGACAACCTGATCTTTGTGGTCAATTGCAACCTGCAGCGCCTGGACGGCCCGGTGCGCGGTAATGCCAAGGTGATCCAGGAGTTCGAGAGCCTGTACCGCGCCGCCGGCTGGAATGTGATCAAGGTAATCTGGGGCGGTGGTTGGGATGCGCTGCTGGAAAAGGACCACAGCGGCCTGCTGCGCCAACGCATGATGGAATGCGTGGACGGCGACTACCAGAATTACAAATCCCAGAATGGCGCCTACGTACGCGAACATTTCTTCGGTAAATATCCGGAGCTGCTGGCATTGGTTGCAGATATGTCCGACGACGATATCTGGAAGCTCTCACGGGGCGGGCATGACCCGGACAAGGTCTACAACGCCTACGCCGCCGCCGTGCGGCACAAGGGCCAGCCTACGGTGATCCTGGCCAAGACCGTAAAAGGCTTCGGCATGGGCGAAGCCGGCGAAGGCCAGAACATCAACCATCAATTGAAAAAGATGGGGGCCGACGCGGTGAAAGCCTTCCGCGACCGCTTCGGGCTGGAAGTGGCCGATGACCAGCTCGACGAAATCCCCTACCTCAAACCCGCCGCCGACAGTGTCGAAGCCCGCTACTTTGCCGCCCGACGCCAGGCCTTGGGCGGCTATGTGCCCGCTCGGCATAGCAGCGTCGCGGCGTTGACGATCCCGCCGCTGTCCGCATTCGCCACTCAACTCAAGGACACCGGCGAGCGCGCAATTTCCACCACCATGGCGTTCGTGCGCATCCTCGGCACGCTGCTCAAGGACCCACATCTGAGCAAGCTGATCGTCCCCATCGTGCCGGATGAGTCGCGCACCTTCGGCATGGAAAGCCTGTTCAGACAGATCGGCATCCACTCCGCCGTCGGCCAGTTGTACACCCCGCAGGACGCTGGGCAACTGAGCTACTACAAAGAGAGCAAGGACGGACAGATCATGCAGGAAGGCCTGAATGAATCGGGTGCCATTTCCTCGTGGATCGCGGCGAGTACGTCCTACAGCAACCACGGCCTGATGACCGTGCCTTTCTATATTTTCTATTCGATGTTCGGCTTCCAGCGCGTCGGCGACCTGGCCTGGGCGGCCGGGGATGCGCGGGCCCGTGGTTTTCTGCTGGGGGCCACGGCCGGTCGCACCACCCTGATGGGCGAAGGTTTGCAACATGACGACGGGCACAGCCATATCCTGGCGTCAGTGATTCCGTGCTGCGTGGCCTATGATCCGACCTTTGCCTACGAGCTGGCGGTGATCATTCGCGAGGGCATGCGCCGTATGTATGTCGAGCAAGAAGACATTTACTACTACATCACCCTGCTCAACGAAAACTACCCGCACCCGGCGATCCCCGAAGGCGTGGAGGATGGCATCCTCAAAGGTATGTACCCGTTGAGCACACACCCCGACTCACAGGTGCAATTGATGGGCAGTGGTTCGATTTTGCGCGAAGTGATCGCCGCAGCGGCCCTGCTTGAGCAGGACTTTGCCGTGCACAGTGACGTATGGAGCGCCACCAGCCTGACTGAGCTGCGCCGTGACGGGCACGCAACAGAGCGCTGGAACCTGCTGCATCCGGAGGGTGAGCTACGCCTGAGCTACGTGGAGCAGTGCCTCGTCGGTAAAGCCGGGCCAATGGTGGTGGCAACGGACTACA
Organism: Pseudomonas sp. R11-23-07; assembly: GCF_003852295.1. NCBI lineage: Bacteria > Pseudomonadati > Pseudomonadota > Gammaproteobacteria > Pseudomonadales > Pseudomonadaceae > Pseudomonas > Pseudomonas sp. R11-23-07. Next base: position 3,415,530 of record NZ_CP027761.1, read on the forward strand.
TGAAGTTATTCGCAGACCAGATCCGCCCTTTCGTACATGGCCGCCGCTTCGTGGCGTTGGGAACCGATGGTTTCGGGCAGTCGGATACGCGGGAAGCGTTGCGCGAGTTTTTTGAAGTGGATCGACACTTCATCGTGCTGGCGGCCCTGAAGGCACTGGCAGATGACGGCGTGATAGGCCGTGACAAAGTCGTGGAGGCCATCAGCCGCTACGGGATCAATGCCGACAAGGCAGACCCCGTAGCGGTGTGAGTTACTGCGCAGGCGTTGGCAGGGGTGGAATCGCCTCTGTCGGCGCTGGCAGGTTCGGGTTGGTCGGTGCCGGTGCAGGTTCTGCTGCCGGGGCCGACGTGGCGTCCGGTACGGGCTCCGGCGCGACGCTCGGCGCGATCGGTGCGGCTTCGGCTGGCGGTGCAAGCGGTTGCGCAGCGGCAGGCGTTGCCGGTGTCTCCTGGGGCGCCTCGACCTTCTCGGCGGCCGGTGCGGCCTTGGGTTCAGGCATGCCAAGCTCATCCTTGGGCTTTTCGGGGATGTGCGCAGCCTGCTTCACTTCCTGGGGCAGGAACACATCCACCAACGCAAAGTAACGCTCATAGAACTTGGGCGCCGAAACGGTCTCGCTCGCCACCTTGACCATCGAGTCATCGGTGGAGCCGATCGGCATCGACACCGAACCCAGTACCCCTACCCCGAGACTCGCGGAGTTGTTGACCTTCTTCAGCGCATAGCGATCCTGCAAGGCGTTGGCAAACATCGTCGAATGATTGCTGCCTTTGCCATCCGCGGCGCACACCACGTTGAAGCTGATCTGCAGGTGGCTTTCGCCGGTCTGCTGGAAACTCTTGTTACCGGCCACCAGCTTCGGGTCGCTGCTGGTGATGATATAGCCCTGGCTCAGCAGGGCACGGCGCGCGGCTTCACAGGCCGCCACATCGCTCACCGGGTAATCGCGGGAAAACGTACCGGAATCATCGAAATTCTCATGTTCGTAAATAGCGGTCTTGGGCGACGAGCAACCCGCCGCGCCCGCCAGCACCAGCGCCAACCCTAGGTTTCGCAAGTGAAATGATGTCGACATCGAAAATCCTGAGAAAAACAGTCCGGGCGGTATTGTGCAACAGAACGAGGCGTTGGCGCGCGCATTCCTGTCGGTAAAACGTCACAGGCTTTTGGGACCGGTGCCGCTGACTATGACAAGTTTGTTTACAACTTATTCCCCAACTTCCTATTATCGCCCTGGGTGCGCTGCTGCATACGGCACAGCGCAGGTTAAAGGATAAGCGTTGGTCGGGCCGCCAATGGAGATTTGTCGTGCCTGATAAACACCCCGCCATCCCTCGCCCTCAGCGTTTGACCGAGGGCGCACTGTCGGCCCTCGAGCGCTTTTCACGGATTGAAGCCGTCAGCGGCATCGTTTTGCTGCTGGCTGCCATCGTCGCATTGATCTGGGCCAACAGCCCGGCGGCCGACACCTATGAGCACTTCTGGAACACACCGGTCACCCTTGGGTTGGGCGACTACAGTGTGTCGCGCTCCCTGCATTTTCTGGTCAACGACGGCCTGATGACCATCTTCTTCCTGGTGGTGGGCGCCGAGATCCGTCAGGAAATCAAGGACGGCGCGCTCGCCAACCTCAAGCTGGCCACCCTGCCATTAGGCGCTGCACTGGGCGGCGTACTGATGCCGGCGCTCATTTACACCCTGCTCAACCACGGCACTGCCGCCGCCAGTGGCTGGGCCGTGCCCACCGCGACGGACATCGCGTTTGCCGTCGGCGTGCTGGCACTGTTGGGTAAGTCGATCCCCAGCGGCGTGCGTATTTTGCTGCTGGCCCTGGCGATTATCGATGACATCGTGGCGATCCTGATCATTGCCGTTTTCTTCACCGCCAGCCTCGATTACATGGGGCTGGTGATTGCCGTCGCCGGGCTGGCACTGGTGCTGGTTTTCCAGCGCATGGGCATCGGTAAGGCCGCGATCTACCTGTTGCCTGGGGCGATTGTGTGGTTCGGCCTGCTCAAGACCGGCATTCACCCAACGCTCGCCGGCGTGATCCTGGGGCTGATGACCCCGGTTAACTCCAAGCCCACCACCGAGCGCCCGCTGGACACCATAGGCCGCACGCTCAACGAATTGATGGAGCGTTTTTCCCAGTCGCCTGAAGGCCCAGGGCACGTTACCCGGCCGTTGAAGCAATTGCGCGAAGCACAGCGGGAAATATTACCGCCAGTGCAAAGGGTGCAATCGGCGCTGCACCCGTGGGTGGCGTTCGGCGTGATGCCGTTGTTCGCCCTGGCCAACGCGGGTGTCAGCCTGAGCGGCTTCAACCTGGACGATCCCCTGCCCCACGGTGTGTTCATGGGCGTCATCTTCGCCCTGGTGCTGGGCAAACCCATCGGCGTGATGCTGGCGAGCTTCACGCTGGTCAAGCTCAACCTCTGCAAGCTGCCGGACGGCGTTACCTGGACAGGTGTGGGCCTGGTGGGTCTGCTGGCGGGGATTGGTTTCACCATGTCGATCTTCATCTCCTCCCTGGCCTTCTCCGACCCGGCTTTGCTGGCGGCGGCCAAGCTGAGCGTATTGACGGCCTCGACCCTGGCGGCGGTCATCGGCCTGAGCTGGGGCAAGCTCAAGTTCTCGGGCAAGCGGACTTGAGAAAGAAGGCTCGAACGCTTTAACGCGCGCAAAAAAAGACCCCGGCCTTTTCAGGACGGGGTCTTTTCATTCAAGCCGGCATCAGAACTTCTTGATGTCTGCCTGGGTTTCCAGCTGCTTGCGGTAGGCCGCAAAATCCTGCTGGCCAATACGCGAAGCGAGGGCGCGGCGGTATTGCGCCTTTTCTTCGTCCGTAGGCGCAGCAGCTTCATTGACACCGTTCAAACGCACGATCACTTGGCTGCCATCGCGCAGGCTGACAGTGGTGAAGCTCGGCTTGTCCTTGCCCGCAGGCTTGGGCATGCGGAACAGCGCTTGCAGCACGGCAGGGTCGACAGCTTCCTGGCCACGGGTAGCGGCTTCAGTCACCTTCCAGGCTTGGCCATCAATCGGCTGGCTCAGGGCGATCTTGCCATCACGCAGGCCGGCGATCAGCTCGTCGGCATGGGCTTTGGCGGCAGCGCTCGCACGCTCCTTGGTCATCTGTGCGCGAATCGCCGTGGCAACCTTTTCCAGCGGCAGCTGGGCAGGCTTGAGGTGCTCTTTGGCGCGCAGCACGATGATGGTTTCCGGGTCGAGCTCAATGGCGCTGCTGTTGGCACCCTCATCCAGCACTTCCGGGCTGAACGCTGCGGTGACCACGGCACGGTTGGCCGCGACGCCTTCGCCACCTTCACGGCCGAACGGCGCGGAAGTGTGTACGGTCAGCTTAAGATCGGACGCCGGCTGGGCCAGGTCGGACGCTTCGAACGCCGCATCTTCCAATTGCTTGGTCGCTTCGACAAACCGCTGTTCAACCTGCTGGGTCTTGAGCTCGCGGGTCAGCTTGTCTTTCAGGCTGGCAAACGATGGCACCTCGGGTGCTTCAACGCCCAGCAGCTTGATCAAGTGCCAACCGAAGGACGTACGCACCGGCACCGACACCTGGTCCTGCTTGAGGCCGTACAGCGCCGTCTCGAAGTCTGGATCGTAGACGCCAGGACCGGCAAACCCGAGATCGCCGCCATTGCTGGCCGAACCCGGATCCTGGGAAAACTCCTTGGCCAGGGCTTCAAACTGCTCGCCCTTGGCCAGGCGCGCCTGGATGTCTTCGATCTTGGCCTTGGCTTGCGCCTCGGTGACCTTGTCGTTGACCTCGATCAGAATGTGCGCAGCACGACGCTGTTCAGCGAGGTTGGCGGTTTCTTTCTCGTAGGCAGCCTGCAGTTCATCGTCCTTGACGGTGACCTGGTCGAAGAACGACGACTTCTTCAGCTCCAGGTAGTCGATGACCACCTGGTCCGGGGTCATGAACTCCTTGGCATGCTGGTCGTAGTACGCCTTGACTTCGTCATCGGTGAGTTTCACCGCTGCCGGGTCGGCTTTAACGTTGACGGTGGCGAAATCGCGCGTCTGTTTTTCCAGACGGGCAAATGCCAGCACCTCGGCATCGGTCACGAAACCACTGCCAGCGATGCCTGCGCGAACCTGGCCGATCAGCATTTCCTGAGTCAGCATCTGACGGAATTGCAGGCGGCTATAGCCCAATTGACGGACCACCTGGTCAAAGCGTTCGGCGTTGAACTTGCCGTCCACCTGGAACTCCGGCGTCTGCAGGATCACCTGGTCCAAGGCCGCTTCCGAGAAACCGAACTTGGCATCAGCAGCGCCTTGCAGCAGCAGCTTGCGATCGATCAGGCCCTTGAGGGCCGCGTCGCGCAGCAGTTTTTCGTCCAACAGGGAAGCATCGAAATCCTTGCCCAGTTGTTGCATCAGCTGGCGCCGTTGCATATCGACGGCCTGGCTCAATTCGGTCTGGGTGATTTCCTCACCGTTGACCTTGGCCACGTCCTGCTTGTTATTACCCGAAGCCTGGAAAATAGCCTCGATACCGGTGAACGCCATCAATGCGACGATGATCCCGATAATGGTCTTGGCAATCCAGCCTTGTGAATTGTCCCTGATATTTTGCAGCATGCGTCCCCCAGAAACGGTTGAACATCAAAAATAGGCAACCGTGGAGCGTGGGTAGAATCCGGATAGAAGAAAGGCGCATCCGAGGATGCGCCTTCTCGTAACTGGCGGAGCGGACGGGGGTTTTAACTCTGACCCCCGGCGTGGCGACCCAATGGATACGTGGGTCAGCTACCGCTCCGCTGCCAGGCCAGACCTGCGTCCGACCCGGGTAAGCAAAGGCTTGATCGAAGCTTAGTTAACGGCTTCTTTCAGGGCTTTACCGGCTTTGAAACCTGGTTTCTTGGCAGCAGCGATTTGCAGTGCTTTGCCGGTCTGTGGGTTACGGCCAGTGCGAGCTGGGCGGTCAGTCACAGAGAAAGTACCGAAGCCTACCAGTACCACGGAGTCGCCGGCCTTCAGAGCGCCAGTGACGGATTCGATTACTGCGTCCAGCGCACGGCCGGCAGCAGCTTTCGGGATATCAGCGGATGCAGCGATAGCATCAATCAGTTCCGACTTGTTCACTCTAAGTCCCCTTATATATCTATGAGTATGATTCTAAGTTTTTTGGTAAAAAGCAAAAACCAGTGCTGAATGGCCTACAGACACTTAAGAGCCGCTTTATAACAAGGGCTCTAAAAAGCTGTCAAGGAAGCCCCCCAGGCTTCAACACCTTAATGCGTGCTAATTCTTTCCTTGGAATCCGACTCGCGCTTTTCGTCCTTCGCGACAATCTCCGGAGCCACATCCGGCAAGGGCTCCGGCGCGTATTGCAGCGCAATTTGCAGGACTTCGTCAATCCATTTAACCGGTTTAATCTGAAGATCCTGCTTGATATTGTCAGGAATTTCCTTCAAGTCGCGAACATTCTCTTCAGGAATGATCACGGTCTTGATTCCACCCCGGTGTGCAGCGAGTAATTTCTCTTTCAGCCCACCGATGGCCAATACCTGGCCGCGCAGGGTAATTTCCCCGGTCATCGCCACATCGGCGCGCACCGGAATACCGGTCAATGCCGACACCAGCGCCGTGCACATGCCTACACCGGCGCTCGGGCCGTCCTTCGGCGTCGCGCCTTCCGGCATGTGGATATGGGTGTCGTGCTTCTCGTGGAAGTCCAGGGGAATACCCAGGCTCCTGGCGCGACTGCGCACCACGGTCTGCGCGGCGGTGATCGATTCGACCATCACATCGCCGAGAGAGCCGGTCTTGATCAACTGGCCCTTGCCCGGGATCACGGCAGCTTCGATGGTCAGCAACTCGCCGCCCACCTGGGTCCATGCCAGGCCAGTCACCTGCCCTACCTGGTCCTGCTGCTCGGCCAGGCCGTAGCGGAATTTACGCACACCCAGGAAATGCTCCAGCGCGTCGGCCGTTACCTTCACCGAGAAGCGTTTTTCCAAGGAATGTTCCTTGACCGCCTTGCGGCAGATTTTCGCGATCTGACGCTCAAGGCCCCGTACACCGGCCTCGCGGGTGTAATAGCGCACGATGTCACGGATCGCTTCGACGTCAAACTCGATCTCGCCTTTCTTCAGGCCGTTGGCCGCAGTCTGCTTGGGCGCGAGGTATTTGACGGCGATGTTGATCTTCTCGTCTTCGGTGTAACCCGGCAGACGAATCACCTCCATCCGGTCCAGCAAGGCTGGCGGAATGTTCATGGAGTTGGAGGTGCACAGGAACATTACGTCAGACAGGTCGTAGTCGACTTCCAGGTAATGGTCGTTGAAGTTGTGGTTCTGCTCAGGATCGAGCACCTCAAGCAACGCCGACGCCGGATCGCCACGCATGTCGCTGCCCATCTTGTCGATTTCATCGAGCAGGAACAGCGGGTTGCGCACACCCACTTTTGTCATCTTTTGAATCAATCTTCCTGGCATCGAACCGATGTAAGTCCGGCGATGGCCACGAATTTCCGCTTCGTCACGCACGCCGCCGAGGGCCATGCGCACGAACTTGCGGTTGGTCGCACTGGCAATCGACTCGGCCAACGAGGTTTTACCCACCCCAGGCGGACCGACCAGGCACAACACCGGGCCGCGAATTTTCTTCACGCGCTTTTGCACGGCGAGGTATTCAAGGATACGTTCCTTGACCTCTTCAAGGCCGTAGTGGTCGGCATCGAGGATTTCTTCGGCGCGGGTCAGGTCCAGGCGTACCTTGGTCTGAGCCTTCCACGGCACCTGCACCAGCCAATCGATGTAGGAACGAACCACAGTGGCTTCGGCCGACATCGGCGACATTTGCTTGAGCTTGTTCAGCTCGGCCGTGGCCTTGGTCAGCGCGTCTTTCGGCAGGCCGGCGGCATCGATACGCTTTTTCAGCTCTTCGATTTCGTTGTGGCCTTCCTCGCCGTCGCCGAGTTCTTTCTGAATGGCCTTCATCTGCTCATTCAGGTAGTACTCGCGCTGGCTGCGCTCCATTTGTTTCTTCACGCGGCCGCGGATGCGCTTCTCAACCTGCAGCAGGTCGATTTCGCCATCCAGCAGCGCCAGCACATGCTCGACACGGGCCGACAGATCGATGATTTCGAGAATATCCTGCTTCTGCTCGATCTTCAGCGCCATGTGCGCAGCCATGGTGTCGACCAGGCGACTTGGCTCATCGATGCTGTTGAGCGACGAGAGGACTTCAGCCGGGACTTTCTTGCCCAACTGCACATACTGCTCGAACTGCGAAAGCAGGCTGCGCACAAACACTTCGGATTCACGTTCAGGGGCTTCGACTTCGTCGATCAGCGCCACTTCGGCGCGCAGGTGACCATCCACCTCCATGAAACGCTCTACCGCGCCGCGCTGCTCGCCTTCCACGAGTACCTTGACGGTACCGTCAGGCAGCTTGAGCAATTGCAGGACAGTCGCAACGGTGCCGACCCGATACAGGGCGTCTTCGCCTGGATCATCATCAGCAGGATTCTTCTGGGCCAACAGCAGGATCTGCTTGTCGCCCGTCATCGCGGCCTCGAGGGCTTCGATAGACTTCTCGCGCCCCACGAACAGCGGGATAACCATGTGCGGATAGACGACGACATCACGCAACGGCAGGAGAGGCAATTCGATGGTTGTCTTCATGATTTCGCCTCTATGACAGTTGAAAAATAAGCTTGAAACCAAGATGGGGGTTGCATGCAAAAAAAACAAGCGCAATGCCAGCACTTAAACGCATGAATAAACGCGATTTAATCTACCACCCCGCAAAAACACCCGAAAAAAACAAGGGGCCCCGAAAGGCCCCTTGCTTGTACCGCCACTGCAAAGACGCTTACGCGTCAGGTGCAGCCTTGGCAGCCGGCTCACTGTTTTCGTAGATATACAGTGGCTTGGACTTGCCTTCGATAACGCTTTCGTCGATCACCACCTTGCTCACCTCGGACTGCGAGGGGATTTCGTACATGGTGTCGAGCAACACGCCTTCGAGGATCGAACGCAGACCACGTGCACCGGTCTTGCGCTCCAATGCCCGCTTGGCCACTGATTTGAGCGCGTCGGTACGGAACTCGAGGTCCACACCTTCCATCTCGAACAGCTTGGCGTATTGCTTGGTCAGGGCGTTTTTCGGCTCGGTGAGGATCTGAATCAAAGCCGCCTCATCCAGCTCGTCCAACGTCGCCAGGACCGGCAGACGACCGACGAATTCCGGGATCAGGCCGAACTTGACCAGATCGTCAGGTTCGACTTCACGCAGGGACTCACCTACCTTCTTGCCTTCTTCCTTGCTACGCACTTCCGCGCTGAAACCGATGCCGCCACGGGTGGAACGCTGCTGAATAACCTTTTCCAGCCCGGAGAACGCACCGCCACAGATAAACAGGATGTTACGCGTATCGACCTGCAGGAATTCCTGCTGCGGGTGCTTACGGCCGCCCTGGGGCGGTACCGAAGCGACCGTGCCTTCGATCAGCTTCAACAGTGCTTGCTGCACGCCTTCACCGGAAACATCCCGAGTAATGGACGGGTTGTCCGACTTGCGCGAGATCTTGTCGATTTCGTCGATGTAGACAATGCCCATCTGGGCCTTCTCTACGTCGTAGTCGCACTTCTGCAGCAGTTTCTGAATGATGTTCTCGACATCTTCACCCACGTAGCCAGCCTCGGTGAGGGTGGTGGCGTCGGCGATGGTGAACGGAACGTTCAGCAGGCGAGCGAGGGTTTCCGCAAGCAGGGTTTTACCCGAGCCTGTAGGGCCGATCAGCAGGATGTTACTCTTGCCGAGTTCGACTTCGTCGCCTTTCTTGTCACGCTGGTTCAAGCGCTTGTAGTGGTTGTACACCGCTACGGCCAGAACCTTCTTTGCACGCTCCTGACCAATTACGTACTGGTCAAGGATGCCGCTGATTTCTTTAGGCGATGGGAGTTTGTGCGCACTGCTCTCGGCCTGGGCTTCCTGCACCTCCTCGCGGATGATGTCATTGCACAGGTCGACGCATTCGTCGCAGATAAACACCGAGGGGCCGGCAATCAATTTGCGTACTTCATGCTGGCTTTTGCCACAGAAGGAGCAATAGAGCAGCTTGCCGTTGTCCTCGCCGTTGCGGGTGTCAGTCATTCGTTCGATCCAAATCCGATAGGCTTGCAACACAAGATGAAGGCTTATGCGGGCTTTTTCAAGCCCGCCAGTGGTCGGACATGCCGACCAGCCCTATTTTGAGCGGCTTATATTAAGCGGGGCGCTTTTCGATCACTGCGTCGATCAACCCGTACTCACGGGCGGCTTCAGCGCTCATGAAGTTGTCACGGTTGGTATCACGCTCGATTTCTTCAAGTGTGTGCCCGCTGTGCTTGGCCATCAGCGTGTTGAGGCGCTCACGAATGAAGAGGATTTCCTTGGCATGGATTTCGATGTCCGATGCCTGGCCCTGGAAACCACCCAGTGGCTGGTGAATCATCACGCGTGAGTTCGGCAGGCAGTAACGCTTGCCCTCGGCGCCGGCGGTCAGCAGGAATGCACCCATGCTGCAGGCCTGGCCAATGCAGGTAGTCGACACGTTCGGCTTGATGAACTGCATGGTGTCGTAGATCGACATGCCCGCAGTCACCGAACCGCCCGGCGAGTTGATGTAGAGATGGATGTCCTTGTCCGGGTTTTCCGCTTCAAGGAACAGCAGTTGCGCACAGATCAGGTTGGCCATGTAGTCCTCTACCGGGCCAACCAGAAAGATCACTCGCTCCTTGAGCAGGCGCGAGTAGATGTCGTAGGCGCGTTCACCACGAGCGGACTGCTCGACAACCATCGGGACCAGGCCGCCAGCGGCCTGGATATCAGAGTTCTGCTGAATATAGGAATTACGGAACATGCTCTGCAGTTACTCCCAAATAGTCATGTCTTGAAAACGCATAAGCCAGCGCGAGGCTGGCTTATGGTTGAATTTCCAACGAGTTGGACAATCAGTCGGCTTGTGCTGCTTCCGCCGGTTTGACTGCTTCTTCGTAAGAGACCGCTTTATCGGTCACCTTAGCCTTCTGCAGAACAGTATCCACAACTTGTTCTTCCAGCACAACCGAACGTACTTCGTTCAGCTGCTGGTCGTTCTTGTAGTACCAGGACACGACCTGCTCAGGTTCCTGGTAGGCCGACGCCATTTCCTGGATCATTTCGCGAACACGGTCTTCGTCTGGCTTGAGGTCGAACTGCTTGACCACTTCAGCCACGATCAGGCCCAGCACGACGCGGCGCTTGGCTTGCTCTTCGAACAGCTCGGCCGGCAGTTGGTCAGGCTTGATGTTGCCACCAAACTGCTGAACCGCTTGTACGCGCAGGCGATCCACTTCGTTGGACAGCAGAGCCTTAGGCACTTCGATCGGGTTGGCGGCCAGCAGACCGTCCATGACCTGGTTCTTGACCTTGGACTTGATCGCCTGACGCAGCTCACGCTCCATGTTCTTGCGAACTTCGGTGCGGAAGCCTTCGATACCGGTTTCCTTGATGCCGAATTGCGCGAAGAACTCTTCGTTCAGCTCTGGCAGCTTAGGCTCGGAAACGCTGTTGACGGTCACGGTGAACTCGGCGGCTTTGCCGGCCAGGTCCAGGTTCTGGTAGTCAGCAGGGAATTCCAGGTTCAGAACGCGTTCTTCGCCGGCCTTGGCGCCAACCAGGCCGTCTTCGAAGCCAGGGATCATGCGGTTGGAACCCAGCACCAGCTGAGTGCCCTTGGCGGAGCCACCGGCGAATACTTCGCCGTCGACCTTGCCAACGAAATCGATGTTCAGTTGGTCTTCGTTCTGGGCGGCACGCTCGACCACTTCGAAACGGGTGTTCTGCTTGCGCAGGATTTCGAGCATGTTGTCCAGGTCCGAATCAGCCACTTCGGCGCTCAGGCGCTCGATAGCGATACCGTCGAAGCCCGCTACTTCGAATTCCGGGAACACTTCGAATACGGCTACGTATTCCAGGTCCTTGCCGGCTTCCAGGGACTTGGGCTCGATCGAAGGCGAGCCAGCCGGGTTCAGCTTTTGCTCGACAACGGCTTCGTAGAAGGAAGCCTGGATCACGTCACCTACAGCTTCCTGGCGCGCATCGGCACCAAAACGACGCTTGATTTCGCTCATCGGCACTTTGCCTGGACGGAAACCAGCGATCTTGGCCTTCTGGGCAGTCTGCTGCAGACGCTTGTTGACCGCAGTCTCGATACGCTCTGCCGGCACGGTGATGCTCAGGCGGCGCTCGAGAGCAGTAGTATTTTCAACAGAAACTTGCATGGATATTCCTCGTTGCACAGACATTAGCCGGCCATTTCCGACCCCAATCAAGGGCATGCATTCTAGTGGGTCAAACTCAAGAAGTCACCCTACTGAAAATACACCCGGAAACCGCCGGCAATTTATCGGTACGAAGGCACTGAAGTACCCCGCCCCGGTGACAAATACAGCCAATTGCGCCAGGGCTCTGCGCCGCCCTTCTATATATAGAAGAAGCTGCCATTCATCTCCCTGACGGCCCACGCCGCGAGCGGAGCGGACAGGCAACGCGGCATCATCGAGACACACAAATACGACGAAACGCGCTGCCGATGCGGCCCAGTACCTGCGACCGCCGAGATAATCAAACCGCCAAAACCAAAAAAGGCGCCAGACTGTTAAATCTGGCGCCTTTCGAATATGGGGTGGACGAAGGGGATCGAACCCTCGACAACGGGAGTCACAATCCCGTGCTCTACCAACTGAGCTACGCCCACCATATTGCGTTAACAAAGAAACCAAACCACTTCTTTGTTAAACCCTGCCCTGCCTGACGGCCTAGCAACGTTTTATTTGGTGCGGATGAAGAGACTCGAACTCTTACGCCTCGCGGCGCTGGAACCTAAATCCAGTGTGTCTACCAATTCCACCACATCCGCGCTTAAAGCTCTTAAAGCAAAGGCGCCAGACGATTAATCTGGCGCCTTTCAAATATGGGGTGGACGAAGGGGATCGAACCCTCGACAACGGGAGTCACAATCCCGTGCTCTACCAACTGAGCTACGCCCACCATCTAACGCTACTTGTGCCAAAGCTGCCTAATGGCGCACCCGGCAGGACTCGAACCTGCGACCATCCGCTTAGAAGGCGGATGCTCTATCCAGCTGAGCTACGGGCGCCTGATTAATCTGTACTCTTGGAGGATTACAAACTAAGTGTTTCCAGCCTTGCAGCACAACAATTCTGCTCGACCTTCTAACCAGTGCTAGGCTGTGCCCGACAAGTGCGACGAATAGTATAGAGGGTCCCGAAACCCGTCAAATCTTTTTTAAAAAAAACTGATTTTATTTAAGGGGTTAGGGCAATTTGCAGACCAAGCGCCTTTGCCCTCGCGCCCTGGCGTGCGAGAATGCGCGCACTTTTCTTCCCCCTCTCGATGGTTAATCACGCGTAATGACTGCACAACTTATCGACGGCAAATCAATCGCCGCCAGCCTGCGCCAGCAGATCGCCAAACGCGTCACCGAGCGTCGCCAGCAAGGCCTGCGCACGCCTGGCCTCGCGGTGATCCTGGTCGGCAGCGATCCTGCCTCTCAGGTTTATGTCTCGCACAAGCGTAAAGACTGTGAAGAGGTCGGCTTTATCTCCAAAGCCTATGACTTGCCTTCGGAGACCACTCAACAGGCCCTGACCGACCTGATTGACAGCCTCAACGATGACCCGAACATGGACGGCATCCTGCTCCAGTTGCCGCTGCCCGAGCATCTGGACGCCTCCAAACTGCTGGAACGCATCCGCCCGGACAAAGACGTCGATGGCTTCCACCCTTATAACGTCGGCCGCCTGGCCCAGCGCATCCCACTGCTGCGCCCCTGCACGCCCAAAGGCATCATGACTCTGCTGGAAAGCACCGGGGTCGATCTGTATGGGCTCGACGCGGTTGTGGTTGGCGCCTCGAATATCGTCGGCCGCCCGATGGCCATGGAATTGTTGCTGGCCGGCTGCACCGTGACCGTTACCCACCGCTTCACCAAGGACCTCGCCGGCCATGTGGGCCGCGCTGATCTGGTGGTGGTCGCCGCGGGCAAGCCGGGCCTGGTGAAGGGTGAGTGGATCAAGGAAGGCGCAATCGTGATCGACGTCGGCATCAACCGCCAAGATGACGGCAAGCTGGTGGGCGACGTGGTGTACGAGACCGCCCTGCCCCGCGCCGGCTGGATCACCCCGGTTCCCGGCGGGGTAGGCCCGATGACCCGGGCGTGCCTGTTGGAAAACACGCTGTATGCAGCAGAAACCCTGCACAGCTGATAACCAGGCGTACTGAAAAAGCCCTGCCTTATCGCGGGGCTTTTTATTGCCCGAAAAAAACCTGTTTATTCATAGTTTTTAAGTACTTTCGTCCGGTTCTGGAAGAACATTCGACAGTTTCTGATCCATACTCCTAAAATGTAACGCCATTTGTCATCAAACCCGTTCCCAAACGGTACTTCTTACTTTTTAGCGAGTTCATCCGCGTGAAAATTCGTCTTTCCATTGTCAGCCTATTTTTTGCACTGACGGGCACCTTCGCAAACGCCGCCGAAACCACCTTGGCCCCGCGTGACGCCTCCAAACTGCAAATCGCCTCCGGCAGCGCCATGCTCGTGGATCTGCAGACCAACAAGGTCATCTATTCCAGCAACCCCGACGTGGTGGTCCCCATCGCTTCCGTCAGCAAGCTGATGACCGGCCTGATCGTGCTGGAAGCCAAGCAGGACATGGATGAATACATCGACATCAACATCACCGACACACCAGAGATGAAGGGCGTGTTCTCCCGGGTGAAGATCGGTAGCCAAATGCCGCGCAAGGAAATGCTGCTGATCGCGCTGATGTCCTCGGAAAACCGCGCCGCCGCGAGCCTGGCCCACCATTACCCGGGCGGTTACGCGGCATTCATTGCCGCGATGAACGCCAAGGCCAAGGCGCTGGGCATGACCAGTACCCATTACGTGGAACCTACGGGCCTGTCGATCCATAACGTGTCGACCGCCCGCGACCTGAGCAAGCTGCTGGCCTATGCACGCAAGTTTCCGATGTTGAGCCAGCTGAGTACCACCAAGGAAAAAACCGTGGCGTTCCGCAAGCCCAACTACACCCTGGGTTTCTCCAACACCGACCACCTGATCAACCGGGCCAACTGGGACATCAAGCTGACCAAGACCGGTTTTACCAACCAGGCCGGGCATTGCCTGGTGCTGGTGACCAGCATGGGTAACCGCCCGGTGTCGCTGGTGATCCTGGATGCTTTCGGCAAATTCACCCACTTCGCCGATGCCAGTCGTATTCGCAGCTGGGTCGAAACCGGCAAGGGCGGCGCGGTGCCGGATGTGGCGTTGCGCTACAAGGCTGACAAGAACCTGAAGAACCGTGCAGGTGTGACAGAAGTGCGTCGCTAGTCAACTGACAGCACCGATCAAATGTGGGAGGGGGCTTGCCCCCGATAGCGGTGGGTCAGATACATGAATATCTACTGATCCAGCGCATCGGGGGCAAGCCCCCTCCCACATTTATTATTTTCGTTCTGCCAGGACCTTGATAGCCTGGGCCGCCGCCCCTTCCTGCCCGGCCTGGGCCGTAGCGTTCGCCGCCTCGCGCCAACGCTGCGCGTCCACATTCGCCGGCAACTGGCTCGGACGCTGGGTAAGAATCGCCCAATTCCCTGCGCTCTTCCACGCCGACTCAAAGTCGCTGAATCCCATCATCAATCGCCGCTCCCTGCCGGAACGCAACAGCACCGTGCTCTTCTGCTGGTTGAATCCCACCACCACGACATAGCGCGGGTCAGACCAGAAGCTTGAGTTGATCCGCGCCATCACCGGGTAACCCGCCGCCACCTGCGCCAGCACCGCGGTCAACTTGGCATCCAGTGGATACACCATCAGCCCGTACTCGCGCGCCAGCTTTTGCATGTTGCGCTCAAGGTCGGCCTCGGCGCCTGGCAAGTGCAGCGGCTTATCAAGTAGCCCCGGTGTCATGACAATGCCTTGTTGCGACAGCATGCTGGCCAGAGCCGTAGGACCGCTCTGATAAGCCTCGCTGCGAAAGGTCGGTACGCCGTTGAGTTCAACCCGCTCCGGCAAGCCGGGGAGTTTCGAAGGGTGGCTGGAACAGGCTACCAGCCCCAGGGCGCAGGCCAGCAGGATGGATGCTTTAAGGTTCGACCGTAAGCGCAATTTTTTACTCTCTTGATCAACTGCCGGTGAGGGCCCCGATCATAGGACGCTCTTGGGCGGGGGTATAGCCTTCAGCGTAGGTAAAACGCCGGCGATAGAGCAAACGAGTTGGACAGACACGACCATTGGTCAATAGCAGGCAACCCCGGGGTAGCTAGACTGTCCATTGGAAAGACTGTGTATAGACCCCGGATGGGGCGAAGGGAGGCCTGAATGAGCCTTGCAACGACGATTTTCATGCTGATCTGCGGTTGGCTGGCGGTGGCCGCCGCCATGTTGTGGGGGGTCATGCGCGTGACCCGCCGCCATCATCACCCCCACGTCAAACCCACTGCGCCCGCCAAGCCGAGCAAGGCGACGGCGCATCACGCCTAGCCGGGCATGCAGGTAAAATCCTGCGTGGCGGCAACCTCCTTGCCGTGCCCATCCTTGAGCGCTGCGCGCACCGTGGTCCCGAGGCTCGACTCTTCCAAGGTGTAATGCTCACCCGCCTTGAAATGCCTGTACTCAACCCGGCCCTGGCAGTCCTGCTGATTATCGTCGCCGGGCTCTTCTTCAAACAACGTCACGTCCAGGCGATGGTCCCCAGGGCTCACTTCAAAGTAGCGCCCGTCATCCACGCGCTGACCGTCGACGCGCTCGGCCAACAGGTCGTTCGGTGCTTCTTCTTTCAAGCCGATCCAGGCTTCGCTCGGGTCGGCCTGGGGTATCGGGCCGGCACACGCCGACAACACCAAGGCGGCAGCCAGGGCGGGAATCAACAACAGGGTTTTCGGTGACATGGCAGGGCTCCAAAGCACATCAGTAAAAAAGGCGTATCCGATGGCTGACAAGCTTGAAGAGCTGCCGTTTGTAGAACAAATGAATACACATGAAAGGATCTTCAGCCGTTACCTAAATCTTCCTTCACCTGGCTGAAAGGTGCGTGTTAGGTGGGTCGGGCAAGACTGCCGGGGTTTGCAACCCTGCTCTTTCGGAGATCCACGCATGCTCGGGCTGGTAAAGACCGCACTGCACAAGCCGTACACCTTCATCGTGTTGGCCATTTTCATCTGCATCATCGGGCCGATGGCGGCCCTGCGTACGCCCACGGATGTGTTCCCCGATATCGGCATCCCGGTGGTCGCCGTGGTCTGGCAGTACAACGGCCTGTCGCCGGACGCCATGGCCGGGCGGGTGATCTACACCTACGAACGCTCCCTGAGCACCACCGTCAACGACATCGAACATATCGAGTCCCAATCCCTGCCCGGCATGGGCATCGTCAAAATTTTCTTCCAACCCGGCGTGGATATCCGCACCGCCAACGCCCAGGTCACGGCGGTGTCACAGACCGTGCTCAAACAGATGCCACCGGGCATCACACCACCGCTGATCCTCAACTACAGCGCCTCCACCGTACCGATCCTGCAAATGGCGTTCTCCAGCCCGAGCCTTTCGGAAGCCAGGATCCGCGACCTGGTGCAGAACAATATCCGCCTGCCGCTGAGCGCCCTGCCCGGCCTGGCGATGCCCACGCCCATGGGCGGCAAGCAGCGCCAGATCACCCTCGACCTCGACCCCCAGGCCTTGGCCGCCAAAGGTTTGTCGGCCCAGGACGTCGGCAATGCCCTGGCGCTGCAGAACCAGATCATCCCGGTGGGCACCGCCAAGCTCGGCCGCAACGAATACACGATTCTGCTGAACAACAGCCCCAAGGCGATCGATGAGCTCAATGACTTGCCGATCAAGAACGTCGACGGCGCGATCATCACCATCGGCCAGGTCGCTCACGTGCGGGATGGCTCGCCACCGCAGACCAATATCGTGCGCGTCGACGGCCACCGCGCCGTGCTGATGCCGGCGTTGAAGAACGGCAGTATTTCCACTCTGTCGATCATCGACGGCATCCGCCAGATGCTGCCGCGCATCAACGAAACCCTGCCGCCGTCGCTGAAAACCTCACTGCTGGGCGACGCCTCGGTGTTCGTCAAGCAGTCGGTGGGCAGCGTGGCCCAGGAAGGTATCATCGCCGCCCTGCTGACCAGTGCGATGATCCTGCTGTTTCTCGGCAGCTGGCGCTCGACGCTGATCATCGCCGCGTCGATTCCCCTGGCGGTGCTGTCAGCCATCGCGCTGCTGGCGGTCAGCGGGCAAACCCTGAATGTGATGACCCTGGGCGGCCTGGCCCTGGCGGTGGGCATTCTGGTGGACGACGCCACGGTGACCATCGAAAACATCAACTGGCACCTGGAACAAGGCAAGGCGGTGAAGACGGCAATCCTCGACGGCGCCGCGCAAATCGTCGGCCCGGCGTTCGTCTCGCTACTGTGCATCTGCATCGTGTTCGTGCCGATGTTCTTGCTGCAAGGCATCGCCGGGTATCTGTTCCGGCCGATGGCGCTGGCGGTGATTTTTGCCATGGCCAGTTCATTCATTCTCTCGCGCACCCTGGTGCCGACACTGGCGATGTACCTGCTCAAGCCGCACACGCCGGAGCAAGGTGCAGGGCATCATCCGGAAGATGAATTCATCAATCACCATGAAGGTGATCAGCACAAGAAACCGCGCAATCGAGTGCTGCAAGCGGTGCTGAATTTCCAGCAGGGGTTCGAGCGGCATTTCTCGAACATCCGTGACACTTACCACGGCCTGCTGCTGCTCGCGCTGGGCGCGCGAAAGCGCTTTATCGTCGGTTTTCTCGCCTGCGTGCTGGCCTCGTTCGCGTTGCTGCCGAGCCTGGGCGAGGATTTTTTCCCGGCGACCGATGCCGGTGCGCTGGCACTGCATGTGCGCCTGCCGCTGGGTACGCGCATCGAGGAAAGCGCCGCTGCGTTCGACCGCATCGAAGCGCGGATTCGCGAAGTGATCCCGGCCCAAGAGCTGGACACCATCGTCGACAACATCGGCATCCCCCTCAGCGGCATCGACATGGCCTACAGCAGCAGCGGCACCATCGGCCCGCAGGACGGCGATATTCAGGTCACGCTGAAGAAGGGCCACGCGCCCACCGCTGACTACGTAAAAAAACTACGTGAAGCCCTGCCGCAAAGCTTCCCCGGCAGCCACTTTGCGTTTCTGCCGGCGGACATCAGCAGCCAGATCCTCAACTTCGGCGCGCCGGCACCGCTGGACGTGAAAATTTCCGGGCGCAGCGATGCCGAAAACCGCGCCTATGCCGTGGAGCTCGAACGGCGCCTGCAACACGTGGCCGGCATCGCCGACCTGCGTATCCAGCAATCCACCGGTTATCCGTCGCTGCAGGTGAATGTGGACCGCCTGCGCGCCAATGGCCTGGGCATCACCGAGAAAGACGTGACCAACAGCATGGTCGCCTCCCTCGCCGGCAGTTCCCAGGTGGCGCCGACGTTCTGGCTGAACCCGGCCAATGGCGTGTCCTACTCGATCGTCGCCGCAACGCCGCAATACCGCCTCGACAGCCTGCCTGCGCTGGAGGCGCTGCCGGTAACCGGTGCCGACGGCCAGTCACAAATCCTCGGCGGCGTGGCGAGTATCTCGCGGGTACAAAGCCCGGCGGTGGTCACGCACTACAACATCGAGCCCACCCTGGACCTGTATGCCAACGTGCAGGGCCGCGACCTCGGCGGCGTCGCCCGTGATGTGCAAAAAGTGCTGGATGACACCGCGTCCATGCGCCCCAAAGGCGCAACGATCAGCCTGCACGGGCAGATCGATGCGCTGCACGAGGCGTTCAGCGGGTTGAGCTTCGGCCTGCTCGGCGCGGTGGTGCTGATCTACTTGCTGATCGTGGTCAATTTCCAGTCCTGGGCCGACCCTTTCGTGATCATCACCGCGTTGCCCGCTGCACTGGCGGGGATCGTGTGGATGCTGTTCCTCAGCGGCACCTCGTTATCGGTGCCGGCCCTCACCGGCGCGATACTGTGCATGGGCGTGGCCACCGCCAACTCGATCCTGGTGGTGAGCTTCTGCCGCGAACGCCTGGCCGAGCATGGCGATGCCTTGAAAGCCGCCATGGAGGCCGGTTACACGCGCTTTCGCCCGGTGTGCATGACCGCCTTGGCGATGATCATCGGCATGCTGCCCCTGGCGCTCTCCGAGGAGCAGAACGCGCCGCTGGGCCGCGCGGTGATCGGCGGCTTGATCTTCGCCACCATCGCCACCCTGTTGTTTGTTCCCGTGGTTTTCAGCCTGGTCCACGGCCGTCACCCTACTCGCGCAACTGCTGGAGAAATGCCCCATGTCGTCTGATCACAAACCCTCGCGCAAGCGTCTGATGCTCCTGGGTGTCGGCGGCCTGACCCTGGCCGCCCTGTTGGTCGCCAACGGCTTGCACGCCCGTGTGCTGCATGAACAGTCGGTCAGCGCCTGGACTGAAACCGCGGCTATTCCCCAGGTGCTGGTGTTCCAGCCCAAACAGAATGCCGCGGGCGATACCCTGCGCTTACCCGCGCACCTGGAGGCCTGGAGCAAAGCGCCGATCCATGCGCGGGTCAGCGGCTACCTGAAAGACTGGAAGGTCGACATCGGCAGCCAGGTCAAGGCCGGGCAGGTCCTCGCACAAATCGACAGCCCGGACCTGGACCAACAACTGGCGCAAACCCACGCACACCTGGTTCAGGAGCAGGCGAATGCGCGCCTTGCCGCCACCACCGCAACGCGCTGGCAAAACCTGTTGGCCAGCCATTCGGTGTCGCGCCAGGAAGCCGATGAAAAAACCTCGAACGCCGCCGCCGCCAAAGCCAATGCCCAGGCTGCCGCCGCCGACTATGCGCGGCTGTGCGCGCTGGAAAGCTACAAGACGATCCGTGCGCCGTTCGCCGGCACCATCACCGCGCGCAATACCGATATCGGCCAGTTGATCAAGGCCGATACCGACAGTGATCCGGAACTGTTCAGCATCGCCGACACCCACCAACTGCGCCTGTACGTGCCGGTGCCACAGAACTACGCGGCGGTGATCCGTCCTGGTCTGGAAGCCGAGCTGAGCGTGCCCGAACATCCGGGCGAACACTTCAAGGCGCACCTGATCGGCGACTCCACCGCCATCGACCGGCGCTCCGGCACCCTGCTCGCGCAGTTCGTCGCCGACAACCCGAACGGTGAGTTGCTGCCCGGCGATTATGCCGAAGCCACCCTGCCGATTCCGGCGGACACCCACGGCGTGAGCATCCCGGCCAGCGCCTTGATCTTCCGTGCCCAGGGCACCCAGGTCGCGGTGCTGGACCCGCACAACCATGTGCACCTGCAAGACATTCATATCGGCCTGGACCTGGGCGAACGCCTGGTGATCGACCAGGGCCTGAAACCCGCCGACCGCATCATCGACAACCCGCCCGACGCCCTGCGCGAAGGCGACCCGGTACAACTGGCCGACGCCACAGGGGGTGCCCATGCGCCCAAGGCTTAAACCTTTTGCGGCCTGCCTGTTGCTGGCGTTGCAAGGCTGCTCCCTGGCGCCCAGCTACCAGGTGCCGTCGGTTGACCTGCCAGCGGGTTATCGCGAACACACCAGCGCTGGCCCGTGGCACAGCGCGCAGCCGTCCGATCAATTGATGCCGCAGTGGTGGAAACTGTACAACGACCCAACGCTCGATGAGCTGCAACAGCAACTGCTCAAGGCCAACCCGGACCTGGCCGCGGCGCTGGCGCATTTCGACGCGTCCCAGGCGTATGCCAGTCAATTGCATGCCGGGCTTTTCCCACAGATCAGCGCCAGCGCGCAGCCGTTGCGCCAGCGGCAATCGGATTCCAGACCGTTGCGCGGCACGACACAGCCGTCGGTGTACAACAGCGACACCGCCGGGTTTTCGTTGAGTTACGACCTGGACCTGTGGGGCAAAATCCGCAACCAGGTCGCGGCCGGCGATGCCCAGGCCCAAGCGTCCGGCGATGACTTGGCGGCAGCGCGGTTAAGCCTGCAACGCCAGTTGGCGACGCTGTATGTGCAGCTCAACGGGCTGGATGCGCAGAGCCGGATTCTCGCCCACTCGCTGGAGGATTTCAGCCAGGCGCTGCAACTCACCCGCAGCCGTTATGAGGGCCAGATCGCGTCGGAACTGGACCTGACCCGTGCGCAGAGTCAACTGGCCGAGGCCAAGGCGCAGCTGGATGACGTGCGCGGGCAGCGCAACCTGACCGAGCATGCCATCGGCGAACTGGTCGGCGCGGCGGCCAGCGATTTCTCCCTGCCGCCGAGCCCGCAATTGATTGCCTTGCCAGGCATTCCCTCACAGCTGCCGAGCCATCTGCTGCAACGTCGCCCGGATATCGCGGCGGCCGAACGGCGCGTGTTTGCGGCCAATGCCAACATCGGCGTGGCCAAAGCGGCCTGGTATCCGGACTTCAGCCTGACCGGGTTGATCGGCGGCCAGACCCAGGGCGTGGGCAACCTGCTTGCGGCGGGTAATCGCTATTGGGCGCTGGGGCCGTTGATGAACCTGCCGATCTTTGATGGCGGGCGCTTGAGTGCCAACGAACGCCAGGCCAAGGCCGAGTTCGAAGAAGCATCGGCGCAGTACCGCAGCCAGGTGCTGAAGGCCGTGCGCGAGGTCGAAGATAACCTGGCGCAACTGCGGGATTTGCAGCAGGAGGCGCAGGATGAACAAGCGGCGGCGGATGCGGCGCAGCACACACAAGTATTGGCGATGAACAGCTATCAGGCCGGAGCCGTGAGTTATCTGGACGTGGTCACCGCGCAAACGGCGGCGTTGCAGGCACAGAGGACGTTGCAGGCGGTGCAGACGCGGCAGTTGCAGGCGAGTGTGGGCTTGGTTACGGCGCTGGGGGGTGGCTGGAAACCGGGGGGCTGAGGCTGCACGTTCGGCGGCGTTAGTTCCGGCCTCATCGGGAGCAAGCCCCCTCCCACATTGGTTTTGTGCCAGACACAGAATGTATGAACACTGCCGGGCCCATGTGGGAGGGGGCTTGCTCCCGATAGCGCCCTTCCAGACACATCCTGCCAAAAGCCTGCACGACACCTTCATCCCACCCCTTCTAGCCTTTCAGCATCCACTTAGCAGAGAGGCCAAGGAATGCCTGATCTACCCGCTTCACATCGACTGCGCATCGGTCGGTACAGCGAACCGAACCGCATCTACTTGATCACCACCAATACCCATGAGCGCATTCGCCTATTCAACGACTTTCACCTCGGCCGCCTGGTCGTCTGGCAGTTTCGGCTAGCCCAATACCAAGGGCTGGCCAACTCTCTGGCTTGGGTGATCATGCCCGACCATTTCCACTGGATTATCGAGTTGAAAAAAGGCTCGCTGGCAAACCTGATGTGCCAGGTGAAATCCAAAAGTACACGAACCGTCAACGGCGCGACCGGACGCAAAGGCCGCCTCTGGCAGGAAAGCTTCCACGACCGGGCACTGTGCAAAGAAGATGACCTTGTAAAAATAGCCAGGTATGTAGTGGCCAACCCATTGCGAGCGGGTCTGGTCGAGCGAATTGGCGACTACCCATTGTGGGATGCCATCTGGGTCTGAAGCACACCGTTCAAATGTGGGAGGGGGCTTGCTCCCGATGGCGGTGTATCAGCCAAAAACTTATCGACTGACCCACCGCCATCGGGAGCAAGCCCCCTCCCACATTTTTTAACCGCATTTCAGGCCGCAAGCGTGCCACTGGCAATGGCCGCCGAAGCGGCCAGCATGGCGCGCAACAGCACCGCACACCCCGCCGCCAGATCATCCGGCGCGGCGTTCTCGATTTCGTTATGGCTGATGCCGCCTTCACACGGCACGAAGATCATCCCTGCCGGGCCCAGTTCGGCGAGGAAAATCGCGTCGTGCCCGGCCCCGCTGACGATGTCCATGTTCGACAAGCCCAAGCCATTCGCCGCATCGCGCACGGCGTCTACGCAGCCTTTGTCGAAGTACAGCGGCGGGAAGTCGGCGGTGGGTTCCAGCTCGAAACTCAACCCATGTTTGGCGCAGGTCTCATCAATCACCGTGCGCACCTGGGCAATCATCGAATCCAGCCGCGCCGGCTCCAAGTGACGAAAATCCAGGGTCATGCGTACTTCACCGGGAATCACATTGCGCGAACCGGGATACGCCTGCAGGCAACCCACAGTCCCACAGGCATGCGGCTGATGCCCCAGCGCCGCCGCATTCACCGCAGCCACCACCGCTGCCGCGCCGACCAGGGCGTCCTTGCGCAGGTGCATCGGCGTAGGCCCCGCGTGTGCTTCGACGCCACGCAGTTTCAGGTCGAACCATTTCTGCCCGAGCGCGCCGAGCACCACGCCGATGGTCTTTTTCTCATCCTCCAGGATTGGCCCCTGTTCGATATGCGCTTCGAAGTACGCCCCGACCTTGTGCCCGCTGACCGGCCGCGTTCCCGCATAGCCGATCGCACCCAACGCATCGCCCACGCTGACGCCGTCCGTATCGACCTTGGCCAAGGTCTCGGCCAGGGTGAATTTCTCGGCGAACACGCCGGAGCCCATCATGCAGGGTGGAAAGCGCGAGCCTTCTTCGTTGGTCCACACCACCACCTCCAGCGGCGCCTCGGTTTCGAGCTTGAGGTCGTTGAGGGTACGCAAGACTTCCACCCCGGCCAGCACTCCGAAGCAACCGTCGAACTTCCCGCCCGTGGGCTGGGTGTCGATGTGGCTGCCGGTCATCACCGGCGGCAGGTCAGGATTGCGCCCGGGGCGCCGGGCGAAAATATTGCCGATGCCGTCGACGGTCACCGTGCACCCGGCCTGCTCGCACCACTGCACAAACAGGTCGCGGGCCTTGCGGTCGAGGTCGGTGAGGGCCAGCCGGCACACCCCACCTTTTGGGGTGGCGCCGAGTTTGGCCAGGTCCATCAGCGACTGCCACAAGCGGTCGCGGTTGATGTGCTGATGGGACGATTGCAGGACGTCGAGGGCAGCGTTCATGGGGATCTCCTCAGGCTACATTTCTTATGATTGGACCGCATTCCAATGTGGGAGGGGGCTTGACCCCTCCCACATTGACTGTGTTCACAAGGATGATTTGGCTGCGACTGGGGTGATCGCGCGCCTGGCATTGAGCGCGTAATACAACAGCCCGCCCAATGCCGAACCGGTAAACCAGCCGTAGCTGTAGAACCAACTGAATGCATCGCTGCCCAGGGACAGCAAGGTCAGCACTACCGGCACGCCAAAGGCGACGAAGCCGCTCCAGTTCCACGCCGGGTACACGTCGTCGCGGTACAAACCGGCCAGGTCCAGCTGCTGTCTGCGGGTGATGAAGTAGTCCACCACCATGATCCCGGCGATCGGCCCCAACAGGCTGGAGTAGCCGAGCAGCCAGTTGGAATACACCGTTTCCAGGCTGACATCGGACACGATCAGCCCGAGTTTTTTCAGCAGCTCATGGGCCATCAACGCCAGCCCCACCACCCCGGTAAGAATCACCGCCGTGGTGCGGTTGATCAACTTGGGCGCGATGTTCTGGAAGTCGTTGGTCGGCGAGACAATGTTCGCCGCCGTGTTGGTGGACAAGGTGGCGATGATGATCAGCGCCATGGCGATCGCGACCCACACCGGGCTCTGGATATGGCCGATCAGGGTGACCGGGTCGGACACGCTGACCCCCACCAGTTTCACCGAAGCCGCAGTCATGATCACGCCAAGCGCAGCGAACAGGAACATAGTCAGCGGCAGGCCGAAAATCTGCCCGAGAATCTGGTCCTTCTGGCTTTTGGCATAGCGGCTGAAGTCCGGGATATTCAGCGACAAGGTGGCCCAGAACCCGACCATGGCAGTCAGGCCCGCCATGAAATAACCCGTTAGGCTCGCGCCTTCGGGGCGCTTGGGTGGAATCGCCATCAGCTCACTGAGGGACACATTCGGCATTGCCCACACCAGCAAGCCAATGCCCACGGCGACCAGCAACGGCGCCGACAGGGTTTCCAGACGCTTGATCGACTCGGCGCCGCGCAGCACCACCCACAAATTCAGGCACCAGAAAATCATGAAACCGATCACTTCACCGGTGCCGCCAAGGGATTTCCAGCCCTCGAAAATCGAGCCCAGGAACAAGTGAATCGCCAGGCCGCCAAACATCGTCTGGATGCCAAACCAGCCACACGCCACCAGCGCCCGAATCAGGCATGGCACGTTGGAGCCGAGGATGCCGAACGATGAGCGCAACAGCACCGGAAACGGGATGCCGTATTTCGTACCGGGAAACGCATTGAGTGTGAGGGGGATGAGCACCACGATGTTGGCCAGCAAAATCGCCATCAGCGCCTCGCCCACCGACAACCCGAAATACGCGGTGAGCACACCGCCCAGGGTGTAGGTCGGCACACAGATCGACATGCCGACCCACAGCGCAGTGATGTGCCATTTGTTCCAGGTGCGTTCGTGCACCTTGGTCGGTGCCATGTCGTGGTTGTAGCGAGGGCTGTCGAGGACGTCGGGGCCGGCGTCGAGTTCGTACAGGCCGTTACGTTCGATGACTTGCGATCTGTTCTGTTGCATGGCCGCTCCACGGTTTTTTTAAAATTATTCTTGCTCACCTGCACGGTTAAGGCAGGTGGCCGGAGTACCTCGTCGACAACATGACATCTCGGGCCCGGCCAGCCGCCACTGCACTCAATAACCGTGCCGATAACTGCTTCCCGACCCACGCTGCATCTATAACTGGCTGATGTTTATCAGCTTTATCCGGTTGACCGATTGCGTCTTCGGAACTTGCCCTGGGAACTCAGGGTGAATAGCAAGGAAGTTGTCCGAACCTTCAGGACTCAATCTGGTGCAACACAATTATTTTTATTTCCCGGCCCCGTCAAGCGCCATCGTTCAACCGGCTGATTTGCAATAAGAAATGTTGTTCAAATCGACAACCTGTCAAGTGCGTCAAAATGGTGTGAGGCTGCTTCATTTTGGTGAATTTTGATTTTTAATCTTATAAATCAAAAAGTTATAGTAGTTATAAGCTTAATAAAAATATTCTTGCTCAATCGAAAAACTCGGGCTAGTTTCTATTCCTGTCACCGATGACAGGAATCAACCAGTTATCGGCGAGCCGTATTACAACACTTAGAACTGGCACAAGCCGGTCAAGCCTGTGAGGAACTCGACATGTCGCTGTTGATCCGTGGCGCTACCGTTGTTACCCATGATGAAAGTTACCGCGCCGATGTGTTATGCGCAGGCGGTCTGATTCGTGCTATCGGCACGGACCTGGATATTCCCGCCGGCACTGAAACACTCGATGGCAGCGGCCGGTACTTGATGCCCGGTGGCATCGATCCCCATACCCATATGCAACTTCCGTTCATGGGCACCGTGGCCAGTGAAGACTTTTTCAGTGGCACGGCGGCGGGGCTGGCCGGTGGCACCACGTCGATCATCGACTTCGTGATCCCCAACCCGCAGCAGTCGTTGATGGAGGCGTTCCACCAGTGGCGCGGCTGGGCCGAAAAGTCGGCGTCCGACTACGGCTTTCATGTGGCGATCACCTGGTGGAGCGAACAGGTCCGCGAGGAAATGGCCGAGCTGGTCAGCCATCACGGCATCAACAGCTTCAAGCATTTCATGGCCTACAAGAACGCGATCATGGCGGCCGACGACACCCTGGTGGCCAGTTTCGAACGTTGCCTGGAACTGGGCGCGGTGCCCACGGTGCATGCGGAAAACGGCGAGCTGGTCTATCACCTGCAACGCAAGCTGATGGCCCAGGGCATCACCGGGCCGGAAGCGCATCCGCTGTCGCGCCCTTCCCAGGTGGAAGGCGAAGCCGCCAGCCGTGCAATTCGTATCGCCGAGACCATCGGCACGCCGTTGTACCTGGTGCACGTTTCCACCCAGGAGGCGCTGGACGAAATCACCTATGCCCGGGGCAAGGGCCAGGCGGTCTACGGGGAAGTGCTCGCCGGCCACCTGCTGCTGGACGACAGCGTCTATCAACACCCCGACTGGCAGACCGCCGCCGGCTACGTGATGAGCCCACCGTTCCGCCCGCGCGGGCACCAGGAAGCGCTGTGGCACGGTTTGCAATCGGGCAACCTGCACACCACCGCCACCGACCACTGCTGCTTCTGCGCCGAGCAAAAGGCCGCCGGGCGTGACGACTTCAGCAAAATCCCCAACGGCACCGCCGGTATCGAAGACCGCATGGCGCTGCTGTGGCATGAGGGTGTCAATACCGGGCGCCTGTCGATGCAGGCCTTCGTCGCGCTGACCTCCACCAACACCGCGAAGATCTTCAACCTCTACCCGCGCAAAGGCGCGATTCGCGTCGGCGCCGATGCCGACCTGGTGCTGTGGGATCCCGAGGGCACACGCACCATTTCCGCCAAAACCCATCATCAGCAAGTCGATTTCAACATCTTCGAAGGCAAGACCGTACGCGGCGTGCCGAGCCACACCATCAGCCAGGGCAAGCTGGTCTGGGCCGATGGCGACCTGCGCGCCGAGCGTGGGGCCGGGCGATATGTGGAACGGCCGGCGTATCCGGCGGTGTTCGAACAGTTGCGCAAGCGGGCGGAGCATTCCAGGCCCACTGCGGTGAAACGCTGAACATACAGCGCACATGATCATTCCCACGCTCTGCGTGGGAATGCAGCCAGGGACGCTCCGCGTTCCAAGAGCGGACGCAGAGCGTCCAGTGAGACATTCCCACGCAGAGCATGGGAACGATCGCCCATCAGAGGCAGCACCTCAATAACCGTGAGGCCACCACCGTGATCCAGACCCTGACCCACCTCCCCCATCCCCATGACGACGGGCCCACCCTCGCCAGCCACTTCACCGACCTGGCTCCGCCCCTCAATGCCCGCCAGGCCCAGCTGGAAGCTTCGCGCTGCCTGTATTGCTACGACGCCCCCTGCGTGAACGCGTGCCCCAGCGAAATCGACATCCCCTCGTTCATCCGCAATATCCACACCGACAACGTCCAGGGCGCAGCGCAGAAAATCCTCTCGGCCAACATCCTCGGCGGCAGTTGCGCTCGAGTCTGTCCCACGGAAATCCTGTGCCAGCAAGCGTGCGTACGTAACAACGCCGACGAATGCGCCCCAGTGCTGATCGGCCTGTTGCAACGCTATGCCATCGACAACGCGCACTTCAGCCAGCACCCGTTCCAGCGTGCCGCGCCCACCGGCAAGCGCATCGCGGTGGTCGGTGCCGGGCCGGCGGGCCTGGCCTGCGCCCACCGTGCGGCCCTGCACGGGCATGACGTGGTGGTCTTCGAAGCCCGGGAAAAAGCCGGCGGCTTGAATGAATACGGAATCGCCAAGTACAAACTGGTGGACGACTTCGCCCAGAAGGAACTGGATTTCCTCCTGCAAATCGGCGGCATCGAGATCCGTCACGGCCAGCGCCTGGGCGACAACCTCACCCTGAGCGAGTTGCACGCGCAATTTGACGCGGTGTTTCTCGGCCTCGGCCTGGCGGCCAGCAAACGCCTCGGCCTGCCCGACGAAGACGCCCCCGGCCTGCTCGCCGCCACCGACTACATCCGCGAACTGCGCCAGGCCGATGACCTCACCCAGCTGCCGCTGGCCGACCGCTGCATCGTGCTCGGCGCCGGCAACACCGCTATCGACATGGCCGTGCAAATGGCGCGCCTCGGTGCGCGTGATGTGAACCTGGTGTACCGCCGTGGCCTGGATGACATGGGCGCGACCCACCATGAGCAAGACATCGCCAAGGCCAACCAGGTTCGCCTGCTGACCTGGGCCCAGCCGGAACAGGTGCTGCTCGATGACCAGGGGCATGTACGCGGTATGCGCTTCGCTCGCACGCGCATGGAGAACGGTCGCCTGCACCCCACCGGAGAAACCTTCGAATTGGCCGCAGACGCCATCTTCAAGGCCATTGGTCAGGGTTTTGACAACGACGCGCTGCACGACCCGCTGGCCCAGCAGTTGCACCGCGTGGGCGAACGCATCTTCGTCGACGAGCACCTGCGCACCAGTATTCCCGGGGTGTATGCCGGCGGCGACTGCGTCAGCCTCGGCCAGGACCTCACCGTGCAGGCGGTGCAACACGGCAAGCTGGCCGCCGAGGCCATGCACGCTCAACTCATGCTCAACGTGGAGGCCGCGTAATGGCTGATCTGTCGATTGTGTTCGCCGGCATCAAAGCGCCCAACCCGTTCTGGCTGGCCTCCGCACCGCCCACCGACAAGGCCTACAACGTGGTGCGCGCGTTCGAGGCCGGATGGGGCGGCGTGGTGTGGAAAACCCTGGGGGAAGACCCGGCGGCGGTCAACGTGTCGTCGCGCTACTCGGCGCACTACGGGGCGAATCGCGAAGTGCTGGGCATCAATAATATCGAGCTGATCACCGACCGCTCCCTGGAGATCAACCTGCGCGAAATCACCCAGGTGAAAAAGGACTGGCCGGACCGCGCATTGATTGTGTCGCTGATGGTGCCCTGTGTTGAAGAATCCTGGAAAAATATCCTGCCGCGGGTGGAAGCCACCGGCTGCGACGGTATCGAGCTGAATTTCGGCTGCCCCCACGGCATGCCCGAACGCGGCATGGGCGCGGCGGTCGGCCAGGTGCCTGAGTACGTGGAGCAGGTGACGCGCTGGTGCAAGACGTACTGCTCGCTGCCGGTGATCGTCAAGCTCACGCCCAACATCACCGATATCCGCGTGGCCGCGCGGGCGGCCTATCGCGGCGGCGCGGATGCGGTGTCGTTGATCAACACCATCAACTCCATCACCAGCGTCGACCTGGAACGCATGGTCGCCCTGCCCATGGTCGGCAGCCAGAGTACCCATGGCGGCTACTGCGGCTCGGCGGTGAAACCGATTGCCCTGAACATGGTCGCCGAAATCGCCCGCGACCCGCAGACCCAGGGCTTGCCGATCTGCGGTATCGGCGGCATCGGCAACTGGCGTGACGCCGCTGAATTCGTCGCCCTGGGCTGCGGCGCGGTGCAGGTGTGCACGGCGGCGATGCTGCATGGGTTCCGCATCGTCGAAGAGATGAAGGACGGGCTGTCGCGCTGGATGGACACTCAGGGCTACCAGAGCTTGCAGGAATTTTCCGGGCGTGCGGTGGGCAACACCACGGATTGGAAGTACCTGGACATCAACTACCAGGTGATCGCCAAGATCGACCAGGCGGCGTGTATCGGCTGTGGGCGTTGCCATATCGCCTGTGAGGACACCTCACACCAGGCCATCGCCAGCTTGAAGCAGGCGGATGGTACGCATAAATATGAGGTGATCGATGACGAGTGCGTGGGCTGCAATTTGTGCCAGATTACTTGTCCGGTGGCCGATTGTATCGAGATGGTGCCGGTCGACACGGGCAAGCCGTTTTTGAATTGGACTCAGGATCCGAGGAATCCCTACAGGGAGGCTGTGTAGGCCTTCAGACCGCTATCGGGGGCAAGCCCCCTCCCACATTTGATCGGGTTCACACAGCCAAGTGTGGGAGGGGGCTTGCTCCCGATGGGGCCCTCAACCTCACCACACTATTCAAGGCTCCAACCCAATCCCGCGCAATATCACCCCGGTCACCGTCTGTATCGCCCGCTCAAACTGCATATCTGACAACGGCTGATGATCATTCAAAATGTTCACCTGATGATCGAAGTCGGCATAGTGCTGGGTCGATGCCCAGATCATGTACAGCAGGCTCGACGGCTCCACCGGCAGGATGCGTTTGTCTTCCACCCAATGGCGAATTTTCGCTTCCTTCATCTTGGCCCAGTCGTACAGGCTTTCATCCAGCGCCTCACCCAGGGTGGGCGCACCGTGGATGATTTCATTGGCCCAGACTTTCGAACCATACGGCCGTGTGCGCGAGCGCTGCATCTTGGCGCGAATGTAGCTGCTGAGCACCACCCGTGGGTCATCGAAAGTTTCGAAGCTCAGGGCGTCCTGTTTCCACAGGTCCAGCAGGTCGAACAGCACCGCGCTGTACAGATCGCTCTTGGTGGTGAAGTAGTAATGCAGGTTCGAGCGCGGTAGTTGCGCCTCTTTGGCGATATCGGCCATGGCGGTGCTGCCATAGCCTTTTTCAGCGAAGACTTTCTCTGCGGCCAGCAGGATTTTCTCGACGTTGATCCGCCGAATTCCGATCTTGTGATTGCCCATAAGGTCTCCCTGACAACAACACGACCTAGAGACTACCATCCGCTCTAGATCGGGGCGACACGCCGAACCGAAACTTCGTACACTGCTCGCTTCCATCCTCTGATTGGTATTGAACAATGTTGATCAAGAAGTCCCTGACCATCGTCGCCCTGCTCGCCTCCCTGCTGGGCGCGTCTGCAGCCTTTGCCCACGCGCACCTGAAAGGCGCCACGCCAGCGGCAGACAGCAATGTTGCCGCACCGACAGACCTGCGCCTGACCTTCAGCGAAGGCGTCGAAGCGACGTTCACCAAGGTGTCCCTGAGCAAGGACGGCACGGAAATCGCGATCAAGGGCCTTGAAACCCCGGACACCGACAAAAAAACCCTGGTGGTCACCCCTGCCGCTCCGCTGGCGGCCGGTACTTACAAGGTCGAGTGGCACGCCGTGTCCGTCGACACCCACAAGAGCGAAGGCACTTACAGCTTCAAGGTTGGCCAATAATCCATGGCGACCCTGCTGGTGCTGTGCCGTTTTGTGCATTTCATCGTGGTGCTGCTGATGTTCGGGGCCTGTGTGTTCAGGCCTCTGTTGCTCGGCGCGGCTGCGCAACCGGCACTCGACCGGCGCCTGCTGCGCTTCACCCGAGGCCTGGCCTGGCTGGGGCTGGGCTCCGGGGTCGCGTGGCTGCTGCTGATCACCGCGAGCATGGCCGGCGGGTGGGACGCCGCACTACGACCGGCCACGGTGATGTTGGTGCTGAGCAACACCTTCTTTGGGCAGGTGTGGGTTTGGCACGTGCTGCTCAACCTGCTGCTGGTGATCGTATTGATCAAGCCGTGGCCGGCTCTGCGCCTGCCGCTGATTGCGCTGGTGCTGGCGACCCTGGCTCCGGTGGGCCACGGCGCCATGCTCGATGGCCTCAGCGGGCGACTGCTGATCCTCAACCAAGTGGTGCACTTGGCGTGCGTCGGTGCCTGGCTGGGCGGCTTGCTGCTGCTGGTGTTGATCCTCAGACAGCCACAGCCGCTGACCCTGCAGCCGATCCTGCGGCGCTTCAGTGGCGTGGGTTATGGCCTGGTTGCCGGCCTGCTGGTGACCGGTTTGGTCAACGTGCGCGTGCTCACCGGGCAACTGTGGCCTACCCCGCCGTTTGAAGGGTTTGCCTTGATTCTGCTGATCAAGGTGCTGCTGGTAGCGGGCATGTTGGTGCTGGCCTTGCTGAACCGATTGCGCCTGGAACAGTGTGGACAGCGAGTGGGCAGCTTGAAGGCCAGTGTCCTGCTGGAATGGCTATTGGGTATTGCAGCAGTGGCAGCGGTTTCCCTGCTGGGCACCCTGCCGCCAATGGTCATGGCCGGCTGAAACCCCGCCATTCTTATGATTGGTCACCAATCAAATGTGGGAGGGGGCTTGCTCCCGATGGCAGTGTGACAGTCAACTTATGTGTAGCTGACCCACCGCTATCGGGAGCAAGCCCCCTCCCACATTTTGACCGTGTCCACATTTAGATAGACCGAGCAAGTCATCCCATAACTTCTGCTTGACACTCCTTTAAAACCCCGTAAATATCGCGCCCATCGTTGTACGACAACGTATGACGAATAATAAAAACAACAAAAGAAAAGGGAGCCTCACTGTGAGTCAATTCGCCCGTCATTTGTCCTCGCGTCTCGGTTTGATCAGCCTTAGCAGCATCGCATGTACCTTACCCCTCACGGCCCACGCCGATGGGTTTGTCGACGATGCCAAGGCCACGCTCAACCTGCGCAACGCCTACTTCAACCGCAACTTCACCAACTCCGCCAATGCCCAAGGCAAGGCCGAAGAGTGGACGCAGAGTTTCATTCTGGATGCCAAGTCTGGCTACACCCGTGGCACCGTGGGTTTCGGCATCGACGTACTGGGCCTGTACTCGCAAAAGCTCGACGGCGGCAAAGGCACCGCTGGCACCCAATTGCTGCCGGTGCATGACGATGGGCGCCCCGCCGATAATTTCGGACGCCTGGGCGTGGCGTTGAAAACCAAGTTATCGAAGACAGAGTTGAAGGTCGGCGAATGGATGCCGGTGCTGCCGATCCTGCGCTCCGATGACGGCCGCTCCCTGCCCCAGACCTTCCGCGGCGGCCAGGTGACGTCCAACGAGATCGCCGGCCTGACGCTCTACGGCGGCCAGTTTCGCGGCAACAGCCCGCGCAACGACGCGAGCATGGAAGACATGTTCATGAACGGCAAAGCCGCGTTCACCTCCGACCGGTTCAACTTCGGCGGCGGCGAATACACGTTCAATGACAAGCGCACCCAGGTCGGCCTGTGGTACGCCGAACTCACCGATATCTACCAGCAACAGTACCTCAACCTCACCCACAGCCAGCCGGTGGGCGACTGGACCCTGGGCGCCAACCTCGGCTTCTTCAATGGCAAGGAAGACGGCAGCGCCCTGGCCGGCGACCTCGACAACAAGACCGTGTTCGCCCTGCTGTCGGCCAAGTACAACGGCAACACCTTCTACGTGGGCCTGCAGAAACTCACCGGCGACAGTGTGTGGATGCGCGTCAACGGCACCAGCGGCGGCACGCTGGCCAACGACAGCTATAACTCCAGCTATGACAACGCCAAGGAAAAATCCTGGCAGCTGCGCCATGACTTCAACTTCGTGGTGCTTGGCATTCCTGGCTTGACCATGATGAACCGCTACATCAGCGGCAGTAACGTGCACACCGGGGCAATCACCGACGGCAAGGAATGGGGCCGCGAATCGGAACTGGCCTACACCGTGCAGAGCGGTGCGCTGAAGGACCTGAACGTCAGGTGGCGTAACTCGACCATGCGTCGGGATTTCAGCAACAACGAATTCGACGAGAACCGGATATTTGTGAGTTATCCAATCTCACTGCTCTAAAGGGTGGCGAAGGTCTGAAAACCACTGCAAAACCAATGTGGGAGGGGGCTTGCCCCCGATGAGGGAGTGTCTGTGAATACATTTCTGACTGGGCCATCGCTATCGGGAGCAAGCCCCCTCCCACATTTGAATCTCACTCGCCTGCAAGAACGTTGACAACCTGGGGATCCCTAACAATACTTCGGCCTAGTCATACGACAACCTACAACAAAAAATTGGACTACCCATGACCACCACTACCCCCGTTCCCTTCAACCGCATCCTGCTCACCGGTGCCGCCGGCGGCCTGGGTAAAGTGCTGCGCGAGCGCATGCGTCCCTACGCCCAGGTGCTGCGCCTGTCAGACATCGCTGATATGGCCCCCGCCGCCGCCCATGAAGAAGTACAAACCTGCGATCTTTCCGACAAACAAGCCGTGCACCATCTGGTGGAAGGCGTCGATGCGATCCTGCACTTTGGCGGCGTGTCGGTGGAGCGCCCTTTCGAAGAAGTGCTCGGCGCCAATATCAGCGGCGTTTTCCACATCTACGAAGCCGCGCGCCGTCATGGTGTGAAGCGCGTGATCTTCGCCAGCTCCAACCATGTGATCGGCTTCTACCCACAGGACGAAAAGCTCGACGCCCACTCACCGCGCCGCCCGGACAGCTACTACGGCCTGTCCAAGTCCTATGGCGAAGACATGGCGAGTTTCTACTTCGACCGCTACGGCATAGAGACCGTGAGCATCCGTATCGGCTCCTCGTTCCCGGAACCGCAGAACCGCCGGATGATGCACACCTGGTTGAGCTTCGACGACCTGACCCAACTGCTCGAACGCGCGCTGTACACGCCGAACGTCGGCCATACCGTGGTCTATGGCATGTCGAATAACCAGGACACCTGGTGGGACAACCGCTACGCCGCGCACCTGGGTTTTGCGCCCAAGGACAGCTCCGAAGTGTTCCGCGCCCAGGTCGAGGCCCAGCCGCCGGTGGCTGACAACGACCCGGCCAAGCTCTATCAGGGCGGCGCGTTCTGCGCTGCTGGGCCATTCGGTGACTGAGTTCACAGCAACCCAAGGGAATGAGTGGCCATGAGTGCAGAATTGATTGTCGACGCCCGCAACGCCGTGGGCGAATGCCCGGTGTGGGTGCCCGAAGAAAACGCCCTGTACTGGGTGGATATTCCCAACGGTCGCCTGCAGCGCTGGGACGCGACCACAGGCCAGGTGGCAGCCTGGCAGGCCCCGCAGGTGCTCGCCTGTATTGCTCGCACCGATAAAGGCAACTGGGTCGCCGGCATGCAGAGCGGTTTTTTCCAACTGACCCCGCACAACGATGGCAGCCTCAAGACCACGCCGCTGGCCGGCGTCGAGCACCCGCGCGCGGATATGCGCCTGAACGACGGCCGCTGTGATCGCCAGGGCCGCTTCTGGGCCGGCAGCATGGTGCTGGACATGGGCTTGAACGCCGCCGAGGGCATTCTCTATCGCTACGCGTCAGGTGCGGCGCCCCACGCACAGCTGGACGGTTTCATCACCCTCAACGGCCTGGCGTTCAGCCCCGATGGCCGCACGATGTATGCCTCCGATTCTCACCCGTTGGTGCAGCAGATCTGGGCCTTCGACTACGACATCGAGACCGGCACGCCGTCCAACCGCCGCGTGTTCGTCGACATGCATCACCACCTCGGGCGGCCCGATGGCGCAGCGGTAGACGCCGACGGCTGCTACTGGATCTGCGCCAACGACGCCGGGTTGGTCCACCGCTTCACCCCGGACGGTCGCCTCGACCAGTCGCTGCCCGTACCGGTAAAAAAACCCACCATGTGCGCCTTTGGCGGCAGTCGCCTGGACACCTTGTACGTCACCTCGATCCGTGACGACGCGAGTGAACAATCGCTGTCCGGCGGCGTGTTTGCCCTCAACCCTGGCGTGCAGGGACTGCCCGAACCCAGCTTCATCCTCTAGCTGCATCGCTGTGCCTTGAATACAACAATAACAAGACAGGAATGACCGCCCATGGACTTCAAACGCACCTTGCTCGCCGCCACACTCGTGGCCCTCAGCAGCGCCGCCCACGCGCTGGAAATCAAGTTCGCCGACATACACCCCGCCGGCTACCCCACCGTTGTCGCCGAAAAAAACATGGGCGAGGCCCTGACCAAGGAGAGTAACGGCGAACTGACCTTTAAGTACTTTCCAGGCGGCGTGCTGGGTTCGGAAAAGGAAGTGGTCGAACAGGCCCAGGTCGGCGCCGTGCAGATGACCCGCGTCAGCCTCGGCATCGTCGGCCCGGTGGTGCCGGACGTCAACGTATTCAACCTGCCCTTCGTGTTCCGCGACCAGGCGCACATGCGCAAGGTCATCGACGGCGAGATTGGTGACGAGATCCTGGCCAAGATCACCGATTCCGAGTTCGGCCTGGTCGCCCTGGCCTGGATGGACGGCGGCACGCGCAATCTCTACACCAAAAAACCGGTGCGCAAGATCGAAGACCTCAAGGGCATGAAAATTCGCGTCCAGGGCAACCCGCTGTTCATCGACGCCTTCAATGCGATGGGCGCCAACGGCATTGCCATGGACACCGGCGAGATCTTCAGCGCATTGCAGACCGGTGTGATCGACGGCGCGGAAAACAACCCGCCGACGCTGCTCGAGCACAACCATTTCCAGAACGCCAAGTACTACACCCTCACCGAGCATTTGATTTTGCCCGAGCCCATCGTGATGTCGAAGATCACCTGGAACAAGCTCAGCCCCGCGCAGCAGGACATGGTCAAGAAAGCCGCCAAGGCCGCCCAGGCTGACGAGCGCGTGCTGTGGGATGCCAAGTCCGCCAGCAGTGAGGAAAAACTCAAGAAGGCCGGGGTCGAGTTCATCACCGTCGACAAGAAACCCTTCTATGACGCCACCGCACAGGTTCGCGCCAAGTACGGCGCGCCTTACGCCGACATCATCAAGCGTATCGACGCCGTTCAATAACGCCCTCCTTCCTGACAAGGCCCGGCGCGGCCCGCTGCTCATGCAGGGGGCCGCGCCCGGTTACGGTGAACGCCATGAAGAATCTACTGCTGCGCATCAACGACCGCATCTACATGACCTGCATCTGGGTCGCCGGCCTCTCGGTGCTCGGGGTCGCACTGATCATTCCGTGGGGCATTTTCGCCCGCTATATCCTCGGCACCGGCTCAAGCTGGCCGGAGCCCACCGCCATCCTTCTGATGCTGGTCTTTACCTTTATCGGCGCGGCCGCCAGCTACCGCGCCGGTGCGCATATGTCGGTGGCCATGGTCACCGACCGCCTGCCGCCCGCCCAACGCCGCGTCGTCGGCATTGTTTCGCAACTGCTCATGGGCACCATCTGCCTGTTCATGACGATCTGGGGCACCAAGCTGTGCCTGTCCACCTGGAACCAATTCATGAGCGCCATCCCGACGCTGCGGGTCGGCATCACCTACATGCCGATTCCGATTGGCGGCTTGCTGACCTTGATATTCGTGGTGGAAAAACTGCTGCTGGGCGACCAGAGCAACCGGCGCGTGGTGCGCTTCGACCTGGTTGAAGAAAGCGAAGGGGCCGCCTGATATGGACGCGTTTATTCTGTTGGGCAGCTTTATCGCCTTGATTCTGATCGGCATGCCGGTGGCCTATGCCCTGGGCTTGTCGGCGCTGATCGGCGCATGGTGGATCGACATTCCGTTCCAGGCCCTGATGATTCAGGTGGCGGGCGGGGTCAACAAGTTTTCGCTGATGGCGATTCCGTTCTTCGTACTGGCCGGCGCGATCATGGCCGAGGGCGGCATGTCGCGGCGGCTGGTGGCGTTTGCCGGGGTGCTGGTGGGCTTCGTGCGCGGCGGGCTGTCGCTGGTCAACATCATGGCCTCGACGTTTTTCGGCGCGATCTCCGGCTCCTCGGTGGCCGACACCGCGTCGGTCGGTTCGGTGCTGATTCCGGAGATGGAACGGCGCGGCTATCCGCGCGAATTTGCCACTGCGGTGACGGTCAGCGGCTCGGTGCAGGCGTTGCTGACGCCGCCCAGCCATAACTCGGTGCTCTACTCCCTGGCGGCAGGCGGCACCGTATCGATCGCCTCGCTGTTCATGGCCGGCGTGGTGCCAGGCCTGTTGATGAGCGCGTGCCTGATGGTGCTGTGCCTGATCTTCGCGAGAAAGCGCGATTACCCCAAAGGCGAAGTCATCCCCTTGAAGCAGGCGCTGAAGATCGCCGCTGACGCGCTCTGGGGCCTGATGGCCATGGTGATCATCCTCGGCGGTATCCTGTCGGGTATCTTCACCGCCACCGAGTCTGCCGCGATTGCAGTGCTGTGGGCGTTCTTCGTGACCATGTTCATCTACCGCGACTACAAATGGAGTGAGCTGCCCAAGCTGATGCACCGCACGGTGCGCACCATTTCCATCGTGATGATCCTGATCGCCTTCGCCGCCAGCTTCGGCTACATCATGACCCTGATGCAGATCCCGGCGAAGATCACCACGCTGTTCCTGACCCTGTCGGACAACCGCTACGTGATCCTGATGTGCATCAACGTGATGCTGCTGTTGCTCGGGACGGTGATGGACATGGCGCCGCTGATCCTGATCCTCACACCGATCCTGTTGCCGGTGATCCTCGGCATCGGCGTCGACCCGGTGCACTTCGGCATGATCATGCTGGTGAACCTGGGGATCGGCCTGATCACCCCGCCGGTGGGCGCGGTGCTGTTCGTAGGCGCGGCGGTGGGCAAGGTCAGCATTGAGAAGACCGTGAAGGCGCTGCTGCCGTTTTATGCGGTGCTGTTCCTGGTGTTGATAGCGGTGACCTACATTCCGGCATTGTCGTTGTGGCTGCCGAGCGTGGTGCTGTAACCCAGTGATTAAATGTGGGAGGGGGCTTGCTCCCGATAGCAGTGGGTCAGTCTGAGCATCTTTGACTGAAACACCGCTATCGGGAGCAAGCCCCCTCCCACCTTTCGGGCAGCGCTGTTTTTACTATTTCCATACGGCAGGTCGATCGTGTCTTTGAACTTCGTTGAGCTTACGGATCAATTCACCCATCTGGTACTCGCCCCCGCCCTCGGCGGCAGCCTCGTCAACTGGACGGTGCGCTCCACCGGCCAACCGCTGTTGCGGCACAGTGATGAGCAGGCAATCAATACCGGTTTGCCGGGCAAGCTGGGCTGCTATCCGTTGGTGCCCTGGTCCAACCGCATTGCCCACGGCGGTTTCGCCAACCCTGACGGCTGGCTCGCGCTCAAGCCCAACAGCCTCACCGATCCGCTGCCGATTCACGGCTCGGCCTGGCAGCAAGCGTGGCAGGTGGTCAGCCAGTCGGCGGATGAGGTACTGCTGCAAGTGCTCTGTGACACACCGTTCGCCTATCGCGCCGAGCAGCGCATCCGCTTGAGCGGTGGGGTGCTGAGGATCGAGTTGCGCGTCACGCATCTGGCCGAAACAGCCGCATGGCATGGCGTAGGCTTGCACCCGTACTTCCCGCGTCGGCCGGGTACGCGGTTGCAGGCCAAGGCGGCGCAGGTGTGGATGAGTGACGCGGCCAAGCTGCCGACGGGGTTGGCGCCGGTGCCGCAGGAGTGGGATTTCAGGCAACCCCAAACCCTGCCGGAAGGCCTGGTGGACAATGGATTCTGCGAGTGGGATGGGTACTGCTTGATCGAACAACCGGAGCTTGGATATACCCTCGAATGCCAGGCCAGCGGCGCCGATTACTTCCTGTTGTACTGCCCGCCGGGGCTGGGGTTTTTCTGCATCGAGCCGGTAAGCCATCCGGTCAATGCCCATCACTTGCCGGGTAGGCCGGGCCTGAAACTGCTGGAGCAAGGCCAGTCAATCCAACTCAATTTCAACCTGAAATACACTCCAAATGTGGGAGGGGGCTTGCTCCCGATAGCTGTGGGTCAGTAATCAATGGGGTGACTGACACACTGCAATCGGGAGCAAGCCCCCTCCCACAGTTTGTCCTGCACTGTGTCAGTGTCAGGGTGGTGAGTTTTTAAGCCTTCCTGCCGTGTCGATACTCACCACCACCGACAACCCCGGCCGCAACCGCTCGCTCTCGGCCTGGTCGGGGTCTACCGTGATCCGCACCGGCACGCGCTGGGCGATTTTCACGAAGTTGCCGGTGGCGTTGTCCGCCTGCAACAGGCTGAACTCCGACCCGGTCGCCGGGGAAATATGCTGCACCGTGCCGTGAAACTTGCGGTGGTTCAGCGCGTCCACGGTGAAGGTCACCGGCTGGCCGACCTGCACATTGTCCATCTGGGTTTCTTTCATATTGGCGATCACCCACAACTGCTTGGGCACCAGCGCCATCAATTGCGCGCCGGAGTTGACGTAGGCCCCCAGGCGCACGCCAATCTGCCCCAGTTGGCCGTCCCGTGGCGCGGTGACGCGGGTGTTGGACAGGTCGATCCGCGCCAATTCCACCGCCGCCTCCGCGCTGGCCACTGCCGCTTCCAGGGAGCCGCGATTGACGATCACCGTCTGCAGGTCCTGCCGGGCGATTTCCAGGCTGGCCTGGGCCTGGGCCACGGCAGCGATAGTCTGGGCATTGGCGGCGCGGGTCACGTCCAGTTCGCGCCTGGACACCGAGCCGTCGCTGATCAACTCCTCGTTGCGGCGCAAGTCTGCGGTGCTTTTGCGCGCCTGGGCCTGGCTGTCGACCAGCGCGGCCTGGCGCAATTTGATGGTCGCTTCGGCGCTGTTGCGTTGCTGCGCCACATTGGCCAACGACGCTTTCTGCACCGCCAGTTGCGCCAGGGCCTGGTCCAGGCGTTGCTTGTAGATACGGTCATCGAGGCGCACCAGCAGGTCGCCCGCTTTCACATACTGAAAGTCCTGCACCGACACTTCGAATACATAGCCGCTGAGCTGCGGGCCGATAATCGTCACCTGCCCGCGCACCAAGGCATTCTCAGTGGTTTCCACGGCGCTGCTGAACGGCGGCAGTTGCCAGGCATACAGCACGATCAGCACGCCGACGATGGCAATCGCGGCAAAGCCCAGGGACGAAAGGATGCGCACCCGCAACGAGCGCGGTTCGGTCACCGCAGCGCCCGGCGGCGTGGTGCCCTCGGGGGTGGAGGCGATCGCATTGGTAGTGGTGGTCGTGGGTTCGGTCATGAAGAGGCGCCGACAGGTTGAACGGGAGGGGTTGCCGCTTTGGTGGTGCTCATCAGCCACAGGCTGCGGATAAAGATCCAGATCATGGTCAGGATCGCGATGATCGCGATCAGCATGAACACATCGTTGTAAGCCATCACGTTCGCTTCACGGGTGGCCGCCGTGGCCAGGCTGCGGATGCCCATGAGGTTGCGCAACTCCGGGTCGGCGACGATACCGCCATAGGCCGAGCCACCACTCTGCACCCGCGCCGCGACACGCGGGTCAAGCAGGGTCAGGTGCTCGGTAATCAGGCTTGAGTGATACTTCTCGCGCACGATCTGGAAGGTGCCAAGCAACGCCGCGCCGATCAGGCCGCCGAGGTTCTGGCAAATCCCGAACATCACCGAGAAACTCACCAGGTTGCGCGGGTTGGTCAACACGTTCTTGGTGCCCAGCACCATGGTCGGCCCGAGAAAGAAGGTACCGCCAAAGCCTAGCAGGAACTGGCTGATATACAGGTTCTGCGGCCGAGTGAGGTTGCTGGAAAAACTGTCCATCACCGACCCGGTCGCCATCAGCGCCAGGGAAATCACCAGCGGCATCAGCAAGTGCGCCGGGTTGATCGTCAAGGCGCTGACCACCAGCCCGGCAATCGCCCCGGCCAGCATCACCACGTACAGCGTATGCATCTGCTGGTAACTCATGTTCAGCATCTGCATGAAACCTACCGCGCCGGTGGATTGTTCGGACAGCACCATGCGAATCAGGATCACCGCCAATGCCAGGCGAATCATGGTGCCGCTGCCCAGCCAGCGGGTCATCAGCAGCGGGTTGGCGCGGTTATGCTCAATAGCCAGCCCGGCCATGATCAACACCAGGGAACACGCCGAGGCGATGCCGATCCACGGTGCTTCCAGCCACCAGTCGATACGGCCCAGGGACAGTACCGCGCAGAGCAAGGCGACGCCGGTGGCCAGGATCGCGAAGGTGAGGAAATCGAGTTTTTCAAAGGTCTTGAAGCGGTCGCCGGGCGGCAGCTTGAGCAGGAACACACAGCCCAGGCAGATCAACGCCAGGCCCAGCTCGAACAGGTACAAGCCACGCCATTCGGCGATCTGCAGCAAGTCCTCGGAGAACAGCCGCGCCAGGGGCAACGCCAGCTGCGCCGTGCCCAGCCCCAGCACCAGGGCTTTCAAGCGCCATTTGGCCGGGAACGCCTGGATCATGTAGTACAAGCCCAACGAACTCAGCGCGGCCCCCACCATGCCATGGGCCGCGCGCACGGCGATGGCCGAATTGAGGTCGTTGACGAATAAATGGCCGAAGGTCACCAGCGCATACAGCACCAGGAACACTTCGGTAAACGCGCGCAGGCCGAACTGCTGGCGAAACTTCACCAGCAGCAGGTTCATGCACACGTTGGTCATCACATAGGCGGCGGGCAACCAGGCCATTTCCGCCGTGGTCGCGCCCAGGGCGCCTTGCAGGTATTGCAGGTTGGCGATGACCAGCGCGTTGCCCAACCCGCCGGTGATTGCCACCAGTACGCCGACCAGCGCAAACAGCCAGCGCTTATGGGTGGGGTGCAACGGCGTCGACGGCGAGCCGGGCAGGCTCGGCCGCTCGTGGGGTTGCCAGGCGTGTGGGGTGTATTTATCCATTCGGTGACCTTGATGAACCGACGCGCAAGGCCGGTGAAACCATGACTCAGAGAACAGTAAACCTGAGCGGGGTTCATTTTGTCACTTTTGAGCGCATAACTGAGGGTCCCTAGAAAGCCTTGAGCAGCATGCCTGCGGCCACAATCACACACAGACTGGCGAAGCCCACCTGCAGCGCACGCGCAGGCATCACCGAGCACAAGCGCCGCCCGGCCAACATGCCGACGATACTCGCGCCGATAAACACCCAGCCCACCGGCTCGATGCTCACCCCGGCGTGAAAGGCCCCCACCACGCCGATCAACGACAGCAGGCTGACGACCATCAACGAGGTGGCGACGATCCCGCGCATCTGCACATCGGTGAGTTGCTTGAACGC
This sequence comes from Pseudomonas sp. R11-23-07, assembly GCF_003852295.1. Lineage (NCBI taxonomy): Bacteria > Pseudomonadati > Pseudomonadota > Gammaproteobacteria > Pseudomonadales > Pseudomonadaceae > Pseudomonas > Pseudomonas sp. R11-23-07. The sequence goes on from NZ_CP027761.1 coordinate 3,458,754, forward strand.
CGGCACGATCAGGAAACCGCCGCCCACGCCGAGCAGTCCCGACACGGCGCCCGTCACCGCCCCCAGCGCCGCCAGGGTCGCGGTGCATTTGGCGGTCCAGGCCAGGCGGCCGGTCTGCTGGTTGAGCATGCAATTCTTCTGGCCCCAGGAGGCGGCGCCATGGTCGCTCGGCCCGGCCTCGAGCTTTTCGCGCCGCAACATGCGCCAGGCCACCAGCACCATCAATGCGCTGAACAGGCCCATCAGCACCGGCTCCGACAGTTGATGGGCGACGAACACCCCCAGCGGCGAAAACAGCGCGCCCAGCAACGCGATCAATAAGGCCGCGCGGTAACGCACCAGGCCATGGCGCAGGCCGTCGATCGCGCCCACCGCAGCCGCCGCGCCCACCGCGAGCAATGACACCGGCGCGGCCTGGGTCATGGTCAGTCCCAACCCCAGCACCAATGCCGGCACCCCGAGGATGCCGCCGCCCGCACCGGTCAGGCCCATGACCAGGCCCATCAATACACCCAACACACTCGCCAGCAGCATTCAGTCCACCTTGCTCAGGCGGGTCAGCCACTCGCGGCCCTTGAGCATGCCGTTCCAGTAGAACCACGGCAGCAGCGTGGCCTTGAGGAACCACATCGAGCGGCGCGCCCGGGTCGGGTCGAGGGGAAAAGTCGGCAGCAGCTTGCCGCCATAACCGAACTCGGCCAGCACCACCTTGCCCTTCTCCACCGTCAACGGGCAGGAGCCATAACCGTCGTACTTGAGCGGCAGCGGCGCCTGTTTGCGCAGGGCCAGCAGGTTCTCGGCAACCACCACGATTTGCTTGCGCACCGCCGCAGCGGTCTTGGCGTTGGTGGTGCCGCACACATCGCCGAGGCCGAAGATATGCGGGTAGCGCAGGTGTTGCAGGCTGTGGGGGTTGACTTCGCACCAGCCGCCGGCGTCGGCCAGCGGGCTTTGGCGGATAAAGTCCGGGGAGACCTGCGGCGGCACCACATGCAGCAGGTCGAAGACTTTTTCGACGACACTGACGCTGCCCTCGGCGTCCTTCACTTCAAACCAGGCCTTGCGTGCCGGGCCATCGACCTTGATCAGGTTGGCATTGAACGCCAGGCGTGCGTTGTATTTCTCGACGTATTTCATCAACGGCGGCACAAAGGCCGGCACGCCGAACAGCGCGGCACCGGCCAGGTTGAATTCCACCTCGATGTTTTTCAGGACGCCCTGCCTGAGCCAATGATCGCAGGACAGGTACATGGCCTTCTGCGGCGCACCGGCGCATTTGATCGGCATGGCCGGCTGGGTGAAAAGCGCCTTGCCGCCGTTGAGTTGCTGCACCAGTTGCCAGGTGTAGGCGGCATGCTCGTAGCTGTAGTTGGAGGTGACGCCATGGCGGCCGAGGGTATCTTGCAGGCCTTCGATCTTCTCCCAGGCCAGGCGCAGGCCGGGGCAGACGATCAGGTGGTTCCAGCTGACGCGCTGGCCGTTGTCGAGCACCAGGCTCTGCTCGTCAGGCAGCAACTGGCTGACCGCGGCCTGGACCCAGGTGACGCCGTTAGGCAGTACGTCGGCCAGCGGGCGCCGGGTCTTTTGCAGGTTATAGGCGCCGCCGCCGACCAAAGTCCAGGCGGGTTGATAGCAATGGAAGTCGTTGGGTTCGATCAGGGTGATGTTCAGGTGCGGGTCGCGCTTGAGCAGGCTGGCCAGCAGGCCGATGCCTGCGGAGCCGCCGCCGATGACTACGATATCGCCACTGATGGTAGGTCCCCAGTGTTGTTCGGTCATTGTCTACTGCCTTTTTGAGTCAGTGCACACAAGGGTCGCTGCCGGATGGCGTCACGCCCAGCTTTTTATGACCGCGCCGCAGTACAGGCCGGACAGGGTCTTCATCACTTGAATCACTTCGTGGCTGGCCAATCCGTAGAAGATGTATTTGCCTTCCCGACGGGTGGCAACCAACCCTTCGTCCCGCAGGATGCCCAACTGTTGTGACAGCGTAGGCTGGCGTACGCCGGTCAGCGCTTCCAGCTCGCCGACGTTGCGCTCGCCCTGGGTCAACTGGCACAGGATCAACAGGCGGTCTTCGTTGGCCAGCGCCTTGAGCAAGGAACAGGCCTTGGACGCCGATGCACGCAACTGGGCGACTTCGCCCTCACTCAACGTAGATTCCATTTGCCTCGGCTCCTTTATCTCACTTAAGCTCAAAACATTATGTGTAAACGTAAACTGATTGTAACTACTTTTTTCCGCATCGGGGACAGCCGCCATGCCAGCGTTGATTCAAGCCTTTCTGGACGAGGCATCGTCGACCTATACCTACGTGGTCTATGAAGCGGACGGCGGTGCCTGCGCCATCGTCGACTCGGTGCTCAACTACGACCCGGCTTCCGGGCGCACCGAGACCACGCAGGCCGACCAGGTGATTGCCTTTGTCCAAGAGCATGGCCTCAAGGTGCAATGGCTGCTGGAAACCCATGCCCATGCCGACCACCTGTCCGCCGCGCCTTACCTGCGACGCACCCTGGGCGGCAAGATTGCCATCGGCCAGTCCATCAGCCAGGTGCAGGGCGTGTTCAAGCACCTGTTCAACCTGGAACCGGAGTTTCGCGTCGATGGCTCGCAGTTCGACCACTTGTTTGCGCCGGATGAGATCTTTCACATTGGCGGCCTGCAGGCCCAGGCGCTGCATGTGCCCGGGCATACCCCGGCGGACATGGCCTACCTGATCGATGGCCGCTTGATCCTGGTGGGCGACACCCTGTTCATGCCCGACGTCGGCACCGCGCGCTGCGACTTCCCCGGCGGCGATGCGCGGCAGTTGTACGCGTCGATGCGCAAGTTGCTGGCCTTCCCCTCGGATACCAAGCTGTACGTGTGCCACGACTACCCACCCGAGGGCCGTGAGGCCAAGTGCCTGACCACGGTGGCGGAACAACGGGCGGGGAATATCCATGTGCATGACGGGGTGGATGAAGCGGCATTTGTAGCGATGCGCACCGCCCGTGATGCGGGGCTGGGAATGCCGACGCTGCTGTTGCCGGCGATCCAGGTGAACGTGCGGGCGGGGAATATGCCGCCGGCGGAAGAAAACGGCGTGACGTACCTGAAGATTCCCCTCAACCAACTTTAGGAACACAGGACCAAATGTGGGAGGGGGCTTGCTCCCGATGGCGGTGGGTCAGCTACAGATAAGCTGACTGTCACACCGCTATCGGGGGCAAGCCCCCTCCCACATTTTGTTCCGTGTTGAGTCAGGTACCTAGGCTGATGCCGTTGGCTGGCAGTGGCAGTGCGGTTTTGTAGCGCACTTGCTTCAAGGCAAAGCTGGAACGGATGTTCGCCACACCCGGCACCTTGGTCAGAAAGTCCATCATGAAGCGCTCCAGGGCCTGGATCGTCGGCACCAGCACCCGGATCAGATAATCCGGATCGCCCGCCATCAGGTAACACTCCATCACTTCCGGCCGGTCGGAGATCGCCCCTTCGAACTGCTGCAACGCCAGTTCATTCTGCTTTTCCAGGCTGACATGGATGAACACATTCACATGCAGTCCCAGCAGGTCGGCATCCAGCAGCGTCACCTGCTCGCGAATCAAGCCCAACTCCTCCATCGCCTTTACCCGGTTGAAGCACGGCGTGGGCGACAGGTTGACCGAGCGGGCCAGGTCGGCGTTGGTGATGCGCGCGTTCTCCTGCAGGGCGTTGAGAATGCCGATATCGGTACGGTCCAGTTTGCGCATGAGACAAAATCACCTGTTTATTATGTTTATGCAGATTTTTTATCCGCAAATGATCTTGAGCGCAACGAAACACAGATAAATATTCTTCTACGCCACGCCTATGATTGTTGTAGGACAAGATTTCTTCTACCCGAAGACTGACTGTCAGCTAGCGCGCCCACTACAAGAAATTCACAAGATCGAGCGTAGAAGCCATGACCCAGCCGTACGAACCGCTGCGCCTGCACGTCCCTGAACCCTCGGGCCGTCCAGGCTGCAAGACCGACTTCACCTACCTGCGCCTGACCGACGCCGGCCTGGTGCGCAAACCCACCATCGACGTAGAGCCGGCCGACACCGCCGACCTGGCCAAGGGCCTGATCCGCGTGCTCGACGACCAGGGCCAGGCCTTGGGCCCGTGGGCCGAGGGTGTTTCCACCGACATCATGCGCAAAGGCATGCGCGCGATGCTCAAGACGCGCATCTTCGACAACCGCATGGTGGTCGCCCAGCGCCAGAAAAAAATGTCGTTCTACATGCAGAGCCTAGGCGAAGAAGCCATTGGCAGCGCCCAGGCCCTGGCCTTGAACATCGACGACATGTGCTTCCCCACCTACCGCCAGCAAAGCATCCTGATGGCCCGCAATGTGCCGCTGGTCGACCTGATCTGCCAACTGCTGTCCAACGAGCGCGACCCGCTCAAGGGCCGCCAGTTGCCGATCATGTACTCGGTCAGGGACGCCGGCTTCTTCACCATTTCCGGCAACCTCGCCACCCAGTTCGTACAGGGCGTGGGCTGGGGCATGGCCTCGGCGATCAAGGGCGATACCAAGATCGCCTCGGCCTGGATCGGCGACGGCGCCACCGCAGAATCGGACTTCCACACCGCCCTCACCTTCGCCCACGTCTACCGCGCCCCGGTGATCCTCAACGTGGTGAATAACCAATGGGCCATTTCGACCTTCCAGGCCATCGCCGGTGGTGAAGCCACTACCTTCGCCGGACGCGGCGTGGGTTGCGGCATCGCTTCCCTGCGGGTCGACGGCAACGACTTCATCGCGGTGTACGCCGCGTCTGCCTGGGCCGCCGAGCGTGCGCGCCGTAACCTGGGGCCGAGCCTGATCGAGTGGGTTACTTACCGCGCCGGCCCGCACTCGACCTCGGATGACCCGTCCAAGTACCGCCCCGCCGATGACTGGAGCCACTTCCCACTGGGCGACCCGATTGCCCGTCTCAAGCAGCACCTGATCAGGATTGGCCAGTGGTCCGAAGAGGAACACGCGGCAGTCAGTGCCGAACTTGAAGCCGAAGTGATCGCTGCGCAAAAACAGGCCGAACAGTACGGCACCCTCGCCGGCGGCCAGATTCCAAGCGCCGCGACCATGTTCGAAGACGTTTATAAAGAGATGCCGGAGCACTTGAAGCGCCAGCGTCAAGAGCTGGGGGTCTGACATGAACGATCACAACAACAGCATCGAACTGGAAACCGCCATGACCACCACCACCATGACCATGATCCAGGCCCTGCGCTCGGCCATGGATGTGATGCTTGAACGTGACGACAACGTGGTGGTGTTCGGCCAGGACGTCGGTTACTTCGGCGGCGTGTTCCGTTGCACCGAAGGCCTGCAGACCAAGTACGGCAGCTCACGGGTATTCGACGCGCCGATTTCCGAAAGTGGCATTATCGGCGTGGCGGTGGGCATGGGCGCCTACGGCCTGCGCCCGGTCGCGGAAATCCAGTTCGCCGACTACGTCTACCCCGCCACCGACCAGATCATCTCCGAGGCTGCGCGCCTGCGTTATCGCTCGGCCGGCCAGTTCACCGCGCCCTTGACCATGCGCATGCCGTGCGGCGGCGGCATCTACGGCGGCCAGACCCACAGCCAGAGTATCGAAGCGGTGTTCACCCAGGTCTGCGGCCTGCGCACGGTGATGCCGTCCAACCCTTACGATGCCAAGGGCCTGCTGATCGCCTCCATCGAAAACGATGACCCGGTGATCTTCCTTGAACCCAAGCGCCTGTATAACGGCCCGTTCGATGGCCATCACGACCGCCCGGTGACGCCGTGGTCGAAACACCCGCAAGCGCAAGTGCCGGACGGTTACTACACCGTGCCGCTGGACGTGGCCGCCATCGTGCGTCCGGGTTCGGCCGTGACCGTGCTGACCTACGGCACCACCGTGTACGTGTCGCAAGTCGCCGCCGAAGAAACCGGCATCGACGCCGAAGTCATCGACCTGCGCAGCCTGTGGCCGCTGGACCTGGAAACCATCGTCAACTCGGTGAAAAAGACCGGCCGTTGCGTCGTGGTGCACGAAGCTACGCGCACCTGCGGGTTTGGCGCCGAGCTGGTGGCGCTGGTGCAGGAGCATTGCTTCCACCACCTGGAAGCGCCGATCGAGCGCGTCACCGGCTGGGACACCCCCTACCCGCACGCGCAGGAGTGGGCGTATTTCCCAGGCCCGTCCCGAGTGGGCGCGGCGTTGAAACGGGTCATGGAGGTCTGAATGGGCACGCACGTAATCAAGATGCCGGACATTGGCGAAGGCATCGCGGAAGTTGAACTGTCGCAGTGGCATGTCAAGGTCGGCGACATGGTCGTCGAAGACCAGGTGCTGGCGGATGTGATGACCGACAAGGCGATGGTGGATATTCCCTCGCCGGTCCACGGCAAGGTGATTTCCCTCGGCGGCGAGCCAGGTGAAGTCATGGCGGTGGGCAGTATTTTGATCAGCATTGAAGTGGAAGGCGCGGGTAACGCCAAGGAAGCGCCAGCCGTGGCCGCACCGGTAGAAAAAGCCGCGCCGGTGGTGGAGAGCAAACCGGCACCGGTTGAAGCCAAGCCCGCGCCTGTCGCCACCAAACCTCAAGCCCCCGTGGCCCGCGATGCGGCTGACCGCCCGCTGGCTTCTCCCGCCGTGCGCAAGCGTGCGCTGGATGCGGGTATTGCGTTGCGCCTGGTACAGGGCACAGGCCCGGCCGGGCGGATTCTGCATGAAGACCTCGACGCCTACCTTCAGCAAGGCACGAGCAACACCGCGACAGCGGCCAACCCCTACGCCGAACGCAACGACGAGCACCAGATTCCGGTGATCGGCATGCGCCGCAAGATCGCCCAGCGCATGCAGGACGCCACCCGCCGCGCCGCGCATTTCAGCTATGTGGAAGAAATCGACGTCACGGCGCTGGACGAGCTGCGCGTGCACCTCAATGAAAAACACGGCGCCACCCGCGGCAAGCTGACCCTGTTGCCGTTCATCGTGCGCGCCATGGTGGTGGCACTGCGCGATTTCCCCCAGATCAACGCGCGCTACGACGACGAAGCCCAGGTCATCACCCGCCTCGGTGCGGTGCATGTGGGCGTCGCCACCCAGAGCGACGTTGGCCTGATGGTGCCGGTGGTGCGCCACGCCGAAGCCCGCAGCCTATGGGGCAATGCCGAAGAAATCGCACGCTTGGCCACGGCTGCGCGCAGTGGCAAGGCCAGCCGCGACGAGCTGTCGGGCTCGACTATCACCCTGACCAGCCTCGGCGCGCTGGGCGGGATTGTCAGCACGCCGGTACTGAACCTGCCGGAAGTCGCCATCGTCGGCGTCAACCGCATCGTCGAGCGGCCCATGGTGATCAAGGGCCAGATCGTGGTGCGCAAGATGATGAACCTCTCCAGCTCGTTCGATCACCGCGTGGTCGATGGCATGGACGCGGCGCAATTCATCCAGGCCATTCGCAGCCTGCTCGAACAACCCGCCAGCCTGTTTCTGGAGTAAGGGCATGACTTCGACATTACACACCACCCTGCTGATTATCGGCGGCGGCCCGGGCGGTTATGTGGCCGCGATTCGCGCCGGCCAGCTGGGCATCCCGACCATTTTGGTGGAAGGCCAGGCGCTGGGCGGTACCTGCCTGAACATCGGCTGCATTCCGTCCAAAGCCTTGATCCACGTGGCCGAACAGTTCCAGCAAAGCGTTCACCACAGCCAGGGCTCGCCCCTGGGCATCGAAATGGATGTGCCCACCCTGGACATCCGCAAAAGCGTAGAATGGAAAGACGGTATCGTCGACCGCCTGACCACCGGCGTCGCCGCGCTGCTGAAAAAACACAAGGTGCAGGTGGTTCACGGTTGGGCCAAGGTGGTGGACGGCAAGACTGTCGACGTGGGCGACCAGCGCATTCAGTGCGAACACCTGCTGCTGGCCACCGGTTCGAAAAGCGTCGAGCTGCCGATGCTGCCGCTGGGCGGGCCGGTCATTTCGTCCACCGAAGCCCTGGCACCGACCCGTGTGCCGAAGCGGCTGATCGTGGTGGGCGGCGGTTATATCGGCCTGGAGCTGGGGATTGCCTACCGCAAGCTCGGGGCCGAGGTCAGTGTGGTCGAGGCCCAGGAGCGCATCCTGCCGGCCTATGACGCCGAGCTGACCCAACCGGTCGGCGAGTCGCTCAAACGACTGGGCATCAAGCTGTACCTCCAGCACGCCGTCACTGGGTTTACCGACAACCGCCTGCAGGTGCGCGACCCTAATGGCGACACGCTGGCGCTGGAGACCGACCAGGTGCTGGTGGCCGTGGGTCGCAAACCCAACACCCAGGGCTGGAACCTCGAAGCGCTGAACCTGGCGATGAACGGCGCGGCGATCAAGATCGACAGCCGTTGCCAAACCAGCATGCGCAACGTCTGGGCCATCGGCGACCTGAGCGGCGAGCCAATGCTGGCGCACCGCGCCATGGCCCAGGGCGAAATGGTTGCCGAACTGATCAGTGGCAAATCCCGCGAATTCAACCCGGCGGCGATCCCGGCCGTATGCTTTACCGACCCGGAACTGGTGGTGGTCGGCAAGACGCCTGACGAAGCCAAGGCAGCCGGTGTGGAGTGCATCGTGTCGAGCTTCCCCTTCGCCGCCAATGGCCGGGCCATGACCCTGGAGTCGAACATCGGTTTCGTGCGGGTGGTGGCACGGCGTGACAATCACCTGATTGTCGGCTGGCAGGCGGTGGGCGCCGGTGTATCGGAACTGTCTACGGCGTTTGGCCTGAGCCTGGAAATGGGCTCGCGCCTGGAGGATGTGGCCGGCACCATCCATGCCCATCCGACGCTGGGTGAAGCCGTACAGGAAGCGGCGCTGCGCGCCCTGGGCCACGCGTTGCATCTGTAAATAACACACCACCTGTAGGAGCGAGCTTGCTCGCGAAAATCGCCAACGATAACGCGTGAAACCAGAATGAACGCGGCGCCCTGGAGTTTTTCGCGAGCAAGCTCGCTCCTACAGAGGACGTGGGGGATGCGAACGGGCCCGCGAATGAAGTATTGTTGCGCCCATCCAGAAAAAAATCCGACTTGACCAAGATAGAGGGTGTCATGGGTAACGAGAGCATCAATTGGGACACGCTGGGTTTTGACTACATCAAGACCGATAAGCGGTTTCTCCAGGTCTGGAAAAACGGCGAATGGCAAGACGGCACCCTGACCGACGACAACGTGCTGCACATCAGCGAGGGCTCCACCGCCCTGCACTACGGCCAACAGTGCTTTGAAGGCCTCAAGGCCTACCGCTGCAAGGACGGCTCGATCAACCTGTTTCGTCCGGACCAGAACGCCGCGCGCATGCAGCGCAGCTGTGCCCGCCTGCTGATGCCGCATGTGACGACCGATGCGTTCATCGACGCCTGCAAACAAGTGGTCAAGGCCAACGAGCGCTTCATCCCGCCTTACGGCAGCGGCGGCGCGCTGTACCTGCGCCCGTTCGTGATCGGCACCGGTGACAACATCGGTGTGCGCTCCGCGCCGGAGTTTATCTTCTCGGTGTTCTGCATCCCGGTCGGCGCCTATTTCAAAGGCGGCCTGGTGCCCCACAACTTCCAGATCTCCACCTTCGACCGCGCCGCGCCACAAGGCACCGGTGCCGCGAAAGTCGGCGGTAACTATGCCGCCAGCCTGATGCCAGGTTCGGAAGCAAAAAAATCCGGCTTCGCCGACGCGATCTACCTGGACCCGATGACCCATTCGAAAATCGAAGAAGTCGGCTCGGCCAACTTCTTCGGCATCACCCATGACAACCAGTTCATCACACCGAAGTCGCCTTCGGTACTGCCGGGCATCACCCGCCTGTCGCTGATCGAACTGGCCCAGAGCCGCCTGGGCCTTACCGTGGTCGAGGGCGAGGTGTTCATCGACAAGCTGGACCAATTCAAGGAAGCCGGCGCCTGCGGCACCGCTGCGGTGATCTCGCCGATCGGTGGCATCCAGTACAACGGCAAACTGCACGTGTTCCACAGCGAGACCGAAGTGGGCCCGGTTACCCAGAAGCTCTACAAAGAGCTGACGGGCGTGCAGACCGGTGATGTTGAAGCGCCAGCGGGTTGGATCGTCAAGGTCTAATAGCCACAACGCAAAACCCAATGTGGGAGGGGGCTTGCTCCCGATGGCGGTGTATCAGTCAACATCTTCGGTGACTGACACATTGCTATCGGGAGCAAGCCCCCTCCCACATTTTGATTACCGGTATTTTCAAGATTGGGGGATGTTACTGGCAATCCTCTTGCCCATGCTGATCCTCTGTTCCACCCCATACCCCAACGCCTCGTAAAACCCCGCCACCGCATCATTGCTGCTGGTGATCTGCAGGTTGATCTTCATGCAACCCAGTGCCGTCAACGCCTGTTCCGCGTGACGCACCAACGATGATCCCAGGCCGTGGCGACGATAGTCGGCGTGCACCGCCACCGAATACAGCCAGCCACGATGGCCGTCGTACCCGGCGAGGATCGTGCCGATCACGGTTTTTTTGTCGGTGGCGACAAAGAAAAGCCCGTCATTGACCGCCAGTTTCTTATCGATCGCCAGGGTCGGCAGGTTATGCGCGGTGTCATAGCCGAACGCTTCCTGCCATAACGCAACCACCTGCGCACGGTGCTGGCGGTCGCGATACGGGCCGATGGGGTGCCGAGACAGCAGCGCCTTTTCCATGACCAGCGTACGCTCGTTGCCGTGGTAGACATCGCGCACGGTATGAAAACCCAGCTTGCTATAGAACGGCTCGGCGGTCAGCGAAGACGGCACACTCAACACGCTCACCCCGGCTTCACGGGCGCGCAGCTCGATCTCGATCATCAGCAGCCGGCCAATGCCCTGCCCTTGCAGCACCGGATTGACGAACACCGAGCGCACCACATTGGCGTCCAGGGCCGCCGTGGCGACGATCACATCGGCTTTTACCGCCACCAGCACCACACGACGCTTGAGCAGTTCCAGCACCGCCTCGGGTGTGAAATTGCTCGCCACGCGAGCGATCACATCCGCCGGGTAATCCCGTGCATTGCTGCCGTGCAAGGCGGCGAGGATGACCTGGCTGATGCCCTCGGCATCTGAGGCTTGGGCAGTACGAACGACGGTAGACATGCTTGCTCCTGGCTGACGGCGCTATAACGAGCACCACAATACCAATGTGAGAGGGCCATGCCCTAACGCCAGTCGGTTAAGGCGACACCGAACCTGTGGCGAGGGAGCTTGCTCCCGTGGCAGCCTGGCGGCCTATAGCTATCTGACTGATGCCGCGCGATCCAAATGTGGGAGGGGGCTTGCTCCCGATGGCGGCCTCAGGGCCGACCAGGATGCTGGATCAGAGCGAGTACATATCCGTTGCTGCGGTAACGGCTGCTATGGGTTCCGCCCAACGGCGGCTCACTTTTGAAAAGCGCAAAAGTAAGCAAAACGCTCTTGCCCCACCACTCGGCACCTCGCCTAGGCTCGGTGTGCCCGTAATCCGACAGTGATTTGGGGGGCCGCCGCCACGCGCCATCCATGGCGCGGGGCGGCTAAACCGGCATCCCTGCCGGTTTACCCCCCAAATCACTGTCGAATTCCGGCCAGCGTGGTTTAACGGGGCGCCTAAGATCAAAAGCAAAAGCAAAAGCAAAAGCAAAAGCAAGAGCGGCTCGCTTCGCATCGTGGTTACCGTAGGCTGTGCTACAAAATCGTGTAGATACCTATGGCCATCGGGGGCAAGCTCTAATGCCAGTCAGTTAAGAAGTAGCAGGAGCGAGAACTAACTTGTGGCGAGGGAGCTTGCTCCCGCTGGGGCGCGAAGCGGCCCCAAACAATGGGACTGCTGCGCAGTCCAGCGGGAGCAAGCTCCCTCGCCACAGGTTCGGTGTCGCCTTGACTTACTGGCATCAGGGCAAGCCCCCTCCCACATTTTCTAACCGTGCCCACTTGAAATACGTTTGCCGGGTTTGGCGCCAACCAGCTTGGCCTGCCCATCTTTCTGCTTGCCCGTGCGCGCCTCGCTGATCAGCCCCGGAATCAACTTGCCCTCCGGCAGGTTCTTCCAGAACCGGCTCGGCAAATGTCCTTCCATCACCTTGGGGTTCAACCGCGCCGGGTTGAAGATGTGGCTGTAGTAGGTCAACCACATGGCGCTGTGCGGGTCCTCGACATTCTGCGCCAGTTGCTGCCAAGCCTCGGGGCACTGGCGTTGGTGAATCAATTGCTCGCCGTCGTAATACACCCCGTCCAGGGGCGTTGCGATCATCCAGCGATGCCGGCCCATGCGCCCGACAAAATGCTGGCTGGCGCTGTGCAGAATATCGTGAGCCGGTTCGTGCCAGGCCACGTACTCCGGCAGCTCCGGCCCTGCCCCCGGCGGCAGTGCGATAAACCGTACAAATGCGTGCAAGTGGTGGGCTTCACGACTGACCTGCTTGATGCGCCGCTGCAACTCGCTGCCCAACTTGTCACCGGCCAGCATCGCCGTGCGATCGCCATGGCTGACCCGCCACAACACCTCGTACAGCAAACTCCAGCGCTGGTCGCCGTGGTAGCAGGCGGCCGACTCCAGCAGGTGCAGCAACGCCTTGGGAATGCGCGCCTGGAACGGGCCAGGCCCAGGCGGAATCGGCTCTTCGGTGGCAAACAGATCCGCCACCTCGGCTTCGCCCCAACTCACCTGGCTGGGGTCGACCTGGTGGCTGAGCAGCCAGCGCGCCTGTTCGCGCCAGGTGCTGAACAGGTTGTCGCATTCCAGGCTGATCATCCCCACAACCCCATCTGTTGCGGTTGCGGGCGATCACGCAGCTGCTCGCGCAGCAAAACGCTGGTGGTGTCCGCTTGTTGGGGGTGGTAATCGCTGGTGATGAAAAACGGCTTGGCCTTGGCCAGTACGCAGCGCATGCGCGCCAGGTCTTCGAAGCGGATCTTGCGTTCGCGGCGCAGGTCGACCAGGCGCTGGGTGGTGCGCAGGCCAATGCCGGGGATGCGCGCGATCAAGGTCGGTTCGGCGCGGTTCAGGTCCAGGGGGAACACCTCCCGATGTTCCAGGGCCCAGGCCAGCTTGGGGTCGATATCCAATGCCAGGTGGCCGGGGCCTTCGAACAGCTCGTTGGCGCTGAAACCGTAGCTGCGCAATAGAAAATCGGCCTGGTACAAACGATGCTCGCGCATCAGTGGCGGCGCGGCCAAGGGCACGCTTTTCGGGCTGTTAGGGATGGGACTGAAGGCCGAGTAATACACGCGGCGCAGCTTGTAATTGCCATACAGGGCTTCGGCACCGTGCAGGATGGTGCTGTCGTCGGTGTCGTCGGCGCCGACGATCATCTGCGTGCTCTGCCCGGCCGGGGCGAAGCGCGGCGCGCGGGGTTCGTTGAGCACGGTCTGCTCACCGGTGTAGATGGTTTGCATGGCCTGCTTGATCGAGACAATCTGCTTTTCCGGCGCCAGGGTTTGCAGGCTGGCATCGGTGGGCAGTTCGATATTCACGCTCAGGCGGTCGGCATAACGCCCGGCCTCGGCGATCAGCGCCGGGTCGGCTTCGGGAATGGTCTTGAGGTGGATATAGCCGCGAAAGTCATGCTCCTCGCGCAACAGCCTGGCGACCCGCACCAATTGCTCCATGGTGTAGTCGGCCGAACGGATGATGCCGGAACTGAGAAACAGGCCGCTGACGCAATTGCGCTTGTAGAAGTCCAGGGTCAGGGTGACCACCTCCTCCGGGCTGAACCGCGCACGGGGCACATCGCTGGAACGGCGGTTGACGCAATACTGGCAGTCGTAGAGACAGAAGTTGGTGAGCAACACCTTGAGCAGCGACACGCAACGGCCGTCAGGCGTATAGCTGTGGCAAATGCCCATGCCGTCGGTGGAACCCAGCCCCGCCTTGCCTTCGGAGCTGCGCTTGGGTGCGCCACTGCTGGCGCATGACGCGTCATACTTGGCGGCGTCGGCGAGGATGCTGAGTTTTTCGATCAACTGCATGGAGAGCTACCGATACTGGTTTTTTGTACAGTATCAGGGGGTAGATGTAAGCTGCAAGCTTTTAGCTTCAAGCTTCAAGCTCCAAGCTTGCGGCTTGCGGCTTGCGGCTGGAACTCAGCTCGCCGTCGCCAACAACAGGTCCTGCACCGAACGCGCTGAATCATGGCTGCGGTCATTGGCATACAACGACGCCGCAATCTCATCCGCGCGAATCGGCAGCACCGACAGCAACGTATCGCTCAAGCCATGGCTGGCCTGGCTGAACCCCTGGATATAGATACCCGCCTTGCAGCGCTCATCGGTGACGATACGGTAGTCGCGGGCCACTTCGAAGTCGCCCATGTAGGCGTGCAGCGGCGCGAGCAGTTCGCGGTGCATCTGGCGCTCGTAACCGGTGGCGAGGATCACCGCGTCGTAGTGGCCGACGCTGGTTTCGCCGCTGGCGTTGTTGCGCAGCACCAGTTCGATGCCGAGCGGGCCGGGGGTGGCCTTTTCGACAACGGTCATGGTGCGGAACGCCTGGCGTGCGATGCCGGAGACTTTCTGCCGATAGAAAATGCCGTAGATACGTTCGATCAGGTCCAGGTCCACCACCGAGTAGTTGGTGTTCTGGTACTCGGCAACCAGCCGCTCACGCTCGGCGCCGACTTGCTGGAACACCAGGTCGGTAAAGGCCGGCGAGAACACTTCATTGACGAACGGGCTGTCGTCGGCGGGTTTGAGCGCCGAGCCGCGCAGGATCAAGTCGACCTGCACCGAGGGGAAGCTGTCGTTGAGGTCGATAAAGGCTTCGGCCGCGCTCTGGCCGCCGCCGATCACCGCAATGCGCATGGCCTTGCCGTCGACACAGGGCTGGCTGGCCATGCGCTCCAGATACTGGGAATGGTGAAACACCCGGCTGTCGCCCTTGAGCGCCTTGAAGGCTTCGGGAATACGCGGCGTGCCCCCGGCGCTGACCACCACCGCGCGCGTGGTGCGCACATGCTGTTCACCCTGGGCGTCACGGGAAATCACGCGCAGCGCTTCCACCTGCTGCTGGTGCAGGATCGGCTCGATGGCCAGCACTTCTTCGCCGTAGCGGGCCTGGGCCTGGAATTGCCCGGCGACCCAGCGCAGGTAATCGTTGTACTCCATGCGGCACGGGTAGAACGTGCCCAGGTTGATAAAGTCCACCAGGCGCTCGTGGGCCTTCAGGTAATTGACGAAGGAATACGGGCTGGTGGGGTTGCGCAGGGTCACCAGGTCCTTGAGGAAGGAAATCTGCAGTTCGCTCTGGGTCACCAGGGTATTGCCGTGCCAGCGGTAGTCGGCTTGTTTGTCGAGGAACAGCACGTCCAGTTTGCCCTGGGCCTTTTCACGCTCCTGCAGGGCGATGGCCAGCGCCAGGTTCGAAGGGCCGAAGCCGATACCGATCAGGTCGTGAACCGCGGGCGAAGCAATTGCCTGTGTCATTCCAGTGTCCTCTGGATAAGCCCCTTGGCGGTTGGGGCGGGAATACCTTCATGGCCTGCACAACAGGCCGTGTGTTGATAGGAAACGAGGACAGTGAAATAAAATTTAACTAACGGCGCATCAGTGGGCTTCCCACTCGCGCATGCGTGACCGGCAATGCTTCATGGCATTGACGATGTGCTTTTCCACCAGGCTGCGGGAAATGCTCAGGCGCTCGGCGATTTGCAGATGGGACAGGCCGTCGAGTTTGCGCAGCAGGAAACTGTCGCGGCAGGCCGCCGGCAACTCGGCCAGGGCGCGCTCGAGCAGCTCCAGACGCTGGCCCTGGTCGTGGCTGGCGTGGGGTGAACACGGGGCGAAGCGTTCTTCGCTGTCCAGCACCTCCAGCGGCTCGACCTGGCGCAGGGCGTTGCGCCGATGGCCGTCGATCACCAGGTTCAACGCGGTGCGATACAGGAACGCGCGCGGCTGTTCGATCGGGGTGTCACTGGAACGCTCCAGCACCCGCACATACGCGTCATGCACCACATCCTCGGCCACCTGACGGTTGCCCAGCTTGGCGTTGAGGAAACACACCAGCTCACGATAGTAGTTTTCCAACATGACTCCTGGCCCCATGGCCGTGGTGCTAACGATGCCAGTCCGAGTAGGAACAGGCCCATCGATGATGGCAGTTTGAGTAGGTGCAATTTATAGTAATTCTCATCTACTTTTAAAGAAGTCTCGCATCAACGGCCGATTTTTTTCGCCGCGCGTGCTGTAACCGCGCGTGTAACCGCCTAAATCCTGCGGCATTTTCTTCGTTTAACTGTCAGCTCTGCGCAACTGCGCCCCGATCTTTCCTGGCTGGAACCTACGCATGAAACGCCCTCGACCTGCCCGACGCGCCCTGCTTGTGGTGGCGTGCCTGATTCCCATCGTTGCGTTTGCCACCTGGCAAGGCCTGGCGCCGGGTCGCGACACCCTGGCCACCGTCACCGTCACCCGTGGCGATATCGAAAACAGCGTCACAGCCCTGGGCACCCTGCAACCGCGGCGTTATGTGGATGTGGGCGCCCAGGCTTCCGGGCAGATCCAGAAGATCCACGTCGAAGCCGGCGACCAGGTCAAGGAGGGCCAATTGCTGGTAGAGATCGACCCCTCGACGCAAAAGGCCAAGCTCGATGCCAGCCGCTACGCCATCGAAAACCTTGAGGCGCAGTTGCAGGAGCAGAAGGCCCAGCATGCATTGGCGCGCCAGAAGTACCAGCGCCAGCAACGCTTGAGCGCCGGCAACGCCACGCGCGAAGAGGATGTACAAACCGCCAAGGCCGAACTGAGCGCGACCCAGGCGCGGGTCGAGATGTTCCAGGCGCAGATCCGCCAGGCGCGGGCCAGCCTGCGCAGCGACGAAGCGGAACTGGGTTACACGCGTATCTATGCGCCGATGGCCGGTACCGTGGTCGCGGTGGATGCGCGGGTCGGCCAGACGCTCAACGCGCAACAACAAACCCCGCTGATTCTGCGCATCGCCAGGTTGTCGCCGATGACCGTATGGGCCGAAGTCTCCGAAGCGGATATCGGCCATGTCAAACCCGGTATGAGCGCGTACTTCACCACCTTGAGCGGCGGCAGCCGGCGTTGGACCAGCACCGTGCGCCAGATCCTGCCGATTCCGCCCAAACCCTTGAACGAAACCCAGGGCAGCGGCAGCCCGAGCAGCGCCAGCAAAAGTGGCAGCGGCCGCGTGGTGCTGTACACGGTGCTGCTGGACGTGGACAACGCCGATAACGCGCTGATGGCGGAAATGACCACCCAGGTGTTTTTCGTCGCAAACCAGGTCAAGGGCGTCCTCACCGTACCGGTCGCCGCGCTGCAAGGCACTCCCAACGCGGACACGCAAATCGCCCGGGTGGTGGCGAAGAACGGCAGCATCGAGCAGCGCACGGTGCGCCTGGGTGTCAGCGACCGCCTGCGCGTCCAGGTGCTCGACGGCCTCAGCGAAGGCGATCACCTGTTGATCGGCCCGGCCGACAGCAGCGGGGGTTGAATTGACCACGCCCCTGATCGAACTCAAGCACATCCGTAAATCCTACGGCGGCGGCGACAGCCCGCAGGTCGACGTGCTGCGTGGCATCGACCTGTCGATCCATGCCGGGGAGTTCGTCGCCATCGTCGGCGCGTCCGGCTCCGGCAAGTCCACATTGATGAATATCCTCGGTTGCCTCGACCGCCCAAGCGACGGTGACTACCTGTTCGCCGGTGAAAACGTTGCCCACCTGGGCAGCGACGAACTGGCCTGGCTGCGCCGCGAAGCCTTCGGTTTCGTGTTCCAGGGCTACCACTTGATCCCGTCGGCGTCGGCCCAGGAAAACGTCGAGATGCCGGCGATCTATGCCGGCATCAGTGCCAGCGAACGGCACGCCCGCGCCACCGCCCTGCTCACCCGCCTGGGCCTGGCCGACCGCACCGGCAACCGTCCGCACCAGCTCTCCGGCGGCCAGCAGCAGCGGGTGTCCATCGCACGCGCGCTGATGAACGGCGGGCATATCATCCTCGCCGACGAACCCACCGGCGCCCTCGACAGCCATAGCGGCGCCGAAGTGATGAGCCTGCTCGACGAACTGGCGAGCCAGGGCCATGTGGTCATCCTGATCACCCATGACCGCGAAGTGGCCGCACGGGCCAACCGCATCATCGAGATTCGCGACGGCCTGATCATCAGCGACTCGGCCGGCGCCCAGGCCTGCGCGCCCGCCGAAGCGGACAGCACTGCGCTGCAGGCCGTGGACCTGCGCCAGCGCCTGGTCGACGGCGCCGAACACAACGGCGCCTGGAAGGCCGAACTGCTCGACGCATTGCAAGCGGCTTGGCGCGTGATGTGGATCAACCGCTTTCGCACCGCGCTGACCTTGCTCGGAATCATTATTGGCGTGGCCTCGGTGGTGGTCATGCTGGCCGTGGGGGAAGGCAGCAAGCGCCAGGTCATGGCGCAGATGGGCGCGTTCGGCTCGAACATCCTGTATGTCAGTGGTTCGTCGCCCAACCCGCGCACGCCCCTGGGCATCATCACCCCACAGGATGTGGCCGCCCTGGCCACCCTGCCCCAGGTGAAACGGATCATGCCGGTCAACGGCGCCGAAGCCGGCGTGCGTTTCGGCAACATCGACTACATCGCCTATGTCGGCGGCAACGACACCCAGTTTCCGAGCATCTTCAACTGGCCGGTGGTCGAGGGCAGCTACTTTACCGAAGCCGACGAACGCAACGCCGCCACCGTCGCGGTGATCGGCGCCCGGGTGCGTGACAAGCTGTTCAAAGGCCTGGTCAACCCCATCGGCCAGTACATCCTGATCGAAAACGTGCCGTTCCAGGTGGTGGGCGTGCTCCAGGAAAAAGGCTCCAGCTCGGGCAACAAAGACAGTGATGACCGCATTGCCATCCCCTACTCCGCCGCCAGCATCCGCCTGTTCGGCAGCTATAACCCGGAGTACGTGGTGATTGCCGCAGCCGACGCCACCCGGGTGAACGCCGCCGAGCAGGCCATCAATCAGTTGCTCAAGCGCCTGCACCAGGGCAAGGACGATTATCACCTGACCAACAACGCCGCGATGATCCAGGCCGAGGCGCGCACGGCCAACACACTGTCGTTGATGCTAGGTTCGATTGCGGCGATTTCCCTGTTGGTGGGCGGCATCGGCGTGATGAACATCATGCTGATGACCGTGCGCGAACGTACCCGCGAGATCGGCATCCGCATGGCCACCGGTGCCCGTCAGCGCGACATCCTGCGCCAGTTTCTCACCGAGGCGGTGATGCTCTCGGTGGTCGGCGGGCTGCTGGGTATTGCCCTGGCCTTGCTGGTGGGCGGCGTGCTGGTACTGGCCGAGGTGGCGGTGCAGTTTTCCCTGATGGCGGTGCTCGGCGCCTTTGGCTGCGCGCTGGTCACCGGTGTCGTATTCGGCTTTATGCCGGCCCGTAAAGCTGCCCGGCTCGATCCGGTTAAGGCGTTGACCAGTGAATAAACGACCCCTCGCACCGCCGCTGGCGCTGCTCAGCCTGTGCTTGTTGCTCAATGCCTGTGCGGGTAATGCGCCCGCCGTCGACAGCGGCATCGCGCCGCCCGCCGCCTGGCAATACGCCGAGCGCGCGGCCAGCCAAGCCGCCAACCAGCGCTGGTGGACGCAATTTGGCAGCCCCTCGCTCAACCGCCTGATCGACCAGGCCCGCCGTGACAGTTTCGACGTTGCCGCCGCCATGGCCCGCGTGCGCCAGGCGCAGGCAACGGCGGTGATTGCCGGCGCGCCGCTGCTGCCTGAGGTCAAGTTCAACCTCACCGCCACCCGTGAAAAGCTGCTGCGCGGCAGCGGCAACTCGGACCTGAACGCCACCGAGAGCAACAGAACCGTCAGCAGCTATGACGCCAACCTCACGGCCAGCTACGAACTCGACTTCTGGGGCGGCCGCGCCGCCGCACGGGACGGCGCACTGCAGAGCCTGCAGGCCAGCCAGTTCGACCAGGCCAACGTTGAGCTGACCCTGCTCAGCAACGTGGCCGACCGCTACGCGCAAACCCTGGCCGCGCGCCAGCGCCTGCAGATCGCCGAGCTGAACCTGGCGAATGCGCGCAATGTGCTGAAGCTGGTGCAAACCCGCTACGACGCCGGTTCCGCCACAGCCCTGGAGCTGGCGCAACAGAAAAGCCTGGTGGCCAGCCAGCAACGGCAACTGCCGCTGATCGAGCAGTTGGCCGAAGATTCGCGGATCACCCTTGCCGCGTTGCTCGGCCAGCCCGTGCAGGCGCTGGCCCTGGGCAACGAGGCGTTCCAGGCACTGACCTGGCCAAGCATCGGGCCCGGCGTGCCGAGCCAGTTATTGAGCCGGCGCCCCGACCTGGCCCAGGCCGAGGCACAACTGGCGGCGGCGAGCGCCGACGTGCGCGTGGCCCGTGCGGCGATGTTGCCTGCCGTCACCCTGGGCGCGACCCTGGGTTCGGGCGCGTACAAAGCCGACGACATCCTGCGCAGCCCGTTCTACACCCTGACCTCGGGCCTGGTGGCGCCGATCTTCAACAACGGTCGTTTAAGCGCGGAACGCGACAAGGCCCGCGCGCGCCAGGATGAGCTGCTGCACACCTACCGAGGGGCGATCATCAACGGCTTTGCCGACGTGGAAAAAGCCCTCAGCAGCATCACCCGCCTGGACCAGCAGCGCCAATGGCAAGCCGAGGAGCTGCAACAGGCACAGACCGCGTTCCAGATCGCAGAAAGCCGTTACCAGGCCGGTGCCGAGGATTTGCTCACGGTGCTGGAAACCCAACGCACCTTGTACGCGGCCCAGGACTTGAACGTGCAACTGCGACTGTCGCGCTTGCAGGCCAGCATCGCGTTGTATAAAGCGCTGGGCGGTGGCTGGAGTAGCGGCAACTGAAAAACGAAACTCCAGTTTCGTACACAAACCGTTTAATCGCCTTACATTATTAGACCCAAGGTCCTTGGTAAAAAAGCCGCCTTCACACGGCTCTTCCAGGACCTTTTAATGAAACCCAGCGTTGTTGGAAAATGCCTGGTTTGCCTCGGCGCCTGGCTGATCGCCCACCTGGCCCTGGCCGATCCCTTGATCACGCCCACCGCCATTGACTGGTTACTGGATTGCCCCTTCCCGGCGTTTGAACGCCTCGACCCCGAAGTCCTCGCGCGCACCCAATGCGGCCAGGTGACGGTGCCCCGCGACCATGCCGCACCCGGCCGCGGCCGCCTACGCCTGAGCGTGACACGCGTCGGCGCACGCGACCCGCTCAACCGTGAGGGCGTGGTGTTTATCCAGTCCGGCGACCCGCGTGCAGCTAAAAACGCCACCTTTGCCCTGCATCTGGTCGGCCGCTGGGAGTCTTATGCCACCCAGGCTTACCGCACGTTGGTCGACCGCTACGACGTCATCGAACTGAGCCCCCGCGACCTGCAACAGGACGCCGCCGTCGAACAGGCGGCGCGGGATATGGAGTATGTCCGTGAGCAACTGGGCGAGGCTCAACTCAACTACGTCGGCAATGCCGACGCGGCGCGACTGGGCAACCGCTATGCCACGCTGTTTCCCGAACGCATCGCGCGCATGGTGCTGGTCAACGCCGGGCGCGGCGAACCTGTGGCTTCCGGCGTCGAGCTGCTGCTGCTCAAGGAACCCGCCCAGGCCAGCGGTGACGGCTGTGTCAGCCGCTGGCTCGGTGATTTTCTGGTTTTCGGCAAACGGCCACCGGCGAACACACGCTGCCTCGACCGTGGCGGCTGGGACTGACCCTGACGTTTACGACCTGTTGATACCAGAAACGACACCCTGCGTTGACGCTGCGGCCCGATCGTTATTAAGTGCTATTTATCCGCATTAATACGATAAATCGAAACCATGCTGAGCCGTCCACTACGCCGCAAACGCCAGAAGCTGTCCGATGTGATCGTCGAGTCGGTCAAGCGCTCCATCGTCACCGACGCCTTGAAGCCCGGCGACCGCTTGCCCACCGAACGCGAGCTGATGGAAAGCTTCCAGTGCTCCAAGGGCTCGGCCCGCGAAGCGCTCAAGGCGCTGGAAGTCGAAGGCCTGGTGAGTACGCGCACCGGCCCCAGCGGCGGCGCCTACCTGAACCAGGCCGGCACCGAACCCGCCAGCCGCGCACTGCGCAACTACCTGCACTTCCAGCACCTGGACGGCGAGCAGGTGTATCAACTGCGCAAGGTCATCGAAGTGGAGCTGGCGCTGTCGGTGCTCGGGCGCTTGAGCGAGAGCGACTACCAGGCCTTGCAAGACAACGTGGACTTTTGCAGCGCCCCCGAAGACAGCGAAGCCGGCCAGCGCGAACAGCGTCTGGCGGAACTGGAATTTCACAACCTGCTGGCCAAGGCCTGCCCCAACCCGCTGCTCGGTTTCATGGCGCAGTTCCTCAACGACCTGCTGCGCGACCTGGTGGTGCTGAAAAAAGCCTACAAGCCCAAGCGCAAACAGTTCGATGCGGCCAACCTCGACTACCACAAGCAATTGCTGATCGCCTTTCGCGCTGGGGATGAAAGCGCGGTGCGCAGCTTGATGCATGAACACATGTGCGATGCCGAACACCACATGACTGCACTGGAAGGCCAAGTCAGCCCGCACTTCCTGCTGGAGTTCGATCACTCTTAACCCAAACACCACAAATCCAATGTGGGAGGGGGCTTGCTCCCGATGACTGAGTGTCAGCCACTGCATCTGTACCTGATCCACCGCTATCGGGAGCAAGCCCCCTCCCACACTTGACCGAGTTCACCCGCTGAATCGAGTTATCCCATAAAAGCCTGCCCACAGGCCCTTGCTCCACCGTATCGCCCTTGCCGCTCCTGCCAATAACTAAACCAGGGAGTCACCCCATGCAGCGTCGTACGTTATTGAAAGCCAGTCTCACCTTCGCCTCCGCCCTCAGCCTCCCGCTGAGCGTGCGTGCGGCATTCGCCGCCGAGCCCTTTACCTTTTACGGCCTCAAGTCCATGTCTGGCGCCTTTGCCAGCTATGGCAAGTTTGCCGACATGGGTTCGCGCCTGGCGGTGGAGCAGCACCCGCAAGTGCTCGGCCGCCCGTTGAACTACAAGGTCATCGACACCGAAGGCAATGCCGGCAAGGCGGTGCGCAAGGTGCAGGAGGCGATTCAGCAGGACGGCGCGCGGTTCTTCCAGGGCTGCACGCTGTCCTCGTCGGCCCTGGCAGTGGCCAAGGAGGTCGACAAAGTCGGCGGCGTGTTCATGACCCCGGTGGGCGCCGACGAGGTCACCGGCAAGGACTGCAACAAGGCCACGTTTCGCTGGTCGGTGCCCACCTACGGCGCCATCCGCGAAACCATGCTGCCGCTGATCAAGCTGCTGCCGGACGCCAAGCGCTGGTACACCATCACCCCGCAATACGTGTTCGGTGAAGCTTTGCTCGAAGGCGCGAAAAACGTACTCAAGGAACACGGCCTGGAACACGTCGGCAACAGCTACCACTCCTTGCAGGAGCAGGAATTCTCCGGCTACCTGACCAACGCCATCTCCACCAGGCCCGATGTACTGGTGCTGCTCAACTTCGGCAGCCAGTCATCCAACACCCTGCGCCAGGCGGTGAATTTCGGCATCAAGGAACGCATGAAGGTGCTGCTGGTGTGGTCCGCCGGCCTCGACCAGTTCCAGGAACTGGGCAGCGATATTCTCGAAGGCGTGTACCTCGGTGCGCAGTACTGGCACCAGGTCGATACGCCGCTCAACCGCGAGCTGGTCAAGCTGACCCAGGCCAAATACGGCATCAACCCCACCTACCCGCTCGCCGCTGACTACATCAGCACCAAGGTGATGCTCGAGACCATCGTCGCTACCGGCAGCTTCGACGGGCCGACCGTGGCCAAGGCCCTGCAGGGCCTGAGTTATGAAGGCCCGACCGGCAAGGAATCGATCCGCGCCGGCGACCATCAGGTGATCAAGGACTACTACCTGCTGATAGGCAAGGCCGCCGCCGATATGACCGACAAGGACGACCTGGCCAAGGTGCTCAGCGCCGGCCAGTCCTTCCCGCCGGTGGAAGCCACGGGCTGCACGCTCGTCTGAGTTTCTGACTATCGCACCGGCATCCTGCTGAGGGCTTGCGCATGCTTAATCTTTACCTGTTCCAGATACTCAACGGCCTCGGGTTGGGAATGATCTACTTCCTGATCGCGGTCGGGCTGACGATCATTTTCGGCCTGCTCAACTTCGTCAATTTCGCCCACGGCGCGTTCTTCCTGCTGGGCGCCTATATCTGCTACACCGCCGTCAGCCTCACCGGCAGCTTCTGGCTGGCGCTGCTGATCGCGCCGCTGGTGGTGGCCGCGCTGGCGTGGGTGATCGAGCGCCTGCTGATCCAGCGCATCTATCACTTGCCGCATATGTTCCAGATCCTGGTAACGCTGGGCATCGCGTTGATCATCCAGGAAGCCAGCGTGATGATCTGGGGCCCGGTGGGCAAGAGCGTCGCGGTGCCGGAACTGCTGCGGGGCGTGCTGGTGGTGGGCGATTTCGTCTACCCCTACTACCGCCTGTTCCTCATCGTGTTTTCCGCGGTGGTGGGCCTGGGCCTGTGGCTGCTGCTGGAACGCACGCGCTTCGGTGCACTGGTACGCGCCGGCAGTGAGAGCACCGAAACCGTATCGCTGCTTGGCACCAATATCTTCCGCCTGTTCTCCATGACCTTCGCCCTCGGCGTTGGCCTGGCCGGCATGGCCGGTGTGCTGTTCGCGCCGTTGCGCGGTGCGCAGCCGTTCGTGGGCCCGGAGATTCTCGGCATCGCCTTCGTGGTGGTGGTGATCGGCGGCATGGGTTCGTTCAGCGGTGCGCTGGTCGGCGGTTTGCTGGTGGGCGTGGTGCAAAGCCTGATGACCACACTCTGGCCCCAGGGCGCGAGCCTGATGATCTACGGCGCAATGGCCGTGGTGATTCTGGTACGCCCCTACGGCCTGTTCGGGAGAGCCTGACATGAGCGAGAAAACCCCCCTGCCGTTTGCCAAGACGCAATCGCGCGCCATGTTGCTGTGGGTCGTGGCGGTGCTGATCGGCCTGCCGTTGATACTGCCTTCGGCGACCCTGGCCAGCGAAATCCTGATCTTTGCCATGGCCGCCCTGGCCTGCAACCTGTTGCTGGGCTACACCGGGCTGTTGTCGTTCGGCCAAGGCATTTTCTTTGGTGCCGGTGCGTATTGCGCGGCGTTGCTGATGATCCACCTGCAATGGGGCCTGTTCACGGCGTTGCTGGGTGCTGCCGTCGTCGGTGGTTTCCTGGCGTTGCTGGTGGGCGCCCTGGCGATCCGCCGCACCGGCATCTACTTCGTGATGCTCACGTTGGCGTTCAGCCAGATGGCTTACTTTGTCGCCTACACCCTGAGCGACTGGACCGGCGGCGACAACGGCCTGCTCAGCGTGCCGCGCCCGGAGATCCGTATCGGTGACAGCGTGCTGCTGTCACTGGCCGACGCCCGCGCCTTCTACGGCTTTGTCGCCGCGCTGTTCCTGCTGATTTTTATCGGCGCGCGCCGGGTTATCGCCTCGCCGTTCGGCAGCACCTTGATGGCGATCCGCGAAAACGAAACCCGCGCCTCGGCCATCGGCTACGACACGCGGCACTTCAAGATCCTGGTGTTTGTGTTGTCCGGCGCGGTCACCGGCATCGCCGGGGCGCTGTACGCGATGCTGCTGCACTTTGTGCCGCTGTCGAACATCGACCTGGCGATGTCCGAGAACATCCTGATCATGACCATCGTCGGCGGCACCGGCTCGCTGTTCGGCTCGTTGCTGGGTGCCGGTTCCATCGTGCTGCTGGGGGATTTCCTGTCGGACCTGTGGCCGCGCTGGCTGATGCTGCTGGGGGTGATTCTGATCCTGGTGGTGATCTTCATGCGCGGCGGTCTGTGGGGCGGGTTGGCCGCGCTGTACGAAAAAGTACGCGCCAGTCGCAAGCCCGGCGTCGTCACCAAGGAGGAAGTGCTATGAGCATCCTGCTGCAAACCCAAGACCTGGAACTGGCCTACGGCGCCTTCCATGCAGTCAATGGCGTCAACCTCAAGGTCGAGGCCGGCACCATCCACACCATCATCGGCCCCAACGGCGCGGGCAAGACCAGCCTGTTCCACTGCCTCACCGGTGAGCGCCAGGCCACTGCCGGTGCGATCCACTTCGACGGCAGGAACCTGATGCGCAAACCGGCCCACGCCCGCGTCGGCCTGGGCATGGCGCGTTCGTTCCAGCTCACCAGCCTGTTCCAGAACCTCAGCGTGCGCGAAAACCTGCGCCTGGCCGCCCAGGGCCGTGACGGGGCGCGCGCCCTGAATTTCTGGCGCCGCGTGGACAGCAAACGCGAACACCTGGAGATGGCCGACCAGGTGCTCGAGCGCCTGCAACTCACCGCCCGTGCCGACACCCTGGCCGGCGAGTTGTCCCACGGCCAGCAGCGGGTGCTGGAAGTGGGCATGTCGATCTGCTCCAGGCCCAAACTGTTGATGCTCGACGAGCCCACCTCGGGCATGGGCATCGATGACATTCCGATCATGACCCAACTGATCAGCGATCTGGGCCGCGACCACACGGTGCTGCTGATCGAACACAACATGAGCATCGTCATGTCCATCAGCCAACGCATCACCGTGATGAGCCACGGGCAGATCCTGGTGGAAGGCACGCCGGAATTCGTGCGCGCCGATGAACGCGTGCGCAGTGCTTATCTTGGGGAGGCTGCCTGATGCTGATCGTCGAGAATATCCATTCCTACTACGACAAAAGCCACGTGCTCGAAGGCGTGTCATTGACCGTCAACCCCGGCGAACTGGTGACGCTGCTGGGCCGTAACGGCGCCGGCAAGACCACGACATTGCGCAGCATCCTGGGCATCATCTGCCCGCGCCAGGGCCAGATTCACTTCAACGGGCAGGCGCTGGTGGGCCAGAAGATTTTTCAAATCGCGCGCCAGGGACTGGCGCTGGTGCCGGAGAACCGTGGGATTTTCCGCCTGCTCAGCGTCGAGGAAAACCTGCGCATCGCCGCCCGCAAGACCAGCCGCTGGCAGCTGGAGGATGTGTACGGCATGTTCCCGCGCCTCAAGGAGCGGCGCAAGAACGCCGGCCATGCACTCTCCGGCGGCGAGCAGCAGATGCTCGCCATTGCCCGCGCGCTGCTCAACGATCCCAAGCTGCTGATCCTCGATGAACCTACCGAAGGCCTGGCCCCGGTGATCGTCGACGAACTGGTGAAGATCCTGCGCAAGGTCAAGGACGACGGCCTGCCCGTGCTGCTGGTGGAACAGAACCTGATGGTCTGCGACAAGCTCGCCGACCGCCATTACGTACTCGAACAGGGCCGCGTGGTGTACGAAGGCAGCGCTGCAGATTTTCGCGCCGACCCGACCATCAAGAATCGTTACCTGGCCCTGAGTGCCTGACCGGAGAATGCCCATGAACAGCTTTGCGCAACCGCTAACCAGCAACGCCCCGCTGATCGATCGCGACCGCCTGTGGCAATCCTTGATGGACCTGGCCCGGCTTGGCGCCACGGCCAAAGGCGGCGTGTGCCGCCTGGCCCTGACCGACCTGGACCGCCAGGCCCGTGACCTGTTCGTGCAGTGGTGCGAAGCCGCCGGGTGCAGCGTCAGCGTGGATGCCATCGGCAATATCTTTGCCCGCCGCGCCGGGCGCAATCCCGCCCTGCCCCCGGTGATGACCGGCAGCCACATCGACACCCAGCCCACCGGCGGCAAGTTCGATGGCTGCTACGGGGTAATGGCCGGCCTGGAAGTGATCCGCACCCTGAACGACCTGCAAATCGAAACCGAAGCGCCCATCGAAGTGGTGGTGTGGACCAACGAAGAAGGCTCGCGCTTCCCGCCGTGCATGATGGGCTCCGGGGTATTCGCCGGTAAGTTCGACCTGCAGGACACCCTCGACAAACAGGACGAACATGGCCTGTCGGTGGGCGCAGAGTTGCAGCGCATCGGTTATGCCGGCTCCCGCCCTGTGCTGGGCCATCCGGTGGGCGCGTATTTCGAGGCGCATATCGAACAGGGCCCGGTGCTGGAGGACCAGGCCACCACCATCGGCGTGGTGATGGGCTGCCTGGGCCAGAAATGGTTCGACCTCACCCTTACCGGTGTCGAAGCCCATGCCGGGCCGACGCCGATGCACCTGCGCAAGGACGCCCTGGTGGGAGCCGCCGAGGTGGTCAGCGCGGTCAACCGCATCGCCCATCAGCAGCAGCCTCACGCCTGCGGCACCGTCGGTTGCCTGAGCCTGCACCCCGGCTCACGCAATGTGATTCCCGGCCAGGTGCACATGACCCTCGACCTGCGCCACCTGCATGCGGACAAGTTGCACGCCATGGTCGACGAAGTGCGCGGCGTGATCGAAGCCAGCGCCGCCCGGCACGGCTTGACGTTCGAACTGACCCCCACCGCCGACTTCCCGCCCCTGGACTTCAACCCCACCTGCGTGAACGCCGTGCGCGACGGCGCGAAGGCCTTGGGCTTGAGCCATATGGATATCGTCAGCGGCGCCGGGCATGACGCGATCTTCGTCGCCGAACTGGGCCCGGCCGGGATGATCTTTGTGCCGTGTGAAGGCGGCATCAGCCATAACGAAATCGAAAACGCCGCGCCGGATGACCTGGCGGCGGGTTGCGCGGTATTGCTGCGCGCCATGGTCAATGCCGCACAGGGAGCCCAGCCATGAGCGAAATAGGCCAACTGACGGCGGTGCAACTGCTGCAGCATTTTCGCGACAAGACCCTGTCGCCGGTGGAGGTCACCGAGGATGCGCTGTTGCGTATCGAGCGCTATAACCCGCTGGTGAATGCCTACTGCCATGTGGACCCGCAAGGTGCGTTGAATGCGGCACGCGCCGCCGAGCAACGCTGGCTCAAAGGCCAGCCCTGCGGCGCGCTGGATGGCGTGCCGGCCTCGATCAAGGATTTGACCTTGACGATGGGCATGCCCACCCGCAAGGGTTCGCGCACCACGTCCGCCGAAGGGCCGTGGGACGTCGATGCGCCCTTCACCGCCTTCATGCGCAAGGCCGGCGCGGTGCTGCTGGGCAAAACCACCACCCCGGAGTTCGGCTGGAAAGGCGTCACCGACAACCCGCTGTACGGCATCACGCGCAACCCCTGGGACACCCGCACCACGGCAGGCGGTTCGTCCGGTGGCGCCGGGGCGGCGGCTGCGCTGAACCTCGGCGTGCTGCACCAGGGCAGCGACGCGGGCGGCTCGATCCGGATTCCCTGTGCGTTCACCGGCACCTTCGGCATCAAGCCGACCTTTGGCTATGTGCCGCAATGGCCGGCAAGCTCGATGACGATCCTGTCGCACTTGGGCCCGATGACGCGCACCGTGGAAGACAGCGTGCTGATGCTGCAGGCCGTGGCGCAGCCGGACGTGCGGGACGGGCTGATCGGTGCGCCAAGGACCACGCCGTGGCTGACGCCAGGTAACGACCTGAAGGGATTGCGCATCGCCTACAGCCCCACCTTTGGTTACGTGGATGTGGACCCGCAGGTGGCCAGGGTGGTCGCCGCAGCGGTCGATGGCCTGGTGCAGTTGGGCGCCCATGTCGAACAGATCGACCCCGGCTTCAGCGACCCGTTGGAGGTGTTCAGCACCTTGTGGGCCGCCGGCGCCGCGCGCCTGACTCGCAGCATGAGCGAGGCACACAAGCAACTGCTCGATCCCGGTTTGCTGCGCATTGCGCAACGAGGCGAACGCTTGAGCCTGGATGATTTCAATGCGGCCCTGGAAGCCCGTGCGGCGCTGGTCGCGCGGATGGCGGCGTTCCATGAGCACTACGACGTGCTGGTGTCACCAATGATGCCGATCACCGCGTTCGAGGCCGGGCATACCGTCCCGCCGGGTTCGGGCCTGGAGGAATGGACGCAGTGGACGCCGTTCACCTACCCCTTCAACCTCACCCAGCAACCGGCCGCGTCGGTGCCGTGCGGGCTGGCGGCGAATGGGCTGCCGGTGGGGTTGCACGTGGTGGGCGCGCGGTTTGCCGATGAGCAGGTGTTGAGGGTGTGCCACGCCTACGCCAAGGCATTCCCCACCCAACACCTGCAAGCCCCAATCACCGGAACACTGTAGATCCAATGTGGGAGGGGGCTTGCTCCCGATGGCGGTGTGTCAGCCACTACATCCCTAGCTGACCCACCGCCATCGGGAGCAAGCCCCCTCCCACAGTTTTGACCGCATTCCACTACAATGCCCTCCATTCATTTCCGGGGGGCTTCATGGACATCGAACTGGCACGCACCTTCCTCGAAATCACCCGCTGCGGCAGCCTGGCCGCGGCGGCGGAGAAACTGCACGTCACCCAGACCGCCATCACCGCACGGGTGAAAAACCTGGAAAACCAGTTGGGCAGTACGCTGTTCGTGCGCAATCGCGCCGGGGCCAGGCTGACCGCCGATGGCGAGGCCTTCGTGGTGTACGCCAACCAGTTGCTGCAAACCTGGGAAGCGGCACGCCGTGACCTGCCGTTGCCCGATGGCTATCGCAATGTGCTGCATATCGGCGGCGAAGTCAGCCTGTGCAACCCGTTGATGCTCGGCTGGGCCAAGGCGCTGCGCGAGCGGATACCGGGGCACGCGTTGCGCACTGAAGTGCGTGAAGGCGAGTACCTGTTGCGCCAGTTGGAACTGGGCGTGCTCGACGCCGCGCTGGTGTTCCAGCCGCAGTACTGGCCGGGCTTGCAGGTGGAGCAGGTGCTGGAAGAAAAACTGATCCTGGTGCAACTGGCGAGCAAGCCCGAGCCCTACGTGTATATCGATTGGGGCCCAGGCTTTCGCCAGCAGCACGACGCCGCCCTGCCCGACCGGGCGCGCGCGGCGGTGAGTTTCAACCTGGGGCCGCTGGCGTTGCAGTACATCCTCGAGAACGGCGGCGCCGGGTACTTCCGCACGCGGGTGGTGCAGAGCTACCTGGACAGCGGCGTGATGCAGCGCGTGGCCAAGGCGCCGGAGTTCAGTTTCCCGACCTATTTGGTGTACTCGCGGGCCCGGGACTCGGCGGTGCTGCAGCAGGCGTTGACGCTGTTGCGCGAGGTGGTCAAGGCCGAAGGTGACTGGTCCCAACGCTGGGACCCGCTGATTTGAATCACCCTGCCCCTGCGCCCATGCTAGCCTGCGGGTGTTTCCTCTCGCAGCCTTACCGATGAACAAGAAAAAGTCCGTCACCATCAGCGACATCGCCAAACGGGTGGGCATGACCACCATCACCGTGTCCCGGGCGCTGAGCAAACCTGACCTGGTCAAACCCGCCACCCTGGCGCGCATTCTGGAAGTGGCGCGCGAGCTCGACTACGTGCCCAACGCCTTCGCGCGCGGGCTCAAGCGCAGTGAGAGCCTGATCATCGGTGTGATCACCGCATCCGTAGACAACCCGTTCTACAGCGAGATGATCAAGGCGATTTCCCGCGAAGCGAAAAAACACGGCTACACCATCATGCTGGTGGACACCGATGAGCTGGAAGAACTGGAAAGCAAGGCCGTCGATACCCTGCTGGGGTATCGCGTGGCGGGGATCATCCTGTCGCCGGTCTCCGATGAGCCAAGTTACCAGCCCGACTATCTCGAGCGCCTGGGCAACGGCAAGACACCGGTGGTGCTGCTTGACCGCACGCTGCATGACAGCCCATTCAGCCGCGTGGTGCTCGACAACTACCACAGCGGCATCCAGGCCGCGCAGTATCTGTTGCGCCAAACCCCGAACCTTGAGCGCCTGCTGGTGCTGACCGGCCCCGAGCACTCGCGCATCACCGTGGAACGCCTCAAGGGCCTGCGCGAAGTGCTCGCCGAACATCCCCAGGTGCAGGTCGAAGTGCAGGCCGGGGACTACACGTTGATGCCGGCTTACCTGCACACCCTCGACTACCTCGCCGCGCACTCGGCGCCGGACGCGATCATGGGTTTCAACCAGTTGATCACCCTCGGCGCCCTGCGCGCGTTGCGCATGCACAACATCGCCCATGACAGCCTGACCATCTGCGGCATCGACCGCCTGCCCTTCGCCGACATTTTCGGTGTGCCCATCGCCTGTGTGGCCCACGACGCATCCCTGGCTGGCAGCAGCGCGGTGCGCCTGCTGCTCGATCGCCTGCAAGACCCGCACAAACCCCGGGACAAGGTGGTTATCGCCGGGCAGCTGGAGAACGGCTAGCGGCTGGTATAGCCGCCATCGATGGGCAGGCTCACGCCGCTGATCATGCTGGCGGCATCGCTGAGCAGGAACAGCACGGGCAACGCCACTTCCACGGTTTGCGCAAACCGGCCGAGGGGAATCGCGGCCAGCGCCGGATCGCGCTTGGCCGGATCCGACCAGGCCATGGTCGCCATCGGCGTGAGCGTGACGGTGGGGTTGACGCTGTTGACGCGAATGCCGAAGCGGCCCCATTCAGCGCATTGCACGCGGGTGATCGCATCCAGCGCGGCCTTGGAGGCGCAGTAGCCGAGGTGATCATCCAAGGCCACCAGCGAGGCCTGGCTGGACACGTTGACGATACTGCCGGCGATGCTCGCCTCGATCATCCTCGCCGCGACACGGCTGGCCACCTGCGCAGCGGCGCGGGCGTTGACGTTCATCACCTGGTCGAAGGCCGCAGCGCTGATGGAAACGGCGGGCTCCAGGCGTGAAATGCCGGCGCAGTTGACCAGGCCGTGCAGGGGCGGCAAGTCTTGCAATGCTTTATCGAGGGCCGCGCTGTCGGCGATATCCAGGCTCAGGGTATGGCAGCCTAATTCGGCCAAAGCTTGAGCATCGCGGCCCAGGGCGAATACTTCAGCGCCGCTGAGGATGAGCTGCCGGGCGATCTCGCGACCGATGCCACTGCTGGCGCCGGTGACGAGGATGCGGTGACGGGTGAAGTCAAAGCTGGCCTGCATAAATGAATTCCCAAAATAATGAAGAACCCCTGTGGGAGGGGGCTTGCTCCCGATGAGGGCGTGTCAGCCAATGCAGCTGTGACTGACCCACCGCCATCGGGGGCAAGCCCCCTCCCACATTTGGATGGTGTTGAATCAGGTGGGGCCGAGGTGCAAAGCTGGCCTGCATAAATGAAATTCCGAAAACAACGAAGATCCCCTGTGGGAGGGGGCTTGCTCCCGATGAGGGTGTGTCAGCCACTGCTGCTGTGACTGACCCACCGCTATCGGGAGCAAGCCCCCTCCCACATTTTTGGGCGGTGTTGGCTCAGGTAGCTTGCAGGTTGTGCATGATCGGTTTCAGGGCTGGGTAGAGCTTCAGATATTCGGAAAACGCCTGGTCGTAGATCGCGACGTTCTCGCGCTTGGGCTGTGCGCGCAGCGTCAACTGCACCCAGCCCTTATCCATCTGCCCATCACTGACCATCCCCACCGTATGCGCCGCCAACAATGCGGCCCCGAGCGCTGCTTCGACTTCCTGGACAATGGTGTACACCGGGTAGCGCGTCACATCCGCGATGATCTGCATCCACAGATCCGAATGGCTCGCACCGCCCACCACGATCAAACGCGGGTCAAGGGAATGCGCGCCCTGGGTGCCGGCTTCGATGTTGTGGCGCAGGGCAAAACTCACCCCTTCGAGCACGGCGCGGTACAGGTGCAGGCGCGTGTGATACAGGTTCAGCCCGACAAAACTGCCACTGGCGCGGTCATCCCATACCGGGCTGCGCTCCCCCATCAGGTACGGCAGGAACAACAGGCCCTCGCTGCCCGCCGGGATCGTCATCGCGCCCTGTTCCAGCAGCGCGAGGCTGTCCTGGCCGGTGGCCTGGGCGCGTTGCTCCTCGGCCTGGCAGAACTGCTCGCGAAACCAGCTGACCGACGCCCCGGCGGTGATCGCGCCGCCGAAGATGTACAGGTCGCGATGGCCGTTATAGACATGGGGCATGCTCACCAACCCGTGGTGCGCGTCGACCTGCTGGTTGAGGTATCCCCAACACATGCTGGTGCCGATCATCGCCACATGGTTGCCCGGTTGGGTGACGCCTGCGGCCAGGGTCGCCATGGCCGCATCCACGCCACCGGCGAGCACCGGCGTGCCTGCCTGCAAGCCCAGGCGGTCGGCCCAGTCTTCCAGCAGACCGCCCACCACTTCACCGGAATACACCAACCGCTCGGGCATCATCGATTGCGCGATGCCCAGCGCGTCGAGCATCTCGCCCGACCAACTGCGCGCAGCCACATCGTAGACACCGCCGATATTGCCGGCGCTGCTGTGGTCCACCGCCAGCGCGCCAGTCAGGCACCAGTTGATGTAGCTGTTGGGCGGCAGCAGGTAGCGCGTTTTGGCCCACACCTCAGGCCGATACTGCTTGAGCCAGAGCATCTTGGTGAAGCCGTAGTAACTGTCCACCGAATTCCCGGTGATCGCGAACAGCCGCTCCAGGTCCATGTGCTCACGCACCCACTGCACCTGCTCGCCAGCGCGCCGGTCCATCCAGATCAGGCACGGGTGCAACGGGGTGATCTGCGCATCCACCGCAATCCCCGAACCGCCATACAGGCTGCTGATGCACAGCGCCTTGACCTGCGCCTGCTCCACACCGGCCTTGACCATGCACTGCGCCACGCACGCCTCGACCGCCGCCAACCAGACCTGCGGCCATTGTTCGGCCCAGCGCACTTTCGGGGTATCCACGCGATACCCCTGGCTGTGCTGGGCGATGAGCGTGCCGTGGGCATCCACCAGCAGCGCCTTGGTGCTCTGGGTTCCGATGTCGACCCCGATCACGTAGTCCATGGTCAGAGCACCGGCTTCAACAAGACCTTGATCGACTTCGTGGAATTGGCCAGCTCGAAGGCTTCGGCAAAGTCATCCAGCGGGAAGTCATGGGTCACGATGCCCTGGGAGGTGACCAGGCCGCGCTCGAACAGGTCGATGGCGATCGGGTAGCAATACGGGCCGAGGTGGGCGCCGCGCACGTCCAGCTCCTTGCGGTCGCCGATGATCGACCAGTCCACGCTGGTCTCGGCGCCGAACACGCTGAACTCGACGAAACGCCCGAGCTTGCGGATCAGGTCCAGGCCCTGGGTGACGCCGGCCGGTACGCCGGTGGTCTCGATGTACACGTCGCAGCCGTATTTATCAGTAAGGCCGTTGATGATCTCGCGGGCGTTGTCGCGGGACGGATTGATCACCACATCGGCACCGAACTTCTTCGCCAACGCCAGGCGCTCGTCGACCATGTCGATCACCACCAGTTTTTTCGGCGTCTTCAGCGCCGCCACCTGCACCATGCACAGGCCCAGGGTACCGGCGCCGGCAATCACCACCACGTCATCGAGCTGGATATCGCCACGGTTGACCGTGTGGATCGAGCAGGCCATCGGCTCGACCAGCGCCGAGTCTTCCAGGGACACCGACTCGGGAATCCGGTGCACGATGGCGGTCTTGGGAATGCGCATGTACTGCGCCATGCCGCCCTCGGCGACTTCACGCTGGAAGCCGAAGATGTTGTGCACTTCGCACATCCAGTATTTGCCCGACTTGCAGAAACGGCACTTGGCGCACGGCACGATCTGCTCGGCGATCACCTTGTCACCCACCGCCACTTCGAAGTGTTCCTCGGCGCCCTCGCCCGCCTCCACCACATAGCCAAAAAACTCGTGGCCCGGCACCACCGGCGCCTTGACCCAGGGGTTGTCGCCGCCCCAGAACATCGCCGCGCCGGAATGGCACTTGCAGTCGCTGGCGCAGATACCGCACGCGGCGATACGGATCACCAGTTCATTGGCGCGCGCCTGGGGTTTGCCGATGCGCTCCAGGCGGTAGTCTTTGGGGCCGTGGCAGACGACGGCTTGCATCTCGGTGTGCTTGTCCATGGTGTTCGTCCTGTGTTGATCAGTGTTTATCGATGGCGCTGACGGCTGATAAAGATCGCCAGCAAAATGATTGCGCCCTTGATCACGCTCTGCACGTAAGGCGAGACGCCAAGCATGTTCAGGCCGTTGTTCAAAACGCCGAGCAGCATCGCGCCCAGCAACGTGCCGACGATCACCCCACGCCCTCCGGCAATTGATGCACCGCCCAGTACCACGGCGGCAATCGCGTCCAGCTCGAACGACACGCCGGCATTCGGCTGGCCGCTCATCAAGCGCGACGTCAGCACCAGCCCGGCAATCGCGGCGGTGAGGCCGCTGATGCCGTACACCAGCAACTTGAAGCGCGCCGCCCGCACCCCGGACAAGCGCACCGCCTCTTCATTGCCGCCGATGGCGTAGATGTAGCGACCGATGCGTGTGTGCTGCAGCAGCACATAAGCCGCCAGGTAGGTGAGCAGCATGATCAGGATCGGCACCTGGATGCCCCACACGCTGGCGCGGCCGAAGAAGGCGAACCACTCCGGCAGCCCGGAAATCGGGTAGCCGTCGGTGTACATCAGCCCGAACCCACGGGCGATGCCCATGGTCGCCAGGGTCACGATGATCGGCGGCATATGCAGGTAGGCCACGAACAGGCCGTTGCCGATGCCGAACGCCACACCCACCAGCATCCCGGCGCCGATGGCCAGGCCCGGCGGCACACCCGCGACCATCAAGCCGGCCGTGAGCGTGCCGGACAACGCCATCACCGGCCCCACCGACAGATCGATGCCGCCGGTGAGAATCACGCAGGTCATGCCCACCGCGATAATCGCGTTGATCGACACCTGGCGGGCGATGTTCGACAGGTTGCTGGCGGTGAGAAAGGTGTCGCTGGCCAGGATCATCACCAGGGTCACCACCACCAGCCCGACGAAGGGATAAAACGCCGGCGAGCGCAGCAGCCGCGCCAGGTTCAGGCGCAACCGGCCGCTGCCTGCAAGGTTAATGGACGTATTCACTGGAGCCCCCTGTTGCATGGCGCATGACCTCTTGAGGATTGACGGCGGACGCTTCCAGCACCTTGACGATCGCGCCCTTGTGGAACACCGCGACGCGGTCGCACATGCCGATGACTTCCGGCAGTTCGGAGGAAATCATGATGATCGCGTAGCCCTGTTCGGTCAGGCTGCGCATCAGCGCGTAGATCTGCGCCTTGGCCCCCACATCGATGCCACGGGTGGGTTCGTCGAACACCAGCACGTCGCAGTGGTGGTTGATCCAGCGGGCGATCACGACTTTCTGCTGGTTGCCGCCGCTGAGGTTGAACACTCGGCTTTCCGCGCTGGGCGCCTTGATCGACAGCTGGCGCATCAGGGCTTCGACGCTGGCGCATTCCCTGGCCTTGTCGATCAGGCCCGTGGCGTTCTGGTATTTGGGCAGGTTATTCAGCGAGATATTTTCGCGAATGCTGAAGTCAGTGATCAGCCCTTCGCTCTTGCGGCTCTCCGGCAGCAGGCCGATGCCATGGGCAAGTGCCTGGGCCGGGTCGTCGAGGCTGACCTTTGCGCCGCGCAGCCATACGTCTTTGCTCACCGAGGGCAGCGCGCCCATCATGCCCAGGGCCAGCTCGGTACGGCCCGAACCGACGAGGCCGGCAAAGCCGAGGATCTCACCCTGGTGCAGGTTGAAGCGGTTGTGCGGGCCGTTGCGCACCAGCTGGATGTCCTTGACCTCCAGCAGCAAAGGCCCGCGTGCAGTGGTGGGCTTGGGCGGGAAACTGCAGGCCAGGCGGCGGCCGACCATCATTTCGACCAAGCGGTCGATGTCGCTGTCGGCCACATCGGTGACGCCCACGTTAGCGCCGTCGCGCAGCACGCTGATGCGGTCGCACACCTGGAAAATCTCCTCCAGATGGTGCGAGATAAAGATCACCGCCACGCCCTGGCGCTTGAGCTCGCGCATGATCTCGAACAGCAGCTCGGCTTCGCTGGGGGTCAGCGTCGCGGTGGGCTCATCGAGCACCAGCAAGCGCGCGTCCAGGGCCAGGGCCTTGGCGATTTCGACAAACTGCTGCTCGGCCACGCTCAGGTGCTTGACCGCGCAATCAAGGTTGATCGACACACCCAGGCGCTTGAACAGCGCTTCGCAGGCCTCACGCATGTCGCGCTTGCGCAACAGGCCGAAGCGGTTGCTCAGCTCATGGCCGAGAAAGATGTTTTCCACGGCCGTGAGGTAGGGAATCAGGCTGAACTCCTGGAACACGATGCCGATGCCGGCGGCAATCGCGTCCCGGTAGGTCGCAAATTGCCGGGCCTGGCCGTCGATCAGGATCTGCCCTTCGTCCTGATGCTCGACACCGCCGAGGATTTTCATCAGGGTGGATTTGCCCGCGCCATTTTCCCCGAGCAACGCGTGGATTTCGCCGCGCTCCACTTGCAGGTTGATGGACGTGAGGGCTTGCACCCCCGGGTAACGCTTACAGATGTTTTCCAGCTTCAGAAGACTGCTCATACCGCCGACCTCGCATTCAGAAGGACAACCCGAGCCCCACGGCGGGCGTGGGGCGCGGGCGATTTACCAGCTGAAGTCCTTGGCCTTGGCCTGGTCGATCAAGGTGATGTCCACCGGCAGCGTGGCGGGCACTTGCGCGCCCCACTTCCGGGCCAGGGCAATGCCCAAGGCAAGGCGGATCTGGTCGCGGGGGTATTGGGCCGAGGTGGCGATGAACTTGCTGCCGGGTTTCTGGATCGCCTTGATCGCTTCCGGCGCGCCGTCGACGCTGACCAGCTTCACATCCAGGCCGCTGGCTTCGATGGCCGACAGCGCACCGAGGGAGCCATTGTCGTTCACGCTGAAAATGCCCTTGAGGGTGGGCTGGGCCTGCAACATGTTTTCGGTGACGGTCAGCGCCTGGTCACGTTCCTGCTTGCCGTTCTGGATGCTGACAATCTTGATCTGCGGGTGCTTGGCCGCCGCCTCCTTGCAACCGCGCACACGTTCCAGGATCGGCACCACGGCGATGCCGTCGAGGATGGCGATGTTGCCTTTGTCACCGATATTTTTGGCCAGGTATTCGCAGGCCTGGAAACCGGCGTCGTAGTTTTTCGAGCCGACGAAGGAATCCAGCGGGCCATCGGCCTGGGCGTCCACCGCCACCACGACCACACCGGCGGCATGGGCGGACTTGACCGCCGATTGCACGCCCACCGAGTCGGTCGGGTTGATCAGCAGGATATCGATGCCTTTTTGCAGCATGTCTTCGACATCGCTGACTTGCTTGGACACGTCATGGCGGGCGTCGGTGATGATCAGTGTCGCACCAATGCTCGCGCCAGCTTCTTCCAGGGCGTTTTTCATGGTGACGAAATAAGGATTGTTGATTTCCTGGAACGAAGCGCCGATGCGGATCGGTTTGGCGACGTCGGCAAAAACGGCGGAAACGCTGCCCAGGGTGATGCTGGCAGCCAGTAAACACAGGGTTTTCGGGAGCATTTTCATGGCGTGGGTCTCTGTTTTGTTTTTATTTTTAGAGCAAATGTTATCGTTAACATTTTGCGAGAAGCTAGCAAGTAAATGAGGCCCGCGCAAGGGGCCGTTGATCAGTCTTGATTCAAATGTGGGAGGGAGCTGATCGTTCCCACGCTCTGCGTGGGAATGCCTTCTGCGACGCTCCGCGTCGCGCCAACCGCTGCACGTTTCGGCTACCGCGCACAGGTGACGCAGAGCGTCACGGGCTGCATTCCCACGCGGGAGCGTGGGAACGATCTATACACACGAAGCAAAAAAAGGGACAGCCTCTGGAGGCTGCCCCTTCTGTTTCACATCACGCTGTCAAGGGATGATGGTCTGGGTGCAGATATGCCCCAGGCTGACGTATGGCTTGCTATCACCGCCGACGCCCACGCCGGGGAACTCGGCCAGTTCGATGCGCCAGCCACCCTCGTTGTAGGTGGTTCTCCACCGGTACGGCACACCGGTGCTGCTGTCGTTGATCACCGTGGTGTAATCACCGAAGCAGGTGCCGATATTGGCCGTGGCCGTGGACGCACCGGCGCTGTTGGTGGTCGCCGGGTAGTCGACCCAGTGGAAGTTCAGGTCAACGAAGTGGTTGTCCACGCGCAGCACCGGGGTGACGCCCAGCAACGGCGCGCCGGTGGAGTCAGACCACTGGGTGGACCAATTCAATTGCCGTGCGGTTTGGGTGGCCAGCGGAGCCTCGCTGACCGGCACCCGCACGATGTTGTCACCCTTCACATCAAACGTCTTCAGGCTCGGCGTGGAACCCAGGCTCAACTGGTAATACTTGCTTGGGTCCTGCGCCACCGCCGGGTTGGCCCGCACACGCACCTTCACCGTAGTGCCCGGCGCGACGCTCGGGTAGGTCGAGGTGGAACCCGCCGGCACGGTGATCCAATTGGCACCATCGAAGCGATCGAAGATCCACTGCTCACGGCTGCCGTTCTCGTCGCCCGCCAGGTACATGCTCACGCTTTGGCCACGGACCGCCTTGAAGTCGAAATAATCCACGTCGCCGGCATTGTCGAGGTTACCGCTGAGCTTGTTCATCGAGTCCGGCAAGACGAACGCGGTTTGCGCGCTGTCGTTGGGCTCAAACGCGTCGACGTTGCTGTCCACCGCCACGCCGAAACTGAACTGCGCGTTATCGGCGACATTAGCCACCATGTACCAGTAATAATCACCGGCCGGCAGTACGCCGTTGAGGTATTCATCGGCATTGCCCGCGGCATCCGAAGTCCCTACCACACTCAGATTGCCCTGGCCGTCGTCCTGAAACAGGGTCAGCGCCATATCCGCGCCTGCGCTCTGGTTGACCAGTTGCACCTGCACCCGCGCGTTCTGCGGCAGGTTGAAGTGGTAGGCAAATTCGTTACCGGCCTGCACTCCATCGACGGTGTAGAGCGTGTTGATATCCAGGGTTGGGAACAGCGGCTCAAACGCTGCAACCGCCGCGTTTTTCAGCTCGCTTTGCGCCGGTTTCTTCAGCTCACCGACCACGCTGTCGAACGGCGCGGACTTGGGGGCTTTGGTCACTGCCTTGGATTGGCCGGACTTGGCCACCGACAGTTTCTTTTTGAGTTGCGGCGAGACCTGCGAGGCGTCCAGCTTGCCGCCGGACTTGAGCGCTTTGTTCGCGGCCTGCTTGACCGCTTCGGCACTGAGTGTCCGAGGCGCTTGATCAGCGAGGGAGAAGGCCGAGACGAAGCAGGAGGCCATCACGGCAGCACTTAGCATAAGGGCTTTTTTCGATTTCATTTTTTTATCCATCCATAGTTAAAAAATTGAAGCTCAGGTGAGCGGTGACATCCGGTCACCTGGGATGGACTGTAGGACAGCACTGTTTATATGTACAGTATTTTCTGAATTTTTTGTCGGACATGTCGGAGCAAGCCCGATGAAAAATCCTAGTACCCGGTCATCTCCAAATACCCTACTCCACCGTCGAACTTCACCGGCCCTTCCCAGTAGGGAATCCCCAGGTTCATCCACGCTTTCGGGTTGACGGCTTCGGTAGTGATATCCAGGTGTTTGCCGGGAATTTTCAGCGACCAGCGCGTGGGGATACTGCGCCCGTCGATCTGGGTGCTGGTCAGCGGCGCCAGTTGGATATCGGCGTTGTGCAAGGTCTCGGTACGGCCTTGCGCATCGATCCAGGTGCCGGTGAGGTAGCCGCCACCGTCCTTCTGCCGCACGCGAAACAGCATCAGGTGTTCGCCTCGGTCCAGGTGCAGGGAGAACCAGTCCCAGCCGGTCTGGTTCGCGGCCAGTGGCTGGCTGCTCCATTCACGGTCGAGCCAGGCAGGGCCGCTGACTTGGTAGGTCTGGCCGTCGATGCTGAGGCTGCCGTTGGCGTTGAAGAACGGCTGGCTGTAGTAGTAGGACGCCTGGCCCTGGTCGGATTTGCGGCTGTAGCCGTTGTCGCCCTGCAGCACCAGCGGGCGGCTGGAGGTCAGCTGCAGGTCGTAGGCGAACTGCGCGCCACGGGCCTTGAGTTGCATGGCGGCCAACGGGTTGGCGGCGCCGGCGCGGGTGGCGAAGGTCCAGTCGTCGATCCAGGCGTTGAAGGGCTGCGCCTGCGCCCCGGCCTGGCCGACGCCACCCCGGGCGAAGCGCTCGGCGGCGGAGTGCCGGGTGGCGGAGGTGACGGCGGCATGGCCGAGCCAGATCGTGGGGTCGCGCCAGCCCGCTTGTGTCGGCCCCGCTTTCACGGCATTGCGAAACAGCGTCCATTGCACGCCGAAGGCATTGCCCTGGGCGTCCTTGAGGTTGGCGGTGACGTACCACCATTCAATGCGAAAGCCCGGATGGGGGCCGTGGTCCTCGGGGAAGCTGAAGACTTTGCCGGGCACCACTTGGACGAAGTCTGCCGCGTCGCTGCCCAGGCCAGCAAAGCTCTCCTGGGGCGCCGGCGCCTGGTCGCAGGCGCTCAGCAGCAGCAACACCGCCCACCCCAACGCTTTAATCTTCATGGGCAAAGGTCCTCAACAAATCCGCCGGGCGGCTGCGATACAGCTGCCACAACGGCCAGGCCGAGGCGAGCAAGGTCGCAAGCATCGCCAGCCCCATCAATTGCGCCAGCTGCCACGGGAACACCTGCAACGGCAGGCGCCAGCCAAAGGCTTGTACGTTGATCACCGCATCCAGGCACCACGCCAGCAGCAGCCCCAACGGCAACGCCAGCACCAGGGTGAGTACCGCCAGCAGCCAGGTCTGGCCGAGGTTGAGCAGCATCAGTTGGCGCCGCGTCACCCCCAATGCCCACAGCGGCGCGAGTTGGCCGAGGCGGCTCTGACTCTGGGTCAGCAGGCTGATGAACAGCGCCACACCGGCCACGCCAAGGGTCAGGCTGTTCAACGCGGCGGTGGCGGCGAAGGTGCGTTCGAAGACCTGGCTGGACCAGCCCTTGAGTTGTTGTTGATCGACGATGCGGCTGTCTTCCAGGGCGAATTCACGCTGCACTTCATGTATCAGCGGCTGCACGTCCTGGGGCGCCACGCGCAAGTTGAAACGCACCGGTGACAGGCTCGGCCAATGCGCCAACAAGTGCTTGGCGTTGACCAGCAGATGGCCCTTGGGGTTGCCGTAATCGGCGTAGATTCCGACGATTTCCGGCGCCCATAGGCCTTGGGGCGTGGGGACTTGTACCGTGTCGCCCAGCCGGACGTTCAAGCGCCGCGCCAATTGCTCGCTGAGCATCACGCTGTCGTCCTGCAGCAAGCGGTCCCAGGGCGTACTCGCTGCCTCCAGCAACGGCCAGTGCTGGCGATAGGTGGGGTCGTCGACCACGCCAAACACCTCCGCCGGCCAGCCTTGCAGTTGCACCGCGACCTGCCAGCTGGGCAGTACCGCACGCACCAGCGGTTGTTGCGCCAGCCACGCCTGCAGGTGCTGCGCCTGGGCCGGATTTTGCGGGTTGAGGTACAGCTCGGCGGTAAGGCGCTGTTCCAGCCAATTGTTGAACGTGCTGCGAAAACCCGAGGTCATCGAGCCTGCACCGATGTTCGCCGCCAGGGCCAACAGCAACGCCATCAATGCCAGGCTCAAGGCCGGCAGTTGCTGGCGGCAATCGGCCAGGAACCACTGGCCCAGCACCGAACGGCTGCGCCCCAGCACACCCTTCAACAGCACATTGAGCAGAACCGGCAAGCCAAGTGCGGCGCCCAGCAGCAAGGCTGCCATCAGTACGAACCCGGCGGCCAGGCTGTTGCCCCAGACCAGCGCCAGCAAGGCGATGAGCAGGGCCGCGGCCGCCACCCAGCCCTGGCGTCGCAACCAACGCCCATGGGCCTCATGCCAGGCCTGGGCGTTGGCCAGCGCCAGCAGCGGCAAGCGTGCCGCACGCCACAGGCTGCTGGCCCCGGCGAGCAACGCACCGAGCAGGCTCAAGCCCAAACCGGCCAGCCACCACCACGGGCTCAAGCTCAGTTGGCCGGCGACTTCGGCACCGTACAGGCCGCGCAGGCTGGCCGCGACATCCGGCAGCAACAGGCTGGCGAGCAGGTAACCGCTGGCCACACCGAGCACGCCGCCGAGCAAGGCGAGGAACCCCAGCTCAACGCCCAGGCTCAGGATCAGCATGCGTGCGCTGACCCCGCAGGCGCGCAGGGTGCGCAGCAGGCCCCGGCGTTGCTCCAGGGCCAGGCCGATGGCCGCGTGCACGATAAACAGCCCCACCACAAAGGACAGAAAGCCCAAGGCGTCGAGGTTCAGGTGAAAGCTTTCGGTGAGGCGCGAGAGGTTATTGTCGTCGCCCTGTTTGAGTTGCAGCCCGGCGGGCGGCGTGGGATGGCCGGCGGCGAAGCGGTTGTCCAGGAGCAGGCGCGACAGCCGTCCATGCATGTCGAGCAAGGGCTGGGCAAAGCCGATGTCGGTGAGCAACATGCCGGGGGCCATGTCCGGCTGCACCTGCAGCGGCGGCAGGCGTTGCCCGTTAGCCGTCAGTGGTTGTTCGCCTGGGC
Organism: Pseudomonas sp. R11-23-07; assembly: GCF_003852295.1. Classification (NCBI taxonomy): domain Bacteria; kingdom Pseudomonadati; phylum Pseudomonadota; class Gammaproteobacteria; order Pseudomonadales; family Pseudomonadaceae; genus Pseudomonas; species Pseudomonas sp. R11-23-07. The sequence continues at coordinate 3,502,959 of NZ_CP027761.1, forward strand.
GCAAGCCAAGGGCCTGCAAGGTTTGCGCGGCAATCCAGGTGCGCCCCGGCGCCTCGAAAAATGCCAGCATCTGTGCCTGGCTCAAGCGTTGCCCCGCCACGCTGCCGCTACCGGGCAACGACACCGGCTCGATGCCCATCAATTGCAGGCGCTGTTCTTCATGCCCTTTGAGCACTATTCGCCCCTGCACCACCGGTGACACCGGCCAGCCAGCGCGGCGCAGCTCGGCGAACAACGCCTGTGGGAAGCCGGCACCGTCCGGCGCGCTCAAGCTGGCTTGCGGTGCGCCGCCGATCAACTGGCTGGCGCGCGCATAGCCGTCGCGCGCCTGGCTGTTGAGGGCCTGCACCCCGGTCAATAACGCGGTGGCCAGCCACAGGCCGGTCAGCACGCTGAAAAACTGCACGGGGTGGCGCCGCCAATGGCTCAACAGCGCCCGCAGCGCCCAATGGAACACCGCCATCTCAGCGCGGGTCCATCGGCACGACGCGGCCGTGGTGCAGCACCACCTGCCGATCCAGGCGCGCGGCGAGACGCGGGCTGTGAGTGACCATCAACAGGCTGGTGGGGCTGTCGCGCAGCAGGTCGAGCAGCAGTTGCAGCACCTCGTCGCTGGTAGTTTCGTCGAGGTTGCCAGTGGGCTCGTCGGCCAAGAGCAGGCCGGGGCGCGACGCCAGTGCGCGCCCCACAGCCACCCGCTGTTGCTGGCCGCCGGAGAGCTGCTCCGGGTAACGCTTGAGCAGGTCGCCCAGCCCCAGGCGCTCCACCAACTGCGCCTGCCACAGCGGATCGAAACGCCCGGCCAGGCGCGCCTGGAACGCCAGGTTGTCCTCGACGCGCAAACTGCCGATCAGATTGAACTGCTGGAACACCAGGCCGATTTCGGTGCGTCGCCAATGGGCCAACTGCCCTTCGTTAAGGCGATCGAGGCGCTGGCCGCCGATCAGGATGCTGCCGCCATCCACGCGGTCGAGCCCGGCCACCAGGTGCAGCAACGTGCTTTTGCCACTGCCCGACTCGCCCATCAGCGCGAGGCTGCTGCGCGCCCCCAGGTGCAGATCGACGCCTGCCAGAACGGCCAGCGGGCCTTGAGGGGTCGCGTAATGTTTAACAACACCTTCTACCTGCAACATCACCAACACTCGGGTTAAGGACTGCAAACGAGAATAACGGCTGCCGCGCGTTTCTACGCAATTTTTTCACATTGATTTCACCGCGCGCCCACCCCAGACACTTTAAATTCCCACCCACGCCTCATTAACCGGACACTTCAAAGTTGCCCAAAGCAGTGTTTCTTAATATCCATATGTTCAGCTAAAAGACAGCAGCCCTATGACAGGCTTTTGCTCCACTAAGGGCATCTGCCGTATTAGTTGCGTCTGTCTTTTAACAACAAAACATTCATTCGTGTCCATGGTGAACAACGTGGCAGACATCACCCTGACCAAACCCCCACGGGCGAGGTTAAAGCGCCTGAAGAAATTCCGCGTGCCAGTAGCAAGTATCATTGTGTTCGCACTGCTCTTGACCGGTTTTGTATTCTGGCCACGGTCACCGGAAGATCTGGGCATCGGCAACCGCCTGGTCACCTCCGGGGTGCTCGCCAGCTGGCGCAACGGCGACCTGGTCGTGCTGGTGCGCCACGAAGAGCGCTGCGACCGCTCGCACAACCCCTGCTACGGTCCGGCCGACGGCCTGACGGTCAATGGCACGCAACGCGCGGCCGACCTGGGCATAGCCTTTGAGACACTGGGCATGGAGCGCACCGACGTGCTCAGCAGCCCCACCACGCGTACTGCGCAGACGTCGCTGTTCATGTTCGGCAAGACCGAGCTGTCCCCTGGCCCCCTCGCCATCTGCGGTAATGCCATGGGCGAAGAAATCCTCAGCCATAAACAGGCGGACCGCAACCTGATGCTGATCACCCATAGCGCCTGCATGAGTGATTTCCAGGAGGCACTCGGCTACCCCCATGCGCAAGCCGCCGAGTATGGCAGCGCACTCTTCGTACAGGTATTGCCCAACAGCACACTCAAAGCAATCGGCACGATGAAAATCCAGGAGTGGGCCGCCGCGCTGAAGCAACTTTAAATACACTTTTTTACATATTGCCCAGTAGTGCGTTCAGCAAGACGACAGCCTGCGTCTGGCATTTTAAGTGCGCCTGTTAGTTCAGGACGCCCTAACTTCCCAATGAATTAGTGACCCTCTTAATGCCTGACGTCTTTAACTGTTCAAACTTCGCACGCACGACTGAACGCCATGGCGTGACACGGTCATGAGCCGATTGCAGCCCTTGCCGGTGTTCTTGCTTGGCCTGGTCATTTTCTTCGTGCTGCCGTTGGGTTTGCACGGCTTATGGATCCCGGATGAAACCCGCTATGCCCAGGTCAGCCAGGAAATGTTGATGAGCGGCAACTGGGTGGCGCCGCACTTCATGGGCGTGCGTTATTTCGAGAAGCCAGCTGCGGGTTATTGGCTGATCGCTCTGGGCCAGGCGGTGTTTGGCGAGAACCTGTTCGGCGTGCGTATCGCCTCTGTCCTGACCACGGCGTTGAGCGTGCTGTTGGCCTACGTGATTGCCCGCCGCCTGTGGAACGAGCCGCGTAAAAGCTTCGCCTGCGCTCTGCTGTACATGAGCTTCGGCCTGGTAGCCGGGCAAGCGGGCTATTCCAACCTCGATCCGCAATTCACCTTCTGGGTCAACCTGAGCCTGGTCGCGCTTTGGTTTGCGCTCGACAGCGCCACCCCACGCGGTCGCCTGGGTGCCTGGGCCTTACTGGGGCTGGCCTGCGGCGTGGGCTTCATGACCAAGGGCTTTCTGGCGTGGCTGCTGCCGGTGCTGATCGCCGTGCCGTACCTGATGTGGCAGCGACGCGTCGGCGAGTTGCTGCGGTACGGGCCTTTGGCGATCCTGGTCGCGGTGCTGGTCTGCTTGCCGTGGGCGTTGGCGATTCATGTGCAGGAACCGGATTACTGGCGCTTCTTCTTCTGGCATGAACACATCCGCCGCTTCGCCTCGGACACGGCGCAGCATGCGCGGCCGTTCTGGTTTTTCCTGCCGATCATGGTGGTGGCATGCCTGCCCTGGTCAGCCCTGTTGCCCGTCACCCTGCTCAAGGCCTGGAAAGACAAGCGCCAGCCCGCCATTGCCTTTCTCGCCTTGTGGCTGTTGCTGCCCCTGGGTTTTTTCAGCCTGAGCAGCGGCAAGCTGCCGACCTACATCATGCCGTGCCTGTTACCTTTGGCGCTGCTGATGGGCCATGCTTTGATCGACCTGATCAACCAACACAAGCCCCGTGCGATCTTCATCAACGGCGCGCTCAACTTCATCCTCGGCATGGCGGCCATGGTCACGCTGATTTACCTGCAGATCGCCAACCCGATCTACAGCAACAGCCACGCCGAGATGTTCAGCCTGTCCCTGACCTTTATCGTGCTGCTCGGCTGGATCCTGGCCAATCTGCTGCAAGCGATGCGCCCGTTGAGCTTATGGGCGACGCCGGCCCTGGGTATCGGCCTGCTGGTGGCGCTGCTGCCGGCGGGCATGCCGCACACCATCGCGGCGAACGAAATGCCCGACCAGTTCGTGCTTGAACATCTGGATGAACTGCAACACACCCATGCTTTGCTGAGCAATGAACTGGGCTCGGCGTCGGCCCTGGCGTGGCGCCTGCGCCGGCCGGACGTGGCGTTCTACAACACCGCGGGCGAACTGCGCTACGGCCTGGACTACCCGGATTCGCAGCCGCGCAAGGTCACCCTGGACAGCGTTCAGTCCTGGCTGACCGAGGCCCGCCGCCAAGGTTCGGTCGGCGTGCTGATGCGCGTCATGAGCACCAGCGAACACCTTGAGGAAGGCCAACTGCCGCCCGGTGGCAAGCGCTACCGCAAGGGCGACCTGGTGCTGACGATTTACCCCCAACAACCTTGATCGACTCACAGGAAAGAGCCCATGCGCTTATGGAAAACCGAACGCGGCGCCCTGGCTTTACTGCTGGGTGTCTCGGCCTTGCTCCTGCTGCTGGGCCTGGGCAGTCGCGAATTGTGGGGGCCGGAGACGCGCTGGGCGAATATCGCCCTGCAGATGCTGCAAAGCGGTGACTACTTCGATCCGTACCTGAAGGGCACGCCCTATTACGACAAACCCCTGCCCTCCTACTGGTTGATCACCGGCTTCGCCAACTTGATGGGTGGCCTTGGCCCGTGGTCACTGCGCCTGTCCTCGGTGATCGCCGCCTGGCTGAGCATCTGGCTGGTGTACCTGATCGGCGAACAGCTGTTTCGCAAAGGCACCGGGCTGATTGCCGGCTGGATGCTGGCCACCACCTTCTACTTCCTGTTCTGGGCCCGCGTGGCCACGGCCGATGTGTTGACCGTGTGCGGCGTACTGGCGGCGGTCTGGTGGTACTGGCGCGGGCCGGATGACACCCGGCTGGGCCGCTATACCGTATTCTTCCTGCTGCTGGCAGCCACATCGCTGTTCAAGGGCCTGATCGGGTTTGTGCTGCCGGGGCTCGCGCTGTTGCCACACCTGCTCAGCGAACACCGCTACAAACGCCACCTCAACCTGCGGCTGGTACTGGCCCTGCTCATCGCCGGCGCGTTCTACGCCATTCCCTTCGGACTGTCCCACCTCTACGGCGCCCCCACCTACGGCGAGAGCGGCCTGGAATTGGTGTTTCGCGAAAACGTCGTGCGCTTCTTCGACCCCTTCGACCATATGGGCCCGATCTACACCTACCTGATCTACCTGCCGGTCTACACCCTGCCGTGGGCGCCATGCTGGATGCTCGGCGCGTGGCTCGCCCTGCGCCACTGGCACCGCACGCCGCACAACGTACGCTGGCTGGTGTGGAGCCTGGGCCTGTTGTTCGTGTTCTTCACCGCCAGCGGCAGCCGACGCAGTTACTACGTACTGCCCCTGGTGCCCTTCGCACAGTTACTCGCCGCCTGGTGGCTGAGCGAGCACCTGCGCCAACACCCGGCCCGTTGGCCGCGCTGGCAAAAAAGCTTCGGCATCGCCGCCGGCCTGCTGCTGTTGGTGCTGGGCGTGATCTATCCCTGGACCACCGGCAACGGCGGCGTGACCCGCTTCGCCGAGGACGTCCAAGCCCAGGCGGTGAAGAGCGCGCCGTGGAACCAATGGCAACTGGTACTAGTGGAAGTCGACAACAAGTTACCCATGTACCTGCAGAACGGCGGCAAACCGTTCTACTACGTGAACGAAACCCAGGACTTCCCGCGCCAGGGCGACAGCGCCGCGTTCATGGCCTGGCTGGAAAAAACCAGCGGCCAGGGGTTCGACCCGCAGCACACGATTATCGTCGCGCAGTACTCCAGGGAAGATCCCGCGCCGCTGGCGTTTCTGGGGGCGGATCATCAGGTGGTCACGACGCAACCGGATAATGGGGAGCGGTTGTTTCAGAAGCGGTCGGGGGGGAGCGTGGCGTTTGTTCCCGAAGGGCATTGAGACGCGGGCAATGCATAAGCGAGCACGGCCACTGTTGGGTCACACAATAGCTGGCGTTTCGTCATGTTTAACAAAGACCGGGCCGCTTCGCGCCCCAGCGGGAGCAAGCTCCCTCGCCACAGGGGACCGAGAGGTGTCAGGGCTGCCTGCGATCGTTCCCACGCTCCGCGCGGGAATGCAGCCCGTGACGCTCTGCGTCACCTGTAGGCAGTAGCGGTTGGCGAGACGCGGAGCGTCCCAGGAGGCGTTACCACGCAGAGCGTGGGAACGATCCCCTGTCGTTCACCCGCTGAAACATTTTCAAAGGGCCAGCAAGCCACATCTCTTTAAATTGCAGGACGTTTCCGAGACAATCCCCGCCGCCTTGTGCCGGTTGGAATCGGTGGCTAGTCTGCGGCCTGTCACTGCTCATCAGTGATCGGGTTTAGTCGCTCGGATTCCAGTTGTGCGCAAGCTGTCACCATGTTCATGGTGGCTGTGCGCAGGGCACCTTAGGGTGCGCCGGGTCCAACTGGCCGGTCGACTAACCTGCGTACAGCCGCCACCCTCCGTTTAGTCGCGAAGGGTGTGGCTCCTTACCTTCCAGTTGGAGTTACACCATGAACAAAGTCCTCCCCGATCCACCCTTCGATCCCGCCAAAGACCGTGCCGCGTTCAACCGGGCCATCGACCATTACCTTCCCACCCAAGGATTCCACAGCGTCAACGAAGATTTGAGCTTCGAAGATGCGCTGCTCTACACCGCCAGCTTGCTCGACAGCGCTTCGGCGACGGCGTTGGATTGCGGGGAGTTGCTGAGCAGCCCTGAGCGGGCGAAGATCCTGGCGGTGTGGCATTTGCTGGAGATTGCCAAAACAACCGTGGATCGCTCCATCGAGTGCATGAAGCCTTCGAAAACGGCCTGATATGCAATATTTTCTTCGGCTGTCAGGCCGCCATCGGGGGCAAGCCCCAATGCCAGTCAGTTAAGGCTTTTTTGTAGGAGCGAGCTTGCTCGCTAAGAACTCAGGGCCCCCGCGTTTATTCAGAATGAACGCGTTGCCTGGCCGTTTTTCGCGAGCAAGCTCGCTCCTACAGTGGCATTGGGGCAAGTCCCCACAGTTGGATCGTGGAGTCTCAGTTGGATACCCGGCGGTTATCAAGCCCACCCGCCAAGGCGATCGTTCCCATGCTCCGCGTGGGAAAGCAGCCCGTGACGCTCTGCGTCACCTGTGTCCAGTAGCGGTTGGCGGGACGCGGAGCGTCCCAGGAGGCGTTACCACGCAGAGCGTGGGAACGATCCCCTGTCGTTCACCCGCTGAAACATTTTCAAAGGGCCAGCAAGCCACATCTCTTTAAATAGCAGGACGTTTCCGAGACAATCCTCGCCGCCTTGTGCCTGTTGGAATCGGAGGCTAGTCTGCGGCCTGTCACTGCTCATCAGTGATCGGGTTTAGTCGCTCGGTATGTCACAAGGCGCATGGTCACATGGAGTTTTATGGTGGCTGTGCGCAGGGCGCCTTCGGGCGCGCCGGATTTCCTTGTGGCCGGTCGACTAACCTGCGTACAGCCGCCACCTTCGTTTAGTCGCGAGAGGCGTCGGCTCCAATACTCACAAGGAGCTACACCATGAACAAAGTCCTCCCCGATCCACCCTTCGATCCCGCCAAAGACCGCGCTGCGTTCAACCGGGCCATCGACCATTACCTGCCCACCCAAGGATTCCACAGCGTCAACGAAGATTTGAGCTTCGAAGATGCGCTGCTCTACACCGCCAGCTTGCTCGACAGCGCTTCGGCGACGGCGTTGGATTGCGGGGAGTTGCTGAGCAGCCCTGAGCGGGCGAAGATCCTGGCGGTGTGGCATTTGCTGGAGATTGCCAAAACAACCGTGGATCGCTCCATCGAGTGTATGAGGCCGTTGAAGACAACCTCATAAAATGTGGCGAGGGAGCGTGCTCCCTCGCCACGGCTCAGCGCTGTTTCTTGATTGACTGGCTTTGCTGCCGCGAGAAAAAAGGGTCGCGCAGGTGAATCTGTGTACCGCGTTGGGCGATGCGTGGGGCGAGCCACCGAGCCTGGCGGTCGCGCTAGAGCAACTTCAGGCCGATATAGGAATAGCCGTTCCAGTCGCGTCCATTCAGTTGCTGTTTGTCCCCATAACTATCCAAAAAGCCGTCGACCACTGCCATTGAATGACGCAAGTCGGCTATCGTGCCGCTGGCTCCGTTGAGGAAGTCCTGGACGGTTGCGGGGGCAACGAAGTTCTTTAAGCCCAGGCGACGCAACGCCTGCCCCGGATACTCGCCATCATTCAAACTGCGCATCGCGGCGGCAAAGCTCTGATTGGCCGTGCCGTCGTTATTTTCGAGATACGCGCGCTTGGCGCTGACGGCATATAAGAACTGCGCATTGACCAGTACATCATTGGGTCGGTCGGCGCCGAAGTTCGCGCCGGCCTGGGCCTGGTGCAACTCATCACGGGTGATGTCCAGCTTGAACCCATCACGCATGACGATACGGTAGCCGGCGTCGGTGGCGTGGACGGAGGTGTAAATACCGTGAGGGTTGTGACCGAATCTCATCATGGCGGCTTTAATGGCGGATATCGTCACGCAGTTGCCTTCCTGCAACTGATAGAAGTCCTTGAAAATATCAGCAGGTTTGACGCCCCTATTCGTCGACGTTCCCTTCAGGAAGTCGTGGCGATTATCGACGGGCCGTTCATTCACTGAGTCGTTATCATAAGGTAGATTATCCATCGGGTCAGGCGAGGGTTTCACGTCGACTTGCGTTTTAAATCGCGCTGACAGCAGTACTAATAAACGCCCCAACTCCGTGACCAGCCCACTTAACTGTTCAGCCGCTCCGGCGCGTGCAACTTCAATCGAGGAACCTGGAGAAATGACGGCGGCACTTGCCTCGGCAAAACCAGGCGCAGCATAACTAACGCTAGGCACTAACATCTTCAGTCACTCACATAATTGACTTAAAAAAAGGCGCACGAAACTTGAGCGCCATAATCACCATGGCCCAGTGTTCCAATGACAATAAGCAGATTTAATACGCTGTACTTATCCCATTCAATCGCTAAGCGTTACAACCTTCAACGACGGCGAAACGGGCTGGTTATATAACTGCCCCTCCATGACCCCATCAAAGAGCGCACCATTCTTGTGTCGCTCGCCCTTGTCCAATGGCACCCCGACGCGCGCGCCCAGTGCACTGGCATCGATGATCTGCATATGTTCTTTGAGGCCCAGGTACGACAACGCCGCGCCGCCGCCGATGCCCTGTCCCGCTGCCGCCAGTACCCCCGGATAAGTACGGTGGGCGTGGTAAGCGCTGTCCTTGCCATAAATGCTGTAGAACGGGTCCGTTGCATTGTTGCGCGCCTGCTCCAGGTGCTGACGCTTGCTCATTACCCCAAACAGAAATTGCGCATCCTTGACCATGCCTTCATCGCCGCCACTGAATTTCGCCGCCTTGGCCGCCAGTTGCAGCTCTTCACCGGTGATATGCAGCTTGAAGCCGTCTTTCATCGTGACGTTATAGCCATCTCCACTCTTGACGACTTGCGTGAACACCCCGGTTGGATTTTGCCCGAAGGTGGCCATGGCCACCTTGATCGCCGCCACGTGTTCTTCTCTGCCCGTGGTACCCAGGTAGGGAAAGTTCTCATAGGTGGCGCGCAGCCCGTTGCGGATATCGTCGGGTTTTTGCCCTGGGGCTTTTTCAGACAAAAACGTGTTCGACGGCTCGCTGTTGTTATCGGAAAACATTTCAATAAGTTCAGTATCGAAAGCGTTTCGGCTACTGGCCAGATCTGACCGATTCATGAACGGTGCCAGTTGTTCTTTCCATCGGCTTCTACTGGGCTGCGCGGCATCGGGGATCGGCGCGATATCGACCGGCGGCCTGGGAATAAACGGTTTGGGTATTACGGTCACGGGTGGCTGTGGGGTGGGAGGCAAACTTCCCTCGTTCATCCACGTTTTAAGTGTTGTTACCAGCGTCGTGAGTAAGTTCAACAGCTCAGCTGTTCCTCGATCATTACCGCTCGACTGGACAGTTCGACCAATCGCATGATGAGCTGGCACTTGTCCGAAACGATTGAATCGATCGGAAGTTGAAGGGCCCTGTGTGTTTTCAACTTGCGCAGACGTTGCATAGGCGCAATAAGCCTGTCGAGTGTCAGACGTGTTAAGCGTGACCATCTTGTATAGCCTCATTTAGCAAAGGATGGGAATCGCACCAGGCAACTCACACTGCGATTCAGGAAACATTACTTGCCAACCGACACCGTCGGTCTTGATGCAACAAGTCCTCATGCGTGGCAAGCCAGTGGGAAAGGTTCCTGATATCAGAGGCGTAACAGGTAACAACGTCCTTCTATTTCAGCTGATTTCCATCGGACAATTCCTCAACGGCGACGTTTTCATCCGAACAATCCTCAGCGCAATTTCAGCTGCCGCAAGCGATTTGATGGCGGTGCATCAGCCACAAATGAGCCAGCTGAACCGCCGCTATCGGGGGCAAGCCCCCTCCCACATTTGACCTCCAGCGCCCGCCAGACCGCGCCTGGCTACCAGCTTCCCATCGCCAGGCTATAGGGCGAAAACTCGGCGAACTGCCAACGCAAGGCCAATGCTGCCGGACGGCGGACCACCTGTTCCACGGTCACCGTCCATAACCGCTGCGCCCCTTCGAACTCGGCCACTTGCGGCCCGCTGAGGATCAGCGAAGTACGCCCGGCCACTTGCAGTACGTCACCCGATTCAAAATCGATGAATAACAACCCCGCCAGCGGGTTGGCTTGCAGGTTGCCGAGGGTGTTGAAGAACAGGTTGCCGGCAAAGTCCGGAATGGTCAGCACATTGCCCTCGACCCGCACAAAACCGGTGCTGCCGCCGCGATGGGAAACATCCACCGAGCGCTCGCCGTGCAGGTCGACATAACTGGCGACGAAGAAGGTGTCGGCATTGCGGATCATTGTGTGTGCAGCGCCATCCAGGCTGTCGCTGCGCTCAGCCACGCTGCCAGGTTGGCGCGCAATGGTATCGACAGGTCGCAGTTGGATGTATTTGGGACAGTTGCCGAAGCTCTGCACCACGTCCACCGCAAAGCCGTCGTGATCCAGCGCGCCGATGCGCCCGTTCATGCGATTGCGACGGCGGGTGTTCAAGTCGATACCGAGCACGCCGACGGACGCGCCGACCGCTAGGCCCGCCCCGGCGGGATCGCTTCTGCAGGGCAGGCTGTCGATTTGCAACCGCTGCGGATCAGGCGAATGGGCGAAGCCTGGCGCGCCTTCGAGCATCGTTGCCCATGGAATGCCGTGTTCATCCACCACGCCCAGCATCAGGTAAGGCAACAAGGGAAAGAAATCGCGATGCTGCTCCGGCAGGTGATCGCGTATCACCTTGGGGCCGATCACGGCCATGCGTTCGGCCACGCCGGCACTTTCCTGCAGTTGCCTTTCGCCGCTATGCCAGGGGGATGCGTCGATCGCGTTCATGGCGTTCACCTCTCGTTGTGATAGCTGGATGCTGCGCCTGACCTGTCGCCGAGAGAATGACCACCCCAGGCAATCCACTGTTACTCCAACTGAAACGCCGGGTGCTCGCGCAAGGCCGCCACACAGTCATCCACAAAACTGCGCACGCGCATGGACGCATGGCGACCTTCGCGATACACCACCTGCACCGGTACCGCAGGCAATTCAAAGCCAGGCAATACGCGACGCAGCCGGCCGCTCAGCAAGTGCTCGTGCACCGGGTAGCTCAGGCAACGCAGCAGCCCTGCCCCCGTTAAGGCCGCATTGATGGAACCCTGCACCGTGGCGCAGCGCAGCCGTGCGCGGGCCTTGAGCTGATAGTGCGCGAAGTCCCACTGCACCGGGTCGGTATTGGCGATCAAATGATGCTGCTTGAGGGCGGCGGGATGCTGCGGTTCTCCGTGGGCGGCCAGGTAACCGGGGCTGGCGCAGAGGATATGCCGCACATGCCCCACCGGCCGTGCGATCAATGACGAGCTGGGCAACTCGCCGATCAGCACCGCCACGTCCAGCCCTTCTTCGTGCAGGTTCGGGTAGTAGTCGTGATAGTGAGCCACCACACGTATCTGCGGGTAACGGTCCATATACGCGGCCAGTACCGGCGCCATCACATAGCGGCTGAACAGCAACGGCAAGAATATCCGCAGATTGCCCTGGGCCTGGCTATGCAACCCTTTGGCCGAAGCTTCAGCCGCCTCCACCGCCGCCAGCAGCCGCACACAGTCGGCCATATAGGCATCGCCCGCGTCGGTCAGGCTGACCCCACGGGTACTGCGCTGCAACAACGTTACGCGCAAACGCCCTTCCAGACGCGCAATCGCCCGCACCAGGGTCGGGCCGGAGACCTGCGCCACGCGCGCCGCCGCCGCCAGGCTCGGTTGCCCGGCCAGCGCCGCGAACAACTGCATATCGCGATAACGTTCCATCAGTCGCGCGGCTTAATCAGCGGTTTCAGGGCCACGTCACGCCCCAGCCGATCGGCAAGGAAATCGACGAAGGTGTGAACCTTGGCCGGCACTCGCCCGTTGTTCTGGAATACCACCTGCACCGGCAGCGCTGCCGGCTCGAAATCCTGCAGCACAAGCTCCAGCTCACCCGCCGCCACCGCCGCCGCCACCTGATAGGACAGCACCCGCGTCATGCCCCAGCCCAGGCGCGCCAGGTTGATCGCGGCGTTGTTCGCAGTGACCACCAGGCGCGGCTCGATAGCTACCGTCAGCGCCTGGCCGGCGTCGACAAATGCCCATTCATCCAGGCGTTGGCTGGCGGATGAGGCCACGATCTTCGCTTCACGCAAGTGTTCAGGCCGTTGGGGTCGCCCATGCCGGTCGAGGTAAGCGGGCGATGCGCACACCACCCGGCGCACTTCGCCGACCTTGATCGCCTGCTGCCCCGGCTCGTGCAGATGACCGATGCGCACGGCCACGTCGACGCCTTCGTCGCTCATATTGACCACACGGTCGACCAGCAGCGCATTGATGCTCACCTGGGGAAAGCGGTCGAGATAATCGCCCAGCGTCGGCGCCACGAACAGCTCGCCGAACAGCACCGGGGCGGTCACGTTCAGTTGCCCGCAGGGGATCGAATAACTGCCCGCTGCCGCTTCCTCGGCCTCGTCCAGCTCGGCGAGGATGCGCCGACAGTCTTCCAGGTAACGCTGCCCGGCTTCGGTCAAGTGCAGGCTGCGGGTGGTGCGCGCCAGCAGCTGGGTGCCGATGCGTTGTTCCATGGCGGCAATCGCCCGGGTCACGCTGGGCGGCGAGGTGTTCAGACGCCGTGCGGCGGCGGCAAAGCCGCCCTCGTCGGCCACCGCGAGGAACACCTGCATTTCATGAAAACGGTCCATCGACGCCCCTTGCTGGTTACTCTGATTGCAGACCCGCCGCCGTGCGCGGCATGCCGACGAAACCCGGCAGCGCTTCAATGCTGGCCAGCCAGGCGCGCACCTGAGGATAGTCGGCCAGCGACACATTGCCTTCCGGCGCATGCGCCGTGTAGGTGTAGAACGCGATATCGGCAATGCTCGGCGAATCGCCAGCCAGGAAGCGGCTCTCGCCCAGTTGCTGCTCCATTACGTTCAGCAGTGCATGGGCACGGTTGATGGCGACGTCCGCGTCCACGTCGGCGCCAAACACCGTGGCCAACCGCGCAGTGGCAGGCCCGGCATGCAATTGACCGGCCGCAGCCGAGAGCCAACGCTGCACCCGTGCCTGCCCGACCGGATCAGCGGGCAACCACTGGCCGTTGCCATAGGTGGCAGCCAGGTAGACCAGGATGGCATTGGAGTCCGCCAGTATCGTCCCGCCATCGTCGATCACCGGCACTTGGCCAAAGCGGTTAAGGGTGGCAATGAATTCGGGCGATTTATGCGCGCCTTGCTTGAGGTCCACCAGGATAAATTCCATGGGCAGGCCCAGCAGGGACAGCATCAGCTCGGCCCGATGGGAGTGGCCGGACAAGGGGAAACCATACAGTTTGATTGCGGGCATGACGGACTCCAGGGCGTTGTCGACCGAATATCGTGTCGATGGCTGCAATCTTCTTATGTACCAACCGTCAGCGGAATTACCAGATTGTACAATCCAGCATTTCAGATAATGAAACAATAACGCGATTCCGCGCTGACGCTGCTAGCCGGCAGTCAGATAAGCTCCCTGGAATTCGAGTGCGCGAATCCTGCGGTAATCCGCCTCGATCACCACTGGGTCGGTATGAACCAAATACACTGTGCCCGGCTGACTGAATACATCCTGGGTCACGCCGATCGGCTGGCCGTTCTCAACGTAAAACACTGCCTCGAAAAACGACTCGAGCTTGAGCAGTTGTTGCAAAAAACCATCCTTTTCGAAGCTGCCTTCTGAGCGGTTGATCAAGCAAACGTTGTAGGCATGTTGCAGGCGCCGATAATCAACCTTCCGTGCCAACCGCTGCCGAAAGACCTCCGGCTGCAGGAGGGATAAAACCACAGCGTCGATCTGTCCAAGGCCAGTGGTTTTCCTTGAGACGTCTGGTCGAAGAATGCCGTCGGTGCGGGCGGCAATTTCCACTAATTTCGGCCCGTCTTCAGTGAACATGACCTCCGCATGGCTAGGACCGTTTTGAATGCCGAGACACCGCACTACTGCTCGTGTGTAGTCGACAAGCACTGGATAAATCGGCGAATCGGACCCCATCAGTTCATCGATGTCGTAGAGAATGCCACCGCTCGGCGTTCGCTGCTTTTGGTAACGTACGACTTCAGTAACAAGCTGTTGTCCGTTGAGGGAGACCATATTCACCACATACTCCAGCCCCGCCAGGTATTCCTGAATAAGAACTTGGGTGTTAGGAATATCCAACTTATTGGTCGTCCCCAACAGACGCTCCACAGCAGCCTTGCAGGCGTGCCTATCTTCACAGATAAACACACCATCGGCGCCTGCGCTTTCGAGGGGTTTGATGACCACCGGATAACGTCCGTGCTCATCGATCCAATGTTGAGCAGCCTCCCAACAACCAGCCATGAACTGCCGTGCAGCCGGAATCTGCGCCTGGGTTATGCACTGGATCATTTCGTACTTGTTTCGACGCGCGTTGGTTTTGTCGAAATGATTGCGATAAGGCAGTTGCAATCGCTCATTCAGATAGTCAGCCAGGAGCACACCCGTTTCTGCGCCTGCAAGAATGAACTGCGGTTTGAAGCGTTGGACTTCCGCCAAAGTCGTTGCAAAATCACGATTGACGATCATCTGCTCATAGAGCGCGCAGTCAAAACCCTTGTAATAGTAACTGTCCAGCGTTTCTGATGAAGCCACATGCACCAGTACACAGCCTTCGTCCTTCAATCGCTTCGCCAAGAACTTCCCGGATGAAAACCCATCGACCATGACGACTCTCATACAACCTCCCTTTTCAATGCATGCAACGCCCTGCCCAACAGCAAAAAAACAATCACAGTAACCGCTGCAACGCTGGCAAAGGAGAATTCAACTCTCGCATCCATGTACTGCAGCAACAAGACAAATACAGGAAGCGTCAGCAATACCAGGGAAACGTGAATAGGCGCGAGGTAATAGATAGTTTTCTGGATCAGGTAAATAGGCAGCAAATGCCCTAACACCACCAGCACCGCCATAGGCGGAATCAACTCACGATCGAGTAAAAAACTGCCCCCCGTGGCAGGAATTGCAACGGCACAAACGCCAACCATTGCGATATTCCTAATACCCAGAATCTCGTAGACAGACCATTGGCGAGCGAACATTTCCTTGGAGAAAACCGTGTACATGACCGTGCCCAACGCGCACGCCAATACGCTAGCAATACCCAGGACTCGCTGCCCGCCGGTGGTGGTGACTACACCACTGTCCCCCATAAAGGAATTAAACAACATGATCGCTACCGAGATGAGTACCAGCCATGAAACCAGCGCATCCGCGAGAGCAACCTTGACGCTACGTTTGTTAAGCAACGAAATAACCAATGTGAGTGCAGGACCACAGGCTACCGAGGCAACCCCAACTACTGCAGGTTCGAGATAACGCAGCGCGTAGAACAGCCCTCCCCAATTGAGTAGAACCGCAAGATTGACCATCACAACCAATGGCCATTGGGCTCTTAATTTGGAGCACAGCGAACGCATATTTCGAAAGAACGCCCAAGCACCAAAAAAACAGGCTGATGTGATAAAACAATAAAAGATAACGTTCAGCGTACTGATCGATTGGGTGATCAACGCAACGTAGACGTCGAACGCTGCACTGATCAAGCAAAATACCAAGCCGATGATCAATCCGGTTCGTTGCATTAACATTTAGCGCGCTCGATGGTTTTCATTCAATGCTCACCCCATTCTCGCTAACCGCCACTTTCATAATTGTTTTAACGGCAAGCCCCGTCGTTCTCCTTACATTATCAGCCCCACCGTTTCCAACCTTCTCTACGGCGCATACGATATCTACCAACTCACCCCCAGCTGCTTTTACAGCTTCGACCAATGCAATGACCGCACCACCAGAACTTAATGTGTCATCAATAATGACCACTCGATCACCCGCCTCAACTCCATTGAGATAGAGCTGCCCTTGAAAGTATTCCGATTCAATAGCAACCACTTGCTCATTGAGACCACCAAGACTATAGGAATACCACCTTGCTATGGCTAAGGGAATGCCTGTTAATAGAGAGACGGTGGTCGCCAATGCCACACCCTTATCCTCCTCTGTGACAATTTTCGAAATATCATGATTCATAACTTTGATTACTTTATGAGCAACCTCCATCAGAACTTCTGGCCGCAATGCAGGTATCTGATCAGTAAACTCGTTCACGGTGGTAAGTGATTTCCCTGACCATACGACGTTGGCTTTTCTATAAATCTCTTCCAGTAACATAGTTCACCTCACTGTACTCAGGGTAGAGCCCATCCCAACGGCTCGCGTATTTCCAGGAACTATCAAAAAACACGGTAACTATGGTCTTGTTTTTGAGCGTTCGAACGAGCTCATCACACATCAGCAGATTAGCGCCACAGGTGGGTCCAATGGGGAGCTTTTCTGCCCTAATAAACTGTTTCATCCGAGACCACGTGCCAGAGCCATCAACCACCCTTACTTCATCAACTAGATCGGGATCTGTATTAGGCGACATCACCCCCGCGCCTAACCCCATTAAATTATGGGGACGATGATTAAACGGCAGTTTATTTCTCTGTGAGAACAAAGGCGCCGAACTACTAACTTCCAACGCTATCGTTATAATTTCGCCGTACGCTTGCTTTAATACCTCAGCAATACCAGAGAACGTGCCCCCTGTGCCAATTGAGCATACAAAAAAATCAGGCACGACATTCTGCACACCAAACTGCCTAATTATTTCATTGCCACAGACCCTCCAACCGTCTTTATTCAACAAACAACTGGACTGATCCAGATAATAGCTATTCTCAGACGGATTTTCCGACAAGTAAGCTTTCGCTTGGAGCACTGAACCCGACAAGAACAATTCTTTTGGAGTTTCCACTATTTCAGCATTATAAGAGCGTATCTGCGCTTTCCGCTCCTCAGTCATACCTTCAGGCATAAATATCTTTACTTTGTAGCCTTTTAATCTGCCGATCCAAGCCAGTGCGGCGCCTCCATTTCCAGTAGAGCAGTCAATCAGCGTCATACCCGGCTTAATAATTCGGGCCTCTTCCAGTCGACTCACAATATTTAAATACGTTCGATCCTTATGACTTCCGGAAGGGTTCAGAAACTCGCATTTGGAAAAGACCCTATTCCCATTTTCGGAAAGCGACGCCAATTCGACTAGCGGCGTGTTGCCAATATCCTCCAGCTCCATCTCCAAACCCCTGAACACGTTGCGGTAGCCTCAAACGCTAGCAAATCATTCGAAAAAATAATAGCTAGCAAAACGGATAGGTAGGCACAGGTAAAACACCCATCTATTCGCCTGAAGAAATGTAGGTAAGAACTTTCTAGCAAAACGCCCAAAAACTACGTTTGGGGTTAATTATTAATACATACACTAAGGAACTTTCCTACAGTACTTTTAACTTACAAGCGCACTCCTCAAACCGCTCCTGCAAAGTCCGATGACTGCCCGAGAACCACCGCCGGTACATCAACAGCACTACCCCTACCGTGCCCAACACTGGCGCTGCCGCAAAAATCAATCACGGGTCGAACCGCGCCAGTCCTCATGCCGGGGAGGCGGTGGGATTCCTGATTGCCTCACCAACAACCTGTGGCGCGAAGTTTTCACGAAAAAATTCAAACTATCGCCACTCTCATCGTTCACACCTTCACGTGCAACGCAAAGTAGGAGGCAACATGCAATACCGACAACTGGGTCATTCCGGCCTGCTGGTCTCGGAAATCATCCTGGGCACCGTGCCGTTTGGCGGTCGCGCCGAGTTCGAGAAATGCGGTGCGGTGGACGTGCCCCAGGCCAGGCGTATGTTCGATATCGCGTTCGATGCCGGGGTGAATATGATCGATACCGCCGACCTGTACTCCCATGGCCTGGCCGAGGAAGTGGTTGGTAAAGCCCTGGGCGACAAGCGCAACGACATCTTGCTGGCAACCAAGGGCCGCAGCCCGGTGGACCAGAACCCGAACAATTCCGGCTCATCGCGCTATCACCTGATCCGCGCCTGTGAAGCCAGCTTGAAGCGCCTGGGCACCGACCATATCGACTTGTACCAACTGCACAACTGGGACGGCCTGACCCCCATCGAAGAGACGCTCGAGGCGCTGCGCCTGTTGGTCGGTTCGGGCAAGATCCGCTACTTCGGCACCAGCAACTTCACCGCCTGGCAAATGATGAAAACCCTGGGCAAGGCCGAGTTGCACGGCATGCTCAAGCCGATCACCCAGCAGATCTACTACACCCCCGAATCCCGCGAGGCCGAGTACGAGCTGCTGCCGCTGGCATTGGACCAGCAGGTCGGGACGCTGGTGTGGGGACCGATGGGTGAAGGCCTGCTGACCGGCTCGACCCGGCGCGGGCATAAACCACCGGCCAATACCCGCCAGGGCAGCGACTGGCCGGAACCCTACGTGCACGACCAGGAACGCGCGCTGGACATCATCGAAACCCTGGCTGCCGTGGGCGATGAACACGGGGTCTCGGTGGCGCGCACTTGCCTGGCGTGGCTCAAGGATCGCCCGGGGATCACCTCGCTGATCGTCGGCGCCCGCACCGAGGCGCATCTGCGCGACAACCTTGCCGCCACCGAGCTGAAGCTGACCGAGGAGCAATCCTCACGCATCGAGGCCGTGACGCGTCGCCAGCCGCTGTATCCGTACTGGCACCGGTTTACCGCAGGGATCGATCGCTTCGATCCGGCGGAGCAGCCGTTCCTTGCCGAGCATCAAAAAACCATGGATGCGCGCAAGGACAAATAACCTTCGGCGACACAGCCGTTCAACAGGTGGGAGGGGCCTGTGCCCTCTCACCTTGATCAAGGAGATCGCTTTGATCGCGCAAATCATGATCGCCGCCCTCGGCGTCGTCGCTATCTGGTTCAGCCAAAGCAAACGCCTGCACGTACGCCGCTACGCCTGCCTGTTCGGCATGGCCGGCCAGCCGTTCTGGTTCTGGTCGTCGATCAATGCCGAGCAATGGGGCATCGTGCTGCTCAGTTGTTTCTATACGGTGGCCTGGGCCAAGGGCATCAAGACCCATTGGATTGATCGCAAGGCCGACGGGTAGCGCTTATGATTGAGCCTACCCATCGCTGAGAGCCTTTCAATGCGCAACCTGATTTTCGCCAGCGCCTGCCTTTTATCCATTGCCCTCACCGGTTGCCAGCAAACCCCACCGGCCAACGACCAGCTCGACGCCGTGCTCTGGACCCAAACCTCCATCGAGCACGAGCTGATCTACCGCCAGCTGTTCGCCAACGCTACCCGCCAACTCGATACAGCCCTGGCCGATCCCACCTGGGACGCCCTGCCCTTGCCTGCACGGGATTTGAAAGGATTGCCCCCGGCCGTGGTGGTCGATATCGACGAAACCCTGCTGGACAACGTGCCGCTCAATGCCCGTGACATTATCCATAACCAGGTCTATTCCTATGACCGCTGGAACACCTGGGTCGATCAAGCCAAGGCCCAGGCGCTGCCCGGTTCGGTGGCGTTCCTGCAGGCGGCTCGGCAAAAAGGCATCGAGGTCTATTACCTCACCAACCGCGAACACAGCCAGGTCGCGGCCACAGTCAGAAACCTGCGCTTGCGTGGTTTTCCGATCGAGCGCGACGAACAGATCCTGGCCGCCAGCACCCCCATCGGCCATTGCGAAAGCGCCGGCTACGGCAAGACCTGCCGCCGCCAATGGGTCGCCAGCCACGCGCGCGTGCTGCTGATGGCCGGCGATTCCCTGGGGGATTTCGTACAGGCCGAGCACAACACCCTGGCGGCCCAGCGCAAGGCAGTGGCGCCCTATGTGAACTGGCTGGGGCAGCGCTGGTTTCTGCTGCCCAATCCGACTTACGGCAACTGGTACAGCGCGCCGTATGGGGATAATGAGACGTTGCCATTCGAGCAAAAGCGCAGGCTCAAACAGCAGGCATTGCAGTTGTAGCCCGCCGGCCTGTCATTGACGAGGAAACGCGAAATGCCCGCCCTGATACTCCAGCCCGCCATTCCGGGCATTGCGCTGCGCCGATGGCGCCTGTTACACCGCGTCAAGCAAACCCATGCCGCACAGATGTTCAACGTAAACCAATCGACGTTGTCCCGCTGGGAGAATGGCCTGCAAGCCATGGACGCTGCCGCGCATCAACAGCTGGAACGGTTGCTGTCCGCTCGGCTTGACACCGCAGCTGATCAGGCCCTGGCTGGGCTGGTCAGAGACAGCTCGCGCGCCGTACACCTGGTGTGCGACCTGACGCACCGCCTCCTGGCCTGTTCGCCCTCCCGCGCCGCCCAGTTCAGCCGCCCGTTGGTCGACTTGATGGGCCAATCGCTGTGGCGTTATGCGACAGCGGAAATCCGCCAGGTGGAAGCCGCGTTGGATCACACCGGCTGGCGCGAGAACCAGGCGCCGCCAGCGCTTCAATTCAGCACCGGCAGCAACGACTCCAGCCTCGTGCCGATCCGCCCAAGCCTGTGTCGCTGGACACGCCTGATCCTCAGCGATGGCAGCGCCGCGCGTCTGGTCGAGACGCTCTGACCGGCCTCGTGCATTTTTTATGCGTGGACGCACCGCGCCAGCGCACCTAGGCTTACCTGCATCATCAACCTGATGGAGGCAGCGTCATGGACTTCGAAAAAATCAAAGGCCGCCTCGACTTTCTGCGCGAAGCCGAGAAACTCAAGGACGTGCTCAGAAGCGCCCACACCGCTTCGGGACGCACGGAAAGTACCGCCGAACACAGTTGGCGCCTGTGCCTGATGGCGATGGTGTTCGCCGATCAACTGCCCGGCCTGGACCTGCTTAAAATCCTCAAGATGTGCGTGATCCATGACTTGGGCGAAGCCATTAACGGTGACATTCCAGCAGTCAGCCAGGCGGCGTTTCCCAACAAGGGCGAGCAGGAGCGGCGCGACCTGCTGCAGTTGACCCAAGCCCTGGATGGGCCCCTGAAAAGCCAGATTCTGACGCTGTGGGATGACTACGAGAACGCACTGTCGCCGGAAGCCAAAGCCGTCAAGGCGATGGACAAGCTGGAGACCCTGCTGCAGCACACCCAGGGCCTCAACCCGCCGGATTTCGATTACGCTTTCAACCTGGCATACGGCAAGAAACATACGGATGCCGAGCCCTTATTCGAGGCGCTGCGTGCGCTGATCGACCGCGCTACCCAGGAACGCCTCGACGCCGCGCAGTGACTGACATCACCCGGCCCTGGCCGCCACCGCCTCCACTTCCACCAACGCCCCCGGCAGGGGCAGCGCCACCACCTGCAACGCGGTGCGCGCCGGTTTGTTCGGTTGTTCGAGGGTGCCGAAGAACTGCGTATAACCGCGCTGCAACCCGGCGAAATCCAACCTGCCGTCGGTTTCAGCGGCGCCCACCAAAAACACCCGCAACTGCACGATATCGCCCAGGTCCAGGTCCTGCTGCTGAAGGATTTTGCGCAGTTTGTTGAACACCGAAACCGTTTGCACTTCGGTGTTGCCGTAAACCCCAGGGACGTTCGGGTCGGCCAGGTCCGGCAAGGTGCCGCTGACGAAGATCAGGCTGGCCGAGGCCGGTACGGTCACGGTTTGCGAGATGGGAAAATCGCCGACGCTGGTGCGTTGGATACTGTCGCTCATGGTGTTGCTCCTTGATTGAAGGTTTACACAAATCTCGAAGGCTGCCCCATACCCTTTGTGGCGAGGGAGCTTGCTCCCGCTGGGCCGGGATGGCGGTCACCCAGCTCCCAGCTCAACACGATTGGGACCGCTACGCAGTCCAGCGGGAGCAAGCTCCCTCGCCACGACAGCGCAGTCTCATGACGCGGCCACGGCCGCGATCTGTCGTTGTTGGGTGACGCGCTCGGCCAGTTGCGCAACCACATGCCGCGCCGAATTGGCCGCCGATTCCTGCCAGATGCCCACGCCGCTTTGCACCAGACCGTCGCCGGCGAAGTACACGCGGCCGTGGGCCTGTTCGAGCAGCGCGCTGGCATCGGCCGGGAAGTGTTCGCGTTGCAGCCACGGGCCTTCGCTGTAGGGGATCTGCTCCCAGGACACCGCCAACGGATGGCGCAGGTGCCTGGAGTAACCGGGATGCAGCAGTTCCACGGCGTGCCGGGAAGCGGCGTATTGCGCGTCGAACGACTGCGCGCCGAACACGTCGGCGCCCTCCCCGGTGACGTAACCGGCCACCAGCACGCCTTCGCGGGTATTGAGGTCGTTGCTCGGGTACCACAGCAAGCGCGCCGGGTGTTCGACCCAGGACAGGCCGCCATAAGTGCGATAATCGGTTTCCCAGAAGCGCGGCGATTGCCACGCCACTTTGGTTGCCTGGTCGCTGCGGGTGCTGAGCAAGGCCGCCTTGATCGGGTCGCTGAAGTCGGTGTCGAGTTTGGCCAGCAACGGCAGCGGCAAGGTAGAGACCAGGTAATCAGCGCGCACCACCTGTTCACGGCCGCTGTGCTGGTCGTGATAGGTCACCGCGACGCCGTCTCCCAACTGGCGAATCTGCCGTACCTGTGCGCCCAGCTGCACCTGCTCGCGCACGCGCTGGTAGAACGCCTCGGTGATCCGGTCCATGCCGCCCACCGGCTGGAACATGGTTGCCGAAAACTCCGGGAATTCGGTGTGCAGCAGCGCGCCCCACAGCTCTGGATGCAGCAGGCGTTCAAGATCGAGCGGCCGCGCGCTGGCTGGCAGTGCACCGGGGTGCGCAGGCGATTCCAGGTGGCCGGAACGCAAGCTGCCCTCGTACGCCAGCGCTTGGGAAAGGTCGCCATACACCTGCAGGAACGCGAGCAGTCGCGTGCGTTCATCAAGGGTCAAGACGTCGTCAAGCGCATCACGCTGCACCGCCTTGGCGAGCAAGCCGGACAGATGCCCGCGTGCATCGTTGACCGCCTGGCCGACGGTGAACGCCGGTTGCTGCAGGTCGGGCCGCACCTGGGCGCCATGGCTGCTGTTGACCAGCACTTCCAGGGGCACGCCCAATTCGCTGCAATAGTCGAGGATCGTGCGATGCTGGCTGGGAATACGCGCAGGGCCGGCGTTGAAATACTGGCCCGGATCGAACGCCACGGTTTGCGAGCGGCCATCCTTGTAGTCCACGCGGTCGCCGTTGCGCAGGGTCCAAGTGCGCCCACCCACGCGGTCGCGCGCCTCCAGCACCTGCACGGTGAACCCGGCCCGGCTCAGTTCCAGCGCGCTGACCAGCCCGGCAATCCCGGCGCCCAGCACCAGCACGCGGGTGCCCTGCCCCACGCCGTTCTTGAGTTTCAGCGGTTGCGGGCGCCGGTGTGAAGACGGCCCCAGGCCCAATGCGGCCAGCGCATCCTCGACCGCCTTTTCGCCGCCGACTGCAGCAATGCTGGACAGCGCTTCACGTCGTGTCAGTGTCATGTTCGCGACTCCTAATCCGGTAGGCCCGGTGGGTTGATCAGCGATGCATCGACGCGCTCCACATCCAGCCCCCAGCGCTGCAGCACCTGCGCGTATTGCCCTCCGGCAATCGCACCTTCCAGGGCGGTGTGGATCGGCTTGACCAGGCCGTTGTCCTTGCGCGTGGTCACGGCGATATCCGCCTGCAACGGCCAGCCGCCATTGACGGTGCCGACGCGCTTGATGCCGCCGGTGATTGCCGCCGAATAGGCGTACACCGAGTTGGGCCCGAACAACGCATCGCTGCGCCCCGACTGCACCGCCAGCTGCGCGGCGGCCTGGTCGTCGAAGTACTGCAACAGTGCAGGCTTGAGGCCGGCCTTTTCATTGGCCTCGTTCCACGCCAGCAAGACTTTTTCCTGATTGGTCCCGGAGCCGACGATGATCTTCAGCCCGGCAATGTCGGCGGCCTGTTTGATCTCGCTGATCGGGCTGGTGCTCTTCACGTAAAACCCGAGCACGTCCTGTCGATAGGTGGCGAAGTCAAAGCGCTTCTTGCGCGCCTCGGTCACGGTGACGTTGCTGATCACCGCGTCGTACTTGCCCGAACTGACGCCCAGGGGCCAGTCTTCCCAACTGGTCTGCACAACGTTCAGTTGCAGGCCGAGGCTGTCGGCGACCAACTGCGCGGTGTCGGCTTCGCTGCCGATGGTGGTCTTGTCATCGCTGGCCAGCAGCGCCAGTGGTGGCCCGGCCACACCGGACACGGCCACGGTGAACTTGCCCGGCTGGGCGAACTTGAAGCCCGGCGGGATTTGCGCGATGGCCGCCTCGTTACGGGGCGCATGAATGCGCGGGCGGTCGGGGCTGAGGTCGACCTGCTGCACAGCAAACGCGTGTTGTGCGGTGCCGACGGCAAGCGCCAGCAAGGCCACGCGCAGGGGATGGTTAAACATGGGCAGTCACTCCTTGAACTAAAGCACCTTGCCGAGAAAGGCCTGGGTGCGGGGATGTCGGGGTTGGCGCAAGATCTGTTCGGGCGGGCCTTCTTCGATCAACTGGCCGTCGCAGAGAAACACCACATGGTCGGCCACCTCGCGGGCAAAGCCGATTTCGTGGGTGACGATCACCAGGGTCGCGCCCAATCGGGTCAGGCCCTTGATCACGTCGAGCACTTCGCCCACCAGCTCCGGGTCGAGGGCCGAGGTGGGTTCGTCGAACAACAACACCTTGGGGTCCAGCGCCAGGGCACGCGCAATGGCGACGCGCTGTTGCTGGCCGCCGGAGAGTTGGCGTGGGTAGGCCTTGAGCTTGTCCGCCAGGCCGACCTTGGTCAGCAGTTCGGCGGCTTTGCCCTGGGCTTCGGCCCTGCTCCAGCGTTTGTGGGCCAACGGCGCTTCGGCAACGTTTTCCCAGGCGGTGAGGTGCGGGAACAGGTTGAAGTTCTGGAACACGAAGCCCACGTCGATGCGCCGCTTGAGAATTTCGCGCTCCTTGAGCTCGTAGAGCAGGTCACCCTTGCGCCGATAGCCGACGTACTCGCCGTCGATGGTGATATGCCCGCTGTCGATCTTTTCCAGGTGATTGATGGTGCGCAGCAAGGTGGATTTGCCCGAGCCGGACGGCCCGAGGATCACCGTGACTTTGCCCGGATCGATGGTCAGGTCGATGTTATCGAGTACCTGATGGTTGCCGAACCGCTTGCCCACGCCCTGGATCTGGATGCGTCCTGCGCGTGCTTCAGCCATGGGATTTCTCCTTGAGCCAAAGGCGCAGGCGTTGCAGCGGTGTCGGCGGCAACACGCGCGCGGTGCCACGGGCGAAATGGCGCTCGACGTAATATTGGGCGCTGGTCAGCACCGTGGTGATGATCAGGTACCACACCGTGGCCACGATCAGCAGCGGGATCACCGCCTGGGTGCGGTTGTAGATGACCTGCACGGTGTAGAACAGCTCCGGCAGGGCCAGCACGTAGACAATGGACGTGCCCTTGACCAGGCCGATGATTTCGTTGAAACCCGACGGCAAAATCGAGCGCAAGGCCTGGGGCAAGATGATCCGGAAAATCCGCCGCGAGGCCGGCAGCCCCAATGCCGCCGCCGCTTCATGCTGGCCGGCATCCACTCCGATCAAGCCGCCGCGGATGATCTCCGCCGCGTACGCCGCCTGCATCAGGCTCAGGCCCAGCACCGCCACGGTGAACTGGCTGAGCACATCCACGGTGGACCATTGCGCGAACACCTGCTCGGTGAACGGCACGCCGATCACGATGTGGTCGTACAGGTAGGCAAAGTTGTAGAGGATGATCAGCACCAGCAGCGCCGGCATCGAGCGGAAGAACCAGATATAACCCCAGGCCAACGCCGCCAGCAGCGGCGAGCCCGACAATCGCGCCAGGGCCAGCGCGGTGCCGAGAATGACGCTGAACAGCGTGCTCAGCAGCGTCAGCAACAGGGTCTGCCCCAGGCCGCGCAGCACCGACGGCGAGAAGAACCACTGGCCGAACACGCCCCACTCCCAACGCGGGTTGGTGGCCAGGGAGTGCACGATGGCGAGCAGCACCAGCGCGGCAAAGATCGACCCGGCCCAGCGCCACGGATGCCGGGCCGGCACCACCTGCAGGGCCTTGATCGGCGTGGAGGCGCGGCGCGTGCGGATCGGGTAATGGTTGACCTCATCGATCAGGTCGTAGGGTTTGGCGACAATGGGCATGTTCTATTCCTCGCAGGCCTCAGAAGGCATAAGTCAGCCGGGTGTAGTAGTACCCGCCGGTAAAACCATAGGGCGAATAGGTGCCGTAGCTGGCGAGCATGGTGCTGCTCGGCACGCCTTGTTTCTTGGGGTAAATGTCGAAGAGGTTCTTGGCGCCGATGGCCAGGTTGAGGTCTTTGGTGAGGTTGTAGCCAAGGTCGAGGTCGGTGATCCATTTGGCGCTGTAGACGCGGTCCAGGTCGCGATTGGCCGAGGCGTTGACTTCCTTGTAGGCGCCGTAGCGCGTCAGGGCCAGGTTGAGGTTCACGCGCCCGATGCTCCAGTCACCGCCGAGGATCAGCTTGGTGTTGGGTTGCACGTCGGTGATCAGGTTGCGCGCCTCGCGATCCATCAGCTCGTAGGAGGTGCCGAGGATAGTGGTCGACTCTTTGTAATTGAGGATCTTGGTCTGGTTCCAGTTGAACGCGGCCGTCCACTTCACGGCACCGAACGCGCCCAGGTCGTGGTTGTAGCTGCTGACCAGGTCCAGGCCCTTGGTGCGGGTGTCGGCACCGTTGATGAAGTACTGGCCGCCGGAGGTGGAGTTGACGCCGTTGTTCTGCAACACCTGGGTAACTTCCGGCCCGAGCAAGGTGCCCGTGAGGGTGATGCGGTCGCGCAGGTTGATCACGTAGGCATCGGCGGTGAAGCTCAGGCGGTCGGTGGGGGTGAGGGTGAAACCGAGGCTGAAGTTGGTGGAGCGTTCGGGCTTGAGGTCCTCGGCGCCCAACGCCTTGGCCGCCGCCGAACCGACTGGCAATACGCCGTAGTTGATCGACTGGTACACCCCGTCGACCACGCCATAGGTGGTCGAGCGTGCACTGAACAGGCTGTTGGCCAGGGATGGCGCACGGAAGCCATTGCTCACGGTGGCGCGTACGGCCAATTGCGGCGTGAAGTCGTAGCGCGTGGTCAATTTGCCGCTGCGAGTAGCACCCACGCCCTGGTTGTAATGCTCATAACGCACGGCGGTGCCCACGTACCAGTCCGGCAGCGGGTTGAAGCCCGCATCCACGTAACCTGCGACGCTATTGCGCGAGGCGGTGCTTTCTTCGTCCGGGGAAATGCCGTTGGTGACCTGGGCCCCGGACGACGCGCAATTGCCCGGTGCCACGCAGTAGCCGCCGTTGGCATAGGACGCGTAGTCACCGGCCTGCACCTCATAGGTGTCGCGCCGGTGCTCGAGGCCATAGGACAGGTCCAACGGCTTTTGCAGGCCGATATCGAAGCCGCGCTTGACGTCCAGGTTGGTGGTCAGCTCGGTGGAAATCCAGGTGCCGGAGGTGAAGCTGTTCGGCGTGGCCTCGCCCAGGGACGGGTTCTGGTTATGGGTGGTGCCCTGCTCCGCTTCGTTGCGCCCGTAGGTGGTGGACAGGTCCCAGTCCCACTCGCCCACGGTGCCTTTGCCGCCGAAGGCGGCCTGGAAATCGTCTTCGTCGATGTACCAGGTGGGCGTGTAGCCGGCCGGATAACCGTTGGGCCCGGTGGTGATGGTGTTGGTGATGGTCGGCAGGCGAAAGTTCTGGCCCTGCTCGGCCTTGCGCCGTGAGTAAGTGGTGAAGGAGTACAGGCTCAGGCTGTCGTCGATCGGCAGTTCGGCGTTGTAGCCCAGGGTCAGCAGGTTGGTCTTGGGCGTGCCGTAGCCGCCGTAAGTGGACTTGCCGGCCAGGCCGTAGGCTTGCTCATAGCTGTAGCCGTTGGCGCTGGCCTTGTTGTCGTCATTCTGGCTGCGCGCATCCAGGGCCAGTTGCACGATGCCGCCGTCGCCGATTTCAAAGCCTTTGTTGAGGCTTTGCTGCACGGTCTGCTTCTTGCCGTCATAGCCAAGGCCGGCGTTGGTCATCGAGGTGCCGCTGGTGTCGGCCTTGAGGATCACATTGATCACCCCGGCGATGGCGTCGGAACCATACTGGGCGGCGGCGCCGTCGCGCAGCACTTCCACATGGTCGATGGCGCTGATGGGGATCAGGTCCAGGTCAGCCGGTGCGGCGCCGGTGTTGATGCCGTTGATGTTCAGGGTCGCGCTGGTATGACGACGCTTGCCATTGACCAGTACCAGCACCTCGGCGGCGCTCAAGCCACGCAAGTTGGGCGCGCGGGCAATGCCGCTGGCGTCCCAGCCGGTTTTTTCCGGTAGCGTCAGCGATGGAATCACCGCACTGAGCGCTTCCATCAAACCGGGTTTACCGGTGCTTTGCAGTTGTTTGGCGCTGACCACATCGATAGGCACCGGGCTGCTGGTGACCGTGCGTTGCTCGGCGCCACGGTTACCGGTGACGACCACGGTGGACAGGGTGCTGTCGCCCTGGGCCTGGGCCGCGGCGGCCAGCAGGGACAAGGTCAAGGCTGCGGTGGGGGGTAGAACATGCTTCATCGCTGATCCCGGTTTTTCAAATCGCAGGGTCGGGCAGGCACGCGCCAGACGCGGCATGGCCGGTGTTCAAGGTGTGGGTGCGGTTTGAATTAGGTGTGGGGCGAGCGAGGGGCTTGAAGGGGCAACATACGTTGAACTCCGTTCCAACGATTCTGCTGCCGGGGATTACCCGGTCAGGTGCGCAGAATCTGAATCACGCTGGGTACCATCCGGGGTTTGGGGTAGGCTGTTGAGACCAAACATAACGGAATGAATTTCAAAAATATAATGCTATTTGGGCATAAGCTAATATTTGTTAATTTCATTATTTATAAATATCTTTATTCATATAAATAATATTTTAGACATACAGAGATTCAAATGTGGGAGGGGGCTTGCCCCCGATAGCTGAGTGTCAGTCACTGCATCCACAGCTGATCCACTGCTATCGGGGGCAAGCCCCCTCCCACATGGGTACGGCGTTTACTGAACGGGCCGCAACAGCTGCATCTGCTGGCGATAATCATCCGTCACCTGCCGTGCCTGGCTGCTGCTGGTAATCACCCGTGGGGTAATCAGCACGATCAACTCCGTGCGGTCCTTGGATTTACTGGTGTTGCCAAACAGCCAGCGCAGGCCGGGGATCTTGCCCAGGTACGGCACGGCGCTGACACTCTCGGCGTTGTCCTGTTTGATCAACCCACCCAACAACACCGTCTGCCCGCTTTGCACGGCGACCTGGGTCGACACCGAGCGCGTGGAAATCCGTGGATTGACCGGCGTTTCACTGTCGCTGCCCGCGCTCTGTGCATCGCTGACCTGCTGCTGGATATCCATGTACACCAGCCCGCCCGGATTGATGCGCGGCACCACGTCGAGGATCACGCCGGTCTGCACGTATTCGACGCTGCTCAAGGTGGTATCGGCATCCCCGGTGTTGACGGTGGTCTGGCTGATGGGAATGTTGTCCCCCACCTGGATCTGCGCCGGCTGGTTGTTCATCACCACCAGCGACGGCGCCGACAGCACCTGGGTGCGGCCGTTGGTTTCCAGGGCGTGCAAGGCCACTTGCAGGTTGGAGCTGACGAAGGAATAGAACAACGAATCCGCCGCCCCCAGCCCTGCCCCGCCACCGCCCAATGCGCCCTGGCTGCCGGAGGCGTTGGCCACCGTGGTACTGGTGGAATTGCCGGCCAGGCGGCCGAGGTACCACTGCACGCCAAGGTCGAGTTCGCCGGTCAGTTTAACTTCGAGAATGCGCGTCTCGATCTGCACTTGGAGCGGTGGGTTGTCGAGGCGCTTGATCGCCGCTTCGATTTCTTTCCATTGCGCCGGACGCGTGCGCACCAGCAGTTGGTTGCTGCTTTTTTGCGCGGTGATACGGGTGCCGGTTTCGAGGTCGCTGATGGGCGGCGCCGGGGTCTCCTCGCTGCTCTCCTGCGTGGATTCCTCGGCGGCGGGCGCGGGGGTGTTGGCCTGCAGCCCTGCGCTGGTGGAGGAGGACAGCGTGGTGGTGCGCAACCCCGGCGCGACCTTGGCCGGGGTGTCGTCCTTGATCGCGCCATTGCCGTAGATCTGCCGCAGGTACCTGGCCAGGTCCGCAGCCTTCATGTTGCGCACGTCGTACACGTACATCTGCGGCTCATTGCCGCCGCCCTCGTCGATGGTGCGAATCCAGTCGCCCACTTCGCTGAGGTACTGGGGCTGGGAAGAAATCGCCACCACCGAGTTGGTGCGCTCCACCGGCAAGAACCGCAGCATGCCCGCCAGGGGCGTGCCGCTGTCGGCGCCGAACATGGCTTGCAGCTCGGGCATCAGCTCGGCCACCGAGGCGCGTTGCAGGCCGAACACGCCCACCGACATGCCCTTGAGCCAGTCCACATCGAAGGTGTCGATGGTGTCCTGGTAGTTGGCCAGTTCTTCCGGGGTGCCGGCCAGGCTCAGCACATTGCGCGCAGGGTCCACCAGCAGGAAGGCGTTCTCCCGGGCGAAGGGCTTGAGTAGTTTCTGCATCTCGGTGGCGGAGATATAGCGCAGCGAAAACAGGCGTGCCGAGAGCCCGCTGGCGGGCTGCGCGACGCGCATCTGCGGCACCAGCTTGCCGGCCACCGCCTGATTGGCCGGCAGGATTACATAGCGGTTGCCCTGGCGGATCATGGCGTTATCGGTCCAGGACAACAGGGTTTCGAGGATCGACAGCGCCTGCTGCTTATCCACCGGTTTGGAGGTGGAGAAGCTGACGTTGCCCTTCACGCCTTGGGCGATGCTGTAGTTTTCGTGCAGCAGGTCGCCCATTACGCTGTTGATCACCGCTTCGATGGGCTGGTCCTGAAAGTTGAACACGATGTCGCCGCCCGCCTCCTTCAACGCAGGCGTTGATGCAGGCGCGCGCAGGAACTGCTGGTTGCCGCGAATCAACTGGCGCGGCGCGGGTGACTTCGCCTCGGGCTGGGGGCTTTGCAGCACGGGCGCTTCGCTGGGTGGGCGTTGCGAACCGGTGCCCTGCAGGGCTTCGTGGAGCAGTTCTTTATCCGGGTCGAGGCGGTCGGGCAACGCACCGCAGCCGCCGAGGGCGACGGTGGTGGCCAGGCAAAACAACGGGGTGCGCATATCAATCAAGGGAGGGGCTCGCGAGAAGGAGAAATCGAGGGCAACCGCTTGCCGTACAGGCTCAGGGTCTGGGTGCGTCCGTCCAGGGCGAAGCGCGCCGATTGCGGGGTGAGGTGTTCCAGGCGCCAGCCGTTGGGCAGGCTCTGGCCCAGGCGCACCGTCAGGGGTGGGCCGTCGGCTTGTTTAAGCATGACCATTTGCAGGTTGCCGGTGATCAAGATGCCGCTGAGGCTCAGGCTGGACAGGCTGGTGACCCGCGCTTTGCCCGCCACACGGTCAGGGCTGCGATCCGGGCTGAACAGCGGCGCCTGCCAGGTACCGGCGAGGTCGGCCAGGGCCACCGTGGGCGGCGCCTGCAGGTTGACGGCGGGCTGCACCGGCGCGGGCTCCTCGGGCAACCACTGCGGTTCATCGCCGATGCTGCTGAGGATCACGGCCATCAACAGTCCCAATAGCCCGGCCAGGCCGAGCAAGCCCCACTCCAAGGGGCGCAGTGTGCCGTTCATGGTGCCACCCGCGCCGGTTGCAAGTAGCCGCGTACCAGCAGGTTCACCACCAACTTGCCCGCCCCGCCCCGTGCGGGCGCCTCGCGACTGCGCCGGATGCGCAGCTCATCGACGAACAGATACGGCGGCTGATACTCCAGCGCATGCAGAATCGCGGTCAACGGTTCGATGGCGCACTCAAGGGTCAGGCTGACCTTGACCTGGCGATACGGCTCGCCAGCGTCTTGCCCTGCGGTGATGGGCTTGCGCTGGGTCAGGCTGCAACCGCCGCCACGGCCGGCCTGGCTGGCGATCAGGTCGGCGAGGCGCTGCATCAGGTCGGCGGCGACCACGTCGGAGTCGTCCCCCGGCAACAGGCTGGCGCTGCTGGCCGGGTCCTGCCGTGCCTGCTCAAGCTGCTGGCGCAGTGCATCGCCCTGGCGCAACAGGCTGGCATAGCGTTGCTGTTGTTCGCGCAACTGTTCGGCGTGGGTACCCATGCTGCGCAGCGGCCCGGCGAACCAGCTGTCGATCAACAGCCAGTAGGCTGCGCCCAGCACAGCGGCCAGCACCAGCAAGGCGGCTCCGCGACGTTCACGGGGTGTGAGGGGTCGGCGCATCGGCAGCCTCCTGGCGCAAGTGGGCACGCAGGGCAAACTGATCCTTGCCGGTGCGCGCATCGGGTTGAATCACCCCTTCGAACTGGGCGTTTTCCAAACGGTGGCAGCCTTTGATCCGGGTAATCAGGCCGCTGGCCTTGGCACTTTGACCGGCGATGGAAATCTCACCGTCCTTGACGTCCAATTGCTCAAGCCAGGTGTCGGCCGGCAGGCAGCGGGTCAAGTCATTCAGCAGACCGGCCAAGGGCGGCTGCGCCAGTTTGCGGCGCGTGAGGTACTGCGCCGCGCCCTGGGTGTTGAGCAGTTGCTGGCGCAGGGCATGCACCTGGGCCACCTGGGCTTTTTGTTGCTGGACGCTGTGCTGCATGGCATCGAGGACACGCTGGCGGTCGTTGAGCCACAGCAGCATCGCCGCGATCAGCAAGGCGCCGCACAGCCACGGCAGGCTGCGTTGCAAGCCTAAGCCCTGTGCGCGTTGACGCGGGCGCAGGCTGGCGGGCAACAGGTTAATGCCCAGGTCTGCCACATCCACCCGATGAGGCCGCAGGCCCAGGGTGGCGCAGTCGGCGAGAATCTGGTCCAGGCGTTCGCGCAGGATCGCTACCAGCGTCACCTCAAGGTGCGTAGCGGTGCGCTGTTCCTGGCGTACGACGAAGTACAACTGCTCGGCATCGAACGGGGTATAGCGGTCCAGTTCATACCCCACCACATTGGCCAGGTTGCGCGCGGCGGCCAGGGGCAGGTGCAGGGTTTGCCGCAGCACGTCGTCAGGGCCGAGCATCAGCACTTGGCCCGCTTGGCCCAGTTCGAGCGGCGCGCTCAGCGGCCAGTGATGGATGCGCTCCTGCGGCTCCTTGAGTGCCAGCCAGCCCGGCACACAGCCGCGCAACTCCGTGAGCCACAGGCGCCAGGCCTGTTGGGCCAGGCTGCCGCGCCAATGGCGGGCGATAGGTTCGAGTCGATTCATTCTTGCCACCGCAGCACCCGATAGGGCTGTGCGCTGTCCTCCGCTGGGCTCAGTGAAACGGTAATGCGCACGCGCGCCTGGTAACCGCCGGGGCGCTCGGCGCGGCTGTCGATTTCCACGACTTGGCCGGGGTCGGCGCCCTCGGCGTTGCGGCTTGGCAGGTTGAGCGCCTTGCGCATCAAGGGGCTGGCGAACGCCGGATCGGGTCGATCCAGGTCGCTCCACAAGGTGATTTCGGGCAGCAATTGGCTGTAGAGCGCCTGGGTCATGCCCGGCAGCTGACGCACTTCTTCGAGCACCCGAAACGGCGCCAGGCCCTGGCGGCGCCGGGCCTCGAGCGCCTTGACCCATTGCTGCGCCTGGGCCGGCGTGGCGCCGCAGGCCAGGGCCAGGCGCGTGAGGTCATCGGCCGTGGCGTTGATCAGGTACAACTTGCCGCGCTCGCTGCGCAGGCTGACCTGCAGCCGCGCATCGTCAAAGCCCAGCGCAATCGCGCGCCCATCGGCCACCCAGTGCTGCTGCGCCATCACCATGGCGATGCCGGCCTGGGCCGCCAATTGCGTCTGGGTATGCTGTTTGAGCCACAGGGCCTGGCGACTTTGCAACTGCACCCAACCGGCCAGGCCGCCGAGCAACACGCTGAGCAATGCCAGCACCCAGAGCACCAGCAGCAACGCCGCACCGCGCTGGCGCTTCATTCTTCCAGGCTCCCACTGGACAGGTTCAGGCGCAGCGCAATCACTTGGGCGACCCACGGCACCGGCCCGTTGACGTGGGCCACGATGCGCACCGCATAAGGCAAGCGCCTCGGCCAGGGCCAGTCAGCGACCCAGCCGGTCGGCTGGCCCAGGGGCGTCAGGCCGCGGTAGCTGAACTGCAACTGCTCGACGTGGGTGAGCAGCACCTGCGGTTCAACGCGGGCCGGGTTGATGTGGGATTCCAACTGTGCGAACTGCACCTGCAAGGCCTGGTCGACCCGCTGCAGGGTAAAGCGCTGGATGCCGCCGCCGAGCACACCGGGCAAGGTCGACACAAACTGCAGGCGCTCGGCCGTGCCGCTGAAAAAGCCCTCGGCCTGGCTGTCGTCTTCCGTCACATCCAGGGGCAGCGCCTCGCTGATGGCGGTGCGCAGGAACTGCTGGGCGGCACGCATTTCGTCCAGGCTGACGGTGTAGCGCTGGGCCTTGGTCACCGCACGATTGGCGCCCAGCAAGGCGCCGCCGACCAGCACCAGCAGCACTGCGAGCAAGCTGAGTACCACGAGGATTTCCAGCAAAGTGAAGCCCTGCTCGCGGCGCTTCACAGGCGCGCCTTCAAGGTACTGAAATGCGCCTGGTGCGGGCCTTCGCTGACGGTCAGGTCGAGGCGATACAGCTGCGGCTGTTGGCGGCTGAGGGTCAGTTGCCAGTGGATGCCATCCAGTTCGCCCTGGCGCACACCGCTGTCGAGGCGGCCGGCGGTTTCCTGATCAAGCACCGTGAGCGCCGCATGCGCCAGCCGATCACTGCGCGCCACCTGCGCCAGGGAACGCGCGCTCTGGCCGAAGGCGACCAGCAATACGCTGCTGCACACCGCCAGCAGGGTCAGGGCGGCGAGCATTTCGAGCAGGGTGAAACCGGCCTGGCGCTTCATGGCAACGCCTTGGACTGCACGCTGCCGGTCAGCCAGCCGATATCGATGCGCCAGCGCCGAGTGCCGCTGACCAACAACAGGTTGCCGCCGGTGGAACTGCCGTCAGGGTAGAACTCAACCGCCGAGCCGGCCTGCTCGGCGGTGTGCACGCTCAGTTGCAGCGCTTGCGGCCAGTGCAGCGGCGCCCGGCCAGGCGCGCTGAACGCACGGTTGGGCAGATCGAACTCGGTACGCGCCGCCTGGCCGCTGATAATCGCCCCGGCCCGCGTGGTGCGCAGCGCCTCGACCATCTGCCCGACCACCCGACGCTCCTTGGCCGCTTGCAGGCCCTGGCGCAGCCCGACGCTGAGCAAGCCGGCAGCAAGGCTGATCAGCAGGATCACCACCAGCATTTCCAGCAGGGTAAATCCACGCTGGGCCATGGGCCGCTTATTCCCAATTGCCCAGGTCGGCACTGTAGCCCTCGCCGCCGGGTTGGCCGTCCTGGCCGTAGAAGATCAAGTCAAAGGCGCCATGCTCACCGGGAAAGCGATAGCCGAACGCGTGGCCGAACGGGTCTTTCAATTCCGACGGCTTGGCGTAGGGCCCGGCCCAACCGGACGCCGTCGCGGGCTTGTCCACCAGTTGTTGCAGGCTGGTGGGCGGCGAGCCAACGTCCAGCGCGTAGCTGTCGATCTTCATGCTCAAGCCGGCGAGTTGGGCCTTGCCCGCGCCGTACTTGCCCTTGTCCACATTGCCGCCGACCTGGCGTACCACGATGGTCGCGACAATGCCCAGCAGCACGATCACGGCAAGCATTTCCAGCAGGGTAAAACCGCTTTGGCGGCGTCGGGCATTCATCGTTATAGCTCCTTGAAGTTCATATATGGCTGGTGAGGCTCATCAGCGGCAGCATGATCGCGAGCATGATCACCGCCACCAGCACCGCCATGACCACGGTCAGGGTGGGCACCAGTGCGGCGAGCAATCGGTCGATGCCGCGCTTGGCCTCGACGTCGAAAATATCGGCAACCTTGAGCAGCATGCTGTCCAGTTCACCGGCCTGTTCACCGACCTCGATCATTTGCAGCGCCAGTTCGGGCAGCAAGGGTTGGCCGCCAAACGCCTGGCCGAGGCTGCCACCGGCTTTCACCGATTCGGCGGCCATCGCCACCTGCGCCTGCAGCGCACGGTTGCTGCAGACCTGCCGGGCAATCACCAGCGCCGGCAGCAGCGCCACGCCATTGCTGAGCAAGGTGCCCAAGGTGCGCGTCAGCCGTGCCGCTTCGACCCGTTGCAGCAGCGGGCCGAGCACGCGCAGGCCGAGCACGCGGCGATCACAGCGCTCGCGGCGGCGCGGGTCGCGCAGGCCGATGACCAGCGCCCACAGCAGGGCAATCAACCCGGCCAGCACCAGTAGCCCATAGGCGCCGAGAAACTCGCCGAGCCCCAGGATCACTTCGGTGATCAGCGGGATCGGCACGCCCAGGTCCTGGAAAATCGGCACGAATTGCGGCACCACGTACGCCAGCAACAGCGCCAGCGAACCCAGCACGCCCACCACCAGGAACGCCGGGTAGATCAGCGCGTTGATCACCTCGCCACGCAGGCGCTGGCTGCGCTCCAGGTAGTCGCTGAGCTGGCGCAGGGTACGCTCCAGCGCGCCGCCCGCCTCACCGGCGCGCACCATGCTCAGGTACAGCGGCGAGAAGCTGCCGCCCTCCTGTTCCAGCGCGGCCGATAACGGTTTGCCGGCCTTGACCTCGTCGCGGATGCGTTCGATCAAACCGCGCACCTGGGGCGAGCCGGGCTGCTTGAGCAGCAGGCCGAGGCAGCGTTCCAGGGGCTGGCCGGCGCCGAGCAAGGTCGCCAGTTGTTGCGTGAAGCTGACCAGGCCCGCGCCTTTCAATGCTCCGCGCGCGGGGCTCAACAGGGGCCGGCCCGCTGTCTCGATCTGCAACAGCAGCAGGCCGCGCTTGTGCAATGCGGCGACGGCAGCGGCTTGGTCCTTGGCTTGCAGGGTGCCGTTGTGGGCGACACCCTGGCTGTCGAGCGCACGAAACTTGAACAGCGTCACGCCGGTTCCCCACGGGTGACGCGCAGCACTTCTTCCAGGCTCGTGACGCCGGCCAGCGCCTGGCGCAAGCCCTCTTCATACAAGGTGCGCAAGCCGGCGCGGCGAGCGGCTTGCTCGAGGGTAGCGGCGTCGGCGTGGCGCATCAACAGGCCGCGCACTTCATCGTTCATCACCAGCAACTCGGTGAGGGCGCTGCGGCCATGGTAATCGCCGTGGTAGAGCAGGATCGGGCGCTGGTCGGTCAGACGGTCCAGGCCGTGTTCTTCGATCAACGCGGCTGGCGCTTCGAACGCGACGCGGGTGGCCGGGTCCAGGCGGCGCACCAGGCGCTGGGCAAGGATGCCGCTGACGGTCGAGGCAATCAGGTAACTTTCGACGCCCATGTCCAGCAGCCGCGTGATGCTGGCAGCGGCGCTGTTGGTGTGTAGGGTCGACAGCACCAGATGGCCGGTGAGTGCGGACTGGATGGCGATGCGGCAGGTTTCCAGGTCACGGATTTCGCCGATCATGATCACGTCCGGGTCCTGGCGCACGATGGAGCGCAGAACACCGGCAAAGTCCAGGCCGATGGCCGGTTTTACCTGGATCTGGTTGATGCCTTCGAGCTGGTATTCGACCGGGTCTTCGACGCTGATGATCTTGCGCTCAGGGGTGTTGAGGCGCGACAACGCGGTGTAGAGGGTGGTGGTCTTGCCGGAACCGGTCGGCCCGGTCACCAGCAGAATGCCGTGGGGCCGTTCCAGCAGTTCAAGAAAAGTGGCCAGGCGCTGACCATCGAAACCCAGGCTGGGGAAATCGAACTGCACGGTCTGCCGGTCGAGCAAGCGCATCACCACCGATTCGCCGAAAGCGGTGGGCACCGTGGACACGCGCAAATCCAGTTCCTTGCCCTGGATACGCAGCATGATGCGACCGTCCTGGGGCAGGCGGCGCTCGGCAATATCCAGGCGCGCCATGATCTTCACCCGGGAAATCACCGCTGCCGAGGAGCTGGCCGGCGGCGCCTCGGCGTCGTGCAGCACGCCGTCGATGCGGTAGCGCACCTTGAGCTGGTGTTCGAAGGGTTCGATGTGAATATCCGAGGCGCGCTGCTCCACGGCGCGCTGCAGGATCAGGTTGACCAGGCGGATCACTGGCGCTTCGGAGGCCATGTCCTTGAGGTGCTCGATATCTTCCAGCGCACCGCCCTGCTCGCCCAGGTTCTCCACCAGTGTGCCCATGGCGGATCGGCCCTGGCCGTAGTAGCGCTCGATCAGGCTGTCGACTTCCGTGCGCGGGCCGATGGCCAGCCAGATCGGCACCTGGCAGGCATAGGCCAGGGCCTGGAATGGATACAGCTGGGCCGGGTTGGCCGCGAGTACGCGCAGCCCGCCATCGGCCCAACCGATGGGCACCAGCTGGTAGTGGCGCATGAAGCGCTCGGTCAGCGCGGGCATAGGGTCGAGCAACGGCGGCGCCGCATCGGCGTGCACCAGCGGCGCATCGAGCAAGGCGGCCCAGGCGCGGGCCAGTTCGATTTCGCTGACCAACCCCAGGCGCGTGAGCAGACCGAGCAGGTCGCTACCCTCGGTGGATAAGCGTCTGGCGCGGTCCAGGTCGACGGTCTTCAGCCCTGCATGCGCCATCAACCATGCGCACACCTGCTCGGTGTGCGGGACAGGCATCTGGCAGGCATTGATGGGGGCTGACGACATAATGAATGTGATATCTGATAGGGCGAGAAGTATGGCTATTTGGAACTACCGAACAATGCCATTAGTTCGCCATAGCCCTGCCGGGAGTTAGCCGGGGGTATCGACTGGAAGTTATAGCGCTAGTTCCTGTGCGAGGGAAATATAAATACAAAACATTGCTGAATGCACTGATTTAGAGCGTTGGCAGCCAATTGCCACTGGTTGCAAATAGCCATACGCCTTAATTATTCACACACTTTCCCTTAAATAACCGGCGAGGAAAAACAGGCAAGCGTTTTACTCCGGCACCACGCGCGAAGGTGTATCGCCGGGAAAGGATTTTTACCGCCTCTTCCATGGCCAATACTGCTTTTTCGCATGGGCATGCCCAGGGAACTGATCGAACGACTATTTCGGCCTAACGATGCTTATAAAACGCTATTAGAGGCATTTAGCCATACCCTGCCCCATTCCAAAAAGCCATCTGATTACAGTCAGTTGGACGCTAAGCAAGCCACGCGCTCGTCGCAAAACTGGCGAAAAAATGCACCAAATTCTGTTTACGCCCTGCCTTTACAGGCGAAGAAGCACGCCTAGACTCTCACTCGATTCAGCTCCCTGGATCATGACCAACACTGGAAAAGGATATTCAAAATGAACGCCTTCACTTCGGTAAATACCGTCACCACGCCCCTCACCATCAACTGCAACTCCGTGACCACGTATAACGGCGATCCCAACGAAACCACCAAGGTCACGTTCAACTACCAGAACAACCTGCTGTGGGCTACCCAAGTCAATAACACTGCCTCAACGCAAACGCTCTCCGCCGACGCCCCTGCCGGACCGGTGATCCTGCGCGCGGGCGCCAAGGTGACGCTGCAAAACGTCGGCGCGGGGTTCAGCATCCTGTTCACTGGCGTCATCGTCGACAGCGGTTCCGAGACGCCTTTCACCAGCACCAACATCGGTACATTCAGCCTTTCCTGATCCATACGGGTTCTTTAGCCAGACCCCATCCTTGAAGCCGGCGGACGCGCACGTACGCCGGTTTCATTAACGCAGTACGGGACATGGACGGTACCCTCCCGTGACAAAGCATCGGATGCTTTATACCCGGGTTTGCTGGTTAACACTGGGCGCGATTCTGGCAAGCATCCTGTGGGTAATGGCGACCGGCAGACATGCGCCGACGGCTTCGCCTGACGGGTTCAGCCATACTTTTTCCAGCGTCGAGTACGCCTCCCTGACCTCGGGCTGCGCCGACCTTGTTCCCGCTCCTTCCGCCTCTTCGGCGACCCCGGCACCCTGCCTGCCAGGGCCGATACTGCTGCCCGGCATGAGCGTCAGCCGTCAGGTGGGTCCGGTGCTGTTCGTTCTGGTCGTCGACAGTCGCGAGGCCCGGGTGAACGCCGAACTGTCCATGGGCGGCGCTGGCCTGACCGGGTTGAGCATGACGGCCGACACACCCACTGCCACCTTTGACCTGGCCAGCGATGGGCAACGCATACGTGGCAGCCTGGGCGCATTTTTCTGTGCCCCTCCGAACACTTCGCATGTGCTCGCCGACTTCAATATCGAAGGCACGCACGAGGACAACAAGGACAGCGCGCAAGCCTATCGCGGCGACCTTATCCGCTGGCAGAGCCCAACCACCAGCGTGATTGCCCACTACCGCCAACCCTTGTTGCCGGACCTGCAAGTGACCGTGGAACTGCTTGATCCCTACAAACCCGACAGCAGCAACGCGTTGACGGCCCAAGTGAGTTTCTACTACGCCACGAACCTGATCGACCGCTACACCGTCATGGCTACCGCCACCCCCGTGACCCTGCGCAAATCCAGCGTCGGGCCGGTGCATATCCAGGGAGGGGCCTTGTCGTTTCGTCCCGCCACCCAGGAACAGCGGGGGCAGCTCAGCCTCGATGGC
Organism: Pseudomonas sp. R11-23-07; assembly: GCF_003852295.1. Lineage (NCBI taxonomy): Bacteria > Pseudomonadati > Pseudomonadota > Gammaproteobacteria > Pseudomonadales > Pseudomonadaceae > Pseudomonas > Pseudomonas sp. R11-23-07. The sequence continues at coordinate 3,543,529 of NZ_CP027761.1, forward strand.
ACTTTCCAGTCCGGCCATAACCTGCCCAACCACTACGCCGGCAGCATCGCCGACTGGTCGTGGATTCGTGGCCGTGCCGACAATTGCAGGGGATAGACATGACCAGCCGCGCCACCACCCCATCCGACTATCAGCAAATTGCCAACAGCGCGGCCTATGCCCTGCCCGATGACAGTGGTTATGGCTGGCGCGGCTACGTGATGCCCCAAGGCACCCTACCAGCCGATTTGCCGGCCAGCCTGAGCCCTGCCGATGCGTTCGATAAGCAGGCCGGCCATTACCTGTTCGCCCCCAGCGAGCCGGTCAGCCTACGCAGCGACCCGTCGGCTTTCGTCACCGCCCTCTATGCCTTTCTGTTTGCCGTCGAGCAGCGCAACTTCGTCGGCAGGGCGCTGCTCTGGTTGCCGGGCAGCAACCTGCCGGCGCCCAAACGCTTCAACGACTATGGGTTGCGCATCAGCCTGGGGACGTCCTGCCAAGTGCAGAACAACCTCAACATAAAGCTCGGCGACCGCCTGACCTTCTTCATCAACTTCGGCACCTTCGTCAGATACGATGCCGACCTCAACGCGTTGCGCCTGAAGTCCAGTACCGGGATCAGCATGGGCTTCAACGACAAACTGCAGGCAGACAGCGGCCTGCAACTGACTCCCCCGCTGCAGCCGTTGGCCTATATACCGCTGGACGGTAGCCAGGCCGCAAGCCTGGTTTATGCCTTGACCTACAACCCTGTGGCTGCGCTGCGGTATTTCCAGACCGGCTTTGCCTATGTGGTCAACACCGGGAACGGCAACACCCTGCTCAACTACCCGGTGTTCAACCCGATCGGCATGCCGGCCACGTTGAACATGGGCGGTGTCCTCGACCCGCTGGACCGGCTGAACCAGCACATCAGTGCAACGCAACTGGCCGCCGGGTTGATCCGAACCGGCCTGGCCTTCGCCGCTGCCGGCAGCACCTTGCTGCCCAGTCAATGGCGCAGCACTGCCGGCAACCCTATCAATCTGGTCCCGCTCAATGGCCTCGATGCCAATGGCTGGCCCCTGCCCCACGCGGCCAGCCTGGTGTTCTGTGATGATGGCGCGAGCTACAGCCTCACCCTGAGCGGTGACTATGGCTTAAGTGTGCCGACCCTTCCCGCCGCCGTCGGGCAATCGCTGTTGTGCGGCATCTTCGGTACCGAATGGCTGAGCTTTTCCAACTACAATCCTGCGGCCAGCCCCACCGAAAATGACCGCATACGCCTGCTCGCCGCTCAATCGGCGTATGCACCCGTCTTCCCATTCCCGACCAGCAGCCTGGTGTCCCCCACCAGCGGCGCGGTCACCGCCCTGCTGACCGGCGACTACCGGACCTCCTGGAGCAGCCTGATTGCCGGCGCCTCTATCCCGGCCTACAGCGCACAGCCCGACGGCAGCCCGCTTTATGGCCAGGCCGCCGCAGCTGGCGCCACCGTGATGCTGGCCCCCGCCGCGCCACGCACACCGCTCCCGCAAACCCCCGGCTTCGCCTTCCCCCTGGTGCCGTATGCCGGCATGCCCAATACACCGGGCGTCAACCTGACCCAGTTCGAGAGCGAGATTCTTGCGGCCTCGCGCAAGAGCCTGATCAGCGCCGCCACCCTGCCGGGCAGGCGGGCCGCACGGCTCAAACGCCTGCAACGGGCCCCGGCTGGCGCGGCCGAAAAACCCGACCGGGCGACCACACCGCAAGGCTTGCTGGTGGACCTGGACCCGGACGGTATCGGCTACCGCAAAGTGCTGCTGGCACGCTCGAAATCTGCCGAGAGCATGCTGGATTTTGCCTTCGAACAGCCCACCGAGGCACTGCACGAGGCGCTGCAAACCAATCAGTTATTTCTCGTCGGCGTCAACCCGCAACCGTTTTTCACCCAGGGCGCAACGTTCAGCAACCACCTGGAGATCGCCGGCTGGCACTTCATCGCCAATATCGGTGCCGGCGTGCAAACCACCAGCTACCGCAACGTGCTGATCATGAAATATTGCAGTGGCAGCCTGAAAGAGCGCATCGACAATCCCAACCGCTGGACCCTGCCCGAGACGTTCTCGAAAACCGCAGACCTGATGCCGGGGCTTGAGACCCTGGCCTACACCGGTTTGTCCCAGTGGCTGCAGGACTTCATCAGCGCCGCCGAGCTCAAGGCCGCCGCAACACCGGACAGCCTCTATGCGGACTTCGTCGCCCAGGTCAACGACCCCGAATGGAAAGGCTTTATGGTGCTCAACGCCGACCTGCCCTTGGACAGCCTCCCCGAGCAATTGGCCGGGATCGCCGCCGGCATCGATTACAGCCGCTTTCTCGCCCACCACTTCGGCGCCAGCGTCAGTCGCATCAGCCATCAGGACGACACCTTGGATATCCAGGGCATTTCCAACCTCTTCGGACTGATCGACTATCAGAACCCGGCTTATGAACAGGCCCGGGCCAACGGCGCGGACGCCGACATGCCCATCGCCCTGGCCACGACCGAAGGTTATGCCTTCAGCGTCCTCCAGCTCCAGGCACTGTTTCGTCAGTCCAGGCTGGTGACCTTCAACAGTCGCATCCAACTGAGCCTGGACCGCCTGTTCGGTTCAGCGATCCAGGCCACACGACGCGCCGAAAATCCGAGTGCCGTAAATGCCATGGTCCTCGACGGCAGCGCCCTGCAACAAAACGACACCACCACCTATGTCTTCGAACAAAGCCAGAGCTACCTGTTCAACCTGGACAGCAACGTGCTGCCGGCAGCATCCGTCAATCGCATCCAGTTCAACACCCTGGGCAGCCCGGACAGCGGCGTCACCACCGCCAGTCGTTTCCTGTTGTGGGGCAAGCTGGACTTCGCCCTGCTCGAGACCTCCTCCGGGCCATTCGACCTGTTGTCCTTTGGCAGCGAAGACGGCAGTCCGCGCAACGAGGGCCTGGCTTATACCAACCTGCAGATCGGCATGAGTTTTCCCAGCGCCACACCCAACGCCGTGAGCTTCAGCTTCAATCCCGGCAACCTGGGATTCGATCCGGTCACCAGCCAGGTTCGCGGCAAAAGCCTCTACAAGGGTTTGACCCTGCAGCTCAAGCAATTCATCCAGGCGCCGGAACAGAAGAAACCCGCGGACTACGGTTTTCTCCCGGTCCTGCCGGAGAACCTGTCGCTCAAGCCTATGTCCGGAGCCTGGTCGGGCATTGTCTACAAAGTCACCATGGGATCGCCCGGCGCCCTGGTCTCGGGCGCTGGTTTCGAGTCCGACCTGTTGGTTGCCTGGTCGCCCGACAGCCAGAGCACCGACGCCAACCCCATGCTGTTCGTTGGCTTGAGCCTGCCGGGCGCCGCGCCATCCGCCAGCGTGTTTTCCCTGCAGGGAATCATCAAGGTGTCCACCGGACCGATCAAACTGCTCTACCAGACCATCCCAGGACAGCCCGATCCGCAAGCGAAATTCTTCAACCTGCAACTGACCGATATCGGCATCAAGATCCTCGGCATCGCCAAGTTGCCCCCAGGGGCGACCCTGCAGTTTTTCCTGTTTGGCGACCCTCGGTCCTCCGGCAGCCTGGGTTGGTATGCCGCCTACGTCAAAGATCCGGACAGCGACACCGAACGCCTGCTGGCCCTGACGCCGGATACGTCCACGCATCCGGCACTGACCGGGCCATCGGAGATCGCCTCATGACGCGCGTCCTGTACTGGAACATCGAGAGCTTCGGCTATAACAAGATCCGCCCCTTGAGCACCAAGCGGAACCGCGCCGGGGCGTTTATTCCCGACCTGAACGCTGCGGACCGACTGGCGCTGATCCTGGCCCATATCACCGCCTTCAACCCGGACATCTTCGTGGTGGTAGAGACCGCCAGCGGCCCGAGCCACGGCCCAGGCTCACTGATTTCCCCAACCGGCGGCTGGCAAGGTTGCGTGGAGCTGTTGTTGCGCATCCGCAACCTGACCGGCCTTGCCTGGAACCTGGTGCCGCCCCTGGTGGTCGGCCAGGCCGGGCGAGCCGAGGGCGTCGCGGTGTTCTACAAACCGGTGATCCCGGCGGGCCCCGGCGTGGCGGCCGGCAGGCGCTTGTTCACCGGCCCCAACGCCTGGTCACCAGCGGGCAATGGCATCAGCTTCAACCCCACCGTTTTGCCCGCGCCCGCCGCCGGCAACTACCCGCCGCTACAGACCAACGCTTGTTTTACCGTCGCCGGTCGCGCTATTCCCCCTGCCGCCCTTAACCCCGGCAACCTGTCCGAAAGCCGGTGCGCGGCGCGGGTCGATTTCGTCGATAACCTCGGCGCGCCCCTCAACTATGGCGGCCTGCGCGAACCCTATATGGTGACGTTCTGTGAAACCGTCGACGGCCCGCCCGTGGTGGTGCAGCGCAACCTCACGCTGTTTGCCATCCATTCGCCGCCGCAGTACGTGGCGGCCAATGCCTACCTCAACGGTCTGGCCAACGTGCGTGACATCAGCGCCGCCCTGGGCGCGTTGGAAACCCGGGTCATCACCGGTGATTTCAATGTCAACCTGCTGAGCCAGACCGGCAATGATCCACTGCGCTACGCCCCGCTCACGGGCCTGGGGTACGCCCTGCAACTGCAGCCACCGGCTGCGGCCCCGCCTCCGGCCCTGGATGCCTACATGGGCTATTTCGCCACCCACCTCAAGAGCAAGAAATCGACGATCTTCTGGTCGACCAACGTGGGCGCCGTGCCTTATCCGGGTTACCGCTACATCGGCTCGTCGAGCAGCAGCAACCTGTATTCGATCGACAACATCCTGGTGCGTGGCGGCGCGGCCGGGAACTTCACCATCGCCAACACCGTGGTCGGCACGCCGCTGAATGTGGTCAACCCCGCGCCTGGCGGTGCGCCCGTGGGCATGGTGGCCATCGCCAGCGATTTCCAGGCGCCTCCGCTCGGCTGGCCGCCATCACCGGCGCCGGCATTCGCCGCTGGCGACCGGCAACGTTTCCGTGGCTGGCGAAACATGGGGCACATCCGCTCCACCAGCGATCACCTGGCCCTGTTCGTGACGGTCTGATTCAAGGAGAAGACAGATGGCCAACAACCCACTGAGCAACCTCGCTGCGGCACTGACTCGCGATGCCGGCGCCCCGATCCTCCTTACCCGTGACTACCTGATCGCAGGCCTGGCTGACGCCGGCGTCAGCGTTTCCGACAGCCTGGACAGCGACCTCAACGCGGCCTTCCAATCGTCTGTCGCCGGGTTGTCGATCAGCCTGACCGCGCAAAGCGTGCAACCGCTGAACCCGGCCAGCCAGACGTTCAAGGTCACGGGCGTCAGTGCGCGGTTTCTGCAGCAGGACGTGCAGCAGGGGCTGGTGCTGACCTTCGGCCTGAGCGGCATCGACGGCGCGCAGGCCCTGAGCCTGGAGATCGTCACCACGCCGGCCAGTTGGAGCTGGTCCGATCTGTCGAGTTTTGCCACCGGGATTCCCTTCAAGTGGGCAGCGATCAGCAACGCGGTGTTCACCTTCAATGACAACCTGGGTCCCTGCCAGGGTTTTGCCGCCAACCTGACGCCGCCCGCCCAGCTCAGCAATGCGGTCGCGGTGGTGCAGGGCCTGGGCTTTCCAACCCTGGCCCTGCCCTTCAGCGGCAGCATGGATTTCGCCAAGGTCGACGGGATCGATATCTTCATGCCGACCACGACCCTGCAGGCGCCTTTCCTCGGCGCGGACAGCGGCCTGAAACTGTTGTACCTGAGTGTCGATGCGCCGGTTTTCGGGTTGATCATCGGCCCACCGGAACTGCAGGACGGCGACGACCCGGCGCAAGCCTTCTACGACCAGCAGGTCAGCCTGTATCTGGGCCTCGACCTGAGCCTGACGGACCAGCGCGGTCAATCCATCGACTACCAGATGCGCGCCCTGGCCCAGATCAACAATGGCAACGCGTTCAATTTCTACCTCGGTCACAGCGACGACGGCAGCGCCCTGTTGACCCCGGCCACGGTCATCGACCTGCTGGACAACAAAGGCAGTTTTTTCACGGGAACCCCACCGGTCTTGCAGCAGTTTCTCTCCGGGATCGGCCTGCGCAGCCTCAGCCTCAGCGGCACCACCAGCCCCAGCCTGGCCCTGAGCAGCGCCAGCGTGACCTTGGGGGCAGACCCGACGGTGATCAATGCCGAGCACCCTTGGGTCCCCTTGCAGGACCCGACCAACCAGTTGGTTTTCGGCGTCACCGATTTCGAGTTGGTGTGGGGCATCAACTATCTTCCCCAAGGCAGTGCCTATAGTTTTCTGTTCCAGACCCAGTTCCTGTTGTTGCCCGAGGTGTTCAAGGGCAAGACCACCGGCGAAAACGGCCTGTTCTTCGTCCAATTCAATTCCGACCTCCAGTTGCTTGCACGTTTCGACGGTACCGCCAATCTCAACGACCTGATTGCCACGCTCACTCTGGGTTTGATCCGCATTCCCAAAAGCTTCGTCGATGCCTCGCTGTCCGACGTAGGCCTGAGCCTTGACGTGGGCGCCAAGAGCTACGCCTTCAACGCCGGCTTCGAACTGGACCTGAACCTGTTCACGCTCGACGGCCTGCCGATACTCTCGGTCACCGACGGTCAGCTTTATATCAAGGCCACCACCCCCACCAGTGCCAGCGGTGTCGCCAATACCGCGCCGGTCACCACTTACCAGGCAGGCATCGGCGGACTGGTCGGCATCGGACCGTATTTCGCCAACGCCAGCATCGACTATGACGGCACCGAGTCCCCAGCCACCTGGACAGTCGCCGCACGGCTGGCGCAACCGGTGGATGTGCAACAGCTGGTCAGCCAATTCCTCAGCTTCGGTGGCGCCTTCACATTCCCCGACTTCCTGCCCGGCACCCTGCTGGTCGACACGCTTGAGGTGGACGCCACTCTTGCAACCGGTGCGACGCCGATCGACCGCTACACCGTCGCCGGTAGCCTGCGCTGGACCTTCAACCTGGGCCAGGCCTTCAGCGTCGACACCCTGGCCACCCTGAGCCTGAGCTACGACGCCAGCAAACCCGCCCAACAGCAGTACAGTGGCAGCGCCACTACGCTGTGGGATTTCAGCTTCCTCAACGACAGCGTGCTGCTGGGCTATAGCTTTGCGCCCGACAATCAGGGCAGCAATGCCCAATTGAGCCTGTCCTGGGAAGGCTTGACGGCGATTTATCAGGTCGACAAGAAAACCCTGACCTTCACCCTGAAAAACTGGAGCCTGGGGCGTCTGATCCAGAAACTCATGCAGTCCCTGGGCGACCCCTACTTCACGCTCGACTCACCCTGGGACGTGCTCAACCAGGTTTCCCTCGACGGCCTGTCGCTGGTCATCAGCCTGGAAACCAGCAACGGCAGCACGCCGACCATCGCCGCCAAATACACCCTGGCGAGCAAGATCGACCTGGGCTTCATGAGCATCGACGGCCTGGTGTTCGAGCGCAAGAAGGTCGACGGCGTTGACAAAATCACCCTGGGCATCGACGGCTCTTCTGTGTTCAAAGGCAACAATCCCGAGGAACAACAGGATTGGAGCAACCTGCTGGATCCCCAGAAAGGTCAGCCCGTGGACAAGTTGCCTTCGGTTCCGGGCCAAGGTACGGACTATTTCAGCCTACCGTTGCTGGTACTTGGCCAACGCGTGGCCATCAGTGGCTACGACAGCTTCGCCAATACCAAAGCGGTGATCGACGCCTTGAAAGCGGTGCCTTCAACCACCGGTTCCAGCAACCCGCTGAACCCTGGCGACAGCGGTACCAAGGGCACGCCGTACTACAACCGCAACAGCGACTGGCTGATCGCCGGGCAACTGTTGCTGCTCAAGACCGGCAAGGACTGGACCGTCGACCTGATGCTGGTATTCAACGACCCCAACCTCTACGGCCTGCGCCTGGCCCTTGCCGGAGAGAAGGCCAAGGCGCTGGGTAATCTGGTACTCGACATCCTCTACAAGAAAATCACCGACGATGTGGGCGTCTACCAGATCGAATGGACCTTTCCCGACAGCATCCGCAACCTGAACTTCGGTGCGGTATCGATCGTGCTGCCGGAGATCGGAGTGAAGATCTATACCAATGGCGATTTTTTCATCGACATCGGCTTCCCCTACAATCTCGACTTTAGCCGCTCGTTCTCGATTAGCGCGATCGTCTACGGCGTGCCAGTGCTGGGTGCCGGTGGTTTCTACCTGGGCAAGCTCTCGTCGGTCACCGCGACCCAGGTACCGAAGACCACCCAGGGCACTTTCGACCCGGTGATTGTCTTCGGCCTGGGCCTGCAACTGGGCCTGGGCTACAACTTCGTCAAGGGGCCGCTCAAGGCCGGCTTCGCGCTGACGGTATTCGGCATCCTGGAGGGCACTATCGCCGCCTTTCACGCCTATCGCCCGTCCACCGCGCTGGTCACGGCCAACGGCAGTGTGCAGGACGACTACTACTTCAAGATCCAGGGCACAGTCGGGGTCATCGGCCTGCTCTACGGCAGCATCGACTTCGCGATTATTTCGGCGGCGGTCAACGTGCGCATCACCCTGTCGCTCTCGCTGACGTACGAGAGCTACATGCCAATTCCTATCGCCGCCCGAGCCACAGTGGAAGTCAGCGTCAAGGTCAAGATCGACCTGGGATTGTTCAGTTTCAGCATCAGCTTTTCATTCCATGCCGACGTCTCGGCGCGCTTTGAGATCAATGCCCTCAACAGCGGCCCGGCCCCCTGGGCCGAGCCGACCGCGCTGCTGGCTCGCCAGGCTCGGCATCTGCAGCTCGCCGGCCAGCGACGGGCCGTCACACCCAAGGCAATGTCGGTGCCGCGCAGTGCAACCAAGCCGGCATTGAACCTGTACGCGACGCCGCAATTCACCGTGATGTGCAACGAAGGCGTGAACAGCTACAGCGGCCAGCAAGGTGCTTTCGTGTTCCTGTTGACCATGGACGCACCGTCCCCGACTCAACAGACACGGCAGGCGGTTGGCTCCAGCAGTTTCGAGCGCCTGTGCGCCGATTACCTGCCGTGGCTGATCGGCACCCTGGGCTCAGCCAGAAGCGAGCAGGACACCCTGGCCGACATCCTCGGCACGTTGGTGGACAAGGCCCTGCTGGAGGTGGATATCGAACGCATTGCCGACCTGGCCAACCCGCCGTTCGGCATCAGCGAGTTGTTGACGTTCCTGTCGTCCTTCGACGTCAGCATCACCTTGCCCGACGCTGCCAACCAGGCGCAGATCAAGCAGGTGCTGGAGGCCGGCTCGGTGCTGTTCCCTGTCTTCGACGGCCTGTCCCTGGACGTCCCCCTGGCAAACGCCGGCAGCGCGACCCTGGACTTTCTCCAGTACGTGGGCACCAACAGCACCTATCGCAGCAACGTCGCGCAGTTATTCAAGGAACTGGCGGCCGTTGTCACGGCCAAGGATGAGCGCAGCGCGCCGCCGCTGCGCGCTGCAGACGATGCCAACAAATCGATGGCGGCCGTGATTTTTACCGATGCCTTCATGGTTATCGGCCGGCAACTGTTGCAGGTCGCCCTCAATGCCTTTGACGACTACGCCTATGCCACGGCCAACGGCAACTCCATCGAGCAGATCCTGCAATGGACCAATGAAGCGCGTGGCAACAGCCTGACCCTCGACGATATTGTCCGGCCCAATGCCGAAGTCGCCTTGACCGATGGGTTGACTCTGAACATCCCTCTGCCCGCCTATACCCTGCAAAGCAGCGACACCCTGGCAAGCGTCGCACGGGCCTGGTCCGACAGCGCCGTGCCAGCCCGTTGGACGACCACTGCGGCGGGTTTGATCCTGGCCAACGGCAACTCGACGGTGATTGCCGCCGGTCAACTCATCAGCCTGATGGTGGGCAACGACATTCACCAATACACCACGGGCCCCGGAGAAACGTTCAACAGCCTGGCCAGGGCCCTGGGAATCGACCTGCCCGCACTGGCCCGGGACAGCGCGCTCTACATCATGGCCGACCTGCTGTTGCCGGGCCAACCGTTGCTGCTGCCGAGCCTGGCGTACCAGACCGCCGCCGGCGACAGCCTGAACAGCAGCGGCGCACGCTTTGGCGTGAGTGCCATGGCCCTGTTCAGCGATCCGCTGTCCGCCAACGTCAGTGTCGGGCCGCTATTTGCTACGCAACAGATCACCCTGACAGCCCTCGATAGCCTCTTTACCCAAGACCTGTGGGCCGTGGTGGTGGGCACCGATCAACTGGCCCAATTGGCCGGCATGCTTTCGCGCTTTTTGGCCTATGGCCTGCGCCTGCCGTCGAACCCGGCAGGCATGGGCGGCCTGAGCCTGGGCGCGCAATTTCTCTACCCAAACAACCAGAGCGCCTATGGTCTCTATCAACTCACCGGCCAGCAGTTCCCCACGCCAACCGACCAGATGCCCGGGACTGACTTCCCCATCAGCCTGAGCCGGGACGCCAGCAGCCATGGTGTCGACTTGTCGTTCGTAACGATCGCCGGCGGCAGCAGCGGCTCAATGAACCTGAACGAGGCCTACAGCAACCTTTGCGTGGTGCTGGCCTACGCGCAACGAGGCAAGTTCCAGCCGGCACCGAGCATCAGCCTGCTGCCGACCGTTGCCCGCAGCCCGAAAGACTATGCGGTTAAAAGCATCTCCCTGTGGTCGACCGCTGACCTGCAGCAGTTGCGTGACCTCTGCCAGCCGAACCTGCGAGCCTCAACCGAAGAGGCGCCCAGCGTGCAACCGATACTCTGGTCCCTGCCGGATGGCCTGGTCCGGCTGAGCAACCAGCGGGTGGGCTGTCTCGCCTCACAGCTGCCTGATCTCTCGCAGCAACTGCCCTACCTGCCGGCCTTCACCCCCTGGGAAGTTTCAACCGACCCCGCGACCCTCGAAACCACTCGCCGCGAAATAGCCTCCTACAGCTACGCGACCCGGGTTGACTTCACCATCAAGCGGCTGCCCCAGGCCCAGCCCGGCGTCATTGCCAGCGATGGCAGCAGCCTGGCGTATACCTACCAGCTGCTCGGCCCTTCGGCCACCGATGCGCAATTACTGGAGCGCCTGTTGAGCGCGGTGAGCGAGCTGGGCACGTCAATCATCAGCGGCCAGTTCCTGCTGATGCCCCAAGGCAATGCCAAGGCCAGCAACCTGCTGAGTCAGGCACAGAGCGACTTCCTCGCGTTCCTGACGCAGACCAACCTGTCGACCGAAACCAACCCGCCACCCGACTTGATGACCCCGCGCACGGCCGACGACGCGGGGCCGCGCGGCATCCTCAATCCCCCCCAGGAAGTGGTAAAACTGCTCTGGGAACTGTCTACCGTCCGTTCGGGCGGCTACTACTTGAGCTATTACGACGTAATCGCCGCCAGCGGGTTGCCCGATGGGATTTTCGACGACAGTGGCACGGCGACCCTGACCCTGGTAATGACCTATCCACGGGGTGCCCTGCTAGGCCGCCTGTGCAACTTCATCAATGCCTTTGTGACCACCGATACGGTGATCCAGCAAGGCAGCCACATGGCCCTGCGCTCGGCCAGCACCGCCGGTGTCAGCCAGCCGACCCGCGCCAGTGACAGCCTGGAAAGCCTGGCGACGTTCTACGGTATCGGCTCCGGCCGCATTGCCGAACTCAATCCGGGCGCGACACTGACCACGAACGCACAAGTACCGATAGACGGCATCATTCACTTGGTGACACCGGCCGACTCCAGCGCAGGCAATGGCGTGCCCGCGGCAATCCTCGACAATCTGGCCCGCTACTACTCGGTGGGGGCACTGCAACCGGTCAGCGCCGCGCAGATCGCGGCCCTCAACCCAGGCGTCAGCGCCGCCAGCACCGTGGCGCTGTTCATCCCGGCACTGGTCTATGTCGTTGACGGCAGCCTTGCACCGGGCAACAGCCTGCGGTCCCTGGCCGACTACTACGGGCTCGATCTCGATGCACTGGCGGTCGGCGCCGAGCGGGTAGCCGGGCTGCTGGTGAGCGGCAGTGCATTGACGCTGGATACCCGGACCTTCGATTTGCAAGCGGTGTTCAACCAAGGCAATGCCGCTTTCAGTGTCCTGCGTGACAACCCGCCACCGGTGGATTCCCCGAGTGTGGACCCGGACGGTTATGCCAGTGCCTACCTGTACAACCTTTACTCGGTGCTGAGTGCAGGCATCGACGGCTCGCCCTGGTTCATCGCCAGCGACCTGGCCCTGCCCTTCGGGCCACAGCGGCCTGACATCGGGGCGGATGAACTTGAGGCGCAAATCCATCGTCGAGCCATGCGCAACCCGCAGAGCCGACGCGAGGCCCTCAACGCCCTGGCCGAGGACAGCCAGTACTTCTATCAGCAAACCCTTGGCCTGGCCCGCCGCGCCACCAGCAATGCCGCCCCGCAGCCGGTGGCCCCAGGCCTGCCGTCCGCCGCCGACAACCCCTATCGAGGTGTGGGCAGCTTCGCCCAGGTGAACCTCTCCTGGCTGGACATCTTTGGCAATATCACCGTGACGCCCTTCCAGCAGCCACCGGCCGGCTACAGTGGCAGCCTCAACCATCCCCCGCTGCCGTTGCGCTACAACGATCGCCTGATCGCCCTGTCGGCCTGGCCCAACACCCGCGCCTTCTACACCTATGAAGCCGCTGCCGGCGGCGTGCAACTGGTTATCCACCTGAGCCTCGACACCTCCAGCTACGACCCGGCCGGCGGCGGCGACATCAAGGTCCAGGCCGGTAAGGATCTGGAGATGTTCAGCCTGATCTACTACCAACTGAACCAGTCCTACCAGGACTTGAACCTGCCCTGGTGCAACGGCCGCGCGGTCAGCGTGGAACTGGTCAACAGCCTGTTCGCCCAGCCGCTGAGCCAGCTCGACGTCAGCCAGTCGCAGCCGTTGCTGGACTACATCAACGGGGTGATTCTGTACCTCGGGCAATTGCTCCAGGACGCCACTGCAGCACCACCCGCTACCGTGCGCCTGTGCCTGGCGGTGGATATCGATAGCCTCGCGCCCGGCTCGATCCTGCCCCTGAGCCTGACCCTCAGCCTGCGGCGGGTCTCGACCCTGGTGGCGCCGGATGTCGCCGGCCTGGCAGGCGGCGTGGCAGTGACCAGTACGCTGCTGCCGGTCCCCGATCCAGTGACCGCCAGCACCAGTGGATATAGCGTGTTCGCTGCAGCCTTCGAGACGCTGTTCCTGCGCCCCGGCGCCTGGCTGACACGGGTCGGCAGCGGCACCGCAGACCCCGGCAGCACGCCGGACGGGCGCAGCCAGACGCTGTGGGCCGTCCGTTTCGCCGAGCAGGAGGGCGCGGCAGGTATTCGCTACCGCATCGATCCGGTCCCAGGCTACTTCGCAGCCCGGCCGATCGCTAACAGCCTGACCTCCGACAGCGTGCAGATCTACCCCACCTACCGGCCGGACCAGCCGTTCCCTGGCGATGACCTGGCGACACTCAACCTCACGGGCGTCGATCAGAACCTCTGGTTCGAAACAGCCCTCAAGGCCATCGACGGCTTCCTGTCACCGACCTATGCCCCCTCGGTGTTCCTGCTCGACACCCTGCTGGGCAGCAAGGACCCGCTCAAGGACGGTTATCTCGGCAAAATCCTCAGCGCCAAACAGGTGCTGGCTGACGACATCGCGTCCACCCTGGAACCGGTGCTATCGGCAGGTCCGCAAGATGGGCCAACCCTGGCCGCCGCGGCTGAAAAACTGCGCCAGACCTTGCTCAACCAGCTGTACTCGGCCTACAGCACCACCGCTATCGTCGGCTTCTGCGTGCAAGGCAGCGCGACCGACCAAACGTTGTCGCTGTACGGCCAGCCGACCGTACCGGGTACCAGCCAGCCACCGCCCGGCACAGGGAACGACAACTACGCCTTCGGCAGCGGGCGCATTCGCTTGCAGGCTTCGGTTGGCGAAAGCGCCCTTGCGTTTGTATTCAATTCCCGCAACGAGGCAGCAAGGAGCTATGTACCACTGGAACTGGCGTTGCAGGTCAGTCACCTGGAACACGACGTGCGCAGCGTCCCGCGGATCAGCGGCTACACCCAGTCGAACTGGATCTCATTGATCGGCGGGCCGTTGCTGATCCCCTTGGCCGGAGGGCAGACCATGAACCTGCCGGTGTTGCTGCGAGCCTTGCCTGAACCCCCGACGGTCCAGCGCCAGACAGCGACAGCCTGGGCGCAGCCGGCACACAGTGCCTCGGACCTGAGCAAGTGGACTTATGCCTTTGACTCCCTGGTCCGGGGTGCCGCCCAGGACAGCCTCAACGTCGCCATAGCCCTGAACACCCCGACAACCAACGGCGCGTTGCGCAGCACCGGTAAAAGCCTGGTCGCGGCATTGGCCCAGTTCGTCACTGTTTACCCGAGCATCGAAGTGGCCATGCAGCAAAACCTCACCGCGATCAATGTCAGCCAGCCGACCGAAGTGCAAATCGCTGCGGCCCAGCATGCGGTGGCGGCCTTCGTGTACATCGTCAAGGAGGTCACCGATGCCTACCATGCCTGGGCCAGTCCGATCCGCAGTAAAACCGCGTTTGTGCCTCCCCAGGCCCTGACCTGCGCCTTCAGCCAAGTGCTCGCCGGGGTGATGGTCGACGGTCAAGAGGTGGCCGAGACCCTGCTGCTGGACATGACCATCAACGATGTGGCGGCCAGCTACGATCCAGGTACCGGCCGAATCAGCGCTACCCTGGCGCAATGGGGCGAGGTCAGCCTGCCGGCGCCACGGGTGGAAATAGATCCGACGCAGTACGAGGCGGTGAGTGTCATCGATCCGGACATCCCCGGGGCGGTCGCCTACCGTTATCGCCTCAAGAATGTGGGGCCGGCAGAATGGCTCGATTATGCGCAAGCGCTGCTGGTCAACGAGCGCTGTACCAGCCTGCCGGCCCTCAACGTGTTCGATCATCAGGACGCGTGGGCTTCGCTGTCGGTGGAGCGCAACCGCATCCTGTTCCCCGCCGCGCAGATCGGCACCTTGCACACCAACCCGGTGTTCCGCTTCTCCACACCGGTCGTGCGTTTTGTCGACAGCATCAGCCCCCACATCATCCAGGACAGCTTTTCCCTGGACAGCCTGCCAGTGGCGAAGGCGAGTCTGGAGGATTACTTGAATGTGTTTTTTGCCGCCCTGGGTTCAGGCAGCAACGGCACCACGGTCCAGGTGGGCATGGAGGGGCGCTACAGCTACGACATCGCCGGGCAGGGAGTCGTCGCGCGCACCGTGCTGCCGGCCGCGCTGATGTTGCCGGTGAGCACTTCGCTGAATACCCCGCCCGCCTTCATCAGCACATTCAGCCAGGCCATCGATCGCTGGCGCCTGGCCGAAAAAGCCACGGTCCAGGGCAACGCCCGGGTCGACCTGACCCTGCGCGCATTCAGCGCCGACGATCCGACCCAACTGGCACAGGGAGCATTGCCCTCAGACAACCAGCCGCCGTTGCTGAGCATCGAAAATCTTTGGATATCGGCCAACAAGGTTCCCCCGGGACAAGGAGGTCTATGAGGCAAAAACGCTGCTGACCAGGCAGGTCGCTTTCAGCGGAGCAATGAGATGGTCATGAACCTGGCGTCGAGGCCATCCAGCTAGAACGTCCTGCCTATCGGGCCAAGTGGCGAACAGATCAGCAAGCGCCAGGCGGAATGCCGTCTTTGTTGAAGTCCTTCAAGCGCTCACGCTCTTGCTCAGTGGAGTGCGCTGGGGTTTCCTGCTCGGGCTCTTTCTTCTTTTCTTCAGTCATCGCTATATCCTCTGGGTGGTAGCTGTTTCGGCACCTAGTGGAATCAGCAGTTCAAATCAATCAACTCCACCGCCCAGGCATAGCCCGGCAAGGACTTCCCGTGAGCATAGAGGCCACAGGTCAGCCATTCCGCCGATTTTGAGAGTGCTGGGCTCGACTGAAGTCTAGATTGAGCATGGCGTGAAAAAACGACAAGTCGCGCAAAAGTCACGCACATGAAAAAGGCCAATGCTGTGAACATTGGCCTAAGTCATTGAATAATATGGTCGGGACGGAGTGATTCGAACACTCGACCCCCTAGCACCCCATGCTGGGGGCTTTATCTACATAACTCATTGTTTTATTTATAAAAATATGGATTTTCCTGATAGCAAATCAGCGCATTTTCTGTGCTCATGCAAACGGAAACACGCGGCCTCCAGCGCAGTTTTGCGCACGACACGCCACCGGATAGAGACATTATTTTGTAGCTTGGTTACCAGCGTAAGCATGAGGGATATTCATTTTACAACCTCCGTGATATCTTAGCGCCATCAACCGAATGTCGGATCAGCTTAGAAATGAGCCTTCCGCAAACGACCAGTTGGGTTGCTGTCGCCGCTCTCGCTGGAGGGAATTGTCTATATGGCACCCCGTAAACAGAGAATAGGCAGCACAGTCTGAATCTCCCCGCCAGCTGCTTTATGAGACTGGGAGAACAGCTAGGGAGGATTGCCATGGGCATTTCTGAACAAGCTGGTTCAGCAGCTCTACACCTTCGCCTCGCGGCGTTAGGCAGCTTCGTCGGGGTGCTTTGCACTTACGGCGCCGCCCCGGTACTCGCTGTTGGACTAGGGCTTATCGCTGCTTTTGTTTTAACAAGGATGTAAAGCTAGGATGGTCATGTGCGCGAACATGGCCATTCGAACCTTTAACGGCTTCACTTCATTGGCGTCCTGCCGTACTACACAAACCTATTTCGAAATACTCCTGGCGTACACCTGGCACTCTCGCAGAGTGATCAGTCTTTGTCCTCAGCCATCAGCAATGGCGAAAATGCATTGAGCATGTGCTGGGGCTACGGTAGGTTACTTCTTCACCAAGACAGTCACATCGATTGATTGTATGCCCCTGACAAAACCCAACCAGCAGCTGCGTCGTGATCTCAAGGCTATAGCTTTCAACCTTGAGCAATCCTGTGTCGATTTGGGAAAGCTTGCGAAAAAGCTCAGTGATGGCGACGCCATAGCCCTGATGGGGTTGGTGGGTACGCTCTACGAAGAGGCTAATCAATTGGTGGGTTATGCGGATGAGGTGAAGAACGGTCGAATAATTCGCGCTGCGGAACAGAAAAAATGACTGCATGGCGAGAGCAGAGCTTCTGGAGCAAGGTTGGAGTCATTGCTTGCCTGGCTTTCCTCATGATGATCCCCGGCTATTCCGACGCAGCAGGTCTTAGCTGGAGCTCATCCGGTCGCAAGCGAGTGTTCAGCCCTGGCTTCATTGTGCTCTGCGTTTTCGTGGCTGTGTTTGAGTTGATCGCGCTGAACCACTTCTATGGAGTGCGGATGAGGTGAGGACGGGCCGAATCACGAGAGCTAAGCGTTAGCAGCTTCGGCGCGCGAGCTGCGCGATGAACGGGCTGGCTCATCGGTGACGAATAGCTTTTAGAGTCCGTCTATGTCGCGTAGAGTCAGGCCCATGCTAGGTGTTTGTGTAATGTCTAATGAAAGGTTTCGCACATGGAAGCGCTAATCAACCCAGAAATACTGAGATGGGCCCGTTCCAGGGCGAGAATCAGCGCGAGCACGCTTGCGAAAAGTATCGGGACAGCTGAGGACAACGTGCTTGCTTGGGAAGACGGAGCGAAACGGCCTTCTTTTAACCAAGCCATTAACTACGCGCATCATACCCACATCCCTTTTGGCTATTTGTATCTAGCAAAACCGCCTGTTGAAGACCTGCCTCTACCCGACCTTAGAACCGTTAACGGTCGAGAGCCAAGCTATAGTCTCGCTCTCAGAGACACAATCCGTTGGGCGATGGAACGACAAGATTGGTACCGTAGCTGGTTAACTTCCCAGGGATATGAGAAAAACGAAGCGGTTGGAATCCTAAGTATTAACGATGGAATTCTCGCAGTTGTGGTTAGCATGCGGGAGAAGTTGGGAATACCTGAAATGCCAAAACGCGGAACTTTCGATGATTATTTTACTAAGCTGGTTCAAAGCATAGAAAACATCGGAATTCTGGTTATGCGTAATAGTATTGTAAACAACAATACGAGTAGGCCTCTTTCGGTTGATGAGTTTCGCGGCTTTGCGATGAGCGACGCTCTAGCTCCTGTAATATTCATCAATACTGCCGACTGCCCCGAGGCCCGACTCTTCACTCTCATCCACGAGCTTACGCATATCTGGATTGGGAAGTCTGGCGTATCTGACGCAGAGCCACAGACGCACAATAGAGAAGAGATATTCTGCAATGCCGTTGCCGCTGAACTGCTGGCGCCAGAACGTGAGTTTCGTATTGCCTGGAAGCATTTTGAGGATTGGAAAGATAATCTCCCTTTCATCACACGGACATTCCATGTCAGTGAGTGGGTGATTGCTAGGCGCGCATTGACGCTGGGGTTCATAAGCCAAGCTGATTACAGTAATTTTATTGGTAGCAAAATAGCAGCGCACAAAGCCAGAAATAAAGATGGAGCTCCTCCCTACTCGCGACTACAGACTGGACGAATCAGTAAGACTCTGGCCAAAGCCGTGGCGAGTGAGGCATTAAGTGGCCGCATGCTATTCAGGGATGCCTCTAGGCTGATGGGAATAAAGCCACACAAGATTTCTGAATATTCTAAGAAGGAACTTGGATTTTGAGCTACCTGCTAGATGCCAACTCTTATATACAAGCTAAAAACGCGCACTATCGAATGAATTTCTGTCCTGGCTTTTGGGATTGGCTCGATACGGCTTTTCAGCTAGGACAACTATCGAGCATAACCATGGTGTACAAGGAATTGTCCGATTATGGTGATGAGCTATCGGATTGGGTAAAGATACGTCAAGCGCAGTTCGATACAATTGACGACAAGGATACTCAGGAGTTTTTCGGGCGAATTGCTGAGCATGTAATGAGTATGAAGCTCCCTACAGATCCTGAAAAGATTCGTTTCTTAGGTGGTGCAGATCCTTGGTTAATTGCGAAAGCAGCCACGACCGGTAAAACCATTGTGACTCATGAGGTTTTAGCCCCCGACAATAGCAAAAAAATTAAAATCCCAAATATTTGCAAGGATTTTGATGTCAACTACATAACATCATTCGACCTACTAGATGTACTCCAGGCCAGGCTTGTTATCGAGAGGCCTTAGGTTTAATTTAGACTCCCCAAGCCCGGCCCAGCGCCGGGCTTCTTGTATCTGGCGAATCCCCTACTCTGCTAAGGTGGCGCCCTTTTCTCGCAATGGAAGCATCGAAGAATGGATTTATGGAAGGCGTTAGCAGCCGTCATCACAGTATCGATCAGCGCTGACGCGGTGGCGTGGTATGTCGAAAATCCAGTAGAGCGTGCGTTGACAGTCACCACGTTGCTTCCGACAATGGTCCTCGGAGCAACAACTGCATTTACAGTTGACGGCCCAGCAATGATGAAAAAAGCGAAGAGCGATGCTCTCGCATTCATAGGGTCTGATGGTGAAATCCGCGGCGCTCAGTTTGAGCAAGCATCTCGGTTCTATCGCTCGACCTACACGCCGCCTCTCATGTCTGACATCCAGCTGGCCCAAGCAATCGCTACTTCTTTCTGATCGACCTTCAAGCTTGCTGCGACACCAGACCATCCGTTTTTGGGACATCCTTTTCACCTGGCATTTACACGACAGTGAGTAAGGTCGCCCTACTCCTTTGAAGAATTCCCATTAGGCCCGCACATAAGCGGGCCATTTTTTTGCCTGCGGCTATGTTTTCTATTCCCTTTACTGGAGACGAAGCGATGTTTGCCCCCCAATACTCCCTTCCGGACACCCTGGAGCGAATCTACGAGAACCAGCTTGCTCTTGAAGCTGCACTGATGGAGCTGGCGTTGCTCATCGAAAGCCAAGGCAATGCTGAGGCTGGGAATAATGTCCGCGGCGCTCTGGAGACGATTGGCGAGAACGCCGGGCACATCAAACAAGGGTTGGCGCGTATCAAACAGAACGGCAAGGTATAACTTGAAGAAATTGAGGCTTC
Source organism: Pseudomonas sp. R11-23-07 (assembly GCF_003852295.1). NCBI lineage: Bacteria > Pseudomonadati > Pseudomonadota > Gammaproteobacteria > Pseudomonadales > Pseudomonadaceae > Pseudomonas > Pseudomonas sp. R11-23-07. Next base: position 3,563,430 of record NZ_CP027761.1, read on the forward strand.
GGCCGCAGGAAAGTGATGTTTTCTGAAAGCGCTAGTGCAACGAGGAGCAATCTATGAACAGCCTCCAAGATAGACAGCCTATCGAGTTTATCCGGCTGCCAGCCGTTAAAGCACTGACAGGACTAGGTACCACAAAAATTTACGACATGGTAAAGAAGGGTTCATTCCCGCGTCAGATTCCTTTAGACGGTCGTGCAGTGGCGTGGATCAAGTCGGAGGTACTGGCCTGGAATAAACAGGAAGTCGACGAAGCACGCACTTCGCAATCCATCTATGGACTCCGCCTTAACGACCAGCCCTTTCAAGGTCTTTTGATTTTAGCGGCCTTGAGCACCCGATCCGTCGACACATGGGCATTCGCGGCTTTGCCTTCCAGCCATTCCTTGGGTTTAGGCACCTTCGGCCCCCGCTTGCTCTTGACGACCGCTTTGGGCTGGATATTTCGAGCAAGTGCAAGCAGATATTGAGCCAGCCCCGCTGCGGGGATAGGGATGGATAAATATTCTGGCAAGGCTATTTGCATTCCCTCGTAACCGCTGCGTACCTGCACCGTCAGGTGAAAAACCGATGCTTCCCAATCGTCGTGCAGAGTTTGGCGATGAGCTTGTTCGACGCTGCGTTTGAGCACGGCCAGAACGTTGTAAGCCAACACGGCCGATGCAAATCCCAACAGGGCTGCCCTAGGGTTGCCCAAGGTTTCGATTTCACTGTCCAACACCGCTTCCAGGCGCTGGAACATCCCTTCGATGCTCCAACGACGGCGGTACAAATCGGCGATTTGCTCAGCACTGATAGAGTCGGGCAAGTTGCTCCAGAACAGCAGCGTGGTGTCGCCGGATTCGGTGGGGTTTTGCAGGCTCAGTTCGACTCGCCGCCACTGGCGTCCACCTTTTACTTCGATGATTTGCTCACGCACGCTGCCTGCCGCGACCGCAACAGGCAGCTGCCAGTCGCTTTCCTTAAGCAGGCGTGGATGTTTGCTCTGTTCGCGAATGATGAACGAGGCCCCGGTATCTTCGCAGGCCTCCATGACTGGGAGCGTGCAGTAGAGTCGGTCAGCCATCCACAGTTGTCCCGCACAGGCCTTTTCCAGCAACGGCAGCACGCTGACGCGTTCGCTGGCATAGGCATCTTCACAAGGCTGAAGATCAACGACCTGGTCCAGATCGGGGTCGTAAACCACAACGGAAAAACCAGGCCGGGCGGCGCCTCGTTCACGGCGCAAAGCGCCCAGACGCTTTTCGCTGGAAGGCAGGTGGTTACCGTCAACGACCCGTAGTTGCCAGCCAGGCAAAATGGCTGTGTGCCCCAGTTCTTTTATCGTCGGTGCCAAACGCTCTGCGCTACCGGTAACCAAGGCGCGCAGTAGCGCAGGCTCTGTACGACTGACCTTGTCATACAGCGCCGCCAAGCTGACAGGAAGATCTTCCATCTGTCGCGCGGCGGCATGCAGCGAAGGTCGCAAACCCAATGGAACAAGGGACATCAGTTCAACGATGGTTGAAAACAAAAGCTCTCGTGGGTACTGCCGCTGACGGTGCTCTTCGAACACCTGGTCGACCCATTCAGCAGGAACAGCCTGCTCCAATATCACTCTGGTCATGACACTGGCCGGTGCTTTTTTTTCAAACCGCGCTAGAACCTCTGCCCACATCGCTTTCGTCACCCTGATCGGAGTTTTGCAGGATTTTATCAAAGACCTTGAAAGGGCTGGCCTTAACGACGAAAAGCAAGAGGCCAATGCTCTCGGGCGCACTTGCCCAGGCTCACCCGGGTATAGAGTCTCATGAAGGTGAGCGGTTCGTGGTTATCAACGCCGACGGCATGGCGGGTATTCACGATCGCCTGCCCGTGGTGCTAACGCCGGACCTGCCCCGTGAGTGGCTGGGCCCGGCCACGTCAAAAGAGCGCGCCGAGCAGATGGTGTTGCATCAGGGCGAACCCTCCGAGGTGTCCGAGTGGTTCAAGGTAGACACGGCCGTGGGCAACGTGCGCAACAAAGGGCCTGAGTTGATTGCGCCAAAGCTCTAATTTATACGCCGATGATGCAGCAGTATGGGTTGGAGCAGCGCACAGACCTCGTGCATCGTGGCTTTCAGAGATCAGGCGTCTAAAACTCTACCGTCATTTGGCTGCGGTTTTGATCAATGAATGCTGAGTAGCTTGAGATAGTTTTAGACAGCAAATCCACCCCATTTCTATACCGACTTGCCATCAATTCGCACGCTGGCTACGCCGCTGCCTGAGTTCGGAATCCACACCTCTACCCGCTTCCCCGACTCCGTAGTAACCCTGATGACGACGCTGGTGGGGGGCGGTCGCAGGTCGTCTCCACATATCAGTTCGACAACGTCTTCGCCTGATGCGCTTTCTTCAAGCGGATCCCACAAGTCTCCGTTAACAAGTGGTGCAGTTACTTTCATCGACATCCCATATCCCCACTTAGCTAGGTTTAGGCTCCGACGCTATCAGATGTCAGATGCCCAAGATACGCCTGCGATCTGTCAGTGACTGCGAAGGCTGCATACGGAAAGCCTAGTCCGTCGGCTTCGGTGGTGGAGGCACCCATGACATGAGTGCTTCAGCACTATCTGCACACGCAAGCAAATTCTTCGCCTCGTGAACCTTGGATAATAGCCGCGCTCGATCTTCGTTATTCATAGCGACTGACTTAGCAGCAATATCGTCGAAGAACGCCTGAACCTTTCTGTCGTGACTCCATGTCTCAATAATTTCCTGTAGATTTTTTTGAGACTCTTCTCGAGCACGAATGATTAGAGATCGCTCGTGTCGCAAAAACGCTATTGCGCTCTCAGCCTCCCAACGCTTTCGATCTTCATCGGCTTGTCGATCAGCCTCTTCCACTTCAAGCGTTACGGTCATCGCCCGGTCCAACAAATACGCAACAATGTCGTCACATTGTTTAGCCAAGCTCCCTTTGTCCTCGGTCCAAGTATGTTCCCAATTAACGCGCGGATATGGACTATAAGCCCTCAAACACAGTCGCTTGGAGGCAATACGCTGAGTGCTCCGACTGTATAATGTCTTAGCTTTTCGATCCCAAAGCCCAGGCTTAAGTTCTTTAGCCTCCTTGACCGGCACATACCGCCCATCGAGGTACACCATTTCTTTTTCCACTGTTTGCTCGTAGATGCTGAGCCCGATTGCTACCTCATCAATGAATACCAATGTTGGGCTGCGCGGTGACCAGAGATCTGTTTCAAAGCCCGATCTTTTCAGCCGACCTTGCTCGTTTCCTAGGACCTTACGCGTGTACCCACCATCACTACAGGCAACGGAAATTCGACATTTGGCATCATGGAAGCGGTTAGCAAGCTTCTGCAGAGCTGATGCAGCCCTACTGAGAGACGGCTCTGTAACCACAAAGTCAGGAAGATTCCGTTTCACTGGTTTGAGATAGCCGTCCCCGGCGACTCGCCCTTTGGTGAATGAACTAAGCACCCCCATCAATATTAAGCTCTGGGATCCGGCCTTCTTCGGGTTAGAAATGATCGGCTTAGGTACAGCAGTGCGGGGTAACTGATCTCCCCTTCTCCATTCGCTCGGAATACCAACTGTAGGCGCGGGCAGGGGAGGAATCTCTAGCCTCTGCCCCGAACGCTTCCTTGCCCAATAACCTCGTGATGGACGAGGTATGTTCAGCCGGGCACAAACCCGCGATAGGAACACCGCAGAAACTCCGTATTTGGGAGCAAGGGAGGCCATAGGCGTAGTCCACACTTCGGAGTACAGAGTATCTCTATGGACACGATCTTGATCCATTGTCATCGCCTCAGGGAATCCTCAGAAGGTGAGTAGTTAAGCTGACGTTTTCCCCCAAGTCGTCAAAACCACAGCCATAACCATCGCCCCAGCCCCTCCATCGCCTAAGCCATTACTGTTTTGTATCTCGAGCTAGAGTTTCATGGCCGTGACCTAGTATCCGGCCGGTCAGTCCGGTATCCATTAACCATGGCCGCTCGCTGCGCCGGGCTGACCGTTAACTATCCCGCGAACTTGCAGAAGCTGTCGCAAGTAGAAAGATTCGATGCTTAGGGGGAGCGCGTACTCAAAGATCCCCGGACTCGCTCTGCTAAAAAAGCCATAGGTACAAAAAGTGGTACGGCTCTAACCCCTCCAGGGCGTTCTGCCGACCGATCTCCCAAACAAATAATTTGGCTGCTACGCTATTCCCTCCAAGGAGGAACGCTGCACCTGTACAAGAAAGCTGGAAAGGATGGGCAGAAGATCGCTGGCCACGCGAGCGAAGACATGACCAAAAACTACCAGCGAGACCACGAGGAGATCATCTGCTCAAAGGCGATTCCGGACCTAAATATCAGCGAAATCACCGGTTAGTTTTGCGCAGGTTTCGCACAGGCACAAAAAAGCCGATCTAGCTGATCGGCTTAAGCGTCTGATTTTAATCAGGAATAATGGTCGGGACGGAGTGATTCGAACACTCGACCCCTAGCACCCCATGCTAGTGCGCTACCGGACTGCGCTACGCCCCGACTAGGCGTGTTACTGGGTTTGCTTCTTAACGAAGCGAACCGGAATATACCGCAAGCTTTTGAAATGTGGAAGTATTTTTAAAGCCTGAATCACTTCTTCAGCACCACCAGCACATCTTCGAGTTCGGAGATCATCTGGCGGATCAGTTGCTTGTATTGGGTGGTGTCGTCTTTGGCTTCATCACCGGACATGCGCTGGCGTGCGCCGCTGATGGTGAACCCCTGGTCGTACAACAACGCGCGGATCTGTCGGATCATCAGCACATCCTGGCGCTGATAATACCGACGGTTCCCAGTGCGTTTGACGGGGTTGAGTTGAGGAAACTCCTGCTCCCAGTAGCGCAGCACGTGCGGTTTTACCGCACACAGCTCGCTGACTTCACCGATAGTGAAGTAGCGTTTGCCCGGGATGACGGGTAGTTCGTCGTTATGACTTGGTTCCAGCATAAGCCTCAACTCGGGCCTTCAACTTCTGCCCTGGACGAAAGGTGACCACACGGCGAGCCGTGATCGGGATTTCTTCTCCCGTTTTTGGATTGCGGCCAGGCCGCTGGCGTTTGTCCCGCAGGTCAAAATTGCCGAAACCGGACAATTTGACCTGTTCGTTGTCTTCCAGAGCGTGCCTGATCTCTTCAAAAAACAACTCGACCAATTCCTTGGCCTCGCGCTTGTTCAGACCCAACTCTTCGTACAGACGTTCCGCCATCTCAGCTTTCGTCAAAGCCCCCATACGTCACTTCCTTAACGTGGCGTTCAACCTTTGTTCGAGCGAGGTGAGGATATTTTGTGTCGTGGTATTCACCTCATCGTCATTAAGAGTGCGCGATGGATGCTGCCAGGTCAAGCCAACCGCAAGGCTTTTTCTATGCGGATCAATGCCTTTACCCTGATAGACGTCAAATAGCCTGAGGTCTGTCAGCCATTCCCCTGCATTTTCTCGGATTACATCCAGAACGGCAGTGGCAGCGACTTCACGGTCGGCGATCAGGGCCAGGTCGCGACGCACTTCTGGGAAGCGCGAAAGCTCGCTGAATTTAGGCATTTTGCCCGACGCAATTTCAGCCAGGACCAGCTCGAAAACGAAGACTGGACGATCCAGGCCCAGGGTTTTCGACAACTCCGGGTGAATGGCGCCGACAAAGCCGACCAAACGACCTTCGCGCTCGATACGCGCCGTCTGGCCTGGGTGCAGCGCAGGGTGTTTGCCTGGCAGGAACGTGAAGGCGTCCAGCGCACCGGCAAAGCCCAGCACCGCTTCCACGTCAGCCTTGACGTCAAAGAAGTCCACGGCATCGCGGCCTTGTGCCCAGCCTTCCGGCAGGCGGCTACCGCAGACCACACCCGCCAGCATCGGCTCTTGCTTCAAGCCATCGAGCTGACCGACAAAGCGCAGGCCGCTTTCGAACATGCGCACGCGATCTTGCTGGCGGTTCAGGTTGTGGGACAGCGCCTTGATCAAGCCTGGCCACAGCGACGAACGCATGGCCGCCATATCGTTGGAAATGGGGTTGGCCAGCAACAGCGGCTCAACACCTGGGTTGAACAGCTCGAACTGCTTTGGATCGATGAAGCTGTAAGTCACCGCTTCCTGATACCCACGGGCAACCAGCAGGCGACGCAGTTCCGGCAGATGTGCACGGGCTTCAGCTTTCGGCTGGGGGGCCAGACGCGCTTGCGGGTAACGAACCGGCAGGCGGTTGTAGCCGTACAGGCGGGCCAGTTCTTCGATCAGGTCAACTTCCAGGCTGATATCGAAGCGATGGCTTGGCACTTCAACGTGCCACTGCCCTTCCCCACCCGCAGAAATGGCGAGGCCGAGGGCCGATAGCAGTTGCTCAATCTCGGCTGGCTCGATCACCAGGCCGAGCATTTGCTCAACGCTTTTGGCGCGCAGCGTGACTGGCGCAACGGACGGCAGGTACTGTTCGCTGACAGTCTCGGTGATCGGGCCGGCTTCGCCACCGGTGATTTCCAGCAGCAGGCCAGTGGCACGCTCCATGGCTTCACGGGCCAGCTTCCAGTCCACGCCACGCTCATAGCGGTGCGACGCATCGGTGTGCAGGCCGTATGAACGGGCCTTGCCGGCGATGGCGATCTGGTCGAAGAACGCGCTCTCAAGGAAAACGTCGCGAGTGGTCGCCGATACGCCGCTGTGCTCGCCACCCATTACGCCGGCAATCGCCAAGGCACGGGAGTGGTCGGCGATGACCAATGTGTCGGCGCGCAGGCTGACTTCCTGGCCGTCGAGCAGTACCAGCTTCTCGCCTTCCTCTGCCATGCGCACGCGGATGCCGCCATTGATTTCGGCGAGGTCAAACGCGTGCAGCGGCTGGCCCAGCTCCAACATCACGTAGTTGGTGATATCGACGGCCGCATCGATGCTGCGTACGTCAGCGCGGCGCAGGCGCTCGACCATCCACAGCGGGGTCGGCTTGGACAGGTCGACGTTACGGATTACACGGCCCAGGTAACGTGGGCAGGCGTTTGGCGCCAGCACTTCAATCGAGCGCACTTCGTCGTGCACGGCAGGCACGCTGGCAACCACCGGGCGGGTAACAGGCACGTTGTACAGCGCGCCCACTTCACGGGCCAGACCGGCCAGGGAAAGGCAGTCGCCACGGTTCGGGGTCAGGTCGACCTCGATGCTGGCGTCTTCCAGCTCCAGGTAAACACGGATGTCCTGGCCCACTGGCGCGTCGGCCGGCAGTTCCATCAAGCCGTCGTTACCCTCGCCTACCTGCAGCTCGGCCTGGGAGCACAGCATGCCGTTGGACTCGACGCCGCGCAGCTTGGCCTTCTTGATTTTGAAGTCGCCCGGCAGTTCGGCACCGATCATGGCGAACGGAATCTTCAGGCCCGGGCGCACATTGGGCGCTCCGCACACGACCTGGAAGGTTTCGGCGCCATTGCTGACCTGGCACACCCGCAATTTGTCGGCATCCGGGTGCTGCTCGGTGCTCAGCACCTCGCCCACTACCACGCCGCTGAATACACCGGCGGCCGGGGTAACGCTATCGACCTCAAGACCGGCCATCGACAGACGAGCAACCAGCTCGTCGCGATCTACCTGCGGGCTTACCCAGCCACGCAGCCATTGTTCACTGAATTTCATCCTGCTCTCCTAAAGATTCGTTACGACTAGCGAAATTGCGCGAGGAACCGCAAGTCGTTGTCGAAGAACAGACGCAAGTCGTTCACGCCGTAACGCAGCATGGCCAGACGCTCAACGCCCATGCCGAAGGCAAAGCCCGAAAACTCTTCCGGATCGATCCCGGACATGCGCAGCACGTTAGGGTGGACCATGCCGCAGCCCATCACTTCCAGCCAGCCGGTCTGCTTGCACACGCGACAGCCTTTACCGCTGCACATCACGCATTCCATATCGACTTCAGCGGACGGCTCGGTAAACGGGAAGAAGGATGGACGGAAACGCACCGCCAGCTCTTTCTCGAAGAACACCCGAAGGAACTCTTCGATGGTGCCTTTGAGGTCGGCGAAATTGATATCGCGATCAACCAGCAGGCCTTCGACCTGGTGGAACATCGGCGAGTGGGTAATATCGGAGTCGCTCCGGTACACACGGCCTGGGCAGACGATGCGGATCGGCGGCTTGTTCGCTTCCATGGTGCGGACCTGTACCGGCGAGGTATGGGTGCGCAACAACATGTTCGCGTTGAAATAAAAGGTGTCGTGCATCGACCGGGCCGGGTGGTGGCCTGGGATGTTGAGCGCCTCGAAATTGTGATAATCGTCTTCGACCTCAGGGCCTTCGGCGATGCCGTAGCCAATGTGGGTGAAGAACTGTTCGATACGTTCCAGAGTCCGGGTGATCGGGTGCAAACCGCCCGAGGCCTGGCCACGGCCAGGCAAGGTCACGTCAATGGACTCGGCGGCGAGCTTGGCCGCAAGATCGGCCTCCTCGAGCGACGCCTTGCGCGCATTGAGAACCTCGGTGACGCGCTCCTTGGCAACGTTGATCAGCGCACCGACCTGCGGGCGCTCTTCAGCCGGCAAATTCCCCAGGGTCTTCATCACCTGAGTCAATTCACCCTTTTTACCAAGGTAGTGAACCCGGATTTGCTCCAGGGCATTGATATCTTCAGCGCTTTGCACAGCCTCAAGAGCTTGAGCGACGAGCGCGTCCAGGTTTTCCATGTACAGACTCCAGATACAAAATAGGGGAAGAGCTTGAAGGCTCTTCCCCTATTTATGACGTTTACCACCTTGGGCTACAGGAGTAACCCAGGGTGACTGTCGGGGGTACTTAAGCCAAGGAGGCTTTAGCTTTCTCGACAATCGCAGCAAACACCGCTTTTTCGTTCACGGCCAGTTCAGCCAGAACCTTACGGTCGATTTCGATGGACGCTTTTTTCAGGCCAGCGATGAAACGGCTGTAGGACAGACCGTTAACACGTGCACCAGCATTGATACGAGCGATCCACAGGGCGCGGAACTGACGTTTTTTCTGACGACGGTCACGGTAGGCGTATTGGCCTGCCTTGATTACCGCTTGTTTGGCAACACGGAATACGCGTGAACGCGCGCCGTAGTAGCCTTTAGCAAGTTTCAGAATTTTTTTGTGACGCTTACGGGCAATGACGCCACGCTTTACACGAGCCATGAGTTACTTCCTCTATTCTTGATCCAAAATTAACGAAGGCGCAGCATGCGCTCGACTTTTGCCACGTCAGACGGATGCAGCAAGCTGCTACCGCGCAGTTGACGCTTACGCTTGGTCGACATTTTGGTCAGAATGTGGCTCTTGAAAGCGTGCTTGTGCTTGATACCGTTAGCAGTTTTCAGAAACCGCTTAGCAGCACCACTTTTAGTCTTCATCTTTGGCATGTTCGGATACTCCGCATTCAGTTGATAAACATAATCAGAAGGCCTGCCGTGCCCTGTTGATTACTTCTTCTTTTTCGGGGCGATGACCATGATCAGCTGGCGTCCTTCCATCTTAGGATGCTGTTCGACCGAACCGTACTCGAGCAGGTCAGCTTCAACCCGCTTGAGGAGTTCCATCCCCAGCTCCTGGTGGGCCATCTCACGGCCGCGGAATCGCAAGGATACCTTGGCCCTGTCCCCATCACTCAGGAAACGTACCAGGTTGCGCAGTTTTACCTGGTAATCCCCTTCCTCCGTCCCTGGACGAAACTTGATTTCTTTTACTTGAATCTGCTTCTGGTTCTTCTTCGCTGCGGCAACCTGTTTCTTCTTCTCGAAGATCGACTTGCCGTAGTCCATCACCCGGCAAACGGGTGGGATTGCATCGGCGGAAATTTCCACCAGGTCCAGCTTGGACTCTTCTGCAATACGAAGCGCTTCATCAATCGAGACGATGCCAATCTGCTCGCCATCAGCGCCAATTAACCGAACCTCGCGTGCCGAGATATTCTCGTTGATCGGGGCTTTCGGTGCAGCTCGTTTATCTTGTCTCATTTCACGCTTAATAATAATTACTCCGAATCTGGGCGACCACGCCGGGAAACCGCTTGCGCGAGGAACTCAGCGAACTGGGCGACGGGCATCGAGCCCAGGTCAGCACCTTCACGAGTACGCACAGCGACAGTCTGCATCTCGACTTCCCGATCTCCGATAACCAAAAGATAGGGAACCTTGAGCAAAGTATGCTCGCGGATTTTAAAGCCGATCTTTTCATTTCTCAAGTCGGACTTGGCACGAAATCCGCTTTCGTTGAGTGTTTTTTCAACTTCAGCGGCAAAATCTGCCTGTTTATCAGTGATATTCATGATCACTGCCTGAGTCGGAGCCAGCCACGCCGGGAATGCACCCTCGTAGTGCTCGATCAGGATCCCGACGAACCGTTCGAACGAACCGAGGATCGCCCGGTGCAGCATAACCGGGTGTTTACGGCTGTTGTCTTCGGAGACGTATTCGGCTCCCAGACGGATCGGCAGGTTAAAATCGAGCTGCAGGGTACCACACTGCCAGACACGGCCAAGGCAATCTTTCAGCGAGAACTCGATCTTGGGACCGTAGAAGGCGCCCTCCCCCGGCTGCAGGTCGTACGCAAGGCCCGCGCTGTCGAGCGCGGCGGCCAGTGCAGCTTCGGCGCGATCCCAGAGCTCGTCGGAGCCGACGCGCTTTTCCGGACGAGTGGACAGCTTCATCTCGACCTCGGTGAAACCGAAATCGCGGTAAACGTCCATGGTCAACTTGATGAACGCGGCGGATTCAGCCTGCATCTGCTCTTCGGTGCAGAAGATATGGGCGTCATCCTGGGTGAAGCCGCGCACACGCATGATGCCGTGCAACGCACCCGATGGCTCGTTACGGTGGCAGGCACCGAATTCGGCCAGGCGCATCGGCAACTCGCGGTAGCTCTTCAGGCCCTGGTTGAACACCTGCACGTGGCACGGGCAGTTCATCGGCTTGATGGCGTAGTCGCGGTTTTCCGACTGGGTGGTGAACATATTGTCGGCGTAGTTGGCCCAGTGCCCGGATTTCTCCCACAAGCTGCGATCAACCACCTGCGGGGTCTTGATCTCGAGGTAACCGTTTTCACGCTGGACCTTGCGCATGTACTGCTCGAGCACCTGGTACAGGGTCCAGCCGTTCGGATGCCAGAACACCATGCCCGGCGCTTCTTCCTGGAGATGGAACAGGTTCAGGCGCTTGCCGATCTTGCGATGGTCGCGCTTCTCGGCCTCTTCGATACGCTGGATATAGGCAGCCAGCTGCTTCTTGTCAGCCCAGGCGGTGCCGTAGATCCGTTGCAACTGCTCGTTCTTCGCGTCGCCGCGCCAGTAGGCGCCAGACAATTTGGTCAGCTTGAACGACTTGAGGAAGCGCGTGTTCGGCACGTGCGGGCCACGACACATGTCGACGTATTCTTCGTGGTAGTACAGGCCCATGGCCTGCTCGTCCGGCATGTCTTCCACCAGGCGCAGCTTGTAGTCTTCGCCACGGGCAGTGAACACATCAATCACTTCGGCACGCGGGGTGACTTTCTTGATGACGTCGTAATCTTTTTCGATCAGCGCGTGCATGCGCTGCTCGATCGCCGCCAGGTCGTCCGGTGTAAAAGGACGCTCATAAGCGATGTCGTAATAGAAGCCTTCGTCGATGACCGGGCCAATCACCATTTTCGCGGTGGGGTACAGCTGCTTGACCGCGTGGCCAATCAGGTGCGCGCAAGAGTGGCGAATGATCTCCAGCCCCTCTTGATCCTTGGGCGTGATGATCTGCAGGCTGGCATCGGCGGTGATCAGGTCGCTGGCATCAACCAGCTTGCCATCGACCTTGCCGGCCACGGTGGCCTTGGCCAGGCCGGCACCAATGGATGCGGCGACTTCGGCTACGGAAACCGGATGATCGAACGAACGTTGACTGCCGTCGGGTAGAGTAATAGTTGGCATGGCGCCTCCTCTCCTAGTGGTGACCCCTACCAAAGGTCACGTGGGTTGGGATGAGCCAGTACAAGATCCAACACCAGGCCGCTCAATACTGAACGCCTGCCTTACAGCGGCAGGAGCCTTTCGGCCAACCGGTAATCGAACCAGAGTGACTGGAGTGAACAAAAAAGAGCTGGCAAGGCGGCACAGAGCGCACCTGGAAAAAGCCAAGCTCAGGATGCTAGCACAGATGAACGGTCATCGCGCCGACACGAACTGCGGTAGAAGTAAATTCCATGCCTTATGGCCGTAAAAGTGAACTTGAGCTGTACGCCACGCCTCAAACACCCCGAGAATCGCCGTTCGTCCTCGACCCAAAGGAGCATCCCATGATGCGTTTTACCTCGACACTCGCCCTCGCCGCTTCCCTGACCCTGCTTTCCCTCGGCGCGCAAGCAGCGGCACCTTCGAACTGGCCAGCTGGCGCCCGTGACAGCTTCGTCAGCGACTGCAGCGCTGCCGCCAGCCAGAACGTGGACGCCAAAACCGCCAAAGCCCATTGCGAATGTGGCGCCGACAAGATCAACGCCGAATTGAGCACTGCGGAAATCAAAGAATTGATGACCAACCAGAACGCCAGCCCGGAGCTTAAAAACAAAGCGGTCGCGGCTATTTCCTCCTGCAAAGTGGTCAAGAAAAAGTAAGAACGCTCACTGATCGGGCGTCTTTTTTGCCAGAAAAACAGCCTGAAAACGGCTGTTTCTCACAAATTACGCAGCTTTTACGGCTTTTTTTAACAGCTGATATTTCGCTCCAAAGCCCCGTAGAACGGGGCTTTCAGCCAAAACAGGCACGCAACGCAACGCGATTGATTAGCAAACAATGCCTTGGGGGGGCTCCCAAGCCGAACATTTCGACTATGATAGCCCTGTGTGCCCAGTTGGCCTGAGCAGCACAGCACTACTGAAAATATATGTTTCTTGGAGATACACCATGTCTAATCGCCAAACCGGCACCGTTAAATGGTTCAACGATGAAAAAGGCTTCGGCTTCATCACTCCTCAAGGTGGCGGTGACGACCTGTTCGTACACTTCAAAGCTATCGAAAGCGACGGTTTCAAAAGCCTGAAAGAAGGCCAAACCGTTTCCTTCGTGGCTGAGAAAGGCCAAAAGGGTATGCAAGCTGCACAAGTTCGCGGCGAGTAATTCTCCGCTGAGCTAAAAAAACCCCGTCCATGTGACGGGGTTTTTTATGGATGCTGCAAAAGCCAGTGGCTAGGCTATCAGCCGCAATTGACCCGCGTGATCACCAAGTTATCGTCGGTGTTCAGGTTCAGGCGGTCGGAGCGATACTCCAGCGTGATCATGTCGTTGGGTTTGAGGATGCGTGCGTTCTGCGCACCGGCACGCGTACGCGCCTGCTCCAGCAGTTGAGGCGAGGCTTTCTGGCCGATCGTGAACTCGGCAGCCTTCGACTCACAGCGGCTATGACCAGCATCGGTCACGGTGGCATCTTTGCCTGGCTCAGAGGCACCCGGGGTGCTGCAACCCGCCAACGCGAGCGCTGCCAACAAAGTACCGAATGATGCGAGCTTCCAAGGCATGAAGCCTCCTATGATAAAAAATGGACAGAGATCGTGCGACAGCGAGTGAGCAGATTGGTTTCAAGACGTTAACGTCTGACGCGCAAGTCTGCCTGAGTCACGCCCGGCAAGCGCCCCGTCAATCGTGACTAGATATGAATATGTTCAGTAGATATCGATGTAGTCAGACGACGGCGTTGGCCAATTCTGCTTGAGCGCGTTGAAAATCTGCATCACCCAGACTTCGTCGTTCGCGGCCACGTTACCCACATAACCGGAACCCTTTGCCCAGGTCTCCAGGCGAAACAGCAAACCACCTATATCAGCGCCCCCGACCACGCCTGAAGAAATGTAGGCGATACCCGCCTTGCTGACCCGCAGCTGGGTGTGCTCATCGTCACTGGCGCTGGCCAGCAGTTGGCGCACAGCGGCCAGCGTAAGACTCTCGGGGTTATTCAAATCGATCTGCACGCAGTGTTTCCCGGCCAATAAACAGGCGGACAGTGTCGCACACCCCCTTCCTCATGCCTAAGTAGCAGTGCCAACTTGCGCGCAAAATGGTTAACTGCGCCCGCTGCAGCCACACGCCAGCGCATTGCCCAGCACCTACAGACCGCGAGATTTCCCATGACCACCGTAACGCTCCAAGCCGATATCAAAGCCAAATGGCCCCAAGGGCAAAGCTCCTACAGCCCCGGGAGTCCAGAGGAATTGGCGATCATCGGTATCGACCTGCTGGTCAAGGAGCTCGGCACCAAGGGCGCGCAAGCATTCATCAGCCAGGTATTCGAGAAATACCCTGCCGACCACATGGGCGCACCCGAGCGCGAATAAGAACCGGCCGGCGAACGCCGACCGGTAAGGGATTTACTTCAAACGCGCCAGGCGTTCGGTCAACAGATCGAAGAAGCCCTGGGCGTCGCCGTTTTCGACCCAGAACGCATTCTTGTCCTGCTTCAGGCCGTCGTACCAATCGACGATGGTCTGGCCGAAGGTCGGGCCTTCCCGGCTGTCGACGACCACATTGACCTGGCGACCGCTGAACAACGACGGCTTGAGCAGGTAGGCGACCACCGTGGCGTCATGCACCGGCCCGCCAGGAATGCCGTAGTGTTCCATATCGCCTTTGACGTACTCGTTAAGAATATTGCTCACAACCTTGCTTGCGTTGTTGTTCAGGTCGGCAATTTTCCTCAGGCGAGCCTCGCTGGTCAGCACCTTATGGGTCACGTCCAACGGCAGGTAGGTCAACTTCACGCCGCTTTTAAGCACGATCTCGGCGGCCACCGGGTCGGCGAACAGGTTGAACTCGGCCACCGGCGTGATATTGCCGCCATTGAAGTGCGCACCGCCCATCACCACCACTTCCTTGATGCCCTGGGTGATTTCTGGTGCCTGGGTCAATGCCAGGGCCAGGTTGGTCTGTGGGCCGAGCATGGCAATAGTGATGCTGTGGGGCTTGGCGGCCGTCAGGGTCTTGATCAGGTAATCCACGGCATTGCCGTCAGCCAGGCCTTGTTTCGGCTCATGTACGGTGACACCGGAAATCCCTTCCTTGCCATGGATATTCTCGGCATAGATCGGCTTGCGCAGCAGCGGTGCCGGAGCCCCCGCGTATACCGGGATGTCCTCGCGCCCTGCCCACTCGCGCGCCAGGCGTGCATTGCGCGAGGTTTTGTCCAGGCGCACATTGCCGGCCACGGTCGTCAGCGCGCGGATGCTCAGCTCTTCCGGCGACGCCATGGCGAACAGCAAGGCAACCACGTCATCGGCACCTGGGTCGGTATCGATGATCAGGTCGATTTTTTCTGCCGCCTGGGCGCTTGCAGCTGTGAGTGCGGACAAAAGCAGAACACTCCGAAACAGGTTTTTCAGGGATGGAAGACCACGTTGCATAAAACACTCCTTGTCGTAGGGGGACTCTAGAAGGTTACGCCGGAGACCAGCGCGATATTGCAGTACGGTTGACATTCGCCGGTGCGCACCACGGCGCGCGCCTTGCCACTCAGTTGCTTGAACGCGTCATGGCTTAGCAGGCGTCGTTCGCCCAGCGCAGCCTGTGCGGTCAGCGCATTGAGCTCGGTCAGCGCCGGCGGCTGCTTGAGCAGGATTTCTTCAGCCAGCACGTGGCTTTCCACCTGCATTTCGCTAAGCACAACGCGCAGGGTGCTGATGAAATCCGGGATGCCCTGGGTCAGCGCCAGGTCGATCAACTCGACGCCAGGTGGCACCGGCAGGCCGGCATCACCGATGACCAGGATGTCGCCGTGCCCCAGTGACGCGATCACGCGCGACAGGGCGATATTGAGCAGAGGGGTCTTTTTCATGAGGGCACAAAACCTTGTACGTCGTGCAGGGTAGGAATAGAAGGTTGGGCGCCGGCACGGGTCACCGACAAGGCTGCCGCGACCTGGCCAAACCGGATCGCCTCGGCTTCGCTCTTGCCTGCGGCCAATGCCGCAGCAAAGCCACCTACGAAGGTATCGCCGGCAGCCGTGGTGTCCACCGCCGTGACCTTGGGCGCGACCAAGTGTTCGAAGCTATTGCCATCAGCAAACAGTGCGCCCTTGGCGCCCAGGGTGATGATGACTTTGGCGGCGCCAGCCTTGATCAACGCGGTAGCGGCAAGCTTGGCGCTGTCGAGCGAGTCGACCGTTACGCCGCTCAAGGCGCTGGCTTCACTTTCGTTGGGGATCAGGTAGTCAATCGAGGCATACCACGCAGCCGGCAAGGGCCCACTGGCCGGCGCCGGGTTGAGGATCACCGTCTTGCCCAGCTCGCGGCCGCGTTTGAGCGTATGCCCGACGGTTTCCATCGGTACTTCAAGCTGGCAGATGATCACGTCGGCGGCCTGCAACACCGCGTCGCAGGCCGTCATCGAGTCGGGCGTCAACTGACCGTTACTGCCCGCCACAATCACAATCGCGTTCTGGCTGCTGTCATCCACCACGATCAGCGCGACACCACTGGAGCCTTCCACGGTGCTGACGGCCTGACAATCGATCCCTTCGATCACCAGCGCATCACGCAGTTGGCCGCCGTAGGCATCGGTGCCGACGCAACCGATCATCGCCACATCCGCCCCCAGGCGCGCCAAGGCCACGGCCTGGTTGGCGCCCTTGCCACCGGGCACAGTGGAAAACGTCTGGCCGATCAGTGTTTCACCGGCACGCGGCAAGCGACTGGCGCGGGTGACCAGGTCCATGTTCAAGCTGCCTACTACCACTACTTTTGCTGGCATACATCAGTACTCATCAATTCTGGTTCAGCGGTATTGGGCGAACACACCGGCCAACGGCGCCGTCGACTCACGCAAGACAATACTCGGCGTCACGATACGTTGATCGATCGGGCGTTGGGGTGTCGCTATACGTCGCAATAATAATTCAGCCGCTGTCTCGCCCAGTTGCAGGATCGACTGCCCGACCGTGGTCAGCGCCGGATAAACATACCGGCCCATTTGAATGTCATCGAAACCAATCACCGACAGCTCGCCCGGCACGCGGATATTCTGCTCTGCCGCAGCGCGCAGCACGCCGAAACCGATCATATCGTTGCAGGCAAATATCGCACTGGGGGGTTGCTGTGCAAGCAGTTGCACAGCGGCGGCATACCCGCCGGTGCTGGTAAAATCACTTTCCCGGATGCGCTCAGCCGCTATTTCAACCCCGGCTTCGCGCAGCGCGCGCCGATACCCTGCCAGACGCATTTGCGCCACGCGAGTATGGGCCGGGCCGGCGATGCAGGCGATGTCGCGATGGCCCAATTCAAGCAAGTGCCGGGTCGCCAGGTAAGCCCCCTCTTCATGATCGATGCGCACCAGGTCGACGTCGATACCGTCCAGTGCCCGGTCGACTATCACCATGGGCGTGCGCACCGCACTCAAGCCAGCGGCGAGGCCACTGTCATCGCCGCCCACCGAGGTCACGATCAAGCCGTCGACGCGTTTCTCCAGCAGCACGCGCAAATAGCTGCGCTGCTTTTCGGCATTGTCGTCGGAGTTGCAGAGGATCACGCAGTAGCCGTTGCGCTCGCAGTAGTCCTCAATGCCCCGGGCCAGTTCGGCGAAATACGGGTTGAGGCTGTTGGGCACCAGCAGCCCGATCGTCGCGGTGGTCTTGGCCTTGAGCGAGCGCGCGACCGCACTCGGCACATAGTCCAACTGCTTGATCGCCGCCTCGACCTTGATGCGCACCGGCTCGCTGACCGGGCGCGTCTTGTTCACCACATGGGACACCGTGGTGTAGGAAATCCCCGCCAGCGCTGCCACATCCTTGATCGTTGCCATGGTTCAGCCCCGCCGACTGGCGCGCTGGCTGCGGTAAGTATCAAGGACCACGGCGATCACGATCACCGCACCGGTAATGATGCGTTTGGTCGGTTCTGTCGCGCCGATCTGCGCCAGGCCCGCAGCCAATACCGAAATAATCAGCACACCAAAAAAGGTACTGATGACCGAACCGCGCCCGCCCATCAGGCTGGTACCGCCGATCACCACAGCAGCGATCACTTGCAGTTCCAGGCCCGAGCCGGCATTCGGATCCGCCGCTTCCAGACGCGAAATCTGGAACAGCGCGGCCACGCCGGCCAACAGACCCATCAGGCTGAACACCAGGATCTTGTAGGGCTTGGGGTTGATGCCGGCCAGGCGCACCGCCTCTTCGTTGGTGCCGATACCGATCAGGTAGCGACCAAACACAGTACGGGTCAGTACTAACTGGGCGGCGATGATCACCAGCAACGCAATGATGAACGACGGCGAGATCCCGAACGCAATCGGGTTGGACAGCCAGGCAAACGAGTCACCGATATACGCGGTGCGCGAGCCGGTCATCTGATACGCCACGCCCCGGGCCATCTCCAACACGCCGAGGGACACGATAAAGGAAGGGATCCGCCAGGCCACGGTGATGGAACCGGTGAGTGTGCCGGCCAATGCGGCGCAGCCCATGCCCAGCACGGCGGCCGGCAATACGCTCCAACCCCAACTCAGAATCGCCACGCTGACCGCCGACGCCGCCAACGCCAGTACCGAGCCCACCGACAGGTCGATGCCACCGATGATCAGGATGAAGGTCATGCCCACCGCCAGTACCATCAGGTCTGGAATCTGGTTGGCCAGGGTGCTGAATGTGTCATAAGACAGGAAGTGATCGCTGAGCACCGAGAACAGCGCAATCATCGCCAGCAACGCACCTGCCAGCCCCAGGTAGGTGCCCAGGCCGTAGAAGTTGCCGCCAGTCTTACCGGGGGAAGTGGTTGTTTTCATGGGGTATTCCTAGGCGCTGCATCGTTGAGCAGCGCATCACGTTTCTGATAGCCGGCAAAGGCGGCGGCGAGCAATTCGTCCTGGGTCCAGCTGTCGCGCTCAAAGGTCTCGATCAGGCGCCCGGCGGACAATACGCCGATACGGTCGCAGATCAGCATCAGCTCGCGCAGGTCACTGGAGACCACGACCAGCGCTTTGCCCTGGCGCGTCAACTCGCCGAGCAAGGCGTAAATGTCGAACTTGGCACCGACGTCGATGCCTCGGGTGGGCTCATCGAACAGCATCACCGAACAATCACGCTCCAGCCAGCGGCCAATCACCACCTTCTGCTGGTTACCGCCCGACAGTTCGGAGACCAACTGCGCCGGGCTGGAACTGCGGATACGCATGGCGTCGATCTGGCGCTTGGCCAGGGCGGTTTCATCGCGGCTGTTCACCAGCCCGCCAGCGGAGATTTCCGGCATGTTGCCCAGAGCGATGTTGGCGCTGATCGACTGGGTCAGCAGCAGGCCTTCTCCCTTGCGGTCCTCGGTGATCAGGGCAATGCCATGACCGACCGCATCGACTGGGGAGCGAATGCTCACTACATTGGCCTGCGGCCCCAGCGCCACGGTGCCGCTGTCGGCCGGGTCGGCGCCGAAAATCAGGCGCAGCAACTCGGTACGACCGGCGCCGATCAGGCCGGAAATACCGTAGATTTCACCGGCGCGCACCTGGAACGACACGTCACGGACCTTGTCCGAGCGCGTCAGGCCTGTGACCGTCAGGGCCGGTCCGCCGATGGTGCGCGGGCCCAGGTCGATATGCTCGCCCAACTCGCGCCCCACCATCAGCGTCACCAATTGTTCGCTGTTGTAATTGGCCATCGGCTCGACACACACCAGCTTGCCATCGCGCAATACCGCAATGCGCTGGGCCACACGGGCCAGCTCTTCCAGCCGGTGCGAAATATAAATAATCGCCACGCCTCGGGCCTGCAGGCGAGTGATTTGTTCGAACAGCATCTCGACTTCACGGGCAGTGAGCATCGCCGTAGGTTCGTCGAGAATCAGTACGTGGCAGTCGCCGATCAGGTTGCGGGCAATCTCGACCATTTGTTGATGGCCAATGCCCAGGCTGCCGACCAACGTGTCCGGGTCGATGGCGTCCAGGCCAACCTGGGCCATGGCTTCGGTCGCGGCTTTGCGCAGCTGTTTGCGGCTGATCCAGCCACCACGGCTGGGCAGGTTATGCAGGAACAGGTTTTCAGCCACCGTCAGCGTTGGCAGCAGGTTGAGTTCCTGCATGACCATGCGCACACCCAGCGCTTCGGCCTGGGTGCGGCTGGCGGGGTGATAGGCCTGGCCATTGAATTGCATGTTCCCGGTGGTTGGCGTGACGAGCCCGCCGATGATCTTCGACAAGGTGCTTTTGCCTGCGCCGTTTTCACCGGTCAACGCCAGCACTTCACCGCGATTGAGCGTGAGCGTGATGTCGGACAGAACCGGTTGGGCATAGGTCTTACCGATACCGCTGACCGAGAGGACAGCGTTCGGGGCGGAAGATGACATAGGAAAATCTCCAGGCGCCCGCTCAGGACGAGCGGGCGCTGTTGGCTACTGCCGGGATTACTTCTTGAGGACGAGTTCGACCGGGGTTTCGATCACGCCGTCGGTGGCGTCGACCTTCTCGCCCTTGACCAGCTTGAGCGCGTTCTGGATGCCGAACACAGCTTGCTGGGCAGCCGCTTGGTCGGCGGTTGCGAGCACGCGACCGTCCTGCAGCATCGGCTTGATGGCTTCGATGTTGTCATAGCCCACCACCAGCACTTTACCGGCCTTGCCTGCCGCACGTACGGCGGAGACCGCGCCCAGGGCCATGTTGTCGTTACCGGCCAGCAGTGCCTTGAGGTCCGGGTATTCGCTCAGCATCGCCGATGCGACTTTCTGGCCCTGGTCGATTTCCCAGTTACCGGATTGGGTGGAGACGATCTTCATGCCTGCAGCATCCATCGCATCCTTGAAGCCTGCGGTGCGCTGCTGGGCGTTGGTGGTGGTCGGTACGCCTTCGATGATACCGACCTTGTCGCCTGCGGCCAGTTGCTTGGCCAGGTAATCACCCACCAGCTTGGAGCCTTTGCGGTTGTCCGGGCCGACGAAGGGAATATCGAGTTTTTTGCTTTTCAGCACGTCCGGGTCCAGACGGTTGTCGATGTTGACCACCTTGATGCCGGCATCCGAGGCTTTCTTCAGCACGGTGACCAGCGCTTTGGAGTCGGCGGGTGCAATGACAATGGCGTTGACCTTGGCCAGAATCATCTGGTTGACGATATCGATCTGCGCGCTGGTGTCGGTTTCGTTCTTGATGCCGTTGGTGATCATGTCGAAGTCGGCGGCGTGGGATTTCTGGTAATCCTTGGCGCCCTCCTGCATGGTCACGAAAAATTCGTTGGCAAGGGACTTCATCACCAGGCCAACCTTGGGTTTGGCGGCGGCGTCGTCAGCGAAAGCAGAAGAGAGAGGCAGGGCAGCGGATGCGGCGGCAAGCACAGCGACAGCGAGAAGACGTCCTGCAAATGGCAGCTTCATGGGTGTACTCCGATCTTATGATTATTGTGAGCAACGCTCGCGCCGAAGAAACATCTCGCAAACGTTTGCGTTGTCAGAACTATGAGAACCTTGTCGAGATTTGTCAACGGCAGTCGTTCACCTTTCATCCTGAACCCACCCTGCCCTTTTCCCGTTGGTTGAAACGACAGGCGCAACGACGATCTCATACATAACCTGCGCCAACCCGAGCTGGCTTTCGGACAACCGAACAGCGAAGCGCCTTCCGTTCGGAAAGCCGGACGGCGTCGCGTCAGCCCAGACTGAAAATCCCATTTAAATTGTTTTAAATCAATAGCTTATTTTATCTCTCCGAGCATGATTGGCTTGGTACAAATCCTGCTCTTTCTCAGCACCTCGAGGCGTTCAGAGTCGCCCGGGTGTTCTGGATGAACCTGCTACCGCACTCATCAAAAACCAGAGAGAAAAATAATGAAATCTGCATTGAAGACCTTTGTTCCTGGGGCGCTGGCCCTCCTGCTGCTGTTCCCGGTTGCCATTCAGGCAAAAGAAGTCGACACCAAGACCAAGCTTTCCAACGTGGTGATCCTCGCCACTGGCGGCACCATTGCCGGGGCTGGCGCCAGTGCGGCCAACAGCGCCACTTACCAGGCCGCCAAAGTCGGCATCGAACAATTGATCGCGGGTGTTCCTGAGCTTAGCCAGATCGCCAATGTACGCGGCGAACAAGTGATGCAAATTGCTTCGGAAAGCATCAATAACGACAACCTGCTGCAACTGGGTCGCCGCGTCGCCGAATTGGCTGACGACAAGGACGTGGATGGCATCGTGATCACCCACGGTACCGACACCCTTGAAGAAACCGCCTACTTCCTCAACCTGGTTGAAAAAACCGACAAGCCTATCGTCGTAGTCGGTTCCATGCGCCCTGGTACCGCCATGTCGGCAGACGGCATGCTCAACCTGTACAACGCCGTTGCCGTCGCGGGCAGCAAGGACGCACGGGGCAAAGGCGTGCTGGTGACCATGAACGACGAGATCCAGTCGGGTCGCGACGTAAGCAAGATGATCAATATCAAGACCGAGGCGTTCAAAAGCCCATGGGGCCCGCTGGGCATGGTCGTTGAAGGCAAATCCTACTGGTTCCGCCTGCCGGCCAAGCGTCACACCATGGATTCGGAATTCGACATCAAGACCATCAAGAGCCTGCCTGACGTCGAAATTGCCTACGGCTACGGTAACGTGAGCGACACCGCCTACAAGGCCCTGGCCCAAGCCGGCGCCAAGGCGATCATCCATGCCGGCACCGGCAATGGCTCAGTGTCGTCCAAGGTCGTTCCCGCGCTGGTGGAATTGCGTAAGCAAGGCGTGCAGATCATTCGCTCTTCCCACGTCAACGCCGGCGGCATGGTGCTGCGTAACGCCGAGCAACCCGACGACAAATACGACTGGGTCGCCGCCCTGGACCTGAACCCGCAGAAAGCACGCATCCTGGCGATGGTCGCCCTGACCAAGACCCAGGACAGCAAAGAGCTGCAACGGATGTTCTGGGAGTATTGATTCCAGGCTTTATCTGTAGGAGCGAGTTCGCTCCTACAGTTTCTCGCAAAAAATCACAGCAAATTTCCAAATCCGCTGTCAGACGGAATTCTTTGAATTTAAGCAGTTGCGAAATTACCTACAGTTAAATACTGTATGTGCGTACAGCTTACTAAGGAATACTCCGTGGCAAAGCCCTCCTCCGCAGCACCCGCACCGCCAGATGCCTACCAGCGCCTGGCTATTCGCGTTCAAAAAATCATCAATTCGACCAACGCGCAGAAGGCCAAGGCGGCGTTGATCTTCCGCCTGCCGGATGAGCCCGAAGACGAATGGGCGCGCTTGCTTGAAGAGATTGCGGAAAACGACAACGTCACCCTCGCCTACAGGGATGACGGCGGCGTGCAGATTTTCTGGGTTGTGCCGAAGGAAGATTGATTGAATGAGTGTCCGTTTTTTTGCTGTGTGCTGCCTGTTGTTTGCTGTCACCGCCAACGCCCAAGCCCCCCGCACTTTCAGTGAAGCTAAAAAAATCGCCTGGAAGCTCTACGCTCCGCAGTCCACCGAGTTCTATTGCGGCTGCAAATACACTGGTAACCGTATAGACCTGAAAGCCTGTGGTTACATCCCGCGCAAGAACGCCAACCGCGCCGCACGCATCGAGTGGGAACACATCGTGCCCGCCTGGCAGATCGGCCATCAACGTCAGTGCTGGCAAAATGGCGGGCGTAAAAACTGCACGCGTCACGACGACGTATTCAAGCGCGCCGAAGCAGACCTGCATAACCTGGTGCCGAGCATCGGCGAGGTGAATGGCGACCGCAACAACTTCAGCTTCGGCTGGCTGCCGGTGCAAAGCGGGCAATACGGTTCATGCCTGACGCAAGTGGACTTCAAGGCCAAGAAGGTCATGCCGCGTCCGTCCATCCGCGGAATGATCGCGCGCACCTATTTTTATATGAGCAAGCAATACGGCCTGCGCCTGTCGAAACAGGATCGCCAGCTGTATGAAGCCTGGAACAAGACCTACCCGGTGCAAGCTTGGGAGCGCCAGCGCAACCAGACGGTGGGCTGTGTGATGGGCCGTGGCAATGAGTTCGTCGGCCCGGTGAACCTGAAGGCATGTGGCTGAAGAAGGTGGGCGCAAAACCCGCCCACCCCGCTTGTTACTGGGTGGCCTTGTGTTCGATGACCTCTGACACGGTGTCGTTTTTCTTGGCCCGCGCCATCTTTTCATTGAGCAGGGCCTGCTTCGCCTCAGCCTCGGCCTTGCTGGCAAACGGCCCCAGCAGGACCTGATCCTTGCCGTCGACCTTGACGATATAAAAACTGAAACCATGCTCCAGCAACCAGGCGGTCAGGTCCGTGATCGCCTGCAGCTTGTGATCCGGCGGGCCCACCCATACATCCCATTCTTGAGCGGCAATCGCACCGGTTTGTGGCTGGCTTTGGGTCACGACAGGCTTGGCCTTGGGCGCATCGGCAGGTTTACCTTCGCCGCATCCGGCCAACGCCAACACCGCAATTGCCATCGCTACTTTACGCACTGCCCTGCTCCTTTGAAGATAAAGAGGCGACTTTACCATTCACTGTCTATTCTGGCCGTCATAAACATTGGCTTAAACAATGCGAATGATGTATCGCGACCTGTATGATGCCGCCATGGGAATTAATGTCGCCTCTATGCGTCCTAAAAGAGGCAGTCACAGGGAAGCGCTTCGCAGTAAGCTACGCACATCCGACACCTGCCCTGTCTGAACATGTGTCCTTAAAAGTAATCAAGGAGAAGTCCATGCTTATACTCACCCGCAAAGTTGGTGAAAGCATAAACATCGGTGATGACATTACGATCACCATCCTGGGCGTTAGCGGCCAGCAAGTACGAATCGGCATCAACGCCCCCAAGGATGTTGCCGTGCACCGCGAGGAAATTTATCAGCGCATCCAGGCCGGCCTCACTGCGCCGGACAAAAACCAGACGCCTTGAAGCACCTCCAGTAGCCAGCCTTTTGCTTCACCGTAACGGCTGGCGAAAACCCTGATTGACCCGTCCGCTTTTTTTCATCCGAGCTGTGCGCCTCGTACACAGGCCTGCGCTGCAAGATGAAACTGCCATGATCCCCGGAACTTGTTGCATCATTTGCAGCCAAATCCCACGTCATCCTGCGGTCCGAGTGCATTTCAGGAGCACGTCGATGAGGCCAACCGTTACACAGCCCATGGTTTCCCTTTCCTGGACGATCGCCTTGCTGATAGGGCTGGTCTTTCTGGCGCTCGGGTATGGCCTGCGATTGGAAGTCGAGGCGGCTGTCGACGCCGCAGACCATTCCTGGCTGGACCTCGCCTTACTCTTGTGTGCCTACCTGTTTGCGTTCTGTCTCAAGCCGATTCAGAAGGCTATTTTGCGTAAGCTGTGCCAGCGCGAGGCACATCGCGCTGATCAAAAAACCGCACGCTGACGGCCTATTTCTCCCGCAGCGTCAGCAGGCCATCCGCATCTCGCACCACTTGCAACCCCTCATACCCCTCGATACAAGCATGTTCAGTCGCCATGGGCGCCAGGTGCGTCAAGGTCACTACCATCACGTCAGCTCCCGCCGCTTCTGCTGCTCGAATGCCTACCCTCGCGTCCTCGAACACCAAGCAGTCTTGCACCGGCACGCCCAGGCGCTGGGCGCCAAGCACGTAACACGCAGGATCCGGCTTGCCGCTGGCGACATCTTCGGCCGTCACCATTACTGCCGGCGTGGAAATACCGGCCGCTTGCATTCGGCGCAACGCCAGTGCCTTGGGCGCAGACGTGACCAGCGCCCACTGATCGGCCGGCAAGCGGTTCAGAAACTCGACCGCACCGGGAAGCGCCACGATGCCCTCGACGTCGTTCAATTCAGCGTCGGTAATCCACGCAGCTTCCTTTTCAGCCTCCACACCCGGCAACGCCTGGCGCGTGATCGTATCAATCGCGCGGGCGCCATGAATGGTCGTCAGGAAAGCCTGCACAGCCAGGCCATGGCGTTCAGCCCAGCGGCTCCATACACGCTCGGCAGCGGCGATGGAATTGAGCAGGGTGCCGTCCATATCGAACAGGAAGGCACGGTAACGCTGACTGAATACGGCTGGATTTCGACTGGACACTACGCGGCTTCTCCATGGGTTCAAGCAATGATCGACCCACGCAATCTACGGTTCACCTCGGCACTTGTAAACGCTGCGAGGCGCCAGCGTTAAACCTTGAATGACGAACTTGTCATCATCCTGTTGGTTAGCTGTTCGGGTCGCCTGGTTACTGTGAACTCACTGCCAACCCCGGCAGCCACTTTAAACAGAGATCTCGCCATGAAACGCTTTGCCCTCGCCTTTGCTGCGTTGCTCGCCACCGGCTCGGTATTCGCTGCCGACACCGCTTCAACCGCGCCCGTGATCCATGATCAGACCGGCTTCTTCGTCCACCTGGATGTCGCCAAGGTTTTGTCCAGTACCGACTCCTACGGCCAATGCGGTATCGTCCCGGCACAACTGCGCTACCTGGACCACCAGGACCGTGAGCATGTGCTGAATTACCGCGTGCAGGGCACCGGTTGCGCCAGTGACAATTGATCAGGCTAAACTTGCGCACCCCATCGAACCAGGGCTTTCCCATGAACATCCTCGTAGTCGAAGACGAACCCAAGGCCGGCAATTACCTGCTCAATGGCCTGCAGGAGCTGGGCTACAGCGTGAGCCTGGCCCGCGATGGCGTGGACGGTTTGCACCAGGCCCTGGAAACCCCGTTCGACGTGATCGTGCTCGATGTGATGATGCCGAAGATGGATGGCTGGGAAGTCCTGCGCCGCTTGCGCAAGGAAGCCGACACGCCGGTGCTGTTTCTCACCGCCCGCGATGACATCGCCGACCGCATCAAAGGCCTGGAGCTGGGCGCCGACGACTACCTGATCAAGCCCTTCTCCTTCGCCGAGCTGGTCGCACGCCTGCGCACCCTGACCCGACGCGGCCCGACACGAGAGGAAGAACACCTGCACATCGCCGACCTGCAAATCGATGTGCTCAAGCGCCGCGTCACCCGCGCCGGCACGCGCATCACCCTGACCAATAAAGAGTTCGCCCTGCTGCACCTGTTCGCCACTCACCAGGACCAGGTGCTGTCGCGCTCGCTGATTGCCTCGCGGGTATGGGACATGAATTTTGACAGTGACACTAATGTGGTCGACGTGGCTGTGCGGCGCCTGCGCTTGAAAATCGACGACCCGTTCCAGCTCAAGCTGATCCACAGCGTGCGTGGCATCGGCTACCGCTTCGATACCCAGCCATGAGCCGCGCTCGCCATTATTCGCTGACGCTGCGCCTGGCGCTGATCTTCGCCTTGCTCGCTTTTGCCTTGCTGGCCACCTTGGGCGTAGCACTTTACCGTGAGCTGGAGCGCGAGTTGGTGCGCCGCGACGACACCGCGCTGATATCCCGAGTGGATCAACTGCGCAACCTGCTCAACGACAGCAATACCCTGGGCCTGATCCAGACAAAGCCCGAGCTGTTCCAGAATATGCTGGGCAACCGCGAATCCGTATTGAGCATCGGCGCCCCCGGCCAACAACCGTTGCTGCTGGTGAACCCGGCGAATATCGAGCTGCCCTCGGTCAAACCGGTGCCCAAGGATCACGTACTGGCGCTGAGCGATGTGCAGCATCTGCCGGGCCTCAACGGCATTCCTTTTTCAACCGTGGCCGCGACCATCGACTCCGGCGACCTGGGCAGCCTGCAAGTCACCAGCGGCCGCCTGATGACCGAGCGCACCGCCGTACTCGCCAGCTATCGGTTGAGCGTTTACATCCTGGCGAGCATCGCTGCGATCGTCCTGGCGTTGGCCGGTTACCTGCTGGTGCATCGCGGCTTGCTGCCCTTGCGCCGGCTCGCCCGGCACGCGCAAGGGATCGGCGTCGGCAACCTGGCCGAGCGCCTCGACGGCCAGGGCGCACCCAAAGAATTGCTGCCGATGATCGAGTCGTTCAACACCATGCTTGAACGCTTGTCCAAAGGCTTTGTGCAATTGGGCCAGGTGTCCACCGACATGGCCCATGAACTGCGCACGCCGATCAACAACCTGCTCGGCGAAACCCAGGTTGCCCTGCAACAGCAGCGCAGTATCGAAAGCTACCAGCAGCTGTTGGCCTCCAATGTCGAAGAACTCGAACGCTTGGCGCGGATGCTCGACAACATGCTGTTTCTGGCGCGCACCGATCCCGCCAGCGCGTTGCGCCAACGCCAGGCGCTGGACGCTGCGGATGAAGTGGAACGCATCGCGGATTATTTCGAAGGGTTGGCCGCTGACGCAGGCATGCACATCGTGGTCGAGGGCGAAGGTGTGATCTGGGCGGAGCCGATGCTCCTGCGGCGTGCCCTGGCCAACCTGTGCGCCAACGCCATCAAGTATGGTTCGCCGGGTTCAAAGCTGAGCATCCAGGCCATTGCAAATGACGAGGGCATCAACCTGAGGGTCAGTAACCACGGTGAAACCATTCCCGCCGAGCACCTACCACGGTTGTTCGAACGCTTTTACCGGGTGGATGAATCCCGCGAGCGGTCCTCCCAGTCCAATGGGCTGGGGCTGTCGATCGTGGCAACCATCATGCAATTGCACAACGGGCGGTATGGCGTCAGCAGTGAAGACGGCGTCACGCGTTTCGAGTTGTTTTTCCCCGCCCGGGAAGCGTGAGGCACCGCCGGGTCAATCAAAAGCCCCGTTGAGCACTTCGTAGATGATACCGGTGGCGATGGTTACCAGAATCAAGTCAGTGCCGGCTTGCTGCCATTCATACCCGTCGTAGTGAGGCAGGCGCCCCGCCAGGCGACCATCGAGTTTCTTGGCGATACCGGGCGGCAGCGGCTTGCCGCGCGCCAGATTTTTCTGAATACCCGGAGGCAGCGCAGGCCCAGGGCTCCAGTAATCGCGGTTACCGCCCACCAGGCTCAGCACACTGCCCCGATCAACGCTGGGGCCGTGATTACCCGCCGAACCTTTGCCACCAGGCTTGCCGTGGCCCTGCCCCGCCTGGTTATTCCCTTTGTTATTGCCCTGGCCTTTGCCATTGCCGGGATCAGCCAAGGCGATACTGCTGCCTGCAAACAATGCGAGCGACAACACTACGGACACACACTTCGGGCACTTGATCATGATGTAGTTTTTCCAGGGGGATACCTGATCAACTGTAGTCGAGGTTTAGCCCACCGCGTACTGAATCAGCTCACCCGCCCACCTGTTTCCACAATATCCACCTGAGTCTGCCAGGCTGCCGAGACCGCCAGGCGCAAGCCTTCCACCAACACCGGCAGCGCCATTGACGGCTGACCCGACTCAGGCAAGCCCGGCACATGGATAAACCCACTGCGCACCGCTGAACCCGCCAGCGCATGCTGCAATCGATAAAACACCTGATTACACACGAACGTGCCCGCCGTCTGCGAAACCGAGGCAGCAATACCCGCTTCCCGCACCGCCCTGACCATGCCCTTGATCGGCAATGTCGAGAAGTAAGCGGCCGGGCCACCCTCTACCACCGCCGTATCAATCGGCTGGGCGCCCAGGTTGTCCGGGATGCGTGCGTCATTGACGTTGATCGCGACCCGCTCGATAGAGATGTCGCTGCGCCCAGGGCCCAGCCCCGTGGCGATGACCATTACCGGATGTAATTCGTCGATCAACTCCATCAAGGTGTCGGCAGCAGTGGCAAAGGCACAGGGCAATTGGCGCGCGACGATCCGCACGTCATCGCTCAGTTGCACCCCCTCCAGCTGGCGCACCGCTTCCCAGGATGGGTTGACGTCGTCGTGATCGAAAGGCTCGAAGCCTGTCAGCAATAAGGTATTCATCCTGGCCTCACATCAACAGATAAAGCAGCACGATATTGACCACCAGCATCATCAAGGCGGTGGGCAATTGGGCCTTGATCACCGCGTTCTTGTCTGGCAGCTCAAGCAGCGCGGCCGGTACGATATTGAAGTTGGCCGCCATCGGCGTCATCAGCGTACCGCAGTAGCCGGAGAACATGCCGATCGCTGCCATTACCGCCGGGTTGCCGCCGTAGATCCCTACCAGCACCGGCACGCCGACGCCACCGGTCATCACCGGAAAGGCGGCGAAGCCGTTGCCCATGATCACGGTAAACAAGGCCATGCCCAGCACATACACCATGACCGCCACCAACTTGAAATCCAGGTTGATGTAGGTGGTGGTGATATGAGCGACCGCCGTGCCCACCCCGGCTTCATTGAACAACAGCCCGAGCATTGCCAGCATCTGCGGCAGCACCATGGCCCAGCCAAGGGCTTCGGTCAGGCGACGCGATTCGCGCAAGGCTTGCACCGGCGTATCGCGGGTCAGCCAGCAGGCCAGGCCGAGGGCGATCAGGCAGCCGATGCCGAGCGAGACGAAGGTGGTGTTCTTCGGATCGAGCAGCGGCACGCCGCCAATTTCGGTGTGCTTGAGCAATACCGAGCCAATCACCGTGGTCAGCGGAATCGCCAGCGCCGGGATAAACAGCTTGTGACCCAGGCGACCGGCACTGGCACGGGAAGCCTTGACATGCAATTCGGCGTGCTGGCCACGGCCAACGCCGCCCAGGCCCGCAATCAACGCCATCACCACAACGCCGACACCGATGACCACCGAGGGCAGCCGCTCCCCCACCAGGAACGGAATGGCAAACAGCAGCCAGAACAGCGCGCTGGACCAACGCTTGGGGTGGGTGCGATCCAACACGATCATGCCTGCAGTGATCAGCAACAGCACCCCGGCCAGCCAGTACAGGTATTGAATGGAAATAATC
This sequence comes from Pseudomonas sp. R11-23-07, assembly GCF_003852295.1. Lineage (NCBI taxonomy): Bacteria > Pseudomonadati > Pseudomonadota > Gammaproteobacteria > Pseudomonadales > Pseudomonadaceae > Pseudomonas > Pseudomonas sp. R11-23-07. The sequence goes on from NZ_CP027761.1 coordinate 3,594,053, forward strand.
ATTGCGCGGCCTCCACCGACGGGGCGGCGGCGGTCATCTCACGGGTCAACCTGCGATCGAACCGGTGCAGGCGAATGGCGTGGATGATAAAGGCACAGATCGCCGTGGGGATGCCCCACACCGCAATATGCAGCGGATCTACATCAATCCCCGAGCCGAGCAGGAAGGTGTGCATCAAGGCGATCGCACCAAAGGCGACGAAGATGTCCTCGCCAAAAAACAGCCCCACGTTGTCGGTGGCGGCGCACATGGCCAATACCTTGTGACGCAGTTTGTCCGGCAGCTTGCCATAGCGTTTTTCCGCCGCCCCTTCGGCCATCGGCGCCAGCAATGGCCGTACCATCTGCGGATGCCCGCCCAGGCTGGTCAGCCCCATGGCCGCGGTCGTTTCACGTACGAACAGATAGATGATCAGCAAACGCCCGACCGTCGCGCGCTCGAAGCGGGCGATCCAGTTCTGCGCATGCAGGCGCAGGCCATGACGCTCCAACAGGCCAATCACCGCCAGCGGTAATAACAGGATCAATTGCAGCGCACGGGTTTGAAGGAAGCCATCACCCATGGTTGCGAGAATTTTTTCCAGCGGGAAATGGGCGGCGAGCCCGGTAGCGATAGCGGCGGCGGTCACCACCAGCAACGGATTGAAGCGCAATACAAAGCCGGCCACGATGACAAGTACGCCGATCAACGGCCATAAGTTCACAACAGTTTGCATGGCGGAGAGGTCCTTTAGTGCGCGCTGCGGCGCCATTACAGCAGGATGTGAGCAAAGGGCTCACAGCATGAAAGTGGCGTGCAGTCGGCTCGGTTTTTTTATTGTTGACCCGGAAGGTCGAGCAGTGGCGGCAACTTTGCTGCCTTGAGGTGGGAGGTGTCCAACAAGAAAAACTGTTGCTGCAGACCAATAAATTTTGTCGATATTGGCAGCGAAGGCCCCGACAACTGGAGGGATTCGGGATTGGCCCTATACTCAGCCATGATGGTCCTGCGGATCATCCACGGTGCGATTGCCGACAATGAGGGCTCCAGCTATGTATGCCGGTCACATGAGCAGTATGGCGACAGCAATTGGCGAAATACGTTGCCAGATGGTGGTCCAGATTATTTGCCTGCTGTCGGTGGCTACGCTTTTCTGTTGATCGAGACGCGTAGCCCTCAAGTGCGCCGTGAGGTGTCACTTTGGCGAGGTATTGCCCGAATTCCGAGCAACAAAAAAGGGCTCACCTTTCGGTGAGCCCTTCTAGACCGCCCAGCAGAGCGGATTTTGTTTGGTAGGCGCGATTGGACTCGAACCAACGACCCCCACCATGTCAAGGTGGTGCTCTAACCAACTGAGCTACGTGCCTGCTGTGAGGCGGCATTCTACGGAATTCCGTAGGGGTGTCAACATCTTTTTTGCAGCTAAGCCTATGAATATGCGAATTTTTTATTCGCGGGCGGCACGCCCGCGATTTACGGGTGGCTGGCAGGCAATTTTCAACTCAGGTAGGATCGCCGCACTCGTAAAAAATATAAAACAGAGGTTCCAGGATGGCGAACACCCCCTACCCCCAGTCCTATTACGCCGCCTCCGCGAACGCGGTTCCGCCGCGCCCGGTGCTGCAAGGTGAGATCGAAACCGATGTCTGTGTGATCGGCGCCGGTTACACCGGCCTGTCCAGCGCGCTGTTTCTGCTCGAGAACGGCTTTCGCGTGACGGTGCTGGAAGCCGCCAAGGTAGGTTTTGGTGCGTCCGGTCGCAATGGCGGGCAGATTGTCAATAGCTACAGCCGCGACATCGATGTCATCGCACGCAGCGTCGGGCCCAAGCAGGCGCAGTTGCTCGGCGAGATGGCATTCGAGGGTGGCAGGATCATTCGTGAGCGCGTGGCCAAGTATCAGATCCAGTGCGACTTGAAGGACGGCGGTGTGTTCGCCGCCCTCAACAACAAGCACATGGGCCACCTGGAATCGCAGAAGCGCCTGTGGGAGCGCTACGGCCATACGCAGCTGGAGCTGCTGGACGAGCGCCGGATTCGCGAAGTAGTGGCTTGTGACAACTATGTAGGCGGCCTGCTGGACATGAGCGGCGGGCATATCCACCCGCTCAACCTGGCCTTGGGCGAGGCGGCAGCCGTTGAATCCCTGGGCGGCACGATCTATGAGCAATCGGCAGCGGTGCGCATCGAACGCGGCGCCAATCCGGTGGTACATACCGCCGAAGGTAAAGTCAGGGCCAAGTTCATCATCGTCGCGGGGAATGCCTATCTGGGTAACCTGGTGCCGGAGCTGGCGGCGAAATCAATGCCGTGCGGCACCCAAGTGATCACTACCGCCCCCTTGGGCGATGAATTGGCCAGGACGTTGCTGCCGCAGGACTACTGTGTCGAAGACTGTAACTACCTGCTCGATTATTACCGCCTCACCAGCGACAAGCGCCTGATCTTCGGCGGTGGCGTGGTGTATGGCGCGCGCGACCCGGCGAATATCGAAGCGATCATTCGGCCGAAAATGCTCAAGGCTTTCCCGCAGCTCAAGGACGTAAAGATCGACTACGCATGGACCGGCAATTTCCTGCTGACCCTGTCGCGCTTGCCTCAGGTTGGCCGCCTCGGCGACAACATTTATTACTCACAGGGCTGCAGCGGCCATGGCGTGACCTACACACACCTGGCGGGCAAGGTATTGGCCGAAGCCCTGAGAGGCCAGGCAGAACGCTTCGATGCGTTCGCCGACCTGCCCCACTACCCGTTTCCCGGCGGTCAGCTCTTGCGCACGCCTTTTGCCGCAATGGGCGCGTGGTATTACGGGCTACGGGACAAGCTGGGTTTTTGACGCACAACGGGAGCCGGTTCGCCGGCTCCTTGCCTAGAAAGCCAAATCGCAGGCACAAAAAACCCCGGTCTTTCGACCAGGGTCTTTGCTATCGGGTCAAAGTCAGCCAATGGCTTTCTTTGTGCTTCAAGGCGTTCAGTGGGCCTTGAGGCAGATATGGCGCAGCGGACGGGACTCGAACCCGCGACCCCCGGCGTGACAGGCCGGTATTCTAACCGACTGAACTACCGCTGCGTATCGCTTGGCTGACTGAGGCTAAATCCCTCAATCACCTTTAAACATCTGACTGATCAGCTTTCGCTGTTCAATCTCAAGTCCGACACATCGGACCTGGAAAATATGGCGCAGCGGACGGGACTCGAACCCGCGACCCCCGGCGTGACAGGCCGGTATTCTAACCGACTGAACTACCGCTGCGCGTCGGTGCAACCTTTAACGTTGCGTCTTGCCACAAGGGCAAAACTCTCAAGAAGTGGTGGGTGATGACGGGATCGAACCGCCGACCCTCTGCTTGTAAGGCAGATGCTCTCCCAGCTGAGCTAATCACCCTTTGCTTCGTTGAGGCCGCGAAATTTACGCAGGTAGCGGACCTAAGTCAATAGCCCGCTTGAAGTTTTTCTGAAAAAGACAAAAATGCTTCAAGACCGCCCTACTCGCTGTAAATCATCTTCTTGCTCATGCCACCGTCCACCACGAACTCCTGCCCGGTGACAAAGCCGGCCTGGCGCGACAGTAACCACGCTACCATGGCGGCTACGTCTTCCACCGTGCCTACCCGGCCCGCCGGATGCTGAGCGTGATCGGCATCGGTGAGCGGCTCGGCACGCCGCGCAGCGGGATCACGCGCATCGATCCAGCCAGGGCTGACCGCATTGACGCGCACTTCCGGGCCCAGGCTCATCGCCAACGCGTGAGTCAGCGCCAGCAGGCCACCCTTGCTCGCCGCATACGCTTCGGTGTCCGGCTCCGATTGGCGCGCCCGTGTCGAGGCCAGGTTGACGATAGCGCCACCGTGGGCGCGCAGGTACGGCGCGCAGTGCTTGGCCAGCAGCATCGGCCCACTGAGGTTCACTGCCAGTACGCGGTTCCAGTAAGCCAGGTCGAGGCTTTCCAGGGTGATATTGCGCGGATCGGCCACCGCCGCATTGCACACCAACGCATCCAGGCGCCCGAACTGCCCCAATACCTCCGCGACACCTTGGGCCACTTGCTTCTCGTCGGCCACGTCCATGGTGATGAACCAGGCATTCTCGCCCAGCACCTTGGACACCTTGGAGCCGCGCTCGCGGTCCAGGTCGGTCAACACCACCTGCCAGCCTTCGCTGATCAGCCACGCCGCGATCCCGAGACCAATGCCCCGCGCTGCACCGGTCACCAGTGCCACGCGCCCGTTACTGGCCGCTGCGGCCTCCATGGACCACTCGATCACAAGGCCGCCAGCCCGCGAGCCAGGTCGGCCTGCAAGTCAGCCACGTCTTCCAGCCCGACCGCGATGCGAATCAGACTGTCACGGATGCCTGCCGCTTCACGCTCCTGCGGCGCCAGGCGCCCATGGGAGGTGGTGCTCGGGTGCGTGATGGTGGTTTTGCTGTCACCCAGGTTAGCGGTGATCGAGATCAGGCGCGTGGCATCGATAAAGCGCCAGGCGCCCTCTTTGCCGCCCCTCACTTCGAAACTCACTACCGCGCCGAACCCGCGCTGCTGGCGCTGCGCCAATGCGTGCTGCGGGTGGCTCTTGAGGCCGGCGTAATGCACTTTCTCGATCCCGTCCTGCTGCTCCAGCCACTCGGCCAGCGCCTGGGCATTGGCGCAATGGGCCTTCATGCGCAGGCTGAGGGTTTCCAGGCCCTTGAGGAAAATCCACGCGTTGAACGGGCTCAGGGTCGGCCCTGCGGTACGCAGGAAGCCCACCACTTCCTTCATCTGCTCGCTGCGACCGGCCACCACACCGCCCATGCAACGGCCCTGGCCGTCGATGAACTTGGTGGCCGAATGCACCACGATGTCTGCGCCCAACTTCAACGGCTGTTGCAGAGCCGGGGTGCAGAAGCAGTTGTCGACGACCAGCATCGCGCCCTTGGCGTGCGCCACTTCGGCCAGCGCGGCGATATCCACCAGTTCAGCCAGCGGGTTGGACGGCGACTCAACGAACAGCAGCTTGGTATTGGCCTTGATCGCCGCCTCCCAACCGGACAGATCCGCCAGGGGCACGTAATCCACTTCGATACCGAAGCGCTTGAAATACTTCTCGAACAGGCTGATGGTCGAACCGAACACGCTGCGCGATACCAGCACGTGGTCGCCAGCGCTGCACAGGCTCATCACCACCGCCAGGATCGCCGCCATGCCGGTCGCCGTGGCCACCGCCTGCTCAGCCCCCTCCAGGGCGGCGATACGCTCTTCGAACGCACGCACGGTCGGGTTGGTATAGCGCGAGTAGACGTTGCCCGGCACTTCACCGGCAAAACGCGCAGCAGCGTCGGCCGCCGTGCGGAATACATAACTGGAGGTGAAGAACATCGGATCACCGTGCTCCCCTTCCGGGGTGCGGTGCTGGCCGGCGCGCACAGCCAGGGTATCGAAAGCTACGCCATCGAGGTCGCTGTCCAAACGACCGGCATCCCATTCCTGACTCATGCTGCGACTCCTTACTCGAATTCTTTATTTAAGATACAAAACCGGCCCCTCAGGGCCGGTGTTCACTCAGTTGTTGTACAGATCGATGATCGCGCTGACCGCCTGGGTCTTGATCTTCGACGAGTCGTTGCGCGCCTGCTCGATCTTGTTCAGGTAGGCCTCATCGACGTCACCGGTCACGTACTTGCCGTCGAACACGGCACAGTCGAACTGGTCGATCTTGATCTTGCCGCCGCCGACCGCTTCGATCAGGTCAGGCAGGTCCTGGTAGATCAACCAGTCGGCGCCGATCAGGTCGGCCACGTCCTGGGTCGAACGATTGTGGGCGATCAGTTCGTGGGCGCTCGGCATATCGATACCGTACACGTTCGGGTAACGCACGGCAGGCGCGGCGGAACAGAAGTACACGTTCTTCGCACCGGCTTCACGGGCCATCTGGATGATCTGCTTGCACGTGGTGCCGCGCACGATGGAGTCATCCACCAGCATCACATTCTTGCCACGGAATTCCAGCTCGATGGCGTTGAGCTTCTGGCGCACCGACTTCTTGCGCGCTGCCTGGCCGGGCATGATGAAGGTACGGCCGATGTAGCGGTTCTTGACGAAGCCTTCGCGGAACTTGACGCCCAGGTGGTTGGCCAGTTCCAGCGCGGCGGTACGGCTGGTGTCCGGGATCGGGATCACCACGTCGATGTCGTGCTCGGGACGCTCGCGCAGGATCTTCTCGGCCAGCTTCTCACCCATGCGCAGGCGCGCCTTGTACACCGAAACACCGTCGATGATCGAATCCGGACGCGCCAGGTAGACGTGTTCGAAGATGCAGGGGGTAAGTTTCGGCGCAACGGCGCACTGACGGGTGTGCAGCTTGCCGTCTTCGGTGATGTACACAGCTTCGCCCGGTGCCAGGTCGCGAATCAACGTAAAGCCCAGTACATCCAGGGACACGCTTTCGGAGGCGATCATGTACTCGACGCCTTCGTCGGTGTGACGCTGGCCAAACACGATCGGGCGGATGCCGTGCGGGTCACGGAACCCGACGATGCCATAACCGGTGATCATCGCCACGACGGCATAGCCGCCCACGCAACGGTTATGCACGTCGATCACGGCGGCAAACACGTCTTCTTCGGTGGGCTGCAGCTTGCCGCGCTGGGCCAGCTCATGGGCGAACACGTTGAGCAGCACTTCCGAGTCGGAACTGGTGTTGACGTGGCGCAGGTCAGATTCGTAGATCTCCTTGGCCAGTTGCTCAACGTTGGTCAGGTTGCCGTTGTGCGCCAGGGTAATGCCGTAAGGCGAGTTGACGTAGAACGGCTGAGCTTCGGCCGACGTCGAGCTACCAGCGGTTGGGTAACGCACATGGCCAATGCCCATGTGACCGACCAGGCGCTGCATGTGACGCTGATGGAACACGTCGCGCACCAGGCCATTGTCCTTGCGCAGGAATAACCGGCCGTCGTGGCTGGTCACAATACCGGCAGCGTCCTGGCCGCGGTGCTGGAGGACGGTTAGCGCGTCATACAGCGCCTGATTGACGTTCGACTTACCGACGATACCGACGATGCCACACATGCGACGCAACCCCTACTTAATGGATCTTGACTGAACACTCTTACTGAGGCGTTTTGGCCGGCAAGAGATGTTCCTTGAACGGAAGATCAGCGGGTACGCTGATTCCGCTGGCCAGCCACTGACTGCTCCACCCCAATATGAGGTTCTTGGACCAGTCTGCAACCAATAGAAATTTTGGCACGAGCACCGACTCCTGCCACCACGAATCCTGCTGTACCGGCCCCAGGCTCAACAGCCCGACCGCCACGACCACCAGCAACGCGCCACGCGCGGCGCCGAAGGCCATGCCGAGAAATCGATCGGTCCCGGACAGGCCGGTGACACGTATCAACTCGCCAATAAGATAATTGACCATTGCCCCCACCAGCAGCGTGGCGATGAACATGATGGCGCAGCCCGCGATGACGCGAGCCGAGGGTGTCTCTATGTACCCGGCCAGGTAGACCGACAGTGAACCACCGAACATCCAGGCTACGACTCCTGCGATGATCCAGGTCAGCAACGACAGTGCTTCTTTTACGAAGCCGCGGCTCAGACTGATCAAAGCGGAGATGGCGACGATTGCAACGATCGCCCAATCAACCCAGGTAAATGGCACAGTGCAGCCTACGTACGGATAAGGCGGCGCATTTTAGCAGAGCGCCGGGCTATCGGTAAGCGGTGATTGCGGGTGCCTTGCAAATCAATAGATTGGGCAGTGCGAACGGTATTTCAAGACCGCTGAAAACCAATGTGGGAGGGGGCTTGCTCCCGATGGCTGTGGTTCAGTGTCAGATACACTGACTGACCCACCGCTATCGGGAGCAAGCCCCCTCCCACACTTGACTGCATTTCAAGTCTCGAAATCAGCCGCGCTCAGGCTGAAAGCGAGTGACGAAACCCTTGAGGTTCTGCTGACGGTCCAGTAGATCCCGCAGGCGGTCGGCTTCGGCGCGCTCGATCAGCGGCCCGATAAACACGCGGTTCTTGCCGTCGGCGCTACGGATGTAGGCGTTGTAACCCTGGGCGCGCAGCTTTTTCTGCAAGGCGTCGGCGCCTTCGCGGTTGCCCAGGCTGGCCACTTGAATCGACCAGCTGATCGGCAGACCATTCGGGTCGATACGGCTCTGCCCCACGTCAGGCTTGCCCGGCGCGGCAGGCTGTGGCGCTACCGGTTTGGGCGCAGGCGCTGGCGTCGCGGGCTTGGCGGCAACAGCCGGAGCGGGTGCCGGCTTGACCACCGGCACGCTTGGCTGCACCGGCATGGACGGCGCCTGTTGCGCGGCGACCTCTTCATCGCTCGGCACCGGCTCTTCTTCAGGCAGCGCCTGCGGCTCAGGCACCACCACCGGTTCAACCTGGACCTGAGGCACCACCGGCGCCTGGGGCGCAGCCGGAGCCTCGACGACCACCTGGCGCTGTTCGTCCTGACGGGAAAACAGCATCGGCAAGAAAATCACCGCCAATGCCACCAACACCAGGGCTCCGACCATTCGCTGCTTGTATGCGCTATCCAGTAATGCCATGTGCAGCTTCCTCCGTGGAGCGCCGGGCCAGCCATTCGAGCGCCTCGGCAACACAATAAAATGATCCGAACAACAGAATCTCGTCCTCGGCCGTCGCTACCGCACACTGCGCCTCGAGGGCCGCGGTGATGCTTGCATACGACGTCACCGACGCACCAAGGTTCTGCAAGGCCGTTTCCAGCTCAACTGCCGGACGGCTACGTGGCGTATCCAGCGGCGCAACGGCCCAGGACTGAACCCCGCTCAGCAACGGCGCAAGCACGCCGTCGAGATCCTTGTCGGCCAGCAGGCCAAACACCGCCAGGCGGCGGCCGGACGGCGGCGTTTGCGCCAAGCGCTGCGCCAGATACTCAGCAGCGTGAGGGTTATGGCCCACATCCAGCAGCAGGTTCAGGCGCTTGCCCTGCCACTCCACGGCACGTCGATCCAGACGCCCTACTATGCGCGTTGCCAGCAGGGTTGCGGCTATTTGCCCGGCATTCCACGGCAGATCCAGTAGCAGATAGGCTTGCAGCGCCAGCGCGGCATTCTCCATCGGCAGGTTCAGCAGCGGCAAATCGCGTAACACTACCGGCTGGCCCCGCGCATCGCGCCCGGACCATTGCCAATGCTGATCGCCGATCTCCAGATTGAAGTCGCGCCCGCGCAGGAAGAACGGGCAGTCGAGCTCAAGCACCTTGTCCAGCAAGGGTTGCGGAGGGTCAAGATCGCCGCACAATGCAGGCTTGCCCTGGCGAAAGATCCCGGCCTTTTCGTATGCTACGGATTCACGGGTGTCACCCAGGTAATCGACATGGTCGACGCCGATGCTGGTGACCAGCGCCATGTCCGCATCCACCACGTTGACCGTATCCAGACGCCCGCCAAGGCCCACTTCCAAGACGACGACATCGAGTTGCGCACGCTCGAACAGCCACAACGCCGCCAGGGTGCCCATTTCGAAATAGGTCAGGGAAATCTCGCCACGCCCTGCATCGAGGGCGGCGAAGGCTTCGCAGAGCTGCTCGTCGCTCGCTTCGCGGCCATTGAGCTGCACCCGCTCGTTGTAACGCAGCAGGTGCGGCGAGCTGTAGACGCCGACGTTCAGCCCTTGGGCCTGCAGCAGCGCCGCGACAAAGGCACAGGTGGAGCCTTTGCCGTTGGTGCCGGTGACCGTGATCACACGCGGTGCCGGCCGTCCCAACCCAAGGCGGGCCGCTACCTGTTGCGAGCGCTCCAGGCCCATGTCGATGGCGGACGGATGCAACTGCTCAAGGTAGGCGAGCCATTCGCCGAGGGTACGTTGGGTCATAGGTTTGCTGGCACCGGTGGCACGACGATCGGCTCGACCTTGGGCGCGACGTAGACAGGCGTCGGCAGGCCCATCATTTGCGCCAGCAGGTTACCCAGGCGTGGGCGCAGCTCACCGCGCGGGATGATCAGGTCGATGGCACCGTGCTCCAGCAGGAACTCGCTGCGCTGGAAACCTTCCGGCAGTTTTTCACGCACGGTCTGCTCGATGACGCGTGGGCCGGCAAAGCCGATCAGGGCTTTTGGCTCACCGACGATCACATCGCCGAGCATCGCCAGGCTGGCGGAAACACCGCCGTAGACCGGGTCGGTCAGTACCGAGATGAACGGAATGCCTTCTTCGCGCAGACGCGCCAATACCGCCGAGGTCTTGGCCATTTGCATCAGGGAAATCAGCGCTTCCTGCATACGCGCGCCACCGGAGGCGGCGAAGCAGATCATTGGGCAGCGGTTTTCCAGGGCATAGTTGGCGGCGCGCACGAAACGCTCGCCGACGATGGCACCCATGGAGCCGCCCATGAAGGAGAACTCGAACGCCGAAACCACCACCGGCATGCCCAGCAGCTTGCCGCTGACGGAGATCAGCGCGTCTTTCTCGCCGGTCTGCTTCTGCGCACCGACCAGACGGTCCTTGTACTTCTTGCTGTCGCGGAACTTGAGGCGGTCGACCGGCTCCAGGTCAGCGCCCAGCTCGTTGCGGCCGTCGGCGTCGAGGAAGATGTCGATACGGGCGCGTGCGCCAATACGCATGTGGTGGTTGCACTTGGGGCAAACGTCCAAGGTCTTTTCCAGCTCCGGGCGGTACAGCACCGCGTCGCAGGATGGGCACTTGTGCCACAGACCTTCAGGAACCGAGCTTTTCTTCACCTCGGAACGCATGATCGAAGGGATCAGTTTGTCTACTAACCAGTTGCTCATGCTTTCTTTCTCCAGTACCGGTGGCTTGAACACAGCCCCGCGTATGCCCTTGAGCTAAATTCATATGTGGCGATGAGGCCGGCGGGACGGGGTCAGAGGTTCGACCAGCCATTTCCCGCCTGCATCCTCAGCCTTCCAGACAACCTGCCAGCGCAGGGTTGCCACTTCGTTTCCGGGCCTCCCGCAGGCGGCGCCGGTGCTGTTTTACACAGTGGTAGTTATGGACGGCGGCAGACTGCCAGCCGTCACATCGCACCGCTGCTGTTGCGCACGGCCCGCAGGAATGCGCGAATCTTGTGGTGATCCTTGATGCCCTTGCCCTGCTCCACCCCGCCGCTGACATCCACCGCATACGGCCGGACCTGCTCGATAGCCGCGCCGACATTCATCGCGTTGAGCCCTCCCGCCAGGATGACCGGCTTGCTCAAACCCGCCGGGATCAGCGACCAGTCGAAGGCTTCTCCCGTACCGCCGGGAACGCCTTCGACGTAGGTGTCCAGCAGAATCCCGCGCGCGCCCGCATAGGCGGCACAGGCGGCGGCGATGTCATCGCCGGCCTTGACGCGCAACGCCTTGATATAGGGGCGCTGATAGCTGTCGCATTCGTCCGGAGTTTCGTCGCCATGAAACTGCAGCATGTCCAGCGGCACGGCATCCAGGGTTTCATTGAGTTCACAACGGCTGGCGTTAACGAACAAACCCACGGTGGTCACGAACGGTGGCAGCGCGGCGATGATGGCCCGCGCCTGCAACACATTCACCGCCCGCGGGCTCTTGGCATAAAACACCAGGCCAATGGCATCCGCCCCCGCCTCGACCGCCGCCAACGCGTCTTCGATGCGGGTAATCCCGCAAATCTTGCTGCGAACGGCTGACATATCGTAGAAACCTCAGGGATTGAACCGAGAAAGTCCCGGATGGTAACAAAAGCTTTTCCAGGCGTCAGCCGCCAAGTTCACTGAAACCTGTGAGGAAGTGTGGCCCGATAAAACGCTCCGGCAGCTCGAACTCGTCGCGGTACTCCACATCCACCAGATACAAGCCGAACGGATGCGCCGTCACCCCACCGGTACGGCGAATGCGGCTTTGCAGCACTTCCCTGGCCCATTCCACCGGACGCTCGCCGGTGCCAATGGTCATCAGTACGCCCGCAATATTGCGCACCATATGGTGCAGGAACGCCCCGGCACGTATATCCAGCACAATCATCTTGCCATGCCGGGTCACGCGCAGATGGTGGACTTCCTTGATCGGCGACTTGGCCTGGCATTGGCCGGCACGAAACGCGCTGAAATCATGCACACCCACCAGATGCTGCGCGGCCTCGGCCATGCGCTCGGCATCCAGCGGGCGGTGGTTCCAGGTGATTTCCTGATTCAGGTGCGCCGGGCGGATCTGATCGTTGTAGATCACGTAGCGGTAGCGTCGGGCGATGGCCTTGAAGCGCGCATGAAAATGCGCCGGCATCACCTTGGCCCAGGTGACGCTGACGTCATGGGGCAGATTGATATTGGCGCCCATCACCCACGCCTTCATCGAGCGTTCGGCCTGGGTGTCGAAGTGCACCACCTGGCCGCAGGCATGCACGCCTGCGTCGGTACGCCCGGCACACATCAACGATACCGGCGAGTCAGCGACTTTCGACAGAGCGTTTTCCAGGGTTTCCTGCACCGTCAGCACACCGGAGGCCTGGCGCTGCCAGCCGCGATAGCGCGAGCCTTTGTATTCCACGCCGAGGGCGATGCGGTGAAAGCCTGCGGCCGCCATTTCGGCGGCCGCGTTATCTATATTTGCCAAGAACTGAGAGCCTGATGAGTTGCGCGAAGACGGGGATTATAAAGGCGCCGGCTGCGCGACGGGCGCTTTTGTTGGGGGGACGCCGCGCCAACGGTGGCAGGGAGCAAGCCCTCTCCCCGTTGGGCGCAGCCTTCAGATTCGGCCGAGCATTTCCTTGGCCTCGCCGCGCTGGGTCTCATTGCCCTCGGTCAGCACTTCGGAAAGGATGTCCTTGGCGCCATCGGCGTCGCCCATGTCGATATACGCCTGGGCCAGGTCCAGCTTGGTGGCGACTTCATCGGAGCCCGACAGGAAATCGAACTCGGGCTCGTCGTCACCGAGCGCTGCATCTTCAGCCGTGAAGGACGGCTCGATGGAGGGATGCTCCAGGCTCTGGGACAGGCGGTCCAACTCGGCGTTGACGTCGTCCAGTTCCGAAGCGAAGGCATCGGGCTTGGCCGTCGATTCGGGCTCGTCCGCCAGGGAGAGGTCGAAATCTTCCGGCAAGTCGAAGTCGTCCAGTGCTGCCGGGGTCAAGGTCGGCGGCTCGGCGGCCGGTACGTCTTTCATCTGTTCTTCGAGACCGGACAGGAAGTCGTCATCGGACTGCGCGGAAGCCGGTGCATCCAATTGCAGATCCAGGTCGAAATCCGACAGGTCATCTGCGCTGGCGTTGGCGGCCGTCTGCTGCTCAAGAAGCGCCTCGAATGTCGACTGATCGCCCTTGACCTCTGCCGGCGATGCCGCCTCCAGGTCGTCCAGGCTCAGGTCGAAATCGGTATCCAGAGGCTCTGGCTGCGGCGCAGCCGGCTGGTCTTCCAGCAGGTCCTTGACGTACTGGGCATCCAGGGCGGCGGCGGCCACTGCGGCGCTCACACCTGCTGCCAACACCGCCATGGCCGGGAAACGGCCCTTGAGCTGCTCGACCTGGGCGTGGTTTTCACCCGTAGCCACCAGCTGACGCTCCTGGCTGACAAAACCGTTCTTGTCATTCTGCAGGCCGTAGACTTCCATCAGTTTCAAACGCAGGTCACTGCGCTTGGGCTCCTGCTTGATCGCTTGCTCAAGCACATCCGCCGCCTGGTTCAGGTGGCCCCGGTCGATATGGGACTGGGCTTGGGACAACGCGTCACTGGAGGTCGGGGCGACGGCAGCCGCCAGCGGTGCCAGCACGGAGGCGACGGTAGGCACAACTGGCTCAACCACCGGAACGGGTGCAGGCGCGGGTGCCCGCGTGACACTCGGCGGCGGTACTTCCAGGCCTTCGAAACTGTCGGGTGGCAGGTCGCGATCGATATTCGACGTGAACTCCGGCTCTTCAGCCAGCGCGCGCGCCATGCGCAGGTGCTTTTCTTCTTCAAGACGGGCGTTGCGATGGCGCACCCACAGCAGCAGGAGCAGCAACGCCAGAATCACGGCCGCGCCACCGAGCACACCGAGCACCACAGGGTTAGTCAGCAGCTCATTGAATTTGCCTTCGGTGGTTGCAGGCGCGGCAACCGGCTTGGTCGGCTCGGGAGCAGGGGTTGCTACCGGGGCTGCCGGGGCTGGCACCGGTTCACCGGCCAACTGCGCAGGCGCTGCCGCCGCTGCGGGCACAGCCGCGTCGCCCTTCTCGGCCTGCAGACGGGCCAACTGATCATTCTTCAGTTGAATCAGCTTTTGCAGCTTGTCCAACTGGCTTTGCAGATCTGCCGCACGGCTTTTGAGCTCTTCATTGTCACGACGGGTGGTGTCCAACTGTTCTTGGGTCATCGCCAGCTTGTCGTTCAACGCGCGGCTATCACCGGCCTTGCCTGCTGCACCTTTTTTGGCGGATTCGGCCGACACCAGGCTCAAGTTGTCCTTGGCGCTGGTGCTCGACGGTGCATTGCCAGTCTCGGTGCGCTTGGTAGCATCCAGCTGGGCCTTACCCGCCACTTGCTGGGCGGCGGTGCGGCGGCCCTGACGCCAGGCAGCGTTCTGCGCCGTCACTTCGGCGATCGCTTGCGGTTGCCCCAGCGCGGTGCTTTGCACGGTGTCCGGCAGGCGCAGGACCTGGCCGGTTTTCAGGCGGTTGATGTTGCCGTTGATAAACGCATCCGGGTTGAGCGCCTGAATGGCCAGCATCGTCTGCTGCACAGAGCCACCATTGCGGTTTTTCTCGGCAATTTCCCACAAAGTATCGCGAGCAGTGGTGGTATGTTGCGCTGGCTTGCTGACGGCGGTCGCGGTACTGGCCGGCGCACTCAAGCGCGGCGCTGGCGCACTGGCAGCCGGTGTTGATTGGTCGAATTTGGCGGGATCGAGCAGCACGCTGTAGTCACGCATGAGTCGGCCGTTCGGCCACTGCACCTGCAACAGGAAGCGCACATAGGAATCAGGCAACGGTTTGCTGGAGGTGACACGCACCACGCTGCGGCCGTTGGGATTGACCACCGGCGTGAAGGTGAGGTCGTCAAGAAAGGCCTGGCGATCGACACCGGCATCGACGAAAGCCTGGGACGAGGCCAGGCTTGGGGTGATCTCGGACGCCGTAAGGCCGCCGACGTCGAGCAACTCGATTTCCACCGACAGCGGCTGGTTCAACTTCGACTTGAGGGTCATCTCCCCGAGTTGCAGCGCCTGCGCCATACCGGAGGACAGCGCCGAGGCGGCCGCTATTGCTAACACCAGTTTGCGAACTTGAACCATAGCCTCATCCTTTGTCTGAACACTCCCCGGCTTTCGAGAAGGTTGGTAACCGCTGCCATAAGGCATGGCGAGCCGATAGGTCACCGACGCGCTTGTGTTCCGCTTTTGGCCAAGCATAGCGCTTGGTGAGAATCAATCTACAAATTGGCGCCAAGTATCTTTTACGCAAGGTCTTTTATCAACAACCGCGCCAGCTGCACGGCATTGAGCGCAGCGCCTTTGCGTACGTTATCTGACGTCAGCCACACATTTAGTTCCGCCGGGTCGTCCACACCTGCGCGCACACGTCCTACATAAACAACGTCCTGCCCCACCGCATCGCCTACTGCCGTTGGGTAATCGCCCGCCTCGACCAGCTCGATACCCGGCGCCGCATCGAGTACACGGTTCACTTCAACCAAATCGGCCGCAGCCCCCAACTGCAGCGACACAGTCAGGCTATCGCCAAAAAACACCGGGGCTTGAACGCAGGTTGCGGAAATCTTCAGCAACGGAGTTTCCAGCACGGCCCGCAGTTCATGTACGAGACGTTTCTCCAGGGCTGTGTGACCTTGGGCGTCTGGCGTGCCGACTTGTGCCAACAGGTTGAAGGCCACCTGCCGATCAAAGAAGGTCGGCTCCAACGGGCGTACATTCAATAGCTCGGCCGTCTGGCGGGCCAACTCGCTGACGGCCTCGCGGCCCAGGGCCGACACGGCCAGGTTGGCGGTGACGCTCACGCGCTGGATATCCAGCAGACCGCGCAACGGCGCCAGCAGCACCGCCAGGTTGGTGGCGGACGGGCTCGGGCTAGCGATTTGAAAGGGTTTTTTCAAGCCCTTGAGCACATGAGCGTTGGCTTCCGGCACCACGGGCGGCGCCTGTTCGGCAGGCAATGCGCCAGACAGGTCGATCACCGAGCAACCGGCGGCGATGGCACGTGGGGCGAAGCTCAGGGTCACCGCCGGGCCGGCCGCGAAAAAGGCCAACTGCGCCTTGCTGAAGTCGAATTCATCGACTTCCTTGACCCGCACGTTCTTGCCCCGGAACGGTACCGATGCACCGGCGGAGTTGTTGCCGGCCAGCAAATACAGGGTGCCTACCGGGAAGTCCAGCTCTTCGAGAATCTGCACCAGGGTTTCGCCAACGGTACCGGTGGCGCCGATCACGGCGATTTCAAAGGTCTGGGTCATGGGGCTGCCTCGGGCATTGCAGGGGGAGCGGCACTTTACCGGGTGGTTGGGGGTGAGGCAATTGGGGTGGAGCTGATGGCCCCATCGGGAGCAAGCCCCCTCCCACACTTGAATGTGTGCACAGATCAACATGTGGGAGGGGCGGTGCGACGATTCGACTTGCTCCCGATAGCGTCCGAAAGAACAATAAAAAAACCCCGCGCCTGTCACCAGAACGCGGGGCTCTTCAAAGCCTGCAAGCGATCAACGCTCCAGCAGAATCCGCAGCATACGACGCAACGGCTCAGCCGCGCCCCACAGCAGCTGGTCGCCCACGGTGAACGCGCCGAGGAACTGGCTGCCCATGTTCAGCTTGCGCAAACGGCCTACCGGCACATTCAGGGTGCCGGTGACCTTGGTTGGGCTCAGTTCCTGCATGCTGATCTCACGGTTGTTCGGCACCAGCTTGACCCAGGGGTTGTGCTGGCTGATCAGCCCTTCGATATCGGCGATCGGCACATCTTTGTTCAGCTTGATGGTCAACGCCTGGCTATGGCAGCGCATGGCGCCGATGCGTACGCAGATGCCGTCCACCGGGATCGGGTTCTTGAAGCGCCCGAGGATCTTGTTGGTCTCGGCCTGGGCCTTCCACTCTTCGCGGCTCTGGCCGTTCGGCAGTTCCTTGTCGATCCACGGGATCAGGCTACCGGCCAACGGCACGCCGAAGTTTTCGGTCGGATAGGCGTCGCTGCGCATGGCTTCGGCCACGCGGCGGTCGATATCGAGGATCGCACTGGCCGGGTCGGCCAATTGATCGGCCACCGCCGCGTGGGTCGCGCCCATCTGCTTGATCAGCTCGCGCATGTTCTGCGCACCGGCGCCGGAGGCCGCCTGGTAGGTCATGGCGCTCATCCACTCGACCAGGCCGGCTTCGAACAAGCCACCCAGGCCCATCAGCATCAGGCTGACGGTGCAATTGCCGCCGACGTAGTTCCGTGTACCGGCATCCAGTTGCTGGTCGATGACCTTGCGGTTGACCGGGTCGAGGATGATCACTGCATCGTCCTGCATGCGCAGGCTCGACGCGGCGTCGATCCAGTAGCCCTGCCAGCCGGCTTCGCGCAGCTTGGGGAAGACTTCGCTGGTGTAGTCGCCGCCCTGGCACGTCAGGATCACATCGAGGGTCTTCAGCTCTTCAATGCTATAGGCGTCTTTGAGCGGGGCAATATCCTTGCCCACGGACGGCCCTTGGCCACCTACGTTCGAAGTGGTGAAAAACACCGGCTCGATAAGATCGAAATCCTGCTCTTCCAGCATCCGCTGCATGAGCACGGAACCGACCATACCGCGCCAACCGATCAGACCTACACGTTTCATCGCAACTACACCTTGTTAAAAAGTGGGCCGCCTTGCAGCGATAACTGCAAGCGGGCCCGAGAGATTACAGATTCCGCAGCGCGGCGACTACAGCGTCGCCCATTTCTTGCGTGCCGACCCGGGTGCAGCCCTGCGACCAGATGTCGCCGGTGCGCAAACCCTGGTCCAGCACCAGGCTCACGGCCTTCTCGATCGCGTCGGCCGCGTCAACCAGGTTGAAGCTGTAACGCAGCATCATCGACACCGACAAAATGGTCGCCAGCGGGTTGGCGATACCTTGGCCGGCAATGTCCGGCGCCGAGCCGTGGCAAGGCTCGTACATGCCCTTGTTGTTGGTATCCAGGGACGCCGACGGCAGCATGCCGATGGAACCGGTGAGCATCGAGGCCTGGTCGGAGAGGATGTCGCCGAACAGGTTGTCGGTGACGATCACGTCGAACTGCTTCGGCGCACGCACCAGTTGCATGGCGGCGTTGTCGACGTACATGTGGCTCAGTTCGACGTCCGGGTAGTCCTTGGCGACTTCTTCGACGATTTCGCGCCACAGTTGGCTGGAGGCCAATACGTTGGCCTTGTCCACCGAGCAGACCTTCTTGCCGCGCACGCGGGCCATGTCGAAACCGACGCGGGCGATACGGCGGATTTCGCTCTCGCTGTACGGCAGGGTGTCATAGGCCTGGCGCTCGCCGTTCGCAAGCTCGCGCACACCGCGTGGCGAGCCGAAATAGATACCGCCGGTCAGCTCACGCACGATCAGGATGTCCAGGCCGGCGACCACTTCCGGCTTGAGGCTCGACGCCTCGGCCAACTGCGGGTAGAGAATCGCCGGACGCAGGTTGCCGAACAGGCCCAGTTGCGCGCGGATTTTCAACAGGCCGCGCTCAGGGCGAATATCACGCTCGATCTTGTCCCACTTCGGCCCGCCCACGGCGCCCAGCAGCACGGCGTCGGCGGCGCGGGCGCGTTCCAGGGTCTCGTCAGCCAGGGGCACACCGTGCTTATCGATGGCCGCGCCGCCGATCACGTCGTGGCTCAGCTCGAAGCCCAGGCTGTACTTGCTGTTGGCGAGCTCCAGGACCTTGACCGCTTCGGCCATGATTTCCGGACCGATACCGTCGCCAGGGAGAATCAGAATCTGCTTGCTCATGGGTTCCTCATTTCATCGAGCGACCTGCCCATGGGCAGGTCGGGAAAAATCAATCAGCGTTCGGCCCACACCACCAGCACGTCGGTGCTGAAGGTGCCGTCGGCTTGAATTTCGTAATAATCACGCACTTCCTGGCCCATCGCCTGTTGCAGCTCCAAGATCGCCGCGCGCAAGGCCGGCGGGGTGCGCATGCGCTCGACCCACGAGGTGTATTCCAGGCGCAGGCGTTGGCGGCTGCTGTTGCGTACATGCAAACCGGCTTCGCTGAGCTGGCCCATCCACTCGGCGGCAGAATAATCGCGCACATGGCTGGTGTCGCGCAGCACTTCAACGGTTTGCAGGTAAGTGTCCAGCAACGGGCTGCCCGGTGACAACACATCCACGAACGCCGCCACGCCACCGGGTTTGAGCACCCGACGCACTTCGCGCAGGGCCAGGCCGAGGTCGCTCCAATGGTGGGCGGAGTAGCGGCTGAACACGAAGTCAAATTCGCCATCGGCAAACGGCAGGCGTTCAGCCGCGCCGTTAACCGTGCTGATATTGGTCAAACCGCGATCTTGCGCAGCGGCGGCGACCACATCGAGCATCTGCTGGGACAGGTCGTAGGCCACCACTTCCTTGACCAGCGGGGCCACCTGGAAACTCACATGCCCGGCGCCGCAGCCCAGGTCCAGCAGTCGCGCCGCGCCCTGCCCGGCCAGTTCGGCCTGGAGCAGCGCGAATTCGGTGCCCTGGGCGTGCACGGCACTGCTCAGGTAGGCAGAGGCTTGCTCGCCGAATTGTTTTTGCACGACTTGGGTGTGGGCGGTGCTGGTCATGGGGGCTTTCCTTGGGTTTTGTGGTGTTGACACTGGCCTCATCGGGGGCAAGCCCCCTCCCACATTTGGAATGCGTACACCTGTGGGAGGGGGCTTGCCCCCGATAGCGGCGATCCTGCCTACATCAATCGCGAAACAACCAGGGCTGGCTCGCCCGGTGCCTGGTTTCAAACGCTGCAATCGCGTCGCCGTCCTGCAAAGTCAGGCCGATATCGTCCAGGCCATTGATCAGGCAGTGCTTGCGGAAGGCATCCACCTCGAAGTGATACACCTTGCCGTCCGGACGAGTCACGGTCTGCGCGGCCAGGTCCACGGTCAGTTGGTAGCCCACATTGGCTTCCTCTTGCTGAAACAGCTCATCCACTTCGGCGTCGCTCAAGATGATCGGCAGCAAGCCGTTCTTGAAGCTGTTGTTGAAGAAGATGTCGGCGTAGCTCGGCGCGATGATGCTGCGAAAGCCATATTCTTCCAGGGCCCACGGCGCGTGTTCACGGCTGGAGCCGCAACCGAAGTTTTCCCGGGCCAGCAACACGCTGGCGCCCTGGTAACGCTCGGCGTTGAGCACGAAATCCTTGTTCAGCGGGCGCTTGGAGTTGTCCTGGTAGGCGTAGCCCACGTCCAGGTAGCGCCATTCGTCGAACAGGTTGGGGCCAAACCCGGTGCGCTTGATCGACTTCAAGAACTGCTTGGGGATGATCTGGTCGGTGTCCACGTTGGCACGGTCCAACGGCGCTACCAGACCGGTATGCTGGGTAAAAGCTCTCATCGGGTTTTCCTTTAGATCAATTCGCGAACGTCGATGAAACGACCGTTGACGGCAGCGGCGGCAGCCATGGCCGGGCTGACCAGGTGAGTACGGCCACCGGCGCCCTGACGCCCTTCGAAGTTACGGTTGGAAGTCGATGCGCAATGCTCGCCGGATTCCAACCGGTCCGGGTTCATCGCCAGGCACATGGAGCAGCCCGGCTCACGCCATTCGAAACCGGCTTCGAGGAAGATCTTGTCCAGGCCCTCGGCTTCAGCCTGGGCTTTGACCAGCCCCGAGCCGGGAACCACGATGGCTTGCTTGATGGTCGAGGCCACTTTGCGGCCCTTGGCGATCACGGCGGCGGCGCGCAGGTCTTCGATCCGTGAGTTGGTGCAGGAGCCGATGAACACGCGATCCAGCTGGATATCGGTAATCGCCTGGTTGGCCTTCAGGCCCATGTACTTGAGGGCGCGCTCGATGGAGCCGCGCTTGACCAGGTCGGTTTCCTGGGCCGGGTCCGGCACGTTCTGGTCGACGGCCAGCACCATTTCCGGCGATGTGCCCCAGCTGACTTGCGGTTTGATCTGGGTCGCGTCGAGCTCGACCACGGTGTCGAACACCGCATCGGCGTCGGACACCAGGTCTTTCCAGGCGTGCACCGCTGCGTCCCAATCGGCGCCTTTCGGTGCGAATGGGCGACCCTTGACGTATTCAATGGTCTTTTCGTCCGCCGCTACCATGCCCACGCGGGCACCGGCTTCGATGGACATGTTGCAAATGGTCATGCGGCCTTCGATGGACAGGTCACGAATGGCGCTGCCGGCGAACTCGATGGCATGCCCGTTACCGCCGGCGGTGCCGATCTTGCCGATCACCGCCAGCACGATGTCCTTGGCGGTCACGCCGAATGGCAACTGGCCTTCGACGCGCACCAGCATGTTCTTCATTTTCTTGGCCACCAGGCACTGGGTAGCGAACACATGCTCCACCTCGGAGGTGCCGATGCCGTGGGCCAGGGCACCAAAGGCACCGTGGGTCGACGTGTGCGAGTCACCACACACCACCGTCATGCCCGGCAAGGTCGCGCCCTGCTCCGGGCCGATCACGTGGACGATACCTTGACGCACGTCATTCATCTTGAATTCGGTGATGCCATATTCGTCGCAATAGTCGTCGAGGGTCTGCACCTGCAAGCGCGACACAGTATCGACAATGGCGTCGATCCCGCCCTTGCGCTCCGGGGTGGTCGGCACGTTGTGGTCCGGCGTGGCGATGATGGAGTCGACGCGCCATGGCTTGCGCCCGGCCAGCCGCAGGCCTTCGAACGCTTGGGGCGAGGTCACCTCATGGATGATGTGACGGTCGATGTAGATCAGCGACGACCCATCATCGCGCCGTTTCACTTCATGGGAATCCCAAAGCTTGTCGTAAAGCGTTTTGCCGGCCATCAGTCGGTCCTCATCAGCGGTGTTTCTTTGCGCCGGGCTTTTCTATAACCCTTTGGCTTGTGAGGCTGATGGTAGGGCGCTAGATTAAATAACTCAAATTCATATTTTTCATGCTTTGGATTACCAACTGGAATACCACCATGGACCTGGCCAACCTCAACGCCTTTATCGCTATTGCCGAGACCGGCAGCTTCTCCGGCGCCGGTGAGCGCCTGCACCTGACCCAACCGGCCATCAGCAAACGCATCGCCGGCCTGGAGCAACAATTGAAGGTGCGCCTGTTCGATCGCCTGGGCCGCGAAGTGGGCTTGACCGAAGCCGGGCGGGCCTTGCTGCCGCGTGCCTATCAAATCCTGAATGTGCTGGATGACACCCGCCGCGCCCTGACCAACCTCACCGGAGAAGTCAGCGGGCGCCTCACCCTGGCGACCAGCCACCATATCGGCCTGCATCGCCTGCCGCCGGTCCTGCGTACCTTCACTCGGCAGTACCCGAACGTGGCGCTGGATATTCAATTCCTCGATTCGGAAGTGGCCTACGAAGAAATCCTCCACGGTCGCGCCGAAGTGGCGGTGATCACCCTGGCGCCCGAGCCGCACAATCTGGTACGCGCAATGCCGGTGTGGGACGACCCGCTGGATTTCGTAGTGGCCCCCGAACACAGCCTGATCAGCAACGGTTCCGTCAGCCTGGCCGATATCGCCGGGCACCCTGCGGTGTTTCCCGGAGGGAACACCTTTACCCACCATATTGTCAGCCGTCTATTCGAGGCCCAGGGGCTGACGCCGAACATCGCCATGAGCACCAACTACCTGGAGACGATCAAAATGATGGTGTCCATCGGCCTGGCCTGGAGCGTGTTGCCACGCACCATGCTCGACGCCCAGGTG
The DNA here is from genome assembly GCF_003852295.1 of Pseudomonas sp. R11-23-07. Lineage (NCBI taxonomy): Bacteria > Pseudomonadati > Pseudomonadota > Gammaproteobacteria > Pseudomonadales > Pseudomonadaceae > Pseudomonas > Pseudomonas sp. R11-23-07. The sequence continues at coordinate 3,616,817 of NZ_CP027761.1, forward strand.
GCAAGTATCGCTTTGCCGGGCATACAGCTCAGTCGCCAGCTAGGCTATATCGTGCACACCGAAAGGACGCTGTCGAACGCTGCGCGGGCTTTCATGAGCCTATTGGATGCACAGGTCGATCTGCCAGGGATACCGGCATGACATTGTGCGGCCTCGGGTTTCAGGTAAACCGCGCTGTCTTCCATCGAGCCAAGGCCCTTTGAATAATGCCTAACCCCGTCGATTCTGTGCCACCGCTACCCCGCATCTACGCCCTGGACCCTCAAGAGGCGGAACAACGCTGGGACAGCGCCCCGCAACTGCTGTCGGCACTCAATGCCGCGCGGCTGGGCGCGTGGTGCTGGGAAATCGAAACGGGCAAGATCAGCTGGTCGCGAGGCACTCAGGCATTGTTTGGCTACGACCCGCGCCAGCCCCTGCCCAACGACCTCAATTACCTCGACCTGCTGGCGCAGGAAGACCGTGCCCGCGTGGTACGGGCGTTTCACGCGGTGCTGGCCGGCGAACCGGTCGAACAGGCCATGCATCACCGCATCCAGTGGCCCGATGGCAGCCTGCACTGGCTGGAAATCAATGGCAGCCTGGTGCCGGACAAAAACGGCAGGCGCCGGATGATCGGGGTGATCCGCGAGATCACTCACCAGCGCGAGCGGGAACAGGCGCTCAGCCACTCTGAAAAGCGCTTCGCCACGCTCTTCCACCTGTGCCCGAACATGGTGCTGCTGACGCGTCAGGCCGACGGCCTGATCAGCGAGGCCAACCAGCATTTCGAGATGCTGTTCGGCTGGCCGGTGGCTCAAGCCATCGGCCGCACCACTCTGGAGCTGGGCCTGTGGCGTCACCCGGAGCAGCGTGCACACCTGGTCAAGGCCACCCAGCGCAAAGGTGAATCCATCACCATGGAAGTGCAGTTCTGCGCCAGCAACGGCCAGATCCACGATGGCACGCTCAGCGCGCAAAAGGTCGAACTGGACGGCGAGGCCTATCTGATCAGCACTTTCCTCGACACCACCGAGCGCAAAAACGCCGAGCAAGCGCTGAAAGACAGTCAGGAACGCCTGGATCTGGCGCTGGACTCGGCACAGCTGGGCACCTGGGACTGGCACATTCCCACCGGCATGCTCTACGGCTCGGCCCGCGCCGCCCAACTCCACGGCCTGCCGTGCGAACCCTTCCACGAATCCTTCGATGCATTTTTTGAAGGCATGTCCGATGCGGACCGCGAGGGCATGCGCCATGCGTACCGCAACCTGCGTGAAGGCCCGGGCGACAATTACCAGCTGACCTATCGCGTGCCGGTCGAGGACGGCAGCTCGCGCTATCTGGAAAGCCGCGCACGCCTGTATCGCGATGAATCCGGCAAGCCCCTGCGCATGGCCGGGACCTTGCTCGATATCACCGATCAGGTGGAGCGCGAACAACGCCTGAGCGCTTCCGAGGAGAAATTCGCCAGCCTGTTCCAGGCCAGCCCCGATCCAATCTGCGTCACCTGCCTGGATAGCGGCGCGTTTATCGAGATCAACCCGGCGTTCACCCAGACCTTTGGCTGGACCGCCGCCGAAGTGTTCGACAAAAGCGCCGAGCAGATCGGCTTGTGGGATGAGTCGAGCAAGCGCCTGCAACGCATCGAGCGGGTGATTCGCGAGCAGTCATTGAGCAATGTGGCCATCGTGGTGCATGCCAAGAACGGCCAGAGCCTGACATGCGTGATTTCCAGCCGCCTGGTCAAGGTCAATGAGCAGCCGTGCATCGTCACCACCCTGCGCGACATCACCCAGCAGCAACGCTCGGAGGCGGCGCTCAAGGCCAGTGAGGAGAAGTTCGCCAAGGCCTTTCATTCCAGCCCCGACGCCATATCGATCACCGAGCGCGACACGGGACGATATGTGGAGGTCAATGACGGGTTTTGTCGCCTGACTGGCTATCGCGCCGAAGAAGCCATCGGCCTCACCCTGTACCAGATTGGCATCTGGGCCGATGAAAGCCAGCGTACCGCGCTGTTGGCCGAGCTGCAGATCAAAGGACGCATCCATCATCTGGAAATGCTATGGCACAACAAACTGGGCGACGTGCTGGCGGTGGAGGTGTCGGTCGAACCGATCACCTTGAATGAAACGCCGTGCCTGCTACTGACCGCGCGTGACGTGAGCCTGCTGAAAAACGCCCAGGCCCAGATCCGCCACCTGGCCTATCACGACCCGCTGACCAACCTGCCCAACCGTGCGCTGCTGATGGACCGCCTGAGCCAGCAGATCGCCCTGCTCAAGCGCCATAACCTGCGCGGCGCCTTGCTGTTTCTCGACCTCGACCATTTCAAGCATATCAACGACTCCCTCGGCCACCCGGTGGGCGACACCGTACTGAAAATCGTCACCGCACGCCTGGAAGCCAGCGTGCGCATGGAAGATACGGTGGCGCGCCTGGGCGGTGATGAGTTCGTGGTGCTGCTCAGCGGCCTGGAGGGCTCACGCACGCAAGTCAGCGGCCAGGTGCAGGAACTGGCCGATACCCTGCGCGAATTGCTCTCTGAGCCGATGTTCCTCGACGGCCACCGCCTGCAAGTAACGCCAAGCATCGGCGTGGCGCTGATCCCCGACCATGGCACCACGCCCGCCGATTTACTCAAGCGCGCCGACATTGCCCTGTACCGCGCCAAGGATTCCGGGCGCAACACCATTCAGATGTTCCACAACAGCATGCAGAAAACCGCCAGCGAGCGCCTGCGCATGGAAACCGACCTGCGCCTGGCCTTGTCACGCGGCGAATTCAGTGTGCATTACCAGCCCCAGGTGGATGCGCGCGGCAACAAGATTGTCGGCGCCGAGGCGCTGGTGCGCTGGCAGCATCCCCAACTGGGTGCGCAGTCGCCGGCCGAATTTATCAAGGTGCTGGAGGACAGCGGCTTGATCCTGGAGGTCGGCACCTGGATCCTCGACGAAGCATGCAGCGCATTTGCGCAGTTGATTGCCGACGGCCTGGTGGACCCGCTGAATTTCAGCCTGTGCGTGAATATCAGCCCCCGGCAGTTTCGCCAGAACGACTTTGTGGAACGGGTCGAACGCAGCCTCACACAGCACCAACTGCCCTACAGCTTGCTGAAGCTGGAAATCACTGAAGGCATCGTGATCCAGAACCTGGACGATACGGTGTTGAAAATGCGTCGCTTGAAAAAACTCGGCATCAGCTTTGCGATGGATGACTTTGGTACGGGCTACTCATCCCTGACCTACCTCAAGCGCCTGCCGGTGGACGCGTTGAAAATCGACCAGTCGTTCGTGCGCGACGCGACGCACGATCCCAATGACGCTGAAATCATCCGCGCCATTGTCGCCATGGCCCGCAGCTTGAATCTGGAGGTGATTGCCGAAGGCGTGGAAACTACAGAGCAACTGGCGTTCCTGCAAAAGCTCGGCTGCCATTTGTACCAAGGGTATTTGCATAGTCGGCCATTGCCGATAGAGGGGTTCAGGCAGTTGTTGAAATAGATGTCTTTGAAACCCAGCATTGAAACAAATGCAGCCTGGGTTATCCCTGCCCAGGTGCATCATGGTCACATCAGTGCGACGGCATGACCATGCGTCGGGACTCGCCCCTGTTTACCCCACATCTCCTCGCGGCCATTGATGACCGCCACCGAATGCCCGGTCCGGTTGCACATGCCTATCTGCCCGCGTGCAAGCTCACTGACCGACACTCTTTTCATGTGGCTTTTTAACCCAAGGCGCAGAAAGCCTTCTCCCGGACCGCTCTCATCCTCTCCATCGTTCAGACTGCGGATCGCTGCCTGAAAACTGCGACCGGCCGTACGGTCGTTGTTTTCCATCTGCGCACGCTTGGCGCTGACGGCGAACAGGAACTGCGCATCCTTCAGCATGCCTGTGTCGGGCCCGCTGAACTTGGCGCCCCGGGCGCCCTCCGCCAGCTCGCGGTCGGTCAACGTGAGCCGAAAACCATCACGCATGAACACCTGATAACCGTCGTTCGTCCTGGTCACCTCCTTGAAAATATCCGTGGGGCTTTGACCGAATCGATACATCGCAGCCTTGATCGCCGACACTGTCACACAATTACCATCCGGGCCTTGGCGGAAGCCACTCCAGATATTGTCCGGTTTCGCACCGCCACGCTTGGTCGACAAACCCGGAATGTTCGCTGCGGCATCAGGCTTGGGTAATACCGGTTGGGGCGTTACCTGCGGAACAATAGGCGGGGGTAAAGGATTAGTGTCAGGAACATGCTTGTCTTTTTTATCAGCTACGAGAGCGAGCAGCTGAGAAAAGAGTGAAGCAAATATAGCCACGATTGCACTGATCGATGGCGAGTCGTTCCCGGCACTTGGCAAACTTTGCGATTTATCAACATAGGCCATGCCAGACATTATCCTGACCGATTCGCGACCAACTTTGGGTCTGATCGCAGTTTCATTACTGGCAGTGAGTGCATCGATTGACAGTGACGGCCTTACATCAATGACCCGCGCAATATTATTAATAGGAAAGAGTGACATAGAGTTCTCCACACAGGCATCCCCTCGAAACGAACTTTCGAAAAGATGCCTGCACTTATAAAAGATTGAAACGCGACAGCTATCGTTAGAACCTGGAACTTAGCCGATGATTAAAGCGTCCATGCCTGCCAGCGTCGACAGGACCTGGACTGGTCAGATCCGGGGCGGGAGTGTCGGGCAAAGGCGTCGGTTTTGTATCCGGCAACACCTGGGGTTGAGGCTTGATATCCATCGGCACGTTCGGCCTCGGGATATTGCCCGGAAGCACCGCAGGCTGGGGCTGGGCGTCTGGCAGTATGGGTGGCTGAGGCCGCGTATCCGTGGAAACCCTCGGTGTCGGCAGTCGGTCCGGCGACACCTTTCCATCCGGGCAATGGCAATGATTAAGGACCACATTCACCTGAACGTTTGTCTTGGGGTCATTGTTTACGCTTATCTCGGGCTTGGGCACCGTTGGCGGAAATGGCGAGGGGCGCGGCTTATTTCCGTCGGGCACGATGACCGAAACATCAGCAGGTTGCGGCAGCACTCGCACCGTGGTGGCGTCCGGTTTTACCAGCTCCTTGCGGCTATCCGGCACCACCGGCAGCGTGCCTGCGTCCGGCTTGACCAACTCCTTGCGGGCATCCGGTAGCACCGGCAACTTGCCTGCGTCCGGCTTGACCAACTCCTTGGGGGCATCCGGCAGCACCGGCAACTTGCCTGCGTCCGGTTTGACCAGCTCCTTGGGGGCATCCGGCAGCACCGGCAACTTGCCTGCATCCGGCTTGACCAACTCCTTGAGGGCATCCGGCAGCACCGGCAACTTGCCTGCATCCGGCTTGACCAGCTCCTTGCGAGTGTCCGGCGCAACCGGTTGTTTGTCCGGATCGGGCTTAATCGTGGTCTTGCCTGAAAATATGTCGCGCATGGTCCTGAAGATGCCTTCCAGCATATCGAACAGTTGCCGCAAAGCAGTCTCGGGGGTCAGCGCCGTATTGCGCAAACCTTGAGTATCGTCAAGACGCAATGACGTCTGAAGCACCGTTGCCCCAGGGGTCTGAGCGTTCGGCTTTACAATAAGCTTATTGTTCGAAACTGCTGGCTGATCAAGACCAGATGTATCGCCCCTTACCAAAGGCGGAGTGTGAATCGACATAGACATTCGCGAGTTCCTTTATTCCATACAACCTGACCAGTTAATGGCCAGAGGGAGTGATAGTTTTAAGACTGAATAACCACAGCGCTGTTTCGCAGTCCCCCCATTCGTGGGGAGTTAGGCTATCGAGTTCCGAAATTCGCAGTTCATATAAGGAAACCAAAGCGCATTATCAGACTTTGCCTCATGGACAATTTACGCCAAGCCTTGATTCATGGCTTATTTGAGGTTCAAGTGTGGTCACACGCGCTAATACTCGGTAGGCAAGTCACTCATCGATAACATTTCGCGCATCTACCCGTCGGTGGTTTGTGTTAATTCGCCGACAAAAAAAGGCGCCTGCAGTGGCGCCTTCTTTAGATGGATATAAGCAGTGGTCGTTGACTGGCGTCAGGCAGCCAGTGGATGAGGCATCCCCAACAGGCGACTGACCTGCTCCAGGTCGGTCTCGCGGCGCATCGCCGTAAACAGCTCCACCGCCTCAGGGTAGTTGCGCGTCAGCATCGCCAGCCATTGCTTCAAGCGGCCGGGCGCCTGTCGCTCAGTCAATTGCGCCACCGATTGGGTCCAGAACTCCTGGAGCATCGGCTGCATTTCGGCCCAGGTCATTTCCACCACCTCTTGCCCTGCGCGCGCCGCCGCGATCTGCCGCGCCAGGTCAGGGCGCGCCACCAGGCCACGGCCCAACATGATGTCTTCGGCGCCGCTGACTTCGCGGCAACGCTGCCAATCTTCGACGCTCCAGATGTCACCATTGGCAAACACCGGCACCTTGACCACTTCCTGCACCCGCGGGATCCACTCCCAATGGGCCGGCGGCTTGTAGCCATCGGTCTTGGTACGTGCATGCACCACGATATGCGCGGCGCCGCCTTCGGCCAGCGCCGTGGCGCAGACCAGCGCGCCATCCGGGCTGTCAAAGCCCAGGCGCATTTTAGCAGTGACCGGGATATGGGCCGGCACCGCACGGCGCACATGCTCGACGATCCGGTTGAGCAGCTCCGGCTCCTTGAGCAGCACTGCACCGCCTCGGGACTTGTTGACGGTCTTGGCCGGGCAGCCGAAGTTGAGGTCGATCACCTGCGACCCCAACTCGCAGGCCAGGGCGGCGTTTTCCGCCAGGCATACCGGGTCAGACCCCAGCAACTGCACGCGCAGCGGCACGCCCGCCGCAGTCTGAGCGCCATGCAGCAGTTCCGGGGCGAGCTTGTGGAAATAGGCAGGGGTGAGCAAGCGGTCGTTGACGCGGATGAATTCGGTCACGCACCAGTCGATACCGCCCACGCGGGTCAGCACGTCCCGCAGGATGTTGTCGACCAACCCCTCCATGGGCGCCAAAGCAATTTGCATGGAAAACACTCAACAAAAATCGTGGCGCAGTTTACTGGGTTTCCCCCAACAACCGTTAACCCCCTGTCAGCGCAGGCCCGTAGCCCTCGATAAACTCGACAGGCATGCGTTTGGGCCTGCCGCTGGACAGCTCGATGCACACGAAGGTGGTTTGCGCGCGCAGCAAGGTGGCGCCGTCACGCGGGCGTATCAGCTGGAAACGCCGCGTCATCTTCAGACGCTGGTCCCAATCGACGATCCACGTGGCCAGTTGCAGTTCATCGCCTTCGTAGCCGGCCGCCAGGTAGTCAATCTCATGACGCACCACGGCCATGGCGCGGTCCAGACGCCGATACTCGGTGAGGTCCAGCCCCAGGCGCTGGGAATGGCGCCAGGCGCAACGCTCCAGCCAGGACACGTACACCGCGTTATTGGCGTGCCCCAGGCCGTCGATGTCCTCAGGGGCGACCTGCAGATCGATGATAAACGGCGTTGCCAAATCCCAGCCCATGCCTTGCTCCAGTCGATTGATGTCGGCGGGCGCAGTGTATCAGGCGGTTTGGCGCGCCTGTAAATGGCAGCTCGCCAATAGGGCAAGTACGCCTTCGATCACGCGCGGGTCGGCCAGGACCTTCTGATGCCCGCCCTGCTCCAGGCGCAGCAGGCGGCTGTCGAACCAGGCCTCGTGAATGGCTTGAGAGGCTTTGACCGGGACGAACGTATCGTCTTCGGCATGCACGATCAGGCCGGGAAGGTTCATGTGGTAATGGGCGACATCCAAGTGCTTGAGCGGCATACCGAAAGACAGCTCCACCGCGTGGATAAACGCTGAACGTGCGCGCGGCGGCAAACCCACCATTCGCGTGAAACCGCGTAGCGCATCGAGGAACCGCGACGGCGCAGCGATGCTCACCAACGCCTGCGTGCGCAGCCCCAGTTGCACCGCCAGCATCGCGCTGGCGCCGCCCATCGAGTGGCCGACCACCGCATGCAGCGCAGGCAACTCGGCCGCCGCCTCGAGCATGGCACGGGCGAACAACAGCACGTTTGCTTCGCGCCCCGGCGAATGCCCATGGGCCGGGCCGTCCAGCGCAATCACCGAATAGCCGTTCTCTACCAACGCTGTAATCAGGCTGGCGAACTGGGTAGGCCGCCCTTCCCAACCGTGCATCAGCAACACCGCCGGCCCCTGCCCCCAGCGCAGCGCCGACAGGCCGAAACGCAAGGTGATGCGCTCAGATTGCGCCAGCAACGGCAGCTCCCACGCGCGCGGCGGCAGCTCACGGGGCGTCATGAAGGTGCGACGCATCCGGTTGGCCGCCATTTGCGGAGCAAGTCGGCCGACAGTGCCGTTGAAGCCACGAACCCAGGTCAAGTCGCCCATGCGGTGAACCCTCTTCAGCGTACCGCCGACTTGGCGGCGCGCAATACACGATCGGACAGCTCGCCGGGGCCGAGGGCCCGCGCCAGTGTCAGGCCGCCGATCATCAACGCCATGTCAGCCAGCGCCTTGTCGGTGTCTTCCGGGCTGGCCGCCAGTTGAGCTGCCATCAGCTCGCAGTGTTCGCTCAAGGCCTGGCGGAATTCGTCCGGCAAACGGCCCATCTCGCCGACTGTCGCCGGCAGCGGGCACGCCTGGGCGGTGGAGTCGCGGTGTTTGCGCGACAAGTAAAACGCCGCCACCAGGCTTCGGCGCTCTTCGCCGGTGAGTGTTGAGTCGATGTCTTCGATCGCCGCGCGGCGCCTGGCCAGCAACTGGGTGAACGCCTCCAGCATCAGCGCGTCCTTGCTTTCAAAGTGCGCGTAAAAACCACCGACCGTCAGCCCCGCCGCCCCCATGACTTCGCCGACGCTCGGCTCAGCCGGGCCACGCTGGACCAATGCCGCGCTGGCAGCCTGCAATATGCGTTCGCGAGTTTGCGCTTTCTTGTCGCTCATCAAAGCCTCCGTCTGTCATGGGTTGAATATTATTACCATAATAATATTGCGCAAGCGAGAAGCGTGACCACTGGTCAGAACGCAAAAAAGGAAGTAAGGAGAGAGTTGGCCAAACGCCAGACAAACAAAAGGGCCATTCAATAATTGAATGACCCTTAAAAATCCCGCAAAGCGGGTAATCGTGGCGTCCCCTAGGGGACTCGAACCCCTGTTACCGCCGTGAAAGGGCGGTGTCCTAGGCCACTAGACGAAGGGGACACAAACCTTCTGTACAGTGATCGGTGCTTGGACCGATCGATTCAAGGACGGTGTGGCCGCAACCTTGAACCTGTAAATTGGTGGAGCTAAACGGGATCGAACCGTTGACCTCTTGCATGCCATGCAAGCGCTCTCCCAGCTGAGCTATAGCCCCGATTTTTCGCCTGGCGGCGCAGCAGACCTTTCGAACTGCTTGTTGAAACTGGCGTCCCCTAGGGGACTCGAACCCCTGTTACCGCCGTGAAAGGGCGGTGTCCTAGGCCACTAGACGAAGGGGACAAAACCTTCTGTACAACTGATCGGCGCTGAGTGCCGATCGATTCAAGGACGGTGTGGCCAGACCTTGAATCTGTAAATTGGTGGAGCTAAACGGGATCGAACCGTTGACCTCTTGCATGCCATGCAAGCGCTCTCCCAGCTGAGCTATAGCCCCTCATCGGTGAGGACGGGGCGAATCTTAATGGCGGTTTCGAAACGTGTCAAATTTATTTTCAACAATTTTCAAAATTTTTTGCCGGGATAACAATCACTTACCGACAAAACCCCGGAAAACCGGGGTTTTGTCCCTGCAGCCGCCTGCTTAAGCGATAGCGCCCAGCAGTTTTTCCCACTCTTTGTTTTCTTTCTTCGACACACCACCAAGCAAATCAAGGGCTTGGCGCAGACGGAAACGCGTGAGGTCCGGGCCGAGGATTTCCATCGCGTCGAGCACCGACACCGAACTGGCCTGCCCGGTAATCGCGGCAAACATCAGCGGCATGGCATCGCGCAATTTCAGTTCCAGAGACTCGACCACCGCCTGGATCGTCGCGGTGATAGCATCCTTCTCCCACTGGCGCAGGCTTTCGAGCTTCCACAGGATCAACTGCATCAGCTGGCGTACCTGGTCACCCGAGAGCTTTTTCGATTCGAACAGCTTGACGTCCGGGTTCACGCCACCGGCGAAGAAGAAGCTGGCCAACGGCGCGACCTGGCTGAACGTCTCCACCCTGCCCTGCACCAGCGGCGCGATCTTCATCATGTACTCGGGGTTGAGCGCCCATTGCTGCACGCGGCTGGCAAACTCTTCCACCGGCAGGTCACGCAGCCACTGGCCGTTGAGCCACGACAGCTTCTCGATATCGAAAATCGGCCCGCCCAGGGAGACGCGGGACAGGTCGAAATTATCGACCATTTCCTGCAGCGAGAACTTCTCGCGCTCATCCGGCATGGACCAGCCCATGCGCCCCAGATAGTTGAGCATCGCCTCGGGCATGAAGCCCATGCGCTCGTAGAAGGTCACCGACGTCGGGTTCTTGCGCTTGGACAGCTTGCTCTTGTCGGGGTTACGCAGCAGCGGCATGTAGCACAACTGCGGCTGTTCCCAGCCGAAGTATTCGTAAAGCAGGATCAGCTTCGGCGCCGACGGCAGCCATTCTTCGCCGCGCAGCACATGGGTGATGCCCATCAGGTGATCGTCGACCACGTTGGCGAGGAAGTACGTCGGCAGGCCGTCGGTCTTCATCAGCACCTGCATGTCCATGCGATCCCACGGGATCTCGACGTCACCGCGCAGCATGTCCGGCACCACGCATACGCCTTCGCTCGGCACTTTCATGCGGATCACATGGGGCTCGCCGGCGGCCAGGCGCGCGGCCACTTCTTCTTTCGATAGCAGCAATGCGCGGCCGTCGTAGCGCGGCGTCTCGCCACGGGCCTGTTGCTCGGCGCGCATCTGGTCGAGTTCTTCGGCGGTGCAGAAGCAGGGGAACGCATGGCCCATGTCCACCAGCTGCTGGGTGTACTTTTTATAGATGTCGCTGCGCTCGCTCTGGCGATACGGGCCGTGAGGGCCGCCGACGTCCGGGCCTTCGGCCCAAGTGATACCCAGCCAGCGCAGCGCATCGAAAATCTGCTGCTCCGACTCGCGGGTGGAGCGCAGTTGATCGGTGTCTTCGATCCGCAGGATGAATTCACCGCCGTGCTGCTTGGCAAAGCAGTAGTTGAACAAGGCGATGTAAGCAGTGCCGACGTGGGGATCCCCAGTAGGCGATGGCGCAATGCGCGTGCGGACGGTGGTCATGGCAGGTCTCGAATGGGCGATATAACTGAAAATTGAAACAAGGGGCGAATGGTAACAGCCCAAAGCGCCTTATTGTAGGAGCGAGCTTGCTCGCGAAGAACGCAAGGACACCACGTTTAGCCAGAAGACCCCCGCGTTATCGTTGACGATTTTCGCGAGCAAGCTCGCTCCTACAGTGGGTGGTTTTATACGGTGAGCAACCGCTCGCGCAACTTGCCAATCTCATCACGCGTCTGCGCCGCTGCCTCGAACTCAAGATCCCGCGCCAACTGGTACATCTTCTCTTCCAACTGGCGAATCCGCTTGGTGATCTCACTCGGCGAGCGCAGTTCGTTCTCGTACTTGGCGCTTTCTTCGGCGGCCTTGGCCATGCCCTTGCGCTTCTTGCTGCGCGAGCCGGGCACGGTGGCGCCTTCCATGATGTCGGCGACATCCTTGAACACGCCTTTGGGCGTGATGCCATGCTCCAGGTTGAACGCGATCTGCTTCTCGCGACGGCGATCGGTCTCGCCAATCGCCCGCTCCATCGACCCGGTGATGCGGTCCGCATACAGGATCGCCCGGCCATTGAGGTTACGCGCCGCACGGCCGATGGTCTGGATCAGCGAGCGCTCGGAGCGCAGGAAGCCTTCCTTGTCCGCGTCCAGGATCGCCACCAGCGACACCTCCGGCATGTCCAGGCCTTCGCGCAGCAGGTTGATGCCCACCAGCACATCAAAGGTACCCAGGCGCAGGTCCCGAATGATTTCCACACGCTCCACGGTGTCGATGTCCGAGTGCAGGTAGCGCACGCGCACGCCGTGGTCGGCCAGGTAATCGGTCAAGTCTTCGGACATGCGTTTGGTCAACGTGGTGACCAGCACGCGCTCTTCCAGGGCCACGCGCTTGTTGATTTCCGACAGCAGGTCGTCAACCTGGGTCAGCGCCGGGCGGATTTCGATTTGCGGGTCCACCAGGCCAGTCGGTCGCACCAACTGCTCGATCACCCGGCCGGCATGTTCGGCCTCATAGTTGCCGGGGGTGGCGGACACAAAGATGGTCTGCGGGCTGATGGCTTCCCATTCGTCAAAGCGCATCGGCCGGTTATCCAGCGCCGATGGCAGACGGAAGCCGTATTCCACCAGGGTTTCCTTGCGGGAGCGGTCGCCCTTATACATCGCGCCCACTTGCGGCACGCTGACGTGGGACTCGTCGATCACCAGCAAGGCGTCCGGCGGCAGGTAATCATAGAGGGTCGGCGGCGGCGCACCGGACTCGCGGCCCGACAGGTAGCGCGAGTAGTTTTCAATGCCGTTGCAGTAACCCAGCTCGAGGATCATCTCCAGGTCGAAGCGGGTGCGCTGCTCCAGGCGCTGGGCCTCCACCAACTTGTTGTTGGCGCGCAGGTATTCCAGGCGCTCGGCCAACTCGACCTTGATGCCCTCGATGGCGCCCATCAGGGTTTCACGCGGGGTCACGTAGTGGCTTTTTGGGTAGAAGGTGAAGCGCGGCAGTTTGCGGATCACCTCGCCGGTCAACGGGTCGAAGGCCGACAGGCTTTCAACTTCATCGTCGAACAGCTCGATACGGATCGCTTCCAGGTCGGATTCTGCCGGGTAGATATCGATCACATCGCCGCGCACGCGGAATGTGGCGCGGGCAAAGTCCATGTCGTTGCGGGTGTACTGCAGGCTTGTCAGGCGCCGCAGCAGTTCGCGCTGGTCGAGTTTGTCGCCACGGTCGACGTGCAGCACCATTTTCAAATAGGTTTCCGGACTGCCCAGGCCGTAAATGCACGACACCGTGGTGACGATGATCGCGTCCTTGCGTTCCAGCAGGGCCTTGGTCGCCGACAGCCGCATCTGCTCGATATGGTCGTTGATCGACGCATCCTTCTCGATAAACGTATCGGAGGACGGCACATACGCTTCCGGCTGATAGTAGTCGTAGTAGGAAACGAAATATTCAACCGCGTTGTTCGGAAAGAACGCTTTGAACTCACCGTACAACTGTGCGGCGAGGGTCTTGTTCGGTGCCAGCACCAGGGTCGGGCGCTGCACCTGCGCGATCACATTGGCGATGCTGAAGGTCTTGCCTGAACCGGTCACCCCGAGCAACGTCTGATGCGCCAGGCCGGCCTCGATACCTTCGACCATCTGGCGGATGGCTTCCGGTTGATCGCCGGCGGGTTCAAAACGGGTGACGAGCTGGAAATCCGACATAACGTACCTCGTGTGGTCACCCCAGACTCAACACCGCCAGGGACGAAATAGCTCAGCAACCCGCGAATAGTCATCGCAGGCTGCAGGAAAAAACCATGATAGCCGTAGTAGTGGTGACGAATGTGACGGGTTTCAAGGCAATCGCCCTACCTTCGTCCGGGATCAATATTGCAATAAGACTAACGGTCGGCAAATAAACCGAAAAACTTGGCCGAAAAGCCATTTCGGCTGTCGCCCTCAGCAGTGATGGCCTCTATACTAGCTCCCCGTTTGTGCACCGCTCTAGTGCATCCGGCTGGAGCGCGACACGTCCCTCCCTTCCCCCATAGAGCTGCCGCAAAAATGAGCCTGTTCTCCGCTGTCGAAATGGCACCACGCGATCCAATCCTGGGCCTCAACGAAGCATTCAACGCTGATACACGAACCACCAAGGTCAACCTTGGCGTGGGCGTTTACTGCGACGAGGAGGGGAAGATTCCACTCTTGCGTGCCGTTGCCGAAGCGGAAGCCATTCGTGTGGCGCAACACGCTGCCCGTGGCTACTTGCCGATCGACGGAATTGCCGCCTACGACAAGGCCGTGCAAACCCTGCTGTTCGGTGCCGAGTCGCCGCTGCTCAACGCTGGCCGCGTGGTCACCGTGCAAGCCGTCGGCGGTACCGGCGCGCTGAAAATCGGCGCTGACTTCCTCAAGCAGCTGCTGCCCGACGCCGTCGTCGCCATCAGCGACCCGAGCTGGGAAAACCACCGCGCGTTGTTCGAAACCGCCGGTTTCCCGGTGCAGAACTACCGCTATTACGACGCCGCCACCCACGACGTCAACCGTGCCGGCCTGCTCGACGACCTCAACGCTCTGCCGCCGCAGTCCATCGTGGTGCTGCATGCCTGCTGCCACAACCCCACCGGCGTCGACCTGAGCCCGGCCGACTGGCAGAACGTGCTGGACGTGATCAAGGCCCGCAACCTGGTGCCGTTCCTCGACATGGCCTACCAGGGCTTTGGCGACGGCATCCACGAAGACGCCGCCGCCGTGCGCCTGTTCGCCGAATCGGGCCTGACCTTCTTTGTGTCCAGCTCTTTCTCCAAGTCGTTTTCCCTGTACGGCGAACGCGTGGGCGCCTTGTCCATCGTCAGCGAATCCAAGGAAGAAAGCGCGCGCATCCTGTCTCAGGTCAAGCGTGTGATCCGTACCAACTATTCCAACCCGCCAACCCACGGCGCGGCGATCGTTGCAGCGGTACTGAACAACCCTGAACTGCGCGCCCAGTGGGAAGCCGAACTTGCCGAAATGCGCCTGCGCATCCGCGGCATGCGCGAGCAGATGGTGGCCGAACTGGCCAAGGCGGCTCCCGGCCACGACTTCAGCTTCGTTGGCCGCCAACGCGGGATGTTTTCCTACTCCGGCCTGAGCGTTGAGCAAGTCACCCGCTTGCGCAGCGAGTTCGGCATCTATGCCCTGGATACCGGGCGTATCTGTGTGGCGGCGTTGAACCAGTCCAACATTGGTGCTGTGACCAGCGCGATCGTTCAGGTGCTGTAAATCTGCCAGCGTTATACGAAGGGGGAAGCCAATGGCTTCCCCCTTTTTGCTGGCGAACCCACTAGACTGGACACCAACTGCCCTTTTGCTGCGAGAGCCCTATGAGAAACGACGACCTGGACCTGCGCGCCGACCGCGACGAACTGGACCACTTCACCCCACGCGTGCCCCAAGCCAAGCGCCAGAAAAGCCTGGTGCTGCAAGTGGCGCTGGGTGTGTTCCTCGGTGGCTTGGCGTTGTGGCTGGTGCAATTGGGCGCCACGGCGATCATGGCCAAGCTGGCCATGGGCACCTTCCAGTTCGGCGGCTGATGAAGATCAAACTGTGGGAGGGGGCTTGCTCCCGATGGCGGCAGTCCAGTCAATATTTCAATTGACTGATACACCGCTATCGGGGGCAAGCCCCCTCCCACATTGGATCTATGGCGCCACCAGATTGCGTTCCTCCAAGAGTTTTACGAAGCTGTTCAAACTTTGCGACACCGTACCCCTGCGCCAGATCAGCCAGGTGTTCAGCACGCGGTAGCTGTCGGCCAGCGGCCACACGCTCACCGCCGCAAACCCCGGCATGCTTTCCAGCATGCTGCGCGGCATCAACGCCAGCCCTGCCCCGGCACTGACGCATGCCAGCATGCCGTGGTAAGACTCGATTTCGAAGATTTTGCCCGGCATCGCGCCATCCTGTGAGAACCAACGCTCGAAGTGATGCCGGTAGGAGCAGTTCGAGCGGAAGGTGTAGATATTCTCGCCATTCACCTCCCGCCCCCGCGTAATGGGCGCATGGTGCAGCGGTGCGATCACCACCATTTCTTCCTCGAACACCGCGACGCCCTCCAGGGTGGAGTGCAATACCGGGCCATCGACAAAGGCCGCCGTCAGCCGCCCGGACAGCACGCCTTCGATCATCGTGCCCGAAGGTCCCGTGCTCAGGTCCAGCTCGACCTTGGTGTGTTTCTGGTTATACGCCGCCAGCAACGCGGGAATACGCACCGCCGCCGTGCTTTCCAGCGAGCCAAGGGCAAACGCGCCTTGGGGTTCCTCCCCCGCCACCGTTGCGCGGGCTTCTTGTACCAGATCGAGAATACGCCGCGCATAGCCGAGGAAATTCCACCCGGCCGGTGACAGGCGCAGGCGGCTCTTCTCGCGGATGAACAACTCCACGCCCAGATCCTGCTCCAGTTGCTTGATGCGGGTGGTCAGGTTTGACGGTACCCGATGGATCAACTGCGCGGCGGCGCTGATGCTGCCTTGCTCGGCAACGGCCTTGAAGATTTCCAACTGCACCAGATCCAATTCATTCTCCAATCGTGAACGTATTGCTTAATATTATTCAGTTTCCAGAAAAGATACAGCCCCGTACGCTGGGCTCCATTCCAATCATCCCAGCAGGACGGTGCCATGAACGCTATTTCTCACCAGACCCACGCCTTGTCGATCAACCCGGCCAGCGGTGAAACCGTTGCCAGCTACGCGTACGAAAGCCAATCGCAGCTGGATGCCGCCCTCAACCGTTCCACTGCGGCCTTCCACACCTGGCGCCGCCAACCCGTCGGCCAGCGCGCCGAATTGCTGCTGGCCCTGGCCAGCGCCCTGCGTGAGCAGGCCGAAGCCATGGCGCAGATGATCACCCTGGAAATGGGCAAACCCATCGCCCAGGCCCGCGCCGAAATCGAGAAGTGCGCCCAGCTCAGCGAGTGGTATGCGCAGCACGGCCCCGCCATGCTCGCACCGGAGCCAACCCTGGTCGACAACGGCACCGCCCACATCGAATACCGCCCGCTGGGCCCGATCCTTGCCGTGATGCCGTGGAACTTCCCGGTGTGGCAAGTGCTGCGCGGCGCCATCCCGACCATGCTGGCCGGCAACACCTACGTGCTCAAGCATGCGCCGAACGTGATGGGCAGCGCCTACCTGATCCAGCAGGCGTTCCAAAAGGCCGGCTTCGCTGAAGGCCTGTTCGAGGTCATCAACGTCACGACCGAGGGTGTCTCCAGCGCCATCGCCGACCCACGCATTGCCGCCGTGACCCTCACCGGCAGCGTGCGCGCCGGTATCGCCATCGGCTCCCAGGCCGGTGCGGCATTGAAGAAATGCGTGCTGGAACTGGGCGGCTCCGACCCGTTTATCGTGCTCAACGACGCCGACCTCGACGCAGCCGTACAGGCCGCGCTGATCGGCCGATTCCAGAACAGCGGCCAAGTCTGCGCCGCCGCCAAGCGCCTGATCATCGAAGACGGCGTGGTCGACGCCTTTACCGCCAAGTTCCTCGAAGCCAGCCGCAACCTGGTGATGGGCGACCCGACCTCGGCTGCCACCTACATCGGCCCCATGGCGCGCTTCGATCTGCGCGATGAACTGCACGGCCAGGTCCAGGCCACCGTGAAAGAAGGCGCGACCCTGTTGCTCGGCGGCAACAAAGTGGCCGGCGCCGGCAACTATTACGAGCCCACCGTACTGGCTGACGTCACCGACCAGATGACCTCGTTCAAACAGGAACTGTTCGGCCCCGTCGCGTCGATCATCACCGCACGCGACGCCGACCATGCAGTGGCACTGGCCAACGACAGCGAATTCGGCCTGACCGCGAGTATCTTCACCCGCGACTCGGCGAAGGCACGGGACATCGCCAACCAACTGGAAACCGGTGGGATCTTCGTCAACGCGTTCAGCGTCTCCGACCCTCGGGTGGCCTTTGGTGGCGTGAAGAAAAGCGGGTTCGGGCGCGAACTGTCGCACTTTGGCGTGCGCGAATTCTGTAATGCGCAGACGGTGTGGTTCGACCGTAAATAAACAGCCCTGGCTTCAACACACATCAAATGTGGGAGGGGGCAAGCCCTAATGCCAGTCAGTTAAGGCGACACCGAACCTGTGGCGAGGGAGCTTGCTCCCGCTGGACTGCGCAGCAGTCCCATTGTTTGGGGCCGCTTCGCGCCCCAGCGGGAGCAAGCTCCCTCGCCACAAGTTAGTTCTCGCTCCTGCTACTTCTTAACTGACTGGCATTAGGGCAAGCCCCCTCCCACATTGGATCCAGGCAGCCCTGAAGGGCCGTATCAGACTTTAAGCAATCAGCGAATATGCCGTCGCACGCACTGCACCAACCCGTCCAGCGCCTGCGACTTCACCGGCGCCAATACGCACACCGTGTGTTCACGCTCACCTTCACTTACGGTGAGCGTGTAATGCACCTGCCCCGGGTTGTCGGAGGAGGGTTGGGTGCTTTGCGGCAACTGGAAAAACTCCGATTTCTCGATCAGTTGCCGCAACTCCCGCTGGTCCTGCTCGGGTAACTTGTCCAGCTCGACACTGCGCGGCTGGGCCAGGCCCGGAAAAAACGCCGGGCCGCCGTTTTCCTTGATCGAGATGCGCATGGCTGTTCCTCTCCGCCCTGGCGGATTGTCAGACGTTAATGCCCACTGCTTTCCAACCTTCCTTGACGGCCTTCTGCTCATCCTTGCTCGCGCCGTAGAGACGCCCGGCGACATCGTAAGTGATACGTGCAAAACGCAGAAACCCTGAGTTCGGCCGCAACCGCGCATCGCGCAAAGCGTCGTACCAGATGCGCCCGGCGCGTTCCCAGGCGAAGCCGCCGATGCGGGTGGCAACCTGATAGAACGCATGGTTGGGGATGCCGGAATTGATATGCACGCCGCCGTTGTCGTCGTAGGTGTGCACAAAATCATCCATGTGCCCCGGCTGCGGGTCCTTGCCCAGCAACTTGTCATCAAACGCGGTGCCGGGCGCCTTCATCGAGCGCAGGGCAGTGCCTTTGATTTTTTTGGTGAACAGCCCCTTGCCGATCAGCCAGTCGGCGTCTTCGGCCTTCTGCTGCAGCGCGTACTGCTTGATCAATGAGCCGAACACGTCGGACAGCGACTCGTTCAACGCACCGGACTGGTTGAAGTACATCAGTTTGGCTTCATCCTCGGTGACCCCGTGGGCCAACTCATGGCCGATCACATCGAGTGCCACGGTGAAGCGGTTGAACAGCTGCTGGTCGCCATCGCCAAAGACCATCTGGGTCGAGTTCCAGAACGCATTGTTGTAGTCCTGGCCGAAGTGCACCGTGGCATCCAGCGCCATGCCGGCATCGTCGATGGAATTGCGGTCGAAGACCTGGTCGAAAAAGTCGAAGGTCGCGCCCAGGCCGTCATAGGCCTCGTCCACCGCCGCATCACCGCTGGCGGGTTGCCCTTCGCTGCGGATCAGCTTGCCCGGCAGGCTGTCGGTGTTGTCGGCGCTGTAGATCGAGCGCTGTTTCTCGGCACCCGCCACCAGCGCCATGCGGGCGGGGCCTCTGGCGGGTACGGCGACCATGCGCAACGAGCGGAACGTGCTGTCCTTGGCGCGCGTACGCAGCGCCACCTCGCGTTGGGCTTTATCGCCGTGGCGTGCAATCTGGTCGAGCATGTACGGCGGGATCAGGCAGAAAATCGGGTTGCGCGATTGGCGAACACACATAAGCTGGCTCCTTTTTGGCGTGTGGTGAACGTCCGGTTAACGACTTCAGGATAGACCGGAGTCTGCCGCCTGGGCCAAATTGTCATGAAATCATGTTGCAGTCGTGTTTATCCGATCCTCATCAGGAAGCCTTCCATGCCCGCACGTAACGTCAAAATCGACCTGGCCTACCGCCCAAGGCTTGCCGACCTTCGCCCCTTGGTCACGCCCACACCCTCCCTGCTGGAAGCCAGGGCCGCCGCGCCACGCGTCAGCGCAGCCAAGGACTTGCAAGACCGGCGCGGCTACGCCGAGGATTTTCTCGGCAGCTTCGCGGTGCCCTGGCCCACGCTGGACCCGACCCAGGCAAGCGACGCCCAGCCCCGCCTGGACTACATGCACTTTTCCATCAGCATGTCGCGTTCCCGACGGCTGGCGCTGTATGTCGGTGTCAACATCGACGGCGCCAAGCACGTCGATATCGTGCGCAGCAACGACACCTGGGCCTACGACGGCCGCCTGCCCATCGACGCCCAAGTGGGCGAAGACCTCTACGCCGGCAACGGCCTTGACCGTGGCCACCTGGTGCGGCGCCAGGACCCCAACTGGGGCGCCGACGCAAACACCGCCAACGGCGACACCTTCCATTTCACCAACTGCTCGCCGCAGATGAGCGGCTTCAACCAGAAGACCTGGCTGGAACTGGAGGACTACATTCTCGACAACACCCAGCGCTGGAAAGCCCGCGCCAGCGTATTTACCGGCCCGGTGTTCGCCGACGACGACCGCCTGTACCGGGGCGTGAAAATCCCCAAGGCGTTCTGGAAAGTAGTGGCCTACCTTAGTGACGACGGCAAACCTTCCGCCAGCGCCTATATGATCGACCAGAGCCGCGAGCTGGGCCAACTGGACCTGGTATTCGGCCCGCTCAGAACCTACCAGCGCAGTGTGATCCAGATCGAGCAGTTGACCGGCATCCGCTTCGGCAACCTGGCCGACTACGACGGTTTCAGCAATGAAGAGCGCGCCACGGGAACGCGGATCGAAGCGCTGATCCGGGGGCCTGGGGACATTCGCCTGTAACCGGTGTCACTTCCACCTCCCTCTCGTGGGCCGAATCAACTACCATAGCGCCGCCGGTTCCCCCACGGGACTAATAGGGAATTCGAAACGCCGCCCGCGACGTCAATCGAAACTGCCCCCGCAACTGTAGGTGCCGAGCCTGCTCCCCACTGCCACTGGACGTTGTCCGGGAAGGCCGGAGCCGGGCGACGACGCATCAGTCAGGAGACCTGCCGGCCCAGTGACTCACTAACCGGCGGGGTGTCCGGGAAGGCCATCCTTGCCCTGCCCGGCCGGCAGCGCTCGTGGGTGTATTTCCGTACCGTACCTGCCCTGCTTCACCGACGGTTCAAACGGAGATTGCCCCATGCTGCCACGCGTTACGGCCCTGATCATCGGCCTGGGTTGCTGCGCCCTGGCCCACGCCGCGCCTACCCACTACCCGCTGACCCTGGAAAACTGCGGCAGCCCCGTCACGTTCCAGCAGGCGCCCGCGCGTAGCGTGACCATCGGCCAGGCCGCCACCGAGATGCTGTATGCGTTGGGCGTGGCCGATAAAGTGGTCGGCACCTCGCTGTGGTTCAACACCGTATTGGCGCAGTACCAGGCGCAGGACGCGCGCATCGAGCGCCTGGCCAATAACGAACCGAGCTTCGAAGCAGTGATCGCCAAGCGTCCGCAACTGGTGGCCGCCGAGCTGGAATGGGTGGTCGGGCCCCAAGGCGTGGTCGGCACCCGCGAGCAGTTTCAGGAGCTGAACATTCCGACCTACTTGCTGCCCTCCGACTGCGAAGGCAAAGACAACCGGGTGGGCGCCGACGGCACGCGACTGCAGCCGTTTCGCATCGAGACGATCTACAAGAGCCTCAGCCAACTGGCCGAGATCTTCGACGTGCAGGCGCGTGGCCAACAACTGACCGATGAACTCAAGGCGCGCCTGGCCACGTCCATCGCCACCGCGCAGCGCAAAGGCCTGCAGCAAGCCAGCGCGCTGGTGTGGTTCTCCAGCGCCGAAATGGCCAGCGACCCCTACGTGGCCGGCCACAAAGGGGTGCCCGAATTCATGCTGCACACCCTCGGCCTGCGCAACGTGGTGCAGTCCGATGAAGAATGGCCCGCCGTCGGCTGGGAAACCCTCGCCAAGGCCAACCCCACGTTCCTGGTGATCGCGCGCATGGACCGGCGCCGCTACCCCGCCGACGACCATGAAAAGAAGCTGGCCTTCCTACGCAGCGACCCCGTGACCCGCAACATGGACGCGGTGAAACACAACCGCATCATCATCCTCGACGCCCTGGCGCTGCAGGCCAGCCTGCGCACATTCGACGGCCTTGACCAACTGGCTGCGGCCATCGACGGCTACGACCTGGCGCAATGATACGGACCCTGCTCGCCCTCACGCTGCTGCTGATCGCCCTGCTCGCCGGCGTGGCCATCGGCGAAACCGCCATCTCGCCGCAGGTGGTGCTCCAGGTGCTCGCCAACAAACTCTGGGCGGCCGGCTACGCACTCGACCCCATCGATGAAGGCGTGGTGTGGAACTACCGCCTGACCCGTGCCCTGGTGGCCGGCGCCTGCGGTGCGGGCCTGGCAACGTGCGGGGTGATCCTGCAATCGTTGCTGCGCAACCCGCTGGCCGATCCGTATCTGTTGGGCATCAGCGCCGGCGCCTCGACCGGTGCGGTGCTGATCGCGTTGATCGGGGTGGGCGGCGGTTTGATTTCGCTGTCGGCCGGCGCATTCGTCGGCGCCATGGCCGCATTCGCCCTGGTGATTCTGCTGGCGCGGGCCAGCGGCTCGTCCAGCGGCACCGGGCAGATCATCCTCGCCGGCATCGCAGGCTCCCAGCTGTTCAATGCGCTCACCGCGTTCCTGATCACCAAATCCGCCAGCTCCGAACAGGCGCGGGGCATCATGTTCTGGCTGCTCGGCAACCTCAGCGGCGTGCGTTGGCCGTCGGTGTGGCTGGCGGTGCCGGTGGCGGTCGTGGGGCTGCTGGTGTGCCTGTGGCACCGTCGCGCCCTGGATGCGTTTACCTTCGGCACAGATTCGGCGGCCGCCCTCGGCATCCCGGTGCGGCGCGTGCAATTCGCGCTGGTGGGCTGCGCGGCGGTGGTGACGGCGGTGATGGTGTCGATTGTCGGCTCCATCGGTTTTGTCGGGCTGGTGATCCCCCATGCCATGCGCTTGATGCTGGGCACCGGGCACTCGCGCCTGCTGCCCGCCAGCGCCCTGGGCGGCGCGTTGTTCCTGATCGCCGCCGATGTGCTGTCGCGCACCCTGATCAAAGGCCAGGTGATTCCGGTGGGGGTGGTCACCGCACTGGTCGGCGCGCCGGTGTTTGCGCTGATCCTGATCGGTCGGAGGAATGCGCGATGAGTGTGTTGAGCTGCAGTGGGCTCGGCTTCAAGGTTCGCGAGGCCGAGTTGCTGTGCGACGTCCACCTTGAGGTTGCGGCGGGTGAAACCCTGGGTATCGTCGGGCCGAACGGGTCGGGCAAATCGACCTTGCTCAAGTTGCTCGCGGGGTTGCGTACGCCGGCCAGCGGTGAGGTACGCCTGGGCGACAAGCGTTTAGGCGATTTGTCGCGCCGCGCCATCGCGCAGCACCTGGCCGTGGTGGAACAACAGGCCGATACCGACGACGCCATTCGCGTGTTCGATGCGGTCGCCCTGGGCCGCACGCCGTGGCTGTCGGCGCTGAGCCCGTGGTCGGGCGAGGATGCCGCCATCGTGCGCCAGGCCTTGCACGACGTGGACGCCACACACCTGAGCCATCGCGCCTGGCGCAGCCTCTCCGGCGGCGAACGCCAACGCGTGCATATCGCCCGCGCACTGGCGCAGCGCCCGCAGATTCTGCTGCTGGACGAGCCGACCAACCACTTGGACATCCAGCACCAACTGACGATTCTCAAAGGCGTGCAGGCGCTTCCCGTCACCACCTTGATTGCCCTGCACGACCTCAACCAGGCGCTGACCTGTGATCGCCTGGCCGTGCTCGACCGTGGCCGGCTGGTGGCGCTGGGTAAACCGCTGGAGGTACTGACTCCCCAACGGTTGCAGGCCACCTTCGGCGTGCAGGCGCATTACCTGACCGACCCGTTCGACGGCGCACAGATTCTGCGCCTGCGCTCAGCCTGAGCCCGCAGGTGTCGAACAGGCCCTGCGCAGGATCAGCAACAGTTGATGAATGGAATACGGCTTGTGCAGCAGGTCGAAACCGTGGGTGCCTTGTTGCGCCAGCACATGGCTGTAGCCACTGGTGAGCACGATGGGCAAGGCGGGCCACAGCCGTTGGATTTCCTTGGCCAGCTCAAGCCCGTTCATGCCGGGCATCATCACATCGGAAAACACCACGTCGAACGCGTCGGCCTCATCGGACAACAATTTGAGGGCCTGCTCGGCATTCATCGCCCAGGTCGCCTGAAAGCCCAGTTCCTCCAGCGCCTGGGTGGCAAAGGTACCCACTTCGACGTTGTCTTCCACCACCAGGACATGGGTGCCACGGCCCTCGGTCATCGGCGCCGCCTCGAGCTCCACCTCGGGTTCCCGCGGCCGCGCAATGACTTTGGGCAGGTACAACGTAAACGTCGAACCTCGACCGAATTCGGTGCTGACCCGCACTTCGCCGCCTGACTGTTTGGCAAAGCCGAACACCTGGCTAAGGCCAAGCCCGGTGCCCTGCCCGACGTTCTTGGTGGTGAAAAACGGCTCGAATATGCGCTCCAGATGCTCAGGGCGTATGCCGCTGCCGGTGTCGCTCACCGCGATCGCCACAAACGCCCCCGGCACCGCAGGCTGGCCGCGCAGGGCCGGGAGAGTGTCGACGGAGGCTACCGCGACGGTCAGGGTACCCACGCCCTTCATCGCATCACGGGCATTGACCACCACGTTGACCAGCGCCGAATCGAACTGGCTGGAGTCGGCATAGACGAAACAATCGTAGGGCGCAAGCTCAGTGATGACGCGGATATGGGCACCACACAGCGATTCGATCATTTCCACCAGCGAGGTCACGCTGTGGCTGACGTCGAACGCCTGCGGCTTCAATGCCTGGCGACGGGCGAACGCGAGTAACTGCCCGGTGAGACGCGCCGCTCGGTTGACCGTGTCGGAAATCGCCGCCAGGTAACGGCTGCGCCGCGCTTCGGGCAGTTCCGGACGCTCCAGCAGGTCGAGCGAAGAGCGAATCA
Organism: Pseudomonas sp. R11-23-07; assembly: GCF_003852295.1. Classification (NCBI taxonomy): domain Bacteria; kingdom Pseudomonadati; phylum Pseudomonadota; class Gammaproteobacteria; order Pseudomonadales; family Pseudomonadaceae; genus Pseudomonas; species Pseudomonas sp. R11-23-07. The sequence continues at coordinate 3,641,479 of NZ_CP027761.1, forward strand.
CCGTCAACAGGTTATTGAAGTCGTGGGCCACGCCGCCGGTGAGTTGGCCCAGGGCTTCGAGTTTTTGCGCCTGGCGCAGTTGTTCTTCGGCCTTGCTGCGCTCTTCCATGGCCTCGGTGATGCGCTGTTCGAGGGTTTCATTGAGGGCCTGCATGCCCAGCTCGACCCGTTTCTGGTCGGTGATGTCCTGCACCAGGCCGAACATTTTCAGGGTGCGCCCGTGGGCGTCGAGTTGCGGCATGCTGCGCACCAGGATCCAGCGCACCTGCTGGTCATCTACGCGGCGGATGCGGCACTGGAAATCCCAACTGCTGCCCTGGGCCACCGCGCGCGTGAACGCCGCCTCGACCGCGTCGCGGTCTGCGGGCAGCACATGTTCCAGGAAAGTCCGCATGCCCCAGTGCGGCACCCGCTCGTGGTAACCGAAAATCTGGTCATGCCGCTCGGCGCGCACCGAGCTGTCGGTGCCGATATCCAGTTCCCACTCACCGATCTGCCCGGCGTCGATCGCCAGGCGCAGCCGCGCTTCGCTTTCGCGCAATGTCGCCACGCGGCGGTTGCGGGCGCGCTCCAGATGGGAGGTGACGCGGGAGACCAGCTCGCGCGCCGAAAACGGTTTGATCAGGTAGTCATCGGCGCCGGCGGCCAGGCCCTCGGCGCGGGCTTCTTCACCCGCACGGGCCGACAGCAGAATCACCGGCGTCGTCTGCAAGCGCGGGTCTTCACGCACGGCGCGCAACAGGCCAAAGCCGTCGAGGACCGGCATCATCACGTCGGTAAGGATCAGTTGCGGCGGGTTTTCGCGGGCCGCCTGCAGCGCGGCCTGCCCATCTGTCACGGTCTCCACGTCCAGGCCGGCGGCGTACAGCAAGCGCGCGACGTAAGCGCGCATATCGGCGTTATCGTCCGCCAGCAGCACGTGGCCCTGGAAGGACTCGGCCTCGGGCTCAGGGTGTGTCTGGGCCACGTCAACCAGCGCTGACGCATCCGGCAACCAGCCAAGCGCCTCCTCCACGTAGGCACTCACATTGGTGGTCGAACCGTACTGCAATGCCTCGGTGTGCAGCGGCTTGGGGACATGCCGATTGCCCAGCGGCAGCCGGATGCTGAACGTCGTGCCTACCCCTAGCTCACTGCTCACTTCCAGCGTGCCGCCTTGCAGCCTGACCAGTTCATCCACCAGCGCCAGGCCGATACCCGAGCCTTCAAACGAGCGCCCCGCAGGGTTTTCGATCTGGTGGAAGCGCTCGAACAAACGCGGCAGTTCATGGGCCGCGATGCCGGTGCCGGTGTCACTCACGCACACCTGCGCAGCGCTGCCATCGGCGCTGGGCGCAACGCTGACGCGGATGTGCCCGGCCAGGGTGAATTTGAAGGCGTTGGAGATCAGGTTCAGCACCACCTTTTCCCACATGTCGCGGTCGACGTAAGCCGCCTCGGGCAAGGGCGTGGTGTCGATGAGCAACGCCAGGCCGGCGCGCTCGCAGGCCGATCGGAAGTTGGAGGCCAGGTCAGCGGTGAGTGCCGGCAAGTCCACTGGCGCATAGGTCGCCTGGGCGCGGCCGGCCTCGATGCGGGAAAACTCCAGCAGCGAGTTGACCAGTTTGAGCAGGCGCTGGCCGTTGCGATAAGCCAGCGTGACCCGCTCACGCTCATCCTCGGGCAGCGTATCGCCCAGGGCCAACGACTCTTCCAGCGGCCCGAGCATCAAGGTCAGGGGCGTGCGAAATTCATGGCTGATATTGGTGAAAAAGGTGGTCTTGGCCTGGTCGATAGCCGCAAGGGCGTCGGCACGCTGGCGCTCATACTCGCGCGCACGCACGGTGGCCAGTGCCGCCGAGAGCGCTGCGCCCAGCAGTTCGTAGAGCCCTCGGTAAATATCGTTCATCGGCAAACGGGGTGACGCGCCGGCCACCAGAATCAACGGGGTCTGTGCGTCGTCCGGCACCACCAGCGGCAATACAAAGGCGGTCTGGGGCGGCTCCGGGTAGGGCCCGCAGGCCACGCCGGCAAACAGCGCCTCGATCTTGTCCACCTGCAGCGTGCGCTTTTGCTCGCACGCGGCGCCTAACGGCCAGGGCGTGGCGTCGACCGCATCGATCCAGGCCGGTGACGCGGCGGTGTTGGCGGCGATACCGCTGTGTTGTGCCAGGCGGTAACCCTTGCCTTGGGCGTCCCACTCATAAAACAGCAGGAACGGAATATCGAAGTTGAACTCCGCCAGCGTCCGCACCGTCAACGCGATCAGTTTGGGCAAGTCATCGGCAACCGCCAACTGCCCGGTCAGATCGCGCAACGCACGGGTGCGCCGCTCGGCGAGGATGGTCACCGTGGTTTCCGTCACCGGGTGAAACAGCCCGCCGATGCCGCCGGTTTCATCACGAATAGGCGAAATGGAAAAGGTGAAGAAAGTCTCTTCCAGGTAACCATTGCGGGTGAGGAACATGCGCTGGTTTTCCAGAAAACTGGTTTGCCCCTCCAGCGCCTCGGTGAAGGGCCCGCCGATGGCCGGCCACGCACTGGCCCAGGTCACGTGGTAACCCTCGCCCAAGGCGCGCGGATGCGACTCGCCGCACACTACCTTGTAGCCGTCGTTGTAGATCTGGGTGTTCTCCGGGCCCCAGATGATATTGATCGGGAAATTGGACGCCAGGCACAGGCTGACGGTGGTGCGCAGGCTCTGGGGCCAGGATTCGATCGGCCCCAGCGGGGTTGCCGACCAATCTTTGGACTGGATCAGGGAGGCCTGTTCGCCACCGCCCGACAAGAAGGAATGCATAATCACGGGTTTGGACCACCAACAGATTTAGGCGATTGCAAAGGCATGTATCTGTCACTGTGACCGCCGCCGAATGAAAACCTCCCATTGAACTCATTCAGGGCCAGGGTCGACGGCGTTGCAGGGCGTCGAGAGTTGCGGGGTGTGCAGACGCGCCGTTATCCAGCTACGGCTGTACACCAACACCCTGTCTGCCATCGCCACGGGAAAATGAATGAACCCATGGGCCGACTCCGGCAACAGATGCGCCTCCACCTGACTCCAGCGCTCGGCGATCAACAGCGTGTCGTCCTTGAGCGGGTCCAGTTCGCCGACGAACATCAACGCCGGCGGCATGCCGGCGAAGTCACCGTACAAGGGTGACAAGGGCGGCTGTCGACGCTCGTCGTCGCTGATCCCCGGCGTGAGCAAGCGCAGCGCCGTGACCATTCCCGGCCCATCGAGCAACAGCGTTTGCGGCCCGGCGTTGCGCACACTCGGCGTGCCGGTCAAGTCATACACCCCGTAGTACAACACCGCGCCATGGACACGTTGGAGCAACAGCGGCCATTGCTTCAACGCCAGCAACGTCGCCGCCGCCAGGTGCCCGCCGGCCGATTCGCCGACAAAAAAAACCGGCAGGCCGGCAAACTCCGCACATTCCGCCAACAGCCAGCGCGCAGCGGCCAGGCAGTCTTCCAGCAATCCTTCCACCGGCGTGTTGACCGCCAACCGATAGTCCACCGACACCACCGCCACGTCGCACGCGCGCACCATGCCGAGGTTGAGGTCGTCATTCATTTGCGCATTGCCGATCACCCAGCCGCCGCCGTGGATATCCAGCACCACGCCCTTGGGTGCACCGGCGGGCCGCAGGATACGCACCGGCACGGCGCCGATGAGCCGGATTTCCACCACAGGCGGTTTCTGGAACCTCTGCCGGGTGCGCAGCAGCGCCTGGATCACACGCGGCGTGACGCGGTTGCGGATCTTGAAGCGCGGCAGCCACGCAAGCGTGCGATTGAAGCGGCGCATCTGGGCCAGTTCGGTCTCGCTGGCGGGCCAGTGTTGGTAAGCCATCAACGGTTATTCCGCAGGATCGAGAAGTTCAACGCCGCCGCTACGCACAGCCAGGCCAGGTACGGAAACAGGATCAGACCGGTAATCAGGTCCAGACGCACTGCCAGCACCACCATCGCCGCCACGGTCAGCCACAGCAGCACAATGATCACCATCCCGGCGAGCAAGCGATGCGCGCCGAAGAACACCGGCGTCCACAGCGTATTCAACGCAATCTGCGCCGCCCACAGCGCCAACACCATCTCGCTGCCCGGGATCAGGCTCAAGCGGTAACCGGCCCAGGCCAGCAGCAGGTAGATAATCGTCCACGCCACCGGGAACAACCAGTTGGGCGGGGTGAAGCTGGGCTTGACCAGGGATTCGTACCAGGCGCCGGGTTTGAAAATCACACCGGTACTGGCGGCGGCGGCGCAGGCGAGCAGGAAGATGAAGAAGGTCATGGTCGGTCCTTGAGGTTAAAGGGTTGGAAGGCAAGGCTATGCTTTAAGTGACTCAGCTTAAATGACTCAAATCGGCGCCGATAAATTCAATGTGCACGGCAAAAATGACAGGCAGGCCGTCTCTTCTGCGCGTCATGAAAAATCGATAAAGTGCCCCACCAGCCCACATCGATTTGCCGGGTTCTGCACACGCCACGAGGGAGCCTCACCTTGCCCGCTACCCCTGCCGATCACCGCAGCAGCCTTGGGTCAGTGTTCCTGATCTTCCTGCGCCTGGGCCTGACCTCCTTCGGCGGGCCGATTGCGCACCTGGGTTATTTCCGCGAGGAATTCGTCACCCGCAGGCGCTGGCTCAGTGAACACAGCTACGCCGAACTGGTCGCCCTGTGCCAGTTCCTGCCCGGCCCGGCCAGCAGTCAGGTCGGCATCGCGTTGGGCCTGTCACGCGCAGGTTACGCGGGTGCCGCGGCGGCCTGGGCCGGGTTCACCTTGCCGTCGGCCATCGCGCTGATTCTGTTTGCCCTGGGCCTGTCTCACTATGGCAGCGCCCTGCCCGCCGGCGCGCTGCATGGCCTCAAGGTTGTCGCCGTGGCGGTGGTGGCCCAAGCCGTGTGGGGCATGGCGCGCACCCTGTGTCGGGGCTGGGTGCGGATAATATTGATGCTGAGCGCCGCCGGTTGGGTACTGCTGCAATCGTCTGCCTTGAGCCCGGTGGCAGTGATCGTCGTGGCTGGGGTGGTCGGCCTGCTGCTGTTCAAGCCCTCGCCCCGTGCCGAGCCCGACGCATTGCCCATCGCCATCAGCCGCCGTGCCGCAACGCTGTGGCTGGCGCTGTTCCTGCTGTTGCTGGTGGGCTTGCCGCTGCTGGCCGACTGGGCGAGCGACCCCACGCTGGCGCTGGTGGACGCCTTCTACCGCACCGGCTCACTGGTGTTTGGAGGCGGCCACGTGGTGCTGCCGTTGCTGCAAGCCCAGGTAGTGCCCAGCCAATGGGTGAGCAACGACATTTTCCTCGCCGGCTACGGCGCCGCCCAAGCCGTGCCCGGCCCGCTGTTCACCTTCGCGGCCTTTCTCGGCGCCTCGATGATCCACGCCCCTACCGGCTGGCTGGGCGGCCTGATCGGCCTGCTGGCGATCTTCGCGCCGTCATTTTTGCTGATCTTCGGTGCGCTGCCCTTCTGGGCCAGCCTGCGCCACAGCCCGCGCACCCAGGCCGCGCTGGCCGGTGTGAACGCGGCGGTGGTGGGTTTGTTACTGGCGGCGTTGTACCGGCCGGTGTGGACCAGCGCGATTTTCAGCGTTTACGACCTGGCCCTGGCAGTGCTCGCCTTGGCGGCACTGATGCTGATGAAGTTGCCGCCGTGGCTGGTAGTGATCGGGTGCAGCGTGCTCGGCGGTTTATTCGGCTGACCCCGGTGGCACAATCCTGAGCCAAGGCCAGCGTTCCTGATAACTCCTGGCCTTGCGCAAAAACAGCTCGGGCTCTGCATGCAGCGGGTTGATGCGCAGCACGCCCTGTTCCACATCCGCCAAGCCATACGGCGCATACACCTCACCCGTGGCAATATCCAAGGCAATGCACGTACCCGCCACCAGATAACGGTCCACCCCTTGCCTGGCCGAGTGCAACTGAGGATACGGCCGGCCAAAGCGCTGCCCATACCAGAGATGAACCCGCGCCTGGTTCTTCACCTCCACATTAACCCCCAAGTCCCGGAACAACGACTCGGCCCTGCGGATCACCGCATCCTCAGCCTCGTAGGACACATCCTGGTCGAAGTAGAAAACGTCATAGTCCTTCACCCCCGCATCAACCGGCCGACTCGCCTGATGATTCCACACCGCCTGGAACAGACAGCCCGCCGTGAGCATGCACTGCTCCACCCCGAGCGACGGCAAGCGCGCGGTGATTTCAGCGTTGACGGGGTTGGCCATGGCCAGTTTGAGCAAGGTGTCGACGGTCAATGTCATGGGGTCCCTGGGTGGTCAATTCGGTGTGCAGAGACTCTACAACAGCGCAGTGAAGGATTTGATGAGGCGCTGAATTTTTGTTGGCTCGAAGGGGGACAGCGTCCGCTACCCTGCCGCAACTTGCTCCATTGCCTACGCTTGCGTCAGAATCCGCCGGCTTGTGCGCTGGGGTGGCCGTATTTAAGGTGGCTCGGTCGCTGAATTTCTCGGCGATCGGGTTTAGTAGCCCACGGTTTAACCTAACAAGTGCACACGCTCTCTCCATCAGACTTCCCGTCTGTGCTTGATGGTGGCTGTGCGTAGGGCGCCCTCGGGCGCGCCGGTTTTGTTAGGTTTCACCGGTCTACTAACCTGCGTACAGCTACCGCCTTATTGTTTAGTAGCGATGAGGTCGTGGCTCAAGCAAGGAACTTAACAATGGTTACCGATTCAACCGCGCTCTTTAGCGTCACCCCCCACGCCAGCAACGAAACCCTCATCACCAACAGCTACGAAACCTTCACCAGCGTCAGCACCCTGCTGCTCGACCTGTCCGAAGACCTCCACGGCAAACACCGCGACGTCGCGCTGGCGATCCACCAATTGAGTGAACTGGGCGTACTGCTCGCCGGCAGACTGCTTGACCGTGAGGCGCCGTGTACGGGTGATTGACAGCATTTGACTCACAAGCCCAATCCATCGCTGAGTCGTTGCAGGCCGTATGCAACGGTTTGGCGATTTGCTTTTTGATGAGCCTGGTGGGGGCGTATGCAATACAAAATGAGGTGACCCGCTGCAAGCGGCAGGCGTTTAGTAAGCAAGCCGTTGGTAGATCCTAAAGACAGAGGGGCCTAATCAAACAGCTACTATTGGATCGAATGAGTGGGTGGCGGCTTTCGGCCAGAAGCGGTCTGTCGTGATCAGAAAGGTTTGACGACAACGAGTGGCTCTCGCACTCTGTTGAACTCCCATGTGTGCATTAGGCTCCCCCATGTCATTAGCGACCGTAGTGCTGCTCGACTCCTGGCCACAGCCAAGCACGTCTCCCGAACCCGTGGTGTTCGCCACGGATACGCAGCTATGTTTACGGTATTGCACCGCTGGAGAAGAAGTAGCTGTAGTTCATTTTCCGCTAGTAAAGAAAATCCAGTTCGGCTCGCCTAACGACGAGACTTTGGGCGGCCATCCGCTTATTGGACTTGGCCTTAAGCATTACCAAATTCATCGGATAGATAATTCGCCTTGGCTAGCAGAGCTTGAGCAGAGAAACGCCATTCACCCTCGACACGATAAACAGCGGTTCATGGAAAATGCTATCCATTACGTCTTTACGTTTCAGGACTCTACCCTGGAATGCATCGTCATTGAGGGGCAGTTCTGGCAGCCAAAGGTACAGGTCTTCACCTCGGAGCAGGAGGCAAAGGATGGCTGGTGCAAACTTGTAAATGACGTGGTTTTATGAATCCAATAGTCAGGAGAGGAAAGCTGCCGGCCTTGAAGGGCTGCGGTCAACCCAAAGTGGTCGTAGTGCAGCTTCCGGATCAGGTCTTGAATGGATCGATCCATCCAGGCCGAAGTCCTGCCTCGTATTCTTTGCGTACGTAGGCGAGTGACTCTGCGCATCCCATTTCCGCCTCTATAGCGCCTGTGCATCCCCAGCAATCGCCACCGGTATTGCCTGATAGCGGATCATCCGGATTGTCGAGTAGGCATCCGCAGATCGTGCAGTATTGCGGCTTTTTGCTGCTTGTCATAATACACTTCCGATACGTTCCGTCCTGGCCGATTACGGCACTCGCGACAGGCAGAGATCGGCCAAAAGCGGCGTTCGATCCACCACCTTCCAGCCGAAAAGCGAAAACCTCTCGATCTGTGAAAGCTAGTCTCTAAGGGTACGCATTATTTCCTCGACCACATGCTTCGTGTATTTCTCACTGGAGTCAGTTTCCGGTGGGTCGTTACTGCGGAACCATTCACCTTGATCGAATGCCTGGTAGAGCGAGAAAGCGGGCAGAGGCATATCGTTAGTCATCCCTACTTCAACCACAGCATTTATGATCCCGTTCATAACGCCGTCGCAAAAATCATAGGGTAGAGATCCTTGTAGATAGCCTTCCGCAACCGCGACGGACAGTTCGTTCAGCACATCATGCGGTGCAACGCCGAACCTTTCGCAAATGGGGACTAGATCACTCAGCATTAAACCCTCTGCTTCCGCTTTCACCGACAGTTCCTTGAGTTCGACCTTCGATAACACCATGATCATGAGCTTCTTCCTGTTAGGTGCGAAGGTAGCGCTTACAGAGTGGCCGCACAGCGGTGTCACACTTCAATTCCATGCTGCAATACGGATTCATGGTCGGTCAACTTCAGCTACAGGCAATGTCCGCTTTGGGTCGTTTCATGCCCCTCACGACAGGCAACATTCGGCCGATTGTGTTGAAAAAGTCGACCCGGCCTGAGTACCCATGCATTGAGCGGTGAAAACGCCTTTTTTGCACGCTGCTACGTCAAATCTGAGCCCTGAACCTTCTGCGCAAAACACAGATTTCAATCTCAGACGCGTACTTTTCTGCCATGGAAACCGAAGCCGACTTTTTCAACAGAATCGGCCAAATGCGGCCATTGCGCCTATCTAGTAAACCAGGGACGATTCACCTTTATTTCAAGCCTGGTCAAACGCTCGTTCTTCTCACTTATTGCTTGACTCATTCTGATTGGTCAGGCCTGTTAACGCCGCGTCTTCCGCCATTAATAAGGAAATTATGAAGCCTCTTTACCTGTGTTCAGTTCTGCTGCTTGCAGGCTGCGCCCCAGCGCCGAAATACCTTGTGCCTGCGGGGGCGCCCCAGGCGATGATCCGCAGCGAACTGGTCTCTATGGAAAATTATCGAAACGGCGTGACTCTGGTCCAGGCGCCTGCCATCGGCTGCAAATACGGCAGAACCGTGGCGACTGAGTCGGGAATGGGGAAGCAGCTGGTTTCCGTTTATAAGAATGTCTCGACGCCGGAGGGTTTTTTTCCGATTGAAGCCGGCAAACCGCTGCACTTGGAAATGCGCGGCGTGGCCAATGCCAATCGCTCGTGCAGCGTAGCGTTTGTCAGCGAATTTGCGCCGGGCGCACGCTATGTGATCAAGGGAGGGATTGTCGACGTCCCGGGCTCGCTGAGCCGGTGTTACATCGACATATTCAATGTCGATTCGGGCGTACGCTTGCCCACCGCCGGTGAGCCGAAAATAGAACGTACTTGTGCGTTGGACCGGTTACCGACGCTGTAGCGTAAAAACGGGGCCAGGCTACCATCGTAAAAGCGGGGGTTATATTTGACCTGTGGTCTGATCCCGGTTTTACGTTGTATGCCGGTCATTGTATGTCGCGAGAGGCTGCTTTCGGCCAGAAGCAGCCACTTAACGCATCTCGATAATTCCCATCCGACCGTACATCATCACGCTCACTTTGATTCCTTCGCGGTGCAGAACATGCCGCCCGCATATAAGTCTTTGAAATGGAAGTCATCTCATGTTCGAACGCAACAAACTGGTTCCGGAAATTATGGTCACCAACCTCGAAAGCAGCCTCGCTTTCTGGGTTTCTTGCCTTGGGTTCACAGTAGCCTATCAGCGCCCGGAAGATGGATTCGCCTACCTTGATTTGAATGGTGCTCAAGTAATGCTTGAGCAGGTTGATTCGCAGGCAGGCCAATGGCTGACTGCGCCGTTGACCAAGCCGTTTGGAAGAGGAATCAACCTACAGATTGATGTTGATGCCGTTGCCCCCATCTTGCGAAAACTTGATCAGGCTGGATTTCCACTCTTTCGAGAATGCAAGGACACCTGGTATCGGGCTGACAATGTAGAAGTAGGCCAGCGCGAATTCATCGTCCAGGATCCCGACGGTTATCTCATCAGGTTGGTAGAGCGGCTGGGTGAGAGACCGGCTTGCTCAATCTGCGTTTGAATCTGAACCACGCCGACCATCAGCGATCGGCCAATTACAGACGTTTAGAGCATCTAGCCCTGAAACGGCTTTACACCTATTTCACCTAACCACCGGCGCATGCTCGGCCATCAACTCTATCACCCAGTCGATAAACACCCGCACCTTGGCGCTGACATGCCGATTCGGCGGGAATGCCAGGTACATCGGCATCGGCGCCATGTGCCAGTCCTCGAACAGCGGCAGCAACTCGCCGCTGGCCAGGTGCGGTTTGGCCATGTACTGCGGTAGCCAAAGCATGCCCAGGCCCGCCAGGCCGGCGGCGAGGTACGCATTGCCGTCGTCGACCGTCAGTTGCGGGCGCCCCTGGATCTCGATGCGTTCCTCACCACGCTGCATCGCGTAGGGCAAGGATTTGCCTGTGCGAAACCAGAGGAAGCCAACGGTACTGTGCCTGCCCTCCTCCAGCTCACGGGGGTGGGCTGGCGTACCGAAGCGTTGCAGATAGCCGGGCGCGGCATAAATGCCGATGTGCAGATCGCCCACATGCCTTGCCATCAGCGACTGATCGATGATTTCGCCGCCGCGCACCACGCAGTCGACGTTTTCGCCAATGATGTCGACAATCCGATCGCTCACGCCCAGGGTCAGTTGGATTTCCGGGTAGCGTGCAAAGAACCCCGGCAAGGCCGGTATCAGCAGCATTCGCGCAAACGGGCTGGGCACATCCACCCGCAGCCGCCCGCGCGGTGTCATCGACGCGCTGGACAGGCTGGTCTCGGCGTCGTCCATATCGACCAGTAGCCGGATGACGCGCTCGTAGTAGACCGCGCCATCGGCGGTGACGTTGACCTTGCGTGTGGTGCGGTTGAGCAAGCGCACACGCAGCCTCGCTTCCAGTTGCTGGACGAGCTGCGTCACGGTGGTCTTGCTCATGTGCAGGGTGGCTGCCGCCTTGGTGAAGCTGCCGGTTTCCACCACTCGGGCAAAGGCCTGCATTGCATCGAAACGGTCCATTTCACGCCTCACTGGGGTCTGGATAGTTTGGATTCTACAAACAGTCATGACCAGCGTTGCGCGTTTATTCAGGTCGCCCGTCTTTTTACACTGGCTCCATCGTAAACAGCGGGCCATGTCGGCCCCGAAGGAGAGATGCAATGACCAGCAAACGTGATGTGGTTTTCCCGCCTGACCGCCATGCATTGTACGAGCTCCACCGCTACTCACCGGCGATTCGCTCCAACGGTTTTCTGTTCGTATCCGGTCAGGTCGGCAGCCGCAAGGATGGCTCGGCCGAGCCGGACCTCGCGACACAGGTTCGCCTGGCCTTCGCCAACCTCAACGCGATCCTGACCGAGGCCGGCAGTAGTTTCGCGGATGTGGTCGACACGACCATCTTCATGGTCGACCCTGCCTCGACATTCGAAACGATCTGGGAAGTGGTGGCCGAGTACTGGGGCGAAGCTCCCTACCCGACGGCGACCGCTATTGGCGTGACCTGGTTGTCCGGGTTCGACTTCGAGATCAAGGTGATTGCCAAATTACCCCAATAAACTCGGCTCAGCCGTCCTCCGACTGTCAAAGGGGCCATCTTGTTTTTCTGGGAGGATGCTAAGGATTGCAGGCGGCGCTAGTTTTCTAGTGCCTGTGCGCGCCGTATAGTGGAAATATTTTTTCGGTCAAAGGAATGGCGATGAATCCGTTAACCTGCCTGTTCGTCGGTGTAATCGGCGCCCGTGAAATTGTAAAAGTCATCTCGCATTGCGCGAAAAGGAGAACGCCATGCGTGCAGAAATGATTCTTGCCGGGATCGGCACCACGTTGGCGCTGTTGTCTGCATCGCCAGCCCAGCCTGCGCCCCTGCCGCTGGAAACTGTCAACCAGGGTGTTATCTCGGTGCGGGTACAAGGCTCGGGGACAGATATCATCCTGATTCCAGGATTTGCCTCGTCTCGCGACGTATGGGCTGATTTGGCCTCCAGACTACGACAGAGCCATCGGCTCCACCTTGTACAGGTAGCTGGCTTTGCCGGCTCGCCTGCCGTGTCCGAACCAGAAGGGAAAGTAGTCGCGCCGACGGTCGAGGCAATCGCTGAATACATACGCAGCCAGCGCCTCGAAGCGCCGATCATCATCGGTCATTCGTTGGGTGGTGAGGTGGCACTGATGCTGGGTGCTCGTCATCCCGATCAAGTGGGACGCCTGATGATTGTCGATGCGATGCCTTTTTATACATTGCTGTTCGATCCCTTCGCGACCCGTGAAACGGCGACCCCGCAGGCGGCTGCGATGCGCGACGCAATGTTGACCGCAACCCCTGAACAGGCGCAAGCCCTGCAGCATGCCTCCATCGCCCGTCTCGCCAAAACTGAAGCGGTCAGGCCAGCCTTGGTCGCAGCGGGGATAAACTCGGACCGAGAGACTATGGCCAATGCCATGTATGAGCTGATGGTCACTGACCTGCGCCCTGAGCTTGGACGCATCAAGATGCCTGTCGAGGTCGTCTATGCCTATGACCCGCTTTACGGCATAGAGGCGTCCCACGTTGATGCCATGTTCCGTAACGCCTACGTCTCGACCCCAAATATCAGCTTCAGGCGTATCGACGGTAGTTTTCACTTCATCATGCTGGATCAGCCAGAACTGTTCGCCGACGCTGTCAGCAAGTTCCTGAATCCGTGAACGGCGGCGGAACTGCTAGAGTGATGAATTGCCCTGATGATCGGTAAATGGTACGGCGAAGCGACCACCCTCGACGGTAAACGTACGCAGCAACTGAGTGAACGTCGCGCCGATGGCACTTTCAACGTGAATTTCCGCGTGACCGACAAATCCGGCCAATGGTTTGAGCAAAAGGAATTCGGCCTATGGGGAGTGTCCGGCAAGATCTACTTCACTATCACTGCTTTAAGAGCAGTCCGTTACGAACGTGCACGATGTAACCCTGACCACCCGCCATTACGATCACATGAAAAGTTGATTCCACTTCCAACACGCAGTTGAAGCGGCAGGACCCGGTGAGCCAGCAAATCGAGATCATTTTTTTGGGACGTACCCTGGGCTGTGACTTTCGGGCTCACCGGGATCAGTCTCCGGCAGATCATCACGACGCACCCACTCCCCCAGATTGAACGCCTGATAAAGCTGGAAGCAGGCTGCATGAGCGTCCTTATCGGCAAAGAAGTGAATCAGGGCCGTCCACACGGCCCCCCCCAAACCCATTCAGCGATAAACCGGATAACGCCGGCACAGTGCGACAACCTGTTCGCGCACGTGGTGGCCGACCTTGTCACTGTCGCCATATTCCAGGGCGTCGAGTACGTCGCACAACCACCCTGCCACTTGCTCGCAGGCCTCGACACCGAAGCCCCGCGTCGTCACCGCCGGGCTGCCGATGCGCAAGCCGGAGGTCACGAAGGGTGAGCGTGGGTCATTCGGCACCGAGTTTTTATTCGCGGTGATGTAGGCGCTGTTCAATGCCGCATCGGCGTCCTTGCCGGTGTAGGGCTTGTCGGACAGATCGATCAGCATCATGTGGTTGTCGGTTCCGCCCGAGACGATCTTGTAGCCGCGCTTTTGCAGCACCGCCGCCATGGCGCGGGCGTTGGTCACCACTTGGGTCTGGTAGACGCGGAACTCGGGCGTCAGCGCTTCCTTGAACGCCACGGCCTTGGCTGCAATCTGGTGCATAAGCGGGCCGCCCTGCACGCCGGGAAACACTGCCGAATCGAGTTTCTTGTAGAAGGCTTCGTCCTGGCCCTTCGACAGAATCAAACCGCCCCGTGGGCCGCGCAGGGTTTTGTGCGTGGTGCTGGTGACCACATGCGCATGGGGCAGCGGGTCCGGGTATTCGCCGGCGGCGACCAACCCGGCGACGTGGGCCATGTCGACCCAGAATATGGCGCCGACCTTGTCGGCGATGGTGCGCATGCGTGCCCAGTCCTTGTAACGCGAGTACGCCGAGAAGCCGCCGATCAACATTTTCGGGCGCGTCTGCAGGGCAATTCGTTCCATCTCGTCGTAGTCGAGAAAACCAGTTTTCGGGTCCAGCCCGTAGGGCACGATCTTGTAATGCCGGCCCGAAAAGTTCGCCGGGTTACCGTGGGTCAGGTGGCCGCCCTGGGCCAGGTTCATGCCCATCACCGTGTCACCGGGGTTGATCAACGCGAGGAACACCGCCGCGTTGGCCTGCGCACCCGCGTGAGGCTGCACGTTGGCGTAGTCGCAGTTGAACAGGGTCTTGACCCGCTCAATCGCCAGGCGCTCGGCCACATCGATGTATTCACAACCACTGTAGTAGCGCTTGCCGGGATAGCCCTCGGCGTACTTGTTGGTGAGTACCGTGCTCTGGGTCTGCATGACCAGCGGGCTGGCGTAGTTCTCCGACGCGATCAGCTCAATGTGGTCTTCCTGGCGATGCGCTTCGTTATGAATCGCCTCACGCAGTTCAGGGTCGAAAGCATCCAGGGTGAGCGTTGAGTCGTACATGGTGGGGGCGTCCTCGGTTAACAAATTCAAACAGCGGGCGACAGCAGGCGAATGACACGTGCGGCGATCTCGTCGATCTGTGTGTCATCGCAGATCAGTGCGGGCAACAGGCGCACGGTGGTGCCACGGGTGACGGTGATCAGCAGGCGTTGTTCTTCACGGGCGCGGTCGACCAGCTCGCCGCACGGGCGGTTGAGTTCGACGCCGACCATCAAGCCGATACCACGAATGGCCACCACCTCGGGATGGTTGCCCAGCGCCAGCTTGAGCGCGGCCAGCAGGCGTCGGCCGCTGGCGGCGGCGCGTTGTGGCAGGTGCTCACGCTGCATGATGTCCAGCACCGTGCACCCCACGCGGCAGGCCAGCGGGTTACCGCCAAACGTGGACGCGTGGTGACCGGGGGAAAACAGCTCGGCGGCCTTGCCCCGCGCCAGGCATGCGCCTATCGGGTAGCCGTTGCCAAGTGCCTTGGCCAGGGTGATGACATCCGGCTCGATGCCCGCGTGTTGAAAGCCAAACCAGGCGCCGGTGCGGCCCATGCCGGTTTGCACTTCATCCATCATCATCAGCCAGTCGTGTTCATCGCACAGGGCGCGCAACCTTTGCAGGTAGCCCGCGAACGCCGCGTGCACCCCGCCCTCGCCCTGCACCGGTTCGACCAGCACTGCAACGATGTTGGGTGACTGCGCCGCAACCGCCCGAATCGCCTCGATATCGTTGTACGGCACACGCACAAAGCCGCGCATCAACGGTTCGAAACCGACGTGCACCGCCGGGTTGCCGGTGGCCGCCAGCGTGGCGAGGGTGCGCCCGTGGAAGCTGTTGTCCATCACCAGCACCTGCGGCTGGGCCACGCCTCGGGCATGGCCGTGCAGCCGCGCCAGTTTCAGCGCGGCTTCATTGGCCTCTGCGCCGGAGTTGCAGAAAAACGCGCGCTCCATGCCGGACAACAGGCACAACCGCTCGCCCAGTTGCTCCTGCCACGGGATGCGAAACATGTTGGTGGTGTGCAGCAACTGCGTGGCCTGCTCGGCGATGACGGCGGCAATTTCCGGGTTGGCGTGCCCCAGGCTCGTCACGGCCACGCCGGCGATGGCATCCAGGTATTCAACGCCATCGGTGTCCCACAGGCGGGCGCCCAGGCCTCGGCTGAACGAGACCGGCTGACGGGACGAGGTGTGCATCAGGTAAGCGGGTGCTGCGGACATTGCAGGCCTCCTATAGAGATCAATCAACGTTAAGGGGCGAGCGCCGGCAACTCGTCGTCGTTGCGCGGTCTAGCGTCGGCCGTGGGCCAGTAATAGGCATCGGGCATGGCCCGGGCACCGAAGATGGCTTGACCGACGCGTACCACGGTTGCACCCTCTTCAATGGCAATTTCAAAGTCGCCCGACATTCCCATCGACAACTGCTGCAGCGACACGCCCTCGGGCACATGCGCGAGCAAGCGGTCGCGCAATTCACGCAAGCGCACGAAGCAGGGGCGCACCCGCGCCACGTCGGCGCAAAATAGCGCCAGGGTCATCAGCCCGCGAACCCGCAGCGCTGGGAATGCCGGCAGCGCCGCGATGAACGCCGCCACATCCTCGGGAGCCAGGCCATACTTGCTGGCTTCGCCCGAGGTGTTGACCTGCACGAACACATCCATCTGCCGACCTTCGAGCTGCAGGCGATGGTCCAGCACTTCGGCCACGCGCAGGCTGTCGAGCGCCTGGAATTCACTGGCAAAACGCGCAACCTGCTTGGCCTTGTTGGTTTGCAGGTGGCCGATGACCGACCATTGCAGGCCGTGCAGGTCGCTCATGGCTTGCGCCTTGAGCTGGGCCTCCTGCACCTTGTTTTCACCGAGCAGGCGGCAACCGGCGGCATAGGCCAGGCGCAGATGGGCTTCGTCGAAGGTCTTGCTGACCGGCAGCAACCGCACGGTGGCCGGGTCACGCCCGACGCGGTGGCAAGCATCGATGATGCGTTGCTGCACAGCGGCGAGGTTGCGACGAAAGTCCTCGACGCTGACCGCCTGCGGATAGCGACCATGATCGGCGTGGAGCGTGGTGAGGTGTTCGCCTTGCCCATTCATCAGTGGGTCGCTCCCTTAGTGGTCACCGCAGCAGTTTTTTCACGACGTGGCAGTTGTCCATTGAGTACCGCATACGCCGCGAGGCCGATGAGCAAGCCCCAGAAGGCGCCGCCAATGCCAAGCAAGGTGATGTTGGCGGCGCACGCCAGAAAGGTGATCAGCGAGGCTTCACGGGATTTGACGTCCGCCATGGCATTGGCCAGGCTGCCGCCGATGGTGCCGAGCAGCGCCAGCCCGGCCAGGGTGGTAATGAACGTCGCCGGAAAGGTCATGAACACCGCCGCCAGGGTTACGCCAAAAATCCCCACCAGGATGTAGAACACCCCTGCCGCTACCCCGGCGATCCAGCGTTTGGAAGGGTCTTCGGACGCTTCCTTGCCGGTGCAGATCGCCGCCGTGATTGCCGCGATATTGAACGCATGGGAGCCGAATGGCGCCATCAGCAGCGAACCCAGCCCGGTCACGCTGAGAATCGGGTTGGCGCTGGTCTTGAAGCCGTCATTGCGCAGCACCAGCATGCCCGGCATGTATTGCCCCGTGAGGGTAATCAAAAAAAGCGGCAACGCCACGCTCAGCAACGCATTGAGCGAGAACTCGGGCCGCGTGAATACCGGTGTGGCGAACTCCAGCGCCAGTCCGGAAAAATCCACTCGCCCCTGCATCAGCAAAAAGCCTAGCCCCAGCACCAGAATGCCGACCACCGCGTAGCGTGCGCTCAAGCGTTTGAACACGATGTAGGCGCCGATCAGCAGCCCCACCAACAGCGGGTCGACCGTCATGCTCGCGAATGCACCGATGCCGAACTGCAAGAGAATGCCGCCCAGCAGGCCCGCCGCAACGCCGGGCGGGATCAGGCGCACAGCCCTTTCAAAATAGCCGGAAACCCCCAGCAGCACGAACGCCGCCGCTGAAATCAAATACGCACCAATCGCCTCGGCGTAGGGCGTGGTCGCCAGGGCAACGATCAAGAACGCCGCCGCCGGGGTCGACCAGGCGGTGATAATCGGCTCGCGGCTCACCCAACTGAGGAACAACCCGGTCACACCGACGCCAATCGACACCGACCAGACCCACGACGCCGTCAGCTCAGGGCTGAGGCCGGCAACCTTGGCGGCCTGGAACACTAGAATGAAGGTGCCGCCGTAATTGACGATCACCGAAATCAGCCCGGCAACCACCGGGTGCAGCACATCCCGCAGACGCAGGGACGACTGGGATTGAGTAGAGGGCATAAGTCTTGGCTCCTTGCTGGACAATGGATCAGGCCGTGGCCAGGCGGTCATTTATAGCCGTTGAATGGTGGGGTTTGCCCCTACGCTTGTGCGCAGCAGACCAGACCACTTTTTCGCGCAGGGGCGCTTACCCATGTGCGCGTGCGAAGTCAGCCATAAAGTCAGTCAGCGCCTCGACTGCGGTTAACGAGACGGCGTTGTAGAGGCTGGCGCGCAGGCCGCCGACACTGGCGTGGCCTTTCAAGCCGTTGAGGCCGGCGTCTTCGGCGCGGCGCAAGAAGGTCTTCTCCAGCGTCGAATCCGCCAGCACGAACGGCACGTTGTTGATCGAGCGGTACGCCGGCTGCACCCGATTGCGGTAGAACCCGCCGCTCTCGTCGATGGCGCGATAGAGCCGGTGCGCCTTGGCCTGGTTACGCTCATGCAAGGCCGGCAGGCCGCCGTTGTGCTTGATCCACTTGAGCGTCAGGCCGGTGAGGTACCAGGGAAACGTCGCTGGGGTATTGAGCATCGACTGCGCATCACTGATGTGGGCGTAGTTGAGAATGTCCGGAGTGAAGGCATGGGAGCGCTCCAGTAATGCGGGGTCGACGATGACCACCGTCAACCCGGCCACCCCCATGTTTTTCTGCGCGGCGGCATACACCAGGTCATGCCGGGCGACGTCCATCGGCTTGGACAAAAGGCTTGAACAGGCATCACACACCAGCGGCGCGGCGCTATCGGGCGGGGCGATGAATTGCACGCCGTGGACCGTCTCATTCTCGGTGTAATGCAGGTAGGCGGCGTCAGGATTGAGGTGCCAGCTCGCTGCGTCAGGCACGCGGTCGAAGCCGGTTGCGCGGGCACTGGCCGCGATTCGCACATCGCAATAACGCCGCGCCGCTTCAATCGCCTTGCCCGACCAGAGGCCGGTGTGCAGGTAGTCCGCCGTGCCTTTGTCGCCCAACAGGTTCATCGGCACCTGGGCGAACTGCAGCGAGGCGCCGCCTTGCAAAAACAACACTTTGTATGCGTCCGGCACGCCGAGAATGTTGCGCAGGTCCTGCTCCGCCTGGCGGGCAACGTCCATGAACACGCGGGAGCGATGGCTGATCTCCATCACCGACATACCGGTGCCGGCAAAATCAAAAAATTCTTCGTGTGCCTGGGTGAGCACTTCCAGCGGCACCGCCGTGGGGCCGGCGCTGAAGTTGTGGGATCTGGCCATCGTCGCGTAACTCCTGTTCAAGAACACTCGCATCGTGCAGGCTCGCCACGCGCCGGGGCCGGGCTGGCGAGGGCTGGATTCTACGGATAGACTGGCCTGCCATTACAGGCCAATTCCAAAGGATGGAGCAGACCGCATGGCAAAAACCTTCGAGCTCGAAACCCTGAAAATGCGCCTCAACGACGTGGAGTTTCAGCTGCTGGACTTGCACCAGCGCATCCAACGGGCGTTGCGCGCACTGATCCTCGACGGCGCCCTCGGCCCCGGCCTGAAACTGCCGGCCACACGGGTATTGGCAAAGTCACTGGGGTGCGCCCGCGACACCGTCGAGAACGCCTACGTGCAGTTGCATCGGGACGGGTTTATCGTACGCCGCGAGGGTGCCGGCAGTTACGTCTGCGACACGGTCGGCGTCGAATTGCGCGGCGCCACACGCCGGCGCATCAAGGCCCAGGAAGTGCGCAGCAACGCCGCCGCGCCCGGCGTCGAGCTGAGCCAGCGAGGGCGGATGATCTTCGAAACGGGCGGCGTCAGCGACCAGCAAGTCATCAAGGCCTTCGCCACCGGTTTGCCGGAAACCCGCAGTTTCCCCACGGATGTCTGGGAACGCCTGCAGCGCCAGGTGATGAAGGACTATCGCGCCAACGTGCTCTTGCACGGCGACCCGCAAGGCGCCGAGCCGCTGCGCAAGGCGATTGCCACCTACCTGAACCTAGAGCGCGGGGCCAAGTGTTCACCCGATCAGGTGCTGGTGCTGAGCAGCACGCGCCAGGCCTTGTACCTCTGCGCGCAGTTGCTGGTGGATGCCGGCAAGCCGATCCTGCTGGAAAACCCTGGCTATTACGGCGCACGCAAAGCCTTCGAGATCGCTGAAGCCAAGGTGCTGCCCATCGATGTCGATGAACGCGGCATCCGCACCGACCTGCTGTACGCCGACCGCAGCGGCGCCAACTGCGTGTACGTCACACCGTCGCACCAATACCCCACCGGCGTGACGCTGCCGCTGGAACGGCGCCTTGAGTTGATCAACTGGGCGGCGGAAAAAGGCAAGTGGCTGATCGAGGACGACTACGACAGCGAGTTCCATTACGACGGACAACCCACCGCCTGCGTGCAGGGTCTGGACAAGTATCAGCGCACGCTCTACATCGGCACGTTCAGCAAGACGCTCTACCCCGGCTTGCGCATGGGCTACATGGTGCTGCCCCACGAACTGGTCAAGCCCTTTGCCTACGCGCGCAGCATGATGGACGGGCATACGCCGCAAGTGCTGCAACTGACCCTGGCGCGGTTTATGGAAGACGGCCATTACAACGCCCACGTGCGGGCCATGCGCAAGCTCTATGCCGGGCGCCGCTCGATCATGCATGACGCCATTGGCAAGTACCTGGGCGAGGTCGTCACCGCCCAGTTGCCGCCGGGCGGGTTGCAGATTCCCTGTCTGCTGAAAGCGGGCTGGAGCGAAGAAAAAACCATCCGCCAGGCGGCCACCGCCGGCGTGCAATTGTCCGGACTCAGCAAGCTGTACGCAGGCGAACCGCAGCAATACGGCTGGCTGCTGGGCTACTCGTCGTTGACCGCGTATGAAATCGAAGCCGCCATGCTGCGCCTGGCCAATGCGCTGAAAATCTAGAGGCAGCCGCTCAGTAAGGCAGCTTGAAACGCTTGGTCAGTTCGCCGATGCCTTCGCGAATCGAGCGCTCGGTGCGACTGTCGAGGGCGCCGCTGCGCACGCCGCCGAGCATGGCGAGGATCATGTCGCCGATCTCGCGAAATTCATCCACGCCCATGCCCCGCGACGTGCAGGCCGCGCTGCCGATGCGAATGCCGGAGGTGGCACTGGGTTTGACCTCGTCGCCCGGCACGATATTTTTGTTCACGGTAATCCCGATCGCTTCCAGCGCCTGTTCGGCGACATTGCCGACCAAGCCCCACGGCCGCAGGTCAATCACGCCAAGGTGACAGTCGGTGCCGCCCGAGACCACCGACAACCCGCCTTCGGCCAAACGCCCGCACAAGGCCTGGGCGTTCGCAATCACCGCATGCGCGTAGGTGCTGAACGCCGGTTGCAAGGCTTCGCCGAGCGCCACTGCCTTGGCCGCCAGCGTGTGCATCAGCGGCGCGCCTTGCAGGCCGGGAAACACCGCCGCATTGATTTTCTGCGCAATGCCCGGCTCGTTGCACAGGATCATCCCGCCGCGCGGCCCGCGCAGTGTGGTGTGGGTGCTGATGGTGGTGACGTGGGCGAATGGCACCGGCGACGGGTACGCACCGCCCGCTACCAGTCCGGCGACATGGGCAATGTCGGCCATCAGGAAGGCCCCGACTTCGTCGGCAATTGCGCGAAAGCGCGCGAAGTCCAGCGCCCGTGAATAGGCCGAAGCGCCGACGATGATCAATCGCGGGCGTTCCTGGCGGGCCATCTGCTCGACCTGGTCCATGTCGACCCGATGGGTCAGCGGATGCACGCCATAACTGAGGGCCTGAAACCAGCGCCCGGACATATTGAACGCCGCGCCGTGGGACAGGTGCCCGCCGGACTTGAGGTCCAGGCCGAGGATCTTGTCGCCCGGTGCCAGCAGCGCTAGAAACACCGCCTGATTGGCCTGGCTGCCCGAGTGGGGTTGCAGGTTGGCGTAGGCACAGTTGAACAACCGCCGGGCGCGCTCGTTGGCCAGCTCTTCTACCGCGTCGACGTTGCAGCAGCCGGCGTAATAACGGCGCCCCGGATACCCTTCGGCATGCTTGTTGGTGAGCACCGAGCCCTGGGCTTCAAGCACTGCACGGCTGACAAAATTCTCGGCAGCAATCAGCTCGATTGACTGCATCTGGCGCTGGCGCTCGGCGTCGATGGCACGCCACACATCCCCGTCCGCCTGGGCCAGTGCGACGCCACTGAGCACCGGCAGCGCGTGCCCGTCTCGATAAGCGGAATGCGGCATGGTCACTCCCTGTGAAAACGTCGATTGGCAACGGCGTCTACCCTAGCGGCCCACGGCCCGCGCCGGTATACCAGTTTGCGCCAGCGTTGCAGACCACTGCGCGGCGCTGCGCCACGGCGCGAAACCAGTAGCGCTGCAAAGTGGTCTGGTGAACCTTTGAACATTGGACTATTCCGCAAGACCAACGCCCCACTAAGCTCTGCGCCGGTTTTGTCACCCCCATTCCACAGGTTCTGCCATGACGTCTTTTCGTATCGGACTGCTGCCGCAGGTCGCAGCCGCGCACTTTGTCAGTCATCTGCACATCATGGTGCTGGCGGCGTTGTTTCCCCTCCTCGCGGCTTTTTTCGACGTCGATTACGTGCAGTTGGGCCTGGCCCTGAGCCTGTTCAACATCGTCACCGCTCTGGTGCAGGCGCCGATGGGATTTGCCGTGGACCGTTTCGGCGCACGGCGCCTGCTGTTAGCCGCGCTGGCAGTGGGCAGTAGCAGTTTCCTGTTGATTGCACTAGTGCCCAGCTACCTTTGCTTGCTGATCGGCATGGCGCTGGCCGGCGTCGCCAACGCGGTTTACCACCCGGCCGACTATGCCCTGCTGTCCCGCCATATTGATCCTGCCCACATTGGCAAAGCGTTCTCCGTGCACACCTTCGCCGGCTTCCTCGGCGCCGCCGTGGCCCCGGTGTTTTTGTTGAGCATCGCCGTGGCGAGCACGCCGGCCATGGCGTTTGCCGCCGCCGCAGGCGTAGGGTTTGTCACGCTGGCGGTGTTGTCGATACCTGGCGCGGCACTGGCCCAAGTCAATTATGTGTCACCAGCGGCCGACCCGGCGGCCCTCGACACGCGTCGGCGCTCGTTGCTTTCGCCCTTGGTGCTGAGCCTGACGTTGTTGTTCGTGCTGCTGAACCTGAGCACCGGCGCAATTGAAAAATTCTCGGTCGCGGCCCTTATGCAAGGCCAGGGCGTGGCCTTGACCTGGGCCAACTCGGCACTCACCGCGTTCCTGTTTGCCAGCGCCTTTGGCGTGCTGGCAGGCGGCGCACTGGCCGACCGCACCCGCCGCCATGGCGTGGTGGCCGCCAGCGCGTTTGCCCTGGCCAGCGGGTTGATATTGTTGGTCGCCACGGCGCACTTGAGCGAGCTGGCACTGGTGCTGATACTCGGTGTAGCGGGTTTCCTGACCGGGGTGATCGCACCGTCCCGCGACATGCTGGTGCGCGCAGCGTCGCCGAAAGGCGCGGAAGGCAAGACCTTCGGCATTGTCTCCACCGGCTTCAATATCGGCGGCACCATCGGCCCGGTCGGGTTCGCCTGGCTACTCGACCAAGGCCACCACAACTCGATTTTCTGGGCCAGTGCTGCCTTTATGGGCCTGACGGTCGCGCTGACCCTGATGCAGGAACGGCACTTGGCCAAAGTCCGGAAAATGCCCGCATTACACCCGCAATTCAACTGACCTGGAGCAATATCCCCAGCGTTTTTTTGGCGCAAACTTGAAGGGCAACGTCCCGCATTTATTACGCGGCAACCCGCTTGTGCGGCCCCGTCGTGTTTACAAAGGACTGCACTCTTAACCCGAACACCAATAGCTGTTTTCTTTGGAGCTAAAACATGGACCGTTTGAATTGTGGTACCGATGACGTGGTACAAAACATGCTCGCCAAGTTGTCCGGGCTCTGGAAAACCCGCGCTGCCGTGAACAATCCGCAACCGGATTACTGGGGCCTGACCTTTGACCCGAAGAAGCAGGATTTCAGCCTGTCGCTGCTGCCGTTCCGTCATCACCAGGCCTGGCTCGAAGCACCGCAGGACCTGCAATCCAAGTGCCTGTCCTACGCGTGGGGCATCTACAACCTCAAGACGATCTACATCGAATGCGACGTGGTGGTGCCCGCCTGCGAGGACATCATCAAGACCCCGCCACACAGCCAGAACCGCGCCCTGCTGCAGGACGTGATGTCCCAGGCACTGCTGGACGAAGCCCTGCACACGCGCATGTCGATCATGGCCTGCAACTACATCTACGACATGCGCAAACTGACCCCGCTGGATTTCAGCGCGTTCAACCTGGTGACCTGGCGTGAAGCCCTGCTGGCCGACTGCACGGCCGAATGGGAGCGCCGCCTGACCCGTTTTGGTGTGGCGTGCGCGAGTGAAACGCTGATCACCGATTACCTCAAGACCATGGCCGAAGACACCAGCATCCAGGCGGTGTGCCACGAGGTCACACGCACCCACGCCATCGATGAATGGAGCCATTCCAGCGTGTTCAGTTTTGTCGCCTCCGACATCGTTCATGGCCTGAGTCGCACCGAGCGCGAGTACCTGCGCTCAATCATCCTGCGCACCGTGCAGATGTTCGCCAACAACGAAATGGGCGCATGGGCCAAGGTGTTCTCGATACTGCAGATGCCGCATGCCAGCGAGATCCTGCATGACGTGGGCGACAACAACGAAATCAGCGTATACACCGACTCGCTCCAGGCCCTGATCGACCGTATCGGCCTGACCGGCAAAGGCCTGAGCAGCGCCGAACACGCCATCGAAACCTTGAGCGAGAAGGCCCGCGCATGAACGCCATGACCCCACTGCAGGCCCGTTGCGAACGCGTGACCATTGAAACCGCCGCGATCAACGTCTTCAGCCTGCGCGCCGTGGGCGCCCACGCCGAGTTCCTCGACCGCCTGGAACCCGGCAAGCACGTGGCGCTGCGTTTTCCGGACACTACGGGCACGCCGCAGCAACGGCTGTATTCGATCACTCGCAGGCAAGGCGCCGACGGGTTCGAGATTGCGGTCAAGCGCGAAGGCCATGGCGGGGTCTCGGACCAGTTGCACGCTACCTTGCAGGAGGGCTCGCAGGTCGCGGTGGAGTTTGTGGCCGGGGACATCAGCCTGGGGTCGATCATCGGCTGCAAGCACGTCGGCATGCTCGCTGGCGGCATCGGGATCACCTTGCCAATCGCCTTGCTGCGCGGCCTGCTGGAACGCGCACGACGCGGCCTGGCGGTGCCCGAGGTAAGCCTGCTGTTGTGTGTGCCGACGGTGGCCGACATTCCCTTCCTGCATGAGTTGCTGGACCTGGAACTGAACACCCGCTGGTTTTCGCTGCAGGTCTTCATTACCCGCGAAGCTGTACGCAGCAACGGCCATTTCAGGGCCGGCCGCCCCACCGCCGCCGACCTGAACCTGCTGGGTAACCCGGACACGTTGGTGATCTGCGGCAGTCATCGTTTTGCCCAAGGCTTGCGCGACCAAACGCTGGCGCTGTTTCCGGACAGCCAATTGCTGATCGAATCCTTCACACCGCCGGTCAGGGCCGCGCAGGCGCAACCTGCGACCAGCGATGCGCTGCGCCTGCACATCAGCCACACCAACGAGTTACTGGAACTGCCCGCCGGCAAGAGCCTGCTGGAGATGCTCGAATCCAGCGGCATTGCAGTGCGCAGCCTGTGCCGCGCCGGGATCTGCGGCCACTGTCGGATCAAATTGTCCGAGGGCGAATACACCCTCGAACCCGACTTTTGCCTGACCGATAAGGACAAGAGCGAAGGCTTTGCGTTGGCCTGCTGCACCTTCCCGCAATCGGGGACGATCAAGGTCGACCTCAACCCCACTGCATAAACCGTCACGCCCTTATTTCAACCGCTGAGTGTTTCCATGAAAACTGCTATTGCACTGCGCCACATTCATTTTGAAGACGTGGGCACCCTGGATGTGGTGCTGGCCGATGAAGGCTACACCCTGATTTACCTCGACCCCACCGTGGACACCATCTATAGGGAGCAGGTGCTGCAGGCCGACTTGCTGATTGTGCTCGGCGGCCCGATTGGCGCGTATGACGAGGACCTGTACCCGTTTCTGCACGACGAACTGGAGCTGGTGCGCCAGCGCGTGGCGTCCGGCAAACCGTTGTTGGGCATCTGCCTGGGCGCACAGCTGATCGCCCGCGCCATGCACGCCAAGGTCTACCCGTTGGGCGTCAAGGAGATCGGTTTTTCCGCGTTGACCTTGACTCCGGCCGGCCAGGACTCACCGCTCGCCGCGCTGATGGACACGCCCGTGTTGCACTGGCACGGCGACCAGTTCGATGTGCCCGAAGGTGCCGTATTGCTGGCCAGCACACCAGTGGGCGCCCACCAGGCGTTTGCCGTGGGCCGCACGATTCTGGGCCTGCAGTTTCATCTTGAAGCCAACACCACTCACATCGAACAGTGGCTGGTTGGCCACGCCAGTGAACTCGCCCACGCCGGCATCGACGTCGTCGCACTGCGCGCCACGGCCGCTGGCCTGGGCGATCGCCTGACCCGCGCCGCTGGCAACGTGATGCGCACCTGGCTGAACAACCTGGGCCCCCGTTAACCCACTGGCGGCGGGCAACCGCCGCCGTTTAAGACCACCTGAAAAAAACCGTCAAGGATGAGGAGTCAAACATGATCGTCGTGTTATTCGAATTGCAGGCACTGCCCGGTCAGGGCGAGACCTATGTGGACCTGGTCAATAAGCTGACCCCGTTGCTGGAACCCATGGACGGGTTTATCTCCGTCGAGTGTTTTCAGAGCACGCTGAACCCCAAGAAGGTGATGTCGGTGACCACCTGGCGCGATGAGGAAGCCGTGGTGCAGTGGCGCAACGTCACCGCGCACCTGTCTGCACAACGCGCCGGGCGCGACAAGATCTTCGACGATTACCGCGTTCGCGTGACTTCGGTCATTCGTGATTACGGCCTGCGGGATCGTGAGCAAGCGCCGTATAACGTCGTTGTTGATGGAGCACACGCCACGGCGTAACGCCATGCTGATCGTTCCCACGCGGAGCTTGGGAACGATCATGGATTGGGCGCTGAAGGGCTGTCGCAGAGAGAGCGCTGCCGTAAGCATCACAACAACTGTTTGCGCCGCTGCTTCCTGTATGACAGGCATTGGAGCACTAAACCGCGGAGAACCCTGCCACCTTCAACCCATCTGCTCGAACCGCCGCCGCTTTAGGAACAACCCCACCCCCAGTGCAACGGCAAAGATCGACAGCAACCCCAAGTCAAATCCAAGCAAGCGGATGTGGCTCGCCGCAACGCAGCCGACCGCCCCCATCGCCACCAGCAGTACCCCTAACCACTTGCGAAGCGGGTACGACTTAAGAAACCGATCGAGCAGAAAGAACAGCACCAGAGCAGCGACCAGTTGGGTAATATCAGACATGGGTTTCTCCCGTCAGGTCTTGATGATCAGTGTCGAGGCGGTACGTTGCGGGCCGATACCGCCGTTCACCTGCGCCTCGATGCTCACCAGTATGTCGCCTGCATGATAGGTGGGCAGGGTTTCATTCACATACATGCGCACACCGGCGCCGACGGGGGGCCCCACGTAGGGGGAGGCAACGTAAGAGGTGACGCCCGCGAAGGCCGAGGCCGCCAAGTTGGCGATTCTGGTGCGCTGGGCGTTGAGCACATCGCCCTGCTGCCGAGTCAGCGGCTTGGAGATGCCGATCATCATCAGGCACGGCAGGTTCTTGGCCAGCATCTTGTCGTACACCTCGACGACCTTGCGGTTGACCTCGTAGTGCGCGCTCTTCGCCTCACCAAAATGCAGCTCGCGCAGCCGCCCGCGTTCGCTGTCGGTGAGGGTGATCTGCGAGACGTTGAACACGATCCCGTGATTGCCCATGTATTGGAAAGTCCCTTCGAACTTCATCGCACGCATCCTTTCGAGCCAAAGGCGGGGATTGTCTAGAAGGCGGGCGCTGGATTCAAATCATTTCACCTGGCTGGCAAGGTGCACAGCGCGGCGTAAGGTGCTGACGGTCATAATAATTGTCGAATTCACTGCTTTCGACGAACACGAAGCCATGGCGGGTGTAAAACGGTTCGAGGCACTTTCTTTGAGGGCACCTACTGTGATCGGCAGTGCGGCTGCATCCGCTGCTTCGAAAATCTGTGCGAGTACATCCGAGCCGATCCCCGAACCCTGCGCGCTCGGCCTCACGTATAGGTGCTAGTCCCTAACAGCGCATTAATTTTCGTATTAGCTATCCCGCTTTTCATCGCGAAATTTACCCTGCTTAGCGCTTATTTAAGGGACGTCGACTGGCGGTTCTTGGCCGATTCTGTTGAAAAAGTCGGCTTCGGTTTCCATGGCAGAAAAGTACGCGTCTGAGAGTGAAATCTGTGTTTTGCGCAGAAGGTTCAGGGCTCAGATTTGACGTAGCAGCGAGCAAAAAGGCGTTTTCACCGCTCAATGCATGGGTACTCAGGCCGGGTCGACTTTTTCAACACAATCGGCCGAATGTTGCCTGTCGTGAGGGGCAGGAAGCGACCCTAAGCTGACTGTGGCGACAGATGGAAGTCGGCCCCGAACAGACATTCAAGAGGGGACATCATTGGGATAGCTACGAAGCACCTCATAGGTCAATCCACTCAAAATATATGAGGCTCTCCATTCGAGAGATCCTGCATGTGACTCGCACAGCAAGCGAGCGATACATCCAGCTTCACCCATTGAAATCTCTTCCACTTCCGCGATATCTCCAGGAGCCACCTCCCGGGAGTTCAACCAATCAGAGAGCACTACCTTTGCTTGGCCAACATCGATCAGCTTTATGATGTCGCCTTTGGAAAGTGTCATGAAGTCTCGCCTAAACTTGTGCCGGTATCTGGTTTGTAAACGCGCTTGGAGATTTGCGAAAGGACTGCTTCTGGTCCCCCCGCTTTTACGATGGTAGCCTGACCCCGTTTTTACGCTACAGCGTCGGTAACCGGTCCAACGCACAAGTACGTTCTATTTTCGGCTCACCGGCGGTGGGCAAGCGTACGCCCGAATCGACATTGAATATGTCGATGTAACACCGGCTCAGCGAGCCCGGGACGTCGACAATCCCTCCCTTGATCACATAGCGTGCGCCCGGCGCAAATTCGCTGACAAACGCTACGCTGCACGAGCGATTGGCATTGGCCACGCCGCGCATTTCCAAGTGCAGCGGTTTGCCGGCTTCAATCGGAAAAAAACCCTCCGGCGTCGAGACATTCTTATAAACGGAAACCAACTGCTTCCCCATCCCCGACTCAGTCGCCACGGTTCTGCCGTATTTGCAGCCGATGGCAGGCGCCTGGACCAGAGTCACGCCGTTTCGATAATTTTCCATAGAGACCAGTTCGCTGCGGATCATCGCCTGGGGCGCCCCCGCAGGCACAAAATATTTCGGCGCTGGGGCGCAGCCTGCAAGCAGCAGAACTGAACACAGGTAAAGAGGCTTCATAATTTCCTTATTAATGGCGGAAGAGGCGGCGTTAACAGACCTGATCAATCAGAATGAGTCAAGCAATAAGTGAGAAGAACGAGCGTCTTACCAGGCTTGAAATAAAGGTGAATCGCCCCTGGTTTACTAGATAGGCGCAATGGCTGCATTTGGCCGTTAGCTGTCAGTCGCTCCATAGTCCCCACACCACCGCGAACCGTGCCGCAACCGCTGATCGCCCCACCCTTGCTCCGGCGCATGGCTCACCACCACTGATGCAGTTGCACTCCCAAAACTGGGAACAACCCACTGCGCCGATAAGTCTACCCGTCTCTACCCATCGTTAAGGTACAGCGCAATGGACAAGACAATCACCCTGGATCAACTGGCTACCACTGACCTTCGATCGATCAACGAGATATGGCTCGGCGGGGCTCATACCCCGCTATGTCTATGGCGGGGTGAGCAAGTCTTCACCCATGAAATGCTCAGCGAGGGCACCCACGATCAGAATGTCCGGCGTCTGTGCTTGCTGTTGGTCAACGCTGACGATCAAGGTGAAGTTGCCAGCGTTGAGTCGATCGCGCGCCAACGTCTGGAAGAGATGGGGAAGAACGGCGAGTTCTATCCGGCTGAGGAAGCGGACACTCATCAATAGTCGCCCCGCTTGGCCAGGCGCAGACGCCAATTCCCACCGTGTTGGAGATCGCATTCTTCCTCGGAATCGAATCCTACGCAGCGGTGCAGTAACGGCAGATCCACACCGGCATCGCTCAGCGCGGTGCCTGTCAGTTCACGCATTCGCTGGTCTTCTCCCTTGGCCAGGGCTTGCTCCTTGCTTGTTCGGGTATCGAATACCCAGATCACTCGCAGGCTTTGGGGGAAAGCGGCGTAGTTCACTTCGTGGGTCAGCCATTCAAAGCCAGGGATTTCAGCCTTGGCGGTTTCACAGGCTTCGGTCAGGGCGGCAACCAGACGACGTTCGATACCTGCGCTGTCGCGTTTGGTGGAGGGCATTGCGGGCTCCGGTGGGAAAGCGAAAGATTAACCAATAGAAAATATCACAGAGTGGCTTTATGCGATCTAGTCTCTATCAGGCAAAACAGCAACTCATAAGGACAGTAAACAGTACCCATCGCTTAATTAATCGAGGGATCGAACATGTTGAAGTCACTCAATATCATGGCAACTGCATTGGTGTTGGCCGGAATAATCTCCACCAGTACTTACGCAGCCGACACACCAAAAGCTGAAGCGGCGGCGCGCGGTCAGAGTATCGGCACCGCAACAGTTGCAGCGAATGCTCCAATGCCATGCCCACCTGCAAACCGAGGGGCCAGCGCGACGGGAACCGCGCCTGGCACCGATCATGCCGCCTGCACAACCGCCAAAAATAATGCGAGGGAGGCATTGCGCGCCCAAGTGCCTCAAACCTGCGCGGCTTACATTTCGTCAACCAAACCCTGCAAGGTCGTTAACTAGCGCACCCTGGGTTCAACTTGAAAAGTCCGCCGCAGAACCTGCGGCGGCCACCAAAACTGTAGGTTTAGCAGGCGCCCCCTTCAAAAAACGTTGTTCATGATCGGGGTCGGGCAGCAGGCAGGTGTCATATTTTCCGAAGAGTCGATAGCGGTTTAAAGCAATGCGATCGTAGGCCCAATCCCGAATTGGACGTGGGATGCCACGCAACAGCCCCAGTGGGCGCCAGCCGGCAGGCAGTTGGGCAATGATTTCGAAAACCGCATCTGAGCGCACCCAGTAATGCCGGTCACGAATTACCGCCATGGTATCGAACTGATTCAACGGCAGCCCCGCCCAGGCGAGCAGCGCCTGGCCCTCTGGCGACTGTACAGCCGCCAATCGCACGCGCCGTTGACGATCATGGCGAATCAGGAACCGAGCCCAGCCATTGCACAGCTTGCACACGCCATCGAAGAGCACCACGGTCTCGCCTGGTTTGAGGAAAGGCGCGGGAGAGGGGCGGGTTTGGGAGGCAGGCATGAGCATGGGTCCAATCGGGCCGGGTTCATCAGGACCGACTTACCCTCAGCCCTTCAACTCACTGGCCCGATTGCTCGCCGCATCATCGTAAGCCACATACAGCGACTCGGCGATTTGGCTCTTGATAGCCTTGCTGGACTCCAGGCCCAACACAAAACCCTCGGCTTTGCCGCCGGCGCGGTTGAGTTCTTCGTGGGTGGCAGCGCCGGTGATGGCGTCGAGGAGTTTGGCAGCAACGGGCCCGACGCCTTTGGGCAGGGAGATTTGGTCGATGGACATGGCGGTACCTTTAAAAAATGAACGGTAGCGCATAGATCACTGCCGGGATGGGCATGGTAGACCAGCTGGCAAGGAAAGGGGCTACTTTGCGCCGAAAGTGGCTAAATACCTGCCCCTCTCGCTCAGCCTCACACAACCCATTGCGCCGTTACTACGCCTGCGCCGCGCGCCGCGCATACATCGCCCGTTCCGTCTCCGCCGTGGCCCGCTCACCTTTGTAGGTCAGTTGAATGATAAAAAACCGTTCCCTGCCACCCTTCACATCCGAGGGGTCATAGGTTCTGAACAACGGCGCCAGATCAATGGTCTTGGCGAAATTTTCGTTGGTCAGGCTGTAGTAGCCCATGCCGCTGCCGGACCAGGGCGAGCCGGCGTCTGTCATGTCGATGGCGGCGTTGCGGAAGGTCACCGCGGCCGTTTTCAAATCAGCGGAGCCATTGAGCAGTTCGGTGAGCCGCTTGATATTCGCGTCGCTCAGCTGACCGGCCTTGTCGATGACTTTCAGGCGGCCATCGGCTTCGACGGTAAAACCATAATCGGTTCTGGCCAGGTCGGGGGCGGTGCTCTTAAGGGTGGATGCGAACGCGGTGAAGGCGCTTTTGAGCACCGCCTGGGCACTATGGAAGCGGTCGACGAAGCGAGGAAACTCCGGTGATTCGGAGCGCCCGACCCACACGTCGGTCACCTGCGGTGGCTCGCTCGCGGTTTGGGCGGCTTCGCTGGGATGATAGACCGCAGCCGGCCCGGCATCTGCCAAAGGTTGCTTGGCCGCCTCCGGCAGTGCCTGGGGCGTCAGTTTCTGCTCGGAAGGCGCAAGTCGGATATTGGCAGGGGCTATGGTGGTAGCGCTGATGGAGAGTGTCATTTCAATCTGTCCATGATTGGCGGGTTCATGAAGGTTATCGACGTGAAAGGCTTGATCTTTAGACCAGCTCGGGACGTAAACAACCGTCGTTGAACCTCGAGCACCAACGGCCTGGGCGCGCCCACCTGCCTGCCCTCAATCAGACGCCTGCGACAATGGTCGCGCCACCTGCTCCAACGCCTTGCGCTCGGCCGCCACACCCCAAATTGCCTGCACCAGGGCAGCCGCACACATCAACGCTGCCCCGATCAAATACCCCACGAACAAACTCCCGCGCTGTTGCGTCTGTATCAATTGCCCGAACAAGGTCGGCCCGATGATCCCGCCCAGCCCGGTGCCGAACGCATAGAACACCGCAATCGCCAGCGCGCGTATTTCCAGCGGGAAGGTCTCGGCCACGGTCAGGTACGCCGAACTCGCCGCTGCCGAGGCGAAGAAGAAGATCACCATCCAGGCCACGGCTTGCTGGGTCACGTCGAACCAGCCTTGCTGGAACGCGTAGCCACTGAGCGCCAGCAACACGCCGGAGGTGGCGTAGGTGAAGCTGATCATCACGCGCCGGCCGACCACGTCAAACAACCGTCCCAGCAGCAACGGCCCGCAGAAGTTGCCGAGGGCGAGCGGCAAGACGTACCAGCCGACGCGCTCGGCGGGCACGTCATAGAAGTCGGTGAGCACCAGCGCGTAGGTGAAGAAGATCGCGTTGTAGAAGAAGGCCTGGGCAGTGAGCAGTGTCATGCCGACCAGGGCGCGACGGCGAAAGCTGACGAACAGGGTGTGGAAAATCTCCGCCAGCGGTGTGTGGTCGCGCGCGTGCAGCCGCAACGGCGGGGCGGTCACTGGGGCCAGTGCGTGGCCTTGTTCGCGCAGGCGCGCTTCGATGCCGTCGACGATGCGTCGCGCTTCGTCGTGCTGGCCGTGAATCAGCAACCAGCGCGGGCTTTCCGGCAGCCACAGGCGCATCACCAGGATGATCAGGCCCAGCGCGGCACCGATGCCGAAGCACAGGCGCCAGCCGAGGTCGCCACCCACGACCTGCGGGTCGAGCAACACGATGGCGCCACCGGCCCCCAGGGCTGCGCCCAGCCAGAAGGTGCCGTTGATGGTCAGGTCGACCCAGCCGCGATAGCGCGCCGGGGTGAATTCCTGGATGGTCGAGTTGATTGCGGTGTATTCGCCACCGATGCCCATGCCGGTCAGGAAGCGGAACAGCAGGAAGGTTTCCAGGTTGAAGGAGAACGCCGTGGCTGCGGTGGCGCCCACGTAGAGCCACAGAGTGATGAAGAACAGTTTGCGTCGCCCCAGACGGTCGGTTAGCCAGCCGAACAGCAGCGCACCCAGCACGGCACCGGCGATGTAGACGCCACCGGCAAGGCCAATGTCGAGGTTGCTGAGGTTCAGGCCGGTGCTGCTTTTCAGCGCGCCGGACACCGAGCCGGCCAAGGTCACTTCCAGGCCGTCGAGCAACCAGGTGATCCCGAGGGCGAACACCAGCAAGGTGTGGAAACGGCCCCAGGGCAAGCGGTCCAGGCGCGCGGGCAGGTCGGTCTCGAACAGCGTGCCAGGGGTGTTTGAGTGTGGCTGGGTCATTGTCACATCCGTCCATGTGCACTGCCTCGTCCAGTTAGGAGTGAGGCTGTGGCGAGGGAGTTCAACGTGGTCGCGCTGAACGAACGGCGGGTGGGTGGAGTCGCAGTATCAGGCCCCGGCAAGGAACCCACTGATGCCTCTGAATAATGCTGCCCTCGCGATGCTGCTCACCCTGGCCGCCAGCACGGCGGCCATGGCCCAGGAGCCGCTGCGACTGGAAAACCTGAAACGCTGCGGCGACCTGCTGCAAAGCCGGGAGCAGGATTGGTGCCTGAGTGTGCACGGGCTGGGTGAAGCAACGCCGCAGGTGAAACTGGCGGGCAAGGCGCTGCCGGCGCAGACGCTCCAGCGCGACGGCGACCAGTTGCGCCTGCGCCTGGACAGCACGCACTACCAGAGCGGCCCGCTGTGGCTCGAAGACGGCCCGCGCGCCAGTAACGCGGCCTGGCTGACTCTGCGCAATAGCCATGTCGTCGCCGCCGGGCCCAGCGAAGTGGCGAAGAACATGGACGGCCTGACCACCTATGTCGACCTGGTCAGCGTGCTGATCGAGGAAGACCACGACGGCCGCCAGGAAGCCGAGCGCCTCGCGCGCAAATACGGCGCGAGCGTGGTCGGCAGCATCGCGCCGCTGAACCTGTTCCAACTGCGCCTGCCGGCCACCGACCTGCTGCAGCGCGACGCCTTGGTGCTACGCCTGGGCAGCGAGACCAGCGTGGATGCGGTGGTGATCGAAGAATCCGCCGCCGAAGAAACCGAGCACGCCGCCACGCGCCACGAAAAACCGCAGAAGCCATCGCCCGACTCCGATGAATGGGCCGCCAACCGCTTTCTCGACGCGGTGGCCTATTATCAGCGGCGCATCCCGGGCCAACACACACCTATCACGCCGCAACCGGTGCGCATCGGCCTGATCGAGCGCGGCGTGGATTTCGACACCGCAGATTTCGCCGACTACCTCGGTGCCTGCGCCCCCAGGCGTACCTGCGTCTACGCCCGCGATACGGGTGCGGCGAGCAGCCATGGCACCACCGTCGCCGGTATCCTTGCGGCAGGCTGGGACAACGGCGGCAACACCGGCTTTTTGCGTGGGCTGGACAAGGCCGGCGGTGGCTTTGACGTGATTGTCGAACGCAACTCCGATGCCGGCATCACGGCCAACATCGCCGCCTCGGTCAACCTCGTGGAGGACGGGGTGCGCGTGCTCAACTGGAGCTGGGGCATTCATCGCGTCGGAACCAAGGACGTCAATGGCAATGACGTCGACTCGCTGGTGCGCTCGGGAATTGCCATGAGTGGCTACGAAGAACTGCTCGAAGAGTTCTTCCTGTGGCTGCGCAAGGAACACCCCGATGTGATCGTGGTGAACTCCGCCGGTAACGGTTCGGCATTCTCTGGCAGCGACGAGTACCGCCTGCCCTCCTCCTTCATCACCGAGCAGTTGCTGGTCGTGGGCGGACACCAGCGTAACGTGCGTGGCGGCGTTGCCGTCGATGACCCAGCCTATGCCCTTACACGCAGCTCCTCGAATGTGGACATGCGCGTCGACATCACCGCTGCCGCCTGCGCCCACGCGTCCACGCCCGACGCCGGCCAGGAAGGCGCCGTGCATTGCGGCACCTCCTACGCCACGCCGATGGTCGCAGGCTTGCTGGCGGCGATGCTGTCGATCAACCCGCAACTGCAACCCGAACAGCTGCGCATGCTGTTGCGCCGCAGCGCCATGGCGATCGGCGAGAACCACGACTTTGAACGCAGCGACGCCCAGGACCTCACCGCGCCGATCCTTCCATCGGAGCGCAACTACCAGCTCAACGACAAGGACGTCGGGCGCTCGGCTCGGTTGGATATGCAGAAGGCGCTGGACCTGGCGGTGCAAAGCCGGACGCGGGTGCGCTGAACCGCACCTGATCGTTCCCACGCTCTGCGTGGGAATGCCTCCTGGGACGCTCCGCGTCCCACCTACTGCGCACAGATGATCAGGAATGCTCCAGCGCCACCGGTTTGACCGCCTGCCCCTGTTGACGCGAAGTGACCAGGCCGATAAAGGAGATCACCAGGGCCAGGCCAATCGTCGAGGACACTTCGGTGCGGTGTTCCGGCGTCACCATCATCACGGCCAGCGCCGCGCAGATGAACGCGATGACCAGATAAGTCAGCCAGGGAAACAGCCACATGCGAAAGGTCAGCTCGACGTTCTGCTTGAGCAGCAGCCGACGCATGCGCAGTTGCGAGATGGCGATGACCAGATACACCAGCAACGCGATGGCACCGGAACTGGCAAGCAGAAACTGGAACAGCCCGGCGGGCATGAAGTAACTCAGCAGCGTCACTCCCGCACCCAGGATGGTGCTGGCAATCACCGCCGCCCTGGGCACGCCCGCCGCTGACGTGCGTTTGAGGGCGCGTGGCGCATCGCCGCGTTTACCCAGGGAGAACAGCATGCGCGAGGAGATGTAGATCGAGGAGTTCATGCAACTGGCCACGGCGATCAATACCACCAGGTCGACCATGAACTTGGCGTTGGGAATGTTCATCAACTCCAGCGCACGCTGGTAAGAACCCACGGATGCCAGCAGGGGATCGTTCCACGGCACCACGGAAATAACGATCGAGATCGACAACAGGTAAAACACGCCGATGCGCCAGATCACCGAGCGGGTCGCCTTGGCGATGTTCTGCGCCGGGTTGCTCGATTCGGCCGCGGCGATGGTCACCGCCTCGGTACCGATGAAGCTGAACATGATGGTGATGAACGCCCCCACCACGGCCGACAGGCCATTGGGTGCAAAGCCGCCGTGCTCTTGCATCAAGCGGCTCAAGCCGCTGGCTTCACGATCCGGAATCCAGCCCATCAGCACGCTGAACCCCAGGCCGATGAAACCGACGATGGCGATGACCTTGGCCATCGCGAACCAGAACTCGAACTCGCCATATTTGGCAACGCTGAACAGGTTGGTGATCACCAGCAAAATGATCGACAACAACGCAAACAACCATGCATCGACCTGAGGAAACCACTGATTGAGCACATGCCCGGCAGCCAGCGCCTCGATCGGAATCACCAACACCCAGAACCACCAATACAACCAGCCGATGGTGAAGCCTGCCCAACGGCCAATGGCCTGGTCGGCATAGGTGGAAAACGAGCCGGTGTCGGGGCGCGCCA
Source organism: Pseudomonas sp. R11-23-07 (assembly GCF_003852295.1). Taxonomy (NCBI): domain Bacteria; kingdom Pseudomonadati; phylum Pseudomonadota; class Gammaproteobacteria; order Pseudomonadales; family Pseudomonadaceae; genus Pseudomonas; species Pseudomonas sp. R11-23-07. The sequence continues at coordinate 3,678,728 of NZ_CP027761.1, forward strand.
CCGCCATCTCCCCGAGCATGCGCATCACCAGCACCACCAGCAGGCCGGAGCACAGATAAGCCAGCAACACCGCCGGCCCCGCCGCCGCGATGGCATGCCCGGAGCCGACAAACAACCCCGCGCCGATGATGCCTGCGATCGACAACATGGTGACGTGGCGCGGCTTGAAACCCTGCGCCAGCTGAGCGTTGGAATCGTTGCAGTTGAGGCTATTCATTGTTTTTGTTGTTCTCGGGCGACCAATACCCCTCACCTTAAGTGCGCAGGACAACGCCAAAGTAGCCTGAGCGCGGCATCATCGTGTCTGATCTCGACATCGGCCAATCGACTGCAACGTTTGAGGGCACAGCATGCGCACCGGGCAATCAATGGGGACGCATGATTGCCCGACAGCCCATCACGCTGCTGTACTGGACTTGAATAGCTCGCTCATGAGGTCGGTTGCCGCCCCATGCCCGAAGACATCAGCGGAATCACGCTGGGAAGGATCCAGTGTGCCTTCGGCTCTGATGCTTTGCCCGGTATAAACCAACGTTCCTTCCAGCACTTCGACCGCGCTGTGATAACCCAAGCCGACCAAAAACGCACCCGCCCCTGCCGCACGCGCATAGCGCTGGTCCTGCTCGGCCGGCGCCAAGACCGACATAGGCATGATGGTGCCACCGTCTTGAGCGCGGGGACCATCGGGCAGCGCACCCACGTATTGATCGTGTGCGCTTACGCCGCGCAGCATGTCCCAAGCCTGTAAAATCTCGGCCGGCGACGCTGACATATGCCCGACAAGCGGCTCGGTCGTTTCTTTGACGCGGGCCGTCCCAATGTCAAAAACCGCCCAGCGATTGTCAGGAATACGTTCAGATGCGGGGACATTGAGTGCCTTATCCGCTTCCAGCCCGCTGTTATGTACGCCTGCTCGAAAAGGCATGTCGGCCGGCGAATTGAACGAACGGACCTTTCGTTCAGCGCGTTTATCCGGGCCGACAACCGCAGAGCCGCCTTGCTCACGCAAGTGCTGGATGGCGACAGTATCCGGCACCTCCAGCCCCTGGGCTTTGAGCAGATGGTTGAGGGCTGTCATCAGCCCCTCATCTGCATTGCCGGGGGTGGTGTAAAACCCGCCGATATCGCCCATCAGTGCGATAACCACCGCTCTATCGGTGGCGCTCGCAGCCACGCTGCCCGTTGCCGCCTGCGCGCCTGCGGCTCGCGCCAATGCTGCAAGCAAGTCATCCGTCGTTTTTCCAGCCAGCAGCCGTCCTTCCCCCAGCAAATGAGCACCCATCATTTTCTGATGTTCTGCGCTCAGGTTCGAGACCACGCGATGCAACACCTTGGCTGCCGCCGCAAGCTCTCCGGTCAGGATGTCACTGGGCTTGTAAAGCACGCTTCTCGCCGCGACGGTCTGTGCGAAGGCCAACTCTTTGGTGGTCGCCCGGGAAGCCTGTCGCGCCGGGTCGCCATGGGTGATTTGCAGGTGAGCGGCGTCCTTGGCCTTAAGCACATCATTAAAGGCAGCGGCGTCTTTCGCGGCATTTTCCAGGGCGTGATAATTCATGAAAAGCTTATCGCCAATATGCTCGAACCCGGGTCTACCCGAAAAATCCTCAAGCAATTTATTCTGGACCTTCGGATGCGTCAGCGCGTATGAAATTTCATCCATCGAGTGCCCGCCATCCACGTAAATGAACAGCAAGGCCTGGATGGCCAAATAGGTTTCAAGGTCGTCAGGGTGTGTATCGGCATGCACCGCTTTGCAAGCACGTACCGCCCCCTGTTCAATCACGATTGAACCCGACGGCCCGTTGACGTAAGTCCCTGTGCCTTTTTCAAAAAGCGTCTTCATATAAGAACCGGGTTGAGATGCATCAGGATGTTCAGGATCCTGCATCTCAAGCCTGTCGGGGCAACGGGTGCTGGCGCTGGCTAACAACTGGTTCTTGTAGTCATTTTCATACGTAATATTAAAAGGTTCGTTCAGGCGCAAATCCCTGGGCGCCGCGTCGATGTTTCGCAAAATACCGACGTTGTAACTGTCGGCCTGCCTGAACAGGTTGCCTTCTCGGGCATTGAGTTCTATACGGCCTTTGCCCGGTGCCCTGATGGGATCAAACACACCGTCCCAATGACCTGCCGGGAGTTTTGCCTCGGCATCCGGTTCATTTTTCAGCGCGTAGCTCAAATATCGGTGTTTGTAGATATCAAACAAGGCCGCTCTGGCCTCGGGTGAAATACTCAAGGTTTCCAAGGTTTTCTCGGCACGCGTGTAGAAACCCTGAAGCTGATCCAAACCGACGATGCGGGTGTCGAAACTTTGATTTTTCCAAGCGGCCTCATATTTCTCGAACAACGGTGCGCTGACATAGTTGTCCTTGATGTAATTCACTTGGTTGTTTGAGATAGCGCAGAAGGTTTTATAAATGTCCGGCGAGCGGAAGTAATCCTGCAACGCATGTTTGGCATAGTAGCTTTCGAATGCACGCCGTACCGGGTCGTTGACCATTTTCAGCTTCATCGCACCGTCAGCAACTTGCGCTGAGCCGTTGACGACCAGCTTGACCAGCTCTGCTTTACGCTGATCAGGATCGTGGATACTGCGCAGTCGAGTGAGAATTTTCTGAGTTTGGGTTTCAGTCGGCCCCGCCATCCTGAACCTGTTCAACCCCAGGCTCAGCGCACCATCCTTGATTAACGCCTTGCCCGGCAAGATACGGTCCTGAGAGTATTTTTCAACGATATCACTGGTGATAACGGCGTTATAAATGGCGCCATTTCTGATTTGCGCGGGCTGCGCGTCGCCGTAGAGAAAACTGACCGGGCGCGCCTGCCCCTCAGCGTTGAGTGTGACTGTGGGCACTGCGTTCGACTGCAGTTCAATTGGCTTGTTTTTCAGGTAATCGAAGTTCTTCACGAACTCGACATTCTTCAAGTTGCTGTCAGGGTCAGACGCTAGCTCGGCCGACGCTCTTAAAACGGTAGTATTGTTAATCGGCACAGTGTTCACTCTCATTGGATAAGATAACTAACGTCGGACGATGCTTACTTGAAAATGCCGTGCAGCGATATCATCAGCCTGAAAAACCCATCCAACGCCCCCTGCAGATGTGTGGCTGAACCACTACACGTATCATCCAGCAAAGCCTTGACTTCGTAACCACGTAGACCTTTACCCAACACGGCCTGGCCCGTGACTACCGATGGCAATGGGTATTGCAGTGCAAGCAGCAGTTTTTCCGCATGAGTATTCAGCGTGGCGCCGTTCAAGGTAGTTAACTCACTCCACATCCACACCCTGTGATGATCAGCAGTCAGCATGATCGGGCTGATAGTTTTAAAGTTAAGTACGATCGACGAGTGACGATCAAAGTGCCCTATTTGTTCTTGGGGCACGCCAAAATCCAATAAAGTCTTGCGTAGTGTTTTCGATATATCAGAATTCACAGCCTATGCCCTCAAGCGTCAGCCACTGTGCCTCAAGCGGTTACAACCGACCTTCCTGAATTATCCAGATGCCCCCTTTCAATGCATGTAAGAGGGGCGGACTATGAGTGGCGAACTTCCACAAACAGTTCCACCTGGCAACTCACGCACCGTTCGTGCGTTAACCCGCCTGCATCATCATCTGCCACAAGGAAGCCCCCACGCCGGTGATGCTCTCGCCGGCGATAAGCCCGGCCGCTGCGGTAATCGCAAAACGCTCGGTAAGGCTTGGCCAACGGCAGCTGATCACCCAGGTCACCACCGCCCCCAACGCCATCATCAGCGACACGGAGGCCGGCAATACAAACGCCAGTCCCAATGCCGCCGCGCTGGGCAGATAGCGGGCACGATCGACAGGCAACATGCTGTCGAGCATACCCAGCGCTGCACCGATCAAGGCCGCGATGGCAATCGCCCAGCGAATGCTCGGCGACAGTGAGTCCAGCCCGTGGGTCAGGGTTTGCGCCACGGCTTTCCAGGTGGCCACGGCCGGCGCCGGCCATTGCTCGGTGAGCAGCATGCTCTGGGGGTCGGGGATCAGTGCCAGGTAGGCGAATACGCCGACGATGCTGCCGACGAAAATCCCCAGGATTTGCGCGATAACCTGCTTGTGTGGCGTAGCGCCAATCGCCTTGCCCACCTTGAAGTCGTTCATCAAGTCCGTGCATTGCCCGGCCGAACCGCCGGCCGTGTTGGCGCTCATCAGGTTGATCGGCACCTGCCCCGGCGCGGCGATGCCGAAGCTCAGTTGGGACAGCTGCCCGATTGCGCCAATCGGCGGTATACCAGTGGCCCCCACCACCCGCGCCGCCACGGCAGCCAGGCAGATTGCCAGGGGAATGGTCAACAGTGCCATCCACAGGTTGATACCGAACAACAGCGCCTGCAGGCTCACCACCAAGCCGATCGCCAGGATGAAGCCGGCGGCAGGGCCCGGCTTGGGCAGCGTCCACGGCGTGCCGCCGCCCGCCCGGGTGGAGCGATGCAGCGCCCACAACCGAATCGCCAATGACGCCAGGGTGGAACACACCATCAGGCTCACCCCTGGCCACAGCAGCCATTCCACCAGCGCGGCAAATTGTGGGCCGCTGCTACCCGCCGCAATGTTCACCAGTCCTTGCGCCAACAGCCATGGCCCCAGCCCGCCCCAGGCCAGCACGGCGCCGAGCAGCAAGGTCAGGCCGACGCGAATGCCGATGATGCCGCCGAACCCCAGTAACAGCAGCGAAGGGTCTGCGCTAAACGTCAGTCGCTCAAGCTGTGCGGTCGGCGACCAGCGCGGCAGCGCCCACAGGAAGGTATCCACCCACTTGACCAGCCCCGACAACATGGCGGCGCTGAGCAGCACTTTCAAGCGTGTCGCGGCTTCGCGCCCGTGGTTGTAGATGTGCAGCAAGGTCTCCAGGGTGGCCATGCCTTCGGGAAACTTCAGCGCCTTGTCATTGAGCAATGAGGGCCGCAGGTACCACGCGATCCAGATCCCCAGGAAGCTCACCGAAAACACCCAGGCGATCATCGGGATTGCCTCCAGCTGGTTGCCCGTGAGCAAGGTGTAAGCCGGGATGGGCGCGACCAGCCCGCCGGAAATGATCGACGCGGCGGCCGAGGCGACGGTCTGGTTGATGTTGCTTTCGTGCAGCGTCCACGGCACCGCCGCAGCAGAGCGCTTGGCCAGGCCTTGCCAGACCGCATAGCCAATCAGCAACGCGATGATCGACATGTTGAACGACCAGCCGATTTTGAGGCCCGCGTACACATTGGACGGGGTCAGCAGGATGCCGAGCAGGACCCCGGTGATGACTGCCCGCAGGCTGAGTTCGCGTTCTACGGGGAGGGGTGACGAGATGGGATGCATGCAGATTCCTTTCGACCAGAAGACAGCGCCACTGGTTAAGTGAGCGCTGCCTGGCGCAAAGGTTCAGCGGTCCTTCATGCGCCTCTATTTGGCGAACGCATACTCACCGCCCTGCTCCACTGCCTTGCGATAAGCCGGTCGTTGCTGGAGCTTGTCTACCCATGCCGCCAGGTTCGGGTATGCCTGCAGCTTGCCCTGCGCCTTGGCAATCTCGCCGATAAAGCTCATCTGGATGTCCGCACCGGTCAGCTCGTCACCCACCAGGTACGGGGTTTGCCCGAGCACGTCATTCAGGTAGCCGAGGTAGTTGGCCAGCTCCGATTCAATGCGCGGATGCAGCGGTGCGCCGGCTTCACCCAGGCGCCCGACGTAGAGGTTGAGCATCAACGGCAGCATGGCCGAGCCCTCGGCAAAATGCAGCCACTGCACGTATTGATCGTAGCTGGCGCTGGCCGGATCGGGCTGCAGTTGGCCGTTGCCGTGGCGGCGGATCAGGTAGTCGATGATGGCGGCCGATTCAATCAGTACACGGGAGCCGTCCTCGATCACCGGCGATTTGCCCAGCGGGTGAATGGCCTTGAGCTCGGGAGGCGCGAGGTTGGTTTTCGGGTCGCGCTGGTAGCGCTTGATCTCGTAGGGCAGGCCCAGCTCTTCGAGCAACCAGAGGATGCGCTGGGAGCGCGAATTGTTGAGGTGGTGAACGGTAATCATAGGGGGCAGCTCCGTTAGGGTTAAGGAGAAGACTACGCGGCAGCGGCAGAGTGCCCTGAATGGGCGCTCAGTCCAATCGAAACCGCGCCGTGTTAGCACTCAACGCCCGGCTGCCCTTGCTCAGGCTGTCGGCGGCCTGATTGACCGCCCGCGCGCCGTCGAGCAAGCGCCCGGCCGCCTGGTCCACCTGCTGGATATTGCCGCTCACCTCGTCGGCCGTTGTGGCCTGTTCTTCCACGGCGGCGGCGATTTGCGCAAGGGTGTCGGTGACGTTCTGCACGGCACCGGCGATTTCGCCGAGGCGCGTGCCCAGGCCGGTGACGGATTCGGCGTCACTGAGCGCCTGGTTGCAGGCGGCGCCCATCAGGCTGACGGCCTGGCTGACCGTGGCGCGCAAGCTGTCCACGGTGCTGGCGATCTGCGCGGTGGACGCCTGGGTGCGTTGCGACAGGCTGCGCACCTCATCGGCGACCACGGCGAATCCGCGACCTTGCTCGCCGGCGCGGGCAGCTTCGATGGCGGCATTGAGGGCCAGCAGGTTGGTCTGCTCGGCGATCCCGCGAATGGTGTCGACCACCGATTGAATCTGCTGGCCCTGCTGGCTGACTTGTTCCAGCGCGTTGGCGGTGTCGGTCAGGCGCTGGTTGAGTTGCTGGATGCTGGCCGTGGTGCGCTGGCTGTCGCGGCTGCTGTCCTCGGCAATACGCCGGGTCTGCTGGGCGCTGTCGGCAGCCTGCTCGCAACTTTTGGCGACGCCCAGGGAGGTGGCGGCCAACTGGGTGGCGGCTGCGGCAATCTGGCTGATCTGGTGTTGCTGGTCTTCGACTTCGGTGAGGGTGCTGCCCGATTGCGCGTTGAGGGTGAGCACGGTGGCGCCCAGCTGCTGGGTTTCATGATTGACGCCGAGCAGGCTGGCGCGCAGTTGCACCACGGCGACGTTGAGCGCCGTGCTGATGGCGGCCAGTTCGTCGCGCCCCTCCACCGCCACTTCGACGCGCAGGTTGCCGTCGCGCAAGGACTCGGCCAGCGTCGTGATGCCGCTGGCGCTGCGGCGGATCGACGCTTGCAGGCAGACGAACAGGTACAACGCCGCCAGCGCCAGCAGGCTGAACGTCGCCGCCACGGGGATGAAGTGCTGCAGCGAGCGCTCACGGTAGTAACTCAAGCGCGCGTCGAGCGAATGCAGCGACTGGCTGCGCAACGCGCCCAAGGCCGCGAGCATGGCGTCAACGCTTTGGTTGAACGCGGCGGTGTCGAGCTTGATGGTGCCGCCGAAGACGCCCTCGTCCAGGGTCTTCAGCTCGCTGTCCAGGCGTTGCAGGCTGGTTTCGTACTGCACCGTCCAAGGCTCGAGGCCTGGGTATTGCCTGGCTTTGAGCGCGCCGGCTGCCTTGACCAACTGGTCGCGCGCATCTCCGATGCGGCCGCGCAGGTCGCGCATCTGCAAACGGCTTTGCAGGGTGAACTGGCCCGAGGCGATCGAGGATTGGCCGACGCTGGCCGTGCGCCCGATACGCTCGATCAGGTCCGGGGTGTGCTGGCTGGAAATCTGCATCAACAGGTAGGTTTCCAGCCATGGATCGAGGATCAGGCCGGCGTCCAGGGTGATCTGTTCGCGCAGCGATTGCATGGCGGTCAGGGCCGCGGTGAAGCGGTCATAGCCATCCGGCCACCAGCCGACGGTGCGCAGGGCCTGGGTGTCCATGCCCTTGACCGCTACCTGCAAGGTGTCGAAGCGCGCCAGGGTATCGGCGCTGGCGTTATGGGTTCTGAGCGCGTCGCCCAGGGTTTGCAGGCCTTGCTGGATCACTGGGCTGCCAGCGTCCACCTTGTCCATTGCGGCCTGGGCGGCAGGGGTTGGCGTATGCAGGATGTCCAGGGCTTTCCAGCGGGCGGCCAGGTTGCGTTGGGCGGTCAGTTGCACATCGAGCGAGTCCAGCGCCAACAGTTGGCGCACACCGGACTGTTCGCTGGAAATCACCGCGAGCTTGTCGCGGTAATCCTGGCCGATCATCCACAGGCTCCCGGCCAGCGGCAGCATGAACAGGAAGAACAGCACCTGGAACTTGCGCGCGAAACCGAACCGCCCAAGCAGGCGGATACCCGGTGATAAAAGTCTTTGCATGCCCTGCAACTCCCCTGAACGAACTCAAGCTTCACAGCGTGTGAAATAACTAACGGCAAAATGCCATGTCATTGATTAGCAAGATATGGGCCGCAGGTTGAAACCTTGGCGATACGCGTGATGGCACCGCGAAACGGGACGGCGGTGCGCGAAAATGGGGCAAAAGCACTCAGTGGCGGGCACGCTCTGTAACCGCCGGGGACAAAAGTTTCGGGGGCGCTACGCTGTACGCGGCGGCGTTCAGCCCAGCACATGGGTAATCCATTGGATGTGCTGGGCAATTTCTTGCCGTTTTGCTTGCGGCACCGACTGCCTGGCCTTCTCGAAACCGGCAAGCGTCTTGTGTTTCTCGCGCAGCAGGCGTTGCCATTTCGCCACGAACATCAGGGTGCGCGCCTGCAGGTGCAGTGGCCCGAAGTACAGCTGCTCATCGGTGTAGTTCACCGGCCCGCTACGTTCGGCGACGATGATTTCGTAGTAGAAGCGATTCTCATGCAGCAGCTCCTCGTGCAGGATTCGGTAGCCGTTGTCCATCAACCAGTGGCGCAACGGTTGCTCGCCGCCGTTGGGTTGCAGGATCAGGCGTTCCCGGCCGCTCAACCGCGCTTTACCGCTGTCGAGGATGTCGCGGATCGTCTCGCCGCCCATGCCGCACAGGCTGACAGCGGTGATGGCGTCGTCCGGTTCGATGGCTGCCAGACCATCGGCCCGGCGTACGCGGATGCACTGCTCCAGGTCGTTGGCGTGTACGGTGCGCTGGGCCGCGCGAAAGGGCGTGGCCGCGACCTCTCCCGCCACAGCGTGGGCAATCACACCACGACGCATCAGCGCCACCGGCAGGTAAGCATGGTCCGAGCCGATATCAGCCAGGCGCGCGCCAACCGGCACCCATGCCGCCACGCGCTCCAGGCGCATGGACAATGTGTGTTCGTTCAACAGAGAGTCCTTGTCATTCGCCGGAAAATCGATCCCGGCTATTGGTCAAATGCAGCACCATCGCCGCCCGCGCGGCATCCGGATCCTGGCGCTTGAGCGCATTGAAGATCGCCTCATGCTCCAGGTTCGCCAGTTGCCCCAGCTTGGCAAAATCCGCGCCGCCGCGCTCGGCGCCCAGCACCAGGGCACGGGGGATCATCGCAGTGCCCAGGTGCTGCATGATTTCGCTGAAAAACGTGTTGCCGGTGGCCTCGGCGATTAGTTGGTGAAAGCGCTTGTCTTCTTCCACGCAGCTGTCGTTGTTGGCCAAGGAGGCCTGGTAGTCGTCCAGCGCCTGACGCATGTGCGCCAGTTGCTCGTCGGTACGGCGCAGCGCGGCCAGCGCCACGGCTTGCACCTCCAGACCCAGACGCAGCTCCAGCATGTTGCGCACGCTGGCGACCGTGTCCACATGCAGGCGCAAGCCTTGCTGGGGGTGTTGTGCCAGGACGAAGGTGCCGATGCCGTGGCGCGTCTCCACCAGGCCAGAGGCTTGCAGCTTGGAGATGGCCTCGCGCACCACCGTACGGCTGACCCCGTGCTCAAGCACGATGGTGGATTCGGACGGCAGTTTTTCACCGGGTTTGAGCTGCCCGAGCAGGATGCGCTGGGTCAGTGCGTGGACCACGCCCTGGGCCAGGTTGGTGGAGCGTTTGCGCACAGCGGGGGCGTTTTCAATGGGCATTGCCAGGTTCCACGGGGTTGGGCTGGTGGGAGCTTAACACTGGGCTCAGGCGCGGCGTTGGGTTGATTCATGAAACGTCCAACTTGTATGACAACCAACCTAAAACACATCAATTCCATTCCTGTATCGGGGATTTTTTGCCGGGGATTCTGACGGCTACAAGGCTTTTAAACCCATTAAAAATCTATTACATAACCAAAAGAACGCCTGCTCTTCGCTTTTATAAGAATAAATACAGATCCCAACGCATTGCGGTTTTCAAAAAACAACTTGTATGATGTCTGGCAACAAGACACGCAAACCCGCATAAAAACAAATCAGGGGGAGTTTTGAATTGTGAACAATTCAAGCTATGCATCTGCCACACCAGAAACTGATTCGGTGCTCACCCGCGCCGTGAGCAAAGTGAAGGGCCATGTGCTCCCACTGTTCGTGATCATGTTCATCCTCAACTACATCGACCGGGTCAACATCGGCTTCGTGCGCACGCACATGGAGCACGACCTGGGCATCGGCGCGGCGGCCTATGGCTTCGGTGCCGGGCTGTTCTTCATCGGCTACGCGATCTTCGAAGTGCCGTCGAACATGCTGCTGCAAAAAGTCGGCGCGCGCATCTGGCTGACCCGCATCATGTTCACCTGGGGCATCGTCGCCACGATGATGGCGTTCATCCAGAACGAAACCCACTTCTACATCCTGCGCTTTTTGCTGGGCGTGGCTGAAGCGGGCTTCTTTCCCGGCGTGATCTACTACTTCACCCGCTGGTTGCCAGGCGTGGAGCGCGGCAAAGCCATTGCGATTTTCCTCAGTGGCTCGGCGGTTGCGTCACTGATCTCCGGCCCGCTGTCGGGTGCGCTATTGCAGATCGAAGGCCTGGGCTTTCACGGCTGGCAATGGATGTTCGCCATCGAAGGCCTGGCCTCGGTGGCGCTGGGCTTCTTCGTCTGGTTCTGGCTGGACTCCAAGCCCCATGACGCCAAGTGGCTGAGCCGCGAAGAACAGGACGCACTGGTGGGCGCCATCGATCAGGAACAGCGTGATCGCGAAGCCCTGACCACGGTCAAACCGACCATCGGCAAACTGCTCAAGGACCGTCAGATCATGCTGTTCTGCGCCTTGTATTTCTGCATCCAACTGACGATTTACGCAGCGACGTTCTGGCTGCCGAGCATCATCAAGAAAATGGGTGACCTGAGCGATGTGCAGGTCGGGTTCTTCAACTCGATTCCCTGGCTGATCTCGATCATCGCCATGTACGCCTTCGCATCGCTGTCGGGCAAGTTCAAATTCCAGCAGGCCTGGGTCGCGGCAGCCTTGTTGATCGCGGCAGCCGGGATGTTCATGTCCACCACGGGCGGGCCGATCTTCGCCTTCGTGGCGATCTGCTTTGCGGCCATCGGTTTCAAATCCGCTTCTTCGCTGTTCTGGCCGATCCCACAGGGCTACCTCGACGTGCGCATCGCCGCCGCGGTGATCGCGCTGATCAACTCCATCGGCAACCTGGGTGGCTTTGTCGCACCGACCACCTTTGGCTTCCTGGAACAAACCACCGGCTCGATCCAGGGCGGGCTTTACGGCCTGGCCGGCACCTCTGTGCTCGCGGCCATCCTGGTGTTTTTCGCCAAGACGTCACCGTCTGCCGGCTTGATGTCGCCCAGCGTTGCGCCAACCGGCGCCGCCGTCAGCAAATCTATTTGAGCGTATAAGGACTTTGCCATGAACACGCCTGTTGTCACCCATTTCCAAGTCATCCCGGTCGCCGGCCACGACAGCATGCTGCTGAACCTCAGCGGCGCCCACGGCCCTTATTTCACCCGCAATATCGTCATTCTCAAGGACAGTTGCGGCAACACCGGCGTAGGCGAAGTGCCCGGTGGCGAGCGCATCCGCGAAACCCTGGAAGACGCGCGCGGCCTGGTGATCGGCCAGCCCATCGGGCAGTACCAGCGCATCCTCAATCAAATGCGCACCACCTTTGCCTCGCGGGACGCGGCCGGTCGTGGGCTGCAAACCTTTGATCTGCGTATCACCATTCACGCCGTTACCGCGATGGAGGCTGCCCTGCTCGACTTGCTCGGGCAATTCCTCGAAGTTCCGGTGGCGGCCCTGCTCGGAGAGGGCCAGCAACGCGATGCGGTAAAAATGCTCGGTTATCTGTTCTACGTCGGTGACCGCAGCGCAACGGACCTGGCCTATCGCAACGAGGCCGACGCCGACGACGACTGGTTCCGCCTGCGCCACGAGAAAGCCCTGACCGCCGACGCCGTGGTACGCCTGGCCGAAGCCGCCAAAGCCAAATACGGCTTCAACGACTTCAAGCTCAAGGGCGGCGTGCTGAGTGGCGATGCAGAAATCGAAGCCGTTACGGCCCTGGCCGAACGCTTCCCCGATGCGCGTATCACCCTCGACCCCAACGGCGCCTGGTCACTCAAGGAGGCGATCCGCCTGTGCCGTGACCAGCATCACGTACTCGCCTATGCCGAAGACCCCTGCGGTGCGGAAAACGGTTACTCGGGCCGCGAAGTCATGGCCGAGTTCCGCCGCGCCACAGGCCTGAAAACCGCCACCAACATGATCGCCACCGACTGGCGTGAAATGGGCCATGCGATCCAGCTGCAATCGGTGGACATTCCCCTCGCCGACCCGCACTTCTGGACGATGCAGGGCTCGGTGCGGGTAGCGCAACTGTGCAACGAGTGGGGCCTGACCTGGGGTTCGCATTCCAACAACCATTTCGATATTTCCCTGGCCATGTTCACCCAGGTGGCCGCCGCCGCACCCGGCGAGATCACCGCCATCGACACCCACTGGATCTGGCAGGACGGCCAGCGCCTGACCAAGGCGCCCCTGCAGATTGAGGGCGGCTACGTAAAAGTGCCGGCCAAGGCGGGCCTTGGGGTGGATATCGACATGGATGCCGTGGCCAAGGCCCATGAGTTATACAAAGGCATGGGGCTGGGCGCGCGGGACGACAGCGTGGCGATGCAGTACCTGATTCCAGGTTGGAGCTTCAACAACAAGCGACCTTGCCTGGTGCGGTGAGACCTCGAGGCAAAGCCGGCCACTGTCTTCAGTGTCATGGTCGATTATTGGCCGGCCGTCGCCGGCTTTGCCCCAGGCGCTTGCTTGCTCGCAATCGGCTGCACCGTCAGCTCCACTCCGAGTGCCACCATCAACTTCTGGATCGTCTCATAGCGCGTTTTGGAGCCGCCTTTGAGGGTTTTATAAAGACTCTCCCGATTAACCCCCGCCGCCTCGGCCACCTTGTTCACGCCCTGGGCCTTGGCCACCTCGGCAAGGGCCTTCATGAGGACGTGCGGGTCCTGAGACTTCATGCTCTGCGCCAGATAAGCGCTGATAGCCTGCGGATTGTCGAGGAAGCGTGAAGCTTCGTAGACACGGGTACCGGATGTATCCAGATCGAGGATCGGCATGTCCTCGGGTTTGAATTTCGATTTGCTCATTTCATCCACCTCTCAGGGCATCGAGGATCTCTTTTGCCCGCTTGATTCCTCTTTTCTGGTCGGTTTTATCGCTTCCCCATAACATCAAGTAAGCGGTGATGCCCGTGCGTACAAAATAAATCCTGTAGCCTGGCCCGACAAATACACGCATTTCGCTCAGGCCGTCGCCGACAGGCGCACAGTCGCCAAAATTGTTCTCTTCGGCGCGGTCGAGACGGGTCAGCACCGCTGCTTTCCCCCAAACATCCTTCATACCGTCGAGCCATGTATCGAACTCGGGCGTCCTGCCAATCGTATTGATCACAAAGCCACATGTAGCCTACTGGCTACTCCCTGTTGATGCCAGTGAATTTTTAATTGCGATGAAAGCCGCAAGCAAAACCCTAGTCCAGCACCCGCCCGAGCGGCCGATCGATACTATTAGCACCTGTTTCCCCCGCGTTTAAAGCGGCCGATCAAACAACGGCGCCCCGGCGTGGCGCCCTGATCGCCCGCTGACACAGCACACATCCAATGTGGGAGGGGGCTTGCTCCCGATGGCGGTCTATCAGTTAAAAAATGGCTGACTGACACACCGCCATCGGGAGCAAGCCCCCTCCCACATTTGGATCGGCGGAGGCCAACCCCTGTAAAAAGTCACCTGGCTCGCATTATTCTGTCCTGACGCTCGCAGCCCGAACCGGAGGCTTTCCATGAGTTCACCCAACATCAGCACCTTCATTACCCAATGGCCCTCACTCGGCCTGACTCCCCCAACCGCCTGGCAGGTATCCCAAGACTGCGAAAACCAGGTGCTAGCCCTGCTTTCGCGCCTTGGCCCAGGCTTTCGCCGCCACGGTGACTGCGCCATCCATGAAAGCGCCATCGTCGAAGAAGGCGCTGTGCTGAAGGGCCCGATTATCATCGGCGAAGGCTCATTCGTGGCGGCGGGTGCGTACCTGCGGGGCGGGGTTTATCTGGGCAGCCATTGCATCGTGGGGCCCAGCTGCGAATTGAAAAGCACCTTCATGCTGGGGGGCAGCAAGTTGGCGCACTTCAATTTTGTCGGCGACTCACTGATTGGCGAAGGCGTGAATATCGAGGCCGGCGCAATCATCGCCAATTATCGTAACGAACTGGATGGCGCGGCGATCAGGATCCGCCATGCAACCGGCGTGATAGAGACAGGCGTGAACAAATTCGGTGCCCTGGTGGGCGACGGCTGCAAGATTGGCGCAAATGCAGTCATCGCTCCCGGCGCGATATTGCTACCCAACAGCCATGTTCCACGTCTGGGGTTGGTTGACCAGTTCGCTTACGATTGAGCAGCAGGCGGCTTTCCTTGTTCAGGATGATCCGTAAAGCGTTCGGCGGTAAAAGGTCTGCGCGCCTACCAAAACTGCCTGTTCCAGTTCATGCTGCGCCCTCACTTCAAGGACGATAAAAACAGTGAAAACCGCCCTCGCCGCCCTGTTCCTGATTTGCCTGACCGGCCACGCATTCGCCAACGACTACCCTGTCGGCTTCAAAACCGTCACGCTGTCCGATGTACACAACCTGCGCCCGCTGGAATTAGTGGTCTGGTATCCCGCGATAACCGAAGCCACGCCACGGCTGATCCGAGACGACATGGTTTTCTACGGCACCCTCGCCGTACCCGACGCACCGCCGACCAACGGCGAACACCCGCTGGTGGTGCTTTCCCACGGCTATCGTGGCAATTGGGGCAATCAGGCGTGGCTGGGCAGTGCGTTGGCCCGTCAGGGTTATATCGTGGCGGCGGTCAATCATCCGGGCAGCACTACCAAAGATCGCAGCCCCGCCGCAGCCGCACGATTGTGGCAGCGGCCCGAAGACCTGAGTCGTGTCATTGACTCGGTGCTTGCACAGCCCGAGCAGTTCGGCGCCGTGGCGCAAAGCCGCATTGCACTGGCAGGTCACTCCCTCGGCGGCTGGACCGTGCTGGAAAGCGCCGGTGCGCGTTTTGATCCCGCGCGCTTCGCCAAGGATTGCGGCGTCCATCCACAACTGAGCAGTTGCAGCGTCTACCAGCAAATGAACCCCGCCGGTGCTCCGGCTGGCGAGGCTCAATTGTCTGCTGCCTTGAGCGACAAGCGCGTCACTGCGGTGGTGTCCCTGGACATTGGCCTGTCGCGCGGTTTTACCGATGCAAGCCTGGCCGCGCTGCCAGTGCCGGTACTGGTAATCGCCGCTGGCGTGCCATCCGTGGAATTGCCTACGCAACTGGAGTCCGCCGACCTGGCCAAGCGGCTCCCCAAGGCGTCAACGCAATACGTGGAAATCAGCGATGCGAGCCACTTCAGCTTTATGGCGCAGTGCAAACCCGGCGCAGCGGCAATGCTCGACGAGGATGCGCCTGGCGACGGCATCATTTGCCAGGATGGCGCGGGCGGGCGGCCTCGGGCGGCGATCCAGCAGCAGGTGGTCACGCTGATCAGCAAGTTCCTCGCACATTAATCTGTGGCGAAGGCGCTTGCTCCATCGCCGCAGGTACAGCGCATCCTTGACAGGTGCCTTTCAATCCAGGACCACGGCCACAGTTTTCAAACTGGTATCATCCGCGCCCTCCCCCATCAGGCCAACGCACATGAACCGCCAGAAAAAACTCAAGCAGCTCTTCAAGGCCAAGGCCAAAAAGGCCAGTGCCAAACTGGCGCCGAAGAGCAAAGATACATACGTCAGCAAGGCGGACCGTTTAAAGCTGGCGGCCGAGACCGGCCAGGAGTCGGTTACGCCCCCTGAGACGCCGGCTGAATAAGGCGCATCGCTGAAGGCGTGCCCGCTTCATATTTGCCCCAGATACGCCGCAGATGGCGCGCCGAACCAAAGCCTGCGCGTTCGGCGACGGTTTCGATGTCCAGGCTCGACTCCACCAGCAGCTTGCGAGCCACGGCCAGGCGCAGACGGTGCAGGTAATCCAGCGGGCTGATGCCGACATGCTCGTGGAACAGGCGCGCCAGATGGCGGCTGCCGGTGCAGGCCAGGTCCGCCATGCGGGTGACAGTCCAGGCGTCGCAGGGGGCGGCGGCAATGGCGTCTTGTACACGATGGACTGCCGGGTGCAGGTGATTACGACCGGCTATCCACGGCGATAACTGCGGGTCGGTGCCGCTGCGACGCAGGTACACCACCATGTCCCGCGCGACGGCGCACGCCAGCCTTGGCCCGGCACGCTCGGCGACCAGGTGCAGCATCATATCGATACCGGCGGTGATCCCGGCGCTGCAACTGACCCGACCATCGGTGACGTACAGCCGGTTTTCCAGGACCCGGGCCTTGGGCGCGAGAGCCTGAAGGGTGGCGCACAGCGTGTGGTGCGTGGTGCATTGGCGCCCGTCGAGCAGCCCGGCGCGGGCGGCAGTCAGCGCACCGGCGCACACGCATATCAAGCGCTCGGCTGAGGGTGCAAACACCGTCTGCAACCATTGCACCAGGCTGTCGCTGGCGGATTCGAAGGCCTGCTGGCGTGCTTTGTCCACCTTCATGCTGGAGCCGACCAACACCACCAGGGTGCCCGGCGCCAAGCGGGTCGGCAAGGGCGCCAGGCCGGTTAACGGCAAACCGATGGAGCTGTGCAGGGATTCCACCGGGCTGACGTACTGCAGCTCGAAATCCACCGCCGCCGGGTCGTCGGCCTGCGCGGCCAGGCGCAGCACTTCGGCAGGCCCCGCCAGGTCGAGCATCAGCACATTGGGCAACAGCACGAACAGCACCGGCACGCTCATGGATTCACCCCGCCAATGCCTGGGCGACGGTGACGATGCGCGCAAACCGATCCTCCAGCACCAGTTCCGTACGCTCGCGAATCTCCGCCGAGGTATACACCCGGCCGCTGCGTGCGTGGGTCATCGGGAAGGTCAGTGTAGCCTCGCTGACGAAGTCGACGCTAAACCCACTGTCCGACGCCTGCCGCGTGGTGGTTTCACAGCACTGTTCGGTACGAATGCCGCTGATGATCAAAGTGGTGACGCCCATCTGTGTGAGGCGCGCGGCCAGCGACGTACCGGCAAAGGCGCTGTGGTAGTGCTTATGAATGACCAGCTGCGGATCGATCGATAACTCGCTCAATGTCTTGACGTTACCCGATGCCATCGAAAAGTGCCCCTGGTCTTCCACATGAAAGACTTGTACCACCGGGATGCCCTGCTGAACACAGCCGTCGATGAGGGCCTGCTGGTTTGCCAGGTAATTCGGCAGGTCGTTTTCGGACCAGTAGGATGAATGACGGAATGAATGCTGGGCATCAATCACGATCAGGGCTTTGCGGTTCATGGCGGGTCCTTTTGGCTTATGTATGGAGGCAGTGCTGCAAGCCATGGTAAAGACCCTGCCGGATGCACAACAGGCGCAAGGCGGACCGGTTCAGGACCGATTCGGACATGTCAGTGGATGCCATGGCCGGCAGCTGCCAGCCAGGCGACTATGAACCGCTCGTTCAGCAACCACTCAAGGCGACCTGAGGCCGTTCGCCGGCGAAGAAAAACGGTCGCAGGCGTACGCCCACGCTATTGCCGATAAACGCCGCCACCAGCCACAGCCAACCATGCAGGCTCCCCGAGGCAATGCCGCTGAAGTAGGCGCCAATGTTGCAGCCGTACGCCAGGCGCGAACCATACCCGAGCAGCAAGCCGCCGATGACCGCCGCGATCAACGAGCGCGCCGGGATCTTCAAGCTCGGCGCGAAACGCCCGGCCAGGCCGGCGGCCAACAGCGCGCCAAGAATAATGCCGATGTCCATGACGCTGGTGATGTCTTCCCAAACCGGTGCGGCCAGGGCCTTGGCATTGCCCGGCACCTGCCAGAACGCCCAACTGGCCACGTCCACCCCCAGCCCGCTCGCCACCTTGGCGCCCCACAGCGCGAACGCTGAAGTAATGCCCCATGGCCGCCCGGCCAACGCCAGCGTGGCGTAGTTGAGCAAGGCCAAGCCAATCGCCCCCCACACCAACGGCCACGGCCCGCGCAGGAAGCGACGCAGCCCCCGATGTTCGCTTTTCACGCCGGCTTCGAGTTGGCCATGGCGGCCCTTCTCCAGGCGCACGGTCACCAGCGCAATGAGCGCGAACACAGCCAGGCTCAGGAGCAACGCCGGCAATACGCCGAAACTTTTGACGATTGAAACGGGCGGGAACGACGGCAAGGCAAACCACCAGTCGACGTGGTGCGTAGCGATCAACGATCCGCAGATAAAAAACAGCAGAGTCACCAGCATGCGCGCATTACCACCGCCCACGGTGAACAGGGTACCCGACGCGCAACCGCCGCCCAGCTGCATGCCGATGCCGAAGATAAACGCGCCGAATACCACTGACACCCCGGCCGGCGCCACCAGCCCGACCACCGGCTGGCCGAACAAGGTGCCCGCGCCCAGCGCCGGGAAGAACAACAACACCGCCACCGCCAGCATCACCATCTGCGCGCGCAAGCCGGCGCCGCGCCGATCATTGATAAACACGCGCCAGGCCGAGGTAAAACCAAAGGCGGCGTGGTACAGCGTCAAGCCCAATGCGGCGCCGACGACCAGCAACAACACCTGGCGCACACCCACTGTGTTTTGCAGGAATACGGCGCCCGCCACCAGGACGATAAAGGCCACCAATGGCGCGAACGGCTTGCGCGCCGGGGTCAGGGAAAGGGGAGTGCTCATGGGGACCTCAATGTGTTTGAAGGTGGCCAGTATAAACCCAGAGCGGTTGCAGGTAGGCGGCGCATTGCTGGCATGCCTACTGCGCGACCCAACGCTTTCGCAACCCTGCTTAAGCACCGCTGTCTTGCATAGGGGGGGCGGGTATGCAATTCTCGGCATAGGTAGGGGGGGTATACCATGGGCCATCTGGCATCGAACAAAGACGATCTGCTCAAGCGCGTGAAGCGCATTGCAGGCCAGATCCAAGCGGTAGAACGGGCGCTGGAGTCAGATCATGACTGTGCCAAAACGCTCCACCTTGTGGCCGCCACGCGCGGGGCCATCAACGGCCTGATGGACGAAATCATCGAAAATCACGCCAGGGAGCATGTTGCTGATCCGGCACTGAGCGACGAAGAGCGCGCCAAAGGCGTCGAAGAGCTTCTGGTAGCCATTCGACGTTATTCCAAATGACGAACGCAGGCGCAAATTTCATGAACGGCAACACTGGCTTCACGCACGAGCACGTATATCTCGGCGCGGCACATGATGAGAATGCAAAGCGCACCCTCTGGGTGGTGCTACTGACGGTTGTGATGATGGTCGGTGAGATTGCTGCTGGGTACATCACTGGGTCCATGGCGCTGCTGGCCGACGGGTTTCATATGGCGACCCATGCGGGAGCGCTGGGAATCGCAGCGGTGGCGTATGCATATGCCAAGCGTAATGCCTCCAGCACTCGATTCAGTTTTGGCACCGGCAAAGTTGGTGATCTGGGTGGCTTTGCGTCAGCGCTTATTCTGGGATTGGTCGCCCTGGGAATTGGCGCTGAATCGGTCATCCGCCTGCTCCAGCCTACCGACGTCCAGTTCGGAACGGCGACGCTGATTGCCGTCGTTGGCCTGATGGTCAACATAGTGAGCGCGCTCTTGCTCGGCCACGGTCACAGCCATGACCATGACCATCACGACCATAGTCATCACGCAGGTGATAACAACCTCAGGTCAGCGTACGTCCATGTGATCGCGGATGCCCTGACGTCTGTTCTTGCCATCGCTGCCCTGCTCGCTGGCCGCTACCTCGGATGGGTCTGGCTTGATCCGGCCATGGGTATCGTTGGCGCGATAGTCATCGCACGGTGGGCCTGGAGCCTGATGGGCGCATCTGCGGGTGTTCTACTTGATCAAACCGACGAGCATGTTGCAGAGGAAATTCGCGAGCTGGTTGAACAACCTGGCGACGCCAAAATTACCGACCTGCACGTGTGGCGGGTCGGTCCGCAAGCCCACGCTGCGATTGTCAGTGTTCTCGGTGACACTACAATCAATGCAGATAACATTCGGGAACGGCTGAAGCCTGTTCATGAAGTCAGTCACCTGACGGTTGAGTTTCGAGCATCGCTTCCTGCAGCGTAGTGCTCGTTAATACCACGCTGTTGCCGGGTCAAATCCCGGACAAAAAAAAGCCTGCATCTCTGCAGGCTTTTCTCTATCTGGCTCACGACCTGGACTCGAATAGAAAAATAAGCAACTGTTTTACAATGAAATTATTCTGATGTCTAAAATTTCTATCCCTATGTTTATCCTAATAAAACCCGTATTTTATGTGAATTCTTTACTGTGGTGGATGAGGAAAACACATCGGAGAGACTGCTTTGGCTGTGGATTCAACCGGTCGATACAACACGGTTAAAGGGGCCATGAGCGTGAGTCATTTACTCGCTGTCGGCAGCGATCTTCTTCAGGAAACTTTTCGGACACGGATATACTTTGTCTGAACCAATTCACATGGACGAATAATGATTGCCGCTGATGCCGCAACAACTGAAATCCTCCGAGTTCAAGCAATCGGTAAGCTTCGATCTGAGCTCAGCAAAGATATTGCTTTGACCGCAGATGTAGCGGCCGGCTGCGGCCTTTGGGATCTTTTACGATTGTGCTATTTGCTGAGAGTCACCCGGATGCTCAGCATGCCTGTTCCCGGTGCATCAGAGACATTGAGTCACGCGGAACAGGTTGCCTTGGATCTGGGCACTGAGTCCCTGAAATACGCGATCGCATTGCTAGCAAAGCACGGACAATGGTGTGATGACACCTCTGCGGACAAACCTCTTGATGGGTTTGACAACGAGCGTGTTATGACCATTTCCCAATATACGCGGCATATAAATACCAAGTTCGAAACCGAAATTGTTCTGCACTTTGCGAACGTGCGCCTTGTAGGGGACCGTGGCCAGAACTGTATGATCGACTTTGCCGCCGGCCTTGATGATCCGCGGCGTACAGAGTACTTACATTACGGATTGCGGGTTGAGTCTGCATCAGGAGGAAACGACGGTACCGTTCCAATAATTGACCTGATGAAAAAGCTTCATGACGATTACTCAGACGTCGCAGATTTGTTTGCAACCGCCACGGGGGTCACCCTGGAGGTCTATTGTGAAGGGATGCTTGAACTACATTCTGCGCTTGTTGCGCGTCTTCAGGAGGCTGAAGGTAGATGCGGTCTCCATGAAGATGGCGGAATAGATCTAACGCATGCGGAGTCTTTCATCGCCATTGCGAACGCGATGTTGTTTACAGACTCCGAGTTGGAAGCTGCTTTCAGTCCAGAGTTCGTAACCTACTTGCGTAGTCATACTTTTGACGGAACTGCTTTCAGCGACACTGAACTGCGATTCCATTATTTATCCAGGCGCCCTTTCTTATTTGGTGAAGGCTTTGCCATTTTCAGCCCTGAGCTAATCTTCGATAGTGTCTTGGGCAATACGCATTTCACCTTGCTAGAAAGCCCTGTAGCCAAGGCTAAGTACATGGAGCACAGATCAGCCCAGTTCATCGATAAGGTGGCGATGGTAGCAGCGGGCGCTGGTTATGAAGAGTTTGAACGGGAACTTGATTTGAAAGAAGGCAGGTACGATATAGGAGACATTGACCTAATTTTGCGCCACCCAAAAACGGGGCACACTGTATTGGTTGAAGGCAAGGGCCATTCATTACCCCTTCCTGTTTATTTTAGAGCGCCAGATGCTGTTGAAGACCATGTAAAGCGTACCCGAGACTGGGAAAAGAAAGTTCAGCGTAGAATCGATCATCTCAAAGGTAGTTCTTCAAGTTACCCTATCTCAGGAGCCTGGGATTATATAATTGTCAGTCTGATGCCTGAGCCACTTTCGCAGCACACCCACTTATTGGTACTCAGTATAGATGAGTTCGAATACTGGTTAGATCAGGACCCACGGCCAACCGCTTTTGCCGATCTTTTTAGTGCATTTTATGATCGTGCAAAAACGCCTCTCTCCATGGTTGAGTTACAGGAGCTCCAGGAAAGTGGTTTTACTCTGATCGGCCCGAACTCGCCTCCTGAATAAACTCACGGAGAGAACCAGGGGATGCTTTTAATGAGGATGGCGACCGCCTTGTAGTTCTGGCTAATCATGCTAAACAGCCATCTGCAATGCAGTTGCCTCCCAATACCTTTTTTGAGAGTGATACGCATGCAACGCCTGCAAAAAAAACGGTCTATTGAAGAAAGGTCTGATTCCCCCAAGAATCACACGAATCAAAACAATCACCCAAACACTCTGGATGTTTGGCTTTCTCGGCTGAGCCACATCTCTCAGTTCGGTCTTTTTGCGCTCACCATAGGTGCGCTTTATTTTACGGTGATACCTCTGTACAAAACAGCGGCTTTAGAGGAAAGCATTGCACGTCGTGAATCAGAGCTAAGCGCCACCAATACGAAGCTTGAGGCTGCAACTGTTGCGCTTGCAAAGGTAAAACTTGAAATGTACGAGCGTAATAGAAACGATTTGGTTAAAGGAATAGTTTCCGCTGCACCACTTTGCTCAGGGCTCATGGAGCCGCCGCGCGCCCTTGGTTCAGATACGAGCAATCATTACGCAGAAAGCTTATTAAAGGTCAACGCAGGCCAATGTTTACAGGATGCATTTCGAGAAAGTAATGCCGAAACGAAACTCACACCCGATGACCTTTCTTATCTAAAAGGAGCTATCGAAACCATTTTGACGAGCTTGGCACAGATGCAAAAACAGGCATCTTTTGAGATAGATTCTGTTCCAGAGCGAGCCGCAATAGACCCGTCCATCTTGGTTATAGAAGGACCTGAGATAGAGGACGTGGAACGTCTGGATAGGCTCATTAACGGCCTAGCACCTAGCTTTATTAACGGAAGTATGAAGTTGCAAGTCGCGATAGATAGTACGCGCAGTAGAATTTATTTCGCTTTCTCCAAGGCTGTCGTCAACGAAATCCTTAAGCTTAGGGATTTGGATTGGCCAAAAGGTAAATAGCGAGCTTTAAGAAAAGCTCGCTGAGCTATCGAGATTTTTTAATAAAGCGCACGTGAAGCCGATCAATCATTTCCATATTCCGGCTCGTACTCCATTTCTCGTTCGCTTTCTTCGGAGTACTCGTCGGAAAGACCAGCTTCGTCCAATGCGTCCTCGCCCTCGAGGTGTAGTTGGCAGGTTGGGCAGTAGAACTCCATAGGGGAGTAGAACTCATTGACCGTCTCGTAGCCTGAACCAAAGTCTTGATCAATCACTTCCTCATCTGCCCGATCGCCCCCTAGGAAGCCTGTGCAGGTACACGCAGGGCAGGTTTGCTCCCAGTGGTGATCCAAGGAATAACGGAAGTTTTCGAGGTAAGAGACGCTGTTAAAGCTTCTTGCCGCAATCTGAAGTGCCTCCTGGTCTTTTTTGGTGTGGTCTTTGACAAACGTCGCCTTCGCATCGGCAATTCTATGTCGCGCAGCCTGAGCCTTAATGTCACGAAAGTGTCGTAGCAATTCCAAAGGAATTTGGGACTCAGCGCCTACCCAAGCCTCTAGATCCAGACCCATTGAGATTAAGATAAGCTGCGCGGCGCTCCAGAATTCGCCTTCCCACGCGTCCAACGGCATCCCGGAAAATGCTGCGTGACCGGAATGAAGTTCGGCATTTCGGCGAGCTGATATGCGCTTGCAAGCCTCAGCATTGGGTGTGCCGAAATTCGGAACTGTATGCTTGAGCCGGGCAAAAACGACGTTAGCATCAACCGTTCTTACTACTGTGTTGGTATTGAATCCGCACGCTTCAAGAAGGCTGTTTGGATTGACGGCATCGACGACAAGGCTGGGATGAATTTTTGCTAGCGACGCCTTTGCTAACAGCTCCAAAGCCAAGGCCGCCCACATCTGGAAAACGTCATTATCCGCACCATCTTTGGCTTTCAGCGCACGATGTGCGAAAACTCGAGACTTCGCAAAAAGCGCGCCTGCGGATAGCGTCACAGGCTCGTGTTTGCCCGGCGTCGATTTCGAGTGCTTATCCATCTTTTCCATGTCGCTCATCGTCACTCCATTACCGTTGTGCGAAGAAGATAGCGGGAAGAGTCTTGCTCGGCATTCGCTCGCCGATGCAGGCATCGCCAATTGTCGATTACTGCGATTAGCCCAGGCGCCCATGCAATTTCGTCTGAGACCGAGGTTCCTTCTTCCTCTACCGTTTCCTGCAGGCGCTGCGCGGTTGAGTCCAGAGGAAACATACAGCCCGGATCAAAGCGGTAGTACGACTGTAGTGGACTTGTGACCGTCGCGTAGAAACTGTTGGCGCCATTGGACACCCTGAAATTTGCTTGCCGGGCCGCGTCGCTATTCAGCGCAAGGCATTGACGGGCATCCCAGATGATGGTTGCTGCCGTGTTTGCTGAAGCTTGCGCGCAGGCTAAGACCAAGTAACGAGGGGGAACCGGCCAGTGTGCGCCATCGGTGTGCCACGGAAATGATCCAGTACCATAAAGCGCACTTAAGGATCTAGGTTTAGCTGTGCTGGCATTGGTGGGTCGAAGATGATCTACCAGATCGCCTCCCTTGCGGTTGGCCCTAGGCGATCCCAGTTGCTGGGCTATATCGAAAACCTGATCCTGAAGGGTTTCCACTGCTGAGCCGGGGGCAGTGACTACAGCCCAGCCGTTTGTGACCAGCCTTTCTTTCACGCCCTCAAGCCGATCGCGCATTTATGGCTTCCTGTGGCGTCGTTGACATTGATTAATTGGAAAAGTGGGTCAATTCGAATGCAAACGTCTAGTCGAGTGTAGAAGTTCTGAACAGTTATGTTGGATTCTTTTTCAGTGGATTTTGCTTGGATAGAACCTGGCACGCAAAGTAGAAACGCGCAAGGTTGCTCGACTCGGTAGTAGAGTTAGGAGACATCCAGGATACATGGGCCTTGAACGCTGAGATCAGGCACAAAAAATCGATTGCGGCGATGGACTTGTAGAAGTTGATTGGCTTTCCATAGTCTTCGTCGGCGTACGCGCCATGAAGAATTCCGTGTCGGTTTGTCATATCGGGGTGCGGATATTTTTCTGACCCAATGTACATATTCCCTTCAGTAAAGTCCGAGAAGGAATCCATCATTGAAGCCAGTTCGCCCACTGCGCCTTTGTCGTTCTGAATGGCGTCTTTTTTGCAATCATCAGCAAGCGCTTTGAATCCGGGCCGAATATTTCCAAAGTGCACCCCACGATCGGCTGCGATCCTTTTGGCAGCACCCTCGATCACCGGCATCAAGCCAGCCACCGCGATGTGATCAAGCCCCATGAAATGAGCTTGAACTGCCTCAGAAATGATTACCTTGTAGTCCTGAACGAATGGGGTGATTGGGTATCGCTCTGTGACCATGGCCGCTAAATTGACTGGGGAGTACGCGAGCGCTAGCACATCTTCCAGATCATTTTGAGTAAATGACTTACCTTTCTTATTGATATTCGTACACACAGTACTCAAAAAACCGAGGCGTATGTATGGTGGTATGAACCACCCAACACTACCCAGCGTCGATCGGAAATGTTCCAAAGTCCCTTGCATATCAATCTCACATTCTTGACCAAGAGCAATCCTCCACGAGTCGCTCGTCGGCTTTACTTGCCGGCTAGGAAAGGTGGAGCCCAAAGCGTGCATCCGACGACGCCAGCATAGAAAGTTCAGAAATTGCGCCGCTGTACTCCCGAATTTCTGATAAAAGTTTTCGAACCAACACTATCAGGAAATCCCATGGCGTTTTTAGTAAAAACCGCAACACTCATAGCCTATCGTTCGGGGTACATCTGCAATAACCCAACGTGCAACGTACTCACGATTGGACCAGCAACCTCTGACCCACTGCTCAGTTTGAAGAAAGGAGAGGCAGCTCACATAGTCGGTGAAAAACCTGGCGCAGCACGCTACGAAGCTATCGGAAAAGCGCAGATTGAAAGCCCGGAAAATGGACTGTGGCTTTGCGTTGGGTGCCACACGCTGATCGATAAAAACAACGGCGCGGACTATAAAAAGGAAGTACTTATCGAATGGAAGCGTGACCATGAAGAGCTGATGTCAGTGCTGGTCAGAACACACCGTAGCCCGCTACCATTGGTGCGGCGCTATAGTGTTAACACCAAGGTTGCGCAAGACATGGTCGATACGCTTTCTCACCGTGGTGTCATGTTTCAACCGCATGTTATGGAAAATCCGCAGTACGCAATCGAGTCAATTAATCAGATCAAGCTCAGACTCCAACGATGCTTGCGACAGATTGATCTCGACAACAGGCTCAGGGACATCTGTAGCGATTTGATCAGTGCCTGTCGTGACGTGATGAACGAAAATTCGCGCGACGAGCGTTACTTTAACTCGTACATCGACATACTTCGGAGACGGTGTGGGCTTTCTCTGTACCGATTGCAGGACGAGTTTGGCTGCACCATAACGGGTGACATCACTGCAATAGTTCATCAATAAAACAGGATCAGCTCGCGGATGGCAGCCCTTTATTTCTGCCGAATAGTTTTATTTGAGCCTTACAGGCCGCTTTCACAAGCGGCTTTTATTATCAAGCGAACCCAAGATTTTTATTGTACTTGGCCAACTGATCCTCCCCGCCCACGCGAAAGATGTTCGCCAAATAATCCAGCAACACTACTTCCTGGCCATTGATTATCTGCCGCACATAAATCGCCGAAAACGGCGTCTCGCGCCTACCCACTAATCCCATGATCAAACTCCTCTCGAAGCCAAACCTTTAAAACCATCCCCACGTCATCCCGCCACGAATGTTGAGTGTTATCAGGGATCAAGGCCCCTGCGACCTGTGAGGGTTGTCCACTCACGCGGGACTGACGGCTCCTTACGACTGGGAGCTTGGGCATCTCATGATCTGGCCTCCTGAACACCTCCGAAGAGGTGGGCGGGTGGAGGCTGCGCTAACTGACGAGACCAGCGCCGGGAGATCCTGAGTCGGGTGAAGGCAGTGAAGCGATGACCGGGGCATGCCTGGCTGTCAGTCAGGTGCAGTCCATTCCGTGGGCTGCGGCACCATCATCTGCATCGCTGTTGCTGGTGACTTCGGTGTTTGTCACGCCGATTGTCACGAAGATAGTTGCGGCAACGCCTTGTACGACATGGCTGCAGCAGCGGTAGGAGCGCCCGTCTCTTTCCGGGAAAAAGAGACGGGCGCAGGTTGGCGCAAGGAAATGGCCAAGCGGATAGGTTGCTGCAGGGCAGCTATGAAAGGGAATGAGTTGCCGCAGTGGGCACGCTGGTAAAAGTAGGCATCCGTCACATCGCTGTGACCGTGCGAGCCGCCGGATGCTAATCGCACTTTGGGAGAACCACCACGGTATGGCGTAGCCTTAAAGGTTCTGGCTACCTGGGTTGCTGTCAACGACAGCGCTTTGCCCGATCTTTTCTACGCCTGTGGAGAATTTGGGTCAAGGCTCGAGTTTTTGGGAGTTCTGCGGCTGTTTATGAAATTATCCACTAATGGAAAACCGTGGTTTTCCACAGACAATTGCGTGGGCTTTAGTGAGGTCCATCCAAGCAGGGCGGCTTTGCAGCCCTGTTTGGATGGACCCGCGTGGACAAGCGGATCACTGAGGTATGAGAACCGAGCGCTTACTCAGTTGCGCCACGTTTTGCTTTTAATCGAGTGACATTCGCCCCCGCCTGATTGGCGAATTCGCGTGGGCTGACATGCTTCTGCTGATTAGCCTCAAGGTAGCGACTCCACCAATTCATGATCAGCCTGCGCTCCTCGATGAACTCGGCCTTGTGGATGTAAGCGGCGCGGACGTTGTTCCGCTCTTTGTGGCTCATCTGCTTTTCAATGGCGGTCTCGGACCACAGTCCTGATTCAATCAGCGCGCTGCAGGCCATCGACCGAAACCCATGCCCGCAGACCTCGGTTTTGGTGTCGTACCCCATCTTCCGAAGTGCGCTGTTCACTGTGTTTTCGGACATCGGTTTCCAAGACTTGGTATCGCCTGCGAACACCAAATCAAATTTGCCGGTGAGGGCGTGGATCTGCTCGAGCAGGGCGACCGTTTGCGGCGATAAGGGTACAAGATGGATATCGCCTGCCATCTTCGTACCCCTTGTGGAAAAGGGTACGCCTTCCAACGCTGGTCGCGTGTCGGGTATTTCCCAGACGCCACGTTTGAGGTCGAACTCGCTCCAGCGGGCGAAGCGCAGCTCGCTGGAGCGGACAAACACGTGCAGCGACAGCAAGACCGTCAGCCGGGTAAGTGCGCGGCCTTTATAGGTGTCGATCCGTTCCTGCAACTCAGGTAAGCGCGATAAGGATAAGGCGGGGCGGTGGACGACCCGCGAGGCTTTGATCGAGCCTACGAGGTCGTAAGCAGGGTTTACGGTGATAAGCCGGAGGCGCTTTGCCTCGCGCATGATGCTCTGCAGGTAGTTTTGTACCCTTAAAGCAATGTCTATCGTTCCGCGCTTCTTAATCGCGTCCAGGGGCCGCATAAGGTCGTGGGTATCAAGGTCGACAATGGCGCGGGTGCCGATCAGCGGGAAGAGGTGAGTTTTGAGACGACTCATCACTGTCTTGGAATAGTCCGGTGCCCACTTGGCTGACATTTCCGTGTGCCAGCCGAGGGCAACGCTTTCAAAGGTGCGGCCTTTGATCAGAGCGTCCGTCTTGGCTTGGTTCTTGGCTCCTATAGGGTCAATGCCATCCGCCAGCATTCGCTTGACCTCCAAGCGCTTGCGGCGAGCATTCGCGAGGCCAACGATGGGGTAGTTGCCGAATGAGGTCAGTCCTTCGCGGCCATCAGGTTTGACGTATCTGAGACGCCAGCCTTTGCGGCCATTGGGTTGGACTAGAAGGTAAAGGCCGTCGCCGTCGAAAAGCTTGTAGGCGCGGTCTGTGGGCTTGGCCGAACGGCAAGCGGCGTCGGAGAGTGGAGCAGTGGTGCGCGACATAAGGGTACTCCCTTTTATCGAACTGATCTTTATCCCAAACTCTACCCTTAAAACGGCTGGTACCCACCAGAATCCGGCGGAACGCCAAAACGAAAAAACCCGCCAGAAGGCGGGTTTTTCGGGGGTCTCAGAGATTTTAGTAGCTTTCTCTGGAACCTAGTCTGGCTCCACGACCTGGACTCGAACCAGGGACCCAATGATTAACAGTCATTTGCTCTACCAACTGAGCTATCGCGGAATGCGCCGTATGTTACTGATTAAAAAGAAGAAGTCAAGCCTCCTCTGACGTGTGTCACGCCGTGGTGGGATGACCGGTCGCAACCGCCTGCTCCCTGGCCAGTTCCAGCCATGCGCGCGCGGCGGGTGGCAAGTGGGCACTGGCGCGCCAGGCCAGGGCGATATGCCAGTCGGTGTGGGGCTCGTCCAAGGGGATCAATGCGATGCCGGCGTGTTGGTGTGTGTGCGCCAGCATCCGTGGCAGGAAGGCGACGCCCAGGCCGGCGGTGACCAGGTCGACGATAAAGTCGATCTGCCCACTACGAGCCGTCACCTTTGGCACTACGCCCTTGCGTTCGCAGGCGGCGAGGATTTTCGCGTTGAGGGCGAAACCGGCTTCGAACAGGATGAACGGCGAGTCTGCCAGGTCGGTGAAGTCGATGCGTTCGCGGCGCGCCAATGGGTGGCTGACAGGCAATACGGCGATCAGCGGTTCGTTGCGTACAGGCTGGTAGTCGAAGCCTTCATCCACCGGCAGCAGCAGGGCCGCCAGGTCGACCTCCCCGGCTTCCAGGCATTCGCGCAGTTTTTTGCTGCCGTATTCGGTGAGTTCGATGTCGATGTCGGGGTAGCGCGTGCGGTAGGTGGCGAACATTGTCGCAAACAGCACGCCGCAACCTACCGGTGGCAGGCCGATGCGCAGCACGCCGCGCTTGAGACCGCGCAGGTCGTTGATCTCCACCACCAGGTCATTGTGTTCGGCAAGCAGCACCAGGGCGCGGCGGTAGGTAATTTCGCCGGCGGCGGTGAGTTCGTTCTTGTGGCCAAGACGATTGAGCAGCGGTGTGCCCAACTCATCTTCGAGGGTCTTGACCGCCTTGCTGACTGTGGACTGGGTCAGGGACACCACCTCGGCCGCCTGGGAAAAACCACCCTGGCGCACCACTTCGACAAACGCTCGCAGGGTTCGCAGGTTCATCAGTATTCCTTTTGCGACTGGATTGCAGCGATAAAAGTTGTTTTTATCATGCCAGAACTTTGCTTATCGTGGGCCACTTTGCCGAGTGGAGCCCAAGCCATGATTATTTCGTCCGCCTCCGATTACCGTGCTGCCGCCAAGCGCAAGTTACCGCGTTTTCTGTTCGACTATATCGATGGCGGCGCCTACGCCGAACACACCCTGCGCGCCAATAGTTCGGACCTGGCAGAGATCAGCCTGCGCCAGCGCATCTTGCGCAATGTCGACAACCTGAGCTTGAAGACCTCGCTATTTGGCCAGGAGCTGGCCATGCCGGTCATCCTCAGCCCGGTCGGCTTGACGGGCATGTATGCACGACGTGGTGAAGTGCAAGCGGCCAAGGCGGCGGCGAGCGCTGGTGTGCCCTTCTGCCTGTCGACGGTGTCGGTGTGCCCGATCGAGGAAGTCGCCTCGCAAAGCCCGCAGTCGATCTGGTTCCAGCTGTATGTGCTCAAGGATCGCGGCTTCATGCGCAATGCCCTGGAGCGGGCGCAGGCGGCAGGCGTGACGACACTGGTGTTCACCGTTGACATGCCAACCCCTGGCGCGCGTTACCGTGATGCGCACTCGGGCATGTCCGGGCCGTATGCGGCGCAACGGCGGATATTGCAGGCCGTGACCAAGCCGCAGTGGGCGTTCGATGTGGGCTTGATGGGCCGCCCCCACGACCTCGGCAATATTTCCAGGTACCTGGGCAAACCCACGCACCTGGAAGACTACATTGGCTGGCTGGCCACCAACTTCGACCCGTCGATCAGCTGGAAAGACCTGGAGTGGATCCGCGACTTCTGGAAGGGCCCGATGATCATCAAAGGCATTCTGGACCCGCAGGACGCCAAGGATGCCGTAAGTTTCGGCGCCGACGGCATCGTGGTCTCCAACCATGGCGGCCGCCAGCTCGATGGAGTGCTGTCTACCGCCAAGGCGTTGCCGCCGATTGCCGAGGCCGTTGGCGATGACCTCACCGTGCTGGTGGATTCCGGCATTCGTTCCGGGCTCGACGTGGTGCGCATGCTCGCGCTCGGCGCCAAGGCCTGCCTGCTGGGGCGCTCCGCGGTGTATGCGCTGGCCGCCGATGGTCAGCATGGCGTGGAAAACCTGCTGGATATTTTCGCCAAGGAAATGCGCGTCGCCATGACGCTGACAGGGGTCACTTCCATCGCGCAGATTGACCGTTCTACGTTGGTAACCCCCTCTTCAAACATTCAATATTAGTCAGAGAAATGGCGCGACTGTTTGTCGACGGTTTTCATTAAAAACCAGTTCATTGATTTATATAGGTATTTATTAATTCAAACGATTGGCACGAATCTGGCTCTAACCCACTCACGCAGGTCAAGCGATGACAAGACGTGTGGCAGTGCCCTGGGCTTATAACCCGGCGTAAAGCGGTCTAAACTGTTTCCAATGTTTTACGGAACTGAAGGAACAGTAAGACGCTTGGCACTTGCCACTCTCATCCCGCCTGTAAGACAGTCATGTGCTTAGAGGCCGCCTACGTATGAAAACACCGACCCAGACCAACGCAATTGACTTTGACAGTGCCAAATTGCAACGCCTGGGGTTTGGTCAGCCGTCCCTTCGCCCCCATCGCCCCGCCACCCTCGGTCAGCTTCGCCAGCAACTGAACCAGCAATTGCAGACCAGCCTGGAACCGGAACGCATCCTCGGCTTGTTCTTCCGTGAAGTGCAACGCCTGGTGCCGCTGGACGCCCTGCAATACCGCTACGCGATCAGCGACCTGCGCCTGGAGTTCGGCCATCGCGGCCATCATTCGGTGAGCTACACCTTGAGCCATGAGGGCGAACACTTGGGCGAACTGGTGTTCCGTCGCAACCAACGCTTCCTCGAAGAGGAACTGGGCCAGCTCGAGTCCCTGCTCGCAACGCTGCTCTATCCAATGCGCAACGCCCTGCTCTACCGCGCCGCCACCCGCAGTGCCCTGCGCGATCCTTTGACCGAAACCGGCAACCGCGTGGCCATGGACCAGACCCTGCAACGGGAAATTGACATGGCTCGGCGCCATATGCACCCGCTGTCCCTGTTGATGCTGGACATCGATCACTTTAAGAAGATCAATGACACCCATGGTCATGCCGCCGGCGACAGCGTATTGCGCGCCGTGGCCGCAGCGATCAAAAGCCAGTTGCGCAACGTGGACATGGTGTTTCGATTCGGCGGGGAAGAATTTCTGATCCTGCTCTCCAACACCGGGCGCGATGCGGCGCGGATGGTCGGCGAGCGCCTGCGCCAGGCGGCACAAGCCCATGATTACTGGGTGGAGGGTACGCGGGTCGACTTGACGGTAAGCCTTGGCTGTTCGACGTTATTGGCGGCCGAGTCGGCGGAAAGCCTGCTGCGCCGGGCCGACAATGCCTTGTACGTGGCCAAGCGCGAAGGCCGCAACCGCTTGGCAATGGCGGGGTAAAACCCCGCCATCACAATGCCAGTCAGTTAACAGATGGCGCAGGTAATCGGTAACTTGTGGCGAGGGAGCTTGCTCCCGCTGGACTGCGTAGCAGTCCCTTCTTTTTGAACAAACAACAGGGCCGCTGCGCGCCCCAGCGGGAGCAAGCTCCCTCGCCACAGTACCGCGATCCTTCTTAAGTGAGTGGCATCAGCCATCACGGGTGCATCACGCCTCGCTGGCGACGCGCGCCTGGCGCTCACGAACGAGTACGGGCGCCTTTTCTTTCTCTTGCTCCAGGCGCATGCAGCTTTCCAGGAACAGGTACATATAGTCGTAGCTCTTGCACACCGCCTGGCGCAACTCCACCTGCAGAGCCGCGCTCGGGTTCGTGCCGGCCAGGGTGCAGATGATTTCCAGGGCTTCCCAAGGGTGCGCGTCATCATACTGGGCGTGCATCTTCAGCCACTTCATCGCGCGCTTGCGTTCTTCCTCCGGGAAGGCGGCGGCATACACGCCGGTGGAACAGACCACGGCAGACCACTCCCCAGTGGCGCCCTCGATGGCATAGTTGGTGGCGGCAATCGCAACGATCAACGAATCCGCCGAACTGGTGTGCCAGCACCAATGACTCAATGCGTGCAACTCCGGGGGCACGTCCTGTGCCTGCAGCTCTTCGAGACTGACGCCGTGGGCACGCGCCCAATGCACCCAATAATCGGCATGGTTCAATTCCACGCGGATATTGCGCATCAGCCAACGACGCGCCATGTCCTCCCCCGGATGGCGGGCAAACTTGGTCTTGGTGAGGTTCTGTGCCATGTACAAGGCGAACTGCTCCACCACGGGCCAGCCACCGATCAGGTAGTGGCGCATGGTCTTGGCGCTGAGCGTGTTATCGCGCATGCGTTGGTACAGTTCGTGTTCGACAACCCGACGCTTGCTCTCGCTACAGTCCAGGATCAATTGCTGCGCCCAGGCGGGGTAACTCGAGGCTTCCATAAGCGGGCCGGTTCTGTTGAAGGTGTCGATCACTGTAGGGCTCCTTTTTAAGTGTGATGTACAGACCAGCAAAGTTTCAGCGGAATGTGCCGGGCGCCTTGAATAACAGGGGCTGCGGCCGCGCAGGTCGGCACTGCAGGCTATCGAAGGTAAACAATTGCGGACGTTCGATCAGATAGCCCTGAGCGTAGTCCACGCCTATCTCAAGTAATGCCTGTTCGATCTGCGACGTTTCAACAAACTCGGCGATAGTGCGCTTACCCATCACATGGCCTATGTGATTGATCACTTCGACCATGGCGCGGTTAATCGGGTCGTCCAGCATATCCTTTACGAAACTTCCATCGATCTTCAGGAAGTCTACAGGTAAATGTTTGAGATAGGCGAACGAGGACATTCCGGCACAAAAGTCATCCAGGGAAAAGTGGCAACCTAACGCTTTGAGTTCATTAATAAAACGAATGGCACTGCCTAAATTGGCGATAGCGCTTGTCTCGGTTATTTCAAAACAAATCATTTCCGGAGGGATGTTGTAAGTGCCGAATTTCTCACGTAAAAAACCAAGAAAATCGTCATCGCCAATGGTTATTCCTGACAGATTAATCGCACACATGGCCATAGGTCGGCCCGGACGCTCGTGCATGCAACGCGCGATGATCTTGAAGACGTTCTCCACCACCCACCGGTCCAGGGAAGTCATCAAGCCGTAACGCTCGGCCGCCGGAATAAAACTGTCGGGCAGAATGATTCGCCCCGCCTCGTCGTGCAGCCGCAGGAGAATTTCGATGTGCCCATTGCCCGCTTCGGTATGGCCCAGAGGCGAGATTTCCTGGGAGTACAGGCAAAAACGATTCTCTTCCAACGCCATGTGCAAGCGCTGTACCCAGGCCATTTCGCCAAAGCGCAGGGACAGCTCCGAGTCATCGGCGTGATACACCTGCACTCGGTTACGCCCCTTTTCCTTGGCCATGTAGCACGCCATATCGGCGGCGCGCAGGGACGTTTCCAGGGTGGTCGGGGTGTGTGAGATATGCACCAGGCCGATGCTGACGGTGGTCATGAACGGCCGGCCCTTCCACACGAAATGCAGGTTCTGCACGGTATGACGCAGGCTCTCGGCGATCTTCTCGGCCACTGGCGCCGGGCAGTTCTCCAGGAGGATGCCGAACTCATCGCCGCCCAGCCGCGCCAGGGTATCGCCTTCGCGCAAGTCCGATTGCAGCAGCGCGCAAATGTGCCGCAGCAACTCGTCGCCCGCAGCGTGGCCGCAGGTGTCATTGACCAGTTTGAACTGGTCCAGGTCGAGAAACATCAAGGCATGGCGGCCGTTTTGCTGGCGTGTCACCTGCTGCAGTACCTGCTCCAGGCGGTATTCGAATTCACGCCGGTTGGCCAGGCCAGTCAAGGCATCGTGGGTCGCCTGCCAGGAAAGATTGGCGATGTACTGGCGCTCCTGGGTCATGTCATGCAGCACCAGCACCGCGCCACTGACCTTGCCGGCGCTGCGAATCGGCGCGCCCACCAGGGTCACGGAAACGGTGCTGCCGTCCAGGCGCTGGATCAACTTGGAATGTTCACTGCCGCCACTGAGTTCGCCCTTGATGATGTGCTCGATCAGGGTGAAACCATCCGGTTCCGCGTTTTCATCCAGCAACTTGAACAACGCCGCCAGCGGCAGGCCTTGGGCCTGGGCCGACTGCCAGTGGGTCAGCGCTTCGGCGGCGGGGTTCATGTAGGCAATCGCACCGTCCACGTCGGTGGTGATGACACCGTCGCCAATCGACTCCAGGGTAATCTGCGCCCGCTCCTTCTCCGCCTGCAGGGCATCGGCAAACGCGTGACGCTGGGCCAGCAACTTGTGCGTGCGCAGCAACGCCAGCACGATCAGCCCCAGGGCCGTGGCCAAATTGGTGATCAACAACAGGCGCAGGATCATCCGCGACCCTTCACCCAAGGCATCACTGAACGCCTTGGCCGCCGGTGTCACACCTTCGTTGATGGCCGTGATGCGCGCCTTCCACAGGCGCACATCGTCAGCATTGACCCGATCGGCAGTAACGGCGCCATGCATTGCCTGGGCGAGGTCGTCCAGCTGCAACAAGTAGCCGTCGCCCACCGTCCAGAGTTCGATGGCTTTTTCCAGGTAACTGAAATGGCGGAAGTTGAGGTACAGCCAGATCAGGCTGGAGACGTCGTCCGGGTGGTTGCCACCCTTGATGATGCCCTGGCGTGCGGCGGGGATATCCGGGGTGGGACGGTCCAGCGCAACGCGCAATTCATGCCCGCCCTGGGGCACGGCAATCGCTTGCTGATATTTGAGGTAAGTGGCGGCTTCGCGGTTATCGGCGTAAAGGGTCAGGTAGTAGATGGCGTCCTTCTGGCCCTTGGACCACAGACTTTCGCCAGCCACATAGCCACGCACCGCCGAGAGCACGTAGAGACTGACGCAGCCTAACAATGCCTGGAACAGCACGACGGCAATGAAGGGCCAGACAATGCCCAGCAACCGTGGCGTTCCGAGAGTCCGCTTTTGCTTCATGAAGTCCCTTGCACATGCACAGCTCAATACGCACGCGAAAATCCGCTCCCGGTCGCACAACCTAAGCTAAATCACCGCACTTGTTGCAAGTGTCCATACAATTTGGCGTACAGCCCCCCGTCGGCAATCAATTGCTGATGGTCGCCATCCTCGGCGATACGCCCGCCATCGAACACCAACACCCGATCCGCCTGTTTCACCGCTGAAAGGCGGTGGGCGATGATCAGTGTAGTACGCCCGCTGAGAAACCGCGCCAGTGCCTGGTGCAGGTTGTACTCGGTGGCCGCGTCCAGCGCCGAGGTGGCTTCATCCAGGATCACCACCTTGGGCTCGGCCAGCACCATGCGCGCGATGGCCAGGCGTTGCCGCTGGCCGCCGGAAAAGCGCACGCCAGAGCGACCCACTATGCTGTCCAGGCCCAACGGCAATGCCTTGACGGTCGCCTCCAACTGGGCGATTTCCAGTGCCTGCCAGCACGCCTGATCCGTACGCTCGCGGCCCATTGTCAGGTTGGCGCGCACGGTATCGTTGAACAGTGCCGGGTGTTGCAGCACCACCGCGACGTTTTCGCGAATGGTCGCCAGGCCGATGTCCTGCTGGGTCGCGCCGCCAAAACGGATGCTGCCGGCCTGGGGTGTGTAGAGGCCCAGCAACAGTTGCACCAGGGTACTTTTGCCGCCGCCGCTGGCGCCGACAATCGCCACCTTCTCCCCCGGCGCGATGGCCAGGTTCAATTGGTCGAGCACCAGGTCATCGCCGTAGCCGAAGTTCAGGCCGCGCACGTCGATGCCAACGGTTGCACGCCCGGTGAACGGATCGCTCCCCCCGGCGTACTGCGGCTCGTCGGCGCGGGCCAGCAGCTCGTTGATGCGCGTCAACGCGCCGCCTGCCGCGTAGTAGGCATATTGCAGGTTCAGCAATTGCTCCACCGGGCCGATCATGAACCACAGGTAGCTGAACACCGCCAGCATCTGGCCGATGGACAGGTCGGAAAACAGCACGGTGAGCATCGCCGCTGCGCGAAAAATGTCGATGCCGAACTGGAACAGCAAGCCACTGGCACGGCTGGACGCGTCGGTTTTCCATTGCGAGTGAATGGCGTAGTCGCGCACTTCCTGGGCACGCTGGCCCAGGCGCCCGAGGAAAAAGCCCTGGCGGTTGCCGGCGCGCACTTCCTGGATGGCGTCCAGGGTTTCGGTCAGCGCCTGGGTGAAGCGCGAGGTGCTGTCGTTTTCCAGTTTCTTCAAGTGTTTGACGCGCTTGCCCAACTGCACCGTGGCGTAGATCACCAGCGGGTTGAACAGCAGGATCAGCAGCGCCAGTTGCCAGTGCATCCACACCAGGATGGCCGAGGTGCCAACCAGGGTCAGCATCGCCACCAGAAAGCGGCTGAGGGTTTCGCCGACGAATTTGTCCAGTGTGTCCAGGTCGGTGACCAAGTGGGTGGTCACCGTGCCGCTGCCCAGGCTTTCGTATTCGCCGAGGGAGATGCGCTTGAGCCGCTCGATCAGCCGCACGCGGATG
Source organism: Pseudomonas sp. R11-23-07 (assembly GCF_003852295.1). Taxonomy (NCBI): domain Bacteria; kingdom Pseudomonadati; phylum Pseudomonadota; class Gammaproteobacteria; order Pseudomonadales; family Pseudomonadaceae; genus Pseudomonas; species Pseudomonas sp. R11-23-07. The sequence continues at coordinate 3,716,609 of NZ_CP027761.1, forward strand.
CGGTAGACGATGTCCTTGGCCAGTCGCGCAAACAACCGCGCCTGCACCACGTTGAACACCAGTGCGCCGCAGCGCAGGACCAGGGTGATCACCAGCATCAGGCCGATATAGCCGGCGGCCTGCTGCCAGCCCAGCGGCAAGGCGTGGTTCATCACCTTGAGCGCGGCATCGCCACGGCCCAACAGCACTTCGTCGACCAACAGCGGTAACAGCAACGGGATGGGTACGCTGCACAAGGTCGCGAGCACGGCCACGCTGTTGGCGATCCACAGGGATTTCCTGTGGCGCAGGGCCAGGCGGCGAATTTCCGCCCAGGTCAGGCGGTCGGTGCGCTTGGGTTCAGGCGTGTCGGGCTGATCATGCACAGGTGGCGCGCTCCAGCCATCGCCCCAGCAATGGCGACAATTCGGACAAGGGCTGGTAGCCATTGGTCAGCAGCGCCAACTGGCCATTGCGCTCGGCCAGCAAGGTCGGGAAGCCCGCGATGCCCAGGTCCTGTACCCAGGTGAAATCGGCGGCCGTGGCCGCGTGCTGTTCGGCGCGGTCGAACTCGCCGGCAAACTCGATACGCGGAATACCGGCCTGCTCGGCCAGCTCCACCAGCACATGGGCAGAGGTGACGTCACGGCCTTCTACATAGAACGCGTGCTGGATCAGCCCAAGCAGCTTCCAGGCGCAATCGGGCGCCAGGCTGCGCGCCGTGACGATGGCGCGGCACGCAGGCTCGGTGTCATAGACAAACCCATCGGGCAGCGCGCCTTCGCGCTTGAACGGCTGGCCGGTGGCGTCAGTCACCGCCTGCCAGTGCTCGAGGATATAGCGCCGGGTGTTCGGCTCCAGCGCCGCGCCGCTGCCGGTGCGCAAGCCGCCCACCACCAGGTGCAACTCCACACCGCCCGCCCGGGCCTGCTCAACCAGCGCCTGCGCCACCGGGGCAAAGCCCCAGCACCAGGAACACATCGGGTCCATCACATAGAGCAGGCGCGCGGGCATGGTTCAAGCCTCGGAAGGGGTTTGCTTGTAGTTGAAGCCAATCGGGTGCGGCATGTTGCGGGCCTTGGCCAGTTCGATCTGCTTTTGCCGGTCGATGGCGCTGCGACGGGTTTTCTCCGGCAGCTTATCCCAGCAATGCGGGCAACTGATGCCGGCCACGTAGTGCTCGGACGTGCGGTCTTCGACGCTGACCGGTGTGCGGCAGGCATGACATTGATCGTAGTCGCCTTCGCTCAAGTCGTGGCGCACCGTCACGCGATTGTCGAAAACAAAGCAGTCGCCCTGCCACTTGGTCTCTTCCTGCGGCACTTCTTCGAGGTATTTGAGGATGCCGCCCTTGAGATGATAGACCTCGTCAAAGCCCTCACTGAGCATATAGCTCGAGGCTTTCTCGCAGCGAATGCCACCGGTGCAGAACATGGCGACTTTCTTGTGCCTGGCCGGGTCGAAGTTGGCTTTGATGTAGTCGGGAAATTCGCGAAAACTGGTGGTTTTCGGGTCGATCGCGCCTTCAAAGGTGCCAATCGACACTTCGTAGTCGTTGCGGGTGTCGATCAACAGCACTTCGGGGTCGCTGATCAGCGCGTTCCAGTCCTTTGGGTCGACGTAGGTGCCGACCTGTTTGTTCGGGTCGACGCCGTCGACGCCCAAGGTCACGATTTCTTTCTTGAGCTTGACCTTGGTGCGGTAGAACGGCTGCTCGTCGCAGTACGACTCTTTGTGGTCGATGTCGTCCATGCGTGGGTCGTTCTTCAGCCAGGCCATCAGGCCATCGATGCCTTCGCGGCTGCCGGAAACGGTGCCGTTGATGCCTTCTTCGGCGATCAGCAACGTGCCTTTGATGCCGTTGTCGACCATCGCCTGCAACAGTGGCTCGCGCAGGGCAACGTAATCTTCAAGGGTGACGAACTTGTACAGTGCCGCCACGACGATAGGTTGGGTCATGGGTGTTCTCTCCAGGTGGCTACCCTCGTAAAGGGTGAACCGGATAAAAAAACGCGCCGGCCAGGCGGCGCGGCGCGCATTCTAGCAAAACCACGCCGCCGCCGCATCGACACACAGCCGCTGATATTGCCTCAACATCCTGGCGGCGATCGACTTCAGCGGTGTGGGTTGCGTACGCCCTCCACTCGGTACTTCTGGCCGCCGAGGTGTTTGAACATCAAACGATAGGCACTGCGACCACGAGAAGCGGCGTAACCGTGCAAGTCAGCAGACCACAGTTGATCTCTGTGGAGATGCCAATGAACCGCGCCAAAACGCCCTTCCTGCAAATGACTGAGGGTAAGGGCGATACTGCGGTCCTCGCGGCTCGACGAACTGATATCTCCAAGCACCTCGGTATCGATCTGCATCCGTGGAGCAGCGCCTCTTATCGCCCTCGGCACCCTCATCGGCAGTTGGGCCTGCGCTTGCCGACCACCGCGTGCGCGACTGGAACCGGCAACCTGTGTCGTCGCCCCCACCTCAAACGTGCTTGCCCCCGCCTGCTGACCGACAGCGGCAGCGGACTCACGCCCTGGTCTTCGCAGCAGTGCCGCGCCATAGCCCATGCGTTTCAACTCAGGCATCGGGTTACGACTGTCCATCAGTACGCCCTCGACGCCCCCCGATTCACCCACAGGCCCCGCATAGCCATAGATGGCCCCTTCCGATGCATGGAGGTAAAGGGACATGCCTCCCTCGGCAGGGCGGCGCGCATAGGCAAAATTCACCAGCCGCTCCGTTTCTTCGTGACTCAACCGTGCCTGCTGCGCCAACTTGATCGCCAGCTCTGAAATATCCCTGGCGAATTGTTCTTCCACTTGTTCGGCGGCCCTTGCCACGGCCTGCGGTTGCATTTGCAGATAGGCATTCAGGCGACTGGTACCAAACAGTACACCGCCCACCAGAGCCCCGATGGAAGCCCCCACCGTCGCATTCCCAAGCAGCGCCCCCACGCCCAGGCCCAGCAAGACCAAAAGCAGGAGGATTACAGTACCGCCCTGTATTTGGGTATTTTCCACATCGGCCGGCAGCAGCCCCATTGAATCAACGAATGTGATCGGGTTGTTGAACGCCATGAGATAGGGATTCAACTCTGCCCCGTCCCCTAGGGGGTCGGGGCTTATCCAGCGCTGTAACCAAGGGGCGTAGTAGCGGAAACCGTAGTAATACAAGCCGTTGCTGTCACGCTCTTTGCCTGAATATCGGCGCGTCTTGCAGCGACCCTCCACCTCGCTGCGCGATGCCCACCACGCCGTCCCTCCATAGGGAAAATAACTCTCCTGGCTCAATAACTCTGCCTGTTCGCCCAACTCCAGCCCATGACTCGATTGCTGATCCGTCAGGCAAAAGCGCAGGGTTGCATCGGCTGCTCCCTCATCGAGCCCCAGCTCCCATTGCAAGACCTCAACCGTGCACCGCTCCACTTCAAGACGCACAACATTCAGCCGGCGCAACGGTCGATGGCGAATTTCCAGGCCTGGCAGGTAATACACACGCGCCGTCTGCCGACTGCCGGCGACCTGCCGGTGCGTGAGCTTGAGCGCGCGCTGGCCGTCGCCTGCGTACACATAGGCCTCCTCATCCGGGTCCCCCTCCTCTCGCAGAATCGTCGTGACCTTGGTCAACTGATTACGCACGTTCCACGCCATCGGCAGGCCACGCCCCAGCTGTTGCTGATTGCCATTGGCATCAAAACCCTGCGCCCACTCGTCAACCGGATGCTCGCTCGACAACGCACGATTACTGCCAGTTGCGACCTGCATGTCGCGGGTATAGCCGACACCACTGGATGGCACATGGCGCAGGCGGGTCAGGTTGCCCCCCTCGTCATAGGCATAGTGCTGGGTATAGTTGCGCCATAAACCGGTGTCGGTCGAACCGAACGAAATACGCGCGGGCAGTGCCGGGCCGATGGCGGCGGCAGTACTTTCCCGGCCTGTGGCCTGGGTCAGTTGGTACAGCGAGTTGTACTCATAGCGACAGGAGGCATCTACTTGCGTGTTGTGGCTCCACCTGGTCGGTTGTGCCTGATCCTGCAGGCTTGAAACATTTCCCACGGGATCATAGTCGTAGCTCAAATCCTGTAGCGGCGCCGCCCGCTCGTTTTTGCGGTACGCCATCAGCCGACGCATACGGCCATCCTCGGCCCGATAGGTGGCCAGGCTACTCACGCCATTGCCCAGCAGGGCCGTCTCCACCTGGCCGGCGGCAGTGTAGACGTAGCCCTCTACCACGGTCTTGCGCGTACCACTCTTCAAGGTGAGGTGAATATTTTTCGCCTGCCCGTCCAGCCCATAGGCGAACTGTCGGGCATTGCCCTTGGCGTCGAGCTGTTCCACCGTGGTGCCCAGGGCGTCAAACGCCCAGCGTGTGGTGTAAAGCTCAGGTTGCAGTTGCTGGTCCTGATCGGCCGGGGCAAGCGGCCAGTCAACAGTGCCCGGGGCCTCGCGAAACCGCCGGGTTTGGCGCAGCACCTGCCCGGTCATTCCATAGGCGTCGAACACCTGCGTGCCCGCCGGGTCGGCATGGCGTACCAGGCGGCCACTGCGGTTAAGTGCGCGGTGCTCAGGCGTTGGCGCGGCATACGCCAGGCGTTCGACACACCGGAGTCGCGCTTCGTCGGCAGTTTGTTCGAACACCGCCACCGGACGCTGCAAGGTGTCGTAGTCGTGGCGCTGATAGGCACCGCGGCCGTCCCAGGCATGCAACAGCTGTCCCGAAGGCGCCGCCAGCATCAGCCGCATGCCGGCGTCCACATCGTTGCTGCGGATCAAGGTACCAGACAGGCTGTACACCGAGGCCTGATTCGCCTCGGTCAACGGTTCGCGCGATTTAAGGGCAGAAAGGCGCGGGTCCCACTGCTCAAGCAAAAGGCCGCTGGCCCCATAGACTTGACGCCTGACACGGGCCGTCGGCGCAGCCTGGGAGGTAGCGCATAGATAAGCGACGCTGCGCACGGTCAATCCACGGGGGTCGAAGGCCGCAAGCGAGGGCGTGTTTCGATGAAGTGAAGCAGACATGATCACATGACCTGAATTGCACAATGGTCAGCAAAGCCTAGGGTCCATGTCTGCACATAGGTGGTATCGGTGTATGGATGCCTCAACCGGCGGGGGCCGACGCAGCCTGTAAATAGCTATGCCTGGCCCCGTTAACCTGCGTGATAGCGTTTTTGATTGCCCGCCGGACCCATCGGCGGGCGTGAAGGAACGTATGAATATGCAAGCCGACAGCAGCTCCTTGCTCGCTCAACTGATTGATCACGCACACCCTCCCGCCCCCGGTCGGGACGATTTCAACACCGCGCTGCAGCGCCTCGACATTCATTCGGTATTCGACATTGTGCGTCTCAGCGAAAAGGCCTTCGCAGAGCAACTGGCCACCTGCAACGATGACGATGCCCACGCGGTATACCGCAAGGCCAAGAGCGCTGCAGCGCAACTGGAAAGGTTGTTTCGCGAACAGCAGGTCTCGTCGCAGCGCCCTACCCTGCGCGCTAAACGCGATGTCGCCGCCGATACCGATGCCACCTACCAGGCCTTGTTCAACGAAAATCGCGAACAGTTCTGCGCCAACGCGTCCATTGCCGCGGTCGATTCGCCGGCTGCCTACCTGCGCGCGCTTTATCTGTTCGCCCTGCAACTGGAACAGAATGCCAAGGGGGCCGACGTGCTCAAGCTGTCCGCCCGGCGTGCAGACCTCAAGGACCTGTTGATCGACCAACACAGCGTTACGGGCCAGGTGCCCATGTTGTCGATCATCAATCAGACCTTGCTCAGCAATATCGCCGACGCCAACGACGCCTACTCGCTGCTGAGCAATACCTGGTACCCGTTTTCGCTGCCGTATCATTTCCACCACCAGCAATGCCGGCTGGGCTTGTCGGGCGACAAGCCGATGTTGGGTGAGTTGAACTATCGCATCAGTCGCCAGTTGCCCCTGGCGGGAGCAACCAGCACTTACGGGCAAGTCGTTACCCGCAACAATGAGGTGCAATGCCTATTATCCGGGCTGAGCCCAGAACAACAGGCCCTGCTGAAAAGAGACTGGGTAACGGCGCAGGGCGCGCCAACCTTCTATCGCACGTACTTCAACTGGACGGCTGAAAAGGGGCCGGAAGACGTCACTGATTTCCTGCAGCATACGCAACTGGATGCCGAACAACTTCAAGCGCTGCTGGCACAGCAGACACAAGCACCGCGCCAATCGCCAAACTGCAAACAGCCCACCGGCCTCACTTACGGTGCCTGTTACATCAACGGCGCGCTTGCATCTGCCCCCACACTCGCGATCAGCCTGAACAAAGACGCCCCCGCCAAGCTGGTCAACGTGAGCCTTGAACGCTTCGACAGGCTGCAACGGATGATTCGCCTGCAGCGCTGGCTCGGCCTGCCTTTCGCGCAACTGGACACGTTGCTGGTCAGCGCGATGCGCTGCGAAGGCGCCAGCAACCGCGCGCTGCTGATCACCCATAACACCCTTCGGGCGCTGGGGGTCTTTTGCTATCTGAGCAAGCGCTACAGCCTGCAAGCCGAAGAGTTTGCCGCCTGGCTCCATCAGTTGCCCGTTCACGGTTCGGGTGAGCGCGTGTCGTTGTTCGATCAGGTGTTCAACCGCGCGGGTTCGGCCCTGCCTGCGCTGTGTCTGGACGAGCAGGCATTCGACGCAACCACCCGGCAACAACTCTGCGCCGCGCTGGGCCTGCAAGACACCCAGGACTCGCTGCAACTGCTGATCGCCGATGAGCCCGAAACCCGCACGGTCGAGACCGTCAGCGCACTCTATCGGCAAGCGCGAATCGCTCGGCTGTTCGGCTTGTCGGTCATGGAATGCCAGCAACTGCTGCAGTTGCCCGGCACGACGCCCTTTCTTACGCAACTGCGTCACCCAACGCTGAGACGCAAGCCGAAGGGCGCGGCTGACTTTCTCGATATGCTCATGCACCTGGAATGGGCCAGCCGTTGGCTCAAGGAGAATGGCAACAGCCTGTCACTGTTGAGGCACCAGCTATTGCTCGATCAGCAGGTCCAGGACCCGGCCATCAACCTGCTGTTGAAAGAGTTCGCGGCCTATGATCAGGCTTCTCTCTCCAAACAGCTGAACCTGCTTGAACTTCCCCAGCAACCCGCTGATGAAGCAGTTCGCTTGCCTGCCGTGGACTGGGAAGCCCTGGCCCTGCAAGTACTGCAACGGATGCGCTCAAACACGAGCATTGAGGTGGCGGTCGAGCAAGCGCTGTCCGCCATTGCCATCAGCACGGACGCTAATCGCACAACCTACTATATCGAGAGAGCCAAACCCAAGCTTCGTACCCTGATGGAGACGGTGCGTAATGAGTTCTGGGCGCTGTATCTACGCCTCAAAGAGATCATCCGCGCCGTACCCCAGCTGCCAGGCGATGCCAACGGTCATCAAAAATATGACAACCATTTCCTGCGCTTGCACGCGCCTGCAGCCCCACCCCTGCAAACCCTCGGCTATCTGATATTGCTGCTCCCCCACGCCGTCGATGTTCTGCAATTGCCGCTCAGCCGCCAGGCGCTTGATCAGTTTCTGATAAACCCACACTGGCTGGACAATGACTATCAAGCGTCTTCGGTCCTTGAACTGACCCCGCACACCCTCTACCTCATTCAGCAGTTCAACCATTGCATTGAGCGTTTTGGCCTGACGGAAGGGCAAATTCTCGATTACTTCGGACAGGCCAACGCGCGGCCCAATCGCGCGGCACAACACAACACTGAAGAAACCAGCGAGCATCTCGCCCGACTTTTTGGCTGGAGTGCCAGCGAAATAACCGTCTTCAGCAGCCAACTGAACCCTCCACGCATTACCTCCATGGATCGCCTGGACTGGCTGCTGCGCTGCCGCCAAGCCAGCACTGCAACCGGCCTGTCGGCCACCCTGCTGATTGCAGCCAGCCAACTTGAAACCAACTCGACGTTCGCTCAATGGAAGGCCGTCGGTGAGGCGCTCACGAGTGCCCATGCCTCTCCCGTCAACACGCCTTTACCTACCGACCTGCTCAAGGACTGATCATGTCTCACTCGCTTGACCAACAGCTTAATGAAAGCCTGCGCGACGCCATGCTCGCGTACTACCTCACCCATAAAGTGCCTGATGCGCTTAAGGCAACCATCGGCAATGCCGATGACCTTTATGCGTATTGGCTACTCGACGTACAAGTCAGCCAAGCCGTGCCAACCAGCCCGGTAGCCTGTGCCATTTCCAGCCTGCAGCAATACATCAGCCGCATTGAACTGGGCCTGGAGCCGGGCTATGCCCATCAGGGCATGACCGCGCAACAAAACAAGATCTGGCGCGAACAGTTGCACACCTACCCGCTGTGGAGTGCCAGTCAGCAATTGCACTACCACCCGGCCAACTATCTGGACCCGACGTTACGACGGAACAGGACCGACAATTTTCACCAGTTGCAAAACGACCTCAGCCAATACCGAATTCAAGCGGACACCGTCACCACGGCGGTTCAGCAGTATCTGGCCAGGTTCGAGGAAACCGCCAACATACGCACACTCAACGGCTATATAGACGCCGACTTGAACAACCTGCACAGCGGCACCTATTACTTCGTCGGTAAATCCACCTCCGAGAACACCTATTACTGGCGCTCGCTGGACCTGTCCAGGCGCTCCGGCGCGGTGCTCTTGCAGGACGCCTGGTCAGACTGGAAAAAAATCAACCTGTCGGTCTCCGACGCCACCGCCGAGCAAAGTATCCGGCCGGTGTACTTCAATAGCCGGCTATTTTTCATCTGGGCCGAGTGCATCAAACCCACCCCGTCCAGTTCGTTCAAGCCGGCGCGATCGGATTCGGAGGAAAAGGAAGATCTGGCCGATTGGATCAACACCCACTACGTCAAATTCCGGCTCAATTTTTCGTATAAGAAGCATGATGGCAGTTGGAGCGTGCCTCAGGCGTGCATTGAGCAATATTGCGCCACCGAAGACGTTAACGCATCCAGTTCGGAGCTGCTCAAAGGCATTACGCAAACGGTGGCAATCGTCGACAGCAAGAGCACGCCCGTGCTTTTTTTAAGTGTGCTCGCTACCAGCCGTAAAGATCCTAAACAGCAGGATAATTTCATTGGCAGGTTTTTCCAGGCCGTCCATATCGACCAGTCCTTCACTATCACCACCGTCGCCGATGGCGGCAGCCCCGGACGCTATAGCGTGCTGCCCGGCTCAGCGCTGGCCGAAGAAATAAACCGGCTGATGGAACCCTTCGACCCGTCCCAGAAGACCGAAGTACAGGCCATACTCAAGGGCGAGGTGCAGAGCACTAACGGGTATTACAGCGAATTGCTGCCTGACAGCGCCCGGCAGTTTCTCACGCTCTTCGCTCACAAGAACCAGGGCAACTCGCAGTTTAAAATAGCGCCCAAAGCCGACTACGAAATTACTATCGCGTCGCAAATGATTTTCACAGAAAACGACCATTGGAATTTTGAAAAAAAACAGACAAACATAAAAAACACCGATACCACTGACGTTTCTTTCGATTCAAACACTCAGGAACTTGTGTTCTCTTCTACTCTCAGTGGCCGTTTCCAGCACCAGTACGCCGTCACCTTAGACAAACAGCGGGATGTCACTATCAAGCTGATGACCCGTGATGCGCTGGATGACCCCAAAGCCACTCAACTTAAATTGAGCAAGGGCTCTATGATCAGCGGTGCCTCCACAAAGCAGAGAACTGAGTACTGCGCACTGTATTTTAAAAATTCGACCACCCATGAGGAATTCCCTAACGCTGTATGTGATGCTGACGGCGCACTGTTTACCCATCGAACAGACGCGCAAAACAACCTTTTGTTGGACGGTAACTATGTCGACAAAAACGCTTTCGTAAATCTATACACACACAAACAGTTCCATATCAACCTCGACCGTTATCACGTCTACACCAGTCCAGAGGATAATAAAAACAAGCTGCATTCGGAAAACACACTGATAGTCCAAAAGGCAAACGTGACCACGCCCAACTTACGCGCCTATAAACACGTCATCATGAGTGCGAACTTCAAAGACTACCCATTCACCGAAAACATCACTGCCAACTCTCATCGCATCATCAGTTTCCAGGACACCGCTCACGAAAGCCTCACCGGGTCCAGTCCCGAATTGCCTGAGGGGCATCGGGTCACGACGCGCATTCCGGTGACGCAGGCGCAGATGAAGTCCGGTTTCACCCTGCTACATGGGGTGGTGACGCTTGAGCCTGGCGAAGGCGGCGCGAAAATCCTCGGCTATGCATTGAATACGGCCACCCTGACGCTGACCACACCTGTTTCTGACCCCACGCCCAACCCGCAACTGGCGCCGACGATCAAAAGACTCGAATCGGGCGAACTCGGCACCGCTGAATTCATCGACTTTTCCAACAATTCGGCAAGCCTGCCTGCCGACATGCCCGCCACCCTGCGCATGAATACCTGTATTGCCGCCAAGCTGGTCCAGGCGGCCAATGTCAGCCTTGACTATTTGTTCTCGTTAACGCCAGAAACCTGGAAAGAGCCGCCACTCACACCTGGCGGCACAGCAGAAGGCATCGACTTCACGGGTGCTAACGGCAAGTACTTCTGGGAGCTGTTCCTGTACGCGCCCTGGCTGATAGCCCATCGCCTGAATCAGGAGCAACGCTATGCCGAAGCGCAAGCCTGGCTCGGCTATCTGTTCGACCCTGGGCGTGCCGCCGAGGCGTCCAGCAAACGGCCTGCCTTTTGGGGTTTGCGCGAACTGGCCCGTGAAGAACGGCTGCCCGGCTACACCAGCCACGATCCCCACGAACTGGCGATACGCTCACCCGTGCATTTTCGCAAGGCGATCTACCTGTTTTACCTGGATATCCTGCTCAATCGCGGCGATGCAGACTATCGCCAGCTCACCCCGGACAGCCTGACCCAAGCCAAACTCTGGTACACCCGAGCCCAGCATTTCCTTGGCCCACGCCCCAGGGTCAGCATCACTGAACCGTGGGCGCAAATCACCCTTGGCGCGCTGGCCACGCAGGGCTCTGAGGCCCTGGCCAAACTTGAGCAAACCAACCCGACCATCGACGTCAACCTGTCGGTCGAAGGCGATGCACTGCCTTGGCTCACGGACACCGATAATCTGCGCCTGCCTTTCAACGCCGAACTGGTGGCGCGCTGGGACAAGCTCGAAAGCCGTCTGCATAATCTGCGGCACAATCTGGACATCACCGGTAAACCCTTGCACCTGCCGCTCTACGGGGCGCCGCTGTCGCCTCTCAAACTGCTGGCCGCCCAAGGCCAAGGGGCTTTCGGCGAAAGTGGTGCCGCGCCGTTCGTCGACGCGCACGTCGGCCATTATCGCTTCCAGGTCATGTCGGGCCACGCGCTCACGGCCGCCGAAGCGGTGATTCAATTCGGCAGTACGGTGCTGACCCTGATTGAACGCAAGGAACAGGCGGAATATCTGGAGCTACAGCAACAACAGGCGTGGGACCTGGCCAATATCGTCGTGACCCAGCAAACCCAGGCGTTGCAGATCGACGCAAGGAACCGCCAGGCACTCGACGCCAGCCGACGCATGATCGAGTCGCGGATGCACTACTACGCACACCAGCTCACCGAAGGCATCAGCCCCGGCGAATCCCAGGCAGGCTTGCTCTACCTGATCAGCACCGGGTTCGACACCGCCGCTTGCGCCGCCGCCGCAGCGGCCGGCGTCGCGATGGTGGCACCCAATATCTTCGGTACCAGTGTCGGCGGCTCGCGCTGGGAAGGCCCGTTCTATGCCGCCCAAGCCATCGCCCAAGGCGTTGCCACGGCGCTGCGCGGCACCGCCGCAGACTTGGACCGTTCCGAGCAATTCAACCGCCGGGCGCAAGAGTGGGCCCATGCCCAGGAGCAGGCCCGACTCGAACTGGCCCAGGTCGATGCCCAATTACAGGCCTATGCCGAGCAGGAAAAAGCCACGCGCCTGCAATTGCGCCTGGCCCAGACCTCCCTGGCCCAAGCCTGGTCGAACTATCAATTGTTGGCCAAGCGCTTTTCCAAGGCACAGCTGTATGACTGGCTCAACGCTCAGTTGAGCACGTTCTATTACCAAGTCTATGACCTTAGCCTTTCCCTGTGCCGCAGCGCCCAGGCGTGCTGGCAATACGAGATAGCGGACTATGCGCGCACGTTTATCCAGCCTGGCGCCTGGAACAACAACTACCGAGGCTATCTGGCGGGTGAAGCCCTGAAGCTGTCGGTGTTGAACATGAACGCGGCCTATTTGAACCATAACGTGCGGGATCTGGAGATCGTCAAGACCATTTCCCTGCGCCACCGCCTGCACGAGTGCGAGCTCTCCCCCCCCGCAACCGACACCTCCCAGACGCCGCCTCCCACGACTGAAGAGAAGTGGACTGCTCATAAACGACAACTGGTCACTAAAGGCACGCTGTGCTTCAAATTACCCGCAGCACTGTTCGAAGAGGATTACCCCGGGCACATCCTGCGACGGATCAAGGGCATCAGCGTATCGTTGCCCGCGACCCTGGGCCCCTATGAAGACATCAAGGCGATACTGACCCAGACCCGCAACCAAATCGAACTGCCCACCGGCGAGCAGCGCACGGACCGGCGTGCCCATCAGCAAATCGCACTGTCCACCGGGCTGGATGACAACGGCCTGTTCACCCTCACGTTCGACAGCAACGAGCGTTATTTGCCGTTCGAATACACGGGGGCCATCTCCGACTGGACCCTGCAATTCCCCAACCCGAGCGGGCAAAAAGCCGTCCTGGAATCCATCAACGATATTGTTATTCACCTGCGCTACACCGCCAGGGCAGCCGCTGCCAGTGGGGGTCAGGCATGAGCGACGACACTTCCCTGCTACAGGTCAATACCCCGGCCCTGCCCAAAGGCGGTGCGGCCATCCAGGGCACCGGCAAGGGCTGGGGCGATATCGGCTCCAGCGGTACGGCAAGCTTTGAAATTGCCTTGCCGATTTCGCCCGGGCGTGGCTACGCGCCGGCCATGTCGCTGACCTATCACAGCGGCGCCGGTAACGGCCCCTTCGGCCTTGGCTGGGGAGTTCCCCAGCCTGCCGTCAGCCGGCGCACCTCCCATGGCGTGCCTGGCTACACGATGCACGATGTGCTGGTGGGCCCCGACGCGCAAATCTGGCTACCGGAACGCGACGCCGAGGGCGCGATCATCAGCAGCAGCCACGCGGCATTCAATGGTTTGCCACTGCCCATCGCGTATACGGTCACCCGCCACTTCCCCAGGGTCGAGGGCCGCTTCGACCGTATCGAACATTGGCAATCGGCAACCGACACGGCCGGCTTCTGGTTGATACAGGGTGCCGATGGCAGCCAGCACTTTTACGGAAAAACCGCGCTGGCCCGGATTGCCGATCCAGACCAGCCGCACCATGTGGCGCAGTGGTTGTTGCAGGAAAGCCTGAACGCCCACGGCGAGCACATTTATTATCACTACACGAAAGAAACCGACACCGCGCGCTACCCCAGGGACTGCCGCGCCCGGCACTACCTGCAAAGCGTCTGCTACGGCAACTTCACCGCCAGGGAGCAGGAGCAGCTTTACCTCTGGCAGACCGACGATAAACCGGACGTGGGCTGGCACTTCCAATTGCTCTTCGATTATGGCGAACGCGCCCTCGAACTGGATAAGCGCCCGACGTATTTGAAAATCCAGGACTGGCCGGCACGGCCCGACCCCTGCTCGGATTTTGCCTTCGGCTTCGAGTTACGCACCCTGCGCCGCTGCAGCCAGATCCTGATGTTTCACCACTTTCCCAAAGAAACGCAAATGGGTGCCGACCCGGTGCTGGTCCAGCGCCTGCTGCTGGAATACCGCATCTCCTCGCAAGTCAGCCTGTTGAGCGCGGTGCATGAGCAAGCCTTCGACAGCGCGGGCAACAGCGTGAGCCGCCCGCCGCTGGAGTGCCTTTATGAGTCGAGCCAGCTCAAGGTTGACCCTGGCCGCTACCAGGCATTCGCTGCATTGCCCAAGCCGCATGGCGGCGCTCGTTATCAACTGGTGGATCTGTATGGCGAAGGCCTGCCCGGTGTGTTGTACCGCGCAGACAAATGTTGGTATTACCATGAACCGCTCAGGCCGCAACACCCGTGCACCAGCAACGAGGTGACCTACGGCGCGGCCGTGGAGTTGACGCGGCTGCCGGTGGCCGACAGCACCCGGCCCATCCACCAGGCGCTGGCCGATGTGACCGGCGACGGGCGTTTGGACTGGCTGGTGGCGGGGCCCGGGATGAACGGTTTTTTCAGCCTGGACGAACAGCGCAACTGGTCAGCCTATACGCCGTTCGATGCATTCCCGTCGGAGTTCTTCCACCCGCAGGGCACGCTCGCTGACTTGATGGGGGCAGGCCGTCATGATTTTGCGATGATCGGCCCGCGTAGCGTGCGCCTGTATGAACATCGCCGGGCGTCCGGCTTCGCACCCGCCACCGAGGTGCCGCATGGGCCCGACGATGGCTTGCCGGTCATTTCCTCCTCGCCCAACGAACTGGTGGCGTTCAGCGATGTACTCGCCACCGGCCAACAGCATCTGGTGCGTGTCCGGCATAACGAAGTGAAATGTTGGCCGAACCTGGGTCGCGGCCGTTTTGGCCAGGGGTTCGTATTGGCCACGCTGCCGTTGCGTTATCAAACGTTCAACGCGGCGCATGTACTGCTCGTCGACCTCAATGGCGGTGGCGCGGCAGACCTGCTGTATTTGAGCGCCGCTCACCTGAGTATTTTCCTCAACAAAGGCGGCAACGGCTTCGAGACACAAGCGATCAACGTCCCGTGGCCAGATGGCGTGCAATATGACGACCACTGCCAGGTCAGCGTTATCGACGTGCTCGGCCTGGGCTGTCCGAGCCTGATCCTGACCGCTGCCCACCAGAGCTCCATCCACTGGCGCTATGACTTTTTCAGCCACAAGCCCTGGCTCCTCAGGCGCACCGATAACAACATGGGCGCCCAGGCGTTGATCAACTATCGCAGCAGTGCCCAGGAGTGGCTGGACGAAAAACGCGAGCTGCATGCCACGGGTCAGCCTGCAATCAGCCGGTTACCCTTTGCGCTGCTGCTGGTCAGCCAACAAAACCAACGGGACGAGATCACCGGCAACCAACTGACCCAGCGCATGAGCTATCGCCAGGCGTATTACGACCGCCTGGATCGCGAGTTCCGTGGCTTCGGGCTGGTGCTGCAAACCGACACCGAACGCCGCAAGGACGCACGCAACCCGCCAGGTTCCAGCGCACCTTTGCGCAGCAAAACCTGGTTTCATACCGGTCGATCCCTTGACATGCCCACCCTCGACCAAAGCCCTCACGACCCGCAAGCCGAGACTCTCGGGCGCACGCTGGTAAGCCGCTACAGGACGACGGCCCAGGCAGGGCCGCTGGATCATCACGACGACTTGATCAGCGATCCTGCGCCGGCGCTGGCACGCGAGGCGGCCCGTGCACTGAGTGGCAGTGTGCTGCGGGTCGAGGTGATGGCGGCGGACCCCACGGACGACGCCGTGCCCGTGCCCTACTCGGTCAAACACCAGCGGTATCTGGTCCGCGAACTGGCGCCGGCCAGTGCCCATACGCCCTACGCCCGGTTGCTGCCATTAGCCCTGGAGTCGATCAGCTATCAATATGAAGGCGTGGCAGACGATCCCCTCTGCCAGCACCAGATCAACCTGCGCTGGGACGCCTATGGTTGCCTGGCGCATGGCGTGACCCTGCATTATGCGCGCCGTACCACCGCCAGCGATCCGCCACCCGCCGTGCTGGTGAATGAGCACCAACAGCGCTGGTGGCGCGATACCCATGACAGCGCGCAACAGTTCTATTACCTGAGCGAAACGCTGGCACAGCCGATTCACCTGGACGGCGCACAGCAGTGGCGCCTGGCCTTGCCCTACAGCCAACGAGACAACGCCCTGGTGCTCGGCAAAGCGCCGGCGCCTGGCGGGCTGGCCCCCGGGCGCATCACCTATGAACGGTTCATCGACACTCGCGACGGGCCATTGGCCGCAGGGGCTTTGCGCACACTGAGCGGCTTGTCGGTGCAGCGCTACCGGCAGGCCGGTGGCTTAGGTAAAACCCTGGACCCCGGCGTCGCCACAACCCAGGCACTGACCGATTACCTGGAAACCGCCGAGCTGGATGACCAGGCCTTGAAGGTTTACAACGACATCCCGGCCATGCCCAACCAACCCACGGTGGACCTGGTGCAAACGCTCACCGAGAGTGGCTATCGCACCATGGCGATGTTTTTTCTGTTCGACGGCGAGGCGCCGCCCGCGCAAAACCGCCTGTGGTCGATTTGCCGCTACTTTCCCCGTTATGACAAGCCCAGCCGGTTTTGTCGGTTGAGGGCGCTGCAGGCCACCAAGGCCCACGGCGAAACGACCCTTCAATACGACGCCTACACGCTGCAAACCCTGCGGGTGAAAGCCCCCGACGATTGCGTGACCGTAGCCGAATACGACTATCGATTGCTGCTGCCGACAAAAATCGTCGACCCAAACGGCACGGTTCAAGAGGCGCTTTATGACGGTTTTGGACAGTTGCTTGCCAGCAGCTTTCACGGCCATGAACAAAGCCTCAGGGTGGGCTTCGCCGCGCTGGACAGCTACCGTCCGCTCAAGCATGTAACGCCTGGGTCTGCCATCGAACAGGCGCAAAGCGTGTTGCAAGACATGGCCAGCGCGCACTGCTACGCCCCGTTCAGTTGGATGGGCAGCATCGACCCGGCCCAGGTCAAGCCCGAGTGGATTACCAAAGGCTACCTGCTCCCCGGCGGGCATATCCGCATGAGCGCGCGATTGCGCCTGAGTGACGGTCGTCAAACGCTCAGCGACAGCGAAGTACAACTCAAGGCGTTGATCGATGCGGCCAGCCGGACGCCGGTACATGGGCTCGTGCTGCAAGCCGACCGCTACCCCGGCGATGCCGAACGACAGGTGCGCATGACCTTGACTTGCTGGGATGGCTTCGGCCGTTCATTGCAGACCAAGCAGAAGACCGAACCAGGCCCGGCCCATGCGGTCGACGAGAAGGGCGACCTGTTGGTCGACAAGCTGGCGGACGCATCCGGCATCTTGAAGCAGCAGCTGCGCCAAGTGCATGCCGACCCCCGCTGGCGCGTCAGCGAGCGCGTTGAATACAACAACAAGGGCTTGGTCATACGCCTCTACCGCGCCTACTTCGCCAACAGCCACGCCTACGTCAACGATCACTCCATGCGCGAGCTGGGCCACAGCGACCGGCAATTGTATGACCCTCTCGGGCGCCCGACACAGACACTCACCGCAGGAGGATTCATGCGGCGTACCACCTATTGGGCCTGGTACACCGTCAATGAGGATGAAAACGACACCTACGACGAGCTGCACCCCGCCCAGGGTACTGACTGACAACCCCTGAGGGCTGTCGCTATGTAAACAACTTTTGGTAACACGCAAACATGGGCCGCCGCGACGGCCCATCCTTGTGCTTGTCAGGATCGCCGGGCTGCGCTCCAGTTCGAGGCAAGGGTTGTGTACCCGCGCCTGGCATACACTACGAAAAAGCCGCGCCATTCGGTCAGTGCTGCAATCAGGCCGCGGGCCACCCTCACTATCGTGCGAGTGCTCCCGCTTTGCGCAGCCTGGGGCAGGCCCGTGAGCGCAACGGCCAACGCCTCAATCCCGGTCGCGGCCCAGTACGTCCACACCTGATTGAACATTCTACTCAGCCCGCCGTGCATCAGCGCCGCAGGGTCCGGCGCCTGCACGGTCAGGCCATGGGAATCGTGGGCGGCCGTGGGGTGACCGCTACGAATCATCGCTCCCATCGCCCCATCGTAGGCTTCAACTGCGGGGGACACATTGGGTTGCATCAGCGCAGGCAGTTCGCCGCCGTACACCGCGTTGGCGACGGTGGCGACCGCGTACGCTGCCGTCGCGCCGGCGGTGCGGCCGAGCCTGGCCCGCAGGGGCGTGCTGCCCCAGGATGACCCGCTGCCGTGACCACGCATGACCTGCTGCACCAGTTCCCTGGAGAGCGAGCGAACATGCCCGCTCAACCGTTGCACCGCTATGGGGTCCCACTGTTCCTCGGTTTGAACGCTCAGCGTGTCAACCTGGATGGCATAAGCAGCGCCCACAAGGCTTGCCGAAATAACACCGATCTGTGGCGCCATGCGGGTCCAGTTACCGGCGATACCGGCGCTCATATGGAACGTGGCCAGGGCATCCAGCGCGGCGACGCTATAGCGCAAGGCCTGATTGCGTTCCGGCGTGGGCTGGAGGGTGCTGAATACCGCCAGCTCGACACCCGTCGCGACGGCATTGGCGATATAGGTGGATAAACCATCGCGAATCGCGGCCGACGAGGCCGCTTGTATCCTCGAGCGCATAATCCACCCTATATTCGCCAGCCTGCGGCTGATGGAAAGCCTGCGTATTTGTTTGTCCCGGGGCGCCTCCAAAGCCGGGGTTGCGGCCAGCCCTTGCGCATCGTCCCTGGTGACCGGGTTACCGCCAACCATCGCGTACAGGTTCAAGCCATCGGCATCGCCGGTCGGGTCCGGGCTGATCCAGCGGCATAACCACGGTGCGTAGTACCTGTAGCCGTAGTAAGACAGCCCGCTGGCATCGCGCTCCTTGCCTGAATAACGGATGAACCGGTAACTCGCCTCGCTGGCGTTTTTCGCCGCCCACCACGCGGTCCCACCATAGGGGTAATAACTTTCCTGGCTGAGCAGTTGCGCCTGCTCGCCCAGTTCCAGGCTGCTGCTGCCCAAGTGGTCCGACAAGCCGTAACGGATCTGCGCGTCCTGGCGCCCTCCCGAAGGGTGGCGATCCCAAAGCAGGACACGGACGGTGGTGGTTCCGGCATCGAGGTTGAGGACATTCAGTTGCTCCCCCGTAGCGCTGTCATGGCGAATTTCCAGTCCCGGCAAGTAGCGCACCTCGGCGGTGTGCATCACGCCCCGGGCCTGGGCGACCCGGCGTTTGAGGATGCGCTGGCCGGTGGCATCGTAGGCGTAGCGTTCTTCATCGTCGTTGCCGCCCGCACGCCGCACCTGCGTGAGGCGCACCAGTTGATTGCGCACATCCCAGCCCATCGGATGGTCGCCTGCCAGCGCTTGCAGGTTGCCGTTGCGGTCAAAGCCCTGGCCCAACCCCGGCGCGCTGTTGCCATCGGCCTGGGGCCGAAAATGATTGCTGCCTGCGGCCACGCTCATCTGCCGCGTGAAGCCCGTGCCGCTGCTGGGCACATGTTGCAACGTGAGCACGTTGCCGGCGGCGTCATAGCTGAACCGCTGGGTGTAGCGACGCCATACACTGTCGTCAGTCGAGCCAAACGCTACCCTGGCCGGTAACGCCGAACCTCCCGGGTTACCGGCGGTTTCGCGGCCGGTGGCCTTGGTCAGTTGCGACAACGTGTCGTACTCATAAAGGCTGGCCGAACCGACTTGGGTGTTGCTGGACCATTGCGTCGGCTGGGCAAGGTCGTCGATCCGCACGACATTGCCAACGCCGTCATAGGCGTAGCGCAGGTCTTGCAGCGTCGCACCCGGTTGTGCGGGCAGATGGGCAGTCATCTGCCGCAAGCGACCATCGAACTCACGGTAGTGCATGGCCCGCACAACGCCATTGCCGGCGCGTTCGCCAAGCACCTGGCCGGCGGCGTTGTAGCGGCGATCGCCCAGCACCTGCGTACGCATGCCGCCTCTGGGCGTCACAGCGATACTCGCCGGTTGGCCGTCAATGCCGTAGGCGTAGTCGAAGCGATTGCCCTTGGCGTCCGTGTGATGCAACCGCTCACCCAGGGCGTTAAACCCCACGGATGTCTGGAACGTCTCGGCCTCCAGGCGCTGCTCGCGTTGTGCATCGGGCTCCGGCCAATCCAGTGCGGCACCCGCCAGCCGGAAGCGTCGGGTTTGCTGCGCAACCTGCGCGTGCAGCCCATACGCCTCGTGGAACAATGAGCCGCCGCCGTCATCGTGGCGAATCACCCGGCCACAGCGGTTGCGTGCGGCCTCTTCAGCCGAGGATAAAGCATAGGCAAGACGCTCGACGCACCGCGCTTGCTCATCAATGGCCGCCTGCTCGAACACGGCGACCGGACGCAGATACTGATCGTAGCGATGAGCCTGGTGCGCGCCCCGCCCATCCCATTCTTCGAGTAAATGCCCGGCCTCCCCCAGCAGCGTCAGCCGCCAGCCGGCATCCACGCTGTCGGTGCGCAACGCTTGTCCGCCAAGGCTATAGACCGTGCGTTGATTGGGCGCAGTGTCCGGCTGTGCGCGGGCCAACTGCAACAAACGCGGGTCCCATTGTTCAATCATCAAGCCCGTACTGCCAAACACCTGGCGATGAACGCGCACCTGCGGTTCAACCTCTGCACGTGCGCGGTGGTAGTTGATGTTACGAACAATTAACCCACGCGGGTCGACTGCGGCCAGGGACGGCGTGTTTCGATGGATGGAATCAGGCATGACCTCAAGACCTTATTTGCTGAATAAGTAGTCCTGAAAGCCTAGGGATGGGGGGTGGAGCAAGGTGGTGCTGGGGGATGTTTTGTGTATCCGGGTACTGGCATCGCCCCGACCCGCTCGCGCGGGTCGAGGCTGCGCTCAATGCCCGCCGGCGCAGGTCGGCGAAGCCGGCGCTGCGTCGATATTCGCCCATTCTTCAGGCGTGTAGGTATGCAGCGCCAGCGCATGAAACTCGTTCATCAGGTCACCCAGGCTGGCGTAGACCTTCTGGTGGCGCTTGACGCGGTTGAGCCCCTCGAATTGCTGGCTGACCAGCACGGCCTTGAAGTGGGTCTGCAACCCACGGCTGTGCATGTGGCTCTCATCCAGCACACTCAAGTGTTGCGGGTTCAGGGCGGCGAGTGCCGTTTCGATACGCTGTTGCATGGTCATTTCTGCTTACTTCTTCTTGGCCGGTGCGGCGGCTTTTGGCGTCAGCTCGTTGGTCATGTCTTCCAACAGCTTGTTCACCACCGGCACGGCGCTTTCCAGCTTGGCCTGGGTCATCTGGGCCGATTGCTGGGTCAGTTGCGGCATTTTTTCCAGGACTTTCTTGCCCAGTGGCGACTGGTAGAAAGCAACCAGGTCCTTGAGCTCCGATTCGCTGAAGTTGGTGGTGTAGAGCTTGACCATGTCCGGCTTCAGCTTCGGCCAGCCGATAGCCTGGTCCAGGGCGGCATTGGCCTTGGCCTGGTAGCTGTCGAGGACCGACTGCTTGGCGGCAGGCGCCTTGGTCTGTTCGAAACGCTGGGCGAACATTTGTTGCACTTGCATGTATACCGGGGTACCCAGCTTGTCAGCGTGGGCCAGGGTAAGGAAGGCTTCGGCACTGGCGTTGTGGCTGGCGGTATCGGCAAAAACCTGGCCGCTGGCGCAAACCAGAGCAACCGCGGTACAGATGGCACGAAGACGAGTCATCGAGTTTCCTTTCTAGCAGGCGAGGTAAAACCCCAAGGGCGACCATTCTGCGCCTAAAAAACCTCGCGGCTCAACCCCAGGCCTTGTCGGGCCTGGTTTTGCGGGGGGCAAATCCGATGAAGCGTGTTTTTTGGAACCCCCTGGGCCGATCACAGCCTAAACTGCGCAAACGAACCTGAAGGAGTGTGCCCGATGAGCCGTATCGAAACTGACAGCCTGGGAGACGTCCACGTCCCGGATGACGCTTACTGGGGCGCCCAGACCCAACGTTCGCTGGTGAACTTCGCCATCGGCGAACAGCGCATGCCGCTCGCGGTGCTGCATGCCCTGGCCCTGATCAAGAAGGCGGCTGCACGGGTCAACGACCGTAACGGCGACTTGCCCGCCGATATCGCCCGCCTGATCGAACAGGCCGCCGACGAAGTGCTGGACGGCCAGCACGACGACCAGTTCCCACTGGTGGTGTGGCAGACCGGCAGCGGCACCCAGAGCAACATGAACGCCAACGAAGTGATCGCCGGCCGCGCCAATGAACTGGCCGGCAACAACCGCGGCGGCAAAAGCCCGGTGCACCCCAACGACCATGTGAACCGCTCACAGAGCTCCAATGACTGCTTCCCCACGGCCATGAGCATTGCCACCGTCAAGGCGGTTCACGAGCAGTTGCTGCCGGCCATCACGGTGTTGTCCGGTGGGCTGGCGGAATTGGCGGCGCGGCATATGAAGCTGGTCAAGACCGGCCGCACCCACATGATGGACGCAACACCGATCACCTTCGGCCAGGAAGTCTCGGCGTTTATCGCACAGCTGGACTACGCCGAACGCGCCATCCGCAGCGCCCTGCCCGCCGTGTGCGAGCTGGCCCAGGGCGGCACCGCCGTCGGCACCGGGCTCAATTCACCCCACGGCTTTGGCGAAGCGATTGCCGCCGAGCTGGCGGCGTTGTCGGGCTTGCCGTTCGTCACAGCACCGAACAAATTCGCCGCTCTCTCCGGCCATGAGCCGCTGGTGACCTTGCACGGCGCGCTGAAAACCCTCGCCGTGGCGCTGATGAAACTGGCCAACGACCTGCGCCTGCTGGGCTCCGGCCCTCGCGCCGGGCTGGCCGAAGTCAAATTGCCAGCCAACGAACCGGGCAGCTCGATCATGCCCGGCAAGGTCAACCCCACCCAGTGCGAAGCGCTGTCGATGCTGGCCTGCCAGGTGCTGGGAAACGACGTGACCATTGGCATCGCCGCAAGCCAGGGGCACCTGCAGTTGAACGTGTACAAACCGGTGATCATCCACAACCTGCTGGAATCGATCCGCCTGCTGGCCGATGGCTGCAACAACTTCCAGGAACACTGCATCGCCGGCCTCGAACCGGACGCCGAACAGATGGCCGAACACCTGGAACGCGGGCTGATGCTGGTGACCGCGCTGAACCCGCATATCGGCTATGACAAATCCGCGCAGATCGCCAAGAAGGCCTATGCCGAAGGGCTGACACTGCGCGAAGCGGCGCTGGCGCTGGGCTATCTGACCGATGAGCAGTTCGACCAGTGGGTACGCCCGGAAAATATGCTGGAAGCCGGGCACTAAAAGCCTGGGGTAAGTGCAAATTTGGGAGAGGGGCTCGCCTTAATGCCAGTCAGTTAAGGCTCTTTGGAGCGAGCGTGCTCGCGAAGAACTCAAAGCCAACGCGTTTATCCAGAATGAACGAGTTGCCTGGGCGTTTTTCGCGAGCAAGCTCGCTCCTACAGTGCCCCCGATGCCATAGGTATCTACACAAGTTTGTAGCAGCCTACGGTCACCACGATGCGAAGCGAGCCGCTCTTGATCTTGATCCTGCCCTTGATCTTGGGCGCCCCGTTAAACCACGCTGGCCGAACGCAGGTTTGAATCCGTGGGTAACCCGGCAGGACGCCGGGTTAGCCGCCCTGCGCCATGGATGGCGCATGGCGGCGGCCCACGGATTCAAGCCTGCGTTCGGGCATGCCGAGCCTAGGCGAGGCACCGAGTGGTGGGGCGAGGACCTTTTGGTTACTTTTGGGTCCTTCCAAAAGTGACACGCTGTAAAAAGCGGAACCGCCAGCCGCCGTTACCGCAGCAACGGATATGTACTCGCTCTGATCCAGCATCATGGTCGGCTGCCAGGCCGCCATCGGGAGCAAGCCCCCTCCCACATTTGGATCGGCGTACCGCTCAAATACTCATGAAGCCATGCGCAATCGCCGGGCCCTGAGCCCGGCCATCAATGACGGCGCCAATGCCACCATCGCCGAGCCGATCACCACCACCAGCGCGCCAAAATACCCCAAGGCATTGATCGCTTCGGCCTGCACAAACTCCGGCCACAGCCACGCCGCCAACGCCACCGCCACAAAGGTCACCAGCGGCGTCAGCGCCAGGGTCGCACTCACCCGTGAGGCCTCCCAGTGGGCCAGCGCCTCGGCAAACGCGCCGTACGCCACCAGGGTGTTCATGCAGCACGCCAGCAGCAGCCAACCCTGCAGCGGGCTCAGTTGCAGCGCCTCCAGCGGGTGCGCCCAGGGTGTCAGCAACACGGCGCACGACAGGTAGATCACCATCATCACCTGCAGCGAATTCCACACGGTCAACAACTGTTTCTGGCCCAGGGCGTAAAACACCCAGATGCTGGTCGCCAGCAGGACGGTCAGTACCCCGGCGGTGTAGCTGCCCATCGAGGTGAGCAGCTCCAGCAGGCGCTGGTTGAAGAACAGCCCGAAGCCAACGATCAATATCACCAGCCCCGCGCCCTGCCCCAGGCTGAAACGCTCCTTGAACACAAACACACTGGCAACCATCAGAAAAATCGGCCCCATCTGCACCACCAGTTGCGCGGTGCCGGGGCTGAGCATTTTCAGGCCGACCAGATACAACACGTAGTTGCCGACCAGCCCGCACACCGCCATCGCCACCAGCCAGCCGCCCTTGGGGCCGAGCACCTTGCGACCGGGCAAACGCCGGGTCGCGGCGAGGTAAACAAACAAGCAACTGCCGGCCACTATCAGGCGAAACCAGGTGACGGTGATCGGGTCCATCACCTGCAAGACCTGTTTGAGCTTGATCGGCAGAATGCCCCAGAGCAGCGCGGTCAACAGGGTCAGGAAAAAACCGTAGACCCAGCGGCCGGAAGAAATGTGCATGAGTGCCCCAGATGCCAGAGGAATTGGAACCGGCATTCTAGGGGCAGGCGGTGCGCTTTGGGTATCACGCTGTGTTCATGGCACGCCCATCACCAGTACCCCGCTGCCGCTGATGGGGCCTGCGGCCGGCAATGAACCCGCTCGACGTACCAGGGAAAATGCCACGTCGTCGGCGCCCGTGCTGTTAGTGATGCGGGTCAGGAACGAACCGTTCACAGCCACCGCTGCGCCGCCGCGAACAAGCGCCGTGCCCACATCCCCATTGGTCATCATCAGCAGGCGTGAATCGAACGAAGAGCGGGTGCCCTTGTAAGTAATGGTGATGGGTGTATTGATCCCGCCATCCGGGCACGAATAGGTCAGCCTGCGGTTGCTGACGATAGTGGATGTCAGCGGGTCGGTGCCGATGGCCCGCTGGTGCACGTTGCCGAAGTTGATCTCGATGGGGTTGTTGTTATTGATCGTGCAGGTAGACGGGGAAACGGTGAAATTGTTGGCCGCGGTATACCTGACGGTGAGTTGCGGTCGAGTGCCGTCGTAGTTGTTCGAACTGGTGAGACGCAACAGACCAAGGTCGTCGCCAATTCGCACATCGAACGGGTTGGAGGGATAGTTACGTAGCAGAATATAGGGGGTGACATTGATCAGATGAACGCTCCCGTTGTTGGGGATGGTGACGATGCCGATACCCGACGGCACCGGCGTGTTGAGGAAAGCGCCATTGATGCGTAACCCGGTTCTTTCGCTTGCGAATTTCGGGCCGGGCGTCCAGGCGGTGCCTACCGTACTCCCGGTTGTCCAATAGTCCGCATGCCAGGCAGGGCCGCCGCTGTAGGTGAATCGACATTCCAGCCGTGCGCCTTCCAGCATAATCCTGCTGCGGTCGGCACTCAGAGTGACGGTAACGGGGACCTGCAGGTTCGGGTTGCCATTTTGCCAGGGGCCGCCATTGACACGGCAATCGACAGCGTGCGCGGTCGTGGTTATACCCGTCAGAACGAGAAGCACCAAGGCTCCAGATAGTCGTTGCATCTTGAACTCCATCAAACATCTGAAATGAGAGCACGTCCCTGTAAGAGCGGGCTTGCTCGCGAATGCGGTGGGTCAATCAGGTGGTTATCAACTGACACACCGTATTCGCGAACAAGCCCGCGCCGGCATGTGGAGCTGCACGCATCAGGGCACGCCCATGACAAGTACGCCGCTCCCGCTTATGGGCCCTGAGGCCGGTAGCGACCCATTGCGTCGAACCAGAGAAAACGTCACATCATCCCCCCCTACGCTATTGGTGATCTGGGTCCGGAACGAACCGTTCACAGGCACCGCTGAGCCCGCGCGAATCAGCGCCGTGCCCACGTCTGGATTGGTCATCCGCAGCAGCCGTGGGTCGAACGAAGACGGGCTGCCTTTGTAGGTGATGGTGATGGGTGTATTGATCCCGCCATCGGGGCATAAATAGGTGAGCCTGCGGTTGCTGACGATGGAGGACGTCAGCGGGTCCGTGCCGATGGCCCGCTGATGCACGTTGCCGAAATCGATCTCGATGGGCGCGTTGTTGTTGATCGTGCAGGTTGAGGGGGACACGGAAAAGTTATTCGCCGCAAGGTACGTGAGCGCAAGCACCGTGCTGGTGCCGTTGTAGTTGTTTGTCTGACGCAGGCGCAGCACGCCCAGGTTATCCCCTATCCGCACGTCGACCGGGTTCGTCGGGTTGTTGCGTATCAGGATGTAGGGCGTGACGTCGATGGGGACGCCCACACCGTTGTTGGGCATGACCGCCAACTGGATGTCATACGGCACCGGGGTATTGAGGTAAGCACCGTTGATGCGCAAGCCGGTGCCCAGCTGAGTGAATTTGGCGCCGGGCGTCCACGCAGGCCCGGCCTGTGTGGCGGTCCGCCACAAGTCCACGAACGAGGGAAAAGGCTGGCCCGGGGTGAATCGGCATTCCAACCGGGCTCCTTCGAGGTAGATACGCGAGTTATCCGAACCCGGTTGCACCATGACGGGCACCTGCAAGTTCAGCGTACCGCCTGCACCCACATACACCCACCTGCCACCATTCACACGGCAATCGGCGGCTGTCACAGCGGTACTCACACCGGTCGATACCAGAAGCACGGTGGCGCCAAATAATCGTTTCATCTTGAGCTCTCATTCCTCTGCCCTACCCAGGCCCAGCGCTATGGATAGTCCAACGTGAACGTTGAGGTCACCGTGTACGCACCGTGCCCGATGGTCTGATCCGCGATGGCTGTCGGCTCGCCCTGCACATAGGCCTTGAGCTCGATGGCATTGCTGCCGTCGCTCAACACCTGCTCGTCGCTGACGGCATTCAGGGGCAAGGGTTTATCGCTTAAGGTCTCGATGCCGACGCCAATGCCAGAGGCGCCGCTGCCACCGTCCAGCGCGAGCAGACCGGGAAGTTCTGTGTTTTCCCTACCGCCGAAGGTGATGGTCACCGAGTTGCCGATCGTGGTGTCGCAGTCTTCCAGGTGCAGCTTGAAACGCTTACCCACCGAGCGCGTGTTGATATAGAGGTGTTTGCTGGTCAGGTCCCAGAGTTCCAGCGTGATTGCCTCGTCGCCAGGGCGCAGGGTGCAGGCTTCTTCGACCAGGTTGCCTTTGAAACGCAGATTGTCCGCCGCGTGCCCCGTGGGCATCAGGCCGCAGATGAGCAGGAGTGCCAGGCCGTGCTTTTGAACCCGTTGATATCGCATCGATTCAGCTCCTACTGGTATTCGGCCAACAACGTGGCCACCGCCGTGAAACTGGCGGGAGGCAGCGTTGCGCCGGGCTGTTGCACCGGCACCACCTCCAATGTCGGCGGTGACGACAGGGTGATATCCAGCGGCGTATTGAGTGAAAATGGCAGGTCATTCTGAAAAACCCGAATGCCCAGCGCCGGCACGCTGGTCTGCACCGCTGCACCATCAAACGCCGTGGGGGTGCCGTTGACGCTCAGTTTCAGCGCCCACGGCAGCGTGTCGGTGCCGCAGTTGATCGCGTAGCCGACGCCCCTGCGATACCTCACACCGTCGACGCGTTTTACCCCGACATCGCCAAAGTCGACTTCAATGGTGTTGCCCGTATCGATGGTGCAGGGCGGCGGCTCATTCAACGTGCCGCTGAACGTCACGTTGGCCGACGCGCCACTGCACAGGCCGATGGCCCACAGGGCGAGCAACGCTCGCGGCTGCCAAGCTGTCATGGGTCGTTCCTCTTGTTATCCGTAGCCGTTTTATCGGTAGCCATCATTGGTAATCGACCACCAGAGTCGCGGCGGCATCGAAGGCCCCGCCGGTCAGCGTGCTGCCCGCACGCTTGACCGGCACCGCCTGTACCACGGGGAAATTGGGGTAGGTAAAACTCACTGCCGTATTCAGCGGCCAGTCCGCGCCATTCACAAACAGCCTGACCCCAAGATCGGCCTTGCGGGTCGAAAGCACACGACTGTCAAACGACGCCACCGTGCCCTTGAGTTCAAGGGTCAGCGCATTGCTGAACGGCGAATCACAGGTGACGGTATACGGCACATCGCGACGGTAGTTGACCCCGTCGACCCGTGACGTCTGCAGGTCATTGCCAAACGGCACGTCAAGCGTACTGCCACCGTTGATAACGCACGGCGGAGGCGCAATGATCACCGCGCGAATGGTCAAGCTGGTCTCGGCCTGCACGCCCTGACAGACCGCCAGCAACACGCCGCCGGCGATCAAACCGATTGATTTAGCCATCGCTGCACCCTTATTCATAATTGAGCCTGACTTCCACGACGGCCCTGAATGCCCCGCTGGTCAACGGCGCAGCGGTGCGCGTGGGCCGCACATTCCAGGTCTGGGTATTGCGGCCCACGGGCAAAAACAGCGGCTGACCGCGTGTGCCCAGTTGCACGTCCCGGCCGAGGGCATCGGTCAACTGCAGGCCCATGCCGGTGACGCCCTGCACTTTGACCAGCCGTGGATCGTCGGCATCGGCCGGCGCCTCGAACAGCACCGACAGCACCGGTTGGTAGGCGCTCCAGGTCAGGTTCCCCGTACGCTCATTGCGTATGCGGCCGGCGGTGCGCAGACAATCGGTGAACCGCAGCTGAAAGGCCTTGGCGGTCGCCTGGTCACCGGGGCGTTGCAACTGGCTGGTCGACACCGCGTCCAGATCGACGGTCTGGTGCAGGGAGCTCATTTCCAGGCTGCAAGGCGACTCATGCATGGAGCCGAGCACATTGAGCATGCCGCTCATGCCTTCGATATCCTCTTCATCCGCCGCCTGTGCCCCCATCGCCATGACCCATAACAGGCCGCCCAGGACCTTCACTTTTTGCGACTTCATGACGTTCTCCAGCAGCATTACTCGTTCGCCGGCGCGGCCTGGGGGTTCACCCTGCAAGTGTCGCCCGTGCAACTGAAGGCCAGCACCGGGCGCCCGCCATAATCGTTTACATAGGCCAGATAAGGGCTTGCCCCCAGCGCCTTGGCCGTGGCGCCCAGGGTCAACGCACCCTTGGGTGGCACCATCAGCGGCGTGAAGCCCGGCACGGTTTTGCCATCCTTGCTGCTGCGCGCATCCACCAGGGTCACGTAATACGGCGTCGGGTTGTTCACCCGGTATTGATCGCCTTCACGGGTCAGGGTCAGCTTCTCCTGCCAGGGGTTGGACAGGTCCTGCTGGCTTGGCGCAATGGCTTGCGGCCGGTAGAACAACTTGATGCGGGTTTGCAGGGCAATCTGCAGGGTGTTGGACTTATCACTGCGCGGCGGGATCTCCCGCAGGTTGAAGTAGTACACCGTCTCCCGGTCCTGCGGCAGCGCCTTGGCCGCCGGCAATGCCTGGACTTTCACCTGGCTCTGTTTGCCCGGCTCCAAGCGTTGCACCGGTGGCAGCACGATCAACGGCGTGGTGATTTTCTGACCGGCTTCATCCTCGATCCAACCCTGGGCCAGATAGGGCAGCTGGGTGTTGTTGTTGGTGATGTTCACGCTGGTGGCGTCTTTGCCACCGTCGAAAATCACCCGGGTACGGTCCAGGCCCACCGCCGCGTTGGCGCTCTGGCTCAAGCCCAGGGCCAACAACGCAAAGGCCGGGAATGTGGAACGTGTGGTCGGTCTCATGAGGCTGTGTTCTCCGTATCGGTAGGCTTGCCGGTCAGCCCGGCGGGCTCGGGCAAGAAGGGGTCAGCGGCTACCACTTGGCAGCGCAATTGCAGGGCGTCGGTCAAGCCATCGGCGGGCAAGGTGGCGGGCAGCGTGAGCAGGCAGCGCTCGTCGCCGCCCCAACTGACGGACATCTGCTCGCCGGCCTGGATGCCGCTCAGGTAGACGTGGCCGCCGTCATTCACAATGCCGGTGTCTTGTTGCTTGAGGTTCTTCACCGTCGCGCCGAAGGGCGGCGAACTGCCATCCGCCAGGCGCAGCACCGCCATGGCTTTTTCGCCGGCGATCACGTCCAGCGAGCGATAACCGATCGCGCCTTCGGTGAGCGTCAGTTGCGTGACCGACTGAGTGGCTTCGACGTTGCTCGGCAGGCGCTCCAGATCGACACTGGCGGCGGTACGCTGATAACTACTGATATCCGAGATCACGGCCTTGCCGAAGGCATTGCTGCGCGTCGGCGCGCCATAACCGCGTACGGGCACATCGGGCACTCCGGTGGTGTCGACCATCAGGCGGGTGCCGCCAGTACTGGTGGTGCGATGGAGCGCGGCACCGTAGGCCGTGACCGTGGCCCCGCCGCGCGCAGAGACACTGAGGCTGCCGGAACCGCCCTGCTGCCTGCCGGCGCTCACATCGATGTCGGCGTGGTCGCCCATATGGCTCAGGTAACCGCTGGCGGAGGTGTCGCTCGCGCTGAGCTGATAGCTGTTGCGCTCATCGAGGCGGTCGCTGTAGCGCGTGGCAACATTGTTGTTGCCGGCGGCTCGACTGGCGTCCAGCGAGAGCGTGCCGGTACGCCCCAACGGCAGGCTGACCGTCAGCGCCATGCCGTTATCCTGATAGTTGTATTCCTGGGTGCGGTACATGTTCAGGGACAGGCTCATGTTCTTGACCGTGCCCACATTGAAGTAGCGCGACAGCGACAGGTTCCAGCGCTGCGTGTCCGGCCGATCCCAGTAGGTTTGCTTGTTGTAACTGGCGTAGACGGTGGCGCCCAGGTCACGAAACTGCTTGTTGACCGTCACCGTATACAGCGCCTTGCTGCCGCCGATCGGCTTCCACCCCTCATTGGGGTCCCGATAATCCCCTCGCCCGCCGAGTTCGCCGTTCAGCCCGTAATACCGGGCGTCCAGGTATTCACTCATGCTCAGGAAGTTCTTCTCGGAAAAGCGGTAGCCGGCGAACGTCACCTGGCTGTCGTACTGTTCGAAATTCTTGGAATATTGAAGGCGGTAGGATTTACCCGAGAGCGTCTCGTTCCACACGCTGGCATGGGACTGCGTGACATCCAGCGAGACGGCGCCGAACGCCAGCAAGTCGCGGCCCGCGCCCACGGATAACGCCCGATAGTTGTTATCGGTGATCCCCCCACCGAACAACGACCAGCCATTGCTCACGCCCCAGGAAAACTCTCCGGTACCGAAGACGTTGCCATCGGAGCCGTTCTGCAGATTGGACGGTCGCCCGCTCGCCAGCTTGTAGCGGACCTGGCCTGGGCGCGTCAGGTAAGGCACACCGGCGGTGTTGAGCTGGAAGGTCTGCACCGAACCGTCCTGTTCTTCCACGCGCACATCCAGCTTGCCGGTCACCGCATCATTGAGGTCCTGAATGCGAAAAGGACCGGCCGCGACCAGCGTCTCGTAGAGCACACGCCCCTGCTGGCTGATGATGACTTTCGCATTGGTCTTGGCCACCCCGACCACTTCCGGCGCGTAACCGCGCAAGTTGGGGGGCAGCTGGCTCTGATCCGAGTTGAGCGAAGCGCCGGTGAAGCGGAAGCTGTCGAACAGGTCCGAATACAGGTAGCTCTCACCCACCACCAGGCGCGCCTGCAGCGCAGGAATGGCGCGATACGCGTAGTAGCGGCTCCACTCCAGCTTCTGCGGCCCGGCCGCTTCCTGCCGGCCGCTCTCCACGCGCCCTTGCCAATCGGCCCTTATGCGCCAGGCGCCGGCATTGGCACCCACCGTGCCGTTGCCGCTGAGGTTTTTGCGCTGGCCGTCATTGCGCTGATAGTTGGACTGCGCCGTCAGGCTGTAGTCCACCAGTAGCCCCGGCACGCCCTCGTCCCATCGGGAAGGCGGATCCCAATGGAGGGCGTTGTACTCGAGGTATGCCTGGGGCAGGTTGATGCTCAGGGTCGAGGTGGCCAGATCGCCACTCACCTCCATGCCCGGCAAGCTGGTGATATCCAGGCACTCGCCGTCTTTCCACCAGGTCAGTTTGTCGGCTTCGGAGGCTTTCAGGCCCAGTTGCTCGACCAGACTGTGCGACAAACAGGCCTGGCTGCCCTTGGGGTCATTATCGGGGGGATAGAACGCCACCGATTGTTCAGGAATAGGCTGGGCGTTCAGTTGCACAGCCATTGTGTAAGTGCCTGGCAGAATGAAGCCGCTGCGCGCAAATCGAGACAAGTCGATATTAGTGCGATCACCCAGATCGAGAACGTCGGTATTGAACTCGATATCGCCAGCGCCCATTGCAGTGCCCGCCAGTGACATCAGCCCGCCCAACAGTCCGGGACGGAGCGTATTTTTGATTTTCGACGTATTCAACATGCAAGCCTGTCCATCACTGTTCAAAAGTATTCCAACTTGAACCGCACCGCGGCACTGTGAGCCCCGACTGCCAATGGCAAGCCGTTGCCGACCAGGAAAAACCGGTAGTTGAGTGTCATGTCGCCCTCCGCCAGCGGCACCGGCGCCATGCGTTGCCCCGGAAGGCTTTCCTCGCCGGCAGCGTCCACGATGTGCAGGGCAACCCCCTGCGACTCGCCAAAGACCGCGAAGGAAAGCCCTGCCCTGTCGGTGGGGCCATCGAACGTCACGCGCATGTGCTCCCAGTCCGGCAGGGTTTCACCTGGGCGCAACGGGTCGGGGCGGGTCAACGAGCAATTGACCAGACGCAACTGGAAGGGATGGTCTTCGCCCCGTGTGTTGCGCAGGAGCCGGCCAACCGGTTCGGGCGGCATCTCGATGGTTTGATCGATACTGGCCAATTCCAGCCCGCAGGCGGAATCAACCACTTCCCCTCCCAGCTGCACGACCCCATCGCCTTGCGCAGACGCCTGGGCGACCACGCAAGGGCTGATGAACGTCGTCAGTGAAGAGGCGATAGCCAGACGTAGGAATGTGTTCACCTGGATCTCCCGTCAGCGTTCCCCCGCCACACTGGGTGGCGGGGGCACAACTTACTGATAAGCCAAGGTGAAATTGGTGACCGCGCTGAAGTCGCCGGGCACGATCGGGGCGGTGGCGGCGCCTTGTACATAAGCACCGAATTCCAGGGTGTTATCCCCAGCGGCGATGATTTGCGGGGCGGTAGGTACGCCCAACTCAACCGGCGCGCCGCCGTGAGTCATCATGATGCCCACGCCGCCCGCGCCGCCGACCGTACCGATCGCGCCCGGTACAGCGCCGGATGGCGCACCGGTGAAGGTGGTGGTGACCGTATTGTCAGTGAGGCCCGTCAGGTCGCACCCTTCCAGTTCGATCAGCACGCGCCGGGCCTCCGACTTGCCCCCCGATTGCAACTGATGCTTGGCAATTGCCCCCAGGCGAACAGTTTGATCAACGGAGTCAGGCTTGATAGAGCAAGCGCCCGAATGGACCGACCCCAAAAACGTAACCGTTCCATCTGCCGCGTGCGCCATAGACACCGAACCCGCCAGCAGACCGACAGACAACAGCACAGCTTTCATTTTGGTTTTCATCTACAGATTCCCACTTAACAAGTGTCATTAAGAAGCCCTGTCACCGTTAGGCGCAGGGCTGGTTAAAAAGGCGGTTTCACCCATGCATTGAGGAGGATGTTCCTGAGCTGCTTTCCAACTTTTTGTATTGCATTTCAGGACTACACTCAACGCCGGGCAAGTGTCCGCTTCACACTTGAAGAAGTAAGCCAGCTGTTTCTTTTAACGATGTAGCCTTTGATATCAAGGCTTGCAGGAAAATTATGGCACTTTGCCAAAACTTTGAAATTGACTGAAGGAATGGGACTACACGCGAGTTAATGCGAATAATTTAGCGCAGGGCATGTCCGTAAGAATAGGGCTACACGCACTAAACAAACAACAAAATTTATTGGGAATTTGCAACCGAAGAATATAGCTGCGGAGCGAGGGGTCTGTCCGAACGGATAGGTGATGGCACCGGGCTACGAACCGAGAGCCAGCCCCATTCTTCCTATTAAAAATATCAGCAGAATCAAAAAAAACACCCTGATAAACCTGCTGCCATATCTCAGCGCCAGGAAAACCCCGGTCAGGGAACCTGCAATATTACACAGGGCTACCACTCCACCTATTGCCCATAATACGTTGCCGGATGGCACAAAAAATATAAGGGCCGCGCTGAAAGTTCCTAAGTTGACCAGTTTTGCCGAAGCGGAGGCATTTAGAAAATCAAAACCAAAACACTTAACGAATACAAAGAGTAATAGGCTAGAGCATGTATGAGCAGTTTCGGAAAATGGGTGGAATTAGCGGATATGAATTCAGTGAATTACTGCCCATAAAAAACTCGTCTGGAATAAAAACGCCAAGTTTTCATCCTGCAACAAACAAGTTCGCAGTCTTGCTAACGGAACAGTTTAAAAAACTTTGATCTTTTCAATGCAGGATGGCTTGCGTGCAACGCTTGCCCGTTCTTGATCGAACATCATGGTCGGCTGTCAGGCCGCCATCGGGGGCAAGCCCCCTCCCACATTTGGATCCGCGGGGCATCAGTTCAGGCAGTCGTCGGCTGCCGAGCCGTCAGACTCCTGCCTTCAGTGGCCGCGCACTAGCGCACGGCTTCAAACAACCCAGTTGCCCCCATCCCGCCACCTACGCACATGGTGACGATGCCATAGCGCAAATCACGCCGTTGCAGCTCCCGCACCAGGTGGCCCACTTGCCGCGACCCGGTCATGCCGAAGGGATGGCCGATGGCGATGGAGCCGCCGTTGACGTTGTATCGGGCATTGTCGATTTCCAGGCGATTACGGGCGTACAGGCACTGTGAGGCAAACGCTTCATTGAGTTCCCACAGGTCGATATCCGCCACCTGCAAGCCTTTGGCCTTGAGCAGTTTAGGCACCGAGAACACCGGGCCGATGCCCATTTCGTCCGGCTCGCAACCGGCCACGGTAAACCCGCGAAAGAACGCCTTGGGCTTGAGCCCCAGCGCCAGGGCTTTTTCCAGGCTCATCACCAGGGTCATCGAGGCGCCGTCGGACAGCTGCGACGAGTTACCCGCCGTCACCGAACCGTCTTCGGCAAACACCGGCTTCAGGCTACTGAGGCTGGCCAGTGTGGTGTCGGGGCGATTGCAGTCGTCGCGGTCGACCACGCCATCGAGTACCTGCACCTGGCCGGTGTGCTTGTCTTCGACGCGGTACTTGACCGCCATCGGCACGATTTCATCGTCGAACAGGCCATCGGCCTGGGCCTGTGCCGTGCGCTGCTGGCTTTGCAGGGCGTACAGGTCCTGGTCCTCGCGGCTGACCTGGTAGCGCCGCGCGACGATTTCGGCGGTCTGGCCCATGGGCAAGTAGATACCGGGCACCTGCTCTTTGAGCAGCGGGTTGATCAGGTGGTCGGTGTTGACGCTCTTCATGGTCAGGCTGATGGATTCGACGCCGCCGGCGACGATGATGTCGCTGCAACCCGAGGCAATCTGGTTGGCCGCGATCGCAATGGCCTGCAAGCCCGACGAACAGAAACGGTTGAGCGTCATGCCCGCCGTGCCGGTGCCCAGCTGTGACATCACCGCCACGTTACGCCCGATGTTGTAGCCCTGGGCGCCTTCGTTGGAGCCGGCGCCGACGATGCAATCCTCCACCGTCGCCGGGTCGATGCCATTGCGGCTCAACAGCGCGTTGACGCAATGTGCCGCCATGTCATCAGGGCGAGTCTGGTTGAACTTGCCGCGAAAAGACTTGGCCAGGCCGGTTCGCACGCTGTCGACGATCACTACTTCACGCATGGGGCTACCTCGATCTTGTGGTTGTGGATCGAGGATAGAGCCGGGCCCTGGGCAGGCGCGATGATCATTCACTGCATGGATGCAAAAGCATGAGGCCGGGATGCGGTCTACCTGATGTGTGGAGATCAAATGTGGGAGGGGGCTTGCTCCCGATGGCGGTGTATCAGCCAGTAAATTCGCAGCTGACCCACCGCCATCGGGGGCAAGCCCCCTCCCACATTTGATTTGCGTTGTCAGGGATCACGCGCCAGGCAATGCCAGCTGCGGGTTGCCGAAGTGCGGCCACTGGCTTGAGTGAATGAGGTCAAACTGTGGGAGGGGGCTTGCCCCCGATGGCGGTGGGTCAGCTGCAAATTTGCTGACTGATACACCGCTATCGGGAGCAAGCCCCCTCCCACATTATTGAGCTAGACAGCCCGCTATTTCTTTTTCTTCTTATCGTGCTTGTCGCTCTTGGCAAACGCGTCTTCCAACGCGCGGTTGAGGGTGCGCAGCACCTTGATCCGCGCCCAGCGCTTGTCGTTGGCTTCTACCAGGGTCCAGGGCGCGATTTCAGTGCTGGTGCGGTCGACCATGTCGCCCACCGCCGCGCGGTAGTCGTCCCACTTGTCACGGTTGCGCCAGTCGTCCTCGGTGATCTTGAAGCGCTTGAAGGGAATCTCTTCGCGGGCCTGGAAACGCTCCAGCTGGGTGTCCTTGTCGATGGCCAGCCAGAACTTGACCACGATCACACCGGCATTGCGCAACTGCTCTTCGAAATCATTGATCTCGCCATAGGCGCGCATCCAATCGGTCGGGGTGCAGAAGCCTTCGATGCGTTCCACCAGCACCCGGCCATACCAGGAGCGGTCGAACACGGTGAACATGCCCCGCGCCGGGATCTTCTGCCAGAACCGCCACAGGTAGGGCTGGGCGCGCTCGTCT
This sequence comes from Pseudomonas sp. R11-23-07, assembly GCF_003852295.1. Classification (NCBI taxonomy): domain Bacteria; kingdom Pseudomonadati; phylum Pseudomonadota; class Gammaproteobacteria; order Pseudomonadales; family Pseudomonadaceae; genus Pseudomonas; species Pseudomonas sp. R11-23-07. The sequence continues at coordinate 3,753,236 of NZ_CP027761.1, forward strand.
TCACTGGGCGCGGCAATCGGCACGATGTGGTACTGGCGCGGGTCCAGCGCGGCCGCTACACGGCGGATTGCCCCGCCCTTGCCGGCCGCGTCGTTGCCCTCGAACACACTCACCAGGGCGTGCTTGCGCATGCGTTTGTCGCGCATCAGGCCGGAGAAGCGCGCCTGTTCGGTAATCAGCTGTTCTTCGTAATCGTCCTTGTCCAGGCGCAGGCTCAGGTCGAGGCTGTCGAGCAGGCTTTTCTGGTCCACCGACGCGATCAACGGCGCCGGGTTCATGCCGCTGGCCTTGCCCTTGGGCAGTTTCAAGGCATTTTGCAGGCCCTCGAGCAGAATCTTGCCCACGGTGAGCCCACGGTAATTGGGGTCGACACCTTCGATCACATGCCACGGCGCATAGTCGCGGCTGGTACGGCGCAGCACGCGTTCGCCGAAATGCACGAATTTGTCGTAGGTCTCGGACTGCTGCCAGTCCAGCGGGCTGATGCGCCAACTGTGCAGCGGGTCATCGGCCAGCGCCTTGAGCCGCGCCTTCATCTGTTTCTTGGACAGGTGGAACCAGAACTTGAAGATCAGCGCACCTTCATCGCAGAGCATCTTCTCCAGGCGCTCGGCCCCGGCGATGGCCTGGTCGAGACGGGCGTCCTTGATCTGGTCGTGAACGCGGCTTTGCAGCATCTGGCTGTACCAGTTGCCGAAGAAAATCCCCATGCGCCCCTTGGCCGGTAATTGCCGCCAGTAGCGCCAGGCCGGTGGGCGCGCCAGTTCCTCATCGGTCTGCTGGTCGAAGGTGCGCACTTCGATCAGGCGCGGGTCCATCCACTCGTTGAGCAACTTGACCGTCTCGCCCTTGCCCGCGCCCTCGATACCGTTGATCAGGATGATCACCGGGAAGCGCTTCTGCTGCTGCAGCTCGTACTGCACTTCCAGCAGGGCTTCGCGCAGGGCCGGCACTGCGGCCTCAAAGGTGTCTTTGTCGATGGCGTGACCGATTTCGGCGGATTCGAACATGGGCAGCTCCGTTTCAAGATGGCTCAAGATTAGCGGATTGGGCAGCGGCACGCGGCAGGAAATTCCACCGAGGCTTGCCATGGCTCAATTCATGGCTCAATTCATGACGTGTCGATCGGCTAGAATGGCCGCCTGTGTTTGCCCGCTGTCTATTTATGAGCCGCCCATGACCCCCATCGCCCACGCCCAGCTCGACTGGGACGACCACGGCCGCCCGCATTCGCGGATGTTCGACGACGTGTATTTCTCCACCCAGTCAGGCCTTGAAGAAACCCGCTATGTGTTCCTGCAACAGAACCGTTTGCAGGAGCGCTTCGCCGCCTTGCCGGCGGGCGGGCGGTTGGTCATCGGCGAGACCGGCTTCGGCACGGGCTTGAATTTTTTGTGCGCCTGGCAACTGTTCGCCCAGCACGCGGTAGCCGGGGCCCGCCTGCATTTTGTCAGCGTGGAGAAATACCCGCTGAGCCACGCCGACCTGCGGCGCGCCCTGGGCCTGTGGCCGGAGCTGGCACCTTATGCCGAGCAATTACTGGCGCAGTACATCGCCATCCATCCAGGCTTCCAGCAGTTGGTGCTGGACCACGGCCGCGTGACCCTGACGCTGTTGATCGGCGATGCCCTGGAGCAATTGCCGCAACTGGATGCACAGGTCGATGCCTGGTTTCTCGACGGCTTCGCCCCGGCGAAAAACCCAGACATGTGGACCGCCGAGCTGTTCGCCGAACTGGCGCGCCTGGCAGCACCGGGCTCGACCATCAGCACCTTCACCAGCACCGGTTGGGTACGGCGGCTGATCAACGCCGCCGGGTTCAAGATGAAACGCACGCCGGGCATTGGCCATAAGTGGGAGATTTTGCGCGGGGAGTTTCTCGGTTGGCCCGAGCACACACCGCGTCCCGTCACCAGCGCGCCGTGGTTCGCCCGGCCGGCGCCCGTGCCGGGCGAACGCCGGGCCCTGGTGATCGGCGGTGGGCTGGCCGGATGCTGCACCGCAGCCAGTCTGGCCGCGCGGGGCTGGCAGGTGTGCCTGCTGGAACGTCACGCGGCCCTGGCCCAGGAAGCCTCGGGCAATCCGCAGGGCGTGCTGTACCTGAAACTGTCGGCCCATGGCACGGCGCTGTCACAGTTGATTGTCAGCGGCTTCGGCTACACCCGTCGGCTGCTGGAGCATTTGCAGCGCGGGGTGGACTGGGACGCCTGCGGTGTACTGCAACTGGCGTTCAATCCCAAGGAGGCCGAGCGCCAGGCCCAGCTGGCCGAGGCCTTCGCGCCGGACCTGCTGCACCGCGTGGATGCGGCCCAGGCCCAAGCCCACGCGGGGATACCGCTGGAGATGGGCGGGCTGTTTTTCCCTGAAGGCGGCTGGGTCAATCCGCCCGCCCTGTGCGCGTGGCAGGCGCGGCATCCCGGCGTGGAGGTGCGCTTGCATCAGGAGGCGCTCACCTTGCAGCGCGTCGACGGCCAATGGCAGGCCCGCAACGGTGACACGCTGGTCGCCAGCGCGCCCGTGGTGGTGCTTGCCGGTGCCGCCGAGATCAAGCGCTTTGCCTTCAGCGCCGCGCTGCCGCTCAAGCGGATTCGCGGGCAAATCACCTGCCTTGCGCAAACCGTCGAAAGCCGAGCGTTGAGCACGGTGGTCTGCGGGCAAGGTTATGTTGCGCCGGCACGTTTGGGCGAACACACCCTGGGCGCCAGTTTCGATTTCAAGAGCGAGGACCTCACCCCGACCCTCGCCGAACACGCCGATAACCTGACGCTGCTGCGGGAAATTTCCCCGGCCCTGCTGCACGCCTTGCACGCCGACACTCAGCCGCTTGAAACCCTGGAAGGCCGAGCGGCCTTCCGCTGCACCAGCCCCGACTATCTGCCCATTGTCGGCCCGCTGGCCGATGCAAGCGCGTTTGCCGAGGCGTATGGCGTATTGGCCAAGGACGCCCGCCAGGTACCCGATACGCCGTGCCCGTGGCTGGACGGTGTGTACATCAACAGCGGCCATGGTTCTCGCGGCCTGATCACCGCGCCTTTATCGGCGCAACTGCTGGCGGCGTGGCTGGATAACGAACCGCTGCCGTTGCCCGTCAGCGTTGCCCAGGCCTGTCATCCCAATCGGTTTGCCCTGCGCGAACTGATTCGCGGCAAAGCGCGACCAGCGCCCTGAGCGCAAAACGGCGAAAGCGGCGGCGCCATTAGCCAAAGTCCACTTATAACTTATCGTTCTAAAACTCCCGGGTTGTGCCTGGGGTCAGTTTCTGGGTAAGCGCCCTTTTGGTGCGTATTGAGTATTGACCCCTCCCCAACGGAAAAACCGGTAAGGAACTTATGTGTGGATTAGCTGGCGAGTTACGCTTTGATCATCAACCTGCCGACCTGGCAGCCGTGGAACGCATCACGCATCACCTCGCCCCTCGTGGCCCCGACGCCTGGGGCTTCCATGCCCAAGGGCCGATTGCCCTGGGCCATCGCCGCCTGAAAATCATGGACCTGTCGGACGGCTCCGCCCAACCGATGGTCGACGCCCAACTGGGCTTGTCCCTGGCGTTCAACGGCGCGATTTACAATTTCCCGGAACTGCGCCAAGAGCTGGAAGCCTTGGGCTATGCCTTCTATTCCGGCGGCGACACCGAAGTGCTGCTCAAGGGCTATCACGCCTGGGGCGAAGCGCTGCTGCCTAAGCTCAATGGCATGTTTGCCTTTGCCATCTGGGAGCGCGATGCCCAGCGTCTGTTCATCGCCCGCGACCGCCTCGGCGTAAAGCCCCTGTACCTGTCGCGCACCGGCCAGCGCCTGCGCTTTGCCTCGGCGTTGCCGGCGCTGCTCAAGGGCGGCGATATCAACCCGATTCTCGATCCGGTCGCACTCAACCATTACCTCAATTTTCACGCCGTGGTGCCTGCGCCGCGCACGCTGCTGGCGGGCATTGAAAAGCTGCCGCCAGCGAGCTGGATGCGCATCGAGGCGAACGGCAAGACCGAACAGCAAACCTGGTGGACCCTGCCCTATGGTCCCCGTGATGACGAAAAAAACCTGAGCCTGGAAGACTGGACCGACCGCGTGCTCGACAGCACCCGCGAAGCCGTGGCTATCCGTCAACGCGCGGCGGTTGACGTCGGCGTGCTGCTTTCCGGTGGCGTCGACTCGAGCATGCTGGTCGGCCTGCTGCGCGAAGTGGGCGTCGAAGACTTGTCGACCTTCTCCATCGGTTTTGAAGACGCCGGCGGCGAGCGCGGCGACGAGTTCCAGTATTCGGACTTGATCGCCAAGCACTACGGCACCCGTCACCACCAATTGCGCATCGCCGAAAGCGAGATCATCGAGCAGCTGCCAGCGGCCTTCCGCGCCATGAGCGAGCCGATGGTCAGCCACGACTGCATCGCCTTCTATCTGCTCTCGCGGGAAGTGGCTAAGCATTGCAAGGTGGTACAGAGCGGCCAGGGCGCCGACGAATTGTTCGCCGGCTACCACTGGTACCCGCAGGTGGACGGCGCCAGCGACCCGTATGCGGCGTACCGCGAGGCATTTTTCGACCGCAGCTACGACGACTATGCCGCCACCGTCGCGCCGAAATGGCTGACCGCCAACGACGCCGCCGGGGACTTCGTGCGCGAACATTTCGCGATGCCGGGCGCGGACGCTGCGGTAGACAAGGCCCTGCGCCTGGACAGCACGGTGATGCTGGTGGACGACCCGGTCAAACGCGTCGACAACATGACCATGGCCTGGGGCCTGGAGGCGCGCACGCCGTTTCTCGACTACCGCCTGGTGGAACTCTCGGCCCGCGTGCCGGGCAAGTTCAAGTTGCCCGACGGCGGCAAGCAGGTGCTCAAGGAAGCCGCGCGCCGCGTGATCCCCAGCGAAGTCATCGACCGCAAGAAAGGCTACTTCCCGGTGCCAGGCCTCAAGCATTTACAGGGCGACACCTTCAACTGGGTACGCGAGCTGTTGCTGGACCCGAGCCAGGACCGTGGCCTGTTCAACCCCGCCATGCTTGACCGCTTGCTGACGGACCCACAGGGCCAATTGACCCCGTTGCGCGGCTCCAAGCTGTGGCAACTGGCGGCGCTGAACCTGTGGCTCAGCGAACAAGGAATCTGATCGATGAAACCTAACGCTGCGGCATATAGCCAACGCTTACTCAAGGGCCAGGCGCCGACCTACGAGCGCCTGCAGGCCCGGCTTGCCGAAGACGGCAGCGCCCAAGGCCCCGACCCGATTGCCGTGCATTGCGGCTGGGGCCGCTTGCTGATCGGGCATACCTTCCCAGACCCCGCCAGCCTCGCCCAGGAGCTGCTCAACGAGCAGCCCGGCGAGCGTGACATCGCGCTGTATGTAGCCGCACCCCAGCAGATCCTGGGGATCGATCCGCAGCAGCTGTTCCTCGACCCTTCCGACACCCTGCGCCTGTGGTTTAGCGATTACCGCCCGGCCACGCGGGTGTTTCGCGGCTTTCGTATCCGTCGGGTACAAAGCGAGGCCGACTGGCAGGCGGTGAACCTGCTGTACCAGGGACGCGGCATGTTGCCCATCGACCCTGAACGCCTGACCCCGCGCCATCAAGGTGGCCCGGTGTACTGGCTGGCAGAAGACGAAGACAGCGGCGCGATCATCGGCAGCGTGATGGGCCTGAACCACCAGAAGGCCTTTCACGACCCGGAAAACGGTTGCAGCCTGTGGTGCCTGGCGGTAGACCCGCAATGCACGCGCCCCGGTGTGGGTGAAGTACTGGTGCGCCACCTGGTGGAACACTTCATGAGCCGTGGCTTGAGCTACCTGGACCTGTCGGTGCTGCACGATAACCGCCAGGCCAAGAGCCTCTATGCCAAGCTCGGTTTCCGCGCACTGACCACCTTTGCGATCAAGCACAAGAATGGCATCAACCAGCCGCTGTTTCTCGGCCCTGGGCCACAGGCAGGGTTCAATCCTTATGCGCGCATCATCGTCGAAGAAGCCCATCGACGCGGTATCGATGTGCACGTGGACGATGCCGATGCCGGTCTGTTCACCCTCAGCCACGGCGGGCGCCGCGTGCGTTGCCGGGAGTCGTTGAGCGACCTGACCAGTGCCATCAGCATGACCTTGTGCCAGGACAAGAGCCTGACCCACAAGGTGCTCAAGGCCGCCGGTTTGCAGCTGCCTTCGCAACAGCTGGCCGGCAGCGCCGATGACAACCTGGAATTTCTCGACGAGCACCAACGCATCGTGGTCAAGCCGCTGGATGGCGAGCAGGGCCAAGGCGTGGCGGTGGACCTGCGGACTATCGAGGAAGTACAAGCGGCGATTGACGCGGCGCGCCAGTTCGACAGCCGGGTGCTGCTCGAAAGCTTCCACGAAGGCCTGGACCTGCGCATCCTGGTGATCGGTTTTGAAGTGGTCGCCGCCGCGATCCGTCGCCCGGCCGAAGTGATCGGCGATGGTCAGCATTCGATCCGTGCCTTGATCGAAGCCCAGAGCCGGCGGCGCCAGGCCGCTACCGACGGCGAAAGCAAGATCCCGCTGGACGCGGAAACCGAGCGCACCCTGAAAGCCGCCGGGTATGACTACCAGAGCATCCTGCCACGCGGCGTGCAATTGGCCGTGCGTCGCACCGCCAACCTGCACACCGGCGGCTGCCTGGAAGACGTCACGGCGATCCTGCACCCGACCCTGGTGGACGCCGCCGTGCGCGCCGCCCGGGCGCTGGATATTCCCATGGTCGGCCTGGACCTGCTGGTGCCTGCAGCGGATCAACCCGACTACGTGTTCATTGAAGCCAATGAACGGGCCGGATTGGCCAATCATGAACCGCAACCTACCGCTGAGAAGTTTGTGGATTTGTTGTTTCCACATAGTCAGCCGGCCACCTGACCTCTGATCGTTCCCACGCTCCGCGTGGGAATGCCTCAAGGGACGCTCTGCGTCCGTTGTTGTGACGCGCAGCGTCACGGGCTGCATTCCCACGCAGAGCGTGGGAACGATCGCCCTCAACCCATCAGGAGTTTCCATGACCCGAACCATTCCCGAACCGGATCTCGCCTACTTGCAGAAAGTCCTGCTGGAAATGCTCGCCATTCCCAGCCCCACCGGGTTTACCGACACCATCGTGCGCTACGTCGCCGAACGCCTGGAAGAACTCGGCATCCCGTTTGAAATGACTCGGCGCGGCACGATTCGCGCCACCCTCAAGGGCCAGAAGAACAGCCCTGACCGCGCCGTCTCCGCGCACCTGGACACCATCGGCGCCGCCGTACGGGCGATCAAGGACAACGGCCGCCTGACGCTGGCGCCGGTCGGCTGCTGGTCGAGCCGTTTTGCCGAAGGCAGCCGCGTCAGCCTGTTCACCGACAACGGGGTGATTCGCGGTAGCGTGTTGCCATTGATGGCTTCCGGGCACGCGTTCAACACCGCCGTGGATGAGATGCCGGTGAGCTGGGACCACGTCGAATTGCGCCTGGACGCCTACTGCGCGACCCGCGCCGACTGCGATTCCCTGGGGATCAGCATCGGTGACTACGTGGCGTTCGACCCACTGCCGGAATTCACCGAAAGCGGTCACATCAGCGCGCGTCACCTGGACGACAAAGCCGGCGTCGCCGCCCTGCTCGCCGCGCTCAAGGCAATCATCGACAGCGGCGAACCCTTGCTTATCGATTGCCACCCGCTGTTCACCATCACCGAGGAAACCGGCAGCGGCGCGGCCGCCGCCCTGCCCTGGGATGTCAGTGAGTTCGTCGGTATCGATATCGCCCCGGTCGCCCCCGGCCAGCACTCCAGCGAACACGCGGTGAGCGTGGCGATGCAGGATTCCGGCGGGCCGTATGACTATCACCTGTCACGGCACTTGCTGCGCCTGGCGGCGGATAACGACCTGCCGGTGCGCCGTGACCTGTTCCGCTATTACTTCAGCGATGCGCATTCGGCAGTGACCGCCGGGCATGACATCCGCACCGCGCTGCTGGCATTCGGTTGCGATGCCACTCACGGTTACGAGCGCACCCATATCGACAGCCTGGCGGCCCTCAGTCGGCTGCTCGGCGCCTACATCCTCAGCCCACCGGTCTTTGCCAGCGATGCGCAACCGGCCCAAGGCTCCCTGGACCGCTTCAGCCATCAGATCGAGCATGAGACGCACATGGAGAGCGATACCCGCGTGCCGTCGGTGGACAGCCTGGTCGGCCAGAAGTCCGACGCCGACAACAGCTGATACTGGCAACCAAGGTCCCGGCACAGTAGCATCGCCGGGACCTGACACCTGAGGCTTGTATGCTGATTCCCTACGACGCGCTTGAAGTCGACACCCTGACCCGCCTCATCGAGGATTTCGTTACCCGCGATGGCACCGACAATGGCGACGACACACCGCTGGAAACCCGCGTATTGCGCGTACGCCAGGCACTGACCAAGGGCCAGGCGTTGATCGTGTTCGATCCGGACAGCGAACAATGCCAGTTGATGCTCAAGCACGACGTGCCCAAGCACCTGTTTGACTGACGGCGAGGCTAAGGGGTAGGTACCGGCACCGGATGAGTGGCGCTGGCCTGGCGTTCGAGGATTTTGCGGTAGACCTCAGCGCGATGCACGCTGATCCCTACGGGCGCTTCGATGCCAAATTTCACCTGGCGCCCGTTGATTTCGAGAATGTGCAAGACGATGTCATCGCCGATGGCGATGGTTTCGCCTACAACACGGCTTAAGACCAGCATGGCGGGTGTCCTTTTCGAGTGTCTGGCCCCCGACCTTGCTCGCTTGAAGCGTAACCAGCAATGGCACGCGGCCAAATCAGGCGTCACCTACATGGAGAGGTAATTTACCTGACAGACCGCATCCAGATCAGGCTTTGGTAGCCTGCGCCTTGGCGCGCATTTTATCGGCCATCAGCGTCATCTCGTCATACAGCAACTGCGGGTTTTTCTGCTTGAGCGTCCACGCCATCCGCCCCTGCTCGTGGGGCAGAATCATGAACTCACCGGCAGCCACGCGTTGATAAATGTAGTCGGCGATCTGCGTCGCCGAGATCGGTGAACTCTCGAGCAACTTGCCCACCTGCGCCTTCATCGCCGGGGTCGGCCCACGGAATGAATCGAGCAGATTGGTCTGGAAAAACGACGGGCATACCACATGCACGCCGATTTCCTGCTGCTTGAGTTCCACCAGCAGACTTTCCGACAGCGCCACCACACCGGCCTTGGCCACGTTGTAGTTGCTCATGGCCGGCCCCTGCATCAGCGCGGCCATCGAGGCGATGTTGATGATGCGCCCCTTGCTCTTTTCAAGCAGCGGCAGGAACGCCTTGCAGCCCTTGACCACGCCCATCAGGTTGATTGCGATCTGCCAGTCCCAGTCTTCAAGAGATAACTCGGCAAAGAACCCACCGGACGCCACGCCGGCGTTATTGACGATGATATCGATGCCGCCAAGCTTCACCTCGCAGGCCTGGGCGAACGCGGTGAGCTGGCTGTAGTCACGCACATCGCAGCGCTGGGTGAAACCATCGCCACCGGCTTCGCGCACCAGCCTGAGGGTTTCCTGCAAGCCAGTTTCGCTGACATCCGACAAGGCCAGCTGCCAACCCTCGCGGGCCCAGCGCAGAGCGATTTCACGACCCAGGCCGGACCCGGCGCCAGTGATCATCATGCGGTTTTGCATAGGAAGTAGCCTTGTGGTTCACCAGAGGAGTGACCGGCAGTGTAGCGAAGGTTTTTGCCGCGCCCACGCACCATCAGAGTGATGAATGCCCCAGGCAAACCGCGGGCTCGGTCGGATGCGCGCGCATAGCCTAAGTTCAATATTTTTCAATTAAGTTGATGTATTTGCGCAGGTGTTAAAAGAAATAAGCGAGCAACCAAATTGCTTAAAAAAAATACGGAATTTTCTGTGAAGTGACAGAGTCGGAGTTGTTAAGCCGTCCATAATCAAGTGGACGAGACTCCCGCTGAATAACCGGTCTTTACGCAAGGCCTATAAGGAATAAAACCATGAGCCTGATCCTGATCATTATCCTGATTCTACTGCTGGTCGGCGGCCTGCCAGTGTTCCCGCACTCGCGTAACTGGGGTTATGGCCCGTCGGGTATCCTGGGCGTAGTGCTGGTCGTTCTGCTGGTGCTGTTGCTGCTCGGCAAGATATAAACGCTGCGTACGCAGATAAAAAAAGAGGCCTCGATTGAGGCCTCTTTTTTTTTGCCGATGCGTTAGTCCGGCTTACCGTCTACGACGCCTGCGGTGTTATCCAGCAGGCTCTTGGTGGCGGTTTGCAGGAACGACTCGAGTTTCTGCTTCAGCACCGCTTCGTCGGGCGATTCGGCGATTACTTTGCCGGTCGGGTTGGCGCCCAGTTCGTATTGCCACAGTTTGGGTGGCATTTCCTTGGGCAAGACCAGCACGCGGTCAGCCGTGAGCAGGGCGACGGTCTGGTCGCTGCCCGACGGTTTGATCACGCCGAAGCCTTTGTCGCCTTCCGGCAGGTTGAGCAGGTCGCGGCCCCAGCACTGGTGCAGGGTGTCACCGCCCAGGCGGCCCATGATGGTCGGGACAATATCGATCTGTGTGCCCACGGTGTGGTCACGCTCGCCGAACTTTTCCTGCATGCCCGGCGCGATCATCAGCATCGGTACATTGAAACGGCCCAGGTCCATCTCGGTGATCTGCTGCTCGTTACCGAAGCCGTGGTCACCCACCACCACGAACAGGGTTTCCTTGAAGTACGGCTCCTTGCGGGCCTTCTCGAAGAACTGGCCCAACGCCCAATCGGAGTAACGCATGGCGGTCAAATGCTCGTTGAGGCTGCCACGGTCAGTGACTTTCTCGACCGGCAATGGCGTCGGCAACGCGTACGGGGTGTGGTTGGACAGGGTTTGCAGCAGCGCGTAGAACGGCTTGCCGCCTTCGCGGGCTTTCAGTTCTTCCAGGCCACGGTTGAACATGTCCTGGTCGGACACGCCCCAGGTCGGGTCGGAAAACACCGGGTTGACGAAGTCATTGCGGCCAATGAAGTTGGTCATGCCCTGGTTGCTGAAGAAGCCCGACTGGTTGTCCCAGGCGAAGTCGCCGTTGTAGACATACACATCGTCGAAATCACGCGCGCTGAGCAACTGCGGCAGGCCCGACAGCTTGTGGCTGCCTTCGGGGGTCTGCATCAGGTATTCGAAGCCCGGCAGGTTCGGGAAGCAGGCCATGGTGGCGAACATACCCTGGTGGGTGTGGGTACCGTTGGAGAAGAAGCGATCGAACAGCAGGCCTTCCTTGGACAACTTGTCGAAGTACGGCGTGATGTTGCCTGGACGGCCCAGGGCGCCCACCGAGTGACCGGCGAAGCTTTCCATCAGGATCACTACCACGTTCTTGATCGGCAGGGTCTTCTCGGCCGGTGGCGTGAAATCGCGGCGCACGGCAGCTGTGTCGGTATCCACCAGTTTTTCGCTCGGCAGTACCAGCATGTCCCGCACGGTCTGGGTGGCCAGCGGTTGCTCCAGGGTGGCCTTCCAGATGTTGGAACGCTCTTCGGAGAAGCGCGACTTGGCCGCAGCGATCAGCGACAGCGTGCCATTGAGGCCAAGCTGGTTGGCGAAGTTCGAATCAGTGGTGTAGACATCCCCCCAACGCAGCGGCGGCCCCTGGCGCAGGGTGCCGCGGATGGCGACCACCGCGACCAGCAGGCACACCACGAACACCGCGATGCGGCTGTACCACGGCGCCACCGGGCGCGTGCCGATGCTGCCGCCACTGAACGGGCCACGCGGGCGCGTTGCGCGGTCGGCGCCCTTGAAGGCCATGCTCAGGATCAGCGTGCCCACGGCCCAGGCCAACAGGTAACGCACCACCGGGAACCCGTACCAGAGCATGCTCATCACGGTTTTCGGGTCTTCCTTCACATACTGGAAGACCAGGCCGTTGAGGCGCTGGTGGAATTCACGGTAGAAGTCCATCTCCATCAGGCCGAGGAACAGCGCGATGCTGGACGCGACGGTCAACCACAAGCGGAAGAACCCACGCGCCGCCATAGCCCGTACGCTGAACAACGCCAACAGCAGCGGGATCAGCAGGTACATCACCAGGCGGATATCCAGGCGCAGGCCATTGGCGAACGCTTCCAGGAAGGTCGAGGCCGGTGTGTCGAGGATCATCTCGCGGTTGTAGACCAGCAACGCCAGGCGCAGCAGGGAGAACATCACCATCATGACCAGTGCGCAAAGCAGCGTGTACGCCAGATGGGATTTGACGGTCGGTTGCAGCAGGCGATTTGAAGCGCGCGGCTGATTCAGGGCGTCCGGGTTTGCCATGTCGTTTTAGGACCCATTGGAAGTTGAAGTTGCGAAATAATGCAGTGGCGTCCGTCCCTCGCCCAGGCTGGCCGGGGTGGGCGGTTAACGCGGTGGGGCAAATGGTGCCCGATCAACGGCATCAACGCTATAAATTACTGAACGAGCGCCGCCGCCGTGCCTTTATGGGCACTTGGGGATAGAGCCTTGGCAGCGGAACCCTTGGCAGCGGAACAATGCGGGCGAATTGTCTTGGATGGGATGTGAAAATTTCGTGCAGCGAATATTTCGACACACAAATCTCCCATCCTCAATGAAAGCAAATGTGGGAGGGGGCTTGCCCCCGATGGCGGTGGGTCAGCACTGGATAGAGTGACTGTCACTACGCCATCGGGGGCAAGCCCCCTCCCACATTATTGTGCTCACTCTGGATTTGAAGTGAGCGAGCGATCAGATGCGCACGTTACCGCGCGGCCCGGCGATCGCCCAGATGATCAGGCCCAGTACCGGCAGCAGCAGGATCAGCAAAATCCACAGCACCTTGGCGCCCGTGCTCGCGCCGCTTTTGAACACGTTGATGATCGCCCAGATATCCAGCGCGAGGATGATCAGGCCAATCAGGCCGTTGAAAGTGGAACCCATGGTGTCGCTCCTAAGTGAGGGCATGCCCTTGTAGGATAGTCAGCCCTGGCCGGGGTTCCGTTTTATTTCAGACGTGTACGGCAATCTTCAAGGCTTCCAGCGACGGTTCGGCCTGGATGCCGACCTCGGCGCACAGCTCCAGCACGCGCGGCAGGTCATTGCCGAACACCAGCACGGCCTGGATTTCGTCATCGAGCAACTGGCTGAAGTTGAGCAGCACATAGCCGCCGTCTTCCGGGCTCAGAGCGCTCATTTGGATCTGGATGCGGTTGAGGGCCGTCAGGTCTTCGGTCTTCGCCAGTTGCTTGGGCTTGAGGTTGAATGCCACGCCCGGACCAAACGAGGCGACGATCTGGGCAAACAGGTCGGCGTAGGTGTCGGCCTGGAACAGCACGGTGTCCGGCAGGCTGCCGATGACCACCCACTCCCCCAGCGGAATCGGGAAGGTGTCGTCGTAGTTGATATCCGGATTGGCCGCCAGAAAAGCCGCAGGGTCCGCGTAGGCCTGAGCCGCTTCGTCGGCGATACGCACCACCTCGTCCTCGGCCATGACGCCGGCGCTGATTTTGCTGATGAGTTCGACGAGAGCGGTTTTCATGGGGTGGTCCTGTGACGGGCGGGTTTTCGAGGGCGCGTAGCCTACACCAGTTTTTGCAACAACGCCGCCGTATCCACGGCCCCCATGGTCTGCGCCGCTGCCAGCGCCGTCGCGTCCTGGGCGTCGGTAGCCTTGGGATTGGCCCCTTGGCCGAGCAGGTATTCGAGCATTTCGACGCGGTTGAACATGGCCGCCATCATCAATGCCGTGCGCCCATCCGAAGAAGCCGCTTCAATCGGGGTTCCGCCCTCGATCAGCGCCTTGACCACGGCCAGGTTGCCCTTGAAGGCCGCACCGGCAATCGGCAGTTGGTTCTTATCGTTGGCAATCAGGGGATCGGCCTTGAACTCCAGCAGCACTTTTACTGCCTCGGCATGGCCGTGGTAGGCCGCAAGCATCAGCAACGTGTCACCGTTGTGATTCCGAAAGTTGGCCGGCAAGCCTTTGGTCAAGAGCGCTGCGAGCATGGCGGCGTCGCCTTTGCGGGCGACGTCGAAGACTTGCTCGGCGAATTCGGCGGCTTCGTCTTCGGTCATCTGTTTGGGCTGAGTCGACATGTAGGGCTCCTGTGTGATGCTGTATATGGCGCCCAGTGTCGCGATGGAGTTCCCTGCTGTCATGGCTTTTTTGTCAAAAATGCCGATAGGCACAATCAATAGCGAACGTGGTGCCAGCCCTTCTTTAGCTGTACACGCGGGATTTAAACTGAGTCGTCTCCCGATTAGCGCCTGCGGCCTGAATGGAATTTATCCGCGAAACCCACGGTCATAATCGGTAGGAAAAACGCATTGCGCGCAAAAAGTAACCGGTTGGATAACGCAAAATGCAGGATGCACGATAGCTCTTCATGCAAATTGCACGAAAACGAAAATCCTGAAAAATTATAAATTATTGATTTATAAGGATTTTTTAAGACACTCAATACTGGCACAATCACTGCACCTCTCACTCCATGCTTGCCCACTTGAGCCAATGGAGCTGATAGACATGAGCCTGATCCAAGATAAATTCGCTTCGGTATTTTCCAACTACGACGTCACCACCCAGCCACGTCCGGACGGCGGCATCCTGTTGACCCTGCGCAACAGCGAAGGCAAGCAGGTGAAACGCTCGATCTCGTATCAGCAGTTGCACACCGCCGACCAACTCACTTGGGTGATCAGCGCGATCCGCCGCGACCTGGCCGAGCAAGCCAGTGAACTGCCGCAAATTTCGATGCTGCAAAGCCAGAACCGCTTTGCCTTGCCGACCTACCACTCGGCATAAGCTTCACCCAGCTACAGAGGGCTGCGACGCCGTTGAGCGTCGCGGCCCTTTTTTATGCCGTCAGCACAGGCCCTGGCGCGCCGCCTCATTCATCGCCTGCACGCGGTTATTCACATCGAGCTTGCCGTAGATATTGCGCAGATGGAATTTGACCGTGGCCTCCGAGGTGCAGCGAATCCTGCTCATCTCCCATATGGTCTTACCTTCGGAGGCCCACCGCAGGATCTGCAGCTCCGTCTTGGTCAGGGGCTTGCCGAGCAAACTCAAGCGTCTTCTGATAACCGTCGGCAAAACGTCCAACGGCTGAGATAACTCCTCGGGGCGATTCATTACTTTCTCCTTTTTTATATGCTGATGCGCTGTCACCCTTCGGATTCTTCCTATAGACAGCGACATAAACATTGAACGAGGAGAGAGTTACATAACTGGCGAAATGAGAGAGCAAGGCCGAGGATAAACAGCCAAGCCCTACATGTATTTAGGCTTCTTCCCACAGCACATTCCAACTTGCCGGGGTTGAACATTTAAAATGTCTTGCATTAGTCGTCCAGCTTGGCAAAGTCACGGGCGATGTCATTACCGGTCAAGGTCGGCACCGAACCCTCTGCAGTATTGAACATATGCAGCGCGACAAAATGCGGGTTCTCGCCCATGTCGAACCAATGGGGCATGTTGGCGGGCACGATCAGCAGGTCGTTCTTTTCACACCGCACGCCGTAGACATAATCGCCAATGCGCAACGCGAACAATCCCTGGCCAGCGATGAAGCCGTGCGCTTGATCTTCACGGCAGGTGTGCTCGCTCAGGCGCTCGGCCCACAACGTGTCTTTATCGGGATGATCATCGGTCACGCTGATCACCTTGACGCGGGCGTAGCCAAGCGCTTCGATCTGCGACTGATACGCCGCAATCATCTGCGCCTCGCTGGCGCCCTTTTCCAGCGCGCCGGGCTGCCAGCGCGCAAAGCGCACGCCTTTTTCGGCCAGGGTTGACTGAATGTCGTCGAAGTGGGTCAGCACTTTGTTCGGGGTGTCGGGTGTAGTGAGGGGGTAGACAGCGACGTAGCTCATTGCACGGCTCCTTGGTTCGGCTCTTGCAATCGAAGGCCAATGATAACGGCGGCAGCCAGGGCCGCGATGCTGGCGATACTGAAGGTGAGGGTCGGGCCCAGCAGGTTCCAGCTATAACCGGCATACAGCGCACCCAGCGCACCGCCGGTGCCGGCCAGTGCGGCGTAAAGCGCCTGGCCCTGGCCTTGCTGGCGATCGCCGAAACTGCGCTGCACGAAGGCGATGGCCGCCGCATGGAAACTGCCGAACGTGGCGGCATGCAGCACTTGCGCCAACAGCAGCACCCAGAAAAATTCGGCAAACGCACCGAGCAGCAACCAGCGCAGTGCTGCCAGCAGGAAACTGGCCAGCAGTACCCGGCGCACGGAAAAGCGCGTCAGGATGCGACTCATGCCCAGGAACATCAACACCTCCGCCACCACCCCGAGCGCCCACAGCAGGCCGATCACGCCACGGCTGTAGCCCAGGTGTTCCAGGTGCAGCGTGAGGAAGGTGTAATACGGGCCATGACTCATCTGCATCAGCGCCACGCAGGCATAGAAGGCCAGCACGCCGGGGCTGCGCAATTGGCGGATAAACCCGTCACCGGCCAGGCGCTTGCCGTGGCTGGTGGGCTGCGCATTCGGCACCCACAGGCTGGCGCCGATGATGCCGGCCATGATCACCACGACCACCACCGGGTAGATATCCACGCTCAGCCAGTCGAACAGGCGGCCCATGATCACGACGGTGAGGATAAAGCCAATGGAGCCCCACAAGCGTATCTGGCTATAGCGCGAGGTTTGCTGTTGCAGGTGAGCGAGGGTGATCACTTCGAACTGCGGCAGTACCGCGTGCCAGAAGAACGCGTGCAAGGCCATGACCAGGGCCAGCCAGGCGTAAGTCTTGCTGACGAAAATCAGCGAGAAACTCAACAGCGTGCACACCGCGCCAAAGCGCACGATGGCCAGGCGTCGCCCGGTGTAATCGCCCAGCCAGCCCCAGAGATTGGGCGCCACGCAACGCATCAGCATGGGGATGGCCACCAGCTCGCCGATACGCGCGCTGGAAAAGCCCAGGTGATCGAAGTACAACGCCAGGAATGGCGCCGTCGCCCCGAGCAGGGCGAAGTAGAACAGGTAAAAGCTGGAGAGGCGCCAATAAGGGAGGGCTGTCACCTTCAGCCCTTCACAGTTGGCCCAGTACCGGCGTACTCACCTGCACATCAGCGTTTTGCCCGCGGTTGCGCAGCAGGTGGTCCATCAACACGATGGCCATCATTGCCTCGGCAATCGGCGTGGCGCGGATGCCGACGCACGGGTCGTGGCGGCCTTTGGTGATCACGTCCACCGGGTTGCCATGCACATCGATCGAGCGGCCCGGCGTGGTGATGCTCGACGTGGCCTTGAGCGCCAGGTGCGCCACGATCGGCTGGCCCGAGGAGATACCGCCGAGGATGCCGCCGGCGTTGTTGCTGAGGAAACCCTGCGGGGTCATCTCATCGCGATGCTCGGTGCCGCGTTGGGCCACACAGGCGAAACCGGCGCCGATTTCCACACCCTTGACCGCATTGATGCTCATCAGTGCATGGGCCAGTTCAGCGTCGAGACGGTCGAAGATCGGCTCGCCCAGGCCCGGCTTGACGCCCTCGGCCACCACGGTGATCTTGGCACCGACCGAATCCTGATCGCGGCGCAACTGGTCCATGTAGGCTTCCAGTTCTGGCACCTTGTCCGGGTCGGGGCAGAAGAAGGCGTTGTCTTCGACGCTGTCCCAGGTCTTGAACGGGATTTCAATCGGGCCGAGCTGGCTCATATAGCCACGGATGACGATGCCCTGGGTTGCCAGGTATTTCTTGGCGATGGCACCGGCCGCCACGCGCATCGCGGTTTCGCGGGCCGAGCTGCGGCCGCCACCACGGTAGTCGCGTTCGCCGTATTTGTGATGGTAGGTGTAGTCGGCGTGGGCCGGGCGGAACAGGTCCTTGATCGCCGAGTAGTCCTTGGACTTCTGGTCGGTATTGCGGATCAGCAGGCCGATGGCGCAGCCGGTGGTGCGGCCTTCGAACACACCGGAGAGGATCTCGACTTCATCGGGTTCCTGGCGCTGGGTGGTGTGACGGCTGGTGCCGGGCTTGCGACGGTCCAAGTCACTTTGCAGGTCTTCCAGAGACAGCTCGAGGCCGGGCGGGCAGCCGTCGACAATGGCGACCAACGCCGGGCCATGGCTTTCGCCCGCGGTGGTGACAGTGAACAGCTTGCCGAAGGTATTGCCGGACATGCAGGGCGCTCCGTGAAGTCAGTTGAAACAAGTCAACCGTAATAACTTAAGGCGGCCAGTATACGCAGGCTAACCCACTAGTTCATCCTCGAAACCTTACCGGTAGACGTTGGTCCAACCGGCACCTCTCCAATGATGGCGCGATGATGCTGCGAGTTTTGCTGTTCACCCTCACCTTGTTTACCGTCGCGGCCCAGGCCGCCTCCCCTGTCGTGCTGCAACGGCCGATCAGCCTGGACACCGGCAGCGGTGAGCTGTTTGGCTCGCTGCTACTGCCGCAGTCCGAGCAACCCGTGCCGGTGGTGCTGATCATCGCCGGCTCAGGCCCCACCGACCGCAACGGCAACAGCGCCGATGGCGCGCACAATGACAGCCTCAAGCGCCTGGCCTGGGTGCTGGCCCGGCACAATATCGCCAGCGTGCGCTATGACAAACGCGGCGTGGCCGCCAGCCTCGCCGCGACCCCTGATGAACGCAACCTGACCCTCGACGCCTACGTGTCCGACGCCGTGGCCTGGGGCAAGTTGCTCAAGGCCGACAAGCGCATGGGCCCGCTGATCGTGCTGGGCCACAGTGAGGGCGCGCTGGTCGCCGCCCTCGCCGCGCCGCAATTGAGTCCGGCCGGGGTGATTTCCCTGTCCGGCAGCGCCCGCCCGGTCGACCAGGTGATTCGCCAGCAACTGGCCGATCACCTGCCCCCGGCCCTGCTGCTGCGCAGTAACGACATTCTCGACCACCTCAAGGCCGGCCAGGTGGACGCCGATGTGCCGCGCCCGCTGGAAGGTATTTTCCGACCCAGCGTGCAGCCTTATCTGATCAGCCTGTTCCGCGCCGATCCGTCGGCGGCCTTTGCACGGCTGACCATGCCCGCCCTGATCATTCAGGGCACCAACGACATCCAGGTCGGCGTCGGCGATGCCCAGCAGCTGAAAAAAGCCAAGCCGGACGCGCAGTTGACCGTGATCGAAGGCATGAACCATGTCATGCGCATCGTGCCCAACAACGTCAAGCAGCAACTGGCGTCCTACAACGACCCGAAATTGCCCCTCGCCGCCGAACTGGGCGAGCGGATAGTGCGCTTTATCGACGGACTTACCTCTCGTTAAGCGGCAATTGGCCTCCAGTCCTGAAGAAAGCGGCCGATAAGCCCTGAGTCGACCGTAAAAAGACGGTCGGCTCGCAGGGCTTGGACAGGATCGCGCCGCATGACAACCACAGAAGCAACCCCAGAATCCACAGCCGACATCCCGGCTGAAACCGAGGCCGCCGCAGCAGCGGCGCTGCCCTGGGCGGACGTGCACGCCGAACATTTCAAGATGCTGCGCCTCGCCCCGCTGGCCACCGACCGTGCGACCGGCGCGCGGCCATTGCGCTTTGTGCAGTTCGGTTATGCCGAGCGCCATGACTCGCATCACAGCCTGTTGCGCATGGTCATCCAATTGCCCGGCCAGCGCGTACGCCGCGAGCAGAACCAGCTGGATATCTGGGTAGATCACGATAAACATCGCGTGCACTTCGGCCCGGGTAACAGCCTGGAAATCGAACCGGTCAACCGCGGTCTTGGCCGTTTCCTGGTCGCCCAGGCCGCTGCATGGGCCAAGAAGAAGTGGTCACACTACCGCGTTGACGGCGTGGACCTGGCCAACAAGGACGCGCTCAACGAAGCCACGCGCCTGCGCCGCGATCACTTCCTGCGCATCCAGGGTTTTGACGTGGCCTACGCCGACGTACAACACCTCAAGGGTAACGTGCAGCCGGGCAAGGTCAGCGAGGTGCTGGACAGTTGGAACACCGAGAAGGTGCAATTCGTCGAAATCCTCGAAGCCGCGCAGATGCTGCAACAGGCCGAGCACAACCTGGCCGAGCACGAAGTGAGACTGCGCAAGGAAGAGGAAAAGGTCACCAAGTTCAAGCGCGAGGACAGCGGGTTGCGCTTTACCATCACCTGCCTGGTGGCGTTTACGGTGTTTCAGGCGGGACTGTTGATCTGGATCGCCACGCACCGCTAGCAGGGTGAAATGCGATCAACCTGTGGGAGGGGGCTTGCTCCCGATAAGGGTGTGTCAGTACTGCATCTGTAGCTGACACACCGCTATCGGGAGCAAGCCCCCTCTCACATTGACCACATGGCTCCCGTTATACCCTGGCGGCAAACACCGTCTGATGCGCCCTGCACTGCTCAGCCGTGAGCATGAACACCCCATGCCCGCCGCGCTGGAAGTCCAGCCAGGCAAAGTCCACTTCCGGGTACAGCGCTTCGACGTGTACCTGGCTGTTGCCCACTTCGACAATCAGCAAGCCTTTCTCGCTCAGGTGGTCCGCCGCTTCGGCCAGCATCCGCCGTACCAGATTCAAGCCATCATCGCCGCAGGCCAGGCCCAGTTCAGGTTCGTGCTGGTATTCATCCGGCATGTCGGCGAAATCTTCGGCATCCACATAAGGCGGGTTCGACACGATCAAATCGAAGCGCTGCCCCGGCAGGCCCTCGAAGCCGTCGCCCTGCACCGTATACACGCGCTCATCGACGCCATGCCGCTCGATGTTCTGGTTGGCCACCTCCAGGGCTTCGAAGGACAAGTCGCCCAGTACCACCTCGGCGTCCGGGAACTCGTAGGCACAGGCGATGCCGATGCAACCGGAGCCGGTGCACAGGTCCAGAATGCGCGCCGGCGGCTGGGCCAGCCAGGGTTCAAAGCGGTTTTCGATCAGCTCGCCAATCGGCGAGCGCGGAATCAGCACGCGTTCATCGACAATGAACGACATGCCGCAGAACCAGGCTTCTTTCAGCAAGTAGGCGGTGGGAATACGCTCATGGATGCGACGATGCAGTAAACGCTGCACATGGGAGATTTCCTCTTCTTCCAGATTGCAGTCCAAGTAGCTGTCGGCAATTTCCCACGGCAGATGCAGGGCGCCGAGCACCAGTTGCCGGGCTTCGTCCCAGGCATTGTCGGTGCCATGGCCAAAAAACAGGTCTTCCCCATGGAAACGGCTGACAGCCCAACGGATATGGTCGCGCAAAGTGCGCAGGCGGGAAGTGATCACGGGGGCAGACTCCTGAAAAAAACGACTGGCGATTCTAACAGCGTTCACCTGTACCGACGATGTACGAAACGCCTTTGCCATACGTCGGATTTCATCCAAATTGCCACCATTGGCTTAAACAACTCACCCACTTGACAGGGCTGCACGTCAACAACGGCGTACCTTACGATGGTAGCGATTCACAGAACCGCTCAGCCAGTGGACAATGTCACAAAAGCCCCCCTGACAGGAGCCCCAGAATGTCCGTTCCAAAGACGATGTTTCAACTCAGCGGTCGTGGTTACGCAGCTGCCAACCTTGCCCATGCGACGCTCGTGATCATCGACGCCCAGAAGGAGTACCTCAGCGGCCCACTCGCCCTCCCGGGCATGGACGCGGCGGTCGGCAACATCAAGCAACTGGTGGCCGCTGCGCGCAACGCCGGGCGGCCGATCGTGCATGTGCGTCACCTGGGTACCGTGGGCGGCCTGTTCGATCCGCAAGGCGAGCGCGGCGAATTCATCCCCGGCCTGGAACCTGAAGGCGACGAAACCATCATCGGCAAGTTGCTGCCCAGCGCCTTCCACGGCACCGGCCTGGAAAAACACCTGCAGGACCTGGGTTCCCTGGACCTGATCGTCTGCGGTTTCATGAGCCACTCCAGCGTCAGCACCACGGTGCGCGCCGCCAAGAACCTCGGCTTTCGCTGCACCCTGGTGGAAGATGCCTGCGCCACCCGCGATTTGCCCTACAAAGGCGGCGTGCTCAGTGCCGAGCATGTGCAGCAAACCGAAATGGCCATCATGGCTGACAACTTCGCCACCCTGGCATTGACCAAAGACCTCATCTGATCGCCCCTGTAATGAGCGGTGCGCCCGGTGATTGCCCCGCTCATCCGCAAAGCAGGTTCATTTCGCGCATTTACCCCGGGCACAGGAACAACCTGTGTATCTTCCGGTCGAAGGGCCGATACCCTGGAGGAAAGGTCGGAATGAAGATATCCGATGGTTTTGATGCTCGTCGCTTGCGCCCCAAGGGCCCGAGCAACTGGCGTCTGCGCCTGGTGGCGGGCATTGCCGCGCTGCTGGCGATTGTAGGTGTGGCGCTGGCGGGCGCGGGTGGCGCCGGCCTGTTTGGGCATTCGCCAGCACTGGGCGAGCTGAATGCCAGCCCTGGCGGCTCGGCGATCCTGCTGGGCATCGGCCTGCTGGTGGTGTGGTTGGGTGTGTGGTTGTGGCGCCGCAGCCGGCGCAGAATGCGCCAGCCGCTCTCGTTGAACATCGCTTCGCACCTGATGAAAAAACACGACTGATGGCGCTTGGATAGCATTTGCTGCGCCCTGTCCGCCGCGATTTAGGTAAACTGCCCGCCCTTCGCGGAGGCTGACATGCAAGACGACGATTTTTCCCTGTTCAAGAACGAGCTGCGCGGCGTCAAGCCGATCAAGCACGACCGCGCCGACACCGGCAAACCCAAGGCTGATCGGGCGCAGATTGCCAAGCTGCGCCAGGCCGCGACCGTGCGCACCGATGCCACCACCGTGGATGGCTTGTCAGACCAGTTCGTGATCGACGTAGGCCCCGAAGACGAGCTGATGTGGGCGCGTGACGGGGTACAGGAAAGCCAGATGCGCAAGCTCAAGGCCGGCCAGATCCCGTTCGAAGGCAGCCTCGACCTGCACGGCATGACCGTGGAAAAAGCCCGGGAAACATTGTGGGCCTTCCTTGCCGAAGCCACCAAGTTCGAAATCCGCTGCGTGCGCGTCACCCATGGCAAGGCCGTGCGGCTGGACGGCAAGCGGCCGATGATCAAGAGCCACGTCAACACCTGGCTGCGCCAGCACGCCCAGGTCCTTGGCTTTACCTCGTGCCAGGCCCGCCACGGCGGCGCCGGCGCGGTGTATGTAATGCTCAAGCGCACCATGATGGAAGGCCGCGACGAGTAACAAGTGCCATCGTCAGGCTTGCAGCGATGTGTCCGCCCCCGTAACCTTGCGCTTTGCGAAAATCCCACAGGTAGTTTCATGTCCCTGGAACAGAATTACACAGAGATTCTCGGCCAACTCGGCGAGGACATCTCCCGTGAGGGCCTGCTCGACACGCCAAAGCGTGCCGCCAAGGCGATGCAGTACCTCTGCCGCGGTTACGAACAGACGTTGGAAGAAGTCACCAACGGTGCCTTGTTCAGCTCCGACAACAGCGAAATGGTGCTGGTCAAGGACATCGAGTTGTACTCGCTGTGCGAACACCACCTGCTGCCGTTTATCGGCAAGGCCCATGTTGCCTACATCCCGAGCGGCAAAGTGCTGGGGCTATCGAAGGTCGCGCGGATCGTCGACATGTATGCGCGTCGCCTGCAGATCCAGGAAAACCTCAGCCGCCAGATCGCTGACGCGGTGCTGCAAGTGACCGGCGCCCTGGGCGTGGCGGTGGTGATTGAAGCCAAGCACATGTGCATGATGATGCGCGGTGTGGAAAAACAGAACTCGTCGATGATCACGTCGGTGATGCTCGGTGAGTTCCGCGAGAACGCGGCCACCCGCAGCGAATTTCTCAGCCTGATCAAGTAAGTGGCTGTGTAGGAAAAGCCGGCGTTCATCGCCGGTTTTTTTTCGCCTGCAGAATTCAGGTAAGCTGCGACCCCTTCTTCATGGGCAAGAGGCTTTCAGCCATGTTCGTCAAAGCACTTCGAGTGGGCCTCGGCCAGATCATCATCGCCGGCGACTTCCTGACCCGTCCGCGCAAAAAGCAGCGCCCGGCCGAACAACAGGCCAAGGTCAACGCAGCCGCCAAGGACCTGACCCTGTATCAGTTCCACGCCTGCCCTTTCTGCGTGAAAACCCGTCGCACCCTGCATCGCCTGAATGTGCCGGTAGCACTCAAGGACGCTAAGAACAACGAGCACGACCGCCAGACCTTGCTGGAGCAAGGCGGCAAGATCAAAGTGCCGTGCCTGCGCATCGAGGAAAACGGCCAGACCACCTGGATGTATGACTCCAAGGTCATCATTGACTACCTGGACAAGCGTTTCGCCGCGATCTGAATGTTCTGTGGGAGGGGGCTTGCTTTCGATAGCGGTGTAATAGTCAGCAATTTTTTGACTGACAGACTGCTATCGGGAGCAAGCCCCCTCCCACATTGGACCTGCGGCGCTTGGGCTGGATCATCCGGAACCCAGGACCAGAAAAGCCTGTTTCCCGGCATTTCCTGAAGAAACCGGCTCAACCTGTGGGAGGGGCTTGCTCCCGATGGCGGTGTAATAGTCAGCAATTTTTCAACTGACCGACCGCTATCGGGGGCAAGCCCCCTCCCACATTTAGTTTGGTGCTGACATATCCAGGTCCAGCAGCGCCGAACCCAGGCACTTGCCGTGGGCATCCAGTGCCAGCGAACGCGTGACGCCGCCGCGCAAAATGCCCGGCAGCACGAAGTTCAGCGCCTGTACGTTGGGCAATGCATAGCGTTGCACCGGCGCCGCGCCAGGGTCCAGCAGGTCTGCGAAAAACGCGGCGACGCGCTCGGCGGTCAGCTGTTCACACAGCAACGGGTAATCCTCGGCGCGATAAGCAATGATCGAGATGTTCGACGTGTCGCCCTTATCCCCGGTGCGGGAGTGGGCCAGTGAATGCAACTTCATGCTTCTATCCTCGGTTTGACCCTGTCACGAGGCAGCAGCAACGACGCCACCGCCACCACCTGGCGCACGCTCTTGCTCGCCCCGCCACCGCCAGCGGGGCCGTTGGTGTAGAGGGTTTCCACTTCATTGCCGATGCGCACGGCGTCGCTGCGTTCTTCACACCGGGCGGCGACCCGCAGGCGCACTTCCCAAGGCTCGGCATTGCTGCGCGGGCCATGCAAGGCATCCATGCCGATCAACTCGGCGCGCACTTCCTGCATCTTCACACCGGTCAGTTCCAGACGCTTGAGCACCACCCCGCGCGCCAGTTGCGCCCGTGCGACAGCGCCCGGGCCGCCGTAGGACATCTGCCCCTCACCGATCCAACCATCAAGATAACCGACGCTGACTTTCAGCTGTTCGGGCCGCGCCCGCCCTGTGGCGCCGTGGGCACGCACCCGATCAACGCCCTCCTCGACAAACCCCACCTGTGAAAAATCGGCCGTGACGTCCGGGGTCAAATACGCTTGCGGGTCGTGCACTTCGTAGATCAGTTGTTCGCTGCAGGTGGCGCGGCTGACCTGCCCTCCAGAGCCCGCCACCTTGGTGATCAAGGCAGTGCCGTCGGCGGCGATCTCGGCCAACGGAAAGCCCAGTCGTGCCAGGTCATCCACATCCTTGAAGCCTGGGTCCGCAAAATAACCGCCGCTGACCTGCCCGGCACATTCGAGCAAATGCCCGACCAGGGTGCCCTTGCCCAGGCGCTGCCAATCGTCGGCGGCCCAGCCGAACTCAAACATCTGCGGCGCGAGAAACAATGACGGGTCGGCCACACGCCCCGTGATCACCACATCGGCATCGGCGCGCAGGGCTTCAAGGATGCCGTCCACGCCCAGGTAGGCATTCGCCGAAATCAGCCGCTCACCCAGCGCACCCAGGGTCTGGCCGTTGTCCAGCAACTGCTCGGGCCGCAACGCCGCCAGCACGTCATCGCCCATCACGGCCACCACTTTGAGGTTCGTCCCCAGTTCACGGGCGATGCGCCGCACTTCGACGGCGGCCGACACCGGGTTGGCCGCGCCCATATTAGTGATCACGCGCAAACGGCGGCGGCCTTCGTGCAGCCCGACAAAGGGCAGCACCCGGCGCATGCGCTCGCTCAACAAAGGGTCATAGCCGCCCGCCGGATCGCTGATGCGCGCCTGTTGGGCCAGGGCGATGGTGCGTTCGGCCAGGCATTCGAACACCAGGTAATCCAGGTCGCCCTGTTCGGCCAGTTCCACGGCGGGTTCGATACGGTCACCGGAGTAGCCGGCACCGGCGCCGATGCGCAAGGTTTTCATCTCAGATAACTCCCAGGAGCAGCGCGGTCAGGGTCATCAACACCGACGCGGCGAACAGAAAAGGAATGGTGAAGCGCTGGTGATCGGCCAGCTCGATCTTGCACAGGCCCACCAACAGGAAAGTCGCGGGGGTCAGCGGGCTGACCGGAAAGCCCGTGGTGTGCACGCCCAGTAACGAGGCCTGGGCCACTTGCAGCGGGTCGACACCCAGCGCCTTGCCAACTTCGGCAATCACCGGCATCACGCCGAAATAGTAGGAATCGGGGTCGAACAGCATGCTCAACGGCATGGAAATGAAGCCCACCACCGCAGGGATCAACTTGCCATGACCCGCGGGAATCTGCGCCACCGCCACTTCGGCAATCGCCTTGAGCATGCCGGTGCCTTGCATGATGCCGGTGAACACGCCGGCGGCAAGCAGGATGCTGGCCATGGTCAGGGCGGTTTTCGCATGGGCGTCGATACGGGCGCGCTGGGCGTCGACGTTGGGGTAGTTGATACACAGCGCCACCACGGTGCCGAGCATGAACATCACCACCGGGTCGACCCAGCCGGCGATCATAACCACCATCACCAGCACAGTGAGGATCAGGTTGACCCAGAACAACCGTGGCCGACGCAGCTGGATATCGGCGTCACTGAGCACCCGTTGCGGCACCGCGTCCACGCTGGAGCCGGCCCCCAGGCCCAGGCGTTTTTCTTCACGATGGCCCAGCCACCAGGCGCAGGCGAACACAAAGATCAGCCCGACGATCTGCACTGGAATCAACGGTTGGAACAGGTCCGCCACCGGCACATGCAGGGCTGCCGACGAGCGCAGCACCGGGCCGGTCCACGGCAGGAAATTGACCCCGGCCGCCATGGCACAGACACACGCCAGAATGCGTTTGTCGATGCCCAGCCGCGTATACAGCGGCAGCATTGCCGGCACCGTCACCAGGAAGGTCACCGCGCCGGACCCGTCCAGGTGCACCAGCAGCGCCAGGGTCGCAGTACCGACGACAATTCGTGTAGGACGCGTCCCTACCGTGCGCAGAATCCGCTCGATGATCGGGTCGAGCATGCCGGCATCGGTCATGATCCCGAAAAACAGAATGGCGAACACAAACATGCCTACCACGGGGGCGACGTTCTTGATGCCGGTGATGATGAAGGCGCTGGTTTGCAGACCGAAGCCACCGAGCAACGCGGCGATGATCGGCAGGGCGATCAGCGCCACCAGCGGCGAGAGGCGCTTGCTCATGACGGCAGCAAGCAGACACAGAATGGTAATGACACCCAGGGTAGCGAGCATGGGTTACTCCAGAGCGGCCTTGATGGGCCGGTTATTGTTTTCCCTGGAGTATTGGAATCAGGTTAGGCTTTGTAAATTGGAATATTCAGACACCGGTGTTCGAAAAAACAAAATGAAGCCGCCCGTATGAAAAACAGCATCCAACACATCCAGGCATTCCTCGCCGTTGCTCGCACGGGCAGCTTTACCAAGGCCGCCAGCGAGCTGAACCTGTCCCCCTCGGCGCTGACCGTGCAGGTGCAACAACTGGAAGAGTGGCTGGGTGTCGCCCTGCTCGACCGCAGCCCGCGCCATGTGGCTATCACCGCCGCCGGCCACGACGCGCGTGGCCCCATGGAAAAACTGCTGCTGGACCTGGACAACATCGTCACCGGCTCGCGCGATCTCGCGGCGCTGCGCCGTGGCGTCGTTACGATCGCCGCCCTGCCCTCAGTGTGCGCCGGCAGCCTGCCGCCGGTGTTGCGCCTGTTTCGCGAACGCTTCGCCGGGATTGAAGTGCGCCTGCATGACTTGGTGGCCCACCGCATCCAGGCCCAGGTGCGTTCCGGCGAAGTGGACTTCGGTATCGGCGTGCGCGCGCGCCTGAGCCACGGCCTGGACTTCGTGCCGGTCCTCAATGACCGGCTCTGCGCGTTCGTGCCGCTGGATCACGCCCTCGCCCACCACCGGCAGCTGACCCTGGAACAACTGGCGGACCAGCCGATTATCCTCACCGGTCGCGACAGCAGCGTGCGCGAACAGGTGGATGCGTTGTTCGATGAAACGCGGCTGACGCTCAATGCGGGCATGGAGGCCAATTACATGTCCACGGTGCTGGCGCTGGTGCGCCAGGGATTGGGGATCAGCGTGCTGCCGGAGTCGGCGGCGGACAGCCTGGAGGGGTTGAAGCGGATCAACATCGACCATCCTGGGGTGAACAGGGAGATCGGCTTGATCAGTCGTAGCGGGATGGCATTGAGCCCGGCGGCGCAGCGCTGCTTTGAACTGCTCAACGCAGAGTTATCTGACACACCACCGGACTAAATGTGGGAGGGGGGCAAGGCTTTTTGTAGGAGCGAGCTTGCTCGCGAAGAACTCAGGGCCACCGCGTTTATCCAGAATGAACGCGTTGCCCGGGCGTTTTTCGCGAGCAAGGGCTAGCCGCCCGCCTCGCTCCTACAGTGAGCCCATCCCACTTTCGGAAGGTGGCTCAGCCCAGCATCGCCACATGGTTTGGATGACTGGCCACGCGCTGCAACCATGCCTGCACCGCCGGATAAGGCGCCAGGTCAAAGCCGCCTTCATGGGCCACATGGGTGTAGGCATACAACGCGATATCGGCAATCGAATACTGCTCGCCCACCAGGTACGGCGTGGCTTGCAGCTGACGTTCCATGACCTTCAGTGCCTTGTAACCGCCCTTGTGGCTGGTCTTGTATTCTTCGAGGCGATCCTGCGGCATGTTCAGGTAAAACTGAATGAACCGCGCTACCGCAATATAAGGCTCGTGGCTGTATTGCTCGAAGAACTGCCACTGCAACACCTGGGTGCGCAAGCGCGGCTCACTGGGTAAAAACTCGCTGCCATCGGCGAGGAAGTTGAGGATCGCGTTGGACTCCCACAAGCAGGTACCGTCTTCCAGTTCCAGCACCGGGATCTTGCCGTTGGGGTTCTTGGCAAGAAATTCAGGGG
Organism: Pseudomonas sp. R11-23-07; assembly: GCF_003852295.1. Lineage (NCBI taxonomy): Bacteria > Pseudomonadati > Pseudomonadota > Gammaproteobacteria > Pseudomonadales > Pseudomonadaceae > Pseudomonas > Pseudomonas sp. R11-23-07. Next base: position 3,782,258 of record NZ_CP027761.1, read on the forward strand.
TTTGGGTGTCACCCTTGAGAATATCGATATCGATCCATTGGTACGGGATGCCCAACAGGCTGAGCATCAATTTGACCTTGTAGCAATTGCCCGATCTGTAATCGCCATAAACCTTGTACATGGGCTCCCCTTATGCCGCTTTGCGCGCTCTGAGCGAACGCTCGCGCCATCAAAGTGCGGGTATCGAGGGATGGTTTCAAGGCGTGCGGCAGAATAAATCTGGACGCACGCGCTGGAAGCAGCCTTTCATCCCTTTTCGCCAAGATAATCGAAAACATTATTTGCTTTATTTGTATACAAAAGCATAATTCGCCTCGTGCGAGCTCCTGACCTAACAGTCAACAAAACCCGCCAGTACCTCAAAGCGCTGTTGCCTACTCATGTGACCGGCGCTGGAAATAACAATAAAACGATTGAGGAGTACTCGCTGTGGATAGCCGCAAAACCGAAGCCCCTACGCTGGATCTCGCCGCGCCCCAAGGCGGCTGGCTGGAACGCCTGTTCAAACTGCGTTTGCATGGCACCACAGTGAAGACCGAGCTGATCGCCGGCCTCACGACGTTCATCACCATGGCCTACATCATCTTCGTCAACCCCAACATCATGGCCGACGCCGGCATCGATCACGGCGCGGCCTTCGTCGCCACCTGCATCGCCGCCGCGCTGGGTTGCCTGTTGATGGGCCTGTACGCCAACTGGCCGGTGGGCCTGGCGCCGGGCATGGGCTTGAACGCGTTTTTCACCTACACCGTGGTCGGCACCATGGGCTACCACTGGGAAACCGCGCTGGGTGCGGTATTTATCTCGGGCGTGCTGTTCATGGGCCTCACCTTGTCCCGCGTGCGCGAATGGCTGCTCAACAGCATTCCGGTGAGCCTGCGCCACGCCATGGGCGCGGGTGTCGGCTTGTTTCTCGGGGTGATCGGCCTGAAGACCGCCGGCATCATCGTCGACAGCCCCGCCACGCTGATCAAGCTCGGTTCGCTGCACGAGCCCGCGCCCCTGCTGGCGGCGGTGTGCTTCCTGCTGATTGCGATCCTCAGCTACCACCGCGTGTTCGGCGCGATCCTCATCAGCATCATCGCCGTGACCCTGGCCGGCTGGGGCCTGGGCCTGGTGCACTACAACGGCATTCTCTCCACCCCGCCCAGCCTTGCGCCAACCTGGATGGCCATGGACGTCAAGGGTGTGTTCAATGTCAGCATGATCAGCGTGGTATTTGCCTTTCTTTTTGTACACATGTTCGACACTGCCGGTACACTGATGGGCGTTGCGCAACGGGCCGGGCTGGTCAATGCCGACGGCAAGATCGATAACCTGGCCCGTGCATTGAAAGCCGACAGCGCCTCCAGCGTGTTCGGGGCCATGGTCGGCGTGCCGCCCGTGACCAGCTACGTGGAAAGCGCCGCCGGGGTGGCTGCCGGCGGGCGCACCGGGCTGACGGCGGTGACGGTGGGTATTTTGTTCGTGGCGGCGATGTTTTTTGCGCCGCTGGCGGGCATGATTCCAGCCTATGCCACGGCGGGCGCGTTGATTTACGTGGCGATGCTGATGATGGCCAGCATGGCGCATATCAATTGGGACGAGGCCACCGACAGCATTCCGGCCATCGTCACGGCGATCATGATGCCGCTGACCTTCTCGGTGGCCGACGGCATCGCGCTGGGCTTTATCACCTATGTCGCGCTGAAGGCCGGCACCGGTAAGCACAAGGAAATTTCCGTCAGCCTGTGGGTGCTGTGCGTGATATTTATCGCCAAGTTCGCCTTCCTGTAAGGCCCCACGGCTGCACCGCGCCTCACCCCATCGGGTGGGGCTTTCGTACGATTGGAGGACTGCAATGAACCTGGAAACCTGGCTGCTGTTCAGCGGCGCGGCGCTGGTGGTGATCCTGATCCCTGGCCCTCTTTCCCTGCTGATGATCAGCAACAGCTTGAACTACGGCCTGCGCCGTTCGTACCCGGCGTTCCTCGGCGGGGTATTTGCCTCGATCTGCCTGCTGAGCGCCTCGGCCTTGGGCCTGGGCGCGCTGTTGCTGGCGTCCGAGCAAGTGTTCAGCGCGCTGAAAATCGTCGGCGCGATGTACTTGTTTTACCTGGCCTGGCAGAGCTGGCAGCAATCACGTCGGCCGGCCGAGGGCGCTGATGTGCCACAGGTGGCGTCGACCCCACGTTTTCGCGTGCTGTTCGGTCGCGCCTTTGTGCTGGGGGCCAGCAACCCCAAGGACATCCTGTTCTTTGCCGCCTTCCTGCCGCAATTTCTCAGCGCGGATCAGGCATTCCTGCCGCAGCTGTTGACCATGATCGCCACCTGGACCGTGCTCGACCTGCTGTGCAAGCTTGGTTACGGCCTGGGTGCGCGGAGCGCCGCGCGGTATTTGCGTAGCGGCTCGGGCCAGAGCTGGTTCAACCGCATCAGCGCCGCCTTGTTCGGCTGCGCCGGCGTGGCCTCGCTGATCAAGGCTCGAGCGCCACTGGGTTGAATGCGCAGCCGAAAAAAAGCCCGCAGTGTGGGCGGGCAAAAAACCAACGAAGAGCTTGGGGGTATGAAGCGAGGTGACGCTCAGCTACCGCGATAGGTCGAATAGCTGTAAGGCGAAATCAGTAACGGGACATGGTAGTGATCCTGCTCGGCGCTGATGCCGAACCGCAGCACTACCACATCGAGGAAAGCCGGCTCCGGCAACTGCACGCCACGGGCGCGGTAATAGTCGCCGGCGCTGAACTGCAGTTGATAGACACCGCTGCGGTAGTCGTCGCCCTGCAGCAACGGTGCGTCGCAGCGACCGTCGTCGTTAGTCACGGCGGTGGCGACCAGCGTTAGTTGCGCGCCGTCGACGCGGTATAGCTCAACCATGATTGTGCTGCCGGGGCAGCCGTGCGCGGCATCCAAAACGTGTGTGGTCAAACGTCCCATGGCGTTTATGCGCCTCCCGAAGTCAGTCATAAAGAACCCGCACTTTTTCAGGGCATCGAAAAAGCCGGCGAGAGCTGATTAAGACATTTTTCAAAAAAATTGTACACAATAAAAACCACAAAGCTGAGGATTCTCTCGCCATTGCTGCACAAAGGATCAATTCCTCGATCATCCTTGCTTTCAAACGACCTTTTGTCCATTTGCTGACCAGTCAGGCAAGTTTCTTGCTACAGCTTTTCCAGGCACCCTCAGCGAAAAAATGCAGAAATGCAGGCTTACAAAGTGAGCAATAAGTTGTATACAATCATTCATCGCTGTGACGCCACCCAGTCTTTCTGCTGCCCGGCCGCCACACACATTTGCTACCACGAACAAGAAGGAAGACTGCAGTGAGCGCTGACTACCCACGCGACCTGATCGGTTACGGCAGTAACCCTCCTCACCCCCACTGGCCGGGCAATGCACGCATCGCGCTGTCGTTCGTACTCAATTACGAAGAAGGCGGCGAGCGCAATATCCTGCATGGCGATAAAGAGTCCGAAGCCTTCCTCTCGGAAATGGTCTCGGCGCAACCGCTGCAGGGCGCGCGCAACATGAGCATGGAGTCGCTGTACGAATACGGCAGCCGTGCCGGGGTGTGGCGCATCCTCAAGCTGTTCAAGGAATTCGACATCCCGCTGACCATCTTCGCCGTGGCCATGGCCGCCCAGCGCCATCCGGACGTAATCCGCGCCATGGTTGCCGCCGGCCACGAGATCTGCAGTCACGGCTACCGCTGGATCGACTACCAGTACATGGACGAGGCCCAGGAACGCGAGCATATGCTCGAAGCGATCCGTATCCTCACCGAGCTGACCGGTGAACGCCCGCTGGGCTGGTACACCGGCCGCACCGGCCCCAACACGCGGCGCCTGGTGATGGAGGAAGGCGGCTTCCTGTATGACTGCGACACCTACGACGACGACCTGCCCTACTGGGAGCCCAACACGCCCACCGGCAAGCCGCATCTGGTGATCCCTTATACCCTGGACACCAACGACATGCGCTTCACCCAGGTGCAGGGTTTCAACAAGGGCGACGACTTTTTCGAGTACCTCAAGGACGCCTTCGACGTGCTCTATGCCGAAGGGGCCGAGGCGCCGAAGATGCTTTCCATCGGCCTGCACTGCCGCCTGATCGGGCGCCCGGCGCGCCTGGCTTCGTTGAAGCGCTTTATCGAGTACGCCAAAAGCCATGAACAGGTGTGGTTCACCCGCCGCGTCGACATCGCCCGGCACTGGCAGCACACCCACCCCTGCACGGGAGCGGCGAAATGACTGCGTTCCAAACCCTTGAACCGTCGAGCCTGAGCCGCGATGATTTTGTCGCCGCCTTCGCCGATATCTACGAACACTCGCCATGGGTGGCCGAAAAGGCCTTCGACCTGGGCCAGGATGCGTCGATCGACCAGATCGAAACCCTGCACCAGCGCATGAGCGATATCCTGTTGAGCGCCGATCATGCCAGCCAGCTGGCACTGATCAACGCTCACCCGGACCTGGCCGGCAAAGCCGCCGTCCAGGGCCAGCTTACCGCAGCCAGCACTGGAGAACAGGCTGGCGCCGGTATACACCAATGCACGGCCGAAGAGTTCTCGCGCTTCACCGAGCTGAACGAGGCCTACAAGGCCAAGTTCAAGTTTCCCTTCATCATGGCGGTAAAAGGCAGCAACCGGCACCAGATCCTGGCCGCGTTCGAAACGCGCATTCACAACTCGGTTGAAGCCGAGTTCAACTGCGCGCTGGCTGAGATCAACAAGATCGCGTTGTTCCGATTACTGACCCTCTAAACGACCATCCCCAGCCACTCTATTCAAGGCAGACAAGAAGAATGAAAGCGCAACCCGTACCTTTCGAGAAGTTCGTCAACCTCGCCGACGCCCGCCTGGGCACCAAGATCATCGAAGTCACCGATGACTGGTTCGCCGATGCCAACCGCCTGTTCCAGCCGACCCCGGCCGTGTGGAAGGAGGGCGTTTTCGATGACAACGGCAAGTGGATGGACGGCTGGGAGTCACGCCGCAAGCGCTTCGAAGGCTACGACAGCGCGGTGATCCGCCTGGGCGTGCCGGGCTCGATCAAGGGCGTGGACATCGACACCTCATTCTTCACCGGCAACTACCCGCCGTCGGCCTCCCTGGAAGCCTGCTTCCTCGCCTCGGGCGAGCCGGATGCCAACACCCAGTGGGTGGAAGTGCTGTCGGCGGTCGAGCTGCAAGGCAACAGCCACCATTACCACGAGATCCACAACACGCAGGCGTTCAGCCACCTGCGGTTCAACATCTACCCGGATGGCGGCGTGGCCCGTCTGCGCGTGTACGGTGTGCCGTTCCGCGACTGGTCTGCGGTGGGCGACAACGAACAGGTCGACCTGGCCGCCGCGCTGAATGGCGGTCGTGCCCTGGCCTGCTCCGATGAACACTTCGGACGCATGAGCAACATCCTCAACCCCGGCCGTGGCATCAACATGGGCGATGGTTGGGAAACCGCACGTCGCCGTACGCCGGGCAATGACTGGGTGATCGTCGCGCTGGGCCATCCTGGCGAAATCGAGAAAATCATCGTCGACACCCTGCATTTCAAGGGCAACTACCCGGACACCTGCTCGATCCAGGGCGCGTTCGTCAAGGGCGGCACCGACAGCCAGATCGAGACCCAATCGCTGTTCTGGCGTGAACTGCTGCCGGCACAGAAACTGGAAATGCACGCCGAACACACCTTCGCCGAGCAGATCAAGGCGCTGGGGCCGATTACCCACATCCGCCTGAATGTGTTCCCGGATGGGGGCGTGAGTCGCCTGCGGGTGTTGGGCAAGGTAGCCAAATAAGCAGTAACCCCTGTGGCGAGGGAGCTTGCTCCCGCTGGAGTGCGAAGCGCTCCCAGGATTTCAGGGCCGCTACGCAGCCCAGCGGGAGCAAGCTCCCTCGCCACAACAACAGATCCAACACAGCATTCGGATAAGAAGACAGCCATGCGCACACTGACGATCGAGCCCCTGACCAAAGAAGCCTTCGCCCCCTTCGGAGACGTTATCGAAACCGATGGCAGCGATCACTTCATGATCAACAACGGGTCGACCATGCGCTTTCACAAACTGGCGACGGTCGAAACAGCACAGCCTGAAGACCACGCCATCATCAGCATCTTCCGCGCCGACGCGCAGGACATGCCGCTGACCGTGTGCATGCTGGAGCGACACCCGCTGGGCAGCCAGGCCTTCATTCCGCTGCTCGGCAACCCCTTTCTGATCGTGGTCGCGCCACTTGGCGATGCACCTGTATCAGGCTTGGTCCGCGCCTTCGTCACCAACGGCAGGCAGGGCATCAATTACCATCGCGGCGTCTGGCACCACCCGGTGCTGACGATCGAAAAGCGGGATGACTTCCTGGTGGTTGATCGCAGTGGCACAGGCAATAACTGCGATGAGCATTTTTTCAAAGAGGATGAGCGGTTGATCCTCGCCCCCCACCAATAAGAGAAGGTCTGATCACCCGACAACAAGGGCGACAGGCGAGAGGTAAAGACTGTGGAAGCACATTTGATGGAATGGCTGAACCTGAGCGTGCGCTGGGTTCACATGATCACCGGCGTCGCCTGGATCGGCGCTTCTTTCTACTTCGTCTGGCTGGAAAACAACCTCAATCGCGTCAACCCCAAGAGCGGCCTGGCCGGTGACTTGTGGGCGATCCACGGTGGCGGCATCTACCACCTGGAAAAATACAAACTGGCCCCGCCGACCATGCCGGACAACCTGCACTGGTTCAAATGGGAAGCCTATTTCACCTGGATGTCGGGCATTGCGCTGCTGTGCGTGGTGTTCTACTGGAATCCGACCTTGTACCTGCTCGCCCCCGGCAGCAGCCTGAGCGGCACCGAAGGCGTCTTGCTGGGCATCGGCTCACTGTTCGTCGGCTGGTTCGTCTACTCCTTTCTCTGCGACTCGGCCCTGGGCAAACGCCCTGCCCTGCTCGGCTTGATCCTGTTCGTGCTGTTGATTGCAGCAGCCTACGGCTTCAGCAAGGTGTTCAGCGGCCGTGGCGCCTACCTGCATGTGGGTGCGGTGATCGGCACGATCATGGTCGGCAACGTGTTCCGCATCATCATGCCCGCCCAGCGCGCACTGGTGGCGGCCATCGCCGAGAACCGCACCCCCGACCCGGCGCTGCCGGCCAAGGGTTTGCTGCGCTCACGGCACAACAACTACTTCACCTTGCCGGTGCTGTTCATCATGATCAGCAACCACTTCCCGAGCACCTATGGCAGCCACTACAACTGGCTGATCCTGGCCGGGATCGCGGTGGCGGCAGTGTTGGTGCGGCACTACTTCAACACCCGGCATAACAGCCAGAAGTATGCGTGGACCTTGCCGGTGGGTGCGCTGGCGATGATCAGCCTGGCCTACGTGACCGGGCCCTCGCCGGCGCCGGAAGTGGCCAAGGCACCGGCGGCGATCGAGTACCAGCCGTTGCCGGAAACCGCCCTGGGTGGTGGCTTGAAACCGGCTGCGCCTGCAGCCCCGGCAGCTGAACCGGCACCGGCCCAGGCCACCACCGACTTTGGCCAGGTGCACCATGTGATCGAGCAGCGTTGCACCGTCTGCCATTCGGCCAAGCCCACCAGCCCGCTGTTCAGCACCGCACCGGCCGGGGTGATGTTCGACACGCCGGCGCAGATCCAGCAACAGGCGGCGCGCATTCAAGCACAAGCCGTGGCGAGCCAGATCATGCCGCTGGGCAACATCACCCAGATGACCCAGCAGGAGCGGGATTTGATTGGCACCTGGATCAATCAGGGGGCGCGTACCAACTGATTGATTCATGGAGATCCAATGTGGGAGGGGGCTTGCTCCCGATGGCGGTGGCTCAGTCACAGATACTTTGAATGACACACCGCTATCGGGAGCAAGCCCCCTCCCACAGGTGGACTGCCGTGTTTTGAAGATCGCGTTCCACACAACACAAAAATAAAAAGATCCGAGGTGTTGCATGTCCCAGTTAGAAACGCAGAACCCTGCCGCACCCGCCATGGTGCGGCTGCCCCTCTTGCAACTGATTCTGGTAGGCCTGCAACACGTCTTGCTGATGTACGGCGGTGCTGTCGCCGTGCCCCTGATCATTGGCCAGGCCGCAGGCTTGAGCCGTGAAGAAATTGCCTTCCTGATCAACGCCGACCTGTTGGTCGCCGGTATCGCCACGATGGTGCAGTCGTTCGGCATCGGCCCGGTGGGTATTCGCATGCCGGTGATGATGGGCGCCAGTTTCGCCGCCGTCGGCAGCATGGTCGCCATGGCCGGCATGCCCGGTATCGGCTTGCAGGGGATCTTCGGTGCGACCATCGCCGCCGGGTTCTTCGGCATGCTCATCGCGCCGTTCATGTCCAAGGTCGTACGTTTTTTCCCGCCGCTGGTGACCGGTACTGTGATTACCGCCATCGGCCTTTCGCTGTTTCCCGTGGCCGTAAACTGGGCCGGTGGCGGCAGCGCCGCTGCGACATTCGGCTCGCCGGTGTACCTGGCGGTCGCTGCCCTGGTGCTGGCGACCATCCTGTTGATCAACCGTTTCATGCGCGGTTTCTGGGTGAACATCTCGGTACTGATCGGCATGGCGCTGGGCTACGCCTTGTGCGGCACGCTCGGCATGGTCGACCTCAGCGGCCTGGCCCTGGCGCCGTGGGTGCAAGTGGTGACGCCGCTGCACTTCGGCATGCCCAGGTTCGAGCTGGCGCCGATCCTGTCGATGTGCCTGGTGGTGGTGATCATCTTTGTCGAATCCACCGGCATGTTCCTCGCCCTGGGCAAAATCACCGGCCAGGACGTCACGCCGAAGATGCTGCGTCGCGGTTTGCTGTGTGATGCCGGCGCGTCATTCTTTGCCGGGTTCTTCAACACCTTCACCCACTCCTCGTTCGCGCAGAATATCGGCCTGGTGCAGATGACCGGCGTGCGTTGCCGCTCGGTCACGATCATGGCCGGGGCGTTTCTGATTGTGCTGAGCCTGCTGCCCAAGGCCGCCTACCTGGTGGCGTCGATTCCACCGGCGGTGCTGGGCGGCGCGGCGATCGCCATGTTCGGCATGGTCGCGGCGACCGGCATCAAGATCCTGCAGGAAGCCGACATCGCCGACCGGCGCAACCAGTTGCTGGTGGCGGTGAGCATCGGCATGGGCTTGATCCCGGTAGTGCGTCCGGAGTTCTTCGCGCAATTGCCAATGTGGATGAGCCCGATAACCCACAGTGGCATCGCCATGGCCACCCTGAGCGCGTTGTCGTTGAACATACTGTTCAACATTCTCGGCGGTGCTGAACGCCCCGCCGTCGAGCACGCCCACCCCTGACGCACGCCCCACCGTCGCCCTGTGTGCGCTGTAACGGCGCACTTGAGCCCGGACGTGGGAGCCAGTATTCTCCGCGCCCGCTTGAACCGACGGCTTTTTCACCGCCTTGGCGCGGCTTTTGCTATAGCCATAAAGTTGACCAATCAGACGAGTTCTTCAGCAGATCCAAAGGCGCCACACCAGAGCGCCAGATTAGAAAAAACATAAAACTTTAACTCGGGAGCACCGAATGAAACCTATGTTCAAAGGCCTGATGCTGGCGGGATCCCTGCTGGCCGGTGGCCAAGCCGTGGCCGGTGATTTGCTGCAGTGGCAGAACAACAGCCTGACGTATCTATGGGGCAAAAGCTTTACCGTCAACCCGCAGATCCAGCAAACCGTCACGTTCGAACATGCCGACGCGTGGAAGTACGGCGACAACTTCTTCTTCCTTGACCGCATCTTTTACAACGGCAAGGAAGACGGCAACGTCGGTCCGAATACTTACTACGGCGAGTTCAGCCCACGTTTGTCGTTCGGCAAGATTCTGGATAAAGACCTGGCATTCGGCCCGATCAAAGATGTATTGCTGGCCTTCACTTACGAGTTCGGCGAAGGCGATAACGAGTCGTACCTGCTGGGCCCGGCGATTGACTTTAATATTCCGGGTTTCGACTACTTCCAGTTGAACTTCTACCAGCGCCAGACCGAAGGCAATCGCCCCGGCGACGGCGTGTGGCAAATCACGCCGGTGTGGTCGTACACCCTTCCCGTGGGCAACTCCGATGTGTTGATCGACGGTTTCATGGACTGGGTGGTGGATAACGACAAAAACGCCCGTGGCACCTATCACGCCAACCTGCACTTCAACCCGCAGGTCAAATACGACCTGGGCAAGGCGCTGCATTGGGGCGACAAACAGTTGTATGTGGGGTTTGAATACGACTACTGGAAGAACAAGTACGGAATCGAAGATTCGGGGGCGTTCAAGACGACCCAGGACACGGCGAGCTTCCTGGTCAAGTACCACTTCTGATTGAACACCGCATAACCAATGTGGGAGGGGGCTTGCTCCCGATAGCAGTGTGTCAGTCAACCTATCAGTGACTGAACCACCGCTATCGGGAGCAAGCCCCCTCCCACATTTAGATAAGTGGCAGGCCTAAGAACCGGGTGATCTCCTCGCGCTTGGCCAACGCATCTTGGCGCCCCAACTCGATCAACTCACTGCAATATCCCGCCTCGAACAGCAAGTAACTCAACACCCCTGCCCCACTGGTCTTGGTCGCCCCTGGCCCGCGCAAAAACAAGCGCAATGCCGCCGGTAATTCCTGCCGATGCCGGGCCGCGATTTCGTCGATCGGCTGGCTGGGCGCAATCACCAGCACCTCCACGGCCGCCACCCCCGGCGAGACATGGCTGAATTGGTTCAAGCGTTCCAGCAATTCGATATCACTTTCCAGGCTGTCAATGAACGTGCTGTTGAGCATGTGCCCGCCGATCTGCGCCAGCGTCGGTTCCTGGCCGGTGTAGGTGCGTTGCATCGAGGGTTCATTGCCGCGCGGGTTACCGCTGACGCCCACCACCAGCACGCGACTCGCGCCCAGGTGCAGGGCCGGGCTGATCGGGGCCGACTGGCGAACGGCGCCATCACCGAAGTATTCCTGGTCGAGCTTCACCGGGGCGAACAGCAAGGGAATCGCCGAACTGGCCAGCAAGTGTTCCACCGTGAGTGGCGTCGGCACACCAATGCGCCGATGGCGCAGCCAGGGTTCGATGGTGCCGCCGCCTTGATAGAAGGTCACCGCCTGCCCGGATTCATAGCCGAACGCGGTGACCGCCACGGCGTGCAGATGCCGGTGCCGGATGGCGTCGTCAATGCCCGCCAGATGCAGTTTGTCCTGCAGCAGATCGCGCAGCGGTGAGCTGTCGAGCAACGCCACCGGGAGCTGCCTGCCCAGGCCCAACAGGCTATGAATCAGGAAGCGACTGGCCTGGCGGACCACGCCCGGCCAGTCGCTGCGCAGCACCAGGTGGCTGCGAAAGCCTTGCCAGAATGCGGTGAGGCGCTGGACAGCGGCGGTGAAGTCCGTCGCGCCACTGGCCAGGGTGACCGCATTGATCGCCCCGGCCGACGTGCCGACGATCACCGGAAACGGGTTCGGCGCCCCCGGCGGCAGCAATTCGGCGATCGCCGCCAACACTCCAACCTGATACGCCGCTCGCGCCCCGCCGCCGGAAAGAATCAAGCCTGTGACCGGTTCAGCTGGGCGCATTGCGTCACTCCATATGGGAAAGGTAAGTCTTACCGGCGGCGTTTTTCGTACAGCTTGGGTTCACCCGGTGGCCGGCTCTTGAAGCGGCGGTGGGTCCACAGGTATTGCTCGGGACAGTCGCGCACCGAGGCCTCGACCCACTGGTTGATGCGCAGGCAGTCGATTTCGTCAGTCTCGCCGGGGAAATCCGTCAAGGGTGCATGAATCACCAGTCGGTAGCCGCTGCCATCGGCCAGGCGTTCCTGGGTTAACGGCACCACCAGGGCTTTGCCCAGGCGCGCGAACTTGCTGGTGGCCGTGACAGTGGCGGCCTGGATGCCGAACAGCGGCACGAAGATACTTTGCTTGGCGCCGTAGTCCTGGTCCGGCGCGTACCAGATCGCCCGGCCGGCGCGCAGCAGCTTGAGCATGCCGCGTACGTCGTCGCGCTCCACCGCCAGGGAATCGAGGTTGTGGCGCTCCCGGCCACGGCGCTGGATAAAGTCGAACAGCGGGTTGCCGTGCTCGCGGTACATGCCGTCGATGGTGTGCTTTTGCCCGAGCAGGGCAGCGCCGATTTCCAGGGTGGTGAAGTGCAAGGCCATCAGGATCACGCCCTTGCCGTCCAATTGCGCCTGCTTGAGATGCTCCAACCCTTGCACATGGGCCAGGCGCGCCAGGCGCGGTTTGGGCCACCACCAACTCATGGCCATCTCGAAGAAGGCGATACCGGTGGAGGCGAAATTTTCCTTGAGCAGGCGTTTGCGCTCCTTGGCGGATTTTTCCGGGAAGCACAACTCCAGGTTGCGCGCGGCGATGCGGCGGCGCTCACCGGCCACGCGATACATGCCCGCGCCCAGCAGGCGACCAATGGTCAGCAGCACGCGGTACGGCAGTTGGGTGACCAGCCACAGCAGGCCCAGCCCCAGCCATAATGGCCAAAAACGCGGGTGAAGAAATACAGCTCGAAAACGCGGGCGATCCATTACAGATTCCGGTAAAGACAAGGGCCGCGCATTCTACAACGGTTCGACTCGGCTTGCGGCGGGTGAGTGTTCTCGTTATAAGTCTCGACACTTTTCGTGACAAGCCGCTTTGCCGACCATGAGCCAAACCGAACCGCTAGACCAAGATCCCGTGTTCCAGCTGAAAGGCAGCATGCTCGCCATTACCGTGCTGGAACTGGCCCGCAATGACCTCGACGCCCTGGACCGCCAACTGGCCGCCAAGGTCGCCCTGGCGCCGAATTTCTTCAACAATGCCCCGCTGGTGCTGGCCCTGGACAAGCTGCCGGCCGGCCAGGGCGTCATCGACCTGCCCGGGCTGATGCGCGTGTGCCGCTCCCATGGCCTGCGTACCCTGGCGATTCGCGCCAGCCGTATCGAAGACATTGCCGCGGCCATCGCCATTGAACTGCCAGTACTGCCGCCGTCCGGCGCGCGCGAGCGTCCGCTCGAACCATTGGTCGGTGAACAGAAGAAAAAACCGGAAAAACCACCGGAACCCACGATCCGGCCGACCAAGATCATCACCTCGCCCGTGCGCGGCGGGCAGCAGATTTACGCCCAGGGCGGCGACCTTGTGGTGGTGTCCTCGGTCAGCCCCGGCGCGGAACTTCTCGCCGATGGCAATATCCATGTATACGGCCCGATGCGCGGACGTGCCCTGGCCGGCATCAAGGGTGATACCAAGGCGCGGATTTTCTGCCAGCAGTTGACCGCTGAACTGGTTTCCATCGCAGGTCAGTACAAGGTGTCCGAAGACTTGCGCCGTGATCCGCTGTGGGGGGCTTCGGTACAGGTCAACCTGTCGGGCGATGTGTTGAACATCATCCGTCTTTAACGGATACTGCCGCATTTTCCAAGCATCTCTAGGCTCTGATAGCAAAGCGAAACCGGCAATACTTGCGTAGGACTAGTTGAAGTTGGCGTTTTCCCCGGAAAAATCCTGGCTTCTTCCTACAAAGGCTGTCCGCCTGCAGCGAGTTTCAAGAGATGTTTTTCAGGGACCAAAAGTCCTTTTTCCTTAGGGGTGAAACACCTTGGCCAAGATTCTCGTGGTTACATCCGGCAAGGGTGGTGTGGGTAAGACCACCACCAGCGCCGCTATCGGTACCGGCCTCGCTCTGCGCGGCCACAAGACAGTCATCGTCGACTTCGACGTGGGTTTGCGTAACCTCGACCTGATCATGGGCTGCGAACGCCGCGTGGTATACGACTTCGTCAACGTGGTGAACGGCGAAGCCAACCTGCAACAGGCCCTGATCAAGGACAAGCGCCTTGAGAACCTGTATGTGCTGGCCGCCAGCCAGACCCGTGACAAAGATGCGCTGACCAAGGAAGGCGTAGGCAAAGTCCTCGCCGAACTGAAAGAAACCTTCGAATACGTGGTATGCGATTCCCCGGCCGGCATCGAAACCGGTGCTCACCTGGCGATGTATTTCGCCGATGAAGCCATCGTGGTGACCAACCCGGAAGTGTCCTCGGTACGTGACTCGGACCGTATGCTCGGCCTGCTGGCCAGCAAGTCCCAGCGCGCCGAAAAAGGCGAAGAGCCGATCAAGGAACACCTGCTGCTGACCCGCTACAACCCTGAGCGCGTCAGCAACGGTGAAATGCTCGGCGTTGAAGACGTCAAGGACATCCTCGCGGTGACCCTGCTCGGTGTGATCCCGGAATCCCAGGCCGTGCTGAAAGCGTCCAACCAGGGCGTGCCGGTGATTCTCGACGACCAGAGCGACGCCGGCCAGGCGTACAGCGATGCTGTGGATCGCCTGCTGGGCAAGACCGTGGAACACCGCTTCCTCGATGTCAAGAAGAAGGGATTCTTCGAGCGTATCTTTGGAGGCAATTGAACAATGAAATTTCTCGACTTCTTTCGCGCCAACAAAAAGCCAAGTACCGCGTCGGTCGCGAAAGAGCGTCTACAGATCATCGTGGCGCACGAACGCGGCCAACGCAGCACCCCGGATTACCTGCCAGCCTTGCAGAAGGAACTGGTCGAGGTAATCCGCAAGTACGTCAATATCGGCAACGATGACGTGCATGTCGCCCTGGAAAATGACGGCAGCTGCTCGATTCTGGAACTCAATATCACCCTGCCTGATCGTTGATCGAACAGGCGGCCGCCACGGCGGCTCGATCACCTTGATCCCTTTTCGGGAACCGGGTGGGCGAGCCGCCGTTGGCGTTTGTTACGAGGCTGTTTAATGCCGCTGTCCAACATCCATATCCTGCATCAGGACGACGCTGTCCTGGTGGTGAACAAGCCGACCCTGCTGCTCTCGGTGCCCGGCCGCGCCGACGACAACAAGGACTGCCTGATCACCCGCCTGCAGGAAAACGGCTACCCCGAAGCCCGCATCGTCCATCGCCTGGACTGGGAAACCTCGGGCATCATCCTGCTGGCGCGGGACGCTGATACCCACCGCGAACTGTCACGCCAGTTTCACGACCGCGAAACAGAAAAGGCCTACACCGCCTTGGCTTGGGGCCAGCCGGAACTGGACAGCGGCAGCATCGACCTGCCCTTGCGCTATGACCCGCCGACCAAGCCGCGCCATGTGGTCGACCATGAGTTCGGCAAGCACGCGCTGACTTTCTGGAAGGTGCTGGAACGTTGCGGCGACTGGTGCCGCGTCGAACTGACACCAATCACCGGGCGCTCGCACCAGTTGCGCGTGCACATGTTGTCCATCGGCCATCCGCTGCTCGGCGATGGCCTGTATGCCCACGAACAGGCCCTCGCCGCCTGGCCGCGCCTGTGCCTGCACGCGAGCATGCTGAGCTTCACTCACCCACAAAGCCACGAGCGCTTGCGCTTCGAGTGCCCGGCGCCTTTTTAGATTGTGAATACGGTCAAATGTGGGAGGGGGCTTGCCCCCGATAGCGGAGTGTCAGTCACTGAATCTGTTGACTGACCCACTGCCATCGGGGGCAAGCCCCCTCCCACATTTGTTCTGTGCACTTCTTGCCCTCGGACGGTAAACTCCGCGCATTGCTGTCTGGAGCTATTTATGCGCGATGCGTTGAATCAAGGCCTGATCGACTTCCTCAAGGCCTCCCCTACTCCTTTTCATGCCACTGCCGCCCTCGCCCAGCGCCTGGAAGCGGCCGGTTACCAGCGTCTCGACGAGCGTGACACCTGGGCCACCGAAGCCAACGGTCGCTATTACGTGACCCGTAACGATTCCTCGATCATCGCGTTCAAACTGGGCCGCCATTCGCCGCTGCAAGACGGCATCCGTATGGTCGGCGCCCACACCGACAGCCCGTGTCTGCGGGTCAAGCCCCAGCCCGAGCTGCAACGCCAGGGTTTCTGGCAGTTGGGCGTGGAAGTCTACGGCGGCGCCTTGCTGGCCCCGTGGTTCGACCGCGACTTGTCCCTGGCCGGCCGCGTCACGTTCCGCCGCGATGGCAAGGTCGAAAGCCAGCTGATCGACTTCAAGCTGCCGATCGCCATCATTCCCAACCTGGCCATCCACCTGAACCGTGAGGCCAACCAGGGCTGGGCGATCAATGCCCAGACCGAACTGCCGCCGATCCTCGCGCAGTTTGCCGGTGACGAGCGCGTGGACTTTCGCGCCGTGCTCACCGAACAATTGGCTCGCGAGCATGGGCTGAACGCCGACGTGGTACTCGATTACGAGTTGAGCTTCTACGACACTCAAGGCGCTGCGGTGATTGGCCTCAATGGCGACTTCATTGCCGGTGCGCGCCTGGACAACCTGCTGTCGTGCTACGCCGGGTTGCAAGCCCTGCTCACCAGCGACACCGATGAAACCTGCGTGCTGGTGTGCAACGACCATGAAGAAGTCGGCTCCTGCTCGGCTTGCGGCGCCGATGGCCCGATGCTCGAACAGACCCTGCGTCGCCTGCTGCCAGAAGGTGAAGAATTCGTACGCACCATTCAGAAATCCCTGTTGGTGTCTGCAGACAACGCCCATGGCGTGCACCCGAACTACGCTGAAAAACACGACGCCAACCACGGTCCCAAGCTCAACGCCGGCCCGGTGATCAAGGTCAACAGCAACCAGCGCTACGCGACCAACAGCGAAACCGCCGGGTTCTTCCGCCACCTGTGCATGGCCCAGGAAGTGCCGGTGCAGAGCTTTGTGGTGCGCAGCGATATGGGCTGCGGTTCGACGATCGGGCCGATCACCGCCAGCCACCTGGGTGTGCGCACCGTGGACATCGGCCTGCCGACGTTTGCCATGCATTCCATCCGCGAGCTGTGTGGTAGCCATGACTTGGCGCATCTGGTGAAGGTATTGGGCGCGTTCTACGCCAGCCGCGACCTGCCCTGATTTGCCAGGCTGACTCAGTCAAAAATGTGGGAGGGGGCTTGCCCCCGATGGCAGAGTGTCAGTCAAAGTATCTGTTGACTGACCCACCGCTATCGGGAGCAAGCCCCCTCCCACATTGGTTATGCGTGCACCTGATCCATATCACCTGCATTTCCCCCGATCCGACCTAGACTTGTCAGAACTCCCACTCCGACAAGGCCGTCGCCTGATGATCTCCATGTCCTCTTTCCACGCCATGCTTATCCCGATCATGATCGGCATGCTCCTGCTCGCCGTCGGCTTCAACTTTCGCGACAAACCCCTTGGCGTGTTCGGCATGTGGGTCGGCATGCTGCTGATCCTGGGCACTGTGGTGTACAAGATCCTCGCCAAACTGGCGGAATAACAAATGCGCTCGCATCTGGCATAGCGGCCTCGTACACTCGGCCAATTCGTCGTTTTCAAGGTTGACTGCCTCGTGCTTTCCCGTCTGTTTGCCCTGCCCTGCTACCTGCTCATCGCCCTGCTCACGCTGCTGCCTATCACCTGCGCCCAAGCCGTGGGCTTGCCCGGAATGCTGGGCAGCTCCAACAAAGCCCAGCCCCAGGCCGAGGTGCCTTTGGGGCAGTCGCTGGACGAGGTGATCAAGACCCTGGAGAACGATCAGCAGCGCACCCAGTTGCTGAGCGACTTGAAGAAACTGCGCGCCGCCACGCAAAAAGCCCAGCCGGCGGCCGAACTCGGTGTGCTCGGCCTGATCGGCAGCACGCTGTCGGGCTTTGAACAGCAGTTTTCCGGCGCCGACAGCCCGCTGGGCCGCTGGTCCAATGAAGTCGACCTGGCCAGGGACGAACTCAGCGCACTGATGCTGCCGGCCACTGAATGGCTGCCGATCATCTTTGGTTTTGCGGTGATCCTGGCGGTATGGAGCCTGCTGGCCGCCGCGCTGATCTGGCTCAGTCACCGCGTGCGCGAACGCTTCGGCCTGCCTGAAGAGCTTCCGCAACACCCACGCACCTGGGACATGCTGCGCTTCGCCCTGCGCAAACTCGGCCCGTGGTTGATCGCCCTGGTGATCACGGTTTACCTGAGCTACGCCCTGCCCTCGTCCCTGGGCAAATCCCTGGCGATGGTGCTGGCTTACGCCCTGGTCGTCGGCACCTGTTTCTCGGCGATCTGCGTGATTGCGTTTTCCCTGCTGGACGGCCCGCACCGCCATCGCGCCCTGTATATCCTGCGCCATCAGGCCTTTCGCCCGCTGTGGTGGATCGGCAGTTTCGCCGCCTTTGGTGAAGCCTTGAGCGACCCGCGGCTGGTCACGGCGCTCGGCCAGCACCTGGCTCATACGGCTGCAACCGTGGCCAATGTGATGGCGGCGCTGTCCACTGGCGTGTTTATCCTGCGCTTCCGTCGGCCGATCGCTCACCTGATCCGTAACCAGCCACTGTCGCGCCGCCTGACGCGCCGCGCCCTCACCGATACCCTGTCGATCATCGGCACTTTCTGGTACTTGCCGGCATTGTTGCTGGTGGGTATTTCGCTGTTCGCCACCTTCCTGTCCGCCGGCGACACCAGCACCGCCCTGCGCCAGTCGCTGCTGTGCACCGTGTTGCTGGTGTTGTGCATGGTGATCAACGGGCTGGTGCGGCGCCACGCCCTCAAGCCGCAACGCGGGCACAAGCGCCATGCGCTGTACTCCGACCGCCTGAAAAGCTTCGTCTACACCCTGGCGCACCTGGCGGTGTGGCTGGTGTTTATCGAACTGGGCCTGCGCGTGTGGGGCCTGTCGCTGATTCGCTTTACCGAAGGCGACGGCCATGAAATCAGCGTCAAGCTGTTCAGCCTCGGCGGGACTTTACTGTTTGCCTGGCTGATCTGGATTCTGAGCGACACCGCGATCCATCACGCCCTGACCCGCTCGCGCAAAGGCCTGGCCAACGCGCGGGCGCAAACCATGATGCCGTTGATCCGCAACGTGCTGTTCGTGACCATCTTTATCATCGCCGCCATCGTCGCCCTGGCGAACATGGGCATGAACGTCACGCCACTGCTGGCCGGTGCCGGTGTAATCGGCCTGGCGATCGGTTTCGGTGCGCAGTCGCTGGTGGCCGACCTGATCACCGGCCTGTTCATCATTATCGAAGACTCCCTGGCCATCGATGACTACGTGGACGTCGGCGGCCACCTCGGCACCGTCGAAGGGCTGACCATCCGCACCGTGCGCCTGCGCGATATCGACGGCATCGTGCACACCATTCCCTTCAGCGAGATCAAGAGCATCAAGAACTACTCGCGGGAATTCGGCTACGCGATCTTCCGTGTGGCGATCCCCTACAACATGGAGATCGACGACGCGATCAAGCTGATGCGCGATGTCGGCCACGCCATGCGCAATGATCCACTGCAACGCCGCAATATCTGGTCGCCGCTGGAGATTCAAGGCGTGGAGAGTTTTGAATCGGGCAGCGCGATCCTGCGCGCACGGTTCAAGACGGCGCCGATCAAGCAGTGGGAAGTGTCGCGGGCGTTCAACCTGTCACTCAAGCGGCATCTGGATGAAGCCGGGCTCGACCTGGCGACACCGCGCTTGAGTGTGCAGGTGGTGACGGGAGGATTGGAGAAAGACAAACCGCAGGACGGTACAAATTAACTGTGGGAGGGGGCTTGCTCCCGATGGCAGTGGGTCAGCTGAAAAATAAGCTGACTGACAGACCGCTATCGGGGGCAAGCCCCCTCCCACATTTGAAGCGCGGCGCTTACGCGAGTGCAGCGCCATCCATCTTCTGGCGCAAGCTCAGCGGACGCATATCCGTCCAGTTCTCTTCGATATAGGCCAGGCACTCTTTCTTCATGCCGCTCTTGCCCACGGTTCGCCAGCCTTCCGGCACGGCCTTGTAGTCGGGCCAGATCGAATACTGTTCTTCGTGGTTGACCACTACCTGAAACAGGATGTCGTCGCGGTCAAATACTGAGGTCATTGCGGTTCTCCGTCGCTCAAAGGCTGGCCGCGCACCATGCGCAGCGCTGATATCTCTAGAAACGTTTCAGGGGCCGGGAAAATTAGAGGCTGGCGAGCGCCGCCGCCACGGCGCGCCCGAAGATCTCGGCGACCCGGTCGATCTCGGCGGCGGTGATCACCAGCGGTGGAAGGAAACGCACCACGCCGCCATGCCGCCCGCCCAGCTCCAGGATCAGGCCGCGCTTGAGGCATTCACGTTGTACCAACGGCGCGAGCTGGCGATGCACCGGTGGGTGGCCTTGGATATCGCGCACGCCATCCGGGTCAACCAGTTCCACGCCGAGCATCAGCCCACGCCCGCGAATATCTCCCAGGTGCGGGAAGTCGCGCTGCAGCAGACGCAGATGTTCACTCAGGCGCTCGCCCATCGCCGCCGCATGGGCGGCCAGGTCGTGCTCCTTGAGGTAGCGCATCACTGCCGAACCCGCCGCCATTGCCATCTGATTGCCACGGAAGGTCCCGGCATGGGCGCCCGGCAACCAAGTGTCGAGCCAGTCGCGGTACACCACCACTGCCAGCGGCAGGCTGCCACCAATGGCTTTGGACATCACCACCACGTCGGGAATGATGCCCGCGTGTTCGAAGGCAAACATTTTGCCGGTGCGGCCAAAGCCACTCTGGATTTCATCGACGATCAGCGCGACGCCCGCCTGTTCGGTGATACGCCGCAGCCCGCGCAGCCAGTCGAGATCGGCCGGGACCACGCCGCCCTCACCCTGCACCACTTCGACAATCACCGCTGCCGGCGGCAACACGCCGGCTTCGGGATCGTTGAGCAGGTTTTCCAGGTAATGCAGGTTGACCCGCACGCCCTGCGCGCCACCCAGGCCGAACGGGCAGCGGTAGTCGTAGGGGAATGGCAAAAATTGCACGCCGTTGCCAAGCAATGCGCCCAGCGGCTTCTTCGGCCCGAGGCTGCCCATCAGGCTCAACGCGCCCTGGCTCATGCCGTGATAACCGCCCTGGAACGACAACACCGTACTGCGCCCGGTGGCAGTGCGTACCAGCTTCAAGGCCGCTTCCACCGCATCGGTGCCGGTGGGTCCGCA
The DNA here is from genome assembly GCF_003852295.1 of Pseudomonas sp. R11-23-07. Classification (NCBI taxonomy): domain Bacteria; kingdom Pseudomonadati; phylum Pseudomonadota; class Gammaproteobacteria; order Pseudomonadales; family Pseudomonadaceae; genus Pseudomonas; species Pseudomonas sp. R11-23-07. The sequence continues at coordinate 3,803,130 of NZ_CP027761.1, forward strand.
GAACTGGATTTTCGCCTCGCGCGCCAGTTCCGGCGGCAGCAGGCCGAACAAATCCTGCACGAACTGATCCTTGACCGGCGTGGTCAGGTCCAGGGTGTGCAACGGCAACTCATCGCTCAACACTTGTTGAATGGCCTGGATCACCACCGGGTGGTTATGGCCGAGCGCCAGGGTGCCCGCGCCGGCGAGGCAGTCAATGAAACTGCGGCCTTCCACATCTTCGACATAGATACCCTTGGCCCGCTTGAGCGCCAGGGGAATGCGCCGCGGGTAGCTGCGGGCATTGGACTCCTGCTGGCGTTGGCGAGCCAGCAACGGGCTGTCGTCGAACTGGTAGAGCGTTTCGCTGACGTGCACAGGCGCGGCTTCGATGGGGCTGGTGGCGACTGACATCTCTCGATCCCTCAATACGCGGGTGATGGTGGTCATCCGTGGGGGGCGGGGAATGCGCACGGACTTCATGTTCTGAAGACGCATCAGGTGCGGGGGGATTTAGGGACCTGGTCAGATTTACAGACGTGTGCAAATCAAATGTGGGAGGGGGCTTGCTCCCGATGGCGGTGTATCAGGCAGCCAATGGTTAGCTGACACTCCGCTATCGGGAGCAAGCCCCCTCCCACATTTGAATGGCGTTTGGTTTCAAAGCCCGCGGTATTTGTCGTTGAGCGAATACAGGATCGCGCAGGTCTCGGCATCCAGAAGCCCTGCGTAATCCCGCGCCCGAAAGTGCATTTGAAACGCCCGTGTCCGCTGTTCAAAGGTTTGGCGGTTCCACGCCGGTTTGTAGCCATACCGCTGAAAGGCCCGCTCTACCTCCACCTCCGGCGGTAACCCCAGGCTAAACCGGCGTTGGTACATCGCTCGGGTTGCCTCGTCAAACCAGGCGCCTACTCCGGCCTCATACAGGCAGCGCCAAGGCAGCTCGGGCCCCGGGTCGCTTTTGCGCCAGTACGCCACATCCGAATGCCCGAGAATATCCACCGGTCCGATCCGCGGATAACGCTCCAGAATATCGCGCACCAGCGTAATCAAAACCTCCACCTGTTGCTCGCGATACGCCGGGAAGGTGAACACGCCTTTGTCATCGCGCGCCAGGTTGACGATTTCGATGCCAATCGCGCGACTGTTGAGGTTATCCCGCCCATCCCAATGGCTCGCCCCGGCATGCCAGGCGCGCTTGTCCTCGGGCACCAGGCGAAACACGCGCAGTTCGTCATAGCCGGCGGCGCGGTAGGCCGGTTCGTCAGGATCGGGCAGCAGATAGTGAGCGCTGACCCCGTTCTGGGTCAGGGTGCGCAAGGACGAGACAAAGGGCGCCGCGGTGTAATGCAAGAGTACTTGCCCCACCGGCTCGCCGTTACGTTCGTTGAAGTCCCTGGCAGGGAAACTGGTATCGATGACCAACATAAGATCCGTCCTTTTCAGTACGGGCCGAATCATTCGGCCCTTTCAAGCGCAAAAAAATTACCGCCATCCTGAAGGCGTGAGCTTCAAGCGGGCGGTAACTATTTGGCACTTGCAGAAAAGTCAGCGTCGCAGCGGCATGCCCAATTCAACCCGCAGGCCATCCGCCTGGCTGTCGAACGTCAACGAGCAAGCGCAGCGCTGGACGATCGCTTGAACAATCGCCAGGCCCAGGCCACAGCCTTCGCTGCTGCCGTTGCGCCAGAAGCGCTGGGTGAGGTATTGCAGGTCTTCGCTGGATATCTGCGGGCCATGGTCACGCACGCGGAATATCACCTTGTCAGCGCTGGACGACACCTTCAGCTCCACCCGGGTATCGGCCGGAGTATGGCGCAGAGCGTTGTCCAGCAAGTTGCGCAAGGCCGCGACGGCCAGGCCAACGGGCATGTCCACCGGGGTGGCGGCAAGGCTGTCCGCCAGGACCAGGTCGATGCGCGAATTGTCCCCGGCGTTGGCGTCCTGGATCGCCAGCCTGGCAACGTCCTCGGCGCTGGACTGCAAACCGTCATCGAACGACAAGCTGCCCTCTACCCGCGCCAGCAGCAACAGTTGCTCCAGAGTGCGATGCAAGCGGTCGGCGCCTTCCTCGGCGTGGGCCAGGGACTGGTCACGCGCCGCGCCTTCGGTCATGCGGGCCACTTGCAGGTGGGTCTTGATCGCGGTCAACGGGCTGCGCAGTTCATGGGCGGCGTCGCCGGTCAGGCGGCGTTCGCGCTCGATGGTCTTGGCGATGCGTTGCAACAGTTGGTTCTGGGTGTCGAGCAACGGCTTGAGTTCACTGGGCAGCGGGTGGATCTGCAGCGGTTCGAGCGAGTCGGCGCTGCGGCGCATCAAGGCGTCCCGCATGCGATTGAGCGGCACCAGACTCTGGCCGATGCCCAGCCACAGCAAGCACAGGCACCCCAGCAAGGCCACGCCGACCGGCACTGAGGCCGCCAGCAGGATCGACAGGTTCAGCGCCTCACGCTCCACCTGACGGTCGGCCGTGGTGATCAGCAGGTCGCCACGGGACAGGGTGAAACTGCGCCAGCCCACGCCATCGATCATCTGGTCGCGAAAACCGCTCTTGCGCGACTCCAGCCCCTCATCCGGCGTGGTATGGCTGCGCGCCAGGATTTCGCCATGCAGGGAACTGACCTGGCAGGCCATGCCCCCCGGTACATTGAGTTGTTCGGTGCGCAAATGGGTGCCGGCACCGACGCTGGCCAGGCCCGGCATCTGTTCGGTCAGCCCGGCCACCATACGCGCCGAGGCGACCAGGCGCTGGTCGAGGGAAAACATCATCTGGTTGCGCAGGTCGTTGAGCATCCAGGCCGCCGCCAGGGCCCAGATCAACACAAACGCGGCGCCGAGCTTGAACGTCAGGCGCAGGCGCAGGCTCATCACGAAGCATCCTCTCCTGTATCGGCCGGGCCCAGGCGATAGCCGAGGCCGCGCACGGTCTCGACGATGCCATTGCCCAATTTGCGCCGCAGGTGGTGGATATGCACATTGAGCGCGTTGCTTTCCAGTTCGTCGTTGAACCCGTAGACGCTGTCCTTGAGCTGCTCGCTGGAGAGCACACGGCCCTTGTTGTGCAGCAGGGCCTGCAACAGCGCTTGTTCACGACGCGACAGGTCCACCGGCTGGCCGCCCAGGAAAGTCTCGCGACTGCTGGGGTCGTACGCCAGGCGGCCATGTTCGATCAGGTTGACACTGCGCCCCGCCACGCGGCGCAGCAGGGTTTGCAGGCGGGCGGCGAGCTCGCGCAGGTCGAAGGGCTTGAGCAGGTAGTCATCGGCACCCGCCTGCAGGCCGTCGACGCGGTTGGTCACCGAGTCACGCGCGGTGAGGATCAGCACCGGAATTTCCAGGCCCTGGCTGCGCTGTTGTTGCAGCAGTTTCAGGCCGTCCTCGTCGGGCAGGCCAAGGTCGAGCACCATGATGTCGAAGGTCGCCGCCCTGAGCATCGCCCTGGCCGCCGCCGCTGTGCCCACGCGTTCGACCGTGAAACCCTGGGCGGTGAGGCCGGCCACGATGCCGCTGGCGATCAGTTCGTCGTCTTCACAGACCAGTACGTGCATGCTGAACCCTTCATGAAAGATGCGGGTGATTAGAAAAGGCACGGATTAAGCGCGCATTATGCCGCGAACTTCGCAACACCATAGAATCTCTACACTCTAGAATAGCGCCCGGTTAATCATCGGTTAATCAACGCCACACACTGTGTGTCTCACTTGTATCGAACTAAGGCTGGACCATGCGGCATCTATTGACCTTTCTGCTGGTGTTGTTCGCGGGGCTGGCCCAGGCCGCGCCGGGCAACCCTTTCGAGACCAAACCTGATTTCCTGCCGGTGGGCAAAGCGTTCACCTTTACCTCCGAACGTCTTGAAAGCGGCGAGACCCAGCTGTACTGGCAGATTGCCGACGGTTACTACCTGTACCAGCAGCGCATGAAGTTCGACGGCTTGGCCGACAAGCCCGTGTTGCCCCAGGGCGAAGCCCATAGCGACGAGTTCTTCGGCGAACAGCAAGTGTATCGCCAGGGCCTGGAAGTGAAGATCCCGGCTGGCGCCACCGGCCAGGTCAAACTGGGCTGGCAGGGCTGCGCCGATGCCGGCCTGTGCTATCCGCCGCAATCGATCACCGTGGACCTGGGCGGCAACCCGGCAGTCGCCGCCACCGCCGAGGCCCAGGACCAGAGCCTGGCCAGCGGCCTGCAACAGCGCAGCCTGGGCTGGAGCCTGTTGATCTTTTTCGGCCTGGGCCTGTTGTTGGCGTTTGCGCCCTGCTCGCTGCCGATGCTGCCGATCCTCGCCGGGCTGGTGGTGGGCAGCGGTGCCAGCCCGCGTCGCGGCTTTGCCTTGGCCAGCAGCTACGTGGTGTGCATGGCCCTGGTGTATGCCGCGCTGGGCGTGATGGCCGCGTTGCTCGGTGGCAACCTTGCCGCACTGCTGCAAACCCCGTGGATCCTCGGCAGTTTCGCCGCGTTGTTCGTGCTCCTTGCCCTGCCGATGTTCGGCTTCTTTGAACTGCAACTGCCGGCCTTCCTGCGCGATCGCCTGGACCATGTCAGCCGCAAGCAAAGCGGTGGCAGCCTGGTCGGTGCCGGCATTCTCGGCGCGTTGTCCGGCCTGCTGGTGGGCCCGTGCATGACCGCCCCCCTGGCCGGCGCCTTGCTGTATATCGCCCAGAGCGGCAATGCGCTGCACGGTGGCCTGATCCTGTTTGCCATGGGCATCGGCATCGGCATCCCGCTGTTGCTGCTGGTCACCGTGGGCAACCGGTTCCTGCCCAAGCCGGGCACCTGGATGAACGTGCTCAAGGGCATCTTCGGCTTCCTGTTTCTCGGCACCGCCGTACTGATGATCCGCCCGGTGGTCGACGAAAGCCTGTGGATCGGCCTGTGGGGCGCACTGGCGCTGGTCATGGCCTATTGTGGCTGGGCCCTGGCCCGTGAATACGGCCTGGCCGCCAAGGTGTGTGGCGCCGGTTCCCTGCTGCTGGGACTGTGGGGCGCGATATTGGTAGTGGGCGCGGCGGGTGGCAGCGATGAGCTGTGGCAACCGCTGAAGGTCTACAGCGGCGCGCAGGTCTCGGTCACCGCCAGCGCGCACGATGCGTTCGTGACCATCAACGACCCCGCCGCCCTGCAAAGCCAGCTCGACAGCGCCAAGGCCCAGGGCCAATGGGTGCTGGTGGATTACTACGCCGACTGGTGCGTGTCGTGCAAGATCATGGAAAAACAGGTGTTCGGTAGACCTGAAGTGATGGATGCCTTGAAAGACGTGCGCCTGCTGCGCCTGGACGTTACCGCCGACAACGCCGCCAGCCGCGAACTGCTTGGCCGTTACAAAGTCCCTGGGCCACCGAGCTTCGTGTGGATCGGCCCGGACGGTGAAGAACGTCGTGCCCAGCGCATCACCGGCGAAGTGGATGCCGCCGCCTTCCTGCAACGCTGGACGCAAACCCGAGACGCGCGCTGATGCTGACCCTCACCATCGGCACCTTCGCCATCGCCCTGAATCATATCCTGCTGATCAGCGCGCTGATTCTTGCCACCCTGGTGGGCTGGCGCGTGGCCAAACGTGGCGGTGAAAACCCCGAATCGGTGCTGTTCAGCCTGTTCCTGCTCGGCATGCTGACCGCGCGCGTCAGCTTTGTACTGATGTACTGGAGCGATTACCGCAACGACTGGCTGCAGATGGTCGACCTGCGCGACGGCGGCTTTCTCGCCTGGCCCGGCGTTATCGCCTTGGTGCTGGGAGCGCTGGCCTACGGCTGGCGGCGCCCGGCCCTGCGCAAGCCACTGAGTGCCGGGGTAATCAGCGGCCTGGTGTTCTGGGGCATGGCCAGCCTGTCCCTGCACCTTTACGACAAGGGCTCGCAACTGCCGGACATCACCTTGCGCGATGCCAACGGCAATGTGGTGCAACTGGCCGATTACAAAGGCGGCCCGCTGGTGATCAACCTCTGGGCCACCTGGTGCCCGCCGTGCCGTCGGGAAATGCCGGTGCTGGAACGCGCGCAGCACCAACGCCCGGACGTCACCTTCCTGTTCGTCAACCAGGCCGAGAGCATGCAAAGCGTCAGCACGTACCTGGCCACTCAGGGCCTGAACCTGGATAACGTGCTGTTCGACGCCAGCGGTCGCCTCGGCCAGGCCGTGGGTTCCATGGCCCTGCCCACCACCCTGTTCTACACAGCCGACGGGCGCCTGATCAACAGCCACCTCGGCGAACTGTCCCAAGCCAGCCTGGCCCGTGCCATGGAACCCTTCGACACCGCCCCACAAAGGAAACCCACATGCCTCGCCTCCGCCACCTGCTGACCCTGCTGCCTTTGACGCTCGCCGCCACCCTGGCCCAGGCCGAAGACTGGCCGGCCCCGATCAAACAGATCGAAGCCAAGGGCGCTAAAATCCTCGGCAAATTCGACGCCCCCAGCGGCCTTACCGGCTACGCCGCGCAGTACCAGAACCGCGGCATGGCGCTGTACCTGACCGCCGACGGCAAAAGCGTGATCGCCGGCAACCTGTACGACGCCCAGGGCAACGACCTGAGCAGCGCGCCCCTGGAAAAACTGGTGTACGCACCGATGTCCAAGGAAGTCTGGGCCAAGATGGAAAAGAGCAGCTGGATCCAGGACGGCGACGTCAATGCACCGCGCACCGTCTACCTGTTCAGCGACCCCAACTGCCCGTACTGCAACATGTTCTGGGAACAAGCCCGCCCTTGGGTAAAAGCCGGCAAGGTGCAGTTGCGCCACATCATGGTCGGCATCATCCGCGAAGACAGCCCAGGCAAATCCGCAGCGCTGTTAGCCGCCAAAGACCCGCAAAAAGCCCTGGAAGAACACGAAGGCGCCGGCAAGGGCAGCAAGTTGCAGGCACTGGCCAAAATCCCGGCGGATATCGAGGCCAAGCTCGATGCCAATATGAAGTTGATGGAGGAACTGGAGTTGTCGGCGACGCCGGCAATTTTCTATCTGGATGACAAGGGTGGCTTGCAGCAACAGCAAGGGGCGCCGTCGCCGGAGAAGTTGGTGAAGATACTGGGGCCCAAATAAGCAACGCGCATACGTTATGGATAAGGCCTCCGAACATCGAAGGCCTTATGCTTGATCCACCTCAGTTAACTATTGCTGGACTTCGTTGAGCTTGAGCATAGTGACTCCAAAATCGTTACCACGGACCGCACCCATTTGGTGATTATTAACGCTAAGTCTTGCGGTCCTTGAAGTAGCTACGAATACGCCCTCAAGTGTCTGCCAGGTTGTCGGAGGTTGTATCACCGCGGTTATATCTTTTCTATCAACGGCTAACGCCATGAGGGGGGAGGCGCCTTGACCACTACTATTACAGACCAAGGCTGAGAAATGATATGAGCGCCCCGGTTCCAGATCGGTGAAAATCTTAAACATTTTCTCGCTCTCAGTAGCAGGGTTGGATGTATCTGTATAACTGTAGTCACGCAACCAGTAACCAATCCAGCCGCCCCACGGATCATCTCTCAACTCCAGATCGTTGGGGTCTAATGCGCCTAAGCCTCTCTGCCAACCATTCCAGCCTTTGCCGGATGGGTCAAAATCAGTGAGGTCGTAAAGCGCTCTGATGAAGTTCAACGTCAACGGCTGAAACTTGATCTCGACGCTTTTAACCGGATCTGGGCCTATGAAATGCGAAAAGTTAATGGTGATCTGCGTATTACTTGCTAACTTCTCCAAATCCGAGCGTGGGATCAAGCACGACAATTCGTACCTATCACTGCTTTCGAGGCGCCTCGCCATGATCGGTACGGTGGTCGAAGAGCCATCTTTTGCAGTTCCTTCAAGCGTCATAACCCCGAAATGCCCCTCCATGAAAAACCACCACGCCAAATCGACGTCGACATCGGAGCTCTTGACGATGACCTCTGCATCCTTCCCTGGGAAGGTACGCAGATCCAGGATGTTGCCAGTGGCCTGCCTCACCACGGGACGAGGACGCCGCGCCATGATGGGCTCACCAACCTGCAACTCCAGTGTCTCGGACACCATCTGCTTGCAGGCATTGATCACGGTATAAGAAATCAGTGCGGTCTTGCGCAAGCTGTTGATCACTTGTTCGCGGGAGGCAAGGAAAGTGACCGGGTCGGACGTACCCTGCTGCAAAGGCAGTGACCAGCAACTGTCCTCCCCTTTCAAGCACCATTGGGCAGTATGCTGGTGGCTCGGCTGATAGCCATCGTAAACCGCCTCGACATGCCCCCCTTCGCGACCGTTCCACGCCACCAAAACACCGCCCTGTGCCTCCCTGACTGTGGGTGCCCGTGGCGTCAGGGGTTGCTGGTAAATTGTGAATGTTGCGGGTGGGAATTCGAGGACGTCCTTCAGTTCGCTCGCCTCGCAAAAGCTGGCCTTGACGCGCAGTTCAAACTTGGAGCAATCGCCGATCTTCTCCAATGCAACCCTTGGAATATCAGCCCTGACGGCGTCGCTTTTCCAAGCGTCCGTGACAACTTCACCGTCCAGGATATCCAAGCGGTAAGCGCTGCCGTCTGCATGTTTAGCATCGATCCACATCCAGCAATGGCTCGCGCACTGACCATATGCCCCCAAGGGCGCTATCACGTTTGCATCCCCTGAAAAGTTATCAAGGCACAACAACCGATCCGGGTTCGCTTCTTCAATCAACGGGCGCTCAAATTCGGCGGTTAAAACCTTGATCACCCTTACTGGGGACGGCTGTACCCTGCCACTGACGGCGAGGTCATAGCTCAACGTCATCTGCTTGTTGAAGAAACATGCCACCACACAGGCCGGCAGTTTGACGAGAGGCATCTCGCCGTCCTGTTCAACCGTGTAATCCCCCAACGGCTTTTTCGCATAACCGGGCCCGCTTACATAAAACCGCACCTCGTCACCTTTGTAAGTGTCCAGCCCCTGGATGACGATCTCCCCTCCCTCCTGGGTGTTTTCAGGATTGAGGCACCACTCACCGTTGTAATGCGCAGACTCGCGCAAGTGCGGCGGTTTCAGATCCAGCGCAGGGTCGACGCGTAGCAATGAGGTAGTGCGCTGGTGGAAATCCTCGGCGTTCACTGGGAGCGGATTCTCCAGAAGCGGATCGCCAGGCGCAGGGTATACCGGGGCGGTGGTGTCCCAAATCACCCCCAGGTGGGCGGTGATCGCCGAATGGTCGTCCAGCCTGGACAGCCAGCCTCGCGAAAGCGTAAAGCGGAAAACATGGTCTGGATGGGCTTCGTGCTCCTGCACCACATGATCCCTGGCCACCCAGGCGAAGCGATAGGGCGCGACATGCTGGTTACCCGCAACAACGGCAAACAACCGCTGCCCGGGTTGAATCATCGGCCAGGCCTTGATCGCGACAATTTCATCCCCCGTAAACTCCTGCATGCGCAGGTACCAGGTACTCCACTCCTCCTTGGCATGGGTAAACACCGGCCTTGAGACGACGAGATGCTCCTCCCTGATCTGTTGGATTTCCAGCTCCAGCGTCAAGGACTCCAATGCCCGCCCCCCTGCATTGGCCGTGTACTTGATCAATACCGTGTGCCCGATGCAGTAGCTGACCCACGGTGCCGGAATGTCGACGACATTCACGCCGTTTTCGACAGAAACTGGCTCGAATCTCGGCTCGTCCTGATCCTTGACCGCCATATAGAACATGACGTTGGTGGCATTCGCTGGCAGCGTCAGCGTGGCCGTCGTGCCATCAATCGCATCAATGGGATACAGCACGCTGTTGTTCGCAGCGTGCTCGATAATCGCATAGGGCAGTTCCGTTTCAACAGCTGGCAGCGAATTAGCTGCCTGAACGGAACCGGTTTTTTTTGCAGGTATTTTGCTCGCCACGATAAGACTCCTGTCCAGCGTTAGATCACCGTCGGGACTGGCCAGACTGGCCAGAAACTGCGGTTATCTAACCCTTGGATCAAGAACCTTGCCTACTGTCAGAATTAACAGTTCTGCTGGACAGTCTAGGCGTTTCAGACCAGCGGCCGTCTCAAAACCCCGCCAATGCGCCATCCATGCAACGCCAACTCAGCCAGGAGAATACCCGCACTGGGCGGGCACTCACCTAGAACAACAACTCATGGGGTTCGCTAACTGTATATCAGCAAACACAGCTTACTCGCGGTAGCACATGCTGAAGTTATCGATAAACGAGTAGTCCTCTACAAGTACCGTCATCCACGCTACCGAGGTCCCAGGCGACGTTGCCAACTCGACCCAGAAACCGCCTCGCCAATCCTCGGTATAGGTCTCTTGCCGGACCACATTACCGGCGGGGCCATAAAAGGTGACTGTCCCTGGACGTTGTTTCCAGGACCAACTGAACCTGACAGATTCCAGCTCACGACTGAAATCAAATCGATGCAGCTGTGGTGGAATTTGATGATCGGAATGTTGGCACATGACAAGGTGGTTACCTGAGTAATAGTTGTCGTTACCATAGGTCGTTATACCCGCCAGACCCGCCCCCGATTGAAAGGTTATTTTCATCAACTTCGTCTGAATACTGCCGCCTGCGGCAAACGTCCCCTGCGCCAATCCCTCAAAGCGCTCTTCCTGACAGATCAGTTGCCGCTTCACAATCAGGTTCAACACTGGAAAAGTGATGGAATCCCTTTCTGGATCGTTGCTATCTGGCGCTGTAATGCAGGTGACGGTCAGCGGAGAATCATGTTTTAACAGCAAAATATCTGATCGACTCATCGTTTGAGAGAGCCCCGCTTGGGCCTCCTCGGCGGTAAGCGGCAGGCCCTTCACCACATAGAAAGTATGCTCAGTGCCATCTTTTTTGATACCCGTGCATTTGAGCCAGACACGTTGCCCGGCCAGTGCAAACCACCAGGTTTCAACTGTGATTAGAGCATCTGCGGGGAAGGTAGCCAGATCGAGAATGCCGTATTGAGTAGCGCGTGGCGTGGCCTGTTCCACCACCGGCGTCGGCAGGCGCACCGGTACGCTGATGTGCAAATTCAAATCATCTGAAGTCTGCACCTTGCAAGCACTGGTGACGGTGTAGTTGATCTTTACCGTTTTGCCGATGCTTTCGATCACCGCCTCTCGAGGTACCAAAAAAGTAGTGGTTCCGCTGGCGGTGCCCGGCTGGGAGTCCAGCGGCCAGCACGCTCCGTCTGGCTTCGTCCAGCACAGACTGAGGGTGTGACTGGGGTGGTTACCGAGGTAACTCACCTCGACATGCACGCCATTTCGTCCATTCCACACGGTCAGCTCGTTGCCCACAGCCTCATGCACGGTGGGCGCTTTGAGCACTCGCTGTTCCTGGACGATGGCGAAAGATCGAGCCGGGAATTCGTGGGCGGTCGATCGATCGCACTGTCCATCGAAGCTCGCCGCAAAATGCAGCTTGAAGTCGCTGCAATCCGCCAGTTTTTTCAGAGCATTCCGGACGATGGACGTATCCACGCCATCGATTAGCCAGTGCGGCTTCAGTGGCACGTCCTGCAACACATCCAACTGCAAGGCCGCGCCGTCCTCATCCACGCCCGTCAGCCACATCCAGCAACATTGGCCCTCTTTGGCATAGTCAAAAAGAGGTACCACACCCGTGGCATCGTTGTTGAACGTAGTGAGATTAACGGTCCCCATCGTCGCTTCTTCGATATCCGGTGTGGTCAGGTGCGGAGCAAGCACTTTGATGTGGCGATCGGGGGAAGATTGGGGTAGATAACTGTTGAACTGGAGGCAGTAGTTGAGCGTCAGCGTCTTGTCGAACAGCGCTGCAACGATATCGGGGGCAACATCGTACGACAGGCTCGTCTCGTCTTTCTTCACGTCCTGGCAGCCGAGGGCCACCGGCGCGTAATTCGGGCCCGACGCATAGGCACAGACATGGTCGCCCTCGAACATGCCGTCGTAGCTGACGATTGCATGCCCGCCGTTGACCGTATTGGTAGGGTTGACCTGCCATTGACCTGGGCGTAGCTCCACCGACTCCTTCAAGTGCGGTGGGTTCAGTTCCTGTCCGGGGTCGACCAGCAACAACGAAGTGGTGCGCAGGTGGAAATCCTCGGCGTTCACTGGGAGCGGATTCTCCAGAAGCGGATCGCCAGGCGCAGGGTATACCGGGGCGGTGGTGTCCCAAATCACGCCCAGATGGGCGGTGATCGCCGAATAGTCGTCCAGCCTGGACAGCCAGCCTCGCGAAAGCGTAAAGCGGAAAACATGGTCTGGATGGGCTTCGTGCTCCTGCACCACATGATCCCTGGCCACCCAGGCGAAGCGATAAGGCGCGACATGCTGGTTACCCGCAACAACGACAAACAACCGCTGCCCGGGTTGAATCATCGGCCAGGCCTTGATCGCGACAATTTCATCCCCCGTAAACTCCTGCATACGCAGGTACCAGGTACTCCACTGCTCCTTGGCATGGGTAAACACCGGCCTTGAGACGACGAGATGCTCCTCCCTGATCTGTTGGATTTCCAACTCCAGGGTCAGGGATTCCAGTGCCCGCCCCCCTGCATTGGCCGTGTACTTGATCAATACCGTGTGCCCGATGCAGTAGCTGATCCACCGTGCCGGAATGTCGACGACATTGACGCCGTTTTCCACAGAGATCGGCTCGAAGCTTGGCTGGTCCTGATCCTTGACCGCCATATAGAACATGACGTTGGTGGCATTCGCCGGCAGCGTCAGCGTGGCCGTCGTGCCATCAATCGCATCAATGGGATACAGCACGCTGTTGTTCGCAGCGTGCTCGATAATCGCATAGGGCAGTTCCGTTTCAACGGCTGGCAGCGAATTAGCTGTCTGAACGGAACCGTTTTTTTTTGCAGGTATTTTGCTCGCCACGATAAGACTCCTGTCCAGCGTTAGATCACCGTCGGGCCCGGCCGGATGGGCCGGAAACTGCGGTTATCTAACACGTGGATCAGGAATCCTGCCTACTGTCAGAATTGACAGTTCTGCTGGAAAAACCCGATCTTCCAGACCAACGGCCGCCTTACAATCCCTCCAGTTCCGCCATCAAATCACTCAACCGATCCACCTTCTCGGCACTGATCTCATTCCCCGCCAACCCCTCGATATACTCGGCCAGCTCCGCCACCGTGCTGCATTCGAACATCGCCCGCAGCGGCACATCCCGCTGCAGCGTCTTCTGCACCCGTGAAGCGATCTGTGTCGCCAGCAGCGAGTGTCCGCCCAGTTCGAAGAAGTTGTCCTGCACCCCTACCCGTTCGACCTTGAGCACTTCGGCCCAGATCGCGGCCAGGGCGGTTTCCAGTTCATTGCGCGGTGCCAGGTAGTCCTGGCTGTGCAACTGGCCGATCTCCAGGGCCGGTAGGGCCTTGCGGTCGAGTTTGCCGTTGGCGTTGAGCGGCAGGCGCTCAAGCCACAGCCAGTGCAGCGGCACCATGTATTCCGGCAGTTCGGCGCGCAGGCGTTGCTTGATACGGTCCAGGCGTTCGCCAGGGTTCAACGCCTCATCCGCAGCCACCAAATAGCCAACCAGGTGCTTGCCGTTGACGCCCTCCTGGACACCGACCGCCGCATCACGCACCTCGGGTTGTTCGTGCAGGCGCGCTTCGATTTCACCCAGTTCGATGCGGTAGCCGCGAATCTTCACCTGGTGGTCAACCCGCCCGACATACTCCAACACGCCGTCACTGCGTCGCCGTGCCAGGTCGCCGGTGCGGTACAGCCGCTCGCCTGGTGCGCCGAACGGGTTCGGCACGAACACCGGTGCGGTGCGCAACGGGTCGCTGACGTAACCCCGACCGACCCCGGTGCCGGCCACGCACAATTCACCGACGGCGCCTTGGGGCACCAATTCCAGTGCGCCGTCCAACAGGTACAAGCGGTTGTTGTCGGTGGGCATGCCAATCGGCAAATAGGTGCCCCGCGTCGAGGCCAGGTCGACGCGGTAGAACGCCACATCGTCCGAGCATTCCGCCGGGCCATAGGCGTTGACCAGGCCGATGTGCGGATAGCGCAACAGCCACTGGTGCGCCAGCTCCGGCGGCATCGCTTCCCCGGTCGGCAGCATCCAGCGCAGGCCGTCGAGGCGGATAGCGTCCTGGGCGAGCATGCCCTGGATCAGTGACGGCACGCTTTCCAGCACAGTAATGCCCTGTGCCTGGACATGGGCCAGCAAGCCCTGGGGATCATGGGCAAGGGTGTTGGGCACGATGTCTACCCGCGCGCCGAACAGCGGCGCGGCGAGGAATTGCCACACGGAAATATCGAAGCTTTGCGAAGCCGTCTGCGCGATTACATCCGTCTCGCTCAGTTGCAGGTAGGGCACCTTGCTCAACTGGTTATTGAGCATGCCGCGCTGTTCGACCATCACGCCTTTGGGCAAGCCGGTGGAACCCGAGGTATAGATCACATAGGCGAGGTTGTCCGGAGCGCTATAGACACCGGGATTCTCGCCACGGGCCGGGATTTCTTCCCACACCAGCAACTGGCAGTCGAAGCCTTCGAGCAGTTCGATCGCCTGTTCCCGGCAGGCTTCGCTGCACACCAGCAACGGTGTGCGGCTCAGGTCGATGATGCGGCTCAGGCGCTGGCTCGGCAGGCCCGGATCCAGCGGCAAGTAGCCGGCACCCGCCTTGAAGCTGCCGATGATCATGCCCAGCAGCTCCAGATTACGCTCGGCCAGCAACGCCACCGGCTGGTCCGGGCCGACACCCGCCGCCATCAGCGCATGCCCCAGGCCGTTACTGCGCCGGTTCAACTCGTCATAGCTCCATTGCCGGTCTAGACAACTGGCGGCGATACGCTGCGGATGCTGCGCCACCTGTTCCTCGAACAGCTCGATATAACTGCGCTGCAGCGGGTAGTCGTGTTCGCTCTGGTTGCAGCCGTGCACCAGGAATTCACGTTCCTGCTCGCCAATCAGCGCCAGCTCGGCCATGTCGCCATGGAAGCCCTGCACCAGCGCCAGCAGCAGGCGCTTGAACTCGCCGAGCATGCCTTGCACGGTGCTTTCATCGAAGTAGCGCTGGTCATAGGACAGGTGCAGGCCAAGATCATCGCCGGGGTAGCACACGGCGGTCAGCGGGAAGTTGGTGTGGGTGCGGCCGGAGTCCGAGGTAGCCTTCAGGCTTTGCGCGTGGCTCAGCACGGAGGTTTCCACCGGGGCGTTTTCGAACACGAACAGGCTGTCGAACAGCGGCTGGCCCTTGGGCAGTTCGCTGAGTTCCTGAATCGTTACCAGGGGCAGGTATTCGTACTCGCGCAATTGCATGTTGCTGTCGAGCAGGCCGCTCAGCCAGTCGCGCACGCTGCAACGCTGGTCGTCTGCCGGCAGTTTTACCCGCAGGGCGATGCTGTTGATAAACAGGCCGACGGTGCGTTGCATCTCGGGCATCTGCACCGGGCGCCCGGCCACGGTGACGCCGAACAGCACGTCACGCTCGCCGCTCAAGCGCCGCAGTACCAACGCCCAGGCCGCCTGGGCGAAGGTGTTGACCGTCAATTGGTGGGCTTGGGCCAGCTCGCGCAATTGCGCACCATCACGGGCATCCAGGCGGGTGTAACAATCGCCGACCACCATGCCGCCGCTGTGGCCTGCGTGTTCGCGCAGGAAGGGCCGGTCGCTCGGGATCGGCGTGGTGCGCTCGAACCCTTGCAGGTTGCGCTGCCACCACTGGCGCGCTTCGTCCAGGTCCTGGCGTTGCAGCCAGGCGATGTAGTCGCGGTAACGCGGCGGCGTCGCCAGTGGCGCATCGCGACCTTCGCCCAGGGCCCTGTAGATTTCGAAAAAATCATTCATCAAAAGCGAACGGCACCAGGCATCGATGAGGATGTGGTGATTGCTCATCATGAACCAGTAGCGCGTCTCGCCCACGCGGATCAGGCGCAGGTGGAACGGCGCCTGGTTGAGCAGATCGAAACCGGCTTCGCGTTCGGCCTTAAGCAAGGCTTGCAGACGCGGTTCGTGCTCGTGCTCGGGATCGGCGCTCCAGTCCAGGTATTCGATCGGCGTGCTGCCCGGCTTGTGGATCACTTGCAGCATGTCTTCGCCGACGTTCCAGCAGAACGAGGCCCGCAAGGCTTCGTGGCGGGCGATCACCCGTTGCCAGGCCTCGGCGAAACGCTCGGGGTCCAGGGCGCTGTCGATGCGGTAGCGGTCCTGCATGTAATACAGGCCGGTGCCCGGTTCCAGCAGGGTGTGCAGCAGCAGGCCCTCTTGCATCGGGGTCAGCGGGTAGACGTCTTCGATGGCGCTGGCGGGTACTGGCAAGCTGTCCAGTTGCGCCTGGGTCAGCTGGGCCAGCGGGAAGTCGGACGGTGTGAAGCCGCCAGCATCGTCTTCGAGACAATGGGCGATCAGGCTGTGCAGCTCGGCCAGATACGCCTCGGCCAGTGCGCGGATCGTCTGCTGATCGTGGCGTTCGCGGCTGAAGGTCCAGCGCAGCACCAGTTCGCCGCCGTACACCTGGCTGTCGACACTGAGCTCGTTGGGCAGCGGTGCGTCCGGATCGTGCGCGAGCCCGGCGGATTCATCCAGCGGATGGAACAGCGCATCGGCGCCGAAGCTCTGGTCGAACTGGCCGAGGTAATTGAAGGTGATCGCGGCGCTCGGCAACGCTGCGAGGGTGCGTTTGCACAGGTCGTCTGCCATGTAGCGCAGCACGCCGTAGCCCAGGCCTTTATGCGGCACGCCGCGCAGTTGCTCTTTGATCGCCTTGATCGAATCGCCCGGTTGCGCCTGCGGGGTCAGGCGCACCGGATAAGCACTGGTGAACCAGCCGACGCTACGGGTCAGGTCGATGTCATCGAACAGGCTTTCGCGGCCGTGGCCCTCCAGTTGAATCAACGCCGAATCATGGCCGCTCCAGCGGCACAGCACTCGGGCCAGGGCGGTCAGCAGCAGGTCGTTGACCTGGGTGCGGTAGGCGCTTGGCGCGTGTTGCAGCAATTGCCGGGTGCGTTCGGCATCCAGGCGCACGCTGACCGTCTCGGCGTCACGGTTGCGCCGTGCACCTTGTGGGCGAGCCACCGGCAACGCCAGCGCCGGGCCAGCCAACTGCGCTTGCCACAGGCTCAGTTCTTCGCGCAGGGATTCGCTGTGGGCATACGCCTGCAAACGCGCCGCCCACTCGCGCAACGCGCTGGTCTTGGCCGGCAGGCTGACGGACTGGCCATCGCTCAGTTGGCGATAAACAGTTTGCAGGTCTTCGAGCAACACGCGCCATGACACGCCGTCCACCACCAGGTGATGGATGACGATCAGCAGGCGCTGCTGGCCTTGGGGGCCGTCCACCAGCAAGGCGCGCAACAGCGGGCCGTGTTCCAGGTCGAGGCTGCGCTGGGTGTCGGTGAACAGCGCGGTGCAGTCGGCCATGTCGCGCACTTGCGCCTGCATCAGTACGCCACCTTCGGACACGGCCAGGTGTTCGGCGTGCCATTGGGCGTCGCGGCGGGTGAAGCTCAGGCGCAGCGCATCGTGATGCTCCAGCACCGCCAGCAGGGCCTGCTCCAGGCGGCGCGGGTCGAGCAGTTGCAGCGGCTTGAGCAGCAGCGCCTGGTTCCAGTGCTGACGCGCCGGAATATCGGTGTCGAAGAACCACTGCTGGATCGGCGTAAGGCCCGAGGCTCCGGTAATCACACCTTGCTCGGCGCTGACCTGCTCGGCGCGCGTGGCAACGGCGGCCAGGCTTTGCACGGTCTGGTGCTGGAACAGGTCACGCGGGCTGAAATGAATGCCCGCCTGCCGCGCCCGGCTGACCACCTGGATCGACAGGATGGAATCGCCGCCCAGCTCAAAGAAGTTATCGTCCAGGCCGACTTGCTGCAGGTTCAACACCGCGCACCAGATCGCTGCCAGGCTGTGCTCCAACGCGTTGCGTGGCGCCACGTAGTGTTGGCGATTCGCCTCGGGGTCCGGCTCGGGCAAGGCACGCCGGTCGAGCTTGCCGTTGGCGGTCAGCGGCATGCTGTCGAGCACCATCACATGGGCGGGCACCATGTAATCCGGCAGTTGCGCCTTGAGCCGGGCCTTCACCGCGTCGCGCAACGCGCCGTGCTCAGCGTCGCTGACCAGATACGCCACCAGCTGTTTGCCACTCGGCGAATCCAGCGCCAGCACCACCGCTTCGCGCACGGCGTCATGTTCCAACAGGCGGGTTTCGATCTCGCCCAACTCAATGCGGAATCCGCGAATCTTCACTTGATGGTCGATACGCCCCAAGTATTCCACCAACCCATCGGCACGTTGGCGCACCAAGTCACCGGTGCGGTACAGACGCCCGCCATTCGCCGCGAACGGGTCGGCGACAAAGCGCTCCGCCGTCATCCCCGCACGCTGGTGATACCCCTGGGCCAGGCCTGCTCCGCCGACATACAACTCACCGCTCGCGCCTTGCGGCACCAGGGCTAGGTCGGCATCAAGAATGTAAGCCACGCGTGCGCCGATGATGCTGCCAATCGGCACGCTGGCGGCGCCCTCTTCCAGTTGCTCCGGCGCCAGGCAGGCCAGTGGCATCACCACGGTTTCGGTCGGGCCATAGGCGTTGAAGAACACCTGTGGTTGGAAGGCGCTGCGAATGCGCTGCAGGTGTTCCCCGGTCAAGGCTTCACCGCCGGTGATGCACATGCGCACCGGCAGGGACTGCTGTTGCGTGGCCAGCCACTGCGCCAACTGGCTGCCGTAGCTGGGCGTAAACCCGAGGATGCTGATGCGGTGGGTGCGGATCAGCGTGCAGATTTCCTCGACATCCCACTGCCCCTGGGCGCGCACTACCACCTGGGCACCGCTGAGCAACGGCACCAGCAAGCGCTCGGTGGCGGCGTCAAAGTTGATCGAATAAAAATGCAGTTCGCAGTCGTCCGGGCGCATGCCGAAACGCTCGATCACCGCCTGGCAATGCATGGCGATTTCGCCATGGCACACCACTACACCTTTGGGCTTGCCGGTGGAACCGGAGGTGTAGATCAGGTACGCCGGGTGTTGCGCCAGGCTGATCATCGGCAGCTCGCCGGCCGGGTAGTTGCTCAGCAGCGGCAGGTCCTGTTCCAGGCACCAGGTCGCGACGCTCGCCGGCAACGGGCCGAGGGCTTCGAACATCGGCGCATCGCTGAGCAGCAGGCCGATGCCGCTGTCTTCGATCATGTAATGCAGGCGGTCCAGCGGGTATTCCGGGTCCAGCGGCACGTAGGCGCCGCCGGCCTTGAGGATCGCCAGCAGGCCGATGACCATTTCCAGCGAACGCGGCAGCGCCAGGCCGACGCGCACCTGCGGGCCGACGCCGCGCTCGCGCAGCATCCAGGCCAGGCGATTGGCGCGTGCATCAAGTTCGGCGTAAGTGAGCGTCACCCCGGCAAAGGTCAGCGCCGGCGCATCGGCACGCTTGCGCGCCTGCTCACTGAACAGCGGGTGAATGCACTGGTCGAGCCGATGCTCACCGGCCTCCACCCCGAGGCTGTCCTGCACGGCGCGCTGCTCGGTGGCGCTGAGCAGGGGCAATTCGCTGAGGCGTTGCTGCGGGTTGTCGATCAGCGCTTCCAGCAGGTTGCGCCAATGCTCAGCCATGCGAGCAATGCGCGGCTCGTCGAACAAATCGGTGCTGTAGGTCAGGCAGCAGCCCAGACGATGGTCGAGGTCAGTGACTTCCAGGTTGAGGTCGAACTTGGTAGCGCGGGCATCGTTGGCCAGGTACTCGACAGTCATGCCGGCCAGTTGGCGGCGTTGCTGGAACTCCCAGCGCTGCACGTTGCACATCACTTGGAACAGCGGGTTATATGCGGCGCTGCGCGGCGGTTGCAGCGCCTCCACCAGATGGTCGAACGGCAGGTCCTGATGGGACTGGCCTTCGATCACGGTGTGACGCACCTGCTCGAACAGCTGCGCGACATTCATCTGCCCATCGAGTTGGCAACGCACTACCTGGGTGTTGAGGAACGCACCGATCAGCCCTTCGCTTTCCGGACGGATCCGATTGGCTACCGGCGCGCCGATGCGCAGGTCGGTCTGGCCGCTGTAGCGGTAGAGCAACACGGCCAGGGTGGCGGTCATGGTCATGAACAGGGTCAGGCCATGCTCGGCGTTGAACGCGCGAACACGGGCGGCCAGCGCGTCGCTCAGGTCGAAGCGATACAGCTCGCCCCGGTGACTTTGCACCGCCGGGCGCGGGCGGTCACCAGGCAGCTCCAGCAGCGGGTGTTCGCTGCCCAGTTGCGCGGTCCAGTAATCCAGCTGGCGTTGGCGCTCGCCCGCTTCCAACCACTGGCGCTGCCACACGCTGTAGTCCAGGTATTGCACCGGCAGCGGCGCCAGCGGTGAGTCGCGCTCGTCGATAAAGGCTTCGTAGAGCGCGCTGAGTTCACGGGCAAAGATGTCCATGGCCCAGCCTTCGGTGACGATATGGTGCAGGGTCAGCACCAGGTAATGCTCCTGCTCACCTGCCTTGACCAGGCAAGCGCGCAGCAACGGCCCGGTTTCCAGGTTGAACGGCGTATGCGCTTCCTGATCCGCCAGTTGCTGCAAACGCTGCTGACGCTCGGTTTCAGTCAGTGCCGAGACGTCCTGCCAGTCCATGCGCAGGCCGGTCTGTGGCGAGACCTTTTGACAGGCCACGCCATCGACGCTCGGGAAGGTGGTGCGCAGGGTTTCGTGACGCATGATCAAGGCCTGCAGCGCCGCCTCGAAACGCCCCACATCCAGCACCCCGCGCAAGCGTGCCATGCCGCCGACGTTATAAGCCGGGCTGTCCGGTTCCATCTGCCAGAGGAACCACATCCGCTGCTGGGAATAGGACAGCGGCACGGGTTGGCTGCGGTCGACCCTGCCGATTGCAGTCTGTTGGTTGCGTTGGCCCGAGGCCTGGATCAACCCGACATGCTCGGCAAACGCACCCAGCTCGCTGGCGTCGAACAAGGTGCGCAACGGCAGTTCGACATCGCAGACCTGGCGGGTGCGGGAGACGATTTGCGTGGCCAATAGCGAGTGGCCGCCGAGGGCGAAAAAGTCGTCGCGCAGGCCAATACGGGGCAGCCCGAGCACTTCGCGCCAGATCGCGGCAATTTGCTGCTGCAACGGCGTTTCGGGTTCGACGTGTTCGCGGGTTTGCCACACCGGTTCGGGCAGTGCGCGGCGGTCGAGTTTGCCACTGGGGCTCAGGGGCATCGCGTCCAGGCGCATCAGGTAGGCAGGCACCATGTACTCGGGCAGGACAACGGCCAGGGCGGCTTTCACTGCCTGTGCATCCAGTTCGGCCGGGCCGGTGTAGTAACCGATCAACTGGCCGTCCCGCACCTGCACCACGGCGTGGGCGATGCCGTCCAACGCCAACAGGCGCGCTTCGATTTCCTGCGGTTCCACCCGAAAGCCGCGCAGCTTGACCTGCTGATCGAGACGGCCCAGGTATTCCAGCACGCCATCCACGCTCCAGCGCGCGCGGTCGCCGGTGCGATACAGACGCGCCCCGGCGGCGTCCAGTGGGTCGGCGACAAAGCGTTCAGCGGTAAGCCCCGCACGACCGAGGTAACCGCGCGCCAGGCCGATGCCGCCGATGCACAGTTCACCCGGCACACCGGCCGGCAGCGGGTTGAGCTGGTCGTCGAGCACCCGGCAGATCACATTGCCCAGTGGCCGGCCAATCGGCGAGCGCTCGCCGTCCTCCACGGCGCAGTGCCAATGAGTGACGTTGATCGCGGTTTCGGTCGGGCCATAACGGTTGTGCAGTTGCACCGCCGGCAGGCGCGCCAGGACGCGGTTGCGCAACTGCGCGGGCAAGGCTTCGCCGCCGGAGAACAGCCGGCGCAGGCTGGTGCATTCGGCCACCAGCGGTTCGTCGATAAACACCTGCAACAGCGGCGGCACGAAGTGCAACGTGGTCACGCCATGTTCCTGCACCAATTGCGCGATGCGATGAGGATCACGGTGCTCGCCAGGGCCGGCCAGTACCAGACGGCACCCTGTGATCAGCGGCCAGAAGCACTCCCACACCGACACGTCGAAACTGATCGGCGCCTTTTGCATCAGCACGTCGCTGGCATCCAACGTGTAGGTGGCCTGCATCCACTGCAACCGCTCGGCCAGCGCCGCATGGGTATTGCCCACGCCCTTGGGCTGGCCGGTGGAGCCGGAGGTGTAGATCACGTAGGCGAGGTTGTCGCCGTGCAGGTGCAGGCCCGGTGGCTGGGTCGGCCAGCGGTCCAGGTGCAGGCTGTCCATGGCGATCACACACACGCCTGCCACCGTCGGCAGTTGTTCCAGCAGTGCGGTTTGGGTCAACAGCAAGTGCACGCCGCTGTCCTCGAGCATGTAGGCCAGGCGCTCGGTGGGGTAATCCGGGTCCAGCGGCACATAAGCGCCGCCGGCCTTGAGGATCGCCAGCAAGCCGATCAGCAACTGCGGCGAACGCTCGGCGGCGATGCCCACGCAGACGTCCGGGCCGACGCCCTTGTCGCGCAGGTAATGCGCCAGGCGGTTGGCCTGGGTATGCAACTGGGCAAAGCTCAGGCTGCCAGCTTGCCAGACCAGCGCAGTGGCGTCCGAAGTGTGCTGGTTGAGCAGCTCGGGCAACCACTGCCGGGCCGGCGCGCACGGTGCCTGGCTCCATGCCTGTTGCTCGTCCTCTGCGGTCAGTTTCAGCTCGCCCACAGCTTGCTGCGGTTGTTCGCAGACCGCTTGCAGCAGGTGAATGTAATGCTCGGCCAGGCGCTGCACGGTTGCCGGCTCGAACAGCTCATCGGCGTAGTCGAAGGCCAGGCTCAAGCGCCCGGTGCGGTCTGCTTCGCTGTGCAGTTGCAGGTCGAACTTGGCTTCACGGCTGTGCCACGGCAGTTCCTCGGCGAGCAGCCCCGGCAGGCGGCGCAGGGCGCTGAGGTCACGTTGCTGGTGGTTGAACATGACTTGGAACAGGCCCTGTTCCCGCGCCTGGGGGAAGGCCTCCAAGAGTTGTTCGAACGGCAGATCCTGATGCGCCTGGGCGTCCATTGCCGCCTGGCGTGTCGCGGCCAACAGCTGGTTGAAAGGCTGGCGCCCGTCGAGCTCGGCACGCAATACCAGGGTGTTGATGAAGAACCCGACCAGCCCTTGGGTTTCCTGGCGTGAGCGATTGGCATTGGGCACGCCGATGCGGATATCGCGCTGGCCGCTGTAGCGATACAACAGCGTCTGGAACGCGGCCAGCAGCAGCATGAATGGGGTGGCTTCATGGGCCTGTGCAGTCTGGCGAATCGCGTCACTGAGCTTGGCGCTCAGGCGTACGGTATGGCGCGAGGCGCTGTTCAGACGCTGCGCAGAGCGCGGGTGGTCAGTGGCCAGGTCGAGCGTCGGGTGATCGCCCTCAAGCGTTGCCTGCCAGTACGCCAGTTGCCGCTGGCCTTCACCTGCGGCCAGCCATTGGCGCTGCCAACTGCCGTAGTCGGCGTATTGCAGGCTCAGTGGCGGCAGCTCCAGGAGTTGGCCCTGGGACGCGGCCGCGTAGAGACGGGAGAACTCGTCAATCAGAATAGTCAGCGACCAGCCATCGGCGATGATGTGGTGCAGGGTGACCAGCAACTGGTGGTCTTCTTCATCCAGGCGCACCAGGGTCACCCGCAGCAGCGGGCCTTTTTCCAGGTCGAACGAAGTACGTGCCTGGTCTTCGCGGATTTGCTGCGCGCGGGCTTCGCGCTCGGCGCCGGGCAGGTCGCTGAGGTCGATGACGTGCAGGTCGAACGCCACGTTGGACTCGATGCGCTGGAACCCTTCGCCGTCACGCTCATAGAAACGCGTGCGCAGGGCTTCGTGGCGCTGGACCAAGTGCTGGAAGCTTGAGCGCAGCGCGTCTTCGTCCAACGCGCCGCGCAGGCGCAGGGCGCCGGGAATGGTGTAGGCGCTGCTGTCGGGGTCCAGCTGCCAGGTGATCCACAAGCGGTTCTGGGCCAGGGATTGCGGCAGCTCGTGCTGGCGCGACAGCGCAGCCATTGCGCCTTGTGCAACGCCGCCGGCCTGCTGCACCTGCGCGACGCTGGCGGCGAAGCCTTGCAGGGTGGGCGCCTCGAACAGTAGGCGCAGGTTCAGCTCCAGGCCCAGGGTTTCACGCAGGCGCGCGACCACCTGGGTGGCGCTGATGGAGTTGCCGCCGAGCAGGAAAAAATGATCATCGGCGGCAACCGTGGCCACTTGCAGCTGCTCACACCAGATCGCGGCGATCTGCTGTTGCAGGGCCGACGCCAGCGCGACCTCACTCGCCGGCGCTTGCACCTCGGGAAACTGCGCATAGCGGTCGAGGCTGCCATCGGCATAGCGCAGCGCACACGCCGCCCGTTGCACCTTGCCGCTGGAGGTTTTCGGCAGCGCGCCAGGATTGAGCAGCACCACCACGCTAGGCGCCTCTTGGTAAGCCTCGGCCACCGCTTGGCGAATCGCCTTGATCAGCGCTTCAGGCGGCAGGATTTTCTGCACGCTGCGGCTGATTTCCGCAGCGATACCGATGCCTTCCAGGCCCTGATCATTCACCGCAAAGGCCGCCACCCGGCCTTTGCGCACCGCCTCGACCTCACGTTCGATGGTTTGCTCGATGTCCTGTGGATACAGGTTGTGCCCGCGCACGATCAGCAGGTCTTTCAAGCGCCCGGTGATGTACACCTCACCGTCACGGATAAACCCCAGGTCGCCGGTGCGCAGCCAGGTCCGGCCGGCGTGCTGGACGAATGTCTTGGCGGTGGCTTCAGGGTTGCGCCAGTAACCCTGGGCGATGCTCGGGCCGCTCGCCCAGAGTTCGCCCACGCAGTTGTCGGCCAACTCGCTCAGCGTGTGGGGATCGGCGATCAGCACGGCGTGGTCCGGCTGGTGAGTGCCGCAACTCATGACGGCCCTGCCCTGCCCCGGCGCGGCGCGGTTGGCGGCCAGCGCGTGCTCATCGACGTGCAGCGCAGGGATGCCTTGGCCACGGGTGCCGCCCGCGACGAACAGGGTCGCCTCGGCCAGGCCGTAGGAAGCAAAGAAATTGTTTGAGGTGAAACCGCAGGCAGAGAACTTCTCGGCAAAACGTTCCAGGGTGTCCAGGCGGATCGGTTCGGAACCGGAATAGGCCACGCGCCACTGGCTCAGGTCCAGGCGTTCCAGGGCCGACTCGCTGACCCGTTCGCTGCACAGGCGGTAGGCGAAATCCGGGCCGCCGCTGATGGTGCCGCCGTATTCGCTGATCGCTTCCAGCCAGCGTAACGGCCGCGCCAGGAAGTAGGCCGGCGACATCAACACGCACGGCACGCCGCTGAAGATCGGCTGCAGCAGGCCGCCGATCAGGCCCATGTCGTGGTAGAGCGGCAGCCAGCTGACGATGACGTCGTGCGGGTTGAGGTCGATGCCAAAGCCGCGACGGATCAGCACTTCATTGGCCACCAGATTGCCGTGGCTGACTTGCACGCCCTTGGGCAGGGCGGTGGAGCCGGAGGTGTATTGCAGGAATGCGATGTCGTCGGGTTGCAGCTCGGGGGCGACCCAGTGATCGGCCAGCTGTGCGTCGAGGGTGTCTACGCTCAAGACTGGTGGTGCGTTGTCAATCTGCGCCAGGCTTTCGCCGAGGCTGGCGATGGTCAGCAGCAGGCGCGGCTCGGCATCGCTGATGATCGACAGCAAGCGCTCCTGGTGATGTCGCTTGGTGGATTCCGGCGGGTAGGCCGGTACCGCGATCACCCCGGCGTACAGGCAGCCGAAGAACGCCGCGACATAGTCCGGGCCGCTGGGGAACAACAGCACTGCGCGCTCGCCCATCGCGACATCGGCTTGCAAGGCGGCAGCGATGGTGCGGGCGCGTTGGTCCAGGTCACGGTAGCTGAGCACCACGCTGTGCTCGGCGGACTCGGCCAGAAAGCGCAGGGCTATCTGGTCCGGCGTCTGTGCGGCACGGCGTTGGAGGGACTGGACCAGGGTGCGGGGAAGTTCGAAGGCGTCCATCATGGGGTTCCTGCCTGAAATCGGCTTACGGGAAAGTCGGGAAGTCGGTGAGATTCAGCCGGCGGCCAGTTGCCGCGCCGCGCCAAGGCGCCAGCGGGCCAGGTGCTCGTCGGCATAGCGGCGCACACAGCGCAGCACGGCGCTTTCGTGCTGCACGAGGAAGAAGTGGTGACCGTCGAACATGTCGAGGGAAAAGCCGCTGGCGGCCTCGAGCTGCCAGTCGAGCAATTGGTCGGCGCGCACGCTGTCCTGCTTGCCGCCGAACACATGGATCGGCACGCCCAGGGGCTCGCGCTCGCCATAGGTGAAGCTGCCGCAGAGCAGGAAATCGGCGCGCAGGATCGGCAGCATCAACTCCATCAATTCAGGATTGGCCAACGCGGCGTCGCAGGTGCCCTGCAGTTCGCGCAAGCGGGCGATCAGTTGTTCGTCGGTCTTTTCGATGGCGTATTCGCTGACATCGCGCCGCGCCGGGCCGGCGGTGCCGGAGGCGAACAACGCCAGCGGCGCCGGCACATTGCGCGCTTTCAATGCATGGGCCAGTTCGAACGCCAACAGGCCGCCGAGGCTGTGGCCGAACAACGCATAGGGGCCATTGAGGTCGCGGCTGATTTCAGTCGCGAGCTGGGCAGCCAAGGCCTTGATATCGCGCTGCAGCGGCTCGCCCATGCGCATGCCACGCCCTGGCAATTCCAGCGGGCACACCTGCAACCAATCCGGCAGCACGCGGCGCCAACGTGCGTAGACCGAGGCGCTCGCGCCGGAATGGGGCAGGCAGAACAGGCGCAGCGGCGTTGGCGTACTCATCACCCGAGGACTCCAAGCTGAAACACGCTGTGTGCACGATAAAAACCCATTTCGCCCTCCTGCGGGTGCTGATCCTTGGCCGTTTGTTTACAGGCCTGTCACCCAGAAGAACGGACGGACCCGGCAAATAATTAGTCGCCGGGGGCGAGCGAGACGCGGTTCACACCTTACCGCAAGGCATAAGATTAGTTCGCCTTCTCATTTGACAATCATTATCATTCAGCATAATTTGTTGCCCGATGTGTAGGAGGCCTCAGCAAGGACGCCCTCCCCTAACCTCTTTTGCAACCAGGTGATTTCCATGACGGAACCAGTATCCACAGGCAGGTGCGACTCACCACTTCTCCAGGCGTTCGTCGACAATCGACTGATCCTGGTGAAGATCGCGGCACGTATTACCGGCTGTCGTTCCCGCGCCGAGGATGTGGTGCAGGACGCTTATTTTCGGCTGCAGTCGGCCCCAACGATCACCTCTTCGTTCAAGGCCCAACTGAGCTATCTGTTCCAGATCGTGCGCAACCTGGCGATCGATCACTACCGCAAGCAGGCTCTGGAGCTCAAGTATTCCGGGACCGAAGAGGAAGGCTTGAATGTGGTGATCCACGGCGCTTCACCGGAAACTTCCCATATCAATTTCAACACCCTGGAAAACATCGCCGACGCCCTGACCGAGCTGCCGCAGCGCACCCGCTACGCCTTCGAGATGTACCGCCTGCACGGCGTACCGCAGAAGGATATCGCCAAGGAACTCGGGGTTTCGCCGACCTTGGTGAACTTCATGATCCGCGATGCGCTGGTGCACTGCCGCAAAGTGTCGGGCAACCACAGCGATACGTTTGCGCGCAGGGTCTGAAAAACACATGTGGGAGGGGCCAAGCCCCCTCCCACATTTGATTTCCAGCGCTCTCAGGGGACTGGCATTACATCGATGCGATACGGCTCGAAGATCTTGAGCATCTGGCCATTATCCCGCAGCTGCTTGAGCAACCCGGCAAACGCAGGCCCGGTGATCGGGGCTTTGGGCCGTAGCAACGCGTAATGGTGATAGACCTGGTCGATGCGCTCCGACACCAGGAATGTTCCCGCCATCTCGATATTGCGCACCATGAAGTCACTCAGGTACGAACGGGTGACCAAGGCGATATCAGCACGCCTGCGGGCGACCATCAGCAAGTTGCTGTCATGGGAGTACGTCAACGTTGCGTTGAAGTGCTCGGCCAGGTACTTGGGGTCGGGGTTGAAGTTCGCGAAGGCGTAGTGATAGCCGCTGAACACCGCCAGGCGTTTGCCGGCAAGGTCGCTGAAATAGCTTTGGTCGCGACCGGGCTCACGCTCGGCGACGAAGATTTCAGCGTCTTCCAGGCCCATGTCGACGCTGGTATGGGCCACGTCTTTCCAGCCCCAGGACGGGTTTTCAAAGATCGCCATGTCGACCCGGCCTTGCTCGAAATCGCGAAAACGCCTGGGGATCGAAGTGGGCACCAGCACAAACTGATAGTCGCTTTGCACGGCGTTCAGCGCTTCGACCAATTGCGGCAGCAATCCGGTATCGGCGCCTTGCTCAGGGCGTACGGTATACGGCGGAAAATGTGCCGCGCCGATCCTCACCAACTGCGCGGCGCTGGCCTGCGTCCACCCTGCGGTACCCAATGCCCAAAATGTCAGTCCTGCAGCCAGCCGCCATGGCGAAAACATCTAGGCACACACCGTGAATTCTATGATGGCGATAAGCTAGGCGTTTTTCCCTGGGGAGACAATGTTCACCCGCAAATTAATAGCCGCACTTCAGTCCGCCTTGAGCACCATCAACAGCGCTTCGTCGGCCAGCTCTTCGAGGGTCAGGCTGCCTTGGGTGCGAAACCACGTGGTGGTCCAGGATAACGCGCCGGTCAGGAAGCGCCGGGTGATGAACACGTCGCCCCTGATATAACCGGCGGCCTTGGCTTCGCCCAGTACCTGCAGCCAGATGTCCTCATACACATCGCGCAGGGCCAGTACCTGAGCCTGACCATCGGCAGACAACGAGCGCCATTCATACACCAGCACCGCCATCGCCTCACCGCTGCCGCCCATGATCGACTGCAATTCGCAGCGGATCAGCGCCAACACGCGCTCGCGCACCGTGCTCGCTGCTTCCAGCGCAGCCCGCACCATCGCGGTGTTGTAGAGGATGGTTTCTTCCATCACTGCGCGCAGGATCTCGTCCTTGCTCTTGAAGTGATGAAAGATGCTGCCGGACTGAATGCCCACCGCACTGGCCAGGTCGCGCACGGTGGTGCGCTCGAAGCCCTTGTTGCGAAACAGGTGCGCCGCGGTTTGCAGCAACTTGCCCCGGGCACTCTCGGGGTCGGTCAATTGCCCAGCGTCGACCAGGGTGCGCATCACCCGCAGGGCTTGGGGGTCGTCCATGCTGCTGTCCCTCATGTCTACTATCGTCTTGGGCGGCAATTTAGGCCGTGGCCGCCACCCGAGCAAGCGCTTGGGCAAAACTTGTGTACGGGGTTTACCAACCAGGCGAATCAGCCCCCTGGGCGGAACTACAAGGCCCGGCTACGCTCTATCCCCATCAGGACAGGAACAGTACGGGAACCTGCGCATGCCTCATTGGCTGATTATTGACCTTGAAGCCACCACGGATGACGGCGGCTGGCCCGTGACGGAGATGGAAGTCATCGAAATCGGCGCAAGCCTGGTCAACCGCCAGGGCCGCGAGCTGGATCACTTCCAGCGCTTCGTGCGCCCCCTGCGGCGGCCGCTGCTGACGCCTTTTTGCCGCCAATTGACCCATATCACCCAAGCCAATATCGACGCGGCAACGCCGATCACCGAGGTGTGGCCGCTGTTCGAGCGCTGGCTGGGCCAGCATCAGGCACGCCTGGAAGGCTGGGCCAGCTGGGGCGACTACGATCGCGTGCAGCTTGAGCTGGAGTGGCAACGCCATGGCCTGGCCAGCGCGCTCGGCCAGACGCCCCATGTCAACCTCAAGCAACGGTTCGCCAAGGCCCGGCGGCTGGACAAGCCCTTGGGGCTTAATGGCGCGCTGCAATTGGCGGGGATGCAGTTCAGTGGCCAGCAGCATCGGGCGCTGGAGGATGCGCGCAACACCGCACGCCTGTTGCCGCTGATTTTGCCGGTCTAGGCAGCTCTGAAAGGCTTGGGCATACTGATCAACCTTTTTGCCTTAATGCTGCCCACCTGTAGGAGCGAGCTTGCTCGCGAAGATCGCCAACGATAACGCAGCGCATCTGGTTTGACGGGGTGCTCTCAGGTTTTTCGCGAGCAAGCTCGCTCCTACAGTGGCTGGCGTAAGTTCTGACCCTTTTTTCCGAGGACTCACTCATGTTCAAAGTCAACGAATACTTCGACGGCACCGTCAAGTCGATCGCTTTCGGCACCGCGGAAGGCCCAGCGACCATCGGCGTGATGGCCCCGGGTGAATACGAGTTCGGCACCGACCAGCGTGAAATCATGCACGTCGTTTCCGGCGCGCTGATCGTCAAACTGCCTGACGCCGAGTGGGAAACCTTCGCCGCCGGCAGCCAGTTCAACGTCCCGGCCAACAGCAAATTCCAGTTGAAGGTTGGCGTAGACACCGCTTACCTGTGCGAATACCGCAGCTGAGCCTGACTCGGCGCAAAAAAATGCCCGTCTCCTGCGAGACGGGCATTTTTTATTCCAGCACCGTTACCGGCATCCCGACTTCCAACTGGCCAACCCCATCGTTGACCAGGTTCTGACCGAACATCGCGCCCTTCTCGGTGCTGCGATAGGCCTGCAGGGTGGCGAACGGCTCGCGGTCCGGGCTGCGCTCGCCGGTCTGGGGGTCGACGGTCGTGAGAATGCAGCGTGAACAAGACTTGACCACGCGAAACTCCACATCGCCGATGCGCAAGCGTTTCCAGCCATCCTCGGCAAAGGCCTCGCCGCCTTCGATCACCAGGTTGGGACGAAAGCGCAGCATTTCCATCGGCCGGCCAATATGCGCGCACAAATCGTCCAGGGAAGCCTGGCCGATCAGCAGCAAGGGGTAGCCGTCGGCAAACCCCACTTGATCGTCATCCCGGCCAAAACCGGCCTGGGTCGAGCGTGCACGCTCCAGGGGCATATGCACCAGGCGCGTGGGCTTGCCGATGAAGGCGCTGACCCAGGCCGCCGCCGCATCGCCCGCGTCCGGCACGCGCAGGGTGTCGTGCCAGATGGTCACACCGCGCAATGCATCGGCGCCGGGCAATGCCACGTCGAGCGTCCCATAGCCAGGCGAGCTGAGGGTCAGGCCGCCCGCCGCGTTCCACAGCGCCGTCAACTGGCTCATCTTCGCCACGGCGCGTTGCGTAAGGAAGCGCCCGCTGGCTTCGTCCACCAGCATCCAGCGTCGATCCCCTGCCAGCCCGAGTTTATCCAGGCCACTCTGCTGCAAGGCCTCGGCCTTGCCGGATTTCAAGGGGTAACGGTACAACGCGCTGAGACGGAGCATGAGCCTGCATTCCTGGGGAACAAAGTGGCATACCCTAGTGTCATGCAGGCACTTCGTCCAGCATCAGTCGTTGACGCACCACATCCACCAGCTTGTCCGGCTGGAATTTGGAGAGGAAATTGTCACAGCCGACCTTCTTGACCATCGAGTCATTGAAGCTCCCCGACAGCGAGGTGTGCAGCACCACGTAGAGGCCACGCAGGCGCGGGTCATTGCGAATTTCGGTGGTGAGGCGGTAGCCGTCCATCTCGGGCATTTCGGCGTCGGTGAAGATCATCAGCAGCTTGTCGGTCATCATCTGGCCGCTGTCGGCCCAGGCCTTGAGCATGTTCAGCGCCTTGAGGCCGTCGCTGGCGATGTGCATCTTCACGCCCAACTGGCCCAGGGTGTCCTTCAACTGCGACAGCGCTACGTTGGAGTCGTCCACCAGCAACACTTCACGGCCACGGGCGCGTTCCAGCACTGGGTCCTCGAGTTTTTCCCGGGAGACCTTGGCGTTATAAGGCACGATTTCCGCCAGGACTTTTTCCACATCGATAATTTCCACCAACTGGTCATCGACCTTGCTGATGGCAGTGAGATAGTGCTGGCGCCCCGCGCTGGCCGGCGGTGGCAGGATGGCTTCCCAATTCATGTTGACGATGCGGTCGACGCCGCCCACCAGGAACGCCTGCACCGAACGGTTGTACTCGGTGACGATAATGGTGCTGTTGGGCCCTGGCACCAGGGGGCGCATGCCGATGGCCTGGGACAAGTCGATCACCGGCAACGTCTGGCCACGCAGGTTGACCACGCCGCAGACAAACGGATGGCGCTGCGGCATCAGGGTCAGCTTGGGCAGTTGCAGCACTTCCTGCACCTTGAACACGTTGATCGCGAACAGCTGCCGCCCGAACAGGCGGAACATGAGAATCTCCAGGCGATTCTCACCCACCAATTGCGTGCGTTGATCTACGGTGTCGAGAATGCCGGCCATTAAGAGCTCCTGGTGTGCACATGGGTTGCGCGCTGAGAGGGTGTGCAGTTCGTATAAGCAAGTTATCGGCGGCAAGCGCCAGACCTTGACCCCGCTAAAATGCCATGTAAATACATTGATGTCACACTGACATCATGCTTTACTGCATCAGCCCTGTCCTCGGGCTGCGTGGGCCTTGCACGACACTCCAATCGGCGTGCGGTTCCATGACGTAGGGGATTCCCCTATGCGCAATCAGGCCCGACCTGATATTCGCGATATCTAATAGCCATTAATGTGACGCCATTCTCATTGCATGAATGGAGTCAGGCTTTTGTTTGCCATCCCACGCCCTAGGCCCATGGGCCTTCCAGGCACTCACGTATCGGCAACTGAAGTCGTGTCATCCCGCTCAACTGGGACTACGCACGACTTTCGTGAGCATTTCAATAAATGTCCTACTGGAATATCGGAATCAGCCTACAAGCTCAAATCATATTTCAGCGCTAGTTTTAAGCTATTCACCCGGTGCGACATCTCATCACCCGAGCTTGAGTTGCGGAGACATGCATGATGAATAGCGCGAAAGAATGGCAAACGGCACTTCCCGAGTTTCTGCTGGAGGCCGAAATGCTGCTGATCAAGTCCCAAGAGTGCTTGAGCCACCTGCATTTGATCCGCAACGACAGCGACGCCATCGACTGCATGAAAACCAGCCTCGCCAAACTGGCTGAAAAGGCCGACAGCCTGGCGCTGCAGGCGATCAGCGAGTTCTCGCGGCACCTGCAGGACCTCATTGCCAACGCCGAAAACCCGATGCAACTGCATGACCAGGCACTGGATGCGTTACATGACTGCCTGACGCTGCTGGCCTGGCAATTGGAGCTGATCGACACGCGCACCGGTGAGTTGGCCCTGGACGAGACCGAGCAAACGTCGTTGATCGCGACGGTTACCTTGCAGATTCCGCAAAAGGATTTCCGGCATAAACCACAGCAGCGGTTGCATCATGCGTCCTGAGTCCCAAGCATGTCACCGACGATAGCTGACCTGTCCAAAAACGACCGATAACGGCGAGAAAGGCAGAAATATCACTTAGCCATCTACGCAATAACTATACAAACCAACTTTACCAATACAACTTTTTCAACTCTGGGATTACCCCCCAGAGTATTTGCGCGGGCCATAAACCAATCAGGCGACCAACGGTAACAGGGGTGGTACTATGCCCCCACTCGAAGTGACTCAACTTCATCATGGTTAAACACGATTCGGCAGCGTATTCCAAACAGAGCCCGGCCAACCGGTCTCCCCGCAGCGAACCCTCAGTGGCTCCATCCGCTATGTACGCCAACCTCAAGCCCCTTTTCTCAAGGTCTGTGTCGCGCAGCAACGCACGCCGCATCGTCCTTGCGCTGTGCCTGTGTTCGTTGTCGGTCAGCGTGTGGGCCTACGCGCATGCTTCGCCCTGGTCGCTGCTGATCCTGCTGGTCAACCTGGCCACGCTGGCGGTGGTGGGCCTGCACCAATGGCGTTCACGCAAATCCATCAAATTCCAACCCCAGGAATTGGCCGACCGACTGTTGCAGGTCCAGGAAAACGAACGCCATCGCCTCAGTCGCGAGCTGCACGACGACATCGGCCAACTGCTGACCGCCGCCAAGCTGCAAAGCGAATGGCTGCAGCGTCGCCTGCCGCCAGAGCTGCACGACCACTGCACGGTGCTGTGCAACACCCTCGACGAAACCCTGGCCAAAGTGCGCGACGTGTCGGCCATTCTCAACCCGCGCCAGTTGGCCAGCCTGGGCCTGGAAGCCAGCTTGCGCGCGCACCTGCTCAAGACCCTGGAAAACACCTCGGTGTGCTGGAGCCTGGAATGCCAGCAACGCCTGACCGGTATTCCTGAAGAAATGGCCGTGGCGGCGTTTCGCATCACCCAGGAAGCCGTGACCAACATGCTCCGTCACGCCCAGGCACACAACCTGCGGGTGTGCCTGCGGCGCCTGCCCGAAGGCTTGTCGCTGATGATCTGCGATGACGGCCAGGGCTTTTCGCCGGCTACCGACCCAGGCCTTGCGGGCCAACGCGGCATGGCCGGCATGGCCGAGCGGATAGACCAGCTGGGCGGCACCTTGTCGGTCAGCAGCCAGCCAGGCCAAGGCACGCGGATCGACGCGCTTTTCCCCTGGGCGCCCCGCGCCCTCGAACGGGCCAGTTCCCCTAAGGGTTTCGAGTGACCTGCAATTTACTCCTGGTGGATGACCACGCGCTGATTCGCGCAGGCGTGCGTGCGCTGGTCCTGGACATGCCCGGCTACGACGTGATCGGTGAAGCCAGCGATGGCGCGCAGGTGCTCGCGCAATTTCGCGCCCTGCAACCGGATATCGTGCTGCTGGACCTGTCGATGAAACACACCAGCGGCCTGGATGCCTTGCAGGAACTCAAGGGCGCCTATCCCCTGAGCAAAGTGCTGATCCTGTCGATGCACACCGACCCCGACCTGATCATGCGCGCGCTGGAATCAGGTGCCCACGGCTACCTGCTCAAGGACATGACCGCCAACGAGCTGGAACACGCCCTGCATGCCTTGCGCAACAACGAGCGCTACCTGAGCCCGGCGATCGCCCACACCGTGATCAATCAAGCACTGATCCGCAGCAACGGCCATGCGACGTCCGCGCCCCATAGCCACAACTTGACGGCGCGCCAGTTGGAAATCCTGCGCCTGATCGTGCGTGGCAAGTCCACCCGGGAAATCGCCCACGGCCTGGGCCTGAGCATCAAGACGGTAGAAGCGCATCGCTCGCAGATCATGAAGCGCCTGCAGATTTTCGACGTGGCGGGCCTGGTGTTATTCGCGGTGCGCGAGCAGATCATCAGCCTGGACGACTAGGGGCGAACCCAGCGGCAGGTGCACGCGCAGCGCCTTGGGCAGGGCCTCGAAATGCAGATCATCGCCCTCCAGCGGCTCGCCATCGAGGTTGATGTACAAACCCTGCGCCACCTTGATATTGACCCACGGCAGGCGTGCCCGCACGAACATGGTGTCCAGGCCCCAGCCGTTGCTCATCAATTCGCGCAAGGTGCCGACTACCTCCTGGGGCGCCGGCAGGATGCTGATGTCCAGCAGGCCATCATCGGCCAGCGCCTCCGGGCACAGCACATGCCCGCCCCCGGCCTGGCGCCCGTTGCCGATCCCCAGCGCGAGCAGCTCGCCTTTCCAATGGAAATCCGGGCCTTCCAGCTCACCGTAGGCAGCCTTCAATTCACTGAAACGCGACAAACCGGTGAACAGGTAGGCGGCACCGCCGAGGATTTTCTTCAGGTCTTCGGAGGTGTTGGCGGTGACTTGGCTACCGAAACCGCCGGTGGCCATGTTCAAGAATATCTGCCCGCCGACCTGGCCCAGGTCAATCGCCCTCGGTTCAACATCCAGCAACGCCAGGGCACCAGCCGGCTCCAACGGCACGCCGGCGGCCTTGGCGAAGTCATTGGCGGTGCCCAGCGGCATCAGCACCAGGCTGGCATCGGTATTGGCGTGAGCCATGGCTTCGGCCACATCGCGCAGGGTGCCGTCGCCACCGCCGGCGATGATGTGGGTGTAACCGTCGGCCAGGGCTTCATTGACCAGGCGCTGGGCATCGCCACCTTCCCAGGTCACCCGCACTGCCAGCGCCCAACCCTGCTCACGCCGGGCCAGCACGGCCGCGCGCACGTCCTCGTTGAGGGCTTGTTTGCCGTGGAGGATCAACAGGGCTCTGGCGGTGGTCATTTGGGGAACTCTCCTGGGTCAAGATGCTTGCAGGATGTTGACCCTTGGGGATGAGGAAAAGTCTGTGGCTGGACAAATTTGATTGATGTACGCAGATCAACATGTGGGAGGGGGCTTGCTCCCGATAGCGGTGGGTCAGCTCTAGTTAAGCTGACTGATACACCGCCATCGGGAGCAAGCCCCTCCCACATTGAATCCAGCAAGCCCGGCCCGAATCAGCTCTTGTGCAACTTGCTCATCAACTGCGCCTCGGCCTGGGTCAACCCGCACGACTGGGTCAGCTCATCCACCGTCGCGCCCATGCCCACCAGCTTGGCCGCCTGGGCGAACGACAGGTTCGCGGGATCACGCTGCTCCAACTGCACCAACTTGTCCGGCAACGGCCCGAGAATCGCGCGCAGTTCATGCACTTCATCCCCAACCCGCACCGCACTCTGCTGGAAATGATCGACACGCTTGACCAGCTCCAGAATGCGCCGGTCACGCACCGCATCGCGCTCGGCCTGTTGCAAGGCCAACTCCCGCTGCTGGCGCACATAGCGCAGCACAAACGCCAACGTCCCGGCCCACAACAGGGCCAGGACGATCACCGCCGCCTCAAGGAACAATCAGATGCTCTCCAGGTCCGACCACTCTTCTTCGCTCATCATTTTGTCCAGCTCAACCAGAATCAACAGCTCGTTGTTCTTGTTGCACACGCCCTGGATAAACTTGGCGGATTCTTCGTTGCCCACGTTCGGCGCGGTTTCCACTTCCGATTGGCGCAGGTAGACCACTTCGGCCACGCTGTCGACCATGATCCCGACCACTTGCTTGTCGGCTTCGATGATGACGATGCGCGTGTTGTCGTTGACATCGGTCGGCGCCAGGCCGAAGCGTTGGCGCGTGTCGATCACCGTCACCACGTTGCCGCGCAGGTTGATGATGCCCAGCACGTAGCTCGGCGCACCCGGGACCGGAGCGATCTCGGTGTAGCGCAGCACTTCCTGCACGCGCATCACGTTAATGCCGTAGGACTCGTTGTCCAGTTTGAAGGTCACCCATTGCAGGATCGGATCATCCAAACCTTGTGCGGACGCTGACTTGTTCATGCTTCTGACCCCTTCAAATGCCGCTATCGACGGCGTGTGTGCTAATGGGCCGCGCAACCGCACGACCTTTATTGTTCAATCAACTGCGTTTGTTCTGCGCCATTTCCTTGACCGCACCGCTGGCGATCAACTCTGCCAGTTCGGCGACGTCGAGCAACGCGCACATGTGTTCGATCACGGTGCCCGCCAGCCACGGCCGTTGGCCACGGTGGCTGCGCCACTTGATTTCGTTCGGGTCCAGGCGCAACGAGCGGCTGACTTGATGCACCGCCAGCCCCCACTCGTAGCCCTGCACCGAGATCACATACTGCAGGCCCTGGCGGAAGTCGTCGCGGTAGCGGTCGGGCATTACCCAGCGCGCGGTATCCAGCACCTTGAGATTGCCGGCCTGGCTGGGCAGGATGCCGAGGAACCACTCCGGTTGCCCGAACAACGGCGTCAGCTCCTGGCCTTCCAGGGAATAGATCGAGCCCAGACACACCAGCGGCACCGCCAGGGTCAACCCGGCGACGTCGAACAGCAGGCATTCGAACGGCTCGGCGGCCCACGACGGGCGACCATCGCCGGTCACCGGCGGCGGCGTGATGCTCGGCGGCAGGTGCACTTCCACGATCGGCTCGACCACCACCGGCGCCACCACCTCAGGCGTGATCGGCACCACGACGGGCGTCGCTTCGACGTGTGCATCGCGGGCCTGTTCCTCAAGCACCGCCAACTGGAACTCATCCAGCGCAGCGTCAGGCTCGACGGCCGGCTCCAGCACCAGGATCGGTTCCGGCAGTTCCTCGGCGGTCGCATCCTGCAGCAAGGCATCCAGGTAGGATTCCAGTGCCAGTTGCGGCCGGGTCTTGAAGTCGAGGGGACGGTTCATCAGGCCACCTGCGCCACAAGCTGCTGGGACAACAGGTGCTTGAGCAACGCCCGATAAGCCAGCACGCCACGGCTCTTGCCGTCGAATTGCGACGGCGTGAGCCCGGCGCGGCTGGCGTCACGCAGGCGCGTGTCTACCGGGATGTAGCCGTTCCAGATGGTGTCCGGATAGGCATCGCGCAGTACGCGCAGGGTGCCGAGGGAGGCCTGGGTACGCCGGTCGAACAAGGTCGGCACGATGCTGTACGGCAACGCCTGCTTGCGCGAACGGTTGATCATCGCCAGGGTGCTGACCATGCGCTCCAGGCCTTTGACGGCCAGGTGTTCGGTCTGTACCGGGATCACCAACTGCTGGCTGGCCGCCAAGGCGTTGACCATCAGCACGCCGAGCAAGGGCGGGCTGTCGATAATGGCGTAGTCGAAGTCCTGCCACAGTTGCGCCAGGGTCTTGGCGATCACCAGGCCCAGGCCGCTCTGGCCCGGCGACTGGCGCTCAAGGGTGGCCAGGGCGGTGCTGGACGGCAATAGCGAAATACTGTCGCTGCTG
This sequence comes from Pseudomonas sp. R11-23-07, assembly GCF_003852295.1. NCBI lineage: Bacteria > Pseudomonadati > Pseudomonadota > Gammaproteobacteria > Pseudomonadales > Pseudomonadaceae > Pseudomonas > Pseudomonas sp. R11-23-07. Next base: position 3,841,461 of record NZ_CP027761.1, read on the forward strand.
GTGGGCAGCAGCAGTTGCCCAGGCAAGTCGCCGGGCACGCTGCCTTTGTGCAGGAACAGGTCGTAGCAACTGTGTTCCAGCGCATCCGGGTCGTAACCGAAATAGCTGGTCATGGAGCCGTGGGGGTCCAGGTCGACCACGACCACGCGCTTGCCTGCCTCGGCCAGCAAACCGGCTAACGCGATGGAGGTGGTGGTCTTGCCGACTCCACCCTTTTGATTGGCAACTGCCCAGACTCTCATTCGGTTGATTCCTCCCGGTGGGCACACGCGCGACCGAGACATTGCATAGGTTAGTGAGCCGGTGACGGAGAATTGACGGAGCTGGCCCGCACCAGCGGCTTTGCAGGGGCCGGTGCAGTTTGTGTGCCAGCGCGCCTCAACGCCGCATCCGGTGTTGCATTCGCCGTGCCGGTGCCGGTCAGGCTGCGGCGTACATCCAGGTTGCGCGACACCACCAGCACCACCCGCCGATTGCGCGCGCGGCCTTCGAGCGTGGCGTTATTGGCCACCGGCTGGAATTCACCGTAGCCCACCGACGCCAGGCGCTGGGGGTTCACGCCCTGCATCGCGAGCATGCGCACGATGCTCGCCGCCCGGGCCGAGGACAGTTCCCAGTTGGTCGGGTACTGCGCCGTACTGATCGGCAGGTTGTCGGTAAAGCCTTCGACGTGGATCGGGTTTTCAAACGGCTTGAGGATCGCTGCCACCTTGTCGATGATGGTGAAGGCCTGGTCGCTCGGCAGTGCATCGGCGCTGGCGAACAACAGGCTGGAGTTCAGCTCGATCTCCACCCACAGTTCATTGCCGCGCACGGTCATCTGGTTGGAGCTGATCAGGTCGCCAAATGCGGCGCTGATATCGTCGGCAATGCTCTTGAGCGGGTCGCTGGTGCCGCCGACACCGGCGGCGGTTTCATCGCTGTCGTTGACCAGCGGCTTGGCCGGGGTCACCGTCTTGGGTCGTTCATCGCCTATAGGGATAGGCTTGAGCGCGCGATCAGAGTCGGAAAACACCCCGATCAACGCTTCGGAAATAACCTTGTACTTGCCTTCGTTCACCGACGAGATCGAGTACATCACCACGAAAAACGCAAACAGCAAGGTGATGAAGTCCGCGTAGGACACCAGCCAGCGTTCATGGTTGACGTGCTCTTCAGGCTCGCGACGGCGACGGCTCACAGGCACTTCCCTCTCTGACCAACAGCGAACACTTCATTGTGGCGAGCGAGCTTGCTCGCGCTGGGGCGCGAAGCGGCCCTGAACCCAGACGCTGCGACCTGTCTGAAAGACCGTGTTGCCTGGAGTGGGGCTGCTTCGCAGCCCAGCGCGAGCAAGCTCGCTCGCCACATGCCCATGTGCATCAATCCATGAAGCCCTGGAGCTTCAATTCGATGGAGCGCGGGTTTTCACCCTCGGCGATCGACAGGATGCCTTCGAGCAACATCTCGCGGTAACGGGACTGGCGCATGGCAATCGACTTGAGCTTGCTCGCCACCGGCAACAACACCAGGTTGGCGCTCGCCACACCGTAGATGGTGGCGACAAATGCCACAGCAATGCCGCTGCCCAGTTGCGAAGGGTCGGCCAGGTTGCCCATCACGTGGATCAGGCCCATTACCGCGCCGATGATGCCGATGGTCGGCGCGTAGCCGCCCATGCTTTCAAAGACTTTGGCCGCGTTGATGTCGCGGCTTTCCTGGGTGTAGAAATCCACCTCGAGGATGCTGCGGATCGCCTCCGGCTCGGCGCCATCCACCAGCAGTTGCAGGCCTTTGCGGGCGTAGCTGTCGGGCTCGGCATCGGCCACGCTTTCCAGGCCCAGCAGGCCTTCCTTGCGTGCGGTGAGGCTCCAGTTGACCACGCGGTCGATGCCGCCTGGCAGGTCGACCCGTGGCGGGAAAATGATCCAAATCAGGATCTGCATGGCGCGCTTGAACGAGCTCACCGGCGCCTGCAACAACGCCGCGCCCACGGTGCCACCGATCACGATCAGCGCCGCCGGGCCGTTGGCCAGGGCGCCAAGGTGGCCGCCTTCAAGGTAGTTGCCGCCGATAATGGCGACAAACGCCAGGGTGATGCCGATCAGGCTCAAGACATCCATCAGAGGCAGGCCTCCACCAGATGCTTGCCGATGTCGTCCAGGCTGTAGACCGCATCGGCCAGGTCAGCCTTGACGATCGCCATGGGCATGCCGTAGATCACGCAACTGGCTTCGTCCTGGGCCCAGATTGCACTGCCGCCCTGCTTGAGCAGGCGCGCGCCCTCACGGCCATCGGCACCCATGCCGGTGAGCACCACCGCCAGAACTTTGTCACCGTAGGACTTGGCCGCCGAGCCGAAGGTGATATCCACGCACGGCTTGTAGTTGAGGCGCTCGTCGCCCGGCAGGATTTTGATCGCGCCACGGCCATCCACCATCATCTGCTTGCCACCCGGGGCCAGCAGCGCCAGGCCAGGGCGCAGGATGTCGCCATCCTCGGCTTCCTTGACGCTGATGCGGCACAGCTTGTCCAGGCGCTCGGCAAAGGCCTTGGTGAACGCAGCGGGCATGTGCTGGATCAACACGATCGGCGCCGGGAAGTTGGCCGGCAACTGAGTCAATACACGCTGCAAGGCCACCGGCCCGCCCGTGGACGTACCGATCGCCACCAGTTTGTAGGCCTTGCGCTTGGGCGCGGGCGAATGGGCGCTTGATGCAGCCGTGCGGGTAGGCGCTGCCGGCGCGGGCCGAGCGACGGGTGCGGGCGCCGGGCGGCTGAACGATGATGTCGGCGCGGCCACAGGTGCAGGCGCAGGTGTCGGCGCGGGCGCGCTGAACAGACTGCGGCGGTTACTGCGCGAAATGCTGTGCACCTTCTCGCACAGCATCTGCTTGACCTTATCGGGGTTACGCGAGATGTCTTCGAAATTCTTCGGCAGGAAATCCACCGCGCCGGCATCCAGCGCATCCAGGGTGACCCGGGCGCCTTCATGCGTCAGCGAGGAGAACATCAATACCGGTGTGGGGCAGCGTTGCATGATGTGACGCACGGCCGTGATGCCATCCATCATCGGCATTTCGTAGTCCATGGTGATCACGTCCGGCTTCAACGCAATGGCTTGATCGATCGCCTCTTTGCCGTTGGTGGCCGTGCCGACTACCTGGATCGTTGGATCGGCGGAAAGAATCTCCGAGACGCGGCGGCGGAAGAAACCCGAATCGTCCACCACCAGGACCTTGACTACCATAAACACTCCGTTAGACGGGGCGGGCGCTACCGCCCTGCCCCGCCAGAATCAAATACGCCGTGCGGCGTAACGCTTGAGCATGCTTGGAACATCGAGAATCAACGCGATGCGACCGTCACCGGTGATGGTCGCGCCAGACATGCCCGGGGTCCCCTGCAGCATTTTGCCCAACGGCTTGATGACCACTTCTTCCTGGCCCACCAGTTGGTCGACCACAAAGCCGATGCGCTGGGTGCCCACCGACAGAATCACCACATGGCCTTCGCGCTGCTCTTCATGCTTGGCCGATGCCACCAGCCAGCGCTTGAGGTAGAACAGCGGCAGGGCCTTGTCACGCACGATCACCACTTCCTGGCCGTCCACCACGTTGGTGCGCGACAGGTCGAGGTGGAAGATCTCGTTGACGTTGACCAGCGGGAAGGCGAAGGCCTGGTTGCCCAGCATCACCATCAGGGTTGGCATGATCGCCAGGGTCAACGGCACCTTGATGACGATTTTCGAGCCCTGGCCCTTGGTCGAGTAGATATTGATCGAGCCATTGAGCTGGCTGATCTTGGTCTTCACCACGTCCATGCCGACGCCACGGCCGGACACGTCGGAGATCTCGGTCTTGGTCGAGAAGCCGGGGGCGAAGATCAGGTTGTAGCATTCGGTGTCGGTGAGGCGATCGGCGGCATCCTTGTCCATCACACCGCGCTTGACCGCGATATTGCGCAAAACCGCCGGGTCCATGCCTTTGCCGTCATCGGTGATCGACAGCAGGATATGATCGCCCTCTTGCTCCGCCGCCAGGATCACCTTGCCGCCCCGCGATTTGCCCGAGGCTTCGCGTTCTTCCGGGGTTTCCACGCCGTGGTCGACGGCGTTGCGTACCAAGTGGACCAGCGGGTCGGCCAGGGCCTCGACGAGGTTCTTGTCGAGGTCGGTTTCTTCGCCCACCAGTTCCAGGTTGATTTCTTTCTTGAGCTGGCGCGCCAGGTCGCGCACCAGGCGCGGGAAACGGCCGAAGACTTTCTTGATCGGCTGCATCCGCGTTTTCATCACGGCGGTTTGCAGGTCGGCGGTGACCACATCGAGGTTCGACACGGCCTTCTGCATGGCTTCATCGCCACTGTTCAGGCCCAGGCGCACCAGGCGGTTACGCACCAGCACCAGCTCGCCGACCATGTTCATGATGTCGTCCAGGCGCGCAGTGTCTACGCGCACCGTGGTTTCGGCTTCAGTGGCAGGTTTATCGGCAACCGGCGCAGCGGCAGGACGCGCCGGAGCTGGCGCGGCAGCCGGTGCAGGCGCTGGCTTGGCGACCGGCGCTGCGGCTTTGGCGGCGGCAACCGGTGCGGCTGTAGCGACCGCTGCAGCGGCGGCCGGAGCCGGGGCCACTTCGGTGAACTTGCCTTTGCCGTGCAACTCGTCCAGCAAGGCCTCGAACTCGTTATCAGAAATCAGCCCGTCACCGGCAGGTGCTGCACTGGCCGCCGGAGCGACGGCGGCAGTGGCAGCGACCTGCGGCAAGGCTTCGGCGACGAACGTGCCTTTGCCATGCAGCTGGTCGAGCAGCGCCTCGAATTCATCGTCGGTAATATCGGTACTGGCGTTGGCCGCCGGTGCCGCTGGCGCAGCCGCCGGTGCCACGGCATCGGCCGCGAACTGGCCTTTGCCATGCAACTGGTCGAGCAGGGATTCGAATTCTGCGTCGGTAATGTCTTCGCTGGTCGGTGTGGCAACCGGCGCCGTTGCAGCCGGTGCTTCAGCCTCGGCCTTGACCGCATTGAGCGAGTCGAGCAGTTGCTCGAACTCGCTGTCGGTCACATCCGCCTCGGCTTCCACCACTGGCTCAGGCACGGCTTGCACAGCCGGTGCTTGCGCAGCCGGTTCGGCCAGGCGCGCCAGGGCGGCCAGCAGTTCCGGAGTGGCGGCGGTGACCGGTGCACGTTCACGAACCTGGCTGAACATGGCGTTGACCGCATCCAGTGCTTCGAGAATCACGTCCATTAATTCCGAGTCAACCTGACGCTCACCCTTGCGCAGGATGTCGAACACGTTCTCGGCGATGTGACAGCACTCCACCAGCTCATGGAGCTGGAGGAAGCCGGCGCCCCCTTTTACAGTGTGAAAACCGCGAAAAATTGCATTGAGCAGGTTCGCATCATCCGGACGGCTTTCCAGCTCGACCAGTTGTTCGGACAGTTGCTCTAAAATTTCGCCGGCCTCTACAAGGAAATCCTGAAGGATTTCTTCATCGGCGCCGAAGCTCATGTGGGTGCTCCTTAGAAGCCTAAACTGGACAGCAAATCGTCTACGTCATCTTGACCGGATACGACGTCTTCACGTTTATCGGCATGAATCTGCGGACCTTCACCCTTGGCGAGGTGTTTTTGTGGATCTTTTTCCGAGAGGATCGCTTCGCGGTCATGTTCGATGCCGGCAAAACGGTCGACCTGGCCGGCCATCAGCACCAGTTTGAGCAGGTTGCTTTCCACTTCGGTGACCAGTTGGGTCACACGCTTGATCACTTGGCCGGTGAGGTCCTGGTAATCCTGGGCGAGCAGAATGTCGTTGAGGTTGCCGGCCACCGTGCGGTTTTCCTGTTCGCTGCGCGACAGAAAACCGTCGACCCGACGCGCCAGTTCACGGAACTCTTCAGCCCCTACTTCGCGGCGCATGAAGCGGCCCCAGTCAACGCTCAAGGCCTGGGCTTCATTGGCCATGCCATTGACCAGAGGCGTGGCGTTTTCCACCAGGTCCATGGTGCGGTTGGCCGCTGCCTCGGTCAGCCTGACCACATAGGACAGGCGTTCGGTGGCATCGGTGATCTGGGAAATTTCTTCGGCCTGGGGCATGCGCGGGTCAATCTGGAAATTGACGATCGCACTGTGCAGCTCACGCGTGAGCTTGCCCACTTCCTGGTACAGGCCGCGGTCACGGGTCTGGTTAAGCTCATGGATCAACTGCACCGCATCGCCGAACTGGCCCTTTTCAAGGCATTCGACCAACTGGTGAGCATGTTTTTTCAGGGTCGACTCAAAATCGCCCTGTGACGTTTCGTTATGGTCCATAGCTCCCCCGTGGCAGCATCAATGGCCGATGCGTTCGAAGATTTTTTCGATCTTCTCTTTCAAGGCCAGGGCAGTGAATGGCTTGACCACATAGCCGTTTACCCCGGCTTGGGCGGCTTCGATGATCTGTTCACGCTTGGCTTCGGCGGTCACCATCAACACCGGCAGGCTGCGCAGTTTTTCATCGGCGCGCACATGGCGCAGCAAGTCGATACCGGTCATGCCGGGCATGTTCCAGTCGGTTACCAGAAAGTCGATGCTCCCGCTGTTGAGGATCGGAATCGCCGTAATGCCGTCATCCGCCTCGACCGTGTTAGTGAACCCAAGGTCACGCAACAGGTTTTTTATGATCCGCCGCATCGTTGAGAAGTCATCAACGATGAGGATTTTCATGTTCTTGTCCAATTCGACCTCCAAGCAGTCTTAAACGCGCCCAGCACCTGGACGCGCCACTTCAATCAACAGGCGTTACACAAAAAGGACTGCCCAGGGCACCACGGAGCGAACCCGCGAAGGCCGAAACCTTCGCGGTAGCGTCTGCAGTGTCCCCACACTGCCTGTCAGCGCGCGCGCCACTCTCCCAACCGCCCCCGCAAGCGGGCCGCGCACTGGCTATGCAACTGGCTGACACGCGATTCGCTGACCCCCAGGACCTCACCGATTTCCTTGAGGTTCAGCTCCTCGTCGTAGTACAGCGCCAACACCAGGCGCTCGCGCTCCGGCAAATTGGCAATGGCCTCCGCCAGCGCTCCCTGGAAACGTTCATCTTCCAGATCGCGCGACGGTTCCATATGCGCGCTCGCGCCGTCCTCGTGCAGCCCTTCGTGTTCGCCGTCCTGCAACAGGTCGTCGAAACTGAACAGGCGGCTGCCCAAGGTATCGTTCAAAATCCCGTAATAATCGTCGAGACTCAATTGGAGTTCGGCCGCAACTTCATGATCTTTAGCGTCACGACCGGTTTTTGCTTCAATTGCACGAATTGCGTCACTGACCATGCGCGTATTGCGGTGTACCGAACGCGGCGCCCAATCCCCTTTACGCACTTCATCGAGCATCGCGCCACGGATGCGGATACCCGCATACGTCTCGAAACTCGCGCCCTTGCTTGCGTCGTATTTGGTCGACACTTCGAGCAGGCCGATCATCCCGGCCTGGATCAGGTCTTCCACCTGCACGCTGGCAGGCAGGCGCGCCAGCAGGTGATAGGCGATGCGCTTGACCAGTGGCGCATAGCGCTCGATCAACTCGCCCTGGCTGTCACGGGCCGACTTTTTGTAAAGGTTGTAGCCGCTGGATGTCATAGCACAGGCCCTGCGCTCGTCTGATGCACCAATCGCTCGACAAAAAACTCCAGATGCCCCCGAGGGTTGGCAGGCAACGGCCAGGTATCGACCTTCTGGGCTATCGCCTTGAACGCCAGTGCGCACTTGGAACGAGGGAACGCTTCGTAGACCGCACGCTGCTTTTGCACGGCCTTGCGCACACACTCGTCATAGGGAACTGCACCGACGTATTGTAAGGCGACATCGAGGAAACGATCCGTGACCTTGGTCAACTTGGCGAACAGGTTGCGCCCTTCCTGCGGACTTTGGGCCATGTTGGCCAGCACGCGGAAACGGTTCATGCCGTAGTCACGGTTAAGCAGTTTGATCAGGGCGTAGGCGTCGGTGATCGAAGTGGGTTCATCGCAGACCACCAGCAGCACTTCTTGCGCGGCGCGTACGAAGCTGACCACCGACTCGCCGATCCCGGCGGCGGTGTCGATCACCAGCACGTCGAGGTTGTCGCCGATATCGCTGAAGGCCTGGATCAGGCCGGCATGCTGCGCCGGGCTCAGGTGCACCATGCTCTGGGTGCCCGAGGCGGCCGGCACGATGCGGATACCACCGGGGCCCTGGAGCAGCACATCGCGCAGCTCACAGCGGCCTTCGATCACATCGGCGAGCGTGTGTTTGGGTGTCAGCCCCAGCAGAACGTCCACGTTCGCCAGGCCCAGGTCAGCATCCAGCAGCATGACGCGACGGCCAAGCTCTGCCAGGGCCAGGGACAAATTCACTGACACGTTAGTTTTGCCGACGCCACCTTTGCCGCCGGTCACCGCGATCACCTGTACGGGATGCATGCTGCCCATTTTATTTCTTTACCTTGTCTTGCTTAGACGCAGGCTACATGGCTTGGTCGCGTGTATCGCTTGCAGACCATCGATGTAGGTACATTTCACGGTGTTCATCCTGCCTTATCCCACCCGCTTTGCCGGGTTGTGATAAAGGTCGGCGAACATGTCGGCCATCGCTTCCTCGCTAGGCTCGTCTTGCATTTGCACACTGACAGCACGGCTGACCAACTGATGACGGCGCGGCAGATGCAAATCATCCGGAATCCGCGGCCCGTCGGTCAGGTAGGCGACCGGTAATTCATGACTGATCGCCAGGCTCAGCACTTCGCCGAGGCTGGCGGTTTCATCCAGTTTGGTCAGGATGCAACCGGCCAGGCCGCAGCGTTTGTAGCTGTGATAGGCAGCGGTAAGAACCTGTTTCTGGCTGGTGGTTGCAAGCACCAGGTAATTTTTCGACTTGATGCCGCGTCCGGCCAGGCTTTCAAGCTGCATGCGCAGGGCCGGGTCGCTGGCTTGCAGGCCGGCGGTATCGATCAACACCACGCGCTTGCGCAGCAGCGGGTCGAGGGCATTGGCCAGGGACTGGCCCGGGTCGACGTGGGTCACCGGCACATTGAGGATACGGCCCAGGGTCTTGAGCTGTTCCTGGGCGCCGATGCGGTAGCTGTCCATGCTCACCAGCGCGATATTCGACGCGCCGTACTTGAGCACATAACGCGCGGCCAGCTTGGCCAGGGTGGTGGTCTTGCCCATGCCGGCGGGGCCGACCATGGCGATCACACCGCCTTCTTCCAGGGGTTCGATTTCCGGGGTGGCAATCATCCGCGCCAGGTGCGCCAGCAGCATGCGCCAGGCTTGGCGCGGCTCTTCGACTTCGGCGGTCAGCGCCAGCAGGTCGCGGGACAACGGGCCGGACAGGCCGATGCGCTGCAGCCGGCGCCACAGGTTGGCTTGTTGCGGCTTGCTGCCTTGCAGTTGGCTCCAGGCCAGCGAGCCCAGTTGCACTTCGAGCAGCTCGCGCAGGCCGTTGAGTTCAAAGCGCATCGAATCGAACACACGCTGGTCGACTGCGGCGGCCGGGGCTGGCGCTGCAGGACGTGGCGGCTCGACAAACGTAGGTTCCACCAGCGGCTCGGCGGCGGTCAGTGGCAGGCCGGCGAACAATTGGCGGTTGGTGGTGGCGTCGCTGTCACCGCGCATGCTCAGTTCGGCCTGGGCCGAGACGATGCGCGAAGCGGTCTTGCGCAGCTCGTCTTCGAGCTCCATGTTCGGCACACGCGGAGCCAGGGCCTGAGGCGTGTAATCCAGGGCAGCCGTCAGCTCGACACCGCCAGCGATGCGACGATTACCGATAATCGCGGCATCGGCGCCCAGCTCATCGCGGACCAACTTCATGGCCTGACGCATATCGGCGGCGAAAAAACGCTTTACTTGCATAACCCACTACCCTCAGCCGTTGGGCCCTACTGTCGCGACGATAGTCACTTGCTTATTGTCAGGAATTTCCTGGTAAGCCAACACGTGCAAATTCGGTACTGCCAGGCGCCCGAAGCGCGACAACATCGCGCGGACCGGACCGGCCACCAGCAGAATCACCGGCTGGCCCTGCATCTCCTGGCGCTGCGCGGCTTCGATCAACGAACGCTGCAGCTTTTCAGCCATGCTTGGCTCCAGCAGAACGCCCTCTTCCTGGCCTTGCCCTGCCTTCTGAATACTATTGAGCAATATCTGTTCCAACCTTGGCTCCAAGGTGATAACAGGCAGCTCAGACTCAACGCCTACAATGCTTTGCACGATGGCGCGGGACAAACCGACCCGTACCGCCGCCACCAGAGCGGCAGTATCTTGACTCTTGGCGGCATTGTTGGCGATGGCCTCGGCGATGCTGCGAATATCCCGCACGGGCACCTGTTCGGCGAGCAAGGCTTGCAACACCTTGAGCAACTGCGACAACGACAGCACGCCCGGCACCAGCTCTTCGGCCAGTTTTGGCGAGGCTTTGGCCAGCAAACCCATCAATTGCTGGACTTCCTCGTGGCCGATCAGCTCGTGGGAGTGTTTGTAGAGAATCTGGTTGAGGTGGGTAGCGACCACGGTACTGGCGTCCACCACGGTATAACCGAGGGACTGCGCCTGGCTGCGCTGGCTGACTTCGATCCACACCGCTTCCAGGCCGAAAGCCGGATCTTTGGCGGTGATGCCGTTGAGCGAACCGAACACTTGCCCTGGGTTGATCGCAAGTTCGCGGTCCGGGTAGATCTCGGCTTCGGCCAGGATCACGCCCATCAAGGTCAGGCGGTAGGCGCTGGGGGCCAGGTCGAGGTTGTCGCGGATATGCACGGTGGGCATCAAAAAGCCCAGGTCCTGGGACAGCTTCTTGCGCACACCCTTGATCCGCGCCAGCAGTTGGCCGCCCTGGTTGCGGTCCACCAACGGGATCAGGCGGTAACCGACTTCCAGGCCGATCATGTCGATCGGGGTCACGTCGTCCCAGCCCAGTTCCTTGGTTTCCTGGGCGCGGGCCGGCGATGGCAGCAATTCCTGCTGGCGGGCGACTTCCTGCAGGGCCTGAACCTTGACCGCATTCTGTTTCTTCCAGAACAGGTAGGCCGCGCCGCCGGCCATGGCCGCCATGCTCAGGAACGAAACGTGGGGCATGCCCGGCACGATGCCCATGACGGCCATGATACCGGCGGCCACGGCCAGCGCCTTGGGCGAAGCGAACATCTGCCGGCTGATCTGCTTGCCCATGTCTTCGGAGCCCGAAGCACGGGTCACCATGATCGCAGCAGCTGTGGATAACAACAGTGATGGCAATTGCGCCACTAAACCGTCACCGATGGTCAGCAAGGCGTAGACCTTGCCCGCATCGCCGAAGGTCATGCCGTGCTGGAAAATACCCACGGCTATGCCGCCGATCAGGTTGATGAACAGGATCAGCAGGCCGGCGATGGCGTCACCGCGCACAAACTTACTGGCGCCGTCCATGGAGCCGTAGAACTCGGCTTCCTGGGCCACTTCCAGGCGACGGCTCTTGGCCTGGTTCTGGTCGATAAGGCCGGCATTGAGGTCGGCGTCGATAGCCATCTGCTTACCGGGCATCGCATCCAGGGTAAACCGCGCGCTCACCTCGGAAATCCGCCCGGCGCCCTTGGTGACCACCACGAAGTTGATGATCATCAGGATCGCGAACACCACGATACCGACCACGTAGTTACCGCCGATCACCACTTCACCGAAGGCCTGGATCACCTTACCGGCGGCGGCGTGACCGTCCTGGCCGTGGAGCATCACCACGCGGGTGGACGCCACGTTCAGCGCCAGGCGCAGCAGGGTTGCCACCAGCAGGATGGTCGGGAACACCGCGAAATCCAATGGCCGCAGGGCGTACACACACACCAGCAGCACCACCACCGACAGGGCGATGTTGAAGGTGAAAAACACGTCGAGCAGGAACGGCGGCATCGGCAACATCATCATTGCCAGCATCACCAGCAACAACAACGGCACGCCCAGGTTGCCCCGCGACAGGTCAGTCAGGGTGCCACGGGCCGTGCTGAGCATTTGAGAGCGATCTACCACCGGTCTTCCTCGTGTCCTTGAAGCAAAGTTTTGACGCTGGGGGGCGTCCTGCAGGCGGTATTGCAAGAAGCCTTCCAACTTTGCTTTTGGGCCCAGGATGACCTTGGAAGTGACGCAGCCTACCGGGTATGACTCAGGTTAAATGTGGGAGGGGGCTTGCTCCCGATGGCGGTGTGTCAGGCCCCCAATAGGTGGCTGATACGCCGCCATCGGGAGCAAGCCCCCTCCCACATTTGCACCCGGGGTGGTCTTTAAATAGGCCGTATATTCGAGGCCTGAACACTTGCCGTTCTCCACACACTTATGGACCCGTCCCGGTATCGTTGTGCGCACTGACGGGGAGCGCATAAACGCCCTGGGGTTTATGGATCATTTGAAACGTTAACTTCTTTCCAATCGACAGTGCAGCCCCCCGCCAATCGCTCCAATCGATAAAGACGCAGTCATGCCCGTCATCCAGCGCAATCAGCCACTTGCCCCTGGCCAGCTCACGTTTGACTGTACCCGTCGTCACTTTCAATACCGTTCTCCCTGCATCTCGTTCACAGCCTGCGCGCAGTGTCTGGTGCAATAGAACCGCGAGACGCTGGCGCTGGCTACTGTCAAAGTTGACAGGTAGACGCAAACGACCATGGGTGCTAGCGAGGGGCTTTCGGTGTTTTTTTCCGCTTGCGAGGTTTTCGCATGGTGGGAGCGGCTGGCGGGACTTCACCGCACTTGGCATCTGTCGACTGCACGGCAACCGCGTTGCCATCACGATCCCGGACAATCAAACCAATGCCCTTGACCGCATCGAACCACTTGACCGTAGCCCTATCCATCACCGCCTCCCGAGCCGCGCATGGCTGCGCAGCTCATCGCTGTATCAAACAGTGAAGGCGGCGCATTGGCTACTGTCAAAGTTGACAGGTAATGGGCACCTTCCTGTAGGAGCGAGCTTGCTCGCGAAGGTGGGTAACGATAACGCGCAAATCAGGATGAACGCGGCGACTCGGAGTTTTTCGCGAGCAAGCTCGCTCCTACAGAGGCAGACATAAAAGCGCGTTTTCAGGAGTCGCGACGCAAATCCGGCGGGATCGGCAGGTCCTTGAGCGGATCGGGCCGCTTGCCCTTGCCCGCCCGGTACTGGCGGATCTGGTAGACGTAGGCCAATACCTGCGCCACGGCCAGGTACAGCCCGGCGGGGATTTCCTGATCGAGGTCGGTGGAATAGAAGATCGACCGCGCCAGCGCCGGTGATTCCAGCAGCAGGATGTCGTTGGCCACGGCGATTTCACGAATCTTGAGCGCGGTAAAGTCGCTGCCCTTGGCCAGCAACATCGGCGCGCCGCCCTTCTCCGGGTCGTACTTGAGGGCGACGGCGTAGTGGGTCGGGTTGGTGATGATCACATCGGCGTCGGGCACCGAGGCCATCATCTTGCGCTGGGACATTTCCCGCTGCAGTTGGCGGATGCGTTGCTTGACCTCCGGGCGCCCTTCCTGGTCCTTGTGTTCGTCACGCACTTCCTGCTTGGTCATCAGCAGTTTCTTGTGGCTTTCCCACAGCTGGATCGGCGCGTCCACCGCCGCGATGATGATCAGCCCAGCAGACATCCACAACGCACTCCAACCCACCACTTGCAGGCTGTGGATGATCGCCGACTCCAGCGGTTCATGGGCGATGCGCAGCAAGTCGTCGATGTCGGACGACAACACCGACAACGCCACGAACAGAATCAGGATGAATTTGGCCAAGGCCTTGAGCAGCTCCACCAGGGCCTTGGTGGAAAACATGCGCTTGAGCCCGGCCGCCGGGTTCATGCGGCTGAACTTGGGCGCCATGCTGCTGGCGGCAAACAGCCAGCCGCCGAGGGCGACCGGGCCGATCAGCGCGGCGAGCAGCAAGGTGATCAGGATCGGTTGCACCGCCAGCAGCGCGATCTTGCCCGAATGCAGCAGGTAGAGCCCCATGGAATCGGGGTTGAGCAACACCTCGCGGGGCAAGGTGAAGTTGTGCTTCATCAGCTCCAGCAAGTCCAGCGCCAGGCCACCGCCGTAGATCAGCAAGGCGCCGGCACCGGCCATCATGGTCGCAACGGTATTGAGCTCTTTGGAGCGTGCGATCTCGCCCTTTTCCCTGGAGTCCTTTTTACGTTTCTCCGTGGGGTCTTCTGTCTTGTCCTGACCACTCTCGCTCTCGGCCATGGCTCAGCGCGCCCGTGCCAGGTCACGTAAGAACTGCAAGGCGTCGGTCGCCAGCGGTTGATACTGATTGAGAATGTCAGCCAGGCCGACCCAGAAAATCCCCATGCCCAACACCAGGGTCAAGGGGAAACCAATCGAGAAGATGTTCAGCTGCGGCGCCGCGCGAGTCATCACGCCAAACGCGATGTTGACCACCAGCAACGCCGTGATCGCCGGCAACACCAGCAGCAAGGACGCGCCCAGCACCCAGCCGAGGCGCCCCACCAGTTCCCAGAAGTGGTTGACCACCAGCCCCGAGCCCACCGGCAAGGTGGTGAAACTTTCGGTCATGACCTCGAACGCCACCAGATGGCCGTTCATGGCCAGGAACAGCAAGGTCACCAGCATGGTCAGGAATTGCCCGATCACCGCCGCCGACACACCGTTGGTGGGGTCGACCATGGACGCGAAGCCCATGCCCATCTGCACCGAGATGATTTGCCCGGCGACCACAAACGCCTGGAAGAACAGGCTCAGGGAAAAGCCCAGCATGGCGCCGATCAGGACCTGTTCGGCGATCAGCATCAATGCGCTGAGGTCGAGAGCGTTGACCGGCGGCATCGGCGGCAAGCCGGGCACAATCACCACGGTGATCGCCACCGCGAAATACAGGCGCACACGCCGTGGTACCAGGGTAGTGCCGAACACCGGCATGGCCATCAACATGGCCGTGACGCGAAACAGCGGCAGGATGAACGAGGCCACCCAGGTACTGATCTGGGTGTCGGTCAAGGCCAGTAACGATTGCATCGGCTCAGCCGATCAACTGCGGAATACTGCCGTACAGCTGCAGGATGTATTCCATGAAAGTTTGCACCAGCCACGGGCCGGCGACGATCAGGGTGATCAGCATCACCAGCAGGCGCGGCAGAAAGCTCAGGGTCTGTTCGTTGATCTGGGTGGCGGCCTGGAACATCGCCACCAGCAGGCCGACCAGCAGGCTCGGCACCACCAGCACGGCGACCATCAAGGTGGTCAGCCACAGCGCTTCACGAAACAGGTCGACGGCAACTTCTGGAGTCATCGCGCTATACCCCTCCGAAACTGCCGGCCAGGGTGCCGATAATCAGCGCCCAGCCGTCCACCAGCACAAACAGCATGATCTTGAACGGCAACGAGATGATCAGCGGCGAGAGCATCATCATACCCATCGCCATCAGCACGCTCGCCACCACCAGGTCGATGATCAGGAACGGGATGAAAATCATGAAGCCGATCTGGAACGCGGTCTTCAATTCCGAGGTAACGAAGGCCGGCACCAGGATGGTCAGCGGCGCCTGGTCCGGCGTGGCAATGTCGGTGCGCTTGGACAGGCGCATGAACAGCTCGAGGTCGCTGGAGCGGGTCTGCGACAGCATGAAGTCCTTGATCGGGCCCTGGGCTTTGTCGATGGCGTCCTGGGCGGTCATTTTCTCCGCAAGGTAAGGTTGCAGGGCTTGCTGGTTCACCTTGTCGAACACCGGCGCCATGATGAACAGCGTCAGGAACAACGCCATGCCGGTAAGGATCTGGTTCGACGGCGTCTGTTGCAGGCCCAGGGCCTGGCGCAGGATCGAGAACACGATGATGATCCGCGTGAAGCTGGTCATCAGCATGACGAACGCCGGGATAAAGCTCAGCGCAGTCATGATCAGCAGGATCTGCAGGCTGACCGAGTATTCCTGCGCGCCGGCCGCATTGGTGCCCAGGGTGATCGCCGGGATCGACAACGGGTCGGCGCCCAGGGCCATCGGCGCGGCCAGCAACAGCATGAGCGTCAGGAACACGCGCATTACTTCTTATCCTTCTGATCCTTGCCCAGCAATTCCATCAGGCGCTGGGCGAATTCTGGCGTGGCGGCCTCGGTCTTGGCCGCGTCCACCGGTGTCTTGAGTACGTGCAGCGGGGTAATGCGGCCGGGGGTGAGGCCGAGCAAAATCTGCTCCTCGCCGACCTGCACCAGCACCAGCCGATCGCGCGGGCCGAGGGCACGCGAGCCGATCAGCTCGATGACCTGGGCGTTGCCCGGGCCGATACGCTGCACGCGGCGCATCAGCCAGGCCAGCACGAAAATCAGGCCGACCACCAGCAACAGGCCGAGCATCAATTGCGTCAACTGCCCGCCGACGCTGCCGACCGCAGGTGCCGCAGCCGCTTGCGCGATCGGCTCAGCCGCCAGGGCGCCCAATGGCAGCGCCAGCAACAGTCCCGCCATGCTGTACTTCATTTCAGCGCAACTTCTTGATGCGTTCGCTCGGGCTGATCACGTCCGTCAGGCGAATGCCGAACTTCTCGTTGACCACCACCACCTCGCCATGGGCGATCAGCGTGCCATTGACCAGTACGTCCAGCGGCTCGCCGGCCAGGCGGTCGAGCTCGATCACCGAGCCCTGGTTGAGCTGCAGCAGGTTGCGGATGTTGATTTCGGTGCTGCCCACTTCCATGGAGATCGACACCGGAATGTCCAGGATCACGTCCAGGTTGGGGCCGTCGAGGGTCACCGGTTCGTTGTTTTTCGGCACGCTGCCGAATTCTTCCATCGGCAGGCGTTTGCCGGCCGGCGCGGAGGCAGCGTCGGCGGCCAGCAGCGCGTCGATATCGTCCTGGCCGACATCGCCGGTTTCTTCCAGGGCCGCAGCCCACTCGTCAGCCAGGGCCTGGTCTTCGGCGGAAGTGTTTTCGTGTTCGGTAGCCATTACATGTCCTCGGCGCAGCAAACAATCATGAATAGGGGGTGCATCAGCGGCGATTGATCGGCTCAATCACCTGCAACGCCAGGTTGCCCTTGTGGGAACCGAGCTTGACCTTGAACGACGGCACACCATTGGCGCGCATGATCAGTTCTTCCGGCAGTTCGACGGGGATCACGTCACCCGGCTGCATGTGCAGAATGTCGCGCAGGCGCAACTGGCGACGGGCCACGGTGGCGCTCAGGGGCACGTCGACGTCGAGCAGATCTTCGCGCAGGGCCTTGACCCAGCGTTCGTCCTGGTCGTCGAGGTCGGACTGGAAACCGGCGTCGAGCATTTCGCGTACCGGCTCGATCATCGAGTACGGCATGGTCACGTGCAGGTCGCCGCCACCGCCATCGAGTTCGATGTGGAACGTCGACACCACAATGGCTTCGCTCGGCCCGACGATGTTGGCCATGGCCGGGTTCACTTCCGAGTTGATGTACTCGAAATTGACTTCCATGATCGCCTGCCAGGCTTCCTTCAAGTCAATGAAGGCCTGCTCCAGCACCATGCGCACCACGCGCAGTTCGGTGGGCGTGAATTCACGGCCTTCGATCTTGGCGTGACGGCCGTCGCCACCGAAGAAGTTGTCCACCAGCTTGAATACCAGCTTGGCGTCGAGGATGAACAGCGCGGTGCCGCGCAACGGCTTGATCTTGACCAGGTTGAGGCTGGTGGGCACGTACAGCGAGTGCACGTATTCACCGAACTTCATCACCTGCACGCCGCCCACCGCCACGTCCGCCGAACGGCGCAGCATGTTGAACATGCTGATACGGGTGTATCGGGCGAAACGTTCGTTGATCATTTCCAGGGTCGGCATGCGTCCACGGACGATGCGATCCTGAGTGGTCAGGTCGTAACTTTTGACGCTGCCGGGTTCGGCAGCCATTTCGGTCTGTACCAGACCATCGTCGACGCCATGCAACAGCGCGTCGATTTCATCCTGGGACAGCAGGTCTTGCACGGCCATGTCGTGGTCCTACTGCAATACGAAGTTAGTGAAGAGCGCCTGCTCGACCACGACTTTGCCGAGCTCTTTCTGGGCCACTTCCTGCACGCTGGCAGTGACCTTCTGGCGCAGCATTTCCTGGCCCACCGCAGTGGCCAGGCTGTCGAAGCTCTGCCCGGAGAACAGCATCACCAGGTTGTTGCGGATCACCGGCATGTGCACCTTGAGCGCGTCCAGGTCCGCCTGGTTGCGCGCCAGCAAGGTGATGCTCACCTGCAAGTAGCGTTGGCGACCGTTCTGGTTGTAGTTGGCGACAAACGCCGGCAGCATCGGCTCGAAGATTGCCGGTTGCTTGACGTTAGTGGCGGCGTCGGCAGCGGGAGCCGGCTTGCTGGCACTGCTGTGCATGATGTACCAGGTGCCACCCACCGAGGCGCCAATGGCCAGGAGCAGGCCCAGCACAATCAGCAGGATCAGCTTGAGCTTGCCTTTGCCTGCGGGGGGAGTTGCTGCGTCGTCGCTCTTCGCCATGCCAATAATCCGTCACTATTCTGGGATTCATAGATCTACGGAAAGGCAAGAGCAAGTGTTATGCCAGAGTTGTCTGGCATCAGGACGACAGGACAACACAAATAAAATGTGGGAGGGGCGGTGCGACGATTCGACTTGCTCCCGATAGCAGTGTGTCATTCAACAAATCTGTTGCTGATACACCGCAATCGGGAGCAAGCCCCCTCCCACATTTTGATCTCTGTTCGGCTTGGGTCAGGCGTAGTAGTCGACAGCGCTGGAGCCGATCACACTGCTCACCACCGGCGCGACGGCGGCCGCAACTTCGCCAGAGTCGGCAACCTCGCCAGCGCTACTGCGGCCGCCACTCACGCCCCGCGCCTGGCTCTGCTGTTGCTGCTGCTCCTGCCCGCGAGACTGGTCGGACACATTCACGTCCACCTGCCCCATGCCTTGTTGGGCGAACATCTCGCGCAGGCGCCCGGACTGGCTTTCCAGCGCTTCACGGACCACCGCATGGCCGCTCATGAAGCTCACTTGGGCCTGCTGGTCGGGCGTCATGTTGACCTTGATGTCCAGGCGCCCCAGTTCGGCCGGCTGCAGCTGGATTTCGGCCGACTTGAGGTTGGCGCTGGAGAGGTACATCACGCGGTTGACCACTTCTTCGGTCCAGCCGCTCTGGTGCATGGCCAGCGGGGCGTTGGTCACCGGCGGCAAGGCGTTGGCGGTTTTCGGCGTGGCGGCCTGGGTCAGCGCGGCGAGGCGGTTGGCGAAGTCATCCACGCGGGTGTCGCTGCTGGCGTCCTTGAGGTCCTTGAGGCCGTCATCGATCAGCGCGCCGAAGGCTTTGTCGCCGCCCTGGTCAGTGCTGTCCTTGGTGGCTTGTTGATCGACCATAGTGGCCAGGCCTGCCGCGAAATTCTGCGCGGCGGTCGGTTGATCCAGAGGCGTGGCTGGCGCAGTTTTCTGCGGCGCCTGGCTGCTGGCCGACACATGACCGCCCTGCTCCATCGCCAAGCGTACGGCGGGCATGGCATCCAATGGGTCGGCTTCGGGGTCGAAGGCGGGTGATTTGGCCGTGTCGACCACTGCGACGGGGGCGGCGGCGGCCGGCTGGGGCTTGTCATCTTCCACGACCGCCACAGGCGCTGGCGTTTCCACCGGCACGGCAACGGGGGTGACCGTGGCGATCAGCGCGGGGTCGACCGGCGGATCAGCCGGCGGCTGTTGCGCCAGGGACGGGTCGGCGGCTGTGTCGGCGGCGTCCTCGTCGGCCTTGGCCGGCTTGGCAGGCAAGGGATTGCCGCTATCGGCAACCGCCGGCGTGCTGGCGGCAGATTGATCGCCGGCTGCCGTCGGCGCCGACTTGCCTGGGGCTTCGGCGGTTTTCAAGGCAGGTTTGGCGCCTTGGTTGGCGAACACTTGAGCGAAGCCAGGGCCCTTGTCCCGTGGGTCCGCAGCCGCTGCCACAGGGGTGGCGGCAGGCGCTTGAGGCTTGGCCGCGGGGGCAGCCTGAAGGAGCGAATTAGGGGCGACTGGCATAGGTAAAGGTCTCCACTGCATGGGGGTCGGGGATGCAGTATCCAGAGATAGAGCAAGAGTCGGGCCAAGTCGCCCAGGGCAGCTAAATCGCGGTTTGAAGTGCTTCAGAGACTGAAGCGCTGCCGCTCCGACTCATACAGCGGCCGGACCAGGGCAAACTCATGATCGATCTGATCGACCAGGGCCCCGAGGTCCGCCGTCGTGCCAACGGACTCCACTTCCAGGCGCTGACACAACTGCGCCAGTCGCACCGCCCCAAGGTTGCCGCTGCTACCCTTGAAGCTATGGGCGATGCGCCCCAGTGCCTTGGCGTCATCACGCGCCTTGCGCAAGGCGGTGACGCGCTCTTCGGAGTCATGAAGGAAGGTCTCCAGCAACCGTGGGTACTCGTCCTCCATCACCTCCTGCAAGCCCGACAGCACGTCGGGGTCCAGATGAATCTCAGCCACTTGCTCGCTCCTTGATCAAGAATCGGCGGATTATGCCAGAGCCTCCCAGCAAAACTCCACGCAGACACTGCGCCCGCCATCGGACCAGCGTACCGCGCTGCAAAGTTGACGCACCAGGCTCAAGCCGCGGCCAGACAGACGGTCAGCATCCAGCGGCCGCGCCAGCACCTCGTCAACATCGAAGCCAGGCCCGCTGTCCTCGACACGCAACGTCATCTTGCCGCCCTTTGCAGTCGGGGACACCTGCACATGTATGCGGATATGGCCGCTGTTCAATTGCGCCAGCCGCTCGTTGCGCAGGCGGTAGTACTGCGCAAACCCTTCGGCATCTTGCTTGAGCTGTGAATCCAGCCCCAGTACCCCATGTTCGAGGGCATTGGCATACAACTCGGCCATCACCGTGTAGAGCGCACCGCTCTGCTCACGCAGGCCGTGGACCTCCAACAGTAATTGCAGCAGATAGGGCAATGGGTTGTAGCGCCTGAGGGTCTGCGCGCGAAATTCAAAACTCACCGACCAATTCAGCGGGCACGACTGGCCACTGTCGGAATACATCGGTTCCGCCACGCGCAGCGGTTGGCCGGACAGCAAGGTGATTTCAACCATGCTGACGTCGTCCCGTGCCTCACCGCGAAATGCCGCCAGCGCCTGCTCGATATCCTCGAACAAGCGGTCGGGCTCGCGGTTGGCGGCAAACACCTGCTGCAAACGCTCGGCGCCGAACAACTGGTCATTGGCGTCGGCGGTGTCCAGCACCCCATCGGAGAGCAGGAACACCCGGTCGCCCAGGGCCATGGGCCAGACTTCGGTGCTGTCATCGAATGCCTGGGCCGACAGCACGCCCAACGGCAGATGCCGCGACATCAACGGCGTGCGCTTGCCGGTAGCGACCTCATGCACATAGCCCTCGGGCATGCCGCCGTTCCACACCTCCACCACGCGCCGCTCGGTGCTCAGGCACAACAGTGTGGCGCAGCAGAACATGTCCACCGGCAGGATGCGCTTGAGCTTGGCGTTCATCTCGCGCAGGGTCTGCGTCAGCCCATAGCCCTTGGCGGTCATGCCATAGAACACTTCGGCCAGGGGCATGGCACCGATGGCCGCCGGCAGGCCGTGGCCGGTGAAATCGCCGAGCAACACGTGCATGTCGCCGGACGGCGTATAGGCCGCCAGCAACAGGTCCCCGTTGAACAGTGCATAGGGCGATTGCAGGTAGCGGATATTCGGCGCCGCGTTGATGCAACCCGAATGCGCGACCTTGTCGAACACGGCCTTGGCGGTGCGCTGCTCATGTAACAAGTAATCGTTGTGACGGGCGATCTGGTCACGCTGCTGCAGCACCGTGGCTTGCAGCCGCCGCAGGCGGTCCATGGCGTTGATCTTGGCGGCCAGAATCAACTGGTTATAGGGCTTGGGCAGGAAATCGTCGCCGCCGGCGTCCAGACACTCGGCCAGTGCGGCGCTTTCGCGCAGCGAGGTCAGGAAGATGATGGGGACCAACTGCTCGCCCGCCAATTGCTTGATCCAGCGCGCGGCGAGAAAACCATCCATCACCGGCATCATCGCGTCCATCAACACCAACTGCGGGCGCTCGCGCGCAAACACCTCAACGGCTTGCTCGCCATTGGTCGCGGTGAGCACATGGTGACCCTGACGCCGCACGATGGTCGACAACAACAGCAAGTCGGCGGCACTGTCTTCGGCAATCAGGATGGTCAGCGGCTCGGATAAGGGCGCCAGGACTCTCACGAGATATCGAAAAGCTTGTCGAAATTGGAAATGGCGAGGATTTTGCGCACGTCCGTGTTGCTGTTGGTCACGCGCACGTCTGAATTATCGCCACCGGCATGGTCCCGCAGCAGCAGAAGCATGCCCAGAGCCGAGCTGTCCATATACGTGGTTTCTTTCAGGTCCACGACGTACGACTCAGGCACCTTATAGAACCGCTCGTAGGCATCACGAAATGCCTGGTGGCTGCCGAAATCGAATCGGCCCTTGATCGTGATCGTCAACTTCTTCCCATCCAGGGATACATCTGGCTCGATCGACATGTGACTGCTTCCTTGTCATTGGCACTAGACACAAGGTGTAGCAGCTGAACTGGATGTGAGCAACACAGCATTTCAAATGTGCCCTGTTTCCCTGGTTAGAACTGTTCCTGGCGGGGCAGGCGCTGGGACAGCTCATCCAGCAGCTTTTGCTCACGCTTGTCCTCGAGGGCTCGCGCTTCGTCGAGATAGCGCTGCACCAACTTGCGCAAACCTTCGACGCGGGCGAACGCCGCTTGCCAGCTTTCGCGCGCCTTGTCGAGGTTGTTCTGGTGCCAGGCCAGGCTCTGGCGCTGTTGGCCGACGGCGGTTTCCAGTTGGTTGAGAAAGCCCTGGTACCCCATCAGCCATTGGCCCGACACGCCCTTGCTGCCGCGCTCGATCCACTGTTGCTGATACTCGAGGCGAAAGCGCTCGAGGTCGCCCAGCTTGCTTTCCGCCAGGCGCACCTGGCCCTGGAAATAGCCCAGGCGCTGCACAGCGGTCTTTTCGGCCTTTTCGGCCATTTCCACCACCGGGGCCAGGCGCGCGGCGCGACTGTTGGCCATGGCTTAGCCGCCTGGCGCGGGGGCGAAGATGGACTGCAGATGCGCTTCGCTTTCGCCCATGCTGATCTTGTCGTTCAGCCCCTGGCGCAGGTAGGTCACCAACTGCGGTTGCAGCGCAATGGCCAGGTCGGTCTCGCGATCGCCGCCGGCCACGTAGGCGCCAACGCTGATCAGGTCGCGGCTCTGCTGATAACGCGACCACAGCTGCTTGAAGTATTGCGCGCGGGCCATGTGCTCCGGCGTGACCACCGCCGGCATCACCCGGCTGATGGACGCCTCGATGTCGATGGCCGGGTAGTGCCCCTCTTCGGCCAGGCGCCGCGACAGCACGATGTGCCCGTCAAGCACGCCCCGCGCCGAGTCGGCAATCGGGTCCTGTTGGTCATCGCCTTCGGACAACACGGTGTAGAACGCGGTGATCGAGCCCCCGCCGGCCTCGGCATTACCGGCCCGCTCCACCAGCTTGGGCAGCTTGGCGAACACTGACGGCGGATAGCCCTTGGTCGCCGGCGGCTCGCCGATGGCCAGGGCGATCTCGCGCTGGGCCTGGGCGAAACGGGTGAGCGAGTCCATCAGCAACAGGACATTCTTGCCCTTGTCGCGAAAATATTCGGCGATGCGCGTGCAGTACATCGCCGCACGCAAGCGCATCAGCGGCGCGTCATCCGCCGGCGAGGCGACGACCACCGAACGCTTGAGCCCTTCCTCACCGAGGCTGTGCTCGATGAATTCCTTGACCTCACGGCCACGCTCGCCGATCAGCCCGACCACGATGATGTCGGCCTCGGTAAAGCGCGTCATCATGCCCAGCAACACCGATTTACCCACACCGGTACCGGCGAACAGGCCCAGGCGCTGGCCGCGACCGACCGTCAATAAACCGTTGATGCTGCGAATGCCCACGTCCAGCGGCACGCTGATGGGGTTGCGGTTGAGCGGGTTGATAGTGGGGCCGTCCATCGGCACCCAGTCCTCGGCTTTCATGCCGCCCTTGCCATCCAGCGCGCGACCGGCGCCGTCGAGTACGCGGCCGAGCATGCTCATGCCCATCGGCAGGCGCCCGGTGTCGGCCAGCGGCACTACGCGGGCGCCGGGGGCGATGCCGGCGAGGCTGCCCACCGGCATCAGGAAAATCTTGTTGCCGGAAAAGCCCATCACTTCGGCTTCGACCTGCACCGGGTGGTAGCTGTCGTCGTTGATCACCATGCAGCGGCTGCCCATGGCGGCACGCAGGCCCTCGGCTTCAAGGGTCAGGCCGACCATGCGCAACAGGCGCCCTTCAAGGATCGGCTGGCCGGGCAACTCGGTGGCCTCGGCGTAGCTGCCCAGGCGCTTGGCGAAGCTGGTGCGGTCAAGGCGCATCGGTGGCGTCCAGGTCAACGCTAAGGTCAGGCTCGGCCGGGTGCAGCACCTGCTCATGCAACTGGTCGAGCAATTTGGTCATGATCTGGCTGATGCGGGTTTCCACCGTGGCATCGATGCGGCTGTGCTCGGTCTCGACGCGGCAGCCACCGGGCTGCAACGCCGCGTCCTCGACGATGCGCCAGGTTTCTTCATGGCGCTCGCGCAAGGCTTTGACCTGCTCGAAATCCTGCGGGTTGATGTACAGCCGCACATTGCCGACACCCAGGGGCAGCAGCTTGAGGGCTTCGCGCATCACGCTTTCGATCTGGCTGGAATCAAGCACCAGTTCACGCTGGATCACTTGGCGTGCGATGTGCTGCACCAGGCCGACCATGGATTTTTCCAGCTGCGCGTCCTGTTCGGCGATGGGGTCGAACAGGTTGCCCATCAAGCGCTCCAGGCTGGCCAATTGGCCACTGAGGGCTTCTTCGGCTTCCTGGCGAACCTTGAGGGTGGTGCTGCGAAAGCCGTCTTTTTCACCGGCCGCGAAGCCTTCGTTGTAAGCCTCCTGGCGGATGGCTTCCAACTCTTCAAGGGTCAGCGGCTGGACTTCTTCCAGCGGCACTTCTTCCATCTGTGCCGGCGGTTCCTCCACCGGCTCAGGTTCTGGCTCCGGCACGTGGGGGTCGAAGCTGGGCAACGACCAGATGTCGAACCCGCCGACATCCCGCGCGCGAATCAGGTCGCTGGGCGTCTCATCTTTGTTCGACATGCGGGGCGCCTTAAATCATTTCTTCGCCGCCCTTCCCGCCGAGAACGATTTCTCCGGCTTCGGCCATACGGCGGGCAATGGTGAGGATTTCTTTCTGCGCGGTTTCCACGTCGCTGACGCGCACCGGGCCCTTGGCTTCCAGGTCGTCGCGCAACAGTTCGGAGGCACGCTTGGACATGTTCTTGAAGATCTTTTCCTTGACGCCCTCGTCCGAGCCCTTGAGGGCCAGCACCAGCACGTCGGACGACACTTCGCGCAGCAACGCCTGGATGCCACGGTCGTCGACATCGGCGAGGTTGTTGAACACGAACATCAGGTCTTCGATCTGGCCGGACAGGGTGTCGTCGATCTCGCGGATCGAGTCCATCAACTGGCCTTCGACCGAGCTGTCGAGGAAGTTCATGATGTCGGCTGCACGCTTGATCCCGCCCAGGGTGGTGCGCGAGGCGTTCGAGTTGCCCGAGAACTGTTTCTCCAGAATCGTGTTGAGTTCTTTCAGCGCCGCCGGCTGCACGGTGTTGAGCGACGACACGCGCAGGATGATGTCCAGGCGCACTTTATGGTCGAAGTGGCCGAGCACTTCGCCGGCCTGGTCCGGGTCCAGATAGGCCACGACAATCGCCTGGATCTGCGGGTGTTCGTAGCGAATCACGTCGGCGACCGCGCGCGGCTCCATCCACTTCAGGCTGTCGAGGCCACTGGTGTTGCCGCCCAGCAGGATGCGGTCGATCAGGCCGTTGGCCTTGTCTTCGCCCAGGGCCGAAGTGAGCATTTTGCGGATATAGCTGTCGGAGCCGACGCCCAGGCTGGTCTGGTCGCCGACGATCTCGACGAACTCGCTCATCACCTGCTCGACTTGCTCACGGTGCACATTGCGCATCTGCGCCATGGCCACGCCGACGCGCTGGACCTCTTTGGGGCCCATGTGGCGCAGCACTTGGGCGGCGTCGGTCTCGCCCAACGACAGCAGCAGCACGGCGGCTTTGTCGACCCGGGAGAGCTTGGCAACAGCGACTCGATCATTCATCAGCGTTAATCCACTCTTTCACGACCTGGGCCACACGGCCCGGGTCTTCTGCCACCAGACTCTTGATTGCGTTCAACTGAGCGTCATAGCCTTCGCTCGGGCTTGGCAACAGGATGCTTTGCGGGCCGCCCAGGCTGACGCGGTCATTGGCCAGTTCGCCATCCAGTCCGCCCATGCCGCCCAGTTCGACGTCGCTACCGGCCAAGGCCAGTTGTTTCTTGCCATGCCCGGTGATGTTGTTGAGTACCGGCCGCAGCACACCAAATACCAGCACCAGGATGAACAACACCCCCAGCACTTGCTTGACGATGTCCCAGAACCACGGCTGGGTGTAGAACGCCGGGTCGGCGATCACTTCGCCGCGCTCGGCGGAGAACGGCATGTTGATTACGCTGACACTGTCGCCACGGCTGGCGTCGAAGCCGACGGCGTCCTGCACCAGGCGGGTAAAGCGCGCCAATTCGTCGGCACTCCATGGCGCACGGGTAACGGCACCGTCAGCGGCGTTGACCTTGACCTGGTCATCGACCACCACCGACACCGACAGGCGATTGACCTTGCCCTGCTGCTGCTTGGTGTGGCTGATGGAGCGGTCGAGCTCGAAGTTCTTGGTGGACTGGTTACGCTTGTCCGCCGGGTACGGCGCGAGCATCGGCTGGCCGGTGGCCGGGTCCATGATCTGCTGGCCGTTGGCGTCCAGCAGCGGTTGGCCGGCTGCAATCGCACCAGCGGTGGCAGCGGCGCCACCGGTGGTTTGCGGGGCGGAAGCCGGTGCCGGTGGCTGGTTGCTCAGGGCCCCCGGTACACCTTGCGGGCCGTTGCTGGCGGTGCGTTGTTCGCTGGTGGACTGCTCGCTGCGCAGGGCGGGCTGGTCCGGATTGAATTGTTCGGACGTCGATTCGACGGCGCTGAAGTCCACGTCGGCGGACACTTCAGCCTTGTAGCGGTCGTTGCCCAGCACCGGCTGCAGGATGTTATGCACGCGCTGGGTGAGCATGCTTTCCATGCGACGGCTGTAGTCGAACTGCTTGCCGGCCTGGGTCAGCGCGGAGTTTTCGGCCATGTCGGACAGCAGGTTGCCCTTCTGGTCGACCACGGTGATCTGCGACTTGCTCAACTCCGGCACGCTGGTGGCCACCAGGTTGACGATCGCCAATACCTGGCCAGGCTCCAGGGAGCGGCCGGAAAACAGTTCGACCAATACCGAGGCACTCGGCTTGCGTTCGTCACGCACGAACACCGAGCTTTTCGGGATGGCCAGGTGTACGCGGGCACCCTTGACGTTGTTCAGGCTGGAAATGGTCCGCGCCAGTTCGCCTTCCAGGCCGCGACGGTAGCGGGTGGCTTCCATGAACTGGCTGGTGCCCAGGCCCTGGTCCTTGTCGAGAATTTCAAAGCCGATATTGCTGTCGGACGGCGTGACGCCGGCGGCCGCCAGTTTCATCCGCGCACGCGCCACATCGTCGGCCTTGACCAGCAAGGCACCGGAGTTGGGCTCCACGGTGTAGGCGATGTCGGCGGCGGCGAGGGTTTCCATGATCTGCTTGGAATCCATGCCCGCCAGGCTGCCGTACAGCGGCCGGTAATCAGGCTGCTGCGACCACAACACCACGGCAAAACCAATCGCCACGCTGGCAGCCAGGCCGACCATCAGGCCCACCTGACGCAACATGGTCATTTCCGAGAGGTTTTCCAGGAACGACAGGCCAAACAGCGGCGGCTTGCCGTCTGTCTTGGCGGGTACGTTGTCCACGACTGCTTCTGCCATGACTTAAATCTCGCCCTTAAACCGGCATCTGCATGATGTCTTGGTAAGCCTGAACCAGCTTATTACGCACTTGGGTCAAGGCCTGGAAGGAAACACTGGCCTTTTGCGAGGCGACCATCACATCGGTGAGGTCCACGCCGCTTTTACCGATCTCGAACGCGGTCGCCAACTGGCTGGACGCCTGCTGGGTATCACTGACTTTATTGATTGCCTGACCGAGCATGTCGGCAAAACTGCTTTGGCCCAATTCCGGCGCTGGCGCGACAGATTTCGGTTGAGCCATGGCATCCATTTGCATGGAGCGCATATCCAACATCAACCGATTGAACTCAATACCCTGGCTCATGACCTTCTCTCTCCGACGACCCGCAATTTTTTGACACTACGCAGCGGTTACCAGGGGAGGTGCAACAAGGGTGCCAGCTTCGTTGCGACTCGTAAGAAAAGCCGACAAACCCTGTCAGCCTAGGCTTTGCTCAGGTGGCGAAAAGATACGCTTCCACATCCATGCCCGCGTCGCGCATCTGCGCCAGCTTGTAGCGCAGGGTGCGCGGGCTGATGCCGAGGCGCTCGGCCGCTTCTTTGCGGCGGCCGCGCTCGGCGCGCAGGGTGTCGATGATCATCTGGAATTCGCGCCGGCGCAGGTCATCGCCCAAGGCGCCGGCCGATTCGGCTTCGGCAAGCACCGGTGCCGGCGCCAGGCTCGGCAACGGCGCCACGCCATTGCCCATGGCCAGGCAGAAATCCTGGGGCTGGATCAAGCCGCCTTGCTGCAGGATCAGCGCGCGCTGGATCGCATTGTCCAGTTCGCGCACATTCCCCGGCCAGGGGTAAGCGACCAGGCAGGCCTGGGCCTCGGCCGACAGCCGCGCCTGGGCGTGTTTCATTTTTTTGACGTGGTTGTTCAGCAGGCGCTCGGCCAGGGGAATGATATCGGCCGGGCGTTCGCGCAACGGGCGCCAGGCCAGCGGGAACACCGACAGGCGATAGAACAAGTCTTCGCGAAAGCGCCCCGCCGCCACTTCGCCCGCCAAGTCGCGGTTGGTGGTAGCGACCACGCGGATGTCCAGCTGGATCGGCTTGCGTGCGCCCACCCGCTCTACTTCGCGCTCCTGCAACACGCGCAGCAACTTGGCTTGCAGGCCCAGGGGCATTTCCGAAATTTCGTCGAGCAGAATGGTGCCGCCATCGGCCTGTTCGAACTTGCCGGCCTGGGCCGCGATAGCCCCTGTGAACGAGCCCTTCTCATGGCCGAACAGGGTGGCTTCGAGCATGTTGTCCGGGATCGCCGCGCAGTTGATCGCGATAAACGGCTGCTGGGCACGGCTGGATTGCTGGTGGATATAGCGCGCCAGCACTTCCTTGCCGGTGCCGGACTCGCCGGAAATCAACACCGTGGAATCGCTGCGTGCCACACGGGCCGCCAATTCCAGCAATTGCGCGCTGGCCGGTTCGAAGGCGATCGGGCCCTCACCCGCCACCGCCGAGATGACGCCCAGGGCATGCCGGGCGACCAGTTCGATCAGCGCCTTGGGCTCGAACGGTTTGACCAGATAATCCGCCGCCCCCTGGCGCATGGCGTCCACGGCCCGCTCCACGGCGCCATGGGCGGTCATCAGCAGCACCGGCAATTGCGGCTGGCGTGCGCGCAGCAGGCCGAGCAACTGGTGGCCGTCCATGCCGGGCATGTTCACATCGCTGACCACCAGGCTGAACGCCTCCTGCTGCACCGCCTCCAAGGCCTCCTCGGCAGAGCCGACCGCGCGGTAGTCATGGCCCGCCAACAGCAGCGTGTCAGCCAATGCTTCACGCAGGGCGCGATCGTCTTCAACCAATAAAACCTTGATAGCCATGATCCTTTTACTCCGCGCTCGCCGCGCTGGAAAACAGCGGCAAGGTCATCAATGCACAGGTGCCGCGCCCCAACCGGGAGCGCAACTGCAATTCTCCCTGATGCGCACGGGCCACTGCCTTGACCACGGTCAGGCCGAGGCCGGTGCCGTTGGTCTTGGTGGTGAAAAAAGGTTCGCCCAGGCGCTGCAGCACGGCCGGCGCGATACCGCTGCCGCTGTCGCTGATGCACAGGCGCAGGGTTTGCTCGCGGCGATACAGGTGCACCTTGAGGCGTGCACCGGGGCCACTGGCCTGGGTGGCGTTTTCGATCAGGTTGAGCAGCGCGCCGACCAGGGTGTCACGGTTGCACAGCAACTCGCCCTGGTGGCTGTCGCACTGCCAGCGCAGGCTGGCGCCCTGGATATGCGTAGCGGCTGCCGCTTGCAGGGCCTGCATCAAACCGGCCGGGGTCAGGCGGTCGGTCAACGGCAATTCGCCACGGGCAAACACCAGCATGTCGCGCACCTGATGTTCCAGCTCGTGCAGGCGCTCCTTGAGACGCCCGGCAAAACGCTGGTGGGTGGCCGCCGGCAACTGCTCATCAGTCAAATGACTGGCGTAGATCAACGCCGCCGACAACGGCGTACGGATCTGATGCGCGAGGGACGCGACCATCCGCCCCAACGACGACAACCGCTCATGCCGCGCCAGTTGGTCTTGCAGATGACGGGTTTCTGTCAAATCGTTGAGCAGCACCAATTGGCCCGGTTCAGCATCCAGGGAGCGGGTGGCGATGGACAGGCGGCGCCCGTCTTTAAGGGACACTTCGTGGCCGTCATCCTCACGCGGCGCGAAGCAGCGGGTGATGACGTGGCGCCACAGCTCGCCTTCCAGCGGCAGGCCGAGCAAGTCGCAGGCCGCCGGGTTGGCTTCGCGCACACGGCCCTGGTCATCGATGACGATCACGCCACCGGGCAACAGCGAAAGCAGATTCTGCAGGCGGTTGGCCAGGCGCTCTTTTTCGGCCAGTTCCTGCATGCGCTGGGCGCTGACCACCGCGAGTTCGCCTTTAAGCTCGGACACCCGGGCTTCAAGCAGACTGTAGGAATCGGTCAGCTGGCTCGACATCTGGTTGAACTGCGAGAACGCCTGTTCAAGACCCTGGCGGGTCGGCGGCTCTACAGGCGAAACCAGCCCCTGGATGGCAGGGGCCGGAGATAGTTGGGCGGCGTGGGGCATCATGCTCTCTCGCTTGGCTGACCGTCAGTTAAACGGAACGTTGCGAGGGCTGTAGCAATACCCGTGCCGAAAAAAAACTACCTAAGAATCAATCGGTTGAAAAACAGGCGTCAATCATCCGCCTGTTCATCGCCCTCTTTGCGGCTCATACCGTACTTGCGCATCTTTTCCACCAGGGTGGTGCGACGGATACGCAGGCGCTCGGCGGCACGCGCGACGATGCCGTTGGCGTCGTCCAGGGCCTGCTGGATCAGGCCTTGTTCCAGGTTGCCGAGGTAGTCCTTCAGATCAAGGCCTTCGGGCGGCAGCATGGCCGTGGCACCGAAGTCCGGCGCGTGGCCGTTGATCGCCACGCGCTCTTCCATGTCACTGCGCAGGCTGTCGACCAGTTGCTCGTCTTCATCGTCGACGTAGCGGAATTTCTTCGGCAATTCGACCACGCCGATCACACCATAGGGGTGCATGATCGCCATGCGCTCCACCAGGTTGGCCAGCTCACGGACGTTGCCCGGCCAGCCGTGACGGCACAGCGACATGATCGCGGCGGAGTTGAAACGGATGGAGCCGCGTTTTTCGTGCTCCATGCGCGAGATCAATTCGTTCATCAACAACGGGATGTCTTCCACACGCTCACGCAGCGGCGCCATCTCGATGGGGAATACGTTGAGGCGGTAATACAAGTCTTCGCGGAAGCTGCCGACCTCGATCATGCTTTCGAGGTTCTTGTGGGTCGCGGCAATGATGCGCACATCCACGCTCTGGGTCTTGTTGCTGCCCACGCGCTCGAAGGTACGCTCCTGCAACACGCGCAGCAGCTTGACCTGCATTGGCAGCGGCATATCGCCGATTTCGTCGAGAAACAGCGTGCCGCCATTGGCCAGTTCGAAGCGCCCGGCACGACTGGTGATCGCGCCGGTAAAGGCGCCCTTCTCGTGGCCGAACAATTCGCTTTCCAACAGCTCTGCCGGGATGGCCCCGCAGTTGACCGGCACGAACGGCCCGTCGCGACGTTTGGAATGGTAATGCAGGTTGCGCGCGACCACTTCCTTGCCGGTGCCCGACTCGCCCAGGATCAGCACGCTGGCGTCGGTGTCAGCCACTTGCTGCATCATCTGGCGCACGTGCTGGATCGCCCGGCTGGTGCCGACGAGGCTGCGGAACAGGTTGGGTTCACGGTGACGGCCGCGCTCGCGGGCCTGGTCATACATCTCGCGATAGACCTGGGCGCGGTGCAGGGAGTCGAGCAGCTTGCTGTAGCTGGGGGGCATTTCCAGGGTGGAAAGTACCCGGCGGCGCTGGTCTTCAGGCAGGTCGACGGAAGAAATATCGCCCATCAGCAACACGGGAAGGAACTCATCCCAGGTTGACAGTGTCTTTAACAAGCCCAAAACAGCGCCAGGAGCGTTTACCGTCCCGATCAGCACACAAATGACTTCACGGCTCGACGCCAACGAGCTGACCGCCTGCTGCCAATCATGGCTACCGCAGGGCAAATTTTCTTCACCGAGAAAATTTAAAATCACCGCTAAATCGCGGCGGCGGACGCTATCGTCATCGATCAGCAGAATTTTGGTTTCACGCCACATGCAATAGCAACTTCCCTAGTAAAACTTCCTGCCCCGGAATGAAGGCAATCAAGACGTCTGTAAGACTTATCTTCTACTAGACGTCTGAAATCTGAAAACAGCACTAGTTAAGTCAAAAATGCTGGCACAGTCAAATATATGACGCGCCGTTCGGACCAACCGCGCCCCTATCAGCCGAACAGATGGTAAACCTTTGACGCACTTTTCGCTTGGTTGATCTGTGACATCTCTTCGAAAATCGCCTGGCGCTCGCCGGTCGTCACCTCGAGCAACTGCTGGTACACCGCCAACAGCGCCTCCAGCTTTTCTCGCAACGCATCCTCGTCCACCGGCGCTTCGCTGAGCACGTTATCGATCACGTTGCGACAGCCCAGGTCCAGCTCGCCAATGGCGTCCCAGTTGCGCGCAGCCAGTGCATCGACCAGGGCTTCACGGGTTTCATCAATGCGTTGCAGTGCGTGGCTCATGACGATTTCCTCAAGGCGCGATGGCCTTATTGTGCGGCGCCCTGGGGCGCGGCGATGGCATCCCAGCCTTCTTTCACGGTAATCAGCAGACGCGCGACTTCGTCGATCATGTCGGCGTCATTGTGCAGATTGGCTTCCATCAAGCGATTGGTCATATAGACATACAAGCCTTCCAATTGCTGAACGTATTCCTTGTTGTCGCTTTTTTCCGCATCCAGGCCGTCACGCAAACCTATCAGGATGTCGGCAGCCTTACCCAGCATCAGGCCTTTCTGCGCAATATCACCCCGCGCCAGTGCGCCCTTGGCTTGCGCCATACGGTCCAGCCCGCCTTCCATCAGCATCTGCACCAGGCGATGCGGGCTGGCTTCAGAAATCTGGGCATGGGAATTGACCTTCTGGTATTGGCGAAGGGCTCTCATGGGATTCATGTTTCTACCTCGTGACAGGCAACAGCGGTAAGGGTTGCAGTAACCATTATGTCGACTGGATCGCAAAAAACTTTAACCCGCCGGCCTTGGAAAAAACAAAGCCCAGGTCAACGGACCCGGGCCTTTTCATGCGCATTCAATTAGTCGTCGCTGCTTTGCGACTTACTGATCGCATTGAGCGTACCGAGGATGCTGTTGCTCTGCTGGCGCAACTGCGCCACCAGCGTATCCATGGCGGTGTATTTACGGGTCAGCGCGTCTTGCAGGGTGGTCAGGCGCTCATCCAGGCTGGTCTGTTGCTTGGTCAGATCCTTGAGGCTGTCGGCCAGCGATGTGGTGCGCGTCGCCAGGATCCCGGTGGTGGGCTTGGCATAGGCGTCGGTCGCAGCCGTCAGGCGCGCCAGCAGGCCGGTCTTGCCACTGAAGATACTGTTGATGTCAGCGGGATTGCTCAGCACCGCCTTGTCCCACTGCTTGCTGTCGATGCTCAATGCACCGGTATTCTGGTCGGTCGTGATGCCAAACTGCGCCAGGGACTTTAAGGTGCCGTTACCGGACAGCGCGTTGAACTCGTTGCGGATCGCTCCCTGCAAGGTGCGCATGGTCGAATCGCCGGTCAGGGTCGCCGCGATGGAGTTACCGGCGGCATCCTTGGTCACCTTGGTCTCGGCGTTCATGGCCTTGAGCAACGCGTTATAGGTGTCGACGAAACCCTTGACTCCGGATTTCAGGGAGGTGGCGCTGGTAGACACGGAAATGGTCAGGGCCGTACGAACCGGATTGTCTTTATTCGGATCGTTGGCAATAACGGTAGGCGAAACGGTGAGCAGCTTGATACTCACCCCGCTCACCGCATCGGTAATGCTGTTGGTCTTGGATTCGGCAGCAATACCATCGATGGTGTACTTGGCATTCTGAGGCGGAGTCACCACGGTGTAGCCGGTGTCCACCCCCGAGTCACCCGACATGGTCAAATCCGAACCGACCCCGGCATTGGTGGAGGTCAGGATCAGGCGCGAACCGTTGGAGTCAGTCAGGATGTTAGCACTCAGGCCGGCAGTGCCGAACTGTGAGTTGATCGAGTCACGAACCTGTTGCAGGGTCGCACCCGCCGGCACGCTAAGGTCGAAGTTCTTGCCCGATTGGGTGATCGTCAGCTTCGTCGGGCTGTTGGTATTATTCACGACCGTAGACTGGCCACCGGCAAAACTTTTGGTCGACAGCTTCGAAGGGGTCGCCAACTGATTGACCACCAGCGAGAAGCTACCGCTGGCGGCGCCTGGGTTGGCCGTCATGGTGGCGACCTTTTCATCCGACGAAGTGCCGGTCAAGCCAGTAAAGCTGTTGTCGGTGCTCATGCTGGTCAGCGCACCGCGAAAGGCGTCCAGGGCAGCCTGGATCTTGCCGATCGACGAAAGCTGAGTGGTGGCCTTCTGCGACTGGAGGTTGATCTGCGCCTGCTTTGGCGCGCGCTCGCCATCCACCAGGGATTTCACAAGCGCCTGGGTGTCGAAGCCCGACCCCACGCCAGTAATCGTTGTACCCGCCATCATCTTTCTCCTATTACGGTGGCTGCCGTTATCTTGACGACTTTCGCTTCAAGCCCTAACAGCAACAAGTATCATGCCAGCTCAAACTTTGTCGTCAAACAACACGTGGCTGGCGCTGGACAAGCTTTGCGCCAGCTTCAAGGCCGTTTCCGAAGGGATCTGGCGGATTACTTCACCGGTATCGGTGGCAATAACCTTGACCACGACCCTATGGGTGGAATCATCAATGGAAAAGTCCAGGTTGCGCTGGGCCGCTTGTACGAATTCTTTAATATCAGTGACCGCTTTTTCCAGATCGCCCTTTTGGGACTTATCTGCGGCTGGCGCGGCCAGCTCAACCTTGCTCTTGTCTTTGTCGGCAACCACAGGCGCCATGGAGGCTTGAACGGCCTGCGGCGGATAAGACTGGTTCAGCTTCACACTCATGTCCATGTCCAATCTCCTCTGACTGGAAAAGACGAAAGGGCACGTAAACGCGCCCTTCCGTCAGTTACCAAGCGCCGTAATTACTGAAGCAGCTTCAGTACAGCGGATGGCAGCTGGTTAGCCTGCGACAGGATCGCAGTGGAAGCCGACTGCAGGGTTTGCTGCTTGGTCAGTTCAGCGGCTTCGGAAGCGAAGTCGACGTCCTGGATGGTGCTACGAGCAGCGGTGGTGTTTTTCTGGATGTTGGACAGGTTGTCTACAGTGCTGGTCAGACGGTTCTGTACAGCGCCCAGGCCCGAACGGGAGCTGGAGATGGTAGCGATAGCCTGGTCGATCACGGAAACGGCGTTCTGAGCCTTGGTGGCGTCGGTCACGTCGGTCTGCGATACGGAGGTCTTGGCCGAGGCAGCGGAAGTCGCAGCACCGAACACTCCAGTCACACCGGCACCTTCCAGGGAGTAGCCCTTGGAAGAGTTCAAGGTCACAGCACCGGTAGCGATAATGCCATCGGCCAGGGCAACACCGGTACCGTAAGCGCCTGCGCCATCTTTGGTGGCAACGGTGATGGTGCCGGCAGCGGTCGAAGCGCTGAATGCAAGGTTTTCACCGGTATCGGATTTAACCGACAGTGTGCCTTTGGATTCGTCGTAGTTAACGCTGATACCCAGTTTGGCGGAGTTCGACTTCAGTTGGTCAGCCAGGTTGGCAGTGCTGGATACGCCAATGAACGTGGTGGCTTGGCCGCCAACGGTCATGGTGAACGAAGCTGGAGCAGCCGCTGCGCCTGCAGCAACAGTGAACTGAGCTTCGGTGCTGGCAGTAGCGCTCAGGCCACCGACGGCGCCATTGAGCTGTGCAGCGATGGTTTTGGCGGAAGCAGCAGCGCCGATGTTGACGGTTTTGGTCTCGCCGTTACCGGTGACAGCAATGTCGCCACCTGCAACACCAGCACCTGGAGCGACGCCCAAGCTTTTGATCTGCTGCGAACCAATGTTGTTGGCTGCAACGTTGTCCAGGCTCAGGTTGATGGTTTCGTTAGCGTTGGCGCCAACCTGAATAGCTTTGGTACCGTACGAACCGTCCAGCAGCTTCTGGCCACCGAAAGTGGTGGTTTGCGAGATACGGGTCAGTTCCGAAGTCAGAGCCTGGTATTCGTCGTTGTTCGACTTACGGTCGTCGGTGCTCAGGGAGCCGGTAGCCGAAGACAGGGCCAGGGTACGCATTTTTTGCAGAATGTCGGTCGAAGCCTGCATTGCGCCTTCAGCGGTTTGCGCGATGGAGATACCATCGTTGGCGTTCTTCACTGCTTGACCCAGGCCGTTGATCTGGCTGGTCATACGGTTGGAGATACCCAGGCCAGCTGCGTCGTCTTTAGCGCTGTTGATACGCAGGCCGGAAGACAGGCGCTGCATGGAAGTGGCCAGGGCGCCGCCAGCTTTGTTCAGGTTGCCCTGAGTAGTGATCGAAGCAATGTTGGTGTTTACTGTTAAAGCCATGACGAAATCCTCGATGGATGGATACTGCGGCTTCCGGCCCTGGCAACCGCCGGGTGTGGCCTGAGAACCTACGTAATAGTTATCGTCGTGGTAGCCGGTTGCTTGAGGGTTTTTTTGATTTTTTTTACTAGCCCTGTGCCAGCCCTTGCATTTCAAGGGCTTACCACTGCCAAAAACCCAGGGTTTATTGGTTTTTCTGGCGCCAAATAAAAAACGCCGATGATCTTTCGATCATCGGCGTTTTTTCGTGCGCCCTTAAAAGGTCATGGGCGATACAGAATTGCCGAGCCCCAGGACAGGCCCACGCCAAACCCACTGATCGCCACGCGCTTCCAGGTGGCGTCCATCACGTGCTTTTCCAGCAGCAACGGAATGCTCGATGACACGGTATTGCCGGTCTCGACCATGTCCTTGATGAACTTGTCCACTGGCGCATCTTCAAAACGGCGCGCCACGGCGTCGACAATCGCCGCACTGCCCTGGTGAATGCAGAACGCATCGATGTCATCGGCCTTGAGGTCCGACTCGTCGAGCAGCTCGTGCAGATGCGCCGGCACCTTGAGCAAGGCGAAGTTGAAGACCTGGCGGCCGTTCATGAAGAACACACCATCGCTGACCTTCAGGTGCGGCGCACCGGAA
Source organism: Pseudomonas sp. R11-23-07 (assembly GCF_003852295.1). Lineage (NCBI taxonomy): Bacteria > Pseudomonadati > Pseudomonadota > Gammaproteobacteria > Pseudomonadales > Pseudomonadaceae > Pseudomonas > Pseudomonas sp. R11-23-07. The sequence goes on from NZ_CP027761.1 coordinate 3,879,008, forward strand.
CCGTCGGTGCCGAACTTGGATTTGCCCAGCAACCACGGCGCGTCTTCGCCCATCCAGGTGGCGGTGGCGGCGTCGCCGAAGAGCATGGTGGTGTTGCGGTCTTCCGGGTCGACGATCTTCGAATACGGGTCGGAGGTGATCAGCAGGCCGTTTTTCAGGCCGGTGGCTTCCATGAAGCCCTTCATCGCGTAGATGCCGTACACGTAACCGGAACAGCCCAGGGAAATATCGAAGGCAGCCACGTGGGTTGGCAGACCCAGTTTGTCCTGGACGATAGCTGCGGTGTGGGGCAGCCCTTCTTCATCGCCGTTCTGCGTGACCACAATGACGGCGTCGATGGACTCACGCTTCAAGTCCGGGTTGTTGGCAAACAAAGCGTTGACCGCCTCGACACACAGATCGGAGGTTTCCTGCGTGGCTTCCTTGCGTGGCAGGAACGCCGAACCGATCTTGCCAATGATGAACTCTTCATCCTTGGCGAATTTGGCACCCTGGGCGTAGTTATCGATACCGTCCGCCGGCACGTAACTGGCGATGCTTTTTATGCCAATCATTGTGGCTTCCCAATACTAAATAGCTGGAGACACCCCGGGTGTCTGTGCCCGAAGTGCTGACAATAAAGGGGATAACCCCATAAAAAATTCGCTGAAAGCCGCGCAGTAACGACGGCAAGGCGACTTATCCTTTTTACACAATACAGTGAAGATGCGCTTTATGACTCACAGGTCACTCAATTTCCATGCATCGGTGCGAAATCTGTAAACACGTCGGCTGCAAAAATGACAACGGCCCAGCCCGTTTCCGGGATGAGCCGCTGATCTACCGCCTGAAATCACATCTTGTTGAACAAGCTCAACTGGGAAATTTTAACGAAGGCCAGTTGCGAAGCCTGCAGCATGGTTTGCTGCAGCGTTAGATTGATCGCCGCCTCGCCCATGTCGATATTGGCCAAGTCACTCATGGTGCTGGTATTGGCGATACCCACACTGGTGTTTTCACTGGCCTGGATGTCCAGTGCGTTTTCCCGCGCACCGATGGAACCGCGGACATTAGTGATCTGCGAACTCGAATTGGCGAGGTTGCTGATGGACGCATCCAGCACGTCCTTGAGCTTTATCGTCGCTGCGGGATTACCGTCCGCCGGCAACTCCAGGGCTTTGCGCAATTGACCGAGGGTGTCCAGCGCATTCTGGGTTTTCTGGGTATTGGCCCCCACGGCAAACTGATCACCCGGCTGCGGTGGCCCGGCGCTGACATCAAAGGTCACACCCGCAGCAGTTACCGTGGTGCCCCCGCCGGTATCGCCGGTCGCGATGGCCTTGCTGTCGGTCGTGAAAGGCTGGGCGTATACCTCATAGGCGGTCGCACTGGTGAACTTGATCAGCGCCCCGCTGTTGGTCGGGAAGGTGCTGGCGTAGTTCGCCTGATTGGATACGCGGGCGCCTGTCAATTGCACCGTGGACGCATTGCTCGGCGTACGCGAAACACTGAACGTGTCTGGTTTGGCTTCAAGGCTGAAGGACCGATCCTTGACCAGTGCGTCGGAGTTGGCGCCTGGCGCGACATCCCCCAGATTCAAGGTGATGTCGAACTTCACCCCGCGCAACGCCACGCTCGAACTGCCTTCCTTGGTGGCGTCGAACGTGCCGTTGCCAGGGATCTCCGAGGTCACGTCATTGCCGTTCTTATCGGCCACTTTGTATTGGGTGCTGCTGGTGAAGGTCAGCTTGTAGGGCTGGCCATCGGCAAACGTGTTCGAATAATCGGAGCTCGACGTCACCAGCCCGGCCGATAACGCAACTTTGTTGTCGTTGACCGTCGGCGGCACCGTCTGCGGCACTGGCGCTTGCCAAACGGCCTGGGTACGGCTGGAATTGGCTGCGCCTTCCAGGATGGTTTTACCGGTATCACCGGCGCTGACCGTCAGCGTATTGGAAACCTGCAGGCTCAGCGGAGTTTCGTCGCCCTGATAGCTGTAGGTACCGTCATTGTTACGGGTGTAGGGCGGCGTCTGGGTCTTGGAGCCGGAAAACAGGTAATTGCCGGAGGAGTCCTTGCTGTTAAGCAGGCCCAGCACCTGGTCTTCAATGGCGCCTACTTCGCTGGCGATCGATCGCCGATCAGCGTCGCTGACCGAACCACCGGCACGCAGGGCCAATTGAGTGGCGCGCTGCATGGCGTCACTGATCGCGTCCAGCACGCTTTCCTCATTGGTCAGCGAGTTCTTCAAACTGGTGATGTTGCCGTTGAACTGCCCCAACATGTCTTTCTGTTGTTGCAGCAACAACAACCGTGCCGCCGCCACCGGGTCATCCGCTGCGGTTTGCACGCGTACGCCAGAGCTGGCCTGATCCTGCGCCTTCACCACGCTGGAGTAGTTATCCGAATACTTGGCGGAACTGGTTTCGAAATATTGAGCGGTAGAAATACGCATCGTCCCAGACTCCCTTAAAGACTATTGATCAGCGTGCTGAAGGTTTCTTGCGCAGCCTTGATGATCTGCGACGACGCGGTGTAGTACTGCTGGAACTTGATCATGTCGCCCGCCTCTTCATCCAGGTTGACCTGGGACACCGAGTTGCGCGCGTCCTGGTTGGCCTTGAGCAAGGCGCCGGTGGCGGTAGTGTCGGTATTGGCCGAAGCGGCCTTGGCGCCCACGGTCGAGACCAGGCGGCTGTTGGCCGCCACCAGGCTCAAGCCGCCGCCAGTGCCGTCGGACAGGCCGACTGTAGTTTTGGTCTGCAGGTCGAGCAGGGCCTGGGCGTTACGGTTATCCGATTTGCCCGAGGCGTTGAAGGAAAACGTAGTGCTGTCGCCCGCAGCGGGCGCACCGGCGACGGTGGTATCGAACTTGAAGCTCTTGGCCGGCACCAGCAGCGTGCCGTTGGCATCGCGCATCGGTACGTCGACGGTGATCTTGTTGCCCTGGCCCGGCACGATGGTGCCGGTGCCGATCGAGTTACCCTGGGCATCGTTGAGCGTGTAGCCCTGGGTGCCATCAGCCGCAGGCTTGCCGAACACCATCTTTACCGGCATCGAATGTTCAATGCCGGTACGCAATTGCGCGGTGTCGGCACCACCATGAATATCGATCGGCAGGGTCAGGGTCGGCGGGGTAAAGGTGCCGGTGCCCTGGTTGGTCTTGCTGCCCTCGCCCAGCAATGGCCCGGCGAACGCGATTTTATTGGCGTCGGTCAACGCGGTGCCGATGGTTGCCGCGCCCGTGGCCGTTGGGCTGACTTTGAAACTGTCGCCCGCCGCAATCGGCCCCTTGCCATCCAGGGCCAGCGTGAAGCCGTCGATCACCGGTGGCGGCGTGGTCGTGGTGTCGAACGCGCCCATGGCTTTGCCGTCGGAACGCACCACGGTGTAGTTGTTGCCGCTGGTAAAGGTGACTTTATAGTCGTAGGTCGACAGCTTGCTGGTGTCGCTGATGCTCACGTTCAAGTTGCCGGAGCCAGTGCTGTTGCCCATCGAGCCCTGACTGCGCTGGGCAATCGCGGCCGCGCTGTTGATGTCCTTGAACAGCGACGAACCGAAGTCACCGTTCAGGTCCAGGCCCTGGCCCAGTTGGCTGTTGACGGTATCGGCGGTCGCCAGGGCGATGCGCCCCAGGTCATTGATGGCCGGCATCAGGGCGTCGCTGCGATAACGCAACAAACCGCCAATGCTGCCGCCACTGAGCACGTTGCCCAGGTCGATAGCCGTACCGCCGCCGGCATTGAGCTGGATGGTGTACTGGCTTGGATCACTGCTGCTCGATACCGCCGAGATCGTGTTGGACTGATCGCCCAATACCAGGGATTGGCCGGTGCCGGTGCTGACGCTGAACACGCCGTTCTTTTCGCTGGTGGTCACGCCGACCAGTTCATTGAGCGAACGCACTGCCTCGTTACGCGCATCCAGCAGGTTGGCCGGGGCGCTGTTGCTGGAGCCTTGGGCCAGGGTGATTTGCTTGTTGAGGGAAGCAATCGAGGAGGTCAACTGGTTGACCTGATCGCTCATGGTCACCAACTGCCCGTTGATCGACTCTTTCTGCTCATTCAATTGGCTGGAGATCGAGTTGAAACGGTTGCTCAGGGTCTGGGCGCTGGTCAGCAGCACTTGCCGGGCGGACACATCGCTGGGGTTGGCCGCCGAAGTCTGCACAGCGGCGAAGAACGCGCTGAGTACCGAAGACATGCCGGTGGTCTTGTCCGACAGGGTTTTGTCGATGGCGCTGGCCTGGCTGGAATAGGCCTTGGCGTCGTTGTTGAGCGCCGTGCTGTTCTGGTAGGCCGCGTCGAGGAATTCGTTATACACCCGGCGCACATCGGCCAGGGTCGTGCCGCTGCCGATGTACACGCCGCCGTAAGGGTTGTTGGCATTGGCATTCTGCGTGGTCTGCTGACGCGAATAACCCGAGGTGTTGGCGTTGGCGATGTTATTACTCAAGACCGACAACGATCCTTGAGCGGCATTGAGCCCTGACATCCCGATACTGAGCAAACTCATGGTTCAGACCTTATAAATGTGTGGTTGCGCCAGCGGCAGCGTAGTTCTGGTAACTGTTCATGTTTTTGGCGATCTGCGAAATCTTGCTGGCATAGGCCGGATCAGTTGCATAACCGGCCTTTTGCAACTCGCGTACAAACTGTTCCGGGTTATCGGCTGATTTCACAACTTCTTTATAGCGATCATTGCTTTGCAGCAGGGTCACGAGGTCATGGAAGCTGTCCTGATAGGAGCTGTAGGAGCGGAACTGCGCCGTCTCCTTGACCATCGCGCCGTCGCGAAACTCGCTGGTGATCGCACGCGCCTGGCCGCCCTGCCAGCTCTGGCCGGCCTTGATGCCGAACAGGTTGTGGCTGCTGCTGCCATCCTCGGCGCGCATCACTGATTTGCCCCAACCGGTTTCCAGGGCGGCCTGGGCCACCAGGTACTTCGGATCGATACCGATACGCGCGGCGGCGGCCTTGGCCATCGGCAGCATGGTGGCGACGAATTCATCCTGCGAGCTGAAGGCTTTTTTCGCCGGCGCCAGCGGTGGCTGGGCGATGGCGCGGCCGTAGACCTGCATCTTGCCGCTCGGCACGGCGACGCTGCGGGCGCTGCTGTTGACCACGTTGTCGTCGGCAGCACTGTTGCGCAGTGGCGCGCTGGTGGTTTGCGCAGCGACCGGCGTGCTCGGCACGATGCCCGCGAGCAGGCGGTCGGTCAGCTTGCTTGGCAAGGCGATACGCCGCTGGTTCATCAGCTCCATATCGTTGGCATGCGCACTGGCGCCTTCGGGCACCGCCACACGGTAGGCCCACAACGGGCGCTGGCCGTTGGAGCGACCCAACGGGCCTTGCGCCTGGGTGCCGGCGGCGATTTCCGTCGGCACGTCGGCTTTTTTCGCCGGGGCATCGGCTGCCGGGCCCTGCAAGGTGGCCGCCTGGGCGTCCACCGGTTTGTTCTTCTGCATCTGGCGCATCAGCACGTCGGCCAGGCCGATACCACCGCCTTCGCGGGACATCGACACCGCCAATTGCTGGTCGTACATTTCCTGGTACTGCTTGGCCGCCGGGGTGTTCATCGGGTTGTCCTTGCCCAGGGCCTCGGTGGCCGAGCGCATGGACTTGAGCATCTCGCTCAAGAACAACGACTCGAACTCCTGCGCGACTTTGCGCATGTTGCCTTCGCTGTTCTTGTCGGCGCCGACCTTGAGCTGGTTAAGCCGATTCAGGTCGGAGTAAGACCCCGAGTCCGCCGTGCTGCTGATCCCGCTCTTGCGCATATCCATGACCATGGCCTCAGATCACGATCAGGTCGGCTTGCAAAGCGCCGGCCTGTTTCAGGGCTTCGAGGATCGCCATCAAGTCGCCAGGGGCCGCGCCCACTTGGTTCACCGCGCGGACGATCTCGTCCAGGGTGGTACCGGGGCCGAACTTGAACATCGGCTTGGCTTCCTGCTGGGCATTGACCCGCGAACGCGGGACTACCGCCGTCTGGCCGTTGGACAGCGGCCCCGGCTGGCTGACAATCGGGTCTTCGGTAATGGTCACCGTCAGGCTGCCGTGGGTCACCGCCGCCGGCGAGACCTTGACGTTCTGGCCGATCACGATGGTGCCGGTGCGCGAGTTGATGATGACTTTGGCCACTGCCTGGCCGGGGTCGACCTCCAGGTTTTCCAGGATCGACAGGTAGTCCACGCGCTGGCTGGGGTCCAAGGGCGCGGTCACACGCACCGAACCGCCATCGATGGCCTGGGCGACGCCTGGGCCGAGCATGTCGTTGATCTTGTCGACCACGCGCTTGGCGGTGGTGAAGTCGGACCGGTTGAGGTTCAGGGTCAGGCTGTTGCCCTGGTTGAAACCACTCGGCACGGTGCGTTCAACCGTAGCGCCACCGGGAATGCGCCCGGCCGACGGTACGTTGACGGTGATCTTCGAACCGTCGCGGCCCTCGGCGTCGAACCCGCCCACCACCAGGTTGCCCTGGGCGATGGCGTAGACGTTGCCGTCGATACCTTTGAGCGGCGTCATCAGCAACGTACCGCCACGCAGGCTCTTGGAGTTACCCATGGACGACACGGTGATATCCACCACCTGCCCCGGCTTGGCGAACGCCGGCAAATCGGCACTGATCGACACCGCCGCGACGTTCTTCAGCTGCACGTTGCCCGAGCCTGGCGGTACCTTGATGCCGAACTGCGACAGCATGTTGTTGAAGGTTTGCAGGGTGAACGGGGTCTGGGTGGTCTGGTCACCCGTGCCATTGAGCCCCACCACCAGGCCATAACCGATCAACTGGTTACTGCGCACGCCGGAAATGCTGGCGATGTCTTTCAGGCGTTCAGCCTGGGCGACAGCGCTCAGGCACAGCAACACGACCGCCGCCATCAACTGCTTGAAGTTCAAAATGGCCACCTAGAAAGGGAACAGCGGGCTAAGGAAGAAACGGTCGAACCAGCCCGGCTGGCTTGCATCAGCAAACGAACCTGTACCCGAGTAGGTAATCCGTGCATCGGCAATCCGCGTCGACGGCACGGTGTTGTCGGTGGAAATATCATCGGCACGCACCATGCCGGCAATGCGCACCAACTCGTCGCCGGTATTGAGGGTCATCCACTTTTCACCGCGTACGGCGATGATGCCGTTGGGCAACACGTCGGCCACGGTCACGGTGATCGAGCCGGTCAGGCTGTTGCCCTGCCCCGCCGCGCTCTTGCCGTTGGTGGCGCGGTCGCCGCTGTAGCCGGCACTGAGGCTCAGGTCACCGTCACCCAACGGGTTATTGGTGGTCAGGCCGCCGCCGAACAGCGACGTCAGGCCGATACCGGTCTTGCTGGTCTTGCCGATCTGCGAGTTGGCGTTCTTGCTCGCCTGGGTCTTCTCGTTCAGGGTGATGGTGATGATGTCACCGACCCGGAACGCCTTGCGGTCGCTGTACAGGTTCTGCTCGAACCCGGCCTGATAGATCGAGCCATTGTTGGCTGCCGCCGGCAATGGCGTGCGCGGCAACACCGGCGCGTAGTACGGGTCATTGGGTTTCGGCGACGGGGCGACACAGCCCGCAAGCACGGCGATCCCACTCAATGCCAGAACAGAAACAATGCGATTCATGACCCTAACCTCACGGTGTTGCAGGCGCTTTCAAGGGCGCCCCATAGACTGATTACAGATTCTGCGTTACGAACGAAAGCATCTGGTCGGCGGTGGAAATCACCTTGGAGTTCATCTCGTAGGCGCGCTGGGTGGTGATCATGTTGACCATCTCCTCAACCGTGCTGACGTTGGAGGTTTCCAGGGTGCTTTGCAGCGTGGTGCCGAAACCGTTCAGACCAGGGGTGCCGATTTGCGGCGCGCCGCTGGAAGCGGTTTCCAGGAACAGGTTGTTGCCCATGGCCTGCAGGCCGGCCGGGTTGATGAAGTCGGCGGTTTGCAGGTTGCCGATCACTTGCGACGCAGGGTTGCCGGCCACGGTGATGGACACGGTGCCGTCGTTGCCGACGGTGAAGGTCTTGGCGTCTGCCGGCACCACCACGGCTGGCTCCAGGGCAAAACCATTGGCGGTCACGATCTGGCCGTTGGAGTCCAGGTGGAAGGTACCGTCACGGGTGTAGGACGTAGTGCCATCCGGTTGCAGGATCTGGAAGAAGCCACGGCCGTTGATCGCCATGTCCAGCGGCTGGCCGGTCTGTTGCAGGTTACCGGCGCTGAAGTTTTTCTGGGTGCCGACGATCTGCACACCGGTACCCAGTTGCAGGCCCGACGGCAGTTCGCTGTCCTGGGTCGACTGGGCGCCTGGCTGGCGCTTGATCTGATAGAGCAAGTCTTGGAATTCGGCGCGATCACGTTTGAAACCCGTGGTCGACACGTTCGCCAGGTTGTTGGAAATGGTGGTCAGGTTAGTGTCCTGGGCGGACAGGCCTGTCTTGGCAACCCATAGAGCCGGAAGCATGCTGTTCTCCTTCGTGCGCCTGTTTGTTGGCGCCGTGCTGCGCTGTTTATTTAAAAGCCAGGTAAGGCTGTTAGCTCATCTGCAAGACGCGGGTCATGGCCTGGTCATCTTCTTTGGCGGTGTTCATCATCTTGATGTGCAGCTCGAACTGCTTGGAAAGTGCCAGTACCGCGGTCATTTCCTCAACCGCATTGACGTTGCTCGCCTGCAGGAAGCCCGAGGTCAGCTTGACGTTCGCATCGGCCTGGGCCGGCTTGCCATCCTTGGTGTGGATGGTGCCATCCAAGCCTTTGTTCATGTTCTTGAGGTCGGGCTGGACCAGCTTGATCCGGTCCACTTCGGCCATCACCCGCGGGCCTTCGCCCATGGCGCGGATGCTGATGGTGCCGTCGGCGCCCACTTCGATTTTCTGCTGGGGCGGCACGGCAATCGGGCCGCCGTTGCCCATGATCGGCATACCGTTGCCGGCCCGCAGCACACCGAGCGCATCCACGTTCATGCTGGCGCTGCGCACGTAGGCTTCGCTGCCATCCGGGGTTTGCACGGCCATCCAGCCGTCGCCGCTGACGGCCACGTCCAGGTCACGTCCGGTTTCGATCATCGCCCCGGGAGTGAAGTCGGTGGCCGGCCGTTCGGTCAGGGCGAAAGCCCGCGCCGGAAAGCTGTCACCGAACACCGGCATCGACCGCGCCTGCTCCAGGTCGCGCTGGAAACCGTTGGTGGAAATGTTCGCCAGATTGTTGGCATGGGCCTTCTGCGCCAGAGCATTCTGGCTGGCGCCGGTCATTGCCACGTAAAGGTACTTGTCCACGCTCTATCCTCTTTCTGACGGACGCTTGCCGTCCACCGCTGTACTGATGAGGCTTAAGCAATTTGCGAACCAACTTTTCAAAAGTGGCTAAAGCGCAGGCGGGACGGGGGTTTGCGGGTATGCGGCAAGATTTAGAGCGTGGATGAGAGTCGAAAAAACGGCGGACTACTGCCGCTCACGGCAAGCCTCGGCCTTGTAGACGACACAAATCCAATGTGGGAGGGGGCTTGCTCCCGATGGCGGTGGGTCAGTTCATCATTCTGTGGCTGACACACCGCTATCGGGAGCAAGCCCCCTCCCACAGTTTTGGACCAATTTGTGCCAGTTGTTATTTGCCAGCTTTGAGGATTTCGTAGTCACGCAGTTTGTTGGCGATAGTGGTGTGGGATACGTCCAGGCGCTTGCCCAGCTGCCGGCTGCTGGGATGCTCGGCATACAGCGCTTCGAGCACGGCCTTTTCAAACCGCCCGACGATGGCGTCCAACCCGCCTTCCAGCGAGAAATCACCAAGCGGCTGGCGCACGCCGTAATCCGGCAAGCGAATATGCTCAAGCTTGACCGTCCCGCCCTCGCACAGCGAAACCGCCTGGAACAGCACGTTTTCCAACTGCCGCACATTGCCCGGCCAGTGATAGTGGCTGAGTTTGTCCATCGCGGCAGGCGCCAATTTGGGCAGTGGGCAACCGATCTGCCGACTGGCTTGATCGAGGAAGTGCTCGACCAATGGCCCGAGGCCGTCCAGGCATTCGCGCAAGGGCGGGATATGCAGCGACAGTACGTTCAAGCGGTGATACAGGTCCTGGCGAAATTCGCCACGGGCGCATAGTTCGGACAAGTCGACCTGAGTCGCGCAGATCACCCGCACGTCGAGGTACACCTCTTCATCGCTGCCGACGCGACGAAAGCACCCGTCCTGCAGAAAGCGCAGCAGTTTTACCTGCAGGCGTGCACTCATTTCCCCCACTCCATCGAGAAACAACGTACCGCCCGCGGTCAGTTCCAGCAGCCCGAGCTTGCCTTCGGCCCGTGCGCCTTCGAACGCGCCGGGGCCGTAGCCAAACAGCTCGGTCTCGGCCATCGACTCAGGCAAGCCCGCACAGTTAAGCGCCATCAATGGCGACTGGCCGCGCGGGCTGGCGAGGTGACAGGCACGGGCCAGCAGCTCCTTGCCGGTTCCGGTTTCGCCTTCTATTAATAGAGGTGCATCCAGCGGCGCCATGCGCCGGGCTTCGCGCACCACGGCGGCCATCACCTTGGAACTCTGGAAGATGCTGTCGAAGCCGCGCAGTTCCTGCTTGCGCACATTGTAGATACGCTCGCCCACCCGGTCGGCGCGGTGCAGGGTCAACACCGCGCCGGCCATGGCTTCGCTGTCATCGTGTTCGGAGGATTGCAGCGGCGCGATATCGGCCAGGAACACATCGCCCTTGACCTTGACCCGCAGCCCGTTGATCCGCGACTTGCTGGCGCGCACCAGCTCCGGCAAATCGAAGTCTTCGGCGTAGCGCGACAGGGGAATGCCCGGCACTTCGTCCACCCGCACGCCGAGCAACTGCGCCGCCGCACGGTTGGCCGCAACGATGGAGCCGCCCATGTCGATGGACAGCACCGGAAACTCCAGGGCGCCCAGCAGCGCATTGAGTTCCATGTGCCGACGCTCGCTGGGCATCAGCCCTACCCTTTTCACGCCGAATACCCCGGCGATCGCCTCAAACTGCGGGCGCAGCGCCTGGAACTGCATGTTCACCAGGTTTGGGCAGAACAGGTAGATGGCATTGCCATGCTCGCCGCCGACCTCGCCCTTGGCGACGTTCACGCCGTACTCCACCAACAAGTTGAGGATGTCCCGCAGGATGCCGATGCGGTTCTGGCAATGCACTTTGATACGCATGAAAAGGCCCGAAAAGTGGGTAGGCGCCGCGTCTTTTTTGCCGCTGGGCGCAGATAGTCGTCAAGATTATGTGACAGCTCGGGCGCTTTTCCCAGCCCAAGACAACGACGAGCGCCGCATCCGTAACGAATAGTTTACAAAATTCGGTAATTTTTCCTACTCAAGGGCCTTTGAAGCCGCTGAAAACCTGCGCTGTGCGGGTTATCAATAGACACACAGCAGGACATAACAAGAACGAATGCCTAGCAGGAGAGCCGTATGAAGCAGACGCACTACGTGGCCCGCGAGCCCGATGCGCAAGGTTTTATCCACTACCCGCCGGAAGAACACGCGGTGTGGAACACCCTGATCACACGCCAGTTGAAAGTGATCGAGGGCCGTGCCTGCCAGGAATACCTGGACGGCATCGACAAGCTTGGCCTGCCCCTGGATCGCATCCCACAGTTGGGCGAGATCAACAAAGTGCTGGCCGACACCACCGGCTGGCAAGTCGCCCGCGTGCCGGCGCTGATCCCCTTCCAGACCTTCTTCGAATTGCTCGCCAGCAAGCAGTTTCCGGTAGCGACCTTCATTCGTACCCGTGAGGAACTGGACTACCTGCAAGAGCCGGATATTTTCCACGAGATCTTTGGTCACTGCCCGCTGCTGACCAACCCCTGGTTCGCCGAATTCACCCACACCTACGGCAAGCTCGGCCTGGCGGCCACCAAGGAGCAACGGGTGTACCTGGCGCGCCTGTATTGGATGACCATCGAATTTGGCCTGGTGGATACCCCCGAAGGCCGGCGCATCTACGGTGGCGGTATTCTGTCATCACCCAAGGAAAGCGTGTATTGCCTGTCGGACGAGCCTGAACACCAGGCCTTCGACCCGCTGGAGGCGATGCGCACGCCGTATCGCATCGACATCCTGCAGCCGCTGTACTTCGTGCTGCCCGAGCTCAAGCGCCTGTTCGACGTGGCGCAGGAAGACATCATGGGCATGGTCGAGCGCGGTATGCAGTTGGGCCTGCATGCCCCCAAATTTCCGCCAAAGCCCAAAGCTGCGTAAACCTTACATTTTGACGCCAGGTGAGTCTGTTCCCTGGCCTCGCGTTGCTTTAGGGTGACGCCACTGACCTTCAATCATTCGAATTCAGGACACCTTCATGACCACCTTGAACCAAGCCCATTGCGAAGCCTGCCGCGCCGACGCCCCACAAGTCAGCGATGAAGAACTGCCGGTACTGATCAAACAGATCCCGGACTGGAACATCGAAGTGCGCGACGGCGTGATGCAATTGGAAAAGGTTTTCCTGTTCAAGAACTTTAAGTTCGCCCTGGCCTTCACCAATGCCGTGGGTGAAATCTCCGAAGCCGAAGGCCATCACCCTGGCCTGCTCACCGAATGGGGCAAAGTCACCGTGACCTGGTGGAGCCACTCCATCAAGGGCCTTCACCGCAACGACTTCATCATGGCCGCGCGCACCGATGAAGTGGCCAACAGCGCCGAGGGCCGCAAGTAATGCATTTCGACGCGATTGGCCGCGTGCCGGGCGACCCGATCCTCGGGCTGATGGACCTGTATGCCCAGGATGCCAACCCGAACAAATTCGACCTCGGCGTGGGCGTCTATAAGGATGACCAGGGCCTGACGCCGATTCCGCACTCGGTAAAACTCGCCGAGCAACGCCTAGTCGATAGGCAAACCACCAAGACCTACATCGGCGGTCACGGCGATGCAGCGTTCGGCGCACTGATCAGCCAACTGGTGCTTGGCGCCGATTCGGCGCTGCTGCGTGAACAGCGTGCCGGCGCCACCCAGACGCCAGGCGGCACCGGGGCCCTGCGCCTGAGCGCCGACTTTATCGCCCACAACCTGCCCGGCCGTGGCGTGTGGCTGAGCGACCCGACCTGGCCGATCCATGAAACCATTTTCGCCAAAGCCGGGCTGAAGGTCAGTCACTACCCTTACGTGGGCAGCGACAACCGCCTGGATGTGGCGGCGATGCTTGCCACCCTGTCCAGCGTGCCCGAGGGCGACGTGGTCTTGCTGCACGCCTGCTGCCATAACCCGACCGGCTTCGACCTGTCCCAGGATGACTGGCGCCAGGTGCTGCAGATTGTGCGCGAACGCCAATTGCTGCCGCTGATCGATTTTGCCTACCAAGGCTTTGGCGACGGCCTGGAGCAGGACGCCTGGGCGGTGCGCTTGTTCGCCGCCGAACTGCCGGAAGTGTTGATCACCAGTTCGTGCTCGAAGAACTTTGGCTTGTACCGCGACCGCGTTGGCGCCTTGATCGTGTGTGCGGCCGATGCGCAAAAGCTTACGGATGTGCGCAGTCAACTGGCCAATATCGCGCGTAATCTGTGGTCGACACCGCCGGACCATGGTGCCGCGGTGGTCGCGACCATCCTCGGCGATGCCGAGCTGAAACAGCAGTGGAGCGACGAAGTCGAGGCCATGCGTTCGCGCATCGCGCAGTTGCGCGCCGGGCTGGTGGACGCGCTGGCGCCCCACGGCTTGGCCGAGCGGTATGCGCATATCGGGACGCAGCGTGGGATGTTTTCCTATACTGGGTTGAGTGCCGAACAGGTCCAGCAACTGCGTGAAAAGCACAGTGTATATATGGTCAGTACGGGACGGGCCAACGTGGCGGGGGTGGATGCCACGCGCTTGACGCTGCTGGCCCAGGCCATCGCCGACGTCTCCAACTGAATAGGAGGGGTTAAGGCTTTTTGTAGGAGCGAGCTTGCTCGCGAAAAATGTCAACGATAACGCGTGCTTCCTGAATGAACGCGGTGCCTGTGAGTTTTTCGCGAGCAAGCTCGCTCCTACAGAGGGCGGTGTACGCTTGACTGAATGGCATTAGGGCTTGCCCCCTCCCACATTTGGATTGAGTTGACCTCTAGCCTGCAACCATTTCGGCTTTGAGCAGCGCCTCTTTGGCCTGCGCATCCGCCAGCCGATACAACTCGATATGCCCATCCCAGTGCTCAATCAACGCCGTGCACGACTCCACCCAATCGCCGCAATTGAGGTAATCCACCTCCCCCACCTTGCGGATTTCGGCATGGTGAATATGCCCGCACACCACCCCGTGCAGCTCACGCTTGGTCACTTCGTGGGCGATGGCCTCTTCAAAATCGCTGATAAAACTCACGGCGGTTTTCACCTTGTGTTTCAGGTAAGCCGACAGCGACCAATACCCGTAGCCATAGCGCGCTCGCCAGTGATTGAGCCAGCGGTTCAGGGTAAGGGTAAATTCGTAGGCCGAGTCACCCAGGAAGGCGAGCCAGCGGTGATAACGGGTGATCACATCGAACTGATCGCCATGAATCACCAGCAGATGACGACCGTCCGCCGTGACATGCACCGCCTCGTCCACCAGTTGGATATTGCCTAGGATCAGCTTGGAATAGCGCCTTAGAAACTCGTCATGGTTGCCGGTGACGTAGACCACCTCGGTGCCGCGCTTGGCCATGGTCAGCAGGCGGCGGATGACGTTGGTGTGGGCTTGTGGCCAATACATGCCGCCGCGCATTTTCCAGCCATCGATAATGTCGCCGACCAGATACACCTTGTCGGCGTGGTAGCCCTTGAGAAAGTGCGACAAGTGCTCGGCCTGGCAATCCCGGGTGCCCAGATGCACGTCGGAAATCCACAGGGTACGCACCCGTTGCTTGCGGCTGGGCTTGGCGAATTCGGCACGGGTCATGGGTGTCCCTCGACGCTGTTTTCGCGAGCTTGCGCCCTGGCAGTGAATAGCCCATGACAGCTGTGCTTCAGTCTGATGACAGCGCATTCGCCACCAGGCGTTGTAGACTGCGCCCCTGTTACCCCTTGGTCCAAGGATCGCAATGACTCCCCGCTCAGCCCTCGGCGCCCTGCATATCGGCGCATTGATGTTTGGCCTCACCGGTGTCTTCGGCAAGCTGGCGGCCGCCTCACCGTCCATCATCGTATTCGGGCGGGCCGCATTTGCGGTGATTGCCCTGGCGGTCTTCGCGCGCTTTGCCAGCAATGCGCCCTGGAAAAACCTGCAGATGCGCGACTGGCGCCGCCTGCTGGTCAGCGGCGTGCTGCTTGCCGCGCACTGGGTGACATTCTTCATAGCGGTCAAGGTCGCCGGGGTGGCGGTGGCAACGTTGGGGTTTGCCGCCTTCCCGGCCTTCACGGTGATCCTTGAAGGGCTGATCTTCCGCGAGCGGATTCGCGCCAATGAAATGGTGCTGGTAGCGCTGGTCAGCATCGGCCTGGTTCTGGTGACCCCGGACTTCAACCTGGCCAGCGACGCCACGGGCGGCTTGCTCTGGGGCATCGCATCGGGGCTGCTGTTCGCCTTGTTGTCATTGAACAACCGCGCCAGCTCCGGACGCATTCCGGCGGTACAGGCCGCGTTGTGCCAGAACGTGGTGGTCGCAGTCTGCCTGCTGCCCGTGGCGGCACCGGGGCTTGCGCATGTGCGTGCGCTGGACTGGCTGTGGATCGGCCTGCTCGGCGTGCTCTGTACCGGCCTGGCCCATAGTCTGTTCGTCGCCAGCCTCGCGGTGATCAAGGCGCGCACCGCGTCGGTGGTGTTTGCCATGGAACCGGTCTACGGCATCACGGTGGCCTGGCTGTTGTTCGCCGAGACGCCCACCTTGCGCATGCTGCTGGGCGGCGCGCTGATCATCGTCGCCATCGTGCTTTCCGGCCTGATGGGCAGCGCCAGCCAGGCCAAGCCGCCGGCTGCGGCCTGACGTCACGGCGTACGGTCGTTATGCCCCAGGTCGCGCTGCGGGTCGATCTGATCGCGCACGCGCTGCTTGAGCACCTTGGCCTCCGGGAAGCCTCCATCGGCCTTGCGCTCCCAGATCTGTACGTTGTCGCACGTGATGCGAAACGCGCCGCCGGTTGAGGGCGCCAGGGACACCTTGGCTAAATCCTCGGCAAACGTACTCAACAATTCCTGGGCCAGCCAGGCGGCACGCAACAGCCACTGACACTGGGTGCAGTAGGTGATGACGATCTCGGGTTTGCTTGCGGACATAACGTGAAAGGCTCCTGCGTGACGGCGTCAGTGGATCGCATGGCTATAATACCGGCCTTTATCGCCCAGCCTCGAGATTCATGATGCGCCGCCTGTTGTCCTGCCTGTTCCTGTGCCTGTTCCCCCTTCTTGCCGATGCCGTTGAAAGCCCACGCCCGAAAATCGGCCTGGTGCTGTCGGGCGGCGCTGCGCGTGGCCTGGCCCATATTGGTGTGCTCAAGGCCTTGGAAGAGCAGGGCATCCAGGTCGACGCAATTGCAGGCACCAGCATGGGCGCAGTGATTGGCGGGCTGTACGCCTCGGGTTACAAGATCGACGAGCTGGAAAAGCTCGCCCTGAATATCGACTGGCAACAGGCGCTGTCCGATGCACCGCCCCGGGAAGACGTGCCGTTCAGGCGCAAGCAGGATGACCGCGATTTCCTGGTCAAACAGAAACTCAGCTTTCGCGACGACGGCAGCCTCGGCCTGCCGCTGGGCGTGATCCAGGGCCAGAATCTGGCATTGCTGCTGGAAAGCATGTTCGCCCACAGCAGCAACACGCGTAACTTCGACAAGCTGCCGATTCCGTTCCGGGCCGTAGCCACCGACATCACCACCGGCGAAAAAGTAGTGTTCAGCAAGGGCCACCTGCCCCAGGTAATACGCGCGAGCATGTCAATCCCCGCCGTGTTCGCTCCGGTAGAGCTGGAAGGGCGCCTGCTGGTGGACGGCGGCATGACCGACAACATTCCCTTGGACGTGGCGCGGGAAATGGGCGTGGACATCGCCATCGTGGTGGACATCGGCACACCGCTACGCTCACGCAAGCAATTGGCGACCGTGGTCGATGTGCTCAATCAGTCCATCACCTTGATGACCCGGCGCAATTCCGAGGAACAACTCAAGGCCTTGCACCCCAGGGACGTGTTGATCCAACCGTCCCTGGCAGCCTACGGCGTGACGGATTTCGGCCGCGCCAAGGACATGATCGATGCTGGCTACCGCGCCACGCGGGCCCTCGACCTGCGCCTGGCGCACCTGCGGCCCGCCGAACCGGTAGACCCCCAACTGACCGCCGCGCGCACGCCCGGCGAACGCACCCCGATCATTACCGCGATCAAGGTGGAAAACGACTCCAAAGTCAGCGACGACGTGATCCGCTATTACATCCGCCAGGAGCTGGGCGAACCGCTCAACCTCGGCCGCCTGCAATCGGACATGGGCACGCTGTACGGCCTCGACTACTTCGAACAGGTGCAATACCGCGTGGTGAAAAAAGCCAAGGACAACACCCTGGTCATCAGCGCACGCGGCAAGCGCAGCGGCACCGACTACCTGCGCCTGGGTTTGAACCTGTCGGATGACATGCGCGGCGACAGCGCCTTCAACCTTGGCGCCAGCTACCGGATGAACGGTATCAACCGCCTCGGCGCCGAATGGCTGACGCGGGTGCAAATCGGTGATCGCCAGGAGCTGTACAGCGAGTTCTACCAACCGATGGACACGGGCTCGCGCTACTTCGTCGCGCCCTACATCCGTGCCCAGGCGCAGAATGTCGAGCTGATCATGGACAACGACCCCATCTCGGAATATCGGCTGGAGCGCTACGGTTTCGGCTTGAACGTCGGGCGGCAGATCGGCAACAGCGGCGAGATTCGCTTTGGCGTGGGCGAAGCCTGGGGCAAGGCGGACGTGCGTATCGGCGACCGCGACCTGCCGAGCGTGAGTTTCAGTGAGGGCTTCTATGAGCTGAAATACTCGTTCGACTCTTTCGATAACGTGTACTTCCCGCACACCGGCGAAGACATCGCCCTGGCTTACCGTGAGTTCGAGCCGGGGCTGGGTTCCGACCAGCGCTACCGCCAATGGGAGTTCAAGCTGGACAAAGCCATGAGTCACGGCCCCGACACGCTGATCCTGGGCGGACGCTACGGACGCACCCTGGATAAATCCGACGTGGTGGTCTCCAGCTTCCTGCTGGGTGGCGCACGGCAATTGTCAGGCTTTCGCGAGGACGCGATCTCGGGCCAGAACGTCAGCCTGATGCGCGCGGTGTACTACCGCCGGCTGACACCGCGCTCGTACCTGCCGCTGGATTTCCCGTTGTACCTGGGAGCCTCGGTGGAACGGGGTCGGGCGTGGAACAACGACAACCAGTTCGACAGCGGGTATATCAACGCGGCGAGTGTTTTCCTCGGCTTTGATACACCGCTGGGGCCGTTGAATTTCAGCTATGGATTCAATGATGACAATCAGAAAGCGGTGTATCTGAACCTGGGCCAGACTTTCTGACACAACACAGAGTAAATGTGGGAGGGGGCTTGCTCCCGATGGCGGTGTGTCAGGCGCCGACATGGCACTGATACACCGCCATCGGGGGCAAGCCCCCTCCCACACTTTGATCGTCGTTGTGTCAGGAATCAGGACTTTTCCAGATTCGCCAGGATGTGCCCGTGCACGCGCATGCATACGCGCAAATCCTCTTCGTCCACCCCAACAAACAGCTCATGGCGCAACGCCGTGGCAATGGTCTCGATCTGGTCGATGAGGGGCCGAGCGGTATCACACAACAGGATACGTTTGGCGCGACGGTCTTCCACTACTGCCTGGCGTTGAACCAGGCCTTGGCCTTCCAGGCTGTCGAGCAGACGCGCCAGGGTCGGTCCTTCTACCCCGACACTTTGTGCCAGTTCACGCTGAGTCGGTGCTTCGGTAAAACGGGCCAGGTGCAGCAGCACCAGCCATCGCGCCTGGGACAAGCCCAGCCCCGCGAGACGGCGGTCCAGCTCGGCGCGCCAACCTCGGGACATTTGCGCCAACTGCATGCCAAATCGGTGTTGATCGGTTAACGGCATAAAAAACTCATGTTTTAGACTGAAAACAAAGTGTGGCTAATTATTAGTCAGCTAAGCATGAGCCATGCCAGTAGGCAAGGCCCCGTATGTACTGATTCGTTACATTGTCGTAATTGGCACACTAAATTTCGAATTCAGACTGCAAAGCGGCGCGTACGCAGTACAAAACGCCCTCGGGAACACGCCCGGTAAACAGCGGCGCGATTTCCGCGACAGGTGGCAATTCGCCTTCCCCGTCGAGAAATGCATCCTGGATTTCACCGAGCAAATCTTCAGGCAAATCAAGGGCCTGCTCCAACGACAATTGCTGCTTGCCGATGGCTTCGGCCAGCAACGTGTACACGTTCTTTTCCGAGCATTGCAGCTGGCCGGCGATCTGGATCGGGGTCATGCCGGCGCGAGCCAGGCTGATCAGTTCGTGGCGAATATCGGCGATTTCCTTCGGTGCTTCGGCCTGGCCGCCGAGTACTTCGAGGAACGCCTGGCCATAACGCTCCAGCTTGCGCGCGCCCACACCGCTGACCCTGGCCATCTCGGCCATGGTGGTGGGCTGCTCGCGAAGCATCTCCAGCAATGTGGAGTCGGGGAAGATGACGTACGGCGGCACGCTGTGTTCCTGCGCCAGTTTGCGCCGCAGGGTACGCAAGGCTTCCCACTGTTCGCGCTCTTCGCCACGCACCAGCTGGCTGGCCTGGCTGGTGCTGCTCTTGGCGGTGGTCTGCGGCTTGAGGTCGCGGCGCAGCTCCAGGCTGACTTCGCCCTTGAGCAAAGGCCGGCAACTGTCGTTCAGGCGCAGGCCACCGTAGCCTTCGATATCGATGTCGACCAGCCCGCGCGCGACCATCTGGCGGAACAGCGAGCGCCATTCGCCTTCGGCGCGGGCCTTGCCGACGCCGTAGACCGAGAGTTTCTCGTGGCCAAAGCTGCGGATTTTTTCGTTGTCCTTGCCCAGCAACACATCCACCAGATGGCCCACGCCATAGCGCTGGCCGGTGCGGTAGATCGTCGACAATGCCTGGCGCGCCGGCTCGGTGGCGTCCCAGGTCTGCACGCCGTCGATGCAGTTGTCGCAGTGGCCGCACGGTTGCGGCATGTCTTCGTCGAAATACGCCAGCAGCGTCTGGCGGCGGCAGCGGGTCTCTTCGCACAGCGAGAGCATGGCGTCGAGTTTGTGCTGCTCCAGGCGCTTGTGGCGCTCATCGCCTTCGGAGTTCTGCAGCATCTGCTTGAGCATCACCACATCTTGCAGGCCGTAGACCATCCAGGCATCCGCCGGCAGGCCGTCACGGCCGGCGCGGCCGGTTTCCTGGTAGTAGGCCTCGAGGGACTTGGGCAGGTCCATGTGCGCCACGAAACGCACGTTGGACTTGTCGATCCCCATGCCGAAGGCGATGGTCGCCACCATGATCAGGCCTTCCTCGTTGAGAAAGCGCTTCTGGTGTGCCGAGCGCGTTTCATTGGGCAGGCCGGCGTGATAAGGCAGCGCCGGGTAGCCTTGTTCACAGAGGAACGCGGCGACTTCATCGACCTTCTTGCGTGACAGGCAATAGACGATACCCGCATCGCTGCGCCGTTCCGAGAGGAAGGCCAGCAGCTGCTTGCGCGGCTGCTCCTTGGGCACGATGCGGTAGAAAATATTCGGCCGGTCGAAGCTCGACAGGAAGCGCTCGGCGTTCTGCAAATGCAGGCGCTCGACGATCTCTTCGCGGGTACGCTTGTCGGCGGTGGCGGTCAGGGCGATACGCGGCACATCAGGAAACAGCTCCGCCAGTTGGCCCAGCTGCAGGTACTCGCGGCGGAAATCGTGGCCCCACTGCGACACGCAGTGAGCTTCGTCGATGGCGAACAGGGCAATTTCCAGGCTCTGCAGAAACGCCAGCATGCGCGGCTGCACCAGCCGCTCCGGTGCCAGGTAGAGCATCTTCACTTCGCCGCGCTTGATTCGCGCCGCCAGGTCGCGCTGCTGCTCGGCACTCAGGGTGGAGTTCAAGGCAGCGGCGGCGACGCCGAGTTCTTCCAGGGTGGCGACCTGATCGTCCATCAATGCGATCAGCGGCGACACCACCACGGCCAGGCCATTGCGCAACAGCGCCGGCACCTGGAAGCACAACGACTTGCCGCCACCGGTCGGCATCAGGACCAGGGCATCGCCGCCATTGGCCACGCGCTCAATGATCGCACCCTGGCGGCCACGAAAACTGTCGTAGCCGAAGATGTCCTTGAGGACGCGTTGAGCCTGCTCGAGCATGTAAAACTCCAAAATGGTGCGCAAATCCCTCTGTACAGGCTGGCCGAAAAAACCCGCTTTCATGGAAAATAATCCGTAAGCGAAGTTTTCCCGGAGTGCTGCGTGGCCTGCAGGGGCATCACAAAACGCGGCAGTATACCCGAGCGTTCACCGGCAAAGGGCGCGACTGACGAATAGACCGCCTCTGTCTAAAACCGCGCAAAAATGCCGTGCGGCTGGCCTGGGCGCTCAAGAAAGCCTAGAATTCAGCATCGTTTATTCCCAAGGTAGCCCTTCAATGTCCTTCGCTGAGCAACTAACCCGCCTGCAAGCCTTCCTCGACGCCGATGAGCTGCATGACGAGGCGCTGGACTACGTGGCCGCCCACGGCTACCTGACCGCCCTGTCGATCTGCTCTGAAGACGTGCCCGAGCGTGAATGGATCGACGCGCTGTTCGCCGAAGAACCTCACTACGCCGACGACGCCCAGCGCGAAGAAATCGAAGCCACTCTGCTGGCCCTCAAGGCCCACATCGGTCGCCAACTGGCCTCCGATGAGGAATTCGAGCTGCCTTGCGAGCTGGACCTGGGTGAAGACCCGGACGACTCCGACCTGCGTGGCTGGTGCATCGGTTTCATGGAAGGCGTATTCCTGCGCGAAGCCGCCTGGTTCGAAACCGCCGAGGAAGAAGTCAGCGAAATGCTGCTGCCGATCATGGTCGGTTCGGGCCTGTTCGACGACCAGCCGGAGTTTTCCGATATCGCCGCCGACGCCAACCTGATGGACGATATGATCGTGCAGATCCCCGAAGCCCTCACCGCGCTGTACCTGCTGTGCAATGCGCCTGACGAAAAACCGGCGATCCTCAAGCCACGTCACCACTGAGTCGCTCGCCCGTGGACCCCATGGGCAAGCGTTCGCCGCTCCTGCGTTACGCGCTGCTGGCCATCGGCTGGCTGAGCGTAGCGCTTGGGGTGATCGGCATTTTCCTGCCGGTATTGCCGACTACACCCTTTCTCCTGCTGGCTGCCGCCTGCTTCGCTCGAAGCTCCCCGCGTTTCTACCACTGGCTGGTGGACCACCCGCGCCTGGGCCCCTGGATTCGTGACTACCTCGACGGTAACGGCATCCCGCTCAAGGGCAAGGTCTACGCCATCGGCTTGATGTGGCTGAGCATCGCCATTTCCTGCTACCTGGTGCCGTTGCCGTGGGCACGGGGCTTCATGCTGACCAGCGCGGTGCTGGTGACGATTTACATCCTGCGCCAGAAAACCCTGCCCCCTCGCTGAACACGCCTGTGACATTCGCCCTCACACGACCTTGGTCGACACTGACTAACCCCAGGCATCATGCGAGACTGTCCAACCGGGCCCGGAATGCCCGGTGTTCTTATGCTCGGAGTTACCATGACGCTGTCCAGCGGGCTGATCGCCGCCGTTGCCCTGGCCTATATGGCCATCATGTTTGCCATCGCCTTTTACGGTGACCGCCGCCATGCGCCGCTGCCGCCGCGTGTGCGTGCGTGGGTCTATAGCCTGTCGCTCGCCGTGTATTGCACCAGCTGGACCTTCTTCGGCGCCGTAGGCCAGGCTGCCGAACAGCTTTGGGCGTTCTTGCCTATCTACCTGGGACCGGTGCTGTTGCTGGTGCTGGCGCCGTGGGTGCTGCAGAAGATGATTCTGATCAGCAAGCAGGAAAACATCACCTCCATCGCCGACTTTATCGCCGCGCGCTACGGCAAATCCCAATCCCTGGCGGTCGTGGTCGCGTTGATCTGCCTGGTCGGGGTACTGCCCTATATCGCCCTGCAGCTCAAGGGCATCGTGCTCGGCGTGAACCTGTTGATCGGCTCCGGGCCCGACACCACGGGCACCCGGGCCCAGGACACCGCGCTGATCGTGTCGCTGGTGCTGGCGCTGTTCACCATCGTGTTTGGTACGCGCAACCTCGACGCCACCGAACACCATCGGGGCATGGTGCTGGCGATTGCCTTTGAATCCTTGGTCAAGCTGTTCGCGTTTCTGGCGGTCGGTGCGTTTGTGACCTACGGGCTGTACGACGGTTTCGGCGATCTGTTCAGCCAGGCGATGCTTGCACCGCGCCTGGAGGAATACTGGAAAGAGACCATCAATTGGCCGTCGATGGTGGTGCAGACCGGCGTCGCGATGATGGCGATCATCTGCCTGCCCCGGCAATTTCATGTGACGGTGGTGGAGAATATCGACCCGCAGGACTTGCGCCTGGCCAAATGGGTGTTCCCGGCGTATTTGATCCTTGCCGCGTTGTTCGTGGTGCCCATCGCCCTGGGCGGCAAGATGCTGTTGCCCGGTTCGGTGCTGCCGGACTCCTACGTGATCAGCCTGCCGATGGCCGAAGCCCACCCGGCCCTCGCGGTACTCGCGTTCATCGGCGGCGCCTCGGCGGCCACCGGCATGGTGATCGTGGCCAGCATCGCCTTGTCGACCATGGTCTCCAACGACATGCTGCTGCCCTGGCTGTTGCGCCGCTCCAGCGCCGAACGGCCCTTTGAAGTGTTCCGCCATTGGATGCTGTCGGTGCGCCGGGTCAGCATCGTGATCATCCTGTTACTGGCCTATGTGAGCTACCGGCTGCTGGGCTCCACCGCAAGCCTGGCGACCATCGGCCAGATCGCCTTTGCCGCCGTGACCCAATTGGCACCGGCGATGCTCGGCGCGCTCTACTGGAAGCAGGCCAACCGGCGCGGGGTTTTTGCGGGCCTGGCGGCGGGGACCTTCCTGTGGTTCTACACCCTGGTCCTACCGGTTACCGCGAAAAGCCTGGGCTGGTCGCTGAGCCTTTTCCCCGGCCTGACCTGGATGCACTCGCACCCGTTCGGGTTTTCCGTGACCTCACTGACCTTGGGCACCGTGTTTTCGTTGGCGGGTAATTTCACGCTGTTCGTGTGGGTGTCGATGCTGTCGCGTACGCGAGTGTCCGAGCATTGGCAGGCCGGCCGCTTTATCGGCCAGGAAACCAGCCAGCGCACCAGCACCCGTTCCATGTTGTCGGTACAGATCAGCGACCTGCTCAGCTTGTCCGCACGCTTTGTCGGCGAAGAACGGGCGCAGCAGAGCTTTATCCGTTTCGCCTATCGCCAGGGCAAAGGCTTCAACCCCAACCAGAATGCCGACAACGACTGGATCGCCCACACCGAGCGTTTGCTGGCGGGCGTGCTCGGTGCGTCCTCGACGCGAGCAGTGGTGAAAGCGGCGATTGAAGGACGGGAAATGCAGTTGGAGGACGTAGTACGCATCGCCGACGAGGCGTCCGAGGTACTGCAGTTCAACCGTGCCTTGCTGCAAGGCGCGATCGAGAACATCACCCAGGGCATCAGCGTGGTTGACCAGTCGCTCAAGCTGGTGGCCTGGAACCGACGCTACCTGGAGCTGTTCAACTACCCCGACGGCTTGATCAGTGTCGGCCGGCCAATTGCCGACATTATTCGCTACAACGCCGAGCGCGGCCTGTGCGGCCCCGGTGAAGCCCAAGTGCATGTGGCGCGACGCCTGCACTGGATGCGCCAGGGCCGTGCGCATACCTCCGAGCGCTTGTTCCCCAACGGGCGCGTGATCGAGCTGATCGGCAATCCGATGCCCGGTGGCGGTTTCGTCATGAGTTTCACCGACATCACCGCGTTCCGCGAAGCCGCACAAGCGCTGACCGAGGCCAATGAAGGCCTGGAACAACGGGTGACCGAGCGCACCCATGAACTGTCGCAACTCAATGTCGCGCTGACCGAGGCCAAGGGTGTGGCCGAATCCGCCAGCCAGTCGAAGACCCGTTTTCTGGCGGCCGTCAGCCATGACTTGATGCAGCCGCTGAACGCCGCGCGCCTGTTCTCCGCCGCCCTCTCCCACCAGCACGAAGGCCTCTCGAGCGAGGCCCGGCAACTGGTGCAGCACCTGGACAGTTCACTGCGCTCGGCCGAGGATCTGATCAGCGACCTGCTGGATATCTCGCGCTTGGAAAACGGCAAGATCAATCCCCAACGCCAGCCGTTTGTCCTCAACGAGCTGTTCGACACCCTGGGCGCCGAATTCAAGGCACTCGCCCATGAACAGGGTTTGCGCTTTCGTTTGCGCGGCAGTCGCCTGCGGGTGGACAGCGACATCAAATTGTTACGACGGATCCTGCAGAATTTCCTGACCAACGCCTTCCGCTATGCCGATGGCCCGGTGCTGCTGGGCGTGCGTCGCCGCCAGGGCCAATTGTGCCTGGAAGTCTGGGACCGTGGCCCTGGCATCCCGCCGGATAAACAGAAAGTGATTTTCGAAGAGTTCAAGCGCCTCGACAGCCACCAGACCCGCGCCGAAAAGGGCCTGGGCCTGGGCCTGGCGATCGCCGACGGTTTGTGCCGCGTGCTGGGCCACCGCCTGAGCGTACGTTCATGGCCGGGCAAGGGCAGCGTGTTCAGCGTGCGTGTGCCGCTGGCCCGCAGCCAGGTCAGCCCGCAGCCGAAGGCCACCGTAGAAAACGGCGTGCCCTTGAGCGGCGCACGGGTGCTGTGTGTGGACAACGAGGAAAGTATCTTGATCGGCATGCGCAGCCTGCTGACGCGCTGGGGCTGTGAAGTCTGGACCGCCACCGGCCAGGCCCAATGCGCGGCCCTGTTGGCCGAAGGCATGCGCCCGCAACTGGCGCTGGTGGATTATCACCTGGACCACGGCGAAACCGGCACCGAACTGATGAGTTGGCTGCGGGCGCAATTGGCCGAGCCGATTCCCGGCGTGGTGATCAGTGCAGACGGGCGCCCGGAAATGGTGGCGCAGGTGCATGGAGCGGGGCTGGATTACCTGGCCAAGCCGGTGAAGCCGGCGGCCTTGCGGGCGCTGTTAAGCAGACACCTGCCTCTGTAGGCGGGATGTACTCGGTAAAAAAATGTGGGAGGGGGCTTGCCCTAATGCCAGTCAGTTAAGGCTTTTTGTAGGAGCGAGGCGGGCGGCTAGCCCTTGCTCGCGAAAAACTCACAGGCACCGCGTTCATTCAGAAAGCACGCGTTATCGTTGACGTTTTTCGCGAGCAAGCTCGCTCCTACAGACGGCGGTGTACGCTTAACTGACTGGCATTAGGGCAAGCCTCCGATGGCGGTGTATCAGCAGTGGATTTGTTGACTGACCCACTGCAATCGGGGGCAAGCCCCCTCCCACATTTTGGCCTGTGTTTTATTCAGGGGAATGCGCCACGCCATCCGAATCGGTCATCGCGCGTTCGAGCAAATCCGCCGGCAGGCTTTTGCTGGCACGCGCGCCCAGCAGGCGCAGTTGCTCGGTGCGGCTGACCAGATTCCCGCGTCCATCGGTCAGCTTGTTACGCGCTGCGCTGTAAGCCTTGTCCAACTGCTGCAAACGGTTACCCACTTCGTCCAGATCCTGGATAAACAGCACGAACTTGTCGTACAGCCAACCGGCGCGCTCGGCGATTTCCCGGGCGTTCTGGCTCTGGCGCTCCTGCTTCCACAGGCTGTCGATCACCCGCAGGGTGGCGAGCAAGGTGGTGGGGCTGACAATCACGATATGACGGTCGAAGGCTTCCTGGAACAGGTTCGGCTCGGCTTGCAGCGCTGCGGAAAACGCTGCCTCAATCGGCACGAACAGCAGCACGAAATCCAGGCTATGCAAACCTTCCAGGCGCTTGTAATCCTTGCCGGCCAAGCCTTTGACGTGATTGCGCAAGGACAGCACATGCTGCTTCAACGCCGCCTGGCCAATCACTTCGTCATCCGCCGCAACGTACTGCTGATAGGCGGTCAGGCTGACCTTGGAGTCCACCACCACCTGCTTGTCGCCCGGCAACATGATCAGCACGTCGGGCTGGAAGCGTTCGCCATCCGGGCCTTTGAGACTGACCTGGGTCTGGTATTCGCGGCCTTTCTCCAGGCCCGCATGCTCCAGCACCCGCTCCAGGATCAGCTCGCCCCAGTTACCCTGGGTTTTCTGGCCTTTGAGGGCGCGGGTCAGGTTGGTGGCTTCGTCCGACAGGCGCAGGTTCAATTGCTGCAGGCGTTCAAGCTCTTTGGCCAGGGAAAAGCGTTCGCGAGCTTCGTTCTGGTAGCTTTCTTCAACGCGCTTCTCGAAGGATTGGATGCGTTCCTTGAGCGGGTCCAGCAATTGCCCCAGGCGCTCCTGGCTGGTTTCGGCAAAGCGTTGCTCACGCTCGTCGAAAATCTTCCCGGCCAGTTCGGCGAACTGCGCGCGCAGCTCGTCCCGTGAACCCTGCAGGTCGGCGAGGCGTTGTTGATGGCTGTCCTGCTGTTCACGCAGCTCAGCGCGCAAGGCGGCGGCCAAGGCGTCAAGCCGGCGCAGCTCGGTTTCCTTGGCGCTGCGGTCCAGGTTCCAGGCGTGGGCGGCGTCGCGGGCGTTATCGCGGTCGATCTGCAACAGCTCGACTTCGCGGCGCACCGCAGCCAGGTCGGCCTGCTTGGCGGCATTGGCGTGGCTCAGATCGCTGATTTCGTCGCGGCTGGCGTCCAGTTGGGCGGCAAGCCCTTCCTGGGCCAATTGCGCGGTCGCCAGGCGCTCCTCCAGCAATTCCCAGCCGGTGGTGCGCGCGGTCAGCCTTCGTTGAATCTGCCAGCACAACGCCAATAACGGCAGCGCGGCGCCAGCAAGCCCGAGGGCGACACTGGTCCAGTCGAAAACCATAGCCATTTCTGCCATCACCAAAAAAGAGCAAGGTTAACCAAGCAATGCCCGGGAGGACAGCTCAGTCTTCGACCTGGCCCAGTTCGCGCTGAGCGCGACGGTCGCCGGCGCGGGCCGCCGAACGCAACAGATCCTGGCCGATGCGCCGGTCGCGGGCATTTTCGCATTCACGGCACATCAATTGGCCCAGGCGGCTCTGCGCGGCCACCACGCCTTCGCGGGCAGGCTGCTTGAGCAGGCGGCCAGCCAGGTGCTTGACGTTGGTACTCTGCCCCAGGCGCGGGCTGTCGAGGAGCCACAAGGCGACTTTCAAAGAGAAACGCTTGGGCGCGGTAACAGTCTGGGGAGTGTCGGTAACAGAAGGTGATACTGAGCGAAACTTCATAAAGCACTGTGGGACAGAACGGAAGGCGCGCCACTCTACTCTTTTTTTCGTACAGGTAAAGCTGAAAAAACCCGGCACGCCCGTTCTAGAGCAAGCGCTTGGGACAATCCACAGAAGCTGTGGATAACTCAGTGGACAACCCGCCTTTAACTCGCGCAAAGGCCCATGGAATGGGGGCCGCAGTCAAACTGACGATTTTTTCACCAATAAAAAAAAGCCAGATTTTTCATTGACTTAAATTTTGATTGCAGGCAAATGGGCAGGCTTCAGGACAGTTACCAGCGAAGTTACCGGCGCTGCGACTAATGTGCACAAGTACCCAGCCAACGGTTATATCCCCGGCGTTTTTTGATCCGACACGCTCAGGAAATGTTACTGCCAGGAAACTGGAGGGTGGACGGCTGATGGTTTTTTTGCCAAGCCACTTCCTTTCCTTGTTTCGATCCGTTACTATCCGCAGCGTTAGTACCAAGCTGAAAGTCAATTCTGGTCGACATATCCCTAGAACTTCATGGGATCGACCACCTCGATGGTTTCCAGGTATCACTTGCGACGACACTGCCTTTGAACAAGCAAAGGGTGCCGCGAAGTCTGCATACTCTGACCGAACCAACCTGCAAATTGATCAGGATCTTCACCCTGGGCCCAGAACCTTTGCCCCTGTTGTGTTGCCTGCCCTCCTAAGTACCTACCTGCCAGCCTAAGCGCGCCTAATCCAATAGCGCTTCAAACTGGCTGCTTTGTTCCAGACTAGGTTCTTTCGCTTGATCAATGGTGATCAGCGTTTCTGGAACGTTTTAACGTTGCACGGTTCTTATCCGTGTCATTTGTAGGAACACCAATAATATGAACGCTCAAATCCACACTCAGGATGCCATCCGCACCCTCACCAACGCTTTTGCCCCAATGAACTGCCTGATCATGGCCGCTCGCAAAGGCTGCTTCAGCTTCACCCTGGTCAATGAACACGGCATCGCACGTCACAGCGAACGCCTGTACCCCGATCAATACTCCAGCGCAGAACCGCTGCAGGCCGTGATCGAGCGTACCCGTCAGGCACTGATTGCCTGATCGACCCGAGTCGCTGAAACACAAAAACCCTGTCTGAAAAACAGGGTTTTTTATTGCCTGGAATTTGCTTGCGGAATTTTTACTAAGCACGAATAGATATAAACGTTATAACCGGATAAAGAAGATGTTTTAAAAACAGTCCTTTACAGGATGAATATGACACTACACTTCAACTCAAGCGGCATGATCCGCTTGCGACGGGCCTGAGATCCGATCCACCGCTGCCAAGCCCTCCTTCTCAGGCTCGTCATTCATTCCCACGGACTGAGGTTTGTATGGGTATTGCCGCCAGCGAATTGTGTCGTTATGTGATCAGGCCGACCTTGCTGTACCTCGGCCGCCATAACCCGACCGCCGAAGCCCTGCTGCTGGGCATTGCGGCCAGCCAGTCGGAACTGGGCTCGGCCTTGCGTGATCGACGCGGCTATGGCCTCTACAGCATCACCGAACCACGTCATCGCGCCCTCTGGGATACCTACCTGGCACTCGACCCTGAACGTGCGAGCCTGGTGCGCGGGTTGGCCAGCCAACATGCATTCCTCAGTGCGCCCCAGTTGGAACTGACGGTGAACCTGCGTTACGCCACGGCTATCGCCTGGTTGCTGGTGGAACAACACCGTCCTGCCCTGCCTGCGCCCGGCGATGTATTGGCGATGGCACGTATCTGGAAAGAAATATTTCACCCTCAAGGCCGCCTGCGAGATTTCTCCCAGGCCTGGCAAAGCTGTGTCAGCCCAATGAAACAGGTGGCCTGTTGACCGGGCAAATTGCAAGATTCGCCAAAAAACCGGAAATCTGGTCGGATTGTCCTACAAAACCGCTCTATCTCCTGCATTACAGCCTATAGCGCGATGTTAAATTTATTGATACTTTCCGCAGCGGTGATCACACGGAGTTCTAATAATGAAAAAAGTAATGCTCAAGACCACACTTAGCCTCGCCGTTGCCATGGCCTCCTCCCAACTGTTCGCCAGCGGCTTCGCCCTGAACGAACAGAGCGTCAGCGGAATGGGTACTGGCTTCGCAGGTCGCTCTTCTTCTGCCGATGACGCAAGCACTGTCTACGGTAACCCTGCCGGTATGGCTCGCCTGAACGGCCAGCAAATCACCGGCGGTGTCGCAGCCATTGATGCCTCTACCGATCTCAGCGACACAAGCGGTCGCTCTCGCGGCAGCAACAAAGGCGACATGGTGCCGTTCACCGCCGTACCTTTTGGGTTCTACACCAATAAGCTCAACGACCAGTGGGCCGTCGGTTTCGGCGTGTATGCACCGTTCGGCCTGATAACCGACTATGAAAGCGGCTTCCAGGGCCGTGGCTTTGGCAGCAAGAGCGAAGTGAAAGTCATCACCTTGCAACCAACGGTCAGCTACGCCTTCAACGATCGCGTTTCCGTCGGCTTCGGCCCGACCATCAACCGTATTGGCGGCACCCTGGAATCGGACATCACGCTGAACCCTGCCGCGCCGGACACCAATATCAAGATCAAGGGTGACGACACCGCGCTGGGTTTCAACGTTGGCGTGCTGGTACAAGCCACCGATACCACCCGCGTCGGCCTGACCTATCACTCCAAGGTCAGCTACAAGCTGGAGGGCCACACCGAAGTCACCGCGCCGACCGCGACCTCTCCGTTCCTGCGCAGCAACCGCTACGACGCTTCGCTGAAGATCGATACGCCTGAGTCCTACGACCTGTCGGTGACCCAGGATCTGACCGACGCATGGAAACTCTATGCCGGTGCAACCTGGACCCGTTGGAGCCGCCTGAAAGACATCACCGTCAAGAACGACGGCGTCACCGGCGCAACCGGTGGTGGGCTGGCCCCAGCGTTGGTAAGCACCATCAAGGAAGACCAGAACTGGCACGACACCTGGGCTTACGCCTTGGGTACTTCGTACCAGCTGACCAAGCAAGTGGTGCTGCGTACCGGCCTGACGTTCGACCAGTCGCCGACCAACAACACTGATCGCTCGCCGCGCATTCCTACCGGCGACCGCACCATCTTCAGTCTGGGCCTGGGCTACGAGGTCATGCCGAACATGACCATCGACGTAGCCTACTCCTACCTGAAGGAAGAGGACGTCAAGGTTGCACGCTCCAACCAATTGGCCAGCTACAACGCCAAGTATGAAAACAGTGCCAACGGTTTCGGCCTGGGCATGACCTACCGCTTCTGATTCGTTGCGGTATAAAAAAGCCCCGCTCTCCTGCACAGGAGGCGGGGCTTTTCAATGGGCGACGATCAGGGTTTGGACGCCAGCGCCTCTTCTACCGCCTTGATCAACTCCGGACTGTCGGGCTTGGTCAGGCTGGAAAAATTGGCGATGACTTTGCCCTGGCGATCCACCACGTACTTGTAGAAATTCCACTTGGGCGGCGTGTCGGTCTGTTGCGCCAGCACCTTGAACAAATTGACCGCGTCCGGCCCCTTGACCTTCTGCGGCTCGGTCATGGTGAAGGTCACGCCGTAGTTCACATAGCAGACCTTGGCGGTTTCTTCGCCAGTCTTGGCTTCCTGCTTGAAGTCGTCGGACGGCACGCCAATCACTTCCAGGCCCTGGCCCTTATAGCGCTGGTACAACGCTTCGAGGCCTTTGAATTGCGGGGCGAAGCCGCAGAAGCTCGCCGTGTTGACGATGACCAGGGGCTTGCCCGCGAAACGCTCGCACAGGTCAATGGATTCCTTGGCCCGCAGCTTGGGCAATTGGCCCTCCAGCAACGGCGGGCAACTGGCGGCCAGGGCCACGCTGCCAGCAGCCATCAGGACGGGTACAGCGAGCCAGCGCATCAACATGTGAAAAGTCCTCGCATGGGTTCAGACATAGAACTTAACAGATCGCCATGCCCAACTGCATTAACGCCAGGCCCCCGTGCTGCCAGCCCCACCAGGCCAACAGCAACAACACCAGCCCTGTCACCAGGGCCGTGCACCGCAGTGCTGCACTCATGCCGCCTCCATTTGCGCCTGCACGCGCGCCACTGGCCGTTCACGCACCGGCCAGTTCAGGGCCGCCGCGAGCAGGCTGAGCAGAATCGCCACCTGCCAGATCAAATCGTAGTTACCGGTTCGATCATAGACCACGCCGCCCAACCAGCCACCGAGGAACGAACCGAGTTGATGGAACAGGAACACGATCCCACCCAACATCGAGAGGTTGCGTACACCGAACAAGGTCGCAACAGTGCCGTTGGTCAGCGGCACGGTAGACAGCCACAGGAAGCCCATCGCCATGCCGAACAGGTAAGCCGTGACTTCGGTGACCGGCGCCCACAGGAACAACACGATCACCACCGCACGCAACAGGTACAAACCGGTGAGCAAACGCGGCTTGGACATGCGCCCACCCAGCCAGCCGGCCGTGTAGGTGCCGAATACGTTGAACAGGCCGATCAACGCCAGCACCGTGGTGCCAGCCGTAGCCGGCAGATGCTGGTCCACCAGATACGCCGGTAGATGCACGCCGATAAATACCACCTGGAAACCGCAGACGAAAAAGCCGAAGGACAGCAGCCAGAACCCGGAATGGGAGCACGCCTCCTTCAACGCTTCGCGCAGGGTTTGCTGACCGACCGTGGTCGGCAGTGGCCGGTCCTTGAGCATGGCCACCAGCGGCAGGATCAGCGCGACCATCAAGCCCAACGCCAACAGCGCCGCAGACCAGCCCAGCCACCCGATCAAGCCGAGGGTGCCCGGCACCATGGCGAACTGGCCAAAGGAGCCTGCGGCGCTGGCGATGCCCATGGCCATGCTGCGCTTTTCCGCTGGTACGGCGCGGCCGACCACACCGAGGATCACTGAAAACGACGTGCCGGACAGGCCAATGCCGATCAGCAACCCTGCGCTCAGGGACAACGACCACGCCGAGTCCGACATGCCCATCAACACCAGGCCCACGGCGTACAACACGCCACCGACGAACACCGCCTTGGTCGCACCGAAACGGTCAGCCAGGGCCCCGGTGAAGGGCTGCGCCAGGCCCCAGATCAGGTTCTGCAAGGCAATGGCAAAGGCGAACGTCTCGCGCCCCCAGCCAAATTCGCTGCTCATCGGTGCCAGGAACAGGCCAAAGCCGTGCCGCACGCCTAACGACAACGCCAGGATCAGCGCACTCCCCACAAGAACCCAGCCACTGGTGCGCCACATTGAGGTCATTTCTTATTCTCCGCTCGCGGGTATATACCCGCTTATAGTCGAACAAACCGCCGTTCAGGCGAGTTCATCCAACAAGGCCAACAACGTTTCGCGCTTTTCGGCGCCCAGTTGATCGATCAATTTCTGTTGCGCCGCTTCCCATGCCGGCAAGGCCGCAGCCAACCGCTGCTGCCCGGCCTCGGTCAACTGCACCAGGCGGTTGCGCAGGTCATCGCCTTCGACCAACCGGACCAGGCCGTCACCTTCCAGTACGCGCAGATTGCGCCCCAAGGTGCTGCGGTCCAGGCCCATGGCTTCCGCCAAACTGGAAATGCTCGGCTGATCGAGACGTTGCAGGTTGCTCAGCAAGGAATACTGGGCAACGTTGATCCCGAAGCCGTCGAGGGCGCCGTCGTAATACCGGCTGACGCCACGGGCGGCGCGTCGCAGGTTGGTGCACAAACATTGGGAAGCAAGCATAGAGCGTGTATATACCCGGAGTTAAGCAAATGCAAGGAAGTGTTACAGCGCCAGCCCGATCAGCACGGCCGCTTCGAGCAGTTCCAGCAGGGCGCCGGCGGTATCGCCGGTGGTGCCACCGAGGCGCTTGACCATCAAATGGCGCAAGCCGATAAAACAGCCCGCCGCGAGCAGTACCGCTATCCCACCGCTGAAACCACCGATCAGGATGCAGGCCAGTCCACTGAGGATCAGCACCTGCTGGCCGACAATCCTCGGTAAATGATCCGACAACGCCTGGCCCAATCCCCCCGCGCGCACATAGCGCGTGGTGAGAAACAGCGCCAGCATCGAAGCCCGGCCGATCAACGGCGCGAGAATCAGCGCGGCGCCGTTATGCTGCTCGATCAAGGCCACCAGCGCGGTGAATTTGAGCAGCAACACCAGGCCCAGGGTGACCACGGCAATCGGCCCGCTGCGCGGGTCCTTCATGATGCTGAGGGTGCGTTCGCGGTCGCCGAAGCCGCCAAGCCAGGCGTCAGCACTGTCCGCCAGGCCGTCCAGGTGCAGGCCGCCGCTGAGCAGCACCCAGGCGGTCAATAGCAGCGCGGCGTGCAGCAACAGTGGCGCGCCCATCAACAGGCTGTTCAGGCCCCATAGCAGCAGGCCAAACAGCAAACCCACCACCGGGTAAAACAGCAACGAACGCCCCAGTTCCTGGGGTTGCGGCATGCCTGGCAGACGTATTGGCAGACTGCTCAGGAACTGCAGGGCGATCCAGAATGGCAGCATGTTCAGGCCCCTTCCCTCAACGTGCCATCGGTCGCCACCTGCAGGCTGAACAGCCCACCGTGGCCGACTTCGACATTCAGCAAGTGCTCACGCGGCAGGCCGCGCGCGCGCGCCAGTAACAGGCGCATGACGCCGCCGTGGCTGATCAACAGCACGCGTTCACCGGCATAGGCCTGCTGTAGACGTAAGACGGCGCCCAGCACCCGTTCGGAAAACGCCTCCACCGGCTCGCCTTCTGGCGGCGTAAAGCGGTAGGGATCCGCCCAGAACAAGCCCAAACCCTCGGCGTCGGTTTCCATCAATGCTGCCGCGCTCTGCCCTTCCCAGGCGCCGAAGTGCAGCTCTTGCAGGTCTTTTTCCAGGCTGACGGGAAGGTTGAGACGTTCGCCCAATTCCTCAGCAAAGCGCGCACAGCGTTGCAACGGCGAACTGATCAGCCGGTCCCACGGCCCCTGCCCCAGCACGGCGGCGCGCATCTGCTCCCAGCCCCTGGCCGTCAAGGCATCATCCAGGCTGCCGCGCAGGCCGCCGCCCAGCTCGGTTTCACCGTGGCGCAGCAGGTCCAGGTGCAAGGTCATGCAGGGCGATCCGCCACGGCGGCTTCGGCGAACGTCGCCATCTGGCCGTGCAACGCACAGGCTAGGCGCAGCAGCGGCACCGCCAGCGCCGCACCGCTGCCTTCGCCCAGGCGCAGGCCCAGGTCCAGCAGCGGCTGTGCGTCGAGACTGTGCAGCACGTGACGATGGCCCGGTTCGGCG
The DNA here is from genome assembly GCF_003852295.1 of Pseudomonas sp. R11-23-07. NCBI lineage: Bacteria > Pseudomonadati > Pseudomonadota > Gammaproteobacteria > Pseudomonadales > Pseudomonadaceae > Pseudomonas > Pseudomonas sp. R11-23-07. The sequence goes on from NZ_CP027761.1 coordinate 3,914,472, forward strand.
CCACGATGGCCGAACACCAGCCAGTCGCGGCAGGCCGGATTCAAGCGCGTGGCCACCAGCGCGGCGACGCTGCAGATAAACCCGTCCACCAGCACCACGATGCCTGCCTGGGCGCAGGACAGGTAGGCACCGACCAGCGCGGCAATTTCAAAGCCCCCCAGGTTGAACAGCGTCTGCAACGCGTCGCCACGCTGGGCCGCGTGCAAGCTCAGCGCGCGCTCGATGACTGCCACCTTGTGGCTGACGCCTTGGGCATTCAGCCCCGTGCCCGGACCGGTCAGGTCACTCACCGGGCAATCGAGCAGCGCACACGCCAACGCGCTGGCGGCGGTGGTGTTGCCAATGCCCATTTCACCGCCGATAAACAGCTCTGCGCCGTGCTCCAAAGCGCGGCGTGCGCTGTCTCGGCCGGCCTGCAAGGCCTGGCGCCCCTGCACCTGGGTCATCGCCGGGCCGTGGACAAAGTTGGCCGTGCCCGCGCCGATATTCAGGTGGCGCACGCCGGGTAGATCCAGGGAGGGCGTGACCGTGCCGAGGTCGACCACTTCCAACTGCGCATCCAGCTGGCGAGCCAATACGCTGATGGCCGCGCCACCGCTGACAAAATTGTGCAGCATCTGCCCGGTCACAGCCTGGGGAAACGCCGACACGCCCTCGGCAACCACGCCATGGTCGCCGGCAAAAATCGCGATCCACAGCTGCTCCACCGACGGTTTGACCCGGCCCTGCAACCCGGCCAACTGCACCGCCAGCGCTTCCAGCTGGCCGAGCGAACCGGCGGGCTTGGTCAACTGCTGCTGACGCGCCAACGCCTGTGCTTGCGCAGCGGCGTCGATGGCCTTGCAGGGGTTGAGCCACCAGAAATCCGTCATAACGCAGTACCTTTCAAAGTCAGGGGCAGGCCGGCAACCGTCAGCACTACGCGCTGACATCGCTCGGCCAAGGCTTGATGCAGCCAACCGGCTTCATCCACATAACGGCGAGTCAATTCACCCAGCGGCACGACACCCAGTCCGGTCTCGTTGCTGACAAAAATGATCTGCCCCGGCAGTGCAGCCAGGGTATCGAGCAACTGGTCGCGCTCCGAAGCAAGGCGCTCAGGGTCTTCCAACATCAGCAGATTGGTCAGCCACAGGGTCAGGCAGTCCACCAGCAGGCAACGCTCGGCAGCGGCGTTGTCGCGCAACACCCGCGCCAGCTCGATGGGCTCTTCGATCAGGCCCCAATGGTCGGGGCGACGCGCACGGTGCAGGGCAACGCGCTGGTTCATCTCACCGTCCAGCGGCTGGCTGGTGGCGATATACATCACCGGTAAACCGCTGGCGCCGGCGAGTGTTTCAGCGAGACGGCTTTTGCCCGAACGGGCGCCGCCGAGAATCAATTGATGCATGAGCCACTACCTTTTCCAGTCAGCCGAAAGGCCGTCCATTGTGGGAGGGGGCTTGCTCCCGATAAGGGCGCTTCAGACGCGGATGCATCTACTGATACACCGTAATCGGGAGCAAGCCCCCTCCCACATTGGCCCTGTGTCATGCCGTCAGATTCCGCACAATCGACGCAACAATTCAGCGTCCAGATGGTTTTCCACCAAATCCGCCAAGCGCTCGATATCCCGCTCACGCAGGGCGTGATAGTCGACTGCCTGCACGTCCTGCAACCCCGCCCAGCGCAGCAGTGCGCTGCACGCCGCCGGTGTCTCGAACAGGCCGTGCAGATAAGTGCCGAGGATCTGCCCGTCGGCACTCTGCGCGCCATCACTGCGCCCGTCGTTGAGCCGCACGGCGGCATTCTCCAGCGCCGGGCCGGACGTCACCCCCGCATGAATCTCATACCCGCTGACCTCGGCATCTTCCAATAACAACCGCCCGCGCACATTGCGCAATTGCTTCTCCTGCTCGAGCGTCGTGCTGAACGCCAGCAGCCCCAGGCCAACGCTGGAGCCGACGGGCCCTTCCAGGCCGAGCGGGTCATGCACCTGCTCGCCGAGCATCTGCAGGCCACCACAAATCCCCAGCACCTTGCCGCCATAGCGCAAATGCCGCGCCACGGCGGTATCCCAGCCATGGGCACGCAAGTACGCCAAATCACTGCGCACACTTTTCGACCCCGGCAGGATGATCAGGTCGGCAGCCGGGATCGGCTGACCCGGCCCGACGAATTGCAGGTTCACCTGGGGATGCAGGCGCAGCGGATCGAAATCCGTGTGGTTGCTGATGCGCGGCAGCACGGGCACCACCACGTTGAGCACCTGGGCGGCCTTGTCGGGCTGGCGCTGGTCGATGCCATCTTCGGCCTCGAGGTGCAGGTCCATCACGTAGGGCAACACGCCCACCACCGGCTTACCGGTACGCGCCTCCAACCAATCCAGCCCCGGTTGCAGCAGCGCGATATCTCCGCGAAACCGGTTGATGATAAAACCCCGGACCCGCGCCTGTTCGCTGGGGGACAACAATTCCAGCGTGCCGACCAGATGGGCGAACACCCCACCGCGATTGATATCGGCGATCAACAGCACCGGGCAATCCACGGCTTCGGCGAAGCCCATATTGGCGATGTCATTGGCGCGCAGGTTGATCTCGGCCGGCGAGCCCGCGCCTTCGACCATCACCACCGGATAGGCCTGGCTCAACCGTGTGTGAGAGGCCAGCACCGCCTGCATCGCGACGGCTTTGTAGTCGTGGTAGGCAACCGCGTTCATGCTGGTCACGGCGCGGCCATGGATAATCACTTGGGAACCGGTGTCGCTGTTGGGCTTGAGCAGCACCGGGTTCATGTCGGTGTGGGGCGCCAGGTTGGCGGCCTGCGCCTGGACCGCCTGGGCGCGGCCGATCTCGCCGCCTTCAGCAGTCACCGCACTGTTGAGCGCCATGTTCTGTGGCTTGAACGGCGCCACTGCAACCCCCTGGCGCACCAGCCAGCGACACAGTGCGGTCACCAGCGTGCTTTTGCCGGCGTCGGAGGTGGTGCCCTGCACCATCAGCGTAGTCATGTCGCTTCCTTGTAGGCTGCCAGTGCCGTCTCGAGACGCTGCCAATCGGCCTCGGTGTCGGGCAGGCCGAAACGCACGCTGCTGTCGTGAACGAACAGGCGCAGCAGAATGCCGCGCTGGGCCATGAATTCGTGCAAGCGTTCGGCGTGCGGGGTGATCAACCACTGGAACAAGGCGCAGCCACCCTGGGGTTGAAAACCCTGGCGCTCAAGCAGGTCGGACAGGCGCTGGCCGGCCTCGATGCAACGCGTGCGCTGGCGAGCGTGCCCGGCGCTGTCGCGCAGGCATACCTGGCCGAGTACCCGTGTCGGCCCGCTGACCGCCCAGGGCCCGACCTGTTCGGCGAGCAATTTGAGCAACCGGCGCTCGGCCAGCACAAAGCCCAGGCGCACGCCGGCCAGGCCGAAGAACTTGCCGAATGAGCGCAGCACGATCAAGCCGACCTGTTGGGTGTGGCTGGCCAGGCTCAAGTGCGGCGTCACGTCCATGAAGGCTTCGTCCACCACCAGCCAGCCGCCGCGCTGGGCCAACCGCGTATGCCAGTCGAGCAGGCGCTCCGGGGCCAGGCTCAAGCCGGTGGGGTTATTCGGGTTGACTACCACCAGCACGTCGAGGCCATCGAGAAAGAAGTCGACTTCCTGCTCTTGCACTTCACGCACCACATAACCGGCACGACGCCAGGCTTCGGCGTGTTCGGCGTAGCACGGCGACAGTACGCCGACCTTGCCGGAACGGCGCAGGCGCGGCAGCAATTGGATCGCGGCCTGGGAGCCCGGCACCGGCAGCACGTGAGCCGCGCCATAGTAGTCGCTGGCGGCTTTTTCCAAGCCGTCATCGGCTTCCGGTAGCCGTGCCCAGGCGCGCAAGGGAATCTCGGGAATCGGCCATGGCCAGGGCGCCAGGCCACTGGACAAATCGAGCCAATCCGCCTCCGCGATCCCGTATTCAATTGCCGCCTTACGCAGCCGACCACCGTGTTCAAGCATAAAATTGCGCCCCCGCGCACAGGACCAGCAGCCACAACCATACGCCGCGCTGCACCAGTTGCCAGCCTCGGTCGATGGCGTCAGCGTCGGCCGGCGGGCCTTCGCCCAATGGCGGGCGCTGGTGCACCTCGCCGTGATAAATCGCCGCGCCACCCAGTTCGACGCCCAGCGCACCGGCGCCAGCGGCCATCACCGGACCGGCGTTGGGGCTGTCCCAGGTCGGCCCCTGGGTGCGCCAGCATTTGAGCGCCAGGCGAGTCTTGCCCAGCAACGCGTAGGTCAAGGCCACCAGGCGTGCAGGAATATAGTTGAGCCCATCGTCGATCTTCGCCGCCGCCCAGCCAAAGCGTTCGAAGCGTTCGTTGCGATAGCCCCACATGGCGTCGAGGGTATTGCTCAGGCGATAGAGCACCACGCCCGGCACGCCGGCGACTACGAACCAGAACAGCGCGGCGAACACGGCGTCGCTGCCGTTTTCCAGCACCGACTCGGTGGCCGCGCGAGCGACTTCGGTGCGATCCAACTCGCTGGTCTGGCGGCTGACCAGATAACTCACACGTTGGCGCGCTGCTTCCAGGTCATCACTGCGCAGGGCCTGGGCGACCGGAATCACGTGCTCCCCCAGGCTGCGCATGCCCAGGGCGCAGTACAACGCCAGGATTTCCAGCACCCAACCGATGTACGGCGCCCAGGACAATGCGGTGGCCAGCAGGGTCAGCGGCACCACCACGATAAACCACGCGGTCACCCCATGGCTGCGCCAGCCACGACCGCCTGAATTGAAACGCTGTTCGATGCGCCCGGCAAAATTGCCGAACGCCACCAGCGGATGCCAGCGCCTGGGCTCACCCAGCAGCGCATCCAGCGCCACTGCGGCCGCACACAGCAAGGCCACACTCATTGACTCACTCCCCACAGGTTTTCGTACAGCATGTCACCCAATGGCCGCGGCTCGGCCCAGCCTTCAAGCTGCAACATCGGTGCCGGATAAAACTCGGCAACCGGCCCCAGGCACAGCACCGCCAGGGGTTTTGCGCCCGCCGGCAAACCCAGCAGGTCAGCCAGGGCCTGGGGTTCGAACAGCGACACCCAGCCCATGCCCAACCCCTCGACGCGGGCCGCCAGCCACAGGTTCTGGATCGCGCAGGACAACGACGCCAGGTCCATTTCCGGCAAGGTGCGACGACCGAAGATGTGCCGCTCGCGATCGTCCATCAGCGCTGCCACCAGCACTTCGGCGCAGTCGTGAATGCCTTCGACCTTGAGCTTCATGAAGTCATCGGAGCGCTCGTCCAGGGCCTCGGCGGTGCGCAGGCGCTCTTCTTCGACCAGTTGCTGAATGCGGCCTCTTAATTGACGGTCGCTGATACGGATAAAGCGCCACGGTTGCATCAGGCCGACGCTGGGTGCCTGGTGCGCAGCCTGGAGCAGGCGCTGCAATAACTCAGGCGCGACGCTGCCACCGCTGAAGTGGCGCATGTCGCGGCGTTCGGCGATGGCGCGGTAGACGGCTTGGCGGTCGGCCTCGGGGAAGGCGTTGTAGGTCATGGCGTCATCGGGGGCAAGCCCCCTCCCACCTTTGAAATGCATTCCCCTGTGGGAGGGGGCTTGCCCCCGATAGCGGTGTCAGGGCCTGGCACAAAAAGTGCGGCCACCGCCTCCGGGCTCGACGGAAAGTAAAAGTGCACGTAGGACGCGGTCATCCGCCCCTGCCGATACACCGCCTCAGCCCCGCGCCCGCCATTGGGGCTCAGGCCACGGGCGATCGGCTCGCATGCGGTGCTGGTCAGGGAATGGTGATAGGTGTGCCCGCGCAACGTGCCTTCGGGCAGTTCGACGCTTTGCAGCGCCAGGGCCGCCAATTTCTTTTGCATCACTGCGTCGCCTTGCAACAGGCCGAGCAGTTCGGCGCGGTTGCCGTCGACGTCGGTGAGCGAGTCCAGTAGGTACAGCATGCCGCCGCATTCGGCGAGCAAGGGCTTGCCGGCTGCATGATGAGCGCGGATGGCGGCGAGCATCGGTGTGTTTTGCGACAGGGCCCGGTGATGCAGCTCCGGGTAACCGCCGGGTAGATAGAGGCTGTCGGCTTCAGGCAATGCGCCGTCATGGATCGGTGAAAAGAAACGCAACTCGGCGCCCATCGCGCGCAACAAGTCGAGGCTGGCACCGTAGGTAAACGCGAAGGCTTCGTCACGGGCCACCGCAATGCGTACCCCGGCGAGCAACGGCTCGGCGGTGATCACCTGCGGCGCGGCGAACGTCACCGGTGGCGGCACGGCGACTTCGCAACTGCTGCCCAACGCCTGGGCGGCGGCGTCGAGGCGCAGGTCGAGGTCATTGAGTTCGCTGGCTTGCACCAGGCCCAGGTGACGGCTGGGCAATTCGATACCGGTTTCACGCGACAGCGCGCCGTACCAGCGCAACCCTTCGGTGAGGCTGCCTTCCAGCAACTGCGCATGGCGCAGCGTGCCGACGCGGTTGGCGAGCACGCCGGCGAATGGCAGGTCCGGCTGGTAGCGCGCCAGGCCCAACGCGAGGGCACCAAAGGTCTGCGCCATGGCCGTGCCGTCGATCACTGCCAGCACCGGCACGCCGAAATGCCGCGCCAGGTCGGCGCTGGACGGGGTGCCGTCGAACAGGCCCATCACGCCTTCGATCAGGATCAGGTCGGCCTCCCCGGCCGCTTCCCACAACAAACGACGACTTTCCTGCTCACCCACCATCCACATATCCAATTGATACACCGGCGCGCCGCTTGCGCGCTCGTGAATCATCGGGTCAAGGAAGTCCGGCCCGCATTTGAATACGCGTACCTTGCGCCCCAGGTTGCGGTGCAAACGCGCCAACGCGGCGGTGACGGTGGTTTTGCCCTGGCCGGACGCCGGTGCGGCGATCAAGACGGCCGGGCAATGACGGGGCTGATTCAAAGTTCGACGCCTTTCTGTGCCTTGATACCGGCCTGGAACGCGTGCTTGAGCATGCCCATTTCGGTGACGGTATCGCCCATTTCGATCAGCTCAGGCTTGGCGCCACGGCCGGTGACCACCACGTGCTGCATCGGCGGGCGCGCCTGCAGGTCGCTGAGCACCTGGTCGAGGTCAAGGTAGCCGTGCTTGAGGGCGATGTTCAGTTCGTCGAGCACGACCAGGCCGATGGAAGGGTCATTGAGCATCGCCCGGGACACCGCCCAGGCCGCTTCGGCGGCGGCGATATCGCACTGGCGATCCTGGGTTTCCCAGGTGAAGCCTTCGCCCATTACGTGAAAGCGTACTTGCTCGGGGAAGCGGCGGAAAAACAACTCTTCGCCGGTACTGTTGCGCCCCTTGATGAACTGCACCACACCGCACTGCATGCCATGCCCCATGGCGCGGGCCAACATGCCGAAGGCCGAGCTGCTTTTGCCCTTGCCGTTGCCGGTCAGCACCAGCAGCAAACCGCATTCATTGGGCGAGTTGGCGATGCGTTCATCGATCACGGCTTTTTTGCGCAGCATGCGCGCCAGGTGGCGTTCGTCGCGGTCGGGGGTATCGGTCATGGCAGCTCTCCGTTGGGGCTGGACAAAAACGGCGGGCAGGAAAAAAGAACAACAGACAGCCAAGCATCGCCCACCGTGATGCTGTTGGATGTTTCAGGCCGGTCTCCGGGCTCATGAGTGGCGCCCTGCCTTTTGTAAAAGACAGGACATGCCAACGGCGCGCCTTCCCATATCGCCTGCGATACAGTGGCCAACAGCGCCGTCTTGACTCATTTACCGTTGCGGGGGCAGCGCCGGAATTGCGGCGGCACTGTGTACAAGTGCGCTCACTCACCGGCTTCCCTGTTTCACTCTGTCGACGCATACGCCACAGAGCACCTGGAACAAGCCGCGAAGGTTAGTGGGTTGGGGGTGGAGCGTCAATTAAAGCTGGCCCTGTACTTGAACCATCAAGGTGATGTGCTTCTCTACCCTTACAGGTATTCAGGAGAACACCATGCACAAAACCAGACTCGCCCTACTGATCATGCTCGCCGGCACCCTCGCCGCCTGCGGAGAAAGCTCTACCCTGCAGGTAGCCGATGGCACCGGGCCCTCGCCCAGGTTGCCGGAACCGAACAAGACGCTGATCCCCACCGTGAACATTGCGCCGGCCGTGGGTTGGCCCGACGGCGCCAAGCCGACGGCCGCTGCCGGCACCCAGGTGGCGGCATTCGCCGAGGGCCTGGAGCATCCGCGCTGGCTCTATGTGCTGCCCAACGGCGACATCCTGGTGGCCGAGACCAATGCACCGCCCAAGCCCGATGACGCCAAAGGCGTGCGCGGCTGGGTCATGGAGAAAGTTATGGGCCGTGCGGGAGCGGGTGTGCCGAGCCCGAACCGCATCACCCTGCTGCGCGACGCCGATCACGACGGCGTCGCCGAAACACGCACGGTGTTCCTGGAAAACCTCAACTCGCCCTTCGGCATGGCCCTGGTCGGCAACGACCTGTATGTGGCGGACTCGGATAAGTTGCTGCGTTTCCCCTATCAGCCTGGGGAGACCGCGATCAAGGCGGCCGGCACCAAGGTCGTCGATTTGCCGGGTGGCAGCCTCAACCATCACTGGACCAAAAACGTGATCGCCAGCCAGGATGGCAGCAAGCTGTATGTCAGCGTCGGCTCCAACAGCAACGTCGGCGAGAATGGCCTGGAAGCCGAAGAAGGCCGGGCGGCGATCTGGGAAGTGGACCGCGCCACGGGCCAGCATCGTATTTTCGCCTCCGGCCTGCGCAACCCCAACGGCATGGCGTGGGAGCCCCAGAGCGGCAAATTGTGGACGGCGGTGAACGAGCGCGATGAAATCGGCAGCGACCTGGTGCCGGACTACATCACCTCGGTCAAGGATGGCGCGTTCTATGGCTGGCCGTTCAGCTATTACGGGCAACATGTGGATGCGCGCGTCACCCCGCAGAACCCGCAACTGGTTGCCAAGGCCATTGCGCCGGACTATGCGGTCGGCCCGCATACCGCGTCGCTGGGGCTGACATTCGCCCAGGGCAACACACTCCCGGCGCAGTTCAGCAACGGTGCGTTCATCGGCCAGCATGGTTCGTGGAACCGCAAGCCGCACAGTGGCTATAAGGTGATCTTCGTGCCGTTCGAGGGCGGGCAGCCGAAAGGCAAGCCGGTGGATGTGCTGACCGGGTTCCTCGATAAAGATGAGAACGCCATGGGCCGGCCGGTGGGCGTGGTGATCGATCAGCAAGGGGATTTGCTGGTGGCCGATGATGTGGGGAATAAGGTGTGGCGGGTGTCGGCGGTCAAGTAGACCCTCTCAAGCACACCACAAAACAATGTGGGAGGGGGCTTGCTCCCGATAGCAGTGTGTCAGCCACTGGAGATAGTGACTGATACTCCGCTATCGGGAGCAAGCCCCCTCCCACATTTGGTTCGGTGTTTGATTCAGGGATTACGCGCCAAGTTTGCCGGCAACACGCGCTTGGCACTCAGGTAAGCATTCTGCCAATACGCCTTCGACAACGTATCCAGCTTCACCGTACCGCCAGTCTGCGGAGCGTGCACAAAACGGCCCTCACCCACGTAGATGCCGGCGTGGCTCACCCGCGAACCACCACCGGTGGCGAAGAACAGCAGGTCACCGGTTTGCAGGTTCTGCTCGCTGACGTCCTGGGCACGCATCACGATCAACTCGCGGGTAGTGCGCGGCAAGGTGATACCGGCCGCATCGCGGTAGACAAAGCCGATCAGGCCGCTGCAATCAAAGCCCGAGTCCGGCGTGTTGCCACCCCAGCGATACGGCGTGCCCACCAGGCCCAGCGCACGGAAGAGCACGTCTTCGGCGGCAGGGGAGAAATTCTGGGTGGAATAGTTGAACACCGGCTTAGGCTTGACGGCTACAGGAGCAGGCGGCGGTGGACGGCTTGCGCAGGCACTGAGGAGTGCGGCGCAAACGAGAAGAAAGAGGCGGGCCGAGGTCGACATGGGCAGAACAATCCTGGTCTGGATGCGGCTTTTGCTGCCGAACGCTGAAAACCAGAACGCGCAAGCAAAGCTCGCGCGAACGGATTACAACAATGTCCAGGGATTCTAGCGCTTACGCGTCAAACTTCAAGTATCACTTTAACTTTACTTACTGGCGGTAACCGTAGACGGGGCCATGGCGAGTGCACGCTTGGCTTCGATGAAGGTTTTGCTCCAGTAGCTGTCACCCAGGTTATCGACCCGCACCCCACCGCTACGACGGCTGCTGGAGTGGATAAACTGGTTATCGCCCAGGTAGATACCGGCGTGGCTGACACGACCGCGACCGGCAGTACTAAAGAAAAGCAGATCACCGGGCTTGAGGTTGTTGCGTGCGACCAACGGTGCTTTCACGTTGATCATTTCGCGGGTGGAGCGCGGCAGATTCATGCCGGCTTCTTCACGAAACAGGTAACCGATAAAACCGCTGCAATCGAAACCGGCTTCAGAGGTGCCGCCAAAACGGTAGCGGGTACCGATCAAGGACATGCCGCGTTCGAGAATGCTGTCGGCCAGAACGGGAAGCTGGTAAGGCTTGCTGCCGGAGAAGTCGGCCAGCTCTTTTTCAGTTGCCAGCTCTTCTTCATAAACAGAAGCAGACTGTGCAGCAACGAATTTAGCCTGATTTTGAACCTGTGGTTTTGGCTGTTCTGCCACCTGCTGAGGGTGGGAAGCGCAACCAAACAACAGGGTAACGAGTGCGAGAGGCACGAGGGGTGCGAAGCGATTTAGCATGGGCACGACCGTGGCTGATGTGTAAAGAAGCCGAGACTATGCCTTCTATCACATCGATTTGCAAATTCAATCGAACTCTTTGTGACTTCCTGTTTGGACCACGCCATCTAAGCCGTTAATCCCACATACAGGCCCTGTGCGTGGCCAAACCGGCCAAAACGCAGGTTTTCTGGCGCCTGGAATTTGCCGAAAGCCTGGAAACACAAGGCTTGGCTACCAGCCTAGGGTTTCCTTGAGGAAGGGAATGGTGAGCTTGCGCTGGGCCTGCAACGAGGCCTGATCGAGCTGTTCGAGCAACTCGAACAACGCGCTCATGCTGCGCGTGCCACGGGTGAGGATGAAGTGCCCGACCTCGTCGGTCAGGTGCAGCCCGCGCCGCGAGGCGCGCAGTTGCAGGGCACGGAGTTTGTCTTCGTCGGACAAGGGGCGCATCTGGAAGATCAACGCCAGCGTCAGCCGCGACTTGAGGTCGGCCAGCTTCACCGGCAGTTCACGCGGCGACGTGGACGCGGCGATCAACAGGCGGCGGCCACTGTCGCGCAGGCGGTTGAACAGATGAAACAGCGCCTCTTCCCAGTCCGCCTTGCCGGCAATGGCCTGCAAATCGTCCAGACATACCAATTCGTATTGTTCGAGGTTGTCGAAGATCCCCACACCGTGGTCCATCAGCTCAGCCAACGGCAGGTAAACCGCCGGCTCGCCCATCTGCTCGAAACGCAGGCACGCGGCCTGCAGCAAGTGGGTACGCCCGACGCCATGCTTGCCCCACAGATAGATCAGGCTTTCAGTCCACCCGGCGTCGGCTTCGCAGAGGCGCTCGACATAGCCGAGTGCAGCGGCATTGGCGCCTGGGTAGTAGTTGATAAAGGTAGCGTCGTCACGCAGACGCACACCTAGGGGCAGCTGAATCGGTTTCATGCTGACTGAACGGCTCCCATCGAACCGTGAGTGGCCTCTGTGTAAAGTTTGCAAAGTTTATACGCGTGGCGCCGGGCGCACAATGCAGCAGACCACAAGCAAAATCAAAGGTTTGCGTTAACCTGTTGGTTTTGCGCGAATTGTTTGACGCACCCGCCACATTAAACAACAAACCCGGCCATGAGCCGGGTTCGTGATAGCGCGATTACAGATCGGGATCTTCAACGCCCGTGTACACATCCGAATCCTTGTACATATCGTGAACATGCCGCACCAGCACCATGATCACCGCCGCCACCGGCAGCGCCAGCAGGATGCCGGTAAAGCCGAACAGCTCACCGCCCGCCAGGATCGCAAAGATCACCGCCACGGGATGCAGGCCGATACGGTCCCCCACCAGCAGCGGCGTCAATACCATGCCTTCCAGCGCCTGGCCGACCATGAACACCGCGACGATGCCCAGCATCGGGTACAGGTCGCCGCCAAACTGGAACAGCCCCGCCACCAGCGCCGCGCCGATGCCGATCACGAAGCCCATGTAGGGCACGATTGCGGCCAGCCCGGCGATCAGGCCGATCAACAGGCCCAGCTCAAGGCCGATCGCCATCAAGCCGGCGGCGTAGATGATGCCCAGCGCCAGCATCACCAGCAGTTGCCCGCGCACGAACGCGCCCAACACTTCATGACACTCGCCCGCCAGGGACACGATGCGCTCCTCGCGGTCACGCGGCAGCAGGCTGCGGATCTTGGCCATCATGATGTCCCAGTCCCGCAGCAGGTAGAACGCCACCACCGGGATCAGCACCAGGTTGGTCAGCCAGCCGATCAGCGCAAGGCTGGAAGCGGTGGCCTGGCTGAGCACCATACTGACGATATCGGTGGTCTTGTCCATGTGTTCACTGATCGCGGCCTTGACCTTGTCGAACTTCCAGAACCCGTCCGACAGCCCAAGCTTGGCCTGGGCCCATGGCATCGCCGTGTGCTGCAACCAGTCGAGCATCTGCGGCGCCAGTTCGTAAAGTCGATACAGCTGCTTGGCCAGCATCGGCACCAGCACCAGCACCAGAACGGTGATGATCAGGGTAAACAAGGCAAACACCGCGATCACACCCCAGGTTCGCGACAGGCCGGCCTTCTCCAGGCGATCCACCACCGGATCGAACAGATAGGCGAGCAGCAACGCCACCAGAAATGGCGTCAGGATCGAATGCAGCAAGAACACAAAAACGCACAGCAGGACAATCCCGCCAAGCCACACCCAACGACGCGTATCCGCCATGAACCACTTCCTCTGTCATTTGCTTCCCGCTTCTATATAGAAGCAAGGCTACTTACCAACGAAAACGTAACTGCGCCTGGGGCTCAGACGCCGCAGCCGGTTGTGCGCCCTCGGCCGGCGGTTGCGGGGCGGGGGTTTCACCCGCCGGCACTTCCTGCAACTTGGCCAGGCTCAACTGGGTGCGCAACTGATCGGCGCTGCCATTGACGCGATACACAATACGAGTGCCATCCACCCGCTGCGGCTGGCCACCAAAGGGCTCGAGCAAACGACCCAGGACGGCGTAGCGCTCCAGGTTCATGCCCTGCACCTCCAGCAACTGTTCGGCGCTGACCCCCGGCTTGACCGCAAAACGCGGCGCGAGCTTCTGGCTGACCGCAAGCAACACGGCGTCGGCGACCGCGCCAGTGTCAGCGCCCTGGACGCTGCCCTGCTCGGTCTTGTCGCCCAGCCACAGGCGCCATTTGGCCTGCCACTGGTTGCCTTCCTGGCGCGCATGCACCGCCAATAACGCATCGGCGCCATAGCGCTCGGAGGCGGCGCGCAGCGGCGTGGCGTCGGCACTTTCCAGGTTCGGCGCGGTGGCGACGACTTGTTCGTCCAGGTCACCCAGCGGCAGGCGCAACGGCAAGCCTCGGTGCTGGGCCGCCCGGCGCAGCGCTTGAGCCACCGCCTGGCCGTCGCCGACCAGGCTGCTGCCTTCGGTAGAGTCGTTCAGCCACCAGCCGAGGATCGAGGGTCGATTGCTGCCCCAGATCGCCAAGCCGGCGTCACGCAGGGCGCGATCGGTGCTGACCGGGTCGAAATCCACCTGCAGGCTTTCCGGCGGGCCGGCGTCGTAGCCGTATTGGCTGATGATTTGTTGCGGATCTTTGCGGACCGCCGCCAGGCCCGGGCCCTCGGCGGCCTTGGCATCGCCGGTCAGGCGGATGACCAGGGTCTGCACGGCGCGCTGGGTGGCCTGGTCGCGCTCCTGGGGCGACTGGCTGCTGACCGGTTCGAGGACTTGATAGAGGCCATTGAGGGTTTCGGCATGACTCGCCAGGCTGACCAACGACAAACAGCCTACAAAAAAGAATTTACACAGACGCATGGAAGATTCCCGAACGACAAATTTAGCGGCTGGAACAGACCGCGTGATCTCGGTTTGGCAAGGCTGTGACACAGCGACCGGTAAAACATTCACGGGTCTCGGTTAGTTTTCATACTGTCATAACGATAGCGGATTCAAGGCTATACCTTAATACGGTGCATTACCGGGCCGATTCGGTTTTTTTTAGACTCATATGCCCTGCCCGTCGGCCCGAGGATGGCCGCTGCCCCTCAAGCCTGATAAAATCGCGCGCCTTCGCAGACCGTCAACGGCTGGGCCTTCGCCAAAAGTGCCTGCCCGCTCGGTCGTTACCCAGAAATCCCCCCTAAAGGCCTGGATCATGAGCAAGCAACCCTCCCTGAGCTACAAGGACGCCGGTGTAGACATCGACGCCGGTGAAGCATTGGTCGAACGCATCAAGAGCGTCGCCAAGCGCACTGCGCGCCCCGAAGTCATGGGTGGCCTGGGCGGTTTTGGCGCCCTCTGCGAAATCCCGGCCGGCTACAAGCAGCCTGTACTGGTTTCCGGCACCGACGGCGTGGGCACCAAGCTGCGCCTGGCGCTGAACCTGAACAAGCACGACAGCATCGGCATCGACCTGGTTGCCATGTGCGTCAACGACCTGGTGGTGTGCGGCGCCGAGCCGTTGTTCTTCCTCGACTACTACGCCACCGGCAAACTCAATGTCGAGACCGCGACCCAAGTGGTCACCGGCATCGGCGCCGGCTGCGAACTGTCGGGTTGCTCCCTGGTCGGCGGCGAAACCGCTGAAATGCCAGGCATGTACGAAGGCGAAGACTACGACCTGGCCGGTTTCTGCGTCGGCGTGGTGGAAAAATCCGAAATCATCGACGGCTCCAAAGTCGCTGCCGGCGACGCCTTGCTCGCCTTGCCATCGTCCGGCCCGCACTCCAACGGCTACTCGCTGATCCGCAAGATCATCGAAGTGTCCGGCGCCGATATCGAGAACATCCAGCTCGACGGCAAGCCACTGACCGACCTGCTGATGGCTCCGACGCGCATCTACGTCAAGCCGCTGCTCAAGCTGATCAAGGACACCGGCGCCGTCAAGGCCATGGCCCACATCACCGGCGGCGGCCTGCTGGACAACATCCCGCGCGTGCTGCCAAAAGGCGCCCAGGCGATTGTCGACGTGGCCAGCTGGCAGCGTCCTGCGGTCTTCGACTGGCTGCAAGAGAAAGGCAACGTCAACGAAACCGAAATGCACCGCGTGCTGAACTGCGGCGTGGGCATGGTCATCTGCGTGGCGCAGGAGCACGTTGAAACCGCGTTGAATGTACTGCGTGAAGCCGGCGAGCAGCCTTGGGTCATCGGCCAGATCGCCAGCGCTGCCGAAGGCGCAGCCCAGGTTGAACTGAAGAACCTTAAGGCGCATTGATGCCTGTCACCTGTGATGTCGTGGTGCTGCTTTCCGGCACCGGCAGTAATTTGCAGGCCCTGATCGACAGCATGCGCACCGGCGACAGCCCGGTGCGCATCGCTGCGGTGATTTCCAACCGCAGCGATGCCTACGGCCTGCAACGCGCCAGGGACGCGGGTATCGAGACCCGCTCGCTGGACCACAAGGCGTTCGACGGTCGCGAGGCCTTCGACCGCGCCTTGATCGAACTGATCGACGCCTTCAACCCCAAGCTCGTCATACTTGCCGGCTTCATGCGCATCCTCAGCGCTGATTTCGTGCGGCATTACGAAGGGCGCCTGCTCAATATCCACCCTTCCCTGCTGCCCAAGTACAAAGGCCTGCACACCCATCAACGCGCCCTCGATGCCGGCGACCGCGAGCATGGCTGCAGCGTGCACTTTGTCACCGAGGAACTCGATGGCGGGCCTCTGGTCGTACAGGCAGTGGTTCCGGTAGAGTCGGATGACTCGGCGCAGACGCTTGCGCAACGGGTTCATACCCAGGAACACAGGATTTACCCGTTGGCTGTTCGCTGGTTTGCCGAGGGTCGGTTGATTCTTGGTGAACAGGGTGCATTATTGGATGGTCAGTTACTCGCGGCCAGCGGCCACTTGATTCGAACCTAGGAGATTTTATGCGTCGCGCCCTGCTCTTCGCCTTTGCGCTGTTCGCTCTGCCTGCCGTGCAAGCGGCGGACCTTCACCCCTTCTCCGTCAGCTACACCGCCGACTGGAAACAACTGCCAATGAGTGGTTCGGCTGAACGCAGCCTGACCAAGAACGGCGACGGCACCTGGACCTTGAACTTCAAGGCCTCGATGATGATTGCCAGCCTGACCGAAACCAGCGTGATCCTGTTCGACAAGGACACCCTGCAACCCAAGAGCTACAGCTTCGAGCGCGGCGGTTTGGGCAAGGCGAAGAAGATCAACCTGGATTTCGACCAGGCGACCAAGAAGATCACCGGCTTTGAAAACAAGGACCCGGTTAACGTCACCCTCGAAAGCGGCATGCTCGACAAGTCCACCTATCAACTCGCCCTTCAGCGCGATGTGGCTGCCGGCAAGAAAAGCATGAGCTACCGAGTGGCCGAAGGTACGGATGTGGATACCTATGACTTCCGCGTTATGGGCCCGGAAAAAGTCCAGACCAAGGTAGGCTCCATCGACGCGATCAAGGTTGAACGCGTGCGTGATCCATCCCAGAGCAAGCGCATCACGCAGATGTGGTTTGCCAAGGACCAGGGTGGCATTCTGGTTGCCTTGCGCCAGGTTGAAACGGATGGCAAGGAATACAACATCATGCTGCAGGATGGCACCGTTGACGGCAAGGCTGTCAAAGGGAGCTGATTGCCCTGATGAGTTAAAAAGAGCCTCGCTGAATGCGGGGCTTTTTTTTGCCCGGATTTTTTGCGTTGAAAGCTCTACCGCTATCGGGAGCAAGCCCCCTCCCACACTTGGAATGCATTCCAAATGTGGGAGGGGGCTTGCTCCCGATAGCGTCAGTAGGTTGCCCCGAACATGAAACTTTTGTCACTTAAGTCATGCCACCAGCACCAAACGCCACGGTTTACGCGGCCTGCGGGAATGTTGCGTTTCCCGCAATAAATTGTTGCGCGCAAAACCAGTTTACTTAGCAAGCTAACAAACCATATAACAAAGGCCTGCGACGACTTGCCGCAGATCAACCAGAGATTGGAGCAAGCAGATGACTGTAAAAGTAACTGAACGCGACGATGAACATATGTCCCATGAAGCGATAGGCCACGGGATTCACATCTGGGACGTACATCAACAAGATTTGCTGGTCGGCATGTTCCACAACGAGAGCGATGCCCACAATTATAAAAACGAACTTGAATCGCTTGAAATGAGACGCCAGGCAGAAGGCTCCTGAAACCCTGACATCGCGTAGACGCCCCGGCCCACGCAGCCAGGTCGCCTACACACAGAAACCCCGCCTTTTTGAGCGGGGTTTTTCGTTTTATAAAGTGCCCGTTTTCCTCTGCATCCTTACGACGGTATAAAAACGTAACAACAAATAGACAATTGGTAATGATTCTCGATAGTATCGCTCCGCTTTTCACTCGGCCCCACGAAAACGGAGTTTGACCTCATGCATGGACACCTCACCACACCGGAACAATCGCTGCTTGGCCGTTGGGGTGAAGCGCTGGCCACGCGTCAATTCCAGGCCAGGCACATCACCCTTCAGACACTGGTCGCCACCTTGGCGCCCGCCTGCGAACGAAGTTTTCAACGCCTGATCCAGGCCCTATTTCGTGAAGGCCTGCTCGATCCCAACACCCTCAGTTATGACGAACACGACCACTGCTGGCTGGTGCTGCCCGACCAGAGCCGCCTGCGCTTTGAGCACCTGCGCCCCGGCCGCATGGCCAGCTGGGATTTGCGAGGCAAGGTCAGCGTCCTGCGGGTTGGGCAGCCTGAACAGACCATCCAGTTCCCGTCGCAGTTGCTGACCTTACTGAATACCCGCCTCGAATCGCCTGCCGCCCCAGAGGTCCTGGACCGCCTCAACACAGAGATCAACGACAGCTTCATCAACGATACCCTGTGCCTGGCCTTCCACGAGCAATGGACGCTCGAGCTGCACGCCTCGATGGACCCCGTGCATCAGCACAACCTGCTCAGCTATCTCAAGCACGCCCCAGAGGTTGGCAACCCGACGTCAGTGCTTGAGCAATGGGGCACGCTCGGCCATCCCTGGCACCCCAACTACAAGACCAAGCTGGGTTTGGCGACAGACCAGGTGATCGAATTCTCGCCTGAGTTCGAAGCGCGTTTCCCGGTATTGCTGTGTGCGCTGCACCGCCAGTACGCCCATGTCGAAAGCCTGGCCGGCACGGCGGATTACTGGCAGTGGTGGCAAGGGCACTTCCCCCAAGCTGCCCGCCAATTGACGGCGCACCTGACCGCACAGGGCCTTGAGGCCCGCGATTATCTGCCGCTGCCTGCCCACCCTTGGCAAGCTCGCCAGGAGCTACCGCAGCTGTTCGCCAATGAAATCGGCGACCAACTGTTGGTGCTCACCGATATCGTTGCATTCACGGCCCACCCGACCATGTCGTTCCGCACCGTTTTGCCTGAGGGCCGCAGCGATGCGCCCATGGTCAAGCTTCCGGTTTCGCTGCGCCTGACCAGCGTGCAGCGCACGGTGTCGCCACGCTCGGCGCGCATGGGGCCGCGGATCAGCCATCTGCTGCAGACCATCCTGGCGCGTGAGCCCGGGCTGCAGAACATCCTAAGCATCGTCCCCGAGCGCCTGGGCATGCATTTCAAGCCACAGCCGGTGAATGACGAGCACTCCCGCCACCTGGCGGTGCTTTATCGAGATAACCCGCAGAGCCTGCTCCAAACCGGGGAAATGGCCGTCCCGGTGGGCAGCCTGTTTGCCACCGACCAGCATGGGCAACCCTTGCTGAGGCAGTGGGTCCGCCTGAGCAAAGGCGCCGACGATGCACAGGCCCTCTGTGCGTTTTTCACGGACTACGCATCCATTGCCGTGCCGGCCCTGCTGGGTATGTACCTGCGTTATGGCGTGGCTTTCGAGGCCCATCAGCAGAATTCCTTTATGGTCATGGGCGCGGACGGGCAAGTCAGCCGCCTGTTGTTGCGCGATTTCGGCGATATCCGGATCGACCGCAAAACCTTGCACGCCCAGGGTCTGGATATCGAACTGCACGATCCGAAAATGACCTTGTACGACGATGCAGGTTTCGTGCGCGACAAGTTGCTGCACACGGTGTTCATGTGCCACTTGGGCGAGCTGGTATTGCTCGGCGCGCGCCACTTCGAGGTTCCCCAGGCGCTGTTGTGGGATGAACTGTCAGCGCAGGTCAGCCAGTGCTTCGATGATGTGCGCAGCGAGGTCGACCCTCAGCGCTGGCTGATCGAACGTGCCGCGCTGCTGGAACAGGACTGGCCGGCCAAGTCGTTCATGCGCATGCGACTGATGGAAAGCCATGCCGATATCGTCGGGCGCCTGCCCAACCCGCTGAGTAGCGCCGCCAATGTCGGCTAACAGCACGGCGCTGCGCTTGCTGGTGGTGATACAGCTGGTGTCGATGGGCGCCATGGAAATGAGCGGCCCTTTCTGGCCATTGCAAATCCAGAAATTGCTTGGCGCCGCCAACGCCCAGTACACCGGCCTGCTGTCTGCGCTGGTGTATGCCGGGCCGATGATGGCGGCGATGGTGCTCACGCCCATGTGGGGGCGCCTGGGTGATCGTACCGGGCACAAGCCGATGATCATCCGCGCGCTGCTGGCGCTGGCGGTGTGCCAGGCGCTGGCCGCCATCACCTACGATCCCTGGCTGCTGGTGGCGATCCGGGTAGCGCAGGGTGCGCTGGCCGGCTTTATTGCGGCCGCGCAGGCCTATGCGCTGGCCTACTGCGGCGATGGCGGTCGCGGGCATATCCTGGCGCGGCTGCAATCCGCCACCGCCGTGGGCTCCCTGGCCGGGCCGGTGTTGGGCGGCTGGCTGATGGACATATCCGGTTTCGCATTGCTGTGCTACAGCGCCACCGCAGTCTGCCTGTTGTGCGCAATAATCAGCGCCTTCTTACCCAACGACTCACCACGATCGAGACCCGCGCGCACATCTAAGCCCGCCGCACTCCCCAAAGGCTGGCTCGGCGCGATGCTGGGGATCATCGTCTTGATCCAAGCAGCCAAGATGATGCCGCAACCGTTCTACGCCTTATACGTTGCCGATGTTTTGCACGCGCCCGCGTGGCTGATCGGCGCCAGCTATGCCGCCAGCGCATTGACCCTGGCGCTGTCCGCGCCGTTGTGGGGCCGCCTGTTTGACCGACATCAACCTGCACACACGCTGCGCATCATTGAGTGGGTCACCTGGGCCTGCGCCTTCACACTGGCCTTCACGGCATTGGCGAATGAATGGTTTGGCTTCCTCGCCAGCCGGCTGCTGTGGGGCGTGTGGCAAGGCGCGCTGTTGCCCGTGGCCTACACGCTGATCGCCAACACCGTTGCACCCAGCCAGCAGGGGTTCGCCCTGGGCCTGGGCAACAGCGCCGCCAAGGCCGGCGCGTTGTGCGGCGCGCTGCTGGGTGGCATCGGCATGGCCATGGTGGGCCTGGCGCACAGCTTCTGGCTGGTCGCGCTGACGTATGCCCTGGCTGCGCTGGGCATCCGCGCCATTCGTTCGCTCACCCGAACACCTGAGACGTCCGTTTTTTCTGTCACTACTTCTAATAACTCAAAGGCAAGGTCATGAACACATCACAATGGGCCGTTCTGCTGCCCCTGCTCGGGTCGATCAGTGCGCCCGTCTGGGCCGATCAAACTGAAGAAACGCCGGCGACCAGCCTGCAACTACAGCCGACGGTGGTCTCGGCCACGCGCAGTGAAACCAGCATTGCGGCGATCCCGGGCTCGGTGCAGGTCATCAATGAAGAACAGATCCGCCAGCAGACCTCGGCAGGACGCCGGGTTGCCGATATTCTCGGGCAACTGGTCCCCGGCATCGCGCCCTCCAGCGGCGGCATGAGCAACTTCGGCCAGACGCTTCGCGGGCGCAATACGCTGATCCTGATCGACGGGGTGTCCCAGAATGCCACGCGTGACAACTTCCGCCAGCTCAACAGCGTGGCACCGGAAAGCATCGAGCGCATCGAGGTGATTTCCGGCGCCAGCAGCGTCTACGGCGCCGGCGCATCGGGCGGCATCATCAACATCATCACCAAGCGCAACAAAGGTGAAGACCTGGCCTTCAGCAGCAAGATCGGCATGACCGCCGGTGACAACCTCAGCCACAAAGGCTTTTCCTACCAGGCATTCCAGAGCGCAACAGGCCGCCAGGGCCCGCTGGACTGGTATGTGTCGGGCAACGCCGTGCAACGCAACGACCAGTTCGACGGTAACGGCAAGCGCATTCCCCAGGACACGTCCCAGGGCAGCAACATGGACACCGACACCTATGACCTGCAGGGTCGCTTCGGCTACGAGCTGGATGACGACAAAAAGCTCAGCCTGTCGCTGCAAGACTACAAAGACGAACAAGACACCCGCTACACCAAGAACCCACGCATCACCAGCGAGGCCGTCGCGGTGAAAGGCCTGGACCTGGACGACCAGCCGTCCACCCACAACCAGGCGGTCAACCTCAATTACGCCGACAAGGACTTCTACGGCCAGGGCTTGCAGGTCGAAAGTTACTGGCGCCGCGCCGATGCGCTGTTCTTCCCGGACTTGTCCCGGGGCCGAGCCGGGGTGTCGGACAACAACAGCGTGCAAGATGTGTACGGCCTGCGCGCCGCCATCGACACGCAAATGCCGGACATCGGCCCGGCGACCGGCAACCTGGTCTGGGGGGCCGACTATGATCATGAAACCTCGCGCCAACGCGGCGACCAGTACCGCGTCAACGGCCTGACCTACACCAAGACCGGTACCACCTTCGAGCTGGGCCCGGACATCCAGACCACCACCAAGGCGATCTTCGGCCAGCTGTCCTATGACATCGGTGACTGGACGTTGCGCGGTGGCGTGCGCCGTGAATGGATCGAGAGCAAGGTCGACGACAGCATCGCCTATGGCGAAATCGTTCAGACCGGCAACCGCGCGACGCTGCCGGGCGGCACCCTCAAGTATGACGACACCCTCTACAACCTCGGCGCGGTGTACCACCTGAGTGAAAACCAGGATGTGTTCGCCAATTTCAGCCAGGGCTTTTCCCTGCCGGATATCCAGCGCTTCCTGCGTGACGTCAACAGCACGTACAACATTCAAGACCTCAATGCCCAGGCGTTGAAGGTCAACAGCTATGAACTGGGCTGGCGTGGCAACTGGGACAAGTGGCTGGCCAATGTCACGGCGTATGAAAACACCTCGGATGTGACGCAGTTCTATGATGCCAATGACCGTGTGCTACGCCTGATCAACCAGAAAGAACGCGTGCGCGGTATCGAAACCAGCCTGACGTATAACGTCACCGACCAGTGGTCGGTCGGCGGCACGTACGCCTATTCCAAAGGCGAGACCCAGCAGAACGGCAAGTGGATCGACCTGCCTGCCACCCGTATCTCCCCGGCCAAGACCACCGCGTTTGTCGGCTATGACCGTGGCGACTACAGCCTGCGCCTGCAGGGCATGCGCCTGGCCAACTATGACGCCGCGTTCAAGGACAACAACGGGCGTGATATCCAGGGCTACACGCTGGTAGACCTGCTGGGCTCGGTAAGGCTGCCGGTGGGTCGCCTCGAAGGTGCGGTGTACAACCTCACCAACCGCAACTACCAGAACATGTTCGCCCAGGCCAACGCCCGCGCGCCGTACCCGAATGCCGAAGGTCGTACCTTCAGCTTGAGCTACGCAGTGGATTGGTAACAGGCTGGCGCTGCACGCTATAAACACAAACCCCGCCTTTTGGCGGGGTTTGTTGTTTTCAGCGGTTTACCACATCAGGTCATCCGGGATCTGGTAGGCGGCGTACGGATCATCCTCATCCGGCACCTGGCTTTCGGTCAGGATATTGAGCTGCACGATACGCTCCGGCGCGCGCTCCTGGATCTTCAGCGCGGCTTCGCGCGGGATCACCTCGTAGCCGCCGCCGTGATGCACGATGGCCAGGGAGCCGTTGCTCAGCTTGTTACGCATCAGCGTGTTGACCGACAGGCGCTTGACCTTCTTGTCATCCACGAAGTTGTAGTAGTCCTCGGTGGTCAACTTGGGCAGGCGCGAGGTTTCGATCAATTGCTTGACCTGGGCCGTGCGGGCCTTGGCCTCGGCTTTTTCCTGCTGCTGACGGTTCAGCTCCTGGTCGCGCTTGACCTTCTCGGCGTGCGCCTCGGCCGCCAGGCGCGCCTGGGTGTCATCGACCTCGGCCTGCCCCTTGTGGACCAGCCGCTGCTGTTTCTGCTTCTCTTTGCCGACCTGTTTGGCCTGCTTTTGGTTGACCAGACCTGCTTTGAGCAACTGGTCGCGAAGGGAAAGGCTCATGGTGCGTACTCACTTAGGCAACTGCTCAACCGCAGCTGGAAACATTCTTTTCCTGGCGTTTGGCTTCGCCCCACAGGGCGTCCAACGTTTCGAGGGTGCAATCTTCTATGGGTTGATGCGTCTCGCGCAATGCCTGTTCGATAAATCGGAAACGCCGCTCGAACTTGGCATTGGCGCCACGCAACGCGGTTTCCGGGTCGACCTTGAGGTGACGGGCCAGGTTGACCGCGGCAAACAGCAGGTCACCGACTTCATCGGCGATGGCTGCCGCGTCGTTATCGGCCATGGCTTCGAGCACTTCATCCAGCTCTTCGCGCACGTTATCCACCACCGGCAACGCCGACGGCCAGTCGAAACCCACCTGGCTGGCGCGCTTCTGCAGCTTGGCGGCACGGGACAGGGATGGCAAGGCTGTGGGCACGTCATCGAGCAGGGACAATTGCTCGGGTGCGTCGGATTTTTCCGCGCGCTCCTCGGCCTTGATCTGCTCCCAGCGCTGCTTGACCTGCTCTTCGCTCAGTTGAGGAATATCCAGCGGTGCATACAGGTCGCCGGTCGGGAACACATGGGGATGACGGCGGATCAGCTTGCGGGTGATGCTGTCGATCACCCCGGCAAATTCGAATCGCCCTTCTTCCCGCGCCAGCTGGCTGTAATAAACAACCTGGAACAACAGGTCGCCCAACTCGCCTTGCAGATGATCGAAGTCGCCACGCTCGATGGCGTCGGCCACTTCATAGGCCTCTTCCAGGGTATGCGGCACAATGGTGGCGTAGGTTTGCTTGATGTCCCATGGGCAGCCGTATTGCGGGTCGCGCAGGCGGCTCATGAGGTGCAGCAGATCTTCAAGTGAGTACATCATCGTATTTCCAATCAGGTATGAACACCGCCGATCCAATGTGGGAGGGGGCTTGCCCCCGATTGCAATGGGTCAGTCAATAAAGGTGCCAGCTGACCCTCCCTCATCGGGGGCAAGCCCCCTCCCACATTTTAAACCGCGTTCATGGGGTGCGATTACGCCGCGTCTCGATGATGTTCGGCAACTGCGATATCCGCCCCAGCAACCGCCCCAGCGCGTCCAGCCCCGGAATCTCGATGGTCAGGGACATCAACGCGGTGTTGTCCTCTTTATTCGAGCGGGTGTTGACCGCCAGCACGTTGATCCGCTCATTGAGCAGCACCTGCGAGACGTCGCGCAGCAACCCGGAGCGGTCGTAGGCACGGATGATGATGTCCACCGGGTACGTGAGCACCGGCACCGGGCCCCAGCTGACCTGGATGATCCGCTCCGGCTCGCGCCCGCCCAGCTGCAGCACCGAGGCGCAGTCCTGGCGGTGAATGCTCACCCCGCGTCCCTGGGTGATGTAGCCGACGATGGCATCGCCCGGCAACGGCTGGCAGCAGCCGGCCATTTGCGTCATCAGGTTGCCCACGCCCTGGATCTGAATATCGCCACGTTTGCCGGGCTTGTAGCCGGTGGCCTTGCGGGGGATCAGTTCCAGCTGTTCGTTGCCGCGCTCCGGCTCCACCAGTTGCTGGGCCAGGTTGACCAGCTGGGCCAGGCGCAAATCGCCCGCACCGAGGGCGGCGAACATGTCTTCGGCGATCTTCATGTTGGCCTTTTCGGCCAGCTTGTCGAAGTCCACCTGGGGCAGGCCCAGGCGCGCCAGTTCGCGTTCGAGCAAGGTCTTGCCGGCGGCGACGTTCTGATCGCGGGCCTGCAGTTTGAACCAGTGCACGATCTTCGCCCGCGCCCGCGAGGTGGTGATGTAACCCAGGTTCGGGTTCAGCCAGTCGCGGCTTGGCGTGCCGTGCTTGCTGGTGATGATCTCGACCTGCTCACCGGTTTGCAGGCTGTAGTTGAGCGGCACGATGCGCCCGTTGATCTTGGCGCCCCGGCAGTTGTGGCCGATTTCGGTGTGCACGCGGTAAGCGAAGTCCAGTGGCGTGGCGCCCTTGGGCAAATCGATGGCGTGGCCGTCGGGGGTGAAGATGTAGACCCGGTCCGGTTCGATATCCACGCGCAACTGTTCGGCCAGGCCGCCGATGTCGCCGAGTTCTTCGTGCCATTCCAGCACCTGGCGCAACCAGGAGATTTTCTCTTCGTACTGGTTGGAACCGGCCTTGACGTCGGTGCCCTTGTAACGCCAGTGCGCGCAAACGCCCAACTCGGCCTCTTCGTGCATGGCGTGGGTGCGGATCTGCACTTCCAACACCTTGCCTTCAGGGCCGATCACCGCCGTGTGCAGCGAGCGGTAGCCGTTTTCCTTGGGGTTGGCGATGTAGTCGTCGAACTCTTTGGGAATATGCCGCCACAGGGTATGCACGATACCCAGCGCGGTGTAGCAATCGCGCATTTCCGGCACCAGCACACGCACGGCGCGTACGTCGTAGATCTGGCTGAACGCCAGGCCCTTGCGCTGCATTTTGCGCCAGATCGAATAGATGTGCTTGGCGCGGCCGCTGATGTCGGCATCGACGCCGGTGGCCTGCAACTCGGCGCGCAACTGGCCCATCACGTCGCTGATAAAGCGCTCGCGGTCGAGCCGCCGCTCGTGCAGCAGCGTGGCGATCTGTTTGTATTGATCGGGTTCGAGGTAGCGGAAGGACAGGTCCTCCAGCTCCCATTTGATATGACCGATACCCAGGCGGTGCGCCAGCGGCGCGTAGATGTCGAAGACCTCGCGGGCGACGCGGTTGCGCTTCTCGTCATCGGCGGTTTTCACCGCACGGATAGCGCAGGTACGTTCGGCCAGCTTGATCAGCGCGACGCGCACGTCGTCGACCATCGCTACCAGCATCTTGCGCAGGTTTTCCACCTGGCCCTGGGTACCCAGCACCATCGATTGGCGCGGGCTGAGGCTGGCACTGATGGCCGCCATGCGCAGCACGCCGTCGATCAGCTTGGCCACCACGGCGCCGAAACGCTGGCCGACGGTCGGCAACGGGATATGCCCTTCACGCACACCGCGATAGAGCACGGCGGCGATCAGCGAATCCTGGTCCAGCTTGAGATCGGCAAGGATCTCGGCGATTTCCAACCCGGTACGAAAGCTCGACGTGCCTTCCGCCCACAGGTTCTTGGCCGCATTGTCCTGTTGTTCAGACTCACGAGCGAACTCGCAGGCTGCTTTCAAGGCTTCACGGTCCAGTGCCGGGTCGACACTGACGGCATGATCCAGCCATGCCTCGAGATTGATACTGCCGTCGGTGTTGATCGGCTGGTGTGCTCTCACCTGTACCATCTTGCTTACCTTCCCTACGACGCACCTTGGATGCGCCAAAAATCATCGCCGACCTTGCTGCAGGCTCCCTGGCATTCACGGCCCTGGAGACTGCAGGCCAGTCGGATTAAACGGGCATCCTAGCCCGCTTCAAATAACGCCATGGCCTCGACATGCGCTGTCTGCGGAAACATGTCGAGGATCCCGGCACGCTTTAGCCGGTAACCTTGCTTGACCAACTCAACCGTGTCCCGCGCCAGAGTGGCGGGGTTGCAGGACACATACACCAGGCGCCTGGCTCCCAGGGCGGCCAGTTTGCGCACAACCTCCTGGGCACCATCGCGGGGTGGGTCCAAGAGTACCGCAGAAAAGCCTTGTTTGGCCCATTCCGCGTCAGTCAGGGGCTGGGACAAATCGGCCTGAAAAAACTGCGCATTATGCAAATTATTGCTGACGGCATTCTCTGCAGCGCGCTCCACCATAGCCTGAACGCCCTCCACCGCAACCACTTCGCGGACCTGCCTGGCCAGTGGCAGGGCAAAATTGCCCAGCCCGCAAAACAGGTCCAGCACCCGCTCATCGGGTTGCGGCGCCAGCCATTGCAGGGCCTGGGCGACCATCGCCTCGTTGACCCCGGCGTTGACCTGCACAAAATCTCCCGGCCGGTAAGCCAGCTCCAAATCCCACGCCTCAAGGCGGAAACCGAGCGCCCTGCCCGGCTCGACCGGTTGCGGCGGCCCCTCGCCCTGCAGCCACAACTGGGCGTCATGGAAGCTGCAAAATTCCTGCAGTACCTGCATGTCCGCGTCAGACAGCGGTGCCATATGTCGAAGCAACACGGCGATGGACGAGCCGCTGAACAGCTCCACATGCCCCAAAGCCTGAGGTTTGCTCAAGCGGCGCAGCATGTTCGGCAGACGCTGCATGATCGGTTGCAAGGCCTGTACCAGTACCGGGCAATCATCGATGGCGACGATGTCCTGGCTGGCCACCGCGCGGAAACCCACCTCGAGTTGTTTCGCCTTGGCATCCCAGCGCACGGCCACGCGGGCACGACGGCGGTAGCCGAATTCCGGCCCGCTCAGGGGCGCGGCCCACTCTTGCGGTTCGACACCGGCCACGCGCGACAATTGCTCGGCGAGCATGCGCTGTTTCAGGGCAAGTTGTTCGTCGTGAGGCAAGTGCTGCACGCTGCAGCCGCCACAGCGGCCAACGTGGGCGCAGGGTGCGGGGCGGCGCAGTTCGCTGGCCTTGAACACACGCTCGGTGCGCGCCTCGACCACCTTGCCGTGGGCGCCGAGCACCCGCGCTTCCACCTCTTCGCCGGCCAGCGCACCGTTGACGAACCAGGTGCGGCCTTCGAAGAACACGATGCCGCGACCGTCGTTGGCCAGGCGTTCTATGGTCAGGCGCTGCTTCTTCCCCACGGGGATTTGCGGGGCCCGGCTGCCGCCCGTCGGTTGGAAGCGCAGGCCTCTCTCGTGCTTGGCCATCAGTTGGGTTCGTCGAAGATGCCGGTCGACAGGTAACGGTCGCCTCGGTCACAGATGATCGCGACGATCACCGCGTTTTCCACTTCTTTGGACAAGCGCAACATACCTGCGACGGCGCCGCCGGACGACACGCCGCAGAAGATGCCTTCTTCACGCGCCAGGCGCCGGGTGGTGTCTTCGGCTTCGCGCTGGGCCATGTCGATGATGCGGTCCACGCGCGCGGCGTTGTAGATCTTCGGCAAGTACTCTTCGGGCCAGCGCCGGATACCGGGAATGGCCGCGCCTTCCATCGGTTGCAGGCCGACGATCTGAATCGCCGGGTTCTGCTCCTTGAGGTAGCGCGAATTGCCCATTATGGTGCCGGTGGTGCCCATGGAGCTGACGAAATGGGTGATGGTGCCCTGGGTCTGGCGCCAGATTTCCGGGCCGGTGCTGGTGTAGTGCGCTTCGGGGTTATCCCCGTTGGCGAATTGGTCCAGCACAACGCCACGGCCTTCGGCGGCCATGCGCTCAGCGAGGTCGCGGGCGCCTTCCATGCCTTCATCCTGGGTGACCAGCACCAGTTCGGCGCCATAGGCGGTCATCGCCGCCTTACGCTCGGCGCTGCCGTTGTCGGGCATGATCAGCACCATCTTGTAACCCTTGATCGCGGCGGCCATGGCCAGGGCGATCCCGGTATTACCCGAGGTGGCTTCGATCAGCGTGTCGCCCGGCTTGATCTGCCCGCGCAGTTCGGCGCGGGTGATCATCGACAACGCCGGGCGGTCCTTGACGGAACCGGCGGGGTTGTTGCCTTCAAGCTTGAGCAACAAGGTATTGCTGGTTTCACCCGCCATGCGTTGCAAGCGGACCAGAGGGGTATTGCCGACGCAATCGGCGATTGTAGGGTACTGCAAGGTCATGGCGTATTCGCAATCCAGACTGCGGGGCGCACATCATACCGGGAAAGGTCGGCGCGCCATATCACGCAAAGTGCGGTGCTTATGGCTTATAGGAATAAGGCAGAGGTGTGGTGCCGATGAGGGCGCCATCGGGGGCAAGCCCCCTCCCACAGTTGATCGCGTTCCAACATGAGAATGCGGTCGAATGTGGGAGGGGGCTTGCCCCCGATGGCCATAGATATCTACACAACTTTGACGTAGCCCTGAACCTGTGGCGAGGGAGCTTGCTCCCGTGGCGACCTGGCGGCCTATAGCTATCTGACTGATGCCGCGCGATCCAAATGTGGGAGGGGGCTTGCTCCCGATGGCGGCCTGACAGCCGACCAGGATGCTGGATCAGGGCGAGTACATATCCGTTGCTGCGGTAACGGCTGCTATGGGTTCCGCCCTTACGGCGTCTCACTTTTGAAAAGCGCAAAAGTAAGCAAAACGCTCTTGCCCCACCACTCGGCACCTCGCTTAGGCTCGGTGTGCCCGTAATCCGACAGTGATTTGGGGGGCCGCCGCCACGCGCCATCCATGGCGCGGGGCGGCTAAACCGGCATCCCTGCCGGTTTACCCCCCAAATCACTATCGGATTACGGCCAGCGTGGTTTAACGGGGCGCCTAGATCAAGAGCAAGATCAAGAGCGGCTCGCTTCGCATCGTGGTTACTTAGGCTGCTACAAAGTTGTGTAGATACCTATGCCCCGATGGCCGCACCTCGATAACCGGCCGGGCTCTAATCCCCACCGCCATGATTTCTCTGAAAAACCTCTTCTCCCATCGCCGCAATCTGCCCCTCGATCAATGCTTCAAAGGGTTTCAACAGCGGCTCAAAGGATGTCGGCGCTTCCAGTACCTGCAACGCTTGCACGATCGCTTCGACCGTCGACAAGGCTCCAGGCCCCGGCGTCTTGCGCAAGCGATACCGGGAGACGCCGCCGTTGGCCAGCGTCACCCGAGGCAACGCTGCCAGCAACGGGTTGAGGTGCAGCAACTTGCGCGCCTTGCGCCAGGTGCCGTCGGGAACCACCAGCAGCAGCGGCTGATCACCAGGCGTATAGGCTTGCAAAGGCTGCGCATCATCGGCCGGGAACAGCAGACGCGCCTGATAACCGGGCGGGTTCAATAACGTCGACAGATCATCGAACACTTCCCCCACCACCAGTTGCGCATGGGTGAGCCCCAACGCCGCCAATCGCGCGGTATTGAGCGCATGGTTGACCTCGCTCGGATGCTGCAACAGCAGCACGCGGGTGCGACTGTCGAGGCTGGGGATCAGCGAACACAAACAGTGGCTGAGTGGTCTGAGGCAACGGGAACACTGGGGTCTGGACATGGTTTTCAGGCCTGGTTGAGCTGGGCTTTGAGTAAATCGCGGAAGGTCTGGATCAGCGGCTCGCGGCTGCGCCCCCGACGCATGATCATCGAAAAAGGCGCCTGGTAGCCAAAGGTCGCCGGCAGCAGCACGCGCAGGTCGCCCTTGTCGGCCCAGGCTTGCGCGTAGTGCTCGGGTAAATAGCCGATGTAGGCGCCCGACAGCACCAGGATCAGTTGCGCCTCCATGCTTTCCACCGTCGCGGCGCTGTGCTTGAAACCATGGCGCGCCAGTTCGGCCTGGCTCCAGTAGCCGCGCCCGACCATGCGCTGCTGGGTGATGACTTGCTCGGGGATGCGCCGCTCGTTGAACAACGGATGCCGGGTGCTGCAATACAGCCAGTGCTGCTCGCGGTACAACGGCATATAGATCAGCCCGCTCATGCGGTTGGAGAATGCGCCGATGGCCAGGTCCAGGCGATTGTCCTGCACCCCCAGTTGCAGTTCATAAGGGCTCAACACCGACAGATGCAAATGTACCGCCGGATGTTCGAGGCTGTAGGCGCCAATCACCTCAGCGAACGGCAGGGCTTTATCGCTGACGGTGGAGTCGAGCACGCCGAGCTTGAGGGTGCCGCGTAATTCGCCCTTCAACGCGGCGGCATATTGCTCGAAGCCTTCCAGCTCGGCCAATAAACGCAAGGTTTCCTGATGAAACAGCTCGCCCTTGCTGGTCAGGCTGAAGCCGCCCCGCCCGCGGTGGCACAGCACCAGGCCCAGCGCCGCTTCCAGCTGGCTCATGTAGGTGCTGATGGCTGACGTCGACAGGTTGAGTTCGTGCTGGGCATTGGCGAACCCCTGGTGGCGCACGACGCTGACGAAGATGCGCAGGAGTTTCAGGTCGGGCAAGGCGCTGGCCATGGGTTCTCCGGATTCAGCTCAAGCGGCGCAGTCTACCCCAGGCTTTAGTTTAGAAAAATCTGAACTAAGTATTTGCCCGTGGCGATTCTTTCGTTTCCATGTATTTCGCAGAATCGGCCCCCAGATAACCACAACAACGATGAGGCAATCCCGTGGACAAGATTTTCCACCAACCACTGGGCGGCAACGAAATGCCGCGCTTCGCCGGCATCGCCACCATGATGCGCCTGCCCCACCTGCAAACGGCCAAGGGCCTGGACGCCGCATTTGTCGGCGTACCCCTGGACATCGGCACCTCGCTGCGCGCCGGCACCCGCTTCGGCCCGCGTGAAATCCGCGCCGAATCGGTGATGATCCGCCCGTACAACATGGCCACCGGTGCGGCGCCGTTCGATTCGCTGTCGGTTGCAGACATCGGCGATGTGGCGATCAACACCTTCAACCTGCTCGACGCCGTGCGCATCATCGAAGAGGCCTACGATGAAATCCTCGAACACGACGTCATCCCTCTGACCCTGGGCGGCGACCACACCATCACCCTGCCAATCCTGCGGGCCCTGCACAAGAAACACGGCAAGGTCGGGCTGGTGCACATTGATGCCCACGCCGACGTCAACGACCATATGTTCGGCGAAAAAATCGCCCACGGCACCACCTTCCGCCGCGCCGTGGAAGAGGGTTTGCTCGATTGCGACCGCGTGGTGCAGATCGGCCTGCGCGCCCAGGGCTACACCGCCGAAGACTTCAACTGGAGCCGCAAACAGGGCTTTCGCGTAGTCCAGGCGGAAGAATGCTGGCATCACTCCCTCGCGCCGTTGATGGCCGAAGTGCGCGAAAAAGTCGGCGGCGGGCCCGTGTACCTGAGCTTTGACATCGACGGCATCGACCCGGCCTGGGCGCCTGGCACCGGCACCCCGGAAATCGGCGGGCTGACCACCATCCAGGCGATCGAGATTATCCGTGGCTGCCAGGGCCTGGATTTGATTGGTTGTGATTTGGTGGAAGTTTCACCGCCCTACGACACCACCGGCAATACCTCACTGCTCGGCGCCAACCTGCTGTACGAGATGCTCTGCGTACTGCCTGGCGTGGCACATCGCTGATGAGCGTGTCAGCGGTGTTAGAGGCAGCGGCCGCGCTGGTCTCGGCCTTCGCTCGCAACGACCGCGCTGCTTACTTCGGCGCGTTCACGGCCGATGCGAGTTTTGTGTTCCATACCCTCCCCCAGCCACTGCTCAGCCGCGATGCCTACCAGGCGTTGTGGGACAGCTGGCGCCGGGACGAGGGGTTCGAGGTGCTGTCGTGCACCTCGAGCAACGCCGTTGTCAGCCTGCACGGTGACGTGGCGATTTTCATGCATGACGTGGCCACTGAGCTGCGCATGAACGGGGAGCATTACTTCAGCCAGGAACGCGAGACCATTGTCTTCACACGGCAAGGGTTGCGCACAGAACAACAACAAGGCCTGTGGCTGGCCTGTCACGAACATTTGTCCGCTATGCCGGAAGGGCTGCCGCCCCCTTAGCCAATGTGATCGGAGCTGATCATGAATAATAAAAACAACCAAAACAGTATTCGCACCATAGAAACCAACGGGGTCGAACAGATCCCCGACCACGAACGCACCGCCGCTCCCAAGGATCTGTTCCGGCTGATCTTCGGCGGTGCCAATACCTTTGCCACCGCCGTGCTGGGCGCGTTCCCGGTGCTGTTCGGCCTGTCGTTCCAGGCCGGGGTCTGGGCGATTGTGCTGGGCGTGCTGGTGGGCGCGGTGATCCTGGCGCCCATGGGCCTGTTCGGGCCGATCAACGGTACCAACAACGCCGTGTCTTCCGGCGCGCATTTCGGCGTGCATGGGCGGATTGTCGGCTCGTTTCTGTCGCTGCTGACGGCGATTGCCTTCTTCTCACTGTCGGTGTGGAGTTCAGGCGATGCGCTGGTGGGCGGTGCGAAACGTCTGATCGGCCTGCCGGAATCCGACCTGACCCTGGGCCTGGCCTACGGCATCTTCGCCCTTCTGGTGCTGACGGTGTGCATTTCCGGGTTTCGCTTCATGTTGTGGGTCAACCGGATTGCGGTATGGGCCGCGAGCCTGTTGTTCCTGCTGGGGATCTTCGCCTTTGCGCCGGCCTTCAACAGCCACTTCGCCGGCAGCGTCGCCCTCGGTCAGAGTGGCTTCTGGGCGGCGTTTATCGGCGCCGCGCTGGTGGCGATGAGCAACCCGATTTCCTTCGGAGCGTTCCTCGGCGACTGGTCGCGCTACATCCCGCGCCACACCCCGAAGCGCCGGATCATGCTGGCGGTGGTCCTGGCTCAGGTTGCCACTTTGATTCCGTTCCTGTTCGGCCTGTCTACCGCGACCATCGTGGCGGTCAAGGCACCGGACTACATCGCCAGCAACAACTATGTGGGCGGCTTGCTCGCGGTGGCACCGAGCTGGTTCTTCCTGCCGGTGTGCCTGATTGCGGTGATCGGCGGCATGTCCACCGGCACCACCTCGCTGTATGGCACCGGGCTGGACATGTCCAGCGTGTTTCCACGCCTGCTGTCACGGGTCAAGGCCACGCTGCTGATCGGGGTGATGTCGATTGCCTTCATCTTTATCGGACGTTTCGCCGCCAACCTGGTGCAGAGCGTGTCGACCTTCGCCGTGCTGATCATCACCTGCACCACCCCATGGATGGTGATGATGATCATCGGCCTGATCGTACGCCGAGGTTTTTATTGCCCGGATGACCTGCAGGTGTTCACCCGTGGCGAAACCGGCGGCCGCTACTGGTTCAGCCATGGCTGGAACTGGCGCGGGCTGGGGGCCTGGATCCCGAGCGCGCTGGTGGGCCTGTGCTTCGTCAACCTGCCGGGGCAGTTCGTCGGGCCGCTGGGCAACCTGGCCGAGGGCATCGACATCAGCTTGCCGGTAACGCTGGGCCTGGCCTCGGTGGTGTACCTGAGCCTGCTGCGGCTGTTTCCGGAACCGGCTGCCGTCTATGGGCCGACGTTTGTGGCGAGGGAGCTTGCTCCCGCTGGACTGCGAAGCGGTCCTGAAAAAGCCGGCTCCAGCTTCGCTGTCGAACGGGAGCAAGCTCCCTCGCCACAGCAAGCGCCTTCTGCACAATAAAAAATAATCGGAGACCCGCCGTCATGGCTTTGGATTTATTCGTCGTACTCATCTACGCCGCCGGCATGCTCGTGCTCGGCTACTACGGCATGCGCCGCGCCAAGACCCACGAAGACTACCTGGTCGCCGGGCGCAACCTCGGCCCGTCTCTCTATATGGGCACCATGGCCGCCACGGTGCTGGGCGGTGCCTCTACCGTTGGCACCGTGCGCCTGGGATATGTGCACGGCATTTCCGGTTTCTGGCTGTGCGCCGCGCTGGGCACGGGGATCATTGCGCTGAACCTGTTCCTGGCCAAGCCGCTGTTGAAACTGAAAATCTTCACCGTCACCCAAGTCCTGGAAAAACGCTACAACCCCATGGCTCGCCAGGCTAGCGCGGTGATCATGCTGGCCTATGCGCTGATGGTCGTGGTGACCTCGATCCTGGCGATCGGCACCGTCCTGCAGGTGCTGTTCGACCTGCCGTTCTGGATCTCGGTGCTGCTGGGCGGTGGCGTGGTCGTGGTGTATTCGACGATTGGCGGCATGTGGTCGCTGACCCTGACCGATATCGTGCAGTTCGTGATCAAGACCGTCGGACTGATGTTCATCCTGCTGCCGATCTGCCTATACCGTGTCGGCGGTTGGGACGAACTGGTAGCCAGGCTGCCGGCCTCGAGTTTCAGCTTCACTACGATCGGCTGGGACACGATCATCACCTACTTCATGATCTACTTTTTCGGCATCCTGATCGGCCAGGACATCTGGCAGCGCGTATTCACTGCCCGTGACGAAAAAGTCGCCCAGTACGCAGGCACGTTCGCCGGCTTCTATTGCATTCTTTACGGCTTGGCGTGCGCTTTGATCGGCATGGCCGCGCACGTGCTGATCCCGGACCTGGAGAACGTCAATAACGCGTTCGCCGCCATCGTCAAAGCCTCACTGCCGGACGGCATTCGTGGCTTGGTGATTGCCGCTGCCCTGGCGGCAATGATGTCAACCGCCAGCGCCGGGCTGCTCGCCGCCTCCACCGTACTAACCGAGGACTTACTGCCACGCTTGCGCGGTGGCAAACAGTCGAGCCTGGGCGTTAACCGCCTGTTCACCCTGCTGACCGGGATAGCGGTGCTGGGTATCGCACTGGTGGTGAACGATGTGATCAGCGCCCTGACCCTGGCCTACAACCTGTTGGTAGGCGGCATGCTGATCCCGCTGATCGGCGCGATTTTCTGGAAGCGTGCAACCACCTCCGGGGCGATCACCTCGATGACGCTGGGTTTCGTGACCGCGTTGGTATTCATGTTCAAGGATGGGCTGGACGCAAACACCCCGATTTACTACAGCCTCGCGGTGGCGTTGGTGAGTTTTGTGCTGGTGAGTGTGGTGTCGCGTAAACCGGGGGCGGTGGCGGCGGGGGCGGTTTGAGGTAAACAGCTTTAGAGCGGTTTCTTCAGCGGGTGCGACAGCGGATGTCGCACCGGTTTTTTATCATTCACCGTTCTTGCGCTATGGCCTGAATCGTTTCCTGAACCAAAGAGGCCCACACCAATCCCTGTGTGGTGCCCCCTGCATAGGTTCCCCCGGCCGCGATTTGATGGTGGGCGGACCAATGCACTATCGACAGTCCATCTGAGGTGCCCGGCCTGGCACATTCGATTATTTGCAGGTCGCCCTTTTCGACCGCATTGCGGTAGGACCGTGGAAAGTGCCGAGATACCGCGGCAAGGCACGCCTCGAGTACGTGTTCCTTGTGCTCCGACGTCGATCCAGGCGCAACCTGCCCGCCGGAGATCAGAATGTAATCCCCGTCCAGGCGGCAATTCATGACCCCAATGGGTAGATCGTACTGCAGCTTGAGCCCGCATATTTCGGCTCCTTCATTCTCTTTGGCGCACAGTTTGAAAAACCAGCCAATGACCGCGATGACATTGGGCTCCTCTACGCCCATGGCAGTGACAACGAAGTGATCTTTGCTCAGCTCGGCAATTTGTACCGGGTTCAGATACTGGGGCCGAAATTGAACCCCCGAACGCTGCAACAGCCGCTCTAACTCCCGCGTCAGATCATTAAACGCTACCTCATAACCCGATACTTCCACGGCCCGACCGACGCCAGGGACGCCATAACTTGCCTGGAATTGCCGTTGGCTGATCTCTGCGACTTCACTTCCCGGTTTGCCGCTCGGCCAAGGCCTTGCTTGGATATCGCGTTGCTCGCGGATCGCGTCCTCTACATCAGTGGCATCGTCCCTATAGGCTCTTACAATCCGCGCGCGTGCACAGGGTGCCAGCGATGGGTTATCGGCCAGAAGTTTTTCAAACAGTTCGATGCCTGCTCGATTGCACTCAACGGCCAGATGCTGGTTTCCTGACAACAGGAACGGGTTATGCAACGGTTTTGCCGTTGTCTCCGTCGCTGACAGATGACGTATGTTTACGTGCTTGTGACTGGCGCCGTCGCACTGCCGGTTGCCGCCGTACACGTCGACCTGATAATTCGCCAGGCGAAACATCACGGCTTGGAACAGGCCGTTAATCCCTCTACCGATGATCGATACGCGTGGCGCCTGGGGGTCTATCTGTTGAGAGGGGATCGTCAATGGCTGCGCAAGTTTGCGCCTGACGACGCCGCGCAAGGCCGTCAAGCTCAGTTGAATGGAGACCGCATAGTCCAGATCGCACTGGCAGCCTTCGGTAGTGGCCGCCTGCGCAGTCAGCATCGCCGGGTTGCGCCATGTGGAGACACTGCAACCGAGCTTTTGCGTGCGCACTCGAAACGAGTCCAGTGTTACCGGCCCATAGTCCAATACAAGCTGGATGCCCTCGGCTTGCGCCAGGGCCTGCAAAGCGTCATCGCTGAAGACGTGCGGTTTGGCGACGCAAACCAGGCGGGCCTGCGGGTGCATACAGTGAATAAGAGCGCGATCAATGCGATGAGTAGAGTCATTCGTCAAAGACAAGCAAAGGGCGACTGCACTGGCCCCTCTCATCGCCTCCAACCAGTCCACCACAAATGACACTCGACTGCCTTGTACTACGTTCCTGTCAGGCGCCAGACGGTATCGGCTCAATACCTTGATTCGAACTTGCGGATCTCGTTCAAGCAGTAACTTGACGAGTTCCTGACCGACATTGCCATATCCCAATACGCAGATGTCACGGGGTAACGAGCCATCGGCCAGTGTCAGCCAGCGCACCATATAAGCCGCGACATGCGGCGCGTTGACCCCAGGCGTGTTGACCACTTGAATGCCGCTGGATGCGCACAGATCCAGTTGCACCTTATCCAGACTCGTACCTCTGCGTATCAGATGGAGGTTTCCGAATGGGTGGGCTGTACGCCACAGGTCTATGACGTCTGCATCCATGGCTTGGTCCCCAACAACGATCGTTGATGGACGCAAAAGCCCGATCTGTGTGAGCAATGCCTGTTTGTTTATTGTCGGGGGGAGAAACACGATGTTGTTGGGAGCGTTAGCCTTCCAGGCTCTGGACACCGGGGCGATATGTAAAATGCTTTCGAGTGTGGCGATCAGGGATGCGGCGACTGGCGGAACGGAAGAGCGCGTCATAGCGTTGTCTCCAATAACTCTGACTTAGTCACGCCTCGCAGAGAGGCTTTCTAAAGTTTGGAGTTACGGAAGCAGCCGCTTTTCTATTCCGATAGCTTTATGGGTCGTTCCATAAGCGTTGCAACAGCCCATGAACCATGAGCATGGCTCCGTAACGGAATTCAACCTACGCTCATCCTAAAAAATGAGTAAGCCAGCCAATTCTGACGAACGAGTGGTCCAATTCCGACAGTTGAAAGTGAAGGAGCCAGGTGGCGTAACCGCTTTTCATACCTGACACAAACAAATGTGGGAGCGGACTCGCTCGCGAATGCGGTAAACCAGTCAACTATCTATCGACTGACTCACCGCATCGCTAGCAAGCCCGCTCCCACACGAATCCTGGGTTGGCTTGGGATCAGCGCCGACGAGGGCGGCGTTGCTCATCATCGGTACGAATCGGTACCGGCTGCAGCGGAGGCTCGATCAAGCCCAGCGCAACGCCAAGGTCATGGAGCCAGGTTTGAATTTTCTCTTTCATGATTTGCCCCCTTTGAGGGTAATGCGAGTAGGCGCCTGTTCTGTCGCCGTTTCCTACATTGATAGTAGCGCTAAGTCTTACGTATTGCTTGTGCGAAAGCACAACGAACTATTACTGAATGGATCTGAATCCTGTCGGATCGTTCAAGCAATTTCACGCCTGTCTTGCAAGCACTCTGCCCGGTCCGACTGCTGCAGCTCAATCCATGCATTGAGGTTAGCGCCGAGCATACCCTTTCGCCACATCAACCAGGTGGTAGCAGTGGCAAAAGGCCCAGTCAGCGGATGAACGGACACGCTGTCCTTGCCTGGCAGGCTGTCGAGCATGGGTTCAGACATCAAAGCCACGCCGGAACCGGCGATGACACACGCGAGCATGCCTTGGTAAGACTCGATCTCGATGGCCCGGCCCATGGCTACGCGGTCGTGGGAAAACCAGCTTTCCAGGCGGGCGCGATAGGCGCAGCTGCGGCGGAACGTGAATACCGAGCGGCCGGCGACGTCTTGGGGGCCGCGTACTGGCGGGTGGTCGGCTTCGCAAATGATCACCAGACGCTCTTCGCACAGCGGCACGCCGTCCAGCGTGGCCAGGGCCAGCGGGCCATCCACCAGCGCCGCATCCAACCGTCCGGTGATCAAGCCTTCGAGCAGCTCGCCGCTCGGCGCAGATTGCACCTGCAGGTTCACCCTCGGGTAGGCCTTGTGATAACGCGCCAAAAGTTTCGGCAAGTGAATCGCTGCCGTGCTGTACATGCTGCCGAGTACAAAATCACCGGCCGGTTGCCCGCCCTGCACGGCGCCGTAGGCTTCGTCGTGCAGCGCCAGTAGGCGGCTGCTGTAGTCCAACAGCACTTTACCCGCAGGAGACAGCTGCAAACGCTGGCGTTCACGCACAAACAGTTCGATGCCGAGCTGTTCTTCCATCTGCTTGAGCCGGGTCGACAGGTTCGACGGCACGCGGTGCAGGCGCTCGGCGGCGCGGGTAATGGAGCCCTCCTCCGCCACCGCCTGGAAGATGCGCAGTTGACTGAACTCCATACCTTTCTCCAAAACTGAACAAGTTCATCACTATTATTCATTTTTACAGAAAGTCAATCCGCTTTAGCCTGACGGTCTTCGCTTTATTGCAGGACACCTGAACATGTCACCGCTGATTCGCTTAACCGCCAGCTTTGTCGCCCTGATGATGGCCATGGGCATCGGCCGCTTTGCCCTCACCCCGCAGATGCCGCATTTGCTCAGCGAAGGCCAGATCGACCTGACCGGCGCGGGGCTGATCGCGGCCGCCAATTACCTGGGTTACTTCGTGGGTGCCGTGGACTCGATATTCGCTCGCAGTCATCATCATATTAAGGGGCGCTTGTACGGTGGCCTGTGGCTCTGCGTGCTGCTGACCCTGGCGTCATACTGGGCCCACGGGTTCTGGCCGCACCTGTTGCTGCGTTTCGGCACCGGTGTCGCCAGCGCCTGGGCCCTGGTGATGATCACTAGCCTGAGCCAGCCACTGGCGATTGCCGCTGGCAGGCCGCGCCTGGGAGCGCTGGTATTTGCGGGGCCGGGGGTGGGAATTTTGCTGACGGGTGTGCTGGCGTTGGGCTCCAACCTGCTGGGACAAAGCTCCGCGACGCTGTGGTTGGTGTATGGCGCAGTGGCACTGGTGATGCTACTGGCCATCCTGCCCTTCTTGCCGAAACCGAGCGCGTCGGTTGCACCCGCCCCCAGCACCGGCAATAACAGCAGCATTGCGCACTTAGGCTGGATCTACTTCCTGTACGGCCTGGGCTACATCATTCCGGCCACCTTCCTGTCGCAGATGGCCAGCGCGCAGTTCAAAGGCGCCTGGCAGGCCGACTTGCTTTGGCCTTGTTTCGGCCTGGCCGCCGCAACGGGCGTGGTGATTGCCAGCGTGCGCCGCAAGGACCCGAACACCACCCGACGCTGGCTGATGACCACGCTGTGGCTGCAAGCCGCTGGCGTGTTCACTTGCCTGCTGGGCAATGGCTGGGGGCTGGCGCTGGGGGTATTACTGTGCGGTGCGCCGTTTCTGGCCTGCATGCAGTTGGTCATGGCACGCTTGCGCGAGGTAGCGCCCAATGGCTATCAACGCAACACCGGACTGTTGACCGCCAGCTTTGCGATCGGCCAATTGAGCGGCCCGCTGCTGGCTTCCGTGAGTAGCCACTGGAGCGGCAGCCTGCAACCGGCGTTGGTGATTGCCGGTTGCGGCCTGTTGGTGGCGGGCAGCGTATTGATCAGCCGGCGACCACAGGGGTCGGTACGCGGACCTGCTCGCGCCGCGTCAGCACCAGAAAAAACAGCCCGCCCAGCAAGCATCCGGTAAACCAGGCGAAATTGGCCATGCCCTGCAACGCCGGCGTGAAGGTGATCGCCACGCCCATCAACGTCGCCGGCACCAAAGCCTTGACCGCCGTCCAGTTCACACCGCCATCGAAGTAATAGCGCCCGCTCGGGCTGTCATCGAACAGCGCATCCACGTCGATGCGCTGCTTTTTGACCAGGTAGAAATCCACCAGCAGGATGCCAAACAGCGGTCCGATAAATGCGGCGAGGATATCCAGGGTGTAATGGATCATCAGCGGGTTATTGAACAGGTTCCATGGCGTGATAAAGATCGACGCCACCGCCGCGATCATCCCCCCTGCGCGCCAACTGATTTTGCTTGGCGCAATGTTGGCGAAGTCGAACGCGGGCGAGACAAAGTTGGCGACGATATTGATACCGATGGTGGCGGTGACAAACGCAAAGGCACCCAACAGGACGGCCATGCTGTTGTCGATACGCGACACGGTGGCAATCGGGTCATGCAGCATTTCGCCAAACACCGGCAGGGTGCCCGAGACGATCACCACGGTGACCAGGGAGAACGCCAGGAAATTCACCGGCAGCCCCCAGAAATTGCCACGGCGCACGTCCTGCATGCTGCGGCAGTAGCGGCTGAAATCACCAAAATTCAAGGTCGGCCCGGAGAAGTACGACACCACCAGCGCCGTCGCCACGATCACCTGGCCGAACGCCTGCCAGCCCGACAGTGATTTTTCCGCCAGGGTAAAGCTGATATTCGCCCAGCCGGCCTTCCAGACAATCCAGCCGGCCAGGGCAAACATCACCGCGTACACCACCGGGCCGGCCCAGTCGATAAAACGGCGGATGGACTCCATGCCAGCCCAGAACACCGCGGCCTGCAATACCCACAGGCTGAGAAAGCCGAACCAGCCCAAGTAGGACAAACCCGCAAAATGCGGCTCGGCATATACGGCCATCGACGGTAAGAAGCGCAGCACCACGATGATCAAGGCACTCGACGCCAGGTACGTCTGAATCCCGTACCACGCTACCGCGATCAGGCCTCGGATCACCGCAGGAATATTCGCGCCAAACACACCAAATGCCAGCCGGCAGATCACGGGGTAAGGCACCGCCGCTTGCTGACTGGGTTTGGCCACCAGGTTAGCGATCAGTTGCACAATGCAGATACCCGCGAGCAAGGCGATCAACACTTGCCAACTCGCCAGCCCCAGGGCAAACAGGCTGGCGGCGAAGACGTAGCCGCCGACGCTGTGCACATCGCTCATCCAGAAGGCGAAGATGTTGTACCAGGTCCACTTTTGCGGCAGTGGGCCCAGATCCTGGTTGTATAACCGTGGGCTGTAGCATTTGGGCAATTGTTCAGTCATCGCCGGACTCCTCGAAATATCGCCCTGCGCTGACGTAGCGGTATGCATACGGTCGGCTACATGGGTTGTATACGAGGTATTCAGCAGGATGCGTGCCAATAGCAC
The DNA here is from genome assembly GCF_003852295.1 of Pseudomonas sp. R11-23-07. NCBI lineage: Bacteria > Pseudomonadati > Pseudomonadota > Gammaproteobacteria > Pseudomonadales > Pseudomonadaceae > Pseudomonas > Pseudomonas sp. R11-23-07. The sequence continues at coordinate 3,956,739 of NZ_CP027761.1, forward strand.
ACAATCCCCGTGGAACGGCGCTCCAAAAGGATTATCAAGGTTTGGCTATAAGGTAGATGCGCAGCAACGGTGCACGACAATCCTGTACCCAATCACTGGCGCACCCGTTGTGCACACAGGTAGCCGACGGTGCAACAGATCGCTGTCAGAACCGTGCCCCACGCCATGTCCATCACCGCCAGGCCCGCAGACCAGCCTTGCAGCGTGGCCCAATTGCTCAGGTCGTAAGTGCCATAGGCGACCAACCCGAGCAAGGCGCCCAGACGCGCAGCGCGTTGCCAGCTGGCGCTGGGCAATACCACGAACACCACGCAACCGAGGACGTAGAGCAGATAAAATACAACCGCCGGCAACAGACGCGGCTGATCGAGCATCAGCGAGCCGAGCAGGCTTTTATAGGTGGGCCCCATGAGGACGTCGAGCCAAAGGCCGTCGAGCACCAGGAAGGCGAACAGGGTGCCAAGATAGGCAAACAGCATTTTCTTCGACATTGGACCGGTCCACTGCAGGAGCGAGTTTGCTCCTACAGCAGAGCAAAACGCACTCAGCTTAGTTCAATGCGGTCCGCATGAATCACAATCTGCCCCTGCTTGTAGAGCGCACCAATGGCCTTTTTAAAGTTGCCTTTGCTCACGCCAAACAAGTTGCTGATCACAGCAGGATCGCTTTTATCACTGACCGGCAAGGTGCCGTTGTTGTCACGCAACTTGGCAAGAATCTTCGAGTTGAGGCTGGACGCCGCTTCCTGGCCAACCGGCTGCAGGCTCAGGCTGATGTTGCCATCGGCGCGGATCTCCTTGATAAAGCCTTTCTCTTCCTTGCCTGGGCGCAGGAACTTGAACACCTCGTTCTTGTGGATCAGGCCCCAGTGCTTGTTGTTGATGATCGCCTTGAAGCCCATGTCCGTGGCTTCGGCCACCAGCAGGTCGACTTCCTGGCCCACCTGGTAATTGGCCGGCGTTTTGTCCAGGTAGCGGTCAAGGCGCGCGGTGGCGGTGATGCGTTTGGTGTGCTTGTCGAGGTAGACATGCACTACGCAATACTCACCGGCGCTCAACTGACGCTTTTCTTCTGAGTAGGGCAGCAACAGGTCTTTTGGCAACCCCCAATCGAGGAAAACGCCGATACTGTTGACTTCCACCACTTTTAAACTGGCAAACTCGCCCACTTGAACTTTGGGTTTCTCAGTGGTGGCGATAAGTTTGTCATCGCTGTCCAGATAAATGAAAACGTTAAGCCAGTCTTCATCTTCACTGGGAATATCTTTGGGGATATACCGATTAGGCAAGAGGATTTCACCGTCCTGCGCACCATCCAGGTACAAACCAAAGTTAGTGTGTTTAACCACTTGCAAGCTGTTGTAGCGCCCGACTAAAGCCATTTCCAGATACCCTCATTGCGTGGGCGGTATTCTACCCGGTTTGTGTCAGGCACGCCCGCGCGCCTGAAAAATCCGCAGGCTGACGTGGCGCTACAGTGGCACCGCCCCGCTCGTCTGATCATTCCTACAAATTTTACCGGTCGCCAACGCCCCGTCATTACAAGCTTTCGAGTTAAAACAGTAAGTTAGCCGATTAAATCATCGATCAAGTTCGGCGCGTTTCCAGACGCTACGTTAATGTCTGAGGGATATTTGCCAAGCAATTGTCAAGTATTTCCTGTACGATGCCTGGCCAAGTTAATTTTCTACAGGTTAGTGGCCGCCATGCGTGTAAAAGCATCCAACAGCAAAGCAAAGCCAGCTCCCGCCGTTGAAACCAGCGAATCGATCAACAGCCAGATTGCTGCGTTTCTCAAGTCCGGTGGCGAAATCCAGCAAATTGCCAAGGGCGTAAGCGGCCAGACTTTCGGCCCGTCCAAGCAGATCAGCCTGGGCAAGAAGTAACGCCTGCGCAACGCACCTGGTCCCTAAGCGTCTTGCCTTCAAGGCGCTAGGACTAGAGCCCGAAACACCCTCTGCTTCATCCTTTATTGCGCAAAAACGACGAACGGGCCTCATCTGCGCGCATTCGCCGGTATCCTTGCACACGTCTAGCACGGGCATCCGCCTGATTTTTCGCTACTGCTCCTCGCTTTTCATGGAGTGAAGCATGTTCAAACCCTGCACGTTTCTGATCGTTGCGTTAATCGCCAGTCCGCTCGCCCAAGCGCAAATATTCCAGCGCGAACTGGGCGATTTCGACCTTAAATTGGGCACCACGCCCAGCCGCAGCATGGCCCAGGGTCTGGTCAAGCCCACCGCGCCCGGCAGCGACTCGTTCCACGGTGGCCTGGACTTGAGCCACGACAGCGGCGTGTATTTCGGGCAGTTCTCGCCGAATATGGACCTGTCCTCCAAGAGCACGCTCGAAATTGATTCCTACATGGGTTTCAAACACCCTTTCGACCAGACCCTGGGCTACGAAGTCGGCCTCATCCACTACAGCTATCCCAAGCTCAGCCCCCTGGACAGCCAGGAGTTCTACGGTGGCCTGAACCTGTTGGGCAACCGCTTTGGCGCCTCCTTCAGCAACGACCCCGATCGCCAGGACAGCACGCTGTTTGCCGACCTCGGCGGTACCCAGCCTTTCGGCATCGGCGTCAGCATGAAGTACACCACCCATCAGCTGGGCACCCCGGTTTCGGTGGAAAACGGCTCCATCCGCACGTTCAGCGACTGGTCGGTACAGTTCTCCCGAGAATGGAAAGGCATAGACCTGGACTTGATCTACAGCGACTCCAGCCTCAGCGGCGGGGATTGTTCGGCCTATTCCGGACACAATTCGCAATGTGATGGGCTGTTGACCTTGAAGGCCGTGCGATCGTTTTATTGATGGGCTGAACTGTCGCCCCCGCCGCAGGTTCACATGCATTAACCTCCATCCGTGCAAGGACCCGCCCATGTTGCGTCGGCTCAAATTTCTGGCGTTATTGCTGACCCTGAGCCTGGCGCTCGGCTGCAACCGCGTAGGCCTGGCCTACCGCAATCTCGATGTGATCATCCCCTGGACCCTCAACGACTACCTGGACATGAACGCCGGGCAAAAGAGCTGGTTCAACGACAGCCTCAAGCAGCACCTGGCATGGCACTGCACCACGCAATTGCCGGGTTACCTGGATTGGCTGGACCGCTTGCAAACGATGGTCGACAGCAATCAGGTCACGGACGCGGCCTTACAAACCCGTACCGTCGAAGCCAAGCAGGCCATCGGCGAGATTGCGCGTGAAATCACCCCGACTGCGGTGCAATTGCTGCAAGGTCTGGATGACCAACAGGTCAAGGAGATGAACGACGCCCTGGCCAAGGACCTGCGCAAGCGCCAGGACGAATACCTCAAGCCGCCACTGCCCCAGCAGATCAAGGAACGCGCCGAACGCATGAGCAAGCGCCTGGACGCCTGGATCGGCCCGCTCAGTACACGCCAGCAAAGCCGGGTGATGGCATGGTCCGCCGCGTTGGGTGATCAGAACACCGAATGGATCGGCAACCGCGCGCGCTGGCAGGCTCAATTCATCGACGCCGTGCAGCAACGCCAAAGCGCCGACTTCCCGCGCAGGATGCAACAACTGCTGGTCGACCGCGAAAGCCTGTGGACCCCGGAGTACCGCAGCGCCTACGCACAAACCGAAGCTGCGGCGCGCAGCCTGATCGTCGACCTGATGGCTGAAAGCACCGCGCAGCAACGCCTGAAACTGACTCAGAAAATCGACGCTGTGCGCAGTGACTTCAAGGCGCTGAAGTGCCTGAAGGCCACTCCTTCCCAATAAACGTGGGAGCGAGCACACCCGCTACCACTCGCGCGTGAACGCTAAATCGCACCACCGGCAATAGCCGCCTCGGACGCGACACGATCAAAGGTTTGTTCATCCAGCGCGTCGTCCTGCTGGTCCAGCACATGACGCGGGTGATTCTCCCCCGGGATTGAGCTATCGATCAGCGAGAGCAGGCTCGCACCTCGCGGGGTCAGAATGAAATTCTCACCATTGCCGCCCTCTTCCTCCGAACGCGACTCGATAAACCCGCGCTTGAACAACAGCGCCTCGTAATCGGCAGCGGTCTTTTTCAACGCATCCAGATTGCCGGTGGGCTCACCCGCCGTGGCCTTCTCGGCGGCTTCCTGCTCAGCGTATTTGCGGGGAGCAAAGCTGCCCTCGCCGTTTTGCACTTCATACAACAGCCGCTCGATCAGATCCCAGTTGTAAGTCGTCATCCTGATTCCTCCTGCAGGCGTAGAAAAATTAGCCCGTCAAAACTAGTGACCCGCCCGCGCGCTGGCCGTTCAGCTGGATGGACGGGGCGTCATTTCCCTGAACTTTCCAAGCATTTGCCCCCTCAACCGAACATCATCGCCAAGGAGGTCCGAACCATGAAAACCCTGATGAACCTGGCCATTGCCGCCACGCTGCTGGGCGCCCTGCCCGCCTGGGCCTGCACGCCCGAAGAGGCCACGGCCAAGCGTGAGGCGCTGGCCAAAGAAGTGAGCCAGCTCACTGAGCAGAACCCCGCCAAAGCCAAGGAGATGAATGACCAGTTGCAGAAGATGGATCTGGACACAGAAAGCGCGCAATTTCCCGACAAATGCCAGTTGATCGATGCCCGGCTCAAAGAGTTGAAGGAAGCCGCTGCCAAGACTGAATGAATGAAGAGCGGCGCGGAGCGCCACTTGCTGCGCTCCCACGCGGAGCATGGGAGCGATCAAACCGAGCGCATAAAAAAACCGGACATTGTCCGGTTTTTCCGTATAGCACAGGCCTTACTCGGCAGCGGGTGCTTCCGGCTTGCGGCGCTTGAGCGGGGCCATGCCGTCCTTGCTGACGAGCGACAGGTTGTCGGTCTTCGGCCGGTTGGTGATCTTGCGCTTGGTCGGCGACTTGGCGCCGGCTTTCTTCTTGTCGCCCTTGGCGTCAGTCTTTTTCTTCTTCACGCCGACGGCCTTGCCCGACGCCTTGACCTTCTTCGGCCCGGTGTAGGTGCCTTTGACTTCCTTGATGGTGCGGCGCTCGAACGATTGCTTTAGATAGCGCTCGATGCTCGACATCAGGTTCCAGTCGCCGTGGCAGATCAGCGAGATGGCCAGGCCATCGTTGCCGGCACGCCCGGTACGGCCGATACGGTGCACATATTCGTCGCCGCTGCGCGGCATGTCGAAGTTGATCACCAGGTCCAGGCCATCCACGTCAAGGCCGCGCGCGGCGACGTCGGTGGCAACCAGGATCTTCACGCCACCGGCCTTGAGGCGGTCGATAGCCAGCTTGCGATCCTTCTGGTCCTTTTCGCCGTGCAGCACGAACGCTTTGTATTCCTGCGCCACCAGGCGGCCGTAGATGCGGTCGGCAGCGGCGCGGGTGTTGGTGAACACGATCGCCTTCTGGTAGGTCTCGTTGGCCAGCAGCCAGTTGAGGATCTGTTCTTTGTGCACGTTGTGATCAGCGGTGACGATCTGCTGACGTGTGGTCGCGTTCAGATCGCTGACGTTGTTGACCTGCAGGTGCTCGGGATCGTTCAGGACCTTGGCGACCATCTCGCGCAGGGTCGAGCCGCCGGTGGTGGCGGAGAACAACATGGTCTGCTGGCGGTTGACGCACTCGGCCACCAGGCGTTGCACGTCGTCGGCAAAGCCCATGTCGAGCATGCGGTCGGCTTCGTCAAGCACCAGCACTTCGACTTCCTTGAGGTCGAGATTGCCGGCGTTGAGTTGCTCGATCATGCGGCCTGGGGTGCCGATCAGGATGTCCGGCACCTTGCGCAGCATGGCGGCCTGGACCTTGAAGTCTTCACCGCCGGTGATCAGGCCGGACTTGATGAAGGTGAACTGCGAAAAGCGCTCCACTTCCTTCAAGGTCTGCTGGGCCAGCTCGCGGGTCGGCAGCAGGATCAGGGTCTTGATGCTGACACGGACTTTGGCCGGGCCGATCAGGCGGTTGAGAATCGGCAGGACGAATGCAGCGGTCTTGCCGCTACCGGTTTGCGCCGTCACCCGCAGGTCACGCCCTTGGAGCGCGAGCGGGATGGCCGCTGCTTGCACAGGCGTAGGCTCGACAAATTTAAGCTCGGCCACGGCTTTGAGCAGGCGTTCGTGCAGGGCGAATTGGGAAAACACGGGTGCTACCTCGAAGAAATACAAAATATCAGCTGCATAGGGTACCGGTTTCGGGCGTCCAAACCGAGTTTCTTTACGCGAACAGGGCCAATCAGCTGTTTTTTATCAGCATTTTTCTCCCTGTACCGAGGTGCCTGGGATCAAGACTGCCCCGGCTTATAGGCCCACGCTCCGAACATTACGTCCCCGACGTATATTCCGCCTGACTGGCTTCGCTCATCGTCCAGACGTTGTTCCAGCGTTTCAATGTTGACCTCGTCTGGTGTCGCAACCCCCAGCGCGACTATGCGTGGCAAGCAGGCACGTACGATGTAGCCGAGGCCGTAAGGTGTATCAGGGGTTTGTACGACGCATTCGGCACGCACATCCGCGACACACAATCCGGCAGTGGTGAAGATACCGTGCAGGTTAAAGCCGATATGCAAGTCGGCGCCTTCGCGCGCGATCATCTGCTGTATCCAGCCTTGCGCCGTTCTGTGCAGGGGGAAGGCGTCAATGCTGGCTGGGGCCATCGTCGTATCATGCTCCTGGAACACCATCACCCCGCCTGGATGAAGATGCTTGGCCAGTGCGCTGACGGTGGCCACGGTATCTGCCTGGTACATGAGCACTCGTCTGCCCACGATGGCGTCGAACATGCCGATAGATTCTGGCAGGTCGAGTAACCCACTTTGAATGAAAGTGGGCGCAGGGTACTTAGCGGACGCCTCGCGTTCGCGCGCTGTAGCAAGCGCATTATCATCGTGATCAACACCGACGACTTCGCCCGTCTTGCCGACCAGAGTGCTTAGCAGGAAGGAAACGTCCCCCGTTCCGCAGCCGACATCCAGAACACGCATGCCATCACGTATCCCAGCATCAATAAGAAGTTGTTTGGTGAAGTCACGCTTGGCAAGGTTCATGTCTTGGCTCCGAAATTCAGCCCGGAGTCTGACGGACGCTTGTTGTTAATAGAACCCCACCCAGCGAGAAGGGTCTGCTCTTGTATCAAAGCTCGGGAATACATCGAATGTCCGCACAACAAAGCCTGGTAATACTCGCTCGGGGAGGCTACGCCGCTCGGGGCGTGCTGTATTTAATCATCGGCATCTTCGCACTGCTGGCAGCACAAGATTCGACAAAGCCGAAAGACAGCCACAAGAGCCTGGAAGCACTGCTAAGCCAACCCTTCGGCTATTTTCTCGTTGGACTTGTGGTGGCGGGCCTACTCGCATTTGCGGCTTGGCGCGTTCTGCAAGCTACGCGTGATGTCGACCATCATGGCAAAGAACTTAAAGGCTTGGTGATTCGCGCGGGTCTGTTAGCGGGAGGTATGGTTAACGGCGCTCTCGCGCTCTTTGCATTGGGTTTGCTTATTAGCGGCATTAAAAGCTCGGGTAACTCCAGCGGGCAGACCAAAGACTGGCTGGCGCATCTCTTGTCATGGGATCACTCGAATGTGTTGGTGTACCTGATCGCACTCGTTCCGCTGGGTGTGGGTATTGCTCATATCATCAAGGGGTGGAAAGCCTCGTTCGAGAAATATTTTGAGGCCGACGAAGACGTCATGCAGTACGTCCGCCCAGTGTCGCGGTTCGGTCTGATTGCCCGTGGAGTAGTTTTTATAGAGATCGCGTTGTTGCTGGCAATCAGCGGTTCCACTTATCAAGCCATGAATCCACCAGGTATGAAAGAAGCCCTGAACGCGCTGCAGAATCTTCCAGCGGGATGGCTGATATTGATGGTGATGGCCTTGGGGCTGATTGCGTTCTCGGCTTACAGCTTCTCTGAAGCCTTCTGGCGCAAGATCAATATGGATGTTCCGGGGGTGCCGAGGCCGTAGTTCCGTGCCGGCTCAGCGAATGGTTAGTCCAGTTCTACCTTGTGCCGCTCTATGCGGATCCGGTTCAGGTTCAGGTTGAACCTCTGTTGCTCAGGCGCACTCCCAAACCTAAATCCAGGAGAAACGTATGAGCCAGACAGCTTTAGTCGTGGGCGCCAGCGGAATCGTCGGCAGCGCCATCACTCAGTTACTAATCGAGAACAATTGGCAGGTCGCCGCGCTGTCGAGGCACCCGTCGCAAGCGCAAGGTGTTATCCCTGTCGCGGCCGATCTTCAGGATCCAGCTTCGCTGCAACAGGCGCTGGCGGATTTGAGACCCACTCATGTGTTCATTACTACATGGTCACGGCAAGCCACGGAGGCCGAGAACATTCGCGTTAATGCCGCCATGGTACGCAACGTGCTCACCGCCATTCGCCCAGCCAAGAGCGTTGAGCACGTGGCCTTGGTTACTGGCCTGAAACATTACCTCGGCCCGTTCGAAGCGTATGGTAAGGGCAGCCTTCCGCAAACACCGTTTCGCGAAGAACAGGGGCGTCTGGATATCGAAAATTTCTACTACGCCCAGGAAGACGAACTATTCGCCGCCGCTGAAAAGGACGGCTTCACGTGGAGCGTTCATCGCCCGCATACCGTCACCGGGGTTGCGGTAGGCAATGCGATGAATATGGCAACCACCCTCGCCGTCTATGCTTCGATTTGCAAACAAACCCATCGCCCTTTTGTGTTTCCCGGATCAAAAGTGCAGTGGGACAGCCTCACCGATATGACGGACGCACGGCAGTTGGCCAAACAACAACTGTGGGCGGCCACCACGCCGGCTGCGGCCAATCAGGCACTCAACGTCACCAATGGCGATGTATTCCGTTGGAAATGGATGTGGGGCCGAATTGCCGACTATTTCGCCTTGCCTGCGGCCGATTATCCCGCGTCACTCTCACCCCTTGAAAAGCAGATGGCTGACGACCAAGCCGTATGGGCGCAAATGGTCGCGGAACACGGCCTGAAAGAACCCGATATAGGTCGCCTGGTGTCCCCATGGCACACGGATGCAGACCTTGGTCGCCCCATTGAAGTTGTCACGGATATGTCGAAAAGCCGTGCCATGGGCTTTACCGCCTACCAGGCGAGCGATCAAGCATTTTTCGACGTGTTCGACAAACTACGCGATATGCACTTGATACCTTAGGTCGTCACTTGGCCAGCCAGGACTCAACAGTCGCGGAGCCATGTTCTGCTTTCCAAGCCTTTAGCGTTTTGTGATTGCCGCCCTTGGTTTCGACGACTTCACCGGTATGAGGGTTTTTATAAACTTTCAACTGGCGTGGCTTGCGGCTGCCGGCTTTGAATTCAACGGCTGGAGCGCGACGCCCTGCTTGTGGATCAAGCAAGTTGATAACGTCCTTCAGGCTGTAGCTGTATTTTGCGAGTAAATCGCGCAGCTTCGTTTCGAATTCAATTTCTTTCTTGAGGCCAGCATCGCCCTTCAAAGCTTCAAGGGCCTGGAGCTGTTCGGCGAGGTGTTTTTCGAGCTGGCGGAATTCTGCGAGTTTAGACATTGGAAACCTCTTCTAGATGTGTTGTTACGTTACACCAAAAAAGACCCGAGCATGAACTGATAGGACTGTAAGCGTACGCCCTATTAATAAATTGAATCCCAGGTAACGGAACAAGGTCATTGAGTATAAGAGTAGGAGACGCCCATTGATGTATCCAACGACGCCCGATGGCCGCTATTTCCTAGTCAACGGCAAACTCTGGCGGTGCAGCAATCCTTTACTACCCTCAGACGTTCGGCAGCGTTTGGTTAACGAGCTTATGGATGCACGTCGTGAAGTAAAAACCGCCAAAGCGTCAGGTGATGAGGGCCAGCTGAAAAGCGCGAGGGCGAAGGTTCAAAAGGCCAAGGTTGATCTGGGCGAGCGCGGGTCGGTCTGGTGGGATGATGGTTCACCCGACTTCAATCAATGTCAGGTGAAACACACGCCCTATTCGGCCTGGCACAAGTCTCTCGCTGCTATGTAAGCGACGCCCGCTTGATCCCCAACCGACTGACCCACACCGCCGCCAGAATCACCAGGCCGCCCAAGGCCAGTCTTCCCAGCGGCTCATGCTGGTTCCAGATCAGCAGGTTCAGCAGCAGCCCCACCGGCACATGCAGGTTGTTCACCACCGCAAGGGTGCCGCCATTGACCAGGCAGGCCCCCTTGTTCCACCAGTACATGCCCAGTGCGGTGCTGACCAGCCCCAGAAACACCAGCACGCCCCATTGCAGCGGCGCCTGGGGCAGGAAGTCCGCCTTGCCGAACAGCAGGAACGCGGGTAACACCACCACCAAGGCGCCCAGGTAGAAATAGCCGAAACGCCGGTAGTGCGGCTGATCACTTGGATAGCGCGCCACCAAGTGCTTGTACATGACTTGCCCGGCGGCGTAGGTGAAGTTGGCCAGTTGCAGCAGCAGGAAGCCCATCAAGAAGTGCGGCGTGATCTGGTCGAAGCGGATTACTGCCGCGCCCGCCACCGCCACCAGCGCGGCGACCAGTGCCCAGGGATTGAAGCGCCGGGTGAGCGCGTCTTCGATCAGGGTCACGTGCAACGGTGTGAGGACAGTGAACAACAACACCTCCGGCACCGTGAGTACGCGAAAGCTCAGGTAGAGGCACACGTAGGTCACGCCGAACTGCAGCGCACCGATGATCAGCATGCTGCGCATGAATGCCGGTTCCACCGCGCGCCAGCGGGTCAATGGAATGAAGATCAGCCCGGCCAGGACCACGCGCACCAGCACCGCGAAATAGCTGTCGACGTGACCGGCGAGGTATTCGCCGATCAAGCTGAAGGAAAATGCCTGAATCAGGGTAACAACCAGTAGATAGCCCATGTGCGCCTCGTTTCGAATGGGCGCGACATTAAAGCTTTTCGATGTTTGAAGAAACTCGAGGCAAAAAAAACCCGACCTCGCTAAAGCGGCAGTCGGGCAGGAGCACTCAGGAGCACAAGTGCAAAGGGAGGTTCGGTACGCGTACTTGAAGGGATTGCGTGGCCCTAGATAAACACCGGGGGATTATCTGGCGATTAAAGGATCAAGCCACTTGGGCAAGCAGCGCCTTTGCATGGTTGAGGCCTTTTTCCTGGAAGTCACCGCTCAGGTTCACGCCTTCGGCATGGATGAAGGTGACGTCGTGAATGCCGATAAAGGCCATGACCTGGCGCAGGTACGGTTCCTGATGGTCCGATGCAGCGCCGGTGTGAATGCCGCCACGGGCGGTGAGCACGATGGCGCGCTTGCCGGTCAGCAAGCCCTGCGGCCCGGTGGACGTGTACTTGAAGGTCACTCCAGCGCGCAACACATGGTCCAGCCAGGCCTTGAGGGTGCTGGGGATGGCAAAGTTGTACATCGGCGCCGCCATTACCAGAACGTCTGCAGCGAGCAACTCGTCGGTCAATGCGTTGGAGCGGTCCAGGGAGGCCTGTTCGATCGGGCTGCGCTGTTCGACGGGCTTCATCCAGCCGCCCAGCAGGTTGGCATCGAGGTGGGGCACCGGGTTGAGCGCCACGTCGCGCACGGTGATCCGGTCATCTGGATGGGTGGCTTGCCATTGGCTGATGAACTGCTGGGTCAATTGGCGGGAAATCGAATCCTGCTGGCGAGCGCTGCTTTCGATGATCAGAACGTTGGACATGGCTATTTAGGCTCCATCGGTAAATGCTGTAAGTCGATGGAGAAAAGATTAACCAGGGCCCGTTCGATTAAAAAGCACAAAAAACTGCTATAACCCATCTATAAATTTGTTTATAAGCGGAGTATTCCCTTGGGCATGCTCCGCTTTTGCTTTATTTCGGCGCGCACGTCAGGGCGATGCGCATCTTGATGATCGCGCGGTTGAACTTGACCGTGGTGTTGGTGCTTTTGCCCGCAGGTACGGTGACAGTACGACGCCGCGGCGCCTCAGGGCCGTTGGTAAAGACTACCGAACACACCGCCGCTGTCGTGCCGTAGTTGTTGAGCTGAATCGAACTGATATCGCCGTCCACATCGGACGCGGTGTAATCGATGCTTACACCCTCGATCTTTTTCGTCACGTCGATGGGATAGGCAAACGCGCTCATCGGCAGCAGCGCCAGCACCACACAACAGAATTTTCTCATTCGGCAGTCTCCAATAAGGACCGCCAGCTTAGGACAGAGGACCTCATCTTGAAAGCGCCCCGCGTTACCCTTGATCAATGGCGCACGTTGCAAGCCGTGGTCGACCATGGCGGCTTCGCCCAGGCGGCCGAAGCGCTGCACCGTTCGCAGTCCTCGGTGAGCTACACCGTGGCGCGCATGCAGGACCAGCTCGGCGTGCCGCTGCTGCGCATCGACGGGCGCAAGGCGGTGCTCACCGATGCCGGTGAAGTGCTGCTGCGCCGCTCGCGGCAACTGGTGAAAAACGCCAGTCAACTGGAAGACCTCGCCCATCACATGGAACAAGGCTGGGAAGCCGAGGTGCGCCTGGTCGTGGATGCGGCCTACCCCAATGCGCGCCTGGTGCGCGCCCTGACCGCATTCATGCCGCAGAGCCGAGGGTGCCGGGTGCGCTTGCGTGAGGAGGTGCTGTCGGGCGTCGAAGAGCTGCTGATAGAAGGCGTGGCCGACCTGGCGATTTGCGGGTTCAGCATCGCCGGTTACCTGGGCACGGAAATGAGCGATGTGGAATTCGTCGCCGTGGCCCACCCCGAGCATGCGTTGCACCGCATGAACCGTGAGTTGAGCTTCCAGGACCTGGAAAGCCAGATGCAGGTGGTCATCCGTGACTCCGGCCGCCAGCAACCGCGCGATGTAGGTTGGCTCGGCGCCGAACAGCGCTGGACCGTCGGCAGCCTGGCCACCGCCGCCGCGTTTGTGGGCAGCGGCCTGGGTTTTGCCTGGTTGCCCCGGCACATGATCGAGCGCGAACTCGCTGAAGGCGTGCTCAAGCAACTGCCCCTGGAACAGGGCGGCAGCCGCCATCCCACATTCTATTTGTATTCGAACAAGGACAAACCCTTGGGCCCGGCGACGCAGATCCTCGTGGAATTGTTGCGCACCTTTGATACCGCTCCGCTGGACGCGCCCTTCGCGGCCCCCCGGCAAGCCTGAAGGAGTTCGCCCATGGCCTGCTTTCAATTCCGCAAGCTCGACGCGAGGGTGCGCTGTGGCGGCAGGAACAACGCTCCAGAATCACCTGTCCAACTTGGTTATCAGCGCCGAACACGACTACACCCCCGTGGCGCAGAAAGAAATCTATGTAAAACTGCTGCCCAACGCGCGACTGGTGGTGATTGAAGATTCCCGCCATGCCACGCCCCTGGACCAACCCGAAGTCTTTAACGCTACCCTGCTCGACTTTCTAAACTCCGTCGATGCCACTACCCAGGATCACTGACCCATGCTGAAAAAAATCGCCTTCTTTGCCGGTTCCGTTCTGTTCGCTGCCAACCTGATGGCGGCCGAGCCCGCCAAGGCGCCCCACGTCTTGATCTCCACCACCAATGGCGACATTGAAATCGAACTGGACCCGGTCAAGGCGCCGATCAGTACCAAGAATTTTCTTGCCTATGTCGACAAAGGCTTCTACACCAACACGATTTTTCACCGTGTGATCCCAGGCTTCATGGTTCAGGGCGGCGGGTTCACCCAGCAGATGTCGCAGAAGCCGACCGAAGCACCGATCAAGAACGAAGCCAGCAACGGCCTGCATAACGTTCGCGGTACGCTGTCCATGGCACGTACGTCTAATCCCGACTCGGCCACCAGCCAATTCTTCATCAACGTGGCCGACAATGCCTTCCTCGACCCGGGTCGCGATGCCGGTTACGCCGTATTCGCCAAAGTGGTCAAGGGCATGGACGTGGTCGATGTCATCGTCAACTCCCAGACCACCACCAAGCAAGGCATGCAGAACGTGCCAATCGATCCCGTCCTGATCAAGTCGGCCAAGCGCATCGACTGAGGTCTGCGGGTAGACCTGCAAGTAGCTCCGCACGTTGCCCACAAGGCAGCGTGCGCATTTGAAAGGAGAGCCCGCACGGCGGGCGTCAAGCCTAATGCTCTATCGTCGTTTTGAACAACTGATCGACATCTTCCGCGATGCTCCCAGCGCGGCCCCTCCCGAAAAAGTCCTGCCCTTCTATCTCTATTACCTGCGCCAGGTGTGGCCCTGCTTCGCCGCATTGCTGGTGGTGGGACTGGTCGGTGCGCTCATCGAAGTCGCGCTGTTCAGCTACCTGAGTCGCATCATCGATCTGGCCCAGGGCACGCCGCCGGCGGATTTCTTCCAGGTCCACAGCGCGGAGCTGATCTGGATGGCCGTGGTCGCGCTGCTGTTGCGCCCGATCTTCAACGGCCTGCACGATTTGCTTGTGCACCAGACCATCAACCCCGGCATGACCAGCCTGATTCGCTGGCAGAACCACAGCTACGTGCTCAAGCAGAGCCTGAACTTCTTCCAGAACGATTTCGCCGGGCGCATCGCCCAGCGCATCATGCAAACCGGCAACTCCCTGCGCGATTCGGCCGTGGCGACGGCGGAGGCCATCTGGCATGTGTCGATCTATGCGATCAGTTCCCTGGTGTTATTTGCCGAGGCAGACTGGCGGCTGATGGTGCCGCTGATCACCTGGATCATCTGCTACAGCCTGGCACTGCGCTATTTCGTACCACGGGTCAAAGAGCGCTCGGTGATTTCCTCCGAGGCGCGTTCCAAGCTGATGGGCCGCATCGTCGATGGCTACACCAACATCACCACGTTGAAGCTGTTCGCCCATACACAGAATGAGCAGGAATACGCCAAGGAAGCGATCATCGAGCAAACCGAAAAAACCCGGCTGGCCGCCCGCGTGCTGACCAGTATGGACACGGTGATCACCCTCTTGAACGGCCTGTTGATCGTCACCACCACCGGCCTGGCTTTGTGGTTGTGGACCCAGTCGCTGATTTCCGTGGGCGCGATTGCCCTGGCCACCGGTCTGGTGATTCGTATCGTCAACATGTCCGGCTGGATCATGTGGGTGGTCAATGGCATTTTCGAAAATATCGGCATGGTGCAGGACGGCCTGAAAACCATCGCCCAGCCGCTGGCCGTGACAGACCGCGACAACGCCCCGCGCCTGAGCGTGCCCCATGGTCAAGTGCGCTTCGAGCAGGTGGATTTTCACTACGGCAAGCAGAGCGGAATCATTGGCGACCTCAACCTTGAAATCAAGGCGGGGGAAAAGATCGGCTTGATCGGCCCGTCCGGCGCGGGCAAGTCGACCCTGGTCAACCTGCTGTTGCGCCTCTACGACCTGCAAGGCGGGCGCATCCTGATCGACGACCAGAACATCGCCGAAGTCGCCCAGGAAAGCCTGCGCGCACAGATCGGCATGATTACCCAGGACACTTCGCTGCTGCACCGCTCGATCCGCGACAACCTGCTGTATGGCAAACCGGATGCAACCGACGAAGAGCTCTGGGCCGCCGTGCACAAGGCCCGCGCCGACGAGTTTATCCCGCTGCTGTCAGACGCCGAAGGGCGCACCGGCCTGGATGCCCACGTGGGCGAACGCGGCGTGAAACTCTCCGGCGGGCAACGCCAACGCATCGCCATTGCCCGTGTGCTGCTCAAGGACGCGCCGATCCTGATCATGGACGAAGCCACCTCAGCGCTGGACTCGGAAGTGGAAGCGGCGATCCAGGAAAGCCTGGAAACCCTGATGCAGGGCAAGACCGTGATTGCGATTGCGCACCGCCTGTCGACCATCGCGCGAATGGACCGCCTGGTGGTGCTGGAGAAAGGCCAGATCGCCGAAAGCGGCAGCCATGCCCAATTGCTGGCACACGGCGGGCTGTATGCGCGGTTGTGGCAGCATCAGACGGGTGGGTTTGTCGGGATACATTGAAGGCATCGAAACCTATGGCAAGGGGTAATGCCAGTCAGTTAAGGACGAACACTGTACCTGTGGCGAGGGAGCTTGCTCCCGCTGGGCCGCGAAGCGGCCCCAAAAATGGGACTGCTGCGCAGTCCAGCGGGAGCAAGCTCCCTCGCCACAGGTTACTTTTTTTTACCCTTTCTACTTCTTAACTGACTGGCATTAGGGCAAGGGGCAGTCAGCCCTGCCGATAAGGCAGGGCCTCCCTCGCCTCTTCGGCATACGCCAGAACCCCCACTCGCTCGCGCTCAAGGAAATCCTCCACGGCGTTTTTCAACCCCGGATGGCGCAGGTAATGCCACGAACGGGTAATCACCGGTTCAAAGCCGCGAATCAATTTGTGCTCGCCCTGGGCGCCCGCGTCGAAGCGTTGCAGGCCGTGGGCGATGGCGTAGTCCATGCCCTGGTAGAAACAGGTTTCGAAATGCAGCCGGTCGAACTCCGCCAGGCAGCCCCAGTAGCGGCCGTAGAAGCTGTCGCCGCCGATCAGGCTGAATGCCATGGCCACCGGGCGTGAGCCCTGTTTGGCCAGTACTACGCGGATCGCCTCGGGCATGCGCTCGGCCAGCAGACTGAAAAACGCCCGGGTCAGGTAGGGCGACTGGCGACGTACCGCATAGGTGTTGGCGTAGCAGGCGTAGACAAAATCCCACTGGGCCTCGCTCAGCTCATGCCCCTGCAGCCACTCGAACTCAATGCCCTGCCCCGCCACCTGCTCGCGTTCTTTGCGCATCTGTTTGCGCTTGCGTGAACTCAGGGCGTCGAGAAAGTCCTGGAAGTCGCGGTAGCCACGGTTCTGCCAGTGGAATTGACAGCCCAGGCGCTGCAGCCAGCCGGGTTGCCGGGCCAGTGCGTCGTCGGCCAACGTGTCGGTGAAGTTGATATGGGCGCCGGAGAGCCCTTCGATTTCCAGGTAACCGGGCAGGCTGTTCAACAGCTCGAAGCCGTCTTCGACATTGGCGGCCAACAGTCGCGGGCCGCTGACCGGACTGAACGGCACAGCCGTCAGCAGCTTGGGGTAGTAGTCGATGCCGGCGCGCGCGCAGGCGTCAGCCCAACCGTGATCGAACACGTACTCGCCGTAGGAATGCCACTTGCGATAGCCGGGCAATGCGGCCACCAGCCGATCACCTTCCCAATGCAGCAAATGCTCCGGCTGCCAGCCCGACTGGGGCCCCAGGCTGGCACTGTCTTCCAGCGCGCTCAGGAAGGCATGCCGCACGAACGGCTGGGCCTGCGGCACCAGGGCATCCCAGGCCTGCGGGGTGATTTCGGACAGGCTGTGCAGGCGTTGCAACGGCATCGGCATCCTCTCTGTTTCTGACGTGAAAGCCTGGCGAGTATCGCCTATCACAGCTCTATGCACATCACCAAAAATGGCCGGACATAGCTCTAAACCGATAGTTCCATCGGCAAACAATTTGTCATGCAGATGAAATCACTTAGCCACTACTCCGTCATAAACCGCCGCGATACTGACGCCTGTTTTCAGAGCACCCGGGTTGCCGGGTGGCATTTTTTTCCGTCCGTCATCGGTCGGTTGTGTCCTGGAGGGGTTGTATCCCTCCTCACTTTCGGAGATTGATATGCGTCTTGCTTCCACTAAAACTGCGGCGGCCCTGTGTGGCGGCCTGATGCTGGCCCTCAGCGTTCCGGCCAGCGCTGCAGTCGACGCTAAGTTGCTCGACATGCTCAAGGCCAACGGCCAGATCACCGCTTCGCAGTACACCGAATTGCAAAACGAGTTGGCCAAAGACCAGAAAGAACAGCAGATCGCCCGACAAGCTCAACAAGAAACCAACGAACAGATCGCCGCCACCGCGAAAAAAACCAACGAGCTGAGCAGCTTCGACCAGAAGCTGGCTTGGGCCGCCAAGACTCAGTTCAAGGGCGATGTGCGCTTTCGCCAGGAAACCATCAAGATCGATGGCGAGCCCAACAACGGTGGGCGTGACAAGGACCGTCAACGTATCCGGGCGCGTCTGGGTGCCTACACCGAAATCAACCCGCAAGTGGACACCGGTATCCGTATCGCCACGGGCGGCGGTGACGATGCGCGCTCCACCAACCAGGACCAGGATGGTTACTTCGATAAAAAATCGATCTGGCTGGATCTCGGCTACATCGACTACCACCCGGATCAGATCAAGAACCTGCACGTGATCGGCGGCAAGATGCTGCAACCGTGGGTGAGCATGGGCGATGTGATCTGGGACAGCGACATCAACCCCGAAGGCCTGGCGGTCACCTACAAATACCCGTTGGGCGCCAGTGCCGAACTGTTCGGCAGCCTGGGTAACTACAACCTCAAGGACAACGTCGACGGCGACGGCGTGCAATTTCGCCACGACCTGCGCCTGACCTCCGGCCAGTTGGGCACGCGTTTCTCACTCACCGACAACCTGAAAATGACCCTGGGCGGCAGCGTCTACGCTTACCAGAACGACAAGGACAGCCGCTGCACGACCACCACCACGCCTTGCGCACTGGCGGTCAACGGCAACTCGGCCAATAATGAATTCCGCCTGTATGAAGGTTTTGCCCAGGCGGACATCGGCGGCCTGGCAGTGCCGTTGGCCTTCTACGGCCAGTACGTGAAAAACAACGATGCCGTGACCGATCAGGACACCGCCTGGTTGGTGGGTGCCAAGTCCAAGGTGTTCGGTTTCAACCTCGACTATAACTACCGCGATACGCAACGCGACGCAGTCGTGGGCGCCTTCACCGATTCGGACTTCGCCAACGGCACCACCGGTTCGCGCGGTCACAAGATGAAGGTCAGCTACGACATCGACAAGAACTTCGCCCTGGGCGCCACCTACTTCCTGACCAAGGCTGACTACGCCAGCCGTACCCAGCGTGACGCCAACACCAACACCCTGCAGTTGGATGCTGAAGCCAAGTTCTAACCTCACCATGTAGGCGCGAGCTTGCTCGCGCCTACATGTCTTTGCGCCGTTCGGCGGCGAGCCGTTCGGCCAATGCTTCCGCATCTTTCACCGGCTCCTGCGGCATGATCCGTAACGTCGCCTGCATCAGGCGCATCTGGCGAATGAAACGCCGACAGTTCGGGCAGAACATCAAGTGATGACGCACCAGCAGACGCTCACGAAAGGTCAATTGCCCATCGAGATAGTCACTGGAACGCGCCACTTGCTCTTTACACGTCAACATTCGCCCGTTTCCTCAAAATGCTCCACGGTTGCGAAGACTTTAAGCCGTGCTCGATGCAACAGCACGCGCACATTGGAGAGTGAGAGCGTCAGAAGATTACAGATTTCTTCCAGCTCCAGGCCCTGGCGCTCGCGCAGCACCAGCACGCTGCCCTGCAACTCGGACAAGCTCAGAATCGTATGCTCCAGGCATTTACGCAATTCCTCCTCGGTCAGCAAGGCTTCCGGCGTGTCCTGGTGCCAGGCATAAGGAGCGACAGCCCAGTGGCCATCGTCGGGCGCGAAGCGGTCATCACCAATAGTGCCGTGGGGAGAAGGCAGGTCGTCGAGTAACACCTCGCGACGATTTTGCTTGTAGCGGCCCTTGGCGGCGTTCGCCGTGATGGTCAGCAGCCAGGTCTTCAAACTGGAACGCCCTTCGAACCTGGCGAGGTTGCGGACCACCGACAACCAGGCATCCTGCACCACCTCGTCGGCATGCCGCTGCCCGACGATGGCATAGGCCACCGCCCGCATCGCACTCTGGTAAGTGGTGACCAGTTCCTTGTAGGCCCGCTGTTCGCCCTTGAGCAGGCGTTCAAGCAGGTGCGCGTCTTCCGCTGCGGCCATTCAACACCTCGATGTAAACGCGCGCCTCAGCGTTTGCGCAGGATCACACTGCCGATGGAATAGCCCGCACCGAACGAGCTGAGCACCGCCACGGAGCCCTTGGGCAAGTCGTCCTGATAGGTGTGAAACGCAATCACCGAACCCGCCGAGCTGGTATTGGCGTAGGTATCGAGGATCACCGGTGCTTCTTCCACCGAGGCCTCGCGGCCGAGCAGTTTTTTCACGATCAGGTGGTTCATGCTCAGGTTGGCCTGGTGCAGCCAGAAGCGCTTCACATCGTTGACGCCCAGCTGGTTTTCCGCCAAGTGGGTAGCGATCAGCTCGGCCACCATCGGGCACACATCGCGGAACACCTTGCGGCCTTCCTGCACGAACAATTTGTCCGGCGCGCCGATGCCCTCTTCCTCCGTGCGGTTGAGAAAGCCAAAGTTATTGCGGATGTTGTTGGAGAACTGGGTCAGCAGCTTGGTGCTCACCACATCGAACTGATGCTCGGACGTCGCCAGGTCAGCCCGCTCGAGGATCACCGCCGTGGCGGCATCACCAAAGATGAAGTGGCTGTCACGATCACGGAAATTCAGGTGGCCGGTGCAGACTTCCGGATTGACCATCAGGATCGCCCGGGCCTGGCCCAGCTGGATGCTGTTGGCGGCATTCTGGATACCAAACGTGGCCGACGAACACGCCACGTTCATATCGAAACCGAAGCCCTGGATACCCAAGGCTTCCTGCACCTCGATGGCAATGGCCGGGTAGGCGCGCTGCAGGTTGGAACAGGCGACAATCACGCCGTCGATATCGGCGGCGGTCTTGCCCGCGCGTTGCAGGGCCTGTTCGGCGGCGCCGACGGCCATCTGGCAGAGCACCGACCATTCGTCGTTACTGCGCTCGGGCAGGCGTGGGGCCATGCGCTGAGGGTCGAGGATGCCGTCCTTGTCCATCACGAAACGGCTCTTGATGCCCGAGGCTTTTTCGATGAACGCCGCACTGGACTCAGTCAGCGCCTGCACGTCACCGCGCTCGATGGCAGCGGCGTTTTCGCGGTTGAACTGCTGCACATAGGCATTGAAAGACTGCACCAGCTCTTCGTTGGAGATGCTGTTGGCCGGGGTGTACAGGCCAGTGCCGCTGATGACGACGTTATGCACGGTCGTTCCTCTAAATCTGTCAGGCAGAAGATATTGGTACCGTCGTACCAAACTGTAAGTCGTTCGATTCCGTCCAGCGGGCATCGAACTGGCAACGCTTTATTCATCTTGTAACCGCGAAGTTTGCCACAACGCCGGTGATTTGGCGCCATATGCCAGACAAACATCTCATTGTGGGAGGGGGCTTGCCCCCGATAGCGGGGTACCAGCCCCTGATCTGTAGCTGACACACCGCTATCGCGGCATAGATATCTACACAACTTTGGCGTAGCCCTGAACCTGTGGCGAGGGAGCTTGCTCCCGTGGCGACCTGGCGGCCTATAGCTATCTGACTGATGCCGCGCGATCCAAATGTGGGAGGGGCGGTGCGACGATTCGACTTGCTCCCGATGGCGGCCTGGCAGCCGACCAGGATGCTGGATCAGGGCGAGTACATATCCGTTGCTGCGGTAACGGCTGCTATGGGTTCCGCCCTTACGGCGTCTCACTTTTGAAAAGCGCAAAAGTAAGCAAAACGCTCTTGCCCCACCACTCGGCACCTCGCTTAGGCTCGGTGTGCCCGTAATCCGACAGCGATTTGGGGGGCCGCCGCCACGCGCCATCCATGGCGCGGGGCGGCTAAACCGGCATCCCTGCCGGTTTACCCCCCAAATCACTGTCGAATTCCGGCCAGCGTGGTTTAACGGGGCGCTTAAGATCAAGAGCGGCTCGCTTCGCATCGTGGTTACTGTTGGCTGCTACAAAGTTGTGTAGATACCTATGGCTGTCGGGGGCAAGCCCTAATGCCAGTCAGTTAAGCGTACACCACCGTCTGTAGGAGCGAGCTTGCTCGCGAAAAACGTCAACGATAACGCGTGCTTCCTGAATAAACGCGGTGCCTGTCAGTTTTTCGCGAGCAAGGGCTAGCCGCCCGCCTCGCTCCTACAAAAAGCCTTAACTGACTGGCATTAGGGCAAGCCCCCTCCCACATTTGACCCTGTTCAGTTCAGGAAACCGGGAATGCTTCAGGGCTCTACCTGGCTCCATTGTTTGCTCAAGCGCTTATCGGAAATCGGCACCTTGGTCCCCAGTTGTTGGGCAAACAACGACACCCGGTACTCTTCCAGCCACCAGCGATAGAGCTCCAGCTGCGGATCACGCTTGCCTTCCTGGGCGTGTTTATTCAGGCGACTCTGGTACTGCGCCCACAGGCCACTCAGCTCGGCGCTCCACACACGGTCCTTCTGCACCTGGCTCGGCAGTTTTTCCAGGCGCAGCTCGATGGCCTTGAGGAAACGCGGCAGCTCCTTGAACCATTGGGCCGGGGTCTCGCGCACAAACCCTGGGTACACCAGGTTGCTCAGTTGCTGCTTGATATCGTTCAAGGCCACCGCCTGGGCGAGGTCGATCTTGCCTTTGAAGCGTTTTTGCAGGCCGTGCCAGAGTTTCAGCACTTCCAGGGTCAGGCGCGCCAGACGCTCGGCCTGTTCGGTCCAACCGCCACGTTTGCGCTCGGCCAGCGCGGCCAGCCCAGCGCCATCGCGCGGCAACGCGGCTTCGCCTTCCAATACGCAGGTATCGAGGCTGGCCAGCAGGATATCTTCCACCAGCGCCTCGACACGACCCAGTTCGCGGTACATCAGGCCCAATTCGGTCAGGCCCGGCAATTTTCCGCGCAGGAATTTCGCCGGTTCCGCCAGTTGCTGCATCAACAGGCGCTGCAAGGCACGCCGATGCTGGAACTCGGCCTCGGCGGCCGTGGAGAAACGCCCTTCCTTGACCGTGCCGTTTTCTTCCACCAGCGCGGGGTACACCGTCATCGACAGGCCGGCGATGTTTTGCTGGGTTTTTTCGGCCACCGGTGCAAACACCTTGGCGTGCACCGGCTGCTGGCTTTTCGCGGTTTGCGGCACCGCCAGGGCGGCCTGGCTGGCTTCGGCGAAACGCGCGGTCAGCTGTGCCAGGTCACGGCCTTCGCCGAGGAATTTGCCCTCGCCGTCAACCACTTCCAGGTTCATCTTCAGATGGTTTTCCACCTGCTGCGCGGCCTCCGCCCAGGCTTCATCGCTGCCCCGCGCACCGGTCATGCGCAACAGTTCGCGACCCAATGCCTGGGGCAGTGAACCCTGGCCAAACTCGATGCGCTGCAGCGCCGCCTTGACGAAATCCGGCACCGGCACGAAGTTTTTGCGCAGCGCCTTGGGCAGGTTACGCACCAGGGCGATGCACTTGGCTTCGATGACTCCCGGCACCAGCCATTCCAGGCGCTCGGCGGGCAACGCCGGCAACAGCGGCGCCGGCACGCGCAGGGTTACGCCGTCGCGCGGGTGGTTGGGCTCGAAGTGGTAACTCAAGGCCAGCGCCAGGTCGCCCAGGTGCAGAGTGTCCGGGTAATGCGCGGCGGTGACTTCACTGGCTTCGCGGGCCAGCACGTCTTCCTCGCGCATGATCAGCAGTTGCGGGTCTTTCTGGCTGTTGACCTTGTACCAGCTGTCGAACGTGGCGGTCTGGTGGATCTCTGCCGGCAAACGCGCATCGTAGAAGGCGTAGAGGGTTTCCTCGTCGGCCAGGATGTCGCGACGGCGCGCCTTGGCTTCCAGTTCGTCGAGCTGCTCCAGCAGTTGCTGGTTGGCCGTGAGGCACTTGGCTCGGGACTGGATTTCTCCACGCACCAGGCCTTCGCGAATGAACAGCTCGCGGGACACCACCGGGTCGATCGGCCCGTAATGCACCGGCCGGCGTCCAACCACGATCAGCCCGAACAGTGTGATCTGTTCAAACGCCACCACCTGGCCGCGCTTTTTCTCCCAATGGGGTTCGAAGTGGTTTTTCTTGATCAGGTGACCGGCCAGTGGCTCGATCCAGTCGGCGTCGATCTTGGCCACCATGCGCGCATACAGCTTGGTGGTTTCCACCAATTCAGCGGTCATCAGCCATTGCGGGCGCTTCTTGCCAATGCCCGAAGAAGGATGAATCCAGAAACGCCGCTGCCGGGCACCGAGGTAGTCGCCGTCCTCGGTCTTCTGGCCGATCTGGCTGAGCAAGCCGGACAGCACCGCCTTGTGCAATTTCGGGAAGTCCGCCGGTTCCTTGTTGATCGTCAGCTGCATGTCGCGACAGATCAGGCTCAACTGGCGATGGGAATCGCGCCACTCGCGCAGGCGCAGGTAGTTAAGGAAGTTTTTGCGACACCAATTACGCAGCGGGCTGGCGGTGAGTGCCTGGCGCTGTTCTTCAAAGCCGCGCCAAAGGTTGACCAGACCGGCGAAGTCCGAATCCGGGTCTTTCCACTGCGTATGGGCCTGGTCGGCGGCCTGCTGGCGTTCCGGCGGGCGCTCGCGCGGGTCCTGGATCGACATGGCGCTGGCCACGATCAGCACTTCCTGCAAGCTGCCGAGCTTGGCGGCTTCGAGCAGCATGCGGCCCATGCGCGGATCCACCGGCAAGCGCGCCAGTTGGCGGCCCAATGGTGTGAGCTGGCTGTTACGGTCCACCGCCGACAGCTCTTGCAGCAGGTTGAAACCGTCGCTGATGGCCTTGCCATCCGGCGGTTCGATAAACGGGAAGTCGGTGATTTCACCCAGGCGCAGGTGCAGCATCTGCAGGATCACGGCGGCGAGGTTGGTGCGCAGGATCTCAGGGTCGGTAAATTCCGGGCGCCCGATAAAGTCCTCTTCGCTGTACAAGCGAATGCAGATGCCCGGCTCGACCCGGCCGCAACGGCCTTTTCGCTGGTTGGCGCTGGCCTGGGAAATCGCCTCGATCGGCAAGCGTTGCACCTTGGCGCGGTAGCTGTAGCGGCTGATGCGTGCGGTGCCGCTGTCGATCACATAACGAATGCCCGGCACGGTCAGCGAGGTTTCCGCGACGTTGGTTGCCAGCACCACGCGCCGGCCTGGGTGTGATTGGAAAATGCGTTGTTGCTCGGCGGGTGACAGGCGCGCATACAGCGGCAGGATCTCAGTGTGCTTGAGCTGCGCCTTACGCAGCATCTCGGCGGCGTCGCGGATTTCGCGTTCGCCGGGCAGGAACACCAGCACATCACCGGGGCTGCGGCGTTCGCTGCGCTCGTAGGCGGCGATTTCGTCGAGGGTGGCCAGGATCGCCTGGTCGACGGTCAAGTCATCCTCGACGCGATTGCCCTCCTCGTCCTGCTCCAGGGTCAGCGGGCGGTACCAGGTGTCCACCGGGAAGGTACGGCCTGACACCTCCACGATGGGCGCATCGTCGAAATGCTTGGAGAAACGCTCCAGGTCGATGGTCGCGGAGGTGATGATGACTTTCAGGTCCGGGCGACGCGGCAGCAGGGTCTTGAGGTAACCCAGCAGGAAGTCGATGTTCAGGCTGCGCTCATGGGCTTCGTCGACGATGATCGTGTCGTAGCGCTCCAGGTAGCGGTCGTTCTGGGTTTCCGCCAGTAGAATACCGTCGGTCATCAGTTTGATCAGCGTATTGGAGTCGCTCTGGTCCTCGAAGCGCACCTGATAGCCGACCAACGCGCCGAGCGGCGTGGCCAGCTCTTCGGCAACCCGGCTGGCAACGCTGCGCGCGGCAATCCGGCGTGGCTGGGTGTGGCCGATCAGGCCGAACTGGCCACGGCCGATCTCCAGGCAAATCTTCGGCAACTGGGTAGTTTTACCCGAACCGGTCTCACCGGCGATGATCAGCACCTGGTGCTTGTTCAGCGCGGCCTTGATTTCATCGCGCTTGGCGGCAATCGGCAGGCTGTCGTCGTAACGAATCACCGGCAGGCTGTCCCGCCGCGCCGTGACCTGGGCGCAGGACGCCTGCATACGCGATACCCACTGCGCCAGCTTCTGCTCATCGGGCTTCTTGCGCAGCTCAAGCAACTGGCGCCGCAAGCGGTTGCGGTCGGCAAGCATGGCGTGATCGAGGGTTTTAAGCAGTTGGTCGATGGTGGGCGCTTGGTCGGTCATCAGGTACGCAAAGGTCTTTTAATGAGGCAGGTAAGCCTGCGGTGACATGATCGTAGACGGCAATTGTCGCAGATTTCTGTCCTTGTAAACGAGCCAAGCCCTTTCTTCACGGCAACACGGCCGCTTCATACGCGTGAGCCGGCTATTTTTAGCTCGACGGGGTCGTGCCACCTACTCTCTCATTCGACTTTTCACGCAGGGCTATCAGAACGCGCATCTGGCCTGGTGACGATCCGGCGCGATTTACTGCGGCACGCGCCCCCACCCGCACACCCACCCCACGCGGCTCGCCAAGGAAAAACCTCATGCCCACCGTATCGGAGAAACCATTATGTTCGGATCAAAACCATTGCCCGCCTACCAACCCGGCGGCGCCGTGGGCAGGCTGTTCCAGCAAACCTACGCCATCCATGAAGCGGTGGTTGAAAGCCTGGTAGGGCAAGGCCAGCGGCACATGCTCGATAAATGCCGGCGCCTTGAACACGCATTGTTTGGCCCTATCAGTCGAATGCCCGACCGTGCCGCGCAGGAAAAAGGCCATCAGCTTCAGGCCTGGATGCACAGTTCAAGGATTGATGAAGCGCTTGCAGCCTTAGACCAGGAAAGCCACAAACACTTCGCCGTGCAGCCGGATGACAAAACAAGCCTGCACGCCCTCCAGCAACGCTACGAGCAACTGACCGCTCGCGTGGAGCGCCGCGACGCCCTGCTGGGTCGACGCGCAGCGTGGGCCGCCGCCATCGCGCCACCGTCCTGCGAGCTGGACCCGGTAACGGTTGCCGTCCTGCCGCCTGCACCCCTGAGCAACCAGCTGAGTGGGCACACGCTGGAACAGGCGGTCAAACATATCAACGCTCTGGAGAAGGAGATTGCCCTGCTGGACAACCACATCAGGCAAGAGCCGCAGCCTCTGTCTCACGCCGAGGAAGACATCTTTCTCAGGCAACGCAACGCCATGACCGAGTCTCGCAATGCATGGGCAACGGGCCGTTTGAAAGGCAGCAGCCAATTCAAATCCTCCGTTGGCCTGGCCCCGGAGCGTAAACGCCTGGAGCAGAGTCTGGAGCGGCACAAGCAACTGGCACCGGTGGAACTGACACTCCACCGACTGGAACGCACAGTCGAGACCGTGCAGCGCAACGGCCTGGGGGAGAAACTCTCGGCCCAGGCGGTCGATGCCGCACGGGACGTCTTGGTGAATTTGCGCGACGCCTGGCGCAACGGCAACCTTGATGGCAGCTCGATTGAGGGCATGAACCCTGCGCTGCTGCTGACCCCGCCAAACAACCGCCGAATCAAACTGGAATTGGCCGTCATCGAAAAGGCCTTTGTACAACTGAACACAGTGCCCCGTACGGAACAGGCTGGCATTGCCGAGGAACGTGCGCAGTTCAAGGCAGTGATTGATTCCGCAAACAACATGCACGTCAAACATGCGGCGATCAGTCAACTTAAAGAACGCAATAAACAGCGAGCGCTGGTCGCTGAACTGAACACCGATTTGCGCACTATCTACACCGATCTGACAAACACGCTGGCCCTTCATCGCTTGACCGCTACGCAACCGTAACGCATAGCGATTTAAACAACCGTACACCAGCTTCAACCCAGCCCGGCCAAAAGAGCTCGACCACGCGCTTCAAAAACAGGCGCCCAGTGGCTGATTGCACATCGCAGTCGGCCACTGGGCCACGCTTACCTCTTCAACTCGCCAGCCCCTCTTCATCACGCGGGTCCTTGCGCCGATACGGAAACACGTCAATCACCTTCCCCCCGCGAATGGCCTCCTGCAGCCCTTTCCAATAGTCCGCGTTATACAGCTCACCATGCAGCTCATCGAACAGCTTGCGCTGGCCGGCGTCGGCGAACAGAAAAGGCGGGAATTCCTCAGGAAACACATCCAGCGGGCCAATGGAGTACCACGGTTCAGAGGCCATTTCATCCTCTGGGGTACGCGGCGCGGGGATGTGGCGGAAGTTGGCTTCGGTGAGAAAGCAGATTTCATCGTAGTCGTAGAACACCACCCGGCCGTGACGGGTGACGCCGAAGTTCTTCAGCAGCATGTCACCGGGAAAGATATTCGCCGCCGCCAACTGCTTGATCGCCAGCCCGTAGTCTTCCAGGGCTTCGCGCACCTGGGCGGGATTGGCGTTTTCCAGGTAGAGGTTGAGCGGGGTCATGCGCCGTTCGGTCCAGCAGTGCCGGATCAGCACGGTGTCACCTTCCACTTCGACGGTGCCGGCGGCCACTTCCAACAACTCGGCGAGGCAGTCGGGCTCGAACTTGCTCAAGGGAAAGCGGAAGTCGGCGAACTCCTGGGTATCGGCCATGCGCCCCACGCGGTCGACACTTTTGACCAGGCGATACTTCTCGATCACCGTGGCGCGGTTGACGTTTTTCGACGGTGAGAAACGGTCCTTGATGATCTTGAACACGGTGTTGAAGCCCGGCAGGGTAAACACGCTCATGACCATGCCACGCACGCCCGGCGCCATGATGAACTGGTCATCGGTGGTGGCCAGGTGATTGATCAGGGCGCGGTAGAACTCCGACTTGCCGTGTTTATAGAAGCCAATGGACGTGTACAGCTCGGCGATATGCTTGCCGGGCAGGATGCGCTTGAGAAAGTCGATGAACTCGGCAGGCACGGGCACGTCGACCATGAAATAGGAGCGCGTAAAGGAAAAGATGATCGACACCTCAGCTTCGTCGGTGATCAACGCATCGATCTGAATACCCCGCCCTTCGCGGTGCAGCAATGGGATCACCAGCGGCCATTGTTCGTCGCGGGTGTAAATACGCCCCACCAGGTAGGCGCCTTTATTGCGGTAGAGCACCGAGGAAAACAGCTCGACGTTCAGGTCCGGGTCTTTGCACACCCAGTCCGGCAAGTTTTCGCGCAGTTGGGCTTCCAGGCGTTGCAGGTCGGCAGGCAAGTCGGCGTAGGGTTCACTGAAGCTGTAGTCCGCAAAAATCTGCGCAAGCATCTGCGCCATGTTGCCTGCAGGCGTGTAGATGCGGGTCTGCGCCGCCCGCGCCAGACGCTGTGTGGGGCGCGTGGTGTGGATAAACATGCAGCCGTCGCTGATCAGGTCATGGCTGAACAGGCTGCAGAAGACCGAGTTGTACCAAGTTTCGGACAGCTCATCGTCAAAGCGCAGGTCGATCAGGCCGATGTAGGCGCTTTTCACCTGGGGCCACAGCTCGATGTCCTGCAACACGCCCGCCTCGAAAGCAGCCCGCAGACGCGCCGTGACCTCACCCACTTTATCTTCATACAGGCTGATGCGCGCCGCCGAAGCGGCTTGCCCTTGCTGCCATTGGGCCTTTTCGAAACGCTCGCGGGCGCCATCGGTGATCTGGCGAAAGTGCTCACGGTAGTCGTCGAAACCGTCGAGGATCATCCGGGCGATAGCAAGGGCGGACTGCGGCATGCGGAAAACCTCGAACGGGTATCGGGAAGCCCTGAGCTTAGCCAGTGAACCCCGGCAGGAGAAGGAGGATTTTTCATCGGCCGCCGTACTTAGCGATTGTGTCGACCGGAACGCTGGGCAACACTCCCCGGCCTGATCGTGTAGAAGTTTTCCGTGAAACCTGTCGACACTCTGTACTTGCTGGGGCTGGCCGCCATCTGGGGCGCGAGCTTCCTGTTTATGCGCATCATCGCGCCGGAAATCGGCAGCGTGCCGACTGCGTTTTTCCGCGTGTCGATTGCCGCCGCAGGCTTGTTGGTGATCCTGGCGTTGATGCGCGTGAGCTGGGATTTCCAGGGTAAGTTCAAGACGGTGCTGCTGCTGGGCGTAATCAACTCAGGGATCCCGGCGACCATGTACTCGGTGGCGGCGCAGGTATTGCCCGCGGGTTATTCGGCGATCTTCAATGCCACCACGCCGCTGATGGGCGTACTGATTGGCGGGTTGTTCTTCAGCGAACGCCTGACACCGTCGAAAATCGCGGGTGTAGCCCTGGGGCTGTTTGGCGTGGCCGTGCTCACGCGTGCGGGACCGGTGGCCTTTGATCTGGAATTGTTGATGGGCGCACTGGCGTGCCTGCTGGCGACCACCTGCTATGGCTTTGCCGGTTTTCTGGCGCGGCGCTGGCTGGATCAGCGCGGCGGGTTGGACAGCCGCCTGTCGGCCTTGGGCAGCATGCTGGGCGCTACATTGTTCTTGCTGCCGTTGTTTGCCTACAGCGCCATCAGTCAGCCGCCGGCGAGTTGGGGAGGCTGGCAGGTATGGGCGTCGCTGCTGGGGTTGGGGCTGGTGTGCACGGCGTTCGCCTACATCCTGTATTTTCGCCTGCTGTCCTCCATCGGCCCGGTCAAGTCGATGACCGTGACCTTCATGATCCCGCCGTTCGGCGTGCTGTGGGGCGCGCTGCTGCTGGATGAGCCGCTGTCGATGGCCCACGTATATGGCGGGGTGTTGATCGCCGGCGCGTTGTGGCTGGTGTTGCGGCCACAAAAAGCTCGGGTCGAGGATGCGCTGTCAGCCTCACAGTGAGGGCTCGGCGGTTTGCGCGCGACATTGCCAGCGGATTGTTGCAAAAATAAGTTAAATAAATGCCCTGCATGGCCGATAACCCCTGAAAGCCTTGCGGATTGAACAATCATGCGTAATAACCAACCCGTTACCCAGCGCGAACGTACCTTCCCCGCTCAGCAACGGTTGATCTCCACCACAGACGCCAAGGGTGTGATCACCTACTGCAACGACGCCTTTGTCGAAATCAGTGGGTTCACCCGCGACGAACTGACCCGTGCCCCGCACAATCTGGTGCGTCACCCGGACGTTCCGGCGGCGGTGTTCGCGCACATGTGGTCGACGCTCAAACAAGGCTTGCCATGGATGGGCATTGTCAAGAATCGCTGCAAGACCGGTGACCACTACTGGGTTAACGCCTATGTGACACCGGTCTTCGACGGCAACCAGGTGATCGGCTACGAATCGGTGCGCATCAAGCCCACCGCCGAGCAGATCCGCCGGGCCGAAGCGCTCTATCAACGCATCAACCAGGGCAAGTCGGCCGTTCCCCAGCGGGACAAGTGGCTACCGGTGCTGCAAGACTGGCTGCCGTTTATCCTGGTCAGCCAATTGAGCTTCATGATCGGTGCCACCCTCACGTCCCAGTGGGGTTTCGCCTTGGCGGCAGCGCTGTCGGTGCCGTTGGGCCTGTTGGGCCTGAGCTGGCAACAGCGCGGCCTCAAGCGTTTGCTGCGCCTGGCCGAGCAGACCACCTCCGACCCGTTGATCGCGCAGATGTACACCGACAGCCGCGGCGCCCAGGCGCGGCTGGAAATGTCGATCCTCAGCCAGGAAGCACGTCTGAAGACCTGCCTCACCCGCCTGCAGGACACTGCCGAACACCTCAACGACCAAGCCGCGCAGTCCAACACCCTGGCGCACAACAGCTCCAGCGGCCTGGAACGCCAGCGCGTGGAGACGGAACAGGTGGCCACTGCGGTCAACCAGATGGCGGCGACCACCCAGGAAGTCGCCAGCCACGTGCAGCGCACGGCAGATGCCACCCAGGAAGCCAATCGCCTGACCGGTCGCGGCCGCGATATCGCAGGGGAAACCCGTGAGGCGATTCAGCGCTTGTCGGTGGCCGTGGGCGAAACCGGTATCACCGTCACGCAATTGGCCAAGGACAGCGATGAAATCGGCGGCGTGGTGGATGTGATCAAAGGCATTGCCGACCAGACCAACCTGCTGGCCTTGAACGCCGCTATCGAGGCGGCGCGCGCCGGTGAGATGGGCCGTGGGTTTGCGGTGGTGGCGGATGAAGTACGCCAGTTGGCGCAACGCACCGCCGAATCGACCGGGCAGATCCATACCCTGATCGCCAAGCTGCAGCAGACGGCCGCCGCCGCCGTGCAAACCATGGACGCCGGGCATCGCCAGGCTGAAGAGGGCGTGGCACGGGTGATGGAAGCGGATCAGGCGCTGGTCGGCATCAGTGAGGCGGTGGCGAATATTACCGACATGACGGCCCAAATCGCTGCGGCGACCGAGGAGCAGAGCTCGGTGGCCGAGGAGATCAGCCGCAATATCAGCACCATTGCGCTGCTGGCGGACCAGACCTCGGAGCAGGCGATGAGCTCGGCGCAATTGAGTGAAGAGTTGACGCATACCGCCAATACCCAGTACTCGCTGGTGGAGCGGTTTAACCGGTAGACCGCTATCGGGGGCAAGCCCCCTCCCACATTTTGACCACATTCCAAATTTGGAACTCGGTCAAATGTGGGAGGGGGCTTGCCCCCGATAGGTCCCTAACAGGCACCAAGAAACCCAGCCACCTTCACCGCCGCAGCCTCCAGATGCTGCTCATGACTAAACCCCGAAGCCTTCAACGGCTTCAAATCATGATCCCCCGCCACCAGCCACATCACCTCGATGCCCGGCGACAGCTCATACCCCTCCACCGCCGCCCGATTACCCAGTGCATCACGCTCGCCCTGCACAATCAGCGTCGGCGTCTTAAGCGCAGCCAAATGCTCTACCCGAGGTTTTTCCGGCTTGCCCACCGCATAGAACGGATAGCCCAGGCACACCAACCCAGCGTCGTCCAGTTCATCGGCCAATAAACTGGCCATCCGCCCGCCCATGGATTTGCCGCCTATCGCCACCTTGCCCGCGACATGACGCCGCACCAGGGCATACACCTCCCGCCACGCCTCCAGCAGTTTCGGCGCCGGGTTCGGTGGGCGCTTGCCGCCCTCCAATCGGCGCTGGGCCATGTAGGGAAACTCGAAGCGCACGACGTTGACGCCATGCCCGGCAAGGCGCGCAGCCATGTCGTTCATGAACGCCGAGTCCATCGGCGCACCGGCGCCGTGGGCCAGGATCAAGGTGACGGGCTCGCCTGAAACCGCCTGCGCTGCGACATCCCATAACCAGCCGCGTTCACGCACACACTGCGCCCATTGATCCCCGTCAATACTGGCCTTGTGCTCTTTGCCCATGCTTGCCTCGCTATTTAGTCTGCCTATAACTCCAGCCCAAGTGCCGCTCCGGCTTGGGTTGAACCGTGGATGGGGAACCATGAACACTACTTTAAGTACCGCCTATAACTACAAGGTGGTCCGCCAATTCGCCATTATGACGGTGGTGTGGGGCATCGTCGGCATGGGCCTCGGGGTTTTTCTCGCGGCCCAATTGGTTTGGCCTGCGCTCAACTTCGATTTGCCCTGGACCAGCTTCGGTCGCCTGCGCCCGCTGCACACCAACGCCGTGATCTTTGCCTTCGGTGGCTGCGCACTGTTCGCCAGCTCCTTCTATTCGGTGCAGCGCACCTGCCAGACACAGCTATTCGCACCGAAAATCGCCGCGTTCTGCTTCTGGGGCTGGCAGCTCGTCATCCTGTTGGCCGCGATCAGCCTGCCGCTGGGCTACACCAGTTCCAAGGAATACGCCGAGCTGGAATGGCCGATCGACATCCTGATCACCATCGTCTGGGTGGCCTACGCCATCGTGTTCTTCGGCACGATCATGAAGCGCAACACCAAGCACATCTATGTGGGTAACTGGTTTTTCGGCGCATTCATCATCACCGTGGCGATCCTGCATATCGTCAACAACCTGGAAATCCCGGTCAGCCTGACCAAGTCCTACTCGCTGTACGGCGGTGCGACGGATGCCATGGTGCAGTGGTGGTACGGGCATAACGCTGTAGGCTTTTTCCTCACTGCCGGCTTCCTCGGGATGATGTACTACTTCGTGCCCAAGCAGGCCGAACGCCCGGTGTATTCGTATCGTTTGTCCATCGTGCACTTCTGGGCGCTGATCACCCTGTATATCTGGGCCGGCCCCCACCACCTGCACTACACCGCGTTGCCGGATTGGGCACAGTCATTGGGCATGGTGATGTCGCTGGTGCTGCTGGCACCGAGCTGGGGCGGCATGATCAACGGCATGATGACGCTCTCGGGCGCCTGGCATAAGTTGCGCAGCGACCCGATCCTGCGCTTCCTCGTGGTGTCCCTGGCGTTCTACGGCATGTCCACTTTCGAGGGCCCGATGATGGCGATCAAGACCGTCAACGCCCTCTCCCACTACACCGACTGGACCATCGGCCACGTACACGCCGGCGCACTCGGTTGGGTGGCGATGATTTCCATCGGCGCGCTGTACCACATGATCCCCAAAGTCTTCGGGCGTGAGCAGATGTACAGCCTCGGCCTGATCAACGCGCACTTCTGGCTGGCCACTATCGGCACCGTGCTCTACATCGCTTCGATGTGGGTCAACGGCATCGCCCAGGGCCTGATGTGGCGTGCGATCAATGAGGACGGCACCCTGACCTACTCCTTCGTCGAAACCCTGGTGGCCAGCCACCCGGGCTACATCGTGCGGCTGGTGGGCGGTGCGGTGTTCCTCAGCGGCATGTTCCTGATGGCTTACAACACATGGCGCACCGTGCGCGCGGTGCAGCCCGCCGACGCCGTGCCTGTCGCGCAACTGGCCTGAGGAGGTTGTGATGAAACACGAAGTCATTGAAAAAAACGTCGGCCTGCTGATGCTGCTGATGGTGCTCGCCGTGAGCATCGGCGGCCTGACCCAGATCGTCCCGCTGTTCTTCCAGGACGTGACCAACAAGCCGGTCGAAGGCATGAAACCCTACACCGCGCTGCAGCTGGAGGGCCGCGACATCTACATCCGTGAAGGCTGCGTGCAGTGCCACTCGCAGATGATCCGCCCGTTCCGCGCCGAGACCGAACGCTACGGCCATTACTCGGTGGCCGGCGAAAGCGTGTGGGACCACCCGTTCCTGTGGGGCTCCAAGCGCACCGGGCCGGACCTGGCCCGCGTGGGCGCACGCTACTCGGACGACTGGCACCGCGCGCACCTGTACAACCCGCGCAACGTGGTGCCCGAGTCGAAAATGCCGGCCTATCCGTGGCTGGTGACGGCCCCGGTCGACAGCAGCCACACCGAGACCAAACTGAACGTCATGCGCACCCTGGGCGTGCCTTACACCGACGAAGACATTCGTGGCGCAGTCGCCAGCCTCAAGGGCAAGACCGAAATGGACGCGCTGGTTTCCTACCTGCAAGTGCTCGGCACTGCCATCAAGAGCAAGAGGTGAGCCATGGGATTTGAATTCGACGCGGGCACCATCCGGGGCCTCGGCACGCTGGTGGTCGCCATCGCTTTCATCGGCTTGTCGCTGTGGGTGTTCAACAACCGCCGCAACGCGGACTTCGAGCAGGCGCGCCTGCTGCCGTTCGCCGATGAACCTTCTCCCTCCGACGCTCAAGAAGCGCCCGCACCAAGGAGCACTCGGCCATGACTACCTTCTGGAGTACATGGATCTGCGTACTGACCCTCGGCAGCCTGATCGGCCTGACCTGGCTGTTGATCGGCACCCGCAAGGGCGAAACCCACGGCAGCGTCGACCAGACCATGGGCCACGCCTTCGACGGCATCGAGGAATACGACAACCCGCTGCCCCAGTGGTGGTTCATGATGTTTGTCGGCACGCTGGTGTTTGCCGTCGGCTACCTGGTCCTCTACCCGGGGCTGGGTAACTGGAAAGGCGTGTTGCCGGGCTATGAAGACGGCTGGACATCGACCAAGGAATGGGACAAGGAGATGACCAAGGCCGACGCCAGGTTCGGGCCGATCTACGCCAAATTCGCAGCGATGCCGGTGGAAGAAGTGGCCAAGGACCCGCAAGCCTTGAAGATGGGCGGTCGCCTGTTCGCCTCCAACTGCGCGGTGTGCCACGGCTCGGATGCCAAGGGCGCGTACGGTTTCCCCAACCTGGCAGACAGCCACTGGCGCTGGGGCGGTTCGGCCGCAGCGATCAAGGCCACCATCATGGGCGGTCGCCACGCGGCGATGCCGGCCTGGGGTGAAGTGCTGGGCGAGGATGGGGTGAAGAATGTTGCCGCGTATGTACGCCACGACCTGGCCAAGTTGCCCTTACCGGCCGACAGCACGGCGGACCTGGCGGCGGGCCAGGCCGCATTCAACACCACCTGCGTTGCCTGCCACGGGCCGCAGGGCCACGGTGTGGAAGCCATGGGCGCGCCAAACCTGACCGAGCCTGCAGGGTTTATCTACGGCACCAGCCTGGCGCAGCTGCAACAGACCATCCGTCATGGTCGCCAGGGCCAGATGCCTGCGCAGGAAGTGCTGCAAGGCAATGACAAGGTGCATCTGCTGGCGGCTTATGTTTATAGCCTTTCCCATAACGCTGACGGTGCAACGCCGGAAAGCCAACCTCAGTAACCATTAGCTGTGGCGAGGGAGCTTGCTCCCTCGCCACGGTTCGCCACTGCTTGCGCGACTAAGTGTCGCACCCTTCCCAAGACCAACTTTCCCCACCTCAGATTCGGGTCTACGCTTGCTTTCAAGCGAAGCGATTTCGGCGTACGCGACAACCGCTGTCGAGGCTCCGAAATTTTCTTGTCCACTCGATCAGCTTTCTATTTCTATTTTATCCTTACATCAAACATGGAAAGGGCGCAGAATCTGGCGTGGAACGCATTGATACAGGTCAGTCATTGCGTTGCAATGGCCCCTCGCTTTCTACATACTTGTGGCCGATTTTACCTATAAAAATACCTAAACCGTGGAACCTTAGAATGAGCACAGCAATCAGTCCGACTGCTTATAACTATAAGGTCGTTCGCCAGTTCGCCATCATGACGGTGGTCTGGGGGATCCTTGGCATGGGGCTCGGGGTGTTCATCGCCTCGCAACTGGTTTGGCCACAATTGAATTTCGACCTGCCCTGGACGACCTTCGGCCGCCTGCGCCCGCTGCACACCAACCTGGTGATCTTTGCCTTCGGTGGCTGTGCGCTGTTCGCCACCTCCTACTACGTTGTGCAACGCACCTGCCAGACACGACTGATTTCCGATGGCCTTGCCGCCTTTACCTTCTGGGGCTGGCAGGCGGTCATCGTCGGCGCCATCATCAGCCTGCCCCTGGGCTACACCACCACCAAGGAATACGCCGAGCTGGAATGGCCGATCGCCATTTTGCTCGCCATTGTGTGGGTGACGTACGCCGTGGTGTTCTTCGGCACCATCGTCAAGCGCAAGACCAAGCACATCTATGTCGGCAACTGGTTCTACGGGGCCTTCATCCTGGTCACGGCGATGCTGCACATCGTCAACCACGCGTCCCTGCCGGTCAGCCTGTTCAAATCCTACTCGGCCTATGCCGGCGCGACGGATGCGATGATCCAGTGGTGGTACGGGCATAATGCCGTGGGCTTTTTCCTCACCACCGGCTTCCTTGGGATGATGTACTACTTCGTGCCCAAGCAGGCCGAACGTCCCATCTACTCCTACCGCCTGTCCATCGTGCACTTCTGGGCGCTGATCACCCTGTACATCTGGGCCGGCCCGCACCACCTGCACTACACCGCGCTGCCGGACTGGGCGCAGTCGTTGGGCATGGCGATGTCGATCATCCTGCTGGCGCCGAGCTGGGGCGGCATGATCAACGGCATGATGACGCTCTCGGGCGCCTGGCATAAGCTGCGCACCGACCCGATCCTGCGCTTTCTGGTGGTTTCGCTGGCGTTCTACGGCATGTCGACCTTCGAAGGCCCGATGATGGCGATCAAGACCGTCAACTCGCTCTCCCACTACACCGACTGGACCATCGGCCACGTCCACGCCGGTGCCCTGGGCTGGGTGGCGATGATCTCCATCGGCGCGCTGTACCACATGATCCCCAAGCTGTTCGGGCGTGCGCAGATGCACAGTGTCGGGCTGATCAACACGCACTTCTGGCTGGCCACTATCGGCACCGTGCTCTACATCGCCTCGATGTGGGTCAACGGCATTACCCAGGGCCTGATGTGGCGTGCGATCAACGACGACGGCACCCTCACCTACTCGTTCGTCGAAGCGCTGCAAGCCAGCCACCCAGGCTATATCGTGCGCGCCCTGGGCGGTGCGTTCTTCGCCACCGGCATGCTGTTCATGGCCTACAACGTCTGGCGCACCGTGCGTGCCTCCGACCCTGAGCAAGCTGAAGCCGCCGCCAAGATCGCCGTCGTGGGAGCCCACTGATGAAGCATGAAGTAGTCGAGAAGAATATCGGCCTGCTGGCCTTCTTCATGGTCATCGCCGTGAGCATCGGCGGCCTGACCCAGATCGTCCCGCTGTTCTTCCAGGACGTGACCAACAAGCCGGTCGAAGGCATGAAGCCGCGCACCGCCCTCGAACTGGAAGGCCGCGACGTCTATATCGCCAACGGTTGCGTGGGCTGCCACTCACAGATGATCCGCCCGTTCCGCGCCGAAACCGAACGCTATGGCCACTACTCGGTCGCCGGTGAAAGCGTGTGGGACCACCCGTTCCTGTGGGGTTCCAAGCGCACTGGCCCGGACCTGGCGCGCGTTGGCGGGCGTTACTCCGATGACTGGCACCGTGCGCACTTGTACAACCCGCGCAACGTGGTGCCGGAGTCGAAAATGCCGGCATACCCGTTCCTGGTGGAAAACAAGCTCGACGGCAAGGACACCGCGAAAAAAATGGAAGTCCTGCGCACCCTGGGCGTGCCCTACACCGACGAAGACATCGCCGGTGCGGCAGCCGCCGTCAAAGGCAAGACCGAAATGGACGCATTGGTGGCCTACCTGCAGGGCCTTGGCACCCTCATCAAAAGCAAACGGTGACCGGCATGGATATCGGAATGATTCGTGGCCTGGGCACCGTCGTGGTGATGGTGGCCTTTATCGGCCTGGCGCTGTGGGTGTTCAGCCCACGGCGCAAATCGGAATTCGACGACGCGACCATGCTGCCTTTTGCGGATGACCCGGAAGCCATCAAGCACGTCGAGCAAGCGTCTAGGAGTAACAAAGAATGACTACGTTCTGGAGCCTGTACGTCACAGTCCTCAGTCTGGGTACCATCTTCGCCCTGACCTGGCTGCTGCTGTCGACCCGCAAGGGCCAGCGCGCCGAACAGACGGACGAGACCGTCGGCCACTCGTTCGACGGCATCGAAGAATACGACAACCCGCTGCCCAAATGGTGGTTCATGCTGTTCGTCGGAACCATCATCTTCGCCCTTGGCTACCTGGCGCTGTACCCTGGCCTGGGCAACTGGAAAGGCCTGCTGCCGGGTTACAACTACCTCGACAACGACAAGCAAACCGCGTTCGCCAACGGCCAGACCGGCTGGACCGGCGTGCACGAATGGGAAAAGGAAATGGCCAGGTCGGAGGCCAAATTCGGGCCGATCTTCGCCAAATTCGCCTCGATGCCGATTGAAGAAGTGGCCAAGGACCCACAGGCTCTGAAGATGGGCGGCCGTCTGTTCGCCTCCAACTGCTCGGTGTGCCACGGTTCCGACGCCAAGGGCGCCTACGGTTTTCCCAACCTGACCGACGCCGACTGGCGCTGGGGCGGCGACGCGGCGACCATCAAGCAAACCATCATGCAGGGCCGCCATGCGGTGATGCCAGGCTGGGCCGAAGTGATCGGCGAGCAAGGCGTGGCCGACGTAGCGGCGTTCGTGGTGACCAACCTCGACGGCCGCAAGCTGCCGGAAGGCGCCAAGGCCGACGTCGCCAACGGCGCGAAACTCTTCGCCGCCAACTGCGTGGCCTGCCACGGCCCGGCCGGTAAAGGCACCCCGGCCATGGGCGCACCGGACCTGACTCATCCGGGTGCGTTCATCTACGGTTCGAGCTTCGCCCAACTGCAGCAGACCATTCGCTATGGCCGCCAGGGCCAGATGCCAGCGCAGGAACAACTGCAGGGCAATGACAAGGTGCACTTGTTGGCGGCGTATGTGTACAGCTTGTCCCATGGGGATAAGAAGGCTGAGGAGCAGTAATTCGTCGAATACAACAAAGCCCCGCGCAGCAAAAACTGGCGGGGCTTTTTGTTTCTGGCGCTCAGAATCTGTCAAACAGGCATGGACTACCACTCGCGGCCTCGGACTTGCCGCACACAACCACAAGTAGTAACGTAACTACATCACATCCGACAAAGGGGGGCCGCCCCATGACCATCACCACCATTTCCAGCCGCGAATTCAACCAAGACACAAGTGGTGCCAAAAAAGCCGCACGCCAAGGGCCTGTTTTTATCACTGATCGCGGCAAGCCCGCCCATGTACTGCTAAGCATTGAGGACTACCAGAAATTGACAGGTCTGAATGCCGACATCGTTGACCTGCTGGTGATGCCGGAAGCGGCGGATATCGACTTCGAAACCGAGCGCGCCGTGATCATTCATCGACCCGTGGACCTTCCCTGATGTATCTACTCGACACCAATGTTATCTCCGAACTTCGTAAACCTCAGGCTGATGCAAACGTCGTTGCCTGGGCAAAAAGCGTGATAGCGCCACGCATGTTCATTTCCGCGATCACGCTCAAGGAACTGGAAACCGGAGTGCTGCGCGTTGAGCGGCGAGACCCGACTCAGGGGAAGGTGTTGAGGGCCTGGCTCAAGCGCCATGTGATGCCCGCCTTTGATGCCCGAATCCTGCCCGTTGATGCGGCGGTCGCGTTGCGTTGTGCGCACTTGCATGTTCCAGACCGGGCCAACGAGAGTGACTCGTTGATCGCCGCAACCGCTCTGGTTCATGGGCTTACCGTCGTCACGCGCAACGTCAGCGACTTCAAATCCAGTGGTGTTGCGCTGATTAATCCATGGGAGGAATGACCTGCCTACCCACAAAACCATCCATACTTCACAAGTCAATTGATCCAGATCACGTACACCATCAATTGATTTCCCCCAACGCGACCAAAGGTCGCACCCTTCACGTACCACCGGGGGCGTATCATTAGGCCACTGCAACATCCTTAATTTGACCCCGGTTGGCACGTACTGGCCGAGGCAAATGTCCACCGCCGTGGGATGCAATGATGAGCAACCAGATACCGGTACACGACGTTACCCCGCCTGCCAAAACCGTCGATCTCTATGCGTCACGAGAGAAAATCTACACCCGCGCCTTCACCGGGCTGTTTCGCAATCTGCGCATGCTCGGCGGTGCCGGCCTGTTCCTGCTGTACTTCGGCACGGTGTGGCTGAACTGGGGCGGTCACCAGGCGGTGTGGTGGAACCTGCCGGAGCGTAAATTCTTTATTTTTGGCGCAACCTTCTGGCCTCAGGATTTCATCCTGCTGTCGGGCATTCTCATCGTTGCGGCGTTTGGCCTGTTCTTCATCACGGTCTACGCCGGTCGCGTCTGGTGCGGCTATACCTGCCCGCAAAGCGTGTGGACGTGGATCTTCATGTGGTGCGAAAAGGTTACCGAAGGCGATCGCAACCAGCGCATCAAGCTGGACAAGGCGCCCATGGGCGCCAACAAGTTCCTGCGCAAATTCAGCA
The DNA here is from genome assembly GCF_003852295.1 of Pseudomonas sp. R11-23-07. Classification (NCBI taxonomy): domain Bacteria; kingdom Pseudomonadati; phylum Pseudomonadota; class Gammaproteobacteria; order Pseudomonadales; family Pseudomonadaceae; genus Pseudomonas; species Pseudomonas sp. R11-23-07. The sequence goes on from NZ_CP027761.1 coordinate 3,997,735, forward strand.
AGCACACGCTGTGGCTGCTGATCGGTTTTGTCACCGGCCTGACCTTTGTCGGCTACTTCTCGCCGATCCGCGAACTGGTATTGGACTTTTTCACCGGCCAGGCCGACGGCTGGTCGTATTTCTGGGTAGGTTTCTTCACCCTCGCCACCTACGGCAACGCCGGCTGGCTGCGCGAACAGGTGTGCATCTACATGTGCCCCTATGCGCGGTTCCAGAGCGTGATGTTCGACAAGGACACGCTGATCGTTTCCTACGACCCCCGCCGGGGCGAAGTGCGTGGTCCGCGCAAAAAGGGGGTCGACTACAAGGCTCAGGGCCTGGGCGATTGCATCGACTGCACGATGTGCGTGCAGGTATGCCCCACCGGCATCGACATCCGCGACGGCCTGCAGATCGAGTGCATCGGCTGCGCTGCCTGCATCGACGCCTGCGACAACATCATGGACAAGATGGAGTACCCACGCGGCCTGATCAGCTACACCACCGAGCACAATCTGTCCGGACAGAAAACCCATAAGTTGCGCCCGCGCCTGATCGGTTACGCCTTGGTGTTGCTGGCGATGATCAGCCTGCTGGTGGCCGCGTTCTTCATGCGTTCGCTGGTGGGCTTCGACGTGAGCAAGGACCGCGTGCTGTACCGCGAAAACGCCGAAGGGCGCATCGAAAACGTCTACAGCCTGAAGATCATGAACAAGGATCAGCGCGACCACACCTACGTGCTCGACGCCGCCGGCCTGCCCGACCTCAAGCTGCAAGGCCGACGCGAAATCAAAGTGGCCGCCGGCGACATCGTCAGCATGCCGGTAGAATTGTCGAGTGCGCCCGAGCAGTTGCCGTCAAGCACCAACGAGGTGACGTTCATCCTCGAGGACGCCGACGACAACAGCGTCCGCATTGAAGCCAAGAGCCGATTCATCGGCCCACAAGTCCGTTAGACAGGGAACACGAGAATGCCCGTAACCACTGCCGCAAGCCCCTGGTACAAGCACCTCTGGCCCTGGATCATCATCGCGATCCTCGCCTGCTCGGTGACTCTGACCTTGTCCATGGTGACCATCGCGGTGAACCACCCGGACAACCTGGTCAACGACAACTATTACGAGGCCGGCAAAGGCATCAACCGTTCCCTGGACCGCGAACGCCTGGCCCAGACCCTGCAACTGCGCGGCAAGCTGCACCTGGACGCGCTGACCGGTGAAGTCGTTCTGCACCTCACCGGCTACAGTAACCCCAACACCTTGGAGCTGAACCTGATCTCCCCGACCCAGCCGGCGAAGGATCGCAAGATCAACCTGACCCGCAGCGCCAGCGAACCGGGCCGCTATATCGGCCAGGTCACCGACAAGGTCGAAGGGCGCCGCTTCGTGGAACTGCTCGGCGTGGAAGGCGACAAGACCTGGCGCCTGTTCGAAGAAGAAGAGGTCAGCCACGACCAGGATTTGCTGCTCGGCGATGAGCCGTTGCAGGGCGCCGAAGACCTGAAAAAGTAACTGATCATTCCCACGCTCCGCGTGGGAATGCAGCCCGTGGCGCTCAGCGCCATAAAAGCGGACGCAGAGCGTCCAGCGAGGCGTTACCACGCAGAGCGTGGGAACGATCTGAGATCCCGAACGATGATCACCCCCTGCTACCACTGCGCCCTGCCCGTCCCCTCAGGCAGCCGGTTCACCACACAAATCCTCGGCGAGCGCCGCGAACTGTGCTGTCCGGGTTGCCAGGCGGTGGCGGAGGCGATTGTGGCGGGCGGGCTGGAAAGCTATTACCGGCACCGCAGCGAAGCCTCGGCCAACCCCGAAGCGCTGCCGGTGCAACTGGTCGATGAACTGGCGCTGTACGATCGCGCCGATGTGCAAAAGCCTTTCGTACGCCACACCGGCGAATTCGCCGAAGCCACCCTGCTCATGGAAGGCATCAGCTGCGCGGCCTGTGGCTGGTTGATCGAGAAACACCTGCGCAGCCTGCCCGCCGTGGCCGAGGCGCGGCTGAACCTGTCCAACCACCGCCTGCACGTGCGCTGGGCCGACGGGCAGTTACCGTTGAGCCAGGTGCTCAGTGAGCTGCGCCATATCGGCTATGCCGCCCATCCCTATCAAGCGGACCGTGCCGCCGAACAACTGGCCGGCGAGAATCGCCTGGCCCTGCGCCAACTGGGCGTTGCCGGGTTACTGTGGTTCCAGGCCATGATGGCGACCATGGCCACCTGGCCTGAATTCAATATCGACCTCAGCCCCGAGTTGCATGTCATCCTGCGCTGGGTCGCGATGTTTCTGACGACCCCCATCGTGTTCTACAGCTGTGCGCCGTTTTTCAAAGGGGCGCTGCGCGACCTGCGCACGCGCCACCTGACCATGGACGTGTCGGTGTCCCTGGCCATCGGCGGGGCTTATCTGGCGGGCATCTGGACCGCGATCACCGGCGTGGGCGAGTTGTACTTCGATGCGGTCGGCATGTTCGCGCTGTTCCTGCTGGCCGGCCGCTACCTGGAGCGACGTGCCCGCGAACGCACCGCTGCCGCCACCGCGCAGTTGGTCAACCTGCTGCCCGCCTCGTGCCTGCGCCTGACCGCAGATGGGCAGAGCGAACGCATCCTGCTCGGCGAACTGACCTTGGATGATCGGGTGCTGGTCCACCCTGGCGCGGTGCTGCCAGCGGATGGCGTGATTCTCGAAGGCCAATCCAGCGTCGACGAATCCCTGCTTACCGGCGAATACCTGCCGCAGCCCCGGCAGGTCGGCGATGCCGTCACCGCCGGCACGCTCAACGTCGAAGGCGCGCTGACCGTGCAGGTGCGCGCCTTGGGCCACGACACACGCCTGTCGGCCATCGTGCGCCTGCTGGAGCGTGCCCAGGCCGAAAAACCGCGCCTGGCGCAAATCGCCGACCGCGCCGCACAGTGGTTTCTGCTGGGCTCCCTGCTGGCGGCTGCGGTAATCGGCCTGGTGTGGTGGGAGCTCGATGCCTCCAGGGCGTTCTGGATTGTATTGGCCATGTTGGTAGCGACCTGCCCGTGCGCGTTGTCCCTGGCCACCCCCACCGCCCTCACCGCCGCCACCGGCACGCTGCACACCCTTGGCTTGCTGCTGACCCGTGGCCATGTGCTGGAAGGGCTCAACCAGATCGACACGGTGATTTTCGACAAGACCGGCACGCTCACCGAAGGACGCCTGGCGTTGAGAGCCATCCGGCCCCTGGGCGAGCTGGACAGCGAGCAGTGCCTGGGCCTCGCCGCCGCGCTGGAAAACCGCTCCGAACACCCGATTGCCCGCGCCTTCGGCCGTGCCCCCCTGGCTGCCGATGACGTCTTGAGCAGCCCCGGCCTGGGCCTGGAAGGTCGCGTGGGCGAACGCCTGATGCGCATCGGCCAAGCCGCTTTTGTCTGTGAACTCAGTGGCGCCCCCATCCCAACCTCACCAGACGAAGCCGGGCAATGGCTGCTGTTGGGGGATCAACGCGGCGCGCTCGCCTGGTTCGTGCTCGACGACCGCCTGCGCAGCGATGCACCCGCCCTGCTTGCCGCGTGCAAGGCGCGCGGCTGGCGCACGCTGCTGTTGTCGGGGGACAGCTCGCCGATGGTCGCCAGTGTCGCCGCCGAGTTGGGCATTGATGAAGCCCACGGCGGCCTGCGCCCCGACGACAAGCTGCAAGTGCTGCAACGCCTGCACCGGGAAGGCCGCAAGGTGCTGATGCTCGGCGACGGTGTCAACGATGTGCCGGTCCTGGCCGCTGCGGATATCAGCGTGGCGATGGGTTCGGCCACCGACCTGGCAAAAACCAGCGCCGACGCGGTGCTGTTGTCCAACCGCCTGGAGGCGTTGGTGCAGGCTTTTACCTTGGCGCGACGCACACGCCGGGTGATCATCGAAAACCTGCTGTGGGCCGGGCTGTACAATGGCCTGATGCTGCCGTTCGCGGCCCTGGGGTGGATCACTCCCATCTGGGCCGCCATCGGCATGTCCCTCAGCTCGTTGACGGTGGTGCTCAATGCCCTGCGCCTGACGCGCCTGCCCAGCGTGCCGGACACTAGTGCCCCCTTGATAAACCGCCCGCTGCCGGCTTGAGCCGCGCGGGCATGGAGTGCAGATGCCAGCTCTATACGTGATGATTCCGGCGGCGCTGCTGTTAGTGGGCGTGGCCATCTACATCTTCTTCTGGGCCGTGGACAGCGGCCAGTACGAAGACCTCGACGGCCCCGCCCACAGCGTGCTGTTCGACGACCAGGACCCGAATCACCTGGCCGCCGTCGACGAAGCCAACCGTAACGATCAGCCGCCCAAAGAGCCGCCCCATGCTTGAGCTGGCGCCTTTGCTGGTTTCTGCGCTGATCCTCGGCCTGCTCGGCGGAGGCCATTGCCTGGGCATGTGCGGCGGCTTGATGGGGGCGCTGACCCTGGCCATTCCCCCGGAGCAGCGTAGCCGCCGGTTTCGCCTGCTGCTGGCCTACAACCTGGGGCGCATCCTCAGTTATGCCTCGGCGGGGTTGCTGATCGGCCTCGCCGGCTGGGCCGTGGCCAACAGCCCGGGAGCGATGTTGCTGCGCGTGCTCGCAGGCCTGCTGCTGATCAGCATGGGCCTGTACCTGGCCGGTTGGTGGAGCGGCCTGACCCGCATCGAACGCCTCGGTCGCGGCATGTGGCGGCATATCCAGCCAGTTGCCAACCGCTTGCTGCCGGTCTCAAGCCTGCCTCGCGCATTACTGCTGGGCGCGCTGTGGGGCTGGTTGCCGTGCGGGTTGGTCTACAGCACCCTGCTGTGGGCCGCCAGCCAGGGCAATGCGCTGGACAGCGCGCTGCTGATGCTGGCCTTCGGCCTGGGCACCTGGCCGGTGTTGCTGGCGACCGGGCTGGCCGCCGAACGTGTCACTGCGCTATTGCGCAAGCGCAGCGTGCGCATGGCCGGTGGTGTGCTGGTGGTGTTGTTCGGCCTCTGGACCTTGCCTGGGCCGCACCAGCACTGGCTGATGGGGCACTGACACACGCCTGTGGCATAGCGCCGCTCCCCGTTGATGCAAATCAACATGCCCTTCCCACCCTGCCCCTAGACTCGGCCGACTAGCCAATCCGGGGGACCGCGCCCATGCTCGACGCCATTCGTTGGGACACAGATCTGATTCACCGCTACGACCTGGCGGGGCCGCGCTACACGTCCTACCCCACCGCCGTACAATTCGACAGCCAGGTCGGCTCTTTCGACCTGCTCCATGCGCTGCGCGACAGTCGCAAGGCCATACGGCCGTTATCGCTGTATGTGCACGTGCCGTTCTGCGCCAACATTTGCTACTACTGCGCCTGCAACAAGGTGATCACCAAGGACCGTGGTCGCGCCCAGGCCTATCTGCAACGCCTGATGCAAGAGATCCAGCAGGTGGCCTGCCACCTCGACCCGAAACAGCCGGTGGAGCAACTGCATCTGGGCGGCGGCACACCGACCTTTCTCAGCCATGACGAGCTGCGCCAGGTGATGACCCACCTGCGCCAGCACTTCAATCTGCTGGAGGACGATTCGGGCGACTACGGCATCGAGATCGACCCTCGCGAAGCCGATTGGGCAACCATGGGCCTGCTCCGTGAACTGGGCTTCAACCGCGTCAGCGTCGGCCTGCAAGACCTCGACCCCGAGGTGCAACGGGCGGTCAATCGCCTGCAGAGCCTGGAAGAAACCCGCGCGGTGATCGACGCGGCGCGTACCCTGCAATTTCGCTCGATCAATATCGACCTGATCTACGGCTTGCCCAAGCAGTCGCCACTCAATTTTGCGCGCACCGTGGAGGAAGTCATCGGCCTGCAACCGGACCGTCTGTCGGTGTTCAACTACGCGCATTTGCCGGAACGCTTCATGCCGCAGCGGCGGATCCATACCGAAGACCTGCCCTCGCCGGCAGAAAAATTACTGATGCTGCAAACCACCATCGAGCAGTTGACCCAGGCGGGTTATCGCTACATCGGCATGGATCACTTTGCGCTGCCGGATGACGAACTGGCCATCGCCCAGGAAGAAGGCACTCTGCAACGCAATTTCCAGGGCTACACCACGCACGGGCATTGCGATTTGATTGGGTTGGGGGTTTCAGCGATCAGCCAGATCGGCGACCTTTATTGTCAGAACAGCAGCGACCTCAACCAGTACCAGAACGCCTTGGCCGGTGCGCAACTGGCCACCAGTCGCGGCCTGATCTGTACCACCGACGACCGTCTGCGGCGGGACGTGATCCAGCAGTTGATCTGCCATTTCAGCCTGGAATTCGCGGGCATCGAGCAGAGGTTCAATATCGATTTTCGCGGCTATTTCGATGAGCTGTGGCCGCAGTTACAGATAATGGCCGCAGACGGCCTGATCGAGCTGGATGCCCGGGGCATCCGCGTGCTGCCGGCCGGGCGCCTGCTGGTGCGCTCGGTGTGCATGGTGTTCGATGCGTACCTCGAGCATCAGAACCGGCAGCGGTTCTCGCGGGTGATCTGATTACATCGACAGCGAGGCGGCTTTCATCGAGTCTTCGGCACTCATGCCCTTCATCGACTTGGCCAGCGACGTCTGAGCGGACATCAGGCCCGCCTGCAGCGAACTGATCTCGCTCTGCAGCGCGCTGGTACGGGCGCGAGCCTCTTCAGGGGACAGGTTATTGGCGGCGGCTACCGCCGCCAGCTCGGCTTGTTTTTCGGCGATCTGCTGCTTCAACTGGCGGATCATTTTCAGTACCTGCTTGACGTTGTCGTCAAGGCCGCTGTCATCGATGTCCGAATTGCTGCTCTTGGCCGCGCCTGCAGCCTGGAAGGCAGCAGCGGAAATAGTCACGGTCACACCTTCAACCACTTTGGTTTGCGTGGTTTTTTCTTCAATCGCCGGTACCTTTTCGTCGGCCTCGCTCGCCGCCTTTGCATCAGGCACAAACGGGACGCGCACAGCAGGGTTGTAGGCACTGATAACAGACATGATCCAGGTTCCGTCTAATGGATGTGCCCCTGTATCGACCTCACGCGCAGAATCTTTAGACCGCCGGCGGTTTCTCGTTGGCGCTGGCCTCGTTGCCCTCCAGTGCGTTACCCTTACGTCTTATGTGTGTTTTCCCACAAGGATTTAAGAAATGTCCGAGCCAGTCAAACAGCGCGCTCACGGCCAGGCCCACTGCAAGGATTGCAGCCTGGCCCCCCTCTGCCTGCCACTTTCATTGAATCTGGAAGACATGGATGCGCTGGACGACATCGTTAAACGCGGCCGCCCACTGAAAAAAGGCGAGTTTCTGTTTCGCCAGGGCGACAAGTTCGACTCGGTCTACGCAGTACGTTCCGGGGCGTTGAAGACGTTCAGCCTCAGCGACGGTGGCGAAGAGCAAATCACCGGTTTCCACTTGCCCAGCGAACTGGTCGGGCTGTCGGGGATGGACACTGAGATTCATCCGGTGTCGGCCCAGGCGTTGGAGACTACGTCGGTGTGTGAAATCCCCTTCGAGCGCCTGGATGAATTGGCCTTGCAACTGCCGCAATTGCGCCGTCAGTTAATGCGCGTGATGAGCCGCGAGATTCGTGACGATCAACAGATGATGCTGCTGTTGTCGAAAAAAACCGCCGACGAGCGCATCGCGACGTTCCTGGTCAACCTGTCGGCGCGTTTCCGCGCCCGCGGGTTTTCGGCCAACCAGTTCCGCTTGAGCATGTCGCGCAATGAAATCGGCAATTACCTGGGCCTCGCGGTGGAAACCGTGTCCCGCGTATTTACCCGCTTCCAGCAAAATGCGCTGATTGCCGCCGAGGGCAAGGAAGTGCATATCCTCGACCCCATCCAGCTGTGCGCGCTGGCCGGCGGTTCCCTGGAAATGTGATCCAGGGTCTGCGGCCAAGCGAACCCGCGAGGCCGCAGGTATACTTCGAGTCCGTTTTCCGCCCAGGACTCTTCGACGATGACTTTCGATTCGTTCGACATCAAATCCCTGATCCGCCCCGTCATCGACTTCCCCAAGCCTGGGGTAATCTTCCGTGACATCACGCCATTGTTCCAATCACCCCGTGCCCTGCGCCTGGTCGCCGACAGCTTTGCCCAACGCTATGTCGAAGCCGATTTCAGCCATATCGGCGCGATGGATGCGCGCGGTTTCCTGATCGGCTCGATCATCGCCTACCAGCTCAACAAGCCACTGATCCTGTTCCGCAAGCAAGGCAAGCTGCCGGCCGACGTCCTGGCTGAGGGTTACCAGACCGAATATGGCGAAGCCTTCCTTGAAGTGCACGCCGACAGCCTGTGCGAAGGTGACTCGGTGCTGATGTTCGATGACTTGATCGCCACGGGCGGCACCCTGATTGCTGCGGCGAATCTGGTGCGGCGCATGGGCGCAAAAATCTTTGAAGCGGCGGCGATCATCGATTTGCCGGAGCTGGGTGGGTCGCAGCGCTTGGAAGACATGGGCATCCCGACGTTTTGCCTGACGCAGTTTGCCCTAACCGAGCGATAAGCAGCGCCCTGACTGGCCCCATCGGGGCATGGGTATCTACACAACTTTGGCGTAGCCCTGAACCTGTGGCGGCCCAGGAGCCGAAGCCTCTCTAACTGATGCCCCGCGACCAAAATGTGGGAGGGGCGGTGCGACGATTCGACTTGCCCCCGATGGCGGCCTGACAGCCGACCAGGATGCTGGATCAGGGCGAGTACATATCCGTTGCTGCGGTAACGGCGGCTTAGGGTTCCGCCCTTACGGCGTCTCACTTTTGAAAAGCGCAAAAGTAAGCAAAACGCTCTTGCCCCACCACTCGGCACCTCGCCCAGGCTCGGTGTGCCCGTAATCCGACATTGATTTGGGGGGCCGCCGCCACGCGCCATCCATGGCGCGGGGCGGCTAAACCGGCATCCCTGCCGGTTTACCCCCCAAATCACTATCGAATTCCGGCCAGCGTGGTTTAACGGGGCGCCTAGATCAAAAGCAAGATCAAGAGCGGCTCGCTTCGCATCGTGGTTACCGTAGGCTGCTACAAAGTTGTGTAGATACCTATGGCTATCGGGGGCAAGCCCTAATGCCAGTCAGTTAAGCGTACACCACCGTCTGTAGGAGCGAGCTTGCTCGCGAAAAACGTCAACGATAACGCCCGCTTCCTGAATAAACGCGGTGCCTGTGAGTTTTTCGCGAGCAAGGGCTAGCCGCCCGCCTCGCTCCTACAAAAAGCCTTAACTGACTGGCATTAGGGCAAGCCCCCTCCCGCACTTTTGACTGTGTTCACAAATCCAAACTGTGGGAGGGGGCTTGCTCCCGATGGCTATGTGTCAGTCAACAGATTCATTGGCTGATACACCGCTATCGGGAGCAAGCCCCCTCCCACATTGGGTATTTGCAGTGGTCGTTAGAGCGCGATCGGCTTACGACCTGCGAAGGAGTGCGCCAAGGTGCCGCCGTCGACCAGTTCAAGTTCGCCACCCAGGGGCACACCATGGGCGATACGCGAGGTGATCAACCCTTTGTTGCTCAGCAATTGGGCGATGTAATGCGCCGTGGCTTCGCCCTCCACCGTCGGGTTGGTCGCCAGGATGATTTCGCTGAAGGTGCCCTGCTCTTCAATCCGCGCCACCAGTTGCGGGATGCCGATGGCTTCCGGCCCCAGGCCATCGAGCGGCGACAAATGGCCTTTGAGCACGAAATAGCGCCCGCGGTAACCGGTTTGCTCCACCGCGTACACATCCATCGGCCCTTCCACTACGCACAGCAGCGTGTCGTCGCGACGTGGGTCGGCGCATTGCGGGCAGAGTTCTTCTTCGGTCAGGGTGCGGCATTGGCGACAGTGGCCTACGCCTTCCATGGCCTGGCTCAAGGCCTGGGCCAAACGGGTGCCGCCGCTGCGATCGCGCTCCAGCAGTTGCAGCGCCATGCGCTGGGCGGTTTTCTGGCCGACGCCCGGCAAGGTACGCAGGGCGTCGATCAGTTGGCGAATCAGGGGGCTGAAGCTCATGGGCGAAGGGTCCGACAAAACAACGAGACGCGGTTTATACCCGCGCCTCGGATTAGCGTCAAATGCTCAATCCTGTGCGACGCGCACCACCAACTTGCCGAAGTTGCGTCCCTCGAGCAAACCGATAAAGGCTTCAGGTGCCTGCTCCAGGCCGTCGACCACGTCTTCGCGGAACTTGATCTTGCCATCGCGCACCCAGGGCGCCATGGCGCTCAGGAACTCGGGTTGGCGATCACCGTAGTCGTCAAACACGATAAAGCCCTGGATGCGCACACGCTTGGTCAGCAAGGTGCGCTGCAGCGCCGGCAGGCGATCCGGGCCGCTTGGTGCTTCATGGGCGTTATACCCGGCGATCAGCCCGCAGAGCGGAATCCGCGCCTTGGGGTTGAGCAGCGGCAGCACGGCATCGAACACCTTGCCACCGACATTTTCATAGTAAATGTCCACGCCGTTGGAACAGGCCTGCGCCAGCTCGTTGGCGAAATCCGCGCCCTTGTGGTCGATACAGGCATCGAAACCCAGCTCATCCACCACGTAGCGGCATTTCTCGGCACCACCCGCCACCCCCACCACGCGCAGGCCCTTGAGCTTGGCAACCTGGCCCACCACCGAGCCCACCGCACCGGAGGCGGCTGCCACGACCAGGGTTTCACCGGCCTTGGGCTGGCCAATGTCCATCAGGCCCATGTAGGCGGTCATGCCTGGCATGCCCAGCACACCCAGGGCCATCGACGGGCTCGCCAAGCCATTGGGCACCGGCATCAGGTTGCGACCATCGCTGATGCTGTGGCTTTGCCAGCCGGTGGAGCCCACGACCAGGTCGCCGACTTCAAATTTCGGATGGCGTGATTGCTCGATGCGGCTGACAGCGCCACCGGTCATCACCTCGTCGATTTCCACCGGCGCGGCGTAGGACGGCGCGTCGCTCATGCGTCCGCGCATGTAGGGGTCCAGGGACAGGTAGAGCGTCTTGAGTAGCACCTGGCCGTCCTCCAGCTCTGGCAGGGTTACCCGTTCGAGGCGGAAATTTTCCGGGGTTGGCGCGCCTTGAGGGCGTGAAACCAGGACGATGCGTTGGTTGAGCGTCGGTTCTTGAGGCATCAGGGGCTCCTTAGCGAATGCATGCGTATAGGGTGCAGACCCTGATTGTTGCGCCAGGGTTCAGATCCGATAGGCACATACAAAAATGCCAGGCACAAGGCCTGGCATTCGGGTGCAGCGCAAAGCCGGTCAATCAGAACGGCAGCTTCATACCCGGTGGCAGTTGCATGCCAGCGGTCACGCCGCCCATTTTTTCCTGGCTGTTGGCTTCGATCTTGCGCACGGCGTCGTTGACGGCAGCGGCGAACAAGTCTTCCAGCACTTCGCGGTCGTCATCGCTGACGCCCTCGAGCAGGCTGGGGTCGATGCTGACGCGCTTGATGTCGTGACGACCGGTCATCACCACGCTGACCATATCGCCACCGGCTTTACCGGTGACTTCGGCGTTGGCCAGTTCTTCCTGCATCTTGGCCATCTTTTCCTGCATCTGCTGCGCCTGCTTCATCAGGCCGGCCATGCCACCTTTCATCATGGGAATCACCTCAAAAGTACGTGGATCAAATTAGTCGCCCGGTTCATGACGCCTGGGGCGCCGGGGCTTCGACAGGTTCAATAGTATCGTGACGGACGACCGCACCGAACTGTTGCATCATTTGCTGGATAAGCGGATCAGCCTGGATCGACGCCTCGGCGTCGCGCTGGCGGTTCAGACGCCGACGCGTCGCAGCCTGGGCCGGGGTTTCCTGCTCGGGCTTGATCAGCTCGATGGCGATGGTCAGCGTGCGCCCATGGTACTGGTTGAGCGCGTCGTTGAGCCGGCGCTGCTGAGTGGCATTGAACAAGGCACTGTGGGCCGGGTCCAGGTGCAGCAGCCAGTGGTCGCCGTCGATGGTAATCAACGTGCAGTTGGCGGCGATACTGGCAGTCATGCCGGAGATCGGCAATTTTGGAAACAATTCCAGCCATTGCAGGGCCAGGCCGGTGGCCGGAGCGGCGGCAGGCTCCACCTCCGGCTCGGGGGCCGGCTCGGCGGTGTGTTCGCTGGCAAGTTCGTCCAGGTAGCTGTAGGCCGAATCCATGTCCGGCTCGATGTAGTCTTCGTCCAGCGGCGGTTCGTCGTCGAGGTCGATGCCGGGGGTGGCCGCCTCAACCTGGGCGACAGTCGGCTCGGGCACAGGCGCGGATACCCACTCCGGCGCATCCGGCACTACGCTGTCCGGGGTTGGCGTGGGCATGGGGGTCAACTCCGGCTGCTCGCCGGTGGTGTCCAGCACCGGCTCCACGGCGGGCTGTAGCTCCGGCTCGACGGGCGCTTCAACCGGGTCATTCCAGGGCAGATCGACCACCGGGGCGACTTGCGGCTCTGGCTCCGGCTCTGGCTCGACAACCGCTTCAGGCGCGGCCACCGGGGCGGCCACCACAGGCTCGGGAACCGCCGGGGGCGCAGCCACTACTGGCGCAACCACCGCCGCGCCAGCCACTGGTTTGGCGGAATCAACTGTGGCCTGGCTGATCCCCACTGGCTTTAGCGGCTGTCTCGGCGCATCCGCCGAGTCGGCGGGCCGGAAGGCCAGCATCCGCAACAGCACCATTTCGAAGCCCCCCCGCGGGTCCGGCGCCAGGGGCAGGTCACGGCGGCCGATCAGGCCCATCTGGTAATAGAACTGCACATCTTCGGCCGGCAGCGCCTGGGCCAGCGCCAACACGCGGTCGCGGTCGCCATGGCCGTTATCCACACCCTCAGGCAATGCCTGGGCGATCGCGACGCGGTGCAGCACGTTGAGGATTTCCGAGAGCACGCCGTTCCAGTCCGGGCCTTGCTCGGACAAGTGGCGCACGGCTTCGAGCAACGCCTTGGCGTCGCCCTCGATCAGCGCGTGCAGCACGTCGAACACCTGGCCGTGGTCCAGCGTGCCGAGCATGGCGCGCACATCGGCGGCCAGGACCTTGCCTTCACCAAAGGCGATGGCCTGGTCGGTGAGGCTCATGGCATCACGCATCGAGCCATCGGCAGCGCGGCCAAGCAGCCACAGCGCGTCGTCTTCGAACGGTACATTCTCGACGCCCAGCACATGGGTCAAATGCTCGACCACCCGCTCAGGAGTCATGTTCTTCAGGGAGAACTGCAGGCACCGCGACAAAATCGTCGCAGGAAGTTTCTGCGGGTCGGTGGTGGCCAGGATGAATTTGACGTAGGGCGGCGGCTCTTCCAGGGTTTTCAACAGCGCGTTGAAGGAATGGCTGGACAGCATGTGCACTTCGTCGATCAGGTAGACCTTGAAGCGGCCACGGCTCGGCGCGTACTGCACGTTGTCGAGCAGCTCGCGGGTGTCTTCGACCTTGGTGCGGCTCGCGGCGTCGATCTCGATCAGGTCGACGAAACGCCCTTCGTCGATCTCGCGGCACACCGAACAGGTGCCGCAAGGGGTCGATGTGATACCGGTTTCACAATTCAGGCATTTGGCGATGATGCGCGCAATCGTGGTCTTGCCCACCCCGCGCGTACCGGTGAACAGGTAGGCGTGGTGCAGCCGCTGGCTGTCCAAGGCATTGATCAGAGCCTTGAGCACATGGGTCTGGCCGACCATTTCGCGGAACGAGCGCGGGCGCCATTTACGTGCAAGAACCTGATAACTCATCGAAAACCGTCGCAACTGGGAAGCGGAAGCCGGTAATGCTAGCGGAGCAGGGGGGAAATTGCATCCGGCACGCTCATAAAGTCGCCTCCCGCCGGTTTAAATCTTCGGCGCCACCAAGCGTGCGTACTGCTCCTGGCTGATCCAGCCCGTGAACGAACGGTCATCGGCATTGATGAACTCGACCTGCGCCCAGCCTTCCTTGAAGGCCAGCACGCCCACCACATCATTCTTGACGATGTAGGGTCGCTTGGCGGCTTTGGCACCGGGGGCTTTCAACAGGTAAGCCTTGTCGGCCGACACCGTCACCAGGCCGATCCATTTTTTCCTGGCGGTCTGGCTCAGCTCCAGGCCCGTCGCAATCTCTGGCATCAACACATTGATGCAACCAGGGTGCTGACGGCCTTGCTCAACGGTCAGGGTCACGCCGTCGGACGCCGCTGCCACGCTGCCGGGATACGCCACATCGAGCCAGGTGGTCAGCGCCGCGGGCGTGCCCTGCAGAAAAAACCTGCAGCCCCGCGTCACGCCCTCGCCCAGGCTTTCCGAGTAAAACCCTTCGACCTGCTGCTGCGGCGTCACTGCCAGCATCAGCCCTTCGTACTTACCCGAATGCAACGCGGCCGAGCCTGCCAGGGCCGGCACCACGGCGCACAGCGACAACACACCTACCGCCAGAAAACGAATCATCTTATTTCTTCCCTTCCAGTACGTCGTAGGCCTGCTTCATCAGCACGTCGTAATTGCCATAGTCCTCACCGTTATAGTTGCGGGCCATGGCGGTGAAGTCCTTGTTTTTCATCGCACTCATCAACGCGGTATTTTTGCCGCAAAGGGCCAGGTAGGCCTTGAGCTGATTGCCGGCATTCACTTTCATTGACGCCACGAACTCAAATACCGTCTTGAACCCGCACGACGCAAAATTGAACCCCATGATCTGGAACATGCCCCACGAGGCCGACAGCAACGCTGCTTCCTGGTCCAGCGCGAACGCAGTGGCCATGGTTTCCCAGGCCTTGACCTGATCCTTGTTGTTGGCCTGCCACTGCGGGCCGGCTTTTTTCTTGTAGATGTACGACAGCAGCGGGTGCGCCTGATCGTAGATGTGCTTGGTGTATTTGCGAAATTGATGGCCTTCAAAAGCGATGATCGGCAACTTGGCCGGCCCGAAGCCCACCTTCCCGCCCGACTCCACGGTGGCGAATGCCTTGATGACATTCACCGAGATTCCATTGCCCAGCTGCTTGGCGGCATTCTGGAAGTCCGTTTCGCTCAGCGTCGTGCCGCCGTCGCAGGTGGCCAGCATCATCAGCTGCCGGTTACGCCGTTCAGCCTCGATCACCGCACGCACCTGGTTGAGGTAGACATTGACGGTGGCCTGCACCGCGTCGGCATTGTTATTGCCGAAGGCGTTGAGAAAGCTCGGAATACGCGTGGTCGAGAAGGCCTGCACCGGCACCTTCACCGCCTCTTCGATCAAGCTGTTGAACGTGCGCCCGGTGGGGTCGATGACGCCATCGGGGTGGGCATATTTGAGATGACGGAACTGGTACTGGCTGATGCACTGCACCAACTGGCCGTCGCATTTGCCGTTTTCGGGCAGGGGGAAACCCATTTTAGGGATGATCAGGTTGAATAAATACTGGATGCACTGAACATCGGCAGGCAAGTTGCGCGCTTTACCGGGCGCGCCGACCGAGGCACTGATAAGACGAGGCAACCCTTGCAGGCTTTTCATGACAGACATCCTTGTGAGTTAAAGAAGTGAGAGCACTTCAATATCGATCCGCGCCGTTGGCATACGCCGAAACAAGCAGCCGGCGCACGCTAACAAGGTGGTTTGGGGTTGTCCAGAGGGGGTTTGGAAAGTTGTGAATCAGCCAGGGTAAATCACTCAGTAGCCATGCACGTCACGGGTCTTCTGGTACTGGTGGTAGTCGATCCACTCGACCACGTCATAGGGCAGATAAAGCTGCGTTGTGGCCCGGGAAATGGCGATATACACCGCGCACAGGCGCTGATCGAACGCATAGGCGTCCTTGAATTTCACATTGGTCAACAGCTCAGGCGTGAGCAACACCCGATCGAATTCCATGCCGCCAGCGTCCTGGGCCAGCATCAATAAACAGCGCTCGCCCGGATGGCCGCTGAGCCTGTTCAAGCGGGTCACGTCGGCAACGTTGAAGCCTTTTTCCAGCTCGGCCTCGACCCACAGGAATGCCTCATCGAACCGGCACGCGTCGCGCACTTGCTGCCAGTCGGCCAGATCGCTGAAAAACGGATGGGGCCCGCGGTCACTGTGCTCGCTGCCATAAAACTCTGGCTTGAACAGCGCGATGACGGTGTCCATGAAGTGCTTGAGGTCCTGCTGCGCTTCATTGCTGGGAAAGGCACAGGCACAGCGCTCTTCGCTCAGTTGGATGAGCCATTTCATGGTGTCCCAGTGGGACGCGGTCAGCACCACGCAGCCAGGTGGCGGTACGAAGCCCTGGGGATACAGCTCGATACTGACGTCAGCGTCTCGCGCACCCTCGAAGAGCACCTTGCTTTTCTCCGAATGCTGGCTGATCAGCGGATTGACCAGGCGCTCGACATTGCGCCCGGAACGCACGGAGTAGCTCACCTGCATGTGGCGAACCTCACGGGCACGCCTGACCATCACCCCGCTGGCCTGCTGATACTCATCGCCCAGGGTGATCAGCACCTGGCGACCGCGTTCGATGATTTGCAGCAAGGGCGCCGGAATGTCCTGGCTCTCGTCAATCAGCACATGGGTATAGCGATCAGGCACCACACTGCCCGCCAGGCTTGCGCGCTTGATCATCAGCAATGCTTCGAACCCGGTGTGGCTGCTCCAGGCCGCATTCGCCTCCAGGTAGCCCCATAACCGGCTGGAATATTCGACCAACGCCTGGGCATCGACGGAGGACAGCGGTTGCTTGAAATGCGGCAGATGCTTGGCCGACAGGCTGTAATCCCAGGAGCGGCAGTAGCTTTCAAGCACCTTGAGGCACACATCCAGCACCGCCTGCCCTTCCAGACGACGAAAACCGAAGATATTCAGTTGCTGGGCCAGTGCCTGTTTGCTCGGGATGCGCACTTGCGCATTCACCGGCTGTGGCCTGGGGCCATGCAACAAGGCATGCGCGAACGCCTGGAAGGTATGCCCGGCCTTTCGCTCCCGCGTACCCACCATGCGTGCGCGCAGGGTTTCGAGCTTGGCCGGTGTACGTGCCAGCAGCAGGGTCTTTTCGGGGCGTAAGTGCTCCATCAGCGCCACCAGCAGGTGACTCTTGCCAATGCCGGCGTACCCCTGGACGTGCAGGTCTTCGTTCAGGTTGGCGCGAAAGGTCCTGACCAGCTTGTCCTGCTCGGCACTCAACCAGCGCTCGCGGTGCCTGGGCGTGACCATCTGCTGGCGGAACGGGTTGTTGGCCTTGAGGTGACGAACTTTGTATTCAACATCCCATTTTCCGTCGGGCAACAGGTAGGTTCGCGCCAGGACTTCATCGGCCAGCAGAAAACGCAACTTCAGGCTCTTGACCACATTCAGGCCGAAGTACAGCTTGCGCGGATCAAACAGCCGCTGCGCTTCCGACAGCAAGCTGACGGTGGCTGAATGCCTGGCATCCACCGCCCAGCCAATGAGCTTGGCCAGCACCCGTTCAGCGCCCACCGCACTCAATTCGTTTTCCGGCATTTGCGCAAGATTCTGGATCACCAGCACCGCTGCCAGCTCTGGCTCGCTCAGGGCTACGAGCGCATTGGCAGCGTCGGCGCCCAACAAACCCGCACAGGTTTCATCCGTGATTGGCAGGAATACAGGGCTGGATAGATCAAAATGTTCCGAATGCATACAGCCTCATAGCCAGGGGAGAAACGCTTGGGAGTATGCCACTCGCGGTGAAATAGCCGTCATGAACTGTGCAACAAGCGTCACAGATGATTGGCTGGGGATATGGATTCAGAGAAGGGTACTACAGGAAGGAGCGTTATGGAGGCAACCCCACCAGCCACACCCCGGCACACAATGTTCCCGCTGTGGCTGCTGCCTTCCGGCTCTGACCAGGTTCACGGGTAATCGTTGCGGGGGGACCGATGGGGTCACCATAACGACGCTCGCCTCTCGGCAAGCGGGGCCATTGTACCGATCTGATCGGAAGTTACAACCGTAAAAAATGAGAAGCTTCAAGTACTTGCCATGGCCGTCAACCACACTGCTATCCAATGTGGGAGGGGGCTTGCTCCCGATGGCGGTGGGTCAGCCACTGATGAGTAGACTGACACTCCGTCATCGGGAGCAAGCCCCCTCCCACACTGGCTGATCATTGTGCCTGTAGGACCTCATCGGCCCGGCCGCCCTCTTCCTGGATCACCAGGTGGATGAAGTGCAGCTTGGCGATCACCGCTGGCGGCAGCACGAAGGGGTAAAAGTCCGGCTGGCCCATGCTGCGCGACAATTCGTTGAGCATACCGGCCAGTTCGATCCAGGCGTTGACGAAGGAGAGGAACGCCGCACCGCCAGGGTGCTCAGGGTCGTACAGCGTGGTCAGGGGGAACGGCTGGTAATCCAGGTCCATCTCGCGGGCGCTCATGCCGAAGCCCAAGGCGGTGTCGACCGCGTCCATCATGTGCAGGTAATGCGCCCAGGTTTCGGCCCAATCTTCCCAAGGGTGCATGGTCGCGTAGGCGCTGACGCAGTTTTGCTGCCAGTCCTGGCGGGGCCCGTTCTGGTAGTGCTGGTCGAGCGCGTCGGCGTAACTGGCGCGCTCGTCGCCGAACAGCCTGCGAAACGGCTCAAGCCAGTGGCTGCCTGCGATCAGGCGATCCCAGTAATAGTGGCCGACCTCATGGCGAAAATGCCCGAGCAACGTTCGGTAGGGCTCGCGCATCTGCACGCGAATCTTTTCACGATGGGCGTCGTCGGCTTCCTTGATATCGAGGGTGATCAGGCCGTTGGCGTGTCCGGTAGTGGGCGCATTGCCTTGCAGGTCGACGCCGACGAAATCGAACGCCAGGCCGGTGTCTTCGTCGACGCGCTTGGGCACCACCTGCAGGCCCAGGCTGATCAGTTGCGCCACCAGTCGACGCTTGGCGGTTTCCACCTTGCGCCAGCGCTCGGGGTTTTCCGGCACGGACAAGTCGGGAATGGTGCGGTTGAGGCTGCAGGCCACGCACAAGGGAAAGGTGCTGTGCGCCGGGATCAGCCAGTTGCAGGCGGCCGGGGTCTCGAGGTTGGCGCACCGGCGAAAGGCGCCGGCGTCGAGGTTGTCGTCCATCAGCCAGGTGCCGACGGCGGGGCCGGGCTGCAGTGAGGACAGGCGGCTTTGCCAGGGGTGATAGCCCAGCAGAGCCGAGCAGGCCAGGCACTGGCTGTTGCGAAAGAACAACGACTGGCCGCAGCGGCATTGCCATACCTTGCTGTTACGCGAAGATCCGGCCATGAACGGTGCAGCGATGCGCGAGCTGAGCTGGTCGAAGTAGCGGAACATGGCGATCTTTCCCTGGGGGCTGACTGAGACTAGATCATTTCCCTGGCAGGATCGTTCCCACGCTCAGCGTGGGAATGCATACGGTGACGCTCTGCGTCATGCCTTGGAAGAGCAGACGCGGAGCGTCCGGGGTGGCATTCCCACGCGGAGCGTGGGAACGATCGTCATACGGGTATGTTGTGTTTGGCCAGGAACGCGACGAAGGCCTCCTCGTCCAGCACTTTAAGCCCCAGTTCGCTGGCTTTGGCCAACTTGGAACCAGCGCCGGGCCCGGCCACCACGCAATGGGTCTTGGCCGAAACGGAACCGGCCACCTTGGCGCCGAGGCTTTCCAGCTTGTCCTTGGCCACGTCGCGGCTCATCAACTCCAGGGAGCCGGTGAGCACCCAGGTGTGCCCGGCTTCCGGCAGGCCTTCGACGACCTTCTTCTCGCTCTGCCAGTGCATGCCGAAGTCTTTGAGCTGCTGCTCGATGGCCAGGGCATGGCGGGCGTTGTCCGGATTGTCGAAGAACTCACGCACGGCCTTGGCCTGTTTCTCGGGCAGGGCCTGGCGCATGTCCAGCCAGTCGGCCTTGATCACGCCTTCGAGGCTGCCGAACTTGTCCGCCAGCTTTTGCGCCGCGCCCGGCCCCACGGAGGGCACGTGCAGCTTGTCGAGCAGGCCGCCCAGGGTGGTGCTGGCGGCGAATTCGGCGCTCAGGTCGCCCTGCTCCTGCAATTGCAGGGCGCATTCATCGGGCGAGAGCAGCGCGCCGATCACGTCCTGGTTATGGCTGTCTTCAAAGAAGCTATGGATCTCGTGCGCCACTTCCAGGCCCACGTCCGGCAAGTATGTCAGCACCTCCGGCAAGGCCTTCTGCACACGCTCAAGGGAGGCCAGGGAGCGCGCCAGCACCTTGGCGGTCTCCTCGCCCACATCGGGAATACCCAGGGCGTAGATAAACCGCGCCAGGGTCGGGGTCTTGCTGTTTTCGATGGCGGCGATCAGCTTCTTGCTGGAAACATCGGCGAAACCCTCCAGGTCGATGATCTGCTCGTACTTGAGCTTGTAGAGGTCGGCGGGCGAGCCGATGAGTTTTTCATCCACCAGTTGCTCGATGGTCTTGTCGCCCAGGCCGTCGATGTCCATGGCGCGGCGCGAGACGAAATGAATGATCGCCTGCTTGAGCTGCGCGCCACAGGCCAGGCGCCCGACGCAGCGGTACACCGCGCCCTCGCTGACGGTTTCCTTGCCCTTGCTGCGCTTGACCAGCTGCGTGCGCTCCACATGGGAGCCGCATACCGGGCAGTGCTCGGGGATCTGCACGGCGCGGGCGTGCTCCGGGCGACGCTCGGCCACCACCGACACCACCTGCGGGATCACATCCCCGGCGCGGCGGATGATCACCGTGTCGCCGATCATCAGGCCCAGGCGCGCCACTTCGTCCATGTTGTGCAGGGTGGCGTTGGACACGGTCACGCCCGCGACCTTGACCGGCTTCAAACGCGCCACGGGCGTGACGGCGCCGGTGCGGCCGACCTGGAATTCCACGTCGAGCAACTCGGTAAGCTCTTCCATGGCCGGGAATTTATGCGCAATGGCCCAGCGCGGCTCGCGGGCGCGGAAGCCCAGTTCACGCTGGGAGGCGATGCTGTTGACCTTGAACACCACGCCGTCGATTTCATACGACAGGCTGTTACGCCGCGCGCCGATGTCGCGGTAGTAGTCCAGGCATTCCTGAATGCCCTTGGCCAGTTTCAGCTCATGACTGATCGGCATGCCCCACTTCTGCAACTGCTTGAGGTTACCGATATGGGTGTCACTGATATCCGCCGTCACCTGGCCGATGCCATAGCAGCAGAATTCCAGCGGGCGGCTGGCGGTGATCTTCGAATCCAGTTGGCGCAGGCTGCCGGCGGCCGCATTGCGCGGGTTGGCGAAGGTTTTGCCGCCAACCTCCAGTTGCGAGGCGTTCAGGCGTTCGAACCCGGCCTTGGACATGAACACTTCACCGCGCACCTCCAAGGTGGCCGGCCAGCCGCTGCCGTGCAGCTTCAACGGGATGTTACGCACGGTGCGCACGTTGACGCTGATGTCTTCGCCGGTGGTGCCATCGCCTCGGGTCGCGCCGCGTACCAGCTCGCCGTCCTGATACAGCAGGCTGACCGCCAGGCCGTCCAGCTTCGGCTCGCAGCTGTATTCGACGCTGGCGAACAGGTCACCGGCCGGCAGGTCCAGCCCCTCGGTCACCCGCCGATCGAATTCGAGCATGGTCGCTTCATCGAAGGCGTTGCCCAGGCTGAGCATGGGGATTTCATGCCTGACTTGGGTGAACGCCGACAGCGCCGCACTGCCGACCCGCTGCGTCGGCGAATCACGCGTCACCAGTTCCGGATGCTCGGCCTCCAGGGCCTTGAGCTCATGGAACAAGCGGTCGTACTCGACGTCCGGAATGCTCGGTTCGTCGAGGACGTGGTAGCGGTAGTTGTGCTGATCCAGTTCAGCGCGCAGTTCAAGGATGCGGGTATGGGCGGCGGTCATGGGTGTTCTCTCATAAAGCAAAAGAGCAGCCGAAGCTGCTCAATATGTTAGTGCGCTTATTCTACTGACAACGCCGAAGCGCAATCCTCAGCGTTTCTGTGTCAGGGCGCGACGCTCGAACTCGACGATGCGCTGACGGTAATGCTCGATAGTCTGGGCGGTGAGCACGCTGCGCTGGTCGTCCTTGAGCTCGCCGTTCAGTTCCTGGGACAGCTTGCGCGCTGCAGCCACCATCACATCGAACGCTTGTTTCGGGTGACGCGGGCCTGGCAGGCCGAGGAAGAAACTGACCGCCGGGGTGCTGAACAGGTCGATATCGTCCAGGTCGAACGTGCCCGGCTTGACCGCGTTGGCCATGGAGAACAGCACTTCGCCGTTACCCGCCATGCTTTCGTGACGGTGGAAAATATCCATCTCGCCAAAGCGCAGGCCACTTTCAAGGATATTCTGCAACAGCGCCGGGCCTTTGAAGCCACCGGCATCGCGGCAGATCACACTGATCACCAGCACTTCTTCGGCGGCCGGCTGATCGTTGACCGACTGGCGCGGGGCGTTCTTGCCGGCGTTTTCATCCGGGAAGTCATCGTCGCGGCTGCTGAAGCTCGGGCCTTCGTCGACATCGAGGTTCAAGTCGCCCTGATGCGGCTCGGCCACGCCAGCACTGCCGCGCTTGCCGCGCTTGGACGACGGCTCACGGGCCTCACGCACCGGCGCGCTCATCGACGGCAGGTCGTGCTCGTCCAGTTGCGGTTCCTTGTGGGTATCCAACACACGGGGAGGCCCCAGCAACTCGGCGTTGCCGTCGTCGTCCGGCAAGTTGGACAGGTTTCGGTCCAGGCGGAATTTAAGCTTGCCCTTGCCACCGCGCATGCGGCGCCAGCCATCAAAAAGAATACCGGCAATGACAATGATGCCGATGACGATCAGCCACTCGCGCAGACCGATTTCCATGTAATCCCGTGCCTCTATAAAAAATGCTGAAAAATAAGGGGTTTAGCACCGTGCAAACCGCTTTAAAACGTGGCGCCAACTCTATGTTCTGACTGACGTTTTGCCCACGCATACGAAAAATTGACATTAAACTAGCACGACCAAAGATAACTTTACACCGTCTGTCAAAATGCCTTGAACAAATATGTCCATTTGCCACTTTTGCCAAACCGGTAAATCGCCCTACGGCGTGCCGTAAAAATTCCTTCCTGCCTTACCTCAGGATTCCACCATCTTCATCGCTTCTTCTACATCCACCGCCACCAAACGCGAACAGCCTGGCTCGTGCATCGTCACGCCCATCAACTGATCGGCCATTTCCATGGCGATCTTGTTGTGGGTGATATAGATGAACTGCACGGTCTGGGACATCTCCTTGACCAGCCGAGCGTAGCGTCCAACGTTAGCGTCATCCAGCGGTGCGTCAACTTCGTCGAGCATGCAGAACGGTGCCGGGTTCAGCTTGAAAATGGCAAATACCAGCGCCAGCGCCGTCAGGGCCTTTTCGCCGCCGGACAACAAATGGATGGTGCTGTTCTTCTTGCCCGGAGGCCGCGCCATGATCGTTACCCCTGTATCGAGTAGATCTTCGCCCGTCAGTTCCAAGTAGGCGCTGCCACCACCGAAAACTTTTGGGAATAACGCCTGTAAACCGCCATTAATCTGATCAAAGGTATCCTTGAAGCGGTTGCGGGTCTCCTTGTCGATCTTGCGGATCACGTTTTCCAGGGTGTCGAGGGCTTCGACCAGGTCGGCGTCCTGGGCATCCAGATAACGCTTGCGCTCGGACTGCTGCTGGTACTCATCGATGGCCGCGAGGTTGATCGCACCGAGTCGCTGGATACGCGCGGCAATCCGCTCAAGTTCTTCTTCGGCGTCTTTTTCGTTGGCCTGGGCGGTCAGTGTGTTGAGCACGCCGTGCAGGTCATAACCATCTTCCAGCAGTTGATCCTGCAAGGTCTTGCGGCGCACGGTCAGGGCTTGCCATTCCATGCGCTGTTGTTCGAGCTGGCCGCGAATCAACTGGGACTGCTGCTCGGCCACGGTGCGGCGCTTTTCGGCGTCGCGCAGTTCGCGGTCGGCGTCTTCCAGGGCGATCTGCGCGGTCTTGAGTTCTTCGTCGACGCTCATGCGTTTGTCGAGCAGTTCTTCAAGCTTGAGGCGCAGCTCTTCAAGGGGCGCTTCGCCCTCCTCCAGGTTGAGGCTCAGTTGCTCGCGCTTCTCGGTGAGGCGTTCCGATTGCATCTCCAGGCGCTCGAGGGCCTGGCGCGTGGAATCATGTTGGGCACGCAACGAGCCCAGGCGCACCGCCAACTGGTGAGCGTGGTCTTTGTGCTGACGGGCTTCCTGGCGCACGCGGTCGAGGCGTTCGCGCAGGCTGTCGCGCTGGGCCAGCAGCAGTTCGCGCTGCTCGGTGTCCAGGGCCATGCTGTCGAGGGCTTCCTGCAGGTGCAGGCGCGCTTCGCCGACCTGTTCATGCTCCAGGGCGCGCTGTTCGCCCATCTCGGCGACTTCTTCGTCAAGGCGGGAGCGGCGCAGGGTCAGCTGTTCGACCTTGGCCTTGCTCGCCGACAGCTGGGCTTTGAGTTCGCCTTGCTGGCGCGCCTCGTCCTGCAACAGGCGGCGCAGGTGTTCGCGGCCGGTCTCTTGCTGGCGCTGGGTAGCGCGCAGGGTTTGCAGTTCGGTTTCCAGGCTTTCCAGGGTGGCTTCGCGCTCTTCACGCTCGGCGCTCAGGTTGACGATTTCCTGGCCACGGGCCAATACGCCACTTTCAGCTTCGCTGGCGCGGCGCACGCGCAGAAAGTGCCGGCCGACCCAGTAACCGTCGCGGCTGATCAGGCTTTCGCCGGTCGCTAACTGGCCGCGTTGGGCCAGGGCCTGCTCAAGGGTCTCCACGGGTTTGACCTGGCCCAGCCACGGCGACAGGTCAATCGCCGCCTCGACCTTGTCCAGCAGGCTGCCCGGCACGCGCGTGCCATCGGCAGCCGGGCTGAGCAGGCGCAAGTCACCCTGGGCGAAACCGGCCAGGTCGAAGCCGCCAAAATCATCCACCAGCACCGCTTGCAGGTCGGCGCCCAACACGGTTTCCACCGCCAGCTCCCAACCGGCTTCTACTTTCAAACCCTCGGCCAGGCGCGGGCGTTCGGCCAGGTGCTGGTCGCGCAGCCATTCGGCGGTGCCGGTGCCAGGGTCCAGCGCGGCTTGCTGCAAGGCTTCGAGCGATGCCAGCCGCCCGTTGAGCCGCTGCAAATCGCCCTGGGCCTGCTGCTGCGCCTGGGTTGCGGTGTGCAGTTGCTGGCGCAATTGCTCCAGGCGTTCCACTTGCTGCGCTTCGCTGGCTTCGAGCTCTTCCAGGGTCATTTCGCTTTCGGCCAGTTGCTCGCTCAACTGCAGGATCGCCGCGTCTTCCGGGTCGGCGGCGAGCAACACGCGCTCTTCCTGCAGACGGCGCTGACGCTCGGCCAAACGCTCCATGCTGGTTTCCAGTTGCTGGATACGCGACTGCTGCACCTCGGCCTGGCGCCGCGGTTCGGCGGATTTGAGGTTGAACGTGTCCCACTGCTCCTGCCAGCCGTGCATGCTGGTTTCGGCCTCTTCCAACGCCGCCGCGGCTTCTTCGGCGGCGGCGCTGGTGATTTCCTGCTCGGGGGTGAGCATGTCCAGCTCTTCGCCCAGGGTCAGCAGCAAGGTACGGTCGTGGCCCAGGTGCGATTCGGTCTCCAGGCGCGCGCGTTCGGCTTCTTTCAGATCGTCCTGCAACTGGCGCAGACGCTGCTGGCCGTGCTGGATGCTCTGTTCGACCCGGGCAATATCGCCGCCCACCGAATAGAAGCGCCCCTGCACCAGATTGAAGCGTTCGGACAGCTCATGGTGCCCGTCCCGCAGGCGTTCGATACTGGCGTCGGCGTTGCGCTGCTCGGCCACCAGCGCTTCGAAGCTGACTTCCTGGGTGCCGATGATCGCCTCGCGCTGGCCGACCTGATCGTTCAACGCCTGCCAGCGCAGGGCCGACAATTGGGCCTTGAGCTGGCGCTCTTCGGCCTTGTATTCCTGATACTTCTCGGCGGCCTGGGCCTGGCGGTGCAGGCGCTCCAGCTGGCGCTCCAGTTCTTCGCGCAGGTCGGTCAGGCGGGCGAGGTTTTCATGGGTGCGGCGGATGCGGTTTTCGGTCTCGCGGCGGCGCTCCTTGTATTTGGAGATGCCGGCCGCTTCCTCGATGAAATTGCGCAGGTCTTCGGGCTTGGCTTCGATCAGCTTGGAGATCATGCCCTGCTCGATGATCGAGTAGCTGCGCGGGCCCAGGCCTGTGCCGAGGAAGATATCGGTGATGTCGCGTCGACGGCATTTGGTGCCGTTGAGGAAGTAACTGTTCTGGCTGTCGCGCGTGACTTTACGGCGGATGGAGATTTCCGCGTAGGCCGCGTATTCGCCGACCAGGGTACCGTCGGAGTTGTCGAACACCAGTTCGATGCTGGCCTGGCTCACCGGCTTGCGGCTGGTGGAGCCGTTGAAGATGACGTCGGTCATCGACTCGCCGCGCAGGTTTTTCGCCGAGCTCTCGCCCATCACCCAACGGACGGCGTCGATGATGTTCGACTTGCCGCAGCCATTGGGCCCGACCACCGCCGCCATATTACTGGGGAAGTTCACCGTGGTCGGGTCGACGAAGGATTTGAACCCCGCCAATTTGATGCACTTGAGCCGCACGCTTAGGCGTCCGCCAACGCTGCGATCACCAGCGAGCTGCTGCGCTGGCAGTAAGCCGACAACACCAGGCGGATCTGCGCCAGGTCACGGGCCAGCACGGCAGCGAGCAGCTGTTCGAACAGCGCCAGGTACTCGCTCATTTCCGCCTTGCGCTGCTCCAGGGCCAAATAATAGGCACGGTTCATCGCCGGCTGCAGGTTCTCGACGGTTTCCTGCAGATATGGGTTGTTGGCGAAGGGGTACGCGGCGCGCATCACATTGAAGCTTTCTTCGACGAAGGCGCGGATGTCCTGGCGCTCATAGCTGGCCATCAGGCGCTGCTGGATTTGCAGGAAGGGCGCCATGTCGGCCTGGGTCTGCCAGCCTTCGGCAACCGCATTGCCGAGCAGGATGTACATCTCGCCCATCAACGTGCACAGGCTCTGCACTTTGTGTGCGCTGAGTTCGGTGACGTGGGCGCCACGGCGCGGCAGGATCGCGATCAAGTGCCGGCGCTCGAGGATCAGCAGGGCTTCGCGCACGGAACCACGGCTGACATTCAGCGCCAGCGTGACTTTCTGTTCCTGGATCCGCTCCCCAGGCTTGAGATCGCCGCGAATGATACGTTCGGCGAGGTGGTGAGCGATTTGCTCGGCGAGACTGTCCGGCGCCTTGAACGTCATGTTTTCCCTTCAAAATCTGCTATCGGTACAAGCGCGGCAGTGTAGCGCATTGGCCCGCTGATGGCGCTACGCCCACGGTGGCGAATTTGGCATGAAACACGCAAGCCTGGAAAGCCACAAGCCCCTGAAAACACCGGTTCCAGAAGACTGAACCATAATTGAATAGGTTGTGACCGCAGTTTCTTGACCCTTAGGTCAGAAAATCATTGACCGAAAAGTCAGACATGACTAGATTCGGCGCAAAGCGGTTAACAACAATAATGAATCTGCGAGGCCTTCCGTGATCCAGTTTTTACTTAACCAGGAACTCCGTAGCGAGCACGCCCTGGACCCCAACCTGACCGTGCTCAACTATTTGCGTGAGCATGTGGGCAAATCCGGCACCAAGGAAGGCTGCGCCAGCGGCGACTGTGGTGCATGCACCGTGGTGGTCGGCGAGTTGCACCGCAACGATCAAGGCGTCGAGCAGATTCGTTATCGCAGCCTCAATTCGTGCCTGACCTTTGTCTCGTCGCTGCACGGCAAGCAACTGATCAGCGTCGAGGACCTCAAGCACCAGGGCCAACTGCACAGCGTGCAACAGGCGATGGTTGAGTGCCACGGTTCACAGTGCGGCTTCTGCACCCCGGGTTTCGTGATGTCGTTGTTTGCCCTGCAAAAGAACAGCGACGCCCCCGACAGCCAGAAAGCCCATGAGGCCCTGGCCGGCAATCTGTGCCGTTGCACCGGCTATCGCCCGATTCTGGCCGCCGCCGCACAGGCCTGCTGCAACAAGCCTCAGGACCAGTTCGACAGCCGCGCCGCCCAGACCATCGCGCAGCTCAAGGCCATTGCGCCGACGCAAACCGGTGAACTCAACAGTGGTGACAAACGCTGCCTGGTGCCGCTGACCGTCGCCGACCTGGCCGACCTCTACGACGCCTATCCACAAGCCCGCCTGCTGGCCGGCGGCACCGACCTGGCGCTGGAAGTCACCCAGTTCCATCGCACCCTGCCGGTGATGATCTACGTCGGCAATATTGAAGAAATGAAGCGCATCGAATCCTTCGACGACCGCCTGGAAATCGGCGCCGCCACCGCCCTCTCCGACTGCTACGCCGCGCTGCACCACGAATACCCCGACTTCGGCGAATTACTGCATCGCTTCGCCTCGCTGCAGATCCGCAACCAGGGCACCCTCGGCGGCAATATCGGCAACGCCTCGCCGATTGGTGATTCGCCGCCGTTGCTGATCGCTCTTGGAGCACAGATTGTGCTGTGCAAGGGCAATACCCGGCGCACCCTGGCGCTGGAAGACTACTTCATCGACTACCGCGTGACCGCTCGCCAGGACAGCGAATTCATCGAGAAAATCATCGTACCCAAGGGCCACTCACTGTTTCGCGCGTACAAGGTCTCCAAGCGCCTGGAGGATGATATTTCTGCCGTGTGCGCCGCCTTCAACCTCAAGCTCGACAACGGTGTGGTCAGCGAGGCCCGCGTCGCCTTCGGCGGCATGGCCGCCATCCCCAAGCGCGCCAGGCACTGCGAGACGCAGCTGACGGGTGCCACCTGGAACGCCGCCACCGTGGAGAAAGCCTGCGCCGCCCTGGCCGAGGATTTCACCCCGCTCTCGGACTTCCGCGCCAGCAAGGAATACCGCCTGCTCAGTGCGCAGAACCTGCTGCGCAAATACTTCATCGAACTGCAAACGCCGCACATCGAGACTCGGGTGACCGCTTATGTCTAACCATCACGCCGTGGAAAAAACCCAGGCCGAACTGGCCGAACTGTTCGCCCGCGACCTGACCTCCGGGGTCGGCCGCAGCGTCAAGCATGACAGCGCCGCCAAGCATGTCAGCGGTGAGGCGCAATACATCGACGACCGCCTCGAGTTTCCCAACCAGTTGCACCTGTATGCGCGCATGTCCGACCGCGCCCACGCGAAAATCCTCAGCATCGACACCGCGCCCTGCTACGCCTTCGACGGCGTGCGCATCGTGATCACTCACGAAGACGTACCGGGCCTGAAAGACATCGGCCCGCTGATGCCCGGCGATCCGCTGCTGGCCATCGACACCGTGCAGTTCGTCGGCCAGGTGGTACTGGCCGTGGCCGCCCGTGATCTTGAGACCGCCCGCAAAGCGGCCATGGCGGCGGTGATCGAATACCAAGACCTGGAGCCGGTACTGGACGTGGTCGAGGCGTTTCGCAACAAACACTTCGTGCTCGACAGCCACACCCATCAACGCGGTGATTCAGCCGGCGCTTTGGCAGCGGCGAAACACCGCATCCAGGGCACGCTGCACATCGGCGGCCAGGAACATTTCTACCTGGAGACCCAGATTTCCTCGGTGATGCCCACCGAAGACGGCGGGATGATCGTCTACTGCTCCACGCAGAACCCCACCGAAGTGCAGAAGCTTGTCGCCGAAGTGCTCGACGTGTCGATGAACAAGATCGTCGTTGACATGCGCCGCATGGGCGGTGGCTTCGGCGGCAAGGAAACCCAGGCCGCCAGCCCCGCCTGCCTGTGCGCGGTGGTGGCGCGCCTCACCGGCCAGCCGACCAAGATGCGCCTGCCGCGGGTCGAAGACATGCTGATGACCGGCAAGCGCCACCCCTTCTATATCGAATACGACGTGGGCTTCGACGCCGCCGGCCGTTTGCACGGCATCAACCTGGACCTGGCCGGCAACTGCGGCTGTTCGCCAGACTTGTCCAACTCGATTGTCGACCGCGCGATGTTCCATGCCGATAACGCTTATTACCTGGGCGACGCGACGGTGAACGGCCATCGCTGCAAGACCAACACCGCCTCCAACACCGCCTATCGCGGCTTCGGTGGCCCGCAAGGCATGGTCGCCATTGAGGAAGTAATGGACGCCATCGCCCGCCACCTGGCGCTGGACCCGCTGGCGGTGCGCAAGGCCAATTACTATGGCAAGACCGAACGCAACGTCACCCACTACTACCAGACCGTCGAGCACAACATGCTCGAAGAGATGACCGCCGAGCTTGAGGCCAGCAGCCAATATGCCGAGCGCCGCGAAGCGGTCCGCCTGTACAACGCCCACAGCCCGATCCTGAAAAAAGGCCTGGCGCTGACGCCGGTCAAATTCGGCATCTCGTTTACCGCCAGCTTTCTCAACCAGGCCGGTGCGCTGATCCACATCTACACCGACGGCAGCATTCACCTGAACCATGGCGGTACCGAAATGGGCCAAGGCCTGAATACCAAGGTCGCCCAGGTGGTGGCCGAAGTGTTCCAGGTCGACATCGACCGCGTGCAGATCACCGCCACCAATACCGACAAGGTGCCCAACACCTCGCCGACGGCGGCCTCCAGCGGCGCCGACCTGAACGGCAAGGCCGCGCAGAATGCCGCCGAAACCATCAAGCAGCGCCTGGTGGAATTTGCCGCGCGCAAGTACGACGTCAGCGAGGCGGACGTGGAATTTCGCAACGGTCATGTGCGCGTGCGTGAACAGATCCTGAGCTTCGAGGCGCTGATCCAGCAGGCGTATTTCGCTCAGGTCTCGCTGTCGAGCACCGGCTTCTACAAAACCCCGAAGATCTTCTACGACCGCAGCCAGTCACGCGGGCGGCCGTTCTACTACTTCGCCTTTGGCGCGGCGTGCTGTGAAGTGATCGTCGACACCCTGACCGGCGAATACAAGATGCTGCGCACCGACATCCTCCACGACGTCGGCGCCTCGCTGAACCCGGCCATCGACATCGGCCAGGTGGAAGGCGGGTTTATCCAGGGCATGGGCTGGCTGACCATGGAAGAGCTGGTGTGGAACAACAAGGGCAAGCTGCTCACCAACGGCCCGGTCAGCTACAAGATCCCGGCCGTGGCGGACATGCCGCTGGACCTGCGGGTCAAGCTGGTGGAAAACCGCAAGAACCCGGAGGACACGGTGTTCCATTCCAAAGCCGTGGGTGAACCGCCGTTCATGCTCGGGATTGCCTCGTGGTGCGCGATCAAGGATGCGGTGGCGAGCCTGGGTGACTATCGGCATCAACCCAGGATCGATGCGCCGGCTACGCCGGAGCGGGTGTTGTGGGGGTGTGAGCAGATGCGGCAGTTGCAAACAAACG
The DNA here is from genome assembly GCF_003852295.1 of Pseudomonas sp. R11-23-07. NCBI lineage: Bacteria > Pseudomonadati > Pseudomonadota > Gammaproteobacteria > Pseudomonadales > Pseudomonadaceae > Pseudomonas > Pseudomonas sp. R11-23-07. Next base: position 4,028,792 of record NZ_CP027761.1, read on the forward strand.
CCACTCAAGCTGCAACCGAGCTGGCTTGATCGTTCCCACGCTCTGCGTGGGAATGTCGGCCTGGACGCTCTGCGTCCGCTCTTGTGACGCAGAGCGTCACGGTATGCATGCCCACGCGGAGCGTGGGAACGATCTAACTGAGGTGACCATGAACAACTGGATCAGCGCCCTCGCCGACCTGCAGAACCAAGGCGAACCCTGCGTGCTCGTCACCATCATCGAAGAGCTTGGCTCCACGCCGCGCAACGCCGGCTCGAAGATGGTGATCAGCGCCGCCCACACCTTCGACACCATCGGCGGCGGGCACCTGGAATACAAGGCGACGCACATCGCCCGCGACATGCTTGCCCGTGGCCAGCAGAACACCCATCTGGAGCGTTTCAGCCTCGGCGCGAGCCTGGGACAGTGCTGCGGCGGCGTGACGGTGCTGCTGTTCGAACCCATGGGCCAGGTGCAGGCGCAAATTGCGGTGTTCGGCGCCGGCCATGTGGGACGTGCGCTGGTGCCGTTGCTGGCGAGCCTGCCGTGCCGGGTGCGCTGGATCGACTCGCGCGAGCAGGAGTTTCCGTCACACATCCCCCAGGGCGTGCGTAAAATCGTCAGCGAAGAGCCGGTCGACGAAATCGCCGACTTGCCGGCGGGCAGCTACTGCATCGTCATGACCCACAACCATGCACTGGACCTGGAGCTGACCGCCGCTCTGCTCAAGCGCAATGACTTTGCCTACTTCGGCCTGATCGGCTCCAAAACCAAACGGGTCAAGTTCGAACATCGCCTGCGCGATCGCGGCTTCGACACCGCGCACCTGCAACGCCTGCGCTGCCCGATGGGCCTCAGCGAAGTGAAAGGCAAATTGCCAGTAGAGATCGCCATTTCCATCGCCGGCGAAATCATCGCCACCTACAACGCCCATTTCGGCCAGCACACCGCCAGCGCCGAACCCATTGCCAAACTGCTGCCGGTATCTCGCCGCAGCCAAGCCAAGAATTGAGATCAGCATGCCTTTGACCCGCAAAGCCTACCGTGCCGCCATCCTGCACAGCATCGCCGACCCCGCCGAGGTTGGCATCGACGCGTCCTATGAGTATTTCGAAGACGGCCTGCTGGTGATCGACAACGGCCGGATCAGCGCGCTTGGCCACGCCAGCGACCTGCTGCCGACCCTGCCCGCCGATATCGACGTCACGCACTATCAGGATGCGCTGATCACCCCCGGCCTGATCGACACCCATATCCACCTGCCGCAGACCGGCATGGTCGGCGCCTATGGCGAGCAGTTGCTGGACTGGCTCAACACCTACACCTTCCCGTGTGAAAGCCAGTTCGCCGACAAGGCGCACGCTGACGAAGTGGCGGATATTTTCATCAGGGAACTGCTGCGCAACGGCACCACCACCGCGCTGGTGTTCGGCAGCGTGCACCCGCAATCGGTGAACGCGTTCTTTGAAGCCGCCGAAAAACTCGACCTGCGCATGATCGCCGGCAAGGTGATGATGGATCGCAATGCGCCGGATTATCTGACCGACACGCCGGAATCCGGCTACCAGGAAAGCAAGGCACTGATCGAGCGCTGGCACGGCAAGGGCCGCCTGCATTATGCGGTGACGCCACGTTTCGCCCCCACCAGCACGCCGGAGCAACTGGCATTGGCCGGGCAACTGCTGGGGGAGTATCCGGACCTGTATATGCAGACCCACATCAGTGAGAACAAGCAGGAAGTCGAATGGGTGAAGGCGTTGTTTCCAGAGCGCAACGGCTATCTGGACGTGTACGACCACTACAAACTGCTCGGCGAACGCTCGGTGTTTGCCCATGGCGTGCACCTGTGCGACGACGAATGCGCACGGCTGGCAGAAACCGGCTCGGCCGTGGCGTTCTGCCCGACCTCGAACCTGTTCCTCGGCAGTGGCCTGTTCAACCTGCCGATGGCCGAGAAGCACAAACTGAATGTAGGCCTGGGCACCGACGTGGGCGGCGGCACCAGTTTCTCGCTCCTGCAAACCTTGAACGAAGCCTACAAGGTCATGCAGTTGCAGGGCGCGCGGTTGAGCCCATTCAAGTCGCTGTACCTGGCGACCCTGGGCGGTGCGCGCGCGCTGCGCCTGGAAGACAAGATCGGCACCTTGCAACAGGGGACGGATGCGGACTTTTTAGTGTTGGACTACAACGCTACGCCGTTGCTGAGCTATCGCTTGAAGCAGGCGAATAACATTGCCGAGACGTTGTTTGTGTTGATGACCCTGGGGGATGACCGGACGGTGTTGCGGACGTATGCAGCGGGGCAGTTGGTGCACCAACGCTAATTTCAGCCGCAACACAAAACAAATGTGGGAGGGGGCTTGCTCCCGATAGCGGTCGGTCAGTAACAAATATGTTGTCTGATACACCGCAATCGGGAGCAAGCCCCCTCCCACATTTTTATCCCAGGTGAGTCAGGGAAGTTACAGTTTTACCGACGAGCGCCCTGGCTTCTTGGTCTGCAACAAATGCGAGAACACCGCATGCAGATCATCCGACGCGCTCTCCTCATCGAGGTTGAGCTTGCTGTCGATGTGGTCCATGTGATGCATCATCAAATCCACCGCCAGTACCGCATCCCGGGCTTCGATCGCGTCGATCAGTTGGGTGTGTTCATCGTAGGAACAGTGCGAGCGGTTGCCGCTTTCGTACTGGGCGATGATCAAGGAGGTCTGGGACACCAGGCTGCGCTGGAAGCTGATCAGCGGCGCATTCTTCGCCGCTTCAGCCAGCTTCAAGTGGAATTCGCCGGAGAGGCGGATGCCGGCGCCACGGTCGCCACGGGAGAAACTGTCGCGTTCGTCGTTGACCATCTGGCGCAACTGGGCCAGTTGCTCAGCGGTAGCGTGCTGCACCGCCAGCTCGGTGATCGCCCGCTCCACCAGGCGCCGCGCCATGAACACTTGGCGGGCCTCGTCGACGCTCGGGCTGGCGACGACCGCGCCACGGTTGGGCCGCAGCAGTACCACGCCTTCATGGGCCAGGCGCGACAACGCGCGGCGAATGATGGTGCGGCTCACGCCGAAGATTTCGCCCAGTGCCTCTTCACTCAATTTGGTGCCGGGTGCCAGGCGTTGTTCGAGGATCGCCTCGAAGATATGCGCATAGACGATATCGTCCTGGGTTCCGCTGCGACCGGCCTTGCCGGCTCGCGGTTGTTTCTTGAGAGGTTGCAACTGTTCGTTCATGGGCACTCGGGTTTGGAGAACGGCGGCGAATTAACGGTAATACGGCAACAGCGGGTCGCTGGCAAGTATCACCTGAAAACAGGGCACATTGTACACAACCCACTGCGCCAACACACTGTACGGCTGTTTGCGGCGTCGGCTGTATTGCAATGAGTCGTTGCGTTTGAGTTTAGGCTTGATTCCACGATTTCCCACGCGCTCTTTGTAGGAGCGAGCTTGCTCGCGAAAAACCTGAGAACGCCACGGTTATTCAGGAAGCTCGCGTTATCGTTGACGTTTTTCGCGAGCAAGCTCGCTCCCACAAAATAAAGCCTGACACAAGGATCATCTTTCCATGACCGACGCCACCCAAGCGCCCTTGCGCCCGCTGGCCGACACTTCACCTTCGGCCATCGTCGCCGGTTTCATCGCCATGATGACCGGTTACACCAGCTCGCTGGTGCTGATGTTCCAGGCCGGCCAGGCCGCCGGTTTGACCACGGCGCAGATTTCGTCATGGATCTGGGCGCTTTCCATCGGCATGGCGGTGTGCAGCATCGGCCTGTCCCTGCGCTATCGCACGCCGATCACCATTGCCTGGTCCACACCCGGCGCGGCACTGTTGATCACCAGCCTGGGCGGGGTCACCTACGGCGAGGCCATCGGCGCCTACATCACCTGCGCGGTGCTGGTGACCCTCTGCGGGCTGACCGGCAGCTTTGAACAGCTGGTCAAGCGCATCCCCGCCTCGCTGGCGGCGGCGTTGCTGGCGGGGATTCTGTTCAAGATCGGCAGCGAAATTTTTGTCGCCGCGCAGCATCGCACCGGCCTGGTGCTGGGGATGTTTTTCACTTACCTGGTCATCAAGCGCCTGTCGCCGCGTTATGCCGTGCTCGCTGCACTGGTGATCGGCACCCTGCTGTCGGGCTTGATGGGGCTGCTGGACTTCAGCGGCTTTCACCTGGAAGTCGCGGCACCGGTGTGGACCACGCCGCACTTCTCACTGGCGGCGACCATCAGTATCGGCATCCCGCTGTTCGTGGTGGCGATGACCTCGCAGAACATGCCGGGTATCGCCGTGTTGCGCGCCGACGGCTACAGCGTGCCGGCCTCGCCATTGATCACCACCACCGGCCTCGCCTCACTGGTGTTGGCGCCCTTTGGCTCCCACGGCATCAACCTGGCGGCGATCAGCGCGGCGATCTGCACCGGGCCGCACGCCCATGAAGACCGCAACAAGCGCTACACCGCCGCCGTGTGGTGCGGGGTGTTCTACGGGATTGCCGGGGTGTTCGGCGCCACCTTGGCGGCACTGTTCGCAGCGTTGCCCAAGGAACTGGTGCTGTCGATCGCGGCCCTGGCATTGTTTGGCTCGATCATCAATGGCCTGAGCATCGCCATGAATGAGCCGAAGGAACGGGAAGCGGCGCTGATTACCTTCATGGTCACCGCGTCAGGCTTGACGTTGTTTTCCATCGGTTCGGCGTTCTGGGGGATTGTGGCGGGGGTGTTGACGCTGCTGATCCTGAACGGACGCAAGGCATAAAAAACGGCGACCCTCAGGTCGCCGTTTTTTTTCAGTATCACTTAGCCGCGTTGATCGGCTTTTCCGGATACCACACGTCCAGCAACGGGCTGACTTCAGCCTTGGTCAGCTCGGAACGGGTTTTCAGCCAGGCTTCAACAGCAGCACGCTGCTCTTCGGAGACCGAGCCGCGCTTCTGCAGGCAAACCAGACCGTAGTCGTCGCCGCCCACATAGCCCAGGCCATTAGCCTCCATCGCTTCTTTAAGGAAGGCATCAAGGAAAGCGTCAATAGCCTTGTCGTCCAAACCTTCTTTGAAAGACAGGTTCAGTTCGAAACCCAGCTCTTGAAATTCATCAACGCACAGTTTTTTGCGCAGACGCTGGGAACGGTTAGTCGCCATTGGAACAATCCTCATAAGTAATAACGGGCGGCACTTTAGCAGTTTAAGGCGGCAATTGCCCGACTCTCTGGGACGGGCGGCGCTTAAGCGATAAAAAAACCCCGATTCCCCGCTATCGTTCAGCTACACGTAAGCTCCGCTTGGGGCATAATGCCGACACTTTCATGACCAATGAGGGATTTTCTTCCATACCCCTCGCCTTTTTCCACCCTTCTCAGCAGTAGGGTTTTATTTCTTATGATCAAATCTTTACGTTCTGTTTTCCTCGCCGGTGTTCTCCTGCCACTGGCCGTTTGCGCCACCGCCGCCCCCGTCAACAACACCCTGCCCCCCAGCGTTGCCCAGGCCCTCCAGAAGGCAAAATTGCAAAACACCGCACTGTCCCTGGTGATGTTGCCGTTGAACGGCCCCGGTACGCCGACCGTGTTCAATGCCGACGTGTCGGTGAACCCGGCCTCCACCATGAAACTGGTGACGACCTACGCGGCCCTGGAGATGCTCGGCCCCAACCACCAGTGGAAAACCGAGTTCTACACCGACGGCGTCCTCAGCGGCGGCGTGTTGCGCGGCAACCTGTACCTCAAGGGCGGCGGCGATCCCAAGCTGAATATGGAAAAACTCTGGCTGTTGATGCGCGACCTGCGCGCCAACGGCGTACAGCAGGTCACCGGCGACCTGGTGCTGGACCGCAACTTCTTCCAACAGCCGCAATTGCCGGAGTTCAATGACGACGGCAACGACGAGAACAAGCCGTTCCTGGTCAAGCCCGATGCGCTGCTGGTCAACCTCAAAGCCTTGCGCTTCGTGACACGCAACGATGCCGGGCGGGTGATCGTGTCGGTCGAGCCGCCGATTGCGAGCATTCGCATCGACAACCAGGTGAAAGTCTCCAACGCCAAACAGTGCACCGGCGACGTGCGCTACAGCCCGATGACCGCCGCCGATGGCAGTATGACCGTGACCGTCAGTGGCCAGTTGGCGGACGGCTGCAGTTCGCAGACCTATCTGTCGCTGCTCGACCATGCCACCTACACCGCCGGCGCCGTGCGTGCGATCTGGAAGGAATTGGGCGGCACCATCCAGGGCCGCGATATCCAGGCGCCAGTACCCAAGGATGCCAAGGTCCTGGCCCGGGCATTCTCGCCGGACCTGGCGGAAATCATCCGCGACATCAACAAATACAGTAACAACACCATGGCCCAGCAACTGTTCCTGAGCCTGGGCGCGCAGTTTCGCAACGATGCCGATGGCGACGATGCCAAGGCCGCGCAACGCGTAGTACGTCAATGGCTGGCGAAAAAAGGCATTACCGCGCCACACCTGGTGATGGAGAACGGTTCCGGCCTGTCCCGCGCCGAACGGATCAGCGCCCGCGAAATGGCGGCCATGCTGCAAGCGGCCTGGAAAAGCCCCTACGCCGCCGAGTACATCAGCTCGCTGCCGATCGCCGGCACCGACGGCACCATGCGTAAACGCCTGAAGACCACCGCTATGCGCGGCGAAGCCCATGTGAAGACCGGAACCTTGAACACCGTGCGCGCCATCGCCGGGTTCAGCCGTGACAACAACGGCAACACCTGGGCGGTGGTGGCGATTCTTAACGACTCCAAGCCGTGGGGCGCGTCGTCGGTGCTGGACCAGGTGCTGCTGGACCTGTATCGCCAGCCGAAGGCGGTTGCAGCCGCGCCAGTGCTCTAGCGTTATTCAACGCCGCTGCCACAGAGCTCCACCCGGTCCCTGCCCGTCTGCTTGGCGGTATACACCGCCGAGTCCGCGCGCAGCAGCAACCCGTCAATGCCTTCATCGACACGCCAGCTGGCCACCCCAAAGCTGGCGGTGACGATGCCCGCCGGCGCCATCGGCGTGCTGCGCAACGACTGCCACAACTGCGTCGCCAAGTGGTAAGCCTGGGCGCCATCGGTGTGCGGGCATAGCACCACGAATTCTTCCCCACCCAACCGACAGAACACGTCGGTGCGGCGCAAGCGTTGGCTGATTCGCCTGCACAGCTCCTGCAACACACCGTCCCCGGCGCCGTGCCCGTACTGGTCGTTGACCCGCTTGAAGTGGTCGACATCCAGCATGATCACCGACAGCGCCCCAGACGTACGGGTGTGGCGCAGCAGTTCGGCTTTCATGCGGTCCTGGAAATAGCGGCGATTGTGGATGCCCGTCAGGGAGTCAGTGATGGACAGCGTGCGCAACTCTTCTTCCACGCGCTTGAGGTCAGAAATATCCGACACATAACCGTGCCACAACGTACCGCCGCCGGGTAATTCCTCCGGCGTGGCCTCGCCACGAATCCAGCGCAGGCCGCGCTGGGGCAGCTGCACGCGATACTCTTCGCGCCAATGGCTCAGTTGCAGCGCCGACAAGCGTATCGACGCGCGTACCCGCTCAAGGTCCAAGGGGTGAATGCGTTCCAGGACCTTGCCCGCATCCTGCTGCAACACGCCAAGCTCGATCTCATAGATATCGCGCATGCCTTCGCTGGCGTAAATGAAGCGCCAGCTGTTGTGGGGCTCCAGGGTGAACTGGAAGATGCCGCCAGGCACATGGGCACTGAGCTTTTTCAGCAAGCGATCGCGCGCGGCCAACGCTTCATAGGCGCGCTTCTGCTCAGTGACATCCAGGTAAATCGCCAAGTGCCCGACCCACAGGCCATGGTCATCCAGCAACACCGTGACCAGCATATTTACGGTCAACGGGCTGCCGTCCTCGCGCACCAGCGTCCATTCGCGGGCATCCTGTTGACCGTCGGGACTTTCCACCAGCATCGCCTGGCTCGGCGCGATACGCTTGCCCAGCGCCACACTCAAACGCATGGCGCGGGTCTCGAGCTCGGCGGCCAGGTGCAGGCGCTCCAACGTCAGGCGGCCCACCACGTGCTCGCCCTTGAACCCCAGCATCCGCTCGGCCCCGGCATTGAACATGTTGATGACACCGCGCAAGTCCGTGGCAATGATTGCGACGTGCGTCGCCGCATTCAGCACGCTGCGCAATTGACCATGCGCGCCCCGTAGCTCCTGTTCACGCATGCGCAACTGAGCGGTACGCTGCTCCACCAGGGTCAACGCCCGCTGGCGTTGGCTGACCAGCACATAAAGCAAGGCACTGAGCAGCACACTCAACAGCACGCCCATGATCAGTATGGTGTTGGTCGAGGAATGGTTGGCCTTGTCGAATACCTCACTGGCACGCAGGCTCAGCGCGTAGACGTGGTCACCGAGGGTAAGACGTCGGGCGGCGACAAGGTCGCTGCCGCCCGGCGCATTGCTGGACGCATACAGCACACGCTGCTCAGTGTCGGAGGTGTCGACGATCTGCATCGCCAGGTTATCCCGGTTTGCCTTGGGCAACCCATCGGCCACCAATTGGCGCAGGCTGATCACCGCCATGACGTAACCGTACGGCTGGGCATCGACGGTCTTGCTGACCGGCGCCACCAACAGTACCCCTGCGGCATAGGCCGGTTCCACGCCCACCAATTGCATGGGCTGGGACACCGCCACCTTGCCGCTTTTTTGCGCACGCTCCAGCACAGCGCGCCGCAGGGGTTGGGCCAGCAGATCAAAACCCAGCGGCGAGCCCAACAGACTTTGGGTCTGGCTGTATAACACCGGTACATATTCATCGCGCTCGGCAGCGGGCGCCAGCTCACCTGCCGAATTCAGTTCACGGATGTTGAAAGGTACGCCGCGCTGGCGCGAGATGTCCTGTTCAAACCGGCTGCGCTGATCCCGAGGCACACGCGGCGCCCAGGCATAGGCACGCGCATGCAACAACAAAGGCTGGGCGAAGCCGTCAAATTCGCTGCGAGACACCTCGCCGGAATTGATGAAGAAGCGGCGCAGGCTATCCAGGCGCAGCTCCTGGTCTTCGAAGCGCTCCTGAATCCGGCTGTAGCGCTCATTGACCAGCAACTGGAAGCGCTGGCGCACCTGCTGCTGATTGAGGTCGGCAGCGGCCCACGCGATGACCAGGGTCAGCGCGCTACCGATTGCCAGCACCACCAATGCCACCAGCCAAGCCGATGCCTGTTCACTGATAAAACCAAGGATCTTCGGGCGTACGGCTTGCATTGGCATAGGCGATACTCACAACGCCAGCGTGCGGGGGGTGTCACTTTGGCTGGACGTTAAGTTATAGCCATCGGTGGGGGGTTTGACCAGCGTAAATACCTGCCGTGGCGAGGGAGCTTGCCCCCTCGCCACACGTATCAGCGTGCGGTGATTTTCCAGGCGCGGTGGATCTTGGCGTTACGCGCGAAATCCGGGTCGATGGTCTTGTCGCTGATCTCCTCGACCGCATAGCGTTCGCTGAGGTTGTCTTCCAGCTGGAACTTGCGGAAGTTGTTCGAGAAGTACAGCACGCCGCCCGGCGCCAGGCGCGCCATGGCCAGGTCGAGCAATTGCACGTGGTCACGCTGCACGTCGAAAATACCTTCCATGCGCTTGGAGTTGGAGAAGGTCGGCGGGTCGATGAAAATCATATCGAACTCGTCGCGACTGGCTTCCAGCCACGCCATTACATCACCTTGTTCCAGGCGGTTCTTGTCGGAAAAGCCGTTGAGGGAGAAGTTGCGACGTGCCCAGTCCAGGTAGGTCTTGGACAAATCGACACTGGTGGTGCTGCGCGCGCCACCCTTGGCCGCGTGCACGCTGGCGGTGGCGGTGTAGCAATACAGGTTGAGGAAACGCTTGCCCGCCGCTTCCTTCTGAATGCGCAGGCGCATCGGGCGGTGGTCGAGGAACAGGCCGGTGTCCAGGTAGTCGGTGAGGTTGACCAGCAGCTTCACGCCACCTTCGCTGACCTCGGTGAACTTGCCCTGGGCGCTCTGACGCTCGTATTGCTTGGTGCCGCTCTGACGCTCGCGACGCTTGACCACCACGCGACTTTTGTCGACGTTCAGTGCCTGGGGAATTGCCGCGAGCGCGTCAAACATGCGCGCCGAGGCTTTTTCCGGGTCGATGGACTTCGGCGCGGCGTATTCCTGCACATGCACCCAATCGTGATACAGGTCGATAGCCATGGAGTACTCCGGCATATCGGCGTCGTACACGCGGTAGCAATCCACGCCTTCACGCTTGGCCCACTTGCCCAGCAGCTTGAGGTTCTTCTGCAGGCGGTTGGCGAACATCTGCCCGCCCTCGCTCAAGCGCGCCTGTTCGACCACCGGGGCCGGGGCTGGCTTGATCGGGTTGCCGTTCTTGTTGTACTGACGCTCGACCGGTTCGGTCGGGGCCTGGTCGTAAGCCGCTTGCTCACGTTCAGCCTGGCGCTGCTCCGGGGTACGACGCTCGCCGGTGACGAACTGATCCGGATTGACCTTGATCAGCAACAATTTGCACGGTAACGCGCCGTTCCAGAACGAATACTGTTTGTGGCTGCGGATGCCCATGCGCTTGCCCAGGTCCGGCGCGCCGGTGAACACTGCAGCTTCCCAGCCCATGCAAGCCTGGCGCAGACGCTCGCCAAGGTTCTGGTAAAGGTACAACAGGCTGGCCTCGTCACCCAAACGCTCGCCGTACGGCGGGTTGCAGATCACCAGGCCTTTCTGGTTCTGGTCCGGGCGCGGCTCGAACGTGCCGACTTCGCCCTGGTACACCTTGATCCAGTGGCTCAGGCCGGCGCGCTCGATGTTGTTGCGGGCCGGCTGGATCAGACGCGGATCGGCTTCATAGCCACGCACCCACAGCGGGGTTTTGTTCATGCCGATAGCGGCACGTTCGGTGGCCTCGGCGTGCAGCTTCTTCCACAACGCCGGGACGTGTCCGAGCCACGTGGTGAAGCCCCACAGTTCGCGATTGAGGTTGGGCGCCATGTCGGCAGCGATCATTGCGCCTTCGACCAGGAAGGTGCCGACGCCGCACATCGGGTCGGTCAATGCGCCGCCTTCGGCAGCGATGCGCGGCCAGCCGGCGCGGATCAGGATCGCGGCCGCCAGGTTTTCCTTCAACGGCGCGGCACCCTGCTGCAGACGGTAGCCGCGCTGGTGCAGGCTGTGGCCGGACAGGTCCAGGGACAGGATGGCTTCGCCACGGTCCAGGCGCAGGTGGATGCGCAGGTCCGGGTTGATCTTGTCGATGGACGGACGTTCGCCAGTCGGGGTGCGCAGCTTGTCGACGATTGCATCCTTGACCTTCAGCGCGCCGAAGTGGGTGTTGTCGATGCCCGAGCCGTGACCGCTGAACTCCACCGCCAGCGTACCGTCGCTGACCATGTGGTCGGCCCATTCGATATCCAGCACGCCGTGGTAGAGGTCCTCGGCATCCTTCATCGGGAAGCGCTTGAGCACCAGCAACACCCGGTTGGCCAGACGCGACCACAGGCACAGGCGGTAGGCGGTTTCCATGTCGGCCATGCCGCGCACGGCCGAGGTGTGCTCGCGGGCGTCCTCAAGGCCAAGCCCGACGGCTTCCTCGATCAGCAGGCCTTCGAGGCCCTTGGGGCAGGTGAGGAAGAGTTCAAAACGGTCCGACATGGGGCATTCCAGGCTTTTCAGCAATCAATGAACGGGCGACGCATCGTCGGTTCGGTTTTCAATCAAGCACTTTTCTTGAAGAGTGCTCGCGTGGCACGAATGTGCCGCTCCACCTCATCTGACGGGCCTTTGGGCCTTTATTGACGGGGCAGAAGAAGAATTTGAAGCAACAAAAAGAAATATTCCGACCCTTCGTCGAATAATAACCGACTGCAACAGGTGGGCATTCTCACCCAAGGATTAAACACATTCTCTTCGCAGGGCACATCATAGCTGGCTTTGCCTAGGAAAAGGGGCGAAAAGCCATCCCAGCTTATGGCTATAGCATCGTTATCGTTACGTGCTTATGACAAAACGATCATTGAATCCATGTGACCTATTGGTTAGAACTCAACACAGGTTGGCGCCGTAACGACGCCGACACATCGGCTCGCCACGCCGGCAGCGAGCCCACCAACGGCAGAAAAACTCTGCCCGGCCTCACACGAGGCCGAAGGATATCTAGACAGTCAACAAGTGAGGGAAACACCCTATGAGAAGACTTAAGCGTGATCCGTTGGAAAGAGCATTTTTACGCGGATATCAATATGGCGTTCATGGAAAATCCCGTGAGCTTTGCCCATTTACTCTACCGTCGGTGCGCCAAGCCTGGATCAATGGCTGGCGAGAAGGACGAGGCGACAACTGGGACGGTATGACTGGCACTGCGGGTATCCACAGACTCAACGAACTTCACGCCGTCGGCTAATCAGGGCACTTAATTCCGACACAACAACTTGAATATGTAGCGATTTAACCACGCACGTCCTATCCGGGCGGCGGGCTTCGGCCCAGGGGCTCCTCTATGGAGCCCTTTTTATTGCCCGTGTCAGACAAGCGCCCTCAGCGCAGGGCCGCGATCGCGTCCACCGATTCGCGAATCAGCGCGGGGCCTTTGTAGATGAAACCGGAGTACAACTGCACCAGGCTTGCGCCCGCCGCGATCTTTTCAGCCGCGTGCTTGCCTTCGGTGATCCCCCCCACGGCGATGATCGGCAAGCGCCCCGCCAGTTCGGCCGCCAGCACCTTGACGATATGGGTGCTTTTGTCCCGTACCGGCGCGCCGGACAGACCGCCCGCCTCGTCACCGTGAGCGAGGCCTTCGACGCCCACACGGCTGAGGGTGGTGTTGGTCGCGATCACCGCATCCATGCCCGCGTTCATCAGGGCCTGGGCCACCAGCACGGTTTCTTCATCGCTCATATCGGGAGCGATCTTGATCGCCAATGGCACTCGCTTGCCGTGGCGCACGGCCAGGTCTTCCTGGCGCTGGCGCAATGCTTCGAGCAATTGCTTGAGGGAGTCGCCGAACTGCAGGCTGCGCAAGCCCGGGGTGTTGGGCGAGCTGACGTTGACGGTGACGTAGCTGGCGTGGGCGTAGACCTTGTCCAGGCAGATCAGGTAATCGTCCACCGCACGCTCTACCGGCGTGTCGAAATTCTTGCCGATGTTGATACCGAGGATGCCCTTGTACTTTGCCGCCTGAACCCGTGACAACAAATGGTCCACACCCAGATTGTTGAAGCCCATGCGGTTGATGATCGCCTCGGCTTCCGGCAGGCGGAAGATCCGGGGCTTGGGGTTGCCCGGTTGCGGCCGAGGCGTCACGGTGCCGATTTCGACGAAACCGAAGCCCAACTGCGCAAACCCGTCGATCGCCGCACCGTTCTTGTCCAGGCCGGCCGCCAGCCCGACCGGATTGGGAAATTCAAGGCCCATCACCGACACCGGTACTTTCGCCGCAGCCTTGCAAACCAGGCCATTGAGCCCCAGGCGGCCACCGGCACCGATCAGGTCCAGGGACAGATCGTGGGAGGTTTCCGGGGAGAGTTTGAACAACAGCTGGCGGGCCAGGGTATACATGGGCGGGCTAGACTCGGATGGCGGCGAAAGGTGGCGCGATTATAGCCGGGGACACACGCTGCATGCGAGGCGTGCCGCCCAATCGTCAATTACGATGGGCCATCAGTGCCTCATAACGGGCCCAGACTTTTTCGGCGTAGCGCATGCGCAACGCGTCACGCTCCGCCCCGGCGCCCGCTCCCACATTGTAGGAACCCACCGCTGTCCAGTTATAGCCGAAACGCTGAACGAACCCGGCAAGAATCGAGGCACCGACCTCCACCGACAAACACGGCTCGCTCAACAGCCGCTCTTCGGTAATGCCCAGCTTGAGCAGGCGAGGCAGGTGACTGCTGTTGATTTGCATCAAGCCGATATCATGCGTGCCATTAGCGTTGGCATAGTTGATCGCTTCTGCGCGGTACCCCGACTCTACCGCTGCGATGGCCTGCAGCAACTCTGGCTCGAAGTCGTAACGACGCGCCACTTCATCCCAGCAGTAGGCCAGGGCCTGGTTGCTGCCCATCAACAAGCCCAGCATCAGGCCCCTGCCCCACACTTTAAACACTGCTGATCTGCCCGCACGCCGAACACACGTGCATGACGTGCTTGGGCTCGGCGTTCCGGACCTGCACAGGGCAGGTAAAACGGTAGCCCTTGCCATACACGGTCTTGATAAACCCTTTGTCGGCCTTCAAGTGTCTACGCAAGGCGTAGATGCAACGTGTCAATGACTCATCAGCCACCTCGCCCCGGGGCCAGGCAAGCGCCAACAAGCGGTCCTTGGTCATCAACGAACCGCCGGAAACCAGCAACAGTCGGAGCACGTTCCCCTCTTTGGGCGGCAGTTGAATATCGGTTTCCCTACCCGTGAGCCGACCATCTTCATGCAAGGTCCAGTGAGCGAAAACCAGGGAATTTGTCGATTCTTCAATCCCGATGTCCATAAGGCGTCCTGCACATTCGACTGCTGACATTCAAATCCTTCTTGCTGTGACGGCTCACTCGCCCGATGCCATGACTATAAAAACCTGTCTCGCGTATCACGCTAGGAAAAACCCTATTCAGTCAGGGTTTTTCAGCGTCTCGTTGTAAGACAGTTCACCACTCAACCCGAACGAGGTATCCATTCCTGATACACCTCATGCAATTCAACGCCTAACCGGTCCTCCAGCTGCACCAACTCACCCACAGCCATCAACTGCCCGTTGACCCGCACCTCCACGCAGTGGATGACCTCAGGCGCCAAAGGCAACACTTTCCCCGGCGCAAACGCAGCCAGACGCTTACGGCTGATCAATTGCTCCTGCAGCAGTATTTCCAGGTACATGGACAAACGCCTTTTATTCAGGGGGAACGCTCGCGGCCCGGCCTTACGAACGCACGTTGCACACGCTCATATTGCGCAGCCGTCAACGGCGGCGGCCCGGCCGGAGGCTTCGATTCGTCACGGCCCACATCCACCCGCCATGACGAGATTTCATTCAGTTGCCTGGGAACATCCAATTCATCTACCAGCTTCTCGATCAGGCTTACCTGGGCCGGCTTGCCTTTGATCAAGAGGCTGTTGGTGTCCGCATAGGCGATCAGCGTCAGGTTCTTGTCCGCCAGCGGGCCCTTCTGCTCGCTGGCCAGCAGGCCTTGAATGATGGAGGCCATCCCCGGCACGCTGACCTTGCTCGCGCCGCTGCCATACTGCCTGTCCTCGACGTGGGTATTGAACACCTGCACCACACCGAAGGCGTGCGTGCCCACGCGCAGTTCACTGCGTTGGCGGTCTGTCAATTGCGCCAGCCGCAGCACCTGGTTGACATAGCTGGGTGGCCCGGACACGTAGAAGGTACGCACCCCGCTGTCGCGCAAGGGATAGCGCGATTCATCCAGCCCCGTTCGGCGCAGGATGCCGCGCAGTCGGTTGACTGAGATGTACCGCAACGCCACCACGGAGGTTCGCGCTTCAGTCGCGTTGTAGACGTGCACCGATTGCCCGTCGCTGTGCCAGATCAGGCCTTCACGCCGGGCCAGCGCTTCAAGGACCTGTTGGGGCGCCTCGAAATCGAAGGTCCCGCTGACACGCCTGGGCGCCGCCTCCCGACTGACCACCACAGGCAGACCCAGGGGCACCGACAATGCAGCGAAAAAACTGTCCAGGCTTTCATCGCTGGCCTGATACGGCTCGCCCCAGGCAACCCGGCTGAGCAGCAACAGCACCACCCACAGCAGCGTGCTACCGAGGCAGTGGCGGTTCGTCGGAATGGGAGATTCAGCATGCACCTTGGTTTTCCTGGGGCGGTAGAACGCGAAAGAGCGGCCATACTGAGAGGCAGGCGAGGTTCAATCATGATGAAAAGCTGACGGCTGCCCCGTGGCATGTGCCTTGCTATGCACTCTCTATCAGGGCGCGCGCCAACGACGGAGCGGGCCTACGGACAAAGGCGTCGTTTCCCTGTAATGGCTGGTATCGCCATCCGAGGAAGCGACGCTTTTTTTTGAGAGAAAAGGTAGGTGTGGATGAACGATTCGGTCGGCAACAGCCCGGTGACCCCGGCGCTGGCCTGGGTAAACGGCAGTGACGCGCCGGAAAAGAGCAGTCTCGACCTGGGGTTCATGGCCTTGACTGATTGCGCCTCGCTGGTGGTCGCCGCTACCCAGGGGTTTGCGCAGCCCTACGGCCTCACGCTGAACCTCAAGCGTCAAACGTCCTGGGCCAACCTGCGCGACAAACTGGTCAGCGGTGAGCTGGACGCCGCCCATAGCCTGTACGGGCTGATCTATGCCGTGCACCTGGGCATCGGCGGCGTTGCTCCGAGCCCGATGGCGGTGCTGATGGGGCTGAACCAGAACGGGCAGAGCATCAACCTGTCCCGTGGGCTGCAGCAGCAAGGCGTGGTCACTCCTGAGGCATTGGAGCGTCACGCGCACCAAAGCCGTACAAAACTCACCTTCGCCCAGACTTTTCCCACCGGCACCCACGCCATGTGGCTGTATTACTGGCTGGCGAGCCAGGGCATCCACCCGCTGCGGGACGTGGACAGCGTGGTGGTCCCCCCGCCGCAAATGGTTGCGCACCTGCAAGCCGGTCGTATCGACGGCCTGTGCGTCGGTGAACCCTGGTGCGCCAGCGCCGTCAAGCAGAACCAGGGTTTCACCCTGGCGACCAGCCAGTCGATCTGGCCGAATCATCCGGAAAAAGTCCTGGGCTGTACCCAGGCCTTCGTCGACCAATACCCCAATACCGCCCGTGTGCTGGTGATGGCGATTCTTGAAGCCAGCCGCTTTATCGAAGCGAGCACGCAAAACCGTCGCTCCACCGCCCAGCTGCTCAGCGCCCGCGAGTACCTCGACGCACCGCTGGACTGTATCGAACCGCGCCTGCTGGGCAATTACGAAGATGGCCTGGGCAACCAGTGGCAGGACCCGTATGCGCTGCGTTTTTTCGCCGATGGCGCGGTCAACCTGCCCTACCTTTGCGACGGCATGTGGTTCATGACCCAGTTCCGCCGCTGGGGGCTGTTGCGCGAAGACCCGGATTACCTTGACGTTGCCCGCCAGGTGCAACAACTGGATGTGTATCGTCAAGCCGCCAGCGCCGTCGGCGTCCCGCTCCATGACGAAGATATGCGCAGCAGCCAGTTGATCGACGGCAAGGTCTGGGACGGCTCCGACCCCGCCGGCTATGCCCGCAGCTTCCGTCTGCACGCCATGGCGGACGACACCAGCCGCCAAGCGCTGCGCTGACAGGAGCACGACCATGCTGCGAATCCTGTTGATCAACGACACCCCGCGCAAAGTCGGCCGGCTCAAGGCCGCGTTGACCGAGGCCGGTTTTGAGGTGATCGATGAATCCGGCCTGACCATCGACTTGCCCGCGCGCGTCGAAACGGTGCGCCCCGACGTGATCCTGATCGATACCGAGTCACCCGGCCGCGATGTGATGGAGCAGGTGGTGCTGGTCAGCCGCGATCAACCCCGCCCTATTGTGATGTTTACCGACGAGCACGACCCGAATGTCATGCGCCAGGCGATCAAGTCCGGGGTCAGTGCCTACATCGTCGAAGGTATCCAGGCCCAGCGCCTGCAACCGATCCTCGATGTGGCCATGGCACGCTTCGAAAGCGACCAGGCCCTGCGCGCCCAGCTACACGCCCGCGATCAACAGTTGGCGGAGCGCAAGCGCATCGAGCTGGCCAAAGGTCTGCTGATGAAAATGAAGGACTGCAATGAGGAAGAGGCCTACACCCTCATGCGCCGCCAGGCCATGAGCCGCCAGCAGAAACTGATCCAGGTCGCCGAACAGATTATTGCCATGAGCGAATTGCTCGGGTGATCTGGCGCGGCTCTTGCTAAAGAACCTCTACAGGTAGCCAACGGCGGTTGCCCAATCCACGACAAAGACGTCGCACACCCGGTTTGCCCTCGCGAACCCGGTGGCGGCGTTTTTTCGTTTTAGACCCAACCGTTGAGGTGCGTGATGAAATCAAGTTTCTGGAAATCCGGGCACACCCCGACCCTGTTTGCCGCGTTCCTGTATTTCGACCTGAGCTTCATGGTCTGGTACCTGCTGGGCCCGCTGGCGGTACAGATTGCCGCCGACCTGCACCTGACCACTCAACAGCGCGGCCTGGTGGTCGCCACGCCGATCCTGGCGGGCGCGGTGTTGCGCTTTCTCATGGGCATGCTGGCCGACAAGCTGTCGCCCAAGACCGCCGGGCTGATCGGCCAGGTGATTGTCATTGTCGCGTTGTTCTGCGCCTGGAAACTGGGCATTCACAGCTACGAGCAAGCCCTGCTGCTGGGCCTGTTCCTCGGCATGGCCGGTGCCTCGTTTGCCGTCGCCCTGCCGCTGGCCTCGCAATGGTACCCGGCCGAGCACCAAGGCAAAGCCATGGGCATCGCCGGCGCCGGCAACTCCGGCACTGTGTTTGCCGCGTTGCTGGCACCGGTACTGGCGGCGGCCTTTGGCTGGAGCAATGTGTTCGGCTTCGCGTTGATTCCGCTGATTCTTACCCTGATCGTGTTCGCCTGGCTCGCCCGCAATGCCCCGCAACGCCCGAAAGCCAAGTCGATGGCCGACTACTTCAAAGCCCTGGGTGATCGCGACAGTTGGTGGTTCATGTTCTTCTACAGCGTGACCTTTGGCGGCTTCATCGGCCTGGCCAGCGCCCTGCCCGGCTACTTCAACGACCAGTACGGCCTGAGCCCGGTGACCGCTGGCTACTACACCGCGGCCTGTGTCTTCGGTGGCAGCCTGATGCGCCCCTTGGGCGGTGCCCTGGCGGACCGTTTCGGCGGGATCAAGACCCTGCTCGGCATGTACAGCGTGGCGGTGATCTGCATTGCGGCGGTGGGTTTCAATCTGCCCAGTTCCTACGCCGCGTTGGCGCTTTTCGTCTGCACCATGCTCGGCCTTGGCGCCGGTAATGGCGCAGTGTTCCAACTGGTGCCACAGCGTTTTCGCAGTGAGATCGGCGTGATGACCGGTTTGATCGGCATGGCCGGCGGCATTGGCGGCTTTGTGCTGGCGGCCGGCATGGGTGCGATCAAGCAGAGTACCGGCAGTTATCAGGTGGCCCTGTGGCTGTTCGCCAGCCTCGGCGTGCTGGCCTGGTTTGGCCTGCACGGCGTCAAGCGTCGCTGGAGAACCACCTGGGGCTCGGCTGCCGTGACCGCCGCGCGCGTCTGATGAGCCTGCAACTGAGCGTCGCCCAGGCCAGTGCGATCGGCCCACGGGCGGAAAACCAGGACGCGCTGCGGGTGGTCACGCCCATGGCGGAACTGGCCGCGAGCAAAGGCTACCTGTGCGCGTTGGCCGACGGTGTCAGCCAATGCGCCGATGGCGGCCTGGCCGCACGCTCGACCTTGCAGGCGCTGGCCCTGGACTACTACGCCACGCCGCAGACCTGGGGCGTGGCCCAGGCGCTGGAACGTTTACTGGTCGCGCAGAATCGCTGGCTGCAGGCCAATGGCGGCGGCCAGCCGCTGCTGACCACCCTCAGTGCCCTGGTGTTTCGCGGCCAGCGTTTCACCCTGGCCCACGTCGGCGATTGCCGCGCCTATCGCTGGCTGGACGGCGAGCTGCAGCGCATCAGCGAAGACCATGTGTGGGAGCAGCCGGGCATGCAGCATGTGCTCAAGCGTGCCCTCGGCCTGGACCAACATTTGGTGCTGGATTTTCTCGACGGAGAACTGCGCGCCGGCGAGTGCTTCCTGCTGCTCAGTGACGGGGTCTGGGCCACGTTGGGCGACCACAGCATCCGCGCGATTCTGCGCGAGCAAAGCGACTTGGACCTGGCGGTCAACACCCTGGTGAATGCCGCGCACTTGGCAGGAAGCCAGGACAATGCCAGCGCCTTGCTGGTACGCATCGATGCCCTTGGCGCCGCCACGCTGGGCGACGCACTGGTGCAGTTGCAGCAGTGGCCGCTGCCGCCGCTGCTCAAGGCCGGGCAACGTTTCGAAGGTTGGCAGGTGCACAGCCTGTTGGCGCAGAGCCGACAGTCATTGCTGTATCGGGTAGAGGATGATCAGCAGCGCCCCTGGTTGCTGAAAACCTTGCCGCTCAATCGAGAAACCGATACGGACGCCGCCCAGGCCCTGCTCTCGGAAGAATGGTTTCTGCGCCGGGTCGCCGGCCGCGCATTCCCTGAAGTGCATGCCGCCAGCGGGCGTCAGCATTTGTACTACGTGATGCGTGAATATCCGGGGCAAACTCTGGCCGAACTGTTCAAGCGCCAGGGCCCCTTGCCCCTGGCTCAATGGCAGTCCATCGCCGAGCGTTTGCTGCGCGCGATCGGCCTGCTGCATCGGCGGCAGATCCTGCACCGCGATATCAAGCCGGAAAACCTGTTGCTGGGGGACGACGGCGAACTGCGCGTGCTGGATTTCGGCCTGGCCTACTGCCCAGGGCTGTCCGAAGACCGCGCGCATGTGCTGCCCGGTACTCCGAGTTTTATCGCGCCGGAGTCGTTCAACGGCGAGCGGCCTACGCCGCAACAGGATTTGTACAGTGTCGGCGTCACGCTCTATTACCTGCTGACCGGTCACTATCCCTACGGCGAAATCGAAGCTTTCCAACGCCCGCGCTTCACTCAGGCGGTCAGCGCCAGCCGCTTCCGTCCTGACTTGCCCGACTGGTTGCCCGCGAGCCTCGAACGGGCCGTGGCCGTGCAACCGCAGCAACGTTATGAAACCGCCGAAGAGTGGCTGCTGGTGCTGGAACAGGCCGACCGCCGTGAGCTGAGCGTGCGCGCCCGCCCCTTGCTGGAGCGTGAACCGCTGAAGGTCTGGCAAACCCTGGCGATGGCTTCGCTGCTGATCAATCTGGTGCTGCTCTACTGGCTGTTGCACCACTAACGGGCAAAACCCTGCGGCATTCGGGTTAAACGCTCAATAAAACCAGGGACATTGGCACTTGGCACAGCTGCTGCATTAGCTATCCCAACAACCCACATATAGCCGCTCCTTCAACGTCGAAGGGCCGAGCTTCCCGAGAGAACGGGACCAGGACAAAGGCGTCCTCGCTAGGTAACTAGCGGGGACGCCTTTTTTTGTTTGCGCGTGATTGGTCGGAGAGCGACATGAAAAAACTCAAACTGGTGATGATCGGCAACGGCATGGCCGGGGTTCGCACCTTGGAAGAACTGCTCAAGCTCAGCAGCGACATCTATGACATCACCGTGTTCGGCGCCGAGCCCCACACCAACTACAACCGCATCCTGCTGTCGCCGGTACTGGCCGGCGAGCAGACCTTCGAAGAGATCGTGCTCAACGACCTGGACTGGTACCTCGATAACAACGTCAAGCTGCTGCTCAACCGCAAGGTGGTGCAGATCGATCGAGTGAAACGCCGGGTCATCGCCGAAGACGGTACCGAAGCCGAATACGATCGCCTGCTGATCGCCACCGGTTCCACCCCGTTTATCCTGCCCATTCCCGGTAATACCTTGCAGGGCGTGATCGGCTACCGCGATATTGCCGACACCCAGGCCATGATCGACACCGCCAAGACCCACAAGCACGCCGTGGTCATCGGTGGTGGGCTGCTGGGCCTTGAGGCCGCCAACGGCTTGATGCTGCGCGGCATGCAGGTGACCGTGGTGCACATCGGTGAATGGCTGCTGGAACGGCAGCTGGACAAAACCAGCGGCCAACTGCTGCAAACCGAGCTGGAAAGCCGCGGCCTGGTGTTCCGCCTGTGCGAACAGACCCAGGCCTTGCACGATGCCGGCAACGGCCGGGTCGGCTCGGTGCAGTTCAAAAATGGCGACATCATTCCCGCCGACCTGGTGGTGATGGCCGCTGGTATCCGCCCCAACACCGAACTTGCGGAAAAGTCCGGCATCCCCTGCAACCGTGGGATTCTGGTCAACGATACGATGCAAACCTACGACCCGCGCATCTACGCCATCGGCGAATGCGCCAGCCACCGTGGGATTGCCTACGGCCTGGTGGCGCCGCTGTTCGAACAGGCCAAGGTCTGCGCCAACCATCTCGCCCAGCTGGGTTTCGCCACCTACAAAGGTTCGGTCACCTCCACCAAGCTGAAAGTCACCGGCATCGACCTGTTCTCCGCCGGAGACTTCATGGGCGGCGAAGGCACTGAAACCATCACCCTCTCCGACCCCATCGGCGGCGTGTACAAAAAACTGGTGATCAAGGACGACATCCTGGTCGGCGCCTGCCTGTACGGCGATACCGCCGATGGCGGTTGGTATTTCCGCCAGATCCGTGAGAACCACGCGATTGGCGAGATCCGTGACCATTTGATGTTTGGCGAAAATGCACTGGGCGATGTAGGCCATCAGGGCCAGGACAAAGCCATGAGCATGGCCGACAATGCCGAGGTCTGCGGCTGCAATGGCGTGTGCAAGGGCACCATCGTCAAGGCGATCCAGGAACAAGGGCTGTTCAGCGTCGATGAGGTGAAAAAGCACACCAAGGCTGCCAGCTCGTGCGGGTCTTGCGCGGGGCTGGTGGAGCAGATCCTGATCAACACCGTGGGCGGCGCCGCCGACGTCAAACCCAAGAGCGAAAAAGCCATCTGCGGTTGCAGCGACCTCAACCACGGGCAAATCCGCCAGGCCATTCGCGACCAGCACCTGCTGACCATCGCCGGCACCATGAGCTACCTGAACTGGCGCACGCCCAACGGTTGCGCCACCTGCCGCCCGGCGCTGAACTACTACCTGATTTCCACCTGGCCGGGCGAAGCCAAGGACGACCCGCAGTCGCGCCTGATCAACGAGCGCGCCCACGCCAACATCCAGAAAGACGGCACCTATTCCGTCGTCCCACGCATGTGGGGCGGCGTGACCAATCCGTCGGAGCTGCGCCGTATCGCCGATGTGGCCGACAAGTACAACGTGCCGATGGTCAAGGTGACCGGCGGCCAGCGCATCGATTTGCTCGGCATCAAGAAGCAGGACTTGCCCGGCGTCTGGAAAGACCTCGACATGCCGTCCGGGCATGCCTACGGCAAATCCATCCGTACCGTGAAGACCTGCGTGGGCAGCGAGTTCTGCCGCTTTGGTACGCAAAACTCCACGCAACTGGGCATCGAACTGGAGCATGACCTGTTCAATATGTGGTCGCCGCATAAGGTCAAGCTGGCGGTGTCCGGTTGCCCACGCAATTGTTCGGAAGCGGGCATCAAGGACGTGGGAATCATCGGCGTGGACTCGGGCTGGGAGATGTATATCGGCGGCAACGGCGGGATCAAAACCGAAGTCGCGGAGTTTTTCGTCAAGCTCAAGACCGCCGAAGAAGTGCGCGAATACAACGGCGCATTCCTGCAGTTGTACCGCGAAGAAGCCTTCT
Source organism: Pseudomonas sp. R11-23-07 (assembly GCF_003852295.1). Classification (NCBI taxonomy): domain Bacteria; kingdom Pseudomonadati; phylum Pseudomonadota; class Gammaproteobacteria; order Pseudomonadales; family Pseudomonadaceae; genus Pseudomonas; species Pseudomonas sp. R11-23-07. Next base: position 4,052,086 of record NZ_CP027761.1, read on the forward strand.
ACCTGGAGCGCACCGTGCATTACCTGCAACGGGTGGGCATGGAGCACATCAAGAAAGCCGTGCTCGAAGACCCGGCCCGGCGTCAGACCCTCAACGAGCGCCTGCAGTTTTCGCTGTCATTCGAGCAAGACCCCTGGAAAGAACGCCTGGAACAGCCGCTGCTGAAAAAGGAATTCGACGTCATCCCGGTCAAGCAATTGGAGGTGCCAGCATGAACTGGCTGGATATCTGCGCTCTGGAAGAAATCAACGCATTGGGCTCGCGCATCATCAACGGGCCCAAGGGCGACATTGCGATTTTTCGCACCAGCGACGATGAAGTCTTCGCACTCGATGACCGTTGTCCGCACAAAGGCGGGCCACTGTCCCAAGGTTTGATCTATGGCAAGCGCGTGGCCTGCCCGCTACACAATTGGCAGATCGACCTGGCGTCCGGCGAAGCCCAGGCGCCGGATATCGGTTGCGCCCATCATCACCTCGCCCGCGTGGAAAACGGCCGAGTGATGCTGGCCCTGCGGGACGCAGGGTGATGGACCGCCAGGTTACCGCATCCACCTGCTGTTATTGCGGCGTGGGCTGCGGCGTGCTGATTGAGCATGACGGCACCCGGATCCTCGGCGTGCAAGGCGATCCGGACCACCCGGCCAACTTCGGCAAGCTGTGCAGCAAGGGCGCCAGCCTGCATCTGACCGGTGACCTCGACGCCCGCGCCTTGTACCCGGAGTTGCGCTTGGGCAAAGACCTGGCCCGCGCCCGTACCGATTGGGATACCGCCCTGGAACATGCGGCCACGGTATTTGCCGAGACCATCGCCGCGCACGGTCCGGACAGCGTGGCCTTCTACATCTCCGGGCAATTGCTGACCGAGGACTACTACAGCTTCAACAAACTGGCGCGTGCCCTGGTCGGCACCAACAATATCGACAGCAACTCGCGGCTGTGCATGTCCTCGGCCGTCGTTGGATACAAGCGCAGCCTGGGCGCCGATGCCCCGCCCTGCAGCTATGAAGACCTGGACACCAGCGACTGCGTGATGATCGTCGGCAGTAACATGGCCTACGCTCATCCAGTGTTGTTCCGACGTTTGGAAGAAGCCAAGGCGCGCCGCCCACAGATGAAAGTCGTGGTGATCGACCCACGGCGCACAGACACGTGCGAACTGGCTGACCTGCACCTGGCGATCCTGCCGGGGACCGACGTCGCGCTGTTCCATGGGATTTTGCATCTGCTGCTGTGGGAAGACTGGATCGACCGCGATTTTATCCAGGCGCATACCGACGGCCTGGTCGAGCTGAAACGCCTGGTGCATGACTACACGCCGCAGATGGTCACGCAACTGTGCGGAATCAGCGTCGAACAGTTGCGCCTGTGCGCACAGTGGGTGGGCACCTCCAGTAGCTTTTTGTCGCTGTGGTGCATGGGGTTGAACCAATCTACTGCGGGCAGTGCAAAAAACAGCGCGCTGATCAACCTGCACCTGGCCACCGGTACGATTGGCCGGCCAGGCTGCGGGCCGTTTTCCCTGACCGGCCAACCCAATGCCATGGGCGGGCGCGAGACCGGCAGCTTGTCGAATTTGCTGCCTGGGCATCGCGACGCCGCCAACCCCGAACATCGCGCAGAAGTCGCCGCTTATTGGGGCGTCGATCAACTGCCCGCTAGCACCGGCCTCACGGCCATCGAACTGTTCGAGCAGGTGCAGGCGGGCAAGATCAAAGCGTTGTGGATCGCCTGCACCAACCCCGCCCAATCATTGCCGGACCAGAATGCCGTGCGTGCAGCCTTGGCGACATGTCCGTTTGTGGTATTGCAGGAAGCGTTTCGAACCACCGAGACCGCCGCCTACGCCGACCTGCTGTTGCCCGCCGCCAGCTGGGGTGAAAAAGAAGGCACGGTGACCAACTCCGAACGGCGTATTTCCCACGTGCGACGCGCCATCAGCGCACCGGGAGAAGCGTGGCCGGATTGGGCGATTACGGTGGATTTCGCCCGACGCCTGGAGCGTCGTCTGCGGCCGGGCCTGAGCAGCCTGTTTGCCTTTGAGCAACCGGCGCAGATTTTTGACGAGTTCAAGCTGCTGACGCAGGACCGCGACCTGGATTTGTCAGGCATCAGCCATGCCCTGCTGGACCGGCTCGGTCCGCAACAGTGGCCGTTTCCCAGGGGTGCACAAGCCGGAACGCCGCGCCTCTACGTGGATGGCATTTTCCCCACCGCTAATGGCCGTGCGCAGTTTGTCGCCGACTCTTACCGCGCCGCCAAGGAGCAGCGTGACGCACGCTTCCCCTTGACCCTGATCACCGGCCGCCTGCGCGACCAATGGCACGGCATGAGCCGTACCGGCACGGCAGCGCAGTTGTTCGGGCATGTCAGCGAAGCGCTGTTGAGCCTGCACCCGGACGAGTTGCGCCGTCACCGCTTCAAAGAAGGCGACCTGGTCAGCCTGAAAAGCCGTCGAGGCAATGTCATCGTCGCGGTCACCAGCGATGACAGCGTGCGCCCCGGCCAGGCGTTCCTGCCCATGCATTGGGGCGACCGTTTTCTCAAAGGCGGCGTCAACGTGCTGACCCAGCCGGCGTGCGACCCGTTGTCGAAACAGCCGGAACTCAAACACAGCGGTGTGCGCCTGGAAGCGGTGCAACTGCCGTGGCAGCTGTTTGCGCTGATTGAGGGCGATGTGCAGCGACATTTCGAAGCCCTGCGCCCGCTCTGTGAGGGTTTTGCCTACGTCAGCCTGAGCCTGTCCGGACGTGAGCGTCCCGCGTTGCTGGTGCGTGCAGCCCATACCGAGGCGCCAGACCTGCAGTTGCTGAACCGCATTGATCAGTTACTGGGGCTCAATGACGGCCCGGTGATGGCGTATGACGACCCGCGCCGTTCCATCGGTAAACGGGTGAAAATCGAAAAAGGCCGCATTACCGCGTTGCGCCTGGCCGGCGAAACCCTCGCCCGCCATTGGCTGCAGAGCCTCTGGCTGGAAGGCCGCACCGACGATCAATTACGCCGCTGGCTATTGGCGCCGTTAAGCGCGCCACCGGGGGGTGCCGCAGCCAGCAGCAAGGTCCTGTGCAACTGCATAAATGTCAGCGAAAACACAGTTTGCGCCGGGATCGCCCGTGGCCTGGACCTGAATGGGCTCAAACAAGAACTGGGGTGCGGCACGCAGTGCGGCTCCTGCGTGCCGGAAATCAAACGTCTTTTGGCCGCCAGCCCGCAGCCAATCGCAATCAGTCTGTGAGGTAACAACATGAGCGCAAAAGTTTGGCTGGTAGGCGCCGGGCCCGGTGATCCGGAATTGCTCACCCTCAAAGCGGTAAGGGCCCTGCATGAAGCCGACGTGGTGTTGATCGACGATCTGGTCAACGCGGCCGTGCTGGAGCACTGCGCCGATGCGCGCGTGATCACCGTCGGCAAGCGTGGCGGCTGTCGTTCCACGCCGCAGGATTTTATTCACCGCCTGATGCTGCGTTACGCGCGCCAGGGTAAGTGCGTGGTGCGGCTTAAAGGTGGCGACCCGTGCATTTTCGGCCGGGGTGGCGAAGAGGCAACCTGGCTGCGCGAACGTGGAGTCGAGGTGGAGTTAGTCAATGGCATCACCTCCGGGCTGGCCGGAGCGACGAATTGCGATATCCCGTTGACGTTGCGCGGTGTAAGCCGTGGCGTGACGCTGGTCACGGCGCATACCCAGGACGACAGCAGCCTGAATTGGCGCGCACTGGCCGAGGGGGGCACGACGCTGGTGGTGTATATGGGCGTCGCCAAGCTGGAAGAGATTCGGCAACAGTTGCTGGAAGGTGGCATGGCTGCGGATATGCCGGTGGCGATGATCGAAAATGCTTCGTTGCCCGAACAGCGCGAATGCCGTAGCGACCTCGCCGCCATGCATGAAGACGCGCAGGCGTTTGCGCTGAAGAGCCCGGCAATCCTGGTGATTGGCCGTGTTGCCAGCGCAGCCCAGATGGCTTGCGCCGCAGCAGCCGCCAGCGCCTGAGGCAAATCACAGGCGAAAAAAAGCCCGGCCTAAGCCGGGCTTTTTGTGAAGCTCGGCTAATTACTTAGCTTGAGCTTCAACCGCTGCTTCTACGCGACGGTTAACAGCGCGACCAGCTTCAGTTGCGTTGTCAGCAACTGGGCGGGATTCGCCGTAACCTACGGAAGTGATGCGGCTAGGAGCTACGCCATCTTTAACCAGGACTTGCTTAACAGCGTCAGCACGACGCTGGGACAGCTTCTGGTTGTAAGCGTCTGGACCTACGGAGTCAGTGTGACCAGCAACTTCTACGTTGGTATCTGGGTACTGAGCCATGAAGTCGGCCAGGTTTTTGACGTCGCCGTAGCTGTTAGGCTTAACAACCGACTTGTCGAAGTCGAACTTAACGTCCAGCTCAACACGAACAACCTGAGCAACCGGAGCTTCTGGCTCTGGAACTGGCTCTGGAGCTGGTGCTGGGGTAGGAGCTGGAGCTGCTGCGCCAGCGTTACCGCCGAAGTTCACGCCCAGGCCAACCAGTGCGGAGTAGTCCCACTTGCCGTTGTCCAGACCGTAGTCAGCTTCAACACCAGCACGAGCGTACAGGTTGTTGGTGAAGTAGTACTTCACGCCGGTACCGATGGTAGCGAAAGTAGTCTGGTCGCGACCGCTGTGACCGTCAGCTTTTACGTTGCCACGGCTCTGGTGGCCGAAACCGCCTTCAACGTATGGACGCAGGCTGTCAACGCCAGCTTGACCGAAGTGATATTGGGCAACCAGGCTGCCGGTATCACCTTTGATCTTCTGGCTACCAGTACCGTCGTTCGAACGGGTGTGGTTAGTCTTGTCGTAGGACAGGTTCAAGGACAGGTCGTCGGTCAAGAAGTAACCGATGCGAGCGCCAGGATTGAAGCCGTCTTCGATGTGCTTGACGCTATCGTTGTACTGCTTCTTGTAGAACAGCTCGCCTTCAACTGCGCCTTGGCCTTGTGCCAGAACGCCGAAAGAAGTAGCGGCAATAAGAGAACCAATGGCCAAGCCCAAGGTGTTTTTCAGTTTCATCCGTTAAATCCCCATCTGGTGATTGTAAAGCAGTCCCACAAACCGGGGGACAACTCGGCGACAAGTCTAACAGAACTTGCCTACACGTAAGAGATATTTGCTACGCACTAAGTTTCAGTCTCGCCCGCAAATTTCTCACGTAATTTATCAAGAGCACGTTTGTAACGCATTTTTGTAGCACTCAAGCCCATATGCATGATGTCAGCGATTTCCTGAAATTCCAATTCTGCGACGAAACGTAGCACCAGAATTTCACGGTCAATCGGGTTCACATGCACCAGCCAGCGATCAAGCCCGCCCTTTTCCTCGGGTGCCGGCGCCTTTTCCTCAGACGCCTCCTCAAGGGGGTCCAGACTCAAAGCGTCCATCAAGCGACGCTTTCGCCGTTCCTTCCGATACTGCGTGATGCACTCGTTGTAGGTGATGCTGTAGAGCCAGGTCTTGAACTTCGATTTGCCCTCGAAGTTCTTCAGGCCGTACAGCACCTTGAGCATCACTTCCTGACAGACATCATCCGCATCTCTATCGTTCCCCAAATACCTTGAACAAACGTTGAACAGAGTGCGTTGATACCTGCGCATCAATTCTTCGTACGCGCGTGTTACGTGAAACAGCTCCGTGTGCGAACGCGCGACCAACTCCTCATCAGAGAGCTCACGGGGGTCATAGCGCGTGGACAGCGTTTGGGCTTTATTCAAAACAAGTCGTGCCGGCAGTCAGGTCAATGTCCGCTGCAACCCGGTCAGCCGGGTTCGCGGCGGCGTACATTAGCAGGGTTTGCCGGTTTAGCGGCTACTGACCTGCTGCTCCAGGAGAATCCGGTTGGACAGCGACACCAGTTCTCCGTCATCGGTCAGCACGGTCGTCTTGACTGTGCCGATCTCCTCGATTTGCCCTTCGACCTCGCCCACACGCACCTGTTGCCCAACTTGATATAGCTCACGCACATAGATTCCCGCAAGAATCTGACCGGCAATTTCCCGGCTTCCCAACCCCATGGCCAGCGCAACGGCCAGACCAACGGTAATCAAAACAATCACAATAACGTGGTTCAGCAGGTCAGTCTTGACCTCCAGCTGGCTGATCGCGACGGAAATGCTGATGATGATCACCAGCCCCTGGGCAATTCGCCCCAGGCCTGCCGCGTAGTCCAGCCCGACGCCTTCAGCGGCTCCGCGCACCAGGCCATTGGCCAATTGCGCGAGCAAAACACCGACCAGCAACACCAGCGCGCCGCCGAAAACTTTCGGCAAATACAGTGCCAGCATGTCGAGCGTAGCTGAAACTCGCTCAAGTCCAAGGGACTGAGCCGCAGAAACCAGAAAAATCAGTAGAACGAACCAATAAACGATCTTGCCGATCAGCGTAGAGATCGGCACTTGCAGCCCGGCGCGGCCCAGCAGCTTGGTCAGGCCGGTGCCGGCCATCAGGCGATCCAGCCCGAGTTTGGCGAGCAATTTGGACAGCAGGGTGTCGAGCAACTTGGCCACGACAAAGCCCAGCAATACCAGGACCAGGGCACCAAACAGGTTGGGAATGAAATTCGCCACCTTGGTCCACAATGCGGTCATCGCGGTGACCAGGCTCTGGGTCCAGAGATCAAGTTCCATATTCAATCAGCCTTATCAGCAGTGCGAGCAAGAGGTTTACCACGGGAAACCGGTGACACATGGGCCGAACCGTTGTTCAGGGCCATCATCAATGCCGGCACCCAGCGCCCGAGCAGACCGAACAGGTCACCCGCCCCTACCTGACGGTTGGCGGTTTTCAGTACGCGACCCAGGCAAGCGTCGTCATCACGGTTGGATGGCGAAGCATTGAGCATGTCACGCAAAGACTGTTCGAACGGATCGTGCATAGAGACCTCTCGCAAGTGATTTAAAAGACGAGGGTAAAATTCATCGGGTCACATCGGCCCTTTCCTACGTTCAGCTCATATTCAGTTCAAACCCAGCGCAACCGTCGAAACAACCACCATTGCCCCAGGGCCACGCAGACCATCAGCAGGCAGGCAATCATGAATCCGTAGGGGCTGCTGGAAAACGGTATCCCCCCCACATTGATGCCCAGCAGGCCGGTCAAAAAACTCATCGGCAAGAAGATGCCGGTGATGATTCCGAAACGGTACATCGTGCGGTTCATGCGCAGGCTCAAGCGCCGGTCTTCGGCCTCAAGCACAAGCCCCACGCGCTCCCTGGCCAATTCGAGCTCTTCCAGGTAACGGGTCAGGCTGTTGTGCAATTCGTTCCAGTAGTCGGCGTCGTCGTCACAAAACCATGCCAGTTTGATCCGCGTCAGTTGCGCGAAAATATCCCGTTGCGGCGCCAGAAAACGCTTGAGCCCGGCCGCTCGCCGACGGATCTGCAAGACGCTACCGTGCTCCGGGGTATACCGTTCGTCGGCATCGAGTTTTTCTTCCTCGGAATCGACAATTTCGGACAGCCCGGTGACCAGATCCTGCACTTTGTTGGTCAGGTACTGCGCCATATAAAGGATGAGTTCAGACGCAGTTCTTGGCCCCTTACCCTCGGCCAGTTGCACCAACAGCTCATCAGTGGCGCGCAGCGGGCGCAAACGCAGGGAAATCACACGACTTGCCGCTGCGAAGATACGTACCGAAACCATGTCCTCCGGTTCCGCGCCGGGGTTGAGATTGATCCCACGCAAAAACAGCAGCAGTTCGGCATCCGGCAACGGCAGCAGCCGTGGGCGGGTGTTTTCTTCCAGCAGGAGGTCACACGCAAACTCGCTCAAACCGCTGGATTTGCGCAGCCAGGTCTGGGTTTGAGGGTGGCTGCGGTCCCAATGCAGCCACAGGCTCTCCTGAGGCTGCAGTTGCAACGCATCAAGCTCAGTCCGGGCAATCGAACGCGCACCGCCTTTACCGTCCAGCACCAGGGCATGCACCAGCCCCCATTGCGCGTTTTCTTCCTCGAACATCCTCACCCCTTTCGGCTACTGCGTTATTCAGGCATTTTCAGTGGGCTGGGCGAGACGATCACACCGTTGTTATCGGCATACACGTATTCGCCCGGGCGGAACGTCACGCCCGCAAAGGTCACCACCACGTTCAGGTCGCCAAGGCCGCGCTTGTCGGTTTTCATCGGATGGGAAGCCAGGGCCTGCACGCCCAGATCGGTCTGGGCAATCACATCGACGTCGCGGATACACCCGTAGATCACCATGCCTTCCCAGCCGTTTCTCGCGGCTTTCTCGGCGATCAGGTCACCCAGCAAAGCACGCCGCAGCGAACCACCGCCATCGACCACCAACACCTTGCCGGTGCCGGGCTGCTCGGCCTGTTCCTTAACCAGGGAGTTATCTTCGAAGCACTTGATGGTGACAATTTCGCCGCCGAAGGAATCTCGGCCACCGAAGTTGCTGAACATCGGCTCGACCACCTGTACCAGCTCCGGGTACGCGTCGCACAGGTCGGGGGTCACGTAATGGTTCATCGAGAAACTCCAGTCGTCAAAAATGAGGTCGGACATCCCAGGGTGTACATCAGAAAAACGTCTTGCAACAGGCATTCTTTAAGGGCATGGCCGCTAATGGCGGCCATGATCAGACTCACCTGCGTGTAACGCAATGACCGTTACGCGACTGAATATGACCAGAAGCGCCTGAGGCGTCATATCTTAGCCGCAACCACTCAAGAGTGAAACGCCCTCGGTAGAGCGCTTCGTCAAACCACCGCAACCACCTCGGGCCGAGTGCCGAACAAAGGTGTCAACGGGTCTTTCAACCAACGTTCCACCAACGGCCACACTTCGGCCTGTGCGGCTTTGCTGACCAGCATTTGTACATGCCCGAAATCCTCGCTGAAACCCTGCCGACGCCCCAGACACAGGTATTGGCGATGCTCGCTGCCGACTTGCTCGAACAGCTTGCGACACGCCCAGTCCGGATCTTGCCGGTCGCCTGCCGCGCTGACCGCCAACAGCGGCACGTCGACTTCTGCCAGGCCTTTCCACCAGTCACGCTCGGCGTCGCCAAAGCGGCCGAACAGGCCATTCCATCGCATGGCTTCGATCATCACACCGGCCGGCTCATCCTCGGGCCCGCGTTTGAATCGTGGGCCGGACACTTGGGCAAGACGCTTCAAAATCAATCGACCGCCCCATTCCACCGGTGGAATTTTCAACGGCCAATGGGTGCGGCTGACCTGGCAGCCAAAGATCGCCACCGAAGCCACCCACTGCGCGCTCAGGTATTGCCCGCCCAGCGCGGCAACCAACGTGGTGGCGCCGAGGGAGTGGCCGACCCAGTGCGCAGCCTGCCCGCTTTGCTCGTGCACGAACGCACCAATGGCCGGCAAATCGTAACGCGCGTAATCGGCGACACGGTTGCGGGCGTAGTCGTGGTTGCGCTTGGACAGGCCATGGCCGCGCATTTCCGGGATCCATACATCAAACCCCTGGCGTGCCAGGTGAGCCCCCAAACCGATGCCCTTGGGCGAATACCAGAAGCGCCGATTGGAAAAACTGCTATGCAAGAAAATAACCGGCGTGCCCCGGTTTTCCTGGACATCGGCCAGGCCCAGACGGGTAACCGCCAGCTCGACGGTACCGTCGGGGCTGTTACCGGGTTTGAGGCGGTACACATCTTCACTCAGGTCGCCACGACGCTCAGCGCTGATCAAGGCGACGGGAAACAGGTTGCTGCTGCTTTGCATAATCTTCTTGCACAAAAAAGGGCGGCGTCCGGTAGGAGTTCCGCCCTGTACAGATAAGAATGCCGGTCACCCTCAACGGGTGACCGGCACTTTTGACGTAGCGATGTTAAGCGGGCGCTTGGCCTTCGGCGAGGAAGAACCAGGTTTCCAGCACGGAGTCGGGGTTCAGCGAGACGCTTTCGATGCCCTGTTCCATCAGCCACTTGGCCAGGTCAGGGTGATCGGAAGGGCCCTGACCGCAGATACCGATGTACTTGCCGGCTTTGTTACACGCCTGGATGGCGTTGGCCAGCAGCTTCTTGACCGCAGGATTTCGCTCGTCGAACAGGTGAGCGATGATTCCGGAGTCGCGGTCCAGGCCCAGGGTCAGCTGGGTCAGGTCGTTGGAGCCGATGGAGAAACCGTCGAAGAATTCCAGGAACTCCTCGGCCAGGATGGCGTTGGACGGCAGCTCGCACATCATGATGACCCGCAGGCCGTTCTCACCACGCGTCAAACCATTTTCAGCCAGCAGGTCGACCACCTGGCTCGCCTCGCCCAGGGTGCGCACGAACGGCACCATGATTTCGACGTTGGTCAGCCCCATTTCGTTGCGTACACGCTTGAGGGCGCGGCATTCGAGTTCGAAGCAGTCACGGAACGCTTCGCTGATATAACGCGAGGCGCCACGGAAGCCCAGCATCGGGTTTTCTTCTTCCGGCTCGTAGAGCTTGCCGCCGATCAGGTTCGCGTATTCGTTGGACTTGAAGTCCGACAGGCGCACGATGACCTTTTTCGGGTAGAACGCCGCCGCCAGGGTGCTGATGCCTTCCACCAGCTTCTCGACATAGAAGCCCACCGGGTCGTTGTAGCCGGCGATGCGCTTGTCGACGCTTTCCTTGATGTCCAGCGGCAGGCCGTCGTAGTTCAACAGGGCCTTGGGGTGCACGCCGATCATGCGGTTGATGATGAACTCCAGGCGGGCCAGGCCCACACCGGCGTTCGGCAACTGCGCGAAGTCGAAGGCGCGGTCCGGGTTGCCGACGTTCATCATGATCTTGAACGGCAGGTCCGGCATGGCGTCGATGGAGTTCTGCTTGATGTCGAAGCCCAGCTCGCCTTCGAAGATGAAACCGGTGTCGCCTTCGGCGCAGGACACGGTCACACCCTGGCCATCTTTCAACAGCTGGGTGGCGTTGCCGCAACCGACGACCGCAGGAATGCCCAGCTCACGGGCGATAATCGCCGCGTGGCATGTGCGCCCGCCACGGTTGGTGACGATGGCGCTGGCGCGTTTCATCACCGGTTCCCAGTCCGGGTCGGTCATGTCGGAGACCAGCACGTCACCCGGCTGGACTTTGTCCATCTCGGACACGTCCTTGATGATCCGCACCTTGCCGGCGCCGATGCGCTGGCCAATGGCGCGGCCTTCCACCAGCACCGTGCCGGTTTCTTTCAGCAGGTAACGTTCCATGACGTTAGCCGACGTGCGGCTCTTAACGGTCTCGGGACGGGCCTGCACGATGTACAGCTTGCCGTCGTCACCGTCTTTGGCCCATTCGATGTCCATCGGGCACTTATAGTGCTTCTCGATGATCATCGCTTGCTTGGCCAATTCGCTGACTTCAGCGTCGGAGAGGCAGAAACGCGCGCGCTCGGCCTTGTCGACGTCCACTGTTTTAACGGAACGACCGGCCTTGGCCTCGTCGCCGTAGATCATCTTGATCGCCTTGCTGCCCAGGTTGCGGCGCAGGATAGCCGGGCGGCCGGCCTCGAGGGTGTGCTTGTGCACGTAGAATTCATCCGGGTTCACCGCGCCTTGTACGACGGTTTCGCCCAGGCCGTAGGCGCCGGTGATGAATACCACGTCACGGAAGCCCGATTCGGTATCGAGGGTGAACATCACGCCGGCGGTGCCGGTTTCGGAACGCACCATGCGCTGCACACCGGCAGACAAGGCCACCAGCTTGTGGTCGAAACCCTGGTGCACGCGGTAGGAAATGGCGCGGTCGTTGAACAGCGAGGCAAACACTTCCTTGGCCGCGCGGATCACGTTTTCCACGCCGCGGATGTTGAGGAAGGTCTCTTGCTGACCGGCGAACGAGGCGTCCGGCAAGTCTTCGGCGGTGGCCGAGGAGCGCACGGCGACGGCCATATCCGGGTTACCGGCGGACAAGGTGGCGAAGGCGGTGCGGATCTCTTCGTTGAGCTTCTCGGGGAACTCGGCGTCCATGATCCATTGGCGGATCTGGCTGCCGGTTTTGGCCAGGGCGTTGACGTCATCGACGTCCAGGGCGTCCAGCGCGGCGTGGATCTGGGCGTTGAGGCCGCTCAGCTCGAGGAAATCACGGTAAGCCTGGGCCGTGGTGGCAAAACCACCCGGCACCGAGACACCGGCGCCTGCAAGATTACTGATCATCTCGCCGAGGGATGCGTTCTTGCCCCCCACATGCTCTACATCATGGACGCCGAGCTTATCGAGGGAAACTACGTACTCTACCAAGGTGATCTCTCCACTTTCTGTGTTGGAAAAGCTCAGGACGCGGCTTGCTCAGTAGGAGCGAACGCCAGCGCTTGTGGCCTGGACCTGGAAAATAAGTGAGAATGCGGCCCACTGCGGGACGGCAAAATCGCGCCTATCATATCCAAGATTCGCCATCAGCTTAAGGCCCAGGGCTCAAATGAAACGATCTGCTTTCTTTATTTCCGATGGCACCGGCATCACGGCCGAAACACTAGGCCAGAGCCTGCTCGCGCAGTTCGAAAACATTACCTTCGCCAAATTCACACGGCCTTATATAGACAGCGTGGACAAAGCGCGGGCCATGGTACAACAAATCAATCTGGCGGCTGAAAAAGACGGTTTTCGCCCGATCATTTTCGACACCATCGTCAATCAAGACATTCGTGAGATTCTCGCAACGTCGAATGGTTTCATGATCGACATTTTCTCCACGTTCCTGGCGCCATTGGAACAGGAGCTGAGCGAACATTCCTCTTACTCCGTCGGAAAGTCCCATTCCATTGGGCATAACTCCAACTATATGGAGCGGATCGAGGCGGTGAACTTCGCCCTCGACAACGATGACGGCGCCCGCACGCACTACTACGACAAGGCCGATCTGATCCTCGTCGGCGTATCGCGCTGCGGCAAGACACCCACCTGCCTGTACATGGCCATGCAATTCGGTATCCGCGCGGCCAACTACCCGCTGACCGAAGACGACATGGAACATCTGACGCTGCCAGCCGCGCTGCGTGCGCACTCCCACAAGCTGTTCGGCCTGACCATCGACCCGGACCGGCTGACCGCCATCCGCAACGAACGCAAGCCCAACAGCCGCTATTCCAGCTACGCCCAATGCGAATTTGAAGTGCGTGAAGTGGAAAATCTGTTCCGGCGCGAGAATATTGCGCACATCAATTCCACGCATTTTTCGGTGGAAGAGATTTCCGCGAAGATTCTGGTGGAGAAAGGTGTGGAGCGACGGTTCAAGTAGCCTTTGGGAGGTTTGCTCTTGACGGAGGTGTGTCAGTTGGCGAATTAACCGGCTGATCCAGCGCCATCGGGGGCAAGCCCCCTCCCACATGGTGGCCGGTGTACATCAGGCTTACAGATGAAACCTGCCGCCACCCTGCCCCAGCGCGGTCGCCAGCGCATCGAAGCCCTCGCGCAACAGCTGATCATCCCCCGACGTATTACAGATACTCGCCCGGATGAACTGCGGCACTGCGGTCTGTCCCACCGCGAACGCCTCGGCGGTCGCGATCAGGTAATTGTTCTGTTTGAGCTCCGCCTCGATTTCCGACGCGCGCCAGGGTTCAGGCACTTCGATCCAGAAGTGTGGGCTGTTGAGGTGAGTACGGTAGGCCAGTCCATTCAATAAGCCTTCGACCAACGCCTTGCGCCGGCTGATCTCGTTGATCTGCTGGCGCAGCAGGTATTCGGCCGTGCCGTTTTCGATCCACTGGGTCGCCAACTCCAGGGTCACCGGGGTGGCCATCCAGCAGGTCGAACGCAACGCCGCCGACACCCGACTGACCAGCGCCGGCGGCGCATGCACGTAGCCGACGCGCAGCCCAGCCGATACCGCTTTGCTCAGGCTGCTGATCAAAATCGTCCGCTCGGGCGCAAAGGCGCTCAACGGTGGCGGGCGGTCTTCCACCAAAACGCCATGGGCCTCGTCCTCGAGAATCAGCAGATTGTGTTCGCGACAGACTTTGACCAAGGCCTCCCGGCGCGCCACCGATAACACCGCCGTCGTAGGATTCTGGATGGTCGGTGTGCAGTACAGCGCCGAAACCCGGTGATTACGACAGACTTCATCCAGTGCGCCCGGCAACACACCTTCTTCGTCCATTTCCAGCCCGATCAGCCGCACACCCAGCATACGCGCCGCAGTGATCAGCCCTGGGTAAGTCAGTTGCTCGGTGACCACCGTGTCGCCGGCGCGCAGCAACGCCATCATCGCGCAGAGCAGGCCGTGCTGGCCGCCATTGACGCAGATGACCTGCTCGGGAATCGGATGGAAGTCGCGTTGCACCAGCCATTGCGCACCGGCCTCACGGTAGCGCGGCAGGCCTGCGTCCGGGGTGTAGGCGCTGATGTCCTGGAGGAATTTGCCGTTGGTCGACAGGGTCTGGAAGCTCTGGGCGAGAAACACCGTTTCCTGCCCGGGAATGTGCATGTTGCGGCTCATATCGAAGTACTGGCGTGGCTCCTCGCTGAAATTGCGAAAGCCCTCATCACGCTGGCGCTCCATCCCACGCTTGCGCACGAATGTGCCGTCACCCACACGCGCCACCACCAACCCTAACCGCTCCAGCTCACCGTAGGCCCGGCTGATGGTGCCGATGGTGACACCCAGATTGTCGGAAAGCACCCGATGGGGCGGCAGTTTTCTTCCCGGTTCAATCGTGCCTTCAAGGATGCCCCTTTCCATGACATCGGACAGGCGCTTGTACTTCACGCCCTGACCGTTGGACAACCCCTCACGCATAATTGACACCATGTCAATATTTGTTTTGACAGTCATCATTCGCCCTAATAGTGTGCTTTTGCGGGTTCAATCACCGGATTGAATCACTTATAACAAGTTCAATATAGAGTTCAATTCCGGCTCAGGGAAGCAATAAACGATGCCAATGTCCGCCGTTCTTGAAAACACCGCAAAAACCAAAACCCAGAAACAGTGGCTGGCCGGCCTGATCACGAGCGTCATGTTCCTGATCGTGTGCCTGAGCTGGGGCACCACCTGGCTGGGCATCAAGATCGCAGTGGAAAGCGTGCCGCCACTGACCTCTGCGGGCCTGCGCTTCCTGATCGCCTTCCCGTTGTTCCTGTGTTTTGCCATGGTGCGCCGCGAGCCGATTCTGTTTCCGCGAGAAAGCCGCTGGTTCTTCGTGTTCGTGACCCTGTCCTACTTCAGCATTCCCTATTACCTGCTCAACTACGGCGAGATGCATGTCTCGTCCGGCCTGACCGCCCTGCTGTTCAGCTGCATGCCGGTGTTCATCCTGATCTTCTCCGCGCTGTTCCTGCGTGAGCGCATCTACCTCTCCCAGGTGGTCGGCATCGGCATCGGGTTCGCCAGCCTCTACATGATCATCAAGAGCCAGGGCCTGCACCTGGACCACGCCGAGTTTTTCGGCGTATTGGCGATTCTGACCGCCGCGATCATGCACGCGTTGTGCTACGTGATTACCAAGCAAAAAGGCAGCGCCATCAGTGTCATCACCTACAACACCCTGCCCATCGGCATTGCCGGGCTGATGCTGTTCGTGGCCGGCCTGTGGTTCGAGACCCCGACCTTCGACGACATCACCCTGCGCTCCTGGAGCGCGCTGTTCTACCTCGGGCTGGTGGCGTCGGTGGGCGGCTTCATTGTGTATTTCATGCTGCTCAAGCGCCTGAGCCCGATCATCTTGTCCTTCGTGTTCATCATTTTTCCGGTGTTCGCGGTGATCATCGGCGCCTGGTACGAAGGCGTGGAAATTTCCCGTGACCTGATGCTGTACTCGGCGATCCTGCTGGCCGGTTTTGCGATCACCAAGTTGCCGATCGAAAAACTGCTGGCCAAGAAAAATTGAGCACCCCACCCCCCACCCAGCGACGCGAGAGAAACATGGACGTCCTGCGCCCCGAAGCCCTGGAACAGATCTACGCCCACGCAAGCGGCAGCTATCCCGAGGAATGCTGTGGCTTCATCTTCGCCGATGGCAGTGTGTACCTGGGCAGCAATATCCAGAATGAGTTGCACCGCAAGAACCCGCAGATGTACCCGCGCAGCGCGGCCAGCGGCTACACCTTTTCAGTCGCCGACACCTTGTTGATGAACAAAGCGTTTCGCAGCGACAACCCGGTGGTGGTGATCTACCACTCGCACCCGGATGTCGGTGCCTATTTCAGCGATGAAGACCAGGACAAGGCGCTGTTCCTGGGCGAGCCGATCTATCCCGTCAGTTACCTGGTGGTGGATGTTCGCCAAGGCCAGGCCCTGGGGTCAAAGCTGTTTGCCTGGGATGGCAAGCATTTCGCCCTTCAACCTTTCAACGACCTGCACACGGAGTTGTCCATGAACGCTGTCTCTTTCCCTGACATTCTGGTTCGCGTGGCCAAGCTGCCGGAATCGACCCTCGAGGGCGCCGGATCGACATTGCGCGAAGTCATTGAAAACCTCTGCAACAGTCACCCACAGTTGCGCCAGCACCTGTTTCACGAGAAGAACAACCAGCTCAAGGAACACTTCCTGTTCACCGCCGAGGAGGAGCTGATCGACGCTGACGACAGCTTGCCGGCGAAGGCCCGGATCGAAGTGCTGCTCGCCACCTCCGGCGGCATCGACGTCGATACCCTGAGCAATGAAGAAGTGCAACGCTACGTCCGCCATATCACCCTGCCCGGCGTCGGCCGTGAAGGTCAGTTGAACCTGAAAAAAGCCAAGGTGCTGATCATCGGCACCGGTGGCCTGGGCTCGCCCATCAGTCTTTACCTGGCGGCGGCCGGCATCGGCACCCTGGGGCTGGTGGACTTCGACGTGGTGGAAAGCAGCAACCTGCAACGCCAGATCGTGCATGGCAACAGCACCCTGGGCATGCCCAAGGTGGAATCCGCCAAGCAACGCCTGCAAGACCTCAACCGCCACATCCAGATCAACGCGCACAACACCGCGCTCACTGCCGACAACGCCTTGGAGCTGGTGGGCGCCTATGACCTGGTGATCGACGGCACGGACAATTTCGAGACCCGCTACCTGGTCAATGACGCCTGTGTACAGTTGGGCAAACCCTTGGTGTACGGCGCCATCTACCGTTTCGACGGGCAAATCAGCGTACTCAACTATAAAGGTGGGCCTTGCTACCGCTGCCTGTTTCCCAGTGCACCGCCTGCGGAACTGGCGCCCAATTGCAACGCCGGTGGGGTGATCGGCGTGCTGCCGGGGGTGGTCGGGATGATCCAGGCGACCGAGGCGATCAAATTGCTCATCGGTATTGGTGAACCCTTGTCCGGCCGCTTGATGCGCTTCGATGCGCTGGCGATGAAATTCAGCGAGATCCGCTTCAAGCGCCGTGCCGACTGCCCCTGCTGCTCGGAACGGCGCCACAGCGAAGCCGTCGCACCGACGCTGTGCGCGGATGCGGTGCCGAGCCAACCGTCCCTCGCCGAGGAACGCTACATCAAGCCCCGCGTGCTCAAGCAAGTGATCGACAACCACCGCAGCGCCGACGTCTTGCTCGACGTGCGTGACGCCAGCGAACTGGAAGTGTGCAAATTGCCGGGGGTGGTGCACATCCCCCTGGCAGAGCTGGATGAACAGCTCGACAGCCTGAGCCGCGACAACACCCATTACCTGATCTGCTATGCCGGGACGCGTGCCGAGCAGGCCGCCAGCACCTTGCTGGCAGCAGGCTTCGCCAATACCAAAGTGCTGCAGGGCGGCATGAAACATTGGGTGCGCGACGTCGAACCCGACATGCCGCTGTACTGATCGGGGGCCGACTGATGCTGCATAACTCCATTCTCGAGGTGATCGGCCACACCCCGATCGTACGTCTGGCGCAGTTTTCCGAAGACCTCGGCATCGAGGTCTACGCCAAGCTGGAATCCCTCAACCCAGGCGGCAGCCACAAGGCACGTATCGCCCTGGGCATGATCCTCGACGCCGAACGCCGTGGCGTGCTGATGCGCGACTCAGGGCAGACCATCATCGAACCCAGCGGTGGCAATACCGGCATCGGCCTGGTGATGGCGGGCAATGTGCTTGGCTACAAAGTGGTGCTGGTGATTCCGGACAACTACAGCCCCGAAAAACAGAAGCTGCTGCGCCTGTACGGTGCCCGGGTGGTGCTGTCGGACAGCCGCCTCGGTAACAATTCCCACGGCGAAAAGTGCATGGAGCTGCAGTTGGAAAACCCCAACTACGTGATGCTCAACCAGCAACGCAACGGCGCCAACCCGCAAACCCACCGCGACACCACCGCGCCGGAAATCATCCGCGCCTTCGGTGAGCGGCGTGTGGACTACTTCGTCAGCGGCATCGGCACCGGTGGGCATATCACCGGTATCGGCGAAACCCTCAAGGCCGCCTGGCCGGCGATCCGCGTGATGGGCGTGGAGCCGGAGGAATGCGACCTGCTCAAGGACCAGCACGCCTCGCACGCCATCCAGGGTCTGTCGATTGGGCTGATCCCGAGCATTCTCAACCTGGACGTACTGGACGGCATGCTCAAGGTGTCGCACTCGGCGTGCCTGGAAATGATCAAACGCATCATGCGCACCGACGCCATCAGCCTGGGGCTGTCCTCAGCCGCCAACATGGTCGCCATCGCCCAACTCGCCCCGGAACTGCCGCCCGAAACGTTGGTGCTGACCATGGTCTACGACAATGCCGACAGCTACCTGCCCAGTTTCGAATAACCGGTTACCCAACCAACCAGAATGCGGGGGTGCCTCCATGGGAGGCTTTATCGACATGCAACAGCTGCACGATGAGTTGCTGACCCACCTCATCCAAACCCTGACGCCTGCGCAGATGAAGCAACTGGAACCGCACCTGGCGCCGCTGATCCAGACTGCCGCCCAGGCGGTGGTCGAGGACTTGATCGCCTACGCCTATCGCGACCCGGCCTCGCGCGGGCGCGGCGAATTGATCCTGGAATCCTACGCCTCGTTCAAGGCGGTGTTGTTCTACCGGCTTGCGCACCTGGTGTGGAATTTCCCGGAGCCCGTCCACGGCGTCTTTACCCGCATCGCCCTCAAGCTCAGCAACCAGGGCAAAATCCTCTCCGGGGCCGAGATTCACCCAGCTGCGCGCATCGGCCGGCGCTTTGTACTGGACCATGGCTACGGCACGGTCATCGGCGAAACCTGCGAGATCGGTAACGACTGCTACATCCTCTGCGGCGTGACCCTGGGCGCGCGCGGCATCGCCAACAACCCGGACGGCAAGCGCCATCCACGCCTGGGCAACAATGTCGAGGTCGGCGCCGGGGCACGGGTGCTGGGCTATGTGCAGATCGGCGACAACGTGTTTATCAGCCCCTCCTGTGTCATTACCCAGGACGTACCGGCGGGCACCAAGGTCAAGGTGGTCAACCAGATCCAGCTGCAGAAAAACGATGAATCGGATCACAGCAGCTACCTAGGCGCGTTCGCCCTGGATGAGCGCCTGCATGTCGTCGGCGAGGTGGATGCCGGCCATAAGGTCACGGTGCTGGACGCCGACTTCCATCCGCTGCCAGGGCTGATGCTCGAACCCACGGTGAAAGAGCGTCATCACCTGCAGTTTCGCCTGCGCCGCCTCGATACCGGCGAGCAACTGCCGCGCCTGCCGCTGAATCTGAAAGTCTGCGGCCCCGCGTTCGAGATCACCCTGCTCTCCCCCCTGGCTTGAGTGCAATGGTGCGTCACCTGTTGCAGGCCAGCCCACTGATCGTCGGAGGTTGAACATGTCCGTGCATACCATGGAAACCCTGGCGCTGTTCGACAGCGCACCTTATCAAAACGCCTTCAGCGCCCGGGTGATTGCGGTCAGCGAGCATGGCGTCGCCCTGGAGCACACGCTGTTCTACCCCACCGGCGGTGGGCAACCGGGTGACACTGGCCACCTCACCCTGGCCGATGGCACCCGCGTGGCAGTCACCGGCACGGTACGCGACCCGGTGCTGCGCTCGATCATCTGGCACCAGGTGGAACAGTGCCCCGCGCACCTGACCGCTGGCGTCCAGGTGGACGCCGGCCTGGATTGGGAGCGGCGCTACCAGCATATGAAGATGCATACTTGCCTGCACTTGCTGTGTTCCATCATCGATGCGCCCGTAACGGGCTGCAGCATCAGCGCGGACAAGGGACGCCTGGATTTCGACCTGCCGGAAATGACCCTGGATAAAGACACCATTACCCGCGACCTTAACGCCTTGATCGAACAGGCCCACGCGGTGAAAACCCTGTCGATGCCTGCTACGGAATATTCGACTCTGCTGCAGATCACCCGCACCCAGGCGGTAGCACCGCCGGTGATCCAAGGCTCGGTACGCGTAATTGAAATTCCCGGCATCGACATCCAGCCGTGCGGTGGCACCCATGTGCTCAACACCGAGGAAATCGGCCGGGTGTTCTGCGAGAAAATCGAGAAGAAGAGCAAGCACAACCGTCGGGTGATCCTCAGGTTCGAGTCATAACTGAGCCTGACTCGACAGTTGCAACAATGCAAAAACAATGTGGGAGGGGGCTTGCTCCCGATTGCAGAGTGTCAGTCAACAGGTTCATTGGCTGATCCACCGCTATCGGGAGCAAGCCCCCTCCCACATTGGGTTGTGTGGTGTTTTTCAGATCATGAACAGGTCCATGAAACGATTGACTGGGGTAGCCTCAAGCCGTGTCTGGTCCTTGCACAACGCAAAGATTTCAGCACTGCGCTGCGCGATAAACCGCGTCGCCAGGTTGGCTTTGAACTTGTCTTCCAGCAGCGGGATTCCATCCTCCCGCCGACGACGATGGCCAATCGGATATTCCACCGCCACCTGCTCGGTGCAGGTGCCATCGATGAAGAACACCTGCACCGCATTGGCGATGGAGCGCTTGTCGGCCTGCAGATATTCGCGGCTGTAACGAGGGTCTTCGACGATCACCATTTTCCCGCGCAGCTCATCGATGATCGGGTGGGCGGCATGGAATTGATCCTCATAGTGCTCGGCCACCAAGTCGCCGAAGGCCAACGGCACGGCGGTCATGTATTGCAGGCAATGGTCGCGGTCCGCCGCGTTGGCCAACGGGCCAACCTTGGAAATGATGCGAATCGCCGACTCGTGGGTGGTGATCACGATGCGCTCGATTGCATGCAGGCGGTTCCTCACCAATGGATGCAAGGTCACCGCCGCTTCGCAGGCCGTCTGCGCATGGAATTCAGCGGGAAAGCTGATCTTGAACAGCACGTTTTCCATCACGTAGGTGCCGTAGGGCTGGGACAGGCTGAACCTGCGTTGCTCTACAGGTTTGAGGGCCAGATCCTTGTTGGTATGGCTGAACAATACGTCGTAGAACCCCCACTGTGGCGCGCTCAGCACGCCGGGGATACCCATCTCGCCGCGCAATGCGATATCCGCCAGGCGCACCCCGCGACTCGACGCATCGCCCGCCGCCCAGGATTTGCGCGAACCGGCGTTCGGCGCATGGCGGTAAGTGCGCAACGCCTGCCCGTCGACAAACGCATGGGACAAGGCCGCGAGCAATTGCTCACGGTTGGCGCCCATCAGCTTGGCGGTGACTGCCGTCGAGGCGACTTTCACCAGCAGCACATGGTCGAGGCCGACGCGATTGAAGGCGTTTTCCAGGGCAATCACGCCCTGGATTTCGTGCGCCATGATCATGGCTTCCAGCACCGCGCGCACGCTCAGCGGTGCATCGCCATGGGCCACGCGTTTTTGCGACAGGTGATCGGCCACGGCGAGGATGCCGCCCAGGTTGTCCGAAGGGTGGCCCCATTCAGCCGCGAGCCAGGTGTCGTTGTAGTCGAGCCAGCGCACGATACAGCCGATGTCCCAGGCAGCCTTGACCGGGTCCAACCGCAACGAAGTGCCCGGCACCCGTGCCCCGAACGGTACCACCGTGCCCTCGACGAGCGGCCCCAGGTGCTTGGTGCACTCAGGGAAGCGCAAGGCCAGCAGGCCGCAACCGAGGGTGTCCATCAGGCAGTTGCGGGCGGTGTCCAGTGCGGCCTCGGACTCGATCCGGTAGGTGAGGACATAGTCGGCAATGTCCTGCAGGACCTGATCGTAGTCGGGGCGATTGTTCTGGTCGACGTTGGCGCTCATGGCAGTTCTCCAAAAAGGGGTTGGGGTCAGTCCTCGGCTTACGGTTATTGAAGACAGATCTTGGATGCCTGCCTTGGAATAGAGATCCCTTGTGGGAGGGGGCTTGCTCCCGATGGGGGTGGGTCAGTTGATGAATGTGTCGACTGGCACACCGCTATCGGGAGCAAGCCCCCTCCCACATAAAGCTCAGTGCCGAGTTTTAGAATGAGTCACCGGGAATACGCACAAACCCCTCCATCAACACCCGCGCACTGCGGCTCATGATGGCTTTCTTCACCACCCATTCACCGTTCACTTGCGTCGCCTCGGCACCCACGCGCAAGGTGCCCGACGGATGCCCGAAGCGCACGGCATTGCGTTCCACGCCACCGGCCGCCTGGTTGACCAGGGTGCCGGAAATCGCCGCCGCCGTGCCGATCGCCACCGCCGCCGTGCCCATCATTGCGTGGTGCAATTTGCCCATGGACAACGCCCGCACCAGCAAATCCACATCGCTGGCCTTGATCGCCTTGCCGCTGGACGCCACGTAATCCGCAGGCTTGGCCACAAACGCCAGTTTCGGCGTGTGCTGGCGCAGGGCTGCTTCGTCCAGATGCTTGATCAGGCCCATGCGCAACGCGCCATAGGCACGCACGGTCTCGAACATCGCCAGGGCTTTCGGGTCACTGTTGACCGCGCCTTGCAACTCAGTGCCGGTGTAGCCTAAATCTTGAGCATTGATAAAAATCGTCGGGATGCCGGCGTTGATCAGGGTGGCCTTGAAGGTGCCGACGCCGGGCACTTCCAGCTCATCGATCAGGTTGCCGGTGGGGAACATCGAGCCACCACCGCCCTCTTCTTCCGCCGCCGGGTCGATGAATTCCAGCTGCACTTCGGCAGCCGGAAAGGTCACGCCATCCAGTTCAAAATCACCGGTTTCCTGCACAGCGCCGTCGGTGATCGGCACATGGGCGATGATGGTCTTGCCGATATTGGCTTGCCATATGCGCACCACGGCCACGCCGTTGTGGGGCACACGGCCTGGGTCGACCAGGCCGGCGCTGATGGCGAACGAACCAACCGCCGCCGAGAGGTTGCCGCAGTTGCCACTCCAGTCGACAAACGGCTTGTCGATGGACACCTGGCCGAACAGGTAGTCCACGTCGTGCCCGGCACGCGTGCTTTTGGCCAGGATCACGGTTTTGCTGGTGCTGGACGTGGCGCCGCCCATGCCATCGATTTGCTTGTCATAGGGGTCGGGGCTGCCGATCACCCGCAACAGCAAGGCGTCGCGGGCAGCGCCCGGTACCTGCGCCGAGGGCGGGAGGTCATTGAGGCTGAAGAAAACTCCCTTGCTGGTGCCGCCCCGCATATAGGTGGCGGGGATCTTGATTTGCGCTACGTGTGCCATGGTTAACCCCTCAGGCCGTCGCCGCCGATTCCAGGAAGTCCTGGGCAAAACGTTGCAACACGCCGCCCGCCTCGTAGATCGACACTTCTTCAGCGGTGTCCAGGCGGCAGGTCACCGGCACTTCGACACGCTCGCCATTCCTGCGGTTGATCACCAGGGTCAATTGCGCGCGCGGCGTGCGTTCGCCGACCACATCATAGGTTTCGCTGCCGTCGATCTTGAGGGTGTGGCGGTCGGTGCCCGGCAGGAATTCCAGGGGCAACACGCCCATGCCGACCAGGTTGGTGCGGTGGATGCGCTCGAAACCTTCGGCGGCGATCGCTTCCACACCGGCCAGGCGTACGCCCTTGGCGGCCCAATCGCGGGACGAACCCTGGCCGTAGTCGGCGCCCGCGATAATGATCAGCGGCTGCTTGCGTTCCATGTAGGTTTCGATGGCTTCCCACATACGCGTGACCGTGCCTTCCGGCTCGATACGCGCCAGGGAGCCCTGCTTGACCTTGCCGTTTTCCTGCACCATTTCGTTGAACAGTTTCGGGTTGGCGAAGGTGGCGCGCTGTGCGGTCAGGTGGTCGCCCCTGTGGGTCGCGTAGGAGTTGAAGTCAACTTCCGGCAAGCCCATTTTCGCCAGGTACTCGCCGGCGGCGCTGTCGAGCATGATCGCGTTGGAGGGCGACAGGTGGTCGGTGGTGATGTTGTCCGGCAGCACGGCCAGCGGGCGCATGCCCTTGAGCGGACGTGCGCCCGCCAAGGCGCCTTCCCAATACGGCGGGCGGCGAATATAGGTGCTTTGCGGGCGCCAGTCGTACAGCGGGGTGACTTTGGGGCCGGTGTCTTCGTGAATCGCGAACATCGGGATGTACACGGCGCGAAACTGTTCCGGCTTGACCGAGGCCTTGACCACTGCGTCGATTTCTTCGTCGCTCGGCCAGATGTCCTGCAGGCGGATTTCCTTGCCGTCGACGTCGAGCCCCAGCACGTCTTTCTCGATATCGAAACGAATGGTGCCGGCAATCGCATAGGCCACTACCAGCGGCGGCGAAGCGAGGAAGGCCTGCTTGGCGTACGGATGAATACGCCCGTCGAAGTTGCGGTTACCTGACAGCACAGCGGTGGCGTAGAGGTCGCGGTCGATGATTTCCTGCTGGATCACCGGGTCGAGCGCACCGGACATGCCGTTGCAGGTCGTGCACGCGAAGGCCACCACCCCAAAACCGAGTTTTTCCAGCTCATGCCCCAGGCCCGCTTCTTCCAGGTACATGGCCACGGTTTTCGAACCCGGCGCCAGGGACGACTTGACCCACGGCTTGCGCGTCAGCCCGAGCCGGTTGGCGTTGCGCGCCAGCAGGCCGGCGGCGATCACGTTGCGCGGGTTGCTGGTGTTGGTGCAACTGGTGATGGCGGCAATGATCACGGCGCCGTCGGGCATTTGCCCCGGTACGTCGTCCCACTGGCCGCTGATGCCTTTGGCCGCCAGGTCACGGGTGGCGACACGGGCGTGAGGGTTGCTCGGGCCCGCCATGTTGCGCACCACGCTGGACAGGTCGAACCTCAGGCCGCGCTCGTATTGCGCGCCTTTCAGCTCGTCAGCCCACAGCCCGGTGTGGCGTGCGTACTGTTCCACCAGAGCGACCTGTTCCTCTTCGCGACCGGTGAGCTTCAGGTAGGCGATCGTCTGCTGGTCAATGTAGAACATCGCTGCAGTGGCGCCGTATTCCGGGGCCATGTTGGAGATGGTCGCGCGGTCGCCCAGGGTCAGGGCCGAAGCGCCTTCACCGAAGAACTCCAACCACGCACCGACGACTTTCTGTTGGCGCAGGAACTCGGTCAGCGCCAGCACCATGTCGGTGGCGGTGATGCCCGGCTGCAGCTTGCCGGTCAGCTCCACGCCGACGCTTTCCGGCAGGCGCATCCACGAGGCACGCCCGAGCATCACGCTTTCGGCTTCAAGGCCGCCGACCCCGATGGCGATCACGCCCAGGGCATCCACATGCGGGGTGTGGCTGTCAGTGCCGACGCAGGTGTCCGGGAAGGCCACACCGTCGCGCACCTGAATCACCGGCGACATTTTCTCCAGATTGATCTGGTGCATGATGCCGTTGCCGGGCGGGATCACGTCGACGTTCTTGAAGGCCTTCTTGGTCCACTCGATAAAATGGAAGCGATCTTCGTTGCGGCGGTCTTCGATGGCGCGATTTTTTTCGAACGCCTGCGGATCGGCGCCACCGGCTTCGACGGCCAAGGAGTGGTCGACGATCAACTGGGTCGGCACCACCGGGTTGACCTGCGCCGGATCGCCGCCTTGCAGGGCGATGGCGTCGCGCAGGCCGGCGAGGTCTACCAGGGCGGTCTGGCCGAGGATGTCATGGCACACCACGCGGGCCGGGAACCATGGGAAATCGAGGTCACGCTTGCGCTCGATCAACTGGCTCAGGGAGGCATTGAGGCTGGCCGGGTCGCAACGACGCACCAGGTTTTCCGCGAGTACGCGGGAGGTATACGGCAAGGTGGCGTAGGCGCCGGGAGTGATTGCCTCGACAACCGCGCGGGCGTCGAAGTAATCCAGGCGGCTGCCGGGAAGCGGTTTGCGAAATTCAGTGTTCATCGTCAGGACTCGGTCACGGTGATTACAAAGGAAGACCTGCGCCGATCCAGAATGGAATGCGATCAAAGTGTGGGAGGGGGCTTGCCCCCGATAGCGGTGGTTCAGTGCCGGCTGTATCAACTGACAGATTGCTATCGGGGGCAAGCCCCCTCCCACATTTGATTCGGTTACCACTTCAGGACCGTCGGCCTCCTCATTCAGCGACGTTCGATTGGCACGAACTTGCGCTGCTCAACGCCGGTGTACTCGGCGCTTGGACGGATGATGCGGTTGTTGGCGCGTTGCTCGAACACATGCGCCGCCCAGCCGGTGAGCCGCGAACAAACGAAGATCGGCGTGAACAGCTTGGTTGGGATGCCCATGAAGTGGTACGCCGAGGCATGGTAGAAATCGGCGTTGGGGAACAGCTTCTTCTGCTGCCACATGGTCTTGTCGATGGCTTCGGAAACCGCAAACAACACCGTGTCGCCCACTTCGTCAGCGAGTTTTTTCGACCAACCCTTGATCACTTCATTGCGCGGGTCGTTGTCTTTGTAGATGGCGTGGCCAAAGCCCATGATCTTGTCCTTGCGCGCCAGCATGCCGAGGGTGCCTTCGACGGCTTCTTCGGCCGAACCGAAACGCTCGATCATCTCCATCGCCGCTTCGTTGGCACCGCCGTGCAGCGGGCCGCGCAGGGAACCGATGGCGGCGGTGACGCAGGAATACAGGTCGGACAAGGTCGACGCACACACCCGGGCGGTGAAGGTCGAGGCGTTGAATTCGTGCTCGGCGTAGAGGATCAACGACACGTTCATCACTTTGACGTGCAGATCGCTCGGCTTCTTGCCATGCAGCAGGTGCAGGAAGTGCCCACCGATGGTTGGCTCGTCGGTGACGCAGTCGATGCGCTTGCCGTCGTGGCTGAAGCGGTACCAGTAGCACATGATCGCCGGGAACGCCGCGAGCAGACGGTCGGTGACGTCACGCTGCACGCTGAAGTCTTTTTCCGGCTCGATATTGCCCAGGAACGAGCAACCGGTGCGCATCACGTCCATCGGGTGGGCGTCGGCGGGGATGCGTTCCAGCACTTCCTTCAACGCTTGCGGCAAGTCGCGCAGCTGGCTCAGCCTGGCGCTGTAGGCCGCCAGTTCGGCGCTGGTCGGCAGTTCGCCGTACAGCAGCAGGTAGGCGACTTCTTCAAATTGCGCATCGGCGGCCAGTTCACGCACGTCATAGCCGCGATAGGTCAAGCCGGCGCCGGCCTGGCCGACGGTCGACAGTGCGGTCTGCCCGGCCACCTGGCCACGCAGGCCGGCACCACTCAATACTTTTGCTTCAGCCATGGTTCTTCTCCAATTTTGTCGTTATTCAAGGAGGCGCGCTTGCTACTTCTTCGCGGCAAACAGCGCGTCGAGCTTCTGCTCGAAGGTGTGGTAGTCGATACGATCGTAAAGCTCCATGCGGGTTTGCATGGTGTCGATCACGTTCTGTTGCGTACCGTCGCGGCGGATCGCGGTGTAGACGTTCTCGGCAGCCTTGTTCATGGCGCGGAAGGCCGAGAGCGGGTACAGCACGATGGAAACATCGGCAGATTTCAACTGTTCGGTGGTGAACAGCGGGGTCGCGCCGAATTCGGTGATGTTGGCCAGGATCGGCGCTTTCACCCGCGAGGCGAACAGCTTGTACATCTCAAGTTCAGTGATGGCTTCCGGGAACACCATGTCGGCACCGGCCTCGATGCACGCAGCGGCGCGCTCCAGGGCGGATTCCAAACCTTCCACGGCCAGGGCATCGGTGCGGGCCATGATCACGAAGCTGTCATCGGTGCGCGCGTCCACGGCGGCCTTGATACGGTCGACCATTTCCTGCAGGGACACGATCTCCTTGTTGGGCCGATGGCCGCAGCGCTTGGCGCCGACCTGGTCTTCGATGTGGATGGCCGCCGCGCCGAACTTGATCATCGACTTGACGGTGCGCGCGACGTTGAACGCCGAGGAACCGAAACCGGTGTCCACGTCCACCAGTAGCGGCAGGTCGCATACGTCAGTGATGCGGCGTACGTCGGTCAGCACGTCATCCAGGCCGGTGATGCCCAGGTCCGGAACCCCCAGGGAGCCTGCAGCCACGCCGCCACCGGACAGGTAAATCGCCTTGAAGCCGGCGCGTTTGGCCAGCAAAGCGTGGTTGGCGTTGATTGCGCCGACCACTTGCAACGGCTGTTCACTGGCGACCGCGTCACGGAAACGCTGGCCTGGGGTGCTGTTGTTCGTGGAACTCATGACTCACCTCTATTTATTGGGGAGCGCCGTCCGGAAAGTGACGGGCGATGTTGCGTTTGGAAGCGCCGATATGCCGGCGCATCAACAGTTCGGCCAGTTCACCGTCGCGATCGGCAATCGCGTCAAGAATGCGGTGATGCTCGGCAAAGGCCTGGCGTGGACGATTGGGGGTGGCGGAAAACTGGATGCGGTACATGCGCACCAATTGGTATAGCTCGCCGCAGAGCATCTGGGTCAGGGTGCGGTTGCCGGCGCCCTGGATGATCCGGTAATGAAAATCGAAGTCGCCTTCCTGCTGGTAATAGCCGACACCGGCCTGAAACGCAGCATCCCGTTCATGGGTGTGCAATACCTGGCGCAGCTCTTCGATTTCCGCGTCGGTCATGCGCTCGGCCGCCAGCCGGCACGCCATGCCTTCCAATGACTCGCGGATTTCATAGAGCTCGACCAGCTCGGCGTGGCTCAACGACACCACGCGGGCGCCGACGTGGGGCACCCGCACCAGCAGGCGCTGGCCTTCCAGGCGGTGAATCGCCTCGCGCAGCGGGCCACGGCTGATGCCATAGGTGCGCGCCAGCTCCGGTTCGGAAATCTTGGAGCCTGGGGCGATCTCGCCCTTGACGATGGCGGCCTGGATTCGCCGGAAGACGTTTTCCGACATAGTTTGGGATTCGTCCGACAGCGCCGGCGGAGATTCCGTTTGATCCAGCATATTGTCGACACCTTTAAAAGCAATGCTGCAAAAACTAGTCAATTACCCCCACTTAGTCAAAGAATAAATCAACATTGTCGACAATCGTCTAATAACCTCCGGCGTGGATCCAAGAGCATGGCCGCCTGCCAGCGC
The DNA here is from genome assembly GCF_003852295.1 of Pseudomonas sp. R11-23-07. Taxonomy (NCBI): domain Bacteria; kingdom Pseudomonadati; phylum Pseudomonadota; class Gammaproteobacteria; order Pseudomonadales; family Pseudomonadaceae; genus Pseudomonas; species Pseudomonas sp. R11-23-07. The sequence continues at coordinate 4,081,186 of NZ_CP027761.1, forward strand.
TGGCGCCAAAAAAGCATCATGTTAGAATGCCCGCCGCATTTGCCTGACATCGCTAGATGAAATGGCGCACGAGGGAGCTTGCGCAGTAATGCCAGTCGCCTTGAATTTCGCACTGCATCGCCTCAGGAATTATGAGACTCAAGCCCTTCCCCCTACTGTTAAGCCTACTGTCCCTGCCGAGCCTTGGCGTTGCCGCCGAGAAGACCGTGTATGGCCTGAATGAATACGCCAAGCTGGCGGGCATCGACCTGGAAGTCGCGGCCAAACTCGACACGGGCGCCAAGACCGCCTCGCTGAGTGCGCGCGATATCAAACGCTTCAAGCGCAACGGGGAGTCCTGGGTACGCTTCTACCTGGCCATCGACGCCGCCCATTCCCACCCCATCGAACGGCCACTGGCCCGCGTCAGCAAGATCAAGCGCCGTGCCGGTGATTACGATCCTGAGGAGGACAAGCAGTACACCGCTCGTCCGGTGATTGCCCTGGATATCTGCATGGGCAGCGCTTTACGCAGCATCGAAGTGAACTTGACTGACCGCAGCACCTTCCAATATCCGCTGCTGATCGGCTCCGAAGCGCTCAAGCGCTTTGATGCGCTGATCGACCCCAGCCTTAAATATGCAGCAGGCAAACCTGCCTGCGCCGCCGACGCTCATACCGCCGAGTAAACCGAATGCGCTCTCTGACCCTGCACCTGAAAATCCTGATCACCATTTTGGTGGTGCTGGGTATTTCGGTCACCGCCTACCAGATCTTCGTGCTGGGCATCCCTGTCACCGAGGACGCCACCGATGACTTGTGGAACATCGACGCGAAGGTCGAGTTCGTCGCCAACCCCAAGGACCCGGTGAAGGTTTCGATGTTCGTGCCGCCGTTGAGCCGCGACTTCGTCAGCCTCAATGAGAGCTTTATTTCGAACAACTACGGGGTGAGCGTCAACCGCGCCGACGGTAACCGCAAGGTCACCTGGTCGGCGCGTCGCGCCAAGGGCAACCAGACCCTGTATTACCGCCTGGTGCTGACCAAGCGCTACAGCGGTGAAAAGGTAAAGATCAAGGGCCCGACGTTCCGCGACAGCATTGCCGTGGAAGGCCCGGAAAAAATCGCCGCCGAAGCCTTGCTCGCGCCGATTCGCCAGCACTCGGCAGACGTCGAGACCTTTATTACCGAAGCCATCAAGCGCACCAACAACCTCAACGACGACAATGTGAAACTGCTGCTGGCGGGCGACACGTCGACGTCGCATAAGGCCAAGATCGTTGAATTGCTACTGTCCATCGCCCACGTACCGGTGGAAAAAGTCCACACCATTCGCCTCGTCGCCGACCAGCCGCAATCTCCGGAACTGTGGCTGCGCAGTTTCAACGGGAATGACTGGCTGTACTTCAACCCGGAAACCGGTGAGCAAGGCCTGCCTGCCGACCGCCTGCTGTGGTGGACCGGCGATGAAAACCTGATCACGGTCGATGGCGGCAAGAAAGCCATGGTGACCTTCAGCCTGAACAACAGCGAAATGAACGCGATTCGCCTGGCCAAGCTGACCGACGAAAATACCGACGCCAACTTCCTCGAATACTCGCTGTACGGCCTGCCGCTGCAAACCCAGCAGACGTTCATGATCATGGTGATGATCCCGATTGGCGTGCTGGTGATCCTGATCCTGCGCAACCTGATCGGCCTGCAGACCCTCGGCACCTTTACCCCGGTACTGATTGCCCTGGCCTTCCGCGAGACGCAACTGGGTTTCGGGATTGTGCTGTTTACAATCATCACCGCGCTGGGGCTGTCGCTCAGGTCCTACCTAGAACACCTGAAGCTGCAGATGCTGCCGAGGCTGTCGGTGGTGCTGACCTTCGTGGTGGTGCTGATTGCCGCCATCAGCCTGTTCAGCCACAAGCTGGGCCTGGAGCGGGGCCTGTCGGTGGCACTGTTCCCGATGGTGATCCTGACCATGACCATCGAGCGCCTGTCGATCACCTGGGAAGAGCGCGGCGCCAACCATGCGCTGAAAGTGGCGATCGGCACGCTGTTCGCGGCATCCCTGGCGCACATCATCATGAGCGTGCCGGAGCTGATCTACTTCGTGTTCACCTTCCCGGCGATTCTGCTGATCCTGGTGGGTTTCATGCTGGCCATGGGTCGTTATCGCGGCTACCGCCTGACCGAACTGGTACGTTTCAAGGCATTCCTGAAGGCTGACTCCTAATGTTCGGCTTCTGGAAGACCTGGAAGGCCCTGGAAGCGCGCGGGATCATGGGCATCAACCGGCGTAACGCCGACTACGTGCTCAAGTACAACAAGCGCAGCCTGTACCCGATCGTGGATGACAAGATCATCACCAAGGAACGGGCCATGGCGGCCGGTATTCACGTACCTGAAATGTATGGAGTCATCTCCACCGAGAAGGAAATCGACAAGCTCGACGAAATCATCGGCGGGCGCAGCGACTTCGTGATCAAGCCCGCCCAGGGCGCCGGCGGCGACGGCATCCTGGTGGTGGCGGACCGCTTTGAGGGGCGCTATCGCACGGTGTCCGGCAAGATCATCAGCCATGAAGAAATCGAGCACCAGATTTCCAGCATTCTCACCGGCCTGTACTCCCTCGGCGGCCACCGCGATCGCGCCTTGATCGAATACCGCGTGGTACCCGACCAGATCTTCAAGAGCATCAGCTACGAAGGCGTGCCGGACATCCGCATCATCGTGCTGATGGGCTATCCAGTGATGGCGATGCTGCGCTTGCCGACGCGCCAGTCCGGTGGCAAGGCCAACCTGCACCAGGGCGCGATAGGTGTGGGCGTCGACCTCGCCACCGGCCTGACGTTGCGTGGCACCTGGCTGAACAACATCATCACCAAACACCCCGATACCACCAACGCGGTGGACGGCGTACAACTGCCCAACTGGGACGGTTTCATGAAGCTGGCGGCCGGCTGCTATGAACTGTGCGGCCTGGGCTATATCGGTGTGGACATGGTGCTGGACCAGGAAAAAGGCCCGCTGATCCTGGAATTGAACGCGCGGCCGGGGCTGAATATCCAGATCGCCAACGACTGCGGCCTGACTCTGCGCACCCATGCGGTGGAGGCGCGACTGGAAGAACTGAAAGCCGCAGGCGTGAGCGAAACGCCGGAAGAACGGGTGAAGTTCGTGCAAGAGATGTTTGGCCATATACCGCCCGTGGAAGGCTGACACGGCCTTCGAACTGTCTATCCCCGACATCCCCTCTAGGAGCAAATCCTACAGGGGACTACAATCCCCTCCCCCGCGCCACTGGCTGATCCACCCCCGCATGTCGACCTGTTCCGTTTACCCGTTGCCCTATCGAGCCAACCCCGCCGAGTATTTTGCGGCGATTCGCCATGCGCCCGGCGCGGTGCTGCTCGACAGCGGCCGCCCGGCGGCCGAGCGTGGCCGTTATGACCTGCTCAGCGCCTGGCCTGAAGCGACGTTGGCGGTTGAGCCTGACGAAAGCGGCGGCGATTTCCTGCAACGTTTGCGCAAAAGCCTGACGCACTTGGGCGAAGCGGCATTGCCCGCTGGCTTGGAGCTGCCGTTTGCCGGAGGCTTGATCGGCTATCTGAGTTACGATTTCGGCCGACACCTGGAACAGATGCCGCACCTGGCGGTAGACGACTTGCACCTGCCGGACGCGCGCTTCGGGCTGTATGCCTGGGCGCTGATCAGCGATCACGCTGCGCAGTCCAGCCAACTGGTGTTCCACCCCGGTCTTGCAGACAGCGAACGGCAACGCCTGATCAGCCTGTTCAGCGCCGGCGTCGTCGACATGCCTGTGGCGTTCAAGTTGCAAGGTCCCATGGCACCGGACCTGACGGCCGAGGCCTATCGGCAGGCCATCGTGCGTATTCAGGACTATATCGAGGCCGGCGATTGCTACCAGGTCAACTTCGCCCAGCGCTTTCGCGCGCCCTGCATCGGTGATCCATGGTCCGCCTATTGCGCGCTGCGCAAGGCCTGCCCGACGCCGTTTTCCGGGTTCCAGAGCCTGCCGGAAGGTGGCGCGGTGCTGAGCCTGTCGCCGGAACGCTTCGTCAAGGTCAGCCAGCGCCAGGTTGAAACCCGCCCGATCAAAGGCACCCGCCCTCGTGGCCCGACGCCGCATGAAGACGCTGCGCACGCCGCCGAGCTCTTGGCCAGTCCCAAGGATCGCGCAGAAAACCTGATGATCGTCGACCTGCTGCGCAACGACCTCGGCCGCAGTTGCCGTATCGGCTCGGTAAAAGTACCCGAGTTGTTCAGCCTGGAAAGCTACCCCAACGTGCACCACCTGGTGAGCAGCGTCACCGGCACATTGGCCGACGATAAAGATGCCCTCGACCTCATCGCCGGCAGCTTCCCAGGCGGTTCTATCACTGGTGCGCCGAAGATCCGCGCGATGCAGATCATCGACGAACTGGAACCGACCCGACGCGGCCTGTACTGCGGTTCGCTGATGTACCTGGACGTGCGCGGCGAAATGGACAGCTCTATCGCCATCCGCAGTTTGCTGGTCAAGGACGCGCAGGTGTGCTGCTGGGGCGGCGGCGGGATCGTAGCGGACTCGCAGTGGGAGGCGGAATATCAGGAGTCGCTGACCAAGGTACAGGTGTTGTTACACACGTTGGAAGGCCTCTAGCACCCAAGCCACTCCTGCCGCTGAGGGCAGCGAGTTCGGCACGAAAAAACCTGAATCAGAACGGTAATGGACCAACAGTGAGCGGCGCGATAGCGTCCGACTTCCGCCGCCCACCGCCGTCTGTGAAGGATCACATATGCCACTCAATCGTCAGAGCTTGTTTCAGGGATTGCATGCTCACCCACTCGGGCCTACTATCTCCCAATATGGGAGGAAAGAGCGATGCGAATAATCGCCCTCTCAACCTTACGAAGGTTCTGGGAAAGCCACCCGGCTTCTGCCGATGCAAAACGCCCCTTGGTCGAGTGGTACCGCCATATGGAAAAGACCCTTTACCCAACACCACAGGCACTCAAGGCCGAGCTCAGGACTGCAAGCATCCTCAAAAGCGGCAGGGTTGTATTCAACGTGGGTGGCAACAAGTACCGGGTGGTCATGTCGATCGATTATGAGCGACAGCTTGGCTTCATCCGCTTTGTCGGCACCCACGCGCAGTACGACACAATCAATGCGGAGACCGTGTAATGAACATCAAACCTATTCACTCTCAGGAAGACCTGGCCGCTGCGCTCGCGCGCGTCGAGCAGATTTGGGGAGCGGCCATCGGCAGTGCCGAAGGTGACGAGCTGGAAATTCTCGCTGTTCTGATTGAGAAGTACGAGGCGGAACACTTTCCGATGCCGCCTTCGGACCCAGTGGAAGCGATCAAATTCCGCATGGAACAAATGGGCTTGACTGCCCGCGATCTGGAGCCATTCATCGGCCCCAGCGGGCGAGTTTCAGAAGTGTTGAACGGCAAGCGCAAGCTGAGCCTGGCGATGATCAAACGCCTGCATGAGGGATTGTGTATCCCTTATGAGCGGTTGCTGGCGGGCATTTAGGCGGGGCTGGGAGGGCCTTGGGAGAGGGGGCCGGCTCCCGATGAGGCTATCAGCCGCGCCAGATAATTTACAGGCTCAACTGTCGGCTGGACGCCTTGATAAACTCCCGCTTCAAATCCTCAAACGTATGCACCGCCGGAAACTGCGGGAACTCGCGAATCACATTCTCCGGCGCATGGAACAGAATCCCCCGGTCTGCCTCACCCAGCATGGTGGTGTCGTTATAGGAATCCCCCGCCGCAATCACTCGGTAGTACAGCGTCTTGAACGCCAATACCGACTGGCGCTTGGGATCTTTCTGGCGCAGTTGGTAGCTGACCACCCGGTCGTTTTCATCCGTGATCAGGCGATGGCAAAGCAAGGTCGGAAAGCCCAGCTGACGCATCAGCGGCTGGGAGAATTCGTAGAAGGTGTCGGAGAGGATCACTACCTGAAAGCGCTCGCGCAGCCAGTTGACGAACTCGATGGCGCCGTCCAGTGGCTTGAGGGTGGCAATCACTTCCTGGATATCGGCAAGCTTGAGCCCGTGCTCATCGAGGATACGCAGGCGCTGCTGCATCAACACGTCGTAGTCGGGAATGTCACGGGTGGTGGCGCGCAGGGATTGGATACCGGTTTTTTCGGCGAAGGCAATCCAGATTTCCGGAACCAGTACCCCTTCCAGGTCGAGACAGGCAATTTCCACAGGACACTCCGTTCGTATTATTCAAGTTGAGCGAGCAAAAGGACTGCCGAACTCTAGCGACTCAAGCACGCCGCCGCAACGCAGGGTAGATTTTGATACCATCGCCCCCTATAGAGCGCTCAGCGCCACTGACCTGTAGGAACCGTCCTGATGAACCAAGCCTTCGACGTCGTTGAACTCGCCACGACCTATGCCAACAAGTCCGCCCAGGACATCCTCAAGCTGGCGTTCAGCCAGTTCGGTGACGACCTGTGGATTTCCTTCAGCGGCGCCGAGGATGTGGTGCTGGTGGACATGGCCTGGAAGCTGAACAAGAACGTCAAGGTGTTCAGCCTCGACACTGGCCGCCTGCACCCGGAAACCTACCGGTTCATCGAACAGGTGCGTGAGTTCTACAAGATCGACATCGAACTGATCTCGCCGGACCAGAGCAAGCTGGAACCCTTCGTCAAAGAGAAGGGCCTGTTCAGCTTCTATAAGGACGGTCATGGCGAGTGCTGTGGCATACGCAAGATCGAACCGCTGCGCCGCAAGCTCGCAGGCGTGCGTGCCTGGGCCACCGGCCAGCGCCGCGACCAGAGTCCGGGCACCCGCAGCCAGGTGGCCGCGCTGGAAATCGATACGGCGTTTTCTACCCCGGAACGTAGCTTGTACAAATTCAATCCGCTGGCGCAAATGACCAGCGAGGAGATCTGGGGTTATATCCGCATGCTGGAGCTGCCCTACAACAGCCTGCATGAACGCGGTTTTATCAGCATCGGCTGCGAGCCCTGCACCCGTCCAGTATTGCCGAACCAGCATGAGCGCGAAGGTCGTTGGTGGTGGGAGGAAGCCACGCAGAAGGAATGCGGGCTGCATGCCGGGAATATCATCAGCAAGACAAAGGCCTGACACCGTTAACCTGTGGGAGGGGGCTTGCCCCCGATGGCGTAGTGTCAGGCACTGTATGGGGTGACTGACCCAGCGCTATCGGGGGCAAGCCCCTCCCACATTTGTTTTGTGTTCGCGACGAAAATGTACACATAGTTGTAACCATCGGTGCCATTTATGTGTGCAATCCAATATAAATCGCACCAAAACGTAACACTTCTTTCCTCTCTATTTTTGCCCTCCTGACTCTGCCCCCTTCCCCATAAAAATAAATAGCTGTTCGAACGGTCAATTTATATCGCTTTCAATTCAGCCAGTTATTTCAATAAGCGATAAAAACGAAATTAACCGTAGTTTTGATCGCTGCAAAACTGGCACGCATGTGGCTTAAGGTGAAATACGCTTTGTATACAATAAATACAAAACCTACATACACTTTGCCATCTGCCGCTTTGGCGCGGATGCGCTGGAGCCTGCCGGAATGCGTACAAGCCTCTCGAATGACATCGCACTGGATCCGCCCTCCTCCGCCCTGAATCCCGAGGCGGCAAGCCCCGGCCCGCTGGTACTCAGCTCACGCCTGCACAACAAGGACCTCGCCCCGACCAAGATCGAAGGCCGTCGCTGGGGGCGCTACAGCATCTTTGCGCTGTGGACCAATGACGTGCACAACATCGCCAACTATTCATTTGCCATCGGCTTGTATGCATTGGGCCTGGGTGGCTGGCAGATCCTGTTGTCCCTGGGAATCGGTGCGGCACTGGTGTACTTTTTCATGAACTTGTCGGGGTACATGGGCCAGAAGACCGGCGTGCCGTTTCCCGTGATCAGCCGTATCAGCTTCGGTATTCATGGAGCACAGATTCCGGCGTTGATCCGCGCCGTGATTGCGATTGCCTGGTTCGGTATTCAGACCTACCTGGCTTCGGTGGTTTTCCGTGTGTTGTTGACGGCGGTTCATCCAGGGTTTGCCGACTATGATCACAACGCGATCCTCGGCCTGTCATCGCTCGGCTGGGCGTGTTTCGTGGCGATCTGGCTGGTGCAACTGGTGATCCTGGCCTATGGCATGGAAATGGTACGTCGCTATGAGGGGTTTGCCGGACCGGTGATTCTGCTCACCGTGGCCTCGCTGGCCGGCTGGATGTACTTCCAGGCAGGCGGCAACATTGCCTGGTCGATCCGCGAACCGCTGAGCGGCGGCGAGATGTGGCGCAATATCTTTGCCGGAGGTGCGCTGTGGTTGGCGATCTACGGCACGCTGATCCTTAACTTCTGCGACTTCGCCCGCTCCTCGCCTTGCCGCAGGACGATCCTGGTGGGTAATTTCTGGGGCCTGCCGGTGAATATCCTGGTGTTCGCCGCCATCACCGTGCTGCTGTGCGGCGGGCAGTTCCAGCTCAATGGCCGGGTGATCGAAAGTCCGACTGAAATCATCGCCGCCATTCCCAATACCTTCTTCCTCGTGCTCGGTTGCCTGGCCTTCCTGATCGTCACCGTGGCGGTGAATATCATGGCTAACTTCGTCGCACCGGCGTTTGTGCTGAGCAACCTGGCGCCCAAGTACCTGAACTTCCGTCGCGCGGGCCTGATCAGCGCCACCGTGGCGGTGCTGATCCTGCCGTGGAACCTCTACAACAGCCCTTTGGTAATCGTATATTTCCTTTCCGGGCTGGGCGCACTGCTCGGGCCGTTGTATGGGGTGATCATGGTTGACTACTGGCTGATCCGCAAAAGCCAGGTGGATGTGCCGCAACTGTATAGCGAAGACGCGCAGGGCGTTTATTACTACAGCCGCGGCGTGAATCTGCGCGCGGTGGCGGCGTTCGTTCCGGCAGCGGTGATCGCCATCCTGTTGGCATTGTTGCCGGGGTTTGCCAGCGTCTCGCCGTTCTCCTGGCTGTTTGGCGCCGGTATTGCAGGGTTGCTGTACCTGCTGATCGCCAAGCGCCAGCCGTTCTACGCCGATGTCAGCGGCGAAAGCATTGCAGTCGATAACGCCAGTCATTAAACAAGGAGCTTCCATGCGCATCCTCGTGGTCAACGTCAACACCACTGAATCCATCACACAAACCATCGCTCAGCAGGCGCGCAGTGTGGCTTCGCCGGGCACCGAGATTGTCGGGCTCACCCCCTACTTCGGCGCCGAATCGGTGGAGGGCAACTTTGAAAGCTACCTGGCCGCCATCGCGGTAATGGATCGCGTAATGGCCTACGACCAGCCATTCGATGCGGTGATCCAGGCCGGCTACGGCGAGCATGGCCGCGAAGGCCTGCAGGAATTGCTCAACGTGCCGGTGGTGGATATCACCGAGGCCGCGGCCAGCATGGCGATGTTCCTGGGCCACGCCTATTCGGTGGTGACCACCCTGGACCGCACAGTGCCGTTGATCGAAGACCGGCTGAAACTCGCCGGCCTGTACCAGCGCTGCGCCTCAGTGCGCGCCAGTGGCATGGCGGTGCTGGAGTTGGAAGCAGACCCACTGGCCGCCATGCAAGCCATCGTGCGCCAGGCGGAACTGGCCATCCTTGACGACAAGGCAGAAGTGATCTGCCTGGGATGCGGCGGCATGGCCGGGCTGGACGAGCAGATTCGCCAGCGCACCGGGGTGCCGGTGGTAGATGGGGTGACGGCAGCGGTGACCATCGCCGAGTCGCTGGTGCGGTTGGGGTTGTCGACGTCGAAGATCAGGACCTATGCAACGCCCAGGTCAAAGAAAGTCATCGGTTGGCCCGGCAAGTTCGGGCACTGAGGATCAACTGTGGGAGGGGGCTTGCTCCCGATTGCGGTGTATCAGCCAGCTTATCTATAGCTGACCCACCGCTATCGGGAGCAAGCCCCCTCCCACATTTTGTTCACTGCAGGGCAGCTAGATCGCACTGAATCGCTGCCCCAACCGTCGCTCGGCAAATTGCTCGATCACAAAATCCACAAACGCCCGGGTCTTGCCCGGCAGCAGTTTGTGCTCGGCGTAGTAGATGGAGATATTGCCGTCGTCCACATACCAGTCCGGCAACACTCGCACCACCGCACCGCTGTCGAGGAACGGCACAGCCATCGGCATGCTGACCAACGCAATGCCCAAGCCCTGGGCACTGGCGCAGCAGGCGGCTTCCGAATCGCTCATGGTCATTGCAGGTTTGAGCACCAGGGGACTGTGCTCGCGCTCGCGGTGGGTCAATTGCCATGAGCGCACCCGGCCGGTTTGCGGTGAGCGGATCAGGATGCCATGGCAGCGCGATAAATCCTCGGGCGCACGTACCGCAGGGCGTTGCGCCAGGTAAGCCGGTGAAGCCACCAGCACCCGGTGCGCCGGCGTCAACTTGCGCGCGACTACGCCTTGAGGCAGTTCGAAGCCGCCGCCAATGGCGGCGTCAAAGCCCTGGCCGATCAAGTCGACCTGGCGGTTATCGAAATGCCAATCCGGGCTGATAGCCGGGAAGCGTCGCATGAACTCACCCAGCAACGGCACCACATACCGATTGCCAAATACGGTGCCCATGCTGACTTTCAGCGTGCCCACCGGCCGGCCTTCGGCGCTGGCCAGGTTGGCCACGGCGTTTTGAATCGTGGTGAGGCTGCCGCTGACTTCGTCGAGGAACAGCTTGCCGGCTTCGGTCAAGGTCAGGCGGCGGGTGCTGCGCTGAAACAGCCTGACGCCCAGGCGCGCTTCCAGCTTGGCCACGCTTTTGCCGACCGCTGCCGGCGTCAGGCTCAGGTGCCGCGCAGCCTCCGCGAAGCTGCCGCCTTCGGCGCTGCGCACAAAGCATTCGATACTGCCAAAGCTTTCCATATCGCCCACTCTAAACTTTTGGTTTACACAGACTATAGCAATCACGCTCTACCGGTATCGGTGGGCGAGGTCGATACTCGGCTCATCAACTACTTGGAGATCGACATGACCCCATCTACCCTCACTGGCAAAGTCGCCTTGGTTCAAGGCGGTTCCCGCGGCATCGGCGCAGCCATCGTCAAGCGCCTCGCCGCGCAAGGCGCCGCCGTTGCCTTTACCTACATCAACTCGGCCGCCAAGGCTGAAGCCTTGCAGAACAGCGTGATCAGCGCAGGCGGCAAAGCCCTGGCGATTCAGGCCGACAGCGCCGATGCCACGGCGATTCGCAACGCAGTCAATGTCACAGTCGACACCTTCGGGCGCCTGGATATTTTGGTGAACAATGCAGGAGTGCTGGCCATCGCGCCGCTGGAAGCGTTCAAGCTGGAAGACTTCGATCAGACCCTGGCAATCAACGTGCGCAGTGTCTTTATCGCCACTCAGGAGGCCGCCAGGCACATGGGCGAAGGCGGCCGGGTGATCAATATCGGCAGCACCAACGCCGAGCGCATGCCGTTTGGCGGTGGTGGTCCGTACGCGATGAGCAAGGCGGCGTTGGTCGGTTTGACCAAAGGCCTGGCGCGCGACCTGGGGCCACGGGGTATCACCATCAATAACGTGCAGCCAGGGCCGGTGGATACCGACATGAACCCGGCGAACAGTGATTTTGCCGAGAGCTTGATTGGGCTGATGGCGGTGGGCCGGTATGGGCATGTGGAGGAAATTGCCAGCTTCGTGGCGTACCTTGCCGGGCCGGAAGCCGGGTACATCACAGGCGCCAGCTTGACCATCGACGGAGGCTTCAGCGCCTGAGGTCTGTGCAACACCGCACACCCCATGTGGGAGGGGGCTTGCCCCCGATTGAGGTGGATCAGCTATTGATAAGTTGGCTGATACACCGCTATCGGGAGCAAGCCCCCTCCCACATTTTTTCCGTGTTCAATCAGGACATGGGCGGCAGGCCATAGGCAGCCAAATCGAAATCCGCAAGTTTGCGGATGATCTGGTCGGCATGCTGATACTTGCTGTCGGCCATGGCCTCATCGGGCACGGCGATGGCGGTCATGTGCGCCGCTTTCGCCGCCGTCACGCCGAACGGCGAGTCCTCGAACACCAGGCAATCCTCGGGCGCCACACCCAGGCGGCGCGCGGCAGTGAGAAAGATGTCCGGCGCAGGCTTGGCGGCACCGACTTCCGGGTCGTCGGCGGTCACGATGGTGTCGAACAGGCCAAACCACTCGCGGTGCAAGGTGGTCTTGTGGCCGAACGAGTTGCGCGACGAGCTGGTGCCCACCGCAATCGGGATGTTATGCGCCTTCAAATGCCGCACCAACGCCTCGGCGCCGGGCATGCCCAGGGCTTTGGGGAAACGCTCGCTCATCAGCGGTTCACGAATCTGCAGAAACTCAGCCGGCGTGATCGGCAAGTCCAGCGCCTTGACCACATAGTCCGCCAAGTCCTGGGCACCGCGCCCAATAATGTGCTGCTTGATGCTCCAGTCATAGGTGCGGCCATAGCGTTCGGCGATGATCTGCGTGACTTCGGTGTAGATGCCTTCGGTGTCCAGCAACAACCCGTCCATATCGAAAATCACAGCCTTGATCGGGACAGCGGTACGCGGTGCGTTCATCACAACAGAACCCTGGAGGAAGGACTAAAAGGATTCAGCACAATAACGGCCATGCTTGCTCGCGGGCAACCCCTTACACTGCCCGCTTTCCTTCAGAAGTGCCTGCAATGCTCTTTCGTATAGCCGCCGACAGCCTGGTGCTGTTTCATCTGTGCTTCATCCTGTTCGTATTGTTCGGCGGGCTGCTGGCACTCAAATGGCGTGCGCTCATCTGGCTGCATCTGCCGGCGGCCGCCTGGGGCGTTGCCGTCGAGGTGTTTCACCTGCCCTGCCCGCTCACGCGCTGGGAAAACCTGTTGCGCCACTTGGCCGGGCAGGACGGTTATGGCGCAGGCTTCATCGAACATTACCTGCTCAGGCTGATCTATCCGGCCGGGCTCACGCCGCAGATCCAGCTGGGCCTGGGCGCGTTGGTGCTGTTGATCAATATCGCGGTGTACGTGCACCTGATCCGACGTTATCGACAGGCTTGAGACAGCCGCACTGGTGAAGAATCAGGCTCCCTCTGCCCCATCGTAGACGCCGCCATGTCCGAAGCCTTCGAAGTCCCCAGCCCCCACGAAAAACACCTCGAACACACCACCGAACATGCCCACGGCCGTGGCGACACCTTCGCCAGCCGCATCGCGGTGATGACCGCGATCATGGCCACCGTTGGCGCCATGCTCAGCTACCAGGCCGGCTCTAGCGAAAGCGAGGCGGCGATGGACAAGAACAACGCGGCCATCATCAAGACCGAAGCCGCCAACCAATGGAATTACTATCAGGCCAAATCCAGCCGCCAGAATCTGGCGGAACTGGCCACGCACATTCCCGGCGTGGATGCCGCCCACTACAACGACGAAATCCAGCGTTATAAAAGCCAGAAGGAAGATGTGCGCAAACAAGCCGAGAAGCTTGAAGCCACCTCGCTGGAATGGGACCGCAAATCCGAAGAAGCGCTGCACCAGCACCATCGTTGGGCCCAGGCGATGACGGCGATTCAGATCGCGATCTCACTGGCGGCGATCACCTTGCTCACGCGCAAGGAATGGCTCAAGCGCATGGCGTATTCGGCCGGCGGTGTGGCCGTGGTGCTGGGTAGCCTGGCCTGGCTGCATCTCTGACCGAGCGCGGGCAACTGTGGGAGGCGGCCTGACTGTCGCCACATAAAATGAAACCTTGGCGCGCTGATTTCAATCCGCCCTCTGAGCGATTAAAGTGTCGCGCCTCGAGAATTGAATCTCGATATTCAGCCCATGGAGTTACGCGTGAAGTACATCAGTAAAGTAGTTGCAGCAGCCGTTCTTGGTTTCACCCTGGCAGGTTGCACCGGCACCGCCATGAAAACCCAGCAATACGACGCCAGCCAATACACCGTGCTCGGCCACAGCGAAGCCAGCGCCACCGGCATTATGCTGCTGGGTATTATCCCGATCGGCCAGAACAGCCGCTTCGTCCGCGCCCAGGATGCAGCCATCAAGGCCAAAGGCGGCGACGCCATGATCAACACCCAGGTGCAGGAAAAATGGTTCTGGGCCTGGGTACTGAACGGCTACACCACCAAGATTTCCGGTGATGTGGTCAAGTTGAAAACCGCGCAATAAGTAAGTTGCCGGGCGCTGAGCCTGGCAAGCGACGTTTCATGGGCTGACTTCAGGGGATGGCCCATGAACCTCAGTAGTATTTACGTAATCGTGGCTGTCCTGTTACTTAACAGTACTGGCCTGCTAAGTTGCGTGCTTGATCAAGTTGAAAACGCGGATACACCGATAGTCTAAGGTTCACATTTTCCGTTATCACACGCCCCCTTATGTGCCCTTCAATTGTCAGCTTCCACTCACGGTAACTGGCGGGCATGCATCGAAAGCAGGGGCGATAGCCTGCCAATCGTGCGGTCTGTTCATCGATAAAAAACACACGATCCTTCACATACCCGCCTTTGCTCAATGCCCGTAGTGCAGCCGGGCAGTCCAGGCGCCCGTAGATCTTGCTTCCTTTATGCCCGCCAAACTGACCCGGCTTGGAACTGAGCGCGGGTTTGCCGTGGGAATCCAAGACTTTCCATCGCCTCATTACGCACCCTCCCCCGTCCGGTGCAGTCATCCGACAACGTGTGCAGCGTGCATGCTCTTCTCGCGCTCGATCAACTTGCGCTTACGCTCCACTCCCCAACGGTAGCCAGACAAAGATCCATCACTGCGCACCACGCGATGGCATGGAATCGCCACCGCGAGTTTATTGGCCCCGCATGCGTTAGCCACTGCACGGGTGGCACTGGGCATACCTATCCGCGCGGCGACCTGGGCGTATGTCTCGGTCGTTCCTGCAGGAATATCCCTCAGCGCCTGCCAAACCCGTTCCTGAAATACGGTGCCACGGATGTCCAACGGCAGCGCAAAACCGGTGCCCGGCGATTCGACAAAGCCGACGACGGTGGCCACCAGCGCCTCGAACTCGGCGTCGCCGCCAATCAGGTTGGCGTTGGGGAACTGGTCCTGAAAGCTCTCCACCAGCACATTGGGGTCATCGCCCAATAAAATCGCGCAAATGCCGCGCGCGCTTCTGGCCACCAGGATCGAGCCCAGCGCGCTTTCGCCCAGTGCGAATTTGATATCCACATTGGCCCCCCCTGCGCGGTACTCGGTGGGTTTCATGCCGAGGATATTTTGCGACGCCTCATAGAATCGGCTATTGGAGTTATAGCCCGCCTCATAAAGAGCGTCGGTGATAGTGCCACTGAGCGAAAGCTGGTCTCTGACGCGCGAACGCAACGAAGCGACGCTGTAGGCTTTAGGCGTGAGGCCCGTGAGTTTCTTGAAGACTCGATGGAAGTGGAAGCTGCTCATGCCCACCTGTTCGGCCAGATCACCCAGGTTGGGAACCACGCCCGATGCGTCGATAAGCCGGCAGGCTTCGGCAACAGCTGCCGCATGCTTCTGGGCGACGGCCGCTGGGTTGCTGCTGTCGCGCTTGGAGGGGCGAAAACCCGCCCTTTCGGCTTCAGCTGCGGTGTCAAAAAACACGATATTTTCCGGCCGAGGCAGCTTGGTCGGACTGAAGGGTTTGCAGTAAACCCCGGTGGTCAGCACGCCGTAGACGAAATCGAGGTTTGCATCAGCCTGGCGGCTGACGAGAATATTCCAGCGCGGATCGTCCTCGGCCCTCAGCACGGGCTGGGTGGTTTGGTCTTTAACGCATTCCATGGCAATGCCCCCATCTTCGCAATTTGCACAAGCCTATCGCTATTGAGCCGCGTTAAAACTCCGAGTCTTGCTTTCATATTCGAACGTCTGGCCGTTCCATCACTGCGCATCATGGAATATTATGCCAAGGGTAAACCGCTCCCCCGCTCTGACCTCGCTCACGCCGTGGCGCGTAAATACGGAGTAGAAGCCTCGCGCCCCCTGCACGGGCCTGCGGTTGACGGCAAAAATCACTGCATCGCCCTTGCGTAGCGGCACTACGTTGACCCTGGACTGCATTCGTGGCCGCTGTTCGGTAAGCACGAATTCGCCGCCGCTAAAGTCGTCATTGGGCTCAGACAGGAGGATAGCCATCTGCACGGGAAACAGAATGTCTCCATACAGGTCGCGGTGCAGGCAATTGTAGTCTCCTGCACCGTAGCGCAGCAGCAGTGGGGTGGGACGCTCTTGCCGGGCGTCGTGGCACTGGCTTAGAAAGTCTTCGTGGCGTTCGGGATAGGGAGGTTCGAGGCCAAGTTTAGTGTTCCAATAGTTGGCCAGTGGGACCATCTGCGGGTAAACACAGGATCTCAATGTGGCGATAATCGACGGCAGCGGGTAGGCAAAATATTTATATTGGCCTGAACCGAAGCCGTGCCTGCTCATATTGATACACGACCTGAAGATGTCCGGCTCGCAGTAGCTATCGATAAGACGCTGGCAGACGTCTGGGTCGAGCAGGTTCTCGATGACGGTAAAGCCGCTGGCGTTTACGCGATGCAGATGCTCACTCCAGTTTTCGCAAGCGAGCCTTGTTTCCAATGCCCTATCGACCATTGCCATTCCCTTGTGGATTGCATGATTGTCAACATACCGCAGGCAATCCATGGGAGCCTCCGGTTTGTTGCTATCAAATTAATCCAGTGAACCGGCATGGGTTTCTTGGAGGCTTCAACGTTTGAGAGAATCGAGCCAGCTATGTCAGTGAGCAACGCTCTCGCAACATGGACAGTCGATTAAAGTATCAGCGTGCACTCAAGCTCTCGTCCCAATGTCTCATGTTTCCAAGACGTCCTGTGACTGGTGCTCTACCCGATTGCGCCCTCTTTTCTTCGCGCCATAAAGAAAACCATCAGCCTTTTCTAGCAAATCAGTCGCTGCATTCACACCACGCTGATGGTTGGAACTTACACCTGCGCTGATGGTGACAAAGCCAACCGGACTCCCCTGATGTGCAATTTTTTCAGCCTCTATAGCTGAACGCACTTCTTCAGCAATCTTGACTGCTCCTGAAAGCTCTGTTTCTGGAAGCAGTATTACAAATTCTTCCCCACCATATCGTGCAGCGAGGTCGGCTGGACGGTTTATGTTTTTACCTATTAGCTCTGCAATTCGCCGCAGGCATTCGTCACCGAGAACGTGACCATAATGGTCGTTGTACTGCTTGAACCAATCAATATCGATAAGTATGAGCGCTACGCTATTCCCAGTGCGACATGCTCTTGACCATTCTTTTTCGAGTGTAGAGTCGAAGCACCTACGGTTAGGTAAACCGGTAAGGCTATCAGTCTTAGCAATATGTTCTAAATCGCAATGCGCAAGACGCAGTTCTTCCTCTGCCACCAACACGCGTTGAATTTGCCGGTAAAAAAGGAACCCCAGGCTAGTCAGCACAAAAATTATAAGCACCACCATAACCGATGCTTGATAGACGTACGTCCACCAGGTGGCGAATACTGAATCTAACGATAAACCGGCTGCAGTGACCAGGGGTAGGCCTTGTATACGGCTGTAGGCATAGACTCGCTCAACCCCGTCCACGACAGAGGTGAGGGTCGCTGTGCCCTCGTCGTTGTGTATCAAATACCGACTAAACAGGTCTCCCTTTGAGATATTAGTTGTCATTAACGCGTCAATCATTGGTCGGCGCGCAAGCAAATCGCCATTACTGAGTGCGAGAAGTATTACTCCTCGTTTGTCGACATCCAACCGGTTAAAGAAACTCTGGAAATATGCAACTGGCAACGTTGCCAAAACGACGCCACTGAAGCTGCCATCACTGTGCTCGGTGCGCCGGCTTACAGGGATGATCATATCGCCCGTGGTTCGGCTCAAAATTACCTCGCCTATACGGACGGCCGTGCCAGGATGATTCTTGTGGTAGATAAAATAAGATCGATCACTATTGTTCTTGGCAACCGGCTTTGAAGAAAAGGAATTCGCTACCCAGTCCCCATGTTCGTCGTATATGAACAACCCTTGAATTCCGTCGGTTGCTTGAACATTGCTGGCCATCACTTTGGATAAGCGGGCCATGTGTTCGGCGTCAAGCCTGTCGTTTTCAAACCGCTCAACAAGGTTATCGAGTATGTTTTCAGCCTGACGTATTGTGTCTTGAGCTTGCTGCTCGGAAGCGCGAACAATGTTATGCGCAGCAATCTTCGCATTTGCCAGTCGTTCGTCCGCCGATTGTTTTAACTGCCAAGCAATTGCGGTCACTAGCATGACACAGGCCAGGAAGATAAACGCTATCAAGCCCACAGAGAGGGCTTTAGGTGTTAATCGACCGGACACGAGCGTTATCGTTTTCATTGAGCTCATCTTAGCTTGGAGTGCTGAATCTTCCTGTGAATTTTCCATAACTCATGAATCTAGGTGGAGCGTACCCACAGCAATCAGATCCCGAGTCAATGGACTCGACAAGCGTCGGCCCTATCAGCGCCGCCGACCACATTAGACTTCACTCCTCGTAGCAGGCCAACCAGCCACCACTTACGCACCCAAAAAGCGCACCAGTCCCATGGCGGTCCCATGGGTCCATTTTTCGGGTACCAAAAACCACAAACCCCCGACTTTCTCTAGGAAAATCAGGGGTTTGCGTTTTAAGAATGTGGCGGTGAAGGAGAGATTCGAACTCTCGATACAATTTCTTGTATACACACTTTCCAGGCGTGCTCCTTAAGCCACTCGGACACTTCACCGTATCTCGTCAAACCAGTTCAGTCTGTCGAGGCGCGCTAATGTAGTCGAAAGCCTTTCTGATGGCAAAGGTTTTTTTCAGAATTTTCATGCGGTTAGACGGGTATGCCGGAACACGGCCTGTGCGCGGTGGTGATTGTGCCAATCTCGGGCATGGCTCGGGATGGTCTACGCTGGCTGTGGTGCCCTGCCCCAGGCGCTCTGCTGTCGGGTGTGGAGCGAAAGCCTGACTGGGCAGTCAGTCACGGCGCTTTACCCGCGCGGGCGTGGTGGGTAACGTCTGCTGCATCTTCTATAACAAGTCCTACAAGGAACCGCGTCATGAGTGAGTTGATTGCCTACCACCTCGAAGACGGTATCGCGACCCTGACCCTGAGCAACGGCAAGGTAAATGCCATTTCTCCCGCAGTGGTCAGTGCGTTCAATGCGGCGCTGGACCAGGCGGAGAAGGATCGGGCGGTGGTGGTGATCACGGGCACGCCGGGGATTCTGTCGGCGGGTTATGATTTGAAGGTGATGACGGCCGGCCCTAAAGAGGCCATCGGCCTGGTCACGTCGGGCTCGACGCTGGCGCGTCGGCTGTTGGCGCATCCGTTCCCGGTGATTGTGGCGTGCCCTGGGCATGCGGTGGCCAAGGGTGCGTTCCTGCTGCTGTCGGCGGATTACCGGATTGGTGTGGAAGGCCCGTTCAGCATTGGCCTGAATGAAGTGGCGATTGGCATGACCATGCACCACGCCGGTATCGAGCTGGCGCGGGATCGTCTGCGCAAGTCGGCGTTTCATCGGTCGGTGATCAACGCCGAGATGTTTGACCCGCAAGGCGCTCTGCAAGCGGGCTTCCTCGACAAGGTGGTAGCGCCGGAAGAGTTGCACGCGGCG
The DNA here is from genome assembly GCF_003852295.1 of Pseudomonas sp. R11-23-07. NCBI lineage: Bacteria > Pseudomonadati > Pseudomonadota > Gammaproteobacteria > Pseudomonadales > Pseudomonadaceae > Pseudomonas > Pseudomonas sp. R11-23-07. The sequence goes on from NZ_CP027761.1 coordinate 4,100,743, forward strand.
GCACTGGAAGCGGCGCGGCAGTTGAAGAAGATCAATATGAACGCGCACAAACACACCAAGTTGAAAGTGCGCAAGGCACTGCTGGATGCGTTGGATGATGCAATCATCCAGGACCAAGGCCATAACCTGATTTAACGTCCCACACTTGCGGTACCGAAGCCCGACCTTGAGTCGGGCTTTTTCTTACAATCCAAACCGAAATAACCCGGGCCGCTCTAGACAAGCGTTATCGGCGCACGTCGAAACATGCGCTTAAACATCGCCTATCTCCTACCTCTGCTGGGGCAATTGCCGAATACAGTGCACATCCGTACACTGCGCCACCTTTTGTCCCGGTGAGCCGCGTCGATGCTTTTTCTGTTACGTATGTTGTTGATGGGCCTGCACTTTATAGTCGCCGGTGTACTGGGCGTGCTGTTGGGGATCTGCCGGCCGTTCAATCCGGACAACAGCCGCCTGTGTGCACGCCTTTACGCGCTGCCAGCGATGTGGATCCTGCGCCTGAACGTGAAAGCCGATGTCGACTCCCTGCGTAACAAGCCCGGCACTTGCGTGGTGATCGCCAACCACCAGTCCAACTACGATCTGTTTGTGCTCGGCACCGTGGTGCCCCACCGCACGGTATGCATCGCCAAGAAGAGCCTGAAATGGGTGCCGTTGTTCGGCCAGTTGTTCTGGCTGGCCGGCAATGTGTTGATCGACCGCGGCAATGCGCACAAGGCGCGCCGGGCCATGCTCACCGTTACCCGCACCTTGCAACACGAAGACACGTCTATCTGGGTGTTTCCAGAAGGCACGCGCAACCTGGGCAAAGGTTTGTTGCCGTTCAAAAAAGGCGCGTTCCATATGGCGATTGCGGCCGGTGTGCCGATCGTGCAGGTCTGTGTCAGTCATTACGTCACGCATATGCGACTTAATCGCTGGAACAGTGGGGATGTGCTCATACGCTCGTTGGCGCCGATTGCTACTACCGGAATGACTGCGGATGACGTTCCGGCGTTGATGCAAGCGTGTCAGGCGCAGATGGATGAGTGCATTGCACAGATGGATCGCGAGCTGCAAAGCGCTTGAACGCCTGCAGCGTGGTCTGAGGAGCGCGCAGGGCGACGCGGAGCGTCACGGGGGGCATTCCCACGCAGAGCGTGGGAACGATCACTCTACGGAACGCCATTCAGGCTAAGCTGCCCAACATTTGTCCTCTTGATAAGAAGTGATCAGCACCATGGGTAGAGTCGTTGCGGCCGCCGTCTACAGCGCCGGAAAGAAAGTCACTGATATCACCCTCGACGAAGGCGCGGCCTGGGCCGCCAAACCCGGCCACTTTGTGTGGATCGGCCTGGAAGAGCCCAGTGCCCAGGAGCTGAACAACCTGCAACGCCAGTTCAACCTGCACGAACTGGCGATCGAAGACGCCATGGAAAAGCACAGCCGCCCGAAGCTGGAAACCTTCGGCGACGCGCTGTTTATCGTCACCTATTCACCGGTGCGCGAGAACGGCAAGCTGGAGTTTATCGAAACCCATATCTTCGCCGGCAATGGCTACATCATCACCGCCCGTAATGGACACTCAGCTTCCTACGGTTTTGTACGCCAGCGCTGTGAGGCGCGTCCGCTGTTGCTGGAGCATGGCGAAGATTTCGTACTCTATGCCTTGCTGGATTTCGTCACCGAAAACTACCAGCCAGTCAGCGAGGCGATCCACGCCGAGATCGATGAACTGGAGCGCAACGTGCTGTGCAGCTCCCTGAGCGAGCGCGACATCCAGAACCTTCACGGCCTGCGCCGCGACGTGTTGCGGCTCAAGCGCTATGTGGCGCCGATGGTGGAGATCAGCCAGGAACTGCAGAAGTTGAGCTTCCCGTTTATCGACAAGAACATGCGCCCGTATTTCCGTGACGTGCAGATCCACGTCACGCGGCAGATGGAAGACCTGACGACCCTGCGCGATATCGCCAGCCAGACCATCGAGATCGGCGTATTGCTGGAGGCCTCGCGCCAGAGCGTGGTGCAGCGCAAGTTCGCCGCTTGGGCGGCGATCCTCGCGTTCCCCACGGCGGTCGCGGGGATTTATGGGATGAATTTCCAGAACATGCCCGAGCTGCAATGGCACTACGGCTATTTTGCAGTGCTCGGGTTGATTGCGGTGGGCTGCACCAGCCTGTGGGCGAGCTTCAAACGGTCGGGTTGGCTTTAGCATTGTGCGCTACAAAGCGCATCATCCATTCCGCCACGGTCGCGCCGTGGTGGTCCCGCTCCAGGCTGGCCACGCCGTTGGTGTAGACCTTTTCGCCCAGGGTTGTCTGAAGAATCTCGAGCAGTTCGCGGGAATAGTCGTGAACAAATTCCGGATGGCCCTGGAAGCACAACACCTGGTCACCGATGTGATACGCCGCGATGGGGCAAAACTCGCTCGAGGCAATGACCGTGGCATTTTCCGGCAGGGTCGTGACCTGGTCCTGGTGGCTGATCAATAGCGTCAGTTCCGGCACTTGCGGGCTCATCCAGGGTGCCTTGGCATCGATGGTGTAGTCGTGAATGCCCATGCCCCAGCCTTGGCTGGCGCGTTCGGTCTTGCCGCCGAGCAGCAACGCCAGCAACTGGTGGCCGAAGCAGATACCCAATAACTTGTCGCCGCGCTCGTAGCGCTGGAGCACGTAGGTCTTGAGGGTCTGGATCCACGGGTCGGTGCCGAACGAGTCGGCTTTGCTGCCGGTGATCAGGTACGCGTCAAAGGCTTCGTCATCCGGCGGGTATTCACCCTGCACCACGTTGTAAACCACAAACTCTGCGGCAATCGGCTGCTTGGCAAACAGGCGCTTGAACATCTGCCCGTAACCTTGGTACTGATCGATCAGGCCTGGACGCAGGATATCGGTTTCCAGGATGCAGACGCGTAGCGACATAAAAAATACCTGACACGGCGATGGGAATATTGAACACCCCAGAGCGTGCCTTGAAACACCTGTTCAAAGCAAGCCCTCCACCGCCTGATCAGCGGAACGTTTCGCCCTGTGCGGCTTTCTCCAGCAGCAGCGCCGGCGGCGCAAACCGCTCGCCATACGCGTCGGCCAGGTAGCGCGCCCGGGCGATGAAGTCGTTCAGGCCGTACTGGTTGATAAACTGCAACGCACCGCCACTCCAGGCGGCAAAGCCAATGCCGAAGACCGAGCCGATATTGGCGTCGGCCGTGGACATCAACACGCCCTCCTCCACGCAACGCACGGTTTCGATGGCTTGGATAAACAGCAAGCGGTCGCGCACGTCCTGGGGCGAAATCTGTTTACCGGGCTGTTCGAACCGCGCCTTGAGTTCTGGCCACAGGTGCTTCCGGGCGCCTGCTGGATAGTCATAAAAACCGCCACCGGCGGCCTTGCCCGTGCGTTTGTATTCGTTGACCAGCAGGTCGATCACCGCCGTCGCAGGGTGGGCCTTCGGCACCTCGCCTTGGGCTTGCAGGTCATTGGCGGTTTGCTGTCGGATATGGCTCATGAGGCTCAGGGATACTTCATCCGACACCGCCAGTGGCCCGACCGGCATACCGGCCTTGCGCGCTTCGGTCTCGATCATCGGCGCGGCCACACCTTCCCCGAGCATGGCGATGCCTTCGTTGGTGAACGTGCCGAACACCCGCGAGGTGAAGAACCCGCGGCTGTCGTTGACCACAATCGGGGTTTTCTTGATTTGCAGTACGAAGTCAAAACCTCGAGCCAGGGTTTCGTCGCTGGTGTGAGCGCCCTTGATGATCTCCACCAGGGGCATCTTGTCCACCGGGCTGAAGAAATGCAGGCCGATGAATTTGCCCGGGTCCGGCACCGCAGTCGCCAAACCGCTGATGGGCAAGGTCGAGGTATTGGAAGCGATCACGGCGTCCGCCCCGACTACGCGTTGCGCGGCGGACGCTACCCTGGCCTTGAGTTCGCGGTCTTCGAACACCGCTTCGATCACCAGGTCACAGCCGGCCAGGTCGGCGTCATCCTGTGTAGGGCGAATCCGTGCCAAGGTGGCTTCGCGCTGCTCGGCGGTCAATTGCCCACGGTTGACGTTCTTTTCGAGCAACGCGGCTGAATGGGCCTTGCCCTTTTCGGCCGCCGCCAGGGTGACGTCTTTGAGCACCACGTCGATCCCTGCACAGGCGCTGGCATACGCAATGCCCGCCCCCATCATGCCGGCGCCGAGCACACCGAGCTTGCGCGTCACAAAAGGTGCAAAACCCTGTGGTCGCGAACGGCCGGCGTTGATTTCATTGAGCTGAAACCAGAATGTGCCGATCATGTTTTTCGCCACCTGCCCGGTCACCAGCTCGGTGAAATAGCGGGTTTCGATCAAGTGCGCAGTGTCGAAATCCACTTGGGCGCCTTCCACGGCAGCGCAGAGGATTTTCTCCGGCGCCGGGAAACAGCCCTGGGTCTTGCTGCGCAGAATCGACGGTGAGATGGCGAGCATCTGCGCGACTTTCGGGTTCGACGGCGTGCCCCCAGGAATCTGATAGCCCTTGTTGTCCCACGGCTGCCGGGCCTCGGGATGGGCGAGAATCCAGGCGCGGGATTTGGCCAGCAGCTCATCGCGGTCTGCCGCCACGTCGTCGATCAAGCCCGCCTGCAATGCCTGCGCCGGCCGCACTTTCTTGCCTTCCAGCAGATACGGCAGGGCTTTTTCCAGACCCAACAGGCGCACCATGCGCACCACCCCGCCGCCGCCCGGCAACAGGCCCAGGGTGACTTCCGGCAAGCCGAGCTGCACCGACTTGTCGTCCAGCGCGACCCGGTGATGGCAGGCCAGGCAAATCTCCCAGCCACCGCCAAGGGCCGCACCGTTGATCGCGGCCACCACCGGTTTGCCGAGGGTTTCCAGGCTGCGCAGTTGCGCCTTGAGCACGCCGACGTCGTCATAGAATTGCTTGGCGTGGGCGGTGTCGACCTGGATCAGCTCATTGAGGTCACCGCCGGCAAAAAACGTGTTCTTGGCCGAGGTAATGATCACCCCGGCCAGGTCGGCTTTTTCTGCCTCCAGGCGCGCAATGGTGGCCGCCATGGCCGCACGGTACGCGGCGTTCATGGTGTTGGCGCTTTGGCCGGGCATGTCGAGGGTCAGCACCACGATCTGGTCCTGGCCTTTTTCGTAACGAATGGCGTCGGTCATGACAGTTTCCCTAAGGCTCAGAGGCGTTCGATGATAGTGGCGATGCCCATGCCACCGCCGACACACAGGGTGGCCAGGCCGTAGCGCTGCTGACGCACTTCCAGCTCATCGAGCAAGGTGCCGAGGATCGCGCAGCCGGTGGCGCCCAGCGGGTGGCCCAGAGCGATGGAGCCGCCATTGACATTGACCCGGGCGGCGTCGATGCCCATGTCCTTGATGAATTTGAGCACGACCGAAGCGAACGCCTCATTGACCTCGAACAGGTCGATGTCCTCGACGCGCAGGCCGGCCTTGGCCAACGCCTTGCGCGTGGCCGGTGCAGGACCGGTGAGCATGATGGTGGGATCGGTGCTGGTCACCGCCGTGGCGACAATCCGCGCGCGCGGCTGCAAGCCGAGCTCGCGCCCTTTGGCCTCGGAGCCAATCAACATCAAGGCAGCGCCGTCGACAATCCCGGAGCTGTTGCCCGGTGTGTGCACATGCTGGATGCGTTCCACTTGGCTGTAGACCCGCAACGCGGTGGCGTCGAAGCCCATCTGGCCGATCATTTCGAAACTCGGCTTGAGCTTGCCGAGGCCTTCGAGGGTGGAGTCGCCACGGATAAATTCGTCATGGTCGAGCAGCACAATGCCGTTCTGGTCCTGCACCGCGATCAGCGACTTGTTGAAGGATCCGTCTGCTCGTGCCCTGGCGGCTTTCTGCTGGGACTGTAGGGCAAAGGTGTCCACGTCCTGGCGGGTGAAGCCTTCCAGGGTAGCGATCAGGTCGGCCCCAATGCCCTGCGGCGTGAAGTGGCTATGCAGGTTGGTTTGCGGGTCGAGAACCCAGGCGCCACCGTCGCTGCCCATTGGCACGCGGGACATGGACTCGACGCCGCCAACCACCACCAGGTCCTCAAAGCCGGAACGCACTTTCATCGCCCCGAGGTTGACGGCCTCCAGGCCCGAGGCGCAGAAGCGGTTAACCTGCACGCCGGCAACGCTGATGTCCCAGTCCGCTACCAGTGCGGCGGTCTTGGCGATATCGGCGCCCTGGTCGCCCACTGGGGTGACGCACCCGAGCACGATGTCATCCACCTGACGGGTGTCGAGGTCGCTGCGTTGCGCCAGCGCCCTGAGCAAACCGGCGACCAGATTGACCGGCTTAACGCTGTACAGGGCGCCGTCGGCCTTGCCTTTGCCTCGGGGCGTGCGTATCGCATCAAAGATCAAAGCTTGGGTCATGATGGCCTCGAACCACAGTGGTGTAGGCCCCTACCTTAAGCCCGATTGACACGGTTTCAATGACGGATGCGCTCATTGCCTTTGACCCCCTCGCTCGGACGAACGGTAGGCAGCTACGGGAAACCCTGGGTTAATCGTTTTAGCTGTCTAGCTTCGGGGTTGGCGCCAAGATGGCACTACGCCTCATGCCGTTTTAAGCGGATAAAGTGCTTAGCTGATATGAAATGGATCTATGCGCCGAAGAACGACGGCTCTAAGGTTGAATCTGTAAGAAGCTGCTGCCGGGTTTTGCTGGAGCGGTTGTAAGAAAAGTTTCACGCCAGGTCGCGATACTGGATCAACCGGTACGCATTTGACGTTCAGGAATAACAACAAAAGGCAGTCAGCCATGTTCAAACATTCGAAAGTACGTCAGGCGGGACTTATTCTGTTCGCCACCACACTGATTCTGATCTTGCCCAATTTAACCAAGGTTATCGGGTGACGACTCGACCTAATTATTCCGTGCGCACACAGCATCGGGATTACAGCGTTTGGCAGCACCTGCCGGGGCATTGCGTATAGCCGTCCTGTTGCAGGGGCTGTCTTTTTGCGCGCGGATTTGCGCTATCGTAGTTCTCCCGTCCCCTCGAAACGGCCTGCCCTTTGAAATCGATCCTCGCCTTGCTCGCGCTGTTGCTGACCCTGCCCGCTTCGGCGGCGCAACTGACCATCGAACTGGACCACGCCAGCAAGACTTGGCAGACGGCGGAGCTACTCAAGCACCCGGATGCGCGGACGGTGCAGATCGTCGATGACGTTTCCTACAAACGCACCATGACCTACCGCGCAGTGCCCTTGGCGAGTCTCCTACCGGGCCTGAAACCTGCGAGCCATGTGCAAGCGGTGGCCCTCGACGGTTTTGCCGCCGAACTCGCCGTCGCGCCACTGTTGGAAAACACCGGCGCTCGCGCCTGGCTGGCGGTGGAAGACCCGGCCCATCCATGGCCTGCGCTGGGAGACGGCAAACCGAGCGCGGGGCCGTTCTACCTGGTGTGGACCCACCCGCAGGCCGGGCATATCAGTCCGGAACAGTGGCCGTTTCAGATATCCAGCATCAAGCAGCTGCAGACCGTTGCCGAGCGCTTTCCGGCGCTGCTGCCTGATCCGAAACTGGCCGCAAATAGCCCGATCAACCAAGGCTTCGCGGTGTTCCAGAAAAATTGCCTGGCCTGCCACCGCCTAAACGGGGCGGGCGATGCGCAGATGGGGCCAGACTTGAATATCCCGTACAGCCCTACCGAGTATTTCGGTGGTGATTTTCTCAAGCGTTACATTCGTGACCCGCAGAGCCTGCGACGTTGGCCGCAGGCGAAGATGCCGGCGTTCTCGGCCAGTGTTTTGCCGGACCATGAGTTGGATTTGCTGGTGGGGTATTTGCAGCATATGGCGGGGCGCAAACAGCAGCCCTGAGGCTCGCGCAGATCAGAAGTGGGAGGGGGCTTGCTCCCGATAGCAGTGTGTCAGTCAGCTTATCGGTAACTGACACACCGCCATCGGGAGCAAGCCCCCTCCCACATTTTGGATTGAGTACAGTTAGTCGGCCCGGCGCACGGCCATGCCGCATTGCAAAACCTCCTGAAACAACACAGCCTGCCTCCCACACTGGGTGTGAGTTGTAGTTAAGATTATTGCTGCTGTACGGAAACCACCGGGGTCGGCGCGACAAACACCTTGGCATGCATCTGCTCATGCCCTCCCCCACGGCGCATGCCCCGCACCGGGCAGGCGTCCAGGTAGTCCAGGCCCACGGCGAGTTTCAGGTGCCGCTCCGGCCGGGCCAATTGGTTGGTCACGTCAAAACTGTACCAGGCGTTATCCAGCCAGGCTTCGGCCCAGGCGTGGCTGGCCAGGTGCGTGCTGTCTTCGGTGTACAGATACCCTGAGACGTATCGCGCCGGAATCCCCAGGCTGCGCGCACAGGCCAGGAACGCGTGGGTATGGTCCTGGCACACGCCCGCGCGGCCGGCGAAGGCCTCGGCAGCGCAGGTGTCGACGTCCGTGGCGCCCGGCGTGTAGGCCATCGATTGGTTCAGCGCCTGCATCAGGTCGATCAGTGCCGTGCGGTCGCGACGCTGGTGGCAGTGTTGCTGGGCAAAACCGCGCAGGGCTTCGTCGGGCTCGGTCAGGCGCGTGCCGCGCAGGAACGGAAAGGCCGACTGGCTCTCGTGTTCAGCCTCACTCAATTCATCGATATCCACCTGGCCACGGGCGCCGATGATGATGGCGTCGTGAGGTTCGTCCAGGGTCAGCACATGCAGGATGTTGCCGAATGGGTCCACTTGCGCCCGCACGGGGCGCGGTAGGTCAAGCTGCCAGCTCAACACACGCTGACGCTCGCTGTCGTGGGGCGTCAGGCGCAGATATTGGATGCTGGCCCGCACTTGGTCTTCGTAGTGGTAGGTGGTTTCGTGGCTGATGGAGAGTCTCATGCCGCCTCCAGGTAGGAGCTGTAGATGGCGTCGCCCAACTGGCGGACCAAGGGGATAAAGTCGGTCAGCCAGGCGTGCAGGCCTTCCTCGAGGATTTCATCGATGGCGGTAAAGCGCAGGCGCGCGTCCATCTCGGCAGCCAAGCGCTGGGCCGGGCGACCGTTGAGGCCCGGCAGGCTGGCGAGGATCTGGTCGATCTCTTCGCTGCAAGCCCGTAGCGAGCGCGGAACATCAGCGCGCAGGAGCAACAGTTCGGCGACTTGTCGGGCGCCCGGCGCATCCCGATAGATCTCTGTATAGGCCTCGAACGACGACAATGCCCGCAGCAACGCACTCCATTGATAGTAGGCGTGGGCCGTGCCATCGCTGACCGTTGCAGCCTGATCGCCGGCCATTTCATAACGCGCGTCCAGCAGGCGCAGGGTGTTGTCGGCGCGCTCGATGAAGGTGCCCAGGCGGATAAAGCGAAACGCATCGTTACGCATGATGGTGCCGTAGGTGGCGCCGCGGAACAGGTGCGAGCGCTCCTTGACCCATTCGCAAAACCGGCTCATGCCGTAGCGGCTCAAGCCTTGTTGGGCGATATCGCGAATATCCAGCCAGGTAGCGTTGATGTTTTCCCACATGTCGGCGGTAATTCGCCCACGTACTGCATGGGCGCTGGCCCGTGCGGCGCCAAGGCAGCTGTAGATGCTGGCCGGGTTGGCAGCGTCCAGGGCGAAAAAGTGCAGCAGGCGTTCGGCATGCAGTTCACCGTGGCGCTCGTGGTAGTCCTCCAGGGTGCCGGTGATCAACAGCGGCATGGCCAATTCGTGCAGGCCGTCGCCGCGCCCGTCCTGAGGCATCAGCGACAGCGAATAACTGACATCGAGCATGCGCGCGAGGTTTTCCGCGCGCTCCAGGTAGCGCGACATCCAATACAAATCCGAGGCAGTTCTACTCAACATCTGTCAATCCTCGACCACCCAGGTGTCTTTGGTGCCGCCGCCCTGGGACGAGTTGACCACCAGCGAACCTTCGCGCAGCGCCACCCGGGTCAGGCCACCGGGCACCACGCGGGTTTCCTTGCCCGACAGCACGAACGGGCGCAGGTCGATATGCCGCGGGGCAATGCCGTTTTCGACGAACGTCGGGCAGGTGGACAAACACAGGGTTGGCTGGGCGATGTAGGCGTGGGGCTTGGCCTTGATGCGTGCGCGGAAGGCTTCGATTTCCGCCGCCGTGGACGCCGGGCCCACCAGCATGCCGTAGCCGCCAGAGCCTTGGGTTTCCTTGACCACCAACTCGGGCAGGTTGGCCAGTACGTGGGACAATTCGTCGGGCTTACGGCATTGAAACGTCGGAACGTTCTGCAGGATCGGTTCTTCATCCAGGTAAAAGCGGATCATCTCGGTAACGAATGGGTACACAGACTTGTCATCCGCCACCCCGGTGCCGATGGCGTTGGCCAGCACCACGTTGCCCGAGCGGTAGGCGGCAAGCAGGCCCGGTACGCCGAGCATCGACGCCGGATTGAAAGCCAGCGGGTCGAGAAACGCGTCGTCGAGACGGCGATAAATCACGTCCACCGCTTTGGGGCCGTCGGTGGTGCGCATGAACACGCGGTCATCACGCACGAACAAATCGGCGCCTTCCACCAACTCCACGCCCATTTCCCGGGCGAGGAAGGCATGTTCAAAGAACGCACTGTTGAAACGCCCAGGGGTCAGCACTACCACGCTGGGGTTATCCAGGGGGCTGGAACTCTTCAGGGTGTCGAGCAACAGGTTGGGGTAATGGTCGATCGGCGCGATGCGCTGGGCCGCGAACAGCTCGGGAAACAGGCGCATCATCATCTTGCGGTCTTCAAGCATGTAGCTGACGCCGCTCGGCGTACGCAAGTTGTCCTCCAGCACGTAGTAAGTGCCGTCGCCATCGCGTACGAGGTCTACCCCGGAAACGTGGGAATACAGGTCACGGTGCAGGTCCAGGCCCTGCATTGCCAACTGGTATTGCTCGTTGGCCAGTACCTGTTCGGCGGGGATGATCCCGGCCTTGATGATGCGTTGTTCGTGGTAAAGGTCAGCGAGGAACATGTTCAACGCCTTGACCCGCTGGATGCAGCCGCGCTCGACCATGTGCCATTCGCTCGCCGGGATGCTGCGGGGGATGGTGTCGAAGGGGATCAAGCGCTCAGTCCCTTGCTCGTCGCCATACAGCGTGAAGGTGATTCCGGCACGGTGGAACAGCAAATCGGCCTCGCGTCGACGCTGGGCCAGCAGTTCGGCAGGGGTGTCGGCCAGCCAACGGGCGAACTCGCGGTAATGGGGACGAACCTGCCCTGCCCCATCGTACATTTCATCGTAATAAGTGCGGATCATGCCGTACTCCTTGTCACCCGGACGACAGACCCTTCGCAAGGCCCGTGCCAGCGGCATAAACACTTTCAAATCAAAGGATTGGATAAACCCCGAATTCCCCTCGCACCGTCCTGGTGCGCGAAATGACAGCAGCCCTGCCACACGCCTCATCGTAATGCGGCGTTGGACTATCAACAGCATAGTCAGCGTTGATTTCATTGCCCGCGCACTTCTGCGGATAATCGCGCCCATCAGCTGAACAGGACATGTCCTACAGCTAGCCCCTTTGCACAACCAGTAACGTGCCGGCTCGTGTGATCGGCTCCTCGATCTTCCCCTTCAGCCACCCTTTCGGGTGGCTTTTTTTTGCGTGCAGGAAAGTGCACGTTCCGAACATGTTTGCCGAGCCCAAACAAAATCGGCCGACCCAAAAGGTCAGCCGATACGCTGTGTTGCTCATAAACGCTACATGGGTAACCCACGCACCTCCTGCTTGACGCCCCAGCCTTCGATAATTCCTCCCAACGGCTCCACCACTGCCTCAAAGTCCTGCTCGAAGTCTCCTATGCCGTCGTACGTTGCAGACATGATTTTGCTCAGTTCCAGGTACCAGGCACCGTCGTCGCGGGCGCTGACCTGGGCGTTCAGGGATTCTCCGCGAAATCGACCCGCAGCCCTGCGCGCCCGGTCTTCATCCGGGAAAATCGCGTAGAACTCGATGGGGTGAAAACGTGAAAAGTCAAAGCCGCCTTCTTTCATGCGGCGCAGAACGTTGGTGCTGATGTCTTCTTGATAGGCTGTGCTCATGAAACGTCCTCCTCAGACTGATGGATAGACTTTCCGTGCTTCCTGAAACCCGCGCGCTGCTGGCGCGGGCACCACGGCAATAACGACACCGCAGGAAAACAAGCATGTAGCTGACAAGACCAGACCTTAGCGATTCATTCGCTGATCTCGATTGCAGAGTAACGCGAAGCTATCACCTCTACCAGAGGTGCATGGATCGCTTACAGGGAATATTCAGGCGCAGGGTTCGACCTTGAGGTCTTTGATACCATTTTGATCGTGCAAGCTCTTGACCGTGGGATCAGGGACACGATCGGCAAGATCGTTGAGGTCCAACTTTTCCAATACCGGCGACACACGCACGCGCACCAGCTGTGCAGCTTCTTCCAGCGTCGGCTCATGATCGCAGTCAAACTGCTCGACTACCGGTTCGCCACGGTCATTGATGAAAGAAATGTTCCACTTCGGCATCGGTGCCTCCTCGATAAAACCCATGTGTAGGCTCACATCTATCTGGACCTTGAGGCTTCACCAAACGTTCCACTCAAGGCAGGAGGCACCGGATCAGGCGCGTTTACTTCTCGGCGTGTTCCTTCAGCGCTTTGAGCGTCTTGAACGGTGCTTCTACCACGAACTTGTTGGCCAACCACGACGGCACGCTGCCGCCGGGCTCGGTGTGCACCTGGTAGGTCACTTCGGTCTCGTTGGCGCCTTTGGGCACCAGCTTCCAGAAACCTTCCACCTGGGCGACCCGGACATAGCCTTTTTCTTCCGGCTTGTACGTCGGCACCCCTTGCAACGTTCGGGTAACGCTACCGTCAGCGGCCTTTGTGGTGGTGACATGGATATACGAGTCGCGGTCCGTCACAGGGAACGGTGCCTTGAACTGGGTGTAGGTCCAGGCCTCATCGCCTTTCTTGTCGACCAGTTTCTGGGATTTGCACTCATGGATCCACGCGCAAGCGCCAGCGACATCTTCCTGCAGGGCCTGGATCTTCGCCACGGGCGCCTTGATCAGAGCCACACCGCGATACGCCTTGTACTTGGAGCCGGCGACTTCGCTCAGGGACACCTTGATGCCGTCCTCATTCTTGGCGTCTTGCCAATCCTCAGCCTGGGCAGCGCCCGCGAACATCATCGTAAAACCGCATACCACAGCCATTCGTTTCAGCGAACCCATCGTTGTATTCCTTGTTGTTGAAGTTCCGATAGTAAAGCCCATCAAGCCGCCGTCATCTGCTCCCACCAACCGATCAGGCGGATCGCATCGGCCTGGTCGTTGCCGCAGACTTCGATATCTGCCTTGAAATCACTGCACACCGCTGGCCGCTCCGGTTGGCCGAACAGTTGGCATAGCTGTTCGACCGACAAGTGCAGGCAGCGTTCGCCCGCAGGTTTGCCGTGGGGCATTCCCGGTAGGGGCGAACTGATGGAGGGGGCGATGCAGCAAGCGCCACAGCCTTCACGGCATTTCATGACCAACAGGTCCTCGACGACTCAATGGGATGGCCGGGCTAGAGTACGCCCTTAAACAGCCGTTTTAAAATGGTCCAACAAGGGTTTTTCGTACAAAACAGAAGTGACCGACCAGTCTACGACCGGTGGTCAGTGGAGCGGCTCACGGATGATCGTGGGTTTATTGCTTGAATTCAAAATCCAGCGCGGCACCTTCCACGTCACGTCGTTCTTCGTTGCGCAACTGCAGCTTCATCTCGTTGCTGAGCAAGCGGCCGTTGATCTGGAACGCGCTGTTGTCGGACGGTTTTTCACTGAACATCGGCGGCAATAACGGCACGCTCTTGGGTTTGGGCATGGTGCCGATGGGTTGCAACAGCCTGACCATGTCCGAGGGCAGGGACAGGTCCAACTGTGCCGGTGGCAGCTTGGTCTGGGCGACTTCGTGGGCAGACTTGGACTTGCTCGCAATCGGTGCGCGCTTCTTTACCTTGGCGGTTTTTTTCTTCGCCTGCGCTGCCGGCTTTTTCGCAGCGGCCTTCTGCTCGGCGCTTGCAGCAGGCTTGGCGTCTGTCACAGGCGCGGCCGCCAGCGCAGTGCCGACGTTGCAGAGACTTATCAAGCCAACCATCCAGACAGCGCGAAAAATAGAGGTCATATCGCCAACAGCATTAACGGCAGAAGGCCATATGCTCGCTTGTTGTGCGTGGCATGACAAGCACAGAGATCAATCTTGTCCCCTTTTATGCCCCTCAAAGGCCCGCTGCCGTCTCCTGGCATAACTGGCTGGCAAGCATCCCCAGGGTCATCAGCGCACGCTCTGCCTCGCGGTTCCACGGGGTGCCGCAATTGAGACGGATACAGTGGTTGAACTGTTCCGTATTACTGAAGATCAGCCCCGGCGCGATACTGATGCCCTGTTGCAGGGCACGCACATGCAGTTCCTGGGTATTGACCCGTCCCGGCAAACTGACCCACAAAATGAAGCCGCCGGTCGGACGGGTCATCTGAGTGCCTTCGGGGAAATATTGCTGCACCGCCAGTTGGAAAGCGCTGAGGTTTTTGCGGTATTCCTGGCGAATGTAACGCAGGTGCCGGTCGTAACCACCGTTCTCCAGGTACGCCGCAACGCCCATCTGTGTGACGCTGCACGCAGAGTGGGTACTGAACATCTGCAAACGCTGGATTTCCTGCTGGTACTTACCGGCGATCATCCAGCCGATGCGCACGCCGGGGGATAAGGTCTTGGAAAAACTCGAGCAATAGATGACCCGGTCAAGACGGTCATAGGCTTTCAAAGCCTTGGTGCGGCCCAGTTCGAACATCAGCTCGCCGTAGATATCATCCTCGACGATTTGAATATCGAAATCCGAGGCCAGGCGCAGCAACTGTTTCTGCCGCTCTTCGGGCATGGTGCCGCCCAAGGGGTTGCTCAGGCGGGTGGTCAATACCAGCGCCTTGATCGACCACTGGTTGGCAGCCAGTTGCAGGGCCTCCAGGCTCATGCCGGTGGCCGGGTCGCTGGGAATCTCGATGACCTTGAGGCCGAGCAGGTCGGCCAGTTGCAGCAAGCCATAGTAGGTGGGTGACTCAGCGGCGATCAGGTCGCCAGGGCGCGTCAGCACGCGCAGGGACATCTGTAATGCATCGACGCAGCCGTGGGTAATCACCACTTCGGACGGGTCTACCACCACGCCGGCATCGCGCATGCGAATCGCCACCTGGCGGCGCAGCGGCTCGAAACCGGGACTGAACATGTAGCTGAAGGCGCGCGGGCTCTGGAAGCGCGTGACCTTGGCCAACTGCTGATGCAACGCCCGGACCGGCAGGTAATCCACGCTCGGCACCGCTGCCCCCAGAGGGAATACACCTTCACGGCGCGACTCGACCAGCACTTGCTGGATGATACTGCTGCGGGTGACCAACCCTGGGCGTTCAACCCGCGCGATGTCCGGCGTTGGTGCCGTGAGTGCCGGTGTCTGGTGCACGTAATAGCCCGACTGCGGCCGCGCCCGGATCAGCCCCTGGTCTTCCAGGTTGGCGTAGGCCTGCAGCACCGTGGCATGGCTCACGTTGAGCTGGGAGCTCATCTTGCGCACCGAAGGCACACGCTCCCCCGGCTGATACACACCGCGCCGGATGTCCTCAGCCAGTTGCTGGGCGATACGTTGGTAGAGCAACAGATTGGTCATGACGCAGCACTCGATTTCACGGGTATTTTATTTTTGTGTGAAACATACCGGCACAGTTTAGAAGTGTACGGGGACAGTTGCCACAATAGTCGAGCGCGGGCGGGAGTGACAGAAAAAACTGTAAGGGTTGTGAACAGAGTTTTCAGGTGTATACAGAAAAATGTGGGAGGGGGCTTGCCCCCGATAGCCATAGGTATCTACACAACTTTGGCGTAGCCCTGAACCTGTGGCGAGGGAGCTTGCTCCCGTGGCGACCTGGCGGCCTATAGCTATCTGACTGATGCCGCGCGATCCAAATGTGGGAGGGGCGGTGCGACGATTCGACTTGCCCCCGATGGCGGCCTGACAGCCGACCAGGATGTTGGATCAGAGCGAGTACATATCCGTTGCTGCGGTAACGGCGGCTTAGGGTTCCGCCCTTACGGCGTCTCACTTTTGAAAAGCGCAAAAGTAAGCAAAACGCTCTTGCCCCACCACTCGGCACCTCGCTTAGGCTCGGTGTGCCCGTAATCCGACAGTGATTTGGGGGGCCGCCGCCACGCGCCATCCATGGCGCGGGGCGGCTAAACCGGCATCCCTGCCGGTCTACCCCCCAAATCACTATCGGATTCCGGCCAGCGTGGTTTAACGGGGCGCCTAGATCAAAAGCAAGATCAAGAGCGGCTCGCTTCGCATCGTGGTTACTTAGGCTGCTACAAAGTTGTGTAGATACCTATGCCCCGATGACGGCGTGTCAGTCACCGAACATATTGACTGAACCACCGCTATCGGGAGCAAGCCCCCTCCCACATTTTGAGTTGCGCCAGACTTCAGCGAGCGGCGCCGAGTTGGCCTTTTTCGTCGGAGAACACAATTTCCACGCGACGGTTCTGCGCGCGGCCACGTTCGGACGCATTGGCCTCCACGGGGTATTTGTCGCCATACCCTTCAACCTGAATGCGTTTTTCGTCGATGCCCAGGTCAATCAGCACATCCGCCACCGATTGCGCGCGGTCATGGGACAGGTTCAGGTTGTCGTGCTCGCCCCCGGTGTTGTCGGTGTAGCCCTCGATGCGCACCGTGCGCCTGGGGTTCAGTTGCAGGAACTGCACGATCTTCAACACCGTGCGGTTGGCCGAGTTCTGCAGCTCGGCTTCGCCGGTATCGAAGAGTACGTCGCCCAGGGTCATCACCAGGCCACGGTCGGTCTGGGTGGTCAGGCTGGCGATTTGCTGTTCGACCCACTTGCCCTGCTGCTGCACGCTGGCCAGCTTGCTCTCACGCAAGGCCAGTTGCAGGCGTTGGCGCTCCAACTCGAGTTTGGCCAGGCGCTCGGCGTTAAGTCCCTGCTCGGTGTGTTCATGGGCAATGGCACTGTAGCGTTGGCTCAGGTAGGCGTAATGCACCACGTCGGCGCCGCTGCCCCAGTAGCTGGACAGGCGATCGGCACGCGCCAGGGACTCACCGGCGCGGATTACATCCTTGGGCGCGAAACGCAATACATTGGCGTCTTCCTTGACCCGCTGAAAGTCACTGCTGGCCTGTTGCAGTGCCTGCTCGCCAGTGGGCTGGCTGGCGCAACCGCCCAACGCTACGCTGCTCAGCAGCAATACAGCGCTCAAACCACGCATCGTCGGGCTCATTGGGCTTCTCCCAGCTGCAACTGCTTGCGCAGGCGGGCGATGCGGGTGTTGACCACGTTCAATTGCTCCTGGCTCTTGCCGGTCAGCACCTTGGCTTCGGCCAGGCGCGCATCCAGCTCAGCCTGTTCGGCCCGCATGCGCGCGTGTTTGTAGGACTGGTCGGCCATGTCGGCCTTGGCTCTGGCAAATTTGTCTTCGGCTTGTTTCAGCTCGGTCGATTCATCGGCATTGGCGCCGACCGCGCTGGCTTGCTCCAGGGCTTGCTGGGTCAGGCGCATTTGTTCGGTCGGCGCAGGATCGGTGGCGCATCCCGCCAGAGCGACAACGGCAAAGGCCGCGAAAAGAGGTCGAAGAGTCACTGAAAATCCCTACTTTGTTGGGGTGCCGACGGCTTGTTGCAATTGCGCCTTCCAGCGCTCGAGATTGCGCTGCAACGCGGTTTCCGCCACACCGGACGCGGGCAATTCTGTCATCTTTTTGGCCAGCTGTCCGCGCAGCCACGGATCATTGCAGGCGGAATTGTGGGAAATCGCCAGGTACAGGCCGGGCTGATCGATCGGTATGTCGCGCGCCACCAGGTCATCGCTCATACCCAGGCTCTGGGCCATGGCCATGCCGGAATAGCGGCTGGCGAGCACATAGTCCACCTCCCCCAGCAACAGTTTCTGGAACGCCGGCGTCAGGCCAGGCAGACGCTGCAGGGTCAATTGCTGGCTGGCAACAGTTTCGAACCCGGCACTCAAGCGCGCGCGCTCCGATACGGCCCCCTTGTAGCCCTGCAAGTCGGCAGCGGTGCTATAGATCAAAGACGAGTCCTTGCGCGTCCAGACCAGGTAATCGATCTGCATCAAGGCCGGGTGTATGTAGTCGAGGGTTTGCAACTCGCCGAGGTTCAACGGCGCATCGGCGAGCATATCCATGCGTCC
Organism: Pseudomonas sp. R11-23-07; assembly: GCF_003852295.1. NCBI lineage: Bacteria > Pseudomonadati > Pseudomonadota > Gammaproteobacteria > Pseudomonadales > Pseudomonadaceae > Pseudomonas > Pseudomonas sp. R11-23-07. The sequence goes on from NZ_CP027761.1 coordinate 4,118,896, forward strand.
GCTGCGCACTTCATCCAGAGCCAGGGAGCGCTTGCCGCCGTAAAGCAGGTCGATTTTCAGGCCGAGGTCCGTGGCCACCTGTTGCAACACATCGGCGGTGGCGCCGATCAGGTGGGTCGGGTCCTGCGGGTCGCGCCACAGCAAGGGCGGTGCATCCGGGCTGCCGGTGATCACCAGGCGCTCGCATTTGCCCGCCGCCAGCGACAACGTCGGCAGCAGCACAAGGCCCAGCAGGATCAAAGGACGCAATTGCATGGCGAGGTGCTCCCACACGTCAAAAAAAACCCGGTCACAAGACCGGGCTCTTTATAAGTGAAGCGACTGGATTAGACCAGCTTCTCCAACTCGGGGATGGCTTCGAACAAGTCCGCCACCAGGCCGTAATCAGCCACCTGGAAGATCGGTGCTTCTTCGTCCTTGTTGATCGCAACGATCACCTTGGAGTCTTTCATACCGGCCAAATGCTGGATCGCGCCGGAGATACCGACAGCGATGTACAGCTGCGGCGCAACGATCTTGCCGGTCTGGCCGACCTGCATGTCGTTGGGTACGAAACCTGCGTCGACGGCCGCGCGCGAGGCGCCGACCGCTGCACCCAGCTTGTCGGCCAGGGCGTACAGGTGCTTGAAGTTGTCACCGTTCTGCATGCCACGACCGCCGGAAACGACGATCTTGGCAGCCGTCAACTCTGGGCGATCCGACTTGGCCAGCTCTTCGCCGACAAAGCTGGAAGTGCCAACGTCGTGGGCTGCGGCAACCGCTTCAACCGATGCCGAACCACCTTCAGCGGCAACCGGATCGAAACCGGTAGCACGTACGGTGATGACTTTGATCGCAGCGTTGGACTGTACGGTAGCGATGGCGTTACCGGCGTAGATCGGGCGCTTGAAGGTGTCGGCGCTTTCAACCGAGATGATCTCGGAGATCTGGTCAACGTCCAGCTGCGCGGCAACGCGTGGCAGGATGTTTTTGCCGTTGGACGTGGCGGCGGCCAGGATGTGGCTGTAGCCAGCGCCCAGCTCTGCAACCAGAGGGGCAACGTTTTCCGGTAGCTGATGCGCGTAGGCTGCATTGTCAGCGTTCAGGACTTTGCTCACACCGGCGATTTTCGCAGCGGCTTCAGCCACGGCGCCAGCGCCCTGACCTGCTACCAGTACGTGGATGTCGCCACCGATTTTAACGGCTGCGGCCACGGTGTTCAGGGTGGCCGGAGCCAGCACTTTGTTGTCGTGTTCTGCGATTACCAAGATAGTCATGGTTAGATTACCTTCGCTTCGTTTTTCAGTTTCTCGACCAGTTCAGCCACCGACTTGACCTTAATGCCCGCGCTGCGTGCAGCCGGCGCTTCAACCTTGATGGTCTTGTTGGTAGAGGCGGTGGAAACGCCCAAAGCGTCTGGAGTCAGCACTTCAAGAGGCTTCTTCTTGGCTTTCATGATGTTTGGCAGGGACGCATAGCGCGGCTCGTTCAAACGCAGGTCGGTGGTGACGATGGCCGGCAGGTTCAGGGAAACCGTCTGCGCGCCGCCGTCGATTTCACGGGTCACAGCAACCTTGTCGCCGCTCACTTCCACTTTGGAAGCGAAGGTGCCCTGGCCGTAACCGGTCAGTGCAGCCAGCATCTGGCCGGTCTGATTGTTGTCGCTGTCGATCGCTTGTTTGCCAAGGATCACCAGCTGAGGCTGTTCCTTGTCGACAACGGCCTTGAGCAACTTGGCCACGGCCAGGGAGGTCAGCTCTTCAGCGGACTCGACCAGGATGGCGCGGTCGGCGCCCAGTGCCAGGGCGGTACGCAACTGTTCCTGGGCAGTGGTCGGGCCGATGGAAACCACGACGATCTCGGTCGCCACGCCTTTCTCTTTCAGGCGTACGGCTTCTTCCACGGCGATTTCACAGAATGGGTTCATCGACATCTTGACGTTAGCCAGGTCGACGCCGGAATTGTCCGCCTTGACGCGAACTTTCACGTTGTAATCGACAACGCGTTTGACAGCTACAAGAACCTTCATGGATTCCTCGTTACTCTCCGGTGAAAAGAAAGTCGCCTAGGCAAGCCTGGCGGTTGATGCTCATCGGCACACAAGGGCACCTCCAAAAACGTCAGCGGATGACTCGGCGATGGGAAAATGATGACCGTTCGTCAGGGGTGACTGAGAAGTCATTCTTTATCGCAGTGTGTAAACTGCGCGCCAGCATACGGCGCGCGTCATCTGTCTTGCTTTTGGACGTGCTCTTGAAACCTGCACTCTGCCTACGGTAAGCGCAAAACCGACCGTATATTGACCGGAACGCCTATTCTGGTCAATACGGCAAAATGGTCAGTCATAAGCCGCGTTGCTTTGATTTACCTAGGCTGTGGGCAATTCAAACAAACGTTTGTATTGGACGCTGCCAGTGGTGTAGATATAATGCGCCACCTAGAGAGAAAGGTGGGTCTTGCCGTTGCTGCAGGGCCGTACCGAACCTCCACCCATTAGAAAAAAAGCCTGTTGAGCCTTGAGTAGGAGATAGCCTGTGGAACGCGAATACATGGAATTCGACGTGGTCATCGTCGGCGCTGGCCCGGCTGGCCTGTCCGCCGCCTGCCGACTGAAGCAGAAGGCCGCCGAAGCCGGTAAGGAAATCAGCGTCTGCGTGGTCGAGAAAGGCTCCGAAGTGGGTGCACACATCCTCTCTGGCGCGGTCTTCGAACCCCGCGCGCTGAACGAACTGTTCCCGGACTGGAAAGCCCTCGGCGCGCCGCTCAACACCCCCGTGGTGCGTGACGACATCTATGTACTGCGCAGCAGCGAGACCTCCACCAAGGTTCCGGACTTCTTTGTGCCCAAGACCATGCACAACGAAGGCAACTACATCATCTCCCTGGGCAACCTGTGCCGCTGGCTCGCCCAGCAGGCCGAGAACCTGGGCGTGGAAATCTACCCGGGCTTCGCCGCCCAGGAAGCGCTGTTCGATGAAAACGGCGTGGTGCGTGGCATCATCACCGGCGACCTCGGCGTCGATCGCGAAGGCAAGCCCAAGGAAGGCCTGTACACGCCGGGCATGGAATTGCGCGGCAAGTACACGCTGTTCGCCGAAGGCTGCCGCGGGCATATCGGCAAGCAACTGATCCAGCGCTTCAACCTGGACAGCGACGCCGACGCCCAGCATTACGGCATCGGTCTCAAGGAAATCTGGGACATCGACCCGGCCAAACATCAGCCAGGCCTGGTGGTGCACACCGCCGGTTGGCCGCTGGATATCATGGGCAACGAGAACACCGGTGGCTCGTTCCTTTATCACCTGGAAAACAACCAGGTGGTGGTCGGCCTGATCGTCGACCTGTCCTACAGCAACACCTTCCTGTCGCCGTTCGATGAATTCCAGCGCCTCAAGCACCACCCGGTGCTGGCCCAATACCTGGAAGGCGGCAAGCGTGTCAGCTACGGCGCCCGCGCCATCGCCAAGGGCGGGCTGAACTCGCTGCCGAAGATGGTCTTCAAGGGCGGCGCGCTGATCGGTTGCGACCTCGGCACCCTGAACTTCGCCAAGATCAAAGGCAGCCACACTGCGATGAAGTCCGGCATGCTCGCCGCCGACGCCGTGGCCGACCGCCTGTTTGCCGAGTCCGAGGGCGGCGATGAGCTGACCGGGTATGTCGACAGCTTCAAAGCCAGCTGGCTGTACGAAGAACTATTCGCCAGCCGCAATTTCGGCGCAGCGGTGCACAAATACGGCGCCATCCTCGGCGGCGGCTTCAACTGGCTCGACCAGAATATTTTTGGCGGCAAGATCCCCTTCACCCTGCGCGACACCACGCCGGACTACGCCTGCCTTAAGCTGGCCAAAGACAGCCAGAAGATCGACTACCCCAAACCCGACGGCAAATTGAGCTTCGACAAGCTGAGCTCGGTGTTCATCTCCGGTACCAACCACGAAGAAGAACAGCCGTGCCACTTGAAGCTCAAGGACCCGAGCATCCCGATCGGCACCAACCTGCCGCTCTACGATGAACCGGCGCAGCGCTACTGCCCGGCCGGCGTGTATGAAGTGGTGACTAAAGAAGACGGCGAGAAACGCTTTCAGATCAACGCCCAGAACTGCGTGCACTGCAAGACCTGTGACATCAAGGACCCTTCGCAGAACATCACCTGGGTGACACCGGAAGGTGCAGGTGGGCCGACTTACCCGAATATGTAAGCCAAAACGAGGCTCCCCCAAGTGGGAGCCTTTTTTATGGCCGACATCAATTAAAAATGTGGGAGGGGGCTTGCTCCCGATGGCGGTGGGTCAGTCACAAATTGGCTGACTGATGCACCGCTATCGGGGGCAAGCCCCCTCCCACATTTGGATCCCGTTGAGCCAGGGAGAATCAGGCAGCGCGCTCTTCGCCGGGGTTGCGCAGGAAGTAGCGTTTGTACTCGCGACTGAACTGCGAGGTGCTCTGATACCCCACGCTGTGCGCCGCCTGCGCCACACCCATGCCGTCGACCAGCAACAACTGCTGCGCCTTCAGCAGCCGCAGGCGCTTGAGATACTGCACCGGCGATAACAGCGTGCAGCGCTTGAAGTGTTCGTGAAAGGTCGATGCGCTCATGTGCGCATAACCTGCCAGCGTCTCGATGTTCAGCGGCTCGGCGTAATGGGCATGCAGGTGGTTCAAGGACGTGGCAATCCGCGAAAACTGCCCCTGTTGTTCCACCAATGCACGCAGCACATCGGCCTGGGGCCCGCGCAAGGCGGTGAACAATAATTCGCGCACCCGCGCCGGGCCCATGATCCGGCTCTCCAGCGGATCGTGCAGGCACTGCAACAGCCGTTCGACGCACCCGCGCATGGCGTCATCGAGCACCACCGAACTCATCGACTCCAACGTCTGTGCCGCCGGCGGTGGCCCGGCCTGCATGCCCATGGCCATCACCAACTCACCCAACACCACCCGATCGATACCCACTGTGACGCCCAACAGCGGCGCGCCGGGCGCCATGGCGAAGGTTTCGCATTCGAACGGCACGGGCATCGCCTGGATGAGGTAATGCCCGGCGCCATATTCCAGGGTACGCGGGCCCAGGTAGGCGACCTTGCTGCCTTGGGCCACGAACATCAGGCTCGGCTCGTAGATCTGCGGCCCGCGCGCCACATCGCAACTGGCGCGCAGCACTTGCACGCCAGACAGATGGGTTGGGGAAAAACCGTCGCGGGACGCAAGCCCCTCAATCAAGGAAACCAGCGTGGCGTTGGCGTCGACGTGGCGGGTCAGCAGCATGGCAAAAAACTTCGCGAAAAAGGGATGAGAACATCATCGCAGGTCTGGCTGCGGATGCATCCAAACACTGGGCACTCCCGGACGAATAGGCATGAGACTCGGAGCAATCGCCATGGCCGCTGATTCGGTCGACAGGGAGAATGGCCCGCCTCACTTGTCACTGCTTTTTGCGAGGTTTCTCCATGTACACCGCCATCGGTTACGCCGCCCAGTCGGCCACTACTCCCCTCGCCCCCATGTCGTTCGAGCGCCGCAGCCCGCGTGCCGATGACGTGGCTATCGAGATTCTCTACTGCGGCGTGTGCCACTCCGATATCCACCAGGCGCGCAACGAATGGGGCATTGCCGTTTACCCATTGATGCCCGGCCACGAGATCGTCGGCAAGGTCACCGCCGTCGGCGCCAGTGTTACCGCGCACAAGGTCGGTGATCTGGTCGGCGTGGGTTGCATGGTCGACTCATGCCGCCACTGCGAAGCCTGCCAATCGGACCTCGAGCAATACTGCCTCGAAGGCCCGACCATGACCTACGCCACGCCGGACCGCGTGGACGGCAGCAACACCATGGGCGGTTACTCCGACAGCATCGTGGTCAGCGAGCACTTCGTGGTGAAGATCCCGGCCAAGCTCGACCTGGCCAGCGCTGCGCCGATTCTCTGCGCGGGCATCACCACGTACTCGCCGCTCAAGCACTACGGCGTGAAGGCCGGCGATAAGGTCGGGATCCTCGGCATGGGCGGCTTGGGCCATATGGGCATCAAGTTCGCCAAGGCCATGGGCGCCGAAGTGACACTGTTCACACGCTCGGCGAGCAAAGCCGAAGAAGGCCGTCGCCAAGGCGCCGACCATGTGATCGTGTCCACCGATGCCGAGCAGATGAAAGCCGCCGCCGGGCATTTCGACTTCCTGCTCGACACCATCCCGGTGCAGCACGACCTGAACCCCTACCTCGATGTACTGCGCTTTGACGGCGTGCATATCCTGGTCGGCTTGATCGAGCCGGTGGACCCGCCCGTCAATGCCGCCAAACTGGTACTGGGCCGTAAGGTGCTGGCCGGCTCGCTGATCGGCGGCATTGTCGAAACCCAGGAGGTCCTGGATTTCTGCGCCGAGCATGGGATCACCTGCGACATCGAGATGCTCGACATCCGCCAGATCAACGAGGCTTACACGCGGATGATCGCCGGTGACGTGAAGTATCGTTTCGTCATCGACATGGCGACCCTGAAGGCCTGATCAGGCCTTCGCGCCCAGTTCCGCCGAGAGCCGAGCCGCGACCTGTTTGATCACAGGGATCAGCTCGGCCATTTTCTCCAGCGGCATGTAGGGCACGGTACTGGCGATGCTGATGCCGGCGACGATTCGCCGGCTGGCATCGCGCACCGGTGCCGCGACGCAACGGATCGACGGTTCGTTGTCTTCCAGATCGAACGCATAACCGCCCACCACGTATTCATGCATGCGCTGCTCGAACTGCGCCCAGGATTGCTCGGGGTGCTGCGGCCACTGCAGGTTCTTGCCCCCCGCCGGCAAGCTGACTTGGTACAGGCGCTGCCATTCTTCCACGCCGTCATCCAACATCAGCGCCTTGCCGATGCCGGTGCGCGCCAGTGGCATGCGATGGCCCACCCGCGAGCGCATTTCCGGTCCGTTACGACCGGGGTTCTTGTGCAGGTAGAGCACCTCGTCGTATTCGCGAATCGCCAGGTGGATGGTGTCGCCGGTGAGGGCTGACAACTCGTCCAGGTAAGGCACCGCCAGGTTGACCAAGGGCAGTTCTTCGCGGGCCTGGAAGCCCAACTCGATCAGCTTCGGCCCCAGCAGGTAACCGACTTGCGGCACCACGCGCAGGTAACGCTCCTCCACCAGGCAACTGGCCAGGCGGTGCGTGGTGCTGCGGGTGGTGCCGATGCGCCGGGCGATCTCCTTGAGATCCCGCGCGCCCGCCGCCACCGCTTGCACCACGCCCAGTCCGCGCAGCAGGGTCTGGGTGCCGGTGGGGGCGGTGTCTTTGACGGGGGTGTGGGGGTTTTCCAGCATATCGGGCCTATTGGGAAGTACGAAAACGGCGTCATTATGGCAAAAGCTGCCTCTGGATACAGAGGAGATCAAATGTGGGAGGGGGCTTGCCCCCGATCGCGGTCTGTCAGTAACAGATGGGCAAACTGGCACACCGCTATCGGGGGCAAGCCCCCTCCCACATTTTGATCTTCATATGGCAAGGATCTAGCGTTGCTTCATGCGGTCGATGATGACGGCCAATAGCAGAATCGAACCCCGAATCACGTACTGGTAAAACGTGTCGATGTTTTTCAGGTTCATCGCATTCTCGATGATCGCCAGGATCAACACCCCGGCAATCACATGGCGGATCATGCCGATACCGCCGCTCAGCGACACCCCTCCCAGCACGCACGCCGATATCACCGTCAGCTCAAAGCCTTGGCCGATCATCGGCTGGCCCGAGGTCATGCGCGAGGCCAGGATCACCCCGGCCAGTGCGCCGATCAGACCGTGCACGGCAAAAATGATGATCTTGGTACGGTCAACGTTGACCCCAGCCAGCAGCGCCGCTTCCTGGTTGCCGCCAATCGCCATGGTGTTGCGCCCATAGGTGGTGTAGTTGAGCAGCCAGCCAAAGAACACAAAGCACAACACGGTAATGATGATCGGCACCGGCACGCCCATCAGTTGGCCGTTGCCGAACACAAAAAAGCGCTCGTCCATCACCCCCACCGCCTTGCCGTTGGAGAAGATGTAGGCCAGGCCGCGCACAATCTGCATGGTCGCCAGGGTGGTGATCAGCGCGTTGATGCGCAGCTTGGCGATGACAATGCCGTTGATCAGCCCCACCAGCAGGCCCATGGCCAAAGCCGCTGACACGCCGAGCACTACGCTGTCGGTATCTCGAATCACGATGCCCGCCACCACGCCGGCGCAGGCGATCACCGAGCCCACCGACAAGTCGAAGTGCCCCGACGCCAGGCAGAACAGCATGGTGCACGCGGCGATACCCACGGTCGAAATCGCCAGCCCCAGCCCGCGCATGTTCAGCGGCGACAGGAAGTTGTCGATAAATAGTGCGCTGAGCACGAAAATGCCCAGCGCCGCCAACAGCATCACCCAGTCATCCAGGAATTTGCGCTGGTTGAAACCCGGCCAGAAGCCCTTTGCAGTTTTTACCTCAGACATACCCGTCCCCTCGTATTCTTCAAGCCCGCGTACGCGGGAGTGCCAGTTGCAACAGCCGTGCTTCATCCGCCTGTTCGCGGGGTAGCTCGCCGGTGAGGGTGCCTTCGCTCATCACCAGGATGCGGTCGGAGATGCCCATGACTTCCATCAGGTCGCTGGACACCACGATCACCGCAATGCCCTGCGCCGCGAGGTTGTGAATGATCTGATAGATCTCCGACTTGGCGCCGATGTCGATACCGCGAGTGGGCTCGTCCAGCAGCAGCACTTTCATCGGCATCGACAACCAGCGGCCGAGAATGGCCTTTTGTTGGTTGCCGCCGGACAGGTACATGATTTTCTGTTCGGCGTTCGGCGTTTTCACCCTGAGCGCCTTGATCTGCGTGTCGGCGTTGCCCTTCTCCCAGTGATCGCGCAACAGCCAGCCAAATGCCGCATGGGCGCCACGCGCACTGATGTTGATATTTTCCGCGACGCTGGCCAGTGGAATGATGCCCTCCTTCTTGCGGTCCTCGGGGCACAGCAGCACACCACCGGCGATGGCATCGCGCGGGGAGCGCAGATGCAGGTTTTCTCCGCAGAGTTCCAGCTGCCCCGCCGTCTTGCGTTCAAGGCCGCTGAGCAGGCGCAGCAGTTCGGTACGCCCTGCTCCGACCAAGCCAAACAGGCCGAGAATCTCGCCCTTGTGCACCTGGAAACTCACCGGTTCACGCAAGCCCGGCCCGAGCAGGCCGTCGACCTTGAGCGCGACGTCGCCCTGCTGCCGTGGCCGGTAGTCGTAGATGTCCTGGATATCGCGGCCGACCATGCAGGTCACCAACTGGTCGTGGGTCAATGTGCCCATGTCGTCGAAGGTGCGCACAAAGCGGCCATCCTTGAATACCGTCACCGCGTCGCAGATGCGGAACACTTCTTCCATGCGGTGCGATACGTAGAGCACCACTTTGCCTTCATCGCGCAAGCGCGTGATGATCGCCATCAACCGATCGATTTCGCGGGCAGACAAACTACTGGTCGGCTCGTCGAAGGCGATCACATGGGCGCCACGAGACAACGCCTTGGCGATTTCCACCAGTTGGCGCTGGCCCAGGGACAGGCGCCCGAGCTTTTCCTGGGGGTCGATTTCATCGGCCAGGCCCTTGAGACACGCCAGCGCCTGCTGGCGCAGCAAACCACCGTTGACCACACCAAAGCGCGACGGCATATGCCCGAGGAAGAGGTTTTCGGCCACGGTCATTTCCGGCACCAGGTGCAGCTCCTGGTGGATCACCGCGACGCCGCTGGCAATGCTGTCGGCGGCGCTCTTGAACGCCATGGTCTGCTCGCCGATCTGCAGCGTGCCACTGCTGGGGATATAGGCGCCGCCGAGGATCTTCAGCAGCGTCGACTTGCCCGCGCCGTTCTCGCCCATCAGCGCATGCACCGAGTGCGGCCGCGCTTCAAAGCTGATCTGCGCCAGGGCTTTCACACCGGGAAACTCCTTGCCGATGCCGTTGAAACGCAAGGCCGCGCCGGTCATTTCCAGAGGCCGATTTTGGTCAGTTCTTCCTGGAAGTTGGCGCGGGTGATCAAGGTCACTTCGTCCATGGCCGTGTATTTCGCCGGCTCCTTGCCGGTGGTGACCCACTCGTACATCGCCAACGCGGTGTTGTAGCCCTCGATATGCGGGCTGGGCAGCATCGAACCGAAGAAGCCGCTGTCGGCTTTCTTCAATTCGCCGATGGCGTCGGTGCCATTGATGCCGATACCGATCACGTTGGCGGCCTTGAAGCCGGCGCTTTCGGTGGCGCGTACGCCGCCGAGCACGGTGTTGTCGTTCATGCCGCCGATGATCAGGTTTTTTGCGCCGCTGGGCAGCTTGACCAGCGCCGAGTTGGTGGCGTCCATGCTGCCTGGGACGTCGAGGGTTTTCAGCGCGGCGGTCAGGATATGGTCCTTGGGAATGCCCGCTTCTTCCAGGGATTTGATCGAGCCGTCGGTGCGTTTCTTGCCGGTGTCGAGTTCGTTATAGGTGTTGATCACCGCGTAGGTGTCCTTCCAGTCCCAACCGCGTTTTTTCGCTTCGGCGGCCATGGCGGCGCCCTGCTTCTGGCCCACTTCAAAGGCGGCCATGCCCAGGTACGGCACGTCCTCCATGAAGTTGCCCTTGGCATCGACGAAGCGGTCGTCCACGGCCATTACTTTCAAGCCGTTGACCTTGGCCTTGGCGACGATGGCCGGGCCCAGGGACACGTCCGGCGGGCAGATCACGAAGCCCTTGGCGCCGTTGGCCGCCAGGCTGTCGATGGCCGAAAGGGTTTTCTCACCGTCGGGCACGGCGATCTTGATCACGGTAAAGCCGTGTTCCTTGCCGGCTTTTTCAGCGAAGGCCCATTCAGTCTGGAACCAGGGCTCTTCGGCCTGTTTGACCAGGAAACCGATCTTCACTTCCTCAGCGGATACGAACCCACTGAACGCCATCGCAAGCGCCACAGCGCCGAGTGTTTTCTTGAACATGGACCACCTCATTGTTGTTATTGGAAAACGCTTCAGTCGTGGTACATCACCGACCGCCCGCCATCGATCATCAGGCAGGTGGCATTGATAAAGGGCGCCTCGTCGGTCGCCAGAAACAGCGCGGTCATCGCCACCTCGATGGGCTGGCCGATGCGCTTGGGCGGGTGCAGGTCGAACGCACGCTGACGCTCCGCAGAGGGGTCAGGGAACCCATTCCAGTAGTCGACGTTGAGCTGGGTTTCGATATAGCCCGGCGCAATGGCATTCACGCGAATACCCTTGGCTGCGTATTCGATGCCAAGGGCGCGGGTAAGGCCGAGCAGGCCGTGCTTGGCGACAGGGTAGGGAAAGCAGCCGGGAATGATGTGGCTGGAATGGGTGGAAGCAATATTGATGATGTTGCCGATGCCCTGCTCGATCATGTGCGGCAGCACCGAGCGGCAACCGTACCAGGCGCCGTCAAGGTCAATGGCGAAGCAGCGGCGCCAGTCCTCGTCGGTCATTTCCAGCGGGTCGCGAAACACATTGACCCCGGCGCAGTTGACCAGCACGTCCACGCGGCCGAAGCGCTCGATGGCCACAGTGACCAGCGCCTGCCATTGCTCTTTGGAGGTGATATCGACGGCCTGCGCGACAATCTCGGCGCCACGCTCGCGCCAATGGGCCGCGACTTTTTCGACTTTGTCCGCCTGGATATCCGCGATCACCAACCGCGCCTGCTGCGCCTGGAAGCAGGCGACGATTGCCTCGCCAATGCCTTGTGCGGCGCCGGTGATGATCACCACCTTGTGCTTGAGGCGCTCGCCGTAAGTCGGCTCGGGCACGGCGGGTAAGGACAACGGTTGTGCCTGCATCGCTTCACCTGTTTTATTTTTGGCAGTGAGTGCTGATGCAGGCGACTATAAACCCAGACCTTAAATTATCTCAATATATAAATTTACGTCCCACAATGTGAGTAAACGCATTAAAAAACCGGCCATGAATGGCCGGCTCCGGGGCACCTGTCAGCCTTGGGCGAAATCCCTCAGCGCATCGCCTTCCATGCGATAGCGCACCCATTCTTCCTGGGGCTGCGCGCCAATGGATTTGTAGAAGGCAATCGCCGGCTCGTTCCAGTCCAGCACGCTCCATTCGAAGCGGCCACAGCCGTTGTCGCAGGCGATCTTGGCGAGGTGGCGCAGCAACTTCTTGCCCGCCCCGCCGCCACGTTGTTCCGGGTTGATATAAAGGTCTTCCAGGTACAGACAGTTGCTGCCCAGCCAAGTGGAATAACTGAAAAAGAACACCGCAAAGCCAATCGGCAAGCCGTCGCGCAAGCAGATCAGGCCGTGGGCGGTGGCGCCCTCGCTGAACAGGCTGCGCTCTATATCAGCCACGCTGGCGATCACTTCGTGCCGGGCTTTTTCATACTCGGCCAGTTCCGTGATGAAGGTCAGAATCTGCGCAGCATCGCTGGGTACGGCGGGGCGAATCTCGATGGTCATGGGTGCGCCTTGGGCAAGTTCAAAGCCCACATACTAAGACGCTTTGATGACCGATTGCAGCGCATTTTCCATGTGACGGGCACACAAAATCTTACAGGTCACGCAAGACCGTTCGTCGCCATCAAGGCACGAACCGCAAATAGGGGCTGACCAATACAGGGTAAGGACATCAATCATATGGAGACACCCTCATGAAAAATTCCAAATTGGCTGCCCTCGCTCTCACCGGCCTGTTGTCTGCAGCGTCGCTGAGCGCCATTGCCGCGACTTCGTCCACCGGCACGACGGACCCGGTCGGCTCCCCACCAAGCCCTGCCACCCAGGAATCCCAGGATTCCATGGGCACAGGCCTGGACACCAATGGCGGCGCGATCATCGACAACACCAACGGTGCCGACCCTCACACCCAGGGCCACGATACCCAGCGTCAGGCACCTGCTGCCGTCGGTAACGGCAAAATGGGCCCTTCGGTCAATGAGCCGAAGATCAATAAAGGCGACGACTCGAATCTGCCGGGCGCACCGAAGCAACCAGCGCCTTGATAGATCCACGGCAAGACGGACACCCGATCATTTCCCAGTGAAGAGGTACACATGAACGTCGATACAAACCTTGAAAAAGAAGTCCTCACCCGCCTGCTGCACGCCCACCCGCAAGGCTTGGGCAAGGAGGTGCTGGACAACTACCGCGGCGAAAAAGAAGTCGCCAGTGTCTTGGCGCACTTGCAGGACCGCGGGCTGATCAGGGATGGGCATGTGACCACCGACGACGCCGGTGAATATTCGTTGAACCTGCCGATCAAGTTGACCGCGTCGGGTGTAGAAGAAGCGCGCAAGCTCGAAGAACCATCCGTTCAGTGATTCATTTCTGGTCTGGCCCCGCGGTTGGGGCCAGAAGGAGTTTCAGCGATGCCTCGTGGAAGCAAAGCCAAATACACCACCGAACAGAAACGCAAGGCCGCTCATATTGAAGACAGTTATGAGCACAAGGGACTGTCCAAGGAAGAAGCCGAAGCCCGTGCCTGGGCCACCGTCAACAAGCAGTCTGGCGGCGGCGAAAAGGCTGGATCCGGCAAACGCAAAGCACCGGCGAAGAAGGCCCAGGATCGCCAGGATTCGGCGAAGCGCGCAGCAGCCAGTCGCGAGGGACAGCCTCGCAGCAGCCGCGCGTCGCTGGGCACGCAAACCAAGGAAAGCCTGATGAAAGAAGCGCGGGCCAAGGATATTCCTGGGCGTTCGACCATGCGTAAGGATGAGTTGATCGAAGCGCTGAAAAAAGCCGGTTGAACGCAGATTCAAATGTGAGAGGGGGCTTGCCCCCGATTGCAGTGGGTCAGTTATAGATGAGCTGGCTGACCCACTGCCATCGGGAGCAAGCCCCCTCCCACATTTTGATGTGTGTTTATTCAGAAACTAATGCGTCGACCTCGGCAGTGCCAGGGGAAGTTGCCGGCCCCCAGCGCGTCACCGCCAACGCCGCCGCTGCATTCGCTCGACGGGCCGCCTCAGCCGGTTTCAAGCCCTTTGCCAACCCGGCAATGAACACCCCCGCATGCGCATCCCCCGCGCCATTGCTGTCCACCGCCCGCACCTTGAAACCCGGCACATGACTGATGTTACCCACCTGCCCCACCCAGCACCCATTCGGCCCATCGCGCACCACCAACAGCGCCTCGACCGGCAGGTGTCGACTCAACTCGGGCAACGCGGCGGCGATATCCATGGCCCCGGTGAATGCCAGGGCTTCAGGGCCGTTGCTGGTCCAGATATCGATACGCGGCAACAACGCGCGCATCAAGGCCGAGTCCGGCGCCTTGACCAGCGGGCCCGGATCGAACACCACCATCACCTTGCGCGGCAGCGCCAGCAACCAGTCGATCAGCGGCTGCGCCTTGCCTTCAAGCAGCAGGCTGTAACCACTGACATACACGTAATCGTCGGCACGCGGGACGATGCCGGCCAGGTCTTCGGCACTGAGTTCACCCTCGGCACCGAGATGGGAAATGAACGTGCGCTCGGTGGTGGCCTCGGTCAGGGCCACGCACAAACCCGTGTCCTTGCCGCTGCTCGCCGGCAGTGCCATCTCGATCCCTTCGGCCTGCATCGCAGCGCGGGCCAGGTCACCGAACCGGCCGCTGCCGTGCCGCCCCAGGTAAACCACCGGCAGGCCATTGCGCCGCGCCGCAGCCATGACGTTAAAGCCGCCACCGGCTTCGAAACTGGCAGAACTGGCCAGCACGTCGCCACCGCTCGCCGGTAACCTATCCAGGGCCATGACCAGGTCGACGATGACCTGCCCGGTGTGCAGCAATCTAGACATTAGGGCTCTCAACTAACGCCGCACGCCGATCGGCCGCGCCGCCCAATACTGCGTACACCCCGCCGGCTACCAGAAAGGTGACGACCCAGCCGAGGCCGTTATGGCCGAGCCAGGAGTCGGACAGCGGCCCGGCAAACCAGATGTTGTCGGCGGTGGTGCCGATGGTGGTGAAGCTGAACCCGAGCACGATGGCCAACGCCCACGCGCCAAACGCGCGCCACTCCACACCGCCGCGATACCAGTAGGCGCTGCTCGGGCTCACATCCAGCAAATCCGTGGGGCTGTAGTAGTGACGGTGAATCAGGTCGACCACGAAAATCCCCACCCAGGCGGTGATCGGCACCGCCAGCAACGAGATGAAGGTAATGAACGGACCGTAGAAGCTGTCGGCGATCAGCATGAAATAAATGGAGCCGGCAAAAATCGCCACGATGTCGACGATCACCGCATGCACACGCTTGACCTTCAAGCCCAGGGTCAGGGTGGTGAGGCCGGCGGAATACACCGACAGGTTATTCGACAACAGCAGCCCGCCGAACGCGGTGATCAGGTAGGGCACCGCCATCCAGGTCGGCAGCATGTCGCGGATTGCAATGATCGGGTCCGTGGCCGACGCCAGGTCGTTGTTACCCACCGACAGCAGGCCACCAAGGGTGATCAGCAACACCAGTGGAATGCCCGCGCCGAACGCGGCGGAGGCCACCAGGCGCACCGCCTTGACGCTGCGATGCTGGTAACGAGACATGTCGGCACCGGCGTTGGCCCAGCCGATACCGGTGCCGGCCGCCATGGTGCCGACGCCGATGATCATGGCGCTCAGCGGCGCCGGGGTGGCATTGAACACTGCGCTCCAGTCGATGGTGGCGCAGAGGAAGCCGCCCACCAGGATATTCAGGGCGCCGAACACGTAGGTCGCCCATTTCTGGATCACCAGCAAGGTGGCATGGCCCAGGCCGGAAACGGCCAGGGTCAGCAGCACGAAGAGGCCGATGAAGATCAGGGTAAGCAACGGCGCGCTTTTCGCTTCCACCGGGGAACCGAACAGGATCGAGCACAGCGACAGCAACACGAAGGCGGCCGTGGTGGTGTTGACCGTTTCCCAGCCCAGGCGCGACATCAGCGACACCAGGGTCGGCCCGATATTGCCGCGTACGCCGAAGATGGCGCGGGACAAGGTCAGGCTGGGCGCACGGCCACGACGACCGGCGATGGAAATGATGCCCACCACTGCAAAAGAACCGGCAGCGCCGAGGACCGCGACGATGATCGCCTGCCAGATGGCCAGGCCACGAAAGGCCACCAGCGTGGCGCCGAGCGGCAAACCGAGGATGCTGATATTGGCCGCGAACCATACCCAGAACAGCTGCAGCGGATGCCCGTTGCACTCGTCTTCCGGGACCGGTTCGATGCCGCGCGTTTCCAATTGCCCGGCGCCTTGGCCGGAAGAAGGGCTGCTCATGTGGGGGCTCCTGATGCTTTATTGTTGTGGTTGTGGCAACGCGTCAATGACTCAACGCAACGCGAGCAGACTTTGCACCAGCGGTTGCAGGTCCAGGCCATTCACGCGTTTGACCTGCTCGACCATCGCGTGCGGCCAGCACTGCATGCCCAGACAGGCACCGAGCATGGCGCCGAGGATCGCGGCGATGGTGTCGGTGTCGCCCCCCAGGCTCGCGGCCAGGCACAGCGCCTCGAAGGCGTTCATGTCACCCGACGCCACTTGCTGCGCGAGGGCGAATGACACCACCACCGATTCCTGGGAGGCGACGGAGGTGCCGATCAATTCATAGAGCAAGTCGGCGAACAGTGCGTTGTCGCCGCTGCCGACGCTCAGGGTGCGCGCCCAGCTGATGCGTGTGGCGATGCGTCCGCCGGCTATCCAGTGGCCGTGGTGTTCGGCCTGCTGCGCAGCCTGAGTGCCGATGTTGAGCGCTTCGCCCAGGTCTACGCCGTTGATGCCGGCCGAGACCACCGCCGCGACCGCTGCCGCGCTGGCAATGCCCAGGCTGGTGTTATGGGTGACCTGGCAGGCCTGGATCACCGCCTGGATGAACCGCGCCGGGTCACTGACATCGGCGGCGATGCCGACCGGCGTGATGCGCATGGCCGCGCCATTGGTGGTGCCGTAGCGCCCGGATTCTTCGGGAGTGTGCCCGGCGAGAATCATGTCGATCGCACGCTTGGTGGACGGCCCGAGCAAATCCTGGGAGCCCTTGGCGCGCATGGCCGCTTCCCAGTCGATCAGACGTTGGGCGAGCACGCTGGGTTCGATGGTGCCGTGGCCTTCCACCAACAACTCACCGACCAGGATCGCCTGTTCGGTGTCATCGGTGATGGAACCGGCAGGCATGTTCGGTGCGATGGGTTGATCGGGGCCAGCGTCTTGCAGGGCGGTGATCGCACCGAAACGCTGCCGGACTTGCTCACGGCTCAAGGATTGGGTGGGCATGCCCAGCGCATCGCCAAGGGCCAGGCCATAGAAAGCGCCAAGCGCGCGAATTTCAGCAGTCATTTGGAAGCCCCGAATTGCAGGTGCAAACGAAAGTGCAGCGGGTCGAGCAAGCTTTCAACATGCTCCATGAAACGCTCGCGACGGTCATAGGTTGTGCGCGAGGCCTTGAGAAATACCGTGCCGGCCGGGCGCCTGAGCAACAGCGCGTCGTCATCGCTCAGGGCCTCGGCGCCAAGCCATTGGTCGCCTGCAGCGCCTACATAGCCATAGGCCGCCAGGGTGATGGTCAGGGAATTGTCGATCAGGCCGATGCGGGGCAGGCTTTCCAGGTCACCGGTGGCAGGCATCAGCGAGCGTTCCAGGGACACCGCCGTACCGTCGGCCGTGCGTCGCAGGCGGTCGAGGGCAATGAAGTGTTCGCTGCCGAAACGGCTGGCCAAGTCAGGGCGCGTCACCGCTTCGAAGCGCAGCACCTCGGTGCTCACCTGCGCGCCAGTGTCCGCCAGGGCCTGGGCCCATCCGTGGCGTTGGTCGAGCCCCATGCCGTCAAACGTGACGATGGAGCCGACACCGCTTTGGGTGGCGATGTAGTTGCGACGCTTGAGCTCAGCCAGTGCTTCGCGCAGCGTGCCACGACTGACCGCAAACTCTTCGGCCAATTGATGCTCACCGGGCAACAGGAAACCGTCAGCGATCACCCCACCCTCGATACGGCGGATGAGTTCGTCAACGACGCGTTTTTTCTTATCGAATCGAACATGTCTAATCATGTACAAATTGATACCTGAAAGCCGGCGTTCCCAGCAAGCGAATTATTACAGGACGCTCGGAAAACCGATCTCAGGGTTCCAGGCCAATCGGGTAAAACTCCCCGCCGCTCCAGACGCCAAGCCAGTTTTGACCATTTATCGGGCGACTCACGGCCAGCTCGACCAATTGGTAGAACGCGTTGCGGTGCACCAGGGCCTCGAGGTTGCTGCGCACCCGCAGGTAAGGCGCCGGTTCCTCGGTGAGCGGATCGATCACCACACGCAGCGGGTGTTCAGGGCCGGCTTCGATCTGTTCGTCGACATTGGTGGTAAAGCGCAGCACCTGGCTCTCGCCCTGCCCTTGCACCTCGAGCGTGACGGCGACGAAGGGCGCGTCATCGACGCGGATGCCGACCTTCTCCACGGGCGTCACCAGGAAATAATCATCGCCGTTGCGGCGGATGATGTTGGAGAACAACTTGACCATGGGTTTGCGCCCGATAGGCGTGCCCTGATAGAACCAGGTGCCGTCACGGGCGATGCGCATGTCGATATGGCCGCAGAAATCCGGGTTCCACAGATGCACCGGCGCCGGCCCTTTACCTTTGGGCAGTTGCGCCAACAGGTCGTTGGCCTTGGCGGTATCGGTCATGGAAGTCTCCTCAGGCTTACTGATCACTCATGCCCAGCAAGTTCCGGGCGTACTGGGCCAGGGGCCGGGCGATCAGATCTTGTGGCGAGTTGTCGTGGAACGTCAGTAAACCGCCACGACTGCGAATACGTGCAGTATCAATCAAATACTGGGTACTGGTCTCGATCAACATGATTTGGATCACGCCGCTGTCCAGGCCAAGGCGGTCCAGCGCTTGCTGGTCGGTCCACTCATCGGCATTGCCGATACGGTCGTCGGCTGCCGCAAAACGGCAATACAGCAAGTAGTGAGCCCCCGCCGCGCGCGCTTCGGCCATGGCCTGCTCAAGGCCTTCAGGCTGACGGGCGCGACGCACCATGGGGAAATATTCGACGAAGCCGTTGAAGGCTTCTTCGGCTACCACGTTCGGTCGCGGATACGCGCTACCGGGCGGCACGAAAGCGCCCTGGGCGATAAAGATAAAGGAATCCGGCTGCACACGGACCGAGGCGGTGCGGCGCGTATCGCTGTGGTCGAGCAAGCCGGCGTCGCTCATCTGATAGCGGGTGCCTTCGGCCATATCGCTGACGGTCATGCAACCACTCAGCGCCAACGACGCCAGCAACAAAACCAGACTACGCATCCTATTCCTCCAGAAGCCGGTGACGGAAAACCGGCGAATGGGCGTGAGATGCAGAATCTGCGCCAGCTTGAATCAAATGTGGGAGGGGGATCTGCGCTGACTGACTGGCATTCGAGCAAATCAGCCGCCGATGATCTTCATCACCGTCGCGCCGCCCGAGAACGCTACTTCCTGCTTGTCGCCCAGGGCCTTCATCAACAGCCCCTGCAACGCCGGCAATGCCTGGTGGCGCGGCTTGTCCAGCAGGTCGCCGACGTAGTGACGGTTGCTCGACGACAGGCAGCCGTGCAACCAGCCCGTGGAGGACAGACGCAAGCGCGAGCAGGTACGGCAGAACGGCACGCTTTCATTGGCAATCACGCCAAAGAAGCCCTTGCCCGGCACTTCATAGCGCACGGCCGTGGCGTCGACGGGCGCATTGGCTTGCAGGTATTCGTGGTGTTCGCCGATCAGGCTGAGCAATTGTTGCAGGCTGACGAATTGCTGCAGGAACGCGTTGGAGTCCTTCGCCAAGTGCCCCATGCGCATCAACTCGATAAAGCGCAGCTCGTAGCCCCGCTCCAGGCAGTAATCGAGCAAGGGCATCACCTGGTCCAGGTTCTGGCCACGCAAGGGCACCATATTGACCTTGATCTTGATCCCGGCCGCGCGGGCCTGGTCCATACCGTCGAGCACCGTGGCCAGGTCGCCACCGCGGGCGATACTGCGGAAAGCGTCGGCATCCAGGGTGTCGAGGGAAACGTTGATGCGCCGGATACCCGCGTCTACCAGCAGCGGCAGTTTGCGCGCCAGCAACTGGCCGTTGGTGGTCAGGCTGATATCGCTGAGCCCCATCTGCCCCACGGCGTCCATGAAGGCTTCCAGCTTGGGACTTACCAGCGGCTCACCACCGGTAATGCGCAAGCGGTCGATGCCCGCCGCTTCGATCAGATAAGCCACGCCTCGCGCCATCGCCTGGGCCGAGAGTTCGTCCTGCGCAGCGACCAGCCGCTTGCCGTTGGGCACGCAGTAGGTACATGCGTAATTGCAGGCTGAGGTCAGGCTGATCCGCAAATTGCGAAACCGCCTGCCTTGACGATCAACGATCATGAACCACTCCGGCAGAGGATATTTCGGGCGTGCTAGAAGCTGACTTATAAATCAGCTTTTAGCAAGATCCTTGCCTGAGTATATTCCTAGGGTACTGCGCCTGGCAGTAAATCATTGAGCCATCAGCGTGATGAATGACTCAGGCAGTGGGTGCTTCGCCAGCTTTTTCAGGGCCAGGCAAGTCAGCGCTGTGCTTGCGCTTGTTGCCCATGCGCACGCCGATGTCCATCAGGAACTGAAAGAAGCCTTCCTGGTCTTCCAGCACATTGCTCCAGAATGGTGAGTGGTACAGCGCGACAGCGCCATGCACCAGCGCCCAGGCGGCGCAGTAGTGGAAGTACGGCGGCACGTCTTCGAGCTTGCCTTCACTGATACGACCCTTGATCAGCAAGGTCAGGCGTTCAAAGTTCGAGGCGCGGATCTTGTGCAGTTCCTCGACCATTTCCGGCACTTGATGGCCCTTGACGACCTTTTCCTCCAGGCGGTCAAACAGGCGGTAGCGCTGCGGGTCGCGCATGCGGAACTCGAAATAGGCTCGGGACAAGGCTTCTTTGTCCTTGTCGACATCGGCCGAATGCAGCAGCTCGTTCAAGTCGCGCTCGTAGTCGAGCATCAGGCGCAGGTAAATCTCGGCCTTGGACTTGAAGTGCTTGTAGATAGTGCCTTTGCCGATACCCACGGCATCCGCGATCATCTCGACGGTGACGCTGTCTTCGCCTTGTTCGAGGAACAATTTGAGTGCGGTGTCGAGAATTTCCTGCTCACGGCGGCGAAACTCACGGACCTTACGGGGTTCTTTATGCATGAGGAAGAGGTCTGCAAAGGTCGGAATAGGGAGGGTTTCGCGCGCCATTGATACGTGGCGATACGATTTACCCGATGCGAGGGATTATCCCGACTGAACGGTCGTTGGGCAACGCCTATGTGAACCCGTTATGCACTTAACTTTCAATACGCCAACGATTTTGGCGATATCAGTCAGAAACAATACGCACCACTCGACCCGAGCATCCTGCGCAATGAGAACTCAAGCGAAGAGTGCGTATTCCAAATCTGTTTAAAAAACGACCAATCGACACTGGACTGAATCGGATAGTGATCAATACTTCAAGTGTCGGCGTGACATCTCCCCCAAGTGACGCGTCGACCTGGGTACCGACGGACTGTGTGCCCTTGTTTTACTCCTAATGGTCTTAGCCCGGATTCACCCCCCAGAACCCGGGTTTTTTTTGCCCGCGATTTGAGCGCGATCAGCAAGCCACATGGGCCAGTGGAAACAAACGCCTGAAGTTCTCAGTGGTCTGCTCGGCGAAGCGCTCGTAGGACTCACCGCGCAGCATTGCCAGATAATCCGCCACGTCACGCACATACTCGGGCAGGTTCGGCTTGCCGCGATGGGGGATCGGCGCCAGGTACGGCGAGTCGGTTTCCACCAGCAGCCGGTCGGCAGGCACCTGGCGGGCGACATCACGCAGCGCGTCGGCATTGCGAAAGGTAACGATGCCCGACAGGGAAATATAGAAGCCCAGGTCCAGAGCGGCCTTGGCCATCTCCCAATCCTCGGTAAAACAATGCAATACACCCGCCTGGGGCAGCGCGGCTTCACGCAACAGCGCCAGGGTATCGGCGCGAGCGCCACGGGTGTGGACGATCACCGGTTTGCCGGTCTGTTGCGCGGCCTGCAGGTGCAGGCGGAACGAGGCCTGCTGCAGGTCGGCGGCTTCGGGTTCGTAGTGGTAATCCAGACCGGTTTCGCCAATGGCGACGACGCGCGGGTGATTGAGTTCGCCCAACAGCCAGTCCAGGGCCGGTGCTTCGCCGGGTTTGAGATCCAGCGGGTGGATACCCACCGAACAATCCACGTCGGCGTAGCGATCGGCGAGGGCTTTGACGTCGGCGGCGTTTTCGGCGCTGACGCCGATGCACAGGAAGTGCCCTACCCCGCGCTGGCGCGCAGCTTCAAGGGCGGCGTCAAGGGAGCCGCCGTGCTGAGCGAGGTCGAGTCGATCAAGGTGACAGTGGGAATCTACGAGCATGGGTCTCTACAACTTGAGTTACGGAACGTGTCTAGCCAACGATACACCCGCTGGCCACGGAAATTAACGCCGGCCGAGCAGACCGACCCACTGCACCAGCAGCGCTTCGAGCAAGAGCACGCGGTTGAGGTTGGCCTTGCCGAGCACCTTCTGGCGCTGGGCGAGGATCCAGTCCTGAATGCTCAACACCTTGTCCTGGGCACTTTTCTGCGCCAGGTATTGCACCACCTTGCGCATGTCCGGCAGGCCCAGGCCGTTTTCGTCCTGGGTCAGCTGGTAGCGCAGGATCAGGCTGGACCAGTCGCAGAACCAGTCGAACAACAGCAACAGGGGAATGTCCTTCCACGCAGTTTCGGCCAATTGCGTGGCGGACAGTTCCTGCTTGATCAGCTTCTTCACCCCGTCCACCACCAGTGCACGCTGCTCGCGCACGCCCTGGGCCTGCAGCTTCACCGCAGCCAGTGGGGAGCCTGCGGCCAGGGTCAGCAATTCGACGCGTTCTTCCTCCGAGCAGTCCGGCAGCGCCTGCGCCAGCCATTGCAGGCTCATGGCCTCGCTCGGCAACGGGCACGCCTGCTGCACGCAACGGCTGCGGATAGTCGGCAACAAGCGGCTGGACTGATGGCTCACCAGCAATAGCACGGTGTCGCCGGACGGTTCTTCAAGACTTTTGAGCAGGGCATTGGCGGCATTGATGTTCATCGCCTCCACCGGCTCGATCAGCACCACCTTGCGCCCGCCCATCTGCGCGGTCTGCACCACGAAACTGACGAGGTCACGGACCTGGTCGACCTTGATCGCTTTGTCCGCTTCCTCAGGTTCCAACACATAGTTGTCAGGGTGGCTACCCGCCTTCAGCAGCAGGCAGGATTTGCATGCGCCGCAGGCTTCCAGGCCGACCGGGCGCTGGCACAACAGGCTGGCCATCAAGCGTTCGGCAAGGGCGCGCTTGCCGATGCCTGTCGGGCCGTGCAGCAAATAGGCGTGGGCGTGCTGGGCACGGCCGGCCAATTGTTGCCAGAGGCCGTCCTGCCACGGATAGGCATCAGCCACGAGCGCGCTCCAGCAGGGTGGGCAACAGCGCATCGATGGCGTGCTGCACCTGCGCCAGCGGCTGAGCCGCATCGAGCAGGTGATAACGCGCAGGCTCCGCCTTGGCACGCGCGAGGAACGCAGCGCGCACAGCGTCGAAAAACCCCTGGCCTTCCAGCTCGAAACGATCCAGGCGGCCGCGTGCACTGGCGCGGGCCATCCCCACTTCCACCGGCAGGTCGAACAGCAGGGTCAGGTCTGGACGCAGAGCGCCCTGCACGAAGGTTTCCAGGGTAGCGATACGCTCCAGGCACAACCCACGACCACCGCCCTGGTAGGCGTAGGTGGAGTCAGTGAAACGGTCGCAGATCACCACGGCGCCGCGTGCCAGCGCCGGTCGGATGACCTCGGCCAAATGCTGGGCACGGGCGGCGAACACCAGCAGCAGCTCGGCGTCCGGATTCATCGGCTCATCACCCGGCGCCAGCAATACTTCACGGATGCGCTCGGCCAGCGGCGTACCGCCGGGCTCACGGGTCAACACCACTTCGATGCCGGCAGCACGCAGGCGCTCGGCGAGGTAGTCGCGGTTGGTGCTTTTGCCGGCGCCTTCCGGGCCTTCGAGGGTTATAAACAAGCCAGTCACAGGCAGTCCTTAGTCAGAGTCATTGCGGGCTTTGCGGGGCGCTGGTGTCCGGCGCAGGCTCTGCCGGTCCGTCAACCGGTGGCACCGCGTCGTCCAGCGGCTTGGCTGCCGGTGCCGGGCTGGAACGGTAATCGGCGCGGCGCTTGAGTTGAAATTCACGCACGGCGGCATTATGCGCATCCAGGTCATCCGAGAAAATATGGCTGCCATCGCCACGGGCGACGAAATACAGGCTGCTGCCCGGCACCGGGTTCAGTGCGGCATGAATCGCCTCGCGGCCGACCATGGCGATGGGTGTCGGCGGCAGGCCGGCGATCATGTAGGTGTTGTAGGGGTTGGCTTCCTTGAGATGGGCGCGGGTCAACTTGCCGTTGTAGCGCTCACCCAGGCCGTAGATCACCGTGGGATCGGTCTGCAACATCATGCCCATCTTCAGGCGACGCACGAACACACCGGCAATTTGCCCGCGCTCTTCGGGCACACCGGTCTCCTTTTCTACAAGAGAGGCCATGATCAGCGCTTGATAAGGCTCAGTGTAAGGCGCATCAGGCGCGCGCTTGCTCCACTCCTGGGCCAGTACATCATCGAGGCGGTTGTAGGCCTTCTTCAGGAATTCGACATCGGTCATGCCGCGCACGAAACGGTAGGTGTCGGGAAAGAAGCGGCCTTCAGGGAACACGCCAGGATGGCCGAGCTTGTCCATCACTTCGCTGTCACTCAGGCCCGAGAGGCTCTGCACGATCTTGTCATGCTTAGCCAGGGCCGAGCGTACCTGGCGAAAGTTCCACCCCTCCACCAGGGTCAGGCTGTATTGCACCACTTCCCCACGCTGCCACAGGCCGATCAGGCCTTCGGCGGTCATGCCTGGGGTCATCCGGTATTCGCCGCTGTGCAGCGGCTGGCCCTCGAGGTTGAAACGCCAATAAAGACGCAGCCAGAAGGCACCGTCGAGCACGCCATCGGCTTCCAGACGATTGAAGGTGCCAGTGGGCGTCGCCCCTGTCGGCACATCGAGCAATTGCTCCTGGGTCAAATGCAACGGCTGTTTCAAGGCAGCGTTGTATTTCCAGGCGCAAAAGCCCGCCAGCAAAGCCGCCGAGCACACACCGATCAGCAGCAGTACAACCAGTTTTCGTATCACTCAAATATCCAATAGCGCGCGAACAATGCCCTGCAGTTTACGGGTGAGCGGGCCAACCGACCAGCTCATCCCAGCGCACTCGCATACCGGCCAGATGCCATAAACGCTGTTGCACACAAAGACTTCGTCGGCCTGCTGCAACTGTTCGAGGCTGATGTCGGCCACAGCCACCGGGACGCCCAGCACTTGCGCCTGGGCCAGGATCTCGGCGCGCATCACGCCAGCAACGCCGCAACGCTTCAGATCAGCGGTTAGTAACAAGCCGTTGCGCACCAGGAACAGGTTGCTGAACACACCTTCGATGACACGACCGGACGTATCCAGCATCAAGCCTTCGGCATGCTCGGCATCCTGCCATTCGGCGCGGGCGATCACCTGCTCAAGGCGGTTGAGGTGTTTGAGCCCGGCCAGCAGCGGTTGTTCGGCCAAGCGGGTGACACACGCAAACAGGCGAATGCCGTCGGTTCCATGGGTTTCGGGATAAGCGGCAGGCGGACTGCCCTGCAAGATACGGCGCGCAGCGGCCTTGGGGTCGATGCCATAACCGCGTTGGCTGTCGCCACGGGTCAGGATCAACTTGAGCACGCCATCGCCAAGGGCTGTGGCATAGGCCAGCACCTCGCTACGGACCAGCCCGTGATCTGCGGCTAACCCAAGGCGCCTGCAGCCCTCCTGGAGGCGCTGCAGATGACGGTCAAGCAGCACCGGCTGCCCGGCCTTGACCGCGATGGTTTCAAACACCCCATCGCCATACGCCAGGCCGCGATCTTTCAGGGGCACGCTGTCCGCTGGCTGACCGTCGACCCAGCTGTGCATCACTCGGCGAACCGGCGGAACACCAGCGAGCCGTTAGTGCCACCAAAACCGAACGAGTTGGAGATCACCACGTCGATCGGCATCGGTTGCGCTTCGTGAGGCACGAAGTTCAGGTCGCAACCTTCGTCCGGCTCATCGAGGTTGATGGTCGGCGGAGCGACCTGGTCCTTGATGGCCATGACACTGAAGATCGCCTCGACCGCGCCCGCCGCGCCCAGCAGATGGCCGGTCATGGACTTGGTGGAGCTGACGGCCAGCTTATAGGCATGCTCGCCGAACACCGACTTGATGGCCTCGGCTTCCGCCAGGTCGCCGGTCGGCGTCGAAGTGCCATGGGCATTGATGTACTGCACCTGGTCCGCGTTGACCTTCGCATCGCGCAAGGCGTTGGTGATGCAACGCGCGGCACCGGCACCGTCGGCCGGTGGCGAGGTCATGTGATAGGCGTCGCCGCTCATGCCAAAGCCGATCAGCTCGGCATAGATGGTGGCACCGCGCGCCTTGGCATGCTCCAACTCCTCCAGCACCAGGGCGCCGGCACCGTCGGACAGTACGAAACCGTCGCGGCCTTTGTCCCACGGACGGCTGGCACGGGTCGGTTCGTCGTTGCGGGTCGACAGCGCACGGGACGCGCCGAAGCCGCCCATGCCCAGGCCGCAGGCGGCCATCTCGGCGCCGCCGGCGATCATCACGTCGGCTTCATCGTAGGCGATATTGCGCGCCGCCATGCCGATGCAGTGGGTGCCCGTGGTGCACGCCGTTGCGATGGCATAGTTAGGCCCCTGTGCGCCCAGGTGGATCGACAGGAAACCGGAAATCATATTGATGATCGAGCCCGGCACGAAGAACGGTGAAATTCGACGGGGGCCGGAATCGTGCAGCGTGCGGCTGGTTTCTTCGATATTGGTCAGGCCACCAATACCCGAACCCATGGCCACGCCGATGCGCTCACGGTTGGCGTCGGTGACCTCCAGGCCGGCATTGCGCACAGCCTGAAAACCGGCTGCCAGGCCGTACTGAATGAACAGGTCGAGCTTGCGGGATTCCTTGATCGAGAGGTATTCCTCGACATTGAAACCCTTTACCGAGCCGCCAAAACGGGTGGAATAGGCAGAAAGGTCCGTGTGTTCGATCAGACCGATACCACTGTGGCCAGCCAGAATGCCCTGCCAACTGCTTGGCACATCCGTGCCCAGTGGCGACAACATACCCATACCGGTGACTACGACGCGTCTACGCGACACAGCACTCTCCTTTTTCTAATGACGACACTCTGCTTCGCAGCGTACTTTTCGTCACCGCTTAAAGAAAAAACCGCACGCCGTTACAGCAGTGCGGTTTTTCCCTGACAGCAAGCGACGACTACAAACTATTACGCCTGGTGGGCAGTAACGTAGTCGATAGCAGCTTGAACAGTAGTGATTTTTTCAGCTTCTTCGTCCGGGATTTCGGTCTCGAATTCCTCTTCCAGAGCCATCACCAGCTCAACGGTGTCAAGGGAATCGGCACCCAGGTCTTCTACGAAGGAAGCAGTGTTGGTCACTTCTTCTTCTTTGACGCCCAGTTGCTCGGCAACGATTTTCTTGACGCGCTCTTCGATGGTGCTCATACCTTGTTTAACTCCTAATGGACAAATTCAGGCAGCTGGCCAGTGGGTAAGTGTATAGAAAGCCATTTCAGCTTTTCAACTGAAAGCTTCACCCTGTACCCGCTCTGCCACCTGCCTATAAATTAAGTTGCAGCTTTATAACGGATTTTAGACAGCTCGTATGACATATTTTTGAAGCGATCCGTCACAATTTAACTCATGTACATCCCGCCGTTCACTGGAATTGTAGCCCCAGTCACGTATGCCGCACCGTCGGATGCCAGGAAAGTGACCACATTCGCGATCTCTTGAGCCTGGCCCAGACGGCCCAGCGGAATCTGCGTCAGCAAGGCTTCACGCTGTGCTTCCGGCAGTTCGCGGGTCATATCGGTGTCGATGAACCCTGGGGCCACCGAGTTTACCGTAATCGACCGCGAACCGACTTCACGCGCCAGTGCACGGCTGAAACCTTCCAGACCGGCCTTGGCGGAGGCGTAGTTTACTTGGCCGGCGTTGCCCATGGCACCCACTACGGAGCCAATATTGATAATTCGGCCCCAACGCGCCTTGGTCATGCCGCGCAAAACGCCCTTGGACAGGCGGAACAGACTGTTCAGGTTGGTATCGACCACGTCGTACCATTCGTCGTCTTTCATGCGCATCATCAGGTTATCGCGGGTGATACCGGCATTGTTCACCAGAATCGCCGGCGCACCGAACTGAGCGGTGATCTCAGCCAGCACGGCCGCCACGGACGCATCACTGGTCACATTCAGCTCGAGGCCCGTGCCCTGCACGCCGTTTTCCTTGAGGGTCGCGGCGATACGCTCGGCGCCCGAAGCGGAAGTGGCGGTGCCGATCACAACGGCGCCCTGACGGCCCAGCTCCAGGGCGATGGCCTGGCCGATGCCACGGCTTGCGCCGGTAACCAGTGCAACTTTACCTTGCAGACTCATGCAGGCTTCTCCTAAGTACAAAATCGGGATTAAGCGTTCAGGCCAGTGCCGCGAGCGGCAGCGAAGGCTTCAGGGGTATTGAGGTTGGCAGTCGACACACCGTCGGCGCAGCGCTTGTTCAGGCCGGCCAGGACTTTGCCCGGACCGCACTCGACCAGCTCGGTGGCGCCGTTGGCGGCCAGGGTCTGCACCGATTCCACCCAGCGTACTGGCTTGTAGAGCTGCTCCAGCAGGTCGCGCTTGAGGGTGTCGAGGTCAGGGGCAACCGCCGCGCTAACGTTCTGCACCAGCGGGATCTGCGGCGCCTGCCAGTTGATGGCAGCGATAGACTCGGCAAAACGCTCGGCGGCCGGGCGCATCAGTTCGCAGTGCGACGGCACGCTGACCGGCAACGGCAGCGCACGCTTGGCGCCACGGGCCTTGCAGCCTTCGATGGCGCGTTCGACCGCCGCCTTGGCACCGGCGATAACCACTTGGCCAGGGGAGTTGAAGTTGACCGCGCTGACCACTTCGCCCTGGGCCGCTTCGGCACAGGCTTCGATCACCACGACGTCGTCCAGGCCCAGGATAGCGGCCATGCCGCCCTGTCCGGCCGGAACGGCTTCCTGCATCAATTGGCCACGACGCTCGACCAGTTTGACCGCTTCAGCGAGGGTCAGGCTGCCCGCCGCGACCAGCGCGCTGTATTCGCCCAGGCTGTGGCCGGCAACGAACGCCGGGCGCGCGCCGCCTTCGGCCAGCCACAAACGCCACAGGGCGATCGAAGCGGTCAAAATGGCCGGCTGGGTTTTATCGGTTTGATTGAGTTGCTCTTCCGGCCCCTGCTGGGTCAACGCCCACAGGTCATAACCCAGTGCGTCGGAAGCTTCCTTGAAGGTGTCCAGGATCAGCGGGTATTGCGCGCCCAGCTCGGCCAACATGCCGAGGGACTGCGAACCCTGCCCTGGAAAGACGAATGCGAGGGATGTAGACATGTAACAAGCCCCTAATGATCTTGTCGTCGGAAAGAGGCGCCCCTACGGTGGGAGCGCACGAAACTGACAGATTGGATGGTCAATTGAACTGGCCGGTCACATTTAAGCACTCCCGGGCCAATTCGCCTAAGGCAACAGATCCTCGAGACGGCCGTGCAAACGTTGCGGCAGGTTTTCCTGAATCTCGATCACGGCCCGCGCAATGGCACTTTGAAAGCCTTCCACACCGGCCGAACCGTGGCTTTTCACCACAATGCCCTGCAAACCCAGAAAACTCGCGCCATTGTGCCTGGCCGGGGCCAGGTCGGCCTGCAGACGGCGCATCAATGGCAGCGCCAGGGCGCCAACAGCACGCGACACCATGTTCTGTTTGAACAGTGCTTCGATGCGCGTGGCGATCATGGTCGCCAGGCCCTCGCTGGATTTGAGCAGGATATTGCCGACGAACCCGTCGCACACCACCACATCCGCCTCACCACGGTACAAACCGTCACCCTCGACAAAACCGATGTAGTTCAAGCCTCGCGCACCCTGCAGCAATGCAGCGGCGAGCTTGACCTGCTGGTTGCCCTTGATGTCTTCGGTGCCGATGTTCAGCAAGGCTACGCGTGGCCGTACCACGCCCAGCGCTTCGGCCGCCACCGAGCCCATCACGGCGAACTGGAACAGGTGCTCGGCACTGCAGTCGACGTTCGCCCCCAGGTCCAGCAACTGGCAATAACCTTTCTGCGTCGGAATCGCCGCCACCATCGCCGGCCGGTCGATGCCCGGCAGCGTCTTGAGCACATGCCGCGACAAGGCCATCAGCGCGCCCGTATTGCCGGCGCTGACACAGGCCTGCACCTTGCCGTCGCGCAGCAATTGCAACGCCACGCGCATGGACGAGTCGGGCTTGCCGCGCAGGGCCGCTGCCGGCTTTTCGTCCATGGTGATGGCTTCGCTGGCCGCTGTAACCGTCAGGCGCGCACGATCCACCGCCGGATGGCTGGCAATCAGTTCTTCAAGAAGGGAGGGTTGACCGACAAGGGTCAGGTGCAGCGAGGGCGTTGCAGACAGGCTGGCAATGCAGGCCTGAACAATGCTGCGGGGACCGAAGTCCCCGCCCATTGCGTCAATCGCGATGACTTGAGCAGACAAGTGATTACTCGTCAGCGCCCTTGTCGATCACTTTACGGCCACGGTATACGCCTTCTGGCGATACGTGGTGACGCAGGTGAATTTCACCGGTGGTTTTTTCTACAGACAGAGTGCTTGCCGTCAGGGCATCGTGCGAACGACGCATGTCACGGGCAGAGCGGGATTTTTTGTTCTGCTGAACAGCCATAATTGATTAACTCCTAAACGTTTG
Organism: Pseudomonas sp. R11-23-07; assembly: GCF_003852295.1. Classification (NCBI taxonomy): domain Bacteria; kingdom Pseudomonadati; phylum Pseudomonadota; class Gammaproteobacteria; order Pseudomonadales; family Pseudomonadaceae; genus Pseudomonas; species Pseudomonas sp. R11-23-07. The sequence continues at coordinate 4,149,731 of NZ_CP027761.1, forward strand.
GGTCACGCTTTAACTGCGCCAATACACTGAACGGGTTGGACCGCGTTACCTCGTCCTCGCTCGGTTCGGGCTCGTCATCGAGACCCGCCGGCTGCTGGCATTCTTCCGGATGATGAGCAGGCACAATGGGCAAGGCGAGCAAAAGCTCCTCCTCGATCAGTGCATGCAGATCCAAAGGATCTTCGCCCAGTTCCAGCACGTCATAACCTTTCGGCAACGACTGGGTATTCGCACCCTCCTTCACCACGGCATAACTGCATTCGCTGTGGATCGGCAGGGTGACCAGCTCAAGACAACGCTGGCAAACCATCTTGACTTCGGTGTCGATAAAACTGTGGATTACCACAGACTTACGTTCATCTCGTTCAAAAACGAATTTGGCCTGGACCGCACCGACAGTGTCGGAAAGCGAGTCGCAGAGTCTCTCCAAATCGGCCAGCGGCAATTCACCTTGAAGGGAAGTGCCACGATCAGCCAATTTGCGCGGGTCAACGTGAGGTGGAATCGGGTCATTCAACATAGGCGCAGCATTATAGGGATGCACCCAGCCATGTCAAAGGAAATTCAGTCCTGTGCGTCAGCCGGTCACGCCGCTAGAATCTGCGGCTGCCTTGAGGAGACGTCCATGCTGCCTTTATTACTTGCGTCCAGCTCGGTTTATCGCCGGGAATTACTGAGCCGCCTGCACTTGCCGTTCACCTGCGGCGCGCCGGATATCGATGAAAGCCATCGCCCGGATGAATCCGCTATTGAGCTGGTCAAGCGCTTGGCCGAAGAGAAAGCGCGCGCCCTCGCCGCCAGTCATCCAGCACACCTGATCATCGGCTCGGATCAGGTGGCTGCGCTTGATGGACGGATTATCGGCAAGCCGCACACCTTCGAAAACGCCCGCGAACAATTGCTGGCAGCCAGCGGCAAGCGTGTGAGCTTCCTCACCGGATTGGCGCTGCTCAATAGCGATACCGGGCACTGCCAGGTGGACTGCATCCCTTTTACCGTGCACATGCGCGAACTGAGCGTTGAACGCATCGAACGCTACCTGCGGATCGAGCAGCCGTATGACTGCGCGGGCAGCTTCAAGGCCGAAGGCCTGGGCGTGAGCCTGTTCCAGAGCACCGAAGGGCCGGATGCGACCAGCCTTGTGGGCCTGCCGCTGATTCGCCTGGTAGATATGCTGCTGGCGGAAGGTGTGCAAATCCCCTGAGAGCACTGCAGATTCAAATGTGGGAGGGGGCTTGCCCCCGATGGCGATTGTCCAGTCAAAGATGTACTGACTGATAATCCGCTATCGGGGGCAAGCCCCCTCCCACATTTTGTCCTGCATTTACTTTGAGAGATCAGCGCAGGGTCGGGCCCTGGAAGCCCATGTACAGGGCCAGCTTCTCAGCCACACTGGCACCGAGCTTTTTGGAGAAGCGGTCAAACGGCGATTCCTCAACCGTGAAATCCACCAACTCCTTCTCGCCAATCACATCCCGCGCCACCGAACTGGCACTGCCCAGGCCGTCGATCAAGCCCAGCGGCAGCGCTTGCTCACCCGACCACACGAGGCCGGAGAACAGCTCTGGATGGTCCTTGTCCCTGAGCCGATCGCCACGCCCTTGCTTGACGCTGGCAATGAACTGACGATGGGTGGTATCGAGCACGCCCTGCCAGAACTGCGTTTCGTCGGCCTTTTGCGGCTGGAACGGGTCGAGGAACGCCTTATGCTCCCCCGACGTGTAGGTGCGACGCTCTACGCCCAGCTTCTCCATGGTGCCGACAAAACCGTAGCCGGCTGCCGTCACGCCAATGGAGCCGACCAGGCTGGCCTTGTCCGCATAGATCTGGTCGGCGGCGCTGGCGATGTAATAGGCACCCGAGGCCCCGAGGTCCGAGATCACCGCATAAAGCTTGGTATCTGGATGCAGGGCGCGCAGACGGCGGATCTCGTCATACACATAACCCGACTGCACCGGGCTGCCACCGGGGCTATTGATGCGCAGGACCACGCCTTTGACCTTGGGGTCTTCGAACGCGGCGCGCAGGCTGCTGACGATATTGTCGGCGCTGGCGGGCTCCTTGTCGGCGATCACCCCGCGCACTTCGATCAAGGCGGTGTAGTGGCTGCTCCGGGTGGCGCTTTTTTCCATGTCCATCAGCGGACTGAACAACGCCAGCATGCCCAGCAGGTACACGAAGGTCAGCAGCTTGAAGAAAATCCCCCAACGCCGCGAGCGACGCTGCTCCTGCACGCTGGCCAACAAGGTCTTTTCCAGCAACTTCCAGCTTTTGTCGTCGCTGCTATCGGCCTTTTCAGGCGCTTTCCACTCGTCACTCATGCCATTAACCCCAGCAAAGACTTATTGAGCCCGACCGAGCCAGGCCTGCAGTTCAGAAAAATGATCGATCGTCAGCCTGGGCTCATATTGCTGCAAGGCTTCGGCCGCCTGGGCGCCGTAGCTGACCGCCACGCTGTCCATGCCCGCATTGCGCGCCATCATCAGGTCGAAGGACGCATCCCCCACCATCAGTGCCTGGCGCGGCGCTACACCGCAGTGAGCCAGGATCTGCTCCAGCATCAGAGGGTGGGGTTTGCTGGCGGTTTCATCCGCGGCACGGGTGATGTCGAAATAATCGTCCCAGCCATGCGCCTTGAGCACGCGGTCGAGCCCGCGCCGGGCCTTGCCGGTGGCCACGGCGAGGTAATAGCCCTGGGCACGGAACGCTTCCAGGGACTGCCTCACACCGTCGAACAGCGGTGAAGGCTCGGCTTCCAGAGCGATGTAGTGATCCGCGTAGTGCTGTCGAAACGCGATCAGTTGCGAGTCGTCGATCTGCGGGTACAGCGTGCGGATGGCCTCAGGCAGGCCCAGGCCAATGATGCCCTTGACCGCCAGGTCGCTGCACGGCTCGAAGCCGGAACGGGTCGAGGCCATGTGCATCGATTCGACAATCCGCCCTATGGAGTTGGCCAGCGTTCCATCCCAGTCGAAGATCAGCAGCTTGTAATCAAGGCGCGACACTCAAACGCTCCACGGTCTTGGCCCACATTTCATCGACTGGCGCCTGCAACTTCAACTCACCGCCATCGGGCAGCGGCACGGTCAGCATATAGGCGTGCAGGAACAGGCGCTTGCCGCCGAGGTCGCGAATTTCCCTGGAGAAATCCTCGTCACCGTATTTGGTATCACCGGCAATGCAATGGCCAGCGTGCAGGGTGTGCACGCGAATCTGGTGGGTACGCCCGGTCACCGGCTTGGCCTCGACCAGGGTGGCGAAGTCGCCGAAGCGGCGCAGCACCTTGAACAGGGTCAGGGCCTCTTTGCCCTCCTCGTCCACTTCCACCATACGTTCACCGGAGCGCAGGTTGCTTTTCTGCAACGGCGCTCGCACGCTCTTGATCGAACTGGCCCAGTTGCCTCGCACCAGCGCCATGTAGCGTTTGTCCACGCCATCGCCACGCAGGGCGGTGTGCAGGTGGCGCAACATGCTACGCTTCTTGGCGATCATCAACAGGCCGGAGGTGTCGCGGTCCAGTCGGTGGACCAGCTCCAGCTCCTTGGCATCCGGGCGCAGCTGACGAAAGGCTTCGATCACGCCGAACGTCAGGCCGCTGCCGCCGTGAACGGCAATGCCGCAGGGTTTGTTGATCACGATGAGTTTGTTATCTTCGAACACGATCGAGGCTTCCAGGCGCTGCAGCAGGCCCTGGGCCAGCGGCACCGGCTCGTCGCGCTCGGGCACACGCACTGGCGGCACCCGGACGATATCGCCCGCCTGCAACTTGTACTCGGGCTTGATCCGACCTTTGTTCACGCGCACCTCGCCTTTGCGCAAGATGCGGTAAATCAAGGTCTTGGGCACGCCTTTGAGCCTGGCCAGGAGAAAATTATCGATGCGTTGGCCGGCATATTCCGGCGAGACCTCGAGCAGCTGGACGCTGGGGGTCTGGGGGGCGGTAGTCGTCATGGCGGCGATGATAACAATTTTTTATGGAATTGAAGCACTTAATCATTGCTGCTATAGTCGCGAACGCCGCCAAAAGCGGCCTGGACAGAGGACTTGCGGCAAACTGCCGGCCCTGACCATCGCAATTCATCAGGACGCGAGGCCGTCCTACGGGGCGTTCGCCACCTTGGAAGGCTTGAGATTGTAACAAGCGCAGGTGACATGAGGCCTGAAGCGAGTGCGCAAAGCAGAGTGAATACTCGCCTTGCGCGCCGATATTTACGGCCAGTTCACAAAGTGCAGTCAGTCTCGGGCCAGACCATGGCGAATGCTTCGGAAACAACGCCTGTTAAGAGCTGAGTGCGAGCGCAGTCGCCCACACCTAGTCTTGTTTAGCCATGAGCGTGGACTCCCCATTGGAGAACACGGTAAATGCCAACCCGCTGCGGATTCTGCGCGCGGCAGCACCCGAATTATCAGGGATACGTGTAGGGTGGAGATGCACAACCGTCGGACCGTGTAGCACTAGGCTTATATTTAGACGCTTCATCTCGTCCACAGTCGCCGGTTGATTCCTCCTCCTGACCTTAGCTTTTGTTGAAGTGGTGCCTTTGTCACCACCGCTAACAAGCAGGACGCGTCCGTCGCGATACCCGCCCAATTGGCAGGTTTTGCTGGACACTGGAGTGGCCAACCACTCTTGACGCACCTGACACCGACCGTGAGAAGTCGTGTGTGCCGAACGCCGTTTCCGGCAGCCCGGAAACCGACGGTACAACATGAAAAGAATGCTGATTAACGCAACCCAACCCGAAGAGTTGCGTGTTGCACTGGTAGATGGCCAACGCCTCTACGACCTGGATATCGAATCCGGTGCCCGCGAGCAAAAGAAGGCCAACATCTATAAAGGTCGTATTACTCGCATCGAACCTAGCCTTGAGGCTGCCTTTGTCGATTTCGGCTCCGAGCGCCACGGCTTCCTGCCCCTCAAAGAAATCTCCCGCGAATACTTCAAGAAGGCCCCCGAAGGCCGGGTGAACATCAAGGACGTCCTGAGCGAAGGCCAGGAAGTCATCGTTCAGGTCGAGAAAGAAGAACGTGGCAACAAGGGCGCCGCCCTGACCACCTTCATCAGCCTGGCTGGCCGTTACCTGGTGCTGATGCCGAATAACCCGCGTGCCGGCGGTATTTCCCGTCGCATCGAAGGCGAAGAGCGCAACGAACTGCGTGAAGCGCTCAACGGCCTGATCGCTCCGGCCGACATGGGCCTGATCGTGCGCACTGCAGGCCTGGGCCGCAGCAGCGAAGAAATGCAGTGGGACCTCGACTACCTGCTGCAACTCTGGACCGCCATCAAAGAAGCCTCCCTGGATCGCTCCGCGCCCTTCCTGATCTACCAGGAAAGCAACGTGATCATCCGCGCCATCCGCGATTACCTGCGCCAGGACATCGGCGAAGTGCTGATCGACAGCGTTGAAGCCCAGGACGAAGCCCTGACCTTCATCCGCCAGGTGATGCCGCAGTACGCCAGCAAGATCAAGCTGTACGAAGACAGCGTTCCGCTGTTCAACCGTTTCCAGATCGAAAGCCAGATCGAGACCGCTTTCCAGCGCGTAGTCGAACTGCCTTCCGGTGGCTCCATCGTGATCGACCCGACCGAAGCCCTGGTGTCCATCGACATCAACTCGGCGCGCGCCACGAAGGGTAGCGACATCGAAGAAACCGCCCTGCAGACCAACCTGGAAGCGGCTGAAGAAATCGCCCGCCAGCTGCGCCTGCGTGATATCGGCGGCCTGATCGTGATCGACTTCATCGACATGACCCCGGCCAAGAACCAGCGCGCCGTGGAAGAGAAAGTCCGCGAATGCCTGGAAGCTGACCGTGCCCGCGTGCAGGTCGGCCGCATCTCGCGCTTCGGCCTGCTGGAAATGTCCCGTCAGCGCCTGCGCCCGTCCCTGGGTGAAAGCAGCGGCATCGTCTGCCCGCGTTGCAACGGCACCGGCATCATCCGTGACGTTGAATCGCTGTCGCTCGCGATCCTGCGCCTGATCGAAGAAGAAGCCCTGAAAGACCGCACCGCCGAAGTTCGCGCACAAGTGCCGATTCCGGTTGCCGCCTTCCTGCTCAACGAAAAACGCAACTCGATCACCAAGATCGAACTGCGCACCCGTGCCCGTATCGTCATCCTGCCGAACGATCACCTCGAGACGCCGCACTTCGAAGTGCAGCGCCTGCGCGATGACAGCCCGGAAGCCCACAGCGGCCAGTCCAGCTACGAAATCGCCGCTGCCGCTGCCGAAGTGGAAGAAGTCCAGCCAGCCGCTGCGACCCGCACCCTGGTTCGCCAGGAAGCTGCGGTGAAGACCGCACCGGCCCGTGCCAACGCACCGGTTCCGGTTGAAGCCGCCGCTCCGGTTGCCGCACCGGCCGCCCTGCCTGAGCCAAGCCTGTTCAAAGGCCTGGTGAAATCCCTGGTCAGCCTGTTCGCCACCAAGGAAGAGCCCGCCGCGCCGGTTGTGGTTGAAAAAACCGCCGCCGAACGCCCTGCGCGCAACGAAGAACGTCGCAACGGTCGTCAGCAGAGCCGTAACCGCAACGGTCGCCGCGACGAAGAGCGCAAGCCGCGCGAAGAACGTGCTCCGCGTGAAGAACGCGCGCCCCGTGAAGAGCGTGCACCTCGCGAAGCCCGTGAAGAAACCCCGACCGTAGCCCGTGAAGAACGCGCACCTCGCGAAGAGCGCGCACCGCGCACTCCACGTGCTCCACGTGAAGACCGCAAGCCGCGTGGCGAGCGTGAAGAACGTGTGCGCGAACTGCGCGAGCCTCTGGACGCGGCACCTGCCGTTGCCGCCGCCGCAGCCGCAACCACCGAAGAACGCCCGGCTCGTCAGCCGCGTGAAGAGCGCGCGCCACGTGAGGAACGTCAACCACGTGCTCCGCGTGAAGAGCGTCAACCGCGCGCCGAACAAGCCGCTGCCGCCAGCGAAGAAGAAGTGCTGACCGGCGAAGAGCAACTGCAGGAAGAGGGCCAGGACAACGCCGAAGGCGATCGTCCACGCCGCCGCTCCCGTGGTCAGCGTCGTCGCAGCAACCGTCGTGAGCGTCAACGTGATGCCAACGGCAACGTGATCGAAGGTCCGGAAGAAGCCGGCGAGCACGCAGAAACTGGCAACCACGAACCGACCGGTGACGAACTGGCTGCCGGCCTGGCCGTGACTGCCGCCGTGGCCAGCTCGGTCATCAGCGCACCGGCTGAAGCCCAGGCTCATGAGCAGGCTGAACGCGCTACCGCCGCTGTCGAAGAGACTGCTGCTTTCGAAGAGACCGCTACGGTAGAAGCGCCTGTTGCCGAGACTCCAGTGGTTGAAGCACCTGTGGTGGAAGCCACTACCCCAATCGAAACCCCAGTGGTTCCGGAAGTGGAAGTAGCACCGGTTCGCGACGCTCAACCCGTGACCGAGGTGGTTGCCGTTGAAGTCGCCCCGGTCGTCGAGCCTGAGCCAGTGGTTCAAGCGCCCGAGCAAGCACCGGTTGCTGAAGAAGCTGCTCCAGTGGTGCGTGAAGTTCGCGAAGAACAGACCGCCTTCCAATGGACTGCCGAATCTGCCGCTCCGGTTGAAGCGCCCGCTCCTGCCCCCGTGGTAGAAGAGGCACCCGCTCCGGTTGCAGATGTCGTAGTGGCCGAGCCGACCCCAGAGGTCGAAACTGCCCCCGTGGTTGAGCCCGCCCCAGTCGTTGAGCATGCCCCCGTGGTTGAAGCGCCGGTAGTGGCCGAAGTCGCTGCTCCGGTGGTTGAAGCTGCACCGGCAAGCGCCCTGACTGAAAACGGCCGTGCACCGAACGACCCACGTGAAGTGCGTCGTCGCCGCAAGGAAGCCGAGGCTGCCGCCGCTGCTGCCGCGTTAGAGCAAAACGCCCAGGAAGAAGAGCACGAGCCTAAACCCCTCGTCTGATTCCATCAGCCAATAAAAAGCCCCGCCTGAGCAATCAGGCGGGGCTTTTTTTGCAAAAAAATCGAACACACGGCTGTTCAAAGGTGGGAGGGGGCTTGCTCCCGATAGCGGTGGATCAGCCAACACCTCCATGAGCTGACATACCGCTATCGGGAGCAAGCCCCCTCCCACATTCAGTCGGCGCTGAAACTCAACTGTTGCGGCACATCCACATCCCATAGCACGCCAGGATCATCCACCGGCACGCCTCGCACCTGTGCCAGTGCAAACAAAGCCTTCGCGCCACGGTCGCCGGCCAATGCCATCAATGCAGGCCCAAATACACGGCCGAAAGCGACTGGATGCCCATACTGTCCGGCATGCACCGGCACAGTGATGCTTCCCGGATCGGCCAGCACACGCTCGATCGTTGCGGAACGAATAAACGGCATATCCCCCAGTACCACTAGCCAGCCCTCTGCCGAAGCACTAGCCGTGACAGCGGCGGCAATGCTATCGCCCATACCGGCCGATTCCAGCAGCAGGACCTTACAACCATGTGCCTCTGCCAACCGAATCACCTCAAGGCGTTCCGGTGAAGTCACCACCCAACGCTCAACAAGCGTCGCCGGCAGGTTCACCAATACCTGCTCGATCACAGGCCGCGTCACGCCGTCCAGGCCGACGCAATCGGCCAGCAATTTATCGCAGTCGGCGCCGGCCTCAGCGCGGAAGCGACTGCCCTGCCCCGCCGCCAGCACTATTGCCGTCACTGTCACTGTGCAGCCACCGGCAGCGGCTTTTTCTGCAGGGGCGCCACGCCGTTCTTGATCGCGACGATTTCCGCCATGAGCGACAGTGCGATTTCCGCCGGCGTATGGCTGCCGATGTGCAAACCGATGGGGCCATGCAAACGCGCAATCGCCTCCGCCGACAAGCCCAGCGCCGCCAGGTTTTCCCGACGTTTCAGCGTATTGACCCGCGAGCCCAGGGCGCCAATGTAGAACGCGCTGGAATTCAACGCCGTGAGCAAAGCCATGTCGTCCAGGCGCGGATCGTGGGTCAGGCAGACAATCGCCGTGCGTTCGTCGGTCTGGATATTCAACACCGCTTCATCGGGCATGCCCGGCACGAAGCGGCCGTGTTGTTCCTCCCAACCATAGACAAACTCTTCACGCGGATCGCAGATCAGCACTTCGAAGTCGAGCAGGCGCGCCATTTCCGCGACGTAACGCGACAGTTGCCCAGCGCCGATCAGCAGCAGGCGCCAGCGCGGCCCATAGATGGCGCGCAGGCGCTGGTCGTCAAAGGTCACCACATCGGTCTTGCTCGCAGGGCTGAGGGTCACTTCGCCGGTGGCCAGGCTCAGCTCCCGCGCGACAATCTGATGATCCTCGCAGCGCGCCAGCAATTGCTCCACCCAGGCCCACTCTTCCACCCGTTCTTCGGTCAGGCGCAGGGTGCCGCCGCAAGGCAGGCCAAAACGCGCCGCCTCATCGCGAGTAACGCCGTAGGTCACCAACTGCACAGGCGGGCCGTCGTCAGGCAAACGGCCATCCTGCAAGCGCGCGATCAAATCGTCCTCGATGCAGCCGCCGGACACCGAACCGATCACCACCCCGTCGCCGCGCAAGGCCAACATCGCCCCCGGTGGGCGCGGCGCGCTGCCCCACGTCTGCACTACGCTGTACAACACCACGCGTTGCCCGGCGCGGCGCCATTGCAGCACGCTGCGCAAGACATTCAGATCCACACTGTCCATCAGGCTTTCGCCTCCTGCCAACCCTGCAATTGATAGCGTACCGGCAGGTTACGGATGCGCTGGCCGGTCGCCGCGAAGATCGCGTTGCACAACGCCGGCGCAATCGGTGGTACGCCGGGCTCGCCGACACCGCCCAACGGCACCTCGCCGGTCGGAGTCACCAGGTGCACGGCGATCTGCTTGGGCGCCAGGGACATACGCGCCACTTCGTACATATGAAAATTGTCCTGCTGGACCTTACCGTCTTTGAAGCTGATCTCGCCCAGCACCGCGTTGCCCAGGCCCATCACACACGCGCCCTCGAACTGCGAGCGGATGCGTTCCGGGTTGACCTGCGGGCCGCAGTCCACGGCGATATCGACCTTGTGCACAATCAGCGTGCCGTCGTCTTTGACTTCCACCTCGATCACCGCTGCCACATAGGTGACGAAACTGTAGTGCACCGCCAGCCCCAGCCCACGCCCCTTGGGCAGCTTGCGCCCCCAGCCGGCGGCCTTGGCGGCAGTTTCCAGTACGCCACGCAGGCGCGCGGTGTCGATCGGGTAACGCTCGGGGGATTCGCCGTAGTTCCACTCGTCGCTCAAGGTTTTCGGATCGATCCGGCGGTCCGGGCCGAGCAACTTGAGCTGGTACTGCAACGGATCCTGGCCGGCCTTATGCGCCAGCTCATCGACAAAACTCTGGATGGCAAAACCGTGGGGAATGTTTGACACCGAACGGTACCAACCCACACGGGTATGCGCCGCCGCTTCAGGGTTTTCCAGGCGCACGTTGGGGATGGCGTAGGCCATATTGGTAAAGCCCATGCCCAGTTCGAATGCCGCTTCGTGGTTCATGCCCGGCGCGAACAGCGCGGTAATGCTCGGCGCTACCGTGCGGTGCAGCCAGGCGGCAGGCAGGCCGTCTTTATTCAGGCCGGCTTTGAGGTATTCGGCGGACACGGTATGAAAGTAGGAATTGTGGATATCGTCTTCACGGGTCCACTGTACGCGCACGGCTTTGCCCGGAAACTGTTTGGCCAGCACGGCGGCTTCGATGATGAAGTCCGGCTTGGATTTGCGCCCGAAGCCACCGCCCAGCAAGGTCACGTGCACCGTGACGTTATCGAAGGGCACGCCCAGGCGCTCAGCGATGCGCTCGCGAGTGACTTGCGGTGCCTGGCTCGGCGCCCAGGCTTCGCACTGGCCCTTGTCGAAACGGGCGACGGCGACCATCGGCTCCATCGGCGACTGCGCCAGGTGCGGCAGGTAGTAGGCGGCCTCCAAGGTGCTGTCGGCATCGCCCATGGCCTGGTCGAGGGTGCCAGTGTTGCGCACCACTTTGCCGGGCTGGCGGGCGGCGGCCTCCAGCTCCTTGCGGTAATCGACGGAGTTGTAGCCGGCGTTGACGCCGTCGTCCCACACGATGTTCAGCGCGTCACGGCCCTTGATCGCCGCCCAGGTATTGCTGGCCACCACGGCCACGCCACCGAGGGGCTGGAATTCGGAGGGGATCGGCCGGCTTTCGATTTCCAGCACCTTGATCACGCCAGGGACTTTCATCGCGGCACTGGCATCGAAGGATTTGACCTTGCCGCCATATACCTTCGGCCGTGCGATGATGGCGTAGAGCATGCCGTCGAAATGCACGTCGGCACCGTAGACGGCGCTGCCGTTGACGATGTCGACGCCATCGATGGCCTTGACGCCTTCTTTGCCGATATAGCGAAATTCCGTCGGCTGCTTGAGGCGCAGGCTGTCGCGTGCGGGAACGGCCAGCGCACCGGCCGCAGTGGCCAACTCGCCATAGCCCAGCTCACGACCGCTCGGTTGGTGGATCACCTTATGCAATTGCGCACGGCACTCGCTGACCGGGACCTTCCACTGCTCGGCAGCGGCCTGCTCCAGCATCGCCCGCACACTGGCGCCGCAACGCCGCATCGGCTCGTACCAATGGCGCATGCTGCGCGAGCCGTCGGTGTCCTGGTTGCCATAACGCACCTCATCACCCGGCGCTTGCTGGACCTTCACCTTGGCCCAATCGGCCTCCAGCTCATCGGCCACCACCAGGCTGAGGCTGGTGCGCACGCCCTGGCCCATTTCGGAACGGTTGCAGACCACGGTCACCGTGCCGTCGGTGGCGATGCTGACGTAGACCTTGGGGTCGTCGATCAGCCCATGGGGCATTGCATCGCCGCCATATTGCTTGACCGCATCAGCTGCGAAAGCGTCAGGCAGGCCCCAGCTGGCGGCGATCACCAGCACACCGGTGGCGCCCGCGCCTTTGAGAAAGCCGCGACGACTGAGGTTATTCAGGACGAAATCAGCGGGTAACCGGCTCATGCCTTGGCCCCCAGGTGCGTGGCCGCCTGACGGATCGCGGTCTTGATGCGGTTGTAGGTGCCGCAGCGGCAGATGTTGCCGACCATGGCCTCTTCGATCTGTTCATCGCTGGGGTTGGGGTGGGTTTTCAGCAACGCGGTGGCCGACATGATCTGCCCGCCCTGGCAATAGCCACATTGGGCGACGGCGGTGTCGAGCCAGGCTTGCTGCACCACCTGGCCGACAGGATCGGTGTGCAGGTTGTCGATGGTGCTGATGGCTTGGCCTTTGACCGCACCGATCGGGGTGATGCAACTGCGTGCGGGCGCACCGTCGATATGAATGGTGCAGGCACCGCACAGGCCCATGCCGCAACCGAACTTGGTGCCGTTGTAGCCCGCTGCATCGCGAATCGCCCACAACAGCGGCATATCTTCGGTGACGTCCAGTTGATGGTCTTGGCCGTTGAGTTTCAGGGTAATCATGGGCACGCCCGCCTGTTCATTGCATGGTTAGGGGCGAGCAATCTGTTGCAAGAGGTCACGCGGTTCGGTGCGCACAGATTGGCTCAGGCTGAGGAGGCTCTCTTGTGAAGACAGGTCTTCACCGGGCCTTTGGTGGAGCATCCACGTAATGTAAACCAAAAAGCTCGAAAGTCAGCGGGCGCAAACGCAAACGCCCCGAACGGGTCGGGGCGTTTGCGGATAACCGAGCGGCGCAGGTTCACGCCATCAGCGGCTTACTTGATGACAGGCGCAGGGCCTTCGGCCACGCCCAGGTCGTCTTCCTGGCGGGTGTCGGAGATACCGGTACCGCCGGACGCCAGTTCGCTTTGCAGCTTGTCGGTGTCCAGTTCCTTGACCCACTTGGCCACAACAAGGGTGGCCACTGCGTTACCCACCAGGTTGGTCAGCGCACGGGCTTCGGACATGAAGCGGTCGATACCCAGGATCAGCGCCAGGCCGGCAACCGGCAAGTGGCCTACGGCCGACAGGGTGGCCGCCAGTACGATGAAACCACTGCCCGTCACACCCGCAGCGCCCTTGGAGGACAGCAGCAGCACCAGCAGCAGGGTGATCTGGTGGGTGATGTCCATGTGCGTGTCGGTCGCCTGGGCGATGAACACGGCGGCCATGGTCAGGTAGATCGAGGTACCGTCAAGGTTGAACGAGTAACCGGTTGGGATCACCAGGCCGACCACGGATTTCTTCGCGCCCAGACGCTCCATCTTGATCAGCATGCGTGGCAGTGCGGATTCGGAAGACGACGTGCCCAGCACGATCAGCAGCTCTTCACGAATGTAGCGGATCAGCTTGATCACGCTGAAACCGTGGGCGCGGCAGATAGCGCCGAGCACCACCAGCACGAACAGCAGGCAGGTGATATAGAAGCAGATCATCAACTGGCCCAACTGCACCAGGGAACCCACACCGTAGGCGCCGATGGTGAATGCCATCGCGCCCAGGGCACCGATTGGCGCGAGCTTCATGATCATGTTGATGATGTTGAACATCACGTGGGCGAAGCGATCGATGAAGTCCAGTACCGGCTTGCCGTAGGCACCCAGGCGGTGCAGGGCGAAACCGAAGATCACCGAGAACATCAGCACTTGCAGGATGTCGCCGTTGGCGAAGGCGCCGACGATGGTGTTAGGGATCACATTGAGGATAAAGCCGACGATGCTCTGGTCTTTACCGGCCGTCACGTAGGCGGCGACTTTGGAAGCGTCCAGGGTTGCCACGTCGATGTGCATGCCGGCGCCCGGTTGCACGACGTTGACCACGATCAGGCCGATCAGCAACGCGATGGTGGAAACCACTTCGAAGTACAGCAACGCATAGCCGCCGGTCTTGCCGACCGATTTCATGCTTTGCATGCCAGCGATGCCGCTGACCACGGTGCAGAAAATGATCGGGGCGATGACCATTTTGATCAGCTTGATAAAGCCGTCACCCAGTGGCTTGAGGGCCACGCCGGTCTCCGGGTAGAAGTGACCAAGCAAAATACCGATAACGATTGCAACGATCACCTGGAAATACAGGGATTTGTAGATTGGCTGACGAGTCGTCATTGCAAAGTTCCTCAATCGTCCCGTGTGGCAAATATCCGCCATTGCCCACGACACTTGAATTGCGAACCCTCCTGCACTGGAGGGATTTGTTGTTTGCGAGGTTTGTAGGAACAAGCCTGCGCTGTCATCCTTACTGCAAACGGCGCGCCACTTTACGCTAAACACCCTGAAGGCCTTTAGGCATCAGGCCCGAAGGTTTACCGGGGCCTGCTCTGGACACGAACCAGGTGGCGGATTTCCGCCTAGCTGCCCAATCGCGTCCTGCAATTTGGCGGATATCCGCCTTGTTGCCTCGGCGGGTGATGACTACCATCGCCACTCCCATGGACGAGGCCCTGTCATGCGTGAACGCACCATCGCCAGTCACTTCGCCCGCGCCGCCCTGGAGGGCGCGCGTCGGGGCGGTTACGACTACTCGGGCCTGTTGCAGCAGGCGGGCATCACCCCCGAACTGCTGAGCGAACCCCGTGCGCGTATCGCTCCGGAGCAATTTACCCGGTTGCTGCAAATGCTCTGGCTGGCGCTGGATGACGAATACCTGGGTTTCGCCGACGGGCCAAGCAAGCGCGGCACCTTTGCCATGATGTGCCATGCGCTGATTCATTGCCGCACGCTGGAGAAGGCGCTGGAACGCGGCTTATTGTTTTATAGCCTATTCCCACACGGCCCGCGCTGGCAGCTGACACGGGAAGGCGACATGGCACGCTTGAGCCTGGACGACTCGCAACTCTGGGACCCGCACCACTTTCTCAGCGAATGCCTGCTGGTGATCTGGCATCGCCTGGGCAGTTGGCTGATCGGCCAGCGCATCCGGTTGCACCAGACCACGTTCAGCTACCCGATGCCGCCACACGCCAATGAATATGACCTGTTGTTCCCCTGCCCTCTGGTATTCGGTGCACCGAACAGCAGCCTGGTGTTCCCCGCCCGCTACTTGAGCCTGCCGCTGTTGCAGGACGAACGCACCCTCAAGCACTTTCTCGAGCGCTCGCCCGCAGACCTGTTGTCACGCCCGGATGAAGGCGACAGCTTGAGCAGCCAGTTACGCCGCCTGTTGAGCCGCGACCGCACGCCCTGGCCAGACCTGGAGGCCGTTGCCCAGCACTTGCATATCAGCCCACAGACCCTGCGTCGGCATTTGCGCGAAGAAGGCAGCAGTTTTCAGGCACTCAAGGATGAGCTGCGGCGGGACATCGCCATCTACCATTTGGGGCGAGCGGATTTGTCATTACAAGAGATCGCCGAACAACTGGGCTTCTCCGAGCCGTCGGCGTTTCATCGGGCATTCAAGAAGTGGACGGGGCTGACGCCGGGGGCCTATCGGGCGCAGGAGAGTTAGAAGAGTGTTGTGGCAGAGGGCCTCATCGGGGGCAAGCCCCTCCCACATTTAACTGGGTTCACACAGTTTGATTTGTGAATACATTCAAACTGTGGGAGGGGGCTTGCCCCCGATAGCGCCAGCCCAGTCACTACTGATCACACGGCCGGAAAATGAATCCTGAACGCCGCGCCACCCAGCGCCGAATCACCCAGGGTCAGTCGTGCGTGATAGCTTTCAATGATGTCCTTGACCACCGCCAGTCCGATCCCCTGCCCTGGATGCTGACGGTCGAGCCGCTCGCCCCGCTGCAGAATCCGCGCGCGCTGATCCGGTGGTACGCCGGGGCCGTCGTCTTCGATGCACAACTCAATGCCTTCAAGGTTTTCCACCAGGCTGATGCGCACTTCGCTCAGGCATAGGCGATAGGCGTTTTCCAGCAGGTTGCCGAGCATTTCGAGCAGGGCGCCTTTCTCGATGGGCACGTCGCACTCGTCGGGCAGCTCGAGGGAGACGGTGACGCGTTTGTCCCGGTAAACCTTGTCCAACGTGTCGCACAGGCTTTGCAGCACCGGTTCCAGGCGGACCTGGTGGCGTACCAGGCCGCTCTTGCGCAGGCTGGCGCGCTGTAATTGATAGCCGATCTGCTGGCTCATGCGCTCGATCTGCGATTGCAGCACCCAGGCCTGGCTGCGTTCTTCGGGGCGCTGGGCCATGTCTTCGCTGACCCCCTGCAGTACCGCCAGCGGAGTTTTCAGGCTATGGGCCAGGTCATCCAGGGAGTCGCGATAGCGCGCACGCTGCTCGCGTTCGCTGTGCAGCAAACGGTTGAGGGAACCGGTGAGGCGCAGCAGTTCCCGGGGATGTTCTTCGCTGAGGCTTTCGCGGGTGCCGCCTTCGATCTGGTCCAGTTCCTGGCTCAGCCGCCGCAAGGCTTGCAGGCCCCAGGTCAGGCCAAGCCACAGCAACGTCAGCAGCACCAGCAACGCCGCGCCGAACCCCAGGTAGAGATTCTCGCGCAGGCCTTCGAGGGTCAATTGGTACTCGCGCACCGGTTGCAGGGCGACAATGCTGAAGGCCGCACTTTTGCCGCCCAGCAACCGGACCTCGACGTCGTAGACAAAAAATTCCTGGCCGTTGGCCTCGCGAATGCGCGCAAATTCGTTGCCGCGCCCATCGTAGCGCGGCTTGTAGTTGATGTTTTCTTCCTGGGTCGCCCGCGAACGCCATACGAGGTGGCCTTCACGGTCGTAGATATAGCCGAGCAGGCGGCTGTCGGTCAGGTTGAAGCGTTCATCGGGCAGCTGCGCCGGCATCAGCAGCCGGTTATTTTCCACGCGTGCCGCAGAGATCAGGGTGGTCACATCCGACGCCAGGCGCTGCTCGATGGAATCCTGCAATGCCAGGCTGAACGCGCCTTGCATGGCGGGCAGCAAGCCCAGCATGAACAGCACCGCCAGGGTGGCGGCGGCCAGCATCAGGCGCACGCGTAGCGAGCGAATCAACGGCAGCGCTCATTGAACAGGTAGCCCAGGCCCCGCACGGTGTCGATCGGCTTGAACCCGGCCGGCCCTTCCAGCTTGCGGCGCAGGCGACCGACCAGTACTTCGATGACGTTCGGGTCGCGCTCGTCGTCATCGGGATACAGCTGCTCCATCAAGCGGTCCTTGGCCACCACTTGTTGATGATGGCGCATCAGGTACTCGAGGATCCGGTACTCATAGGCGGTCAGCGCCAGCGGCTGCTCATCCAGCGAGGCTTGCTTGCGATTGAGGTCCAGCAGCAGCGGGCCGGCGACGATGGTGGATTGGGTAAAGCCGCTGGAGCGGCGCAGCAAGGCGTTCATCCGCGCCTCCAGCTCTTCGAACTGGAACGGTTTGACCACGTAGTCGTCGGCACCGGCAGCCAGGCCTTCGACTTTGTCCTGCCAGTTGCCACGGGCGGTAAGAATGAGGATCGGAAAGGTCTTGGCCTGGGTACGCAGTTGCCGGATCAGGTCCAGGCCGCCCATGCCGGGCAGGCCCAGGTCGATGATCGCCAGGTCATGGTTGAATTGGCCGGTCTGGTACAGGGCTTCCTCGGCATTGGCCACAGCCTCGACGACGTGGCCGCTGTCGGTCAGGCGGGTAAACAGGTGATGACGCAACAGCGCCTCATCTTCCACCACCAGCAATTTCATAAGGCTCTCCAAGGCAATTCAACAGTCCGAGCGAGGGATATCATAGCGGCCCTGCACGTCTTGCGGGCGCAGTTTAATGCCATTGTAGTGGCCCGACTCAAGCGCGTAGCCGGTGCGGTAGCCCGGTTTTGGGGCGCCAGCGCTCAGCGACTGGCCCCACGGGGCGGCCTGAATGCTCACCTCTTCGAAGCTGACACGCTGGATCAGGTTGCTGGATTTCCTGCTCTTCTCGCGGCCAAAGCCGGCAAAGCTGCTATCGCTGGCTTGCACGCCGGCGGTGGCACTGAGCATGGTCAACGCCAACATCAGCTTCTTGATCGCAGTCATGGTCGTTACCTCTTACGCATTCAGGCTGTGACGTCCAGACTACGCAAGCGCCCCTGAACTCCCCCTGAACAGGCTCTGAACCTGGCCTTGACCGCAACGGGCTATGCACTGGCGCGCCAACTCGGCAAAATGTCGCGCATGATGCCCCTACCCGCCTGTTGTACCCCACTCGATGCCCATTGGCCGCTGCCTGCGCCCTTGCCCGGCACCGTATTCTTGAGCACGCGTTTCGACCCGGCCTTATTGAACCCTGAGGATTTTCAGCGCAGCGCCGTGCCGCCACCGGCGAGCATCCAGCGCTCGGTGGCCAAGCGCCAGGCGGAATTCCTCGCCGGCCGCCTGTGCGCCCGTGAAGCGTTGCAACGACTGGATAATCTCGACTGCATCCCGGCCATCGGTGACGACCGCGCGCCGATCTGGCCAGGGCATATCAGTGGCTCCATTACCCACAGCACCGGGCACGCCGCAGCAATTGTCGGGCATAAGGCGCAATGGCGCGGGCTGGGGATGGACCTGGAGAACCTGCTCGCGCTGGAACGGGCGGAACGCCTGGCGGGGGAAATTCTCACCGTGGATGAACTGCAGCGCATGGCGGCCCTGCCCCGTGAGCAAATCGCCTTGCTGGTGACACTCACGTTTTCGGCCAAGGAGAGTCTGTTCAAGGCGCTCTACCCGATCGTGCAGAAGCGCTTCTATTTTGAGCATGCCGAGGTGGTGGAGTGGTCACTGGCGGGGCAGGTGCGGCTGCGGTTGCTGACGGACCTGTCCAGTGAGTGGTGCCATGGCAAGGAGCTGGTTGGGCAGTTTGCGGTGGAGGGGGAGCAGTTGTTGAGCCTGGTGGCTGTCGGCGCTTGATAGACAGTCATCGGGGGCAAGCCCCCTCCCACATTTGGAATGCATGGCAATATCAGGGTTTTTCCTGATCCCTGGGCCAACTCAGACTGAAACACGCGCCGCCCAGGTTGTTGCTCTTGCTGATCAGCGCCCGCCCGCCATGCCAATGGATAATCCGCCGCACAATCGACAGGCCCAGGCCATGCCCGCCCGAGGCGCGGGTGCGGCTGTCGTCCAGGCGCAGGAAGGGTGTGAAGATGCGTTCCCAGGCGCTTTCCGGCACGCCGGGGCCATCGTCTTCCACGTCGATACGGCAACGCACCTGCCCTACTTGATAACTGATCAGCACCTGGCCCTTGGCGTGGCGCATGGCGTTACTCACCAGGTTCTGCAGCGCGCGATGCAGGTAGCGGGGTTCGGCATCGACCCAGGCATCCTGCCAATGCGCCGATGACAGGCAGGTACCCCGGCTGACGCTGACCTGCGGGCGCAGTGGCGACAATTCGCCGATCACCTGATCGAGCAATGCATCGAGGTCGACGCGCTGGAAGTTCAACGCCGGCGCGCCCTGCTCCAGGCGCGCATAAGTGAGCATTTCATCCACCAGGCCATCGAGGTCCTGGATATCCCCGTCCATGCCCTCCAGGTATTTGCGCCGCGCCTCGGCCGTGGCGGCATCGCCCAGCATCTCCAGGCCGAAGCGCAGGCGCGCTACCGGCGTGCGCAGCTCGTGGGACACCGCACGCACCAGTTCACGCTGAATCGCCAGCAATTGTTGCAAGTGCTCGGCCATACCATTGAACGCGGCCGCGAGCCGCCCTACCGAATCGGCGCCACGGGCCGGTACGCGAACTTCCAGATTGCCCTTGGCGATCCGCGTGGCCGCCGCCTCCAGCCCCTTGAGCCGGCGCTCGAGCTGACGCACCAACAGGTAGACGATCAAACCGATCAGGGTCAGGCCGATCAGGGCGATCAGGATCAGCCATTGCGCCGGGTACGGGTTCATTTGATACAGCGGGCCGATCTCCAGCACCCACGGCGTGCCGACCATGCCGGCGAACACGCGGATCGAATCACCGCCCTTGCCCAGGGCCATCACCGTATCGCCTTCCGCCACGCGACGGCGCTGGTCGTCGTCCATATCGGCCTGGTCGAGGGCCATCAGATGCATCTCGAACCCAAAACCCTTGGCCTGCTTGAGATCAGCCAAACGTTGCGGCTGCTCGGCCACCGGGAACCGCACCAGTTCGTCGGCCAGCAGGTAGATCGTGGCGCGGGCCAATTGCTCGCTGATTTGCTGCACTTCGCCGGTGAGCACCAATTGCTCCGGTTCGCTGACCAGGCGCACTACGCGCGCGGCATGAGGCCCGGTCTGTTCCACCAGGACCTGGCCACGTTGCAGACGCTTGCGCTGGCTCAGGTCCAGTTGTGCGTCGGTGAAGGTGCGCAACTGCAGCGGGATGCCCAGCAATCGTTCCCACACCGCCAATGCACGCTGGCGCTCGAGGGCGCTCATGGGCTGCAGGTTGTCGCCCATCAGCGCAAAGGTGCCGTGTGCCAGGCGCTCGCGGTATTGGTCGCTGCGCACATCGTTGAGCAAGTGCAGCGCCAGTACGCCCAGCAACGCGACCAGGATCAGCGCGGTGCACATGCCGCCGTAGATACGCAGGAAGATCGAGTTCACAGGGGCATATCGGCGGCGGCTTCAGGCACGAACAGGTAGCCTTTGCTGCGGATGGTCTTGATCAGGCGCGGGTGGATCGGGTCATCGCCGATCTTCGGGCGAATACGTGAGATGCGCACATCAATCGAGCGATCCTGGCCGTCGTAGCCAACGCCACGCAGGGCAATGAAGATTTCTTCGCGCGAGAGAATGCGCCCGGCATTCGCCACCAACAGCCACAGCAGATCGAACTCGGCACTGGTCAGTTCGATACCCTTTTGGTGCAACCAGGCCTCGCGCAAGGCGTTGTCCACCACCAGCGGGCCGAATTGCAGGCGGCGCTGGTTTTCCACCACAACCGGTAACGCCGGCTCGCTGCGCCGCAGCAGGGCCTGGATGCGTGCCAGTAACAGGCGCGGGCGCACCGGTTTGCACACGTAGTCGTCGGCGCCCAGGTCCAGGCCGAGCACCTGATCCATCTCATCGGTACGCGCCGTCAGCATCAGGATCACGCCCTCATAGCGCTCGCGCACCTTGCGGCAGATGCTCAGGCCGTCTTCGCCCGGCAGCATCAGGTCGAGGATCACCAGGTCCGGTTGTTCGGCGATGATGCGCGCCGCGGCCTGGGCACCGTCGTTCTCCACCGACACCCGCAGGCCGTTGCTCTCCAGGTATTCGCGGGTCAGCTCGGCCAGTCGCTCGTCGTCCTCGACAATCAATATCTGCCAGGGTTCTTGCTCCACGCGGTGTCCTCATTGTTATAAGAAATGCTGATGGTCGACACGGTCGAGGCATACCCTGATTGTCATGTATTGAGGGCATAACGAGGGTCGATTGTAGCCACGGGCCGACCCCTGAACACAAGCCTGGAAATCCATTCGGTCATGGCGTTTTTTTGTGATAGGGTTCGCGCCCTCAAAAATCCAACCGACAGTTTTTGCCTGGAAATATTCGGTGACAGGCGGCGTAATCCAGCAGTGCTGCGGCCTACACGGGCGTTCCATGATTCATACACATTTTACCCACAGCGTTATCCACAGGTAGTACGTTGCTAAGCCCCCAAAAACGCATTATCTTGTACCTCGGCACTTCCAGAGACCCTACATGTAGGGTTTTGGCAATAAGCGCCCAACCACATAAGCGGCTCGAAATTCAAGCGTTTTATTGCTGGCACAGCGTGGAACCAACCGATTTTCAGTAGACCAAACCGCTCACGCGGATGGCAGCTGTTTTTCATCCGAGACATGGAAAACGGTACGGGTGTTGCAGGAAAGCCTGGCACTCGCAATCAAATATAGAACGTGGAGACAACCCCCCATGCAAACCGACACAACTCGCGAGAACCCGCAGGGCTCCGTGCCGCAGGCCGCTGATTCGAACCTGGATCTGGCCGCCACTGCACCTGGCCAATTGCGCGTGATCAAGCGTAACGGCACTGTCGTTCCTTACACCGATGACAAAATCACCGTCGCCATCACCAAAGCGTTTCTTGCAGTTGAAGGCGGCACCGCTGCCGCCTCGTCGCGCATCCACGACACTGTTGCACGCCTGACCGAACAAGTGACCGCGACCTTCAAGCGTCGCATGCCATCGGGCGGCACTATCCACATCGAAGAAATCCAGGACCAGGTCGAACTGGCCCTGATGCGTGCCGGCGAGCAGAAAGTTGCCCGTGACTACGTGATCTACCGTGATTCCCGGGCCAAGGAACGTGCCGTGCACGCGCCGGCCGCCGAATCCGTCCAGGCGCATCCTTCGATTCGCATCACCCTGGCCGATGGCAGCTTTGCGCCGCTGGACCTGGGCCGCCTCAACACCATCATCACCGAGGCCTGCGAAGGCCTGGAAGAAGTCGATGGTGACCTGATCCAGCGCGAAACCCTGAAGAACCTGTACGACGGCGTGGCCCTGACCGACGTCAACACCGCCCTGGTGATGACTGCCCGTACCCTGGTCGAGCGTGAGCCGAACTACTCGTTCGTCACCGCGCGCCTGCTGATGGACACCCTGCGCGCCGAAGGCCTGGGTTTCCTGGGCGTGGCCGACAGCGCCACCCACCACGAGATGGCTGACCTGTACGCCAAGGCGCTGCCCGCCTACATCGCCAAGGGTATCGAATTCGAATTGCTGAACCCGATCCTGGCCACCTTCGACCTGGAAAAACTCGGCAAGGCGATCAACCACGAGCGCGACCAGCAGTTCACCTACCTGGGCCTGCAAACCCTGTACGACCGTTACTTCATCCACAAGGACGGTATCCGCTTCGAACTGCCGCAAGTGTTCTTCATGCGCGTGGCCATGGGCCTGGCGATCGAAGAGAAGCACAAAGAAGACCGTGCGATCGAGTTCTACAACCTGTTGTCGTCCTTCGACTACATGTCGTCCACGCCGACCCTGTTCAACGCCGGTACCCTGCGTCCACAGCTGTCGAGCTGCTACCTGACCACCGTGCCGGACGACCTGTCGGGCATCTACCACGCGATCCACGACAACGCCATGCTGTCCAAATTCGCCGGTGGCCTGGGTAACGACTGGACGCCGGTTCGTGCACTGGGTTCGTACATCAAGGGCACCAATGGTAAATCCCAGGGCGTCGTGCCGTTCCTGAAAGTGGTGAACGATACCGCCGTTGCCGTGAACCAGGGTGGCAAGCGCAAAGGCGCTGTGTGTGCCTACCTGGAAACCTGGCACATGGACATTGAAGAGTTCATCGAGCTGCGCAAGAACACCGGTGATGATCGTCGTCGTACCCACGACATGAACACCGCCAACTGGATCCCTGACCTGTTCATGAAGCGTGTCTTCGATGACGGCAAGTGGACCCTGTTCTCGCCATCCGAAGTGCCGGACCTGCACGACCTGACCGGCAAGGCCTTCGAAGAGCGCTACGAGTACTACGAAGCCCTCACCGAGTACCCAGGCAAGGTCAAGCTGTTCAAGACCATCCAGGCCAAAGACCTGTGGCGCAAAATGCTGTCCATGCTGTTCGAAACCGGCCACCCATGGCTGACCTTCAAAGACCCGTGCAACCTGCGCAGCCCGCAGCAGCACGTCGGCGTGGTGCATAGCTCGAACCTGTGCACCGAGATCACCTTGAACACCAACAAGGACGAGATCGCCGTTTGCAACCTGGGCTCGATCAACCTGCCGAACCACATCGTCAACGGCAAGCTGGACACCGCCAAGCTGGAACGCACCGTCAACACCGCCGTACGCATGCTCGATAACGTGATCGACATCAACTACTACTCGGTGCCACAGGCGCAGAACTCCAACTTCAAGCACCGTCCAGTGGGCCTCGGCATCATGGGCTTCCAGGACGCTTTGTATCTGCAGCACATTCCTTACGGTTCCGATGCTGCCGTCGAGTTCGCCGACAAGTCCATGGAAGCGGTCAGCTACTACGCGATCCAGGCGTCCTGCGACCTGGCCGACGAGCGCGGCGCCTACGAGACGTTCCAGGGTTCGCTGTGGTCCAAGGGCATCCTGCCGCTGGATTCGCAACAGATCCTGATCGAGCAACGTGGCCAGAAGTACATTGACGTTGACCTGGAAGAATCCTTGGACTGGGCGCCAGTACGTGCCCGTGTGCAGAAAGGTATTCGTAACTCCAACATCATGGCCATTGCACCGACCGCGACCATCGCCAACATCACTGGCGTTTCGCAGTCGATCGAACCGACCTACCAGAACCTGTATGTGAAATCGAACCTGTCGGGCGAATTCACCGTGATCAACCCGTATCTGGTTCGCGACCTGAAAGCCCGCGGTCTGTGGGACTCGGTGATGATCAACGACCTGAAGTACTACGACGGTTCGGTGCAACAGATCGAGCGCATCCCGCAGGAACTCAAAGAGCTCTACGCCACTGCGTTCGAAGTGGACACCAAGTGGATCGTTGACGCCGCCAGCCGTCGTCAGAAGTGGATCGACCAGGCGCAGTCCCTGAACCTCTACATTGCCGGTGCTTCGGGCAAGAAGCTCGACGTGACCTACCGCATGGCTTGGTACCGTGGCTTGAAAACCACTTACTACCTCCGTGCCCTGGCCGCGACCAGCACCGAGAAGTCGACTATCAACACCGGTAAGCTCAACGCGGTTTCCAGCGGCAACCACGGTGACGATTCGGTACTCGCTGCGCCAGCCGGCCCGGCACCGGTGCCGAAGGCTTGTGCGATTGACGAGCCGGATTGTGAGGCTTGCCAATAAGCTGAGCACGCCCTGGGTTTGACCCCAAGGCTGAAAAGCCCCCGATAGGCCTCTGGTGTATCGGGGGCTTTCTTTTGCCTGGTGAAACGTTCGTGCGCGGCTAAAACAATACGGTTGCGATACCCGCCTGAGGCACACCGCCTCGACGGCCCCACAACTCAACCCGCCCGTTGATCACCGCCATGGAATGCCCCCCGTACGCGACTGTACCCACCTTGCTGCTTCGCAAGTCGGCATCCGTAGCCTGCCTGTAATGATTCCTGAGCCCCAAACGGTCTA
The DNA here is from genome assembly GCF_003852295.1 of Pseudomonas sp. R11-23-07. Classification (NCBI taxonomy): domain Bacteria; kingdom Pseudomonadati; phylum Pseudomonadota; class Gammaproteobacteria; order Pseudomonadales; family Pseudomonadaceae; genus Pseudomonas; species Pseudomonas sp. R11-23-07. The sequence continues at coordinate 4,174,535 of NZ_CP027761.1, forward strand.
ACCCTTCACGAGAGTACTCACCATCGTTCACACTTTTCATCGCTTCAATAAAACCCTTCCCAGCCGTGCCATCGTTGTTCTCCATTTGTGCCCGCTTGGCACTCATCGCAAACATGAAGTTGGCATCAGTCATCATTTGTGGATCATCACCCTTAAATCGTGCATAGGTTGCCGCTTGTTGCAATTCGTCCTTGGTTAACTTGTAGACCTTGTCGCTGTCCCTCATGACCACCTCGTAACCATTGGCGGTCTCTTTCACACTTTTGTAGATGTCTGTCGGTTTCTGGCCGAAATGCATCATGGCGGCCTTTATTGCAGAAACGGTAACGCAATTGCCATCAGGCCCCTGGCTGAACCCACTCCAGATATTGTCCGGCTTTTTCCCCGGATTACTGTTATCAGGCTTGTAATTGAAATGCTTTGAGCCTTCGGTAATCGGCTTGTTGCTCATGGACTCGACAGGACCAAATCCCTCCGGGCTCACTCTACCGCCGCCACCTCCTCCACCACCGCGACCTCCCGGCGGCGGCGGGGCAGGCGGTGCTACATCATCATTGGGAAACCATTCCTCCAGCATCCGTTTGAGGAACTCAAGGAATTTGTCATCCGCTTCCTGGATCAGCTTGTTAAGCACTTCCTTGAATTTCTCATCACCCAGTTTCTGGCGCAGCTCATTCAACTTGTCGCGCAAATCCTGAGCCGTCTGGGTCTTGGAGCCTTGTTCGGCATCGAACAACTGGTTGAGTAATGTCTTGACCGCGGACACTTCACCAGCAGGTTCGGGGAAAGCTGACTCCCTACGCGCAATGACCGGTACATGATTTATGCGCCCAGCACCTGGCGCAGATATTCCTGAGCTCCACATTCCAAGCCCTCCTCACTGATTCTTGAGCCCCTCAGGGCCGTTGCCCGATCAGTGGTGCGCCAGGATTGAAGCGTTCCTTCTCAAGCATTTCCGGGCGTTACCCGATGTGCCGCAGGCTATTTTCTTACGCCCACAAAAAAGCCCCTCCTAAGAGGGGCTTCTTGTCGAGCGCTACCGCATCAGGTCATCTGAATGATGGTCTGCATGATGGTGCTCTGGGTGGAGATGGTCTTGGCGTTCGCCTGGTAGTTGCTCTGGGCCTTGATCAGGTCCACCAGCTCGTTGGTCAGGTTGACGTTGGAGTTCTCCAGAGAGTTGGCCACGATCGAACCCAGTGTGCCGGCTTGCGGAGTGTCGTACCCAGGCTGGCCCGAAGCGAAGGTCTCTTTCCAGGTGGTGCTGCCGCCGGGTTGCAGGCCTTGTTCGTTATTGAAGCTGGCCAGCGAGATCTGGCCGATGGCCTTGCTCTGCTGATTGCTGAAGGTGGCGAACATTACGCCGTTGCCGTCGATCTTCAGGCCGGTGATCTGGCCGGTGGCATAGCCATCGGTGACCGGAGGGTTACGGTAGGTGGCCGAATTGTATTGGGTAATGTTGGCCATGTTGACGGCAATCCCGCCCGGGTTGGCGTTCGCGCCGTTAGCCTTCCACACACCATTAGTCACTGTGCCCGGCACCCAGCCTGCAACGGTGAGCGTCTTATCGGACACACCACCGGTCACCACGCTGGTGAGTTTGCCCGCGCCATCGAAGGTCAATGTCGACGCTACAGGCGGGGTCGACGGGGTGCCCGTCGGTGCCGAACCATCAGGATTGCGACCGTCGATCAGGGTATAGGCATTCCACTTGTTGCCGTCGGTTTTCACCAGGTACTGCACCATTGGGTGCGCGTTGCCCTGGGAGTCGTACAAAGTGGTGCTGTATTGAGTGGTGAAGGTATCGGTCTTGGTCGGGTCGAACGGCTTGGCCGTTTGGTCGATTACCGGCTCCGAGGAGTTCAGGTTACTGGTGGAGTCCACCTTGGTGGACGCCTTGGGCGGCAGGTTAGTCAGGTTCAGTTGCAGGTCGGTGAGCCCGCCCTTGATGATCTTGCCGTCATCATCCGCCGCGTAACCCTGCAGGCGCGAGGTACCCGTGTTGTTGGTGATGAAGCCGTCTTTGTCGGCACGGAAGGCACCGCTGCGGGTGTACTCCAGCGAACCGTCGCTGCCCTTCTGTACGAAGAAGCCACCGCCCTGGATCGCCATGTCCAGGATACCGCCGCTGCCGTTAACGTCACCCTGGGTGAATTGCTGGGATACCGCCGCCAGGTTCACACCATTGCCGATGCTGTTCTGGCCGGTGCCCAGTTTGGACGCCGCGTAGATATCCGCGAACTCTGCACGAGACGACTTGAAACCCGTGGTCGCGACGTTGGCGATGTTGTTGCCGGTCACGTCCAGTTGTTTGTTGGCCGCATAGAGGCCGCTAAGGCCGATATTAAAAGACATGTTTCTCTCCCTCTGCCGTATTTAGCCGGCTCTATGTACCGATAGTCTGAATTTGCGACAGCTTGACGCTGCCCATGCCGCCTGCCAGGTTCAGCAGCATCTCGCCGCCGGTCTTGCTCAGCGTCACGCTGGTGACAGTTGCCGGCAGCGAAGTGGCCAGGGCAACCGCGTCGCCCTTGTCATTCTTGGTCGAGGCCGCGAAGGTGTAAGTACCGGCTGGGGCCACCTCACCCGCTTCGTTCTTGCCATCCCAGATAAAGTCCGAAACCCCTGCGCTCTGAGCGCCCAGATCGAGGGTGCGCACCACGTTGCCGTCTTTATCGGTGATCTTGACCGAGACGTTGCCCGTCGCCGCTGTCACCGCCACCGAACCGGTCATGCTCTTGCTGGTATCGACCAGCGCCTTGTCGGTCTGGGTGATGATCGAACGTCCGACCAGCGACGAAGCCTGCAGCGCCTGGGATGAGCTGAAGTTGCTCGAGATGTTATTCACCGAGTCATTCAGGGTGTTGATGCCTTCCAGGCTGCTGAACTGCGCCAGCTGAGCCACGAACGCACCGTTATCCTGTGGCGACAAGGGGTTCTGGTTTTTCAGCTGGGTCACCAGCAGTTGCAGGAATGCATCCTTGCCCAGGGCCTGGTCGCCTGTGGCGGCCTTGGAAACATTCGCTACATTGTTTGAAGCGTCCTTGACCTTGGAATTGAAGAGGTCCTGGACTGCCGTATTGTTCGACGTATCAACGATGGCCATTATTTGGCGCCCCTTATCACTGACCCAGGGTCAGGACCTTCTGCATCATGGTTTTGGCGGTGTTCATCATTTCCGCGTTGGTCTGGAACGAGCGACTGGCGGAAATCATGTCGGCCATTTCCTCGACCACGTTGACGTTGGGGTAATAGACGTAACCCTTTTCGTTCGCCGCCGGATGGTTGGGCTCGTAACGCGCTTCGAGGTTGCTCTGGTCTTCGACCACACCCAGCACCTGCACGCCTTGACCGGCGGCATCCTGGTTCTGGAACAGCGAATCACTGCCGCCGCTCTGGCCGCCCTGGAACATGGTGGCGAACACTGGATGCCGGGCACGGTAAGTCTGGTCGATGCTCGAAGACACGGTCTCGGCGTTGGCGATGTTACTGGCGACGGTGTTCAAACGCGTGGTCTGCGCGCTCATGCCACTGCCGGCAATATTGAAAACACTGGACAGGGACATGGCTTATTCTCCACGCAGGGCTGACATCAGCCCTTTGAATTTGCTGTTGAGCAGGGTAAAGCTGGCCTGGAAATTCACCGAGTTTTCGGCGTAGTTCGATTGTTCCAGCTGGGCATCGACGGTGTTCTGGTCGATCGATGGCTGCATTGGCGTGCGATACAGCAGCGACTCGTCACCACTGCTCAGGCCTTGCGCTTCGATATGACGGCTGTTGGTCATGTTCAAGGCGAAGGTGCCGTTCTTGGTCTTGTCCTGCTGCGCGGCGAGCACGGCGGAGAAGTCCAGATCCCGAGCCTTGTAGTTCGGGGTATCGGCGTTGGCAATGTTGTTGGCCAGGACTTCGGCACGCTGGGCGCGGAAGCCCAGGGCTTGTTCGTGGATACCGAGCGCTTTATCGAAGCTGATGCTCATGGCGGAAACCTTTAGGCTGACCTGCTATTCGTTAACAGGGCTATAGCAAGGTGCATGCCAATCTGCGGGGGGCCCATATATCAAGGGCTGGCGGGGAGGTTGCCGGTGGCAATGCCAGAAAAGCGGCAAGTACTTTCCGCGTGGCGTCAGTAAAGCGGCAATACGACTTGCCGCTTCCGGTGGGATGGTGGCAAAACAAATGTGGGAGGGGGCTTGCTCCCGATGGCGGTGTATCAGTGATAAAGATATCAACTGAACCACCGCTATCGGGGGCAAGCCCCCTCCCACATTTTGACTGCGTACTGCTTATTTGGCCTGGTAGATGATTCCCGGGCTGCACTGCACCATCTGGTAGTGATCCGGCAATCCGTTCAAGGCTTCCGAAGCGCCGAGGAACAGATACCCGCCACGCTTGAGCGTGCCATGGATGCGCAACAGGATGTCTTTCTTCACTTCGGCCGAGAAATAAATCAGCACGTTGCGGCAGAACACCATGTCGAACTTGCCCAGGCTGGCGTAGCTGTCGAGCAGGTTGAACGAGCGGAACTCCACGCGATTCTTGATCGGCGCCTTGATCGCCCAGCGCCCTGCCCCTTTCGGATCAAAGTAGCGCTGCAGACGCTCCGGGGACAAACCCCGGCCCAGGGCCAGGCTATCGTATTCACCCGTCTTGCAGTTGGTGAGCATGGTGCCGGACAAGTCGGTCGCGACGATTTGCGCGCCGGCCTTCAACTGGCCCATGTTGGTCCGTTCGAACTCGTCGATGGACATTGAGATCGAATACGGTTCCTGTCCGGAAGAGCACGCCGCCGACCAGATACGCAGGCGCTGGCCCGGGCTGGCCTTGATGGCCGCCGGCAGCACTTTGTTCTTGAGCACCTCAAACGGGTAGGTATCGCGAAACCACAGGGTTTCGTTAGTGGTCATGGCATCGACCACCATCTCCTTGAGCCCGCTGCGCGGCTGCCCCTGGATCCGCTGGACCAACTCACCCAGGGACTTGATGCCCTGCTGTTCCATCAGTTTGTTGAGACGGCTGGATACCAGGTATTGCTTGTTTTCACCGAGCAATATGCCACAGGCTTTTTCCAGGAAGACCCGGAACTGTTCGAAATCCAAATTACCCGTAGACAATGATACCGCCTCTTAAATCGTGTGACCGCCAGGGGAAATCCCCTAGCCGTGATCTGCTGCCTTGATCCGGTCGACTACCCGGGATGCGAGGTCATCAGGCCGGAATTTAGCCAGGAAGTCATCTGCGCCGACCTTCTTGACCATTGCCTGATTGAATACCCCCGACAACGAAGTATGCAGGATGATATGTAATTTTTGCATGCGTGGATCGTTGCGTATTTCAGCTGTAAGGGTATAGCCGTCCATTTCCGGCATTTCAATGTCGGAGATCATCATCAGAAATTCTTCTTCCGGCTTCTTGCCCTCATCGACCAACTTGCGCAGGTAATCCAAGGCTTGGCGCCCGTCATTGAGGGCCACCACATCGACGCCGATGGTTTGCAGGCAACGCGTGACCTGCTTGCGGGCGACAGAGGAGTCGTCCACGGTCAACACGCGCAGGGACACCGCCTTGTGCGCTGTCTCGGCATCCACCACACCGACCGAGATGGTCTCCGACGTGGGCGCCACTTCGGCGAGAATTTTCTCTACGTCGATGATTTCCACCAACTGGTTATCAACCCGCGTCACGGCCGTCAGGTAATGATCGCGCCCGGTGCCCTTGGGCGGCGGATGGATCTCTTCCCAGTTCATATTGACGATACGTTCCACCGAGCGCACCAGGAACCCCTGGGTCTTGGTGTTGTATTCGGTAATGATGACGAACGGGCTCTGACGGTCCTGCAAACCAGCGGAGCCGGTAGCCATTGCCAAATCAAGAATCGGAATGGTTGCGCCACGGATATTGGCTACGCCGCATACCACCGGACTGGATTTAGGCATGATCGTCAGCTTGGGACACTGCAACACTTCCCGCACTTTGAACACGTTAATGCCGTACAGCTGCTTGCCGTCCAGGCGAAATAGCAACAACTCCAGGCGATTCTGCCCTACCAGCTGTGTGCGCTGGTTTACTGAATCCATTACTCCTGCCATGCCCAGACTCCTAAATCCCAGAGGTACGATGCGTACCCAACACTAAACGGCACGAGCTTTGCAATTTGCTTGGCTATGGATATTAAAATGACAGTTTCCCGACGTCCAAGCCGCCCAAAGTACCGCAGACTGCTCTGCGCCGCGATGGCGCTGCTTGTCTGGGGCGTGGGCGTTACGGCTCGTGCCGACAACGTCACCCTGCCTGATCTACTTATCGGCGTCACCCAGGGCTTTCTTGAATTCACTGTAGAAGATTATTTGGCAACCACCCAGACACCGGGGCGCTATGAAATCCAGGTCAACCCATTGGACCCGCGTCTGCGCCTGCCAATGTGTGACAAGGAATTGACAGCCACCCTGGAAAGCCCCGCCCAGCCCATCGGTCGGGTAACCGTTAAAGTCCGCTGTGAGAGCGCCTCCCCCTGGACGGTGTTTGTGCCGGCCCAGGTCAAATTGTTCCGCGACGTGGTCGTGGTGGCGCGCCCTTTGAAGCGCACCGGCATTATTGGCTATGACGATGTTGTGCTGCGTGAGCGGGATATCAGCCTGATCAACCAGGGTTACCTGACATCCCTGGACCAAGCTATCGGGCAGCGACTCACCCGACCAATGGTCACCGATCAGGTGATCACGCTGGTGCATCTGGAGCAGGCGGAAGTGATTCGCAAGGGTGACCAAGTGGTGATTTCCGCCAGCAGCGGCGGGTTGAACGTAAGAATGCCGGGGGAAGCGCTGTCCAATGGCGGTATGAGCGAACAGATCCGGGTCAAGAACCTCAACTCCAACCGTGTGATCAAGGCACGGGTGACGGCCCCCGGCCAAGTCGAGGTGGCGCTATAGATGACTGGAATCAATTGCCCGCTTTTCCTACACTGTGGGTTGGATGCCGCGCCGTACAGGTTTATTGTCACTAAAGCCTAAAGTTTGTTTGGGTATGGCCGAAAACATGGCAAGCGTCCACTACCCAGAGGTTTTTTTATCATGGTCATTGATTTCAATCGTTTGAACAGCACTCAGCCCTTACCAGGCAACACGCGCACCAACGGTACCAAGGACAGCGTAGAAGCCAAGTCCCAGCCCTTGCCCGCCAAGGCAGAGCAAGCAAGCGCGAGCCAGAGTGGGGAATCGGTACACCTGAGCAATGAGGCTCAACAGTTGCAGAAGGTCACTGACTCGCTGCGCGATCAACCGATTGTCAATAAAGCCCGTGTGGCCGAGTTGAAACAGGCAATCGCCGATGGCACTTATACGGTCGACAGCAACCGTGTAGCCAGCAAGCTGCTTAACTTCGAAGCCGAGCGCTAGGCAAAGGCCTGCGCTGGGCTTCTGGACGCTTAAAACCCAAGGCCAGCCATGCACCACGACGAACATTTGCTTCAACTGATCATTGATGATCTGGCGCCGACGCAGCAATTGCTCGAGCTGCTCAAAGAGGAATCCCTGGCCCTGTATGGCCGGGATATGCCTTTGCTCGAAGAAATACTTGCGCGCAAACAGTCGCTGATTGTGCTGCTCGAACAGCACGGCAAGAAGCGCAGCGAAATCCTCACCAGCCTGGGTCTGCCCGCCGATCACGACGGCCTGGCACAACTGGCAAGTCATTCTTCGGTCGGCGATCAATTGCTGGCGCAAAGCAAAGAACTCAATCAGTTGCTCGCCCAGTGCCAGGAAGCCAATCAGCTCAATGGCCAGTCGATCCAGCTTCAGCAAGCCACCACCGCCAACCAGTTACGCATCCTTCACGGCGGCGAGCCACCGGCCCTGTATAACGCCCAAGGTTCCACTTCACGCCTGGTCAAGCCAAGCACCCGCAGCCAAGCCTGACGCCGGTTTACAGCGCGAGCTATCCAAGGTGCGCTACATACTGGCAAAATGCCGGTTCTTGCGTGTAGTCGTATTTTGCCTGGAGATGGAACAACTGTGTTCAACGCCCTTAATGCGGAAGATGCACCGCAGCCACCGAAGGTCCTCACCACGCCTCTGGAAATCGCCAGCACTTTGCGAATGCTCCAGGAAAGCCATGATCCATTGATCATCACTTTCCACGAGCGCAGCCAACGCTTCCAAAGCTATCTGGTGGATATCGATCGGGATAAGAAGACGCTGGCACTGGACGAAATGATCCCGCGCGATGGTGAACGTTACCTGGAAAATGGCGAGCCCTTCCGCATCGAGGGTTTCCATGATGGCGTGCGGGTCGCCTGGGAAAGTAACGGCACGCTGAGCATCAGCGAAAAAGACGGCCACCGCATTTACACTGGTGGCATGCCCGGCGAGGTGGTCTACCATCAACGTCGTAACGCGTTCCGCGCTGCATTGAAGCTGGCGCAATTGGTGAACATCGAACTGGGCGGCGAGAAGCTCAAGGCACCGTTCAATGGCAAGCTGCTGGATATCTCGGCCACAGGATGCAAATTGCGCTTTGAAGGCGACATTTCCGACCGCTTGCAGCTGGGCCAAGTCTATGACCGCTTTGTCGCCGCGCTGCCGTTCGGCAACATGACCACCGCTGTCGAGCTGCGTTACCTGCATTTCGAAGACAAGATCAATACCACCTTCGCGGGTGTGCGCTTCCATAATATGAGCGGCCTGGTGCAGCGCCAGGTGGAGCGTTTTGTGTATCAACTGCAGCGCGAAGCTCGACGCTTCGACAAGGATGACGATTTTTAAGCCTTGGACGCAGCTGTAAAAAAACGGGCAGATCCTGATGGGATCTGCCCGTTTTTTCGTTCAGGGGCGTGCCCTGCTCAAATCATGGGGATGATCGTCCGGGTCCGTTGGCTCCGGTGGCGTCTGCGCAGCCGGCTCGTCCACCGTGGGTTCGGGCTCTGGCTCAGGAACAGTGGCCTGCATCTGCTCCTGTACCACCTGCTCATCTACCCGTGGGTCAAGGGCGGCCACCAACGGCGAACTGGACATGCTGTCAGGCATCGCCACGTGATGCAGCGGCGCATCGTCTACCTGGTGCAGGTTAGTCACCGCCTTCGGCCGAATACGCCATACCAGGATCAACGCACACAAACTGAAGAAGGCGTACAGCATCTGGCTGCCGAACAGCTTCATCAGCACGCCCGCCAGAAGCGGCCCGATACTGGCCCCAATGCCGTAAGTCACCAGCAACATAGCGGTCAGCGACACCCTGCGATCACCTTCCACATGGTCGTTGGAAAACGCCACTGCCAACGGGTAAAGACAAAACTGCACGAGTGAACATAGGAAGCCCGCCACGAACAGCATTTCCAGAGGGACCTGGGTCATGATCGCCAGAGGCAAAGCCGCCACTGCCAAACACAAGGCAAAGCAGCGAATCAGCAGTGCGCGGTCATAGCGGTCCGACAACCAGCCCAGCGGCCACTGCACGAGCAGTCCCGCAAAAATACAGGAGCCCATGAACAAACCGACCTGTTCGGTCGTCAACCCCTGCTGGGAGGCATAGAGCGGTGCCAAGCCGTAGAACGAGCCGACGATCAGCCCTGCCCCCAGCACTGTGCTGAGCGACTGGGGCACACGCTTGATAAAGAAACGCGGCTCCATCGGCGCCGGGTGCAATGGTGCCGGGTGAATGCGGCGGGTCATGGCCACCGGCACCAGGCACAGGGCGAAGCACAGCGCCACCAGCATCAGCAGCTCAAGACCCAGGTGGGGATGCATGACCAGGATCAGCTGGCCCAGCACCAGACCGAGGTAGGAGGCGATCATGTAGCCGCTGAACACTACGCCGCGCTGCTTGGCATCGGCCTGCTCGTTGAGCCAGCTTTCGATGACCATGTACTGGCACATCATTCCCAGGCCCACAATCACCCGCAGCACGATCCACGCCGGTAGCCAATCGATCAAGCCATGACCCAGCACAGCCGCACCGACGATACCGGCGCAGGTAGCGTAAGCGCGTATATGGCCAACACGCGCAATCAAACGGTGTCCGATCTTGCCGCCCAGCACCAGGCCAAAGTAGTTGGCCGCCATCAGCGCACCGACCCACAGGCTATCGACGTTATCCGCCGCCAAACGCAAGGCCAGATAAGTACTGAGCAGGCCGGAGCCGATCAGCATCATCAGGGAAGCGAAATAGAGGGCTCGAAAAGATTTCCAGATTTGGCGCATCGGCGTTCCGAGCGGCTCCTTGCAGTGAGGGGACAGGGCTATCGGCATGATAGTCCGCAGTGGTCGGGTCCGGACAGGCGGCATGAGCCGTTTCCGGGATTATTTTGCTTAACCGTTCAGACGCTGTATGCGTGTCTGCGAGGTACATGAAGTGGAGATAAATATACAACGCACCATCTGTGAACCTTGATCATAGCCAAGGTTCGACTGGTCTTTGGGTATCTGCCATAAAAGGCCAGAATAGAGCGCTCTATAGGATATAGAGCCTTACCGGTACGTTCGCATTGGCGTCGGCGATCTCGCGAGCAGGCTGGCGTTTGCAAGAGGTGTGAGGGTTTCGACCGCCCAAAACAAAACCCCACCTGCTTTCGCAAATGGGGTTTCGGAATTTAATCTTGACGATGACCTACTCTCACATGGGGAAACCCCACACTACCATCGGCGATGCATCGTTTCACTACTGAGTTCGGGATGGGATCAGGTGGTTCCAATGCTCTATGGTCGTCAAGAAATTCGGGTACTGAGTCGTGACCATGTGGCCTCGCTTCAGCAAATTGGGTATGGGATAGAAGTCGGTGTTTTGTGAGCATCGAACTTTCGGTTCATTGCGTCTTCACACACCGCAATCTGGCCTCTTTCGTCTTTCAACTAGGAGCAACAAATTGCTTGGGTGTTATATGGTCAAGCCTCACGGGCAATTAGTATTGGTTAGCTCAACGCCTCACAGCGCTTACACACCCAACCTATCAACGTCGTAGTCTTCGACGGCCCTTCAGGGGACTCAAGGTCCCAGTGAGATCTCATCTTGAGGCTAGTTTCCCGCTTAGATGCTTTCAGCGGTTATCTATTCCGAACATAGCTACCCGGCAATGCCACTGGCGTGACAACCGGAACACCAGAGGTTCGTCCACTCCGGTCCTCTCGTACTAGGAGCAGCCCCTCTCAAATCTCAAACGTCCACGGCAGATAGGGACCGAACTGTCTCACGACGTTCTAAACCCAGCTCGCGTACCACTTTAAATGGCGAACAGCCATACCCTTGGGACCGGCTTCAGCCCCAGGATGTGATGAGCCGACATCGAGGTGCCAAACACCGCCGTCGATATGAACTCTTGGGCGGTATCAGCCTGTTATCCCCGGAGTACCTTTTATCCGTTGAGCGATGGCCCTTCCATACAGAACCACCGGATCACTAAGACCTACTTTCGTACCTGCTCGACGTGTCTGTCTCGCAGTCAAGCGCGCTTTTGCCTTTATACTCTACGACCGATTTCCGACCGGTCTGAGCGCACCTTCGTACTCCTCCGTTACTCTTTAGGAGGAGACCGCCCCAGTCAAACTACCCACCATACACTGTCCTCGATCCGGATAACGGACCTGAGTTAGAACCTCAAAGTTGCCAGGGTGGTATTTCAAGGTTGGCTCCACGCGAACTGGCGTCCACGCTTCAAAGCCTCCCACCTATCCTACACAAGCAAATTCAAAGTCCAGTGCAAAGCTATAGTAAAGGTTCACGGGGTCTTTCCGTCTAGCCGCGGATACACTGCATCTTCACAGCGATTTCAATTTCACTGAGTCTCGGGTGGAGACAGCGCCGCCATCGTTACGCCATTCGTGCAGGTCGGAACTTACCCGACAAGGAATTTCGCTACCTTAGGACCGTTATAGTTACGGCCGCCGTTTACCGGGGCTTCGATCAAGAGCTTCGCGTTAGCTAACCCCATCAATTAACCTTCCGGCACCGGGCAGGCGTCACACCCTATACGTCCACTTTCGTGTTTGCAGAGTGCTGTGTTTTTAATAAACAGTCGCAGCGGCCTGGTATCTTCGACCGGCATGAGCTTACGGAGCAAGTCCTTCACCCTCACCGGCGCACCTTCTCCCGAAGTTACGGTGCCATTTTGCCTAGTTCCTTCACCCGAGTTCTCTCAAGCGCCTTGGTATTCTCTACCCAACCACCTGTGTCGGTTTGGGGTACGGTTCCTGGTTACCTGAAGCTTAGAAGCTTTTCTTGGAAGCATGGCATCAACCACTTCGTCGTCTAAAAGACAACTCGTCATCAGCTCTCGGCCTTAAGATCCCGGATTTACCTAAGATCTCAGCCTACCACCTTAAACTTGGACAACCAACGCCAAGCTGGCCTAGCCTTCTCCGTCCCTCCATCGCAATAACCAGAAGTACAGGAATATTAACCTGTTTTCCATCGACTACGCTTTTCAGCCTCGCCTTAGGGACCGACTAACCCTGCGTCGATTAACGTTGCGCAGGAAACCTTGGTCTTTCGGCGTGGGTGTTTTTCACACCCATTGTCGTTACTCATGTCAGCATTCGCACTTCTGATACCTCCAGCAAGCTTCTCAACTCACCTTCACAGGCTTACAGAACGCTCCTCTACCGCATCACTTGCGTGATACCCGTAGCTTCGGTGTATGGTTTGAGCCCCGTTACATCTTCCGCGCAGGCCGACTCGACTAGTGAGCTATTACGCTTTCTTTAAAGGGTGGCTGCTTCTAAGCCAACCTCCTAGCTGTCTAAGCCTTCCCACATCGTTTCCCACTTAACCATAACTTTGGGACCTTAGCTGACGGTCTGGGTTGTTTCCCTTTTCACGACGGACGTTAGCACCCGCCGTGTGTCTCCCATGCTCGGCACTTGTAGGTATTCGGAGTTTGCATCGGTTTGGTAAGTCGGGATGACCCCCTAGCCGAAACAGTGCTCTACCCCCTACAGTGATACATGAGGCGCTACCTAAATAGCTTTCGAGGAGAACCAGCTATCTCCGAGCTTGATTAGCCTTTCACTCCGATCCACAGGTCATCCGCTAACTTTTCAACGGTAGTCGGTTCGGTCCTCCAGTTAGTGTTACCCAACCTTCAACCTGCCCATGGATAGATCGCCCGGTTTCGGGTCTATTCCCAGCGACTAAACGCCCTATTAAGACTCGCTTTCGCTACGCCTCCCCTATTCGGTTAAGCTCGCCACTGAAAATAAGTCGCTGACCCATTATACAAAAGGTACGCAGTCACCTAACAAAGTAGGCTCCCACTGCTTGTACGCATACGGTTTCAGGATCTATTTCACTCCCCTCTCCGGGGTTCTTTTCGCCTTTCCCTCACGGTACTAGTTCACTATCGGTCAGTCAGTAGTATTTAGCCTTGGAGGATGGTCCCCCCATATTCAGACAAAGTTTCTCGTGCTCCGTCCTACTCGATTTCATGACTAAGAGATTTTCGCGTACAGGGCTATCACCCACTATGGCCGCACTTTCCAGAGCGTTCCGCTAATCTCAAAGCCACTTAAGGGCTAGTCCCCGTTCGCTCGCCACTACTAAGGGAATCTCGGTTGATTTCTTTTCCTCAGGGTACTTAGATGTTTCAGTTCCCCTGGTTCGCTCCATACACCTATGTATTCAGTGTAAGGTAACCATCTTATGATGGCTGGGTTCCCCCATTCAGACATCTCCGGATCAAAGTCTGTTTGCCGACTCCCCGAAGCTTTTCGCAGGCTACCACGTCTTTCATCGCCTCTGACTGCCAAGGCATCCACCGTATGCGCTTCTTCACTTGACCATATAACCCCAAGCAATCTGGTTATACTGTGAAGACAACATTCGCCGAAAATTCGATCATACTCAATTAAGAGCGACTCACAAATTTTACCTTAGCCTGAGCCGTTACCAGTGAAAGTAACGGTCAGTCTATCTTTCTATCACATACCCAAATTTTTAAAGAACGATCTAATCAAAGACTAGAAATCAATATTCACAGCGGAATACTCATTTCTAAACTCTAACAGCAGAAACAGTTAATGGTGGAGCCAAACGGGATCGAACCGTTGACCTCCTGCGTGCAAGGCAGGCGCTCTCCCAGCTGAGCTATGGCCCCATAACAAAATTGGTGGGTCTGGGCAGATTCGAACTGCCGACCTCACCCTTATCAGGGGTGCGCTCTAACCAACTGAGCTACAGACCCAATTTCGAGCGCAACTGATTAGCTAAGAGCTATCAGCTTGGAGCTTAAAGCTGCTTCTATCGTCTTCTTCAATGAATCAAGCAATTCGTGTGGGAGCTCATGGAGCAGATGATGTCGTCGATTAAGGAGGTGATCCAGCCGCAGGTTCCCCTACGGCTACCTTGTTACGACTTCACCCCAGTCATGAATCACACCGTGGTAACCGTCCTCCCGAAGGTTAGACTAGCTACTTCTGGTGCAACCCACTCCCATGGTGTGACGGGCGGTGTGTACAAGGCCCGGGAACGTATTCACCGCGACATTCTGATTCGCGATTACTAGCGATTCCGACTTCACGCAGTCGAGTTGCAGACTGCGATCCGGACTACGATCGGTTTTCTGGGATTAGCTCCACCTCGCGGCTTGGCAACCCTCTGTACCGACCATTGTAGCACGTGTGTAGCCCAGGCCGTAAGGGCCATGATGACTTGACGTCATCCCCACCTTCCTCCGGTTTGTCACCGGCAGTCTCCTTAGAGTGCCCACCATAACGTGCTGGTAACTAAGGACAAGGGTTGCGCTCGTTACGGGACTTAACCCAACATCTCACGACACGAGCTGACGACAGCCATGCAGCACCTGTCTCAATGTTCCCGAAGGCACCAATCCATCTCTGGAAAGTTCATTGGATGTCAAGGCCTGGTAAGGTTCTTCGCGTTGCTTCGAATTAAACCACATGCTCCACCGCTTGTGCGGGCCCCCGTCAATTCATTTGAGTTTTAACCTTGCGGCCGTACTCCCCAGGCGGTCAACTTAATGCGTTAGCTGCGCCACTAAGAGCTCAAGGCTCCCAACGGCTAGTTGACATCGTTTACGGCGTGGACTACCAGGGTATCTAATCCTGTTTGCTCCCCACGCTTTCGCACCTCAGTGTCAGTGTTGGTCCAGGTGGTCGCCTTCGCCACTGGTGTTCCTTCCTATATCTACGCATTTCACCGCTACACAGGAAATTCCACCACCCTCTACCACACTCTAGTCAGTCAGTTTTGAATGCAGTTCCCAGGTTGAGCCCGGGGATTTCACATCCAACTTAACAAACCACCTACGCGCGCTTTACGCCCAGTAATTCCGATTAACGCTTGCACCCTCTGTATTACCGCGGCTGCTGGCACAGAGTTAGCCGGTGCTTATTCTGTCGGTAACGTCAAAACAATCACGTATTAGGTAACTGCCCTTCCTCCCAACTTAAAGTGCTTTACAATCCGAAGACCTTCTTCACACACGCGGCATGGCTGGATCAGGCTTTCGCCCATTGTCCAATATTCCCCACTGCTGCCTCCCGTAGGAGTCTGGACCGTGTCTCAGTTCCAGTGTGACTGATCATCCTCTCAGACCAGTTACGGATCGTCGCCTTGGTGAGCCATTACCTCACCAACTAGCTAATCCGACCTAGGCTCATCTGATAGCGCAAGGCCCGAAGGTCCCCTGCTTTCTCCCGTAGGACGTATGCGGTATTAGCGTCCGTTTCCGAACGTTATCCCCCACTACCAGGCAGATTCCTAGGCATTACTCACCCGTCCGCCGCTCTCAAGAGAAGCAAGCTTCTCTCTACCGCTCGACTTGCATGTGTTAGGCCTGCCGCCAGCGTTCAATCTGAGCCATGATCAAACTCTTCAGTTCAAACATCTTTGGGTTTTTAAGAAACCCTAAACTTGGCTCAGCAATCGTTGGTTACATCTTTGATTTCTCGCGGAGTAACTTGTGATGCTGATAATCTTATTGACTATCAGTCTGACTCCACAAGCACCCACACGAATTGCTTGATTCAGTTGTTAAAGAGCGGTTGGTTAAGAGCTATTCGTCTCAACCGAGGCGCGCATTCTACAGCAGCCTCACTTGCTGTCAAGCAGTTATTTTCAGAAGTTTTCGAAGAATTCTTCAACAACTTCAACCACTTGCGCTTGCGATCTCTCGTAAGCGGGAGGCGAATTCTACAGCTTTAAGCAGGAGCGTCAAGCAGTTAAATCGAAAACCTGAGAATTCTTTTCCATTCCACCGCCCCTCTATATAGAGGAAACAAAAGGACGACCCAGGATCATCGCGATTCGATTGCCCACCGACCAGCAACTGAATACCGCCGCACTTCTCACGGCTACAGTCAGGAAGCTAAGGAAGCGATTGATTTGATATTGACGAACGCAACAAGACAACAACTGAGGGATGGTGTCCCAGGGCCGGTTCGAACGGCCAACCTTCCCCTTAGGAGGGTTAATTTAGACCCAGCAGATACAGCCACAAGCCCAGTATTACTGGGCCTTTTAGTCCCATTGAGTCCGTGAACATCGAGCGGTATAGTGCGTTTTGCTGCCACCCTGCTGTCACGGACGAACCCTTGAAATCCAAAATCACTCAGAAGCTAATTGGCAGCCTAGCCGCCGAGGCGAAAGCATACCGCGTGCATGACACCGTGCAACCCGGTTTTTTCATTCGCGTACTGCCCAGCGGTCACAAGTCCTACATGGTCACTTGGGGCCGAAACAAGAACGCTACCCTTGGGCGTGTCGGCGTGATTACTCTTGACCAAGCCCGAACCGAGGCCGCTCAGTACCTAGCCGATGCGCACGCCCACGGCGAGCCCCTAGCCATCGCCCAGGGCCGCAAGGGGTCAGCCCTGCCCTCGCTGCGCGATTTTATCGACGACACGTATATGCCGTGGTTCAAGGCTCATCACAAAGGCCATGAGAAGACTCAGCACACCCTCAGCAATAACTTCGACCCAATTCTGCCCCAGCGCCTGGACGCGATCACCGGGCGAGACCTGGAGCAGATCCGCACTGGATGGATGCATGCCGGCAACAAGCCCTCCACGGTCAACCGCAAAATGGGCTCTATCAGCGGAGTATTCAGCCGGGCGGTCGAGTGGGATTACCTCGACGAGCATCCTCTGGCCAAGCTGAAACAGCTCAAAGTCGACTCAAAGGGGGTAATTCGCTACCTGGCTGCCGACGAGACCAAGCGCCTACGCGAGGCCTTGGACGCTCGACAGGATGAAATGAGGGTCGAGCGTGAGAGTGCGAACACTTGGCGGACCGACCGCCACAAAGAGCCGATGCCAAGCCTGCTGCAACTGCCCTTCACCGATCACCTGAAGCCAATGGTATTGGTATCGTTGAATACCGGCATGAGGCGCGGAGAGCTGTTCGACCTGAAATGGTCAGCGGTGAACTTCGACACGAAGACAATCACAGTCGCCGGGGCCACAACCAAGACAAGCGATACGCGCCACATACCAATGAACAAGGAGACTATTGGTGTACTGCAAGCCTGGAAGAAGCAGGTAAGCAAGTCGCCGTATGTGTTCCCAGGTCAGGGCGGCGGTCGCTTTGAGGACGTCAAAAGCGCCTGGCTCAAGTTGCTTGAGCGGGCGCAGATCGACGGATTCCGCTGGCACGATATGCGGCACGACTTCGCTTCACGCCTGGTAATGGCCGGCGTACCGCTCAACACGGTACGGGATCTGCTAGGGCACGCCGATATCAAGATGACACTCCGGTATGCCCACTTGGCTCCGGGTACAAAAGCCGCTGCGGTTGAACTCATTTAGCTAGAGATTGAGCTCGCATATTTTTGTAATCGGCATAGCCCGGCTGAAGCGGCTTGTTGTTTGCCAGAAACCTCACATATTCCTCAACAATTGGCCACTCCTTCTCTACCAATGCAAGGTCCACCCGAGGCTGCATTCTCGGTGTGAACCCAAACTTCTCTGTCGAACCGTTCAAATCCCCGAAAACATCGAACTCCCCATCGAAATATTTATCGTCATTGATAACCATAGCGACCATCGATAACTCCTCCCCGGCGAAATCGGGCCCAAGCGTTCCGGCGCGCAGCTTGTAGAGAGTTTCATTCTCCGACCAGATCGAAGTGAACGCGACCATAAAACTGATTGTTCCCAAATCCTTACGCGGAGCGTTAAACGGGTTAGTAATGGTCCTGTCATTCATCCCATTCTCAAGGCATGACTCCAGGATCTTCACGATTTTCTCGTTGCGTGATGCCGCCAGCAATTCAAGCGCAGCTTTAAGGTAGGGGTCGACCCTAGCCGATAAAACAACCTTCTTCGAACGATTTGCCATTTACACGCCTCTAGATGTCTACAAATGTTTTGCTTGCAGATCATGTTACTTACAAATAGGATGTTTACGTCCGGACCAGTATCGTACAGTCCGCCCCATCGATCAAGGACAAGCTAATGAACAACCCCGAACACATCGCACCTCTTGCAGTTAGCGTGGAGGACGCAGCACGCGTGGTTGGCTACTCAAGATCAGGAGTTTATGAACTCATAGCTTCTGGTGACCTTAAGGCTTTCAAACTCGGGCGGCGCCGTCTGATTTTGATGGCTGAACTCAAGGCTTGGATTGAACGCGCGGCAAAGGAAGGCTCCCGGTGAACGCGGTAACAGTCGAGGGGGGAAATTTTGCTGGAATGTCCCCTAGAAGACTGGTCCTAGAACCGGCCTCAGCAGGAAGAGGTGTCGAGTCAGTGTTCGTACCACTGACCCGACTGTCACAAAGCAAATCTGAGCAGACCGCAATGCAACCCCTTAAGCATATCACCATCCATTTGGTAGACCGCATGGGCGTAATTCTTGGCCAGTGCAATATGTTGAACACAACACGTGTGGTTGATCTTGAAACTCTTCGTACTCATGGCGCCTGTAGAGTTCAAGTGCCACGCACCATTCGCAATAAGCCAGATAGTTACTCCTTTGAATGGACGCACACCTACGCGCCCCAAAAAAAACATGAAGACTTGGGAACCTCAGGAGGTGCCCAATGAGCATGCTCCCAGGCTTTGCACTACCCGAGGACTTACTCTGCGTTAGCCACGACGCCGAAGCCGGTCTGCCTATCGACGCCATCACCTGTGCGCTCGACCGTGCCGATTCAGTTCTCATGCTGTTGGAAGATCACTTAGACGGCGATAAACCGTTGCTTTCCAACCGCGTGCTGTCGTCTGTTATTTGGGACGTGCGCGGCACCTTGGGTTTGATCAAAACACTCACCATGTACGGTGACGCCTCCTCTGTGCCGATGGACCAGAAAGGCGGTGCGCTGTGACCCACTCCAGCACGCTTGGACGCTCCGAGTTTTCCCCCGCCAACGGTAACGGCCAAAACCTGTTTCGGGTGAATGCCGGTATCCCGCTAGAGGACGCACTTGAAGCAGTCTCTCAGATTCTGCACCACGCCAATCAACTGATCCTCGACGCCGCCATCAGCGATGCAGGCGAGCGTTTTAGTTGGCCTGCGTTCTACCTCGGCGAGATGGCTAAGGCACTGATCGACGACGTGAACGAGGCCTTGCTTGAATCGAGGAGCGCACCATGACTCCGCGCACCGGCAACACCTCAAAACTGCCCAGCTTTGCCGACGTAAAAAGCGCTGCCCTAAAGAACATAGACCGCGTCCTTACTCACTGGCTGCCGAACGGCAAACGCGTCGACGGTGGCAAGGAATACACCGCGCCTAATCCGACGCGCACGGACAAACGAGCAGGCTCACTCAAGGTCAGTTTGAGCAAAGGCACATGGGCGGACTTTGCCACCGGCGATAAGGGCGGCGATCTGATCGACCTGGTGCGCTACATCGACGGCGGCACCGACGTTGATGCCTGCAAAAAACTGGCAGATCTGCTGAGTGTTTCCGCAGGCTCCGCGGCCGCCAAAAGCACACCAGCCAAGAGCGCAACGCCTGAGTGGATCGCGATTCAGCCGATCCCAGCCGAGGCCATGAACAAGTGCCCAGCCAAACATCGACAACACGGTGTTCCGTCCAAGGTGTGGATCTATCGCGACGCCCTGGGCCAGCCGGTCATGGCGCTGTATCGCTTCGACCTAGGCCCAGATGATGACGGCAAACCGCGAAAGGTCTTTGCGCCATTGACCTGGTGCAAGCGCTCCGATGGGCAAACCACACAATGGCGCTGGCAAGGATTGCCCGAGCCTCGGCCACTGCTGCGCCTGGATGAGTTGACACTGCGCGCCGATGCGCCCGTGGTGTTTTGTGAAGGCGAGAAGGCTGCTGACGCCGCCGCTGAACTGATGCCGGACTATGTAGCCACCTGCTGGCCGAACGGCTCCAACTCTTGGCACAAGGCCGACCTGACGCCACTGAAAGGACGCACTGTCGTGCTGTGGCCGGATAACGATGCCAGCGGCAAGACCTGCATGGACGCCATCGAGCTCAAGTTGATTGAGCTGGGCGCCGCTTCAGTGCAACGAATCTCGCTCGACGTGTTCAAGCTCAAGCCAAGCAGCAAAGGCGGCAAACCGACGCTCATCAAGGGTGGAAAATGGGCGGACGGCGACGATGCAGCGGACGCATTAACCAAAGGCTGGACCGCTGGCCACGTCGCCGAGCTGATGCGCAGCGGTGAGTATTTCGGCAGTGCCGCTGAGCCAACTGAACCTCAAGAACAGAAGGTCAAGGCACCCGCCAAACGTCCTGCGAAATCGAAGAATAACCTGTTGCCGGGCGGCTTTCGCCTGACGCCTGAAGGGGTGTTTTATTCCGGCGATGATGGCGAGGCGCGTCCCGTGTGTTCGCCTCTCGAAATCATCGCTCGCACTCGCGACGACAAGGGCCACAACTGGGGCTTGTTGGTCGAATTCGACGACCCGGACGGCGCCAAAAAACGCTGGAATATTCCAGCCAGGACCATGACCGGCGACTTCGGCAAAGACGTACTCGGCCCGCTGGTAGACATGGGCCTGCGCCTTGCCGGAAGCCGATTAGGACGCAATGCCCGCAACGACCTACAAAGCTATCTCGGCGGCTTCGACAGCGCCCAGCGCGCACGTTTGGTGACGCGCCTGGGTTGGCACGACAACGCTTTCCTTTTGCCCGAACAGCAAATCGGCTCGCACGCCGAACACCTGCATTTTTATGAAGCAGGGGCGCAGCTTCCACCAATCACCGAAGCAGGTTCTCTGGAGCAATGGCAGCAGCAAATCGGCGCGCTGTGCGTTGGTAACCATCGCTTGGCGTTTGTCGTCTCTGTGGCCTTTGCAGGCCCGTTGCTAAACCTGCTCGGACATGAGTCGGGTGGCTTCCACCTATACGGCGACAGTTCCGGGGGCAAGACCACTCACTTGCAAGTCGCTGCCTCGGTCTATGGCGGGCCGCGTCTGGTGCGTTCGTGGCGTTCTACGGATAACGCCCTCGAGTCCATCGCTGCCGCACACTCAGACGGCCTCCTGGTGCTGGATGAAATTGGTATGTGTGACCCGCGCATCATTGGCGAAACGGTCTACATGCTCGGCAACGGCACCGGTAAGGCACGGGCGAATGATCGAGGGCAAGCGGGCCGACAGGTGCAGGAGTGGCGCTTGCTGTTTCTCTCGACGGGCGAAAAGACGCTGGCTCAGCACATGGCGGATGCAAACAAGGAGCTGAAAGCCGGTATGGAGGTACGTATGCTCGCCGTGCCGGCGGATGCCAGCAAAGGCCTCGGCATGTTCGATGTGCTGAACGGTTTTGAGGACGCTGCCGCCCTCTCCGATGCGCTCAAGGCCCGTGTTGCCAAATACTACGGAACGCCCCTCACCGCCTTCCTGAACGCACTGTGCGCGCCGGGAGAAATGCTGGGGTGGTCGGTGATCGTTCGCCGCACGGTAGAACAGTTCATCACACAAAACCTGCCCACCACTGCCAGTGGACAAGCCCAGCGTGCCGCCTTTCGCTTCGGCCTCGCGGCAGCGGCCGGAGAGTTGGCCACCGCCTTCGGCGTCACTGGCTGGCCTGATGGCGCGGCCACGACCGCCGCACGGGTGTGCCTGCATGCCTGGCTGGCCGAACGTGGTGGTGCCGGTAATTTCGAAGGCGATGCGATCATGGCGCGATTGAGCCAGATCATCGAACGTTTTGGAGAAAGCCGCTTTACCCGTTGGGAATCTGCCGCCGCCAAGATCGATGAACATGGCCCACGCACGATTGATCGGTTGGGCTTTCGTAAGACGATGGAACACGGCATGGGCGACGCCCTGCACACCACTAATACCTACTACGTACTGCCGGAAGCCTGGAGAGCCGAAATTTTCAAGGGCATGAACATCAGTGCAGTGAACAAGGAGCTGCTGCAACGGGGCGCGCTCGAGCCGGGAAGCAATGGAAAGGCATACAGCCTAATTCGCTTACCTGGATTAGGCCCTCAGCGCTGCTATGTGGTGAAGACGGTTCCAGGAGCGGACGAAAGCGAGGCCAAGGCCGCCTGACGACATACCTACTGATCGGGGTAGCGCCGGCTCATTCCCGGCCTCGCCAGCCGTTCAACCATCCTTATCAATCGTAATGCACAGAGACAATACAGATGAACACTATCCTAGAACTGAAAGACCGCCGCGACACACTGACCCTCGAAATAGAGAGCATACAGGCTGACCTGGATCCCTTCGAAGCAGCGCTGGAAAGTCCCGAGGTTATCCAGCAAGGCCGTCAACGGGCTGTGCAGGATGAAATCAACGATCACAAAAGACGCATCGACTCGCGAAGCTTTGAGATCCACCGCCTGAATCAAAAGATCGATCGCCTCGAGGCACTTGCTAACCGTGAGAGCTTGGCTGCGGGCTACATCAGCGCGATGGCGACTTGGAAGGCCGACGAGATGGAGCTCAACGAAAAGCGCAACAGCATCGAGACCCGGTTGCAACAGGTCCGCCAGAGCGATCAGGAAGACATGGCAAAGGCGCGACAAGCCGAAACGGACGCCGCTACCGCTTATGCGCAGGCTGTGGCCTGGGGCGATGTGGAGGGCGAGAAAGCGGCAAACGCTGAAGCTCAAAAAGCAGCAAAAAACCTTACTGCTGCGGTTGAGCATCACCGCCGCCAACAGCTGCTCATCACGGCTCTGGAGCAGGAGTTGGTGACGATTGACCTGCACATCACGGAGGCACAAAAAGAACGCACCAAGATCGAGAACAAAGCGGCTCACCTGGCGAATACTGTTCTGGAAGAACAATGGAATGAGGCCGCCAAAGCACTGTTAGAGACCGGCGGCAAGTTGTGGGCTGCTCGCAAACTGATTAATCGTGATCCGGTTGCTCTGCTGAATCTAGACATCCCTGAGCAAGGTGAAAACTTAGGAAGCTGGACCTTCCGAGAGCTTGCAGAACGCTCACACCAACACAATCTGCTTGACCTGTTGGCGGCCTAACCTAACCCCCCCCGAAGCAACCGGCGAGGGCCGGTTGATTCGGGCCTACCATCGGTATAACCATGAACAAAACACTACAGAACAGTGCTCAGATGCCGGATTACCTAAAGTCCCGAAAGCTGCATTTGGACGGGATAATTGTCGGCATAACCAGAATGAAAAAGCTCAACGCAATAGGAATCAAAGAAACTAAAGTTGAGACGCTCACGATTGATGCAATCAAGGCGGAGCTCCACTTCATTGACCTTCAGCTCAAAAGAAAGGCCGGATAAAGAAGAGGCGGAAGCCTAAACAGCCTCCGCTTCTCTAGATCCTCCCATTACGAAAAAAGCCTCTAGATTTTTCGGCTTCTGATCTTTGGCGGCTGTGAACTTAGGACCGCTTTCGGCCATTAGCGGACACTAAGGCCGTACGTGAAACCTGAGACGACTCATACAACGCCTTAGATCAGCCAAAGCAGAGAGTTTCTAGCGCCCTAGATTAAACCCGTTGACTTGGCGGTATTGATTTCGACCCATACAGCAAAGGCGTCAATGAATTTTTTCAAGAACTGAGTAGTTCCGTCGTCATTCAAATTTCCGCCTGGCCCCAGTAGCCTTGTCGCCCCACCGATATACGCTTCCGGCTGCTGCAAAAGTGGCATGTCCAGAAATACCATAGACTGACGTAAATGATGGTTAGCACCGAAGCCGCCGCTGGCACCGGGCGATACGCTTACGATAGCTGCAGGTTTGCCTGCCCACACAGACTCGCCGTAAGGGCGAGAACCAATATCAATGGCGTTCTTCAATACACCAGGAACTGACCTGTTGTATTCGGGAGTGAAAAACAGTACTCCATCTTTCGACGCCATATTTTGGCGAAAACGAGTCCAGGCTTCAGGGGCACTCTTACCGTTTTCTTCCAAGTCTTGGTTAAACAGATTCAGTTCATTGATCTCGACTATTTCTAATAAAAGGCTCGGTGGCGCAAGCGCGATTACTTCTTGAGCAAATAGGCGGTTCAACGACTCTTTGCGCAGGCTGCCGACAATGACGGCAATCTTTTTAGGCGACATGATGGGACCTTGATTTAAGTGGCTTTAAAGGGGGTAATCAATTTGAAAAGAACAAAAAAACGGACGTCGAACGGTGGCCGAACGATGAGGACTGCCCCACCGCCTGGTCATGCGGGTCTGCCCTATACTTTGGCGGCGCCGTTGACAACCAGGTGATGACCGGAAATCCAAGCTGCATCGTCACTTGCCAGGAAAAGCACGGCGCCTTCGACATCGGAGACAGAGCCCAAGCGCGCAAATGGCGACAACTGTGCCAATGCCTGATAGTCATTTTCCTGAAGGTTAGCGATGACACCGGCGTCACGTAGCGGCCCCGGTACCACACCGTTCACCGTGACGTTACGCTTGCCCATTTCCTGCGCGAGACATTCAACGTAAAGCCGGCCGGCGGCTTTGCTTCCGGCATACGCGGTGAAGCCTGCGTTCGGTACGATCGTCGTAGTGGACGAAATCACGATGATGCGTCCACCATCGGTAACATGGCGCGCACTTTCGCGAAGCGTATAGAAGGTGCCAAACACATTGGTTTTGGTGACAGCCTCGAACATCGCGTTATCGATTTCCGTGATCGGTGTGTCGATAAGCTCCCGCCCAGCATTGGCCACGACAATATCGATGCGCCCAAATCGAGCCAGCACTGCTGCGAATATGGCTTTGACAGCGTCCGGGTCGCTGATGTCTCCCCCGATGGCCATTGCTTGAGCGCCCTCAGCAACGAGCGCCTCGACATTTCGGTCGGCTGCGGCAGCGTCAGTGTTGTACGTCAACGCAACGGAACCCCCCTCTCTGGCAAAACGACGTGCCAGTGATAATCCGAGCCCGCGCGATGCGCCGGTAATCAGTACAACTTTGTTGGTCATTCGCATGATCAGATTCCGTTGATGCTGCGTTCTGTAGAGGTTGCGTTGCCCTGCCACTGGACAAGTTCCTGCTCGACTTTGGCCATTTTTGCACGCATTCCGCCCATCGCATCGGCACCCAAGGCCGCGTGTACGGGTGGATGATCCGACTCCATCAGGTTGATAATCGCCAACGCCCCTTTTCCTGGAACATTCGGCTGCTTACCTTGCAGACCACCTATAGCTACACGGAACTTACCGACGGGTGTGCCTTCATAGTCATCGATTTTTTGCTCGACGTAAGCCAGTGAGCGACCCGCAAATTGGGTCTCGAATACACCGATGGTCAACACAGTCGTGGCGATGTTAAAGGGTGCAAGTTCACCTGCCAGTGCTTCCCCCAGGATGTCAGTAGCGCCCTTCGCGGCCGAGTACACGCCCATGCCCGGGTAGCCAATGAAGCCACCGATTGCAGAGAATTGAATGATGTGCCCGCTGCGCTGCTTGCGCATCGCAGGGGTTACAGCGCGAATGATGTTCAGGCCGCCAAAGAAATTCAGATCGAATACACGCCGCGCTTCTCGATCCGTCATTTCTTCAACTGCACCCACTGTGCCAGCACCCGCACAGTTGGCGACAATGTCGATACGGCCAAAGTGATCCAGCACCTGGGCCACACCCGTTTTGACCGCCACATCGTCTGTCACGTCTACCAAAACGCCCATGCCCTGCGCAGCATGTTTACCGTTATAGAAATCCACTTCTTCTTGCTTGCGAAAGGTGGCTGCGACTAGCGCACCTTTTTCCAGCAGTTGATGCACTAACTCGCGCCCCAATCCCGATGAGGCACCAGTAACGAGGACGACTTTGCCATTTATTGATTTCATTCTCTGCTCCGGGGTTTGGCTATTCACCGGATGTTAGGTATTGGGCCTCCCCCCGACAAGCCGGTTTGTCCAGATTCAACTTCCCGCTCATTGGACGCTCCTTCCCAGCGAAACATTGCCAAATAACCACATAGTTCTAGACGGTACCCTTGGAAATCTTCAAGATTAAAAATTGCCTTCCTATGATTGGGCCATACGTGAATCGGCTGGACCTGAACGATCTGTTTATTTTTGTCAATGTGGTCGATCGCGGTGGGTTTACTGCCGC
Organism: Pseudomonas sp. R11-23-07; assembly: GCF_003852295.1. Lineage (NCBI taxonomy): Bacteria > Pseudomonadati > Pseudomonadota > Gammaproteobacteria > Pseudomonadales > Pseudomonadaceae > Pseudomonas > Pseudomonas sp. R11-23-07. The sequence continues at coordinate 4,200,941 of NZ_CP027761.1, forward strand.
AGTTGCAAGTACCGGTATGCCCAAGTCAACGCTTAGCCACCGCATGCAACAATTGGAGGGCGAATTAGGTGTGCGTTTGCTCAGCCGAACGTCGCGTCGCTTCGGTATGACCGAGGCAGGAGAAGAGTTCTACCAGCACGCGCTGGCCGCGCTGCGAGAAGCGGAGATGGCAGAAATGTCAGTGCGTCAGCGGTTGTTGGAACCCGTCGGGACCATCCGGTGTACCGCTGGAGTCGCGACCATGAATTTCGCCATGGCGGGCATGATCGCTGACTTCCTTCGTGTCTATCCCAAGATCAATATGGTCGCTCATGCGGCCGATCGAACCATCGATATTGTTGGCGAAAATTACGACGTCGCCATCCGGGCGCATGAGGCTCCATTGCCGGACTCCGATCTTGTCCAGCGCATGCTCGGGGTCGCTCCCTGGTTTCTGTTCGCCGGATCAAGCTATCTGGCCGAACATGGCGCACCGGCCACGCCAGCGGAGCTAAGCAGCCACGCCTCGATTTTCTTTGCGCGAGCTAATGCCCCCATGAACTGGCGGTTGCGCCATGTCACTCTATCGATCGAAGAAATTGCTGTGCCCATCATGCCGCGGCTGCAAAGCGAAGACATGCTCAGCCTGCAACATGCAGCTATCAGCGGGCTTGGGATTGTGGCCCTGCCGAGTTACATCGCGCGGGCGGCCGTTGCGCGTGGTGAGCTTCATCGAGTTCTGCCCGAATGGATAGCTGGCGATGCCAGGATCACTGCACTGGTACCTTCCCGCAAAGGATTGCTGCCGTCAGTACGTGTTTTCTTGGATCACTTGGCTTCGGAGTTTCCCAAGATCCTCTAGCTGTAAAGCCATCCTTAATACGCTGGGCAAATCGTTGCAGCGGCTTCTCCATGAATACAGCACATTTTTTTACCGAATACAGCAACTACGGCGGCACTACCGAGCGGGTAGGCGCCGAAGATAGGGGGAGTTCTCGACGTCCATACCACCGGACACAGATTCCAGAAACCCCGTCTTGCTGGGTCAGGTACGCATTCCTACCATGGTTTCTTGCCTCTCATCCTCGACGGCACAAACGATACCTGATCTGGAATCTATGACTTTGACAATCACACGACGCGGCGCGATAGCTTTGGGAGCACAGGCAGTGCTGGTTGCAATGACGGCAGGCGCTGCTACGTTTGCCTCTGGTGCAACGCGCAGCTCCAGTAAAACTAAAGAGACCACTCGGACTGGCAAGCAGTTTGACGTGGTGATCGTCGGTGGTGGATCTGCCGGTGCCGTCCTTGCAGCACGTCTCAGTGCCGACCCGCTGCGCAGTGTGCTGCTGCTCGACGCAGGTCCCGACTTTGCGCCCGATCGGTATCCAGCAGTGCTGACGAACGCCGACCTAGTTGCCGCCTCTCCCGAATACGACTGGCATTACCATAGTGACGACTCAGCTCGGATAGGTCACGACATAGCCATCCCACGCGGCCGAGTGATCGGTGGTAGCTCCGCGGTCAATGCTGCTGTGGCGATGCGTGCGCGTCCTGCCGACTTTGCGCGCTGGGCCGGACGCGGAATCGAAGGTTGGGCTTGGCCGGAAGTGCTGTCCGCCTACCGAGCGATGGAAAACACGCCCACTGGCGAAGATGCATGGCATGGACGTACCGGCCCATTTCCAGTGCGTCAGCGCACTGCTGCGCAGAATACTATCTCAATGCGTGCTTTCGTGGCGGCTGCCGAGTCAGTTGGACTGCCGCTCGTGGATGACTTCAACGGCGCGCGCCAGCACGGCGTAGGTCCCTACCCGTTGAATGTCATCAACGGCACCCGAATCAATACCGGCATGGCTTACCTAAGTGCAGACGTGCGGGCTCGCGCCAACCTCACTATCCGCGGCCACGCTGAAGCCGACCGCGTCCTGATAGAACGAGAACGCGCCATAGGTGTATTGCTAGTAGACGGCGAGATAGTTCCAGCCGGCGAAGTGATCTTGTCGGCCGGTGCCATAGGCAGCCCCGCTATCCTGCTACGCTCCGGTATCGGCCCACAAGGCCATCTTCGCGAGATGGGAATCGCCACCGTCGCTGATCTACCGGTAGGTGAACGGTTGCAAGAACATCCGTTTTTCTTCAACGTCTACGCGCTGAAGACCTCCGCAATTGCTATGACCCCAGCCGGCGGCGCCATCGCCTGGACTCGTTCGCAACACGCCGCACCGGACGATCTGGACTTACATATCTCCGGTACACACCTGATCGACCCAAAGGCAAGCCCTACCGGCGGTGCGATAGTGCTGGCATGCGCCGTCACATTACCTAAATCCAACGGTAGCGTACGCTTGACCAGCCGTGACCCCCGAGTTGCGCCGAACATCCGGTACAACTTTTTTGAACAGGAAAATGACTTGGATCGCATGGTCGAAGCTGTAGAACTGTCTCGCAAGATTGGCCGCAGTGCACCGTTTGCTGACTTGGTTGACCATGAAATGACACCGGGTAGCAGCGTACTTGAAGGCAAGGCTTTGCGACAAAACATCGTAAACAATGTCGCCGGCTATCAGCACCCCACGTCGAGCGTGCCGATGGGCGCGGACGGTGACAAGGCCGCCGTAGTCAACAATTGGGGCGCGGTGCGAGGTATAGCGGCACTGCGTGTTGTGGATGCCTCTATCATCCCGGATATCCCATCGGTGGCGACAAATCTTACTACTATCATGCTAGCCGAACGGATTGGTGCCCACCTGACTCGATAATTTCCCCGAACGCAGGGTAAAACTGGAGCATCAATCATTGGATCGCTAAAGCCGAACTCTGCAATAAGAACCACAATCTGAAATTGAATAAAATATACGGAGACCGTTGAGCAAACGCAGTCAATAGACGATAAATTGGAGATTAGGAGTTTGACCGAAACAGCGGCGCAACTGCGGCGCGAGCCAAGAATGGTTTACTTTTATGTCAGACATATCTAGTGCTTATAAAAAAGAGTCAAACCACAGAAAGACCATTTATAATTACCTTAACTATCATACATATAAATATAACCATTAAATAAGATAACTACAGCTAGGAAGTTAATGCCTTACATTAAGAGAATTGAAATCTTAGAGAACTATAGAGAAGAGAATAATTTCCCCTTCTATTTGCCTTCAATTCAATCAATTAGCAAAATCGAGCTTCACCCCGTGATAAATTTTTTCGTTGGAGAAAACGGTAGCGGTAAGTCAACCCTCTTAGAGGCTATTGCAGTTTCATGTGGCTTTAATCATGAGGGAGGCAGTAAGAATTTCAAGTTTTCTTCCAGCGATGAAAAATCCCTACTGTCCAAGGCATTGCGCTTGTCACGCACCGCAAAGCGACCTCGAGATGGCTATTTTTATCGCGCAGAAAGTTTTTATAATGTAATTACAGAGATGAATAAGTTGGATTGCGGACCTGGCGGGCCAGCTATTAAGGACTCATACGGGGGGAACGATCTTCATACGAGGTCTCATGGGGAGGCTTTTATGGATCTGATTTTACATCGGTTCGGAGGAAACGGATTGTATTTACTAGACGAGCCTGAATCTGCGCTATCTCCCCAACGCCAATTATCTCTGCTGGTACGTATAGCGGAACTCGCAAAACAAAATTCGCAGTTCATAATTGCAACTCACTCACCAATTTTAATTGCTTACCCGGGCGCCAGAATTTGGGAGTTTACCAATAGTGGATTGGAAGAGAAGGAATATTCAGAAACTGAAAACTACCTAATTATGAAAAGTTACTTTGCTAACCCTGAAAGCTTTATGAGCAAGCTATTTGATGAAAAGCATGATTTTTAGTTAGTCCAGGCACTAAATAACATCGATGGTTAGAGCGTTTATCAAGTTCGCTGGCGCAAAAAAATGAATTGTTGCCGATCGCGACTTAATAGATACGACGGCATTACTGCCTTGTTTAGCGTAGATCGAGATGCCGCCGATTTCGAGGAGAATGGCCGCTTCTGGCCGGAATCAGTCAGCTGGATGTACCTATAGATACCTGGGGCAACTCGCCCTAACGAGTTTTAATACCGTGCGATGCCTTTATGGCTTCATTGCGCCGACTCACAGGCCTTCAACGGCTCCTTGGGGTGCAATGCACAGATGTCGAAACCGTCACGCCGGGTATAGCCCGCACGCTTCATACATACAAATCGCTGGGCCATCTCTTGGAAGCTAGCCTTGGGATCAACGCCGGAGCCATTCTTCTCACCACACGCCAACATGGACGCAACCACATCCTGATGACTGGCGCCGGGTTTCTCCCACAAGTCGGCATCGGCCGTGGGGGGCTGGAATGGTTTGCTAAAGCTAGCGGTGACGTGGGGGCAAATCAACAGCGCAAATGCTACATTTTTGAGCCACATGATCAATCTCTTTATTCCCTGGTGCCGACGGGCAGCGGCGGTAGCGGCGGTAGCGGCCCTCTAAGCGAAAGCCCCTAATTTGATAAGATCCGCCTTAATCATCACAAACCGCTCCTCCCAGAGCATTCATTGATGTAACACCTATTTGCCATGTAACACGCATATCGTCAAACCAGTCACAGCTGTGTAACGCCATACAAATCATTTAAAATCATATACTTACCTAATTAAGTAACACGCGTAACACCCGTAACACGATTTTATCAGGGTATTCCCCTAGCCCCATTTAGTATTGCTCCTCCAGCGAAGCGAGGCGGGTCAGGCTCTTGGCTTTGGTTCGATTGTGGGGACCCTGGAGCATTCTTAAAGGTACGGGGCATAGAACCCGCCGGAGCTCGTTAGTGGCTGGGCTCCAAAGTTAGTTGACTGGTTGACCGAGTTGACCGGGCCAATCGTTCACTATCCTGAACGAAACCCATGACCGTTACAGATCCGGTAAGGATGCCCTTTTCTCTTCAAGATCCTTTCAATTTCAACGTTGAAATTTCAGTAAGCTGGTGCGGCTGCCTCTACCACGATCCCGCGGGTTTCATGCCCCGTGTCGCTAGGATGTCGTCAGGGTCCCCGGCGACTTTTCAACGCACCATTTGAAACGTCGCACTACGGACCACGTGTGACATGGACTCAGCGCATCACGCCTGCCCAATCCCTGAGAGCAGCACATCAAACATGCCCAGACGCTTAGCGACAAAGCGTCGTACAGGCCGATAGCAACATCGGTGCCTAATCGGATCCGGCCAACACAGCCAGGTATTCAATGCTGCATCACGAGGGAAGTCACTCTCGCTGCAGGAACCTCTGTAAGAGGGGCTAGGGGACGGGACTTACAAGTCGTGTTACTGATGTCACGCGCGTTACAAAAAACATAACCAATTGAATATAAAGGTTTTTTATTCGTTACACGTTCTCTACCCTGATTTAGAAGTGGGTGTTACAGGACCTCAGGTGTTACACCCGAATATGCCTATCCAGATACAGGCTTATTTTGCCTTTCTCGGGCTTTTCGCTTGATAAGTAACACCCAAAGTGCAACAGTATTAGTAGAACGCCCTAACTGATACAGGCCCCCATCATGTTCATCCGCGCATACCTCCGAGCATCCACCGAAGAGCAAGACGCCGGCCGCGCCCGCGCCTCGCTTGAGCAGTTCGCCAGCGACCATAATAAGGTCATCGCCAGCGTGTACCTGGAGAACGCCAGCGGCGCCACCGCCGACCGGCCCGAGCTGCTGCGCCTGCTGAAAGATGCGCGCAAGGGTGACGTGCTGCTGGTGGAATCGATAGACCGTCTCTCCCGCCTGCCGGTGGAGGACTGGCAAAAGCTCAAGGCCGCGATCGACTCCAAGGGCCTGCGCATCGTCGCGCTCGACCTTCCGACCAGCCACCAGGGAATGCAGGACACCAAGGGCGACGAGTTCACCGGGCGGATGCTGGGCGCCATCAACTCAATGCTGGTGGAAATGATGGCCGCGATCGCGCGCAAGGATTACGAGCAGCGCCGCGACCGGCAGGCCCAGGGCATCGAGAAGGCCAAGGCCGCCGGCAAGTACCAGGGGCGCCCGGTGGACGCCGATCTGCACAAGCGCGTGACCGAGTTGCTCGGCGCCGGCCTGGGGATTCGCGCGACGGCCCGGCACGCCAACTGCTCCACTACCACCGTGCTGAGGATCAGGGACCTGGCCACCGCCTGAAAGCACGTACTGCCGACGGTGGCTTTATAAAAATCCGGTAACTAGGCAATATCACCACTTCCAGCATTACGCCAACTACACCCGAGAGCTCCCGAATGAACTCCGCAACGCTTCTCCTCTACACATCAAGCTGCTTTATTGGCGCGCTTATTCCTGGCCCTACCTCTCTGTTAGCAATGGCTAATGGTTCTTCTCGAAGCACGCGCAAGGTCGCGGTCGGAATGGCTGGTGCAGCCCTATCGGACGTATTGGTTATTGCGGCCGTCGGACTTGGGCTAGGCGCGATGCTGCTGGCCTCGCAAGACCTATTTTTGGCTCTGAAATGGATAGGCGTCTGTTACTTGGCGTGGCTGGGTGTTCAACTCTGGCGCAGCAATCCGAAAGGGCTCTGTGCGTCGAAGGCAGATACCAGTGCCGGTACGGGCGAAGTGTTCTGGCGCAGTTTTTCGGTGGCGATGACGAACCCTAAAGTACTGCTGTTCTTCACTGCATTTTTGCCGCAGTTTGTTGATCCCAGTGAGCCCACTCTCCCGCAGTACGCTGTACTGGCGCTTATTTCGGCCGGAGTCGATGTAGCAGTGATGGCTTTGTATGCTGCAGGCGGAGTGCAAGCGGCAAAAATTCTCACTGAGACGGGAATGCGACGGCTGAACAAATGTTGTGGAGCCGCAATGGTGTCGTTGGCAGGGTTTCTGGCGCTATATCGAAAAGCGTGACCCCCCCTCTCCAGGCTAGACGAGCCTCGGCCAAGAGATGCGCTCTCTTGATCACGTGATGTAACCACGGCCTCCATCATGCTGGTTGAGGAGTAATTTTCGCCCACAAGCGTTTGACATAAAAAAGCCCCGCCTGAGCATTGCCCGGCGGGGCTTACTTTTTCCTGCTGCTGCCACCCTGCTGTCACAGAAAAACTTAACTGTCAGGAGTATGGCTGGAGAGGCCCGGAATATATGGTGTCCCAGGGCCGGTTCGAACGGCCAACCTTCCCCTTAGGAGGGGGATGCTCTATCCAATTGAGCTACTGGGACAAATCGCAATCGACAAGCCAAAGGCTCAACGACGGACGGCGTGCATGTTAACGGGCAAGGTAGTTTTTGTCATGTCATCCCTTGGCTTTTTGATCGTAAGCCAATGCTTGCAAGCATGCGGTAGCGCAGCCCAATACAATCCGGGCGGCCTATGCCGTCGTGCAAAATGCACTCCCCCAAAGTGCCATCATTGCAAATTGCACTATACGACTCCCCATAAATCAAGATAACCAATTGATTATATTGAATAAATCAGTTGGCACGCGACCTGCAACACTTCTCCCATAAACCCATTTGGCCAAGGCATACGGAGAAGAAGACTATGAACAGCGCCCTACTACTCGCCCTCAACGCAATGGCACTGGCTGCGCTGGTAACTTTTCATTTCTTCCCAGCCAAATTGCAAGACCCGACTCAAATCACCCAGGCCGTACCGCACCACCTGCAGCAAAGACCACAGCTGGCGGTGATGACAGCCGACCCTCAATCCCCTATTCGTTTAACCCAAGGCACCCAAGCCACCCCAACATCCGAACACTGGGTTTTCTGAGAGCGCTACTCATGTCCAAACCTGCATGGCTTTTTTTGTGCCTGACGCTCGCAACCGCCCTACTGGGCTTAAGTAATGCTATGCAAGACACTCGCACCCTGGCGTTCATCGCCAGTGCTGTTTTTGGATGCCTCCTGGTCCTGACGCTCGCCCTAGGGCGGCGGATAAAATTCGACCCCATACTGCGCTAATCCCCCTCCAGCCCGACCTTATGTCGCTTTGCGCTAGCAAATCAGCAAACTGCCACTACCCTTACAGATGAGGGCAAAAGGCCATGTTGCTTAAGGCGTGCGCTCTTCAGCCCGATTTCGGATAAGGCTTGCGCGAAGATCAGGAATACCCGATCCAACGCGAAACTTTTCCAACCAGTCCGCAAAAATGCAAATCAGTGCTGGCATAAAGCCTTTAGGCGGTTCAATATTTGTCACAGAATTGACGCCAAGGAAATGTCAAATCTGAGGCATGATGCGGCCTCTTTGCAATTCGGGTTGAACTTTGGTCGTGAGCCTTGTCTTAACACTCATCTTGCGGCCAATTCCAAAAACCGCTCCCCTGAACTAACCGGTTAAATATATGCGCCCATTGAAACAGGCAATTTATTCCAGCCGTACGGCTGACAAGTTCGTCGTACGTCTGCCAGACGGAATGCGGGAACGCATTGCCGAGGTGGCTCGCAATCATCATCGCAGCATGAACTCCGAAATCATCGCTCGCCTGGAACAGAGCCTTATTCAGGAAGGTGCCTTGGGTGAAGAGTTGAGCATGCGCCTGGACAGCCCAGAGCTGTCACTGCACGAACGCGAACTGCTGCAGCGTTTTCGTCAGCTTTCCCACCGCCAGCAAAATGCTCTCGTCTCGCTGATCGCGCACGACGTAGAGGCGGCCGCAGAAGCCAATTGATTTACAGCTGAAAGCCGAAGCCAGCCATGTGCTGGCTTTTTTTTGCGTGGGATTTGAGCAAGAAAGCAATGCGAGGGCAGATTTGCCCCCGCAGGAAAGGTCAGAGCAGGAAGATCGTAGCCAAGCCCAGGAAGATGAAGAAGCCACCACTGTCAGTCATGGCCGTGATCATCACGCTGGCCCCCATGGCAGGATCGCGCCCCAGACGCGCCAGGGTCATAGGGATCAAAACCCCCATCAAGGCAGCCAAAAGCAAATTGAGGGTCATGGCAGCGGTCATCACCACACCCAGCGACCAACTGCCATATAGCAAGTAAGCCACCACGCCGATTACGCCTCCCCACACCAGGCCGTTGATGAGGCCCACAGCCAGCTCCTTGCGCAGCAGGCGCGAAGAGTTGGCGGTACTGACCTGATCCAGCGCCATGGCGCGTACGATCATGGTGATGGTCTGGTTACCGGAGTTACCGCCGATGCCGGCCACAATCGGCATCAACGCCGCCAGGGCCACCAACTTTTCGATGGAGCCCTCGAACAGTCCGATCACGCGGGACGCGATAAATGCAGTAATCAGGTTAACGGCCAGCCAAGCCCAACGGTTGTGCAGCGAACGCCAGACTGACGCAAAAATATCTTCCTCTTCACGCAAACCAGCCATGTTGAGGACTTCGGTTTCACTCTCTTCGCGAATAAGGTCAACGATTTCGTCAATCGTCAAACGGCCGATCAGCTTGCCGTTCTTGTCCACCACCGGGGCAGAGATCAAGTCGTAACGCTCAAATGCCTGGGCTGCGTCGTAGGCATCTTCATCCGGGTGAAAGCTCACGGTATCGCTGGCCATCAGGTCAGCAACTCTCTTCTCCGGATCATTTACCAGCAGACGCTTGATGGGCAATACGCCCTTGAGAATGCCTTCGTAGTCGACCACAAACAGCTTGTCGGTATGCCCCGGCAGCTCTTTGAGACGGCGCAGGTAGCGCAGCACCACTTCCAGGCTGACGTCTTCGCGGATGGTGACCATCTCGAAGTCCATCAGCGCGCCGACCTGGTCTTCGTCATAAGACAGCGCAGAACGCACACGCTCACGCTGCTGGGTGTCCAACGCCTCCATCAGCTCATGAACAACATCGCGCGGCAATTCAGGCGCCAGGTCGGCCAGTTCGTCCGCATCCATCTCCCTGGCCGCAGCCAGGAGCTCATGATCGTCCATGTCGGCGATCAGGGTTTCACGGACCGAATCAGATACTTCGAGGAGAATGTCGCCGTCGCGATCAGCCTTGACCAACTGCCAGAGCGTCAGGCGATCATCCAGCGGCAAGGCTTCGAGAATATAAGCAACGTCGGCGGAGTGCAGGTCATCGAGTTTGCGTTGCAGCTCGACGAGATTTTGCCGGTGAACCAGGTTTTCGACGCGGTCGTGGTGCGGACCTTCCTGGCGGTGCGTGAGGTCTTCGACCACGCGCTGGCGCTGCAGCAGCTCGATAACTTGAGCCAGGCGATCCTGCAGGCTTTCTTGTGTTTTCTTTACTTCTACTTCGGTCATAGGCGAACTCCACTCCCAGCAGCGGAGCGCGCCGGAAGGATCAATCAGTCAATTCATGATTGGTAAAGCGGGATACTGAGTAACTACTGGGTAAGTCCATGGAGGCATTCCACAAGCCCCGGCGGGGCTGACCGGCGCATGATACACCGCTCGGCCGCTTTTAACGTCAAAAAAAACTGGAAAGAACAAGCGCTTGCAAGCCAAAGCTGAGTGCTGGCTACATCTATGAACTGCGACGACGCAGCGGGAAGGGAAAACACAAGGGAAACAGAAAAAGACGTACGCCAGGATAAAGCCTACACAAACCCCAGACGGCAAAAAGCCCGCACTAGGCGGGCTTTTTGTTTGTATGGTGCACTCGACAGGATTCGAACCTGTGACCGCTCGGTTCGTAGCCGAGTACTCTATCCAGCTGAGCTACGAGTGCAGAGTGTGTTTTTTAGACCAGATCACAACTGGTTGAAACCAAGCCATCTGCATTGCTGCAACTGACTCTTAAATGGTGCACTCGACAGGATTCGAACCTGTGACCGCTCGGTTCGTAGCCGAGTACTCTATCCAGCTGAGCTACGAGTGCATTTGTTGCCGCGCATTATAGGCCGTTCAATCTCTATGTAAAGCTATTTTTTCGATCAATTTCAACAACTTACCGAAAAAACCAGATTGCAACGTACTAAGCAAATAATGGCGGAGAACGGGGGATTCGAACCCCCGACACCCTTTTGAGGTGTACTCCCTTAGCAGGGGAGCGCCTTCGGCCACTCGGCCAGCTCTCCGCAACACGGGGCGTATATTAACCACGTTCCTCCCCGTTTGCAAACATAAAAAACGATAAAAATTAAAGGCTTGGTTCTTCGTCCTTCTCTTTCTTGATCCGCAGGTAGATTTCCTCGCGATGGACCGCTACCTCTTTCGGAGCGTTAACCCCGATACGCACTTGATTGCCTTTGACGCCGAGCACGGTCACGGTGATTTCGCCATCACCGATAATCAGGCTTTCTGCGCAACGACGAGTCAGAATCAACATACCTTTCACCTCACGCAATTCATTTCAGGAACAACAGTCTGCAAAAAAAAAGGCATTCGACCTACAACCAAAAGGCCGTAGCCCTACCGCCTAAGTATTGTCGAGCCCACGCAAAAGAACATGCGCCCTACAAAAAAATGAAAGGCGCGGTAAGCCGCGCCTTCCTGGCATCGCATCACTCGCCCTGTCGGGCCGGAGCGTCCAGCTCAAAAGCGGTATGCAGCGCACGCACGGCCAATTCCAGATATTTTTCTTCAATCACTACCGAGACTTTGATTTCCGACGTGGAGATCATCTGGATGTTGATGCTTTCCTTGGCCAGCGCTTCGAACATGCGACTGGCAACACCGGCATGGGAGCGCATGCCCACACCCACGATCGACACCTTGGCAATCTTGGTATCGCCGATTACTTCACGGGCGCCGATCTCGCTTGCAGTGTTCTGCAGGATACGCTCGGCCGCATCGTACTCGTTGCGGTGCACGGTGAAGGTGAAATCGGTGGTGTTATCGTGCGAAACGTTCTGCACGATCATGTCGACTTCGATATTCGCGCCGCTGATAGGACCGAGGATCTTGAAGGCCACACCCGGAGTGTCTGGCACGCCACGGATCGTCAGCTTGGCTTCATCGCGGTTGAAAGCGATGCCGGAAATGATCGGCTGTTCCATGGATTCCTCTTCATCAATAGTAATGAGGGTGCCCGGACCCTCTTTGAAGCTGTGCAATACGCGCAGCGGAACGTTGTACTTGCCGGCGAATTCCACCGCACGAATCTGCAGCACCTTGGAACCGAGGCTGGCCATTTCCAGCATCTCTTCAAAGGTGATCTTGTCCAGGCGCTGGGCCACGGACACGACGCGCGGGTCGGTGGTGTAGACGCCATCCACATCGGTATAGATCTGGCATTCGTCAGCCTTGAGAGCCGCTGCCAGCGCCACGCCCGTGGTGTCCGAACCGCCACGCCCAAGCGTGGTGATATTGCCCTGCTCGTCAACACCCTGGAAACCCGCTACCACGACCACGCGCCCCTCCTTCAGATCAGCTCGAATCTTCTGATCGTCGATCTGCAGGATGCGCGCCTTGGTATGTGCGCTGTCGGTAAGGATGCGCACCTGACTGCCAGTGTAGGACACCGCTGGCACGCCACGCTTGTTCAGGGCCATGGCCAGCAGCGCAATGGTTACCTGCTCACCAGTGGACACAATCACGTCCAGCTCACGCGGGAGCGGTTGTTGATCACCGCTGATGGCCTTGGCCAGGTCGATCAGGCGATTGGTCTCGCCGCTCATGGCCGACAGCACCACCACCAGGTCGTCGCCGGCATCACGGAACTTCTTAACCTTGTCGGCCACCTGCTCGATTCTTTCGACAGAACCGACCGAGGTGCCTCCGAATTTCTGTACGATCAAAGCCATTTCTAAGCCGCCTCAGCCCGTAAAGGGGCGCCCAATAAACGAATCTTCCAGCAACCGAGCGAGCCCACGACTAGACCATGGGCTCATTAACAGCGCCTTAAATACCTGCCTCGACAAACGGCACGGTCAAGGCCAGCGCCGCGTCCAGGGCGCCGGCATCTACACCACCGCCTTGCGCCATGTCCGGACGACCACCGCCCTTGCCGCCCACTGCCGCAGCGGCTTGCTTCATCAAATCACCGGCTTTGAGTTGGCCAGTCAGGTCCTTGGTTACACCGGCAACCAGCACGACCTTATCCTCATGGACACTGCCGAGCAGGATCACTGCGCGACCGAGCTTGTTCTTCAACTGATCGACCAAGGCCAGTAACGCCTTGCCGTCCTGACCGTCCAGGCGCGCCGCCAGGACTTTTACGTCCTTGACGTCAACCGCGGAGGCCGACAGATCGTCGCCCGCAGCACTGGCCGCCTTCGCTTGCAACTGCTCCAGCTGTTTCTCCAGCGCACGGTTGCGCTCAAGCACGGCGGACAGCTTGTCGATCAGATTGTCGCGGCTACCCTTGACCAGGCCGGCCGCTTCCTTGAGTTGTTCTTCGGCTGCATTGAGGTAGGCCAGCGCCGCGGCACCGGTGACTGCCTCGATACGACGCACACCGGAGGCCACACCGCCTTCGCTGATGATTTTCAACAGGCCGATGTCGCCGGTGCGGTTGGCGTGGATACCGCCACACAGTTCCACCGAGAAACTGCCGCCCATGCTCAGCACGCGCACTTCCTCGCCATACTTCTCGCCAAACAGCGCCATGGCGCCCTTGTTCCTGGCGGTTTCGATATCCGTTTCCTCGGTTTCAACCGGGGTGTTCTTACGGATTTCGGCGTTGACGATATCTTCCAGCGCCTTGATCTGATCAGGCTTGATCGCTTCGAAGTGGCTGAAGTCGAAACGCAGGCGCTGGCTGTCGACCAACGAGCCCTTCTGCTGGACATGCTCGCCCAACACCTGACGCAGCGCAGCGTGCAGCAAGTGAGTAGCCGAGTGGTTCAACGCGGTTGCATGCCGTACATCGGCATCGACCTGAGTCTCGACTGGCGCGCCGACGACCAGGTTGCCCAGTACCAACACACCATGGTGCAGGAACGCACCACCGGTCTTGGTGGTGTCGCGCACGTCGAAACGACCGGACGTCGAACTGAGGAAACCACAGTCACCGATTTGCCCGCCCGACTCCGCGTAGAACGGCGTCTGATCCAGGACCACCACCGCTTCATCGCCCTCGTTCAGCACATCGACTGACTTGCCGTCTTTATAAATGGCAACGATTTTGGCCGCGCCGGCGGTAGCCTTGTAGCCGATGAACTCGGTAGGCACATCAACCTTGACCAGGGTGTTGTAGTCCAGGCCAAACGAGCTGGCGGAACGCGCACGCACACGCTGGGCTTCCATCTCACGCTCGAAACCGGCCTCATCAACGGTCAGCTCACGCTCACGGGCGATGTCGGCGGTCAGGTCCATCGGGAAGCCATAGGTGTCGTAGAGCTTGAACACCACATCGCCCGGCACCACGGTGCCTTTGAGTTCAGCCAGGTCCTGCTCGAGAATTTTCAGGCCGTGCTCCAGGGTCTTGGAGAACTGCTCTTCCTCAGCCTTGAGCACCCGTTCGATGTTGGCTTGTTGCTGTTTCAGTTCCGGGAAGGCATCGCCCATCTCCGCTACCAGGGCAGCCACGATCTTGTAGAAGAAACTGCCGGTAGCGCCCAGTTTGTTACCGTGACGGCAGGCGCGACGGATAATGCGGCGCAGCACATAGCCACGGCCTTCGTTGGACGGCAGCACCCCATCGGCAATCAGGAAGCCGCAGGAGCGGATGTGGTCCGATACGACCTTGAGCGAAGACTGGCCTTCATTGGCGCAGCCAATGGCCGCAGCCGATGCGCTCAACAGATTGGTGAACAGGTCGATTTCATAGTTGGAATGAACGTGCTGCATGACCGCACTGATCCGTTCCAGCCCCATGCCGGTGTCCACCGACGGTGCCGGCAACGGATGCAACACGCCATCCGCGGTGCGGTTGAACTGCATGAACACGTTGTTCCAGATTTCGATGTAGCGGTCGCCGTCTTCATCCGGCGAACCCGGCGGGCCACCCCAGATGTCGGCGCCGTGATCGTAGAAAATCTCGGTGCAGGGGCCGCAAGGGCCGGTGTCGCCCATGGTCCAGAAGTTATCGGAGGCGTACGGCGCGCCTTTGTTGTCGCCGATGCGGATCATGCGCTCGGCGGGCACGCCGATTTGCTGGGTCCAGATGTCATACGCTTCGTCATCCGTGGCATAGACGGTTACCCAGAGCTTTTCCTTGGGCAGTTTCAGCACGCCGGTCAGGAAGGTCCAGGCGAAGGTGATCGCGTCTTTCTTGAAATAATCGCCGAAACTGAAATTACCCAGCATTTCGAAGAAGGTGTGGTGGCGCGCGGTGTAACCCACGTTTTCCAGGTCACTGTTCTTGCCGCCGGCGCGTACGCACTTCTGACTGCTGGTGGCGCGGGTGTAGGCGCGTTTTTCCTGGCTCAGGAAACAGTCCTTGAACTGGTTCATCCCCGCGTTAGTGAACAGCAGGGTTGGGTCATTGCCTGGGATCAAGGAGCTTGAGGCTACACGGGTGTGGCCTTGCTCTTCGAAGAAGCGAAGGAAGGCTTCACGGATTTCTGCGCTTTTCATTAGGTTCTTCCACGGAGGCTGCGGCCAAAGGCCAGTGCGCAACATCATCAGACGAAGCGACGGCAAAGGGCCGCATTATATCGGCCCTTTGCCGGTGGTACAGCGTGTTTATGTGATAGAAGCAGTCAATTAGACGGCCTGCACTGTCATTTCTGCGAAAAGGCGACGAATGTCTGCACGACTTGCTCAATCTGCGCCCGGCTGACGTCCAGGTGCGTCACCATGCGCAGGCGCGGAGCGGCGCTCAACTTGATCCCGCGCTCGGCGGCAAACGCTTTCAACGCCTGGGCCCGGTCATCGATCTGCACATAGACCATGTTGGTCTGTACCGGCTCCACCGTATAACCCGCCTGGCGCAACTCATCCCCCAGCCACTGCGCATTGGCGTGGTCATCGGCCAAACGCTGCACCTGGTGATCCAGGGCATACAGGCCTGCCGCAGCCAGTGAACCGGCCTGGCGCATGCCGCCGCCGACCATCTTGCGCAGACGCCGCGCCTTGGCGATCAATGCCGTGGAACCGCACAGCACCGAACCGACCGGCGCACCGAGCCCCTTGGACAGGCACACCGACACCGAGTCGAAATGCCCGGCAATTTCACGCGCGTCCACGCCCAGCTTGACCGCTGCGTTGTAGAGCCGCGCGCCGTCCAGATGCAACGCCAGGCCGTGTTCACGGGTAAACGCCCGCGCCCTGGCCAGGTATGCCAATGGCAGCACCTTGCCTTGCATGGTGTTTTCCAGCGCCAGCAAGCGCGTGCGGGCGAAGTGGAAATCATCGGGTTTGATCGCCGCCAGCACCTGGTCAAGGTCCAGGGAACCGTCTGGCTGCACCTCCAGCGGCTGCGGCTGGATCGAACCCAGCACGGCCGCCCCGCCCCCTTCGTATTTGTAGGTATGGGCCTGTTGCCCGACGATGTATTCCTCACCGCGCTCACAGTGGGCCATCAACGCCAGCAGGTTACTCATGGTGCCAGTGGGCACGAACAGCGCGGCCGGAAAGCCCAGGCGCCTGGCCAACTCAGCCTCCAGTCGGTTGACGCTGGGGTCTTCGCCGTAGACGTCATCACCGCTGACGGCGCTGGCCATCGCATCGAGCATACCGGGGGTGGGTTGGGTCACGGTGTCGCTGCGCAGGTCGATCACGGTCATGAAGGGGGCCTCTAACGGAATGGATAAGTCCTTTTGTGAGTGATTACTGCGGGCAAAGCCACGCAATATCAAGTCCCCGCTGCATTCAATCGAATACCCACCAAACAAACCGATATAGCTTATCGATACGGCAACCGTGCAGTTTTTGAAAAAGCATGTTAAAAACTCTCCGCCGCCAGGGTTCTGGTGGCAACGTTCTCAGGGCGGGGTGCAATTCCCCACCGGCGGTAATTGCGCGCAATGTGCATAGCCCGCGAGCGCTTGGCGCCTCGAACTGCTCAGGCAGGACGGCGACAAGGTCAGCAGACCCGGTGTGATCCCGGGGCCGACGGTCATAGTCCGGATGAAGAGAGAACGGGATTGGCACCTAAGGGCCGCGCGTTGAATTCATGCCTGCATGAAAACAGCGGTGCATACCCTTAAATCCCATTCGATTCATAACGCCCTGTTTTTTTCTTAAACAGGAGTCAGAACATGCAACCCACCGCAATCGACAGCAAAAGCAAAAACCACCACGGCGAGCGCGTCGCATTTATCCAGGCCTGCTGGCACAAGGATATTGTCGACCAGTCGCGTAAAGGTTTCCTCGCCGAAATGATCGCCCAAGGCTACCAGGAATCGGATATCGACTTCTTCGAAGTCGGCGGCGCCTTTGAAATGCCTCTGCACGCCAAACTGCTGGCCAAGACCGGCCGTTACGCCGGTATCGTCGCCGCCGCGCTGGTGGTGGATGGCGGCATCTACCGTCACGAATTCGTCGCCCAATCAGTGGTCAGCGGCCTGATGCAGGTGCAGCTCGAAACCGAAGTGCCGGTATTCTCGGTATCGCTGACCCCGCACCACTTCCATGGCGGCAGCGAACACACCACGTTCTTCTACGAGCACTTCGTGCACAAGGGTCAGGAAGCGGCACGCACCTGCGCCGACACACTGCACAAGGTCCGTGCGATCCGCCGCAGCGAGCCACGCGCCTTAGCCGTCTAAGCCACCCTGCAAAACCAATGTGGGAGGGGACTTGTCCCCTCCCACATTTGCATCTATGCCAGGTCAGCGTCCGTGGTCGGCACGATCAATATCCCCGCGCGCAAACCATTCTTCACCTTCGGGTTGGGGAAGATGATGCGTGCGCCCTCTTCCTCGATCACCCAGCGGGTCCTGGCTACGTCTTCGGCCAGCAGGTAGCCTTTTTCCAACTCCGAAAAGTTTTCCACATCGGCCGGCAGGTGCAGCAGGAAGGCGTCACTGTGCTTGATCACTTCACGCGCAACGGCGAACAGCTGCATACCGTCGAGGCTGTCCGTAGCAGGCTCGGTGCCCTCGATGATCTGCTTGAGGCGCAGCTCCAGGCGTGAAACATCCACGCCCTCGTTATGCCCGAACGGCCGCGCCTTGCCCAACTCCAGGGTGAAGGCCTCGGCGTCCAGCTGTTCGTAGGTAAAGGCGGTGAAGGTGATCGAGGTCTTGTTCTGCAACAGCACCGCTTGCATGCCGGCTGCGTGCAGGCGCTCAAGCTCACGGCGTGAATGCTGGCGCCCTTCCTTCCACGGGTACAGCGCAAACTGCTCGATCTTCGAGCCACGAATCGCGGTGTGCAGGTCGTAATGCAGGCGCGAACGGCCAGGCTGGCTGAAAAAGCTGCGGGCCAGCTGTTCCAGTTCGGCGGCGCGCATGGCTTCGGGGCCGATGTTGCTTTCATGCCGGCCGTTGAACAGCCGGTTGACGTCCAGTTCAAGGTAACGCTCGCCGCGACGCATGGCCTCGGGGTTGCCGAACAGGAACAGAATACGGGTGCGGGGTTTGATTTCCCCACGGGCGATGCCATGCAACAGACGGTCGAGCAACTCGATCGGCGCGGTTTCGTTGCCATGGATGCCGGACGACAACAGCAGGTCGCTGCCATTGTCCCGTGCTTCAGGAGGACGCACTTCAAGCGCGCCCTCACTGAGCCAGCGCATCTGCACGCCGTCGACAGTCAGTTGAATTTTTTGCGCCGGTTCGCGACCGGCGAGGGTCAGTTCAAGCAGTTTGCCGAGGGCGAGCATAAGCAGCTTCCTTAGTGGTTGCAGCCAGGGCCATGGACGTGATCGTCGTCGCCTTCAACCTCGGCCGGTTCCATTTCCAGTTGCAGGCTCATCAGGTTGGTCGCCAATGGCCGCATCAACAGGTTGGCGTACTCGGCGTCACCCTCCTCCACATCCACGCCGATCAGCAGTTGGCCACGGCCGTCGTGCTGGATCCAGATCTCCTTGCCCTGCCAGACCACGGCAACGCGGGTGCAGGAAGTTTCCAGCTGGGTGCCGTCGGTGTCTTCAAGGATCAGCTTAAGGGTGTCGGTCATAAATAAAATATCTCAGCCGTAGGGCGTTAATGGGTCTGGAAAGGATAAACCGAGCCCAGTTTAAGGATTTGCGTCAGTTCATCCAGTGCCGTCCGGCACTCCAGCAGCAGTTGCGGGTCAGCCAGGTCGGTTTCGCGCAGGCTGTCGCGGTAGTGCTTGTTGACCCACTGGGTCAGGGTGTCGTACAGCGGCGCGGTCATGATAACGCCTGGATTCACCGCCGCCAGTTCGGTTTCGTTCAACGCCACACGCAGACGCAGGCACGCCGGGCCGCCGCCGTTCTGCATGCTTTGCTTGAGGTCGAAGACTTTCACTTCGCGGATCAAGCCGCCAGAGGCCGTGAGCTGTTGCAGGTACTGCCAGACGCGCTCGTTGGCGCGGCATTCTTCCGGCACGATCAGCAGCATCGAGCCGTCAGGACGGGTCAGCAACTGGCTGTTGAACAGGTAGGAGCGCACCGCGTCCTCCACACTGACCTGGGCACGCGGCACGCAGACCGACTGGAAGTTGCCGCCCAACTTGCCCAGTTTGCCCTGCAACTCAGCGAGCATCTGTTCGGTATGGAGGAAAGCGTCCTCGTGGTAGAACAGCACTTCGCCATTGCCTACCGCGATCACGTCGTTGTGGAACACACCGGCATCGATCACCGCCGGGTTCTGCTGGGCGTAGACCACGCCTTCGTCCTTCAGGCCGTGCAAACGCGCAACCGCCTGGGACGCCTCGAGCGTCTGGCGCGCCGGGTATTTCTGCGGCGCCGGGTAACGGGCGTCGAACGCACTGCGACCGAATACAAAGAACTCTACGCCCGCCTCGCCATAGTCACGGCAAAAACGCGTGTGGTTCGCCGCGCCTTCATCACCAAACTGCGCCACCGCCGGTAGCGCGGCGTGGTGCGCGAAGTGCTGCTGATCGGCAAACATCGCCCCCAGCACGCGGCTGGTGGTCGGGTGTTCGATGCTGCGGTGGTATTTGCAGTTGAGGTTGGCAGCGGTGAAGTGCACGCGGCCGTCCGCCGTATCGGCGCTGGGGCTGACGGTGGCGGCGTTGGCCACCCACATGCTCGACGCCGAGCAGCTTGCCACCAGCAACGGCATGGCTTGCTTGGCCGCCTGCTGAATGACCTGCGCGTCGGTGCCGCTGAAACCGAGGCTGCGCAAGGCGGCCACGTCCGGACGTTCCTGGGGTGCAAGCACGCCTTGCACAAAGCCCATGTCCATCAGCGCTTTCATTTTCTGCAGCCCCTGCAACGCCGCTTCCTTGGGGTTGGAGTGTTGCTGGCTGTTGCTCTGGGACGCGACGTTGCCGAAGGACAAACCGCCGTAGTTATGGGTCGGCCCCACTAGACCGTCAAAATTGACTTCATAGGATTTCATCGGCGAGGCTCCACGAACATCTGTTTTTATAAGCAATCTTCAACACATCACAGATTCATTGTGGGAGGGGGCTTGCTCCCGATAGCAGTCTGTCTGTTGATAAATCAGGTGACTGGTCAACCGCTATCGGGGGCAAGCCCCCTCCCACATTTAGGCCAGTGTTATGCCCGGGGTCAGAGTGGCTGGAACCACCAGGCTCGGGGTTTCCAGTGACGCAACCGGATACGCGCAATAATCCGCCGCGTAATACGCACTGGCGCGGTGGTTGCCCGAAGCCCCTACCCCGCCGAACGGTGCGGTGCTGGCGGCGCCGGTCAGCTGTTTGTTCCAGTTGACGATGCCGGCGCGGCTTTCCAGCCAGAACTGCTGGTAACGCTCCTCGGAATCCGACAGCAAACCAGCAGCCAGGCCGTACTGGGTGTTATTGGCCTCAGTGATGGCCGCGGCAAAATCCGCGTAGCGAATCACCTGCAACAGCGGGCCGAACAGTTCTTCGTCTTCGCGCTCGGCCACCGCCGTCACGTCGATGATGCCTGGGGTCAACAAGGCGGCCTGGTCCCGGGGTTGGGTCATTTCCAGCAGCGCCACGGCGCCATTGGCCAACATAAGTTCCTGGGCGTCCATCAAGGCTTTGGCGGCCGCCAGGGAAATCACCGAGCCCATGAACGGCGCCGGTTGCTGGTCGAACGCGCCCACTTCAATGGCCGCGCTGACTGCCACCAGACGCGCCAGCAACGCATCACCCCAGGCGCCTTGCGGCACCAGCAAGCGACGGGCGCAGGTGCAGCGTTGGCCGGCGGAGATAAACGCCGACTGGATGATGGTGTACACCGCCGCATCCATGTCGGCCACTTCGTCCACTACCAGCGGGTTGTTGCCGCCCATCTCCAGGGCCAGGATCTTGTCCGGACGCCCGGAAAACTGCTGGTGCAGATGGTTGCCGGTGCGGCTGGAACCGGTGAAGAACAACCCGTCGATGCCTGGGTTGGCGGCCAACGCGATGCCGGTTTCCCGCGCACCTTGCAGAAGGTTCAACACGCCCGCCGGTAAACCCGCTTCGACCCAGCACTGCACGGTCAACTCGGCCACTTTCGGCGTGAGCTCGCTCGGCTTGAACAGTACGGTGTTGCCCGCCAGCAGCGCCGGGACGATATGCCCGTTCGGCAAGTGGCCAGGAAAGTTGTAAGGGCCGAACACCGCCACCACGCCATGGGGCTTGTGGCGCAGCACAGCGGTGGCGTCGCCCAGGGGGCCGCTCTTCTCGCCGGTACGCTCGCGATAACTTTGCACCGAGATCGCGATCTTGTTGGCCATGCTGGTGACTTCGGTGGCCGATTCCCACAGCGGCTTACCGGTTTCCTCACCGATGCAGCGGGCGATTTCATCTGCGCGGCTTTTCAGGGTACTGGCGAAGGTTTCGAGCACACTGATGCGCTCTTCCAACGAACGCCGCGCCCAGCCTGGAAATGCCTGGCGTGCGGCCTGCACGGCGGACTCGACCTGCTCGGCCGTCGCACCGTTGCCGCTCCACAGTACCTGCTGGGTCACCGGGTTACGCGATTCAAACAATTCACCCTGGCCGGCCAGCCAGCTACCTGCGATATACAACGAATTCATTATTTCGACTCCCGGGCTGCGGACAACGGTACGGCACGCACTTGATCACCAACCACAAGCTGCAGACGCTTGGCGGTCAGCGGATCGACCACCAACGTGCCCGCCGCCAAGCGAGCCGGGGCAGCAGTGATGCGGCAGTCTTCGCGTTTGCGGTTATGGATCAGGAACGGCGTGGCGTCGTCCCCCGGCGTGCCGATGGCCAGCACCAGCGCCTGGCTGTCGCGCACCGCACGGATCTTGCTGGTTTCACACTCCACCGCCGGGCCGGCGTCGAAAATATCCACATAGCCCTGGTAGCTGAAGCCTTCGCTCTTGAGCATGCTCAGCGCCGGCTCGGTATCCGGATGGACCTTGCCGATCACGTTGCGCGCGTCTTCGGAAAGAAAGCAGCTGTACAGCGGAAACTTGGGCATCAACTCAGCGATAAACGCTTTGTTGCCGACACCGGTAAGGTAGTCGGCCTGGCTGAATTCCATTTTGAAGAAGTGCCGGCCCAGGCTTTCCCAGAACGGCGAGCGGCCCGCTTCGTTGGACACGCCGCGCATCTCGGCGATGATCTTGTTGCCGAACAGTTGCGGAAATTCCGCGATGAACAGCATGCGCGCCTTGGCCAGCATGCGGCCGTTGAGGCCGTTGCGGTAATCGGCGTGCAGGAACAACGAACACAGCTCGGAGTTGCCGGTGAGGTCGTTGGCCAGGAACAGCGTCGGAATTTCGCGGTAGATGTTCAATTCCTGGGAGGCGCTGACCGTCAGGCCGACCCGGAAGTTGTACCACGGCTCGCGCAGGCCGACGGCGCCGGCGATGGCCGAAATGCCCACCACGCGGCCTTCGTCGTTCTCCAGCACGAACAGGTAGTCGGCATCGCCGCGCCCGGCTTCGCCACGAAAGGTTTTCTCAGCCCAGCCCACGCGGTGGGTCAAGCGCTCTTCGTTGGCCGGCAAGGTGGTGAGGCCGGTGCCGGTGCTGCGCGCCAGATCAATCAGGGCCGGTAAATCGCTGCTGCGTACGGGACGAACGATCATGCTATCTCCTCGAACGGGCCGCTTTGCAGCCACCCGCGAAACTCTGTTTTATACCGGCTCTCACACTGCAACAAGACGCACGCTCGCGCCTTCGCCAACGCCCAGGGCTTCGGCGGCGGCGAGGTCGAGGGTCACCGGTTTGCCGGGCGCGTAGTCCAGCTCCAGCATCACCGCACGGTAATCCTGCAACTGCGCGTTGCTGACCAAGTACTGGCGGCCGACACCCTTGAGCATCTCGCCGATCTTCACCGGCACCACGCGGCTCTGGGCGATCGAGCGGATGCCCGAAACCCGCGCGTGCAGGGTCGGGCCGCCGTCGAAGATGTCGATGTAATGGTCGGTTTCGAAGCCCTCGCGCATGAGGATATCGAAGGTAATCTGCGCACGCGGGTGCACCTGGCCCATGGCTTCCTGGGCTTCGTCCGGCAGCAGCGGCACGTAGATCGGGTAATGCGGCATCAGCTCGGCGAGGAACGTACGGCTTTTCAGCCCGCACAGGCGCTCGG
This sequence comes from Pseudomonas sp. R11-23-07, assembly GCF_003852295.1. Taxonomy (NCBI): domain Bacteria; kingdom Pseudomonadati; phylum Pseudomonadota; class Gammaproteobacteria; order Pseudomonadales; family Pseudomonadaceae; genus Pseudomonas; species Pseudomonas sp. R11-23-07. Next base: position 4,224,260 of record NZ_CP027761.1, read on the forward strand.
CGGCGGCGTAATTGAGGTCGAAGAAGTTGCGACCGATGGCGTCCCAGAACGGCGAATCACCGTTCTCGTCGCTGTAGCCGACGATCTCGGTCACCACTGAATCGGCAAAGCGCTCGGGGTGGCTGGCGACGAACAACAGGCGGCCACGGGAGTTGAGCTCCGACCACGGCGAACCGACCAGCTCAGGCACCACGTAGAAACTGGTGAGCAGGCTGTTACCGGTGAGGTCGTGACACTGGGACAACACATGGATCTTGTTGTGGATCTTCAGCTCGCGGGAGGCGTGCACGAAGGTTTCGTTACGGAAACTGTAGAAGGGCTCCGAGTAGCCGGCCGACGCGACGATGGCCGAGCAGCCCGCGAGCTTGCCCGTCTCGGTGTCTTCGAGCACGAAGAAATAGCTTTCTTCACCGTTGAAACTCACCTCGGCCGCGAAGGACGCTTCGCTGGCCGCGATCTTGTCGCTCAGGCGTTCCACATCATCCGGCAAGGAGGTGACACCAATCGGGCTGTCCGCAGCCAGACGCTGTACCTCGCCCAGATCAGCCATTTGCGCGGGGCGCATCACCAGCATGGTGTCACTCCTTAACTCTAGAACTCATAGGAAAAAATACCGGACACGTCAGGCACAACTCATATCCAATGTGGGAGGGGGCTTGCTCCCGATGGCGGTGGTTCAGTACCAGTTGCATCAACTGACCGTCCGCTATCGGGAGCAAGCCCCCTCCCACATTTGATCCGGTCCGGCAGAAAGATGTGTATCAGGCTTGGGTCAGCATTTTTACGGCACGTTCGAAGCGATCCAGGCCTTCGTTGATGTCCGCCTCTTCCACCACCAGGCTCGGCGCGAAACGCACCACGTCCGGGCCGGCTTGCAGGATCATCAGGTTTTCTTTCTCGGCGGCGTTGAACACGTCCTTGGCCTTGCCCTTGAACGCATCGCTCAACACGCAACCGATCAGCAGGCCCATGCCACGCACTTGGGTGAAGATGCCGTACTGCTCGCCGATCTGCTCCAGGCGCGCCTTGAACAGGTCGTGCTTGGCATTCACGCCGGCCAGCACCTCGGGAGTGTTGATCACGTCGATCACCGCTTCAGCCACTGCGCACGCCAGCGGGTTACCGCCGTAGGTGGTGCCGTGGGTGCCGACCACCAGGTGCTTGGCCAGGTCTTCGCGGGTGAGCATCGCGGCAATCGGGAAACCGCCACCCAGGCTCTTGGCGCTGGTGAGGATGTCCGGCACCACGCCGTAGTGTTGGTAAGCAAACAGGTGGCCGCTGCGGCCCATGCCGGTTTGCACTTCGTCGAACACCAGCAGCGCGTTGTTCGCGTCGCACAATTCGCGGGCGCCTTGCAAATAAGCCAACTCGGCCGGCAGTACACCGCCTTCGCCCTGGATCGGCTCCAGCACCACGGCGCAGGTCTTGTCCGACACGGCGGCTTTTAAAGCCTCCAGGTCGTTAAAAGGAACGTGGGTGATGCCGGTGATTTTAGGCCCGAAACCATCGGAGTACTTGGACTGACCACCGACGTTGACGGTGAACAGGGTACGGCCGTGGAAGCTGTTCAGCGCGGCGATGATCTCGTACTTCTCGCTGCCGAAACGGTCGAACGCCACGCGACGGGCCAGCTTGAAGGCGGCCTCGTTGGCTTCGGCGCCGGAGTTGCAGAAGAACACACGCTCGGCAAACGTGGCGTCGATCAGCTTGTGCGCCAGGCGCAGCGCCGGCTCATTGGTGAACACGTTGGAGACATGCCACAGCTTGTTGGCCTGCTCGGTCAGTGCGCCGACCAGCGCCGGGTGGGCGTGGCCCAATACGTTGACCGCGATACCGCCGGCAAAGTCGATCAGCTCGCGACCCGCCTGGTCCCACACGCGCGAACCTGCGCCACGCACGGGAATGAAGGCGGCAGGCGCATAGTTGGGAACCATGACCTGGTCGAAATCGGCACGTTGCACCGGGGCTTGCTCAACGGACATCGGAGTCTCCTGAAGAGGAACGCCTGCCTGGAACTGGCGGGCGATGCAGGGATTGTAAGGACAGTTTTCAGTGCGGCCTTGCCGCCAAGCGACAACTTCTTATAGCGCCAACCCGCGTTTTACGCGGGTTTACGCCAATGCGACAAATAGCGTCGCAATGGCGCAGTTTAAACCGTGCGCCCGCTCCGTGCGCAGGGGATCTTCGCAAATCGGCGCGGGCGTGGCGCCCCACGTATTTACCGCCGTCGATCGGGCGTGGACTGGTCTGCTGGATAAACACCTGTACCCTCAAGGACCGATCCAATGCGCCAACGCCCCGTCCCCATCGCACCCGACACCCACCACACAATTCTCACGCAGGCCATCCCCCACTGGTTGGGGGATGCCGCGCCCGCCAGGCGTTCGGCCCTTGGCGAACACGCGCCGAGTATTCCCGACTGGTACAAGCACGCCTGCGACGCCCAACACGCAGAACTCAAGCGCCTGAACGGCGAAGCCTGGACCCGGCAGAACCAAGTGGACAAGGCCCTGGCCGAGCTCAAGAGCCCGGAGACGTTTGGCGCCGAGTTGCTGCAAGCGGCGCTCAAGCGCCAATATGCGCTGGACCTGGATGTGCGCAGCACCTGGCTGCAACTCTACGTGCCCTTGACCCTCGCCGGGGTTCGCGTCAGGGCCGGGGCTTCGCGCACCTGGAGCGTATCGCTGCTGAAGGCCGCCCTGCACAACTTCGAGCCGGCTGAAGCCGAGCCCGATGCCTACGAGCAGAACTCCGGCTTCAGCACCCAACCCAATGCCGCCGGACACTTCCAGAGCCTGCCGGCGATTGCAGCGCGCATCAGCGTCGCGCAATTCGCCACCCTGTGCCGCGAACTCGATATCGGTGGTCGCTACCAGCGTTATCTTGAGGATTACCTGGGGCTGGGCAACCCCGTGGCCGAAGCGGTGCTTCAGGCCCGCGTCGAGCAAAGCCAGGCCAGCGCGCTCAAGCTGTCACTGTACATGGCGCTGCTCAAGGGCGACATCCCGCAGGCCGGGTATGACGCGGTGCACAGCCTGATCAGCCACGCCAGCCAGCGCCCGGCATTGATCGCCCATGAGCTGGTCATCATGTCCAGTCGCCTGGTCGGGATTGTGGTGTTTTCGCCGCACCTGGACTCAAGCCGCGCGGTGGCGCCGGTCATCGCCTATATCCCCGACGACCCGCAGCACCCGATCAAGCAATACCCCAGCGCGCAGGCATTTATGCAGGCGCTCGCGGCACGGCTGCGTTCGACGGACTTTCAACACTTTTTCAGCCGTTTTGTCAGCCATGCCGATATCGGCAGCTTCTTCGCCGACCTCAACCGCCGCCTGAGCGAAGTGACCTGGCACCCCCATACGCCGGGCGACCCGCTGCCGAGCTGGCGCGAGACCGAGGTGGACCGGCCGAAGCTGGAGTTTCGTGGCCTGCCCATCAAGCAACCCCTGTTCCAGCACCTGCACCAGATGAAGTTGAGCAAGTTGCGCGATGACGCGAGCAGCCAAGCGGTGTCCACCGCCGCCGTCAACCGCAAGGCCCGTTGGGAGCGCTGGGATCTGGTGCAGAAAATCGGCTCGGCGCTGCTGCAAGTGGCAGCCCTGATTGCCAGCCCTTTTGTTCCACCGCTTGGGCTGCTGATGCTGGGCTACACCGCTTACCAACTGCTGGACGAGGCCTTCGAGGGCGTTATCGACTGGGCTGAAGGCCTGACGCGGGAGGCGTTCGGGCACACCATGGGGTTTGTCGAGCAACTGGTGCAACTGGGCTTGTTTGCCACCGGAATCCCTATCGCCCAAGGCCTGTTGCGCAAGGTACTGCCCGGCGAGTGCCTGGGTTTTCTCAACGGCCTGACACCCGTGACCACACCCGAGGGCGGTCAGCGCCTGTGGAAACCCGACCTTGCGCCCTATCGTGTCAAGTTCACACCGCCCGAGACAGTACGTCCCGACCCACAAGGCCTGTACCGCTATAATGGCAACATCCTGCTGCCCTTGGATGGCGATTACTATAGCCTGCAACAAGACCCCGCCAGCCTGCGCTATTCCCTACGCCATCCCAGCCGCCCAGCCGCCTACGCTCCACGGTTACTGAACAACGGCCAGGGCGCCTGGATCACCGAAATGGAGCGCCCGCTGAACTGGGACAATGCCACCCTGATGCGTCGCCTCGGCTACCGGGCGGACGGGCTCAGCGACGCCCGCCTGCGCCAGGCACACAGCGTCAGCGGCACCCACGCCAATGCCTTGCGCAAGATGCACATGCGCCAGCAAACGCTCCCCCCGCTGCTGGCCGACACCCTCAAGCGCTTCAAAATTGACCAGGCGCTGCAAGACTTCATCACGCAAATGAACAGCGATGACCCCGGAATTTACCGGCAGGCCGATATCCAGACTCAGTTGCAGGTACTGACCAGCAACGGCCTATGGCCGGTATCCAGGACACTGCGTCTTGTCGACTCCAGCGGCAATACCCAGTGGGAGTTCGCCGGGCAATCCGGTGCGCACGTGGTGCAGGTGCGCGAAAGCCAGCTGAAAAACGGTGAATTGCTGCGCATCCTGATCGACAGCCTGGATGAACCCGAGCGCAAGCTGCTGCTGGAGGAACCCGCCGACCTGCCCGCCCCGCACACTCACCTGCGCGCCGGCGCCCTGCGCAAAAAAATCGCCCGGCTTGCCCACGACAAACGCTTCAACCTGTTCGACTCCCGCTACCGCAGCGAAGAACGCAGCCCCATTGCCTCGCTGCAAAAAATCATTGATGCCGCCCCGGAACGCGGGTTGCCCACCAGCGTGGCCGAGGAACTGCTGGCCAGTGCCAGCGGCGCGGAGTGGCGGGCCATTGACCTCGGCAAGGTGCCCGCCCGTATCGTCGAGCAGGCCGCCTCGGCCCAGTTGGAGGTACGCACCACCCGTGCCTACGAAGGGTTGTACCTGGACGCCGTCGACAACCCGGACACCTATCTGCTGGTCCTGCAGTCCCTGGAGCGCCTGCCCGGATGGTCGACCGACCTGCGCCTGGAACTGCGCGAGTACCACGCCAACGGCCCACTGCTGCAAGCCATCGGCGCCGAAGGCGCCACACTCAAGAGGACCCTGGTGCGCACCGAAACGGGCCACTACACCCCGGTCGATGAAACGGGGCCGGTGTTCGCCGACACCGATTTCTACACCGCCATCCTCCAGGCTATCCCGGACAGCCAGCGCGACGCCCTGGACATCCATATCGGCCAGGGCGAACGCCTGCGCCAGGCGGTTGCCGAACATGTACTGGACCGCGAGCAATTGCGCGCCCTGCTCGGCAAGGACACCTATCGCGAACCCACCTATGATCCCGAAGTGATGCGCCTGCGTGGCGGCATGGAAGGCTACCAGGCCGCCGGACCGTCACAGGCGCAGCTCTCCCTCGAGCAGCGCGCCCACCACCTGCTGCCTCGGCTCAACCACGAGCAGATCAGCGAACTGGTGCAAACCCTGGAAGACCGACCGGGCGGCGCACTGCCCAGCCTGATCACGCTGCAGGCCGAGTACGACAAAATGGACACCGACCTTGCCGTGTGGGAGCACGCGACGCCGCCGTTCCACCCCATTACCGAGGCACCACTGACGACCCAGGAGTATCAATACGCCCGCCGCGATCGCGGGCTGTGGGCCGAAGAAATCAGGCGTAGCTGGCGTCAGGAAACCGAGATTGATGAGTTTCACGAACAGCCGGCTCTCAGCGGCCATAAGCTGCAATTGACGATGCCCATCTACGGCGAACTGCCGGTGCTTACCGCGCGTTTCGAGCACATCACCCTGCTGGAGTTGAGCGGTGCGCACACCCCGCTGGAGGTGGACAGGTTTGTGCAAATGTTTCAACGCCTGCGTCACTTGAACATCAGCAAGTTTTCCCTCGGCCGCCTTGCGCCGAGCATCACCCGACTGCCCGCCCTCAACACCCTGATCCTGAGCGACTGCAACATTATCTTGAGCGAAGAAAGCCGTGCAGTCCTCGGCGGCATGACCCGCCTGGTGACCCTGGACCTGTACAACAACCCGCTGGGCCTGACCCCCAGCGTCGCCAATATGCCCCGGCTGCAGCACCTGGATTTAAGCTATACCGGCATTCGCGAGCTGCCGCCGGGCATGCTCGACCGCCCGGAGCTGGGACTGGCGGTGCTGTCGAACAACCAGATCAGCGAGCTGCCGGCAGCGCTCTTCGATATGCCGGTGGCCACCAGCCGCAAGTTCGACCTCAGCGCCAACCCGCTTTCGCGGGCGACCCTGCAGCGCGTCAAGGCTTACTACCAAAGGACCACAGGCCGCTGGGATATCGATGCGCCCAGTGCGGACATCGAGCAGGCCAAACGCCTGTTCCCGACCCTGAGTGACGATGACATCAATCAGCTCATTTTTGATTTTCCAGGTGACCTCGACGCCACCCAGGCCGCGCTGGAGCAGCTTGGCGCCGACTACCGCAGCATTCGCCAGGACCTGAGTCCCTGGGCCGAAGACCCGCTGGCCTCGGTCCAGGCGCGCGCCGCCCGCGCACGGTTGGTGGACACCCTCGAGGCTGTCTGGCGCCGGGAAGCCGAGCAGGATGAACAGGCCCAGGGCGATCAGCCATGCTTCACACTCAGGCTGACGCACCCCGTCAGCGGCGAGCTTCCCGACCTGAGCCGGCCACTCAAGCAAGTCTCATCCCTGCTGCTGAGCGGCGATGGTTCCGACCTGCTGCTGGGGGCGTTCCTGCGCAGTTTTCCCAACCTGGAACGGCTGTCCGTTGAGCACTATGCCCTCAATCACTTTCCCAAGACCTTGCCGCACTTGCTGCGATTGACCCACCTGCGCCTGGACGACTGCGGCCTCACCCTCAACCCCGTCAGCACCCAGGTGCTGTCCGGCATGGTTCACCTCAAGCACCTGGACCTGGCGAACAACCGCCTGAGCTGGCTGCCGGACTTCAACCGCCTGAGCAACCTCGCCAGCCTGTCGCTCAGTAACACAGGCCTGCGCGAAATTCCGCCGGCGCTGCTCTCCGGCAGTGTTTATCGAACACGGGTCGACCTGAGCCACAACGTCATCGAGGACATTTCCGATCAGGGGTTTGCATTGCCCGCCGCCTTCGGCGCGTCGTTCGACCTGGCGGGCAACCCGTTGTCGCGGCAAACATTGGCGCGTATCAAGACCTACTGCCAGGCCAGCGGCGAACACTGGAACGTCGAGGCGCCCCCGGTGCACGTGCAGCAGCTCCAGGCACTGTACCCAAGCCTGGGCGTCCGCGAAATCAACCGCCTGTATTTTCAGTTGCCCGGCGACCTGGACGCCGCCGCGCTTGAAATCACGCGCCGGGGCGTCGAATACCGCCAGTTGGAACGCCAGTTGCTGGCCTGGGCCACGGACATCCCGCAACGGGATCCGCTGCTCGACACGGTGCTGGACGAAGACACCCGCGCACGTGAACAACTGCGCCGATTGGCCTTCAAAAGCCTGCTCGAACGTTGCTGGCGCCGGGAGGGCGAACTGGACGACTCCAGCGTGTTTATCCGACGCAGCTTCAAGCTGGTGTTCGACGGGCAACTGTTGGGGGACATGCCGACGCTGACCGCGCGCTTCGACCACGTCACCCTGCTGGAAATCATCGGCGACGGCACCAATCAACAGGTCGACGGGTTGCTCAGGTGTTTTCCCAACCTGATCAACCTGACCATCGAGAACCACACGCTGGGCGACCTGCCCGCCTCGTTGGTGCACCTGGGACGCCTGCGCTACCTGAAGCTGGCGCAAAACCACATCCGCTTGACGCCCGCCAGCAATGAGCTGCTGTCGGGCCTGGTCCAGCTGGAATACCTGGACCTGAGCAACAACCCCCTGACCCTGACGCCTGACCTGCGTCATTTCCGGCGGTTGGTATCGGTTTACCTGCACAGCTGTGAGCTGACAAACGTACCGGAAGGGATCTTCAGCCTGCGCCGCCTGCGGGTCGTGGACCTGAGCGACAACCAGATCATGGAGCTGCCCAGCGACCTGCTGGAAATGCCCATGCCGCTGGATGACGACTCTGATTTGAGCGGCAATCCGTTGTCTGCGCAAAGCCTGGAACTGCTGCGCAGTTACTACCGCCAGACGGGCTACGAATTAGGCGTGGAAGACGCGATGTTCGACGACGCCGGCGTTCCCCTGTCGGCGCCCGGCACGCCCCGGCCGATGGAGGAATAACGGCGCGACTCAACCGCGCTCGGACGGCACCGACGACAGTTCGAACGGGCTGCTGCTGCGCCGCTGGTTGCGGTCTTCACGCGGGGTGGCGCCGAAGAAGTTGCGGTAGGCGCTGGAGAAATGCGGCCCCGAGGAGAAGCCGCACGACAGGCCGATCTGGATGATCGACTTGCTGGTCTGCATGAGCATCTGGCGCGCCTTGTTCAGGCGCAGTTCCAGGTAGTACTGGCTGGGGACGCGATTGAGGTACTGCTTGAAGATCCGCTCCAGTTGTCGTCGCGACACGCACACGTGCTGGGCGATTTCATCGGTGGTCAGCGGCTCCTCGATATTGGCTTCCATCAGCAACACCGCCTGGGTCAGCTTCGGATGGCTGGAGCCCAGGCGGTTCTGCAGCGGAATGCGCTGGCGCTCGCCGCCTTCGCGGATGCGCTCCACCACCAGTTCTTCGGAGACCGCACCGGCCAGTTCGGCGCCGTGGTCACGGGCCAATACCGCCAGCAGCAGGTCGAGTACCGACATGCCACCGCAGGCGGTCAGGCGGTCGCGGTCCCAGTCGAACAGATGGCTGGTGGCGATGACCTTGGGGAAACGCTCGGCAAAATCATCCTGCCAACGCCAGTGCACGGCGGCGCGGTAGCCGTCGAGCAGGCCCAACTGGGCCAAGGGGTAGACACCGGCCGACAAACCGCCGATCACACAACCGGCGCGCACCAGTTGCTTGAGAGCGGAGCTCAGTTGCGAAGCGATAACGGTGGGCGGCTCGTCGGCCAGCAGGAACAGTTTCTGGAAGCCTTCCAGCTTGCCGGCCCACGGTTCGCCCGGCAGTTGCCAGGCGCCTTCGGTGGCCGGCTCTGCGAGCAAAAACGACAGCTCGTAGACCACGTCCGGATGCACCCGCTGAGCAACGCGCAAGGCCTCCTCAGCCAGCGCAAGCGTGAGGGCTTTTGTGCTGGGCCAAATCAGGAAACCAATTTTGTGGGCGGTCATGGAAGGCTATCCGAAGCGAGTAACGGTAATGAAGACAAAGGCCAATGCTAGCCCGTAAGTGAATAGAAATCTCAAAACGATGAAGATCCCAATGTGGGAGGGGGCTTGCTCCCGATAGCGGCGGATCAGTCAGCAAATGTGTATCTGATGTACCGCTATCGGGGGCAAGCCCCCTCCCACAGGGTGCAGCGTCTCCAGTGAAGTGGGTTATTTCAAGCTGCCGGAGAGGAACTGCTGAAGGCGCACAGACTGCGGATTCACCAGCACTTCACGCGGATTGCCGCGCTCTTCGACGATACCTTTGTGCAAAAACACCAACTGGTTCGACACCTCACGGGCAAAGCCCATTTCGTGGGTCACCACCACCATGGTGCGGCCTTCCTGGGCCAGGTCCTGCATCACCTTGAGCACTTCGCCGACCAGCTCCGGGTCGAGCGCCGAAGTGGGTTCGTCGAACAGCATCACCTCCGGCTCCATCGCCAGGGCACGGGCGATCGCCACGCGCTGCTGCTCGCCGCCGGACATGTGGCCGGGGAACGCATCCTTGCGATGGCCCACGCCGACCTTGGCCAGGTAATGCTCGGCCTTCTCACGGGCGTCTTTTTTCGACATGCCCAGCACGTGCACCGGCGCTTCCATCACGTTTTCCAGCGCGGTCATGTGCGACCACAAGTTGAAATGCTGGAACACCATGGACAGGCGCGAACGCATGCGTTGCAGTTGTTTAGGGTCGGCGGCCTTCATGGCGCCATCTTTGTTCGCGACCAGTTTCAGCTCTTCGTTATTGAGCAGAATCTTGCCGGCGTGAGGTTGCTCGAGCAGGTTGATACAGCGCAAAAAGGTACTTTTGCCCGAACCGCTGGAGCCGATGATGCTGATCACATCACCGGCAGCGGCGGCCAGGGACACGCCTTTGAGCACTTCATGACTGCCATAGCGTTTATGCAGGTCTTGGACTTCAAGTTTGTACATGCGGTCGGTTCTCACAAAAACAGGTGGTCAGTCGTTGAGCAAGCGCCCGTGACGCAGCGCTTCGCGCCCCGCCACCTTGGCCAGCCAGAAACCCGCTTGGGCATAACGCAGCCGTTCAACGGCGAACAACACCCCGGACGTGCCCGCGCAGACGATGCTGACGCGGTCGGTCAGAGGATCAATCACTTCAAAAATCGGTTCACCGGTTTCAACCCAGTCACCGGCTTTACGCAGGTAACTGATCACCCCGGCGTGGGGGGCGAACAGCAACTCGGTGCCTTCGAAGGGCATGCCTTCACACGCCTCGTGCTGCGGTGCGGGCCATTCGCCCTTGATCAGGCCTTGTTCGGCGAGGAACGCCAGGATGCCCTCGGCGTGGAAGATCGCCTCGTCGCGGCCGGTGTCGGCCTGGCCGCCCAGCTCCAGGGTCGTCGCCAGACACGCCAGCGCAATCTGCGCCTCGGGGAACGCCCGGGACAAGCGCAGCCACGGCAGCGAACACGCCTCGTCAAACGAACTGCCGCCGGAATCTTCCGCCAGCAGGCCGACCTTCACATTCAAATGCGCCGACAGCGAACGCCACTGCGGCCAGTGCTGGGGCAGCGCATACATGTGCAGGGCGGCTTCGGCGTCGCAATGCAAGTCGAGCACGATGTCGGCGGTGCAGGCATGGCTCAGCAGAATGCGCTGCATGCCTTGCAACTGGCTGCTCGGCGGCGGCAAGGCGCTGAGCACGTCGCTCATGGCTTGGCGGATCAAGCGCACATTGGCGTGGGGGTCATCGCCCAGCTTGCCGTGCAGACGCTCGGCGACGGGCGCGCTCAACTCGACGAAATCGCGGTTGAAATTCTTGCCGCTGCCGACCTCGAAACGCCCCTGGTGGCTGCCCTGCAGCAACTGGCCCAGGCCCATCGGATTGGCCACCGGCACCAGCTCGATCACGCCATTGAGCGCCCCTTGGCGTTCCAGGTCGGTAAGGCGTTTTTTCAGCTCCCAGGCGGCGCGCATGCCGGGCAATTCATCGGCGTGCAGGCTGGCCTGGATGTAGGCCTTGCGCTCGCCACTGCCGAAACGGAACACACTCAGCTGGCGCTCACAACCCAGGTGGCCCCAGGGCAACAGGTGATCGATACGTTCCATATCAATGCTTCCGTGGCGCCAGGTAGCTCAGCCAGCGGCGCTCGGCCAACTTGAACAGGCGCACCAGGATGAACGTCAGGCACAGGTAGAACGCGCCAGCGGTGATATAGGCTTCGAACGGCAGGTAGTACTGGGCATTCACCGTGCGCGCGGCACCGGTGATGTCGATCAAGGTGACGATGGAGGCCAGGCTGGTGGTCTGCAGCATCATGATCACTTCGTTGCTGTACTGCGGCAGCGCGCGGCGCAGGGCCGAGGGCAGCAGGATGCGACGGTACAGCTTGTAGCGCGACATGCCCATGGCCTTGGCCGCTTCGATCTCGCCATTGGGCGTGGCCTTGAGGCTGCCGGCGATGATCTCGGCGGTGTAGGCGCTGGTGTTGATCGCAAACGCCAGGCACGCGCAAAACGTGGCGCTGGACAGCAACGGCCACAGGAAGCTTTCCCGTACGGCCTCGAACTGGGCCAGGCCGTAGTAGATCAGGAACAGTTGCACCAGCATCGGTGTGCCGCGGATCACATAGGTGTAGAGCCATGCCACGCCGTTGACGATCGGCTGCTTGGACACGCGCATCAAGCCCAGGGGCAAGGCGGCGAGCAAGCCGAAGAACAGCGAAATGGCGAGCAGTTTCAGGGTGGTCAGCAAGCCGCCAAGGTACAGCGGCATGGCCTCCCAGATGACGTTGTAGTCGAAGATCATAGATCAGCCGCCCTTACGCCTACCGAGTAGCGCTTCTCAAGATAGCGCAGGGCCAGCAACGACACGCTGGTGATCACCAGGTACATCGCCGCCACTGCGAGGAAGAAGGTAAAAGGCTCGCGGGTGGCGTCGGCCGCCTGCTTGGCCTTGAACATCATGTCTTGCAGGCCCACCACTGAAATCAGCGCGGTGGCCTTGGTGAGTACCAGCCAGTTGTTGGTAAACCCGGGGATCGCCAGCCGGATCATCTGCGGCACCATCACCCGGAAAAACACCTGGAAGCTGCTCATGCCATACGCCAGGCCGGCCTCGGCCTGGCCCTTGGGAATGGCCATGAAGGCGCCGCGGAAGGTTTCCGACAGGTAGGCGCCAAAGATGAAACCCAGGGTGCCGATACCGGCGGCCAGGGGGTTCAGGTCAATATAGTCGTCAAAGCCGAGCATCGGCGCGACGCGGTTAAGCAAGTCCTGGCCACCGTAGAAAATCAGCAGGATCAGCACCAGATCGGGGATCCCGCGGATCACCGTGGAGTACAGGTCGCCCAGCCACGCCAGCCAGCGCACCGGCGACAGGCGCAACGCGACCCCGATCAGACCCAGAACAATGGCCAGGGCCATGGACGACAAGGCGAGCTGAAGCGTCAACCATGCGCCATCGAGGATGACGGCCCCGTAGCCTTTCAACATGATTCAGGTCCTCGAAAAGGGGGATGAAAAAATGGCGCAAACGTCAGAGTGTTCTGTTGCTTGCGCCATTTCGGACAGACAGCTGCGATTATTTACTGGGCATCAGCGCCGTAAATATCGAAGTCGAAGTACTTGTCCTGGATCTTCTTGTATTCGCCGTTGGCGCGGATCGCGGCAATAGCGGCGTTGATGCGCTCCAGGTTTTCCTTGTCGCCTTTGCGAACCGCGATGCCTACGCCGTCGCCGAAGTATTTGACGTCGGTGAACGCGGGACCTGTGAACGCGTAGCCTTTGCCGGCGTCGGTTTTCAGGAAACCGTCCTGCAGCAGGGTGGCGTCGGCCACGGTGCCGTCGAGGCGACCGGCTTGCACGTCCAGGTAGATTTCGTTCTGGGTGCCGTAAGGAACGATGGTCGCGCCCTTGGGTGCCAGGACTTCCTTGGCGAAACGGTCATGGATCGAACCACGCTGCACGCCGATCTTCTTGCCTTTCAATTCATCCAGGCTGTCGCTGACGGCAGTGCCTTCCTTCATCACCAGGCGAGCTGGGGTGAGGTAGTAGCGGGTGGTGAAGTCCACGGATTTCTTGCGGTCTTCAGTAATGGACATGGATGACAGGATCGCGTCGATCTTGCGCACTTTCAGCGCCGGGATCAGACCGTCGAATTCCTGCTCGACCCACGTGCACTTCACGTCCATCTGCTTGCACAGGGCGTTGCCGATGTCGTAATCAAAACCGACGATGCTGCCATCCGGCGCCTTCGAGGCAAACGGAGGGTAAGCGGCTTCGATACCAATTTTCAGCGGTTTGCCTTCAGCGAAAGCCTGCATGGACAGCACGGACAGCGCCAGGGCGCCCAACAGCACGAGTTTCTTCATCTTGGGACTCCATCGGTATAGGGCAAAACAGCAGTATGAGCCATGGCCCACGATGCGGCGAAGGTGAAACCGAAAGCGGTGCAGCGTCCTGCGCCAGTGCGTGCCAGCGACGACGAGCGAGTGATCGGCATTCTAACGACAGGCTGGAAGCCGATATTTCCTCAATGCGACAACAATTTACAGAAGCACCGAGAAAGCGGTTCCAACTCATTGACAGCCTCTGAATTTTATGCAGAGACAAAAGATATTAAACCAGCTGATGCTGCAAATTGCGGGCCTATTATTCGCAAACCCTTCTAGCACGGCAAGTGTGGCGTTTAATCTTATTTCAAAGGGTGTCTAAAACGCGGTTTTCCTGGGCGCGAGCGTAGCCGTTTGCCTCATGCCTGGGCGCGGGGTTACACATTTGCGTTAACCGGTAACATTCAGAAACGTCCTACTGTGAAAACCGATATTTATTTGTCAGCTGGCTATGCAGGCAGCAGCTGTACAGGCCTTGAAATGCAATCCAAATGTGGGAGGGGGCTTGCTCCCGATAGCGGCAGGTCAGTGACAGCTGTATCAACTGACCCAACGCTATCGGGAGCAAGCCCCCTCCCACAATAGAGCTTCAGTGGTCTCGAGAGCGTATTAAAAAGCCCCACCCGGCCTACGCCGAATGGGGCTCTTTCCCACCCACTCCGCCTTACGCGACGTTCATGGTCTTGTGCGTCTCGATCAAATGCGCCACCACCCCTGGGTCGGCCAGGGTGGAGATATCCCCCAACCCCTCATACTCAGCCGTGGCAATCTTGCGCAGAATCCGCCGCATGATTTTCCCCGAACGCGTCTTCGGCAAGCCTGGCGCCCACTGGATCACGTCCGGTGAGGCAATCGGGCCGATTTCCTTGCGCACCCAGTTTTTCAGCTCCAGGCGCAATTGTTCGGTCGGCTCTTCGCCACCGATCAAAGTGACATAGACATAAATGCCCTGCCCCTTGATGTCATGCGGCACGCCGACCACCGCCGCTTCCGCGACTTTCGGGTGTGCCACCATGGCGCTTTCGATCTCGGCCGTGCCCATGCGGTGGCCGGACACGTTCAACACGTCGTCCACACGCCCGGTGATCCAGTAGTAGCCGTCCTCGTCGCGCCGCGCACCGTCGCCGGTGAAGTACATGCCGCGGAAGGTCTTGAAGTAAGTGTCCACAAAACGGTCATGGTCGCCAAACAGCGTACGCGCCTGGCCCGGCCACGAATCGAGGATCACCAGGTTGCCTTCGGCAGCGCCTTCGATCAGGTTGCCGAGGTTGTCCACCAACGCCGGCACCACACCGAAGAACGGCCGCGCCGCTGAACCCGGCTTGAGCGCATGGGCGCCCGGCAGCGGGCTCATCATGTTGCCGCCGGTTTCGGTCTGCCACCAGGTGTCGACAATCGGGCAACGGGATTGGCCGACATTCTTGTAGTACCAGTCCCAGGCTTCCGGGTTGATCGGCTCGCCTACCGAGCCCAACAGGCGCAGGCTGCTGCCATCGGCGCCTTCAACGGCGGCGGTGCCCGATGCCATCATGGCGCGGATCGCGGTGGGTGCAGTGTAGAGGATATTGACCTTGTGCTTGTCGACGATCTTCGCCACCCGGGTGATGTCCGGATAGTTCGGCACACCTTCGAACAGCAAGGTGGTCGCGCCATTCGCCAGCGGGCCGTAGACAATATAGGTGTGGCCGGTGACCCAGCCCACGTCGGCGGTGCACCAGTAGATTTCGCCAGGGCGGTAGTCGAACACGCGCTCATGGGTCAGGGCTGCATACAGCAGGTAACCGCCGGTGGTGTGTTGCACGCCCTTGGGCTTGCCGGTGGAACCGGAGGTGTAGAGGATGAACAGCGCTTCTTCGGCGCCCATCTCTTTGGGCGCACACACAGTGCCCGCCACTTTCATCAGGTCTTCGTACCAGATGTCGCGATGCTGGTTCCACTTGATTGTGCCATTGGTGCGCTTGCACACGATGACCTTCTGGATGCTGCTGGTTTCCGGGTTGGTCAGCGCGTCATCGACGTTGGCCTTCAGCGGAATCTTCTTACCGGCGCGAATGCCTTCATCGGCTGTAATCACCACCTTCGACTTACAGTCGATGATGCGACCGGCCAGGGCTTCCGGCGAGAAACCGCCGAACACCACGGAATGAATCGCACCGATGCGGGTACAGGCCAGCATGGCGACCACGGCTTCGGGGATCATCGGCATATAGATAGTCACCACGTCGCCGCGATGCACATCCTGGCCGCGCAGGGCGTTGGCGAACTTGCAGACTTGTTCATGCAGCTCGCGGTACGTGATATTGCGGCTCTCGGCAGGGTCATCGCCCTCCCAGATGATCGCGATCTGGTCGCCGCGCTCGGCGAGGTGACGGTCCAGGCAGTTGTAGGAAACGTTCAGGGTGCCATCGGCGAACCACTTGATGTCGACATGGTGATCGTCGAACGACGTCTGCTTCACCGTGGTGAAAGGCTTGATCCAGTCAAGACGCTTGGCTTGCTCGCGCCAGAAACCATCGGGATTGACCACCGATTGCTGGTACATCGCCTTGTAGGTCGCCTCGTCGGTCAGCGTGTTGGCTGCTACTTCGGGGCGAACGGGGTACAGGGAAGCCGCACTCATCTTTCTTACCTCGGTGACATAGTTGTTGTTGTATGGCCCCTGTTGTAGCCGGGGTGGGCCTATAGAACCATTCGACGATGGTAGTAACAAGACCCTACAAATTACCCAGCTATGCCCATGTGCCGCTCTGGCCCGCGCCCCGTGGCGCTTCGCGGGCTTCTGAAAAAACCTTCATCAGGGGATTGTTACAAAAACTGCCAAAAGTGTTTATCAAAACCACGGGTATATGAATATAAGCCGCAGGCCTAGAATCAACCCCGTCAACACGACACCGAGATTAACACCGCAACAGCCCCCACGAAGGCAACGTTAATCCGAACTTCCCAACTCTCAAGTTACACACGCGGCCTCACAAGGGCCCCGTGACCCCTTTCGCCCTGAAGAAGGTAAATAGAGAAATGAAAGCGTTATTAGTTTTAGCCCTCAGCACCCTGTGCGCCACCGCCGCCCTGGCCGACGAAGCCCCGACCGAGCTGGCTGGCCAGAACGCCCCGATTGTTGAGGACTATACCTACAGCACCCACTTGGACGTCGCTAAAGTAGTCTCCATGAGCAACATCCCGGAAGTATGCGAAGTTGTACCGGCGAAGATGGAATATGAAGATTCCCAAGGTCAGCGTCATATTCTTAATTATCATGTAATGGGTAATGGTTGCTCTAACGGTTGATTATTGGTTAGTGGATTCTTGTTCGCCGCAAGAAATCGTTCTTGCGGCAAAGAGCCGGTCCTTAATCCACCGCCCTCCCCTCCACAAAAAAACATCCCACCGCCCGTCAAAAACTTCCTACCCCGCCAACCCCCTGCAAACCCTCGCCCTGGCCCAAATAGCAGCCTTTTTGTCCGCTCACCGGGACAATCCGCCACAACACAAACCCGAATTTTTCCCTATAATGCGCGGGTAAATCGGGCCTGCAATATCCCTTTACACAGGGATGAAGAGCCAGACCTGAGGCCTCCGCTGGAGCAAGCCCCCGCCGCTCCGCACCTCAAGCCTCATGCAGAACCCGTAACCCAATTGCGTTTAATGCCTGCGCTAGCTGCTGCAACAAACGATTCCTTAAGATCCACCGCGGCCCTGGGGCCGTGTGAACACCCAACCATCCGGTTTCACACGGGCACCTTTGAGCCCTCACGCAGGAGACGACACGTCATGCTGAGCTGGGACGAATTCGATAAAGAAGAAGAAGGCGAAGTAGCCACCAAAGGCGCCAACGCCGGCCACGCCACCGAAGCCAACATGGACCGCCTCGACGGTGCCGGCGCCGCCGCCGCCATCGAAGCCCGCGCCGTCACCGCCAATGACTCCGCCGCCATCGTGCGCGCCAAGGCCGCCCTGGACAAACTCGACGTCGCCGAAGGCCTCGCCGAACTCGAAGGCGCCTCTGCCCGCGTCGCCGTTGACGAAAAACGCATGATCAACTGCCGCGCCGACCTCAACCAACTCGTGCCCTTCAAGTACGACTGGGCCTGGCAGAAATACCTCGACGGCTGCGCCAATCACTGGATGCCGCAAGAGGTCAACATGACCGCCGACATCGCCCTGTGGAAAGACCCCGAAGGCCTGACCGACGACGAACGCCGCATCGTCATGCGCAACCTCGGCTTCTTCTCTACTGCGGATTCGTTGGTCGCCAACAACCTGGTGCTGGCCGTGTACCGCCTGATCACCAACCCGGAGTGCCGCCAGTACATCCTGCGCCAGGCCTTCGAAGAAGCGATCCACACCCACGCCTACCAGTACTGCATCGAATCGCTGGCCATGGATGAAGGCGAGATCTTCAACATGTACCACGAGATTCCATCGGTCGCCAAGAAAGCGGCCTGGGGCCTGAAATACACCCGTTCGATCTCCGATCCGAAGTTCGAAACCGGCACCGTCGACACCGACAAGGAACTGCTGCGCAACCTGGTCGCCTACTACTGCGTGCTGGAAGGCATCTTCTTCTATTGCGGCTTCACCCAGATCCTCTCCATGGGCCGCCGCAACAAAATGACCGGCGTGGCCGAGCAGTTCCAGTACATCCTGCGCGATGAGTCGATGCACCTGAACTTCGGGATTGATGTGATCAACCAGATCAAAATCGAAAACCCGCATTTGTGGGATGCCGAGATGAAGGAAGAAGCGACCCAGATGATCCTGCAAGGGACCCAGCTGGAGATCGAATATGCGCGGGATACCATGCCGCGCGGTGTTCTCGGCATGAATGCGGCGATGATGGAGGACTATCTGAAGTTCATCGCTAACCGTCGGTTGTCGCAGATTGGGTTGAAGGAAGAGTATCCGGGGACGACGAATCCGTTCCCTTGGATGAGCGAGATTATGGATTTGAAGAAAGAGAAGAATTTCTTTGAGACTCGGGTGATTGAGTATCAGACGGGTGGGGCGTTGAGCTGGGATTGATTCATAAGCCAAGCGACACCCAAGAGCCCTGACTTGTTCGGGGCTTTTTTATGCCTAATGGGTTGTGAAGGAAGCTTCGAGGTCGCCGGCCAGCCATTTCTTGAAGTACATCACGTCAAGCACCTCGCCCAGAAGGGTTCGGATCGCATCACCAATGCTGTAGCCTTGTGCCCCAATTGCCATCAGCGTTGTCACCGGTCGAGTAACCGGGAGGCGTTCACCGAAAGGCTTTACGCCAACATCGGTAGATTGGCACGGGAGTAGACTCCTGCTGTCACACCTGATGCACATTCAAAAAATACTAGATAGGACCGAGGCCAATCCGTGAATCCAGACATGCTCGAAGCCGGCCCCGCTGACGCCAAAGTACTTTCCGTCTTTGACTTCGACGGCACCCTCACCCACCACGACAGTTTCGTGCCCTTCCTCAAGTTTGCCTTTGGCACTGGCGCGTTTTACGGCCGGATGGTGAAGCTGGCGGTGCCGGGGCTGCGTTTTTTGGTGCGGCAGATCAGCCGGGATGAGTTGAAGGCGCAGTTGATTCGCACCTTTATGACCGGGGTGGAGAAGGTGTGGGTGCAGCAGAAGGCCGAGGAGTATTGCCAGCGCAATTGGGCGCGGTTGATGCGCCCGGCGGGCGTGTTGTCGGTGGAGCAGGAGTTGGGCTCGGGGGCGGTGGTGACGTTGTGTTCGGCGTCGCCGGCGCTGGTGTTGCAGCCGTTTGCCGATCGCCTGGGGATCCGCTTGATCGGGACTGAGCTTGAGGTGGTAGACGGGGTGTTGACCGGCAAGCTCACCGGGAATAACTGCCGCTGTGAGAACAAGGTGCTGCGACTTGAGGCGGTGTATGGGGACCTGGGGGAGTATCGGCTTAGGGCCTGGGGTGATACGCGCGGGGATCGGGAGTTGCTGGCGGCGGCGCAGGACGCGCATTTTCGGCATTTTCATGCGAAGAAGAAAAGGCGGGCTCGGTTGCAGCGGTGATGTGGGTCATTGGGCCATGTTGGCAGCTTCGATCAGATGCCCGAGCTCAGCGCCCGAGTAATGGTTGGTGATGCTGCCGTTTTTGTGCCCCAGCAGGGCCTTGTGATCTTCTTCGGTTACGCCAGTGCAGGTGTCACCTAAGTGATGGAGGTCATCTGGGCTAGGGGTGTACAATTCGCGCATTGAAAATGGAGAGTTTAATGCGCGGATTATTTTTAGTACTGGCCTTGTTAATGTCCTCATCGGCGCTTGCCGATAAAAGTCAGTTGGACGAATCTGTCTATTGTCCAAAGGCAGTTAAGGACACCTATCGCATTTTGTTTATTGGCGACAGTATTACCCGTCACGCGGTGAATCCTGGAACGATAAAAGATTTGAACTGGACGCATGTTTCTGGAATGGCTGCATCCTCACCCAAGACTGATTTTGTAAGTCTTCTGGTCTCAAAAATATCAAAAGAGCGAAAGCAGAAAGTAGTTGCTTGCTTTCACACCTATGGTAGCGGCGGTTCTGTGCCAAGTCGTATGGCGGCTATGGATCAGGTTGCCGATACCAAGCCAGATCTTGTAGTGGTTCAGCTTGGCGAACATGACGACGCGCTGGCCAACCCGTTACTTTTCCACCGACAGTACGCAACCCTTATCAGAACTGCGCGAGCCATGAGTACCAAGCCAAAGGTGATCGCCGTTGGCCCTTGGGCTCTCGTTCCTTTGAATGAAAAGGGTGAGTATTCTGACCCCGGCGCTGCAGCTGTAGACCGAGAGATGTACAACGTCGCGATTCAGGAATCGCTTGAATATCTCTCCGTCCGGGATCTAGCGCAGATTCCCGAGGCACATGGATGGGGAGGGTCTGACGGGGTTCGCTGGCACCCTAATGATTTGGGGCACGCGATGTACGCTGCAAGACTGTTCCGTCTCTACAAAGCTGTCCAGCCCTGAGAGACTAAGGTGTGGTAGAACGCCTGCCTGAAGCGGGCGCTCATACAACTATAAGAAGATTCGTAACCAGGAAGTTGACTATGTTGCTGAAGGATTCGAGCGTCGGGCTTGATTTTACAAGAATAGTGGCTTGCTTCATGGTTGTCGTTCTCCATGTTTCTGCCACTAGTATCATGGTTTTTGACGACAACTGGAAATACTCTAACGCGTTCGATTCTTTAGTTAGATCCTGCGTTCCACTATTTCTAATGATTTCAGGTGCGCTTCTTGTTAGAAAAGAACAGCCTGCCCTGGAATTCTATAAAAAAAGATTTATCAGAATATTTCCGCCACTGCTGTTCTGGAGTGTATTCTACGCTGCTTGGAAAGGCCACATGGGCATTGGTTACGGTAGCGTGATTGATTCTATAATTGCCGCTCTGAAAGGTCCCGTTTATTTCCACCTTTGGTATCTTTATGCAATCGTTGGTATATACGTAGCGATTCCTTTTATTGCCAAGATATATGCTAAATGTTCTGATACCGAGAAGAAATCATATATATTGATATGGCTGTTGATTGCAGGTCTGATGCCCCTGCTGTCGTACTTCATACCTGAGCTCTCCGGTTTGGATTCGGTTTACACGTTGCAATGGTTCTCAGGGTTGATTGGCTACGTATTCGTTGGCGCTTATGCGTTCGAGCGGGTGTTACGCCAGGATGTCAATATTTCTATACCTGTGAATTGTGCCGCGTTTTTAGCAAGCAGTATTGCAACAGCCATATTGACCTATGTGCTGAGCCTTTCAGAAGGAACGCCAAACCAACTGTTTTACTCTTATCTATCGCCGCTTGTGTTCATCTCAGCTTTTTCAGCCTTCAATATATTAGTGGCCGCTGGCTCACACTTAAACAAATACGCGAAGCCTATTTCCATGCTTTCCGGCTGCACGCTGGGCATCTACTGCGTGCACATATTTGTAATGAATAGATTTAGCTTGGTCTACGGGCCTATCATAGATGGTGAATCAATGGGGTGGGTGATCCCTGCACTATCACTGTCTGTGTTTGTTATTTCATTCTTGCCTATATACCTCATGCGGCTTTACAAGCCCGCCCGTAACTTCATATGAGATTGCGGTCTGAATAACCCATCGATGCAGATATAAGCACGCAGCCGGAAACCGAGTCGACCCCTTCGCAGCCTTGCCGAAGCTCGACAGCTCTCACATTTGAATGGTGGTGGGCTTAGATTGGGGCTTTCAGGTCTACGCCCAGCGCAGTAGCGAAGGCCTTTACCATCGGGCTTCTTGGCGCATTGTGGCGCAGGATCAGGTTGAACGCGGCGTTCAGGTGAACCTGCTCCGGGCACAACGTGCGCAGGCGCCCTTCCCTTACCAATGGCGCGGCGTAGTGCTCCGGCAGGAAGCCTAAGAAGCGGCCGGTGAGGATCAGGATGGCGACGGCTTCGACTTGGGAAGCCGACGCGGACTGGCTGTCGTAGTGGACGAAGTTGGGCTTGTCGCGGTGGATCGCGTAGCGATGGTTGACCACTTCGTATTGGCGCAGCACCTCGGGCGTGATGTCGCTCATGGCGAAAAGCGGGTGTCCTACGGCGCAGTAGGCGTGGGCTCTTTCTGGCTACATCATCGACCGCCTGGAAAAGCGCAAGCTGCTGATCCTGGCCATGCTTTCCAGCTCCATAGGTTTTCTGTTACTGACGTTTGCCAGCAACCTCTACCTCACCACCCTGACCCTGGTGATCACTGAAGCAGCCTCGGCGCTGTTCTTGATCGGTTCCAAGGCGATCATCAGCGAAAATCTGCCGGTGAGCGAGCGCGCCAAAGTGTTTTCCCTGCGCTACACGCTGACCAATGTCGGCTACGCCACCGGCCCCATGCTTGGCGTGGTGATCGCCGGGCAACTGCCCTGGGCACCGTTTTTGATCGCCAGTGCCATTGCCTTTGGCAGCCTGTTCCTGATGATCGGCATTGCGCCGACCGCACGGGACGCCAGCCATAAACCGCAAAGTTTTTTCAGCACGTTGCAGACCCTGCGCGGCGACCGCACGCTGATCCTGTTCACCAGCGGCAGCTTGTTGAGCACCATTGTCCACGGGCGCTACACCCTGTATCTGTCGCAGTTCTTGCTGGTGGCCTACAAGCCCGCAGCCGCATTGAAAATCCTCTCCGCAGTGCTGGCCTGCAATGCCATCACCGTGATTGTGCTGCAGTACCAGATCGGCCGCTTTCTCAAGCGAGAGCAGTTACGCCACTGGATCGTGCTGGGTACTGTGCTGTTTATCCTCGGGCTGACGGGGTTCAGCCTGGCGGACAGTCTGGCCGGCTGGTGCCTGGCGATGTTCGTGTTCACCTTGGGCGAGATGATCATCTACCCTGCGGAGTTCCTGTTTATCGATACCATCGCCCCCGATGCATTGCGCGGCAGTTACTACGGGGCGCAGAACCTAGCGGCATTTGGCGGGGCGATGAGCCCGGTGATTTGCGGGTACCTGCTGATCAATGCGCCGCCGGCCAGCATGTTTTATGTGCTGGCGGCATTGACCGCAGCCGGGGGAACACTGTGCTTCCTGAGTGGGCGACGGGATGCACGTTCTTGCTGATATTTGCGCAGGTTCTCGCTATTAATAGCCAAATCTCTAACGGACCCGAGCCCCATGAAATTCGACACGGCCTACAGCCTGAGTCTCGATGACAAACTGTCAATCTATGACGTACGAGACCTGAATTTCGACGAAACCGCCGATTTCGATTCCGACAAGGAGCGCTTTCTCTGCCCCAACGATGTGTGCCGTGCGGCGTTTGATACGGGCAATACGCTGAGCACCTTCAACGCAAAAAACGTCACCTACCAGCGCACGCCGCATTTCAAGAACAAGACCAGCACCCGGCATATCGACGGTTGCCGCTACGCCAGCACCCATAAGAGCGCAACCGGTGAAAGCGATGACGAGCGCGAGGAAAATTTCCCGTCGGAGTTTGTGCTCACACGGCGTCAATACACACGTAAAAGCCCCCTGCCAAGCGCCGAGAACATCGCCTTGCAACATCCGACGAAAGCCCCCGCGAATCGTGTCTCCACACCCCACGCCAACAACGACACCACCCCGGATAAAACCAGCGTATTCGCCTACCCGGTGGAATGCTACGTGTCGAATATCGACGACAAGGACAAGCTCAAATCAATGCCGTTGAAAATCGGCGAGCACACGGCGACGTACTGGACGTTTTTCAAGAAAATCGAATACCTGCAAGACAACCAGGGCCTGATCTATTGGGGCAAGATCAAAGCCATCAAGGACTACACCAACAGTGTTCGCATCGATTTCGAAAAGAAGGTATGGCTCGACAAGAAGCCCTACTCCGTCAACGTCTACCTGAGCAAGAAACTGCTCGATAGCTACCGCAAGCGCACGGCATTCCTGGCGCAGATCAAGGCTGCGGCGGGCAGCGAACGACCGTTGTATTGCTTTTTCTATGGCGTGACGCCGCAGCTCAAGCAGGTACCGAGCCAGAAGAACCCCGAACAGACGTTCGGGGTATTCAGCGCGAATATTGAAAACCTGGATCATCTGATCATCCGGGAGGCGCCGGGGATGGAGTAAACGCACACTGAAAAACACCACCCATTGCCCTGAGTTGATGAGCGGTACAAACAACTGTATAAAAACACAGTATAGTTGTGCCTCCCCTGTCGAACCTGGAGAAATCCCCATGTCCTCTCTGGCAATGAGCTCTTACGTAGAACAGCAGATCGTCCTTCATCAATTCACCGCCAAACACTGCGCCCAGGCGCGCATCATGTTGGGCTGGAGCCGCGAAGAGCTGGCCCGCGAGGCTGGCGTGGCGGTGCAAGCCATTCAACAATTGGAAAGCCACGGCGACGTGGATGATGACACTCGATTGGCCCTGGCATTTTGCCTGGAAGCGCAAGGGCTGGTGTTTTTCCCGGGGTTCGCACCGGGGTGGGGGATGAGTAAACGCCGGTTCGACAGCATATCGGCCGAACCGGCGGCGCCAGGCCTCCTCTCTCGGTTGCTGGGCTCACCCGCTGCAGCAAATGAGTCACCCACTCCCCAACCGAATGGTGCGTAGAGTCCAGTCTGATCAGCGGCAACGCGATGGATTAGCCCGCTTTCATGCTGCTTTCACGCAGAAGCTGAATCATATTCAGACGTTGCCTGCAGGCTCCTCAACCGCGTTATCTGCCATTACGGGTGCTGGCGTAAAGGGAGCGCCAGGGCGGAATGCCGGCTGTTTAATCGCCCGTGTGGCTTGCTCATAAACATAGGCCGCCAACAGCACTGTGGCATCGTTGTTAGCCGACCCGTAAAGGTAAAGCGCCGTTGGCATCCCCTCATCATCAAGGCCGGACGGAATGGACATTCCCGGGTAACCTGCCGCAGCGCTGAAAAAATAGTTGTTTGAGAGGAAGTTCGACACCATCGCATCGAGCCTGTGCTTTTTCATCGGATCATCGATGGTTTTCTGGAAAACCGGAATGACGGCCGCCCACAGCTTATCGCGCTGGTCCTGAGTGCTCGCCAGGCCATTGATAAGCTCCAACACTTTCTGGTCGGGCTCACCGGGCTGCTGGTGACGCTTATTGAAAGCAATCAGCTCCGAAAGCGATTTGACAGGCAAACCCTCGCGCCCGGCGAGATACTCTTCCAGTTGGTGCTTGACGTCTGAAAATAATGCTTCGTTGTAATCGGCGTAGGTTTGCTCAGCGACGCCATCCTCCAGCGTTCCCACGGGCACCAGGATCGCACCTTGAGACTTCAACACCTCAAGCGCATCCGCGAAATGCTTACGGTCCGCCCGCTTCGCGGGGTCTTTGGCCTCCTCTACGGACAATTCAGGCACAGGCGTGTAGCCAATTCGCTTGCCTTTCAAGGCATCGGAGCGCAGTCCCTCGGTGTAAAGCGTGGTCTGGGTCATGGCGTTGAGCGCTTCTGCCGCATCGCAGACATTGCGCGTGAACGTGCCAATCGTATCCATGCGTGAACTGGTCACGACACCCTCGGTACTCAGCAAGCCCACGGAGGTTTTCAAGCCAAAAACGCCGTTGTAGGCCGCGGGAGTAGTGATCGATCCGTTGGTTTCCACCCCTAACGCCAGCGGCACATGCCCCTGGGCAACCGCTACGGCAGAACCTGAGCTCGAACCCGCTACCGCCCCGCCCAGGCGATGCGGGTTCAGCGTCTGGCCGCCTCGGGAGCTCCAGCCATCCACCGGTGATTCAGAACGGAAGTTAGACAGTTCGCTCATGTTGGTTTTACCTACAACCACCACGCCGGCCTTCAGCAAGTTGTCCACGACCTTGGCATTTTGAGTGGCGGCCTTGCCCACCAGAGCTTTGGAACCGGCGCTTGTCTGCATCCGGTCCTTGGTTTCGAATACATCCTTGAGCGCGATCGGAACGCCGTGCAAATACCCGCGCACCTGGCCTTTTTCCCGTTCAAGGTCCAGCGCCCTGGCTTGCTGGAGCGCATCCGGGTTGGTTTCTATGAACGCGTTACCGCCCTGCAGCCCATGATCAATATTGGCAATTTGCCGGAACGTGTCTTTCACCAGCGATTCTGAGGTGACCCCGCCGCGGCAGGCCATCTCCACAGACATTTGACAGGCGCCCTTGAAGCCCTGCGGCAGATTTGAAAGCGCTTGCAACAGGCCTGTCGCCCACCCACCTGCCGAAACTGGTCCGATCATGGAAATACCCCTAATTGACTGAAAGAGAGCTATCGGCCGATAACCCAACACGAGTCTAAGAGGCTGTTCCGGCGTCGCTATCCAGGCGAATCCTGCTGCCCGGTATGATCATTCCGTACCCGTCGTAGGCGCGACAGTTGATAGCAGCTGGCGGTAAGTTTGCAGCAGGACCTGCACGCGATCAGCCGCCCAGCGGGCCCCGTAAAACCAGAGTTGGGTGCCATCCTCCAGCGCCTGACAGGCGCTGGGGTATCCACTTCTGCGCGCTGCATGAAACGCCGCACTCTGAGCGTCTGACACCAGGGCATCCAAACGATGGCTGGCCACGAGCGCATCGATGGCCGTACCGGATTCGAGAGGGTCGTCCGTACGCTGCGCGTCCACTGCGACTAATTGCACACCCGCTTGGCCGAGGATAACGAAGGCACGGTGCAAGGTTGCACGCTGGTCCGTGGGTTCAACATGCCCACCGCGTACATAGCGGATGGCATAGCCGATGCGCCACCCCGCCAGCACAGGGGAGGCAGTAAAAGCGCTGTTGTTTTGCACCAGGGGCACTTCAACCATCACCGGCCCAGTGGGGTCGACACCACTGAGGGCAACCAGTGATAACGCGGGGTCTCGCGTGGGTTTGATCATCGGAGGCAAGGCGTTGTAGCCGGGTATGAGTACCGTCCCCTCAGCACGTCCGGCACCGAAAACAATAGCACCGGTGCTGGTGTTATCGGTTCGCGCCTGGGTGACGGTTGAAGCACCAGGATCGGCATGCTCGCCTGATACGGCGAGCGACGATGCTGAGAAGCACGGCATGCCCAGTCGCCAGAGTTTCTTGCAGTCCTCGTTCATTGCAACGCCCCTAGAAATTAACTTTCCGACGGATCATCGCACTCTTCTGACGTTTGTCGCAGAGTCGAAACACCCTGAAAAACACCTTTTTCACAGGCTCTTTAGCTAACCCGCAGCCTGTTCTTTCACGTCCTGAGTCTCTACCTCCAACCACCACGCATGCCCTCGTTCGGGCTGGTTGAGCCGGAACGCTTGCCCCATCGCCGGCGTAGTAATCGACACATTGCGCTCCCAGGCCAGCGCCATGATGCGGTCGAACGGCTCGTGCCAGGCGTGAAACGCCAAGTCGAAGGTGCCGTTGTGAATCGGTAGCAACCAGCGGCCCCTGAGGTCGATATGCGCCTGTAACGTTTGCTCCGGCTGCATATGCACATGAGGCCAGTCGACGTTATAGGCGCCGGTTTCCATCAGGGTCAGGTCAAACGGTCCGTATTGCTCGCCGATCCGCTTGAAGCCGTCGAAATAACCCGTGTCGCCGCTGAAAAAGATCCGCCGCGCGTCATCGATCATCACCCAGGAACACCACAGGGTCTGGTTGCCGTCAAACAGGCCACGCCCGGAAAAATGCTGCGCCGGCGTGGCAACAAAACGAATGCCATCGACCTCGGTGCCCTGCCACCAATCCAGTTGCCGCACCTTGGCGGCGTCCACCCCCCATTTGACCAAGGTGTCTCCCACGCCTAAGGGCGCAAGAAAGTACCGCGTCTTGGCGGCCAATTGGATCACAGCCGTGCGGTCGAGGTGGTCGTAGTGATTGTGGGAAAGGATCACCGCTTCCAACGGCGGCAACTCCTCCAGGCTGATCGGGGGTTGGTGAAAGCGCTTGGGGCCGGCCCAACTGAACGGTGAGGCGCGTTCGGCGAACACGGGGTCGGTGATCCAGAATTTACCGCGCATTTTCAACAACACGGTTGAATGGCCCAGGCGGAACACGCTGTGATCAGGGGCTGCCACCAAGTGCTCGCGGGTCAGGGGTTGTACCGGGATGTTGCCCACAGGCCTTGTGGTGCGCGGCTTGTTAAACAACATGTTCCAAAAAATACGCAAGGTCTTGCCAAAGCCACCGTGGGGCACCGGCGCGTCGTTAGTGAAATGCCCCTGGTCGCGCTCGGCAGGCCTGAGCGCAGTGGGTGTCGGGTCAAGACGGGTTGAAATCGTAGCCATTACAGAGTGACTCCTGCGTCCGCTCATAAATTACACTGCACAGTGTAGTTTCTACATTGCAACAAAACCCGAAGCAAGTAAACTGCCGAGTGTAATTTCATTTTTGAGCCGAACCTCCTCCATGACTGCCTCCCAACGCCTCACCGACCGTAAACGCGAAGCCATCGTGGCGGCGGCCATCGCCGAATTTCGCGAGAATGGCTTCGAGGTCACCAGCATGGACAGGATCGCCGCCACGGCCGGAGTTTCCAAGCGCACGGTCTACAACCACTTCCCCAGTAAAGAAGAGCTGTTCGCCGAAATACTGCATCAATTGTGGGCCAGCAGCGCCGCGCAACTGGATGTGGCGTACAGCCGCGACCAACCACTGCGCAATCAACTGCGCGGGTTGCTGGAAGCGAAAATGAAGATGATGGCGGATGCCAACTTCCTCGACCTGGCACGCGTGGCCATCGCGGCCACCATTCATTCGCCTGAACGCGCCCAAGACATGGTCAACCGCTTGAGCGAGCGCGAAGAAGGCTTTACCCAGTGGGTTCGCGCCGCCCGGGAAGACGGCCGCCTGAGTTGCAAAGACCCGGCGTTCGCAGCTCACCAGATACAAAGCCTGCTCAAAGCATTTGCGTTCTGGCCGCAGATCACCCTTGGCCAACCCACCCTCGACGCAACGTCCCAGGCTCATGTGATCGAATCGGCGATTGATCTGTTCCTTGCAGGCTATGAGGTCAGTCCGCCGCAGTAGCACAATGCCGCCATTGGTCGCCTCGCTAGAAATGTGCCGCCCCGAAGGCGAACTTCCTGGCAGGCCGATCACTCTGAACCCGTTGTTCCCCCCCTCTGTCAGCACAAGGAGCTGGCAATGAGCAAGTCAACCGTGAGGCCCAGGTGCCCTACGGGGTCAGGCGCATTTACATGGATCCCTCATACGCATGCCTGCTCGAGCTTCCGATCATGCTATTCAACGCTTACAAAAAAACCATCACCGCCTTGCAACACACCACTGCGCAACAGGCCAGCCTGCTGGACGCGATCGAGCGCTCGATGGCGGTTATCGAATTCGATGTGCAGGGCACCGTGCTGCGCGCCAATGACAATTTCTTCAAGACCCTGGGCTACCGCGCCGACCAGATCCTGGGCCAGCCCCACCGGATGTTCTGCACACCGGCGTTCGCGCGCAGCGCCGACTACAACCAGCTGTGGACACATCTGCGCAACGGCCAATTCCAGTCCGGCACCTTTGAACGGGTAGGCGCCAACGGCGCATCGGTGTGGCTGGAAGCCAGCTACAACCCGGTACGCGATGAAGCCGGTCGCGTGGTCAAAGTGGTGAAGTACGCCATGGACGTCACCCCCCGCATGCAAGCCGAAAGTGAAGCCAATGCCAAGCTGCAAGCCATCGACCGCGCCATGGCGATGATCGAATTCAACCTCGATGGCACCATCATCACCGCCAATGCCAACTTCCTGCAGCGCATGGGTTACAGCCTGGCGCAGATCCAGGGCAAGCATCACCGCCTGTTCTGCACCCCGGCGCTGGCCAGCAGTCCAGCCTATAGCGAGTTCTGGAAGCGCCTGAACCAGGGTGAACTGTTCAGCGGCCAGTTCGAGCGGGTGGACAAACACGGCAATACGCTGTGGCTGGAGGCCAACTACAACCCGGTGTACGACGCCAGCGGGCGCCTGTGCAAAGTGGTGAAGTTCGCTTCGGACGTTACGGCCCGTGTGCAACAGCATGCGGCCGACGCGCAGAGTGCTGCGCAGGCCTATCACCTGTCGCTGAACACCCAGGACATGGCCGAAAAAGGCGCCGAGGTGATTCAGAAAACCGCCACCGGCATGCGCGACATCGCCGTTGATATCGACGCCTCTTCGCAACTGATCGCCAAGCTGGGCGAGCGGTCGCAACAGATCACTACCATCGTCAACACCATTCGCGGCATCGCCGACCAGACCAACCTGCTGGCCCTCAACGCCGCCATCGAAGCGGCCCGCGCGGGCGAGCAAGGCCGCGGCTTTGCCGTGGTGGCCGATGAAGTACGCCAATTGGCGGCACGTACCAGCGGCTCCACGGCGGAAATTTCCGGCATGATCGCCATGATCCAGGACGAAACCCGCCAGGCCATCGACAGCATGGACGCCACCCGCGACCGTGCGGCCCAGGGCGTGGAACTGGCCAACCAGGCCGGTACGGTGATCCTGCAGATCCGTGAAGGCACCAGCGAGGCGGTACAGGCGGTGAGCGCGTTTGCCAACGAGCGGGGCAACCGCTGACGGCTTCTTCATGTGCGGGCCGAGGGCTGGGTCTATAGTGCGTGATGCCTCACGCCACCGACTCGAGCCCGCCATGACCTCAGAAAAACCCGACCCAACCCCTGTCGACCCCTTGCGCTTCCACCGACACCACGCCCATCTGGCGCCAACCTTCGGCAACGATACCTTTGCCCTCAAGGCCGAAGCCTTTGCGCGGTTCTTTGGCACACCGACCTTCCTCGGCGCGCAAACCGCCATTGTGGTGCTGTGGGTGGTGCTGAACGCGACCGGCATCACCCACTTCGATGTATACCCATTCATCCTGCTCAACCTGGCCTTCAGCCTGCAATCCGCTTACGCCGCGCCGTTGATCCTGCTGGCCCAGACGCGCCAGGCTGCACGCGACAAAGCCCAGTCCGACGCCGACGCACAACACCGCGAAGCCCTGGCCACCGCCAACACCGCCCGCCAGGCCCAGGCCGCACAAACCACCAAACAGTTGCTGGAACTACTGGAACAGAACACGCGGCTGACGGAAATGACTAAACAGCTGACCGAACGTATCGAAACCCTGACGTGCGAAATACATGAGCAATTTGTGCGCAAAACCTAATTGCGCAACCCGCTTACATGTCGCCCCAGCTCATCAAACAGGGTCACCACTGAACGCAACGCCCGGGAATCAGGGCGCGTCAACAGCCATAGTGCAGTGTCATGCCCTGCCAGTGCGGGGCCCAGTGGTTGCAAGCCATCGCCTATCAGAAAATCCGGCAGCGCCGCCACCCCCAGCCCGGCGCGCACCAACTCGGTCACCGACTGCATGCTGTTGCAACGATAACCGGGACGCACGCCCGGCAGATGCTCACGGCGCCAGGCCACCGTGGGATGGTCAGGTAAAAAGTCGTCCGGCGCGATCCAGGCCAGGTCAGCCAGCTCCTGGCCTGCATGCCGACGCGCATAGTCGGCGCTGGCGCACACCTGATACGTCACCGTCCCCAGGCAACGTCCGACAAGATGCTCCGGCGGCTTGCTGGTCAGACGCAGCGCGATATCGGCATCGCGGCGGCTGAGGTTGGCGAAATCATTGGAGGTGCTCAGTTCCAGGATCAACGCCGGATAATTCGCCATGAACCTGGCCAGGGCCGGCAGCAGCAGACCTTGCAGCACAGCGTCGGTGCAGGTCAGGCGCACCGTGCCGCTGATCGCTTCCCCGCCCTGCTCCACACCGATGCGCGCGGCCTCCAGAGCAAGTTCTGCGCGCTCGGCCTGTTGCGCCAAGTGGGTGGCCAACTCGGTGGGCAGATAACCGGCACGGTTTTTTTCAAACAACGTCTGGCCAAGAGCAGCTTCCAGGCGCCGCACCGCCCGGAACACGGTGGACACATCCACCCGCAGCAGCCCGGCGGCCCGCGCCAGGGTGCCGCCGCGAACCAGGGCGAGGACCAGCGACAGATCATTATAGTCGACTTGATAGTGCACGGCTGCATTGAGCATGTGGGCAAATGCCAATATTGATTGCGTGAGCGCCAATCTATAGTGCCCCTGAGGACACCACAAGCCATGGGATCACACGATGAAAGACGCCCCGCTGCACCTCGCTCTGATCGGCGATTACAACCCTGACGTGATTGCGCACCAGGCCATTCCCGTGGCGCTGCAACAAGCAGCCCAAGTCTTGAAGCTGAGCGTCAAGGTGCAATGGCTCGACACCGACACCATCACCGCCACGGCCTCGCTGCATGGGTTCGACGGTTTCTGGTGCGTGCCCGCCAGCCCGTACCGCGACACCGAAGGCGCACTGCGAGCCATCCGGTTCGCCCGCGAACAGCGACGGCCTTTCCTCGGCACTTGCGGTGGTTTTCAGCACGCGGTGCTGGAATATGCCCGCAACGTGCTGGGCTGGGCGGATGCCGAACACGGCGAGTTGGTACCGGGCGCTAAACGTGCCGTCATCACGCCGTTGAGTTGTGCGCTGGTGGAGGCCGACGACACCGTGCGCCTGGAGCCCTACACCCGTATCGCGCAAGCCTATGGCAGCCTGGACATCCATGAAGGTTATCGATGCCGCTACGGCATCAACCCCGAGTTCGCTCATGCACTGCTTGAAGGAGCAATGATTGCCAGCGGTCACGACGCTGTAGACGACCTTCGAGCGGTGGAGCTGCTGAACCACCCCTTTTTCGTCGCCACCCTGTTCCAACCCGAACGCGCCGCCCTCAAAGGCATAACACCGCCGCTGGCGATTGCCCTGCTCACGGCGTGCCGGGAGGCCTCGGCATGATCGCCAAGACACCGGCGCCGCCCTACTACGCGGTAATCTTCAGCTCACTGCGCACCGCTGGCGACCAGGGCTACGGTCAGGCCGCCGCGCGCATGCTGGAACTGGCGCATGAACAGCCGGGATTTCTGGGCGTGGAATCGGCGCGGGAAGAAGGCCTGGGGATTACCGTGTCTTATTGGAGCAGCGAAGCGGCGATCCTGGCCTGGAAACAGCAGGCCGAACATCAGCAGGTGCGCGAGCAAGGGCGCTCCCTCTGGTACACCGCGTTTCATACCCGCGTATGCAAGGTGGAGCGGGCCTATAGCTTCCACGCTGAATGATCGCGCGTCTGCAAAATGCATAGGTATCTACACAAGTGTGTAGCAGCCTCCGGTAACCACGATGCGAAGCGAGCCGCTCTTGCTCTTGCTCTTGCTCTTGCTCTTGCTCTTGCTCTTGATCTTAAGCGCCCCGTTAAACCACGCTGGCCGGAATTCGACAGTGATTTGGGGGGTAAACCGGCAGGGATGCCGGTTTAGCCGCCCCGCGCCATGGATGGCGCGTGGCGGCGGCCCCCCAAATCAATGTCGGATTACGGGCACACCGAGCCTAAGCGAGGTGCCGAGTGGTGGGGCAAGAGCGTTTTGCTTACTTTTGCGCTTTTCAAAAGTGAGACGCCGTAAGGGCGGAACCCATAGCAGCCGTTACCGCAGCAACGGATATGTACTCGCCCTGATCCAGCATCCTGGTCGGCTGTCAGGCCGCCATCGGGAGCAAGCCCCCTCCCACATTTGGAACGCGGGGCCTCAGTTAGAGAAGCGTCGACTCCCGAGCCGCCACAGGTTCAGGACTACGCCAAAGTTGTGTAGATACCTACGCTGCAAATGGCCTGCGCTTAACTGACCAAACTACGCAACGCACTGATCTGCGGGATTTCAACCCGGCGCATATACACCCGCAGCGGTTCGCTGATGTTGATGCGATCGTCAATGTTTTGTGCGAGCAGCAACTGAATGCGCGCGCGGGACAGGATCATGCTGTGGTCGGCAGCCGGTTCCCAGACGAACTCGGCTGTGGGGATGATGCCGTCATCGGCCACGTCCATGCCGAAGGCATCTTCGCTGAAACGCACGATGTACTGGCCCGTCTTGCGGTTCAGGCCGACAAAACCGTGGAGTTGGTCGGCGGCCTGGCAGATAAGTTCGGAAGTGATGCGCATGGTAAACCTCACTGAAAAGTCCTACTGGGACTGGAAAGATGGTTTACACGCGTGGCAGAAAATACCGTCCTCTAACGGGACAGCTTCGGTTAAGGGTACTGCAATGCATCACAAAAAAACCGACAAAATTGGCCTGCGCGCACGTTAATGTCGGTTTGGTGATAGCGCCTTTCGCAATCAATTGTTAAAAAGGACACCTTCTCAAAGTTACCTTCACGAAAGGACTTCGCATATGCCTGTAACGTTAACCAACGGCCCGGTACCCGCCACGCTAGGGAGTGCCTTGCTGCTGGCGCTGATGCTCGGCCTTGGCCCTGCACAGGCTGCCGACCCCATCAGCCCGGCTGAATTGGCGACAAACGAAGGCATTCCCTACCCTGCCGTGATCGCCCACCGTGGCGCTTCCTATGACGCCCCCGAGTCCACCGCCGCCGCTTACAAGGTCGCGCGCGACCTGGGCGCCGACTATCTGGAGCTGGACCTGCAGCGCAGCAAGGACGGCGTATTGTTCGCCCTGCACGACAACAACCTGCAACGCACCACCGACGTGGCGACCAAGTTCCCCGAGCGCAAAGACGCGCCGGCCAACGAATTCACCTGGAAAGAGCTGCAAACCCTCGACGCCGGCAGCTGGTTCAACGCCGCCTACCCGGACCGCGCACGCCCTGGTTTCGTCGGCCTGAAAATCCAGAGCCTGGATGACATCATCAAAATCGCCGAAGGCAATCCGCAACACAAACCCGGCCTGTACATCGAGACCAAGGAGCCCAAGCAATTTCCGGGCATCGAAGCCGACCTGAAAAACAAGCTGCTGGACAAGGGCTGGTTGAGTTCCGCCGGCTCCAAGCTGGGCAAGAGCAACACCGGTGTCGGCCAAGGCAAGGGCCGCGTGGTGCTGCAAACCTTCGAGGTGGCCAGCCTGAAAGAACTGCAGAAAGAAATGCCCAACACGCCGAAGATCCTGCTGTTGTGGGTCGGTGAAGGCAGCATCGAACCGAAATCCAAAGTGCCCTTTGCCGAGTCCGGCGAACCGACCAAAGCTGCCTATTACGCCAAGCAGGAACCCAAGGATGCGGCCGAGTTCGAAAAATGGGTCGACCAAGCCAAGAGCCTCGGCGCCATCGGCACTGGCCCTTCGGCGGAGCTGACCGACCACGGCGACCAAAGCTACACCGACCTGGTCAAGCCTGAAATGAACCAACTGACCCACGACAAGGGCCTGCTGGTGCATGTGTACACCGTGGATGAACCGGTTGATTTCGACAAGGTGATGAAGGCCGGCGTCGATGGCATCTTTACCAACCGCGCTGCCGAACTGCTGAAGTTCTACAAGCGCTGGCCGTCGTCCAGCGTGCAGGACCTGCTGAACGACCATAAGTACTGAGGCGTTTGTGGCAGTCAGCCATTAAGCATGAGTTAAGTTGCGCCGGTTAATCTGGCGCCACTTAAACAGTTCAACCAGAAGGACACACACCATGAAAACCTTGACCACTCTGTTCGCCGCCACTGCCCTGACTCTGACTGCCGGTTTGGCACAGGCTGATGTTCGTCCGGACCAGATTCCTGACCTGATCAAATCCGGTGAAGTGATGGCATTTGAAAAACTCAACGCTGCCGCCGTCGCCAAGCATGCCGGCGCCACCATCAACGACACCGAACTGGATCACGAAGCCGGCAAGCTGGTCTACGAAGTGGACCTGACCGACACCACCGGCAAGAAGTGGGACGTGAAGCTCGACGCCAAAACAGGCGCCGTACTGGAAGACAAGCAGGACACCTGAGTTAAAACTCAAAAAACGCGCCACCGGCAGGTGGCGCGTTTTTTTATGGGCGCTCGCCAAACCGTCACATAACCGTCATCGCGCCTTGCAATGATTCGCGCATGCGAACCTGTGAAACGTCCTACAGGCGCTTTGTCTGCGAGCCTCCATGAACCACAGCATCGATCACGCCCATCAGGATCCCGATCTGTTTGGCCTGCTTTACGGTTTCCGCTTTCTGCCCGGCGAAAAGGGCGAGCAGATTGACTCGGCCACCGCGCTTGCGTACTTGCAACAACCCGGCGATCCGCAAGCATTTCTCTGGCTGCACCTGAACCTGGCCCACGCCGCCTGTGAGCGCTGGATGCAGGCCCACCTGGAATTGCCCGAAGAGTTTTTCGAAGCATTACACGAAGGCTCGCGCTCCACGCGCATCGAGCACGTCGATTCCGCCCTGTTGGCGGTGGTCAACGACGTGGTCTTCAACTTCAGCAGCATGGTGTCGTCGGATATTTCCACGTTGTGGGTGTGCGCGCGCAGTCGCCTGCTGATCAGTGCGCGCCTGCAACCGCTGCACTCGGTGGATAAATTGCGCTCGTCGGTGAAAGCCGGTGAACGCTTCCGCTCGCCGCTGGAGTTGCTGGTGCATTTGCTGCGCGACCAGGGCGAAGTACTGACGCAAATCGTGCGCAAGACCAGCCTCAGCGTCGACCAGATTGAAGACCAGTTGCTGTCCTCGCGCCTGTCCACCAACCGCGCCGAACTCGGTGCCGCGCGCCGCGTGCTGGTGCGTTTGCAACGCCTGTTGGCGCTGGAACCGGGCTCGCTGTTGCGCCTGCTCAACCGGCCGCCGCAATGGCTGCAAAAGGAAGACGTGAAGGAGTTGCGCAAATCCACCGAAGAGTTCGCGCTGATCATCAACGACCTGACGGCCCTGGGCGAGCGCATCAAATTGTTGCAGGAAGAGATCGCCGCCAACCTCAACGAACAGAGCAACCGCACCCTGTTCACCCTCACGGTGGTGACGGTGCTGGCGCTGCCGATCAATATCATCGCCGGTTTTTTTGGCATGAATGTGGGTGGCGTACCGCTGTCCACCGACCCGGAGGGCTTCTGGATCCTAGTAGCGCTGGTGGCGACCTTCACCTTGATCGCCGGGCGCTGGGCATTCAGGAAGCGCAAGGATTACTGAATGACGATCGTTCCCACGCTCCCGCGTGGGAATTCAGCCCGTGACGCTCTGCGTCGTGACGCGGAGCGTCCCAGGAGGCATTCCCACGCAAAGCGTGGGAACGATCATAGACCAGCGGCACCCGCATATCCCTTAAACACTGACCTGCCGCAGCATCTTTGTAACATTCTGCAATGATCATAGGCGACATCCTCACCACACTGGATGCTCCGGCATGGCCACCCCTTCCCTGACTGCCTCGCCCCACGCCTCACCCACCGCCTCCACACCCCGCCTGGACACCAAGCCCGGCCTGGTGACGGTGATCATGTTCTTCGCCGTACTCGCCATGGGCCTGTTGTTCACCGCCTATAGCCTGATGCATGACATGCACGAACTGGGCACGGTGGTTACCACCTGGACGCCGTTCCTGCTGCTCGGCGTGGCGCTGTTGATCGCCCTGGGCTTCGAATTCGTCAACGGCTTCCACGACACCGCCAACGCGGTGGCGACGGTGATCTACACCAATTCGCTGCCGCCGCATTTCGCGGTGGTGTGGTCGGGCTTTTTCAACTTTCTCGGCGTGCTGCTTTCCAGCGGCGCGGTGGCGTTCGGCATCATCGCGCTGCTGCCGGTCGAGCTGATCCTGCAGGTGGGTTCATCGGCCGGCTTCGCCATGATCTTTGCCCTGCTGATCGCCGCGATCCTGTGGAACCTCGGCACCTGGTGGCTGGGTTTACCGGCGTCGTCGTCCCACACCCTGATCGGTTCGATCATCGGCGTGGGCGTGGCGAATGCCTTGATGCATGGCCGCGACGGCACCAGCGGTGTCGACTGGAGCCAGGCCACCAAAATCGGCTACGCCTTGCTGTTGTCGCCGCTGATCGGCTTCGCATTTGCCGCCTTGCTGTTGCTGGCCCTGCGCGCCTTCGTGAAAAACCGCTCGCTGTATAAAGCGCCCCAAGGCGATACCCCGCCGCCCTGGTGGATTCGCGGCATGCTGATCGTCACCTGCACCGGTGTGTCGTTCGCCCACGGCTCCAACGATGGGCAAAAAGGCATGGGCCTGATCATGCTGATCCTGGTGGGCACCCTGCCGATGGCTTACGCGCTGAACCGCACCATGCCCGCCGACCAGTCGCTGCAATTCGCGGCGGTCGCCGAGGTAACCCAGGCCGCATTGGTGAAGGCGGTACCGCAGCCGGCACCCGCCGACTCCCGCGCAACCTTGTCGACCTATGTGCGCACCAAGGAAGCCACCCCGGAACTGGTGCCCGCCCTCGCCGCAATCACCGGCCATATCGGTGCCGAGGTCAAAGGCTATGGCTCCCTGGCCGCGGTACCGGCTGAAGCGGTGGGCAACGTGCGTAACGACATGTACCTGACCAGCGAAACCATTCGCTTGATGGACAAGGGCAAGGTCGGCGGTTTCGACGCCGACACCCAAGACAAGCTGCAGCTGTTCAAGCAACAGATCGACAGCGCCACGCGCTTCATCCCGCTGTGGGTCAAGATCGCGGTGGCCATTGCCCTGGGGCTTGGCACCATGGTCGGCTGGAAGCGCATCGTGGTGACGGTGGGCGAAAAGATCGGCAAGACCCATCTGACCTACGCCCAAGGCGCCTCGGCCGAAACCGTGGCGATGCTGACCATCGGCGCGGCCGACATGTTCGGTCTGCCGGTGTCGACCACCCACGTATTGTCATCGGGTGTGGCGGGAACCATGGTGGCCAACGGCGGCGGCTTGCAGATGCGCACCATCCGCAATTTGCTGATGGCCTGGGTGCTGACGTTGCCGGCGGCGATTGTGTTGTCGGGCAGCCTTTACTGGCTGTTCACGCAACTGTTCTGAACCACGTTCGCCTCTAGAGATGCGCGTGCAGTGTGGCCGCCAGCCACTCCATGAACACCCGCACGCGCAAGGGCAAATGCCGCTGGCCGGCGTAGAGCAACGACACGTCCAGCGGCGGCGCCGGGTAATCCGGCAGCACCGCTACCAGCTCGCCGCTGCCCAACAATTCGCAGATGCCCAGGCGTGGCACTTGAATGATGCCAAAGCCCCCCAGGCACGCCGCTTGATACGCATCGGTGCTGTTGACTGTCACGCGCCCGGCCATCGGCAGCCGCTGCACCTTACCGCCCTCCACGTATTCGAACCCCGCCGAGCGTGCGCCCAGCGGGCGTACGTAATGCACCAGTTGATGGTGCTCAAGGTCAGCCAGGGTTTCGGGCCTGCCGTAGCGCTGCACATACGCCGCGCTCACACAGTTGACCATGGGCAGGCTGCACACCCGCCGCGCCACCACGCTTTGATCGGGCTGGGCGCCCACGCGCACGACACAGTCGAAGCCTTCGGCGATCAGGTCCACTTGGCGGTCCGAGCTGCTGATCTGCATGTCGATCAGCGGATGCCGCTCCATGAACGGGGGCAAGTTGGGCACGATCAAGGTGCGCGCCATCGCGTTGGGCATGTCCACCCGGATGCTGCCGGCCAATTGGGTTTCGTCCTGTCGGAACAGCCCTTCCAGTTCCTCCATATGCGCCAGCAAATCCTTGCTGCGCTCATACAACACCCGGCCGTCCTGGGTGGCCTGCACCCTGCGCGTGGTGCGTTGCAACAGGCGCGCACCGAGCAGTTCCTCCAGGGCCCGCACCTGCTCGGACACGGTGGAGCGCGGCAGGCCAAGGCTCTCGCCAGCCTGGGTAAAACTCGACAGTTCGGTGACGCGCACGAACGTGCGCAGCAGCTCCAGTTTATTCATGGGATTGTTCGCCTTGCCCGACCAGTGATTCCGATATAGCCCTGTTTATCACGTTACGGACGTACAAATACACTCAGTCCCACTATCACCTCAGAGGACTGCAGCATGACCACACGTAAAATCGCACTGATCACCGGCGCCAGCCGCGGCTTGGGCAAAAGCGCTGCACTGCACCTGGCCGCCCAGGGCGTCGATATCATCGGCACCTACCACAGCAAGGCCGACGAGGCCCAGGCGTTAGTGGCGCAGATCGAACAGCTGGGCGGCCGCGCCGCCATGTTGCAACTGGACGTGAGCCAGAGCGCGACGTTCGCAGGGTTCGTCACTGAAGTTAACGGCGCGCTCAAGGATGTTTTCGCACAGGACCGCTTTGATTTTCTGATCAACAATGCCGGTATCGGCCTGCATGCAAGCTTTGCCGAAACCACCGAAGCCCAGTTCGACCAACTGGTGGCGATTCATTTCAAGGGGCCGTTTTTTCTGACACAGAAGCTGTTGCCGTTGATTCGCGACGGTGGGCGCATTCTCAATGTGTCCAGCGGCCTGGCGCGTTTCAGCCTGCCGGGCTACGCCGCCTACGCGGCCATGAAAGGCGCGATGGAAGTGCTGACCCGCTACCAGGCCAAGGAACTGGGCGCACGCGGCATCAGCGTCAATATCCTCGCCCCTGGCGCGATTGAGACCGACTTCGGCGGTGGTGCGGTGCGCGACAACGCTGACATCAATGCCATGGTCGCCAACAACACCGCCCTGGGCCGCGCCGGTTTACCCGACGACATTGGCGGCGCCATCGCGCTGCTGCTGGCCGATGGCAGTCAATGGATCACCGGCCAGCGCATTGAGGCTTCCGGCGGCATGTTCCTGTAGGCGCCTGGCGCTTACAGGGAAATCGGGGTCTTGCTGGCAATCCTGTCGCGTATCACGTCATAGCCCCAGTGATAGACATAGGTGTACGGCAGGAAAAACAGCAGCACCCCGATGTCGAGCAGGAAAGCGTCCAACAGGCTGATCTTCATCAAGGCGGCAATCAAGGGCACCGCCAGCAGGATCAGGCCACCTTCGAACAGCAGCGCGTGCAGCACCCGCGTCCAGCCGCCGCCGGGCAGTTGCAGGCGCACTTTAAGGCGGTCGAAGACACTGTTGAAAATGACGTTCCAGCTCAGCGCCAGCAAGCTGATGCCCAGGGTCACCGCGCCCATTTCCAGGGCCGGTCGGCCGGTCACCCAGACCAGCAAGGGCGTACAGATCAACAAAGCCAAACCTTCAAAACCCAGGGCTTGCAGAACGCGTTCAGTCATCGATTTGGTGGGGTTCATGACCCGGCTCCGTGAAGGACGATGGTTGCCATGATTACCCCTTGATCCGATACTTCATAACTAATAACCATCGATCAAGGCGATACTCATGGCCTCCCATGAAGTGCTCCAGGCGTTTGTCCAGGCGGCGACCCAAGGCTCGTTTTCTGCGGCGGCACGCAAGCTGGGCAAGAGCCAGTCCACCATCAGCGCGGCGGTGGCCAGCCTGGAGATTGATCTGGACGTGGTGCTGTTCGATCGCAGCAGCCGCAAACCGACGCTGACCCCGGCCGGCCAGGTGTTGTTGCAGCGCGCGGAGCAGGTGCTGGAGGCCAGCAGCCGGCTGGAGCTGGCGGCGAGCCAACTGGCCCAGGGGCTGGAGCCGAAGCTGAGTATCGCTATGTCCGATACCTACCAGTCCGACCACTTCGAGGTCGCCCTCAGCGCCTTTGAACAACGCTACCCGGACCTTGAGTTGGAATGCCTGATCGCTGAATGCGAAGACTTGATCGCCTTGGTGCAAAGTGGCCGCACACACATCGCGTTTATCGAACAGCAGG
The DNA here is from genome assembly GCF_003852295.1 of Pseudomonas sp. R11-23-07. NCBI lineage: Bacteria > Pseudomonadati > Pseudomonadota > Gammaproteobacteria > Pseudomonadales > Pseudomonadaceae > Pseudomonas > Pseudomonas sp. R11-23-07. The sequence goes on from NZ_CP027761.1 coordinate 4,265,790, forward strand.
AGGTTTACCCGCCGGACCTGACGTTTGCCCCCGTTGAAGAACGTACCGAAATCGCGCTGTTCGTCGCGCGTAAACACCCGTTGGCTGGCCTGGTCAAGGTTCACCCGCAGACGCTGCAGCTGCACCGGGAGTTGCGCTTGGCGAGCATCATCAATCCCAATGAAAACCGCGGCACCCAGCGCGTATGGTCGGCCCCCAGTTACCTGATGTTGATGGAGATGGCGCAACTGGGCTTCGGCTGGGCTCCGATTCCGCGCTGGCTGGTGGAGCGTTTTGGCGGTGGGCAATTGGTCGAACTCAAGGTGCGCAGCTGGCCCCGCTCGGTGGCGGTGGATGCGGTGTGGTCGCGACAGAACCCACCGGGGCCGGCGGGCAGTTGGTTGCTGGGCAAGATGCTTGAGTGAGTCACTGTTGATGGGCCTGGAGTTCGGCCAGGCGTTGCTCGAGGAAGCGCTGCTCAGGGGTGTGCCGGGTCAACGTCAGCGCCCGCGCATAGGCGGCGCGCGCTTCATCAACCCGCCCCAACTGTCGGCAGAATTCACCCCGCGCCGAATGCGCCAAGTGGTAATCCTGTAACTCACCGCGCTGCAGAATGCCGTCTACCAGCGCCAGGCCCGCTAACGGCCCCTGCCCCATCGCCACTGCCACCGCCCGGTTCAGCTCGATCACCGGCGACGGCACGGCCCGAAGCAAGACATCGTAGAGCCCGACTATCTGCGGCCAGTCGGTTGCCTTTGCATTCGGCGCCTCAGCATGTACGGCGGCAATCGCCGCCTGCAGGCAATACGGCCCGAAGCGCGGTGTCGTCAGCGCCTGTTCCACCAATGCGCAACCTTCAGCAATCAAGGACGCGTCCCACAGCGAGCGGTCCTGTTCATTCAGCAACACCAGTTCACCGCTCGCCGAAGTGCGCGCCGGCCGACGCGATTCATGCAGCAGCATCAACGCCAGCAGGCCCATGACTTCGGGCTCCGGCAACAGCTCCATCAGCAAACGGCCGAGGCGAATGGCTTCGCGGGTCAAGTCTTCGCGCGTGAGGTCGGCGCCGGTGGAGGCCGAATAGCCCTCGTTGAACACCAGGTAAATCACGCGCAGCACGCTGTCGAGGCGCTCTGGCAACTCGGCCAGGGACGGCACTTGATAGGGAATTTTCGCGTCACGGATCTTGTGCTTTGCCCGCACGATGCGTTGCGCGATGGTGACCGGCGTGGCGAGAAACGCGCGGGCGATTTCTTCGGTGCTCAGGTCGCAGATTTCGCGCAAGGTCAGCGCCGCCTGGGCGTCGGCCGCCAGGGCCGGGTGGCAACAGGTGAAGATCAGGCGCAAGCGGTCGTCTTCCACGTCTTCAGCACTCCAGTCAGCCGCCTCCAGCGCATCCGCCTGCTCCTGCAACAACGGGGTAAACCGCGCCTGGCGACGCAAGCGGTCAATGGCCTTGAAGCGCCCGGTCGACACCAGCCAGGCCCGTGGATTATCCGGTATGCCGTCGTGGGGCCAGCGTTGCACGGCGACGAAAAACGCCTCGTGCAAGGCCTCCTCGGCCAGGTCGAAATCACCGAGCAGGCGAATCAGCGTCGCGAGTACGCGGCGTGATTCGCTGCGGTAAATACGTTCGACCTGCAGGTTATGCGTTATCACGCCAGGTTCAGCTCACGCACGGGACGCACTTCCACACTGCCGACCCGCGCTGCCGGAATGCCGCCCGCCACCTGGATGGCTTCATTCAAATCCTTGGCCTCGATCAGGTAGAACCCGGCGAGCTGTTCCTTGGTTTCGGCGAAGGGTCCGTCGGTGATCGAAAGCTTGCCATTGCGCATGCGCACGGTGGTGGCGGTGCTGACCGATTCCAGCGGCTCGGCGGCGAGCATGCGGCCGCTTTTTTGTATCGCCTCGGCGTAAGCGAAACACTCGGTGTCAGCCGGGCTCTCGGGCGAGGTGTGCAACACCTGTTCGTTGCTGTAGATCAGGCACAGGTATTTCATGGCGTTCTCCGTGTTCGGATGACTGACTATAGTCCGCAACGCTCAAGGCTTGAGGTCAAACAGCGCAGTGCCGCTTTGCATATCGAAAGGCGCCGACCAGTGTTCATGCACCACTTTCCACTGACCATCGATACGCTGATAGCCGGCAGTGACGCGCATCCAGCATGCCTTCACCTCGCCATCCGGCCCGGTGCCGCCGCAGTGGGCGAGCCAATGGGCAAACGCGCTCTCTTGCGCCTCCACGATGTGCAACTCATGAAACTCGAAAATACCCGGGCCGGGGCAATGCTCCATGCACGCTTCCCAGTGCGCGCGATAGGCCGCCTTGCCCTTGAATTGCAGTGCGGTCACGGCGTCGAACGAGACGATATCGTCGGCGTAAAAGCTGACAATCTTATCGATATCACGGCTGACGACGGCGTGCTTCCATTGCTCGATCAGACTGTTGATTGCAGTGCTCATGGCGATGACTCCTTGGGTTGGAAAATCACGAAAGACACCCTTAGTCGAACGCGCTGCAGGCAAATCGACAGTCCGCACAAAAATAATGTCGCCTCCGGCAAAAACGCTAGAATCCGCCCCTCTTCGTAGAATTTCGGATATGCCGCACATGGAAACCCGCCTCGTCCCCTATCAGGCGCTGAATGCTGTACAAAAACAGCAGCTCGACGGACTGGAAGTCAATCCAGAACAACTGGCGTATTCCGGTGATATCTATTGCGCGCTGAACAGCCTGCTGGTCAATCCCAACCCCGACGCTATCAAAGGCTTCGCCCTGCTCGCCGACGAGCGGCCGGTAGCCTTCCTGCTCCTCAAACGCCCACCTTGCCTGCCCCATTGGGCCGACGAACACAGTGCGACGCTGCATGCGTTGCAGGTCGATCGGCATCAGCAGGGTCGTGGGTTTGGCAAAGCCTGTTTGCAGGCACTGCCCGAGGTGGCGCTACAGGCGTGGCCGCAGATCAGGGCACTGGAATTGTCGGTGGATGCGGACAATGAAGCGGCGATGGGGTTGTATCTGGCAGCCGGTTGGGTGGATAGCGGTGAGGCTTACAGGGGAAGGATTGGGTATGAGCGCAGGTTGAGATGGGTATTTAGTCCGGCTGGTGTTGACAGCGCTAAAATGTAACGTATACATAACTTAACCACAGCAAAGTAATGTATACGCGACATGGACACTTCTGTAATAACTCAACGACTCGGCATCCAGCTGCGCACCATGCGCTTGAATCGCGGATATAAACAGGTGGATCTGGCGAAGTTGGCGGGAATTACCCGGCAAAAACTGATTGAAATCGAAAAAGGCAGCCTCTCGGTCTCAATGAATGCCTATGCCCGGGTGGTTGCCGCCTTGGGCAGCGAATTCAAATTGGTGCCTGTGACCTTGCCGACCCTGGAGGAACTGGAGGACTTGTTCAATGAATAGCCCCACGCTACGCGTTCATACGCCTCAAGGGGACAGCGGCAGCGTGCTGGTCGGTGCTCAAGACTATTTGTTCCGGTATAGCGATAACGCAAAAGCCGACAGCGCAATCAGCCTGTCGATGCCCGTCCGCGCGGAAGAATACCGTCGCCGGGACCTGCACCCTATCTTTCAGATGAATTTGCCCGAAGGCTACGTGCTGGAGCAACTGCGTAATCGCCTCGCCAAAACGGTGAAGGTCGACCCGATGTTGCTGTTGGCGCTCTCGGGAAGCAGCGCGCCAATCGGTCGGGTTTTCGTATCTTCTGAACAGGTGAACGAGCTGATCCATCGCAACAGCTCCCACACAACCGGAGAAAACCTCGACGAAATTCTTGCGTGGGACGGCGCGGAGGATCTGTTCGTCGAGCTGGTGGATCGCTACATCCTGCGAGCAGGTATTTCCGGTGTGCAACCCAAAGTATTGGTGCCGGAAAAACCACAAACGACCGAACAGAAAATCACCTCGAAAACCGACGATCTGATCATTAAAAGCGGGCGCGACGAGTTTCCGGGGTTGGCCATCAATGAATACCTGTGCATGTCCATTGCCCGAGACGCGGGCCTGCCCGTACCGCCGTTTTATCTGTCCCGCAACCATAAGCTGTTCATCATGCGGCGCTTTGATCGTGACGCACAGCTCAATCCACTGGGCTTCGAAGACATGACCGCGCTGATGGGCCTGTCCGCCGAGCAAAAGTACACCAAGAGTTACGCCGCCATAGCCAAGGCTGTACGCGTGTTCTGCGCCCCGGCGCATCAACGCAGTTCGCTGGACCAATTGTTCGATAGCGTAGCGCTGAGTTGCATCGTGGGTAATGGCGATGCCCATCTGAAGAATTTCGGCGTGCTCTATAGCAATCCGGTGAAATCAGATACGCGGTTGGCACCGGCCTACGACATCGTGAACACCACCGCTTACATCCCGGAAGACTCACTGGCATTGGATCTGGGCGGAAATAAATCGTTATTCGCCTCGCGCCTGGGCATCCTCGAATTTGCCAGGACCTGCGAAGTCGAACATCCCGAGGAGCGTATCCAGGCGCTGTTGCAGACCCTTGAAATGGTGCTCAAGCGCGAAGATGACTACTGCCGGTTGGCACCTGAGGTGGCGAGCGCCATACGTCAATCCGCTCAAGGTTATCAAAATAGCTTCGGGGGCTGAGTCGCCCCCGGTTTTGGCTCTCAGGCTTTCTGTCCAACCGGCAGCCAGATTTCCACCGTCCCGGTGCCCTTTTTCCCGTCAAAGTCCGCACTGTAGCGCTCGAAATCCGCGCCCATCACCTTGTAGCCCGAATGCGGCAGCCATTCGAACATGATGCGCTCGTACGTCTGTTCCAGCGCCCGCACAGGCCCGTAATGCGTGAACACGGCGTAATTGAGCGGCGCAATTTCGATGAACTGGAAATTGCTCGGCACATCGCCCTTGGTCGGGACTTCAACACCGGCCATGTAGTCGAATTCGCCGTGCTTGGGGTTATGGCAAACACCATACGTCACGCCGCCGACGCGCTTTTTGATGTCCTTGATGCACGTGTCGAACAACTCCCACAGATTGGGGATATCGCCCACGGTAGCCTTCGAATAGCGCCCCTGAACGCCGGCGATCACCATGGCCTTGCCGGCTTCCATGCGTGGTTCCAACGGTTGTTTTGTCTGCTGATCCATACGAACAGTCTCCTTCTTATGAGGGAACAAACCCGCATCGAGTATAGGGGCATATCCGCGTCGCGCTCCATGTGGAAATTTTTCCTACGCATCTGGACAACTGGCCATCATCGACCGTATTGTCTGCCCGCAGGCCACCGCAGTGGCCGACGTCGCTCGGACGGTTCCGGGCGCTTACGTACCTCGAGGCAACAATGGCAGACCAAGGTTCGCCGCGCCGCTTTGCGCGCATAGATCGACTCCCCCCCTACGTGTTCAATATCACTGCCGAGCTGAAGATGGCTGCGCGTCGGCGCGGCGAAGACATCATCGACTTGAGCATGGGTAACCCCGACGGCGCCACGCCCCCGCACATCGTGGAGAAAATGGTCACCGTCGCCCAGCGTGAAGACACCCACGGCTACTCCACGTCCAAAGGCATTCCGCGCCTGCGCCGGGCGATTTCGCGTTGGTACAAAGATCGTTATGAGGTGGACATCGACCCCGAGTCGGAAGCCATCGTCACCATCGGTTCCAAAGAAGGCCTGGCGCACTTGATGCTGGCCACCCTGGACCAGGGCGACACCGTGCTGGTGCCCAACCCCAGCTACCCGATTCACATCTACGGCGCCGTGATTGCCGGCGCCCAAGTGCGCTCGGTGCCGCTGGTGCCCGGCGTGGACTTCTTCGCTGAGCTTGAGCGGGCGATTCGCGGCTCGATCCCCAAGCCGAAAATGATGATCCTCGGCTTCCCGTCCAACCCCACCGCGCAGTGCGTGGAGCTGGATTTCTTCGAGCGCGTGATCGCCCTGGCCAAGCAATACGACGTGCTGGTGGTGCATGATTTGGCCTACGCCGACATCGTCTACGACGGCTGGAAAGCCCCGTCGATCATGCAAGTGCCCGGCGCCAAGGACATTGCGGTGGAGTTTTTCACCCTGTCCAAGAGCTACAACATGGCCGGCTGGCGTATCGGCTTCATGGTGGGCAACCCGGAACTGGTCAACGCCCTGGCGCGGATCAAGAGTTACCACGACTACGGTACCTTCACGCCGCTGCAAGTGGCGGCGATTGCGGCGCTGGAAGGTGACCAGCAGTGTGTGAAAGACATTGCCGAGCAGTATCGTCAGCGCCGTAACGTGCTGGTAAAGGGTCTGCATGAGCTGGGCTGGATGGTGGAAAATCCGAAGGCGTCGATGTATGTCTGGGCCAAGATTCCCGAGCAGTATGCCGCCATGGGCTCGCTGGAGTTTGCCAAGAAACTGCTGCTGGAGGCGAAGGTATGTCTATCGCCGGGGATTGGCTTTGGTGAGTATGGTGACGATCACGTGCGCTTCGCGCTGATCGAGAACCAGGACCGGATTCGCCAGGCGGTGCGGGGAATTCGCGGGATGTTCCGGGCGGACGGGCTGGTAGCAAAACCCGGGGTCTGACTCGGTCAAAAAGTGGGAGGGGGCTTGCTCCCGATAGCAGGGTGTCAGCCACCGCATGTGGTGGCTGATTCACCGCGATCGGGAGCAAGCCCCCTCCCACATTTGATTGGGTTTCCAGCTTTTGTTGCGGGGTGTGGCTTAGACCGCCAACGACAGCAGCATGACCAAGATCAGCGCCCGACTCGGTCAAAAAGTGGGAGGGGGCTTGCTCCCGATGGCGGTGAATCAGCCACCAGTTGCAGTGGCTGACACCCTGCTATCGGGGGCAAGCCCCCTCCCACATTGGTTGAGTGGTGTGGCCTACACCACCAACGACAGCAACATGATGAAGATCAGCGCCACCACCGACAGAATGGTTTCCATCGCCGTCCAGGTCTTGAATGTCTCGGCCACGGTCATGTTGAAGTACTGCTTCACCAACCAGAACCCCGCGTCGTTAACGTGCGACAGGATCAACGAACCCGCCCCCGTCGCCAGCACCAGCAGCTCGCGGTTAACCCCTGGGATCATGCCCACCACCGGCACCACGATGCCCGCGCCGGTAATGGTTGCCACGGTTGCGGAGCCTGTGGCCACACGAATCACCGCCGCCACCAGCCACGCCAGCAGGATCGGGTTGATCTGCGCATTCACCGCCATGTGGCCGATCACGTCACCCACGCCGCTGGTCACCAGCATCTGCTTGAAGCCGCCACCGGCGCCGATGATCAGGATGATCGCGGCGGTCGGCGCAAGGCTGGCGTCGAGCAGTTTGAGGATCTGCTTGGAATGGATGCCCTGGCGATGGCCGAAGGTGTACAGCGACAGCAGCAACGCCAGCAACAGGGCAGTGATCGGGTGACCGATCATGTCCATCCAGTTGCGCACCACGTTGCCTTCGGCGAACGCAATGTCGGCGAAGGTTTTGAGCAGCATCAAAAACACCGGCAGCAGCACGGTGACCAGGGTGATGCCGAAGCTTGGCAGCGATTTGTTATCGGTCTCGCGGGCCAGTTGATCCACCAGTTCCTGGGACGGGTTGCCCGGAATGTACTTGGCGATGAACGTGCCGAAGATCGGGCCGGCAATAATGGCGGTTGGCAGTGCGACGATCAGGCCATACAGGATGGTCTTGCCGATGTCCGCGCCAAACACGCCGATGGCCAGCAGCGGGCCCGGGTGCGGCGGCACCAGGCCGTGCACCGCCGACAGGCCGGCGAGCAGCGGAATGCCGATCTTGATCAGCGATACACCGGTGCGACGTGCAACGATAAACACCAGCGGGATCAGCAGCACAAAGCCAATCTCGAAGAACAGCGGGATGCCCACCAGGAACGCGGCGAACATCATGGCCCACTGGACCTTGTCCTTGCCAAAGGCGCGGATCAACGTCTGGGCGATCTGATCGGCGCCGCCGGACTCGGCCATCATCTTGCCGAGCATGGTACCCAGCGCGAGGATGATGCCGACAAAGCCGAGCACACCGCCGAACCCATCCTGGAACGCCTTGATGATCTTGTCCACGGGCATGCCCGAGGTCAGGCCGAGGAAACCGGCCGCGATGATCAGTGCAATGAACGGGTGCACCTTGAACTTGGTGATCAGAATGATCAACCCGATGATAGTGACTACTGCGTCTAGCAGCAGGTATGACTCGTGGGACATGCCAAACATGGGGGGTCTCTCCTGTTTGTTGTTGTTATTAAAGCGGGTGTTGAACTTCCTGCCGGGGATAGCGCTATCTTTCCGGCAAAAAATTAGTGATTAGGTTCAAAGCCGTGCTTGAGCCACCAGGTGTTGGTCTGCTCGGCCAGCTCCTCGACGCTGTCTTCGCTGGCGTTGAGGGCCAGGGTCAGCGGCTCGCCCTTGGGTGATTCAAGAGTGGCGAACTGGCTGTCGATCAGGCTGGCCGGCATGAAATGGCCGGGGCGATGGGACACGCGGTCGGCGGCCACTTCACGGGTCAGCTCCAGGAACACAAAGCCCAGGCCCGGCGCGGCTTCGCGCAGGTGGTCGCGGTATTTCTTTTTCAGGGCCGAACAGGTGAGCACCGGATGCTCTCCGGCCTTGAGCGAACGGCGCAGTTCGTCGCAGAGGATGTCGAGCCAGCCGGCGCGGTCGTCGTCGTTGAGGGGGTGGCCGGCGCTCATCTTTTCGATGTTCGCGGCGGGGTGAAAGCTGTCGCCTTCAATGGCGGTGGCGCCGTTCAGACGGCACAGGGCCTCGCTGACGCTGGTTTTGCCACAGCCGGCAACACCCATGATGACCAGGGCAGTAACAGGTTGACTCATAAACACCTCAGGACGCAGATAGCGCTACCTTTGCACAGCGTAAGGCTAGTGCAAAAACAGGCTTTTCCCGCGCCGTCTTGTCTTTTTTTATGGAGTGACGCGTGCATCCGCTCCAATCATTTGAACGGGATCAGGCAACCCAACGTTCAAGCATTTGCAGCCGTTTGGAGACAGCGCTACCTTAGTGCCTCGATTTTTGTTTGGCAAGCCGCCTGATGACCTCCAAGAACGATAAAAATACCCGTACCACCGGTCGCCCCACATTGAATGAAGTTGCCCGTCTGGCCGGCGTCAGCCCGATCACCGCCTCCCGCGCCCTGCGCGGTATCAGCACCGTCGCCGCCGAACTGGTGGAAAAAGTCCAGCAAGCCGCCGCCGAACTCAACTACGTGGTCAACCCCGCTGCCCGTGCGCTGGCGTCGGCCCAGAGCCATTCGGTAGTGGTGCTGGTGCCGTCTTTGTCCAACCTGCTGTTTATCGAAACATTGGAAGCCATTCACCAGGTGCTGCGGCCCAAGGGTTTTGAAGTACTGATCGGTAACTTCCACTATTCGCGTGACGAAGAAGAAAACCTGCTGCGCAACTACATGGCCTACCAGCCTCGAGGTCTGCTGCTGACCGGCTTCGACCGCACCGAAAGCGCGCGACGGATGGTCGAGGCCAGCAACGTGCCCTGCGTATATATGATGGACCTGGACCCGAATGCCGGCGTGAACTGCGTAGGCTTCTCGCAGTTGGCCGCCGGGGAAACGGCGGCGGCGCACCTGCTGTCCCGTGGGTACAAACGCTTGGCTTACATCGGCGCGCAACTGGATCAACGCACGTTGCTGCGGGGTGAGGGGTTCCGCCGCACCCTGCAACAGGCCGGCCTGTACGACCCGGCGCTGGAATTGCTGACCCCGCGCCCTTCGTCGGTCGGCCTGGGTGGCGAACTGTTTTTACAGCTGCTGGCGGCTCATCCCGATGTGGATGCGATCTTCTTCGGCAACGACGACCTGGCCCAGGGCGCCCTGCTCGAAGCCATGCGCCATGGCATCAACGTACCGCAGCGTGTAGCGGTGCTGGGCTTTAACGACTTGCCCGCATCCTCCTTCATGGTGCCGCGCCTGAGCAGCATCAGCACGCCCCGCGAAGCCATCGGCCGGCGTGCGGCGGAGCACTTGCTGACGATCATGGCGGGTAACAAGATCGCCAAGCCGGTGGTGGATATGGGGTTTGAATTGCAGGTGCGGGAGAGTACGTGAAGGCTCGCGCTTAGTCGGACGGAGGAAGCCTGTAGCCGCCGCCCTCTGCGCCTTCGTGCAACGCTGCCTGGATACGCTCGTATAGCGCGTTGGCCTCCCGCGAACCGATGGATCGCGAGCAATCGCGTAACACGATACGAAGCAGGATGTTCTCTTGCCCAGGCAACAACCCCAGGCGAGCGATTGCTTGCGCTGGCAACTCATCTCGAGACCAGCGCCCCTTGATCTGCATTTCCTCCACCCACGCTGCGTCCTCACCTGCGGCGAGCAGCATCTTCTCAGTGATAACTTCTTCGCTTTGCCCCGGCGTCACCGCAAGAGAAATGTCTCGGGTAATCGAAGGCAATCGAGAAATCGGCTGCCACGGCTTCAAGTCGAACATTTGCGCCCTGACGCGGGGATGGGTATCACGCAGGAGTCGAATATCCGGAATGCCCTTGCGCAGCATGGTCAAACGATCCAGGCCCATCCCCAAAGCCAGGCCGCCGTGGTGGTGCGGATCGATATTCAAGCGTTCAAGTAACGACCGGGCGATGCACCCGCACTCCAACACCTCGATCGGTTCTCCACCAAGGATTAAGTTCACCTCGATACCACCTTCGGTGTAATGGTGGGGGCTGTCCGAGAACACCCATTCCATGGCGGGCACCGCAATGTCCAGGATGTCTCCCACCAGGCGCAGTAGCTGGTCCCGCTCAGCAAGCTGCGGCTCGCCCAATACCCACAGGTCCATCTGATGCGGTTCCGCGCAATGCCAGCGATCACGGCTATCACGTCGAAATGTCATGCCGGGCGCCGCCAACAGCCTCATCTGCCCAGGCTGGCGGTTTTCACTGGCCCGCTGTAACGCTGCCGGAATCAAACTGGTGGTTTGAGTACGCAGCAGGCTGATGTCATCAACCCACCGGGTGTGGGCACTGCCCAGGGTAATTTCGCGGGTGTCGTAGCCGAGCAGGCCGTAGTTATCGTGGGCCGAAACCACACGCGGCCCTTGCAGCCACTGAGGGTCAGGCCAATGACGTGAGGTCAGGCCTTGGAGAATTTGATCAAGCAATAGTCGCACTGCGTGCGGCTCGAGGTTGAGGTCGGTTAGATCCTCTAATGTCAGGGCTCGTTTCAGTTCGGCGGCACTTATAACTTTTCTGCTTGGATACATATCTGCATCTCCTGCACCGTAAAAGCCAGAAGTACAAAAACTACGCCTTGGAATTTTACTAGAGCAACAGCTAGAACTTGAAAAACTATGTTTTCAGACTCTACCTACAAATATCACCTAAAAACCTAGATCGTACTAATGGCTATCACATTGACTTCTATGCCCGGATGTCGTTGTTCGTAAAGCGTTCACATGATCTGTACCAAGCAAGGCGTAGGAACGATCACGGGCACGTAGGAAGGCTGTAGGAAGCGGCTGACTCACGTAGCCCTGGCCATCCACCAATTGAGCGAGCTGAGCGTCTTGCTGGTGGGCAAGGCCATGGACCAACACACACCACGCGCTTAAGTCCCTACTCGGTCAAAATGTGGGAGGGGGCTGCCCCCCCCATGCTAAACATGGCTGTTTTTCCTCCCCTTACCTGTCAACTTTGACAGTAGGCAAGCGCCGGTGGGCGCCTTATAAGTACATCGTCAAGGATATCTCCTGACACTTGATTCTCACTGAAAAGGATCTTGCCATGTACTCGCTCACCTCCAAGAAAACGCTGTTCGCCAAAGGTGTGATCGGCTGCAATATATCGATTACCCCCCTCCCATTCACCTCAGAGTCAGTGACTCTTCAAGACGCGAGCGCTACCCGATTTGTAGTCGTTGGCCACGACAGATCAAGGGGTCGAGCTGTATTCATCTACCTGGATAAAGATATCTCCTGTGGAACTTTCAACATTGGGCAAGGCGAGAAAGTGTTTGCCTATTATTATCATAGTTACACGGAATTTGGATGGAACTACTATGCGGAGAGTGGAACCTTCACGCTATCCAGTGTTGATTTCGCCAACTCGCTATTGGAGGGGACGTTTAGCTTCAACGCGCCAGGCATGGACGGTGAACCGGAAATGAAGATAACGAACGGTGTTGTTAACCTGACTGGCCCTTCACGTTGAAGAAGTATTTTTATTCATTTGACGCGCTAAGGGCCCTTCGCTTGCCAGAGAGCTCTTAACGCCAACGCCTGACAAGAACCTCGCCCTCCCACCCCATGCCTCTGCTAAATTGAACCCCTTGTCATCGCCAAGGAAGCACCATGGGACATTCACTGAAAATCTTGGGCCGCGCCTCCTCCATTAACGTACGAAAAGTACTGTGGACCTGCCAGGAACTGGGTATCGACTACGTGCGTGAAGACTGGGGCATCGGCTTCAAGCCCACCCAATCCCCCGAATTTCTCGCCTTGAACCCCAATGCCCAGGTGCCGGTGCTGATCGACGACCATGGCGTGCTGTGGGAATCCAATACCATCTGCCGCTACCTGGTCGGCCTCTATCAACGTACTGACCTGCTGCCCGTCGAGCCCGCGCCACGGGCGCGCGTCGAACAATGGATCGACTGGCAAGCGGTCGAACTCAACCGTGCCTGGGGCGATGCGTTCACCGCGCTGGTGCGTAACAATCCCGACGGCCTGGACGCAACACAGATTGCCGCCGCCGTGCAACGCTGGAACAGCGTGATGGGCATTCTGGAACAACAGTTGGCCAAGACTGGCGCTTACGTAGCCGGCGATGAATTCACCCTCGCCGATATCCTGATCGGCCTCTCGGTGCACCGCTGGCAGGTGACGCCCATGGAGCGTCCGCCCTACCCCGCCATCGCGGCGTATTATCAACGACTCGGCGGACAGCATGCAGGCTTCAAGACCTTCGCGCTCGACGGCCATAATTAAACAAGGACACACCATGAACGGACTCAACGTACTGCTGACCGGCGCCTGCGGCAAAATCGGCAAGACCTTTTTCGAGGCGTCGAAAGACCGCTACCGCTTCACCCTGACCGACCGTGTCGAGCCGGACTTCGCGCTCGGCGAACACCGCTTCGTACACGCTGACCTGAGCGACAAATCCGTCCTCGCCAGCCTGCTCGAAAACATCGAGGTGGTTGTACACCTCTCGGGTATCCCGGACCCCGATGCGTCGTTCGAGGAGCTGCTACCCAATAATATCCTCGCCACCACCTACCTGTTCGAGGCCGCCGTGGCCGCCGGCGTGCAGCGCCTGGTATATGCCAGCAGCGCGCAAGCTGTCGAAGGTTATCCGGTAGACCGTGAGATCACCCCCGACATGCAAGTGATGCCCGCCAACCTGTATGGCGTGACCAAATGCTACGGTGAAGCGCTGTGTGGCTATTACGCGGCCAAAACCCCGCTCTCCACCATCGCCGTGCGCATTGGCGCGTTTGAGTTTCCCCAGCACGCAGACCTGAACAACGCCCGCGACCTCAGCGCGTGGCTCAGCCCGCGCGATGCGGTGCAACTGCTGCAGTGCGCGGTGGACACACGCGATGTGAAACACCTGGTCGCCCATGGCATTTCCAATAATCGCTTCAAGCGCCTGGACCTGAGCGAAACCACACGTGTGTTGGGTTACCAACCGGTGGATGATGCGTTCCAGGTCTTTGAAATCCCCATCACTTACTGAGTGTTCTGAACCATGCCTGCACGCTCCACCACTGACGGCATCGACCCGACCCGCGCCGCCCACATCAGCGCACGTATCGACCGCCTTCCCGCCGTCGCCAGCATCTGGCGCCTGGTGGCATTGTTGTCGATCGGCGGTTTTTTCGAGCTGTATGACCTGTTCCAGACGGCCTATATCAGCCCAGGCCTGATCAGCGACGGGATTTTCCACACGGGCAGCCAAGGCGTGTTCGGCTTTTCCGACCAGGCCGCGTTCGCCTCGGCCACCTTCCTCGGCCTGTTCCTCGGCGCCAGCCTGCTGAGCCCCATCGCCGATCGTTTCGGGCGCCGGGCGATCTTCACCTTTGCGCTGATCTGGTACACCGTCGCCACGGTGCTGATGGGCATCCAGACGTCCGCCCTGGGCATTATCTGCATGCGCTTTCTGGTGGGCATCGGACTGGGTATTGAACTGGTGACGATCGACGCCTATCTGTCGGAACTGGTGCCCAAGCGCATGCGCAGTTCGGCGTTTGCCTTCGCGTTTTTCATCCAGTTCCTGTCGGTGCCGGCGGTGGCGCTGATGTCATGGTGGCTGGTGCCTCAGGCGCCGTTCGGGATTTCCGGTTGGCGCTGGGTGGTGCTCAGCAGTGCAGTCTTTGCATTGTTTATTTGGCAACTGCGCAAGCGCCTGCCGGAATCACCGCGCTGGCTGGCGCAGAAAGGTCGTTTCGAGGAAGCCGGAACGATCATGGACACCCTTGAAGCGCGCTGCCTGAAGGATCACGGCAAGCCTCTGGATGCGCCGGAACCCGAGGCTGTCAGCGTGCAGGGCAGCGGCCGTTTCGCCGATATCTGGCAACCGCCCTACCGCCGTCGCGCCTTGATGCTGATCGTCTTCCATGTGTTCCAGGCCATCGGTTTCTTCGGTTTTGGCAACTGGTTGCCCGCCTTGCTGTCGGGCCAGGGCGTCAGCGTAACCCACAGTCTGCTCTACGCGTTTATCATCACGCTCGCCTATCCGCTGGGCCCGCTGCTGTTCGTGAAGGTCGCCAACCGTTTTGAGAACAAGTGGCAGATTGTCGGCTCGGCCTTGGGCGCGGTGATCTTCGGCAGCCTGTTCGCCGTGCAAACCACGGCGGTGGGGCTGATCTTCTGTGGGGTGATGATCACCTTCTGCAACGCCTGGCTGAGCTTCAGCTATCACTCGTATCAGAGCGAATTGTTCCCCACCAATATCCGTGCGCGGGCGGTAGGGTTCTGCTACTCGTTCAGCCGCTTGTCCACGGTGTTCAGCAGCCTGCTGATCGGTTTTATCCTCGAACACCTGGGCACACCGGGCGTGCTGGCGTTTATCGCAAGCAGCATGTTGATTGTGATGATCACCATCAGTTGGTTCGGGCCGCGAACGCGTAACCTGGCACTGGAGAATATCGCCCACTGACGGCAAGGGTTGGCCGTCGACAGGACAGTGTTTGCCGCGACGGCGGCTTGCCCCCCAATAAAAACGGGCACGTCGTGCCCGGCATGCTAATTGCTCCAGCTGTCACACCGAACATTCCCCCAGGTGACCGATCATGCTGGTTAACAACGACACCCAAGCCGCGTCGACCGTCCAACAGCTCAAGCGCTCCGACATGGACCCGGCCAACGCCGCTGCCAGCGCGCTGTACAGCGGCGCCCTGCAAACGGCGCAGCAAAGCGTGACGGTGCCGGCCGCCCAGAAGGACCTGGACAAGGCGAGCGATCGCATCGACGAGGCCTTCGCCAAGACCCGCGTGCAGTTGCAAGCCACAGCGACGACCTCCGGGACGCGGGCTGAACTCAGCGAATACATGAGCAAATCCCCGGCCGAGCGTATCCGCGAGCAGTTGCTCAAGGAGCAGGGGATGACAGAAGAGCAAGTGCAGGCCCTGCCGCAGCAACAACAGGACGCGATTGCCAGGCAAGTGGCGGAACGTTTAAAGGAGCAGCAACAGCAGCAGGTAGCGGCGAAGGCGGCTGCTCCACAGGCCCAGGCAGTGAAAGACACCCTGGCAGCAATCTAAGCCACACAGCTGAACAAAAAATGTGGGAGGGGGCTTGCCCCCGATAGCCATAGGTATCTACACAACTTTTGGCGTGGCCTGAACCTGTGACGGCTCGGGAGCCGAAGCCTCTCTAACTGATGCTCCGCGACCTAAATGTGGGAGGGGGCTTGCTCCCGATGGCGGCCTGACAGCCGACTAGGATGTTGGATCAAGGCGAGTACATATCCGTTGCTGCGGTAACGGCGGCTTAGGGTTCCGCCCTTACGGCGTCTCACTTTTGAAAAGCGCAAAAGTAAGCAAAACGCTCTTGCCCCACCACTCGGCACCTCGCCTAGGCTCGGTGTGCCCGTAATCCGACATTGATTTGGGGGGCCGCCGCCACGCGCCATCCATGGCGCGGGGCGGCTAAACCGGCATCCCTGCCGGTTTACCCCCCAAATCACTGTCGAATTCCGGCCAGCGTGGTTTAACGGGGCGCCTAAGATCAAAAGCAAGATCAAGAGCGGCTCGCTTCGCATCGTGGTTACTTAGGCTGCTACAGAGTTGTGTAGATACCTATGCCCCGATAGCAGCGTATCAGCCACCGATTCATTGACTGATCCACCGCCATCGGGAGCAAGCCCCCTCCCACATTTTGAATTTCTTTCACATCAGGTCAGCGGCGTTTTCAGTTATCAGCCAGCATTGCCAGCAACGCATCGGCGGCCGCAGAAGGTGAGCGGTTTGGCGAGCCGACCAGGGCGAACTCGCGGTGTATCGGCACGCTCAGGGGCAGCACGCGCAGGCCCTGGCACTGGGTCGGCAGGGTCGTTTCCGGCACCAGGGTCACGCCGACATCCTCGCGTACCAGGCTGAAAGCGCTGCTCCATTCACGCACTTCGGCACGCACATCGCGTAGCGTCAGTCCGGCGTCGGCACTCAGGCTGCGGGCGTTTACGCTGCAGCCGCCGGTGGCAAGCACGAAGGGCTGCTCCAGCAACTGCGCAAGGGTCACCGTGACCTGCTGCGCCAGCGCGTGCCGGGCTGGCACCACCGCCAGCCAAGTGTCCCGCCCCAATAGCGTGGGGTTGCGCTCGGGTTCTGGGTTGAGCACCACGCCCAGGTCGACCAAGTCGGCGTCGAGCAAGGCATCCACTTCGTCGTCGGTGACCTCAAGGGTGGTGACCTCAATGCCCGGATACAGCTGCGCAAAACGCTGCAACCTGGGGCTCAGAAACTTCGCCAGTACCTGAGGGAAACACGCGATGCGCAGGTTCCCACGCAGCATGGGTCGGGCTTCCTCCACGCGGCAGCGTATCGCCTGCAAGGCACCGAGCATCACCCGCGCCTGTTCGATCACACTCACCCCCAAGGCAGTGGGCAAGGTCTTGCGCGGCTCGCGGGTGAACAGTTGCACCCCCAACGCGATCTCCATGGATGCCATGGCCTGGCTGGCGGCGGACTGGGTCATGCCCACCCGTTCGGCAGCGGCGGTGATGCTGCCGTGATCGGCCACGGCCACCAGCAGGCGCCAATGCATCAAGTTCATCATGGCAGTAGCTGTCCTTATGGGTGGGGTATGAAGCTTTAATTTTACCCACGGTGCCATGCCCGCGAAACTGGCGCAAACCCGACATAGAGGCCCTCCATGAAACTGTATTTTTCCCCGAATGCCTGCTCGCTCGCCCCCCATATCGTGCTGCGGGAATTGGCCTTGCCCTTCGACCTGGTGCGCGTGGATAACCAAGCCAAGACCACGGCCGACGGCAGGGATTTCCTGCAGATCAACCCCAAAGGTTACGTAGCGGCACTGCAACTGGACAACGGCCAGGTGTTGACCGAAGCCAGCGCGATCCTGCAATACCTCGCCGACCTGAAGCCCGATGCCCATCTGGCCCCGGCCAACGGCAGCTGGGAGCGCGTGCGCTTGCAAGAGTGGTTGAATTTCATCGCCACCGAAGTGCATGGCGGGCTGGCGGTCTTTTTCAACAGGGCAATCCAGGGCGAGGTGCGGGCCCTGTTCCAGGCCACATTATTCAAACGTTTTGCGGTGCTGGTGCAAACGTTGGAGCAACAGGATTATTTGCTGGGCGCGCAGTATTCGGTAGCGGATGCGTATCTGTTTGTGGTGCTGCGTTGGGCGGCGGTTCATGGGATTGAGCTGAATGAATGGCCGGCGTTGGTGGCATTTCAACAACGGGTGGGCAAGCGGCCCACTGTGGTTGCGGCCCTGGCAGCGGAAAATCCATGAGCGGTCAGGCAATCAAGTAGTGGCGAGGGAGCCGCTCCCTCGCCCCAGGGCTTATGGACCTTTGAACACAACCTGCTGCACATCGACCTTCTTCGGGATCAAGCCATTGGCGAAAAACAAATCGGCGGTGCGTTGCTGATTGGCGATGTCGACCGCCTGCAGCGGCCGGATCGGCTCGGGCGAGCGGTGCTCGAAGTAGCTTTTGACCACCGCCGGTTGCAGGCCCAAGGTCTTGGCCATCAGCGCGATGCTGTCTTCGGGTTGGTCCAGGGACAGACGCTGCGCCTTGCCGAGGGTTTGCAGGATGGTGGCAATGGCCTGGGGATTTTGCCGGGCAAACGCGCTGCTGGTCACGAAGAAGCTGCCGGCCGGATTGAGGCCCTCGCCGGTGCCCAACACGCGGGCGGCACCGTCAACCACGGCGGCCGAGTAGTAAGGGTCCCACACCACCCAGGCGTCCACCTTGCCTTGCTCGAACGCGGCGCGTCCGTCGGAAGGCGACAGGTACACCACGTTCACATCTTTCCACTGCAAACCGGCGCGCAGCAGGCTCTTGAGGAACAGGTTGTGCGCACTGGAACCCTTGAGCAGCGCTACACGCTTGCCCTTGAGTTCGGCCACGCTATGAATGGGGCTAGCTTGAGGCACCAGCACGGCTTCGGTTTTGCCCTCATTGGGCTCGACGGCGATGTACTGCAACTCGATACCGGCGGCCTGGGCGAAAATGGGTGGGATGTCGCCGATATTGCCGATGTCCAGGCTGCCGGCGTTCAGCGCCTCGATCAGCGGCGGGCCACCGAGAAACTCGGTCCACTGCACCTGGGTGCCGGGCAGCGCGGCTTCGAACAGCTTGTGTTCACGGGCGAGGACCATGCTTACCGAGCTTTTCTGATAGCCAATGCGCAACGTGGATGGATCGGCGGCCAGTGCCTTGGCGGCGACCAGCGAAAGAGCAGCGACAGCAATTATTTTCAGCATAAGAGCGCTTCCTTGACCTTAACGGCGGGTGCGGTTGGGCCCGGTATGTCGGGTGCTTCGAAGCAGCGATCCTAGCAAGCTCTCTTATTCATTAATAATATTAAAAAATCATCTATTTATAACTTTATATGCGGACTCGCAGGCCGATGTTTGCGCCCTGCCGGCAACGGCTACAATGCCCGCTTGTCCTTTCGTTGGTTTGAACATGCACAT
Source organism: Pseudomonas sp. R11-23-07 (assembly GCF_003852295.1). Classification (NCBI taxonomy): domain Bacteria; kingdom Pseudomonadati; phylum Pseudomonadota; class Gammaproteobacteria; order Pseudomonadales; family Pseudomonadaceae; genus Pseudomonas; species Pseudomonas sp. R11-23-07. The sequence continues at coordinate 4,284,886 of NZ_CP027761.1, forward strand.
CGAACGCTTGGCAGCGCCGCTATGGCCGCTGCTGAACAAGTTTTACCGCAGCCACAACTCGTCGATGAAGGCGCTCAAGGACGGGCAGTTGTGGGTGGCGAGGGACACGCAGATCGTTGCCGGGTTATGCCTGACCCCCGTGGTCGGTGGGCAATGGCTGACCGGCGTGTTCGTTGACCCGGCTTATCGCGGCCAGGGGCTGGCGGCGCGGTTGATCCACCTGGCAGTGGCTGAAGTGGACGATAACGTATGGCTGTTTTGCCACCCGGACCTTGAAGGGATGTATCAGCGTATGGGTTTTTCCCAGGACACGGTTTTGCCGCAATCGCTCAGTGAGCGGTTGGTGCGCTACAAGCGCAACAAACCGATGATCGCGATGGGCCTTCGATAACCTGATGGCTTGCGCCCGATAGCGGTGGGTAGGAGCAAGCCCCCTCCCACATTTGGACCTGTTGCAGTCTGCCGGTCATTCGTCGGCGGTTGGGTCCATTTCCGGGAACAGCACTTCGATAAACCCGAACTTGCTGAAGTCAGTAATCCGCGACGGGTACAACCGCCCGATCAGGTGATCGCACTCATGCTGCACCACCCGTGCATGGAAGCCGTCGGCGAAGCGTACGATCGGCTCGCCCTTGGGGTCGAAGCCTTCGTAGCGGATCTGCTGATAGCGGTCCACGGCGCCGCGCAGGCCGGGCACGGACAGGCAGCCCTCATACCCCTCTTCCAGCACCGGGCTGAGCGGTGTGATCAACGGGTTGATCAGGATCGTCTGCGGCACCGGCGGCGCCTCCGGGTAGCGTTCGCTGGCCTCGAAACCAAAGATCACCAATTGCAGGTCCACACCGATCTGCGGCGCAGCCAGGCCGACGCCGCCCACGTGTTCCATGGTCTGGAACATGTCGTCGATCAGTTGCCACAGCTCAGGGCTGTCGAACATTTCCGGTGGCACTGGCGGGGCGATGCGCAGCAGACGTTCATCGCCCATTTTCAGGATTTCACGGATCATTGATCAGGCTCAACGGTAAGAGGCTTGGAATGGTCCCGGCCCAGGCCGGAGACATGTTGTTTTTCACCGGCATGGCCCGGTTCGTCGATTTCCTTTTGGCCGGGGTCCTTGCCTTCGGCGGACATGTGTTCGATCACGGCGTTCATTTCCGCGCCGAGCAACAGCACGGCAGCGGAAATATAGAAGTACAAGAGCAACACGATGATCGCGCCGATACTGCCGTACATGGCGTTGTAGTCGGCGAAGGTTTTAACGTAGTAGCCAAAGCCGAGGGAAGCGACGATCCACACCACCACCGCCAATACGGAACCGGGGGTGATAAAGCGAAACTCCTGTTCGACATCCGGCATCACGTAATACATGAGGGCCACGGCAAACATCAGCAGGATCACGATCAGCGGCCAGCGCACGAGGGTCCACAGCGTGACGACGAACTCCTGCATACCGATCTGCCCCGCCAGCCATTCCATTACCTGTGGGCCGAGCACCATCAACGCGGCGGCGGCCAGCAGCATGCCGGCGATGCCGATGGTGTAGAAAATCGACAGAGGGAAACGCTTCCAGATCGGCCGCCCCTCCACCACGTCATAGGCTGCGTTCATCGCGCTCATCATCAGGCGCACGCCAGCGGAGGCGGTCCACAGGGCGATCACGATACCCACCGAAAGCAGCCCGCCCTTGGATTGCTGCAACTGGTCGATCACCGGGTTGACCTGCTCCAGTGCCTGGGGCGGCAATACCAGCTCAGACTGCAGGCGCAGCCAGGTGAAGAAATCCGGCAGATGCAGGAAACCGATCAGGGCAATCAGGAACAACAGGAAAGGAAACAACGAGAACAGCATCTGGTAGGCCAGAGCCGAGGCGTAGGTGGGCATCTCGTCGTCGACGAATTCCGTAACGGTGCGCACCAGCACCTTGTGCAGCTTGAGACCATCGAGTACCGGAAAAATCATAGCGTCTCCTTTCGCCGCAAAGAGGGTGAGGTCGCGGGCGACTCAGGGGCCGTTTTCTACATCAAAGTAGCCCATTTGGCGACTTTGAAACAATTTCTAAACTTTAGTTGCAGCCTTGGATACAAAAACGGCCATCCGTAGATGGCCGTCGGGCTGCTGGGATGAGCCAGCCGGACCGTCTTACTCGGTCGCTTTTTTCACTGCGTCCTTGGTCTTGCCCACTGCCTGCTGAGCTTCGCCTTTCTTTTCCTGGATCACGCCTTCAGCACGCATTTTGTCGTTGTCCGTCGCCTTGCCGACACCTTGCTTGACGTTACCGACGGCTTCATTAGCTACGCCTTTTACCTTATCGGAAGTGCTGCCCATGGTATTACTCCTGATAACTATCAAATGGTTTTAGGTCACTACGTAGCGGTTGACTGGACGCCAGGCGCCAGAGTTTCAATTATTTTTCAGCGCGCATTTGATCGAAAGGGGCAGGTTTGCCTTTATGTTTTGCCGCCAACCCACGAGAATGCCCGGCAGATTCAGGCTCGAACGCTGAATAACAGATCCCGTAGGAAGGTTATGAAACTCAATAAAGCACAGGCCATCGCCCGCAGAAACCAGGAACTGGGCGGTGCCGTACTCGGCGTCAACAACTGCCATTTCACCGACCTGGACCCCAAACGCAATATCTGGTGGTTCGACTTGCCAGTGGCGCGGATTGGCGTGGGCCAGTACGAGTGGATCCACCTGTTGATGCACAACGCCGAGACTGACCAACTGCTGCACCTGAAAGTGCCAACGGCGTTCCTGCGTGAGAACCTCGAAGGGCTGGTGGTGCGCAATGCCGGCAAGCGCAAGCCGGAAATCACCCTGGAACTGAGCGCCGACAAGGACTCGTTCCTCAAGGATGTGCGCCCTGCCGGTGCGGGAATCAGCTTTGCGCAGTTCGCCCTGTAATAACGCAGTCATAAATGTGGGAGGGGGCTTGCTCCCGATAGCTAAGTGTCAGTCACGTTATCTGTGACTGGCCCACCGCTATCGGGAGCAAGCCCCCTCCCACATTTGAAGTGCGTTACTTTTTGAGACCGAGCTTCTTCAGTTCTTCATCGCGCAATTCACGCCGCAGAATCTTGCCCACATTGGTGGTCGGCAGCGCATCGCGGAACTCAACGGCCTTGGGCACCTTGTAGCCGGTGACGTTGGCGCGCATGTGTTCCATCACCTGTTCCTTGGTCAGGGTCGCCCCTGGCTTGACCACGATGAACAGCTTGATGTGCTCCCCGGACTTTTCATCCGGCACGCCGATGGCTGCGCACTGCAACACGCCCGGCAGGCCTGCCAGCACGTCTTCCAGTTCGTTGGGATACACGTTGAAACCCGAGACCAGGATCATGTCTTTCTTGCGATCGACAATACGCATGTAGCCGTCGGGCTGGATGATCGCGATGTCGCCGGTCTTCAGCCAGCCTTCGCTGTCGAGCATCTCGTCGGTTGCGTCCTGGCGCTGCCAGTAGCCCTTCATGACCTGGGGGCCCTTCACGCACAGCTCGCCGGTTTCGCCCAGCGGCAGCTCGGTGCCGTCGTCGGCGATCACTTTACACACGGTGGATGGCACCGGGATGCCAATGGTGCCGATCTGGATATGCTGGATCGGGTTCACCGTGGCCACCGGGCTGGTCTCGGTCATGCCGTAGCCTTCGCAGATGCCACAACCGGTTACGGCTTTCCAGCGTTCGGCGGCCGCCAGCTGCAGCGCCATGCCGCCTGAAAGGGTGACCTTCAGCGCGGAGAAATCCAGCTTGCGGAAGCCTTCGTTGTTGCACAGCGCGACGAACAGGGTATTGAGGCCGACAAAGCCGCTGAACTTCCACTTCGAGAGTTCCTTGACCATCGCCGGCAGGTCGCGCGGGTTGCTGATCAAGATGTTGTGGTTGCCGATCAGCATCATCGCCATGCAATGAAAGGTAAACGCATAGATGTGGTACAGCGGCAGCGGCGTGATCAGGATCTCGCACCCTTCATTGAGGTTCGAGCCCATCAGCGCCTTGCATTGCAGCATGTTGGCGACCAGGTTGCGATGGGTGAGCATTGCGCCCTTGGCCACGCCGGTGGTGCCGCCGGTGTATTGCAGCACCGCCACATCGCCGCTGGCCGGGTTGGCATCGCTGACCGCCTGGCCCTGCCCCTTGGCCAGCACGTCATTGAACTTGATCGCTTGCGGCAAATGATAGGCCGGGACCATTTTCTTCACGTACTTGATCACGCTGTTGATCAACAGGCGCTTGAACGGCGACAGCAGGTCGGCGACTTCGGTCACGATCACGTGTTTGACCGCAGTCTTGGGCACGACTTTTTCAGCCAGGTGCGCCATGTTGGCCAGGCAAACCAGGGCCTTGGCCCCGGAGTCATTGAATTGGTGTTCCATTTCCCGCGCGGTGTACAGCGGGTTGGTGTTGACTACGATCAGCCCGGCACGGATGGCGCCGAATACAGCGACTGGGTATTGCAGGACATTGGGCAGTTGCACGGCGATTCGGTCGCCAGGCTTCAAGTCGGTGTGCTGTTGCAGGTAGGCGGCGAATGCGCCGGACAATTCGTACAGTTCACCGTAGGTGATGGTCTTGCCCAGGTTGCTGAAAGCCGGTTTGTTGGCGAAGCGCTGGCAGGACTGCTTCAGTACCGCCTGAATATTCGGATACTCGTCTGGATTGATTTGTGCAGCAATCCCGGCGGGGTACTTATCCTTCCAAAAGTCTTCGTTCATGGAAGCCCACTCCTCAGCGACGCGAATTCATCATCGCATTTGATGCGATTATTATTGGTGTATGTTTTTTTAAGGTGAATCTGGCGCTTCAAGCAGGCCTAGACGTCACAAAGCGCGCCGAGAGTAGCAGCTTTGCCAAGGGCCGACTAGAGCCAAAAGAGGGCCCTACGGTCACTAACACGACTGTCCTACAATAATTGGTCACACTTTTAACGCAGGCAAAATAACCCACTGAAAGGCTCTGGAACAGGGCTTAGCGGGCAATACAAAACAATGTGGGAGGGGGCTTGCTCCCGATGGCGGCGGATCAGTCGATGCAGCGGTGACTGTTCCAACCTCATCGGGGGCAAGCCCCCTCCCACATTTTTAGCTATTCACTTCAGGCGATGTCGCGCAGCTCCCGCCGCAGGATTTTCCCCACCGGCGTCATCGGCAGCGAATCCCTGAGCACAATGTGCTTGGGCACTTTGTATCCCGTGAAGTTGGTCTTGCAGTACGCCTTCAACTCCTCAAGGCTCACACCTTCGGCACGCGCGACCACAAACAGCTTCACCGCTTCCCCCGTGCGCTCATCCGGCACGCCGATCACCGCGCAGTTGGCCACGGCCGGGTGGGCCATCACCACGTCTTCGATCTCATTGGGGTAGACGTTGAAGCCCGAGACGATGATCAGGTCTTTCTTGCGGTCGACGATGCGTATAAAGCCGTCGGTATCGATCACGGCGATATCGCCGGTCTTGAGCCACCCCTCGGCGTCCAGCGCCTCGGCCGTGGCCGCCGGCTGCTGCCAATAGCCCTTCATCACCTGCGGGCCCTTGATGCACAGTTCGCCGCGTTCGCCCAACGGCAACTCAGCGCCCTCGTCATCGATTACCTTCATGGCCGTGGCCGGCACCGGAATGCCTACCGTGCCCAGCCGCGATTGATTGCCATAGGGGTTGGTGCTGGCCACCGGTGAAGTTTCGGTCAGGCCGTAGCCCTCGCCGATTGCACACCCGGTGATCTGCTGCCAACGCTCGGCGGTGGCCTTTATCAGCGCCGTGCCGCCGGAATTGGTCAACTTGAGATGGGAAAAATCCAGGCTCTTGAAGTCCGGATGCTCCATCAGCGCCACAAACAACGTGTTGAGCCCCAGCAGCCCGGTGAAGCGCCACTTCTTCAGTTCCTTGATGAACCCGCCGATGTCGCGCGGGTTGGTGATCAGCACGTTGTGGTTGCCGGACACCATCATGCACATGCAATTCGCGGTGAACGCATAGATGTGGTACAGCGGCAGCGGCGCAATCATCACCTCCTGCCCTTCCTTGATCAGCGGATGGCCGTCGTCCCCCAGTTGCGACATGCACGCCCGCGCCTGCTGCATATTCGCCACCAGATTGCCGTGGGTGAGCATCGCGCCCTTGGCCTGGCCGGTGGTGCCACCGGTGTATTGCAGCACGGCGATATCCTCTAGGCTCACCGGATGTCGCGTCACGCCCAGGCCCGCGCCCATGTGCAAGGCGCGCTTGAACGACACCGCACGCGGCAGGTGGTAGGCCGGGACCATCTTCTTGACTTTGTCGACCAGGGTGTTGACCAGCCAGCCTTTGGCGGCGGGCATGAAATCGCCCATTTTGGCTTCGATCAGGTAGTCGATCTCGGTGTCGGTACACACCTCCTGTACCCGCGAACCGAACAGGTTGAGGTAGACCAGCGCACGCACGCCGGCGTCCTTGAACTGGTGGCGCATTTCACGCGGGGTGTACAACGGGTTGGTATTCACCACGATCAGCCCGGCGCGCAGTGCGCCAAAAACCGCAATCGGGTAATGCAACACGTTGGGCATCTGGACTGCGATGCGCTCGCCGGGCTTGAGGTCGGTGTGCTGCTGCAGGTAACCGGCGAACGCCGCACTCTGGCGCTCAAGCTCGGCGTAGGTCAGGGTAATGCCCATGTTGCTGAACGCCGGACGGTCGGCAAAGGTCTTGCAGGAACGCTCGAAGACTTCGATCACTGATTGATAGGCAGTCAGGTCGATGGTGTTAGGCACACCCGCCGCGCGTTTGTCATTCCAAAAATCAGGTTGCATTATTCTTGTCCTCTTTACCTGAGTGTGTCCGGCCGCTTTTCTATGCAGCTACAAAGAGCGGAGCTTTGAGGACGTTAGCAGTAATGGCCAAACAGGCAATACACTCAACTGTGTCATTGATTGTATGAATCTTGTCGCTGAGGCGCAGGCAGATACCCCGCCCCCCACCCGATGAGCTATACACTGCAACGACCCTGCGCAAAGGAACCGCCATGAACCACAGCACTTTCTGGCTGACCGCGAACGACCACAGCCGCCTGTACGTCAATCAATGGATGCCCGCCGAGCCTCCCAGGGCCCTGGTGATGCTGTCCCATGGCATGGCCGAGCACAGCGGCCGCTATGGGCGCCTGGCGCAGGCGTTGTGCGGCGCCGGCTATGGTGTGTATGCGCTGGACCAACGTGGGCATGGCCGTACCGCCGACGAAGGCACCTTGGGGCTGTACGCCGAAGAGGATGGCTGGAACAAAGTGGTGGGCGACCTGGCCAGCCTTAACCAGCACATCGGCCAGCAGCAACCGGGGCTGCCGATTATTTTGCTCGGCCACAGCATGGGCAGCTATATCGCCCAGGCCTATCTGCTGCATCACAGCGCCAGCCTGCATGGGGCGATACTCAGCGGTTCGAATTTCCAGCCGGTGGCGTTGTATCGCGCGGCGCGGGCGATTGCCCGTATCGAGCGCGCGCGCCAGGGTATGCGCGGGCGCAGTGCATTGATTGACTTTCTGTCGTTCGGCTCCTTCAACAAAGCGTTCAAACCCAATCGCACCGCCTTCGACTGGCTCAGCCGCGACCCGGTTGAAGTCGACCAATACATCCATGACCCGCTTTGCGGTTTCCGCTGCACCAACCAGCTGTGGGTCGACCTGCTCGGCGGCTTGCAGCAAATCAGCAAAGCGTCCAATCTCGCGCAGATAGATCCGGGCCTGCCAATTCTGATAATCGGCGGCGAATGTGATCCGGTGAGTGAAGGCAAGCGTCTCAAAAGCCTGGCCCATGCCCTGCGCGATGCGGGCTGCCAGCACCTGCAATTGACGCTCTACCCGCAGGCACGTCATGAAGTGTTCAATGAAACCAACCGCGACGACGTCACCGCGGATGTGCTGACGTGGCTCGAGCACGCCCTGACAGTGCGCAGGCCTACCCGCTGCGAATAATTTTTCGTTTAAAATCAGCCAATTAAATTATCGATTAGCCACAGGATGCACCTTTAGATGACCCAGGTAACCAACACCCCCTACGAGGCCCTTGAAGTCGGCCAGACCGCCAGCTTCAGCAAGACCGTCGAAGAGCGCGATATCCAGTTGTTCGCCGCCATGTCTGGCGATCACAACCCGGTGCACCTGGATGCCGAGTATGCCAAGGCGACCATGTTCAAAGAACGCATCGCCCATGGCATGTTCAGTGGTGCGTTGATCAGCGCGGCGGTAGCCTGTGAACTGCCCGGCCCGGGCACGATTTATATCGGCCAGCAGATGAGCTTTCAAAAGCCGGTCAAGATCGGCGACACCCTCACCGTGCGCCTGGAAATCCTGGAGAAGCTGCCCAAGTTCCGTGTACGCATTGCCACGCGAGTGTTCAACCAGCGCGATGAGTTGGTAGTGGATGGCGAAGCGGAGATTCTTGCCCCGCGCAAACAGCAGGTAGTGACGTTGACCGAGCTGCCGCCGATCAGCATTGGCTGAAAATGACGCAATACAAATGTGGGAGGGGGCTTGCCCCCGATGGCGGTGATTCAGTCAATAAACCTATCGACTGATCCACCGCTATCGGGAGCAAGCCCCCTCCCACACTTTTTACAGCATCTACAACCCAGGGCTTACGACTGAGCGCGAGCCTGGTTACGCAGAGCTTTAACCTGGTCGTGGTTGCGCTGCACGCCGTGGTACTGACGTTCAACCAGATCACGAATACCCAGCAGGTTGTGCTTGTTGATCTTCTCGATCGCTTCCTTGTAAGCCTTCAGTGCGTGGTCTTCACCGCGCTCGGCTTCGTTCAGCACGGACTCTTCGTCCTTACCGGTCACCATCGATTTCACGTCAACCCAACCGCGATGCATAGCACCGGCCACGCTGCCGGATTCTTTCGGCTCGCCACCCAGGGCACGCACGGCAGTTTTCAGCTCGGTGGCAGCAGTGGCGCAATCGGCGGAGCGCTTGACGAACAGGGCTTTGAGTTCAGGGTGCTTAATGTCTTCAGCGCACTCCTGGAAACCCTTTTGGCCGTCGATGCTGGTTTCGATCAGGTCGTTCAGTACGGAGATGGATTCTTTATTGATGTCAGTCATTTTTCAATTCCTTATGTGGGTTGAGAAAGTTGTCTTAATGATTGCAGCGCTCGTGCCAGGTTTTGAAAAATTACTTATTTGTTGTATTTCAATGACTTACGAATTATTGAACCATCTGTATCGACGTTATTTGCATGATCTGTCATTTGGCCTTCATGCAGAATGCCTGTATTTTCCCCGCTATCGAATCAAACGCTGAAGCCCATGAACCCCGAAAAACTCGAATTGCTGATCACCCGCGAAATGCCCTTCGGCAAATACAAAGGGCGGATCATCGCCGACTTGCCCGGCCCCTACCTGAACTGGTTCGCCCGTGAAGGTTTTCCCCACGGGGAACTGGGTGGCTTGCTGGCACTGATGCAGGAAATCGACCACAACGGTTTGGCCGAATTGCTTGAACCGCTGCGCGTTAAACACGGTAAACCCGCCCCTCGCCATTAATTAAGAGCCTCGCCATGCCAAGGAATGCAAACAACGAAAGTCACTGGCAGGCCATCGCCCAGCGCTATGAGCTGGAGCCGGGCCCGATCAATCTGGAAAACGGCTACTTCGGGCGCATGAGCCGTGCAGTCCAGGCCCAGTACCTGGAACACGTTGCCTTCATCAATCGCAGCAACTCGGTGTACGTGCGTCAGCGCTTCGAGCAAGGGGAAAATCTCGAGATTCGTCGCCAACTGGCCGCTTTGATCGATGCAGACCCGGACTCGGTGGCCTTCACCCGCAACGCCACTGAAGCCTTGCAGTCGCTGATCCGCAACTACAACCGCCTGCAACCCGGCGACCAAGTGCTGATCAGTGACCTGGAGTACGACACGGTCAAAGGCGCGATGCGCTGGCTGGCCGGCGTGCGCGGTGTCGAAGTGATCGAGATTTCCCACGCTCACCCGGCCAGTTTCGACAGCCTCGTGCAGATCTATCGCGATACCTTCATTCAGTACCCGCGCTTGAAGCTGATGGCGCTGACCCATGTCACGCACCGCACCGGCCTGGTGATGCCGGTGGCGGCGATTGCCAAGGCTGCGCGTGAGCAGGATATTGATGTAATCCTCGACGGCGCCCACGCTCTGGGCCAGATCGATTTCAACCTGGCCGAGTTGGGCATTCAGTTCGCCGGCTTCAACTTGCACAAATGGATCGGCGCCCCGCTGACCCTGGGCTTTCTCTACATCGCCCCCGAGCGCTTGGCGGATATCGACCCGGACATGGGTGAATTCCACTACCCCGCCACGGATGTACGCGCGCGTACGTCCTACAGCACGCCTAACTTTCCGGCACTGATGAGCATGCCGTTGGTGTTTGAAGAACACCGGCAATTGGGCGGCGCGGCGGCCAAGGGCGCACGGGTCAATTACCTGCGCAATCGTTGGGTGAACCAGGTGCGGACTGTGCCGGGAATCGAAGTGCTGACGCCGGATGATCCGAGGCTGTATTGCGGGATTACCGCGTTCAAGTTCGTTGGGCGCGATCAGCAAGTGATGGTGGATCGGTTGCTCAACGATTACGGGCTGTTCACCACCACCCGCACGGGTTCGGCGTTTGGCACGTGTATTCGGGTGACACCGGGATTGGTGACGTCAGCACAAGACATCGGCACGCTGGTCAACGCCATTACCGAGCTGAGCGAAGATTAAATGTGGGAGGGGGCTTGCTCCCGATAGCGGTGAATCAGTCACTACATGTATTGACTGAACCACTGCTATCGGGAGCAAGCCCCCTCCCACATTGGTTTTGTGGCGTTCTCCAGGTTTTCTACAGGCAAAAAAAAGCGGTACACCGACCAAGTGCACCGCAAAAATGCCGTTAAGCACAGCAACAACGATTCGATAAATCAGATCAATCCAGCAGCGCCAGCGCCTCGGCGGTGACTTCCTGGATACGCGCCCAATCGCCGTTCTTTACCCATTCAGGATCAAGCATCCAGCTACCGCCCACGCACATCACGTTTTTCAACGCCATGTAGCTTTTGATGTTGGCCGGGCCGACGCCGCCGGTCGGGCAGAATTTCACTTCGCCGAACGGGCCACCCAAGGCCTTGATCGCCGCCACGCCGCCGCTGACTTCGGCCGGGAACAGCTTGAAGCGGCGGTAGCCCAGGCCATAGCCTTCCATGATGCCGGAGGCATTGCTGATGCCAGGCAGCAGCGGGATCGGGCTGTGCACCGAGGCTTCCAGCAGGTCGCGGGTGATGCCGGGGGTGACAATGAACTGCGAGCCGGCCACTTCTGCCGCTTCGAGCATATGACGGTCCAGCACAGTGCCGGCACCGGTGCACAGCTCAGGGCGCTGTTCGCGCAACACCTGGATGGCCTTGAGGCCGAACTCGGAACGCAGGGTCACTTCCAGGGCGGTCAGGCCACCGGCAGCCAGGGCATCGGCCAGGGGCAGGATGTCCTGCTCGCGGGCGATGGTGATCACCGGCAGGATCCGCGCCTTGGCGCAGAGGCTGTCGATCAGGGCAACTTTATCCGCCATGGACACGGTCGGTTGAGGGCTTTTCATAGCGGCTGATCCTTGGCTCATGGGCACCAGTAAATCTCTAAAGTAGGTTGCAAAAACGCGCGAATCGGCATGGCGGCGACATCGTCACCGGCCAGCGCGGCGCTCAAGGTAGTCAACTTCGAACTGCCGGAAATCGACAGCACGGTGTAGTGGGCCGTGGCCAGCAATGCACGACTCATGGTCAGGCGCTGGTGCGGCACGGTCGGCGCCAGCATTGGCCAGCAACGGCGGGTGCCGTCGGCCTGCAACGCCTGGGCGAGGTTCGGGCTGTTGGGAAACAGCGATGCGGTGTGGCCGTCATCGCCCATGCCCAGCACCAGCACATCGATCGCCGGCAGTTCGGCCAGCAGGCGATCAGCCTGCTCGGCCGCCTCTTCAAGGTTGGCGGCAGCGCTGTACAGGCTCAAGAATTTCGCCTTGGCCGCCGGGCCCTGCAGCAGGTGCTGCTTTAACAAGCCGGCATTGCTGTCGGCATGTTCCACCGGCACCCAACGCTCGTCGGCCAGGGTGACCGTGACCTTGGACCAGTCCAGGGCTTGCCTGGCCAGGTTCTGGAAGAACGCCACCGGGCTGCGGCCACCGGACACCACCAGGGTGGCCGCGCCACGGGCGCTGATGGCCACGCGCAATTGTTCGGCCACGTCATTGGCCAGGCCGTCCGCCAACAGCACGGGCGTACGGTACTCATGGGCAGTGACGCCCTGAGGCAGTTTCAATTCAGATATCGCCATACCACGACCTCCCATCCCGCGTGATCAGTGCAATCGAGCTCATCGGCCCCCAGGACCCCGCCGCGTACGGCTTGGGCGCATCACCGGATTTTTTCCACCCGGCGATCAACTGGTCACACCACTTCCACGCGGCTTCAATTTCATCTTTGCGAACAAACAGGTTCTGATTGCCGCGCATCACTTCCAGCAACAACCGCTCGTAGGCATCGGGAATCCGTGCGCTGCGATAAGTGTCGGAAAAATTCAGTTGCAGCGGCCCGCTGCGCAGTTGCATGCCCTTGTCCAGGCCCTGCTCCTTGGTCATCACGCGCAAGGAAATACCTTCGTCCGGCTGCAGGCGGATGATCAACTTGTTGCTGATCTGCAAGCGCTGCTCGGGGGCGAAGATATAGTGGGACGGTTCCTTGAAGTGGATGACGATCTGCGACAGCTTTTGCGGCATGCGCTTGCCGGTACGCAGGTAGAACGGCACCCCGGCCCAACGCCAGTTACGAATATCGGCCCGCAGGGCGACGAAGGTCTCGGTGTCGCTCTGGGTGTTGGAATTCTCTTCTTCCAGGTATCCCGGCACGGCTTTACCGGCGCTGTAGCCGGCAATGTACTGGCCGCGCACCACCTGGGTGGTCAGGCCTTCCGGGCTGATCGGCGCCAGGGCCTTGAGCACCTTGACCTTCTCGTCGCGAATGCTGTCGGCGGACAGATCGGCCGGCGGGTCCATGGCGATCAGGCACAGCAGCTGCAACAGGTGGTTCTGGATCATGTCGCGCAGTTGGCCAGCCTTGTCGAAGTAGCCCCAACGGCCCTCGATGCCAACCTGCTCGGCCACGGTGATTTCCACGTGGGAAATGTAGTTCTGGTTCCATTGGGTTTCGAACAGGCTGTTGGCGAAACGCAAGGCGATCAGGTTCTGGACGGTTTCTTTGCCCAGGTAGTGGTCGATACGGTAGGTGCGGTTTTCCGGGAAAAACTGCGCGACGGCGTCGTTGACCTTGCGCGAGGATTCCAGGTCCGAACCAATCGGCTTTTCCAGCACGACGCGGGTATTTTCCGCCAGGCCGGCCTTGGACAGGTTTTCGCAGATCGCGCCATACACGGCGGCCGGGGTGGCGAAGTAAGCGATCAGGCGCTGTTCGCTACCGACCTTTTCGGCAAGGGCGACGTAGTCGTCGGCCTTCATGAAGTCGACATGCACATACGCCAGGCGCGCCAGGAAACGCTGGGCCACGGCTTCGTCCAGCTCCTTGCCGACGTATTTGCGCAGTTCTGTTTCGATATGGGCCAGGTGCTGCTGCTCGGAACCGGCTTCGCGGGCCAGGGCCAGGATGCGCGTGTCATCGTGCAGCAAGCCGGCGCCATCGAGTTGATAGAGGGCAGGAAATAACTTGCGCAGCGCCAGATCACCCAAGGCGCCAAACAGGGCAAAGGTGCAGGGTTCTACGGTTATCAAAGGCATGATGTTTGTTCTTTTATCAAGTTAAGCTACAAATACCTTTTTTCAAGGCATCACTCAAGGAAAAATGTAGTAATAACCACAACATTTTCCGCAAATACGCATTGCGAGTGGTGGTGTTCGGCTACCCTCAGTAGGATAGGCCACCGCGAAAAGCCACTCATCGATTGGTTACCGCCTTTTTATTTGCATCGTCGCCCGAAGGAAAGACTGAATGGACCGCGTGCGAAATCTTCTGGAACAGATCCGGAACCGCCTCGAAGAATTGAACAAGGCCGAGAAAAAAGTCGCCGAGGTCATCCTGCTCAACCCGCAGCAGGCCACCCGCTTCTCGATCGCTGCCCTCGCCCAAGCCGCTTCGGTCAGTGAACCGACGGTCAACCGCTTTTGCCGTTCGTTCGGCGTCAGTGGTTACCCTGAACTTAAATTGCAGTTGGCGCAAAGCCTGGCCAGTGGCGCGGCGTATGTCAGCCGCGCCGTGGAAGCCGATGATAACCCGGAGGCCTACACCCAGAAGATCTTCGGCAGCGCCATCGCGTCCCTGGACAGTGCCTGCCAGGCCCTCGACCCGGCCCTGATCAGCAAGGCCGTGGATCTGTTGATCCAGGCGCGGCAGATTCACTTCTTCGGCCTGGGCGCCTCGGCCCCGGTGGCCATGGACGCGTTGCACAAGTTCTTCCGTTTCAACCTGGCGGTGACCGCCCACGCCGACGTGCTGATGCAACGCATGATCGCCTCAGTGGCGCATACCGGTGAGTTGTTCGTGATCATTTCCTACACCGGGCGTACCCGTGAGCTGGTGGAAGTGGCGCGTATCGCACGGGAAAACGGCGCGTCGGTGCTGGGCGTAACGGCCGAGAACTCACCGTTGGCCAAGGCCAGCACGGTGAGCCTGAACATTCCGCTGCCGGAAGACACCGATATCTACATGCCGATGACCTCGCGGATCATTCAGCTGACGGTGCTGGATGTGCTGGCGACCGGGATGACATTACGCCGCGGAGTGGATTTCCAGCCGCATTTGCGCAAGATCAAAGAGAGCTTGAATGACAGCCGGTATCCGGTGGGGGATGAGTTCAACTGAGCCTGATCGTTCCCACGCTCCGCGTGGGAATGCCTCTTGTGACGCTCCGCGTCACGGCATCAAGAGCAGACGCGGAGCGTCAAGGGCTGCTTTCCCACGCGCAGCGTGGGAACGATCACAGCAGCACCACTAAATCCCAGCCCGAGCCTGCAAACTCAGATGCGCCCTCTCCCCCGGCGCCAGGCTGGCCCCGGCCATCGCCGACTCCACGCACACAAACCCCGACGCCTCGTTGAAGCTCACACCCAGCAACGGCCGGCTGCCGGGATGCCACACCACGGTGTCAGCGCTGTCGCCGGTGTCGATACACAGTTCCCGCTGCCACGCATGGTCCTTGAGGTGCAACTCACCCTCATGCTGGAACACTCGCTGGCAGCCGCCATCCACCCGCAGTTCGCCTTCCTGCTGGCAAGCCTGGCGGTTGAGCTGGTCGTAACCTTGCGCCCCGTCGAGCCCAGACAGCGCTACCTCGTCAACGTGACCGATACGCCAGTAGGCGTGCAAAGCATGGCTCAACTGGCACGGCAGCTCATCCTGATGCTCGGTGCTCAGGCGCAATTCCAGGGTTTCACCCAAATGCGCGTGCAGGTCCACCTGCCAGTCGCACAGCTGCAGCTGCCAGTGCAGACGCACGCCATCATCTTCGGTGCTGCTGTCGAGCAGTTTCCAATCGATCAAGCGCGCCCAACCGTGGGAAGGCCACGCGTTTTCGCTGGGGTGGCGGCCATACCAAGGCCAACACACCGGCACGCCACCCCGGATGGCACCGACTTGCGGCCACTTGGCGGCGCACCACAGCCAGGGTTTCTGGCCGGTGGGCTGAAAGTGCAGCAATTGCGCGCCCTGGCGACTGAACACCGCCTGGCACAGCGGATGGTCGATCACCAACACGTCACGCATCTGGAAGCGCTCCCAGGCGAACACCGGACGCTCGCGCAAGGATTTGAAAAAACGTTGCAGCGGTTGCTCATGCATGTGCCACGGTCCCGAATATCACAGTGCAACCCAAAAAAAAGCGGATAGCCATGGCTATCCGCAAAATGCGCACAGAGAGAAGGAGCTTATCGCAACAGCGTTAGAACGTAGACTGGATTTTCAGGCCCGCTACCAACGCGTTGTCGACTTTGTCCACGCCACCAGGCTGGACAACGTATTGCAGGTTCG
The DNA here is from genome assembly GCF_003852295.1 of Pseudomonas sp. R11-23-07. Classification (NCBI taxonomy): domain Bacteria; kingdom Pseudomonadati; phylum Pseudomonadota; class Gammaproteobacteria; order Pseudomonadales; family Pseudomonadaceae; genus Pseudomonas; species Pseudomonas sp. R11-23-07. Next base: position 4,300,880 of record NZ_CP027761.1, read on the forward strand.
GACGCACGGTCAGCCAGTTGGTGACGTGGAAACCGTAGTTGAGTTCGACGTTGTACTCAGTCTCACGAATCGGCGTGTAGAACGGATTGTCATAGTCGCTCACACCATTGGCGGCGTTAAGCAGTTGAGAGTTCTTCTTCACGTCATCGTTGACATGCAGGCGAGCGACGCCAATGCCGACGTCATCTTTTGGACGCGCGTCGAAGGGGCCTTTGTACACCAGCATCAACGACTGGTAGTTGTCGACCAGGTTGGTTTCCTTGTCATGGAAGGTCGCGTTGGCGGCGATGTTCAGGCCACGGGTAGCGTCGCCGTTATGCGTGGTAAGTTGCTGTTGCGCAACGAACCAGTAGCCTTTCTTGCTGCTGTGGGTACGGTAGGCGGCGCCAGTAGTGGCGGCATCGTTGCCGTTGACGTCTTCGCGTACGTCAGACGCATCGGCAGCGCTTTTGTAGTAACCCACACGGTATTCGCCAGGCAGGTTGTTGACCTTCGGCGACCAGACCAACTCCACCGGAATCACGGTGCCTTTGGTACCGCTGCCGCTGAGTTTGAAGCCGTTGCCGTGCTCCAGTTGCGACGGGTTCTGGTTGTAGGCACCAATCTGCGCATACAGCTCAGGCGTGATGTTGTACTTCACGCGGATAGCGGCCTGGGCGACCGGCCAGTTGTACCAGGTGTTTACGTAGTTACCGACCTGGGAGCCGCAGAACGACAGGTTCTGGAAGTCGCACGGGAAGGTGTTGAAGTCTTCGCCTTCACCGAAGTAGCCGAGCTTCACGTCCAGCTTGTTGTCGAACATCTGGTGCTGAACCCAGAACTGGGTCAGACGCACCATGTGGCCACGGCCATACACTTCCTGAGACGAACTCAAGGTGCCGGCGCGCGGGTCGCCAATACGGTCATTGGAGATGTTCTGGCCATTACGGTTGGTGAACTGGATCTTGGCCTGGGTGTTATCCCAGCCCCACAGTTTTTGCAGGTCCAGCGCCACGCCCAGACCGAACTGGTCAGCGTAACGACCGGTCTTGTCGTTGTTGTAGCCACCGTGGGCGTTGTAGCCCATCTCACCTACGTAGTCGGCCTTGATGTCGATACCTTGCTCGATCAGCTTGGTACGCTCGCCGCCCCAATCGCCGGTCATCCACTTGGAATCGGCGCTGAACGCATCGGCCGCCATCGCATTGGCGGACAATACAAGGGCTGCTGCTGCTGACAGTTGGCAGAACAGCCGAGTGTTGTTGTGTTGCTTTTTCATCCCTACATCCTCGTCTTTATTGTTATTAAACTGTTTTTATCTAACGCGGGTTACATTTTTTAATTAAAACAACCAGTTATCTCGATTAACGACCTTTGAACTGAGTCACATTGTCGGCATGCCCCTGTGCCGGCAATGCAGCAACGGTGCCCAATCGCTCACCGGTCGCGGCATCGAACAGCAATACCTTGGCCGGGTCGAACTGCAGGGTCAGGGTCTCGCCGACCTGCGGTGCCACGTCCGGCGCCAGACGGCAGCAGACCTTGGTGTCATTGAGCTGCACGAACACCAGAGTGTCCGGGCCGGTAGGCTCGGTTACCTGGACTTCGGCACGAATGCTCGAAGAACCATTGCCCTCGCCCGCCGCCAGCACGATCTGCTCCGGGCGCAGGCCCAGGATCACATCGCGGTCTTCCAACCCAGCGTCATTCATACTCAGCGGCAGCTCGCAACGGGCCTGGCCGCTGTCGAGCAGCGCCACCAGGCGACCGTCCTTGCGTTGCAGACGCAAAGGTACGAAGTTCATGGGAGGTGAACCGATAAAGCTTGCCACAAACAAGTTGGCCGGGTCGTTGTAAATTTCTTTCGGCGTACCAAATTGTTGGATGATGCCGTCCTTCATCACCGCCACTTTGTCGCCCAGGGTCATTGCTTCGATCTGGTCGTGGGTCACGTAGACGGTGGTGGTCTTCAGCCGCTGGTGCATCAGCTTCATTTCGGTGCGCATCTCGACGCGCAGCTTGGCGTCAAGGTTCGACAACGGTTCGTCGAACAGGTAGATCTTCGGCCGACGCGCCAAGGCCCGGCCCATCGCCACGCGCTGTTGCTGGCCACCGGACAGTTGGCCCGGCTTGCGGTTGAGCAGGTGTTCGATCTGCAGCAGCTTGGCCACGCGCGCGACTTCGGCGTCGATGTCGGCCTGGGGCATCTTGCGGATCTTCAGGCCGAATTCGATGTTCTCGCGCACGCTCATGGTCGGGTACAGCGCGTAGGACTGGAACACCATGGCGATGTCACGGTCCTTGGGGCTCATGCCGCTCACGTCCTGATCACCGATCATGATCGCGCCGCCGGAGATGGTCTCAAGGCCGGCGATGCAGTTCATCAACGTGGACTTACCGCACCCCGAAGGGCCGACCAGGATCAGGAACTCACCTTCCTTGATCGACAGTTCGATGTTCTTCAAGGTGTCGGGCAGGCCGGCGCCATAGGTCTTGTTTACATTGCGAAGTTCAAGCGTAGCCATGATTACCCCTTGACCGCGCCGGCCGTCAGGCCGCGCACGAAATACTTGCCTGCGATCACATAGACCAGCAGGGTCGGCAGCCCGGCAATCATCGCCGCCGCCATATCCACGTTATATTCCTTGGCCCCGGTGCTGGTGTTGACCAGGTTGTTCAGCGCCACCGTGATGGGCTGCGAGTCGCCGCTGGAGAACACCACACCGAACAGGAAGTCGTTCCAGATCTGGGTGAACTGCCAGATCAGGCAGACCATGATGATCGGCGTCGACATCGGCAGAATGATCTGACGGAAGATGGTGAAGAAACCGGCACCGTCCAGGCGGGCCGCCTTGATCAACGCATCCGGAATGCTCACGTAGTAGTTACGGAAGAACAGCGTGGTGAACGCCAGGCCGTAGACCACATGCACGAACACCAGGCCGGTGGTGGTGCTGGCCAGGCCCATCTTGCCGAGGGTGAACGACGCCGGCAGCAGCACGGTCTGGAACGGCAGGAAGCAGCCGAACAGCAACAGGCCGAAGAACAGCTGCGAACCGCGAAAGCGCCAGAACGACAGCACGTAGCCGTTCAACGCACCGATGGCCGTGGAGATCAGCACAGCGGGCACGGTGATCTTGATCGAGTTCCAGAAGTAGCCGTCCACGGTGGCCCAGGCCTTGACCCAGCCAATGCCGCTGACCACGGTCGGCCAGCTCAGCAGGTTGCCGGTGCTGATGTCTTCAGGCGTCTTGAAACTGGTGAGCAGCATCACCACCAGCGGCACCAGGTACAGCAGCACCGCAAGGATCAGCACCGCGTAGATCGCGATGCGACTCAGGCTGATGGCAGGTTTAGCGGCGAGACTAGTCATTGCGCTTGGTCCTCAGCTCGGAATACAGGTACGGCACGATGATCGCGAGGATCGCACCGAGCATCAGGATTGCACTGGCCGAGCCCATGCCCATCTGGCCGCGACTGAAGGTGAACGAGTACATGAACATGGCCGGCAGGTCGGAGGAATAGCCCGGGCCGCCAGCGGTCATCGCCGCCACCAGGTCGAAGCTCTTGATCGCAATGTGCGCCAGGATCATCACCGCACTGAAGAACACCGGACGCAGGCTTGGCAGCACCACGCTCCAGTAGATGCGTGGCAGGCTCGCGCCGTCGATCTGCGCGGCGCGGATGATCGACTGATCGACGCCCCGCAGGCCCGCCAGGAACATCGCCATGATGAAGCCCGAGGCTTGCCACACGGCGGCGATCACCAGGCAGTAGACCACGCGGTCGGGGTCGATCAGCCAGTCGAGACGGAAGCCTTCCCAACCCCAATCGCGCAATAATTTGTCCAGGCCCATGCCCGGGTTGAGCAGCCATTTCCAGGCGGTACCGGTGACGATCATCGAGAGCGCCATCGGGTACAGGTAAATGGTGCGAATGAAACCTTCGCGACGGATTTTCTGGTCGAGGAAAATCGCCAGCAGCACGCCGATCACCAGGGTGATACCGATGAACATCCCGCCGAACACGGCGAGGTTTTTGCTCGCTACCCACCAACGATCGTTGTCGAACAACCGCTCGTATTGCGCCAGGCCAGCCCACTTGTAGCTGGGCAGGAAGGTGGAGGTGGTGAACGACAGCACGAACGTCCACAGGATGTAGCCATAAAAGCCCACCAGCACGATGAACATGCTCGGCGCCAGCACCAGTTTAGGGAGCCAGCGCTGCAGTGCATCGAACGGCGAGGCCTTGCTGAACACAGCAACAGAACTCATGGGAAAATCCAAGAAAAAGGTAAAGATGGCTGCAAGCTACAAGCTGCAAGCGTCAAGACAACAACGCACCAGCTTGTAGCTTGTAGCTTGAAACTTGCAGCTTAAAACCTACTTCGCAGACTTGATCGCAGCGCCCAATTTCTTGGCGGTGTCGGCCGGGTCGGCTTTCGGATCGTTGATGTAGTTGGTGACCACGTCAAAGAACGCACCTTGTACCGCCAGGGTGGTGGCCATGTTGTGCGCCATGCTTGGCTGCAGGCCACCGGTCTTGGCATCGGTCAGGAAGTCCTTGGCCGCCGTCTGGGCGCAGGAGTCGAAACCGTACGAATCCATTTTGTTCAGCATGTCGTTGCGCACAGGGATCGAACCCTTGTTGATGCTGAACACTTTCTGGAAGTTTTCACCCAGCACGACTTTGGCGATGTCCTGCTGGCCAGCGGCAGTGCCTTTGTCTTTCTGCTTGAACACCGCCAGGGAGTCGATGTTGTAGGTGAAGGCTTTGTCGGTGCCCGGGAACGCTACGCACTCGTAGTCTTTGCCGGCGACTTTCTTGGCGGCGGTCCATTCGGACTTGGCCCAGTCACCCATGATCTGCATGCCGGCCTTGCCGTTGATGACTTTACCGGCTTCGAGGTTCCAGTCCTGGCCTTTGCCGTCAACGTCCATATAGGTCGCGACTTTCTTCAGCTCGGTCAGCGACTTGACCATTTCCGGGCCGGTCAGTGCGCCGTTATCCAGGTCGACCAGGGCTTTCTTGTAGCCATCGGCACCCATCACCGAGAGCACCACCGCCTCGAACACGGTGCTGTCCTGCCAAGGCTGGCCGCCGTGAGCGAGCGCAATGAAGCCCGCCGCTTTCAGTTTGTCGCCGGCGGCATAGAATTCTTCGAGGGTGGTGGGGTTCTTGGTGATGCCGGCTTTCTTGAAGACTTCCGGGTTGATCCACAGCCAGTTCACGCGGTGGATGTTGACCGGTACGGCGACGTAGTCACCGTCGTACTTCACGGTATCGGAGACTTTCTTGTCGAGCAGGGAGTCCCATTTTTCTTCTTTGGCGACGTCTTTGAGCACGTCGGTGTCGAGCAGGCCGGTGGACGCCCATTCCTGGATGTCGGGGCCTTTGATCTGGGCGACGCCAGGTGGGTTGCCGGCGACCGCACGGCTTTTCAGCACAGTCATTGCAGTGGCACCGCCGCCACCTGCAACAGCGCCGTCTTTCCAGGTGAAGCCGTCTTTCTCGACTTGGGCCTTCAAGACATCGACAGCCGCTTTTTCACCGCCCGAGGTCCACCAATGCACCACTTCAACCGTCCCTTTCGAGTCGGCGGCAAATGCACTGAGGGGAAACAACGAGGCAACGGAAATAGCTACGGCGAGGCGATTAATCGCGTTCATCTGAATACCTTTTCTTGTTGTTATGCATGCAAGTCTAGAGCTTGCGCTGCACGGAGTTTAAACAGGGATTTTCCGGGCGCAGGTAACAAAGGGACGTACAAATGTCACCACTTGGTGACATAGCGTCCACTGCCCAATGCACTGGCCAGGCTGGGTGCCAAGGGTAGCGCCGGCAACACGACGGCTTGCCAGGCATGGTACAGGTCCGGTTTGCCCGCCCAGATTTTGCTGCTGGGCTGGTTGTGCGGGCTGAGTTCGTGGTGCCAGCTGCCATGGAGCCGGTCGATGAAATGGGTTTCGCAAAACTCCCAGAACCGCCGGTACCAGATTTCATAATGCAACTCACCGGTACGCTTGAGCAGCGCCTGGGCCGCGGCGCTGGCTTCGGCATGGGTCCAGTGCAGGCGTTCGCGAACGACCGGGCGGTTGTTCCAGTCCAGGGTGTAGACAATGCCCGGCGCACCATCCACGGCCCAGGCATAGTCGCAGGCGCTGGCAAACAGCCCTTGGGCATCGCTCACCAACCAGTCCGGCGTGGGCAGCCCGGCTTGCAGGCGCGCGGCTTCCAGATGCAGTACCAGCCGCGCCCATTCGAAGCCATGGCCGGGGGTGATGCCATAGGGACGGAAACCGTCGGCGGGGTTGTCTTCGTTGTAAGCGGGCAAAGGCTTCCACTGGGCGTCGAAGTGCTCGATCACCATAAAGTGGCTACCGGCGGCATGGGTATGGATGACGCGCTCGACGATACGTAATGCGCGGTCCAGCCAGCGCGTGTCACCGGTGACATCGGCCAGGGCGAGGAACGCTTCGGTGGCGTGCATGTTGCTGTTGGCGCCGCGATAGGCTTCGACGCCGCTCCAATCGCGGGCGAAAGATTCGAGCATCACGCCCTCCTCTTCGCTCCAGAAGAACTGGTCGATGATATGGACCGCATCGTTAAACAGGGTGTGTGCACCGGGTGCACCGGCCACCACCGCAGAGCTGGCGGCCAGGGCGACGAACGCATGCAGGTAAGCGGCCTTGCCGGTATTGCCATCGATGGCATCGGGCGCGGCGAACCAGCCACCGTGTTCGCTATCGTGCAACGGGCCGCTGAGGGCCGCGACGCCGTGGGCTACCAGCTCGGCGTAACCGGGCAGCCCCATGGCGTGGGCCATGGCGAAGCTGTGGGTCATACGGGCAGTGTTCATGGTTTCGGCATGGGCATCGGCCGGCAGCTGGCCTCGCTCGTCGAGGTTGCCAAAGCCGTGCGGCAGGCGCGAAGCCTTGGCAAATGACAGCAGGCGCTGGCCTTCGGCCGCGAGCCAGGCGTGATGGGCAGGTGCGTTCAGCCAACTGCTGGCAGGCAGTGGTTGCATGGTCATGGGTAGCCCTTGTTATTTTTTATGGGTGACCGGAGTCTAAACAAGGGCATGAAAGCGGCAAGTAACGAAGGCGAAGATAAATGTCACCGAACGGTGACAAATTTGAGCACGACAGAGATTTACTTAACTAATACAGATTCAAATGTGGGAGGGGGCAAGCCCCCTCCCACAGTTTGGCCTCATTCACAGTCCACAGAACGAGTCATTGACCCAGCGGCGTGACCGCCGCCGGCGCATTGAGACGTTGATTCAGGTTCTGCACCTGGCTTTGCAAGGTCGTGATATTGCGCGTGGTCTGGATGCGGAACACGTCGAATTCCTTGTTGGTCGGCGCATCAGTGGTGACGGGCTGATTCTCCTGCGCGCTCTTGAGGACCAGCACGTCCTGCTCAAGACGGGCGATGGCCGCCGTCGGATTGCCTTGCTTCTTCAAGGCCGCCACGTCGTTAGCCAGGTCCTTGGTCTCAACCTGTGCCGCCTTGAGGCTGGCGACCGCATCGGTCAGGGCCTGCACCTGGCCCTGCAATTTGGCATTCGCATTCGCAAGCTCAGTGGTGCTGGCGCTCATCTGTGCCAGGCGCTGGTCCAGCGCGGTGGCTTGGCCGGCCACGCCCACTTGTTGCTTGCCCTGCTCGAGCAACTGGGCTTCCAACTGTTTGATCTGCAATTTCAGGGCTTCGCTGCCGTTGTTCACATTGGCTTCGCTGGCCACGACCTTGCCGGAAATATCCTGCAGGCGCCCCGCCGCTTCTTCGCTGATACGCGCAAAGCTTTCCTGGGTGGCGACCAGTTGCTGGCCCATCAGGGAAATCTGCTGGAAGCTCCACCAGGCAAGGCCGGCAAAGGCGATCAGCAATGCGCCGACCAACGCCCACAACGGGCCGGTGTTCGTCCGTTTAACCTTGACCACAGGCGTCGTCCGCGAGCGCACCGAGGTGGCGGCAGTCGGCACGAAATCATCATCGTCCCCGAGATCAGCCCGCAGGCTGGGAACGTTGTCGAAGTCGTCTTTAGCATCGTTACGCATGAATCTATCCTGAATCAATGAGATGGCCGGCTGGAAAGCCGAGCGGCGCGAGTATAAACCCTACGCTCGGCGCATGGGTCGACACGCAACCCTCAATACGGTTCCCGATGTTGTTGTGAGCTTAAGCGTGGCCCGGGGCCTGGGCCTTCCACCAGGTACAGAACTCGTCGAGGGCGCTCCACAGGCTGACCTTGGGCTCATAGTCGAGATAATGCCGCGCCCGGCTGATGTCGAGGGTGAAATCTTTGTTCATGACCTGCATGCCCAGGCGCGACAACGACGGCTCCGGCCGCCCCGGCCACATTGCGCAGAACGCCTCATTCAAAGCCGCCATGCTGTAGGACAAACCATAGGAGCGATAGCGGGTGACCTGCGGCAGGTCCATTTGTCGCATCACGTAGTTGACCACATCCCACACCGGCACCGGCGTGCCATTGCTGATGTTGTAGGCCTTGCCCAACGCCGAACCAGGCGCCAGCAAACTGCTGAGCAGCGCCTCGTTAAGGTTGTGCACGCTGGTGAAATCGACCTTGTTGAGGCCGTCACCGACGATGGCCAGGCGGTTCTTGCGCTGCATCTTCAACAGACGCGGGAATAGGCTCATGTCACCGGCACCGGTGACGAAACGCGGGCGTAGGGCCAGCACTTCCAGACCGAATTCCTGGGCCCCGAAGACCTTCTGCTCCGCCAGGTATTTGGTCGCCGCATAAGGATGCTTGAAGCGCTTGGGCACTTGCTCTTCGGTCAGCCCCAAGTGGTCGCGCCCATCGAAATAGATTGAGGGCGAGGACAGATGCACCAACCGCCCGACCCGCTGCTTGAGGCATGCTTCGACGACGTTCTCGGTGACCAGCACATTGCCCTGATGGAAATCCTGATACTTGCCCCACAGCCCGACGGCACCGGCGCAATGCACCACGGCCTCGACGTCACGGCACAGCGCGCGCACCAGGTCGGCATCGTTCAGATCACCCTGGATAAACTCGGCCCCGCGCCGCACCAGATGTTCCACACCCTCGGCACGTCGCCCGTTGACCCGCACGTCCAAGCCCTGCTCCAGGGCGAAACGCGCAAAGCGCCCGCCGATGAAGCCGCTTGCGCCGGTGACCAGAATCTTCATGCATTACCCCATGTTCTTTCGTTTTTCATCGCTGTTGCCTTGACGCCCGCCATCACTTCAACGGCACCAACCATTGCCCACAGACCTGTGCCAGATGCTCGGTCAACAGGCCCAACAGTTGCCCGCCGCTGCGCCAATGATGCCAGTACAGCGGCACGTCGATGGGCTTATCTGGCAGCAATTCGACCAACAGGCCGTTTTGCAGTTGGTCGCGTACCTGCAGTTCGGGTACCAGGCCCCAGCCCAGGCCGGCTTCCGTCAGGCGGATAAAGCCTTCGGACGACGGGCATAAATGGTGCTCGAAACCACCGTTCACCCCGAGCGAAGCCAGGTAACGGTGTTGCAGGAAATCATCCGGCCCGAACACCAGGGCCGGAGTACTGGCCAGTTGGTCGGCCTGCACGCCAGCGGGGAAGTGTCGCGCGATAAACGCGGGGCTGGCCAATGCGCGATAACGCATGGCGCCAAGCGCCAGGCTGCGGGCGCCGGCCACCGGGCGCTCGCTGGCGCAGATGCAGGCCGCCACTTCACCGGCGCGCATGCGCTTGAGGCCGACAGTCTGGTCCTCTACCACCAGGTCCAGCAGCAAGTGCTGTTCGGCGCAGAAATCACTCACCGCCAGCGCCCACCAGGTGGCGAGGCTGTCGGCGTTCAGCGCGATGCGCAAGCGCTCGGGCATGCCTTCTTCGTCCAACGCAGGCACCTGGCTTTGCAGGTCGCGCTCCAGCAGCCGCACCTGTTGCACATGGTTGAGCAAGCGCCGGCCGATATCGGTGGGGGTCGGCGGCGTTGCCCGTACCAGTACCGGTTGGCCGACGCGCGCTTCCAGCAGCTTGATGCGCTGGGACACGGCCGACTGCGACAGCCCCAGCACCTGCGCGCCGCGCTCGAAGCCCGCCTGTTCCACTACGGCCGCCAACGCGGAAAGCAATTTATAGTCGAACATCAGTTTCTCTAATGAGCGATCAGCAATATTGATTTTTCTTATACAGCCTGTACCCAGAGAATAGCCAGCATCGCTTCTCTCTTTATAAGGAACTCCCATGGTTGGCGAAACTGCCCTGGCAACCCTGTTGCGCAGCATGAGCCCTCAGCTCAATGACGGTGACTACGTGTTCTGCACCCTGCCCGATCACCGTATCCCAGCCAGTTGCGAGGTGATCGGCAGCTTTCGCGAGCAGGAAGGCCTGACGCTGATCCTGGAGCGCCGGCACGCCGAGCAGGCCGGCCTGGCCTTCGACTATGTGGCGGCATGGATCACCTTGAATGTGCATTCAGCCCTCGAAGCGGTGGGCCTGACCGCCGCGTTCGCCGGCGCGCTGGGAAAGGCAGGTATCAGTTGCAACGTGATCGCCGGTTATTACCACGACCACCTGTTTGTCGGTCGCACGGATGCCGAGCGCGCCATGCAGGTGTTGCACCAGTTGGCGGCGGACGCGGAGTAAACCTTATGTGGCAAAGCTATCTGAATGGGCTGTTGGTGTCCCTCGGTCTGATCATGGCGATCGGCAGCCAAAACGCCTTTGTCTTGGCGCAAAGCCTGCGCCGTGAACATCACCTGCCGGTGGCCGCGTTGTGCGTGGTGTGCGATGCATTGCTGGTGGCAGCCGGCGTATTCGGCCTGGCGACGGTACTGGCGCAAAGCCCGCTGCTGCTGGGCATTGCCCGTTGGGGCGGCGCGGCGTTCCTGCTGTGGTACGGCACCCTGGCGTTGCGTCGAGCGTTTTCGAAACAGAGCCTGGAGCAAGGCGCACACCTCAAGATGCGCTCATTGCGCGCGGTGTTGCTCAGCGCCCTGGCGGTGACCCTGCTCAACCCCCATGTTTACCTGGACACCGTGCTGTTGATCGGCTCACTGGGCGCGCAACAAACCGAACCGGGCGCGTATGTAGCAGGCGCCGCCAGCGCTTCGTTGCTGTGGTTCGCAACGCTGGCCCTCGGCGCGGCGTGGTTGGCGCCCTGGCTGGCACGCCCGGCCACCTGGCGCCTGCTGGACCTGCTGGTGGCCGTGATGATGTTCAGCGTGACCTACCAATTAATCAGTGCGCCATGAACTTATTCCAAAAGGCTCTGGAACCTCTATCCCACACAGTTGTTGCGTGGTTTTGCCGCACCCCCGGTGCTATGATCCCGAACTTGCGCCGCAAAGAGTACAGACTCGCCGGCGCTTGTTTGGCCGCCCGTGATCGGCCTTGCGCTCACCGCAACTGACCTGATTAGGAGAATCATCATGGCTTTCGAATTGCCGCCGCTGCCCTACGCACACGATGCCCTGCAGCCGCACATCTCCAAGGAAACCCTGGAGTATCACCACGACAAGCACCACAACACCTATGTCGTGAACCTGAACAACCTGGTGCCAGGCACCGAGTTCGAAGGCAAGACCCTGGAAGAAATCGTCAAGTCTTCCTCGGGCGGTATCTTCAACAACGCCGCTCAGGTCTGGAACCACACGTTCTACTGGAACTGCCTGGCGCCAAACGCCGGCGGCCAACCTACCGGCGCACTGGCTGAAGCCATCAACGCTGCGTTCGGTTCGTTCGACAAGTTCAAGGAAGAGTTCAGCAAGACGTCCATCGGCACCTTCGGTTCCGGTTGGGGCTGGCTGGTGAAGAAGGCTGACGGTTCCCTGGCCCTGGCCAGCACCATCGGCGCAGGCAACCCGCTGACCAACGGCGACACCCCGCTGCTGACCTGCGATGTCTGGGAACATGCCTACTACATCGACTACCGCAACGTGCGTCCGAAGTATGTAGAAGCGTTCTGGAACCTGGTCAACTGGAAGTTCGTGGCCGAGCAGTTCGAAGGCAAGACCTTCACTGCCTAAGCAACGCTTGCAGTAGAAAGAGCCCGGCGATTGCCGGGCTTTTTCATGGGCGCTGGAAAGTAGCGAGTTGGTTGGAATCGTGGAACTCGCCGAAGGGAATTTGCCACGCACTGAGTGAGAGGAATAACCCTCTCGCGCTCTTCTGGAGAAAAAAGATGGAAGAAATCGGAAAAGCAGGCGGGCAGATGGCGATGCAACTCATCAGCGGCCTGATGAAAGGCCTTGCCGGTGGTGCAGGTGGCGGCGGCGATGAAGGTGGCGCGAAAGCACCAGAGCGCCCCGGTGAGGACAACATGCCACCGCCACCGCCGAAGATTGATTTTTCAGTCAGTTAATCAATGCGGTTGAAATGCCAAGCTACCGTTGGCATGCAGCGCGTTAGTCAAACAGTCAGACGGCGGAACGAATCCGCCGTTTTTCTGGTTTTTTCCTTTCTGTCAGGTGTGAAGTCGCCTTGCGCGCCAATGTTCCTTTGACTGCCATCGCCCGATTGCCAATACTCATGGCATATTGAAGGCCACCCGCATGAGACAAGGAATGCCCCTTTGAAGCTGGAACTCAAAAACAGCTTGTCGGTGAAGTTGCTACGGGTTGTCTTGCTCTCGGCATTGATCGTGGGCGTAGCGCTGAGCGTGGCGCAGATCGTGTTCGATGCCTACAAGACGCGCCAGGCCGTGGCCGGTGATGCCCAACGTATTCTCGACATGTTTCGCGACCCCTCGACCCAGGCCGTGTATAGCCTGGACCGCGAAATGGGCATGCAGGTGATCGAAGGGCTGTTTCAGGATGACGCCGTGCGCGTCGCGTCCATCGGTCACCCCAACGAAACCATGCTCGCGGAAAAAAGCCGCGCCTTGCAGCATTCTTCCAGCCGCTGGTTGACCGACCTGATTCTCGGGCAGGAGCGCACTTTTACCACCGCACTGGTCGGCAAGGGCCCCTACAGCGAGTATTACGGCGACCTGAGCATTACCCTCGACACCGCCACCTACGGCGAAGGCTTTATTGTCAGCTCAGTGATCATCTTTATTTCCGGCGTGCTGCGCGCCCTGGCCATGGGCCTGGTGCTGTACCTGGTGTATCACTGGCTGCTGACCAAACCGCTGTCGCGGATTATCGAACACCTGACGTCGATCAACCCGGACCGGCCCAGCGAGCACAAGATCCCGCAGCTCAAGGGGCATGAGCGCAACGAGCTGGGCCTGTGGATAAACACCGCCAACCAGTTGCTCGAATCCATCGAACGCAACACCCACCTGCGCCACGCGGCCGAGTCCAGCCTGTTGCGCATGGCCCAGTATGACTTTCTCACCGGCCTGCCGAACCGCCAGAAGTTGCAGGAGCAACTGGACAGGATCTTGACCGATGCCGGCCGTCGTCAGCGCCGGGTGGCGGTATTGTGCGTGGGGCTGGATGACTTCAAGAGCGTCAACGAACAATTCACCTACCAGAACGGCGACAAACTGCTGCTGGCGCTGGCCGATCGTTTGCGCGCCCATAGCGGTCGCCTCGGCGCGCTCGCACGCCTGGGGGGCGACCAGTTCGCCCTGGTGCAAGCCGATATCGACCAGCCCTACGAAGCCGCCGAACTGGCGCAAAGCATCCTGGATGACCTGGAAGCGGAATTCGCCCTCGACCAGGACCAGATTCGTTTGCGCGCCACCATCGGCATCACCTTGTTCCCGGAAGACGGCGACAGCACGGAGAAATTGCTGCAGAAAGCCGAACAGACCATGACCCTGGCCAAAAGCCGCTCGCGCAACCGTTATCAGTTCTATATCGCCAGCGTCGACAGCGAAATGCGTCGGCGCCGTGAGCTGGAAAAAGACCTGCGCGATGCCTTGAGCCGCGACCAGTTCCACTTGGTGTACCAACCGCAGATCAGCTATCGCGACCTGCGCGTGGTCGGTGTAGAGGCGTTGATTCGCTGGCAGCACCCGGAACACGGCCTGGTTCCGCCGGACCTGTTCATCCCGCTGGCGGAACAGAATGGCACCATCATTCCCATCGGCGAATGGGTGCTTGACCAGGCGTGCCGCCAACTGCGCGAATGGCATGACCAGGGCTTCACCGAGCTGCGCATGGCGGTCAACCTGTCCACCGTGCAGTTGCACCACACCGAGTTGCCGCGGGTGGTCAACAACCTGATGCAGATTTATCGCCTGCCGCCGCGCAGCCTGGAGCTGGAAGTCACCGAAACGGGCCTGATGGAAGACATCAGCACCGCCGCCCAACACCTGCTGAGCCTGCGTCGTTCGGGGGCGTTGATCGCCATCGATGACTTCGGCACCGGTTATTCATCCCTCAGTTACCTCAAAAGCCTGCCGCTGGACAAAATCAAGATCGACAAGAGCTTCGTCCAGGACCTGCTGGACGTAGACGACGATGCGACCATCGTGCGGGCGATTATCCAACTGGGCAAAAGCCTGGGCATGCAGGTGATTGCCGAAGGCGTGGAGACCGCCGAACAGGAGGCCTACATCATTTCCGAGGGCTGCCATGAAGGCCAGGGTTACTACTACAGCAAACCGCTGCCGGCCCGGGAGTTGGCGGCTTACTTGAAGCAATCGGAACGCAATAACGCGGCGATTCTTTGAGCGGGGCGAACGATTCCAAATATTTCCCGCGTATAAGCCTTTACACAAAATGCAAATCTTTCGCATTATGTCGCAGCTTTTGCGCCCGCGTGCGCGCCCTATCAACAACCGAAGCAGGATGTTCGCCATGATTCGTATGCCCCTGGCCACCGCCAGTCTGCTGGCTATCGCCATTTCTCTCGCCGGTTGCGGCGAAGGTAAAGACAAGGCCGCCGCGCCTCAGGCGCCTGCCGCTGCCAGCACTACCGCCCCAGCGCCAGCCGCGCCTGCGGGCCAGGTCGACGAGGCTGCCGCCAAGGCCGTGGTCGCGCATTACGCAGACATGGTGTTTGCGGTGTACAGCGACGCCGAGTCCACCGCGAAAACCCTGCAGACCGCCATCGACACCTTCCTGGCCAACCCGAACGACGACACGCTCAAAGCGGCCCGTACCGCCTGGATCGCTGCGCGCGTACCTTACCTGCAGAGTGAAGTGTTCCGCTTCGGCAACACCATCATCGACGACTGGGAAGGCCAGGTGAACGCCTGGCCCCTGGACGAGGGGCTGATCGACTATGTCGACAAATCCTACGAACACGCACTGGGCAACCCGGGCGCCAACGCCAACATCATCGCCAACACCGAGGTCCAGGTCGGCGAAGACAAGGTCGACGTCAAGGAGATCACCCCGGAAAAACTCGCCAGCCTCAATGAGCTGGGCGGTTCCGAAGCCAACGTCGCCACCGGCTATCACGCCATCGAATTCCTGCTCTGGGGCCAGGACCTCAACGGTACCGGTCCAGGCGCCGGCAACCGTCCGGCCTCGGACTACATGACCGGTGACGGTGCCACCGGCGGCCACAACGAGCGTCGTCGTACCTACCTGCGCGCCGTGACCCAACTGCTGGTCAGCGACCTGCAGGAAATGGTCGGCAACTGGAAGCCCAACGTCGAAGACAACTACCGCGCCACCCTGGAGTCGGAACCGGCTACCGACGGCCTGCGCAAAATGTTGTTCGGCATGGGCAGCCTGTCCCTCGGCGAGCTGGCTGGCGAACGCATGAAGGTGTCCCTGGAGGCCAACTCGCCGGAAGACGAGCAGGACTGCTTCAGCGACAACACGCATAACTCGCACTTCTATGACGCCAAGGGCATCCGCAACGTCTACCTGGGCGAGTACACCCGCGTCGACGGCAACAAGCTGACCGGCCCGAGCCTGTCGTCCCTGGTCGCGAAAGCCGACCCGGCGGCCGATGCAGCCCTCAAGGCTGACCTGGCGGCGACCGAAGCGAAGATCCAAGTGATGGTTGACCACGCCGCCAAGGGCGAGCACTACGACCAGTTGATCGCAGCCGGTAACGATGCGGGTAACCAGATCGTGCGTGACGCAATCGCTGCGCTGGTCAAGCAGACCGGTTCAATCGAAGCCGCTGCGGGCAAACTGGGCATCAGCGACCTGAACCCGGACAGCGCTGATCACGAGTTCTGATCGAGGCGCAGTTGAATGAGGCGACCTTTGGGTCGCCTTTTTTGCGCCATCTTCACCACAAAACCTATGTGGGAGGGGGCTTGCTCCCGATAGCGGTGTGTCAGTGACAAATGTATTTGCTGACCCGCCGCCATCGGGAGCAAGCCCCCTCCCACAATTTGCTCTATGTCGCTTCCAAACCCTCGGTTTACAAGACCGGCACCGCAGGTAGAATGGCGCCTCTGCCCAATCTTCAGAGCGAACTTCATGGCGTTGCCGACCCTGCGCATCATCGGTTTCATCATCGGCATCTTCCTGATCACGCTTGCGATCGCCATGGTCGTGCCCATGGCCACCCTGGTGATCTTCGAACGCACCGGCGACCTGCCGTCTTTCCTGTGGGCCAGCATGATCACCTTTATCGCCGGCCTGGCCCTGGTCATTCCCGGTCGCCCCGAGCATGTGCACCTGCGCCCGCGGGACATGTACCTGCTGACGGTGACAAGCTGGGTGGTGGTGTGCGTGTTCGCGGCGCTGCCGTTTTTGCTGACCCAGCACATCAGCTACACCGACTCGTTTTTTGAAAGCATGTCCGGCATCACGGCCACCGGGTCCACGGTGTTGAGTGGACTGGACAGCATGTCGCCGGGCATCCTGATGTGGCGCTCGCTGTTGCACTGGCTCGGCGGCATCGGCTTTATCGGCATGGCGGTGGCGATCCTGCCCCTGCTGCGCATCGGCGGCATGCGCCTGTTCCAGACCGAATCTTCGGACCGTTCGGAAAAGGTCATGCCGCGCTCCCATATGGTGGCGCGGCTGATCGTTGCGGCGTATGTGGGCATCACCATCCTTGGCAGCCTGGCGTTCTGGTGGGCCGGGATGGGGTTGTTCGATGCGATCAACCACGCCATGTCGGCGATTTCCACCGGTGGGTTTTCCACCTCCGATGAATCCCTGGCGCACTGGAAGCAACCGGCGGTGCACTGGGTGGCGGTAGTGGTGATGATCCTCGGCAGCTTGCCGTTCACCCTGTATGTGGCGACATTGCGCGGCAACCGCCAGGCGCTGATCAAAGACCAGCAGGTGCAGGGTTTGCTCGGCCTGCTGCTGGTGACCTGGCTGGTGCTTGGCACCTGGTATTGGTGGACCACCAACCTGCACTGGCTGGACGCCCTGCGCCATGTGGCGTTGAACGTCACCTCGGTGGTGACCACCACCGGTTTCGCGCTGGGGGACTACAGCCTCTGGGGCAATTTCTCACTGATGCTGTTCTTTTACCTGGGCTTTATCGGCGGCTGTTCGGGCTCTACCGCCGGCGGGATCAAGATCTTCCGCTTCCAGGTTGCCTATATCCTGCTCAAGGCCAACCTTAACCAGCTGATTCACCCACGCGCGGTGATCAAACAGAAGTACAACGGCCATCGTCTCGACGAAGAAATCGTACGCTCGATCCTGACCTTTTCGTTTTTCTTCGCCATCACCATCTGCGCCATCGCGCTGGCCCTGTCACTGCTGGGGCTGGACTGGATGACCGCGTTGACCGGCGCGGCCAGCACCGTATCCGGCGTCGGCCCCGGCCTGGGTGAAACCATCGGCCCGGCCGGCAACTTCGCCAGCCTGCCGGATGCGGCCAAGTGGATTCTGTCGCTGGGCATGCTGCTGGGGCGGCTGGAAATTATTACGGTGTTTGTGCTTTGTATTCCGGCGTTCTGGCGTCACTGACGCTCGACGCTTGCAGCAACCGCGCCCGGTATTCGCCGGGCGTGGCGTCGAACCAGCGGCGAAACGCGCGAAAGAAGTTGCTCGGGTCGGCGAACCCCAACAGGTAGGCAATTTCCAGCAAGGTCATGCTCGGCTGCGCCAGGTATTGCTCGGCCAGCTCGCGGCGGGTGTCATCGAGCAGCGTCTGGAAGCTGGTGCCCTCCTCCTGCAAACGCCGCTGCAAGGTACGCTGGGACAGGTGCAACGTCTGCGCCACCACTTCGCGCTTGGGTTCGCCCTGGGGCAGCAGGCGGCACAGCACTTGCCGTGCCTTGTGGGTCACGCGGCTTTCGGAAAAGCGCGCCAGGTATTCTCCGGCAAAACGATCATGCAGCAGCGCCATGGCCTCGTTGGCCGTGGGCAGCGGGGCATCCATGTCAGCCTGTTCGAAAATCAGCGCGTCATAGGGCGCATTGAATTCCAGCGGCGCATGGAACACCTGTTTATAGGGCGCCAGGTCGACCGGCTGAGCGCCTTGCAACAGTACTTTACGCGGTTGCAGGGTGCGCCCGGTGAGCCAGCCGCACAGCGCCAACGCGCTGGCCAGCGAGGCTTCGGCGCTTTGCCGGGTGGGCGGCAGATGGTCGCCGTGCACTGTCAGAATCAGCGCATACCCCTCGGGTAACAAGCGGAAGCTCAAGTCGGCGCTTTCGGCGATGATGCGCTGGTAACGCACCAGGCGTCCGAAGCCTTCGGCCAGGGTGTTGCTGGACATCAAGGCATAACCGGCCACATGAAACGATGCCGGGCGCACCACTTTCCCCATGTTCAGGCCAATTGCCGGGTTGCCCGACACCTCCACCGCGCGCTGCCACAAACGGGTCATGGCGTCTTGCGCAAACCGTGCGTCGGGATCACTGAGGGCGGCGTAGTCCAGCCCCAGTTGTTGGAACAGGGCCCGGCAATCCAGGCCGTCCATTTCCAAGGCCTTGACTATCCCCATCGCCCAGCTTGCAGAAGTTGTTCGTTCGCTCATGGCGTCTTCTTGAATAAAGCGGGCCTGAATGGCAGGCCAGGAAGGCAAGGATACTAAAGTGGCATCTATTGTCACTGGCTGTAACCATCGATCACTCTAGACTCCAATAAGCTCCCCGCCGAACATCTGTTGGGCGGCATAACAATCAAAGGGCCGGCCACAGTGGAAAATCTCAAGCGATTCAACAGCTTCGCCGAGTTTTACCCGTATTACCTGGCAGAGCATGGCAACAGCACCTGCCGACGCCTGCACTTTATCGGCACCACCCTCGTGATCGGCATTCTGGCGTATGCCGTGGGTCGAGGCTCGCTGGGCCTGCTGCTGGCCGTGCCGATTGCCGGCTACAGCTTTGCCTGGATCGGCCACTTCTTCTTTGAAAAAAACCGCCCGGCGACCTTTCAGCACCCGTTTTACAGCCTGCTGGGTGATTTTGTGATGTACCGCGACATGATTCTGGGCAAGGTGCCGTTCTAGTTTTCGTGGATATAAAAGTCTATTTGTCATTTACAGTGCTGTATCCTGCCAAGGCTTTTTGAGAGCGCGCAATCACCCGCGATTTAAAACAGACCTTGCGAGGAGCGACGACGATGCACGAGATACCTAATCTCCCCTTCCCAAGCCTGCACCCAACAGAGCAGCCAACACCGCAGCAGGCCAGCCCAAAGCAGCCTGAGGCCAAACAAGCCAAACCAGTCGACAGCAAACGCCAGGACTGACGCCGTACCAGACCGTGTGGAAAGCGCCACTTCAAGCGTTTTCCACACTGCCTGAACCCTGGGATACCCGCCATGACCGACACCCTTCCCGATTCCCCGGACACCGCCGTCCTCGACGCCGCCTTGCAAATGGTCGAGGTGTGGAACCGCCTCAGCGCGGACAAACAAGCCACGTTGCTCAAGCGCTTCGGTACCCAGGAAAACGCCTTGGCCGCCCTGGTCACCACCCAACTGCTGGCCCCTGCGCAAACCTGAGGTCTTCCCGATCTGAGGTTTTTGCGCTTTAACGCCCTACGCGAGCCAAACCACCGGTATCATTAGCAGCCTATCTTTACCTGCTGCGACAGTGGACCTCTCCCATGCCAGATACCCAGCGCCCCATGGCGGTCACGCTGCAAGTCGTTTCCATCGTGCTGTTCACCTTTATCGGTTACCTGAATATCGGCATCCCCCTGGCCGTTTTGCCGGGCTATGTGCATAGCGAACTGGGCTATGGCGCGGTGATTGCCGGCCTGGTGATCAGCGTGCAGTACCTGGCCACCCTGCTGAGCCGCCCGTACGCGGGCAAAATCATCGACAACCTGGGCAGCAAGCGCGCGGTGTTGATCGGCCTGGCGGGGTGTGGCTTGAGCGGTGTGTTCATGCTGCTCGCGGCGTGGTGTTCAAGCCTGCCGGCCTTGAGCCTCGCCAGCCTGCTGATCGGTCGCCTGGTGTTGGGCAGTGCTGAAAGCCTGGTGGGCTCGGGCGCCATCGGGTGGGGCATCGGCCGGGTCGGTGCGGCGAACACCGCCAAGGTCATCTCCTGGAATGGCATCGCCAGTTATGGCGCCTTGGCGGTCGGTGCGCCGTTGGGCGTATTACTGGTAAGAAATTTCGGACTGTGGAGCATGGGCGTCAGCATCCTCCTGCTGGCGGCAATCGGCCTGTTGCTGGCCTGGAACAAGGTCGCCGCGCCCATCGTAACCGGCGTGCGTCTGCCGTTCATGAACGTGCTAGGGCGGGTGTTACCGCACGGCTGCGCGCTGGCGTTGGGCTCCATCGGCTTTGGCACCATCGCGACCTTTATCACCTTGTATTACACCACCCAGCATTGGGATAACGCGGTGTGGGCCTTGAGCTTGTTTGGCGCCAGCTTTATCGGTGCGCGCCTGCTGTTCGGCAACCTGATCAACCGTATCGGCGGGTTTCGCGTGGCGATTGCCTGCCTGTCGGTGGAGATCCTTGGGCTGTTGTTGCTGTGGCTGGCGCCGGACGCCAACCTGGCCCTGGCGGGCGCGGCGTTGAGCGGGTTTGGCTTTTCCCTGGTATTTCCGGCGCTGGGGGTGGAAGCGGTCAACCTGGTGCCCGCCTCAAGTCGCGGTTCGGCGGTGGGGGCTTATTCGTTGTTCATCGACTTATCGCTGGGTATCACCGGGCCATTGGCCGGGGCTGTGGCGGCAGGCTTCGGCTTTGCATCGATCTTCCTGTTCGCCGCCCTCGCCGCCCTGGGTGGCTTGCTGCTGAGTGTGTACCTGTACCGCCAGGCGCCCAAGGCCCGCGAAGCACGCGAGGCCTAGAAGTCGACCTTGCCGCGCCCGGCCTTGATGCTGCCGCGCTTGGTCTTGGATTCGAGGCGACGCTTTTTCGAGCCCAGGGTCGGCTTGGTCGGGCGGCGTTTCTTCTCGACTTTGGTTGCGCTGAGGATCAACTCCACCAGGCGCTCCAGCGCATCGGCGCGATTCTGTTCCTGGGTGCGATATTGCTGGGCCTTGAGCACCAGCACGCCATCACTGGTGATACGGCTGTCGCGTAATGCCAACAGCCGCTCCTTGTAGAATTCCGGCAGCGACGATGCGGGAATATCAAAACGCAGGTGCACCGCGCTGGAAACCTTGTTGACGTTCTGCCCCCCGGCGCCCTGGGCGCGAATGGCGGTCAGCTCGATTTCGGCGTCGGGCAGGTGCACGTTGTTGGAAATTACCAGCATTGGAACAGGTCCTTGGTTCAGATCGACCAGCATACTCGATCAATACCCGCCCCTCGTTGTAAACAGCGTTTGTCAGGCGATCAGCCTCTAAAGCAACTATCAGTCTGCGCATCGCTGAACTCAAATCACCCGTCCATCCGGCGTTACCTTAGCTCGCTGACTACCCTGCAAATCATGGCGATATCTTTCATAGTGAACGTTCACTTGCGGCCGCCTGCTGAGGCCGCTGATGACCTGCGAGCTGGAAATACTGAACTGAGGGGTCTGGATCGGGGCGCTGAAAGGCTCGCGATACAGCGACGGACCCCATTGCACCGGTAAACCGTGGTTCGCTGCCCCAAGATTGACCTCAATCATGGAGTGATGGTTGTCATCCACCAGATACCCGGTGGCCATCCACCGCACCAACTCCTTCATTTCCCGTTGCGCTCTCACCTCGGTCTGTTCACTGGACTCGCCGGCCTTCGGCTGGTTGAGCCCCAGTCCATTGAGCAGCCCATTGCCCAGCAAGCGAGCGGCGGTCATGAAACGGTCGGTGGTTCCGGAGGGCCCCGCCACGATCGGTTTGTCCTGCAAAGCCGCGTCTTTGGCAAAGCCGCTGTCTTGCTTGACCCGCCAGACCGCGAAGCCGTTGCCCCGAGGAACGACAAGGTGCGCCAACGGCAGGGTCGCCTGGCTTTTAACTGGCCCCTGGTAACCAAATTGCCCGTCATCTCGGTCTACGCGGTTGCGCGGGTTCAGACGGGCAAAATCAAGTTCACGCGAGCTCAGGCGGTTGTCGGCTTTAAGGTCGGCGGCTGTCGCCCAGACTTTATTCGCCAGCGGCGCCGCTTCACGGAAGTCGTTCTGCACTTTGGTCAAGCTGCCACCGGCTTTTGCCGGGTTACTCACGACCGTGCGACCGTTTACTTCCTTGATGGATTCATAAAGGTGCGGATTGCGTGACGCATCCTCAGTGTTTTCATTGCTGAAGGTATAAAGCATCAGCTGTTCGGGTAGCGGATGCTCCTGGGTACTACCACGAGCCGGTCCGAACGCCTTGGACTCCAGATAAGGCACATCGATAATATCGGCAACCTGACTTTTCAGTTCACTTGAGCCGTGGATGCGCTCCAAGGTTTCCCTGAAATACGCTGAATTGCTCAGGTTAAAAAACGCGGTAGCCTTTTCTCGCAATGTCAGCGGTTCTTCATCCGCACAGTGCATGCGAGGGCTACCCTGACGTGCCTCATCGAGGATACGGTTGAAACCACCCGCCGCCAACTGGCCGATCACTCCAAAGTTTGGGACGTCAGAGGAGTAGCTGCTGAACATTTTGGCAGTGGCCTTCAGCTCACTGCCCTCAACCAAAGTAAATAGCCTGATGAGGCTGGCCAGTAACCTATCAATCGTTTTGTGAGCGGCTGTGCTCTCACTCGCGAACCGCCCTAAATTGGCTTCCACCTGAGCGTTTTCGGTGAGGGTATGGCTCTGGTGGGCCAGCGGCAAAGACACGGTTGGGTTTATGACCTGTGGGGTAAAACGTGACATATCGAACATGGTGAACTCCCCGTCGCGAACAGATGAATCTCAACGCTGAGTGAGTGCTATCTGAGTAATCGTTCCCGCAGGAATGTTTGGACTCCAAGGAAGACGCTAAGCACGCCCCTGCCCCATCACGATCGAACGCAAGACTCAGGCAAGGGGGTGCCAGATGCGCGTCTGGCACTGGCCCGCCAGCAGGACATTGCTGGGATCGTTGCTCGGCGCCAATAATTCTTTATGCAACTGTTTGCCTTTGTCTGTAACAAGCGTTAATTCATCCGGTTTACCGGACACCAAAAAACCCGGCGATAAGCCGGGTTCTTTATTCAAGGCAATGGGCCTACTCCAGTACCGTCTGCGGCGTAGCCAAGGCAGCGTGGGCAGCGTGCGCCTTACGCTTGTTTTTCAACCAATAGCACAGAGCCATAAACGCCACCCACACCGGGATCGCATACACCGACACCTGGATACCCGGAATCATCAGCATGATCACCAGGATAAACACCACGAACGCCAGGCAGACGCAGTTGCCATATGGGTACCACAGCGCCTTGAACAGCGGCACCTGGCCAGTGCGGTCCATGTGCTGACGGAATTTGATGTGGGAGAAGCTGATCATCGCCCAGTTGATCACCAACGTGGCCACTACCAGCGACATCAGCAACTCCAGCGCGTGTTGCGGGATGAAGTAGTTCATCAACACCGCTACCAGCGTAACGGCCGCCGACGCCAGGATCGAACGCACCGGCACCCCACGCTTGTCGATCTTGGCCAGCGCTTTCGGCGCGTCACCCTGCTCGGCCATGCCCAACAGCATGCGGCTGTTGCAGTAGGTGCCGCTGTTGTAAACCGACAGCGCCGCCGTCAATACCACGAAGTTGAGAATATGCGCGGCGGTGTTGCTGCCCAGCATTGAGAACACTTGCACGAAAGGGCTGCCGCTGTAGGCATCGCCCGACGCATTAAGGGTGGCCAGCAGGCTGTCCCACGGCGTCAGCGACAACAGCACCACCAACGCGCCGATGTAGAAAATCAGGATGCGGTAGATCACCTGATTGATCGCCTTGGGGATCACGGTGCGTGGCTGGTCCGCTTCGGCGGCGGTAAACCCGAGCATTTCCAGGCCACCGAAGGAAAACATGATGATCGCCATGGCCATCACCAACCCGCCCACGCCATGGGGGAAGAAGCCGCCGTGGTCCCACAGGTTGCTCACCGAAGCTTGCGGACCACCGCTGCCACTGACCAGCAGGTAGCTGCCCAGGGCAATCATGCCGACGATGGCCACTACCTTGATGATCGCGAACCAGAACTCGGCTTCACCGAAGACTTTGACGTTGGCCAGGTTGATCAGGTTGATCAGCACGAAGAACGCCGCCGCCGAGACCCAGGTCGGAATCTCCGGCCACCAGTAGTGCACGTATTTGCCGACTGCGGTCAGCTCCGACATCCCCACCAGGATGTACAGGATCCAGCAGTTCCAGCCCGACAGGAAACCGGCGAAACCGCCCCAATACTTGTGGGCAAAATGGCTGAAGGAACCGGCGACCGGCTCTTCGACGATCATTTCGCCGAGCTGGCGCATGATCATGAAGGCGATAAAGCCGCAGATGGCATAGCCCAGGATCATCGATGGGCCGGCAGACTTAAGTACCCCGGCCGAGCCGAGGAACAGGCCGGTGCCGATGGCGCCACCGAGGGCGATCAACTGGATATGCCGATTTTTCAGGCCGCGTTTCAGCTCGCCTGAAGAGGAATGGGGTCCACTCATGAAAAAGGTCTCACGCAAGGTTTGAAGAGGTTGAATGCAGGTTGCTGCCTTGAATTACCGACTCAAGCAGCGCCGCTCAAACCCCAGCGCAGGCACCAGGAGTACAGCGTCTTTCTAGCGGTCATGCGTCACCTGTTTGTTTTTATCTGTGACGAAATCGAACCCGTCTGGCTCGTGGCCGGACGGAGTGATCAGGGCGGATACACCCTGGGTCTTGGCCTTTGCGTGGATACGCAAGAGGGGGTCACAGTAAAACGCGGCGCATTGTACACCGCTCGACAGCTTCGGCACGCACCACGAACGTGCACCCGACAATCTGTCAGGTATTCCTTACAGGGGATTTGCACCCAAAGCGCGAAGGCCGACCACGTAAACTTAACGTTACGCAGCGGAAAATTGGCTTTACGGTCAGGCTCAAATGACGGTTTACGGAAAATTGTCAGTCAGACTCGTCTGAAGAATCGGTTCAGCCAATCCGCTGTTTTACCTGAATAAAAAATAGCGTCAAAAAAACCGAAGAAAAAATCCAAATGAAACCGTGTCAATAAATATTTTGCATTTTGAAACACTCTCTCCTAGGTTCTCTTCACTTGCCTGCGAGCCGCTGGCAAGCCGTTCTCAAACAACGTCCTCTAGGAGATACACCATGCAAGCACTGGAAAAAGACCTGGAAACTGAACTGCAACTTGACGATTGGTTTGAAGCGCCGACCCATGAGGCCGCCGTTGAAATGATGCAAGCTGATGCCGTTGTGCCATTTGGCACCGCGATGTGGCCTTTCTAATACCCGGCAGGCATCCGGCAGGTGCCGTGCACGGCACCTGCCCCCTTACCCAAGGCACAGAAGGACACTCGTCATGGACAAGGCCCGCGCTGTCGAACATTTTCTCTACTACCTCGCTCACCACCCGGCCCTTCAGGGCGTGAACCGCCCTACCGTGCTGCTGGGCCATACCGAACGCTACGACGCCATCGCCCAGGCAATCACCCAAGGCAGCGCCGCCCGTTTCAATTTCCAGGTGCAGCGCCTGGACCTGAGCGCCAGCGAAACCCTGGCCCAGGCCATCGAAGCCTGCGACCTGTACCTGTTTCTCTACGATTCCTCGACCCTGCCCAACCCGCGTGCCGAAGGCCCGGACTTCATCCGAGCGTTGCACGGCGTCATGGCCGAACATTGGAAAAAGTCGCTGCTGTTCAAGGACTACGGCGACTACTTCTACGATACCTTCAGCGTCGAACCGCAGCGTATCGCCGACCTCAACGCCACGTTGATCCGGCGCATGTCCGAGGCCAGCGTGCTGAGCTTCACCGACAAGCACGGCTCACGCCTTGAAGCACCGATGAGCAGCATCAAAAAGTGGACCAATATCAACGGCGTCGGCAACCACGACCTGGCCCCTGGCGAGATCGCTACCCACAGCGAAGCCATCAACGGGCAAGTGCGGTTTGTCGGCACGTTTCTCAGCACCATCCCCTTTGCGCGCAAATACGGCGTGCTGGAGTCACCCCTGGAACTGTGGATCGAGAACTCCACCATCTGCAGCGTGGCCAGCGACGTGCCGGGGCTGGCGGATGACTTCAACAAGTACCTGAATGCCAACCCGTCCAACCGCCGTGTGGAGGAGTTGGGGATTGGCACCAATGAAGGCGTGAAGGATTTGTATGCGCGCAACGCAGGCTTTGAAGAGCGCCATTGCGGCTTGCACCTGGGGTTGGGTGGCGGGCAGAAAGGCAGCCATCACCTGGACTTGATCTTTGCCAGCGGGGTGTTGGCGCTGGATGACAAGCCGGTGTTTGATGGGACGTTTGCGTTCTGAACACCGGTCTCGAAAACACTGGAGACCCAAATGTGGGAGGGGCTTGCTCCCGATTGCGGTGGTTCAGCCGATACTTATGCAAGCTGATACACCGCTATCGGGAGCAAGCCCCCTCCCACAGTTGACTGTATTTCAAATTTAAATCAAAAAAAACGCCAACCCGAAGGTTGGCGTTTTTTGTGCAGCGCTTAAAACATCACTGCGGCTTCTTGCGACCAAAACCAGGACGCTGACCGGAACCGGCCGGCGCGCCACGGCGCTTGCCCGACGGCTCGTCCGCTACCAGTTTCGGCCCAGGGCGCTTGTTAGCCGCTGGCTTGGCTGGACGCTTGGTGCTGGCGTTGTCAGCGGGGCGCTCCGCTTCACCACGGTTGCTGCGACCACCGGTTGGGGCTGGGCGCGGCGTACGTGGCGCGCGGTCACCTTCCTGACGCGATGGCGCGGTTGGACGACGCTCACCTTCGATCTGCGGCTCACGCGAGATGCGACCACCAGTGGCCGGAGCGTTCAACGCCGGGCGCACGGTGCGCGCAACGCGTTCGGTACGGGCCACCGGGCGCGACGACTTACGCTGCATACGCTCAAGCTTGTCTTTGCTCTTGGCGTTCATCTGCGGCATGGCCACTGGCGTCAGGCCAACTTCGGCACTGAGAATGTCGACTTCGTACTGGCTCATTTCGCGCCAGCGGCCCATCGGCAGGTCGGAGTTCAGGAACACTGGGCCGAAACGCACGCGCTTGAGGCGGCTGACCACCAGACCCTGGGATTCCCACAGCCGGCGCACTTCGCGGTTACGGCCTTCCATCACCACGCAGTGGTACCAGTGGTTGAACCCTTCGCCACCTGGCGCCTGCTTGATGTCGGTGAACTTGGCCGGGCCGTCTTCCAGCACTACGCCGGCCTTGAGGCGTTCGATCATCTCGTCATCGACTTCACCGCGTACACGCACGGCGTATTCACGGTCCATCTCGTAGGACGGGTGCATCAGGCGGTTGGCCAACTCACCGTCGGTGGTGAACATCAGCAAGCCCGTGGTGTTGATGTCGAGGCGACCGATGTTGATCCAGCGGCCCTCTTTGGGCTTGGGCATCTTGTCGAACACGGTCGGACGGCCTTCCGGGTCGTCACGGGTGCAGATCTCGCCATCGGGCTTGTTGTACATGATCACGCGGCGTACCGATTCGGCCGCCTCTTCACGCTTGATGACTTTGCCATCGATGGTGATTGCATCGTGCAGGTCGACGCGCTGGCCAAGGGTAGCCTCGACGCCGTTGACCTTGATGCGCTTCTGGGTGATCCAGGCTTCGACGTCGCGGCGCGAGCCCACGCCGATACGCGCCAGCACCTTTTGCAGTTTTTCGCCTGCTGGGCCGATTTCCTGGCTGTCGTTCTGGTCTTTGTCGTTCATCTTAAGCACCTCCCGGTGGGTCGATTCAGGCGTGGCCTGAAGAGTGTTGAAAGCGGGGCTTTGGCCGAATAGCTCGGCAAAGGGTCGCGAATCATACGCGCATGCCGCGCGTTGCGCATCAGAGACTAGCCGATCCTGGCACAATCATTTGCTTTTCCGCCGGCCGGTGGCCCCCAGGGCCAGCAGGCGCAGCTCGGCTTCGGCCAGCACCGTGCGCTTGTCGACTTTGTCGAGTTTCTTCCAGGCACGGATTTCGCGCTTGCTGCGGCCACAGCCGACGCAGATGTCATCGCTGAACTTGCAGATGCTGATGCAGGGGTCTTTGGTTGAGCTCATGCTTTCTCCCAAGCGATGCAAATCCAATGTGGGAGGGGGCTTGCCCCCGATGGCAGTGGGTCAGTTGATGCATAGGCTGGCTGACACACCGCTATCGGGGCATAGGTATCTACACAACTCTGTAGCAGCCTAAGTAACCACGATGCGAAGCGAGCCGCTCTTGATCTTGCTTTTGATCTTAGGCGCCCCGTTAAACCACGCTGGCCGGAATTCGACAGTGATTTGGGGGGTAAACCGGCAGGGAGGCCGGTTTAGCCGCCCCGCGCCATGGATGGCGCGTGGCGGCGGCCCCCCAAATCAATGTCGGATTACGGGCACACCGAGCCTAGGCGAGGTGCCGAGTGGTGGGGCAAGAGCGTTTTGCTTACTTTTGCGCTTTTCAAAAGTGAGACGCCGTAAGGGCGGAACCCTAAGCCGCCGTTACCGCAGCAACGGATATGTACTCGCCTTGATCCAACATCCTAGTCGGCTGTCAGGCCGCCATCGGGAGCAAGCCCCCTCCCACATTTAGGTCGCGGAGCATCAGTTAGAGAGGCTTCGGCTCCCGAGCCGTCACAGGTTCAGGCCACGCCAAAAGTTGTGTAGATACCTATGGCTATCGGGGGCAAGCCCCCTCCCACATTTGATCCCCGTCAGTCTTCCAACTGGCGGCGTTCGTTTTCGATGGCTTCGGCCAGCGCCCGGGCTTCATCTTCCTCGTCGCTCAACGGCGGCTGTTCGAGGGCGGCGACGGCGGCCAGCAGTTTTTCCCGGGCATCGGCAACACCGAGGATGTCTTCTTCGACGTCAGGCTCGGGCTCAACGTTCACCTGGGTTTCAGGCTCGACGGCGCCATCGCGCAGCACATCATCAAAATCGGTCTTGATGCCCTGCTCCATGTCGTCCAGTTCCAACAGCAATGTATGGAAACTGGTTTCGTCTTTCGGCTCTTCCGGCTCGGCGCTGGCGTCGGCCAGTTCCTGCAAGCTGGCCGGCACCGGCGCGTCGTCGAAGTCGAGCACCGGTTCGGCTTCCATCTCGCGCAGTTCGGCCAGCGGCGGCAGGTCGTCGAGGTTCTTCAGGTTGAAGTGGTCGAGGAACACTTTGGTGGTGGCGAACATCGCCGGTTTGCCGGGCACGTCACGGTAACCGACGATGCGGATCCACTCGCGCTCCAGCAACGTCTTGACGATATGGCTGTTGACCGCCACGCCCCGCACATCTTCGATCTCGCCCCGAGTGATCGGCTGGCGATAGGCGATCAACGCCATGGTCTCCAGCATCGCCCGTGAATAACGCTGCGGGCGTTCTTCCCACAAGCGCCCCACCCAAGGGGAAAATTTCTCGCGGATCTGCAGCCGATAACCCGACGCCACTTCACGCAATTCAAAGGCGCGACCGTCACAAGATTTGCGCAGGATCTCCAACGCCTTCTTGAACACCGGCGGTTCGGGACGTTCGGCCTCTTCAAAGAGTTCGAACAGGCGCTCCAAAGATTGCGGCTTGCCCGAGGCCAGGAGAAAGGCTTCCAGCAAGGGTGCCAGTTCGCGGGGTTCAGTCAGATTCATCGATTCAGCTCGTTATTCGGCTCGCGCCCGCACATGGATAGCCGCAAACGGCTCATTCTGGACCAGCTCGACCAAGGACTCCTTGACCAGCTCCAGGATCGCCATGAAGGTCACCACCACGCCCAGGCGCCCTTCCTCTGCGGTGAACAGCTCGACAAACGGCACAAACCCGCCGCCCTTGAGACGCTCCAGCACATCGCTCATGCGCTCGCGGGTGGACAGGGCTTCGCGGCTGACCTGGTGGCTTTCGAACATATCGCCACGGCGCAGCACCTCGGCCATGGACATCAGCAACTCTTCCAGGCTCACGTCGGGCAACAGTTTGCGCGCGCGGGCTTCCGGGGCATCCAGCTTGGGCACCACCACATCGCGGCCTACGCGGCTCAAACCGTCGATCCCTTCGGCGGCCGCCTTGAAGCGCTCGTATTCCTGCAGGCGGCGGATCAGTTCGGCGCGCGGGTCATCTTCTTCGGCCTCGACCGTCTCTGCGCGCGGCAGCAGCATGCGCGACTTAATCTCGGCGAGCATGGCGGCCATCACCAGGTATTCGGCGGCCAGCTCCAGGCGCACCGACTGCATCAATTCGACATAGCCCATGTACTGCCGGGTGATTTCCGCCACGGGAATATCGAGGATGTTGATGTTCTGTTTGCGAATCAGGTACAGCAGCAGGTCCAGCGGGCCTTCGAAGGCTTCAAGGAAGACTTCCAGGGCGTCCGGCGGGATGTACAGGTCCAGGGGCATTTCCAGGACCGCCTGGCCATAGACCATCGCGAAGGGCAGTTCCTGCTGGGCCCCCGCCTGGGAATCGACGGTTTCCACGACCGACATTCAGGCCTCGACCATGAACGGCGTCGGGTCGCCGCACCCTACACGCACCACTTGCGGCTCGCCATCGGCCAGGTTGATCACGGTGGAGGCTTTGTTGCCGCCGTAGCCACCGTCGATGATCAAGTCGACGTGTTTTTCCAACAGGCGGCGCATTTCGTAAGGGTCATACAGCGGCTCGGTTTCGCCGGGCAGGATCAGCGACACGCTCATCAGCGGCTCGCCCAGCTCGGCCAGCAGTGCCAGGGCGATCGGGTGTTCCGGCACACGCAGGCCGATGGTGCGTTTTTTCGGGTGCAGCAACAGGCGCGGTACTTCGCGGGTAGCATTGAGAATGAAGGTGTACGGCCCTGGCGTATGCGCCTTGAGCAAGCGGAAGGTGCCGGTGTCGACCTTGGCGAACAGCCCAAGCTGGGACAAGTCGCTGCAGATCAGCGCAAAGTTGTGCTTGTCATCCAGTTGGCGCAGACGTCTTACGCGCTCGACCGCACCCTTGTCGCCGATCTGGCAACCAATGGCGTAGGACGAATCAGTTGGATAGATCACCACGCCGCCGGCGCGAATGATTTCCACGGCCTGTTTGATCAGGCGCGCCTGGGGGTTTTCCGGATGAATCTGGAAGAATTGACTCACGAGCTCTACCTGTTCAGACGGTGGCAATAATGGGGTCATGCTTGAATCGCCCCCACAACAGCGGCAGGTCTTGCGGAACCTGGCGATACTCGCCGATCTCGGACCAGCCGCCTGGGCCATGAAAATCACTGCCGGCACTGACCAGCAGACCAAATTCGCGGGCAAGGATCGCCAGGCTGCCGACCTGCTCGGCGGGTTGATGCCCGTTGACCACTTCGATCGCGTGGCCGCCCGCTCCAATATAGTCACTGATCAGCTTGCGGCGCTTGCTGCGGGTGAAATCGTAATGCCAGGGATGCGCCAGGCTGACCCAGGCCCCGGCGTCCCGCAGGGTCTGGACGGTGTCCTCCAGGGTCGGCCAATGTTGCTTCACATCGCCCAACTTGCCCGCGCCCAACCATTTACGGAAGGCTTCGGCGCGGTCCTTGACGAAACCTGCCTGCACCATCCAGTCGGCGAAGTGCGGACGGGCCGGTGCATTACCGCTGTCGCCCAACGCCTGCTGGATAGCCCGAGCGCCGTCGAGGGCGCCAGGCATGCCTTTGAGGCTGAGCTTGCGGCTTATTTCTTCGGACCGCAGCCAGCGGCCATCGTGCAATCGGGCGATGGCCGCCACCAGGGCCGGGGCGTTTTGCTCGAAACCGTAGCCGAGCACATGAATGGTGGCGCCGCCCCAGGTGCAGGACAATTCCACGCCGTTGACCAGCTGCATGCCCAAGGCCTGGGCCGCCGCGCGGGCCTCATCGAGGCCTTCGAGGGTGTCGTGGTCGGTCAACGCGAGGACTCGCACGCCTTTTTCAAACGCACGCGCAACCAGTACCGCAGGCGCCAGGGCGCCGTCGGAGGCCGTGCTGTGGCAGTGCAAATCAACATTCACGGGAGTGTGTAACCTCAAGTCAGCTGGCGCTATCGCAACCAAGGATGTTTGTTATTATGCCGCCACATCCAGCTTCTGGCTCTTACTGTGAAACAATTCATCGACTTCATCCCGCTGTTGCTGTTTTTCATCGTTACCAAACTCGACCCCAGGGTCATCGACATCGCCGGTCACCAACTCTCGTTCGGCGGCATCTACAGCGCCACCGCCGCGCTGATCATCAGCTCCATCGTGGTGTACGGCGCCATCTTCATATCCCAGCGCAAGCTGGAAAAAAGCCAATGGCTGACCCTCATTGCCTGCCTGGTGTTCGGCGGCCTGACCCTGGCCTTCCACAGCGAAACCTTCCTCAAATGGAAAGCCCCGGTGGTCAACTGGCTGTTCGCCCTGGTGTTCATCGGCAGCCACTTCATTGGTGATCGCCTGCTGATCAAGCGGATCATGGGCCACGCGCTGACCCTGCCGGACCCGATCTGGGTGCGCCTGAACGTGGCCTGGATCGTGTTTTTCATCTTCTGCGGTGCCGCCAACCTGTTCGTGGCCTTCACCTTTCAGGAATACTGGGTCGACTTCAAGGTGTTCGGCAGTCTGGCCATGACCCTGCTGTTCCTGGTCGGCCAAGGTATCTACCTGTCGCGTCACCTGCATGACTCTGCCGCCACCACGCCGAAAACCGAGGACTGACATGCTCTACGCCATCATTGCCACCGATGTTGCCAACTCGCTGGAAAAACGCCTGAGCGTGCGCCCGGCCCACGTCGAGCGCCTCAAGCAGCTGCAAACCGAAGGCCGCATCGTACTGGCCGGCCCGCACCCGGCCACCGACAGCAACGAGCCGGGCGAAGCGGGTTTCACTGGCAGCCTGATCGTTGCCGAGTTCGCCTCTCTGGCCGATGCCCAGGCGTGGGCCAAGGCTGATCCTTATGTGGCGGCGGGCGTCTACGCCGATGTCGTGATCAAGCCGTTCAAGCAAGTCCTGCCGTGACCCCGGTGGCGCCGAACCCAAACGGTTCGGCGCCAACCCGCTGGCTCATCATTCCCGGTAACCTGCCGACAACGTTCTGAATATCCGTGTGGAATCAGGAGTTCCGATGCGCTTACGTCAGTTGTGTCTGTTGGCAGTGTTTACGATCGGGGCGACGGCCCACGCTGAAGAGTCCTCGAGCAGCGGCAGCTCCACGCCTCTGTCCTTGAGTGCCGGCAGCCAGATCACCGAATTGCAGCAACGTTTGAAAGAAAGCGAAGGGCTACGCGAAGCGCTGAGCAAGCAACTGCAAAGCACGCAGGCTACCCGTGAAAGCGCGCAACTGAGTCGTTTGCGCCAGGAGAACCAACGCCTGGCCCAGCAACTCAAAGAGACACAAGGCGGTGCCTTGACCCGATGGCTGACCGAGCAGCAGCAATGGTTTGTCACCGGCGCGGGCGTCGCCCTGATCGCCTTGCTGTGCGGCATCTTTGCCAGCGGTGGGCACCGTCGTCGTCGACAATGGCTAAATTGAGTGAGTCATGAGCGAGCTGTTACTGATAGATGATGACCAGGAGCTCTGTGAGCTGCTGACCAGTTGGCTGAGCCAGGAAGGTTTCCAGGTACGCGCCTGCCACGACGGCTCCAGTGCCCGCAAGGCCCTGGCCGAAACCGCCCCGGCGGCGGTGGTGCTCGACGTGATGCTGCCCGACGGCAGCGGCCTGGAGTTGCTCAAGCAACTGCGCAACGACCACCCGGAGTTGCCGGTGCTGATGCTCTCGGCCCGGGGCGAACCCCTGGACCGCATCCTCGGCCTGGAACTGGGCGCCGACGATTACCTGGCCAAGCCTTGCGATCCGCGCGAACTCACCGCTCGCTTGCGTGCCGTGCTGCGCCGCAGTCATCCGGCAGCCGTGTCGACCCAACTGGAACTGGGCGACTTGTGCTTCAGCCCGGTGCGCGGCGTGGTCAGCATCGACGCACAGGAATTTACCCTGACCGTCTCCGAAAGCCGCCTGCTCGAAGCCTTGCTGCGCCAGCCCGGCGAACCGCTGGATAAACAGGAGCTGGCGCAAATCGCCCTGGGCCGCAAGTTGACCCTGTACGATCGCAGCCTGGACATGCACGTCAGCAACCTGCGCAAGAAAATCGGCCCACACCCGGACGGCCGTCCGCGGATCGTGGCGCTGCGCAGCCGTGGTTACTACTACGCCCCTTGAATAATCGTTCCCATGCTCCGCGTGGGAACGCCGCCCGGACGCTCTGCGTCCCGCCTTGCGCTTGGGTGACGCGGAGCGTCACGGGATGCATTCCCACGCAGAGCGTGGGAACGATCGGGGCCGCCGCCTCACCCTTACCAAACCTTTACCCTCCCCTGACGGCCGCTGACCTTGTCCTGGGTAATCTACTCACATCCGGACTCACCGGAATAGAGACAGGAGAATCCCCATGCGCAAGACCCTTATCGCTTTGATGTTCGCCGCCGCACTGCCTACCGTCGCCATGGCCGCCATGCCCGAAGGTCCAGGCCCGATGGGCGGCCCGGAAGGCCATATGATGGGTGGCCCAGGCCACGGTGAACATGGCCCGCGTGGTAAAGGTGGCCCGTTCAGCCAGTTGGATTTGAGCAAGGAACAACGCGAGCAGATCCGCAAGCTGATGGGTGACCAATGGCACGCTCGCAAAGACCTGACCCAAAAGTACTTGGCCAAACTGCCAGCCGCTGACCAGAAAGCCATGCAGGACGAGATCGCCGCCGGCAAGCAGAAAACCCAGGCCGACATCCGCGCCGTGCTCAAACCCGACCAGCAGAAGAAGTTCGACGAGATCGTCAAGCAGCAAGAGCAGCGTCGTGCCGAATGGAAAGAATTCCAGGCCTGGAAAGCGCAACAACCGCAAAAAGCGCAATAATGCCCTCGCGTTAATGCTCCCAGCCCAGTGGCCCCGCCACTGGGCTTTTCCTATTTGAGGGTTTCCCGTGCGTTCACTGTTCTGGCGCATCCTGGCGAGTTTCTGGTTGGCCATCGCCCTGGTTGCCGGATTGTCGATCCTGCTTGGGCATATGCTGAACCAGGACGCCTGGATTCTCAGCCGTCACCCCGGTCTCAACAACCTGGCGCAAGAGTGGACGCAACTCTACGAAGCCCAAGGCGAAGACGCTGCCCAGGAGTTGCTGCAGCAACGCAAGCGCCAGTATCACATTGACGTGCAAGTGCTGAACGAAGGCGGCGAGCCGGTGGTACGCGGCACCTTCCCGCGCCGCGCCGCGGCCTTCGAAGCCCGGCAGAATGACAGCCAGGACGGCCACCTGCCCTGGCGGCGCCTGACCGCCGAGTACACCAGCGAAAAAACCGGCGACACCTACCTGCTGATTTACCGCATTCCGCATCCGGAACTCGATGCCTGGCACCGCAGCAGCCTGCTGTGGCCGTTCAGCGCCCTGGCCATTGCCCTGGTGGTGCTGACCCTGTTCAGCCTGTTGGTGACATTGTCCATCACCCGTCCGCTGAGCCGACTGCGCGGCGCGGTGCATGACCTGGGCCAAGCCACGTACCAGCAGAACAGCCTGGCGCAATTGGCCAACCGCCGCGATGAATTCGGCGTGCTGGCCACCGACTTCAACCGCATGGGCGCCCGCCTGCAGAGCCTGATCGCCAGCCAGCGCCAACTGCTGCGCGACGTTTCCCACGAACTGCGTTCGCCCCTGGCCCGCTTGCGTATCGCCCTGGCGCTGGCCGAGCGCGCCAGCCCCGAAGAACGGGAAAAACTGTGGCCGCGCCTGACCCGCGAGTGTGACCGCCTGGAAGCCCTGATCAGTGAGATCCTGGTACTGGCCCGGGTGGATGCCGACAACGCCAGCGCCGAAGAGGTCGACCTCAACCTGTTGCTCCAGACGCTGCAAAAGGACGCCCAGCTCAGCGCGCCCGAGCAAGCCGTGCAACTGAGCACTGAACCCGACCTGCACCTCAAAGGCTGGCCGACCATGATCGAACGCGCCGTGGATAACCTGCTGCGCAATGCCCAGCGTTTCAACCCGGCCGGCCAGCCCATCGAGCTGCAGGCACAGCAGCGCGGCGAGCGCATTTTGATCAGCGTGCGCGACCATGGCCCCGGCGTTGAAGCCGAGCATCTGAGCCAACTGGGCGAGCCGTTCTACCGCGCCCCGGGCCAGACAGCGCAAGGTCACGGCCTGGGCCTGGCGATCGCCCGTCGCGCCGCCGAACGCCATGGCGGCAACCTGATCCTGGCCAATCATGCCGACGGCGGCTTTGTCGCCAGTATCGAACTGCCGTTGGTGCCGGGGGTTGTCACACCGGCCTGACGATCTTCTATAGTGGCCCTTCTCTCACGGAGGGCCTTAGATGACTGACCTGCTGACACCCATCCAAGCGGCACTCGATCTACCGCACACCCCGCTGCCTCTGAACGAGCCCGGCGCCCTGCCCTCGGCCTTCGCCGTGACTGACCTGGCCGCCGCCAGCATCGGCGCCGCCGGCCAGGCCGTCGCCGAGCTTATCCGGCAACAGACCGCGCGCTTGCCAAGCGTCAGCGTGGACCGTCGCCTCGCCTCATTCTGGTTTGCCTCATCGATTCGCCCGCTGGGTTGGCAGGTGCCCCCGCTGTGGGACCCGATAGCCGGTGACTACGCCAGCGCCGACGGCTGGATTCGCTTGCACACCAATGCGCCTCATCACCGCGCGGCGGCCGAACGGGTGTTGGGCAGGGTCACTGAGCGTACGCAAATGGCGCGTCACGTTGCCAAATGGAACTCGGCTGAACTGGAACAGGCGATTGTCGACGCGGGCGGTTGCGCGGCGCAGATGCGTTCGTGGCACGCCTGGCAGCAGCATCCACAGGGCTTGGCCGTGAATACCGAAGAGCTGATACAGCGCCAGGTCTTCGACAGCGGCATCGATAAACCCTGGCTCGGTTCGCCTGCGCGCCCACTGGCCGGTATCAAGGTGCTGGACTTGACCCGCGTATTGGCCGGCCCCGTTGCCAGTCGTTTTCTCGCGGGTTTGGGTGCCGATGTACTGCGCATCGACTCGCCGACCTGGGACGAGCCCGGCGTGGTGCCGGAAATGACCCTGGGCAAGCGCTGCGCGCGGCTGGATCTGAAAAGCCCCGAAGGCCGGCAGGTATTCGAAGCGTTGCTCAAGGACGCCGATATGTTGCTCCACGGTTACCGCGCCGATGCGTTAGAGCAGTTGGGCTATTCGGTCGACGCCCTGCAACGCATCGCGCCGGGCCTTATTGACGTCAGCCTCAACGCCTATGGCTGGAGCGGCCCGTGGCGTAACCGTCGCGGCTTCGACAGCCTGGTGCAGATGAGCAGCGGCATTGCCGATGCGGGCATGGCCTGGAAGCACGCGAATAAACCGCTGCCGTTGCCGGTGCAGGCGCTGGATCACGCCACCGGGTACCTGATGGCCGCCAGCGCAATCCGGGCCTTGACCGAGCGCCTGGCCTGCGGCCGGGGCGGGTCGGCGCGCCTGTCGTTGGCACGCACGGCGAAATTGCTGGTGGAGGCAGGGCAAGTGCCGGAGCAACCGCCGCTGCGGGCCGAAGATACGCGTGATCAAGGCCTGGTGGTTGAGCAGACTGCCTGGGGCCAGGCGCATCGCTTGCTGGCGCCGCTGAGCATCAGCGGCGCGCCACTGCAGTGGGATTTGCCCGCTGGCGAACTGGGGGCGCACCGGCCTCAGTGGTGACTGGAAGAGCGCCATTGGGGGCAAGCCCCCTCCCACATTTGACGGTATTCACAATTCAAAGTGTGGGAGGGGGCTTGCCCCCGATGAGCATAGGTATCTACACAACTTTCGCGCGGCCCTAAACCTGTGACGGCTCAGCAGCCGAAGCCTCTCTAACTGCCGCCCCGCGCTCCAAATGTGGGAGGGGGCTTGCCCCCGATGGCGGCCTGACAGCCGACCAGAATGTCGGATCAGGGCGAGTACATATCCGTTGCTGCGGTAACGGCGGCTTAGGGTTCCGCCCTGACGGCGGGTCACTTTGGAAAAGAGCCTGTACGGACCGGACACATAGTTGACGGGTGTGCGGGGACATGGTGGACACTTTTGGCGAACCCACTTCGCCGGAAAGCCATCATGCCCTGGACCACGAGAGACGCCATG
Organism: Pseudomonas sp. R11-23-07; assembly: GCF_003852295.1. Taxonomy (NCBI): domain Bacteria; kingdom Pseudomonadati; phylum Pseudomonadota; class Gammaproteobacteria; order Pseudomonadales; family Pseudomonadaceae; genus Pseudomonas; species Pseudomonas sp. R11-23-07. Next base: position 4,339,166 of record NZ_CP027761.1, read on the forward strand.
AGCCTGAAAGAAGAGTTCGTTGCTTTAGCACGGCAACCCGGCAGCAATAAACGTGAGTTGTGTCGACGATTCGGTATCAGCCCGCAAACGGCCTACAAGTGGTTGAAACGCTATGAAGTGCAGGGGCAGTCTGGACTGCAGGAGAAGTCCCGAAAACCTGTAACTAGCCCAAAGCTAACCGCGCCAGCTCTGGAAGCGGAAGTCATAGCGCTTAGGCAAGCACATCCAGCTTGGGGCGGACGCACAATCAGCAGCCTCTTAAAAAAGCAGATTGCTCCTAGCACTGTCACCAATGTTCTGCACCGACACGGGTTGATTCAGCCTGTTCAGAAGGAACAAGAAGCAAAGCTGAGATTTGAACACGATGCACCTAACGATCTTTGGCAGATGGATTTCAAAGGGCACTTCCCAACGCAAGAAGGCCGATGCCATCCCCTGACGTTGTTGGACGATCACTCACGATTCAATTTGGCGATTCAAGCTTGTGATAACGAGCGTGGAGTCACCGTGAAGGAAAAGATGATCGAGGTATTCCAGCGCTTTGGTTTACCGGCTCGCATCAACGTTGACAATGGACCGCCATGGGGCTCGCCACGCAATCCTGGGGAAATCACAGAACTAAGTATCTGGTTGATTCGCCTGGGGATCAGGATCAGCTTCAGTCGTCCTTATCACCCTCAAACCAATGGAAAGATTGAGCGTTTCCATCGTTCACTCAAAGCGGAGGTGCTTGATGGGCGTCAATTCTCCACGATCAAGGATGCTCAAACAGCGTTTGATCAATGGCGTGAGGTCTATAACTTAAAACGCCCTCACCAAGCACTGGACTACAAGGTGCCTATGGACCGGTATCGAGCGAGCCCCTGGGCTTATCCGCAGCAGCTATCGGAGTTTGAATATGGGCCAGATGATGTGCTGGCCAAGGTTTATCACAGCCGATTTCGCTTTCAAAAACGTTATTTCAGCATCGCCAAGGGGCTGGTTGGGCAGCACATCGCAGTTCGGCCTAACCCTGAAAGTGACGGGCGCTTTAACGTCTACTTCTGCCACCACTTCCTACGAACGATCGACGTGAGCAAACCGGACTATGATTGATAATGTGTCAACTATGTCCCCGCACATGTGTCCACCATGTGTCCGGTCCGTACAAAAAGAGCCCCAAAGTAACCAAAGGGCTCTTGCCCCACCACTCGGCACCTCGCCCCAGCTCGGTGTGCCCGTAATCCGACAGTGATTTGGGGGGCCGCCGCCACGCGCCATCCATGGCGCGGGGCGGCTAAACCGGCATCCCTGCCGGTTTACCCCCCAAATCACTATCGAATTCCGGCCAGCGTGGTTTAACGGGGCGCTTAAGATCAAGAGCAAGATCAAGAACGGCTCGCTTCGCATCGTGGTTAGCGTAGGCTGCTGCTACACAGTTGTGTAGATACCTATGCCCGATGAGGCCCGCACAGACTGCCCTCACAACGACAACACCCCGCTATACAGCCCATAGGCCGCCAAGCCGGCCCCTGCAACTACGCAGCCGAAAATGCCTTTTTCCACAACGGTGAACAGCGGCTGGCCCTGTTCGCGCTTGGCCTGGGCGAACAGGATCACCCCGGGCGCATACAACAGCGCCGAGAGCAGCAGGTATTTCAGGCCGCCTGCATACAGCAGCCATACGGCGTAAACCAGGGCGATCAGGCCCACCAGCAAATCCTTCATGCGCCGACGCGGGGCGCCTGCGTAGGTTTCGCCACGCCCGCTCAACAGCACCGCATAGGCCGCCGACCACAGGTAGGGCACCAGAATCATCGATGACGCCAGGTAAATCAGGGTGGTGTAGGTGCTGGCGGAAAACAGCGTGATCACCAGGAACGCCTGGATCATCAGGTTGGTCAGCCACAGGGCGTTGACCGGCACCTGGTTAGCGTTTTCCTTCTTCAGGAATGCCGGCATGGTCTTGTCTTGGGCGGTGGCGTAGAGGATTTCCGCACACAGCAAGGCCCAGGACAACAGCGCGCCTAGCAGCGACACCGCCAGGCCGAGGCTGATCAATATCGCGCCCCAGCGCCCGACGATATGTTCCAGCACCCCGGCCAGGGACGGGTTTTGCAATTGCGCCAGTTCCGGCTGACTCATGATCCCCAGGGACAGCACATTCACCAGCACCAGCAGCGCGAGTACGCCGAGAAAACCGATCACGGTGGCCCGGCCCACGTCCGCGCGCTTCTCGGCCCGCGCCGAGTAAACGCTGGCACCTTCGATGCCGATAAATACGAACACCGTGACCAGCATCATGTGGCGCACCTGGTCCGTCACACTGCCCATTTGCGGGTTGCCCAGGCCCCAGATATCGCGGCTGAAGATATCCGCCTTGAACGCCACGGCGGCAATCACGATAAACATCAGCAGCGGCACGATCTTCGCCACGGTGGTCACCAGGTTGATGAACGCCGCTTCCTTGATCCCGCGCATCACCAGAAAATGCACAGCCCACAGCAACAGCGACGCACAGCCGATGGCCAGCGGCGTATTGCCCTCGCCGAACGCCGGAAAAAAGTAGCCGAGGGTGCTGAACAGCAGCACGAAGTAACCCACATTGCCCATCCACGCGCTGATCCAGTAACCCCAGGCCGAGGAGAACCCCATGTAGTCGCCAAACCCGGCCTTGGCGTAGGCATACACGCCAGAGTCCAGCTCGGGCTTGCGGTTGGCCAAAGTCTGGAACACGAAGGCCAGGGTCAGCATGCCGACCGCCGTGATTCCCCAGCCGATCAACACCGCGCCCGCGCCAGCGCGTGCAGCCATGTTCTGCGGCAGTGAGAAGATCCCGCCGCCAATCATCGAACCCACCACCAGGGCGATCAGGGCACTGAGCCGAAGTTTCTGTGCAGGGTGGGACATGAAGATTCCTTGAATTAAATTTTTCAGCTGACAGCTACGCACTCAACTAATTCAGTTTAATGAACATAGCCTTCATAACATAAGGGCATGTAATAACAGGAAGTTTAGGCGTATTTAGAATTTAAATAAGTGCAGCATAAACCACTCGTCAAACCTTACTCAAAAAGTTTGCACATTGGTAAATACCAACTAGCGTCATACATCCATGCACCACCAAATGATTAATCAGGAGGGAGGAAGCGCTCTGCAAAGCGCCTCCTCGGGCTTCTCATCGCCTGCGAACCTTCACCCCCAAGTCATTAATTCATAATGAAATGTGCAGATGATGTGATCTAAGTCAGCTGTTTGATTAGCCCACGGAATTATTCTGTGATCTCTCTCTCCTGCATTGGAGTCACACAATGTCTGATTCACCCGGAAAACTTAGGCTTGGCGCGTTGGTTGCGCTGGTCGTAGGCTCAATGATTGGCGGTGGCATCTTCTCCCTGCCACAAAACATGGCCGCCAGCGCCGACGTGGGCGCAGTGTTGATTGGCTGGGTGATTACCGCTGTCGGCATGCTGACCCTCGCGTTCGTGTTCCAGACCCTCGCCAACCGCAAGCCGGACCTCGACGGCGGTGTCTACGCCTACGCCAAGGCCGGTTTCGGCGACTACATGGGTTTCTCGTCGGCCTGGGGTTACTGGATCAGTGCCTGGCTGGGCAACGTCGGTTATTTCGTGCTGCTATTCAGCACCCTCGGCTATTTTTTCCCGATCTTTGGCGAGGGCAACACCCCGGCCGCCGTGATTGGCGCCTCGGTGTTGCTGTGGGCCGTGCATTTTCTGGTGCTGCGCGGGATCAAGGAAGCGGCGTTCATCAACCTGGTGACCACCGTCGCCAAAGTGGTGCCACTGGTGCTGTTCGTATTGATCGCGCTGTTCGCGTTCAAGCTGGACATTTTCACCGCTGACATCTGGGGCGTGAAAAACCCGGACCTGGGCAGCGTGATGAACCAGGTGCGCAACATGATGCTGGTCACCGTGTGGGTGTTCATCGGTATCGAAGGCGCGAGCATCTTTTCGTCCCGGGCGGAGAAACGCTCCGATGTGGGCAAGGCCACGGTGATTGGCTTTATCACCGTGCTGCTGTTTTTGATGCTGGTGAACGTGCTGTCCCTGGGGATCATGACCCAGCCGGAACTGGCCAAGCTGCAGAACCCGTCGATGGCCGCCGTGCTGGAGCATGTGGTGGGCCACTGGGGCGCGGTGCTGATCAGTGTCGGCTTGATCATTTCGCTGCTGGGGGCACTGCTGTCGTGGGTGTTGCTGTGCGCGGAGATCATGTTCGCCGCCGCCAAGGACCACACCATGCCGGCCTTCCTGCGCAAGGAAAACGCCAACCACGTGCCGGTCAACGCCCTGTGGCTGACCAACGCAATGGTGCAAGTGTTCCTGGTGATCACGCTGTTTTCCGCCAGCACCTACCTGTCGCTGATCTACCTTGCCACCTCGATGATCCTGGTGCCGTACTTGTGGTCGGCAGCTTACGCACTGCTGCTGGCAGTGCGTGGCGAGACTTACGAAAACGCCCTCAAAGAACGCAAGAAAGACCTGTTCATCGGCGCCGTCGCCCTGATCTACGCGATCTGGCTGCTCTACGCCGGCGGCACCAAATACCTGCTGCTCTCCGCCCTGCTCTACGCCCCCGGCGCAATCCTGTTCGCCAAGGCCAAGCGTGAACTGGGCAAACCGATATTCACCAACGTCGAGAAGCTGATTTTCGCCGCAGTGATCGTTGGCGCCCTGGTGGCTGCCTATGGCCTCTACGACGGCTTCCTGACGCTGTAATTGCATGTCCACTGGAGGATCTGAAATGACCACGGAAAAAGTGAAGTACGGCGTTCATTCCGAAGCCGGCAAACTGCGCAAAGTCATGGTGTGCTCCCCAGGCTTGGCCCACCAGCGGCTGACCCCCAACAACTGCGACGAACTGCTGTTCGATGACGTGCTGTGGGTCGCCCAGGCCAAGCGCGACCATTTCGACTTCGTGACCAAGATGCGCGAGCGGGACATTGATGTGCTGGAAATGCACAACCTGCTGACCGACATCGTCGCCATCCCCGAAGCGCTGGACTGGATTCTGCAGCGCAAGATCACCGCCAATACCGTCGGCCTGGGCCTGGTTGACGAAGTCGGTTCCTGGCTGCGCAGCCTGGAGCCGCGCAAGATCACCGAGTTCCTGATCGGCGGCGTGTCGGCCGATGACTTGCCGAGCAGCTTCGGCGGCCGGACCATCGAGATGTTCCGCGACTTTCTCGGCCACGCCAGTTTCATCCTGCCGCCGTTGCCCAATACCCAGTTCACCCGCGACACCACCTGCTGGATCTACGGCGGCGTGACGCTCAACCCGATGTACTGGCCGGCGCGACGCCAGGAAACCCTGCTGACCAGCGCCATCTACAAATTCCACCCCGAATTCACCAACGCTGAATTCCAGATCTGGTACGGCGACCCCGACCAGGACCATGGCGCCGCCACGCTGGAAGGTGGCGACGTGATGCCGATTGGCAACGGCGTGGTCTTGATCGGCATGGGCGAGCGTTCGTCGCACCAGGCCATCGGCCAGCTGGCGCGCAACCTGTTCAAGAACAACGCCGTGGAACGCGTGATCGTAGCCGGCCTGCCCAAGTCCCGCGCGGCGATGCACCTGGACACGGTGTTCAGTTTCTGCGACCGCGACTTGGTCACCATCTTCCCTGAAGTGGTCAACCAGATCGTGCCCTTCACCCTGCGCCCTGACGACAGCAAACCCCACGGTATCGATATCCAACGGGAGACCACCAACTTCCTCGACACCGTCGCCGCAGCGCTCAACCTCAAGGCGCTGCGCGTGGTCGAGACCGGCGGCAACAGCTTCGCCGCCGAGCGCGAGCAATGGGATGACGGCAACAACGTGGTGGCCGTGGAGCCGGGCGTGGTGATCGGCTACGACCGCAACACCTACACCAACACCCTGCTGCGCAAGGCCGGGGTGGAAGTCATCACCATCAGCGCCGGTGAACTCGGCCGGGGCCGTGGCGGCGGCCACTGCATGACCTGCCCGATCATCCGCGACCCTATCGACTATTAAGGAGACTCCATCATGGCTTTCAATATGCGCAACCGCAGCCTGCTGTCGCTGATGCACCACACCACCCGCGAGCTGCACTATCTGCTGGACCTGTCCCGCGACCTCAAGCGCGCCAAATACACCGGCACCGAGCGTCCGCACCTCAAAGGCAAGAACATTGCGCTGATCTTCGAAAAGACCTCGACCCGCACCCGCTGCGCGTTCGAAGTGGCGGCCCACGACCAGGGCGCGCACGTCACCTACATCGACCCGGTGTCGTCGCAGATCGGCCACAAGGAAAGCATGAAAGACACCGCCCGCGTGCTTGGGCGCATGTTCGACGCCATCGAGTACCGGGGCTTTGAGCAGGAAATCGTCGAAGAGCTGGCCAAGTTCGCCGGCGTGCCGGTGTTCAACGGCCTCACCGCCGAATTTCACCCCACGCAAATGATCGCCGACACCCTGACCATGCGCGAACACAGCGACAAGCCGCTGCATGACATCAGCTACGCCTACCTGGGCGATGCGCGCTACAACATGGGCAACTCGCTGCTGATGATCGGCGCCAAGCTCGGCATGGACGTGCGCATCGGCGCGCCGAAAGCCCTGTGGCCCCACGACGATTTCATCAAGCAGTGCCAGGCTTTTGCCGAAGAAAGCGGCGCACGCATCACCATCACCGAAGACCCAGCCGAGGCGGTCAAGGGCGTGGACTTCATCCACACCGATATCTGGGTGTCCATGGGCGAACCGGTAGAAGCGTGGGACGAGCGCATCGAGCAACTGCTGCCGTACCAGGTCAACAGCAAGATGATGAAAGCCTCGGGCAACCCGCGCGTGAAGTTCATGCACTGCCTGCCGGCGTTCCACAATAGCGAAACCAAGGTCGGCAAAGACATCGCCGCGCGCTACCCGCACCTGGCCGGTGGCGTGGAAGTCACCGAGGAAGTCTTTGAATCGCCGGCCAACATTGCCTTCGAGCAGGCGGAGAACCGCATGCATACCATCAAGGCGATCCTGGTGTCGGCGTTGGCGGATATCTAACTGATCGTTCCCACGCTCTGCGTGGGAATGCCTCACTGGACGCTCTGCGTCCGCTTTTGTGGCGCAGAGCGCCACTGGCTGCATTCCCACGCAGAGCGTGGGAACGATCATTTCAGAAGGACATTTTCTATGCGCATCGTCGTAGCCCTGGGCGGCAACGCCCTTCTGCGCCGTGGTGAACCCATGACCGCAGACAACCAACGCGCCAATATCCGCATCGCCACCGAACAGATCGCCAAGATCCACCCCGGCAACGAGCTGGTGATCGCCCACGGCAACGGCCCGCAGGTCGGCCTGCTGTCGTTGCAGGCCGCGGCCTACACCAGCGTTTCGCCGTACCCGCTGGACGTACTCGGGGCCGAGACCGAAGGCATGATCGGCTACATCATCGAACAGGAACTGGGCAATCTGCTGGACTTCGAAGTGCCCTTCGCCACCCTGCTCACGCAAGTGGAAGTCGACGCCAACGACCCCGCGTTCCAGAACCCGACCAAGCCAATCGGCCCGGTGTACGCCAAGGCCGAAGCGGAAAAACTTGCCGCCGAAAAAGGCTGGGCCATCGCCCCCGACGGCGACAAATACCGCCGCGTGGTCGCCAGCCCGCGCCCGAAACGCATCTTCGAAATCCGCCCGATCAAATGGCTGCTGGAGAAGAAAGCCATTGTGATCTGCGCCGGCGGCGGCGGTATTCCCACGATGTATGGCGAAGACGGCAAGCTCAAAGGTATTGAAGCGGTGATCGACAAAGACCTCTGCTCATCGCTGCTGGCCGCGCAACTGGACGCCGATTTGCTGGTGATTGCCACCGACGTCAACGCGGCGTTCATTGACTTCGGCAAGCCCACCCAGAAGGCCATCGGCCAGGCTCACCCCGACGCCATGGAACAACTCGGCTTCGCCGCCGGTTCCATGGGGCCCAAGGTGCAAGCAGCCTGCGAGTTCGCCCGCCAGACTGGCAAAACCGCGGTGATCGGTTCACTCTCGGACATCGAAGCCATCGTCCAGGGCAGCGCCGGCACCCGCATCAGCACGGCAACCCCTGGCATCAGCTATCTGTGAAGTAGAGGAGATTTGCCTATGGCTACCTTTGAACCGGGACACTTGCACGTCGAACGTCACGCGCTGAACAAAGACGACTACAGCTACAACCTGTGCATCGACTATGAGGTCAGCCAGGACCCCAAGGAAGGCAAGGGCATGTTGTTCAAACTGCACGGTTCGGTGCAGGGCAAGGACCTCAAGGAGGAGTTTTTCCTGCCCAAGGACCAGGCCTTCGACTTTGCGCGGCATGCGATGAATATCGCGCAGAAATACGGTATGCCGAAAACGGCCGTGTTGAATGGCTCGATGCACAAGCAGTACGACTTGATGTTCGAAGATGTGCGGCATCAGCTGGATGTGAAATCGGGCGACCCGATCAAGCCTGAGCACCTGGCATAACGCGCCTGCACTGACACAACACTGTTCAAATGTGGGAGGGGGCTTGCTCCCGATGGCGGTGGATCAGCTGATAAATCTTTGGCTGACACACCGCTATCGGGAGCAAGCCCCCTCCCACATTTTGATCTCCTCCAGCTCCAAGGCATACTGGCTCCCCTCCGCACTCCAGAATCAAGATCCGCCCCATGCGTATCCACGTCAGCTTCATCGACCGCGTCGGCATCACCCAGGAAGTCCTGGCCCTGCTCGGTGGGCGCAATCTCAATCTGGATGCGGTGGAGATGGTGCCGCCCAACGTCTATATCGACGCGCCGACCTTGAGCGCCGAGGTGCTCGAGGAACTGCGCGATGCGTTGTTCAGCGTGCAGGGCGTGCAGGCGGTGACCGTGGTCGACATCCTCCCCGGCCAACGCCGCCACCTGCAACTCGACGCGCTGTTGGCGGCCATGACCGACCCGGTGCTGGCCCTGGACAGCGCAGGCAAGATCCTGCTGGCCAACCCGGCGCTGATCGCGCTTTACGGGCGCGAACCGGCCGGGGAAAGCATCGCCGAGCTGTTCAACGATCCAGGGCTGCTCGACACCTTGCTGGAGCACGGCTTTCGCCTGCCATTGCGCGAGATCAGCGTGAACGGCCAGACCTTGTTGCTGGACGCCACGCCGATCACCGATGCCGGCGCCCTGCTCACGCTTTACCAGCCGAACCGCATCGGTGAACAACTCTCGGCGCTGCACCACGACCATGCCGAAGGTTTTGATGCGCTATTGGGCGAATCACCGGCGATCCGCACCCTCAAGGCACGCGCGCAACGGGTGGCCGCACTGGATGCGCCGCTGTTGATCCAGGGTGAAACGGGCACCGGCAAAGAGTTGGTGGCACGCGCCTGTCATGCGATCAGCGCGCGTCACAGTGCACCCTTTCTGGCCTTGAACTGTGCCGCGCTGCCGGAAAATCTCGCCGAAAGTGAATTGTTCGGCTACGCCCCCGGTGCCTTTACCGGCGCACAACGGGGTGGCAAGCCGGGGCTGATGGAGCTGGCCAACCAAGGCACGGTATTTCTCGACGAGATCGGCGAAATGTCGCCGTACCTGCAGGCCAAGTTGCTGCGCTTTTTGAATGACGGCAGCTTTCGCCGGGTGGGCGGCGACCGCGAAGTGAAGGTCAATGTGCGCATCCTCAGCGCCACCCACCGCGACCTGGAAAAGATGGTCAGCGAAGGCACCTTTCGCGAAGACCTGTTCTACCGCCTCAACGTGCTCAACGTTGAAGTGCCGCCGTTGCGCGAGCGCGGCCAGGACATCCTGCTGCTGGCCCGCTATTTCATGCAGCAGGCGTGCGCACAGATCCAGCGCCCGGTGTGCCGCCTGGCGCCGGGTACCTACCCGGCGCTGTTGGGCAACCGCTGGCCGGGCAATGTGCGCCAGTTGCAGAACGTGATCTTCCGCGCCGCCGCCATCTGCGAAAGCAGCCTGGTGGACATCGGCGACCTGGATATCGCCGGCACCTCCGTCGCCCGCCAGAGCGATGGCGAAGTCGACAGCCTGGAACAGGCGGTGGAAGACTTCGAGCGCGGCCTGCTGGAACAGCTCTACACCAGCTACCCCTCGACCCGCCAACTGGCCAACCGGCTGCAAACCTCGCACACGGCTATCGCACATCGTCTACGCAAATACGGCATTCCCACCAAACCCTGACTCAAGTTGGAATACAAAACCCCTGTGGGAGGGGGCTTGCTCCCGATAGCGGTGGTTCAGTTACAAATCAATTGACTGACACACTGCCATCGGGAGCAAGCCCCCTCCCACATTTGGAATGCATTTCAGATTTTGGTCTGGGAACGACATCCAGTGTACTGAAAGCGCTACAGTGGAACGATATCGCTACAACCCTGCTTTTTGCGCGCCATGCAAGGCTTTGATCCACATAGGCTTTTTTTCACGCGCGCGACTGTAGCGAAATCGCTACAGTCAAACACACCACCCGCCTGACAAAATTTATTAAGTTCTTGATTTATAAGAATTTAATAACATTGGCCGCAATATTGCTTAGCAACTCCTCATTATTCCAATCCCGTCCACCAGACGAATCTGGCCCCGAGGAGTTTCCATGAGCGAGTTGCGTTTCACTGAAGATCACGAATGGCTGCGCGCCGAAGCCGATGGCAGCGTCACCGTGGGTATCACCGCTTTCGCGCAGAACGCGCTGGGTGATGTGGTTTTCGTGCAACTGCCGGAGTTGCAGGCCTACGACAAGGGCGCTGAAGCCTCCACCGTGGAGTCGGTAAAAGCCGCCAGCGGTGTGTACATGCCCTTGGACGGTGAAGTCCTCGAAGTGAACGACAAACTCGATGGCAGCCCGGAACTGGTCAACGAAGATCCGATGGGCGAAGGTTGGTTCTTCCGCTTTAAACCGGCCGATGCCGCAGCGGTCGCTAAACTGCTGGATCAGGATGCGTACGACCGCCTGATCAAAGCCAACGCCGAAGCCTGAGGAGCGCGCCATGACGATCAACTTGAGCACCGCCAACGAATTCATCGCCCGTCACATCGGCCCGCGCCAGGAAGATGAGCAGCAGATGCTCGCGAGCCTGGGCTTCGATTCCCTGGAAGCCCTGAGCGCCAGCGTGATCCCGGAAAGCATCAAGGGCACCAGCGTGCTCGGCCTGGAAGACGGCCTGAGCGAAGCCGAGGCCCTGGCCAAAATCAAAGCCATCGCCAGCCAGAACCAACTGTTCAAGACCTACATCGGCCAGGGCTACTACAACTGCCATACGCCGTCGCCGATCCTGCGCAACCTGCTGGAAAACCCGGCCTGGTACACCGCCTACACCCCGTACCAGCCAGAGATTTCCCAGGGCCGCCTGGAAGCGCTGCTGAATTTCCAGACCCTGATCAGCGACCTCACCGGCCTGCCGATCGCCAACGCCTCCCTGCTCGACGAAGCCACCGCTGCCGCCGAAGCCATGACCTTCTGCAAGCGCCTGAGCAAGAACAAGGGCAGCAACGCGTTCTTCGCTTCGGTGCACAGCCACCCGCAAACCCTTGACGTGCTGCGCACCCGTGCCGAGCCGTTGGGCATCGACGTAGTAGTGGGCGATGAGCGCGAACTGACCGACGTCAGCCCGTTCTTCGGTGCCCTGCTGCAATACCCGGCCAGCAATGGTGACGTGTTTGATTACCGCGAACTGACCGAGCGTTTCCACGCCGCCAATGCGCTGGTCGCCGTGGCCGCCGACTTGCTGGCCCTGACCCTGCTGACCCCGCCGGGCGAGTTCGGCGCAGACGTGGCCATCGGCAGCGCGCAACGCTTCGGCGTGCCACTGGGCTTTGGCGGCCCGCACGCCGCCTACTTCTCCACCAAGGACGCGTTCAAGCGCGACATGCCGGGCCGTCTGGTCGGTGTCTCGGTAGACCGCTTCGGCAAGCCGGCCCTGCGCCTGGCCATGCAGACCCGCGAGCAACACATCCGTCGCGAGAAAGCCACCAGCAACATCTGCACCGCCCAAGTGCTGCTGGCCAACATCGCCAGCATGTACGCCGTGTACCACGGCCCCAAGGGCCTGACCCAGATCGCCCAGCGCATTCACCAGCTGACCGCGATCCTGGCCAAGGGCCTGACCGCTCTGGGCTTGAAGGTCGAGCAGCAACACTTCTTCGACACGCTCACCCTCAATACCGGCGCCAACACCGCCGCCCTGCACGACAAGGCCCGTGCCCAGCGCATCAACCTGCGCGTGGTGGACACCGAGCGTGTTGGCCTGTCGGTCGACGAAACCACGACCCAGGCGGATATCCAAGCCTTGTGGGCGATCTTCGCCGACGGCAAGGCGCTGCCTGCCTTCGCCGCCACTGAAAGCACCTTGCCAAGCGCCTTGCTGCGCCAGTCGCCGATCCTCAGCCACCCGGTGTTCAACCGCTACCATTCGGAAACCGAGCTGATGCGCTACCTGCGCAAGCTGGCCGACAAGGACCTGGCGCTGGACCGCACCATGATCCCGCTGGGCTCGTGCACCATGAAGCTCAACGCCGCCAGCGAAATGATCCCGGTGACCTGGGCCGAATTCGGCGCCCTGCACCCGTTCGCCCCGGCCGAACAAAGCGCCGGCTACCTGCAACTGACCTCGGACCTGGAAGCCATGCTCTGCGCGGCCACCGGCTACGACGCGATTTCCCTGCAGCCGAACGCCGGCTCCCAGGGTGAATACGCCGGCCTGCTGGCCATCCGCGCCTATCACCAGAGCCGTGGCGAAGCGCGTCGCGACATCTGCCTGATCCCCTCGTCGGCCCACGGCACCAACCCGGCGACCGCCAACATGGCTGGCATGCGCGTGGTGGTCACCGCCTGCGACGCGCGTGGCAACGTGGACATCGAGGACCTGCGCGCCAAGGCCATCGAACACCGCGAGCACCTCGCCGCGCTGATGATCACCTACCCGTCCACCCACGGCGTGTTCGAAGAAGGCATCCGCGACATCTGCGCGATCATTCACGACAACGGCGGCCAGGTGTATATCGACGGCGCCAACATGAACGCGATGGTCGGCCTCTGCGCGCCGGGCAAGTTCGGCGGCGATGTGTCCCACCTGAACCTGCACAAAACCTTCTGCATCCCCCACGGCGGTGGCGGCCCGGGCGTTGGCCCGATTGGCGTCAAGTCGCACCTCACGCCGTTCCTGCCCGGTCACGCGGCCATGGAACGCAAGGAAGGCGCCGTGTGCGCAGCGCCTTTCGGCAGCGCAAGCATCCTGCCGATCACCTGGATGTACATCAGCATGATGGGCGGCGCCGGCCTCAAGCGCGCCTCGCAGTTGGCGATCCTGAATGCCAACTACATTTCCCGTCGCCTGGAAGAGCACTATCCCGTGCTGTACACCGGCAGCAATGGCCTGGTGGCGCATGAATGCATCCTCGACCTGCGCCCATTGAAAGACAGCAGCGGCATCAGCGTGGATGACGTGGCCAAGCGCCTGATCGACTTCGGCTTCCATGCGCCGACCATGTCGTTCCCGGTGGCCGGCACCTTGATGATCGAGCCGACCGAAAGTGAATCCAAGGAAGAACTGGACCGCTTCTGCGATGCCATGATTGCCATCCGCGAAGAAATCCGCGCGGTGGAAAACGGCACGCTGGACAAGGACGACAACCCACTCAAGAACGCTCCGCACACTGCGGCGGAACTGGTGGGCGAGTGGAGCCACCCGTACAGCCGCGAGCAGGCGGTGTACCCGGTTGCGTCGCTGATCGAAGGCAAGTACTGGCCGCCGGTGGGCCGGGTCGACAACGTGTTCGGCGATCGCAACCTCGTTTGCGCATGTCCATCGATTGAAAGCTACGCGTAACTTCGGGGGTGTACTCGCTTAAAAGGTGGGAGGGGGCTTGCTCCCGATGACGGAGTGTCAGTCAACAGATAGGTTGAATGTACAACCGCCATCGGGAGCAAGCCCCCTCCCACACTGACCGAGTACACCCGATACATAATAAGAAACCGGAGAACAACTCATGTCTTTAAGCGTGTTCGACCTGTTCAAGATTGGCATCGGCCCTTCCAGTTCCCACACCGTCGGCCCGATGCGCGCCGCCGCTCGTTTCGTCGAAGGGCTCAAGCGTGACAACCTGCTGAGCGCCACCCACAGCATCAAGGTGGAACTCTATGGCTCGCTCGGCGCCACCGGCAAAGGCCACGGCAGCGACAAAGCCGTGCTGCTCGGCCTGGAAGGCGAGCACCCGGACACCGTGAATACCGAAACCGTGGCCGCACGCCTGGCGCAGATGCGTGGTGACGGGCGCCTCAACCTGCTCGGCGAACACAGCATTGCGTTCAACGAGAAGGCCCACCTGGCGATGATTCGCAAACCCCTCGCCTACCATCCCAACGGCATGATTTTTCGCGCCTTCGATGCCGCCGGCATCCAGGTGCGCAGCCGCGAGTACTACTCGGTCGGCGGCGGTTTCGTGGTGGATGAAGACGCGGCCGGCGCCGACCGAATTGTCGAGGATGCCACCCCACTGACCTTCCCTTTCAAACATGCCAAGGACTTGCTCGACCATTGCGCCACCTACGGGCTGTCCATCAGCCAGGTGATGCTGACTACCGAAAGCGCCTCGATCTCCGGCGCCGAAGTCGGTTGCCAGGGCGAGGTCGGCGTGGCCTGTTCCATGGCCGCCGGCGCACTCTGCGAAGTGCTGGGCGGCAGCGTGTCGCAGGTGGAAAACGCCGCCGAGATCGGCATGGAACACAACCTCGGCCTGACCTGCGACCCGATTGGCGGGCTGGTGCAGGTGCCCTGCATCGAGCGCAATGCCATGGGCTCGGTCAAGGCGATCAACGCCGTGCGCATGGCCTTGCGCGGCGATGGGCAACACTTTGTGTCCCTCGACAAAGTGATCCGCACCATGCGCCAGACCGGCGCCGATATGAAGAGTAAATACAAGGAAACCGCCCGTGGCGGTTTGGCGGTCAACATTATCGAGTGCTGACGCCTGACCGCGCCGGCACGTTTTTCAGGAGCTGAACATGTCCACCGAAACCCTGTTGAAAACCCCATTGCACGCCCTGCACATCGAGCTGGGCGCGCGCATGGTGCCCTTCGCCGGCTACGACATGCCGGTGCAATACCCGTTGGGCGTAATGAAGGAACACTTGCACACCCGTGAACAGGCCGGGTTGTTCGATGTGTCGCACATGGGCCAGATCCGCCTGACCGGCGCCAACGCCGCCAAGGCCCTGGAAACCCTGGTACCGGTCGACATCATCGACCTGCCGGTGGGCATGCAGCGCTACGCGATGTTCACTAATGACCAGGGCGGCATTCTCGACGACCTGATGGTGGCAAACCTTGGCGACGACGAACTGTTCCTGGTGGTCAACGCTGCCTGCAAGGATCAGGACCTGGCACACCTGCGCGCGCACATCGGCGACCAGTGCAGCATCGAACCGCTGTTCGAAGAACGCGCGCTGCTGGCCCTGCAAGGCCCGGCGGCGGTGAAGGTGCTGGCGCGCCTGGCACCGCAAGTCAACGAGATGACGTTCATGCAGTTCGCTTCCCTGCGCCTGCTGGGCGTGGACTGCTACGTCAGCCGCTCCGGCTACACCGGGGAAGACGGTTTTGAAATCTCCGTACCGGCTGAAAACGCCGAAAGCTTGGCTCGCAGCCTGCTGGCCGAGGCCGAAGTACAGGCGATCGGCCTGGGCGCTCGTGACTCCCTGCGCCTGGAAGCGGGCTTGTGCCTGTACGGCCATGACATGAACACCGACACCACCCCGATTGAAGCCAGCCTGTTGTGGGCCATCTCCAAGGCCCGCCGTGCCGATGGCGCGCGTGCCGGCGGCTTCCCGGGCGCAGACCGGATCTTCACCCAGCAGCAAACGGGCGTAGGCCGCAAACGCGTAGGCTTGCTGCCCCAGGAGCGCACCCCGGTGCGTGAAGGGGCGCAAATCGTTGATGAACAGGGCACGGTGATCGGCAGCGTGTGCAGCGGAGGCTTTGGCCCAAGCTTGGGCGGCCCGCTGGCGATGGGGTACCTGGACAGCGCATTTGTCACACTGGATACCGAAGTCTCTGCGTTGGTGCGTGGGAAAAAGGTGCCATTGCGTGTAAGTAAAATGCCATTCGTGCCGCAGCGTTACTTCCGCGGATGAATGTTTGTTTCAATAAGTAACGCGCTTGCGTGCCGTGCACTAAACTGTAACGCAAGCGCCATATAACAGTGCACGCGTGATAGTAATTGTTCGGGGTTTTTCCCTATAACAAGTGATCGAATCTATCGAATAAGACAGCTGCGCAACTTCAACAAAACTGTCATCAGCCCGAGCAATCCCGGGCTGTTTGGCAGGGCTTGTTTTTTTCATATTAGTTGGCGTAGAGTTTCTCCACTGTGTTTGCATGGGTCGCTTGGAACCTGGACCTGGGCAGTAGCTGAAGTAGTAGTGCTACAACCCGTTCGACGTCTCTTACTTTCCTGCAACCCAGCCCAGTACTCTTTCATGTGAAAGGGGCTGTCATTAATTTTTAGCGTCAAAGGAAAGAAGAAAATGTCTGATCGTCAGAGCGGTATCGTCAAGTGGTTTAACGACGAAAAAGGGTTTGGTTTTATCACCCCAGAAAGCGGTCCGGATCTGTTCGTGCATTTCCGCGCTATTCAGGGCAACGGCTTCAAGAGCCTGAAAGAAGGCCAGAAGGTCACCTTCAAGGCCGTGCAAGGCCAGAAAGGCATGCAAGCTGACGAAGTACAAGCAGAAGGCTGATCCATCCTGCGACAAAAAGCCCCTGATATGACATCAGGGGCTTTTTTATGGGCGCCATTGCGTAAACTGCAGTTTTCCCCAGAGAGCCCTGCCATGCCCAAAGCCCTGTTGAGCCCCCAAGGCGAGTTCCCCGCAGTTGGCCTGGGCCGTCGCCTGGCAGCGATGTTCTATGATTTTCTTTTATGCACCGCGCTGCTGATCGTCACCGCGTTTATCTACAAGCTGGTATGGATCGCCTTCGTCGGCGAAGCGAAGATGCGCAGCCTTACCGAATCCGGCGCCCTGGACGGTGACCCGCTGCTATCGACCCTTCTGTTGTTTGTGTTGTTCGGTTTCTTCGCCAAATTCTGGACCCATTCGGGGCAGACCCTGGGCATGCAGGTGTGGGGCGTGCGCGTGCAGAACGCCGATGGCTCGCGCATCAGTCTGTGGCAGGCGCTGTTGCGCTTTGTGGTGTCGATCGCCTCGTGGCTGTGCGTAGGGCTGGGATTTATCTGGTCGCTATTCGATAAGCACAAGCGCAGTTGGCATGACATCTATTCGGACACGCGGCTGGTGCGTATCCCAAAGCAGAAGAAATAACTCCCTGCCTGGTGCAGATCAAATGTGGGAGGGGGCTTGCTCCCGATAGCAGTGTGTCAGGACTTTATATGTCACTGATATACCGCCATCGGGGGCAAGCCCCCTCCCACATTTTTGACCGAGCCAGTCTCAGATCAGGCGTTACCGGCCAGCCTCAGGCGCGCAGCCTGGGTGAAATCGAGCATGCGCTTGAGCGGCCTCACGGCATGGGGGATCACCGACGGCTCGACGAATATCTCGTTACTGCCCTCGCGCAGACATTGCAGCGTGCGTTCCAGGGTATTCATCGCCATCCACGGGCAGTGCGCGCAACTGCGGCACGCGGCGCCGTTACCGGCGGTGGGCGCTTCGATGAAGACCTTGTCCGGGCACAGCTGCTGCATCTTGTAGAAGATGCCACGGTCAGTGGCGACGATGAACGTCTTGTTCGGCAACCGTTGTGCCGCGGCAATCAGCTGGCTGGTGGAACCGACGGCGTCTGCCAATTCGATGACCGCTGTCGGCGACTCCGGGTGCACCAGGATCGCGGCGTCCGGGTACAGCGCCTTCATGTCTTCCAGCTGCTTGGACTTGAACTCTTCGTGGACGATGCACGCACCGTCCCACAGCAGCATGTCGGCACCGGTCTGGCGCTGGATGTAGGTGCCCAGGTGTTTGTCCGGGCCCCAGATAATCGTCTCGCCGTTATCCATCAGGCTTTCGACG
Organism: Pseudomonas sp. R11-23-07; assembly: GCF_003852295.1. Lineage (NCBI taxonomy): Bacteria > Pseudomonadati > Pseudomonadota > Gammaproteobacteria > Pseudomonadales > Pseudomonadaceae > Pseudomonas > Pseudomonas sp. R11-23-07. Next base: position 4,357,160 of record NZ_CP027761.1, read on the forward strand.
ATCTCCAGCGCGCAACTGGAGGTCACCACCCAATCGGCGCGGGCTTTGACCGCCGCCGATGTGTTGGCGTAGACCACCACCGTGCGCTCGGGGTGTTGATCGCAGAAAGCGGAAAACTCCTCCACCGGGCACCCAAGGTCCAGAGAGCAGGTGGCTTCCAGGGTCGGCATGAGGATACGTTTTTCAGGGGTCAGAATTTTCGCGGTTTCGCCCATGAAACGCACCCCCGCCACCAGCACGGTCTTGGCCGGGTGAGCAGCGCCGAAGCGCGCCATTTCCAGGGAGTCGGAAACGCAGCCACCGGTTTGTTCGGCCAAGGCCTGAATCACCGGGTCACAGTAGAAGTGGGCGACCAGCACCGCGTCCTGCGCTTTAAGCTCGGCGGCGATGGCGGCCCGCAGGCTCGCCTCTTCATCGGCGCTGAGGGCCTTGGGCTGCTTGGCGTCGAGGTGGGCTTGAACCAGTAGGCGTTCGGAAATGTGCGTCATGTTCGCAAGACCTGCAGGCGCAGTAGCGCGAAAGTCGAGTGTACCACCGGCTCAGGAGCCCTTCGGGCGCCGCCGGACGAAGTGTGTAGTCATCAAGCACGGGTAAAGCTGAAGCTGCGCAAGGCTACAGAATATCGAATGGATTCAAAAGCCTAATCTGGCCTTGCACGGGGCATTTTGCGGGGGGATGACGGCGGGATTGGTGCCCCGCGAATACACAGGTATTCGCGGGGTGGTGCAAGTGGTCAGGCAAACAGCTTCTGGACATTGCTCATCGCATCATCGGCGAACCCCTGCAGGAACGCCTCGAACGCCGGCACGTCCTCCGGGCCACCGGTGTAGGGCTCACCGATGATGGTCCAGGTCGCCAGGCTTTGATTCGGGCCTTGGGGCACCACTTCCATGACGGCCCACAGGTTGCCGATATTCAGTGAGGTGTAAATCAGCGACCAGGTCATGGTCATGCCGTCGTCGTCATGACTGTTGAGTTGCTCGATCACCACGTTGCCGTCCTTGAACAGCTTCTTGCGTACCGAGCGCACGCCCTCCCCGGTCATTTCAATGTGGGACAGCGCCGGAATGAATTTCGCGAAACCGGAAAAGTCACCGACGATATTCCACACGCTGCGCGCGTCGCCATTGACGCTGACGCTGGCGACCACAGGGTTGCCCACGGGGTTGCGCACCAGGGTATCGGGTTCAAAATGTTGCATGAGACAGCTCCTTGTTTTTGCTTTAGATGAAATCGATTTGCTTGAGGTAGTCGCAGCCTTTTTGCAGCAGCGCACTGTTCTTGGCCGGGTAGTCTTCACCCATGCTACGGATGCCTGAGAGCGCATTGCGGTATTCGATCATCGAGATATCGCCGATGTCTTCCTCAAACCCATTGAGGTAAAAGCCGACTACACCGAATAACGCGTTGTCACTGTCGATCGCCGACAGGCGCTGCTGCCATTGTGTCACCGGGACCATCTGGAAATCGTGACCAGCGGCGCGAAACGCCTCCAGGTAGTGCGCCCAGCTCAGGGGCAACGGGTTGTGCAAGTTGAAGACCGCCTTGGAGCGGTTATGCCGGCTGGCATGAAACGCAATGAACCGAGCGAGGAAGTCCACCGGCATCAGGTCGAAGTTCAGCGCCAGCTCAGGCACTTCCTTAAGCTGCAATGAGCCTTTGAGCATCAGCATCAACCGGTTCTGATGGGGCTGGCACACACCGGTCCGCGTATTGAAGGCAATGTTGCCCGGACGATAGAGGTTGACCCACACCCCCGACTCACTGGCGTTCCACAAGATGCGCTCAGCCACCCACTTGGAAAGGTTGTAGCCATTGCGAATGTAGATCGGCGGCGTGAACGCCGGCGGTTCTTCCAACACGCGCCCCTGCGCATCCACCGTGCTGGAAGCCGACAAGGTGGAAATGAAATTGAACACCTTCTTGCTGCGCCCTTCACACAGTTGCAGGCATTCCAGCACGGGGGTGACGTTGTCCTTGACCAGCGACTCATAGTCGAGCACATGGTTGACGTTGGCCGCGTTATAGATCAACACGCCGTATTCACGGTCCAGCCACTCATAATCAGCCTGCGACAGCCCCAGTCGAGGCTGGCTGATATCCGCCGCCAACACCCTTACGCGGCTCAAGTCCAGGTGCTCCAGACGGTTCTGAATCAAGGCCTGCTCGAAACGCTGCTGGGCGCTCATTCCTGCTGATTCGCGCACCAGGCACGCCACTTCGGTGCTGCCCAGCTCCAGCAGCGCTTCGACGATGTGCACCCCCAGAAACCCATTGGAGCCGGTGACGATGACCTTGTGCAGGTTGCCCAGGCGGCTGATCGGCAACACGTCCAGTTCGGGTCGCAGCATCGCGTCACGCAAGGCCTGAGGGCTGACCGTGGCCGTGGCCTCCACGTCCTGGTCGATGAGCTTGGCGAGGTTGATCAGGGTCGGCTGTTCGATAAAACGGTTGATCGAAACGCCCTTGCCGAACTTCTCGCGGATGCCCATGAGCATTTGCGACAACAGGATTGAGTGGCCGCCGAGGTTGAAGAAGCTGTCATCCACCGAGATGTCGGCACCGGGCATGTCGAGCAGTGTGGCCCACAACCCGAGCAACGTTTCCTGGGTAAGGTTCTGCGGCGCTTGGCGTGGCCCCTGGGTTTTGTAATTGACGGGAAGATTCTTCAAGGCCTTGCGGTCGACTTTGCCGTTGGCCGTGGCCGGCAGGCGGTCCAGCAGGCAGTAGGCGCTGGGGCGCATGTAATCGGGCAAGTGCTTGAGTGCGTAAGCCTGCAACTGTTCGCTGGCCGCGTGTCCGTCACCGCCGTGGGGCTGGGAGAAAAACGCCAGGATGCGCCGCTGCTGATCGATCACCACCGCCAATTGGCGAAACAACTGGCTCGATTGCAGCGAGTGTTCGATTTCTTCCGGCTCGACACGAAAACCGCGAATCTTCACCTGGTTATCCAGGCGCCCGATGATCTGGATGCCGTCTGACGTCCAGCGCGCCAGGTCGCCGGTGCGGTACAAACGCAACAGCTGACCATCGGGCAATTCGTGCAGGCGGTAACGCTCGGCAGTCATTTGCACGGCGTCCAGATAACCCAGGCCCACCCCTGGCCCGGCGATGTGGATCTCGCCGCTGCCACTTTGCCCTACCGGCTGGCCCTGCTCATCGAGCAGGTAAATCGCGGTATTGGCGATCGGCACGCCAAGGTTGCGATTGTTGTCGCCGGGCAGGAAAGTGCGGCATGTGGCAAGCACGGTCGTCTCGGTGGGCCCGTAGATGTTATGCAATTGGCACTGCCCCGCCAGTTGCTCGATGACATGGGGCTCGCACACATCGCCGCCCGTCACCAGATGCTGCACGCCGTACAGCGATTCGAGCGCAAGGATGCTGAGCAAGGCCGGTGGCAGGAAGGCATGCGTCACGTGCTCCTGCTGAATCAATTCGGCCAGCGCTACAGGATCACGGCGCTGATCCTCAGTGGGTACGATCAACTCCGCGCCCTGGATCAGCGTCGGGAAGATGTCCAGCAACGAGGCATCGAAATTGATCGTGGAAAACTGCAAGGCGCGGCTGTGGCGATCCAGTTCCACATAACGGGCATACCATGCGCAAAAGTGGCTCAGGTTGTCGACCGTCAGTAATACGCCCTTGGGTTGCCCGGTGGTGCCTGAGGTGTAGATCGCCACACAAGGCGCCGCCCCTGCCAGCGGCACTCGCAGCAGGCTTTGATGCGGAGCCAGGGCCACGCGGCTGTAACCTTTGGCGCCATGGTGGAAGAAATCCAGGTGGCTGATGTCCAGGATCGCCAGGCCCGGGAGCGGGTTGCCAGCGTCGGTGTCCTGGATCAGCAAGCTGGCTTTGGCATGCTTGAGGATCGCCCCGCGGCGCTCTTCGGGATGGTTCGGGTCCAGCGGCAGGTACACGGCCCCACAGCCAATCACTGCGAGAATCGCGGCATACAGCGCCGTTCCTTTGGGTAAGGAGATGCCGATCACGGTCAACTCCCCGGCCTGGGATTGAAGCAAAGGCTGCAGGCGCTCCTGGATGGCCACGCTGTAGGCGTGCAGTTGCGCATACGACATGCCTTGCCCATCGACTTTCAAGGCAGTGCGCTCGGCATTGGCCAGCAGACTGTCGGCCAGGCGCTGTACGAAGGGTTGCCGGGCTTCCTGCAGCACCCCGATGGCGGCAGTGGCATTGTGGCGATGCTGCCAGGCCAATTGATCAAGCCGGGTCAGGCTCAGCAAGCGGTCGAGCGCCTTCACTGGTTCGCGCGGCGCCTCGAGGTAGTCGGCACTGCGCGAGTAGCGGCCAATGTGCACGCTGGCCATTTCCACCATTTGCACGATGGCTTCGTGCGCCTGGTCAGCACCGTTGCCGGCCGTATCGGCGCCGACTTCACGGCGCCCCAGCGTCATCCAATCGCCCTCCCCCGCACGCCACAGGCATTCGAGGTGCAACGGCGCGGACACATCGCCGGCATCGTCAGACTGCATCCGTAACGATAGACGGTGACACGCCGGATAGTGAGGGACCCCTGTCGTGCTGGCATCATCGATCAGCAAGTCCGGCGACGGTAACCGGCAGTGCTCATTAGCATTATCAGTGGGCAGCAGATGCGTCGTATGGCCCATCTGCTCCAGCTCTTGCGTAAGGCGGGCGAGCGCATGGCTGCGCCCGCACAGAACGATATCAAGGTGTCTCATGGCAGTTCTCCTCTAGCGCAGATAATCGGCGAGCGCTTCCTGCATGCAGGGAGCGTCGAGCATGGCGCTGTGTTTGAAGAATCGGACGATGTTGCCCACCAGCGGATGCGTCGGGGTGATCGGAAAACTCATGCCTTCGACCTCCTCACGCAACGCCGCCTTGACCGTAGGGCTCACCGGCAACTGCTCGATCAAGGCGAAATCGAACCCCTGCTGGATGTCGTTGGTCAGGTACTCAGCGAGGAACACCGGCATGATCGCGGCCAGCGCGCGCTTGTCCTCCTCGCTCGCTGTGCTCCAGTAAATGCGCGTCAACTTGGCCCAGAAGCCGGAGTGCCGCCCCTCGTCCGCCAGATGGTCTGCCATCAGCCCCTTGACCGATGCCTTGACCGAATCGTCCCGGGCAAATGCCGCGACATCATTGGTCAGGGTATTTTCGGCAACCGCAACGCAGATCAGCTCAACCGCTGCCTTGAGGTGCTCGGGCGCCATTGCCAGGGCTTTGGGAATCGACCGGTTGAGTTCGATTTCCGCAGGCAAGGTAATGGGCTCGATCCCGGTCAGTTCGATGGTTTGTTGCATGTAGTCCATCGCCACCAATGCGTGGTAGTCCTCATCGACTACCACCGTCATCGCGTCATACCGACACGCAAACGGAAAGCGGATGGCGAAGTTATCTTTCGCAATGCTTCTGGCCGTTCTGTCGACAATTTCCGTTTCGAAAATCACTACATCGTTAATGAACTTGTACAAGCTTTGAACGAGCACGAAGTGCTGCAAGTGAGCACACTCGCGAATAAACGTTGCCCCCATTACCAGCGGTTGGCGACTGATCGGGAATATTAACTTTTCATCATCTTCCAAACGACGCCTCGGTCGCGTGCGAATCGTCGCCCGCTCCTCCCACGCCTCGGAAAATGATTGATATTCTTCAGCTCTCATGAAGCGTTCCCTTTGTTCATGATGATCAGTAGTAGTGCACTTCAAACAACAAACAACCGTCTTCGGAATGGAACGGCCCGTGTTCGGTGTGCGCCGCCCTGAAGAAGTAACCGCCATCGCGATAGGTTTTCTCGGGGCGATCTTTACTGGCTGACTCTGTCTGGTCGCCTTCAATCAAATACACTTCTTCGTGATAATCGTGCGTATAAATCTCACGGGTGCCACCGCCCGGATGAAAGCGCACCAATCGCGTGCGAATACCGGTTTTATTGATAGGGTCCAAGGTGTCCTTGAATACCGTCAGGGTAATACCGCGCTCGGACGTCACCTCGACCCATTTGGCCTGGTCAGCTTCGATAACTGCTACGTTCATGCCACGCACTCACTGACATTTTCACGCATGGCGACACGCAAGTTGTCCCACAAGGCCAGACGACTTTGCACGGCAGCGATGGCCGACTCATACACTTCTTCCTGGCGTTGCGCATCACCGTTGACCAGGCGCGCGAGCAGGCTTTCCGCCGCCGGGCCGTGGTCTTCGGAGTCCACTTCAATATGGCGTTGCAGGTAGTAGCGGAACGTCGGGGCATCGTCGGCAGTGATGTCCCAGTCATCGAGAATGCGCTGGAACATCTCGGGAATCACGCTCTCGCGACCATGCAGGAAAGCGGCGGCGACACTGTGCGTCGACGCATTGATTGCGGTTTCGATGGTATCGGTCACGAACGCGGAAGCCGCCAGGCCTGCTCCACAACGGTCCAACGCGGTCTGCAGATCGACGCCTTCACGCATCAGCTTGACGAAAAATTCGATCTTGTCGGTGCTGGCGCCAACTTCACGCATGGCATGCAGGTAGAGTTCGAAGTGGCTGTAGTGACCGCCCTGCAGGTTCTGGTCGGACTCTTCGCCGAGGATGATTTCGTTGATCAGGTGAGCTGCCGCCGGGTCCAGTGGTGGGAGCCAAGGCAGGCGAGTACACGTCAGGTCCTGTTGCAGGCGCTTGGCCAGGGACATGAAATCCCACACGGCAAAGACATGGGTTTCCATAAAGGCGCGCAGGACAGGCAATGAATTGATTTCAGCAAAAATCCGATGATTGCCCAGTTCCGTTTTCTTTGCGTTCAATAGCGACTTTTTATCTTCCATGGTGCTTTCCTTATCAGGCTTAGTTGCGTTCAGGCCACGCGACATATACCGACCTGCCTTTTTTCAGGCATGAGCAGGCTTATCTCGCCATTACCGGCCAGCACGGTATATATGTTAATTAAGTTACACGGTGAATCTTCGGCAGACCGAGCGGTCACCCGCCGAAGCAAGACGAAACTTAGAGGAAGTTCATAACGATCGGCAAGTGTTTTCTGGAAAAATAATACTAAATATTTCTAAACTACAAAACATACAACAACAGAAGCCCGAGCAAAGTTTTAAATATCAACTTTGTCGGGCGATAGTTTACCTACTCGCTTTTCGCGAGCATTAGCAAACTGCATGTCATTGCTAAGTTAGCAATCCACTAAACCGTCAACAGGCCTGTCGCCTTTTTTCCATTCAAGTTCCCTCTTGTTTGCTGAGAAGCGCCGCGCATTATTTGCCGGCTATGTGCATTCAATTCTTCGCTTGCTGACGTAATGCCAATGCCGCCACACCACACAGGATCAAGGCGATACAGGACACGTAGAACGCATCGCTGTAGGCCATCAGGTAGGCCTCGCGGCGCACGGTACGCATCAAGCCCTCGAGGACTTGCTGCTGGGCGGGCAGCAGTTGGTTGAAGACGAAGGCTTCGCTGTCTGCCATGCCGGCGCGCAGGCGCTCCTGGAATGACGGGGAAAACAAGGTGATCGACTCGCCGACTCGCTCTGAATGAAAGCGCTCGCGCATGGCGACAATCTGCGTCAACCCGGCAGTGCCCACGGCTCCGCCCAGGTTGCGCAGCATGGAAAACAGGGCAGAGGCAGAACCGGCTTCATCCTTGGCCAACCCGGACACGGCCAGCACCGAAAGCGCCACCATGATCAACGGTTGCCCGATGCCCCGTACCACAGTGGACGGGATGATCACGTTGGCGGCGCTGTCCATGTCCAGATGCGCGCCGAGATAGCAGCCCAGGGCCATGATGAAAAAGCCGCTGGCAACCATCAGTTTCGGGTTGAGCCACTTCATCAGGCGCGGCATGAACGGCGCCAGTACCAGTTGCACCATGCCGTAGGCAATCAGGCTGATCCCGATTTCCCGGGCGTTGTAGCCCTGCAGTTGGGACAGGTAATTGGGCACCAGAAAGACCAGGCCGAACGTGGCCCCGCCAAAGATGAACATCGCTGCGCTCGCCACGCCGAAGTTGTAGCTCTTGAGCAGGCGCAGGTTGATGAATGAGCGGCTGCCGTAGAGCTGTGACAGCACGAAATACACCAGGGCGACGCCGGCGGTGAGCGACATCCATACGATGAAATCGGAGCCGAACCAGTCCTTGCGCCCGCCTTCTTCAAGTACGATCTGCAACCCGCCGAGGCCGACAATCATGGCCAGGATGCCGCCCCAGTCGCCGCGCTTGAGCAGGCTCAACTGCATGGGTTTGGCATCAATGGACCATGCCACCGCCAGCAGCAGGAGAATGCCGGGGGCCAGTTGCAGGTAAAAAATCCAGCGCCAGGAATACGCATCGGTCAGCCAGCCGCCGATCGACGGCCCGGCGGCCTGGGCCACGCTGTTGGACAGGGCGAACAGGGCCATGCCCATGGCGATCTTGCTGGGCGGCAGTTCCGTGATGATCAGTTGGAATGACAACGGGATCAGCACCGCGCCGGCGGCGCCCTGGATAACCCGAATGATGATCATCACTTCCAGGTTGGGTGCCCAGGAGCAGGCAATGGAAGCCACTAGAAATACAAACGAGCCCACCAGCATCACCCGGCGCAGGGAGAACACCTGCACCAGCCAGGCGGTCAGCGGGATCATGACGATTTCCGCAACCAGATACGCCGTGGAAATCCACGAGCCTTCTTCAAAGGTCGCCCCCAGCGAGCCTTCGATTTCCGGCAGCGCGGCGCTGGTCACGTGCACGTTCATGCCGGCCATGAAACAGCCGAACAGCCCGCCGATCACGGCCACCCAGGCGCGAAAGGAGACGGTTTTCTCGCCAATCTCAGTCATGCGCGGCGCCCTGGGCAGTAGGACGGGTATCCACCGTCGTGATCACCGACATGCCCGGCAGGATGGGGCCGCCGTCATCATGCTGATCGATCACGATCTTCACCGGAAAACGCTGCACGATCTTGGTGAAGTTGCCGGTGGCGTTGTCCGACGGCAGCAGCGCAAATACCGCACCCGAACCGGGCGAAAAACTCACCACATGGCCCTGGAGCTTGCGCCCTGAATAGCTGTCGACGCTGATATCCACCGTTTGCCCGGCGCGCATGTCACGCAATTGGGTTTCCTTGTAGTTGGCCACCACGTAGGCCTGCTGCAAGGGCACCACGGCCAGCAGCGGCAGGCCCGGCGCGACATATTGGCGGGTGCGCACCTTGCGCTGCCCCACTACCCCGTCGATCGGCGAGCGGATCAGGGTGTCTTCGAGCGCATGGGTCGCCAGTTTCAACTGGGCCTCGGCCTGGTCGCGCCGGGCTATCTGCTGCTGCAGCGAGGCATCGGCCAATTGGCGGCGGGTAGTGGCGACATTCAGCCGGGTTTCCTGCTGGCGCTGCATCGCCCGGGCAATGTCCACCGCGGCGCTGGCCTGGGTATAACTGGCCGCGGCGCTTTCCAGGCGCTGGGCGCTGGCGGCATGCTCGCGGACCAGGCCTTCATAGCGATGTTGATCCAGACTGGCGCGGCGCAACTCCGCCCCCACGCTGCGGGTATGCGCCTCGGCCTGGGCGACGCCGGCCTTTTGCTGTGCGATCAGGCTGTCGGTAACGTGCAGGTTGGCCTGCTCGGCGGCAATCGAGGCTTGTGCTTGCGCCAACTCCGCACGGGCTTGGGCCAAGCGCGCCTGGTAGTCACGGTCCTCGATGCGCACCAGCACATCCCCGGCCTTGACGGGCTGGTCATCCTCCACCAACACCTGGGCTACGTACCCGGACACCCTTGGGCTGATGGGAATCCAGTCGGCACGCACGTAGGCGTCGTCAGTCTGTTCCAGGTAACGCCCCACGGTCATCCAATACACGCCGAACGCCACTGCTGCGATCAACAACGCAGCACCACCGAGCAGGATCAGGTTGCGTTTGCGGCGTTGCTTGCGGGCGTGCATGAGCTGCTCGAGCACATGCTCCTGCTCATCCTGCACAGCGGTTTTTTCATCAACAGCGATATTCATGGCTGGGTACCGGAAAAATGGGCGGAAGCGTGGGTGAGTGCAGCGGCCGGAGCCTGGGCGGAAGCGGATTGCCAACCGCCCCCCAGGGCGCGAAACAGGCTGATCTGGCGCTGCAGCAATTGGCCATCGGCATCGGCGCGTGTGGCTTGCAGGCGGATCAGCTCACGCTCGCTGTCGAGCACATCGAGAAAGTCGATGGAGCCGGCGTTGTAGTTGAACTGCGCCAGCTTGTAGGCATGCCGACTGCTATCCAGTGCCTGACTCAAGGCGGCGTGGCGCTGGCGCTCGCCGTCGTACAGCGCCAGGGCCTGGCGTACGTCCTTGAGCGCCCTGAGCACGCTGTTTTCGAATTGCGCGACTTCCACCTGCTCGAGCGCGCGCGCCTGGTTGACCCGCGCACGGTTGGCACGCCAGTTGGGGAACTGCCAGGTAATCAGCGGACCGATGCCAAACATCACCGCGCTGCTGTCCTCCAGTTCATGGGGTTTGCTGGCCGAGGAAGACACGGAGGCGCCAAAAGTCACCTTCGGATACAGGTCGGCCTGGACGATATCCACTTGCAAGGTGGCGGCTCGCAATGCTCGCTCGGCCTGACGGATATCAGGGCGGCGCGCCAGTAATTGCCAGCCATCGCCCACCGGCAGCGCGGCACTGAGTTGCGGTACCACTTCGCACGTCGCCGCGCCTGAACCCTGCTCCAGGTCAGCCACGCCGGTCAGCATCGCCAGTTCATACAACGCCGACTCGCGGCGCGCCTCCAGCATCGGCAACAGGGCCAGGGTTTCGCCCTGCAGGGCCTGCATGCGGCTGTATTCAAGGTCTGTCACCACGCCGGCCTGACGCTGGCGATCGGTCAGCGCCAGGCTGCGCCCGACCACTTCCAGTGAATGGCGCTGCACTTTGGCGCGCGCGCCCAGGGCGCAGGCATTCACGTAGGCGCGGGTGGTTTGCGCGGCGACGGTGATGCGCAGCAAGTCTTCGGCGTCCTGAGCCGCCGCCGCTTGCACCTGCGCCCGCTCAATGCTGCGCTGGACCTGGCCCCACACATCCACTTGGTAAGCCAATTCGAAACCAGGGTTGAAGGCCCACTGCGACGGTGCGTGGCTGTCGGTGGCCTTGGCCAGGGTCTGATCGTCGGCAGTCTTGCCGTAGACGGCGCCCAGTGACGCCTGGGTGGACGGCCAACGCTCGGCGTCGGCCTGCATGATCCCGGCCAGCATCGACTGCACATGGGCCTGCGCCGCCGCCAGGTCGCGGTTGTGTTCCAGCGCTTGCTGCACCAGCGCGTCGAGCTTGGGGTCGTTGTACAACTGCCACCAACGGTCGGGCAAGGCCTGGGCCGACACACCCTGCGGCAGGCGGCTCAAGGCATCGATGCGCGGCGGGTGCGGTTGCGCCGGCACATGGGTGACCCAGGAAGAACATCCTGCCAACCAGACGACAGCCACGCCCAGGAGCGAAAGACGGCAGTGCCGCGTGGAAAATGAAGGCGAACCCATCGCAGAAATCCAGAGTGCTGAGTAGAGACGCAGGTTAAGAGAGCACCGTGCTGCGCATCTCCCGAGTTCCAGACAACCATCGTTTCGATTGGGACAACTTGGCTGCGCAGCCGGATCCAGAGCGCCCGCCGTCCAGGCGCACGCACGCATGGCCCTGCGCAGAGGCGGGCCATGTCCAGTAGGTGGGGGTAGCGCGGGGGCGATCAGACCAAACGGCAGTTGCTGGGTGTGTAGCCCATGGTGCGTTTGAACATTGCCGTGAAAGCGCTGGGGCTTTGGTAACCATGCTCAAGCGCCACTTCCAGAATGGACACGCCGCAGGCCAGGCGCTGCATGCTCAGCAGCAGTCGCGTGCGCTTGCGCCACTCGCCATAACTCATGCCCAACTCTTTCTGGAACAACCGAGCCAGGGTGCGCGAACTCATATTGAGTTGCACCGCCCAGCTCTCCAGTTTCGATTCCTGGGAAGGGTTGTCGATAAAGTCGGCACACAGCGACTTGAGCCGCGGCTCGTCTGGAATCGGCACATGCGCCAATACTTTCTGTGCCCTGTCGAGTTCAGAGAAGATCAGGTCGACAATCTGCCTGTGACGCACCACCGCCGGCTCGCTGTCAGGTGTTTCGGCGGCGGCGATGATCAACTCACGCAGCAGTGGCGACACACGGATGACGTGGCACTCCTCCGTCAAGGCGCGGTGGGCGCCGGGGCTGATCAGCAACGTGCGCATGCGCACCTCGCCCGTCATGCGGATCTGGTGCTCCTGCCCGGAGGGGACCCACAGCGCGTGCCCGGAAGGCACCACCCAAGTGGTGCCGACGACCGATACCAGCATGACGCCGTTGATGGCGTAGACCAACTGGCCTTCGTCGTGTCGATGCGAGGCAACGATATCGCCGTGACCATAGTTACCGGTAAGCGCCGCCAATGCGGTATGCGCATTCATCTCAGGAAGGCACCGCAGCACTCGCCACGCTGAGCAGGCCCAGACGCGATGCGCGATTGACGGCACTCGTCACCGCCTTGAGGGACGCCAGCAAGATGCTGCCATCGCGGGCGGCACCGAACAGCAACTGGTTGTTCACGCGGATCTCCACATAAGCCAGTGCTTCAGCCTGGGCACCGTCACGGGTGGCATGTTCGTGGTAATCGGCGATATCGAAGTGGATGCCGCGCTGCGCGAATGCGTCGACCAGCGCCGCCAGCGGGCCGTTACCTTCACCGCTCAGTTCAAGGGGGCTCGCGCCGCCGATCAGCGTGCCTTCCAGGTAAGTCACGTTGCCCTCGCTGACCAGTTTGGGCTGCAACAAAGTGTAAGGCTTGCCCTGGTCAAGGTAGTGCCGGGTAAAGCAGGCCAGGATCATCTCGCCACTGACTTCCTGACCGGAGGCATCGGCTTCCTGCTGCACCAGGCTGCTGAATTCCATCTGCAGGCGCCGCGGCATCACGATGCCATGTTGTTCCAGCAGATACGCCACGCCACCTTTGCCCGACTGGCTGTTGACGCGAATCACCGCTTCATAGCTGCGTCCCATGTCGGCGGGATCGATCGGCAAGTAGGGCACTTCCCACAGCCCATCGGGATTGACCTGGCGGGCCGCGAAGCCTTTTTTGATCGCATCCTGGTGCGAGCCCGAAAACGCCGTGAACACCAGCTCCCCGGCGTAGGGATGGCGCGGGTGCGTGGGCAGTTGGTTGCAGAACTCGACTTCACGCTGCACGTGGATGATGTCCGAGAAATCCAGTTGCGGGTCGATGCCGCTGGTGTAGAGGTTCATTGCCAGCGTCAGGATATCCACATTGCCGGTTCGCTCACCGTTGCCGAACAACGTGCCCTCGACCCGCTCGGCTCCGGCCAGGCAAGCCTGTTCGGCGGTAGCGACCCCGGTACCGCGATCATTATGCGGATGGACACTGATGACTACGCTGTCGCGACGGCTGAAATGGCGGCAGAACCACTCGATCTGATCGGCGAAGACATTGGCCGTGGAGACCTCCACCGTGGTGGGCAGATTCAGGATCATTTTGTTCGACGGGGTCGGGCCGAAAGCATCGGTCACCGCTTCGCAGACCTCCAACGCAAAGTCCAGTTCGGTGAAGCAGAAGGTTTCAGGGGAATACTGGAACGTCCACTGCGTATCTGGATTGTTGTCCATGTGGCGCTTGATCTCACGCGTTGCCTGGGTGGCAATGTCGATGCAACCGGCCCGGTCCACGCCGAACACCACCTCCCGGAACACCGGCGCGGTGGCGTTGTACACATGCACGATCGCGCGCGGAGCGCCTTTCAAGGCTTCAAACGTGCGCTCGATCAAATGGCTGCGCGCCTGCGTCATCACTTGGATAGTCACATCGTCGGGAATCGCGCCACTGTCGATCAATTCACGCACGTAATCGAAATCGGTCTGGGAAGCGGCAGGAAAGCCTACCTCGATCTCCTTGAACCCCACCTTGACCAGCAGCTCGAAGAAACGGCGCTTGCGCTCGGCATTCATGGGTTCGATCAATGCCTGGTTGCCGTCACGCATGTCGACACTGCACCAGGTTGGCGCTGCAGCCTGCACGACACTTGGCCATTGGCGGTCCGGGAGGTCCACAGTAGTGAAATGGCGGTATTTGCTGGAAGGGTCCTTGAGCATCATGTCGCTTCTCCTTTTTAGAACTGATCGTCGGTAGCGCAGACAGCCTTGCTGTACGCATTCGACATTGGATCCAATACTAAACATAGAGAGCTTGACATGAATTGCGTATTTGGCGCGACAACATGAAAGAAATTACATAAAAAATCATAAATTGAAAAAATAGTGGTGATTTCTATCAATATACGAATTTATAGAGCAATAAAACCTTTAAGAGCAGGATTTAGACGATGATCGAAATTGAGCGCGACGGGGCGCGGAAAATGGCAAAAAGGCTACTGAGGGGGGATAGGTGATGGCGGTCGAGCCGCTCGCTAAAGAGGTGGCGACTGATGTTCGTAGCGCATAGAGCGCATGTTCAGCAAATTTCAGGCAAAAAAAAACCCGGAAATCCTCACTTGCGTGGGCCTTCCGGATTTTCTAAACCGCCAAAAATGGTGGGTCGTGTGGGATTCGAACCTACGACCAATTGGTTAAAAGCCAACTGCTCTACCAACTGAGCTAACGACCCGCTGTGTGGTGGCGCGTATAATACTGATTTCTAAGGATTATTCAACACCTTATTTGAAAATAATTCAAAATTATACGCAGGGGTCATATTTCGGCGGGTTGAACGCCGCGCATCAGCGCCTGATCAGGCGTATCAACGCCCCGGCTCGTCGTTCCACAGGTATTTGTGCAACTGCAATTGCAGGCGCACCGGCAGGTTGTCCGCGACCACCCAATCCGCCAGCTCACGGGCGTTCAAGTCGTGATGGCTTGGGGAGAACAGCACCTCGCCTGCACGACGCTCAAGGCCATACTGGATCAGCTTGGACGTCGCCCAGTCATAATCGCCTCGAGAACAGATGACGAACTTGACCTGATCGTTGGCCGTCAGCAAGTCGATGTTCTCGTAGCGGTTGCGGTGAGCTTCTTTGGAATCGGGGGTCTTGAGGTCGACCACTCGGCTCACACGCGGGTCTACCGCAGAGATGTCCAAGGCGCCGCTGGTTTCCAGCGAAACCTCGTATCCGGCGTCACACAGCTGCTTGAGCAAGGGGATGGCATTGGGTTGCGCCAATGGCTCGCCGCCTGTTACACAGACGTAGCGCGGTCGGTAGCCGGCAACCTGCTCCATGATGTCGTCCAGGGTGCGCACGGTGCCGCCGCTGAAGGCATAAGCGCTGTCGCAATATTGGCAACGCAAGGGGCAACCGGTGAGCCGTACGAATACGGTAGGCAGCCCTGCAGTGCGCGTTTCACCCTGTAATGAGTAAAAAACTTCGGTAATACGTAATGTGTCTTGCATAGTCGCCACGGGCGTAACAGCTAAACAGGCTGTCCGCCTCCGTCAGGCACTTCAAGGGATCGCGCCAACGCGTCAACCCCAGGAAGCGTGTGTCATAAAAGGGCGTGGATTCTAACGAAAAAACCCGCGCCAGGCGCGGGTTTCTTCTAAACGGACTGCATTGCTTACAAGCGCTGCAGATCCCGTTGAGCCAACTGCGCAGCGGAAGTACCCGGATACTGGGCGACGACCTGCTGCAGAATGCCTTTGACCTTGTCGGCATGGCCAAGGCGGCGCTCCACGTCAGCGAGTTTGTACAGCGAGTCCGGCACCTTGGCGTGCTTGGGGTACAGCTGGCTGACCTTGGCAAACGCCTGGCCTGCCCCCTGCAAATCACCCTTTGCCAGGTTGACCTCACCCAGCCAGTACTGGGCATTGCCCGCGTATTGGCTGTTGGGGTACTTGCGCAGGAATGCGGTAAACGCCTGGCTGGCCTTATCGAAGTCCTTGGCCTTGATCAGGTCGAAGGCTGCATCGTAATACAGTTTTTCCTTCGCCGGATCACCCGGTTCACTGCTGGCGGCCGGGGCCTGGCTGGCTGCCGCGGCCCCCGCTGCTGCGCCACCGGCGGCAGCACTGGGCGTGCCACCGGTAGAAGAATTATCAGGAGTAGCGGCAGGTGCAACACCGGCTCCAATACGTCGATCAAGATCCTGGTAACGCTCCAGGCCTTCTTGCTTAAGCTGGTTCACTTGATTCTGCAGAACTTCAATGGCGCCTTGTTGCTGGGCCAATTGATCCTGCATGCGTTGCAGCTGGTTGAACAGTTCGCCCTGTGCCGAAGGCGCGGCCGTAGCCGCCCCCCCAGCATAGGCGCCGTTCGTGCCATAACCCGCTGGCGGATAACTGCTGCCGCTATTGTTATAGCCAGAGTTGCTATCCGTTACAGGAACCGCAGCCCACACCGCAAGCGGTGCGAGGCTGAAAGCCAATACAGTTAGAGCACGACGGCACGTTCGCATGACGAATTACTTACGCAGTTCGACGCGACGGTTCTGAGCCCACGACTGTTCGTCGTTGCCAGTTGCAACTGGACGCTCTTTACCGTAGGAAACCAGTTCCAGTTGGCCTGGAGCAACACCTTGCAGTACCAGGTAGCGTTGAACGGCTTTCGCACGACGCTCGCCCAGTGCCATGTTGTACTCACGAGTACCACGGGCGTCAGTGTTACCTTCCAGAACAACGCGAGCGCCGTTAGCTTTCAGGTCCTTGGCGTGAACGTCCAGAGCGCGCATGGCTTCTGGCTTCAGGTCCGAACTGTCGTATTCGAAGTAGAAAGTGGTGATCGCGCGCAGAGCAGCTTCTTCGCTCAGGGAGCCGTCGACTGCACCAGTGTTAGCGCCGTAACCAGCGTTTGGATCAACAGCTGCGCCTTCACCGGCATTGTCGCCGCCTTTAGAGGAGCAACCAACGGCTACGGACAGAGCCAGAGCCAGAGCAGCAAACTTACCAAACTTCAGCATTTCCATCGTGAAACTCCTAATGAACCCCAGTGTGTTAAGTACTTCTTTTTGTAGCGCCGCGTCAGTTCAGGTAAGGGGACCAGGATGGTTCTCTGACTTCGCCTTGTGCGGTAGGAAGCGGGAGCCTTACGCGTCCATTAATGGACACGAGCATCAAGACTCCCCGGCCCTGCTGGCGGGTGGCGTAGATTACCATGGTGCCGTTGGGCGCAACAGTGGCTGACTCATCAAGGTTGGTATCTGTAAGGATTTTTACGGTTCCGCGCTGCAAATCCTGGGCCGCAACCCGGAAATTAGTGAAACCATCCTGACGGTGAATCATTACCAACGTCTTTTCATCGGCCGAAAGCTTGGGGTTGGCGTTGTAGTTACCAATAAAGGTCACGCGTTCCGCGCCACCACCACCCACGCTGGCTTTATAGATTTGAGGCTTGCCGCCACGGTCGGAGGTGAAGTAGATGGTCGAGCCATCCTTACCCCAGAACGGTTCGGTATTGATGCCAGGGCCGCTGGTCACGCGAGTGAGCTGGCGCGAAGCCATGTTCATCACGTAGATGTCCGGGTTACCGTCCTTGGACAGCACGAATGCCAGGCGCGAACCATCCGGCGACCAGGCTGGCGCACCGTTGAGGCCTTCGAAGTTGGTGATTTGCTCACGACGGCCAGTGTCGATGTGCTGGACGAAGATACGCGGACGCTTCTGTTCGAACGACACATAGGCAATACGCTTGCCGTCCGGCGCAAAACGCGGCGACAGGATTGGCTCGCGCGATTGCAGCAGGGTCACGGCGCGTGCACCGTCATAGTCGGAGCGCTGCAGGGTGTAACGCGTGTTGTCTACGGAGAAACGCTCAGCGGTGACGTACAGCATGCGTGTGGAGAACGCACCCTTGATACCGGTGAGCTTTTCAAACGACTGGTCCGAAATGTAGTGGGCCATGTCACGCAGTTGCTCGGCGGTGCCCGAAACGTTGCCGGTCAGGACCTGCTGTTCGGTGGCCACGTTGAACAACGTGTACTGGATCTGCAGGCGACCGCCGGCCGGTGTGATGCTGCCGACCATCAGGTACTGCGCGCCCACGGCCTTCCAGTCGCGGAAGATGACTTCGCTGGCCTGGGTCGGCTGGCTGATCATGTTGCCTTTCGGAATCGGTGCGTAGTAGCCGGAGTTGCGCAGGTCGTCGCTGACGATCTGGGCCATGTCGTCCGGCAGCACGCTGCCGCCCTGCCAGCCGAACGGCACTACCGCGATCGGAGTGGCCCGATCGCTGCCGCTGGTAACCAGGATGTTCTTTTCATCCGCCGCCGCTATCCCTGCCATGCAGCAAATAACGACAAGCATTCCTCGAAGAAGGTTTCTCACAAGGCTAGATCCTCAGGTGTGAATGTCATCTTGAATGAACGATAGGGAGCGAAGTCGCTTGGTTTCATTCCCTGCATCTCGGTCAACCGGCCAATATTCTTGACTGCGGCAACCGCCGAACTATCGAACGAACCGTCACCACTGGACTTGGCCACGCTGACCGAAGTCACCGTGCCGTCCGGCAACATGCCGATCTGCAGCACTACTGTCATGCCTTTACGTGCCGAAGGTGGACGTGTCCAGCCTTCCGCTGCCCGGGCCCGGATCAGGTCGTCGAAACTGCCCGCGACTTCATCGCCACGCTCATCGGCCAAGGCTTGCTGACGCTGCGGCGTGTCGGAAAGCAAATCTGCCAGGGCCTGGGCCTTTTTCTCTTCGGCGGATTTACGGGCTGCTTCCTGGGCCTTTTTCTTGGAGGCGTCGGCGGCAGCTTTCTTCTTCGCTTCGTCGGCGACTTTCTTTTTCGCCTCGTCTGCTTCAGCTTTTTTCTTGGCGTCTTCGGCGGCTTTCTTCTTCGCGTCTTCGACGATCTTTTTCTTGGCTTCTTCAGCGGCCTTTTTCTTGGCCTCTTCCTCGGCAGCTTTCTTGGCTTCTTCTTCGGATTTCTTCTTGGCTATATCAGCCAATTGTTTCTCTTCGGCCTTTTTGGCTTCGGCAGCTTTCTCGGACTTCTTGGCTTCATCAGCCTTTTTCGCCTCGTCAGCTTTCTTCGCTTCGTCAGCCTTTTTCGATTCCTCGGCCTTTTGAGCCGCCTCTTCTTTCTTTTGTTCCGCAGCAGCCTTCACCGCTTCCTGCTCGACCTTCTTCTGTTCCATCTGCTCGACTTCGGTCTGGCGCGCAGCCGACTTCTGGGCCTCACCCGCAATCTTCTGATTGGTCTGGGTGGTGGCCTGACTTTTCGATTTCAGCTGATACAGGGTCGCCTGCACGATCGGCTTGGCTGGCGGCAGGTCCGGGGTCATGGCAAAGCTGACGAACAGCATGCCGAACACCAGGATGTGCAGGACAATTGCCCACACGCCAGGCCAGAAGTAGCTTTCCGAGGCGGACGGCTCTCGCTGTTGCTGCATCAGGGCGCCTCGGTAATCAAGCCAACGTTACCGACGCCGGCCTTCTGCAGCCCGCCCATGGCGCCCATGACGGAGCCATAGTCGACCGACTTGTCACCGCGAATGAACACCTGGGTGTGCTTGCCGCCTTCGTTGCCGGAGCGAATGATCTTGGTCACGGCGTCAGTCATCGCCGGCAAGGTCAGGGCCTTGTCCTGCTGCTTCTGCGTGTCGACTTCGCTGCCAAGGTTCCAGTAGTAGGTCTTGTCAGCCTTGATCGAAATGGTCAGGACCTGAGTGTTGTTGTCTTGCGGCAGGGCTTCACTGGAAACCTTGGGCAGATCAACCTTCACGCCCTGGTTGAGCATCGGCGCGGTCACCATGAAGATCACCAGCAGCACCAGCATCACGTCGATGTAGGGCACTACGTTCATCTCGGCGACCGGCTTGCGCTTTTTGCGAGCTCGAGCGATTAAAGCCATTGGGAATTACCTGCTTATTCTTCGCTGGTGTGCACTTTACGGTGCAGGATCGCCTGGAATTCATCGGCGAAGGTGTAGTAACGGCTGATCAACGTTTCGCTGGTGGCGGCAAAACGGTTGTAGGCAATTACTGCGGGGATAGCGGCGAACAGGCCGATCGCGGTGGCGATCAGGGCTTCGGCGATGCCCGGGGCCACGGTGGCCAGGGTCGCTTGCTGGGCCTGGGCCAGGCCACGGAAGGAGTTCATGATGCCCCATACGGTACCGAACAGGCCGATGTACGGGCTGACGGAACCCACAGTCGCCAGGAACGGCAGGCTCTGCTCCAGTTTCTCTTCTTCGCGGGAGATGGCGACGCGCATGGCCCGGGCCACACCTTCCATCACCGCTTCCGGGTCAACGCCCGGTTGCTGGCGCAGGCGCGAGAACTCCTTGAAGCCGGCGCGGAAGATTTGCTCGACGCCCGAATCCGGGTCCGGATTGCTGCCGGCCTGGCGATACAGCTTGGACAGGTCGATACCCGACCAGAAGCGCTCTTCAAAGCTCTCCAGGGCACGTCGACCGGCACGCAGCAAGTTGCTGCGCTGAAAAATCATGACCCAAGAGGTAACCGATGCGGCTACCAGGGTCAGCATGACCAGTTGCACCACGACACTGGCATTGCTGACCAGGCTCCACATGGAGGAATGGTCGACGACGGTAGGTTCCACGCTAAATCTCCTGCTTTGATTGTTTACCCGCGCCGCTCACGGCGGCAAAGGCCGCACGTAGAGTTTCGGGAATGGCCCGAGGTTTCAAACTGTTGGTGCGTACACACGCCACCAGGAACTGCCCCTCACAGAGCAGCGTTGCATCCGTAGCCCGCCTGACCTGCTGTTTGAAGCGCAGGCTGGCACGGTTCAATTCGATGACTTCAGCGCTGACCAGCAGTTCATCGTCCAGTCGCGCCGGTGCGTGGTAACGCGCCTCGCTGGAATGCACGACGAATAACAGGTCCTCCCCTGCCAGCAAGGATTGGGCAAAGCCCAGCTCCCGTAGCCGCTCGGTTCGAGCCCGCTCCATGAATTTCAGGTAATTGACGTAATAAACGATGCCGCCGGCATCAGTGTCCTCGTAATAAACGCGACAGCGATGTGCGAACGACTGATCCCCGTTTTGCGCGCGCATACTCTAGTGCTTACTCCTCAGGTTGCCAATCCGGCTGGACAACTGTTTTTTCAATACCTGAACACATTTCCATAGCCTGAATGACGACGCCAGACACTGGGACAGCACAAACTTCAGATAAATCACCCCACATGACAAATACCCTGCAGGAGCAAGCTTGCTTGCAAAGCCCCTGAGCGCGCCGCGTACAACCAGACACACTGCGTCATCGCCGAGGTTTTTCGCGAGCAAGCTCGCTCCTGCAATTTTTTAATCGTCCACTGCATCGAGAAATTCGTCTACCACGGGCATCTCTCCCAATCGTGACGGAATGTTTAGCCCGAAGTGCAGATAGGCGTGGCGCGTTACCACCCTGCCCCGTGGCGTGCGCATGATGTAGCCCTGCTGGATCAGGTAGGGCTCCAGCACATCCTCGATGGTATGCCGCTCTTCACTGATGGCGGCGGCCAGGCTGTCCACGCCCACCGGGCCACCGTCGAATTTCTCGATCATGGTCAGCAGCAGGCGTCGATCCTGATGATCGAAGCCATGCTCATCCACATCCAGCAGGTTCAACGCCAGGTCCGCGACCGCCTTGGTGATATGCCCCTTGGCCCGTACCTCGGCAAAATCGCGTACGCGGCGCAGCAAACGGTTGGCGATCCGTGGCGTACCCCGCGCGCGTCGGGCGATTTCGAATGCGCCTTCAGGGTCCAGCGGCAAGCCGAGGATACTCGCCGAACGGCTGACGATAGTCGCAAGGTCGGCGGTGCTATAGAACTCAAGACGTTGAACGATACCGAAACGGTCTCGCAGCGGGTTGGTCAGCATGCCGGCACGGGTGGTCGCGCCGACCAGGGTGAACGGTGGCAGGTCGAGTTTGATCGAACGGGCCGCCGGGCCTTCGCCGATCATGATGTCGAGCTGGAAGTCCTCCATCGCCGGGTACAGCACTTCCTCGACGATGGGCGACAGCCGGTGGATCTCGTCGATAAACAGCACGTCGTGAGGCTCGAGATTGGTCAGCAGCGCGGCCAGGTCGCCGGGGCGCTCCAGCACCGGGCCGGACGTGGACTTGATCGACACGCCCATTTCCTGGGCGATGATATTGGCCAGGGTGGTTTTACCCAGGCCCGGCGGGCCGAAGATCAGTGTGTGATCCAGCGACTCGCTGCGCCCGCGCGCGGCCTGGATGAACAGTTCCATCTGCTCGCGCACGGTGGGCTGGCCGATGTAGTCGGCCAGGCTCAAGGGGCGGATGGCGCGGTCCTGGACTTCTTCACGGTCGCGCGGGCCGGTGGCCGCGATCAGACGATCAGCTTCAATCACTTAAATCATTCCCTTCAGGGCTCGGCGGATCATGTCTTCGCTGCTCAGGTTCTTGTCTTTAATGGCCGACACCGCTTTGCTGGCCTCCTGCGGCTTGTAGCCCAGGGAGATCAACGCACTCACAGCATCGCTTTCGGCACTGGCAACCTGAGTCGCCGGCATATCCGGTTGATTGGGCACCAGGGCGAACATGCTCGGCACCACTTCCCAGGCCTTGAAGCGGTCCTTGAGTTCCACCAGCAGGCGCTCGGCGGTTTTCTTGCCGACACCGGGCACCTTGGTCAGCGCCGAGGTGTCCTGGGCCGAAACGGCACGCACCAGCTCATCCACTTCCAGGCTCGACATCAACGCCAGGGCCAGCTTGGGCCCTACGCCGTTGAGGCGAATCAGCTCGCGAAAGAAGTCACGGTCGCGCTTGCCAATGAAACCATAGAGCAGTTGCGCGTCCTCTCGCACGACTAAATGCGTGTGCAAAGTTATCGGCTCGCCGACCGACGGCAAGCGGTACAAGGTGGTCATGGGCACTTCAAGCTCATACCCCAATCCATTCACATCCAGAATCAGGTGCGGCGGCTGTTTCTCAGCCAGGGTGCCGCGCAAGCGTCCAATCACGGTTCAGATCCTTAAAGCTTGGGGGTCAGAACAGGCCTGACCGGAAATAACGATTGCGCTGATGCTATCAGAGACGCAGGCGTCCGCCACGACTGCGTGCCGCGCCCAGGCCATGAGGCAGCAGGCTGGAGCGGGTGTGGGCGTGGCAAATGGCAATGGCCAGGGCGTCGGAGGCGTCGATTTGTGGTTTAGAGGTGAGTTTGAGCATGTGCATGACCATCATTTGCACCTGCTCCTTATTCGCCCCACCCGTACCGACGACCGCCTGCTTGACCTGGGTCGCGGTGTATTCGGCGATTTCCATGCCCTCCTCGGCCCCCGCCACAATGGCCGCACCACGGGCCTGGCCGAGCTTCAACGCCGAGTCAGCATTCTTGGCCATGAAGACTTTTTCGATGCCCATGGTCACCGGGCCGTAGGTCTGGATGACTTCACGCACGCCGCGATAGACGATCTGCAGGCGCTCGGCCAGTTCTCCCGCGCCGGTGCGAATACAGCCCGAGGCCACATAAACGCAGCCACGCGGCGTGTGTTGCACCACGCCAAAACCGGTAATGCGCGAACCGGGGTCGATACCTAGGATTAAAGTCATAACGCCTGCAGGTTAAATAAACACATTTTGTGATACGCCGAAGTTCAAATGTGGGAGGGGGCTTGCCCCCGATGGCCATGGATATCTACACAACTTTGTAGCAGCCAACGGTAACCACGATGCGAAGCGAGCCGCTCTTGCTTTTGATCTTGATCTCAGTCGCCCCGTTAACCACGCTGGCCGAACGCAGGTTTGAATCCGTGGGTAACCCGGCAGGACGCCGGGTTAGCCGCCCTGCGCCATGGATGGCGCATGGCGGCGGCCCACGAATTCAAACCTGCGTTCGGGCACACCGAGCCTAAGCGAGGTGCCGAGTGGTGGGGCGAGGACCTTTTGGTTACTTTTGGGTCCTTCCAAAAGTGACCCGCTGTAAGAGCGGAACCACCAGCCGCCGTTACCGCAGCAACGGATATGTACTCGCTCTGATCCACATCCTGGTCGGCTGTCAGGCCGCCATCGGGGGCAAGCCCCCTCCCACATTTTGGTCGCGGGGCATCAGTTAGAGAGGCTTCGGCTCCTGAGCCGCCACAGGTTCAGGGCCGTGCCAAAGCTGTGTATACCCCCGATGGCAGTGGATCAGTCAGAATATTTTTGGCTGACCCACCGCTATCGGGGGCAAGCCCCCTCCCACATTTGGATCTATGTAGTTCTTCAGCTTAGCTGTTCGGCCACGGATTCCGGAATGTCGGCATTCGAATACACGTTTTGCACATCATCCAGGTCTTCAAGCATATCCAGCAGCTTCAACACCTTCTGCGCACCGTCCAGGTCCAGTTCCGCACTGGTGGTCGGCAACATCACGATTTCCGCGTCGGTACCTTTGAAACCCGCGGCCTCCAGGGCGTTGCGCACCGCGTAGAAGCTGGCGAACGAGGTGAACACGTCGATGGAGCCATCTTCGTTTGTGACCACGTCGTCGGCATCCGCCTCCATCGCGGCTTCCATCAGCGCATCTTCATCCGTACCGGCCGCAAAGGTAATCTGCCCCTTGCGCTCGAACAGGTAGGCCACCGAACCGTCGGTACCCAGGTTGCCGCCGCACTTGCTGAACGCATGACGCACCGCAGCTGCAGTACGGTTACGGTTATCGGTCATGCATTCGACCATCACCGCCACGCCGCCTGGCCCATAGCCTTCGTAGGTCAGCTCGACCATGTCGTCGGTGTCGGCGGCGCCGGCGCCACGGGCCACGGCGCGGTCGATGATGTCACGGCTCATGTTGGCGCCGAGCGCCTTGTCCAGCGCCAGGCGCAGGCGCGGGTTGGAGCCCGGGTCACCGCCACCCTGGCGGGCGGCGACGGTCAGCTCGCGGATCCACTTGGTGAATATCTTGCCTTTCTTGGCATCCTGACGCTCTTTGCGGTGCTTGATGTTCGCCCACTTGGAATGGCCAGCCATAACACAACTCCGAAATTCTATAGAAACCTTATCTATCCCGCTCCGGGCGGACTTCTCTTTTTAAGTGCGGCCTTTGTAACGCAAAGGCGCATCCGAAGATGCGCCTTTAAGACTGCGTAAACCTCAGTGCGCTTTCACGCAGCAGCCTTACTCAGCCTTCGGCGTCTCGCGCAGACGGATGTGCAATTCGCGCAGCGCCTTGGCATCCACGACGCCCGGCGCCTGGGTCATGACGTCCGCAGCACTCTGGGTTTTCGGGAACGCAATCACTTCACGGATCGACTGGGCGCCGGTCATCAGCATCACCAGACGGTCCAGGCCGAAGGCCAGGCCACCGTGCGGCGGCGCACCGTACTTGAGCGCGTCGAGCAGGAAGCCGAACTTCTCTTCCTGTTCCGCTTCGTTGATGCCCAGCAGACGGAACACCGCTTGCTGCATCTCTTTGCGGTGAATACGGATCGAACCGCCACCCAACTCAGTGCCGTTGAGCACCATGTCGTAGGCACGGGACAACGCGCCGGCCGGGTTGGCTTCCAGCTCGGCCGGGGAGCACTTCGGCGCGGTGAACGGGTGGTGCAAGGCGCTGAAGCTGCCGTCGTCGTTCTCTTCGAACATCGGGAAGTCGACCACCCACATCGGGGCCCATTCGCAGGTCAGCAGGTTCAGGTCGTGACCCAGCTTGATACGCAGTGCGCCCAGGGCTTCGCTGACGATCTTGGCCTTGTCGGCACCGAAGAACACGATATCGCCATCGACCGCACCGACGCGATCGAGGATCGTGTTCAGGTTGGCTTCGGGGATGTTCTTCACGATCGGCGACTGCAGGCCGTCAACGCCATTGGCGCGCTCGTTGACCTTGATGTACGCCAGGCCCTTGGCACCGTAGATGCCGACGAACTTGGTGTAGTCGTCGATCTGCTTGCGCGGCATGCTCGCGCCGCCAGGCACGCGCAGAGCGGCGATGCGGCATTTCGGGTCGTTGGCCGGGCCGCTGAACACCTTGAAGTCGACGTCCTTGAGCTGGTCGGCCACGTCGACCAGTTCCAGCGGGTTACGCAGGTCTGGCTTGTCGGAACCGTAGCGACGCATGGCCTCTTCGAAGGTCATGTGCGGGAATTCGCCGAACTCCAGGTCCAGCACTTCCTTGAACAGGTTGCGGATCATTTGTTCGGTAAGGCCCATGATCTCTTTTTCATCGAGGAAGCTGGTCTCGATGTCGATCTGGGTGAATTCCGGCTGGCGGTCGGCGCGCAGGTCTTCGTCGCGGAAGCACTTGGCGATCTGGTAGTAACGGTCGAAGCCGGCCACCATCAGCAGCTGCTTGAACAGCTGCGGCGATTGCGGCAAGGCGAAGAAGCTACCCGGGTGGGTACGGCTCGGTACCAGGTAGTCGCGTGCGCCTTCCGGCGTGGCGCGGGTGAGAATCGGCGTTTCCACGTCGAGGAAGCCGTTCTCGTCGAGGAAGCGGCGGATGCTGGTGGTCATGCGCGAACGCAGACGCAGCTTCTCGGCCATTTCCGGACGACGCAGGTCCAGGAAGCGATAGCGCAGGCGGTTTTCCTCGCCAACGTCGGAATATTCGTTCAGTGGGAACGGCGGGGTTTCCGACTCGTTCAGCACTTCCAGCTCGTAGCCCAGCACTTCAATGCCGCCGGACGCCATGTTCTTGTTCACGGCACCGGCCGGGCGCAGGCGCACCTTGCCAGTGATCTTCACGACGTATTCGCTGCGCACGCGGTCGGCGGCGGCGAAGCTCTCGGCGCGATCCGGGTCGAACACTACCTGGGCCAGACCATCACGATCACGGATATCGAGGAAGATCACCCCGCCGTGGTCGCGGCGACGGTGAACCCATCCGCAAAGGGTGATTTCCTGACCTTCCAGGGTCTCGTTCAGTTGGCCGCAATAGTGGCTGCGCATCATGGTCGTGGTTTCACTTCTCGTAATTCGAAATTCGGTGGCAGGCGTGCCTCGTCACCGTACATTAAAGCAGGGGACGGATAATGCAGGAGCCTGCGCGTAGAGTTCAACTCAGTCTGCTTTGTCGCCGCCCGCCAGGTTCTTCTTGGCGCCGGTCTTGAAATCGGTCTCGTACCAGCCGCTGCCGCTCAGGCGGAAGCCCGGCATGGACAACATCTTTTTCAACTCAGGTGCCTGGCAGGCTGGGCAATCGACCAGCGGCGCGGCGCTGATCTTCTGAATGGCTTCCAACTGATGACCACAGGAAGCACATTGATAGTCGTACATGGGCATGGAGTTGTCTCGGCGATCAGATCGTTACTGCGCTACGCCCTGCCGATGTGCATAAAGCCCGGCATGCGCAGCAAAGCGCGGGATTATATCTGGTAAATCGAGGCAGCGCAGCCAGCTTTCTGCCCGAGGCGCGGCCCGCCGGAAGGAAGGGCCGCGCCCTGCAGCCTCCATCAGAAGGGGCCAGAGGCGCTAAGGCGGTCTTTCAACAGGTGAACGACACACACCACCCGCACCAGCCCGCTGAAGTTCTTCACACCGCCATAACGCAAATGCACTTCCCGATCGACATAGGACAACAACGCACTGACCGAGCAGGTATTGATCCTGGCCATTTCCGTGAGGATATTCCAATAGATCTGTTCCAGCCGCAGGCAGGTGGAAAACCCGTTGAGCCGCACCGACCGCGACAATGGTTTGGCGAGCCCCATGTCGAACCCTTTTGCGAAGGGATCGACCTTTATCTTGTGAAAACCACCGGTTTCCACGCCCTTACCACATGACATACACCTGACACTCCCTTGCCAAAACAGCAGTCCATGGGTTTCTCCCATTGGACGGTCAGCCTATAAAACCGCAGGAAGCGACAAGCAGCCAGAAGACGCGGGCGCTGGGCGTCGTAGGACAACGCCAGCAAGCGCAGAGAAACCAGTGAGCGGCGCCCCGAAGACGCCGCACGGGTTCGACAGTTATTGGTTTTCGAGCAGCGAGCGCAGCATCCACGCGGTTTTTTCGTGAACTTGCATCCGTTGGGTCAACAGGTCCGCAGTCGGCTCATCGCTGACCTTGTCGAGCAACGGGAAAATGCCACGCGCGGTACGGGTGACAGCCTCCTGGCCCGCTACCAGTTGCTTGATCATCTCTTCGGCGCTCGGCACACCCTCTTCTTCCTTGATCGAAGACAGGCGGGCGTAGATCGAATAGGCACCCGGTGCCGGGAAGCCGAGGGCACGGATACGCTCGGCGATGGAATCCACCGCCAGCGCCAGCTCGTTGTACTGCTCTTCGAACATCAAGTGCAGCGTACGAAACATGGGGCCCGTGACGTTCCAGTGGAAGTTGTGGGTCTTCAGGTACAGCACATAGGTATCGGACAGCAGCCGTGAAAGTCCGTCGACGATGGATTTACGATCTTCTTCACTGATACCAATATCGATTGCCATGTTTTTCCCCTTCAATTGACGAGCATTCATTGATCAGGTGCAGGATCACTCTAGCAAGAGTGCTGGCCGCGTGCAGCCCGACGCACCCAGGCAATGTGCGGCAAATTGCCCCGCAACGGTTGCGAGGGCAGCGGCCGAAGAGCCGGTCATCCTGTAAGAAAAACGCTCGAAAGGCCGCTCAAATTACCTGCACCTGTCTAGGACAAGCCTTCGACGCAAAAATGCCACCTCGATTGCAACACCCCGAAATGCTTGATTTGAGTAGGCACAGCCTTTGCTGTTAAATAGGCGGCGTGTGGCTGCCGTTCATTTCTGCGGCACGTCACATAGGCTGCTACCCGCGCACGTGCCCAACGCCTCCCATTGTTCAGAAGCGAACCGTGCCAGTCAGCTCTTCCTTGTGATCCGTCTTAACGTGAGTTAATCAAATGTTGAAAATCGTCCACCTGCTAACGGGCGTTGCAGCGTTGCTGCTGTCCTTTATCCCGAGCCTGCAGCCTGAAAGCCTGCCCTACCTGCAACAACACGACGCTCTATACCTGGCCTTGTTCGGCCTTCTCAACCTGACCCTGGCACCGGTAATCCCCTACTGGAACAAAGGCACGCGTCATCAACTGCAAAACCTGGTCAGCGCGCTGCTGGTACTGACCGTCGTTGTTCAAACCCTTACCCTGCTGGCACCCATGCCTGAAGTGGGCGGCCACCCGGCCATCCTGCTTAGCCTGGTAATCGCTGTGGTCGCCATCGTTCTTCACCTGGCCATCAGCTTCTACCGTTCGTCCCCAGCGGCCGCGTCGCAAAACTACGACATGACCAACCGGGATACCGGGACCGTCAAGTGGTTCAACACCTCCAAAGGCTTCGGCTTTATTTCGCGCGACTCGGGTGACGATATCTTCGTCCACTTCCGAGCTATCCGCGGTGAAGGCCACCGCGTCCTGGTCGAAGGCCAGCGCGTGGAGTTCTCGGTGATGAACCGCGACAAAGGCCTGCAAGCTGAAGATGTCATCGCTGCCCTGCCGCGTCGCTGATTCCAGCCTGCGCTGCAAAAAAAACCGCGATCCGGCGTAGGCTGGATCGCGGTTTTTTATTGCACGCTCATTTAATAGTGCGGCGGCGGGGCTTCTTCTTCCGAGGTTTCGAACTGGCCGCCCATCTCTTCCTGACGCTTGAGCAAGGCGATCATCTGCAATTGCAGGCGCTCCACCGCTTGCTGCTGGGCGACCAGAATGTCATTGAGGGTTTCGATGGTGTCGTCCTGGAACGCCAGGCGGCTTTCCAGGTCGGTGACGCGATCTTGCAGGTCCATGGTTCAGTCCTGGGTAAAAATGAAGTCGGCAGGCAGTAATTCACGCAATCGGCTGCGAATCGCCGCCACCTGCTCTGCGCTGTATGGACGGGCCGGATGCTTGCCCCACACCGGCGCCGGCCATGCCACGTCATCGCGCTTGCGCACGATGACATGCACATGCAACTGGCTGACCACGTTACCCAGCGCGCCGATGTTCATCTTATCGGCGGCCAGGCCTTCGTTCAGCAGCTGTGCGAGGGCGGTCGTTTCCTGCCACAACGTCTGTTGCTCGGCGACATCCAGTTGAAACACTTCGCTGATACCGTCAATGCGCGGTACCAAGATGAACCAGGGATAATTCGAATCATTGGACAGCAGCAGGCGACAGAGCGGGAAGTCCCCAATGGCCAATGTGTCTTGTTGCAGGCGTTGATCTAAAGCGAACACGTGGGCACTCCGTTCGGCAGGTCAATTACAGGCGCCCAGCATACCGCCGAATGCGCGAGGCTTCACGGCGAATGCGCGAGCAGCCTGAGGCAAACCCATTCCATGGATGCACCCTTTAGAGGCAGTCGGATGTGTGAACCACGCTAACTCGGGCTTCGAAGGGATGCACCAAAATGACCCACTTGTGCTTCAAAGGGAGTCGGCCGCTACCCACTTTTGAGGGTCAATCGGTAACGTTTTGCTCAAGCGCAGGTTTTGCGCACCACCGCACGACGGTAACACCTGAATGTCGAGCCTGAACCAAACTGCCCGAGAGGCCCGTGTTTATGCGGTTTTTACACTGCCGTAACGTTTTTCACGAAAAAATGACATTCGGTTGGCGCTTTGTGCACGCTTGTTGCATTCACCTCGCTATCGTCGGCAACGACACCTGGATGGATGCCAGGGTTTCGCGATAAGAAACAATAGCGTTTCAATGTGTGCCAGGGACGATTTCGAACTTTGAAGGCGTTTGAAAAGAACATTGAAGTTGTCAGCCTGGTTACCGTCGGGCTGTGATTTGCGACACGGAGCTAGCAATTTACGACAGCCTCGTAAAGAAGCTGAAAGGATAGTTTGGCAAGTATCGTCAACAGCGCCGGTGTGAGATAACTTTGCGCCGACACACATAAAGAAAGAGCCGCCCAGATAAAAATACAGGTGGGACGGCAGTACTCTTCTAAAACCAAAGGAGCAAATCACGATGCGCGTGATGAAGTGGAGCATGATCGCCCTGGCTGTTTCAGCAGGCACCTCGCAGTTCGCAATGGCGTCCGCCCAAGACGATTCCAAGGGCTTTGTTGAAGACAGCACTTTCAGCATCAACACTCGCGCTTTGTACTTCAGCCGCGACTTCCGCAACAACCCGTCGGGCCCGGGCTCCAAGAGCCGTGCGGAAGAAAGCGGCCTGGGCTTCAACGCCTTGTACGAGTCGGGCTTCACCCAAGGCACCATCGGTGTCGGCGTTGACGTGATCGGCCTGATGGGCCTCAAGCTCGACAGCGGCAAGGGCCGTGCCGGCACCGGTCTGTTCCCTACCGGTTCCGACGGTCGTTCGCAAGACGAGTACTCAAAAGGCGGCGGCGCGGTTAAGTTCCGCATTTCCAATACCGTGCTGAAAGTCGGTGACCAATACACCACAGCGCCTGTATTCGCCTCCGATGACAGCCGTTTGCTCCCAGAACTGCCACAAGGTATCTCGATCACCAGCAACGAGATCAAGGGCCTGAAGCTCGAAGGCGGCCACTTCACTTCCAGCGTCGCGCAGAACCAGACCTACCACGACAGCCTGGGCCTGACGAAGACCGACTTCGTCGGCGGCGTCTATGCCTTCACCCCGGAAGTCACCGGCAGCCTGTACTACGCGAAAACCGAAGACTACTTCCGCAAGTACTACAGCAACCTGAACTGGACCCACGCCCTGAGCGATGACCAGTCCTTCGCGCTGGACTTCAACATCTACGACACCAAGAGCGAAGGCGCCGGCCTGCAGCGCGCTGAGAAAGATGGCGTGACCAAGCTCGACAACCGCGCATTCAGCTTGCAGGGCGCGTACACCGTCGGCGCTCACACCTTCACCCTGGCTGCCCAAAAGGTTACCGGTGACGGCGACTACGGCTACGGCGTAGATGGCGGCGGCACTGTATTCCTGGCCAACTCCATCGCCCGTTCCGACTTCAACGCCGAAGGCGAGAAGTCGTACCAGGCGCGTTACGACATCAACATGGCGACCTTCGGCGTTCCTGGTCTGAGCTTCATGACGCGTTACGTGACCGGTAGCGGCGCCAACACGGGCACCACCAGCAACGGTAAAGAGTGGGAACGCGACATCGAAGCCAAGTACGTGGTTCAGAGCGGCCCGGCTAAAAACCTCAGCCTGCGTCTGCGTCAAGCGACTTATCGTTCCGGTGATGGCGTTTACTACGGTTCGCCTTCGATCGACGAACTGCGTCTGATCGCGAACTACCCGCTGAACATCTTGTAATCACGCGAGTAATTACAACGATGAGTTAAGGTTTCGACCTTGAATAAAAAGCCGCTCCCCTGTTTGCAAGGGAGCGGCTTTTTTTATTTCAGTTACATTTCAAAAGCAATATAACTAGTAAGCTAAGTAACTATATACAACTGTCGCATTTAACCTGACCTTTCGGCCAACTTAAACGCGACACTGTTTCATGCCTTCGCCGGAGCTTCCTGCATCACGCGAATAACCCGCTGCGGGAACGGAATATCAATCCCCGCCCCTTTCAAACGGTCGCGCGCCAGTTCATTGAGCATGAACACCACATCCCAATAATCCGCTGTATTGGTCCAGCAACGCAGGGACACGGTGATGGAGCTGTCGCCCAGGGTCGATACCACTGCGACGGGCGCCGGGTCGGCCAGCACGCGCGGGTCCTTGGCCAGTTCCAGCAATACTTCACGGGCTTTCTGCAGGTCCGCCTCGTAATCCACGCCCACATCAAACACCACCTTGCGGGTCGGCTGGCGGTTGGTATTGGTGATGATGCCGTTGGACAGGATGCCGTTCGGTACGATCACCGTCTTGTTGTCGCCGGTACGCAGCACCGTGTGGAAAATCTGGATACTGTCGACGGTACCCGAGGTGCCCTGGGCTTCGATCCAGTCACCGATGCGAAACGGACGGAACAACAGGATCAGCACGCCGCCGGCGAAATTGGCCAGGCTGCCTTGCAAGGCCAGGCCGATCGCCAGAGTAGCGGCACCGATGGCGGCGACGAACGAGGTGGTTGCCACGCCGATCATCGAGGCCACGCTGACGATCAACATGACTTTCAGCGCAATGTTCGCAAGGCTGGTGATGAAGTGCTGCAGCGCCAGGTCGGCGTTACGCAGGGCCAGCAAGCGCCCTACTCGGTGGGTAAAGACGTTGATCAGCCACCAACCGATGGCCAGGGTGATAACGGCCAGCAGTACCCGGCTGCCGTATTCCATGATCATCGGGATCCAGGACTGCGAGGTCTTGATCAAGTGATCCACTTCAGCGTTCAAATCCATCTATCTTCTCCTGTTGTGCGGAAATGCGGCTTCATTGACTGCCTGAAAACGCAAATGAGCCCCGTAGGGCTCAATTGTAGGCATTGTTGCTGCGGCGTGGGACGTCGAAAACGGCCACAGGTTCCGCGAGGTGCCATCAGTCGCGGAAGTTGTTGAACTGCAGCGGCATGTCGAAGGTCTTGGCGCGCAGGGCCGCGATGGCCTCTTGCAGGTCATCACGCTTCTTGCCGGTAACACGCACCTGTTCACCCTGGATGGCCGCCTGGACTTTCAGCTTGGCATCCTTGATGTGCGCGACGATCTTCTTCGCCAGTTCCTTGTCGATGCCTTCCTTGAGCACGGCTTCCTGCTTCATCAGTTTGCCGGAAGCGTAGGCGTCCTTGACTTCAAGGCACTGCACGTCGATCTTGCGCTTGACCAGGGCCAGCTTGAGGATCTCGATCATCGCTTCCAGCTGGAAATCGGCTTCAGCGGTCAGGTTGACGGTCAGTTCCTTTTCCTTGAATTCGAAGCTGCCCTTGCCTTTCAAGTCATAGCGACGGTCCAGTTCCTTGACGGCGTTCTCGACGGCGTTGGTGACTTCGTGTTTGTCCAGTTCGGATACCACGTCGAACGAAGGCATGTCATTTCTCCAATATAAGGGGCGGGCTCAGTAGAGATGGAGCGCGCCCGAGCTAAAATGCCGGGGCATTATAGCGGTTCTTTCGCCGCGTTCACCGCTGGCGACCTTACGGAGCACACACTGATGTCGACCACCTGGCATATTCTCGGCGCCGGTAGCCTGGGCACCCTCTGGGCCACGCGGCTGGCGCGCGCGGGCGTGCCGGTGCGGCTGATCCTGCGCGATCAGGCGCGCCTGGCGAGCTATGCGTCGGGCAACGGCCTGACCCTGGTTGAGCAAGGTATTGCGCACACCTACCCGGTGATAGGCGAAACACCCGACAGCCCGGAGCCGATCCAGCGCCTGTTAGTGGCGTGCAAAGCCTACGATGCCCAAAGTGCTGTCGCACAGTTACAGCATCGCCTGGCGCCGGACGCGGAACTGATCCTGCTGCAAAACGGCCTCGGCAGCCAGTATGCGGTGGCCGCCCAGTTGCCACAGGCGCGTTGCATTTTTGCCTCCAGCACCGAAGGCGCGTTTCGCGAAAGCGAATGGCGTGTGGTCTTTGCCGGCCATGGCTACACCTGGCTGGGGGATGCGGCTCACCCTACCGCGCCGCTGTGGCTGGATGACTTGCAGGCCGCCGCCATCCCCCATGAATGGAGCACCGATATCCTCACGCGGCTGTGGCGCAAGCTGGCGCTCAATTGCGCGATCAACCCGTTGACCGTGCTCTACCAGTGCCGCAACGGCGGCCTGCAGGCCCATCAATGTGAAGTCGCCACCCTGTGCGCAGAATTGAGCGAATTGCTGGAATGCTGCGGCCAGCCTGCGGCTGCGCAAGATTTGCACAGTGAAGTGCAGCGGGTGATCCAGGCCACCGCAGCCAACTATTCCTCCATGTACCAGGACGTGGCCAACGCACGGCGTACCGAAATCAGCTACCTGCTGGGCTACGCCTGCCAGGCGGCCGCCCGCCATCAACGGGTACTGCCGCATCTGCAACTGCTGCAAGCGCGCTTGGTCGAGCAGTTGGTTGCACGCGGATTGCCCAGCGACTGAGGCACGCGCTACCCTGCCGTATGTCTATTGCCTGCGAAAAACCTGATGCCACTGCGCCAGCGTCTTGAAAACCTACCGGTGGGGCAGAAACTGCTGGCCGCCCTGCTGGTACTGCTGACCACCGTGTTGCTGGTGGCCAACCTGACCTTTATCAGCGCCGCCTACTGGATCTCCCAGGAAAGCATGGCGCCCCAGGCCTTGCAGGCCATCGGTCGGCTGGTGTCCAACCCGGCGCTCGCCGCCGAAGCCCTGCAGTCCCCGGCCAAGGCCAACGCACTGCTCAATGAGCTGACCAGCTATTCACCGCTGCGCGCCGCCGCCTTGTACGACGGCGAAGGCAATCGCCTGGCGCAGATGCAACACGGCGACCGCCTGCACCTGCCCGACAACTACCGGCATATCGAGGCCTGGCGCCTCACCGAGTTTCGCAGCAACCAGGTCATCACCCTGCCCCGCACCGACCAGCCTTCGGGGCATTTGCTGCTGGTGGCCAGCAGCGAGCTGCCGGTGGCGTTCTATACCGGCACCCTCACCGCAAGCCTGGGCATCCTGATTTTCAGTGTGTTGCTGTGGCTGGTCATCGCCCGGCAGATCAAACGCCTGATCACGCGGCCGATCCATGAACTCGAAGAACTGTCGCGCCAGGTGACTCGCGAAGAGAACTACGCCCTGCGCGCAGGCCCCGGCAACCACGATGAAATCGGCAGCCTGGCGGAAGCGTTCAACACCATGCTGTCGCGCATCGAGGCCCGCGAGCAGCAACTTAAGCGCGCACGGGATGAT
The DNA here is from genome assembly GCF_003852295.1 of Pseudomonas sp. R11-23-07. Lineage (NCBI taxonomy): Bacteria > Pseudomonadati > Pseudomonadota > Gammaproteobacteria > Pseudomonadales > Pseudomonadaceae > Pseudomonas > Pseudomonas sp. R11-23-07. The sequence continues at coordinate 4,392,671 of NZ_CP027761.1, forward strand.
TCCCAGGCGGCCTACGACCAGGCTCAGGGCCTGGCCGAAGAAACCCGCCATACCAACCGCAAGCTGGAACTGGAAGTGCAGGTGCGCAGCAAGATCGAGAAAAAGCTCACCGGCTTTCAGAACTACCTCAACAGCATTATCGACTCGATGCCCTCGGCACTGATCGCCCTGGATGAACAGCTCTACGTCACCCAGTGGAACCAGGAAGCCACCGCGCTTTCGGGCACGCGCCTGGATGAAGCCCTCAACCAGCCGATCTTCCTCGCCTTCCAACCGCTCAAGCCGTACCTGCCGCAAATCAAGGCCACGGTGGAGCAGCACACGGTGGAGCGGATCGAGCGGGTCACTTGGGTCAAGGACGACGAGCCAAAGCATTACGCCCTGACGTTCTACCCGTTGATGGGCGGTGCCGGGCGCGGCGTGGTGATCCGTATCGATGACATCACCCAGCGCCTGTCCCTGGAAGAAATGATGGTGCAATCGGAGAAAATGCTCTCGGTCGGCGGCCTGGCTGCCGGCATGGCCCACGAAATCAACAACCCGCTGGGGGCGATCCTGCACAACGTGCAGAACATCCGGCGCCGCCTGTCACCCGAGCTGCCCAAGAACCTGGAACATGCCGAACAGGCGGGCATCGAGCTGGCGCTGGTCAATCAATACCTGCAAGCGCGCGAAGTCCCGCAGTTGCTGGATGGGATTCAACAGGCCGGCGCGCGTGCCGCGAAAATCGTCACGCACATGCTCAGCTTCAGCCGGCGCAGCAACCGGCAAATGGCCCCCTGCGACTTGCCAGCCCTGATCGACCAGGCCGTGGAGATCGCCGGTAACGATTTCGACCTGGCCATCGGTTTCGATTTCAAGGGCCAGGCGATCATCCGCCAGTTCGATCCGCAACTGGGGCCGGTACCCGGCACGGCCAACGAACTGGAACAGGTGCTGCTCAACCTGCTGAAAAACGCCGCCCAGGCGATTCACCTGCGTGAAGACGGCAGCGAACCGGGGCGCATCATCCTGCGCACCCGCCTCAACCCGCCCTGGGCCGAGATCCAGGTGGAAGACAATGGCATCGGCATGAGCGAAAACGTGCGCAAACGCACCTTCGAGCCGTTCTTCACCACCAAGGAGATCGGCCAGGGCACCGGGCTTGGGCTGTCGGTGTCGTATTTCATCATCACCAATAACCACAAGGGCCAGATGGAAGTGCACTCCACCCTGGGCCAAGGCACCTGTTTCACTTTGCGCCTGCCACTGGCCGGCAGCCAATTGTCCCCCGCAGAACTCACCCAACTGGAGCAATGACCATGGGCTTTCGCCTGTCGAAGATCTATACCCGCACCGGTGACCAGGGCGAAACCGGCCTCGGCGACGGTCGCCGCGTGCCCAAGGATCACCCACGGGTGGAAGCCATTGGCGAGGTGGATACGCTGAACAGCCAGTTGGGGTTGTTATTGGCCAACCTGGAGGAGCAGAGCGGCAAGCACCCCGAACTGAACGATGTGGTGGAGGTGCTCACGCCCTGCCAGCATCGCTTGTTCGATCTGGGCGGCGAGCTGGCCATGCCGGTGTACAAGGCGTTGAATGCAGCGGAAGTGGATCGGCTGGAAGCGGCGATCGATCGTTGGAATGAAGAGGTGGGGCCACTGGAAAATTTCATCCTGCCCGGCGGCTCAGCGCTGATCGCCCAGGCCCATGTGTGCCGCAGCCTGGCGCGCAGTGCCGAACGCCGCTGTCAGCAATTGAATGCGGTGGAGCCGTTGGAAGGGGTGGGGTTGGCGTATATCAATCGGTTGTCGGACTTGCTGTTTGTCGCGGCCCGGGTGATTGCCAGGCGTCAGGGGGTTGCCGAGGTGTTGTGGCAGGCGGCGGCGAAGCCTCACTGAGGATTACTGGGTGCCTGGCAGGGCCCCATCGGGGGCAAGCCCCCTCCCACATTTTGATTTGTGAATACCGTCTAGTGTGGGAGGGGGCTTGCCCCCGATGAGGCCCGCCAGAGCAACCTCAAACCTGCGGCCAGAACGCCCTGATCCCTGCAACACCCTGAGCACCCACCGCCCAAGCCTGCTCCCGCTGCTCAGGCCCAACCCCGCCCAATAGAAACACCGGCTTGCTGAACCCACGGATCAGCTCGGCTGCCTGTTCCCAACCCAACGGCTGGGCTTCGGGATGAGTTTCGGTCAGCTGAACCGGCGACAGCGTGACGAAGTCCACATCCATCAACTGCGCCAGCGCCAGTTCTTCAGCGTTGTGACACGAGGCCGCCAACCAACGGTCCTTCGGCAGCGGTCGGCCCTTGCTCGCGTATTTACGCAATTGCGCCGAGGTCATGTGCCAGCCGGCCGCTGGAAAATCCCCCAGCCATTCGAACGGCCCCTTGAGCATCAACTGCGCCTTGCCCGCACACAATCCCACGGCGTCTACGGCAAGGTCTCGGTATTTAGGGTCGTAACCGTTGGGTGCGCGCAGTTGAACCAGCTTGATGCCACCGGCAATGGCTGTTTGAAGGCCACGCAACAAGGGCGCGGTTTCCAGCTCACCGGGCGTGATCAGGTAGTCGGCAGGCAGACGCGCTGCCGCGACAATGGGCGCGTTAGCCGCTGGAAACTCATAGTTGACCAGGTCTCGCGGGGCCACCCACTCCAGAGGCTGCCCTTCGACGCCGTGGGGCTCGCCGGTAAAGGCCGAGACTTCCCAGACATCCAGCAACACCTGCTTGTCCGGGTAGTCATGCTGCACCTGGATCAACGGCCGCGCCGTGGTGACCTGGATGCCCAGCTCTTCCTGCAACTCACGGGACAAGGCCGTGGCGACTGACTCGTCAGCCTCCACCTTGCCGCCGGGAAACTCCCAGAGGCCGCCTTGATGCTGGGTATCGGCGCGGCGTGCCAGCAGGATCCTGCCATCCACACCGCGAATCACCGCTGCTGCTACATGCACTCGTTTCACCGCCACTGCTTCCTCCCGTTATTGCCCTTGTAGGAGCGAGCTTGCTCGCGAAGAACGTCAACGATAACGCGTACATCCTGGATAAACGCGGTGGCATTGAGTTTTTCGCGAGCAAGCTTGCTCCTACCTTCAGGTGCGATATTCCGCGTTGATCTTCACGTATTCGTGGGACAGGTCCGTGGTCCAGATGGTTTCGCTGCAGTCGCCGCGCCCCAACTCGATGCGGATGGTGATTTCTTCCTGCTGCATCACCGCCGAACCCTGGGCTTCGGTGTAGGTGTCGGCGCGGGCGCCACGGCTGGCAATGCACACGTCGCCGAGGAAGACGTCGATCTTGCTCACATCCAGGTCAGGCACGCCGGCACGACCAACGGCTGCGAGGATACGGCCCCAGTTCGGGTCGGAAGCGAACAAGGCGGTCTTGATCAGCGGCGAGTGCGCCACGGTATAACCCACGTCCAGGCACTCCTGGTGATTGGCGCCGCCGTTGACTTCAACGGTGACAAACTTGGTCGCGCCCTCGCCGTCACGCACGATGGCCTGGGCCACGTCCATGCACACCTCGAAAACCGCCTGCTTCAATGCGGCGAACAGCGGGCCTTCGGTGGAGGTGATCTCCGGCAGGTTGGCCTGGCCGGTGGCGATCAGCATGCAGCAGTCGTTGGTGGAAGTGTCACCGTCGATGGTGATGCGGTTGAACGACTTGTTGGCGCCGTCCAGCATCAGGCGTTGCAATACATCACGGGAGACTTTGGCGTCGGTGGCGATATAGCCGAGCATGGTGGCCATGTTCGGACGGATCATGCCTGCGCCCTTGCTGATACCGGTCACGGTGACGGTCACGCCATCGTGCACGAACTGCCGGCTTGCGCCTTTGGGCAAGGTGTCGGTAGTCATGATGCCGGTGGCTGCAGCCGCCCAGTTATCCACAGACAGGTCATCCAGCGCGGCTTGCAGGGCGCCTTCGATTTTCTCCACCGGCAGCGGCTCACCGATCACGCCGGTGGAATACGGCAGCACCTGGCTCGCGTCCACGCCGGTCAGTTGGGCCAGCTTGGCGCACGTGCGCGCAGCAGCCACCAGGCCAGGCTCGCCGGTACCGGCGTTGGCGTTGCCGGTGTTGGTCAGCAGGTAACGAATCGACCCGGCCACACGTTGCTTGGCCAGGATCACCGGCGCGGCGCAAAAAGCGTTGAGGGTGAACACACCGGCGACTGTCGAGCCTTCGGCGCAGCGCATCACCACCACATCCTTGCGCCCCGCACGCTTGATGCCGGCCGAAGCGATACCGAGTTCAAAACCGGCGACCGGGTGCAATGTGGGCAAAGGACCAAGACCAACAGCCATGTATGCGCTCCTTGAAGAGATGATGTGTGTGCCGTCGCTGTCGACGGGAGGATTAATGGCAAAACGCCGCGACGGCTGATGCCGGTCGCGGCGTGGGGTGTTGCAGCGTCAGGCGAAAATCTTATTCGATCTGGCCGTGGCAGTGTTTGAATTTCTTGCCCGAACCGCAGTAGCACAGCTCGTTGCGGCCCAGCTTCTGATCATTGCGTACCGGGGTTTGAGCCAGGGCCACATCGACCTCTTCACCCAACACCTCAGGCGCATCCAGGCCCGGCGCTTCGTCGTGCTGGAACTGCATGCGTGCAGCCAGTGCCTCGGCTTCCTGGCGCAGGCGCGCTTCTTCCTCGATCGGGTCTTCGCGACGCACCTGAACGTGGGACAGCACGCGGATCGAATCGCGCTTGATCGAATCCAGCAGCTCGGAGAACAACGTGAACGACTCGCGCTTGTACTCCTGCTTCGGGTTTTTCTGGGCGTAGCCACGCAAATGGATACCGTGGCGCAGGTGGTCCATGGTCGACAGGTGGTCTTTCCACAAGTCGTCCAGCACGCGCAGCACGATTTGCTTCTCGAAGGTGCGCAGGGCTTCGGCACTCGCCTGCTCTTCTTTCTCGTTGTACGCGGCCAGCAATTCGGCCATCAGTTTTTCGCGCAGGGTTTCTTCGTACAGGTGATCGTCTTCGTCCAGCCACTGCTGAACCGGCAAGTCGACGCCAAAATCGCTCTTCAACGCGGCTTCCAGACCGGCCACATCCCACTGCTCAGGCAGCGACTGTGGCGGGATATGTGCGCTCACGGTGGCATTGAGCACGTCCTGACGGAAGTCAGCGATGGTCTCGCCAATGTTGTCGGCGGCCAGCAACGTGTTACGCATGTGATAGATCACTTTACGCTGTTCGTTGTTGACGTCATCGAACTCGAGCAGTTGTTTACGAATGTCGAAGTTACGCCCTTCTACCTTGCGCTGGGCCTTCTCGATGGCGTTGGTCACCATGCGGTGCTCGATCGCTTCACCGGACTGCATGCCCAGGGCCTTCATGAAGTTCTTCACTCGATCCGAGGCGAAGATACGCATCAGGCTGTCTTCCAGGGACAGGTAGAAACGGCTGGAACCGGCATCACCCTGGCGACCGGCACGACCGCGCAACTGGTTGTCGATACGGCGCGATTCGTGACGCTCGGACGCGATCACCTGCAAACCGCCGGATTCCAGCACGGCTTGGTGGCGTTTCTGCCAGTCGGCCTTGATCTGGGCGATCTGTTCAGGGGTCGGATTGTCGAGCGAGGCCACTTCCACTTCCCAGTTGCCGCCCAACAGGATGTCGGTACCACGACCGGCCATGTTGGTGGCGATGGTCAGCGCGCCGGGGCGACCGGCCTGGGCGATGATCTCGGCTTCTTTTTCGTGGAACTTGGCGTTGAGCACCTTGTGCTCGATGCCTTCCTTGTTGAGCAGGTTGGACACGTGCTCGGACGTCTCGATGGTCGCGGTACCCACCAGGATCGGACGGCCCTTGGCCAGGCCGTCCTTGATGTCATTGATGATCGCCGCGTATTTCTCTTCGGCGGTCAGGAACACCAAGTCGTTATAGTCTTTACGCGCCAGTGGCTTGTTCGGCGGGATGACCACCACCGACAGGCCATAGATCTGATGGAATTCGAACGCTTCGGTGTCGGCCGTACCGGTCATGCCGGACAGTTTGTTGTACAGACGGAAGTAGTTCTGGAACGTGGTGGACGCCAACGTCTGGCTTTCGGCCTGGATGTTGAGCATTTCCTTGGCTTCGATGGCCTGGTGCAGGCCTTCGGACAAGCGACGACCGGGCATGGTACGGCCGGTGTGTTCGTCGACCAGGACGACCTGGCCGTCCTGGACAATGTATTCGACGTTGCGGTGGAACAGCTTGTGGGCGCGCAGGCCGGCATATACGTGGGTCAGCAGGCCCAGGTTGTGAGCCGAGTACAGGCTTTCTCCTTCGGCCAGCTCACCGATCTGGGTCAGCATTTCTTCAACGAACTGGTGGCCGGCCTCGTTGAGTTCGACCTGGCGGGTCTTCTCGTCGATGGTGAAGTGACCTTCTTTGGTCACCACGCCTTCGACTTCCTCGATGTGCTGCTCAAGGCGCGGGATCAACTTGTTGATCTCGGTGTACAGGCGCGAGCTGTCCTCGGCCTGGCCGGAGATGATCAGCGGGGTACGGGCTTCGTCGATGAGGATGGAGTCGACTTCGTCGATCACGGCAAAGTTGAGTTCGCGCTGGAATTTTTCATCCATGCTGAACGCCATGTTGTCGCGCAGGTAGTCGAAACCGAATTCGTTGTTGGTACCGTAGGTAATGTCGCAAGCGTAGGCGGCGCGCTTTTCTTCGGGCGGCTGGAACGGCGTCACTACGCCGACGGTCAGGCCGAGGAATTCATACAGCGGGCGCATCCAGTTGGCATCCCGGCGAGCCAGGTAGTCGTTCACCGTCACAACGTGCACGCCCTTGCCGGACAGTGCGTTGAGGTAAACACCCAGGGTTGCCACCAGGGTCTTGCCTTCACCGGTACGCATTTCGGCAATCATGCCTTCGTGCAAGGTCATGCCGCCGATCAACTGGACGTCGAAGTGGCGCATGCCCATGACGCGCTTACCGGCTTCACGGGCGACCGCAAAGGCTTCGGGGAGCAGCTTGTCGAGGGTTTCACCTTTGGCTATGCGGGCCTTGAACTCTTCGGTCTTGGCGCGCAATTGCTCATCCGACAGGGCAACCATCTGCTCTTCGAAGGCATTGACCAGCTGCACCGTCTTGAGCATGCGTTTGACTTCGCGCTCATTCTTGCTTCCAAAAAGTTTCTTTAACAAAGGCGCAAACATATCGGCAGGTTCTTCCACACATAGGGATGGAGGGCGCACCGTGAGTGGCCCGAGCAGCCCTCACGGCCGCATGCGAACGCGCATTCTACCCGGAATCGTGGGTGAGGAAAGTGGCGTTGTTCCCCGATGCGGGCACGGCGCTGTGAGAGGGCTTGTTTAAAATAAGGGCTTTTGGCGGAACTTCAACCCATGAAAGGCAGAAGTTACTTATTGATTTCATGAGAAAAGCCCTGCCCTTGCAGGGTCTCGGGGCTCACCGGCGCTTTCTGCTAAGATGACGGCTCTGTTACTTTAGGTGTCTAGACATGGCATTTCGCCCTCTTACAGCCCGCGCTCCCGGCGTGTTGCTTCGCGAAGCCAAGCCGCTGAAAGCCATCTTTGGCCACGCGCAACGCCTGGCGCATTTGCAACGCCTGCTCGAAAGCCAGCTGCAACCGGCCGCACGCGAACATTGTCATGTGGCGTCCTGGCGCGAAGGCAACTTGCTATTAATTGTCACTGACGGGCATTGGGCCACCCGTTTGCGTTATCAGCAAAAACGCTTGCAGCGCCAATTGATGGTGTTTGATGAGTTTGCCGGTCTGACGCGCATCCAGTTCAAAGTGCAGCCGCCTACCGTGCTGCGAAGCCCGGCCGGGCATACGCTGGACCTGTCGGAACAGGCAGCCGAAACCCTCCAGGCCACCGCCGAAGGGATCAGCGATCCGGGTTTGCGCGCGGCACTGGAGCGGCTGGCCGCCCATGCCAGGCCCAAACCCTGAGCCTTACTTGCGCTTGCTGCCGCCCAGCAACGAGCCCAACAAGCCGCGCACCAACTGCCGCCCCATCTGATTGGCGGCTTGCTGCATGGCGGATTTCAGCGCCTTGCCTGCCGTGGTGCCCAGGAAAGCACCGGCTTTGTCGGTGAAGCTGGGTTCTTCGGTCGCCGGCTTGGCCTCCTCGGTCGGCCCCAAGTCTTTACGCGCCATCAGCACTTCGTAGGCTGACTCGCGGTCAATCGGCTTGTCATAGCGGCCCTGCAACGGCGAACTGGCGACCAATGCCGCACGTTCGGCCTCGGTGAGCGGCCCGATCCGCGACTGTGGCGGTGCGACCAATACGCGCTGGACCACCTCCGGCGTGCCTTTTTCCTGCAAGGTACCCACCAGCGCCTCACCGGTGCCCAACTCGGTCAGCACCGCCAAGGCATCGAATGTCGGGTTGGGGCGGAAACCGTCCGCCACCGCCCGCAGGGATTTTTGCTCTTTGGTGGTGAATGCGCGCAGGCCATGCTGGATACGCAGCCCCAGCTGCGCCAGCACCGTGTCAGGCAAATCTCCCGGAGACTGAGTGACGAAGTACACCCCCACCCCTTTGGAGCGAATCAACCGCACCACCTGCTCCAGACGGTCCTGCAACGCCTTGGGCGTATCGGCGAACAACAGGTGCGCCTCGTCGAAAAACAGCGCCAGCAGCGGCTTTTCGGCATCACCGCGCTCCGGCAACTGCTCGAACAGCTCCGCCAACAGCCACAGCAGGAACGTGGCATAGACCTTCGGCGCGTCATGCACCAGGCGGCTGGCGTCCAGCAGGTGGATACGGCCGCGCCCGTCGCTGGCGGGCTGCAGGATGTGCTCGAGCTGCAGGGCCGGCTCGCCAAACAGGGCTTCGGCACCCTGCTGCTCCAGCACCGCCAGGCGCCGCAACAACGCCTGACTGGAACCGGTGGTCATCAACGCCGCATCGTCGCCCAGCAGTTCAGGGTGATAACGCAGGTGGTTGAGCAGTGCCTTGAGGTCTTTCAGGTCCAGCAGCAACAGGCCTTCACGGTCGGCCACCTTGAAGGTCGCGTACAGCGCCGATTGTTGGCTGTCGGTGAGTTCCAGCAGGCTGCCGAGCAACAACGGGCCCATTTCGCTGATGGTCGTGCGCAATGGATGACCGGACTGCCCGTGGATATCCCACAACGTAACCGGATAAGCCTTCGGTGCGTAATTAAGGAAGGGCATCCCGGCAATGCGTTCGGCGACTTTGCCCTGGGGATTGGCCGCTGCGCCCAGGCCGCACAGGTCACCCTTGATGTCGGCGGCGAATACCGCCACGCCGGCATCACTGAAGGCTTCCGCCAGGCGCTGCAAGGTGACGGTCTTGCCGGTGCCCGTGGCGCCGGCGATCAACCCATGCCGGTTGGCCAGGCGCATGGGCTGGGCGATGGGCTGGCCGTCTGGGCCGGCACCGATAAGCAGTTGTGTGGAGTCAGGCATTTCGTCACCTTTGGTTAATCTTTAATGCAGCCAGGTCGATACAGACACTGTGAGACCCACAAAATCTAAAAACAGGACAGATATTTCCCACAGAGCCCCCTGGCGCCAGCACCAGAAGTATCACACCTTTTTTTGACGCTGCCATTTTTGCGCATCCCCTAAAGACGCGCCTCGGATATCAAGACCTTAGCGGACCCTACAAGCCATGAATAAAAACCTGCGCTTCAGCCATAAAATTTTGCTTGCAGCCTCCCTTATCGTCATCGCCGCCTTCGCGTTATTTACCCTCTATAACGACTACCTCCAACGCAACGCGATCCGTGACGACCTCGATAATTACCTGCATGAAATGGGCGACGTCACCGCCGGCAGTATTCAGACCTGGCTCACCGGGCGCATCGCCCTGGTAGAAAATGCCGCGCAGAATATTGCCCTCAACCCCGAACCATCGGTGGTTGCCAGCCTGCTGGAACAGAAAGCGCTGACATCGTCGTTCATGGCAACCTACGTCGGCGACAGCCAGGGCACCTTCACCATCCGCCCTGACACCAAGATGCCCGACGGTTTCGACCCGCGCGTTCGCCCCTGGTACAAAGGCGCCCAGACCAGCAACGGCTCGACCTTGACCGAACCCTATATCGACGCGGCAACGGGGCAACTGATTATTTCCATCGCCACTCCGAGTGCCAAGGCCGGCCAGAGCATCGGCGTGGTGGGCGGCGATCTGAGCCTGCAAACCCTGGTGGACAACATTGGCGCGCTGGATTTCGGCGGCATGGGTTACGCATTTCTGGTCAGCGCCGACGGCAAAGTACTGGTGCACCCGGACAAGGCCCTGGTGATGAAGACTCTGGCTGACGTGTACCCGAAAGACACACCGAAGATCAGCGCTGCCTTCAGCGAAGTGCAGGCCAATGGCAAGACCAATATCGTCACGTTCACCCCGATCAAGGGCCTGCCTTCGGTGAACTGGTACCTGGGTATTTCGGTGGATAAGGCCAAGTCGTTCGCCATGCTCAGTGAATTTCGCACCTCGGCGGTCATCGCTACCATCATCGCCGTGGTGATCATCATCGCCTTGCTGGGCATGTTGATCCGCGTATTGCTGCAACCGCTGCACGTGATGACCCGGGCCATGCAGGACATCGCCGACGGCGAAGGCGACCTGACCCGACGCCTCACCATCCAGAACAACGACGAGTTCGGCACTTTGGGTACTGCGTTCAACCGTTTCGTGGAGCGCATTCATACCTCGATCCGCGAGGTGTCGTCGGCTACCGAGCAAGTCAATGAAGTGGCACTGCGGGTGGTCAGCGCGTCCAACTCGTCGATGGTCAATTCAGACGAACAGGCCAACCGCACCAACAGCGTCGCCGCGGCCATCAACCAACTGGGTGCTGCCGCCCAGGAAATCGCCCGCAACGCCGCGCAAGCCTCCAATCAGGCCAGTGATGCACGGCATTTGGCCGAAGACGGCCAGCAGGTGGTCGAGCGCAATATCAAGGCAATGACCCAGCTGTCGACCATGATCAGCGCCTCCAGCACCAATATCGAGGCGCTGAACAGCAAGACGGTGAATATCGGCCAGATTCTTGAAGTGATCACCAGTATTTCCCAGCAAACCAACTTGCTCGCGCTCAACGCTGCCATCGAAGCCGCGCGTGCCGGTGAGGCCGGCCGCGGCTTCGCGGTGGTGGCCGATGAAGTGCGCAACCTGGCGCATCGCACCCAGGAATCGGCGCAACAGGTGCAGAAGATGATCGAGGAGTTGCAAGTCGGCGCCCGGGATTCGGTGAGCACCATGAGTGAAAGCCAGCGCCACAGCCAGGACAGCCTGGAGATCGCCAACCTGGCCGGCGAGCGCTTGAACAGTGTGACTCAGCGCATTGGCGAGATCGACGGCATGAACCAGTCCGTGGCCACCGCCACCGAAGAGCAGACCTCGGTGGTGGAGTCGATCAATATGGACATCACCGAAATCAACACCCTCAACCAGGAAGGCGTGGAAAACCTGCAATCGACTCTGCGCGCCTGCTCGGACCTCGAACGGCAAGCCGCACGCTTGAAGCAAATGGTGGGCAGCTTCCGCATCTGAGGCGATGGTGGGAGGGGGCTTGCGCCCTCCCACAGCCAATCCCGATCGAACATCTATCCTTAGCTCAGGTCCACGTTAAGAGAGCAATGGATCGGAGGGATGTTCATCGTGCATATCGCTGACATAACCATGTTCTACGCCCCGGCCAGCGGTGGCGTACGCACTTATCTGGACGCCAAGCACCGGCGCCTGGCGCTCAAGCCCGGGATTCGCCACAGCCTGTTGGTGCCTGGCGCCCATTTGAGCGAGCGGGACGGGATTTTCGAGGTGCCGGCACCACCGCTGCCCTTCGGCAAAGGTTATCGCTTCCCCCTGCGCCTGGCGCCTTGGCGAAACGTCCTGCACGATTTACAGCCTGATCTGATCGAAGTCGGCGATCCGTACCTGACCGCCTGGGCCGCCCTCGACGCACGGCGCCAGCTGGATGTGCCAGTCATCGGTTTTTACCACTCCGATCTACCGCTGCTGGTGCGTAACCGCATGGGCGCCTGGTTTACCCCCAACGTCGAAGCCTATGTCAGCAAACTCTATGGGAATTTTGACCGAGTACTGGCCCCCAGCCAGGTGATGGCCGACAAACTCACCGGGCTTGGGGTGAAAAACGTCTTCGTACAACCCCTGGGCGTCGACCTGCAAACCTTCACCCCCGCCGTGCGCGACCCCGGCCTGCGCGCCGAACTGGGGATTGCTGAAGACACCCGGCTGCTGATTTTCGCCGGGCGTGGTTCCAAGGAGAAAAACCTGCCGGTGCTGCTCAATTGCATGAAACGCCTGGGTGAGGGTTACCACTTGTTGCTGGTGGGCTCCGGCATGCCGGCCAGCGTGCCGGACAACGTCACCGTAGTCGATGGCTTCGTACCGGCCAATCATGTTGCCCGCTTGATGGCCAGCGCCGACGCGTTGTTGCACGCTGGCGACCAGGAAACCTTCGGCCTGGTGATTCTGGAAGCCATGGCCTGTGGTATCCCCGTGATCGCCGTTGCGGCGGGCGCCTTCACTGAGATCGTCGACGAGCGCTGTGGCCTGCTCTGCGCGCCCAACAACCCCAAGGCGATGGCCGATGCGGTACGCGAACTGTTCGGCGCCGACAGTCGCCGCCTCGGGGAACAGGCTCGGCGCCATGTCGAACAGCAGTACGCGTGGGATGCGGTGGTGGACAGCCTTTTAGGGCACTACCACGCCGTGCTGGGCACGCACAAACCGATGCTCGCCCATGGCTGAACGTTCGGTCATGCTGGTGCTGCACGATGTGGCGCCGAACACCTGGGCCGATTACCGGCCTTTTGTCGAGGCCGTCGATGCCATCGGCAATATCCCTATCACTTGGCTGGTCGTCCCGGACTTCCATCACCATAACGCCCTGGGCGCCCACGGTGACTTCCGGCGCTTGCTTGATAGTCGCGTAGCCAGAGGCGATGAACTGACCTTGCACGGTTACTACCACTGCGACGAACAACCCCGGCCGCGCACGCCAAAAGAATGGTTCATGCGACGCATCTATACCCATGAGGGCGAGTTCTACCAGTTGTCCGAGGCCGAGGCGTTGCAGCGCCTGACTGACGGCATTGAGGTATTCCAGCGCAATGAGTGGCCGCTGAAAGGGTTTGTCGCACCCGCCTGGCTGATGAGCGAAGGCACCCGGCTGGCGTTGCGCCAGTTGCCGCTCGGCTATACCAGCGACCCGCAGCATTTGTATCGGCTGCCTGACTTCACACGCATCCATGCCCCGGGCCTGGTGTGGAGCGCGCGCAGTGCGTGGCGCCGTGGCCTGTCCAAAGTGCTCAGCGACCGCCGCGAACAGCGCTGGCAGACGGCCCCGGTGATTCGGCTCGGCTTGCACCCCGTGGACATGCGCCACGGGTTTTCCCGTCATTATTGGCTGCAAACCCTGCAGCGCCTGCTCGACGACGGACGCACGCCACGGACCAAGGCCGCCTGGCTGTCGACGCTGCCATGCGCCGACTGATCTGGCTGGTGCTGGCGCTGATAGTCGCGCTGGTGATTCCCGTGTGGCTCGGGGGCGGCGAAACCGTTGCGCGCCTGCGGCAGTTCCCCCTGCCCCAGTTACTGGCGATGTTTGCCATGATCATCGGCTGCTGGTTGATCAACAGCCTGCGCCTGCGCTTGTTGCTTGGCGAACAGCGCGGCCGGTTGGGATGGCGTAAAAGCCTGGGCGTGGTGATATCGACCGAGTTCGCGATGTGTGCGACGCCTGGGGGCAGCGGCGGGCCACTGACGTTGATGGGCCTGCTGGCACGCAATGGCATACGACCCGCCCACGGCAGCGCGGTGTTCGCCATGGACCAACTGAGCGACTTGCTGTTTTTTCTCTGCGCACTGGTGGGCATCGTGCTGTATGCGCTGTTCCACAGTCTCAGCCCGCGCCTGGAATGGCTGCTGGGGCTCAGTGCCGTGTCGATGGTGGGTGGCGTCGTCGTTGGCCTGCTGGTGGTGCGCTTTCATCGTCGGCTGATTCGCCTGGCCGGGTTGGCACTCAAAGCCTTGCACGTGCGTGTCAGCACCCGTCGGCGCTGGGCTCGCCGGTTGCTGCGCTTCCTGGCGGCATTCACCCAAACCCTGAAATTGCCCTGGCACACGCTGCTCGGGGTGTTTGCGCTGACCAGCCTGCATTGGCTATTACGCTATAGCGTGTTGTACCTGGCGCTGCGCGGCCTGGGGGGTGATGTGCAGTGGGCCTGGAGTTTCCTGATCCAGATGCTGTCGTTGACCGCAGGGCAATTCAGCCTGTTGCCAGGCGGGGCCGGGGCGGCGGAGTTGACGTCGGCGGCATTGCTGGCGCCGATGGTGGGCAAATCCACGGCGGCGGCGGCAATTCTGATCTGGCGGGCAGTGACCTACTACTTCTATCTGCTGGCCGGTGCGCCAGTGTTTTTGCTGATGGTGGGCAAACCGCTGCTCAAACGTCTTTTTCAGGGGCAGGAGGCGCCTTCTCAGGTGCCTGTAACTGCTCCCACAACTGGGCAGCGCCAGGAAAGTCAGTACCATCATCGGCACCCAGCGCGTCCGGGTCGTAGCGACTCAGACACCCCTCGCCCAGGGTAGCCGGTGGCCTGGAAGTCGCCTTATCGAGTGGGTCGGTCATGGTCGCGTCCTGAAATAAAAAAGGGCCCGAAGAGTTTTACTCCCGGGCCCCCGCTTATTCAATCAACACGCGTCGATCAGAACACCACGGTCTTGTTGCCGTGCACCAACACGCGATCTTCCAGGTGATAACGCAGGCCGCGCGCCAGCACCATCTTCTCGACGTCACGCCCGAAACGCACCATGTCTTCGATGCTGTCGCTGTGGCTGACGCGTACCACGTCCTGCTCGATGATCGGACCGGCGTCCAGTTCCTCGGTGACGTAGTGGCAGGTCGCTCCGATCAGTTTCACGCCGCGCAGGGACGCCTGGTGATAAGGCTTGGCCCCCACGAACGAAGGCAGGAAGCTGTGGTGAATGTTGATCACCTTCCCGGCATATTCGCGGCACAGTTCCGGCGGCAGGATCTGCATGTAGCGCGCCAGCACCACCACATCGGCGTTGTGCTGCTTGACCAGGCGCGACACCTCGGCGAACGCGGGCTCCTTGTCCTGCGGGTTGACCGGCACGTGGTAATACGGGATGCCGTGCCATTCGACCATGCTGCGCAGGTCATCATGGTTGGAGATCACACAGGCGATCTCGCAATCGAGCTCATCGCTGTGCCAGCGGTGCAGAAGGTCCGCCAGGCAGTGGGATTCACGGCTGGCCATCAGGACGACACGTTTTTTCTGCTCCGTGTCGGTGATGTGCCAGGTCATCGAAAACTCTTCGGCGATCGGCGCAAACGCCTCACGAAAGGCTTCCAGACCAAAAGGCAATGTATCGGCACGAATTTCGTGACGCATGAAGAACCAACCGCTGAGATCATCCGAGTGATGGCTCGCCTCGGTGATCCAACCGTTATGAGAAGCCAGAAAGTTACTGACCTTGGCAACGATGCCTACCCGGTCCGGGCAAGCAATCACCAGCCGAAAAGTGCGCATTAGGGGGAAACTCCAGAACTTCGCAAAGGCCGCCATTCTAGCGATTGCGCAGAAAAACTGCAGTACTCCTTGCGGCTTATTCTGAGCCCCGGCCGTGGCAACAGCCCTTAATAGCGTAAGGTTTTACCACCGCTATATGTACGTGCACGGCTAAGCTCAGCACTTAGCCGCATTAAGCTGATTATTCTCAGCCACTCACCTGATAATTAACTCGACTGCAGCGCATTGCCACAAACATTCAATGTAATTCACATAAATAGCTGCTTAAATGTTTACTTGGTGAAATTGCCTGACTATTATTAGGCCACTCACCCTGTCAATCAGCGTTCTACATAAGGTAGTCCACATGTCCCTGATCAACGAATACCGCGCCACCGAAGAAGCTATCAAAGAGCTGCAAGCCCGTTTGAAGAACCTGTCGCAAGACGACAAGCTGAAAACCGAGCTGGAATTCGAAGGCAAACTGCGCACCCTGATGGGCGAATACTCCAAATCCCTGCGTGACATCATCGCACTGCTGGATCCGGAATCGAAAGTTAAAGCACCTCGCGGCGCTGTGAAAACTACCGGCACCAAACGTGCTCGCAAGGTCAAGCAATACAAAAACCCGCACAACGGTGAAGTGATTGAAACCAAAGGTGGCAACCACAAGACGCTGAAAGAGTGGAAAGCCAAGTGGGGCGGTGACGTGGTTGAAGGTTGGGCGACCCTGCTGGGCTAAGCCTGGTCGGCGTCACACCCGATACGCGATACATTAAAAACGCCAGCTTGCTGGCGTTTTTTATTGTCTGGATGTTTTGCAGTTATGCAGCTACAGACTCAGGCGAGCCGCTAAAGAGTCGGCATAGTCTTGCCATTCACCCAGTACCTGGCACTGAAACGCTGTCGCATTGTTTTGCAACTCCTGGCGCGCCGCCTTAAATGCCGACAGGGTATTGGGTGCGCCCCACACCGGGTCTGACAAACGTTGCTGACAGAAAAGTCTCCAGCGCTGTTGTTCCTCATTGTTCAAGGTTTCAGGAAAGTTACGCGCGCGGTAGCGAAATAATAATTCCGGCAACCGATGATCATCGAAAGGCCATTGCTGACGCCCTAGTTGCAGCGGCTCTGCCAGGCGAACTTGTTCACATAAGCGTCGGTCACGGTCGCCGATAAAACCCTCGTAGAGCTGCTGCTCCGGATCGGCATTCGGCGCAAATTCCTCCTCGGCGTAAACGCTCGCCAACTTGTCACGCCAAACTTCCTGTGCGTCAGTTAGTCGCAGCGCCCGCGCCTGATAAACGTCCATATCCAATTGCAGGCGCTCGCGATCTTGCGCGCGAAGCACCTTCAAGGGCGCGACGACCGGGCAGCGGTTGATGTGCAGCAACTTCAGGGGCACCGGCAGCTCACCTTCCGCCAGTTCATCACGCCGCGTATAGAGGCGCTTGCGCAACGTGTCGGCATCCAGTTCGAGCAGGCCCTGCGGGTCGAGCCCCAGGTCACAGACAATCAATGCATTGCGATTGCGCGGGTGCCAAGCCAGAGGCAACACTACACCGAGGTAATGGCGCTCGGCGCTGAAGCGTCCGGAAATGTGCACCAGCGGCTGCAGCAATCGCACCTCGTCCATCACCCGTTGCTTGCTGCGCAGCTGGAACAGCCATTCATACAGTCTGGGTTGTTTCTCCCGCACCAATCGCGCCAGGGCAATAGTTGCACGCACATCAGACAATGCATCGTGGGCCTGGCCGTGGTCGATGCCATTGGCTTGGGTCAAGCGCTCGAGCTTGAGCGTCACGCGCCCGTCCTGCTCGGGCCACACAAGCCCTTCCGGGCGCAGGGCATAGGCGGTACGCATCACATCGATCAGATCCCAGCGGCTGTTACCGCCTTGCCATTCGCGCGCGTAAGGGTCGAAAAAGTTGCGGTACAGGCTGTAGCGCGTCATTTCATCGTCAAATCGCAGGGTGTTATAACCCGCGCCGCACGTACCGGGGGCAGACAGTTCGGCATGCACCCGCGTCATGAAATCCGCTTCGGCAAGGCCCTTCTGCGCCAGGACCTGCGGCGTGATACCGGTGATCGCACACGCCGCCGGGTGGGGCAGGATATCGTCGCCTGGCTGGCAATAAAGATTGATCGGCGGACCGACCTCGTTGAGCTCGAGGTCGGTACGAATGCCGGCCACCTGCAGCGGGCGATCGCTGCGTGGGTTGATCCCGGTGGTTTCGTAGTCGTACCAGAAAATAGAGGTCACGGGCTGTTCCTGTGCTGAAGACCGGCAAAGTCTAGGCGCTGCAAGGTGTCAGGGGCCAGCGATACCTTACTGGACAAACATCCAGCAAAAGCTTGAAGGGTTGCTTCCAGCCTCGACACTGCTAGCATCCGTCTCTCTCAGTCGCTTTGCACTGCCAAGGATCGCAATGCCAACAGCTCCTCTGGATACCTGCTACCAGATCGAGACCCCCGAGGGTATCGACCTGCCCTTGCGCCCTGCCGGCCTGCTGCCAAGGGCCGTGGCCTTTGCCTTCGACCTGCTCGTGCGCGGCGTGATCATGAGCGTCCTGCTGGTGCCCCTGGCGCTGCTTGGCAACCTCGGGCTCGGCTTGGGCTCCCTGCTGCTGTTCCTGGTCAGCTGGTGGTACATGGTGCTGTTCGAAGTGTTCAATCAGGGCTGCTCTCCCGGCAAGCAGGTCATGGGCCTGCGGGTGGTACAGGACGACGGCACCCCCATTGGCTGGTCGGCGTCGCTGATCCGCAACCTGCTGCGCTTTGTCGACATGCTGCCCTTCGGCTACTTCTTCGGCGCCATCAGTTGTCTGCAACATCCACACTTCAAGCGCCTCGGCGACCTGGCAGCGGGTACGCTGGTGGTCTACCGCGATCAGGCGTCGGCCCGCCCGCGCATCCCTCAGGCAGCCGCCCTGCGCCTGCCCTTCGCACTGGAGCTGAGCGAA
Source organism: Pseudomonas sp. R11-23-07 (assembly GCF_003852295.1). NCBI lineage: Bacteria > Pseudomonadati > Pseudomonadota > Gammaproteobacteria > Pseudomonadales > Pseudomonadaceae > Pseudomonas > Pseudomonas sp. R11-23-07. Next base: position 4,411,123 of record NZ_CP027761.1, read on the forward strand.
CAGCGGGCCATACTCGGTTTCGCCGAACGCCAGGCTGAATTGTCTGCCGAGCGGGTCCATGAACTGGCTGCCATCCTCGCCGCGCCCTTGCAGGTGTCTCCGGCTCGCGCCGTGGAGCAACTCAACGGTGTGGCCCACGGTTTGTTGGGGCCGACATGAAGCAGAGCCTTTTTGAAAGCCGCCACCAGCAGCAATGGCAAACCTTCGCCGAACTGCTCAAACAGGTAGAGCAAGGCAAAGCCTGCGAGGCAACCGACTTCCCTTATCAATATCGACGCCTGTGCCAGCACCTGGCCCTGGCCCAGGCGCGCGGCTATAGCAGTTACCTAGTGGACCACCTGCAACAACTGGCGCTGCGTGGTCACCAACAACTGTATCGCCATCGCAGTCAAACGACAGCCAATATACTGGCGTTCATCCTCGCCGGTTTTCCGCGCCTGGTACGCGAACAATGGCGCTTCGTACTGATTGCCAGCCTGTTGTTCTTCGGTAGCCTGCTGGGCATCGGGTTACTGGTGTACCTGTTCCCCGAGCTGATCTACAGCATCGTCAGCCCGCAACAAGTGGCCGAGATGCAAAGCATGTACGACCCCGCCGCCAGCCGCCTGGGGCGCGCGGCCGAACGGGCTTCCAGTGAAGACTGGATGATGTTTGGCTATTACGTGATGCACAACATCGGCATCGCCTTCCAGACCTTTGCCGCCGGCTTGCTGTTCGGCCTGGGCAGCGTGTTCTTCCTGGTATTCAACGGCTTGATCATCGGCGCGGTTTCCGGGCATCTCAGTGAAATCGGCTACGGCCAGACGTTCTGGTCGTTCGTGATCGGTCATGGCGCCTTCGAACTCAGCGCCATCGCACTGGCCGGTGCAGCAGGCCTGCAACTGGGTTGGTCGCTGATCGCGCCCGGGCCCCTGGCACGTAGCGAATCCCTGCGCCTGGCGGCCCGCAAAAGTGTGCAGATGCTATGCGGGGTCATGTTATTGCTGCTGATCGCAGCATTCATCGAAGCCTACTGGTCATCCACCACGAGCATTGCGCCCTGGATCAAATACCTCGTGGGCAGCGCACTTTGGCTGTTCGTGGCCGCCTATCTGATCTTCGCCGGCAGGACTCGCCATGCGCCTGACTGACTCCAGCGTGGTCATCCGCCCCCGCACCTCCTGGGAAGCCATGGACCTCGGCGTACTGATGGCCCGGGAACATCGTCTATTGCTGATGAGCAGCTGGGCGCTGGTCAGCCTGCCGGTGTTCGTGCTGCTCACTGCGCTGCTGTGGCAGTACCCGTCCTACGCTATCTTCTTGTTCTGGTGGCTGAAGCCGGCCTTCGAGCGCTTGCCGCTGTACATTCTTTCCAAGGCGCTGTTTGGTGAAACGCCAAGCCTGAAACAAGCTGTTCGCCAATGGCCGCGCCTGCTCAAGGGGCAACTGCTCGCCAGCCTCACCTGGCGCCGGCTGAGCCTGAGCCGCAGCTTCGTGATGCCCGTGAGCCAGCTTGAAGGCCTGGAGGGTCAAGCGCGTCAACAGCGCCTGGGCGTACTGCAACAGCGCAACGCGGGTGGCGCGCGCTGGCTGACGATCATCGGGGTGCACCTGGAAATCGGCCTGTGGTTCGGTTGCATGGCGCTGTTCTATCTATTCATCCCGGAGCAGGTCGAACTGGATTGGGACTGGCAGCGGCTGGCATTGGCGACCGGCCCGCAGGGTCTATGGCTGGAGCACCTGAGTAATGCCTTCTATGCGCTGATCCTGGTGTTCTGGGAACCCATCTACGTCGCCTGCGGTTTCAGCCTGTATCTCAACCGTCGCACCGTCCTGGAGGCTTGGGACCTGGAGCTGGTGTTTCGCCGATTGCGCCAACGCCTGAGCAGTGTCGCGCCGCTGTTGCTGCTGGTCGTCGGGCTGACGCTGGCGCAACTGAGCCCAATGGCGATGGCGGATGAACCGGCTGATCCAAAGCCGCTCAGCACCCAGGCGGCCAGCCAATCGATCAAGGCATTACTGGAAAAACCGCCGTTCAAGAATCCGCAAACCGTCACCCGCTATCGTTTTGGCGAAGAAAAACCCGCCACTGCCCCCAAAGCCCAGGGCGGCGACGGTAAGCTACCTGGCTGGCTCCAGCACTTGCTCGACAACCTCAACAGCAACACCTTCAAGCACGTGGCCCAAGGCCTGGAGATACTGCTATGGGGCTTGCTGATCGGCGGGCTGGCCTGGGTGGTGTGGCGCTACCGTGAATGGCTGCGCACGTTTGTCAGCCGCAGGCGGCAACCTCGCCCCAACGCCGCAAAACCTGCGCCTGCCCAGTTATTCGGGTTGGAGCTGGGGGTCGAGACGTTGCCCGACGACATCGCCAGCACCGCCGAACAACTGTGGCCCACCCAACCGAGGGAAGCCCTTGGCCTGCTGTATCGCGGCCTGCTCAGCCGGCTGCTGCATGAGTTCAACCTGCCGCTCAAAAGTGCCGACACCGAGGGCCAGGTACTGGAGCGCGTCCATCAGTTGCAGCAACCGCAGTTGCTGGCATTCAGTCACGAGTTGACCCGGCACTGGCAAAACCTCGCCTATGGCCACCGGCTGCCTCCCGGCGCAGCCCAGCAAAAGCTCTGCAGCGACTGGCGCGCACTCTTCAGTGGGGGGGCCAGCCAATGAAGCGACCCTTACTGTGGATGGCCCTGCTGCTGGCTTGCCTGTTGGGAGTGGGCGGTCTGTATGCCTGGCACAAGGCAATTCCCTATGAGGAGGTTGTGGATCACGGCCCGGCGCCGGACGCGCTGGCTAATCCTTACCTCGCGGCCGAGCATTTCCTGGGCCAGCAAGGTTTGACGGTAGCGCATGCCAACGGCCTTGAGCGGCTTGCCGACCTGCCTGCCCCAGGCCATAGCCTGCTGTTGCTGGGAGAACGCGGCAACATGACCCCACGCCAGGTCGAACAGTTGCTGGCCTGGGCCAAAGCCGGGGGCCACCTGCTACTGGTGGCCGAAGCGTTATGGGATGAAGAAACCGGCAAAAGCGGCGACCTGCTGCTTGATCGTCTCGAGCTTCGCCAGGCCTTGAGTGATGACTTCGACGAGCCGGCGCCACCGCGCAAAAAGAGCGCGCCAGACCTCACCAAACTGTATGTCGACAATGAAACCAAGCCGGCCTATTTCAGTTTCGATACCGACTTCAACCTTATCGACCCCCGGCACCTTGCGCAGTTTTCAGCCAACAGCGCCAAGTCCAGCCACCTGATGCAACTGGACCTGGGGCTGGGCCGCGTCACGGTGATCACCGACAGCGACCTGTGGAAAACCCCGAGCATCGGCAAACACGACAACGCCTGGCTGCTGTGGTACCTGAACCAGGGTACCGACGTCACGCTGCTGTTCAACAGCGACGTGGACAACCTGTTTACCCTGCTGATCCGTTACTTCCCCCAGGCCCTTGTCGCGCTTGTTGCACTGATTGCCCTGGCCCTCTGGCAAGCCGGCATGCGCCAGGGCCCGATTCGGGCACCCGTGCCCAAGGCGCGTCGACAGCTGCAAGAGCATTTGCGCGCCAGCGCCGACTTCCTGCTACGCCGCAACGGCCAGGGTGCATTACTGCAGGCCTTGCAGCACGACCTCCTGCGCACCGCCCGACGACGCCACCCCGGCTTTGAACACCTCGACACGGCAGAACAATGCCAGGTGCTGGCACTTCTGACGCGACAACCTTCCCCTATCATCAGCCAGGCACTCGGCGCACCTGCGCTGAAACGGCTGTCCAGCGCCGACTTCAGCCGACAGGTGGCGTGCCTGCAAACCCTCAGGAATGCCCTATGAGCGACTCTCCAATGGCCACAGCCCTGAACGCCGAAAAAAACGTTCAATACGCCAGCCAACAGGCCCAGGCCCTGCGCGTTGAATTGCGCAAGGCAGTCATTGGCCAGGACGCGGTGATCGATGACGTACTCACCGCATTGATTGCCGGTGGCCATGTGTTGCTCGAGGGCGTACCCGGCCTTGGCAAAACGTTGCTGGTGCGTGCGCTGGCCCGTTGTTTTGACGGTGATTTCGCCCGCATCCAGTTCACCCCGGACCTGATGCCCAGCGATGTCACCGGCCACGCGGTGTACGACCTGCAGACCGAACAGTTCAAGCTGCGCAAGGGGCCGTTATTCACTCACCTGCTGCTCGCCGACGAAATCAACCGCGCCCCGGCCAAAACCCAGGCGGCACTGCTCGAAGCCATGCAGGAGCGCCAGGTCACCCTGGAGGGCGAGGCATTGCCCATCGGCGAGCCGTTCATGGTGCTGGCCACCCAGAACCCCATCGAGCAGGAAGGCACCTACCCATTGCCCGAAGCCGAGCTGGACCGCTTCATGCTCAAGGTGCGCATGGACTATCCCGAGGCGCAACAGGAAGTGGATATGGTGCGCGAAGTGACCCGCTCGTCCAGGGCCGACATGCTCGATGTGCAGCCTTTGCGCACCGTGCTGCAAGCCGAAGACGTGGTGCAGATGCAGCAGATTGCCAGCGGCATGCCTCTGGATGAACAGGTCCTCGACTATGCCGTGCGCCTGGCGCGGGCGACGCGCAGTTGGCCGGGCCTGACCATCGGTGCCGGTCCACGAGCGTCTATCGCCCTGGTTCGCGGCGCCCGTGCGCGGGCGCTGTTGCGCGGCGGCGAATTCGTGATCCCGGATGACGTCAAGGGTTGCGCCCTGGCGGTACTGCGTCACCGAGTGCGTCTTTCGCCGGAGCTGGATATCGATGGTTTGGAGGTGGACCAGGTGATCAAGCAGTTGCTCGACCAGATCGCGGCCCCCAGGCAGTAACGCCGGCATGAAACCGACCCGTCTGCTCCTGACCTGGCTGGGTGTTCTGATGGCCCTCGATATCCTGCTGGGCGCGTCGGCGGCGTTGCAGTTCAAGGTGCCTGATACGTTGCACGCAATCGCCTGGGGCCTGCTGTTGGCCCTGCTGTTGCTGGCGATGCTGGATGCCATGCGCTTGCGCCGCCGCCCTTCGGCACGTGTACAGCGGATGTTGCCCGGTAGCCTGGCGCTGGGGCGCTGGGGAGAAGTGCGCCTGTCACTGGAACACGATTATCCACAGCCGCTGACCGTGCTGGTGTTCGATCACGTGCCCGAAGGACTGGTAGTGGATAACCTGCCGCAATCCATCTCACTGCGCCCCGGTGAGCGCGGCGAGTTGGGCTATCGCGTGCGCCCCCTGCGACGTGGGCATTTCAATTTCAGCCGCTGCGAAATCCACTTGCCCAGCCCCTTGGGGCTGTGGTCGGCGCGACGCTGGATCGAAGCCTCGGATGCCACTCGCGTGTATCCGGACTTCGCGCGTTTATCCGGTGCCCGGTTGCAGGGTGTGGATAACTGGCTGAGTCAACTGGGCGTACGTCAGCACCAGCGGCGCGGACCAGGCCTGGAGTTTCATCAATTACGCGAATTTCGCGACGGTGACAGCCTGCGTCAGATCGACTGGAAAGCCACGGCACGCCAGCGCACGCCGATTGCCCGCGAGTATGAGGATGAGCGCGACCAGCAGATTGTATTCATGCTCGATTGCGGCCGACGCATGCGCAGCCAGGACGACGAGTTGTCCCACTTCGACCACGCGTTGGACGCCTGCCTGTTGCTGAGTTATGTCGCCTTGCGCCAAGGCGATGCAGTCGGGCTCTGTACCTTTGCCAGCGACCAGCCGCGTTACTTGGCGCCGGTCAAGGGCAGCGGCCAATTGAACGTCTTGCTCAATGCCGTCTATGACCTGGAAAGCACACGCCAGACCGCTGACTATGAAGCCGCCGCCAGCCAATTGCTTGCTCGGCAAAAGCGCCGCGCCTTGGTGATCGTGGTGACCAACCTGCGCGATGAAGACGATGAAGCACTGATGAGTGCCATCAAGCGGATCGGTCGACACCATCGGGTACTGGTCGCCAGTCTGCGAGAGGAAGTACTCGACCAACTGCGCCAGGCCCCGGTACAAACCCTACCCGAAGCACTGGCTTACAGCGGCGCGATTGACTACCTCAACATGCGCAACCAACTGCATGATCGCCTGGGCGCTCATGGGTTGTCGGTGTTGGATAGCCTGCCGTCAGAGTTGGGCGCCGCGTTGGTGACACGTTACCTGCACTGGAAAAAAGCCGGGGTGTTCTGACGGCAAGCGCACGGCCACGGTAGACACAGGTCCCCCATGGCCGACTGCAGATGATAGTCAAACGGGGGCCTGTAAAGGATCGAAACTGAAGTAATGCAACAAGGCGCTGATCAGTTGCGCGTATTCTTCGCACGCCTGACGCACGCGGAACCCCGAGTCGTAATGCTGCGGGTTGACATCTTCACGGCTCCACAAACAGGTCGCGGTAAGGTCAACAGCCTGGAACTCGCCGTCCGGCCCTGGAATCTTCAGGCGCAGCTCAAAATCTGCGCCGATCATCATTGGCAACTGACTGATCAGCATCAGCCCTTCTTCAGAAACGTCGCCCAGATAGCCGATTGGCTTGTCCGTAAGCCGATTGAACACCTGCAGGAAATAAGGTAGCTGATGCCGTTCGATCCGTCGTTCGATAAACATGGTGAGGTCGCCATCCAATAAAGCCAGTGATTCGGAACAAGCCCATCGCTCGCTCTCCCTGGATATCGGTGTGACAAGAAATCGTTGCCACGAGACAGCTGCCGAATCCGGGCATTACATTCTTTTGAACAGAAAGTTGTACAAACATCTATTCAAAGAATAACCCAAGACTGGAAAGAGGCCAGTTATGAAGCGACGAATGCCATCATAAAGACGCCGGCCGTGGTTGCGCCGCGGTCACGCCAGAGAAATGCCCCAGCTGGCGCAGGGTATCGAGCCGGGCTTGGGCTCGGTAAGCGTACTCGCTTGATGGGTATTGGCTGATGATGAATTGGTAGGTTTGCGCAGCATCGACGAACAGTTTCTGGCGCTCCAGGCACTGCCCGCGCAACATCGAAACCTCGGGCTGCACATAGCGGCGGGTGCGGCTTTCACGGTCTACCTGGGACAATTCCAGGGTGACCCGTGCGCAGTCACCCACCCCATAGGCGCGGTAAGCGTTGTTCAAATGATGGTCCATCGACCAGCGGGTGCAGCCGACAACACTGACGGCCAGGGCAGCAACGAGCAAAATTCGCATGGGGTTCTCCTGTCTTGTGCAGTGTATCGACCTATCGTCCAAAATCTTCAAGGGCGTTCACCTTTCCACTGCAGCAAAAACAAGCCGATCGTCGATAAGTAGTGCAAACGAACAATGACTACAACGAAAGAGCATAGTAGCCTTCCCCAGCGCTTGAACTCAGGAGTCTGTGCATGTCCGTCCGTCGTACCAAAATCGTCGCCACCCTTGGCCCGGCCAGCAACTCGCCGGAAGTCCTCGAACAGCTGATTCTGGCTGGTTTGGACGTTGCCCGTCTGAACTTCTCCCACGGCACCCCGGACGAGCACAAGGCTCGCGCCAAGCTGGTGCGGGACCTGGCCGCCAAACACGGCCGCTTCGTGGCGCTGCTGGGTGACCTGCAAGGCCCGAAGATCCGTATCGCCAAATTCGCCAACAAGCGGATCGAGCTGAAGATCGGTGACAAATTCACCTTCTCCACCAGCCATCCGTTGACCGAAGGCACCCAGGACGTCGTAGGCATCGACTACCCGGATCTGGTCAAGGACTGCGGCGTCGGCGACGAACTGCTGCTGGACGACGGTCGCGTGGTAATGCGCGTCGACACCGCTACCCCGACCGAACTGCATTGCACCGTGATCATCGGCGGCCCGCTGTCCGACCACAAAGGCATCAACCGTCGCGGCGGTGGCCTGACGGCACCGGCCCTGACTGAAAAAGACAAGGCCGACATCAAGCTCGCCGCCGAAATGGAAGTCGACTACCTCGCCGTGTCCTTCCCGCGCGACGCCGCCGACATGGAATACGCGCGTAAACTGCGCGACGAAGCCGGTGGTACCGCCTGGCTGGTGGCCAAGATCGAACGTGCCGAAGCCGTGGCTGATGACGAAACCCTTGACGGCCTGATCAAGGCTTCCGACGCCGTCATGGTTGCCCGTGGCGACCTGGGCGTGGAAATCGGCGATGCCGAGCTGATCGGTATCCAGAAGAAGATCATCCTGCACGCACGCCGCCACAACAAAGCGGTGATCGTTGCGACCCAGATGATGGAGTCGATGATCCAGAACCCGATGCCGACCCGCGCCGAAGTGTCCGACGTGGCCAACGCCGTGCTCGACTACACCGACGCCGTGATGCTCTCGGCTGAAAGTGCCGCTGGCCCGTACCCGCTGGAGGCCGTCCAGGCCATGGCGCGTATCTGCGTCGGTGCTGAAAAGCACCCCACCAGCAAGACCTCCAGCCACCGCATCGGCAAGGTATTCGAGAGCTGCGACCAGAGCATCGCGTTGGCCGCCATGTACACCGCCAACCACTTCCCAGGCGTTAAAGCGATCATCGCCTTGACCGAAAGTGGCTATACGCCGTTGATCATGTCGCGCATCCGCTCGTCGGTGCCGATCTACGCGTTCACCCCCCACCGCGAAGCCCAGGCCCGTGCGGCGCTGTTCCGTGGCGTCTATACCATTCCGTTCGATCCGGCTTCGCTGGCCCCGAACGAAGTCAGCCAGAAAGCTATCGACGAGTTGGTCAAACGCGGCGTCGTCGAGAAAGGTGATTGGGTCATCCTGACCAAGGGCGACAGCTATCACACCACCGGCGGCACCAATGGCATGAAGATCCTGCACGTGGGCGACCCGCAGTTCTGAGTGACACGCTGAAAAAACAAAAGCCCTGCCATGAGAATGGCGGGGCTTTTTTGCATTTCAAATGCCGGTTGAGGTGTTGAACCATCAGGCCTCATCGGGGCATAGGTATCTACACAACTTTGTAGCAGCCAACAGTAACCACGATGCGAAGCGAGCCGCTCTTGATCTTGCTCTTGATCTTAAGCGCCCCGTTAAACCACGCTGGCCGGAATTCGACAGTGATTTGGGGGGTAAACCGGCAGGGATGCCGGTTTAGCCGCCCCGCGCCATGGATGGCGCGTGGCGGCGGCCCCCCAAATCGCTGTCGGATTACGGGCACACCGAGCCTAAGCGAGGTGCCGAGTGGTGGGGCAAGAGCGTTTTGCTTACTTTTGCGCTTTTCAAATCGGCATAGGGGGCGGCCATCTGGCCGCTCCCCTGCCACACCACCCGGCATGCGGGTCCGCACCGGGCGGTTCGAGAAGTTCAGGTTAACTGAGGCGGGGAAGCCCCAGCCGATCAAACCACGCGACCGTCAGAACGCTATGAATCAGCCCGGCGCTGTTGTGCCAGATCCTGTGGCTATCCACCGCTATTTGCGCAGCTAGATCCGGGGTCGCCCCCATCCTGCACAGCTCACGATAGGTCGTCCTGCCGGTCTTCCACTGCTTGAGCTGGATTGCCCTGAGTCTTCGACGTATCCATCCATCCAGCCGTTTCCACATCGCTATGGTTTGCGACAGGCAGAAATACGCCTTCCAGCCCAGTAGGTACGGCCTCAATCTTCCAATGACCTGCTCCAGGCTTCGACCGCCGTTACGCGAAGTCAATTCCCGGATGCGTTGTTTGAAAGCCTGGAGTGCCTTGTTTGTTGCCCAGCGCCTGATCTTTCCGTCGGGTGTCAGCCAGAAGCCGTACCCAAGGAATTTTCGACCGAACACACTGGCAACTGCGCTCTTGCCTTCGTTCATGCGCAACCCAAGGCGACCGTAGAGGCGTTGGAGCACTGCCATCACCCGCAGGCCGGCTTTGGGGCTGCGTACATAAACATTGGCATCGTCCGCATACCTGACGAAGCAATGACCTCTTCGTTCCAGTTCCTTGTCCACTTCATCCAGCACCACATTCGCCAACAGCGGTGAAAGCGGGCCGCCTTGCGGCGTCCCCTGCCTGTTGATCACTACGTCTTTTCCGATCAACGTCCCGCAGTTCAGGTAGGCCCGGATCAGGCACAGTACGCCCCGATCAGTCACCCTCCTGCTCAGTCGGGCGATCAGCAGGTCATGGTTGACGCAATCGAAAAACTGCTCGATATCGACATCCACCACAACCTGACGCCCCGAATGGATATATTGCTGCGCCGCCAGAACGGCCTGGTGAGCGCTGCGCCCCGGACGAAAGCCGTAGCTGTGTTCACTGAAACCAGGATCCAGCAACGGCTGGAGAACCTGCAATAGTGCCTGCTGAATGAGTCTGTCCGTGACCGTCGGGATGCCAAGCTTGCGCTCGCCACCATCCGGTTTCGGGATCAGGACCCTGCGCACGGGAGCAGGCCGGTATTCACCTGCCAGTAACTGGCTGCGTATTCCCGGCCATGCCGTTTTCAGGTGTTGCACGGTTTCGTCGATCGTCAGACCGTCCACACCCGCAACACCTTTGTTAGAACGCACCCGTTTGAGGGCAAGCAGTAAGTTTTCTTTGCTAAGGGCTGCTTGTAGCAGCCCCTCTCCTGTGGGGTTTGGATCATGTCGCGGACAGCCAGCTTCAACGCTGGACGCGCAGCTTGGAGATTCACCCTTCGCCGTCGCTTCCCGCCCCGGTTGCCCGGGCATCTGTTGCATGGCCTGCTGTATCGTCATGTCAAACCGCTTTTCTTCTCGTTTGGTCCTTCACTGCCAAGCAGCTACTACGACCTCTGCTGACTTCTCGCTCCGGCTCACACCGTCGCCCTTTCAGGCATGAGGCGAGATCTCCCCGGGTAAGAACGCCATCCTTCACCTCACAACCGCCGCATTTACGTATCCGGCCTTTAGGCCACAAGAGCTTCGCAGGCACTTGGCTGCTCGCCCTGACCGAATCCGCCTCAGATGCGATTCGTGTACCTCGGCTCGAGGTTTATGCTCCACGCTTCCTCCCCACAGTCGGTCACCCTTCTGCAGTTGCGCTTCGCTTCGTTCGCTGTGGCCAGCTTACGAGAGGACTTTCACCTCCAAGATGGCGCCCATGCCGGGCGCACAAGTGAGACGCCGTAAGGGCGGAACCCATAGCAGCCGTTACCGCAGCAACGGATATGTACTCGCCCTGATCCAGCATCCTGGTCGGCTGTCAGGCCGCCATCGGGAGCAAGTCGAATCGTCGCACCGCCCCTCCCACATTTGGATCGCGCGGCATCAGTCAGATAGCTATAGGCCGCCAGGTCGCCACGGGAGCAAGCTCCCTCGCCACAGGTTCAGGGCTACGCCAAAGTTGTGTAGATATCTATGCTCATCGGGGGCAAGCCCCCTCCCACAGGTAATCGCGTACACCCGCAAAGCATGTGCTCGACTGTCAGTCGTTCAACCACGAGGCAGGAACACATCGGCCAGCAGTTGATTGCGCGGCAGTCCTGCCAGAAACAAGCGCTTGGAAAGGGCTTCGACGCTGTCAGGATGCCCGCAGACTAAGGCCAGCGTTTGCCGCGAAATAAGCCGTAGTTGCCCCAATGCCTGGGCCAACTCATCTGCGGTCCACAACTCCACCTTAAGGTTCTGATGCTGCGCGGCCAGCGCCGTCAGGGGTTCGGCCAGGTAGTGAGCCTGGGCATCATGAGCCAGGTGAATGACGCGGATCGCACCTTGGTGATCCTGGCGCAACGCTTCACGCAACACCCCCCACAACGGACCCAGCCCAGTGCCGGAGGCCAGCAGCCACAGCGGCCGGGCTTGCCAGTCGGGATCATACTGCAGCGCCCCGCCCCGTAACTCACCCAGGTTTAAAGCATCACCGATCTTGAAGTGGCGAGCGGCATCACTGAATGCCCCGGGTTGACGGCAATCGATATGAAACTCCAGGTACGGGTCCTGCTGGGGCAAGCTCGCCAGGGAATAGGGACGTGCCACCTGCCCTGCCCACAACACCAGATGCTGCCCGGCGCGGTACCTCAGGCCACGCTCGGGTTGAAGGCGCAGGCGCAGCACCGTCGGACTCAGCCAATCCGCACCCACCACCTGTGCCGCCATGCCGTCGCGCAGCGGGTCAAAGGCTTCGACCCGAAGGTCGCCGACCACCCGACACTGGCACGCCAGGCGCCAGCCGTCCTGGCGTTGCGCCGGGCTCAACGCCTGAGGTTGCTTGTCTTCAACCTCGCCCTGGCAACGCACCAGGCAGGCATGGCAACTTCCGGCGCGGCAACTGAAGGGCACGGCCACCCCCGCCTGGTTCAAGGCGTCCAGCAGGTTGCTGCCGGTAGTCACCGGCCAATGGCGTTCGCCGACGTACAGTTCAGGCATACAAGGACTCAATCACAAGGGGCGCGCACAGGGAATCATGCCTGCGACAGTTTGACCATAGTCAGGTGTATCAGCCACCGTGCCGGGTTATACTGCCGCGCCTTTTTAGCGTCGCGCCTGCACCAGTGGCGTGCCTTGGAAAGGTGGTTTCAGCCGACCGATGCACCCTCACTGAAGCCACCTTATTGAATGTTCCCTTATAGAGGAGCGCGACTCATGACCGTGATCAAGCAAGACGACCTGATTCAGAGCGTTGCCGACGCCCTGCAATTCATTTCCTACTACCACCCCGTTGATTTCATCCAGGCGATGCACGAGGCCTACCTGCGCGAAGAATCGCCGGCCGCCCGTGACTCCATCGCCCAGATCCTGATCAACTCGCGCATGTGCGCCACCGGCCATCGCCCGATCTGCCAGGACACCGGTATCGTGACCGTGTTCGTGCGCGTGGGCATGGATGTACGTTGGGATGGCGCCACCATGGGCCTGGACGACATGATCAACGAAGGCGTGCGTCGCGCCTACAACCTGCCGGAAAACGTCCTGCGCGCTTCCATCCTTGCTGACCCGGCGGGCGCGCGCAAGAACACCAAGGACAACACCCCGGCGGTGATCCACTACTCCATCGTCCCGGGTAACACCGTGGAAGTGGACGTGGCCGCCAAGGGCGGTGGTTCCGAGAACAAGTCGAAAATGGCCATGCTCAACCCGTCCGACTCGATCGTCGACTGGGTGCTCAAGACCGTTCCGACCATGGGCGCCGGCTGGTGCCCACCGGGCATGCTCGGCATCGGCATTGGCGGCACCGCCGAGAAAGCCGCGGTGATGGCCAAGGAAGTGTTGATGGAATCCATCGACATCCACGAGCTGAAAAAGCGCGGCCCGCAGAACCGCATCGAAGAGATGCGCCTGGAGCTGTTCGAAAAGGTCAACCAACTGGGCATCGGCGCCCAGGGCCTGGGTGGCCTGACCACCGTGCTCGACGTGAAGATCATGGACTACCCGACCCACGCCGCGTCCCTGCCGGTGTGCATGATCCCCAACTGCGCCGCCACCCGCCACGCGCACTTCGTGCTCGACGGTTCGGGCCCTGCATCGCTGGAAGCGCCACCGCTGGACGCCTACCCGGAAATCGTCTGGGAAGCCGGCCCATCGGCCCGTCGCGTCAACCTCGATACCCTGACACCCGAAGAAGTGCAGAGCTGGAAGCCGGGCGAAACGGTGTTGCTCAACGGCAAGATGCTCACGGGTCGCGACGCGGCGCACAAGCGCATGGTCGAGATGCTGAACAAGGGCGAAACCCTGCCGGTGGACCTCAAGGGCCGTTTCATCTACTACGTCGGCCCGGTTGATCCGGTGCGCGAAGAAGTGGTTGGCCCGGCGGGCCCGACCACTGCGACGCGGATGGACAAGTTCACCCGTCAGATCCTCGAGCAAACCGGCCTGCTGGGCATGATCGGCAAATCCGAGCGCGGTCCGACCGCCATCGAAGCGATCAAGGACCACAAGGCCGTGTACCTGATGGCCGTGGGCGGCGCCGCTTACCTGGTGGCGCAGGCCATCAAGAAATCGCGCGTCGTCGCTTTCGCCGAACTGGGCATGGAAGCGATCTACGAGTTCGACGTGAAAGACATGCCGGTCACCGTTGCGGTGGACAGCAAGGGCGAATCCGTACACATCACCGGTCCTGCGATCTGGCAGAAGAAGATCAGTGAAAGCCTGGCGGTGGAAGTTCAGTAAGTAAGGGTGGGAGGGGGGCCTTGCTCCCTCCCACACAAGTTTCGGGCAGCCCATGCTATGGTGCTCGCCCCCACTGCGCCTGTTCATCCTCGTATGATCGCAATCCCTCGCCCCCTGCGCCTGACCTTCTATTCCCTGCTGATCGTCGCCGGTGCGGTGCTGGCTGCGGCTCTGGCCACGCGCCATGCCGAACGCCAGGCCTTGGTGGACGACGCCGCCCGTGCCAATCAACAGCTGGCGCTGTATGCCAACTCGCTGCACACCCTGATCGAACGCTACCGTGCCCTGCCCGCCGTGCTGGCGCTGGACTCGGAGATGATCAACGCCTTGAAAGGCCCGCTGGATGCCGCCACCCAGGACCTGCTCAACCGCAAGCTGGAACGCATCAATGGCGCCGCCCAGTCTTCCACCCTCGAATTGATGGACCGCACCGGCCTGGCCGTGGCCGCCAGCAACTGGAACCTGCCCACCAGTTATGTGGGGCACAACTATGCGTTTCGACCGTATTTCAGCCAGACCCTGAGCCAGGGCACCGGGCGCTTTTACGCGGTGGGGGTGACCACCGGCATACCGGGTTACTTTCTTTCCAGCGCCGTGGTCGACGAACACGAGCAGTTCCTCGGCGCCATGGTGGTCAAGCTCGAATTCCCTGAGCTTGAGCGTGAATGGGCCCAGGGTAACGACCTGTTGCTGGTCAGCGACGCGCGCGGGATCGTGTTCATCGCCAACCAGCCGGGCTGGCGCTACCGCAACCTGCGTGCGCTGTCGGCCAGCGACCTGGCCGAACTCAAGGCCACCCGCCAATACGACAAGAAACACCTGCAGCCGCTGGAGACCAGCACCTTGCAGCGCTTCGGCGACAACAGTCACCTGATGCGCGTCAACGGCCCCGACGGCAACGCCAACTACATCTGGGAATCGCTGCCGCTCAAAGCCGAAGGCTGGACCCTGCACCTGCTGCGCAAACCTCAGTTCCCGTTTGAAGACCAACGCAACGCCGGCCTGGCCGCCGCCGGATCCTGGCTGGCATTGGTGTTCCTCGTGCTGTTTTTGAGCCAACGCTGGCGCCTGGCGCGTCTGCGTCAACGCAGCCGTGAAGAGCTCGAGCAATTGGTCGAGGAACGCACCCGGGCCCTGCGCACCGCCCAGGATGGCCTGGTGCAGTCGGCGAAGCTGGCGGCACTGGGGCAGATGTCCGCTGCCCTCGCCCATGAAATCAACCAACCGCTGACCGCCCAGCGCATGCAATTGGCGACCCTGCGGCTGTTGCTCGACCACGGCCGCGTGGACGATGCCTACAAGGCACTCACACCGCTGGATGACATGCTCACCCGCATGGCCGCGCTGACGGGCCATCTCAAGACCTTCGCGCGTAAAAGCCCCAGCGGCCTGCGCGAACGCCTGGACCTGGCCACCGTGGTCGATCAATCCCTGCACCTGCTCGACGCACGCTTGCGCGATGAAGCCATCGGCGTGGTGCTGGACCTGACCCGCCCCGCGTGGGTACGCGGCGACGCGATCCGCCTGGAACAAGTGCTGATCAACCTGCTGCGCAATGCCCTGGATGCCATGGCCGACAAGCCGCGCAAACGCCTGGAAATCCGCCTGCACGCCGACCAGCAGCTCTGGCAGTTGAGCGTCAGCGACAGCGGCGGCGGGATTGCCGAAGAACACTTGAACAATGTCTTCGACCCCTTCTTCACCACCAAGCCGGTGGGTGACGGGCTCGGCTTGGGGCTGGCGGTGTCCTACGCTATCGTGCATGAACTGGGCGGACGCCTGATCGCCGGCAACCGGGGCGACGGCGCGATATTTACCCTGACCTTGCCTGTCGCGCTGGAGACGCCCGACCTATGTTGAACGCGGTGATTGTGGTGGATGACGAAGCCAGCATTCGTACGGCCGTCGAACAATGGTTGAGCCTGTCCGGGTTTGCGGTGCAGTTGTTCAGCCGTGCCGAGGAATGCCTGGCGCAGTTGCCCAGGGACTTTCCCGGCGTGATCCTCAGCGACGTGCGCATGCCCGGCCTCAGCGGCCTGGAGCTGCTGGCCGAAGTGCAGCGGCGCGATGCCGACTTGCCGGTCATCCTGCTCACTGGCCACGGCGACGTGCCGATGGCCGTCGAAGCCATGCGCGACGGCGCCTACGACTTCCTGGAAAAACCCTTCAGCCCGGATGCGCTGCTCAATAGCCTGCGCCGCGCGTTGGATAAACGCGGGCTGATCCTGGAAAACCGCCGCCTGCATCGCCAAGCCGATCATCGCGCCCAGCTGGAATCCAGTCTGCTCGGGGTATCCAAGAGCCTGCAAACCCTGCGACGCCAGGTGCTGGACCTGGCGACGCTGCCGGTCAATGTGTTGATCCGCGGTGAGACCGGCAGCGGCAAGGAGCTGGTTGCGCGCTGCCTGCATGATTTCGGCCCGCGGGCGAAAAAGCCGTTTGTCGCGCTCAACTGCGCAGCGATCCCCGAGCAGCTGTTCGAAGCCGAGCTGTTCGGCCATGAAAGCGGCGCATTCACCGGCGCCCAGGGCAAGCGGATCGGCAAACTGGAATACGCCCATGGCGGCACGCTGTTCCTCGATGAAATCGAAAGCATGCCCTTGGCCCAGCAGGTAAAACTGCTGCGCGTGTTGCAAGAGCAGAAGCTGGAGCGCCTGGGTTCCAATCAGAGCATTCATGTGGATTTGCGCATCATCGCGGCCACCAAGCCGGACCTGTTGGAAGAGGCCCGCGCCGGGCGCTTTCGCGAAGACCTGGCGTATCGTCTCAACGTCGCGCAACTGCGCCTGCCGCCGCTGCGCGAGCGCCGCGAAGACATTCCGCTGCTGTATGAACATTTTGCCCAGGACGCTGCCCAGCGCCTGGGACGCAGCGCCGAACCGCTAAGCGGCCCCGCGCTGGGACGCCTGCTCAGTCATGACTGGCCAGGCAACGTACGCGAACTGGCCAACGCGGCCGAACGCCAGGTGCTGGGGCTTGGCGAGCCGGAACCGGAGGGCATCGAGGCCGGGCAATCCTTGGCGGCGCAGCAGGAAGCCTTCGAGGCGCATTGCCTGAAAGCTGCGCTGACCCGGCATAAAGGCGATATCAAGGCGGTGCTGGCCGAACTGCAACTGCCGCGCCGGACCCTCAATGAAAAGATGCAGCGGCATGGGTTGGCAAGGGAGATGTTTCTCTAGCGGCCTTCCGATCGCCATCGGGGGCAAGCCCCCTCCCACAGTGGACCGCGTTTATTCAGGAACAATGAGGTCAAAATGTGGGAGGGGGCTTGCCCCCGATGGCGCCAGCAGCCATAAGCGGATTTCCGCTCACCACCTGAAAACCATCAGCAACATTCCGCTCAAAAAAATCCTGAAACCCTTCTAAACCGGGCCTTCACCCACCTGGCACAGCTTCTGCTACAGCCCAAGCCAGGCAGTGCTCAGGCACGCTCCATAAAAACAACTAGATGAAGGATCCTTCAATGGATAACTCCAACACCTTGCCTCTGGGGTCGGCGGCTGCGCCGGCAAAAGAACGCACAACCTCCAGCCGGATCAGATCGATCTTCAGCGGCTCCGTCGGCAACATGGTCGAGTGGTACGACTGGTACGTCTACGCCGCTTTCTCGTTGTACTTCGCCAAAGCCTTCTTTCCCAAAGGCGACACCACCGCCCAATTGCTCAATACCGCCGCGATCTTCGCCGTGGGCTTTTTGATGCGCCCGATCGGCGGCTGGCTGATGGGCCTGTACGCCGACAAGGTCGGGCGCAAGAAAGCCCTGATGGCCTCGGTCTACCTGATGTGCTTCGGCTCACTGTTGATTGCCCTGAGCCCAGGCTATGAAATCATCGGTATCGGTGCGCCCATCCTGCTGGTGTTTGCCCGCCTGCTGCAGGGGCTGTCGGTCGGTGGCGAATACGGCACCTCCGCCACTTACCTCAGCGAGATGGCGACCAAGGAGCGCCGTGGTTTCTATTCCAGCTTCCAGTACGTCACCCTGATCTCGGGCCAGCTCATCGCCCTGGCGGTGCTGATCGTGCTGCAGCAAGTGCTGACCACCGAGCAACTGTATGCCTGGGGCTGGCGCATCCCGTTCGCCATCGGCGCGCTGTGCGCAGTGGTTGCGCTGTACCTGCGGCGCGGCATGGAAGAAACCGAGTCGTTCACCAAGAAGGAAAAAGCCAAGGAAAGCGCGATGCGCACCTTGATGCGCCACCCCAAGGAACTGCTCACCGTGGTCGGCCTGACTATGGGCGGCACCCTGGCGTTCTACACCTACACCACCTACATGCAGAAATACCTGGTGAACACCGTCGGCATGAGCATCTCCGACTCCACCACCATCTCAGCGGCGACGCTGTTCCTGTTCATGTGCCTGCAACCCCTGGTGGGCGGCCTGTCGGACAAGATTGGCCGTCGACCGATCCTGATCGCCTTCGGCATCCTCGGTACCCTGTTCACGGTGCCGATCCTCACCACCCTGCACACCATCCAGAGCTGGTGGGGCGCGTTCTTCCTGATCATGGCGGCGCTGATCATCGTCAGCGGCTATACCTCGATCAACGCAGTGGTGAAAGCCGAGCTGTTCCCGACCGAAATCCGCGCCTTGGGCGTAGGCCTGCCGTATGCCCTGACCGTGTCGATCTTCGGCGGCACCGCTGAATACATCGCGCTGTGGTTCAAGAGCATCGGCATGGAAACCGGCTATTACTGGTACGTGACCGCGTGTATCGCGGTGTCGTTGGTGGTCTATGTGACCATGAAGGACACACGCAAACACTCGCGCATCACCACCGACTAACTGGATGATGAGATAAAACCTGTGGGAGGGGGCTTGCTCCCGATAGCGGTGGGTCAATCAATATATTACTGACTGACACCCTGCTATCGGGAGCAAGCCCCCTCCCACATTGGGTATGATGTTTGCCCCGAAACCGAGAGCAGAACTGGCCCATGTCCGACGATATCCACTTCTACGAACCCGCCAACGGCCACGGCCTGCCCCATGACCCGTTCAATGCCATCGTCGGCCCACGCCCGATCGGCTGGATCTCATCCCACGACCGCGAAGGCCGCCTGAACCTGGCGCCCTACAGTTTCTTCAATGCGTTCAACTACATTCCCCCGATCATTGGATTTTCCAGCGTGGGGCGCAAAGACAGCCTGAACAATATCGAGCAGACTGGCGAGTTCGTGTGGAACCTGGCGACCCGCCCACTGGCCGAGCAGATGAACCAGAGTTGCGCGGCCGTTTCGCCGGACGTGAATGAATTCGAGTTGTCCGGCCTGACGCCGGTGGCGTCGAAAGTCGTCGGCGTACCGCGAGTAGGCGAGAGCCCGGTGTCGTTCGAATGCAAGGTGACGCAGATTATCCAGCTGCAACGCGCCGACCAGCAGTTGGTACCCAGCTGGCTGGTGCTGGGCGAAGTGGTCGCGGTGCACATCGCCAAATGGCTGCTCAAGGACGGGATCTACGACACCGCCGCCGCCGAGCCGATTTTGCGCGGTGGCGGCCCGGCGGATTATTTCCAGCTGGGGCCGGAGGCGCTGTTCAAGATGTACCGCCCAGGCGCCACAAAGCCCTGACTGAAATGCAATAAACATGTGGGAGGGGGCTTGCTCCC
Organism: Pseudomonas sp. R11-23-07; assembly: GCF_003852295.1. Classification (NCBI taxonomy): domain Bacteria; kingdom Pseudomonadati; phylum Pseudomonadota; class Gammaproteobacteria; order Pseudomonadales; family Pseudomonadaceae; genus Pseudomonas; species Pseudomonas sp. R11-23-07. Next base: position 4,430,695 of record NZ_CP027761.1, read on the forward strand.
GATAGCGGTGTGTCAGTCAACTAATGTGTAGCTGATACACCGCTATCGGGAGCAAGCCCCCTCCCACATTTGGATCGTCGGTGGTCTTTAGTTGGAGGCAGTTGCCCAGGCAAGTTGACCGTCTGCGTCCACATCGACCAGGCATTCAAGCTGCACCGCCGCCGCATCATCGGCGTCGGAAGCCGTCTTGAACGTCTGCCCATCGAGAATCTTGTGAAAACGCGGTGCGCCCATGCCGTCCAGTGCCTTGACGGCGACGGCGGCGCTGTAGCCGCCCTCTCCCGGTACTACGGCGGAAACGGCTTCGTGGCGGGCGAATTGTTTACGTGCCATGTTTGAACGTCCTGGCCAATGAAAAGTCGGCCATTCTAACGTTCTAGCCGGCCAGTTGCAGGTACTCGCCGTAGGCTTTGACGGCGGATGCATCGGTGAAGGTCTGGAAGTCCATGCTGCGCACGACCATGTCGTTCAGCAACTCGGTGAAGATCATCAGGGCCGGGGAATTGAAGTAGGCGCTCATCGCCTGCTCGCTGCTCCAGAAGCCCGAGATCAGCCATACATCGGGGTCGGTCTGGGAATGCTGCACGGTAAATTGCAGGCAACCCTGGGCCTGTCGGCCCGGTTCGATCAAACTGCTCAAGCGTGCACCGAGTTCGGTGCTGTACCCGGTACGGGCACGGACAAAGGCCATATGGCTCGCGGGAATGGGGGTGGACATGTTCGACTCTCCCGTTGAGAAGTGATGCTCGGCAAGCACTGTGAGGGCGTGTTGCCACAGGATCAAAGATAGCGGCGCCGGTGTGGGCACGGTTAGTCAATTCCTGCAGGCTTATTGCACAATCCTGCGAGAAGCGTAGGCAGGACGTTCCAGCGCTGGATTTATTCCAGCCCCGAACGGCATATTTCAGGGAGATGACAGCCGCCTTGCTTGCCTGATTCACGCTAAGCCGCAGGATCAGGCAAGGATTGTGCAGAATCGACGTAACACTTTTTGAATACCCACCACTAAGCTGAGCACCATTCAACCAGTGTGTAGAGGACGCCCCATGTCGTCGCCCGACCTCAAGTCCATGCCCCTCGATGCCGAGATGGAAAAGCAGCGTGCCGAACTGGCCAGCATCGTGCACCGCCATACCTGGGAAGATGGCTCCTACGGCACGGCGATCACTTCGCTGTACCTGAACCGCCACAACACGCCGCGTGACTTCATGCCGGTGCTGGTGGAGCCGGCACTGTGCATCCTCGCCAGTGGCAGCAAGGAAGTGCGCCTGGCCGACGAAATCTTTGCCTACGACCCCCTCAATTATCTGGTGTTCTCGGTGGCCATGCCGGTGGCCGGGCGAATTATCGACGCCACCCCCGAAGACCCCAACCTGTCGGTTCGCATCAATATCGACCCGGCCCAGCTCACTGCACTGATTGCCGAAGCCGGCCCGATGGGCGTGCCGTCACGTCCGACATCCCGAGGCATGTACGTCGACCGCATCGACCATCAATTGCTTGATGCCGTGCTACGCCTGACCCGCCTGCTGGATACGCCCAAAGATATCGCGATGCTCGCCCCGCTGATCAACCGCGAAATTCTCTACCGCTTGTTGCGCGGGCCCCAAGGCTATCGCCTGTATGAAATTGCCGTGGCCAACAGCCAGAGCCACCGGGTGAGCCAGGCGATCAAGTGGTTGAACGGCAACTACGAACAGCCGCTGCGAATCGATGACTTGGCGCGGGAAGTGAACCTGAGCGTCTCGACCCTGCACCACCGTTTCAAGGCGATCACCGCCATGAGTCCGCTGCAATACCAGAAACAACTGCGCTTGCAGGAAGCTCGGCGGCTGATGATTGCCGAAGGGCTGGAGGCCTCGGCGGCGGGGTATCGGGTGGGATATGAAAGCCCGTCGCAGTTCAGCCGGGAGTACAGCCGGTTGTTTGGCGCGCCGCCTTTGCGCGACTTGGCCCGGTTACGCCAAAGCATCTGATGCAATGAAGATCAAAATGTGGGAGGGGGCTTGCTCCCGATGGCGGTGTATCAGCTACACATCAGCTGACTGACACACTGCTATCGGGAGCAAGCCCCCTCCCACATTGGGTCCTGCGTATGTTCAGTCGAGGCCGCGGGGCAGCTGCAGGGTCACCCGCAACCCACCCTCGCGCAAATTCTGCAAACTCACCTCACCACCATGGCTATGGGCGATATTGCGTGCAATCCCCAACCCCAGCCCATAGCCCTGCTGCTGCCCGGCCAGGCGAAAGTGCGGTTCGAACACCTGCTCCAACCGCTGTTCCGGCACGCCGGGGCCTTCGTCGTCCACATGCAGGATGAACTCGGCGCCATCGTCCTCGATGTGCAAATGCGCGTTCTGCCCGTATTTCAGTGCGTTGTCGATCAGGTTGCCGATGCAGCGCTTGAGCGCCAGCGGCTTGCCCGGATAGGTGGTCAGGGCCTGCCCATGCTGGGTCACCCGCCCATTGCCGTTGGGCGCAAGGTAGGGTTCCACCAGGCATTCGAGCACGTGGTTGAGGTCCACCGGCTGGATGTTCTCGTGGATATCGGTGTCTTTCACGCATTGCAACGCGCCCTTGACCAGCAATTCCAGCTCATCCAGGTCGCGGCCGAATTTGGCTTGCAGGTTTTCGTCTTCGAGCAATTCCACGCGCAGGCGCAGGCGTGTGATGGGTGTGCGCAGGTCGTGGGAAATCGCGCTGAACAGCTGGCTGCGCTCGGTGAGGTAACGGCTGATGCGCTCACGCATTGCGTTGAACGCACGGCCGACTTCCACCACTTCACTGCCGCCGCCTTCGGCCACCGGCTCAACATCCGCCCCCAGGGACATGTCCCGCGCCGCCCGCGCCAGGCGCTTGAGCGGGCGGCTCTGCCAATGCACCAGCAAGCCGATGAACAGCAGCAGGAAACCGCTGGTCAACACGATAAACCACACCTGCTGGGCTGGCAGGCCTTGCTCTTCAAGGCTGGTATAGGGTTCGGGCAACAACGAGGCGATGTACAACCATTCACCGGGAGCGAGCTGGATCTGGGTGACCAGCACCGGCGGGTTGACCGGCTCGAGGGTCAGCGCGTAGTGAGCCCAGGAGCGCGGCAGTTCGTCGAGCTTAAGCCCGGCATTGAAAATGCGCAGGTCTTCGGCGCTGACGAATTCCACCGAGATATGCACATCGGCGCCGAGGGTCTGGCGCAGCACGTCGTCCACGGCCACCAGCACCGCCTGCTTGCGCGGGGTTTCGGGCAATACCTGCATATCCAGCGGGCGATCGTTGAGGGTCACCACAAAACGCGTGCCGCCCATGCTGCGCAACTGGTCGAGCACCAGCGGGCGATAGGCCACTGGTAATGAACGGAAGTAACTCACGCTGGCGGTCATCGAATGCGCCAGGCTACGGGCAGCCGTCACCAGGCCTTCAAGCTGGGTAGCGCGCAGTTGCGACACCCAAATCACGCTGGATAACGCCTGGGCAAACAGCACCGCCAACAGGGTCAGCAGTAACATCCGCCCCAGCAGCGAACGCGGTACCGGGATCCGCCGGCGTAGTTCACGCAGACGTTCAGTGGGCATTGCCGGCAACCACGCTGGCTGCCAGTTGATAGCCGCTGCCGCGCACGGTGCGGATCAGACGGGGTGGTTTTTCGGTATCGCGCAGACGTTGGCGCAGGCGGCTGACGGCCATGTCGACAATGCGGTCCAGCGGCATCAGGTCGCGGCCCCGGGTGGCGTTGCCGATGGTGTCGCGGTCGAGGATCTGTTGCGGGTGGTCGAGAAACAACTTGAGCAAGGCAAAGTCGGCGCCGGAGAGGATCACCTCTTCGCCGTCCACGTGAAACAGGCGATGGCTGATCATATCCAGGCGCCATTCATCGAACGCCAACACCTCGCCGCCATTGCTGCGCTCCTGGCCGAACTGGCAGCGCCGCAGCAGCGCCTTGATCCGCGCCTGCAGTTCGCGGGGGCTGAACGGCTTGCCGATATAGTCATCGGCGCCCAGTTCCAGGCCGATCACGCGGTCGGCTTCGTCGGAACTGGCGGTGAGCATGATGATCGGCACCTGCGCCTGGCGCGGGTGCTGGCGGATCCAGCGGCAAAGACTGAAACCGTCTTCATCGGGCAACATCACATCCAGGATGACCAGGTCGCACGGCGCCTCGTTCATCGCCTGGCGGAACCCCGCGCCATCAGCCACGCCACGGACCTGGAAGCCGGCGCGACTGAGGTAGGTTTGCAGCAATTCGCGGATTTCCTGGTCGTCGTCGACGAGGAGAATCGATTTACTGATTACGCTCACGGGGTCCTCCTTGTTGTTATGAGGCCGTCACAGCCTAAGCAAATGCCTGCTCAAGCGCCACACCCGCACCGGTCAAGCCGGAATACGGCGCGGTCACCAGCCACACCGGGATGCCTTTGAAGTAGTCACTCATGCAGCCTTTGTCGGCAAAACTCCTGGCGAAACCGCTGCGGATAAAGAAGTCGGCAAACCTCGGTATCACCCCGCCCACGATATACACACCGCCACGCCCGCCCGTGGTCAGCACATTGTTGCCGGCCACTCGGCCCAGCCAGATGCAGAACTGGTCGAGCACTTCCAGCGCCACCGGATCGCCCGCCAGGCCCGCCGCCGTGATGGCCTCGGGCGTGTGCAGCACCGGGGTGTGCCCGTCCACCGCACAGATCGCCCGGTACAGGCGCGGCAAACCGCCACCGCTCAACGCGGTTTCAGCGCTGACGTGGCCGATCTCGCTGTAGATGTGTTGCCACAACTGCGTTTCACGCGGGCTGCTCAGGGGCAGGTCGACATGGCCGCCCTCCCCCGGCAACGCCGCCCAACGGCCTGCGCCGAGGTCCAGCAAGGTACCGACGCCCAGGCCGGTGCCCGGGCCGATCACCACGGCCGGGCGCAACGGCTCCGGGATACCTTCGCACACCACGCGAAATTCATCGGGCTGCAAGCGGGTCATGCCCAGGGCCATGGCCGAGAAGTCATTGACCAGCAGCAGTTCGTCTACCTGCAACGCCTGGCAGAAAGCCGTCTTGCTCAAGCGCCAGTGATTGTTGGTGAACTTGAATTCATCGCCGCTCACCGGGCCGGCCACCGACAGGCACACCGCGCCAATGTCACCCAGCGCCAGGCCTACCTCCCTGAGATAGACCTTGATGGCCTCCTCAGGGCTTGCGTGATCCACCGTGGCCTGCACGCGGATCGAATGCAGTGCCTGATCCCGCCACAACGCAAAACGGGCGTTGGTACCCCCGATGTCACCGACCAGCGCTAACTTCACTTAAGCGTCTCCAAGGCACAGGTAAAGGCGCTGGCGCCTTGCTCTGCGGAGCTTGCGGCCAAGCGCATGAATGCAAACAACTCGCGACCGGCGCCCACGTTATTGCCCAGCAGGCCCGTGGCCGGCGTGCGCGCGGCAAATTCTTCGGCGTCCACCTTAAGCTCCAGGGTGCCGGTAACGCCATCGACGCGAATGATATCGCCATCCTGGACCCGCGCCAGCGGCCCGCCGCTCTGGGCTTCGGGGTTGACGTGGATCGCGGCGGGAATCTTACCCGAGGCGCCGGACATACGCCCGTCTGTCACCAGGGCGACTTTGAACCCACGGTCCTGCAACACGCCAAGGAACGGCGTCATTTTGTGCAATTCGGGCATGCCGTTGGAGCGCGGGCCCTGGAAGCGCATCACCGCGACAAAGTCTTTTTCCAGCTGGCCTGCCTTGAAGGCATCGGCCAGGTCCTGTTGATCCTGGAACACCACCGCCGGCGCTTCGACCACTTGGTGCTCGGGCGCTACTGCCGAGACTTTCATCACGCCACGGCCGAGGTTGCCTTCCATCACCCGCAGGCCGCCTTCCGGCGAAAACGCACGGGCCACGGGGCGCAGGATGGTTTCATCGAGGCTTTCGATGGGGCCGTCGCGCCAGATCAGTTCGCCGTCGACCAGGAACGGCTCCTGGGTGTAACGGCTCAAGCCCTTGCCCGCCACGGTGTTGACGTCCTCGTGCAGCAGGCCGGCTTCGAGCAGTTCGCGGATCAGGAACGACATGCCGCCCGCCGCCTGGAAGTGGTTGATGTCAGCCTTGCCGTTCGGGTACACGTGCGACAGGGTCGGCACCACTTCGGAGAGGTCGGCCATGTCCTGCCAGGTCAGGATGATGCCCGCCGACATGGCGATGGCCGGCATGTGCAGGGTGTGGTTGGTGGACCCGCCCGTGGCGTTGAGGGCGACGATGGAATTGACGAGTGACTTCTCGTCGACGATCTCGCCGATCGGCGTGAAATTACCGTTGGCCTTGGTCAGGCGTGTGACCTGGTGCGCGGCCTCGCGGGTGAGTGCATCGCGCAGCGGCGTATACGGGTTGACGAACGAAGCGCCCGGCAGGTGCAGGCCCATCACTTCCATCAACAGTTGGTTGGTATTGGCGGTGCCGTAGAAGGTGCAGGTGCCAGGGCTGTGGTAGGACTTCATTTCCGATTCCAGCAGCTCTTCGCGGGTGGCCTTGCCTTCGGCGTAGCGCTGGCGCACATCGGCTTTCTGCTTGTTGGAGATGCCCGACGGCATTGGCCCGCCGGGCACGAAGATCATCGGCAGGTGGCCGTAGCGCAGCGCGCCCATCATCAGCCCGGGGACGATCTTGTCGCAGATGCCCAGCATTAACGCAGCGTCGAACATGTTATGGGACAGCGCGACCGCCGTGGACATGGCGATCACTTCACGGCTGAGCAGGCTCAGCTCCATGCCCGGCTCGCCTTGGGTCACGCCATCGCACATGGCGGGCGTGCCGCCGGCGAACTGGCCGACCGAGCCGACTTCGCGCAGGGCTTTCTTGATTTGTTCAGGGAAATGTTCGTACGGCTGATGCGCCGAGAGCATGTCGTTATACGAAGAAACAATTGCCACGTTGGCGGCATTCATCATGCGCAGGCTGTTTTTGTCTTCGGTGCCGCAACCGGCCACGCCGTGGGCGAAGTTGGCGCACTGCAGCTTGCCGCGCATCGGACCGTCGCTGGCTGCGCCGCGAATGAGCGCAAGGTAAGCCTCGCGGGTGGCGCGGCTGCGGGCGATAAGCCGTTCGGTGACCTCAAGGACGCGGGGATGCATGTATAGAACTCCAGGCTAACGGATGTGGCGACCTGAGTGTCTATGCTGATCAAACGCCCGCAGCGCATGGATGGCAGGCAGTCGTTTGGATCATCGGACCAGTTGATTCAGGTCACTCGTTGTAGATTGAACAAAATATTGCCACTAAAAAGGCTTGTTTTCTATTTTTATGCGAATAATCTTGTAATTCTTACAACAAATCGACGATAGGCACTTTCCAATGACTCTACGTATCGCAATCAACGGTTTTGGCCGTATCGGCCGTAATGTTCTGCGCGCACTGTATACCCAAGGCTACCGCCAGGATTTGCAGATCGTCGCCATCAATGATCTGGGCGACAGCTCGATCAATGCCCACCTGCTCAAATATGACACCGTGCATGGCACATTCGAAGCAGAGGTCGCCCACGATCAGGAAAGCCTGACCGTCAATGGCGACCGGATCGCCGTGAGTGCCATTCGCAACCCGGCCGACCTGCCGTGGGCCGCGCACAAGATTGACGTGGTGTTCGAATGCACCGGCCTGTTCACCGATCGTGACAAGGCCGCCGCCCATATTAGCGCCGGTGCGCGCAAGGTGATCATCTCTGCCCCGGCCAAGGGCGCGGATGCGACCGTGGTCTACGGCGTAAACCATGACATTTTGCGTCAATCGCACCAGATCATCTCCAACGCGTCGTGCACCACCAACTGCCTGGCGCCGGTGGCCCAGGTGCTGCACCGCGAACTGGGCATCGAAAGCGGCCTGATGACCACGATTCACGCCTACACCAACGACCAGAACCTCACCGACGTCTACCACACCGACCCGTACCGTGCGCGTTCGGCCACCCAGAACATGATCCCGAGCAAGACCGGCGCCGCTGAAGCCGTCGGCCTGGTATTGCCGGAACTGGCGGGCAAGCTGACCGGCATGGCGGTGCGCGTGCCGGTGATCAACGTGTCGCTGGTGGACCTTACCGTGCAGCTGAAAAAAGAAGCCACGGCCGATGAAGTCAACGCGCTGTTGAAGCACGCCAGCCAGCACTCGAAGATCCTCGGCTACAACACCCTGCCGCTGGTTTCCAGTGACTTCAACCATAACCCGCTGTCATCGATCTTCGATGCCAATCACACCAAGGTGAGCGGCAAGTTGCTTAAAGTGCTGGCCTGGTATGACAACGAGTGGGGCTTCTCGAACCGGATGCTGGATAACTGCCTGGCGCTGTGTAACGCCGAGTAATCCCATTTGGAATGGGGCTCGTGTGGGAGGGGGCTTGCTCCCGATGGCGGTGTGTCAGTCAGCCTGTTCATGACTGATACACCGCTATCGGGGGCAAGCCCCCTCCCACATTTGAGCGGTGCAAGGCTGCAGAAATAGCCACTTGCCATTTCAGTTGATGATAAGCATTATCATTAACTGCAAATCGGTCTGGTATCACTGTGAGCCAATCTCGCTTCAACCACGTCTTTCTCACCCAACGGGTGATTCTGCTGCGCACGCTGCAACGCATGGTGAATAACCACAGCACCGCCGAGGACCTGTTGCAGGAAACCTACCTGCGCGTGACCCGGGCCCTGAGCGAGCGGCCGATCGACCACCTTGAACCCTTCGTCTACCAGACCGCGCGCAACCTGGCGCTGGATCATTTGCGTTCGCGCAGGATCCAGGCCCGCACCCTGCAGGAAGATGTCCCGCTGGATATCCTGCAAAGCGTTGCCGCCCCGATCAGCACACCCGAAGACGCGACTCAGGCCGAGCAGTTGCTCGAGCACCTGAGCGTCAGCCTGGGCCAGTTGAGTGCTCGCCAGCAGCGGATCTTCATCCTCAGCCGCCTGCACGGTTGCAGCTACCAGGAAATCGCCGATCAGCTGCAGGTGTCCTTGAGCACCGTACAAAAGGAACTGAAGTTGATCATGGCCATCTGTGTAGGTGTGGCCGAACGGCTGGATCAGCCTTAAGCTTCACGCCGACAGAAGTGTCGATCCAGGCTGTAGGAAAAATGAATAGAACGTGGCGAAGACCCGAGGAACACCGTGACGGACCCGAATAAACTGCGCCCCCACGAGCTGGCTCACGAGGTGCTGCAAGACACGGCCATGGACCAAGCGCTCGATTGGCTGATCGCCTTGCAGTGCGCGCAACCCGGCCAGCAAGCGGCATTTCAAGCCTGGCTGGCCGAGGACCCCGCGCACGCCCACGCCTTCAGCACAGCCCAGGCCGCCTGGGGTAGCGCGCCCGTGCACAGCGCCGCCGTGGCTCTGGCCGCGCCACGCAAACCGAGCGCCTGGCGCCGGATCAAACCGCATTGGAAACCCTTGGCCACCGCCGCCGTGCTGCTGCTCGGTCTGTTCAGCTTCAGCAACCTGCCGGTACGCCTGCAGGCCGACCACCTCACCGTGGTCGGTGAACGCCAGCGTCTGCAACTGGACGAGGGCGCCAACGTATTGCTGAACACCAATTCGGCGTTTTCCAGCCGCATCAAGGACCACCAACGCATCGCCCGCCTCTACCAGGGCGAAGCATTTTTCGACATCGCCCCCAGCCGTGGCCTGCCGCTGGAAATCGACGCCGGCCCGGTGCGCGCCAGCGTGCGCGACACCGCGTTTGCCGTGCGCTATCTCGACGGCGAAGCCCAGGTGCAAGTGCAGCGCGGTGATGTCGACCTGAGCAACACCGTCGACGACGCCCGGGTGCGCCTGAGGGCCGGTGAAAGTATCCGCATCGGCCCCAAAGGCTTTGGTCAGCCGGCCAAGCTGGACGCCGGCAAGGACCTGGCCTGGGTCCAGGGCCGGCTGGTGTTCGAAAACTGCCCGATGGGCGAAGTGCTGGCGGAGCTGCGTCGCTATTATCCGGGCTGGATCGTCAACACCAACGACAGGCTCGCCAGTGTCGCCGTCACCGGTAACTATCGGCTCGACCAACCGCTGGACGTGGTGCGTTCCCTGGCCCACATCACCTCGGCCAAGCTGTCGGAATACCCGGCGCTGGTGATCTTGAACTAAATGAGAATTATTTTTACTCGATGCTGAACGGCGATACGTCTCGTTATAGCCAATGCAACTGATTCCTATTTGGTTCGGTTCGCAACTATAAGATTCGTATCTCCGGAGCGCTCTCGATGTCCTCTCGTTTCAACCGCCGGTCTTGTTCGCCCGTCCTGTCTCTGCTGACCGCCGCCATACTGATGGCCGGCGTGCCGGCAATGGCCGCCACTGCCGCCGAACCCGCACCGCGCAGCCAAGGCACCTACACCTTCAGCATCGAACAGCAACCCCTGGTGTCGGCGTTGAACGCTTTCACCGGTGTGACCGGCTGGCAAGTCGGGCTGCCGGCTGAGTTGGGCCAGGGTGTGTCGTCCCCTGGCGTGCGCGGTACGTTGTCGCCGGAGAAGGCGCTGGAACGGCTGTTGGTGGGGACCAACCTGAGCTATCGCAAGCTGGGCAACAACAACATCGTCCTGGAGAAACGTGCCGCCGGCAGCGCCCTCAACCTGCAGCAGGTAACCATCAGTGCCACCCGTACCGAGCAGGATGTGAACAGCGTACCGAGCATGGTCAGCGTGCACGACCGCCAGGAACTGGACCGCCAGAACGTCAACACCACCCGTGAGCTGGTGCGCTACGAACCGGGCGTGTCGGTGGGCGGCGCCGGTACGCGCTCGGGCAGTGCCGGCTATAACATTCGCGGTATCGACGGCGATCGCATTCTGACCCAGGTCGACGGCGTGGAAGTGCCCGACAACTTCTTCAACGGCCCCTACGCCAAGACCCGGCGCAACTACGTCGACCCGGAAATCGTCAAGCGCGTGGAGATCCTGCGCGGGCCGGCCTCGGCCCTGTACGGCAGCAGCGCCATTGGCGGCGCGGTGAGCTATTTCACCCTCGACCCGGATGACATCATCGCGCCCGGCCAGGACGTCGGCGCCCGCCTGAAGACCGGCTACAGCTCCGCCGACGAAAGCTGGCTGACCTCCGCCACCGTCGCCGGCCGTGTGCAGGACGTCGACGGTTTGCTGCACCTGAGCCAGCGCAACGGCCACGAAACCGAGTCCTATGATGGCAACAACGCCACCGGCCTGGCCCGCACCGGCGCCAACCCGGAGGACGCACGCACCACCAACGTGCTGGCCAAACTGGGTTGGAATTATGGCGACGCTAACCGCCTGGGCCTGACGTACGAGAAGTACAAGGATGATCGCGACATCAACCTGAAGAATGCGGTGGGCGGCCCGTTCATTGGTGGGCGCGGCTTCAACCTTTACCGTGACCGTCGCGGCAACGACACCATTACCCGTGAACGTTTCGGCCTGGAAAACAGCTTCGCCCTCGACTCGCCGATGGCCGACCGCATCAAGACCAGCCTCAACTACCAGATCGCCAAGACCGACCAGACCACGGCTGAAATCTATCAGTCGGGCCGTCGTGTACTGCGCACCCGCGACACCCTGTACGAAGAAAAGCAGTGGGTCTTCGATGCGCAGCTGGACAAGGCCTTCAGCCTTGGCGACACCGAGCACCAGGTGACCTACGGCACCACCCTCAAGCAGCAGAAAGTCACCGGTTCGCGTGAAGGCAGCGCCACTTGCCTGGCGGTCGGCAGCGGCTGCACCGCCATTGGCGCGCCCAGCCCGTCGGCCGGCGACAGCGTGAAGAAATCCAGCGACTTCCCCGACCCGACCATCAACACCTATTCGCTGTTCGCCCAGGACCAGATCAGCTGGAATAAATGGACCTTCCTGCCCGCCGTACGCTACGACTACACCCGGCTCAAGCCCAAGCTGACCGAGGAATTCCTCAGCACCGTGAACCCCACCGGTGAATATGCGGTCGACGGCAAGGACAAAACCTGGCACCGCGTCACGCCCAAGTTCGGCCTGACCTACGCCCTGACCGATCAATACACCTGGTTCGGCCAATACGCCGAAGGTTTCCGCACACCTTCCGCCAAAGCGCTGTACGGCCGCTTCGAAAACCTCAATCTGGGCTACACCGTGGAGCCCAACCCCGACCTCAAGCCGGAAACCAGCAAGGGCATCGAAACCGGACTGCGCGGCAAGTTCGACGAGGGCTCGTTTGAAATCGCGGTGTTCTATAACAAATACCGCGACTTCATCGACGAAGACAACGCGGTGGTCGGCGGCACCGTCGAGCAGTTCCAGGCGGTGAATATCAAACGCGCCACCATCAAGGGCGCCGAAGCCAAGGGCCGCCTGAACCTGGATGCCTTCGGTGCGCCGAAAGGCCTGTATACCCAGGGAGCGGTGTCCTACGCCCATGGTCGCAACGACGACAACGGCCAGCCGCTCAACAGCGTCAACCCGCTCAAGGGCGTCTTCGGCCTGGGCTACGATCAGGACAGCTACGGCGGCCTGCTGAGCTGGACCCTGGTGAAAAAACAGAATCGCGTCGATAGCAGCACCTTCCACGCCCCGGACGGCGACACCAGCGGACCGTTCAAGACGCCGGGGTTCGGCATTCTCGACCTGAGCGCTTACTACAAGGTCTCCCACGACGTGACCATCAACGGCGGCGTCTACAACCTCACCGACAAGAAGTACTGGAACTGGGACGACGTGCGCAGCTACGACAGCGTCGGCGAAGCCGCGGTGACCGGCCCGGCCAACCTCGATCGCCTGACCCAGCCGGGTCGCAACTTCGCGATCAATGTGATCTGGGACATCTGACGCCGCCCGCTGCATCTCGCCGCGATGATCGAGCGGCGAGATGCGGAATTTTTACTGTGCCGCGTCTTCCTGTTCGTCTAGTTGATAACCGCTCTCTTCAGAGCCAGAAAGGCGCTTCCCTTCTCAAGGACTTTTTCATGACCGCTTCTCCTACCGCAGAACGTCCAAGCCTGCGCTCCCAGCGCCTGAACCAGATCACCCACGCGCCACACACCAGGCTCGACGCGTTGGTAAAGGCCCACGCCCCGTTTGCAACCCAGGCCAACTTCGCCCGCTTCGTGGTGGCGCAGTACCTGTTCCAATCGGAGTTGGTGGCGCTGTACAACGATGCCGAACTGAACCGGATCATCCCCAACCTGGCCGAACGCTGCCGCGCAGACGCCGCCAGACTCGACCTGGGCGACCTCGACACCGACGTGCCGCCCCCAGTTGCCGGGGCGGTGAACAACCCGGGTGTGGCCGAAGCCCTGGGCTGGCTGTTCGTCTCCGAAGGCTCCAAACTGGGCGCTGCCTTCCTGATCAAACGTGCCGTGGGCCTGGGCCTGAGCGAAACCTTCGGCGCCCGTCACCTGGGCGAGCCGGCGGGCGGCCGTGCCGAAGGCTGGAAAAGCTTCACCCGCACCCTCGATGCAATGCAATTGAGCGCCGAGGAAGAAGCCGCCATGGATAAAGGCGCCATCGATGCGTTTGTGCGCTTCACCGTCTTGCTGGAACAGGCGTACGCTAGCGCCCCTGAACTGGCCTGATTGCGACTTGATCCTGAATTGAAATGCAATCAACTGTGGGAGGGGGCTTGCTCCCGATGGCGGCGTATCAGTCGACACATTCAGTGACTGACACGCCCTCATCGGGAGCAAGCCCCCTCCCACACTTTGACCCTATTTCAAGCTGATTTCTTGTGACCTCCTGATTGCACACACCATGACCGGCAAAACCCAATCCACCTCGAAAATCGCGCAGATCCTCTACGGCCTGCTGGCCTATGTCAGCCTGGGGATCGGCTTGGTGGCGATTGTCATACCGGGTTTGCCCACCACCGAATTCATCCTGCTTGCCGCCTGGGCCGCGACCAAAAGCTCGCCACGCCTCAGCGCCTGGCTGGAAAACCACCGCCTGTTCGGGCCGATCCTGTTCAACTGGCGCAATGGCAAGATCATCGCGCGCCGGGCCAAAGTCAGCGCCACCGTCAGCATGTTGCTATGCGCCGCCCTGATGCTGGTGATGCTCGATCATGGCTGGCCGATCTACCTGGCAATCGCCGGCATGAGCCTGGGCAACCTGTGGATCTGGTCACGCCCCGAGCGGCTTGCACGGCCCGTATAACGCTGTGTGTAGGGGTTTTCCTACCGCTTATCGCCTGTCACTCATGAATTGATTTGTTACGCCGATGTTTCAGACATGGCGCCGAATGGACTTGGCTCTGCGCATCTCAACAAGTCCATTTGTGAGTGAACCTATGTTCGACACCCTCTCTATCCGCTTGAAAATCGTGCTGCTGTCCGGCCTCTGCCTGTTAGGGGTGATCGCACTGGTGGTCGGCATCAATATCTACACCACCAACCAGAACGATCAGTTAGTCAGCGACTCAAGCTCACAAATGCTGACTGCCAGCGTAGAACAGCTGCTGCAAGCCAAGGCGGCCGAACAGTCCGTGCAGTTGCAGAAGACCTTCAACGAAAACCTGCTGGTGGTCACCGCTCTCGCCGATCAAGTCAAAGACCTGCGCACCCTGGGGGCCAAGCGCTCGCTGGACGCGGGTGCCCTGCGCGAAGACATGAACCAGAGCGTAAAAACCGCTTTTGAGCGTAACACCAAGGTGCTGGGCATCTGGCTGTCGTTCGAACCCAACGGACTGGATGGCAAGGACAGCGAGTTCATCGACGACAAAGCGCGCGTCTCCAACGAAAAAGGCCGCTTCTCCAGCTACTGGAGCCGGGCCGGCGGCGACAGCCTGAACACGATCATGGTTGAAGATGACCTGACGAAAACCAGCCTCAACCTCAGCGGCACGCCCTACAACATTTGGTACACCTGCCCACGAGACACTCGGACTACGTGCCTGTTGGACCCCTACGAAGACACGGTGGCCGGCAAACCCGTGCTGATGACCACCATCTCCCTGCCTTTGATCGTGGATGGCAAGGTTATCGGCGTCGTCGGTGTCGATATCGCCCTCAACGCCCTGCAAGCGGTCACCGATGCGGCGCAGAAAGACCTGTTCAACGGCGCGGCGCACTTGGAGGTGCTGTCCAGCACCGGCCTGATCGCGGCCTACAGCGGTGAACCGGCCAGAGTGGGCAAGAACCTGATCGACACGCTAGGCGCCGAAGGCAAGGAGATCGTGCAGCTGCTCGCCAGCGACCGCCCCATGATCCGCGAGCAGGACGAGACCATTCGCGCCGTGTACCCCGTCAAGCCGATACCCGACGCCAAATCCTGGGGCGTGGTGATCAAACTGCCCAAAGCGGTGATGCTGGCCGATAACGTGAAGCTGCAAGGTGTGCTTGATGACGCACAGGCCACAGGCACCCTCAAGGCCTTGCTGGTAGCGGCTGCCGCCGCCCTGGTAGGCCTGCTGCTGATCTGGCTGACGGCCACCGGCGTAACCCGCCCGATCAACAGCGTGGCGGCCATGCTCAAAGACATCGCCAGCGGTGACGGCGACCTTACCCAGCGCCTGGCCTACAGCAAAAAAGACGAACTGGGCGAGCTGGTGAACTGGTTCAACCGCTTCCTCGACAAGCTGCAACCGACCATCGCGCAGATCAAACAAAGCATCACCGAAGCGCGCGGCACTGCCGACCAATCCTCGGCCATTGCGCGCCAGACCAGCGAAGGCATGCAGGTGCAATTTCGCGAAATCGACCAGGTGGCCACCGCGTCCAACGAGATGAGCGCCACCGCCCATGACGTCGCCAACAGCGCCTCCAACGCCGCCAGCGCGGCACGCGGTGCGGATCAGTCGGCCCGCGAAGGCATGTCGATCATCGAACAAAGTACTCGTGATATCACCACGCTTGCTGAAGAAGTCAGCAAGGCCGTCGGCGAAGTCGAAGCGTTGGCCGTCAACAGCGAACAGATCGGTTCAGTCCTGGAAGTGATCCGCAGCATCGCCGAACAGACCAACCTGCTGGCGTTGAACGCGGCGATCGAAGCGGCGCGCGCCGGGGAAAGCGGACGTGGTTTTGCGGTGGTGGCCGATGAGGTGCGTAACCTGGCCAAGCGCACCCAGGATTCGGTCGAGGAAATTCGCCTGGTGATCGAACGTATCCAGAGCGGCACCCGTGGCGTGGTGGCGACCATGCATTCGAGCCAGCACCAGGCCCAAAGCAATGCCGGGCAGATCCACCAGGCCGTGCAGGCCCTGGGCAAAATCAGCGACGCGGTGACGGTGATCAGCGACATGAACCTGCAAATCGCCAGCGCCGCCGAACAGCAAAGCGCGGTGGCAGAAGAGGTCAATCGCAACGTCTCCGCGATCCGAACCGTCACCGAAACCCTCACCGGCCAAGCCACCGAATCGGCAGCCATCAGCAGCCAGCTCAATGCTTTGGCCAGCCAGCAAATGAAGTTGATGGATCAGTTCAAGGTCTAAATAACACCACACCTCACTGTGGGAGGGGGCTGGCCCTCGCTCAATCCTTTCCCAGTGTTGGTATCGCAATGCGGCTACTGGACTTGACTTCACGCAAAGCCAGGCTGGACTGGATGGACGCAATCCCCACCTGACGCCTGAGCACCTGCTCGACGAAGTCGCTGTAGCTATCAAGATCCTTCGCCAACACCTGCAACACATAATCGGCATCGCCAGTGATCTTGTGACAGGCCAACACCTGCGGTAATTGCGCAATCACTGCCTCAAAGGCGTCGGGCGCATGGTCGGCGTGGGTCGAAAAACGGATATGCACAAACGCCATGATATCCAACCCCAGCATGCGTCGATCAAGGTTGGCTTGATAGCTCGTTATGACGCCCGCCTCCTCCATTCTCTTACGCCTTCGCCAACAAGGCGTCAGGCTTGACGACAGTCGTTCACTGAGCTCGGCGTTGGAAATACTCGCATCCTCCTGCAGCAGCTCAAGGATAGCGAGGTCGGTTTGGTCGAGGCTGATGCGTTTGGAAATTTTTTTCTGCATAACGCCATTCCTGAGTAAAAACACCCGATAAATCTACTAATCATCGAAAACAAAGCAAAGAAATCGCCTCCTGGCCAGAACAGAATATTTGCACTGGCTCACATTAACGGATGCGCAGAATGTTTACAGTTTTTAGTGATTCCCACCGTTTGCACCACGGCACAGAATTAAAAGACGGCGTACTCAAACCGTCGTTCGAACAGCCCAGTCGAGCCGATACCGTCCATGACCGCGTCAAGCAGGTCGGCCTTGGCCAGATCATCGAACCGCGCGCATTTGACCGATCGTGCTACGTCAACGCGCACAGCGAGCGCTATGTCAGTTTTCTGGAAAGCGCGTGGACACAATGGTGCGCAACCGGACGTACTCACGATGCTTTGCCGCTGGTATGGCCCGTGCGCGACCTGGCCAATGATCAAGTACCGACCTTCATCGACGGCAAGCTGGGTTTCTACGCCATGGATGCCGGCTCCCCGATTACTGCAACCACCTGGCAAGCCGTAAAAACCAGTGCCGATATCGCCCTCACCGGCCTTGCCCTGATCGATGAAGGCCACGACAGCGCTTTCGCACTGTGTCGCCCGCCGGGACATCACGCAGCGCGCGAATACATGGGTGGCTACTGCTACCTCAATAACGCGGCCATTGCCGCACAGCAAGCCATTACCCAAGGCGCCAAACGTGTCGCGGTATTGGATGTCGATTTTCATCATGGCAATGGTACACAGAACATTTTTTACGACCGCAGTGACGTGATTTTCGTCTCGCTGCATGGCGAGCCGGCCGTTTCCTATCCC
The DNA here is from genome assembly GCF_003852295.1 of Pseudomonas sp. R11-23-07. Taxonomy (NCBI): domain Bacteria; kingdom Pseudomonadati; phylum Pseudomonadota; class Gammaproteobacteria; order Pseudomonadales; family Pseudomonadaceae; genus Pseudomonas; species Pseudomonas sp. R11-23-07. The sequence continues at coordinate 4,448,401 of NZ_CP027761.1, forward strand.
TACTACTCAGGCTTCAGCACCGAAGTCGGCGCCGGCCTCGGCGAGGGGTTCAACCACAACTACCCCTTGCCCAAAGGCACCACCTGGGAAAGCTACTGCAACGCCCTGCTCCATGCCTGCAAGAAGCTCCAGCACTTTGCGCCAGAGGTGCTGGTGATTTCACTGGGAGTCGACACATTCAAGGACGATCCCATCAGCCACTTCCTGCTGGAAAGCGAGGATTTCATCGGGATCGGAGAGCTTATTGCCAGCGTTGGCTGCCCCACCCTGTTCGTGATGGAAGGGGGTTACATGGTCGATGAAATCGGCATCAACGCCGTCAACGTGCTGCACGGATTCGAGAGCAAACGCAACTGAGCCATTCCTCGCTCAACGGCCTTCAATTCTGCAACGGAGAATAAAAACATGACGCTGTTTATAGATGTCGATGATGCTGCACGCCTGTTCACCCAAGTAGGCATCCGACGCGCTATCCGCGACATGGCGACCTACATCAACGCCGACTACGCACGCTGGTCGCAATTTGATAAATCGCCACGCACCGCCAACCACTCGGCAGCAGGTGTCATCGAACTGATGCCCACCGACGATGGCCAGCAGTATTCATTCAAATACGTGAACGGCCACCCGCACAACGGCCAGCAGAACCTGCTGACGGTCATGGCCTTCGGTGTTCTGGCCGAGGTGCAGAGTGGCTATCCCACCCTGCTCAGCGAACTGACCTTGACCACCGCCGTGCGTACCGCCGCAACGTCCGCGCTGGTGGCGCAATCGCTGGCTCGCTCGAATGCGACCTCGATGGCTCTCATCGGTAACGGTGCCCAGAGTGAATTTCAGGCGCTCGCTTTTCATGAAATGTTGGGCATCAGCGAAATCCGCATCTTCGATATCGATCACGACGCGTCCCTCAAGTTGAAGCACAACCTCGCGATGTTCCCGGACATTGAAGTCATTCTGGCCAGCTCCGTGAAGGAAGCGGTCAAAGGCGCGGATATCGTCACCACGGTCACCGCCGACAAAGCCTATGCAACGATTCTGACCCCCGACATGATCGAGCCCGGCATGCACATCAATGCGGTCGGCGGTGACTGCCCGGGTAAAACCGAACTGCATGCCGATATCCTGCGCAAAGCTCGGGTCATCGTCGAATTCGAGCCGCAAACACGCATTGAGGGCGACATTCAGCAACTGGAAGCCGATTCCCCCGTGATCGAATTTTTCCGGATTGCGCAGGGCGAAGTGGCCGGACGCGAAAACGATGTGCAGGTGACTGTCTTCGATTCGGTGGGCTTTGCCCTGGAAGACTTTTCGTCACTGCGCTACCTCAATGATCTGGCTCAGGCACAGCAAATCGGTCAACGCATCCACCTGGTACCGACGCCGGCCAACATCAAAAATCTCTTTCAACTGCTGGATCCGCAACCGGCCAAAGCCTCGCGTCTGCGCACCGTCAACTGATCGGTAATGACCGCCCCCAGCCACTTGGCGAGGGGGCCATTCACCCTCCAGGCATGTCTGTGATTGGCCGCTGCCTTTCTAACAAGAACGCCCGACACCTACTTTCTGCCAAAACTCAAAAACATAAAATCAAGAGGTTTTGCAATGAAATCGAATCCCTCCGGGCTGCTTGAACAGCCCGCGCTGCAGCGCACGCTGAGCAATCGTCACATCCAGTTGATGGCCATGGGCGGTGCCATCGGTACCGGCCTGTTCATGGGCTCCGGGAAGATCATCGCCCTCTCCGGGACGTCGATCATCCTCATCTACATGATCATCGGACTGTTCGTGTTTTTCGTCATGCGTGCCATGGGCGAAATGCTCCTGTCCAACCTCAACTTCAAAACTTTCGCCGACTTCGCCGGTGCCTACCTCGGCCCGCGCGCGGCATTCTTCCTCGGCTGGTCGTACTGGCTGAGCTGGAGCGTGGCGGTGATTGGCGATGCCGTCGTGGTCGGCGGATTTTTCCAGTATTGGTTTCCCGACGTACCGGCGTGGATACCCGCCGTCGGGATGCTGGCGACCCTTTTCGCGCTCAACGTGTTGACGGTCAGGTTGTTCGGTGAGGTGGAGTTCTGGTTCGCAATCATCAAGATTATTGCGGTGGTGACCCTGATCAGCGTCAGCAGCGTGCTGATTGCCAACTCCTTCGTTTCCCCCAGTGGCGTCACCGCGTCCCTGAGTCACCTGGTGGATAAACAGGCGGCGTTCCCTAACGGCTTGTTCGGCTTCTTCGCCGGCTTTCAAATGGCGATTTTCTCCTTCGCTGGCACCGAGTTGATCGGCACAGCCGCCGCCGAAACTCGATCTCCGGAGAAAACCCTGCCCAAGGCAATCAACTCGATTCCGCTGCGGATCATCTTGTTCTACGTGCTGGCCCTGATCTGCATCATTGCTGTGACGTCCTGGCAGCAGGTGTCTGCAATCAAGAGCCCCTTTGTCGAGCTGTTTCTTGTAGCAGGGTTCCCCGCAGCAGCCGGTATCGTCAACTTTGTGGTACTGACTTCTGCGGCATCATCGGCAAACAGCGGCGTATTTTCATCGAGCCGTATGCTGTTCGGGTTGGCCAACCAAGATAACGCACCACGAGTATTCCGACGGCTATCGAGTAACAGCGTGCCTCTGTTAAGCCTGGCGTTCACGACGTTGCTGATGCTGGTGGGTGTATTGGTGCTGTTCGTCGTTCCGGAAGTCATGACAGCATTTACTATCGTCTCTACCGTGTCGGCGATCCTGGTGATTTTCACTTGGTCGACGATCCTTGCGTCTTATATTGCCTATCGCAAAAAACGCCCTGACCTGCATGAAAAGTCGGCTTACAAGATGCCTGGCGGGGTGCCGATGGCCTGGTTTTCCCTGGCGTTCCTGGGCTTTGTGCTCTGCCTGCTGGCGTTGCGACCTGATACCCGTATCGCCCTGATGGTCATGCCGGGATGGTTCGTGTGGCTGGCAATTGCTTATCAGTTGACTCGCGCCTTGAAGCCAACGTCTGACGCTGTTCCTGGCAGGCAGAACGCGACAGTCGCGCAGCCCTAGTGAAACTCGGACTCACCAAGGGCTGCCTGGTATGTACCCGCGCTATCGGGAGCCAACCCTAATACTTGTAGGAGCGAGCTTGCTCGCGAAAAACGCCCAGACAACGCGTTCATTCTGGATAAACGGGTGGGCCCTGAGTTCTTCGCGAGCAAGCTCGCTCCTACAAAAACCTTAGAGACCGGTCCAGGCTTGGACGAACGGAGTCAGGTCTTCCTTCGGCGCGGTGCGCGGCGGGTTCTGGGGGGTGCCCAGGTAGAGGAAGCCAATCACTTCCTCGCCGGGTACCAGCCCCAGGCCTTTGGCGACGTGGGCCGAGTAGGACAACTCACCCGTGCGCCACACCGCGCCAATTCCCTGGGCGTAGGCCGCCAGCAGAATGCCGTGGGCCGCGCAGGCGGCTGCCAGCAGTTGTTCGGATTTGGGCACCTTGAAGTGCTCCTGCAGACGGGCAATCACCACCACTACCAGCGGCGCGCGCAACGGGCCGTTCTGGGCTTTGTCGATGGCGGCTTGCGGGGCGTCGGCATCCTGCAGGCGCGCAGCTTCGGCGAGCAGCGTGCCCATCCGCTCACGGGCCGTGCCTTCCACGGTGAGGAAGCGCCACGGGCGCAGTTGGCCGTGGTCGGGCGCGCGCATGGCGGCGGCGAACAGCACGTCGCGCTGCTCCTGGGTCGGCGCCGGTTCCAGCAAACGCGGCACGGAAACACGGTTGAGCAAAGCGTCGAGAGCCTGCATTGGCCACCTCCAGAAAAAAATGTGCGCTCATTCTAGCGGAATGAATCGGGATGCCACCAAACGATAATTGCTCTTATTCAAACTGCCCCGCCCTGTTAGACTTTGCCCCCACATTTTCCGCCTTCGTTCAGGAAACTCGATGTTCCGTTCGCTACTTCACCTGTGCGCAGCGTTGATGGCCCTGGGCCTGACCGCCTGCGACGACGCCCCGCAGTTTACCCAGGCCGAGCCGGGTGAAGCGCGCGCCGGCGGTGCCACCACGGTGAACAAGCGCGACCAGAACGCCTTCTCCCTGCCCTCAGCCAACCTGGCGCCCACCCGCCGCCTGGACTTCAGCGTCGGCAACAGTTTCTTTCGCAGCCCCTGGGTGATCGCGCCCTCGACCACCACCGCACGTGACGGCCTGGGCCCGCTGTTCAATACCAACGCGTGCCAGAACTGCCATATCAAGGACGGCCGGGGCCACCCGCCGCTGGCCGATGCGCCCAATGCCGTGTCGATGCTGGTCCGCTTATCTATCCCGGATGCTGCACCTTACGCCAAACTCATCGAACAGCTCGGCGTAGTGCCCGAGCCGGTCTACGGCGGGCAACTGCAGGACATGGCCGTGCCCGGCGTGGCGCCGGAAGGCAAGGTGCGGGTCGATTACACACCGGTCAACGTCCAGTTCAAGGACGGTACGGTGGTCGAGTTACGCAAGCCCGACCTGCAGATCACCCAGCTCGGCTACGGCCCGATGCACCCCGACACACGTTTCTCTGCACGCATCGCCCCGCCGATGATCGGCCTGGGGCTGCTCGAAGCCATCAGCGACGCCGATATTCTGCGCAACACCGACCCGAAAACCGCTGACCGTGAGGCCATCGTCGGCCGGGCGAATCGGGTGTGGGATGACGCCGCGCAAAAAACCGTGCTGGGGCGATTTGGCTGGAAAGCCGGGCAACCCAACCTCAATCAACAAAATGTTCACGCGTTTTCTGGTGATATGGGCCTCACCACCTCCCTGAGACCCTTCGATGACTGCACCGACGCCCAAGTCGCCTGCAAACAGGCACCAAACGGCAACGGCCCCGAAGGCGAGCCGGAAGTCAGCGACAACATCCTGCGCCTGGTGCTGTTCTATACGCGTAACCTCGCCGTGCCGGTGCGCCGCGACGTCGATGCGCCGCAGGTGCTGGCCGGCAAAAACCTGTTTTACCAGGCCGGCTGCCAGGGCTGTCATAAGCCGACGTTCACCACGGCCGCCAACGCCGCCGAACCTGAGCTGGCCAATCAAGTGATCCGCCCCTACAGCGACTTGCTGCTGCACGACATGGGCGAAGGGCTTGCCGACAACCGTACCGAATTCAAGGCCGGTGGCCGCGACTGGCGTACCCCGCCGTTGTGGGGCATCGGCCTGACGCAAACCGTGAGTGGTCACACCCAGTTCCTGCATGACGGCCGCGCCCGCAACCTGCTCGAAGCCGTGCTCTGGCATGGCGGGCAAGCGCAAGCGGCGCAGCAGCATGTGTTGTCGTTCAACGCCGAGCAGCGCGCCGCGTTGCTGGCATTTCTGAATTCTCTATAAGCTTTGCCCCAATTACAGAAGGGAGCTCGACATGTTCCGTCCCAAGTTGTTGTTCACCAGCCTGGCCGCCCTCGCCCTCGGCGCCTGCTCGCCCCAGGACCCGCAAGCGGTGACTTCGGCGGCCATCGCCAAGCAAGTCATCCTGCCCACTTACAGCCGCTGGGTTGAAGCCGACCGCCAACTGGCCGTCAGCGCCCTGGCCTACTGCCAGGGCAAGGAAAGCCTGGACACCGCCCGTGCCGACTTCCTCCACGCGCAAAAAGCCTGGGCCGAGCTGCAACCGCTGCTGATCGGCCCGCTGGCTGAAGGCAACCGCGCATGGCAAGTGCAGTTCTGGCCGGACAAGAAAAATCTGGTGGGTCGCCAGGTCGAACAGTTGGTCGCCAGCCAGCCACAGATCGACGGCGCCGCCCTCGCTAAATCCAGCGTGGTGGTGCAAGGCCTGTCGGCCTACGAATATATCCTCTACGACGCCAAGCCTGACGTCGCCGACGAAGCCCAGAAAGCCCGTTACTGCCCGCTGCTGATGGCCATCGGCGAACGCCAGAAAGCCCTGGCCGAAGAGATCCTGGCCAGTTGGAACAGCACCGACGGCATGCTGGCGCAGATGAGCAAGTTTCCGAACCAGCGCTACGCCGATTCCCACGAAGCGATTGCCGACCTGCTGCGCGTGCAAGTGACCGCCCTGGATACCCTGAAGAAAAAACTCGGCACGCCGATGGGCCGCCAGACCAAGGGCATCCCGCAACCGTTCCAGGCCGATGCGTGGCGCAGCCAGTCGTCCCTGCAGAGCCTGGAAGCCAGCCTCGCGGCGGCCCAGACCGTATGGGTAGGCGTCGACAACAAAGGCCTGCGCGGCCTGTTGCCGGCCGATCAGAAAGCCCTGGCCGACAAGATCGACGCCGCGTATGCCGCGTCATTGAAACTGTTCGCCAGCAACCAGCGCTCCCTCAACGAACTGTTGAACGATGACGCCGGGCGCCAGCAGCTCAATGATCTCTACGACAGCCTCAACGTGGTCCATCGCCTGCATGAAGGCGAGTTGGCCAAGGCGCTGGGCATCCAACTGGGCTTCAACGCCAACGACGGTGACTGATGATGCTCAGGCGACAGGCTTTGGCGGTAGGCAGCGTGCTGCTCAGTGCATTGACGTTGGGCGGCTGGACGCTGTTCAAGCAGAAAGACAAGAGCCCCCTGCTGCTGTCGGCGCGCGATGACGCCGACGGCAAGCACTACGCCGTCGGTTATCGCCTGGACGGCACGCAGGTGTTCGCCACCCAGGTCGGCCAGCGCTGCCACGACATCGTCAACCACCCGACGCTGCCGATCGCGCTGTTCGTCGCCCGCCGCCCGGGCACCGAGAGTTACCTGGTAGACCTGCGTGACGGCGCGCTCCTGCAGACCATCACCTCGAACCCCAATCGCCACTTCTATGGGCACGCGGTGATCCACAAGAGCGGTGACTGGCTGTACGCCACCGAGAACGACACGTCCGATCCCGGCCGTGGCTTGCTCGGGGTGTACCGGTTCGAAGGCGAGCGGCTGGTGCACAGCGGGGAAATCTCCACCCATGGCATCGGCCCGCACCAGGTCTCCTGGATGCCCGATGGCGAAACCCTGGTGGTGGCCAACGGCGGCATTCGTACCGAAGCCGAAAGCCGCGTGGAGATGAACCTCAATGCCATGGAGCCGAGCCTGGTGCTGATGCACCGCGACGGCAGCCTGATCAGCAAGGAAACCCTGGGCCAGCAGATGAACAGCGTGCGCCATATGGGAATCGCCAGCGATGGCACCATCCTCACCGGGCAGCAGTTCATGGGGCCGTCCCAGGAGCGCTCCGAGCTGCTCGCGATCAAGCGTCCGGGCCAGCCATTCGTGGCCTTTGCAGTGGCCGATGCGCAGTTGCAGGCGATGGGGCACTACACCGCCAGCGTCGCGGTGCACAGTGAGCTGCGGCTGGTGGCGTTGACGGCGCCGCGTGGTAATCGGTTTTTTATCTGGGACATGGACAGTGGCGAGTTGCGCCTGGACGGCCCGCTGCCCGATTGCGCCGGGGTCGGCGCGGTGGCGGACGGCTTTGTCGTGACCTCGGGCCAGGGGCGCTGCCGCCTATACGATTGCCGTCAGAAACAGCCGGTAGCGACGCCGCTGACCTTGCCTGCAGGGTTATGGGATAACCACCTGCACCTTATGACGTAACCCCCCGCCTCGATCTCAAGGCTCCTGCGCCGACGCCAAGGAGCCTAGCCGCCGACAACCACCAACGCCTGGCACATCGCCTACGCAGTCTGTGGAATTGCTTCTCATCCGAGAGACTTGTCCCACAACAACTTGCGAAGCTACCCCTTATCCCCTTCCTTGTTCTGACGAAGACTGCGGCGCTCAGCGCAGTGCCGCCTGGTCGTGCGTGCTCGCGCTTCGTTAACCCTGCACACGTCTTCACAAGGACTCCATTATGACCATGCCGGGCCGCCGGATGATTATCATGCTCAGCCTCGTTCTGTCAGTCGTGCTGATGCTCGCCGGCTACAAGACGTACTGGGTTTATCAGCAACTGCAGCTTTTGCATGGGCCAACGCCACCCGTCAGTGTGGCGACGTCCAATGCCTTTGAAATCCCCTGGCAGCGCCAAATGCCTGCCGCGGGCACGCTCAAGGCGTTGCAAGGTATCAACCTGAGCACTGAGGTGCCCGGTGTCGTCACACAGTTGCACTTTGAGTCAGGGCAAAGGGTCGAGGCTGGACAGACCCTGCTGCAGCTCGAGCACCAAACCCAACAGGCAGAGTTGGACGTGGCAAAGGCCGACCAGCGCCTGGCCCGTCAGAACTTTGAGCGCGGTCGAAAACTGGTGGACATCAGCGCCATCTCCAAAGGCGAATTCGATCGGCTCGGTGCTGAACTCAACCGCAACACTGCCCTCGTTGCACAGCGCACCGCAGCGCTGGAAAAGAAACACATCACCGCCCCTTTCACCGGCACCATCGGCATCCGCCAGGTCAACGTGGGTGATTACCTGCAAAGTACCCAGGTTATCGCCAGCCTGCAGGACACACGCCGCCTTTACGTGGACTTTTATGTGCCCGAGCAAGCCGTTCAACTGATCAGGATCGGGCAGCCGGTTCAGGTTGAGGTCTCGGCACGCCCAGGCACCTTCAGCGTCGCCGAGGTGAGCGCCATCAACCCGATCGTCGATGACAGCACGCGAAATGTGCTGGTGCGCGCGACGCTGCCCAACCCACGCGACGACCTGCTCCCGGGAATGTTCGCCCATTTACGGGTGCTGCTGGACGAACCGACTGCGCAAACCGTGATCCAGGAAAGTGCGATCGCCTTCAACCCTTATGGTCAGTACGTTTACGTGATAACCCGAGGCAACAACGGCGAGCCGCAGGCCCCCGATACCGGCGATACACCGCAACTGATAGCCGAGCAGCGCTTGATCGAAACGGGCGAGCGTCGCAATGGCCTGGTGGTGGTTTCCAAGGGGTTGAACAAGGGCGAACAGGTGGTCACCGCCGGCCAGCTCAAACTGAAACACGGCACCCCCGTGCGTATCAGTATTGACCGAAGCCAGCCGGATGGGCGACCGATGCCACATCAGGAGGGCGCACAATGACCTTCACCGACCGGTTCATCCGTCGCCCGGTACTGGCCGTGGTGGTCAGTCTGTTGATCGTGCTGCTGGGCTGGCAGGCCTACGAAAAACTGCAGCTGCGCCAGTTTCCGCAGATGCAGAACGCGCTGATCACTGTCACCACCGTCGCCCCGGGTCTGAGTGCGCACACTATCCAGAGTTACATCACACAACCCTTGCAACAAAGCCTGGCCAGCGCACAAGGCATCGACTATATGACGTCTTCCAGTCGCCAGAATATCTCGATTATCTCTATCTATAGTCGGCTCGACGCCGACAGTGACCGCTTGTTCACCGAGCTGCTGGCCAAGTCCAATGAAGTCAGGAACCAGTTGCCCAGCGGGATTGAGGATCCGGTGCTGAGCAAAGTTGCAGTGGACAGCACCGCGCTGATGTACCTGAGTTTTTCCAGCAAAACCATGAGCAATGCTCAGATCACGGACTACCTGCAGCGCGTGGTCCAGCCGCGACTGGTGACACTGCCGGGCATGGCGCAAGCGCAGATCATCGGCAGCCAGAGCTTCGCCATGCGCCTGTGGCTCGACCCGATAAAACTCGCAGGGTTTGGTCTGAGCGCCGCTGACGTGACCCAGGCAATCAGACGCTACAACGTACAATCTGTCGCGGGGGACCTTACCGGCGAATATGTCGTCACCAGTGCGACCACCAACACTGAACTGCAATCGGCCGAGGGGTTCAGTGCGATTCCCGTGAAAACCGACGGCGACAATCAGGTGCGCCTGGGAGACGTCGCACGCGTGGAGCTGGGCTCGCAAAATTACGACAGTTTCAGCACCTTCAATGGCACCCCTGCGGTTTATATCAGTATTCAAGCCACACCCGACGCCAACCCCCTGGAGTTAGGCAAGCGTGTCCGCGAACTGATCCCACACCTGCAATCGCAGCTCCCGCCCGACTTGCATTCGGATATCGCTTACGATTCGACGCTTTACATCAATGCCTCGATCGACCAAGTGCTGTCCAGCCTGGTAGAAGCCGTACTGATTGTAGTGTTGGTGGTGTTTTTGTTCCTGGGCTCCTTGCGCTCGGTGATCATTCCCGTCATCACCATTCCGCTGTCGCTGATTGGCACCTTGTTCCTCATGCAGCTGATGGGCTATTCCATCAACGTCCTGACGCTGCTGGCCATGGTCCTGGCGATCGGCCTGGTGGTCGATGACGCCATCGTGATGATGGAAAACATTCACCGCCACATCGAACAGGGTAAATCCCCACTTGAGGCCGCGATCAAGGGGGCAAGAGAGGTTTGCATCCCGGTGGTGTCGATGACCATCACGCTGGCCGCAGTCTATACACCCATCGGTTTCATGCAGGGCCTGACCGGGGCGCTGTTCAAAGAGTTTGCCCTGACCCTGGCCGGCGCTGTGGTGATTTCCGGGATCGTGGCGTTGACGCTGTCACCGATGATGTGTGCCATTTTGCTTCGCCCTGAAACACAGCCACAGGGCCTGACGCGGGTGCTGGACCGATTCTTCAACGCGTTGAAAACGCGCTATCAGCGCCGTCTGCACCAGATCATGCAAGCGCAGTCCGTAGTAGTGGTATTCGCCGCGCTCGTACTCTGCCTGATCCCAGTCATGCTCACATTCACCCTCTCGGAGTTGGCGCCCGACGAGGACAAGGGCCTGATTTTTATCCTGTCCAATGCGCCCCAACCGACCAACCTGGCGTACCTGAACCGCTACACCCAGGACTTTATCGAACCGTTCAAAACCTTTCCCGAATACCAGGCATCCTTCCAGATCAACGGCCTGGACGGCGTACATTCAGGCGTTGGCGGCTTCCTGCTCAAACCCTGGGAGGAACGTGAACGTACACAGATGAGCGTCCTGACAACCTTGCGTGAAAAACTCGACAACAACCCCGGCCTGCAAGTCTTCGCGTTCAACCTGCCTTCCTTGCCAGGCACAGGTGAAGGGCTGCCCTTTGGCTTTGTCATCAGCTCCCAGCAGGACCACAACTCGATGATCGGCGTGGCCGAGCGCATCAAACAACGCGCGATCGACTCAGGAAAGTTTGCCTACGTGGATATCGACCTGGCCTTCGACCGACCTGAAGTAACGGTCGAAATTGACCGGACCAAGGCCGCCCAGATGGGCGTGTCCATGGAGGATCTGGACCTGACCTTGAGCACCCTGCTGGCTGAAGCGGAAATCAACCGATTCAGTATTGACGGTCATCTCTACAAAGTGATTGCTCAAGTGGAGCGCAGCTATCGGGACAACCCAGCCTGGCTGAGCCAGTACGCAGTCAAAAACGCCAAGGGTCAATTACTGCCCTTGTCGACGCTGACCACAGTCTCCAGCCCACAGGTTCGGCCACGGCAGTTGAATCAGTTTCAACAGCTCAATTCAGTCACGGTGTCGGCCTTTCCGATTGTGGGTATGAGCAACGCACTGCAGACCCTGCAAACCATCGCCCAGGAGGAGGCGCCAGCGGGCTATACCTTCGATTACCGCAACGCGACACGTCAGTTCGTGCAGGAGGGAAATGCGCTATGGGGCACGTTTGGCCTGGCGTTGGCATTCATCGGCCTGGTATTGGCGGCGCAGTTTGAAAGCCTGCGCGATGCCCTGGTGATACTGGTGACGGTACCGCTGTCGGTATGCGGTGCATTGATCGCACTGTTTCTGGGTTGGTCCACCCTGAATATCTACACGCAAATCGGGCTGGTCACGTTAATCGGCTTGATCAGCAAGCACGGCATCCTGATCGTCGAGTTCGCCAATCAACTGCGCAAGGAAAAAGGCCTGTGTGCGCGCGCTGCGGTCGAACAAGCGGCTGCGATCCGCCTGCGGCCGATTCTGATGACGACGCTGGCAACGGTAATGGGCGTCGTCCCGCTGATTTTTTCCAGCGGTGCGGGTGCGGTCAGTCGGTTCGATATCGGCATGGTGATCGCCACCGGCATGTCGATTGGTACCCTATTCACCCTGTTCGTCCTGCCGACGGTGTACACGGCGCTGACCAAAGCTGACAACGTGCCCCTTCAATAGCGTGATCGGTGAGTGCGCCTTCAGTTCACTGCAGTGACTTGCGCTCACCCGATTGCCCCCGCTGAGTCCCAAAAAAAAGGGCCTCGCATCGCGAAGCCCTTCCTGGGGGGTTCAATCGTTTCAACTCTGCGGCCTCATCGCTTGAGACATCCCGAACATGAATAACAGCAATTCATGATCGGGCTTGGCCGCCACACTGACCTTGGCGACACGTGGCTGCAGGCATAGCCCACCGCCTTGCGCCGCACTGAGTACCTGTGTGCGAGGCTGTTCCCACGCAGCCAGGGCGAGGGCTGCAATGCCCAACGCCCCGACCAGGAACACACCTCGTGCTATTTCTAGCTTCATTTGGTTAAACCCTTGATAGCGCTGCCAAACGCCGTCTCATAAAAGTAGCTGAGTTTTTTCCAGTCGGTGTCGTTCCACGACGAATGGCGGCGCAATTGCAGCATGTCGTGGGAGGCGGCCCGATAAGCGGTCAGACGCTGGCGACATTTTTCAAAGTCCAGCAACGCCACTTCCACGGTCACCGCATCGCCCTCGCCGGTGACCCGTACGAAGATGTGCTTGATATACAGGCAACCATGCTGCCAGCGCCCTTTGTGCATGCGCGCCAGGGTCCCGGCCAGCTCCTTGAGCAGGCGTTCATGCACCTCCTCGCCGTATTGCTCGCGACCACCGGCGGCGTACCAGTTTTCGATCTCGTCGAAACCGTCCAGCGAAGCGGTCACCAGTAAGGCTTTCCATTGATGTTCGGGGTCGCGTCGCGCCTCGCAGAACACCATCTCCGGCACCCGTACATCGAGCAAGCGCAGGCCCCTGAGCGCATCACGTTCACGCAACACGGTCGGACGTCCAAACGGATGCAGCCAACTGCGGTAGATGTGGCCGGTCTGGCGCTTGCAGTAGAGCAAACGGCCATTGGCACTGACCACCCGCTGTACGCCACTTTCACCGCCACGCCGACGATTGGGCTCTTCTACCCATTCGCCCTGCTGGCGCCAGAAAAAATCAAATCGTTCTTCGGGAGCTACATGACTGCCGACTACGCACTCAACTGCCATCCTGTTACCTCTTACGCAATACATAGACTCGCCACATGGCGTAGAGCGGCATGAAGTCCAGGGATTCCTGAACCCGGAAACCGGCCTGCTCGAATTCTGCCTCGACAGTAGCAGCCGGTAACACAAACCGGTTTTGGTAACCTTCCTGCTCACCTTTCTTACGACGACGCACTTCGGCGCGCTTACGCTTCCAAGCCTTGAAATTGCCATCCACCCACAGCGAGATAATCACGCTGTCACGGGTAACACGTTGAAACTCCCGCAGTATTGTCATCCTGTGCGCTGGGTCACCGATGTGGTGCATCAAGCGCATGCAGAAAATACTGTCGACCGAATTATCTGGCAAATCGATATCAAAGGCAGATGTCTGCAAAGGACGTACCCGTTTCACCACTTCCGGGGGTTGGGCCACCGTGGCGACCTTCAACATCGACGCCGAATTGTCGGCCCCGATAATCACGCGGTTGGGTTTCTCGGCCAGCAACGGCCAAAACCGGCCAGCACCACACGGCAGGTCTAACACCAGGCTTGGCTCACCGGCCATGGCCAGCGCCGCGCGCGCCAGCTGCTCGTCGCGTTTGTGGGACCACCGGCGGGCCAGATTGTCCTGATGCTTGAGCAAATAGCGGTGAGCGTGGTTATCGTCGTACTTTTCAGAAAACTCTAACTTGATCGGCGAAGGCATCTTACATCTCCAATTACTGATGCCTACAACCCTAAGCAGCGAACTGTGATCAACAAGTCAACTCGTTGTGAAAAACTTGTCCTGTCCAATTGCATACATTTCAAGACTTTACAGAAACATTCAGTAGCATCGGGCCATCTTCGCTGAAAAACCGGCGTCGTGCAGCAGCAAATTGTCAGACTAAGCGGTCAGGTTTTGACTTGATCCAATTCGACATGAAAACGGCAACCATTGGGCTCCATGGTGCTCAGGGTCACGCTCCAGCCCTGGTTCTCACAGATGCGCTGCACCAGCGACAAGCCCAAGCCCAGCCCCTCGCCGCGCTTCTCGCTGCCCCGCACAAACGGCTCGAACATCGCCTCACGCTTGTCTTCAGGAATGCCCACGCCGGAATCCTCCACCACAAAACCGCTGGGCTCCAGGGTGAGGCGGATAAACCCTTGCTCGGTGTAATGCAGTGCATTGCGCAACAGATTGCCCATCACCGCATGCAGGAAGGTGGTGTTGTAGCGGGTATCCAGCGGATTGCCTGGGCAGTAGATCAGTTCAAGGCCCTTTTGCTCGATGGGCCCGCGCCAGATCCCGAGCAGGTCCTCAGCCACCTGTGTCAGGTTGACCTGGGCCGACATGGCGGCATCGTCATGCTGGGCACGGGCCAGCATCAGGAAGGTCTGCACCAACTCGCGCATTTCTTCACAGGCCCGGGCGATTCGCTGGACCTGGTTGCGCCCCCGTTGATCGATTGCCGGGTTCTCCAGCAGCAGCTCGCAGGAACTGGCCAGCACCATCAAGGGTGTGCGCAATTCATGGCTCACATCGCTGGTAAACAACTGCTCGCGAGACAGCGCCTGGCGCAAGCGACCCAGGGTGGCATCGAACGCCACCGCCAACTCGCCCACTTCGTCGGCCGCATAATCCGGTGCCAGTGGCGGCGCAAGCCCGAGCAACTGGTCGCGATGGCGCACCTGGCGCGCCAGCCGTACCACCGGCGCCATCACCTTGCGCGCCAGCACCCAGCCGAGAAACACCGCCAACGCCAGGCTGAGCACGAAGCCCACCAGCACCACGGCAAACAGGACGCGCTCGCGCTCTTCGAAATCGCTCTGGTCCTGCAGCAGCACATAACGCCGGCCATCGATCACCTCGACCATGGCGTGGTATGACAGCGACTCGCGAAACACTTCATGAAAGCCTGGGTCCAGATGCCGCAGGTCCTTGGGCAGCTCGAAATCGCCGGGGCCGCCGCTGAAATAAAACAACTGGTCAGGCTCCGGCCGGTGTCGCCAGTCTTCCATGCTGTCCATCAACAGCAGCCGTTGCAGATCGCCGCCCAGGCCCGCCGAAATCAACTTCTCTTCCACCAGGTGCACCGTCGCGACGATGCCCATGGCGAAAGCCCCCGCCACCAACGCGCTCATCAAGGCAAAGGCGATGATGATCCGCTGGGCAAGGCTTTGCTTAAACTCCATCACGGCCCTCGGCGAGGCGATAACCCACACCGTGCACCGTTTGCAGCAGCGGCTTGGCGAAAGGTTTGTCGATCACTTGGCGCAATTGGTGGACGTGGCTGCGCAAGCTGTCGCTGTCCGGGCAATCATCGCCCCACAAGGCTTCTTCGAGAATTTCCCGACGCAATACGTGCGGGCTTTTCTGCATCAATACTGCCAGCAGCTTCAGGCCGACCGGGTTGAGCTTGAGCATGCGCCCTTCGCGCGTGACCTCCAGGGTGTCGAGGTCGTAATGCAGGTCGCCCACTTGCAACACACGCCGCCCGCCACCCTGGGCCCGGCGCAGCACCGCTTCGATGCGCGCGGCCAGTTCGGACAAGGCGAACGGCTTGAGCAGGTAGTCATCGGCCCCGGACTTGAAGCCCTGCAGCCGGTCATCCAACTGGTCGCGGGCGGTGAGCATGATCACCGGGGTGTCGCGGCGTGCATCTTCACGCAGGCGTTTGCACAGGGTGTAGCCATCGATGCCGGGCAGCATGATGTCGAGCACGATCAAGTCGTAATGCTCGGTGGCGGCCAGGTGCAGGCCCGACAAACCGTCCTGCGCACAGTCCACTGTGTAGCCTTTGAGCCCCAGGTAATCGGCCAGGTTGGCCAGAATATCGCGGTTGTCTTCAACCAATAAAATTCGCATGGGCAGTGTCTCCGTACGCGGTAACGGCCGTGTTGGCTCGCGCAGCTTAAGGCCAAGTGCGGCTCAGGGATAGAGCGGCGAGGCCCGTCGATAAAGGTTTTCAACTGATTGGGCAGCCAAACGAGTTTTTCACTATAGCTTCACAAACTGACTACAGTGTCAGCGTGAAGATCGCCGCCATTGATAAAAGGAAATTTGACATGGGGCTCCCCAAAACCGCGCCTGTGCGCTATTTGCTGTTGATAACCGGCGCCTGGCTGGTTGTTTTCCTGCTCACCCGTAGCGTGCTGCTCATCACTCACCTGGATGAAGTCGGCGGTAACCTGCTGCCGGTGTTCGGCGTGGGTCTGCTCTACGACCTCGGCTTCCTGGCCTATGCGGCGTTGCCGCTGGGGCTGTACCTGTTGCTGTGCCCGCCGGCGCTGTGGCGCCGTCGCGGTCATCGCTGGTTCCTGCAAGCGCTGCTCACGGTGAGCCTGTTCGCGATGCTGTTCACGTCGGTGGCCGAATGGCTGTTCTGGGATGAATTCGGCGTGCGCTTCAACTTCATCGCCGTTGATTACCTGGTGTATTCCGACGAGGTGTTGAACAACCTGCTGGAGTCCTACCCGATCGGCAAGCTGCTCAGCCTGCTGGCGATGCTCGCGCTGATCCTCAGCGTGGCCCTGCGCAAGCCCTTCAACGCCGCGATGGCCGCGCCCCTGCCGGCGCTGCGTGGCCGGTTGGTGAATGCCGTGGCCTTGCTGGTGGTCGCCGGCCTCAGCCTGCAATTGATCAGCCAGGACAGCCCGCGCACCCAAGGTGGCAACGCCTACAACAACGAACTGGCCAGCAATGGCCCCTATCAGTTCTTTGCCGCGTTCCGTAACAACGAACTGGACTACACGCAGTTCTACAAAAGCCTGCCAACCGATGTCGTCGCCAAGCAATTGCGCGCCGAACTCAGTGAGCCCAACGCCCGTTTCATCGACCAGGACCCCCTGGATATCCGCCGCGCCATCACCAACCCAGGCACGCTGCGCAAGCCCAATATCGTGCTGGTCACCATCGAAAGTTTCAGCGCCAAATACATGGGCAGCAACGGCGACGAGCGCCACCTCACGCCCAACCTCGATGCGCTGCGCCAACAGAGCCTGTACTTCAATAACTTCTATGCCACCGGTACGCGTACCGACCGTGGCCTGGAAGCCATCACCCTGGCAGTTCCTCCTACGCCTGGGCGCTCTATCGTCAAGCGCATCGGCCGCGAAAGCGGTTTCGCCAGCCTGGGGCAGCAGCTTTCCGCCATTGGCTACGACAGCGTGTTCGTCTACGGCGGGCGCGGTTACTTCGACAACATGAATGCGTTTTTCAGCGGCAATGGCTATCGCGTCGTCGACCAGAGCAGTGTGCCCGAAGCGCAAATCTCGTTTAAAAACGCCTGGGGCATGGCCGACGAGGACCTGTACAAACAAACCCTGAATCTGGCCGATGCCGACTACGCCAAGCAGCAGCCGTTTTTGCTGCAGTTGATGACCACCTCCAACCACCGTCCCTACACCTATCCGGACGGGCGTATCGATATCAAATCCGGCAAGGGCCGTGACGGCGCGGTGAAATACACCGACTACGCCATCGGCCAGTTCCTCGACGCCGCGCGTCAGAAGCCCTGGTTCGATAACACGATCTTCGTGTTCGTCGCCGACCACACCGCCGGCAGTGCAGGCAAGGAAGACTTGCCCATCACCAACTACCAGATCCCCCTGTTCATCTATGCACCGAAGCTGATCGACGCCCGGGAAACCGCGCAACTGGCCAGCCAGATCGACCTGGCGCCCACGCTGCTGGGCTTGATCAACCTGAGCTACGAATCGACGTTCTTCGGCCGCAACCTGTTGCAAGACAACCCGCTGCCACCGCGCGTGGTGGTCGGCAACTACCAGCACCTGGGCCTGTTTGACGGCACGAACCTGGCGATTCTCAGCCCGCGCAAAGGCCTGCGTCGGCATGACCAGGCGCTGGGGGACAGCCAGGAACTGCGCGTCGGCAGCGACGACCCGTTAATCCAGCGGGCGATCACCTATTACCAAGCCGCCAGCTACGACTACAAGCAACAACTGCTGAGTTGGAGAGCCCCCAAGGAAGAGGCCCCAGCCCTGAGCACACGCTAATCAAAACGTCCCGTGCGGGTGAGTACGGGACGTTTTTTACCAAGGTCCGTCATGAAGCCCCCCGCCTCCCTACCCGTTTCTAAACCGCTTAATTTTTGGCTGTGTCTGGGCCTCCCCGTCGGCGCCGCATTGGTCTTGCTGCTTCTGCAGCTGACCTCGCTGGACATGGACCTGGCCAAACGCTTCTACGATGCCGAGCAAGGCGGCTTCATCGGCCGCTATAGCTTCTTTCTCGAAGACATCCTGCATGATCGCGCCAAGCAACTGGTGATCCTGTTTTCGGTACTGGCGATTCTCGGGCTGGTCGGCAGCTTCATCCTGCAGCGACTCAAGCCCTACCGCCGCGAACTGGTCTGCCTGGTGCTGTCCCTGGCAATGGCGACGGCTTTCGTGGCGCCGTTGAAGACCATCACCGCCGTGCAATGCCCCTGGAGCCTCAAGGAATTCGGTGGCCAGGAAATTTACAGCGAACTGCTTAGCCCTCGCCCGCCGACCGATAAACCCGGTCGCTGCTGGCCCGGCGGACATGCGGCAACCGGGTTTGCCTTGTTCGCCTGGTTTTTTGCCCTGCGCGATCGCCGGCCACGCATGGCGCGCAACGCGTTTATCTTTGCGCTGGGCTTGGGCAGCGTGTTTTCAGTGAGCCGCATGCTGCAAGGGGCGCACTTTTTTTCCCACAACGTGTGGACGGCGATTTTCTGCTGGCTGATCTGCCTGGGCATGTATTGCCTACTGTTGTACCGGCCATCGAAGCCCGCCACGTCCCGTTGACGGCTTGCGCAACACCCATAAAAAAACCCCGCCTGCATCGCTGCAGGCGGGGTTTTTTAACTAGCCGGGTAAGGCTGGCTTACATCATGCCGCCCATACCACCCATGCCGCCCATGTCTGGCATACCGCCGCCAGCGCCTTCAGCCTTAGGCTTGTCGGCGATTGCAGCTTCGGTGGTCAGAATCAGACCGCCGATGGAGGCTGCCGCTTGCAGCGCGGAACGCGTCACCTTGGTTGGGTCCAGGATGCCCATTTCGATCATGTCGCCGTAGACGCCAGTCGCAGCGTTGTAACCGTAGTTACCTTTGCCGTTCTTGACTTCGTTGACCACAACGCTTGGCTCATCGCCGGAGTTGGCAGCGATCTGGCGCAGCGGTGCTTCAACGGCACGACGCAGTACAGCGATACCGACGTTCTGGTCAGCGTTGTCGCCGGTCAGGTTGGTCAGGGCTTCCAGAGCACGGATCAGCGCAACGCCACCGCCAGGTACCACGCCTTCTTCAACGGCTGCACGGGTTGCATGCAGGGCGTCTTCAACGCGGGCCTTCTTCTCTTTCATTTCGACTTCGGAACCGGCGCCAACCTTGATCACTGCAACGCCACCGGACAGCTTGGCCAGACGCTCTTGCAGTTTTTCACGGTCGTAGTCCGAGGAAGTTTCGGCTACCTGAGCGCGGATCTGAGCGATACGCGACTCGATGTCACCTTCAACGCCAGCACCGTCAACGATGATGGTGTTTTCCTTGGAGATGGTCACGCGCTTGGCGCTACCCAGGTTTTCCAGGGTGGCGCTTTCCAGGCTCAGGCCGATCTCTTCGGAGATAACGGTACCGCCGGTCAATACGGCGATGTCCTGCAGCATGGCCTTGCGACGGTCGCCGAAGCCTGGAGCCTTGACGGCTGCAACCTTGACGATGCCACGCATGTTGTTCACAACCAGGGTCGCCAGGGCTTCGCCTTCAACGTCTTCGGAAACGATCAGCAATGGGCGGCCGGCTTTGGCAACGGCTTCCAGCACTGGCAGCATTTCGCGGATGTTGGAGATCTTTTTGTCGACCAGCAGGATCAGCGGGCTGTCCAGCTCGGCAACCATGGTGTCTGGCTTGTTGACGAAGTACGGGGACAGGTAGCCACGGTCGAACTGCATGCCTTCTACAACCGACAGTTCGTTTTCCAGGCCCGAGCCTTCTTCAACGGTGATCACGCCTTCTTTGCCGACTTTTTCCATGGCTTCGGCAATGATGTCGCCGATGGAGCTGTCGGAGTTGGCGGAGATGGTACCTACCTGAGCGATAGCCTTGGTGTCAGCGCATGGCTTGGACAGGTTTTTCAGCTCGGCAACGATGGCGATGGTCGCCTTGTCGATACCGCGCTTGAGGTCCATCGGGTTCATGCCGGCAGCAACGGCCTTGTAGCCTTCGTTGACGATGGCCTGAGCCAGTACGGTCGCGGTGGTGGTGCCGTCACCGGCGTCATCGTTGGCACGGGAGGCAACGTCTTTGACCAGCTGCGCGCCCATGTTTTCGAAACGGTCTTCCAGTTCGATTTCTTTGGCGACGGAAACGCCGTCCTTGGTGATGGTCGGAGCGCCGAAGCTCTTCTCGATGATCACGTTACGGCCTTTCGGGCCCAGGGTCGCTTTTACTGCGTCAGCCAGGACGTTGACACCGGTGAGCATTTTTTTGCGGGCGGAGTCGCCGAATTTAACTTCTTTAGCAGCCATGATCGATATTCCTTAAATACTTTGGAGTAAACGGGAAAATGAGCGGGGAAATCAGTCTTCCAGTACGGCGAGAATTTCGTTCTCAGCCATTACCAGCAAGTCTTCGCCGTCGATTTTCACAGTGTTGCTGCCGGAGTAAGGGCCGAAAACAACCTTGTCACCCACTTTCACGGCCAGCGCACGTACTTCACCGTTTTCCAGAGCCTTGCCTGGACCCGCAGCAAGAATCACACCGTGGTTGGCTTTTTCAGCAGCCGAACCTGGCAGAACGATCCCGCCGGCGGTTTTCTTTTCTTCTTCACTGCGACGGATGACGACGCGGTCATGCAGAGGACGAAGCTTCATTGTCGATCTCTCCTAATTGTGTTTTTCATCGGCCGGTATCAATTCCGGCGGGTTAAATTCCGGCGGTGCCGGTCGCGGCTCGCTGGGCGAACCGCGGAAGTCTGTCTAGTGTCACCACCAGAAACCTTGCGGTGACCGTTACATAAGGGCGCCCAGGCTTATTACAAGGGCCAGCGCAGTAAATTTTTTGTGTTTGCCCAAGGATGAAATGCAACACGGCACCCGAAGGTGCCGTGCCGGTGAAGCGGTTATTTGTTGTCGCGGTGTTCGAATTCGCCTTCGATCACATCGCCTTCACGCCCCAGGGGCTGGCGCGGGGCCGGGCCGCCACGGGGTTGCAGGTCGTCGGCAAAAGCACGCTGGCGCAGGGCCGCTTCTTCGGCACGCTGGCGCATCTTGCCGGCCAGCAATTTGCGTGTGACCGGCAGCAGCATGACCAGGCCCACCACGTCGCTGATGAAACCCGGCAGGATCAACAGGCCACCGGCCAGGGCCATCATCAGGCCTTCGAGCATGGTCTGGGCGGGCAGCTCGCCGCGGTTCAGGCTTTCACGGGCACGCAGTGCCGTCGCCAGCCCGGCGACGCGCAGCACCAGCACGCCGAGCATCGAGCCGAGAATGATCAGCAGCAGTGCCGGGAAAAATCCGATCGCACCGCTGACTTGAACGAATACGAACAGCTCCAGCACCGGAAACAATAGAAAAAGCAACAAAAAAGGGCGCATCAAATGGTTCCTCAACGCAAGAATGCCTTGCTAGTTCACCTTAGATGACGTCGCCTTTTCGTGAATTCAAGCACTAACGTCTGATTTTTTCGGCCAGGATCCGGCGTGAGCCAATGAAACCAAGGCTTCGCGTACTTGTGTCGGCGTGTTGCAAGGTTCGCCAAACGGCAGCCAGTGCAGGGCTTGGCCGATACGCAGGTGCATGCCTTCGCTGTCGATGCCGGCCAGTTGCGCAGGCTCGGTCGTCGGTAAACCGGCAAGGTTGACGTAATGGGCGATGGCCTTGGCGTGATCGCTGTTCATGTGTTCGATCATGCTGCGTTCGGCGTTGCCCGCGAACGGATTGGCCAAGGTCAGGTGGTCGACCCAGTGGATCGCGCCGAACCCGCCGATATACCGGTGGCGCACCGGCTGGAGCACCCAGAAATCGAAATCGTGGGCCTTGTGGTAGTTGGCCGACTCGGGGAAGTAACGGTAATAGCGCTCGGCGGCGGCTTCGATCGCAGCGGCGTCGTCGAGTTTTTCGGCTTGCGCCAGGTAGGTCAGGCGCCCGACGGCCTGCACATCGTCAGCTTCGCGCTCACCCACCAGCAACGAACACTTGGGGTCGTTCTGCAGGTTGTGGGTGTGCTGGGCGATGCGACTGATCAGGATCAGCGGGCGGCCCTGCTCGTCGAGGCAGTACGGCACGACCGAACCGAAGGGAAAACCGGGCATGGCTTTGGATTGTGTGGCCAAGGCCCCACGGTATTCCTTGAGCAACAGCTCTCGGGCGTTCCTGGCAACGTGCGCGCTCAATGTATGACTCCTGGGTTGTTTCGCCGCCCATGGCATATGGGAATGGATCTCAACACAAGGTAATCAATATCTGCGCAGGTTGCCAGGGTGCTCGATGCCGCGTTACCAGGCCACGCCAAACCCTGCGGTGTAGCGGGTCTTGCTCAAGCTGCTGTCGGAGTCGCCGCTGATGACGTCGCGCTCGGCCTTGAGATTGAGCGAGGCCCATTCGGTGACCTTGTAGCGCAGGCCCATCTCGGCATCCAGGGCATACTCGGCCGGACCGTCGATCGGCTTGCCCAGCTCACCGTTGGTGAAGAATTCCACGGTCTTGCCTACCAGGTAGCGGTTGTAGTTCCACTTCATGGCCAGGGAATAGAAGTTGTCCTTGCCGCCATCGGCGTATTCGTAATCGGTGCGGTTGATCAGCGAGCCGAGGGAGAACGCGCCCAGTTCATCGTCCCAGAACTGATAGCCCGGGCCGGTACCGACGGTGCGTTGGCGCGCCAGGTCTTCGACCTTGTCGCGCTTGTAGGTCAGGCGGCCCTGCCAGAACCAGTGCTCGGTGATGAAGCGGTCCAGATCGTATTCCAGGGCCCAGTTATCGGTGGTGGTGACGTCGTCCTGGAATTCGCGGTTGTACTCGCCCTTGCCGGTATGGCGCCACTGGCCGTGACGGGCCGAGGTCTTGAAGTCGACGTCGTAGTCGTTGGTGTCTTTGTCGGCGCGCTTGTAGTCCAGCGCCAGGTCGATGTTGCCCTTCCACACCAGGTCTTCGATCACAGGCTTGGGCTTGAGGATCTGCTGGATACTGGCCAGGTCCACGGTCTTGGGTGCTTCGCCGTTGGCCAGCACGACTTTGCCATCCTCCGCAGCCTTGAGGGACTTGGCCTTTTCACCACTATAGGCGTCCTGCTTGACCAGCAACTCCTGGTCGCTCTCCAGGGTTTTCACCTGCTTCCAATCCACCGGGATGGCGCCCCCGTAGCTGGTTTGGATCAGCAACTTGCCACCGTCGAAAACTTTGATCTTGCCGGTCAGGCGGTCACCGTTCTTCAACCAGACGGTATCGGCGAGCAGGGGCGTGGAAGCACTGAGGACAGCGAGGCACAGCAGGGTTCTGGACAACATAAGCAGATACGGGGCTCGGGGTTGGCGAAAAGAAGGGGCTATCGTCGTGGATAGCCTGAACTGACTCAACTATTTATAGTGAGTTCCATGCTCACCCCCAAGTTTACAGACGTTTCTTACAAAAACACCGACGTTCTCAACGGATAGCCCCACAGTGAATGAACCTGCCGACACCCCGCAAAGCCCCGCCGACATACGCCGCACCGCGCTTTACCTGACCTTGGCGCAAGTGCCGACAGGTTGCGTCGTAAGCTACGGCGAGTTGGCGCACCTGGCCGGGTTGGGGCGCGCCGCACGCTGGGTCGGGCGTACCCTGAGCCAGCTTCCCGCAGACACCCGACTGCCCTGGCATCGGGTGCTGGGTGCCGGTGGTCGGATAAGTCTGCCGGTGGGCAGCGCCTCAGGTGACGAGCAACGTGCGCGTTTACGCAGCGAAGGTGTCAGCATCCTGAACAATCGCGTTGATATTCAGCGCCATGGCTGGCGCCCGGTAGAGCACAGCGGTTAGAGTGCGCGCTTTGTTTCCGCAAATCTGAGGCAGACTCCAGCCCATGCCCCGTAAAACCTGGCGCGCCGCGCTCGCCGCCTATGCCAGCCCCTCGACGTTAGTGCTGTTGTTGCTCGGTTTCGCTGCCGGCATGCCTTATATGTTGGTGTTCTCGACGCTTTCCGTGTGGCTGCGTGAAGCGGGTGTGGCCCGTGAGACCATCGGTTATGCAAGCCTGATCGGGCTGGCCTACGCCTTCAAGTGGGTCTGGTCGCCGCTGCTCGACCAATGGCGCCTGCCATTGCTCGGGAAACTCGGGCGCCGGCGTTCCTGGCTGGTGCTTTCCCAATCGCTGGTGATCCTCGGATTGATCGGCATGGGCTTTTGTGACCCGCAAAAACACTTGTCCTGGCTGATTGCCATTGCCGTCGTCGTTGCCTTCGCCTCGGCCACCCAGGACATCGCCGTCGATGCCTACCGCCTGGAAATCGCCGACGACAGCCGCCAGGCCGCCCTGGCCGCCAGCTATATGTCCGGTTATCGCATCGCCGCCCTGCTGGCCACGGCCGGTGCGCTGTTCTTTGCCGAAGGCTTCGGCTCCACCGGTTTCAACTATAAGCACTCGGCCTGGACCGGCACCTATGTGCTGTTCGGCGTGTTGATGGTTCCGGCCCTGCTCACCACCCTGTTGATGCGCGAACCCAACGTGCCGCTGCGCACCCAGTTGCAGGCCGGGCGCTATAGCTTCGTGCATCAGTTGGCGTCAGTGTTCGTGCTGATTGTGCTGCTGGTGTCGGTGCCTGCAATGTTTACCCAGCTGTACAACACGGATTTCGCCAGCGTGCTGTTCCAGGGCGTGAGCCTGTGGGAACTGCTGATGGAAGACCGTGCCTTCCTGCGCGCTATCCTTTATATCCTGCTCACCGCCCTGTGCCTCTCGGCCATGGGCCGCCGTGGCCTGGCGCCGGTGCTGACGCCGGTCAACGACTTTATCCTGCGCTACCGCTGGCAGGCGTTGCTGCTGCTCGGGTTGATCGCCACCTATCGCATGTCCGATACCGTCATGGGCGTGATGGCCAACGTTTTCTATATCGACCAGGGTTTTACCAAGGACCAGATTGCCGGGGTCAGCAAGATCTTCGGCCTGATCATGACCCTGCTCGGCGCCGGCATGGGCGGCCTGTTGATCGTGCGGTTCGGGATTCTGCCGATCCTGTTCATC
Source organism: Pseudomonas sp. R11-23-07 (assembly GCF_003852295.1). Lineage (NCBI taxonomy): Bacteria > Pseudomonadati > Pseudomonadota > Gammaproteobacteria > Pseudomonadales > Pseudomonadaceae > Pseudomonas > Pseudomonas sp. R11-23-07. Next base: position 4,473,609 of record NZ_CP027761.1, read on the forward strand.
GGTGGCGTGGCCTCGGCCGGCACCAACCTGTTGTTCGTGATGCTCGCCGACATGGGCCCCGACCTGCAGATGCTGATCGTCACTATTTCCCTGGATAACTTCAGCTCCGGCCTGGCCACCTCTGCGTTTGTCGCCTACCTGTCGAGCCTGACCAACCTCAAGTTCTCCGCCACCCAATACGCGCTGCTCAGCTCGATCATGCTGTTGCTGCCGCGCCTGATCGGCGGGTACTCGGGGGTGATGGTGGAGAAGTTCGGCTATCACAGCTTCTTCATGATCACCTGCCTGCTGGGGGTGCCGACGTTGTTCCTGATTGCCCTGCACTGGTTCCAGGAGAATCGGCGCGCCCAGTTGAATCCCCCGCAAGAAGACTGACACGGCTCGGTCAATGTGGGAGGGGGCTTGCTCCCGATGGCAGCGTGTCAGTCAGTACATCTGACACTGACACACCGCTATCGGGAGCAAGCCCCCTCCCACATTGAACCTCCCACAGTCAGTCAGATCCCTGCGCAATGTCACGCCTGTACTCCAGCAGCAACCGCCCGTACAATCCCAAGTCATTTCAAGTCCAAGCAACCGACAACGGCCTACCATGCGTACCAGTCAATATTTGCTCGCCACACAGAAAGAAACGCCTTCCGACGCGGTTGTGATCAGCCATCAGCTGATGCTGCGCGCCGGCATGATCCGCAAACTGGCCTCCGGCCTGTACACCTGGCTGCCCATGGGCTTGAAGGTGATGCGCAAGGTCGAAGCCATCGTTCGTGAAGAAATGAACGCTGCCGGCTCTCTGGAAGTGTTGATGCCGAGCACCCAACCGGCTGAACTGTGGCAGGAATCCGGACGCTGGGAAGAGTACGGCCCCGAGCTGCTGCGCTTCAAGGACCGACATGGCCGCGATTTCTGCGCCGGCCCGACCCATGAAGAAGTCATCACCGACCTGATGCGCAACGAGTTGAGCAGCTATAAACAGCTGCCTCTGAACCTGTATCAGATCCAGACCAAATTCCGTGATGAAATCCGCCCACGCTTCGGCTTGATGCGCGGCCGTGAATTCATCATGAAGGACGCCTATTCGTTCCATGCCGACCAGGCGTCCCTGCAGGCGACCTACGACCGCATGCACCAGGCCTACTGCAACATCTTCACGCGCCTGGGCCTGAAATTCCGCCCGGTTGAAGCGGACAACGGCTCCATCGGCGGCGCCGGCTCCCACGAATTCCACGTGTTGGCCGAATCCGGCGAAGACGACATCGCGTTCAGCAACGGTTCCGACTACGCGGCAAACATCGAGAAAGCCGAAGCCATCCCACGGGAAACCTCGCGCCCAGCGCCAGCCGAAGAACTGCGCCTGGTCGATACCCCGGACACCAAGACCATCGCGGCCCTGGTGGAAAAATTCGATCTGCCGATTGAAAAGACCATCAAGACCCTGATCGTGCGCGCCGAAGAAGAAGGCAAGCTGATCGCCCTGGTGATCCGTGGCGACCACGAGCTCAACGAAATCAAGGCGGCCCAGCAACCTGGCGTGGCCAGCCCGCTGGTCATGGCCACCGATGCCGAACTGCGCGACGCCATTGGCGCCGGCGCCGGCTCCCTCGGCCCGCTGAACCTGCCGCTGCCGATCATCATCGACCGCTCGGTCGAGCTGATGAGCGACTTCGGGATCGGTGCGAACATCGACGACAAGCACTACTTCGGCGTGAACTGGGAGCGTGACCTGCCGGTTCCGACCGTAGCCGACCTGCGCAACGTCGTGGCTGGCGACCCAAGCCCGGATGGCAAGGGTACCCTGGAGATCAAGCGCGGCATCGAAGTCGGGCACATCTTCCAGCTGGGCAACAAGTACAGCAAGGCGATGAAGTGCGAAGTGCTGGGCGAGAACGGCAAGCCGATCACCCTGGACATGGGCTGCTACGGCATTGGCGTGTCCCGCGTGGTCGCCGCTGCCATCGAGCAGAACAACGATGAGAAAGGCATCATCTGGAGCGACGCCCTGGCGCCGTTCCAGGTTGCGCTGGTGCCGTTGCGCTATGAAACCGAGCAAGTGCGCGAAGCCACCGACAAACTGTATGCCGAACTGACGGCCGCCGGTTTTGAAGTGCTGCTCGATGACCGGGACAAGAAAACCAGCCCGGGCATCAAGTTCGCCGACATGGAACTGATTGGCATCCCCCACCGGATCGTGGTCAGTGACCGCGGCCTGGCCGATGGCAATCTGGAATACAAGAGCCGGACCGAAGCCGAGGCCCAACCGTTGCCGGTGGCTGACGTGCTGTCTTTCCTTCAGGCGCGTATTCGTCGCTGAAAACCAGATCAAGAGAAGTCATGTTCAAGCGAAACACCAGAGCCCTGGGGGGCGCCGCCTTGTGCGGCGCCCTGCTGGTCAGCGGCTGCGCCAACCAGATGTCGCAACGCAGTGAGCACGAGGAGCGGGTCGAGCGTAAGTTGCTCGACCACAGCCTGCAGATCGATGTAGGTGAGCCCAAAGTGCTGGAGCTGCCGCAACGTCGGGTTCGAATTCACGAGCAAAAGACCTTTGAAGTCACCGAATTCGAAGTCACTCGGCGTTACGACCGCTACACGCCCTATCAGCCCTGGCGCAAACTCTACGAGATGCCCCTGGGTGCCGTGGCGCTGGTGGCTGGTGCGGGGGCCAATGTGGTGAACATCTTCGCCCTCGGCAACCTGCCCGCCAGCATGACCCGCGATTGGCTGAGCTACGGCGTGGACGGCATTAACCCGTTCATGAACGTGCAATCCCACGGCCGTGCCCAGCAGAACCTCGCGGGCATCGATGAAGTCCAGCGTGACAAGCGCCTGGAGTATTCGAGCCTGCCCTGGAGCGAACGCCCGGTACAGGTCACCGCCGGCAAACAGCCCCATGAACTGACCACCGACCGCGACGGCGTCCTGCGCCTGAACCTGTTGGACAGTCCGTTTGCCGAACAGGACCTGAACCGCATCACCACCTTGAAGATCAGCGTGGAAGACGGCCAGGACGACGTGCACACGGATTCGACCCTGGCGATCAGCAGCACCCTGCGCGGAAAATTGCTGGAAGCCCATGGCCTGATCTACGACGACTTGGAAGACGACGAAGTCAACCAGTGGGTACACCGGGTCAAGCGCCTCTCGGAGCTGGGCCTGGAAGAAGAAGCCAGCGAACTGGAGCAAAGCCTGATTGAACTGACGCGCAATGACCCGGAGTTGCAGCAGGAATTCTTGCAGGCGCTGGCCAAGGACGCCGGGCGGCTGGTCGCAGACCCTGGCGCACGCTGAAATCTGAAGCCTGCTGGAGATCAAATGTGGGAGGGGGCTTGCCCCCGATAGCGGTGTGTCAGTGTCAGATGTACTGACTGACACACTGCAATCGGGAGCAAGCCCCCTCCCACATTTGCTCCGGTGTCTACCAGGAAAACTCGAGCTGTTCGTTACCGCTGCTCAAATCCAGCAAGCGCACGCCAATCCCCAACAACCGCACCGGCTTCCCACCCCGGTTGAACGCCTGGGTCATCAGCTGTTGATAACTCTCCAGGTCCCGCCCTGCCCCGGCCTGCTCCAAAGTGGTCTGGGTAAAGTCATGAAACTTGACCTTCACGAACGGCTTGCCCGCCCGGTAGCTGCTGTCGATACGCGCCATGCGCCCGGCCAGGGTGTCCATGAGTTCGGGCAGCTTTGCCAGGCAGCTTGAAAGATCCGGCAAGTCCACATCGTAGGTATTTTCCACGCTGATCGATTGCCGCCGACTGTCGTTCTGCACCACGCGGTCATCGATCCCACGGGCGAGGCTCCAGAGGCGCTCACCAAAACTGCCGAATTCGCGCACCAGCGCCAGCTTGTTCCACTCCCGCAATTGCAGGCAATCTTCAATGCCCAGGCGCGCCAGCTTGTCGGCAGTGACCTTGCCGACCCCATGCAACTTACTCACCCGCAACTGGGAGACGAAATCTTCGACCTGATCCGGGGTAATCACAAACAGGCCGTTGGGTTTTTTCCAGTCGCTGGCGATCTTGGCCAGAAACTTGTTGGGCGCCACGCCCGCAGACACGGTGATGTGCAATTGATTGGAGACACGCCGCCGAATGTCCTGGGCGATGCGCGTGGCACTGCCGCCAAAGTGCGGGCTGTCGGACACGTCGAGATAGGCTTCATCCAGCGATAATGGCTCGATCAAATCGGTGTAGTCGCGAAAGATCGTCTGGATTTCCTTCGATGCTTCTTTATAGGCATCCATGCGCGGCTTGACGATCGTCAGGTCCGGGCACAACTTCAACGCGTGACGGGATGACATCGCCGAGCGCACCCCATACGCCCGCGCTTCGTAATTGCACGTAGCGATCACCCCCCGCCGGTCTGCCGAGCCGCCGACAGCTAGGGGTTTTTGCGCCAGGCTCGGGTCGTCGCGCATCTCGATGGCGGCGTAGAAGCAATCACAGTCGACGTGGATGATTTTGCGCTGCGTCATATAAACGGGGTGTGGACCAACGGACGGCCAGTATCGCATTCACCCCTGTATATAGCACCAGTAGTTTGAATCTTCTGTCTGAGCGGTACGAAATATCGCAGATGAATTTGTTTTCTCAATCGAATTCGGCCCTCCAATAGAGCTGAAAGCCTCGGCCCGACTGGCTCCGCGCCCCTACCACGTTCGCCTTGGAGAGCTAACCGATTGAACCACAAGCGCTTTTCTTCCATTTTCGGGTTGACACGCTCGCGTTCCTCTGTAGAATGCCGACACACAGACGCGGGATGGAGCAGTCTGGTAGCTCGTCGGGCTCATAACCCGAAGGTCGTCGGTTCAAATCCGGCTCCCGCAACCAAACATCAAAAAAGGCTACTCGAAAGAGTGGCCTTTTTTGTGCGCGCCTGTTTTACCTCCCTCCCCTGTAGGAGCGAGCTTGCTCGCGAAAAACTTCAACACACCGCTGGCTACCTGAAGCGCTGCGTTATCCTTGACGCCTTTCGCGAGCAAGCTCGCTCCTACAATGAAAGCGGCAAGGCCTTGATTTTGAATAAATCACCGTTAATTTGAGTCATCGAGTCATTAACGGTTGACACCTCGTCGCTGGACTGTAGAATGCCGCCCACAGACGCGGGATGGAGCAGTCTGGTAGCTCGTCGGGCTCATAACCCGAAGGTCGTCGGTTCAAATCCGGCTCCCGCAACCAAACATCAAAAAAGGCTACTCGAAAGAGTGGCCTTTTTTGTATTCGATGAAAAAGTTCTTCTGAAACAATGGCATGGCATCTTTCATGAAACCGTAGACGGTTTGCAGAGTCCATCCCATTGCACGCTATGCTCGATGCTCAAGCGCTACCTTCTACGACCAATGGCCGCAGTCGCCCCACTCGGTGATCCGCGTTAATATTTGTAATTATTTTGTCCATAGGGATTGGTAACTTGGCTGGATACCTCCATCCTGTCGCGCACAATCCACGAGGTGATTGATGCGCGCCAACTCGTCTGAACCACATGACACTGTCACAGCGGAACAACCGATCGCTCCCACCCGTTTGCGTTGGCTGGATCTGTTGAGCAAATACCGTCAGCCCATCGGCCTGGCCGTTACGTTGCTGCTGTTTGCAATTGCCCTGATCGCCTGCCGACACCTGCTGTTGGAACTCGACCTCTACGCGCTCCACGACTCGATCCTGGAGGTGCCTAAACCGGCCTTGCTCGGCGCGTTCGCGGCAGCGGTGGCCGGCTTCATCATTCTGTTGGGCTATGAATTTTCCGGCGCACGTTACGCCGGCGTGAAACTGCCGGCCAAGACCCTGGCTCTGGGCGGCTTCACTGCCTTTGCCATCGGCAACGCCATTGGCCTGTCGATGCTCTCGGGCGGCTCGGTGCGCTATCGTTTATATGCACGCCACGGCATTGGTGCGTCGGAAGTCGCCCACATGACCGTGTTCGCCAGCCTGGCGCTGGGCTGTGCGCTGCCGCCACTGGCCGCGTTGGCCACGCTGAGCAACCTGCCGGCGGCATCGACCTACCTGCATTTACCGCAGAGTCTGCTGGGCGGTGTCGCCGGTGCGGTGCTGCTGTTGTCGGCCATGCTGTGCATCGGCATCTATCGCCGTCGCCTGCCGGAACAACCCTACCCGGATAACCTGCTGGTCAAGGCCGGGCGCCGCACCCTGCGCCTGCCTGGCCGTCGCCTGACGTTCCTGCAACTGGTCATCACCGCGCTGGACGTTGCCGCCGCAGCCGCTGTCCTTTATATGCTGCTGCCCGAAGCACCGCCTTTCGGCCCGTTCCTGTTGGTGTACCTGCTGGCCCTGGCCGCCGGCGTGCTCAGCCATGTACCGGGAGGCGTGGGGGTTTTCGAGGCGATCCTGCTGGCGGCCTTCGCCGACACCCTCGGCGCTGCGCCACTGGCTGCTGCCCTGCTCTTATACCGGATGATCTACGTGGTGTTGCCGCTGTTGATCGCCTGTATCTTCCTGCTGATCAACGAGGCCCAGCGCCTGTTCCAGACTCAGCAGAGCCTGCGCGTCGCATCCGGCCTTGCGGCACCGGTGCTGGCCGTACTGGTTTTTTTGTCCGGCGTGGTCCTGCTGTTTTCCGGCGCCACGCCGGAGATCGATTCACGCCTGGAAAACATCGGCTTCCTGATTCCCCACCGCCTGATTGACGCGTCGCACTTCGGTGCCAGCCTGATCGGCGTGCTGTGCCTATTGCTGGCCCAAGGCCTGCGTCGACGTTTGTCAGCCGCCTGGATGCTGACCATGGTGCTGCTGCTGGTCGGCGCCCTGCTCTCACTGCTCAAGGGCTTCGACTGGGAAGAAGCCAGCCTGATGACCATGACCGCCGTGCTGCTGGCGATTTTCCGGCGCTCGTTCTACCGCGCCAGCCGCCTGACCGAACTGCCCTTCTCGCCGCTGTACCTGGTGGCGAGCGTCTGCGTATTGGGCGCGTCGATCTGGCTGTTGCTGTTTGCCTATCAAGATGTGCCTTACAGCCATCAACTCTGGTGGCAGTTCACCCTCGATGCCAACGCCCCGCGCGGCTTGCGTTCCTTGTTGGGTGCTGCCGTATTGCTGGTGATCGTGTCGCTGACCTGGCTGCTGCGTACCGCGCGCCCGGTGATCCACCTGCCGACCCCGGATGAGCTGGAACGCGCCAGCAAGATCCTGATGGCCTCTTCCCAACCCGACGGCGGCCTGGCGCTGACCGGCGACAAGGCGTTGCTGTTCCACCCCAACGATGAGGCGTTCCTGATGTACGCCCGTCGCGGGCGCAGCCTGGTGGCGTTGTATGATCCAATCGGCCCGACTCAACCGCGCGCCGAGATGATCTGGCAGTTCCGCGACCTGTGCGACATTCACCACGCACGGCCGGTGTTCTACCAAGTACGCGCCGAGAACCTGCCGTACTACATGGATATCGGCCTCACCGCGATCAAGCTGGGCGAAGAAGCCCGGGTCGACCTGAAACGCTTTGACCTGGAAGCCAAGGGCAAAGAGATGAAGGATTTGCGCTACACCTGGAACCGTGGCACCCGGGACGGCCTGTCCCTGGAGATCTGCGAACCGGGTACGGCGCCGATGGATGAATTAAAAGTTATCTCGGACGCCTGGCTTACCGGTAAGAATGTGCGTGAAAAAGGCTTCTCCCTGGGCCGCTTCAGCGACGACTACCTCAAGCACTTTCGGATCGCGATCATTCGCTTCGAAGGGCGCCCGGTGGCCTTCGCCAACCTGCTCGAGACGTACAACCATGACCTGGCCAGTCTCGACCTGATGCGCGCCCATCCGGACGCGCCGAAGCTGACCATGGAGTTCATGATGGTCGGCCTGATTCAACATTATAAGAACCACGGCTACGCCCGCTTCAGCCTCGGCATGGTGCCGTTGTCGGGCCTGCAACCACGGCGTGGCGCGCCACTGACCCAACGCTTGGGCTCGATGGTGTTCCGCCGTGGCGAGCAACTGTATAACTTCCAAGGTTTGCGCCGCTTCAAAGACAAGTTCCAGCCTGACTGGGAACCCCGTTACATGGCCGTGCCCGCAGGACTTGATCCGCTGGTGGCACTGGCCGATACCGCCGCCCTGATCGCGGGCGGCTTGACTGGATTGGTGAAACGCTGATGATTCGACGCTCCTGGCGGTATGTATTGGCCTTTGTTGTGCTGCTCGCGCTGATCCTGGGCGGCGGCTATTGGTACTGGAACCGCCCTGCCCCACAGCCGACCCTGGAGCAATTGCCCCAGGCCGACGGTTCGATGATGACCCGCGTGACCCCGGCCAGCGCCGCCAAAGCCCGCGTGGCGGTAGCCGTGATGGCCGACGAAACCCTCACCGACAGCCAATTGGTCGCCCTGAGCCAGGGCGGCTCGGCGCAGATCGTGCAAGTGGTGCTGCCTAAAGATGACTGCACTCTGCAGGAGCAAGCGCTGCAAAGCGCCCTGGCCCAGCTTAAAGGCCCGGCGACCCTGGTCAGCGGCATCGGCCCTGGCGCGGCGCTCGCCTGGCGCTGGCTGGCCACACAGACCGACGACAAGGCCAACGCCATCTCCGTCGGCTTCGCCCTGAAACAGGAAGGCTGCAACGACCCGCTGCCGAAAACCGCCGCCCATGGCAACTGGCTGGTGGCATGGAACGACAACCCTGACGATGAAAGCGCCAGTTTCGTACGCGACACACCGCGTGCCACTACCAGCATCAGCGACTACGACATTCATTACCCGCAAGTGCTGAACAACGAGTTGCGCAAGCAACTGGTAGGTTCGGACAACGGCGGCCTGGCGATTCCGGTGGTGGAAGTGCCGGCAGGCCAGGCCAAGGACACCGTGACCCTGTTCCTCTCCGGTGACGGCGGCTGGCGTGACCTGGACCGTGACGTGGCCGGCGAGATGGCGAAGATCGGCTACCCCGTGGTCGGCATCGACACCCTGCGCTACTACTGGCAGCACAAGACCCCGGAACAAAGCGCCAAGGACCTTACCGAGCTGATGCAGCACTACCGGCAGAAATGGGGCACCAAGCGCTTCGTGCTGACCGGTTATTCGTTTGGCGCCGACGTCCTGCCGGCCATCTATAACCGCATGCCGGCAAACGAACAGCAACGGGTCGACGCGATCATCCTGCTGGCCTTCGCCCGCACCGGCAGCTTTGAGATTGAAGTGGAAGGCTGGCTGGGCAACGCCGGCAAAGAAGCCGCTACCGGCCCGGAAATGGCCAAGCTGCCAGCGGACAAAGTGGTGTGCATCTACGGCGCCGAGGAAGTCGACGAGAGCGGCTGCACCGACAAGACCGCCGTGGGCGAAGCCATCAAGCTGCCCGGCGGGCATCACTTCGATGAGAACTATCCGGCGCTGGCCAAGCGGCTGGTGGATATCATCGTCAAGCATCAGGCCAAAGCCGAATAAGCAGTACACAAAACCAAATGTGGGAGGGGGCTTGCTCCCGATAGCTGACTGTCAGTCAATGATGCTGTGACTGATCCACCGCTATCGGGAGCAAGCCCCCTCCCACATTTGTATCCCGGTGTCAGTTGGATCTAACGCGGTTCGATATGCGCAATCATCAACTGCACCGTTTCATTCCCACGATACTCATTCACGTCCAGCTTGTAGGCCAACTCCACCCAACGCACCGTCGGGTTCGGCCAGACTTCACGGTCGACCCCAAACGCAATGCCATCGAGCTTCACCGAGCCACATTCGCTCTTGAGCACCACCTTCAAGTGCCGCTCGCCGACCACCCGCTGCTCCACCAACTGGAACACGCCGTGAAACAATGGCTCGGGAAAGTGCTGCCCCCACGGGCCGGCATGGCGCAGTGCGCGGGCCAGTTCCAGGTGAAACTCTTCCACCGCCAGGGTGCCGTCGGAGAGCAGCCGACCGGTGAGGTCTTCTTCGCGCAGTTGCCGACGCACTTCGGCATCGAAGGCTTGGGCAAATAACGGAAAATTCGCTTCGGGCAGGGTCAGGCCAGCCGCCATCGCATGACCACCGTACTTGGCAATCAGGCTGGGATGCTGGCTGGCAACCACCGCCAGCGCGTCACGGATATGAAAGCCCTGTACTGAACGCCCAGAGCCCTTGAGCAGGCCATCACCGGCATCGGCAAAGGCGATGGTGGGACGGAAATAGCGCTCTTTCATGCGCGACGCCAGGATCCCGATGACCCCTTGGTGCCACTCCGGGTCGAACAGGCACAAGCCGTACGGCATCGATTCGACCGGCAAATCCTTGAGCTGGGCCAGGGCTTCGCGCTGCATGCCTTGCTCGATGGATTTGCGGTCCTGGTTCATGCCGTCCAGTTGCGCGGCCATTTCCCGTGCGGCGGCAATGTCCGTGGTGAGCAGGCATTCGATGCCCAGGCTCATGTCGTCCAGGCGCCCGGCCGCATTCAGGCGCGGGCCCAGGATAAAGCCGAGGTCGGTGGAGGTGATACGGGCATGGTCGCGCTTGGCCACTTCAAGGATTGCCTTGATCCCCGGCCGCGCTCGACCGGCACGAATACGTTCCAGGCCCTGATGGACGAGGATGCGGTTGTTGGCGTCCAGCGGCACCACGTCGGCAACGCTGCCCAGGGCCACCAGGTCGAGCAACTCACCGATGTTCGGCTGTGGGCTGTTGTCGTACCAGCCCAGGCTGCGCAAGCGCGCGCGCAGGGCCATCAACACGTAGAAGATCACGCCGACACCGGCCAGCGCCTTGCTGGGGAAGGTACAGCCCGGCTGGTTCGGATTGACGATCGCGTCCGCCGCCGGCAGTTCATCGCCCGGCAAGTGGTGATCCGTCACCAGCACCTTCAACCCCGCCGCCTTCGCCGCCGCCACGCCCTCGACGCTCGAGATGCCGTTATCCACGGTGATCAGCAACTGCGGCTCGCGCTGCAGCGCCACCGCCACGATCTCCGGCGTCAGGCCGTAGCCATATTCGAAGCGGTTGGGCACCAGGTAATCGACGTGGGCCGCACCGAGCAAACGCAGGCCCAGTGTGCCGACGGTACTGGCGGTGGCGCCGTCGGCGTCGAAGTCACCGACGATCAGGATGCGCTGGCGCTGCTCCAGCGCCGTCACCAGCAGGTCGACGGCGGCATCAATGCCCTTGAGCTGCTGATAGGGAATCAACCGCGCCAGGCTCTTGTCCAGCTCGGCTTCCGATTGCACCCCGCGCGCGGCGTAGAGACGGGTCAGCAAAGGTGGCAATTCACCGAGGAAAGGCAGGACGGCGGGCAAGGGACGGGGTTCGATACGCATACGGTGGGGATAACTTCTCTACTGATACAAGGGTTAAAACGACAATTCAAACGCTATAAAGATTAAATGTGGGAGGGGGCTTGCTCCCGATAGCTGAGTGCCAGTCAATGATGTTGTGACTGATCCGCCGCTATCGGGAGCAAGCCCCCTCCCACATGTTCAATCACGTCCGCCAACCAGCCATTCCAGCTGCACTTCATGCTGGCCACGGTCATCGGTGACGAAGATCGTGCCTTCGCTGATCATCACATCCCACTTGATCACGCGCGGCATGTCCTTGGCCAGAACCTCAAGGATTTCCTGGGGCACGGCAGCGATGTGCACGTTTTTCAGATTTTTCGCCACCGGCACGACCTTGCCTTCCCACACGCGCAGGCTGCCATACGCCAGCAGGCTGGTACGTTCGGTACGGCGCGAGCACCAGGTCAGGCGGTCGGCATCCGGCTGGCCGACTTCGATCCAGTGCAACACCCGGTCATCCAGGCTCTTTTCCCACAGGGCCGGCTCGTCGACGTCCGACAAGCCACGGCCGAACGCCAATTGCTCGTTGTACCAGAGGGCGTAGGCCAGCAGGCGCACGGTCATGCGTTCTTCGGTTTCCGAAGGGTGGCGGGCGATGGTCTGCTTGACGCTCTCGTACACCGAACGGTCAAGGTCGGTGAGGTTGAGTTCGAATTTGTAGGTCGTGGACGGCTGGGCCATGAACGGGCTTCTAGGACAAGGAAAGGCGACCAGTCTAACCGATGGCGAGGTCATTCAACGAATACTGCGCGCCAGCCATGACCCGTTTGCGTTCGCAGGGCGCGCTGTGCCAAATCCCAGGCAAAAAGAAACCCCGAGGAGTGGGGAGACAACTCGGGGTTAAACGTGATCTACAAAGACCAGTACAACAAGCCACAAACACCGGAGCACAATGTTTGCTCTTGCTGTTACAAACTCTGACCGGCCGTGTTGTAGGAAGTTTCGAAGGATAAATAATTCTTCATGCGCAGACCGGGTTTCGTGTCATGGCGGCATTTCGCAAGGCTGCGATGACCGAGGGCTCGAGTCGACCTTCAGCGATTTTCAAATCGCGCAGCAGACAATCCACCACATCCACCAGCGCGCGCTTGTCGGTCAGCTGAGCGCGGTTGACTTCGCGCTCGACCATGATGGGGCCGCCGGGGTTCTTCACGGTCACCAGGCATTCGCCCTGCACACCAGAGGTGGTCAGCGTAACCAGATAAGGGCTCAGTGCTTCTTCGAGCAATAGGCTGATACTTTCCATCTCGATCACCACTCAATAGTTCGGGAACAATCGTTTCAACGGGTGCTGCATCTCTCCTAAGTGACTGGTCGTAACGTAGGAAAGTTCGCTTTTTCGTCTTTCAAGGATTGTGCGGGGATGACGTATCCAGCATGCGCTTGCAACATGACAGGTAAAAAACGGCAGCACATAACTGCTTACGCAATGGGTTGCGGTTTTGGGGTAAGCCGAGCGCGCAGGCGAGGAGTGAATCCTATACTCGGGTGAGCGCTGTTCACCCTGCCGTGCGGGCAGAGTGCATGTCATGAGACCCTTATCACGAAGGATGAAGAGGATGCTGGAACACAATGAACAACAAGCGTCGATCGAGAAAATTCACGCGGACATATCACGCATCTATGCCGAACAACGCAAGTTCAATGCTGAAGTCCACAAGATAACCCGTGAGATCTTCTGGTACCCCGTGGGCATCGCAATAGGCTTCTTTACGGCTGTTGGCACGGTAATGGCGCTGGCCCATAAGCTACTCACGTAGATGATATTACTGGCGGGCCTGCCAGAAACAAAAAAACGCCGCTGACCCTGGGAAGGGAAAGCGGCGTTTTTGTCTATGCGGTGCGCCTTACAGCGGCTTACCCCGATTGCCATGCTGGCTGACAAACGCCTGCACCGCCTTCAGGTCGTTGGCCAACACCGTGTAACGCTCTTCCCGTTCGAACAGATCAGTCAGGTGCTTGGGCAGCTCCAAGGCCTTGCCGACACCGGCCTGCTCCACCGCTTCCGGGAATTTGACCGGGTGCGCGGTGCCCAGGATCACCATCGGGATATCCAGGCTGCGACGGCACTCGCGGGCGGCCTTCACACCGATGGCGGTGTGCGGGTCGAGCAGCTCGCCGGTCTGGGCGTAGACTTCAGCGATGGTTTCGCACGTCTGCGCGTCGTCCACTGCCAAGGAGTCGAACAGCTTGCGGGTTTCGGTCCAGCGCTCTTGCTCGACGCTGAAACCGCCACCTTGCTTGAAGCTGTTCATCAGCTCGGCCAGCGCCGCGCCATTGCGACCGTGCATGTCGAACAGCAGGCGTTCGAAGTTCGACGAGACCATGATGTCCATCGACGGCGACAGGGTGGCGTGCAGGGTTTCCTTGACGTACTGGTTGCCGCTCATGAAGCGGTGCAGGATGTCGTTGCGGTTGGTCGCGACGATCAACTGATTGATCGGCAGGCCCATGTTGCGTGCCAGGTAGCCGGCGAAGATATCGCCGAAGTTGCCGGTCGGCACCGAGAACGACACCGAACGCGCCGGCCCGCCCAGCTGCAGGGAAGCGTGGAAGTAGTAGACGATCTGGGCCATGATCCGCGCCCAGTTGATCGAATTCACCGCCACCAGGCGGGTGCCTTTGAGGAAGCTCTGGTCGGCGAAGCTGTTCTTGACCATTTCCTGGCAGTCATCGAAGTTGCCGTCGATGGCGATGTTGTGGATGTTTTCACCAAACAGGGTGGTCATCTGGCGACGCTGCACTTCCGACACACGCTTGTGTGGGTGCAGGATGAATATGTCGACGTTTTCGCAGTGCTTGCACCCTTCGATGGCCGCCGAGCCGGTGTCGCCGGAGGTGGCGCCGATGATCACCACGCGCTCGCCGCGTTTCTCCAGCACGTAGTCCAGCAGGCGACCGAGCAATTGCAGGGCAAAGTCCTTGAACGCCAGGGTGGGACCGTGGAACAGCTCAAGCACCCATTCGTTGCCGCTCAGCTGGCGCAGGGGCGCGATGGCGCTGTGGGAAAATACGCCGTAGGTTTCTTCCAGGATCTTCTTGAAGTCCGCATCCGGAATGCTGCCGGTGACGAACGGGCGCATCACCCGGAACGCCAGTTCGTGGTACGGCAGGCCGGCCCAGGAAGCGATTTCTTCCTGGGTGAAGCGCGGCAGGTTTTCCGGCACGTACAGGCCGCCGTCGGTGGCAAGGCCTGCCAGCAGAACGTCTTCGAAATTCAGGGCCGGTGCCTGGCCGCGGGTGCTGATGTAACGCATAGGAGGCAAACCTTCGGTTTGGGCTTCAAGCTTCAAGCTGCAAGCTGCAAGTCAAGAGCGAATAGGCTCTTACTTGCAGCTTGCAGCTAATAGCTTGCAGCTGAATTAATTCAAATGTTCGACGCGGATACGGACGACCGGCCCAACCACGCCTTGGAGAGCTTCGAGGGCTCGGATGGCATCGTTGATATGCTGCTCGAGCACGCGGTGGGTCAGCAGGATCATCGGCACCTGGCCGTTCTGCTCCTCGACTTCCTTCTGCATGATCGATTCGATGTTGATGCCGCGCTCCGACAGGATGCTGGCCACCTGGGCCAACACGCCCGGATGATCCTGGGCCTGGATGCGCAGGTAGTAGGCACTTTCGCAGGCTTCGATCGGCAGGATCGGGTGGGCCGACAGCGAGTCCGGCTGGAAGGCCAGGTGCGGCACGCGGTTTTCCGGGTCGCTGGTCATGGCGCGAACCACGTCCACCAGGTCGGCGATCACCGATGAAGCGGTCGGCTCCATGCCGGCGCCGGCGCCGTAGAACAGCGTGGAACCGGCGGCGTCACCGTTGACCATCACCGCGTTCATCACGCCATTGACGTTGGCGATCAGGCGGTCGGCCGGGATCAGTGTCGGGTGCACACGCAATTCGATACCGGCCGGGGTGCTGCGCGCCACACCGAGGTGCTTGATGCGATAGCCCAGGGCTTCGGCGTAGTTCACGTCGGCGGTGGTCAGCTTGGTGATGCCTTCGGTGTAGGCCTTGTCGAACTGCAGCGGGATACCAAAGGCGATGGACGCCAGGATGGTCAGCTTGTGGGCCGCATCGATGCCTTCCACGTCAAAGGTCGGGTCGGCTTCGGCGTAACCCAGGGCCTGGGCTTCGGCCAACACGTCTTCGAAGGTACGGCCCTTCTCGCGCATTTCGGTGAGGATGAAGTTACCGGTGCCGTTGATGATGCCGGCCACCCAGTTGATGCGGTTGGCAGACAGGCCTTCACGGATCGCCTTGATCACCGGGATGCCACCGGCCACCGCCGCTTCGAAGGCCACGATCACGCCCTTCTCACGCGCCCTGGCGAAGATCTCGTTGCCGTGCACGGCGATCAGCGCCTTGTTGGCGGTGACCACGTGCTTGCCGTTGTCGATGGCCATTAGCACCAGCTCGCGGGCCACGGTGTAGCCGCCCACCAGCTCGATGACGATATCGATTTCAGGGTTGGTGGCCACGGCGAACACATCGTGGGTAATCGCAATACCGGTCGTTTCGAACTGAGGCTTTGGCGAACGCGTGGCAATCTGCGCCACTTCAATCTCGCGCCCTGCACGGCGGGAAATTTCTTCAGCGTTACGCTGAAGTACGTTGAAGGTGCCGCCACCGACGGTCCCTAACCCACAGATGCCTACTTTGACCGGTTTCACTGAAGAACTCCCCATGAAACGGCCGACTCAAGGTCGGCCGTGGAACACAGCCGCACAACTGCGGCTCTCAATTAATGGCCCGCCGACGGTTCGGCGGGCCATGCTCGTCAAAGGCTCGACGATAAATGCTTACTTGGCACCCAGTGCCAGTTTGGCAACTTGTGGTGCCGGCTGGTAGCCCGGAATTACCTGGCCGTCGGCCAAAACGATGGCCGGTGTGCCGTTCACGCCGATCGACTGGCCCAGGGCGAACTGCTTGGAAACCGGGTTGGCGCATTTGGCCGCCTTGATTTCCTTGCCGTCGACCATCTTGTCCATAGCCGCCTTCTTGTCGGCCGAGCACCAGACCGCTTGCAACTGCTCATCACCCGGCGAGCCCAGGCCCTGGCGCGGGAACGCGACGTAGCGCACTTCCACCCCCAGCTTGTTCAGCGCAGGCACTTCGGCGTGCAGCTTGTGGCAGTACGGGCAGGTGGTGTCGGTGAACACCGTGATGTGGGTCTTGGTTTCACCGATGGCCGGGTACACCACGGTTTCAGCCACGGGAATACCGTTGATCAGCTTCGACACGCCAAGGCGCTCGGCTTTCTCGGTCAGGTTGACCGGCTTGCCGTCCTTGAGCTGGAACAGGTAGCCCTGAACGATGTACTGGCCGTCAGCACTGGCGTACAGCACGCGGCTGCCCTTGAGCTTGACTTCATACAGGCCGGCCATCGGGCTGGCGCTGATGCTTTCGATGGGAGTGTCGAGCTGCAGGTTGACCAGACTCTTGCGAATGGCCTGCTCGGCTGCGTCATCAGCGACGGCAAAGGTGGAAACCAACGCAATGGCTGCGGCGGCAATAATCTGGGTCAAGCGCATGGGAACTCCTGAAGGCAGATGCAGGGACGGTGCAGGTACGCCGATTGGAAAATGGGGGTGTGACCGTCGCCTTGGCGAACCGACAAAGCCTACCACAGTTGGGCCGCAGGGCAGCCCGTGGCAGGGTAAATTGGGATTTTTCAGCCGCGCGGATGGTGCTTGGCGTGCATATCCTGCAAGCGCGCCCGCGCGACATGGGTGTAAATCTGCGTGGTGGACAGGTCACTGTGCCCGAGCAGCATCTGCACGACACGCAAATCCGCGCCATGGTTGAGCAAGTGCGTGGCGAATGCATGGCGCAGAGTGTGCGGCGACAGCGTCTTGCCGATCCCGGCTACCTTGGCCTGATGCTTGATGCGGTGCCAGAAGGTCTGGCGGGTCATCTGCTCGCCGCGCAGGCTGGGAAACAGCACATCACTGGGGCGGCCGCCGAGCAATTCGTTGCGCGCATCGCGCATGTAACGCTCGACCCACACAATCGCTTCCTCACCCATCGGCACCAGGCGCTCCTTGCTGCCCTTGCCCATCACCCGCAACACACCCTGGCGCAAGTTGACCTGCTCCAGGGTCAGGCTGATCAACTCGGTCACCCGCAGCCCGCAGGCGTAGAGCACTTCGAGCATGGCGCGATCGCGCTGGCCGATGGCTTCACTGAGATCCGGCGCGGCCAACAGAGCCTCCACATCAGTTTCCGACAACGATTTAGGAAGAGGCCTACCTAATTGCGGCATATCGACTTGTAGAGTTGGATCGATCGCGATGAGTTTTTCACGCAACAGATAGCGATAAAAGCCGCGCACACCGGAGAGAAATCTCGCGGTGGATCGCGGCTTGTAATGTTGCTCGAGGCGCCAGGCCAAGTGATCGAGGATCAGCTCTCGCCCGGCATTGATCAACTCCAGGTTTTTCTCCTGCAACCAACCATTGAACAGGGCCAGGTCGCTGCGGTAAGCCTGGCGAGTGTTGTCCGACAGGCCTTTTTCCAACCAAAGGGCGTCAAGGAAGCGGTCGATCAGCGGGTGGTCAATGGCAGGCATGGTTACTCAGGCGACGCGGCAAGGGGCTTGGCGCCATTTTATTTAGTGAACTGTGGCAAGGGCCACCAGTCTTTCATAGCCCGCTACTTCTAGGAACAGGAAGCTTTAATGAACGAACAACAGATCTTGTTGGCTTTCGGCGGTATCGGTGTGGCCGCGCTCGGCTGCCAATGGCTGGCCTGGCGCCTGAAGTTGCCGGCGATTCTGTTTCTGTTATTGAGCGGAATTCTGGCGGGGCCGGTACTCGGCTGGCTCGACCCGCAGGAAATGTTCGGCCCATTGCTGATGCCATTAGTGTCGCTGGCCGTCGCATTGATCCTGTTTGAGGGCAGCCTGACGCTGCATCTGTCGGAATGGAAGGAAATCGGCAGCGTGGTGCACCGACTGGTGACCCTCGGCGCGCTGACGACCTGGGCGGTGATCACCCTGGCAACCCACTGGCTGTTGGGTTTCGACTGGCTGCTGGCGCTGCTGTTCGGCACCCTGACGCTGGTCACAGGCCCGACCGTCATCGTACCGATGCTGCGCGTGGTACGCCCCAAGGCGTCCATTGCCAACATCCTGCGCTGGGAAGGCATTGTCATCGACCCCATCGGTGCGCTACTGGCCGTGGTGGTCTACAGCTTTATCATCGCCAGTGCCTCGGGCGATGGCCTGAGTCACAGCCTGCTGACCTTTGGCGGCGTCATCCTCTGCGGCAGCCTGTTCGGGATTGTCGGGGGCTGGGTGCTGGGCCTGGTCATGCGCCGCCAGTGGTTGCCGGAATACCTGCATAACCTGGCCACCCTGGCGGCGGTGCTGGGGGTGTTCATCGCCTCCAATCAGGTCATGCATGAGTCCGGCCTGCTGGCGGTGACCCTGATGGGCATGTGGATGGCCAACATGAAGGGGGTGGACGTGCGTCACATCCTGCACTTCAAGGAGAACCTCAGCGTACTGTTGATTTCCGGCTTGTTTATTCTGTTGGCGGCGCGCCTGGACCTGAACGCATTGATCGCCCTGGGGCCGTTCGTACTGATTCTGCTGCTGATCATTCAGTTCATTGCGCGCCCGCTGAACGTTGCAGTGTCGACCGTCGGCTCGAAACTGAACTGGCGCGAGCGCGCACTGCTGGCCTGGATCGCCCCGCGCGGGATTGTGGCCGCGGCGGTGTCGGCCATTTTTGCGATTCGCCTGGATGAGGCCGGCCACGAAGGTGCGTTGTTGCTGGTGCCGCTGACATTTGCGGTGATTATCGGCACGGTAGTGCTGCAAAGCGCGACTGCGCGTCCTCTGGCCCGCTTGCTGAAAGTAGCCGAGCCCGCGCCAAGCGGCTTTCTGATCGTCGGTGCGAACGGCCCGGCACGCATCCTCGGCAAAGCCCTGCAACAGCTTGGCAGCCGAGTGCTGCTGACCGATTCGAGCTGGGAAAACATTCGCGCCAGCCGCATGGAAGGGCTGCCGACCTACTTCGGCAACCCGGCATCACAGCATGCCGAGTCGCACCTGGACCTGGTCGGTCTCGGGCATTTGCTCGCGCTTTCCCCTTCCGGCGAGTTGAATACGTTGGCAACCATGCGCTTTCGTCATGACTTCGGGCATCGCCTGTTCGCCTTGGCCAACAGCCAGGAAAGCCGCCGCACCGACAAGCACCGGGCCAGCGGCGAGCATCGCGGGCACTTGCTGGGCAGCCAGCCGCTGAGCTACACCAAGCTCGCCAGCCTGTTGGGGCAAGGCGCCGAACTGTATACCACCCACCTGACCGATGGGTTTGGCTGGAGCGATTATCAGGCACTGCACGGGGAACGGGCGACACTGCTGTTTGCCCGCGATAGCAGCGGCTGGGTGCATGTGGTCACGCCAGAGAGCGATATGAAACCGCTGGCGGGATGGACATTACTGGCAGTCATTCAGCCTGGTCAGGCCTAGCAGGGCGCACTGCACAAATCGCAGGCACAAAAAAGCAGCCCGTAGGCTGCTTCTTTCTGCATCGGGAAGCTGGACTTAAGCCAGTTTTTCCTTGATGCGAGCTGCTTTACCGGACAGGTCACGCAGGTAGTACAGCTTGGCTTTGCGTACGTCACCGCGACGTTTCACAGCCATGCTGTCGATCTGCGGGCTGTAGGTCTGGAAAGTACGCTCTACGCCAACACCGTTGGAGATTTTACGAACAGTGAAAGCACTGTTCACACCACGGTTACGCTTGGCGATTACCACGCCTTCGAACGCTTGCAGACGCGAACGGTCGCCTTCCTTCACTTTCACCTGAACGACAATGGTGTCGCCCGGGGCAAAGGTAGGGATCTCTTTGGTCATCTGCTCTGCTTCGAGTGCAAGGATGATTTTGTTAGTCATGCTGTGCTCCTAAGGTAAGTCAATGGACCTACCATCGATACGTTGTTAACTATCGTCCCGCGCGAGGATGTATTCCTCGAGCAGCTTCTTCTCTTCTCCAGAAAGCGAGCGGCTTTCCAGAAGATCGGCGCGTCGTTCATAGGTCCGACCAAGGGACTGCTGTAAACGCCAACGCCGGATGTGTGCGTGATTGCCACTTAGCAATACGTCGGGAACACGCTGATCCGCATACACCTCCGGACGGGTGTAGTGCGGGCAATCCAGCAAACCATCCGTGAAGGAATCTTCCTCCGCAGAGTCCGCATGCCCTAAAGCTCCAGGCAGCAGTCGTGTAACCGCATCTATCAGGACCATCGCCGGCAGCTCACCGCCAGACAGGACATAGTCCCCAATCGACCACTCTTCATCGACATGAGCTTCAATAAACCGCTCGTCAATGCCTTCATAGCGGCCGGCAATCAGGATCAGTGCTTCCTCATTTGCCAGTTCGCGTACCGCAGCCTGTTTCAGCTGACGGCCTTGAGGGGACAGGTAAATTACCTTCGCCTTCTCCCCGGCGGCGGCCTTGGCCTCAACCAACGCGTCTTCCAGGGGCTTGATCTTCATCACCATGCCCGGACCACCGCCAAATGGGCGATCGTCCACAGTGTGATGCCGATCCGTCGTGTAGTCTCGCGGGTTCCAACAGGTAAGCTGCAACAGCCCCTGCTTCACCGCCCGACTGGTGATGCCGTACTCGCTGATGGCGGAAAACATCTCGGGAAACAAACTGATCACTTCAATGCGCAAAGTAGCCACGCTTAGAAGTCCGCGTCCCATTCCACCTTCAT
Organism: Pseudomonas sp. R11-23-07; assembly: GCF_003852295.1. Classification (NCBI taxonomy): domain Bacteria; kingdom Pseudomonadati; phylum Pseudomonadota; class Gammaproteobacteria; order Pseudomonadales; family Pseudomonadaceae; genus Pseudomonas; species Pseudomonas sp. R11-23-07. The sequence goes on from NZ_CP027761.1 coordinate 4,494,573, forward strand.
CTCGCCCGCTGCCAGGTCGACGGCCAACACGCACTGCCCGGTATAGGGCAACAGGCGTTCGCGATCATCCAGGCTGCCAGCGCAAGGCTTGACCACCATTACATCATTGGCGCCGGTTTCCAGAAGATGATCGATTTTCCCCAGCAATTGCCCGAGTTGATCAATAACCTTCAGACCTTCCAGCTGGTACCAGTAGTACTCGCCGTCGGTCAATTCAGGGAACAGGTTGCGCGGCACGCAGATCTCATAACCGGCCAGAAGACGTGCTTCTTCACGATCATCAAGACCCTTGAGCTTTGCGACCAGGAACTTGTCGTTCCCGCGTCCACTGACCAGCTCGACCTGTTTCACACTACCTTCGCGCTTGAGCGTCCAGGTTTTGTACTGCAACAGGTTTTCAGTCGGATCAGTAAAGGAATACACCTTCACTTCGCCGCGAACGCCATGAACAGAGTAAATCTTGCCGATAACGATCAAATCATCAGCAACAGCTGGCGTCGCGTTCATATTGCTCAGGCTGCGGCCTTAGCCGAGTCCTTCAACAACTTTGCAACGCGCTCGGATGGCTGTGCACCAACGCTCAGCCAGTAGGCTACGCGCTCTTGGTTCACGGACAGACGAACTTCTTGACCACGAGCAACAGGGTTGAAGAAACCAACCTGTTCCTTGTGCGAACCGTCGCGCGGGTTGCGGCTGTCGGTTACGGTCAAGTGGTAAAACGGGCGCTTTTTGGAGCCGCCAAGGGCAAGACGGATTGTTAGCATGTGAACATCGTTCCTGTAGTCGGTGCTGCAAATCTAAATGCACAGCGGGCATAGGTGCCCGAAAGGCCGCATATTCTAAGGAATATCCGGACTTTTGCAAATGTCTTTTTCCGGCGCCTATCAGCGTGCCATTCAGATCTGCTATAGAGCCGTCGGTTAAAACGGCAAGTCAGCGCCCGCCAACGGCGGGTTTGCTGGAGATCCCACATCCCTGTGGGTCGGAGCGCAAGCCAAGGCTTGTGCTCGAATACTTTACATTTTCGGCATACCGCCGCCGGGCAACATACCGCCCATGCCGCGCATCATCTTGGCCATGCCGCCCTTGGCGGAGAATTTCTTCATCATCTTCTGCATCTGCTTGTGCTGCTTGATCAAGCGGCCGATGTCCTGCACCTGGGTGCCGGACCCCATGGCGATCCGACGCTTGCGCGAACCGCTGATCAGCTCAGGGTCGCGGCGCTCGGCCGGGGTCATGGAGTTGATGATGGCTTCCATCTGCTTGAACTGCTTCTCTGCCGCGCCCTGGGCGTTACCCATTTGCGCCAGGTTCACGCCGCCGATGTTCGGCAGCTTGTCCATCAGGCCGCCGAGGCCGCCCATGTTCTTCATTTGCTGCAGCTGGTCGCGGAAGTCTTCGAGATCGAAGCCCTTGCCCTTCTTCAGCTTTTTGGCCAGTTTGTCGGCCTTGTCTTTATCGAGCGTGGCTTCGGCCTGTTCGATCAGGCTGAGCACGTCGCCCATGCCGAGGATACGCGAGGCGATACGCTCCGGGTGGAACGGTTCGAGCGCTTCGCTCTTCTCGCCCATACCGATGAACTTGATCGGCTTGCCGGTAATGGCGCGTACCGACAGCGCGGCGCCGCCACGGGCGTCGCCGTCGACCTTGGTCAAGATCACGCCGGTCAGCGGCAGTGCGTCACCGAAGGCCTTGGCGGTGTTGGCGGCATCCTGGCCGGTCATGGCGTCGACCACGAACAGCGTCTCGACCGGGTTGATCGCGGCATGCAGCGCCTTGATCTCACCCATCATCTCCTCATCGATGTGCAGGCGACCGGCGGTATCGACGATGACTACGTCGATGAATTTCAGCTTGGCTTCTTTAATAGCCGCAGTGGCGATATCAACCGGCTTCTGGCTCAGGTCCGACGGGAAGAAAGTCACGCCCACTTCGCCCGCGAGCATTTCCAGCTGCTTGATCGCGGCCGGACGGTAGACGTCGGCCGACACCACCATCACCGACTTCTTCTTGCGCTCTTTAAGGAAGCGCGCCAGCTTGCCGGCGGTGGTGGTCTTACCCGCGCCTTGCAGGCCGGCCATCAGCACAACGGCCGGTGGCACGGCGCTGAGGTTCAAATCTTCGTTGGCCGCGCCCATCAGGCTTTCGAGTTCGGCCTGGACGATCTTCACGAACGCCTGGCCCGGGGTCAGGCTGCGCGACACTTCAGTGCCGACCGCACGCTCCTTGACCGAGTTGACGAAGTCCTTCACCACCGGCAAGGCCACGTCGGCCTCCAGCAACGCCATGCGCACTTCACGCAGGGTGTCTTTAATATTGTCCTCGGTCAGCTTGGCCTTGCCGGTTACGTGGCGCAGCGTCTGCGAGAGACGGTCAGTCAAGTTTTCAAACATGCGCGATCCTTTCAGGCCCTATTCATCGAAATGCATTGGTAGACCGAGGTAATGGCGGCCCAGGCTGTGGTAAATCGCTATTAAAAACAGCGCTCGGCGAGCCTGCGGCGTGGGCAGGTCGCGGATTATAGCGAAGACTGCGTCCATGCACACCCGCTGTCTGGCCCAGGAGTCTTTCGTGCAGCGCAGGTGTGTGCCAAACTCAGCGCCTTTCGGGCTTGCCTATCAGGATTTATGCTCCCCTTGTCACCCAGTTTGCTACCCAGCCTCGCCGCCGCCATCGTGTATGCCGCTGCGACTCTCTATCAGGGCTCTCGTCTGGCCCAAGGCACTAAAGCGGACAAACGTCTGCTGGTCGGCCTTGGCGTGCTGGCCCTGCTGGCCCATGCGGCCAGTCTGTTCACCCACCTGCTGACCCCGGTTGGCCTGGGCCTGGATTTTTTCAGCGCCGCCAGCCTGATCGCCGCCGCCGTGATCGCACTGACGCTGCTGGCGTGCTACCGGATTCCGGTCGAAAACCTGCTCGTTCTTTTATTCCCGCTGGGCATGCTCACGGTGCTGCTGGCGCAGTTCGCGCCCACCGGCACCGTCCAGGTGATCGATGAAGAGCCGGGCATCCTCGCGCATATCCTGCTGTCGATCCTGGCCTACGGCATGTTCACCATCGCGGTGTTCCAGTCGCTGCTGGTGCTGTTGCAAGACCACCAGCTCAAGCACAAGCACCCGTCGGGGCTGATCAAGAACTTCCCGCCGCTGCAAACCATGGAAAGCCTGCTGTTCGGTTTTCTGTGGGCCGGCTGGACCTTGTTGTCGCTATCGCTGATTTCCGGCTGGCTGTTCGTCGAAAACCTGTTCGCCCAGCATCTGGTGCACAAAACCTTGCTGGCCTGCCTGGCCTGGGTGGTGTTCAGCGTATTGCTGTGGGGCCGCAACCGCCTCGGCTGGCGCGGGCACAAGGCCATCCGCTGGACCCTGGCCGGTTTCTGCCTGCTGATGCTGGCCTATTTCGGCAGCAAGCTGGTTCGCGAATACATCCTGCATATCTGACGGGCGGCGATCATGGACAACTTGCCCCTTGGGCCGATGCTCGCCGTAATTGCCCTGCTGATTTTATGGGCGGCACTGTTTACCGCCATCGAAGCCGCGCAACAACACCTGCTGGCCCTGCGCCCCGGCACACGCCAGGGCGACAAGGCCGCCGCGCGCCTGAGCTTCCCGCGCCACAGCCTGATCCTGTGCAACAGCCTGTGTCGCGCAGCCGTCGTGATTCTCTGCACGCTGCTGGCGATCTATGCCTGGGCCCAGAACGGGCCGTGGCTCGGCTGGCTGATCTCGTGCGCGTTGCTGCTGATCCTCGCCGACTACCTGCCCCGCGCCCTGGCTACCCGTTATCCGCAGGCCATACTGGGCTTCGGTAACGCCCTGCTGGGCGTGCCGCTGAAAATCCTCTATCCCGCCGCCTGGCTGCTCAATGGCATCAGCCTGCTGTTGCTGCGCCCGTTCGCGCGCAAGCCGGGCATAGTGAAAAAGAGCGACGAACCTTCGTCCGACCACGACGACGAGCCGCAGCACGACGCCGACCAAGAGCGCATGCCCAGCATGCCGGGCATCCATGCCCTGGACAACATCACCGTCAACGACATCCTGGTGCCGCGCAGCGACGTGGACGGTATCAACCTGGATGACACGATCGAAGACATCATCGAGCAACTGCGCACCTCCCAGCGCACGCGGCTGCCGGTGTTCCACAGCGATATCAACCAGGTCGAAGCGGTGCTCAACACCCGGCAGGTCCAGCATCTGCTGCCCGATGCCAGCCTAACCAAGGAAGCGCTGCTCGCCGCCTGCCACGAACCCTACTTCGTGCCGGAGAGCACGCCTCTGCAGCTGCAACTGCTGAATTTCCACAAGCAGCAGCGGCGCCTGGGCATGGTGGTGGACGAGTACGGCGAAGTGCTGGGCATCGTGACCCTGGAAGATATCCTCGAAGAAATCGTCGGCGAATTCGAAAGCGACCAGGCGGTGGATAACCCCCATGTCGAAGCCCAACCCGATGGCCGCTACATCATCGACGGCGCTGCCTCGATCCGCGAACTGAACAAAAGCCTGGGCTGGCACCTGCCCAGCGACGGCCCCAAGACCCTCAACGGCCTGGTGACCGAAGCGCTGGAGACTATTCCGGACTGCGCGGTATGCCTGAAAATCGGCCGCTACCGCCTGGAAATCCTCGAGACCGAGGACAACCGGGTGAGCAAGGTGCTGATCTGGCATACCAGCCACGTGCCAATAGCCGCATAACCCTCCTGACACACAAAAATCCAATGTGGGAGGGGGCTTGCCCCCGATAGCAGAGTGCCAGTCACTGCATCAGGTGACTGATACACCGCTATCGGGGGCAAGCCCCCTCCCACATTTGAATTGTGGCGCTCCAACCACTTGTTGTAATTCCAAACCCCTTCCTATAATCCCTGCGGCTTACCCAAGCCCCCGCCCGACCGCGTGCTACCCGCACTCAGCGCGTCCAGGCAGCGCTTTACCCTGTCCGAGCGGTGTTTGCTCCCATCCCGAGCCACCCCGCGCACAACCCTGATCCATGGGTGTTCGACCAATAATAATCCGCGTCCAAACGCGCAATGACCAATCCGGGATACTGCCATGAGCACCACGTATAACGAGGCCGCAACCGCCGCCCCGACCAACTCGACGGCCCGTGTGGCCACCGCGAGCATCGTCGGCACCGCCATTGAGTTCTACGACTTCTATATCTACGCCACGGCTGCGGCACTGGTCATCGGCCCGGTGTTCTTCCCGCAGACGTCCGGCACCGCACAGATGCTCGCGTCGTTCCTCACATTCGGTATCGCGTTCATAGCACGCCCACTGGGTTCGGCGCTGTTCGGCCACTTTGGCGACCGTATCGGCCGCAAGTCGACGCTGGTGGCCTCCCTGCTGCTGATGGGCGTGTGCACGACCCTGATCGGCTTGCTGCCAGGCTACGACAGCATTGGCGCCTGGGCACCGATTCTGTTGTGTGTATTGCGCTTCGGCCAAGGCCTGGGCTTGGGCGGGGAATGGGGCGGCGCGGCATTGCTGGCGACCGAGAACGCCCCCAAGGGCAAGCGCGGCTGGTTCGGCATGTTCCCGCAACTGGGCCCGTCGATCGGGTTCCTGGCGGCCAACGGCTTGTTCCTGATCCTGGCCATGAGCCTGAACGACGAGCAGTTCCGCAGCTGGGGCTGGCGCATTCCGTTCATCCTCAGCGCGGCGTTGGTGATGGTGGGCCTGTACGCACGGCTCAAGCTGCACGAGACGCCGGTGTTCGCCAATGCCGTGGCCAAGGAAAAACCGGTGAAAGTGCCGCTGGTGGAACTGTTCAGCCAGCATTGGCTGCCGGTGCTGCTGGGCGCTGCGTCGATGGTGGTGTGCTATGCGCTGTTCTATATCACCACGGCGTTTTCCCTGAGCTATGGGGTGTCGACCCTCGGCTACAGCCGTGAAACCTTCCTCGGTCTGTTGTGCTTCGCAGTGCTGTTCATGGGCCTGGCGACGCCGCTGGCAGCGCTGGCCAGCGACCGCTACGGGCGCAAGCCGGTGCTGATTGTCGGCGCGGTCCTGGCAATCCTGTCGGGCTTTACCATGGAGCCGCTGCTGACCCACGGCTCAACCTGGGCCGTGGCGCTGTTCCTGGCGCTGGAGCTGTTCCTGATGGGCGTGACTTTCGCGCCGATGGGCGCGCTGCTGCCGGAACTGTTCCCGACCCGCGTGCGTTATACCGGCGCGTCGGCGGCGTATAACCTGGGTGGGATCGTGGGGGCGTCGGCCGCGCCGTTCTTCGCGACCAAGCTGGTGGCGATGGGCGGGCTGAGTTATGTCGGTGGGTATGTGTCGGCGGCAGCGTTGCTTAGTCTGATTGCTGTGCTGTGCCTGAAAGAGACGCGGGATAATGATTTGAACAAGGTGGCCTGACTGATCGTTCCCACGCTCTGCGTGGGAATGCAGCCCAGGACGCTCTGTGTCCCAAAGCATGACGCAAAGCGTCACAAGAGGCATTCCCACGCGGAGCGTGGGAATGATCAAGCTGAGGTTACAGCTCTACAACTACAGCCTTGGAAGCACGGGTCGCCTTGGCTCGAGCCGCTTCAATCGACTCATCCCGCGCCAACGCCACGCCCATGCGGCGCTGACCATTGACCTCAGGCTTGCCAAACAGACGCAACGCCGTATCCGGCTCGCTCAAGGCCGCGCCGAGGTTGGCGAATGCCGTCTGCGTCGACTGCCCTTCCACCAGGATCACCGCCGACGCCGAAGGCCCGAACTGACGGATCAATGGGATCGGCAGCCCCAGGATGGCGCGAGCGTGCAGCGCAAACTGCGACAGGTCCTGAGAGATCAGGGTCACAAGGCCGGTGTCATGCGGGCGCGGCGACACTTCGCTGAACCACACCTGATCACCCTTGATGAACAGTTCCACGCCAAACAGACCACGACCACCCAGGGCCTCGGTCACCGCTTTGGCAACCCGCTCGGATTCGGCCAGGGCAATCGGGCTCATGGCTTGGGGCTGCCAGGATTCCTGGTAGTCGCCCTTCTCCTGCCGGTGGCCCACGGGCGCACAGAAAGTGGTGCCACCGATGTGGCGCACGGTCAGCAGGGTGATTTCGTAGTCGAAGTCGATAAAGCCTTCGATGATCACTCGGCCTTTACCCGCACGGCCGCCTTCCTGGGCGTAATCCCAGGCTTTGCGCACATCGTCCGCGCTGCGCAGCAGGCTCTGGCCCTTGCCCGAGGAACTCATCACCGGCTTGACCACGCAGGGAAAGCCCAGGTCTTGCACGGCCTTGCTGTAGTCCTCGAAGGTGTCGGCGAAGTGGTACGGCGAGGTCGGCAGGTCCAGCTCTTCGGCGGCCAGGCGACGGATGCCTTCGCGGTTCATGGTCAGCGATGTGGCACGCGCGGTCGGGATCACGGTGAAGCCTTCGGCTTCCAGCTCGACCAGGGTAGCGGTGGCGATGGCTTCGATTTCCGGCACGATGAAGTGCGGCTTCTCCGCCTCGATCACGGCGCGCAATGCGGCGCCATCGAGCATGTTGATCACATGGCTACGGTGCGCAACCTGCATGGCCGGCGCATTGGCGTAGCGATCCACGGCAATCACTTCAACGCCCAGGCGTTGCAGTTCGATTACCACTTCCTTGCCCAGCTCACCGCAGCCACACAGCAAAACGCGGGTCGCGGTTGGCGACAATGGAGTTCCGATTCGGGTCATCTCAGGTCCTCAGGGGAGCGGATCAGGGGGAGAAAGGCCGGCATTTTACATGAACTGCACACGTTGGCCTCAATTGGCGACGGCGCGCCGGCGGATGCGCCAGGCCATGATCAGCCACACCACGGTGACACCGGCGAATTTCGACACCAGCGCCGTGCCCGCCACGGCCGGCGTCAGCGCACCGATCAAGCCGAAGAAGATAAACGTATCGAGGGGAATGCTCAGCGCCGAACTTATCCACAGGCGGTCGTGCAGCGGGCGCCGGGTGATGCTGAACACCAGCCAGTCGATGCACTCGGACACCGCAAAGGCCGTGGCGCTGGCCAAGGCGATGGATGGGTCGGAGGTGATATACGACAGCACCAGCGCCGCCAGCATGGCGATGATCGCGCCGTGGCCGAAGCGGGTTTGCACCATGTCCCGCAGGATAAACACCAGGCCGCCCCAGGCGGACCAGATGACGTCCAGGTGCGGCGCGGTGGAAAAGGCGAAGTTGATCAGCACGACGCTGCTGATGTAGGCGATCAGGAAGAGCATGGAGGATGGGGCCTGTAGATAAGATTTGGAAATGTGTTGTTTGGGAGGGCCTCATCGGGGGCAAGCCCCCTCCCACACTTGACTGTGTTCACCGATCAAAATGTGGGAGGGGGCTTGCCCCCGATAGCAATCGATCAGCCACCCGAGCGCTTAGGCATCATCCACACCACCCCACTCGCCACCGCCCGCTCATGACACAACCCCAGCACCGCCCGGCGCTCGGCATTGCCCATGCGGCTCCACCGCGTAATCTCATCCACGTTGCGCTGGCAGCCGATGCAAATATCGTCATCATCCAGCGCGCAAATGCTCACGCACGGCGAGGCGACCGGGCGTTCAACCGCACTCATTCTGCCTGCTCGACCAGGTCACGCGCATACCGCTGCGCGTTATGCACATAGTGCGCGGCACTCGCTTCAAGCATGCGCTTCTGCGCCTCGGTCAGTTCACGCACCACCTTGCCCGGCGAGCCCATCACCAGCGAGCCATCGGGAATTTCCTTGCCTTCGCCGATCAGCGAATTGGCGCCGATGATGCAATGTTTGCCGATCTTCGCGCCGTTGAGGATCACTGCGTTGATGCCGATCAGGCTGTAGTCGCCCACCGTGCAGCCGTGCAGCATGGCGTTATGGCCGATGGTCACGCCGGTGCCGAGGGTCAGTGGGTAGCCCATGTCGGTGTGCATCACGCTGCCATCCTGCACGTTGCTGTTCTTGCCGATCAGGATCAGTTCGTTGTCGCCACGCAATACCGCGTTGAACCAGACGTTGGCGCCCTCCTCCAGCCTGACCTTGCCCACCAGCGTGGCATTGGGCGCCACCCAGCTCTGTGGATGGGTCTCGACGCAGGCATCGCCCAGGCGGTATTTCATGGTTTTCCCTCACGGCTTGCCATTCAAACGACGGCTTAGATATTGATGAAGCTCTTGGGTGGCTGGTGCAGGCTGATCTTGGCATCGTCATAGAGCAGGTTGATCAGCTCGACGATCATGATTGCCGTCAGGCCCCAGATTTTGTATTCGCCGAACCGATAGCTCGGCACATACCAACTGCGGCCCTGGTAGTCGATGCGGTGGGTGTGCTCGCGCGGGTCCTGGCGGAAAAAATCCAGCGGCACGCTGAATACCGCTGCGATCTCGGCGTCGTTGGCCAGGTATTCGACGTAGTCGGGGATGACGCCCACGTACGGCGTTACGCGGATGCCGTGCAGGGAGATCAACGGGCTCAACGGCCCGATGACTTCGACCAGCCCCGGCGGCAGGCCGATCTCTTCTTCGGCTTCGCGCAGGGCGGTAAAAATCAGGTCCGGGTCTTCGGGGTCGCGGCGCCCGCCGGGAAAGGCCACTTCGCCACCGTGGGTCGACAGGCCGCTGGCGCGCAGGGTCAGGATCAGCTCGGGTTCGTCACTGCGGGTAATGGGTACCAGCACCGCGGCCTCGGGGAAACGCCCGTCAGTCTCCAGGGTGTGGGGAGTGTGATTGCTTACCCGGCGAAGTAGCTCGTCCAGCATGAGTCATCTCGGTCTGTTGGCTACCTTGCATCATGCACCAAAGCGGGCGGGCGCCCAACCCCAAAACCAGCGGCATGTCGCTAAACGACAACTTGCAGCGCCCTGCCTGCCAAGCCAAGATAGGCCCACTCTCCAGGAACCCCAGCATGAACTTCTGCAGCCAGTGCGGTAAACCGGTTACCCAACGCATCCCCGAAGGCGACGCACGCCTGCGCTATGTCTGCGATCACTGCGCGACCATTCACTACCAGAACCCCAATATCGTCGCCGGTACCCTGCCGGTATGGGGCGACAAAGTGCTGCTGTGCCGCCGCGCCATAGAGCCGCGCCTGGGTTACTGGACCCTGCCCGCAGGCTTTATGGAAAACGGCGAAACCGTGGCCCAGGCCGCCATGCGCGAGACCCTGGAAGAAGCCTGCGCCCGCGTGCGCAACCTCAGCCTCTATACGCTGATTGACGTGCCGCACATCAGCCAGGTGCATATTTTCTATCGCGCCGAGCTGGTCGACCTGGACTTCGCCGCGGGCCAGGAAAGCCTGGAAGTGAAGCTGTTCGCCGAAGCCGATATCCCTTGGTCCGAGCTGGCTTTCCGCACGGTCGGGCGTACCTTAGAATGCTTCTTCGCTGACCGTCGGCAACAGCTGTTCCCGGTGCGCAGCGAGTCGGTGCCACCCCTGTCCAAGCCCGCCCAATAACAAGCCGGCCACTCATCGCCAAAGGGAAACCGTTTCAATGCGTTGGTTGCTTGCTCTTCTCTGCCTGTCGTTCGCTACCCTGTCCTCGGCCTCCACGGTGGAAACGCTCGGCGGCAAAACCGTCGAAAAAGTCCTGGTGCTTAAATCCGCCCACCAGTTGCAGCTGATCAACGACGGCAAGCCCCTCAAGACCTATCGCATTTCCCTGGGTAAAAACCCCAAGGGCCACAAGCTGTTCGAGGGCGACCGCCGCACGCCCGAAGGCCTCTACTGGATCGACTGGCGCAAGACCAGCGAGCGCTTCAATCTGGCCATGCACATCTCCTACCCCAATATCAGCGACGCCGCCCGCGCCCGCCGCGAAGGGGTCAAACCGGGCAGCATGATCATGATCCACGGCACCCCGGACACCGAGGATTACCCGGAACAGTGGTTCCACACCCTGGACTGGACCGACGGCTGCATCGGCATGCGCAATGTGGATATGCGTGAGGTCTGGAGCCTGGTCAAGGACGGCACCCTGATCGAGATTCGGCCCTGATCTGCGACCACTCGTAAAATAATTCGAAAATATTTCCTGCCCCGAGCAGCACCTGCCGGTGAATACCAGTTCACCGTGCGGGCTGCGCCGTCGTGCGCGCTATGAAGACCTTTCTAATACCACTTTGTGCCAGGCACCGTTGCGGTGCCTTAATCCATTGAATGCACCGTTGTGGCTGCATTGACATGGTATTTAAGTGGTATTAATTTTCGACCCATACCGGGCGACAACACTCCAATAACCGCATCGGAAACCTGACAGATGAATCCCATTCTGGCCCTGCGCCCCGACGACAAACAATCCACGCCGCTGTACCTGCAATTGGCGCGCAAGCTCGAAGCGGCGATCCATGCCGGCCAGTGGACATCCGAGCAAGCCCTGCCGTCGGAGCGTGCGCTCAGCGAGCAGTTGAGCATTTCTCGAGTCACCGCCCGCAAAGCGCTGGAAGTGCTGTTTGAGCAGGGCCTGATCCGCCGCAGCCAGGGCTCCGGCACCTTTATCACGCCACGCCTGGAACAGCCGCTGTCGCGTCTGTCGGGGTTCAGCGAGATGCTGCGCCTCAAGGGCTTTGTGCCCGGCTCCCAATGGCTTGAACGCGACATCACCCCGCCGACCCATGAAGAACTGATCCGCCTGTGCCTGTCGACCAATGACAAAGTGGCGCGTCTCAAGCGCCTGCGCAAAGCCGACGACACGGTCATGGCCATTGAAATGACCGCTGTTCCCGCTTCGGTGCTGCCACAGCCGCAGGCCTTGGGCAGCTCGCTGTACGAATACTTCGACAGTATCGGCAAGCCCATCGTCCGCGCCCTCCAGCATGTACAGGCGATCAACGCATCGGATGAATTCGCCAAGCTGGTGGGCATCGCCCCCGGCACCGCCATGCTGCTGATGACCCGGGTCGGCTACACGCTGGATAACACCCCCATAGAAATCACCGACACCTATTGCCGCAACGACTACTACGACTTTGTCGCAGAGCTGCGTAGGTAAGACTTGCCGCCGCGTCGCGGCTTTAGAGAACTGCCCATGTCCGAAGACAACATCCTTACGCCCAGCGGCTGGATCCGCGGCCGCCTGGTGCACGAGCACGGCAAGGTCGTCGCCATCGAAGGCACGCCTTGCAATCCGGCCGACAACGACCTGCCCTACCTGCTGCCCGGCTTTATCGACCTGCATGTGCACGGCGGCGGCGGCAAAGACATCATGGAAGGCGTCGAGGCCTTCGAGACCATCACCCGCACCCATGTGCGATTTGGTACCACCTCGCTGCTGGCCACTACCATGACCGCGCCGGTCGACGAAATCTCCCGCGTACTCGGCCAGCTCGGCACCTTCTGCGCGCAGCGTCCTACCGGCAGCGCTCGCGTGCTCGGGGTACATCTGGAAGGCCCCTACATCAATCCGGGAAAACTCGGCGCCCAACCCAACTTCGCCCACACCGCCTTGATGGCCGAAGTTGAAGCCTACCTGCGCCTGGCGCCGATCCGGGTGATTACCATCGCGCCGGAAATCGCCGGCCACGACGCTCTGATCCGCGCCCTCAGCCAACGCGGCGTGCGCATGCAGATCGGCCACACCCTGGGCAGTTATGAAGAAGGCGTGGCCGCCCTCGCCGCCGGCGCCACCAGCTTTACCCATTTGTACAACGCCATGAGCCCGCTGCATCACCGCGAGCCGGGCATCGTCGGCGCCGCGCTGGCCCACGCCACCTACGCCGAGTTGATTCCCGACCTGCTGCACGTACACCCCGGTGCCATGCGCGTGGCGTTGCGCTCGATCCCGTGCCTGTATTGCGTCACCGACTCCACCGCCGCCGCCGGCATGCCCGATGGCGAATACAAGCTGGGCAGCCACACCGTGACCAAGTGCCTGGGCGGCGTGCGCCTGGCGGACGGCACCCTGGCCGGCAGCACTCTGACCATGGACCAGGCGCTGCGCAACCTGGTGAAGATCGGCCTGCCGATCAGCGAAGCCTCACAACGCCTGTCGCAATTTCCTGCGGACTACCTGGGCCTGGAAGAACGCGGCCGCCTGCAACCCGGCAGCTTTGCCGACTGCGTGCGCCTGGACCGCTCCCTGACACTCACCGACGTAATGGTCGAAGGAGAAGCCATTGACTTCAAAAATGCTTGAAGAGGCGCTGGCCTCCTGTGACGCCGTCGCGGCGCAACTGCAACGCCTGGAGCCGATACTCGAAGACGTCGCCGGTCGCCTGCGCCGCCAGCCGCCGCAAGTGGCAATGACCGTTGCGCGGGGCAGCTCGGACCATGCCGCCAGCTACTTCGCCTACCTGGCCATGCAGCATGTGGGGATTCCGGTGGCGTCGTTGCCGATGTCGGTGGTGACCTTGTTGCAGGCGCCGATGAAAGTCAGTGGCCAGGTGGCGTTTGGTTTCTCGCAATCGGGGCAAAGCCCGGACCTGGTCAACAGCCTGCGCCTGTTGCGCAAACGTGGGGCCTTGAGCATCTCGATGGTCAACGCCGAAGACTCGCCGCTGCAAGCCGCCTGTGAATTCCATGTGCCGCTGTGTGCCGGGCCGGAACTCAGCGTGGCCGCCACCAAGAGCTTTATCGCCACGCTCAGCGCCAGCGCGATGCTGGTCGGCCACTGGAACCAGGAAGCCGACCTGCTGCAAGCCTGCAACGCACTGCCCGACGGCCTGCGTGACGCGGCCAAACAGGATTGGCGCGCAGCCATCGAGGCGCTCAAAGGCAGCCAGCGCTTGATGGTGATCGGCCGTGGCGCCGGTTTTGCCGTCGCCCAGGAAGCCGCGCTCAAGCTCAAGGAAACCTCGGCGATCCAGGCCGAAGCCTTCAGCAGCGCCGAAGTGCGCCACGGGCCGATGGCCTTGATCGACGCAGACTACCACTTGCTGGTGTTCGCCCCACGCGGCGCCGAGCAGGCCGGCCTGCTGACCCTGGCCGCCGATATGCGCCAGCGCGGCGCCCGTGTGTTGCTGGCCGCGCCGGACGATGTTGCCGAACGCGACCTGACCCTGAGCCGCGCAGAACACCCGAGCCTGGACCCGATCCTGGCCATCCAGAGTTTTTACGTGATGGCGGCAGGCCTGGCGCAGGCCCGGGGCATGAACCCCGACCAGCCCCGTCACCTGAGCAAAGTCACTCGCACTCACTGAGTCGATTGCCGTGTTTTCCTGATGAGTACCGTGCCCATGTCCAACAACAATAACCGACTGACCCTTAGCGCCCCCTTGAGTGGGCCGGTGCTGGCCCTGGGCAGCGTCCCCGACGAAGTGTTCGCCAGCGGCGCCATGGGCGACGGTATTGCCATCGATCCGTTGAATGACTGCCTGCACGCGCCGTGTGACGGGGTGATTATCCACGTCGCCCGCACCGGGCACGCGCTGACCCTGCGCGCCGACAACGGTGCCGAAGTGCTGATGCATGTCGGCATCGACACCGTGGAACTCAATGGCGAAGGTTTTGCCTTGCTGGTGAAGGAAGGCGCGCGGGTGAGCCAGGGCCAGGCGCTGGTGCAATTTGACCTGGACCGCATTGCGCGCCAGTGCAAGAGCCTGGTGAGCTTGATCATCCTGACCAACAGCGACCGCTTCGAACTGACGCCCTGCCCGCTCAGCACGGTCAAGGTCGGGGAGCCGTTGATGCAGGTGACGCTGCGTTCGGGCGCCCCCGTTCAAGCGGCTGTGGATAACTCCAGCGCCGAAGCCAGCGCCAGCGTTCGCGTCACCCATCGCGGCGGTTTGCATGCGCGCCCTGCTGCGCTGATCCGCAAGACCGCCCAGGGTTTCAGCAGCCAGGCGCACCTGCACTTCGCTGACAAGTCGGCGTCGTGCGACAGCCTGATTGGCTTGATGGGCTTGGGCATTGGCGAAGGTGACGAAGTACGCGTGACCTGCCGTGGCAACGATGCCGATGCGGCGCTGCAAGGGTTGATCGCGGCGTTGTCCGTGGCGATCCGCGAAGATCACCACGCTCCTGCAGTGGCGGCCGTACCACGTCGCGTCAGTGTGGAAACCGATGTGTTGCAAGGCGTGTGCGCAGCCCCCGGCCTGGTGTGCGGCCCGCTGTTTCGCCTGACCGGCATCGAGCTGCCGGAAGACACCGGTAACCATTCGGCCGACGAACAAAAGCAGCGTCTCGACACGGCACTGGAGCAGGTGCGCGGCGAAATCCGCAGCACCCTGGACCACGCCCGCCAACGCAAGAACGTCGACGAAGAAGAGATCTTCGCCGCCCACCTCGCGCTGCTGGAAGACCCGGCATTGCTGCAAGCCGCTGCCGACGCCATTGCCCAGGGCAGCGCCGCCACCCATGCCTGGCGCGATGCGATCCAGGCCCAGTGCGCGGTATTGCTGGCACTGGGCAAGCCCTTGTTCGCCGAACGCGCCAACGACCTGCGCGACCTGCAACAACGCATATTGCGCGCATTGCTGGGTGAAGCCTGGCACTTCGAATTGCCCGCCGGATCGATTGTCGGCGCCCATGAACTCACCCCCTCGGACCTGCTGCAACTGAGCAAGCAGCAAGCCGTGGGAATCTGCATGGCCGAGGGCGGCGCCACGTCCCACGTCGCGATTCTGGCGCGGGGCAAAGGCTTGCCTTGCGTGGTGGCGCTGGGTGCCGAGCTGCTCGAGGTGCCCCAGGGCCAGCGCGTGGTGCTGGACGCCGCCAATGGCCGCCTGGAACTGGCGCCCAGCGATGCTCGCCATGCTGAAGTCCATCAGATTCGCGATGCGCAGAAAGTCCGCCGCCAGCAGCAACAGGCCCAGGCCCGATTGCCGGCGCGCACCCTCGATGGCGTGAGCATTGAAATCGCCGCCAACGTCGCCTCCAGCGCCGAGGCTCAACTGGCGTTTGAAAACGGCGCCGACGGCGTCGGCCTGCTGCGCACCGAATTCCTCTTCGTCGACCGCCGCACTGCGCCGGATGAACAGGAGCAGCGCCAGGCTTATCAAGCCGTGCTGGATGCCATGGGCGACAAGTCGGTGATCATCCGCACCATCGACGTGGGCGGCGACAAGCAACTCGATTACCTGCCGCTGCCTGTCGAAGCCAACCCGGTGCTGGGCCTGCGCGGTATTCGCCTGGCCCAGGTGCGCCCGGAACTGCTCGACCAGCAACTGCGCGCGTTGCTGCAAGTCAGCCCGCTGCAGCGTTGCCGCATACTGCTGCCGATGGTCAGCGAAGTGGATGAGCTGCTGCATATCCGCCAGCGCCTGGATCAATTGTGCGAGGAGCTGGCACTGACCCAGCGCCCCGAACTGGGCGTTATGATCGAAGTGCCCGCCGCTGCGCTGATGGCTGAGCAACTGGCCGAGCATGCGGACTTCTTGTCCATCGGCACCAATGACCTGTCCCAGTACACCCTGGCCATGGATCGCGACCACGCGGGCCTCGCCGCCCGCGTCGATGCGCTGCACCCGGCTTTGCTGCGGCTGATCGCCCAGACCTGCGCCGGTGCGGCGAAACATGGGCGCTGGGTCGGCGTATGTGGCGCACTCGCCTCCGACCCATTGGCCACGCCGGTGCTGGTCGGCCTGGGCGTCAGCGAGCTGTCGGTGAGCCCACCGCAGATCGGCGAAATCAAGGACCGCGTCCGCCACCTGGACGCGGCGCAATGCCGGCAATTGAGCCAAGGGTTGCTCGACCTGAGCAGCGCCAAAGCCGTTCGCCACGCCTGTCAACACCACTGGCCGCTGAGCTGACAACAACAAGAATAGGGAGACACGCCATGTATCAACATTTCATCGAAGGCCTGCAACGCCTGGGCCGCGCACTGATGCTGCCGATTGCGATCCTGCCGATCGCCGGCCTCTTGCTGCGACTGGGCGACACCGACTTGCTCAACATCGCGGTGATGCACGACGCCGGGCAGGCCATCTTCGCCAACCTGGCGCTGATCTTCGCCATCGGCATCGCCGTCGGCTTTGCCCGCGACAATAACGGCACGGCCGGCCTGGCCGGGGCGATTGGTTATCTGGTGATGATCTCCACGCTCAAGGTGATGGACACCTCCATCAACATGGGCATGCTCGCCGGTATCGCCAGTGGCCTGATGGCCGGTGGGCTGTATAACCGTTTCAAGGACATCAAGCTGCCGGAGTACTTGGCGTTCTTCGGCGGGCGACGGTTTGTACCGATTGTCACCGGGTTTTCGGCAGTGGGATTGGGGGTGATCTTCGGGCTGATATGGCCGCCGATCCAACACGGCATCAACAGCTTCGGCGTGTTGCTGATGGAAAGCGGCAGCCTCGGCGCGTTCGTGTTTGGCGTGTTCAACCGCCTGCTGATCGTCACCGGCCTGCACCACATCCTCAACAACATGGCCTGGTTTGTGTTCGGCAGCTTTACCGACCCGGTGACGGGCGCGGTGGTGACGGGCGATCTGACTCGATATTTTGCCGGCGATCCGAAGGGCGGCCAGTTCATGACCGGCATGTTCCCGGTGATGCTGTTCGGCTTGCCCGCCGCGTGCCTGGCGATGTACCGCAACGCCCTGCCGGAGCGCCGCAAGGTGATGGGCGGGATCTTCCTGTCGATGGCCCTGACCTCGTTCCTTACGGGGGTGACCGAGCCGATCGAATTCGCCTTCATGTTCCTCGCACCGTTCCTGTATCTGCTGCATGCGCTGCTGACCGGCCTGTCGATGGCCATTACCAACCTGCTGAACATTCACCTGGGCTTTACCTTCTCCGGTGGCTTCATCGACATGGTCCTCGGCTGGGGCAAGTCCACCAATGGCTGGCTGGTGATACCGGTGGGCCTGGCCTATGCGGTGGTCTACTACACCGTGTTTGATTTCTGTATCCGCCGCTTCAACCTGAAAACGCCTGGCCGTGAAGACATTCAGGTGGTGCAGACCGAAGCTATGACCGACAACCAGCGCGCCGGTGCCTACATTCGCGCCCTGGGCGGTGCCGCCAACCTGCTCAGTGTCGGTGCTTGCACCACGCGCCTGCGCCTGGACATGGTGGACCGTAACAAGGCCGTGGACGCCGAGCTCAAGGCCCTGGGTGCGATGGCGGTGGTTCGCCCCGGTAACGGCGGCAGCTTGCAGGTGGTAGTGGGGCCGATGGCTGACAGCATTGCCGACGAGATCCGCCTGGCGATGCCGACCTCCGGCAATACGCCGGCCCCGGTCGTGGCTACGCAACCTCAAACCTCGACCGTCGCAACCGCTCAGGCCGAGCAATGGCTGAACGCCTTGGGTGGCAGCGACAATGTGCTGCAACTGGACTGCGTGGCCATGACCCGTATTCGCTTGCAACTGGCCGATGATCAGGCGCTGTCGGAGCAGCAGCTCAAGGCTCTGGGTTGCCAGGGTGTGAGTCAGCTCGACGGTGGTATCTGGCACCTGTTGGTGGGTGATTCGGCCCAGGGTTTAAGCGCCGCTCTCAAAGCGCTTTCCAGCCGCAGCTCGGTAGGCTCCAGCGTCTGACACCGCTACCTATCTACCGCCCGACCACGGGCACGACTCTCCATGCTGGACTCTTGTCCCAACATGGAGAGCGTTCCTGTGAGCACCACCACCCAGGCCGTTGAAGGCATCAAAGGCAATCTCAACCAGATTGGCAATCACCTGCTCAAGATCGAAAGACCGCTTCTGCCAGAGCAAAAAGCTTCAACCGAACTGGCTTATCTGGAAACACTGAACGGCGTCCTGAAAAGCTATCGGCAGCAGTTTCTGACCAAGAGCCGAGCGTTTTATCAAGCACTGGAGCCGCATGATTTACCGCAAAAACTTGCGCTGCTCAAGACGACGCTGAACGCTCATCTACAAGACCTCGATCTCTCCGAGCAGATCGGCGGTAAGTCACGCAAATCCTTCATGACCTATAACGCAGGCTTCACCGCGCTTGAGCATGAAGCCGCCCTCGGTGTCCAGGATCGCCTGTTACACCCGCAGGAACAGAAAATCCTCGCAAAGGTGTCGCGGGGACCAGCGCTACGTCCCGGCGTTTACGCACTGACTTTCCGCTACCAGGAACAGGTCGTCGAACTGGCCGGTGCCTTTGTACTCACCGAAAAATCCAGCCCGCTGGCGACCGACCTGTCGCCAGGCCAGGCAGTCGGCGCAGTGATGCTGTTCACCCCTGCGCATGGAATCGAATCATTCGACTCGCTGGATAAACTCAACAACCATTTGCTGCAAGGCATGGATGACACGGCTCAGCATCGCGACTTCATGAGTCTGCTGCCTATGCGCTATCACGCCCTGACACCCGCTGGGATCTGGCCGCTGGAACTGTCGCCCATAACCGATGAACCGCTGTTCGAACACACGTACAACGCTCTGCTCGACAAACGCACCCAGGACATCGACCGAGCCTTGAGCCTGATCGATAACCCGACACAGGACGCGGCGCAGTTGATCGATGCCCTTGATCTCGCCATCACCTGCGCCCTACCCGACCTCAACGCCCGTCTGGAGTGGCGCGCTCAGCGCTTGCTGGAGCGCCACCTGCGCAACAGCGCCCCGGACTGGTATCGCAGCGCCAGCGAAACCCGGCGAGCCACCCTGGCCGAGCATCTGGCCCGCTATAACGAAGCGCGTCAGGACATGCTCGACCTGCTCAACCCTGTCGCCACGCCTGAAACCCTGGCTCGTTATCAACTGCTCGAACGCCTGAGCGATGACCTGGATATTCACCACCTGAACCCGGAACACCTGCAGGTCATCACCCGTCGCCATGTCGCCCCTATCGGCGAGTATGAA
Source organism: Pseudomonas sp. R11-23-07 (assembly GCF_003852295.1). NCBI lineage: Bacteria > Pseudomonadati > Pseudomonadota > Gammaproteobacteria > Pseudomonadales > Pseudomonadaceae > Pseudomonas > Pseudomonas sp. R11-23-07. The sequence continues at coordinate 4,514,214 of NZ_CP027761.1, forward strand.
CACGACCGCAATCTGATCGACCTGGCCCTGCGCGGCCTGCGCACCGGTGATGAGTTGCCCGGTTCCGACTTCCTGGAAAAAACCACTCTTCTCTATAATGGCGCGCCCCTGCCCGAAGACTACGACGACCTGACACCGGCCTGGCTGGCGCAGCAGCTGAGCACACTGCAACCGCGCATCGCGTTTGGCGATATACAAATACAACTGCACAAGAAGCCCGAACTCAGACACGCCATCGAACAGATGCTCGATCAGCGGATCAACGCACTGGCCTATACCGCAGTGCTCCAGGGCCACCTGCGCGAGGACGACTTCCAACTGGTTCAAAGCCTGCGCCAGGACAGCGATAGCCAACTGAGCGCCGCGACACTTTCACTTCATGAGGCACAACTTCAAGACTTGTGGGTATTGCGTCAGAGCGATGCCAGCGGCGTGGTCAAGCGCCTGTTGCTGTGTACTCCCGAGGCGCCTCAAGAGCAGCAATTCCAAGCATTTGACAGCGAAATCGCCTGCCAGAACCATATCCTCGGCTGGAGCCTGGACAACGGCCACAGAGAACCGCCAGGCACGTTGACCGACTATCTGATCAAAAGGGTCCCCCTGCGTTTTCGCCCGGCCATGAAACGTGTCTTGAGCGGCCTGAGCTTCAAGCCCCACGCCCAGGAATACAACGAGGTGGCTTTCAACAATATCGGCAGTCATGCCGATTGCCTCAAGGCAATGTCAGCCCACGTCTTGGCAACCCGTATCGACGACTACGCACTCGGCACACCGAACTGGTTTCGCTCCACCAGCACCGACAACCGCCGGAAACTGTTGCAACTGGCCGAAGATTCCCGCCACGCCTTGCGCATCTACAACGATTTGCCGTTGTCCGAAGCGCGCTACCCAAGCTTTTCCGACTACCTGCATGAACAGGCGAAAAAGAAGCTGAACGAGCTGCTGGGGCGCAGGCAAAACGATGTTGATCCCGATACGGTGTGGGCCTACTCACCTGCGGCAGTGCTGGGCAAGTTGACCCCACCCCCCCTGACTTACACTGAACTTTATCGCGACGGCTACAGCGAAGGCGTGGGTTTTCTCGACCAGAAATTCTCTCGATCAGCCCGCTTCAAAGGCCCGCAAGGCATTGATATCAGCCCACTGACCGCCGAAAAGGTCGCACGCTCGGTCACTGGCGTGTGGATCGGCGCGCGCTACATCAACGAACTCAAAGCGAAATTGCTCGACAGGGCCAGTGCGGGCTACAGCTTTCGGCGTAACGCGACACTGGCCATCACCCAATTGCAGTTGCAAACCGCCGCCCTTGAAAGCCGCCTGCAAGGAGATATTGCCGACGTTGACCTGATATGGCTGAACCAAAGTATCGCCAGCATGGGCGAGACTTCGACACAGACACGCGGCAATTATGCGATCCACCGACTTCTGATCGACGGCGAATGGATCATCGATACCTACCTGTTCAGCCACGGCGATAACCCCGTGCTGCTCTACACACCGCAAGCGCCAGATGGCATCAGCTTTCGCGAGGCCCGGCAGTTCAACTACCTGCTGAAAAAGCTACCCGGCATGATCACCTACCTCACCAGCCGCGTCGGTGTGCCGTCCCGGACACGCGTGCGCACATTCCTGGAGGAAGCGCAAAAACAGCTGCCTGAAAACCTGGATAAAACCACCGCCAGCCCAGCGCGTTACGACTCGACCCGCGCCATACCTCCAGTACTTGACCTGCGCCGGCTGCTGTATGACATGAAGCTGCAGCGCAAAATCGATGACGTGCAAGCAACCACCGTCAATCGTACCCAAATGATCGCCGGCATCCTGTGGACCTGCGTGGAGTGGGTGAGCGCCGTTGCCACGGCCCCGTTTCCGGCGCTGAGCCTGAGTTTGGGGATGCTGCTGGCTTTCAAGGACGGCATGCTGGCCTTGCACGCTTACCATCAGGGCGATGACGCAGGTGCCCTGAAACACTTGATAGGCTATCTGCTCAACAGTGCCGGCGCAGCCTTCACCGATCTGCGCCCGGCCCTCGCGTCACTGGAGCAGCTAAGCAAACCGGCTTTGCGCCAGGTCGCGAGAAGAGCCCCACAGAACCCGGTCATGAAGCTGATCCAGCAATTGGAACCTGCGCCACTCCCAACCGCTGACATGCAAAGAGTGCTGTTTGACAGTGAATTCCTTTGGGCCAAAAAGACGCCGGATGAGATCGGTCGCTACTTGTTGTATCGCCTCGACCCGATCAGCGGGCAACTGGTCTCTACCACCCGTGTGGCAGCGCCAAACGCACAAGGGGTCTGGACACGTACCGGCGTCACTGGCGGAGCACCCAAGTATGAAAAACTGCCTGAAGCACCTGACACGCTGAAAAACTATGAGATGCCAGCCAAACACTGGCGCGATGTTGAGCGCGTACTGGACCCGGACATCGGTGCCGCCATGCGGCAACGCGCAGACGAGTGGTTCAGCGATCCTGGCCTGCTCCCCAGTGTCGCCGCAGCACAGCTGGCACCTGCGCTCAACATTTATAAACAACAAGTCGAACGTCTGACGAAGGACGCCCAGAATTTCTTCAAATACCTCGACCCTCTCGCGCCACGAGCCGACGCCCTTGCTGTCGAGGCCAACACTCAGTTCCCACAATTGATTGCCAGCGATGCTTTTGCCGCAAACCAGAACCTGGTCATCGGCGCGGTCCCCGGCTCTATCGCCAGCAAGCAATTGCTGATTGAGCAGATGGATGCGTTGATCGAAAACGGTTTCAAGCGTCTCTATGTGGAATACCTGCCCGGCGATGTGTTTCGACCCAAGCTGGAGAAGCTTAATCGCGGCAAATCATGGAAGCATATTGAGCGGCACTTGAAGAACCTCGACAAAACCGTGGGCTTCGCCGAGAACGCCGAATACTCCTACCTGGCCCTGGTACGCAAGGCGCGCGAGAAGGGCATCAAGATCAAGGCGCTGGACGCCTCGACCTCCTACCACCTGGAGGATGCCCTGCAAATGGGCGATACCTCCCCGACCACGCCGCGGGACAACGCCATCAGAAACTTCTACTCCCACCGCGCCATCGAAGCGGATGCCCTCACCGAGCCCGACGAGCGTTGGGTCGCACTCGTGGATTCATCCCGCCTGCGTACGTTCAATGAGACACCTGGCCTGGCGGACCTGCAAAATGCCGTCGCCCTGCGGGTTGAGGACATCGGCCCGAACCAGCCCGTGGGTATCTGGGCAGACACCCCCGGATCGATACCGGGTGACCCTTCAGCCAGGGGAGACTATCGAATGACACTGCAAACATCCTACAAAGCGCCCGCCCCTATCGAGCCGAAGGCTGGCGGCGTCAGCGCAGGACAAGTCGACCCGGTGGCCGGCACATCATCCTCGGTGCTCAATGCCAACGAGTTTGACATCCCTGTCTCCATGAGAGATGAAATTATTCGCCTGGATTACAGCAGCCGCCGTGGCCTGGATCCCGTTTACCGTCCTCGTGGCGGGGTAAAGGGGGCTGCTTTCGACACTTTTATCGAGGCGCGAACCCGGCTGCACGTCAAGGCTGAAGAGTTCTTTACCGACTACACTCCCCCCTCTCGACCGACGTTGCCCACCATAACGGACAACACCACACCTGAATCTTTTCTGAAACAGATCAGCGACAGTTCCTTGCCAGGGCTTGTGCTGGGTGAACCCCACGGCATGGAGTCGAGCAAAAAACTGCTGATAACACAGATGGAAACCATCAAGAAGTTGGGTTTCAAGACACTCTATGTCGAACATCTGTATACCGACCTTCATCAGGCCGAACTGGAGGTGTTTCTTAAAACCCAACAGCTTCCTGACAACCTCAAGAGATACCTGAAACAACAGGACATAGGCCACATGCACTTCCGTCATGCCGGCCCTCACACCTACACGGAGGTCTACCAAGCCGCCAGCAAATACGGCATCCGTATCAGAGCCCTGGACTGCGTCGCCAGCTATAACCTCAAGGGAATGCCCGACGACGCCCGGACCAAGATGTTCAATTATTTTGCCTCACGGGTCATACACGCTGACCAGGCGGCGCATGGGCCGCATAAATGGATCGCTTTCGTCGGCAACTCACATGCCAATTTCTACGCAGGGGTACCTGGGCTGGCAGAGTTACTGACGACGGTCAGCCTGAACGTCCGTGATGTTGCGCCTGGCCTGGGCAAAAAAATTCACCTCGGTCACTGGGAAACACTGGATAGCATAAAGGGCCGGAGCGCATTGCGTAACGACTTCAAACTGGAGGAGGTCATTGTCGGACAGCCAGCACGTATCCCCGATGTTCCCGTCGACAGGTCAACCTTGAAAGACCCGCGCCACTACCTGATCGAACGCCTATCGGACCCTGAGACCAATCTGCTGCGCTACTCCGCCGCCGAGGGCATCATCTCTACGCCTATTCAGATAGACGATACCGGTCTGTTCTTCATTGATCTGGAGGGTATGGCCCATGAGCGCTTCAAATACCAGAAAGACCTGATCTACAAAGTGACAAGGGACCTGCAACTGACGCCGGCGCCTGTTGTACCTGCAAAAAGGACATGGTTGAAAAAAACCGGGCACTACGTGATCGAACGGCCATCGGAAACCGAGGCTAATTTGATACACCTCTCCCGTAACGATGGCGTTATGGTTACAGCCATTCAGAAAGACGATGCAGGGAAGTATTTTATTACTCGATGGAATATGGAGCAGCGACGCTTCGACTCCGAGGACGCCCTGATCAAGTCACTCCAAATATATCCAGGTCTAAGACCCGAACCAGCACCGTAACTTGCTTTTTCGATTGCTCTCCGCTGTTTGGAGAGCAATCGTCGGCAACATCGACCCTACAAATATCCGCCATCTGCGCCTTTGCCGAGCATCTATCTACCGCTCGATGCGCTATCCGCCCGTCTACGTTAGACGCATCAACCAACAGGGAAGATTGGCATGCGCACTACGTTAGAACTCTCTCCAGCGATTCAACAGGCCCACGCATCACGCGACTATCTATCACCATTATTTGCCGCCCGACCGCGGCTGACGGCGGTGGCTCAGTCATTGCTCCAGGAGTGGATCAAGGACTGGGCGATGGGCAACTCGTTACAAGCGAGCGACCTGTGGGTGGGGGTGCAACGGGAGGGCGCGGGACCAGGCTTCAGTCAACTTCAAACCTTGAGTGATGCCCTGATTCGGCGCTGCATGAGTCGAGAGCCGTTGAATTACACGCCTGGGCACCATCGTTTGCTAGCCAGTTCGACAACCTCGCGACCGGTGTCAACGACGGGGACCGAAGCCGTGTCGATTGATGACATCGAACTCATGCTCAACACCTTGGCACCCGAGTTGGGAAAGGCGTTTACTTCCCATTTGGTAGCGTATTGGAACGCTGCAGTGCCCGCGAATGCCTCACTGACACGCTGGCGGGCCGTAAGCAATCATCTGCACTTGGGTTTACAGCGGGCACGGCAGAATCCGCCGTTAAACGCGTTGGAGCGGGAGATGCTGTTGGGGGACGAGGCGTACGTCACACGTCAGGCAAACCGCACAGGAACTACGTGGGACAGTAACGGGCTGCGGTTCTATCAGGTGTATGCCGCCAGTGAAGGGCAACCCGGCCAGTGGCCTCCCCTGCTGGTACTGCGCCGACAGGTAAACCAGCAGGAGGTTGTCCTCGTCTACATTCCGCCCATTCAGCTGTTGAAACTCGATCAGTTGGCGGATGTGGGCGCCTTGTTACCCCGCTATATGAGCGAGTACACCCCGGGGCTGTCGATCCAGTGGGTCCTCAAGGAGATTGATAGCAACCCCTTCGATTACCTGGCGCAAAGCCTGCTGGAAAAGCAACTCAGGGACTTGGCCCGCATTGACTGGTCGCAATACGCCGAAATCGCCGACTATGAGCAACTGTTCAAGGACCTCACCGACCCACTGGCCTGGTTCGATCCCGACCGCAACACCCCGTTGATCAATGAGGAGCAACTACCTCTCTGGTTGCAGACCGCCTCGATCGCTGATCGCCTCACCTATGGTCAGTTGCTTTCCCGACTGACTCAGGTGCAACAACGCACAGCCGGGGCCGGATTCATGGATGGGCTTGACCCGATTGATGTGTATGCCCGCAAGGCCCTGCAACGCCAGATGGCGCTGGATTATCCACAGGAAGTACTCATTAACCCGGGCGACTACCGGCTGACCTTTACCCGAACCCAGGGTGGGACGGTGGGCTGGACGCAGCAAACTGTTCTGACCCTGACGCAATCTGCGCTGGAAAACCCTTTCGCTACGCCCTATGCCCGTGTAGAGATCAGTAATCAGGCAGAACCCGGTTACGTGCCCGATTGGTGGCTCAAGCCGACCTACCTCAAGAAACTGATCGAAACCGTCAATGTAGGCCGGCACTATCCGGCACTCCTCAAGGACCGCTTGATTATGAACGCGGTCGAGTCCGGTCGGCGCCGGCGGTTGTTTATCGACCAAATGACCGTCCAGTTGCCCTTGCAGGCGCTGGAGTATTGCCTCAGCAAGCGGCAAGGCGTCACGTTTTCCGGCTTTCAGGTAGTCCGGGCGCTGCTGGCGGATGAACCGGCACAGCGTCAGGTCGACGGCGAAGCCATCGTCGCGCGCCCCCTGGCATTCCTGACCTACGAGGGAAGTGCTGCACACAGGGCCGGCAATATGTTTGTGATTGGCCCCCGTGACAACAGCACGCTGCCGCATATTCTCTATCGCCCTGGCCACACTGAAGCCCTGCGCCAATTTCCCAGCCGGGAAGCACTGCTCCAGGCAATTGCTCAAGGCGATAGCACTTTACAAGGGGCGGTATTGGAGAGCTTCTCCGAGCAAGATCGAGCGTTGTTCCGTAACGGCGGGTTTATGCAGCCCCACACCCAGCGCTTTCTGCAAGGCGATGAACATGAGCCGCTATTTACCCCCAGCCCGGTATTGCTCAGTGATACACCCGTGTCGGGGGATTTCCTGGCCAGCGTATTTGATGAAAACGCCAGGAGCCTGTGGCAGCGCGCGGAAAAACAGTCGACCTCCAATGAAGCGTTGCGCTGGACACTCTTCAAGAATGATCTATGGCAGGTGTTCGGCGCCTTTTTACCGCTGATAAGGGGCCCGGTGGCGACGGCTGGATGGCTGTACACATTGCTGAGCAGCCTGCACACGTACGTGAGATTACCGCAAGAGGCTGATCCAACAGCCCGGGCCGATGCACTGGCAGAGCTGCTCTCCAGTATGTCGGCGTTGCTGCTGAATCATGCACTGACGCTGGACGAGCGCCTGGCGGTGAATCCCGCAAAAATGCCCATCAGGCCCAGACTTATAGAAAGCGACTTCAGTCCGCCCGTGCATCAGAAAAAAACTCCATCGGCATTTGCGTGGCAGCGTCTGCATGCAGACATAACAGAGATGAATTTGTCCTGGTCCGATCCATCCGGTCAACCGACGGGGAGGCTGAAAACAGCATTGGAAACCTTCAAGTGGCGACCGGCTGCGGGTGAACAGTCACCGGACATTCTCAAAAACGTTGAAAGAACCGGGCCACTGAGAGGTCTGGTCAGCAGACCCGTTACCGGAGCAGAACCGCATCATCTCGCAGTCCTTCAAGGGGCACTGTACGCCGTCAAGAAGTTCGAGGGGCATTTACGAGTGGTCGACCTCAAACAACCGGGACGCTGGGGCCCTTGGATCAGGCGCAATAACAGGGGGGTGTGGACCATTGATTTGCAGATGCGCTTGCGCGGCGCTGGGCCGAAAAAAACAGTGGCGGCCCGGCGAGCGCAAATCCAGCACTACAATCAAGAGCTGCAAAACAGATACCACGATGTGACAGCCCGGTTGATGACGGCTGAACGGGCCGTGCAGATAGCCTCCACACTCGATGAAAACCCCGCGCTTTCCATACAGCAACGGCCGGCAATCAGGGCGAGCCTCGTCAGCAAGCTCGAGGAACAGATGCGTTTTCAATTCGAGAAGTTGGATCTGCTGTACGCAAAAAACCACAACCAGCCCCTCCCCGGGTTCGAGCAGGAACTGATACAGCAACAGGAAGCCCTGGTAGACAACCTGCGGCATCAAATGGCTGTAGTCATTCAGGAGCGCCACGACGCTGCTCCGTCGAAAGCGGTTCAGAATCAGTGGCTGGAACAACTCGATGAGACCGACGAGGGCACCGCCCAGGCGGCTCATAAAAACATACAGGACTACCTGGGCAAGGTTGCGGGTTTTAACGACCGACTGATTGAGTTGAGCACGCTGGAAAAAAACAACCTGCAGCAGCTGATGTCCGTCCCCGGTTTTGATCTGTCACGCAGCACGTTGGCACAGGATCCAGTACAGGCAGCACCGCTTGACTGGATGTTCGCACAATTGGACGTGTACAAGAGCCTGATTTTGAGGCGACCACCGCTGCCCGAAGAGTTTGATGATTTTGTGCACCTCAAGCAGTTATGCGACAGCGTGATGCTGGCCACCGCGTCGCAAAAGTACGTGCAAGCCCCTGGCCTCGTCTCGCCTGAGCTACGGATTAGCGGGCTTGAAAAACTCATTCATGAGTACACGGATACCCAGTCCTGGCTGATTTACTATAAGCAGGCCCAATCGGGACTGATAGACCCTGGGCATTTAATGGGGCTCTGGCGCCAGATCGACAAAGTAAGGCAGATGGCGGAACAGGATCTGGCCTTAGCCATCAGTGAGCAATCGCACATCCCTGAACGGCAACCGACACCAACTCCGAGCCTGAGCCCAGGCAAGCGAGTGATACGTGACCGTAAACAGCGGGTCTGGGTCGGCCAGGAGCGCGAGCGCACCCCGGAGTTGGACGTAGAAATCATGGATGTTATCGGACCTGTCGATAACCAGCCGGTGATCAGTTTTCGCAAGAACGCTACGACGGAGGAGTGGGAGGAGAATATCGAGCCCAAAAAACCGTCCTTCAGACCCGCTCGGTCGCTGAAAAAACTGCTGGCTGACGCAAGAGATTTGCTGTCCAAGGGCCCCTCCACGATAAGTCGAGAGCAAAAAGAATCACTGAAATCCAAAACACCGAACAGTACCGAGGCACACCTGGCTCGCCTGGCCGATGCAATGGATGAGGTGGCAGGGAAAATTCGTGACATCTGGGCGCAAGATCCAGCAAGAAAAAAAGCGGCCGACGAACAGCTGGTCGATAAGCTGACCCAGGATGCCACCGGCCTGCGGGAGCAAGGTCGATTGCTTCGAGTTGCCATCATCGAGCGCAATCTACCCAACGAAGCGGGGATTGAATACTTGAAGGCTCAAGGGGAAATCGACATTTCCCTTATAGAAGGACGGGTCAAACTCAAGTCAGAAAACGACTACCTGCAAGAGTATGTGATTCATAAAAAAAACCGGCAGGTGCTGGCCTATGCTCACTTCCACTATTCAGCGGCTGATACCGCCAACCCTCAGTTCAACGCCGCCCATCTGAAATTGCCGGAACAGCGCTACCTGAGCTTTGCTAGCCTGGCCGTACAACCGAAGGAGAATATTCTCCCAATCTACTACAGCCGTATCAGCCCCAGGCTGGCCGAACCGCTGTTTCTGAGCGTCACTCGTTCAATCAAGCGCCACGGGAGGAAGGACTATTGGTAAATGACGCCTAATAAAAAACCACTGGCCAATCAGGCCAGTGGTTTTTTGTTTTTACAGCTACCGGATCAAAAATCCGCCAACTGCCACACCTCATACGCGGGTGTTTCATAGGGATGGTTGAGCTTCAACGCGGCCACTACCGCCACGATCAACTCATCCGCCACTACCAATTCAACTTTCCATTCCTGGACCACTTCAACCTGCCCGACCTGACCGATAAACGGCTGGCTGCCGTCCATTGGCCGGAACTGGCCGCGGCCCAGCACCTGCCAGGCGCAGCTGTCGTAGGTGCCGATGCGCCCGCCGCCGGCGGCGAAGACGGCGGTTTTCACCGTCTCCACGTGGCTGTCGGGAACAAAGAAGGCAAGCTTGTACACCGCCTTAGTTCACCCAAACGCGGGCGTTGCGGAACATGCGCATCCAGGCGCCGTCTTCGTTCCACTCTTCCGGGCGCCACGAGTTCTGCACGGCGCGGAATACGCGCTCCGGGTGCGGCATCATGATGGTCACGCGGCCGTCGCGGCTGGTGAGGCCGGTGATCCCGCGCGGCGAGCCGTTCGGGTTGGCCGGGTAGTTCTCGGTGACCTTGCCGTGGTTGTCGACGAAACGCAGGGCCACGGTGCCGGACAGGTCGGCTTCGAGCAGGGCTTCTTCGCTGGCGAACTCGGCATGGCCTTCACCGTGGGCGATGGCGATCGGCATGCGCGAACCGGCCATGCCTTGCAGGAAGATCGAGTTGGATTCCTGCACCTGCACCATAGCGACACGGGCTTCGAACTGCTCGGAACGGTTACGCACAAAGTGCGGCCAGAACTCGCTGCCCGGGATCAGTTCGCTGAGGTTGGACATCATCTGGCAACCGTTGCACACACCCAGGGTGAAGCTGTCGTTGCGCTCGAAGAAGCCCTGGAACGCATCGCGGGCACGGCTGTTGAACAGGGCCGACTTGGCCCAGCCTTCACCGGCACCCAACACGTCGCCGTAGGAGAAACCACCGCAGGCCACCAGACCTTTGAACTCATTGAGGTCAACGCGGCCGGCGAGGATGTCGCTCATGTGCACGTCGATCGCATTGAAGCCGGCACGGTCGAACGCCGCCGCCATTTCCACCTGGCCGTTGACGCCCTGCTCACGCAGCACGGCAACCTGTGGGCGAATGCCTTTCTTGATGTAGGGCGCGGAGATGTCCTGGTTGACGTCGAAGCTGAGCATGGTGCTCAGGCCCGGGTTGTCTTCTTCCAGGATCACGTCGAATTCCTGCTCGGCGCAGTCGGCGTTGTCGCGCAGGCGCTGGATCTGGTAGCTGGTCTCGGACCACTGGCGTTGCAGCAGGCGGCGCTGGCCGGTAAAGACCGTGTCACCGTTGAACGAGATATTCACTTCGCCGTTGTTGATCGGCTGACCGATCACCGCCACGCACTCAGCCAAGCCAGCGGCGCTGAACTGTGCCAGAACGTCTGGAGTCGCGTCCTGACGCACCTGGATCACCGCACCCAGCTCTTCGTTGAACAGGATGCCGTTGATTTCGGCAGCATCCTCGGCAACGCTGTCGAGCACGATGTTCAGGCCGCAGTGACCGGCAAACGCCATCTCGACCACGCTGGTCAGCAAGCCGCCGTCGGAACGGTCGTGGTAAGCCAGCAGGTGGCCGTCGGCATTGAGGCCCTGGATCACGGCGAAGAAGGCTTTCAGGTCTTCAGCGTCGTCGACGTCCGGCGCGTGCTTGCCGAGCTTGCCGTGGGTCTGCGCCAGGATCGAGGCGCCCATGCGGTTCTGGCCACGGCCCAGGTCGATCAGGATCAGGTCGGTGGTGCCCTTGTCCATGCGCAGTTGCGGGGTCAGGGTCTGGCGAATATCGGTGACCGGTGCGAACCCGGTAACGATCAGCGACAGCGGCGAGGTGACGCTCTTGTCGGTGCCGTCTTCATTCCAGCGAGTGGCCATGGACATGGAGTCCTTGCCCACCGGAATGGTGATCCCCAGCTCAGGGCACAGCTCCATGCCGACGGCCTTGACGGTGTCGTACAGACGCGCGTCTTCACCGGGGTGGCCGGCTGCGGACATCCAGTTGGCCGACAGCTTGATGTCGGACAGCTTGCCGATGCGCGAGGCCGCAATGTTGGTGAGGGTTTCGCCGATGGCCATGCGGCCCGACGCCGGCGCGTCCAGCAGGGCCAGCGGCGTGCGTTCGCCCATGGCCATGGCTTCACCGGTGTAGACGTCGAAGCTGGTGGCGGTGACGGCAACGTCGGCCACCGGTACCTGCCACGGGCCGACCATTTGGTCACGGGCCACCAGGCCGGTGATGGTGCGGTCGCCGATGGTGATCAGGAAGCTTTTGCTCGCCACGGCCGGGTGGTGCAGCACGCGTTCGATGCTGTCGGCCAGTTCCAGGGTGCTTGGGTCGAAATCATCGCCCAGCTCGGCTTCACGTACCGCCGAACGGTGCATGCGCGGGGCTTTGCCCAGCAGCACTTCCAGCGGCATGTCCACCGGGCTGTTGCCGAAGTGGCTGTCGGTCACCGTCAGTTGTGGCTCGGCAGTGGCTTCGCCGACCACGGCAAACGGGCAGCGCTCGCGCTCGCAGATGGCCTGGAAGCGCGCAAAGTCTTCAGGGCCGACCGCCAGCACGTAACGTTCCTGGGATTCGTTGCTCCAGATTTCGTGCGGGGCCATGCCCGGCTCGTCGTTTGGAATGTTGCGCAGTTCGAAACGGCCACCGCGCTCGCCATCGTTGACCAGTTCCGGGAACGCGTTGGACAAGCCACCGGCACCGACGTCGTGGATGAAGCTGATCGGGTTCTTGTCACCCAATTGCCAGCAACGGTCGATGACTTCCTGGCAGCGACGCTCCATCTCCGGGTTTTCGCGCTGTACCGAGGCGAAGTCGAGGTCGGCCGAGCTGGTGCCGGTGGCCATGGAGGAAGCCGCGCCGCCGCCCAGGCCGATCAGCATCGCCGGGCCGCCGAGCACGATCAGCTTGGAGCCGACCAGGATTTCGCCTTTCTTGACGTGTTCTTCACGGATGTTGCCCATGCCGCCGGCCAACATGATCGGCTTGTGGTAGCCGCGCACTTCGTCGCCACGCGGGGTGGTGATGGACTGCTCGAAGGTACGGAAATAGCCGGTCAGTGCCGGACGCCCGAATTCGTTGTTGAACGCGGCGCCGCCGAGCGGGCCTTCGATCATGATGTCCAGCGCGGTGACGATGCGCTCGGGCTTGCCGTACGGCACTTCCCACGGCTGTTCGAAGCCTGGGATCTGCAGGTTGGACACGGTGAAACCGGTGAGGCCCGCCTTGGGCTTGGCGCCACGGCCGGTAGCGCCTTCGTCGCGGATCTCGCCGCCGGAACCGGTGGCTGCGCCGGGGAACGGGGCAATCGCGGTCGGGTGGTTGTGGGTCTCGACCTTCATCAGGATGTGCACCGGTTCCTGCACCGCGCCGTACTGGCGGGTTTCAGGGTCCGGGAAGAAGCGGCCGGCGACGGAGCCGACGATCACCGAGGCGTTGTCCTTATAAGCCGACAGAACCCCTTCGCTGTGCATCACGTAGGTGTTCTTGATCATGCCGAACAGGCTTTTTTCCTGGCTTTCGCCATCAATGTCCCAACTGGCGTTGAAGATCTTGTGACGGCAATGCTCGGAGTTGGCCTGCGCAAACATCATCAGCTCGATGTCGTGCGGGTTGCGCTTCAAGCCGATGAAAGCGTTGACCAGGTAGTCGATCTCGTCTTCGGCCAGGGCCAGGCCCAATTCGGTGTTGGCCTTCTCGAGGGCGGCGCGGCCACCGCCCAGTACGTCAATCGCGGTCAGCGGCTTGGGTTCGGCGTGGCTGAACAGGCCGGCAGCCTGTTCCAGCTGGCTGACGATGATCTGGGTCATGCGGTCGTGCAGGCTGCTGGCGATCAGCTCGGCCTCGGCATCGCTGAACTGCCCGGCAACGTAGAACGCGATACCACGCTCCAGGCGCTGGATGCTCGAAAGGCCGCAGTTACGGGCGATGTCGCTGGCCTTGCTCGACCAGGGCGAGATGGTGCCGAACCTTGGCAGAACCAGGAACAAGCGGCCGGTCGGCTCTTGAACCGGAACGCTGGGGCCGTACTTCAGAAGGCGTGCGAGCACTTGCTGTTCGTCGGCGGTCAAGACGCCGGCTACGTCGGCGAAGTGAGCAAATTCAGCATACAAGCCTGTAACAGCTGGAACCTTCTGGCTCAGTTGCTTGAGGAGTTTGCTGTGGCGAAAGGCAGAAAGGGCAGGAGCGCCGCGCAGGATCAACATCTTCGGGACAGCCTCGGGAAGGGGTGTGCTTTGAGGCCGTGCATTCTAGCGTAAACCTTCGCCAACGGCACCCGAAACGCTACCGTTGGCCGCTGCCGAACGTCAGTTGGCACGGTTTGCACGGGGCCCTGGGGTGTTCCCCGGCATCGGGCGCAGATATTTTAACCGTCACAATCGGGCGCCAAGCCACGTTTCTGCGGGGTGCAGCACAGTTTTGGCGGCGCTAGCAGACAAGTCCACCGCTGTCGAGATATGGCGCCGTGGGCCGTTTGCGTATACTGCGCAGATGTTCTCCCCAACTGTTTTGCGCCCGCGATGCGCCAAATGGCTCATCGCCACCGGACTCTTCCTGATGCTCAGCGCCTGTGTTGATAAACCCAGCACGCTCGAGCGAATCAAGGAGGATGGCGTATTGCGGGTGGTTACCCGGAACAGCCCGGCGACGTATTTCCAGGACCGCAACGGTGAAACCGGTTTCGAATACGAGCTGGTCAAGCGCTTTGCCGATGACCTGGGCGTTACGCTTAAAATCGAAACCGCCGACAATCTCGATGACCTGTTCGGTCAGCTGGGCAAGCCCAACGGCCCGGTGCTGGCCGCCGCCGGCCTGGTCAGCAGCGAACAGCGCCAGCAACAGGTGCGCTTCTCTCACCCGTACCTCGAAGTCACGCCGCAGATCATCTACCGCAACGGCCAATCGCGGCCCACCAATGCGGCGGACCTGGTCGGCAAGAAGATCATGGTGCTCAAGGGCAGCACCCACGCCGAGCAGTTGGCGGCGCTGAAAAAGCAGAACCCTGCCATCGAATACGAAGAGTCCGACGCCGTCGAGGTGGTCGACCTGCTGCGCATGGTCGACGAAGGGCAAATCGACCTGACCCTGGTGGACTCCAACGAAGTCGCCATGAACCAGGTGTACTTCCCCAACGTGCGGGTGGCGTTCGACCTGGGCAACGCCAGCAACCAGAGCTGGGCCGTGGCCGCCGGTGAAGACAACAGCCTGCTCAACGAAATCAATAGTTACTTGGACAAGGTCGAGAAGAACGGCACCCTCCAGCGTCTGAAAGATCGCTATTACGGGCACGTCGATGTACTTGGCTACGTCGGCGCCTATACCTTCGCCCAGCATCTGCAGCAGCGCCTGCCCAAGTACGAGAAGCACTTTCGCGCCTACGCCAAGGAAGAAAAGGTCGACTGGCGACTATTGGCGGCCATCGGCTATCAGGAATCGCTGTGGCAACCGGCGGTCACCTCCAAGACCGGCGTGCGCGGCTTGATGATGCTGACCCAGAACACCGCCCAGGCGATGGGCGTGTCCAACCGCCTGGATGCCAGGCAAAGCATCATGGGCGGCGCCAAGTACCTGGCCAAGATCAAGGACGAACTGGACGACAAGATCGCCGAGCCCGACCGCACCTGGTTTGCCCTCGCCGCCTACAACGTCGGCACCGGCCACCTGGACGACGCGCGACTGCTGGCGAAAAAGGAAGGCCTGAACCCGAACAAGTGGCTGGACGTGAAGAAAATGCTGCCGCGCCTGTCGCAGAAGCAGTGGTACAGCAAGACGCGCTACGGTTATGCCAGGGGCGGCGAACCGGTGCATTTTGTGGCGAACATCCGGCGCTACTACGACATCCTGACCTGGGTGACCCAGCCGCAGTTGGAGGGGAATCAGGTGGTGGAAGGCAACCTGCATGTGCCGGGCGTAGATAAAACCAAGCCGCCGGAAGACACCCCGCAGCTCTGATGATCGTTCCCAGGCAGCGTGTGAGAATGATCAATAAAAATATTGGTTTGGCTTTCTGTAGAAGCGAGCTTGCTCGCGTTAACGATTACGCAGCAATACTGGTTTAACGCGGCGCTCTCAGTTTTTTCGCGAGCAAGCTCGCTCCTACAGAGCCACGACGCCAACGGCCATCGAAGCCGTGCCTCGCAGCAAGGACGACCAGGCACATTTAGACCTCGATGGCCAAAGCCATGTGATCGTGGTGAGTAACCAGACGTTTTTGCAGGATGGCCGGCAGTTCGAGTACACCGAATCACGACACACCCTGGATAAGTTCTACTTCTGCGATATCGCCAGGCGATAATTATCTACCCGCCGCCCTTCTGAAGCGCTTGGCATGCTCGGCTCTCCCCCCTCAAGGAGAGCAGCATGCCGCTTACCGACACATCCCCCGCCGCCCAGCAACAACTCAAGGCCCTGGCTCCCGTGGTGCTGGATGCCTACCCGAATATGCAGACGATGGCCATCGAAACCGCCCGTGAGATTCTCGCCAAACATGGCCTGGCGGAGCTGGACCCCGATCATGTGTACTGGCACCGCTTCAGCGGCGGCTACAGTGACCCGGCGACTTATACCGGTTGGAGCCATAACGAAAAACAGCAGGAGTCGATGACGCTGACGCAGTTGGTCATTCACCGCTTCAATGTGCATGACCAGGACAATGCCGACCTGCTCGACGGCGACGGTGGCTTCTATCTCGACGGGCCCGAGGCGCGGCTGTTCGATCACCACAACGAAGTGCGGCTATCGGCCCGAACAGTGCTCGACGATTTCTGGGCGATCAACTTCTGTGATCGCTACACCACCCGCATGGAGGACTTCTGGAGCGCCCACTTCGACGACTTCCGTACCCTGGCCAAGGTCAACTGCCTGGCCCAGGCGCTGCAAGCCCGCCAGGCCGGGCACCTCACCGAGCCCCAGCTGCAAACGGTCCTCCAGGCCTTGGCCAGCAACTTGCCCTGGCCCCCGACCCTGTCCAATCTGCACGCCGAGTCACCTACGATGGATGGGCTGCGTGTGGCGGCGCTGGATATCGGTGGGCATATCGCCACGGACATCCTGCGTATCGTCGACCACGACGGCCGGCAAATCCTCTACGTCCCCGGCGACGCCCAGGCTTTCCATTGTTGCGAGACACCCGCCGACCTGCATTTCTGGCTGCTGAACCAGACCAATCATCCGGACAACCGCGCCCGGTTCATGGCCCACTTCCCGCTGTCAGCCCAAGTCCAGCAGGACGACACCGACGCCGTGACGTGGAAGCAGATGCTGCTCACCCCCGTATTGATCTATCGCACCGCCCAGGCTCTGACGGGTACCCTGCCGCCGGACTGGGTGGACAAGGGCCTGTACCACCAACTCGACCAGCTGTTTATCGACTGGGGCACCTGGAATCACCATCTGATCAACCAGACCGACCAGACGATTGAAGGCGATGCGTTTACCTGGCTGGCACAATCGAGCCAGGCACGCATGCACAACGATGCGGACTTCTCGCTGCGCAGCAATGGCGACCTGCGCAAGAAACTGTGGATCGGTTACCTGAATGCCTTTGGCAAAACCTTCGGCCCGATGGCGGTGGCGGGCTGGCCGGTGGCCTTGGTGGTCGTGGGGGCCAGCGTGGCGAATCTCGGCCTGAATATCGACCAGGCCATCAACGGTAAAACCCTCGCCGAACGCCGCGCCGGGGCGCTGGGCGCGATACTCAGCGCCATCGACACCCTATTCAACCTGGCGCTGCTGAAAGCCGACGGGGTCATGCCGGATATCGCCGAAGCGACCGAAACCCTGGCGGCTGAAACCACGCTTCCCACAGAACGCCCTGCGCCACCGCCGATACCCGAACCTACGGTACCCGCCGCCTACCAGACCAACCTGATACTGGAAGGCGAAACCCTGAATACCGCCCCCGGAAAGTTTCAGCAGATTTATTCCCTCAGGTCCACAGAAGGCATGCCCCAGCACGCCATCCTGCTGGACGATCAGGCCTATTACGTACGTTATGAAGGCGATCCCAATGGCCGTGGTTACTGGGCCATCGTCGACCCGAACAACCCCCATGGCTTTTCCGGCACGCTGGCGGTGCGCCTGAATGAGTTCAACGAATGGGAGCGGGTACCCGGCGCCAAAGGCCTGAAAGGCGGTGGCGGCAACTCCAGCAAAGCCGCAAAGAAAACGCCCCCCTCGCCTACCCCACCACCTTCGCAACCTGTGGCTCAGTCACCCAGCGACGTGCACAGGGTCACCACGCCATTCGATACCCCGCCATCGACCCGCCCGGAAGTAAAACGCTGGGCAATGGGGCTCAATGAAACTCACGTTCAAAGCCGTTTCGGCCGCATCGACCGTTTCACTCACTATTACGGCGCAACCCACCGCAAACTGCTGCAATTGGCGCAAGACTTCTACAACGAACTGCCCTGGACCCGGTTACCGGCTCGCCCGAATATTCCTGCCTTTGAACCCACCGCCACCCTTGATGAAGCCCTCGAGCGCCTGCCCGACGAGATACCCGGATACGTCATCGGCGAAACCCTCGATCGTGTCGCCAGCACCCGCCTGGTCATCGAAAAAATGCCACTCTTTGCACGCAAGGGCGTCAAAACCCTGTACATGCGCCGCCTGCTCAATGACTTCGCCCAGGATGATTTGAACCTCTACTTCCGCACCGGGGTTATGTCCGAGGACCTGGAAAATCATCTGAGCCAATTGGGCACTGACCCGTCCGGGCAATTCAACGAACTGGAACTGGTCAAGGCAGCCAGGGACAACGGCATACGCGTGCAGGCAATCGACTGCGCAGCCCATTACAAATACCCCAACCCTGTCGCCGACCTGTCAGAACAAGTCACGAGCAATTACCTCGCCCACACCCTTATCCAAACCGATAGAGCCCTGAACGGTGGCGGTAAGTGGCTGGTACTGACGGGCGCGAGAAACATCAACACCTTCAATGGATTCGCCGGCCTCAGTGAGCTGGAAGGCGGCATCGGGCTGCGTATCGAAGAGGTGCTGCCTGGGCAAGGTCACGATGTACGCCTGGATCCCGGCGTCGCCATGGATCGCGACAATGCGCCCCTGCCTGAAAGCACCGGCGATAGCTTCGACACTTTCCATGCCGACCTGCGAGTACAAGTAGAGGCGCCTCTGGTGCGGCGCACTGTGCAGCAAAACCATCGGCTGTTGTTTCGCAAGGGCATGTACCTGATAGATGAAAGCCAGGGCAACTACACCCTGCTACACCACAGCAGAGACAGGGGCATCGTCAGCACACCCATCAATCGGCTGGCCGATGGCAGCGTCTACATCGACCGGCCGGCCTGGGCTGCCGTCCATAACGTGCACTTCCCAACGCTGGAAAAGCTGTCCAGTGCGCTCACTAACATGGGCATGAGCCTGCAAAGCCGGCTGCCCATCTGACAGACAATAAAAAACCTGGCCTCGGCCAGGTTTTTCAGTGACTCAACGCTGGCCATGTCGGCCAATGTTTATTCCCACTCAATCGTCGCCGGCGGCTTGCTCGACACGTCGTACGTCACGCGTGAAATGCCTTCGATTTCATTGATGATACGGCCGCTGACGGTTTCCAGCAGTTCGTACGGCAGGTGTGCCCAACGGGCGGTCATGAAGTCGATGGTTTCCACCGCACGCAGGGCCACGACCCATGCGTAACGACGGCCATCGCCTACAACGCCTACGGATTTGACCGGCTGGAACACCACGAACGCCTGGCTGACCTTGTGGTACCAGTCGGCCTTGCGCAGTTCTTCGATGAAGATGTGGTCGGCGCGACGCAGCAGGTCGGCGTATTCCTTCTTCACCTCACCGAGGATGCGCACGCCCAGGCCCGGGCCTGGGAATGGGTGGCGGTAGACCATGTCGTACGGCAGGCCCAGTTCCAGGCCCAGACGGCGGACTTCGTCCTTGAACAGTTCGCGCAGCGGTTCTACCAGCTTGAGGTTCATTTCCTCAGGCAGGCCACCGACGTTGTGGTGGGACTTGATCACGTGGGCCTTGCCGCTCTTGGCGCCGGCCGACTCGATCACGTCGGGGTAGATGGTGCCCTGGGCGAGGTATTTGATGTTGTCCAGGTGCTTGGCCTGGGCATCGAAGACGTCGATGAAGGTACGACCGATGATCTTGCGCTTCTTCTCCGGGTCGGACTCGCCGGCCAGGTTGTTGAGGAACTGCTCCTCGGCGTTGGCACGGATCACCTTGACGCCCATGTTCTCGGCGAACATGGCCATCACTTGCTCGCCTTCGTGCAAGCGCAACAGGCCGTTGTCGACGAACACGCAGGTCAGTTGGTCGCCGATGGCTTTGTGCAGCAGCGCAGCAACCACGGAGGAGTCAACACCGCCGGACAGGCCGAGCAGCACGTTGTCGGTACCGACCTGGGCACGCACCTGGGCGATGGCGTCTTCAGCGATTTTCGACGGCGTCCACAGGGCTTCACACTCACAGATGTCAAGGATGAAGCGCGACAGGATGCGCCCGCCTTGCTTGGTGTGGGTCACTTCAGGGTGGAACTGCACGCCGTAGTAGCGACGCTCATCGCTGAACATGCCGGCGATCGGGCAGCTCGGGGTGCTGGCCAGGATGTGGAAGTCTTCCGGCATCTTGGTGACCTTGTCACCGTGGCTCATCCACACGTCGAGGCCGAACAGGCCGTCGGCGTCGATGTGGTCTTCGATACCGTCCAACAGGCGGCTCTTGCCGACCACGTCAACCCGCGCATAACCGAATTCACGCAGCTCGGAGCCTTCAACCTTGCCGCCCAGTTGTTCGGCCATGGTCTGCATGCCGTAGCAAATGCCGAAGACCGGTACGCCCAGGTCGAACACCGCCTGCGGGCAGCGCGGGCTGTTGGCTTCGTGCACGGACTCGGGGCCACCGGCGAGGATGACGCCTTTGGGTGCGAATTCGCGAATCGCTGCGTCATCCATGTCGAACGGGTGCAGTTCGCAGTACACGCCGATTTCACGCACGCGGCGGGCGATCAGTTGGGTGTACTGGGAACCGAAGTCGAGGATCAGGATGCGGTGGGCGTGAATGTCGAGGGCCATGAAGTCAGTCTCGTCTAATGAATCAGAAACAACTCGGGGCTGAAAGAACAGCCCCGGTTACTTAACGTTTTGCTGGAAGCCTCAACCTACGCGGTAGTTTGGCGCTTCCTTGGTGATCTGCACGTCGTGGACATGGGATTCAGCCATGCCGGCGCCGGTGATCCGCACGAACTCTGGCTTGGTGCGCATTTCTTCGATGTCGGCGCTGCCGGTGTAGCCCATCGAGGAACGCAGGCCGCCCATCAGTTGATGGATGATCGCGCTCAGGGTGCCTTTGTACGGCACACGGCCTTCGATACCTTCCGGGACGAGCTTCTCGGCGCCTGCCGAGGAATCCTGGAAGTAGCGGTCGGACGAACCTTGCGCCTGGGACATGGCGCCCAGAGAACCCATGCCACGGTAAGCCTTGTACGAACGACCCTGGAACAGTTCGATTTCGCCCGGCGCTTCTTCGGTACCGGCGAACATCGAGCCCATCATCACGCAGGAAGCACCGGCAACGATGGCCTTGGACAGGTCACCGGAGAATCGGATGCCGCCGTCGGCGATCAACGGCACGCCGGTGCCTTCAAGGGCCGCGGCGACGTTGGCGATGGCGCTGATTTGCGGCACGCCGACACCAGCGACGATACGCGTGGTGCAGATCGAGCCAGGGCCGATACCGACCTTGACCGCGTCAGCACCCGCTTCGGCCAGCGCCTTGGCGGCAGCGCCGGTGGCGATGTTGCCGCCGATCACCTGCACGTCAGGGAAGTTCTGCTTGACCCAGCGCACGCGGTCGATCACGCCTTTGGAGTGACCGTGAGCCGTGTCGACCACCACCACGTCAACGCCGGCGGCGACCAGGGCCGACACGCGATCGCCGGTGTCTTTACCGGTACCAACGGCGGCGCCGACGCGCAGACGACCTTGGTCATCCTTGCTGGCCAGCGGGTAAGCCTTGGCTTTTTCGATATCGTTGACGGTCATCATGCCCTTGAGGGCGAATTTGTCGTCGACGATCAGCACGCGCTCGATGCGGTGCTTGTGCAGCAGTTCACGCACGTCGTTCTTGTCGGCGCCTTCCTTGACCGTGACCAGACGCTCTTTAGGCGTCATCACTTCGCGGACGGTGACTTCAAGACGGTTCTCGAAACGCACGTCACGGGACGTAACGATGCCGACCAGGTCGCCATCGTGCAGTACCGGAACGCCGGAGATGTTGTGCAGGCGGGTCAGTTCGAACAGATCACGCACGGTGGCGTCGGCTTCGATGGTGATGGGGTCTTTCACCACACCGGCTTCGTAACGCTTGACCTTGCGCACTTCGGCAGCTTGCTGCTCGATGGTCATGTTCTTGTGGATGATGCCGATGCCGCCTTCCTGAGCCATGGCGATGGCCAGACGGGCTTCGGTGACGGTGTCCATGGCAGCGGAAACCAGGGGAATATTCAGCTCGATGCCACGGGTTAGGCGGGTCTTGAGACTGACTTCGTTAGGAAGCACCTCGGAATAACCGGGCACTAGGAGAATGTCGTCGAATGTCAGAGCTTCTTGGCTGATACGCAGCATCGCGGGGGCTCCCGAGCGGGAAAATGGAAGCGCGCCATTATACTCAGACACCCCTCAGGTCTCAACGTAAAACTCTGACATATTTGGGAATAGTGATAGATGGAGAAATCTGGCTTCGCCTGATCGTTCCCGCGCTCTGCGTGGGAATGCCGCCTTGGACGCTCTGCGTCCGGCCGTTGAGGTGACGCGGAGCGTCACAGGATGCATTTCCACGCGGAGCGTGGGAACGATCACCTACAGCTCGACCTTGACCCAAGCGATCTTCTGGTCCAGCCAATCGGCAAATTCGTCGATAAAGCTTTGCTTGAACCCCGCCTCTGCCCAATTGTTGAAGATGAATCCCAGGTTGGAAAACCCGCATTCCTGCAGGAACAGGAAGCCGTTGATGTCGTCTTCGTGCCCACACAGCGGGCAGGTGAAGTTGTCGGTGTGGCCGGGCATCCAGTCTTCCAGGCTGTCGAACAGGGCTTCACCGACTTCCTTGCGGCACTCCGGGCAGCCGGCTTCTTCAAGAAAGCCCTTGGCCGGCGTATAGATGCAGCGTTTGTAGATGATTTCCAGGCCATTGACCGGTTCGTTGAACGGCAGCGCCTGCGGGTGCAGCACCACCGCGCGGGCGCCATCGGCGAGGGCGTAGGCCATGCGATTGCCGGTACGGCCGCAGGTGGTCAGTTCTTCCTTGATGATGTTCTTGCGCACCAGCCAGCGCACGATTGCCCGCGCGCGGGGCTCGTGGACGGGCAAGGTGGAGATTTTCGGGACAAGGATGCTTTGGGAATTCATGGGAGTCCTGCGGTGTGGCTGCTGACGCTATCGGGGGCAAGCCCCCCCTCCCACATCTGAATTGTGAACACAGTGAACTGTGGGAGGGGGCTTGCCCCCAATGGCGCCCTGAAGGCTGGCAGCTTAATCCCTGCTCCACCCAGGTCAAGTACTCAAATACCGCCCAATCAAGGCAATCCCACTGGCCAGCACCAACCACGTCACCAACCGCACAAACGCCTCACGGGACATGCGCATCGTCAACCGGCGCCCGCACCACAGCCCCAGGGCCATCGCCGGCAACAGGCACACCGCCAGCATCAACAAAGGCAAATCGGCATACACGCCGGCGATCAGGAACAGGCTCAGGCGCACCACCGTGCTGCAACTGATCAGCGCGCTTTGCGTGGCCCGCGCCGCGTCCTTGGGCAAACGGCTGTTCAGGTAGATCGCATATAAAAAGCCGCCGCTGCCGAACAACGCCCCAAACAAGCCGCCGACCGTCCCCATGGGAATCGACCAGCCCGCCGCCAACTGCGTGGGCCGCGCCTTCACCGCCAGGCTGTAGACCGCGTACGCGCTGATAAACAGGCCCATCAACAACAGCAACAGGTCCGAATGCAGGTTGAGCAGAAACACCACACCCAGTGTGCAACCAATCGCCATACACGGCAGCAGTCGCAGCAATTCCGGTTTGCTCACGTCCCGACGTGTTTGCAGCAGGCCACCAAAGGCTGCGACAAAATCCAACAAGACCAACAGTGGGATGATCTTCGACAACGGCATGAACAGAATCAGCACAGGCCCTGCCACCAGCGCCGTACCAAATCCGGCGATACCGAAAACGATATAGGCCACGACGATACCGAGGCCGATCACCAGCCACTCAACCGCGCCGAACGACCACTGGCTCATCAGCTCAACCACATTCATGGGCAATTCCTTGAAAGAGAATGCCGACACTTTAGTCATCCGTGAGCATTGCGCCAGTACGAAGGGGCGCGCTGGTGGAGCAATTCTGCCAAACCTTGCGCGAATGCCTATAAACTGCGGCCCATGATTAAAGATCCTTTTGCCCGACTGGGCCTGGACCGCGAAGTCCTGACTGTCAGCCAGCTCAACGGCCGCGCGCGGGTGTTGCTGGAAGACGTGTTCACCAATATCTGGGTTGAAGGCGAGATCTCCAACCTCGCCCGCCCGGCGTCCGGCCATGTGTATTTCACCCTCAAGGACAGCGGCGCCCAGGTACGTTGCGCGCTGTTTCGAAACAACGCGGCGCGGGTGCGCCAGGCGCTGAAGGATGGCCTGGCGGTAAAGGTGCGCGGCAAGGTCTCGTTGTTCGAGGGGCGCGGCGACTACCAGTTGATCCTCGACACTGTGGAGCCGGCGGGCGACGGCGCGCTGCGCCTGGCCTTCGATGCCCTGAAGGAAAAGCTCAGCGCCGAAGGCCTGTTCAGTGCCGAGCGCAAGGTGCCATTGCCGGCGCACCCTCGGCGCATCGGCATTATCAGTTCGCCGACCGGCGCGGTGATTCGCGACATCATCAGCGTATTCCGCCGGCGCGCGCCGAACATTGAACTGACATTGATTCCGACCGCCGTACAAGGCCGCGAGGCGATCGCGCAGATTGCGCGCGCGTTGAAACTGGCCGACGCCCGCGGCTTCGACGCGCTGATCCTGGCCCGTGGCGGCGGCTCGCTGGAAGACCTCTGGTGCTTCAACGAAGAAGCCGTGGCCCGTGCGATAGACGCCTGCGTCACGCCCATCGTGAGTGCCGTCGGGCATGAAACCGATGTGTCAATCAGCGACTTCGTGGCAGACGTGCGCGCGCCTACCCCGTCCGCCGCCGCTGAATTGCTGGCACCGGACGCCAGCCACCTGGTGCGCCAGGTGGAGAACCTGCATCGCCGCCTGGTGATGTTGATGCGCAACCGCCTGAGCCACAGCCGCCTGCGCCTGGAAGGCATGGCCCGCCGCTTGCGTCACCCGGGCGAACGTCTACGCCAGCAGGCCCAGCGCCTGGACGACTTGGACATGCGCCTGCGCCGCGCCTTCGAGCGCAGCCTCAATACCCGTCGCGAACGCTTGATTCGCCTGGAAACCCGCCTCGCCGGGCAGCACCCAGGCCGCCAGCTGGCCCTGCTGCGCCAGCGTCTGGACAGCCTCGCCGAACGCCTGCCCCGGGCCATGCGCGAGGGCCTCAAGGCGCGGCGCCTGCAGCTGCAAAGCCAGGTGCAGACACTGCAGGTGGTCAGCCCGCTGGCGACCCTCGGCCGTGGCTACAGCATCCTGCTCGACGAGCGCGGCCAGGCGATCCGCAACGCCGCGCAAACCCACACTGGCCAGCGCCTGACCGCGCGTCTCGGTGAGGGCCAACTGCAAGTGCGGGTGGAAGACAACCACCTGACACCCGTCACCCTTTCGTTACTGGATTGACCGATGCCACGTTTCCTCAGCTTGTTGATGCTCGTTTGCCTGACCTTCAATGTCCACGCCGACAGCTACATCACGCGCCTGCTGAACAAGCCGGTGCCCGGTGGCGTAGCGGTAGTGGACCTGGGGCCTGCGGCAACGGCGCCCAAGGCCACCTACCTGAACAGACCGGTGCTGGTGGTAAAGGAGCAAAACAACTGGCTGGCGATTGTAGGGATCCCACTGACGGTCAAGCCGGGTACCGAACGCATCGTCCACGGCGGGCAGCAACTGCCGTTCGTGGTGGGTTTCAAGAAATACCCCGAGCAGCGCATCACCTTGAAGAACAAAAGCCAGGTCAACCCGGAACCGGCGCAACTCAAACGCATCGAGGCCGAACTGGCCGTGCAGCTCAAGGCCTATCGCAGTTTCAGCCCGAATACGCCGAGCAACCTGCTGCTGGACAAACCGGTCAACGGGCCGCTGTCGAGCAAGTTCGGGGTAAGACGTTTCTTTAATGGCGAGGAGCGCAATCCGCATTCGGGTCTGGATTTTGCCGTTGGCGCAGGTACGCCGATCAAGACCCCGGCGGCTGGCAAGGTGATCCTGACCGGCAACTACTTCTTCAACGGCAACACCGTGTTCGTCGACCATGGGCAGGGCTTTATCAGCATGTTCTGCCACATGTCGAAGATCGATGTGAAAGTCGGCGATCAACTGACGCGTGGCGCGGTGGTGGGCAAGGTCGGCTCGACGGGTCGGGCAACCGGGCCGCATATGCATTGGAACGTCAGCCTTAACGACGCACGAGTCGACCCGGCGATCTTCATCGGCGCTTTCCAGCCCTGAATGGCCCGATTGCGCAGCCAATAAAGGCTGCGCAATTAAAGTCAGTCACCGCCGAGTTTTCAGCCATAAAATCTCTATTCCCACGCGAATAGCAGAACTTATCTCAATTTTTCGCGACTGCTTGCCATCTTTCACCCCGCCGGTTAGGGTTGGGCTTATGAAAACCTCTCACACCCTCATTCAGCTTCGTCAGCACCGCAGCCTGTGCCTGGTCAGCGCACGACTGCCAGGCTGAATCGATCTGCCTCGTCTTTAAGCTTTATCCCCAATAACAGTTCTACGGCAGGCCGCCTTTTCTCGGCCCCTACAACAAAGGATTTCCCGATGAGCATGCTCAAAGACCCGTCTTCGAAATACCGTGCGTTTCCGATCATCGATATCCCGGACCGCACCTGGCCGTCCAAAACCATCACCACTGCGCCGATCTGGTGCAGCTCGGACTTGCGTGATGGCAACCAGTCGCTGATCGAACCGATGGACGCCGCGAAAAAGCTGCGCTTCTGGAAGACCCTCGTGGCCGTCGGCGTGAAGGAAATCGAAGCGTCCTTCCCCGCCGCGTCGCAAACCGATTTCGATTTCGTACGCACCCTGATCGAAGACAACCACATCCCCGAGGACACCACCATCCAGGTGCTGACCCAGGGCCGTGAAGACTTGATCGCACGGACCTTCGAATCCCTGCGCGGGGCCAAGAAAGCCATCGTGCACTTGTACAACGCCACTTCGCCGTCGTTCCGCCGCATCGTGTTCAACCAGGACAAGGACGGCGTCAAGGCCATTGCAGTCAACGCCGCCAAGCTGTTCGTCAAGTACGCCGCGCAACAGCCGCAAACCCAGTGGACCTTCGAATACTCCCCGGAGACCTTCAGCGCCACTGAGCTGGAGTTCGCCAAGGAAGTCTGTGACGCGGTGATCGAGGTGTGGAACCCGACGCCCGAGCACAAGATGATCCTCAACCTGCCGGCCACCGTGGAATGCGCCACGCCGAATATCTATGCCGACCAGATCGAGTGGTTCGGTCGCCATATCAACCGCCGTGACAGCGTGATCATCAGCCTGCACACCCACAACGACCGTGGCACGGGCGTCGCCGCCACCGAGCTGGGCCTGATGGCCGGGGCCGATCGTGTCGAAGGCTGCCTGTTCGGCAACGGCGAGCGCACTGGCAACGTCGACCTGGTTACCGTGGCGCTGAACATGTACACCCAGGGCCTCGACCCGCAGCTGGATTTCTCCGATATCGACGGCGTGCGCAAAGTCGTCGAGGAGTGCAACCAGATCCAGGTGCACCCACGTCACCCGTATGTCGGCGACCTGGTGCACACCGCGTTCTCCGGCTCCCATCAGGATGCAATCCGCAAGGGCTTCGCTCAGCAGAAAGACGACGCGTTGTGGGAGGTGCCGTACTTGCCGATCGACCCGGCAGACATCGGCCGCAGCTACGAAGCGGTAATCCGTGTGAACAGCCAGTCGGGCAAGGGCGGTATCGCCTACCTGCTGGAGCAGGAATACGACATCAGCCTGCCACGCCGCATGCAGATTGAATTCAGCCAGGTGGTACAGGCTGAAACCGACCGCGTCGGCCTTGAAATGACCGCACCGCAGATCTACGCCTTGCTGCAACGCGAATACTTGCAGGCCAACACCCCGTACGCGCTGGTCAGCCATCGCCTGCAGGAAGAAAACGGCAACAGCTACGTCGAAGTGGAAGTCTCCGGCAAGGGCCAAGGCGAGACCAACCTGCACTGGAAAGGCAAAGGCAACGGCGCGTTGGAAGCGCTGGTGGCGGGCTTGCCGATTGGTGTGGAGATCATGGACTACAACGAGCACGCGATTGGTGCGGGTACCAACGCCAAAGCGGCGGCGTACATCGAACTGCGCGTAAATGGCGAGCGTCCGGTGCATGGCGTGGGGATTGATGAAAACATCACCACCGCGAGCTTCAAGGCGCTGTTCAGTGCGCTGAACCGCTCGCTGAGCCAGCAGGAAGCGAAAGCGGCGTAAGCTATCGGCGCAATGCAAAAGGCCCCTGGGTGAGAATCCAGGGGCCTTTTTATTTGAAAGGTGTGCTGATCGGTCTGGCCTCATCGGGAGCAAGCCCCCTCCCACAGGGGAATGCATTCCAAATGTGGGAGGGGGCTTGCCCCCGATGGCGGTCCGTCAGACAAACTGAAAGCTATCGGCATCCAGGTTCGCCGGAAAGCGCGTGCGATACGCCGCCAACTCAGCCGCATCCAGCTTCACCTGAAACACTCCATCTGCTTCCCCCGCGCTCAGCAATGTCTCACCTTGGAAATCCAGCACCTGGCTATCGCCGGTGTAGGCAAAGCCCTTCCCATCCGTGCCCACGCGGTTCACAGCGGCGACGTAGCACAGGTTCTCGATGGCCCGCGCCGGCAACAGTCGATTCCAATGCTGACGCCGCGCCCCCGGCCAATTGGCGGTGTAAAGCAACAAGTCGGTGTCCTGGGCATCACGACTCCACACCGGGAAGCGCAGGTCGTAGCAAATCAACGGCCGAATACGCCAACCGTTCAATTCGAACTGCACCTGACGTTCGCCGGGGGTGTAGTGATCGTGCTCGCCGGCCATGCGGAACAGGTGGCGCTTGTCGTAATGCAGCACCTCACCGTCAGGCCGCGCCCAGAGCAGGCGGTTACGGTGGCTGCCATCCGCCGCCTGAATGATCACACTGCCCGTGATCACGGCGTTGTATTTTGCGGCCTGGGCCTGGAGCCAACGGTGCGTCGGGCCGTTTTCCGGTTCGGCCAGGGAAGCCGACTCCATGGAGAAACCGGTGGTGAACATTTCCGGCAATACAATCAGGTCGACGCCGCTGGCCTGCTCCAGCAACAGCTCGAAATGCTCAAGATTGGCCTGGCGGTCGTGCCACGCCAGGGTGGTCTGGATCAGGGCAATGTTCAGGTCTGGCAAGGCGCTCAAATCACGCATAGTTTTTCCGCCGCCTGTTGCAGCGTTTCCTCGCGTTTGGCAAAGCACAGGCGCACCAGGCGCTGGCCTTGGGGTGGGTTGCGGTAGAACACAGAGATAGGAATCGACGCCACGCCGTGTTCGCGCGTCATCCATTCGGACATGGCGACATCATCCAGGTCCGGGCGAATCCGGGAATAATCTACCAGTTGAAAGTAAGTCCCCGCCGATGGGCTGAAGCTGAACTGCGACGGCGCCAGCAACCGGCAGAACAGGTCGCGCTTGGCTTGGTAGAACGCCGGCAGCGCAGCCACGTGCTCCGGGTGCTCGGCCATAAAGTCGGCCAGCGCGTACTGCAACGGCGTCACGCCACAGAAACTGACGTATTGATGCACCTTGCGCAGCTCGGCAGTCAGGGCCGGCGGTGCAACCACATAGCCGGTTTTCCAGCCCGTGACGTGATAGGTCTTGCCGAACGAGCTGACCACAAACGCACGCGGGTACAGCTCCTCGTGGGCGAGCACGCTGACGTGGGGCACGTCGTCGAACACCAGGTGCTCATACACTTCATCGCTGAGCAGATAGATATCGCGGCCGCGAATCAGCTCGGCCAGTTGGTCCAGTTCCTTACGGCTGACCAGGGCGCCGCTGGGATTGTGCGGGGTATTGAGCACAATCATGCGCGTGCGCGGCGACAGCGCGGCCTTGATGCGCTCGAAGTCCAGGCTGAAATCCTGCAGGCCCAGTTGCACATGCACGCAGCGCCCGCCGGCCAGCTCTACCGAGGGCGCGTAGCTGTCGTAGCAAGGGTCGAAGATGATCACTTCGTCACCGTTGCGAATAACCGCCTGGATAGCGCAGAAAATGCCCTGAGTCGCGCCCGGCGTAATGGTTACTTCACGGTCGGCATCGACGCTGACACCGTAGCTGCGGGCAATCTTCGCCACCACCTGTTGGCGCAGCGCGGGCAAGCCGCTCATCGGTGCGTATTGGTTATGCCCGTTGGCGACGTGCCGCCCCACGGCGTCGAGCAAGTCTTGAGGGCCATTGAAGTCGGGAAAACCCTGGGACAGGTTGATTGCGCCGGTTTCGGCCGCCAACTGCGACATGCTGGTGAAAATGGTCGTGCCGACATTCGGCAGCTTGCTGGTGATCATGAAAGGCCCCTGCAGGTGAGCCCCAAGTTTTAAGCTGCCTGCCGCATCGGGTCAAGGCACAAACCGTCACGCACAAAAAAGGGCTCGCAATGAGCCCTTTTTTGACACGTCGATATCAGCGCTTGTCGCGGCGCTTTTTATCGGCTTTCTTGTGATGCGTCATCATCCGACGCTTCTTGTTGACCTGGCGGTCGGTAAGGCTGTTCTTGTTGCCTTCGTATGGGTTCTCGCCGCCCTTGAACTCGATACGGATCGGCGTACCGACCAGTTTCAAGACACGGCGGTAGGTGTTTTCCAGGTAACGCACATAGGACTTGGGCACCTTCTCGATCTGGTTACCGTGGATCACGATAATCGGCGGGTTGGCACCACCCAAGTGGGCGTAACGCAGTTTGATGCGGCGGTTGTTGACCATCGGCGGCGCGTGCTCGCCCACCGCGTCTTCCAGGATCTGGGTGAGGCGGTTGGTCGGCCAGCGGGTGACCGCTGACTTGAACGAGTTCTGTACGGAGGCGTAGAGGTTGCCCACGCCAGTGCCGTGCAGTGCCGAGATGAAGTGGATATCGGCGAACTCAACGAAGAACAGGCGACGCTGCAGCTCGATCTTGACGAAATCGCGCTCGCTCGGCGTCATGCCGTCCCACTTGTTGATCGCGATCACCAGCGCACGACCGGCTTCCAGGGCGAAGCCCAGCAGGTTCAGGTCGTGGTCCACCACGCCTTCGCGGGCGTCCATCACGAAGATCACCACGTTGGCGTCTTTGATAGCCTGCAGGGTTTTGACCACGGAGAATTTTTCAACTTCCTCGTGGATCTTGCCGCGCTTGCGCACACCAGCGGTGTCGATCAGCGTGTACTTCTCGTCGTTACGCTCGAACGGGATGTAGATGCTGTCACGGGTGGTGCCGGGTTCGTCATAGACGATTACCCGGTCTTCACCGAGCATACGGTTGACCAGGGTCGACTTGCCGACGTTAGGGCGGCCGATGATGGCGATCTTGATACCGTCTTTTTCGCTCGGGCCAGGAATGCGCTTGGCTTCCTCGCCTTCGGCGACGATCTCCTCCTCACCCTCTTCTTCCTCATCGTCATCCTTGGGAAAGGTGCTGAGGGCAATTTCCAGCATCTGCGTGATGCCGCGACCGTGGGCACCGGCAACCGGGATCGCATCGCCCAGGCCCATCGGGCTGAATTCGGCACGGGCCGCCTCAGGATCGATGTTATCGATCTTGTTCGCGACCAGGTAGGAACGCTTGTTGCGCTTGCGCAGGTGCTCGCCAATCATCTGGTCGGCAGCGGTGTAGCCCGCACGGGCGTCCACCAGGAACAACACGACATCGGCTTCTTCAATGGCCAGCAGCGACTGCTCGGCCATTTTTTCGTCCATGCCATGTTCGTCACCGGAGATACCACCGGTGTCGACAATAATGTAGGAGCGCCCTTGCCACTTTGCCTCACCGTATTGGCGATCACGGGTAAGACCGGACAAGTCGCCGACGATGGCGTCGCGAGTCCTGGTCAGGCGGTTGAACAAGGTGGACTTGCCGACGTTAGGTCGGCCCACCAGGGCAATTACGGGAACCATGCGGCTCTCCACTTCGTTATTTCAGAAAATACAAAAGCCGCTGCAGGGCAGCGGCTGGTGCTCGACTGTAGGAGCGAGCTTGTCGTGGCGAGGGAGCTTGCTCCCGCTGGGCTGCGTAGCAGCCCCAAAACCATTCGACCGAGATGCATCAGATGCACCTGTTTGACCAGTTTGGGAGCGCTTCGCACTCCAGCGGGAGCAAGCTCCCTCGCCACATGACGCTCGCTCCTACAGGTGAAGCTGCCAGGGGCTAAGCCCCAAGCATAGTTCTTACTTGATGGTCAGGGCTTCCAGCTTGCCGCTGTTGCCATACACATAAAGCATGTTACCCACCACCAGCGGACGCGCACGCAAGCCGTCGCTGTCGATACGCTCGCGACCTACAAAGCGACCGTCCACCTGGCTCAGCAGGTGCAGGTAGCCTTCGAAGTCACCGACCGCCACGTAGCTGGAAAAGACTTCCGGGGCCGACAGTTGACGGCGAGCCAGGGAGTCGTTGCTCCACAGTGCCGTGGTGGAACGCTCGTCGACACTTTCAACGGTGCCGGACGCCAGGCTCACATAGACGCTGCCAAACCCTTGGGCGACACCGGCGTAGCTGGAAGCATCACGCTGCCAGTTGACCCGCCCGCTCTGCAGGTCCAGTGCCGCGACACGGCCCTGATAAGTGGCGACGTAGAGGGTCTCGCCGGACAGTAACAGGCCGCCGTCGATATCCACCACACGATCCAACTCGGAACGACCTTGCGGGATAGCCACGCGGGTTTCCCAGGCCGGCACGCCATTCTGGGTATTCAGGGCGACCACTTTACCGGTCGACAGGCCCGCAACGGCCAGATTGTTGGTCACAATCGGACCGCTGGTACCGCGCAAGGTCAACACCGCCGGGGTGCTGTCGTACAACCAGCGCTGGTTGCCGGTAGTCGCGTCCAGACCGATCACGCGGTCATCCTGGGTTTGCACCACGACGACATCGCCGTTGGTGGCAGGCGGTGCGAGGACTTCACTGGTCACGCGAGCGCGCCATTTCTCTTCACCGGTGCTGGAATCCAGGGCCACGACCTCACCCTTGAGCGTGCCGAGCATGACCATGCCGTAACCCACGCCTACGGCGCCGGAAACAGGCAACTCAAGGTCTTTCTTCCACTTCACGTCGCCGGTCATGCGGTCCATGGAGGTCACGATGCCAGTGACGTCAGCGGCCACAATGTTGTCACCGTCAATTGCCGGTACCAGCATGTTGTAGGTTTCACCCTGACCGTCACCGATAGAGCGGCTCCACTGCTTTTGCAGGACCACTTCTTCCTTGAAGCTGGTCAGCTCCGCAGGCGGCAGTTCTTTTTTACTGTTGCTGCTGCAACCCGCGGCCAGAACGGCCAGAGCCAGCAATGCTGCATGTTTCCAACGGATCACGTCACGCATCCCCTTTGGCCAAGTCGTCCAGCTTGATTTGTAAGCCACCGACCGCCGCTTCATCAGACAGCGCCGCCTTGGCTTTTTGGTACGCAGCATTGGCTTCGTCGGTACGACCCAATTGGACCAACAGGTCGCCCTTGAGCTCTTCGCGAGTGGCTACAAATGCCTTGTCAGCATCGCCGTCGAGCAGTTTGAGTGCTTCGTCAGCCTTGTTCTGTGCAGCCAACACCTGTGCCAGGCGCTGACGTGCGATTTCACCCAGGGTCGGGTTGGTCGGTTTGTCGGCGATGGCCTTGAGTTCAGTGGCTGCATCATCGAGCTTGCCGGTGTCGACCGCGACTTTCGCGACGAACAGGCTGCCGTACTGCGCGTAGGCAGTACCGCCAAATTCGTTCTTCAGCTTGCCGGCCAGGTCTGCCACTTGGGCAGGGTCGGGCTTGCCGTCCGGCGTCAGGGTAGTTTCCAGCAACTGCTGATAAACGATCGAGGCGCCCTGGGACTGGTTGGCCTGATACTTGGTCCAGGCCTGCCAGCCGAACACCACCACTAAAGCCAGCAGACCGCCAGTAACCAGGGGCTTGCCGTTACGCTGCCACCAGTCCTTGAACTCGGCCAGTTGCTCATCATCAGTACTCGACACCCCAATACTCCTTAATCGCTAAATTCGGCTGTTCGACAGCTTCAACCCTGCACGACGCAGGTGGCCAGGTGCGCAGCGAGCGCATCAAAGGCAATGTTCTGTTGTTCGCCCTGACCACGCAGGGGTTTGAAACCTATCACTTGCTGGGCCAATTCGTCATCGCCGAGGATCAGCGCATACAACGCGCCGCTCTTGTCGGCCTTCTTGAACTGGCTCTTGAAGCTGCCCGCACCGGCATTGATCTGCAGACGCAGGTTCGGCAGCTGGTCACGCACTTTTTCGCTCAGGGCCAACGCAGCCAGTTCGGCGGCCTCGCCAAAAGCACAAAGATACACGTCCACCTGACGGGAAATCTCTTCGGGCACTTGCTCCAGGGTCTCCAGCAGCAGGATCAGCCGCTCGATGCCCATGGCGAAACCCACGCCTGCGGTGGGCTTGCCGCCCATCTGCTCGACCAGGCCGTCGTAACGACCACCGGCACACACGGTGCCTTGGGCGCCGAGTTTGTCGGTGACCCATTCGAACACGGTCTTGCTGTAGTAATCGAGGCCGCGCACCAGCTTCGGGTTGATCACATACGGGATACCCGCCGCATCCAGGCGAGCCTTGAGGCCCTCGAAGTGCGTGCGGGATTCTTCGTCCAGGTAATCGGCCATTTTCGGCGCATCGAGCAGCACGGCCTGGGTGTCGGCGTTCTTGGTATCAAGCACGCGCAACGGGTTGGTCTTCAGGCGGCGCTGGCTGTCTTCGTCCAATTTATCCAGGTGGGCAGACAGGTACTCCACCAGGGCGACCCGGTAGCGGCCCCGGGATTCACTGGTGCCCAGGCTGTTGAGCTCGAGCTTGACCGCGTCGCGGATGCCCAACTGGCCCCACAGGCGCCAGGTCAGAACGATCAGTTCGGCGTCAATGTCCGGGCCGTCCAGGTTGAAGACTTCGCAACCGATCTGGTGGAACTGGCGATAACGGCCTTTCTGCGGACGTTCGTGGCGGAACATCGGGCCGATGTACCACAGTTTCTGGGTCTGGCCGCCACCGGTGATGCCATGCTCCAGCACAGCGCGAACGCACGCGGCGGTGCCTTCCGGACGCAGGGTCAGGGAGTCGCCGTTACGGTCTTCAAAGGTGTACATCTCTTTTTCGACGATGTCGGTCACTTCACCGATGGAGCGCTTGAACAGCTCGGTGAATTCAACGATCGGCATACGAATCTGCTTGTAACCGTAGTTATCCAGCAGGCGCGCGACCGTGCTCTCGAAATAGCGCCACAGTGGCGTCTGCTCCGGCAGGATGTCGTTCATGCCACGAATGGCTTGCAGAGACTTGCTCACATCAAATCCTTAAATTCGTTCAATCAGCCGCGAGCGATCAGCGCTGCATCAGCGGCGACCTTTTCGGCCGCTTTCTGGCGGATCAGCTTTTCCAGCTCATCCACCAGATTGTCATTCGTCAATTTCTGCGACGGCTTGCCGTCGATATAAATCAGGTTCGGCGTACCGCCGGTCAAGCCCACATGCGCCTCTTTGGCCTCGCCCGGTCCGTTGACCACGCAACCGATCACCGCCACATCCAGCGGCACCAGCAGGTCTTCGAGACGCAACTCCAGGTCGTTCATGGTTTTCACCACGTCGAAGTTCTGTCGCGAGCAGCTCGGACAGGCAATGAAGTTGATGCCACGGGAACGCAAACGCAGGGATTTGAGAATGTCGTAACCGACCTTCACTTCCTCTACGGGGTCTGCCGCCAGGGAGATGCGGATAGTATCGCCAATCCCTTCGGCAAGCAGCATACCGAGACCCACCGCAGATTTCACTGTGCCTGAACGTAAACCGCCCGCTTCAGTGATGCCCAGGTGCAATGGCTGCACGATTTCCTTGGCCAGCAGGCGGTAGGCTTCTACGGCCATGAACACGTCGGAAGCCTTTACGCTGACCTTGAAGTCCTGGAAATTCAGGCGTTCGAGGTGTTCAACATGGCGCAGGGCCGACTCGACCAGCGCCGCCGGGGTCGGCTCGCCGTATTTCTTTTGCAGGTCTTTTTCCAGCGACCCGGCGTTAACGCCGATGCGGATGGGGATGCCGCGATCACGGGCCGCATCGACCACAGCGCGCACACGGTCTTCACGACCGATGTTGCCCGGGTTGATGCGCAGGCAGTCCACACCCAATTCGGCTACGCGCAATGCGATCCTGTAATCGAAGTGAATGTCGGCAACCAGTGGCACCTTGACCAATTGCTTGATACGGCCGAACGCTTCAGCAGCGTCCATGTCCGGTACGGAAACCCGCACGATGTCCACGCCGGCCGCTTCCAGACGATTGATCTGGGCGACGGTGGCGGCCACGTCATTGGTGTCGCTGTTGGTCATGCTCTGCACCGCGATGGGGGCATCGCCGCCCACCGGCACCGAGCCGACCCAGATCTTGCGCGATACGCGACGTTTGATTGGAGATTCGCCGTGCATGACTATTGTCCCAACTTGAGGCGAGCTGTCTCGCCACTGGTGAACGGCGCCACGTCCACAGGCTGGCCGTTGTAGGCCACTTGCGCGCCACGGGCGAAGCCCAGACGCAGCGTCAAAGGAGGCTTGCCGCCCTGGTCAAGCGTATCTCCCTTACGCTTGAGGCCGCTGAACAGCACTTTGCCGTTGCCATCGGTGACTTGCGTCCAGCAGTCGGCAACGAAGGTGATCTGTACGCGCCCGTCACCGGCGATCAACGCAGGCGTGGTGGGCGGCGAAATGGCGGGCGCAGCCGGTGCAGGCGCCTGTGCCGGAGCGGCTGGTGCAGGGGCTTGGGCGACAGGCGCTGCTGGAGCCGGAGCGGGTACGGTCGCAGTCGCAGCAGGTGCGCTGGCGGCGTCTGGAGCCGGCTGTTCGACGGGGGCAGGCGCTTCTGGCGCGGCTTGTGATTCGGCAACCGCCTGGTCTTCCGGCTCATCCAGCGGATGAATCTGGGTGGTGCCATCGGCGCTTTCGACTTCGACGTGTTCCAGCGCGTTGCTGGTCAGGTCTTTATTGCGCTGGGAGGCCTGGTCTTGCCACCAGACGAAGCCACCGCCGATCACCGCAATCAATAGCAACAGGCTGACAATGCGCAAAATCGTGTGGGAAACCCGAGTGGGCTCTTCGATACGCCCAAGGCCATGGACGTTACTGCCCTGGGAGTCGGTGCCGGTGTACTGGTCGAACGCCTGGACCAACGCGGTCTGGTCGATGCCCAGCAATTTGGCATAGGCACGGATATAGCCGCGGGCAAACGTGTGCCCAGGCAGTTTGTCGAACGCGCCAGCCTCCAGGTTGGCCAGGGAGGTGCTGGTCAAATTGAGCTTGAGGGCCACTTCCGCCAGCGACCAACCATTGCTTTCGCGGGCCTGACGCAAGGTCTCGCCTGGGTTGACGCGATTAGCTGCTACAACTTCCGGGTGCGCGGCTTTCATCATTGCTCCGACAGGT
Source organism: Pseudomonas sp. R11-23-07 (assembly GCF_003852295.1). Taxonomy (NCBI): domain Bacteria; kingdom Pseudomonadati; phylum Pseudomonadota; class Gammaproteobacteria; order Pseudomonadales; family Pseudomonadaceae; genus Pseudomonas; species Pseudomonas sp. R11-23-07. The sequence continues at coordinate 4,551,734 of NZ_CP027761.1, forward strand.
ATTGCTGATATTCCGGCGTACCGGGATAGAGTCGTTCGAGTTGCTGGCCAAAACGTGCGGCCGTGTCGCGTTCTTCATGAACCGTCGCCAGGCGCACACCGAGCAACAGACTACGTGCATTGTGCCCGCTGAGCCGGCTGAAACGCTCGTAATAGTCGCGTGCCGGCACATAATGCCTGTCTTCGTAAGACAACTCAGCCATTTCAAGCAAAGCGCGTGGTTGGCGAGCGTTCAGGAGCAGGGCTTTTTCCAGTTGCTGACGCGCCAGCTCGCGCTGGCCGAGGTGTACCGACGTCACCCCAAGGTTCTCGAACACACGCGAACGCTCAGGATAAAGGGTATCGCTACTGGCCTGCCGGAAATAAACGGCAGCCTGCTCATAACGCTTCTGCTCGAACAGGAAGCTGCCGTAGTTGTTCAGCAACCGGGCGTCGCCAGGACGGGAAGCCAGCGCCTTGGTGAAATACTGATCGGCCAACTCGGGCTCGGCCTGCGCCTTGAACACTAGCGCCAGCGCGGCATTGGCATCAGCATCGTCGGCATCCAGCTCGAGGGCCTTTTTCAAGGGCACCTTGGCCTGCTCGTTCATGCCTTGTTGCAGATAGCCCAAGCCCAGTTGCACATAGGCCGCTCGCGCCGCGTCACGGCCCTTGCCGGTTTGCAAAGGGCTGTCATGGCCCGATGAAACACAACCGGTCGCGAGACCGGTAACAAGCAACAGCAGCGCAAGGCGCAAGGGCATAGAGGTCCTCTCTCAGTTTCGATTTGCAGCGCTTTGCGGTGCATCGTCGGCGGCGCTCAACTCACGCACGGCGATGTAACGCTCACTGCGACGGGTGCGATCCAGCACCTGCCCTACCAATTGGCCACAGGCGGCGTCGATGTCTTCACCGCGGGTCGTGCGGACGGTGACGTTGTAGCCGGCCTGGTGCAGTTGATCCTGGAAACGGCGGATGGCGTTGTTACTCGGCCGCTCGTAGCCAGAATGGGGAAACGGGTTGAACGGAATCAGGTTGATCTTGCACGGGGTGTTCTTGAGCAGCTCGATCATCTCGACCGCGTGCTCGACCTTGTCGTTGATGTCCTTGAGCATGGTGTACTCAATGGTCAGCACACGCTTCTCGCCCAAAGTCGCCATGTAGCGCTGGCAAGATTCGAGCAGCATCTTAAGCGGATACTTCTTGTTGATCGGCACCAATTGGTTACGCAATGCGTCATTCGGTGCGTGCAGCGACAACGCCAGGGAAACGTCGATGTGCTTCGCCAGCTCATCGATCATCGGTACCACGCCGGAGGTCGACAGGGTCACACGGCGCTTGGAAATGCCGTAGCCCAGGTCGTCCATCATCAGGTGCATGGCCGCAATCACGTTGTCGAAGTTCAGCAGCGGCTCACCCATGCCCATCATCACCACGTTGGTGATGGCACGGTCGACGGTCGCCGGGACGCTGCCAAAGGATTTGTTGGCAATCCACACCTGGCCGATGACTTCGGCGGCGGTGAGGTTGCTATTGAAGCCTTGCTTGCCGGTGGAGCAGAAACTGCAGTCCAGGGCACAGCCTGCCTGGGACGAAACGCATAAGGTGCCGCGCTTGCCCTGGGGAATGTATACGGTCTCGACGCAGCTGCCGGACGCCACGCGCACCACCCACTTACGGGTGCCGTCGGTGGAGATGTCTTCGCTGACTACTTCGGGACCACGCACCTCAGCAATGGCCTTGAGCTTGTCGCGCAAGGCCTTGCTGACGTTCGTCATGGCGTCGAAATCGTCGACGCCAAAGTGGTGAATCCACTTCATTACCTGACCGGCACGGAAACGCTTCTCCCCGATTGAGTCGAAGAATTTCTCCATTTCCGGCTGAGTCAGACCCAGCAGGTTGGTTTTAACAGTCGATGTTGTCATGGATTCACCCTCACTCTTTAAGCCGATGCTTAGCGAGCGGTTACTTCGGTAGCTGCGAAGAAGTACGAGATTTCGCGAGCAGCAGCGGCTTCGGAGTCCGAACCGTGTACAGCGTTGGCGTCGATGGATTCAGCGAAGTCAGCACGGATGGTGCCGGCAGCAGCTTCTTTAGGGTTGGTAGCGCCCATCAGCTCACGGTTCAGAGCGATAGCGTTTTCGCCTTCCAGAACCTGAACAACAACAGGACCGGAGATCATGAAGGCAACCAGGTCGCCGAAGAAGCCACGAGCGCTGTGCTCAGCGTAGAAGCCTTCTGCTTCAGCCTTGGACAGTTGCTTGAGTTTCGAAGCTACAACCTTCAGGCCGGCTTTTTCGAAACGAGTGGTGATCTCGCCGATGACGTTTTTTGCAACAGCGTCAGGCTTGATGATGGAGAAAGTACGTTGAACAGCCATGGTGTAACTCCAGAAACGGTAATTTACGAAAAATTAAACCCGCGAATTATACGCGGGTTATTGGGTATTGCCTAACTGCGTAAAGGCGGCTCAGTCTGCTTCTTCGATCCACAGGCCCTGAATCGCCTCCAGAACCTTCTCGCCACCCCGGTCGGGGATGTCGTCGAAGTCCGGCAGCTCCATTACGAGGTTGCGCAGCTTGACGAAGTTCACCGTAAGAGGATTGACCTCGGGATGAGCTTCAGCAAGCTGTATAGCGATTTCTTGTACATCAACCCATTTCAGGCTCATGACATTTCCTTGAATCAATGCGGCGCTTCGGCCGCATGGTTGAGCGAATATTTCGGGATTTCGACAGTGATGTCTTCAGTGCCGACCTTGGCCTGACAGCTCAGACGAGAAGTCGCTTCCAGGCCCCAGGCGCGGTCAAGGAAGTCCTCTTCCAGCTCATCGGCCTCTTCCAGGCTGTTGAAGCCTTCGCGGATGATGCAGTGGCAGGTGGTGCAGGCACACACACCGCCGCAGGCGCTTTCGATCTCGATGTGGTTATCGTGGGCGACTTCAAGGATGGACTTGCCGGTCTCAGCCTCCACGACCATACCATCCGGGCAATGCTCGGCGTGTGGCAGAAAAATGATCTGCGGCATCAGTTAATCCTCAAGTTCATTCAGGTTGCGGCCCGCCAGGGCGGCTTTTACCGACTGGTCCATACGACGGGCGGCAAAGGCATCGGTCACTTGCGACAGACGCTTGGTCTGCTGCTCGATGGCGTAACCATCGGTGCCTTTCATGAGTTCGGCCAGTTCCTGCATCTGCAGGTCAATGACCATGCGCTCTTCGGCATCCAACAGGCGCTCGCCGTCAGCCTCAAGGGCGCCCTGCACCGCTTCGAGCAGGCGCTGGGCGTCGACTTGCTGCTCACGCAACACGCGGGCGACCTTGTCGTCGCTGGCATATTGGAACGAGTCCTTGAGCATCTTGGCGATTTCGCCGTCAGTCAGCCCGTAGGACGGCTTGACCTGAATGCTGGCTTCAACGCCTGAGGCCAACTCGCGCGCAGCCACGCTGAGCAGGCCGTCGGCGTCCACCTGGAAGGTCACGCGAATCTTCGCCGCGCCCGCCACCATGGCCGGGATACCGCGCAATTCAAAGCGCGCCAGGGAGCGGCAGTCGCTGATCAGCTCGCGCTCGCCTTGCAGCACATGGATCATCATGGCCGCCTGGCCATCTTTGTACGTGGTGAAGTCCTGAGCACGGGCGACGGGAATGGTGGTGTTGCGTGGAATCACCTTTTCCATCAGGCCGCCCATGGTTTCCAGGCCCAGGGACAACGGAATCACATCAAGCAGCAGCAATTCGCCACCATCGCGCTTGTTGCCGGCCAGGGTATCGGCCTGGATCGCGGCGCCAATGGCGACGACTTGGTCCGGATCGATTTCGGTCAGCGGCTGGCGGCCAAAGGCTTGGGCGACGGCTTCACGCACGCGCGGAACACGGGTGGAACCGCCCACCATGACCACGGCACCGACGTCTTCCAGTTCGATACCGGAATCTCGCACCGCCCGGCGGCAGGCTTTCAGGCTGCGGGCGACCATGGGTTCGATCAACGCATCGAAGGCTTCGCGCGTCAGTTGGGCTGACCAGGTGCCGTAGGAAACTTCAACAGTTGCAGCATCCGTCAGCGCTTCCTTGGCGGCGCAGGCGGTTTGCAGCAGGCTGCGCTGTGCACCCGGGTCCAGGTCGGCAGACAAGCCCGCACTGCTGATGATCCAGCTCGCGATGGCGTGATCAAAATCGTCACCGCCGAGGGCGCTGTCGCCGCCGGTCGCCAGCACTTCAAAGACGCCGCCGGTCAGGCGCAGGATTGAAATATCAAAGGTGCCGCCTCCCAGGTCATAAATCGCGACCAGGCCTTCAGCATGCTGATCCAGGCCGTAAGCCACGGCAGCCGCGGTCGGCTCGTTGAGCAGGCGCAGCACGTTCAGACCGGCGAGTTTGGCCGCGTCCTTGGTGGCTTGGCGCTGCGCGTCATCGAAATACGCCGGAACGGTGATCACCGCACCAACCAGTTCGCCGCCCAAGGTGGTTTCCGCACGTTGGCGCAGCACCTTGAGGATATCGGCTGACACTTCCACCGGGCTTTTCGGGCCTTGGACGGTGTCGATGAACGGCATATGGGATTCGCCGCCGACAAAGCGGTACGGCAGCTGGTCGCCCAATTGCTTGACGTCGGACAACCCACGACCCATCAAGCGCTTGACCGACAACACGGTGTTCAAGGGGTCGGTAGACGCTGCCAGCTTGGCCGACTCGCCCACTTCGATGCGGTCGGCGTGATAACGCACGGCGGATGGCAGGATCACCTGGCCATCGGCATCGGGCAGTGGCTCGGACAGGCCGCTGCGCAAGGCGGCGACCAGGGAATTGGTGGTGCCCAGGTCAATCCCGACCGCCAGGCGACGCTGGTGTGGTTGAGGGCTTTGGCCGGGTTCGGCGATTTGCAGTAGAGCCATGGTAATCAGGTCTTATCTGTCTATCAGGCGTGCATCACGGGCAGCACTGGGTTAATCGTCGAGGCGCTCTTCTAGCTGGCGCACTTCGTAGGTGAGCTTGTCGAGAAACTGCATGCGCCGCATCAGGCGCTCGGCCTGCTCACGTTGCGCCGCATCATCCCAACAGGCTGCGAAGCTTTCGTTGAGCTCATCCTGGGCGGTTTTCAGACGCCGTTTGAAGACCGCGACGCCAGCCACATCGGCTTCGTCCTGCAACTCTTCAAGTTCTTCGCGCCACTGCATCTGCTGCATCAGGAAGTCCGGGTCATGCACGGTGACTTCCATCGGCAACTCACCGCCCTTCATCGCAAGCAAATAACGCGCGCGCTTGGGGGGGCTTTTCAGCGTCTGATAGGCTTCGTTGAGGCTGGCCGATTGCTCCAGCGCCAAGCGCTGCTCACGCTCGGAAGCGTCAGCGAAACGGTCCGGATGCACGCCACGCGCCAATTCTCGATAGCGCGTGGCAAGCTGCTCGAGGTCCAGCCGAAAGCTCGGTTGCAACTCGAATAAAGCGAAATGACAAGGAGTACCCACAAGAAGCCTCAGATGTTGAAGCTTTCGCCGCAGCCACATTCACCGCGTACGTTGGGGTTGTTGAACTTGAAGCCTTCGTTCAACCCTTCCTTGACGAAATCGAGCTCGGTGCCGTCCAGGTAGGTCAGGCTCTTTGGGTCGATGATCACTTTCTCGCCGTGACTTTCGAACACCTGATCCTCTTCAACCACCTCGTCGACAAACTCCAGCACGTAGGCAAGGCCGGAACAGCCCGTGGTGCGAACACCCAGACGAATCCCCTCACCTTTACCGCGCCCATTCAGGGAGCGGCGAATGTGCTGCGCAGCCGCTTCTGTCATGCTGATAGCCATCGTTGACTCCTTACTCGTCGCCAAATACTTAGATCAAGCCTTTCTTCTGCTTGTAGTCGCGAACGGCCGCCTTGATGGCGTCTTCGGCGAGTACCGAGCAGTGAATTTTCACCGGCGGCAGGGCCAGTTCTTCGGCCAGCTGGGTGTTGCTGATGGTGACAGCCTCATCCAGGGTCTTGCCTTTCATCCATTCGGTCGCCAGGGAGCTGGAGGCGATGGCCGAACCGCAGCCGTAGGTCTTGAACTTGGCGTCTTCGATAACGCCAGCGTCGTTGACCTTGATCTGCAGGCGCATCACATCGCCGCACGCCGGAGCGCCAACCATGCCAGTGCCGACATCAGGATCTTCCGCGTTCATCTTGCCGACGTTGCGCGGGTTTTCGTAGTGGTCGATGACCTTTTCGCTGTAAGCCATGGTACTGAATCCTCACTCATCAGGGCCGCTCTGGAACCCTGTAGAAACGCCTGCGTTTTCCGCCACGTTCCTACAGAGCTTGGGTGGCGGCTTCTATATTTAGTGTGCCGCCCACTCGATCTTGGAAATGTCGACACCGTCTTTGTACATGTCCCACAGCGGCGACAGAACGCGCAGCTTGTTGACGGCTTCGCAGACTTTCTGCGCGGCGTAGTCGACTTGCTCTTCAGTGGTGAAGCGGCCGAAGGTAAAGCGGATCGAGCTGTGTGCCAGTTCGTCGTTGCGGCCCAGGGCGCGCAATACATACGAAGGCTCAAGGGACGCCGAGGTGCAGGCCGAACCGGACGATACCGCCAGGTCCTTGAGCGCCATGATCAGCGACTCGCCTTCGACGTAGTTGAAGCTCAAATTCAGGTTGTGCGGTACGCGGGCGGTCATGCTGCCGTTGATGTACAGCTCTTCAAGGTTCTCGACCTGCTTGTAGAAGCGATCGCTCAGCGCCTTGATGCGCACGTTTTCGGCCGCCATGTCTTCCTTGGCGACGCGGAAGGCTTCGCCCATGCCGACGATCTGGTGGGTCGCCAGGGTGCCGGAACGCATGCCGCGCTCGTGACCGCCGCCATGCATGGTCGCTTCGATACGCACCCGAGGCTTGCGGCTCACGTACAGCGCGCCGATGCCTTTAGGGCCGTAGGTCTTGTGGGCCGAGAACGACATCAGGTCGACTTTCAGCTTGGACAGGTCGATGTCGACCTTGCCGGTGGACTGAGCGGCGTCGACGTGCAGCAGAATGCCCTTGGAGCGGGTCAGTTCGCCAATCGCTTCGATGTCGTTGATGGTGCCGATTTCGTTGTTCACGTGAATCACCGAAACCAGGATGGTGTCTTCACGCAACGCGGCTTCGATCATGGCCGGGGTGACGATACCGTCGGTGGTCGGCTCGAGGTAGGTGACCTCAAAACCTTCACGCTCCAGTTGGCGCATGGTGTCGAGGACAGCCTTGTGCTCAATCTTGGTGGTGATCAGGTGCTTGCCCTTGGTCGCATAGAAATGCGCCGCGCCCTTGATTGCCAGATTGTCGGACTCGGTGGCACCGGAGGTCCAGACGATTTCGCGCGGGTCTGCGCCAACCAGGTCGGCGACCTGGCGCCGAGCGTTCTCGACCGCTTCCTCGGCTTTCCAGCCGAACACGTGGGAACGGGAGGCCGGGTTGCCGAAGTTTCCGTCAACCAGCAGGCATTCGCTCATTTTTTGCGCGACACGCGGATCAACCGGGGTGGTCGCTGAGTAATCAAGGTAAATCGGCAATTTCATGGACTTTCTCCTAAATCAGGCTGGCTGGCGTGCCGTTAGCTCTGCGGCTGTCACTCGACGGCGGACGCTTCGATCTTGTCCAGACGCGGCGCCTTGGTGTTGCAACGGCGCTGGTCCTGACGCTGGGCTACTTCTTGCACCTCACGGCGAGTCACAAGATCAGCCAAGCTGATACCACTCAAAAACTCATGGATCTGCAGGCTCAAGTCACACCACAAGTGGTGTGTGAGGCAGGTGTCGCCGGCGTGGCAGTCACCCAAGCCCTGGCATTTGGTGGCGTCGACGGATTCGTTGACCGCATCGATCACCTGGGCCACCTGAATGCCCTGCATGTCGCGGGACAACTGATAGCCACCACCTGGCCCCCGCACGCTGGAAACCAGGTTGCTACGACGCAATTTGGCGAACAGCTGCTCGAGGTAAGACAGGGAAATGCCTTGGCGCTCGGAGATATCGGCCAGGGACACCGGCCCAGTTTGCGCGTGCAAAGCCAAGTCAAGCATGGCAGTCACCGCGTATCGGCCTTTTGTAGTCAGTCTCATGGACAAGTACCAAGGTGTTTCAGAATGGGAGCAAGTATGCGATTCCCGAGTATTTAAGTCAACTATAAGACCTAGTACTTTAGTCAGGATTACCCGTAAAAAGGGCGCGCGAATCATAGCAGGATGGGGTGGAAGCGAACAGCAGGAACAGGGTTTGGCAGAAATTCCCAGACCAATGCAGATCAAAATGTGGGAGGGGGCTTGCTCCCGATAGCAGTGGATCAGCCAAAACTCTGGTGGCTGACACTCTGCTATCGGGAGCAAGCCCCCTCCCACAGGGTTATTGCGGCGGGTCTTAGACCTCAGCTGGCCTTGGTGGCCGCTTCGCTCTTGATCTCGGCGAAGTCTTCTTCGCGCAGCTCAGGCAGGTCTTTTGCGCAGTAGCTGCTGCCCAATTCCTTCAGCGCGCCGCACATCCCGTCCAGCTTGCCGTCCACCGCTTGCAGGTGGTCAAGCAACTGGCCGATGGCGCGCGCCACCGGGTCGGGCATGTCTTCACTGACGCCGTAGGCATCGAAGCCGATTTTTTCGGCCATGGCCTTACGCTTGGCCTCCTGCTCGTCGCCCACTTCCGGCTTGACGATGATCCGTCCAGGAATGCCCACAACCGTGGCACCGGGCGGCACTGCCTTGGTCACCACCGCATTGGAGCCCACCTTGGCACCGGCGCCTACGGTGAACGGGCCGAGTACCTTGGCGCCCGCACCTACCACCACGCCGTCGCCCAGCGTCGGGTGGCGCTTGCCTTTATTCCAGGTGGTACCGCCCAGGGTGACACCCTGATAGAGGGTCACGTCATCGCCAATCTCAGCCGTCTCGCCAATCACGATGCCCATGCCATGGTCGATAAAGAAGCGACGCCCGACCTTGGCGCCCGGATGAATCTCGATCCCGGTCAACCAGCGCCCGAAGTTCGACACCAACCGCGCCAACCATTTCCAGCCCATGCCCCACAAGGCGCCGGACAGGCGATGAATCCAGATCGCGTGCATGCCCGGGTAGCAGGTCAGCACTTCAAAGGCGTTGCGCGCCGCCGGGTCACGGTGGAAAACACTCTGGATATCTTCTCGCAAACGCTCGAACATTTTTAATCCTTCCGCTTAAGGAGCTCACCACGGGCCGCTTTCTGGGTCTCCGTGAGGATGCCACGCAATATATTCATTTCCGCCCGGCTGACCGAGCTGCGCCCGTAAAGGCGACGCAGGCGCGCCATCAAGTGCCGTGGTTTTTCAGGATCGAGGAACTCGATGGCCACCAGGGTTTGCTCCAGGTGCTCATAGAAGCGTTCCAGCTCGTCCATGGTGGCGAGCTCGCCACTTTTGGTCGATGCAACCTCATCCTTCTCCATCTTGCTTGGCTGACCGGCAGCCGCCAGCCAGGCCATGCGCACTTCATAAGTCAGCACCTGCACCGCCGCGCCGAGGTTCAGCGAACTGAACTCAGGGTCTGATGGAATGTGCACGTGGTAATGACATCGCTGCAGCTCTTCATTGGTCAGGCCGGAGTCTTCACGGCCAAATACCAACGCGATTTCTGCACCGCCCGCCGCCTCTTCTACCACTTTGGTACCGCACTCACGCGGGTCCAGCAGCGGCCAGGGAATGCGACGATCACGAGCGCTGGTGCCGAGCACCAGGTTGCAGCCGACCAGGGCATCTTCCAGGGTGGCGACAACCTGGGCGTTTTCCAGGATGTCATTGGCACCGGATGCGCGGGCATCGGCCTCGTGGTGCGGAAACACACGTGGCTCGACCAGCACCAGGCGCGTCAGCCCCATGTTTTTCATGGCTCGCGCCACCCCGCCGATGTTGCCGGGATGACTGGTATTGACCAGGACGACACGAATGTTTTGCAGCAAGGGAGGCGCTCTCGGACACGGGAAAGGGGAGCAAATCTTACAGAACCGCCCAAGGTTATGCCATGAAAGCTAACGTCGTCCTTCACCTGCAGAAAGTTTCTGCTAGAATGCCCGGCTTTCTTTAACAACCTTAGGTGACACATCCATGCAGCCCATGCTGAATATCGCGCTGCGCGCCGCCCGCAGCGCCAGTGAATTGATCTTCCGCTCTATCGAGCGCCTGGATACCATCAAGGTCGACGAAAAAGACGCCAAGGATTATGTATCCGAGGTGGACCGCGCCGCCGAACAGAAAATCATCGACGCCCTGCGCAAGGCCTACCCTACCCACGGCATCCTCGGTGAAGAGACCGGCCTGCACAAAGGCAGCGGTGAAGGCGAAGACTACCTGTGGATCATCGACCCACTGGATGGCACCACCAACTTCCTGCGCGGCATCCCGCACTTTGCTGTGAGCATTGCCTGCAAATACCGTGGCCGCCTGGAACACGCCGTCGTTCTCGACCCGGTTCGCCAGGAAGAATTCACCGCCAGCCGTGGCCGTGGCGCCCAGCTCAATGGCCGTCGCCTGCGCGTGAGCGGGCGCACCAGCCTGGATGGCGCCCTGCTGGGCACTGGCTTCCCGTTCCGTGACGATCAAATGGACAACCTGGAAAACTACCTGGGCATGTTCCGCGCCCTGGTTGGCCAGACCGCGGGTATCCGTCGCGCTGGCGCAGCGAGCCTGGACCTGGCTTACGTTGCCGCTGGTCGTTTTGATGCGTTCTGGGAGTCGGGCCTGTCGGAGTGGGACATGGCTGCAGGCGCCCTGTTGATCCAGGAAGCGGGCGGCTTGGTGAGCGACTTCACCGGTGGTCATGACTTCCTTGAGAAAGGCCATGTGGTTGCCGGCAACACCAAATGCTTCAAAGCAGTGCTGACGGCGATCCAGCCGCACCTGCCGGCTTCGCTGAAGCGCTAAGCGAGCGAGCATAAAAAAGCACCCCTCGGGGTGCTTTTTTATGCTTGGGATTTGAGCCAGGTCCATGCATCAGCAGCAACACTTAACAAGTGTGGGAGGGGGGGTTGCCCCCGATTGCAGTATGTCAGTCAGAATATCTGGTACTGATCCACCGCTATCGGGGGCAAGCCCCCTCCCACATTATGAAGCTCACAAGCTTTGAGGCCTGCGCCAGACTCAGATTACTGCTGATTCTGACCGAGGATCAGGCGACCTTCTTTGTCCACTGGAATCTGACCACCTGGATCACGCTCCATACGCACCGTGCCTTCCTTGCCGTCCAGGTTGTAACGCACGTCGTAGCCAACCACCTTGTCACTGATGTCGTTCACGGTGTTGCAACGCGTCTGGGTAGTCGTATAGGTATCGCGGTTCTGCATACCTTCCTGAACCTTGTTACCGGCATAACCACCACCGACCGCACCCGCTACGGTGGCGAGTTTCTTGCCGTTACCGCCACCGATCTGGTTACCCAGCAGACCGCCTGCCAACGCGCCTACGACGGTACCAGCGATTTGATGCTGATCCTGCACCGGACGCTGCCGGGTCACTGTGACGTCCTTGCAGACCTCACGCGGGGTTTTAATCTGGGTTTTTACCGGCTGCACCGCCAGCACTTGCGCATACTCAGGGCCGCTTTTTACCAGGCTGTAGGTGGCAACAGCACCCCCGGCAGTCACACCGACAGCACCCAATACCGCACCAACCAGCAACGACTTGTTCACGTTGAACCTCCTGACCATCACAAACGGATCGAAAGATCCGCGCTATACCCAGCCTTGGAGCCAAAAAAAAGGCGCGAGTTCAATCTCGCGCCTTTCTTGTAACCGCTGATCAACAAACGCCCATCAAGGACGGTCGTCGACCTCCTTGCCAGTGCTGGCCGGAGGGATCAGGTCTTCGCTGTTCAGGTTCAGCCAGATCAGCACCACGTTGGCGATGTAGATCGACGAGTAGGTACCCGCCAGCACGCCGATGAACAGTGCCAGGGAGAAGCCCCACAGGTTGTCGCCACCGAAGATCATCAGTGCCGCGATCGCCAGCAAGGTGGAGATCGACGTGGCCATGGTCCGCAGCAGCGTCTGGGTGGTGGAGATGTTGATGTTCTCGATCAACGTTGCCTTGCGCAGTACGCGAAAGTTCTCGCGAACCCGGTCGAATACCACGATGGTGTCGTTGAGCGAGTAACCAATGATCGCCAGCACCGCCGCCAACACCGTCAGGTCGAACGTGATCTGGAAGTAGGCCAGGATGCCCACGGTCACGATCACGTCGTGGATCAGCGACACAATGGCGCCGACACCGAACTTCCACTGAAAGCGGAACGCCAGGTAGATCATGATGCCGACCAGCGCCATCAGCATGCCGAGGCCGCCCTGGTCGCGCAGCTCTTCGCCCACTTGCGGGCCGACGAACTCGACGCGCTTGACCGATGCCGGGTTGTCGCCACCGACCTTCTGCAAGGCCTCGGCTACCTGGTGACCCAGTTGCGGGTCTTCGCCAGGCATGCGCACCAGCAGGTCGGTAGTGGCGCCGAAGCTCTGCACCACCGCCTCGTGATAGCCGGCCTTGACCAGCTCGTTGCGCACCAGGGTGACGTCGGCCGGCTTCTCGTAGGTCAGCTCGATGAGCGTACCGCCGGTGAAGTCCAGGCCGTAGTTCAGGCCCTTATGGAACCAGCTGAACAAGGCCAGAACGGTAAGGAGCACGGTGGCGCCGAACGCAATGTTGCGAACGCCCATGAAGTTGATTGTACGTAACATGGCAGCCCCTTAAATCCACAACTTCTTGAAGTCACGTCCGCCAAAGATCAGGTTGACCATTGCGCGGGTCACCATGATGGCCGTGAACATCGAGGTAAAGATACCGAGGGACATGGTCACCGCAAAACCTTTGACTGGGCCTGTGCCCATGGCAAAGAGAATCCCGCCGACCAGCAAAGTGGTCAGGTTGGAGTCGAGAATCGCGGTAAATGCCCGGCCGAAGCCTTCGTTGATTGCACGCTGTACGGTCATGCCCGCCGCGATCTCTTCACGGATCCGCGAGAAGATCAGCACGTTGGCGTCCACCGCCATACCCATGGTCAGCACGATACCGGCGATACCCGGCAGGGTCAGCGTAGCGCCCAGCAGCGACATCAGCGCCAGCAGCATCACCATGTTGCCCGCCAGGGCCACGGTGGCAATGATGCCGAAGAAGCGATAGATGGCGATGATGAACAAGGACACGAACAGCATGCCCCACAGTGCCGCGTCGACACCCTTGGTGATGTTGTCGGCACCCAGGCTCGGGCCGATGGTGCGCTCTTCAGCGAAGTACATCGGCGCGGCCAGGCCACCTGCACGCAGCAGCAGCGCCAGCTCGGAGGACTCGCCCTGGCCGTTCAGGCCAGTGATGCGGAATTGCGCACCCAGCGGCGACTGGATGGTCGCCAGGCTGATGATCTTCTTCTCTTCCTTGAAGGTCTGCACCGGCACGTCTTTCTCGACGCCGTTGACCATCTGCTTGGTGTAGGTGGTAACAGGGCGCTGCTCGATGAAGATCACCGCCATGCTGCGACCGACGTTGCTGCGCGTGGCGCGGCTCATCAGTTCGCCGCCGTGACCATCCAGGCGGATGTTCACTTCAGGGGTGCCGTGCTGCGAATCGAAACCAGCCTTGGCGTCAGTGACCTGGTCACCGGTGATGATCAAGCCACGCTCGATCAGCGCCGGAGGACGGTTACCTTCACGGAATTCGAATTCTTCGGAAGTGGCGCGCGAAGCACCCGGCTCAGCCGCGAGGCGGAATTCAAGGTTGGCGGTTTTACCCAGGATACGCTTGGCTTCAGCGGTGTCCTGCACGCCCGGCAATTCAACCACGATGCGGTTGGCGCCCTGGCGCTGCACGATCGGCTCGGCCACACCCAGCTCGTTGACGCGGTTACGCACCGTGGTCAAGTTCTGCTTGATGGAGTATTCGCGGATTTCCGCGATCTTGGCCGGGCTCATCGCCAGACGCAGCACAGCCTGACCATTCAAGTCGGCTGGCACGATGTCGAAATCGTTGAAGTTCTTGCGGATCAGCGCACGGGCCTGTTCGCGGGATGCTTCGTCAGCAAAGCCCAACTGAATGGCGCCATTGAGCTGCGGCAGGCTGCGATAACGCAGCTTCTCTTTGCGCAGCAGGCTCTTCACGTCGCCTTCATAGACTTTCAGGCGTGCGTCGAGGGCTTTGTCCATGTCGACTTCCAGCAGGAAGTGCACACCACCGGACAAGTCCAGACCCAGCTTCATCGGGTGCGCGCCAATGCTGCGCAACCATTGTGGCGTGGTCTGTGCCAGGTTGAGTGCGACAACATAGTCATCACCCATGACCTTGCGCACGACGTCTTTGGCCGGCAATTGGTCTTCTTGCTTGGTAAGGCGCAACAAGCCGCCCTTCGCACCAGCCGCCAATGTTGCCGCTTTAACCTGGATGCCCGCGTCGTTGAGCGCTTTGCTCGCGCGTTCCAGATCAGCCTGGTTGACCTGCAGCGAAGTGCTGGCGCCAGAGATCTGGATCGCCGGGTCATCAGGATAGAGATTGGGAGCGGAATAAATAAAACCGACCGCCAGCACCGCCAGGATCAGTACGTATTTCCACAGAGGGTATTTGTTCAGCATCACGCCGCCCGCTTATAACGCGGGGCGCCTTGCGCGCCCCGTCGATTGGTAAAGGTTGTTACTTAGATCGCTTTGAGCGTGCCTTTAGGCAGCGTGGCGGCGATGGCGCCCTTCTGGAACTTCATTTCCACGGTGTCGGAGACTTCCAGTACCACGAAAGCATCGGAAACCTTGGTGATCTTGCCGGCGATACCGCCAGTGGTCACGACTTCGTCGCCTTTCTGCAGGCTGCCCAGCAGGTTTTTCTGCTCTTTGGCGCGCTTGGCCTGTGGGCGCCAGATCATCAGGTAGAAGATGACCAGAAAGCCGACCAGGAAAATCCACTCGAAACCACCGCCCATCGGGCCGGCAGCGGCAGGCGCAGCGGCGTCAGCCATGGCGTTAGAGATAAAAAAGCTCATTTAGCACTCCAGTTGCAAATAGTGAATCTTAGGGTCGGGAAACTCAGTCCAAGGGCGGCACAGGGAGCCCGCGCTTGGCATAGAAGGCATCGACGAAGGCGGCCAATGTACCCTGTTGAATAGCCTCGCGCAAACCAGCCATCAGGACTTGGTAATGACGCAAATTGTGGATGGTATTCAACATGCTACCCAGCATTTCCCCGCACTTGTCCAGATGGTGCAGATAAGCACGGGAGAAGTTCTGGCAGGTGTAGCAGTCACAGGTGGGATCCAGCGGCGAATCATCATGGCGATGGAACGCGTTACGGATCTTCAGCACGCCTGTATCGATGAACAGATGCCCATTGCGGGCATTACGGGTTGGCATCACGCAATCGAACATGTCCACACCGCGGCGCACACCCTCTACGAGATCTTCCGGTTTGCCAACGCCCATAAGGTAACGAGGTTTGTCAGCCGGCATCAGGCCCGGCAGGTAATCCAGCACCTTGATCATTTCGTGCTTGGGCTCGCCCACCGACAAACCGCCGATGGCCAGGCCGTCAAAGCCGATCTTGTCGAGGCCTTCCAGCGAGCGCTTGCGCAGGCTTTCGTGCATGCCGCCCTGGACGATACCGAACAACGCGGCCGTATTATCGCCGTGGGCATTCTTCGAACGCTGCGCCCAGCGCAACGACAACTCCATGGAAATGCGCGCGACGTCTTCGTCAGCCGGGTACGGCGTGCACTCGTCAAAAATCATCACGATGTCGGAGCCCAGGTCGCGCTGCACCTGCATCGACTCTTCCGGGCCCATGAACACCTTGGAACCGTCCACCGGCGAGGCGAAGGTCACGCCCTCTTCCTTGATCTTGCGCATGGCGCCCAGGCTGAACACCTGGAAACCACCGGAGTCGGTGAGGATCGGGCCCTGCCACTTCATGAAGTCATGCAGGTCGCCATGCTTCTTGATCACTTCCGTGCCGGGGCGCAGCCACAGGTGAAAGGTGTTGCCGAGGATGATCTCGGCGCCAGTGGCAACGATGTCACGCGGCAGCATGCCCTTGACGGTGCCATAGGTGCCGACCGGCATGAACGCCGGGGTCTCCACGGTGCCGCGCGGGAAAGTCACGCGACCACGACGAGCTTTACCGTCGGTGGCCAATAATTCAAACGACATACGACTCATAAGTTGTCCTCAGGGCCGCGCGGCGCCGGGTTGCGGGTGATAAACATCGCATCACCGTAGCTGAAAAAGCGGTACTCGTTGACGATGGCCGCTTGATAAGCGGCCATGGTTTCCGGGTAACCGGCAAAGGCCGACACCAGCATCAACAGCGTGGATTCCGGCAAATGGAAGTTGGTCACCAGGCAGTCGACCACATGGAACGGCCGGCCCGGATAAATGAAGATATCGGTGTCGCCGCTGAACGGCTTGAGCACACCATCGCGCGCCGCACTCTCCAGCGAGCGCACGCTGGTGGTGCCCACGGCCACCACACGCCCACCGCGCGCCTTGCACGCATTGACCGCATCCACAACGTCCTGGCTGACTTCCAGCCACTCGCTGTGCATATGGTGGTCTTCAATGTTCTCCACACGCACCGGCTGAAACGTCCCGGCCCCCACGTGCAGGGTCACATAAGCGCTTTCGACGCCCTTGGCGGCGATGGCATCCAGCAGCGGCTGGTCGAAGTGCAACCCGGCCGTCGGCGCCGCCACCGCACCGAGGCGCTGGGAGTACACCGTCTGATAGCGCTCGCGATCCGAGTCTTCATCGGGACGGTCTATATAAGGAGGCAACGGCATATGGCCGACGCGTTCCAGCATCGGCAACACCTCTTCGGCAAACTTGAGCTCGAACAAGGCGTCATGACGCGCGACCATCTCGGCCTCGCCACCGCCATTGATCAAGATACTCGACCCCGGTTTCGGCGACTTGCTGGAGCGCACATGGGCCAGCACGCGATGGCTGTCCAGCACCCGCTCCACCAGAATTTCCAGCTTGCCGCCGGAGGCTTTCTGGCCAAACAGCCGCGCCGGAATCACCCGGGTATTGTTGAACACCATCAAATCGCCCGGGCGCAAATGCTCAAGCAAATCAGTGAATTGACGGTGTGCGAGGGCACCGCTCGGCCCGTCCAGGGTCAGCAGTCGACTGGCGCGACGCTCGGCCAACGGGTGGCGAGCGATCAGCGAATCAGGGAGCTCAAAAGTAAAGTCAGCAACGCGCATGATGGGGTTCGTCTAGCAGGGCCGGGAAGTCTAGCGGAAATAGTGAAAATTGACCATGAAACGTGATTGACCAACGGTAATCTCATCTCTATACTTCGCCGCCATTGAGCCCTGATGGCGGAATTGGTAGACGCGGCGGATTCAAAATCCGTTTTCGAAAGGAGTGGGAGTTCGAGTCTCCCTCGGGGCACCATCTTAAAAAAAGACCTTGAAATTCAAGGTCTTTTTTTTCGCCTGTAGAAAAGTGGGTGGCCAGCTGATTCATCGCTCACCGCCCACTCCGAGCCTGAAACACAGTCCAAATGTGGGAGCTGGCTTGCCTGCGATTCGCCGGCTCAGACACCCTCAAACCACCTGCCTACACCCCAACCGAATCACCCTCCTCCGTCACCCCATTTGGCAACATCCCATTCGCCAAATCATCCACCACTGCCTTCGCCATCTCCCCCAAATAATGCGCTGCCCAAGCAAAACGATCCGCGCCTGTATCCATCGCTGCATCCAATGCCAGCATTTTTGAACAGTGGAGAAGCTCGGAGGCGTGCTCCAAGGCATCGCGGATGGGCACGCCGGAATTGACGCGGAATAGACGGTGGAGGTTGGGCTGTTTGCCGCAGGTGGAAAAGGTGATGACGCCGAGGGTTTTGTTGAGGGGTGGGTTGATCATTGGGCACCTCCCAGGTGGATGGGAGCGTGAGTTGCGGGATTGCGAGGGTACGACTGATCAGAAACGCTCATTGATAAGCTCCTAAGTAAGTGAGCCTATTGTTTTCGGATTATCAGGTCCGGTCGCTGGATTGGAAGCGACGGTGGAAGGTAGCGCGGGAACGGCTGGGGCTGGAAGGTCGGATCTGTGGCGAAAGGTTTCCCGCAAGGGGATCGGTCATTCAGGCAGAGGCAGCTGGACGGGTGCCCATTAACGGACATATCTGCACTGCTTGCTCGGCAAGGAGATTGCGCAGCGTTTGCATTTGTCCGATACGCTCATCCAGTAAAGCGATTTTCTCTTCAAATAACTGAGTCAACAGGTCGTCGGAGGCACCTTCGCTCTCCCACAGCAATGGCAAATTTTCGCCAATCTCTCTTAGCGAAAATCCAAGCTGCTGCGCCAGCTTGATATACCCCACCAGTTGCAGCGTCTGCTCGGGATAAAACCGATAGCCGTTGGCAGCACGAAGCGGCTTGATCAAGCCTTTCTCTTCATAAAATCTTAGGGCGTCGACTGACACCCCCATGTGGGCTGCCACTTCTCCGATCTTCATAAAATTTCAATCTCGCGTTGACTCTGGACCTAACACCAGGCTTTAGCCTGCGGGCTCGAACTGTAAGGGGCCATTATGATCAGCGTAAATAGAAATCTACAAATTGTCCGGGTCAGCGCTTTCTATGACTTGGTAGTTACCGCGGGCTTTATGACGCCCTGGACCGCAGGATTGGTTTTTAAAGGCTTCGCCGTGCTCTCCGGCATGCTTGCATTGGACCGACCAGTACCGACACTGGACGTTACCGCCATGTTATTCGCCAACCTGCTGGGCAGCGTGGTGGTGGTCTGGTCGCTCTGGCGGCTACGAGAGCCGAGCCGCAGCATTGGTTTATATGACGCACTGGCGAGAATACTGTTCACTATCTGGCAACTATTCGCGGTAGCCCACGGAGCCAGTTTTTTGATCCTTGGCTTCACCTGTTTCGAAGTCGGATTTGCCATCGCGCAAATACTGCCACTGAACCCTCCAAGAAAGGTTCGAACCAGCGCAAGCCCTAAGCGTTCTGGTCTTGGTTTGTAATAGACGGAATGTCCGCTTCTGGCCGATTGTATTGAAAAAGTCGGCTTTGAATTCCACGCCAGAAAAGTACGCGCCTGAGATTGAAATCTGAATTTTTGGCAGAAGGTTCAGGACTCGGATTTCACGTAGCAGCGTGCAACAGAGGTGTTTTCATGCATCAATATTCGAGTACTTTGGGAAAACCGACTTTTTCAACACCATCGGCCGATAGCCGCCCTTGACTAAGAGAAGCAGTCTTTATAGCTACGCAGCTTTCTCCCAATTCAGCCTCCACACTGCGACCTACGCGACAGCCACTTGATCCATATCGAAATGCGACGTTGCCGTGACTGCATGCCCACGAGCCAAAGCACCGGTATTAGCTAGTAAAAATTAACGTTAGGATGGCGTCATCAAGCGGGAAGCCAGCGTCCAAAATCAATGGCAGAATCCGCCACAGCTATCAACGACAGCGGCTTTGCACTCAATGCAGCGCCGGCCAAGGAATCAAGCAGCAATGAGCACAAAGAACCCGATCAGCCGGCTCACCATTAAAGGCTTCAAGTCCATCAAGAACCTTGAAGACTTGCACCTGGGCAGCCTGAACGTGCTGCTGGGTGCCAACGGTGCGGGCAAGAGCAGCTTCGTTTCCTACTTTCGCATGCTCAGCGAAATGATGGAGTTGCGCCTTAAAAAGTGGACGACCCAACAAGGTTCGGCAGACCGCGTTGTCAGCTTCGGCGTCAAGGAAACTCAGCAGATCAGTTCCTATGTCCATTTTGGCTTGAACGGCTATGAGTTCGAGTTGGAGCCGACCGTGGATGGTGACTTTGTTTTTTCCAATGAGCGGCTCTTTTTTGACGGCCCCATGTATGGGTCCGAGTGGATTCCGCTGGGCTCCGGGCATCAGGAGACCAAGCTTAAAAAAGCCTACGACATCAAGCAGTTCCAAGCCCCCTACAAAAACAACGTAGTGGCGTACTGCTACGAATCAATTTCCAGCTGGAAGATTTTCCACTTCCACGACACCAGCGAAACCGCGAGCGTCAAACGCTGGGGACCGGCCCATATCGACGACTATCTGCGTCCAGACGCGTCGAACCTGGCGGCCTATCTGCATCGTTTAGCCACCCAGACGCCTGAGGTGTATGAGCAGATCCGAAAAACGATCCAACTGGCGATTCCATTCTTCGACGACTTTGTGCTCAAGCCTGTGCGACTGGACAGCCAGGAAGAACTGATCAACCTGCAATGGCGTCAGAAGGACAGCGACTACACCTTCTGGCCGAGCCAACTGTCGGACGGTTCGATCCGTTTCATATGCCTGGTAACCGCCCTGCTCCAGCCCGACCCGCCATCGACCATCATCGTTGATGAGCCGGAACTCGGCCTGCATCCCTACGCCATCACCCTACTGGGTTCACTGCTGCGATCAGCCTCCACCCGAATGCAGGTGATTGTCTCAACGCAGTCAGTGCCTCTGGTGAACGAGTTTTCAATCGACGACCTGATCATCGTCGAGCGGGAAAAAGGCGCAACCGTCTTCAAGCGTCTCGACGAAAAAGCCTTCGAAACATGGCTGGACGATTATTCGGTAGGTGAGTTGTGGGAGAAAAACATCCTGGGCGGGAGGCCGCGTAAATGATTCGAGTCCACGTGATCTGCGAGGGCCAGACAGAAGAGATGTTCATCAACGAGGTGCTGGCTCTAGCCTTCCAGCACTTGGATATTTACCTGATGCCCGCGCTGATCGGGAAGCCCGGCCACAAGGGCGGCAACTTTCGTTTCGAACGTCTGCTCAGCGATGTTGAAAAGCGCCTGCTAGGTGACCGTCAGGCATATTGCACCACGTTTTTTGACTTTTATGGCCTACCCGAAGAATTCCCTGGCAAGGCGAATGCCGGTGGCAGGAACACCATGGATGAAAAAGCTGAGTGCCTGCTTGAAGCGATGGTGGAGAAGTTGGCGAACAAACTGGGTGATGAAGCCATGCGTCGATTCATTCCCTACGTGCAAATGTATGAATTCGAGGGTCTGCTATTCAGTTGCCCCACAGGGTTAGCTGTCGGGATCAACCAGCCGGCCCTCGAAGACCGTTTTTTGCACATACGAAATGAGTTTGAAACGCCGGAAGCGATTAACAACAGCCCGATGACCGCGCCGAGCAAAAGATTGCAGAAGCTGTACGCCGGCTATGAAAAACCGTTGCACGGTTCACTTGCTGCCATTGAGATCGGACTGCCGATCATTCGGCAACAATGCGCTCGATTCGATGCCTGGATCAGGCAGATGGAAGCGCTGCATACAATCGCCCAGCCATGATCGATCCGACCACACCCGCCGCCATTCTGACTGAACCTCCCACCCATCCACCTGGTCGCTAACGCTCGTCGATCAAGCCGAATTCTCCCCTACCCGCGCGCATCACAACCCTACGCACCACGCCTTCACCGGCTTCAACAAGGAGAACCTAAGCATGTCCGAACCCAAAAACCCCCAGCCGCCACTCCAAGGCTCCCAGTCCGACGACTCCGCCGCCGGCGGCTGGCCTGCCCTAAACGCCGTCAACAAACACCTGCTCCACCAACACGTCCTGCTCAAGGGCAACCGTACCCTGCTATCCATGAACAAACCGGACGGTTTCGACTGCCCCAGCTGTGCCTGGCCAGACCCGAAGAAGCCGCACACCTTTGAATACTGTGAAAACGGCGCCAAGGCACTGGCATGGGAGTCGACCAAAAAACGCGTCACGCCGGAGTTCTTCGCTGAACATACGGTGAGTGAGCTGGCCACCTGGAGCGATCACGACCTGGAAGATCAGGGCCGTATCACCGAACCGATGCGCTATGACGCGGGCAGCGACAAATACCTGCCCGTCAGTTGGGACGAGGCTTTCGCCGAGATCGGGCAGGAGCTGCGCGAACTGAGCGACCCGTGGAAACTGGAGTTGTACACCTCGGGGCGTACCTCAAACGAGGCGGCGTTTCTGTATCAGTTGTTTGGCCGCCTGTATGGCATGGCTAACTTTCCTGACTGCTCGAACATGTGCCACGAAACCACCAGCGTGGCCCTTCCCGAGTCGATCGGCGTAGGCAAAGGCACCACGACGCTGGAAGACTTCGAGAACGCCGACGCCATTTTCATCTTCGGTCAGAACCCTGGGACCAACAGCCCGCGCATGATGTCGGAGCTGCATGCCGCCGCACGCCGTGGCGCGAGCATCATCTCGTTCAACCCGTTGCGCGAAAAGGCCTTGGTGCGTTTTGCATCCCCCCAGGACCCGCGCGACATGCTCAGTCGCAGCGGCGTCAAGATCAGTTCCCAGTACCATCAGGTCAGGATCGGCGGCGACATGATTGCCCTGCAGGGCATCTGCAAGGCGGTGATTGAAGCGGACGATGCGGCTCAGCGTGAAGGGCTGCCCCGTGTGCTGGACGTCGCCTTCATCGACGAGCACACCCACGGCCTTGAGCCGTTCGCCGATTATTGCCGACAGCTGCCGTGGGAAATCATCGAGCGTCATTCGGGCCTGACGCGTCAGGCGCTGGAGGATGTGGCGGCGGTGTATATGCGGTCGGAGCGGGTCATCTGTTGCTGGGGCATGGGCATCACTCAACACAAGCGCGGTGGCGACGCGATGCAGCAGATCATTAATCTGCTGCTGTTACGCGGCAACATCGGCAAGCTGGGCGCGGGTGCTTGCCCTATTCGCGGCCACTCCAATGTGCAGGGTGACCGCACCATGGGTATCTACGAAAAAGCCGGCGAGCCGTTCCTGGCCAGCATGAGCAAGGTGTTCGGTTTCGAAGCGTCCCGCAAAGGTGGGCATGATGTGGCCGAAGCCTGTGAAGCGCTGCTGCGCGGCGAGATCGAAGCGTTTATTTCAATGGGCGGCAATTTCTTCCGGGCCATCCCGGATATCGACGTGGTGTGCCCGACCGTCAAGCGCTTGAAAATGACCGTGCTGGTCAATACCAAACTCAACCGCAGTGCAACGGTACATGGCCAGAAAGCGTTTTTGCTGCCGTGCATCGCCCGCTCGGAGCTGGACATGCAAAACGGTGTGGCGCAAACCGTTACGGTAGAAGACTCGATGTCGATGGTGCACGGCTCGACCGGCATGCTGGAACCTGCATCGAAACACCTGATCTCCGAAGTGGCGATCATCGCCGGTATCGCCAAGGCGACGCTTGCGCCCAACCCCAACGTGGATTGGGACAGCTACGTGAGCGATTACGCGCGTATTCGCGACAAGATCGAAGCCGTGCTGCCCGAGCAGTTTTATGACTTCAATCAGCGCATCAAGGAGCCGGGAGGGTTCCGCCTGCCCAATGGCGCCAGCGAGCGCAAGTGGAACACCGAGTCAGGCAAGGCTAACTTCCTGTTTCCGGCAGGGGTTTTTGACGAGGACGACACGCCACCGGGCGCTGATCATCTGCAGTTGATGACGATCCGCAGCCATGACCAGTTCAACACCACGGTGTATTCCAACGATGACCGTTACCGGGGTATCTACGGCGACCGCATGGTCGTGATGCTCAATCCGCAGGACATCGAGCGCCTGGGGCTCAAGGCGGGGGATTATGTCGAATTCCACACCGCCCTCGACATGACAACGCCGCGCCGAGCGCCCGGCTTCAAAGTCATCCCCTTCGACGTACCGCAAGGCTGTTGCGCCGCGTATTACCCGGAAACCAACGGCTTGCTGCCACTGGCGAATCGGGATAGCCGCAGTAACACACCGGCGGCGAAATCCATCCCGGTGAACCTGGTGCGGATGAATCCAGAGGAGGCGCAAGTGGCTTTGGAGCGACGCGGATTGATTGCGGCGGCCAGTTAGGGCTCGTGGTACAGCTTGCGCCCCCCTGACGCTCCGCGTCCTGCTTTCAGCGCAAAATCCGGCACTTGCGCAATGGGGACGCGGAGCGTCACGGGATGCATTCCCACGCGGAGCGAGGGAACGATCACTGTCCCCTTTTCGGGCTATTCAGTAGTAACATCCGTCCGACCCACCAAATCGGGTCTCCCGCAAGCAAACATGCCGCCAGCTATTGAGCACCAGCGGGGCATAGCTGCAAGACGCACCGGTTTTGTTGATAGCGACTTGCACCGACTCCATGTCGTCGCGGCTGACAGGGACGGATATTGCGCAGCAGTCCGGGGTTTTTGAACAGGCTGAAATTGTCGTGTCATTTCGCGTGCGCCCATTCACAGATACGGCCAACGCAGTGCTGTCACAGTGACCAGCCAAACCTTCCCCCGTGACAATAAACGAGGTGGTTGACGGGTTACCAGCACCACCCCCAAACCCTAGCGGAATAAGGAACAGAGAATGAGCGTAGCTTTCCCCGGCACTTACCGTTGAGATCGTGACGGGTGGATTACAGGACTGATTGACCCACGCCACGTGGGACACCGGTTTCCAATCGCGGTCGTCTGTGAGGTTCCAATGCTTGCCACTGCGGTAGTCATAGCAACCGTTCAGGCCTGCGACGGCGGTGAGTACCAGAAGAATTACCGCCCGTGTTGTTTTCATGGTTGACCCGCTTTTCCAATAAGGTTTTGATTGCCTGCACTCAGTTAAACCGGACATTAAAAGAGGACCGGGTTTCCAGGAGAAATAATCCGTTCCCTTTTCGGGTTTCCGATTGCGTCTACCGGTCTTTCGACGAAGTAACATAGGAAATCATGGCCTTCACAGCTACCTGCATTGTGTCCCTGTTTTTTTGGACTGTTGTTTCAGCAATTACAGGAACCAAGGAGCCTTGGGACCTGGCCAGTTATTGGACCATCATCTATCCCGCCGCGCTTGCTCTGTCAGCGATTCTTGGAGCCGTGTTAAAAAGCGCCCAGTGGTCCGCAGGCGCCGTGGTAATGCTTGCTCAGATCCCGGTGATTTTAGTTACTTCTGGTGCTTCCCCGTTGCTGGCTGTCGGTATCCTGTATGCGGCTGTTCTCTCAATTCCGGCGATAACGCTATCTTGGCTCGCCGGCAAAGTGCGGCAGGCTTACACCACGCCATAAAGCCCTGGTGGTTCTTTCTTAAAAACTAGACGGCTGGAAAATAGTCGCAGAGCGAAGCGCAGGTCGCTGAAGCTATGAACCCAGCGCCCTCACTCAGGCTTGGCGTCAGGCACCCACAATGTGCACGATGTTGCGGCCTGGGCGATCAGCCAATCATGATCACGTTTGGCGAAGGGCCGTGGCATCCCGGCAGAGACCCGAAGTGCCATTCTGTGGGCACCCGTGACTTCGCTTTCACTCGGAGTCGCCTCCCCCAGTTTTGTATTGTTCTTGAGCCCGCCAATGGCACCATGCAGTGCGAGCGCCTGTTTGTAGGTGTCGGCACTCTCTTCAACGATAGATACCGCGATAAAGGCGGCATTTGAGCAGCGATCCATTTTTTCCCACTGCTTCAGCTGCGCTTCTGTGCCGAGGGCGGCCGCTGATGACAACAAGACCATAAAGCCAATTAAACAACGCATTGTTTGCCTCCTTTCAAATAATTGACCGCTGTAATACCTCATCAAAAGCTGGCGAGCAATGTGGGCAACACTTACTCCACGTATCCCATAAGCCTCTAACAACTGCCAAACGCTTCACAACATGGGGTCTTTTTTTTCACGCGCAGAACAGTAATCATCGCCCTCCCCTAAAGCCCCAGGAACAGAGACCATGGAATTGACGCTGGAAGCGGTTGCGCTCTTTGCACTGAAGCTCGTGCACGAGACAGACGGCGGCAGTCCGGTTTTGCGGGATGATCCGGTGATGCAAGCGTACGACCGCGAGGTGTTTGGGTTGTTGGTGCGGCAGGGGGATTTGTCTGGGATTCAGTGGAAGCTGGATGAGTGCCTGACGTTAGCGCTCGAGTCGCTGGGCGGCGCAACGACCGTGATGGGGTTCGAGCTGCAACGGCTTGCGCTGCAGGTGCGCCAAGCGCCAACACTGGAAACCCTCAATGCCCCGCTCGACGCACTCAAGGATTATCTGAAAGCCATCCTGTGAACTGGGGCTATCGACGCCCCTCTACCGCCATCCGCACCGCCAACCCCATCAACGCCGACCCCATCAACCAGCGCTGCACCACCTGCCACCCCGGCCGGGTGACGAAAAACACTGCGATAGACCCCGCCAGCGTGGCAATCACCGCATTCACGCTCACGCTGATGAGAATCTGCGTGAAGCCCAGCACCAGGGATTGCGTCAGCACGCTGCCGTGGCCGTCCGGGTCGATGAACTGCGGCAGCAACGACAGGTACATCACCGCCACTTTGGGGTTCAGCAGGTTGGTCAGCAGGCCCATGGTGAATAGTTTGCGCGGGCTGTCCTGGGGCAGGCGCTGCACCTGGAACGGCGAGCGGGCACCCGGTTTGATCGCCTGCCAGGCCAGATAAGCCAGGTACAGCGCCCCGCCAAAGCGCAGGGCGTCGTACGCAAAGGGCACCGCCATCACCAGCGCCGTAATACCCAAGGCCGCGCACAGCATATAAACCAAAAAGCCCAACGCAACGCCGCCCAGGGAAATAAACCCGGCGGTGCGCCCCTGGCAAATCGAGCGCGAAATGAGGTAAATCATGTTCGGACCGGGCGTCAGCACCATGCCGAGTGATATCAGCGCATAGGCAAGCCAGCTGGACAGTTCAGGCATGGTCGGGCTCCCGAAATATTTGGTCAACGTTGTAGGGTTGGACGCCATGGTAGGGCGTTCAAAATGCGCGCGTTAGATACAGATACGTGATCAAAACGTCATACACCGTCCACACCATTCACCCAGGGGCAGGCACATGATTGACTTCAATGACAAAGGTTTCTTCAAGCTCAAACAAAACAACGAGTACGCCGAACGCGTGGCTTCATTGCTGCTGGATGGCGAAGAGGTAGTGGATGCGTACAAGGCCATGCGCGACGGCGTGGTGTTCACCACCAAGCGCATCATCGCGGTGAACGTGCAGGGGATTACCGGCAGCAAGAAGGATTTCACGTCGCTGCCCTATAAGAACATCGTGGCGTATTCGGTGGAAACGTCGGGGACGTTTGATCTGGATTCGGAGTTGGAGATTTACTTTTCGTCGCTGGGGAAGGTGAAGTTCGAGTTCACCGGCAAGACGTCGATTGTGGAAATTTCACGGTTGATTTCCAAGCACTTGCTTATTTGATCAGCGGGCAAAAAAGACCCTGGCGTCCCAAGGTCTTTTTTACTGCCTGCACACGGATTAAACGATGTATTCCGATCAAAATGGGGAGCTGGTTAAGTACAGCAATCGTAGTCTAAAACTACAACATTACCTCATAAGGCCCAAGCAGCTTACTGGTCTGCACTAGCCCCTGCCGCATCAACATCTCGAGATACCCTTCCCCATTCATCGGCGGCCTAACTAGTGCACGCCTCTGCTTCTGCACTGCCGCCAACACGGCCGCTTGATCCAAGTCCCAAAGGTCCGAGATAAAGTCGTCGGGATGCATCGGTTCTATGTCATAAGCCGCGAGTACCCGCACTGGAAAATCTTTCAAGTTAAAGGTCACGATAACTTCCGCCTTACTCCGAATCGCCGCGGCCAATACGTGACGATCATCTGGATCAGGCAAATCCAAACTTGAACACAAGTCTTCGTACCCTGTTACCAACGCGTCCGGTATGGCCTTGTCCATCAATGCCGAAATTTTATCTACTTGGTCGGGAGTGAGATCAGGTCGGTTCTTGAGGACGTTACGCTTCCACTCTTCATGAATCTGTCGGGTCCATCGCGCCCGGTACAACCCGGATAAACCAAGCCACATCAACAAATCCCTGAGAGCCGCCGGGTACAGAACACAGGCGTCGTAAACCGCAGTGAAAGGCGAACACCTCATTCGTCATACCCCAATCCCAACTCCCGGGTCTGCCGTACCAGTTCCTCCATCGCCTCTTGACTTTCTTCATCGCGGCGCTGTTTGAACGCCATCAAATCGGAAAATCGAATACGCCGATGACGACCGGTTTTCGTAAAGGGAATGGCGCCTTCTTCCAGCATCTTGACCAGATGCGGGCGTGAAACGTTAAGCAGGTCGGCAGCTTCCTGAGAGGTCAATTCAGCATGGACGGGTACAACTTTGACGGCATTACCCAGCGCCAGCTCACCCAAAATATCAACCAGCAGGCGCAGCGCGGATGTGGGGAGTACAAGGGTGTGAGGCTTGTCTTCTTTGTCGAAGATGTCGATGCGCTGGGTTTCGAATTTGGTCGATAGCAACGAAGCCAGCTCGCGTTGGCCTTGCACAGCGGCTTCGACTTCCCTCTCCAGCGGAGGAATTGTTTTGGGAAGGTGATTGGTGATCATGGTGCTACTCCGTCGTAACTTAACTCAATGGGCTCAACCTAAACGAAACAAACGAAAATCGCAATATTCGAAACCCAGTGTTATTTCTGTCTACTTTTCCCACGCCCACCGTCGAATACTGCCAATTCCAGCCCCCTGATCCCCCCCCGTAGGCTCACTCCCTCGCACAAGGAAGTGAGCCGGTCATGTCAGAACGTTTTTATCCACCGACTGAAGAACAGCTACGCAGGCAACGAATCCTGACCCCGCAACCGTCACGCGTGCCCTATTCGCCGGCGATTATTCCATTTGAGCCATCTCCTGCCCCAACTCCCACGCCAACCAAACCTCCCGGCTGCGTCTTCATTAAGCCGTGCCAACTGCCGGACGGCTTCACCCGTTTCGCTGACCCCACTGGTTATTTGCCGCTGAAGTTGTTCAAAGAGTTCGCCCGTTTAAGTCTGTTGGGCGGGCGCGGGCGCGGCTGACCCAAAACGCCGAATTTACCAATAAAGAGGAACATGGAAAATGGTCATGAAAATCAGACTGCGGTGGTACGAAAAACACAGTAATAACTTAAAGGCGGATGAGTATTCAGCGGATATCGAGGACTCAGACAGCATTCTCAAAGCGTTGGGTTTAGGCGAGGAAACCGCGATATATGCCGATATATTCAATATGCGGCCTAACTGGATAACGATTATTCAGCCATATTTCCAACACATGATCGAACCCGACCACCTCGACTACCAGATTTCCTTCCGTTACCAAGGCGCGTGGCCACCGCTTCCCAATCAACTTAAGAAGGGGTCTTGATGCAATGAGACCTCCACTGCAAAAGCCTCTGCTCTATCGCTCAGTCAACACCCGAACCCATGGCGTGCGTCATGGGAGTTGCTGTGCTTACAGATATCAACGACACAGCAAAAGCGAAAAGCGAGCGCTATCAACCCGTGGCTCAATGCACAGCCATCAAAGACACGGGTTCGATTACACCCCCCTATTCCGGTTCCTCCTGTCCAAAGTCGGCCACCCCTGGAGCAAGGTTTTCAGCGAAGCCAACGCCCGCCTGGATCGCCCGGAGCCGGTGTTCTGGATGGTTGCGCTGCATGAAAGCGACAAGCAGGAATACGTGAGTACGGGCGAAAATAGCTATTACAGCGGCTTGTGGGTGGACGAGGCTGGCCTGCTGCAAAAGGTCAACCCGCAGCTGACGCCCGAGCACATGGAACCCTTTTACGACTGCTGCACCCAAACGTTCAACGGCGTGGTGTTCGCACACGCTTTACCGCGCGAACGGTAGGCAGTCGGGCACGACAGCTTCCAAAGGTGTTCCGCCTTGCCTCAGCGATCACTTGGACTGAAACGTCTCCAAATACGCCAATATATTCTCAATTTTCTCCTGATCACTGATCCCCCAAAAAATCATCCGCGTGCCGCTCACCACTTTCTTCGGCGCTTCGATGTAGGCGGCAAGTTTGTCGCGGGTCCAGACCACGCCTGAGTTTTTCATCGCGTCGGAATACTGGTAATCCGTAGTAGTGCCCGCAGGCCGGCCGATGATGCCGTTGAGCTGTGGTCCGAACCCACCGCGTGCGCCTTCGCCCACACTGTGGCAGCCACCGCAAGTCTTGGTGAAGAGCTTGCCGCCCGCCTCGGCATCGCCGGCAGCAAAGGCCCCGTATGTGTTGAAGATCAGGGCAAGGGTCAACCAGGCGTACTTCATCAGAGGGCTCCGCATCGAGTGTTGCCGACAATTATGCCCGTTTAAATGGCCGTTTCCCCAGCCGCTTTACGATAACCGTGCGGGCCTGTGCTATGAACTGGCGCCCCCCAGCCACGTTCCTGCAGACCACCAAACGACCACCCATCGTTTAAAAAACATCCAATCGAACCTATATGCCCCGCCTCCACTCCACCCTACTGAACCCTGATGGTGGAGTAAGGATCATGGCTCAGCCATCGATTTTAGTATTGGAAGACGACGAGATCATTCGGGCGTTGATGGTGGATGTGCTGGAGGACTTCGGCGCATTGGTAAAGTCGTTCCCTTCGGCGGATGAAGGGATGATTTATCTGGAGCGGGGCGATGACCCCGTGGACCTGATTGTCAGTGATATTCAGATGCCCGGCTTGCTCAATGGTTATGACTTGAGCCGAGTGGTGGCGCATCGTTGGCCTGAGGTTCAGGTGGTACTGACGTCCGGCAACACCACGATAGCGTCGCAACTGGGTGGCTCTGTGCGGTTTTTGCCCAAACCCTGGAGTACCGACCACTTGCTTGAGTGCGTGCAAAAAGCATTGACCCAGCAAGGCTCGTCTGTGCATTAATAGCGCGGCGATATCATTCAACCCGAACTTCGTGCCAAGGCCTGTGGTCGTTTTACCTATAAGGAGTGACTTTTCTGATCTGATGGTCAGCCTTTTCGCTTGTTGCGTAAGCTGACGACAATGAATTGTGTAGAATCGTCGCCCGTTTTCATGCGTCATTCATGGCCGAGAGGCCCACAGTTCGAGCTCATTAATGCACTCAGAAGCCCATGACGTTGGTGCGCCATCTTTGTTGGAAACGTTGCGCACAGGCACCGGGCTGTTGCATGTCGCGCTGGAAAAGCGCCTGCCGTTTTTTTCCGAGCGCCTGGATACAGACTGGTACCGGCGCTTGCTCCAGGCCTACTACGGTTTCTATCAGCCGATGGAAGCGGCGCTGTATGACGGCGGCCTGATTCCCCATGGATATGACGCCGCGTCGCGTACGAAAACGCCGACGCTGGTCAGTGATCTTCGCGCCCTTGGCCTGAATGAGCACACCATCAGCACCCTGCCCCGTTGCACCCGACTCCCGCCTCTGGACACACCCGCCGCCTGCCTTGGCGCCTTGTATGTGCTGGAAGGCGCGACCCTCGGTGGGCAAGTATTGCGCCGCGAAATGGCCCTACGCCTGGGGATCGATGCCAACAACGGCGGTGCGTTTCTCGATATTTATGGCGCCGAGACCGGCCGACACTGGAAAGAGTTTCTCGACTACCTGGGTCGCCTGCCGCTGGACACAACAGCCAGAGCGCGCGCAGTCATGGCTGCCCGCTCCACATTCAGCGGCTTTGAGCAATGGCTCGACAGCCAGGAGGTACTGTTATGAAACCCGACGATTTTGAAGAGCTGCTTGCCAACTGCGCCGACGAGCCCATCCGCTTTCCCGGAGCGATCCAGCCTCACGGTGTGCTGCTGACATTGTCGGAACCCGGCCTGGAGATCATCCAGGTCAGCGCCAACGTCGGCAGCTTGTTCGGCCAGGCGCCCGAAGCGCTGCTCGGCCAGCCGCTGCACAGCTTGATCGGCGCAGAGCACACCCAGGCGGTGCAGGTTATGGCACAAACCGACACATTCTTCGACATGCCACCGTTGCATGTCACGCTCAATGGCGCGGACTTCGAAGGCTTGCTGCACCGCCACCAGAATGTGCTGGTGCTGGAGTTCGAACCGCGAATCAAGGATTTTCGCCCACGCGCGCTGAACGGTCGCACCAGTAATCTGGGCAAGATGCTGCAACGCTTGCAGGCGGCGAAAACCCTGCAAGCGCTGTACGAAATCAGCGTGAATGAAATCCAGGCCATGACCGGTTACGACCGCGTGCTCATTTACCGCTTCGAAGAGGAAGGCCACGGCCAGGTGATTGCCGAAGCGTCAGCGCCGTCCATGGAGCTGTTCAACGGGTTGTTTTTCCCCGCCTCCGACATCCCGGAACAGGCCCGCGAACTGTATCGCACCAACTGGCTGCGCATCATCCCCAACGCGGCCTACGAGCCAGTACCGTTGCTGCCCAAGCTGCGCCCAGACACCGGCGAGCCGCTGGATTTGAGCTTCGCCACCCTGCGCAGCGTGTCGCCGATTCACTGCCAATACATGAAGAACATGGGCGTACTGTCGTCCATGAGCATCTCGTTGATGAAGGGCGACAAGCTATGGGGCCTGATCAGCTGCGGCAACCGCGAGCCGCTGCTGGTGCCGAACGAGTTGCGCACCGCCTGCCAGACCATCGGCCAAGTACTGTCGTTGCAGATCAGCGCCATGGAGACCCTGGAACTGAGCCGTCAACGCGAGGAAAAAGTTCAGGCGCTGGCACTTCTCGATCAAGCGCTAAAGGCCTCCCAGGACAGTGTGTTCGACGGCCTGGCCCAACAAAGCCAGCTGCTGATGGACCTGACAGAGGCAGGCGGCGTGGCGATCATCGAGGACAAGCAGTTGCACTGCTACGGTCACTGCCCGGAACCGGCGCAGATCCGCGCGCTGCACAAGTGGCTGCAAGAGCGCGACGAACCGGTATTCGCCAGCCACAACCTGGTCTCGGTATACCCGCCGGCCGCCGAGTTCCAGCAGTTGGCCAGCGGCGTCCTGGCCCTGCAGCTGCCCAAGCCTGTGGATAACGGTGTGCTGTGGTTCCGCCCGGAGGTGAAGGAAAACATCCACTGGAGCGGTGACCCGCAAAAGCCGCTGGACCTGGAAAGCTCCCACGCGGGCCTGCACCTTCGCCCACGCACGTCGTTTGAAGTGTGGAAAGTGGTCATGGCGGGCATTTCCACCAAGTGGAGCCATGGTGACCTGTTCGCCGCCAACGACCTGCGCCGCTCGGCCCTGGAAAACGACCTGGCACGCCAGGTACAGCGTGAGCAGCAGGCCGTGCGGGCGCGTGATGACCTGGTGGCCGTGGTATCTCACGACTTGCGTAACCCGATGACCGTCATCTCCATGCTCTGCGGCATGATGCGAAAAGCGTTCAGCTCCGAGGGCCCGCACACTTCGCGACGCATCTCCTCGGCTATCGACACCATGCAACAGGCGGCCGGGCGCATGAACGTGCTGTTGGAAGATCTGCTCGACACTTCAAAAATCGAGGCTGGGCGCTATGTCGTCAAACCCGTGCCGCTGGAGGTGAGCCAGATGTTCGATGAGGCTTATTCGTTGCTCACACCGTTGGCGATGGAAAAAGGCATTGACCTGTCGTTCAACGCCGAGCCCGGCCTGCTGATCAATGCCGACCCGGAGCGTTTGTTCCAGGTGTTGTCGAACCTGATCGGCAATGCCATCAAGTTCACCCCGCGCCTGGGCTATATCGGCGTCAGCGCCATGAGCAACGGTGAAGAAATCGTGTTCTCGGTGCGCGACTCCGGTGAAGGCATTGCACCGGAGCAGTTGCCTCACGTGTTCGAGCGCTACTGGACACAAACCGAAAACAACCCCACCGGCAGCGGTTTGGGGCTGTACATCACCCAAGGCATCGTCCAGGCCCATGGCGGCGAAATTTCTGCCAAAAGTGAGGTGGGCCAGGGCAGTGAGTTCCGGTTCACGGTGCCCAGGGTGATTGAAGGCTCGCCTACCTGATACGTCTTGTGAATGTCATACCGGCAATATCACCACGGCTTCCAACCCACCCCCCTGGCGCTCGGCCAGGGTCAGGGTACCGCCATGTTCCAACACGATCGCTCGTGCGGTAGAGAGCCCAAGCCCTACGCCGCCGGTGCTTTTGTTGCGTGACCCCTCCAAGCGATAGAACGGCAGGAATACATCCTCCCGATGCGCTGCGGGAATGCCCGGGCCACGGTCGAGCACGCGAATCACCACCGTATCCTGCTTGTGCTGCAACTCGATTTGCGGCGCCGCACCGTAGTGGATGGCATTGTCCATCAGGTTGGTCATCACGCGTTTGAGGCCCAGGGGCCGGCCGAAATACACCAGACGTGGCGGCCCGTTAAACGTGAAGTCGATGGCCTGGTCGCGATAATCGTCGATCAGGGTCTGCAGCAACTCCGCCAGGTCCAGTTGGGTGGCCTGTTCCAGGCGCGCGTCATCGCGGAAAAATTCCAGGGCGGTGTTGATCATGGCCTGCATTTCATCCACGTCGCGGAACAGTCGCTGTTGCTGGTCGCTATCCTCGATGAACTCACCGCGCAGGCGCAGGCGGGTCAGCGGCGCACGCAGGTCGTGGGAGATGGCGGCCAGCATTTGGGTACGGTCCTGGATGAAGTGGCGCAACTGCGCCTGCATGCTGTTGAAGGCAAGAATCGCCTGGCGGATTTCGTGAGGTCCCACCGGCTCGATCGGCGGCGCGCGAAAGTCGCTGCCAAAACGCCGCGCACCTCGGGCGAAGTGTTGCAGCGGGTGGGCCAGGCGTCGGGTCGCGACCAGGGTGACCAAGGCGGTGGAGACCAGCACCAGCAGCGCCACAATCAGGCTGCGCACACCATCGTCCAGGCCCCAGCTGCGAGTACCGGTGCTGAACATCAGCCAGGATCGATCGGTCAGTTGCATCAACAGCACGTACTGGCCGTTGCCGTCGGGCCAGTCGGCAGGTTCATAGGCCTCCATGGGGCGCGTCGGGCCTTCAAGCAGGTGCTTGAACACGCGCTCGCCCGTGTTGAAATCCGGATCAGCCAGCACCGGCAGATTAAACGCCACCCGCTGCGCCGCCCACGTCACCCTGAAGGACCCGTCCCCCATCACCTGGGCAAGATGCGCTCGCTGCGCCGGTTCGGACGCCTCGATCACGCGCACCACCACCGCAACTTTTTCCAGCAGGCCGGTTTCAGCCAACGGCGGCCTGGCCCATACCCCCGCCAGTTGCACGAACAAAGCGTTGAATCCCAGCGCGGTGATCATTGCGACCAGCACGGTCAGCGCGATCCAGCGTGCCACCGTGTCGCGCGGACGCTGGATCATGAACGGGTCACGCTGGCGGTGAATTGATAGCCGCCATTGCGCACGGTGCGGATCATCGCCGGGCGCTTGGTATCGAATTCCAGCTTGCGGCGCAGGCGGCTCACCTGCACGTCGATGCTGCGG
The DNA here is from genome assembly GCF_003852295.1 of Pseudomonas sp. R11-23-07. NCBI lineage: Bacteria > Pseudomonadati > Pseudomonadota > Gammaproteobacteria > Pseudomonadales > Pseudomonadaceae > Pseudomonas > Pseudomonas sp. R11-23-07. The sequence goes on from NZ_CP027761.1 coordinate 4,586,794, forward strand.
TCAAAGGCATCATGGCTATGGCCGCGCGCCAGGTTCAACAACTGTTCACGGGTGAGCACGCGTTGCGGGTGTTCGAGAAACACCAGCAGCAGGTCGAACTCGCCGGACGACAGCGGAATCATCACCTGGTCGGGCGAGCGCAGCTCGCGGCGCGTGAGGTCCAGCTGCCAGCCGGCAAAACGGATCAGCGGGCGCGCGGCCTCCCCCATCGGCGGCCGGCTTTCACCCGCCCGGCGCAGTACCGCACGCACCCTGGCGAGCAGTTCGCGAGCATCGAAGGGTTTGCTCAGGTAATCGTCGGCGCCCATTTCCAGGCCCACCACGCGGTCGCTGAGTTCACCCATGGCCGTGAGCATGATCACCGGCGTAGCGTATTGCTGGCGCAGGCGCTGGCACAGCAGCAGGCCGTTTTCGCCGGGGAGCATCAGGTCGAGGATAATCAGGTCGGTGGGCTGACGCTCCATGGCCGCCCACAGCTCAGCGCCACTGGCCGCGGTCTCTACCGAATAGCCATGACGCAAAAAAAATTTCTTCAGCAGGGCGAGGACTTCAAGGTCATCGTCGACGATTAACAGGTTGCTCACCGGCAGGCTTCACTGGACTGGGTCAAGGCGCCATCTAAAACTATTCGACGCGCTCCGTCATATATTTCAATCGTGCAATAAAGCGTCAGCAATGCAATAAAGCAGACATCTTTGCGCAAGGCGGCAATGCCAGCATCGGCCTCCCTTTTGCGGAGACTGTGCCCATGCACGCGTTGACCAACCCACGGCACCTGGCCCGCCACGCCGTGCTGTTACTGACTGTGTCTTACCTGGCGGGCTGTGCGAGCCCTCCACCCTTGACACCCACCACCCGCTGCGCGCAGGTGAACAATCCGGTGTATGACCCTGCCGAACCGGTCAACCGCAGGGTATTTGCGTTCAACCGTGCTGTGGATAACTACGCCCTGGCGCCTGTGGCGCGCGGTTACCGTTACCTGCCGGAATTTTTCCAGGCGGGTGTGCATAACTTCGCGAGCAACTTCAGTGAGCCGAAGGTATTTATCAACGACTTGCTGCAAGGCAACCCGCGGCGCTCGGTCAACACCCTGGGGCGCTTCGCCGTGAACACCACAGTGGGCGTGGTGGGGCTGTTCGATGTGTCGGATCGACTGGGCATCCCACGCCATACAGCCGACTTCGGCCAGACATTCGGCGTGTGGGGCGTGGGCAACGGCCCCATTGTCGAACTGCCACTGCTGGGCACCCACAACAGCCGGGATGCTGCAGGCAAGGTCTTGAGCTTCCTGGTTTCGCCATTGGGCGACAGCGATACGGTGCAGACCCTGGGCACCATCAGCCTGGTCGGCGGTACTGTCGACACCCGCGCGTCGCTGTTGCCGCTCACCGACAGCCTGCAAAAACTGCCGGATTACTACAGCGCGTTGCGTAATGTGGTGGCGGAACATCGCGCGGCTTTTGTGCAGGAAGGCGCGGAAGGCGCGACCTCTGCGGGAATGGACAACTGCGCTGACCGCCCTGCGGATGATTTCTGAAGAGGCTCGTCAGCCACAGTCATATCTTGCAGCAGTGCGTTTATAGCAGCCTTGTTTCTGCCGCTATTAAGGTTGGCCTTACTTCGTCCCGACGGGCGAAGCATCCTCTCCTCATAGAAGGAAACATCCATGGTCAGCGGAATCAACCCCTCACTGGGCAGCTTTCAATACCCACCTCTGCAACAGGATGATGCAGAGCCCCTGCGTAGGAAACGCAGCATCGACACCACCCACATGCAGCTCAACGCCGCCGAGCCTGATGGCATGGCGACCAATGACCGACGCAAAAACAGAGGAGGTGGGCTCGACAGCCTGGGTCAAGGCAACCTTCTTTAACTAGCCGCGTACGAAGGGCAGTGCACGGCCCTTCGTACATCCCTCCTTAACAAAACCATCACATTCACTCGCTTAAACTCGCCGGTTCAATCCAGCCTGGGGCCACTGTCTGCATGCCGCACTCCGACACACTGCCCGCCGTATTGGCCGGCCCACTGCTGCGACGTCTCGAAGCTCGGCGCCTGGTGTTGTGGCTGGTAGGCAGTCGAGCACTGGCACTGACGCTGAAGCTGCACCTGCCGGCGCAAACACTGGAAATCGCCCTGGACCAATGCCAAGTGGTACCCGTGGGGCGCCAGGCGTTTATTCATTTGATCGATGTGGCGCTGGACGAAGCGCTGCCTTTGGACGTGGCGATCAGCTACGACCTGCTGTTTGACGACACCGGCATCGCCGACTGGGCACCGCACCTGCTGTACGCGAATGCTCAATACCCGAGTTTCGTGTTGCATAGCCGTATCCATCAGTTGGTGCACGGCTCATGCCGCAAACCCCATCACAGTGCCGACGAAGGATTGCTGTGCGTCGACCGTCTGCTGGCCGAGGCCAAAACCCCGGCCGAACGTCCGGCCTTGTTGATGATGAGCGGCGATCAGGTCTATGCCGACGATGTCGCCGGGCCGATGCTGCGGGCGATTCATGGGTTGATAGCACGGCTGGGCCTGTTCGATGAATACCTCGAAGGCGCTGTGGTCGATGACAGCGCCAGCCTCTATGGGCATCCGGCCAGTTATTATCACCGTGCCGATTTGCTGCCGGCCTTGGACAGCAACGAGACCTTGCGCGAGCGCTTCTTTGGCGGCGTGAAAAAGCCGATTTTCACCAGCAGCACCGCCGACAACCACCTGGTGACCTTTGCCGAAGTCATCGCGATGTACCTGCTGGTGTGGTCGCCCACGCCCTGGACACTGACCACGCTTCAGGGCCCGCCACTGAGCCTGGAACGACAGCAGCGCTACGCCCGCGAAGAGGTCCAGATCGAGCGATTCCGCGACAGCCTGCCCGGTGTCGCGCGGGTATTTGCCCACCTGTCGACCTTGATGATCTTTGACGACCATGACATCACCGACGACTGGAACCTCAGCGCCCAATGGGAAGAAACCGCCTACGGCCACCCCTTCTCCAAACGCATCATCGGCAACGCCCTGCTGGCGTACCTGTTATGCCAGGGCTGGGGCAACCAGCCGGATGCGTTTGTCGAACTGGTGAGCCAGACCCAAGCGTTGACCACCCAGGCCCAGGCCAACCACCTGGACGCAGCCGCGCAGGACGAATTACTCGAGGCGCTGCGTAAATTCCAGCACTGGCACTACGTACTGCCGACCACCCCCGCGTTGGTGGTGCTCGACACCCGCACCCGACGCTGGCGCAGCGAGTTCACCCTCAAGCAACCTTCCGGCCTGCTGGATTGGGAAGCCCTGAGCGAACTGCAGCAGGAGCTGCTCGACCACCCTTCGGCCATCATCGTCTCGCCTGCACCGGTTTTCGGCGTGAAGCTGATCGAGACCGTGCAAAAAGTATTCAGCTGGTGCGGTTACCCGCTGCTGGTAGACGCTGAAAACTGGATGGCCCATCGCGGCGCCGCCCAGGTGATTCTCAACATCTTCCGCCATTCCCGCACACCGGGTAACTACGTGATTCTGTCGGGCGACGTGCATTATTCGTTCGTCTACGAAGTGTTGATCCGCCACCGAAACGGTGGCCCCAGGATCTGGCAAATCACCAGCAGCGGCATCAAGAACGAATTCCCACCACGCCTGCTCGAATGGTTCGACCGTCTCAACCGCTGGCTCTACTCCCCGCGCTCGCCGCTGAACTGGTTTACCCGGCGCCGCACCATGCAGGTGGTACCGCACATTCCGGAACATGCCGAAGCCGGCGAGCGGTTATGGAATTCAGCCGGGATCGGCCAAGTGTTTTTCAACGGGCAGGGCCAGCCTGAGGCGATTTACCAGCACAACGCGGATGGCAAGCCTCGGACGAAAATGATTGCGCCGCGCTCCTGAAACAGTCTGCCTGCCCTATTCAAAGGCCGCCAACCACGTTGTACAGTAGCGTCAGCCACGGAGTATCGGCGTCAACGAAAGCTGGCCTTGAAAGCCCGCTCATGCAGGAAGCGTGTAATGGACGATACACCCGGCACCGAACCGCTGCGTAATGACCTTGCCAATATCAGCACCGACATGTTGCATGCCATCATGGAACTGGTCAGCGACGGGATATGGGATTGGAATGCCAATACCGGGTTCGTCTACCGCAATCCCGGCTGGTACGAAATGCTTGGCTATCCGCGCCACTCCCTGGAAAACAGCGTATTCACCTGGGAAAGCGTGATCCATCCCGAGGATTATCCCCATGTGATGGCCGGATTTGATGACTATGTCTGCCAACGCGCGCCCCTGTACCGAGCCGAATACCGCTGTCGAAAATACGACGGCACGTACCTCTGGATCGAGGACCGTGGCTACATCATTGCGCGCAATCCCGACACTTCGGTAGCGCGCATGGTGGGCGCACACCGCGATATCCATGCACGCAAATGCTCGATTGAACGTCTTCAAAAGCGTAACCGCTCCCTTGAGACCTTGGTGCTCGAGCGCACCCTTGAATTGTCGCGCGTCAATCAGCAGTTGCAATTGCAACTGGTCGAAAACCGCTCCCTGGCCGAACGGGATGCCCTGACGCGCATCGCCAACCGTTATCGCCTGGAAAAAGTGATGCTCCAGGAATGCGACCGCGCCGAGCGCTTTCGCTTGTCATTGGCGCTGGTGGCTATGGATATCGATGACTTCAAGCCGATCAATGATCGATATGGCCATGGCGTAGGCGACCAGACGCTGGTCCAGGTAGCGGAAGGCCTGGAAACCTGCGTACGTGCCGGTGATGTGCTGGCCCGCTGGGGCGGCGATGAATTTATGCTGGTCTTGCCCAACAGCACTCTGCAGACGGCGAAGGAACAGGCCGAACGTGTGCGCCACACAATCCAGAACCTGTTTGCCGTCGCTGATCCCAAGATAACCCTGAGCCTGGGCGTGGTGGAACGGCGGGTGGGGGAGTCACCGGCGGCCCTGATGGCGCGCGCCGATCAGGCGTTATATCGATCCAAGGCGGCAGGGAAGAATGGAGTCTCGGAATGAATGATCCCGACTTTTAATAATGACCCGGCGACTTTATTTCGTTTGCGGCAGAGGCGCTCACGCAGCTTAGATAAACCGAGCCCATTACTGCCGAGTCAACGATTCATGAGCCGCGAAACGATCAGCCAATCGATTTCCATCGTCCATCCCATCAACCTCAGCCATGGAAAAAACGCTGAGGTCTGGGACACCGCAGGTAAGCGCTATATCGATTTTATCGGCGGTATCGGCGTACTCAACCTCGGCCATTGTCACCCGGCCGTGGTGGACGCGATTCGCGAGCAGGCGACCAGACTCACCCACTACGCGTTCAACGCCGCGCCGCACATGCCCTATATCGATTTGATGGAGCGCCTGACCGCGTTTATTCCGGTGAGCTATCCGGTCAGCGGCATGCTCACCAACAGCGGCGCTGAGGCCGCGGAAAATGCCTTGAAGATTGTGCGCGGCGCCACTGGCCGCACGGCGGTGATTGCGTTTGACGGAGCGTTTCATGGGCGCACCCTGGCCACCCTCAACCTCAATGGCAAGGTCGCGCCTTACAAGCAAAAAGTCGGCGTACTGCCCGGCCCGGTGTATCACCTGCCCTACCCCAGCGCCGACAACGGCGTGACCTGTGCCGAAGCGCTGAAGGCCATGGACCGCCTGTTCAGTGTGGAAATCGACGTCAACGACGTAGCCTGTTTCATCATTGAACCGGTACAGGGCGAAGGCGGTTTCCTCGCCCTGGATACCGAATTCGCCCGGGCCCTGCGCCGTTTTTGTGACGAGAACAACATCCTGTTGATCGCCGACGAAATCCAGTCCGGTTTTGGTCGCACCGGGCAGCGATTCGCCTTCTCGCGCCTGGGCATTGAACCTGACCTGATCCTGCTCGGCAAAAGCATCGCCGGCGGTGTGCCGCTGGGGGCGGTGGTGGGGCGCAAGGCACTGATGGACAACCTGCCCAAGGGCGGTCTGGGAGGCACCTATTCCGGCAATCCCATCGCCTGCGCCGCCGCGCTGGCAACCCTCGATGTGATGACCGATGAACACCTGCAGGTATGGGGTTCCCGGCAGGAGGAGGCGATCGTGCGACGTTACCAAGCGTGGCGCGCACAGCACCTGTCGCCGTATCTGGGCCGCCTCACCGGTGTCGGCGCGATGCGCGGCATTGAACTGGCGCATGCCGACGGCACGCCCGCCGCCAAGCAACTGACCCAATTGCTGAGCCTGGCGCGGGCTGCCGGCCTGCTGCTGATGCCCAGCGGCAAGTCACGGCATATCATCCGCTTGCTGGCACCGCTGACCATTGAGCCGGCCGTGCTGGAGGAAGGCCTGGATAAGCTCGAAGCGTGCCTCAAGCAGCTGGACTGATGCATGCGTCCACAAATTCGACCGCTGATAAGATGCCTCTTGTAGATATGTACGTATTTCTGTACGTTCAAAGCTTAAAACGAGGATGTTTTCATGGAAACTATCAACTACACCCATGCGCGTGCGCACCTGTCCGAAACCATGGACCGCGTTAATGAAGATCACATTCCACTGCTCCTGACCCGACAAAAAGGCGAACCGGTGGTGATGATCTCGTTGTCAGAATTCAATGCTCTCGAGGAAACAGCCTATTTACTGCGCTCGCCAAAAAATGCCGAACGCCTCATCAACTCAGTCAACAGCTTACGAGCCGGCAAAGCCAAGCCAAGGCAGTTGATTGAAGAATGAAAATACTCTTTACCCCTGAGGGCTGGGACGATTATCTGTGGTTTCAACAAAACGACAAGGCAGGGCTCAAGCGTATAAACCTGCTCATCAAAGCGATTCAAAGAGACCCATTTGAAGGTGTTGGAAAACCTGAGCCCCTCAAACACAACCTGAGCGGCTACTGGTCCCGGCGAATCACAGCAGAGCATCGTTTGGTGTATGGCATCGAGGAGGATGAAGTACAGATCCTCATGTGCCGTTATCACTACTGACCGGGTCCACCTTCAGGAGGCGCCTTGACCTGACTCCCCGGCACCCTGAAAATGCCCGACGCTTTTTTGTCTCTCCCCGTTTACTGAAGTAGTGAAATTTCAATGTCCGATGCGTACACCGCTGAATCCGCCGAAGCCTCCGTCGTCGTCTCGCACGCCAAAGCCGAGTATGAAAACGCCATCAATCTTTCACAGCATGTGCCAGCGGCCAAGATCATCAGCGAAATGGTGCTGGACGCGTTTCACACTTCCAAGGAAAGCGACCAGATCCGCGAGTTGCGCGTGGCCATTCGTCAGGCCCATGACGCCTTCGACGACGACAAAGCCTACGACCTCATGGGCCAGCTCAAGCAATTGAAGGACGCCGAAGCCGCCGACAACGCTGCCCTGGAAGACCTGAGCAGCAAGTTCTCCATCAGCCGCCTGCTGTCCAGCTTCAAGGACGACCCTGAATTCCAAGAGCTGGTCTACGGCCTGGCCCTCAAGGTGCTGAACCAGTCGCACCAGGCCATCAGCAACCCGAGCGCCGGCAAGGGCAAGGCCGCACGCGCCAAGAAGGACGCCGAGGTGTTTGTGATCAGCAAGGATGGCATCAGCGTCACCCTGCCGCTGCGCACACCGCGTTCCAAGCTCAATGTGGACCGCGAAGCGCTGGAGTTCCTGGGCCTTACCTTTGTAGGTGAAGGCAGCGAGGCGGAGCTGGAAAGTGACACCTTCGTTGACAACAGCGGCGTGGAGCAGCCGGTCACGCGCAAGAGCATTGTGACCGCACTGCAACAGCAAAGCGCTTTTGACGGTTACTCCATCGCCGCCCAGTAAATGCCGAAGCTATAGGCTGCGCAGGATGACCAGCGCCTGCTCGACCTGGGCGAGGGTGATATGCCGGCCCACCGAGGCACGCACGAAGTGGCTGACGCCCAGGTCCTTGAGCAGCAACGGGGTATGGGCGGCAGTGCCTGCCCAGAGGTTGAGCCCCAGCGCGCGGGCTTGGTCGACGAATGCCTTGGCCGGCACGTTGTGTGGCACGAACGAGACAATCCCGGTCTGTTCGAACTGGTCACACATCAGCGTTAACTGCGGCAGGCGCCGCAACGCCTGCGCCAGCAGCGCATAGGGCTCCGTGCTCACCTGCCCGCCGCCTACTTGCAGGTATTCCTGCACCGCCGTGTGCAAACCCACCAGGGCCGAAAGGCTCTTTTCAGCGATCTCCAGCACCCGAGCGCCGGACGCATCCACCTGGTTGACCTGGCCATCGGTGCTGGCGGCGTGCAGGTCTGCAAAATTCAGCTGCAATTGGCCCAGCAGGCGTGGCGACACATAAGCAATCCCGCTGCCACGGGGCCCGCAGAGAAACTTACGCCCCGCGCCTGTCAATAAATCACAGTGCATATCCCGCACATCCAGCGGCAACTGCCCCAGCGATTGGCACGCATCCACCACATACAGTGCGTTCGAACCCTTGAGCAGCGCACCCAGCGCCTCCACCGGATTGATCACCCCGCAGCAGGACGGCAGGTGCGACACGCTGACGAGAAACACATCGTCGTCCAGATGACGCCGCACCCAATCCAGGTCCAGCGGGCTGGTGGCCGTGGTCGGGATCACTTCAACGCGAATTTCGCGCGATTGCTTGAGGTAGTTGAAAAAGATCAGGTTCGCGGCGTATTCCGAAGTCGACACCCACACCCGCTTACCTCGGGGAAATTGCAGCTTGCCGAGAATGCTGGTCCAGGCCTCGGTGGCGCTGCTGAAAAAGCCAATCTGCGCAGGCTCTGCATTCAACAGCTTGGCCACCAGGCGGTACAGGTCGTCGTTGAGCAGCGCCTCGTAGGCCAGCTCGGTTTCATAGCTGCCCATTTGCGCTTCTGTGGCGGTAAAACTCTGGATCGCATTCAGCGTGGCCGGTGACATCAGGCCCGCACCGGCGGTGTTCAAATGAATCCTGTTCATTTCATGCTTCCTTGTTCCACAAGACAGCCGAGCCTTTCATCACGCCTACCGCCACCGCGAACAGCAGCAATATCGTGCCCGCCAGCAGCCACGGCGAAGGCAGCGCGGGCTGTGACACCAGCATGAACGCCAGCGAAGGCGTGATCATTACGCCGATGTTCACCCCCGCCGAGTAATAGCCGAGGTTGCGGTCCACGGTGTGACGGCTGGAGATACTGCTGACGTAATGGGTGATGCCGGGAAAGACGATCATCTCGCCCAGGCTCCAGAGCACGGTAGCCACCAGCAACAGCGCGCCGACCTGGCTGAAGCCCATCAGGAAAAACCCCACGCCGGCTACCAGAAACCCGGCCACCAGCGAGCGGCTGCTCGACAGGTGCGACATACGTTGGTTGATCGGCACTTCGAACAGAATCACCAGCAGTGCATTGATGAAAAAGATGATCCCGACGTAGTACGCCGGCAACTCGGTGTAATTGATGATGTAGGCCGACAGAAACGTCGGCGGCAGCGCATAGGCCACGTGCACCGGCAATGCCGCCAGCAAAATCACCAGCAAGCGCGAGCGCTCGTGCACTGCGCTCTCCGGCAAGCCGTTGCCCTTGCTGACGACGGCAGCCCCTTGGACCACTGGCACCGCACGCCCGAACCGCAGGCAGGCAACGAAGGCCACCAGGGACAACGCCGCGTTGAGGTAGAACACCGCGTCGGCGTTACTCAAGAAAATCAGGCTGCCCAACAGCGGCCCGATCGCCATGCCGATGTTGATCGCCAAACGGTTGCAAGAGAACGCCACTTTGCGCGATTCGCTGCTGCTGTGGGTGACCGTTTCGGAGAACGTCGCCGGCGTGAATGCCTCGTAGCAGGCCCCCCACAGAAACGACAGCACAAACAGCAGCGCCGTATTATCCACCGACGGAATGATCAGCAGCAGCAGCGCGTTAAGCAGCAACGAACCGAGGATCACCCGATTGGCGGAAAACCGTTTGATCACCCCGCCGATGATCAAGTCCACAAACAATGCGCCCGCGCCATAAACGCCCACCAGCAACCCTGCGGTTGCCGCCGACACGGCGTGCTGATGAATCAGGTAAGCCGCATAGAAAGGGAACGCCATGGTGCCCATGCGGAACACCAGGGTGATCAGGAACAGCAACTGCAAGCGAGCGTTGAGCCCGCGCAACGCGCGATAAGTGCCTATCATCAGCGAATCACATAGACGTTGTCTTTGTACTGGCGGATCTGCTCGTAATCCTGGTCGATAGTGCCCTGGCTATCCGATACCAGAAACACCCGCAGCGGGCTGCTGAGCAGGTCCACGGTCTTTTTCATCAGCTTGCCGGCCTTGTATTTGACGCTCAGCTTATGCACCGAAGGCAACGCCTCGATCCGGTGGATGGCCGATTCATTGAAGCCGGTAACCTCGCCTTGCAGCGTGGTGTCGGTGTTGATGACACAGGCCTCCTTGAGCTTGTGGTAGCGCTTGCCGGCGTAGTTGGCCTTGAACGCCTCACCGTCGCAGTACGCCAGGTAGGTGAGCTGCGCCTGGTTGCCACCCAGGCTGATGTCATGGAACCTTGGCTCCATGTTGCCGTTCAGGCGAGCACCGACTTCCACCAGCGCGGGGCCGGCTTCGGTGAGGATCACTTCCGAATGGGCCGGGCCGTTATCGATACCCAGCGCCTTGAGCGCCTTCACGATGTAGTCCACCAGCACGTTGGCCTCGGCGCTGTCCGGGGCAATCAGCACGTCGCGGTCGTAGATGTTCTTGCCGCCGCTGATTTCACGCTTCACATAGCGCCAGATCCCGCACACGTAAGTCTGCCCATCACGGCTGACGGTATCGACGATGTACTCCGGGCCCTTGAGGTAGGACTGGCAAAGAATTTCCGTGTTGGGCAGGCCAAAGATATCCGGGTTGGACACCACCTCCTCACAGGCGCGCTTGACGTCCTCGAGGTTGTGGCAGATCGAAACCCCGTCGGTGGATGCCGAACTCAGCGGTTTGATTACGCAGGGAAACACCTGACCGGCCTCGACCCAGGCCAGCAGCTCGGCGGGGTCCGAGGATTTGATCTGGCGTGCGGTCAACAGGCCTGCGGCGGCGACTTTGTTGATCATTTCAAACTTGTCGCGGCGAGCGCGTGAGCCTGCACTGCCGTTGGAGGTGGACAGTTGCAACTGTTCACTCAAGTAATCGGCGAATGGCACGCCCGGCTCCTGGCCGGCAATGACGGCGACTACATTGAACTCACGCAAGCGTCGCACTATGTCCTCGGCGTTGTCGTTGAGTGCCAGGTTGTGCTCGAACTCAGACAGGTTCGGCCCGAGCATGCTTGGCATCAGCTCGGGTGTACTCTGTACATGGATCAGGCTGAAACCGGCATCCCGGAAATACTGCGGCAGGAAATTACCGCTCGAGTAGACATCCACCAATGCGACGTACTGCTTCATAAGAATGTCCTTTTCAGTAATGAGTGGCGGTTTCAGAGGCCCGTGGCGACGCCACGTCATCGAGCGCCAGGAAAATGTTCTGCGGAAACTCAGCCACACGGTGCAACAGGTGCAAGTACCAGTTGGTGCCGTAAACCGCCGAAACCCGGGCCTTGACCTGGCCCTGGTCTTTTACCGCCTTGATCAGCTCAGGGCGCACGCCGTGGAGCATCTCCAGCTCACCTCGGTCGGCGATGCGGCTGGTGAGGATTTCTTCAACCAGCAGCGGGTCCTGGGTGGCGAAAGCAAACTGCCCGCGGCCACCATTGATCCGGTCCAGCAGCCCCAGGTAACGCTCGTTGAGCGCCTCGCCACGGGGCAAGGCAATGGCGGCAGGCTCAGCATAGACGCCTTTGACCAGACGCACCTTGCAGCCGGTTTCCAGCACCGCTCCCAGGTCATCCGGGGTTCGGTTCAACTGCGCCTGGAGGGTGATGCCCACGTTGGGAAAACGCCCGCTCAGGTGCAGGAAGATCTCGAGGATCGAATCCGTCCATTGGGAGCGCTCCATGCTGATGATCACGCCGACATCCTTATCGGCTGCATGGGCCAGGATCTTCGAGCAGTTCTCGACTGCCAGCTCGCGGGAAATGATGGTACCGACGTTCGACAAATCGAACCCCAACTGAGGAGGTTCACCGAGCTTGGGATGCTGGGCGATCAAGTCGATCAGCTGCAGGTATTCATCGGTTGCCGTGGTCACCTCGGCCAGCGTCGTCGCTTCCTCGCCGACGAACTCGACACCGGTGCGATAGCCTTTGGCCAACAGGGCCCCAAGCTTGTCGAGCATCTCCAGGCGATCTTCGGAAATGATGTAGCGAAGCGCCGCAGGTCGCAGGAAATCACGCAGCGTCTCGCTCTCCAGGAACAAGTCGCGGTAGGTCTTGTTCGCCGCCAGTTTCTTCAGGGCCAGGGTTGCCAGCAGGCTGTTATCTGTCGTGTTCATGGCATTAAACCCCGTAGGACTGGTTGAGCATGCGACGTGCGAAACTCGAATCGTCGGTGTGGTTGGCGATCTTGTGGGCGCGGAATTTGGCCGCGTAACTGAGCAGGGTTTCCTTGTGGCGGCTATGCCGGTCACGGGTAAAAATCCCCGCCCACAGGTTGTCCCAGCGTGCGTACTCGGGGTGCGACATCAGCAGTTTATGGGCCTTGCGCATGTTCCAGTGGGGAATCGACGGGTGCAGGTGGTGCACAAGGTGGTAGTTATCGTCGTGGCGGCCGAAAAAGAAGTTTTCCAGCGCGTTGCCTTTACGGTTACGGGTCAGCAGCAGCTTTTCGCTTTCAACGGCGGGCAACGGATAATGCTCGGCCAGCTCGATGATCCAGCCCACGGCCACGGCGGCCGTGAACAGCGGCACGAACCAGAACAGCACCAGTTCAACCGCAAGGCCAAACCAGGCAACCACTGCAAAAATCACTGCCCAGTAGGCCCACATCAGCACGCGTTCCTTGCGGATGCGTGCGTCCTGGCCCTGGAGCCGGTCCTTGACGATATACTTGATGTATTGAAGGGTGCGGTAACCCGATAACGCCATCACCACGTTCTTCAGGAAGAACTCGCGCTCGCTTTGCTGGAGGTCGTACAGGCCGCACTTGAGATGGAAATTGTAGTCCGGGTCTTTTTCCGGGTGCCCCAGGTGCACATGGTGGTTTTTGACGTGCGAGGTGCTGTAGGACTGGTAAAGATGGAAGATCAGGTACCCCGAGAGAAAGGTACCGGCAAACCAGTTGATCGCCCGGTTTTTCGCCAACAGTTTGTGACTTGACTCGTGCAACACGTTCGCCAGGGCACGTTGAGTGGTGCCGATGAGAAACAGCGAAACGGGATAAAACCAATAGCTGACGCCCACGGACAGATAAATGGCAAAGGCGATGATTGAATAATCCTTACCCAGTGCGATGGCCCAATGGTAGTTATCTTTCTTGCACAGGTGCTTGAGCATCCCGAAGGTTTCACGGGAAATACCCGCAGCGTTTTGGCCACCTGGCTCTTTGTTTTTATCGACCAGCATAATCACTCCATAATTAAGCGGCACGCTGCAACACTCGCATCGCGCGGAGCGACGATGTTTTTTCGGGTGTTGCGGCTATTGTTTTTTTGCCTGAGCTAAACTCATTGGCTGCAAAAAAACTAAAGCACCGCTTGAAAGTGAACAAGCTGCCCTTTTAGACAGGTAGCGCCAAATCACACACGCACGCGCACGCCCGCCGGTAATAAATCATCGGCGGGCGTGGCAATGGGGAAAGAAGTACCGGCGAATCAGGCCTGTTCGCGGATATAGCCCAGCTGCAAGGCTTTGCGAATGGCGGACTTGCCGTTGGGCACACTCAGCTTGCTGAAGATATTCTTCATATGGAACTTGACCGTACGCGGGCTCATTGAGACCAGAAGCGCTATTTCGTTGTAGGTCTTGCCCTGACTGGTCCAGGACAACACCTGCGTTTCCCGAGGTGTCAGCACGGTTTCCGGTACAACCGGCGGGAGCACGGTGGTGCTTTCCAACGCCTCGTCGTAAACCGAGACCAGCAGCATCTGCAGTTCACTTTTGTTGGCCAGCACTCGCTCGCGAAACTGTTGATGTTCGCCAAAGCTGCACAGGTTGAGGATGGAATAAAAGCCCCGGTTACCATGCACGATAAAACTGGCGCCCTCGCCGACGGGAGCACAGGGCCCTGGCACCGGGACCGCGTCTGCAGCGGGCGCAAGGATGTTTTCATCGCTCCAGAAAAACGGTTTTATGCGGCGTTTGGACAAGGACAGCAATTGACCGCGTTGGTAAAAGTCATCTGCAGCGTCACCACGGTCCAGCGCGTCGGGGTAGTTAGTGATGATTTCCGCTTCATCCAGCGTCGGCCCACATTGATAGACCTCGAAATGCCCGAGGCCGCGTCGGCTCAGCTCAACATCGAGCAATTGGCGCACATCGGTGGGCTGCATGAGCGTATTGTTATTGGCTTGACCATCGCTTCGCATGACTATCGTCCCTGATGAGTGACAACGGGTGAGGTTAGCGACCTGACCGGAGTGCTTCAATCCGTAAGCTTCCGATCAAAATCGACCTACACCGTAGGAAAATTCCTCTATATCAGGGAAAGAATGAAACATGCCTACCAACCTTGTCCAGTGCTTCCAGCGCTGAGCCGACCGCAAGCAGGCGCAGCAGCGTCTGGTCAGGCTATCTGTGTCGCAAACACTTCGCGAAACCGCTGCATTTGCTGCTTATTGCCTACCGTCACCCGCACCCACTGCGGCCAATCCTTCCAGACACGTCCTACCAGCACATTCTGCGCAGCCAGGCGCGCAACCACCTGCTCTGCCGGCTGCTTGACGTCGATCATGAAGCAATTGCTCTGGGAAGCCGTGCAGCTATAGCCCCGGCCCTTCAGCCAAGCGATGGTCTCCTCACGCACATCGGCATTGAGCGCCTTGCGCTGGCCCAGCAGCTTGACGTCTTCCAGGCTGGCATGGGCACCCAGCAGGCTGGCACCGGCCGGCACATTGTCGCCGCCAAACACCGCGAGGCGCTCCAGCAGCGAGGGATGGCCGATCGCCAAACCGAGGCGCGCACCGGCCATGCCGTAAATTTTCGAGAAGGTGCGCAGTACCAGCAGATCGTCATGGTCCTTGATCCAACTCACGCAACTGGGGGCGTCGCAGAAGTCGATATAGGCTTCGTCCACCACCAGCACGCTGCCTTTGGGTTTGTTCGCCAGCGCCTGACGGATAGCCTCGGTCGGCGTCAGGGTGCCGGTCGGGTTATTGGGGTTGCACAGGTACAGCATGCCGGCCTGGGGATCAGCCGCGAGCATCGCCGGTACATCATGGGCATGCTGGGTATCAAGGCTGACTTCGTGTACCGGCGCCTTGTTCGATTCGGCCGCCTGGCGCGGAACTTCATAGGACGGCGTGGCCATCACCAGGCCACGGGTTGGGTGGGTGAATGCCAATACGGCATAGCGCAACGCGGCCATGGAGCCGGCAAACACCGCCACATTGTCTTCGCTGATGCCTTGTTGTTGGGCAAACAGCGCAGCCAGCGCGTACATGTGCGGGTAGGGATAACGCCCGGCTGCCGCACTACCACGCTGCATCGCCTCAAGCGCCGCTTTCGACGGCCCATATGGGCTTTCGTTGTAGTTGAGCAATACATCGTCAGAGGCCGCCGGCGCAGGGCTTGCGACTGCCCAATCGAGATGCCCGAGCACAGGCAAGGCCGCGCCCAGGGCGAGAAGGGATCGACGACTGACGCTGACCATGGTGACTACTCCTTGTAGGCGGACGGGGGATTCGTACGGGTCATACAGAAGAGTATGACGAGGAAAATGTCGCCTGATTTAGCACCACCGGGTTAGCCGCCGTTACCGCAGCAACGGATATGTGCTCGCTCTGATTCAGCATCCTGGTCGGCTGTCAGGCCGCCATCGGGAGCAAGCCCCCTCCCACATTTGGAACGCGAGGTGTCAGTTAGAGAGGCTCTCGACTCCTGAGCCGCCACAGGTTCAGGGCCCTACCGCGAAACTTATGTGGGAGGGGCGGTGCGACGATTCGACTTGCTCCCGATGGCGGTGTGTCAGTTACACAGGCATTCACTGACACTGCCTCATCGGGGCTTGCCCCCTCCCACACTTTGATCGTCCTCTATCAGGTAGACCTCACCTGGCTCTGGATCGAGTTATTTCAACTGCAACTTGTGCTTCAGGCTCTGCATCACATCCGCCTTGTTCTGCAGGTACTCATTCAAGCCCCGCGCGCGCAGGTTGCACGCGTCACACTCGCCACAGCCGGTGCCAATGACGCCGTTGTAGCAGGTCAGGGTCTGCTCGCGCACCAGTTCCAGTTGCCCGTGGTAATCGGCCAGGGCCCAGGTCTCAGCCTTGTTCAGCCACATCAACGGGGTGTCGAGACGCACGTCGTATTCCATGCCCAGCTTGAGGGCCTGGTTCAGTGCCTTGACGAACTCGTCACGGCAATCCGGATATCCCGAGAAGTCGGTTTCGCACACGCCGGTGATGACGGTCTCTGCCTTCACTTGATAGGCGTAGATCGCGGCCAGGGTCAGGAACAGGATGTTGCGCCCCGGTACGAAAGTGCTCGGCAGGCTTTCGCCTGAGCTGTTCACGGTCGGCACCGGAATGTTGTCACGGGTGAGGCTGCTGATCGCCAGCTCATTGAGCAGCGACACGTCCATCACTTTGTGCACGGTGGCGCCCAATTGCTTGGCCAACTGCTGGGCAACTTCGATTTCCGCCACATGGCGCTGACCATAATCGAAGGTGATGCAGTGCACTTCGTCATACAGCTTCAGCGCCTGGATCAGGCAGGTGGTCGAATCCTGCCCGCCACTGAACACCATCACGGCTTTTTTACTCATTGCTTTGCTTCCTGCCTTCGAAGAATGGGGAATAGTTTAAAGGCCACTCAATAAAAAACCCCGCGCTCTTTCGAAGGCGGGGTTTTTCACTGCCAGACCACTCAGGGCGCGTACGTCAGCAACAGCTCTTTCGGCACTTGGAAATCCAGGGACATCATCACGCTGAGCGCGGTGATGGTGAAGATCGAGAACACGAACAGCTTGCGCGCCCAGACGGTGTCATCCACCGCCTTGTAGCCGGTCCAGGCCATGTACAACCAGTACATGCCCATGGCCGCGGCGACGGCGAGGTAGCTCATGCCGGCGTAGCCGCTGAAGGTCAACATCAAGGTCGCCACGAGGAAGGCCAGGATGTAGAGCAGAATGTGTTTCTTGGCCACCTGGATGCCACGCTTGACCGGCAGAACCGGAATCGACGCAGCCAGGTAGTCATTGAAGCGGAAAATCGCGATGGCGTAGGAATGCGGCATCTGCCACAGGCTGAACATCACCAGCAGCACCAGCGCGGCCATGTCGAAGCTATTGGTTACAGCCACATAACCAATCACCGGCGGCATCGCCCCCGACAGACTGCCCACCAGCGTGCCGTGTACCGACTTGCGCTTGAGGTAGAGGCTGTAGAGGCCGACGTAGATGACAAAACCGATTACGGCAAACAGCGCCGCCAACGGGTTGGCCACCTTGTACAACAACACCACGCCCGCAACACCCAGGACGGTCGCGAAAATCAGTGCCAGCTTCAGGGAGATAAGGCCCTGGACCAGCACGCGATTCTTGGTGCGCTCCATCTTGACGTCGATGTCACGGTCGATGCAGTTGTTGAACACGCATCCGGAAGCTACCACCAGGGACGTGCCGATCATTGCAGCCAGGAAGATGGCCAGATCGACATGTCCCTTGGAGGCCAGGAAGAAACCGCCCGCCACAGAAAGCACGTTACCGAAAATGATCCCCGGTTTGGTGATTTGGATAAAGTGCTTAAGCGACATCGGGTTTTACCTCACTTCGCCATCATGTAGGTGTGGATGCTGAACATGATCCACAGCGACAGACCAACCAGCAGAACGATCACCAGGCCTGCGAACACGAACGCAATCACGTTCTCGCGCTGCTCTTTGGAACGATCCAGGTGCAGGAAGTACACCAGGTGAACCAGGACCTGAATCACCGCGAACGCCAACACGATCATCAAGGTGATCGACTTCGGCAGGGTTGGGTACATCACCAGGCCGAACGGGATCAGGGTCAGGATGACCGACAGGATAAAGCCGATGGCGTAAGACTTTACGCTGCCGTGGCTTGAATCGTGGTTGTCATGGGAGTGTGCATTAGCCATTACAGAGTACCCATCAAGTAAACGACGGTGAATACGCAGATCCAGACCACGTCCAGGAAGTGCCAGAACAGGCTCAGGCAGCTCAGGCGGGTCTTGTTGGTGTTGGTCAGGCCGTGCTTATTAACCTGATACATCATCACCGCCATCCACAGCAGGCCGGCGGATACGTGCAGACCGTGGGTGCCGACCAGCGTGAAGAACGCCGACAGGAAACCGGAACGGTGCGGGCCGTAGCCTTCGGAGATCAGCAGGTGGAACTCGTTGATCTCCATGCCGATGAAGCCCAGGCCGAACAGGAAGGTCAGTGCCAACCAGCTCAGCACGCCTTTCTTGTTGCCTTTGTAGAAGGCCAACATGGCGAAGCCGTAGGTGATCGAACTGAACAACAGCAAGGCGGTTTCGCCGAGCACGTAAGGCAGTTCGAAGATGTCGTGGCCCGACGGGCCACCCGCTACGTTGTTTACCAGTACCGCGTACACCGCGAAGATCGACGCAAACAAGATGCAGTCGGTCATCAGGTAGAGCCAGAAACCGAAGACGGTTATTGGCCCCGAGTCGTGGTGATGGTCATCGTGCCCATGGTCATCGACATGGGCGTGTCCAGCATTGGTCACTAAGTTCGACATGGTTTAAGCCTGTTCCAACGAGGTTTCTACACGGTTGGCCGGGATCTTGTTCTCGGCTACCAGGCGAGCGTGCTGCTCGGCTTCGATGCGTTCGATCGTTTCGACCGGCACCATGTAGCCTTGATCATCACGGGCAGCGTGAATGATGAAGTAACCGATAGTGCCCACCAGGCTCGCGATTGCCAGCCACCAGATGTGCCAGATCATCGCGAAACCGAACACGGTCAACAGCGCACCCATCACCACGCCAGTGGCGGTGTTGTTTGGCATGTGGATCGGCTCGTAGTGCTTGGGTTGCTGGTACGCAGTACCGTCTTCCTTGGCTTCGGTGAACGCATCGATGGTGTTCGCGGTAGGAATCACGGCGAAGTTGTAGAACGGCGGTGGCGACGAGGTCGACCATTCCAGGGTGTGGCCATTCCACGGGTCGCCCGATTCGCACAGGTTCTGCTTGCGATCACGCACGCTGACGTACAGCTGGATCAGCTGGCAGGCGATGCCCACAGCGATCATCACCGCACCGAACATGGCGACGTACAGGTACGGCACCCACTCAGGGTTGGTGGTGGCGTTCAGACGACGGGTCATGCCCATGAAGCCCAGTGCATAGAGCGGCATGAACGCGACGAAGAAGCCCGAGATCCAAAACCAGAATGCAGCCTTGCCCCAACCTTCGTGCAGCTTGAAGCCGAACGCTTTCGGGAAGTAGAAGCTGAAACCAGCGATGTAGCCGAATACCGCACCACCGATGATCACGTTGTGGAAGTGAGCGATCACGAACAGGCTGTTGTGCAGCACGAAGTCAGCACCCGGGATGGCCAGCAGTACGCCGGTCATGCCGCCGATGGCGAAGGTGACCATGAAGCCCAGGGTCCACAGGACCTGGCTGGTCATGCGCAGACGACCGTGGTAGATGGTGAACAGCCAGTTGAATAGCTTCACCCCCGTCGGGATGGAAATCAGCATCGTCGCCAGGCCGAAGAAGGCGTTGACGCTGGCCCCCGAACCCATGGTGAAGAAGTGGTGCAGCCACACCATGAAGCCCAGTACCGAGATCGCGCCCGATGCATAAACCATCGAGTGGTGACCGAACAGACGCTTGCCGGTAAAGGTCGAGATCACTTCGGAGAAGATACCGAACGCTGGCAGGATCAGGATGTACACCTCAGGGTGACCCCATGCCCAGAACAGGTTCACGTACATCATTGGATTGCCACCAAGTTCATTGGTGAAAATGTGGAAATCCAGGTAACGGTCAAGCGACAGCAGCGCCATGGTAGCGGCCAGGATCGGGAACGAAGCCACGATCAGCACGTTTGCCCAGGTGCAGGTCCAGGTGAAGATCGGCATGTCCATCAGTTTCATGCCAGGGGCGCGCATTTTCAGCACGGTGGCCAGGAAGTTGACCCCCGTCAATGTCGTCCCGAGTCCTGATAACTGTAGCGCCCAGATGTAGTAGTCCACACCCACGCCCGGACTGTATTGCAGGCCCGACAATGGCGGATACGCAACCCAACCGGTCTTGGCGAATTCGCCGACGCCCAGGGACACGTTGATCAGTACCACGCCGGATACCAGCAGCCAGAAGCTCAGGGAGTTCAGGAACGGGTAGGCAACGTCACGCGCACCGATCTGCAGCGGCAAGGCCAGGTTCATCAAGCCGGTGAAGAATGGCATCGCCATGAAGATGATCATGATCACACCGTGGGCGGTGAAGATCTGGTCATAGTGTTCAGGCGGCAGGTAGCCAGGCGAACCCTCGGTGGCCATGGCCAACTGGGTACGCATCATGATGGCGTCGGCAAAACCACGCAGCAGCATGACCATGGCAACGATGACGTACATGACGCCGATTTTCTTGTGGTCGACCGAAGTCAGCCACTCGGTCCACAGGTAGGTCCACTTCTTGAAGTAGGTGATACCCGCAAACAGTGCCAGACCACCCAGCGCGATCATGGCGATGGTAATCATCACAATCGGCTCGTGGAAAGGGACCGCGTCCCAACTTAATTTACCAAACATCGTTTACTCCTCTGCCCCAGCAGTTGAATGCGCGCCTGTGTCAGAACCTTCAACCACGGCCACTTCTTTCTTCTCGTGCTTGACCGGCTTGCCTGGCTTCATACCTTCGTACTTGTCGACGATTTTCTGAAACAGGTTCGGCTCAAACGCGGAGTACAGGGCGACAGGGTTGTTCTGGCTTGGTTTGGTCAGGGCGTCGTATTCAGCTTGATCAAGCTGTTTAGGTGCGGCCTTGACTTCGGCTACCCAGGCGTCAAATTCTTCCTGGCTCGTCGAGATCGCTTTGAATTTCATGCCGGTGAAGCCAGCGCCGCTGTAATTGGCGGAGATGCCTTCCATTTCAGCTTTCTGGTTGGCGATCAGATGCAGCTTGGTCTGCATGCCTGCCATCGCATAGATCTGGCCGCCCAGGGCTGGGATGAAGAACGAGTTCATCACGGCGTCGGAGGTGATCTTGAAGTTAAGCGGAGTGTGCTCCGGGAACCGGATCTGGTTCACAGTGGCGATACCCAGGTCCGGGTAGATGAACAGCCACTTCCAGTCCAGCGCGACCACTTCGATGTTGATCGGCTTGACGTCCGATTCCAGCGGACGGTACGGGTCCAGTGCATGGGTGGACTTGTAGGTCACATAACCCAGGGCAATGATGATGAGGATCGGGACCAGCCACACCGCGATTTCGATCTTGGTGGAGTGCGACCACTTCGGCGCGTAGGTAGCGCTGGTGTTGGACGCGCGGTATTTCCAGGCGAAGGCGAAGGTCATGATGATCACAGGGATCACGACCAGCAGCATCAGCAGGGTGGCGGTGATGATCAGGTTTCGTTCATCCAGACCGACCTGTCCTTTTGGGTCGAGCAAGGTCCACTTGCAGCCTCCCAGCATTAACATCATGCCAAGCAGCGGCAAAAAGCCTAGTAATCGGGGGTACCTGTTTTTACTCATCTCACGACCTCTAAAGCAGCTTGCGCAATGCAGTTGGGTTTTGATCGCCAACACTTCACCCTGCCAAGGGTTGGCATTTCTCTTCGATTGAATAAGAGCCTGCCCGTTACGTCATAGCTGTACGTCGCACGGACCTGCGGTGAGTTCTTATTCGATTTCGTGGCTAAAGGCCTTGTTACAGACCAATTCCATTTGGTGCGGAAAGTTGAAAGGCTGCCGGAACCTGGGATCGCACAGAGCCTTCCATCTGCTCCTCGACCGCTCCAATGCTCAAATATTGAACAGCACCGGACATTCAGTGCGGGCGATTGTAGTTAGCTAGCGATGTATAAACCATGTCTGATAAAGAAATAATTTTTATCGATTACAGCAATAATACTTCACCATTCCTGCAAGGGTTCGCGATGTTATCGCGTTCAATTCTCAACAAAAACCACAAAAATTGCGCTGTTATTGGGCAGATTGCCACTCCCCTTACGCTGTGTAAGGGCATGGCAAACGTGGCAAAGTCCCCATAAAACAAGGCATTTGCAGAGCGCTCATGGGCTCAAACCTCACGCGCCCTGCGGTGTCTTTCAAACCACGAATTGACAGCACGTTTTGTGCCCCGGATGCAAATTCGGCAGCCGGTTCGGCCATTCAGAAATGCCCTGCGACAGCCTCCGTGTGACAACATGTCGCACGCTGCGCGCACTATTCATTGCCGCTCGTCACGGCTCTTTCACAAATCCCTACACACAAAAACGCCCCGGCCTTCACTCAAGGAGACCGGGGCGTTTTAGTGAACGGGTTCAGGCTTTGGGGTGACGATTACGATAGATGCACAGGGGCACCAGGATCGCCGTCAGCACGAACGCGACCAACGCCCATTGCGCCAGGGACAGGCCGAGGATCGGCGGATAGGGCGTGCTGCAGAAACCATCGACCTGAAAGCCCAGGGGAAACACTTTGGCCAGGGGCAGGTCATCGACGATCGGCTGCAACACATCGATGCCGCAGCTGACCTGAGGGAAGAACTGGGTGTACACATGATGACCGGCGGCAGCCACACCGCTCAGGGCGCTGAGGACCACCAACCCTTCAAAGAACGTGACCGCCCCCTTGCTGCGCATGGCAGCGCCGAGGAACGCGAAGATCGCGATCAACAGCAAGGCATAGCGTTGCAGGATGCACAGTGGGCACGGCGCTTCGCCCAGCACCACTTGCATGTACAGCGCTCCGCCGATCAGCGCCAGGCAGATGATGCCCAGCAACACCAGAAAGCGCCGCTCCCTGCCCAAACGCAATTCGTCACTCATCTCTGGTTTCCTTTGTCTGTTTGCCCAAGGGCAACAAGTTTACACACAGGCACCCGTTAAAACAGAGAGGGGTTAACAACGGATTAATCAGGAAAAATGAAGAACCCAATGTGGGAGGGGGCTTGCTCCCGATAGCGGTGGATCAGTCAGCTTGCCTGTCACTGACACACCGCTATCGGGAGCAAGCCCCCTCCCACACTGGTTCACTGTTGCTGTGAAGCAGCTTACTCCAGGGCAGCAGCCGGGCCGAAAAATTCGTAGCGGCTTTGTTTCTCGGGCACACCCAGGGCCTTGAGGTAGCGCTTGATTACCGCCATGAACCCCTTGGGCCCCAGGAAATACGCATCGATGTCGCGCGCCTCGGGCAGCCACGCCGCCAGTTGATCCTGGCTCAGCAGGCCGACCTTGTCCGCCGCCGGGCTTACGCCGTCATCCTCGGCATAGCAGTAGAAGCGCTTGAGCTGCGGGTGCCTGGCCGCCAGCGCGTCTACCCAGTCCCGGAACGCATGCACCGCACCGTTACGCGCGCAGTGGATAAAGTGCACCGGGCGCTCGGTAGCCAGGGCCGCTTCGAGCATCGCCAGGGTCGGGGTAATACCTACCCCGCCGCTGATCAGCACCAGCGGCTTGTCGCCGGCGGCCAGGGTGAACTCGCCCGAGGGCGGGAACAGGTCAAGGGTCGCGCCGACGTGCAATTGGTCATGCAAGTAGTTGGACACTCGCCCACCGGCTTCGCGCTTGACGCTGATGCGGTACAGGCCGTCATTGCTCAGGGCCGACAGGGAATAGTTGCGACGGACTTCCTCGCCGTCGAGCACCAGCTTCATGCCGATGTATTGGCCGGGCGCAGCGCTGAGGATCGGGCCGTTGTCCACCGGGGCGAAGTAGAACGAGGTGATCTCGTTGCTCTCCTCCACGCGTTTGACCAACCGGAACGGCCGCGCACCGCGCCAGCCGCCGGGCGCCTGGGCTTTCTCGTTGTAGATAGCCGCTTCGGCACCGATCAGGATGTCCGCCAACTGCCCATACGCCGCGCCCCAGGCGCTCATCACCTCAGGGGTGGCAATCTCGCTGCCCAGCACTTCGGAAATCGCCCGCAGCAGGCAGGCCCCCACGATCGGGTAGTGTTCCGGCAGGATCTGCAAGGCCACGTGCTTGTTGATGATTTTGGCCACCAGGTCGCCCAACTGGTCCAACTGGTCGATATGCCGCGCGTACATCAGCACGCCATTGGCCAAGGCGCGCGGCTGGTCGCCGCTGGCCTGGTGGGCCTGGTTGAACAGCGGGCGAACTTCGGGGTATTCGGACAGCATCATGCGGTAGAAATGGGTGATCAACGCTTCGCCACCGCTTTCCAGCAGGGGCACAGTGGATTTGACGATGGCACGGTCTTGGGCGCTCAGCATGGGAGACTCCTGGGTCTTTTCATTCGTTGCCCTCAGGTACTCAGTAATCGTGCCAACTAATAAATTCATGTTTTTCAGCAACTTAAATACAGCATAGTCAGAATGACTTCCTACAGTTTATAGTCATAAGGACTACAAGGAGTCATTATGACTGCACAATCGCTGCTCACCACCCTGCTGCCCCTCGTGGCCGACCTGTCACGGGACTTGCCCGAAGGCGAGCGCTATCGACGCCTGCTGCATGCCATGCGCGCCCTGCTGCCATGTGATGCCGCCGCCTTGCTGCGCCTGGAGGGCGAATGGCTGGTGCCGCTGGCCGTGGATGGCTTGAGCGCCGATACCTTGGGTCGGCGCTTCAAGATCAGCGAACACCCGCGTTTTGCGCTGCTGCTGAGCAGCCCCGGCCCTACCCGCTTTGACAGCGACAGCGAATTGCCCGACCCCTACGACGGCCTGGTGGAAGGCCTGCACGGGCAGCTGGAAGTGCACGACTGCATGGGCTGCCCGTTATTTATCGACGACCAGCCGTGGGGCCTGCTGACCCTGGACGCCCTCGACACCGAGCGCTTCGAACGGGTCGAACTCGACGCCCTGCAAGCCTTCGCCAGCCTCGCCGCTGCAACGGTCAACGTCGCCGAGCGCATTGAGCGCCTGGCGTTGCGCGCCGAAGACGAACACCAGCGCGCCGAGATCTACCGCCAGGCCAGCAGCCAGCAGCACAAGGAAATGATCGGCCAGAGCAAGGCGCACAAGCGCCTGGTCGAGGAAATCAACCTGGTGGGCGGCAGTGACCTGACCGTGCTGATAACCGGTGAAACCGGGGTCGGCAAGGAGTTGGTCGCCCAGGCGATCCACGCCGCGTCGTCGCGTGCCGACAAACCGCTGATCAGCCTCAACTGCGCCGCGCTGCCCGAAACCCTGGTGGAAAGCGAGCTGTTCGGCCATGTACGCGGTGCCTTCACCGGCGCGCTGAATGAGCGCCGGGGCAAATTCGAACTGGCCAACGGCGGCACGCTGTTTCTGGATGAAGTGGGCGAGCTGTCGCTGAGCGTGCAGGCCAAGCTGCTGCGGGTGCTGCAAAGCGGCCAGTTGCAGCGCCTGGGGTCGGACAAAGAGCATCAGGTGGATGTGCGCCTGATTGCCGCCACCAACCGCGACCTGGCCGAAGAAGTGCGCCATGGCCGCTACCGCGCCGACTTTTACCACCGCTTGAGCGTCTACCCACTGCAAGTGCCTGCGTTGCGTGAACGCGGGCGCGACGTGTTGCTGCTGGCCGGTTTTTTTCTGGAACACAACCGCTCACGCATGGGCCTGGGCAGCCTGCGCCTGACCAGCGATGCCCAGGCGGCGCTGCTGGCCTACGACTGGCCGGGCAATGTGCGCGAGCTGGAACATTTGATCGGACGCAGTGCGCTCAAAGCCCTGGGGCATTGCCGCGAACGTCCGAAGATTCTCAGCCTGAGCGCGGCGGATCTGGACCTGCCTGATGTCAGCGCAGCCGCCATCGAAGCACCGGCCGCTGTCGCCCGCGACGTCACCGGCGACCTGCGCCAGGCCACCGAGCATTACCAGCGCCAGATCATCAACGCCTGCCTCGAACGCCATCAACACAACTGGGCCGGCGCCGCCCGAGAACTGGGCCTGGACCGCGCCAACCTTGGCCGCATGGCCAAGCGCCTTGGCATAAAATAACCAGGGTCAACCCGGTCAATGTGGGAGGGGGCTTGCTCCCGATAGCAGTAGATCAGTCACCTTATGTGCAACTGATATACCGCTATCGGGAGCAAGCCCCCTCCCACACTAGACAGGCTTTGCATCGAAAATTGGGTTGGCAGGCCGAGGCTTGCGAAACACCAACACATTACCCAACATCACCAGCACCAATCCCGCCAGGGCCGGTGCCGTCCATTGATAACCCTCGGCAAAGGCCGATACGTTCAGCGCCACCACCGGGAACAACACGGTGCAATACGCCGCCCGCTCCGGCCCCATGCGGCCGACCAGCGTCAGGTAGGCGGTAAAGCCAATCACCGAGCCTGGAATCACCAGGTACCACAAGGCGCCGATGTAACGCGTGCTCCAGTCCATCTCGAACGGAATACCGCGTACTGCGCAATACGCCGCCAGCATCGCCGCACCATAGGCCATGCCCCAGGCATTGGTGGTCAAGGGCCGCAGCCCGGCCTTCTGTTGCAGGCTCGAGAGCATATTGCCCGCCGAAAAACACAGTGTGCCCAGCAAGGCCAGGCCCAGGCCGAGCAGGGTCTGTGGGCTGGCGGCGTGCCCTGCCAATTCGGGCCAGAACAAACAGCCCAGGCCGAGCAAGCCAAGGCCGCCGCCCATCAACACATTCCGCGCGACCCGCTGGCCGAAAAACACCCGGGCATTCAGCGCGTTCCACAAGGTCGCCGTGGAAAACACCACCGCCACCAGGCCGCTGGGAATCCACTGGCTGGCGGTCAGAAAACACATGAAGTTGACGCAGAACAGGCACAGGCCCTGGGCCAGGCAAATCAGGTGCCCGCGCCGGTTCATCACCTGCAGCCGGCGGCTGAGCAGCAACAGCACGAACAGCACCAGGGCCGCCAAGGCGAAGCGGTAAACGATCGACACGGGAATCGCCACCACGCCCAACTGCCATTTGAGCGCGATCCAGGTCGTGCCCCAGATCAGTACAGTGAGTACATACAGGAAAAGGTTCATAGCGGGCTCCGGTGAGTGAGCCACAGTGTCGCGTTTTCCGTGTGCGACGCTCTTGCACATTCTTGCGCT
The DNA here is from genome assembly GCF_003852295.1 of Pseudomonas sp. R11-23-07. Taxonomy (NCBI): domain Bacteria; kingdom Pseudomonadati; phylum Pseudomonadota; class Gammaproteobacteria; order Pseudomonadales; family Pseudomonadaceae; genus Pseudomonas; species Pseudomonas sp. R11-23-07. Next base: position 4,613,982 of record NZ_CP027761.1, read on the forward strand.
TTTTCAGGGGGCGGGGATCACAGCGCCATGACGGCGGAGTAGGATGCAAAACGTCGGAGAACACACCATGCCAGAGCTGCAATCGCTGCACGTCTTTCAAGCCCTTAACCGCTCGCCCAACGCACGCCTGGAAGCCTGCGCCGAGCTCGGTGACGGTTTGTCTGCGGCGTTGTGGAGCAACCACCACGATGCTCAGGATTACCAGGCGCCCAGCCATCACACCTTGTCATGCTACGTCGGCGGCGGTACCGGCACTTTTCGCCGTGACCAACCGGGCACCAAGGGCGGCCCCGACAAACTGTGCATCCTGCCGGCGGAGCATCAATCGGCCTGGGTGATCAATGGCGAGATTCGCCTGGCCCATGTCTATTTCAGCCCCGAACAATTCGCCCTCGGCTGCGTCACCCTACTCGACCGCGAACCCCGTGAACTGCAACTGCGCGAAAGCACCTTCCTCGAGGACGCCAGCCTGGCCGCACGCTTTCACCAGTTGATCGCCCTCAACTGGCAGGAGCCCGGTGAGCGCCTGCTGACCAGTAGCCTGGCCCATGAAATGCTCAGTCACACCCTGCTCAGCCAGGTCGGCGCCCGCGAAGGCCTGCGGGTCAAAGGTGGGCTGGCCGCGCACCAGCGACGGCGTTTGGTGGAGTACATCGACCATCACCTGCAGGACGCCATCAGCCTCGGCCAACTGGCCGGCCTGTGCGCGCTGTCGGAATACCATTTCGCCCGCATGTTCAGGCAAAGCTTCGGTCTGCCGCCCCACCAATACCTGCTGGCGCGCCGGCTGGCCCGTGCCAGGGCGCTGTTGCGCGACAGCGCCCTGGCCGTGGGTGAGATTGCCTGGCGGTGCGGGTTCTCCAGTGCCAGCCATTTCAACCAGCGCTTCCGCCAAGCCATAGGGGCGGCACCTGGGGACTATCGCCAGGCCTTTCGCACCTAGCCCATCAAACCCAGCGTCTTGGCCTTGGCCACTGCCTGGGTGCGCCGCTCTACCCCGAGTTTGCTGTGGATACGCCGTGCATGGGTCTTGACGGTGTGCAGGGAGATATACAGGCGCTCGGCAATTTCCAGATTGGAGTTGCCCAGGGCGATCAACTGCAGCACTTCCAGCTCGCGCAGGCTCAGCGGATTTTGCGTGGCGCCGACTGGCGCGGCTTGCGGTTCCAGCCCCAACTCACTGAGCAACCCCGGCGCACGCAAACGCAACTCGCGCACCGCCTGCTGCACCTGGCAACGCGCCGCCAGTTCCAGGCCGGCTTGCAGGGCCGCGCGCGCCCGCGCTGGCTCGCCCAGCCGCCAGGCCACCTCCCCCAGCACCAGCTGCAGTTCGGTTTCCAGGCAGAGCATGCCGCGTTGGCGGGTGCTGTCGAGCAAAGCGCCAAGCCGCTCGAGCGGGTGTTCGGCGCAGCCCAGCCTGACCTCGGCCAGCACCAACAGGTACTCAAGACGCGGGATCAATTCCAGCGTGGCCGGCGGCGCCTGCTTGGCGCAGGGCCCATGGAAGTGACGCAACACGCGGCGCATCGCTTGCACCGTCAACTCCGCGCGCCCTTGCTGCAACCAGAAATGCGCGCTGACCAACAACAGCACCGCGCGGTACACCAGGTCGGGGACGTGACGCTGCTGCATCAGCCGCTCGGCATCGCGCAACTGTATAAACGCCTGGGCGTAATCACCGCGATTCGCCGCCAGCAGCGCCAGCCCGAGAAACCCGTAGAGCACCCGCTTGTCCTGGCTGTGCAGGCAGATGTTCAAACCAGCCTCGAAACACTCATGCGCCAAGGCGTCCTGCCCTTGGCGCAAGGCGAGATGCCCACGTCGCAGGGCGATACGCCCCATCAGCGGCCCAGCCTGCAAGCGTTGCTCGACCAGCATCGCCTGCACGCTTTCCAACAAACTCTGCGCCCGGTAAGGCGCGCCGCGTTGTTCCAGCAATTGGGCGTGATCCAACTCAAGCAAGGCTTCCAGCACCAGCGAACCGTGTGCGCGGGCCAGGCACAGCGCTTCGCGATTCAGCGCTTGGGCCACGTCCAGCTCACCGCGCAGCATGGCCTGCTGGGTCAGGCCCGACAGGCACATCAGGCGTGACGTCCAGGCACTCTCGGGCAAGGCTTGCAGGGCCTCGAGGAAATGCTCGCGGGAACCCTCGGCATCGCCGCTCAGGTGCAGTAACCAGCCGACTTGCGCCTGCCAGCGCGCCACCAGATGCCGCTGCGCCGCCGCCGTCGGTCGCGGCGAGAATCGAGCCAACTGGTCGATGCACACCGCCGCCTGCTCGAACCGCCCGGCAAACAGCAGTGCCGCCGTGACCAGGCCCACCAGCGGTGCCGAGCCGAGCATCAGTTCATCGCCATGCTGCTCATGCAGGCGCAACAGCAGCACAGCATTTTTCCCGCGGAACAAGTCTTCGAAACTGAAGTGCTGCAACAGGCTCACTGCGCCCTCATATTCCTGCGCCAGCAGCGCCTGTTCGAAGGCCGCCTGCCAGTCCTGCTCGGCGCTGAACCACTGGCACGCGCGCCGGTGCCAGGCGCGCTTGGCCGGCCAGGGTTCTTCGCGCAGCAAACGCGCCAGGGGCGCAAAAATGTGCAGCCAATCGGTGGTGCCTTCCCAGGGTTGGATAAACGCACCGAGCGCTTGAAGCTCGCGCAGGTACTGAGCGCCGTCACCCGAGCCGAACAGGTGTTCACACAGGCCGGTATTGAAGCGCGGCAGGTTGGCCAGCACCCGCCAGGCTTCGGCCAATTCCGCCGGCAAGCTGCTGAACACTTCGTGTTGCAGATAATCGAGCAGGGTTTTATCGGGATGGCCGTCACCGAGCAGCGCAATACGCACCCCGGCGCACCATCCGGCGCTGAATTGCATGATGTGGTCGACGCTCTGCCCTGGGCCGAGCAACGCCTGGATTTCCGTCGCGCTGAACGAAAGTTCGGTACTGCCGCACTCCAACAATTCGTCATCGAGCAACAGGCGCGGCCAATTGCACGCCGGCCGCCGCCGCGCGCCCAGCCACCAGGTCAGCGCCGGGCTGCTGGCGGTGAGCAACCGGTCCAGCAAGGCGTCCAGTGCAGGCGCGGGCAGCCGGCAAAAATCGTCGAGGAATAGCCACGCCGTGTGTTGCCAGCGCCCCAGGTCCAGCAATAACGTCGCTTCATCGGTGTAAGACAGCCCAAGGCTGTGGGCCAGGCGCCGGGAGAAGTCCACGGGGCATGCAACCACGCCATTGAGCGCCAACCAGTGAACCTGGCACCCGGGCGGCGCCTGCAACGCGCACTCGGCAAGCAACGCGCTTTTGCCACTGCCGCCCGGCGCGCACAGCAGCTTCACCCGCGCCGGTGCCGCGAGCAAAGGCGCGGCCAGGCGCGGGCGCAGCAGATGGTGAGCGGACAGCCGGGGCATGAATCCAGGACGGTCCAGGCAGCGTGTCATGGCGGTCATTGCTGCATCCTGCTTTTTTATTGTGATGCAACCCTAGTCCTGTGGTGGGCGGTTGTTGAAGAAGTATTCAGCGGGGTGATTGAAAGATATGCGCAAAACCCAATGTGGGAGGGGGCCCCCGAATGATCATTCCCACGCTCTGCGTGGGAATGCCTCCTGGGACGCTCCGCGTCCCGCCAACCGCCGCGCACAGGTGACGCAGAGCGTCACGGGCTGCATTCCCACGCGGGAGCGTGGGAATGATCTTTAGCGCACGCCTTCGGACCTGAGCGCGGCTGGGGTGTAATCCGCTGCCTTGGCCGCGAAGCCGAAGACGAAGCTGCTCTTCTCCTCGTTCTTCATACCCAGCGCGAGATAACGCCCGGCGATCAGGTCGTACAGGGTTTCCACGGTGTAGGCCGGTACCTGATGGTCGTAATAGAACTGCGCATGGCCTTCGGCGACGCGCCACAGTTGGCCGCGACCGTCGTAGTGGTCCACCAGGGCGACTTGCCAGCTGTCTTCGTCAATGTACATGTGGCGCTTGGCGTAGATGTGGCGTTCGCTCGGCTTGACGGTGCCGACCACTTCCCAGACGCGATGCAGTTCATAGCGGGTCAGGTCCTGGTTGATATGCCCGGCCTTGATGATGTCGTCGTATTTGAGGGTCGGCGAATCGAGCTTGTAGCTGTTGTAAGGGATGTACAGCTCCTTCTTGCCCACCAGCTTCCAGTCATAGCGGTCGGGCGCGCCGGAGAACATGTCGAAGTTGTCGGTGGTGCGCAGGCCGTCGGAGGCGGTGCCCGGCCCGTCATACGAGACCTGCGGCGCCCGCCGCACCCGGCGCTGGCCGGCGTTGTAGATCCAGGCCAGGCGTGGCTCCTTCACCTGGTCGAGGGTTTCGTGTACCAGCAGCACGTTGCCGGCCAGCCGCGCCGGCGCCGTGACCGATTGCTTGAAATAGCTCAGCACGTTGGCCGCCTTGGCCTGGTCGATATCGGGGATGGCCTGCGGCACCGCCACTTCCTCTTCGAAGCGGATCGGCGTGTAGCTGCCGTTGGTCTGTGGCGTGGCCTGGGTGATGATGCGGCGCAAGTTGCCGCCGTGGTAACGGGTGATGTGATTCCACAACACCTCCACGCCGTTTTTGGGAATCGGGAACGCGTAGTAACGGTTACCGGTGAAGTTCTCCAGGCCGTTGCCGTCGTTGATCGCCTTGACGTTCAGTGCGCTGCGCTTGATCGACTCGTAGATATCCGCCGGCAGGTTGACCGTACGGTGGCTCGGATACACCGGGATCTTGTAGGTCTCGGGGTAGCGCTTGAACATCGCCACCTGGCCGTCGGAGAGTTTGTCTTTGTACTTGTCGACGGTGGCTGCGGTGATCACGAACAGCGGTTTTTCACTGGCAAACGGGTCGGCGAGAAAGCCCTTGCTGTCCACCGCGCCGGCGTTTTTCGGAATGCCGCCGGTCCAGGCCGGGATCGAGCCATCGGCGTTGCCGGCTTTTTCGGCGCCGACCGGGGTCAGGCTGGTGCCGAGCTTGGCGGCTTCTTCCGGCGATACCGCGGCCATCACGTGGGCGGCCAGCAGACTCAGGGCCAACGCTGCAATTGTCTTACGCATAGTTCTTGTCCTTCTTTAAGCCAGATCAGAAGTTCACGCCGAAGCTGAGGGCGAGGAAGTCGCGGTCGGTCAGGGTGTTGTAGTCGCCGCCAAAGAAGTCGGTGTAGCTGAGACTGGCGGTGTAGGTGCTGCGGTAGTCCGCATCCACGCCGACGCTGATCGCCTTGGCGCCTTTATTGAACAAGCCGTTGGGGCCGTAGCCGGCCACGTCATGGGACCAGGACAGGTTGGGCTTGAGGTTCACCCCGGCAATCGCGTTGTTGTAGTCAAGGATCGCCCGCGCGCGGTAGCCCCAGGAGGTGGAGGTGACGAAACCGTCGGTGTCACCCTGGAACCCATAGGCGCCGTACACCGAGTCACGGCCATAACGCAGTCGGGTTTTGTCTTCCAGGCCGGCGACGTGCACAACGGCCGCTTCGCCCACCAGGGTCAGGCGCTCGGCGCCCAGCACCTGGTCGAAGAACTGGGTCATGGTGCTCTGGATCTGGGTGATTTCCTTGCGACGGTAGCCTTTGTTGTCGGCGCCAAACGAACTGCGGATCGGCGACGCGGTGTTGCCGGCAATCGGGTTGACCAGCGCCAGGGTCAGGTCGGTGGTGTTGAGTTGCACCGGCGCATTGGGCCGATAGCTGATTTCGCCGGTCCACGCCGTGCCGGTGGGCAAGGTGGTGGAGAAGCTGGCACCGAACAGACGGATATCCTCCGGGTAATCCAGGTAGTACTGGCCACGCCCGAGCATGGTGCTCTGGGCCAGGGCCCCACCAAAGCCCGGCGGAGCGGCGGCACCAATGGCGCCGATGGTTGCCAGGTTGGTATTGGCGGTAATCGTGCCCACGGTCGGGGTGCGGCTGTGGTAGTTCATGAAGTACAGACCGTATTCGGTGTCGTCACCCAGCCAGCGCAAGGCGGCGCCGAACTGGCCGGAGTCACGCGCATCACGGTCCGCGGCGCGCTGCACCACCACACCCTCGCGGGTGACCACAAAGCCTTGGCCGCGTGCCGCTGCAATCGGTTGCAGCGGTGCAATCCCCGGGCTGCCCACCGTGTAGTTACCGGTGCAGCCATCCGCCGCTACGTCACCGCCGAAGAAGGTGCCGCAGTTGTCCAGCACAGTCTGGTCCCATTCCAGTTGGTAGAAACCTTCTACGGTGAGCTGATTGGTCAGGCTCTGGGAGGCGAACAGCATGTTCACCGGGATCAAGCCTTCCTTGATCTCGGCCCCCGGACGACGGAACGCCGACACGTCGATCGGGTTGATGCTGTTGATGGAGTTACCGATGAACGTACTTTCGCCCCAACTGACCACTTGCTTGCCGGCGCGCACGGTGCCGGGCAGGTCGCCCAGGGAATAGTTGTGGTAGACGAAGGCATCGAGAATCTGCGCACCGCTGGATTTGGCGCCTTCCTTGCGGTTGTGGTCGCTGATCTGCTTGAACTCGCGGTCTTCGTCCTTGAGCTCGAAGTCGTACCAGTACTTGCCGCGCACGAACACACCGGTGTCGCCGTATTTCAGTTCAAGATCATGCAGGCCCTTGAAGATTTTCGAGAAGGTCTCGCCCTTCTTGAAGTTCAGGCGCCCGTCATCCCCGGTGGACGCCTGGCCCGTGCCGCCGTTGACGGTGCCGACCAGGCTTTTGTCGGCATCCCGCGTGCCCCAACTCGCACCGACCGATAGCGAGGAATCGAATTGCCCTTCGATCTCGCCGATGTTGAACGAAACAGCGTGGGCCTGGGCACAGCAACCCAAGGCAACCGCAGCGGCCAGCGCCTGTGGCGTGAAGATGGCGCGCATTGTTGTTTTTGTCATGCGTCTTCCCCGGTGAGTGACAGAAGGCCCCACCCTACTGCTGCCCAGGAGGAGCGATAAGCGCACCAAGGAGGTATTCGTGTTGTCGCTCGAAAGGATGACGGGCCGCGCGGGCCATGGGTGCGGCGCGCGTCATGGATTGGATGGATGGTGGCCTATCAGAAGCATCGATGGCATGCGCCGAATTATTGTCGTTTTGGTAACAGTCCTTGTCCTGAACCGCTATTACTCATTCTGTTACAACCGACTATGCTTACTTCGCTTTCAGGGCAAACAGCCCGCTCCGAGGTTCTGGAGAAAAGCTTGAATTCAACGGATTGCCAAGACATTCAATCTGTTACCTGTGTTCACTGACGTTGATTTATCGCTCCTTGATCCAACGTCTTACTTCGGCCGCTGCCTGTGCAGCGGCCTTTTTTATGCCTGGAATAAAAACGGGGCGCCATTGGCGCCCCGTTGGATTCACTGTTTTTACGGCAACGATCAGAGGCTGAACTTCTGCAAGTTGGCCATCATCTCCTTCAATGCCTCGATCGTGTCTTTGGGGTGCGCCGCGCCTTCGAAGTCGCAGATCTGCTGCCAGTGCGCCGCCACGTCATCCGGCGAAAAGCCCGCTTCGGGGTCAAAGCCTACGCCCAGGCTGCGCTCCCAACGGGTCTTGCCGATCCAGCCGCCGCCCACTTCGAACAAGCCTGAGGTTTCCTGGCAGGCGTCGCTGCCCAGGTACACCACCAACGGGCTGATCAGTTCCGGCTTGAGGCGCTCGAACACCTGCAGCGGAATCAGCCCCTCGGTCATGCGCGTGGCGCCGGTGGGCGCAATCGCGTTGACCAGGATGTTGTTCTTGCGCCCTTCCAGCGCCAGGGTTCGGGTCAAGCCATACAGGCCGAGCTTGGCCATGCCGTAGTTGGACTGGCCGAAGTTGCCGTAGATGCCCGAGGTGGACGCGGTGAAGATCACCCGGCCGTAGCCCTGCTCGCGCAGATGCGGCCAGGCGGCGCGGGTGACTTTGTAGGCGCCTTCGACATGCACCCGGTAAACCAGGTCCCAGTCGCTGTCGTCCATCTTGTGGAAGGTCTTGTCGCGCAGGATACCGGCGTTGTTCACCACCACGTCGATGCGGCCGAAGGCATCCAGAGCGTTCTGTACGATTTTATCGCCCTCGGTGACGGAGTCATGGTTGGCGTGCGCAATGCCACCCGCTGCGCGGATTTCGGCCACCACGCGGTCGGCCGCCGAGGCATTGGCGCCTTCGCCCTGGGTCGAGCCACCGAGGTCATTGACCAGCACCTTGGCCCCGTGCCGGGCGAACAGCAGCGCGTGGGCGCGGCCCAATCCGCCGCCGGCGCCGGTGATGATCACGACCTTATCCTGCAACTGCACTGACTGACTCATACCGAACTCCTTGGGCGACAATGGCAATGGGCAGAGTGTCCGGCACCGGGCCTTGGGTCACAATAAATACGGCCGACGCTGAATGGTGCTCGATAAGGCAGCGGGATGATGCCGCCTGGGGGCGCAAGGCTCAGGAATAGGCCGGACGCGCTGACCGCAGGCCAATACGCTCGCGAAACGCCTGGTAATGCCTGAGCACCTGGACCGGCGCCTCGATCTGTGGGTAATGGCCGATATCGGCCAGCAAGATGGCATCGGCATTCGGCACTAGTTGGTGATAGCGCTCCACCATATGCGCGCCGGAAATGGGGTCGACCTCACCGTCGATGACCCGCAACGGCACGTCGCCGCGCTGCATTGCCGCCACCCAGCGGTCACGCAGGCGACGGCGCTGGGGAATGTAGTTGATCAGCTTGTGCAGGATGCGCGGGCCGTCGTTGTGTTCAATCAAACTCCAGAAATCATCCAGGGCGCTTTCGCTGGGTAGCGTCCGAGGACCAAAAATCTGGTTAAAGCTGTTGGCCAGGCTACTTCGTCCGGAAGCTCGGCCGATCATCCAGCCCAAGGGGCTGAGCAATAACTTCTGCACCAAGGTTGCGCGGTGGGTTTCGGGGAACAGCCCACCGTTGAGAAACGCACAACTGGCCATCTGGAACCGCCCTTCGTAATGCCGGGCCAGGAGTTCCTGGGCAACGCTGTCGCCATAGTCATGGGCCAATATGTGCACCGGCTCTGCCACCCCCAGGTGTTCAAGCAACGCCTGTTGCAGGTCGGCTTGCTCCAGCAGGCAGTACTCGTGATCCAGCGGTTTGGCCGATTCGCCGAAGCCGAGCATGTCGCAGGCGATCACCAGATTGCGCTGGGCCAGGGGCTGCCACAGGTAATGCCAGTCCCAACTGGCCGTGGGAAAGCCATGGATCAGCAGCAGCGGCTCGCCCTGCCCGGCCACCCAATAACGAATGGAGCGGCCGCGAAAGACGAAATCCTGGCCGCGTTTGCGCCAGGCGCTGAGGGGTATCTCGGCAAGTGGCATCAGCTTTTATACCCGGGGTCCTGGTTATCCAATTTGCGCAGCAGCGCCGGCCAGGCCAGCGCACCGCCCATACCTTGGGCGCTTTTTGTGACAGCCGCCACCATCGCCTTGGCACCGGCCAGAATCTGCGGCTCGATGGCAATCAACTCGGCAGCGCCGTTCTGCGCCAGTACCTGGATGTCACAGGCACGCTGGAACGTGAACATCATCAGAAAGGTGTCAGCGATGGTCGCGCCGCACGTCAGCAGGCCATGGTTGTGCAGCATCAGAAAGTTGTGTTCGCCCAGGTCCGCCTGCAAGCGCGCCTTTTCATCGTGATTCAGTGCGACGCCTTCATAGGCGTGATAGGCCAGGCTCGACAGCACAAACAGCGACTGCTGGCTGATCGGCAGCACGCCCTGCTTTTGCGCAGACACGGCGACACCGGCGGCAGTATGGGTGTGCAGCACGCAGGTCACGTCGTGGCGCACTTCGTGGATGGCGCTGTGGATGGTGTAGCCCGCGGGGTTGATCTCATAGGGGCTGTCCATGCGCTTGTTGCCGGCCTGGTCCACCTTGACCAGGCTTGAGGCGGTGATTTCGTGGAACATCAGCCCATAGGGGTTGATCAGGAAATCATCGGTGCCCGGCACCTTGGCGGAAATATGCGTGAAGATCAGATCATCCCAACCGTGCATCGCCACCAGGCGATAGCAGGCCGCCAGGTCGACACGGGCTTGCCATTCGGCCGCGCTGACCTGATCTTTGACATTCTGTGACGATAGAACGGGGGCTAGGCTCACAATAATGACCTCCTTGGCGCATTTATTATTATTTTTTAAGTGATGAGCCAGTCTAGTCAGACGCCCTGGCTTGCGGAGTTGCCTTCGCAGCCAGCTTGATGACTGAGCGAGTCAGCCTGGAGAATAGTACAAACGGTGTCAGAGAAGCGCCGTCAATAAAAACACGCGGACAGCGCCTCACGGGGTCGGTCAGCGCTGCAGTGCAGTAATCAACTCGGCCAGCCACGGCTCGGCGTCGGTCTCCGGGGTCACGCTTTCGCTGGCGTCCAGGCGCAGCATCGGCAGCACTTCGCGCAGGCCCAACTCACTGAATACTTCGCGCATTTGCTCGCCGCCGCCGCAGAAGGTATCGCCGTAGCTGGCGTCGCCCAGGCCAATGACCGCACCGGGCAGGCCGCGCCAGGCGGCGGGCAACTGGTCGCGAATGCTTGAGTACAGCGGTTGCAGATTGTCGGGCAGCTCGCCCATGCCGGTGGTCGATGTGACCGCCAGGAACGCCTCGGGCGCGAAGGCCTGCACGTCGGCCAGCGTGGCACGCGGGTTGTGCCAGGCTTCAAAACCCGCTGCTTTGAGGATTTTTTCGGCGTGGCGAGCGACTTCTTCAGCTGTGCCGTAGACCGAGCCGGAAAGGATGGCGACTTTCATCAATCTGATCCTGTAATTGAGCGAAAGCGTAGGATATTAGCAGCTGGCGCAGTTTTCTCAGCGCGCGCCGTGCAACATTCAAGACGTGTCATAAACTTCAGACCTCAACAACAAGCCATGGACCGCTCAATGATCAACGCCAAGCTGATGCAAATGGTCATCAACGCCTCCAACGACGGGATTGTCGTCGCCGAACGAGAAGGCGAAGACAAGCCACTGATCTACGTCAACCCGGCCTTCGAACGCCTGACCGGCTACACTCTGGACGACATCCTTTATCAGGATTGCCGTTTCCTGCAGGCGGGCGACCGTGACCAGCCAGGCCTGATGGCGATCCGCGAGGCGCTCGACAGCGGTGGCGCGTGCCGGGAAATCCTGCGCAACTACCGCAAGGACGGCACACATTTCTGGAACGAGTTATCACTGTCAACGGTGTACAACGCGGCCGACCAGCAGACGTATTTCGTCGGCGTGCAAAAAGACGTCACCGTCCAGGTAAAAGCGCAGCAACGCGCCGCCCAGCTGGAAGCCCAGGTAGCCGAGCTTAAAGCCGAGCTGGCGGCGCTCAAGGCGACGAGTGAAATTAACAAGCTGTAAAAATGGCGGTCTTTAGAGCGATAATGGCCTTTTAACGCCCAACTTTGAGCTATATCCATGCACCGCGATGCTCTTTTGACCCAGGACGAACTGGCGTTTATCCAGGACATGCAGCACAACCCGCAGCTCAACCTGCGGGATGCATGGTCGAGCCTGACGGTGAATGGCGGTGCGCAGATTCGCGATTTGCTCACGCGGTTGGCCGCTCACGACCAAGTCACCATCCAGGCGCAGTTCGATAACCAGCAACTGACCTTTCCCCTGCATCTGGTGGAAGATGAGTTTCATGCGGTGCATCTGCGCCTGGGCGTGCCGAGTATCTTTGAAGACGGGCCGATGATCCGCCCGTGGCGCCTGGCCCTTGAAACACCGGTGGCCCTGGAGAACATCAAGGGCTACGCCAGTGCGCTGTGGGTGCACGAAGTGTCATTCAAGGGTGTGCTGGTGGAAGGGCGTGGCCGAGCCAAACCGCCGAAAACCTTTTCTTTGTGGTTCAGTCCGTCCGGTTACGAACGTATTGCGCTGCGTGGCACGCTGGAGCGGGAAACCGCCCGGGGCCTGTTTGCCTACCGCCTGAATCAGAGTGACGCAGGTGAAATCGAGCGCCTGCGCCAATTCATCCTGCACCAGCATCGTCTGGTGCATCCCCATGTACATGCCTGAGATCAGGTATCCAGACCGCCACTGAGAAACTGCTGCAAACGGCGCTGCATCTGGCGCCCTTCGCTGCCGAGGCAGCCGATGGACGTGCCGGCCAGATCGGCCTGCAACAGGTCCGATGCAGCGCCTGCGAGAAACAGCGGGCAGTCCAGGGTCAACGCCAAGCGGTTCAGACGCGCAGCCAGGTCATGCTTATGCGAGTGATTGGAGAACATGACCAGCGCCTGGGGGCGGATCTTTTCACAGACCAGGGTCAACTCATCGACCGGCTGGTCCAAGCCCAGCACCTTCACGGACAAATCCTCCCAGCTCATCAACAGCGCCGCCACCAGTAGCTCCAATTTGCGGCAATCGCCCGGCAGGGCGCTCAGTAATACCTGGGGGGCGGGCGATGCGCTTGCCACCTGCAAGCGCAGCAAAGTCTGCATACACAGAAAAGAGTCGAAAAATAGCCATTCACTGGCCTGGCCGAAACGGCCCTGGTGGCGCAGCAAGTCGCGCCACAACGGCATCAGAATGTCCTGAAACGCAACGTTCAGTGGATAGGTCGAGAACACCTGGCCATACACGCTCTCCAACTGACGCTCGTCGAACGCGCTGATGGCATGCATCAGCCGGGCTCGCCACTGCGGCCATTCGCTGTCTTCGGCCGCGTCGCGCTCGGCACGAATCGCTTCGATCTGTTGATCGTCACGCGCCAGAATCTTGCCAACCTTGCTCACCGCCACGCCGCGTTCAGTCCAATCAAGGATACGCTGGACCGTCTCAATATCGGCCGTGGAGTAGAGACGGTGCCCGCTTTCGGTGCGCATGGGCTGGATCAGCCCGTAGCGCCGCTCCCACGCTCGCAGGGTGACCGGGTTTACGCCTGTCAATCTCGAGACTTCCCGAATGGGAAACAGCTGATCTGAATCTGTCGAAATCAGACGCGAAATGCTATCAATCGGAGCAGTAATCAAGGGCATTGGTGACCAAATGTGGCAATGCTGGCTGAAGGGTATTTAACGCTTATCGACCTGTCTTTTTCAAGGCCGCACTTATCGGACCAATGTCTCTGGTGTATTTCGGCAAAAGAGGAATAATCCTTGCCTGTTTTTTAAGAGAGCGGCCTCACCCGGCCGCCTCTTTGTGCGCCACCTACCCGGTTCAGCGCACCCGTACATTTGGAGATATACCATGTCTACCTCACCCGTCACCTTGATGGTCGCGCGCCGCGTGGCCAAAGGACGCTATGAAGAGCTGATGGCCTGGCTGCGCGAAGGCGAACAACTGGCCACCGACTTCCCCGGTTACCTGGGTTCCGGCGTGCTGGCCCCGCCGCCCAATGACGATGAATTCCAGATCATCTTCCGTTTCGCCGACGAAAAAACCCTGCATGCCTGGGAGTTTTCCGCTTCGCGCAGTGCCTGGCTGAGCCGTGGCAGCGAGCTGTTTGCCGACCCGTCCGAACACCGCGTGAGCGGCATCGATGGCTGGTTTGGCGCCGTGGGAGCCCGCCCACCCCGTTGGAAACAGGCGGTGGCGATCTGGCTGGCGTTTTTCCCGGTGTCGCTGCTGTTCAATTTTGGCCTGGCCCCCTTGCTCGGCGAACTGGACCTGTTCAGCCGGGTGCTGGTCAGCACCTTGGCGCTCACACCGCTGATGGTGTACTTCTTTATTCCGTTGTCGACGCACCTGCTGGCGAACTGGCTGCATCCCACGCCACCACGCAAGGCCAGCGAAGCCGCTGCCTGAGTACAGGGGAGACGGGTCGCTGGTATAGTTTCCACCTGCCAGCGACTAGAGCCTCCCATGACTGCAACCAACGCCCCGATCCTGATCACCGGTGCCGGCCAGCGCGTCGGCCTGTATTGCGCCGAGCGTCTGTTGGACGCAGGGCAATCGGTCATCTTCAGCTACCGCAGCGAACGCCCAGGGGTGCAGCTGCTGCGCGAACGCGGTGCGTTCGGCCTGTTTGCCGATTTTTCCAGCGAAGCGGGGATTGTGGCGTTCATCACTGAGTTGAAGGCACATACCGACTCGCTGCGCGCGATCATCCACAACGCCTCGGCCTGGATCGCGGAAACGCCTGACGACGAAAGCCACGCCTTTACCGACATGTTCAGCGTGCACATGCTTGCGCCGTACCTGATCAACCGGCATTGTTCACCCCTGCTGCAACGTTCGACACCGGCCGATATCGTGCATATCAGCGATGACGTGGTACGCAAGGGCAGCCGTCAGCACATCGCGTATTGCGCCACCAAGGCCGGGCTCGACAGCCTTACCTTGTCGTTCGCCGCAGAGTTCGCGCCGCTGATCAAGGTCAACGGCATCGCGCCGGCCATGGTGATGTTCAATGAAGGCGACGACGCGGCCTACCGTGCCAAGGTCCTGGCCAAGTCGGCGCTGGGCATCGAGCCCGGGCCTGAGGTGATCTACCAGAGCGTGCGTTACCTGCTGGACAACCCCTATGTCACCGGGACCACCCTGACCGTCAACGGCGGGCGGCATATCAAGTAAGCCGTTTTGAGGATGTTGTATGACCTTGTCCCTGCCCCACCATTACCGCGAAATCCTCAAAGGCCTGGGCGAAGACCCGGAACGCGAAGGTTTGCTCGACACCCCCAAGCGCGCCGCCAAGGCGATGCAATACCTGTGTCATGGCTACGAGCAGAACCTGGAAGAAATCGTCAACGGCGCGCTCTTCGCCTCCGATAACGACGAGATGGTGATCCTCCAGGACATCGAGCTGTACTCGCTGTGTGAGCACCACCTGTTGCCCTTTATCGGCAAGGCCCATGTGGCCTACATTCCGACCGGCAAGGTGCTGGGCCTGTCGAAACTGGCGCGCATCGTCGACATGTACGCCAGGCGCCTGCAGATCCAGGAAAACCTCACGCGGCAAATTGCCGACGCCATCCAGGACGTGACCCAGGCCGCCGGCGTGGCGGTGGTGATCGAAGCCAGGCACATGTGCATGATGATGCGCGGCGTGGAAAAACAGAATTCAACCATGAACACCTCGGTGATGCTCGGCGCGTTCCGCGAGTCGAACACCACGCGCATGGAGTTCCTGCAACTGATTGGACGGAGCAAGTAGCAATGCCACAACTTCAACCAGGCATGGCGCGCATCCGGGTCAAGGACCTGTGCCTGCGCACCTTTATCGGCATCAACGAGGACGAAATCCTCAACAAGCAGGATGTGCTGATCAACCTGACCATCCTGTATGCCGCCCAGGAAGCCGTGCGCGATAATGACATCGACCACGCGCTGAACTACCGCACCATCACCAAGGCCATCATTGCCCACGTCGAAAGCAACCGCTTCGCCTTGCTCGAACGCCTGACCCAGGAGCTGCTCGACCTGGTGATGAGCAACGAGTCGGTGCTGTACGCCGAAGTCGAAGTCGACAAACCCCATGCGCTGCGCTTTGCCGAGTCGGTTTCGATCACTCTGGCGGCCAGCCGCTGATAGTCAAGTGAGCCCTATGAACGACCAACAACGCCTCGAACTCGAAGCCGCCGCCTTTCGCCGGCTGGTGTCACACCTGGACAGCCGCAAGGATGTACAGAACATCGACCTGATGAACCTGGCCGGCTTCTGCCGTAACTGCCTGTCCAAGTGGTACAAGGCCGAGGCCGATGAGCGCCAGATCGAACTGAGCCTCGATGACGCCCGTGAAGTGGTGTACGGCATGCCGTACGCCGAGTGGAAAGCCCAATACCAGAAAGAAGCCAGCGCCGACCAACACGCGGCGTTTGCCAAAGGAAAAGCCCATGACTGACCTGAACACCCTGCGCGCCAGCCTTAACAGCGGCAAACACGCGTTTGCCGACACCCTGGCCTTTGTTGCCGCAGGTTACGACTACCAGCCGCAAGCCTTCACCAACGGCGAGGTGGAAAATGCCGCCGGCCAGAACGAAGGTTCGTGCAAGACACTTGGATTGGCGTTGCTGGAAGGGTTGAGCGATCAGGAAGCGTTGCTGGCGTTTGGCGAGCATTACCGTTCAGTGGTGGCTACGCCGGAAGGCAGTGACCATGGCAATATCCGTGCGTTGATCAAATACGGCCTGGCCGGAGTGAAATTTGCAGCACAACCCCTGACCCGCAAATCCTGAGCCAAATAAAGATCAAAATGTGGGAGGGGGCTTGCCCCCGATTGCGGTGGTTCAGTAGCAAATGTGCTGACTGAAACACCGCTATCGGGAGCAAGCCCCCTCCCACATTTGTTTTGCAGCGTTGCTTAGAACGAGGCGTCTTTCAGACCGTCAAGGTAACGTTCGGCATCCAGGGCCGCCATGCAACCGGCGCCGGCCGAGGTGATGGCTTGGCGGTAGACGTGGTCAGCCACGTCGCCGGCCGCGAAGATGCCGTCGATGTTGGTGGCGGTGGCATTGCCTTCACGGCCGCCCTGCACCACCAGGTAACCGTCTTTGGCTTCCAGCACACCTTCGAACAACGAGGTGTTCGGGGTGTGGCCGATGGCGATGAATACGCCGTCGACTTTCAGCTCGTCGAAGCTGCCGTCATTGTTCTTCAGGCGCGCACCGGTCACGCCCATGTTGTCACCCAGGACTTCGTCCAGCGTGGCGTTGAGCTTGAGGATGATCTTGCCTTCAGCGACACGGGCGTGCAGCTTGTCGATCAGGATCTTCTCGGCGCGGAAGGTTTCGCGGCGGTGCACCAGGGTCACGGTGCTGGCGATGTTGGCCAGGTACAGCGCCTCTTCCACTGCGGTGTTGCCGCCACCGACCACAGCCACTGGCTTGTTGCGATAGAAGAAACCGTCGCAGGTCGCGCAGGCGGAAACACCCTTGCCCATGAACGCTTCTTCCGATGGCAGGCCCAGGTAACGGGCGCTGGCGCCGGTGGCGATGATCAACGCGTCACAGGTGTACACGCCGCTGTCGCCTGTCAGGCTGTAAGGCTTCTTGGAAAAGTCGACCTTGTTGATGTGGTCGAACACGATCTCGGTTTCAAAGCGCTCGGCGTGTTCTTTCATACGCTCCATCAGCACCGGGCCGGTCAGGCCGTGGACGTCGCCCGGCCAGTTGTCGACTTCGGTGGTGGTGGTCAACTGACCGCCCGCCTGCATGCCGGTGATCAGCAGCGGCTTGAGGTTGGCGCGGGCAGCGTAGACCGCAGCGCTGTAACCGGCAGGGCCGGAACCGAGAATAATCACTCGCGAATGACGGGTATCAGACATGACTCACTCCTATCGACCGTCCGGACAACAAGACGGCTGGAATAAAAAAGGACCGCGAAGCACTTGGGGAAGGCTTGAACTCGCAGATCCTGAAAATAATGGGTGCAGCGTATAGAGGGGGGCAAGATTAAGGAAATACGGAATAACAATCCAGCTCATAGGTGGTCTCTATGCAGTCGACCGGTTTGATCGACCTTATTGTCCACTCAGGTGTAACCGCTGATGTCGCCACTTTCACCGCCACGGCAAAGCCGGTAAGGTCGGCGCGTTCGCCCTTCTGCTCGGAGTCTTCCATGCCTGCCCCCGCTCTTTCCGGCCCGCAATACCTGCGCGAAGGCCTCAAACTGGTGTTGAGCCCCGGCCTGCGCCTGTTCGTACTGCTGCCGCTGGCGATCAACCTGGTGCTGTTCGTCGGCCTGATCTACTTTGCAGGCCACCAATTCAGCCTGTGGGTCGACCACCTGATGCCCACGCTGCCCGGCTGGCTGAGCTTTTTGAATTACCTGCTGTGGCCGCTGTTCGTGGTGCTGGTGGTGTTGATGGTGTTTTTCACCTTTACCATGCTCGCCAATATCATCGCGGCGCCGTTCAATGGTTTTCTCGCGGAGAAAGTCGAGATCGTGGTGCGTGGCACCGACGACTTCCCACCGTTCAGCTGGGGCGAGCTGATCGCGATGATTCCGCGCACCCTGGCCCGGGAAATGCGCAAGCTGGGCTACTTCCTGCCACGGGCCATCGGCCTGTTCATCCTGTCGTTCATTCCCGTGGTCAACCTGATCGCCGCGCCATTGTGGCTGTTGTTCGGCGTGTGGATGATGGCGATCCAATACATCGACTACCCGGCCGACAACCACAAGCTGGGCTGGAACGAAATGCTCGCCTGGCTGCGCCAGAAGCGCTGGCAGAGCATGAGTTTTGGCGGGATCGTCTACCTGGTGCTGCTGGTGCCGGTGGTCAACTTGCTGATGATGCCGGCAGCAGTAGCCGGGGCTACGTTGTTCTGGGTGCGCGAGCAAGGTGCCGAAGCGATGGCCGGGCAACAGGTGGCCCGGTCATAAATCCATCATCCCAGTGACACAATGAAGACATGGCCCGCAGCGACACTGTGGGTCATGACGATAGCTTCGCTCCACATCACCCTGATCACCGAAACCTTCCCGCCGGAAATCAACGGGGTGGCCAATACCCTTGGCCGCCTGTGCGACGGTTTGCGCGCGCGCGGCCATCAAATCGAACTGGTACGCCCCCGCCAAGGCGTCGACCAGAGCCGGCCGAGTGACGATGAGTTGCTGCTGTGCCGCGGCTGGCCGTTACCGGGGTATCCAGGGCTGCAGTGGGGCCAATCGTCGATGCACAAACTCCTGCGCCGCTGGACCCGCCAGCGTCCGGATGTGTTGTACATCGCCACCGAGGGGCCGTTGGGCTTGTCGGCGTTACGCGCGGCGCGGCGCTTGGGCATCAGCGTGGTCAGCGGCTTTCACACCAACTTTCAACAGTATTCGAACCAGTACGGCTTGAGCCTGTTGAGTCGCCTGGTCACCCATTACCTGCGCTGGTTTCATAACCGGTCGACGTTGACCCTGGTTCCCAGCGCGAGTCAGCGCCTGGAGCTGGAGCGCCGGCACTTCGAGCGTCTTGGCATGCTGTCGCGGGGGGTCGACAGCCAACTGTTCCATCCGGCCAAACGCGACGACGCTTTGCGCGCGAGCTGGGGTTTGGAGAACGACGACATTGTGGTGCTGCACGTAGGACGCCTGGCCCAAGAGAAAAACCTCGGGCTGCTCAAACGCTGTTTCGACACGTTGCAGACCACCTATCCATCGCGGCGGCTCAAGCTGGTGATTGTCGGCGATGGCCCGCAGCGCAGCCTGTTGCAACGCGATTTGCCCGACGCGGTGTTCTGCGGCGCCCAGCGCGGTGAAGCACTGGCGCGGCATTATGCTTCGGGCGATCTGTTCCTGTTTCCCAGCCTGACCGAAACATTCGGCAATGTGGTGCTGGAAGCCATGGCGTCCGGGCTGGGTGTGGTGGCCTACGACCAGGCAGCCGCGACCCAGCATATTCGCCACGGCTACAACGGTGTGCTGGCGATGCCGGGGGATGAGAACGCGTTTTGCGATGCGGCCGTGTGGCTGCTGGAAGAGCGCGAGACGCTGCGCCGAGCGCGGCTCAATGCCCGGCAACACGCCAGTCGCCAAGGATGGCCGGCGATCATCGAGCAATTCGAGCGTCAGCTGCGCGATGTATGCAAGGACGGGCCTCCGGTGCCCGCCCTGGCGTCGCTTACACCAGGCTCGTCAACGCCTCACGACTGAACGGCAGAATGTCGGCCTCGCGACCTTCGCGCACCTTCACGGCCCAATCCGGATCCACCAGCAGCGCACGACCCACGGCGACCAGATCGAATTCGTCGTTATTCAAACGCTCCAGCAGGTTCTCCAGGCTGGCCGGCTGCGCGACCTTGTCGGTGTTGACCATGAACTGCAGGAACTCACCATCCAGACCAACGCTGCCCACGGTGATCGTCGGTTTCCCCGTCAGCTGGCGGGTCCAGCCGGCCAGGTTGAGGTCGGAACCTTCGAATTCAGGCTCCCAGAACCGGCGCGTGGAACAGTGGAAAATATCCACGCCAGCGTCGGACAACGGCTTGAGGAATTCGCCCAACGCCTCGGGGGTTTGCACCAGGCGCGCGGTGTAGTCCTGCTGCTTCCACTGGGAAAAACGCAGGATGATCGGAAAATCCGGGCCGACCGCAGCACGGATGGCCTGGATCAATTCGATAGCGAAACGTGAACGGTTGGCCAGGCTGCCGCCGTACTCATCGGTACGCTGGTTGCTGCCTTCCCAGAAGAACTGGTCGACCAGGTAGCCGTGGGCGCCGTGGATTTCCACACCGTCCATGCCGATGCGTTGAGCATCTTTGGCCGCCTGGGCGAACGCGTTAATCACGTCCTTGATGTCCTGGGTGGTCATGCCATGGACGACTACCTTGCCATCCTTGAGCCTCTCCATCGGGCCGTAGGCTGGCACGCTGGCGTCAGGTTCGGTACCGATACGGCGCACGGCGCCCACATGCCACAACTGCGGAACAATCTTGCCGCCTTCGGCGTGGACCGCATCGACCACTTTCTTCCAGCCGGCCAACGCCGCTTCGCCGTAAAAGTGCGGAACGTTGGGGTAACCGTTGGAGGCTTGATGGCCAACCACGGTGCCTTCGGTGATGATCAGCCCAACGCCGGCGGCGGCGCGACGGCGGTAGTACTCGATCACTTGAGCATTGGGCACGCCACCCGGGGAGAATGAGCGGGTCATTGGCGCCATGACCACGCGGGTCGACAGTTGCAGTGCACCGAGCTGGAAGGGTTTGAACAAGGCTTGGACGGGCATGGAGCACTCCACATAAGACGGATTTATGATGTGGATAATATGGGCGCCGCAACTTGCTGGATAGCACTATTGATCTGGGTGATTAAGGCGATAAAAGCAACCGAATACCTGTAGGAGCGAGCTTGCTCGCGAAGCGCCTGAGGACGCCGCGTACATCCAGAGCACACGCGTTATCGTTGGCGATTTTCGCGAGCAAGCTCGCTCCTACAGTGGCAGGGTTAGCTCAGGGCT
The DNA here is from genome assembly GCF_003852295.1 of Pseudomonas sp. R11-23-07. Taxonomy (NCBI): domain Bacteria; kingdom Pseudomonadati; phylum Pseudomonadota; class Gammaproteobacteria; order Pseudomonadales; family Pseudomonadaceae; genus Pseudomonas; species Pseudomonas sp. R11-23-07. The sequence goes on from NZ_CP027761.1 coordinate 4,634,756, forward strand.
TTTTCGATGGCCTGGACGATCGATGGATCTTCCGGTGGCGTACGTGGCGAAAAACGCGCCAGCACCCGGCCATCTTTGCCGAGCAGGAATTTCTCGAAGTTCCAGGTGATATCCCCAGGAAATTCAGCGCCCTCGCCCGCCAGCAGGCGGTAGAGCTGGTGGCGCTCCGGCCCGTTCACCTCGAGTTTGCTGCCCAGGGGAAAGGTCACCCCATAGTTGAGGCTGCAGAATTGCTGGATCTCTTCCTCGGTGCCCGGTTCCTGGCCCGCAAACTGGTTGCACGGCAGGCCGAGCACGGTGAAACCCCGGTCCTTGTACTGCTGATAGAGGTTTTCCAACGCCGCATATTGCGGGGTCAGGCCGCATTTGGAGGCCACGTTGACCACCAGCACAACTTCCCCCTTGAAAGGCGCCAGCGGCAGCTCTTGCCCATCCAACGCTTTGAGTTTCAGGTCGTGGAAAGCACTCATGACGAACTCCAGATATCCTATTTTTCTACGCCTCGCGACGCCTTGAGCTTACAACCCGCAAGCCCGCAATTATAGACGCCCGTAACAAAACCCGCCTGCAGGTTACTGAGCGGTCGGCCACGGCAGGATCGGGATCGCCGTCACCGCGTTCTGCGGGCTGCCTTCGATCAGGCGGTCGCTGTAGACCAGGTACACCAACGTGTTGCGCTTCTTGTCGAGGAAACGCACCACCTGCATGGTCTTGAACACCAGCGAGGTGCGCTCCTTGAACACTTCGTCACCGTCCTTGAGCTCACCCTTGAAGTGGATCGGGCCGACCTGGCGGCAGGCAATCGAGGCTTCGGCGCGGTCTTCGGCCAGGCCCAGGCCGCCTTTGACGCCACCGGTCTTGGCACGGGACAGATAGCAAGTCACGCCATCGACCTTGGGGTCGTCAAACGCTTCGACCACAATCCGGTCGTTGGGGCCGACAAACTTGAACACCGTCGAGACCTGGGCAATCTCTTCGGCCGAGGCCAGCAGTGGCATGGCGAGCAACAGGCCAAGCAATCCCTTCATTACGCGCATCGGGTATTCCTTCGTTTAAACCAGAATGAGGTTATCGCGGTGCACCAGTTCCGGTTCCGCCATGTAGCCCAAGAGTCCGACAATCGCTTCAGACGATTGTCCAATAATCTTCTGCGCCTCCAGGGCGCTGTAGTTGGCCAGGCCGCGGGCGATCTCACGACCATCCGGCGCCACGCACACCACCATCTCGCCTCGGCGGAAGCTGCCTTGCACCAACTTGACGCCCACCGGCAGCAGGCTCTTGTTGCCCTGGGACAACGCCGACACCGCTCCCGCGTCGAGCACCAGGGTGCCACGGGTTTGCAGGTGCCCGGCCAGCCACTGCTTGCGCGCCGCCAGCATGCCGCGCTCGGGCGACAGCAGCGTACCGATGCGCTCCCCGGCCTTGAGACGGTCGAGCACGCGCTCCAGGCGCCCGCCGACGATGATGGTGTGGGCACCGGAGCGCGCGGCCAGGCGGGCGGCGCGCAGCTTGGTCTGCATGCCGCCACGGCCCAAGGCGCCGCCGACACTGCCGGCAACGGCGTCCAGCGCCGGGTCATCAGCGCGCGCTTCATGGATAAGCTGGGCATCAGGGTTGTTGCGCGGGTCGGCGTCGAACATGCCGTCGCGGTCGGTGAGAATCACCAGCAGGTCGGCTTCCACCAGGTTGGCTACCAGGGCAGCCAGGGTGTCGTTGTCGCCGAAGCGGATTTCGTCGGTGACCACCGTGTCGTTCTCGTTGATCACCGGGATGACCTTGAGCTCCACCAGCGCACGCAAGGTGCTACGGGCGTTGAGGTAGCGCTTGCGGTCGGACAGGTCGTCGTGGGTCAGCAGGATCTGCGCCGTGTGGCGGCCGTGCTCGGCAAAGCTCGATTCCCAGGCTTGCACCAGGCCCATCTGGCCGATGGCGGCGGCGGCTTGCAGTTCGTGCATCGCGCTGGGTCGCGCGGTCCAGCCGAGGCGGCTCATCCCGGCGGCAACCGCCCCGGACGAGACCAGCACCAACTCGACACCGGCCTCATGCAAGGCCACCATCTGCTCGACCCAGACGCTCATGGCTGCGCGATCGAGTCCCTTGCCATCGGCCGTCAGCAACGCGCTGCCGATCTTTACGACCCAGCGCTGCGCACCTGTCACTTTGCTCCGCATCATCTTCAACCTTAGAGTGGGGGCCGCGCGACCCAGCGCCGCCATAACGTTATACCCGGATACCAAAACGCCGCTCCAAAGGAGCGGCGTTCAAGTTTATCGCAACGAATCAGTCGCGCACGTAAATGATTTCCGGACCGTCTTCATCATCCACGTCTTCCTCGTCCCAATCATCGTCGCCGATGTCATGCACCGACTTCACACCGCTGCGGCGCAGGGCACGCTGGTCGTCCAGCGCTTGCAGCTGGGCACGGGCTTCGTCTTCGATCTGCTGGTCGAGCTCGGCCAGTTCGGCCTTGAAGACCGGGTCGGCCGCCAGGCGGTCGGCGCGGTCTTCCAGATAACGCATGATGTCGCGACAAAGGCGCTCGGTGCCTTCTTTGGCGATGGCCGAGATCACGTAGACCGGACCTTCCCACTCCAGGCGGTCGACGATTTCCTTGACGCGCTCTTCGTGCTCTTCTTCAAGGATCTGGTCGCACTTGTTCAGCACCAGCCAACGATCACGCTCGGCCAGGGCCGGGCTGAACTTGGTCAGTTCGCTGACGATCACTTCGGCGGCATCGGCAGCATTGGTTTCGTCCAGCGGCGCCATGTCGACGAGGTGCAGCAGCAGACGGGTGCGCGACAAGTGCTTGAGGAAGCGAATCCCCAGGCCCGCGCCATCGGAAGCGCCTTCGATCAGGCCAGGAATGTCGGCGACCACGAAGCTTTTCCAACGGTCGACGCTGACCACGCCCAGGTTTGGCACCAGGGTGGTGAACGGGTAGTCGGCGACTTTCGGCTTGGCGGCCGACACCGAGCGGATGAAGGTACTTTTGCCGGCGTTCGGCAGGCCCAGCAGGCCTACGTCAGCGAGTACTTTCATTTCCAGCTTGAGGTCGCGCTGCTCGCCCGGTTTGCCCGGCGTGGTCTGGCGCGGTGCACGGTTGGTACTTGACTTGAACCGGGTGTTACCCAGCCCGTGCCAGCCGCCCTGCACAACCATCAACTTCTGGCCGGCCTTGGTCAGGTCGCCGATCACTTCCTGGGTGGCCGAGTCGATGATCGTGGTGCCGACCGGTACGCGCAGTACCAGGTCTTCACCTTTTTTACCGGTGCAGTCGGTGCTGCCGCCGTTGGAGCCACGCTCGGCATCGAAGTGCCGGGTGTAACGGTAGTCGACCAGGGTGTTGAGGTTTTCGTCGGCCATCATGTAGATGGAACCGCCGTCGCCGCCGTCACCGCCGTTTGGGCCACCGTTTTCAATGAACTTTTCGCGACGGAAACTCATGCAACCGTTACCGCCGTCGCCTGCTTTTACTCGGATGGAAACTTCATCAACGAACTTCATAACAAAACGCCTCTCGCCGCACGGACGAGCTTAAGAAACCAAGACATAAGACTCTTGCAAAAATGAGCGCAGCGACCTCAAGCAACGACTGCAAAACCTGCTGCCCTCGCCATTACAAACAGCTTTGCAAGAGACTCACTCCACAAACGAAAAAGCCCCGTCGCAAGACAGGGCTTTTCCAGCGATCTCGCAATTAAGCTGCGACAACGCTCACGTAACGGCGGTTGAACGCGCCCTTTACTTCGAACTTGATCACGCCTTCGATTTTCGCGAAGAGGGTGTGATCTTTACCCATGCCAACACCGTAACCGGCGTGGAATTGGGTGCCGCGCTGACGCACGATGATGTTGCCCGGAATGATCTTCTGGCCGCCATACATCTTCACGCCAAGGCGTTTGGCTTCTGAGTCGCGACCGTTACGGGTACTACCACCAGCTTTTTTGTGTGCCATGAGTCAATTCTCCTAGTGAGGAATTAGGCTGAAATTAAGCCTGAATACCGGTGATTTTGATCTCGGTGTACCACTGGCGGTGGCCCATACGCTTCATGTGGTGCTTACGACGACGGAACTTGATGATGCGGACTTTATCGTGACGACCTTGGGAGATCACTTCAGCCACAACGGTAGCGCCAGCAACAACTGGAGCGCCGATGTTCACGTCATCGCCATTGGCGACCAACAGAACGCGATCAAAAGTCACGGATTCGCCAGTAGCGATTTCCAGTTTTTCGATCTTCAGGTATTCACCTGGGGCGACCTTGTATTGCTTGCCACCAGTAACAATTACTGCGTACGACATGGTATTTCTCCGATAATCCTGCTCACCCAGCGCTTTATAAGAAGAGGTATTGGCTGGCATGGCTGCATGGGATGGACGTCCCGAATGCAATTGCGTAAGGCAGGTGCTGCCCAGGAAGTTCAGGGTGCGCGATTGTACGCAAGCAATAGACGTGTTGCAAGAGGCCGTCCATCGCGCCTTGACACCCAGGGGCATGGGTCCTAGCATGCCGCGCAACCCTTCTGGAGCGACTGTCGCTGATGCAACCCCAAGCTTTCTACCGCGCGGTCGCGGACGATTTTAGCGCCGTCGACGGCATCATCAAGCAGCAGCTGACGTCTAAAGTGCCGCTGGTCGCCAAAATTGGCGACTACATTACGTCGGCGGGCGGTAAGCGCCTGCGTCCTTTATTAGTGCTGCTGTGCGGCAAGGCCCTGGGCCGCGAAGGCGATGACCTGCGCCTGCTGGCGGCCACCATCGAATTCCTGCACACCGCCACCCTGCTGCACGACGACGTGGTCGACATGTCCGGTATGCGCCGTGGTCGCGAGACCGCCAACGCCATGTGGGGTAACGCCCCGAGCGTTCTGGTGGGCGACTTCCTGTACTCGCGCTCGTTCGAAATGATGGTCGAGCTGGGCTCGATGCCGGTGATGAAAATTCTTTCACAGGCCACGCGCATCATCGCCGAAGGCGAAGTGTTGCAGCTGTCGAAGGTACGCGACGCCAGCACCACCGAAGAAACCTACATGGAAGTGATTCGCGGCAAGACCGCGATGCTCTTCGAAGCCTCCACCCACAGCGCCGCCGCGCTGTGTGGGGCGAGCGCCGAACAGGCCGAAGCGCTGCGCACCTTTGGCGATCACCTGGGCGTGGCGTTCCAACTGGTGGACGACCTGCTCGACTACCGTGGCGACGCCGAGACCCTGGGCAAGAACGTCGGTGACGACCTGGCCGAAGGCAAACCAACCCTGCCGCTGATCTACACCATGCGCGAAGGCACGCCGGAACAGGCCGCCCTGGTGCGCAAAGCGATCCAGAAAGGCGGGATCGAAGACCTGGAAGCCATCCGTGCCGCCGTCGAAGCGTCCGGTTCGCTGGAGTACACCGCGCAACTGGCGCGTGACTACGTAGCCCGTGCGATCCAGTGCCTGCAAGCCCTGCCCGCCAGCGAATACCGGGATGCATTGGTTGAGCTGAGCGAATTTGCGGTCGCGCGTACGCACTAAAATACACGCGGGCCAATGTAGGAGGGGGCTTGCCCCCGATAGCGGAGTATCAGTCGCCGAATATATCGACTGGCAAACCGCAATCGGGAGCAAGCCCCCTCCCACATTTGGATTTCATACAACCTGTAAGACCACAATCCCCTATATAATGTGCGACTTTTAGCCATCCTGACTCTCAAGGAGCTTTAGTGAGCACGTTGCCACCCTGCCCGAAATGCAATTCCGAATACACCTACGAAGACGGCGCCCAGCTGATCTGCCCGGAATGCGCCCATGAGTGGTCCGCCAATGGCGAGGCCGAAGCAGCCGGCGATGAAACCGTGAAGAAGGACTCTGTGGGCAATGTCCTGCAGGACGGCGACACCATCACCGTGATCAAGGACCTCAAGGTCAAGGGCACTTCCCTGGTGGTGAAAGTCGGCACCAAGGTCAAGAACATCCGCCTGTGCGACGGCGACCACGATATCGATTGCAAGATTGACGGCATCGGCCCGATGAAACTCAAGTCCGAGTTCGTGCGTAAAGTCTGATCGTGCTGCAACCATCCCACGCCCGCCGTGGGATGGCGTTTCGCCCTCTTGCTTGACCCGCCTCAATCTCCACACAGAAAAAAGCGCAAACCGCCAATAGGCACTTGCTATTCTACGAATAAGAATTATTCTCATTGAAACCCATCAAGGAGAACGACCATGACTTATTTGATAGACGCCTGGCTGGACCGCCCTCACCCCTACCTGCGGATCCTGCATCGGGAAACCGGCGAAGTCTGTGCCGTGCTGGAAGAAGAAGCGCTGAATGAACTGCAGGACCAGGGCGACCTGGACGTGAATGGCCTGAGCTCCAGTGAGCCTGGGGTGCTGAAGGAAGTGGTGAGGAACCTGTTTTTATTCTGCTATGCCCGAGCGTTGCGCCCGGCGACGGAGCTCAATGGCAAGTTCCACCCATGAACCACCCTGCAAAACGCTGTAGGAGCGAGCTTGCTCGCGAAGACCGCATAAACAACGCGCTCATCCAGAATGCCCGCGTCATCGTTGACGTTTTTCGCGAGCAAGCTCGCTCCTACAGGTGATCAACAGCAGGTCTTACAGAACGTCGAGCAGCTCGACGTCGAACACCAGAACGCTGTGCGGCGGGATGCTGCCAACGCCTTGAGCGCCGTAAGCCAGTTCGCTCGGCACGTACAGGCGCCATTTGCTGCCGGCATTCATCAACTGCAGGGCTTCGGTCCAGCCGGCAATCACGCCGCCCACCGGGAATTCTGCAGGCTGGCCACGCTCGTAGGAGCTGTCGAATACAGTGCCGTCGATCAGCGTGCCGTGGTAGTGAGTGCGCACCTGGTCTTCACGGGTCGGCTTGGCGCCATCACCGGCAGTCAGCACTTCAAATTGCAGGCCCGAAGCCAGGGTGGTAATGCCGTCACGCTTGGCGTTTTCAGCCAGGAATGCCAGGCCGGCGCCTGCAGCGGCTTCAGCTTTGGCCGCGGCTTCAGCTTGCATGATTTCGCGGATCACCTTGAAGCTGGCCGCCATTTGCTCTTGGTCAACACGGCTTGGCTTGCCACCGAACGCGTCGGTCAGGCCGGCCAGGATTGCATCGAGGTTGACGCCTGGTGGCGGGTTGTCGCGCAGTTGGTCGCCCAACTGACGGCCGATACCGTAGCTGACGCGGGTTTCGTCGGTGGACAGATTAACTTCGGACATGAAGAGGCTCCGCTGTAGGACAACACGGTTTCCCGTGCCATCCAGAACTAAAAGGGCCCGCAGACTAGCACACAAGACCGGCCCATGATCAGCCCCCTCCCCCGACTACCAGAGCGCCAGGTCGTAAGTCAGGTACAACCGGAAATTGTCACGGTCACTGGCATAGGTCGAACGATAAGTGGCCTTGCGCAACTCCACTCCCAAGCCTTTGAGGGTGCTGTTCTGGATCACATAGCGCAAGTTAGTGTCGGATTCCCACTCCCGCGCCTCGCGCCCCCTGACGTCACCGTTTTGTCCTTTGTAGTAACGGGTCATGAAGCTCAAACCCGGCAGTAGCGCTGCGAAGTCATAGTCGTAGCGCAGCATCCAGGTTTGCTCACCCGCCTGGATGAACTTGCCCACACCCGCGTTACTGAAGGAATACACCGTCGACACACTGGCATACGGCACGGCGGTCTCGCCACTGACCTTCTGATAGCCCACACCCAGCGCCTGCGCGCCCAGGCGGTAAGTAAACAAGCCGCTGAACATGTCACTGTCGACCTGACCGTTGCGAGCTTCACCCGCTTGGGTGCTGATGAAGTAGCGCAAGTCGCTGGTCAGCGTGCCGCTGCCCACCGGCTGCTTGTGCACCAGGCCGAAGAACTGCTGCCGATAGAATTCACGCATTTCACCGTAGTACCAGCTACCGCTGAGCTTGGGCGTAAAGGCATAGGTGGCGCCGGCAAAATTGAAGTCACTGCCTTTTTTGCCACTGTAGCCCTGGGGATAGATAGCCACGCTGTCGGTGGAGTTGCGCAGCTTGAATTTATCCAGGTGTCCGACATGCAGGTACAGGTCACGAATGCCGCTGTATTCCACTTGGGTGCCCTGGAACGTCTGCGGCAACAGGCGACCATCGTTGTGCACCAGCACCGGAATCTTCGGCAGCAAGGTACCGTTTTTTAGTACGGTGTTGCCCCAGCGTATCTTGGCTGTGACGCCCAGGCTGGAGAACTCGCTGGCCGCATGACCATCATCATGCACGGGCAACAAACCTGTGCCGGCGTGGGTTGGGCTGGAGTCCAGGCGCAGTCCCGCCAGCCCCAGAGCATCCAGGCCAAAGCCTACGGTACCCTCGGTATAACCCGATTGAAGATTGAGCAGAAAGCCTTGGGCCCACTCCTTGCGGTCTTCACCACCGTCGCGGTAGCCGTCGTTGAAGTAGAAGTTGCGCAAGGTCAATCGGCCGTAGGAATCCTCCCAGAACCCCTGGGCCATCAATGCCGGTGACAGGCTCGCCAGCAGTCCCGCCGAAACTATTTCCCGCTTCGTGAAAAGCTCACGCATAAACCTTTCCTCAATGCCATGTTGTGTTTTTTATGGGCGATTGCACGGCGCGGCAGCTGGACGGCGTGTCGCGTTGGAGCGGACACTAACGACTCGCCCGCCGCCTCACAACGTTATGCGAGAAGCGCATCAGGCTATGCGTGAAGCACCGGCCGCCCTTCCCAACCGATAGGAAAACCACGGTGAATCTCAAGCAACTCGAAGCCTTCAAGGCGATCATGTCCACCGGCTCGACCATCGGCGCAGCGACGCGCATGGGCCTCTCGCAGTCGGCGGTCAGCCGCCTGCTGAGCCAGTTGGAAGAGCACTTGGGTTTTGTCTTGTTCCTGCGTAAGAAGGGCCGCCTGATGGCCACGCCGGAAGCCGAGGAATTGCTTGCCGAAGTCGCCGGGCTGGTGGATGGCATGCAGCGGATCCAGCGCCTGGCCGACGAGATGCGTGCAGGACGCTTACGCAAAAGCCTGCTCAAGGTCGGGGTGCCCACCAGCATGGCCCAGGGACTGTTGCCACGCATCGTGACCGAGTTTCTCAAGGGCCATGACGACATCGTCGTCGAGTTGCTGACCGGTTCCTACGACATGATCGAGCGTGCGGTGCTGGACCGTTCCGCCGACCTGGGTTTTGTGCGCCTGCCCACGGAAATCCCCGACTTCGACGTCGAGCCGGTGCTGCAAACCGAAGGCGTCTGCGTGATGCCGGCCGAGCATCCGCTGACCCGTCACGCTTGCATCGAAGTGCAGCACCTGCGCAACGTGCCGCTGGTGATGCTCGGCCGGCAACGGGCACTGCGAGCCGAACTGAACCAGGTGTTCCGCGCGGCCAACCTCACGCCGCAGGTACGGGTCGAGGTGCACTCGGTAGGGGCGGCGTGCAGCTTCGTTGCCGAGGGGCTGGGGGTGTCGATCGTCAACGGTCTGCTGGCCAGTCACTTCCTGCATTTGCCCATCGTCACGCGCCCCTTCCGCCCGGCGCTGCCCTACGCATTCGGCCTGGCGTTTCGCGCCAATGAACCGCGCTCGCAACTGGTGAACGCGTTTGCCGAGCATCTCAAGCAGCGTCTTGCCGAACAAAACGCATAGCCCAACCCACCCTACGCATAACGTTGTCGCCGCGAAAAGTTTGCCCTAGTGTCCGCCCCACACGTGTCACCCCTATAACAATAACGGCGCACGCCGGGGCCACCAGCATGAGTGAATCGCAGAGCACCCCCACCCAAGCAGCGGTAGGGAAAACCACGCAACGCAAACAGATCAATCCCGCCATCATCTTGCTGAGTATTGTCCTGCTCGCGGTGGCGTTTACCTACGCCGTGAATTCGGGCACGTTCCAGCGCCAGAATGGCCTGGTGGTGCCGGGCTCGTATCAGGTACTGGAAAAACACGATTCCCTGAGCCAACTGTTCGCCCTGGAGCCACGCAAAGTCTTCGACACCGTGGCACGTCCGGTGTCTCTGGCGGAAGGCTTCATGGCCATTCCCCAGGGCATCGAGAAACGTGCGGCGCTGATTTTCATGGTGCTGTTCATCGGCGGCATGTTCGGTGTGCTGAACAAGGCCGGGGTGATCGATGCCGGGCTGGAACGCATGCTGGGGCTGACCCGGGGCAATATCTACGTATTGGTGCCGTGCCTGATGCTGGTGTTTTCCGCCGGGAGTACCTTCATGGGCCTGGCCAAGGAATTCATCCTGATCGTGCCCTTGATGGTTGCCATGGCTAACCGGCTGGGGCTGTCGAACCTGATCGGCCTGGCCATTGTCACGATCTCGGTGAAGATCGGCTACCTGGCCTCAATCTCCAATCCTGTGGCGCTGTCCGTCGCCCAGCCGATGGTTGGCTTGCCGATCTTCAGCGGCCTGAGCATGCGCGTGTTGGCCTACTGCACGTTCCTGCTGGTGGGAATTGCCTTCGTACTGTGGAGCATTCGCAAGCACGGTTTCGATGCCACAGCGCAGATCACATTCCAAAGCACACCGCTGCCCATGCGGCACTTGGGCAACCTGATCGTGCTGCTGACGGGCATCGCTTTTTTGGTCTACGCCTCCAACCGCTGGGCCTGGAAATACCACGAGCTGTCGGCGTTCTACTTACTGCTGACGGTGGCCTTCAGTGTGATCGCCGGGCTCGGTGCAAGCGTTGCCGCCAGCGCCTTTGTCGATGGGATGAAGAAGGTGCTGATCGCCGGCGTACTGATCGGCCTGGCCACCGCCGTGGAAATTATCCTCAGTACCGGCCAGGTACTGGACACCATCGTCAACAGCCTGGCCAACTTGGTGGGCGATCACGGCCCGATTGTGTCGGCTTACGGAATGTTCTTCGCACAACTGGGGCTGGATGTGCTGATCCCGTCCACCTCGGGCCAGGCCGCCGTGACCATGCCGATTTTCGGCCCCTTGGGCCAACTGTCCGGGGTCAGCCCACAGACCACGGTGTTCGCATTTTTGCTGGGCAATGGCCTGACCAACATGATCACCCCCACTTCCAGCGGCTTGCTGGTGCTGTTGGCTACCGCCAATGTCGGCTGGGGCCAGTGGGCGCGTTTCATCCTGCCTTTATTCTTGATCTACGCCGTGCTGGCGATGGTGTTGCTGGCCATTGCGGTGACGAGCGGGTACTGAATCGATGAGTGTTATCGCCATGCAAGTCCTGCGCAACCAAATGATTGCGATGCGTGACGGCGTCCACCTGGCCACCGATATTTATCTGCCGAAGGAAGGTGATGGACCTTTTCCGGTGGTGATCGAACGCACGCCCTACGACAAGAGCAAGCCCTCGCGCTCGGAAAAACAGCTCGACGGCCAGCACATCTCCCGCGAGCAGATGGCCGGACGGTTTATCGAGCAAGGCTTCGTCGCGATCTTCCAGGACTGCCGTGGGCGCTACGCCTCCGAAGGCACGTTCACCAAATACACCGCCGAGGGCAACGACGGTTTCGACAGCCTGGCCTGGATCGTCCAACAGCCCTGGTGCAACGGCGAGATCGGCAGCATGGGCTTGTCCTACGCTGCCCACACCCAACTGGCGATGGCCTGCCTGCACCCTCCTGGCCTGAGCAGCATGGTGCTGGACAGCGGCGGCTTCGCCAATGCCTACCAGTGCGGAATTCGCCAGGGCGGCGCCTTCGAACTCAAGCAGGCAACCTGGGCTTTTCGCCAGGCCAAGGAAAGCCCGGCGGCGCTGGCCGATCCGCTGATTCGTGAAGCGCTGGAGCAGGAGGATATTTATCAGTGGTTCACTCGCATGCCGTGGCAAGCCGGGAAATCGCCACTGCGCCATGTCCCGGAATATGAAGCCTATGTGCTGGAGCAGTGGGCGCGGGGCCGCTTCGATGAGTATTGGCAGAAGTCCGGCATCTATGCTGAAGGCCACTATGGTCAACTGCCCGATATTCCGGTGCTGTTCATGTCCAGCTGGTATGACGCCTATGTCAGCTCGACCCTCGCCAACTACCGCGCCTTCACACAAAACGGTACCGCCCGCCAACGGCTGGTGATGGGCCCGTGGCTGCATGGCGACCGTAATATCAGCCACAGCGGCGATGTGGAGTTCGGCCCGCAAGCCGCTTTCGATGGGCAGGTCGATCAGGACTGGCTCAGTTGTCGCCTGGCCTGGTTCGAGCAAACCCTGAAGCCGTCGCCCCGCACCACGACGGCCAGCGTGCAGGTGTTTCTGATGGGGGGCGGCAGCGGTCGTCGCGACGAAAACGGGCGGCTGCACCATGGCGGCCGCTGGTTGCACACTACGCAATGGCCACTGCCCGGCAGCCAGACACTGACCCTCTACCTGAATGCATGCAGACAGTTGAGCCGCACCGCACCTGTGGAGATAGACGCCCGCTTGAGTTATCGCGCCGACCCGGCTCACCCGGTCCCGACCATCGGCGGCGCGCTGACCTCTGGCGCCCCCGTCTTCGTCGGTGGAGCCTTCGATCAACGGGAGCGTCCCGACTTTTTCGGCACCCAAGGTGATAACCGCCCCCTGGCCCAGCGTGATGACGTCTTGAGCTTCCAGACCGAGCCACTCGACGAAGACCTGATCGTCGCCGGTGAGGTGCAAATCGAACTGTGGATCGAGAGCGATGCACCCGACACCGACTTCACCGCCAAGCTGGTGGACGTGTATCCACCCAGCGTCGATTATCCCGATGGATTTGCCATGAATATCACCGACGGCATCCGCCGCTGCCGTTACCGAGCGTCGTGGGAGCAGCCCACTCTCCTGACGCCAGGCGAACGGGTCAAGGTGCTGATCGAACCCTTCGCTACCTGCAACCTGTTCAAGCGCGGCCATCGGCTGCGCCTGGATATCGCCAGCAGCAATTTCCCGCGCTTTGACGTCAACCCCAACAGCGGCGAACCTTCAGGTCAGGCCAGCCGGCCTCGGGTTGCCCACAATAGCGTGCACCTGAACCACACCGCCGCTTCGTGCATGAGGCTAACTGTGGTGCCTACCACTGTGTCCTGAGCCCGGAGGGTCGCCATTGCTGCGCGGTAATAGCGCCCCTTCGTCGCCCCTCAACAAAAGTATTTCAGAATTGCCCTTTGCCGCCGATACAGCCCTACACATCTTGGCTGGCTCAAACAACAACACCCCGTCCAGCAGACAGACATCACTCTCAAGGAGCTTTCGATGAACAGCTGGTTCGGTAACATCAGCGTCAACCTCAAACTCGGCCTGGGCTTTGGCCTGGTACTGGTCCTCACCTCGATCCTGGCACTCACCGGCTGGACCAGCCTGGGCGGTTTGATCGACCGCAGCAACTGGATGAGCGACATCACCCAGCTCAATGCTTCGCTGACCAAGCTGCGCATCGTGCGCCTGCAATACATGCTGGCCAACGGTGACGAAGCCGTGGCGCAGAACGTGCAGACCAGCCTCGACGCCTTCGCCGCCCAGCAACAGAAACTGCTGGACAGCTTCAAGAGCCCGGAAAACCTCAAGCTGCTCAATGAACAGAAAGCCGTCATCACGGCTTATCAGCAGTCCTTGAACAAAATGCGCGAGGCCTATCGCAACGGCAATGCTGCGCGCCAGGTCATGGGCGACAAAGCCGACATCGCCAACGCACAAATCAACGCCCTGGACACCAGCGTGCAGCAGATGCCCGACAGCCCGGAGCGTTTCGCTCAGTTCCAGGCCGTGACCGACGCCAAGGAAGAGTTCATGCTGGCGCGCTACGAAGTGCGGGGTTACACCAACACTGTCAACGCAGAAAACGAAGCCCGCGCCGCTGCACAAATCGACAAAGCCATCGCGAGCTTGAAAAGCCTCAACGCCGTCTTCGGCGCCAGCCAGCAAACCGCGCTGGCCGCGCTGGACACCGCACTCGGTGCCTATCGCAGCGCCGTGCAGAGCTACAAGGCCGCCAACGCCAACATCGTTACCGCCCGTGCCGAGATGACCACCCAAGGCACCGATATCGTCACGATCAGCGACAAGCTGTACGACATCCAGCTGGAACGTCGCGACGCCGAAAGCGCCCAGGCCCGTAGCCTGCAATTGATCAGCACCTTGCTCGCCCTACTGGTGGGCATCATCGCGGCGCTGGTGATCACTCGCCAGATCACCCGTCCGCTGCAAGACACCCTGGCGGTGGTCGAACGCATCGCCTCCGGCGACTTGAGCCACAACATTCAAGTGACTCGTCGTGATGAGCTGGGCGTGCTGCAACAAGGCATCCAGCGCATGGGCACCACCTTGCGTGAACTGATCAGCGGGATTCGTGATGGCGTGACCCAGATCGCCAGCGCCGCTGAGGAACTGTCGGCGGTGACCGAGCAGACCAGCGCTGGCGTCAACAGCCAGAAGATCGAGACCGACCAGGTCGCCACGGCGATGCATGAAATGACCGCCACCGTGCAGGAAGTGGCACGCAACGCCGAACAGGCCTCCTTGGCCGCCGCCGATGCCGACGGCCAAGCGCGCGCGGGCGATAAAGTTGTGGCCGAGGCCATCGCCCAGATCGAACGCCTGGCGGCTGAAGTGGCGCGCTCCACCGACGCCATGGCCCATCTGCAACAAGAGAGCAACAAGATCGGCAGCGTGATGGATGTGATCAAGGCCGTGGCCGAACAGACCAACCTGCTGGCCCTCAACGCAGCGATTGAAGCAGCGCGCGCCGGTGAAGCCGGTCGTGGGTTCGCCGTGGTCGCCGACGAAGTACGTGGCCTGGCCCAGCGCACGCAAAAATCCACCGAGGAAATCGAAGGCCTGGTGGCCGGCTTGCAGAACGGTACCCAACAAGTGGCCAACGTGATGAACAACAGCCGCAGCCTCACCGACAGCAGCGTCGAGCTGACGCGCAAGGCTGGCGTATCGCTGGAAAACATCACCCGTACCGTGTCGAATATCCAGTCGATGAACCAGCAGATCGCCGCCGCCGCCGAAGAGCAGAGCGCCGTGGCCGAAGAGATCAGCCGCAGCATTGTGAACGTGCGCGACGTGTCGGAGCAGACCGCAACGGCGAGCGACGAGACGGCCAAGTCGAGCGTGGAATTGGCGCGTTTGGGTAGCCAGTTGCAGCAGATGGTCAGTCATTTCCGGGTGTAAGAAATCAAAAAAACCGCCTCGGGATTAACCGAGGCGGCTTCACTTCTCAAACCTTAACGGTCATCGAAGCTGTCCCGCAGAAACTTCCATACGTGATAAGCACGCAGGCAGTTCACTACGAGGTTCCATGTACGTCGTGCAAACTTAGACATACTCGGCCCTCCGTGAGTTGGGCCTTACCTCCAGCGCACTTACCGGAACATGTGGGCCTTTGGATGCAGGTCAATGCATCTTTGAGGCGGCCGGGTTGATGGGCCTTCCGCTTGAATCCGGCACGGATTACTAGCCCGTGGCGGTCGGTCCGAAAATCGCGCGCATACCCGGCGCACCCAAAAGCGACAAACGCAGAACGAAGGAGAGACTACCCAAAACTCCACGTGAAGGTGTGACAAGCAGTGGCCAAATATCCAGTATTGTTCGTGGGATCTATTGCAGAATTTTTCGACTGAGAGAGAAGTTTGATAATCGAGGAGCACTGGCCACCGTTCAATCTTGCGTGATGATAAGACCAAGGTTAATATCCGCCTGCAGGTCAATGCATCTTTGAGGTCGCGATCCAGCCACTCACTGGATTGCAAAAAAACCGCCCTACTAAGGCGGTTTTTTATTGTCTGCGATTTACCTCTCAGCTCTCACCCTCCTCAACAAACACCACACGATTCCCAAACGGGTCCTTGATACTCATCTCCCGCGAGCCCCAAGGTGTTTCCTCAACGCCAGGCTTGGCATAACGGTAGCCCTTGGCCTGCAATTGCTGCTGGTACGCGTCTATCCCCTGCGCCTGGATCCGCACCGCTGCGCCCGGCGACGCATCGCCATGATGCTCGGACAAATGCAGCACACACTCGCCCAGCGACACCTGCAGGTACAACGGAAAATCCGCCTCGAAACGATGCTGCCAATCGACCTTGAACCCGAGGAATTCGACATAGAATTCCAGCGCCTTGGCCTCGTCGAAAATCCGCAGGATGGGGGTGACTTTTCCTAAGTGCATCGCGATGGCTCCCTGTTTGAAAGCACCCACTATAGAGGCGAAAAACCCCGACGCAAATCCCCGTTGCGCGCCAGGAATCGACCCGAGCGCTGCCCCGTCGCCTGTCCTTCGCTGTAGCTCAGCACACCGTTGACCCACACTCCATCAATGCCCTCGGCTGCCCGCTGTGGTTCTTTGAAGTCCGCTACATCCCGCACGCGTAACGGGTCGAACAACACCAGGTCAGCCCAGTGCCCTTCACGAATTTCGCCTCGCTCAGCCAGGCCAAAACGCGCCGCCGACAGCCCGGTCATTTTGTGCACAGCGGTGTGCAACGGGAACAATCCCACATCCCGGCTGAAATGCCCCAGCACCCGTGGAAACGCGCCCCACAAGCGCGGATGGGGAAACGGGTCTTCAGGCAACCCATCCGACCCGATCATCGACAAGGGGTGCGCCAAAATGCGCCGCACATCCGCCTCATCCATCCCGTAGTACACCGCTCCCGCCGGTTGCAGGCGGCGGGCTGCGTCCATCAACGAAACATCCCACTCGGCGGCAATGTCCTGCAGGTCACGCCCGCCCATTTCAGGATGCGGTGTGGACCAGGTGATGGTGATACGGAACGCATCGGTGACTTGCTTGAGGTCCAGGGTCGAGGAGCTGGCCGCGTAGGGATAACAATCACACCCTACCGGATGAGTTTTCGCCGCCGCTTCAAGCGCCGCCAGCAGTTGCGGACTGCGCCCCCAATTTCCGGCACCGGCACACTTGAGGTGGGAAATAATCACCGGGGCCCTGGCGTGCCGGCCGATCAGGAACGCTTCGTCCATTGCCTCCAGTACCGGCTCGAATTCACTGCGTAAGTGAGTGGTGTACACCGCGCCATAAGCCGTCAGCTCTTCACTCAGTTGCAGCACCTCGTCGGTGTCTGCATTGAATGCGCTGGCGTAGGCAAGGCCAGTGGATAAACCCAGGGCTCCGGCCTCCAGACTCGCCTGCAACTGCATGCGCATGCCCGTGATTTCGTGGGCCGTGGCCGTGCGGTGCAGGTCATCCATATGATTGCTGCGCAATGCCGTGTGGCCGATCAGGGCGGCGACGTTGACCGCTGGGTGGGCGCGTTCCACCGCGGCGCGGTAATCGACAAAGCGCGGGTAAGCAAAGGCGTCGGCGTTGCCCAGCAGGTTCATCGGATCGGGCGGATTGCCGCGCAGGCTGACCGGTGAGGCGCTGATGCCGCAGTTACCGACAATCACCGTGGTCACGCCCTGGCTGAGTTTGGGCAGCATCTGCGGATGGCGGATAACCACCGTGTCATCGTGGGTGTGTACGTCGATAAACCCCGGCGCCAATACGCGGCCTGTCGCGTCGATTTCATGCTCGGCCATCGCTGTCGACAAGTCGCCGATCGCCTCGATGCGCCCATCACGTACGCCCACGTCAGCGACATAACCTGCACTGTTGCTGCCATCAATGATCTGCGCCTGGCGAATCAGCGTGTCGTACTTCATATCAGTCTCCGAGCGGCAGGCTGTCGGGGCCGCCGCGATAGTCGTCCAGGGCCAGCTTGATCCGGCGCAGGCGCTCCTGGTTGGCGTCAGGCATGGCCAGCGCCAGCTCGGTGGCAAGCAGGTCGATAGCCAGCAGCATGCCGTAGCGCGCAGCCGTGGGTTTGTAGATAAAACTGGTTTCAGCCGGTTGCAGCGGCAGCAGCACATCCGCCAACTCGGCCAGCGGGGAACCTGCAAGCGTGATGACGACAATGCGCGCGTCGTAGCTGCGCGCCAGCCTCACCACATCCAACAGCTCAGGCGTAAGGCCGGTCAGCGAGCACACAATCAACGCGTGTTCCGGCCCCAGGGTCGCGGCGGTCACGCGCATCATCACCGGGTCATGGCAGGCTGCAATCGGATAGCCCAGGCGTACCAGGCGCACCTGTAGCTCATCGCTGCAGAGGCTCGATGGGCCGCCC
Source organism: Pseudomonas sp. R11-23-07 (assembly GCF_003852295.1). Taxonomy (NCBI): domain Bacteria; kingdom Pseudomonadati; phylum Pseudomonadota; class Gammaproteobacteria; order Pseudomonadales; family Pseudomonadaceae; genus Pseudomonas; species Pseudomonas sp. R11-23-07. The sequence goes on from NZ_CP027761.1 coordinate 4,652,790, forward strand.
ATGCCGAACGCGTGGATCATCCGCGCCTTGCCCAGCAGGCTCACTGCATCGACAAAGCTGTCTTGATTGAACCCCGACAGGTGCTGGCGCAGCGTCGCTTCGATATCACCCAGAATCTGCCGATGAAACGCCGACTGTTCCGGCAACCCCGCCGGGTCGAGAAAGCGGCTGCCCACGCCGCTGGCCTGGGCCAGTTGCAGGCGCAGGTCACGCAAGTCGCGGCAACCGACACTGCGGGCAAAGCGCGACAAGGTCGCCGTACTGACCTCGGCCCGTTGCGACAACGCTTCCAGGCTGGCCGACGCGGCAAAGCCCACGTCATCGAGCAGCAGCCTGGCGATACGCCCTTCGCCGGCGCTGAAGGAAGCCTGGCGGGCGCGGATCTGGTAGAGGATGTCCATGGGGCTCCGAGTGACAGGATGCGGCTCATAAAACCAGAGACAGGCCGTAGGTGAGAGCGAAGGCAACCACCGAAATCAACGTCTCCAGCACGGTCCAGGTCTTGAAGGTCTGGATCACCGTCATATTGAAGTATTCCTTGATCAGCCAGAAGCCGCCGTCGTTGACGTGGGAGAAAATCACCGAACCCGCACCGGTCGCCAGTACCAGCAATTCCGGGTGTGGATAACCCAGGCCCAGGGCGACCGGCGCGACCACGCCGGACGCCGTGGTCATCGCCACCGTGGCCGAGCCCGTGGCGATCCGCATCAGCGCGGCGAACAACCAGCCCATCACCAGCGGCGAGAGCTGGAACGCATTGGCCAGGCCAAGGATCTCGTGGGTGACACCGGCGTCCACCAGGATGCGATTCAAGCCACCGCCCGCGCCCACCAGCAGCGTGATGCTCGCCGTCGGCGCCAGGCATTCATTGGTGAACTTGAGGATCGACTCACGGTTGAAGCCCTGGGCCAGCCCCAGGGTCCAGAAACTCACCAGGGTCGCCACGAGCAGCGCGATCACCGAGTTGCCGATGAATAAAAGGAACTGGTTGAAGCCGGTGCCCGGCGTGGAAATCACATTGGCCCAGCCGCCAATCATCATCAGTACCACCGGCAACAGAATGGTGCCCATGGTCAGCGCGAAGCTCGGCAGACGGGTGCGCGGTTCACGCTCGATGAACTGGCGTTCCAGCGGGTTTTCCGCCGGCAGGTGAATGCGCGGCACGATGAACTTGGCATACACCGGGCCGGCGATGATCGCCGTAGGAACACCGACCAGGATCGCATACAGCACGGTCTGCCCGACCGAGGCGTTATAGGCCAGCACCGCCATCATCGCCGCCGGGTGCGGCGGCACCAGCGCATGCACCACCGACAGCCCGGCGACCATCGGCAGGCCGACCATCAGGATCGACACGCCCACGCGTCGCGCCACGGTAAAGGCGATCGGCACCAGCAACACAAAGCCCACCTCGAAAAACAGCGGCAGTCCCACCAGAAACGCGATGCAGACCATGGCCCAGTGGGCATTGCGTTCGCCGAAACGGTTGATCAACGTGCGCGCCACCTGCTCGGCGCCACCGGACTCGGCCATCATCTTGCCGAGCATGGTGCCCAGCGCCACCACCAAAGCGATATGCCCCAGGGTCTTGCCGACCCCCGCTTCGTACGAGCCCATGATAGTGTCCGCCGGCATCCCGGCCATCAGCGCCAGGCCAATGGACACCAGTGTGATAACGATAAACGGGTTGAGTCGGTAACGTGCAATCAGCACGATCAAAGCAATGATGGCGATGGCAGCGTATGCCAATAGCCCGAAGCCCGGTGATGCGGCCATGCGGTACTCCTCGGAAAGGGTCACGTCGAATAGGTTGTGAAACTCATAAATCATTACCGAGGATGATTTTCAAATTATATGAAAGTAATTTTCGCTCAGGGATAAGCGCTGTCGCGGTGGGATATGCCCGACACCGCCGTATGAAAATTCGAGGAGTGTTCTTACATGAGGACCAGAAAAAGCTGGAAACTCAACCCACGCGGTTGAGTCATAGAATGCACATCCACTGCTGCCAGGAACCGAACATGATGCGTTTCACACTAGCCGCCCTGCTGATTACCCTGTGCGGCAGCGCCGCCGCCGCCGATAACCCGGCGCTGAAAAAATGCATGGACGGCGCCAACACCACCGCCGAGATGGTCGGTTGCAACGTCAAGGAGGCCAAGGTGCAGGATGCCCGGCTGAACAAGGCTTACAAGACCGCGCTGGCCGCTCAGGAAGGCAACCGCAAGGACCAGTTGCAAGACCTGCAGCGCCTGTGGATCAAATACCGTGACGCCAATTGCGCCTTTGCCGGCAGTGCCACCGGCGGCACCATCGACCAGGTCAACGGCTCCGGCTGCGTACTGGACATGACCCAGACCCGCGCCCAGGAACTGGAAGACCTGGTCGGCCCGTAACCCTAGTCGTGCTGAACCTTCGCCCGCTTGAGCAGCTTCTTGCAGCGCTCCGACAAATGCAGCACGCGCACCTGCTTGCCCGCTTTGCGGTAGCGCTCGCGCAAGGTCATCAGCGCGGCAATCGCTGAATAATCGACGAAGCTCAGGTGCCGGCAATCGAGCGTCACCTGGGCCGGGTCGTTGGCCGGGTCGAATTGATTCAGGAACGGCGTGGTCGAGGCAAAGAACAACGTGCCGTGCAGACGATAAAGTTTGCTGCCGTCGGCTTCCAGGTGTTCATCGGCATACAGCTCACGGGCCTGTTGCCAGGCGAAGTTCAGCGCCGCGATCACGATGCCGCACAGCACCGCAGTCGCAAGGTCAGTGAACACGGTGATGACCGTCACCGCCATGATCACCAGCACGTCATTGAGCGGCACCTTGTTGATCACCCGCAACGACGCCCAGGCAAAGGTCTGCTGGGACACCACGAACATCACCCCCACCAGCGCCGCCAGCGGAATCCGCTCGATCAGCGGCGACAGAAACAAAATGAACAGCAGGATCATCACCCCAGCGAACACCCCGGAGAAACGTCCACGCCCGCCGGAACTGAGGTTGATCACGGTTTGCCCGATCATCGCGCAACCGCCCATGCCGCCGAACAGGCCCGAGACCATATTCGCCGCGCCCAGGGCCACGCTTTCGCGGTCGGGGTAGCCACGGGTTTCGGTGATCTCGTCGGTGAGGTTGAGCGTCAGCAGGGTTTCCAGCAGACCGACCATGGCCATCAGGAGCGCATACGGCGCGATGATGCCGAGGGTTTCCAAGGTCAAGGGAATCTGCGGTAGGGCGAAGGTCGGCAGGCCACCCGCGATGTGCGCCATATCGCCCAGGGTGCGGGTGGGCAGGCCGAGCAGGTACACCGCCAGGCCCACGCCGAGGATCGCCACCAGGGCCGGCGGCACGGCACGGGTCAGGCGTGGCAACAGGTAGACGATGGCCATGGTCACTACGACCAGCCCGGCCATCACGTACAACGGCGTACCGCTGAGCCAGGTTTCACCGTTCTTGAAGTGCTCCAACTGCGCCAGCGCAATGATAATCGCCAGGCCGTTGACGAACCCCAGCATCACCGGGTGCGGCACCATGCGCACCAGCTTGCCCAGGCGCAACAGGCCGAAAGCGACCATGATCAACCCGCCCAGCAGCACCGTCGCCAGCAAATATTCCACGCCGTGTTGCACCACCAGCGCCACGATCACCACCGCCATCGAACCGGCTGCCCCCGACACCATACCGGGGCGACCACCGAACAATGCGGTGAGGGTGCAAATGATGAAAGCGCCGTAAAGCCCCATCAACGGGTTGAGATGGGCCACCAGGGCAAAGGCGATGCATTCGGGCAGCAAGGCAAATGACGTGGTGAGGCCGGCCAGGGCGTCGGCGCGCAGACGGGTGAGCTTCATGGAATACCAGGGAGTTGCGGGGGATAAGGCGAGGAATGGTACGGAATTGAGCGGCGCTGGGCTAGCCTTCGGGACCGAGGCGCGGCCAATCGGGAGCAAGCCCCCTCCCACATTTGACCGAGCACAGCCGGTGCGACGCGGTCTAGTGTGGGAGGGGGCTTGCCCTAATGCCAGTCAGTTAAGGCGACACCGAACCTGTGGCGAGGGAGCTTGCTCCCGCTGGACTGCGCAGCAGTCCCATTGTTTGGGGCCGCTTCGCGCCCCAGCGGGAGCAAGCTCCCTCGCCACAAGTTAGTTCTCGCTCCTGCTACTTCTTAACTGACCGGCATTAGGGCTTGCCTCCGATAGCCTCACCTCAATATCAAGCGAACATCACACCATCTCGTGGCGAATCCACTCCACCACCGAGGTACGCTTCGGCGCCCACCCCAGCAGCTCACGGGCATGCTTGCCGCGCACCCGGCTGTTGGAGCCAAGGCCATAGTTGGCCATTTCATAACCCCACTCGGCTTCGGCCTCGGCCAGCGGCCAATCCTGCGGTTCGCCCAGTTCAAGCGCTTGCGCGATGGCCGTGGTCATGTCGATAAACGAGGCTTCGCCGCTTTCGACGAAGTAGAACGTGCCCGGCACATTCTTCGTCAGCGCCAGCAGGTACAGCGCGACCACGTCTTCGATATGCACATTGGACCAGATGTTCTGCCCTGGTCCCACGTGGCGTACTACTCCACTCTTGCGGGCCTGCTTGAGCAAGCGTGGCAATTGCACGCTGTCGCGCTTCACGCCCAGGCTGTGACCATAGATCAGGGTGTTACAGATCACCGCCGAATTCACACCTTCCTGGGCAGCGGCCAGGATCAGGTTATCGATCGCCACGCGAGCGGCCTTGTCGACGGTCGGCTCCGGCAGGTTGTCCTCAACGTAAATGACCTCACTGGCCTTGCCGCCCGACGCATCGCCAACGATGCTCGAACCGCTGGTGTGCAGGAACACCTTGTTGGAGCCTTTCAAGGCACCCAGCAGGGTTTCGACGGCCGCACGGTGGTCGCTGCTGGCGGCATTGATCACCGCATCGGCGTGCTGCGCCTGCTCGGTCAATACAGCGGCGTCATCCAGGGTGCCGATCACTGGAGTGATGCCCAGTGCCGTCATTTGCGCGGCTTGCTCGGCGCTGCGCACCAGGCCGGTGACGGCGTGGCCGGCCTTGACCAAGCCGGTGGCGATGGAGCCGCCGATAAAACCGGCTGCGCCGGTAACGAATACATTCATGGAGAGTGCTCCTGACTGGGTAAGTGATGAACCCAGTATCAAGCACGCCCTGGCGTCGAATAACCCCGTACAGGCCAATTCACTCTTGCGCGCCAGTCACGAATCACACCGCATAACGTGCCAGCTTGGCCTGGATAAAATCCAGGAAACACTGAATACGCAACGCCAGTTGCGAATTGCGGTAATACACCGCATGGATCGGCTGGCGATAGCCACTGTTGAATGCTTCCAGCAGCGGTACCAGGCGCCCGGCCTCGATGTCTTCGTGGGTCATGAAGTTGGACAGGCAACAAATGCCCTGCCCCTGCAAAGCCAGGTGGCGCACGGTTTCACCGCTGGACGCGGCAATGCCCGGCTGGATCAGCCAGCTGTCGCCCTCGCCATGGCGCAGCGGCCAATGGTTGAGGGTGTCGGTCTGGGTGAAGCCCAGCAAGGTATGCTCGGCCAAGTCGGCAATGGTGCTCGGTGTGCCGTGTTGCTTGAGGTAGTCGGCGCTGGCCAGGATGTGCAGCGGCGTGCTGCCCAGCGCGCGGGCATGCAGGGTCGAGTCGGCCAGGGTGCCGATACGAATGGCGATGTCGGTGCTTTGCTCCAGCAGGTCGATGATCACGTCGTCGCTGTTGAGCTCCAACTGGATGTCTGGGTACAGATCACGAAACTCGCCGATGTATGGCAGGATCCCGTGCAGCATGAACGGCACCGCCGCATTGATGCGCAGCCGCCCGGCCGGTTTTTTCTGGCGTGACGACAGGCGTTCTTCCAGCGCCTGCATCTGCGCCAGGATCACCTTGGCCTGCTCGAAGAAATACCGGCCCTCCTCGGTCAGGTCCATGCGCCGCGTGGTGCGGTTGATCAGGGTGGTATCGAGCTTGGCTTCCAGGCGCGACAAGGTGCGACTGACCGCCGATGGCGTCTGCCCGACCTGCTCGGCGGCGGCGGAAATCGAGCCGCATTCAATCACGCTGACAAATATCTGCAGTTCATCGGATCGGGCTTTCACGGGCGGTCCTGGTTATCGGCTCGGGCTCATTATTGACCACTCAGCAACAAATGGCCTCCCAACAGCGCCATGCCGGTGAAAAAAACCCGCTTGAACCATAGCGCACTGATGCGCTGGCGTAGCGCCTGGCCCAGCCACATTCCCAGCAAGGCCGGCACCAGCGCCAACAACGACGCACCGACTTCACCACCACCGAGCGCACCGCGCCAGGCCAGCCCGGCGGCCAACGCCAGGGTCGACACGCTGAACGACAGCCCCAGCGCCTGCACCAGCTGATCACGGCTCAAGCCTAGAGCTTGCAGATAGGGCACTGCGGGAATCACGAACACGCCGGTGACCGCGGTGATGAGGCCCGTGATCAGCCCACACAGCGGGCCCAGCCAGCGCTCGGTGCGCGGCCCGACCTGGAAAGTGGGCAGGCATAATCCGCTCACCGCATACAGCAACAACGCCCCGCCCAACGCGCGCACCACCCACGCCCCAGCGTCCATGCCCAGCCACAGCGTGCCCAGGCCGGCACCGAGAAAAATCAGCAACAGCATCGGCCACAGGCGCTTGAGCAAGGTGCCCAGGTGACCGCCCAGCGCCAGTTGCCAGAGGTTGGTGACCGTCGAGGGGATGATCAGTAACGCCGCAGCCTGTGTCGGCAACATAGCCAGGCCGAGCATGCCCATGGCCACGGTGGGCAGGCCCAGGCCGATCACGCCCTTCACCGTGCCGGCCAGCAGGAAAGTGCCGATCACCAGCAGTGTCAGGGCCGGGCCGAGGGTTTGGTAGAAAGCCAGTAAAGTCGTCATGACGTAAGTGTGCGGTGTGGATGAACCGTTGGAAATTCGCCATATACTGAGGCAGCCTCTTGTTTTGAGTGAGGCAGAGGAAATCTTCAGCATGCACTTTGACCTGATCGACCTGCGCCTCTACCTGCACATACTGGACGCCGGCAACATCACCGCCGGTGCCGCCCGCAGCCATTTATCCCTGGCCGCCGCCAGCGCACGCGTTCGGGCGATGGAGGCTTCACTGGGCGTCGAATGCCTGGAGCGTGGCCGCCGTGGCGTCACCCCGACACCCGCCGGCAAAGCCCTGGGCCGCCACGCCCGCCTGCTGCTGCAACAGGCCGAGCATCTGCAACAAGACCTGGCTGAATACGCCAACGGCGTCAAAGGCCAGGTGCGCCTGCTGTGCAATACCACGGCCCTGAGCGAATACCTGCCGGAGCGATTGGCGGACTTTCTGTGCGAGCACCCCAACCTCGATATCGACCTGCAGGAGCTGCCCAGCCTGCGCATCACCCAAGCCCTGCGCCAAGGCACGGCCGACCTGGGGATCATCTCCGATGCGGTGGACACCTCCGGCCTGCAGACCCTGCCCTTTCACGACGATCCGCTGGTGCTGATCATGCCCGTAGAGCATCCGCTGGCAGCCGGCACGGTGAGTTTCATCGACAGCCTGCAACACGACTACGTGGGCCTCGCCGCCAGCAGTGCGTTAGCGGTGTACCTGGAGGAACAGGCGCTGCATGCGGGGTTTCGCCTGCAAACGCGGATCCGCGCCGAGGGTTTCGATGGGGTGATTCGCATGGTCGCCCGGGGCGCGGGCCTGGGCATCGTGCCCAAGGCCGCCCTGGACCGCTGGCCGCCGGACGTTCGCATCAAGGCCCAGCCGCTCAAGGAGGACTGGGCCTGTCGCCACTTGCTGCTCTGCGCACGCTCGTTCGAACACCTGCCGGGTTATGCCAGGGCCTTGTTCGACGCCTTGGCCCTGCCCTTGCGGAAAAACCCGTAGTACACCGCGCTCAGGATCAGCAGGAACGGCACGCCAAACACCAGGGTCATCTTGAATGCCTCGGTAAAATACGTGGTGATCATCACCGCGCCCATCAGCACCAGGCCCAGCAGTGTGCTGTAGGGAAACAGGCGCAGCTCGAAAGACAACTTCGCCCCGCCGTGGCGCTGGCGGTAGCGGCGGAAAAACAGGTGCGTGAGGAAGATCATGAACCAGGTGAAGACCGCGCCGAACATCGAGATCGCCATCATCAGCGTGAACGAGCTTTCCGGGTACACCAGGTTGAGCAAGGTCGCCAAGGCGATACCGGAGCTGGACAGCAGCAGGGCATTGAGCGGGATGCCGCTCTTGCTCAACGCGCCCATGGACTTGGGCGCAAAACCCGCGCGGGACAGGCTGAACATCATGCGCGTGGTGATGTAGAGCTGGCTGTTCATGGCCGACAACGCCGCGATCAGGATCACGAAATTCATCACCCCGGTGGCGCCGGGAATGCCGATGGTCTGCATCACCGTGACGAACGGGCTCTGGGCTTGGCCGGCCTGGTTCCACGGCACGATGGCGAGCATCAGCGCCAGGGTCAGCAGGTAGAACACCACCAGGCGCACGATGGTCGCGCGAAAGGCTTTCTTCACCGCCCGCTCCGGGTCGGCCGCTTCGCCGGCCGCCACCGCGATCATCTCCACGCTCAAGTAGCTGAAGATCGACACGATCACCGCCACCCACATACCGCTTAACCCATGGGGGAAAAAACCGCCGTGGGCCGTGTAGTTCTGCACGCCGTAATCCGGATTGCCGGAGCCGAACACCACGTACACCGCCAAGATGATGAAGCCAACAATGGCGCCGATCTTGATGGTGGAAAACCAGTATTCGAAGGTGCCGAAGGTCTTCACGCTGATCGCATTGAGCAGGATCAGCACGCTGGAAAACGACACGATCCACACCCATTCCGGCACGTTGGCGAACCAGTACTTCATGTACATCGCCACCGCCGTGACCTCGGCCCCCACCGCCAATACAATCGCCGCCCAGTAGGCATACCGCACCAGGAACCCGGCCAGCGGGCTGATGTAGAACTCGGCGTAGGCACCAAAGGAGCCGGAGGTGGAATGGGCCACCGTCATCTCCGCCAGGCACCCCATCAATATCAAGGTAATCAACGCCCCGATGGCGTAGCTCAGCAACACGCTGGGCCCGGCATAGCCGATGGCGTAGGCGCTGCCCATGAACAGCCCGGTCCCGATAGCGCCGCCGATGGCGATCATGCTCATCTGGCCCGAAGTGAGCTGGCGCCTCAGGCCCAGTTCGCGGTGGGTAATGTCTGCAAAGCCGTTGTCTGGCGTGGTCACGTGATGTGCCTCTTTTATTATTGTGATTGCTGCTGTTGCCACAGATCCCCTGTGGGAGGGGGCTTGCTCCCGATAACGGTGTGTCAGGCACTGATATGCCTACTGACACACTGCTATCGGGAGCAAGCCCCCTCCCACATTTGGATCTAGGTGTATTCAGGTGACGCTATGGCGAACCTTGAATTGCGGCTGGTCCCAGGTGGTGTTGTCGAGAATGTCAGCGAGGATTTCCACGGCGTCCCACACGTCGGTAAAGCGTGTGTACAGCGGGGTAAAACCGAAGCGCATGATGCGCGGCTCGCGGTAGTCGCCGATCACACCACGGGCGATCAGGGCCTGGATCACTGCATAGCCTTGCGGGTGTTCGAAGCTGACATGGCTGCCGCGCCGGGCATGTTCACGGGGTGTGATCAGCACCAGGTGATGGGCCGCACAGCGTGCTTCGACCAGGGCGATAAACAGGTCGGTCAGGGCCAGGGATTTGCTGCGCAGGCTGCTCATATCGGTGCGCTCGAAAATCTCCAGGCCGCACTCGACCATAGCCAGCGAGGTGATCGGCTGGGTGCCGCACAGGTAGCGGGCGATGCCGGCGCTAGGCGCATAGTTGGATTCCATAGCGAACTGGCGGGTATGCCCGAACCAGCCCGACAGCGGCTGGCGCACCAGGTCCACCAACGCCGGGTTGACCCACACGAACGCCTGGGAGCCAGGGCCGCCATTGAGGTATTTGTAGGTGCAGCCAATCGCATAATCGGCGCCGGCCGCGTGCAGGTCGATGGGCACCGCGCCCGCCGAATGGGCCAGGTCCCAGATGCTCAGCGCGCCGCATTCATGGCTCAAGGCAGTGAGCGCAAGCATGTCGTACATGTAACCGGTCTTGTAGTTGACGTGGGTAAGCATCACCACCGCCACGTCCTCATCGATGGCCTGGGGCAGTTCGTCCGGGCTGTTGACCAGGCGCAACGAGTAACCCTGTTGCAGCAATTCGGCGAGACCCTCGGCGATGTACAGATCGGTGGGAAAGTTGCTCTCTTCGCTGACGATCACCTTGCGCGCCGGCTGGCGCTGGCGCTGCACGGTCAGCGCGGCGCTGAGGACTTTGAACAGGTTGATGGAAGTGGTATCGGTGATCACCACTTCGCCCTCCCGCGCACCGATCAGTGGCGCCAGGCGATTGCCCAGGCGCTGGGACAAATCCGCCCAGCCCGCGCTGTTCCAGCTGCGAATCAAGCCATCGCCCCACTCCTGCCCGATCACCTGTTGCGCCCGCGCCAACGCCGCCGCCGGGCGCGCGCCCAAGGAGTTGCCGTCGAGGTAGATCACGCCCTCGGGCAAGGCAAATTCGCGGCGCAATGGCGCCAGCGCGTCCTGGGTATCGAGGGCTTGGCAATGGCTTCGGGTGGTCATGGGCAGTCCTGGTTTTTATCGGAAATATGTAGCAAATAATGAACGAACTTTTAGAGAATTTTCGTGCAAAGTGGTGGGCGAAGGGCTATTTAAGCTGTAGGAAATTCGAATTTAACCTGCAAACACGCGGATTTATGCCAACCATGATTCTTGACGCCACCGACCTGCGCCTCCTGCATTTCCTGCAACAGGATGGCCGTATCAGTAACCAGGAACTGGCGGAAAAAGTCGCGCTGTCGCCCTCCGCCTGCCTGCGCCGTTTGCGCCTGCTGGAGAGCGAAGGCGTGATCAGCGGCTATCGCGCGGTACTCAATGCCGAGCAGTTGGGCATTGAGCTTGAGGCCATCGTGCATCTGTCGCTGCGCCAGGATGTGGAAGACTGGCATGAGACGTTCATCCAGAAAGTGCAGGGCTGGCCGGAAGTGGCCAGTGCCTATGTGATCACCGGCGCGAGCAACTATGTGCTGCGGGTACAGGCGCGCAACCTCAAGCATTTTTCGGACTTTATCGTGAACCACCTGAACCGCACGGCGGGGGTGATGGATATCCGTTCGGAGATTGTGTTGCAGAAGATCAAGGATCGGGATGAGGTGCTGGATCTGGTTATTCGCAAATAGCACCTGCAACAAAGTTCAAATGTGGGAGGGGGCTTGCTCCCGATGGCGGCGTGTCAGTTGACCTATTAGTGACTGACACACCGCTATCGGGAGCAAGCCCCCTCCCACATTTTTTTGACCGCGTTCAGTCCTCGAGGGCTCGGACTCGCTGCATGCGCTGTTGCTCCATCGGCGCAGTGGCTGGCTGCAATTCAAAGTCAAAATCAATCTGCGCAAACCGACCCTCCACGCCAAACTCCCGCGCCAGTTGCGGGTCGTCACTGAAGCGAATCTCGGCGATCAATTCGTCGCGGGTGGCGTAGGCAAAGTCATCATGCAGGTACGGGTCGTCCGACAGGTTGATCTGGGTGGTCAGGTGCCGATGCCCCGGCGCCGAGATGAAGAAGTGAATGTGCGCCGGACGCTGCCCGTGACGCCCCAATTGGTCGAGCAGCTGCTGGGTCGGCCCGGTCGGCGGGCAGCCGTAGCCGGACGGCACGATGCTGCGAAAACGGTAGTTGCCCTGCGCGTCGGTCTCGATGCGTCGGCGCAGGTTGAACTCCGATTGCGTCGGGTCGAACCACGAATACGTGCCGCCGGTATTGGCCTGCCACACATCGACAATCGCCCCCGCCAACGGCTTGCCGTCGGTGTCGCGCACCTGCCCGCGCATGAACAGCGGTACGGCATCGTCCGTGCCATCATCCAGGCGCGCTTCGTATTTGGACAACGGCGCACCGGCCACGTACAGCGGGCCTTCGATGGTGCGTGGCGTGCCACCGGATTTGCCGGCTTCGATGTCGGCGGCGTCCATCAACAGGTCCAGGTAATGCTCCAGGCCCAGCCCGGCGGCGAGCAAGCCGGCTTCCTGGTGTTTGCCCAGTTCGTTGAGGTAGTTGACCGCCTTCCAGAACTCTTGCGGGGTCACTTCCAGGTCTTCGATGATGTTCACGGTGTCGCGCAGGATCCGGTAGATCAGCGCCTTGGTGCGCGGGTTGCCGCCATCATTGAGATTGCCGCTGGCTTGTTCGAGAAACTGCTGGGCGTGGGCCGTCTGGGACAGTCGGATGGACATGGTGCAATCCTCATCTTGTAATTATCGGGTGCAAAAAAGGCTCAGCGGTCGTCGTCATGGATCGACGACGGGTGCCGACACAGCGCATTCACTTCGATGGTCATATAGGGAAACAACGGCAGTTGCATCAGCGTGTCATGCAGGTCTTGCACGCTCTCGACATCGAACACGCTGTAGTTGGCGTAGTGCCCGGCGATGCGCCACAGGTGACGCCATTTGCCCTCTTGCTGCAGGTGCCGGGCCAGGGCTTTTTCTTCGGCCTTGAGGTTGGCGGCGCGCTCGGGGGGCATGTCGAGCGGCAGGTTCACGGTCATTTTTACGTGGAACAACATGGCAGGCGCCTCTTAGTGTTTATCCCGACGGAAGAACGCCAGGCGCTCTTCATCGATCGCTAGGCCCAGGCCCGGCGCGGTGGAGACATGCAGCTCGAAGTCGCGATACAGCAGCGGTTCGGTGAGGATGTCTTCGGTGAGCAGCAACGGGCCGAACAGTTCGGTGCCCCATGCCAGCGTGCCCAGCGTGAGGAACGCGTGTGCCGAGGCCAGGGTGCCAATGCCGCCTTCGAGCATAGTGCCGCCGTAGAGGCCGATGCCCGCCGCTTCGGCAATCGCCGCCGTGCGCAATACCGCACGCGGGCCGCCGTTCTTGGCGATCTTGAGGGCGAACACCGAGGCCGCGCCTTCGCGGGCCAGGTTGAAGGCATCCTCGACGCACTCAATGGATTCATCGGCCATGATCGGCGCCGGGCTCGACAGGTTCAGCCGCGCCATGCCGCCGCGGTTGTTGCGCGAGATCGGCTGTTCGATCAGGTCGATACCGCTGTCTCCCAGCACCTTGCAGGCGCGCAGGGCCACGGCCTCGTCCCAGGCCTGGTTGACATCGACGCGCACGCTGGCACGCTCACCCAGCGCGCGCTTGATCGCGAGTACATGGGCCAGGTCACGTTCGACTGCACCGGCACCGATCTTCAATTTGAAGACGCGATGGCGGCGCAAGTCGAGCATCTTCTCGGCCTCGGCAATGTCTTGGGCGGTGTTGCCGCTGGCCAGGGTCCAGGCCACCGGCAAGGCATCGCGCACACGCCCGCCGAGCAGTGCGCTGACCGGCAGGTTCAGGCGCTTGCCGAGGGCATCGAGCAACGCGCTTTCGATCCCCGACTTGGCGAAGGTGTTGCCGCGAATGCTGCGCTCCAGGCGCAACATGGCGGCGTTGATATTGCTCGCGTCCTGGCCGATCAGCAGCGGCGCGAAGTGCCGGTCGATGTTGACCTTGATGCTCTCAGGGCTCTCGTTGCCATAGCTCAGGCCGCCGATGGTGGTGGACTCACCGATACCCTCGATGCCATCGGCGCAACGCAGGCGGATGATCACCAGGGTCTGGTTTTGCATGGTGTGCATCGCCAGCGTGTGAGGGCGGATTGTGGGCAGATCGACGATGATCGTTTCGATCGACTCGATGGGGCAAATCGGCATGGCAATACCCGTTGGGTTCTTTATAGGTTTGCGTCGATTCTGTGCTGCGTGGTTAGAGGGTTCCAATATAGAATTGGTCTGGTTCAATACCTTGAAGGTATTAAAGGAGCCAACATGGAACTGCGTCACCTGCGCTATTTCCAGATGCTGGGGCAGACCCTCAACTTCACCCGTGCGGCCGAACGCCTGCACATCGCCCAGCCGCCGTTGAGTCGGCAGATCCAGCAATTGGAAGACGAATTGGGCGTGGTGCTGCTCGAACGCGGCCGGCCGCTGCGGCTGACCGAGGCCGGGCGGTTTTTCTATGAGCACGCCAATGTGCTGCTCGAGCAATTGGGCACGGTGTGCGACAACACCCGGCGCATCGGCCTGGGCGAGAAGACCTGGCTGGGCATCGGTTTTGCGCCGTCGACCTTGTACGGCGTGCTGCCGGAACTGATTCGGCGGTTGCGCACCCATGAGTCGCTGGCGTTGGAATTGGGCTTGTCGGAGATGACCACCGTGCAGCAGGTCGAAGCGCTCAAGGCGGGGCGCATCGATGTGGGCTTCGGGCGGATCCGCATCGACGACCCGGCCATCGTCCAGCGTGTACTGGTGCAAGACCGACTGGTGGCGGTGTTGCCCAGTGGTCACCCGTTGCTCGGCGCGCCCGCGAGCCTTGCGCAACTGGCCGCCGAACCCTTTGTGCTGTACCCCGGCAACCCGCGACCCAGTTACGCCGACCACGTGATCGCGCTGTTCGACGCCCATGGCCTGAGCCTTAACGTGGCGCAGTGGACCAACGAGCTGCAGACCGCGATCGGCCTGGTGGGCGCCGGCATGGGCGTGACGCTGGTACCGGCGTCGGTCCAGGTGCTGCACCGCGCTGATATCGGCTACACGCCGATCGTGGAAGCCACCGCGACGTCGCCGATCATTCTCAGCCGGCGGGTGAATGATCAATCGCCGGGGCTCGGTCATTGCCTGCAACTGGTTGAAGAGCTGCTGTGAAACCTTGCAAACACCACAATTCCAATGTGGGAGGGGGCTTGCCCCGATAGCGGAGTGTCAGTCAGCACATCTGTCACTGATACACCGCAATCGGGGGCAAGCCCCCTCCCACATTGAATCTTCATTGCCCTAGAGACTGCGCAGGCGCTTGCGTTGCAGGGTTTGGCTAGGGGCCTCATCGAACAGTTTGCGGTACTCCGCCGAAAACCGTCCCAAGTGGGTAAAGCCCCAGTCCAGTGCGATTTCGGAGATGGTACGCGTGGCACCCTGTTCGAGGATTTCCTGACGCACCGCCACCAGCCGGTGCTTCTTCAAATACGCCATGGGCGACAGCGCGAAGTATTTGCGAAACGCATCGAACAGCTTGAAGCGCGACACGCCGGCCACCGCCTCCAGGTCTTCCAGATGCACTGCCTCGCGCGCATTGTCGTGCAGGTACTGGCGCGCCCGGATCAGGTAGTGCGGCAACTTCACGCCCAACACGTCGCGCAGTTCTTCGGAGTAGTTGTTCGGCTGGGCCAGGATCAAGCCCTTGATCAGCGAGCTTTCCAGGTCCCGGGTAAACGCCGCTTGCTCGTACAACTCGCTACGGTGCTCAAACTCGGCAATGAAGTAGCGTGCCATGCGCCACCACGAGGCCGGGGCGCCGTCCACTGCGTCCATCACCGGTTCGAAGCGCAGCGGCGCCTCGATCGGCCGTTGCAGCAAACCTTCCAGCGACTCGCTCATGGCCGCACGCGTGATCACTACCTGCAGCTTGCGGCAGTCACCGGAAATCGCCAGCACCTGATGCTCGTTGGGCGCAATGATCACCCCCTGGTCGCGGTTGGAGCTCAGGCGCTCACCGTTCTTGCTCAGCTCCTGTTCGCCGATCAACGGCAGGCTCAGGCTGTAGCTGCTGAAGTGCTCGGCGTCTTCGATGTCGATGGTCACGTCGGTGCCGTATTCGATCACGCCCAGGGTGGTGGCGCGGGACTTGAACACATTGGCGCTGTGGTGAAAGCGCAGGCGTTCCGGCGTGGCCGTCGCCAAACGATGGGGCCCGCAGATGCCGCACATCCAGCTGCAGGCACCCTCCAGGTCGAAGCGTTGAATACGGATATCGCGTGTCTGGCTATTCATAAGGTGCACCCACGGCGGTCAGGCGTTTGCGCGCTCTGGCGGCGCGTCGTCAGGGTTCGACAGCAAGTTCCAGGCCACGCCAGCGCAGTGCTCACTGGGTGGATAGCAAAGGTCGACTAAGTGGATAAAGCCCGGCTGTTTTCGGCCCTTACCCGCAATGACAGTAGCGCATCACGTCACCGCTGCGCACCGGGTTGGGTATTTGCCGCCCAACTTTGCGGCCCATCTTCCCCGATTAAGCGGATAGCCCGCGCCCTGCCGCGCTGCCTCTAATGACCCACCGATTAGCCCCGATCAAAAAGGTGCCTCCCATGAGTGGTGCAAGAAACGTCGAGCAGTGGAAAACCTTTATCGAAAGTTGCCTGGACTTTCGCCCGGCCGATGAAGTGTTCCGCATCGCCCGCGACATGTTCACCGAGCCCGAACTGTTCGACCTGGAAATGGAACTGATCTTCGAGAAGAACTGGATCTACGCCTGCCACGAAAGCGAACTGGCCAATAACCACGATTTCGTGACAATGCGCGCCGGGCGCCAGCCGATGATCATCACCCGCGACGGCGAAGGCCGGCTTAACGCGCTGATCAATGCCTGCCAGCATCGCGGTACTACCCTCACCCGCGTAGGCAAAGGCAACCAGTCCACGTTCACCTGCCCGTTCCACGCCTGGTGCTACAAAAGCGATGGCCGCTTGGTGAAGGTCAAGGCGCCGGGGGAATACCCGGAGGGTTTCGACAAAGCCACCCGTGGCCTGAAAAAGGCGCGCATCGACAGCTACAAGGGCTTTGTGTTTATCAGCCTCGACGTGAACGGCACTGACAGCCTGGAAGACTTCCTTGGCGATGCCAAAGTGTTCTTCGACATGATGGTGGCGCAATCTGCCACCGGTGAGTTGGAGGTGCTGCCGGGCAAGTCCGCCTACACCTACGACGGCAACTGGAAGCTGCAGAACGAAAACGGCCTGGACGGGTATCACGTCAGCACCGTGCATTACAACTACGTGGCCACCGTGCAACATCGCCAGCAAGTGAACAGTGAAAATGGCGCCAGTGCCGGCACTACCCTGGACTACAGCAAGCTCGGCGCCGGCGACGCCAATACCGATGACGGCTGGTTCGCCTTCAACAACGGCCACAGCCTGTTGTTCAGCGACATGCCCAACCCCAGCGTGCGCTCCGGCTACGCCACCATCATGCCGCGTCTGGTGGCCGAACACGGTCAGCAGAAAGCCGAATGGATGATGCACCGCCTGCGCAACCTGAATATCTACCCGAGCCTGTTCTTTCTCGACCAGATCAGCTCCCAACTGCGCATCATCCGCCCGCTGGCGTGGAACAAGACCGAGATCATCAGCCAGTGCCTGGGGGTGAAGCACGAGTCCGACGCCGACCGCGAAAACCGCATTCGCCAGTTCGAGGACTTTTTCAATGTGTCGGGCATGGGCACGCCGGATGACCTAGTGGAGTTTCGCGAAGCCCAGCGCGGTTTCCAGGGCCGCCTGGAGCGCTGGAGCGATATTTCGCGCGGCAGCCACCGCTGGCAGACCGGGCCGACACCCAACAGCGAAGCCATCGGTATCCAGCCGGCCATGACCGGCACCGAATTCACCCACGAAGGCCTGTACGTCAACCAGCACCGCAACTGGCAGCAATTCCTGCTCAACGGCCTGGACCAACAAGCGCTGAAGCTGCGGGAGGTGAAGTGATGAACGCGCAGTTGCAGTACCAGATCGAGCAGTTCTTCTACCGCAAATCCGCACTGTGCGACGCCCAGGACTGGGATGCCTATGTGCAGCTGTTCGACCCACAGAGCGAATTCCACCTGCCGCAATGGGACTCCGAACATGTCTACACCCAGGACCCCAAGCGCGAGATGTCGTTGATCTATTACGCCAACCGCTCAGGGCTGGAGGACCGGGTATTCCGCCTGCGAACCGGCAAGGCCGCCTCGGCCACGCCGATGCCGCGCACCTTGCACCTGATCAACAACGTGCGCATTGCCGAGTTGGCGGGCGGCGAGCTGGACGTGAAGTTGAATTGGCACACGCTGTTCTACCGGTTGGCGACCTCGGAGCAGTTCTACGGGCAGGCCACTTACCGCCTCAAGCCACACGGCGACAGCTGGCTGATCACCCACAAGCATGCGTTATTGCTGAACGACACCATCAACTCGGTGCTGGATTTCTATCACCTTTGAAGCACATCCCACCTGTGGCGAGGGAGCTTGCTCCCGCTGGGCTGCGCAGCGGCCCCAAAAAGCTTGGGAGCGCTGCGCACTCCAGCGGGAGCAAGCTCCCTCGCCACAGATCATGTGCTAGCCATACACGCGTGGAGTTTCGCGAATGAATCACAAAGTGGCCTTCAGTTTCGCCGACGGCAAGACCTTGTTCTTCCCGGTGGGCGCCCATGAACTCCTGCTGGACGCGGCCTTGCGCAACGGTATCAAGATCCCGCTGGACTGCCGCGAAGGCGTGTGCGGCACCTGTCAGGGGCGTTGCGAATCCGGCGATTACACCCAGGATTATGTCGACGAAGAAGCGCTGTCGAGCCTCGACGTGCAACAGCGCAAAATGCTCAGTTGCCAGACGCGGGTGCAGTCCGACGCCACCTTTTACTTCGACTTCGATTCGAGCCTGTGCAACGCGCCGGGGCCGGTGCAGGTGCGCGGCACGGTGAGCGAGGTGCAGTTGGTGTCGGCCAGTACGGCAATCCTGCGCCTGCAGGTGGACGCTGCGCTGGATTTTCTGCCGGGCCAATATGCGCGGCTGGCGGTGCCCGGTACCGACAGCTGGCGTTCCTATTCCTTCGCCAACCTACCGGGTAATCAATTGCAGTTCCTGGTGCGCCTGTTGCCCGATGGGGTGATGAGCAACTACGTGCGCGAACGGTGCCAGGTGGGCGATGAGGTGTTGATGGAAGCGCCGCTGGGGGCGTTCTACCTGCGGCACGTCACTCAACCGCTGGTGCTGGTCGCTGGCGGCACCGGGTTGTCGGCGTTGCTGGGCATGCTCGATGAGCTGGTGGCGCGCGGCTGCGATCAACCGGTGCACCTTTACTATGGCGTGCGCACTGAGCAGGACCTGTGCGAAGCCGTGCGCATCAATGGCTATGCGTCGAAGATCGCGAATTTTCGCTACACCGAAGTGCTCAGCGACGCCTCGACCCAGTGGACCGGCAAGCGCGGCTACCTCACCGAACATTTCGACCTGGCCGAATTACGGGACAGATCGGCAGATATGTATGTGTGTGGCCCGCCGCCAATGGTCGAATCGATCCAACAATGGCTGGCGGATCATGCACTTGATGGCGTTCAGCTGTATTACGAAAAGTTTACGCAGAGTAATATCTGACCCTCAGCACGTCTGAGGGGCTGATGCGGCCTGCGCTCACCCTTAAGAAAAACAAGTAGAAGGGAACGTTAATGGCGGATGACATGGTTAACCCGGTGGGCCTCAAGCGCGGCCTGAAAAACCGGCACATTCAACTGATCGCCTTGGGAGGGGCGATCGGCACGGGGTTGTTCCTCGGCTCGGCCGGGGTGCTCAAGTCGGCGGGGCCGTCAATGATCCTGGGTTACGCGATTGCCGGTTTCATCGCCTTCCTGATCATGCGCCAGCTCGGCGAGATGATCGTCGAAGAGCCGGTGGCCGGTTCCTTCAGCCACTTTGCGCATAAATACTGGGGCGGTTACGCGGGCTTTCTGGCGGGCTGGAACTACTGGGTGCTCTACGTGCTGGTGGGCATGGCCGAACTGACGGCCGTGGGCAAGTACATCCAGTTCTGGTGGCCGGAAATCCCGACCTGGGTCAGCGCGCTGGTGTTCTTCGTCGCGGTGAACCTGATCAACACCCTGAACGTGAAGTTCTTCGGCGAAGCCGAGTTCTGGTTCGCGATCATCAAGGTGGTGGCGATTGTCGGCATGATCGTGCTCGGCTGCTACCTGCTGTTCAGCGGTACCGGCGGCCCGCAGGCGTCGGTCAGCAACCTGTGGAGCCACGGTGGGTTCTTCCCGAACGGCGGCATGGGGCTGTTGATGTCCATGGCGTTCATCATGTTCTCGTTCGGTGGCCTGGAGCTGGTGGGCATCACCGCCGCCGAGGCCAGCGAGCCACGCAAGGTGATCCCGAAGGCGATCAACCAGGTGGTGTATCGGATCCTGATTTTCTATGTCGGCGCCCTCACCGTGCTGCTGTCGCTGTACCCGTGGGACCAACTGCTGCAAACCCTCGGCGCCTCAGGCGATGCCTACAGCGGCAGCCCGTTCGTGCAGATCTTCTCGCTGATCGGCAATGACACCGCGGCGCACATCCTCAACTTCGTGGTGCTGACCGCGGCGCTGTCGGTGTACAACAGCGGCGTGTACTGCAACAGCCGCATGCTGTTCGGCCTGGCCGAGCAAGGCGACGCGCCCAAGGCGCTGATGAAGCTCAACAAACAAGGCGTGCCGTTGCGCGCGCTGGCAATTTCGGCGGCGGTGACCCTGCTGTGCGTGGTGGTCAACTACGTCGCGCCGCAAAGTGCCCTGGAGCTGCTGTTCGCGCTGGTGGTTGCCTCGCTGATGATCAACTGGGCCCTGATCAGCATTACCCACATCAAGTTCCGCAAGGCCATGGGCGAGCAAGGCGTGACGCCGTCGTTCAAGACCTTCTGGTTCCCGTTCAGCAATTACCTGTGCCTGGCGTTCATGCTGATGATCATCAGCGTGATGCTGGCCATTCCGGGGATACGTGAGTCGGTGTATGCGATGCCGGTGTGGGTAGCGATTATCTATGTGGCCTACCGCTTGCGGGTCCGAAACACGAAACTTGTGACAGCGCAGTAACCCATGTGGGAGGGGGCTTGCTCCCGATGGCGGTGTGTCAGTCATTGATATGTTTACTGACCCACCGCTATCGGGGGCAAGCCCCCTCCCACATTGGATTGCATTGCATATGAAGATTTTTGTTTAGAGCGTAGAGCGCACTCGCCACAACTCGGGGAACAACACCGTGTCGAGCATCTTGCGCAAATACCCCACACCTTCGGTGCCGCCAGTGCCCGGCTGGAAGCCGATAATCCGTTCCACCGTGGTCACGTGCCGGAAGCGCCACTGGCGGAACGAATCCTCCAGGTCGATGAACTTCTCGGCCAATTGATACAAATCCCAGTACCGACTCGGGTCGCGGTACACCTCACGCCACGCGGCTTCCACGGAGTCATCGTGCACGGTAGCGGCCGTCGGGTCGCGTTCGGCGCGCTTGGGGTCAATCGCCAGGCCCGCCTTGAGCATCAGGTTGATCGCCTCGTCATACAGCGACGGCGTGGCGATCGCCACCTGCAATTGCAGCAATAACTCCGGGCGATGGGCATGGGGCCGCAACAGCGCCGGGCTTTTGTTGCCGAGGATGAATTCGATCTCACGGTACTGGAACGACTGGAACCCCGACGACTGCCCGAGGAACGGGCGGATCGCCTTGTATTCCGACGGAGTCATGGTCGCCAGCACCGCCCAGGCGTGCACCAGTTGGTCGAAGATCCGCGAGACCCGCGCCAGCATCTTGAACGCCGGCGGCAGCTCACCCAGGCGCACGTGTTCGCGGGCCGCCTTGAGTTCATGCAGCATCAGTTTCATCCACAGCTCCGAGGTCTGGTGCTGGATGATGAACAGCATTTCGTTGTGATCCGGCGACAGCGGGTGTTGGGCGCTGAGGACTTTGCCCAGGTCCAGGTAGTCGCCGTAGCTCATGGACTCGGAAAAATTCAGCTCAGCGTTGTGCCAATCCTGCGGGGGTTGGTCGCCGGCAGGCTTATATTCTGGCGAGAAGGGACATTGGCTCATCGCGTGGGCTCCAAAAGCGGGCGCAGGATTGCGCGGACCGGGCTGGCATCCAGGTGGGCAAAGCGCAGCGGCAGCGCGATCAGTTCATAGTCGCCTTCCGGCACGTCATCGAGCACGATGCCTTCGAGGATCGCCATGCCATGGCGCGCCACGGCGTTGTGCGAATCCATGGTCTTGGACTGTTGCGGGTCCAGGGACGGGGTGTCGATACCGATCAGGCGCACGCCAAGGCTGGCGAGCAGCTCGATGGTCTGCGGGGCGATGGCGGTGAAATGTGAATCCCATTGCGTCAGTGGCGCTTGTGGATAAGTGCGCAGCAGGACCCGTTCCGGCAGATTATCCACACGCCCTTGCAGTTGATGGGGTTGCACCAGGGCGCCACTGTCCAGGCAATGCAACACCCGGCACGGGCCCATATACACGTCCAGCGACACCTCGCCAATCGGCGCGCCGTCGGCGCTGTAATGCAGCGGCGCATCCACATGGGCGCCGGTGTGCGGCGAGAAGGTCACGCGCCCCACATTCACCGGGCACTCCGGACCGAACTGCCACACGCGCTCTTCCTGGAACGGCGTATCGCCCGGCCAGGTCGGGGTCGCCGCGCTCAAGGGCGGGCTGATATCCCACCACGTTTTTATTGGGTTCATTTCAAGGCTCTCGGCTGTCACTGAGGTGAATGATACGAGGGCCAGCTGTGAATTTTCTTGCGAATTCTGGCGCAAAGCGGGAAATCTTTCGCACTTACTGCGAAGAAATAGCGTATTCACGCTCGGAAGTTTCACGCGATGACCCTGTGGGAGGGGGCTTGCCCCCTCCCACAGTTGACTGCTGCGGTTCTGGGCATCCCGATGTCGAGTTCAGACCACTGGCAAACAGCTCGGCGCTATAGGGTTCAACTTCTGTTTCCTTGCCTCGGAGTCATCATGCCCCAGCCGATCACTGTTCTGCGCGACACCCATCCCCTGCCGGTCCTGGATGCCTGCAAATGGGAAAAACTCGAAGGCGACCCGCATACCGTCAACCTCAACGCCTACACCAGCGAAGACGGCAGCAAGATCATGGGTACCTGGATCTGCACCCCAGGAAAATGGCGAATTGATTATCTGAAATGGGAATACTGCGATTTTAGGGAAGGATATTGCATAATCACTCCCGATGGAAAAGACCCTATCCACCTTAGAGCGGGGGATATTTTTATAGTTGAACCTGGCATGAAAGGAACTTGGGAAGTGGTAGAGACAGTACGGAAGTATTTTGTTTTTGCATGACCATTGTTCCCATCCTGAGACTCGGATTGTTCACTATCAATTCCACCAGTGTCGCGACCGGGCTGCCGTTTCTCAGACGCCAGAAACCACAGCTCCCTCGACCGTCTCTATAAAAATCAGGTGTTTGTGTGTACTGAATGGGGCAGTGAAGGAGGCAGCCCAAGTTACTTTGAGTGCCCCGCAAATTTCTGGATGAGATGGGTCAAACCAGACACGATGAGTACATCTCCCGGCAGGATCAGGGTACTGGGAGTGGCATGCTGGAAGTCTTCATTGGCGCGCTTCAATCCGACGACTGTGATGCCATATTTCTCACGAATATTGGAGTCAATAAGTGTGCTGTTGTGACTCGGCAGTGGGGCGTGAATTTTTGCGATTGCAAAGCCGTCATCAAACTCGATGAAATCGATCATCCGCCCCGTAATGAGGTGCGCGACGCGCTCCCCCATATCCGCCTCTGGGTAGACGACGTGGTGAGCACCTATACGCTGAGCTATCTGCCCATGCTCGGCCGTTCGTGCCTTGACCCAGATATCCCGGATACCCAATTCAGTCAACGCCATGATGGTCATGAGGCTGGCAGCCATATCGGTACCAATGCCCACGATAGCGTGGGCAAAGTCAGCAACGCCCAGTTGGCGTAAGACCGCGAGGTTGGTGGAGTCAGCCTGGACTGCATGACTCAGGATATCAGCGCAGTCATGGACCGGATCAGCGTCCCTGTCGATGCCCATCACATCGTGACCCAACCGCATCAGTGATTGGGCCACGGAACTTCCGAATCGGCCCAGGCCAATCACCACAACGCTATCGCCTTTGGAAAAAGCAAACTGATCCGTAAACAGAAATTTAGCCAACAATGGGATGTTCCTCAGGGTAGCGGTAGGGCATGCGATGTTCGCCCAGGGCCAGTGACGCTGCAAAAGTAATCGTTCCAACACGCCCGACATACATCAGCAGAGTCAGCATCAACTGGCTCGATTCGGGAAGGTCCGCAGTGATACCGGTGGACAGACCGACGGTGCCAAACGCCGAGATGACTTCGAATATGACCTGGCCGATTGGTAGACCGGTGTCGCGCAGGATAACCAGGGTTCCCAGTACAACCATGGTACTGCTCAGTACCAGTATCGTGATGGCCTGGCGCTGCGCCGAAGTACCGACTCTGCGGCCAAATGCTTGGCTGTCATTACGGCCACGAATTTCAGCGATTACCATCAATGCCAAGATAGCCACAGTCCCCACTTTGACGCCACCTGCAGTACCCGCGCTGCCTCCTCCGATAAACATCAAGAAGTAGTGCAACGCCCAACTTTCTTGAGTCAACGCACCGATATCAATCGAGTTGAACCCGGCAGTACGCGCAGAAACAGACGCAAATGCAGCCGAGAGAATTTTATCGGCCACAGGCATGGGCTTGAGTGTGGCTGAGTTAGACCACTCAAACACCAACAGCGTGAAAAAACCCACCAGCAGCAATATAAGCGTGCCAACAACGGTGAGTTTGGTATGCAGTGACCAATGCCGCGAATCCTTGAATTTACTACGCATGTCATGCAGGACTGGAAAGCCGATCCCACCAATCACAATCGCCATCATCACCGGTAGCAGGATCAACGCATCAGTGGCATAGCGCATCAGGCTGTCGGAGTGAATGGAAAAACCTGCGTTATTGAACGCCGACACGGCATGAAATAGTCCGCTCCATGCCGCCTCAGTCCACGACAGCCCATAGCTCAGATGTAACCTGAGGGTCAGCATCACGGTAATGATGAGCTCCAGGCCGAAAGTTACCACCAGAACCAGCTTGGCCACGCTGGCAATATCGCCCATTCCCAGCGAGCGCGACTCAACCTGAGCGGCCATTTTGGTCCGCAGGCGAAAGGAGTGATTGACCATCAGGCCGAGTAGGGTCGCGATGGTCATCATGCCAAAGCCACCAAGCTGAAATAGCAGCAGAATGAGCGACTGACCAAAAGTCGACCAATATGTGCCGGTATCCACCACCACCAGCCCTGTAACGCATACAGCCGATACGGCCGTAAACAATGCCGTCACCCACGGTGCCCCCACACCTTCAGTGCGGGATATCGGAAGCATCAGAAGGGCAGTGCCTACCAGTACCGTGACCAAAAAAACCAGGGCGACAACCCTGGCGGGATGAAACTGTGATTTCATTTTGACGGTCGCCAGTAGAGTTGGGAACCCTGCATGAGGGCTTGCAGGCATTGGGACGCGTCTCAAAGGGGCCAGCCCAGACGTGGACGGGCGCAATATTTCAGAAGCTTTCGGTAGATGGCTACGTAATAGACTTTTGCCGCTACGAGCCACTCCAGGGCCGGATGCTACCACTCTTTAGGACACCGATGCCCTGGAGAGCGTGAGCGGCAATGCGGGGTGAGACTCCGCTGCTAAATCCCCTAAGCCGGCCCCAGGGCGCTACCGGGTCCGGCTAATTACTTATAACAACATGTATTTGAACCCGCTCTAAATACAGTCAGCACACACTTAGCGCCGAACTCAATTGGCCCCTGCGAACATTCAACTCTCTTTTTACTTAGTTTATCGGTATTGCACCTCGCCAGAGGTTTGAGACAGTTCTTATAGCCTGCCTATGCTCGCGTCTACACAATCGGCGCCTGCATATTCCCTCTAAAGCCCGTTGAAGCCCAGTGCTGCGATCAGCGTCAGAGAACTTCTAAATGACTTTGCAAAACGCTTTGATGTGCCTTGCACTCAATATTTATCATGAAGCCCGCGGCGAACCGCTTGATGGGCAGATCGCGGTTGCCATGGTGACGATGAACCGCGCCGACTGGCAGGCCTCCAGCGTTTGCCAAGTGGTGTATGAAAGAAATCAGTTCTCCTGGACCCGCCGTGCCAACCCATCATTGCCAAGCGAATCCGCCGCATGGGCGAACGCCAAGCGTGTCGCGAACCGGGTTGTCGCGGGCCATCATGAAGATATGACCCACGGTGCAACGCATTTTCATGCACGGACAGTGCGACCCATCTGGCGCACTTCGTTGAAGAAGACCGCAACGATTGGCGAGCATATTTTTTATGTACACCATTAGAATCGAAAATACCGACCGTACTCATTACCGATATAAAGCAGCCACTCACGTTGTCGCACGCCACGCCTGCAACTTCTATATAAGTACACCACCATGGTCGTCATGGGGTTCAAGACTTGTCTCAAAAATACCGTCTGTAATTGCCACCCAACAGGCTTTCAGTCATAAACCTTTCAAATTACTTTCTAAAGCGACGTTCCCATGAACAATCACGTAATAATTGTCGACGACCACCCCGTTGTTCGTATGACGCTGCGCATCCTGTTGGAGGGTGAAGGTTACAAAGTCGTCGGGGAAGCAGGAAATGGCGCGGATGCCGTGGACCTCATCCGCGAACTTCAGCCAGGGACCGTGATACTCGATATAGGGCTGCCCAAAGTTGACGGACTGACCGTGATCAGCCGCCTGATTGGCCTGCGTCAGCCGGTCAAGATCATTGTGTTGACCGCACAGATTTCAAACCACATTGCGATGCGCTGCATGGAAGCCGGGGCTCATGGGTTCGTCGCCAAACACGATGATCTGTGCGAGTTGATCAACGCAATGCGGGCGGTAAAGAACGGGCATACCTATTTCCCTGATTCGGCATTTTGCCTCACCCGTCGTGAAGCGGGTACGGATCAGGAAGAAGAGCTGCTCAGAAGTCTGTCTGTGCGGGAACTTGGCGTTTTACAGTATTTGACGCAAGGGCTGAGCAATAAGCAGATTGCCGAACGCATGTCACTGAGCGGCAAAACTATCAGCACCTATAAAACCCGCATTTTGACCAAACTCAATGCCAATACGCTGCTGGACCTCTACGACTTGGCAAAACGTAACAACCTCGCCAAATCGTGACACCCGCGCGCGGCCTTCAGATGTCTTTAAGGTCCAGGTGCAACTTGAACAGTTCAGTGTCCGTACGCACGTTCAACTTGCGCAGGGCCGCCTGTTTCTGCCCGCTGATGGTCTTGCGGCTGCGCAGAAACTTGATAGCGATCTGAGAGACTGACATTCCTCCCAAGCAGCAACTCAACACCTCACGTTCCTTGGGCGACAGTGCTGGATAATCGATCAGCGGGTCGCGGCCATCGACGTCTACCTCTTGCGCGCCAGAAAGCGCAGGGGCTGGCATCTTGGGTGTCGAATCCAGTTCAGCGGCCATAGACGGGGAAAGGTACAAACGATCCAACGCGACCGTCCTGACAGCAAACACCAATTCCTCAGTTTCCTGCGACTTTCCGAAAAAGCCGTTGGCCCCCGCACGAATCGCCATATTGACCGTGGCAGGCCGTTCCACGGAAGAAAAAATCAGGATACGCAACTCGGGATAATGACTGCGCAACAACTGAATCAACCGTAAGCCGTCCAGTTCGCCATCACTGAGCTGGTAGTCGAGGATCAACAGATCGGCGGGCTCGGTGCGCAATGCTTCCAGCAATCCGGCACTGCCCGAATAAACCCCTACTACCTTCAGATCCGACTCTGCGGAAAGCCGAACGTTAAGGCCCTCTCTGATTAGAGCGTGATCGTCGAGCAGAACAATCCGCAGGGGTGAAACAACCGACCACTTCATTTTCAGGACTCCACAAGTCTGGCAATGGGTTCGGAACTTTCCTACAAATTCACGTTGCCAGTAGCACGTTATCCTAAATGTGGAATGAAAGATAACTTCCAATAGTTTTGCCTATCACCCCGATTATTAAAAAGGTTTCGACGCGTCATCATGCGCAGTGTAGGTCCTGATTTTTCATAACGTTACGAAGATAAACCATCCCCCGTTGTGCCCGCCAAAAGACCTTCAAAAACTACCCAGCCGACATTTTCGAATGCATACCCAGCGCACTGGCTCCCAGCGCTTTTGGGACAAGTCTCGTTCACACATGCCCACTCAGCGATCAGAATTATCTCAATGGTCGGGAGACGTTTTACACCTCATCAAAACGCCGTTTCATCCAGGCGTCCCCCTGCATACACACGCCGATAAGCTCGCCACCAGGCGGGCCCAGCCCAGGACCGAATCTGATGGCTACTCATAGCGCGCCCGTTGAAAAAGACGTGGACGCCCAGGCGATGCCTGCGCCTCAAACACAGATCCAGGACACGCTGTTACAGAGCGTGTCCTGGATGTGTGATCACTACAACCTGGGCAAGTCGCCTCAGGCGCTGACGGCCGGTTTACCTAAAGTCGGCCTGCTGACGCCTTCCCTGGCAATGCGCAGCCTGGCCAATGCCGGGCTGACTGCCGGGATGGTGGAGCGGCCTGTGCGAGTGCTGCCCAAACAACTGATGCCGATCATTCTGCTGCGCAAGGATCGCGGCGGCTGTATTTTGCTGGGCTACCACCTCGACACCGAAGCCGAGGACAAACGCGCCTGTCGTTACCAGGTTGTCCTGCCAGAAATCAGCAGCGAGCCGGTCGAAGTCGACCAGACGGCCATGGATGAGCTGTACACCGGCTTCGCCATTCTCATGAAGCCAAAAGCCAAGATCGACGTGCGCGCCGGCGATGAAACACCCCAAGCCGCCGGTCACTGGCTGTTCTCCACGCTGTGGCGTTATCGTCGCTATTACCGCAGCGCGGCCATCGGGGCGGTGTTGATCAACGTGCTAGCCCTGGCCAGCATCTTCTTTACCATGAACGTCTACGACCGCGTCGTGCCCAACCAGGCGTTTATCACGCTGTGGTCGCTGGCCATCGGCGTGGTGGTGGCCATGGTCTTCGAGGCCATCGCGCGTTATGTGCGGGCACACTTGCTGGACCTCGCGGGAAAAAAAGCCGACCTGGTGCTCGGCACGATGCTGTTTCGCCAGGCGCTGTCGATCCAGATGGAGCACAAACCCGCCTCCTCCGGCTCGTTTGCCAACCAGCTGCGCGAATTCGAATCGGTTCGCGACTTCGCCACGTCGGCCACCCTGGCGACCATTTCCGACCTGCCCTTCGTGCTGTTGTTCGTCGCGGTGATTTTTGCCGTAGGCGGCCCATTGGGCTGGGTGCCGCTGCTGTTGATCCCACTGATCCTGATCATCAGCGTGGGCATCCAATGGCCGCTGGCCCGCACCATGAAAGAAAACCTGCGTGAAGCGTCCCTCAAGCAAGGGGTGTTGATCGAATCCGTGGAAGGCCTGGAAACCCTCAAAGCCATCGGTGGCGAAGCCTACATGCAGCGCCGCTGGAAAACCTTTAGCGCGCTGGCCGCCAACACCTCGATGAAATCGCGCGAACTGTCCAGCATGGCCTCCGGCAGCGTGGCCTTCTTCCAGCAGATCCAGACCGTGGCGCTGATCGTCATCGGTGTTTACCTGATCGATGCCGGCGACCTGACCATGGGTGCGCTGATTGCCACCGTGATGCTTGCCGGCCGGGCCACTGCGCCACTGAGCCAGGTGGTCGGCCTGGCCTTGCGTTTCCAGCAGGCCAAGGCAGCGATGAGCTCGCTCAACGGCCTGATGGCCATGCCGGTGGACCGCGATGTTTCCCGCGAGTACCTGCCCAAGCCCGATATCACGGGTCAGATCAGCCTCAAGAACATCGGGTTTTCGTACCCGGCGCCACCGATGCAACCCAACCCGGCCGTGCTGCAAGGCATCAACCTGGTCATCAAGCCCGGCGAACGCGTGGCGATTCTGGGGCGCATCGGCAGCGGCAAATCCACCCTGCTGCGGGTCATGGCGCGCTTGTATCTGCCGGTCAGTGGGCAAATGTTTGCCGATGGCCTGGATGTCAACCAGATCGACCCGGCGGACTGGCGCAGAGCCGTTGGTTATGTCGGCCAGGATGCGCGCCTGTTCTACGGCACCCTGCGCGAAAACGTGATGATCGGCCGGCCCGAAGCGACAGCCGAGGAGTTCCTTCGGGTGATCCGCCTGACCGGGCTGGACCATGTCGCAGGGCGCCATCCCAAAGGTATCAACCTGCCGATCGGCGAGATGGGCGAAGGCCTGTCAGGCGGCCAGCGTCAGTTGGTGTCCCTGGCGCGAAGCTTGCTGGCGCGGCCCAGCCTGCTGTTGCTGGATGAACCCACCAGCGCGATGGACGGCCAGACCGAAGTGCAGTTTCTCGAACACCTCAAGCGCGCCACCGTAGGCCAGACGTTGGTAGTGGTCACTCACCGCCCGTCCCTGCTGTCGCTGGTGGAGCGAATCATTATTGTCGATGACGGCAAGGTCACCGCTGACGGCCCCAAGGACACCATCCTTGAGGCCCTCAATGGCAACACGGCCAAGGCTGCGGCAAAACCGGCCGCCGCCGCGCCGGCCAAGCCGCGTACCCACGCCAACATCGGCCCGGCACGCCCTGTCGCACCTCAACGGGTTACGACCCCGGACGCCATCCGTAACAACGACGCCCAGGCAACGCCTGCCCTAACCCCGGAACAACCTGCGGTGACAGAACAATGATCAAGAAACTATTTGGCCGGGGTGAACCCGCCTCGGCACTGATGCCTGGCGACGCCGCGTTCATGAATGACGTTCAGGAGTCACTGCTGGCACAAACCACACCGGGCTCGCGCCTGATTCTTCAGCTCATCGCAGCCGTGTTGGTCGGTGGGCTGGTCTGGGCGTATTTCGCCCGTGTCGAGGAAATCACCCTGGGCGAGGCGAAGATTATTTCAAAAAGCCGTGAACAGGTGATTCAAAGCCTGGAAGGCGGGATTCTGGCCGAGATGAATGTGCGTGAAGGCGACATCGTGGAGAAGGACCAGATCCTGCTCAAGATCGACCCGACCCGAGCCCAGGCCAGCTATCGCGAGACCCTGTCCAAGGTCATCGGCCTGAAGGCAAGCATCACCCGTCTGCGGGCCGAGGCGTATCAACAACCCCTGGAGTTCGACGAACAAGTGATGACCGACCCGGCCGTCGTCCTACAGGAGCAACAAGCCTACCGGGCGCGCAAAAACGCCCTGGACGAAAGCCTCGCCGCCCTGCAACGCAGCTATTCGTTGTCGGCCCGGGAGATCCAGCTGGCTGAACCTTTGGCGGCCAAAGGCTTGATGTCCGAAGTCGAGATCCTGCGTATGCGACGCTCGGCCAACGAGATCAAGTCGCAAATCGTCGAGCGCATTAACCGCTACCAGGCCGAGGCCAACTCCGAACTGGCCAAGTTCGAGCTGGAACTGTCCCAGACCACCGAGAACCTGGTGGGGCGAGCAGACGTGGTCGAGCGCACCACCATCAATGCGCCGGTGCGCGGCACCGTGAAGAACGTACGAGTGAACACGCGCGGCGGGGTTATCCAGCCCGGTGAGCCGATCCTGGAAATCGTCCCGCTGGAAGACCAGTTGCTGGTGGAAGGCAAGATTCGCCCCGCCGATGTCGCGTTTCTGCGGCCCGGTCTACCCGCAACGGTGAAGATCACCGCCTATGACTACGCCATTTATGGCGGCCTCAAGGGCCACGTTGAACATATCAGCCCCGACACCCTGAAAGATGATCAGAAAGCCGCGGCCGGCCGGCCCGATGACACCTATTACCGCGTCCTGGTCCTGACCGAAAGCAGCAACCTGGAAGCCGGTGGCCGCTCCTTGCCGATCATTCCAGGGATGGTTGCTTCGGTGGAAGTACGCACCGGTGAAAAGACCATTCTCGACTACCTGCTCAAACCCGTGCTCAAGGCACGTGAAGCCTTCCGGGAGCGATAAGCATGACTGTTTCCAAGCAACGCCGTTTTCGATTGACCCCGGCCGCCTGGTTAGTGTCGTGCTGCCTGTTCGGTGGCGTGATCGCTCAACAAGCCATAGCCGAAGAGTTGCTGACGTTTATGCCGGTCGCACCGCAGAAGCCGGCGGCGCCGTTAGAAAAAAAACCCGCAGCGGCGCCCGTGACGGCACCGCAACGCAGCGCTACCGTCAATCGCCGCGACAGCGAGCTCGCCTCGTTCAATCCAGCGCCGGCCCCCGTGTCTACGCCGGCCGCACGGGGGACGCTTGAGTTCAAGCCGATGACGGCCGACGCCAAACCGGCACGACCTGCCGCAGCGGCACCCGCTGGGCGAAAGGCCAACGACGTGCTCACCTTCGAGCCCGCTTCCGCAGCCACCGCCGACCGCACGATTGCGCTCCCACGCCCGGCGTCCACTTCCGCGCCGGTCGCGCCTGCCTATGCGGGCAAACCTGCCGTAAACGCCGCCCCCCCGGCGTCGAGGGCAATACGTGAGGCCGAACAGCAAGTCCACAGTGTCTCGGCCCTCTCATTGGCCGCATTGCCACCACGCCTGGCCGCCCGGCGTGGCGAGGGCACTTACATTTCCGGCCCTTCCGAAGCCGAGCTTCGTGCCGTATTCAATCGCGCCGTGGAAGCCGCCATCGAGCGTGCGCCGACGATTTTCCGTGCCAAGGCCGAACAACAGGCCGCTGAAGAAGATATCGCCGAAGCCGAAGGCCAACGCTGGCCACAAGTCGACATTGGCACCCAGACCTCACCGGTCAATTTCGGCAAAGGCTCCGATGCCGAGACCGGCAGCGGCGGCATCAACCTGGCCGTCACCACACCCGTGTACGACTGGGGGCGCATCCGGCACTCGATCGACAGCCGTAAACGCCTGTCCCACGCCGCCGATGAAAGCCTGGAGTCGGAAAAGGAAACCCTGGGCTATGAAGTGGTCACCACCATGATCGAGTTGGGCAAACAGCGGATCATTGTCGACCTCAGCCAGCAATTTGCCGACCGCATGAATGAGCTGGTCAAAATGCTCGCCGGTATCGTCGCCGTCGACAGAGGCCGCTCCAGCGAGTTGACCCAGGCCAAGGCCCGTATGCTGCAGGCACAAGCCTTGCGTGACTCGGCCAATGCCAAGGCCAAGGATGCCGAAATCACCCTGCGCAAACTGGTGGGCGACCGCCCGGTAGCCATCCCGCGCACGACGGAATGGAACATTCGCCTGGCCAACCTCGACTTGCTGCTGAACGACGCCAAGGAACACCCGACCATCCGCAAGGCCACCGCCGAAACGGAGTCCGCCGAACTGCAAGCCAAAGCCGTGCGTGCCGGCGGGTTGCCGCAGTTGAACTGGGTCATCAGCAAAAGCACCGCCGAAGACACCCTGGGCCGCGAACAACCCTGGCAAACCAACTTGTCGGTGACCTGGGGCGCCTTCCGTGGTGGCTCGACCCGCGCCGCCGAACGCGCCGCGTTGCAACGCGCCGATGCCAGTCGCTATGAAGTCGATCAACAACGCCGTGACCTGGAGTTCCGTATCCGCACCGCCGACCACGATGCACGCACCATGCTTGAACGCTCGGAGCTGTACCGTGAACTGACAAACGAGTCGGGGCGGATTCGCGAAGACTTTTTCCAGCAGTGGCACCACCTGGGCAAGCGCACCTTGCTCGATGTGCTCAGCGCCGAAAACGAGCACTACAGCAATCAGGTCAGCGAGATCACCAATCGCTTTGACGGCTACCAGTCCATCCTGCGTCAATATGCGGGAGCTGGTACATTGGCCCGATGGTTGCGCACCGGGAGTTGATCGCCGTGTCCCGACGGCGTCAGCCAAACAAATAGCAGCCGGCATGGAATGTGCCAGAACCATGCCTGAGGGTGACGCGCACCCTCTGCGGGCTTGGCTATCAATGCCTCAAGGGAACAGATGCTTTGAAAACGCCTGATTTTTCCGTCGCCTGCTGGTCGGTGCTCCTGGTTTTATTGTTTTCGGTGAATGCACAGGCGCGGCCTCCCGCGCTCGTGGAGTTATTGGTCAACGCCCCGCTCACTGCCCCTCATGTGGAGTTTGATCCACACACCAAAGCCTGGCTGGCTACCGACCCCCTGGTCAATGTGGCGATCTGGAGCGGCGCGTTACCCCCCTTGCACATGGGGTTCGAGCAAGATCAATTCGAAGGCGTCACGGCCGACTACCTGAACGTGGTGCGCGAGGCCACCGGGCTGCGCATGAAAATCTGGCGTTACGCGACCCGGGCCAAGGCCAGGGAGGCGCTTGAGCAAGGCCAGGTCGACATGGTGGCGCTGCATGACGTCAGTGAAGGCCAGGACGGCGCAATTACCCAGTCCAGGCCTTACTTGTTGAACCGCAAGGTGATTGTCCGGCATATAGGCGAAACCCAGCTGCCCTCGGCGGACCTGAGTGGACAGCGCCTGGCTTACGTGGGCGACGATACGGTCGGCGCGCTTTTACACAAGCAGTACCCGAACGCGACCCTGATTCAGTATTCCAACCATCTCAACAGCCTTGCCTCGCTGGTCTATGACCAGGCCGATGCGTTCTGGACCGACGCCATCACGGCCGAATTCCTGATCAGGTTGCTCTACAGCAATGATGTGTATATTTCCGGCGACGCCCTCTCCACCTCCGCCGATATCAACTTCGCCGTCAGCGACCGCCAACCCCAGCTACTGGCCGCCATCAACAGCGCACTGGACGCCATCTCCCCCGCCGACATGATGCGGATCACCACGCGCTGGGGGCTGAGCAATAACTTCGTGGTCGAGCAACCGCCGCTGAACCTGGATGCCGAGCAAACGGCCTGGCTCGCAGCCCATCGCAAGGTCAAGGTGCTGGTGGCCGGCTCCTACGCGCCCCTGACGTTTTTCGATGATCAGGACCGACTCCAGGGCCTGGGGGCGGATTTGTTGAAAATCGTCAGCCAGCGTACCGGGCTGGAGTTTGAAATTATTGGCGGCAACAGCCTCCCCAACATGATCAAGCAACTGGAGGAAGGCCAGGCGGAGCTTATCGCCGCCGTGAGCATTGGCGATTTACGACTTTCCCCCGAGCAATACACACGGCCCTATCTGATAAGCCCCTTTGTCGCAGTAAGCCGCTCAGGGGGGCAGATTAAAGGCCTTGAAGACCTCAAGGGCAAACGCCTGGCCGTGGCTACCGGCAACCCACTGTCGCAATGGCTGGCTCGGTACCACCCTGAAATCATCCAGATTCCGGTCCCCACGGCGGTGCGCGGCATTGAACTGCTGTCTGACGGTGACGTCGATGCCAGCGTGCATACCCGCTTCGGTGCCGACTACTTTATCAAGCACCATTTCCAGCAGGATCTTAAGATTGCTGCCGTGATCGGCCCCACTCCGGCACGGGTTTCGATGGCAGTCAGTGCCGACGACCTTCCTCTGAAAAGCATCATCAACAAGGTGCTGCTGGGCATTCCTCCCGAGGAGCTCAAGACCTTGAGCGACCGCTGGCGCAATCATGCGGCCCCAGCGGTCTCCAGTTCATGGAATACCTATAAGGACGACGTTTATAAAGTCGTCGGTGTGGCCATCGCCTTCGTCCTCGCGTTTCTGGTGTGGAACTACTACCTGCAGATCCAGATCAAGAAACGGCGGAGTGCCGAATTGGCCCTCAGTGACCAGTTGGCCTTCAGCAAAACCCTGATCGACGGTTCCCCCATCGCCCTGTATGTACGAGACAAGGCCGGACGGCTGGCTCACTGCAATCGCGCCTATCTGGAGTTTTTACAGACGACGCCGGAAGAGGTGATCGGCAAGACCCTGCTCGACGCCGGCGTCATCTCACCGCAGTTGAGTCGCCAGTACCAAAAACTCTATCAGGACACCGAACGTCACGGTGAACCGACATTTGCGGACCTGGAAATCGACGTCAAAGGCCGCCAACACCGGATCTATCACTGGACCCTGCCCTACCAGAGCAGCGCGGGAGAGTTTTCGGGGGTGATCGGCGGCTGGCTGGACATCAGCGAACGTGAACAATTGACGCAACAGTTGCAGCAGGCTCTGGAGGCCGCTGATGAGGCCAACGATTCCAAATCGATTTTCCTGGCAAGCATGAGCCATGAAATTCGCACGCCCATCAGCGCGCTGATCGGGTTGATCGAGATGCTTCGCGTGCGCGGTGGCACCCCGCAACAGATCGATGAAAACCTCACCGTGGCGCATCAATCGGCGCAGTCGTTGCTGTCGTTGATCGGCGACATTCTGGACCTGTCGAAAATCGAGGCCGGCGCCATGCAGCCGTCCCCGCGCCCGACCCAACTCGGCGAACAGCTGCGCTCCATTCACAAGCTGTTCCAGGTCAACGCGCACAATAAAGGGCTGCGCTTCGACCTGCTGCTGGAGGCCCGTGATCAGCAGGTGATCATCGACACGCTGATGCTGGACCAGATCGTCGCGAACCTGATCAGCAACGCCATCAAGTTCACCCAACAAGGCTTTGTCGAGCTGTCCTTGAAACAGCTGCCCGACGATGCCGCGACAGGTTTTGGCAGCTACCTGATCGAGGTGCGTGACTCAGGATGTGGGTTGAACGAGCAGCAGAAAAAGGCGATCTTCGAGCCCTTCGTTCAAGTGGCGCCCGCCGATACCATCAGTGGGCGCAGTACCGGCTTGGGCTTGAGCATCTGTACCCGCGTGGCGACACTGATCGATGCCCGGCTGAGCGTTGACAGCCAACCCGGTAAGGGTTCGTGCTTCCAGCTTCGGTTCACGGCTGAGCGATCAGCTCTGGCGCCCGCCCTCGTCCCCATGGCGGCCCCGACTCAAACGGGCCGCAGCCTGAAGATTCTGGTGGTGGAAGACCATGCGCCTAATCGCCTGTTGCTTTGCCAGCAAATCGAATACCTGGGCCATCGCGCCGTGGCCTGCGACAACGGCGAGACCGCGTTGGCCGAGTGGAAACAGGCCCAGCCGCCCTTCGACCTGACCATCACCGACTGCAACATGCCTCATATGGACGGCTATGAACTGACCCGGCAGATGCGCGAGAGCGAACAATCCCGCGCGCTCGGCGCCCATCCAGTCTTCGGCCTTACCGCCCACGCCCAGTCGCACATCATCCAGGACTGCCTGGACGCTGGCATGACCCAATGCCTGTTCAAACCCCTGGGCATCGAAGCCCTGACCCAGCATATCGGCAACGTCTCGGCCGAGGTCGAACGCCGGGAGAATGCCTCCCGCGTCAAGGGCAGCGAGCTGCAGAAGCTCAAAGCCCTGGCGCCCGAGGCCTATGCGTCCCTGGTCAACGAGTTCATTACCACCAACGGGGCCGATGGCGCTCGACTTGAACAGCTCAGGCTCGATAACGAATTCGAAAAAATGGTCAGCCTGGCCCACAAAATCAAGGGTGGTGCGCACATGGCCCATGCCGTGGAGATGGTTGATGCCTGCGTGGCGCTGGAGGCATCGGCAACTCTGTGTGATGCGCCGGCCTGCGATCAACAGGTCAAGCGGATCTTGAGCGCCATGCAGGTACTGGAAGAACAATTGCTGGCCAGTCTTTGACCTGCGTCTTGTAGCCTCTGGCGAGGCAGGAGGCCGAGATGGGGCTGGGCGGCATTCCGACGTAGCGGCCCCCGGAGGCTACAGACATCAGCGTGCGGTCTTCAGGCGCTTTTGATTCAGCCCGGCATTGAGTCAGGGGTAAATTCAAAGTAAAAAAAACCGTCGTACCTGGGGTTCAAGTACGACGGTAAATCAAGAAGCGATGCTTCTTGAGAGCGGGTTCGTAGCGGATGCCAATCCGCCAAACAAGCCACGCCAACAAGCGCGATGAAGCCCCTGCGGGGGCTGACTCATGGCTCGGCGCGGTCAAGCTCCACGCGAATCGCCACGCGGCGGTTCGGGGCATAGCAATTGATCTGTTCCAGCCGTGGTCCGTAGCAGGTATGTACCACCGGTTCGCGGCTGCCGGCGCTGTCGGTACTGAGGATCGACTCGGCCATGCCACCGTCCACCAGCATCTGGCGCACGGTATGGGCTCGTCGCTCGCCCAGCAGTTGGTTGTCGCTGGCGGTGCCGAACGGGTCGGTATGGCCCGTCACCCGGACCTGTTTGATTTGCGCTTCATCGCGCTGCAACTCACCCAGCAAACGCTCGATGGCAGTGCGCCCCGCCGTGCTGATATCGCGGTAGTCGGACTTGCCATGGGCAAACAGCACATCGCTGGCCAAGGTGTAGTGCTTGAAGCGCTCATCGTCCTTCAAATACTCGTAATAGCGACAGGCCTCGACGTTGGTGGCACGCGACAACGCATGCATCTGTGAACGCGTGGCCTTCAGCTCGCGCTCGGCCTCTTCGCGGTTCAACGGCATCGGGAAGGTACCGCCGTCTTCACGCACTTTCAGGTAGTAGGTGCGCCCGCCTTCCAGGTTGGCCAGGTACAGGTCCGTGGTTTTTCCTTTGTAGGTCGGCGCATCGTTCAGGTAAGCACCCAGCGTATGGCTGCCGGGGGCCAGGCAGAAGCTGGTGAAGCCGCCGGGCAGCAGGCCGGTGTGGAACTCCCGGTCGATATACACATGGGCGGCACCGGCGCGTTGCACGCCGTCCTTGCTGCGGTAATACACCACCTGCGTCTGGTCCACCGCCACCGGCGGCGGCGGTATATAAGCGGCATAGAACACCCGCCCCGCCACTTGACCGGCCTTGGGCTCCTGCGCCAATGCGGGATAGCTTGCCAGTAAGGTGGCGCCTGTCAGCAGGCCCGCCAGTGTTGTGTTTCGCATGAGTGTCATCGTGGTTCCATCGCCAACGCCAACATCGGGCCCTGGGAAAAAAAACAGAATGGGGCTGGTGTTGAGGACCAACCGTTTGAGTCGGAATTATCCGACGGCGCACCTTGTGCAGCTATAAGACACGTCTCAGAAACGCCCAAACAGGCCAGATGATTACCCCGTCCCTGTAGGAGGGATTTTCAACAGCGGCCTTTGAGCAGGCAAAAAAAACCCGACGCCATCCGTGCATCGGGTTAAAACCAGGAGAGGGGAATCTGCCTGGGAGTATCAGGTGTGTGTATCAGTTGCGCGTATCGACCCGCACCACCACACGACGGTCAACGGCGTAGCAGGCGATCTGCTCGGAACGCGAGCCGTTGCACGCGTTGCTCACTGGCTGATCGGAACCGGCACTGCTGGCGGTGACCGACGAGGCGCGCAAGCCGCCGTCGAGCAACAGGCTGCGCACGGTCTGTGCACGCTTGAGGCCCAGGGTGTAGTTGGAGGCGGTGGAGCCGATAGCATCGGTATGGCCGACCACTTCAACACGGTCCAGGTTGGCGTTTTCCTGCTTCAACTGAGTGACCAGTTGGCGAATGGCTTCGCGGCCCTTGAACGTAATGTCCTGGGTACCGGATTTGCCGAAGGCAAACAGCACGTCACCGGACAAGGCGTAGTCCTTGTACTGCGCTTGCACCGGCATCGGCAGGTAGTCACAGGCCTGCACGGTCGAAGCGCGGGACAGCGCCTGGACTTGCTTGCGCATCCCCATCAGCGCACGTTCGGCTTCTACGCGAGTCACGGCTTGCGGCGCGCCGTAGCCGTCTTCGCGTACTTGCAGGAAGTAGGTCTTGCCGCCTTCCAGGTTGGCCGAGAACACGTCGGTGCTCTTGCCTTTGTACTGCGGCGCGTCTTTTACGTAGGCGCCCAGGCTGTGATTGCCCGGCGCGACGCAAAAGCTGCTGAAGCCACCCGGCAACAGGCCGGCGTGAAACTCGCGGTCCACATACACATGGGCGGCGCCCTGCTGGGTGCCCATGCCATTGGCGCGGTAATACACCACTTGCACCTGACGCTCGGAAACCGGTGCCACGGGGGTGTATTGAGTGCCGAAGACCTTGCTCGACACAACGCCGGGCTTGAACTCCTCGGCCGTGGCGAACTGGGCACTGGCCAGGGCCACACTCAGTACTGCGACGTTAAAGATGTTTATACGTTTAAACATGATCATGACTCCACCGTGGGCACCCGCAGGCGCCCGCAGCTATTGAATGAGTTGAGGCTGGCCAGGCCAACCGTTTGGCAACGCAAGCCGTACGCAGGCCAGGCCTGCGCACGGTGTTCGCGTTTACACCAGGTTGGTGGTTACCCCGTCCTGCACCAGCAACTGGGCATCGAGTGAGGAGTGTTGGAACACGTTGTACGTCACGCCTTCCACAATCACCTGGCCTTGACCTGCCCAATCACCCGGGTCGGTACCGTCGGCCAACAGGTCGTCGAGGTTGACGACGTCGCCGGCGTTGCCTTTGATCATCATCTGGACGGACTCGTCTTCGGTGAAGAGCGAAGATTCGCCCAATTCCAGAACATCGCCCAGGTTGAGGTTCAGGGTGTTGTTGCCGGTGCCGGTGAGGTCGATGATTTCGATCGATTCAAGTTTTCCCGCAATAGAGTTGAGATCAAGAAGTTGGCCGGCACCGGTAATTCGCAATGTATCGACGGAGCCGCCGCCATTGATGATGCTGTCAACATTGTTAAGTAACCCGACATCAGCAATTGAAAAGATGTTGTCCGCGTTGCCACCGAAGTACCCTGCAGCTTCGATGATGCTTTGATTAGTTTCTGGACCCGATACACCACCAGAATCTGTGTAGTCGAATCGACCAAAGTTGATATCGTCCACCCATATGTACTGATCCGCCCCGCCTATTGTCAGTGTGACGGAGGAGAACTCCTCGCCATAAGGCAATTCAGTGGTAACAGTTCCACGAGTCCCTCCCGCGACTGTCAAATGCGCACGGTAAACCTCATCACCAGCTGCATTGTGGAATATGGCGGTAAACATAGCATTGTTGGTCAAATCACCGACATTGAAGGAAACAACGTTTGCTGGTTGACCGGTCAGCTCCAATCGTACCGTTCCGGTGATTTCAAGCGCATTAGTGGTAGGACGATCAGAAACAGAATCGGTTGTTATACCTATTTGCTGAGAAAAGCCCGTCCCAACAGCAACAGAAACCACATCGAACCCATTAAGACTGACCCTTGTACCAGTTGGCAGCGCTTGTGCCGGTACGCCGTTGAAGTCTTGTGCAATATCGTAGGTCACGCTCTTGGAAGCACTTCGATACTCCGACACGTTTCCGGCAGCATCGACCAATGCACCTTGAATAGAGGTCGGATTGCCACTTGTACCTACCGGTCCAGTAATAATCGCGCTCCCTCCATCAATTTCCGGCTGGGTCAGTTCATGCTGAACGATTCGCCCGTCGACTATAAGGTGAATACTATCTCCTACCGCCAGAGTACTTCCGTCAAAGCTTACAGTGATATCCGCACCATCCCATTCGATCAAGTCAAGAGTCACAATCGAAGTATCCAATGTCACAGCCTGAGCGACGGTATTGGCATTGCCTGCTGCATCCAAAACCCGAGTATGGATGGTCCAGTCCCCGGTGTGGCTGTTCTGATCAAGGAAGCTCCAGCTACCATCAGCATTCATCAACACATCAAGCCAGGTAGCCCCACCGTCGGTGGAGATCTGCACCGTCTCACCCGCAACCAAAGCCGCAGTCAACGAACCCTGAATCAAACGCCCAGCGCTGCCGTCGTTAGTGACGAAATCGCCACTGTCGGCACCGCTGTCCTTGCTCATGCTCTCGACAATCGCCGAGGTAGTAGGCGCTTCGGTATCAATAATCACCGTCCACGAATCAGACGGCGCGCTCTGGTTACCGGCCTGATCCTGCGCAATCACATCGAACTCGTTGGTCGAGCCATTGTTCAGCGGTGGGTTAGGCGTGTAGCTCCAGGAACCATCCGGTTGAACAGTGACGCGATCAATTTCAACGCCGTTGTTGCGCACAATGATGGTGTCGCCCGCTTCACCACGGCCCGACAGCGTCGGCGTGGTGTCATCGGTGGTGGAACCATCAGGCAACGACCCCTGGATGGTGCCCACATCATCCGTCACATCATCAATAGTCGGCGGCGCCGAAGGCGTCAGGTCGATGTCCAGGTTGAAATCAGCAGTCGGTGCGCTTTCGCCACCGGCGGCGGTCACAACGGTAGCGGTAAAGGCATAGCTGCCCTCTGGCAGAGCGGGTGCAACGGTGTATTCCCAACGACCTGCGCCGTTGACCGGCACACCGGTTGCCAGCAGATTACCGTCCAGGTAGATATTGACGGTCGAACCTGGGGTGGCCTGGCCATTCAATGTCGGTGTGGTGTCATCGGTGACGCTGCCGCTGGCCAGTGGATCCTGGACCGGGCCGACGTTATCCGTCGCTTGCTCGATGCTGATAGCCACGGCCGAGGTATCGACGGTGAAGTCGATCGGCGTGCTTTGCGGGCTACGGTTACCCGCAGCGTCCACGACCACAGTGCTGAAGCTGTGCGGACCGTCAGCCAGGGCAGGGGCCGGGGTGTAGGTCCAGTCACCTGCGCCATCGACCGGTACACGGCCGATTTCCACACCGTTGTCGTAAATGATCAGGGTGGTGTTCGGCTCGGCAGTACCGCTGTAGGTCGGGGTGCTGTCATCGGTGGTGCTACCGCTGGCGATCGGGCCGACGATGGCGCCGACGTTATCTTCCAGTTGGCTGGCATCTGCCGCCGCAGGCGGAGTGACATCCACGGTGATCGGGTAATCACCGGTTGGCGGGCTGACATTGCCGGCGGCGTTGGTGGCGGTGGCGGTCAGGTTGTTAAGGCCTGGGGTCAGTGCTGGTACCGGGGTGATGGTCCAGTTGCCCATCGCATCGGCGTCAATGCTACCGACTGCCACGCCATTGGCGAACAGGGTCACGGTGGAGAACGGCTCAGCCGTACCGCTGACTTGTGGCTCGGTATCATTGGTGCTTTGACCGGGCATGATGTTGCCAACCACATCGGCGACGTCATCGAACACGCCGGTGATGCTTGGCGCGGGTGGCGTACCGCCTGCAATAAGCTCGAAATCGACGCTGTTGGACGGATCGCTGATGTTGCCAGCGGCGTCTTCGGCCCTTGCGCTCAGGTCATGTGGACCGTTGAGCAGTGGCGGAGTCGGAGTGAACGTCCAGCGACCATCGGTACCGACCGGCGCGCGACCGATTTCGAGGCCATTGTCATAGATGACGACGGTGGTGTTTGGCTCGGCCTGACCGCTGATGTCTGGCTGGGCATCGTCGGTGATGTCGCCCGGCAGGATATTGCCGGTGGAAGTGCCCTG
Organism: Pseudomonas sp. R11-23-07; assembly: GCF_003852295.1. NCBI lineage: Bacteria > Pseudomonadati > Pseudomonadota > Gammaproteobacteria > Pseudomonadales > Pseudomonadaceae > Pseudomonas > Pseudomonas sp. R11-23-07. The sequence continues at coordinate 4,695,686 of NZ_CP027761.1, forward strand.
GTCATCGAACACGCTGTCGATGGTCGGGGCCACGGGGGCCACGGTGTCGATGATCACGGTCCACGAATCGGACGGCGCGCTCTGGTTACCGGCCGGATCCTGCGCAATCACATCAAACTCGTTGGTCGAGCCATTGTTGAGCGGCGGGTTCGGCGTGAAGCTCCAGGTGCCATCCGGTTGAACGGTGACGCGATCAATTTCAATGCCGTTGTTGCGCACAATGATGGTGTCGCCCGCTTCACCGCGGCCCGACAGGGTCGGCGTGGTGTCATCGGTGGTGGCGCCATCGAGCAACGAACCCTGGACCGAACCGACGTCATCACGCACGTCTTCAATGGTCGGCGCCGCCGAAGGCGTCAGGTCGATGTCCAGGTTGAAATCAGCAGTCGGTGCGCTTTCGCCACCGGCGGCGGTGACAACAGTAGCGGTAAAGGCATAGCTGCCTTCCGGCAGAGCGGGTGCAACGGTGTATTCCCAACGACCTGCGCCGTTGACCGGTACACCGCTCGCCAGCAATACGCCATCGAGGTAGATGTTGACGGTGCCGCCTGCGGTGGCTTGGCCATTCAGGGTCGGGGTGCTGTCATCGGTGACGCTGCCGCTGGCCAGTGGATCCTGGACCGGGCCGACGTTATCCGTCGCTTGCTCGATGCTGATAGCCACGGCCGAGGTATCGACGGTGAAGTCGAGCGGCGTGCTTTCCGGGCTACGGTTACCCGCAGCGTCCACGACCACAGTGCTGAAGCTATGCGGACCGTCAGCCAACGCAGGGGCCGGGGTGTAGGTCCAGTTACCTGCGCCATCGACCGGTACACGGCCGATTTCCACACCGTTGTCGTAAATGATCAGGGTGGTGTTCGGCTCGGCAGTACCGCTGTAGGTCGGGGTGCTGTCGTCGGTGGTGCTGCCGTCAGTGATCGGGCCAACCACGGCGCCGACGTTATCTTCCAGCAGGCTGGCATCCGCCGCCACAGGCGCGGTGGTGTCCACGGTGATCGGGTAGTTGCCGGTCGGCGGGCTGGTATTGCCGGCCGAGTTGCTGGCGGTGGCGGTCAGGTTGTTAAGGCCTGGGATCAGCGCTGGAGACGGGGTGATGGTCCAGTTACCCAGTGAGTCCGCCTGAACGCTGCCCACTGCCACGCCATTGGCGAACAGGGTCACGATGGCGTTCGGTTGAGCGGTACCGCTGACCTGTGGCTCGGTGTCGTTGGTGCTTTCGCCGGGCATGATATTGCCGACGTTATCAGCGATGTCATCGAATACGCCGGTGATGCTTGGCGCGGGTGGTGCGCCACCTGTGAGCAATTCAAAGTCAACGCTGTTGGACGGATCGCTGATGTTGCCAGCGGCGTCCTCGGCCTTTGCGCTCAGGTCATGCGGACCGTTGAGCAACGGCGGAGTCGGAGTGAACGTCCAGCGACCATCGGTACCGACCGGCGCGCGACCAATTTCCACGCCATTGTCATAGATGATGACGGTGGTGTTCGGCTCGGCCTGACCGCTGATGTCTGGCTGGGCATCGTCGGTGATGTCGCCCGGCAGGATATTGCCGGTGGAAGTGCCCTGGTCATCGAACACGCTGTCGATGGTTGGGGCCACGGGGGCCGTGGTGTCTACGATGATGATGTACGGGTCCGACGGCTCGCTGGCGTTGCCAGCCGGGTCGGTGACGATCACGGTGATCGGGTGTGGACCGTCTGCCAGCGCTGGGTCCGGGGTGAATTCCCATTTGCCGTCTTCGTCAACCTCGGCCTGGCCGATTTCTACGCCGTTGTCGATGATGGTAACGGTGTCGCCAGGTTGCAGGCCGCCGCCGCCAAAGGTCGGGGTGCCGTCGTCGGTGGTGCCGCCGTTGCCGACGTCGCCGGTGATCGGGCCTACGTTGTCGATGGCTTCTTCGATGCCACCGGTACCTGCGCCTGGCTTGACCGGGGCAGTGGTGTCAACGATGACGATGTACGGATCGGATGGCTCGCTGACGTTACCGGCAGGGTCGGTCACGATAACAGTGATTGGGTGTGGGCCTTCAATCAGTGCTGGGTCCGGAGTGAACTCCCAACGACCGTCTTCGCCAACGATGGCTTCGCCGATTTCCACACCTGCGTCGATGATGGTTACGGTGTCGCCAGGTTGCAGGCCGCCGCCGCCAAAAGTCGGAGTGCCGTCGTCGGTGGTGCCGCCGTTGCCGACGTCGCCGGTGATCGGGCCTACGTTGTCGATGGCTTCTTCGATGCCACCGGTACCCACGCCTGGTTTGACGGGTGCGGTAGTGTCGATGATCACGATGTACGGATCCGACGGCTCACTTTTGTTGCCGGCCGGGTCAGTCACGATCACGGTGATCGGGTGTGGGCCTTCAATCAGGGCTGGGTCCGGAGTGAACTCCCAACGACCGTCGTCGCCAACAATGACTTCGCCGATTTCCACACCATCGTCGATGATGGTCACGGTATCGCCTGGAGTCAGGCCACCGCCGCCAAAGGTCGGGGTACCGTCGTCGGTCACGCCGCCGTTGCCGATGTCGCCGGTGATCGGGCCGACGTTGTCGATGGCTTCTTCGATGCCACCGGTACCGATGCCTGGCTTGACCGGGGCGATGGTATCGATGATTACGATGTACGGGTCGGAGGGCAGGCCAGCGTTACCGGCTGCATCCGTGGCCACGGTGGTAAAGCTGTATTCACCGTCCGCCAAGGCTGGCGATGGGGTGAATGACCAGGTGCCGTCTTCTTCAACCACGGTCTCGCCGATTTTTTCGCCGTTGGCGAACACTTCCAGCTTGGCGCCGGCTTCGGCAGTACCGCTCAAGGTCGGGGTGTTGTCGTCGGTCAGACCGTTATTCGCGATGACACCGGTCTGGTCACCGAAGTCATCGGTGATCGCGTCAATGGCGGATTTGCCCGGCGCGGTGATATCGATAATGAAATCGAATTCGTCGGATGGATCGCTGACGTTACCGTCCTTGTCCTTCTCGACAACGATGATCGAGTGCTCGCCTTCAGGCAATGGCGTGGTGGGGGTGTATTCCCAGTTGCCGTCCTTGTCGACTTCAACTTCGCCGATCGGCTTGCCGTTGTCTTTAATGATGATGATATTTCCCGGCGTACCGGTGCCGCCGAAGGTCGGCGTGGTGTCGTCGGTCGCGCCGCCGTTTTTGATCGGGCCTTGATCCGCGCCAACGTTGTCAGTGGCGCCGCCAATGACAGGGGTGTCCAAGCCAGGCTTGCCGCCTTCTTCGTGATGCTTGTTGTCGTCATCGTCGCGGGTCAGCTTGTAAGCCGCACCCAGCACACCTAACGCGCCCAGGCCCAGCAGAGCGGGCCAGAACCAGCCGAGGCCAGTACCAGCAACCAGGCCCTCGCCAAAACCAACCAGTTCCTCGGAACCCAGCACTTGCGGGGAGGAAACGCCATCGGCGAGGAAGGCAGCAGCGTGATCGCTTTCAGCGTCAGACGAAATGTACTCGTAGTAGGCACCGTCTTCCGCCACACCGACCAGTTGGCCAGGATGCTCGTAGAAGCCTTCGATGATCAGTTGCGGATGGTCGGGGTCGGTACCTTCAGTGGCCACATGCAGGTCGTTGCCGACGCGCTTGATGGTCAGGTTCTCGGGGGCAACCGGTTTTTCACCGCCCTCAGCGAGAATGTACTTGCCATCCTTTACCGCTTTGATGCGCACAGGGGCGCCCTGTTGGGTGGTGCGAAGCTCCACCGACTCGGTAATTGTTTTGCCGTCCACCACGGCGACGTTCACTGCGTTTGTGTTCAAAGTGATGCCTTCATTCGTCAGGTTAGTCTCCGTGCCGGTAATTCGGCACGTCTGAATTTTCCATGCACACCCATTCGAAAGCGGCACCCAGGAATAGGACGAATGTTGACGACCGGCGAACGCTGTCGATATGAGACATGTCCCAAAACCCGGAATAATCCTACGAGCAATACGGCAACTACTGACTTACACATGGCAACTTTTCAAACTCGACGATGGACGTCTTAGTTCACGTACACACCTTTGTCCGCGGAATAAATGAACACTCAATTATCGGAAATTGAGACAAGTCCTACATTGACGGTGATGCGTTCTGAGTGAGCCTAAAAAGGTAATGCTCTACCACGTATCGCGGCCTAGCCCTTGTCCCAGCAACACACTGTCGGTTGGAGGGTCGCTTTCTCATCAATAGCCAGGAATCCCGAATGAAGGCTCCCTTTCTCCTCAATGTATTCACCCCGCTGCGGTTGGCGTGCGTACTCGCCACCAGCGCCCTGCCTTTCTCGGCCCAGGGCGCGGACCTGACTCGTGACAATGGCGCCACCGTCGGTGATAACCAGAACTCGCAAACCGCCGGTGCCTACGGCCCGGTGCTGCTGCAGGACGTGCAATTGATCCAGAAGCTTCAGCGCTTCGACCGCGAGCGCATTCCCGAGCGCGTGGTGCATGCCCGTGGCACCGGGGCCCATGGTTCCTTTACCGCCACCGACAGCCTCGGCGTGCTGACCAAGGCCAAGCTGTTTACCTCCGGCACGGTCACTCCGGTATTCGTCCGCTTCTCGTCTGTGGTACACGGCACGCACTCCCCCGAAACCCTGCGTGACCCGCGCGGTTTTGCCACCAAGTTCTACACCGCCGATGGCAATTGGGACTTGGTGGGCAATAACTTCCCGACCTTTTTCATCCGCGATGCCATCAAGTTCCCGGACATGGTCCATGCATTCAAACCCGACCCACGCACCAACCTTGACGATGACTCTCGCCGCTTCGACTTCTTCTCTCATGTACCGGAAGCGACCCGCACATTGACCGAGCTGTATTCCAATGCGGGCATCCCGGCCAGTTACCGGGAAATGGACGGCAACGGCGTACATGCCTACAAGTTCGTCAATGACAAGGACGAAGTGAACTACGTCAAGTTCCACTGGAAGAGCCTGCAAGGCACGCGCAATTTATCGCCTAAAGAAGTCGCCCAAGTACAGGGGGCCGATTACAGCCATATGACCCAGGACCTGGTCAGCCATATCAACAAGGGCAACTTTCCAAAGTGGGATTTGTATATCCAGGTAATCAGGCCGCAGGAGCTGGGTAACTTCGAGTTTGATCCGCTGGACGCCACCAAAGTCTGGCCGGACGTACCGCTGCGCAAAGTCGGGCAAATGGTCCTGAACCGTAACCCGACCAACGTCTTCCAGGAAACCGAGCAAGTAGCGATGTCCCCATCCAACCTGATCCCGGGCATTGAGCCTTCGGAAGATCGCCTGTTGCAGGGACGTTTGTTTTCCTATGCCGATACCCAGATGTATCGCTTGGGCGCCAATGCGCTGATGTTGCCAATCAACGCGCCGAAAAAAGCCGTCAACAACGGCAACCAGGACGGTGCAATGAACGCCGCCAGCAGCAGCACCGGCATCAACTACCAGCCAAGCCGCTCGCTTATGCGAGAAGAACCGACCAGCGCTCGCTACAGCATGCTACCGCTGTCGGGCAACACTCAGCAGGTCAAGATCCAGCGTGAGCAGAACTTCAAGCAGGCGGGCGATCTGTACCGCTCATTCAGCAAAAAAGAACGTCAGAACCTGATCGAAAGTTTCGGCGGTTCACTCGCCAGCGCGGACGACCAGAGCAAGCACCACATCCTGTCCTTCTTGTACAAGGCTGATCCCGAATACGGCACTGGCGTGGCCAAGATCGTCAACGGCGACCTTGCTCGCGTTCAGTTGCTGGCTGCTGACTTGACCGACTGAGTCCTGGGTAGCAATGCCCCTGGACATCGATACATAGCCCGAACGCCTCTACTTCCGTAGCCGCTGCCGAGTCGGCAGCGGCTACGGAAGCAAGCGTGACCTACAGCACAGAACAAAGGGGGCGTCGTGCCTGATAAGGAATTGAAAATACTCATCGCGGACACCAGCCTGCCTCGGTTGATCCAAATTGAGAAATGCCTGAACACGCTGGGTTACTACCGGATTCTCGCCTTGCAAAGCAGCGAAGACCTTCACGTCGTGAACCACAGCCTCATCGACTATTTTGACGTATTGATTGCCAACAAAGCCCTGGCTTCGAACATTAACCCCCCTTTCCCACGGCTGGCCCGACAAAGTACCGACAAGGTCCCCCCTACGCTGCTGTATGACCGCTCGCATTCCCCGCCTACTCTTGAACTCATCGAGCATTTCATGGCGGAGATCGATCCGCCCTCCCCCTTTGCTTGCCTGAAACATCTGCCGTGGGCCAAAGGGCCTCGCCCAGACGTTACAGACCAATGAGTCATGCTATCTGCCTGCCCATCTTTACCGCCTGTGTCTTGAGCCTGGCGGGATGTGCTCAATCAACGCCACATCCTGACCTCATAGAGGCCCGTGAGCTTTTTACACAACTTCAGAACAAGCCTGAGTCATTCACATTAGTCGTCAGCGAGGTCAGAGAAGCATTTGCCGTGCTGATCAAGGCCGACCTGTTATCCAACACGGATATTGACTCACCTGAAGTAAGCCGACTGTCGCAGTTGGCCATGCACAAAATTGCGCTTGCAGAACAGGCAATAGCCACGCGCAAACCTGAGCGTTTGATCAATCGACAGAGACAGACGCAATGCAAACCGATTTATTGCACACCCTGATTCAGCATCTGAACATGAACGTCATAGCGCTGGAGAGCACCACTGAAGACCTTGGGAGGTGGATCAATGATGCGGGCGTCACAACCACGGCCGCTCAGCTATCCAGGCAGCTTGAGGTCATCGAAGAAAACGCGCAGATCATCGCCTGGTTTTTGGCTGGTTTTATCCACCCGCCATCGGGTAACAGCGCCGTGGGTATAGAAAAATACCGCTATAAAAAAAGTCCGCGAACGGACTTTTGGAGGGTCATGACCGGTTATTCGATGCCAGGATAATGCCGGCCGACGGTCTTGCCTGAACAGGCAACTATTTGATAGCAATCAATGAAAGCGCTTCGCGGTGAAATAACTTTTATTCCAGTAGCTATTGTTCAGCGAGTCGATACGAATGCTTTTCCCTGTTCTGGGCGCATGAATAAATTGATTATCGCCAATATAAACCCCCACATGATTCATGCGGCTGCCGCTGTTGTGTTTGAAGAAAACAGCGTCTCCGGACTTCAGTTCATCACGATAAACCGTTTTAGCCTTTGAACTGAGCATCGAGGACGTCGTTCGGGGAATATTTATCCCGCCCTCACTGCGAAAAAGATAAACAAGCAATCCGCTGCAGTCAAAGCCTTTACTCACCGAATTACCGCCCCACAGGTAAGGAACGCCAATCAACTCGTGAGCACGATTGATAAGATTCTCCATATAGCCTGACGATTCAGGATTAACATTTTGACCCTGGCTGGCGCCTGTCGACTTACTGGAAGAATTTTGTTTTGTAGAAGCAAATAAATAGTCCGAAAACAAATAACTGAACACAATCATTAATGTAAACTTTGACACTTTATGCACCGAAAGATAGAGGTAAGTTGGTTGGGGGTGCAATAGTATTCAGGTGGAGACGGCCATCACATAAGACTTGTCTCAGTCATACCCAAAAGCGTGTAGGAATCGACGAACGGGAGTAATGGATATTGTCGTGGACCCCACCCATTATCGGCTGCAATGGTGACTTAGCGTGTATGAACGCGTATTGGCAACCTGACTAGAACTCATGGCGACAGGGCTGTCCCAATGGCCCTGAGCGATTCGCCGACAACAGGCCAGAAGGCTCGCTGAGCCGCAGAAACCGGGAGCCCATGCATAGCAGGCCCCCGGAGAACGCTCTATTGCGGTTTGCGATAGCTGTTGATAATCGCCGAGAAGTCCTTGCCCCCTTCCCCACGCTGGCTCATCGACTGGTACAACTGCTGGGCCACGGCTCCCAGGATCACGGGTTGCTTGGCCTGCCGCGCTGCTTCAGTGGCCAGGCCCAGGTCCTTGAGCATCAGGTCGGCGCCAAAACCGCCGGTATAGCCGCGCGACGACGGCGCCGTCTCAATCACGCCCGGCCACGGGTTGTAGGTGTCCGAACTCCAGCAGCGCCCGGTGGAGCTGTTGATGATGCCGGCCAGCACCTGGGTATCGATGCCGAGCGCGTCGCCCAGGGCCATGGCTTCACTGACGCCGATCATGCTGATGCCCAGCAGCAGGTTGTTGCAGATCTTGGCGATTTGCCCGGTGCCGACTTCGCCGCAGTGCACGATGTTGCGGCCCATTTGCGCCAGCACCGGTTGCAGGGTGGCGAACAGGCCGGGGGTGGCGCCAACCATGAAGGTCAGCGTGCCGGCTTGCGCCCCGCCGGTGCCGCCGGAGACCGGGGCGTCGGCCATCACCACACCTTGCCTGGCGGCGGCGGCAGCCACATCGCGGGCGGTCTGCGGGTCGATGGTGCTGCAGTCCACCGCGGGAACGCCTTCGCCGATGCCGGCGAGCACACCGTCTTCATTCAGCCACACGCTGCGTACATGCGCGGCGGCCGGCAGCATGGTGATCACCAGTTCAGCGCCCTGGGCCGCGTCACGCGGTGAGTCGCTGATGCGGCCGCCCAATTCGGCCAGCTCCTTGAGCACGGTCTGGTTCAGGTCGAACAGGTTCAGCGCGTGCCCGGCCTTGATCAGGTTGCGGGCCATGGGTGCGCCCATGTTGCCCAGGCCGATAAATGCAATCTTCATGGTCGTCTCCCGGAGTCAGCGCAGGTTGATGGTGGTGTTGACGCCGTCGTTGACCGTGTCGTCGTCGAACCAGCGGCTGGTGACGGTTTTGGTCTGGGTGTAGAACTGCACCACTTGCTTGCCGTACGGGCCGAGGTCACCGAGTTTGGAACCACGGGAGCCGGTGAAGCTGAAGAACGGTACCGGCACCGGAATCGGAATGTTGATACCGACTTGGCCTACATCGATTTCGCTCTGGAACTTACGCGCCGCCGCGCCGCTCTGGGTGAACAGGCCGGTGCCGTTGCCGAACGGGTTGGCGTTGACCAGCGCAATGGCTTCATCGAGGGTATCGACCTCCAGCACCACCAGCACCGGGCCGAAGATTTCCTCGGTGTAGATGCGCATGTCGGTGGTCACGCCCGAGAACAGCGTCGGGCCGACAAAATTGCCGTGCTCGAAACCCGGCACCTTGATGTCACGGCCGTCCAGCTCCAGCTTCGCGCCTTCTTTCACACCGCTTTCGATCAGCTCCAGGATGCGCGCCTTGGCACGCTTGGAAATCACCGGGCCGACATCGGTGCCCGCTTCGCTGCCCGCGTTGACCTTGAGTTTCTGCGCCAGCGCCTTGAGATCCGGCAACCATTGCCTGGCCGCGCCCACCAGCACCACCACCGAGGTGGCCATGCAACGCTGGCCCGCAGCGCCGAAACCGGCGCCAACCAGGGCATTGAGGGTGTGCTCGCGATTGGCATCCGGCAGCACCACCGCATGGTTCTTGGCGCCCATCATCGACTGCACACGCTTGCCGTGTTTACCAGCCAAGTCGTAGACATGCGTGCCCACGGCGGTGGAGCCAACGAACGAAACCGCCTTGATATCCTTGTGGGTGCACAGCGCATCCACCACGTCCTTGCCGCCGTGTACCACATTAAGCACGCCGGCCGGCACACCGGCTTCCAACGCCAGCTCCACCAGCAGCATGGTCGACAACGGGTCCTGCTCGGACGGCTTGAGCACGAAGGTGTTACCGCAGGCGATGGCCATCGGGAACATCCACAGCGGAATCATCGCCGGGAAGTTGAACGGCGTGATGCCGGCGCAGACGCCGATGGGCTGGCGCAGGGTGTAGGTGTCGACGCCACCGGCGACGTTCTCGGCGAACTCACCCATTTGCAGGGTGCCGATGGAACAGGCGTGTTCCACCACTTCAAGCCCACGGAAAATATCGCCCTCGGCGTCGGCAATGGTCTTGCCTTGCTCGGCGCTGAGCACCACGGCGATGCGCTTGGAATGTTCGCGGATCAAGGCTTGCAGCTTGAGCATGATGCGCATGCGCGCGCCGATCGGGGTCAGCTTCCAGGTCTGGAAGGCGCGATGAGCGGCGTCGATGGCAGCGTTGACCTCATCGGCCGTGGCGAACGGGACTTTGGCCAGCATCTGCTGGGTAGCCGGGTTGACGATGTCTTGCCATTCGGTGGTCTTGGACTCGACCCACTCGCCGTTGATCAGCAACTTGACCTGTTGTACGGAAATATCGGCAGATGCGTTCATGAGGGTCTCCGGAATCTTGTTGTTATGCAGAGAGTGAATCGCCTTGAAGAAGGAGGCGTTCGGACTGTTTTTGGAGTATAGATGTGCAAATCTCTAATAAGAACGCACATAAAAGCCGGTCCAACATGCAAAAAAACATCACATCATTGGGCTCCCTGAACTGGGATGACCTGAAGTTTTTCCTCGAAGTGGCCCGCACCCGCAAGGCCAGCGTGGCCGCCAAGCGCCTGGCGGTGGACTACACCACCGTGTCGCGGCGCATCAGTTCATTGGAAGTGTCACTCGGCACCCTGCTGTTCGAAAAATCCCGGACCAACGGTTTTGTGCTCACCGCCGAAGGCCAGCGCTTGCTGGGCTACGCCGAATCCATCGAAAGCACCTTGCACATGGCCTGCGAGCAAGTCTCCGGCTCCGGCGTGGCGCTGTCCGGGCATGTGCGCATGGGCTGCACCGAAGGCTTCGGCAGTTTTTTCATCACCCCGCAGTTGAGTCATTTCGTCGATACCTACCCGGCGATCTCGGTCGACATCCTGCCGCTGCCGCACTTCATCAGCCTGTCCAAGCGCGAAGCCGACATCGTCATTGCCCTGGAGCGCCCGGAACACGGGCCCTATGTGTGCTGCAAACTGTGTGACTACACACTGCAGTTGTACGCGACCCAGGCCTACCTCGACCAACACCCGCCGATCCAACGCCCGGCGGATTTAGCCGAGCATCCGTTTATCAGCTATGTGGATGATTTAGCGTTCAGCTCGGAGCTGCTGTACCTGGCAAATGTGGTGCCCGGCGCCAGCGCCAGTTTGCGCAGCACCAGTGTGATCGCCCAGTACGTGGCGGCGCAGCAGGGGCGGTCGATGGCGATATTGCCGTGCTTTCTGGCGGCGCAGGACCCGCGATTGCTGCCGGTGCTGGGGGAGCAGATCGCGATTACGCGGCAGTTCTGGATGTATTGCCGGGAGGATTTGAGGAAGTTGAAGCGGATTACGTTGTTGTGGGACTACATCCGGGAAGTGACGGAGCAGAATCGGGGGTTGTTGATGGGGGAGACGCGGGAGATGCGGTTTGCCGATTGATAGCAGCGCACAAGCGCAAATGTGGGAGGGGGCTTGCTCCCGATGGCGGAGTGTCAGTTATCAGATGTAGTGGCTGACATGCCGCAATCGGGAGCAAGCCCCCTCCCACATTTGGAGTGCATTTCAGGTTGAGATGGGGGAAATGCTTTAGTCCGCGATGACTACGATCGACACGCGACGATTCTCGGTGCGCCCCGCCGTGGTTGTATTTTCCGCCACCGGCTCGCTGCTGCCCAGGCCGCGCAGTTGGATGTTTTGTTCTTTCATGCCCACCCGGGTCAGCACCTCGCCCACGCTTTTGGCGCGGCGCAGGGACAAGGTCTGGTTGTAGGTCTCTTTGCCCGACGCGTCGGTGTGGCCGTCGACGCGCACGCGTTCGATGCCTGCGCCCACCAGGGCCTTGCCGATGCGCTCGACGATGTCGGTGCTGGGCTTGTTGAGGCTTTCGACGTCGCTGCCAAACAGCACCTTGCCAGACAAGCCGAAGGCCCAGCCTTCGTCAGTCAGCTCGAAACCCTGCTGTTTGAGCACGCTGACTTGCGCCGGGGTCAGGCCTTTGGGCGGTGGGGTCTGGCAGCCGCCGAGGGCCAGACAGGCGACGAGTAAGGTGATGAATAGAACGCGTGGGTTAGAGAACAAGGGATTAGCTCCTGTGTTGGACATTGACGACGGAATGCTCCGATTCCGCCGTTTGCTGGCCGCCCGACGACAGCCGCTTGGCCTGGTACATTGCCGCATCGGCGGCATTGAGCAGGGTGCCGGGCGTGGCACCATGCTCGGGATAAATGGCGACGCCGATACTGAGGGAGGTCACTACCTGGGTGTTGCCGGGCAGCGGGATCGGCTGGTCCATGCTGGCAATGATCTTGTCGGCGATGCGTTGCGCATCTTCGGCTTTGTGCAGCGGCGCGAGCAGCACGGCAAATTCATCGCCGCCCAGGCGCGCCACCAGGTCATCTTCGCGCAGTTGTGCACGCACGCGCTCGGCAACGGCCACCAGCACCGCATCGCCGGCGGCGTGGCCGAAGTTATCGTTGATGTCTTTGAAACGATCGCTGTCGAGAAACAGCACCGCCACCCGCTCATTGGTCTTGGCGGCGCTGCGCAAGGCACGAATCAACCGGCCTTCGAAGAACGCACGGTTGGGCAGGCCGGTGAGGCTGTCGTGGCTGGCCTGGTGGGCAAGGGTTTCGTTTTCGCTCTGCAGGTGGTTCTGCCAGGCTTCCATCTCGCCAAGCAGGGCGTTGAAGTCGCTGCCCAGGCTGTCGAGTTCAGCGATCTGCGCCGGCGGCACGCGGCGGTCGAAGTCACGTTCGCTGCGCGCAGCGTGGGCCACGGCGGCGAGGCTTTGCAGCGGCCCGGTGATACCGTTCAACAGGCGCCGCGCCAGGTGCAACGCGACCCAGGCGCTGAGCGCGGTGCAGATCACAATGCCCGCCAGGCCGCTGAGCAGGAAGCGCAACAGGCTGCCGCCATGCCCGGTCAGGTGAATGCTGCCGACCGTTTGCCCTTGATGGAGGATCGGTTGGCTGATGGGCTGCTCAAGCAAGGCATGCGCCAGTTCAAGCTCAACCCGTGACAACATGCCAGTGTTTGGCCGTACCCATTGCGCCAGTAGTTTGCCACCTGCATCGAAAACCTCGGCCTGGGCTACTTCCTCGGTTGAGGCAATCAGGCTGAGGGCTTCGGTGGCTGCCGCACTGTCGTCGAACACCACTGCCGCTTCCACGGTGTAATTGATCGAGCGCGCGATCAAGTGCAGGTTATGTTCGGCGTACACCCGTAGCGCCAGCACGCCGAGCAGGGTCAGGGACACACTGGCCAGGGTCACCGCCACTAACGCCAGAATCAGGTGCCCCCGGCCGATGACCGAACCCAGGGTCGGCCGCGCCTTGGCGGGCCTCATGGCGCCGGCGCTCGACGGCGCGACAGTTGCAGCACGCTGGGATGAATGCGTACGCCGCTGCGGGCGACGGAGTCCAGGTTCACCTCGAACGACACTTGCGCATCACTCACCCGCAGGCAGAACAGGCTGCCCACGGTGCATTGGTCACCGCCTTCGCTGATGCTGAGCACCGGATGGCCTATCAATGAGGTAAACAATGCGCTGCGTTCGTCAGTGCTGAGTTTGCCGATGTAAACGGCGTCGCAGGCACTGACGATATCGGTATTGCTCGCCAGCAGGCGGCGCACCGTCACCGGACGGCCGGTCGCCTGGGTGGTGCCTTTGATCAGGTCGTCGGTGTATTGGGTCGGCCCGACGATGCACAAGCGCAGTTGCGCAGGCTCCACCGGCCAACGGGCGTAACTGAGGATACCGAGCACGACCTGGGTCACCGCCTGGGCGCGCTGTTCAGCCAGGCTGGATGTTTGAGCCCATGCCTGCGGGGCGAGCAGGCATAGCACTGCCACCCGCAGCAGGCGTCTCCAGCTCAAACTACGCTCGGTGAGCGAGACAGCCACGTTCATGCAGCAATTCTCTCAAGAAATTTCAAGGTGATGCCGCAACGATAGCACAGCGGCGGAAAATCCCACGACGCAGGGGTTTTCGCGGGGCTGACTATTTTTTCAGAAAAATCAGTCATCTGAATCAGAAATCCTACATGACCACTCAGTCAACTTCTGCAGGCGTGGCGTCCAACTCCAGCATCAGCCCGCTCAAGCGTTTGACCCTGCGCCGTACGGCCTCCTCAAAGACTCCGGCACGGGGTTCGATCAGGCTGAACCAGCGCTTGGCACGCGTGATACCGGTGTAGATGAGTTCTTTGGTCAGCACCGGGTTCAACGCGTCCGGCAGGATCAGCGCGGTGTGAGTGAACTCTGACCCCTGGGATTTGTGCACGGTCATGGCATACACGGTTTCCACGTCGTTGAGCCGGCTGGGCAGTACGAAGCGCACGCCCCCCTGGCCGTCATTACGCGGGAAAGCCACGCGCAGCACTTGCGGCCCGCCGTCGCTTTCGGGCAACTTCAAGGCGATGCCGATATCTCCGTTCATCAGGCCCAGGCCGTAGTCGTTACGGGTCATCAACACCGGGCGGCCTTCATACCACTGCTCGTCGCCTTCGATCAGCCGCACCTTGCGCAAGGCGGCGGTGATGCGCAGGTTCAGCCCTTCGACGCCCCACGGGCCTTTGCGCACGGCGCAGAGCAGCTGGAACGCGTCGAAGGCTTGCAGCAGTTGTTGTGCCCAGTGGGTCCAGGCGTGATCGTCACGCGGGGTGTCCAGTGCAGGCCGCGCCGACTGCAGCAGATTCAGGTAATAGCGATAGCCCTGGGCCCCGGCGCCCTGCCCGTCCAGTACCAGGCGCTCAAGGGCATAATCATGCTCGCCCTTGAGGCTGAGGCAGAACAGGTCGTCATGACTGCGCGCGGCCAGCAGCTTGCGCGCCTGCTCAGCGTTCTGCTGGTTCACCCAGCGCGCCAGTTGGCCGATGCCGCTGCCCTCGCCGAAACGCCGCGAGTAGCGCAGCATCACCACCTGCTGGGCCAGGGGATGAGTGCCGTCGAGGTCCTCCTGCAAGCCGCTGTCGGCGAGATTTTCAGCGCTGACCGCTTGCAGCCATTGGCGCGTGGTCGGGCTGTACCAACCGGCCTCGGCATCGCGGCACAAATCGCCGAGCACCGCGCCCGCCTCTACCGAAGCGAGCTGGTCCTTGTCACCCAGCAGCACCAGGCGAGCGTGGGGGGGCAAGGCGTCGAGCAGGTTGGCCATCATTTCCAGGTCGATCATCGACGCTTCGTCCACCACCAGCACATCCAGCGGCAATGGGTTGCCGACGTGATGACGAAAATGCCGAGTACCCGGGCGACTGCCCAGCAAGCGGTGAACCGTGGTGACCTGGGTCGGGATTTTTTCACGCACGGTGTCGGGCACTTTCAGCGACAGCACTTGCTGGCTGATGGACTCGGTGAGACGGGCAGCGGCTTTACCGGTGGGCGCGGCCAGGCGGATACGCAAGGGATTGCCGCTTTCCACGGCCGGTGCCTGCAACAGCGCGAGCAGGCGCACCACGGTGGTGGTCTTGCCGGTGCCGGGGCCGCCCGTGACGATGCTGAACGCGCCACGGGTGGCCAGGGCACAGGCCAGTTTTTGCCAGTCGATCACGCCATCGGGCGCCGGTTGATCGAACAAACCATTGAGCCGCTGCGGCAAATCGGTGGCGACGCTTTCGTGGCTGGCCAGCCGCAGGCGCAAGGCGCTGTCGATGCGCCGTTCATACGCCCAATAGCGGCGCAGATAGAGGCGTTTTCCGGACAGCACCAACGGACGGCTTCGGGCCGACTCACTGCCATCGACGGCCAGCGCGACCAAGGGGCTGGCGGCCAGGGCATGACACCAGTGGGCGCCGTCCAAACCCTCGAGCAATTGCGACGGCAACAGCATCGCGCCGGTTTGCAGGTCGCCTTCGGGCGGCAGCGACAAGGCAAAGTCCGGCGCCTTGAGGGTTTCGAACAGGTCGAGGCACACATGGCCGTGACCCAATTGGTGGCTGGTCAACGCCGCCGCCAGCAACACCAAGGGATCGGCTTCTGGGTCAAGCTCATGCAGGAAGCCGACGAAGGCTTTGTCCAGGGCCCGTAGCCAACCACGCTCGACCCAACGCTCGAGCAATTGCACCAGGTCGGCGGCGCGACTGAGAGGTGTCAGCTCGTCCGGCAGTAACGGCGACAGGCTCATAGCAGCACTCCTTGTTCCCAGGCGGGCTCGGCTTTGGGCGGGATAGGCTTGCCTTGGAACAACAGGTCCAGCCCTTCGATCAGTTCTCGCGGTGGCCGGGTGAAATACGCGCCCTGGCTCACCGATTGCGTACCGCGCAGGAACAGGTACAGGGCGCCGCCGATGTGGCGTTCGTAGTCGTAATCCGGCAGGCGTGCCTTGAGTTGGCGATGCAGGGCCAGCAGGTAAAGTACGTATTGCAGGTCGTACCGATGCTCGAGGATCGACTGTTCCATGGCTTCCAGGGTGTAGGCCGAATCGTCAGGGCCGAGCCAGTTGGATTTGTAGTCAGCCACGTAATAACGACCGTCGTGCTCGAAGGTCAGGTCGATAAAGCCCTTGAACATACCGTTGAGCAACACCGGTTCGGCCGCCACGCGGGAGACGCCGTGGTGGGTGTACTGGCACACCAGCTTGTCGAGGGCGAGCACGTCGACTTTATGGCTGGCGAACCAGAACTCCATTTCGATCTGGTACTGCTGCAGGCCGCTGAGGCTGACGCGGTCGTCGTACACAGGCAGCGGCGTATGCAACAAGTGGCCAAGCCAGGCGCTGAGGGTGACGATCCAGCCTTCCCAATGGCGGCGGTTACAGCGGGCGCCGACGGCCTTTTCGATGGCCTCGGGGCTCAGGTTGAAGCCTTCTTCACCGGCCCATTCCAACAAGCCATGAAGGAAGGTGCCTGGATTTGGACCGCGTGGGAAACGATGAATATCGCCGCCGGACGCCGCCACTTCCCGTGGTGCGTCGGGATCAAGGCGTTCGTCATCGAAGAGTTTCTGGGCCTGTGGGCTTTCAGGCGCTTCGAGATTCGCGGCGCTCATGCTGTCGCCAATGCGCAAGGCGCTGTAGGAGGCAATCCACCAGTTTTCTGCGGCCTTGCGTTTAGGCAGCAGCGGGGCCAACAAGGTGGCTTCGTTGCGCGGTGGATGAAACACAGTGTCTTGCGCTTGCGGCACATGGGCATAGCTGATGGTCGGGCAGCCTTCCTGCAGCGCCATCAACCAGCGCGCCAGGTCGGCGGACGCCCCCAGCGGCGCACCGGCGCCGAGCAAATAGCCCAGCGCCGAAAGGTGCAGCACGGAGCTGCTGCTGTTGCCGCGCTTGAGGTCGGCGATGCCCAGCCAGCAGGCGTGTTTGGCGCGGGTCAGGGCGACATACAGCAAGCGCAGGTCTTCGGCCAGGCGCTCATCGTCGGCCTGGGCGATCAACTCTGCGGTGGGCCGCAGGCTGACGTGGGATTTGCCCTGCTCGTCGTGGTAATGCAGCGGCAACCGCGTGCCGTCCACTGGCTTGGCCGAACAGATGAAGGGCAGGAACACCAGGTCGTATTCCAGGCCCTTGGATTTGTGGATCGTCACCACCTTGACCAGTTGCTCATCGCTTTCCAGGCGCAGGATCTGCTCTTCACCGGCCTGACCCGACAGCGCCAAGTGCTCGGCAAGATGGCGAATCAACGCCTGCTCGCCGTCCAGTTCCGACGCCGCCTGCTGCAGCAGTTCGCTGAGGTGCAACAGGTTGGTCAGCACGCGCTCGCCATCGCTTCGGGCGATCAGGGTTTGCGGCAGCTTGAAGTCATGCAGCAGGCGGCGCAGCATCGGCAGCACGCCTTGGGTGCGCCAGATCGAGCGGTAGCCACGGAACTGCATCACGCGGCTTTCCCACGCCAGTTCGTCCTGGTTCAGACGCTCCAGCTCCGCCAATGACAAGTTCAAGGTGACACAGGCCAGGGCCGCGCGCAGCGGGCGTTCGACGTCCGGTTCGGCGCAGGCCTTGAGCCAGGCCAGCAGATCGTGGGCTTCCTGGGCGGCGAAGACCGAGTCTTTATCCGACAGGTACACACTGCGCACGCCCCGCGCCGCCAACTCGGCGCGCACGGCCTGGGCTTCCTTGCCGTCTCGCACGAGGATGGCGATGTCTGACGGCAGCACGCCGTTGAAGGTGTTGTCTTTGACAAAACCCGCGCTGCCTTGCTGCCCGCCATTGAGCAACGCGACGATGTGCGTGGCGCAGGCGGCGGCCAGTTGCTGGCGATACAGCACATTGGAAATCGGCTGGTCGGTGGGCAGGTGCCAAAGGTTCATCGCCGGCAGCGTATGGCCGTCGACCTGCAGCTGTTCCTTGCGGCCCTGGGACAGCACCGGGTGAAACGGCACCGGGTTATGGCCGTCGGGCTCACGAAACAGGAAGGCGCCCCGGCCGGTTTCTGCACGCTGGAACACATGGTTCACCGCCTCGACCATCGCATGGCTGGAGCGGAAGTTGGTGCCCAGGGTGTGATGGCGCCCGGTGGTGGACTGCCGGGCACGCAGGTAGGTATAGATATCCGCGCCGCGGAAGGCGTAGATCGCCTGTTTGGGGTCGCCGATCAGGAACAGGCCGCTGTCCAGGTGGTTTTCTTCGATGCGGTAAATGCTGTCGAAGATGCTGTATTGCACGGGGTCGGTGTCTTGGAATTCATCGATCAAGGCCACCGGGAATTGCTCGCGGATCACACTGGCGAGGCGCTCGCCACCGTCGGCCTGGAGCGCGGCGTTGAGGCGGATCAGCATGTCGTCGAAGCCCATTTCGGCGCGCCGCCGCTTCTCTTCTTCGAAGCGCTTGCCCACCCAGGACGCGGCGTGTTGCAACACAGCGGCGTCCGGGGTTGGCAGTGCGTCAAGGGCGGCTTTAAGGCCGGCCATGCCGTCGATGCCGGGATGCCGTGGCGGCTCGCCTTTCCAGGCTTCGGCCATGCCGTCGGGGGTCAGCCGGGTAAAGCCAGTGCCGATATCCAGTTGTTCCAGGGTTTCGTCGGCGGCCCAGGCGCTGATTTTTTCGAACCAGGGCTCGAAGTAACGCGCCTGCATTTTGCGCCCATCGACCGCCTTGGCAGCAACGGCTTGCAGGCACAGCTCGCGCAGCTCGGCGGCCCATTGCAGCCAAGGCGCCTTGATGCGGGCCAACGCCTCGCGGCGCTCCTGCAGGCAGGCGGTGATCATGTCGGCCGGCTCGCGGCTGTCCTCGGCGGGCCGCTCACTGCCGAACAGCGCGCGTACCCGTGGCATCAACGCGGCCGGGCCACCCCAGTTGTTGCGCACCCAGTTGAGTGCGTCGTCGTGCATCGGGTAGCAGAACAAGCGCCAGTAGTCGCGCAGCACTTCACCGAGCAGGTCGCTGTGATCGGTCTCCAGGGTCTGGGTAAACAGGCTGCCGCTGTCGAAGGCGTGCTCGCGCAGCATACGCTGGCACCAACTGTGGATCGTCGAGACGGCCGCCTCGTCCATCCATTGCGCGGCGATGTCCAAGCGATTGGCGCAGGCGGGCCACTGCTCCTCGGGGTATTGATTACGCAGGTCGGCGATCAAGGCGTCAGGCGGCTCGATTTCGCCACGGAAGAACCGCGCCGCTTCGGCCAGGCGGATACGGATACGTTCACGCAACTCCTTGGTGGCGGCGTCGGTGAAGGTCACCACCAGAATCTGCGGCGGCAGCAGTTCGCGGCCGAAGCCGGACTCATCACCACCGTTGCCGAGGACCAGGCGCAGGTACAGGGCCGAAATCGTGAAAGTTTTGCCGGTGCCGGCGCTGGCTTCGATCAGTTGGCTGCCTTTGAGCGGGAAGGCCAGGGCCAAGGGCTTGTTACTCATGCGCCGGCCTCCGCGCTGGACAGTGAACGCCAGGGGGCGCTGATCAGGGGGCGATACAGGGTTTCACACCAACCTTCGAATTCTTCGCTGGCCACCAGCGTGGCGTAGTCGGGGAACTGACGAGTGAGCGCGGGCGTTTCACGGCGCTCACCGTCGGTGGTGATGCCGTCGCCCTCGTAGGCTTTGCTGGCAGCGGCGTGGGCCTTGGCGGGGTCGGTCTGGCCGAGCCAGGCAAAGGCGGTTTTTACCGCGACGGGCAGCGGTTTGCTCATGCCGGTGTGCCAGGCGAGCAGCAGGTCGGCGAGGATGTGCTGCGCGGTGGCGGTGTCCAGTGGGGCCAGGAGCAAGGTGTCGTCACTGGCCACCAGCCCGGTGCTCAACGGCACGCCACACGCACAGGCGACCACGTGATTGACCCAGGGGCGAATCAGCCGGTGCCACTTGCGCGTCTTGATCGAACCGATGCTGTTGGGAATGGTGGTCACGCTTAACAATCCGCCATCACTGCGTCGATGCAGGCCGCTGATCCAGCCTTCGAGCTGGATGCCCTGGTACTCGAAACTGATCGGTTCCGCGCCAGCGTGCGGGGTTGGCCAGAGCGCCAGGAGTTGTTGGTAGCGCTGCAACAGATCCGGCAACGGCTCGATCAGCTCGTTGCGCAGGCATTCGCCGAAACCGACCATAGGCAGCAGGCCACTGCCTTGCAGGCGTAAGGCTTGGGCGTTGAGGGCCTGATCAAGCTGGTCGGGCCGGGCCAGTGCGGCATTCAGCAGACTGTCGCTGAGGCTGTAGCGTTGCAGTGCGTCGAGGACGAAGGGTTCTTCGTCGGCCAACGGTACTTCGGCAGCTTCGAAGAACACTTTCAGGCGTTGGCTGAAGAAATGCTTTACCGGATTGCGCAGGAAATCCTGCAACTGACCGAGGCTCAGGGGTTCTTCCTGATGGTGCGGTGCCAGCGCGTGGTCGTGGGCCATTGCGGCCGGCGCTTCGTGCAGCAGCTGCCATTCGCGGGCGTAACTGAACAGCGGGTCGCCTTCATGGAAGTAGCGGGCGCTGAACGGCTGGAGCGGGTGTTCCTGGGTCATCGCTTCGATCAGGGGTTCTTGGCTATCGGCGTTATGCCAGCCGCTGGCGAGATGGTCGCGCAGTTGGCCGATCAGCACCGAGGCCGGGCGCTCACTGTTGTCGCGGATGCTGCGGCCGACCCAGCTGATATAGAGCTGGTCGCGCGCGGAAAGCAGGGCTTCGAGCAGCAGGTAGCGGTCGTCCTCACGGCGGGACCGATCGCCGGGCCGGTAGTCGCTGCCCATCAGGTCAAAGTCCAGCGGGGGCTGGGCACGCGGGTAGTCGCCGTCGTTCATGCCGAGCAGGCAGACCAGCTTGAACGGGATTGCGCGCATGGGCATCAGGGTACAAAAATTGACCGCGCCTGCGAGGAAGCGCTGGGACAGGCGGCCTTGGTCAAGCCCGGCTAACCACGCCTCGCGAACTACAGTGAGCGGTAACTCGTCCTGCAGGCCGACGGATTCGCAGGTTTCCAGCCAAGTTTCTCTTAATTGTTCGAGTTGGCCCAACAGGTAGTCATCGTGCTCGCTGCTGGGCAGGAAAAACTGCTGCATCAAGCGTTGCAGACGCTCGCCCCATTCGTGGGGAGGTGCTGGTTGTGACAGCGCTTGATGGGCGTCGTTTAATGCGTCGAGCAAGGCGACCAGTGGGCCGATCAGCGCCGCATCGAGCCCACCGATCTCGTCGTATGGCTCGATGCCATCGCACGCGACACCGGTGCCGACGGCGTAACCCAGCAGCATCCGCCGCAAGCCAAATCGCCAACTGTTCTGCTCCAGCGCCTCGGGCAGCCCGAGGCCGGCACGCTGCTCGGCGTTGAGACCCCAGCGGATACCCGCGCCTTCAATCCAGCGGTGCAGCGTCGGCAGGTCGCGTTCATTGATGGCGAAACGTTCGCGCAGGGCGGGAACATCCAACAGGTCGAGAATCTCGCTGACGGGGAAGCGGCTGTCGGGGAGCTTGAGCAGGTGCTCGACGGCGATCAGCAGCGGGTCACGACCGCGTTGGCCTTGGTCTGTCAGGGTGAACGGAATGAAGCGTGGGTCGTTTCTTTCCAGTTGGCCGAAAACCGCGCGAATGTGCGGCGCATAGCTGTCGACATCGGGGACCATGACGATGATGTCCCGAGGGCGCAAGGTGGGATCGGTGCTGAAGCGTTGAAGCAATTGGTCGTGGAGAATTTCTACTTCGCGCTGGGCGCTGTGGGCGATGTGAAAGCGGATGGATGCGTCGCGCTTCAGGTCGACTGCAGGCCAGCGTTCACGGGTTTCGTCGAGTGGGCGCAGTTCAAGGATATCGTCCTGAAGCTGGTTGAGCAGCGTGGTAGGTTGGCTGTCGCTGAACAGGTCGATACGCCCATCACGGAAGGCGGCGCGGTAGCTGTTGGGGTCGTCATAACTGTCCAACAGGCTGATGTAGTCACGGCCCTGCTTGCCCCAGGCGGCGAGCAGCGGATGGGCATGTTGGTGCAGGGTTTGTGGATCGATGGTGACTGGCATGCCCGCTTTGCGCGCTTGGCGCTTGTATTCGTTACGCAGCAGGTCCTTGTCGGCCACGATGTCTGACCAATGATGGCGGCAAGGGTTGTGCACGCACAGCAGCACTTGGCTGAAACGGGCCAGGCCCGCCAGGGCTTCAAGCGCTTGGGCGGGCAGTGATGAAATGCCGAAGACGATCACGCGGGAAGGCAGGCCAGGAGGCGCTTGCTCGAGCGTGTTGATGCGCTCGATAAAACGCTGGTGAACGCCGGCACGACTCTCGGCCATGCCCTGCGCGCCTACGTCGAGCAGCAACGCGCGCCATAACTCAGCCTGCCAACAGTTCGCAGTGTTAAGGGGTTTGGATTCACCGCGTCCATTACGTAACTGATGCCGCCCTGCGGCCCAGTCTTCCAGCCAATCGGCGCGATACACCTGGTATTGGTCGAACAGGTCGGCCAGGCGCTCGGCGAGCTGGTAGCGCTTGCGCAGGTCGGTGTCGTGGGTCAGGAAGCGTTGCAGCGGCTCGAAATGGGGCTGGTCGATAAGCTGCGGCAGCAGGCGCATAAGTCGCCACGTCAGCGGTGCCTTATCAAGCAAAGACTTAGGGGGAATTTCGTCACGACCCAGGACCATGCGATAGAGCTGCCACATGAAGCTGCCAGGCAGTTGCACATCGATTGCCGCTGCAATGCCACAACCGCCCATATCGTCTTCCTGCGGATCTTCGGCCAGGGCAAGCTTGAGCCATTGGGCGATGCCGTTGCTTTGGACCAGAGCGATTTCGTTTTCCAAAGGCGCCAGGGGATAACGACGCATCCAACTGACTACCAGGCTGCGCAACTCGTCCAGGCGGTTACCGTGAACCACCATGAATCCAGCGCTGAGGGACGTCGCACCCGGCATAACGGTTTCCTTGGGAAAGCAAGAATCGAGGCGTGGACTTTAGCACTGAAGGCCACTGCAATGAGCGTCTTGGCACTTTTCGACCGCCCAAAACAAAACCCCATCTGCTTTCGCAAATGGGGTTTCGGAATTTAATCTTGACGATGACCTACTCTCACATGGGGAAACCCCACACTACCATCGGCGATGCATCGTTTCACTACTGAGTTCGGGATGGGATCAGGTGGTTCCAATGCTCTATGGTCGTCAAGAAATTCGGGTACTGAGTCGTGGCCATGTGGCCTCGCTTCAGCAAATTGGGTATGGGATAGAAGTCGGTGTTTTGTGAGCATCGAACTTTCGGTTCATTGCGTCTTCACACACCGCAATCTGATGCTCTCTCGAGTAGTCAAATTGCTTGGGTGTTATATGGTCAAGCCTCACGGGCAATTAGTATTGGTTAGCTCAACGCCTCACAGCGCTTACACACCCAACCTATCAACGTCGTAGTCTTCGACGGCCCTTCAGGGGACTCAAGGTCCCAGTGAGATCTCATCTTGAGGCTAGTTTCCCGCTTAGATGCTTTCAGCGGTTATCTATTCCGAACATAGCTACCCGGCAATGCCACTGGCGTGACAACCGGAACACCAGAGGTTCGTCCACTCCGGTCCTCTCGTACTAGGAGCAGCCCCTCTCAAATCTCAAACGTCCACGGCAGATAGGGACCGAACTGTCTCACGACGTTCTAAACCCAGCTCGCGTACCACTTTAAATGGCGAACAGCCATACCCTTGGGACCGGCTTCAGCCCCAGGATGTGATGAGCCGACATCGAGGTGCCAAACACCGCCGTCGATATGAACTCTTGGGCGGTATCAGCCTGTTATCCCCGGAGTACCTTTTATCCGTTGAGCGATGGCCCTTCCATACAGAACCACCGGATCACTAAGACCTACTTTCGTACCTGCTCGACGTGTCTGTCTCGCAGTCAAGCGCGCTTTTGCCTTTATACTCTACGACCGATTTCCGACCGGTCTGAGCGCACCTTCGTACTCCTCCGTTACTCTTTAGGAGGAGACCGCCCCAGTCAAACTACCCACCATACACTGTCCTCGATCCGGATAACGGACCTGAGTTAGAACCTCAAAGTTGCCAGGGTGGTATTTCAAGGTTGGCTCCACGCGAACTGGCGTCCACGCTTCAAAGCCTCCCACCTATCCTACACAAGCAAATTCAAAGTCCAGTGCAAAGCTATAGTAAAGGTTCACGGGGTCTTTCCGTCTAGCCGCGGATACACTGCATCTTCACAGCGATTTCAATTTCACTGAGTCTCGGGTGGAGACAGCGCCGCCATCGTTACGCCATTCGTGCAGGTCGGAACTTACCCGACAAGGAATTTCGCTACCTTAGGACCGTTATAGTTACGGCCGCCGTTTACCGGGGCTTCGATCAAGAGCTTCGCGTTAGCTAACCCCATCAATTAACCTTCCGGCACCGGGCAGGCGTCACACCCTATACGTCCACTTTCGTGTTTGCAGAGTGCTGTGTTTTTAATAAACAGTCGCAGCGGCCTGGTATCTTCGACCGGCATGAGCTTACGGAGCAAGTCCTTCACCCTCACCGGCGCACCTTCTCCCGAAGTTACGGTGCCATTTTGCCTAGTTCCTTCACCCGAGTTCTCTCAAGCGCCTTGGTATTCTCTACCCAACCACCTGTGTCGGTTTGGGGTACGGTTCCTGGTTACCTGAAGCTTAGAAGCTTTTCTTGGAAGCATGGCATCAACCACTTCGTCGTCTAAAAGACAACTCGTCATCAGCTCTCGGCCTTAGAATCCCGGATTTACCTAAGATTCCAGCCTACCACCTTAAACTTGGACAACCAACGCCAAGCTGGCCTAGCCTTCTCCGTCCCTCCATCGCAATAACCAGAAGTACAGGAATATTAACCTGTTTTCCATCGACTACGCTTTTCAGCCTCGCCTTAGGGACCGACTAACCCTGCGTCGATTAACGTTGCGCAGGAAACCTTGGTCTTTCGGCGTGGGTGTTTTTCACACCCATTGTCGTTACTCATGTCAGCATTCGCACTTCTGATACCTCCAGCAAGCTTCTCAACTCACCTTCACAGGCTTACAGAACGCTCCTCTACCGCATCACTTACGTGATACCCGTAGCTTCGGTGTATGGTTTGAGCCCCGTTACATCTTCCGCGCAGGCCGACTCGACTAGTGAGCTATTACGCTTTCTTTAAAGGGTGGCTGCTTCTAAGCCAACCTCCTAGCTGTCTAAGCCTTCCCACATCGTTTCCCACTTAACCATAACTTTGGGACCTTAGCTGACGGTCTGGGTTGTTTCCCTTTTCACGACGGACGTTAGCACCCGCCGTGTGTCTCCCATGCTCGGCACTTGTAGGTATTCGGAGTTTGCATCGGTTTGGTAAGTCGGGATGACCCCCTAGCCGAAACAGTGCTCTACCCCCTACAGTGATACATGAGGCGCTACCTAAATAGCTTTCGAGGAGAACCAGCTATCTCCGAGCTTGATTAGCCTTTCACTCCGATCCACAGGTCATCCGCTAACTTTTCAACGGTAGTCGGTTCGGTCCTCCAGTTAGTGTTACCCAACCTTCAACCTGCCCATGGATAGATCGCCCGGTTTCGGGTCTATTCCCAGCGACTAGACGCCCTATTAAGACTCGCTTTCGCTACGCCTCCCCTATTCGGTTAAGCTCGCCACTGAAAATAAGTCGCTGACCCATTATACAAAAGGTACGCAGTCACCTAACAAAGTAGGCTCCCACTGCTTGTACGCATACGGTTTCAGGATCTATTTCACTCCCCTCTCCGGGGTTCTTTTCGCCTTTCCCTCACGGTACTAGTTCACTATCGGTCAGTCAGTAGTATTTAGCCTTGGAGGATGGTCCCCCCATATTCAGACAAAGTTTCTCGTGCTCCGTCCTACTCGATTTCATGACTAAGAGATTTTCGCGTACAGGGCTATCACCCACTATGGCCGCACTTTCCAGAGCGTTCCGCTAATCTCAAAGCCACTTAAGGGCTAGTCCCCGTTCGCTCGCCACTACTAAGGGAATCTCGGTTGATTTCTTTTCCTCAGGGTACTTAGATGTTTCAGTTCCCCTGGTTCGCTCCATACACCTATGTATTCAGTGTAAGGTAACCATCTTATGATGGCTGGGTTCCCCCATTCAGACATCTCCGGATCAAAGTCTGTTTGCCGACTCCCCGAAGCTTTTCGCAGGCTACCACGTCTTTCATCGCCTCTGACTGCCAAGGCATCCACCGTATGCGCTTCTTCACTTGACCATATAACCCCAAGCAATCTGGTTATACTGTGAAGACAACATTCGCCGAAAATTCGATCATACTCAATTAAGAGCGACTCACAAATTTTACCTTAGCCTGAGCCGTTACCAGTGAAAGTAACGTCCAGTCTATCTTTCTATCACATACCCAAATTTTTAAAGAACGAACTAGTCAAAGACTAGAAATCAACATTCACCATCACAACGATGGAATGCTCATTTCTAAGCTTTCTACAAACAGAAGCAGTAGTGGTGGAGCCAAACGGGATCGAACCGTTGACCTCCTGCGTGCAAGGCAGGCGCTCTCCCAGCTGAGCTATGGCCCCGTATTTCTACAGGCGTTTCCCACACAAAATTGGTGGGTCTGGGCAGATTCGAACTGCCGACCTCACCCTTATCAGGGGTGCGCTCTAACCAACTGAGCTACAGACCCAATTTCGGGCTGCTTCTTTTCGTCTTCTTCAATGAATCAAGCAATTCGTGTGGGAACTTATGGAGCAGCTGATGTCGTCGATTAAGGAGGTGATCCAGCCGCAGGTTCCCCTACGGCTACCTTGTTACGACTTCACCCCAGTCATGAATCACACCGTGGTAACCGTCCTCCCGAAGGTTAGACTAGCTACTTCTGGTGCAACCCACTCCCATGGTGTGACGGGCGGTGTGTACAAGGCCCGGGAACGTATTCACCGCGACATTCTGATTCGCGATTACTAGCGATTCCGACTTCACGCAGTCGAGTTGCAGACTGCGATCCGGACTACGATCGGTTTTCTGGGATTAGCTCCACCTCGCGGCTTGGCAACCCTCTGTACCGACCATTGTAGCACGTGTGTAGCCCAGGCCGTAAGGGCCATGATGACTTGACGTCATCCCCACCTTCCTCCGGTTTGTCACCGGCAGTCTCCTTAGAGTGCCCACCATAACGTGCTGGTAACTAAGGACAAGGGTTGCGCTCGTTACGGGACTTAACCCAACATCTCACGACACGAGCTGACGACAGCCATGCAGCACCTGTCTCAATGTTCCCGAAGGCACCAATCCATCTCTGGAAAGTTCATTGGATGTCAAGGCCTGGTAAGGTTCTTCGCGTTGCTTCGAATTAAACCACATGCTCCACCGCTTGTGCGGGCCCCCGTCAATTCATTTGAGTTTTAACCTTGCGGCCGTACTCCCCAGGCGGTCAACTTAATGCGTTAGCTGCGCCACTAAGAGCTCAAGGCTCCCAACGGCTAGTTGACATCGTTTACGGCGTGGACTACCAGGGTATCTAATCCTGTTTGCTCCCCACGCTTTCGCACCTCAGTGTCAGTGTTGGTCCAGGTGGTCGCCTTCGCCACTGGTGTTCCTTCCTATATCTACGCATTTCACCGCTACACAGGAAATTCCACCACCCTCTACCACACTCTAGTCAGTCAGTTTTGAATGCAGTTCCCAGGTTGAGCCCGGGGATTTCACATCCAACTTAACAAACCACCTACGCGCGCTTTACGCCCAGTAATTCCGATTAACGCTTGCACCCTCTGTATTACCGCGGCTGCTGGCACAGAGTTAGCCGGTGCTTATTCTGTCGGTAACGTCAAAACAATCACGTATTAGGTAACTGCCCTTCCTCCCAACTTAAAGTGCTTTACAATCCGAAGACCTTCTTCACACACGCGGCATGGCTGGATCAGGCTTTCGCCCATTGTCCAATATTCCCCACTGCTGCCTCCCGTAGGAGTCTGGACCGTGTCTCAGTTCCAGTGTGACTGATCATCCTCTCAGACCAGTTACGGATCGTCGCCTTGGTGAGCCATTACCTCACCAACTAGCTAATCCGACCTAGGCTCATCTGATAGCGCAAGGCCCGAAGGTCCCCTGCTTTCTCCCGTAGGACGTATGCGGTATTAGCGTCCGTTTCCGAACGTTATCCCCCACTACCAGGCAGATTCCTAGGCATTACTCACCCGTCCGCCGCTCTCAAGAGAAGCAAGCTTCTCTCTACCGCTCGACTTGCATGTGTTAGGCCTGCCGCCAGCGTTCAATCTGAGCCATGATCAAACTCTTCAGTTCAAACATCTTTGGGTTTTTAAGAAACCCTAAACTTGGCTCAGCAATCATTGGTTACATCTTTGATTTCTCGCGGAGTAACTTGTGATGCTGATAATCTTGTTGACTATCAGTCTGACTCCACAAGCACCCACACGAATTGCTTGATTCAGTTGTTAAAGAGCGGTTGGTTAAGAGCTATTCGTCTCAACCGAGGCGCGCATTCTACAGCAGCCTCATTTGCTGTCAAGCGGTTATTTTCAGAAGTTTTCGAAGAATTTTTCAACAACTTCAACCACTTGCGCTTGCGATCTCTCGTAAGCGGGAGGCGAATTCTACAGCGTTACACGCTGCTGTCAACACCTCTTTTTCAACTTCCTTTTGGCTTCGATGGACTGAAGCAACCTGCCGCCGAAAACTACTTAACTCATTGTTTACCAAGGAGTTTTCCGTTTCGACTGCGCCGGAAGTGGGGCGAATTATAGGCGCACAGAATCTGCCGTCAAGGGTTAATTACGCTTTTGTTGCTGCCGGTGCTTTTTTAGTAATAAGACGCGGGATCCGACGCATCACTGGCGGTACGCGCAGCAACAGAAGCAGTGCACCTATGGAAGCATAGATAGCCCACTCCTTGAGGTTAGCCCGCACTATCCACAGCATATGCAGCAAACCGAGCCCTAGAATCACGTACACCAGGCGATGCAATTTCTTCCAGCGACTGCCCAGCTGGCGCTGACTGTAACGATTGGAGGTCACAGCCAAAACCAGTAGAGACAAAAACCCCAAGGCGCCGACAATTATGTACGGACGCTTACGCAACTCCACGCCCAGCTGCGACCAGTCAAGCCCGAGGACAAATACGCAATAAGCCGCCAGATGCAGCACCACATAGGCAAAGCACCACAAACCCAGCTGCCGGCGCACTGCGATCCACCCCGCCAAACCGCTGAGCTTCTGCAGCGGTGTCATCGCGAGCGTGATCAGCAACAGGATCAAGGTGCCCAGCCCCAGGCGATCCACCAGCACCTTGCCCGGGTCGGGCCCCAGGGCAAAACTCCAGGCCTCATAGAGCCAGAACAACGGCCAGACAGCGACGGCTATAAAGACGCCGATGCGCCAGATCGGATAGCGCATCAGTAATTCTTCTTCAGGTCGAGACCTGTATAGAGAGCCGCGACCTCATCCGCGTAGCCATTGAACATCTGCGTCTCACGCACGTTCGGGCTGAAAAGGCCGCTCGGTAGACGACGCTCCCGTGCCTGGGTCCAGCGCGGATGGTCAACCGTAGGGTTCACATTCGCATAAAACCCATACTCATCGGCAGCAATACTCTGCCAGGTCGTTTTAGGTTGCTCGCTGACAAGACTGATCCGCACAATCGACTTCACGCTCTTGAAGCCATACTTCCAAGGCACGACCAAACGCAGGGGCGCCCCGTTCTGGTTAGGCAGCTCCCGCCCGTACATACCCACGGCAAGGATCGCCAACGGATTCATCGCCTCGTCCAGACGCAGCCCTTCTATATAAGGCCAGTCGATCAAGCCGAAACTGGAACGCTGACCCGGCATGCTCTTCGGGTCCTGTAGCGTTTCGAAGCGGATGAATTTCGCCTTTGAAGTAGGTTCAACCTGCTTGAGCAAGGCGGAAACAGGAAAGCCGATCCAGGGAATCACCATCGACCACGCTTCGACGCAGCGCAGCCGGTAGATGCGCTCTTCCAATTCGTAAGGTTTCATGAAGTCTTCCAAGGCGTAGCGCCCCGGCTTCGCAACTTCACCATCAATCACAACACTCCAGGGCTCAGTCTTGAGCGAACCCGCATTTGCCGCCGGATCGCCCTTGTCTGTGCCGAACTCGTAGAAGTTGTTGTAGTGGGTTGCATCCTTGAACGGCGTGATGGCCTCGCCCTTGACCGTCACAGCCTGCCACTTGGTGCCTGGAAGCTTTTGCGTAAACCAGTCAGGCGCCCTGCCCGGCTCGACATCGGCATAACGTGCCGCCTCTTCGGCACTGGCCCAACGTGGCAAGCTGCTCGCGGCGATACCGGCAAGCGCACCACCGAGCAAGCTGCGGCGAGAGAGGTAGAACGATTCAGGCGTGACATCCGATTCGTGGCAATCGGACGCTTTGGGGATCTTGATTAACATGGCAACTCCGCAGCATTGGAGGACAGGTGCACCAATAGACTGCGGAGTATGGGGGAAATTACATTAAGACAATGTTTTGTCCCGGCGAAGATGCAGCAGGTACTGCACCGGCCCGGAAGCGGCGTAGGCCAAGAAAGCTAACAATAGAATTCTCGGCGGGTCGCTGAACACCACCGCAAACACCAGCACCACCACTAGAATCGCCACGAAAGGCACACGCCCCTTGAGGTCGAACTCCTTGAAGCTGTTGTACTTGATGTTGCTGACCATCAGCATGCCGGCCGCCGCAACCATCAAGGCGACCAGGAACGACATCTTCGAACCCTGGATGCCGTAGTCACTGAACGCCCAGACGATACCCGCCACCACGCCCGCCGCAGCTGGGCTGGCCAGGCCAATAAAGTAGCGCTTGTCGGCAGTACCGACCTGAGTGTTGAAGCGCGCCAGACGCAACGCCGCACCCGCCACATAGATGAAGGCCACCATCCAGCCGACCTTACCCATGTCACCCAGAGCCCAGGCAAACGCCAGCAACGCCGGGGCGACACCAAAGGCAACCATGTCCGACAACGAGTCGTACTCGGCACCGAAGGCGCTTTGAGTATTGGTCATGCGCGCGACACGACCATCCAGGCCATCAAGCACCATGGCGACGAAGATGGCGATGGCAGCAAAACCGAAGTACTTGCTGGCACTTACGGCATCACCCGCCGCCAATGCGCTCTGGGCACTCATCGAGTTGATGATGGAATAGAAGCCGGCAAACAGGTTCGCCGTGGTGAACAGGTTGGGCAGCAGATAGATGCCACGATGCCGGACCTTGCGGCCTTCCGCGTCATGCCCTTCTTCGACATGTTCATCGATTGGCAGCAGGCTTTCGGCGTCAGAAGCCTGGCTTGGCTCTTCGGGACGTTCGCTCATGGACTTTACCTTGCAACGGTGTGAAAAAAATTCGACAGATACTTGCGGCGAGTGTTCGCCCGCAAACGATGCAGCTTTATACCAGAACCCGCTTACCCAAACGAAAAAACGCGGCCGAAGCCGCGTTTTCCCTTGATACGTGCGACTTAGTTCTTGGCTTTGTCGACGATCTTGTTGGCACCGATCCACGGCATCATGGAACGCAGTTGCTCGCCGATGACTTCGATACCGTGGGCGGCGTTGTTACGACGCTTGGCGGTCATCGAAGGGTAGCCGGTCGCGCCTTCGCTGATGAACATCTTGGCGTATTCGCCGTCCTGAATACGTTTCAGGGCGTTGCGCATCGCCTGACGGGACTCGGCGTTGATCACTTCCGGGCCGGTCACGTACTCGCCGTATTCGGCGTTGTTGGAGATCGAGTAGTTCATGTTGGCAATACCGCCTTCGTACATGAGGTCAACGATCAGCTTCAGTTCGTGCAGGCATTCGAAGTAGGCCATTTCCGGCGCGTAGCCAGCTTCAACCAGGGTTTCGAAACCGGCTTTCACCAGCTCAACGGTACCACCGCACAGGACGGCTTGTTCGCCGAACAGGTCGGTTTCAGTCTCGTCCTTGAAGGTGGTTTCGATGATGCCGGTACGACCACCGCCGACACCGGCAGCGTAGGACAGTGCAACGTTCTTGGCGTTGCCCGAAGCGTCCTGGTAGATCGCGATCAGGTCAGGGATACCGCCGCCCTTGACGAACTCGGAACGTACGGTGTGGCCCGGAGCCTTCGGCGCAATCATGATCACGTCGAGGTCAGCGCGCGGCACAACCTGGTTGTAGTGGATCGCGAAGCCGTGGGAGAAGGCCAGGGTGGCGCCCTTCTTGATGTTCGGCTCGATTTCGTTTTTGTACAGCGCGGATTGGAATTCGTCCGGGGTCAGGATCATGACCAGATCGGCAGCCGCCACAGCGGAAGCCACGTCAGTCACTTTCAGGCCGTGGGCTTCAGCCTTGGCAACGGTCGCCGAGCCTTTGCGCAGGCCAACGGTGACGTCAACGCCGGAATCTTTCAGGTTGCACGCTTGAGCGTGGCCCTGGGAGCCGTAACCGATGATGGCGACTTTCTTGCCCTGGATGATCGACAGGTCACAATCTTTATCGTAATAAACTTTCATGAGGTTCCTCTATATATCCAGGCCGTAAGGCCATTCGCTAATTGGGTTAGATGCTGAGTACTTTGTCGCCACGGGCAATCCCGGTGACACCACTGCGTACGGTTTCCAGAATCGAGGCCGTCCCGATCGACTGGATGAAGCTGTCCAGCTTGTCGCTCGTACCGGTCAGTTGAACGGTATAAACGCTGGCGCTCACATCGACGATCTGCCCGCGATAAATATCGGTAGTGCGCTTGATCTCGGCACGCTGGGCACCCGTGGCCTTGACCTTGACCAGCATCAGCTCACGCTCGATGTGGGCACTTTCCGACAGGTCGACCAGCTTGACCACTTCGATCAGCTTGTTGAGGTTCTTGGTGATCTGCTCGATCACCTCATCGTGGCCCACGGTGGTCAACGTCAGGCGCGACAGGGTCGGGTCTTCGGTCGGGGCCACGGTCAGGCTTTCGATGTTGTAGTTGCGTTGCGAAAACAGGCCGACAACACGAGACAGAGCGCCGGGTTCGTTCTCCAGAAGCAGGGAGATAATGTGCCGCATGATTAAGTACGCTCCGTCTTGTTCAGCCACATGTCGCGCATAGAGCCGTCTTTGATCTGCATCGGGTAGACGTGCTCGCTGGTATCCACCTGAATATCGATGAACACCAGGCGGTCCTTCATGGCGAACGCCTCTTCCATTTTCGGCTTCAGATCTTTCAGATCGGTGATGCGCATGCCGACGTGGCCATAGGCTTCAACCAATTTGACGAAATCCGGCAACGATTCCATGTAGGAGTGGGAGTGACGGCTACCGTAGCTCATGTCCTGCCACTGGCGAACCATGCCCAGCACGCCGTTGTTCAGGCAGACGATCTTCACCGGAAGGCCGTATTGCAGGCACGTTGACAGTTCCTGGATGTTCATCTGGATGCTGCCTTCACCAGTCACGCAGGCAACGTCGGCATCCGGAAAGCTCAGCTTTACGCCCATGGCCGCCGGAAAACCAAAGCCCATCGTGCCCAGGCCACCGGAGTTGATCCAGCGGTTAGGCTTGTCGAACTTGTAGTACTGCGCGGCGAACATCTGGTGCTGGCCCACGTCGGAGGTCACAAAGGCATCGCCCTTGGTCACTTCGCACAGGGTTTCGATCACGGTTTGTGGCTTGATGATGCTGCCGTCGCCCTTGTCGTACGGGAACAGCCCGCGATCACCGCGCCATTCGTCGATCTGCTTCCACCAGCTGGCAACGGATTCCTTGTTCGGCGTTTCGCCGATGTCCTTGAGCGCGGCGACCATTTCGGTCAACACACTTTCCACCGGACCCACGATCGGCACGTCGGCCTTGATGGTCTTGGAGATGGACGCCGGATCGATGTCGATATGGATGATCTTGGCATTCGGGCAGAACTTGCTCGCGCCGTTGATCACGCGGTCATCGAACCGTGCGCCGACCGCCAGAATCACATCGGCGTGGTGCATGGCGAGGTTGGCGGTGTAGCTGCCGTGCATGCCGAGCATGCCGACGAACTGACGGTCCGAGCCCGGGAATGCGCCAAGACCCATCAAGGTATTGGTGACCGGCAGGTTGAGCAGCTTGGCCAATTCTGTGAGCGGTGCGGAGCCGCCCCCCAGAATCACGCCGCCGCCGGAGTACAGCACCGGGCGCTTGGCCGCGAGAAGCATTTCCGCCGCCTTGCGGATTTGTCCCGAGTGCCCACGCACGGCCGGGCTGTAGGAGCGCAGCTTGGCTTTCTTCGGGAAAATGTATTCGAATTTCTCGGCCGGGTTGGTCATGTCCTTGGGAATATCCACCACGACAGGGCCCGGGCGACCGGATTGTGCGAGGTAGAACGCCTTTTTCATGATTTCCGGAATTTCCGACGCGTGCTTGATCATGAAGCTGTGTTTCACGATCGGGCGGGAGATACCGATCATGTCGGTTTCCTGGAACGCGTCGGTACCGACCATGGTGCTGGCGACCTGGCCGGAAATGATCACCATGGGAATGGAGTCCATATAAGCAGTCGCGATGCCAGTGATGGCATTGGTTGCGCCTGGGCCGGACGTTACCAGTACCACGCCGGCTTTACCGGTGGCACGGGCATAACCGTCAGCCATATGGGTTGCGGCCTGTTCGTGGCGAACCAGGATGTGGGTAACAGCCGGTTCCTTGAACAGTGCGTCGTAGACATGCAGCAGAGCACCACCTGGGTACCCGTAGATATAGTCGACGCCTTCGTCACGCAAAAAGCGGACGAGCATCTCACCGCCAGATAAAAGCTCCACGTTGTTCACCTCTAAAACGCCAGAATACCGTCCGTTAAAAACCGACGGGTCTTAATAGGTTTACTTCTCAACAGAGCATGAGCGACGGTGGTCGCCGACTACGTCAGCACTGACTGAGCAAGTATTGGGATCGTCCCAAGTGTTGCGGGCTTTTCCCACCCAGCGCGAGGTAACGCGTTGCGGGTGTTACAGGTCGGCGCGGGTGTGCGCCTCATGATCTGCCGAGCGGGACTGCTTCTGGCAGTCCCGATACAGCGGACTTTGGATTCTTCTGTTTCAGGCCCTTCAAGTCAAGCAATAATTGCGCTTTTTTCCGACTAAGCGCATGAGAACGTAGAAGAAAGGCCTGTGAGGAGGGATAAAACTCGCCTGAATGTCGTCAAGCGGTAGAAATATGCGCAAGACTGCCGGAAAAACCGACAGTCAGGCAATTAACCAGCGTCAGCGATCAGTTGGTCGAACTTTTTCAGCGCATTACGCAAGCCAAGGCTCTCTCGCGGACGGTCGGCGTAGACCATTTCGGCCATTTCCAGAATGCCGGAAGCATTGGGCAAAGGCAGATCCTGTTCGAGGATCTGCTTCATGCGTACCAGGAATATCCATTGCAGCCATTGGTGAAAATCCAATGTGTCGACCGAAAAAGGCTCGACGCTGCTAAGCGCCTCGGCGCTGGGGGGCACTGCGTCCCACCAGCCCTGCACGCGCAACTCTCGCTCGATCAATAACAACTGCTCGGCAATCGCCGGGAACCGCCCATCCATCAGAGGCTGACCTTGGCTTTTGCCCGAGCCTGGGCAGCGCCGGCAGCGTCGCCCTGGGCGGCACGCGCGTCACCGATCAACCCCCACAGGCTGGCTTGCAGGTCGGGGCGACCGTTGGCCAGGGTCAAACCACGGCGAGCGAACTGCTCGGCTTGCGGCGCATCACCCTGGGCCAGGCGCACCTGGGCCAGGCGATACAACACTTGTGGTTCGCGAGGAGCAACGCGTTGAGCACGCTCGAGGCTCGACGACGCGCCATTGAGATCACCACCGGCCTGCTGTTGCTGGGCGGTGGTGAGCAGCGCCAGTACCGGGCCATCCAGTTGTTCGTCAGCCGACAGGCCGCCGGCACTGGACGACGAAGGAATACCGCTCGGCGTCGATGGCATGGTGTAAGCGCCCTGGTTGACCGGCGCCGTCTGGATCGGCGTGGAATCGATCGGCGCCGAAGTGCCTGGGCCTGGTGTCCAGGGTTCGGCGCTGATCGGGGCCGCGGTTGCAGCGCCACTGCCAGGCACCATCACCACCACGCCCGAATCCTGTGGCATTGCCTGAGGCTTGGCCTGTGCCGGGCGGTTGGTCACGGTTTGACGAAACCCGCCATTGGCCGAAATCCGGTCATTATTGGAGACGTTGGTACTCGAATCCACCACCGGAATCGAGCCGCGTTGCACGCTGGAGCAACCGCCGAGCAAAGCCAGAACGGTAATCGCTGGAATCCACAACTTGTTCACTTGAAACCCTCTTTGCTTAATTCATCCAGCCCTTGACCCAATCCATCACCGAGTCCGCGTCAGCAGGGGCGCTGCCCCCGCATGCGGCACCGGCTGGTGGCTCGCTGCCGCGAATATACGGCATCTGCACCGCTCCCGGGCAGTTGGCATCCGAACCCTGGCCCGTGTGCGGATCAATCCAGGCCTGCACGATATTGTCCGGCTGCGGCATGTTGAGTGGCAACGGGTCTGCCTTGCGCATGAAGCTGGTCCAGACCTGCAGCGCACCGGTCGCTCCGGTGAATGGCGTCTTGCCATTGTCGTCACGGCCCAGCCACACCACGGCCAATACGTCCTGGCCAAAACCTGCGAACCAACTGTCGCGCGAATCGTTACTGGTGCCGGTCTTGCCCGCCAGCGTCAGGTTCGACGGCAGCACGCTGTAGACCGAGCGCCCGGTACCTTCACGCATCACGCGCTGCATGGCGTTCTGGATCAGGTAGATGGAGCCCGCGTCGAAGCGTTGCTGGATCTGGAACGGGTAGCGCTTGAGCGGTTCGCCCTCGGCGGTCAACACGCTGCGAATACCGCGCATCGGCGTATTAAAGCCACCGTTGGCCAAGGTCTGGTACATGGTGGCCACTTCCATCGGGCTCATGGCCGCCGCACCCAGCAACATCGAGGGGAACGCCGGGAACTCGCGCTCGATACCCAGTCGCGCCAGGGTTTTCAGCACATTCGGCACACCGACTTCCAGCCCTAGGCGCGATGTCGAGATGTTGTAGGAATGCGCCAGCCCCTGATACAGGAACACGGTGCCGTGGGAGCGGCGGTCGAAGTTCTTCGGCGTCCACACCTGGCCATCGGCGCCTTTGATCGACAGCGGGTCATCCGACAGCCAACTGGTCAGCGTGTACTTGCTCGGTTTTTCCAGGGCGGTCAGGTAAACCGCCGGCTTGACCAGCGAGCCGATCGGGCGCACGGCATCCAGCGCGCGGTTGAACCCGGCGAAGCTGGCCTGACGGCTACCGATCATGGCCTGGACCTCGCCGGTTTCCGGGTTGGTCACCACCATCGCGGCTTCTACTTCATCGGAGCCTTTGCGGCCTGTCAGGCGCTTGAAGGTGTCATTGACCGACGCTTCGGCTTTCATCTGCAGGATGGGGTCGAAGCTGGTGAAGATTCGCAGGCCTTCCTCGGTCAAGTCTTCGTCGCGATAGTCCTCGCGCAGTTGGCGTTTGACCAGGTCGATAAAGCCGGGGAATGAGCTATCTGCCAGCTTGCCGCGGGTGGTGACACCCAGCGGCATTTTCTTCGCGGCCGCGACCTGCTCGGCCGTGGCGACGCCCTGCTGTTCCAATACATCGAGTACCAGGTTGCGGCGCTCGAGCGCACGCTCAGGGTTGCGACGCGGGTTGTAATAGGACGGGCCCTTGACCATCCCGACCAGCAACGCGACCTGGTGCAGCTTCAATTCGGACAACGGCTGCCCGAAGAAGAACTGGCTGGCCAGGCCGAAACCGTGCACCGCGCGCTGACCATCCTGGCCGACGAAGACTTCGTTGAGGTACGCCTCGAGGATTTCCTGCTTGCTGTAATGCAACTCCAGCAGCATCGCCATCATGGCTTCGGTGAGCTTGCGGGTGAGGCTGCGCTCATTGGTCAGGTAGAAGTTCTTCACCAATTGCTGGGTGAGCGTGCTGCCGCCCTGGGTCATCTTGCCGCCGGAAGTATTGACCCACACCGCGCGGGCAATCGATTTGGGCGAGACGCCCCAGTGGCTGTAGAAGTCGCGGTCTTCTACTGCTACCAGGGTTTCCAGCAGATACGGCGGCGCCTGATCGAGCTTGATCAGGATCCGGTCTTCAAGATTCTTCGGGTAGATACCACCGATCATCAGCGGCTCAAGGCGTACCACTGGCAGCTTGGCGCCGTTGAGCGACGACAACTCAGCCACGTAATCGCCGGAAAAACGCACGCGTACCGGCTGGGCTTTTTCCAGGCCTTCGTAGAACTGGAAGCCGCGGGTGTTCAGGTCGACAGTATTGCCGCTGACGGCCGCCGCGCCCGGGCCGTTGCTCACAGGTTCGCGGCGATAGCCCAGCGCATCGAGTTCGGTGAGGAAGTCCTCCTTGCTCAACTTCTGGCCGGCGAACAATTCCAGCGGGCGTGCGTACACCTTGGCCGGGATGGTCCAGCGCTTGCCGGAGAACTTCTCCTGGACCACGGCGTCGAGATACACCGCCACGCCGGCGAGCGCCACAAGGCCAACCAGGCCGAGCTTGAGCGCCCAGCCCAGCCACGGGCGCAGGCTGCGCGAAGGAGGTTTTTTACGGGAACGGGGAGATCGGGTTCGAGTCATGGCGGCGGATTATACGCACTTTATTAACGATCAACATGAGCCGGACAGCGGTTTGCACGACCGCCCGTAGCGGCCATAATGCTTGCCATGATTTCTCCCAGACTTTGAAGGATCGCCCGTGAGCCAGTCCCTGATTGCCGCCCTGCAAAACCCGGCTTTGTACCCGCATCCGGTGGAAGCGTTTCAAGTCATTGAAACCCATATTTCCTGGGTGATCCTGACCGGTCCCTATGCTTATAAACTGAAGAAACCGATGAACTTCGGCTTCCTCGATTTCACCGACCTGGAAAAGCGCGGCCATTTCTGCAACGAAGAACTGCGCCTCAACCAGCGCCTGACCGAAGATTTGTATCTTGAAGTGTTGCCAATTACCGGCACCGCCGACGCACCGCAATTGGCGGGCGACGGCCCGGTGATCGAGTACGCGCTGAAAATGCGTCAGTTCCCGCAAAGCCAGATGCTGAGCACCTTGCAAGCCAACGGTGAACTCACCAGCGCGCACATAGACGAAATGGCCAGGCAGATTGCGCACTTCCACCTCAACGCGCCCAAAGTCGCGCAAGAGCACCCGGCGGGCACTCCGGAAGAAGTGATGGCACCGGTCCGCCAGAACTTCGAACAGATCCGCCCGTTCCTGAGTGACAAGGCCGACCTCATTCAACTGGAAGCCCTGCAAGCCTGGGCGCAAAGCAGCTTCGAACGCCTCAAGCCATTGCTGGAGCAGCGCAAGCTCAACGGTTTTACCCGTGAATGCCATGGTGATATCCACCTGGGTAATGCCACGCTGATCGATGGTCATGTAGTAATCTTCGACTGCATCGAATTCAACGAGCCGTTCCGCTTTACCGACGTGTACGCCGACACCGCATTCCTGGCGATGGACCTGGAAGACCGTGGCCTCAAATGCCTGGCACGCCGGTTTATCAGCCAGTACCTGGAACTGACCGGCGATTACCAGGGGCTGGAGTTGCTGAATTTCTACAAGGCTTATCGCGCACTGGTGCGGGCGAAAGTTGCGCTGTTCAGCATGCCGAGCGAAGCCGACCCGGTGCAACGTGCCACCACCCTGCGCCAGTACCGTAATTATGCCAATCTGGCGGAAAGCTACAGCACGATTCCGTCGCGCTTCCTGGCCATCACCCATGGGGTTTCGGCCGTGGGCAAAAGCCATGTAGCCATGCGCCTGGTCGAGGCCTTAGGCGCTGTTCGCCTACGCTCGGACGTGGAACGCAAGCGCCTGTTTGGCGAGCAGCAGGTCGAAAACACCCCGCAAGCCGGCATCTACAGCGAGGACGCCAGCGCTGCGACGTACACACGCCTGAATGAAATGGCCGACACCGTGCTGCGCGCCGGTTTCCCGGTGGTGCTGGATGCCACCTTCCTCAAACGCGCACAACGTGACGCGGCGGCCCGGGTTGCCGAAGCCACCGGCGCCCCGTTCCTGATTCTGGATTGCAATGCCCCTCAGGCCGTCATCGCCAGTTGGCTGGCACAACGTCAGGCAGATAAAAACGATCCGTCCGACGCAACGTTGCTGGTTATTGAAGAACAAAACGCCAGTCGTGACCCGCTGACCGCTCAAGAGCTGCTGTTGAGTAAACGCGTCGAGACCAATGAAAGCGGGACGCTCGATGCATTGGTCGGGCATATTCGTCAACGCTTGCCCGGCCTGTAAGAAATATTTCTTGGTCGTGTCGTCTACTTTGGCGCACGACCCTGCAATAGTGGCACTATAATGGCGCCATAATACCAACAGGAGTCGCCGTCATGAGTCAGCCCAAGCTTCTTGATACCCCGCTCTACGCGCTCCTGCACAAGGACGACATCCGGGGCTTCAATCAGGAGCGCCCCGAAAGCGGCGTTATCGACATGCGCGGCGGCGACTTCCGAGGGTTGGACCTGCGCGAGCTGAACGCTGCGGGGATCGACTTTACCGACGCCTATTTCCGCTCCGCCGACCTGCGCGGGCTGGATTTGCGCGAGTGTTCACTGGAAGGCGCCAGCCTGGCCCATGCGCAGATTTCCGGTACTTACTTCTCACCCGACCTGACGGCTGACGAGATTCTGATGTCGGTGAATTTCGGTACCCGCCTGCGTTACCGCACCAAATAACCTCAAGACTCCGGCTCCCGGCTGCTTTCAAGCTCGCCGGGCGTTTTCCCGTGCCTGGCATGCAGCGTCATTCTTATAAGCTTTTCAGCCGTTCTCGAGCAAAGAATCACGCTTTTCCTACTGAGCGCTACACTCATTTTCAGGCTTGCCTGGTCACGATACCCACCGCACCATTCGGCCGTCGCAAGGAGGCTCGATGAACGATGAGCTGCAACACCTGAAGAATCTTGGCAAGACGTCGGCGCAGTGGCTGCATGCAGCGGGCATCCACAGCGCGTCCGACCTGCGCCGCCTGGGCGCGGTCGATGCTTACCGAGCCGTGCGAACTCGCGGGTTCCGGGCATCAAAAGTGTTGCTGTATGCGATTGAAGGCGCATTGATGGACGTGCATTGGAATGACATTCCCACGGAGCGCAAAGAGGCGTTGAACCTACAGTTGGAGGCGCTCTCAACGCGCCAGAAGACGTAGATTCGCCGATCAATCCAGTAGTATTTTCAGGATTTTTGAGAAAAGTAGGGGAATGTTGTTGACTCTCAAATGAGAATCGTTATGATTATCACAGCTGGTCGCGAGATCAGCCGATAACTGAAAGACCATTGGTTCGGACTCTCAGATTATCTCCTCATCAGGCTAATCACGGTTATTTGACCCGGCTCTTGCCGGGTCTTTTTTTGCCTGCAAGACGCCGGACTCAACGCGCGATGATCAACGGATGACCACGCTCCGGGTGCAACTGCACCAGCACATCCAGACCAAATACCGCCTTGAGCAGCTCGGGGCGCAGCACCTGTGCGGGCGTGTCGAGCGCACGCGGGCATCCGTTTTCCAGCAACAGGATGCGATCACAGTAACGCGCGGCCAGGTTCAGGTCATGCAGGATCACCAACACCGCTGCGCCACGATCGGCAAAACGCCGGATCGCCTGCAAGGTCGTGTGCTGATGCAACGGATCGAGCATCGATGTCGGCTCATCCAGCAATAGGGTCTGGCCCGCCTCGCCCGGCCACAATTGCGCCAATACACGGGCCAGGTGCACCCGTTGACGCTCCCCGCCCGACAACGCCAGGTAACTGCGACCACTCAAGTGCCCCACATCCGCCGCGTGCAGTGCCGCGCTGATGATTTCCTCATCACGTACTCGCCCGGTCTGATGCGGCAAACGCCCCAGTCCTACCACCTCTTCGACACGGAACGCGAAGTCCAGGGTCGAGCTCTGGGGCAGTACCGCCAAGCGCTGGGCTCGTTGCGCGCCGCTCCATTGCTTTAACTCTTGCTGATCCAGCCAGACCTTGCCCTGGTCAGGGGTCAACTCGCCGCACAGCGCACTGAGCAAGGTACTTTTGCCTGCACCATTGGGGCCCAATACGCCGAGCACTTCGCCGGGCAGCAGCTCCAGGGTGATATCCGCCAATACGGTCTTGCGCCCGCGGCGGACCTGCAACGCTTCCACCCGCAGCATCAGGCGCGCCCTCGCAGTAATAAATAGAGGAAAAGTGGCGCGCCAATAAACGCGGTGACAATACCGATCGGCAGTTCCGCCGGCGCCAATGCCAAACGCGCCACCAGGTCCGCCAACAGCAACAAACTCGCGCCCGCCAGTACCGAAGCCGGCAACAATACGCGGTGGTCCGGTCCGGCCAGCAACCGCACCAGATGCGGCACCACCAACCCGACAAAGCCGATCATGCCCGCCGCAGCCACCGCCGCACCAACACCCAGCGCCGTACAGAACACCAGCTCACGCTTGAGCTTTTCAACATCAATGCCCAGGTGACTGGCTTCGGACTCACCCAGCAACAGCGCATTCAAGGCTTTCGCCCGGCGCGGCAACCACAGCGCCACGCCCGCGCTCACCAGCAGCAACGGCCATAAACGTGAATAGCTGGCACCATTGAGGCTGCCCAGGTTCCAGAATGTCAGGGTGCGCAAGGTGGCGTCGTCCGCCAGGTAGGTAAACAGCCCCACCGCGGAACCGGCCAGGGCTGTCAGCGCGATGCCGGCAAGCAACATCGTCGCGACGTTGGTCTGGCCATTGCGTCGGCCCAGTCGATACACCAGCGCCGTCACGCCCAGGCCGCCCAGAAACGCGCAAATCGACAAAAGATACGGCCCGAGCGCCTCCGGC
The DNA here is from genome assembly GCF_003852295.1 of Pseudomonas sp. R11-23-07. NCBI lineage: Bacteria > Pseudomonadati > Pseudomonadota > Gammaproteobacteria > Pseudomonadales > Pseudomonadaceae > Pseudomonas > Pseudomonas sp. R11-23-07. Next base: position 4,738,641 of record NZ_CP027761.1, read on the forward strand.
AGCCCGCCAAACAACGAGCCGCCAACAATGGCCACCGCAGCCCCCAGCGCCGCGCCACTGGACACACCCACCAAGCCAGGATCGGCCAGCGGGTTGCGAAACAAGCCCTGCATCGCCACGCCCGACAAGGCGAGCACACCGCCCACGGCCAGGCCCAGTAACGTGCGCGGCAAGCGAATCTGCCCCAGGATCAACTCTGCCTGTTCGAGCCCCTGGGCCTCAATCGGCACTCCGATCATTCGCAACGCCGCCCTGAGCGTGTCGAACAACGGCAGGCTGACCGGTCCCAGGGCCAATGAAAGCCAGATCGCCAGCAGACATAACAGCGCCAGCCCGATAAACAGCGTTTTCGGTTTGACCAACCGGGTCATGGGGCGGGTTCAGCCTGGGACGGGTAAAACCCAGCGGACAATTGCACCAGGCTTTGCGGCAAGCGCGGCCCGAGCCCGCCCACCAACAGCGTCGGGTCCAATTCCATCACCCGGCCGTTCCTGGCCGCTGGCGTGGAAGCGAGGATGGGGTTTTCCTTGAACAACGCCACCCGAGCCGCTTCACCACTGAGCGCCCGATCAGCAACTACCAGCACATCCGGGCTCAACCCGGCCAGCGACTCCGCCGAGAACGGCTTGTAACCGCTGTGAGTCGCCAGGTTATGGCCCCCGGCCTGCTGCAACATCCAGTCAGCGGCGGTGCCCTTACCGGCGATCAACGGTTTGCCGCCGGCATGCCCGAGCAACAGCAACACGCCTGGCGTTTTTTGCGTCAAGCGGGCCTTGGTCACCCAGGCTTTCTGTTGATCCAGCGCCTGCTCATATGCGGCAAACAATTCGTTGGCCTTGGCCTCGCTGCCCAGCAGCGTGCCCAGGTGCGACAGGTTGGCTTTCAGGCTGGGTAAGTCCGGCTGCGCCGAGAACATCTCTACCTGCACCCCCGCATTGCGGATCTGCGCCAGCACCGGTGGTGGCCCCATCTCTTCGGTCCCCACCAGCACCTGCGGGCGCAGGCTGAGAATGCCCTCAGCCGACAATTGGCGCTGATAACCAATACTGGGCAATGCCTTGAGCGACGCCGGATGCTGGCTGGTGGTGTCCACGCCGACCAGCTTCGGCTCACCTCCCAATGCCGTCACCCATTCCGATAACGCGCCACCGGCGCTGACCCAGCGTTGCGGCAGGTCCAAGGCTTGGGCCGCGTGGCTGACCAGCAGTCCGGCAACTAGCGCAATAACGCTGGCACTCAGGCGCATAACAGGGTTTCCTTCCAAGGCGGGGCCGCTCAAGCACTCATTGATGTGACAGATAAACCCTACCCGGCATCGTAGTGAGCACCCGATCAGCTGACGGGCGAAGCGGGCATTTGATAATTGTTTGCATTTGAACGTCAAGGCACTTAAGGATTGAAATGAAGTTTCTCTGCCCCTCCGAGGCCTTGGCGCCCGACAGCAGCCTCGGTTTTGATATCGACGGTTGCAAACTGTTGGCCGTGCGGCGCGCTGGCGTTGCCTACTTCTATGTCAACCGCTGCCCTCATCGCGGCGTCCCACTGGAATGGCAACCGGACAGCTTCCTCGACTCAAGCGCCAGCCTGATTCAATGCGCCACCCATGGCGCGCTGTTCCTGATCGAAAGCGGCGAATGCATTGCCGGCCCGTGCGCAGGCCAAAGCCTCACCGCCCTGCCCGGCCGCGAAGACGCACAAGGCCTGTGGGTGCAACTCTAGTTGCCCAACAGCACCTTCAACGGCCGTTCGATACAGATTTCTTCAGGTGTGACCCGCACGCCGTACGCCAGCACCTCCACACCCGCTGCCTTGGCCTCACGCAACGCGGCGGCATAACCCGCGTCAATTTCCACGGCTGGGCGCACCGCATCGATCCCCGACAAATTAACGCAGTACAACTGCACCGCCCGCACACCTTCACGCGCCAGGTGGGCCAGCTCCCGCAAGTGCTTGGCACCGCGCTGGGTCACCGCATCAGGGAAAGCCGCCACGGAGGAGCCATCAAAGCCCAAGGTGACACTTTTGACTTCGACAAACGCCGCCCCGTGCGGGTATTCCAGGCGAAAATCGATCCGGCTTCGTTCCTGACCGTAAGGCACTTCGCGTTTCAACGCGGTAAAGCCGTTGAGTTCAGTGATCAGCCCCGCGCGCAGTGCCTCTTCGACCAACTGATTGGCGCGTGCCGTATTGACGCAGGCCAGCCGGCCCTGGGGCGTTTCGGCGATTTCCCAGGTACCGGGCAATTTGCGCTTGGGGTCGGCGGAACGGCTGAACCAGACTTGGCCGCCTTCGACCATGCAGTTGAGCATCGAACCGGTGTTCGGGCAGTGAATGGTGAGCAACTCGCCGGTAACGGTTTCGATATCGGTGAGAAAACGCTTGTAGCGGCGGATCAGCCGCCCTTCTTCGAGGGGAGGATGAAAACGCATCAGCCTTGCCAACTCCGCAGGCCACGGGCAATCCGCTCCACCGCCTCTTGTAGCCGATCAAGGTTTTGCGTGTAGGCAAAACGCACATGATGACCCGCCTGATAGCGACCGAAATCCAGCCCGGGGGTAAAGGCTACATGTTCGGTTTCCAGGAAATGGCGACAGAACGCGAAGGCATCTCCACCAAACGCGCTGATATCGGCATAGAGATAGAACGCGCCTTCGGGCTCTACGGCGATACCGAATCCCAACTCACGCAGGGCCGGCAGCAGGAAATCACGGCGCCGGCCAAATTCGGCGCGGCGCTCCTCCAGAATGCCCAGGGTTTGTGGGGTGAAACAGGCCATGGCGGCATGTTGGGCCATGCTCGGCGCGCTGATGTAGAGGTTTTGCGCCAACTTCTCCAACTCACCGACGGCTGCAGGTGGCGCCACCAGCCAGCCCAGGCGCCAGCCGGTCATGCCGAAATACTTGGAAAAACTATTCAGGACGAAGGCATCGTCGTCGACTTCCAGCACGCTCGCGGCGTCGGTGCCGTAGGTGAGCCCGTGATAGATCTCATCCACCACCAGATGGCCGTCGCGCGCCTTGATGGCGTTGGACAGGTCGGCCAGTTCGTCCCGCGTCAGAAGCGTCCCGGTCGGGTTGGCCGGGGAGGCAACCAGCGCGCCGACGCTGTCCTGGTTCCAGTGTTGCGCCACCAGGTCGGCGGTCAATTGGTAGCGTACTTGCGGGCCGACCGGCACCAGCTGCGCCGCGCCCTCGATCAAGCGCAGGAAATGCCGGTTGCAGGGGTAGCCCGGATCCGCCAGCAGCCAGTGCTTGCCCGGATCCACCAGCAGGCTGGTGGCCAATAACAACGCACCGGAGCCGCCGGGCGTGATCAGAATGCGCTGCGGATCGATGTTCAACCCGTAGCGCTGCTGGTAGAAACCGCTGATCGCCTCGCGCAATTCGGGCAGCCCACGGGCGGCGGTGTAACGGGTCTTGCCATTGGCCAACGCGGCCTGGCCTGCCTGGATAATCGGTTCGGCGGTGGTGAAATCCGGCTCACCGATTTCCAGATGGATCACGTCGTGGCCGGCTGACTGCAGCTCATTGGCGCGCGCCAGCAATGCCATGACATGAAAAGGTTCGATGGCGCGACTGCGCGCACTGTAGGGCTGAGCCATTAGCCTTCCTAGACGGTGAGGACAAAATCAGGATTCTACCGAACCCTCGCGATAAAACATGTTCTATTGCCTGCCCGGCCGACTTCACGGCCAGGCAAGCGCCGGCAAAACGACTAAAATCAACATTCGAGACGGGACATACCCAGCCACGACGGGCCGCTGCAGTTTGCAACCCCCGACGCGACAGGCTCGACAACCGGGAGTGGCGCACCCCGAATCTATCTGGTAAGTTCGCCCGCTTGCAGCCGCAGGGCCGGCAGGTGTCGGTGACGTTGCAATCCTGCGCAATGGATTAGAAGAGTGAGAGGCGGTCTATTCATGTCCACCCAAGCAAAGCAACAGCAGACTCAAGGCCTCGGCGGCTTCGAACCCTATGTGGAAAAAAAGGGCGAGGAGTACATGGGCGAGCCCATGCGCGAGCACTTCACCAAAATCCTGAACAAGTGGAAACAGGATTTGATGCAGGAAGTCGACCGCACGGTTGACCATATGAAGGACGAAGCAGCCAACTTCCCTGACCCGGCCGACCGTGCCAGCCAGGAAGAGGAGTTCGCCCTCGAACTGCGCGCCCGTGATCGCGAGCGCAAGTTGATCAAGAAGATCGACAAGACCCTGCAACTGATCAAAGACGAAGAATACGGCTGGTGCGAATCCTGCGGCGTCGAGATCGGTATTCGTCGCCTGGAAGCCCGCCCGACCGCGGACCTCTGTGTAGACTGCAAGACCTTGGCCGAAATCAAGGAAAAACAGGTCGGCAAGTAATGCTTGTCGAGCTGAACGAATGGGGCGTGCGAACGCCCCATTTTTGTTGCTGGCGTTTACCGATTTTCCAGTAGTATCCGGCCCATGACTGCCTCTACCTATATCGGGCGCTTCGCCCCCACGCCCAGCGGCCATCTGCACTTCGGCTCCCTGGTCGCCGCCCTCGCCTCCTACCTCGATGCCCGCGCCAATCAAGGCCGCTGGCTGATGCGCATGGAAGACCTCGACCCACCCCGTGAAGAACCCGGCGCCCAGACGGCAATCCTGCATGCCCTGGAAAGCTACGGTTTTGAATGGGACGGCGAACTGGTCCGCCAGAGCGAGCGGCACGACGCCTACGCCAAGGTATTGAACGACTTGTTCAACCACGGCCTGGCCTACGCCTGCACCTGCTCGCGCAAACAGCTGGAGCCCTACAACGGGATTTACCCCGGGCTTTGTCGCAATGCCGGCCACGACCAGCAAGACGCCGCTATCCGCTTGCGCGTGCCCGAGCTTGAATACCATTTTACCGACCGCGTACAGGGCGAGTTCCGACAGCACTTGGGGCGCGATGCAGGCGACTTCATCATCCGCCGCCGCGACGGCCTGTACGCCTATCAATTGGCCGTGGTCCTGGATGACGCCTGGCAAGGCGTTACCGACATCGTGCGCGGCGCCGACCTGCTCGATTCCACGCCACGCCAGCTTTACCTGCAGGAATTGCTTGGCCTGCGCCAGCCGCGTTATCTGCATGTGCCCCTGATCGTCCAGCCGGACGGTCACAAACTGGGCAAGTCGTACCGTTCGCCACCGCTGACCGCAGACCAGGCCACGCCATTGTTACTCAGAGCGCTACGCGCCCTTGGCCAGCCGGCCGGTGACGAGCTGCTTTACGCCAGCCCCAGGGAACTGCTGGATTGGGGCATTCGGCAGTGGGATGCCACGCGGATCCCGCGCACACTCACCCTGGCCGAAGCGCAATTGAACTGAAGGCGCTTGCAGCTTGCCAGCCATCCGTTACCATCGCCGCAATTCTTCAATCAGAGGCCAACATGTACATCTATCGATTGGTCCTGCTGCTGGTCGTCGGGATCTACCTGTTTTCCCCCGCCATCATGGACTGGTGGATCGATGCCACGGGCGCCTGGTACCGTCCTTATCTGCTCTGGCTGATCCTGATCGTCGTGACCTTCATCCTGCAGAGCCAAAAAGATGCCGATGAGCTTTAGCCTCACCCAGATGCTGCTGATCAGCGCCGCCTACCTGGCGGCGTTGTTCGGCGTCGCCTGGATCAGTGAGCGTGGAATGATTCCGCGGGCGATCATTCGCCATCCCTTGACCTACACCTTGTCCCTGGGCGTATACGCCAGCGCCTGGGCGTTCTACGGTACGGTGGGCCTGGCCTATCAATATGGCTACGGTTTCCTCTCCAGCTACCTGGGGGTGTCCGGTGCGTTCCTGCTGGCGCCGGTGCTGCTGTACCCGATTTTGAAAATCACCCGCACCTATCAGTTGTCCTCCCTGGCGGACCTGTTTGCCTTTCGTTTTCGCAGCACCTGGGCCGGCGCACTCACCACGATTTTCATGCTGATCGGCGTGCTGCCGTTGCTGGCCCTGCAGATCCAGGCAGTGGCCGACTCGATCAGCATCCTCACCCGCGAGCCGGTGCAACATCGCGTTGCCCTGGCCTTCTGCGCATTGATCAGCCTGTTCACCATTTTCTTTGGCTCACGCCATATCGCCACCCGCGAAAAACACCAGGGCCTGGTGTTTGCGATTGCCTTTGAGTCGGTCATCAAGCTGGTCGCCATCGGCGGTGTCGGCCTTTATGCGCTCTACGGCGTGTTCGACGGCCCGCAACAGCTGGAATTGTGGCTGCTGCAAAACCAGACCGCCCTCGCCGCCTTGCACACGCCCCTGCAGGAAGGCCCCTGGCGCACGCTACTGCTGGTGTTCTTCGCCTCGGCGATCGTGATGCCGCACATGTACCACATGACCTTCACCGAAAACCTCAACCCACGCTCATTGGTCAGCGCCAGTTGGGGTTTGCCACTGTTCCTGCTGCTGATGAGCCTGGCGGTGCCGCTGATTCTGTGGGCCGGCCTGAAACTGGGGGCCACCACCAACCCTGAGTATTTCACCCTCGGCATCGGCATCGCCGCCAACAGCCCGGCCCTGGCGCTGTTGGCGTATGTCGGCGGTTTGTCGGCGGCCAGTGGCTTGATCATTGTCACCACGCTGGCACTTTCCGGGATGGCCCTCAACCACCTGGTGCTGCCGCTGTACCAACCACCGGCCGAAGGCAACATCTACCGCTGGTTGAAATGGACGCGCCGCGCGCTGATCGTCGCGATCATCATGGCCGGCTATGCCTTTTATCTGCTGCTGGGCGCCGGGCAGGACCTGGCCAACCTCGGCATCGTGGCCTTTGTCGCCACCTTGCAGTTCCTGCCGGGCGTACTCTCGGTGCTGTACTGGCCGACCGCCAATCGCCGTGGCTTTATCGCCGGGTTGCTGGCGGGCATCCTGGTGTGGCTGGTGACCATGCTGCTACCGCTGGTCGGCAACCTGCAGGGTTTCTACATACCGTTGCTGAACATGATTTACGTGCTGGATGACACCAGCTGGCACATGGCAGCAATCGCGTCGCTGGCCGCCAACGTCCTGATGTTCACCCTGATTTCGCTGTTCACCAACGCCAGCCCCGAAGAAACCAGCGCCGCCGAGGCCTGCGCGGTAGACAACGTGCGTCGCCCGCAACGCCGCGAACTGCATGCGGCCTCGCCCCAGGAATTCGCCACGCAACTGGCCAAGCCGCTCGGCGCCAAGGCCGCGCAAAAGGAAGTCGAACAGGCCTTGCGCGATCTGTACCTGCCGTTCGACGAGCGCCGTCCCTATGCGCTACGGCGCCTGCGTGACCGTATCGAAGCCAACCTGTCCGGGCTGATGGGTCCCAGCGTGTCCCAGGACATGGTGGAAACCTTCCTGCCCTACAAGGCTGGCGGCGAAAACTACGTGACCGAAGACATCCATTTCATCGAAAGCCGGTTGGAGGACTATCACTCACGCCTCACCGGCCTCGCCGCCGAGCTCGATGCCCTGCGCCGTTATCACCGCCAGACGCTGCAGGAACTGCCGATGGGCGTGTGTTCCCTGGCCAAGGACCAGGAAATCCTGATGTGGAACAAGGCCATGGAAGAGCTTACCGGCATCGCCGCGCAACGCGTGGTCGGCTCTCGCCTCAATACCCTCGGCGACCCCTGGAAAGAATTGTTGCAAGGTTTTATCAACCTGCCCGATGAGCATTTGCACAAGCAGCACTTGGCCCTCGACGGCCAGACCCGTTGGCTCAACCTGCACAAGGCCGCCATTGACGAGCCCCTGGCCCCGGGCAACAGCGGCCTGGTGTTGCTGGTGGAAGACCTCACCGACACCCAGATGCTCGAAGACAAGCTGGTGCACTCCGAGCGCCTGGCCAGTATTGGTCGCCTGGCCGCCGGCGTGGCGCATGAGATCGGCAACCCGATCACCGGTATCGCCTGCCTGGCGCAGAACCTGCGGGAAGAGCGCGAGGAAGACGGTGAAATCACCGAGATCAGCGGGCAGATCCTGGAGCAGACCAAGCGCGTGTCGCGCATCGTGCAGTCGCTGATGAGCTTCGCCCACTCCGGCGCCCATCAGAATCAAGACGAAGCGGTGTGCCTGGCCAAAGTGGCGCAGGATGCCATTGGGCTGCTGGCCTTGAACCGGCGCAATTTCGAAGTACAGTTCTTTAACCTGTGCGATCCGGACCACTGGGTCGATGGCGACTCACAACGCCTGGCCCAGGTCCTGATCAACTTGCTGTCCAACGCCCGCGATGCAACGCCCGGCGGCGGCGCGGTACGCGTCAAGACCGAGGCTTTCGAACATACGGTCGATCTGATCGTCGAAGACGAAGGCAGCGGCATTCCACAGAACATCATGGACCGACTGTTCGAACCCTTCTTCACCACCAAGGACCCGGGTGAAGGTACCGGTCTGGGCCTTGCACTGGTCTATTCCATCGTTGAAGAGCATTATGGACAAATCACCATCGACAGCCCGGCTGACACCGAAAGCCAACGCGGCACCCGTATCCGGGTGACCTTGCCGCGTCATGTCGAAGCGACGTCCGCTGTGAACTGAGACCGTCGAGAGAATTGAATCAATGCCGCACATTTTGATCGTCGAAGACGAAACCATTATCCGCTCTGCCTTGCGTCGCCTGCTTGAACGTAATCAGTACCAGGTCAGCGAAGCCGGCTCGGTGCAGGAAGCCCAGGAGCGGTTCAGCATTCCCACGTTCGACCTGATCGTCAGCGACCTGCGCTTGCCGGGCGCTCCGGGTACCGAATTGATCAAGCTGGGCCAGGGCACTCCGGTGCTGATCATGACCAGCTACGCCAGCCTGCGCTCGGCGGTGGACTCGATGAAGATGGGCGCGGTGGACTACATCGCCAAGCCTTTCGACCATGACGAGATGCTGCAGGCTGTGGCGCGCATCCTGCGTGACCGCCAGTCGGCCAGCAGCGCGCCAGCCGAACCCCGTCCGGCCGGAAAAGCAGCCGACAAACCGGGCGTCGATAACAGTAACGGCGAAATCGGCATCATTGGCTCCTGCCCGCCGATGCAGGACCTGTACAGCAAGATCCGCAAAGTGGCGCCGACCGACTCCAATGTGTTGATCCAGGGTGAGTCGGGCACCGGCAAGGAACTGGTGGCCCGCGCGCTGCATAACCTGTCCAGGCGCGCCAAGGCCCCGATGATCTCGGTGAACTGCGCGGCGATCCCCGAATCCCTGATCGAGTCGGAATTGTTTGGCCACGAAAAAGGCGCGTTCACCGGTGCCAGCGCCGGGCGTGCGGGCCTGGTCGAAGCCGCCGACGGCGGTACGCTGTTCCTCGACGAAATCGGCGAGTTGCCCCTGGAAGCCCAGGCGCGCTTGTTGCGGGTGCTGCAGGAAGGCGAAATTCGCCGGGTCGGTTCGGTGCAATCGCAAAAGGTCGATGTACGCCTGATCGCAGCGACGCACCGTGACCTCAAGAGCCTGGCCAAGATCGGCCAGTTCCGTGAAGACCTGTATTACCGACTGCATGTGATTGCGCTCAAGCTGCCGCCACTGCGCGAGCGTGGCGCCGATGTCAACGAGATCGCCAGCGCGTTCCTGCTGCGCCAGAGCGCGCGCATCAACCGTACCGATCTGAAGTTTGCGCCGGACGCAGAGCAGGCGATCCGGCATTACGCATGGCCGGGCAACGTGCGCGAACTGGAGAACGCCGTCGAGCGCGCGGTCATCCTGTCGGAAAGCCCGGAAATATCCGCCGAGCTGTTGGGCATCGATATCGAGCTCAGCGATCTGGACGACGACGACTTCATCGGCCTGGCGCCACAACAGGGCGCAGGTAGCGCGACCAGCCATGAGCCGACGGAAGATTTGTCCCTGGAAGACTACTTCCAGCATTTCGTCCTCGAGCACCAGGACCACATGACCGAGACCGAACTGGCCCGCAAGCTCGGGGTAAGCCGCAAGTGCCTGTGGGAACGTCGCCAACGCCTGGGCATTCCACGGCGCAAGACCGGTGTTCCCAGCGAGAGCTGAGGTAACACCGGCTAATGTGAAAAAACTGTTACCGCAGATATGTCGCGTAACAAAAGCCGGGGCTTACGGTAACGAAGCCCCGGCTTTTTTTCGCCCGTCAAAACCCGAAAACCGCCTCAACCCCCTGCTTTTGCTGGGCGGCGCGAAAGTTGGCACGCACCCTGCTATATGCTTAGTACAAAAACAATAACAAGCTTTGTACCAGACAATAAAAATAAGACGAATCGACTCACGCATAACAAAAACAACACGGCGGAGGCGCAGCTAACTGATTCTTTTGGAGAGGCGTTGCATTGGGGCTTGCCCCGCAACCAGGCCGAGAACAACAAAAACTGCCCTAAGGCAGAGCCTGAACTGGTTGGATCGTAGATCAGCAACACAGCGACCAAAGCAATCCGTTTGCTCTTGGCTCCCGATTGGGAGTGCCATGAAGGTGAAGCTTCATGGCGAGGGCGATCAACAAAAACAAGAAGCCCGACACCATAATAAAAATAGAGTACGCAACTACTTCTGGGGGAGCTTCGGCTCCCCTTGTAGTTTCCGACAGTTAGCCCCTGAATTTGCCTTTTAAACGCTTATGGCGCAACGCCTGCAGCTTGTTCCTACACCATCCCCTGACTAAATGCTAGAATCCCGGCCCATCATGCGGTCATTCTTCGTTATGGCCGAACATTCCTTCAAACAGTGCATCCCATGCTGAAGAAGTTGTTCCAGTCATTCCGTTCTCCCTTGCGTCGTACGCAACACATTCGCAGCACGCCTGAAGTGCTTAACAGCAATCAGCATTCATTGCAGCGCGCTCAATTCAGCCGTTATGCGGTGAACATCGTCGAACGTTTGCAGAACGCCGGTTACCAGGCCTACCTGGTGGGCGGCTGCGTACGTGACATGCTGCTCAATATCACGCCGAAAGATTTCGACGTCGCCACCAGCGCCACGCCTGAACAGGTGCGTGCCGAATTCCGCAATGCGCGGATCATCGGGCGCCGCTTCAAGCTGGTGCATATCCACTTCGGTCGCGAAATCATCGAGGTCGCGACGTTCCGCGCCGGCCACCCGCAAAACGATGAAGAGGAAGACACCAATCAGTCTTCCCGCAACGAGAGCGGGCGCATCCTGCGCGACAACGTCTACGGCACCCTGGAAGAAGACGCGCAACGCCGCGACTTCACCATCAATGCCCTGTATTACGATCCGGTGAGCGAGCGGATCCTCGATTACGCCAATGGCGTACACGATATCCGCAACAACCTGATCCGACTGATCGGCGACCCGACGCAGCGCTACCAGGAAGACCCGGTGCGCATGCTGCGCGCCGTGCGGTTCGCCGCCAAGCTCAACTTCGGTATCGAGAAACACACGGCCGCACCGATTCGCGAACTGGCACCGATGCTGCGGGAAATCCCGTCGGCACGCCTGTTTGAAGAAGTGCTCAAGCTGTTCCTTTCGGGCTATGCCGCCGACACCTTTGAAATGCTCGTCGACCTGCAGTTGTTCGATCCACTGTTCCCGGCCAGCGCCGAGGCGTTGGAACACAACCCGACGTACACCCACACACTGATCAGCGAAGCGTTGATCAACACTGACCTGCGCATCAAGCAGAACAAGCCGGTGACCCCGGCGTTCCTGTTTGCCGCCCTGTTATGGCCGGCCCTGCCCAAACGCGTACTGCGCTTGCAGGACCGTGGCATGCCGCCGATTCCTGCCATGCAGGAAGCTGCCCACGAATTGATCACCGAGCAGTGCCAGCGCATCGCCATTCCGAAACGCTTCACCCTGCCGATCCGCGAAATCTGGGACATGCAGGAGCGCCTGCCGCGCCGCAGTGGCAAACGCGCCGACCTGTTGCTGGACAACCCGCGCTTCCGCGCCGGCTACGACTTCCTGTTGCTGCGCGAAAGCGCCGGCGAGCAGACCGACGGCCTGGGCGAATGGTGGACCGACTATCAGGATGCCAATGACAGCCAGCGGCGCGAGATGATTCGTGAGCTTGGCAGCAAAGGCGACAGCGTCGGCGAAGGGCCGAAAAAGCGCCGCCGCAGCTCCAGCAAGCGCAAACGCAGCGCCGCCGATGCCTCGGGCGCAACGGGCGAATAAACGTGGAACGTATCTACATCGGCATGGGCAGCAACCTGGCTGCCCCGCAGCAGCAACTGCGCGACGCTATCGAAGCCCTGACGCAATTGCCCGACACGGCCCTCGTCGATGTATCCGCCTTCTATCAAAGCGACTCCCTGCTGCCAGGCCAACCGCGCTACACCAACGCGGTGGCGGCCGTGGACAGCAACCTCACGCCGCTGGATCTGCTCGACGCGCTGCACACCATCGAAAACGACCAGGGCCGCGAGCGCACTGAGCGTTGGGGCCCACGCACGCTGGACCTGGATATCCTGTTATTCGGTGATCGCCTGATTGATGAGCCGCGCCTCAAGGTGCCGCATTACCAGATGCACCTGCGGGCGTTCGTGCTTTATCCATTGGCTGAGCTGGTGCCTGCCGACTTTCAGTTGCCCGAGGGCCAAACGCTGGGTGAACTGCTGACAGCTTGCCCATTCGTCGGCTTGGAGCGCTTGCCTCTGTAGGAGCGAGCTTGCTCGCGAAAATCGTCAACGATCACGCGCTCAGCCTGATTGAACGCGGTGCCCTTGGATTCTTCGCGAGCAAGCTCGCTCCTACAATTGCGTCCGTAACAGCGGTAACACCGCCATCGTAACAAGGCGGTAACACATCCAATTGACTTCCCGTGTCCTCCTCACGACTATAGGCGTCCCGCCGCCGCCAACCCGGCGCTGAAGGGCGCAATCCAGGCCATATAAGCACTGCTATCAAGACGGTGCGCCTGTATAAACGAAGACTCACGCGCGTTACTCGCTGTTTCCAAGCGCCTGAACGAGGACCCTTTTCATGCCAGACATTACCCTGACCACCTTGCAGAGCCTCAAGCTCAGGGGTGAAAAAATCACCATGCTGACCTGCTACGACGCGACCTTCGCCCACGCCTGTTGCCAGGCCGGGGTCGAGGTGTTGCTGGTAGGCGACTCCCTGGGCATGGTTCTGCAAGGGAATGACAGCACGCTCCCCGTCACCACCGATGAACTCGCGTACCACACCGCCAGCGTCAAGCGTGGCAATGACGGTGCGTTCATCATCGCCGACCTGCCATTCATGGGGTATGCCACGCTCGAACAGACCTTCCAGAACGCCGGCAAACTGATGCAGGCGGGTGCGCACATGATCAAGGTCGAAGGTGCCGTATGGCTCGCCGAGTCGATCCGGCTGCTGGCTGAGCGCGGCGTACCGGTCTGCGCGCACATGGGCCTGACGCCGCAGTCGGTCAATCTCCTCGGCGGCTACAAGGTCCAGGGCCGCAATGAAGCCCAGGCACGCCAGATGCGCGCCGATGCCATCGCCCTGGAACAAGCCGGCGTCGCGATGATTCTGCTGGAGTGCGTACCCAGTGAACTGGCCGCCGAAATCACCCAGGCTGTCAAAGTACCGGTGATCGGCATCGGTGCCGGCTCCGCCACTGATGGCCAGGTGCTGGTGCTGCACGACATGCTCGGCCTGTCGATCAGCGGCCACGTGCCCAAGTTCGTAAAAAACTTCATGGCCGGCCAGCCCAGCATTCACGCCGCACTGAGCGCTTATGTCAGCGAAGTCAAAGCCGTGACCTTCCCTGGCGCCGAACACGGATTCTCTGCATGAACACCGTTAAAACCCTGCGCGAACTGCGCGCCGCCGTGACCCACGCGCGCAACGCCGGCAAGCGCATCGGCTTCGTGCCGACCATGGGCAACCTGCACAGTGGCCACGCGACCCTGGTGAGCAAGGCTGCGCAGCAATCGGATTTCGTGGTGACGAGCATTTTCGTCAACCCGCTGCAATTCGGCGCCGGCGAAGACCTGGACAAATACCCGCGCACCCTCGCCGCCGATCAGGAACGGCTGCTGCAAGCCGGTTGCAACCTGCTGTTCGCGCCAACGGTGGAGGAAATGTACCCCGGCGGCATGACCGGCCAGACCCGCGTCAGCGTCCCGCTGCTGTCCGAAGGCCTGTGCGGCGCCAGCCGTCCAGGCCATTTCGAAGGTGTCGCCACGGTGGTCAGCAAGCTGTTCAACATGGTCCAGCCGGACATGGCCGTATTTGGCCAGAAGGACTATCAGCAACTGGCGGTGATTCGCGCCATGGTGCATGACCTGAACATGCCGATCCAGATCATCGGCGAGCCAACCGTCCGCGCAGCCGATGGCCTGGCGCTGTCATCGCGCAATGGCTACCTCACCGAAGAGCAACGCGCGATTGCACCGGTGCTGTACCGCAGTCTCAGCCAGATTGCCGCCGCCATCAAAAGCGGTGAGCGTGATTTCGCCAGGCTGCGCGCCGAGCACATCCAGCAGATCGAAGCCGCTGGTTTGCGCATGGACTACCTGGAAGTGCGCCAAGGCGTACACCTGAGGCCAGCCACGCCTGAGGATCGAGACATTGTGATTCTGGTGGCGGCCTATCTGGGCGCGACTCGCCTGATCGACAACCTGCATCTGACCCTCGACTGACCCCAGCCAACAGCCCGCCGATTGCCCTGATCGCTGTGCCGGTATAAAAAAGTACCGGCTACAGCGCAGACAAAGCCAAGACATATCGACACGCTAGGTTTAATGTAATCGCCCTGCGCGTATGGTTAGCGCTGTCCGGAACCCGTGGCCAGTTAAAAGACTGGATGTTCCGGATTTTGAAGTGTCCTAAAAGGCAGTCCCTGTAATAAAAAGGAAACCCGCAGCGATGGCGTACTACCGCACCCCTCATGACGTTACCGCGCTGCCCGCCTGGCAAGCGCTCAATCAACATCGCCAAGCCATGCAGGATTTCAGCATGCGCGAGGCCTTCAATGCCGACCCCCAGCGTTTTTCAGAATTCACCCTGAGCAGCTGCGGGCTTTTCCTCGATTACTCGAAAAACCTGATCACCCGCGAAACCCGCGACCTGCTGGTGGGCTTGGCCAACGAAGTCGGCCTTAAAGACGCGATCGACTCGCTGTATGCCGGCGAGCCGGTCAACTCCTCCGAAGGCCGCCCGGCGTTGCATACAGCCCTGCGCCGCCCGGTAGGCGACAAGTTGTCGGTCAACGGCGTGAACATCATGCCGGACGTGCACAAAGTGCTGAACCAGATCACTGACCTGGTCGGCCGCATCCACGACGGCCTGTGGCGTGGCTATACCGAGAAGCCGATCACGGACGTGGTGAATATAGGCATCGGTGGTTCGTTCCTCGGCCCGGAGCTGGTCTCCGAAGCACTGCTGTCCTACGCCCATAAAGGCGTGCGCTGTCATTACCTGGCGAACATCGACGGCAGCGAGTTTCACGAGCTGACCATGAAGCTGCGCGCCGAGACCACGCTGTTTATCGTCTCGTCCAAATCCTTCAACACCCTCGAAACCCTGAAGAATGCCCAGGCCGCCCGCGCCTGGTACTTGGCGCAGGGCGGCTCGGAAGCCGAGCTGTACCGCCACTTCATCGCCGTGTCGAGCAACAACGCAGCGGCCGTGGCGTTCGGTATCCGCGAAGAAAACATCTTCCCGATGTGGGACTGGGTCGGTGGTCGTTACTCGCTGTGGTCCGCAATCGGCTTGCCTATTGCCTTGGCAATCGGCATGTCCAACTTCAAGGAACTGCTGTCCGGTGCCTACACCATGGACCAGCATTTCCAGAACGCGCCGTTCGAAGACAACATGCCGGTGCTGCTGGGCTTGCTGGGCGTGTGGTACGGCAATTTCTGGGGTTCGCAGAGCCATGCGATCCTGCCGTACGACCACTACCTGCGTAACATCACCAAGCATTTGCAGCAGTTGGACATGGAATCCAACGGCAAGAGCGTGCGCCAGGACGGCACGCCGGTCGCCACCGATACTGGCCCGGTCATCTGGGGCGGCGTGGGCTGCAACGGGCAACATGCTTATCACCAGTTGCTGCACCAAGGCACGCAAATGATCCCGGCCGACTTCATCGTGCCGATCGTGAGTTTCAACCCGGTCTCCGATCACCACCAGTGGCTGTACGCCAACTGCCTGTCCCAGAGCCAGGCACTGATGCTCGGCAAGACCCGCACCGAAGCCGAAGCCGAGCTGCGCGAAAAAGGCATCCCCGAAGCCGACGTGCAGAAACTCGCGCCGCACAAGGTGATCCCGGGCAACCGCCCGAGCAACACCATCGTGGTCGAACGTATCAGCCCCCGTCGCCTCGGCGCGCTGGTTGCCATGTACGAGCACAAGGTGTTCGTCCAGAGCGTGATCTGGGGCATCAACGCGTTCGACCAATGGGGTGTCGAGTTGGGTAAAGAGCTGGGCAAAGGCGTTTACAACCGCCTGACCGGCGCCGAAGAAACCTCGGCCGAGGATGCTTCGACCCAGGGCCTGATCAACTACTTCCGCGGCCGTCACCGCGGCTGATCCGGCGACTTCAAGGCCAATGTCCGTTTGGACGTTGGCCTTGAACCCTCTCTCCTCAGGGTGCATCTTTATGACTTGTCGCAAAACAAGAATAAGGAGCGCTCATGTTCGATATCAGCCAATTCCCCCGCGCCGATGCCGTCCGCCGGGCTGCGCAACTCAGCCAAGAGGACTATCAGCGTCTCTATCGCCAATCCATCGAACAGCCGGACACCTTCTGGGCCAACCAGGCCAAGGCCTTTCTCGATTGGATGGCGCCATGGCACACCGTCCATAGCGCCGACATCAACACCGGTGCTGCGCAATGGTTTGCCGGCGGCCAACTGAACGTCAGCTACAACTGCATCGACCGTCACTTGCCCCAGCGTGCCGATCAGCCGGCCTTCATCTGGGAAGGCGATGATCCGACAAAATCTTCCACCATCACTTACCGCCAACTTCATCAACACGTCAGCCGCCTGGCCAACGTGCTGAAGAGCCGTGGCGTAAGCAAAGGCGACCGGGTGTGCATTTATATGCCAATGATCCCGGAAGCGGCCTACGCCATGCTGGCCTGCACACGCATTGGCGCGGTGCACTCGGTGGTGTTTGGCGGGTTTTCACCGGACGCCCTGCGCGACCGCATACTGGATGCCGACTGTCGCACGGTCATTACCGCCGATGAAGGGGTACGCGGCGGCAAGCCGGTCGCGCTGAAACACAACGTGGATAAAGCGCTGGCCAGTTGCCCGAACGTCAGCACCGTCCTGGTGGTCCAGCGCACCGGCGCAAATGTGAACTGGAACGAAGGCCGCGACCTCAAGTACCAACAGGCCGTGGAGGCCGCGAGCGACGATTGCCCGCCCGAGCCAATGGACGCCGAGGCCCCGCTGTTTATCCTCTATACCTCCGGCAGCACAGGCAAACCCAAGGGCGTCTTGCACAGCACCGGCGGCTATCTGCTGCAAGTGGCGATGACCTTCAAGTACGTACTGGACTACCGCGAGGGCGAAGTGTTCTGGTGCACCGCCGACGTGGGCTGGGTTACCGGCCACAGCTACATCGTCTATGGCCCCCTGGCCAATGGCGCTACGTCGTTGATGTTCGAAGGTGTGCCAAGCTACCCGGACAGCTCGCGCTTCTGGCAGGTCATCGACAAACACCAAGTGAACATCTTCTACACCGCGCCGACCGCATTGCGCGCCCTGATGCGTGAAGGCCACGGCCCGCTGCAAAGCACTTCCCGCGCCAGCTTGCGCCTGCTGGGCAGCGTCGGTGAACCGATCAACCCGGAAGCCTGGGACTGGTACTTCAACGCCGTCGGCGAACAGCGCTGCCCGATTGTCGATACCTGGTGGCAAACCGAAACCGGCGGCATCATGCTCAGCCCGCTGGCCAGCGCCCAGCTTATCAAGCCAGGTTGCGCCACCCAGCCGATGTTCGGCGTGCAACCGGTGCTGCTGGATGAACAAGGCAAGGAAATCAGCGGTGCCGGCAGTGGCGTGCTCGCGATCAAAGCTAGCTGGCCGGGGCAGATTCGCAGCGTCTATGGCGATCCGCAGCGCATGCTCGACACCTACTTCAAACCCTACCCCGGTTACTACTTCACCGGCGACGGCGCGCGGCGCGATGAGCAGGGCGATTACTGGATCACCGGGAGAATCGACGATGTTATCAACGTATCAGGCCATCGCATCGGGACCGCCGAAGTCGAAAGCGCCCTGGTGCTGCATGACCTGGTGGCCGAGGCCGCGGTGGTCGGCTACCCCCACGACGTCAAAGGCCAGGGCATTTATGCGTTCGTCACCCCAATGAATGGCGTCGAACCCAGCGATGCGCTGAAAAAGCACCTGCTGGAGTTGGTCAGCAAGGAAATCGGCAGCTTCGCCAAGCCGGAATTGATCCAATGGGCGCCCGCCCTGCCGAAAACCCGCTCCGGCAAGATCATGCGCAGGATTTTGCGCAAGATTGCCTGCAACGAGCTGGACAGCCTGGGCGATACCTCGACGCTGGCCGACCCGAGCGTGGTGGATGGCCTGATCGACGCACGCCTGAACCGATAGCAACGCTTGAACGGATAGCAACACCTGAACCGATAGCCTCGAAATAACCCCCGGCCTGTTCAGGCCGGGGCTGTTAAACTGCGCGCCCCCTTTGTACTCATTTACCCGCAAGCAAGGCGCGCTCCATGACTCCCTTGAACCAGGCGCTGCGCGCCGCTCTCGATCATCGCCAAGACCTGATCAGTGAACTGCATGCCCAAGGTACCGATTGCTACCGTTTGTTCCACGGCAGCCAGGAAGGCGCCGGCGGCCTGACAATCGACCGCTACGGTCCGCAATTGTTGGTGCAGAGCTTCCACCAATCCCTGCAAAGCGCTGATCTGTTGGACCTGCACCAACTGATCAACCACTACATGGGCCTGGAGTTACTGCTGGTATACAACGACCGCTCCCGTGGCAATTCGCGCATCGACCGTGAAGACGCGGTATACCGCGCCCAACCTGCCGCACTGGAAGACCTGGTCGGTCACGAATGGGGCCTTAACTACCGTGTGCGTGGACGGCATGCCGGGCAGGACCCGCTGCTGTTTCTCGACCTGCGCAACACTCGCGGCTGGGTCAAGGACCACAGCGCCGGTAAAAGCGTGCTCAATCTGTTCGCCTACACCTGCGGCGTCGGCTTGAGCGCCGCTGCCGGTGGCGCACGCGAGGTCTGCAACCTGGACTTTGCCGAGGGCAACCTGGCCGTAGGGCGCGAGAACGGCCTGCTTAACCCGCACGTGCCGACGATGGAATTCGTGCAGTCCGATTATTTCCCGGCCATTCGCCAACTGGCCGGCCTTGCGATCACCCAGCGCCGTGGCCAGAAACTGCCGAGCTATCCGCGCCTGGAACAGCGTCAATATGACCTGGTGCTGCTCGATCCCCCCGCCTGGGCCAAAAGCGCGTTCGGCACCGTCGACCTGTTGCGCGACTACCAAAGCCTGCTCAAGCCGGCATTGTTGGCCACCGCCGATAATGGTGTGCTCATTTGCTGCAACAACCTGGCGAAAGTGAGCATGGAGGACTGGCGCGAACAGGTGCTGCGTTGCGCGGAAAAAGCCGGCCGCCCTGTACGCGATTGGCAGGCCATGGCGCCGGGAGCGGACTTTCCGTCGAAAGACCAGCAACCTCCGCTGAAGACCCTGATCCTGCAATTGTAGGAAGTTTCCCAAGCCCTGCGGTTCTTCGGAACCGAAATCCCGTGCCATACTCCAAGGCACTCTCGTTCGACATAGATGGCGTCACCCATGCCCAAAGGATTGATCCGCGCCCTAGGCGCCTTGTTGACCGCCCTTGCGTTGTACAGCTTGCTGGGCTTTTTGATTCTGCCCGGCATTGCCCTTCGCATTGCCAACCAACAGTTGGCCGATTACGCGACGGTACCGGCGCGTATCGAGCGTATCGAGCTCAACCCGTTCAGCCTGGAGCTGACGCTATGGGGCCTGAAGATCGGTGAACCGGGCAAGGAACAGTTGGGTTTCGAGCGCCTCTACGCCAACCTGCAGATCGACAGTCTCTGGACCCGCGCCCTGCACCTGGCCGATGTGCAACTCGATCAGCCCAAGACCGAAGTGCTCTTCGACAAGTCCGGCCAACTGAACCTGGCGCAGTTGTTCAAGTTGCCGCCGAGCGAACCAACCCCCGCCGCCCCCGATGCCAAGCCTTTCCCGCTGCGTATCGACAGCATCAAGCTGGCGCGCGGTTATGTGCACTTCCAGGATCTGCGCCCCAGCGAACCCATCGAATTTCTCTACGACACACTCGACTTCGAGCTGAAAAACCTCAGCACCTTGCCGGAAGATAACGCCGACATGACCCTGGTGGCCGCCGGCCCCGAGGGTGGGCAGATCGACTGGAAAGGCAACTTCAGCCTGGTACCGATCACCTCCGAAGGCTCGCTGAAAGTCACCGACGGCAAGATGAAAGCCTGGTGGCCGTACGTGCGCGATGCGTTGCCGCTGGTGCTCGAGGACGGTGTGCTCAATTTCAGCACCGACTATAAATTCAGCCTGGCCAAAGAGACCGAACTGAACCTGACCAACACCGTCGCCAGCATCGCGCCCTTTGCGATCAAGGCCCCGGATGGCCGGCCCTTGGCACGCCTGGAACGCCTGGACGTCAGCGAGACCACGGTGGACCTGGCTAAACAGAAGGTGGTGATCGGCAAGATCCGCAGCAACAAGCTGGAAACCTGGGCTGCCCGCGAAGCCGATGGGCAACTGGATTGGCAAAAGCTGTTCGCCAGCCAACCCAGCAAACCGGCCAAGGCCCCTGAGCCCGCCTCCGCGCCAGCCACGGCCGATTCGCCTGAAGCGCCACCGGCGGCGCCGAACAAACCCTGGCAAGTGCTGCTCAAGGATGTGCAACTGCGCAATTACCAGGTGCACTTGGCTGACCGTCAGGCCAACCCTGCGGTAGCACTGGAGCTGGGCCCGTTGAACGTCGACGTGCAAAACTTCGACAGCCTCAACCAGAGCCCTTTTACCTTGAAAGTCGACACCGGCTTGGGCAAGCAGGGCAAGATTCAGGCAACCGGCGAGGTCAACCTGAACCCGGTCAGCGCCAAGCTGAAGGTGAACACCCAAGACATCGACCTGCGCGTCGCCCAAGCCTACATCAGCCCGTTCATCCGCCTGGAGCTGCGCAGCGGCATGCTCGGCAGCAACCTGGATGTGAACCTGAAAAGCACCGAGCCGCTGGCCCTCCAGGTCACCGGCCGGGCGCAGATAGATCAGCTGCACACCCTCGACACCCTCAAGTCCCGCGACTTCCTCAAATGGCAGCGGCTGGTGCTGGAAGGCGTCAATTACCAGCATGGCGACAGCCTGACGATCGACAAGGTCAACCTGCTGCAGCCCTATGCGCGCTTCATGATCAACGATGACCGCACCACCAACATTGACGACCTGCTGATTCCACAGCCGGCCGACAGCGGTACCAAGCCGGCGGCCAAGTCGGCATCAAGCAAAGACAAGCCGCTGGGCATCCGCATCGGCCAGATTGCGATCAACGACGGCTCGGCCAATTTCGCCGACTTCAGCCTCACACCCAACTTCGCCACCGCGATTCAACAACTCAACGGCCAGATCGGCACCATTGACAGTCGCCAGGCCAAGCCGGCCAGCGTCGACATCAAGGGCAAGGTAGACCGTTATGCGCCAGTGACCATCAAGGGCAGCGTAAACCCGTTTGACCCCATGGCAGCGCTGGACATCGCGACCAGCTTCAAACGCGTCGAGTTGACCACCCTGACGCCGTACTCGGGCAAATTCGCGGGCTTTCGAATCCGCAAGGGTCGCCTGAACCTGGACCTGCATTACATGATCACCAAAGGCCAGTTGAAGGCCGAGAACAAAGTGGTGGTCGAGCAGCTGCAACTGGGTGAGAAGGTCGACAGCGCCGATGCCGTAGACTTGCCGATTCGCCTGGCGGTTGCCCTGCTCAAGGACAGCGACGGCAAAATCTCCATCGAATTGCCGGTCACCGGTGACTTGAACAACCCACAATTCAGCGTGATGCCGATTGTGTGGCAAACCCTGCGTAACCTCGTGGTGCGCGCAGCGACGGCACCCTTCAAGTTCATTGGCGGGCTGGTCAGCGGCGGGGGCTCGGAAGACCTGGGTAATGTGTCGTTCGCCGCTGGCTCCAGTGAATTGAATAAGGATGCCGAAGGCGCCCTCAACACGCTGGCCAAGGCACTCAAGGAACGCCCTGCCCTGCGCCTGGAAATCGAAGGGACCGCAGCGGCCAGCAGTGACGGCCCGTTGCTGGCCGCACAACGGCTGGAGCGTGAGTACCAGTACAACTACTACAAAATCCTGCAGCGTCGCGGCGATAAAGTCCCGGCCCAGGCGTCATTGCTTGTGGTGCCGGAGAAGGAAAAAGCGCCTTTGCTGGAAGGCATCTACCGTACCCGCCTGAAACAGCAACCACCGGCCGAATGGAAAGACCTTGGCACTGACGAGCGCACAGCCCGGCTCAAAGACGGCGTGATCAAGTTCTGGAGTGGCAGTGACGTGCTGCTGCGCCAGCTGGGCCAGGACCGCGCCAGTACCATCAAGGACTATCTGGTGGATAAGGGGCAGCTGGAAGACGACCGCGTGTACTTCATTGATGCGCAGTTGGGGCAGGCCGAGAAGGATGGCCGGGTCGTTACGCCGATGCACCTGGATGCCGAGTAACCAATTTGGGAGGGGGCTTGCTCCCGATAGCGCTGCAGCAGTCAATGATATGTTGACTGCTGCAGCGCTATCGGGAGCAAGCCCCCTCCCACATTTTTTAATCCTCGTCTGGCCGGCAAATTATTGCGCACCAAATAGAACAGGCCCCGACACAAGTGCCGGGGCCTGTAATGACCACATCCGTGTGGTCGGTCGCATGAACTCCAGAGGTGCATGGGATGGATAACTAACTCACCCCACGCCGCCGCCATTCAGTTCAGACGAAACCTGCAACGTTACTCTGCTTTCAGGCCATCGGCCGAAACAGCTTTAACGCCTTTGATTTTCTTGGTGATCGCAACAGCAGTTTCTTTCTGCGCGGCGGTCACAGCGGTAGGGGACGACAGGGACACTACGCCTTTGTTGGTTTCAACCTTGATGTCAGTGCCAGGAATACCTTTTTCGGTAACCAGGTCAGCTTTCACTTTGGTGGTGATCCAAGTGTCGCTAGTCGCCTCTCCAGCGTTATGGGCTGCGCCTTTGGTTTTGTCGATACCGTCAGCCTTGGTAGCGCCGCCAGCCAGCAGGCCGTCTGCCGAAACAGCAGTCACGCCTTTGATTTTCTTGGTGATCGCTACAGCGGTCGCTTTCTGCGAATCCGAGATAGCTACGTCGGAAGACAGGGAAACCACGCCTTTGTTGGTTTCAACCTTGATGTCCGAACCTGGGATGCCTTTTTCAGTCAGCAGGTCAGCTTTGACTTTGGTGGTGATCCAAGTGTCCGAGGTAGACTCTTTGGCTTTGGTCACTTCACCTGCCGCCAAGGTCATCGGGGCTTGGGAAGTCTGAGCAAAGGCTACGTTAGCACCCATGGCCAGAGTCAGAGCGGTAGCAGTAGCGAGAGCGAACTTCTTCATACGAGTAACTCCTGTTTTATTAAAAGACTGCAGCACGTAAATCTTGGTGCTGCAGCGCTACTAGAGATAGTGCAGGCAGTGTGCCAAGTCGCCGTACAGTTAAAAACTCTTATAAAACAAAGAGTTAAAAAAACACCTGATTTTCGGAATCGTGCAACTTGCATGAAGGTCATCGTGCCTGCATGCAAGTTGCGGCTTTTGGGAGAGGCTAAACAGCTGATTCCGCTTCACTTTCTCGCGCGCATAAAAAAAGGACTCCGCAGAGTCCTTTCTTTCAGCGTAAAGCTTGCGGGTGATTAAACGCCCGAAGCCTTGGCTGCTGCTACGTCCTTGATGGACAGTTTGATACGGCCGCGGTTGTCCACGTCCAGTACCAACACTTCCACTTCCTGGCCTTCTTTGAGAATGTCGGTCACTTTCTCAACGCGAGCGTCGCTCAGCATGGAGATGTGCACCAGACCGTCTTTGCCCGGCAGGATGTTGACGAAGGCACCGAAGTCGACGATGCGCTCAACCTTACCGACGTAGATCTTGCCGATTTCGGCTTCAGCGGTGATGCCCAGGACGCGCTGACGTGCAGCTTCAGCCGCTTCCTTGGTTTCGCCGAAGATCTTGATCGAACCGTCGTCTTCGATATCGATCGAGGCCTTGGTTTCTTCACAGATCGCACGGATCGTCGCGCCGCCTTTACCGATGACATCACGGATTTTGTCGGTGTCGATTTTCATCGCGATCATAGTCGGAGCATTTTCCGACAGCTCGGTACGCGACTGACCAATGATCTGGTTCATCTGGCCGAGGATGTTCAGGCGCGCTTCCAGGGCTTGGCCCAGAGCGATTTCCATGATCTCTTCGGTGATGCCCTTGATCTTGATGTCCATCTGCAGTGCGGTCACGCCTTTGGCGGTACCGGCTACCTTGAAGTCCATGTCGCCCAGGTGGTCTTCGTCGCCCAGGATGTCGGTCAGGATGGCGAACTTCTCGCCTTCTTTAACCAGGCCCATGGCGATACCGGCAACCGGCGCCTTCATCGGCACACCGGCGTCCATCAATGCCAGCGAAGCACCGCAAACGGAAGCCATGGAGCTGGAACCGTTGGACTCGGTGATTTCCGATACAACACGAATGGTGTACGGGAACACGTCAGCAGCCGGCAGCATGGCCTGGACCGAGCGACGGGCCAGACGGCCGTGACCGATTTCGCGACGACCAGCGCCACCCATGCGACCACACTCGCCCACCGAGAACGGAGGGAAGTTGTAGTGCAGCATGAACGGGTCTTTTTTCTCGCCTTCCAGAGTGTCCAGCAGCTGTGCGTCACGGGCGGTGCCCAGCGTCGCGACTACCAGAGCCTGGGTTTCACCACGGGTGAACAGAGCCGAACCGTGAGTCTTCGGCAGAACGCCGACTTCGATGTTCAGCGGACGCACGGTGCGGGTATCGCGACCGTCGATACGCGGCTTGCCGTTCACGATGTTTTCGCGAACGGTGCGGTATTCGATTTCGCCGAAGGCTGCTTTGACTTCGCTGGCGGAAGGCTGGCCTTCTTCACCGGACAGCTTGGCCACGACCTGGTCCTTCAACTCGCCCAGGCGAGCGTAACGGTCGGCCTTGACGGTGATGGTGTAGGCATCGGAGATAGCAGCACCGAACTCTGCGCGGATAGCGCCCAGCAGTGCGGTGGCTTCAGGCGCAGGAGCCCAGGCCCAGGTTGGCTTGGCGGCTTCGGCAGCCAGTTCTTTAACCGCATTGATCACAACCTGGAACTCGTCGTGAGCAAACAGTACGGCGCCCAACATCTGGTCTTCGGTCAGCTCTTTGGCTTCCGATTCAACCATCAATACCGCTTCCGAGGTACCGGCAACGACCATGTCCAGGCTCGAGGCTTTTTGTTGCTCGTAAGTCGGGTTCAGCAGGTAGCCGGTGCTTTCGTGGAAAGCAACGCGAGCTGCGCCGATCGGGCCATCGAAAGGAATGCCGGAGATGGCCAGTGCAGCCGAGGTACCGATCATCGCAGCGATGTCCGGATCGGTTTTCTTGCTGGTGGAAACGACGGTGCAGACAACCTGCACTTCGTTCATGAAGCCTTCTGGGAACAGCGGACGGATCGGACGGTCGATCAGTCGGGAAGTCAGGGTTTCTTTCTCGGAAGGACGGCCTTCGCGCTTGAAGAAACCGCCAGGGATCTTACCGGCAGCGTAAGTCTTTTCCTGGTAGTGAACGGACAGAGGGAAAAAGCCTTTGCTCGGGTCAGCGGTCTTGGCGCCAACCACGGTCACCAGTACGGTAACGTCGTCGTCAACGGTAACCAGCACTGCGCCGGAGGCTTGACGGGCGATACGGCCTGTCTCGAGGGTAACGGTCGACTGACCGAACTGGAATTTTTTGATAACCGGGTTCACGGTGTCCTACCTTCTTTGTGGCTCTTGGGGAACTTGTTTTCTTGCGAAATTCTTGGGCAATGCCGGGAATCGGCCCGACCCTTGTCCAGGGGTAAAACGTGTATCCAGATAAAACTTGAGGCTGGGAGCCTGCCATGGGCCAGCGGGAATCCCACTGACACACGGCAGACAACCAACCTCTAGCGCAATCGCTGATTAGCGACGCAGACCCAGGCGACCGATCAGAGCCTGATAACGACCCAGATCCTTGCCCTTCAGGTAGTCCAGCAGCTTACGGCGCTGGTTTACCATGCGGATCAGACCACGACGGGAGTGGTGATCTTTACCGTTGGCCTTGAAGTGACCTTGCAGTTTGTTGATGTTGTGGGTCAGCAGTGCAACTTGCACTTCTGGCGAACCAGTGTCACCAACAGCTTGCTGATAGTCAGCTACGATTTGTGCTTTTTCTTGAACGTCGAGAGCCATGAGGCAATCCTTTTTTCAGGAAACCACCCAGGGGTAGTTTCAACAGGCCAGGGACAAATCCCTGTATCTAAAAATGAGTGTTGACCATGCCTGTTAACAGCCACACTCGTTCGGTCATTCTGACCGAATCAGTCGACGCGGCGCGATGCGCCCGTCTTCGCTCACTTCACCGATACCGATGAAACGACCGTTATGATCCTGTACTCGCACCATGCCGAACTTCGGAGCATCCGGGGCGCGTACCGGTTGGCCGTTGAGCCAGTAGAACGCGCTGTGTTCCGAGAAGTGCAGCAATGGCCAATCCAGCAAACCGCTGTCCGATGGCATCAGGAAGCGATCTACCGCTTCGTTGCCGCCTTCGGCGTGTACCGCTTCGAGCTCTTCCAGCGTGACCGTCTGGGCCAGGGTGAAAGGGCCGGCCTGTGTACGTCGCAGTTCGGCAACGTATGCGCCACAGCCCAGTTGCTCACCAATATCTTCCACCAGGGTACGGATATAGGTGCCTTTGCTGCAGTCCACGGCCAATCGGGCGGTGTCACCTTCACAGGCGAGCAATTCCAGCCGGGCAATAGTAACAGAACGCGGTTCACGCTCCACCACTTCACCCGCACGTGCCAGCTTGTAAAGAGGTTGCCCGTCACGCTTGAGAGCCGAGTACATCGGCGGTATCTGGCTGATTTGCCCACGGAAAGCGGGTAAGGCGGCTTCAATATCGGCACGACCAACGGTCACATCGCGAACCTGCAACACATCACCTTCGGCGTCGGCCGTGGTGGTGGTCTTGCCCAGTTGCATCAGGGTTTCATAACCCTTGTCGGAATCGAGCAGGTATTGCGAGAACTTGGTCGCCTCGCCAAAGCACAACGGCAGCACGCCGGTGGCCAGCGGGTCGAGGCTACCAGTGTGCCCGGCCTTTTCGGCGTTGAGCAGCCAGCGAACCTTCTGCAACGCGGCATTGGAGGTAAAGCCAATGGGCTTGTCGAGCAGAATGATGCCACTGACGTTACGGCGGATACGTTTGACCTGAGCCACCGCTTACTCCTTAGCGTCTTCAGGTGTGGACGGATGCTGGCTGTCTTCAGCCACGGCGCGCTCGATCAGTGCCGACAAATGTGCGCCACGTACGACGCTTTCGTCGTAGTGGAAGTGCAACTGCGGAACGCTGCGCAATTTCATTTCACGGGCCAACTGCATGCGCAGGAAACCTGCGGCCGAGTTGAGCACCTTGATGCTTTGCGCGATTTCTTCGCTGTTGTCCTGGCCCATCACGGTGATGAAGATTTTGGCGTGACCCACGTCACGGCTCACTTCAACGGCGGTGATGGTGACCAGGCCAACGCGCGGGTCTTTGACTTCGCGACGGATCAGTTGGGCCAGCTCGCGCTGCATCTGATCGCCGATACGTTGGGTACGGCTGTATTCTTTTGCCATGTCTTGTTACCTGTTGCTGCCACACGGTGAAACCCGTGGGGTCTGAAAGCGGCAAACGCCCGGCCTGACAAAAGCCAGACCGGGCGTTGCGTTTAGAGTCCGTACGCTACGCGGGGCATTTGCATGCCCACACGCCGCGTGGCTCCGGAAGTGCGCGAGTTAGAGGCTGCGAGCAACCTGGACCTTCTCGTAGACTTCGATCTTGTCGCCAGGCTTGACGTCGTTGTAGCTCTTGACGCCGATACCGCATTCCATGCCGGCACGTACTTCGGAAGCGTCATCCTTGAAGCGGCGCAGGGATTCCAGCTCGCCTTCGAAGATAACGATGTCTTCACGCAGTACACGGATTGGACGGTTACGGTGCACAACACCTTCAATAACCATGCAACCGGCGATCGCGCCGAATTTCGGCGAGCGGAACACGTCACGCACCTCGGCAACACCCAGGATATTCTCCCGGACGTCGCTGCCAAGCATGCCGGTAAGGGCTTTCTTGACGTCTTCGATGATGTCGTAGATGACGTTGTAGTAACGCATGTCCAGGCCTTCCTGCTCGACGATCTTGCGAGCGCCAGCATCGGCACGCACGTTGAAGCCGAACAGTACAGCGTTGGAAGCCAGTGCCAGGTTGGCGTCGGACTCGGTGATACCACCGACACCGCCACCGACAACGCGCACTTGCACTTCGTCGTTACCCAGGCCGTTCAAGGCGCCGTTCAACGCTTCGAGGGAACCGCGTACGTCAGATTTGAGGACGATGTTAAGCGTCTTCTTCTCTGCCTGGCCCATGTTCTCGAAGATGTTTTCAAGCTTGCCGGCGTGAGCACGAGCCAGTTTGACTTCGCGGAACTTGCCTTGACGGAACAGAGCCACTTCACGGGCTTTCTTCTCGTCGGCAACCACGCTCATCTCGTCGCCAGCGTCCGGGGTACCGTCCAGGCCGAGGATCTCGACAGGGATGGAAGGACCGGCTTCCTTGATTGGCTTGCCGTTCTCGTCGAGCATGGCACGCACGCGACCATAGTTCGAACCGACCAGCACCATGTCGCCTTGGCGCAGGGTACCGTCTTGAACCAGGACGGTTGCAACCGGACCGCGACCTTTGTCGAGACGCGATTCAACCACAACACCACGGCCTGGAGCCGATGGAGTTGCTTTCAGTTCGAGTACTTCAGCCTGCAGCAGGACCGCTTCGAGCAGTTCGTCCACGCCAGTACCGACCTTGGCCGATACCGAAACGAACGGCGTATCACCGCCCCACTCTTCGGACGTCACGCCGTGAACCGACAGTTCGCTACGGATGCGATCGAGATCGGCGCCCGGCTTGTCGATCTTGTTCACTGCAACAACCAGTGGAACGCCAGCGGCCTTGGCATGCTGGACAGCTTCAATGGTCTGCGGCATCACGCCATCGTCCGCTGCAACGACCAGGATCACGATGTCAGTCGCCTTGGCACCACGGGCACGCATTGCGGTAAACGCGGCGTGACCTGGGGTGTCGAGGAAGGTGACCATGCCGCGCTCGGTTTCAACGTGGTACGCACCGATGTGCTGGGTGATACCACCGGCTTCGCCAGCAGCTACCTTGGCACGACGGATGTAGTCGAGCAGGGATGTCTTACCGTGGTCAACGTGGCCCATTACGGTCACAACTGGCGCACGGGAGAACGTCTCACCTTCAAACTTCAGGGACTCGGCCAGGGAATCTTCCAGGGCGGTGTCGCTGACCAGGGTCACTTTATGGCCCAGTTCTTCGGCTACCAACTGAGCAGTTTCCTGATCAAGCACCTGGTTGATGGTCGCTGGAGTACCCAGTTTGAACATGAACTTGATGATTTCAGCAGCCTTGACCGACATCTGATTGGCGAGATCGCCAACGGTGATGGTCTCGCCGATCTGCACATCACGCACGACAGGGCCGGTTGGGCTCTGGAAACCGTGGGCGTTGCGTTTTTTCAGCTTGGCCTTGCCGCGACCACCGCGACGGAAGCTATCGCTCTCTTCGTCGGTAGTACGTGGGGCAACGCGTGGAGCAGGCGCTTTCTCTTTGACCGAGGCACGATGTGGAGCGTTTTTACGCTCGCCATCGCCACCACCACCGCGACGATTGTTATCGTCGGCACGCGGTTTGTCCGGACGACGAGGTTCGTCGCGCTTGCGGGCATCTGCTGCAGGAGCAGGTGCGGCAGCCACCGGAGCGGCCTCACGCACAGCTTCAACAGGAGCGGCAACCGCGTCAGTGTTAGCAGGTTGCGCAGCAGTAGGCTGGCGACGCGCTTCTTCTTCGGCGCGACGCTTGGCTTCTTCTTCAGCCTTCTGACGAGCAGCATTCTCTACTGCGCGACGCTCTTCAAGTTCGCGTTTGCGCTCGGCTTCGATTTCTTCCGGGCTGCGCTGTACGAAGACTTTCTTCTTGCGTACTTCAACGCTGATGCTTTTGCTACCCGCTACACGCAGGGTGCTGGTGGTTTTGCGCTGCAATGTAATCTTGCGCGGTTCTTCCACTTTCGCCTTGTGGCTGCTCTTCAAGTGAGTCAGCAAAGACTGCTTCTCACTATCGCTCACACCTTCATCGGCGGCGGTGTGCGGCAGACCTGCCTCACGCATCTGCTGCAACAGGCGCTCTACCGGTGTTTTGACCTCATCGGCCAGTTGTTTCACCGTGACTTGCGTCATGCACTTCTCTCCTCAGGCCGCGCCTAATTACTCGAACCAATGGGCTCGGGCGGCCATGATCAACTTGCCGGCACGATCTTCGTCAATGCCGTCGATGTCGAGCAGATCGTCAATAGACTGCTCGGCCAGGTCTTCGCGGGTAATTACGCCGCGCACCGCCAGTTCCATCGCCAAATCCTTGTCCATACCCTCAAGCGAGAGCAGGTCTTCGGCCGGATGGGCGTCTGCCAGCTTTTCCTCAGTAGCGATGGCTTTAGTCAACAAACGATCCTTGGCCCGAGCGCGAAGCTCGTTGACGGTGTCTTCGTCAAAGCCGTCGATGTTGAGCATTTCTTCCAACGGTACGTAGGCAATCTCTTCCAGGCTGGTGAAGCCTTCATCTACCAGCACCTGAGCCAGGTCTTCATCGACTTCCAACTCTTCGATAAAGTTGCGCAGGATGTCGCCGGTTTCAGCTTGCTGCTTAGCCTGGATGTCCGATTCGGTCATCACGTTCAGGGTCCAACCGGTCAGTTGGCTGGCCAGACGCACGTTCTGACCACCACGACCAATGGCCTGAGCCAGATTGTCTGCGCCAACGGCGATGTCCATTGCATGGGCATCTTCGTCAACGATAATTGCCGCCACTTCAGCTGGCGACATGGCGTTGATCACGAACTGCGCCGGGTTATCGTCCCACAGGACGATGTCCACACGCTCACCGCCCAGCTCACCCGACACTGCCTGGACGCGCGAACCGCGCATACCAATGCAAGCGCCCTGCGGGTCGATGCGTTTGTCCTTGGAGCGGACCGCGATCTTGGCGCGCGAACCCGGGTCGCGGGACGCAGCCATGACTTCGATCAGGCCTTCGGCAATTTCCGGCACTTCGATACGGAACAGCTCGATCAGCATTTCCGGCGCGGTACGCGACAGGATCAACTGAGGGCCGCGGTTCTCGGTGCGGATTTCCTTGAGCAGCGCACGCAAGCGCACGCCGACACGGAAGGTTTCGCGAGAAATGATGTCTTCACGGGCCAGCAACGCTTCAGCGTTGTTGCCCAGGTCGACGATCACGTTGTCGCGGGTGACTTTCTTCACGGTGCCGGAGATGATTTCACCCAGGCGCTCGCGATAGGCGTCGACGACTTGAGCACGCTCGGCTTCGCGAACCTTCTGCACGATGACCTGCTTGGCGGTCTGTGCAGCGATACGGCCGAACTCGATCGATTCGATCTTCTCTTCGACGACATCACCGACGTTGGCGCCAGGGTGCGTTTGCGCAACCTTGCTCGGCCAGGTTTCAATCGCCGGATCATCAAGATCGGCTTCTTCGACGACCGTCCAGCGACGGAAAGTCTCATAGGCACCGGTGTGGCGGTTGATTTCCACACGCAGATCAACTTCATCTTCGAAACGCTTTTTGGTCGCAGTGGCCAGAGCCAGCTCCAGCGCTTCAAAAATCACGTTTGCCGGTACGCCCTTTTCATTGGATACCGACTCAACAACCAGCAGTACTTCTTTGCTCATCGTACGCCTCGCCTTTCGCAAGCCATTGGATCCGCGGGATCCGCGTCTCAGCCAAAACTGGGAATAATGTTGGCCTTGTCGATCATATCGATCGGCAACAGGAACTCATGGTCTTCTACCTGCACCACGACATCCTGCTCTTCTACACCGCGCAGAAGGCCCTGAAAGTTGCGTCGCCCTTCGAAGGGGGAGCGCAGCTTGATCTTCACTTGTTCACCGGCAAATTTTGCAAACTGCTCAATAGTGAACAGTGGGCGTTCCATGCCTGGCGAGGAAACTTCAAGGGTGTATTCAACGGCGATTGGATCTTCAACATCCAGGACACCGCTGATCTGACGGCTGACAATGGCACAATCGTCCACCAGCACGCCGCCCTCTTTATCGATATAAACGCGCAACATTGAGTGGCGACCTTGAGCCGAAAACTCAATACCCCAGCATTCATAGCCTAGGGCCACGACCACCGGGGCCAGCAAGGCCTGCAACTCTTCTAGCTTGCTCGACACCTGAACCCCCTCGTGCATGTATGTGCATGCTGTGCAAAATAAAAAAATGGGCGAAACGCCCATCCTTGAAACGCCGTCGAACAGCGGCGTTGAAAGTGTCCAGCTAACAAAAAGCCCCTTAAAAGGGGCTCCGCTAAAACTGGTTGCGGGGGCCGGATTTGAACCGACGACCTTCGGGTTATGAGCCCGACGAGCTACCAGACTGCTCCACCCCGCGACAAAGCTGGGGCGGAAGTATACGACCGATCCCTTACTGGGTCAATGTAACCTTCCACCTACAAGAAAGCCCGCAACAGCGGGCTCTCCTGATAATTGGTACCGAGAAGGGGACTCGAACCCCTACACCCTATGGGCACAACCACCTCAAGGTTGCGTGTCTACCAATTCCACCACCTCGGCAATACAGCGTTTACAACCTTCTTACTTCTGCTCTTGAGCTGGAGGCACGTCAGTCGCTGGAGTAGCCGACTTTTGCTCTTGAAGCACCGGGACATCATCAGAAGCCGGTTTTGCTTTTGGTACTTCCAACACTGCTGGGTTTGGCAAACCTACTTGAGTCAGCACATGAGCTTTCTCTTTAGCAAAGTAACCTAACCCTAAGCTGGTTATGAAGAAACCGGCGGCAAGTATAGCAGTAAACTTACTAAGAAAGGTAGAGGAACCTTGGCTTCCGAATACAGTATTTGAAGCACCTGCACCGAAAGACGCACCAGCATCCGCACCTTTGCCCTGTTGCAACAAAACCAGGGCAACTACGCCCAGGGCAGCCAACAGATGAAAAACGACTACGACTGTTTCCAGCATTTTTTCAGTTTCCCGCGGCGCGACAGATCGCACCGAACTCATCTGCATTCAGGGAAGCTCCACCAATGAGCCCCCCATCGATATCCGGCATGCCGAACAGTTCGACCGCATTGGCCGCCTTCACGCTGCCGCCGTATAGAAGACGCACACCTTGTGCGACTTCAGAATTCTCTGCCGCCAACTGCGCGCGGATGGCTGCGTGCACATCCTGCGCCTGTTGCGGTGTAGCAGTCAGCCCGGTGCCAATGGCCCAGACCGGCTCGTAAGCAATGACCGCTTTTGCAAATGCACCGACACCCAGCTCTTCGATGATGCTGCCCAGCTGACGCGAGACAACTTCAAGTGTCTTGCCCGACTCACGCTGCTCAAGGGTTTCCCCAATGCACAACACTGGAATCAAGCCACAAGCCTGTGCCGCTGCGAACTTGCGGTTGAGGGTTCCATCACGCTCGCCCATCATCTGACGACGCTCGGAGTGCCCGACAAGCACATAGGAACAGCCCGCATCAACCAGCTGACTCGGCGAAATCTCACCGGTCAACGCACCTTGCATGGGCTCCACCGCAGAGTTCTGCGCGCCGACCTGAATCGACTTACCCTTCAAGCCATCAACCACTTGGTTGATATGCAAGCAGGGCGGGAACACCGCGACATCAACACCGCCAGGCAAGGCCAAGTGACGAAGGCCATTGATCAGCTCAGCGACACTGGCGCGGGTACCGTGCATCTTCCAGTTACCAGCTACCATAGTGCGACGCATGCTGTACCCCGTCGGTCAAAGTGGGCGCAGATGTTACCCAACCACATCACCACTGGCAAGCCGAATTCAGGCGCAAACTTCAGTTACCAGCTTTGCCAGGTCTTCGGCATGGCCGCGAACCTGTATTTCGTCCTCGCCCTCGACCATCACCCGCACCAGAGGCTCCGTGCCGGACTTGCGCAATAACACACGCCCACGCCCTGCCATCGCCTGGGTCACGCGCTCGCACGCTTCTTTGACAGAAGGGTGCTCGATCGGGTTTGCGCCACCGGCGAAACGCACGTTGAGCAGTACCTGCGGACACTTGCGCAGCGCCTGTCGCGCTTGGGCCAGGCTTTCCTGACGGCGACGCAAGGCCAGAAGCACCTGCAGCGCAGCGATGATAGCGTCGCCCGTTGTGGTGTGCTGGAAGCACACCACGTGCCCCGAATTCTCACCGCCCACCAGCCAGTTGCGCTCCAGCAGCTCGGCGATCACATAACGGTCACCGACATTGGCGCGAATGAACGGAATGCCCAGCTCCGCCAACGCCAACTCAAGCCCGAGATTACTCATCAGGGTGCCAACGACACCGCCCTGCAGCTTGTTACGCTCATGCAAGTCTCGGGCAATGATGAACAGCAGGTCATCGCCATCCACGATCATGCCGGTGTGATCCACCATCAGCACGCGGTCGCCATCGCCATCGAATGCGATGCCCAGGTCCGCATGCTCAGCCAGAACGGCCGCCTGCAACTGCTCCATGTGCGTGGAGCCGCAGTTGTCGTTGATGTTCAACCCGTTAGGCTGGGCCGACAGCACGGTGACCTGCGCACCGAGCTCCTTGAATACGCTCGGCGCCACTTTGTAGGTCGCGCCATGGGCGCAATCGACGACAATCTTAAGCCCGGCAAAACTGGTGCTGCTCGGAACGCTGCTCTTACAGAACTCGATGTAGCGGCCGGAGGCATCATTGATGCGCGACACTTTGCCCAGCTTGCTGGACTCCACCACCGTCATCGGAGCATCCAGCAGCTCTTCGATCATCAGCTCGATCTCGTCCGGCAGTTTGGTGCCCTGCCCCGAGAAAAACTTGATGCCATTGTCATCATGGGGATTGTGCGAAGCACTGATCACGATACCGGCTTCAGCGTGAAAGGTACGCGTCAGGTAGGCGATCGCCGGCGTCGGCATGGGGCCCAGCAGCATTACATCGGCACCGGCAGCAGACAACCCGGCCTCCAGCGCGGATTCAAACATGTAGCCCGAAATACGCGTGTCCTTGCCAACCAGGATGCGGCACGCGCCCATGCTGCGGAACGCCATACCTGCCGCCCAACCCAGCTTGAGCATGAAATCCGGCGTAATCGGGTATTCACCGACCCGACCACGGATACCGTCGGTGCCAAAATATTTTTTAGTCATGAGTGCTCCATCATTCTTATTCGGCTGATTCTACAGCGGCAATCATGCGCACCACGTCCACCGTCTCGGCAACGTCATGCACACGCAAAATACGAGCGCCCTTGGTCACGGCAAGCGCAGCCAGCGCGAGGCCGCCAAACAAGCGCTCACCAACCGGGCGATTCAAGGCCTGCCCTATCATGCTCTTGCGCGAAACACCGACCAACAAGGGCCGACCAAGGGCGTGCAGGGCCTCCATATGTTTGAACAGGCTTAAATTATGTTGCAGGGTCTTGGCGAAGCCAAACCCTGGATCAAGAATGATCTTTTCCGGACCAATGCCCACGGAGGCACACTGAGCGACCCTGTCGGCAAGAAAACCACTGACTTCGCCCACCAGATCGTCGTAGTGCGGATTATCCTGCATATTGCCGGGCTCGCCCAGCATATGCATCAGACACACCGGCAGGCCAGTCGCCGCAGCGGCATCGAGAGCACCGTCACGCCGCAACGCACGCACATCATTGATGAGCCCCGCTCCCAGGCGCGCGGTTTCACGCATCACCGCTGGCGTCGAGGTATCCACAGAGATGATCACATCCAGCTCACGGGCGATGCGCTCGACAATCGGCGCCACCCGCTCCAGCTCCTCCACAGGAGAAACAGCGCGAGCACCAGGCCGGGTTGACTCACCGCCGACATCAATCAACGTTGCACCGGCAGCCACCATCGCCTCTGCATGACGTAACGCGGCATCCTGCTGGCTGAAGCGACCACCATCGGAAAACGAGTCTGGAGTGACGTTAAGAATGCCCATGACATGTGTATGGGCCAAATCAAGAACCCGGTTGCCGCAAGGCAACCGGGTGGAGGACGACGCGAAAATCATTTCAACCCTTAGTGGTCAGCTGCAGGGCCGCCGATCGGGGCTTCAGGACGCTCATTCTGCACCACTGGCGGAGTGCCCGAGGTACCCGAACCACCTTCCCAATCGCGCGGCTCCCGAGGGGTACGACCGGCCATGATGTCGTCGATCTGATCGGCATCAATGGTCTCGTACTTCATCAGCGCATCTGCCATCGCGTCCAGCTTGTCGCGATTGTCGGTGAGGATCTGCCTGGCCGTGCCGTAGCACTGGTCAATGATGCTGCGCACCTCGGAGTCGATCAGCTTGGCTGTCTCACCCGAGAAACTGGCGCTTTGACCGCCACCGCCACGGCCCAGGAATACCTCGCCTTCTTCCTCGGCATACATCAATGGACCGAGTTTTTCCGACAAGCCCCACTTGGTCACCATATTTCGTGCGATCTGGCTGGCACGCATGATGTCGTTGGAAGCGCCGGTAGTCACCCCGTCGAAGCCCAGGGTCATTTCTTCTGCGATTCGACCGCCGTACAGCGAGCAGATCTGGCTGATCAGCGCACGCTTGGAGAGGCTGTAGCGATCCTCTTCCGGCAAGAACATCGTCACACCCAACGCACGACCGCGTGGAATAATCGACACCTTGTAGACCGGGTCATGCTCAGGCACAACGCGGCCAACAATGGCGTGACCGGCCTCGTGATAGGCGGTGTTCTGTTTTTCTTTCTCGGACATGACCATGGATTTGCGCTCAGCGCCCATCATGATCTTGTCCTTGGCCAACTCGAACTCTTTCATTTCAACGATGCGCTTGCCGGTGCGGGCCGCGAACAACGAAGCCTCGTTCACCAGGTTGGCAAGGTCGGCACCGGAGAAGCCTGGCGTACCACGGGCAATCACGCCCGGAGCCACGTCGTCGCCCATCGGCACTTTGCGCATGTGGACTTTAAGGATCTGCTCGCGACCACGGATATCCGGCAAGCCCACGACCACCTGACGGTCGAAACGGCCTGGACGCAGCAGCGCAGGGTCCAATACGTCCGGACGGTTGGTTGCGGCGATGACGATAATGCCGTCATTCATCTCGAAACCGTCCATCTCCACCAGCAACTGGTTGAGGGTCTGCTCACGCTCGTCATGACCGCCGCCCATGCCGGCGCCACGGTGGCGACCAACGGCGTCGATTTCGTCAATGAAGATGATGCATGGCGCGTGCTTCTTGGCCTGTTCGAACATATCGCGAACACGGCTGGCACCGACGCCGACAAACATCTCGACAAAGTCAGAACCGGAAATGGTGAAGAACGGCACCTTGGCTTCGCCGGCAATCGCCTTGGCCAGCAAGGTTTTACCGGTACCCGGCGGGCCGACCATCAGCACGCCGCGAGGAATACGCCCGCCCAGGCGCTGGAACTTGCCAGGATCGCGCAGGAACTCGACCAGTTCACCCACTTCTTCCTTGGCTTCGTCGCAACCGGCGACATCCGCCAGGGTCGTTTTCACCTGGTCCTCCGAGAGCAGCCGTGCCTTGCTCTTGCCGAAGCTCATCGGCCCGCCCTTGCCTCCCGCACCACCTTGCATCTGGCGCATGAAGAACATGAACACGGCGATAATAACCAGGATCGGGAAGCTGGCTACCAGAAGCTGGGTCCAGATGCTCTGCTGCTCAGGCTGCTTGCCTTCCACGACGACCTTGTTATCTACCAGGTCGCCGATCAGACCGTTGTCCTGAATGGCCGGACGAATGGTCTTGAAGCTGTCGCCATCGACACGCTTGCCGGTAATCACATAGCCATCAACCGCTACGCGCTCGACCTTGCCATCCTTAACTTGCTGGATGAAGTCGGAATAGTTGAGGGTCTGCGGCTCGTTAGGGCTGGAGAAGTTGTTCATCACCGTCACCAGGACAGCCGCGATGATCAACCACAGGATCAGATTCTTTGCCATATCGTTCAATTAACTACCCTCTGAAGCAAGCTCCGCTACTGGCGCGCGCTTCGCATGATATTCACCGGCCTAACTTACTACATTACCTACACCACTGGCAGGCGCCGTCTGTAACCCTTTGTGAAACTTTAACTACACAATATTCGTAAAGCTTCGTGACGAAAGCGATATAAAAAAACCTATCGCCCTCCTCCAATTCCTCAAAAACGCTCTTCGCTCGCCGCGCCTTCCACACCGCGAAAGCCGCGGCAGAGCAGGTATTGCTCACGGGACCTGTCCCGGGAAGAGTCAGGTTTACGCGTTTGAACCTTGTCAAACAGCTTGCGGATGTTCTTGTGGTACTCGTCAAACCCTTCGCCCTGGAAGACCTTGACCAGGAAGTCACCACCCGGACGCAACACCCGTCCAGCCAGATCCAGTGCCAATTCGCACAGGAACATGGCGCGCGGCATATCAACAGCCGGTAATCCACTCATATTGGGGGCCATGTCGGAAATCACAAGGTCTACCTGCGAATTTCCGACGGCCTCGAGGATCTGCGCGAGCACGGCGTCCTGAGTGAAGTCCCCATGAACAAAGGTCACATCCGGGATGCTGTCCATTTCCAGGATGTCGGAAGCGATCAAGCGGCCCTGCCCACCAATCAGACGACTGGTCACCTGGGACCAGCCACCGGGAGCAGCACCCAGGTCGATAACGCTCATGCCAGGCCGGATCAGTTTGTCCTTGTCCTGGATCTCCAGCAGCTTGTAACTGGCCCGGGAACGGTAGCCGTCCTTCTGCGCCTTTTTGACGTAAGGATCGTTGAAATGTTCTTGTAGCCACTTAAGGCTGGTTTTGGAACGGGCCACGGGCCACCTCGAAAATAAAACGGGTCGTGATTAACTGGGCGGTCCCGGACTCGCTCGGGTAAACTGGCCGCCGCTTTTTACAAGATCAGACGCAGGGGTCAGATTATGCCGCTCACTCAAGAGCAGAAGAAACAGTACAAATCCATTGGCCACCATTTGAAACCAGTTCTGATTGTGGCAGACAACGGTTTGACTGAAGGTGTGTTAGCCGAGTTCGAACGCGCACTCAATGATCATGAACTGATCAAGATCAAGGTCAATATCCTTGATCGCGAAGCGCGCCTGGCCGCCATTGCAGAACTGTGCAAGGTTGGCAAAGCGGACCTGGTTCAGGTTATCGGCAAGATGGCGCTGCTGCATCGCAAGAACTTCAACGTCAACAAGCAATTGTCGAACGTTCATCGCTTCAAATGATGACAAGGGTCAAGGGCGTGCTTCGCGCGCCCCGCCACTCCATCCCGGCGCAGGCTGTATCGCCAGCACCAAGCCAGAAAACCCTAGCACAAGATAGCTGAACAACTGCCAGCGCAACGCTTGCGGCAGCCACACATGCACAATGCAATACATTGCGCACGCATACAGTGCCATCAACAGCAGTTGGCCGCGAATATCCCACCACAAACTCCCCAAGCCTTCAGCCTTGACCAGCACCAACGCCTGGAGCGTCACGCATGCTGCGGCAAAACTCACCAGCAACGTAGTCAGCAAACCGTCGATCTCATCGATCAGCAAGGGTGCCAGGCCTATTAAACCCAGCGCCGGCAACACGCCAATATGCAACAACCACAGGCCACCCACCCAAAGCATCTGGGAAAGTTGCCACAGCATGGCGCCCGCACGAAGCGGGCGCCGTCTTTCAGATGTGACGAACTTCGACAATCTCGTACTCAATCACGCCGCTCGGCGTTTTTACGGCAACCACGTCGCCTTCTTCCTTGGCGATCAGGGCGCGGGCCAGCGGCGAACCAACAGAAATCTTGCCGAGTTTAAAGTCAGCCTCGTCTTCGCCCACGATTTGGTAGACAACGCGCTCATCCGTCTCGACGTTGGCGATTTCCACCGTGGTGCCGAAAATCACCTTGCCGGTGTGCGGGATGGTCGTGACGTCGATGATCACCGCATTCTGCATACGGCCTTCGATGTCACGGATCCGCGCCTCGACCATACCCTGCTGCTCGCGAGCAGCGTGGTATTCGGCGTTTTCCTTCAAGTCACCCAGCTCGCGGGCCGTACCGATGTCCTGGCTCAGCTTTGGACGTACGACCTTGGTCAGATGGGCGTGCTCCTCTTCCAGGGCCTTGGCGCCCTGGACGGTCATTGGATATTTGATCATGCCTTCAATCCTGCGTGTAGATCCTGCAAGCGACGCACGGTCTTTTCCGGACCGAACTTGAGCGCTTCGCAGATGGCTTCGCCTGCAGCAATGGTGGTGGTGCAGTAGATCTTGTGCTGCAAGGCATTACGGCGAATCGAGTAGGAGTCCGCGATCGACTGGCGACCTTCGGTGGTGTTGATGATCAGCGTGACTTCGTCGTTCTTGATCATGTCGACCACGTGCGGACGGCCTTCGGTCACCTTGTTCACGCGGCGCACTTTCAGGCCGGCAGCCTCAATCAGCTTGGCGGTCCCGGCGGTAGCCACGACTTCAAAGCCCAAGTTGATCAGATCACGGGCTACACCCGCAACCAGTGGCTTGTCGTCATCACGCACGCTGATGAACGCAGTACCGCCGGTCGGCAGCACTTCGCTGGCGCCCATCTGAGCCTTGGCGAACGCTTCGCCGAAGGTGTCACCCACGCCCATCACTTCACCGGTGGACTTCATCTCTGGGCCGAGGATCGGGTCCACGCCAGGGAACTTGGCGAATGGGAACACCGCCTCTTTCACGCTGTAGAAGTTCGGAATGATTTCCTTGGTGAAGCCGATTTCCTTCAATGTCTTACCGGCCATCACGCGGGCAGCGATCATAGCCAGGGACACACCGATGCACTTGGACACGAACGGCACGGTACGCGAAGCGCGCGGGTTGACTTCGATGACGTAGATGTCTTCGCCTTGCAGCGCCAACTGTACGTTCATCAAGCCGACCACACCCAGCTCCAGGGCCATTTTCTTGACCTGTTCGCGCATCTCGTCCTGGATATGCGCAGGCAACGAGTAAGGCGGCAGCGAGCAGGCGGAGTCACCGGAGTGAACGCCAGCCTGTTCAATGTGCTGCATGATCGCGCCGATCACCACATCAGTACCGTCACAAACCGCATCCACGTCCATTTCGATGGCGCAGTTGAGGAAGTGGTCGAGCAACACAGGACTGTCGTTGGACACTTTCACCGCGTCACGCAGGTAGCGCTTGAGTTCGTCTTCTTCGTAGACGATCTCCATCGCACGGCCGCCCAGTACGTAGGACGGACGCACCACCAGCGGGTAGCCGATCTTGCTGGCTGCGCGGATGGCTTCGTCTTCGCTGCGCACGGTGGCGTTCGGCGGCTGGCGCAGGTTCAGGCGCTCAACCATTTGCTGGAAGCGCTCGCGGTCTTCAGCGCGGTCGATGGCGTCCGGGCTGGTACCGATGATCGGCACACCAGCCGCTTCCAGGGCACGGGCCAGTTTCAACGGGGTTTGCCCGCCGTACTGGACGATCACGCCTTTTGGCTTCTCGACGCGGCAGATTTCCAATACGTCTTCCAGCGTTACCGGCTCGAAGTACAGGCGGTCGGAAGTGTCGTAGTCAGTGGAGACAGTTTCCGGGTTGCAGTTGACCATGATGGTCTCGTACCCGTCTTCGCGCAGTGCAAGGGCGGCGTGTACGCAGCAGTAGTCGAACTCGATGCCCTGGCCGATACGGTTCGGACCACCACCGAGGATGATGATCTTGTCGCGGTCCGACGGCGCAGCTTCGCACTCTTCCTCATAGGTGGAGTACATGTACGCCGTGTCGGTGGCGAACTCGGCAGCGCAGGTGTCAACGCGCTTGTAGACCGGGAAGATATCCAGCTTGTGACGATGGGTACGCAGGTTCTTCTCGGTCACACCCAGCAGCTTGGCCAGGCGCTGGTCGGAGAAGCCTTTGCGCTTGAGGCGGAACATCAGGTCGCGGTCGATCGACGAAAGACCGAGGGTCTTGACCTTCTCTTCTTCCTTGATCAGGTCTTCGATCTGCACCAGGAACCACGGGTCGATCATGTTCATGCCGAAGATATCTTCGACGCTCAGACCAGCGCGGAAAGCGTCAGCCACGTACCAGATACGCTCGGCGCCCGGCACGGTCAGCTCGCGCTTGAGGATGCTCATGCTTTCCGGGTTGCTCAGGTCGAGCTTTTCGTCCAGGCCGCAAACACCGACTTCCAGGCCGCGCAGGGCTTTCTGCAGGGATTCCTGGAACGTGCGGCCGATTGCCATGACTTCACCGACAGACTTCATCTGGGTGGTCAGGCGCGCATCAGCCTTGGGGAATTTCTCGAAGGCAAAGCGCGGCAACTTGGTCACGACGTAGTCGATAGACGGCTCGAAAGAGGCCGGCATGGCGCCGCCCGTGATTTCGTTTTGCAGCTCGTCCAGGGTGTAACCGATCGCCAGCTTGGCAGCGATACGCGCAATCGGGAAACCGGTGGCTTTTGAGGCCAGCGCCGAGGAACGCGATACACGCGGGTTCATCTCGATCACGACCATGCGGCCTGTGTCCGGGCAGATGCCGAACTGGACGTTGGAACCACCGGTTTCAACGCCAATTTCACGCAATACCGCCAACGAGGCGTTACGCATGATCTGGTATTCCTTGTCCGTCAGGGTCTGCGCTGGAGCAACGGTGATCGAGTCACCGGTGTGCACGCCCATTGGGTCGAAGTTTTCGATGGAGCAGACGATGATGCAGTTGTCCTTCTTATCGCGGACAACCTCCATCTCGTACTCTTTCCAACCGATCAGGGATTCGTCGATCAGCAGCTCTTTGGTCGGCGACAGGTCCAGGCCACGGGCGCAGATTTCTTCGAACTCTTCACGGTTGTAGGCAATGCCGCCACCGGTGCCGCCCATGGTGAAGGACGGACGGATAATGCACGGGAAGCCAAGCTTTTCGAGAACGGCGTTGGCCTCTTCCATGCTGTGGGCGATACCGGAGCGCGGGCAATCAAGGCCAATGGACTTCATAGCCTTGTCGAAACGCGAACGGTCTTCAGCCTTGTCGATGGTGTCGGCATTGGCACCGATCATCTCTACGCCGAACTTTTCCAGGACGCCTTCGCGTTCCAGGTCCAGGGCGCAGTTCAGTGCGGTCTGGCCACCCATGGTCGGCAACAGCGCGTCCGGACGCTCTTTCTCGATGATCTTGGCAACGGTCTGCCATTTGATCGGTTCAATGTAGGTGGCGTCGGCCATGGCCGGGTCGGTCATGATGGTGGCCGGGTTGGAGTTCACCAGGATGACGCGGTAGCCCTCCTCGCGCAGGGCTTTACAGGCCTGGGCGCCGGAGTAGTCGAATTCGCAGGCCTGGCCGATCACGATCGGGCCAGCGCCGAGAATCAGGATGCTTTTTATATCTGTACGTTTTGGCATGGGTTTGTCACTCAAATCCGCAGGTCAGTCGGCAAGCCGTCTTGAACAATCCTTGAAGAGCCTGCGGG
This sequence comes from Pseudomonas sp. R11-23-07, assembly GCF_003852295.1. Taxonomy (NCBI): domain Bacteria; kingdom Pseudomonadati; phylum Pseudomonadota; class Gammaproteobacteria; order Pseudomonadales; family Pseudomonadaceae; genus Pseudomonas; species Pseudomonas sp. R11-23-07. The sequence continues at coordinate 4,782,365 of NZ_CP027761.1, forward strand.
GGCCACCGAAGTCAGGGGCCGCCCGCAAGCCGCTCAGTCAGCGTCGCTTGGCCATCTCATTGATGAAACGGTCGAACAGCGGCGCTACGTCGTTCGGGCCCGGGCTGGCTTCAGGGTGGCCCTGGAAGCTGAACGCGCTCTTGTCGGTGCGCTCGATGCCTTGCAGGGAGCCGTCGAACAGCGACTTGTGAATGGCGCGCACGTTAGCCGGCAAGGTCGCTTCATCCACCGCAAAACCGTGGTTCTGGCTGGTGATCATTACAACGCCGGTATCCAGATCCTGCACAGGATGGTTGGCGCCGTGGTGGCCGTGCCCCATTTTCAGGGTCTTGGCGCCGGAGGCCAGGGCCAGCAACTGGTGGCCCAGGCAGATGCCGAATACCGGAATCTCGGTTTCCAGCACTTCCTTGATCGCCTGGATGGCGTAGTCGCATGGCTCGGGGTCGCCCGGGCCGTTGGACAGGAACACACCGTCCGGCTGCAGGGCGAGCACGTCGCTGGCCGGGGTTTGTGCAGGCACAACGGTGACGCGGCAACCGCGCTCGACCAGCATGCGCAGGATGTTGTATTTGACGCCGTAGTCGTAGGCAACCACATGGTATGGAAGCTCGGCCGCGTCGATGGTCGCGTGACTGTCGGTCTTCAGGTCCCAGACAGTGGAGCGCCATTCGTACTGCTCTTTGACGCTGACGACTTTCGCCAGGTCCATGCCCTTCAGGCCAGGGAACCCTTGCGCCGCGGCAATCGCCGCCTCTTCGGAAATATTGTCACCGACCATGATGCAGCCATTCTGCGAGCCTTTTTCACGCAGGATGCGCGTGAGGCGGCGCGTATCGATACCGGCGATCGCCACCACGTTGTTGGCTTTCAGGTAATCGGACAGCGACATCGTGTTACGCCAGTTGCTCGCCACCAGAGGCAGGTCACGAATCACCAGACCTGCCGACCAGACACGATCAGACTCGACGTCTTCCGGTGTAGTACCGGTGTTGCCGATGTGCGGATAGGTCAGGGTGACGATCTGTTGGGCGTAGGAAGGATCGGTAAGGATTTCCTGATAGCCGGTCATGGCAGTGTTAAACACTACCTCTCCAACGGTTTGACCGTCGGCTCCAATGGCTTCGCCGCGAAAAATGCTGCCATCAGCAAGGGCGAGTATGGCTGGCTTAGTCAAGAAGACCTCCCGTAAATAAAGCCTGAAAGGGCGATCGCAGGTTGTAAAAAAGCGGAGTGACGTATGGACACGTCACCCCGCTTCTTCACCGAATAATTCTGCGCGCTTTTAGTGGACACACTAAAGCTGTAGCTTACAGAAAAAGGCTTTTTGGGTCCACCACTAATGAGCCTTAAAGGCAGGAGAATGCGACAGGGCGTCGCCTAGCGGGTAAAAACGGGGCCTAAGCATAAGCTTGAGGCCCTGTTTAAGCTACTGATTAGTGCAGGTCGAGCACGTCGCGCATGTCGTACAACCCAGGCTCGCGCCCCTCCAGCCAGAGCGCAGCACGCACCGCGCCCTTGGCGAACGTCATGCGGCTGGAAGCCTTGTGCGTGATCTCAAGGCGCTCGCCTTCAGTGGCGAACAGCACAGTGTGATCACCCACCACATCACCGCCGCGCACTGTCGCAAACCCAATAGTGTCGCGCGCGCGTGCACCGGTATGCCCCTCACGGCCATACACCGCCACTTTCGACAGGTCACGCCCCAATGCATCGGCGATAGCCTCGCCCATGCGCAAAGCAGTTCCGGACGGCGCATCGATCTTGTGACGATGATGGGTTTCGATAATCTCGATATCCGCCTCATCACCCAATACGCGAGCGGCCATGTCCAGCAGCTTGAGGGACAAGTTCACACCCACGCTGAAGTTCGCAGCGAAGACCACTGGGATATCCTTGCCCGCTTCTACCAGCAATTGCTTCTGCTCGGCCGTCAAGCCGGTGGTACCGATGACCATCGCCTTGCCTGCCTTACGACAGAACGCCAAGTTTTTCAGCATCACCTCCGGCAGCGTGAAATCGATCAATACGTCGAACTCGTCAGCCACCTGCTCCAGGTTGCCGGACAACGAAACGCCGATACGGCCCAGCGAGGCCAACTCACCGGCATCCGCACCGATCAACGTGCTGCCTGGGCGAACGATCGCCGCGGTCAGCCCGGACGCCGGCGAGCGCTGCTGCACCGCTTCGACCAGCGTCTTGCCCATGCGCCCGGCAGCGCCCATTACGGCTATACGTCGCATACTCAATTCCTTACAGGTCGCCGAAGAAGCGCTTCACGCCATCGAAAAAGCCCGTAGTTTTTGGCGAGTGGGAGTCATCACCCGCTAACGAACTGCGGAACTCTTCAAGCAGCTCGCGCTGACGACGATTCAAATTGACGGGCGTTTCTACCGCCACACGACACATCAAGTCACCGGCCCCACCACCGCGCACTGGCGCAACGCCTTTGCCACGGATACGGAACTGCTTGCCGGTCTGCGTGCCTTCAGGGATCTTGAGCTTGACCCGACCATCAAGGGTCGGAATCTCCAACTCGCCGCCCAGGGCCGCATCCACAAAGCTGATCGGCACTTCACAGAACAGATGCTTGCCATCGCGCTGGAAGATCGAATGCTCGCGCACATTGATGACCACGTACAGGTCGCCCGTGGGCCCACCCTGGGCACCCGCCTCCCCCTCGCCCGACAGACGAATGCGGTCGCCGGTATCCACTCCCGCCGGCACTTTCACCGACAGCGTCTTGTACTCTTCGACACGGCCTTCGCCATGGCAAGAGTCGCACGGATCGGAGATGATCTTGCCCTGGCCATGGCAGCGCGGGCAGGTTTGCTGCACCGAGAAGAAGCCCTGCTGCATACGAACCTGACCGATACCACCGCAGGTCGGGCAGGTGATGGGCGAAGAGCCTTTCTTTGCACCCGAACCGTCGCACGGCTTGCAGTTGACCAGCGTCGGTACACGGATATTGACGCTGGTGCCGCGCACGGCTTCTTCCAGGTTCAGCTCCAAGGTGTAGCGCAAGTCGCTGCCACGCTGGGCACCGCCACGCTGGCCGCCACGGCCACCGCCGAAGAAATCACTGAACACATCGCCGAAAATATCGGAGAAGTTCTGCCCACCAAAACCGGCACCACCGCCGCCCATGCTTGGGTCGACACCGGCATGCCCATACTGGTCGTAGGCTGCACGCTTGTTCGGATCAGACAGACATTCGTAGGCCTCATTGGCCTCTTTGAACATTTCTTCGGATTCTTTGCTATCCGGATTACGGTCCGGGTGGTGCTTCATTGCCAGGCGGCGGTAAGCCTTTTTCAGGTCCGCGTCGGCGCAGCCACGCTCCACACCCAATACTTCGTAATAGTCACGCTTTGCCATAAGTCTTTGCACTCTTAAGGACGTTCAGCCAGACCCTCCTGAGCCTCGCCAAACTCGTTGAGCCCCAATGCAGGCCCGGACCCAACTCACGTCAATTCAACGATCCTGGTCATTACTACTCTTTAGCCGGCCACCCGACTAAAAACGCGGCATTTACTGCTCGGAAAGCAGGAGCATTCCCGATCACACCGCCAGCATCCGAACGCTGTCGCATACTGTAAAAATTCGCATACCCCAGACACGCCAACGCGGGAGCAAGCTCCCGCGCGGCGACATCCTACCAGTCACCGCTTGTGAGCGGTCAACCGGGCGACCAAGTTACTTCTGGTCTTTGACTTCTTCGAACTCGGCATCGACCACATCGTCGTGCTTGGCTTCAGGCTCTGCTTGTTGTGCAGCACCTTCGGCCGGCTGGCCTTGCTCGGCGTACATTTTCTGAGCCACTGGCGCGGACACCTTCGACAGCTCTTCAACCTTGGCTTCGATAGCGGCCTTGTCGTCGCCTTTGATAGCGGCTTCCAGAGCAACCACGGCAGCTTCGATTGCAGTTTTCTCTTCGGCAGTCACTTTGTCGCCAGCGTCAGCGACCATTTTGCGCGTCGAGTGAACCAGCGCATCACCCTGGTTACGGGCGCCAGCCAGCTCAGCGAACTTGGCATCCGCATCAGCGTTGGCTTCAGCATCACGAATCATCTGTTGAATTTCTTCATCAGACAGGCCCGAGTTGGCCTTGATGGTGATCTTCTGCTCTTTGCCGGTAGCCTTGTCTTTCGCACCAACGTGCAGGATACCGTTGGCGTCGATGTCGAAGGTCACTTCGATCTGCGGCACACCACGTGGAGCTGGTGGAATCTCGGCCAGGTCGAATTTACCCAGGGATTTGTTCTGCGCAGCTTGCTTACGCTCGCCTTGCAGCACGTGAATGGTCACGGCGCCCTGGTTGTCATCGGCAGTCGAGAACACCTGGGATTTCTTGGTAGGAATCGTGGTGTTTTTCTCGATCAGCGCAGTCATTACGCCACCCATGGTTTCGATACCCAGGGTCAGCGGGCTGACGTCCAGCAGCAGCACGTCTTTCACGTCACCGGCCAATACCGCGCCCTGGATGGCAGCACCCATGGCAACCGCTTCGTCCGGGTTCACGTCTTTACGTGCTTCTTTACCGAAGAACTCGGTTACCTTCTGCTGTACCAGCGGCATACGCGTCTGGCCACCGACCAGGATCACGTCGTTGATGGAACCAACGTCGATACCGGCGTCTTTCAGCGCAATGCGGCATGGTTCGATAGTGCGCTGAACCAGGTCTTCAACCAGTGCTTCCAACTTGGCGCGAGAGATCTTCACGTTCAAGTGTTTAGGACCGGTAGCGTCTGCAGTGATGTACGGCAGGTTCACGTCGGTGGACATGCTCGACGACAGTTCGATCTTGGCCTTCTCAGCAGCTTCTTTCAGGCGCTGCATCGCCAGCGGGTCACCCTTGAGGTTCATGCCGCTTTCTTTCTTGAATTCGTCAACGAGGTAGTCGATCAGACGGATATCGAAGTCTTCACCACCCAGGAAGGTGTCGCCGTTGGTGGCCAACACCTCGAACTGGTGCTCGCCGTCAACTTCAGCGATTTCGATAACCGAAACGTCGAACGTACCGCCACCCAGGTCATAAACGATCACAGTGTGGTCGCCTTTGGCCTTGTCCATACCGTAAGCCAGGGCAGCTGCGGTAGGCTCGTTGATGATACGTTTTACGTCCAGGCCCGCGATGCGGCCGGCGTCTTTGGTCGCCTGGCGCTGGCTATCGTTGAAGTAGGCCGGAACGGTGATCACCGCTTCGGTCACGGTTTCACCCAGGTAGTCTTCGGCAGTTTTCTTCATCTTTTTCAAGACTTCAGCCGAGATCTGCGGCGCAGACATCTTGTTGCCATTTACTTCAACCCAGGCGTCACCGTTGTCAGCCTTGGCGATTTTGTAAGGCACCATCTTGATATCTTTCTGTACGACTTCTTCGTCGAACTTACGACCGATCAGACGTTTTACCGCGTACAGGGTGTTGTGCGGGTTGGTAACAGCCTGACGCTTGGCCGACTGACCGACCAGAATCTCGCCGTCGTTGGCGTAAGCGATGATCGACGGCGTGGTACGCGCGCCTTCAGCGTTTTCGATAACCTTGGCTTTGCCGTTTTCCATGACCGAGACGCACGAGTTGGTGGTCCCCAGGTCGATACCGATAATTTTGCCCATGATTCACTCTCCCGAAACTTGAATTTGGATGCCGCAGCAGTTGTGGCTAACTGCGGTAGCACTTAAACGCTTGACTTATAAATGGGGGCCTTGCGGCGGATTTCAAGCCTGCTCATCAATAGAAGGCGAAACGGGTGCAGGCGCCTTGCTCACCACGACCATCGCCGGGCGCAACAAGCGGCCATTGAGCAGGTAGCCCTTCTGGAACACCTTCAATACGCTGTTGGGCTCGAGGTCATGGCTTTCCTGCATCGCCATCGCCTGGTGGTGCTCCGCGTTGAACGGCTCACCGCCTTGCGGATCGATGGCTTCCAACTGATAACGCTTCAGGGTGTCCTGGAACATTTTCAGGGTCAGTTCTATCCCTTCGCGCATAGGGCGGATGTTTTCGTCGTCCGGGTTGGACAATTCAAGGCCACGCTCCAGGCTGTCAATAATCGGCAGCAGGTCGTTGGCGAATTTTTCCAACGCGAATTTGTGAGCCTTTTCTACGTCCTGCTCGGCACGACGGCGGACGTTCTGCAGATCGGCGGCAACACGCAACGACTGATCCTGCGCTGCGGCCAGCTGCTCTTCGAGCACTTGCACACGAGTTCCCAGTTCATCACCGGCAGCCGAATTGGCGTCTGGCGTTTGCGTATCCTGCGTCTGTTCGTCAGCCATAGATTTCTCCTTTCAAAATCATGCGCGAACTCAACTCGCGCTTCTGTTCCGGTATATGGGGCCACAATTTTCAGGTTCAAGGGCGCAGGCGTTACCAAAAGTCTTTCGCATGCCTTGGATCATTTCCTGCCTCTACATTCCTAATCGCGCTAAAAAAACACATCGATCAAGCAAATCGAGCTAAGCGTCAGGATTGTCAGCCCAGAACAAAACACTGTATAAATAACCAGACCTAAAGCCTGGGAGCGACCTTCATGCTCGTGCACCTGTCCGTACATAACTACGCCATCGTTGAACATCTGGATCTCGAACTGGATCGCGGCATGAGCGTAATCACAGGCGAGACCGGCGCCGGCAAGTCGATCATGCTCGACGCCCTGGGCCTGACACTCGGCGACCGCGCCGACAGCGGCGTGGTGCGCCCCGGCGCCGATAAGGCCGATATCCTGGCCACCTTCGACCTGGTGGACATTCCCGAAGCCGAGGCCTGGCTGGCCGAGCGCGACCTCAATAATGAAGGGCCGTGCATTCTGCGCCGGGTGATCACCGCCGAAGGGCGCTCACGCGGTTACATCAATGGTACGCCCTGCCCCCTTGGCGACCTCAAAGCCCTGGGCGAATTGCTGATAGATATTCACAGCCAGCATGAGCACCAATCCCTGCTTAAAACCGACACCCATCGCCGCTTGCTCGACGAGTACGCCGGCGCCACCGAACTTGCCCGTCAGGTTCACCTGGCCGCTCAACGCTGGCGGCAGACGCGCCAGGAACTGGAACGCCTTTCCAATTCCGGCGACGAGCAACGCGCTCGCCACCAACTGCTCAGCTATCAACTCGAAGAGCTGGAAAGCCTGGGCCTGGGCGAGACCGAACTGGAGCAGCTTGAGCAGGAACACAAGAACCTGACCAACGCCGAAACACTGCTGGGTATCTGTCGCCAGGTGATCGAGCAATGCAGCGAAAGCGATTCCGGCAATGTGCTTAACGCACTGACGGCGAGCCTCAATCGGCTGTCCAGCGTGAATAACGCATCCAGCTCACTGAGTGAAGCCACCACATTGTTGACCAGTGCGCAGATCCAGGTGGAGGAAGCGGTCGGCGAGCTGAATCGCTTTCTGGATCATTTCGATGCCGACCCGGCGCGCCTGCAGGAAATAGAAGAGCGCCTGGACACCATCTACACCCTGGCGCGCAAGCATCGAATCCAGCCAACCGAAGTGGCGGCGATGCAGCAAAAACTGCTGGATGAAATCGAGACCCTGAACGCGAACGACGAGTCCATTGAACGCCTCGGCGAAGAACTCGCCTCCTTCGCTCGGCATTATCAGGAAAAGGCTCGCGAGCTGAGCGAGCTTCGCCAGCAGGCCGCCACCCGCCTGGCCGGCGCCGTGGAACAGGAAATCCAGCGCCTGGGCATGCCCGGTGGTCGCTTCACCATCCAGTTGAACGCCAACACCAGCCATGAGCTGCAACCCCATGGCCTGGAACAGGTGGAGCTGCTGGTCAGTGCCAACCCGGGGCAACCGCTCAAAGCCCTGGCAAAGGTTGCCTCCGGCGGCGAGCTTTCACGGATCAGCCTGGCCATCCAGGTCATCACCGCGCAAACCTCGCGCGTACCGACACTGGTGTTTGACGAAGTGGACGTAGGTATTGGCGGGCCAACTGCAGAGATTGTTGGCCAGTTGTTGCGACGCCTGGGGGATCGAGGCCAGGTGCTTACGGTGACGCACTTACCGCAAGTGGCAGCCCAAGGGCATCAGCATTTGTTCGTGCACAAGGTGCGAGGCAGCGACGCGACGCGCACGGCCGTGTCCAAGCTGAACAAGTCGGAGCGCGTGGAAGAAGTGGCGCGGATGCTTGGCGGTATTGATTTGACCAAGGAGTCTCTGGCTCATGCGAAGAAAATGGTCGTCGCCGCGAAGGCTTGAGGCGAGCATTTTGCTTCTTATATAAAGCACGAAGGCGACCCTAGGGTCGCCTTCAATCGTTTCGCAGAGCAACTCTGCGTCGATTTTTACTTTTTCTTACGGATGTACAGCACCAGATTATGGTCGACCAAATCGAAGCCATGCTCCTCAGCGATCTTATGCTGCAGCGCTTCGATCTCAGGGCTGGTGAACTCGATTACCTCATTGGTATCCAGGTCAACCATATGGTCGTGATGCCCGCCGTCGGCCAATTCAAACACTGCATGACCGCCGTCGAAATTATGACGAACCACCAGCCCTGCGGCTTCAAACTGGGTCAGGACACGGTAAACCGTGGCCAGGCCGACGTCTTCATTAGACTCCATCAGCGCCTTGTAAACGTCCTCGGCACTCATGTGGCGCTGCTCAGCAGAATCGAGCATTTGTAGAATCTTGACTCGGGGCAGAGTCACTTTGAGACCGGCTTTGCGTAGTTCGCTATTTTCAACCATGGTTAGCTTTCTCGCGGATGCTGCTTCGCAGCTTCTCTTAATACGGGTATGATCGGCGTTTACGTTGTCCCAGCCAAGATAGTGGAAGTCGCCCACCGATGCAAAACACCAAGCTCTTGCTAACCAGTTTCACCTTTGTGGGACTGCTCGCACTCGCCGGTTGTTCATTCCCCGGGGTTTACAAAATCGACATCCAGCAGGGCAATGTCGTCACGCAGGACATGATAGACCAGTTACGCCCGGGAATGACCCGACGGCAAGTACGGTTTATCATGGGCAATCCCCTGCTGACCGACACTTTCCATGCCGATCGCTGGGATTATCTCTACAGCCTCCAGCCTGGCGGCGGTGAGCGCCAGCAGGAGCGTGTCAGTGTCATCTTCAATGGCAATGACCAGCTTGTCAGCCTATCCGGTGACTTCATGCCCGGCGTAAGCCGCGATGAAGCGCTGATGGGCAAGGACAGCGGTACCAGCGTGACCGCCCCTGCACAGGAAGCCGAGAAGCCAAAATCCGAGGTGCCGGCCAAGCCAGGCTCCTTGCTGGACCAGATCCAGAAAGACGTCGATGGCGTGGAAACCGTGCCAGTCCCGACGCCACAGCCTCTGGACACCAGCCCGCAGTAACAAGGCGACACTCAACAAAAAGCCCGGCATGCCGGGCTTTTTGTTGTCTGCTAATTTATGAGCTTTGCTGCCTGGCCTTCGCCGCTTTGGCCGCACGCTGCCTGCGCACTTCCTTGGGATCTGCCAGCAACGGCCGGTAGATTTCAATTCGATCACCTGGCTGCACCACAAGCGTATCAGCGTCTGCAACCACCTTACCGAAGATTCCCAATGGGCATTCAGCCAGTTCCAACTGCGGGAATTGCTCAGCAATCCTCGACATGTGCACTGCCGCCCTCAGGCTTGTGCCCTCCGGCACCGCCACCGCCAGTAACACTTGGCGCTCAATGGCGGCATGCACCACTTCAATGTCAACCATGCAGCTGCTTGGCTCGCTGGCAGAATGCATCCACCAGCGTATTCGCCGCTTGGTTGAATAAAGGTCCCAACGTCGCCCGGACAATAGGCCCGGCGTAATCGAACGACAGATCCAGGCTGATCTTGCAGGCCTTGTCCGTCAGCGCCTTGAATACCCATACCCCATGCAACTGGGTGAACGGCCCCTCCTGCAGATTCATCTCGATGGATTTTCCAGGTACCAGCACATTGCGCGTAACAAAATGCTGACTAAGCCCACCCTTGGCTACGCCGACGCTGGCCACCATGTACTCATCACCGCCCTCCAACACCTCGGCAGTAGAGCACCACGGCAGGAATTCCGGGTAACGCGCCACGTCGTTGACCAGGTCATAGAGCGCCTGCGCGGGATAGGGCAGCAGGGCCGAACGTTGAATATGCGTCGTCATGTGAGCGTTATTTCCACAGCTGAGCGGGCAAACATCGCGAAAGAACAGCCAGATCCGCGAGAGAAAAAAACCAAAGAACTGCCGGCATTGTCCGGGATTCATCGAACACGCTCAAGCACGCAGGTTGACCGTAGCCGACTCGCTCGCAACTCCCTATAATGCCGCCCCTATGGCTAAACAAAAGAAACACCCCACAGGGACCATCGCGCAAAATAAAAAAGCGCGACACGATTACTTCATCGAACATCGGTTCGAGGCTGGTCTGGTCCTGGCCGGCTGGGAAGTAAAGAGTCTGCGTGCCAGCAAGCTGCAGCTGGTCGACAGCTATGTGCTGCTCAAGGATGGCGAGGCATGGCTGCTTGGCAGTCATATCACCCCGCTGACCACCGCGAGCACCCACGTGATTGCCGACCCGGTGCGCACGCGCAAGCTGCTGCTCAACGCCCGCGAGCTGGAAAAACTCGCTGCGGCAGTGCAACAGAAAGGCTACGCCTGCATCTGCTTGTCCTGGTATTGGAGCAAGCACCTGGTCAAGTGCGAAATTGCGCTGGGCAAGGGCAAGAAGGAATACGACAAGCGCGATACCGAACGCGAGCGCGACTCCAATCGCGAATTGCATCGCGCGGTGCGCAACAAGGGCAAGGAAGAATAACCTTGTGACCCTGTAGCCTCGGGCAACCCGCCCGAGGCTACATGCCTTTACGTCGCTCCGCCCGGGCTACGCGCTGAACCTCCTGACGCACCTCCTCCAGCACTTCCTGCACATACAGCAGGTGACGTGTTGAAATTTCGCGCGCCTGCTCAGCGCGCCCTTCGATAATTGCCAAATACAGATCGCGGTGCTGACTGATCAGCATGTCGCGGGTTTCGGTGCGCTGCTGATACATGCCGCCAATGTTGGTCACCACGTTACGCTTGAGCAGATCGAACAGCCCACGAATGGTGTGCAGCAACACGGCATTGTGGCTCGCTTCCGCAATGGCCAGGTGAAACCGCGCATCGGCGGCCCCCTCTTCTACGCGGCTCACCTCGTCGACCCGCGCATAGCAATCCTGCAACGCCTCGAAAGCCGCCGTCAGCCGCTCACGGTCAACTTCCGTCGCTCGTAGCGCTGCGTAGTAAGCGCAGGAAGCTTCCAGCGTCTGGCGAAACTCCAACAGATCCCGCTGCGCTTCCGGGTTGTTTTCCAGCAAATGCAACAGAGGGTCGCTGAAGGTAGACCCCAGGGATTCCACCACATAGTTGCCACCGCCTTGACGACTGACCAACAACCCTTTGGCCGCCAGCTTCTGGATCGCTTCTCGCAGCGATGGCCGTGACACGCCAAATTGCTCAGCCAAAGCACGCTCGGCCGGCAAGCGCTCGCCCGACTTCAACGTGCCCTCAAGGATCATGCCCTCAAGTTGCTCGACGATATCGTCAGACAAACGGCGCTGACGCACCTGATCAAACCCCATAACCCACTCTCCGCCATCCCGACCACTCGCCGGGGCTTCTATTCTGGCCTATCGCCGCGCTCGCGGCACCTATCAGAACGCCTTCGATTCATCCCATCAGAACAGCCACGCCCGGCTGTACGACCAAAGTTTCGCGGGCGGCAAATTGACACACCCCCAACAAGCCTCTTAATCTAGCCCACAGCGACTGTAAATTGGTATTACCAATTATCCAAGCCATACAAACAACAACAATCAGGGGCCACCCCATATGCAAACCTGGCAACAGCTCTACAGCCCTCTCGGCAGTCTCGGTGTATCCGCACTGGCCGCCGTTATTCCTATCGTGTTTTTCTTCCTGGCCCTGGCCGTGTTCCGTCTCAAGGGGCACGTCGCCGGCAGCATCACCCTCGCGCTGTCGATCCTGGTCGCCATCTTTGCCTTCCAGATGCCGGTAGACATGGCCCTGGCCGCCGCCGGCTACGGCTTTGCCTATGGTTTGTGGCCGATTGCGTGGATCATCGTGGCCGCAGTATTTCTCTACAAGTTGACAGTCAAGAGCGGTCAGTTCGAGGTCATCCGCAGCTCGGTCCTGTCGATTACCGATGATCAACGCTTGCAGGTGCTGCTGATCGGCTTCTGCTTCGGCGCGTTCCTCGAAGGTGCGGCCGGTTTCGGTGCGCCCGTGGCAATCACCGCCGCATTGCTGGTCGGCCTGGGTTTCAACCCGCTCTACGCCGCCGGCTTGTGCCTGATTGCCAACACCGCCCCAGTCGCCTTTGGCGCGCTGGGCATCCCGATCATCGTTGCAGGCCAAGTCACCGGCATCGACGCGTTCAAGATCGGTGCCATGACCGGCCGCCAACTGCCGCTGCTGTCGTTGTTCGTGCCCTTCTGGCTGGTGTTCATGATGGACGGCCTGCACGGCGTTCGCGAAACCTGGCCCGCAGCCCTGGTGGCGGGCCTGAGCTTCGCCGTCACCCAATATTTCACATCCAACTTCATCGGCCCGGAACTGCCGGACATCACCTCGGCACTGGCCAGCCTGATCGCCCTGACCCTATTCCTGAAAGTCTGGCAGCCCAAGCGCAGCGCCGGCGCGCAGATCGCCGGCGCCACCTCGAGTACAGCGGTTACCGCCAGCGCTGGCGGCTTCGGCTTGCCGCGCAACACCGTTGTTTCGCCGTACAGCCTGGGGCAGATTTTCAAGGCATGGTCGCCGTTCCTGATCCTCACCGTGCTGGTCACCATCTGGACACTCAAGCCGTTCAAAGCGATGTTCGCCGCAGGCGGCTCGATGTACGGCTGGGTCTTCAACGTTGCGATCCCGCACCTGGACCAACTGGTGATCAAAGTCGCACCGATCGTAACGAACCCCACCGCCATCCCGGCCATATTCAAGCTGGACCCGATCTCAGCAACCGGTACCGCGATTTTCTTTTCGGCGCTGATCTCGATGGCAGTCCTGAAAATAGACTTCAAAACTGGTCTTACCACTTTAAAAGAAACCTTCTACGAACTGCGCTGGCCAATTCTGTCCATCGGTATGGTGCTGGCCTTCGCCTTTGTCACCAACTACTCGGGCATGTCCTCCACCATGGCCTTGGTCCTGGCCGGCACCGGCGCTGCCTTCCCCTTCTTCTCACCTTTCCTCGGCTGGCTTGGGGTTTTCCTGACAGGCTCGGACACCTCGTCCAACGCACTGTTCAGCTCGTTGCAAGCGACCACCGCGCACCAGATCGGCGTTAACGACACCTTGCTGGTAGCGGCCAATACCAGTGGTGGCGTGACCGGCAAAATGATTTCGCCGCAATCCATCGCCGTGGCCTGTGCGGCGACCGGCCTGGTGGGCAAGGAATCCGATCTGTTTCGCTTCACCCTCAAGCACAGCCTGTTTTTTGCCACCCTCGTCGGGTTGATCACTTTGGCGCAGGCGTATTGGTTCACCGGTATGCTGGTGCACTGAGACCTGCATGCAATAGGGTAAAAACCGACGCCGGACACCGGTTCCGGCGTCAGCTATTTCTGGAGGACCGATGAGCCTGCCTGCAGCATTCCTGAGCGACGTCGCACAACTGATTCCGAAGGATCGGCGTTTTGACGATCCACTTTCCACCCTCGCCTTCGGCACTGATGCCAGCTTTTACCGACTGATCCCACAGTTGGTGATTCGGGTTGAGTCGGAGGACGAAGTCGTCACATTGTTGCAACTGGCCCAGCGCGACCACGTTCCCGTGACCTTCCGCGCCGCAGGCACCAGCTTGTCCGGCCAAGCCATCAGCGACTCGGTGCTGATCGTGCTGGGTGATCAGTGGAATGGCCGCGAAATTCGCGGGCAAGGCCTGCAGATCCGCCTGCAACCGGGCGTAATCGGCGCCCAGGCCAACGCCTGGCTCGCGCCATTCGGGCGCAAGATCGGGCCGGACCCGGCGTCAATCAATGCCTGCAAAATCGGCGGCATCGTCGCTAACAACGCCAGTGGCATGTGCTGCGGTACGGCACAAAATACCTACCACACCCTGGCCGGCATCCGTCTGGTGCTGGCCGACGGCAGCCGCCTGGACACCGAAGATCCCGCCAGCGTCCAAACTTTTCGTCAGACCCACGGCGCGCTGCTCGAACGCCTGGCGACACTGGGCCGCGAAACGCGGGCAAATGCCGAACTTTGCGCAAAGATTCGCCACAAATACCGTCTGAAAAATACCACTGGCCTGTCGCTCAATGCCCTGGTGGATTTCGATGACGCACTGGATATCCTCAGCCATCTGCTGGTGGGCTCCGAGGGCACGCTGGGGTTCATCAGCGCGGTGACCTACGACACGGTGATCGATCACCCGAACAAAGCCTCGGCGCTGATCGTGTTTCCGGATGTCGAGACCTGCTGCAACGCGGTAACCGTGCTGAAAACCCAACCGGTCTCGGCGGTTGAGCTGCTGGACCGGCGCAGTCTGCGCTCGGTCCAGGACAAACCGGGCATGCCGGCGTTCGTACAGCACCTGTCGAACAATGCCTGCGCGCTGTTGATCGAATCCCGCGCTGCCTCCCCTTCATTACTGCATGAACACATGGCGATGATCATGGCCTCCCTGGCAGCGTTTCCGGTGGAGAAACAGATCGACTTCACCGAGGACCCACTGGAAAACGCCCGGCTCTGGGCGATCCGCAAGGACACCTTCCCCGCCGTAGGCGCCGTGCGCAAAACCGGCACCACCGTCATCATCGAAGACGTGACCTTCCCGGTCGAACAACTGGCGATTGGCGTTAACCGTCTGATCGAACTGTTCGACAAACACCACTACGACGAAGCCATCCTTTTCGGACACGCGCTGGAAGGCAATCTGCATTTCGTCTTCACTCAAGGCTTCAACAGCGCGGAAGAAATCGCACGCTATCAGGCGTTCATGGACGACGTAGCACAGCTGGTGGCGGTTGAATTCGGCGGCTCGCTGAAAGCCGAACACGGCACTGGCCGCAACATGGCGCCTTTTGTCGAGCTGGAATGGGGCAGTGACGCCTATCAATTGATGTGGCAGCTCAAGCGCCTGCTGGACCCCGACGGCATCCTCAACCCGGATGTGGTGCTCAGCGCTGACCCGCAGATTCATCTCAAGCACCTCAAGCCCCTGCCCGCCGCCGACGAGCTTGTGGATAAGTGCATCGAATGCGGCTTCTGCGAGCCGGTGTGCCCGTCCAAAGGCCTGACCTTGAGCCCGCGCCAGCGCATTGTGATCTGGCGCGATATCCAGGCTAAACAACGCGCCGGCGTCGACACCACCGAATTGGAAGCGGCCTACCACTACCAAGGCATCGACACCTGCGCCGCCACCGGGCTATGCGCCCAACGCTGCCCTGTTGGCATTAATACCGGCGACCTGGTGAAAAAACTGCGCAGCCGCGATGCCGACCGTACGAAAACCGCCGAATGGCTCGCCACCCATTTCGCCACTGCGCTGCAAGGTGCGCGCTTTACCCTGCATGTCGCCAACGGCGCGCGCCTGCTACTGGGAGCGCCGCGCCTGGCGAAGTTATCGGCCACCGTCAACCGGCTGTCCAAGGGACAAGTCCCGCTATGGACCAACGCCATGCCGCAACCGGAAAAAGCCATTCGCTTCAGCCCGGCCGTCACCGACGAGCGACCACGAGTGGTCTACCTGGCGGCCTGTGTCTCACGCGCCATGGGCCCGGCGGCGGGGGATAAAGAGCAAATGTCGCTGTACGACAAAACCCGTGGACTGCTGGAAAAAGCCGGTTACCAGGTAGTCTTTCCCGACCATCAAGACAACCTGTGCTGCGGCCAACCCTTCGCCTCCAAAGGCTATGCCGAACAGGCAGAACACAAGCGCCAGGAACTGCTCGGCGCCCTGCTCCACGCCAGCCGTGGCGGCCTCGACCCGATCTATTGCGACACCAGCCCGTGCACCCTGCGCCTGATGCAAGACCTGGGCGAGACACGCCTGGACCTCTACGACCCGGTACGCTTTATCCGCACCCACCTGATGGACCGCCTCGACTTCACGCCGCAGGAAGCACCGATTGCCGTCCATGTGACCTGCAGCACCCAGCACCTGGGTGAAAGCCAAGCGCTGATCGACCTCGCCCGACGCTGCGCCAAAACCGTCGTCATCCCCGAAGGCATCCACTGCTGCGGCTTTGCCGGCGACAAAGGCTTTACCACGCCAGAACTCAACGCCCACGCACTGCGCACCCTCAAGGACGCGGTGCAACATTGCAGCGAAGGCATCTCCACCAGCCGCACCTGCGAGATCGGCCTGAGCCAGCACGGCGGCATCGATTATCACGGTTTGGTATACCTCGTAGACCGCGTGACCCAGGCCCGCGCCCATTAGCCTGCAAAAAAACCGAACCCCTGCGCGCCGGCGTAGTCATCTGCATAGGCCTCGACAAACGAGGCTCATCAGTGATGTCGCTGGCAGGCCCCCAACGCCGGCAGCGTCGAGCCCAATTGTGCAAGGAGATACCCTATGAAGCGTTCCGCTCTTGCTGGCTTGTTCATTACCGCTGCGATGCTGGCATCCCCTGCTTTTGCGGCCGGTGATAAAGACCTGTGCCAGATCAACCTGGACAAAATCAACAACGGTAAAGCGCTGCTCGCCACCGACACCAGTGGCAAAAGCGGCGAAATAGACACCGCCGTCTCCCAAGCGAAAGCAGCCAGCGCCGCCGGCGATCACAAGAAGTGCATCGAAATCACCTCCAAGGCCCTGCAAGACCTGCAGAACGGCGACAAAGGCGGTCAGTAAGCGATAGGGCCGACCTTCGGGTTGGCCTTTCGTGAAGGTTTGGCGTACACTACACAAGCTTGTCACTCACTAGAAACAACGAGTTACAAGCACGGGGCCGTTTAGGATTCGACGCCGGTCGCGAAACTTTAGGTGCATGCCGAGTTGGTAACAGAACTCGTAAATCCACTGTTGCAACTTCTTATAGTTGCCAATGACGAAAACTACGGCCAGGAATTCGCTCTCGCTGCGTAAGCAGCCTTAGCCCTGAGCTTCTGGTACCTTCGGGTCCAGCAATCACCAGGGGATGTCTGTAAACCCAAAGTGATTGTCATATAGAACAGAATCGCCGTGCAGTACGTTGTGGACGAAGCGGCTAAAACTTACACAACTCGCCCAAAGCACCCTGCCCTTCGGGTCGCTGAGGGTTAACTTAATAGAAACGGCTACGCATGTAGTACCGACAGCGGAGTACTGGCGGACGGGGGTTCAAATCCCCCCGGCTCCACCACTTCAACGAAAAAAGACGTCCATGGACGTCTTTTTTTGTGCCTGAAATCCAATGAATACAGGGGTTTCGGCGCCTTCGGGGTCTTGGGAGAATTTCTGAGTTCCAGGCGCTTTGGTATCCCGGACTACCAAATGTCATTTTCAGGATACCAAAACGGTGCTGGAGGTAGCCCCCATGCCTACTAACGCAACCCGCCTCTCCGATCGCCAGCTCAAGGCGGTCAAGGCAACTGGTAAAGACTTCATCCTCAGCGACGGCGATGGCTTGCAGCTTCGAGTACGCGCCAGCGGCTCGATGATGTGGAATTTCAATTACCGCGAGCCGTTGACCAGAAGCCGTATCAACATGACGCTTGGTCCATACCCTGACCTCTCGCTAGCCAACGCCCGGAAGAAAGCTGCGGAGGCACGTGAACTGCTCGCTTTGGGTACTGATCCCAAAACCCAGCGTGATGAGGCAAGGCAAGCCAAACTTGCTGAGACTGAGCACACTTTCGAGAAGGTGGCCACCGCCTGGCTCGAGCTGAAGAAAGACTCCGTAACCAAAGCCTACGCCGAAGACATTTGGAGATCGCTGACGCTGCATGTTTTCCCAAGCATGAAAACAACGCCCCTCTCTCAAATCACTGCTCCAATGGTTATCAAGATCCTTCGCCCAATCGAGGCCAAAGGGAGCCTCGAAACCGTGAAACGATTGAGCCAGCGATTCAACGAGATCATGACCTACGGGGTCAACTCCGGGCTGATATTTGCGAACCCTCTCAATGGAATTCGGGCGGTGTTCAAGAAACCCAAGAAAGAGAACATGGCTGCGCTACCACCTGAGGAGCTTCCCGAGCTCATGATGGAAATCGCGAACGCCAGCATCAAGCGCACGACCCGCTGCCTGATCGAATGGCAGTTGCACACGATGACCCGCCCTGCCGAAGCAGCCACCACACGATGGGCAGATATCGACTTCGACAAGCGCATTTGGACCATTCCGCCAGAGCGCATGAAAAAGCGTCGGCCGCACACAATCCCCCTTACCGATCAGGCATTTTCGTTACTGGAGACGCTCAAGCAACTCAGCGGCAACAGAGAGTACGTATTCCCCTCAGATAGCCACGGCCCCACGAGAAGATGCTTTCTGACACAGGCACTGCGCCGCGCTCGATAAGATCGTCAGTAGTTATTGGCGGGTAAACGACGGCGATGCTAATCAAATTTGAAATTGGAATGGTGGAACGAGGTGGCTTCAAGAATGAGCGAGAGAACCCTCCGATCGGCGCGATCAAAGATCGCTGGATCGGAGGGTTTAGCGGGAAAAATAAAGTCTCAAACGTTAATTAGCGTCTCAAGCATTGAAACTCGTTGGTCGGGATGCAGCAGCTTCACGAAGGTTGAGCAGAGTCTGCTGCAAACGCAGCAGAAAACCGGCCTCGAATGCCTCCTGAAAGTCCCCTGGACGATGACGTTTTCGATTCTGCGACAACGCCCACCTTAGCGGTAGTGATGAGCCTTCGAGGCAGGTCTCAGCACACCGAGCGCGATGCAGGTAATCCAGGTGATCCAAATTGCAAACGGAGCGCCATCAATACGATTAGCGTACGGAAGGAAAACGCTATGCACGTTCGAGAGCTTTGGTATCAAGCCGCTGTATTACATTGAACAAAAACATGTAAAGACCTAAATATCCTTGTTGAGCTTCAGCAAGCGTCACATCCGCGTGAACTCCTTTTGACGCAATATCGTTAAGCTTTTTTGCAAATGTTAATAGGTGATCTAATTCAGCACGAAGGAGATCTGTTGATGTTGATCGCTTGAATTGTACATGAACAAACTCATGCAGCCGATTCAAATACTGTTCATCCCCCATCTTACGTTCAATACCATCATTACATCTAACAACGCTTTCACTTGCTGGATAGAAGTAATCCGCGACAGATTTTAGCGCTCTCCGAACTTGCGTTAGTAGCAATGAAAGATCCTCTGATGAATCAGAGCTTATTAGCTGATTCGCCTTGTGGATTTTTTGATAAACGTCCCCTGATTTAGATCGAAAATAGTTAAGCACGTCATTTTGCATTTTTTCCAGATAGCTTTTTGTCGTAGACTGAATAGCCAGTTGACGTTCCATCTGAATGGCGAAGTTCAAGCACTTGTTCAGAACACTAGTTTTAATTATATTTATCGATTTTATACGCAGCCGAAACTCACTTTTTATGGACTGATACCTATCTGTAAAGGCAGCGCTATCATACTCTCCCATTGAAGCCGGGAGAGCTAAATCATTGATAGATTTTTCACATTGGTCAAGCTCAGCTGGAAAGTCTCCAACAGAAACAATTAGCACTCTCTTGGTATCATCCCCTACCGCCGTTGCCCCATTTGGACCAAAAGGCAAGGTTCTGGAATCTAGCCATCTCTCTGCTGACTGAGACATCAAATAGCTGAACGCCTCCTCTTTCAAATGCGACACGTCCTCGTATAGAACGCGCGACACCTCCACCCGATCTTCAACGAGATCTCTCAAAAAAAGAGCCGTACTCATATGGTCATTTAGATGTCTAGACAGCCGCAGACTGGCGCGTACCGCCTTATCAACATCACCATTTTCGACATGATCAAATATACGAGTGACTAACTCCGACGGGACCATATATTTTTCCTTGCTTTGCCTTTGCCGCATCAACGAGATGCGCCAGAGCTGTAGTATATCGAACTAAAGTGCCAGCCATTTTCCCTGACTCGACCATAGACGATACTCAATCCCTACGGAGAACGAAAGCATCGCGGATGTTATCCGCAAGACGAAGAGCGGACAGGAATCGAACTTCGTGGTCATGCTTAGGTTGATAGAACCGCTCGATAATCAGAAATCGAGGTCGGGGGCGCCCTGGAAGGGGCGTAGCAGGAAAAAGCCTGCCCCCGATAGTGACGTTGGAAGCTAACCGTTGCCGCCCAACTCAAATCCTGCGTTTGCCAAGGCTCTCATTCAGCCATAGCCGAATATGGCTAATAAATTTCAGTAAGCCTTTGCATTTCACTCGCAAAAACTGAGTTGCTCCATGGGTGGTACCTTGGGTAAAGCACGTCACCCAGAGCGAGAGTCGTGCTTAGCGCTTGAGCCCAAAGGGGTGAGGTCTAGCTCGGGATACCACCGTATGCAGCGTCACGAGAGGTAAATTTAGACGATAACTTATCCCAAAGCCGCGCTCTTATCTCTACGAATATCTGACCGATCAGGACTCAAGCTTCGATGATATTGGATAGCTCCCTAAATGTGACGCAAGCCTCACAGCCCGTCTGTAGAGCCCCATACGCAAGGAGAGAGAGGTAGCCAGTGTTCACCTGCACGCCTACGGGAATCGTGCAACGGCTTGCTCTATGGCGGATGAGTATCAAAGTTCCCATCGCAAACGATCTCCGCTCTCTAGCTAATTCTTGACCGCGGCCTGCTCCGTTGCTTCCAGAGTCCCACCAGAACTGGGCAAGCGTCTTGACCGCCACAAACACAATTTCGTTGAAGAAACCTGATTTTTGACTGAAAGTAGTGGCATTGTGCATCCACGTAGGACTGATTAGGGATCGCGAGGATATGACGAGAGTGTCGTTATCTTTCGGAATGGTCAGACCTTGAGCCGTACCAGTTCAAGCGAAGCAAAAAACACCTGAAAGCTAAGTTTTGAGCTGTCACTGGAAAACTTACGTTAGGCGTGTGATCTATTGGTTTAAAGTTAAGGATAATATATGCAAATTACAGGGGATTACACCAAAGCATTCTTGAAATGCCAGCATAAGTTCAGGGGTTTGGTTTCAGCTTTTAAGTCTACGAAATTTGTAAAAGAAAAAAGATTCGATCATTCCTTTCTATTTAGGAGTGGTTATCGTGAATTAATGCTGGAAGCTAGATCAACCTTGCACTACTCAATGTACTCTGAGTATCTGCAATGGGCGTCATTTCATGTAAAGCATCAACTCCCAGAATTATCCCGCTATCCGACAGGCTATGATGAACTAGAGGGTTTAGCGAGAAAGGCACCTATAGTTTCAGTTGACCAGGAAGTTTATTGGATAGTCGCCAGAATAAATGAAGACTGTGCAGTAATTAATACATTCAGAAAGATAGCTACGCATGTCGAACAATATATTCTCGAAGATGATGCCTTAGGTGGCATAGAGTTTTTAAAGCAGCTGGAACTGATGCTCGGAGCGAGCTTTTGGTCCGTTCAGCTCAGAATTGCTCTAGAAAATATAGCTGGAGGACTTGAAGGGCAAAAGAAATATACTTCAGAAGTTAGATCCATATATCGAAGCGGACTATTAAATTTCATAGCTTACAATACTAGCGTAAGAAATGAGGATCGAGTAAGCATTCAGAAATACTCATTGGATATTAAGCAGAGAATCGACAATCACAGCAAGTACGATGATTCTGTAAAAACCTACATGCATCATCGAATAATGGGTGATTGGTCATCGGATAGCGACAAAATCGCCGACGTGCTTCGTGTTGAGCAAAGTCACTCATTGATTGATGTTTATGAGACATTTATTAGTTTATTGCAGTACTCGCTGCGCGACGATGTAAGCATTAGCGTAAAAGCGCTAATGAAAAGCGCCTTACTCCAAGTAAAAAATATAGAAGATTTTAGACTCGAAAAAGCTCGCTTATTGTATGGATTACCTTCGAGTTGTAAATCATTAGAATGCAGAGACAGCAGACTACCTGAAGCTCTTTGTTCAGGAGATATTTTGCTGGCGGCGAAATTATCTCGTTTTTGTTTGAGAAATAAAAGTAACAAATTAGATGCGTGGAATTATATTTACTCGGGAGTGGCCTTTAGTTTCGGCAAGTCCGCCCCAAGAAGCACAACCATTAATAATACTCCATTATTAATCGCGCAACTGTTAAGGCAAGACGGGCAGTCGTCAACCGCCTATGCTAATTTGTTAAAGTTAGCAACGAATTTAGCCGGTTTGCCAAGCTATGCCGCAATCCGAACGTTTCTAGCGACAATTTACAGAATACGCCCGAATGAAAAGTGGCGATTTGATTTAATATCCATGAATACACCGACCATAGGGATTGAGGACAATGTAACTCCAACACGCATATACAATGCGCCAAATCTATCCGATTGTTGGGCGCAATTATTCAACCCAAGCACCTCGCCTATTAACCGCAGCAGCAGTACTCTCGCCTTATTTCAAGCGTGCGGCCTAATTGGCGCAGGTGATTATGACCCCGCCATTACCACATTAACTAGTTATCGCACTCTGTTCCCAAACGCCCTTCCAGCGCTAACTATTCCACTATTGCTAAATTCGTATTATTCAGCAGATATGCGACAGCATGTCATAGAGTTAATAGCTAACGAAGGTTCCCGAAACAGTAGCAGACTTGAATTGATACCAATTGAAAACACCATAGGCGACTATTATGTTCAAGATTACAACAGAATAACCAATTTTTTAATTGCGCCTATTGCGCTACATATGCTTTGGGAGAAGACTGAAAAAGATACAGTTGGGTCCAGCCTTCGATTTAAAACTGCTCAAGTAATCCGCCGTAAAGATGTCCAGGCTCCAGCAGCATTATACGAATTCAAAGAAACACTGGATCTACATATCCTTGTTTATTTTCTCAGGGAAGTTTGCGTACCAAATATCGTAGACCAAGCGAGAATTGTTAAAACAACTACAGAAATACTTCAGCAAAGGCAGGATACCTGCAGCGTGCTCCGAGAGCTAGACCCGGACCGAGCAGGTGATTATGAGGATGAAATTTTTGAAATAACTAATCGCCAGATAATGACCGCAGGGCAATGGATTGTAGATCGGACTAGAATTCACGTGGATGTATCTGCGCTCACTCGCTGGGCTACTCGAGAGCTTTCAGAAGATTTTTACCGGTACAGCGATCTGGCAAAAGTAGTCACCGCAATGGAATTTGATGAGGTAATGCGAGATATACTACTTGAAAATCAGATACCTATACAGTTTTCCGACTTCGATGAAGCAGATGCGGTGCTTTACTCTATGTTAGTTAAGCTGGCCTCTGAGTTTCTCAATAACTCGCTTTTTGGATTAGATTACTATTTAAGTAAAAGAATCAGACATCAATCATTTGTTGGTTTGATTCGTGGACCGCTTGAACTGCAGAACATTATCACAACAAAAGAAACTGGAAGTTCTGGATACAATAGAAATGACGCATGGTTAGATAAATTCAATAGCTGTGGACGTGATACAGTCGCGGCATTAGAAAAAATATTCAATAAATTTTCTTCGTCATTTGATGAAGCCTTGATTGAAACTAAAGATAAAATAATTCAAATAAAATCAAAGGAACACCCGCAAGGACTAGTTACATTTGAAATAACCCCGCAAATTATCCCCGTTGCCCGCATACTTTTTCAAGATGGTGACATGCCTGGCTTCGTCAAAACCTCTGTCGGACTTATGTGGGCACTGTTGGACAAGTCGCTTAGAGATGTGCGGGAGTACATCGGCGGCGAACTTAAACCCAACCTAACAATTGTGTTTGACGAGTTTCGAGCTCAACTTAAAAATCTAGTTGAGGGGAGAGCAGAGTATTATGAGTTGGGACGTGCCATTGGGGACAGCTCTGTGCAAGTTCAGATTGCGCTCGATGATGCAAGCAGCTGGTTTTCAAAGAACAATGATGTTGATGCGTTTCGCCGAACATTCAATGCGAGCCAAGCTGTATCTATATCCATCGAAGCCGCAAAAAAATGCTTAAGAAGCTTTGAGCCTGTGATAAGTATCGAACCAATCTCTACCGATATTGATGTTATGCCTAGTACTCTTGTATTCTTACATGATGTTCTATTTGTATCGCTGGATAATGCTCGCGTGCACTCTGGTCTTAAAATGCCGAAGGTTCGAATAGAAGTTGAACCTGACATCGAAGGTGAAAAGTTCGTAATTCGCACACAATGCCAAGCTAAACCGAGTGTTCGTATCGGAGCGGAAAAGAAACTTTCAGAGATCAGGGAAAAAATTGAACGTGGAGAATATGACACCAAAACGAAGACTGAAGGAGGTAGTGGTCTATATAAAATTGCTGCAGTGGTAAAACAGTCTGCCATGGGAGCAATCGAATTTGGATTCAACTCCTCTGGTGATTTTGAAATCGCCGTCACCTATCACTTTCTGGTTCAAGCTAGACAAGCAGAGGAGGCGTCTTGATGGAAACCAATCTCAAAATTCTACTGGTCGAGGATGAAACTCCGAAAATCACCCAGATTGAACTCTTTCTTAGGGGGCTTTGTATTCCGATGGATATACGATATGCGAAGTCCGTTAACTCAGCTCTAGATCTACTAGATGAGGAAATACCTGATCTAATGTTACTCGATATGTCTTTACCAACTATTGATGTGGATATCTGCGCCGGGGAAAGTGGAGGGAGGCCTCAAGGCTTTGGGGGGATCGAGGTTCTCCGATACATGGTCTTATCAGAGATAAGCTGTCCTACTATAGTTGTTACCGGCTATGAAGCATTTCCGCGCGAAGGAGGTGACTTAGACATTTCCCAACTTGGATTAGAACTTGAAATCGAATTTCCAAGAATTGTACAAAAAATTTTACATTATAATTCTACATATGAGATCTGGAAGAACGAATTAAGAGCTGCGTTTGAAAAATTCAAATCTGAGAAAGGGAACTCTTAATTGTGCGGATTCTAATCGCTGACGATCATCCCATACGCTACAAACCATTAGTTTTGGAGCTTGAGGCAATCGGCATAGATAAAACCAATATAGTGTATGCCATTAGTTCCGATGATGCACAAACCAAGTTAGAGCACGAGTTTTTTGATTTGCTCATTCTTGATATCTTGTTACCTCTATTCAACTATGATGATGATGTCTCGCATGAAAACTCCCTCGCGATACTACACCGAATTAATAACGACCTAACAATTATCAAACCTGGAAAAGTTGTGGGCATAACCTCGGACATCAAGGCGGCAGGAGCAGCAAGTGAAGTTTTTTCCGAAAGTACGTGGTCGATTATTAATTACTCGCAAATTGAAAATGAATGGATTCGAAAAACCGTAAACTGTGTAAAGTACATTAAGCAAAAAATCGATTCAACACCGGCCAGCACTTCAGCCACCTCACTTGTTGATTTGGCGATAATTTGCGCATTGGAGAGTCCAGAGTTTGACGCAGTTATGGATTTACCTTGGAATTGGGATGCCGCTCGCCCAATTGATGATTTAGTTTTTGTGAGAGACGGTTGGCTGTTGTCGAAAGGTAAAAAAATAACGGTTGTAGCGGCCTTTTCATCAAAAATGGGCATGGTTTCTACAGCTCTAAAAAGCTTCGCTGTTATTACAAAACTCAACCCTAAAATAATCGCAATGACCGGTATATGTGCCGGAGTTAAGGAACAGGTATCAATAGGCGATGTGTTATTCGCAGATCCGGCTTGGGATTTTCAAAGTGGAAAGCGGGTAAAGGATAGTGATAGTGTTACATTCTCGTTTGCACCACACCAACTTCCGGCAAATTATACAGTCCGCACACATATAGAACAACTTAGATCCAATCAAGACTTCTTACAAAGTCTTCCGGAGATTTTTGAAAAAAACTGCGAGTTTCGCACCAAGATTAAAATTGGTCCGGTAGCTTCAGGGTCTGCAGTTTTGGCAGACGGTGACACTATAAAAGAGATTAAAAAACAGCAACGTGAGTTAATCGGTGTTGAGATGGAAATTTATGGATTATACGCTGCAGCAATGGCGTCTAGTCCTCAGCCTAAATTCTTTGCATTAAAAGGTGTCTGTGATTACGCGGATCCTGACAAAGTGGATAAAGCTCAAAGCTATGCTGCCTTTGCGAGCGCTCGTGTGCTCCAGAAACTTTTTGAAGAATATGGTACTCGGTGTTTAGGAGATGCGAATGGGCGCTAATGTTCAGCAGTCGATGGATCACGCATGGCGTTACTTTGAGCTTCATGCTCAGCAGCGTATGTCGGTGTTCAATTTTTATCTAGCTATTTCTGGAGCAGTGGCTGCTGGGGGTGGGGTGTGCCTACAGCAAGGTGGTAAATTTGTTTTTGTGGCCTCTATACTCGGTGTATTTCTCTCATCAATCTCTTTCATTTTTTGGAAGTTAGATCAACGTGTTTCGGCAATGATTAAACGATCAGAAATAGCGTTATCAGCGCTCGAAAAAGCATCCTGCATTAAGCACGCGACGTTATTCGTAGATGATAGCTTAGAGCAGCGTAAAATACCGTACGGATTTCTTTCCACGTGGACGTATGGCCGATGTTTTAGAGTGTCTTTTAGCACTGTAGGGTTAGCCGGACTGATATTCGCAATAGTTCCGTTTTTGGTAGACTTTCCCGCAAAGTAAAAGGCTATGCTAGAAAACAAGCGGAGAAGGGTTTAAGACCTTTCTCCTGTTTGTTTTAAATAGGGAGTACAGCACTATTCGGAAACGCCGCTCTCAATGTAAGGTTTTCGTAACCATTTTTCATTTTTAACAAACGATGCTCGTTAAGAAAACCACAGTGGGCTGAACTTGTCCGCGAAGGTAACGGCATCGGCCATATTCTATACGCTGCGGTTATTTAACTTCCAAAAGAAACTGATAGTTTAGAGGCCTTCGTTATCACTAACGCCGGCATTCGCACAATACATTTAACTTTCGACTTGTCGTCGGGTGTGGCACCACGAAGTTGAGTCGCCAATGACAGCCTAATCGTCGCTTGCTGCCTGTCGTCACTGGCTGGAGCGTATCGCTGCCAAGGTCAGTTTTGATCGGTTCAGTGCCCCATCGAGTATAAACGAGGGCGAAGTAGAGAGTGATTTCATGAGGTATTCCATTTGGTATTCCACGGAAAAAAAGAAACTAAGATTAATCCAACATATCAATAAGATAGTGGATAGATTCAGATTACCCCGGCCCACCAATTCGAAGCATCGGCAAAACCCGCCTAGTGCGTTTTTTTGTTCTGGGGCTTAAAAGCCCGGCGGACAGACCTTCAGAATTTTCCTTCAACATGCAACGCCCTCGATGAACTGGCACAACTCCCTCCATCACGCTACCTTTCCCACGTCGCTGCTCATCAGCGACCGGCTTTGACAGGCCAAAAAGTGTAACCTTTCACACCCCTTGGTAAGACGGCATGCTCTACGCATTCCGCCTCGTTCATGGTGGCTGTGCGTGGGGCATCTTCGGGTGCGCCGGGTTCCTACACTTCCGGTCTGTCAACCCGCGTACAGCTGCCACCCAATCCTGTTTGACAGCAGGGGGCGGTAGCTCCTTAAACAGTGTGGGAGCTTCATCATGAAAAAGATCACCCCCAATCCCCCAACAACCCTCTTCACCCTCGCCCCAGACATCCCCGCCGAAACCCTCCTTATCCAAGCCAGTGAAACCCTCGCCTCGCTGAACGCCATGACCACCGATCTGGCCTTTGAACTGGAAGGCTCGCACCGCCAAAAGCTGCTGGGGGCTCAGCAACTGATCGTGCTGGGTGAGTTGCTGTTGGAGCGGATGCTGGACGCTCAGTTATTCACGATGCAATCCCCAGGCGCAAATCCATAAAACATCCCTGTCAGTTGAACAACCAACCCGTACCTGTGGCGAGCGAGCCCCCTCGCCACAGGTACGCTATTGAACCCCACCGCTCCGCCGCCTCCTGTGCCCCGTCAACTAACCGCTCATAGACCCCATCGATCAACCAGTCGCTAAGAGTGATTAGACGCCCGCAAAAAACACCGTTAGCCTCGCCTGAATCACCCGCCTATATAAGCGCCAGGGTATATACCCAACGTCGCCGCCGAGGTTTTTAGTGACAGATCAAATCCTGATGGATAGTTTTTCCCGCCGGGTCGACTACCTCAGGATGTCGGTGACCGACCGTTGCGATTTCCGTTGTGTGTATTGCATGGCCGAAGACATGGAGTTCCTGCCGCGCCAGCAGATTCTGTCGCTGGAGGAACTGTACCAACTGGCGCAGAGTTTCGTCGCGCTGGGCACGCGCAAGATCCGCTTGACCGGCGGTGAACCCTTGATTCGTCAGGGCGTGGTGGAGCTGTGCAAGCGCATCGCCGCGCTCCCCGGTCTGCGCGAGTTGTGCATGACCACCAACGGTTCGCAACTGGGCAAACTCGCCGCGCCGTTGTTCGATGCCGGGCTCAAGCGCTTGAACATCAGCCTCGACAGCCTGGACCCCGAGCGCTTTCGTGAACTGACGCGCACCGGTGACTTGGTCAAGGTGATCGAGGGTATCGATGCAGCGAATGCCGCGGGTTTTCAGCGCACCAAGCTTAATTGCGTGGTAATGAAAGGTCGCAACGATCACGAGATCAACGACCTCGTGGCCTTCGCCATCGATCGCGGCCTGGATATTTCGTTTATCGAAGAAATGCCATTGGGCGTGATCAGCGAGCACAGCCGTGCCGAGGCGTTTTATTCCAGTGCGCAGGTACGCGAGCGTATTGCCGAACGCTACACGCTGATCGACTCTGCAGAATCCACCCAGGGGCCGTCGCGCTATTGGCGCCTGGCCGAAGCGCCGCATATCCGCCTGGGCTTTATTTCACCCCACAGCCACAACTTCTGCGGCACCTGCAACCGTGTGCGCCTAACCGTCGAAGGCCGGCTGTTGCTGTGCCTGGGCAACGAGCATTCGGTCGACCTCAAGGCGGTGCTGCGGCGCTATCCGGGCGAACCGCAACGTTTGGAGCGCGCGATTTTGGAGTCGATGAAACTCAAGCCGTATCGGCACAATTTCACCCTCGACGATGAGGTGCAGGTGGTGCGCTTCATGAACATGACGGGCGGCTGACCGATCCGGTTTCAACCCATTGCACTAGGCTATTTCCATGATCGTCAGAGCCAAACCCAACCTGATCGGTGTATTGACGTCGCTCAAGGGCTCCGTGGCCCGGCGCATCGCACTGCGCAGCCTGCTGGTGACACTGCTGGCCTCGGTGATTGTGCTGGTGGAAACCCTTCATCCAGCCTACTTCTCCAAGGTCAACGCCACGCCGTTCACGCTGTTGGGCTTGTCACTTTCGATCTTCATGAGTTTTCGCAACAACGCGTGCTATGACCGCTGGTACGAAGGGCGCAAAGCGCTCGGCGCCATGCTGATGGATGTGCGCGCCATGATCCGGGAAACCCAGGTGATCCAGGACGCTCGCCAGCGCAGCGAGATCCTGCGCAACCTGTGCGGGTTCGCCCATGCCTTGAACGCCCGGCTGCGCCATGAAGACGAGCCCGGCGCGGCAGCCCCCTGGCTCGACACGCCGCCGCCAGCCAACACCCCGAATATCCCGGAAAGCATCGTCGGTCGCGTCACCCAACAATGTTCGGCGCTGGTCGAGTCCGGGCGTCTCAGCGAGTGGCGCTATCAGCTGATGGCCGGCCACTTGAGCAGCCTGACCCGCACGCAGACCATTTGCGAGCGCATCAAAAGCACCCCGCTGCCCTTCCCCTACACGCTGCTGTTGCACCGCACCAGCTACATGTTCTGCATCTTGCTGCCCTTCGCCATGGCCGAACCCTTGGGTTGGCTGACGCCGGTATTCACCGCTATCGTGAGCTACACGTTTTTTGGCCTGGATGCGATTGGCGACGAGTTGGAAGACCCTTTCGGCTACGACGAAAACGACCTGCCGACCAACGCCATCGTGCGCACCATCGAACGCGAAGTGCTGCACGCCAACGGCGCGACAGAACTGCCGCCTGTCCTTGAACCCGTCGACTGTGTACTGAATTGAGGCAGTACACAGGACGCATCCGACGTTACGCTCATGTCTTTCTCCAGCAGGCCGCCATCAATCGATTGCCATGAGGCTAAAGCGCCTAAACAATGGCTGCCTAATTGTTACGGCTGACTGGCAGGTGTCTTGATGGACATAAAGCAACTCAAATTCCTGATCGCGCTGGAGCAGACCCGTCACTTCGGCCAGGCGGCTGCGCGCTGCCATATCACCCAGCCGACGCTGTCGATGCGCCTGCGCAATCTGGAGGATGAACTGGGCCTGGAATTGGTCACCCGGGGCCAGCGCTTCGAAGGGTTCACCGAGGCCGGTGAGCGTGTGCTGGCCTGGGCCAGAACCCTGCTCGCCGCCCATGACGGGCTGTTCGCCGAAGCGGCGGCGTGTCGCGGCCAGTTGGTGGGTAACTTGCGCCTGGGCCTGGTGCCGCTCAGCGGTTTCAACCCCATCAGCTACATCCAGGGCCTGTCCCACACCTTCCCGGAACTCAAGTTCAGCCTGACCTCCATGAGTTCGGACAAGATCATCGAAGCGCTGGGCACCAATCAGCTGGACCTGGGGGTGTGTTACCTGGACCACGTAAACTCCAGCTACCTGGATTTTTTCGAACTGGGCGAAACCCGCGTCGGCCTGCTGTACGACACACGTCACTTCCACTTCGAAGGCACCGAAATGAGCTGGGAAGACGCCGCCCAATTGCCCCTGGGAATGATCAGCACGGGCATGCACTATCGAAAGTCCATTGACCTGAGCTTCCGCAGCCGCGGCCTCGCCCCCCAGCCCATGCTCGAAAGCGATTCAACCTATCAGTTGTTCCAGGCGATCCACGAAGGCTTTTGCTGCGCAATCATGCCACTGGACAGCGCCCTGGAAAGCCCAATCGAAAACCTCGCCTTTATCAACCTGCCGGACGCCAGCGTGCTTGCGCCACTGGGCATGGTGATGCGCAAGACCGAACCGCGCTCGGCGATCGCTGAGAAGTGTTTTGCTGAGGCTAAGAGATTGTTTGCTGCCAAAGACGCGGTTTAACGTGTCGGAGCACAGTACCCAATAAGGCGATATACCTTTAAGTAAATCACCGGAAAGCTCCTACAAGTTGGCGTGCATCAGGTGAACTGGCGTGGAATGAATTGTACGGATACGCTTTGGACTACAGCTCGTCTCCCCAAGGTTGAACGAGATCACATAAGCCACCAGACTTCATCGCCCGACTCAACGACAAGGAGGCCATCCATGCAAACGACTTCGCCCAGCCCTCTTGTCGGGGTGGGTCTCTATACCCCTGGCGAGGCATCGTTATATACCGGCATCCCCGCCGCAGACATACGCCGTTGGCTATTCGGCTACAGTGCCAATGGCGTTCAGCATGCCGGGCTCTGGCAATCGGAACTGACAGGCATCAATGATTGCATTCTAGGTTTTCATGACCTGCTCGAAATTCGCTTCGTGCATGCATTTCGCCAGCACGGGCTGAGCTTGCAGGCCATACGCAACGCTTCACGCCAGGCTAGTGAACTGTTCGGCCAGCCCTATCCGTTCACCTGCAAGCGGTTCCAAACAGATGGCCGTAGCATTTTTGCCACTGTGCTGGATGAGACGGGTGACGAGACACTGCTGGACCTGATCAAAAAACAATATGCGTTCAAACAAGTCATCAAGCCCTCGTTGTATGAAGGGATCGATTACACCGGCAAGGGGTCGGCGCAACGCTGGTACCCGGTCAAACGTAGCAAAGCGGTAGTGCTGGACCCTGCCAGAAATTTTGGTAAGCCCGTGCTGACCGGGGCCGGCATTGCTACCGCCGCCATTTTTAATGCGTATGAAGCAGAAGGACGTGACGCCAGGCGCGTAGCCATGCTCTACGAGGTTCCAGCGGCTGCAGTAAAAGCAGCTGTCGAGTTCGAGCAAAGGCATGCTGCTTGAACTTTCTCCTGGATCATAACCTTCCTCCCGCGCTGGCACGTGCCTTGAACGAACTGTCAAAAGTTCACGAACATGGCGTGTTCCCGCTCCGGGATGAATTCCCCCAAAATACCAGCGATATTGCTTGGATATCAGCGCTGCGTGAAGAGGGAGGCTGGGTAGTGATTTCTCAGGATCGTTTTATGAAAGGGCATGCGGAGAAGAAAGCCTTTCGAGATTGCGCACTGCCTATTTTCTGTCTGGCAAAACACTGGAGTGGTGAAAGCTACTGGAGCAAAGCGCACAATCTCGTGCGCTGGTGGCCAGCCATCTTGAAACAAGCGGAGCTGATATGTGGAGGGGCGGCTTTCAGTGTTCCCTGGCGTTTCTCTGCTCCGGGAAAATTCGATCAGATCAAACTGTAAGCCTCATCCAACCGCACAAAACCCCACACTCGTTCACGAATCGTTAAGAAACCCATCCCTATACTGGCGGGCAGCCACGGTCGCTCTTCCGAGCGGTCTCCTGCCCGGTAGCCACCCTAATGACGCGTCCCGTTCCCCTGCTGCTCCTGCTCGTTGCGCTGCTGTTCTTCTTCGCCCTGGATAACCATGAACTGCAAGGTTCCACCGAAGCCCGCGTCTCCGGGATCGCCATGGCCATGCACCTGGATAATGACTGGGTGGTGCCGCGTCTGTTTCGCGAGCCTTTCCTGGAAAAACCGCCGTTGAGTCTGTGGCTGGATGCCGGGGCGATTCGCTTGTTTGGCGCGAGCACTGGGGCTGTGCGCCTGGCGTCAGCCTTTGCTGGATTGTTCAGTGTGATGCTGCTCTACGGGATGCTGCGCCGGTTCGGGCGGCCAACCACGCTGGCGTTCAGCGCTGCGTTGATCCTGGCGACCATGGCCAGCTATTGGGGCAATGTGCGCGGGGTGGGTGAGGATTCGTTGCTCAGCCTGGGCGTGACCGCAGCTTTGTTGGGGTTCTACCAGGCGATGCGCCCCGCGTCCGAACGCCAGGGCTCCGCTGCCTGGGCATGGTCATTGTTTACGGCAGGGATGGTCATCGCGACGTTGAGCAAGGGCGTGCTGGGTCTGGCGATGCCGGGGAGTGTGATATTCGTTTACCTGGCCTGCACCAGCCTGATGGATAAACGCCTGCGCCTTGGCGACTGGCTCAAGCCCGCGCTATTCACGCTGCTGGCCTTGGTGCCGTTGTTGATTTGGCTGGCTTTTTTGTTTCAACGCGGCGGCATGCAGGCCGTCGGTGAGGTGTTGTGGACCAACAGCGTCGGACGCTTCAGCGGCTCGTTTGTCGAAGCCGGGCACTACGAGCCGTTCTACTACTACCTCGCCAAACTGCCCGAGGCCTTCCTGCCGTGGAACATCCTGGTGTACCTGGGCCTGTGGCACTTTCGTAAAAGCCTGGTGCGCAACCGCTACCTCCTGTTTTTCAGCGTATGGCTGGTGGCGCAGTTCACTCTGCTGACACTGGCCTCGAGCAAACGCACCGTCTATTTGATGGCACTGACCCCGGCCGCCGCCGTGCTGGCCGCAGAATATGCGCGGGTGCTGCTGGAGTGGGTGAGAGAGCACAAACCGGCGCTGTACCGCTACCACCGGCGCATTGTCTTCGGCGTGTTCACCCTGGCCATCGCCTGCTACCTCAGCGCAGCCTTCTGGTTCGCGCCCAAAGCTGATGTGCGTCAGTCATTCGTGCCCGTGATCAGTCAGGTCCAGGCACTGCAAGACGAAGGTAGGGAGGTGGCGCTGTACCAACCCAATGAGCGGATCGCCGGCGCCAGCGTGTTCTATCTGCAGGCCTATCTGCCGATTCTGCAGACCGAGCCCCAATTGCGTGCATTTCTCGGCGCCAAACCCGGCAACATTGCGCTGCTGGACCACACGGACCGACTGAATGAGAAAGTGACGGTGATCAAGCAAATGGCGATCAATCGCCAGCCTTACTACTTCGTCGAGCAGTAAGGCGAGCGCGCGCCATCAGTGCTTGGTCAGCTTGTCCAGGTAACCCATGGCAAACGCCGAGACCACGAAGGTCATATGGATGATCACGTACCACATCAGGTGTTGCGGATCGACGTTCTTGGCGTCCATGAAGATACGCAGCAGGTGGATGGAGGAAATCGCCACGATGGACGCCGCCACTTTCATCTTCAGCGACGAAGAGTCCATGGTGCCCAGCCAGTTGAGCTTTTCCTTGTTTTCATCGATATCCAACTGCGAGACGAAGTTCTCGTAGCCGGAAATCATCACCATCACCAGCAGGCCACCGACCAGGGCCATGTCGATCAACGACAGCAACAGCAGGATCACCTCCGACTCCAGCAAGGTGAAAATATTGGGGATCACATGAATGATTTCCTGGAAAAACTTGATCGCCAGGATCAGCAACCCCAGGGATAAACCCAGATAGATCGGCGCCAGCAGCCAGCGCGCGGCATACATCGTGTTTTCGATAAAGCGTTCCATTGAATCTCACACAGCTTGGCTAAAAATGGAGCCGAGTATACCAGCCGCTACCGGGCACCTGTCACCGCGAGAAAACTGACTTGAAGTGGCATCTGTAAGGGCGTTTTTCTGCTAGTGTCGAGACCCTCAACTCGGCTCGATGCTGTCGGACAGGAAGACTCTGATGATGGATGTGCGATCCCCTTTGGCCACTCTCGGCCTGTGCGCGGCGTTGCTGATGACCAGCGGCTGCTCCCCCAAAGAAGAGCAGAAGCAGGCCACCCTCGAAGAGAAAACCAGCCAGTTCGAACAGTCCCTGGACAGCATTCAGGACCCCAAGCTGCGCGACGCCATCGCCGACCTCGGCGGCTCGCTGCTGTTGCTCGAACGTGCACGCCTCAAGCTCGCCGCCAAGCCCATCGAAGCCGAATACGGCGAAGACACGCTGGCCCTGCTCAAGCATTACCCCACACCCCAGGCCTTGGTGGACACCTATATCAACGGCCTGTTCGTACTGCGCAGAGCCTCCCATTCCGACTACCTGACGGATCTGCAGCCGGTCTTCCCGTTCACCTTCAACGCCCCTGACCAGTTCCCCTTTCCCCATGGCCTGGAATGGCAGTCGGTCACCTTGAGCAACAACAAAGTCATTCCCTTCCAGCCGGAATGGTCGGAAACCGACCCCGGCATCCAGCTCAGCCCGAGCAGCTCCAACCTGACCAACCCCGACGACCTGACGGTGACCTACCCGTTCATAGAGGGCATCGAGACGGAAAACAAGAGCCAGCCGCAGCCTGTCAGCCTCAAAGGTGCGATTGAAGTTGCCGCGCCAGGCAAGGTGCTGACCTTCGACCTGTCGAAAAAAGACCTCGGCCACCCGCGCACCGAGGGCAATATCACCCTCAACCTGGTGTCGCTGGACAAGAATTACGCCGAACTCGAACTGACCAACAGCGCGCCCCTGGCCGCCGAGTTGGGCGACGACTCGCCCAACCCACTGCTGGTACAAGCCCGGGACGGCACCGGCCAATTTCTCACCCGCTCAGGCTCGATCAACGAAAATGCCGCGCAAGTGGCGTTCTATGAAAAGCAGCTGGCCGAGATGCAAAAACAAACGGCCTGGTCCGAAGCGTTCGAAAAACACCTCACCGACGCGCAAAAAGACTTCGAACACACACAGAAGAGCCGTTACGCCAAGGTGTACTTCAACGGATTGATCGACACCCTGCAGGTCAATGTGCTGGATTTTTCCAAGACCACGGTGACCCGCAAGGAGCTGGACCTACCCGTGATGCGCTTCGACAAAAACAGCCTGCAACACACCGTGCAACCCTTGCCGATGCCGGTCACGGTGTATGACGACGCGGCGGCCAGCTGGCTCAAAGACGCCGCGATGACGGAAGAACAGTTGAAAAGCAGCGTCACCATCAGCCAGTCCACCGACGACGCCAGTGCCGCGAAAATCGTGTTCGACCACCCTTTCACCTTCAATGACGACCTGGTCGGCGCCGAGCGCAACAACAGCGACGCGCCGATCACGTTTTTCACCGCCGACGATAAAGGCGAGCGCGGCGAACCTATCGAATTGCCCACCGAGGCCTTCGAGATGAATGCGGCGAGCGGCACGCTGACCTACGACCTCAACCTGTTCCCGGAAACCCCGGCGTTTGTGGTCGGCTCGGTGCCCTTGTTCCTCGCCACCATCGAGAAAGCCTCGATTGACACTAGCAAACTGCCCAAAGGCCTGGTGCTCAAGGACAACGCATTGATCGTCGACCAGCGCGCGTTTCCCGCCGACAGCTGGCGCTTCTACGCCAAGGACGGCAGCGGCAACTACCTCAAGGAAATTCTCGGTGTGAGCCACCGCGCCGAGGAATACGGCACGGCGCTGTTTGATGTGCATTATTTTTACGGCCAGCCGACCACCCTGGAAAGCTACCAGCGCACCGACCTCGACACCGTGCAATATGGTTTCGAGGTCAAGCTGGACAAACCGGAAAGCAAATAGCCCGATTACAGGGCCAGTTGCTCCTGGCCGCCGTTGAGTTGGCGCAAATGGGCCTGCAGGTGCAGGCACCAGATCTGCGGCTCATCCAATTGTTCGTAGCCGTGCAGGGTCAGGCTGTCGACGATGGAGCCCAACATGGTTTCTGCCACGAATGGCCCGTGAAACGGGCCTTGGGACTTGACCGTGGAAGGCTGTTCGCCCGACATGCCGGCGGCGAACAATAACGTCCACAACCCGTTTTCCCCGGCGAGGGGGCGAATGGAGCATTCGATACGGGTTTCCAGCCCCAGGCACTGGCGGGTAAGGCAAAGGTTGCGCGGCATGGCGGCGACCCTCGGTAGATCGGCGTTCAGCCCCAGCGCAAAGGCGAGGCTGTTTCTATCCTGCGACTCCTGTGGATATCCCTGATTCTCAGAATAGAATAAAAACGCGACAGACCAAGGTGGTAGGGACCAACGGCATTGGATTGCGAAGGTTCGTCAATTTAATGGCATCCACAAAACTAAATGTGGGAGGGGGCTTGCTCCCGATGGCGGTGGATCAGTCAAAGATACTGAGACTGACACACTGCTATCGGGAGCAAGCCCCCTCCCACATTTTTGATCCCATCAAGCTTCAGGGATCAGGTAGGTTTGGCTTCTGCCAACGCCTGCTGCGCCAGCTCCTTTTCCGCCTCCTTCAGGTCTTCCTCGCTGATCATCTCCGCAATTGCGCGCAAACGTTCCACCACGCGGGCATTGACCGTACCTTCCGGGAACTGCCCCTCAGCGTCCGGCTCGCCGGCATCCTCGCCCACCAGCAGGCTCAACGCTTCATCCGCCTGGCGTACCGCGTAGATATGGAATTGCCCGTCACGCACGGCCTGCAAGACCTTTTCGTCGAGCATCAGCGTGGCCACGTTGGCCTTGGGAATGATCGCGCCCTGTTCACCGGTCAAACCGCGCGCTTCGCACAGGCGGAAGAAGCCTTCGATCTTCTCGTTAACCCCACCCACGGCCTGCACTTCACCAAACTGGTTGATGGAGCCGGTGATGGCAAAGCACTGCTTGAGCGGCGTTTTCGACAAGGCCGAGATCAGGGTGCAGGCTTCGCCCAGAGACGCGCTGTCGCCGTCCACGTAACCGTAGGACTGTTCCAGCGCGATGCTCGCCGAGATCGCCAGCGGGAATTCCTGCGCATAACGGCTGCCCAGGTAACCGGTGAGGATCATCACGCCCTTGGAGTGAATCGGCTGGCCGAGGTTGACCTCACGTTCGATATCGACGATACCGCTGCCGCCGGGGTACACCGTGGCGGAAATCCGCGCCGGTACGCCAAACGCCGAATCACCGACTTCCAGCACCGTCAGCCCGTTGCACTTGCCCACGGCGGCGCCGGCGGTGTCGATCAGGATCACCCCGGCGAGCATGTCGTCGAGAATCCGCGCCGACACGCGCCCGGTGCGCGTGGCCTTGGCCTTGAGCGCGCGCTCGATATGCCCGGCATCGGTCATTTCGTCGCCGGCCAGGTGGCGAATGAAGTCCGCCTCGCTGACCAATTGGAACAAATCGCCAATGCGCGCCGACAAACGGCCCTGATGTTCCGCCAGGCGTGCGCTGTAGGTCGCCAGCCGCGCCACCGCATCCGACGTCAGCGGCGCCATGCCTTCTTCCGAGGTGCGGGTTTTGAGCAACTGGGCGAACTGCTCCAGGCTTTCATCGACCATCGGGATGTCTTCGTCGAAGTCCACCAGCACCCGGAACATTTCCTGGAAGTCCGGATCGGCATCCTGCAACGCGTAGTACAGCTGGCGCGAGCCGATGATGATCACCTTGACCTGCAACGGGATCATTTGCGGGTTGAGCGTGACGGTGGCCAGGCGACCGAGCTCGCCAAGCGGCGACTCCATCTTCAATTTGCGCGATTGCAAGGAACGCTTGAGCGCATCCCACACAAACGGCTCGCTGAGCATTTTTTCCGCTTCCAGGATCAGGAAGCCGCCATTGGCACGGTGCAGCGCGCCTGGGCGCAGCTGGCGATAGGTGGTGTACAGCGCGCCCTGGTCGGTGCTGTACTCGATACGGCCGAACAGGTTGTCGTAGGTCGGGTGCGGCTCGAAGACCACCGGCGCGCCGCCGTTGACCGGATGGCCCACCACCAGGCTTGGGCAGTACTGCTCCTCCAGCAGTTTGCGGGCCTGGGCGTCGGTCTTGGCGTCGTCGACCAATTGCTCGACCACGGTTTTTAGCAGATACACCTGCATGGCCTGCAGATAACCGCAGACGGCGGCGTTTTCTGCGTACTTTTCCGACAACGGTGCGAGCAAAGGCTGCAGGGCCAGGGTGATAGTTTCTTCGTTGAACTGGCGCAGTTGATTGTTCGACTCACGCTTCCACTGCGGCAGGCTCGCCAACTCTTCGTTGAGGCGTTCTTCCAGCTCGGAAATATCCGTGTGGAAACGCTCACGGTCGATTTCCGGCAGCTGCGAGAACTCGGCCTCGTCCAGGGCCTTGCCATCGAGCATCGGGGTAAACGCAATGTTGGAGCTGTCGCGGTACAGCGCCACGTCTTTTTCCAGGGCCAGGCGCTCGATCACGTCCAGGGCCTTGTCGTAACGCTGGTTGAATGCCCGGTCGATGGCGCTTTTGCGCTGCTGATACGTCGGGTGTTCGAAGACGGCCGGGAACGTCGCCACCAGGTTGTCGACCAACCCGTTGATATCGGCGATGAACGCCGCCGCAGCGCCGCCTGGCAATTCCAGGGCGCGCGGTTCGCGCGGCTCATCGAAATTATTCACGTACACCCAGTCCGACGGGGTTTGCAGGCGCTTGCCTTCGGCCCTCAGGTAACGTTTGACGAATGAAAAGCGACCGGTACCGGGTTCGCCCATGACAAACACGTTGTAACCGGGACGTGGCATTGCCACGCCGAACTGCAATGCTTCAACTGCACGTTCCTGGCCAAGCACACCGCGAAAGGGCTCCAGATCATTGGTGGTCGAGAAGCTGAACTGTTCAGCGGAAAAAGGGCGAGTCAGCGCTTCGGGCGCTAGACGCAAGCTGGCAGCAACAGGATCAGGCATCGGGCTTCCTTACATCAGGCGGGGCAGATGGGGGCATTCTGGCTCTCGGTTGCGCGCTCTGGCAAGGCGCGCTTTCGGGAAAGCATAGACAGCACGCGCGGCGTATAAAAAAATCATTCGAGACTGAATGTTTTATAAAAAATCACGGAACCCCGGGAACGTGCCTAAACTCCAAACTGCGCGGGTTGGACTAATAACTGGCCCCTAGGGTGCTGCGAAGCGCCTGAACCCTTGTCCATTGGTTTGCACACAAAGAGAACAAAGCTATGAAACGGATCCTTCTTGGTACTCTCTTCACCGTCGTCTCCCTCAATGCAATGGCAGAAGCACCAGGTGGCCCGAACTGCGGTTGGGGCAACATGTTGTTCGAAGGCCAGCGCGGTACTCCGGCTCACTTCCTGGCCTCCACCACCAACGGCACTTCAGGTAACGCCACCTTCGGCATGACCTCGGGCACCAACGGTTGCAGCACCAACAGTTCCCTGACCTACGGCGGCAAGTCCTGGATTGCCATGAATGGCATGATGAACGAGCTGTCCGAAGACATGGCCAAGGGTAACGGCGAAGCGCTGACTACCTACGCCGTGGTACTGGGCGTGGCGCCGGAAGATCGCGAGCACTTCGCGGCTGTGACCCACGAGCACTTCCAGCAGATCTTCAGCAAGGCTGACGTGACCGCTGACGACGTGCACAACAACACCATTGCCGTACTGAAAAGTGATGCCCGTCTGGCGAAATACGCTACCCAGGCTTAAGCTCGACCCACCCGCGCCTTTCGAGGCGCGGGTTTTGTTTTTCCGACCTGCCCCCCTTGGGTCTTTTTTTCAGTCCGACTTAAGTAGCCCCCATGCTCAAACGCCTCGCTTGCCTGGCTCTCTTCGCCTGCGCCCCGCTGCATGCGGCACCGCACCTCGACGATCAACGTTTGCAGCAACTGGCCAATGACCCGTTCTGGCTGTCGCTGGGCCATTACGAAGCCGGCAAGATCAATGGCTGGCGCAGCTATGTCAGCGACAAGAAATTCTTTCTCGCCGCCGACGGGGCGCATCATCCGGACGCCGAACTCAAGGCCACCGTGGAGGCGTTGTATGCACCGGCCAGTCTGGATGAAAAACACGCCCAATGCGTTTATCCCGCACGCACCCGCTGGCTCAAGGACCAGTTGCAACTGACCGACCTGCCCGCCGTGGACTGCAAGGAATTCAAACAATGGTTCACGGACGTCGCGCCCCACAGCGCGGTGATGATTTTCCCGGCGGCGTACCTCAACAGCCCGTCGTCGATGTTCGGCCACACCCTGCTGCGCATCGACCAGGCTGACGTGCAAAGCAACAACACCGCCCTGCTCAGCTACGCGATCAACTTCGGCGCCTATATCGAAGGCTCGGACAACAGCATTCTGTATGCCTGGAAAGGCCTGATGGGCGGCTACCCCGGCCTGTTCGCGCTGGTGCCCTACCAGGAAAAACTCTCCGAATACCGCAGCCTGGAAAACCGTGACCTGTGGGAATACCGCCTGAACCTCACCGAAGTCGAAACCAAGCGCATGGTCGAGCATGTGTGGGAACTCAAGCAGATCCAGTTCGACTACTTTTTCTTCGATGAAAACTGCTCCTATCGCCTGCTGGAGCTGCTGCAAGTGGCGCGCCCCGGCCTGCGCCTGACCGAGCAGTTCCCGCTGACGGCGATCCCCACCGACACCGTCAAAGCGGTCAAGGAAGCGGGCCTGGTGGAAAAAATCGACTATCGCCCCTCCCGTGAACGCGAACTGCTGGAGCGTGCCAAACCGCTGGACGGCGATGAGCAACAGTGGGCGCTCAACATCAGCGATGACCAGCAGCAATTGCAGGCGCCGGCCTTCAAAGCCCTGCCCCGCGAGCGCCAGGCACTGATCATCGATGCTGCCTATCGCCTCGGCCGCTACCGCGCTAACGGCCTGGAGCGCGATACTGCACGCTCTCAGCGCAGCTTCGAACTGCTGCGTGCGATCAACCAGAACCCTGCGCCCGACCTGAAGATCACCCCGCCCGGCCTGCCGGAGAACGGCCACGAATCGCGCACCTGGCAGGCCGGCATCGGCACCCGCGGCGACAAAGCCTTCGGCGAATACGGCCTGCGCATGGCCTATCACGACCTCAACGACAACGCCGAAGGCTTCCCCTTGGGCGCACAAATCGAAATCCTGCAGATGAAACTGCGCCAGTACGAAGGCAATCACTGGCAGTTGCAGCAACTGGACCTGGCCACCATCCGCTCCCTGACCCCACGCAACGCCTTGCTGCAACCCTGGTCATGGCAAGTCACCGGTGGCCTGGAGCGCGTACCGGGTAAACACGACGACGAAACCCTGGTCGCCCACGTCAACGGTGGCGCAGGCGGTACCTGGCAGTTGAGCGACGACATGCTCGGCTTCGCCCTCGGCACGGTGCGCGTGGAACACAACAATGACTTCAGCGAAGCCATCTCCCCCGCAGCCGGGTTCAACACCGGCGTGTTGTGGAAAAACCCGCTGGGCAACCTGAGCCTGGAAGCCAAGGGCGATTTCTTCACCAATGGCGAAGTGCGGCGCAGCATCAGCCTCAACCAGCAATGGGAACTGTCA
Source organism: Pseudomonas sp. R11-23-07 (assembly GCF_003852295.1). Taxonomy (NCBI): domain Bacteria; kingdom Pseudomonadati; phylum Pseudomonadota; class Gammaproteobacteria; order Pseudomonadales; family Pseudomonadaceae; genus Pseudomonas; species Pseudomonas sp. R11-23-07. Next base: position 4,824,451 of record NZ_CP027761.1, read on the forward strand.
CGCAACCTGGGCCTGCGCCTGAGCGCCCAGCGCGAGTACAGCCACTTGTCGACACCGGTGAATGAAGTGATGCTCGAAGTGAAGTGGTATCACTACTGACTCAAGCCTGGCGAAGATCAAAATGTGGGAGGGGGCTTGCCCCCGATAGCGGTGGGTCAGCTAGAAATCAGCTGACTGTTAGATCGTTCCCACGCTCCCGCGTGGGAATGCAGCCCGTGACGCTCCGCGTCACCTGTGCGCAGTAATCCAAACGTGCAGCGGTTGGCGGGACGCGGAGCGACCCAGGAGGCATTCCCACGCAGAGCGTGGGAACGATCATTTTGCACAACCCACATCCCGCCGACTCCCCTTTCACATACATCTGACAAATCCCTGACTAGACTTCCCCCTATCAGCCGTAAATCGGCCAGGGAGTACGCCATGTGGCGGTCTGCGCTAATGCTGTCTGTGGTGATGTGGTTGTCGGGTTGCCAGACAACCCATCAGGATTTGCTGGCCAAGGGATATCCGCCGGCCTTTGCCGATGGCTTCGACGACGGTTGCAGCAGTGGTCGCCAGGCCGCTGGGGTGATTACCGGGGAGTTTCGCAAGAACGTGCCCCGCTATCTGAAAGACCGGCAGTACGCCGAAGGCTGGGAAGACGGTTTCCGCCAGTGCAAGGCCATGCGCGAGAACGAGGAGCTGCGGGACTACCAGGACAACCGCAGGGATGACCGCGAGCACGAATGGCAGCAGGAGAAAGATCGCGATGCGGCCAAGGCTTATCGCTCGCAATAGCGCGCCACATTAGAAGCGGACGCAGAGCGTGGGAACGATCGCGCGGTGAACATGGCCCAAGCTCCATTGAGGGAGAACGTCATGAGCCGAGCTTTTGTAAATGAAGACAATGCCGCCGCCCAGGCTGATCAGCCGGTGGAGCGCCAGGTCAGTGCCCAACCCAATCGCTTGACCGCGCAGGGATTGGAGCAGTTGCAGGCCAAGGTTGCGCAGTTGCAGCAGGAATACAGCACCGAATCCGCCAAGGGCGAAAAGGCGGACAAGCAACGCCAGGCCGACCTTGAGCGGGATTTGCGCTACTTCAACCAGCGGGTACAAAGCGCCCAGGTTGTGGCGCCGGCCACTTCTACCGATAAAGTACAGATCGGCAGCTGGGTGACCTTCGCCAACGAGCAGGACGAGCAGCAGCGCATCCAGTTGGTCGGCGAAGATCAGGCCGATGCCAACGCAGGCTTGATCAACTGGGGTTCGCCCCTCGGGCGCGCGTTGCTCGGCGCCCAGGTGGGAGACGAGGTGCTGTGGCAGCGCCCCGTCGGCGATCAGTTGATCGAAGTGTTGCGTATCGAGCCCGGGGTCTAGACGATGCCCTGGGCCAGCATCGCTTCGGCAACTTTGACGAAGCCTGCGATGTTTGCGCCCTTCACATAATTGACCCGGCCATTTTCTTCGCCGTAATGCACGCAGGCATGGTGGATCGACTGCATGATGCTGTGCAGTTTGCTGTCCACCTCGCCGGCGGTCCACAGCAGGCGCATGGCATTCTGCGACATCTCCAGGCCACTCACGGCCACGCCGCCGGCATTCGACGCCTTGCCCGGCGCGAACAGAATGCCTGCCTCGATAAAGATATCCACAGCTTCAAGGGTGGTCGGCATGTTGGCGCCTTCGGCGACGCAGATGCAGCCGTTGCGCAGCAGCGTGCGGGCAGCGTCGGCGTCGAGTTCGTTCTGGGTGGCGCAGGGCAGCGCGATATCGCACGCCAGCGCCCAGGGGCTTTGGCCTTGGCGAAATTCCTGGCCGAAACGCTCAGCCAGTTCGCTGATGCGGCCGCGCTGCACGTTTTTCAGCGCCAGCAGGGCTGACCATTGTTCCTCGGTCAACCCGCTCTCGGCGTACAGGGTGCCTTCGGAGTCCGACAGGGAAATCACCTTGCCTCCCAGGTCCATCACTTTGCGCGCCGCGTATTGCGCCACGTTGCCCGAACCGGAGATTGCCACCCGCTTGCCTTCGACCCGCTGGCCGTCGCGCTTGAGCATTTCTTCGGCGAAGTACACACAACCAAAACCCGTGGCTTCCGGGCGGATCAGGCTGCCGCCGTAGGTCATGCCCTTGCCGGTCAACACCGAGGTGAACTGGTTGCTCAGGCGCTTGTACTGACCGAACAGGAAGCCGATTTCACGGGCGCCCACGCCGATATCACCGGCTGGTACGTCCACGTCGGCGCCGATATGGCGGTACAGCTCGCTCATGAACGCCTGGCAGAAACGCATGACTTCGGCGTCGCTCTTGCCCTTGGGGTCGAAGTCCGAGCCGCCTTTGCCACCGCCCATGGGCAGCGAGGTAAGAGAGTTCTTGAAGGTTTGCTCGAAGGCGAGGAACTTCAGCACGCCCAGGTTCACCGAAGGATGAAAGCGCAAACCGCCCTTGTAAGGGCCAATGGCACTGTTCATCTGGATACGGAAACCGCGATTGACCTGGACCTTGCCCTGATCGTCCACCCACGAAACCCGAAAGCTAATCGCACGTTCCGGCTCGCAGATGCGCTCCAGAATGCCCGAGGTCAGGTAATGGGGGTTGGCTTCAAGAAACGGCCACAGACTGCGCAGGACTTCTTCTACGGCCTGATGGAATTCCGGTTGGTCGGGGTCGCGTTTCTTGAGGCGGGCAAGGAAGGATTCGACGGATTCGTGCATGAAAAGTCTCGGCAAAATGATTGTTGTTAAACAGAGATTGAGCCGGACTTTATCAATTCATTTCGCACCGTGACAGGGCAAAATGTCGCTTTTATGAATTTAAATGGTGCATTTCTATAAATAACTGGCGTATTTCGCACTGAAACAGGGATTCCAACCCGACACATGCACCAATGAGTGAAAGACTGGACGACAGCCCCGCGCATCGCATTACCGCGTCCCGGGCACCAGATCGAGTATCTCGTTGATGCCCAGACAGCGCGGCTCCAGCTCCAGCGTCCTGCCATGGGCGAGTATGCCCAAAGCGGTATCGCGCATGGCCAGGTAGGCACTGCGCAACATATGGTTGGCATAAATCACCGCGTTGAAACCTGCCTGCTCCAGCACCTCGAATTTCAGGTGAACATAACTGGTCGGCACGCAAATCAGCGGAACCTTGGGCCGTTGCAGACGAAACTGCCTGGCGAACTCAAGGATTTCCAGGCCATCCTGCCTGCGACTGTGGATCATGATGCCATCCGCCCCCGCCTCCACATACGCCAGGCATCGCGCCATCGCTTCCTCCATGCCGCGATCCAGGATCAGGCTTTCACACCGCGCAATCAGCATCAGCCCTGAGCCAGTGCGACTGGCGCAGCCGGCCTGGAGCTTGGCGCAAAATACCTCGATGGACTCCTGCGCCTGGTCGACCTCGGTGCCGAACAATGAGTTTTTCTTCAAGCCGCACTTGTCTTCGATCACCACCGCCGAGACGCCCGCGCGCTCCAGCATCTTGATATGAATCGCGAGATGCTCGGCCTTGCCGCCGGTATCGGCATCGAATATCAGCGGCAGCGAACACACATCAAATATTTCGCGGATCCCGGGCAAGCGGTTGCTGGGCGAAAGAATCTCGATATCGGGTAACCCCCGCTGGGTCGAGTCGGTCAACGAACTCGACCAGATGGCGTCATACCCCACCGTATGCCCGGGGCTGATTTCCAGCCGGGCGCGCTGCGCGAGCAATGCCGATATCGGGCTATGGGCTTCGAGTACGCGCAGGCAACGATTGCTATCCAGTAGCGCCGACAGAGGGCGTCGGCGCGCGTCGGTATCCATCATAGGTTCAGGCTCCATGTCAGCGGCACAACGGGAGTTTCGGACAGTTCAATCCCAGGCGGGCTGTTCACACTTGAGTACCGATGCCATTTTCTGCAGATGTTCACAGGCCCTGGCCACGTACTCCCTGGATAGCTGCGCGATACGGCTGTAATCCACGGCCTGCCCGGTGGCGCTGGCGTAAAGCCGCAACGCCTCTGCCGCATGCCTGAAATGGCGCGCTTCCACGTTGCCGCAGTGCACGCTGAGAAAGCTCGCCACGCGGCTGGCCTCACCGGCGCTGTACCCGCGCACATCGCGCAACCATTGTTTCCATAACGGCGTCATCAGGTTGTACTCGCCGGTGTTGAACAACTCCGTCATGGCCATCATTTCCAGCGCTTCGATGAGCTGCGGCGCCAGCGGGCGTTTTTCCCCGACCCAACCGGAAAACTCCTTGGTGATCGGGTCCAGGAACTTGTCCTGCAGGCGCCATTCATCCGAGCCGCAGATCGCCGAAGCCATGCGGTAATACAGCTTGGAGTGGTGCGGATGCCCGTGCATTTCGCCCAGTCCGATGTCCTCGACGATGATCTCTCCACAGTGGGCCGCCGCTTCGAGCATCTTCAGCCGAGCGTCATCGGCCAGGGATGCCGACTCCTGAAGGATGCGCACGATGATGCTCGAGACGGCATGGGCAGCGCCGTCCGGGCTGCGCCAGCCACAGAAGAACGTACACAGCGACGACTCGCTCCAGTTACTCGAGGTCATGTCGACATAAGTCTCGCAGTACCTGTCCAGCTCGGCGGGCTGGCTGTTGAAACCGCTGAGCAGGGCCTGGGCCAAATGTCGGTCCTCGACATCCACCAGTGCCTGGTTCACGTACCCGATAAATTGGCGGCTCAGATTTTCCACGGCTCATATCCTTTTGGGTGGGGTTAATGCGCAACGACTTCTGACATGAAGCGGGCAAAGCGCGTGAGGCCTTCGATCAACGCTTCATGCTCAACGGCGTAGGAAATGCGGATGCTGTTGCGGTCGCCACAGCCGGAGCCGGGCACCACCGCGATATGGGCCTCGGTCAATAACAGATCGGCCAGGTGGTCGACGTCACGGATAACGGTGCCCAGGTAGCGGCCACCCAATTTGCGCGACACATCGATAAACAGATAGAACGCGCCCTCCGGCGGGGCGCAGGTAATGTCATCCACATGCCCCAGGCAAGTGCAGGCTGCGAGCAATTGCTGGTCGAGGAAGGCATTGACCTGCTGGGTAAAGTGCGGCGCGTCAGCCATCAGGCTGCCGAGCGCGGCGTATTGGGACAGGCTGCTGGGGTTGGACGTCGTGTGCCCTTGCAGGTTGTGCATGGCGCCGATGACCGGGGCGGGTGCGCACGCATACCCTACCCGCCAGCCAGTGACCGCGTGGCTCTTGGAAAACGAATCGACCAGCACCGTCTGGTGCTTGAGCGGCGCAAACAGCGACACGATGTTGTGATGTTCATGGGGGGCGCGCACCAGCTTGCGGTAGCACTCGTCGAACACCACCCAGAGCCGGTGTTCGAACGCGAGCCGGGCAATCCCCAACAGTTGTTCACGCTGATAAACCGTGCCCGTCGGGTTGTTCGGGGTGTTGATCACAATCATGCGGGTGCGTGGGGTCAGGGCGTTTTCCACCGCCGCGCAGGTGAGGCGGTAGTCATCCGCAGCGGTATCGACATAGACCGGAACGCCACCGGCCAGCTGGATCTGGGTGGGGAAGGTTTCCCAGTACGGCACCGCAACGATGACTTCATCCCCCGGATCGAGCAGCACCATCGCGGCGTTATACAGCGCCTGCTTGGCTCCGGCGGTCACCGCCACTTCATCGGCGGCGTAATTCACCCCGCAGCGCTGAGTCACCTGCTGCGCCAGCGCCTGGCGCAGTTGGGGCAGGCCGATGGGCGGCGTATAGCGGTTGCGGGCATTGGCCAGCGCATCGCTCACCGCGGCTTTCATGGCCGGGCAGGCATCGAAGGACAATTCCCCAGCGGCAAAATTGATCACGTTGACGCCGGCTTCTTTCAAGGCATTGGCTTTGCTGCGCATGCTGGACGTGCCCGGTGCGCGCAGACGTTGCGCACGCCGGGACAACGGCAATGACACGGCAGACGGTTCACTGTTGTTCATTGTTATACCTGCCAGAACACGCTGAAAAATTCGTTCGTCCTACCGGGCCTGAGCCTCCAGCCCTCGTTGAACCCGCCAGGACAGCGGCAGGGTGAGCAACAAGGTGGCGGCCAGCAGCAAAACGGCCAGGGGCACGCCGGTGGCATCCCCCAGGCTGCCGAACAGCATCGGCGCCAATGCGCCGCCGCCGATGGTGCCGGTGTAGAACACTGCAAAAGCCTGGTCGCGCCTGCCCGGCCCCGCCAGGTCCGGCACCGCGCCGTAGAGCACCGACGACGTGCCATTGAGCACCAGCCCCAGCAGCGGCAACATCACCATCAAACCGGCGTAGGGCAGGTATACAGTCATGACGATCAGCAGCGCCGTGGTGAACTCCGTGACCCACACCGTCTTCATCATGCCGATGCGCGCCCCCAGGTAGCCGCACAACAGCTTGCCGAAGGCGCCTCCCACGAACAGCATCGTCAGCGCCAGACCGATCCCCGCAGGCCCGGCCCCCTTGGCCTTGAGCAAAAACGGCAGGAACGTGAGAAATCCCATGCGCACCGCGCTGTCCAGCGTGCCGGTCAGGATCAGCGCACGCAGCCCGCTCACGGAGCCGGTGCCGCCGCCCGCACGGGTGGCTTTGGGCGGCGCCGCCAAACCCTCGGTGCGCGCCGGAATCAGCCACCACAACAAGCCTGCCGCCAGCAGCCCGAGTACACCCAGCAGGGTGACACTGGCGCGCCAACTGATGACCGCCAGCAACAGGCCGATCAACCCGGGGATCAGGGTTTTGCCGATATCTCCACTGAAGTTGTACTGCGACAGCGCTTGCTTGACGCCCCCGCCCGCCTCCCCGCCCGCCTCGTAGGCATCGGTGATCAACGACGAGGCCAGCGGGTGCTGCGTACTTGCGCCCAGCCCGCCCAGCAGCAGCGCCACCAGCAGCACCGCCAGCCCACCGGCCTGGCCCGCCAGCAGATAGGCCAAGCCCGCCAGCGCAGTGCCGCCCACCAGCAAACGCTGGCGCCCCCAGCGTGCCGCAGCGCGACTGGCCAGTAACTGGAAGCCGGCCATCATGCCCGCATAGGCACCGCGCAACAGGCCGACCTGGGCGTAGCTGAGGCCGAACTGCGCCTGCCAGATCGGCAACAGCACATAGATCACATCGGTCAGGCCGTCGTGCACGGCATGCGCGCCACAACCGGCCACCAGGGAGCGGCGGCGCACAGTTGCCTGGTCAGGCGGTGACAACGACGGGGCTGCGGTTTGCTTCAGGGTGTTCATCCGGGTCAGTGGCTCTCAGGCAAAACGCCGGGTCAACCCAGCAATTGCGCGCAATCGTTCATCACGCCGGCTTTACGCTGCAGGTATTCGGCAAAAATATCGCGCGCCGTGGCGGGGTCCGCTTCAATCTGCAGGGCGGCGGTGAACTCGTTCACCGCCGCCACCGCATGGGCGAAATGGTCGCTCTCGGTGCCGCCGGTGTGCACGGTGACCCAGGCCACCGTCGCACGCGATCTCTCCGGCGGCACGCCCATATCCCGCACAAACCACTGCGAGTACAACGGATGGATGAACTCCACTTCGCCGTGGGTGTACACCTCGTGGATCAGCGTGGTCAGCAACCCCTGCAGCAGGTCGCGATCACGCAGGCGACGGCTGTCGGTCCAATCCTTGAACGCCTGCGCCGAGGGCAGGCAGTTGTCCTTCAACATCCACTGGTCATCGCCGCACAGCGCGGTCGCCATGGTGTAGAAAAGGTCCGCGTGCACGGTGTTGCCCAACGCGCCCAAGTCTTCATCGGTAATGCGCTGCAGGCTGCCGCAGGCACGGTACAGCTGCGCCGCGGCGGTGGAGCCGGCGTCGGAACGCGCCAGCAAGGTAATCCGGTTGGCCAGGCCGGACACACTGGCCGCCGAATTATTGGTCTTGGACCAGCTGGCGAAGAACTTGCGCAGCACCGCCGGCGAATGCCGACGCGAGGTGAGTCGCGCAAAAGCCTCTTCGATATCCATCAGCGCCTCTTCCTGAGCCCAAAAGGCTTCGAACAGGGCATGCCGCAAGGTACTGGCCGGCATGTCATTCAATACCGGTTCGACGATCTTCAGCAACTGGCTGCGCTTGATCACGGTGTCAGTCATATTCACCTCTCATAGTCCATTATTGGATGAAACATCAGGCCGGTTTGCCGCGTTGGCCGGCGATCAGCGCCTGGGTGTCTACCGGTTTCCAGCCCAGCAGGGCGATTGCCAGCGACAACAGTTGAAAGCCTGCGATCAATGCCACGCAGCCCGGCCAGCCCCACTGCTCCCAGAGCAGCGCCGGGGCCACTGCACCGGCGCTGCCGCCCAGGTAATAGCCGGTCAGGTACAGGCCCACGGCGCCGGACTTGTCCTGCCCGGCCGTGGTGGCGATGTACGCATTGGCGCAGGCCTGGGCCAGGAATACGCCGGTCGAGCTCAGGGCCAGGCCCAGTACGATCAGCCACAGGGACGGCAACAAGGTCAGGGCCGAACCGCAGAGGCCGAGCGCCACGGCACCGCTCAGTAGCTGCGATTGCGGTCGCGATTTGCTCAAGCGACCCGCAATGGGAATGACCACCAGCGCCAGCAGGAACACGGCATACAGTGTCCCCAAGGCTGCTGCGCCCAGGTTGAACGGTGCCTGGCTGAGATACAGCCCGGCATAGGTAAAGGTCGCGACTTGTGAGAACAGCACGCAGAAACCGACGCCATAGGCCGCCAGCAAGGGTTTGCGCAGCAGCCAGCGTACCCCGCGCGCGCCCACGCCCCCGACGCCGGGACGCGCCACGGGATTGGCCGGCAGCAGCAACAGGATCAGCAGGCCGACCGCCAGGCTGATCACCGCCAGCAGCTCGAAGGCTTCCCGCCAACCGACATACTGGGTCATGACCCCCGAGACAAAGCGCCCGGCAAACCCGCCGAGTACCGTACCCGCGACGTAGAGGCTGGTGATCTCGGTGACAGTCGCTGCGCGCCAGCGGTCGCCGATATAGGCCACGCTGGTGGCGAATACCACCGGGATCAACATACCCTCGATAAACCGCCACACCAGCAGCTCGGCAAAACTGTCCACATAGGCCGTCAGCAGCGCCGGCAGCGCCAACAGCAACGCGGCCACGACAATCACGTTGCGTTGCTCGAAACGCCCGGTCAGGCGCCCGACAAAAGGCGCAGCCACAGCCACTGCCAGGGTGGTCACCGTAATGCTCCACCCGGCCTGCCGGGCGCTCACCTGGAAGCTTTCGGCAAACACAGGCAGGATGCTCTGGGTCGCGTAGAGATTGAGAAACGCCGCACAGCCACACAGAAACACGGCAAAGCGGGCGTGATGCAGGCGCGGGTTCATGGGACCTCTCGTCTTATTGTCGAGGATCTTTATAGAATGCGCAGCGTGGCGAATACCAATACCGAATTCGGACCGATCAATACCCAGGAAACAGAATGCTTGATCTACGCAAGTTACGTTACTTCCTGACGGTCGCCGAAGAGCTGCACTTCGGTCGCGCGGCCCAGCGCCTGCACCTTGCCCAGCCGCCCCTGACCCGGCAGATCTCGGCCCTGGAAACCGAGCTCGGCTTTCGCCTGTTTGACCGCACCAGCCGCACCGTCACGCTGACCGCCCAGGGCCGGCACTTTCTACCCTATGCCCGCGCGGCGCTGGAGCACGCCCGGCTTGCGCAGGACATCGCCGCCAAGCTGGCCGCCGGCTCGACCGGCCAACTGGTCGTGGGGTTTGCCAGCTCGATCGCGCTGTCGGAGCTGTTCAGCCAAACCCTGCAAGCCTTCGCCCAGCGTTTTCCCGAGGTGCAACTGACCCTGGTGGAAAGCGCTTCCGGCAGCCTGCACGCGCATGTGCTGGACGGCCGCATCGACATCGGCATGAGCCGCCTGCTGCCGGAGCCCGGGCAAACCGACGTCGAGGTGTTGTCGTTGGGGCAAGAGCCCCTGGTGGCGGCGCTTTGCAGCGACAACCCATTGGCTGGCCAGGCCGAAGTCACCCTCGCCCAGCTCAGCGAGTTCCCGTTGATTCTGTTCCCCAGCGATTACGGTTCAGGCCTCAACGGCTCCATCGAGCACCTGTATCAACGCCACGGCCTGGCGCTGCGCCCGGGCCCTGCGGGGCGCCAGATCACCTCGATCATCGCCCTGGTGGCGGCAGGCCAGGGTGTCTCGCTGGTGCCCCAGTGCACTCGCACCCTGGCCAGGCAAGGCGTGGTCTACCGACCGTTGGCAGACCCCGAAGCCTGGGTTCACCTGCTGATCCTCACGCGCTCACAGTCACGCTCGCTGTTGGTCGAGGCGTTCATGGGGGTGGTCGGTGAATTGCTGCAAGGCCGGCCGGCGCTGGCGCCGCTGGCATAATCCGGGCAAAAAAATACCCCTGCGCGAGGGGTATTTTTCTACAGGCTGCTCCGTACAGGCGCTGCCGAGGCGGCGCCTGTTGCCGAATCAGGCCAGTTTCTTGTGGCGTACGCGGTGCGGCTGGGCCGCCGCGTCGCCCAAACGCTTCTTGCGGTCGGCTTCATACTCGGTGTAGTTGCCTTCGAAGAACACCGCTTGCGAATCATCCTCGTAAGCCAGGATATGGGTGGCAACGCGGTCAAGGAACCACCGATCGTGAGAGATCACAATGGCGGCGCCCGGGAAGTCCAGCAGGGCTTCTTCCAGGGAGCGCAGGGTTTCAACGTCGAGGTCGTTGGACGGTTCGTCGAGCAGCAAGACGTTGCCGCCTTCTTTCAAGGTCAGCGCCAGGTGCAAGCGACCACGCTCACCACCGGACAGGTCCTTGACGAACTTCTGCTGGTCGCCGCCCTTGAAGTTGAAGCGGCCGACATAGGTGCGCGACGGGATTTCGTAGTTGCCGATACGGATCTGGTCGGAACCGTCGGAAATCTGCTGGAACACCGTCTTGCTGCCGTCGAGGTCGTCGCGGCTCTGGTCCACACAGGCCAGTTGCACGGTTTCGCCGATCTCGATGCTGCCGGAGTCCGGGGTTTCCTTGCCCATCAGCATGCGGAACAGCGTGGATTTACCCGCACCGTTACCGCCGATAACGCCGACGATTGCGCCTTTTGGCATGGAGAACGACAGATTGTCGATCAACACACGGTCGCCGTAGCCTTTGCTCACGTTCTTGAATTCGATGACCTTGTCACCCAGGCGCGGGCCGGCGGGGATGTAGATCTCGTTGGTTTCGCTGCGCTTCTGGAATTCCTGCGACTGCATTTCTTCAAAGCGCTGCAGACGGGCCTTGGATTTGGACTGGCGGGCCTTGGCGCCTTTGCGCACCCACTCCAGTTCTTCCTTCATGGCTTTTTCATGGGCCGATTGCTGCTTGGATTCGGCGGCCAGACGGTCGGACTTGGCTTCCAGCCAACCGGAGTAGTTACCCTCGTAAGGGATACCGGCGCCACGGTCGAGCTCGAGGATCCAGCCGGCGACGTTGTCCAGGAAGTAGCGGTCGTGCGTGATCGCAACCACGGTGCCTGGGAAGTCGTGAAGGAAATGTTCCAGCCAGGCGACGGAATCGGCGTCCAAGTGGTTGGTTGGTTCGTCGAGCAGCAACATGTCGGGGGCCGACAGCAGCAGGCGGCACAGGGCCACACGGCGTTTTTCACCGCCGGACAGGAATTCGACCTTGGCGTCCCACGCCGGCAGGCGCAGCGCGTCGGCGGCGACTTCCAGCTGGCGCTCCAGGTTGTGACCGTCGCTGGCCTGCAGGATCGCCTCGAGCTTGGCCTGTTCAGCAGCCAGCTTGTCGAAGTCGGCATCTTCCTCGGCGTATGCGGCGTAGACCTCGTCCAGGCGGGCCTGGGCGTTCTTGATCACGGCAACCGCTTCCTCGACCACTTCACGTACGGTCTTGGTCGGGTCCAGGATCGGCTCCTGGGGCAGGTAACCGATGTTCAGTTCGGGCATCGGGCGCGCTTCGCCTTCGAACTCGGTGTCGACGCCGGCCATGATTTTCAGCAGCGTGGATTTACCCGAACCGTTAAGGCCGAGCACGCCGATCTTGGCGCCCGGAAAAAAGGACAGTGAAATGTTTTTCAGGATTTCCCGCTTCGGCGGAACAACTTTTCCCAGCCGATGCATGGTGAAGACGTATTGAGCCAAAATGTGGACCTCGTGGAAATGTGAGAACAGGCCTACGTAGCGTCATGGCGCTGTACATAGCATTCGTAATCCTCAAGGTTAACCTAACTGACCGAGCGTATCGAAATCTATCTGTTAGATTAGCCGGCCATGCCCACCAGGTTCCAGGAGACCACGTCCATGCTTGGTGCCATATCCGCACTGGGATTGCTGCTATTAATGCCGGGGCCCACCAACACATTGCTGTTGCGCTCGGGGATACTCACGGGGTTCAGGCGTGCCTGGCCGCTGAGCCTGCTGGAATGCCTGGCCTACTTGGCGCAAATCTCCTTTTGGGGCTACCTGTTCAGCCATATCGGCGACAGTGCGCCGTGGGGGCTGAAAGTGGTGCAGTTCGCCTCGGTCTGTTATTTGATCAGGACTTCATACCTGCTGTGGCGCCATCCCGACGAAACACTCAAATCCGCGCCTGAAGCACGTGTGTCCAAACTGCATTTCTTTATGCTGACGCTGATCAACCCCAAGGGTTTGCTGATCGTTTCGTTCATCGTGCCGATCCAGACGTTTGTTGATTTGTCCTTGTACGTGCAGTTCGTCGCTCAGTTCACACTGGTGGTGATACCGGTGGGATGCACGTGGGTGCTGTTCGGCGCCCGCATCAAACGGGGCGGGTACGCCTGGTTGACATCGCATATCATCAACCGCACGGCTTCTGTGGTTATCAGCCTGTTCACCCTTGCAATCCTGACCCGGCTGGCGGACAGCGTGTTCCACGCCAACGCTGTACTTTAGTCCCGCCAGGCGGGACTGGCACTTTGCCACAACTCAAGGCATGCTAGCCGCCCTCCGGGCGTCCGGCTTATAGTGCACGTCGCGCGCCAGTCCAGCCAAACCGCAGGATTACAGCTTGTCCAAAGTCACGTCGCCTACTCCCTTGCGCGCCGCTCATATAGCGCCGGGAGCGCCCCTGCATGGCACCCTCAAAGGCGCATTGGCGACGCTTGTGCTGATGTTGCTCGCGTTATTGTTCTGGCAACTGCTCGATCAACTGCAGCAAAACCAGAAAAACCAGCAGCAATACACCATCGACTACAGCGCCGACCTGGCCGAGCAGATCAGCCAGAACATGGCCCTGAGCGCACAGATTGCCCTGAATCTGCTGCCGATCGTCGAGCCGCCGCGCAACGCCGAACAACACCAGGCCCTGATCCTCACGTTGCAGCGCTCATTACCCGAACTGCGCAGCGTCGCCCTGCTCGCCCCCAGCGGTGCCCTGATCAGCGACACCGCCAACGACAGCCAGGACAGCGCCCTGCTCCAGGAACTGGTCAAGCGCAGCCACGCCCAATCCTATTACCTGAGCAACGACAACGACGGCAACGTCATTTATCTGTTGCTGCACCAGCCCAGCGGCGGCTCGAAGATGTACTGGGCGCTGCGCCTGGCGCCCACCTACCTGGCCAACCTGACTCGCCAGGATGCCAAGGGCCAGCGCCCGATGTGGGCGATCGAGAACCGCCTGAACCAGCGCGTGGTCAGCCGTGACAACGGCATGCCGGCACCGTGGGCCGGTGCGTTGACCCCGGACGAATTGAATAAAAGCGTGCTGGTCACGCCGTTGAGCAAGAGCGACTGGCAACTGCGCGGGCTGTTCGACCGCAGCGCGGTGCTCGAACAATTGCTGCCGGCGTTTATCGGCAAATGCCTGCTGGGGCTGGCTTTTTCGCTGGTCCCGGTAATCGTGTTGCTGAACATGCGCCGCCGTCAGCGCCAGGTGCACGAAGGCCGGCGGCGTTATCAGGATATTTTCGAAGGCACCGGCGTGGCCCTGTGCGTACTCGACCTTTCGGGGTTGAAGGCGTTCTGCGACAAGACCCAGGTGCAGGGCCGCGAGCAATTGCACGCCTGGCTGCGGGCCAACCCCGCTGAGCGGCGCAAACTGCTCAAAGAGCTGCGCGTGACCGAGGTCAACCAGATGGCGGTGCGCCTGTTGAACGTGGCCTCCTGCGAGCAGGCCTGGGAGCGCCTGATTGACGATTGCCCGAGCAATGCCACGTCTATCGGCCACCAGGTGCTGGAAGCCGTACTGACCCGGCAAAAACAGCTGGAGCTTGAAATCCAGCTCAACGATGTGGCGGGCAATGACCAGTACCTGTGGCTCGTGATGCGTTTGCCGGAACAGCAGGATGACGTCAAGGCGGTGATCCTCAGCATCAGCGATATCACCAGTCGCAAGCTGATCGAGCTGTCGCTGGTCGAGCGCGAGAGTTTCTGGTCGGATGTGGTACGCACCGTGCCCGACCACCTGTATGTGCAGGACGTGATCAGCCAGCGCATGATTTTCAGCAACCATCATCTGGGCCATACCCTCGGCTACGACAAGGCCGAACTGCAGAAAATGGGCGAGTACTTCTGGGAAATCCTCTTGCATCCCGAAGACGCCGAGCATTACCACGACTTGCGTCAACAGCAACGCCAGGTGGCTTACACCACCCAACTGCACTGCCAGCTGCGCTTTCGTCACCGCAATAACCAGTGGCGACGCTTCGACATCCGCGAACAGGCCCTGGCCAGGGACACGTCGGCGGTGGTCACACGGATCATCGGCGTGGCCAAGGACATCACCGACCAGATCGAGGCCAGCGAATCCCTGCGTGACAGCGAACAGCGCTACCGCATGCTGGCCGAAAGCATCAGTGACGTGATCTGTTCCACCGACAGCCAACTGGCCCTCAACTACGTCAGCCCCTCGGTCAACGCCGTACTGGGGTATGACGTGGACTGGGTGTTCAAGAATGGCTGGCAGTCGATCATCGCCAACCCGCAACAGCTCAGCGGTATTTATGGGCTGATGGAACAGGTCAGCCGCGCGGTGGGCAACCCCGAAGCGCTGAACAGCCTGCGCGACGAGGTGCAGACCCAACTGTTCCTGTTCGACTGCCTGCGCGCCGATGGGCGCAAAGTGCCCATCGAGCTGCGCGTGGTGCTGGTGTGGGACGAACATGGCGCGTTTGAAGGCATCCTCGGCGTGGGCCGCGATATCAGCCAGCAGCGCCGCGCCGAAAAAGACCTGCGCATGGCGGCCACGGTGTTCGAACACTCCACCTCGGCCATCCTGATCACCGACCCGGCCGGCTACATCGTGCAGGCCAACGAGGCCTTCAGCCGGGTCAGCGGTTACGCCGTGAGCGATGTACTCGACCAGCTGCCGAACATGCTCACCGTCGACGAACAGCAAGAAGCCCACCTGCGCTACGTGCTCAAGCAACTGCACCAGCACAGTACCTGGGAGGGCGAAGTGTGGCTCAAGCGCCGCAATGGCGAGCACTACCCGGCCTGGGTCGGCATCACGGCGGTGTTCGACGATGAAGGCGACCTGGCCAGCTACGTGTGTTTCTTCAGCGATATCAGCGAGCGCAAGGCCAGTGAACAGCGCATTCACCGCCTGGCCTATTACGACGCCCTGACCCACCTGCCCAACCGCACCTTGTTCCAGGACCGCCTGCACACAGCATTGCAGTCAGCGGAGCGGCAAAAGTCGTGGGTGGTGTTGATGTTCCTCGACCTCGACCGTTTCAAGCCGATCAACGACTCCTTGGGCCACGCCGCCGGCGACCGTATGCTCAAGGAAATGGCCACGCGCCTGCTCGGTTGCGTGGCCGAAGACGACACCGTGGCGCGGATGGGTGGCGACGAGTTCACCTTGCTGTTGCAACCGCGCGTCAGCCGTGAACTGGCGCTGAACCGCGCGATCACGGTGGCCGAGCAGATTCTGGCCAGCCTGGTGAAGCCATTCGTGCTGGAGGGCCGCGAGTTCTTCGTAACCGCCAGTATTGGCATCGCCCTCAGCCCCCAGGACGGCAACGAGCTGAGCCAGTTGATGAAAAACGCCGATACGGCGATGTATCACGCCAAGGAGCGCGGCAAGAACAACTTCCAGTTCTACCAAGCCGACATGAACGCCAGCGCCCTGGAGCGCCTGGAGCTGGAAAGCGACCTGCGCCATGCCCTGGAACAGAACGAATTCGTGCTCTATTACCAACCGCAGTTCAGCGGCGACGGCAAACGCCTGACCGGCGCCGAAGCCCTGCTGCGCTGGCGCCACCCGCGCCGGGGCCTGGTGCCGCCGGGAGATTTCATCCCGGTGCTGGAGGAACTGGGGCTGGTGGTGGACGTGGGCGACTGGGTGATCAGCGAAGCCTGTCGTCAGCTCAAAACCTGGCACCAGAACAAAGTGCGGGTGCCGAAAGTCTCGGTCAACATCTCGGCGCGGCAGTTCTCCGACGGGCAACTGGGCACGCGCATCGCCACCATCCTCAAGGACACCGGCCTGCCGCCGGCGTGCCTGGAGCTGGAGCTGACCGAAAGTATCCTGATGCGAGAAGTCAACGAAGCCCTGCAGATCCTCGCCAGCCTGAAAAACCTGGGGCTGAGCATTGCAGTCGATGACTTCGGCACCGGTTATTCGTCGCTCAACTACCTCAAGCAATTCCCTATCGACGTGCTGAAGATCGACCGCACGTTCGTCGATGGCCTGCCCTCCGGCGAGCAGGACGCGCAGATCGCCCGCGCCATCATCGCCATGGCCCACAGCCTCAACCTGGCGGTCATCGCCGAGGGCGTGGAGACCCACGAGCAGTTGGACTTCCTGCGCGAGCATGGCTGCGATGAGGTGCAGGGTTACCTGTTCGGACGGCCGATGCCGGCGAACCGGTTCGAGGCGCAGTTCAGTAATGATGCGCTCTTCATGTTTGACTGAGATTTTGTGTGGGGCTGGTGGCCTCATCGGGAGCAAGCCCCCTCCCACATTGAAATGCATTCCAAATGTGGGAGGGGGCTTGCTCCCGATTGCGGCGGCACATTCACTCACGATTCCAGATGAGCCCCGCTTGTCCGCGACATGATGTCCTTTCATATGCCATCTAAAACCCATTGGGTTAGAATGCCCTCCTTTTCTGCCCCGATCCTTGAGGACCGCCATGTTCAGCCGTGATTTGACTATTGCCAAGTACGACGCCGATCTCTTCGCCGCCATGGAGCAAGAAGCCGTGCGCCAGGAAGAGCACATTGAGCTGATCGCTTCGGAAAACTACACCAGCCCTGCGGTGATGGAGGCTCAAGGTTCGGTTCTGACCAACAAGTACGCCGAAGGCTACCCAGGCAAGCGCTACTACGGTGGTTGCGAGTACGTCGACGTGGTTGAGCAACTGGCCATTGACCGTGCAAAAGAGCTGTTCGGCGCCGATTACGCCAACGTCCAGCCGCACGCCGGCTCCCAAGCCAACAGCGCGGTGTACCTGGCCCTGTTGCAAGGTGGCGACACCATCCTGGGCATGAGCCTGGCCCACGGCGGTCACCTGACCCACGGCGCCAGCGTTTCTTCCTCGGGCAAGCTGTACAACGCCGTTCAATACGGCATCGATGCCAACGGCCTGATCGACTACGACGAAGTCGAGCGCCTGGCGGTCGAGCACAAGCCAAAAATGATCGTGGCCGGTTTCTCTGCCTACTCGCAGATCCTGGATTTCCCACGCTTCCGTGAAATCGCGGACAAGGTCGGCGCCTACCTGTTCGTCGACATGGCCCACGTGGCCGGTCTGGTTGCTGCCGGCGTCTACCCGAACCCGGTGCCTTACGCTGACGTGGTCACCACCACGACCCACAAGACCCTGCGCGGTCCACGTGGCGGCCTGATCCTGGCGCGCGCCAACGCCGAGATCGAGAAGAAGCTGAACTCCGCGGTATTCCCGGGCGCCCAGGGTGGCCCGCTGGAGCACGTGATCGCCGCCAAGGCGATCTGCTTCAAGGAAGCGCTGCAGCCTGAGTTCAAGACCTACCAGGAACAAGTGGTCAAGAACGCCAAGGCCATGGCCGGCGTGTTCATCGAACGCGGTTATGACGTGGTGTCCGGCGGGACTGAAAACCACCTGTTCCTGCTGTCGCTGATCAAGCAGGACATTTCCGGTAAAGATGCTGACGCTGCCCTGGGCAAAGCCTTCATTACCGTGAACAAGAACTCCGTGCCGAACGACCCACGCTCGCCATTCGTCACCTCCGGCCTGCGCTTCGGCACCCCGGCTGTGACCACTCGCGGCTTCAAGGAAGCAGAGTGCAAGGAACTGGCCGGCTGGATCTGCGACATCCTGGCGGACCTGAACAACGAAACCGTGATCGACGCGGTACGTGAGAAGGTCAAGGCTATCTGCAAGAAGCTGCCGGTGTACGGCGCTTGATAGCAGTGGTTTGAATAAGAAGCCCGGCTCCTGAGCCGGGCTTTTTTATACCAATTTCAATTTGAAATGCATTCAATGTATGGGCGGGGCTACAGGCTCAGGTCATTCCGACTCGGCCGTTTCAGCGACCTGAACACGTTTTTTCATGCCCCTACAACTCGCTCACGGCGTTCCATGCGCGTTCTTGGCTGCCAAGTTTACGGCTGCGTCATTCACTCTTTATTATAGCGCGGGGTACATACCGGTAAATCAAGTAACCTACCAGAACAATAACGTAGTACAGGAACATCTGTGCGACCGCGTAGAACGCATACAGTATTTTGTATTGCGCTAAAATTGCGAGCTTTCGAGCATTTGCGAGATTGGTAGAATCGAAGTAGGTAACGTATAGAAAGATAGCGACCACAAGGGTGATCCCAAGAAAATAAAAAAAAGCTTTCAACTGGGATAAATCGTCAAACGATCTCTTTTCCATAACCGATTTTCTTAAAGTCAAATAACAAAAAATAATTGAAAAAAACGGAGAGAATAGACATATGTAATTAATAGTTAACTTTGAAACAACAGGAAAATGAGGAGACCATGATCCCGCGTCAGAAAAAAGATAAGCATCTATAAAACTCTCAACTTCCGACAATAAAAGTTTATCTACGTGGTCGGGCACCGCGAAAGCAATTAAAAATAGCGGAATCCAAGTAGCAATCATAAAAAAATACGGCACTACCATTTTTCTAAATTTTAAGCCTTGTCGACTCATTTGATTCTCCAGTTAATTTAAGGGCGTCATACACACCCTTAAATCAAAAGCTATAAATATCAACTAGCAAACAAATTATTTAACTTGTCTGCGGCATCTGCGTCAACAAGAGCTGAGACAATGGCTATCAGCACAGCCACCGCCGGTACTGCGAACGTCGCGGGCGCACTCACCAGCGCTAAAATTGAAGCGAGTACCGCACCGGCCGCTACTGCTGCTAGCTTGCCAACAGCCATTGCTTCAAGCTCCAGCATAAGTGGTTTCCAGTCCCCCGCTTGATAGCCTGAAATCGCTTTCTCTCGAACAGTATCGACTTGTACAATCGTACCAGTGACACCAAACGCCCTCCCCAAGCGCTTAATATTATCGGCAAGAGTCGCCTTGTCCAACGCATTCAGAGCATTGACCACTGCTTGCCTGTCTTGGGTATTCAGTTTCAACCCAGGACTAGCATTTACCTTCTCGAAAGTCGCCAATGCCTGCGCATAGCTACGAACCCTTTTCCCAGAGATACCTGATTGGATATCTCGAGAAACTTGGTCCACGTGCGCTCCATACTTTTTAAGAACATCTGCGTTGACTGAGGATACGAAAGCAGTCGCGTCTTTGTAGGCATCGACTTCACTTTTTAGCCAAACGTTTTGCTTGTTTAAATAGTCTATTTCACTATTGATGTATTTTGCCGAATAGCCCCCCTCAAGAGAGTCAAACCATTTTTTATAATGCACATCAGGGCTCATATTACCATGCCATTGCTGATAGCATTTTTAATGAGCTGATTGGGGTGATAGCTGAAAAAGTCTCGCCCATAATAATATTTGTCGGCGATAGTTTTTTGCTGATTATAAGCTTGCGCTTTCTGTGCAACAAGAATATTGCTCATGGCAATATAGCTTTCGATCTGAGCGGCATCATCTGCATCTGGGCCACCAGGGTTCTGCGTCAACATAGACGAGACGCTTGCATCGAGAGTTTCCGGCATTGCTTTAATCTTAGCCAGTAACATGTTCTCTTGACTCTTAACATCCTGTTGAATTCTGGCCGGAAAAGTGTTGAGGATATGCGTACGAGTTGCCGCGCTAATTAAAGCCCCTAGGCGACTATTACCAATACTTCCATCCCCGCCAAATTCCGGGGGTTTGAAATCATTGACCGCATTAATTTCGATAGGGGGAAGATAGATTGTATCGCCAATTTTTGGCATAAAATGTTCTCCATTCCTTAGAGTATCTTGGCTTTTTCGGATCAATTCCCGTTGCTCATAGGGCGAATGCCGTAAGCCCTACGCGCAACAACTGTATAAATGCACAGCACTCTAAGTCAATGGAATCTATGCATAAATGCATGACTTGTTACAAATGAAAGAATAAACCATTCGCATTTGGTCATGGCGAGCCAGTCTTTGCACACTTGGTTTTAAAAAAATGTCTACCTGCGATCAACCCTAATGGCTGTTGAGCAAGTGGGGCGCCGTCACGCCCTTCGAAGTGCTTTCCACCTTTTATTGGAAGCGTTCAGGCCTGTCCCGTAATCGCCAAACGCCATACTTATGGAGTCGGCTTGCCCCAACAGCAGCGTATCAGAGGCATATAAGCGCCTGACACCCTGCACCGGGGCGAGCCCCCTCCCACATTTTGACTGTATTTCAGGTCAAGTCAGGATTGGTAGACGCGCTCGAAGCCTTCGCGAATTTTGTCCTCCGGCAATTCATCGGCAATAAACACAATCACGCTCTCCCGTGCCTCGCCTTCGGCCCATTCGGTGTCCCAGTCGAAGCCATAGAGCTTCAGCACGCCCTGGAACACCATGCGCCGCTCTTCCCCGGCAATGTTCAGCACCCCTTTGTAGCGCAGCAATTGTTTGCCGTGGTCTTCCAGCAGTTCGTTCATGAACTCACTGAGGCGGTCGATATCCAGCGGCTGGTCGGTGCGCAGCACCAGGCTGGAGATGCGGTCGATGGACGGCGCCGCGCTGACTGGACGCAGGCTCATGCCAGCGTTGAGGTTGAAGCCTCGCACGTCGAGCAGTTCGGCCAGGTCGATGGCGCCATGGTCCACCACCCGAATCGGTGCGCGGCGGTTGATGCGGGTCAGGCGTTCGCTGAGGGCGTCGAAGGTGGCATCGTCTATCAGGTCGCGCTTGCTCACCAGCAGGCGGTCGGCAAAGCCGATCTGTGCCTGGGCGATGGTCTGGGCCAGGTGTTGCTCGGCGTGGGCGGCGTCCACCAGCGTAATAATGCCGTCGAGGATGTAACGGTCGCGCAGTTCCTCGTCGATGAAGAACGTCTGCGCCACGGGCGCAGGGTCCGCCAGGCCGGTGCACTCGATGACCAGGCGGTCGAAGGCGATCTCGCCGCTGTCCAGGCGCTCAAGCAGCAGGTAGAGGGCTTTGGTCAGGTCGGTGTGGATGGTGCAGCACACGCAGCCGTTGGACAGGGTCATGACTTGCACCGGCTCGGCGCCCAGCAGTTGGGTGTCGATGCCGGCGTCACTGAATTCGTTTTCGATCACGGCGATCTTCAAGCCGTGTTCGGCCTTGAGCAGGTGGCGCAGCAAAGTAGTCTTGCCGGCGCCGAGGAAGCCACTGAGAACGGTGACGGGAATGGGAGAGGACAAAAGAAATTCTCCTTGAAGAAACACAGAAACAAATGTGGGAGGGGGCTTGCTCCCGATAGCAGTGTGTCAGGCACTTATGTGGCACTGATACACCCTATCGGGAGCAAGCCCCCTCCCACAGGGGTATTGCACTAATTCAGCAGCACTTGGGCCCACCCTTGCCGCCGTAACGGGCTTCCTGGCGTTCCCGGAAGAACGCCTTGTAGTCCATCATCGGCTTGTCCGGGTGTTTGGTTTGCATATGCTCGACGTAAGTGTCGTAGTCGGGCATGCCGACCATCAGGCGCGCGGCCTGACCGAGGTATTTACCGAGGCGACTGATGTCATTGAACATGGGTGCAATCCTCGTTTATGCGTCCGGTACAGCCTGGAACGGGGCTTCTTTATCCGTACGCTCTTTGTTACCCCAGGCGGCAATGCCGACCTTGAGCGCATAGAACAGGATGCTGAACACCACGAACAGGAACAGCGCCGTCAGCGTTGCGTTGGTATAGGCGTTATAGATCACATGCTGCATCTGATCGATGCTCTTGGCCGGGGCCAGGATCTGGCCGTTGGCCAGGGCATCACTGTATTTCTTCGCCAGCGACAGGAAGCCGATCGCCGGGTTGGCGTCGAACAGCTTGATGAAGCCCGCCGTGGTGGTGCAGATCAGCAGCCAGACCGCCGGCAGCAAGGTCACCCAAATGTAGCGCTGGCGCTTCATTTTGATCAGCACAACCGTGGCCAGCATCAACGCGATACCCGCCAGCATCTGGTTGGAGATACCGAACAGCGGCCACAAGGTGTTGATGCCACCCAGTGGGTCGATCACGCCCTGATACAGCAGGTAACCCCACATCGCCACACAACCGGCGGTGGCGATCAGGTTGGCGGTCCAGGATTCGGTGCGTTTGAGCGACGGC
This sequence comes from Pseudomonas sp. R11-23-07, assembly GCF_003852295.1. NCBI lineage: Bacteria > Pseudomonadati > Pseudomonadota > Gammaproteobacteria > Pseudomonadales > Pseudomonadaceae > Pseudomonas > Pseudomonas sp. R11-23-07. The sequence continues at coordinate 4,846,997 of NZ_CP027761.1, forward strand.
ACGAAGGAGCCGAGCAGGTCCTGCAGCATGAAGCGACCGGCACGGGTACCGGCGTCAACCGCCGTCAGGATGAACAGCGCTTCGAACAGGATCGCAAAGTGGTACCAGAACGCCATGGTGTTCTCACCCGGCAGTACGCTGTGCAGGATCTGCGCGATACCGACCGCCAGGGTCGGTGCACCGCCGGCACGCGCCAGGATGGTGGTTTCACCGATGTCGTGGGCCACGGCCGACAGCGCCTCGGGGGTGATTGCAAAGCCCCAGCTGCTGACGGTCTGCGCCACGGTAACAACGTCGCTGCCGACGATCGCCGCCGGGCTGTTCATGGCGAAGTAAACGCCAGGCTCGATCACCGACGCGGCAACCATCGCCATGATGGCCACGAATGACTCCATCAGCATGCCGCCGTAACCGATGTAACGGGCGTGGCCTTCATTGGCCAGCAGCTTGGGCGTGGTGCCCGAGGAGATCAGCGCATGGAAGCCGGAGACCGCGCCACAGGCGATGGTGATGAACAGGAACGGGAACAGGCCGCCCTTCCACACTGGCCCCGTGCCGTCGATGAACTGGGTGAGCGCCGGCATTTTCAGGTCGGGCATGGTGACCAGGATGCCAATCGCCAGGGCGATGATAGTGCCGATCTTCAGGAAGGTCGACAGGTAGTCACGCGGTGCCAGGATCAGCCACACCGGCAGCACTGCCGCGACGAAACCATAGCCGATCAGCATCCAGGTGATCTGGATCCCGGTGAAGGTGAAGGCCTTGGCCCACACCGGGTCAGCGGCAATCTGCCCGCCCAGCCAGATCGAACCGAGCAGCAACAGCACGCCGATGATCGAAATTTCACCGATGCGGCCCGGGCGGATGTAGCGCATGTAGATGCCCATGAACATCGCGATCGGGATGGTCGCCATCACCGTGAAGATGCCCCACGGGCTCTCGGCCAGGGCCTTGACCACGATCAGCGCCAGCACCGCGAGGATGATGATCATGATCAGGAAGCAGCCAAACAGCGCAATGGTCCCCGGCACGCGGCCCATTTCTTCGCGGACCATGTCGCCCAAGGAACGGCCGTTACGCCGGGTGGACAGGAACACGATCATGAAATCCTGCACCGCACCGGCCAGCACCACGCCGGCGATCAGCCACAGGGTGCCGGGCAGGTAACCCATTTGCGCCGCCAATACCGGACCGACCAGAGGGCCTGCGCCGGCAATCGCCGCAAAGTGGTGACCGAAAAGGATGTGTTTGTTGGTCGGCACATAGTCCAGACCATCGTTGTTGATCACTGCGGGGGTGGCCCGCCGTGGGTCCAGTTGCATCACGTTATTGGCGATGAACAGACTGTAGTAACGGTACGCAACCAGGTAGATGGCCACTGCAGCGACCACAATCCACAAGGCGTTGATCGCCTCACCGCGGCGCAAGGCCACTACGCCAAGGGCGCACGCTCCTACGATTGCCAGCACCAGCCAGGGTAGATGGCGTAGCAGGCTATTATTATTTTTCATTTTTATATTCCAGCCAGGGTGGACAGAAAGGACAGCCAGCCCGAGTTTAGCGCTGTTGGCCTTAAAGGCCACCCCCCTACGTTGGTCTAGAGCCTTGCCGGCGCAAAAAAAGCAGAAATAACTGCCGAATGATGGCGTAGGGCTACAATTTGGCTATTCGGCATTGCTGGAAAGCTAAAAGTCAGCACAGATCAAAATGTGGGAGGGGGCTTGCTCCCGATGGCGGTGTATCAGTGACCTATAAGTGCCTGACACACCGCTATCGGGGGCAAGCCCCCTCCCACATTGGTTTTGCAGTGTTACTGAGTTATTCGAACAAGGCATCCAGGGCTTGCTCCAGACGCGTCACCCCAATCACCTGCAACCCCGGCGGCATTTCCTTTGGCGCATTGCCCTTGGGCACGATCGCGCGTTTGAAGCCGTGCTTGGCCGCTTCCTTCAAGCGCTCCTGGCCGCTGGGCACCGGGCGCACTTCGCCCGACAGGCCCACTTCACCGAACACCAGCAGGTCGTGGGGCAATGGCCGGTTACGCAAGCTGGACATCACTGCCGCCATCAGCGCCAGATCAGACGCGGTCTCCAATACCTTGACCCCGCCGACCACGTTAAGGAACACGTCCTGGTCGTGGGTCGGAATACCCCCATGGCGGTGCAACACTGCCAGCAGCATCGCCAGGCGGTTTTGATCCAGCCCAAGGGTGACCCGGCGCGGGTTGGCCAGATGGCTGTCATCCACCAGCGCCTGGACCTCCACCAGCATCGGCCGGGTGCCTTCCCACGTCGCCATCACCACGCTGCCGGGGACTTCTTCCTGGGCGCGGGTAAGAAAAATCGCCGACGGATTGGAGACTTCTTTCAGCCCCCGGTCAGTCATGGCGAACACACCCAACTCGTTCACCGCGCCAAAGCGGTTTTTCACCGCCCGCAGCAACCGTAGGCGGCCATCGGATTCACCTTCGAAATACAGCACGGTATCCACCATGTGTTCCAGCACGCGCGGCCCGGCCAGCGCGCCTTCCTTGGTCACGTGGCCAACCAGGAAGATCGCCGTACCGCTCTGCTTGGCGTAGCGCACCAACAGCGCCGCACTTTCACGCACCTGGGAGACGCCGCCAGGGGCAGATTGCAGTTGCTCGGTGAAAATCGTCTGGATCGAGTCGATCACCATGACCTTTGGCTTCTCGATCCGCGCCGTGGCGATGATGGTTTCGATGCAGGTTTCGGTCATGACCCGCAGTTGGTCCTGGGGCAAGCCCAGGCGACGAGCACGCATCGCCACTTGTTGCTGGGATTCCTCGCCGGTGACGTACAGCGCCGGCATGCGGCTGGCGATGCTGCACAGCGTTTGCAGCAGGATTGTGGATTTACCGATGCCCGGGTCGCCGCCGATCAACACGACGGAGCCGTCCACCAGGCCACCGCCCAATACCCGGTCCAGCTCACCGGAGGCCGTGGAGAAGCGCGGCACCTCTTCGACGCTGACTTCGGCCAAGGTCTTGATCTGCGCTTGTTGCCCGGTCCAGCCGGTGCGCCCGGCAGGGGCCGCAGCGCCGCCGCTTTCAATCATGGTTTCAGTCAGGGTGTTCCACGCACCGCACTCGCCGCACTGGCCCGCCCATTTGGGAAAGGTCGCGCCGCACTCCGTGCAGCCGTACATGCGCTTGGCCTTGGCCATTCGAGAACCTCCAACCGAAAAACCGCGATGATAGCTCAGCGCGGCGCCGGGGTCCGGATTTCGCCGTTGGCCAAGCGTGAAGCCGTGTTACCGATGGGGTCTTCGGCGTTGAGATCGGCGCCTTTGGCCTTCAATTCGCCCAGCAATTCGACCCGCTTGAACAGCCCGGCGTACATGGCGGCGGTCTGCCCCGCGCCATTGCGTTGGTCAGGGTTACAGTCGGTTGCCAGCAAGCGCTGGGCGATGCTCAGCTCGCCTTTGAAGATGGCTCCCATGAGCGCAGTGTTGCCGCGTTTGTCCTGCACGCACGCGTCGGCGCCGGCGGCGAGCAAACGCTCCACGTAGGCACCTTCGCCGTGATAGGCGGCCAGGATCAGGGCAGTGTAGCCCCTGTCGTCCTGAGTATTCAGGGCGTAGCCCGATTCAATGAAAGTGTTGAGCATGTCGAGATCGCCACGACGGGCGGCGTCGAAATAGTAGTCCTGAAGCTGCGCCTTGAGCGCACCAGGGTCATTGGATGGGGGTTGTTCGGCCAGCACACTGAACGAACAGCAGGCCAGCAGTGCCCATATGAACGTACGCATGATCAAGATCCTTGAGAAATATCCCCTTGTAGGAGCGAGCTTGCTCGCGAAAAACGTCAACGATAACGCGTGCATCTTGGATAAATGCGTTGCCTTTGAGTTCTTCGCGAGCAAGCTCGCTCCTACAGGAGGGCGCGGTTAGTCGCTCAGTTTTTCAGCCAGTGCTTTCACACGAGCCAGGTCGCCCTTGGCCACCTTGGCCACGCCGGTGCCGTATTCCGGATCGGCCTTGTAGAGGAACGAGAGAATGATGTGCTTGCTCTCATCGTCCGTGGTCGCCAGCGAGCCGCCGAAGTTGTCGATCAGGTCCTGACGCTCTTTCTTGCTGTAGGAGCGATACAAGTCACCGGCCTGTTTGAAGTTCTGCTCACGCTGGATCTTCGCCTGCTGGGTGCTGCCCGACAGCGGCGACTGGCTGTAGCGCGCAGTCTGCGGCTCTTCCCGTGGCAGCAGGCGGCTTGGCTGGTAGTTCACGCCGGTGGTGGTCTTGCCGAAATTCAGCGCGCCGTCCTGGTTACCGTTGTTGACGGTCACTCGTGGCGCGTTGATCGGCAGTTGCAGGGCGTTGGCGCCCAGGCGGTACATTTGCGTGTCGGCGTAGGAGAACACCCGCCCTTGCAACAGGCGGTCTTCCGACGGTTCGATACCCGGCACCAGGTTGGCCGGGGCCATCGCCACTTGTTCGGTCTCCTGGAACACATTGGCCGGGTTGCGGTTGAGCACCATTTGCCCGACTTTGCGCTCCGGCACATTCGGCCAGATCTTGGTGGCGTCCAGCGGGTCGAAATCGAACTTGGCCAAGTCTTCAGGTTTCAACACCTGCACATACAAGTCCCACTTGGGGAAGTCGCCCTTGTTGATGTGGGTGACCAGGTCATTGGTCATGTGGCTGTAGTCACGCCCTTGCACTTCGGTGACTTGCTTGGGATCAAGATTCTTGATGCCTTGCAGGCTCTTCCAGTGGAACTTGACGTAGTGCACTTCGCCCTTGGCGTTGATCAACTTGTAGGCATGTACGCCATTGCCGTCCATTTCCCGATAACTGGCCGGTGTGCCGGAGTCCGAGTACAGCTCGGTCAGTGTACGAGTGGATTCTGGAACATGGGAGAAGAAGTCGAAACGACGCGAGTCGTCGTCCAGGTTAGTGCGCGGGTCCGGTTTGAACGCGTGGACCATGTCCGGGAACTTGATGGCATCGCGAATGAAGAAGGTCGGGAAGTTATTGCCGACCAGGTCCCAGTTGCCTTCTGCCGTGTAGAACTTGGTCGCGAAGCCCCGTGGGTCGCGCAGGGTCTCGGGGGAATGGTTACCGTGGACCACGGCCGAGAAGCGTACGAATACCGGCGTGGCTTCACCGGCGGCGAACACCTTGGCCTTGGTCAGGTCGCTGAGGTTGTCAGTGACGGTGAACGTGCCATGGGCGCCCGTACCACGAGCGTGAACCACGCGCTCGGGGATGCGTTCGCGGTCGAAGCGCTGCAGCTTCTGAATCAGTTGGACATCCTGCAGCAACACGGGGCCATTGGCGCCGGCGGTCTGCGAATTCTGGTTATCCCCAACGTTGGCGCCGTTATCGCGGGTCAGGTTGGCGGCCTGCACGGAGAGGGTCAGCAGGCTGGCGGTCACCAACGCCAGCGCATGGCGCGCGGACACGGGCCTGCGGTTGATTGAAATGTTCATCAAGGTTTCCTCTGGTTTTTTTAGTGCACATTCAGTTGTGCTTGCCAGAGGCTAGTGACCTGCGGGTCAGAAGATAAATAGAAAAACACCACAGGGCCGATTGAGAAAAAAATATGGTAACCCGCTGAAATACGGCGTATTTCGCGCGCGATTGGTGGCACTTTGCAAACTAATTGCGATTTAATGTGTCGATAAAAACCAACAGTGTTAACGGTTGTGTCGCGCGAGCCCGCTACGACTGACTTACACTGACCTCCACCCTTCTCATCTGTAACAAGGAATAACTTATGGGCGTGATCAGTGAGTTCAAGGCCTTTGCGGTCAAAGGTAATGTGGTCGACATGGCCGTCGGTATCATCATCGGCGCCGCGTTCGGCAAAATTGTTTCCTCATTTGTAGGGGACGTGGTGATGCCGCCGCTCGGCCTGTTGATCGGTGGCGTGGACTTCGGCGACCTGGCAATCACGCTTAAAGCCGCGCAAGGCGACGTACCCGCTGTGGTGCTGGCGTACGGCAAGTTCATCCAGAGCGTGGTCGACTTTTTGATCGTCGCCTTCGCCATCTTCATGGGTGTAAAGGCCATCAATCGCCTCAAGCGCGAAGAGGCCGTAGCCCCGAGCTTGCCGCCGACGCCGACCAAGGAAGAGGTGCTGCTGGGCGAGATCCGCGATTTGCTCAAGGCACAGCATGACAAACCGCTCTGACCTGCGGCTCAACGTAAAAGGCGCCTCGTGAGGCGCCTTTTTTTTTACCAGTAGTTTTCCACCGCCACCTGGCCCGGGCGTCGGCTCAGGCTCAGTTGCATATCGCGCTGTTTGAGCAACTGGCGAGTGTCGTCGACCATCTGCGGGTTGCCGCAAATCAGCACCCGGGAGTGCTCCGGGGTCAGCTCGACGCCGGCCGCGCGCTCCAGTTCGCCGTTCTCGATCAACGTGGTGATGCGCCCATTCAACGCGCCCGGATGCCGTTCACGGGTGACGATAGGGATGTAGATGAGCTTGTGGGCATAGTCGGCCAGGTAGTCACGCGCGCCCAGTTCAGTGATCAGCGATTGGTACGCCAGCTCCTTGGCCTCTCGGGCGCTGTACACCAGGACGATACGCTCGAATTTCTCCCATACCTCGAAATCCTGCAGGATCGACAGGAACGGCGCCACACCGGTACCGGTGCCCAACAGCCACAGATCACGCCCGTCTACAAAGCGGTTCAAGGTCAGGAAGCCGGTGGCCTGGCGCTCCACCAGCAAGGTATCGCCCACCTTAAGGCGGCTTAACTCACTGGTGAACTCGCCCCCCGGAACGACAATGGAAAAAAAATCGAGGTGTTCGTCAAACGGCGAAGACACGATGGAGTAAGCGCGCCATACGGTACTGCCATCCGCCTTGGTGACGCCCAGGCGCACGAACTGGCCGGCGGTAAACCGAAAACCGGCGTCGCGCGTGGTACGCAGGGTGAAGAGGCTGGGGGTCAGCGATTGCACGTCGAGCAAGGTCTGGCGGGTAAATTTTTCAGCACTGGCCGTCATGGGAGGCTCCGTTTTGCACAGAGCCTTAGTGTCCCCCAAAGCAGGCCGCGCAAACACCGTTGATTTGTACTGGCATTACCGCCATCCCAGCAGCGACGATGTTTCAGCGTTATGACAAAAGTGGCAAATCAGCGCCGCGCTGCATCGAACTAAATATTTCGCTATTAACGCACTTGCAGTACACCACAAGTTGAAGTCGAGCCGGCAAGAGCTATCATTTTGATAGCATTTACAAGCTCTTGAAAAAACAAACCCTCCCCCACTAACGCCTACAAAATCTGACTCCGTGTTCAGCGTTGAAGGCCTAAAACAAGCCAACAAATAAAAATATTTTAAGGCTCATTTGTAGGACCTCTCCTACACTTGGTTTCGAGCAGCACTGGGATCTGGACGTACCCAAGGCACATGGAAACCTGTGGAGAGTTACCGATGGTCAGATGGCGCAATACACGGCTGCCCAAGCTGGAAGGCGAGAGCGAAATCACCAGCGTGTTTGAAATGGTCGTTAATCACACCTACGAACTGGGGTTTCAATATTGCTCATTTACGATGAGTACCCAGGCCCAAAGCAATCAAACAGAGCCCATTCATCTTAGTAATCATCCAAGTGAATGGAGGAGTCTTTACCAACAAGCGCACTTCTTCGATATCGATCCCGTTGTATCCCATTGTAAAAATAGTGTGCTGCCCCTTGTCTGGAACGAAAAGACCTTCAGTCAGGCGCCTCAGTTGTGGAAATTGGCTCAGTCGTCTGGCGTTCACTTAGGCTGGACCCAAGCGGTCCATGACTTTCAGGGCGTGTTCAGCATGCTGACCCTGGCGCGTGGCAAAGACGAGGTCAGCCCTGAAGAGCTTTACGAAAAAGCCGGCCAGGTATTGTGGCTCTGCCATGCGATGCATGCGGTCGTGGCAAAGAAATACGCCGACGAAACCCATGTCAACGCGCCCAGCAAGTTAACCGCACGCGAAACGGAAGTGCTCAAGTGGTCCGCCATGGGCAAGACCGCTTCCGAGATCGCCGCGATTCTCTGCCTGTCCGAGCGCACGGTAGGCTTTCACATCAGCAGTACCTTCAAGAAATTGGGGGTTCACAATAAGATCCAGGCCGTGCTCAGCGCCTCTAAAGCAGGACTGTTTTAGCCCTGACCAGAAACACCGCATGTCATCGCGGTCAAAAAAAAGTAACATTTACGGCCAATTCTGAGTGTTGATGCTGCCCTTTCAGAGGTTGCTTCGCTGTTCACTCAGACGGTTCCGTCGATTACCCAGAGCCTCCCCCGCCATGCCCCTGCTTGACAGCCCCTTCGCTCAACTCGATTTGATTCGTCAGCCCGAGCAATCCAATGACCCGCTGCAAGCCTTCGATGCCGCCGATGAGTACCTGCTCAGTCACCTCGCCAGCCAGCAACCCAACGCGGCGACCCGTGTGCTGGTGCTCAATGACAGCTTCGGTGCGCTCGCGGCCAGCCTTGAAGGCCGGGTGCAGGTGACCTCCAGCGGGGACTCGTTTCTCGCCGCCCAGGGCCTTGAGAAAAACCTGGTGCGCAACGGCAAAGCGTTTGATGCAGTGGCGTTCGTGCCGTCCAGCCAGGTACTGGTCGGGCCTTTCGATCGGGTGCTGCTGCGTGTGCCAAAAACCCTGGCGCTGCTGGAAGAACAGTTGATTCGGCTGCAGGGGCAGTTGACGCCGGGCGCCGAAGTGATCGCCGGGGCTATGCTCAAACACCTGCCACGCGCCGCCGGTGAGTTGTTGGAACGTTATATCGGGCCGATGCACGCCACGCTTGCGGTCAAAAAGGCACGGCTGCTGATCGCCACCGTTGCCGATCGCCCTGCGGCAGTATCGCCCTACCCTACCCGCTACACGCTGGATACGCCGGCCATCGAACTGCTCAACCACGCCAACGTGTTCTGCCGCGAAGGCCTGGACATCGGCACGCGCGCTTTTCTGCCGCACCTACCGAACAACCTGGGCAGCGCCCGCGTGGCGGACCTGGGCTGCGGCAACGGCGTATTGGCGATTGCCAGCGCGCTGCACAACCCCGACGCGCACTACACCCTGGTGGATGAGTCGTTCATGGCGGTGCAGTCCGCCACCGAAAATTGGCAGGCCGCCCTGGGTGAACGCAACGTGATCGTGCGTGCCGACGACGGCCTGGCCGGCCAGCAAGCGCAGTCGTTGGACGTGGTGCTGTGCAACCCGCCGTTTCACCAGCAGCAGGTGGTGGGCGATTTCCTCGCCTGGCGCATGTTCCAGCAGGCGCGGGAAGCCCTGGTGGTGGGCGGCGCGTTGTATATCGTGGGTAACCGTCACCTGGGTTATCACAGCAAATTGGCGCGCCTGTTCCGCGGCGTCGAACAGGTGGCGGCCACGCCCAAGTTCGTCATTCTCAAGGCGCGCAAATAAAAAAAGCCCTGCCTTCTATAGAAGAACAGGGCCGAAAGAGCCGGGCCGCACGGCCCGGATCGGGATGTCAGTGCGTGGTAAGGCCCGCTGCATTCATGAACATGCGCATCAGGCTGGCGACGATAAACAGGGCCAGCACACTGCCGGTCCAGATCATCGCCAACCACCCAAGACGCCGCCACAGCGGCTGTTTCTCGGCCTGTTCGATGTCGTGCAACGAAGGTTTGCCCGCCATGTCGCGACCCTCCTAGTGATAACCGTCTTCGTGGGTGACCTTGCCCCGGAACACGTAGTAGCTCCAGAAGGTGTAGCCCAGGATGAACGGGATGATGAACAGGGTGCCTACCAGCATGAAGCCCTGGCTTTGCGGCGGTGCGGCGGCGTCCCAGATCGATACCGACGGTGGAATGATGTTCGGCCACAGGCTGATCCCCAGGCCGCTATAACCCAGGAAAATCAATACCAGCGTCAGCAGGAACGGCGTGTAGTGCGCATTGCGTGCCACGGCGCGGATCAGCCCGTACATGGTCACCAGTACCAGCACCGGCACCGGCAGGAACCAGAACAGGTTCGGCAGGGTGAACCAGCGAGAAGCGATTTCCGGGTGGGTCAGCGGTGTCCAGATACTGACGATACCGATCACGGCCAACACCACGAAGGCCAGCGGCCGCGCCAGGTTGTGCATCTGTTCCTGCAACTTGCCTTCAGTCTTCATGATCAGCCAGGTGCAGCCGAGCAGCGCATACGCCACGATCAATGCCACGCCACAGAACATCGTGAACGGCGTGAGCCAGTCCAGCGAGCCTCCGGCGAACTGGCGGTTGACCACCGGAATCCCATCGATAAACGCCCCCAGCGCCACGCCCTGGAAGAACGTGGCCGTCAGCGAACCGCCGATAAACGCCTTGTCCCACAGGTGACGCTTGTGGTCCTTGGCCTTGAAGCGGAACTCAAAGGCCACGCCACGAAAGATCAGCCCGATCAGCATCAGGATCAGCGGCAGGTACAACGCCGACAACACCACCGAATAGGCCAGCGGGAACGCACCAAACAGTCCCGCGCCGCCCAATACCAGCCAGGTTTCATTGCCGTCCCACACCGGTGCCACGGTGTTCATCATGACGTCGCGGTCGGTCTTGCCCGGTACGAACGGAAACAGGATGCCGATCCCCAGGTCGAAACCGTCCATGACCACGTACATCATGATCCCGAAAATGATGATCACAGCCCAGATCAGCGGCAGATCAATGCCCATCTCAATTCCCCTTGTGCTGGATGTCGTCGTGGTCGTTGTCGGTGCCATCATCGGCAGCGGACAGCGGACGGGCCGGTGTACGTTTCTGGCCAGGACCACCATGGGTCGGCTCGGTGACTTCTTCTTGAATCACAGGCCCTTTGCGCACCAGACGCATCATGTAACCCAGGCCCGCACCGAACAGCGCGAAGTACACCACCACAAACAGCACCAGGGTGATGGTCATCTGCGCCAGGCTATGCCCGGAGGACGCATCCGCCGTGCGCATCAGCCCGTAGACCACCCACGGCTGGCGACCGATTTCAGTGGTGAACCAACCGGCGAGAATCGCGATCAGGCCGGACGGGCCCATCCACAAGGCCAGGTACAGGAACGGCTTGGACGTGTACATCTTGTCGCCCCGGCGCAGCCACAGGCTGAACAAGCCGGTGAAGATCATCAGGAAGCCCAGGCCGACCATGACCCGGAACGACCAGAACACCACGGTCGAATTAGGACGGTCTTCAGGCGGGAATTCCTTGAGCGCCGGCACCTGTTTATCCAACGAGTGGGTCAGGATCAGGCTGCCCAAGTAGGGAATTTCCACCGCGTACTTGGTTTTTTCAGCCTTCATGTCCGGCCAGCCGAAGAGGATCAGCGGCGTGGGTTCATTGCCGATGTTTTCCCAGTGGCCTTCAATCGCGGCAATTTTTGCCGGCTGGTGCTTCAAGGTGTTAAGGCCGTGGAAGTCGCCGATCACCGCCTGAATAGGCGCAACGATCAGGGCCATCCACATCGCCATCGAGAGCATCTTGCGGATCGCCGGGTTGTCCTTGCCGCGCAGCAGGTGCCAGGCCGCCGACGAGCCGACGAAGAACGCCGTGGCCACGAAGGCCGCAGTAGCCATGTGCGCCAGGCGATAGGGGAACGATGGGTTGAAGACCACGGCGAACCAATCGGTGGGGATCACGCGGCCATCGACGATTTCAAAGCCTTGTGGCGTCTGCATCCAGCTGTTGGATGAGAGGATCCAGAAGGTCGAGATCAGCGTACCGATAGCCACCATCACGGTGGAGAAGAAGTGCAGGTTGCGCCCCACCTTGTTCCAGCCGAACAGCATCACGCCGAGGAAACCCGCCTCGAGGAAGAAGGCGGTGAGCACTTCGTACGTCAGCAGCGGCCCGGTGACGGCGCCGGCGAAGTCGGAGAAGCGGCTCCAGTTGGTGCCGAACTGATAAGCCATGACCAGGCCCGAGACCACGCCCATGCCGAAGTTGACGGCAAAGATCTTCGACCAGAAATGGTAGAGGTCGCGGTAGGTGTCGTTACGGGTCTTGAGCCACAAACCCTCCAGCACCGCAAGGTAACTGGCCAGGCCGATGGTGATCGCCGGGAACAGGATGTGAAACGAGATGGTGAACGCAAATTGAATTCGGGCGAGATCTAGCGCCTCCAAACCGAACATAAGTCTTCCTCTGTCAGGTAATACCGGCTGCGGGCTCGGAGCCTGCACCCACTGCCCCCACGGATATGGAGTGTGACGAATTTCAATTCGTTTCTTTTTTTACCCGTCACGTAGGGAATCTGGCCTTTCGGCCGCCAGAACAATCCCGATGCGGGTGTTGATCTGGATCAAGCATCGTTGAAAGAGTAGTCCCATTTGCGCTGCCCGGTTGTGTGGTCTTTTGCCGCGTGACAGCTTGCCTCACCAGGGTTATTGCAACTATTTGTTACAGCATGATGCTAATCTCGCCGTTCCTTTAGGCCCCGATCTGTACTCCCAATGCCCAGTGAACCTGCGTTACTGTTACGTCACCACCGCCCCTTCATCGCGTTCTGGCTGGCGCGGATCTTTACCGCCAGCGGCTTCCAGATGCTGACCGTGGCCATCGGCTGGAACCTCTACCAACTGACTGGCAATGTGCTGGACCTGGGGCTGGTCGGCCTGGTGGAGTTCGTGCCGCGCGTGCTGTTCATGCTGCACACCGGGCATGTGGCCGATCGCTATGAGCGACGCAAAGTCGCCGCCATCTGCCAGACCGTACAGGCGCTGATTGCCCTGTCCCTGGCCATCGGCGGCCTGACCGGCAACGTGACCCGCGAGATGATCTTCATCCTCGCTTTCCTGCTGGGCGCCGCGCGTTCATTCGAAATGCCCACCACCCAGGCGCTGCTGCCGAGTATCGTGCCCAGCGCGCTGTTCCCCCGGGCCGTGGCCTCGTCGCAATCGGCCCAGCAATTGGCGACGATCGTCGCCCCGGCCCTCGGTGGTTTGCTCTATGCGTTCGGCAGCGTTTGGGTGTACGGCCCGACGGTGGTGCTGTACCTGATCGCCTGCGGCTTGACCCTGAACCTGCCTGCGCGCCAGACGCCGCTGAACAAAGGCAAGGCCACCCTGGATTCGCTGCTGGCCGGGATTCGCTTTATCCGCAGCCGCCCGGACATCCTCGGCGCCATTTCCCTGGACCTGTTTGCCGTGCTGCTGGGCGGCGCCACCGCGTTGTTGCCGGTGTTCGCCAAGGACATCCTGCTGACAGGCCCCTGGGGCCTGGGCCTGTTGCGCTCGGCACCGGCGGTGGGGGCGCTGTTGATGTCGTTGTGGCTGGCGCGTTTCTCGGTGGACCGCAAGGTCGGCCGCGTGATGTTCACCGCAGTCGGGGTGTTCGGCGTGGCAACCATCGCGTTCGGGCTGTCGACCTCGTTCTGGTTTTCCCTGGGGGTGCTGGTGGTGCTGGGCGCGGCGGATATGATCAGCATGGTGATCCGGGCTTCGTTCGTGCAGTTGGAAACGCCGGATGAGATGCGCGGCCGGGTGAGCGCAGTCAACGGCCTGTTTATCGGTGCATCCAATCAATTGGGTGAGTTCGAATCAGGGATCACCGCCCATTGGTTCGGCACCGTGCCCGCCGTCGTCATGGGCGGGATTGGTACGCTGGTAGTGACCGGGGTGTGGATCAAGCTGTTCCCGACCCTGGCCAATCGGGACCGGATGCATGTGCCGGTGGAAGAGCCCGGGCTGAAGCCCACCGCATAACCTGAGCCTTGAACAAGATAAATGTGGGAGGGGGCTTGCCCCCGATAGCGGTAGATCAGTCACATCATCCTCGACTGATACTCCGTCATCGGGAGCAAGCCCCCTCCCACATGAGTTACGCGGTGTGTTTTAGAGCACTTTGTCCAGGGTGATCGGAAACTCCCGGACCCGCTTGCCAGTGGCGTGATAGATCGCATTCGCCACCGCCGCCGCCACCCCGACAATGCCGATTTCGCCCACGCCCTTGGACCCGAGCGCATTGACGATCTGGTCGTGCTCTTCGACAAACACCACGTCAATCTCACCGATATCGGCATTCACCGGGATGTGGTACTCGGCCAGGCTGTGGTTCATGTAGCGACCCAGCTGATGGTCGACCTGAGTCTCTTCGTGCAGCGCCATGCCGATGCCCCACACCACCCCGCCGAGGATCTGGCTGCGCGCCATTTTCGGATTGACCACGCGCCCGGCCGCAATCGCGCTGACTACGCGGCTGACCTTGATGGTGCCCAAGTCTTCATCTACCCGTACTTCGACGAACACCGCCGAATGGGTGGCCGTGGCATAGCCCTCGCGCTTCTTGTCGGGCTCGCTGTCGACCTGCACCTCAAGCGCGTCCTCGCCGCTGTCCTTGACCAGTTGGGCCAACGACACACTCACGTCGCCGGTGTGCAGTTGGCCGTCTTCAAAGCGCACGGACTCGGCATCCTGGAACACCGGGTAAGTCTGCCGGGCAACGGCCAGCAGTTTGGCGGTCAAGGCCTCGCAGGCTTGCTGCACGGCGGTGCCGACGGACGACACGGTAAACGAACCACCTTGCAGCGGCGCGGTAGGCAGTGAGGAATCACCGAGCAAAAACACCACGTCCTCCACCGCCACACCGCTGGCCTGCGCCGCGATCTGGGTCATCACGGTGTAGGTGCCCGTGCCGATATCGGTGGTGGCGCTGCTGACGGTGAGTTTGCCGCTCGTATCGAGGCGCGCCTTGGCGCTGGCTTTCATCTGCATGGCTTCCCATACACCACCGGCCATGCCCCAGCCGATCAACTGGCGGCCGTCGCGCATGCTGCGCGGTTCGGGGTTGCGCTGGCTCCAGCCAAAACGCTCGGCACCTTCGCTGTAACACTCGCGCAGGGCCTTGCTCGACCAGGGCTTGTCTTCATTTTGGTTACGTTCGGCGTAGTTGATCAGGCGCAGTTGCACCGGGTCGATGGCCAGGGCGCAGGCCAGTTCGTCCATGGCGCATTCCAGGCCGATCACGCCCAGGGCGGCACCGGGAGCGCGCATGTCCAGTGGGGTGAAGACGTCCAGCGGCACCAGCTTGTAGGTCAATTGCACGTTATCGCAGTGGTAGAGCATGCCGCTCCATTCCACCACGTGTTCGCTGAAATCCTCGAAGCGCGAAGTCTGTCCAATCGCGGTATGCCCCAGGGCCAGCAAGCGCCCGTTGGCGGCGGCGCCCATCTGCAAGCGCTGCAAGGTGCGCGGGCGGTAGCCGAAGGTGAACATCTGTTGACGGGTCAGGGTCACGCGCACCGAGCGCTTGAGCGCCAGCGATGCCATCACCGCCAGCGGCAATTGGTACTGCGGGCGCAGGCCCGAACCAAAGGCGCCACCGACGAACGCGGCGAAGATGCGTACCTGGCTCTTATCCAGGCCAAAGACTTTTTGCACATACGCCTGGCAGTTCTGCGGGCCCTGGGTTTTGTCGTGGATATGCAGGGTGCCGTCGGGCTGGTACAGCACGGTGCTGGCGTGGGGTTCCATGGGGTTATGGTGTTCGATGGGCGTGCTGTAGTGCAGATCGAGGCTGATGGCGGCACCCGCCCATTCGGCCTGGAAGTTGCCACGCGGCCCGGGCGGTGTCTGGGGCGAAGGGTGAGCCGATTGCTGCTGAGCGATCAGGTCGGTTTCGAAATCTTCCGCCGCGTATTCGATGTCGACCAGCGAGCCGGCATGCCGCGCCAGCTCCAGGTTATCGGCGATCACCAGGGCCAGGGGCTGGCCGCTGTAGAGCACGCGGTCGTTATACAGCGGGCGAAATGGCGAGCCATCGGCGGCATCTGCATCGGCGAACGCATCGTCGTAGCTGGCAATTTTCGGGCGATTGAGGTGATGGATGACCTCCGCCACACCCGGCAGTGCCAGGGCCCTTGAGGCATCGATGCGCAGGACACGGCCTTTGGCGATCGTGCTCGACACCACGCTGCCATGCAGCAGGCCGTCCTCGGGAAATTCACCGGCATAACGCGCTTTGCCGGTGACCTTGAGCAGACCGTCGACACGGTCCAGGGGTTTGCCGATGGCGCTCATGGCTGTTCTCCTGCGACCGCAGCGTCGCTCAGTGCACGAATGATTGCGCGGCGCGCCAGCTTGATCTTGAAGCCGTTGTGTTGCAGCGGCTCGGCATCCTGCAGCAGGGCATCGGCAGCGTTACTGAAGGTTTCGCGGCTGACGCGGCGGCCTATCAGCGACGCCTCTACCGCGCGGTCGCGCCAGGGTTTGTGCGCCACACCGCCAAGGGCCAGGCGGGCGTCGATGATCTCGTCGCCGTTCAATTCCAACGCGGCGGCAACCGACACCAGCGCGAACGCGTAGGACGCACGGTCGCGGATTTTCAGGTAGTGGCTGTGGCGGGCCAGGTTATCGGCAGGCAATTCAATGGCGGTGATCAGTTCATCGTCGGCCAATTGGTTGTCGCGTTGCGGTGCATCGCCGGGCAGGCGGTGGAAGTCGGCGAACTCGATGACCCGCGCCCCGCCGCGCCCTTCGACATGCACCCGCGCCTCCAGCGCCGCCAGGGCCACGCACATGTCCGAAGGGTGGGTGGCGACGCACTGCTCGCTGGCGCCGAGGATCGCATGGATGCGGTTCAAGCCGGTGCGCGCCGGGCAGCCGCTGCCGGGCTCACGCTTGTTGCACGGCACCGTGGCGTCATAGAAATAGTAGCAACGGGTGCGCTGCAGCAGGTTGCCACCGGTACTGGCCATGTTGCGCAGTTGCGGCGAGGCCCCGGCAAGAATGGCTTGGGACAGCAATGGGTAACGCTGCTCAATCAGCGGGTGCCAGGCCAGATCGGCATTACTGACCAGCGCGCCGATGCGCAGGCCGCCGTCGGCGGTTTCTTCGATGGCATTGAGCGGCAGCCCGGTGATATCGATCAAGTGTTCGGGGCGGCTGATGTTCTCTTTCATCAGGTCCAGCAGGTTGGTGCCCCCGGCAATGAAGCGCGATGCCGCGCTGCTCAGGTGCACCGCCTCGTGCACGTCGGCCGGTTTGCTGTAATGGAAGGGGTTCATTGCTCACCTCCCCGGTTGCCGCACGCCGGCAGCGCCTCTTCGATGGCCGCGCGGATATTGCTGTAGGCACCGCAGCGGCACAGATTGCCGCTCATCAATTCCTGCACCTGGGCACTGTCGTGGGCGCGGCCTTCGTTGGCCAGGCCGACCGCCGAGCAAATCTGGCCGGGGGTGCAGTAGCCGCATTGGAAGGCATCGTGCTTGATGAAGGCTTGCTGCATCGGGTGCAACTGATCGCCGTCGGCCAGGCCTTCGATAGTGGTCAGCTCGGCGCCGTCGCACATCACGGCCAGGGTCAGGCAGGCGTTTACGCGCTTGCCGTCACGCAAGACGGTGCACGCGCCGCACTGGCCGTGGTCGCAGCCTTTTTTGCTGCCGATCAGGTCCAATTGTTCGCGCAGCAGGTCCAGCAAGGTGGTCCAGGGCAACACACTCAATTGGCGATCCTGGCCATTCAAGGTCAAGCGTATCGGGTGGGCGACGAACGGCTGGGCCGCCGCGCCATTGGGGGTCGCGCTCATAAACACCTCACGGGTTGATGTACATCCGCGGCGTTCAGGGAAATCGCCGTCTCAGGGGTACGACTTCCCAGGGTTTTGAGCGTTCAAGCCAATTGATCAGCGGATATTGAGCTGGGCTTTCAGGGTGTTTTGCGGAGGATTGATCGAGGTGTTGGTGAATTCGAACCAACCCTGGGCTTGCACGTTGAGGTCAAACACATAGATGTAGCCCATCAGCGTGCCCACGCCGTTACAGGCCTCACTGATGTTGCCCACCTGGCACACCGCCGTGCGCTGCCCGTTCAACTCGGCGCCATTGAAGCGGCCCATCGGGCTGTTGCCCAGGCCGACTTCCATTACCGAGACCTTCGTCGGCCCACGGTGCTCGCACATCTGGGTGGTCTGCACACGGTCCGGAATGGTCTCGCTGCACTTCGCCGATTCGACCTTGAACACCCGCACCTCGCTCAAGGCCGGTGCAGCCGCGCCCCACACCGGTGCCGCGCCGAGCCACAGGCTCAGACAAGGGATCAGAGCTAGACTCCACGCGTTGGCTTTTTTCATGCTGTCGATGACCTGCTGTTGAACGTCGGCGCAGTATGCCTCAAGGCCATGCGCCACACAGCCTCGGCTGCTGGTATGATGCGCCGCTTTTTCCGATCCTCTCTGAAGCCACAAGCGCTTGGCGCAGTTTGTGCTTTGACTTAGAGGTCAACAAATCACGACGCAAGATAGCGTCACAGGGAGCCGGCATGCTGGAAAAGCTGTTTCAACTCAAAGCCCACAACACCAACGTGCGCACCGAGATTCTCGCGGGTATCACGACATTCCTGGCCATGGCCTACATCCTGTTCGTGAACCCGAGCATCCTCGGCGAAACCGGCATGGACAAGGGCGCGGTGTTTGTCGCGACCTGCCTGGCGGCGGCCATCGGTTCGACCGTGATGGGCCTGATCGCCAACTACCCGATCGCCCTCGCGCCGGGCATGGGCCTCAATGCCTTCTTCACCTACACCGTGGTCCTGCACATGGGCCACACTTGGCAGGTGGCATTGGGCGCGGTGTTCATTTCGGCGGTGCTGTTCTTCCTGCTGTCGATCTTCCGTATCCGTGAGTGGATCATCAACAGCATTCCCCTGCCCCTGCGCTCGGCGATTGCCGCCGGTATCGGCCTGTTCCTGGCGCTGATCGCCTTGCACAACGCCGGTATCGTGGTCGCCAATCCGGCCACGCTGGTGGGCCTGGGCGACCTGAAACAACCGGCGCCGATCCTGGCCACCCTCGGTTTTGTGCTGATCGTGGCCCTGGAAGCCCTGGCCGTGCGTGGTGCGGTTCTGATCGGCATCCTGGCGGTGACCATCGTGTCCATTGTGATGGGCTTCACCCCGTTCGGCGGCGTGACCTCGATGCCACCGTCCCTGGCCCCGACCTTCCTGCAACTGGATATCAAGGGCGCGCTGGACATCGGCCTGGTCAGCGTGATCTTCGCGTTCCTGTTCGTCGACCTGTTCGACAACTCCGGCACCCTGATCGGCGTCGCCAAGCGCGCCGGCCTGATGGGCAAGGACGGCCACATGCCGAAAATGGGCCGTGCGCTGATCGCCGACAGTACGGCGGCCATGGCCGGCTCGCTGCTGGGTACTTCGACCACCACCAGCTACATCGAATCTGCCGCTGGCGTGAGCGCCGGTGGCCGTACCGGCTTGACCGCCATCGTGGTCGCGATCCTGTTCCTGCTGGCGCTGTTCTTCTCACCGCTGGCGGCCAGCGTACCGGCCTTCGCCACCGCGCCGGCGCTGCTGTTCGTGGCCGTCTTGATGACGTCCGGCCTGGCCGAAATCGACTGGGATGACATTACTGTGGCCGCGCCGGTGGTAATCACCGCCCTGGCGATGCCCTTCACTTACTCCATCGCCAACGGCATCGCCTTCGGTTTCATCGCCTGGACCGCCATCAAGCTGCTTTCGGGCCGCTACCGTGAGCTGAACCCGGCCCTGGTGATTCTGTCGATTCTGTTCGTGATCAAGCTGGGCTGGTTCAACGCATGACTTTCGACGCCGCACACTACACCGCTCAACTGCAAGACAAGGTCACGCGCCTGCGTGACCTGCTGGCACCGTTCGACGCCCCCGAGCCGCAGGTCTTCGACTCGCCGCTGCAGCACTTCCGCCTGCGCGCGGAGTTTCGCCTGTGGCGCGAAGGCGGCGAGCGCCACTACGCGATGTTCGCCCAGGACGACAAGCGCACGCCGATCCTGATCGAAGCGTTTCCCATCGCCAGCCAGCGCATCAACCAGTTGATGCCGCAGCTCAAGGCCGCCTGGCAAGCCAGCGCCGCCCTGAGCCACAAACTGTTCCAGGTGGAATTCCTCACCACCCTGGCCGGCGACGCGATGATCACCCTGTGCTATCACCGCCCGCTGGATGAACACTGGCACACCGCAGCGAACAAGCTGGCGGCTGAGCTGAACGTGAGCATCATTGGCCGCTCCAAGGGCAAGCGCGATGTGATCGGCCGCGACTACGTGGTGGAAAAACTCGAGGTCGGTGGCCGCACCTTCAGCTACCGCCAACCCGAAGGCGCCTTCACCCAGCCCAACGGCACGGTGAACCAGAAGATGCTCAACTGGGCTTACGACGCCCTGGGTGATCGCCCGGACGACTTGCTGGAGCTGTACTGCGGCAACGGCAATTTCACCCTGCCGCTGGCGACCCGCGTGCGTAACGTGCTGGCCACCGAAATCAGCAAGACCTCGGTGAATGCGGCCCTGAGCAACCTCGATGAAAATGCCGTGGATAACGTCACCCTGGTGCGCCTCTCCGCCGAAGAACTCACCGCGGCCCTGAATGAAGTGCGCCCGTTCCGCCGTCTGCATGGCATCGACCTGAAAAGCTACGAATTCGGCAGCGTCTTCGTCGACCCGCCCCGCGCCGGCATGGACCCGGACACCTGCGAACTGACCCGGCGCTTCGACAACATCCTGTACATCTCCTGCAACCCGGAGACGTTGGCGGCGAACATCGCACAGCTGCACGACACGCACCGCATTACTCAATGCGCGATGTTTGACCAGTTCCCGTGGACGCACCATATGGAATCGGGTGTGTTGCTGACCCGTCGATAATCTGCCGCGCGCTGTTACCGGTGTGGGGCGGCTCTCGCCGCCTCCCACACGCGATCCTCCCTGCGCAATGAATTAAAAGTTCGATAATCGAACACAACCGCCGTCGTTCATTGACCAAATTAACCAACCAGTACATTTTATCCGCATAACCAAGAAGAACTGCGGAGACCTTCTATGCCACCCATCGTGCTGGTGCTCAATGGCCCCAATCTCAACCTGCTCGGTACCCGCGAGCCTGCCACCTATGGCCACGAAACCTTGGCCGACATTGCCGCCCTGTGCGGGCGCAGCGCGGAAAAACTCGGGCTGACCATCGAGTTTCGCCAGACCAACCACGAGGGCGAACTGCTCGACTGGATCCACGCCGCCCGCGCCCGTTGCGCCGGGATCGTGATTAACCCGGCGGCCTGGACTCATACCTCGGTGGCGATTCGTGATGCGCTGGTGGCCAGCGAAGTGCCGGTGATCGAGGTGCATTTGTCCAACGTGCACGCCCGTGAGGCGTTTCGTCATCACTCCTTTGTCTCGCCCATCGCCAAGGCGGTGCTGGCCGGGTTTGGCAGCCATGGCTACCACTTGGCCCTGGAACATTTCAGCCACTCGTTGAAAGGATGCGCCTGATGAAACCCCGCGTTCTCGCCGGCCTGATCGGCGCCGGCATCCAGGCTTCCCGCACGCCCGCCCTGCATGAACAGGAAGGTGACGCCCAGGGCCTGCGCTACCTGTATCGCCTGATCGACCTGGAAGCGCTGCGCCTGAACAGCCACGCCCTTCCCGAACTGCTGCGTGCCGCCGAGCAGATGCACTTCACCGGTTTGAACATTACCTACCCGTGCAAGCAAGCGATCCTGCCGTTGCTCGATGAATTGTCCGACGAGGCAAAGGGCATTGGCGCGGTCAACACCGTGGTATTCAAGGACGGCAAGCGCATCGGCCATAACACCGATTGCCTGGGGTTCGCCGAGGGTTTCCGACGCAACTTGAATGATGTGCCACGCCAGCGCGTGGTGCAGATGGGCGCCGGCGGTGCAGGCGCGGCGGTGGCGCACGCGCTGCTGGCCGAGGGCGTTGAACAGCTGAGCATTTTTGACTTGGACAGCCTCCGCGCCCGCGAGCTTGTGGATAACCTCGCCCGGCGTTTTGGCACCGGTCGCGCCCAGGTCGGCAGCGACTTGACCAACGCCATGGCGCAGGCGGACGGCCTGGTCAACACCACACCAATGGGCATGGCCAAGCTGCCCGGCACACCGGTGCCCGCCGCGTTATTACATGCAGGGTTATGGGTGGCGGAAATCGTGTATTTCCCATTGGAAACCGAGTTGCTGCGCGACGCACGCGCCTTGGGTTGCCGCACGTTGGATGGCGGCAATATGGCGGTGTTTCAGGCGGTGAAGGCGTTTGAGTTGTTCAGTGGTGAGGCGGCGGATGCTGGCAGGATGTTGGCGCACTTTCAGAGCATGAACAGCCAGCAGTAGAAACCGGGCCGAAAATGTGGGAGGGGGCTTGCTCCCGATAGCGGTCTGTCAGCGCAACATGGGGTGGCTGACACACCGCTATCGGGAGCAAGCCCCCTCCCACATTGACCGCGTACAGCCAGTTCTCAAGCTTGCAGATAACGCAACACCGACTCGCAGATCATCTCCCGATGCCGCTGCTTGATCGCCTCATCCGACAGTTCAATCTGAAAGATCTCACTGAAGGTATGCCGGTTGGAGACACGGTAAAAACTGAATGAGTTGATCAACAGATGCACATCCAGCGGCTCCAACCCTTCGCGAAACAGCCCCATTTCAGCGCCGCGACGCAGGGTCTCACCGAGCCCCTCGAGAATTTTGCTGTTCATGTCCTTGATCGTACTGGTGCGCTTTACGTACTCGGCGTTGTGGATATTTTCGATGCTGACAATGCGCACGAAATCCACGTTCTGGTCATGGTGGTCGAAGGTGAACTCCACCAGCCGGCGGATCGCTTCGCGCGGTTCCAGGGCCGTGAGGTTCATGCGCGTTTCGGTGTTGCGAATATCGCCGTAGAGCTTCTCCAGCACCTCGACGTAGAGCTGCTCCTTGCTGCCGAAGTAGTAATAGATCATGCGCTTGGAGGTGTGGATGCGTTCGGCGATGGCGTCCACGCGGGCGCCGGACAGGCCCTGCTGAACGAACTCGACAATGGCTTCCTGGAGAATATTCTCGCGGGTCTTTTCCGGATTGTTCTTGCGACTCTTGCGCGGTGCGTCTGACACGGCAGGGAGGTCGGGAGTCAGGGTCATGGTGCGCTCACGGCGTTTTTATGCAGGCCCGATTATGGGCCGAGGCGCTCCCCGAAGGAAGCACCTCCCCACCGTTATAAACGCGCCTGACGCACCGCACCGCTGCGCGACTTGGCCATTGCCGCCAAACGCACCGCCACATTGGCCGCGCCATAACCGGCATAGCCGTTCTTGCGCTGGATGATCTCGAAGAAAAACCGGCCCTCGAAGGCTTCGGTGTAGACATGAAACAGCTCACCGCCCTGGGCGTCACGGTCGTACAGCACGTTGTAGTACGCCAGTTCGCTGAGGAACTCATCGTCGAAATCAAAGCGTGCAGCCAAGTCATCGTAGTAGTTGAGCGGGATATCCAACAGCGGCACCCCAGCCTCCTTGGCCCGGCGCACCTCGGCGAAAATATCCGCGCAATCGAAGGCAATGTGGTGCACGCCCGAGCCGCGATAGCTCGAAAGCGCGTGGGAAATCGCCGTATTGCGGTTCTCGGAAATATTCAGCGGCAGGCGAATCGAACTGCAGCGGCTGCGCAGTGCGCGGCTTTTGACCAGCCCGTAAGGGTCGGGCAGCACCACTTCGTCATCGGCTTCAAAATCCAGCAAGCTTTTGTAGAACAGCACCCAGCTGTCGAGGCTGTCGGCCGGCAGGGCCATGGCCATATGGTCGATGCGCAGCAAGCCGCCGCTGGCGGTGACGGGTTGCAGGTTGAAATCGGTGTCGTATAGCCCGCCTTCGCTTTGATCCACCAGGTAAATCAAGCTGCCATCCGGCGCCCGTACGGCCGCCAACTCCAGTTCGTTGGGCCCGACCAGGCCGCGATAGGGCTGGCCCTTGTAGGCCACTGCCCGTTCCAACGCCTTGGCGCTGTCCTTGACCCGCATCGCCGTGGCGCACAGCGACGGGCCATGGGCCTCGAAAAAGTTGTGGGCAAAGGAATAAGGTTCGCAATTGAGGATCAGGTTGATATCGCCCTGGCGCAACAGGCTCACGTTCTTGGAACGATGCTGGCCGGCCTTGGCGAAGCCCAGGCGTTCCAACCAATGGGTCAGCTTGGCGCCGAGGCTTTCATCCACCGCAAATTCGAGGAATTCGATGCCGTCGTACTCGCTGGCCGCCGGGGTCTCGAACAGGATATCCACGGGCGCGGCGGGTTGTTCCGCCGCCAGGCGCTGGCGGGTTTTCTCTTCCAGATACAGCAACGAGCGCAAACCATCCGCCGCGTTGGCCCGGGTCGGTGCGGCGCGAAAGCCGTCGTTGAAAATCTCCAGGGACAACGGCCCGGTGTAGCCACTCTTGATGATCGGCGCGAGAAACCCAGCCAGGTCGAACTCACCCTGGCCGGGGAAGCAGCGAAAATGCCGGCTCCACTCCAGCACATCCATGGCCAGGATCGGCGCGTCGGCCATTTGCACGAAGAAGATTTTGTCGCCGGGGATTTCGGCGATGGCGCTCGGGTCGCCCTTGAGCGACAAGGTGTGGAAGCTGTCGAGCAGCACACCCAGGCTGGGATGATCCACCTGGCGCACCAGGTTCCATACCTGCTGCCAGGTGTTCACATGCTTGCCCCAGGCCAGCGCTTCATAGCCAATTCGCAAGCCACGACGGCCCGCGTGTTCGGCCAGCAGGCTGAGGTCGTCCAGCAGGATGCGCTCATCGCCCACGCAATCGGCCGAGGCATTACTGCATACCAGCACCAAGTCGGTGCCCAGCTCCTGCATCAGATCGAATTTGCGCTCGGCGCGCTCAAGGTTGCGCGCCAGACGATCACGGCGGCAGCCCTCGAAGTCTCGAAATGGCTGGAACAGGGTGATGGCAATGCCCAAGTCGGCGCACATCTGCCTGACTTCACGGGGGCTGCCGTCGTAGTACAGCAGGTCGTTTTCAAAAATCTCAACGCCATCAAACCCGGCGGCGGCAATGGCTTCGAGCTTTTCCGGCAGGGTGCCGCTCAACGACACGGTAGCGATGGAACGTTGCATGGGTCACTCCCGGCAATTGTTGTTTATGGCAAATTATTCGCCCACAGCCTACACGCGGCAATTAAAATGTACGAACCGGTTAGTTTTTGGTGCGATTATCGAACACTATGCCCCTTTGGCGAATTGACGACTTTTTAACCACTGCGCACCATCGAACCTGCATCAAGACCCAGAACACACCATAAAAATTTCAAAAACGGGTACGACCTCATGCCTCTGCAAAACTCCGCCCTGGCCGCGCGCCCCGGCACCCCGCACGCCGGCATCGGCGACAAGATCCGCGGCGCCCTGGCCGTGGGTAAAACCCGCTGGGGCATGCTGGCCCTGGTGTTCTTCGCCACCACCCTCAACTACATTGATCGCGCCGCCCTGGGCGTGATGCAACCGATTCTGGCCAAGGAGATGAGCTGGACGGCGATGGACTACGCCAACATCAACTTCTGGTTCCAGGTCGGCTACGCCATCGGCTTTGTGCTGCAGGGCCGCTTGATCGACCGGGTAGGCGTCAAGCGCGTGTTTTTCTGCGCGGTGCTGCTGTGGAGCCTGGCCACCGGCGCCCACGGCCTGGCTACCTCGGCAGTCGGCTTCATGGTCTGCCGGTTTATCCTCGGGCTGACCGAGGCCGCCAACTACCCGGCGTGCGTGAAAACCACGCGCCTGTGGTTCCCGGCCGGCGAGCGCGCGGTGGCGACCGGTATCTTCAACGCCGGCACCAACGTCGGCGCGATGATGACGCCCATGCTGCTGCCGTTGATCCTGCACGTGTGGGGCTGGCAGGCGGCGTTCCTGTGCATGTCGGCGCTAGGTGGTATCTGGCTGGTGTTGTGGGGCTTGAAGTACTACAACCCGGAAGAGCATCCCACCGTTAAACAATCCGAATTGGACTACGTGCAACAGGAAGTCGAGCCGGAACAACCCCGCGTACCGTTCAGCCGCATCCTGCGCATGCGCGGCACCTGGGCCTTCGCCCTGGCGTACTCGCTGACCGCCCCGGTGTTCTGGTTCTACCTGTACTGGCTGCCGCCATTCCTGAACCAGCAATACAACCTGGGCATCAACGTGACGCAGATGGGCATCCCGCTGATCATCATCTACCTCACCGCCGACTTCGGCAGCGTGGGCGGCGGCATTCTGTCCTCGTTCCTGATCGGTCGCGGGATGAACTCGATCAAGGCGCGGCTGCTGTCGATGCTCTTGTTCGCCTGCTGCATCGTCGGCGTGATCATGGCGGCCGGCTCCAGCCAATTGTGGGTCGCGGTGTTCGCCATCTCCCTGGCCATCGGCGCGCACCAGGCCTGGACCGCCAACATCTGGAGCCTGGTGATGGACTACACGCCCAAGCACATGATGAGCACGGTGTTCGGCTTCGGCGGCATGTGCGCGGCCATCGGCGGCATGTTCATGACCCAGATCGTCGGCCATATCCTGACCGTGACCAACAACAACTACACGCTGTTGTTCACCCTGATTCCGGCGATGTATTTCATCGCACTGGTGTGGATGTACTTCATGGCGCCGCGCAAGATTCCTACGGTAGAGGTGTAATCAACGCCGCCGCTGCTGCCAGGCAGCGGCCAAGCCGCTCATGCAGATCACCCCGATACCGACCACCGTGGTCATGTCGGGGGTATGACTGAACACCAGCCAACCCAACAACCCCGCAAACACGATCTGGCAATAGCCGAACGGCGCCAGCAAGGCCGGCGCCGCGAAGCGGAACGCCTGGGTGAGCATCAAGTGCGCAGTCATCCCGCAGGTGCCCAGCGCCAGCATCATCACCCCATGCCACAGGGTCGGTACCTGCCAGAAGAACGGCACCATCGCACTCATCACCAGGGTGTTGCACAGGCCGGCGAAGAAGTTGCTGGTGGTGGGGCTGTCGTATTGGCTGAGGATGCGCGTGAGCAGTTGGTAGAAGCAGAAGAACAGCGCCGAGCACAGTGGCAACAGCACCGCCGGGGTGAACAGCTCACCGCCCGGATGGATAATGATCACCACGCCGACAAACCCGCAGATCACCGCCAGCCATTGGCCACGCGTGACGTGCTCGCCGAGCAGGGGCACCGAGAGCGCCGTCACCAGGATCGGCGCAAGGAAGTTCACCGCCGTGGCTTCCGCCAACGGGATGTAATGCAGCGCCGTGGTGAAAAACAGGCTGGTGCCCAACAAGCACAACGCCCGCACCACCTGCATCCCCGGCCGTTTGCTGCGCAGCACGCGCAGGCCCGATTGCGGCAGGAAGATCCCGGCCATCAGCAGCGTGTGCACCATGTACCGCGCCCACACCACCATCACGATCGGGTAGAACCCGGCCAGGTATTTGGACAGGGCGTCGTGGCTGGAGAACAGGAACGTCGCCAGCACAATCAGCAGGATGCCTTTGAAGGGATGGTTGACGCCGGAAAGCGGGGTACTGACAGTCATTGAATTCTCTTGTGTGGCGAGCTGAACACGGTGGCACTCAACCGAAGTAATCTAGCAGCCGGGCATGCGTCTGCCCCAAGAGCATAACCAAACACCGGGCGAACAGCGCACTAAATCAGTGGATTTGAGTCCAACCCAGCACGCGCGCCCCGGCGTTGCACACTTTTTAATCAAGGCCCTGCCGCTATGAAAAAAATCCTGTTTGCCCTGTCTGCCCTCGCCCTGCTCTCTGCCTGCGATAAAACGCCGAAAGAAGCCCCCAAGCCCGCCCCCGCGTCCGTGCAGGCGACCCTGGTACCCGAAACGCCACCCACCGATAAATGGGTGGGCAAGTGGATCGGCGTCGAAGGCTTGAACCTGAGCATCGCCAAGGACGACAGCATCGGCCGCGGTCATTACATCCTGACCATGCAATATGGCCTGGATGCCGATGCATCCGGCACGTTCAAGGGCCAGGCAACCGATGATGGCATCGCCTTCACCCGCCCGGACGGCCCGCAGGTGCTGCGCGCCGGGGATGGCGCAGCCACTGGCTTGAAATGGCTGGCCGATAAAAAAGACTGCCTGATTGTCGCCAGCGGCGAAGGCTATTGCCGCTAACTACGACCATACTCCATCCATATTTTTGCCGGACCGTTAACGAGAGGATTGCCCCATGCTATGGAAAAAAGGCCGACGCAGCGACAACGTGGTGGATGCCCGCGATGACAGCGGCGGTGGCGGCGGTGGCGGGATGCGCTTCGGTGGCGGCAAGGGCCTGAGCCTGACCGCTATCGTGTTGATCGTCGGCATCGGCTGGCTCACCGGCCAGGACCCGATGCAGATCCTCGGCCAATTGACCGGCCAGATGGAGCAGGCGCCGTCGGTCAGCACGCAATCGCGTCAGGCTCCGCCGGCCAACGACGAGCAGGCCGACTTCGTGCGCGCGGTGCTGGGCGATACCGAAGACACCTGGGGCCAGGTGTTCCAGGAGAACGGCCTGGCCTACAAGAACCCGAAACTGATCCTGTTCCGTGGCCGGGTGAACTCCGCCTGCGGTGGCGCCACTTCGGCCAGCGGCCCGTTCTATTGCCCGGCTGACCAGCAGGTGTACTTGGACCTGGATTTCTTCCGTGAAATGTCGCAACGCTTCCAGGCCGCCGGCGATTTCGCCCAGGCGTATGTGATCGCCCACGAAGTCGGACATCACGTACAGACCCTGCTTGGCATCTCGTCCAAGATCCAGGCCGCGCGCCAGCAGGGCCGGCCGATGCAAGGCGACGGTGGCCTGCTGGTACGCCAGGAGCTGCAGGCTGACTGCTTTGCCGGCGTCTGGGCCAACCGCGCGCAAAAACGCCTGAACTGGCTGGAACCCGGCGATATCGAAGAAGCACTGAATGCCGCCAACGCCATTGGCGACGACCGCCTGCAGCAGCAGGGCCAAGGGCGCGTGGTGCCGGACTCGTTTACCCACGGCACATCGGCTCAGCGCGTGCGCTGGTTCAAGACCGGCTTCGCCCAGGGCCAAATCTCCCAATGCGATACCTTTACGGCCAGGAGCCTTTGAGTGAATAAACGGTGGGGCTTATTGCTGGGGTTCTGGGTGTCCTGCTCAACCCTGGCAGCCGACCATGATGCCAAGGTGGCCGGCCTCGATCGCTTTCACCTCGACGCCGGCGACCTCAGCCTGGGCTTGAGCCAGGACTGGCGCCGGCCGCTGCCAGATGTCACTCGTGCACTGATCATCGTGCATGGCCGCCTGCGCAATGCCCCGACCTACCTGCACAGCGGAGAAAAGGCCGCTGAGCAAGCCGGAGCAACAGGCAGCACGTTGGTGATCGCACCGCAGTTTCTGGATGAGTCGGATGTGAAGAACGGCCGTCTGGATCAGCAGTTGCTGCGCTGGAGAGTCGATGACTGGATGGCTGGCGCCGCGTCAACCGGCCCGGGCCAGGTCAGCTCCTATAGCGCCCTTGATCAGATCATCAAGCACCTGGGCAACCGCACCCTGTTCCCGGCGCTCAAGGAAATCGTCGTCGCTGGGCATTCCGGTGGCGGCCAGGTGGTGCAGCGTTTCGCGGTCACCGGCCACCCGCACCCGATGCTGCAGACCGAAGGCATCCGCCTGCGGTATGTGGTGGCCAACCCATCGTCCTACGCCTACTTCAGCTTACAGCGGCCGGTGCCGTTCGAGACGGCGAGTTGCCCGGGCTTCAACGAGTGGAAGTACGGCATGCAAGGCCTGCCGGACTACGCCAAGGGCCAGGGCGCCGAGCAACTGGAGCAGGCTTATGTTTCACGCGATGTCACGTACCTGCTGGGCCAACAAGACACCGACCCCAACCACCCGGCGCTGGATAAAAGCTGCGAAGCCGAAACCCAGGGCGCCTATAGGCTGATTCGTGGGCACAACTATTTTGACGCCCTCAAGCAGCGGCATCCGCAGTTGGGTCACAGGCTGGTAGAAGTACCGGGAGTGGGGCATGACGGGGATAAAATGTTTACCTCGCCCGAGGGCCAGAAAGTCCTGTTCGCACAATAACTGCCGAAACCGGATAAACATGTGGGAGGGGGCTTGCCCCCGATTGCGGTGTAACTGTCAGCAATCCTTTAACTGACAGACCGCCATCGGGGGCAAGCCCCCTCCCACATTTGATCTCTATTGGCTGGACTGGATCATCTGGCGCAATACCGCACAATCCTCGGCATGCCAATCCGCCAACTCCGGCCACGGGTTCTGCGGCAAATTAACCAGCACCGTCCGCGTCCCGGCCGCCCGGCCGCAATCCAGGTCGAAGCGGTAATCGCCAACCATCACCATCTCGCTCGGTGTGACATCCCAGGCCGCCGCCAGCTTCAACAAGCCGCCCGGATCCGGCTTGGGCGGTGCGTCCTCGCGCCCCAGCACGTCCTCGGCGGCAAAACAGTCCGCCAGGCCAATCGCTGCCAGGGTGACATGCGCCAGTTCCTGCGCATTGCGCGTCAAAATGCCCAGGCGATAACCACGTCCGGCCAGCTCGCGCACCAGCTCCACCGCGCCCTCGGCGGCGACCGAACCCAGCGCCAGTTCGCGCTCGTGTTCCAGCAACCAGGCATGCTTGGCCGCCGCGATATCCGCCGGCAATGCGGCAAGGTGCGTGAGAATATCGTCTTCAGCAGGAATCTCCAGCGCAACCCGGATGGCCGCAAAATCATGCACGGCCACCGTGAGGGTGCCGTCCATATCAAACACCCAATGCCGGACGTCGGCCAGGCTCATGCCCAGTCCTTGCGATGGCGAATCAAGCCTTCCTGGGTCACCGACGCCACCAGTTGCCCGGCGCGGTTGTACACGCTGCCCCGGGAAAAGCCCCTGGAATTGCCAGCCCATGGGCTGTCCATGGCATACAGCAACCAATCATCGGCGCGCAGATCAGCGTGGAACCACAGCGCGTGGTCGAGGCTGGCGACCTGCATATCTTTGTGCCACACGGTCTTGCCATGGGGCAGCAGCGAGGTGGTCAACAGGCCGAAGTCCGAGGCGTAGGCCAACAGGTACTTATGCAACGCCGGCGCATCGGCCAGGGCGCCGTCGGCACGAAACCACACGTACTTGACCGGGTCGGACGGCTGCGGGTTGAACGGGTCTTTTTCGGTCACCGGGCGCACTTCGATGGGCTTGGGGCACAGCAGTTTGTCGCGCATATGCTCGGGGATCAGGTGCGCACGCTGCTGAGTCAGCTCCAGCTCCGACGGCAGGTTCTCCGGGCCGACCACCACGGGCATGGTGGTCTGGTGTTCGAAACCTGCTTCGTCGTACTGGAACGAGGTGGTGCAGGTGAAAATCGGGTGGCCCTTCTGGATCGCCGTGACGCGGCGCGTGCTGAAACTGCCGCCGTCGCGCACGCGGTCCACCGAATACACCACCGGCAATGCCGCGTCGCCTGGACGCAGGAAATAACCGTGCAGGGAATGTACGTGGCGCGCTTCTTCTACAGTCTGGCTGGCCGCCGACAGCGACTGGCCGAGCACCTGGCCACCGAACAATTGGCGAAAACCCAGGTCCTGGCTGCGGCCGCGAAAGAGGTTTTCCTCGATCGGCTCCAGGGTCAGCAAGTCCACCAGATCTTCCAATACTTGGCTCATAGAGCAACTCCTAAACTCGATAGGGCATTCCGGGCTGCTTATCCGTGCAGCGTGTCCAACCATTGGGCGCGGGTGATGCGGTATAAAACATGCGGACGCAGCGGGTCATCGGCTGCGACTTTGGGGTGTTCGAAATCTGCCTGCGGATCGTAATGCATACCGATGGCCTGCATGACTTTTTGTGATGGCAGATTGGCCTCGGTGGTGAAGGCAACGACTTCATCCAGGCTCAAGCGATCGAAACCACAACGCAATGCGGTCCAGGCCGCCTCGCTGGCGTAACCCAGGCCCCAGTGCTCGCGGGCCAGACGCCAGCCGATTTCCACCGCCGGGGTGAAATTCGCTTCAAAACTGACGTTCTGCAGCCCGGTGAGGCCGATGAATTCACCGGTGTCCTTGCGCTGCAAAGCCCAAAAGCCAAAACCATATTCGGCGAAGTGGCCGCGTATCCGGCCAATCAGTGCAGCGCTTTCCAGGTGGCTCAATTTAGCCGGGAAATAACGCATCACCTGCGGGTCGGCGCACATCTGCGCAAAGGCCAGCAGGTCGCTGTCACGCCATTGGCGCATGATCAGCCGTGCGCTTTCCAATTCCAGTATCGGCTCCATGGGGCCCCCTTCCTTGCCATGTGCGTGAGTGTACAGCGCTGGTAAGATCCGACGCAGATTCCCGTCAGAAAATCCCATGCCCTTGCCATTGATCTACCACGATGACTACAGCCCCGAGTTCCCGGCGGACCACCGCTTCCCCATGGACAAGTTTCGCCTGTTGCGCGATCACCTGGTGGACAGCGGCCTGACCGAGGACAGCCGTTTGCTGCGCCCGCAGCTGTGCCCGGCAGAGATTCTGGGCCTGGCCCATGAACCTGGGTATATCGAACGCTATATGAGCGGCGAGTTGTCTCGCGAGGACCAACGGCGCCTCGGCCTGCCGTGGAGCGAAGCCCTGGCGCGACGCACCGTGCGTGCGGTGGGTGGCTCGATCCTCGCGGCGGAGCAGGCGCTGGAGCACGGCCTGGCCTGTCACCTCGCCGGGGGCACCCATCACGCCCACTACGATTACCCGGCGGGCTTTTGCATCTTCAATGACCTGGCAGTGATCAGCCATTACCTGCTGGCCAGCGGCCGGGTCAACCGTGTGCTGATCTTCGACTGCGACGTACACCAGGGCGACGGCACCGCGCGCATCCTGCACGACACACCGGACGCCATCACCGTATCGCTGCACTGCGAAAAAAACTTTCCGGCGCGCAAGGCGCAGAGCGACTGGGACATTCCGTTGCCGATGGGCATGGGCGATGCCGACTACCTCAAGGTGGTGGATGACGCGCTCAACTACCTGCTGCCGCTCTACCAGCCGGACCTGGTGCTGTACGACGCGGGCGTCGATGTACACAAGGACGACGCACTCGGCTACCTCAAGCTGACCGATGCCGGCATCGCCGCCCGCGATGAAAGTGTGATGCGGCACTGCCTGGGCCGCGACATTCCGCTGATGGGCGTGATCGGTGGCGGCTACAGCAAGGACCGCCCTGCCCTGGCCCGCCGCCACGGCATCCTGCACCACAGCGCGCAGCGCGTGTGGGCGTCATCAGGCTGTCATTGAACTGTGGACGTTACCCACAATGCCTGTGGAACCAGCTGTGGATAACTTGAGCGTAACGGTCTGAAAGCGGTTAGCCGTATGGCTTGTAGGAAAGTGTACGTTTTTTGATCAGGCAGCTACGCCTTCGTCGGGTAGAATGCTCGGCCTATTCACCGCACCGTAGCCCTGCCCATGCCTCAGACTTATCCCCACCCTGTCTCCATCATCGGCGGCGGCCCTGCCGGGCTGATGGCCGCCGAAGTCCTGAGCCGGGCGGGCGTGCGCGTGGAACTGTACGACGGCATGCCTTCAGTGGGGCGCAAGTTCCTACTGGCCGGCGTGGGCGGCATGAATATCACCCACTCCGAAGCCTACCCGGCGTTCCTCTCG
This sequence comes from Pseudomonas sp. R11-23-07, assembly GCF_003852295.1. Lineage (NCBI taxonomy): Bacteria > Pseudomonadati > Pseudomonadota > Gammaproteobacteria > Pseudomonadales > Pseudomonadaceae > Pseudomonas > Pseudomonas sp. R11-23-07. The sequence continues at coordinate 4,880,311 of NZ_CP027761.1, forward strand.
CGCTATGCCGAACGCGCGCCGCACATGGCGCCGTTGCTGCGCAGCTTCGGTGCCGAAGCATTGTGCGAGTGGATTCACGGCCTGGGCATCGAAACCTTTATCGGCACCTCCGGCCGCGTATTTCCTACGGACATGAAAGCCGCGCCGCTGCTGCGGGCCTGGCTCAAGCGCCTGCGTGAACAAGGTGTGGTTATCCACACCCGGCATCGTTGGCTGGGGTGGAATGCTGCAGGTGATTTACTTATCCACAGCCCGGAGGGCGAGAAAACCGTGCGCAGCGCTGCGGTGCTCCTGGCCTTGGGCGGCGGCAGCTGGTCGCGCCTGGGCTCCGATGGCGCCTGGCTCAATTTATTCGAAGAGCGTGGCGTGCCTTATGTGCGCCTGCAGCCGAGCAACTGCGGTTTCGAGGTGTCGGCGTGGAGCGACTTGATGGTCAGCAAATTCGCCGGGGCGCCGTTGAAAAACGTCGCCATTGGGCTGGGCGACGCTAAACCTCGCCTGGGCGAATGCGTAGTGACCGCCACCGGTATCGAAGGCAGCCTGATCTATGCGCTGTCGGCGCCGATCCGGGAAACGATCAACCGCGACGGCGCCGCCACCGTGCATATCGATCTGCTGCCGAGCAAGCCGTTGCACAAGGTGCAGGCGGCACTGGCCAAGCCGCGCGGGTCGCGGTCGATGAGCAAGCACTTGCACAGTCAATTGGGCCTGGATGGGGTCAAGGCGGCGCTGTTGCGTGAGCTGGCACCTGCTGAGCACTTCAATGACCCGGCGCAGTTGGCGGTGGATATCAAGGCGTTGCCGCTGACACTGGTCAAGACTCGGCCACTGGATGAGGCCATCAGCACGGCCGGCGGTGTGCCGTTCGAAGCGTTGGATGAGCGGCTGATGCTCAAGCAAATGCCGGGCGTGTTTTGTGCCGGGGAGATGCTGGACTGGGAGGCGCCGACCGGAGGGTATTTGCTGACGGGGTGTTTTGCCAGTGGCCGGGCGGCTGGGCTTGGGCTGTTGGAATGGCTTAATAGCTGAGCTGTGTGGTGGAATCAAAGCCGCCATCGGGGGCAAGCCCCCTCCCACATTTTGATTTGTGAATACAGTCAAGTGTGGGAGGGGGCTTGCCCCGATGAGGCCATCAGCCACACCGCAAAATCACTTCTTCTTACGCGGCCCGGTGTTGAAAACCGGCACTTTGCGCACCGGCTTGATCGAAGGCTCCGCCGGCGCCACGTCGCCGCTGTCCACCCATTTGCCCAGGTTGCGCTTACCACCGCCACCCGACGTCTTGGGCTTCTTCGGCTTTTTCGGCTTCTTCACCACCTGCCCACTGGCATCGGTATCCGGCACGCGGTGTTCCGGCTCGAAGTCCGGTTCCATCTTGCGGGTCAGGGTCTGGCGGGTCAGCATTTCGATCGCCGAGAGCATGTTCACTTCATCGGCACACACCAGCGAAATCGCCTCGCCGGTGTTGCCCGCGCGACCGGTGCGGCCGATGCGGTGGATGTAGTCTTCCGCGACGATCGGCAGGTCGAAATTGACCACCAGCGGCAAGTCTTCGATGTCCAGGCCTCGGGCCGCCACGTCGGTGGCTACCAGAATCTGCACGTCGCTGGCCTTGAAGCGGTCCAGCGCACGCTGGCGGGTGGCCTGGGGTTTGTCGCCATGGATGCCGTCGGCGTTGATGCCCAGCCCCTGCAACTTATCCACCAGCGCATCCACGCCGTTGCGGGTTTTGGCAAACACCAGCACCTGCTTCCAGCGGCCCTTGCGCATCAGGTGCACGAACAACTCCGCCTTGCGCTTTTTATCTACCGGCACCACCCACTGTTTCACCGTATTGGCGGCAACGTTGCGCGGGCTGACTTCGATGCTCAGCGGGTCATTGAGCATCTGGCTGGCCAGCAGGCGGATGTCGTCGGAGAAAGTGGCGGAGAACAGCAGGGTCTGGCGCTTTTTCGGCAGCATGCGGTAGATGTTCGCAAGCTCTTCGGAGAAGCCCAGGTCGAGCATGCGGTCGGCTTCGTCCAGCACCAGGGTTTGCAGCTGATTGAGTTTCAGCGCGTTCTGGCGGAACAGGTCGATCAGGCGACCGGGCGTGGCAACCAGAATGTCCACACCTTTGCGCAGCTTCATCATCTGCGGGTTGATGCTCACGCCGCCATACACCGCGTAAGTGGTCAATGGCAGATGTTGGGCGTACTCGGCAACGCTGGCGTGAACCTGCTCGGCCAGTTCACGGGTGGGGCACAGGATCAGCGCACGCGCCGAATTGGCGGAGACTTTCGGCCCTTCCATCGTCAGCAGCTGCAGCAGCGGCAAGGCAAAGCCGGCGGTCTTGCCGGTGCCGGTCTGGGCGGCAGCCATCAGGTCACGACCGGCCAGCACCGCCGGAATGGCTTGCGCCTGCACCGGCGTCGGGGTCTGGTAGCCAAGCGTCTCAAGGGCGCGCAGCAAGGGTTCGATCAGGCCAAGGGAGGCGAAAGTCATGTGTTTACCGTAGGAAAAATTCAGCGCAAGGGCGTAATGCGCGGCAGTTTACCTTATTTCCGCCTTCGGCTTGCGCCACTGCGGCAGGCTGATCAGCAATACGGCACTGATGATCACCAGCATCGCCAGGGCTTCTTCCAGGCCGATGGACTCGCCGACGAACACAATCCCCAGCAACACCGCCACTGCGGGGTTCACATAGGCATAGCTGGTGGCCGCCGCCGGGCGCACATGCTTGAGCAGGTACATGTAGGCGTTGAAGGCAATGATCGAGCCGAACACCGTCAAATAGGCCAGGGCCAGCCAGCCTTCCAATGGCGGCATCGCCCGCAAGTGCTCACCCGACACGCCGCTGACGATCAACAATGCCACGCCAGCCACCAGCATTTCAGCGGCACTCGCCATCGCACCCCGGGGCAGTGGCAAGTGACGGCTCCACACCGAACCGAACGCCCAGGAAGCCGCCGCCATCAACAGCAACACCGCGCCCATCGGGCTTGATTGCAGGGTGCTGCCCATATTGAGCATGGCGATGCCGATAATCCCCAGAATCACCCCGGCCCATTCCAGCCGCGTATTACGCGCGCCCCAGAAAAAACCGAACAACAAGGTAAACAACGGCACCGTCGCCACCGCCAGCGCGGCCACGCCGGACGACACGCCCATATGTTCCGCTACGCTGACGCCGCCATTGCCCACGGTGAGCAGCAAAATGCCGATCATCCCGGCAGCCTTCCACTGCACCCACGTCGGCGCGGGCGCGCCACGCCACCTGAGGTAGCCATACATCAACGCGCCCGCCGTGCAAAACCGAATCCCCGCCAGCAACAATGGCGGCCAGTACTCCACGCCGATGCGAATCACCAGGTAAGTGGAACCCCAGATCACATACAACGCAAAAAAGGCGGCGATCAACGGTAAGGGAAAGCGACGTGGGCCAGGCATTGGGCGGCTCTATGGCAGGAGATGGGAGGCTTATTCTAGAAAGGCAGAGGGATAAACATAAGTTACAAAACCCGTTTAAACCGCCCGTACACTTGGTCGCTGAGCTGTTCGCAACGCGGAGCGTCGCAAGATGCATTCCCACGCAGAGCGTGGGAACGAGCTGAAAACACCGGTATTTCAGTGGCCAGCAAGAACCGTCCCTTTCATTTGCGGGACGTTTCCGAGAGAATCCCACGGCCTTGTTTCCGTCGGATTCGGTAGCTAGTCTCGCCCTGTCATCGAATGTTCGGTGACCGGACGTGCAAGTCCGATGGCAAGCAAGATCATAAATAAACCTACAGCCGATATGCCTGTTATGGCGGCTGTGCGTGGGAGGCCTTCGGGCCTGCTGGGTTTGGATCCTTGCCCCGGTCTTGCACACCTACGCACAGTTGCCACCCTATTCGCGTGCAAGCGAACGGTGTCGACTTCTTCCAGCAAGGAGTTTCACCATGGTCAAAGTCACCCCCGACCCACCCAAGTCCAAAGCCGACTTCCTCAGCGAAGACGCCCTGCTCCACCGTCGTGCCATCGATTACTACCTCAAGGCATCCGCCCCGGATGCGCCCACTTTTATCCTGAATGACAACCTGAGCTTCGAAGATGCCCTGGCGCACGCGGCGGATTTGTTGCATTGCGCGGTGGAGACGGCACATGCCTCGGGTGAGGTGATGAAGGCGCCGCAGCGGGCGGTGATGCATTTGGTGGAGATGGCGAAGGGGGTGGTGGACCAGGCGTTGGCGTGCACACAGCCTCGATGAACAACACATAACTAATGTGGGAGGGGGCTTGCTCCCGATGGCAGTGGGTCAGCCAGTACATCTGGCGACTGACACTCAGCTATCGGGAGCAAGCCCCCTCCCACATTTGGAATTGCGGGGTTTTCAGAGCCCGCGATGTTTCTTCAGGTGCTCATTGATCTTCGCCGCCGGCACTTTCTGCAAGGTGCACAGCAAATCGTGTGACAGCTCACGCAGGCCATGGGTCTGGCGCAGTTCCTGGGCCAGGTGCGCGGTGAGGTTGGCGGCCATTTCCGCATCCGCCAGCGCCCGGTGAGCCTTGCCGGTGTGGGGCAGTTGGGCGTAGGTGTTGAGGGTGCCGAGCTTGTGGTTTGGCGCCGAAGGCATCAACCGACGAGCCAGTAATAAAGAACAGGCGAATTTCTGCAGGCGGGTGCGGCGGATCAGGCTCAGCTCAAAGTCCCAGAACTTCTGGTCGAACGCGGCGTTGTGCGCCATCAACGGCGTGGTGCCGACGAACTCGTTGACCTCGTTCATCACCCGCTCGGCCGGCGGTGCGCTGCGCAGCATGGCGTTGCTGATGCCGGTGAGTTGTTCGATAAAGCCCGGCACGCGTACGCCGGCATTCATCAGGCTCTGGTAGCGGTCGACGATTTGCCCGCGCTCAAGGATGACCACGCCAATTTCCGTGGCCCGGCAGTGGTTGCTCGGGGTGATGCCGGTGGTTTCAAAGTCGATGACCGCTATACGTTCCAAACCTGTTCCAACTCCGTCTGACAATTGAGTGAGCCACAGCGCTTATTTAAGCAGCAACGCGCCTTCGATCGGCACGTAGCGGCTGGCGGCGCGTATCAGTGAGTTGGCCGTCAGCCCCGGCACGCCGTAGGCCACGGCCTGCACGCCATGCTTGTGGATGATGCGGTCGAGCAGCATGTCGAAATCGCCATCGCCGGAGGCCAGCACCACTTCGTCGACGTTCGCGGCGGCGTCCATGATGTCGATGGTGATGCCGACGTCCCAGTCGCCCTTGGCCGAGCCGTCACTGCGCTGGATGTAAGGCTTGAGCTTCACGGTAAAGCCGAGGTTGCGCAGGATCTGCTGGAACTGCTGCTGTTTGCTGTCGCCACGGTCGATGGCGTAGGCGTACGCCTCCACGATCTGCCCATGGGCACTGATATCCGCCCACAGCGCCGCGTAGTTGAAGTGGCAGCCATAGGCCTGGCGAACGGTGTAATAGAGGTTTTGCACATCGGCGAACACTGCAATTTTCTTCACCGCACTTCCTCAATGACAGCCAGGCGCCAGCGCCCGGAAAGGGTGCCAGTATGCCAGCCAAGGGAAGGTTTCCGGGAAAAAATCAGACCGGAGCGCCGTAGCGCCCCGGCCGGGCGTGTCAGACGAAGGAATCGTCATCGCCAAAGGAGGAGGAATCGTCGGAATAATCGCTGTCGGCGAAGCTGTCCGCGTTGTTGCTGCCCCAGCTGTCATTGCCTGCGAATTTCTGATCATCGTTGCCCCAACCACCTTGATCACTGGCGGGCGCCGGTTGTTCGATGATCTCTTCCACCACCTGCGGCTGCTGGTTGTGGTGGAACAGGCTGCTGATGCCTTCGGCGAGCAACACACCACCGGCCACGCCGGCGGCGGTTTTCATCGCGCCACCGAGGAAACCGCTGCCCGCAGGCGCGGCGGCGGCCGCTGGTTGCGGCTGTTGATAATTCTGTTGCGGTGCCGGCTGGTTGAAGGCTGGCCGCGCCGGTTCACGCCAACCGCCGCCCGCGTTGCTCGGCGCAGGCTGCGCATCGCGCGAGCCGCCGCCGCCAAAGATGCTCGAGAGAAACCCGCCGCCGCTCGCCGGGGCCGCTGGCGCGGACTTGGCGCGCTGCAGCTCTTCCTGCAATTGCTGGATCTGCTGGGCCTGCTGCTTGTTTTGCGCATCGAGGCTCTGCAGCGCGTGTTCCTGCACCAGCAGCGACTGGGTCATGTAGTAGCCGGCGGCCGGTTGGCGAGTCATGTGTTCCTTGATCCGCGCTTCGGCCTGGGCGTCGCGGGGGGCTGAGTCCGTTTCGGCTTGCTGCAACCGTGAAAACAGTCCGTCGATCAGGGTTTGTTCTTCGCTGTTCATGGCGACCTCGTTAGATTGCCGGTAAAAATCAGGGTCCCGCCTGGCGTCAGGCAAGGTACGCCCTAGTTATGGGGCTGTTACCAATTGTTTCAATGGTCTTTACGCAAGGTTTACGTTTGCTTGCCCAGGCCCGCTATCGGTTAAAGTGTGCCCCTGCTTTTTCGGCCTGTGATGACTCTGATGAATCCGCTAGACGTGCTGCGCGACTCCTTCCGCTTCACCCAACGCAACCTGGGCGCCATCGTCCAGCTGTGCCTGCCGCTGGTAATCCTCGAAGCCCTGCTGCAGCAAGTGCTCGACCACACGCTGGGCCCGGATGCCTTCAGCGGTTACAGCGTGGTGGTGGGGCTGCTGGTGTACCCGTTGTACACCGGCGCGCTGATCCTGTTTCTCGACGCGCGCACCCGTGGCGAGTCGCCACGCACCAAGGACGTATGGGCCATGGCATTGGCGATGTGGCCGCGCTTCGCCCTGCTGACCGCCATGAGCACGCTGCTGATTCTGCTCGGGCTGTCGCTGTATTTACTGCCGGGCCTGTGGCTGATGGTGGTGCTGGCGTTTGCCGAGTACCTGCTGGTTTTGCGCGGCATGTCGGCGCTTGAAGCGATGAAGGAAAGCCTGCGCCTGACCCGTGGGCACTTCTGGCGCATCCTGGTGTGCCTGCTGTGCGTGATGACCCCGCTGTGGCTGCTCAAGGGCGCGAGCGTGGCGGCCTATCCCGAACCCGCGCCATTGCTGGGGCTGTTGATGGACAGCGCCCACAGTTTCCTGCAGCTGTTCACCAGTGTGGTGCTGTTCCGTTTATTCATGTTGATCGGTGGCGACGCCGACGTGCGGTGATATGCTCCGTGCCCATCCTGAAACGCACATAAGCCGAGCCGATGACCCGTTTATTGCGCATCACCCTGTTGAGCCTGCTGCTGATTGCGGGCCTGCTGACGGCCCTGGTCTACAGCCTGACCTGGCGCCCCGTCGCCAAGGAAACCCTGCCCGTCAGCTGCGTCGCGCCGCGTGCGCCGACCCTGCTGCCGGGGCAGGCACTCAAGGTGATGACCTGGAACGTGCAATACCTGGCCGGCAAGAACTACGTGTTCTGGTACGACACCGCCGACGGCAGCGGCCCGGACGAGCGCCCCACGGTTGAAGACATGGCCTTCAGCCTTGACGAAGTGGCACGGGTGATCCGCGACGAACAGCCCGACATCCTGCTGTTGCAGGAAATCGACGAAGGCGCAAAGCCCTCCCATTATCAGGACCAGCTGGCCCTGTTGCAGGAGCGCCTGGTCGACCTCTACCCCTGCAGCGCCCAGGCCTTCGACTGGAAAGCTGACTTTGTGCCCAACCTGCATATCTTCGGCAGCGTCGGCCGCAAATTGGCGACCCTGAGCCGCTACCAGATCGAACACGCCGAGCGCCTGCAATTGCCGACCCCGCAGGCCAACTTCATCAGCCGCCAGTTCCAGCCCAAGCCTGCCCTGCTGTTGACTTACCTGCCCCTGAGCGACGGCGGCCAACTGGCGATGCTCAACACGCGGCTGGACGGCGGCATGCCTGGACGCAGTGCCGTGCAGGAGCAAGTACAGGCGACCGTAAAGCTGCTGGACAAACTGGAAGGTCGTGGCACGCCCTGGGTGATTGGCGGGGATTTCAATGCGCTGCCGCTGGGCCAATTCCTGCGCCTGGATGCGCAAAAACGCGGCCAGTATTCGCCGGACAGTGAGCTGCATCTGCTGTGGGACAAATACCCGATGATCCCGAGCAACAGTGAATCCAGCGGGATCGACCGGGAGAAATGGCTGACGCATTTCCCCAATGACCCAACCCTCGAAGGGCCGGATCGTACGTTGGATTACCTGTTCTACAGCTCGCGGATCAAGCGGGTGGCGGCCAAGGTAAGGCAGGAAGATACGTTGCGTATTTCCAACCATTTGCCGGTGATCGGCCGGTTTCTGCTGCCTGCCGCGCAATGACCCCTAGCCTTTCAACACTTAGGCACGCAGCGGCTTAAGCCACTCAAGGCTGGCAACAGTGGTGCCGGATGGGCGGTATTCACAGCCAATCCACCCTGGGTAGCCACGCTGCTCCAGCGCCGCGAACAAGGCGGCAAAGTCCATGTTCCCGGTGCCCGGCTCATGACGCCCCGGGTTGTCGGCGATTTGTACATGGACGGTCCTGTCGTAAAACTGCGCCAGCACCCCGGCTGCGTCGCCGGTCAACAGCTGAGCATGGTAAAGATCCAGAATCAGTCCGACACTCGTAAAGGTTTCCAGCACCTGTTGGGCCTTGCTGAAGTCGGACATGTAATAGCCTGGCATCGCCTGCGGGCTGATCACTTCAATCAGCGCTCGCAAACTCTGATCTTCGAGGTACTTGACCGCGTATTCCAAGTTCCTTGCATAGGCAGGCGCGCTCTCATCCTGGGGCGTGGTCACGCCAGACATGATGTGCACATCCGAGCAGTTCAGCGCCTTCGCATAGCGAGCCGCCTCGCGCAGCCCATCGCGAAATTCCTGCTCCTTGCCTTGCAAGGCAGCGATGCCCTTGGTAACACCAGCCGGTGCCGCGAACTGAATCAACGGCAGGTTGTATTGGGCCAGGTGGTCGGCGAGCAGGCTCGCGTCGAATTCATAGGGTGACGGGAACTCCACCGCTCTGAAACCGGCAGCGGCAGCGGCTTCGATGCGCTGCAGAAAAGGCAATTCGTTAAATTGAAAACCGAGGTGAGCATTGAATTTGAGCATGGGTAAATATCCATCCTGGGAATAAACAAATCATCAGCCTGGAGCCTCCTTCGCGGCTCCAGCGCCACGCTATCGAAAGTGGTCAGCAAATACTCATGCTCTTCGTATGGTATTTTCCCACTCCAGTGCGGTGGTGGCATCTGCCCCGACGGGAACGGACTGAAGCTAACCATTCGGAATAAAACCTGTGATCAAGAAAGACCTCGCCCTGCAGTTGGCTCCACGCGTCATCGACATGGTTCGCGCCCGTTCGATGAAAGCCGGTGAGCCCTTGCGCGAGCAGACATTTGCGCAAGCGCTGGGGGTATCGCGCTCGCCTATCCGGCGGGTGTTTGCCTTGCTCGCCGAATGGGACCTTGCCATTCAGGAGCCCAATCGTGGCTATTTCCTCAAACAAGGTGCCGGGCAGATTCTGGAAGCCGCAGTCCCTTGCGCCAGCGATCCTTTCGAGGACTTTTACCTGCGTGTGGTCGACGACATCCTGAGCGGGGAAATACCTGCGCACTTTTTCGAAGCGCAGTTGTTGCGGCGTTACGAGGTGCCCCGGGGGCAGTTGCTCAAGGTGCTGAACAGGCTGGCCAGCGAAGCCATGGTGGAGCGTAAGCCGGGCCAAGGGTGGGGCCTCAAGGACTTCGTGCATAACACGCAGGCGCACATTCAAAGCTACCGTTTCCGAATGGCCATCGAACCGGCGGCGCTGCTTGAGCCCGGTTATCAGATCAATCACGCCGCGTTTGCCCAGGCCAGGCAACAGCAACAAGCCCTGATCAACGGCGAGATCCAGACTTTGTCCCGCGCGCAACTGTTCCAGGTGGGCGCCCAGTTTCACGAAATAATCGTGCAGTGTTCCGGCAATGTGTTTTTCATCGACGCCATACGCCACCAGAATCAGCTCAGACGCTTTATGGGCTACAAGGCCAACATCGATCGCACGCGTCTGAAGGCGCAATGCCAGGAACACATCCATTTGCTCGACCTCATCGAGTCTGACCGGCGTGAAGAAGCCGCACAGTTTCTCTGGCGCCACCTGGATCAAGTCGGCCGACTCAAGACTGATCAGCGCGTCATGCCAGAAGATAGCCAAATCTAGAGCATCATTGACTGCCCATCAGTGCCGTAGCTTCGCCATTACCTCGTCCAATAACGGGCCAAGCAGCCTAACACAATTGTTTCCTCTCAAAACAGAATACAAAAAATCACCAAACAGTTAATTTTTTCACCGCATATTGTATTTCATTACAACAATAGGCAATCATGCGCGCCGCTCGGACACGGATCCGTATCGAATCGCACAGGGATGGTACGTTTCTGAAAGAGCATGGATATTGCGTCATCAAGCCTCAAGACCACTCTCTGGAAGCCTTTAGGGAGACCGCCGGCAAGTTCGGGCTGATTCAGTTTCATACCAAGTCCGATAAACATGGTGTGGTGGGCGGTGGAGAGCCAATCAACAAGGACTGGCAACGTTTCAAGGATGATTATCACGGCGAACTGTCGAGCGATTTTTTCCCGCATACCGATGGGACATTCTGGTAATGGATAACCTGCGGGTCCTGCATGCCCGGCATAAATTCATCGATGGCAACCAGCAGAGAAAAACAAGAAGGCTGTGGATCGCTGATGACGCAAGCACCACATTCAAAAATATCCTGGATCAGTCCCCAGTGCGCAGGGCCATGCAGCCCTTTGAGAACTACAATATTGCTCAGTCTGAAACCGCCGAGCATTCTTTTATCGAGTACACCTGCGGCATCCACGCCCTATCGAGCAAGTCGTTGCTAAACGCGCATAAGGAATTTGATAGCACGCCTGAAGAGCTTTAAGTCCTTCAAGCCCCCCTGCTGTGATTCCACACTTTCAGGTAAACACCCCAGTCATCAAAAAGACTGGGGAGTTACTTACACTCAAGGCTTTCTAGGTTTGATCCGCGCCGTCGCTTCGGCCACCAACGGATCATCCGGCCAGTAATGCTTGGGGTATCGCCCCTTCAAATCCTTCTTCACCTCGGCATAGGTACTGCGCCAGAAGTTCGCCAGGTCCTGCGTCACCTGCACCGGCCGCCGCGCAGGCGACAACAGGTGCAATTTCACCACCTGGCGCCCGCCGGCAATCCGTGGCGTATCCGCCAGCCCGAACAGCTCCTGCAGGCGTACCGCCAGGATCGGCGGGTGTTCGCTGTAGTCCAGGCGTACTGATGAGCCTGAGGGCACTTTCACATGCTGCGGCGCCAGTTCGTCGAGGCGCTGGGGCAGTGGCCAGGGCAGCAGGTTGTGCAGGTAGCTGGAAATATCCAGGTGGGCGAAATGGCTCAAGCGCGAGACTTTGCCCAGGTAGGGCATCAGCCAGTGTTCCAGGCCCGCGAGCAAAGCGCTGTCGCTGACGTCGGGCCATTCGCTGGTTTTGCCGGCATCGAGCTGGCGCAGCAGCAGGACGCGTGCCTGCCATTGGCGCAGCTCCGGTGTCCAGGGCAACAGCTCCAGGCCCTTGCGCCGGACCAGATCAACCAGGGCCTGGCTGCGTGTGGCCTCGTCGAGGCCGGTGAGCGCTTCACGACTGAGGACCAGCTCACCGACCTTGCGCTGGCGTTCGGCGCGCAATACGCCTTCGCGCTCGTCCCAGTCGAGCTGGTCGACGTTGCGCACTTGCTCGGCCAGCACCGTGTCGAACAGCGCCGGGTCGAAGGCCGTCGCCAGGTAGATGCGTTCTTCACGCTGGCCCTGGCGGCTGCCCAGGTCGGCGATCACCAGCCAGGCGTGTTTCATCAAACTGTCGGCTTCGGCAAACAGTGCGGCGCGCCCATTGGCCAAACGGTATTCGGCGCCACCGGGGCGACGCTGTTGGGCGACGCGGTCCGGGTAAGCCAACGCCAGCAAGGCGCCAAGCCAACGCGGATGATCAGGATCGGCCACCGGTTGGTTGGCCTTGCCTCTTAAATAGCCGCGATATTGGCGGGCCAACTGCTTGGCCCGTTGCACACCACCCTGGGTACCACGGGCGCGCTCTTCGCCGGACAACAGCGCCAGGCGGCTGTGCAAGTCGGCACCGGCGCCGCGCAGGATATCGCGCTCACCCAACAACGCCGCGACATCACAGGCCATCGCGGCGAGGCCCAGGTTCTGTCCGCGCAGCAGCAAGTGGGCGATACGCGGATGGGCCGGCAACTCGGCCATTTTCTGGCCATGGGCGGTGAGTGTTTCGTCATTCAAGGCGCCGAGGCGCACGAGTAAATCCTGGGCCTGGGCGTAGGCGGCGGTCGGTGGCCGGTCCAGCCACACTAACTGCGCGGGCGTGACGCCCCAGCGCGCCAGTTGCAAGGCCAGGCCGGCGAGGTCGGCGGCGAGAATTTCCGCGCTGCCATAGGCGGCCAGCCCTTCATGCTGGTCCTCGGACCACAGGCGATAACACACCCCCGGTTCCAACCGCCCTGCCCGGCCGGCACGCTGGGTGGCGCTGGCGCGGGAGATGCGCTGGGTGTCGAGGCGCGTCATGCCGCTGCCGGGGTCGAAGCGTGGCACCCGCGCCAGCCCGGCGTCGATGACCACGCGCACGCCGTTGATGGTCAGGCTGGTCTCGGCAATGTTAGTGGCCAGTACCACTTTGCGTTGATCGGCCGGCGCCGGGTCGATGGCGGCGCGCTGGGCGTTGAGGTCGAGCTCGCCGTGCAGCGGGCACAGCAAAACGGTGGGGTGATCCCCCAAGGCGTCGGCCAGTTGTTGATGCACCCGGCGAATCTCCGCCTGCCCCGGCAGAAACACCAGCACGCTGCCGGTCTCGTCATGCAGGGCCTCAAGGATTGTCTGCACCACGCGCGGCTCGATAAATTCCCCGGCCTGATACGGCCGCCCCCAGCGCATCTGCACCGGGAACATGCGCCCTTCGCTGCGCAGGATCGGCGCATTATCCAGCAGCTCGGCCAGGCGCTCGCCTTCAAGGGTGGCGGACATCAGCAGGATTTTCAGCGGTTGGTCGTCGCGAAACAGCTCGCGGCCGTTGAGGCTCAGGGCCAGCGCCAGGTCGGCGTCGAGGCTGCGCTCGTGGAATTCGTCAAAGATCAGCAGGCCCACGCCGTCCAGCGCCGGGTCGTCCTGCAGGCGCCGGGTGAGGATGCCTTCGGTGACCACTTCTATGCGGGTAGTGGGGCCGACCTTGCTGTCGAGGCGAATGCGGTAGCCGACCGTTTCACCGACCTTCTCGCCCAACTCGCTGGCCAGGCGCTCGGCAGCGGCCCGCGCGGCGAGGCGCCGGGGTTCGAGCATCAGGATGGTTTGCCCGGCGAGCCACGGCTCATTCAACAAGGCCAGGGGCACGCGGGTGGTTTTACCGGCGCCGGGGGGCGCTTCCAGCACGGCTTCATGGCGAATCGCCAAGGCGTCACGCAGGGCGGGTAAAACATCATCAATCGGCAGCGAATTCATACTGGCTCCAAAGCAGAGCGGCGAGTATAACGGCGAACTGCCGGATGCTTGCGCGGGTCTGAATAACATCGCTCCCATACTGAGATCGTTCCCACGCTCTGCGTGGGAATACCGCCCGGAACGCTCCGCGTTCCAATACCTGCGCAAGTTGACGCAAAGCGTCACGGCATGCATTCCCACGCAGAGCGTGGGAACGATCAGGCAGTGCGATATAGTCATTTATCAATAGTGTTCAGGAGAGTTTTATGCGTATCGCTTCCCGTGTCATTGGCGGCGTCTTGGCCGTCACCCTGCTGAGCCAACTCACCGCCTGCGGTTCGATTTTCTACCCGGATCGCCGTGGCCAGATCGACGGCAAGATCGACCCGGCGATTGCCGTGCTCGATGCGGTCGGCTTGCTGTTCTATGTGATCCCCGGCCTGATCGCGTTCGGCGTCGACTTCGCCACGGGGGCGATCTACTTCGAACCGGGCAAGACCGCCCAGGTCGCGCCGGAAAAACTGCACGAAGCCATCGGCGCCGACGGCACGGTCGACAACGCCAAGCTGCAAGGCATCATCCAGAAGGAAACCGGGCACACCCTGCCGCTGGACGATCCACGCCTGATCCAATTCAAGGGCAGCGTGCAACAACTGGCGTCCCTGGGCCTGCAGCCTGCTGCATAAGGACAGCGCCATGACCAGCAGTCCCGAACACGCCAGGCTCCTGCGCCTGGCTACCCGCGCCTCGGTGGGCGTGGCCAGTGCGTTGATCATCACCAAGGCCATCGCCTGGTGGTTCAGTGGCTCGGTGGCCATGCTCGCCGGGTTGACCGACTCGCTGCTCGACGGCGTGACCTCGCTGCTCAATCTGCTGGCGGTGCACTACGCCCTGCGCCCCGCCGATGACGATCACCGTTACGGTCACGGCAAGGCGGAGTCGCTGTCGGGCATGGCCCAGGCGCTGTTTATCGGCGGCAGCGCAGCGTTGATCGCCTTCCAGGCCTATCAACGCTTGCAACACCCGGAGCCTGTAGGCGCGCCCTGGTTGAGCATAGGCGTAATCGTGTTTTCACTGGCGCTGACCGTGGCGTTGTTGATGCTGCAACACCGGGTGATCCGCGAAACCGGCTCCAACGCGGTGCGCGCCGATTCGCTGCATTACCGCTCCGACCTGATGCTCAACGGCAGCATCCTGGTGGCGCTGGTGCTCGCGGGTTTCGGTTTCCATCAGGTGGACGCCTGGTTCGGCCTGGGCATCGCCGCCTACATCTTGTGGAGCTCCATCCAGATCGCCCGGGAAAGCTTTGCCGTATTGATGGACGAAGAACTGCCGGCGGATATCAGCCAGCACATGCTCGACCTGGCCCGTAGCGTACCGGGCGTGCTGGGCGCCCATGACTTGCGCACGCGGGTTTCCGGCAACCACTGGTTCGTGCAGTTGCATCTGGAATTGCCGGGAGAACTGACGCTGTCGGTGGCCCACGGCATCAGCGACCAAGCCGCCGATGCCATTCATCAGGCCTACCCGAAGGCCGAGGTGCTGGTGCACGCCGACCCGCAGGAAGTGGTCACCGGCGCCAGCGCTTAATACTGGACCTGATAGCCGCGACTGCTCAGGCAGTTGCCCTGGGCCTGGCGGTAGGTTTGCACCACCGCCGGGTCAGGGGCGTAGGTGGCGGTCCGGGGATCGAAACCACTCTGCTGCACGGCCCAGCGATAGCAGTCATAACCGTCCTGTTGCACCTGGGCCGGTGACTGGCCGTTGGCGGGGTACGCCACCACGTCGTAACCGTTGCCCTGAGGCGCCGGTTGCGGTGCAGGCACGGCCGTCGGCGGTTGCACCACCACATACTGTTGAGTGCTGCTTTCGTAGGTGTAATAGGCACCGGCCGCCAGGAACAATAGCGAACCGCCCACCCACACTTCACGCGCGTAGTCCGGCAGATACTGCACCCGGATGCCATACGGTGGCCTCACCACCACATAGCGCGGGCCTTGCGGGCGATACCAGTAGCCGCCGGAGTAGAAGTAGTCCTGGCCACGGTACGGCACGCGGTAATTGCGGTCGGGGAACCGGTCGACGATATAGCCTGGACGATATTGCGGGCCCGCCCCCAACCGTTGCCGTGCCCATCGGGACGTCCCGGCCAGCGGTTGTCGCCGGGACGGCTATGGTCTCCAGGCCGCGAACCTGGACCGCCCGCCTCCCAATGTCGGTTGTCGTCGTTACGCCGTGGGATATCGCGGTAATAGCCCTGGCGCGGCTCCTGGGTCTGGCGCACGGTATCGGGCCGCCCCTGGATCGGCAGGTTGTTCGACGGCTGTGGCTGCGGCTGCGGTTGCGGCCGCCCCTGTTCATTCGCCTGCGGGCGCCCCTGCCATTGACCGCCGCCATTCTGGCCGCCGCGATCAATATGCGGATTCTGCGGGCGTGGCTGGTTGTTCTCCGGGCGCCCGCCGCCTTCCGGCCCGCGCTCATGCTGACCGCCGCCGCCCTGTGGGCGCTGCCCCTGGCCCGGTGAGTTATCGCGTTCGTCGGCCACCGCCTGGGCGCCAACGCTGGCCACCAGCAAACCAACACCTGCCATACGCCAGATGCGCTTCATGCTTTTCCTCACTGCGGATTAGGGCTCGATCATGAGACTGGAAAAGCCTCGGCCGGTTCTGAGACAGGTTATCAGTCACGAGAACTATTTTCTTGAACGCAAAGAAAAGGGGTGACCCGTCGGCCACCCCTTGAGAATTTCGTCCTGGCTCAACGCTTTTGACGTTGGCTCACCTCACGCCGTCTTGTGGACAGTGTGCAGCCTGGAGGCCGGCTCAACCCTGCTCGGGTGGCGGCCGCAGCGGGCCTGATTGGGCTCGCTGTGAGTGGACTGTTGTCCAGGCGGTGATTCTGTTGATAAAGATACAGGCGCGTGCCCGGTGGATGATTGCGAAGATTGCGTCAATAAACAGTGCTTGCGCAATTTTTAACCCTTCATGGATAATTCACCGCAATAGTTACGACAAAGGCCAACCCAATGAGCAAGCTTGACCGATACGACCTGAGTATTTTGGCGGAATTGCAGCGTGACGCACGGATCTCCAACCAGGAGTTGGCCGAGCGCATCGGCCTGTCGCCTTCGCCCTGCTCGCGCCGGGTCAAGCAATTGGAAGACGACGGCTACATCGCCCGTCAGGTCGCGTTGCTCGATCGCAAGATGCTCGGCCTGAGCCTGACCGCCTACGTGTTGATCGGCATGGACCGGCATACCCCGGAACGTTTCGAAAATTTCGAAGCGGCCATCCGCACCTTGCCCCAAGTGCTGGAATGCAGCCTGGTGACCGGGATGGACGCCGACTATCAGCTGAAAGTGGTGGTGCCGGATATGGATCACTATCAGAAACTGCTGCTGGGGCATCTGACCCGGATTGAAGGCGTGACCAGTGTGCGTTCCAGCTTTGTGCTGAACCAAGTCTTGAATAGCACCGAACTGCCCCTGACCCACCTGCGCACCTGAGAACACTGAGATCCAAATGTGGGAGGGGGCTTGCTCCCGATAGCGGTGGATCAGTTGATAAATATACTGACTGACACTCTGCTATCGGGAGCAAGCCCCCTCCCACAGTTTGATTGCACTTCGATCCAGGTCAATGTTGTGCCTGTGATGCTGCCTTATACTTGCCGCCTGCCTTAGTAGGAAGCCCCATGAACAACATCGACCCCGCCCTGTTCGAAGAATGGATGATGACCGGTCTGGTCACGATCCTGATTATCTTCATGGGCTTTATCGTCTGGGACCTGGCGAAAAAATCCAAGGCCGGGCGCTTTGGCTCGTTCATTCTGTTTTTCGTGCTGGGCCTGGGCGTGGCCGCGTTCATCATCAAGAGCGTAGTGATCGGCCTGATCGAGTCCGGTGCCTTATAAACGTGGCGGTACCGCCTTCCACTGGCCCTGATCGAGGCCTTCGATAGACCAGTCGCCAATGCGCACACGCACCAGGCGCAACGTTGGCAAGCCCACCGCGGCGGTCATGCGCCGTACCTGGCGGTTACGCCCTTCACGAATCACCAGCTCCAGCCAATGGGTGGGTACGCTTTTGCGAAAGCGCACGGGCGGGTTGCGTGGCCATAGATCAGGCTCCTCCAACCGGCGGGCCTCGGCGGGCAGGGTCATGCCGTCATTAAGCTCCACGCCGTCGCGCAGACATTGCAGCTGTGCTTCGGTGGGTTCGCCTTCGACCTGCACCCAGTAGGTTTTCGCCAGCTTGTGCCGGGGGTCGGCAATGCGCGCTTGTAGCTGGCCGTCGTTGGTCAGCAGCAACAGGCCTTCGCTGTCACGGTCCAGGCGGCCTGCCGGGTAGATGCCGGGAATATCGATAAAGTCCTTGAGGGTCGCGCGCCCGCCTTCGTCACTGAACTGGGTCAGCACATCGAACGGCTTGTTGAACAGGATCAACTTCGGCTCGGCCGGCGGCGCCTTGGCGATACGGCGCGAGCCCGCATGCGGGGGTTTCACACCAGGGCGGCGCGAATCGGGACGGGTAGGACGGGACATGGCGAAGGAACATCTAACGGTCAGGACCGACAATGCTAGTGGCCTGACCGCTAAATGACCATCCCCACCGCTTAGCGGAACGGCGGCTCGTCGAAACTGCGCAGTTTGCGCGAGTGCAGCGCATTGAGTTCGGTGCGCAGCAGGTCGACAGCTTCGATGCCGATCTTCAAGTGCTGGCTTACGGCCCGCTCATAGAACGCGTTGGCCGAACCCGGCAATTTGATCTCACTGTGCAGCGGTTTGTCCGACACACACAACAACGTGCCGTACGGCACACGCAAACGGTAACCCTGGGCGGCAATGGTGCCGCTTTCCATGTCCACCGCCACCGCGCGAGACAGGTTGATCAGCGGTCGCTCCTGGGCCCAGCGCAGCTCCCAGTTGCGGTCGTCGTAGGTCAACACGGTGCCGGTGCGCAGGCGTTTTTTCAGCTCTTCGCCTTTTTCGCCGGTGACGTTGGCCGCCGCTTGCTGAAGCGCCAGCTGCACCTCGGCCAGGGCCGGGATCGGGATGTTCGGCGGGACCACACGGTCGAGAATCCCGTCGCGACGCATATAGGCGTGGGCCAATACATAGTCGCCGATGGTCTGGGATTGGCGCAGGCCGCCGCAGTGCCCGATCATCAGCCAGCAATGCGGGCGCAGCACGGCCAGGTGGTCGGTGATGTTCTTGGCGTTGGACGGGCCCACGCCGATATTCACCAGGGTCACGCCGTGGCCGTCAGTGGCCTGCAGGTGATAGGCCGGCATCTGGTAGCGGTGCCACACCACGCCTGCGGCAATCGCCGACGCTTCGCCGTGGTCCATGCTCTTGTCGATCACCACGTTGCCCGGCAGCACCATACGGATAAAACGCGGGTCGCTGCGCAGTTGCTCCAGGCCATGCACGATGAACTGGTCAACGTAGCGATGGTAGTTGGTCAGCAGAATCCACGGCTGCACATGGCGCCAGTCGCTGCCGGTGTAGTGCACCAGGCGGCGCAGGGAAAAGTCCACACGGGCCGCGTCGAACAGGGCCAGGGGCAGCGGGTCGGTGTTTTCCCAGTCATAGAGGCCGTCGGCGATGCCATCGGTGGCGGCGGACAAGTCGGTGCTGGGGAACACGCGGGCCAGGGTCGCGGCGGTCACGCCGGAACCGGCCAGCTCATCGCCCTGCTCCACCACGTACGGGTACGGAATGTTCTGCTGGCTGACGCCCACTTCCACCGTCACGGTGAAGTCGTGCATCAGTGGCACCAGCTGCTCCAGCAGGTACTTACGGAAGGCCGCCGGATGGGTGACGGTGACGCTGTAGGTTCCCGGCAGCTGCACCTTGGCATACGCCCGGGTGGTCTGTGGGACTTCGCCGTGGCAGTGGTAAGTCAGGCGCAGCTCCGGATAGCGAAACAGCGCACGTTGTGCGGCGTCGGGTTCGACGCGGTCCTTGAGGTATTGCTTGAGGGCTTGGTTGAGCGCGCCAGTCGCACGCTCATGCAGGGCCGCCAGCCGATCCACGGCCTCTTCAGCGGTTTGAACGACAACAAAAGCTTCGGTCACGGTAAGCATCCTGTGTTCTGGACTTGCAGGCCTTTATCTTGCCTGTATCCCTGCCTCACTGAAACACCAGAGTTGGAATGCCCTTTAAAATGTGGGAGGGGGCTTGCTCCCGATAGCGGTGTGACAGTCACTGGATTCTTGGCTGACATACCGCTATCGGGAGCAAGCCCCCTCCCACACTTGACCGCATTTATTCAAGGAGATAGCGGGGTTGAACGGGCGACAAGGGCCTGCACATCCACCCCGCGCGGCAAGGCGCCGTACGTCCGCCCCGACGACTCACCCAACCGACTGGCCACAAACCCATCGCTGACCGCCGCATTCCCCGCCTCCAGCAACAACTTGGCCTGCAACGCCAGGGCAATGTCCTCGGTCAGTTGACGGGCGCGGTATTGGATATCCTGGGTGTCCATGAACGCTGACTTCAACCCCTCGATATGCCGCGCCAGCCGGGGGTCGCCATGCCCATCGCCCAGTTCGACAAACAACGCCTCCAGCACACCCGGTTCCTTGGACAATGCCCGCAGCACGTCCAGGCATTGCACGTTGCCGGAACCTTCCCACGTTGAATTCACCGGCGCCTCACGGTACAGACGCGGCAGGATGCTGTCCTCGACATACCCGGCGCCGCCCATGCATTCGGCGGCTTCGTTGATCATGGCCGGCGCCCGTTTGCAGATCCAATACTTGCCCACCGCCGTGACCAGCCGGGCGAATTTGGCTTCCTGTTCATCCCCCAGGTGATCCAGCGCCCGGCCCATGCGCAGGCTCAAGGCCAAGGCCGCTTCGCTTTCCAGGGCCAGGTCGGCGATCACGTTCTGCATCAGCGGTTGTTCGCTCAGCACGCGACCGCCGACCGAGCGATGGGCGCAGTGGTGGCTTGCCTGGGTCAAGGCCTGGCGCATCAGCGCGCTGGAACCGACCATGCAATCGAAGCGGGTCATGGCGACCATCTCAATGATGGTCGGCACGCCGCGCCCCTCTTCACCGATCATCCAGGCCAGGGCGCCACGGAACTCCACCTCGCTGGAGGCGTTGGAGCAGTTGCCGAGTTTGTTCTTCAACCGCTGGATGTAGAACTCATTGCGCGTGTCATCCGGGCGATGCCGGGGCAGCAGGAAACAGGTCAGGCCCTTGTCGGTCTGGGCCAGGGTGAGGAAGGCGTCGCACATCGGCGCGGAGCAGAACCATTTGTGCCCGACCAGTTCGTAGGCCTGGCCCGGCCCACCCGCGCCCACCGCGTAGGCGCGGGTGGTGTTGGCGCGCACGTCGGTGCCACCCTGTTTTTCGGTCATGGCCATGCCGATTGTCGCACCGGCCTTGTGGACGATGCCGACGTTGCGCGGGTCGTATTGGGTACTGAGGATCTTCGGCAGCCAGAGGTCCGCCAGTTCCGGTTGCAAGCGCAGGGCCGGGACGCAGGCGAAGGTCATGGTCAGCGGGCAACCGGTGCCCGCTTCGGCCTGGCTGTGCAGGTAAGTCATCGCCGCACGTGCGACGTGGGCGCCGGATTGCGGATGGGCCCACGGCAGCGACGGCAGGCCGTGCTCGACGGCGGTGCGCATCAGTTCGTGGTAGGCGGGGTGAAACTCCACCAAGTCAATTCGATGACCATAACGGTCATGGCTGCTGAACACCGGCTTGTGCTGGTTGGCCAGGAACCCGGCCTCCATCAACGGCCCGCCGGCCAGGGCACCATAGGCATCGATGCGCGACTCGGCCCAGCCGGCGCCAAAGCGACGCGCCCACTCTTGCAGGGGCAGGTCGATGCGGTACAGGTTGGTACCGTCCAAAGACGGTGGCTGGTTGGTGACGTCGTGGGTTTCGGCAAACCGGTGCAGGTTCATGACGGGCCTCTTGGAAACAGGCCACGTGACATCGAGGCCTTGATTTCAGTTAAGCACCGTCCCAGGCCTTAAAAAAGTGGCATACGCGCCGAATGTTCGGCGCTTTCGCCCTCTGGTGGACACAGCACGAGCCGCTCCAGCGTCGCCTGCAAAGCCTCGAAACGTACTGGCTTGGCCAAGTGATCGCTCATGCCGATGCCATGGCAGCGCTCACGGTCCGCAACATTGAGCGCGCTGCTCAGGCCGATCACCGGTAACTCACCGCATCCCGGTAAGGCACGGATCTGACAGCACAATGAGAAGCCGCCCTCAGGCACATCCAGCACTACTGCGTCGAACCTGTGCTCCTGCAACGCCGCCAATGCCGCCGGGCCGCCATCCACGGCCTTGACCCGATAACCCAGCTTGAGCAGCATGCCGCGCACCGCCAATTGCGCCACGCTGTTGTCGTCCACCAACAACACCGTGCAATCCTGCGGCGCTCGTTGTGCAGGCCGCAACTGTGCGGTGGGCTTGGGCTCGGGCGGCACCGGCTTGACGTCCATTTCCAGCTGGAAGCGACTGCCCCTGCGCGGCTCTGAATGATGGGTGAGGCGGCCGCCCATCAGCTCGATCAGCTGCCGGCAAATCGCCAGGCCAATACCCAGGCCGCCGTATTCGCGGGTCATCGAACCATCGAGCTGGAAGAAGCGCTGGTACAGCGTGGCCTCGTCGAGAAAGGCGAAGCCGATACCGGTATCGGTCACGATAAAGCTCAGGCGCAATCCGCCATCCGCCTGGGGGACGCCCACCACGCGTATGCGCACCGCACCGTCGTGGGTGAATTTGAATGCGTTGTCCAGCAGGCAATCCAGGCACTGGATCAGTTTGTCGGCGTCACCGATCACGCGGTCCGGCACGGCATCGGCGACGTCAATGGAAAACGCCAGGCCCTTGGCCTGGGCGCTGGCCGCGAACTGTTGACGCACGGTTTCCAGCACGCCGCGCAGGCCGAACACCTGCGGGCGGGCAGCCAGGCGGCCAGCCTGCAACTCGGTCAGGGTGAGAATGCCGTTGACCATGCGCATCATGTCCCGCGCCGAACCGGCGGCGGTTTGCTGGTACTGCGCCAGGTCATCGTCCAGGGACACGGTTTGCATCAGTTCCAAGGAGCCGATCACGCCGTTCATCGGCGTGCGTAATTCATGGGTCAAGGTGGCAAGGAATTCATCCTTGAGCCGATTGCTGCGGGCCAATTGCTGGTTGAGCACTTCGAGTTTCTGGCTGGCGTCGAACAGGATCTGCGCCTGCTGCTCGCGCATGCCGTTGATGCGGTCGGCCAGGGCCAGGGACAGCAGCGCGACTTCAATGGCCGAGCCGATCTGGCTGGCATACATCGTGAGGAATACGTTGGGCAAGTAGCCCAGCACCATCAGCGTATTGACTACCCCGCCGAGTAAAAACGCCGACCAGGCAATGATGAAATAGCGCGCCATGCGCTGGCCGCAATACCAGGCCTTGATCGCAGCCACGAAGATGGTCACGGTAAACACCAGTGCCAGGCCGGTGGCCAGGCGTAGGGCCACCGCGTAGCTGGTCAACAGCGCCAGCGCCATGACCACCCCGCCACAGGCCGCCAGCCCCAGCAGGATACGGTCGAGCCAGCGGCTGTGTTGCGCGGTGTGCAGGAAGCTGCGCGCGAACAGGCTGCCGAACAAGGCGGCCGAGCCGATCAGAAACGGCACCGCCGCGTTCGCCCACCACGGGTTGTTCGGCCAGAAGTACTCCACGGCCACGCCATTGACCGACAGCTGGTACAGGCCGAACGAGGCTATGTAGAGGATGTAATAGAGGTAGCTGGTGTCGCGGACGCTCAAATAAATGAACAGGTTGTATACCAGCATACCCAGCAACACGCCGTAGATGGCGCCCAGCACATACAAGCGCAGCGGCTGTTCTTCCATATAGGCCGTGCCTGCCCAGAGGGTCAACGGCGCCTGGATCGAGCCTTGGCTCTGCAGGCGCAGGTAGATCGTCTGCTGCTGGCCGGGCAGGAAATTGAGCTTGAACAGGTAGTTGGCCTGGCGCACTTCACGGCTGGAAAACGGTAACGCGCTGCCGGTGCGAGTGGTGAGTCGATAGGTGCCGGTGCCGTCGTTCTGGTACAGCTCGAGGCGATTGAGTGGCGGGTAAGCCAGCTCCACAAACCAGGTCCGCGGGGAGCGGGGGTCAACAGCGGTGTAATGCAGGTTGACCTTCAACCAGAACACCGAATGCGAATAACCGGCATTGAGGGTGGGTGTGTCATGGGGTTTGAATTGAGCGGCGTAGGCAGGGGAACTGACGTCGGCGATGGTGAGGGTGCCGGTCGGGTCTTCGAGCACTTGCATGACCCGGCCCAGTGGCAGGCTTCGGGTGCTCTGATTGAACTCGGCGGCGCCGGCCAGCAGCGGCAGCCCGCACAATAATAAAATCAGCAAATAGCGCATAGAGCCCCAGCGTGGCCTGTCCGGTTATGGCAAAAAGCTCCCCCGTTCCTTTTGAGAAGACGTACACCGGCGATACAGTAAGTTGTTTGGATCCACTTTAGCATAGCCGGTAAAGGCCATTGGACACCATGGTAACTATTTTTCAGATGGCCCTAGGACGAGGCTTTCAGCGTATTTGCAGAAGATGTTCAGCCACCACAAAAGGCTCATCCCAGGGCAACATTCCCTCATCGCCGGACGGCCACGCAAAAAGCGTTTGGTGGTAAGCTCGCGCACCATGAATATCTACAGCTCTCGCCCCGTTGTTCTCTGTCTCTCCGGCCATGATCCCAGTGGTGGCGCCGGCCTGCAGGCCGATATCGAAGCCCTGCTCGCCCAGGGCTGCCACGCCGCTGCGGCCGTCACCGCGCTGACCGTGCAAAACACTGTCAACGTCAGTGACTTTCGCGTGCTCGACCGCGAGTGGGTGCTGGCCCAGGCCAATGCGGTGCTCAGCGATTCCGAAGTCGCGGCGGTCAAGCTGGGCATGCTCGGTTCTACCGCGATGGTCGACACGGTGGTCGAACTACTGCAGGCGCACCCGCACCTGCCGGTGGTGTGCGACCCGGTGCTGCGCGCCGGAGGCGGTGGCAGCCTGGGCAAGGATGAAGTCGGTTATGCGATGCGCGAGCGGCTGCTGCCCCTGGCGCTGATCGCCACACCCAACCTGCCCGAAGCCCGCATCCTGGCCGAATTGCCTGACGGCAGCGCCGACGAATGCGCCGAGAAGCTGTTGCCCTACATCAAGCATCTGCTGATCACAGGCGGCCACGGCGACGAGCACGAAGTGCACAATCGCCTGTACAGCCGCGATGGCAGCCGCCATACCTACACGTGCCAGCGTTTACCCGGCAGTTATCACGGCTCGGGGTGCACGCTGGCCAGTGCGCTTACGGGGCGGCTCGCCCAGGGCGAAGGCCTGGTCAGCGCCGTGCAGTCGGCGCTCAACTACACCTGGCGCACCCTGCGCGATGCCGAACGACTCGGCCAGGGCCAGTTCGTACCGCGTCGGTTGCCACTGGATTTCTGCTCGTAGTTCACCTTTCATCACCACTTACCGCTCGTCACAGCAAGGGGCTTGCCCGATGAAACTACGTGGCCTTTACGCCATTACCGACAGCCAACTGTTGGCCGGCAAATTCCTCGCCTACGTCGAAGCGGCGTTGGACGGCGGCGTGACATTGCTGCAGTACCGCGACAAAAGCAGCGACGAAGCGCGCCGCCTGCGTGAAGCCGAGAAACTGCGGGAGCTGTGCTCGCGCTACAAGACCCACCTGATCATCAACGATGACGCCGAACTGGCCGCGCGCCTGGGCGTGGGTGTGCACCTGGGCCAGACCGACGGGCCGCTGACCCCGGCGCGAGCGCTGCTCGGCTCCAAGGCGATCATCGGCGCAACGTGCCACAGCCAGATCGAGCTGGCCGAACAGGCCGCCCGGGAGGGCGCCAGTTATGTCGCCTTTGGCCGCTTCTTCAATTCCACCACCAAGCCCGGCGCACCGGCCGCCAGCCTTGAAATGCTGGCCGAGGCGCGCCAACGCCTGCACCTGCCGATCTGCGTGATCGGCGGCGTCACCCTGGAAAACGCCGAGCCGCTGGTGGCTCACGGCGCCGACCTGCTCGCCGTGGTGCACGGCCTGTTCGGCGCCGACAGCACCCAGGAAGTCACGCGCCGCGCCCGTGCGTTCAACGATCTTCTTAAATCTTCAGTGTAGAGAGCCCGATCATGTCCCGTTCCGAAACCCTGTTTGCCGATGCCCAGAAACACATCCCCGGCGGTGTGAACTCCCCCGTGCGTGCGTTCAAGAGCGTGGGCGGCACGCCGTTGTTCTTCAAGCATGCCGAAGGCGCCTATGTCACCGACGAAGATGACAAGCGCTACGTCGACTACGTCGGCTCCTGGGGCCCGATGATCCTCGGTCACAGCCACCCGGACGTGCTGGACGCCGTACGCCAGCAGTTGCAGCATGGTTTGTCCTACGGTGCTCCGACCGCGATGGAAACCGAGATGGCCGACCTGGTCTGCTCGATCGTGCCGTCGATGGAAATGGTGCGCATGGTC
Organism: Pseudomonas sp. R11-23-07; assembly: GCF_003852295.1. NCBI lineage: Bacteria > Pseudomonadati > Pseudomonadota > Gammaproteobacteria > Pseudomonadales > Pseudomonadaceae > Pseudomonas > Pseudomonas sp. R11-23-07. Next base: position 4,906,272 of record NZ_CP027761.1, read on the forward strand.
AGCTCCGGCACCGAAGCCACCATGAGCGCAATCCGTCTGGCTCGAGGTTTCACCGGTCGCGACAGCATCATCAAATTCGAAGGTTGCTACCACGGCCATTCCGACAGCCTGCTGGTAAAAGCCGGTTCCGGCGCGCTGACCCAGGGCGTACCGAGTTCGGCCGGCGTTCCGGCGGCGTTCGCCAAACACACCCTGACCCTGCCATTCAACGACATCGCCGCGGTCGAGCAGATGCTCGGTGAAGTCGGCCAGGACGTGGCCTGCATCATCGTCGAGCCGGTCGCCGGCAACATGAACTGCGTACCACCGGCCCCTGGCTTCCTCGAAGGCCTGCGCGAACAGTGCGACAAACACGGCGTGGTGCTGATTTTTGACGAAGTGATGACCGGCTTCCGTGTCGCCCTCGGTGGCGCCCAGGCGCATTACGGCGTTACACCGGACCTGAGCACCTTCGGCAAGATCATCGGTGGCGGCATGCCAGTGGGCTGCTTCGGCGGCAAGCGCGAGATCATGCAGCACATCGCCCCACTGGGCCCGGTCTACCAGGCCGGCACGCTGTCCGGTAACCCGCTGGCGATGGCCGCCGGCCTGACCACCCTGCGCCTGATCAGCCGCCCTGGCTTCCACGCCGAGCTGACCGACTACACCACCCGCCTGCTGGACGGCCTGCAAGTGCGGGCCGACGCTGCCGGCATCCCGTTTGTCACCACCCAGGCCGGCGGCATGTTTGGCCTGTACTTCAGCGGCGCCGACGACATCGTCACCTTCGATGACGTGATGGGCAGCGACGCCGACTTGTTCAAGCGCTTCTTCCACCTGATGCTCGAAGGCGGTGTGTACCTGGCGCCCAGTGCGTTTGAAGCCGGCTTCACCTCGATCGCCCACGGCGATGCCGAGCTGAAGCTGACCCTGGACGCTGCCGAGCGCGCCTTTGCGGCCCTGAAATAAGTGACGGCATCCTCTGACGTTTGCCCGTGCCAACGTCAGATTTGCTACCTTGCTTACAGACATTTCTCGCTTTTTTCGAGAATTGCCCTGCAATCCGGCAGATAACTTGCCCAAGCAGCAGAAAAACGAGTAAAGACTTTGTAAGCAGAGGCCTGCTTATTTCATAATGCGCGCTTATTGGACCCCGCGAGGGTCCGCGCGCCCCGTCAGAGGTAAGTCGATTCCCATGAAACGCACCGGCCGCACCCTGGTTCTGGGCTGCCTGTTGCTCCTTCAGCCGCTGCTGGCTCATGCACAAGCAGGCGGCAACTCGTTGTTAATCCCAGCGATGGGTCGTTGCACCCTCAATACCCAGCCCGACACCCAGGCCGAAGCCCTGAGCGCGTGCCAGAAACAGGCTGATGAAGGGGATGCGCAAGCGCAATACGAGTTGGGCGAGTACTACCACGACAGCAAGAACCCGGCCGTCGACCTCAACAAAGCGTTGAGCTATTTCGAGAAGGCTTCGCTACAGGGCCACGCCCAGGCGCAATTCCAGCTGGGCAACATGTTCTTTCGCGGCGAAGGCGTACCGGCCAATAACGTCCAGGCCTATATCGTGCTGAAAATGGCGGCGGTCAACGGCGCCGAAGACGCGCTGGACACAGCCGACGAAGTGGCCGAGCACATGCAGCGTGATGAACTGGAAGTAGCGACCCAGGTGCTGGGGCAGATTTTCCGCAATTACCTGCAGGAATTGCAGAGCGCCGATGGGCGTTCGCCCTTTTCACCCCTTCCCTGATTCAGCGTTGCCTTACTTCTCAGGCATTGGCATCGGAAACGGCATCACATTGCTGGTGCCCCGCGCCTCGCTGATCTTCGGCGTGCCCAGGCGCTCGACTTCGTCGATGCGCACAATCGAATGCATCGGCACAAAACTGCGCACCACGCCTTCGAACTGGGCCTTGAGCTTTTCCTCGCCTGGATCGACGACCAGCTGCGTGCGCTCGCCAAAGACGAACTCTTCCACTTCCAGGAAGCCCCACAGATCACTTTGATAGATCTGCTTGGCGTACATTTCGAACACCTGGCCCTGGTTAAGGAAAATCACCTTGTAGATTGGAGCTTCACGTTTGGTCATGGGGGGCGGGCAGCACATCGGCGGATATAAATGAGGGCGCGAACTATAGCATGGCACCCGATGCACAGTGCTAGGAACCAATGGACATGCCCCCTATAATGCGCGGTTCTTTACCACCAGTTGACGATTCCCATGGCCAAGAAGCTTTACATCGAAACCCACGGTTGCCAGATGAACGAGTACGACAGCTCGCGCATGGTCGATCTGCTGGGTGAACATCAGGCCCTGGAAGTCACGGCTCGCGCCGAAGATGCCGACGTGATCCTGCTCAATACCTGCTCGATCCGCGAACGGGCCCAAGACCGGGTCTACTCGCAGCTGGGCCGCTGGCGCGAATTGAAACTGGCCAACCCGGACATGGTGATCGCCGTCGGCGGTTGCGTGGCCAGTCAGGAAGGCGCGGCCATTCGTGACCGCGCGCCCTATGTCGATGTGGTCTTCGGCCCGCAGACCCTGCACCGCCTGCCGGAAATGATCGATGCCGCACGCGCCACCAAGCTGCCGCAAGTGGACGTGTCGTTCCCCGAAATCGAAAAATTCGACCATCTGCCCGAGCCGCGCATCGACGGGCCAAGCGCCTATGTGTCGGTAATGGAAGGCTGCAGCAAGTACTGCACCTTCTGTGTAGTGCCCTACACCCGTGGCGAAGAAGTCAGCCGGCCGTTTGACGACGTGCTGGCGGAAATCATCCACCTGGCCGAAAACGGCGTGCGTGAAGTGACCCTGCTGGGCCAGAACGTCAACGGTTACCGTGGCTTGACCCACGACGGACGCCTGGCCGACCTGGCGGAGCTGATTCGCGTGGTCGCCGCCGTCGATGGCATCGAACGCATCCGCTATACCACCTCGCACCCGCTGGAGTTCTCCGACAGCCTGATCCAGGCCCACGCCGATGTGCCGGAGCTGGTCAAACACCTGCATTTGCCGGTGCAGTCGGGCTCAGACCGCATCCTCTCGGCGATGAAGCGCAATCACACGGCCCTGGAGTACAAATCCAAGCTGCGCAAACTGCGCGCCGCCGTGCCGGGCATCTGCATCAGTTCGGACTTTATCGTCGGCTTCCCTGGCGAGACCGAGAAAGACTTCCAGCAGACCATGAAGCTGATCGAGGACGTGGGTTTCGACTTCTCCTACTCGTTCGTCTACAGCCAGCGCCCCGGCACCCCAGCGGCCGACCTGCTGGACGAAACCCCGGAAGCGTTGAAAAAGGAACGCTTGAATGCGCTGCAACATCGCCTGAATCAGCAAGGTTTCGAGATCAGCCGACAAATGGTCGGTTCGATCCAGCGCATCCTGGTGACCGATTACTCGAAGAAAGACCCCGGCGAATTGCAGGGCCGCACCGAGAACAATCGCATCGTCAACTTCCGCTGCGACAACCCGACCCTGATCGGCCAATTTGCCGATGTGCACATCGATGCGGCGCAACCGCACTCGTTGCGCGGATCGTTGATCCAGTAATTCCCCGATCAACACATACCCAATGTGGGAGGGGGCTTGCTCCCGATAGCAGAGTGTCAGCCACCGCATATACTGGCTGATACACCGCTATCGGGGGCAAGCCCCCTCCCACACTGAGACCATGCAACATTCCGATGACGTAAGTGCTTTCGCACACCGGCGCGTGGCGTTATTCTCTCTTTCACCTCAACAGCCAAAGGGCGGCTAAAAGCGACCTTGAACGCACCTACAGTAGAACCCCATCGTTTTCTCCTCGAGCCGTTTGAGGCTCGCCGTTTCGCCAACCTGTGCGGACAGTTCGACGAGCACCTGCGGCTGATCGAACAACGCCTGAGCATCGAGATCCGCAACCGCGGCAACCAGTTCGAGCTCATTGGTGAACCCCAACACACCACGTCTGCGGAAAACCTGCTGCGCCGTCTCTACCGCGAAACCAAGGGCAGTGAGCTGTCGCCGGAAACGGTGCACCTGTACCTGCAGGAATCCGCCGTGGAAGACCTGGCCAACAATCCGGTGGCCGAAGCCAGCGTGGCCCTGCGTACCAAAAAAGGCATGATTCGCCCACGCGGCTTGAATCAGCAGAAGTACGTCAAGGAAATCCTCGGTAACGATATCAACTTCGGCATCGGCCCGGCCGGTACCGGCAAGACCTACCTGGCCGTGGCCTGTGCGGTGGATGCCCTGGAGCGCGAACAGGTTCGCCGCATTCTGCTGGTGCGCCCGGCCGTCGAGGCGGGCGAAAAGCTCGGCTTCCTGCCCGGCGACCTGGCCCAGAAGATCGACCCGTACCTGCGCCCGCTCTACGACGCGCTCTACGAAATGCTTGGCTTTGAATACGTGGCCAAGCTGATCGAACGCCAGGTGATCGAAATCGCGCCGCTGGCCTACATGCGCGGTCGCACCTTGAACAACAGCTTCATCATTCTCGACGAGAGCCAGAACACCACGGTCGAGCAGATGAAGATGTTCCTCACCCGTATCGGTTTCGGCTCCACGGCCGTGATCACCGGTGATATCACCCAGGTCGACCTGCCCAAGGGCACCAAGTCGGGCCTGGGCCAGGTGATCGAAGTGCTCAAGGATGTGCCAGGTATCAGCTTTACGCATTTCATGCCCAAGGACGTGGTGCGCCACCCGCTGGTGCAGCGCATTGTCGAGGCCTACGAGCGCTTCGAACACCGCGACGACGGCCTGTCCAAGGACGTGCGCCGCGATGCTTGAGCTTGACCTGCAACTGGCCACCAAAGCCGCCGCGCCCAGCGAAGCACAGTTCCGTCAGTGGTGTGAGCTGGCCCTGCGCCAGCGCACCGCCGATTCGGAGCTGACCATTCGTCTGGTTGACGAGCCCGAAGGCCGTGAGCTGAATCACACCTGGCGCCAGAAAGACTACGCGACCAACGTGCTGTCTTTCCCCGCCGACGTGCCCGACGAGTTTCTGGATATCCCGCTGCTGGGCGACCTGGTGATTTGTGTCGCGGTGGTCGAGCGCGAGGCGCGGGAGCAAGAAAAGGAACTTGAGGCCCACTGGGCCCATCTAGTCATCCACGGCTGCCTGCATCTCTTGGGTTACGACCATATAGACGATGACGAAGCCCTGGAAATGGAAGCACTGGAACGAACGTTGCTTGCAGAACTGGGTCATCGCGACCCGTATGCCGACGACGAAAACCAATCGACACTCAACTGAAACAATCAAGGATTTAGAGTAATCGCTATGAGCGAAGACCGATCGAGCAACGGGCAAAAGTCATGGCTGGGTAAACTGACCCAGGCTTTTGCCCACGAGCCGAAAAACCGCCAGGAGCTGCTGGAGCTGCTGCGCGAGGCCCACCAGAACAAGTTGCTGGACAGCGAAGCGCTGGCCATCGTCGAAGGCGCCATCCAAGTGGCTGACCTGCAAGTACGCGACATCATGGTGCCGCGCTCGCAGATGATCAGCATCAGGGCGACCCAGACCCCGCGCGAATTCCTCCCGGCCGTGATCGACTCGGCGCACTCGCGCTACCCGGTGATCGGTGAAAGCCATGACGACGTCATGGGCGTCCTGTTGGCCAAGGACCTGTTGCCGCTGATCCTCAAGGAGAACGGCGACAACTTCAACATCAAGGACCTGCTGCGCCCGGCTACCTTCGTGCCTGAGTCCAAGCGCCTGAATGTGCTGCTGCGCGAATTTCGCGCCAACCACAATCACATGGCGATCGTGATCGACGAATACGGTGGCGTGGCGGGCCTTGTGACCATCGAGGACGTGCTGGAGCAGATCGTCGGCGACATCGAAGACGAGCACGATGTTGAAGAAGACAGCTACATCAAGCCACTGCCCAGCGGTGACTTCCTGATCAAGGCATTGACGCCCATCGAGAACTTCAACGAGTTCTTCGACAGCGAATTCTCCGACGATGAATTCGACACCGTCGGCGGCCTGGTGATGAGTGCGTTCGGGCACCTGCCCAAGCGTAACGAAACCACCGAGATCGGCGCCTATCGCTTCCGCATCCTGAATGCCGATAGCCGCCGGATTCACTTGATCCGTTTGACCCCTATTGCCCGTTAAGGACTGAAATGCGCCGTTTGATCGCACCCGGCTGGCCCGGTAATCTGCTGGCCGTGGTGGCCGGCGCCATCACCACCCTGGCGCTGGCGCCGTTCGATATCTGGCCGCTGGCGCTGGTGGCGGTCGGTGTGTTCTATATCGGCCTGCGCGAGCTGACACCTCGCCAGGCCCTGGGGCGCGGCTGGTGTTTCGGTTTCGGCCTGTTTGGCGCCGGCACCAGCTGGATCTACTACAGCATCCACCACTTCGGCGGCGCTTCGGTGCTGCTGGCGGGCTTCCTGATGCTGCTGTTCACCGCCGCCATCGCCTGGTTCTTCGCCCTGCCCGCCTGGCTGTGGGCACGCTGGCTGCGCCGCAATGAAGCGCCCCTGGCCGATGCGCTGACCTTCGCGGCGTTGTGGGTCGGCCAGGAAGCCTTTCGTGGCTGGTTCCTCACCGGTTTTCCGTGGTTGTACTCCGGCTACAGTCAACTCGACGGCCCGCTGACCGGCCTCGCGCCCTTGGGCGGGATGTGGCTGATTTCGTTCGCCCTGGCGCTCACGGCCGCCGTGCTGTGCAACCTGCCGCGCCTGTTGGCGAGCAAGCGCAACAGCTTCATCGCCGCCGGCCTGGTGCTGCTCGTTGCACCTTGGGCCATTGGCCTGGCGCTCAAGCACCATGCCTGGACCTCGCCCTCCGGCCCGCCACTGAGCGTGGCCGCCATCCAGGGCAACGTCGAACAAAGCATGAAGTGGGACCCCGAGCAGCTCAACGCGCAGCTGGCGCTGTACCGCGATATGAGTTTGAGCTCCAGGCGCGTCGACCTGCTGGTATGGCCGGAAACCGCCGTTCCGGTGCTCAAGGAGTCGGTCGAAGGCTATCTGGGCATGATGGGCAAGTTCGCCGCCGAGCGTAATACCGCGCTGATCACCGGGGTACCGATTCGCCAGGAAGTACGCCATGAGAAGCGCTACTTTAATGGCATCACCGTGGTCGGCGAAGGTGATGGCACCTACCTCAAGCAAAAGCTGGTGCCCTTTGGTGAATACGTGCCGTTGCAGGACATGTTGCGCGGGTTGATCGCCTTCTTCGACCTGCCCATGTCGGACTTCGCCCGCGGCCCTTCCGACCAGCCGATGCTCCAGGCCAAGGGTTATCAGATTGCGCCGTTCATCTGCTATGAAGTGGTGTACCCGGAGTTCGCCGCCGGCCTGTCGGCCCAGAGCGACCTGCTGCTGACCATCAGCAATGACACCTGGTTCGGCCGCTCCATCGGCCCGCTGCAGCACCTGCAGATGGCGCAGATGCGCGCGCTGGAAGCCGGCCGCTGGATGATCCGCGCCACCAACAACGGCGTGACCGGCCTGATCAACCCGTTTGGGCAGATCACCGCACAGATCCCGCAATTCGAGCGCGGCATTCTCTATGGCGACGTGGTGCCGATGCACAACCTCACGCCTTACCTGCAATGGCGGTCGTGGCCGCTGATCATTGTGTGCGTGCTGTTGTTCGGTTGGGCGCTGCTGGCGGGTCGAATGGCCAAGACGGTCTAACAGGTCAAACACAAAACCAATGTGGGAGGGGGCTTGCCCCCGATGGCGGTGTATCAGTGCCAGATGTACTGACTGACACACCGCAATCGGGAGCAAGCCCCCTCCCACACTTGGCCTGCGGTGCTACTTGTAGAACAACCGGTACCCCACCTGCCCCACCGCCTCATTGATCAACTGCCCGCTCTGCCATACCGCCTTGACCTCCGGCATCCAGCCGCCCAGTGGACGCGCGTTATCCACGCCCAGGAACCCTACTGGCGCGGGTACCACGGTAAAGCCGGCCTTTTCAAAACTCCACACCGAACGCGGCATGTGCCAGGCTTGGGTCACTACCACCACGCGCTTGATACCTTGCGGCAACAGGATCTCGGCGCTCATCTGGGCGTTTTCCCAGGTGGTGCGGCTACGCTCTTCTTTCCAACGCACCGTCACACCGAAGTCATCCTGCATTGACACCGCCATCAACTGCGCCTCGCTGGGCGGCGTGCCGTAATGCAGGCCACCGGTGGTCAGCACCGGCAACCCGGACGCCTTGGCCAGCCGCGCCGCATAACGCTCACGCTCCAGGCCGATGCCGGTGGGTTGGTCGGCGCCCCAGGCAATGTCGCCGCGCTCGCGCCCGGAACCCAACACCACAATCGCATCGGCGCGCTGGGCCAGGCTTGCCCAGTCTTCCCGGGCCAAAGGCGGCACGGTCTCCAAGGCGTGTGCGCCCCACTGCACCATTACCGGCAGGCTGATCAGCCACATCCCGCCCAATCCCAAGGCAAAGCAACACCCTGCCAGGCGCGGTCGACTGCGGCGAAACCACCAGGCAAGCGCCAGCAACAGCAAGAAAATACCGGGCGGCAGAAACAATTGTTTGATGAAATAACGAAAAGGCATCGGGCATCTCCAAAGATGCCCGAAGCCTAGATGCAACGGGGTTCGGCAACAATCCTTACCAGCACATTTTGCAAAGTGACGGATAACGCGGGTTACTTACACCGTACGGATCGGAAACGTTCCGGGCCGCGGCCGGCCGGCAGGTCCTTCAGCCAAATCACCTTGGCCGAATGGGAAGGCGCCTGGACTGGCGGGGAGGCCTGCCCATCAGAGGCGCGTTGGTGGTGCAACGCCAGATAGTTCTCGATCAGGTCAAGCTCTGCCTGGCTCAGGCCTTGCAACTCCAGCTCCAGAGGCCGTTCACCACGCAATCGGCCTGCGGTTCTTGCGGCATCCAATGCCCGACCCAAACGGTCGATCAATCCTTCATATAATTGCGGTTTCGTTAAAGTTCGCTGCGATTCAGCCATCCCCTCACCTCATTGAAGAAATACATGCTCCCCAATAAACAGCGTAGCCCCCGTGGCTGCGCCTGCCCGATGCCGCGACAGACGGCCCTGCCTGCGCAATCAGGGTTTCCCTCGATAGAGTGGGGTCATGTATGCTACGGCGCTTCCTGTAACTCCACTTCCCGCAGGGTTTGGGCACGGACGCGCCGCTTTCTGGTGTCGAACAACCCGGGCACTGCACCGAAGAGGAATAGGCCACCCTTATTCAGTTCAAAAGTAGCCATGCACGAACAATATCAGCCCCGTGAAATAGAAAATGCCGCACAAACCTTCTGGGACGAGCAAAAGTCCTTTGAAGTCAGCGAACAGCCAGGCAAGGAGACTTTCTATTGCCTATCGATGTTCCCTTACCCCAGCGGCAAGCTACACATGGGGCACGTGCGTAACTACACCATCGGCGACGTGATTTCCCGCTACCAGCGCATGCTCGGCAAGAACGTCCTGCAACCCATGGGTTGGGACGCTTTCGGCATGCCGGCGGAAAACGCCGCGATGAAAAACAACGTAGCTCCCGCCAAGTGGACCTACGAAAACATCGCCTACATGAAGACCCAGCTGCGCAGCCTGGGCCTGGCGGTGGACTGGTCTCGCGAAGTGACCACCTGCAAGCCGGACTACTATCGCTGGGAACAATGGCTGTTCACGCGCCTGTTCGAAAAAGGCGTGATCTACAAAAAGAGCGGCACCGTGAACTGGGACCCGGTCGACCAGACCGTGCTGGCCAACGAACAGGTGATCGACGGCCGCGGCTGGCGCTCCGGCGCGCTGATCGAAAAGCGCGAAATCCCGATGTACTACTTCAAGATCACCGCCTACGCGGATGAACTCTTGTCGAGCCTCGACGACTTGCCGGGCTGGCCCGAGCAGGTCAAGACCATGCAGCGCAACTGGATCGGCAAATCCAAGGGCATGGAAGTGCAGTTCCCGTACAACGTCGACTCGATCGGCGAAGCGGGCGCACTCAAGGTGTTCACCACCCGCCCCGACACCCTGATGGGCGCGACCTACGTCGCCGTGGCCGCTGAACACCCGCTGGCCACCCAGGCCGCACAGAACAACCCTGAGCTGCAGGCGTTCATCGCCGAATGCAAAGGTGGCAGCGTGGCTGAAGCCGATGTCGCCACCCAGGAGAAGAAAGGTCTGCCGACCGGGCTGTTCGTCGAGCACCCGCTGACTGGCGAGAAGCTGCCGGTCTGGGTCGCCAACTATGTGCTGATGCACTACGGCGATGGCGCGGTCATGGCGGTGCCGGCTCACGACGAGCGCGATTTCGAATTCGCCACCAAATACAACCTGCCGATCAAGTCCGTAGTGCGCACCAGCGCGGGCGAGACCAACCCGGCCCCGTGGCAAGACGCCTACGGCGAGCACGGCACCCTGATCAATTCCGGCGAATTTGACGGCCTGGACTTCCAGGGCGCGTTCGACGCGATCGAAGTCGCGCTGATCAAGAAAAACCTCGGCGCCTCGCGCACCCAGTTCCGCCTGCGCGACTGGGGCATCAGCCGCCAGCGCTACTGGGGCTGCCCGATCCCGATCATCCACTGCGAAAGCTGCGGTGACGTGCCGGTGCCGGAAGACCAGTTGCCGGTGGTACTGCCCGAAGACGTGGTGCCGGACGGCGCCGGTTCGCCACTGGCACGCATGCCGGAGTTCTACGAATGCAGCTGCCCTAAATGCGGCCAGCCTGCCAAGCGTGAAACCGACACCATGGACACCTTCGTCGAGTCCTCGTGGTACTACGCCCGGTACGCCTCGCCGCACTATGAAGGTGGCCTGGTCGAGAAATCCGCGGCCGATCACTGGTTGCCGGTGGACCAGTACATCGGTGGCATCGAACACGCCATCCTGCACCTGCTGTACGCGCGCTTCTTCCACAAGCTGATGCGTGACGAAGGCCTGGTCAGCTCCGACGAGCCGTTCAGGAACCTGCTGACCCAGGGCATGGTAATCGCCGAGACCTACTATCGCCGCGAAGCCAATGGCGCCTACACCTGGTTCAACCCGGCGGACGTCGAGCTCGAGCGTGACAGCAAAGCCAAGGTCATCAGCGCCAAGCTCAAATCCGACGGCCTGCCGGTGGAAATCGGCGGCACCGAGAAGATGGCCAAGTCGAAGAACAACGGCGTCGACCCACAATCGATGATCGATCAGTTCGGCGCCGACACCTGCCGCCTGTTCATGATGTTCGCCTCGCCGCCCGACATGAGCGCCGAATGGTCCGATTCAGGCGTCGAAGGCTCGCACCGCTTCCTCAAGCGCGTCTGGCGCCTGGCCCATGCCCACGTCAGCCAGGGCTTGCCGGGCAAGCTGGACGTCGCCGCCCTGAACGATGAGCAGAAGGCCATTCGCCGCAGCACCCACCTGGCTATCCGCCAGGCCAGCCAGGACGTAGGGCAGAACCACAAGTTCAACACCGCCATCGCCCAGGTGATGACGCTGATGAACGTGCTGGAAAAAGCCCCGCAGGCCACGGAACAGGATCGTGCACTGATCCACGAAGGCCTGGAAACGGTTACCCTGCTGCTGGCGCCGATCACCCCACATATCAGCCACGAATTGTGGAACCGCCTGGGCCACAGCGGTGCCGTCATCGACGCCCGCTGGCCGCTGCAGGATGACAGCGCGCTGGTACAGGACACGCTGCAACTGGTGATTCAGGTCAACGGCAAACTGCGCGGCCAGATCGACATGCCGGCCAGCGCCAGTCGTGAAGAAGTCGAAGCGGCTGCACGCTGCAACGAGAACGTGCTGCGCTTTACCGAAGGCCTGACGATCCGCAAAGTGATCGTAGTGCCCGGAAAACTGGTCAATATCGTCGCCAGCTAAATCGGATCGGGCGCAGGGCTTGAGCCCTGCGCCGAACTAAACCTTCAGGGCCTCGATACGGCCCGCCTGGTTTCAAGGGGAGCAACAAACATGATCAAACGCAATCTGCTGGTAATGGGCCTGGCCGTTCTGTTGAGCGCGTGCGGCTTCCAGCTGCGCGGCACCGGCACCAACGAATTGTCGCTCAAGGAACTCGACGTCAGCGCACGCAATGCCTACGGCGAGACCGTGATTCAGCTGCGCCAGGCCCTGGAAAACAGCGGTGTGCGCGTCTATACCGGCGCCACCTACAAACTGGACCTGGTCGATGAGCGCGAAACCCAGCGCAACATCAGCTACGCCAGTGCGGGCCGCGCGTCGGATGTCGAGTTGACCACCACCGTCAACTTTGAAGTACAAGGCCGCGATCACTTGCCACTGATGGGTGACAAGATCCAGGTGCAGAAAGTCGTGAGCCACGACGGCAACAACCTGGTGGGCTCAGACTCCGAGACCCTTCAGGTGCGCAAGGAAATGCGTCGTGAGCTGGTCCAGCGCATGATGACTCGCCTGCAACTGCTGACCCCGGAAAAACTCGCGGAGCTGCAGCAAATCGCCGACAACAAGGCCAAGGCTGACGCCGATGCCCTGAAAGCCGCGCAAGAGTATGAAGACAACACGCCGAAACAGTCGCCTGTTGAAGTACCTGTCGAGTAAGCCAAACGGGGCGCTCCTGGCGCCCCGTTCGCCCTGCCTATGAAACTCGCCCCCGCCCAACTCGCCAAACACCTGCAAGGTAGCCTCGCGCCTGTCTATATTGTCAGCGGCGATGACCCGTTGCTGTGCCAGGAAGCGGCCGACGCCATTCGCACGGCGGCGCGCCAGCAAGGTTTCGATGAACGCCAGGTGTTCAGCGCCGATGCCAGTTTCGACTGGGGCACGCTGCTGCAGGCAGGCGCGAGCATGTCGCTGTTTGCCGAAAAGCGCCTGCTGGAACTGCGCCTGCCCTCGGGCAAGCCGGGCGATAAGGGCGCGGCGGCGTTGATGGAATATTGCGCGCGCCCTGCTGAAGACACGGTGCTGCTGGTCAGCCTGCCCAAGCTCGACGGCAGTGCGCAGAAAACCAAATGGGGCAAGGCGCTGGTGGAAGGCCCACAGACCCAGTTCATCCAGATCTGGCCGGTGGACAGCAGCCAGCTGCCGCAATGGATTCGCCAACGCCTGTCACAGTCCGGCCTGTCGGCCACGCAAGACGCCGTCGAACTGATCGCCGCCAGGGTCGAGGGCAACCTGCTGGCTGCCGCCCAGGAGATCGAAAAGCTCAAGCTGATGGCGGAAGATGGGCAGATTACCGTCGAAACCGTGCAAGGCGCGGTGGCTGACAGTGCGCGGTTCGATGTCTTCGGGCTGGTGGACGCGATCCTCAACGGTGAGCCGGCCCACGCCCTGCGCATGCTCGAAGGGCTGCGCGGCGAGGGTGTGGAACCGCCGGTGATTCTCTGGGCCCTGGCCCGGGAACTGCGGGTGCTGGCTAACATCGCTTTGCAATACAGCCAGGGCACACCCCTGGACAAATGCTTCAGCCAAGCCCGACCGCCGGTGTGGGATAAGCGCAAACCACTGATGAGCAAGGCCCTGCAACGACACTCGGCGCAACGCTGGGCGCAACTGTTGCTGGAAGCGCAGCGCATCGATGCACAGATCAAAGGCCAGGCGGCCGGTTCGCCGTGGATGAGCCTGAGCCGTTTGTCACTATTGATGGCCGGCCAGCGCCTGGCGTTGCCTGCCGAATAACGCCCGCAAGAACACCACAAATCCAATGTGGGAGGGGGCTTGCTCCCGATAGCGGTGTAACAGTCAAAAAATCCAGTGACTGACACTCCGCCATCGGGAGCAAGCCCCCTCCCACATTTTGTTTGTGTTTACAATTCTCAGGCTTTACAGCGCCGCAATATAGGCAGATTATTTTCGCCGCTCCACCCACCCGAACGAGAGAAAGATCATGAGCAAAAAGCCATCCAAGCATGGCCCGAACAAGGCCAAATCCATCATCGCCCAGCCACTGTTCCGCAGCCGTCAGGAACGCGCCGGCAAGGGCAAAGGCAGCTACCGCCGCGAAGCCTTCCAGTCTGATAGCTGGGAGGCTTCTTACTTTCTGGCTGCCTGAAGGCAAGCGCCCCTCTGGCATGATAAGGTCTGCACTGGATTTGTAACCCCCTGGACCTGTGCATGCCCTCTAGTCTTTCCCGTCGTTGGCACCTTCGCCAATTGATCGCTGCCTCCAGCCTCATTCTGCTTGTCGCCTGCGCGGAAAAACCCACCGCCGCGGATGCTCAACCCCTGCCCACGCTCAAGACCGTACCGGCCGTCGCGCCTGCCGTCGTTGCGCCGTTAGCGGTAGACAACCTGAACATCCAACCGACCCAGACCTTCGCCGAATGGCAGGCCGGTTTCCGTGCGCAGGCCCTGCAAGCCGGAATCACGGCCGACGTCTTCGATAATGCCTTCGCCGGGGTCAGCCCGGACATGGCGGTGATTCGCGCCGACCGCAGCCAGCCGGAGTTTTCCCGGCCGGTGTGGGAATACCTCGACGGCGCGCTGTCGCCGCTGCGCGTGCGTAATGGCCAGGCGTTACTGGTCAAGTACGCCGATATCCTGCAGCGCATCGAAGAGCGGTATGGCGTCGATCGCCAGGCACTGGTCTCGGTGTGGGGCATGGAAAGCAACTTCGGCCAGTTCCAGGGCAATAACTCGGTGATTCGCTCCCTCGCGACCCTGGCTTATGAGGGTCGCCGCCCGGCGTTCGCACAGGCGCAACTGCTGGCGGCGCTGCAGATCATCCAGCATGGCGATATTGCGGCCGACCAGATGAAAGGTTCCTGGGCCGGCGCAATGGGCCAGACCCAATTCATCCCCACCACCTACAACACCCATGCCGTGGATTTCGACGGCGACGGTCGCCGCGATATCTGGAACAGCCCCGGTGACGCCCTCGCGTCCACTGCCCATTACCTGCAAAGCTCCGGCTGGCAGAAAGGCCAGCCGTGGGGCGTCGAGGTGCAGCCACTGCCAACGGGCTTCGACTACTCCCTGGCCGATGGTGGCATCCGCAAGACCGTCGCCGAATGGCTGCAACTGGGCATCCAGCTGCCACCTGGCGCAAGCCTGCCAGCCAATGTCGACCAACTGTCCGCCGCCCTGCTGTTGCCGGCCGGCTACCGTGGCCCGGCGTTCCTGGTTTTGGATAACTTCCGTGCGATCCTGAAGTACAACAACTCGTCGTCCTATGCGCTGGCCGTTGGCCTGCTGTCGGAGCGATTTGGTGGCGGCGGTGTGATTCGCGGGAGCTGGCCGAAGGATGAGCTACCGCTGAGCCGCTCGCAACGCATCGACCTGCAGACGGCGCTCAGCGCCAAGGGTTACGACGCAGGCAATGCCGACGGGATCATTGGCGCCAACACACGCAAGGCGATTCGAGCGGCGCAGCAAGCGCTGGGCTGGCCGGCGGATGGGTATCCGACGGTGAAGTTGTTGGAGTCACTGCAAGATCGCTAGATCTGCTTAAGGCAACTACCGCAATCGGGGGCAAGCCCCCTCCCACATTTGGAATGCGGTCAAATGTGGGAGGGGGCTTGCCCCCGATGCGGTTTAGCAGACACCAAAAATTTAGCGGCTGAACACTACATCCTGCTCCAACACCACCCGCTGCTCCCCCGCATCCAAACGCACCAAAGCCCCCATCGGCAACGTCAGATTCGGATCGCAATGCCCACTGCGCCAGCCGGACAGCACCGGAACGCACAGCGGTTCGAAGGTCTGTTTCAACAGTCTTTCCAGCCCCACCTGATCCACACCAGCCACATCCCCCACCAATACCCCCGCCACCTGGTCGAGTTTGCCCGCCAGGCGCAGGTGCGTCAGCAGACGGTCGATGCGATAGAGCGGCTCGTTGATGTCCTCGATAAACAGAATGATGCCTTCAGCGTCAATGTCGTAGGCGGTGCCCATCACCGCCGCGATCATCGAGAGGTTGCCGCCCAACAAACGCCCGCAGGCAATGCCAGGCTCAATAGTGGTCAAGGGGTAGCCCACCGGGTGCGTCAGTAGGCTGCCGGCGCCAAGCTGGCCGCGCAGCAGGCTGAACAGCGACGATTCGGTGGGGGGTTGCTTGCCACCGAGCAAGTCGGCATTGAGCATTGGTCCGTGGAAGGTGACGAAGCCCGCGTAGCGGTTGATCGCCAGGTGCAAGGCGGTGATATCGCTGTAACCCACGAACGGTTTGGGGTTGGCACGCAACAGGTCGAAGTCCAGCGCGTCGAGCAGGCGTGGCGTGCCGTAGCCGCCGCGCAGGCAGAAAATCGCGTCGATTTCGGGGTCGGCGAAGGCAGCATGCAGATCGTTGAGACGCACTTGATCACTGCCGGCCAGGTAGCCGTCGCGCTCATACACACCCGGGAAAATGCGCAGTTCGTAGCCACGGGCCCGCATCCATTGCCCGGTTTTTTCAACGTCCAGCGCGGCAGGGCCGGCGGGAGCGATCAGGCCGATGGTGCCTTCGGGGCGCAGAGCGGGTACGGCGCTAGTCATGCACAATTCTCCTTAATATGACGCATAACGAAATGTGGGAGGGGGCTTGCTCCCGATGGCGATGTATCAGTCACTCGTGTATTGACTGTCACACCGCAATCGGGGGCAAGCCCCCTCCCACATTGGACCTGCGGCGTTACACAAATCTGTGTTACGACACCAGGCTCGCCTTGACCAGCTTGGCCTGCTCGTCGGCGTGGTACGAAGAGCGCACCAACGGGCCGGAGGCTACGTTCTTGAAGCCCATCTTGTACCCTTCCTCGGCGAACCAGGCGAAGGTATCCGGGTGCACGAAACGCTGCACCGGCAAGTGGCTACGGGACGGTTGCAGGTACTGGCCCAGGGTCAGCATATCGATGTCGTGCTCGCGCATGCGCTTCATGACTTCGATGACTTCTTCATCGGTTTCGCCCAGGCCCAGCATCAAGCCGGATTTGGTCGGAATGTGCGGCATCATCTGCTTGAACTTCTGCAGCAGGGTCAGCGACCACTGGTAATCCGAACCCGGACGCGCGGCCTTGTACAGGCGCGGAACGGTTTCCAGGTTGTGGTTGAACACATCCGGTGGCTCGGCGGCGGTGATCTGCAGCGCTACATCCATGCGGCCACGGTAGTCGGGCACCAGGGTTTCAAGCATGACGTTTGGCGACAGTTTGCGGATTTCGCGGATGCAGTCGGCAAAGTGCTGGGCACCGCCGTCGCGCAAGTCGTCACGGTCGACCGAGGTGATCACCACATATTTGAGTTTCAGGTCGGCGATGGCGATAGCCAGGCTTTCCGGCTCGTTGACGTCCAGGGGCTTCGGACGGCCGTGGCCCACGTCGCAGAACGGGCAACGACGGGTGCAGATGTCACCCATGATCATGAAGGTGGCGGTGCCGCCGGAGAAGCATTCGCCCAGGTTCGGGCAGGACGCCTCTTCGCACACGCTGTGCAACTTGTGTTTGCGCAGCAGGGCCTTGATACGGTCGACTTCCGGCGAGACCGGGATGCGCACGCGAATCCAGTCAGGCTTTTTCGGCAGTTCGGTGGTCGGGATGATCTTGACCGGGATGCGTGCAACCTTCTCGGCGCCGCGCAGCTTGACGCCGGCTTCCACCTTGGCACGCGGGGCCGGGGCTGGACGCTCGGTAACGTCCAGCGTCGGGATCATGGTTTGCACAACATCAGTAGTCATATCAATCGATTCCGCCCGTCAGGGTCGTCTGCTCAGCATAGTCGAGGTGTTTGACGAGCTGCGCGCGCAGCCGGGCACTTACCTCGGCAAATTCTATGGGTGTTGCATGGTCGCTCAACTGGGTCATCGCAAGCCCGGCGTAGCCGCACGGGTTGATGCGCCGGAACGGGGCCAGGTCCATGTCCACATTCAGGGCCAGGCCATGAAAGGAACACCCGTGACGAATGCGCAATCCCAGGGAAGCGATTTTCGCGCCATCCACATACACACCCGGTGCATCGGGCTTGGCCGCAGCGGTCACGCCGTAACTGGCCAACAGCTCGATCAGGCAAGCTTCCATGCGGCTTACCAGGTCACGCACGCCAAACCCCAGCTTGCGCACATCCAGCAACAGATAAGCGACCAGTTGGCCAGGCCCATGGTAAGTCACTTGACCCCCTCGGTCGACCTGCACCACCGGAATATCCCCCGGAAGCAGCAGGTGCTCAGCCTTGCCGGCCTGGCCCTGGGTGAACACCGGCGGGTGTTCGACCAGCCAGATTTCATCCGCTGCCGAGCTGCCGCGCTCATTGGTGAAGCGTTGCATGGCGTGCCAGACCGGCTCGTAGGCCATCCGGCCGAGCTCGCGAAAGCCCAGGACCTGTGGCATCACAACACCATGTGCACGAAGCCAGTGGCCCGCAGTTCGCTATTGATGTCGTAGAGCTGGTCTTGACCGATTGCAACGATGTGCAATTGGATCGTGGTGTATTTGCCTGTGGAGCTGGATCGTTCGTCCACACGCTGATCATTGATCGTCGCGTGCTTGCGCACAATCTCGAGGATCAAGTCTTTGCGGCCTACGCCGGTATCGCTGATTATCTTGATGGGGTAGTCCACCACCGGGAATTCGATCTTTGGCGCCTTTACTTCGGTATCGGTCATGGCGTAACGGCCTCGTAAGCGGTAAGCCGTGGCGACGGCAAAGCCCCGCGTCGGATCAACGCGGGGCTTTGCAGGTGCACACAATCAGTTGAACAAGCCGTAGAAGAATAGACGGATGCTATCCCACACGCGGCGGAAGATACCACCTTCGTCGACGGCGTCCAGTGCGATCAGGTCGGCGCTGTGCACCACCTTGTCGTCCAGTTTGACTTCGACTTTACCGATCACGTCGCCCTTGGCGATTGGGGCAACCAATTGCGGGTTCATGGTCATGCTGGCAGCGAGCTTTTTCAGCTGGCCTTTAGGCATGGTCAGGGTCAGGTCATCAGCCAGGCCGGCCTTGACCTGGGAGGTAGCGCCCTTCCATACCGGCGCGGTCGCCAGCTCCGTACCCTTCTGGTAGAAGGTCTGGGTTTCGAAGAAGCGGAAGCCGTAGGTCAGCAGCTTTTGCGTCTCGGCCGCACGGGCCTGCTCGCTGTTGGTGCCGAATACCACGGCGATCAGGCGCTGGCCATCACGTACAGCGGACGACACCATGCAGTAGCCGGCTTCGTCGGTGTGGCCGGTTTTCAGGCCATCGACGGTCTTGTCGCGCCACAGCAACAGGTTGCGGTTAGGCTGTTTGATGTTGTTCCAGAAGAACTCTTTCTGGGAGTAGATGGCGTAGTGCACCGGGTCAACACGGATGATCGCGCGGGCCAGGATCGCCATGTCGTGAGCCGACGAATAATGCTCCGGATTCGGCAGGCCGGTCGGGTTCATGAAGTGGCTGTTGGTCATGCCCAGGTCGCCGGCTGTCTTGTTCATCATGTCGGCGAACGCGTCTTCGCTGCCGGCGATGTGCTCGGCCAAGGCGACGCTGGCGTCGTTACCGGACTGGATGATGATGCCGTGCAACAGGTCGCTGACGGTGACTTGCGAGCCGACCTTGATGAACATCCGCGAACCACCGGTACGCCAGGCGTTTTCGCTGACGGTCACCGGGTCGTTTTCGCCGATCTGGCCGCGACGGATTTCCAGGGTCGCGATATAGGCGGTCATCAGCTTGGTCAGGCTGGCTGGAGGCAGGCGCACGTCACCGCCGTTTTCGACCAGCACGTTGCCACTGGCGGCATCCATGAGGACCCAGGACTTCGCGGCCAGTTGCGGGGAAGCCGGCACCATCTCAACCGCCCAGGCGGCCGGGGTAATGATCAGCGAGATAAGCAGGCACGTACGTTTGGCTAAGGTGGTGATGTTCATCCGTCTCTCGAAATTGCTTATGGAAACTTGCCCTCGCGGGCAAAACTATTCAGACAGCCCGCTTCCAGACTGTCACGTGTTCGGTTGCCCGCTCACCCCTTGCCCCTGGGTTTTATTGTTCAACGAGCCAACAACCAGGGCCCAGGCATGCGCCTGAACCTGCAGTCCTTTATTGCCTTATTCTGCGGTCACTACGCTGGGTTGCCCCAGGTTCGCCAGGCGTACGCTGTTCTGCACTTGCGCCACCTCGCTCGGCGAGCCGATCGGCCCCATGCGCACACGGTGCAGGGTTTGCTGGTTACGCACGATGGAGCTGATGAACACTGGCGCGCTGACCATGCCGCTGAGCTTGGACCTTAACAGTTCTGCCGCATCCGGGTTGGCGAAAGCACCCACTTGCAGGTACTGCCCACCCACGGTGGAGGCACCGGGCGCGGCACGGGGTACGACGACCGTATCCGGCGCATGCTGCGCGGGCGGCGGCGTCCATTGTTCGATCTTGCCGGTCGACGCCGTTACTTGCGGTTGTGGGGTTTGCGGTTCGTTGAGCATCAACGGCGCCGGCTTGCCACGCTGGGCCCAGTACTGCGCCGGGTCGATGCCTTCGACCTTGACCCGTGCGGTACCGATTTCGGCGTAACCGAGTTTCTTCGCGGCGGCGTAGGACAAATCGATGATCCGGTCCGAATAGAACGGCCCACGGTCATTGACCCGCAGGATCACCGTGCGGTTGTTGTCCAGGTTGGTCACGCGCACGTAGCTGGGCAGCGGCAGGGTCTTGTGCGCCGCGCTCATGCCGTACAGGTCATACACTTCGCCGTTGGCGGTGTTCTGGCCATGGAACTTGGTGCCGTACCAGGACGCCGTGCCGGACTGCACGTAGGTCTTGGAGTCCTGCAGCGGGAAGTAATTCTTGCCCAGCACGGTATAGGGGTTGGCCTTGTAGGGGCCGGAGTGCAAGGTGGGCGTGGCATCGGGGATCTTCGACACATCCACATCCCACCACGGCGCGCCATCTTTGTGCGCACGGTTGATGTCCAGGCCCGGCTGGGCGCGAACCACCGCGCCGCCGGCCTTCTTGGCCGGCGCTCGGTTCGGCGTCGTGGAGCAACTGGCGATCAGCAGGGACAACGCGGCGAACGCCACCAGCTTGAGCGGTTTTTTGAACGGCGATACCCGCATTACTTGTTGCCCCGTGCTTGAACCAGCTCGTCTGACAGCTGATGCACGGCCATGGCGTACATCACACTGCGGTTATAACGCGTGATTGCGTAGAAATTCTTCAGGCCCATCCAGTATTCCGGGCCATTTTCACCTTCAAGGCGGAACGCCGTCACCGGCATGTCATCGCGTGGCGCATTCTGACTCGACCAGCCCAGCGCTCGCAACTCCCCGACGGTCTTCACCGGGTCGATACCCTGGGTCAGGCCTTCGTCGGCACGCTCGCCCGTCACATCGGCGCGGACGACCACCGGCTCACCGCCGACCCAGCCGTGACGCTTGAAATAGCTGGCCACGCTACCGATGGCATCGTCGGGGTTGCTCCAGATATTGATATGCCCGTCGCCGTCAAAGTCCACCGCGTAGGCGCGAAAGCTGCTCGGCATGAATTGCGGCAAGCCCATCGCCCCGGCGTACGAGCCCTTGAGAGTCATCGGGTCGACCTGTTCTTCGCGGGCCAGCAGCAGGAATTCGCGCAGCTCCTTGCGGAAGAACTCGGCGCGGGGCGGGTAATCGAAGCCCAGGGTCGACAACGCGTCGATCACCCGGTAACTGCCGGTATTGCGCCCGTAGAAGGTTTCAATGCCGATGATCGCGACGATGACCTGGGCCGGCACGCCGTATTCCTGCTCGGCGCGGGCCAGTACCGCCTCATGCTGGCGCCAGAAGTCCACGCCCCTGGCCACGCGAGCGTCGGTGAGAAACATCGGGCGATATTCCTTCCACTGCTTGACGCGTTCGGCGGGGCGCGAGATGGCGTCGAGGATCGCCTGCTTTTTCTGGGCCTCGCGAAACACGCCCATCAGTTGTTCACCGGCGAAACCGTAGTCGCGGGTCATCTCACCGACAAATTCGGCGACCTGAGGTGAGCCATCGTAGTCACCGGCCTGCACCTCTTGCGTTGCGCCCAGCAGCCCAATCAGGCCCATCCAGGACGCATGCCGAGTTGCCCAGCCGCGCATTACTTGCATTGACATCTTCACCTTATTCAAACCTGTGCGATCCATTTGCGATGCGTATGAATCGACATCAAAACCCCAAACGCTGACAGCAATGTCACCAGCGAAGTTCCGCCGTAGCTAATGAATGGCAACGGCACACCTACCACCGGCAGCAGGCCACTGACCATACCGATGTTGACGAAAACATAAACAAAAAAAGTCATGGTCAGGCTGCCGGCCAGCAACTTGCCGAACAGCGTCTGCGCCTGCGCGGTAATCACCAGCCCGCGACCGATCAACAGCAAATAGATCAGCAGCAGCGCGCAAATGCCGACCAGGCCGAACTCTTCGCCCATCACCGCAATAATGAAGTCGGTGTGGCTTTCAGGCAAAAAGTCCAGGTGCGACTGGGTACCCAGCAACCAACCCTTGCCGAACACGCCGCCGGAACCGATCGCTGCCTTGGACTGGATGATGTTCCAGCCGGTACCCAGCGGGTCGCTCTCCGGGTCGAGGAACGTCAGGATCCGTTGCTTCTGGTAGTCGTGCATAAAGAAGAACCACATGGCCACGGCCACGGGCACGGCGGCGGCCAGCACGCTGAGAATCCAGCGCCAGCGCAAGCCACCCATGAACAGCACGAACGCGCCGCCCGCCAGGATCAGCAACGAGGTGCCGAGGTCCGGCTGGCGCACGATCAGAATGAACGGCACGCCGATCAGCACCAGGCTGATCCCCACATGCTTGAGCTGTGGCGGCAACGTGCGCTTGGACAGGTACCAGGCGATGGTGGCCGGCATGAGGATCTTCATGAATTCCGACGGCTGGAAGCGAATCACCCCAGGGATGTTGATCCAGCGGGTCGCGCCCATGGCGTTGTGGCCCATCACGTCCACTACCACCAGCAGCAAAACCCCGGCGACATAACCGAGCGGTACCCAGCGCGCCATGAAGCGCGGCTCGAGCTGGGCGATCACCACCATCGACAACAGGCCCAGGCCGAACGAAGACGCTTGCTTGATCAGCAGGTCCCAGTTCTTGCCGCTGGCCGAATACAGCACGAACAGGCTGCCCGCCGCCAAGATCAGCAGCAGCACCAGCAGCGGGCCATCGATGTGCATGCGTTGCAGCAACGTCGCACGGCGACGCATCACATCCTCACTGGAGAGGATGCGGTCAAAATTACTCTTCACGGGCCGTAACCTCGGGGCTTGAAGGGGGGCCGCCATATTCGGGCTTGAGCTTACCGTCGGCGGTCAGCAGCCAGGCGTCCATCACTTGCCGCACCACCGGGGCCGCGACGCCGGAGCCGGACTCACCGTTCTCCACCATCACCGCCACCACGATTTTCGGGTCATCGGCGGGGGCAAAACCGACAAACAAGGCGTGGTCGCGGTGGCGTTCCTGAACCTTGGAGCGGTCGTACTTTTCACCCTGCTTGATCGCGACCACCTGGGCGGTACCGCTCTTGCCGGCGATGCGGTACTGCGCACCGATTGCCGCCTTGCGTGCGGTGCCACGGGCGCCGTGCATGACCTGCTGCATACCGTGATTGACCTTGTTCCAGTCGGAAGGGTCGCGCAGCACGATGTCGGGGATCGGGTTCTCATCCAGCGGTTTCTCGCCCTCGATGGTCCTGGCCAGGTGCGGACGGTTCCAGATGCCCTTGTTCGCCACCAGCGCCGTCGCCTGGGCCAGTTGCAGCGGGGTGGCCTGCATATAACCCTGGCCAATGCCGAGGATCAGGGTTTCGCCGGGGAACCACGCCTGGCGGCGCGTCGCCCGTTTCCACTCCCGCGACGGCATCAGGCCTGGGGACTCTTCGAACATGTCCAGGGAGACTTTCTGACCGAGGCCGAACTTGCCCATGTAGGTCGACAAGCGATCGATACCCAACTTGTGGGCCAGGTCATAAAAATAGGTGTCGTTGGAGCGCATGATCGCGGTATCCAGGTCGACATAGCCGTCACCGGTGCGGTTCCAGTTACGGTATTTGTGATCGTAGTTGGGCAGCATGTAGTAGCCGGGGTCATAGACCCGGCTCGATGCCGTGACCACACCCGAATCCAGGCCGGCAATCGCCACCGCCGGCTTGATGGTCGAACCCGGCGGGTACAAGCCGCGCAACACGCGGTTGAACAGCGGCCGGTCGATGGAATCGCGCAGCTCGGCATAGGCCCTGAAGCTGATGCCGGTCACGAACAGGTTGGGGTCGAAACTCGGCTGGCTGACCATGGCCAGCACTTCGCCGGTCTTCGGGTCCAGCGCCACCACCGCACCGCGACGACCGCCCAGCGCCATTTCGGCGGCTTCCTGCAGCTTGATGTCCAGGCTCAGCACAATGTCTTTGCCCGGCAACGGATCAGTGCGCTTGAGCACGCGCAATACGCGGCCGCGAGCGTTGGTCTCGACCTCTTCGTAACCCACCTGGCCGTGCAGCTCGGGCTCGTAGAAACGCTCGATGCCGGTTTTGCCAATGTGATGGGTGCCGCTGTAATTGACCGGATCGAGGGTTTTCAGCTCTTTCTCGTTGATGCGCCCCATATAGCCGACCGAGTGCGCAAAGTGCGGCCCCTGGGGGTAATGCCGCACCAACTGCGCCACCACCTCCACGCCCGGCAAGCGGAACTGGTTCACCGCGATTCGTGCAATCTGCTCTTCGTTCAGCTCGAACAGAATCGGCACCGGCTCGAAAGGCCGGCGCCCCTGCTTCATGCGCTTCTCGAAGATGACTCGGTCTTCCGGCGTCAGCTGCAGCACCTCGACGATCACATCGAGCACCTGTTGCCAGTCGCCGGAACGCTCGCGGGTCATGCTCAGGCTGAAGCTGGGCCGGTTATCCGCCACCACCACGCCATTGCGGTCGAAAATCAGCCCACGGGTCGGCGGGATCGGCTGCACATGCACCCGATTGTTTTCCGACAAGGTGGAGTGATATTCGTACTGGATGACCTGCAGGTAATACAGGCGCGCGATCAGCACCCCGATCAGCGCCACCACCATGATCGCGCCAAATACCACGCGCGCACGTACCAGACGTGCGTCTTTCTCGTGGTCCTTGATGCGGATCGGCTGGGTCATCGGGAATGGCGCAGATTATTTGTGATAAGGATGCCCGGACAGAACTGTCCAGGCGCGATACAGCTGTTCACCGATCAGAATCCTTACCAACGGGTGCGGCAGCGTGAGTGCCGACAGCGACCAGCGCTGATCGGCCCGCGCACAGACTTCCGGCGCCAGCCCTTCGGGGCCGCCGACCATGAAGTTGACGGTGCGCGAATCCAGGCGCCAGCGGTCCAGCTCCACCGCCAACTGCTCGGTGCTCCAGGGCTTGCCGTGCACTTCGAGCGTAACGATGCGCTCGTTGGGCCCGACCTTGGCCAACATGGCTTCGCCTTCCTGACGGATAAAGCGCGCCACGTCGGCATTCTTGCCTCGGGTATTGAGCGGTATTTCCACCAGCTCCAGCGACAACTCGGCAGGCAGACGCTTGGCGTACTCGTGCCAGCCCTCTTCCACCCACTTGGGCATGCGTGAACCGACAGCGATCAGACGCAGGCGCACAGCCGTTCCTTATTCCTGGTCTTTGTTGAGCTTGTCGAAGTGCGCGTGGCCCACTTCCGGGCTGTGGTGCTTGCCATCGGCGGCACGGCTCTGCTCGGCGCCTTTCCACAGACGCTCCAGGTCATAGAACTGGCGGGCGTTGGAGGTCATCATGTGAACGATCACGTCGTCCATGTCCAGCAGCACCCAGTCGCTGTCGCCCTTGCCTTCTTCACCCAGTGGCTTCACGCCCTGGGCTTTGACCGCTTCGCGGACCTTGTCCAGCATCGCGCCGATCTGGCGGTTGGAGGTACCGGTGGCGATGATCATGAAGTCGGTGATGCTCTGCTTGTCGCGCACGTCGAGGACCTGGATGTCCTGGGCTTTCACGTCTTCCAGGGCAGCCACGGCAACTTTTACCAGCTCTTCGCCAGCCAGTTCCGGGCCAACGTGGGCTTCTACCGGCAGCGGCGCGCTCTTGAAGGTACCTTTGCGCTTAACTTTGCTTACGTCTTTGTTCGTCATATAAAACTCGTTTTGCTCGTATGTTCGGGCGCTCGCTGCACGACGGTGCGTAGCGACAAGCGCGCCTTTTCAGTTCGACGCACGGTAAAGTCCGTGCGCATCGATGTAGGCCAGGACCGCGTCAGGCACCAGGAAACGTACCGACTTACCGCTGGCCAGCAGTTGACGGATCTGGGTGGCGGACACCGCAAGCGGGGTCTGCCAGACGAATGCAATATTCCCGTTCGGCCCGGTCAGGGCCAAGGGGTCACTTACCGACCGCGCAGCCAGCAGGTTGCGCAAGGCATCCGGCGGTTCGCTGTCGGCATCCGGGCGTTGCAGAACCAGGATGTGGCAATGCTGGAGGAGTTCCTCCCAGCGGTGCCAAGAGGGCAGGCCGCAAAATGCGTCCCAGCCCAAAAGCAGAAACAACTGGTCATCGGCGGCCAACTCGGCGCGCATCAGTTCCAGGGTGTCGACAGTGTAGGACGGTTTATCGCGTTTGAGCTCGCGATCGTCCACCACCAACGGCGATATACCCTCCACGGCAACGCGCACCATTTCCAGGCGCTGTTGCGCTGACACCTGCGGCGTATCGCGATGGGGTGGCCGGAAATTGGGCATCAGGCGCAATTCATCCAGCGCCAGGGCATCCGCGACTTCCAGGGCACTGCGTAAATGGCCGATGTGCACGGGGTCGAAAGTACCGCCGAGCAGCCCGATGCGTTTAGCCATCAAGTGCGCACGTGACCGTCGCCGAACACCACGTACTTTTCGCTGGTCAGGCCTTCCAGGCCAACCGGGCCACGGGCATGGAGCTTGTCGGTGGAGATGCCGATTTCCGCCCCCAGGCCGTACTCGAAGCCATCGGCAAAGCGCGTCGAGGCGTTGACCATCACCGAAGCGGAGTCCACTTCATTGAGGAAACGCCGGGCATCGCTGAAATGCTCGGAGACGATGGCGTCGGTATGCTTGGAACCGTATTTATTGATGTGCTCGATGGCCTGGTCCAGGTCGTCGACCATGCGGATCGACAGGATCGGCGCCGTGTACTCGGTGTGCCAGTCCTGCTCGGTCGCCTCGATCACATCCGCGCCCAGCAACGCGCGGGTACGCTCGCAACCGCGCAGTTCCACGCCCTTGTCGCGATAAATGGCGGCCAGCGGCGGCAGCACGCGCTCGGCGATGCCGGCGTGCACCAACAGGGTTTCCATGGTGTTGCACGGCGCGTAGCGGTGGGTCTTGGCGTTGTCGGCGATGCGGATGGCCTTGTCGAGGTCGGCGGCGATGTCGATGTAAACGTGGCACACGCCGTCCAGGTGCTTGATTACCGGCACCTTGGCGTCGCGGCTGACGCGCTCGATCAGGCTCTTGCCACCGCGCGGCACGATCACGTCGACGAACTCCGGCATGGTGATCAATGCGCCAACCGCCGCGCGGTCAGTGGTTTCCACCACTTGCACCACCTCGGCGGGCAACTCGGCCACGGCCAGGCCCTGCTGAATGCAGGCAGCGATGGCACGGTTGGAGTTGATGGCCTCGGAACCGCCGCGCAGGATGGTGGCATTGCCCGACTTGAGGCACAGGCTCGCGGCGTCGATGGTCACGTTCGGGCGCGACTCATAGATGATGCCGATCACGCCCAGGGGCACGCGCATCTTGCCGACCTGGATGCCGGACGGCAGGTAACGCATATCGCGGATTTCACCGATGGGGTCAGGCAGCTTGGCTACCTGACGCAAGCCTTCGATCATGTCGTCGATACGTGCCGGGGTCAGCGCCAGGCGATCCAGCAGGGCCGGTTCCAGGCCATTGGCGCGGCCGTTGGCCAGGTCCTGTTCGTTGGCGGCGGTGAGCGCTGGGCGCGAAGCATCCAGAGCGTCGGCGGCGGCCAACAACGCGCGATTCTTCTGCGCAGTGCTCGCACGGGCGATCAACCGCGAGGCCTGACGGGCAGCGCGACCCAGGCGGGTCATGTAGTCAAGAACGGACTCAGTCATGGGTCAGGTAGTCTTGGCAAAGAGGAAAGCGGCAGATTATAGCTGTGACGCCGCCCGACTGACAGCGGTGAGGGGCGGATGGTCGAAATGAACTGTAAAAACCTGGGGTTCAGCGGTAATTAAGGTGGGAGTTGTTATGATTCCGTCACATTTAGCCGTAATCACCTTGAACGTTATGCCCACAACGACGCCCGAACTCCCTGCCAGCGCCCTCCCCGACAGCTTCTTCGACCGCGATGCACAGTTGCTCGCGCAAGAACTGCTCGGAAAAGTCATCCGTCATCGTGTCGGCGGAATTTGGCTTTCAGCCCGAATTATTGAAACCGAAGCCTATTACGTGGCCGAAAAAGGCAGCCACGCCTCACTCGGCTACACAGAAAAGCGTAAGGCTTTGTTTCTGGATGGCGGGCATATCTACATGTACTACGCCCGTGGCGGTGATTCGTTGAATTTCAGCGCCCATGGCCCGGGCAATGCCGTACTGATCAAATCGGCGTATCCCTGGGTCGATGAAATTTCCGGCCCTGCGAGCCTGGCGCAAATGCTGTTGAACAACCCGAACCCCGACGGCAGCCCGCGCGCCGCGCAGAAACTCTGTGCAGGCCAGACGCTGCTGTGCAAGGCGCTGGGCCTGAAGGTGCCGATGTGGGATGCCAAGCGCTTCGATCAGGAACTGTTGTATGTGGAAGACGTAGGCCAGGTGCCCACGCAGATCATCCAGACCACACGACTGGGCATCCCCAGTGGGCGCGATGAGCATTTGATGTACCGTTTCGTCGATGCTGGCTATGCGCCTTATTGCACACGGAACCCGCTGCGCCGGGGACAGGTCGAAGGCCGCGATTATTTTTTGATTTGAACAGACTGAACCGGCTGGAATCGATTCCTGTCGCACAGAAATTTTAATGTGGGAGGGGGCTTGCCCCCGATGGCGGTGTGACAGTGGATGAATGTTTCCCTGACACATTGCCATCGGGGGCAAGCCCCCTCCCACACTTGACGGAGTGGAGTGTATGGGCCATTGGCTCGATAGCATTACCGGCTGGCTGACCCTGAACCCACAATGGCTGGCGGCGGCGGTGTTTATCGTTGCGTGCGTGGAATGCCTGGCCATCGCCGGACTGATCGTGCCGGGTACGGTGCTGCTGTTCGCGATTGCCGCACTGGCCGGCAGCGGCGCGCTGTCGTTGAGCGAAACCCTGCTGCTGGGATTCCTCGGCGGTTTATTGGGCGATGGGGTTTCCTACTACCTGGGCCGGCATTTCCACCAGAACATACGACGCCTGCCCGGCCTGCGTCAGCACCCCGAATGGATGAATGGCGCTGAAACCTACTTCCATAAGTATGGCATCGCCAGCCTGTTGGTCGGGCGCTTCATCGGCCCGCTGCGCCCCATGCTGCCGATGGTGGCCGGCATGTGCGACATGCCGTTCCCGCGCTTCGCGGCCGTGAGCGTTATCGCGGCAGCGGGGTGGTCGGTGGCTTATCTGCTGCCGGGATGGGCCGCTGGCGCTGCGTTCCGCCTGCCATTGCCCGAAGGTTTCTGGCCGGAAGCGGCCATTGTCGCGGCCTGCCTGACGGTGCTGCTGGGGCTGAGCTTGAACAGCAGCCTGCGCGGCCATCGTCGCGCGACCCTGTGGATTGGTTGCGCCAGCCTGACCTTGCTGGTCGCGCTGTTCATCGGCTACCCGCACCTCAACCATTTCGACCAGGGCCTGAGCGCCCTTGTGCAGGAACATCGCAGCCCGTGGCTTGACGAAGTAATGGTGCGCATTACCCAGTTGGGCGAGTTCAAGAAAATGTTCGTGGCCAGCGCGGTGTTCACCGGCCTGCTGTTACTGGCGCGACAGTGGCGTCATGCCCTATTCGTTGGCGTCACACTGGCGGGAGCCGCCGTGATCAACACCGGCACCAAGCTCTTCTTCGCCCGTGGCCGCCCGGAAATCCTCACCGACCCGCTCACCAGCTTCAGCATGCCCAGCGGCCATGCCTCCGGCGCGTTTGCGTTCTTTCTGGCCCTGGCGGTACTGGCAGGCCGCGGCCAACCCACGCGGTTACGCCTGACCTGGCTGCTACTGGGCTGCATACCCGCCGCGTTCATTGCCTTGTCGCGGGTGTACCTGGGTGCTCACTGGCCCACGGACATCCTGGCCGGCACGCTGCTGGCGATGACCGTCTGCGCGTTCAGCCTCAGCTTCAGTCAGTACCGCAGCCCCTTGCCCGCGATGACGCAAAAAGCCTGGTGGCTGGTGTTGCCCGCCGTGGTGGCCGTGCTCGGGTTTATTGCTTTTACCGGCACGTCCCATGCTTTGCTCAGGTACGCTTACTGATCCTTGGCCGGGCCGATCCACTCCACCGATGCCGAGCGGCGCTCAACGCAACGCTCGCGTCGCTCCAGCAGCATTTCATCAGCGATTTCAGCGGCGCGTTCGGCGATGTATTCCGGGCCCCGCGTGGCATCCTGCTGGAGTAATTGCGTGGTCACGCTGACAAGGTACGCGTCCCAGGCTTCTTGTTCCGAGGGTGTCAGCCGAATCATGGTCATCTCCGATCATTAGGGTGTGATCGGAAAATAGTGCAAGCCACGCTGCTGGAAGCAACGAAACAAAGTCTGAAAACCACGTCAGGGAAATCCGAATTTCAGGTGAATAATTCACCTTGCAACTCATCCAGCAGCATCTGGATCGCATCCAGCCGCTGCTGCGGATCGTCGAGTTGCAGCAGGTCGAGCTTGTCGGCCTCGGTGAACGGCAGCAGATACGCCAGCTGATTAGCCAGGGCCTGCTGGCCCTCGGCACGGGCGTCCATATCCAGCGAAGCGACCATCGGGTGCTCCGCCAATGCCTGCAGCAGCGCCAGCAGGTCGGCATCCTCTTCTTCCAGCGGCTGCTCCGGCAGCTCTTCGAGCCACTGCACCTCGGCCACCAGCAACTGGTCCTTTTGCACCTGGGCGTCACATACGCGGAAACGCCGCCCGCCTTCGACACGAATGCCCAGCAGGCCGTTGTCCTGTTGCTTGAAGTCGCGAATCAGCGCCTCACAGCCAATCAGCGCATAGCCGTCCGGGGCCAGGCCGACTTCCTTGCCGTCAAGGATGCACACCACGCCGAAGCTTTCGCCCTTTTTCATGCAGCGGCTGATCATGTCCAGATAGCGCGCCTCGAACAGTTGCAAATCGAGGGTGCAGCCAGGGAACAGCACAGTGTTGAGCGGAAACAGCGCCAGACTCATAAAGGTTTCCTTAAACCCGGTTCAAACGATCACCGACACGGCCAGCGGCAGGAACACCGCCGTGGCCACGCCCATCAGACTCATCGCCAGCGCCGCGAAGGCGCCGCATTCTTCACTTTCCTGCAGGGCCACCGAGGTGCCGACGGCATGGGCCGTCATGCCCAGGGCCATGCCGCGTGCTTCGGGGCTGTGTACGCCCAGGCGCGACAGGAGCGCCGGGCCGATCATCGCGCCGACCACCCCGGTGATCAACACGAACACCGCAGCCAATGCCGCCACGCCACCGATCTGCTCGGCCACCAGCATGGCAATCGGCGACGTCACCGACTTGGGCGCCATGGTCATCAGCACCCTGTGTTCCGCGCCGAACCACCAGCCCAACAACACGCACAGACCGGTGGCCAACACCCCACCTATCACCAGCGTAGTAAAAATCGGCCAGAACAATTGGCGAATCCGGCGCAGGTTCAGATACAGCGGCACCGCCAGGGCTACCGTCGCCGGCCCCAGCAGAATGCCCATGATCTCGGTGCTTTCGCGGTATTCGACGTAGCTCAGGCCGCAAGTGAGCAACACACCAATCACCAGCAACATGGAGACCAGCACCGGCTGCAGGAAGATCCAGCGGGTTTTCTCGAAAGCCGCCAGTACCAGTTGATAAGCGCCCAGGGTGATGCCGATCCCGAACAGCGGGTGATGAATGACGGCCGTCCAGGCGCCCTGCCAATCGAACATCATTGGCCCTTCTCCTTGCGCTTGACCATCTGTTGCATCAGCACGCCGACGACGCCCATGGCGATGACCAGCGACAGCACCAGCGCGCCGACAATGGCCCAGAAGTCTGCAACGATGTCCTTGGCATACACCATCACGCCCACGGCCGGCGGCACCAGCAGCAACGGCAGATACCGCAGCAGGCTGCCGGCCGCCAGGCTCAGCGGCTCGCTGACTTCGCCGCGCCAGATCAGAAAGCCAAGCATCAGCAGCAGGCCGATGATCGGTCCCGGCAATACCGGCAACAGCAGATGATTGATCGCTGTGCCGATCAGTTGAAACAACACCAGCCAGGTCAGGCCACGTAACAGCATCCGCTTTCTCCCCCTTAAAGCCCGCGCGCATTATAAGCACGCCCGCCCTATGCTCCGGCATTCGCCAAAAGCATGTCGTTGACCGGGCCGATTGCCCATGATGATCTACATTGGTTCTCTGTATCCCATAAAAAAACCCTCATCAGCGGGGGATAAAAACGATGAAACCAGGAGAGATGCAATGCCCCAGGTACCCGTAGCGCAGCTCAAAGACTATGTCGGCAAGGAACTCGGACGTTCCGAGTGGCTCACCATCGACCAGGCGCGCATCAACCTGTTCGCGGAGGCCACCGGCGATCATCAATTCATCCACGTCGACCCGGTCAAGGCGGCGCAAACCCCGTTCGGCAGCACCATCGCCCATGGGTTCCTGTCGCTGTCGCTGATGCCCAAGCTGATGGAAGACATCCTGATCATGCCCGAAGGCCTGAAGATGGCGGTCAATTACGGCCTCGACAGCGTGCGCTTTATCCAGCCGGTAAAGGTCGACTCCAAGGTGCGCCTGAACGTCACGCTCACCGATGTCCACGAGAAAAAACCCGGCCAATGGCTGTTCAAGGCCACCGCCACCCTGGAAATCGAAGGCCAGGAGAAACCTGCCTACATCGCCGAGTCGCTGTCACTCTGCTTCGTGTAGGACGCTGCCTGTGGTGAGGCAACAAACCTTGCCACAGTGTATGTAAATTTATGTATGAACCTCTCGGCTGCGGCATACTCGGCGCTCAATTATCCGGATCCCGCTATGCGCCCACTCGCTCCCCTTGCCCTTGCCCTGTTGCTCACCGCGTGCGGAGACGGCGAATCGCTGTTGCCGCCCGACGCGCGCCTGCCCGATGGCGGCCGCTACCGTGGTGATGTGGTCAACGGCTTGCTGCAAGGCCAGGGCCGTGTCGACTACCCCAACGGCAGTTGGTACGCCGGCGAGTTCGATAAGGGCCAGTGGCATGGCCAGGGCGAATGGCATGGCAGTAACGGCGAAGTCTATCAGGGCCAATTCAAGCAGGGCCTGTTTGA
The DNA here is from genome assembly GCF_003852295.1 of Pseudomonas sp. R11-23-07. Lineage (NCBI taxonomy): Bacteria > Pseudomonadati > Pseudomonadota > Gammaproteobacteria > Pseudomonadales > Pseudomonadaceae > Pseudomonas > Pseudomonas sp. R11-23-07. Next base: position 4,939,501 of record NZ_CP027761.1, read on the forward strand.
CGGCCAGGGCCGCCTGACCACGGCGGGCAGCAGCTACGTCGGTGGCTTCAAGAACGGTCGACGCAACGGCGAAGGCACCCTCAAAGAGGGGCAGATGACCTATCGCGGCGAATTCAAGGACGACCAGTACTCCGGCCTCGGACGCCTGGAGCTGGCCGACGGCAGCCAATACCAGGGCCAATTCGCCCACGGCAAGCCCAATGGCGAAGGCCAGCGCAACGACGACAGCGGCAATCAGTTCAGCGGCCACTTCGTCGATGGTCAGCTGGAAGGCAACGGCACGTTCAACAGCGCGGATGGCGATATCTACGTCGGCCAGTTCAAACAGAACCAGCTCAACGGCAAGGGCCGCTATGAAAACGCCGACGGCGACGTGTGGATCGGCCAGTTCAAGGAAGGCGCGCTCAGCGGCAAGGGCGAACTGATCGGCGTTGATGGCAGCCACTACGTCGGCCAGTTCATCGATTGGCGCTTCAGCGGCGAAGGTCGCCTGAACCTTACCGATGGCAGCTTCTATATCGGCGGCTTCGACAGCGACAGCTATCAGGGCCGCGGCACGCTGGTGCTCACCGATGGCACGGTTCAGGCCGGCACCTGGGTCAACGGCATGCGCGTGCGCGATGCCGAGGGCAAGCTGCTGCCCGACCCACTGGAAATCGGCGTACTGGCCCAGGGCCGCTTACTGGCTGACGCCCTCGCCGCCGTGCCTGCGTCTACGCCTGCCGTCGAGCTGTATACCCTGGCATTGGCCGGTGACGGCAAGCAAAGCGTATTCCTGCGCGAAGCCGATTACGTCAGCAATATGCTCGCCACCCGCTTCGGTGCACATGGGCAGATTCGCCTGGTCAACCACCGCGACCATATCGCCGACCGCCCCATGGCCACCCGCGAAAATCTGCGCCGTGCCGTACAAACCCTGGCCGAACGCAGCGGGCCGGAAGACCTGGTGTTCATCTATATGACCAGCCACGGCACTCATGAACACGAACTGGTGCTGGACCAGCCGCGCATGGAGCTGGCCGACCTGCCGGCCGACGAGCTGGCCGCCGTGCTCGCGCCGCTGAAAAACCGTGACAAGATCATCGTGATTTCCGCCTGTTACTCCGGCGGATTCATCCCGGCATTGAAGGATGAACGCACGCTGATCATGACCGCCTCGCGCGCGGATCGCGTGTCGTTCGGTTGTTCAGAAGAAGCAGACTTCACCTACTTTGGTGATGCCCTTTTCGCACAAGCTTTCAGCCAAACGGACGATTTGCAACAGGCGTTCAAACTGGCACAACTGCACGTGGCCGAACGCGAACAGGCGGACAATTTCGAAGCCTCCGAACCGCAGATCTGGGCCCCCAAGGGCGTGATCGCCCATTGGCAATTATTACGCAAACAGCAGGCACGAAAGGCGCTCGAAAGCGTCTCAATGAATAGCAAGGAAGCCAAAGGCAACTAAGCTGTAACGTGTAACAAGGGGGAAACATCATGTACCTGACACCGCAGCATATCCTGCTGGCCGGCGCCTCTGGCCTCACCGGCGAACACTTGCTGGACCGCCTGCTCAACGAACCTACCGTGACCCGCGTACTGGCACCCAGCCGCAAACCATTGGCTGAACACCCGCGCCTGGAAAACCCGGTGGGCGATCCGGCAGTGGTCCTGCCACACCTGAGCGGCCAAGTGGATATCGCTTTCTGCTGCCTGGGCACTACGATCAAGAAAGCAGGTTCGGAAGCGGCGTTCCGTGCGGTCGACCTGGATCTGGTGGTGACCTTCGCCAAGCGCGCACGGGAAATGGGCGCGCGGCACCTGATCGTGATCAGTGCGATTGGCGCCGACCCGAAATCCTCGGTGTTCTACAACCGGGTCAAAGGGGAAATGGAGCAGGCGTTGAGAGCACAGGATTGGCCGCAACTAACGATCGTGCGGCCATCGTTGCTGTTGGGCGAAAGACTCGAGCCGCGCCTGGCCGAACAACTGGCAGGGCCGCTGTCACGCCTGATTCCGGGCAAGTACCACGGCATTGAAGTCTGCGAACTGGCCCGCGCCATGTGGCGCCTGGCGCTGGAAGAGCAGGACGGGGTGCGCGTGGTGGAGTCGGATGAGCTGCGCAAGCTCGGCAAATAACTAAAGGCAAACACTGAACCCAATGTGGGAGGGGGCTTGCCCCCGATTACGGTATATCAGTCACTGATGAGTTGACTGGGCTACCGCAATCGGGGGCAAGCCCCCTCCCACATGGTTTTTTGGTGTTGTTGAGGTTTGCGTTATAGGCCGCCCGTGGCGTTGAAGCCCACACCCAACACCGTCAACGCCGACAGTGGCAACAACAGGGTGTCGAGCAGCGCACTGGCCGGCAGGTCGATATGCGGGTAACTCGGCGCCTCAGCGCCGAATCTGTCCTTGGCACAACAGCCTCCATTGATCGCATACAGGTCCAACCGCGTGCCGGCATACACCACCGGCGCACCAGGTTGCGCGGCATCCAGCGTGCGAGCGGTGGCGCAGCCGGCCAATAGCAGCGCCAGCACGACCAGCAGCGCCTTATTCATCGCCGCTCAAGTGATGCTCGCCCCAGCGTGGCAGCATGTCTTGCGGAATATTAAGCAAGTTGAGAATACGCGCCACCACAAAGTCCACCAGATCATCGATGGTCTGCGGCTGATGATAGAAGCCTGGCGATGCGGGCAATATGGCCACGCCCATGTTCGACAACTTGAGCATGTGCTCCAGATGGATGCTCGAATAGGGCGCTTCACGCGGCACCAGGATCAACTGCCGGCGTTCCTTCAAGGTCACGTCCGCCGCGCGCTCGATCAAATTATTACAGGCGCCCGTGGCAATCGCCGACAGCGTGCCGGTGGAACAGGGCACCACCACCATCGCCGCCGGCGCACCGGAGCCGGAAGCGACCGGCGACATCCAGTCCTCTTTGCCATAGACCTTGATCTGCCCCGCCGCCGCGCCGGTGTATTCGGTGAGAAAGGCCTGCATCATCTGCACCTTGGCCGGTAATGCGACATCGGTTTCAGTCGCCATCACCAACTGCGCCGCCTTGGAGATCAGGAAATGCACCTCACGGTCTTCACGCACCAGGCAATCAAGCAAACGCAGGCCATAAGGCGCACCGGAGGCGCCGGTCATCGCCAGGGTGACGCGTTCCGGGCCGCTCACTTGAGCGCCTCGGCCAGTTTGCCGTGCAGGCCGCCGAAGCCGCCGTTGCTCATGATCACCACGTGGGTGCCCGGCTTGGCCAGGTGCTTGACGTGCTCGATGATGCCCTCCAACGAGTCACAGACGGTCGAAGGCACACTGCACCGCGCGGCGATCGCCGGCAGGTCCCAGCCCAGGTTGGCCGGTGCATACCAGACCGCCTGGTCTGCGTCATTGACGCTTTCCGGCAGGCCATCACGGTGTGCCCCCAGCTTCATGGAGTTGGAGCGCGGCTCGACGACGGCAATGATCTGCGCATCACCGACGCGTTTGCGCAGGCCGTCCAACGTCGTGGCAATCGCCGTGGGGTGGTGGGCAAAGTCATCGTAGATGGTAATCCCATTCACATCGGCGACCTTTTCCATGCGCCGCTTCACGCTCTTGAATGCACTCAATGCCGCGATACCCATGGAAGGCACCACCCCCACATGCCGCGCAGCCGCCAGGGTGACCAAGGCGTTGGCGACGTTATGCTGGCCGGTCATGTCCCACTCGACCGTGCCTTGGGGTTGGCCTTCGAACAGCACTTCAAACCTGGAACCGTCGTCACTGAGCAATTTGACCTGCCACTGCCCGCCCGCGCCGGTGGTTTGCACCGGAGTCCAGCAGCCCATCTCGATCACGCGCTGCAACGCCGGTTCGGTGGTCGGGTGAATCACCAGCCCTTCACTTGGAATGGTACGCACCAGGTGGTGGAACTGCCGCTCGATGGCCGGCAGATCCGGGAAGATGTCGGCATGATCGAATTCAAGGTTGTTCAGGATCGCCGTGCGCGGACGGTAGTGGACGAACTTGGAGCGCTTGTCGAAGAACGCACTGTCGTACTCGTCGGCCTCGATCACGAAGAACGGCGTCTCCCCCAGGCGCGCCGACACCGAGAAGTTCTGTGGCACACCGCCGATCAGAAAACCCGGGCTCATGCCCGCATGCTCCAACACCCAGGCCAACATACTGCTGGTGGTGGTTTTGCCGTGGGTACCGGCAACCGCGAGTACCCAGCGCCCTTGCAGCACATGGTCGGCCAGCCACTGGGGGCCGGAGACATACGGCAAGCCTTTATTAAGGACATACTCGACCGCAGGGTTACCCCGGGACATGGCGTTGCCGATCACCACCAGATCGGGGACCGGGTCGAACTGCGCCGGGTCGTAGCCTTGAGTCAGCTCAATGCCCTGAGCTTGTAGCTGAGTGCTCATGGGCGGATAAACATTGGCATCGGAGCCGGTAACGTGATGGCCCAGCTCTTTGGCAAGTACCGCCATCGAGCCCATGAACGTGCCGCAGATACCCAGAATATGAATGTGCATAGTTGACCTCGTAAATCATCGAGGCAGGTTAGCGCAGGGAGTAGGAAATGGCACTCTTTAGGTCACTCTGCCAAGTGCGCTGGCAGTAGGCAGCCCAGTGGAGCCACCCATGGGCTTGAGGTGAACCGCATTTTTCACAGCTAAACGACCAAACTGCGTGAAATTTCATACTTTCGCAACTTTCGGTAAAGCGTATTACGGCTCACCCCTAACTGCTGCGCCGTATGGCTCATGTGCCAGCGTTGCTGCTCCAGCGTTGCCAGCAAAGCCGACCGCTCGGCGTCGTCCAGGGGCGAACGTGCAGGGCTCTGTTCACTCGATTGCGCGCGAGCCTGGCGGATGTTTGCAGGTAAATCCTCAAGCCCGACCAAGCTTGTGTCGCACAGCGCGACCAGCGTGCGCAACACCGTACGCAGCTGTCGGATATTGCCCGGCCACGCGTACGCCAACAGCACTTCACGCGCCGCAGGCGTCAGGCCAACAGCCTGCTTACCCGCCTCCTGCGCCAGCAGGAAGTCCAGCAGTTGCGACTTGTCACTGCGCTCACGCAACGCCGGAAGGGCGACTTCCAGGCCGTTCAAGCGGTAATACAAATCCTCGCGAAAGCTGCCGTCCTGCACACGCTCAAGCAGATTTCGGTGCGTGGCGCTGATAATTCGCACGTTCACCGCCTGGGGCTCACCGCCGATAGGTACCACCAGGCGGTCCTCCAGCACTCTCAACAAACGGGTCTGCAGCGCCACCGGCATATCGCCGATTTCATCCAGAAACAGCGTACCGCCATCGGCTTGTTGCAGCTTGCCGCGCATGCCTTCCTTCAGCGCTCCGGTGAAACTGCCACCGCGATAGCCAAACAGCTCGCTTTCGATCAGGTTTTCCGGGATGGCCGCACAGTTGAGCGCGACAAAGGCCTTATCGGAACGCTGGCTGGCCTGGTGCACGGCCTTGGCGAACGCTTCTTTCCCGCACCCGGTTTCACCGTTGATCAGCAGTGGCACATCGCGCTCGAACACCCGCAGCGCCTTGCGCATTTCGCCTTGCAGGGCCGGGTCGCCCAGGCAAATTCCTGATAGCCGTGGCGATGCTGGTCGGGTAACCGGCGTGGGCACACGGCGCGGCTGGCCTCTCAATGCCGCAAACAGGCTGCGCCCCTCACGGGTACGCAATGGCCAACTGGCGGTCGCACTGGCGCTGGCGCGGCTCAGCAGTTGGTCCAGCGAACAATCGAAAAATGCCTCCACCGGCTGCCCCAGCAAACCGCTACGCGTGCATGCGAGCAGGTTGAGCGCGCTCTGGTTGGCCGCGCAAATGCGCCCCTCACCGTCGAACGCCAGCAGCCCTTCACTGAACAGGCCCACGGACTCTGCCTGCAGGTGAAAGCGCAGTAGCCAATGGTGCTCGAAGTGGCGCAGGAAATAGCAACTCTCGATCATCTTCGCCGAGAGATTGACCAGCGCCATGGTGTGGAATTGGCTCTGGCGCGACACCGCTTCCCGAGCCGACGACACGTCCAGCACCGCCAGCAGTTCACCGTGAGGATCGAACACCGGGCTCGCCGAGCAGGTCAGCCCGGTGTGACGGCCGCGAAAGTGTTCGTCGCGATGAATCGTCACGGACTGGCGCTCAACCAGGCACGTCCCGATACCATTGGTGCCCTCGCGGGCCTCACTCCAATCGGCGCCCAGCCATAACCCGGCGCGCTCGAAAATCTTGCGCTCGGACGGCGCGGTGACGCAGTTGAGGATCACGCCGCGCGCGTCGGTGAGCAGCACCGCGTGACCAGCGCCGGAGAGCTGTTGATGCAGGCTGTTCATCTCGTTGCCGGCGATGTGGAGCACCTGCTGCAGGCGTTCGCGACTTTCCAGCAGGCGCCCCTGTTCGAGCACGGTAGGGGCGATGGTTTGCGCGGGATCGAGGTGGTAGTCCTCCAGGCAGCGCAGCCAGGAGCGGGCAATGGATGGATCGCTGCCGGGGCCTTGGGAGCATTCATGCCCGCGTGTGACGGTCAAGACTTGCCGGGCGTGGCGACTGAACTGATCGTTGTGCATGTTCTTATTATTCTCCCTGCGTGAGAACGCCCAGCATCCTCCAGGCACCCAGCCATTGCAATCCCGACCCGACCCGCCGGTCACGGGCCGTATCGTTTATGACACACACTGTCACCCCACCTGTACCGACGGGGTGACAGCAACGCCCGGTAAAAATATTAACCCCTTGATTTACCTGGCCTGCAACGCAGTGGCCCAACCTTTGCTCTACGCTTTATTACGCGCTTGCCGCGCTGTACTCCAATAAACATAAAAGCAGGAGATACCCACCATGCGTTATGCACACCCCGGTACTGAAGGCGCTATCGTTTCGTTCAAGGCCAAGTACGGCAACTACATCGGTGGAGAATTCGTTGCCCCGGTCGATGGCAATTACTTCACCAACACGTCGCCGGTCAACGGCAAGCCCATCGCCGAATTCCCGCGCTCCACTGCCAAAGACATCGACAACGCCCTGGACGCCGCCCACGCCGCCGCTGACGCCTGGGGCAAGACCTCGGCCCAGGACCGCTCGCTGGTCTTGCTGAAAATCGCCGACCGTATCGAACAGAACCTCGAACTGCTGGCCGTCACCGAAACCTGGGACAATGGCAAGGCCGTGCGCGAAACCCTCAACGCCGACATCCCGCTGGCCGCCGACCACTTCCGCTACTTCGCCGGCTGCATCCGCGCCCAGGAAGGCAGCAGCGCCGAAATCAACGAACTCACCGCCGCCTATCATTTCCATGAGCCGCTGGGCGTGGTCGGCCAGATCATCCCGTGGAACTTCCCCCTGCTGATGGCTGCCTGGAAGCTCGCCCCGGCCCTGGCCGCCGGTAACTGCGTGGTGCTCAAGCCCGCCGAGCAAACGCCGCTGGGCATCAACGTGCTGATGGAGCTGATCGGCGACCTGCTGCCGCCCGGCGTACTCAACGTGGTGCACGGTTTCGGTAAAGAAGCCGGCGAAGCCCTGGCCACCAGCAAGCGCATCGCCAAGATCGCCTTCACCGGCTCCACTCCGGTGGGCTCGCACATCATGCATGCGGCGGCCGAGAACATCATTCCGTCCACCGTCGAACTGGGTGGCAAGTCGCCGAACATCTTCTTCGCCGACATCATGAAAGCCGAACCGCAATTCATCGAAAAGGCCGCCGAAGGCCTGGTGCTGGCGTTCTTCAACCAGGGCGAAGTGTGCACCTGCCCATCGCGCGCGCTGGTGGAAGAGTCGATCTATGAAGACTTCATGAAAGTGGTGATGAAAAAGGTCGAGTCGATCAAGCGCGGCGATCCGCTGGACACCGACACCATGGTCGGCGCCCAAGCGTCGGAGCAGCAGTTCGACAAGATTCTGTCCTACCTGGAAATCGCCAAGGCCGAAGGGGCGCAACTGCTCACCGGCGGCAAGGTGGAGAAGCTCAGCGGCGACCTGGCCACCGGCTATTACATCCAGCCGACCCTGCTCAAGGGCACCAACGAAATGCGCGTGTTCCAGGAAGAAATCTTCGGCCCAGTGGTAAGCATCACCACCTTCAAGGACGAAGCCGAAGCCCTGGCCATTGCCAACGACACCGAGTTCGGCCTGGGCGCCGGCCTGTGGACCCGTGACATCAACCGCGCCTACCGCATGGGCCGGGCGATCAAGGCCGGCCGCGTGTGGACCAACTGCTACCACCTGTACCCGGCGCACGCCGCGTTTGGCGGTTACAAGAAGTCCGGTGTGGGCCGTGAGACGCACAAGATGATGTTGGACCATTACCAGCAGACCAAGAACTTGCTGGTGAGCTACGACATTAATCCGTTGGGCTTCTTCTAACCCACAACACCCCTCCCACCCTTGCAATGCAATCAAAGGTGGGAGCAACTGTCTTAATGGATTCAATTCAGAAGTCATTTCTCATAGGCAGCAAAGCTCCCACAGCCTTAGGCCGTGCGATGTTGAACGAAGTAGCTGCTACCGCGCTAAGCGGTGCGCTCTATCCATTCAGTACGGTCGCGCAGCATCGCGTTCAGGCGTACCAACAAAACGCGCATACAGGCGATCAACGCGACTTTGGCGCATTTCCCTTTATCACGTAGCGCCTTATATCGAGTCCCGAATTCTGGCTGGTCCCGGATGACCACCCAACAGGCCATGTAAAGTGAGCGACGAGCTGAAAACCTTCCGCCACTGATATGACGTGCACCTTTATGCCTTCCGCTGTCGTTGTTGTACGGAGCGAGTCCCGCTAATGCTGCGATAGGGCGTCCGCCAATTTCTCCCAGCTCGGGCAGGTAAGCCATAAGACTGGTGGCAGTAACCAACCCGATGCCTTTGACTGAACACAGTCGAGCCACCTTTTCGCTATCTAGCTCGTTCGCACTTTGACGAATTAGTTGATCTATCGCCTCCACTGCCGTGTTCAAATAGTCGATATGGCTCTGCAATGCAGGCTTTACCGCATCGCAGGAAGCAGTTTTCAGGCGTCGTCTGTCGTCATCTCTTTGCTGAACAAAATGTTCCCGCTGCTGGACCAACGCGCGCAGCTTGTCGTGTTCCGGGCTTGTGATTCGGGCACTTGGCGAGTCTAGAATGGCTGCATAGTGCGCCAGAGACTTTGCGTCTATCGGGTCGGTTTTGGCTTTTTGACCCATCGCTCTGGAAAACTCTTTGGCGCGACGGGGGTTAACGCACATAACCTCAAGGCCGGCAGCCTGGGCCGCTTTGACGACTTTGCGCTCGTAGCCGCCCGTGGCTTCCACCAACACGCGATTAACCTGGTAAAGCATTAGCCAACCGATCAACGCCGGTAACTCTCTTTCAGTGTTGGAACAGCTTACCCCAGCTTCAAGTGAATGAATCCGAACCTCAAGACTGTCTTTGGAAACATCAATGCCTGCGGAACAGGAAAACATGGCCAAATCCTCTTACACTTAGAGTGAGAGCGCTCTGGCTTGGCCCACGCTTGTAACTGTTCGAGGTGGGCTCGTTCAACTGTTCGGGCTCATGTCCAGAGCGGAGAGGTGAGTAGCAGCGTGGGCTCCCACACGTGCTTTAAGCACTCGGGGCATTCAGCTTGCTACTCACCGCTCTCACCCTCAGTCTAATCCTGACTCAAGACACAAGGGGGCTTGCTCCCGATAGCGGTGGATCAGCCAACAACTCAGTAGCTGACACACCGCCATCGGGAGCAAGCCCCCTCCCACACTTAGAACTTCACAAGTACTTGCGAACTGCATTCGGCTCAAAGAGGCCGAGTTAAAAACAATAACAACGAAAGGTACTTCCCCATGCCTAGCGAACCCACTGGATCGTCTGTCGACTTCGAAAAAGTCGGCACCGATTACTTCCAACAACGCGAACTCAAAAAAGGCGCCGCCGGCTGGGTGTTATTAGTTGGCCTCGGTGTCGCCTACGTCATCTCCGGCGATTACGCCGGCTGGAACTTCGGCCTGGCCCAAGGCGGTTGGGGCGGCATGTTTCTCGCCACACTGCTGATGGCCACCATGTACCTGTGCATGTGTTTTTCACTGGCCGAACTGTCTTCCATGATTCCCACCGCAGGCGGCGGCTACGGCTTTGCCCGCAGCGCGTTTGGCCCTTGGGGCGGGTTTCTCACGGGCACGGCGATCCTGATCGAATACGCCATCGCGCCCGCCGCCATCGCGGTGTTTATCGGCGCATATTGCGAGTCGCTGTTCGGCATTGGCGGCTGGATGATCTATTTAGCGTTCTACATAATCTTTATCGGCATCCACATCTTTGGGGTGGGTGAAGCGCTGAAGTTGATGTTCGTGATCACCGCCATCGCAGCCATCGCCCTGGGCGTGTTTCTGGTAGCGATGGTGCCGCACTTCAATGTCGCCAACCTGCTGGATATCCCGGTGACCGAAGCCAAGGGTGCCAGCCCTTTCCTGCCGTTCGGTTACGTCGGCGTGTGGGCGGCGATCCCCTATGCGATCTGGTTTTTCCTCGCGGTAGAAGGCGTGCCCCTGGCCGCTGAAGAAACCAAGAACCCCAAACGCGACCTGCCACGCGGGCTGATCGGCGCGATTGTGGTGCTGACCAGTTTTGCCCTGTTGATTCTGGTGATCGCGCCGGGCGGTGCGGGCACTTACGCCTTGATCAAATCCGGCAACCCACTGGTGGAAGCGTTGGCATTGTCCTACGGCGGCTCGACCTGGATGGGCAGCTTCGTCAACCTGGTAGGCCTGGCCGGCTTGATCGCGAGCTTTTTCTCGATCATCTACGCCTATTCGCGACAGATCTTTGCCCTGTCCCGCGCCGGCTACCTGCCGCGCAAACTGTCCGAGACCAACAAGAGCAAGGCACCGGTGTTGGCGCTGGTGATCCCCGGCATCATCGGTTTTGGCCTGTCGTTGACCGGCCAGGGTGATCTGCTGATTCTGGTGGCCGTGTTCGGCGCCACCATCTCCTATGTGCTGATGATGGCCGCCCACATCACCCTGCGCATCCGTCGCCCCAAAATGGATCGCCCCTACCGCACGCCGGGCGGCATCTTCACCTCGGGCGTGGCGCTGGTACTGGCCTGCGTGGCCGTGGTGGCGGGCTTTCTGGTGGATCCGCGCGTGGTCATTGGCGCCGCGATCATCTATGGAGTATTAATTGCTTACTTTGCTTTCTACAGCCGGCATCACTTGGTAGCGGGCACGCCGGAAGAAGAATTCGCGGCGATCCAGGCCGCAGAGGCCGCCTTGCACTAACTGCCGTAAACCTCGACGCGGGCGCCTTGCCCGCGTCGTCAAGGAGACACTGTATGGCAAGCTTTTCCCACGCGGTGGGTGCACAGACCTACCGCTTCGACAGCCTCAAGGACCTGATGGCCAAGGCCAGCCCGGCGCGTTCCGGCGACTTCCTGGCGGGCGTGGCGGCGCACAATGATGGCGAACGGGTTGCGGCCCAAATGGCGCTGGCGAACACCCCGCTCAAGCACTTCCTGGAAGAAGTGTTGATTCCCTATGAAACCGACGAAGTCACCCGGCTGATCGTCGACACCCACGACAAACTGGCCTTCGCCACGGTCAGCCACCTGACCGTAGGCGGCCTGCGCGACTGGCTGCTCAGCGACGCCGCCGATGAACAATCCCTACGCGCACTGGCGCCGGGGCTGACACCGGAAATGGCCGCCGCCGTGTCCAAGATCATGCGCGTACAGGACCTGGTACTGGTGGCACAGAAGATCCGCGTGGTCACCCAATTTCGCGGCACCATGGGCCTGCGCGGGCGCCTGTCCACACGCCTGCAACCCAACCATCCCACCGACGAACCGGCCGGTATCGCCGCCAGCATTCTCGACGGCCTGCTCTACGGCAACGGCGACGCGATGATCGGCATCAACCCGGCCACCGACAGCATCGCCTCGATCTGCGCCATGCTGGAGATGCTCGACGCAATCATCCAGCGCTACGACATCCCCACCCAGGCATGCGTGCTGACCCACGTCACCACCTCCATCGAAGCGATCAACCGTGGCGTGCCGCTGGACCTGGTGTTCCAGTCGATCGCCGGCACCGAAGCGGCCAACGCCAGCTTCGGCATCAGCTTGAGCCTGCTGCAGGAAGGCTATGACGCGGGCTTGAGCCTCAACCGCGGCACCCTGGGGCAGAACCTGATGTATTTCGAAACCGGCCAGGGCAGCGCCTTGTCGGCCAACGCGCACTTCGGCGTCGACCAGCAAACCTGTGAAACCCGCGCCTATGCCGTGGCCCGGCACTTCAAACCGTTTCTGGTGAACACCGTGGTCGGCTTTATCGGCCCCGAATACCTGTACAACGGCAAACAGATCATCCGCGCCGGGCTCGAAGACCACTTCTGCGGCAAGCTGCTCGGCGTGCCGATGGGTTGCGACATCTGCTACACCAACCACGCCGAAGCCGACCAGGACGACATGGACACCCTGCTGACCCTGCTCGGCGTGGCCGGGATCAATTTCATCATGGGCATCCCCGGCTCCGACGACATCATGCTCAATTACCAGACCACCTCGTTCCACGATGCGCTGTACGCGCGCCAGACACTGGGGTTGAAACCGGCGCCGGAGTTCGAGCAATGGCTGGCGAAAATGGGCATCTTTACGCAAGCCGACGGCAAGGTACGCTTCGGCAACAGCCTGCCACCGGCGTTCCGCAACGCGTTGGCGCAACTGGGATGAAGGAGCCGCCTGTGCAACTCGACCTGCCTGACAACCCCTGGCTGCAATTGCGCCGCCTGACCCCGGCGCGCATTGCCCTGGGCCGTACCGGCACCAGCATTCCCACCAATGCACAGCTGGATTTCCAGTTGGCCCACGCCCAGGCGCGGGATGCGGTGCACCTGCCCTTCGACCATGAAGCGCTGAGCCGCCAATTCGCCGAACGCGGCCGCGACAGCCTGTTGCTGCACAGCGCCGCCACCGACCGGCATATGTACCTGCAACGGCCGGATCTGGGACGCCGCCTCAGCGATGAATCGGCGCAGACCTTGCGCGATTACGCGTCGGCGCATCCCGATGCCGTGGATCTGGCGATCGTGGTGGCCGATGGCCTATCGGCGCTGGCCGTGCATAAACACACCGCGCCTTTTCTTGCACGCCTGGAAGAACAGACCCACGCCGAAGGTTGGTCCCTGTCACCGGTGATCCTGGTGGAACAGGGCCGCGTCGCCGTGGCCGATGAGATCGGGCAGCTACTCGGCGCCAAAATGGCGGTGATCCTGATCGGCGAACGGCCGGGGCTGAGTTCGCCGGACAGCCTGGGCCTGTATTTCACCTACAACCCCAAGGTCGGCCTCACCGACGCCTATCGCAACTGCATCTCCAATGTGCGCCTGGAAGGTCTGAGTTACGGCATGGCGGCCCACCGCCTGCTGTACCTGATGCGCGAGGCCTGTCGCCGGCAACTGTCCGGGGTCCATCTCAAGGATGAAGCGCAAATGCAGACGATCGAATCAGATGACCCGGACCTGATGAAAGGCAACTTCCTGCTTAGCCCACCTGCGGATTGATCGCGGCACGATTGCGCTTTTTCGCGGCATTAGGCAGCATCGAGCCACGGCCGCGCGCGTGGTCATACCCATTGGATGTTGAGGCCTGGCATGCGGATTACTCAAGCGACCCTGGAACACCTGGACCTGCTGACCCCGTTGTTCGTCAAATACCGCGAGTTCTATGGTGCCCTGCCGTTCCCGGACTCGTCGCGGGCATTTCTGGAAAAGCGCCTGCGGCGCAAGGAATCGGTGATCTACCTGGCGCTGGCCGATGATGATGACAAGCGACTGCTGGGGTTCTGCCAGCTGTATCCGAGCTTTTCCTCGCTGTCGCTCAAACGCGTGTGGATCCTCAATGACATCTACGTGGCCGAGGACGCACGTCGACAATTGGTCGCCGACAATCTGATGCGCACGGCGAAGAAGATGGCCAAGGAAACCCACGCGGTGCGGTTGCGGGTGTCTACCAGCAGCGACAACGACGTGGCGCAGAAGACCTATCAGTCGATAGGGTTTCGCGAAGACACCGAATTCAAAAACTACGTGCTGCCGATCAACGAAGACTAGCCGTCAAACACCGCCGATCCCCTGTGGGAGGGGGCTTGCCCCCGATAGCGGTGTGTCAGCCAATACTCATGTCACTGCCCCACCGCCATCGGGAGCAAGCCCCCTCCCACATTAAACCGGCACCCAACCGCTTCACACTTTCACGACACTCCCCGCTACAAAAGCCACACGCTTTTCATCATTCAATCCGTATAATGCCGACCTTTCAGGGTTGTAAGAATCTCGACATACACGTGTAGCCTTATTTCCCGTCGTCCCCGCACTGGCCTGCTGAGCCGGGCCATTCACACAGGTGCCATCCATGGATTTCAACCCGCTTGACCTTATCCTGCATCTCGACGTTTACCTCGACATGCTGGTAACCAACTACGGTCCGTGGATCTACGCCATTCTGTTCCTGGTGATATTTTGCGAGACCGGCCTGGTGGTCATGCCGTTCCTGCCGGGTGATTCGTTGCTGTTCATCGCCGGCGCTGTCGCCGCAGGCGGCGGCATGGACCCGGTGTTGCTGGCCGGCCTGCTGATGCTGGCAGCCATCCTCGGCGACAGCACCAACTATGTAATAGGACGAACCGTGGGCGAGCGCTTGTTCAGCAACCCGAACTCGAAAATCTTCCGCCGCGACTACCTGCAAAAAACCCACGACTTCTATGACAAGCACGGCGGCAAGACCGTGACTCTGGCGCGCTTCCTGCCGATCCTGCGCACCTTCGCGCCGTTCGTCGCCGGCATTGCCAAGATGCCCTACCCGCGTTTCTTCGGTTTCAGCGTGCTGGGCACCATCCTTTGGGTCGGCGGCCTGGTGACTTTGGGTTACTTCTTCGGCAATGTGCCATTTATCAAGAAGAACCTGTCGTTGCTGGTGGTGTTCATCATCTTGCTATCCCTTGTGCCGATGATCATCGGCGTGGTGCGCAGCCGCTTTGGCCGCACCTCCTCCGAAGCCAATCCGCACTGATCGCCCATGTGGTCCCTCAGCGCCTGGCGTCGCCGGCGCCTGCTGGCCAAGCACCCGATTGCCGATGACACCTGGCAACGGGTGCGTCACCACCTGACCTTCCTCGACGGCATCACCGCCGAGCAAGACCAGTGGCTGCGCGAAGCCAGTGTGCTGTTCCTCGCCGAAAAACACCTCACCGCCCTGCCCGGCGTCGAACTGCATCAGGAACAGCGCTTGCTGCTCGCGGCCCAGGCGCAACTGCCGCTGATGAACCTGGGTGACCTCGACTGGTATCAGGGCTTTCATGAAATCGTGCTGTACCCTGACGACTTTCTCAGCCCGCAACGCCATCGCGATGCCAGCGGTGTGGAACATGAGTGGGACGGCGAGCACAGCGGCGAAGCCTGGCACCAAGGCCCGGTGATCCTCGCCTGGCCCGGCGTACTGGCCAGCGGCCAATGGGAAGGCTACAACCTGGTCATCCATGAGCTGGCGCACAAACTGGACATGCTCAACGGCGACGCCAACGGCCTGCCCCCACTGCATAACGACATGCGCGTGCAGGAATGGGCCAGCGTGATGCAAAGCGCCTTCGACGACCTCAATCGCCAACTGGACGCCAACCCGGACGCCGACACCGAGATCGATCCGTACGCAGCGGAAAACCCGGCGGAATTCTTTGCCGTCACCAGCGAGTATTTTTTCAGCGCCCCGGATTTACTGGTCAGCCATTACCCACAGGTGTACGCCCAACTCAGCCGCTTTTACCGCCAGGACCCGCTGGCCCGCCTGACCCAACTGCAAGCCCACGACCCGCGCTACCAGCCGCAGGTCGAATGACCGTACGACGCTTGGCGCATGGCATCGGCGTCAGAATATGCCTATAATCGCCGCCACTTTTAGGCCAATCCGGCCATGTCATATGGCCAACTACGGGGGCAACGCCCAATGAGCTACAGCAAGATTCCGGCTGGCAAAGACCTGCCGAACGACATCTACGTCGCCATCGAAATTCCGGCCAACCACGCGCCGATCAAATACGAAATCGACAAAGACAGCGACTGCCTGTTCGTTGACCGTTTCATGGCCACCCCGATGTTCTACCCGGCCAACTACGGTTTCATTCCCAACACCCTGGCTGACGACGGTGACCCCCTCGACGTGCTGGTCGTGACCCCTTACCCTGTCACCCCAGGCTCGGTCATCCGCGCACGCCCGGTCGGCATCCTGAACATGACCGACGACGGCGGCGGCGATGCCAAAGTTATCGCCGTGCCACACGACAAGCTGTCCCAGCTGTACGTCGACGTGAAGGAATACACCGACCTGCCGCCACTGCTGCTGGAACAGATCAAGCACTTCTTCGAGAACTACAAAGACCTCGAAAAAGGCAAATGGGTGAAGATCGACGGTTGGGGCAACGCAGACGCTGCCCGCGCCGAGATCATGAAGTCGGTAGCCGCCTACAAAGGCTGATACTTGCGCCTCATTGCCACGGCAATTAAAAAGCCCCGATTATTCGGGGCTTTTTTTATGAACATTAAACAACGAGTTCAACGTTTGATTTTCCATGTTTAACTAACACGAATGAATGAAGAATCAAGCTACAACTAAGGAAAAGCCTACACACGCAACTCAACGCATAGTTTATTTGAATAGTTTTCCTGGCCGGTAAACTCTGCGTTTATGAATACATCAGGTGATCGTTTAAAAGCGCTATTACGGGAAGTTCATCTTTCCGCCTCCGACTTCGCCAAGAATCGCGGCGTCACGCCTCAGCACGTGAACAACTGGTTCAAACGCGGCGTCCCCATGGGCCGACTCAACGAGTTCGCAGAACTGCTGTGCGCCTCCAGTCGCTGGTTAAGCGACGGTCGCGGCCCCAAACACCCACCGGTCAACTACCTGTTGGACGGCCCCACCGCAAGGATTGCACCGACCCGCGAAGACATCGGCAAATACCTCACAGGCTCTGCCTGCCGCCCGGATAATACCGACGTGGAGATCCCCCTCCACCCCACATTCACCTCAACCGAACGCATCCGCGTCACCCAGCACACCCTCGAAAGCCTCAACGTAAACCCCGGCCGCGCCGTCGGCGCCTACATGGTCGACAACAGCATGATCGACATCATCCAACAAGGCGCCACCCTCGCCATCGATAAAGGCCGCACTCAAATCATCGACGGCGAAATCTACGCCGTCGAACACGACGGCATGCTGCGCATCAAATACCTCTACAACCGGCCTGGCGGCGGCCTGCGCATGCGCAGCCACAACGCCAGCGAACACCCGGACGAATACCTCACCTACGACGAACGCTTCGAGCAGAACTTCCAGATAGTCGGCTGGGTATTCTGGTGGTCCACCCTCAACAACCGCCGCCCACCGGTGCCGCTGGACGAACACCTGCTGGGCTGGGAAGGCTCTGAATCGGAGGTGGGCAACTGAGGTGAATGTGGGTATCATGCGCCGCACATTTGGCAGGGGTGGCTTTAAGCTATTTACCCTGCCAGGCGATGCGGAGGAGTTCCCGCGGATACCCCTACTATTCAGCCCGACGCAATGTGGGCTGAGCGATTTGAAGGCTGGTGAGGTTTGTCAAAAACAAGCTGAGGCAGTCCCCGAGAAGCCGGCCACAAGCCGGCTTTTTAATTGTCCGAAATAATCCTATCCCATCCGAGAATCCTGCCGATAGCCTAGCTATTGCGGGCGTCTCAAGCACTCCCCTGTCCGATGGTGTTCAACACCATTCGACCTCATCCGACGATGAAGT
Organism: Pseudomonas sp. R11-23-07; assembly: GCF_003852295.1. Lineage (NCBI taxonomy): Bacteria > Pseudomonadati > Pseudomonadota > Gammaproteobacteria > Pseudomonadales > Pseudomonadaceae > Pseudomonas > Pseudomonas sp. R11-23-07. The sequence continues at coordinate 4,957,283 of NZ_CP027761.1, forward strand.
GGGGGGACAAGTGGGGGGACAAAGGGGCAGCGAGGGAACATCAATGGGTAAGCTGAATCCGAAACAAGTCGAAAACCTGACCGAACCCGGCACCTATGAAGACGGTGATGGACTTCGCTTGGTCGTCAAACCTACCGGGCGTAAATCCTGGCTGCTTCGCTTCCAACTGGCGGGTCGCCGGAGGGAGATGGGCCTGGGCTCGTTCCCTGAGGTGGGTCTCAAGAAAGCCAGACAAGACGCAAGCGCTAAACGCACCCAATTGAGCGATGGCATAGATCCATTAGCCGCTCGCGACATAGAGCGCGCAGCTCAACGGGAAGCCCAGCGAGCAAGTGAAGCCAAGCAACTGAAGTTCGAGACCCTTGCAACGGACTACCGTGATGCTCATGGCGCGGCATGGTCGGAGAAATGGCGCAAAGGGTGGCTGCGGAAGCTGGAGCTTTACGCTTTTGGCCATATAGGCAAGCTGTCAGCCGATGAAATTGGCACTCCTCAGGTACTCAAAGTGCTGCAACCAATTTGGGTTACTAAAACCAGAACAGCCGACGAGGTACGTGGGCAGATCGAACAGGTTTTAGAAGCCGCCAAGGCTCGCAACCTACGAGAGGGTGAGAACCCTGCTCGTTGGCGCGGGCATTTGGAGAACCTTCTGAGCCGCGCAGAAAAGAAGAAGGCTCGCAAGCGTGACCACTTTGAAGCTATGCGGTGGCAGGATGTGCCTACGCTGATGATCAAACTCAGCGCAAACAGCACGCCAGCTTCGTTGGCTGCTCAGCTACTAATAATGACCGGTGCGCGTGCCCACATGGTGAGGTTCGCCCGTTGGGATGAGTTCGACTTGGAAGCTGGCACTTGGTCATTACCCGATGAACGTATGAAAATGCGGGTGGCTTTTGTAATCCCGCTTTCCGAGGAAGTCGTAAAGCTGGTGAAGAACATTCCGCGAGATGAGAGAAGTGCCTTTCTATTTCCGGGACAGGGCAAGACAGGGGTCATGCACGCAAACGCCGTGCGCACGCTCCTGCATGGCATGGGATACAAAAAAATCACTCGGCACGGTTTCAGATCCTCGTTTCGCGACTGGGCGGGGGAATGCACAAATCACCCACGTGAGGTATGCGAAATGGCGTTGGCTCATGACGAGCGAGACCAGACTGAGAGCGCTTATTCGCGAACTGACTTCATGGATAAAAGACGCTTACTCATGAGCGACTGGGCTAAATTCCTAACGACATAAGCGGAACCTCTAATGACTGATCGTAACAAGCTTCCACTTGACAGCTTTTTCTCAAACATTCCCAGAGGATTAGCAGATACCATACAGTGGCAATATGAAAAGCTACAAGAATTAAGCCTCGCCGTTAACGACTCTGAAAATCTCGACGAGTACCTAGATAAGCTTACTCAAGAAATTGAGAGTGGCGACGTCACTCAGGATACTTTAGCAGACATACATGTCGATTCACTATTTACTAAAAATGTAAGAGTTTTTTATCAAGCTCAATTAAAAAAATCTTGCGTTGCCTTCATCCATGCGAGAAAAAAGGTTCATAAAATTCAAGAGACGGCGGTGTGGCCGCTGCTATGCCACGCCAGCTACCTGATAGCGGTAGCAGAATCAGCCGCAGGTGTAGTTTATCAGGAACAAGAAGCTCAAAGAGTCTTAAAAAATGGAGAACCCGGTAGGCAAAAAGGAGGAAAAAAAACTAGCGAATTATATCGTCCGATTCGTGATCGCATGATTGAACTGCTCAGAGAAATTAAGCCTACTGGAGGATGGCGCACAAAGAAGCAAGCGATTGATGCGATACATGGGGAATTGGAAGTATTTATATCGAACACCCCCGAGCTAACCGTCGCAATTCCGGATGTTTACTCGACAGCTGATAAATGGCTTAAAAGCGGAGGGAACCTGGAGATAATCGAGGCTTATAATGCGAATGCTGCAACCGTAAAAAATTAATTAAGAAATAAAAAATGGCGCCTAATTAAGGCGCCATCTCTTATTTCCCTCTTGGACGACCACGATTAGATTTAACTTTCGGGATTTCAGCTCCTTTCCCAAAAGCTCTTCCGCCCTCAGGTATCGCAGACCGAATATAATAGTCAGCCTTGACCAGATAGCTAGCTGCTTTTTTTAAATTGGCCATTAGCTCTGGAGAGCTGTGTGGTATTTCTCCAATCCCACACTCCCGGTAACTGCTCTTGTTCGCATTACAGTTCCAATATCGCCCCTTCCCCTCCGTAACTACTTGCTCCCAATGACGGCCAATTTTCCATCCAGCATTGATATCTCCACGAACCTTAGAGGCATCTAGAAATAGGAGCATATGGTAATGAAATGTATTCATCAGGCCATACTCAAGCTTCCAGACGTAGCCTACGAAAGAACCTTTATATAAACGCACCCTCAAGTCATTAAGTAAAACCTCTCGATGCCTGACCGTCTCTTGGTACGTTATGGGTACATCGCTATCTAGACCATGCTCTCGTCCATACTCCAAATCGACTCGAATGACACGGAGTTTAGATTTATGGTAAAACAGCTTGTCTATAAAAGCATTTAGACTCGCTTGGTTTTTATTTGAGTTCCTAGCGTGATGCCGAATTTCTTTTACAAACGCCTGTTCTTTAGCTGCTTGACGAACCTTTTCAACAAATTGGTTCAGCCTTACAGTAGAGCGATCTAACTCTTCCTCGCTAACAGGATGAAGCAGTTTATCTTCCTCTAGCAGATTCAACCCGAGGGCCTGGACTTGTTTCTTAAAGATTCTGAAGTACGGATTCAATTCACTATGTGGAAATAGCGTATCGAATTTATCGTAGTCAATGCTTATTGCTGCCTTTACAGACGCCGCCAAAGACTTGATTTTGCGCTCCTGCTTTGCACCTCCTTGTAACGTATTGAACAGCGCTCCACTTGAGCTAGCTATCAGCTTTGTTGTTGCAACAACATTCGCCACGTCTCCAATCGCATTAATGGCACTTAATGCGTCTTGGGACGATTTATCAGTTGCTGGCGTAACCATCCCTAACAAGTAGTCATCAACATGGGATTTCAACGCTTCTTCTGGGATTAACATCCTCTTATTCCAAAGTAATTACCGGATAAGAAACCATCACCCTCTTGAAGGGTATTACTCCACCACATCAAAACCAGACACCTTCAGGTGCTTATCCCTACAGGGTAATAACATAAGATCCTAAATTCGAAGTATGAACAGTCGCACCAATAAGCAATATTCCGCCTGCATGACACAAACAATTCAACATAGCTTTAAAAAATCACAACTATAGTTAGTACCTAGCACCCTCCGCCGCTACTGGCTTCGGCGCTTCTTCAGCCAGTCAGTGATACCAGATTCGAACCAGCCAATAGCAGATGCGCCTAACTTCACAGGACGGGGGAACGTGCTATCGAAGCGAGGTGAATTTGGGTCCATACGATCGTAGATCGTGGAGCGACTAAGGCCGATCCGGTCCTGGACCTGACGCAGGCGCAGTATCTTCAAAACGTCGTCAGTGGCAGCTTTCATGTCTGTCTCCTATAGGCCTCAAGCTCGGTGTATTTCGAGCTTATGCGACTGTCCCATCGGAGCGTAGCCAAGCGCTGCCGTGTATTTTTTTACCGCAGCGAACCAATCGCGCAGCCCAACCTGGAGCGCCGTCATCCATCGGTGTCGACGTGGCCTCTGTCAGAGCACTCCTCCTCAGAAAATTGGTTCCTACCTCCTCTAAAGTTAGATCCTTAGCCCGCCAACTCGGGGCTACGCCGGTAATCCCAGCTGAGAAGCCAGCCTAGAAAAAATTGGACATATATCACCATTCTGAGAGGTGGCAATTTCATTTGGATCAGCACACCACCGCTTTTTCGGCCAATCAAAAAATCACCTAAGGGTATAAAAATGATTTGTTCAAGCTGCGATTCCACTCACGTGAAAACGAAGAACTACGGGAAAAAGGTAGGGGGGGCTGTAGGGGGAGTAACGGGCGCCGTTGGAGGCGTGACCGGCGCAATGAGCGGTGCCGAAGCAGGAGCGCTTATCGGCTCATTCGCCGGGCCTATCGGACTGACGTTAGGATCAGTCGCTGGCGCTATCTTTGGCGGGCTGTTGGGCGGAGCAGCGGGCGGGGTCGCGGGAGCGAAGTTGGGCCAGGCCGTCGACGAAGAAGTGCTAGATAACTTCGAATGCTTAGATTGCGGCTTCTGCTTCAGCAGCCGTGTATAGCCCAATTCAGAGCCTACAGTCCTGCATCGTTCAGCAAATCCGAAGGCTTGCAGGCCAAGGATTCGGCGATCTTAACGATATTCAGGAACGTGACGTTCCTTTCTCCTCGCTCAATCTTCCCCATGTGGGACCGGTCAATCCCCGCAAGATCGGCGAGCGCCTCTTGAGAGAGGGACAAGACGTGGCGTCGAGCACGCACCGCTACCCCGAACCGGGCCAGGTTAGCATCTTCGTCGCGCGCACCGGAGACTCTTGTCATGACGACAATGGTGTAGATATGATGCCTATACGGCCACGGTATTTACGACCCATTTTGAGCCGTCTTGAGGAGTAATGTGAAAAAGGTACTTTCTTTTATCGTGATAGGTTTCCTCGCGGCGAGTGGCGCGAATGCCTCAAGCCATGTAGGCCAATGCGTATTCCCTAAAACCAAAATCCTACCCAACGGTAATCTGTCGTTTGTACATGCCATCGACATCTCTGATCAGCCGTCACCAGAGGCAGCTATCAAGCCGCTTGTTTCAATGAAGGCTTATCAAATCAGCGCTGAAGAGAAAGGCTTTATTAAGCTCGTTACGGTTCCGGACTATTCGCTGGCCGACCCACAGGCCAACGCTGGAAAAATCGTAGGGTGGGGAAAGATTCGTGACTTTGACTTCCAAGCACAACGTAACTGCAACTAACTCGTACGACCGCCGCACTTATCAGACTTCTTTTGGGTCTAGACAAATCTCGGAGAGACGATGAGACCTATATTCGGTCCTTTGCTATTGACCACGCTAATGTCCATATCGGCTTGCTCAAAAGCGGATAAACTACCACTCGAAATATCTGTAGGCGAAATGCAAGGCGTCCCTACAATAGTAGTCACCTCTGTCGCTGATAAAGTTAAATTGCTGGGATACACAATAAACAGGGGTAACTGCACCGGCAGATCTGTTTATCAAATGCCCGTAGATATTCTGTTCGGCGGCGAGCTAAAAATATTTGCAAATGGCGGATGCAACATTCGAGAAGTCACTCTAACCACAGACACTGGCGAGATAACTTACTCCAACTAACACAATTCGCTCTGCCTCGTATAAAGATATTCGGCAGAGCGCCCCCTTAAAAGGCCAGACTAAATGTCTGGCCTTTTTTTATGCCCGTCGGGAGAAAATAATGTCGCACTTCATTGAAAATATGGCATACGCCGGAGCTACCCCGTGGCACGGCCTCGGAAACAGACTATCCGAAAAACAACCTATTGAGGTATGGCAGCGCGAAGCAGGCATGGACTGGAAGATTCAGGATAGCCCAGTCCATTTCAAGTCCAACAGCATCAGTGCTATGGGCTCCATTCATACCTTTCCTGAACAGAAGGTACTTTACCGCTCCGACACGAAGGCGCCATTGTCAGTGGTTTCTCAGCGCTACCAGGTCGTGCAGCCGCGGGAGGTATTGGAGTTTTACAGGGATCTTACAGAAGTCTCAGGCTACGAATTGGAAACTGCTGGAGTGCTAAAAGGCGGTCGTAAGTTCTGGGCTTTGGCCCGTACGGGACAAGGTACAACATTGAAGGGCACCGACCATGTGAACTGCTATTTGCTTCTAGCTACCTCATGTGACGGCTCCTTGGCCACCACCGCAACCCCTACCACGGTGCGTGTAGTTTGTAACAACACGCTGGCCATCGCCCTGGATAGCAGCCCATCTGCGATCAAAGTGCCACATAATACCCGCTTCGATCCGCATACAGTAAAGAAGCAACTGGGCATCGCAGTCTCACAATGGGACGGGTTTATGTACCGTATGCGCGCACTGACTGAACGTAAAGTGCAGTGGCATGAGGCTATGGGTTATTTCATGAATGTGGTTTGTGACGTTGCGCCAGAAAGCCCACTACCGAACGTGATCACTAATGAGCGTGCTCTTCGCAGAGTGCAATACCTTTACGAGGGCGCAGGAAGGGGTGCAACTATGCCTTCCGCTAGCGGTACGGCTTGGGGGCTTTTAAACGCAGTAACCGAATATGTCGACCATGAACGTCGTGCTAGAAGCATTGAGTATCGAATGGATTCCGCATGGTTCGGCCAAGGTGCCTCAATGAAGCGGAAAGCGCTCTGCGCTGCATTGGCGCTTGTAGCGTAACGTGGCGTTGCTGCCGCCCTCCAGGACTTACTGGGAGGCCGCAGCAACGAGCAACCTAAGAAGGAGTTGTTCTAATCAAAATCTGAATCGCATTTCTTGGCATTTTATTTTCTGCGCTCTGTATCGAAGACGGGTCAAAATTAATCATCCGCCACGCAATCCCGGCTCAGCCCTAAGGTTCACATGAAACTCTTGAACACCTACGATCATCGTAAGGCCGCAGAGGGAGCCAAATAAAATCTTAATGAAAACAGTCGGTTAGCAAGCGGCGTGACGCCACAGTAGTATTTTTAATTTATTTTGTATTCCTAGCTACGGCAATTTTCACAGACTAGGAATGTACGATCTCGTCGAGCGGAAACCTGTTGAGACAACGCATCAGTTGGCAAACCCTTGAGCTGGCTAGGCATGCCGTCATCCTCTCAACGCTCCAAACTGTAGCGAAAAATTACAACATCGAAATACTTGAGCACTGGCTGTACTGCCTTCTTGCGACATGGAGATATGGCCTCGCCCAGAACAGTATGCGCAGCAGGACAATTCAGCTCGCATCTGCTATCAGCTCAACTTCCGACGGCCGGCTGCGGACTCAGCGGGCGGTTGAGATCGGCCAATTGCTGCCGCATCAGCGGTTACTGGTCTGACTTCGGCAAGGTGTGTTGGTCAGACGCTTACCAACAAGCTACGTGACATCTACTTGCTCGCCAGCTTCAATAGCAGCAGACGGAATGATCAACAGCAGCTCAGACTCATCCACGAGCACGTAAGTTGGACGAATGCCGGACAAGCGCTCACTGCTATCCAAAATGATTTGGACTCCCTCCCCTCGCCTATCCATCATGGCGCTACGCCCTGAAAGATCCCGCTCCTGCTCTGGAACGCTACACTTGGCGAGTAGACTTGTGATCTCTTCGTTTCTCGCTGCTTGGCGGTACGGCAAACTGTCCACTGTCATTGTATTCGGGATCATGCCAGGCGAATAAAGCTCCAACCTGTCGGCAAACATGCGCAACCGAATTTTAGCCCCGTGAATGGCATAGTCACGGTGAGCGACAGCATTCACCAATGCCTCGAAGACGGCTGTCAGATCAAATTGAGGTACATCGTGGCGGCCTTCTTGTTTGCTGGCGAAAACACGCATATTTTTTTTGACGAAGTGACATGCCCCAAGCACCTGCTGGTCAAGCGGGCCCGTAATATCCTGAGCATCGAGTTGATAGGTTTGATCACCTTGCGGCAGTATTTCTGTACCTCTATAAGCGACAGCCTGAATAAAGGCATTAGGCAACCAACGGCGGGGATCTTGAGTTGCCATCAATACGCCGGTAATTGTGGGGCGCAAGACTCCGTCAGTATCGATACGGGCCATAGCCAGCTTGTCGAGAAGAACCTCTCGACTGTCGGTCACACGCGGGCTAGCGAAACGCTGACAGAGATCGGGCTCCAAGTCGTCGAGCGTAGCCCCCGGAACTGGCTGCTCATCAAAGCGGATAATGCGCGCCTGACTACGCTGCTGGAACTGCCGCGCTAGATATTCGGGTGCCATCTCACGTTTGGCGCTACCAACACGATGCATATAGCCTCCAGGGCTTCTATGCACGAAGAGGCTGCGAGGTATTTCTACTTTTATGACGGGTAGCTGCTCACCCGTAGTTGACGGGAGAGTTAACCGTTCAATGACTGGGTTGAGCGCTGGAGTAACAGAGTTAATGCAGATCTCGCGAATAAAATCCTCGACAACGTCTAGCCTATCAAGAGGAATGCCTAAGATTTCTCGTCGGTCGTCCACACCCATGACGCAGACGCCGCCGCGACTATTTGCGAATGCAGCCAACTCGTCGGCCAACGAATCACGGTGGGGGGCAGCAACTCTATTTCCGGAGAGGCGAACCTCCTTCAATTCCAGAAACGAATCTTCACCCAAGCGAATTTTTTCGATCAGGTCATTGGGGTTGTCATACATCGTTAAACCTCTCTTCCCAAGCGTTGGTAACGTCGCTCGAAGGCGTCCTTCCCTCCCTCCATCACCTTGCAGATTTCCTCTCGCATAACCTTGTTCTGCAATGATCCTGACTGGCTGACGAAACACTGATGGTTGAAGTCGAGCACATGAATCATCTCAGCATCGCCATTGACCACAATATTTGGATTGTGGGTCACAATTATGAGCTGACGTCGTTGCTTGTTGGCGCGAATCTGTTGCACCACGAGATCATAGATTAAATGGTTGTCCAAATCGTCTTCAGGCTGGTCAAGAACCAAAGGCTCATCTCCGTGAGCTAGCAAGAAGGCCAACATAGCTGCGGCGCGCTGGCCAGCCGAAGCCTGTCCGATTGACTGAAAATCTTTTCCGTTGCCTTTTCGACTGTATTCTACCTGCAAGCCATCCTCGGGAAACCAGCACTGAATGTGATTGATTAGTTCGGGGCGCTTTTCGGCTTCACCTGTTAGGTATTTATTGAACCAGCTGCCAAAGTCACCTGAACCGCGACATCCTGACACCAAGCGATTTTGTAGTACCTTGATAGCCTCCTCAAGGTGCTGCGTGACAGACTCTCCGGGTGCCTCAAACAGATCGGCAGTCAACAGCAAGTCGGCAACAAGTCCCTTAGCGGGGGTATCACCCTGTGGTTCGGTATAGATATCATCCTTAAACTTGTCTGGCACGCCCAATAAGTCACGTACCGAGCGATCTATGGCCTGGGCATTGCGACCATAAGGAATTAAAGTCATCCGAACAAAGCTATTTTCTGCCAGTGTTTCCTCAAGGAATTGCTTGCGTGTCGCACTGATGGCCTGGCGTGCTTGCCAAACATGTTCCAACTGCGATTTGGCGTGTGTTCTCAAGTCGTCAAACTGTTTCTTAAGTGCATCTAGGCGTTTGACCTCTGTATCCAGACGTTGCCGCTCCTGCACCAGACGGCCATATTCGCTCGGATCATTTACTCCCTGGCTCTGCAAATCTGTTTTCAGGGATTCATAATTGACTCTTGCCCCGACAACCTGAACTTGCCAGCGACTCTGCAGCAATTGCTCTCTGAGCGCGCTACTGCTGTCGACTAATTGCTGGGCTATGGCCTCTACTTGTGCTTGCGCTTGTGCAATTGAAGAGGCTAGCTTCTGAACAATCGCCAATGCCTCGCTATCGACCAAAGGGTCGAAAACGCCTTCAGGCAAATCTTCGGCGAGTAATTCTTCCGCCACCCCCCGCAGACGGTCTGCAGTTTCGACCACGGTATCGAACTGCCGGTCCATCTCTCGGGTTTGGCGGCTAGTCCGCTGATACGCCTTCAGCACTTCTGCATGGTGAGCAGCCTCAAAACGCGCGAGCTTACGCTGCACATCCTGCAGAGTTAGATTCAGTGCCTCCCGTCCTTTGAGCCTACCATTCAGCTCGCGCAATTTGGCACAGGTACTGAAGAATCCACTTTTGGCATCATCAAATAGTTTTTTTGCAGAGTCCGATCCAGCAGCTTCGTCTATGACTTGTAAAAGGGATTGCTGGCTGTCACCCGCCAACGCTGCGATTTGGCCTTGACTGAACAAACGTACCGGAAAGCGTTGTTCGGTAACGGCTTGGCTCTCAGATGCTTTCCATTGAGAGGTGATTTCATCCCATTCCTCAACGGCCTCCCCTTGCCCATCTTGCTGCCAAAACAAACGATAGCGAATGCCGTCGCGGCTAAGAGTCAGCGTAATGTGCGTAGTCGGGAGCAGGCCGCCCAAATCACTCCGAGTCCGTGCAACTTTGTTGAAACGCACAAAGGTCTCGCTTGCCTCGCCGCTTGCTCCTAGCTCACGTTCTCGTCGGTAGGCTAACCGTAGAGCGTGCACGATTGTGGACTTGCCAGTACCCCTGCCGCCAACCAACGCATTTAAATAGGGGTTGAATGCCAGTCGGGTGGGTTTGTTACCGCGCCCCATAAAACGAGCATCGGCTATCTCGATAGCCTCGATAAAGTGTTCCGGCCTGTCAAACGGGGAAAAAGGTTCGATGTCATCGCTACGGCGAACCGAAACACCTTGCCCATCCAATAGGGCCAGACGTAGGCCCTCCAGAGAAGGCTTGGCCATCTTGATCCAGGTATAGCGTGAGCCAGGTACGGCGGGGCCTTGAAAGGTATGGCAGTCAGAGCCAATTACTTCAGCCCAGTTCAATTTTGACTGGATGTAGGCTGATGGCTTAGGAGACGCTGGGGTCAACACCTCCATGGCTAACACACCAGGATTGCTCAACAACAGCTCTACAGTTTGATGGTCGAGGACAGACTGGATGGAACCCTCTGCTTTGAGTTGCAGCAAACCCTTACTAGCATCGGCATGGGCAGGAATAGGTAGCGCAGCAGCCTCTAGTACGGCCTGCACTACATCTGCTGCGCTTCGGCGGGTGACACCATCGCTATCTCCTTTCGTACCGCTGTAATCGACTCTGCCCAACAGCGAATCGATGTCACTGGTCGTGGCATCGATACCGAAAATCGCTAGCAGGTGGAAGCCTCCGTTAACAGAAAGCTCTACCCCAGGAAACAAATGCAGTTCTCGAAACCCCTCAGGCGGATCTTCTTGCATTGTCGCGTAAGCGATCTTTAACTTGTCTATCCAGGCCCCGCTGTTGTGGTCAGTAATCGCCACACAGTCGACACCAGCTGCCATGTACTTCAGAAGCCACTGCTTAGCAGACAGCTCGTCAATGGTCCCCATCGCTCGCTGCCAAGCATCCGTATCCTTGGACGCGGGGGTGTGCGTATGGAAGTCAAATTTCCACCAGCGTGCGCCGGGGTAAGTCCATTGAAAGCTCATTGAAATTCCTTAAGTCGGGCACACGCCGCGATTCTGCGGAGTCTTCGGGCATTTTTTGTTACTAATCAATGGACACCGTTGATCACCTAGCATGTCGGTTCCCCCCTTGAATCTAACCTTTATCTAGCGCTTTGGAGACTGAATTTTCCTTCCAGAAAAGGCAGACCTTGATCATCTAAGTCGCTGAATCGGAGCTCGACCCCAGCTCATCGACCAAATACGTTCGACTTTACCATTGAACGTTGCAGCGCCCGCGCGCAGAAATCTCTCGACCCCAAACCTAGCACCAAGGATTGTAGTTGCTTGATGCCCAACTCCACTTCAGAGCTGTGTCGAGAATCCGGCGAGAAAATTTCACCCTGACGCAAACGACGTGCGGCCAGCCAAATCTCTAGCATGTCATGCGTCAGCGCCTTCACCCGATTGGCGAACAGAATAATCACAGTACGGCTTCACCGCTCCGCCTCCCCCTACAACCCGTGCCGCTCAGTTGAGTGCGTTGCCAATTCACTAACACGAACCTTAGTGCAAAGCCGGACCGTATTGCTCCCTCGGCCCCAAACTCGCAATCAGCTATCGGTGAGCAGGATGATAGACTCTCGCAATTTTGGCGCCCGTGACGTGCCATCACTACTCAAAGGAATTTCGATGTCTGCTCTATCAGTCCTTCTTGATGCCTATCGCAGAGCCTCCGCCAGCGAGCGTGAAAAGGGCACCTACTTTGAGGAGCTGATCTGCACTTATCTTCGTAATGAAGCGTCCTATCGTGATCTATACGAGAAGGTTTGGACTTACTCAGATTGGGCGCAGGAGCAAGGTCTGGACAAGCGCGACACAGGCATCGACCTGGTAGCTAAAACCCAAGGCACAGGTGAGTACCACGCAATCCAGTGCAAGCTGTACGCTGAAGACTATCGAGTACAGAAGAAGGATATTGACAGTTTTTTCACCGCCTCTGGAAAAAAGCCTTTTATCCATCGGATCATCGTAGCCACTACCAACAATTGGAGTGAACACGCCAACGATGCATTGCAAAACCAGCATCAGACGGTCAGTAAAATTGATCTAAATGACCTTGAAAACAGCCAGATCGACTGGGCGAGGTACCAACCCAGCAAGACACCTGTTCTCAAGGAAAAAAAGAAGCTGCGTGACCATCAGCAAACCGCTCTCAATGCCACCAAGTTCGGTTTGGAAACAGCCAGTCGCGGCAAGTTGATCATGGCTTGCGGTACTGGAAAAACCTTCACCAGCCTGAAAATCGCAGAGCAGCTTGCGGGTCGTGGCAAGCGCGTCCTTTTTCTGGTGCCCAGCTTGTCATTGCTCTCACAGACTCTTACTGAGTGGACACAAGAGAGTGAAATTCCGTTACATAGTTTTGCAGTCTGCTCCGACAGTGATGTAGGTAAGAAACGCAAGCAAGATGACGATGTGGTGCAGACGTTCACCCACGAACTGCGCTACCCGGCGACAACCGACCCCCTGCGCCTAGCATCGGAAATGGCTAAACGTCATGACGATGAGCACATGAGCGTGGTGTTCTCCACCTATCACTCAATTGATGTGATTAGTCGTGCGCAGCGTGAAAAGGAGCTCGCGGATTTTGACTTGGTAATTTGCGACGAAGCCCACCGCACCACAGGAGCGACCTTTGGTGAGGACGACGAAAGCAATTTTGTCAAAATCCATGATGCCGATTACCTCCGCGCGGCCAAGCGCTTGTACATGACTGCCACTCCACGCATCTATGGCGACAACGCCAAGATCAAGGCCGAATCTGAAGACGTAACACTGTGCTCGATGGATGATGAAACTCTTTATGGTAAGGAGTTACACGTCATCACCTTCTCCGAGGCAGTACAGCGTGGCCTCTTGGTTGATTACAAGGTGTTGGTTCTAGCAGTGGAAGAAAGCCATGTCAGCCGCAGCTTGCAGAAAATGTTGGCCAGCGAAGACAACCAGCTAAAGGTCGATGATGCGGCCAAAATCATCGGGTGCTGGAAGGCCCTCGCCAAGCAAAGCGTGGCCGAGGATCTAGTAGGCGATAGTGAACCTATGAAACGCGCCGTAGCCTTCTGCCAGGTAATTGAACCTAATTACAAAGGCAGCAAGCACAAGGTCAGCTCCAAGAACATCTCCAGTATGTTCCAGTCCGTCGTTGAGGCTTACCAAGAGTCAGAAAACGTTGAGGAGGCATCCCGTCTGACCTGCGAAGCTGCCCACGTGGACGGTGGCATGAATGCCAGCCAGAAAGAAGAGAAGCTAACCTGGCTAAAGGCTGAAGCTCCGGAAAATACCTGCCGAATTCTCAGTAACGTTCGCTGCCTATCTGAGGGCGTGGATGTGCCTGCACTGGACGCAGTGCTATTCCTAACTCCGCGTAACTCACAGGTAGATGTTGTGCAGTCAGTTGGGCGGGTGATGCGTAACGCCCCCGGCAAGAAGCGCGGCTATGTGATTCTACCGGTGGTGATTCCAGCAGGCGTTGAGGCACACGACGCGCTCAACGATAACCATACCTACAAGGTTGTTTGGCAGGTATTGCAGGCCCTGCGCTCCCACGATGACACCTTCGATGCAATGGTGAACAAGATCGACCTGATCGGTCATGACACACGCAAGATGGAAGTCATCGCCATCACCGATAAGGTTGAAAAGAAGCAGAAGCGAAGCTCTGGAACAAAAAATAAGGAGGCTGGTAAAGGTCAGTACGGCATTGGCAGCAAGAGCAAGCACGATGTCGAGGGCCAGATGACCCAACAGGCGGATTTGACTTACGAGGTTGGGGATATTGAGCGTGCGATCTACGCCAAGATCGTGCAGAAGTGCGGGAACCGTCACCACTGGGAAGACTGGGCCAACGATATCGCAAAGATTGCCCGCACCCACATTGACCGCATCCAAGGCATTCTGGAAAACCCAGAACATGTCTCAGAGAAAGCTGCCTTTGAAGTATTTTCTAACGAACTACGGGATGATCTGAACGACAGCATTAGCGATGGTGACATCATCGAAATGCTGGCTCAGCATTTGATCACCAAACCGGTCTTCGATGCTCTTTTTGAAGACTATAGCTTCGCCAAGCACAACCCCATGTCACAAGCGATGCAAGGTATTCTGGATGCGTTGAACGAGCATCACCTGGATAAGGAAGCCGACACGCTTGAGAAATTCTATGCCAGCGTTAAGCAGCGTGCGGAAGGTATCGACAACGCCGCAGGCAAGCAGAAGATCGTCGTCGAGCTATACGACAAATTCTTCCGTAACGCCTTTCCGCGCATGACCGAACGTCTGGGCATTGTCTATACACCAGTCGAAGTGGTGGACTTCATCATCCACAGCGTCAATGACGTTCTAAAAAGTGAGTTCGGGCAGACCTTGGGAAGTGATGGCGTCCACATCATCGACCCATTCACCGGCACCGGAACCTTCATTACCCGACTATTGCAATCTGGCTTGATGACCCCCGAACAAATCAGGAACAAGTACCGGGGCCAGATCCATGCCAACGAACTGGTATTACTGGCCTACTACATTGCTGCAATTAATATCGAGGCGGTGTACCACAGCCTAGTCGGCGGCGACTATGTACCCTTCGAGGGCATTTGCCTCACCGACACCTTCCAAATGTATGAAAAGGAAGACATGGTGGACGCGTTGTTGGAGCAGAACAGCGCACGACGCAAGAAGCAGAAGCAGTTGGATATCCGCGTGATTATCGGCAATCCGCCGTATTCAGTGGGACAAGCGAGTGAGAACGACAACAACGATAATGTGGCATACCCACATCTCGATAGTCGCATCCGAAATACCTATGCGGCACGCTCAAAAGCGACACTGGCCAAAGGTTTATACGATAGTTATATCCGAGCCATTCGATGGGCCAGCGACCGCATTGGCGACAGCGGTGTGATTGGTTTTGTCACCAACGCAGGGTTTATCGAAGCTAGCACCGCAGATGGTCTTCGCCAGTGTCTGGCTGAAGAGTTCTCCAGCATTTATGTGTTCCATCTACGGGGTAATGCCCGTACATCCGGCGAGCTACGTCGCAAAGAAAAAGACAATGTATTTGATGTGGGCAGTCGCGCTCCGATTGCCATTTCCCTGCTGGTTAAGAATCCCGAAGCCAAGCAGCACGGGCAGATTTACTTTCACGACATCGGTGATTATCTGACTCGTGAGGAAAAGCTAGAAAAGATAAGCGGCTTTGCCAGCATAGGCGGTATTACGACAGCGAAAGGCTGGCACGCCGTTACCCCAGACGCTCATGGGGACTGGTTGAAGCAGCGCGACGACAGTTTTAGTGAGTTCATTGTTCTTGGGGACAAGAAAGGTAACGACACCAAGCTATTCGCCAATTTCTCTCAGGGCGTGCTTACAGCCCGTGACGCCTGGTGCTATAACGCCAGCAAAACCGGTGTTGCGGACAACATGGGACGCATGATCGGCTTCTATGAGTCAGAGGTGGAACGCTTCAACACTGTACATGGCGGGCTAGATAAGAAGGGCCGTGAAGCTAAGGTCGAGGGCTTTATCAATACTGACCCGGCGTCCATCAGCTGGACACGAGCCTTGAAACAAGAGTTAGTAAAAGATCGACGCTTTGCCTTCGAGGAAAATTGCCTTACCCCAAGCTTGTACCGCCCCTTCACTAAGCAATGGCAGTATTTCAACCGTCGATTCAATGAAATGGTTTACCAGATGCCACGTATCTTCCCTGATGCTACAGCAAAAAATCGGGTGATCTTGGTTAAAGCTCGTTGGTCAGAAGGCCAGATTGCACTGATGACCGATCACGTCTCAGCGTTCACCCCGGATGGCGGAGAGCAATGCTTCCCTCTCTATATTTACGATGATGCCTCCGACGACAGCGAGGCAGAATCTTCGCAAGCTGGACTTTTTGATGCGGTAGCCCCAACTCAACGCCAGCGCCGCGATGCCCTCACCGACGAAGGTCTGGCACATTTCCACGCGGCCTATCCAGGCGAGCAGATTAGCAAGGAGGATGTGTTCTATTACGTCTACGGTCTGCTGCACTCGCCGGAGTATCGCGAAACATACGCTGACAATCTGGCTAAGGAATTACCCCGCATCCCCTGCGTGAAAGGTGCTGACGGTTTTTGGGGCTTTTCCAAGGCGGGCCGCACACTTGCCGAACTGCACATCAACTACGAAAAAGTCACCCCCTACCCGGCGACGGTGGTCGGCGGCAACCAGCCCAGCGATTACCGGGTCGAGAAGATGAGATACGGAAAGGGCAAGGACAAAACGACTCTGCACTACAACGATAGGATCACCGTCACCGGCATCCCATTAGAAGCTTACGAGTATGTAGTCACCGGCAAGCCCGCCTTGGATTGGGTTATGGAGCGTCAGTGCGTGAAGGTGGAAAAAGCTAGCGGCATCGTGAATGATGCTAACGACTGGGCAATTGAGACAATGAACAACCCTCGTTATCCGCTGGAGTTGTTTTTGCGCGTGATCACGGTCAGCCTGGAAACAATGAAAATCGTTAAAGCGCTGCCACCATTGGGTATTTGATAACCAGCTCTGCCATTAGGGGGCAACCAGAAGAGCATGATTGCCCCTGCAAGCTTTTTTACAATCTACATCAACTAAGCCCGTTCTTTTGTTCCGCGCAGGACGCCCCATATTCACCTGCGATAAAAAATACATACTTTTCTGACGTCGTCAGCATCGTGCCAAAGTGGTCTATATCTGAAGCACTGCGACATAGAAATGAACCACTGTGCAACCGCTCTGAGCTTTCGCATCAGGCAAAATCAAGCTTTTGTATCAGCACCCTCTTCAACCTGACCATATTCTGTGGATAGAAGCGCAATCCTCGCCTGACTTGCTATCCCCATCACTTTGGCAGCCAGCTCCGCGCCATTGATATCTTCGTAACGAGTCGGAATCCGCTCTTTAAGTCTAAAAAGTCTGTGATGGGCAGTCCGGGTCAATCGGCCGAAAGTGGTCGCAACAACCCGGCCTCGCAACACTCCATCCTCCTTTATTTCCTTCTCGGTGGAAGTTTTCGGGGAAACTTCGTGACCAACCACAAATGCCCTAAATATCGGAGTGCCATCCAATAGCCCACTTCCAAGGAAATCTTGCACGTAGCCGTCCGCTTGATTCATCTCGTCACGGCCAATGGTGGACTTCCCCTTTTTCAACTCGATAATCAGAACATCTCGAATCTTGGTCAAATTATCCTCCCTACTGTCAAATTCCTCAGTTCCGACAATAGAGAGGGTGCTGTCCGAAAGGGTCATGAGATCCGGGCGCTGTCTGGGATTGAGAAATGCCCCCTCTCCCCCACGCTTCCCGAAAATCTTACCAGCAGCGCTCCTGAGACTCACATTGGATGCGTATTCCGGACTATCAAACTCGGGACCGAATAACCAGCGAGCTTGTGTCACCAAAGGGTGAAGCGTATGCAACTCGTCAGCCCCTGAGTCGCCTCCTAGCTTGTCAATCGCAGAAAGTATAGAAAGACGCCGGTCAATCTCATCGAGTACCGCTAATGCATCACTGACAGTCCACTGCCCAAGAAGACGATCAAGTCCTTCAATATCCTCCTCGTCCAATTTGGTAAGTTTTTCGAGGAGGGCAATGCCACTCCTGGATTTCT
The DNA here is from genome assembly GCF_003852295.1 of Pseudomonas sp. R11-23-07. Taxonomy (NCBI): domain Bacteria; kingdom Pseudomonadati; phylum Pseudomonadota; class Gammaproteobacteria; order Pseudomonadales; family Pseudomonadaceae; genus Pseudomonas; species Pseudomonas sp. R11-23-07. The sequence goes on from NZ_CP027761.1 coordinate 4,975,076, forward strand.
CTAACTTGATGACGGCCTGTACAGCTGCGGAAAGTACGTCGTTTCCTATGCCGGGATTGCTCTTCGCAAGAGTCTGCGCAAAATTGGCCACTTCAATCCGTCCAAGAGTTGAAAGCTCCTTGAAGTCTTCTCTATTGCGTACCAGAGCCTCCTCAGAGTTTTCGTCCACCAAGGTCGCTGATAGCCGGTCGAACACATCTCTGACCTGGAGTACTACGGCCGAAAAAAGCTTCGCTGCCTTCGGCGTCTGTTTGAACCGTGTCCAGTCAGCCTCTATTTCAGATATCCAGCTTTCATCCGCTCTGACCACAATGGCGTAGCGTCTTGCGAAGCGGGAGCGCCCATCTATGACTGCAACGTTTCCCACAATCCATGCAGGGGTCCCGACAAGACGGTTATTGACCCAAAAGGCGATACCCTGATAGCGGTTAGACTTGGCCGTCCTAGACGAGTCAATAACAAACACGTCAATAGCCCCTCCCTCAACGACCGCGATGGTTGATTGCTCAATCAAGCCTAGATGTTCGGGAAGGGAAACTGAGCGTCCATTGACACGAACCTCGAACCGGGGATCATGCAAAAATCTAGCAGAAAGAACCTCGCGAATTTTGTCAGGATCAGGAAGATGCCTTTCGACGATGACCGAAAGCTTCGTCCCATGGCCGTCTTTTTTAGAGGAGGATTCGTTGATGATTCTGAACGGATCCTTCCCACCTCCTGCTCCTATCTCAAAACTGGCTTCATCTCCTCCTACGAGGGTTTTCACCGAATAAGTGTCTCCGAAGCAAAGAAGCCCATGGCGACCAACACCATTTCGACCATATGCCCGTCGACTCCAATCGTTTCGCTCTGACGGAAACTCCACGCTGACCCCTTGATGCCTCAAACGGTCATATCCGAGCGTCATCCATCTACGTTTAAAAAGTGGCGCGGTCATGCCATGACCGTCATCTTCTACGACAAGGAAATTCTGCTTCTCATGTGGAATGGTCAAATTGACCAAAGATGCGCCGGCATCCCAAGCATTGGCAACCAATTCAGTCAGAGCAACCTCTGGATCATGCGATATCGGCCCTAGCGTTCGGACAAGGTAGTCTTCTTCAAATAGAGTTCCGGACCCACTCGATTTTGGTGTCTTTGCCATCCAATCCCCCGATTCACTTCCTGATGCTGCGCAACGCCCTATGGAAAGCTACGTCATAGCTCACACACTCTTACGAATCGCCCCCAGAGCTTCGGCGCAACTGTGCGTCATTTTCCTTGTGCAACCAAGGCTTGCATTTTGCCCCTCAAACGCTAAACCTTTGCAAACCCTAAAAATGACTATTTGTCTTTAGAGAGCAAAGGCCAATCACGCAAAGCGGGGCTGGGGGGACAAATGGGGGGACGCCGATCGATTAAAAAGTAAAATTCATATAAATCAAATACTTAAAACACAATAACGCCGCCCACAAGCCGGCTTTTTAATATCTGCTGAACGCGCAATATCAATCCGTCAGGGATCGCTACAACATACTCGCAACCACCTTATCAAAACCAACAAACTTCTCCTTCAACTGTTCAATCGTCCACCGCCATTTCTGCGTTCTGGGCCGACAAATCGTATTCTGATTCCCAAACATCCCCGTCTCCCGCACACCCTGGCTCACCGGCACGGTATCCAGCCATTCAATCGACACAAAGTAATCACACCGCTCTGGGTCATCTACAAATTCAGCGTGATAATTTGCCCGCTTAGCAACCTCAAGCACAGGGCGCTCCTCGCCGTTTACAGTGACGGTAAATTCGTTCGCGGGTGTGGATTTCCCGCGCACTCTTCCGACACCAACGTACCCCTGTTGCGGAATGTTGACCCAAACACGATCCCCCGGTGAAAGCAGTTGCAGAGTCCTGCTATACCAGGCGCCACCACCGCCCGAGATAAAACCAAACTCCCTTGCATCTTCCCATGAGCGTGAAGTCGAGTCGCCGAACGAGCAATAGAACTCGCCATTCCAGGGCTCGGTATGCCCCTCGCTCGCTGACACCGCATTCACTTGGGTCTGAACGGGATCGAGCAACCAAGACCGACTCAGTAGTTGCTGATCACCCATTTGGAAAATCTGAAAACACAGCACGTTGATCGGAATATCTCGTTTGCTGAGGTATTCAACAATCCGCTCACTGCTCGCGTCCAATTCCGTTGCGACAATGACCAGTTGATGGCTTTGGTTCAGCTCATCATCGTTCAAGACTCGTCCAAAACGCGCTAAAAAGTCAGCATAGAGGGTATTCCCAGGCTTGAACCGCTCATAGATGGCGCCAATCTCATTTGGCTGTAAACCCTGAACCCAAGCGGCGTAATCGAGGGTCTGGGCGACTACGTCCCGAGGGGTACGGTCGCGCTTGAGTTCAACCAGGACCAAGTATCCATCGGGATCGATCGCCAGCAGGTCAATGCGCCCACCTGAGCTGGTTTTTTCTTGCTTGCCTATCAGCATCCATTCATCGGAGAGAATGCCTGGCGAGTTGAGGATCATATTTTCAAGCAACTGCTCACTGACCAATTGGCTCAAAGGGAGCTTGCTCGGTGCAACACCGACGGTCCAAACATCCGTTTTTATAGGCAATTACTACATCCTTGATGAGGTGGTTTTTAGCGACTCTAACACCCTCGCGCGCCGTGTTGGCGACAAGCTAAAATGAGCAGCAGACCGCTGCCCAAATGACAAAGGGATGGTTTGATATGTCGCCAAAACGCCAGATGGCGACATGAACGCTGTAAGAGCAGGCGGGCCTGTAAGGCAGTGAGTTAGCACATTGCTGCCCCACTGCAAATGTCAAATTACCTCGGCTGCAAACACTCCACCGCCCGATCCGCGACCATCTTCGCCATCTCCACCAAATGCAACACCGCCCTCTGCGACGCAGCCATTGGCTCGCCGAGCACCTGCGACGTGGCCACCGCACAATGCAGCAGCTCAGCCACCTTCACCCAGGCGTCCTCGAAGCTCAGTTCTTCATTGACGGTAAAAGGGTTGGTCACTTCTGATGACGTGAATGCGAACAAACGTTATCCATAGCAAAACTCCTAGCAGTAAGTAAATACCACCGTCCTTTCGCGACTAAACGAGCAGAGGTGGGCGGCTGTACGCAGGTTAGTCGACCGGTCGCTAGGCACCGGTGCACCCGAAGGTGCCCTGCGCACAGCCACCATTAAGTGCAGGTGAGAAGACACCTGTCTTTGAGATGGCGCATGCGCCTAGCGAAGTCCGGGCGACTAAACCCGGTCACTGAATTGCAGTGACGGTCGACAGCCTAGTCACCCAATTTCGCTGGCGCAAGCGGTTGGGATTCTCTAGGAAACGTCCTGCAAATGAAAGGGATCGGACCGGCCGGCGCGACGAATATGAGAACGTCAGAAAATTGCTGACTCATATAATTTTTAGCAATCCTCCTAAAAAGCCCGGCCATTGCTAGCCAAACTGATATCACAATAGAATCACCTACCCCATCCCGCCAACGGATGGGCGAGCAGGATGGAACAACTTCAGCTCATACGTAGGTCAAGGAGACCGATATGCCAGATATCAAGGAACAAAAACTTCTCTATCACCTAACTTCTCTAGAAAACCTGAGCGGTATTTTTCAGCACGGGCTAAAACCGCGAGCTCAGCTCAGGGCATTCGAAGACGTGGCTGATGCCGACATTCTGAAAAAACGACAAGGTCTCGCACTAGATCAGTACGTACCTTTCCACTGGTTTGCCGCAAATCCATTCGATGGAAGCGTTCAACGCAGAAGGCCTGACACCCAATTTGTTGTGATTACGGTGCATCGAAACGTGGCAATTAGAAAGCAATGGAAGGTCATTCCCCGCCACCCATTGGCTAACGATGCCATTCAGTTGCTGGATTATGCCGATGGCTTCGAGACAATCAATTGGGAGGTTATGAATGCCAGGGACTACCACGATCCCCAATGCAAAAGCATCTGTATGGCTGAGTGCCTTTCGCCCGACGTAGTTTCCCCTAACGATTTCTTCAAGGTTTTTGTTTCTAATGCTGAAGTAGAAACCCTCTGTGGGTCTAAAATGCGCGAGGCCGGCGTTAATGTACAAATCGGAGTGAATCGGGGAATGTTTCTTAGATGATTTATAACAACCTGAATCCTGAAAAAGCTCTGATCTGGCGAATCGTTCATCGCGACAATCTGCCCTGGATTCTGGACAACGGCCTGCACTGCGCCAGCTCAGAGGTGCAGGCTGCGCAATATGTGAACATAGGCAATGTTGATTTAATCGATAAACGCCGCACGCGCTGTGTCCCCATTGCTCCTTCAGGCTTTTTGTCAGACTACGTTCCCTTCTATTTCACACCCTTCTCTGTGATGATGAAAAATATTCATTCCGGCTGGAGCGTTCAGCAACGCAGCAATGACGAGATCGTGATTCTGGTCTCCAGCCTCCACCGCGTCGCCGAGCTTGGCCTACCGTTCGTCTTCACAAATGCACATGCGTACCCGGATTGGACAGACTATTACAGCGACCTGGAGAATCTCCACGAGATCGATTGGTCTATCCTTCAACGGCGTGACTTCAAACGTGACCCCGATGACCCTCGCAAAATGGAGCGTTATCAGGCTGAAGCGCTGATTCACCACCACTTACCGATTACAGGACTCCTTGGCATCATGTGTTACACCGATGCGATGAAAGAACGCATAGAGCAGGACGTCGCCGCAAGAGGCCTGACGTTGCCTGTACATGCTCGTCCGGGATGGTATTTTCCATGATCAGATTCACTCAGGGTAACCTTCTGGAAGCCAACACCGAAGTCCTCGTCAACACGGTGAATACCGTGGGCGTGATGGGCAAGGGCATCGCGCTGATGTTCAAGGAGCGTTTTGCAGAAAACTATCGCTTGTACGCTGCTGCCTGTAAAGCTGGCGAAGTAAAGACCGGAGAAGTGCACGTAACTGCGGTCAACGAACTGGACGGTCCTCGCTGGATCGTTAACTTCCCGACCAAACGTCACTGGCGATCACCATCGCAGATGGCATGGATAATCGAAGGCCTGCACGACCTCCGTCGTTTTCTGATTGAAAACCATGTGAAGTCGGTGGCGGTTCCTCCGTTAGGGGCCGGTAACGGTGGTCTGAAATGGCCGGACGTTCGCGAACAGATTGAGGATGTCTTGAGCGATCTGGATGTCGATGTGTTGGTTTTTGAGCCATCCAATCAGTATCTGAATGTCGCCAAACGCAACGGTGTAGAAAAGCTTACGCCTGCGCGAGCGCTCATTGCGGAACTGGTTCGACGCTACTGGGTGTTAGGCATGGAATGCAGCCTGCTTGAGATTCAGAAACTGGCTTGGTTCCTGGAACGCGCAATTGAGAAGCGGCCAGGCCTCAAAAACCCACTGGATCTTAAATTTGTTGCTCATAAGTACGGGCCGTATGCCAACCGGCTGGAACACCTGCTTAACAATCTGGACGGTAGTTATCTGCATTGCGATAAGCGAATCAGCGATGCGGAAAACAGTGATGTGATCTGGTTTGACCAAGACCGCAGAGCCTTTCTACAAACCTATCTCAGAACAGAGGCCAAGGAATATTCCCAGGCCTTGGAGCTTACCGCGGAGTTGATTGATGGCTTTGAGTCACCCTTCGGCATGGAGCTATTGGCAACAGTCGACTGGCTGCTGACCCAGGAAGATGTAGCCCCAACGGTTCCGGCTTTACGTGAGGCACTGAAACAATGGGATGGCGGTGTCGCTGCAGCCGCTCGCAAAAACAAGCTGTTTGACGATCAAGCACTTGATATTGCGCTTAAACGGCTCACTTCCAGCAGCTTCAGCCATCAAATGGCTTCCTGTCATATATGAGGATCTTGAGTACAGGCTGTAAATAGCCTGTACGAAAGATTCTGATGCTTAACTAGAACCCTATAAAAATAAAATGACCCAGGCCGGTGCGCAGTTGATGAACTGGTTCTCGGTGGCGTGTAAGTTGCACCGCGACTGGCGCAACGATATCGAAGGCCTGGGGAGTCTGTTGTCCCAGCGCATTCTTAACTATCGAAATTTGATGAATGGATATGCGGCGCTGACGGCGCAGCAGAGGTAAGCAAACCCAGCGTTAAGACAAGCCTGCTATAAAAAGCAGGCTTTTTCACGTCATGCCTACCTGCCAACAACCGCTCAACCACCGTCTCCAGCTTTGCCGCTGCCTCCATCCGTTTTGCAGCAGGTATCTGCCTGACGTTGTGCAGTTTCCATTGCACGGCAGGCAAACGATCTATTCCCGGCAGGTTCAGCGTCTTCCAGTCAGACTCTCCCTGTTTGATCGAGATCAGGAAGGCAGCATCCTGCTCATTGAGTTGTTGGCGGATCGCAGTCAACAACGACTCTCTGGTCGCTTCTAACTGGCCAAGTGTGACGGGCTCTCGCGTCATGCCGGCGAATTCAGCCTGAAACGCGCCCGCCAATGGCTTCCAGCGGGGCGCAAGCAACTCAGCCATGGGACGGCTGTGGCTGATCAGCTACACCAGAAAGCCCACGAAGATTTCACGCGCCTGCCCTTCCTCTCGAAGCATCAACATCACGTCGGGTCTCGGGGGGATGTTGCCGATCCAGCGCAGCGCAGATTTTGCCGCCGTATAGGTCGGGCAAGGACACCACTGCCATGGAGGCGAATCCGAATTCATCCTCGACCCGTGGCACTACGTCTTGCGTCGTCGGTGGATGCACGGTGCCGCGTAGCACCGGCGAAACTTCAATCTTGATTTGGTCCTGAACGTTCCGCCCTTCAGTGCAAAACATCGTTGCGCCGCTACGTAAGGAATGACCTGCACCAACAGACGAACCTGAGCGGCATAACGTGGATCAAGGGACATCGGCAAAGCTCTCCGGAACGGTAATAAGGAACTCGTTATCGAGTCGACCGCCCCGGATGATTTGCCGCTTGCCCTTGCCTAGATCGATGCTGGAACGATCTATTCGCGCGTACCAGGCATGGCCTGTATTACGCGCCAGCACAAAGAACACACGTTTGACGCGGATGGAGTTGCACGCTTCAAGCAGCGTCTGCAGGCGCTTTGGGCTCAGTGTGGCAAGCCCGTTGAGGATATCGGCCACGCCGCTGAACAGCATCTCGTCGGCGCTTTGGTGAATAAGCTCGAGCACCGCACGTTCCGGGGTGGAGATTTTTAGCGCGAATTGGCGGTAAGGTATTTGGAAAACTTGTAACGCCATATCTTCCAATTCCGTAAAGAGCACGCCCGGATAGAAGTTCACCTGCGCTTCCCATGCATGCTTGCGAAACCAACCGGGAAGAACGGCCCCTGATAGGCCGAATAGATCTACAGACTCTTTTCCAAACGTCAGGTAATGGCTGTAACCGGCCAAGCTCAAGGCCGTCGCGCCGCCCGGCCAAACCTGCACTGTTGCGCCCTGTTGCAACGCGAATACACCGCCGTGCCAGTCGATGCTCTCGCCGCTGCGTTTCCAGGCACCGTGACCCACGCGTTCGACCCAGCCTGTTTGCTGATATTTCTGAATAAGATTCGGGCCAACACCCTGTTCGCGCAGCCACGCTTGGGTGGCGATGACGCCCGATGGCCAATTTGCTAGAAGATAGTTTATTTTCATTTAAAATATCACCCTATAAGGGTCTTTATATAATGAATATTAAACCATGGTAGCGCTACGTGGAGTCATTCTTTTCCACCTTTTGATTGTCTCCTTCTTGTTGACGGTAAGACACGCGACAGCCGATTTATCACTCCCAGACCAACCATTAATCTGTGCCCATGTTGAACACAACGCCCAACCAACCTAAACAAAAAAGGATTCAACCATGAGCACTCCAACCTACAACCGCCTCAACAAAGACGACGCCATTGTCCTGCTGGTCGACCACCAGACCGGCCTGATCTCCCTGGTGCAGGACTTCTCCCCCAACGAGTTCAAGAACAACGTTCTGGCCCTGGCCGACCTGGCCAAGTTCTTCAACCTACCGACCATCCTCACCACCAGTTTCGAGCAAGGCCCCAACGGCCCGCTGGTGCCGGAGTTGAAGGAAATGTTCCCGGACGCGCCGTATATCGCTCGCCCAGGCCAGATCAACGCCTGGGACAACGAAGACTTCGTCAAGGCGATCAAGGCCACCGGGCGCAAGCAGATCATCATCGCCGGCGTGGTGACGGATGTGTGCGTGGCGTTCCCGACCTTGTCGGCGCTGGCGGAAGGGTTTGAGGTGTTTGTGGTAACGGATGCGTCGGGCACGTTCAATACCACGGTGCAGCAGGCGGCATGGAGCCGGATGACCCAGGCCGGTGCGCAATTGATGAACTGGTTTTCGGTGGCGTGTGAGTTGCACCGTGACTGGCGCAACGATATCGAAGGGCTGGGGAATCTGTTGTCGCAGCGGATTCCTAACTATCGCAATTTGATGAATGGGTATGCGGCGCTGACGGCTCAGCAGAAATAAGTCAGCCCAGTGTGACGATAAGCCTGCCCTGAAAAGGCAGGCTTTCGGTGTTTGAACCGGCTTACCCCGCCAGCTCTCTCTCTATCTGCTCAATGCTGGGCAAACTGGTCTGCAGTTCTGCCGACAAAGACTCTACCCACTGATATTCCGCCACACCGATAGGCCGGTTGTTATCGCGCAGAGCATATTCAGCCACCACCTCATTTTTACCCTTGCACAGCAACAGGCCAATGGTCGGGCCATCCTGTGGGTGCTTCAGTTCGGCATCTACAGCCGCGAGATAGAAGCTCAACTTGCCCAGATGCTCGGGCTTGAATTTACCCGCCTTGAGTTCGATCACTACGTAGCAGCGCAGTTTCAAGTGGTAAAACAACAGGTCAACGAAGAACTCATCACCGCCAACATTCAGCAGTACTTGCCGGCCAACGTAGGCAAAGCCCGCGCCCAACTCTAATAAGAACTCAGTGACATGTTTGATCAAAGCATTTTCGATATCACGCTCTTTCGCATCCAGGCCCAGGCTTAGGAAGTCAAAGCGATAAGGGTCCTTGAGAGATTCTCGTGCCAGATCGGATTGTGCCTTGGGCAAATGGCTTTCGAAGTTGCTGACTGCCTTGCCACTGCGCTCCAGCAAGCAATTTTCGATGTGCAGTAACAGCGTGTTCCGCGACCAGCTGTGTTTAACTGCCTGAGTGATGTACCAGCGACGTGTTTCCGGGCCGGGAAGCTTTTCGAGCAACACCATGTTGTGACCCCAGGGCAATTGTGCAGCAGCCTGTTGCACAAATTCCGAATCCGGCCACGCCTCGGCAAAAGCACGCATGTACTTGAGGTTGCGCGGCGAAAAACCCTTAATGTCGGGAAACGCTGCACGCAGATCCTGCGCAAGGCGGTCGATCACTTTGCTCCCCCAGCCTTGATCGCTCTGACGGGCCAAAATTTCGCGTCCAATCTGCCAGTAGAGCATCACCAATTCACGATTGACCGCGATTGACGCGCGCTGCTGTGCGTTATGGATACGGCTCTTGAGGCCTGTCAGCCAATCGGTGTAGCCATCAGGCGGCGCGTTTAAACCGATAGAGGCCTCGTTCATACTTTTTCACTCTTGTGTTTTCGGCAGGCTAGTCAAGCCGCCGGGCCGTCACAAGAGCTCTTAAATAGTCTAGGAAGGGTCCTGCTTACCTTACGGAACGGTCCTCCTGTTCGGGCCCGCGCGGGGCTCTTCACTGACGCAGAGGGCCAACCGGCTGAAATAGGCCGACGCACTATCTGAAAAAGAACTTTTCATGCATATCGGCAAAGCCGCGCAGGTGTCCGGCACGACCATCAAGGCGTTTCGTCATTATGAGGTCATCAGGTTGATGCCCGAGCCCCAGCGCCAGGGCGGTCATCGCGTCTATACGGCGCAAAGTTTCGAATCGCAACGGATGGGGGTCTGGTTGAATGCATTTGAGTCCTGCTGAAAGGCGCTCATTGGGCACTATTCGTCAATCAGCAGCATCGCAATCTGAAGTGCTCCGTGGGCATCAGTCGCCATCGACTATTGCCCGCCCTTTGTAAGCGCAATCTGATTTTTCAAACCACTCATCCAGCTGCCTTTCGCTGGGGCAGACTCCGACGCCTTGCCTTCTGCCGAGACGTCATGGATGACCCACGCTGCCCACATCACCTCGATCGAATATGAGCTGGATACTTTCCATCAGAGCCTGATGATTTATCGCCAGCAAATGGGTGCCTGGTATTCCCGGGCACTGGATTCGGTGAGCCATGCCACGGATATGCCGTCGTTGCTGGGAATGGACCGGGTGTTACGGGCCGGGGATTCGCAGCAGTCGGTGAGCCTTACCGACGCGGATTCCTCTACCGTGGCTCTTTGCCCTGCGGGTGGCGTGCTTAAGATCCAGAGCAGGTTCGAGTCGCTGTATGACGTGCCAATTGGCGACATCCCCGTTGAGGTGACCCGCCTGGATGACGGTAGCTCAGCAGTGATCATGCTCGATGAACACGGCGAGGGTTCGCACTACTGCGCCGCTGGCGGGCGCTATCAAGTTCGGGTTCAAGGCGGAGTTTCAGCGCAGCAAGTGGATGCCTTGTTTGACTCTTATGCCGGGCTGACAGCAGACCTGGAGCAATGGCTGCGCGATCAGTGGAAAGACTTCAAGCCGCATTGGCAGCAATCCACGGCCAGTGCAATTGGCAGCGGCGTACTGGCGGGCAGTTGGGCGGCGATCCGTGATGTGTGGGACAGCATAAAGCTGGTGCAGTCGATCCTTGAAGATCCGTTGCAATATGTAGAACAACTGGGAGCCCAGGCAGCCAAGTTGGCGCAAATCGCCACCGATGCCCCCAAGATCATGGAACAGGCGATGTTGCTCGCCAGCGATGAGGCTGCACTGTACCTGCTGATACGTACGGCGATGATATGGCTGGACGCGTTGCCGCCGAGCCAGGTCGCGGAAATGGCTGCAGGGTTAATAGTATCGCTGCTGATTGATCTGGTGATTGGCGCGGTGCTGACCATCGCCTTACCGGCGGCGGGTGTGGCGTATTTAAGCTTGCGGCTGGTCAAGTATGGCGCTCGGATTGTTGAGGCCGCGGTTGGCTTCGTACAGAGTATGTTGGCGATTCTGACCAAGTTTATGCAGGCGGTGGATCGCTATAAAGCGGTGGCGGTTCGAGGGGTGGTCGGTGGGCTGAAACAGGGCACCCTGCAGATGCGCTGGAAGGCTCGGCAGAACGCGGTGCTGAGGCACAAAGAGCATGTGGATGATGTGCCTGCCGTGGCTTCGAACCCGAAGGGTGATGCGGCGGCCTCTGCGGATAAAACCGTTACGAACGGTTGCCCGGTGTCGATGGTCACCGGCGAGGAACTGCTGACGCTCACCGATGGCGCGCTGGATGGCATCTTGCCGTTTGAGTGGACGCGCTTGTATCGCACCAGTGCGGTGGAAGTGGATTGTGGGTTGGGGTTTGGCTGGAGTCATGCGCTGGCACAGCGGCTTGTGGTGTCAGGCGATTCGGTGGTGTGGACAGACCATGAGAATCGCTCGACCACCCTGCCCTTGCCGACGGTTGCTCGACCGGCGATTACCAACAGCCTGGCCGAAGCCGCGATTTACTTGGGGTCGTTGCCGGATGAACTGGTGCTGGCCCAGGGGTCGCGGTTCTACCACTTTTGCGACGGTGTGCTGACGGCGATCAGCGATGCGTATGACAACCGGTTGTTGGTTGTCCGGGATCGGTTGGGACGGCTTGAGCGGCTGGACAACGGCGTGGGCCGTTCGCTTCTGTTGCGTTATGAGTTCGACCGCATCGTGGCGGTGGATTACCAGGTTCATCGCGCCACGGGGCATGAACCGTTCGTTTGGGTGACCGAGCAGAACGTCGTTTCCTACGCCTATGACGGCGCTGGACGACTGGTGTCAGCGACCAATGCTGTCGGTGAACGCGAGGTTTATCGGTACGACGAGCAGCACGTCATTCTTGAACGGCAACTGGCCGGTGGGGCGAGTTTCTTCTGGGAATGGGAACGCGCTGGCAAGGCAGCGCGCTGTGTCAGGCATTGGGCCAGCTTTTCGCAGATGGACACGCGGTATGCCTGGGGTGACGACGGTCGCGTCACCGTGCACAACGCCGACGGCAGCCAGGAAGTTTACGTACATGACCAGCGAGCGCGGCTGGTACAGCGCATCGATCCCGACGGCGCTCAACATTTCAAATCCTACGACGACAAGGGCCGCCTGACGGCCGAGCAGGACCCGCTGGGTGCGGTGACGGCGTATCAATACGACGACGCCGGACGCTTGGTCGCGCTGTTTCCTGGGGATGATGAGCCGACGTCCTACGAGCATGACAACGGTTTCGTACGGGTTGTAAGACGTGGTGAGGCGGTCTGGAAATATGAGCGTAATGAACAGGGCGATGTCATTCGCCAGATTGACCCGGATGGCAACGCGACTGACTACAGCTACGACAAGCAAGGGCAACTGACCGGGGTTTGGTATCCGGATCACAGTTGTCATCGGTTGGTGTGGAACGAACGCGGACAGCTTGTTGAAGAACAGCTACCGAATGGCGGGATCAAGCGCTATCGCTATGACGACCTGGGCCGGCAGGTTGCGCGTGAGGATGAACAGGGCGCGCTGACTCAGTATCAATGGGACGCCGTGGGTCGGTTAACTCGCTTGGTATTGCAGGACGGTGCCACACGAGAATTCAGCTACAACCCCTACGGAAAAATCATCGCCGAGCGCGACGAGCTGGGCCACGTCACCCGCTACGAATACGCCGACGGCCTGCACCTGATCAGCCGCCGCATCAATGCCGACGGCACCCAGGTCAACTACCGCTACGACAACGCCCGCTTACTGCTGACTGCCATCGAAAACGAAGTCGGCGAAACCTACCAGCTCGACTACCACCCCAACGGCCTGATCCAACAGGAAACCGGCTTCGACGGCCAACGCACTGCGTATGCCTACGACCTCAACGGCAATCTGCTGGAGAAAACCGAATACGGCGACGACGGCAGTCAGCTCGTCACTCAATACCAGCGCGACTATGCCGGTCGCCTCGTAAGAAAAACCCTGCCCGACGGCAATACGGTTGAATACACCTACGACCGCCAAGGCAACCTCCTCAGCGTCGACGACGGCCACTGGTTCCTGGCCTACGAATACGACCGCCAAAACCGCCTATCCGCCGAACACCAAGGCTGGGGCACGCTGCGCTACGGCTACGACGCCTGCGGCCAACTTCAGCATTTACGCCTACCGGACAACAACCGCCTCACTTTCAACCACGACAAAGGCGGCCACCTCGTCACCGTCGAACTGAACGGTTCGCTGCTGACCTCACACCTGTTCAAAGCCGGTCGCGAACACCAACGCCAACAAGGCCAACTGCTCAGCCACTACCACTACGACGACCAAAACCGGCTACATACCCACGCCGTCACGCAACAGCAAAACCACCTCTACCAACGCCACTACGATTACGACAAAACCGGCAACCTCACCCGCCTGCACGACACCCGCAAAGGCGAACATCTTTACCGCTACGACCCGCTCCACCGCCTGACCCGCGCCGATCACTCGCAAGACGCCCAGGAACGCTTCGGCCACAACCCGGCGGGCAACCTGCTCATGCAAGACAGGCCAGGCCCGGACATCGTCGCGGGTAATCGATTGATGATCCAAGGCGATCATCATTACGACTATGACGCCTTCGGCAACCTGATATGCGAACGACGCGGCAAGGGTCATTCACTCGTTACCGAGTACCGCTACGACTGCCAGCATCGGCTAATCGGCATTACCAAGCCAAACGGCCAAAGCGCCAGTTATCGTTATGACCCGTTCGGTCGGCGCATCAGCAAAACTGTGGACGGGAAAACCACCGAGTTCTTCTGGCAAGGCGACAAGCTGATCGCCGAACATCATGCGGAATGTCACCGCAGCTACCTCTACGAACCCGACAGCTTCCGCCCATTAGCACTGCTGGAAGGCTTCGGCCCAGAAGAAACCAAGCCCTACCACTACCAACTCGACCACCTCGGCACACCGCAAGAACTCACCACGCCCGAAGGCGAAATCGTCTGGTCCGCCCACTACCGCGCCTACGGCGAAATCAGCCGTCTCGACGTAGGCAAAATCGACAACCCGCTACGTTTCCAAGGCCAATACTTCGACCAGGAAAGCGGCCTGCACTACAACCGCCATCGCTACTACAATCCAGATATTGGTCGTTACCTGACACCTGATCCGGTGAAGCTGGCCGGTGGGATCAACGCGTACCAGTACGTGCCCAATCCGACGGGATGGGTAGACCCGTTAGGCTTGAGCAATTGCCCGGAGGAAAAAGGATGTAACGCTAAAAAAGAGCCTAAGGAGCCCGCGAGTGATGCCCAGGTCGATGCAGGCGAACCTAATAGTCCATCTGCAACACAACGTCCGTCAGCATTTGCCAGCAAGCAAAAACTCAATGAGCATTACGAGAAGCACGGTTCTGAATTCGGCGCCGACTCTAGTCACGAATACTTACTCACCGCCCGACATGTAATAAATGAAGGCACGCAGGTTCAATATTCGTACAGAAACGCTCCAACAACTGGATATGTTTTACTAATGGGAACAAATAGGACAGGGCAAGCGAAATTCGCGTTTGCAGGAACAAATACAAGCGGCCATATTACGACTTTGCATACGAAAAGCGGAAAAGACTTCTGGAGGATGATAAATGGCGACCCCTCTGATAAAACCATTAGACCACACAAAAAATAGCTATATAAAGGCACAGGTGTTAGCGCTCAACGAGCATATAGAGGAAGACATAACTCTGCTCATTGAGGGAACCATCATAAATTGCTTCGTCAGCTATTCGCCACATGACATAGAAGTCGGAAAAATCTATGACGTCGAGCTGACAATGAATCTATCTGATGATTACGAGATTGAGAGGGTTGAACCGAGAACACCATTGATTGAAAAGATAAGTCCCGGCTACGCCTACCTACTCTACGGGAACCTACACGACACACAATTTCACAGCTTCGTCTCATTAAATGATGAGGACATTCATTACGACCATCCTGAATGTAACGAGCGCTTCATAAAACTAAAAGTCGACAGAATCGACGTCAGCTTCTGTTGATATCAAATGCCCACTCCGGAAACGCACTCGGTGGCCCGATGCAGCCTAGACGACGAGCCAAATACCAAGCACAATCGGCTCACCAAATGAGCCGAATACCCCCTTTATTCGACTCACACGCCTAGGCTTCCCCCTATGAATCAACCACGCTGGATCTGGCAACACATCGACTGGCCCCATTTCCACTGGCAGCCCGGACGCTTGGCTGCTTTGCTGCGCGACTGCGGTCACTCCCAAGGCAAACTCCTAGGCATGCTCGGCTCCGCTGGTCAGGCAGCCAGCGCGCAGAACGAACTGGACGCGCTGCTGCAAAACATCCTGGCCTCCTCCGCTATTGAAGGTGAGCAACTGAATGTCGGCTCGGTGCGGTCCTCCCTGGCGCGACGGTTAGGCTTGGAAACGACGAAAGACGGTCAGGTCAGCCGCCGTAGCGAACGCCTCGCTGACCTGATGATAGATGCCACTGAGCAATTTGCCGAGCCGTTCACGTACTCGCGTCTCATGCACTGGCATCATCTGCTGTTTCCGATTCCAGAAGCGGGCCTTACCGCGCGAAGCATAAAGGTCGGGGGGTTGCGAGGGGATGAGCCTATGCAGGTGGTATCGGGGCGTCTTGACCGGCCGACCGTGCACTTTGAGGCGCCGCCACGCCAGGGGCTGGAGCAGGCGCTGGATGACTTCCTTGAATGGTTCGAACTGAGCCGCCATCAACCAGAACTGGACCCGTTCATACGCGCTGGCATTGCGCATTTCTGGTTTGTCACACTTCACCCGCTCGATGACGGTAATGGTCGCCTGACACGCGCCATCACTGACTTGGCCTTGGCCCAGGGCGACCATCACGCGATACGCTTTTATGCGATGTCAGCCAGTATCCTTGACGACCCCATGGGCTATTACAACGCATTGGAGTCCAGCCAAAAGGCCACGCTCGATATCACTGATTGGCTGGAGTGGTTCCTGAGAACATTGTTGCGCAGCCTGCAACAAGCGATGGCACGAATTGACCGTTTGCTGAGCAAGACCAGGTTCTGGGACCAACACCGCGGCGCTGCGTTATCTGCCGAGCAGGTCAAAGTACTCAATCGTCTGCTCGACGGTGGTGATAAAGGCTTTGAGCATGGGATCAGCGCCGCGCAGTACCAGGCAGTCGCCAAAGTGTCCAAGGCGACAGCCACCCGCCATCTGTCTGATTTGCTGGAAAAAAACTGCCTGATCCGTCTCCCCGGAAGCGGTCGCAGCACGCGTTACCAGGTCAATACCCAAGGAGAATGACACCCCCCACTCATTTGCCCCAATCCCCCATGTCTGCTAGTGTCGCGCCGGTTTACCGTCTACCGGAATTGCCGCCATGGCCCGCAAAAAAGTTGCACTCGATTTCGAACAATCCCTCGCCGACCTGCAAACCCTGGTCGAGCGTCTGGAGAACGGCGAGTTGTCGCTGGAAGACTCGTTGACGGCGTTTGAGCAAGGCATCGGCCTGACCCGTGACTGCCAGAGCGCGTTGGCGCAGGCTGAGCAGAAAGTGCAGGTATTGCTTGAGCGTGATGGGGAGTTGGCCGAAGAACCTTTCGATGCGGAACAACCCGAATGATCGATGCGTATCAGGCCAGTAGCCAAGCCCGGGTGAATGCGGCGCTGGAGCCCTTGTTTGTTGCGCCAAGCCCGGAAATGAAGCGCCTTTACGACGCCATGCGCTATAGCGTGATGAATGGTGGCAAGCGCGTGCGCCCGTTGCTGGCGTATGCGGCGTGTGAAGCGCTGGGTGCGCCAGCCGAGGACGCGAATGGCGCGGCCTGTGCGGTTGAATTGATTCACGCCTATTCCCTGGTACACGACGATCTGCCGGCGATGGACGACGACGATCTGCGTCGCGGCCAGCCGACCACCCATAAAGCCTTCGATGAAGCCTATGCGATCCTGGCCGGTGATGGCCTGCAGAGCCTGGCGTTCAGCGCGTTGCTCGATCCGCGTTTGAGCCGCGTGAATGCCGAGATCCGCCTGCGCATGGTCACCACCCTGGCCCTGGCGGCAGGCCCGGCCGGTATGGTCGGTGGGCAGGCGATCGACATGGGTTCGGTCAGCCTCAAGCTGGATCAAACAGCCCTGGAACACATGCATCGCCACAAGACTGGCGCGTTGATCGAAGCTGCGGTGCAGCTCGGTGCCCTGGCCAGTGGTCGGGCCGAAGCCGCGCAATTGGCGGCGCTGCACACCTATTCACGGGCTGTTGGCCTGGCGTTCCAGGTGCAGGACGACATTCTCGACGTGGAAAGTGACACCGCAACCCTCGGCAAACGCCAAGGCGCGGATATCGCCCGGGACAAGCCCACCTATCCTGCGCTGCTCGGGCTTGCATCTGCCAAGGCGTATGCCCTGGAACTGCGCGACCAGGCCCTGGACGCCCTGCGACCTTTCGACGCGGCGGCTGAGCCGTTGCGTGACCTGGCGCGGTATATCGTCGAACGTCGCCACTGATAACCGTGGCGATCAGCGCCGCATATCGGCCAAGTTGGCGCCCCTGCGTGGGCAGTTTGCAACGCTTGAGGTAAACTGCCGCCTCTTCTATACCTATAACGATTCGCCTGATGCCCACGACGTTCCAAGAGATTCCCCGCAAGCGCCCGTCCACGCCCCTGCTCGACCGCGCTGCCACGCCGGACGGCCTGCGTCGACTGGGTGAAGCCGAGCTGGAAACCCTGGCCGATGAACTGCGCCTGGAATTGCTCTACACGGTCGGCCAGACCGGTGGGCACTTCGGCGCCGGGCTGGGCGTGATCGAGCTGACCATCGCCTTGCACTACGTATTCGACACCCCGGACGACCGGCTGGTGTGGGACGTGGGCCATCAGGCGTATCCGCATAAAATCCTCACCGGCCGGCGCGAGCGTATGGCCAGCCTGCGCCAGAAGGACGGTATCGCCGCCTTCCCGCGTCGCTCCGAGAGCGAGTACGACACCTTTGGCGTCGGCCACTCCAGCACCTCGATCAGCGCAGCGCTGGGCATGGCGATTGCCGCTCGCCTGCAAAACAGCGATCGCAAGGCGATTGCGGTGATCGGTGATGGCGCGCTGACTGCGGGCATGGCCTTCGAAGCGTTGAACCATGCGCCGGAAGTGGACGCCAACATGCTGGTGATCCTCAACGACAACGACATGTCGATTTCGCGAAACGTCGGCGGCCTGTCCAATTACCTGGCGAAAATCCTCTCCAGCCGTACCTATGCCAGCATGCGTGAAGGCAGCAAGAAAGTGCTGTCGCGCCTGCCCGGCGCGTGGGAAATTGCCCGTCGCACGGAAGAATATGCCAAGGGCATGCTGGTGCCCGGCACGCTGTTCGAAGAATTGGGCTGGAACTACATCGGCCCTATCGACGGCCATGACCTGCCGACCCTGGTCGCCACGCTGCGCAATATGCGTGATCTCAAGGGCCCGCAGTTCCTGCATATCGTCACCAAAAAAGGCAAAGGCTTCGCGCCGGCGGAAGTCGACCCGATTGGTTACCACGCGATAACCAAGCTGGAACCGCTGGACGCTCCCGCCGCTGCGCCGAAAAAGGCCAGCGGGCCGAAGTATTCCGGTGTCTTTGGCGAATGGCTGTGCGACATGGCCGCCGCCGACCCGCGCCTGGTGGGGATTACCCCGGCGATGAAGGAAGGCTCCGACCTGGTGGCGTTCAGCGAGCGTTTCCCGTTGCGTTACTTCGATGTGGCGATTGCCGAGCAGCACGCAGTGACCTTCGCCGCCGGCATGGCCTGCGAAGGCGCCAAGCCGGTGGTAGCGATTTACTCCACCTTTCTGCAACGCGGTTATGACCAGCTGGTGCATGACGTGGCGGTGCAGAACCTCGACGTCTTGTTCGCTATCGACCGCGCCGGCCTGGTGGGCGAGGACGGCCCGACCCACGCCGGCAGTTTCGACCTGTCCTACCTGCGCTGCATCCCTGGCATGCTGGTGATGACGCCTAGCGACGAGAACGAACTGCGCAAGATGCTCAGCACCGGCCACCTGTACAACGGCCCGGCGGCCGTGCGCTATCCGCGCGGGAATGGCCCGAATGCGCTCATCGAGAAAGACCTGGAACCTATCGAGATCGGCAAGGGCATCGTGCGCCGCCAGGGCAGCAAGACGGCCTTCCTGGTGTTCGGTGTGCAACTGGCCGAAGCCTTGAAAGTCGCCGAGAAGATCGACGCCACAGTGGTCGACATGCGGTTCGTCAAACCGCTGGATGAAGCGTTGGTGCGCGAGATTGCCGGTAGCCATGAGTTGCTGGTGACGATCGAAGAAAACGCCATCATGGGCGGTGCCGGCGCGGCGGTCAGCGAGTTCCTGGCGCGGGCGAATATCCTCAAGTCGGTGCTGCACCTGGGCCTGCCGGATATGTACGTCGAACACGCAAAACCGGCGCAGATGCTGGCTGAATGCGGGTTGGATGAAGCCGGTATCGAAGCCTCGGTGCGCGAGCGCTTGGCGCTCTTGAATCCGTAACCGGATCCAAATGTGGGAGGGGGCTTGCTCCCGATAGCGGTGTATCAGTTGTAGCTATTTTGACTGAAGCACTGCAATCGGGGGCAAGCCCCCTCCCACATTTTTTGATGTGTGCAACCTTCAAACGCTATGGACGGCCCATGAAACGCCTGTACCTCGCATTGCTGCTTCTGCCAGCCTCGCACCTGCTCGCCGATACCCGGGACCAGGCCCTGAAGCTCTCCGACGTGGTCATCAGCGCCAACCGCCAGGTGCAGGCGCGCAATGACAGCAGCGCCGCCAACACCGTGTTCACCCGCGCCGATATCGACCGCCTGCAACCTTCCAGCCTGACCGATCTGCTCAGCCGCGTGCCCGGCGTGCAAGTTGCGCCCACCGGCGGCCGTGGCAGCTTGCCGGGCCTTTACATTCGCGGCACGAAGTCTGCGCAAAGCCTGGTGCTGGTGGACGGCCAGCGCATTGCCAACACCACGTCCGGTGACAGCGGCCTGCAATATCTGAACGTCGACCAGATCGAGCGCGTGGAAGTGCTGCGCGGTTCACGTTCGGTGATCTACGGCAGCGATGCGATTGGCGGGGTGATCCAGGTGTTTACCCGGCGCAACGCCGCGCAAGGCCTGCAACCGCGCCTGAAGCTAGGCGTTGGCAGCAACCAGACATGGCAACGCAGCCTTGGCCTGTCGGGTGGCGATGAGCAGACGCGCTTCAATCTGGGCGCAAGCCTGGATGAAACCGCAGGCATCAATTCAACCCATCAGTCGTTTCCCAGCGATGGCGACCATGATGCCTACCGCAACCGGTCCCTGAGCCTGAACCTCAGCCATTCGTTCAGCGACGAGCTGGAGGTGGGCTTCAACCTATTGGATAACCGCGGCAAGTCGGAGTACGACAACAGCTTCGGGCGCTATGACTTCGCCAGCGGGCAAAGCCTCGGCCAGAAACCCTACACCGACTACACCGTCAGCAGTGCCAGCGGCTATGTCGACGCGACCCTCAGCGAAGGCTGGCAGTCGCGCCTGGAACTGGGCCACAGCGAAAACCGCGACACCAAGCGCGATACCCTCAGCGATGATTTCAGCGTGTTCAATACCTACCGCGACTCGGTCAACTGGCAGAACGACCTGACGCTGGACGACCGCAACAGCTTGATCGTCGGTGGCGACTGGTACGAAGACCGCTTCCACGGCTCCACCACCTTTACCGAAGACAGCCGTTGGAACCGCGCCGCCTTTGTGCAGCACCGTTTCCAGGGTGAGTGGTTTTCCACCGAGCTGGGCCTGCGCCGCGACCAGAACCAGCAGTTCGGCGGCCAGAACAGCTGGAGTGGCACGCTGACGGTGCCGATCAATCCGGACAACGATGTGTTGCTCAGCTACAGCGAAGGCTTCCGTGCGCCCACCTTCAACGACCTGTATTACCCCGACACCCAATACAGCAACCCCAACCTGCAACCTGAGCGCTCAAAGAGTTACGAGCTGCAATGGCGCAGTCAGTTAACCGACAGCACCCGCCTCGAGGCCTCGCTGTACCGCACCGACCTGAGTGACGCGATCATCCTCGACGGCGGCAAGCCTCAGAACGTGGCGTCGGCGCGGATCAATGGTTTTGAGGCGGCGCTCAAGCAGGAGCTGTTTGGCTGGCAGGGCAACCTGGGTGTGTCGCTGATCGACCCGCGTGATCGCGACAGTGGCCATACTTTGGCTCGTCGTGCACGGCGCACGGTGAACCTGGATCTGGACCGGCAGTTCGATAAGTTCGGCGTAGGTGCAAGCTGGCAGGCCATCAGCAGCAGCTACGATGACGAAGCCAACCGTAATCGCCTGGGCGGCTACGCCTTGCTGGGCCTGCGCAGCAGTTGGGCGTTGAGCCACGCGGTGTCGCTGTCGTTGAAGGTCGATAACCTGTTGGACAAGGCCTATTCCCGTGCGCGCTACAGCTATAACGATCCGGCGTTCCTGAACAATCAGGATTACCGGGAAGAAGGCCGGGTCTGGATGTTCGGCGTAACGTGGACGCCGCAGATGTGAGGCGCCACAAAATGTGGGAGGGGGCTTGCCCCCGATAGCGGCCTCACAGGTTCGGCGCAATCACCTGACACAACCGCGCCAGCGCTTCCAGCATCTGTGCGCTGGGCCGTTCCAGGCCCTTGTCCGGCACCAAGCGCACGCGCGCCATCATCGTTGGCCACACCTTCCAAGCCTCCAGTTGCGCCTGATCACCCACCAGGATCAGCTCGGGATCACGCTGCAACACTGATTCGACACTGACCTGCGGCGCCGGCAGCGTGAGATCGTCGAATACGTTACGCGCCCCGCACACCGTCAACGCATCACTGATGATCTGCCCACCGCCCACGGTGTACAGCGGCTGGTTCCATACCTGGTAAAACACCCGCACCGGCTCGGCGCGCTGATAGCGCTGGCGCAGGTAGGCGAGGCGTTGGCGCAGTTTGTCGGCAAGTACTCGGCCGGCCTCCCCGCGCCCCAATTGCTCGGCAATGGCTTGGACCTGAGCGGTCAGTTGTTCAAGGCTATGGGGTTCGGCGATGAACACCGGCAGGTTCAGGCGCTGCAGCTGCTCGCGCTGGGCCGCGCCGACACTGCCAGGCCAGAGCAGGATCAGATCGGGCTTGAGGCTGAGCAGGCGTTCCATGTCCAACTGGCCGTAGCGGCCGACCGATGGCACGTTTGCCAATTCTGCCGGGCGATCGCCGCCATCGAGCACACCGACCAATACATCAGCAGCACCCAACTCGACCACGATTTCAGAAAGCGACGGCGCCAGGCTCACCACCCGCTCTACTGCCACCACCTGGGCGCTGAATACCAGCAGCAACGCCAGCCCGTAGCGCTTCATCCCAACTGACGCGGTATGCGATAGAGGTAAAACAACACCATCGTCGACAGCGCCAGCAAGAACAACGGCACCGCTTCCAGGCCGACGAACACCGCCAGCGCGCCGATCCAGGCCGGCAATGCCGCCACCAGCAAGGCCGTGCGTCGACGCGCCGCGAGGGCGATCCAGGCGGCGGGTTCTTCCGGGGTGTCGAGGGCTTTGGAGGTGGCGATCAGCGCGTGTTTATAGGCGTGAAAATAACGCAGGCTGAGAAACATCGAGGCCACGCCGGCGATAAACAACGGCATGGCCAGTACGGGAAGCAAGGACTCGGCACGGCCGAACACCAGGTTGATCACAAACAATGGCAGCAATGCCAGGGCCAGGTACTGCCACCAGTTGAAGGACAGTCGCCGTTTCACCTGGCCACGGGTCACGCGCGGTCGACCTCGCCTTGATGCTCATTGCCCATCATGTGGTCGAGCTTGCTGGCTTTGGTGGCCAAGTAGAGTTTGTTGTGCGGGTTGTGCCCGGTGTGCAGCGGGACGCGCTCGGCCACGGTGATACCCATTTCGGTCAAGGCTTTGACCTTGCGCGGGTTGTTGGTCATCAGGCGCAGGGATTTCACGCCCAGGTGCTCGAGCATCGGCAGGCAGATGGCGTAGTCACGCTGGTCGGCGGCAAAGCCCAGGCGCTCGTTGGCTTCCACGGTGTCGGCGCCGCCATCTTGCAATTCATAGGCGCGGATCTTGTTCAGCAGGCCGATGCCACGGCCCTCCTGTCGCAAGTACAGCAGCACGCCACGGCCTTCACGGGCGATGGCCTGCAACGCGGCTTCCAATTGCGAACCGCAGTCACAGCGCTGGCTGAACAGCGCGTCGCCGGTCAGGCATTCGGAATGCACGCGGCCCAGCACCGGCGCACCATCAGCAATATCGCCCAGGCTGAGCACAACGTGCTCGCGCCCGGTGGCTTCTTCGAGAAAGCCATGCATGGTAAACGTGGCAAAGGGGGTAGGCAGCTTGGAAGCGGCGACGAAAACGACGGGCACCGTGTGCTCCTGATTTCAGATTTCACAGAGGCGGGCATTGTAACAGCCTGTTCCTACAGACGCTTAAGCTGAATGATCGCTGATAAAGATCAATAGGTTCGATTGGCCTTCGGCTTGGTTCTATGCAGGTCAGAACGGATATGGCTGTTTCCAGCGTTCGAAAATCGGCTTCAACTCGCCGTTTTTCACCAGGGCGGTCATGCGCCGGTCGTAGACTTTCATCAATGCCCGCCCGCGTTCGTTATCGGCAAAGGCTATATAGAGCGGCAGTTCCATGATGTGGGTGAGGGTGAACCGGGACGGGTCGTCGGCCTGACTGAGCACGTACTTGGCTTCGGTGAGGGCCTCAATGTAGAAGTCTGCATGGCCGTATTGCAGCATCGCTAAAATGCCGCTGCGGCGCTGAATCTGGTTGAAGCGGCGCACATTCGGCAAATATTTCTCGTATTTATAGCCACGCACCCAGGCCAGGCGGTAATCGCCGAGCGTCGCCAGGTTGGGCGTGGGCAACGTTGCCAGCCCGAGGGCATAGATAGGGTCGGAATCGAAAGGCCAGTGCGGGTACAGCACCTGGTCAGCTTCGTTGCGATAGACACCGACGCAGCCATCCACCTCGCCACGCTGGGCCAGGCCAATCGAACGGGTATAGGGCGCGCTGTGGATTTGCAGGGTGACGCCTGCCGGTTCAAACACCCGGCGCAACACGTCCCAGGCCAGGCCGCTGCCATCTTTGCCGGTATAGTCGTTCCACTCCTCGCTGGCCAGCATGATCTTGCCAGGCACCGGGGCTTCATCCGCCTGGAGCACAGCGGTAAAGGCGCACAGCATGATCAGCAACCAGCGGCGCACACTCATAGTGACGGCTTCCTACGTGGAGATATTCATATGAAGGGTAGCCCAGCGCGCCGGCTACGGCAGCTCGCGGAAATGCTGATAGCCGTGCACTGCCGGGGTAATGTCCTGGCCGTGGCTGTCGAGCAGCGTCACGCCCTGCCCCGCTTCGGCCCGTCCGATCACATGGATCGGCCAGCCATTGGCCCGTAACGGTGCCAGTTCGGCCTGGGGTAGCGTGAACACCAGCACATAGTCGTCGCCCCCACTCAACGCGGCCACACGGGCCTCGTCGCTGCCAACAAACGCCAGCAATGCCGCCGACAACGGCAATGTGTCGCGCTCGATCAACAGGCTGACAGCCGATGCCCTGGCGATATGCCCGCAATCGGCCAATAACCCGTCGGAGATATCCATGGCCGAGGTTGCTTTACCGCGCAGGGCCAGGCCCAACGCCAGTTGCGGCTGCGGCGACCAATAGTGGGCGAGCAGCGGTTCGGCGATGGCGGCTGCCGCGCTGCGCTGACCCAATACCAGCGGCAAGGCCCCGGCCGCATTGCCCAACTCCCCACCGACGCACAGCAAATCCCCCGGCCGCGCACCACTGCGCGTCAAGGCAAGCCCGGCCGGCACGCGGCCAAACACGGTCAAGGTCAGGCTCAGCGGCCCGCGCGTGGTATCGCCGCCCACCAGGCCCACGTCGCAGCGTTGCGCCATGGCGTTCAAACCCTGGGCATAGCGTTGCAACCAGTCGGCATCGACGGTCGGCGTGGTCAGGGCAAGAGTAAACGCGAGGGGGTGGGCGCCCATGGCGGCCAAATCGCTCACCGCCACGGCCAGCGAGCGCTGGCCGAGCAGGAACGGGTCACACGGGTCGGCAAAGTGCACGCCGGCCACTAAGGTGTCTGTAGAAACTGCCAGCTGCTCCCCGGCAGGGAGCGCGAGCAAGGCGCAGTCGTCGCCGATCCCCAGGGCAATGCCTTCGCCGCCTTGCGCACAGGGCGCGGCGGCGAAGTAGTTGCGGATCAGCTCGAACTCGCCCACGGGACTCAAGCGCAAATCAGCGCTTGTGTTCCTTCACTTCGGCTTCACGCAGGCGCGGAGCCAGCTTGTCGAGCACGCCGTTGACGAACTTGTGGCCGTCGGTCGAACCGTAGACTTTCGCCAGTTCGATGCCTTCGTTGATCACCACGCGGTACGGTACGTCGACGCGCTTGAGCAGTTCCCAGGTGGACAGGCGCAATACGGCCAGTTCAACCGGGTCCAGCTCTTCGAGGGTCAGGTCCAGGCATGGCGACAGCGCGGCGTCGATCTCGGTCAGGTTGGCCGGAACACCGTGCAGGATGTCGTGGAAGTAGCTCTGGTCGGCGAAGGTGAAATCGTTGTCGACGCGAAATTGCGCTTCGATTTCGTTCAGCGACGTACCGGCCATGTGGCGCTGGTACAGGGCCTGGGTCGCGAGCTGGCGGGCCGCGCGACGCTTTTCGCTTTTCGACGGTTTGCCGGCGTCGGCTGGACGCTCGTCGCGAGGGTTGAAACGATCGCTCTCGTCGGAAATCACTTGGCCTCCAACTGCGACAGCAGGCTGACCATTTCCAGGGCGGACAGGGCAGCTTCAGCGCCTTTGTTACCGGCCTTGGTGCCGGAACGCTCGATGGCTTGCTCGATGGAATCCACGGTCAGCACGCCGAATGCGACCGGCACGCCGAACTCCATGGACACCTGGGCCAGGCCCTTGGTGCATTCGCCCGCCACGTATTCGAAGTGCGGGGTACCGCCACGAATGACCGCGCCCAGGGCAATGATCGCCGCGTATTCACCCTGCTGGGCAACCTTTTGCGCAACCAGTGGAATTTCGAAGGCGCCAGGGGCACGGATAATGGTGATGTCGCTCTCGCTCACACCGTGGCGAACCAGGGCGTCAACGGCACCGCTTACCAGGCTTTCAACCACGAAGCTGTTGAAGCGGCCAACCACCAGGGCATAGCGGCCTTGGGGGGCGATGAAGGTACCTTCGATGGTCTTCAGGGTCATTCGACAAATCTCTTAAAGAGCCGGGACGCGAAAAGTGCGTCCCTCAGTGATGATTTAACCGCGAACAAGGGGCAAAAAATCGCCAGCCTTTATTCGGAGGGCACGTATTCTACAACTTCCAGATCGAAACCGGATATCGCATTAAATTTCATCGGTGCGCTCATCAGGCGCATTTTGCGCACACCGAGGTCGCGCAGGATCTGCGAACCGGCACCGACGATGCTGTAGGTGGTCGGTTTTTTCACCGGCGCGTGCTCCGCCGTTTCGCGGATATGCGCCAGCAACACGTCGCCATCCAGCGGGTGACCAAGCAACAGCACCACGCCACTGCCCGCCTGGGAAACCGCGGCCATGGCGGCGCGCAGGCTCCAGCGGCCGGGCTGCTTGACCATCAGCAAGTCGCGCAGCGGGTCCATGTTGTGCACGCGCACCAAGGTTGGCTCGTCGGCGCAGATGTTGCCCAGGGTCAGGGCCATGTGCACGTCGCCTTCCACTGAATCACGGTAGGTCACCAAATTGAATTGGCCCAGTTCGCTGTCCAGCGGCTGCTCGGCAATCCGCTGAACGGTACGTTCGTGGATCATGCGGTAGTGGATCAGGTCGGCGATGGTGCCGATCTTGAGGTTGTGTTCGGCGGCGAACGCTTCGAGTTCGCTGCGACGGGCCATGGTGCCGTCGTCGTTCATCACTTCACAGATGACGCCGCTCGGCTCAAACCCGGCCATGCGCGCCAGGTCGCAGGCCGCTTCGGTATGGCCGGCGCGTGCCAGGGTACCGCCCGGTTGGGCCATCAGCGGGAAGATGTGGCCCGGGCTGACGATGTCTTCGGCCTTGGCATCCTTGGCGGCGGCGGCCTGCACGGTGCGAGCGCGGTCAGCGGCGGAGATGCCGGTGGTGACGCCGGTAGTGGCTTCAATCGATACGGTGAACTTGGTGCCGAAACCCGAGCCATTGCGCGGCGCCATCAACGGCAGCTTGAGCAGTTCACAGCGTTCGCGGCTCATGGGCATGCAGATCAACCCACGGGCGTGCTTGGCCATGAAGTTGATGTGCTCAGGCAGGCAGGCCTCGGCGGCCATGATGATGTCGCCTTCATTCTCGCGATCTTCGTCATCCATCAGGATGACCATCTTGCCTTGGCGGATGTCTTCAACCAGTTCTTCGATGCTATTGAGCGCCACGCGGCACCCCCTTGGTCAGGATTTCAGGTAGCCGTTAGCGGCCAGAAAACTTTCGGTGATGTTACCCGATGCAGGCTCTGCGGCCTTTTCGCCGAGCAACAGGCGCTCCAGGTAACGGGCAAGCAAGTCCACTTCCAGGTTCACCCGGCGACCTGGCTGGTAGGCGGCCATGATGGTTTCGCTGAGGGTGTGGGGAATGATGGTCAGTTCGAATTCGGCGCCATTGACGGCGTTCACGGTCAGGCTGGTGCCGTCGACGGTGATCGAGCCTTTGTGGGCGATGTACTTGGCCAGCTCCTTCGGCGCGCGAATACGAAATTCCACGGCGCGCGCGTTTTCGCTGCGCGCCACGACTTCGCCGACGCCATCGACATGGCCGCTGACCAGGTGGCCGCCCAGGCGCGTGGTCGGCGTCAGGGCTTTTTCCAGGTTGACCGGGCTGCCGGCCGCAAGATCGCTCATCGCGGTGCAGTCCAGGGTCTCGCGGCTGACATCGGCGGCAAAGCCATTGCCCGGCAGATCGACGACGGTCAGGCACACACCGCTGACGGCGATGCTGTCGCCCAGCTTGACGTCGCCCAGATCGAGCTTGCCGGTTTCAACCAGCAGGCGGATGTCGCCGCCCTTGGGGGTCATGGCGCGGATGCTGCCGATGGCTTCGATAATGCCGGTGAACATGTCGTGCTCCTGAAAACGGGGGGCTGACGCTTGCGCGCAGGCCGGGAATTATACGCTCGCGGCCGGCAGCGGGACGGCGGTGATTCGCCAGTCGTCGCCAACCGCGCGCATGTCAGTGATCTTGAGGTGGGGGGCGTCGACGAGTTTCTCAAGCGGCCAGTCCAGCAAGGGCCGGGCTGCGGAGCCAAGGAACTTGCCGGCGACGAAAATCACGTATTCGTCGACCAGGCCCTGCTGGGCAAACGCGCCCGCCAGGCTTGGGCCCGCTTCCACCAGCACGTCGTTGACGCCACGGGCGGCCAGTGCCACCAACGCTGAACGCAAGTCGACCTGGCCCTCGACACCCGGCACCACCAAGCACTCGGGGCCACGGGGGAACTGGTTTTCCGCGGTCACGCACGTGATCACCAACGCCGGGCCCGCCTTGAAGAAAGGTGCATTGAGCGGCACGCGCAGGCGACCGTCGATCAATACGCGCAGCGGCGGGCGCGACATGGCCAGGGCGGTGGTGTGTGCATCCAGGCCCAGCTCGGCGGCGCGCACGGTCAGGCGCGCGCCATCGGCCAGCACCGTATCGGCGCCGGTCAGCACCACACTCGCTTCGGCACGCAGGCGCTGGACGGCGGCGCGGGCGGCGGGGCCGGTGATCCATTGGCTTTCGCCGCTGGCCATCGCGGTGCGCCCGTCCAGGCTCATCGCCAGTTTGACCCGCACAAACGGCAGGCCCTGTTCCATGCGCTTGAGAAAGCCAGGGTTCAGCGCGCGCGCTTCAGATTCCAGCACGCCGCTACGAATCTCGATCCCGGACTGGGCCAAGCGCTGCATGCCGCGCCCCGCCACTTCCGGGTTGGGGTCCTGCATGCCGGCCACTACCCGCGCCACACCGGCGCTCACCAGCGCATCGGCGCAGGGCGGCGTGCGGCCGTGGTGGCTGCACGGCTCGAGGGTCACGTACACCGTAGCGCCACGCGCCTTGTCACCGGCGGCGCGCAAGGCATTAGGTTCGGCGTGGGGCTCGCCGGTGCGCTCATGCCAGCCTTCGCCGACAATCTGCCCATCGCGCACGATCACGCAGCCCACCCGTGGGTTGGGATGGGTGGTGTACAGGCCCTTGCGCGCCAATTCGAGGGCGCGGGCCATGTAATGGGCGTCGAGCACAGCCTGTTCAGCGGTCATTGTTTGGAAGGCTCACGGGCCAGGCGGTCGATTTCTTCGCGGAACTCATTGAGGTCCTGAAAGCGTCGATACACCGAGGCGAAACGGATATAGGCGACTTCATCGAGCTTTTGCAGCTCGCCCATCACCAGCTCGCCCACCACCAGGCTCTTGACCTCGCGCTCGCCGGTCGCACGCAACTTGTGCTTGATATGCGCCAGCGCCGCTTCCAGCCGCTCGACACTCACCGGGCGTTTTTCCAGGGCGCGCTGCATACCGGCGCGCAGTTTTTCTTCGTCAAAAGGCTGGCGGCTGCCGTCGGACTTGATCAGACGTGGCAATACCAGTTCGGCGGTTTCGAAGGTGGTGAAACGCTCACCGCAGGCCAGGCATTCGCGCCGGCGACGCACTTGGTCGCCCTCGGCGACCAGACGCGAGTCGATGACCTTGGTGTCGTTGGCACCGCAGAAGGGACAGTGCATGGTTGGCAGGCAACAAAAAATGGGAGGGCCATGGTAGCGCATCCCCGTAGCAAGACAAGCCATAGCCTTTACGGTATATAGGCAGGCTTATATGTTTCATATTTTTAAGCCACGGATTTTGTCCTTTCTGGAGCCGTACATGCAGTTACGACCACTTGTTTTGATCACCCTGTTCAGTTTTCTGGTCGCCTGCAGCAGCGAAGCCCCCAAGCCTGCCGCGCCGCAGCCAACCCCTGCACAAGAGAAAAAAGTCCCCGGCATTGAAGACCTCGGCCCCCTGCCCGCCTACCAGCGTGAAATCAGCGGCAACCTGACCAACGTGCCGGCCGGCGCCGAAGTCGAAATGGCGCTGCTGGTGATCGACGACCGCTCGCGCCCGCAACAACTGCTTGCCAGCAGCGTGTTGACCGGCAACGGCAAGCCCCTGGCCTTTCGCCTGCGCTTCAACCCCGAAGCGTTCCCGGCCGGTGCGCGGGTGGAATTGCGTGCTCGCGCCAGCCAGTCCGGCCAGTTGATCCTGCACCTGCCCGCAGTGCGCATCACCCAGGCGATCACCCAGACCACCGGCCCCCTGCAGCTCGTCAAGGCACCATGACGCCACCGCTGCACCTGCAACACGCCCTGAGCGAGTTGATCGGCGACGCACAGCTGGTGCCCTGCGCGCTGCCGGGCACCGAACTGTCGTTGTGGCTGCTCGACGCCGACAACATGGACCGCGCCTTCAGCCAGGAAGAAACCCGGCGCATCCTGCATGAGCCGCCCTACTGGAGCTTCTGCTGGGCCAGCGGGCTGGCGCTGGCGCGCTATCTGGCGGCGCATCCCGAGTGGGTCGCGGGCAAGCGCGTGCTGGATTTCGGCGCCGGTTCCGGCGTGGCCGCGATTGCAGCGGTCAAAGCCGGGGCACTGGAAGTGGTGGCCTGTGACCTGGACCCGCTGGCGCTGGCCGCTTGCCGGGCGAATGCCGAACTCAACGGGGTGAAACTGAGTTATTCGGCGGACTTCTTCACCGAAGCCGATCGCTTCGACCTGATCCTGGTGGCCGACGTGCTTTACGACCGCGCCAACCTGCCGCTGCTGGACCAGTTCCTGACCCGTGGCCGCGAAGCCCTGGTGGCCGATTCGCGGGTGCGCGACTTCCAGCACGCGAGTTATCAGCGCCTGGAGGTGCTGGACGCATTGACCCTGCCGGACCTGGCCGAGCCCTGGGAGTTTCGCAAGGTGAGCTTGTACCATTCGCGGCGATGATCGCCAGCGTTACAAATTTCCAGCAATAAATTGGTTGAGACAAGAAAAAGCACGGCGTGGAAAATGCCATTCCTCGCTCGCAGCTCTGACAGTCGACTGCAATGTCTTCGCACACAAATTCTCTGATAACCAAAGAAGCAAAGGACTTGTCAAATGCAGGGCATCTGCCTAACCTTTGCGCTAATACACCCGCCATGCCTCTGGTTGCTTCGGTAACCAAGCACAAATTGTGCGGGTTTTTTATGCCCGGTATTTTCGGAGCATGAGGTCATTCAGCAAACCTGCCATCGATGTTCCAGCTCAACTGGAACTGCTCAAGCTGCGCGGACTGATAATTTGCGCCAAGTTAGTCCACGCATTCGCTGGCGCCGCAGCCTGCATTTGCTTATCAGCGAGTTTGCCGAGGTCAGTATCAAAACAATGGGTTTCCCTCATAGGTATCTACACAACTTTGGCGTAGCCCTGAACCTGTGGCGAGGGAGCTTGCGCCCGTGGCGACCTGGCGGCCTATAGCTATCTGACTGATGCCGCGCGATCCAAATGTGGGAGGGGCGGTGCGACGATTCGACTTGCCCCCGATGGCGGCCTGACAGCCGACCAGGATGTTGGATCAAGGCGAGTACATATCCGTTGCTGCGGTAACGACGGCTTAGGGTTCCGCCCTTACGGCGTCTCACTTTTGAAAAGCGCAAAAGTAAGCAAAACGCTCATGCCCCACCACTCGGCACCTCGCTTAGGCTCGGTGTGCCCGTAATCCGACAGTGATTTGGGGGGCCGCCGCCACGCGCCATCCATGGCGCGGGGCGGCTAAACCGGCATCCCTGCCGGTTTACCCCCCAAATCAATATCGAATTCCGGCCAGCGTGGTTTAACGGGGCGCCTAGATCAAGAGCAAGATCAAGAGCGGCTCGCTTCGCATCGTGGTTAGCGTAGGCTGCTACAAAGTTGTGTAGATACCTATGCTCAAGACTGGTACCTCGACCCGTTTTGGCACGCGTCCGAGCGCTGACTCCCATACGACTTCCGATAGCCCACGCCAGCCCTTATAGTTGCCCCCATTCCCGCTTTATTCGAGACGCCTCATGAGTGAGCCCACGCCGTACATCTTCGACGTCACCACCGCCAACTTCGACCAGGCGGTGATTCAGAACTCTTTTGAAAAACCTGTGTTGGTGGATTTCTGGGCCGAGTGGTGCGCGCCGTGCAAGGCGCTGATGCCGATGCTGGCGCAGATTGCCGAGAGTTATCGCGGCGAATTGCTGTTGGCCAAGGTCGATTGCGAGGCCGAGCAGGACATCGTTGCGCGTTTCGGTATTCAGAGCCTGCCGACCGTGGTGCTGTTCAAGGACGGTCAACCGGTGGATGGGTTTGCCGGGGCGCAGCCGGAGTCGGCGGTGCGGGCGATGCTCGAGCCCCATGTGCAGATGCCACCACCGGCTGCGGCCGATCCGTTGGAGCAGGCACAAGCGTTGTTCGCCGAAGGCCGCATCAGCGATGCCGAAGCCGTGCTGGTGGCGCTGCTGGGCGAAGACAATACCAACGCCGCCGCGCTGATCCTGTACGCGCGTTGCCTGGCCGAGCGCGGCGAACTGGATGAAGCACAAACCGTGCTGGACGCCGTAAAAGGCGATGACCACAAAGCTGCCCTCGCCGGGGCCAAGGCGCAAATCACCTTCCTGCGCCAGGCGGCCGACCTGCCGGACGCCGCCGACCTGAAAAGCCGCCTGGCGCAGAACCCGCAGGATGACGAAGCGGCCTATCAGTTGAGCATTCACCAACTGGCGCGCCAGCAATACGACGCCGCGCTGGAAGGCCTGCTCAAACTGTTTATCCGCAATCGCAGCTACAGCGAAGGCCTGCCGCACAAGACCTTGCTGCAGGTGTTCGAGCTGCTGGGCAACGATCACCCGCTGGTCACGGCGTACCGCCGCAAATTGTTTGCCGCGTTGTATTAATCGCCCATCCAGCTGTACAGCGGCGTATCCCCGCCGCTGGTCACCTTCACCTTGGCGCTGTGGCGCAGGCGCACCAACAGGCGCTTGCCTGCCGCCGCATCGCCGGCCAGGCCTTCCAGTTGATCCAGTAACTCCAAGCCGCTGAGCTGCCCGGCGTTGCGCAACAGATCCTGGGCGTTCTGCCATAGATCCTCACTTTGCCTGAGCGGTACCGCAGTCGACTCGGTAGGCACCGGGGCGGCCTGCAGTTGTGCGCCCAACCGCGCCCAATCGCCGTCGTCCAACTCCAGGGTCAAGTCCACCGGCAGGTCGCCGACGGTTCCACGAATTCGCAACATCGTCCTTACTCCTGCATTTTTTCTGACGGGCATGCTCCCATGCAGCTTGCGCAACGCCAAGCGGCCGGTCAAACTCTCGGCACCAGTGTTATAAGATCACATAACAAAACCTTCATCTTTGGAGTCCTGTCATGCGCCGTCTGCTGCTCGCTTTGCCGTTTGCCCTGCTGCCACTGGCGGTCGCTCATGCTCATGAAGATCACGACCATGAGCACGCCAGCCTCGGTGCCCATGAACATGGCGTGGGCCGTCTCAATGCGGTGCTCGACGGCCAGTCCCTGGAGCTTGAACTGGACAGCCCGGCCATGAACCTGGTGGGTTTCGAACACGTCGCGACCAGTGCCGCCGACAAGGCCAAAGTCGCCGCTGCGCGCAAACAGCTGGAAAGCCCGCTGGTGTTGTTCAACCTGCCCAAGGCCGCCGGTTGCGTCGTCAGCTCCCAGGAACTCAACAGCCCGCTGTTCGGCGATAAACCGGAAGCCGATCACGATGACGACGATGGCGATGACAATGACCACGCCACCGACGGCAAAGGCGTCGCCGCCCACGAACACCATCACGACCACAGCGAAATCCACGCCCATTACCAGTTCACCTGCGCCACGCCGACGGCGCTGAGCAACCTGGACCTGAGCCAAGTGTTCAAGACCTTTCCCGCCACCCAGAAGATTCAGGTACAACTGATCGGCCCGAGCGGCCAGCAAGGCGTTGACGCGACAGCCACTGCAGCCACCCTGAAGTTCTGAGTTCACATGACCCATGCATTGATCCAACTGTCCGACCTGGGCTTCAACTGGCCCGGCCACCCGCAGTTGCTGGACATCCCCGCGTTCCGCCTGGAGCCGGGGGAAACCCTGTTCCTCAAGGGCCCCAGCGGCAGTGGCAAAACCACCTTGCTCGGACTGCTCGGCGGTGTGCAGACGCCCAGCCGGGGCAGTATCCGCCTGCTTGGCCAGGAGCTGACCGAACTCTCGGCCGGCGCCCGTGACCGGTTCCGGGTGGACCACACCGGCTACATCTTCCAGCAGTTCAACCTGCTGCCGTTTTTGTCGGTGCGCGAAAATGTCGAGTTGCCGTGCCACTTCTCCAAACTGCGTGCGCAGCGAGCGATCCAGCGCCACGGCAGTGTCGACCAGGCCGCGGCGACCTTGCTGGCACACCTGGGCTTGAAGGACCCGGACCTGCTCGAGCGCCGCGCCGACTCGCTGTCCATCGGCCAGCAACAACGGGTGGCCGCCGCCCGTGCGCTGATCGGCCAACCGGAACTGGTGATCGCCGACGAACCCACCTCGGCCCTTGACTACGACGCGCGCGAGGCATTCATTCAGTTGCTGTTCGCCGAATGCCGCGACGCCGGGGCCAGCCTGTTGTTTGTCAGCCACGACCAAAGCCTGGCGCCGCTGTTCGACCGCAACCTGTCGCTGGCCGAACTCAATCGCGCCGCCGCGCCCGCAGAGGTTTGAGATGTATCTGTTTCGTCTAGCCATGGCCAGCCTGGCTAACCGCCGCTTTACCGCGATCCTCACCGCCTTCGCCATCGCGCTTTCCGTTTGCTTGTTGCTCGCGGTGGAACGCGTGCGCGTGGAAGCGCGCAACAGCTTCGCCAGCACCATCAGCGGCACCGACCTGATCGTCGGTGCCCGCTCGGGCTCGGTGAACCTGCTGCTGTACTCGGTGTTCCGCATCGGCAACGCCACCAATAACATCCGCTGGGACAGCTATGAGCACTTCGCCGCCAACCCTCAGGTGAAATGGGCGATCCCGATTTCCCTCGGCGACTCTCATCGCGGTTACCGGGTGATGGGCACCAACGAATCGTACTTTGAGCATTACCAGTACGGGCGCAAACAAAACCTTGAGCTGGCCAGCGGCCGCGCCTTTGCCACCGACCCGTTCGAGGTGGTGCTCGGTGCCGAAGTGGCCGATGCACTGCACTACAAACTTGGCGACAAGCTGGTGCTGGCCCATGGCGTGGCGGTGGTCAGCCTGGTCAAGCACGATGACAAGCCGTTCACCGTGGTCGGCATCCTCAAGCGCACCGGCACGCCGGTGGACCGCACGCTGCATATCAGCCTCGGCGGCATGGAGGCGATCCACATCGACTGGCACAACGGCGTGCCGGCCCAGGGCAAAGGCCGTATCAGCGCCGATCAGGCGCGCAATATGGACCTCACGCCGCAAGCCATCACCGCCTTCATGCTCGGCTTGAACAACAAGATTTCCACCTTCGCTCTGCAACGGGAAATCAATGAATTCCGTGGCGAGCCGATGCTGGCGATTCTGCCGGGCGTGGCGCTGCAAGAGCTGTGGAGCATGATGGGCACGGCCGAAAAAGCCTTGTTC
This sequence comes from Pseudomonas sp. R11-23-07, assembly GCF_003852295.1. Classification (NCBI taxonomy): domain Bacteria; kingdom Pseudomonadati; phylum Pseudomonadota; class Gammaproteobacteria; order Pseudomonadales; family Pseudomonadaceae; genus Pseudomonas; species Pseudomonas sp. R11-23-07. The sequence continues at coordinate 5,010,811 of NZ_CP027761.1, forward strand.
GTGATTTCGCTGTTCGTGGTGCTGACCGGCTTGATCGGCATGCTCACGGCGATCCTCACCAGCCTCAACGAACGCCGCCGCGAAATGGCGATCCTGCGCTCGGTGGGCGCACGGCCGTGGCATATCGCAACGCTGCTGATCTTCGAGGCCTTCGCCCTGGCCCTGGCCGGCGTGGTGGCAGGTCTGGGTTTGTTGTACCTGTGCATTGCCGCATCGCGCGGTTATTTGCAGGCCAATTACGGCCTGGACCTGCCGATGGCGTGGCCGAGCGAATATGAATGGACGTTGCTCGCCGGTATCCTGGCGGCGGCGTTATTGATGGGCAGCGTGCCCGCATGGCGTGCCTATCGCCAGTCGTTGGCCGATGGCCTGTCCATCCGTTTATGAGGAAGCTGTCGATGCGTCGTGCCCTGTTTGCCCTGCTATTGCTGGTGGCCGTGCCTGCCTGGGCCGAGGAGCAGCCCAGGGATCTGTCGTGGCAGGAAATGATCCCGCCGGATGCGCCACCGGAAGTGCCCAATATGAAACCGCTGCATGACCTCTCGAACATGGCCGATGCCTTGTCCGTCGAAGCCGCGCCGGCTGCGAGGCAGGACCTGCCCAACGCGCCGGTGGTACAGAGCCTGGACGGCCAGCACATTCGCCTGCCGGGGTACATCGTGCCGCTCGAGGTGAGCGAAGAAGGCCGCACCACCGAGTTCCTGCTGGTGCCGTATTTCGGCGCGTGCATCCACGTTCCGCCGCCGCCGTCGAACCAGATCGTGCATGTGAAAAGCGAAGTCGGCGTGAAACTCGATGAGCTGTACCAGCCGTACTGGATCGAAGGTGCGATGCAGGTCAAGCCGTCGTCCAGTGAGTTGGCTGACGCCGGTTACCAGATGGATGCCGAGAAGATTTATATGTACGAGCTGGAGGAATAACCCTTAACTGCAAACACACCGCAGATCAAAATGTGGGAGGGGGCTTGCTCCCGATAGCAGAGTGCCAGTCAACAGAGTTATTGGCTGACCCACCGCATCGGGAGCAAGCCCCCTCCCACAGTTTTTACCGCGTGGTTGCCCTTTCATTGAGCTGAGTCAACAGATCGAGCGGAACGATCTTTACCATTGGACGTACAACTTTTAACGTCCTTTTGGAGCTCCCATGAACAAGTCCCTGCTCGGCGCGTCCCTGTTCGCGCTCGCCCTCGTCGCCCCTGTCGCTCACGCTCACCAGGCGGGCGACATCCTGATTCGCGCCGGTGCAATCACGGTGAATCCGAAGGCCGACAGCAGCAGCGTCAAGGTTGACCAGGGCCCATTGGCGGGCACCAACCTGGGCGGCAAGGCGACCATGAGCAGCGACACCCAACTGGGCTTGAACTTCGCCTACATGCTCACCGATCACGTCGGTATCGAACTGCTGGCCGCCACGCCATTCGAGCATGACGTAAAAATCAAGAACACCGCCCTCGGCGCCGCCAACGGCAAGCTCGGCACGCTGAAACATCTGCCGCCGACCTTGAGCGTTGTGTACTATCCGCTGGATCACCAGTCGGCGTTTCAACCGTATGTGGGCGCCGGTATCAATTACACCTGGATCTACGACGAGCACGTCGGCAGCCGTGCCGAGCAGGCCGGCTTCAGCAACTTCAAGGCCGAGAATTCCTGGGGCTGGGCCGCGCAGATCGGCGCCGATTACATGATCAACGACAAATGGATGATCAACGCCCAGGCGCGCTATATCGATATCAGCACCAAGGCGACGGTGGATAACAATGCGTTGGGCCAGGGCACTCGGGCCAAGGTCAACGTGGACGTCGACCCGATGGTCTACATGGTGGGTATCGGCTACAAATTCTAAGCAATAGGCATAACCAAAATGTGGGAGGGGGCTTGCCCCCGATGGCGGTGGATCAGTCAATGAATCTGTTGACTGACACTCTGCTATCGGGGGCAAGCCCCCTCCCACATTTGGTTTTGTAGTGTGTCAGGTGTGGCGGTAGAAGCGGTCAAGCAGCGCCGGTAAGCCCGCACGCCACGCCCGTGGCTTGATGCCGAACGTATGCAGGATTTTCTTGCAGGCCAGCACCGCGTGTTGCGGTTCTTCTGCCGCATCCGGCCGCGCCGCGTGGGCCTGGGCGGTCGGTGACTCGATGGCCAGCGGGTGGAAGTTGCGCGCTTCGGTGAGGATCGCCTGGCCCAGCGCCAGCGGTGTGGTCGCCTCGTGGCCGGCATAATGGTAGGTGCCCCATAGCGGCGCCGCGCAATCGAGTTGCTTGAGCACGGAAATGATCACCCGCGCCGCATCGTCAACCGGCGTCGGGTTGCCGCGACGGTCGTCCGCCATCAGCAATTCATCCGGCTGTTCGGCCCGGGCAAGGAAGCGTCCGAGGGTGCCGTCGACGCTGTCATCGAGCAGCCAGCCAAAGCGCAACAGCACATGTTGCGGGCAGGTGGCGCGTACGCTCTGCTCGATACGCCACAACGCCTGGCCACGCAGGCCCAGGGGCACCGGCTCGTCTTTTTCGCTGTAAGCGGTGGCGCGGGAACCGTCGAACACGCGGTAGCTGGACGGTTGCAGCAGGGTAATGCTGTGGTGCTGGCACAACTCGGCGAGGCGTTCGATGGCGAATTCCTGGGACGCCAGGCGGGTTTCGCTGACCGCTTCGGCCTGGAACCAGTCGAAATAGTAGGCGAGGTTGATCAACGCATCGGGACGGGTGTCGTCGAGCAACTGGGTGAGGCTTGCGGCATCCCAGCCGTCTTGGGGCGGTTTGGGGGCGAGGAAACCGATGTCTTCCTCTGCACCGAGGCGAATCAGCGCCTGCCCGAGGGCATTCCCGCCGCCCAGTAACATAAGGCGCATTCGCATAGATTGAGCAGGCCCGGTCTGTTTGGAACGATGGTTGTGTCGGCAGGCGCGTGAGCCTTGCCGTAGGTTTATTCCAGAATCGTTGCATTTTGCGGGTTTGTAGCGCAACCGTCACGGACAAAGTAGGTGTTTGCAACTTGTTGGAGCAGGTGGCATCAATCACTACATGAACTTTCCCGAATCAACGGACAGTGCTTTGGACGGCTTCCACCCCGCCGTCAGTACCTGGTTCCGCAGTACCTTCCCCTCGGTGACCGGCGCGCAGGCCCAGGCGTGGCCGCTGATCCGGCAGCGCCGCTCGACGCTGATCGCCGCGCCGACCGGTTCGGGCAAGACCCTGACCGCCTTTCTCGCGGTGCTGGACGACCTGGTCCACCAGGGTCTGGCTAACGGCGGCCAATTGCCCGATGAAACCCTGGTGGTCTACGTTTCGCCGCTCAAGGCACTCTCCAACGATATTCAGATCAATCTGCAAAACCCACTGGCAGGCATCACCGAGCACCTCGAGAAACAAGGCCTGCCGCCGTTGGTGATCCGCACCGCAGTGCGCACCGGCGACACCCCGCAAAAAGATCGCGCCCAGATGCGCAAGCGCGCGCCGCATATCCTGGTCACCACCCCGGAATCGCTGTATGTGCTGCTCGGTTCGGACTCGGGCAGGCAGATGCTCGCCAGCACGCGCACGGTGATCGTCGATGAAATCCATGCGATTGCCGCCGGCAAGCGTGGCAGTCACCTGGCGCTGAGCCTGGAGCGCCTGCAAGCGCTGTGCGCCGAGCCGCTGACGCGCATCGGCCTGTCGGCCACGCAAAAGCCCATCGAAGCGGTCTCGCGGTTTCTGGTCGGCACCGGGCGCGAATGCACCATCGTCGACATCGGCCACGCCCGCCCGCGCGACCTGGATATAGAAGTGCCACCGGTGCCGCTCTCGGCAGTGATGGCCAATGATGTGTGGGAACTGGTCTATAACCGCCTCGCCGAACTGGCCCGTGAACACCGCACCACCCTGATATTCGTCAACACGCGACGCCTGGCCGAACGCCTGGCGCGGCACCTGAGCGAGCGCCTGGGCAAAACGGCGGTGGCCGCCCACCATGGCAGCCTGGCCAAGGAAATGCGCCTGGACGCCGAGCAACGCCTCAAGGCCGGTGAGCTGCAAGTGCTGATCGCTACCGCGTCCCTGGAGCTGGGGATTGATATCGGCGATGTGGACCTGGTCTGCCAGATCGGCTCGCCCGGCTCGATCAACGGCTTTCTGCAACGGGTCGGCCGCTCCGGGCATCAGGTCGGCGGCACGCCCAAGGGCCGCCTGTTTGCCACTACCCGCGACGACCTGATCGAATGCGCCGCCCTCCTCGATTGCGTACGCCGTGGCGAACTCGACACCTTGCACATCCCCGTGGCGCCGCTGGACGTGCTGGCCCAGCAGATCATCGCCGAGGTCAGCGCCCGCGAATGGTCGGAAGCGCTCCTGCTGACGCTGATCCGCCGCGCCGCGCCGTATGCCGAGCTGGATCAGCGCCACTACCAGGCGCTGCTGCACATGCTTGCCGAGGGCTACAACGGGCGCCAGGGTATCCGCAGCGCTTATCTGCACCGTGACGCCGTGACCCATACCCTGCGCGGCCGCCGTGGCGCCCGGCTCACGGCGGTGACCAGCGGCGGCACCATCCCCGACAACGCCGACTACAGCGTGCTGCTGGAGCCCCAGAGCCTGAACATCGGCAGCGTCAACGAAGACTTCGCGGTGGAAAGCATCGCGGGCGATATTTTCCAGTTGGGCAATACGTCGTACCGCATCCTGCGGGTAGAAGCCGGCAAGGTGCGGGTCGAGGACGCCCACGGCCAGCCGCCGACCATTCCGTTCTGGCTGGGTGAAGCGCCGGGGCGCAGCAATGAGTTGTCGGCGGCGGTGGCCCGTTTGCAGGGGCAGCTGGATCAGCTGCTCAGCGCCAGCCCCGGCGACCTGCTCCCGGCGCAGGGCTGGCTCACTGATACGCTGGGTTTGAACCGCGCCAGCGCCGAACAAATACTGGATTACCTGGCCCGCGCACGCCTGGCCCTCAGCGCGTTGCCGTCCCAGGACACGTTGATCATGGAGCGGTTTTTCGACGAGTCCGGCGGCACCCAGTTGATCATCCACACGCCCTTTGGCAGCCGCATCAACCGCGCCTGGGGCCTGGCCCTGCGCAAGCGATTTTGCCGCACTTTCAACTTCGAGCTGCAAGCGGCGGCCAGCGAAAATGCGATCGTGCTGTCGCTGTCCACCAGTCACAGCTTCGCCCTCGATAAAGTGTGGCGTTACCTCAACAGCAATAGCGCTGAGCACCTGCTGATCCAGGCGGTGCTGGATGCACCGCTGTTCGGTGTGCGCTGGCGCTGGAACGCCGGCGTGGCGCTGGCGTTGCCGCGCTATACCGGCGGGCGCAAGGTGGCGCCGCAGATCCAGCGCATGAAAAGCGAAGACCTGATCGCCAGTGTGTTTCCCGACCAGATTGCCTGCCTGGAAAACCTCGCCGGCGAACGCGAAGTGCCCGACCATCCGCTGGTGGAACAAACCCTCGACGACTGCCTGCACGAAGCCATGGACAGCGATGGCTGGCTGGCCCTGCTGCGGCGCATGGAAGCGGGCGACATTCGCATGGTCAGCCGCGACCTGCCCGCGCCTTCGCCGATGGCCGCCGAGATTCTCAGCGCGCGCCCCTACACCTTCCTCGATGACGCGCCGCTGGAAGAACGCCGCACCCAGGCCGTGCTCAACCGCCGCTGGAGCGACCCGCAAAGTACCGACGACCTCGGCGCACTGGATGCCGAGGCCATCGCCGGCGTACGCGAAGAGGCCTGGCCGGCGCCCCAGGGGCCGGATGAAATGCACGAAGCGCTGATGAGCCTTGCCTGCATTGCAGGCCAGGAAGTCACGCCGCAATGGGCCGAGTGGCTGCAAGCATTGACCGAGGCCGGACGCGCTTACCCGCTGCCCAACGGCCTATGGGTGGCCGTGGAACGCTTGAGCTGTTTGCAGGCGATTTACCCGCACACTCTGCCGCTGCTGCCCGGTTTCGATGAGCCGTGGACATTCGATGAGGCGTTGGTAGAAGTGCTGCGCGCACGCCTGGGCGGTTTCGGCCCGTTGACGCTGCCCGAGATTGCCGCGCCGCTGGCGTTGCCCGCCGCCACCGTGGCCCAGGCTCTGGCGCGGCTGGAGCAGGAAGGCTATGTGCTGCGCGGGCACTTCAGCCCCGGCGCCGTTGAGGAGCAATGGTGCGAACGGCACCTGCTGGCGCGTATTCATCGCTACACGGTCAAGCGCCTGCGCCGGGAAATCGAACCGGTGGCGCTGCAGGACTTCATGCGTTTTCTGTTCGACTGGCAGCACCTGTCCGACCACACGCGCGGCCAAGGCAGCGCGGTGTTGCCGCAAATCGTCGGTCAGTTCGAAGGCTATGCCGCTGCTACTTCGGCCTGGGACAGTGACCTGCTCAGCGCGCGGATCAAGGACTACTCGTCGACCTGGCTCGACGACTTGTGCCGCAGCGGCAAGCTGGTGTGGACACGCCTGAGCCACAAGGCCAGCGCCATGGCCTTGCGCAGCACGCCGATCGTACTGTTGCCGCGCAGCCAGGTGCCGCTGTGGAGCGGGCTGACCGAACAGACGGACAGCACAACGCTGTCGCCCAAGGCGCAAAAGGTCCATTTAGCCCTGCGCGAACAGGGCGCGTTGTTTTTCGATGAGCTGGTGCATGAAGCCCATCTGCTGCGCAGCGAGCTGGAAACCGCGTTGCAGGAGTTGGTCGGCGCGGGCCTGGTCAATGCCGACAGCTTCGCCGGGCTGCGCGCCCTGACCACACCCGCCAGCAAACGCCAGGCGCGCAGCAGCCGGCGTGGGCGCGGCGCGTTTATCGGCGGCATGGACGACGCCGGGCGCTGGGCCTTGATCCGCCGCGCGCCGAGCGACGCCGGTGCGCATTCGGCCGAGACGCTGGAACATGTGGCGATGACCCTGCTGCGCCGCTATGGCGTGGTGTTCTGGCGCTTGCTGGAGCGCGAGGCGGACTGGCTGCCGAGCTGGCGCGAATTGCTGCGCACTTTCCATCGGCTGGAGGCCCGGGGCGAAATTCGCGGCGGACGGTTTGTCAGCGGGTTGGCGGGTGAGCAGTTTGCATTGCCGGAGGCTATCCCGTTGCTGCGCGAAGTAAGGCGGCGCCCTCACGACGGCAGCTTGATTGCCGTGTGCGGGGCGGATCCGTTGAATCTGGTAGGTACGCTGTTACCAGGCAACAAGGTGCCGGCGGTGAGTGGCAATCGGATTGTGTATCGGGATGGGGTGCCGGCGGCGGTGATGGTGGGCGGTAAGCAGCAGATTTTGTCGGAGGTGGATCGGCAGGCGGTGCAGGAGAAGTTGATCCGGCATTGAGTTTGAGGGCCTCATCGGGAGCAAGCCCCCTCCCACAGTTGATTGCGTTCACAGATCAAAATGTGGGAGGGGGCTTGCCCCCGATGGCTTCAGCTAAAGCAACACAATTATTGCGAGCGAGGCTGCTCGGTCAGCATCACCGCCTCCGGCTCATCCACTTGGGCAGTGCGCTTGGGCAACAACACCTGCTGTGGATAAGTCTGCGCGAAATGCACCTCATCGCAGTTATCCACAAGCTTTTTCAGACGCTGGTTAAACGCACGGCTCACCGCATATTGCCCACCCGACACGGTACGGAACTGCGCCGTCAGCACCACGCCGTTGAGGTCCATCTTGTCGACCCCAAACACCTCCAGCGGCCCTTGCAGGTTGTACTTGAGGAACACATCGTCGCGGATCGACTGCCCGGCCTCGCGGATCAGCTCCACGGCTTTGTCCACATCGGTGTCGTAGGTGAACTGCACCGAGAAGAACGCATAAGCGAACTGCCGCGACTGGTTGGTGACGGCTTTGATCTGCCCGAACGGCACCGAATGCACGAAGCCCTTGCCGTCGCGCAGGCGCAGGGTGCGGATGGTCAGGCCCTCGACGGTGCCGGCATGGCCGGAGTCGAGCACCACCCAGTCGCCGATCGACAAGGTGTCTTCGATGATGATGAACAGGCCGGTGATCACGTCCTGCACCAACTGCTGCGAACCGAAACCGATGGCCAGGCCGACCACACCGGCACCCGCCAGCAGCGGCGCGACGTTGATGCCCAGGTTGGCCATGGTGGTGATCGCACAAATCACCACGAGGATAATCTTCACCGCGTTACGCAGCAGCGGCAGGATGGTTTTCACGCGGGTGCTGGGCTGGCGGCTGGAGCGCTTGTTCACCGGGGGTTTGAGCGCTTCCTGAATCGCCGTATCAAGCACCACCCAGAACAGCCAGGTCATCAGCAGGATCAGGCCGATGCTGCTGAGGGAATCGCTGATCGCCCGGCCCACCGAGTTGCGCTGGGCAAACTCGAACAACGACACGCCCCAGATCCGCCCGAGGATTTCAATAAAGGCGATGGCCATGACGATGCGCAATATCGCGTGCAACAGGCTGAGGAAGCGCTCCTTGTACGCGCTGCTGCGCTGGATCGCCACTTGGCTGCGCGACTTGAACAGGTGTTGCAGCACGGTACTGAGGAACACGGTGCCGATCAGCAGGATCGTGGTGAACAAGGCACAGCGTAGGGCCTTTTGGTTGTCGTCGCCGGCACCGATCAGGTTGATCGCCGAGACCAGCACCATCAGCAGAATCGGCCAATACCAGAGCCCGGAAAATACTCGCAATGACTGTTGCAACGCCGGGTGTTTGAGGCGCTGGGCCAGCGGCCGATTACGAATCAAATGTGCCACCGGACGCCGCAGGCGCACCACCAGCACGCCGAAGATCAGCGTGGCGAACAGGCCGGTAAACACGGCGATGCTGCTGGTGATATTGCCGCCGAACTGGCGGGCGATCTGCGGGCTGGTCAGTGCATCGCTGAGGGCCGCGAGGAAGCCGATCAGAAACAGCGGTTTGGGGCAGTAGTCGCGAATGATCTGCACCGCCGGGCGCTTGTGGCCGAGGTTGAACATGACAATGACGCACAGCAGCATTGAGGTGGAAAAGATGCCGCTACTGGTGGCGTAGGCAAAACACAGCGCCAGCGCCCGGCCCACGGAGTTGACTAGAAAGTGGCTGACAGACAGCGTCAACGGCAGGCAGATAACCGCCGGGATGGTGTAAGGCACCACGTACCCCAGCACCGCCAGCAGGCGCGCCCGGCGCTGGAAAAACACCCGCTGGCTCAAGCGCCGGACGATCAGGCGCCCTAGCAGGGTCAACAGCGCAAAGGCGCCGATCCACACCGCCGAGAGCAACAGAAAATCCCCGACCACGCTCCACGGCGAGCGCGCGGCCGTCTGGTTGACCAGCCGCCCTACTTCGTTGGCGGCGCGGTCGGCGCGCAGGCGCCATTCGTCGATGAAATTCTGGTTGAGGTCCAGCTTCTGCTGCACATCGTCGATGCTGGAGCTGATGGCCCCCAGCAGGCCGCCCTCCACCAGCAATTCCGGCTTGGCCGGGGCTTCGGGCTCAGGCGCGGTGGCTGCGGCATACAGTGCGCCATTGCCGCAGAACAGCAGCGCGCCGAGCAGTAATGCAGTCTTGAAATTCAGCAAAACACCGGGCTCCTTCAGAGGGTCTGTTAGGAACTGACGGGTTTGAGCCGTGATCGTTCCCCTGATTCAACCACCTGCTTCCTACCTTCGGACGCTCGACCGTTTGTAGGAATGTGGAAACTTTCGGTCAAAATTCACAGTCATCCCAAAACGCAGGGCAATCGACCCTACATCAATGGGAGTAAGCATGGCGGCGATTCATATCGGCATTTCCGGCTGGCGCTACACGCCCTGGCGGGGCGATTTCTACCCCGAAGGCTTGACCCAGAAACGCGAGTTGCAGTTTGCGTCACGCGCCGTCAACGGCATTGAAATCAACGGTTCGTTCTATGCGCTGCAAACGCCCAAGCGCTACGCCGAGTGGTATGCCGACACGCCTGAAGGCTTCCTGTTCAGCGTCAAGGCCCCACGCTATATCACGCACATCCTGCGCCTGCGGGAGGTGCACAAGCCCATGGCGAATTTCTTCGCCTCCGGGGTACTGGAGTTGAAAGAAAAGCTTGGGCCGATCCTTTGGCAGTTCCCGCCCAGCTTCAAGTTCGACCCGCCCCTGTTCGAAGCCTTCCTCGCCGAACTGCCCACCGACACCCAGCAGGCGGCCGCCCTCGCCCATCAGCATGAGCCGCGCCTGAATGGCAAGGCGAGCATGAAGGCCTACGGCAAGCGACCCATGCGCCATGCCGTGGAAATTCGTCACGCAAGTTTTGCGGTGCCTGAGTTCGTGCAGCTGTTGGATAAGTACGGCGTGGCCCTGGTGGTGGCGGACACCGCTGGCAAGTGGCCGTATGCCGAAGACGTTACCGCCAACTTCATGTACCTGCGTTTGCATGGCGACAAACAGTTGTACGCCAGCGGCTATACCGACGAAGCCCTCAAGCGCTGGGGCGACCGCATCGAGCGTTGGCGTCACGGCAAACAGCCCACGGATGCGCACCTGATTGATCCGAAACACAAGCCACGCGCCCGCAAACAGCGCGACGTATTCTGCTTTTTCGACAACGACATCAAGGTGCGCGCACCTTACGATGCCCGCCAATTGCTGCAGCGCTTCGGGCTGGATACCAACCTGCTGACGGAGCCCGGACGACTGCCCGAGCCGGGGGTGCTGGCATGACCCAGCCGGAGTTGATCCCGCCCACGCCCACCACCGCCATCACGCGCTTTACCGTGCTGACGGTCAATATCCACAAGGGCTTCACCGCCTTGAATCGACGCTTCATCCTGCCCGAACTGCGCGAAGCGGTGCGCAGCGTCGGCGCCGACATGGTGTTCCTCCAGGAAATCCACGGCACCCACGAGCGCCATCCCCAGCGCTACAGCGACTGGCCGAAGATGCCGCAGTACGAGTTCCTCGCCGACAGCATCTGGCCGCAGTTCGCCTACGGGCGCAACGCGGTCTACCCCCACGGCGACCACGGCAACGCGTTGCTGTCGAAATTCCAGATCATCCGTCACGACAACCTCGACATCTCCCAAAGCGGCCATGAAAACCGTGGCCTGCTGCATTGCGTCCTGCGCCTGCCGGGCAGCGGGCAGCAGGTGCATGCGATCTGCATCCACCTGGGCTTGCGTGAGGTGCATCGCCAGCAGCAATTGCGCTTGCTGGAGCAGCGCATCAGCGAGATTCCGGCTGACGCGCCGCTGGTGGTCGCCGGCGATTTCAACGACTGGCGCCAGCGCGCCGACCTCAGCCAAAGCGGCCTCAAGGAGGTCTTCGCCGACACCCTGGGCAAACCTGCGCGCACGTTTCCGGCGCGCCTGCCGCTGTTGCCGCTGGACCGCATTTACGTGCGCAATTTGAAGGTGCATAACCCCCGCGTGCTGACCACGCGGCCCTGGTCGCACCTCTCGGACCATGTGCCGCTGTCGGTGGAGATTGAGCTATGAACGTTGCTGTAGAACATATCGCCACCGATCAACCGCCGGATGACGCCAAGGCGCGTGACCTGGATTACGGCTGGCAGAGTGGCAATCAAATCGAACTGCTGGAGAATGGCGAGGCCTACTTCCCCAAGGTGTTCGAGGCCATGCGCGCGGCACAGCGCGAGATTCTGCTGGAGACGTTTATCCTCTTCGAAGACAAGGTCGGCTTTGAGCTCAAAGACATCTTGATCGAGGCGGCGCAGCGCGGGGTAAAGGTGGTTGCCAGCCTTGATGGCTTTGGTTGCGGCGAATTGAGTGTTTCGTTTTTGCGCGAGCTGGCCGAGGCCGGGGTGGCGGTGCAGATGTTCGATCCGGCCTCGAAAACGCTGGGCATCCGCACCAACTGGTTTCGCCGCCTGCACCGCAAAATAGTGGTGGTGGATGCCGCTGTGGCCTTCATCGGCGGCATCAACTTTTCCGCCGACCACCTGGGCGACTTCGGCCCTGAAGCCAAGCAGGATTATGCGGTGCAAATCGTCGGCCCGGCAGTAGCCGACCTGCACCACTTCGCCCTGGCGCAAAGTGGTCGTCAGGTGCGCACTCGGCGTGGCTGGCGGCGGCGCCCGCAACGCCCTGCGCCGTGGGCCACGTCTGAGGAAGACGGCTTGGTGCGCCTGATTTATCGCGACAACGTGCAGCATCGCGATGACATCGAAGAAGCCTATATCCACGCCCTGAGCAAAGCCCGTACACGCGCCGTGATCGCCAACGCGTATTTCTTCCCCGGCTACCGCCTGCTGCGCGAAATCCGCAACGCCGCCCGCCGTGGCGTGCACGTCCAGTTGATCATGCAAGGCCAGCCGGATGTGCTGCTCGCCAAGCTGGCGGCGCGCATGCTCTATGACTATCTGCTCAAGGATGGCGTGGTGATTCATGAATACTGCCAGCGCCCGCTGCACGGCAAGGTCGCCTTGGTGGACGATGACTGGAGTACGGTGGGCTCAAGTAATCTGGACCCGTTGAGCCTGGCATTGAACCTGGAAGCCAATGTGCTGATTCGGGATCGGGCGTTCAATCAGCAGTTGTACGAAAGCCTCGAAGCGCTGGCCAGAAACCACTGCCAGACCATGCCGGAGAAGCGCAAACCCCGCCTGTGGTTGTGGCGCCTGACCGTGGGTTTCCTGGTGTTTCATGTAATGCGTCATTTCCCGGTCCTGACCGGCTGGCTGCCAGCGCACAAACCGCGTTTGAAACCCATTGAGAGTCCGGCCCATGACGTCTGAAAAACACGGCTCACGGTTCCAGCGCTGGAAGAAACCCCTGACCATTGCGTTCTTCCTGCTGCTGATCGTGCTGTTCACCCTGCTTGCCCGGCGCATCGACTGGAGCGAAGTGCTGCAGACCCTGAGCGAATTCAAAGTGCGCACCTTGCTGATCGCCAGCGCGCTCACCGTGTGCAGCTTTATCGTCTACGCCTGCTTTGACTTGATCGGCCGCACCTACATTCGTCAGCCGTTGCGCTGGAAGCAGATCCTGCCGGTGGGGATCATCAGCTACGCGTTCAACCTCAACCTGAGCGCGTGGGTGGGCGGCATCGCGATGCGTTATCGCCTGTACTCGCGCCTGGGGGTGAGCACCAGCAACATCGCCAAGATCCTGGGACTGAGCCTGGCGACCAACTGGTTCGGCTATATGGCTATCTCGGGGGTGATTTTCAGCAGCGGCCTGGTCACCATGCCGCCGGGCTGGAAGGTCAGCACCACGGCACTGCAAGGCATCGGCGCGCTGCTGGTACTGGCCAGCCTGGGCTACCTGGCCGCCTGCCGGTTTTCGAAAAAGCGCGCGTGGACGATTCGCGGCATGGAAATCAACCTGCCGTCGCTGCGCATGGCGTGTTTGCAATTGATGCTGGGCGCGTTGAATTGGGCGCTGATGGCGGCGGTGATTTTCACACTGTTGCCGTCGAAACTGGACTATCCGCTGGTGCTGGGAGTGCTGCTGATCAGCGCGATTGCCGGGGTGCTCACGCATATTCCGGCGGGGCTTGGCGTGCTCGAAGCGGTATTCATTGGGCTGTTGCAGCATGAGGCGTCACGCGGGAGTTTGCTGGCCGGGTTGATTGCTTATCGGGCGATCTATTTTATTTGCCCGCTGCTGATCGCACTGGTGATGTATTTGGGTGTGGAAGCGAAGGCCAAGGCGTTGCGGGTCAAGAAGACAGCCTGATACGAAGTTGAAACAGACAGACTGATCGTCCCCACGCTCCGCGTGGCCATGCAGCCCGGGACGCTCTGCGTCACCCGTGCGCATTAGCTTGGCTGGACGCGGAGCGTCCCGGGAGGCATTCCCACGCAGAGCATGGGAACGATCTACGTCACTGGCTTATTGCGACTGAATGATGCTCAACCGCTCGCCCACTACCATCTCGGTGATCCAGTCCACCAGGATCGAGGTGTAGGCCTGCTGCGACACCGGATCGCTCAATGAATGGTCGGCGCCGTCGATGATGCGATGGGTCAGGGAATGGGTCTGCTGGCACGCCGCGCGGTAGCTCATGATGGTGGCGTGGGGCACGTGGTCGTCGGTTTCCGATTCGACGATCAGTACATCGCCGGTAAATTGCGCGCAGGCATGCAAGGCGCGGTTGGTTTCGGCACGCACCAGGGTGCTGCGGTAGTCCATCAGGTCGGCTTTATCCAGGTCACGCTTGGGCTTGAGCCATTCCTGGTCGCGGTACAGCGCCGGCACACGCAACGCCAGCCAGCGCACCGGGCGCAATGAGGTGAGGATGGCCGCCAGGTAGCCGCCGTAGCTGGTGCCCACCACCGCCACCGCCGAGGTGTCGATCGCCGGGTGGGACAGCAGGCGGTCATAGGCGGCCAGCAGGTCGCGCAGGTTATCTTCACGGGTCACGCGGGACAGCGGGATCCCGGTGCCGGCGTGGCCGCGCAGGTCGAAGGTCAGACACACGCAACCGAGCCCCGCGATGCCTTTGGCCCGTTCCAGGTCGCGCTCCTGGCTCCCGCCCCAGCCATGCACGAACAGCACGCCCGGCACTTTGGATTTGGGGCTCAGGAAGGTCCCGCTCATCTGTTCGTCGTCTATATCGATCGCAATGCTCTCGCTTCTAGCCGTCATAAGCCTCAACCGTCACGTATTTGAGTAAAAAATCGCTGTTTTCAGCCGGGCCTCGGTACACCTCGATGGCATCCGCCGGCAGCGCCTGGTCCACGTAGGTTTCCACCGAGGCCACACGGATCGCCGTAAGGCTCGGGTTGTTGATAAAGCTCTGCAGCGCCGCGACTTCCGCGCTGCTGGCCCCGCCCATGCGCCAGGATTGCTCGAGCACGCCACTGCGGCGCTGGCCGTCGCTGTCCAGGCCCTGGGCGATGTCGTAGTTGCGCCGCGAGGCGTAGAAGCCCGGGTAGGCTTCGTCGGCAGCACTGTCGAAGACCTGTGCTTGCCTGACGGCTTCACGCACATCATCGGGCAGGTCCAGCGTGAGCAGGTCGTCGTAGCCACCGGGCACCACCAGCAGTTGAGAGCCGCCATAAACGTCCTCCCCCTGCCCGTCCCGGGTCAGGTATTGCTCGCCGCAGTAGCTCAGCACCTGATCGCCAATAAAGCTCTGGCCTACACTGTGAGTGACCACGTCGTGCAGGTCTTGTTCCAGCACCACGCCATCGTCGAACATCCCCGCCGCTTCGGGACGCGCTAATAGGGCGTCGAATTCGTCGAGGCTGCGAATGACTTGCTGGCCGCGCCCAGCGCAGGCGTTCACGGGTTTCAAGCGAATCGGCCCGCTGTAGAGCAAGCGCGTGGCGGCCGGCCGTGCATCCTCCACAGCGAAGACACTCAAGCCATCGAGTACCACGTCGCGCACCCGCTCACTGAACAACGGCGACCAGCCTTCCGGCGCCTTGGCTTCTGGGCCCAGCAGGCCATGACTGATGGCTTTGGTGCAGATGAACCCGTGATCGACATAACCGCCCCACAGGTCTTGCGGGCCCTTGATATTGAGCGCGCGGGCTTGGGCCGCCCCCACCAGGGTTTGTGTGGGAAGCAGGTACAGATCGCGGCCAGCATGCTTCTGTGGATCGTAGCTGCCGCCGAACTTGAGCCCCAGTATCTGCGCCAGCCAGCGCGCCAGGGCGCGATTGGTGTCGACTTCATGCTGGGGTGCGCCAGCGCGTGTCGAGTGAGCGACTAGCCATTTTTTCGGTGAAATTGGGGTCATGCGTCCCCCTTGGCATTCGGCCATGTATGTGGGGGAAGCGTAGCAGGGATCAGGCCAATATCTGGTTGAGGAGGATCGTTTGAAAATCAAACAGTTGGAGCAAACGCAATAGCAGTTAGCCTGCGTCATTCTGCACGACGCTGCTGCGGGTATGCGGCGTTCTGCACGATTCACATGAATCGCACCCCATATCCGGCGACGGCGCCAGCTAAGATACTGGGCCTATCAACCCATCACGAGGCAATTCACATGGCCAAGCAAGCACTCATCCTGATCGATGTCCAGAACGACTACTTCCCCCAGGGCAAGTGGCCGCTTGATGGTGTGGAGGCCGCCGCGGACAACGCTGCGCGAGTGCTGCAGGCCTTTCGTCAGGCCGGGGATGCCGTGATTCACGTTCGTCACGAGTTCGAAGGCGATGACGCGCCGTTCTTCACGCCGGGCTCAGAAGGTGCTCATCTGCATGCCAAAGTGCTGAACCAGGGCAATGAGCCGGTGGTGCTCAAGCATTTTGTGAATGCTTTTCGCCAGACCAACCTGCGCGAGTTGCTGGAACAGCGCAGCATCACCGACGTGGTTGTGGTCGGCAGTATGAGCCATATGTGCATCGATGCGGTGGTGCGGGCAGCAGCGGACTTGGGCTACAAGGTCACGGTGATCCACGATGCGTGCGCGACCCGCGACCAGGAATTCAATGGGCAGGTGATTCCCGCCGCGCAAGTGCATGGCGCATACATGGCGTCGCTGGCCTTCGGGTATGCGGGCGTGGTGTCGACAAATGACTATCTGAAGGCCCAAGCGGCGGTGGCTTGACCGCCGCTGAGTAACCTCAGCGCGTGGCGATGATGAACAGGCGCGGGAATGGCAGCAACACGGTGCCGTCGCTCAGGGCTGGGTAAGCGTTGCTAATCCGCGCCTGGTACTCCTGCAGGAACGCAGCTTGTTCGCCATCATTCAGGGGGGCCAGGAAGGGTCGCAGCCCTGAAGCCTTGAACCACTCCACCACGGCCGCGTGGTCTGCCAGCGGATGTTGGTAGGTGGTGCGCCATACGTCGACGGTAGTGCAGTACCGACTCAGCAGCTCGTAGTAATAGCTCGCCGAATGTCGCTCGTTATGCTTGACCGCGCCGATCTTTGCAGCCCATGGTCCCTGCGCCGCGACTTCGCGGGCGAGCCGGTGGGCAGGCTCGTCGAGGTTGTCCGGCGTCTGTATCGCCAGCGTGCCGCCGGGGGTCAGTTGATGGACCAGATGCGGATAGAGCGTGGCGTGGTCAGGCAGCCACTGCAGGGAAGCATTGGCGAGAATCACGTCGAACTGCTGCGCCGGGGTCCAGGCGCCGATATCCGCCAATTCGAAGCTGAGCGTCGGCAAGCGTTTGCGCGCGTCGATCAACATGTCGTCGGAGCTGTCCATGCCGGTGATGTGCGCATGGGGAAAGCGCTCGGTCAGCACCTGGGTGGAATTGCCGGGGCCACAGCCCAAATCGACGGCTGTGCCCACGTCGGTATTGGGAATCGCCGCCACCAGGTCGCGGACGGGGCGCGTGCGTTGCTGCTCGAACATCGTGTATTGCTTGGCGGACCAGGTCATAGGATTCTCCTCTCTTGGTGGTTAAGCATCGCCCATAAAAAACCCCCGACGCCAGGCTATCGGGGGTTTTGTTGTGTCTGGAGGTTTAGGCCTCAGAACGGGATATCGTCATCAAAGCTGTCGAAATCCGGAGCTGGCTGCGGCGCGGCCTGTTGTGGCGCTGGGCGCGACTCACGCTGAGGCTGCTGGCTTGGCTGCGGACGCGACTGCTGTGGACGCGGTGCCGAGTTGGACATGCCGCCCTGGCCCTGTTGATCGCCCTGTGGACGGCCGCCCAGCAGTTGCATGGTGCCTTGCATATCGACCACGATTTCGGTGGTGTAACGCTTGATGCCGTCTTTTTCCCACTCGCGGGTCTGCAATTTGCCTTCGATGTACACCTGCGAACCTTTGCGCAGATACTCACCGGCGATCTCGGCAACCTTGCCGAACATCGACACACGGTGCCATTCGGTTTTCTCGACCTTCTGGCCAGTCTGCTTGTCGGTCCACTGTTCGCTGGTCGCCAGACTCAGGTTGGTCACGGCGTTACCGTTCGGCAGGTAGCGAACTTCGGGATCCTGGCCGCATGTACCGACCAATATGACTTTGTTAACCCCACGGGCCATAACGTTCTCCTAGGCTGGGCGCGCTGTCGGCACTGGGTTGACCAGTTGCTCGAGCGTCGCGCGATCCAATAATTCGGTGTCCAATTTGATGTAAATCGCAGCTTCTTCCGCGATCACTACTGCATCCGTTACTCCAACGACGGCCTTGAGGCGCTCGGCCAGGCCAGCTTCGCGCATCGCTTCAGGCGATAACGGCAGGCGCAGGCTCGTCACATACGGAGGTTCGCGCATGGTAACAGCAAAGGCCAGCCAAAGTGCAGCCAGCCCGGCGCATCCGAGGAACACAACCGACAAACCGCCATGCTGGAACATCCAGCCGCCCATGATCCCACCCAGCGCCGAACCGAGGAACTGGCTGGTGGAATACACGCCCATCGCCGTGCCCTTGCCACCGGCCGGTGAAACCTTGCTGATCAGCGAAGGCAATGACGCCTCCAGCAGGTTGAACGCGGTGAAGAACACCACCGTACCGATCACCAGCGCCCGCAGGCTGTCGCCGAACTGCCAGAAGAATAGTTCAGTGAGCATCAATGTCGCGACGGCGCCGAGTAAAACTCGTTTCATTTTGCGTTTCTTCTCGCCGTAGATGATGAACGGGATCATGGCGAAGAACGAAACCAACAGCGCGGTCAGGTAGACCCACCAGTGCTGCTCCTTGGGCAACCCGGCTTTTTGCACCAGGGCCAGGGGCAAGGCGACGAAGCTGCACATCAGCATTGCGTGCAACACGAAGATACCTAAATCCAGGCGCAACAGGTCCGGATGCTTGAGGGTCGGCAACAGCGCCTGGCGCGCGACGCCGGATTCACGGTGCTGCAGCGTGCCGGTAGAGCGCGGCACCATAAAGGCCACGATCACGATACCGAACAACGCCATGCCGCCGGTGGCAAGAAACAACCCATGCAGGCCGAACGCGCGCGTCAGCAGCGGGCCGACCACCATTGCCACGGCAAACGACAAACCGATGGTCATGCCGATCATGGCCATGGCCTTGGTGCGATGCTGTTCGCGGGTCAGGTCCGACAGCAGCGCCATTACCGCGGCCGAAATCGCCCCGGCGCCCTGCAGGATACGTCCGGCGATCACGCCCCAGATCGAATCAGACTGCGCCGCGAGCACACTGCCGAGGGCGAACACGATCAGCCCCAGGTAAATCACCGGGCGCCGGCCGATACGGTCGGAAATGATGCCGAACGGAATCTGGAAGATCGCCTGGGTCAGGCCATAGGCGCCAATCGCCAGGCCGATCAATGCGGGGGTCGCGCCGGCGAGATCCATCCCATAGGTCGCCAGCACCGGCAACACCATGAACATGCCCAGCATACGGAAGGCGAACACCAGGGCCAGACCGCTTGCCGCTCGGGTCTCGCCGCTACTCATGCGTTCGCTATGGGGATCGTGCATGGAAAAACCTCGTGTGAACCGGCGGCGATTCTACCAGTCCCATCGATTGAGGGGGTATATGCGGCGCTTTGCCGCGCAGCTTTCATGTAAGGCTGCAAGCGGCCTTTTGACAGTGTATATTCATCCAGTCTTTAGCCGTATACTCCGGCATTATTTACGCCCGCCGTGCGAGGCCATCTTGGACAAGATCCTGATTCGTGGGGCTAGAACCCACAACCTGAAGAACATCGACCTGACCCTGCCCCGGGACAAATTGATCGTTATCACCGGCCTGTCCGGCTCGGGCAAATCGTCCCTGGCGTTCGACACGCTGTACGCCGAAGGCCAGCGGCGCTATGTGGAATCGCTGTCGGCCTATGCCCGGCAGTTCCTGTCAATGATGGAAAAGCCCGACGTCGACACCATCGAAGGTTTGTCGCCGGCCATTTCCATAGAGCAGAAGTCGACGTCCCATAACCCGCGCTCCACCGTGGGCACCATTACCGAAATTTACGATTACCTGCGTCTGCTGTATGCACGGGTGGGTATTCCCCGCTGCCCGGACCACGATATTCCGCTGGAAGCCCAGACCGTCAGCCAGATGGTCGACCTGGTCCTGACCCAGCCGGAAGGTGCCAAGCTGATGCTGCTGGCGCCCGTCATCCGCGAGCGCAAGGGTGAGCACCTGTCGGTCTTTGAAGAGCTGCGGGCGCAAGGTTTCGTGCGCGCCCGCATCAACGGCAAGCTCTATGAGCTGGATGAAGCGCCGAAGCTCGACAAGCAGAAGAAGCACTCCATCGATGTAGTAGTCGACCGCTTCAAGGTGCGTGCCGATCTGCAGCAGCGCCTGGCGGAGTCGTTCGAGACCGCGCTGAAGCTGGCAGACGGTATTGCCCTGGTGGCGCCGATGGACGATGAGCCGGGCGAAGAGGTCATTTTCTCTGCGCGCTTTGCCTGCCCGATCTGCGGCCACGCTATCAGCGAACTGGAACCCAAGCTGTTTTCCTTCAACAACCCGGCCGGCGCCTGCCCGACCTGCGATGGTCTGGGCGTTAAGCAGTTCTTCGACATCAAGCGCCTGGTCAATGGCGAACTGACCTTGGCCGAGGGGGCGATACGCGGCTGGGACAGGCGCAACGTCTATTACTTCCAGATGCTGGGGTCGTTGGCGTCCCACTATAAGTTCAGCCTGGAGGTGCCGTTCAACCAATTGCCGGCTGACCAGCAGAAGGTCATCCTCAATGGCAGTGGTTCGCAGAATGTCGACTTCAAATACCTGAACGACCGGGGCGATATCGTCAAACGTTCGCACCCGTTCGAAGGCATCGTGCCAAACCTGGAACGTCGCTATCGCGAGACCGAGTCGGCGAGCGTACGTGAAGAACTGGCGAAATTCCTCAGCACCCAACCTTGCCCTGATTGTCGCGGCACTCGCCTGCGCCGTGAAGCGCGGCATGTGTGGGTTGGCGAGAAGACGTTGCCGGCGGTGACCAACCTGCCAATCGGCGATGCCTGTGAATACTTTGGCGTGCTCAAGCTGACCGGCCGCCGCGGGGAGATTGCCGACAAGATCCTCAAGGAAATTCGCGAACGTCTGCAGTTCCTGGTCAACGTCGGCCTGGACTATCTATCGCTGGATCGCAGTGCTGATACCTTGTCGGGTGGCGAGGCCCAGCGGATTCGCCTGGCCAGCCAGATCGGCGCAGGGCTGGTGGGCGTGTTGTACATCCTCGACGAGCCGTCGATTGGCCTGCACCAACGTGACAATGATCGCCTGCTGGGTACGCTGAAACACCTGCGGGATATCGGCAACACGGTAATTGTGGTCGAGCACGATGAAGACGCTATTCGCCTGGCGGATTACGTCGTTGATATCGGCCCGGGGGCTGGCATACATGGCGGGCATATTGTCGCCGAAGGCACACCTGCCGAAGTAATGGCTCATCCGGACTCCCTGACCGGTAAATACCTGTCTGGCCGGGTCAAAATTCAAGTGCCGGCCAAACGTACTCCGCGCAACAAGAAGATGGCCTTGCACCTCAAGGGTGCCCGTGGCAACAACTTGCGCAATGTGGACCTGGAAATTCCCCTGGGCCTGCTGACCTGTGTGACCGGTGTTTCCGGTTCGGGCAAGTCGACGCTGATCAACAACACGCTGTTCCCATTGAGTGCCACCGCCCTGAACGGTGCCACTACCCAGGAAGCGGCGGCCCACGACAGCATCAAGGGCCTGGAACACCTAGACAAGGTGGTCGATATCGACCAGAGCCCGATTGGCCGTACGCCGCGTTCCAACCCAGCGACGTATACCGGGCTGTTCACGCCGATTCGCGAGCTGTTTGCCGGCGTTCCGGAATCCCGCTCGCGGGGTTATGGGCCGGGCCGCTTCTCGTTCAACGTCAAGGGCGGTCGCTGTGAAGCCTGCCAAGGCGACGGCTTGATCAAGGTAGAGATGCACTTCCTGCCGGATATCTACGTGCCGTGCGACGTGTGCAAGAGCAAACGCTATAACCGCGAAACCCTGGAAATCAAATACAAGGGCAAGAACATCCACGAAACCCTGGAGATGACCATCGAGGAAGCCCGGGTGTTCTTCGATGCGGTTCCGGCGCTGGCGCGCAAGCTGCAGACGTTGATGGATGTTGGCCTGTCTTATATCAAGCTGGGGCAGTCGGCGACCACGCTATCGGGTGGTGAAGCGCAGCGGGTGAAGTTGTCCCGTGAGTTGTCCAAACGAGATACGGGCAAAACCCTGTACATCCTTGATGAACCCACCACGGGCCTGCACTTTGCCGATATCCAGCAACTGCTGGACGTGCTGCACCGCTTGCGAGATCACGGCAACACAGTGGTAGTTATCGAGCACAACCTGGACGTGATCAAGACGGCCGACTGGCTGGTAGACCTCGGACCGGAGGGCGGTTCCAAGGGCGGCCAGATCATTGCGGTCGGTACACCGGAGCAAGTCGCCGAAATGTCACAGTCCCATACTGGCTACTACCTGAAGCCGCTGCTGGAGCGTGACCGGGCCTGATTTATCGGGCCCAATAAAAAGCCCCTGTCACCTCATCGGTGGCAGGGGCTTTTTTGCAGCCGGAATCAGAACTGCGATTGCAGGTAATTTTCCAGGCCGATCAGCTTGATCAGACCCAACTGCTTTTCCAGCCAGTAGGTGTGATCTTCTTCGGTGTCATTCAACTGCACTCGCAGGATTTCACGAGTGACATAGTCGTTGTGCTGCTCGCACAGCTCAATGCCCTTGCAGAGCGCGGCCCTGACCTTGTATTCCAGGCGAAGGTCAGCAGCGAGCATATCCGGCACCGTGGTGCCCACATCCAAGTCGTCGGGGCGCATACGTGGCGTACCTTCGAGCATGAGGATACGGCGCATCAGTGCGTCAGCGTGCTGCGCCTCTTCTTCCATCTCATGATTGATACGTTCGTAGAGCTCGGTAAAGCCCCAGTCTTCGTACATGCGCGAATGGATGAAATATTGGTCACGAGCTGCCAGTTCGCCCGTCAGCAACGTGTTGAGGTAATCGATTACGTCGGGGTGACCTTGCATCGCCCTACATCTCCCTGCTTGAAAGTCTGTAGTTTGAACCATGATGACTTGAAGGTCACGGGATCAACGGCAGAAAAGCGAAGATTTCCGGAGAAAAGTAGCTGAAATAACGCAAAAACCGCCCAAATGAGGGCGGTTCTGCTTATCGTTTAGAGTCAGTTAAGCGATACACCCAGTGCCTTTGCGATTGCTTCTCCATAAGCGGGGTCCGCCTTATAGAAATGCTGCAGTTGGCGCTGGACCACATCATTGGAAACGCCGCTCATCGCACCGGCGATGTTGCTGGTAAGCAGCGCTTTCTGCTCGTCGCTCATCAAGCGGAACAGCGCGCCGGCGTGGCTGTAGTAATCGGTATCTTCGCGATGATCGTAACGATCTGCAGCGCCGCTCAAGGCCAATGCGGGCTCCGCGTAGTGTGGCGCCTGCTTAGGCGCATCGGCGTAGCTGTTTGGCTCGTAGTTGGGCGCTGCGCCACCGTTGCTGCCAAAGGCCATCGAACCGTCACGCTGATAGCTATTGACGGGGTTACGTGGGGCGTTCACCGGCAGCTGCTGGTGATTGGTGCCAACGCGGTACCGATGAGCATCTGCGTAGGCAAAGACGCGTCCTTGCAGCATACGGTCTGGCGACAGGCCAACGCCCGGAACCATATTGCTTGGGCCGAACGCGGCTTGTTCCACTTCAGCGAAATAGTTCTGCGGGTTGCGGTTGAGTTCCAGCTCACCCACCTCGATCAGGGGGAACTCCTTCTGCGACCAGGTCTTGGTTACATCGAAAGGGTTTTCGTAATGAGCATTGGCCTGGGCCTCGGTCATGACCTGGATGCAGACGCGCCATTTCGGGAAGTCACCGCGCTCGATTGCGCCGAACAGATCGCGCTGGGCGTAGTCTGGGTCGGTACCCGCCAGGCGCGCAGCTTCAGCCGGTGCCAGGTTCTTGATGCCTTGCTTGGTCTTGTAGTGCCATTTCACCCAGTGGCGCTCGCCCTTGGCGTTAATCAGGCTGTAGGTGTGACTGCCGAAGCCGTGCATGTGGCGGTAGCCGTCCGGGATGCCACGGTCCGAAAACAAGATGGTGACCTGGTGCAGCGCCTCTGGGGAGTGCGACCAGAAATCCCACATCATCTGCGCGCTTTTCAGGTTGCTTTGCGGCAAGCGCTTTTGGGTATGGATGAAATCGGGGAATTTCAGCGGGTCGCGGATGAAGAACACCGGCGTGTTGTTGCCAACGATGTCCCAGTTGCCTTCCTCGGTGTAAAACTTCAAGGCGAAACCGCGTGGGTCGCGCTCAGTGTCAGCCGAACCGCGCTCGCCACCCACAGTGGAGAACCGCAGGAAGGTCGGCGTTTGCTTACCTACTGACTCGAACAGCTTGGCGCTAGTGTATTGAGTGATGTCTTGGGTAACGGTGAACGTACCATAGGCGCCCGAACCTTTGGCGTGTACACGGCGCTCCGGAATATTTTCACGGTTGAAGTGAGCGAGCTTCTCGATCAGGTGAAAGTCGTCGAGCAGCAGTGGGCCACGGGGGCCGGCGGAACGGGAGTTCTGATTATCCGCAACGGGAGCGCCGCTGGCGGTGGTAAGGATTTTATTCTGGCTCATGCGCAATCTTCCTCAGGTCGGAATTGAAACTGCCGGCTAATCGGCTTGGAGGGAGTATTGATCAACGGCATGACACCCACAAATTTATTAAATTGCGGACTTCAATAGAAAATTACTACCAACCAAGGCAATACGCATAGTGCCCCTTGCTCCATAGGGAAACTTGTACATATCGCGCTTTTGTTACGCGCACAAAAAACCGGGCGCTAGGCCCGGTTCTTCGTTACAGACTCGTCTTACTCGGCGCTTACAGCTTCGCCGGCAGTAGCACGATCAACCAACTCGACGTACGCCATAGGCGCGTTGTCGCCAGTGCGGAAACCGCACTTGAGGATGCGCAGGTAGCCACCCTCACGGGTAGCGTAACGCTTGCCCAGGTCGTTGAAGAGCTTACCAACGATAGCTTTCGAACGAGTACGGTCGAAAGCCAGACGGCGGTTAGCCAGGCTGTCTGTCTTGGCCAAAGTGATCAGCGGCTCAGCAACGCGACGCAGTTCTTTAGCTTTCGGCAGTGTAGTTTTGATCAGCTCGTGCTCGAACAGCGACACCGCCATGTTTTGGAACATGGCCTTGCGGTGCGAGCTGGTACGGCTCAGGTGACGACCACTTTTACGATGACGCATGGTTCATTCCTTACCAAACTCACGTTCGGTGATTACGACGATCAGGCAGTCGCCTTGTCGTCCTTCTTAAGACTTGCAGGCGGCCAGTTGTCGAGGCGCATGCCGAGGGACAGACCGCGGGAGGCCAGAACGTCCTTGATTTCAGTCAAGGATTTCTTGCCCAGGTTCGGAGTCTTCAACAGTTCTACTTCGGTACGCTGAATCAGATCACCGATGTAGTAAATGTTTTCCGCCTTAAGGCAGTTAGCCGAACGTACAGTCAGTTCCAGATCGTCAACCGGGCGAAGCAGGATCGGATCGATCTCGTCTTCCTGCTCGATTACCACTGGTTCGCTGTCACCTTTGAGGTCGACGAACGCAGCCAACTGCTGTTGCAGAATGGTTGCAGCGCGGCGGATAGCCTCTTCAGGATCCAGGGTACCGTTGGTTTCCAGATCAATAACCAGCTTGTCCAGGTTAGTACGCTGTTCGACACGGGCGTTTTCCACCACGTATGCGATACGGCGAACCGGGCTGAACGAAGAGTCAAGCTGCAAGCGACCAATGCTGCGGCTTTCGTCTTCATCGCTCTGACGCGAGTCGGCCGGTTCATAACCACGACCACGAGCTACGGTGAGCTTCATGTTCAGGGCGCCGTTAGACGCCAGGTTAGCGATTACGTGATCGGGGTTAACGATCTCGACATCATGATCCAGCTGAATATCGGCAGCGGTAACCACCCCCGAACCCTTCTTCGACAAGGTCAGCGTAACTTCGTCACGGCCGTGCAGCTTGATAGCCAGACCTTTAAGGTTCAACAGGATTTCAATTACGTCTTCCTGTACACCTTCGATGGCGCTGTACTCGTGGAGCACACCGTCAATCTCGGCCTCGACTACTGCACAGCCGGGCATTGAGGACAACAGGATGCGGCGCAGCGCGTTGCCCAGGGTGTGGCCAAAACCACGCTCGAGAGGCTCGAGCGTAATTTTAGCGCGGGTTGGACTGACAACCTGCACATCAATGTGGCGGGGTGTCAGGAACTCATTTACCGAAATCTGCATGGATGCACCTATTTTCTAGCCCTTACTTGGAGTAGAGCTCGACAATCAGGCTTTCGTTGATGTCGGCGGACAGATCACTGCGAGCAGGAACGTTCTTGAAAACGCCCGACTTCTTCTCAGTGTCTACTTCTACCCATTCTACGCGGCCACGTTGGGCACACAGATCGATAGCTTGGACAATGCGAAGTTGGTTTTTTGCTTTCTCGCGAACTGCGACCACGTCACCAGCACGAACCTGGTAGGACGGAACGTTTACGGTCTGACCGTTAACGCTGATCGACTTGTGCGATACCAGCTGACGGGATTCGGCACGAGTCGAACCAAAGCCCATACGGTATACAACGTTGTCCAGACGGCATTCGAGCAGTTGCAGCAGGTTTTCACCGGTTGCACCTTTTTTGCCAGCAGCTTCTTTGTAGTAGCCGCTGAACTGACGCTCGAGAACGCCGTAAATACGACGGACCTTCTGCTTTTCACGCAGTTGGGTGCCGTAATCGGACTGGCGACCGCGGCGTTGGCCGTGGATACCAGGTGCTGCTTCAATGTTGCACTTCGATTCGATCGCGCGCACGCCGCTCTTCAAGAAGAGATCGGTGCCTTCGCGACGAGCGAGTTTGCATTTTGGACCAATGTAACGAGCCATTCTTTACAATCTCCTGGATTACACGCGGCGCTTCTTCGGCGGACGGCACCCGTTGTGCGGGATTGGCGTCACGTCGGTGATGCTGGCGATCTTATAGCCACAGCCGTTCAAAGCACGGACAGCAGACTCACGACCTGGACCTGGACCTTTGACGTTAACGTCGAGGTTTTTCAGGCCGTATTCCAGCGCAGCTTGGCCAGCACGTTCAGCAGCTACTTGAGCAGCGAACGGGGTGGACTTGCGGGAACCGCGGAAACCCGAACCACCGGAGGTAGCCCAAGAAAGCGCGTTACCTTGACGGTCGGTGATGGTCACGATTGTGTTGTTAAAAGATGCATGGATGTGGGCGATGCCATCAACCACTGTCTTTTTAACTTTTTTACGAGGACGAGCAGCAGGTTTTGCCATGATAATTTTCCTGTCGATTCGCGTGGGCGATTACTTGCGGATCGGCTTACGCGGACCTTTACGGGTACGCGCGTTAGTCTTGGTACGCTGACCGCGCACTGGAAGACCACGACGATGACGCAGACCACGGTAGCAACCGAGGTCCATCAAACGCTTGATTTTCATGTTGATTTCGCGACGCAGGTCACCTTCAGTGGTGAACTTCGCCACTTCGCCACGCAACAGCTCAATCTGCTCGTCGCTCAGATCTTTGATCTTTGCGGCTGGGTTTACCCCAGTATCTGCGCAAATTTTCTGCGCAGTAGTGCGACCAACACCATAGATGTAGGTCAGCGAGATAACAGTGTGCTTGTTATCTGGAATGTTAACGCCTGCAATACGGGCCATTCAGTGGGACTCCAATTGACAGCTACCTACGCCCCGGAAGCCAAGAAATAGGGCGCGAGATAATATCGCTGTAATAACAAATAATCAACCCGGCAGCGCACTAGCTGCCGGGCTTCAAGCGGATCACACTCAGCCTTGGCGCTGTTTGTGACGCGGTTCCGCGCTGCAAATTACTCGAACAACACCTTCGCGGCGAATAATCTTGCAGTTACGGCACAGCTTTTTCACCGATGCACGAACTTTCATCACCAACTCCTCGAACCTTATGGGGTACTCAGCGCAACATGCCGCTGCCGTAGCCCTTCAGGTTGGCTTTCTTCATCAGGGATTCGTACTGGTGCGAAACGAGGTGCGATTGTACTTGGGACATGAAGTCCATCACAACCACGACCACGATCAGCAACGAGGTCCCGCCAAGGTAGAACGGAACGTTTGCTGCAACCACCAGGAACTGGGGAAGCAGACACACGGCCGTCATATATAGAGCACCGAACAGGGTCAAACGAGTCAGAACGCCATCAATGTAGCGCGCAGACTGCTCACCTGGACGAATACCCGGAATAAAGGCACCGGACTTCTTCAGGTTTTCCGCTACGTCTTTCGGATTGAACATCAACGCCGTATAGAAGAAGCAGAAGAAAATAATCCCTGCACTAAACAGCAGAATATTCAACGGCTGACCAGGAGCGATCGACTGAGAGAGGTCCTGCAGCCAGCCCATATTTTCGGACTGACCAAACCAGGTACCCAACGAAGCCGGAAACAGCAAGATGCTGCTCGCGAAAATTGCCGGAATAACGCCGGCCATATTCACCTTCAGCGGCAAGTGGCTAGTCTGCGCAGCAAAGACCTTACGGCCCTGCTGACGCTTGGCGTAGTGAACAGCAATACGACGCTGGCCACGCTCAATGAACACCACAAAACCGATAATCGCTACTGCCAGCAAACCGATGGCAACCAAGGCGAAGATATTGATATCGCCCTGACGCGCAGACTCGAAAGACTGCCCGATTGCTCTCGGAAGACCGGCGACGATACCTGCGAAAATCAACATCGAGATACCGTTGCCAACACCACGCTCAGTAATCTGCTCACCCAGCCACATCATGAACATCGCACCAGCCACAAAAGTGGATACCGCGACGAAATGGAAGCCAAAGTCACCAGTGAACGCAACGCCCTGCCCAGCCAGGCCAACGGACATGCCGATAGCTTGAACCAGGGCGAGGACGACAGTGCCGTAGCGGGTGTACTGGCTAATCTTGCGACGGCCAGCTTCACCTTCCTTCTTCAACTGCTCCAACTGCGGGCTGACGGCGGTCATCAGTTGCATGATGATCGATGCCGAAATGTACGGCATGATCCCCAGTGCAAAGATGCTCATCCGTTCCAGCGCGCCGCCGGAAAACATGTTGAACAAGCTAAGAATGGTCCCCTCATTCTGTCGAAACAGGTCTGCGAGTCGGTCCGGGTTGATACCTGGAACCGGGATGTGTGCGCCTATTCGGTAGACGATAATCGCCAGGAACAGAAAACGCAGACGAGCCCAAAGTTCAGACATACCGCCTTTGCCGAGCGCTGAGAGAGCACCTTGCTTAGCCATTTATTCCTCGAACTTGCCGCCAGCTGCTTCGATAGCCGAACGCGCACCTTTGGTGGCGCCGATTCCCTTGCCGATAGTGACAGCGCGAGTCACTTCACCGGACAGCATGATTTTCACACGCTGTACGTTGACGTTGATCACGTTGGCATCTTTCAGGGTCTGCACAGTAACGATGTCGCCTTCCACTTTAGCCAGCTCGGACAGACGCACTTCTGCGCGGTCCATGGCTTTCAGGGATACGAAACCGAACTTAGGCAGGCGACGATGCAGCGGCTGTTGACCGCCTTCAAAGCCTGGAGCAATGGTGCCACCGGAGCGGGAGGTTTGACCTTTGTGGCCACGGCCACCAGTCTTACCCAAACCGCTACCGATACCACGGCCCGGACGATGCTTTTCGCGACGGGAACCCGGCGCTGGACTCAGATCATTGAGTTTCATCGATTAACCCTCTACACGCAGCATGTAGTAAGCCTTGTTGATCATCCCGCGATTCTCGGGAGTATCCTGGACTTCTACAGTGTGACCGATGCGACGCAGACCCAGACCTTTAACGCACAATTTGTGGTTAGGGATGCGGCCGGTCATGCTTTTGATCAGCGTTACTTTAACGGTAGCCATGATCAGAAGATCTCCTTGACAGTCAAGCCGCGCTTGGCAGCAATGGACTCAGGAGATTGCATAGCTTTCAAACCTTTGAAAGTGGCGTGAACCACGTTTACCGGGTTAGTCGAGCCGTAGCACTTGGCCAGAACGTTCTGAACGCCAGCAACTTCGAGGACAGCACGCATAGCGCCGCCAGCGATGATACCGGTACCTTCAGAAGCAGGCTGCATGTACACCTTCGAAGCGCCATGGGCGGACTTCATTGCGTACTGCAGAGTGGTGCCGTTCAGATCAACTTGGATCATGTTGCGACGAGCAGCTTCCATTGCCTTCTGGATCGCGGCAGGCACTTCACGTGACTTGCCACGGCCGAAGCCAACACGCCCTTTACCATCACCAACCACGGTCAACGCGGTGAAAGTGAAGATACGGCCGCCCTTAACGGTTTTGGCTACGCGGTTAACTTGAACCAGCTTCTCAATGTAGCCTTCGTCGCGCTTTTGGTCGTTATTTGACATAACTTAGAACTCCAGCCCAGCTTCACGAGCAGCATCAGCCAGCGCTTTAACGCGGCCGTGGTACTTGAAGCCAGAGCGGTCGAAAGCCACTTGCGAGACGCCCACGGCCTTAGCACGTGTAGCGACCAGCTGGCCAACCTTTGTGGCCGCGTCGATGTTGCCGGTGGCACCATCACGCAGTTCTTTATCCAAAGTCGAGGCGCTTGCCAGGACTTTGTTGCCGTCGGCCGAGATGACCTGGGCGTAGATATGCTGCGACGAGCGGTACACGCAGAGACGCACGACTTCGAGTTCGTGCATTTTCAGGCGTGCTTTGCGAGCGCGACGCAGTCGAGTAACTTTTTTGTCGGTCATTTGCTATGCCCTACTTCTTCTTGGCTTCTTTACGACGGACGACTTCGTCCGCGTAGCGCACACCTTTGCCTTTGTACGGCTCTGGTGGACGGAAGTCGCGGATCTCAGCGGCCACCTGACCTACCAGCTGCTTATCGATGCCCTTGATCAGGATATCGGTTTGGCTAGGGGTCTCAGCGGTGATGCCTTCCGGCAGTTCGTAATCCACTGGGTGCGAGAAGCCAAGGGCAAGGTTCAGAACCGTGCCTTTTGCTTGCGCTTTGTAACCAACACCGACCAGCTGGAGCTTACGCTCGAAGCCTTGGCTTACGCCTTGGACCATATTGTTTACCAACGCACGCGTGGTACCGGCCATTGCGCGAGTTTGTTGATCGCCATTGCGAGCAGCGAAACGCAGCTCACCAGCTTCTTCAACGATCTCAACGGACGAATGGATGTTCAGTTCAAGAGTGCCCTTGGCACCCTTCACCGAAAGCTGTTGGCCTGCGAATTTGACTTCGACACCGGCTGGCAGCTTAACGGGGTTCTTAGCGACGCGAGACATGCTTATCCCCCCTTAGAACACAGTGCAAAGAACTTCGCCGCCGACACCGGCAGCGCGCGCAGCACGATCCGTCATCACACCTTTGTTGGTGGAGACGATAGACACGCCCAGACCGCCACGAACTTTCGGCAGATCTTCAGCGGACTTGTACTGACGCAGGCCTGGACGGCTAACGCGCTTCACTTCCTCGATGACCGAACGGCCTTCGAAGTACTTCAGCTCGATGGACAGCAACGGCTTGATTTCGCTGCTGATCTGATAACCCGCAATGTAACCTTCGTCTTTCAGGACTTTGGCAACAGCTACCTTCAACTTGGAAGATGGCATGCTTACGACGGACTTTTCAGCCATCTGGGCATTACGGATACGAGTTAGCATGTCCGCTAACGGGTCCTGCATACTCATGGGCTAGACGCTCCTAATACACAAAAAATTAGCCTTGCGGCTACATATGTCGCCGAGAATCTCCGAGCGTAAAAAACACGGGCTCAGGCGAGCCGCGTATTTTAGACACAGTCCGGAAATGAAACAAGCCCCAAAAGGGGCTTGTTCCAGATTCAAGGTCACCGGCGGTCAGTATCTTGCGATACCAACCACCTTGACGCTGAAAGTACTTACCAGCTGGCTTTAACCAGACCTGGTACGTCACCACGCATTGCCGCTTCACGCAGTTTGTTACGGCCGAGGCCGAACTTGCGGTAAACGCCGTGTGGACGACCGGTCAGGCGGCAGCGGTTACGCATGCGCGAGGCGCTTGCGTCACG
Organism: Pseudomonas sp. R11-23-07; assembly: GCF_003852295.1. Taxonomy (NCBI): domain Bacteria; kingdom Pseudomonadati; phylum Pseudomonadota; class Gammaproteobacteria; order Pseudomonadales; family Pseudomonadaceae; genus Pseudomonas; species Pseudomonas sp. R11-23-07. The sequence goes on from NZ_CP027761.1 coordinate 5,042,616, forward strand.
TGGCTGCTTCTGCAGAGCAACTGTAGCCTCCCAACGCGCTTCTGGACTTGCGTTCAGATCAACGATGATTGCTTTCAGTGCTGCACGCTTCTTGGCGTACTTGGCAACCGTGAGCTGACGTTTCAGCTCGCGGTTTTTCATGCTCATCTTGGCCATGGTCCTACTCCAATCAGTTGCGGAACGGGAATTTGAAAGCACGCAACAGGGCGCGACCTTCATCATCGTTCTTGGCAGTGGTGGTCAGGGTGATGTCCAGACCGCGGAGAGCATCGATCTTGTCGTAGTCGATTTCCGGGAAGATGATCTGCTCTTTCACGCCCATGCTGTAGTTACCACGACCATCGAAGGACTTGGCATTCAGGCCGCGGAAGTCGCGAACCCGAGGCAGGGAGATCGACAGCAGACGATCCAGGAATTCGTACATACGCTCACGGCGCAGAGTCACTTTGACGCCGATCGGCCAGCCTTCGCGGACTTTAAAGCCAGCGATGGATTTCCGAGCGTAAGTCACAACGACTTTTTGACCGGTGATCTTTTCCAGGTCAGCAACAGCGTGCTCGATGACTTTTTTGTCACCGACCGCTTCGCCCAAACCCATGTTCAGGGTGATTTTGGTAACGCGTGGAACTTCCATCACGTTCGAAAGCTTAAGTTCTTCCTTAAGTTTCGGTGCGATTTCTTTCCAGTAAATCTCTTTTAGTCGTGCCATGGTCTTCTACCTAGCAGTGTTCAAGCATCAACCGCTTTTTGGGTCGACTTGAAGACACGAATTTTCTTGCCATCTTCTACTTTGAAACCAACGCGGTCAGCCTTGTTGGTTTCGCCGTTGAAAATGGCGACGTTAGAAGCGTCCAGCGGAGCTTCTTTTTCGACGATACCGCCCTGCACGCCCGACATCGGGTTAGGCTTGGTATGACGCTTGACCAGGTTCAGACCGCCGATAACCAGACGGTTATTAGCGAGAACCTTAAGCACCTTACCGCGCTTACCTTTGTCTTTGCCGGCGATCACGATGATCTCGTCGTCACGACGAATCTTTTGCATGTCGGATCTCCTTACAGCACTTCTGGGGCGAGCGAGACGATCTTCATGAACTTCTCAGTACGAAGTTCACGGGTCACTGGCCCAAAGATACGGGTGCCGATAGGCTCTTGCTTGTTGTTCAGAAGAACAGCAGCGTTGCCATCAAAGCGGATAATGGAGCCATCAGCACGACGTACGCCGTGACGAGTGCGGACTACAACAGCAGTCATCACTTGGCCTTTTTTCACTTTACCGCGAGGAATTGCTTCCTTGACGGTAACCTTGATGATGTCACCGATACCAGCGTAACGACGATGGGAGCCACCCAGCACCTTGATGCACATAACGCGGCGAGCGCCGCTGTTATCGGCCACATCGAGCATGGATTGAGTCTGAATCATATAATTTCTCCGACCCCTAGTCCTTAGACTTCCACAGCGCGTTCGAGAACATCAACCAATGCCCAAGACTTGGTCTTGGCCAGCGGACGAGTTTCACGAATAGTGACTTTGTCGCCGATGTGGCACTGATTGGTTTCGTCGTGCGCGTGCAGCTTAGTCGAACGCTTAACATATTTACCGTAGATCGGGTGCTTAACGCGACGCTCGATCAAAACGGTGATGGTTTTGTCCATCTTGTCGCTGACAACACGGCCAGTCAGCGTACGGACAGTCTTTTCGGCTTCAGCCATGATCACTTACCTGCCTGCTGGTTGAGCACAGTCTTCACGCGAGCGATGTCGCGCTTAACTTGCGAGAGCAGATGAGACTGCCCCAACTGGCCAGTTGCTTTCTGCATACGCAGATTGAACTGGTCGCGCAGCAGGCCGAGCAGTTGCTCGTTCAGCTGCTGTGCGGATTTTTCACGAAGTTCATTCGCTTTCATCACATCACCGTCCGTTTAACAAAGGCGGTGGCGAGCGGCAGCTTTGCAGCAGCCAGGGCAAAAGCCTCACGCGCCAGCTCTTCAGTTACACCCTCGATTTCATACAGGACTTTGCCTGGCTGAATCTGGGCTACCCAGTATTCCACGTTACCCTTACCTTTACCCATCCGAACCTCAAGAGGTTTTTTGGAGATCGGCTTGTCCGGGAATACACGGATCCAGATCTTGCCGCCACGTTTTACGTGACGGGTCAGAGCACGACGCGCTGACTCGATCTGACGAGCGGTGAGACGACCACGAGCTACAGACTTCAGCGCGAACTCGCCGAAGCTGACTTTGCTACCGCGCTGAGCCAGACCACGGTTGTGGCCTGTCATCTGCTTGCGGAACTTCGTACGCTTTGGTTGCAACATTTGGCGTACCCCTTACTTAGCAGCTTTTTTACGAGGCGCTGGTGCTTGTGGTTTCAGTTCTTCTTGGCGACCACCAATTACTTCGCCTTTGAAGATCCAAACCTTTACACCGATCACACCGTAAGTGGTGTGAGCTTCGTAGTTGGCATAGTCGATGTCGGCACGCAGGGTGTGCAATGGCACACGACCTTCGCGATACCATTCAGTACGTGCGATTTCAGCACCGCCGAGACGACCGCTCACTTGGATTTTGATGCCTTTGGCACCAATGCGCATGGCGTTCTGTACAGCGCGCTTCATAGCGCGACGGAACATGACACGACGCTCCAGCTGCTGAGCTACGCTCTGCGCAACCAGCATACCGTCGAGCTCCGGCTTGCGGATCTCTTCGATATTGATGTGCACAGGCACACCCATTTGCTTGGTCAGGTCCTGACGCAGTTTCTCAACATCTTCACCTTTCTTCCCGATAACGATACCTGGACGAGCGGTGTGGATGGTGATACGTGCGGTTTGCGCCGGGCGATGGATATCGATACGGCTTACGGACGCGCTTTTTAGTTTGTCTTGGAGATACTCACGCACCTTCAGATCAGCGAACAAATAGTCCGCATAAGTCCGGCCGTCTGCATACCAGACGGAGGTGTGTTCCTTGACGATTCCCAGGCGAATGCCAATGGGATGTACTTTCTGACCCATCTCTTCGACTCCGTTACTTGTCAGCAACCTTGACAGTGATATGGCAAGACCGCTTGACGATGCGATCAGCACGGCCTTTGGCACGTGGCATGATGCGCTTCAGCGAACGCCCTTCGTTGACGAAAACGGTGCTGACCTTCAGGTCATCAACGTCTGCGCCTTCGTTATGCTCGGCGTTGGCTACGGCCGACTCCAGCACTTTCTTCATGATCTCGGCGGCTTTCTTACTGCTGAAAGCCAACAGGTTGAGCGCTTCGCCCACCTTCTTCCCGCGGATCTGGTCGGCGACCAAGCGGGCTTTCTGGGCGGAGATTCGAGCGCCCGACAACTTAGCGGCTACTTCCATTTCCTAACCCCTTAACGCTTGGCTTTCTTGTCTGCCACGTGCCCACGATAAGTGCGGGTACCGGCAAACTCGCCCAGTTTGTGGCCGACCATGTCTTCGTTAACGAGAACTGGGACGTGTTGACGACCGTTGTGTACTGCGATGGTCAAACCGACCATTTGTGGCAGGATCATCGAACGACGCGACCAGGTTTTAACTGGTTTGCGATCGTTCTTTTCCGCCGCCACTTCGATCTTCTTCAGTAGGTGAAGATCAATAAAAGGACCTTTTTTCAGAGAACGTGGCACTGTCGTATCCCTCTATTTACTTGCGACGACGGACGATCATTTTGTCGGTACGCTTATTACCACGAGTCTTCGCGCCCTTAGTCGGGAAGCCCCATGGCGATACCGGATGACGACCACCAGAGGTACGACCTTCACCACCACCGTGTGGGTGGTCAACCGGGTTCATGGCAACACCACGAACGGTTGGGCGAACGCCACGCCAGCGTTTGGCACCAGCTTTACCCAGCGAACGCAGGCTGTGCTCGGAGTTCGAGACTTCGCCCAGGGTCGCACGGCATTCAGCCAGTACTTTACGCATCTCACCAGAACGCAGACGCAGGGTCACGTAGACACCTTCACGAGCGATCAGCTGAGCCGAAGCACCAGCGGAACGAGCGATTTGCGCGCCTTTACCTGGCTTCAATTCGATGCCGTGTACGGTGCTACCAACTGGAATGTTGCGCAGTTGCAGAGCGTTGCCCGGCTTGATCGGTGCCAAGGCACCTGCGATCAGCTGGTCACCAGCACTCACGCCTTTAGGGGCGATGATGTAGCGACGCTCGCCATCTGCGTACAGCAGCAGAGCGATGTGAGCAGTACGGTTTGGATCGTATTCAATACGCTCGACAGTGGCGGAGATGCCATCTTTGTCGTTGCGACGGAAATCGACCAGACGATAATGCTGCTTATGGCCACCACCGATGTGACGAGTGGTAATACGACCATTGTTGTTACGACCACCAGTCTTCGATTTCTTCTCGAGCAGCGGTGCGTGAGGAGCGCCTTTATGCAGCTCCTGGTTGACCACCTTGACCACAAAACGGCGGCCAGGGGAAGTCGGTTTGCATTTAACGATTGCCATGATGCACCCCTTCCTTACTCAGCACTGCTGCTGAAATCGAGATCTTGGCCTGGTTGAAGGGAGATAACCGCCTTCTTCCAGTCATTACGCTTGCCCAGACCGCGAGCAGTGCGCTTGCTCTTACCCAGAACATTCAGGGTAGTAACACGCTCTACTTTCACGCTGAACAGGCTTTCGACGGCCTTCTTGATTTCCAGCTTGGTTGCGTCAGTTGCAACCTTGAAAACGAACTGGCCTTTCTTGTCAGCCAGAACCGTAGCCTTTTCGGAAACGTGCGGGCCAAGCAGAACTTTAAATACGCGTTCCTGGTTCATCCCAGCAGCTCCTCGAATTTCTTCACGGCCGACACGGTGATCAACACCTTGTCGTATGCGATCAGACTAACTGGATCGGAACCTTGCACGTCACGTACATCAACGTGAGGCAGGTTGCGAGCAGCCAGGTACAGGTTCTGATCAACAGCTTCAGACACGATCAAAACGTCGGTCAGGCTCATGTTGGTCAGTTTGCCCAGCAGTTCTTTGGTTTTTGGACTTTCAACAGCGAAGTCCTGAACCACGACCAGACGATCAGTACGCACGAGTTCAGCAAGGATGGAGCGCAGTGCTGCGCGGTACATCTTCTTGTTGAGCTTCTGAGAGTGATCCTGTGGACGAGCTGCGAAAGTGGTACCACCGCCACGCCAGATTGGGCTACGGATAGTACCGGCACGAGCACGGCCAGTGCCTTTCTGACGCCAAGGGCGCTTACCGCCACCACGTACGTCGGAACGGGTCTTTTGCTGCTTGCTACCTTGACGGCCGCCGGCCATGTAGGCCACGACTGCTTGGTGAACCAGCGTCTCGTTGAATTCGCCGCCAAATGTCAGTTCGGAAACTTCGATCGCTTGAGCGTCATTTACATTTAATTGCATGTCAGCTTCCCCTTAACCGCGAGCCTTGGCCGCTGGACGTACAACCAGGTTGCCGCCAGTAGCGCCAGGAACAGCACCCTTGACCAACAACAGATTGCGTTCAGCGTCGACGCGCACTACTTCGAGGGACTGCACGGTCACGCGCTCAGCGCCCATATGACCGGACATTTTTTTGCCCTTGAATACACGACCAGGAGTCTGGCACTGGCCAATAGAGCCCGGGACGCGGTGGGAAACGGAGTTACCGTGAGTGTTGTCTTGACCACGGAAATTCCAACGCTTGATCGTACCCTGGAAGCCTTTACCCTTGGACTGACCGGTTACATCAACCAGTTGACCAGCGGCGAAGATTTCAGCGTTGATCAGATCGCCAGCCTTGTAGTCGCCGTCTTCAAGACGGAACTCCATGACGGTGCGACCAGCTGCAACGTTTGCTTTAGCGAAGTGACCTGCTTGAGCAGCAGTCACGCGCGAAGCACGACGCTCGCCGACAGTGACTTGCACTGCACGATAGCCATCGGTTTCTTCAGTTTTGAACTGGGTGACGCGATTCGGCTCGATCTCAATGACCGTGACCGGAATGGAGACACCTTCTTCGGTGAAAATACGGGTCATACCGCATTTACGACCGACTACACCAATAGTCATGTTGTAAACCTCATGAGTGTACGGGGCTTTCACCCGCTATGGCCGCCCATTTCAGAGCGTTACACGACTAAGACCCAAGTCTTAGCCGAGGCTGATCTGTACTTCCACACCGGCCGCCAGATCAAGCTTCATAAGTGCGTCAACGGTTTTATCCGTTGGCTGGACGATGTCCAGTACGCGCTTATGAGTGCGGATCTCGTACTGGTCACGCGCGTCTTTGTTGACGTGCGGGGAGACCAGAACGGTGAACCGCTCTTTACGGGTAGGCAGTGGAATTGGACCACGCACTTGAGCACCAGTACGTTTCGCGGTTTCCACGATTTCCTGGGTGGATTGGTCGATCAGGCGATGGTCAAAAGCCTTCAACCTGATACGGATTTGCTGATTTTGCATTGGATTTCAGACTCCGGCTGCTATTCCCAGCGAGCGCAATACGCCCGTTAAAAGGAGGCGCAATTCTATAGACGGCCCTGATAGGTGTCAACCCAATAAAAAAGGCCCCCGCTGAGCGGGGGCCTTTTCAAAACATCAGAACTATCTCAGAAGAGATAATTACTCGATGATTTTAGCTACAACGCCAGCACCAACGGTACGGCCGCCTTCACGGATTGCGAAACGCAGACCGTCTTCCATAGCGATGGTTTTGATCAGGGTGACAACCATTTTGATGTTGTCGCCTGGCATTACCATTTCTACGCCTTCCGGCAGTTCGCAGTTACCAGTCACGTCAGTAGTACGGAAGTAGAACTGTGGACGGTAGCCTTTGAAGAACGGAGTGTGACGGCCGCCTTCTTCTTTGCTCAGCACGTACACTTCAGCTTCGAACTTGGTGTGCGGCTTAACCGAACCTGGCTTGACCAGAACCTGGCCACGCTCAACGTCGTCACGCTTGGTACCACGCAGCAGAACGCCGCAGTTCTCGCCAGCACGACCTTCGTCGAGCAGTTTACGGAACATTTCAACACCGGTGCAGGTGGTGACGGTAGTGTCACGCAGACCAACGATTTCCAGTGGATCTTGAACCTTGACGATACCGCGCTCGATACGACCAGTCACAACAGTACCGCGACCGGAGATCGAGAATACGTCTTCGATTGGCATCAGGAACGGCTTGTCGATAACACGGACTGGATCTGGGATGTAGCTGTCCAGAGTCTCAACCAGTTTACGAACGGACGTGGTGCCCATTTCGTTGTCGTCTTTGCCTTCCAGAGCCATACGAGCAGAACCGATGATGATCGGAGTGTCGTCACCTGGGAAGTCGTAAGTGCTCAGCAGATCGCGCACTTCCATCTCAACCAGTTCCAGCAGCTCAGCGTCGTCTACCAGGTCAGCCTTGTTCAGGTAAACCACGATGTACGGAACGCCAACCTGACGGGACAGCAGGATGTGCTCACGGGTTTGTGGCATCGGACCATCAGCGGCCGAGCAAACCAGGATTGCGCCGTCCATCTGGGCAGCACCGGTGATCATGTTCTTCACATAGTCAGCGTGACCTGGGCAGTCAACGTGAGCGTAGTGACGGATCAGCGAGTTGTATTCAACGTGCGCGGTGTTGATGGTGATACCACGAGCTTTTTCTTCTGGTGCGCTGTCGATTTTATCGAAATCAACGATTGCGGAACCGAATACTTCGGAGCAAACGCGAGTCAGAGCAGCAGTCAGAGTGGTTTTACCGTGGTCAACGTGACCGATAGTGCCAACGTTGACGTGCGGTAGGGAACGATCAAATTTTTCTTTAGCCACGACAATTAACTCCTTGCCTAAAGGACTGAATCAGCCTTGTTTTTTGGATACAGTTTCAGCGATGTGCGCCGGAGCTGTGTTGTATTTTTTGAATTCCATAGAGTAGCTTGCGCGACCCTGAGACATGGAGCGAACGTCGGTCGCATAACCGAACATCTCACCCAACGGAACCTCGGCGCGAATCACTTTGCCGGAAACCGTGTCTTCCATACCCAAGATCATGCCGCGACGACGGTTAAGGTCGCCCATGACATCACCCATATAGTCTTCAGGTGTAACAACTTCTACCGCCATGATTGGCTCAAGCAACTCACCACCGCCCTTCTGGGCCAGTTGCTTGGTTGCCATGGAGGCAGCCACCTTAAACGCCATCTCGTTGGAGTCGACGTCGTGGTAAGAACCGTCAAAAACGGTTGCTTTCAGGCCGATCAGCGGATAGCCGGCAACAACACCGTTCTTCATCTGCTCTTCGATACCCTTCTGGATAGCAGGGATGTATTCCTTAGGAACAACACCACCTACTACTTCGTTCACGAATTGCAGACCTTCCTGACCTTCGTCAGCAGGAGCAAAACGGATCCAGCAGTGACCGAACTGACCACGACCGCCGGACTGACGAACGAACTTGCCTTCGATTTCACAGCTCTTCGTGATGCGCTCACGATAGGAAACCTGAGGCTTACCGATGTTGGCTTCGACGTTGAACTCACGGCGCATCCGGTCAACCAGGATGTCCAGGTGAAGCTCGCCCATGCCCGAGATGATCGTTTGACCAGTCTCTTCATCAGTCTTGACGCGGAAAGATGGATCTTCCTGAGCAAGCTTGCCCAGAGCGATACCCATTTTTTCCTGGTCATCCTTGGTCTTAGGCTCAACGGCAACCGAAATAACCGGCTCCGGGAAGTCCATGCGAACCAGGATGATTGGCTTGTCAGCGTTGCACAAGGTTTCACCGGTGGTGACGTCCTTCATGCCGATCAAGGCCGCGATGTCACCAGCGCGTACTTCCTTGATCTCTTCGCGGGCGTTTGCGTGCATTTGCACCATACGACCCACGCGCTCTTTCTTGCCTTTAACCGAGTTGATTACGCCGTCGCCGGAGTTCAACACGCCCGAGTAAACGCGGACGAAGGTCAAGGTACCCACGAATGGGTCAGTGGCAATTTTAAATGCCAGAGCGGAAAACGGTTCTGCGTCGTCTGCATGACGCTCCAGCTCGATAGTCTCGTCATCCGGGTCGGTACCCTTGATGGCAGGAATATCAACCGGTGCCGGCAGGTAGTCGATCACAGCATCGAGAACCAGGGGAACACCCTTGTTCTTGAACGAGGAGCCACAAACAGCCAGGACGATCTCACCAGCGATAGTACGCTGACGCAGAGCAGCCTTGATTTCCACGTTGGTGAGTTCTTCACCTTCGAGGTACTTGTTCATCAGCTCTTCGTTGGCTTCGGCCGCAGCTTCAACCATGTTGTTGCGCCATTCGTCAGCCAGTTCCTGCAGTTCAGCAGGGATAGGCTTGCGAACAGGAACCATACCTTTGTCGGCATCGTTCCAGTAGACAGCTTCCATGGTCAGCAGATCGATCTGGCCCTGGAAATTATCTTCGGAACCGATAGCCAACTGGATCGGCACCGGAGTGTGACCCAGACGTTGCTTGATCTGACCGATCACGCGCAGGAAGTTGGCACCAGCACGGTCCATCTTGTTTACGTAAACAAGACGTGGAACGCCGTATTTGTTGGCTTGACGCCATACGGTTTCCGACTGTGGCTCAACACCCGAGGTACCGCAGAACACAACGACAGCGCCGTCGAGTACGCGCAGGGAACGTTCAACTTCAATGGTGAAGTCTACGTGGCCCGGGGTATCGATTACGTTGAAGCGGTGCTCGTCTTTGTATTGCTTCTCGGAACCTTTCCAGAAGGCGGTAATAGCAGCAGAAGTAATGGTAATACCACGCTCCTGCTCCTGAACCATCCAGTCTGTGGTCGCGGCGCCGTCATGCACCTCGCCCATCTTGTGACTTTTGCCGGTGTAAAACAGTACGCGCTCGGTGGTGGTGGTTTTACCAGCATCCACGTGAGCGACGATACCGATATTACGGTAGCGGCTAATCGGAGTAGTACGAGCCATAAAGCCCTCGCAAAATTAGTGAAGCTAAAATTAGAAGCGGTAGTGCGAGAAAGCTTTGTTAGCTTCAGCCATACGGTGCACGTCTTCACGCTTCTTAACAGCAGCACCTTTACCTTCAGCAGCGTCCAACAGTTCGCCGGCCAAACGCAGGGCCATAGACTTCTCGCCGCGCTTACGGGCGAAGTCTACCAACCAGCGCATTGCCAGAGCGTTACGACGGGACGGACGAACTTCAACCGGAACCTGGTAAGTAGCACCGCCTACACGGCGCGACTTCACTTCGACCAGCGGAGCGATGGCGTCGAGAGCTTTCTCGAAGATTTCCAGGGGGTCGCTGTTCTTGCGTTCTTTAACCTTTTCCAGCGCGCCATAAACGATACGCTCGGCAACGGCTTTCTTGCCGCTTTCCATTACGTGGTTCATGAACTTGGCCAGAATTTGGCTTCCGTATTTTGGATCGTCAAGCACTTCGCGCTTGGCTGCTACGCGTCTTCTTGGCATGGATAAGCCCTCAAACGGTCTTCAGGTTCGCTCGGAATCGGTGCCCTTTCGGGACGCCTCCGACCTTACTCTTATCGACTCAGAAAATAAGATGATTCAGGTTTACAAAAAGCCGTTACTACTTAGGCTTCTTGGTACCGTACTTCGAACGACCCTGGTTACGACCTTTAACGCCGGAAGTATCCAAGGAGCCGCGTACGGTGTGATAACGAACACCTGGCAAGTCTTTTACACGACCGCCGCGGATCAGTACCACGCTGTGCTCTTGCAGGTTGTGGCCTTCACCGCCGATGTACGAGGAAACCTCGAAACCGTTGGTCAGGCGCACACGGCATACTTTACGCAGTGCCGAGTTAGGTTTTTTCGGCGTGGTGGTATACACACGGGTGCATACGCCACGACGTTGCGGGCAGTTCTGCAGCGCAGGCACGTCGGATTTCTCGACGATACGCTTACGCGGCTGACGTACCAGCTGGTTGATAGTTGCCATCTACTAGCTCCACTGTTGTCTTGCGACGCTATTGTCTTGCAAGAAAAGCAAAATGGCAGGAACGAATTCCCGCCAAATTTAGGGGTACAAGAGTCTAAAGAGGATCTTGCCCCCAGTCAAGGCAAGGCCCCGACCTCCCCGCCCGTCGAACCGGGGCAAAAATGCCTCGATCCGACGAATGGGGCTGCCAGGGCCCGGACTTATTTATCGCAGAACTCAGTTACCGCTTGAGTTCAGCGCTTCGGTCAGTGCAGCTTCCACTTCACTGGCGCTTACGCGCAACGGCTTGTCGGCGTCACGGCGGCGCTTGCGCTCGCTGTGGTAAGCCAAACCGGTACCAGCCGGGATCAGACGACCCACGACCACGTTTTCTTTCAGGCCGCGCAGGTAATCGCGCTTGCCGGTTACCGCTGCTTCGGTCAGTACGCGAGTGGTCTCCTGGAAGGAGGCCGCCGAGATGAACGACTCAGTGGACAACGACGCCTTGGTGATACCCAGCAGCACGCGAGTGAACTTGGAAACGAATTTCTCGTCGCCAGCCAGACGCTCGTTCTCTACGAGTACGTGAGTCAATTCCATCTGGTCGCCCTTGATGAAACTGGAATCACCGGATTCAGCGATTTCAACTTTACGCAACATCTGACGCAGGATGGTCTCGATGTGCTTATCGTTGATCTTCACGCCTTGCAGACGATAAACGTCCTGGATCTCGTTAACGATGTACTTGGCCAGCGCACTCACACCCAGCAGACGCAGGATATCGTGTGGGTCGCTCGGGCCGTCGGAGATAACTTCGCCGCGGTTTACCTGTTCGCCTTCGAAGACGTTCAGGTGACGCCACTTCGGAATCAGCTCTTCGTACGGATCGCTACCGTCGTTCGGGGTAATGACCAGACGACGCTTGCCCTTGGTCTCTTTACCGAACGCGATGGTGCCGCTGACTTCAGCCAGAATCGACGCTTCTTTCGGACGACGAGCTTCGAACAAGTCGGCAACACGCGGCAGACCACCGGTGATGTCTCGAGTCTTCGAAGTTTCTTGCGGGATACGCGCGATAACATCACCGATCGCGATCTTCGCACCATCCGCTACACCGACCAGGGCGTTGGCTGGCAGGAAGTACTGAGCGATTACGTCAGTGCCTGGCAGCAACAAGTCCTTGCCGTTGTCATCGACCATCTTCACGGCAGGACGGATGTCTTTACCGGCAGCTGGACGATCTTTCGCGTCGAGTACTTCAATGTTGGTCATACCGGTCAATTCGTCAGTCTGACGCTTGATCGTGATGCCTTCTTCCATGCCCACGTAGGTCACGGTACCTTTCATTTCGGTAACGATTGGGTGAGTGTGCGGATCCCACTTGGCCACGATTGCGCCAGCGTCGACCTTGTCACCTTCTTTAACCGAAATCACAGCACCGTACGGCAGCTTGTAACGCTCACGCTCACGACCGTAGTCATCAGCGATCGCCAGCTCACCGGAACGGGACACAGCAACCAGGTGGCCATCCACTCGCTCAACGTGTTTCAGGTTGTGCAGACGGACAGTACCGCCATTCTTCACCTGAACGCTGTCGGCTGCGGAGGTCCGGCTTGCCGCACCACCGATGTGGAACGTACGCATGGTCAGCTGGGTACCCGGCTCACCGATGGACTGGGCAGCGATAACGCCGACCGCTTCACCGATGTTCACCTGGTGACCACGAGCCAGGTCACGGCCGTAGCACTTGGCGCAGATGCCATAGCGGGTTTCACAGCTGATCGGCGAACGAACGATCACTTCGTCGATGCTGTTGAGTTCGATGAACTCGACCCACTTCTCGTCTACCAGAGTGCCGGCAGGAACGATAACTTCCTCGGTACCCGGCTTGAAGACGTCACGGGCAATAACACGACCCAATACGCGCTCACCCAGCGGCTCTACAACGTCACCGCCTTCAATGTGCGGAGTCATCACCAGGCCATGCTCGGTGCCGCAATCGATCTCGGTTACAACCAGATCCTGGGCAACGTCTACCAGACGACGTGTCAGGTAACCGGAGTTAGCGGTTTTCAACGCGGTATCCGCCAGACCTTTACGAGCACCGTGAGTGGAGATGAAGTACTGGAGTACGCTCAAACCTTCACGGAAGTTCGCTGTAATCGGCGTTTCAATGATGGAACCGTCCGGCTTGGCCATCAGGCCACGCATACCGGCGAGCTGACGGATCTGCGCTGCAGAACCCCGTGCGCCCGAGTCGGCCATCATGTACATCGAGTTGAAGGATTCCTGGTCAACTTCGTCGCCGTGACGGTCGATGACTTTCTCTTTCGAGAGGTTGGCCATCATCGCCTTGGAAACTTCGTCGTTAGCCTTCGACCAAAGGTCGATCACCTTGTTGTACTTCTCGCCCTGGGTTACCAGGCCGGAGGCGTACTGGCTCTCGATCTCTTTCACTTCATCGGTTGCAGCCGCGATGATGCGAGCTTTTTCATCAGGGATAACGAAGTCGTTAACACCGATGGAAACGCCGGAAATGGTCGAATAAGCAAAGCCGGTGTACATCAACTGGTCAGCGAAGATCACAGTCTCTTTCAAACCAACCACGCGGTAGCACTGGTTGATCAGCCTGGAGATCGCCTTTTTCTTCATTGGAAGGTTGACGACGTCGTACGACAGGCCTTTTGGCACAACCTGATACAACAGCGCACGCCCGACAGTCGTGTCGACGATACGAACATTGCTCACGCTGCCGCCGTCACGGTCGTTGACGGTTTCGTGGATCCGCACCTTGACCTTGGCGTGCAGTGCGGCTTCGCCGGCACGGAACACACGGTCAACTTCCTGCAGGTCAGCGAACACACGACCTTCACCCTTGGCGTTGATCGCTTCACGGGTCATGTAGTACAGACCCAATACAACGTCCTGCGACGGAACGATGATTGGCTCACCGTTGGCTGGCGACAGGATGTTGTTGGTCGACATCATCAACGCACGCGCTTCCAACTGGGCTTCCAGTGTCAGCGGTACGTGCACGGCCATTTGGTCGCCGTCGAAGTCGGCGTTGTACGCAGCACAGACCAGAGGGTGCAGCTGGATAGCCTTGCCTTCGATCAGTACCGGTTCAAACGCCTGGATACCCAGACGGTGAAGGGTCGGTGCACGGTTGAGGAGAACCGGGTGTTCGCGAATCACTTCAGCGAGAACGTCCCAAACCTCTGGCAGCTCGCGCTCGACCATTTTCTTGGCCGCTTTGATGGTGGTCGCAAGACCGCGCATTTCCAGCTTGCCGAAGATGAACGGCTTGAACAGCTCGAGCGCCATCTTCTTAGGCAGACCGCACTGGTGCAGACGCAGGGTCGGGCCTACGGTAATTACCGAACGACCGGAGTAGTCAACACGCTTACCGAGCAAGTTCTGACGGAAACGACCTTGCTTACCCTTGATCATGTCAGCCAGGGATTTCAGAGGACGCTTGTTGGAACCCGTGATAGCGCGGCCACGACGACCGTTGTCGAGCAAGGCGTCGACCGCTTCTTGCAACATACGCTTTTCGTTGCGCACGATGATGTCCGGAGCGGACAGATCGAGCAGGCGCTTCAAGCGGTTGTTACGGTTGATCACGCGGCGGTACAGGTCGTTGAGGTCGGACGTCGCGAAACGACCACCGTCCAACGGTACCAGCGGACGCAGATCTGGCGGCAGAACCGGCAGAACGGTCAGCACCATCCACTCTGGCAAGTTGCCGGAACCCTGGAAGGCTTCCATCAACTTCAGACGCTTGGACAGTTTCTTGATCTTGGTTTCGGAGTTGGTTTGCGGAATTTCTTCGCGCAGACGGCCAATCTCGTGTTCCAGGTCGATAGCGTGCAGCAGTTCGCGGACAGCTTCGGCACCCATGCGGGCATCGAAATCATCACCGAACTCTTCCAGCGCTTCGAAGTACTGCTCGTCGTTCAGCAGCTGACCTTTTTCAAGGGTGGTCATGCCTGGGTCGATAACGACATAGCTCTCGAAGTAGAGAACGCGTTCGATATCACGCAGGGTCATGTCCATCAGCAAGCCGATACGGGACGGCAGCGATTTCAGGAACCAGATGTGGGCAACCGGCGAAGCCAGTTCGATGTGCGCCATGCGCTCACGACGAACCTTGGCCAGCGCAACTTCAACGCCGCACTTCTCGCAGATCACACCACGGTGCTTCAAGCGCTTGTACTTACCGCACAGGCACTCGTAATCCTTTACCGGGCCAAAGATCTTGGCGCAGAACAGGCCGTCACGCTCAGGTTTGAACGTACGGTAGTTGATGGTTTCCGGCTTTTTAACTTCACCGAACGACCACGAACGGATCATCTCAGGCGATGCCAGTCCAATACGGATGGCGTCGAACTCTTCGACTTGACCCTGGTTTTTCAGCAAATTCAGTAGGTCTTTCAAGGCCTTTCCTCCTGGCGGAGCAGAGAGCGGGCATCACTGCCCCGCTCTCGATTCGCGTCACGTGTTATTCGGTTTCCAGATCGATATCGATGCCGAGGGAACGAATTTCTTTGATCAACACGTTGAAAGACTCGGGCATGCCCGGCTCCATACGGTGATCGCCGTCCACGATGTTTTTGTACATCTTGGTACGACCGTTCACATCGTCCGACTTCACTGTGAGCATTTCTTGCAGAGTGTATGCAGCACCGTATGCTTCCAGTGCCCAGACCTCCATCTCCCCGAAACGCTGACCACCGAACTGAGCCTTACCACCCAGCGGCTGCTGGGTAACCAGGCTGTACGAACCGGTAGAACGAGCGTGCATCTTGTCGTCTACCAAGTGGTTCAGCTTCAGCATGTACATGTAGCCAACAGTAACCGGGCGCTCGAACTTGTTGCCGGTACGGCCATCGAACAGTTGCATCTGGCCGCTTTCCGGCAGGTCTGCCAGTTTCAGCATGGCCTTGATTTCGCTTTCCTTGGCACCGTCGAACACCGGGGTAGCCATTGGAACGCCGCCGCGCAGGTTCTTCGCCAGATCCAGGATTTCCTGGTCGGTGAAGGTGTCCAGTTCTTCGTTGCGACCGCCGATCTCGTTGTAGATCTCGTGCAAGAACTTGCGCAGGTCTGCGACCTTGCGCTGCTCTTCGATCATACGGTTGATCTTCTCGCCCAGACCTTTGGCCGCGAGGCCCAGGTGGGTTTCGAGGATCTGACCAACGTTCATACGCGAAGGTACGCCCAATGGGTTGAGGACGACGTCGACCGGGGTGCCATTGGCATCGTGCGGCATGTCTTCAACCGGCATGATCACGGAGACCACACCCTTGTTACCGTGACGACCGGCCATCTTGTCGCCCGGCTGGATGCGACGACGGATTGCCAGGTAAACCTTGACGATTTTCAGCACACCCGGAGCCAGGTCATCGCCCTGCTGCAGTTTGCGCTTCTTGTCTTCGAACTTGTCGTCCAGCAGACGGCGGCGATCAACGATGTAGGCCTGGGCCTTCTCGAGCTGCTCGTTCAGAGCATCTTCAGCCATGCGCAGTTTGAACCACTGGCCGTGCTCAAGACCGTCGAGGATTTCATCGGTGATGTCCTGACCTTTCTTCAGACCTGCGCCGCCTTCAGCCTTGTGGCCTACCAGAGCGGAGCGCAGACGTTCGAAGGTCGCGCCTTCAACGATACGGAACTCTTCGTTGAGGTCCTTGCGGATCTCGTCGAGTTGAGTCTTCTCGATGGACAGTGCACGAGCATCACGCTCAACACCGTCGCGGGTGAAGACCTGTACGTCGATGACAGTACCCTTGGTACCGGTAGGTACACGCAGGGAGGTGTCTTTAACATCGCTGGCTTTTTCACCGAAGATGGCACGCAGCAGCTTCTCTTCCGGAGTCAGCTGGGTCTCGCCTTTCGGGGTGACCTTACCGACCAGGATGTCGCCAGCGCCAACTTCAGCACCTACATAAACGATACCGGCTTCGTCCAGCTTGTTCAGTGCAGCTTCACCCACGTTCGGGATGTCTGCAGTGATTTCCTCTGGCCCAAGCTTGGTGTCACGCGCCACACAGGTCAGTTCCTGGATGTGGATCGTGGTAAAGCGATCTTCTTGAACAACTCGTTCCGACAGGCAGATGGAGTCTTCGAAGTTGTAACCGTTCCAGGCCATGAACGCGATGCGCATGTTCTGACCCAGTGCCAGCTCACCCATGTCGGTGGACGGGCCGTCAGCCATGATGTCGCTACGCTGAACGCGGTCACCCTTACGCACCAGCGGACGCTGGTTAATGCAGGTGTTCTGGTTCGAACGGGTGTATTTGGTCAGGTTGTAGATGTCGACGCCGGCTTCACCGGTTTCAACTTCGTCATCTGCAACACGAACCACGATACGGCTGGCATCAACGGAGTCGATCACGCCGCCACGACGAGCCACGACGCAAACGCCGGAGTCACGGGCTACGTTACGTTCCATGCCGGTACCTACCAGCGGCTTGTCGGCTCGCAGGGTCGGTACAGCTTGACGCTGCATGTTGGAACCCATCAACGCACGGTTGGCGTCATCGTGCTCCAGGAAAGGGATCAGCGACGCTGCAACCGAAACTACCTGCTTGGGCGATACGTCCATCAAGGTGACGTCTTCCGGCGCCTTGACGGTGAACTCGTTCAAGTGACGAACGGCTACCAGCTCGTCGATCAGGACTTTCTTGTCGTTCATCGTGGCCGAAGCCTGAGCGATCACGTGATCAGCTTCTTCGATGGCGGACAGGAACACGATCTCGTCGGTGACCAGACCTTCCTTCACCACACGGTACGGGCTCTCAAGGAAGCCATACTGGTTGGTGCGCGCATAAGCGGCCAGGGAGTTGATCAGACCGATGTTCGGACCTTCCGGCGTTTCGATCGGGCATACACGACCGTAATGCGTCGGGTGTACGTCACGGACTTCAAAGCCAGCGCGCTCACGGGTCAGACCGCCCGGGCCAAGTGCGGAGACACGGCGCTTGTGGGTGATCTCGGAGAGCGGGTTGTTCTGGTCCATGAACTGCGAGAGCTGGCTGGAACCGAAGAACTCTTTCACCGCTGCAGCCACTGGCTTGGCGTTGATCAGGTCCTGCGGCATCAGGCCTTCGCTTTCAGCCATCGACAGACGCTCTTTGACCGCACGCTCAACACGTACCAGGCCGACGCGGAACTGGTTCTCGGCCATTTCGCCTACGCAGCGAACACGACGGTTACCCAGGTGGTCGATGTCATCGACAATACCTTTGCCGTTACGGATGTCGACCAGGGTCTTCAGTACCGCGACGATGTCTTCCTTGCACAGCACGCCCGAACCTTCGATTTCGGTACGACCGATACGACGGTTGAACTTCATCCGGCCGACCGCAGACAGGTCATAGCGCTCAGGGCTGAAGAACAGGTTATTGAACAGGGTCTCGGCAGCGTCTTTGGTTGGCGGCTCACCAGGACGCATCATGCGATAGATCTCGACCAGCGCTTCCAATTGGTTGCTGGTGGAGTCGATCTTCAGCGTGTCGGAGATGAACGGACCGCAGTCGATGTCGTTGGTGTACAGGGTCTCGATGCGAACGACCTGGGCCTTGGCGATTTTGGCCAGGATCTCGGTGTTCAGCTCGGTGTTGCACTCAGCCAGGATTTCGCCTGTAGCCGGGTGAACGATGACCTTGGCGGTAGTGCGGCCCAGGACGTAGTCCAGCGGCACTTCCAACTCTTTGAGGCCGGCTTTTTCGATCTGGTTGATGTGGCGCGCGGTAATACGACGGCCAGCTTCAACAATGACCTTGCCTTTTTCATCCTGGATGTCCAGAACGGCAATTTCACCACGCAGACGCGAAGCGATCAGCTCCAGCTTGAGGGTTTCATCCTTCAGGCTGAATACGTTGGTGGTGTAGAAGGCGTCCAGCACTTGCTCAGTGGTATAGCCGAGCGCGCGCAGCAGTACCGAGGCCGGCAGCTTGCGACGACGGTCGATACGCACGAACACGCAGTCTTTCGGGTCGAACTCGAAGTCCAACCACGAACCGCGGTACGGAATGATCCGCGCGGAGTACAGGAGCTTACCGGAGCTGTGCGTCTTGCCGCGGTCGTGGTCGAAGAACACGCCCGGGGAACGGTGCAGCTGGGAAACGATTACGCGCTCGGTACCGTTGATAACGAAGGTACCGTTTTCAGTCATCAGTGGGATTTCGCCCATGTAGACTTCTTGCTCTTTGATGTCCTTGATCGCTTTGTTCGACGATTCTTTGTCGAAAATGATCAGACGGACTTTTACCCGCAAAGGTACGGCGTACGTAACACCGCGCAACACGCATTCTTTGACATCAAATGCCGGTTCGCCCAGGCGATAACCGACGTACTCCAGCGCAGCATTGCCGGAGTAGCTGATGATCGGGAAAACGGATTTGAAGGCCGCATGCAGGCCCACGTCGCGGAACTGATCTTTGGTCGCTCCCGCCTGCAAGAATTCACGATACGAATCCAGCTGGATAGCCAGAAGGTACGGGACATCCATGACGTCCGGCAACTTGCTAAAGTCCTTGCGGATACGTTTTTTCTCAGTATATGAGTAAGCCATCAGCGTTCCCCAGCTTGGTCACCTGCTTGTTTGGCCCTCCCGACGGGAGCAGCCAGAAAATCTTGCAAACCCCATGGTTTGCACCACCGCATCGGGTGGCTACAGCGCGTTAATGGCGGCGACCGAGTCGTCAGCCAAGAACGGAAAAAGGCCGGTGGCAAGAGCCACCAGCCATCAGCCTTCAGCTTAAAGCGTGGGCTGGAGACGCAAGGTCGATGCTTACTTCAGCTCGACTTTAGCGCCTGCTTCTTCCAGAGTAGCTTTGGCTTTGTCAGCAGCGTCTTTCGACACAGCTTCCAGAACCTGGGCAGGAGCGCCGTCAACTACAGCCTTGGCTTCTTTCAGGCCCAGACCGGTCAGTTCACGTACTGCCTTGATCACGTTTACTTTCTTCTCGCCAGCTTCCAGCAGCATGACGTTGAATTCGGTTTGCTCTTCAGCAGCGACAGCAGCAACAGCTGGACCAGCGGAAGCAGCGGCAGCAGAAACGCCGAATTTTTCTTCGAAAGCTTTGATCAGCTCAACAACCTGCAGAACCGACATTTCAGCTACGGCGTTGAGGATATCGTCTTGGGAGATAGACATTGCTGTATTTCCTGAATTGGGGGACGGCCTACGCGGCCATCGAAATAAACAAAAATACGCGAGAGAAGTTGCTCAGCCTTAGGCTGCGGCAGCTTCTTTTTGCTCGCGAACTGCAGCCAGAGTACGAGCCAGCTTGCTGGTAGCGCCTTGAATCACGCTCATCAGCTGCGAAATGGCTTCGTCGCGGGTCGGCAGTGTTGCCAGTACGTCGATTTGGTTAGCTGCGAGGAACTTGCCCTCGAACGCAGCTGCCTTGATCTCGAACTTGTCCTGACTCTTGGCGAATTCCTTGAACAAACGGGCAGCAGCGCCTGGATGATCTTTGGAGAACGCGATCAGAGTCGGGCCGGTGAACACGTCGTTGAGCACACTGTATTCAGTGTCAGCAACGGCGCGCTTGAGCAAGGTGTTACGTACAACACGTACGTACACGCCAGCTTCACGAGCCTCTTTACGGAGTCCGGTCATAGCGCCTACTGTCACACCACGGGCATCAGCCACGACAGCGGACAGAGCAGCTTTGGCAGCCTCGTTGACTTCAGCGACGATGGCCTTCTTGTCTTCGAGATTAATTGCCACGGGTTTAACTCCTGCTTGTTACCGTTTCATCCGGCCTAGGCCTGATGTCGTTTTGGTGTCTGATTCGGTAAGGAACCGGGAGCACCATCTGCGTAGGCTTGTTGGTTTAAGACTTGCGTCGCCTACGGTCTTGGATAGCCCCCGCCAGGCAGGGACCCCAATCTTTCAATTGGCGCAATCACTTGCGCCAACCTGTGTCTTATACGTCCAGCGAGCCTTGGTCGATGACCAGACCTGGGCCCATAGTGGTGCTCAGGGTAACGCGCTTGACGTAGATACCTTTCGAGGAAGCAGGCTTGATACGCTTCAGATCAGCGATCAGGGCTTCAACGTTTTCCTTCAGCTTGACGGCATCGAAGCCGACTTTGCCAACGGAGGTGTGAATGATGCCGTTTTTGTCGGTGCGATAACGAACCTGACCAGCCTTGGCGTTTTTAACCGCGGTAGCCACGTCTGGCGTTACGGTGCCGACTTTAGGGTTAGGCATCAGGCCGCGTGGACCCAGGATCTGACCCAACTGACCTACAACGCGCATTGCATCCGGGGAGGCAATAACGACGTCATAGTTCAGGTCGCCGCCTTTCATTTCGGCAGCCAGGTCGTCCATGCCAACGCGATCGGCGCCGGCGGCCAGAGCAGCTTCAGCAGCCGGGCCTTGGGTGAAAACGGCAACACGTACGGTCTTGCCAGTACCGTGTGGCAGCACAGTAGCGCTACGAACGACCTGGTCGGATTTACGTGGGTCAACACCCAGGTTCACAGCAACGTCAACGGACTCGCTGAACTTGACAGTCGACAGCTCGGTCAGCAGAGCAGCAGCGTCTACAAAATTGTAGGCCTTGCCCGCTTCGATTTTGCCAGCGATAGCCTTTTGGCGCTTGGTCAGCTTAGCCATTACACACCCTCCACGTTAAGGCCCATGCTACGAGCAGAACCGGCGATGGTACGCACGGCTGCATCCATATCAGCTGCAGTCAGATCCGCGTTTTTGGTTTTCGCGATTTCTTCCAGCTGAGCACGAGTTACGGTGCCAACCTTAACGGTGTTCGGACGAGCGGAACCGCTAGTCAGACCGGCAGCTTTCTTCAGAAGAACCGAAGCCGGAGTCGACTTGGTTTCGAAAGTGAAGCTACGGTCGCTGTATACAGTGATGATCACTGGAGTCGGCAGACCTGGCTCAAGACCCTGAGTACGGGCGTTGAAAGCCTTGCAGAATTCCATGATGTTCACGCCGTGCTGACCCAGAGCTGGGCCGACGGGTGGGCTAGGGTTGGCCTGAGCGGCCTTCACTTGCAGCTTGATGTAAGCGGTAATCTTCTTGGCCATGAGGCACTCCAATTACGGGTTCGAACGCCTCGAAAGGCTCCCCGGTTACTTGCGCGTTTATCCCAGTGACGACAAAACCCCACAGCCTAAGCTGCGGGGTTGGGATGCTTGCTCAGTTAGACCTTCTCGACCTGACTGAACTCCAACTCTACCGGAGTAGAGCGACCGAAAATGAGCACTGCCACTTGGATCCGGCTCTTTTCGTAGTTAACCTCTTCGACAGTGCCGTTGAAATCAGCGAACGGACCGTCTGTAACACGAACAACCTCACCCGGCTCGAACAACGTCTTCGGCTTAGGCTTGTCGCTACCGTCAGCAACACGACGCAGAATTGCTTCCGCCTCTTTGTCAGTGATCGGCGCAGGCTTATCAGCGGTACCGCCAATGAAACCCATGACACGAGGAGTATCCTTGACCAAGTGCCAAGTACCTTCGTTCATGTCCATCTGTACCAGCACGTAGCCAGGGAAGAACTTGCGTTCACTCTTGCGCTTCTGACCATTCCGCATTTCAACCACTTCTTCAGTGGGAACCAGAATTTCGCCGAAGCCATCTTCCATGCCTGCCAGCTTTACGCGCTCCAGCAAAGAGCGCATAACATGCTTCTCGTAACCCGAGTAAGCATGCACAACGTACCAACGCTTAGCCACGGGACACCCTTAGCCAACAATCAAGGAAACAAGCCAGCCGAGCAGGGAATCGAGCCCCCACAACAGCAACGCCATAACCAGAACGACAGCCACGACAATCAATGTGGTCTGTGTGGTTTCTTGGCGAGTCGGCCAAACGACTTTACGAATTTCGGTGCGAGCTTCCTTTACCAGGACCGCGAAAGACTTGCCTTTAGCGGTCTGCAGACCTACAAAGGCAGCTACAGCAGCAAGGGCAAGCAAAGCGAGAACGCGGTACAGGATCGGCGAAGCAGAATAGTACTGATTGCCAACAACGCCTACGACCACCAAGGCGACTACAGCGAGCCACTTGAACAGATCGAAACGAGAGCTTTGAGCTTCAGCCTTAGGAGTCATCTATGAAGATCCTGTGAAAAGAAAGCCAGACACACCACGTGAATCTGGCAGGTCAGGAGGGAATCGAACCCCCAACCTACGGTTTTGGAGACCGTCGCTCTGCCAATTGAGCTACTGACCTAAAACAAAATCAGGCCGACCATTATGCAGGCCTGAAAAAGACTTTACAACAACCAACCCCAACAGACTTGAAATCAACTGACAACCAACGCCAGAAACAACATGATACAAGCCGAGGCAGCCGTTAAAACAAAGGCAGATATTTTCATATCTGCCTTGTTATATGGAGCTCTTGAGCGGATTTGAACCGCTGACCTCACCCTTACCAAGGGTGTGCTCTACCAACTGAGCTACAAGAGCAAAACACCGTGCACAACCTGCAAACTTGGAGCGGGTAGCGGGAATCGAACCCGCATCATCAGCTTGGAAGGCTGAGGTTCTACCACTAAACTATACCCGCGGAGCTTGCAGCTCACGCTAAAATGGTGGAGGGGGAAGGATTCGAACCTTCGAAGTCGTAGACGTCAGATTTACAGTCTGATCCCTTTGGCCGCTCGGGAACCCCTCCTAAGCGAGCCGGCATTTTACATCACGCCGACCTTCTGTCAAGCATTTTCTCATTTAAATTATGAGGTTAGCTGCATTGACGTCGCTTCACACCAAAGCCTCTGAAGGTCTTCACTGCGAAGCGGGCGCCATTCTATGCAAACTATTCGAGAGTTGCAATGCCTTCGCACAGCATTATTTTGTGTTTTAACTCATTGAATTCCTTAGCAAGGTTTTCAAAGGGCAGATCATCCGCCAAGCGCCTGCTTTCAGGGGCCACTCGAAGCCAGTAACCGCTGGCCTCAGGCATGTTCAGCAACTGCACCTTGACCTTTATATCCAGGCTGGTGAGGCGCTGCTCGACAGCTTGCGCCTGACGCTGATCGGTAAATCCTCCGATGTACAGGCAGGAATTTTGCGTGTCGGGCGTTTTTGCACGATCTCTCCGAGCCATCGTTTCGGAAGATTCACTCAGCAATCGTATGTCCTGCTGGGAGCCACGATAAAGGCTCAGGGGGGTGACGTCCTTGGCGCGCAATGGCGCCTCTTGCTGATGCCATATGTAATAAAAGACGTTGAGGATCAGTAGAAGCAGGAACAGCCAACGCATAAACACCTCATAACAACGGACATGCCATTGCCAGACCAATAAATACCAGATCAGGAACAAGCCGCGCCTGCGGCACAGCGTCGAACACTAGGTCAGCATCTCCACCGGTCAGGAACACCGTGAAGTCATCTCCCCAATAACTTCTGGCAAGCTCGATCTGTGTCAACACAAACCCCCTTAGCATCAGTGTACAGCCACGCTCGACCGCCTCGGCGGTTGTACGTCCAGGCGTTAGACGTTCCAGAGCACGCTCAGCAGCAGCATCGTCGTAGCGTATCTTGCGGGTATGCGTGCGCAGCTGGTTGCGCATAAGAGGCAGACCTGGACAAATGAAACCTCCCAAGTGTTTGCCATCGGCATCGATAAAATCGGCAGTCGCCGCAGTGCCAAAATCCAGCACCAGGCAAGCGCCTGACGCCAACTTGTACCCACCAAGGATCGCCAGCCAACGATCAAGACCAAGCCGTTCGAAATCGTCATAGCCATTGCGAACGCCCGCCATCTGCGCAGCCGATGTCGCGCACGAAACAGTGATGCCAAAAGCCTGGACCAATGTCTCGACCAGCTTGTTTGTTTCCTCCAGCGCACGAACGCTCACCAGCCGGCAACGGGTGAGCGACATATCCGGCACCGCATTCAGGCTTTCAATCAATGCGAGATTCGAACCGACAACGCCCTCCGCCACGGCGGCCACCCTGTCGACACCCAGCACTCGCCATTTGATAAAGCTATTCCCACAGTCGAGCTCAAGAATCATCACGCAACCTCAGGCTTAGCTCACCGCCGCTGTAAGTTTTCTCAACACCGTCAACGCTCAAGCGCAACGCACCTTGACGGTCAACACCGAGTACCACTCCATCAATACGACTCACACCGGCGATAAGCGATACCGCTCGCCCTTGCCATGCATGATTGCTCTCCCACTCCTCCTGGAGAGCTGAAAAGCCAGACTCCCTGTGCCGATCCAGGTAGCGCTGGAGCTGCAAGCTGACTTGGGCCACCAAGGCATTACGATCAGCAGCAGAACCCGTCTCAAGCTGTACCGACGTCCATTGCTGGTCAACCTCGGCCTTCTGCATATTCACGTTGATGCCGATGCCGACAACCACGTGACAGATGTCTGCCGGATCCCCCACCAACTCCAGCAATATTCCAGCAATCTTCTTCTGCCCGACCAGTACGTCGTTTGGCCATTTCAAGACTGCGCCCTGCACACCCGACTCTCGCAAAGCCTGGATGACCGCCAAACCCACCACAAGACTCAAGCCCTCCAATTGCCCGAGGCCATCCTCAATACGCAGCACGAGACTGTAATAGATGTTTTGGGCGAATGGACTGACCCACTTTCGGCCACGCCTGCCCCGGCCGGCTGTTTGCTGCTCAGCCAATACCAGAACCGGCGCGGCTTGCGCGGCACCCACCAAGCGCAACGCCTCAGCGTTGGTGGAATCAATCGAGTCATGAATGTGGATAGGCCACGGCAACGAAGGCACACTTCGCGTAATTTCTTCTGCATTCAAAAATACCAGCGGCGATGCTAGCTGGTATCCCTTACCACGCACCTTATGAATAGGCAGATTCAATTCAGCCTCAAGAAGCTGAAGCTGCTTCCACACGGCACTGCGGCTAACGCCCAGGGCGGCACCCAGCGCCTCTCCGGAATGGAATCGGCCATCTTTCAGAAGTTCTAACAGCGTAAGCATGCAGGTATCGCCTCACAATGAGGCACGCATAATAGCCATGCGAAGAGGCATTGCATAGAAAGGCCGCACATCCCCAGCCGGAGATATATACCCCTGGCACTTTTCGACCGACCAAAACAAAACCCCATCTGCTTTCGCAAATGGGGTTTCGGAATTTAATCTTGACGATGACCTACTCTCACATGGGGAAACCCCACACTACCATCGGCGATGCATCGTTTCACTACTGAGTTCGGGATGGGATCAGGTGGTTCCAATGCTCTATGGTCGTCAAGAAATTCGGGTACTGAGTCGTGGCCATGTGGCCTCGCTTCAGCAAATTGGGTATGGGATAGAAGTCGGTGTTTTGTGAGCATCGAACTTTCGGTTCATTGCGTCTTCACACACCGCAATCTGATGCTCTCTCGAGTAGTCAAATTGCTTGGGTGTTATATGGTCAAGCCTCACGGGCAATTAGTATTGGTTAGCTCAACGCCTCACAGCGCTTACACACCCAACCTATCAACGTCGTAGTCTTCGACGGCCCTTCAGGGGACTCAAGGTCCCAGTGAGATCTCATCTTGAGGCTAGTTTCCCGCTTAGATGCTTTCAGCGGTTATCTATTCCGAACATAGCTACCCGGCAATGCCACTGGCGTGACAACCGGAACACCAGAGGTTCGTCCACTCCGGTCCTCTCGTACTAGGAGCAGCCCCTCTCAAATCTCAAACGTCCACGGCAGATAGGGACCGAACTGTCTCACGACGTTCTAAACCCAGCTCGCGTACCACTTTAAATGGCGAACAGCCATACCCTTGGGACCGGCTTCAGCCCCAGGATGTGATGAGCCGACATCGAGGTGCCAAACACCGCCGTCGATATGAACTCTTGGGCGGTATCAGCCTGTTATCCCCGGAGTACCTTTTATCCGTTGAGCGATGGCCCTTCCATACAGAACCACCGGATCACTAAGACCTACTTTCGTACCTGCTCGACGTGTCTGTCTCGCAGTCAAGCGCGCTTTTGCCTTTATACTCTACGACCGATTTCCGACCGGTCTGAGCGCACCTTCGTACTCCTCCGTTACTCTTTAGGAGGAGACCGCCCCAGTCAAACTACCCACCATACACTGTCCTCGATCCGGATAACGGACCTGAGTTAGAACCTCAAAGTTGCCAGGGTGGTATTTCAAGGTTGGCTCCACGCGAACTGGCGTCCACGCTTCAAAGCCTCCCACCTATCCTACACAAGCAAATTCAAAGTCCAGTGCAAAGCTATAGTAAAGGTTCACGGGGTCTTTCCGTCTAGCCGCGGATACACTGCATCTTCACAGCGATTTCAATTTCACTGAGTCTCGGGTGGAGACAGCGCCGCCATCGTTACGCCATTCGTGCAGGTCGGAACTTACCCGACAAGGAATTTCGCTACCTTAGGACCGTTATAGTTACGGCCGCCGTTTACCGGGGCTTCGATCAAGAGCTTCGCGTTAGCTAACCCCATCAATTAACCTTCCGGCACCGGGCAGGCGTCACACCCTATACGTCCACTTTCGTGTTTGCAGAGTGCTGTGTTTTTAATAAACAGTCGCAGCGGCCTGGTATCTTCGACCGGCATGAGCTTACGGAGCAAGTCCTTCACCCTCACCGGCGCACCTTCTCCCGAAGTTACGGTGCCATTTTGCCTAGTTCCTTCACCCGAGTTCTCTCAAGCGCCTTGGTATTCTCTACCCAACCACCTGTGTCGGTTTGGGGTACGGTTCCTGGTTACCTGAAGCTTAGAAGCTTTTCTTGGAAGCATGGCATCAACCACTTCGTCGTCTAAAAGACAACTCGTCATCAGCTCTCGGCCTTAGAATCCCGGATTTACCTAAGATTCCAGCCTACCACCTTAAACTTGGACAACCAACGCCAAGCTGGCCTAGCCTTCTCCGTCCCTCCATCGCAATAACCAGAAGTACAGGAATATTAACCTGTTTTCCATCGACTACGCTTTTCAGCCTCGCCTTAGGGACCGACTAACCCTGCGTCGATTAACGTTGCGCAGGAAACCTTGGTCTTTCGGCGTGGGTGTTTTTCACACCCATTGTCGTTACTCATGTCAGCATTCGCACTTCTGATACCTCCAGCAAGCTTCTCAACTCACCTTCACAGGCTTACAGAACGCTCCTCTACCGCATCACTTGCGTGATACCCGTAGCTTCGGTGTATGGTTTGAGCCCCGTTACATCTTCCGCGCAGGCCGACTCGACTAGTGAGCTATTACGCTTTCTTTAAAGGGTGGCTGCTTCTAAGCCAACCTCCTAGCTGTCTAAGCCTTCCCACATCGTTTCCCACTTAACCATAACTTTGGGACCTTAGCTGACGGTCTGGGTTGTTTCCCTTTTCACGACGGACGTTAGCACCCGCCGTGTGTCTCCCATGCTCGGCACTTGTAGGTATTCGGAGTTTGCATCGGTTTGGTAAGTCGGGATGACCCCCTAGCCGAAACAGTGCTCTACCCCCTACAGTGATACATGAGGCGCTACCTAAATAGCTTTCGAGGAGAACCAGCTATCTCCGAGCTTGATTAGCCTTTCACTCCGATCCACAGGTCATCCGCTAACTTTTCAACGGTAGTCGGTTCGGTCCTCCAGTTAGTGTTACCCAACCTTCAACCTGCCCATGGATAGATCGCCCGGTTTCGGGTCTATTCCCAGCGACTAGACGCCCTATTAAGACTCGCTTTCGCTACGCCTCCCCTATTCGGTTAAGCTCGCCACTGAAAATAAGTCGCTGACCCATTATACAAAAGGTACGCAGTCACCTAACAAAGTAGGCTCCCACTGCTTGTACGCATACGGTTTCAGGATCTATTTCACTCCCCTCTCCGGGGTTCTTTTCGCCTTTCCCTCACGGTACTAGTTCACTATCGGTCAGTCAGTAGTATTTAGCCTTGGAGGATGGTCCCCCCATATTCAGACAAAGTTTCTCGTGCTCCGTCCTACTCGATTTCATGACTAAGAGATTTTCGCGTACAGGGCTATCACCCACTATGGCCGCACTTTCCAGAGCGTTCCGCTAATCTCAAAGCCACTTAAGGGCTAGTCCCCGTTCGCTCGCCACTACTAAGGGAATCTCGGTTGATTTCTTTTCCTCAGGGTACTTAGATGTTTCAGTTCCCCTGGTTCGCTCCATACACCTATGTATTCAGTGTAAGGTAACCATCTTATGATGGCTGGGTTCCCCCATTCAGACATCTCCGGATCAAAGTCTGTTTGCCGACTCCCCGAAGCTTTTCGCAGGCTACCACGTCTTTCATCGCCTCTGACTGCCAAGGCATCCACCGTATGCGCTTCTTCACTTGACCATATAACCCCAAGCAATCTGGTTATACTGTGAAGACAACATTCGCCGAAAATTCGATCATACTCAATTAAGAGCGACTCACAAATTTTACCTTAGCCTGAGCCGTTACCAGTGAAAGTAACGTCCAGTCTATCTTTCTATCACATACCCAAATTTTTA
Organism: Pseudomonas sp. R11-23-07; assembly: GCF_003852295.1. NCBI lineage: Bacteria > Pseudomonadati > Pseudomonadota > Gammaproteobacteria > Pseudomonadales > Pseudomonadaceae > Pseudomonas > Pseudomonas sp. R11-23-07. Next base: position 5,071,957 of record NZ_CP027761.1, read on the forward strand.
AAGAACGAACTAGTCAAAGACTAGAAATCAACATTCACCATCACAACGATGGAATGCTCATTTCTAAGCTTTCTACAAACAGAAGCAGTAGTGGTGGAGCCAAACGGGATCGAACCGTTGACCTCCTGCGTGCAAGGCAGGCGCTCTCCCAGCTGAGCTATGGCCCCGTATTTCTACAGGCGTTTCCCACACAAAATTGGTGGGTCTGGGCAGATTCGAACTGCCGACCTCACCCTTATCAGGGGTGCGCTCTAACCAACTGAGCTACAGACCCAATTTCGGGCTGCTTCTTTTCGTCTTCTTCAATGAATCAAGCAATTCGTGTGGGAACTTATGGAGCAGCTGATGTCGTCGATTAAGGAGGTGATCCAGCCGCAGGTTCCCCTACGGCTACCTTGTTACGACTTCACCCCAGTCATGAATCACACCGTGGTAACCGTCCTCCCGAAGGTTAGACTAGCTACTTCTGGTGCAACCCACTCCCATGGTGTGACGGGCGGTGTGTACAAGGCCCGGGAACGTATTCACCGCGACATTCTGATTCGCGATTACTAGCGATTCCGACTTCACGCAGTCGAGTTGCAGACTGCGATCCGGACTACGATCGGTTTTCTGGGATTAGCTCCACCTCGCGGCTTGGCAACCCTCTGTACCGACCATTGTAGCACGTGTGTAGCCCAGGCCGTAAGGGCCATGATGACTTGACGTCATCCCCACCTTCCTCCGGTTTGTCACCGGCAGTCTCCTTAGAGTGCCCACCATAACGTGCTGGTAACTAAGGACAAGGGTTGCGCTCGTTACGGGACTTAACCCAACATCTCACGACACGAGCTGACGACAGCCATGCAGCACCTGTCTCAATGTTCCCGAAGGCACCAATCCATCTCTGGAAAGTTCATTGGATGTCAAGGCCTGGTAAGGTTCTTCGCGTTGCTTCGAATTAAACCACATGCTCCACCGCTTGTGCGGGCCCCCGTCAATTCATTTGAGTTTTAACCTTGCGGCCGTACTCCCCAGGCGGTCAACTTAATGCGTTAGCTGCGCCACTAAGAGCTCAAGGCTCCCAACGGCTAGTTGACATCGTTTACGGCGTGGACTACCAGGGTATCTAATCCTGTTTGCTCCCCACGCTTTCGCACCTCAGTGTCAGTGTTGGTCCAGGTGGTCGCCTTCGCCACTGGTGTTCCTTCCTATATCTACGCATTTCACCGCTACACAGGAAATTCCACCACCCTCTACCACACTCTAGTCAGTCAGTTTTGAATGCAGTTCCCAGGTTGAGCCCGGGGATTTCACATCCAACTTAACAAACCACCTACGCGCGCTTTACGCCCAGTAATTCCGATTAACGCTTGCACCCTCTGTATTACCGCGGCTGCTGGCACAGAGTTAGCCGGTGCTTATTCTGTCGGTAACGTCAAAACAATCACGTATTAGGTAACTGCCCTTCCTCCCAACTTAAAGTGCTTTACAATCCGAAGACCTTCTTCACACACGCGGCATGGCTGGATCAGGCTTTCGCCCATTGTCCAATATTCCCCACTGCTGCCTCCCGTAGGAGTCTGGACCGTGTCTCAGTTCCAGTGTGACTGATCATCCTCTCAGACCAGTTACGGATCGTCGCCTTGGTGAGCCATTACCTCACCAACTAGCTAATCCGACCTAGGCTCATCTGATAGCGCAAGGCCCGAAGGTCCCCTGCTTTCCCCCGTAGGACGTATGCGGTATTAGCGTCCGTTTCCGAACGTTATCCCCCACTACCAGGCAGATTCCTAGGCATTACTCACCCGTCCGCCGCTCTCAAGAGAAGCAAGCTTCTCTCTACCGCTCGACTTGCATGTGTTAGGCCTGCCGCCAGCGTTCAATCTGAGCCATGATCAAACTCTTCAGTTCAAACATCTTTGGGTTTTTAAGAAACCCTAAACTTGGCTCAGCAATCGTTGGTTACATCTTTGATTTCTCGCGGAGTAACTTGTGATGCTGATAATCTTGTTGACCATCAGTCTGACCCCACAAGCACCCACACGAATTGCTTGATTCAGTTGTTAAAGAGCGGTTGGTTAAGAGCTATTCGTCTCAACCGAGGCGCGCATTCTACAGCAGCCTCATTTGCTGTCAAGCGGTTATTTTCAGAAGTTTTCGAAGATTTCTTCAACAACTTCAACCACTTGCGCTTGCGATCTCTCGTAAGCGGGAGGCGAATTCTACAGCGTTACACGCTGCTGTCAACACCTCTTTTTCAACTTCCTTTTGGCTTCGATGGACTGAAGCAACTTGCTGCCGAAACCTACTTAACTCATTGTTTACCAAGGAGTTTTCCGTTTCGACTGCGCCGGAAGTGGGGCGAATTATAGAGCGATATAATTCGCCGTCAAGCCCTTATTAACGACTTATTCGGATTTGAGCGTGATACGCGCAAATGCCTTCTTTCCCGCCTGGCAAACATGAGTCGCGCCCAGCTCGTATATAAAGGTGCGATCAACCACCTCACCATCTATACGCACACCGCCCGAACCGAGAAGGTCACGGGCAACCGCTGAGTTCTTCACCAGGCCCGCCTTATTAAGGACAGCCGCGATCGGCATTGCCTCTGCCGCCGTCAACTCGATCTCCGGCAGGTCGTCCGGCAACTCGCCATCCTTCATACGATTACCCGCCGCACGGTGAGCGTTGGCCGCAGCCTCTTCACCATGGAAACGCGCCACGATCTCTTCGGCCAGCTTGATCTTCACATCACGCGGGTTTGCACCTGCCTCCACATCAGCACGCAACGCATTGATCTCATCCATCGAGCGGAAGCTCAGCAACTCGAAGTAACGCCACATCAACGAATCCGGAATGGAAACCAGCTTGCCGTACATCACGCCCGGCGCTTCCTGGATGCCGACATAGTTGCCCAGCGACTTGGACATCTTCTTGACGCCGTCCAACCCCTCCAGCAACGGCATGGTCAAAATGCACTGAGCTTCCTGCCCATAGGCACGCTGCAGCTCACGCCCCATCAACAGGTTGAACTTCTGATCCGTCCCGCCCAGCTCGACATCCGCGCGCAAAGCTACCGAGTCATACCCCTGGACCAACGGGTAAAGAAACTCATGGATAGCGATCGGCTGATTGGTGGAATAGCGCTTGTCGAAGTCATCGCGCTCGAGCATGCGCGCGACGGTGTATTGCGACGTCAGGCGGATGAAGTCCGCCGGCCCCATCTGGTCCATCCAGGTGGAGTTGAATGCCACCTCGGTTTTGGCCGGATCAAGGATTTTGAATACCTGGGTCTTGTAGGTCTCGGCATTGTCGAGCACTTGCTCGCGAGTGAGCGGCGGGCGCGTTGCGCTCTTGCCGCTCGGGTCGCCGATCATCCCGGTGAAGTCACCGATAAGGAAGATGACTTGATGACCCAGCTCCTGGAACTGACGCAGCTTATTAATAAGCACGGTATGGCCAAGATGCAGATCCGGCGCGGTTGGGTCAAAGCCGGCCTTAATACGCAGGGGTTGGCCACGCTTGAGCTTTTCGACCAGCTCAGCTTCGACCAACAGTTCTTCCGCACCACGTTTTATCAGCGCTAGCTGCTCTTCAACCGACTTCATAACAGACCCGCAAGGCTCAGATTCAAAAGGGAACCAACCATACAAGATCAGGGACTAATTACAAGTTTTGCCCTGCGCACGGACACCATTGCACAAGCCCAGCGTTCGCGAGCTTGCGCCACAGATGATTTGGTTATATTTTATACAGTTATTTCATCTTCATCATGTCATTCATCTTTTCCATTTCATCTTCAAAGTCAAAATACCTATGACCACTGAACCGTCTAAAGCGCCGCCGCTTTACCCGAAGACCCACCTGCTCGCCGCAAGTGGTATCGCCGCCCTTCTCAGCCTGGCACTCCTGGTATTCCCTTCCAGTGACGTAGAAGCCAAACGAACATCCCTAAGCCTCGACCTGGAAAGCCCTGTTGAGCAACTGACACAAGATCAAGACGCTTCCGACGCTCAACAAGCCACAAATACCCCTGCTGAGTCTCCGTTCGCACAGATTGAAAACACGCCTGAAGAGACTCAGGAAGCCGCCCAGGAAAAGCCCGCAGCAGTTGCAGCCAAGAGTCCTCAGCACCGCGAAGTGATCGTGAGTAAAGGTGACACGCTGTCAACGCTGTTCGAAAAGGTTGGATTGCCTGCCGCCACCGTCAATGACGTCCTGGCCACCGATAAGCAAGCCAAGCAATTCACCCAGCTCAAACATGGGCAGAAGCTTGAGTTCGAACTGACGCCCGATGGCCAGTTGAACAACCTGCACACCAATATCAATGACCTGGAAAGCATCAGCCTGAGCAAAGGCGCAAAGGGTTTTGCCTTCAATCGCATCACCACCAAACCGGTCATGCGCTCAGCCTACGTACACGGCGTGATCAATAGCTCGCTGTCGCAATCCGCCGCCCGCGCCGGCCTGTCCCACAGCATGACCATGGATATGGCCAGCGTGTTTGGCTACGACATCGACTTCGCCCAGGACATTCGCCAGGGTGACGAATTCGATGTGATCTACGAGCAGAAAGTTGCCAACGGCAAAGTGGTCGGCACCGGCAACATCCTGTCTGCGCGCTTTACCAACCGCGGCAAAACCTACACCGCAGTGCGCTATACCAACAAACAGGGCAACAGCAGTTACTACACCGCAGATGGCAATAGCATGCGCAAGGCGTTCATCCGTACACCGGTGGACTTCGCTCGTATTAGCTCGCGTTTCTCCATGGGTCGCAAGCATCCAATTCTGAACAAAATCCGCGCTCACAAAGGTGTCGACTATGCCGCTCCCCGTGGCACGCCAATCAAGGCAGCTGGCGACGGTAAGGTTCTGTTGGCCGGGCGTCGCGGTGGTTACGGCAACACAGTGATCATTCAGCACGGCAACACCTACCGTACGCTGTATGGCCACATGCAAGGGTTTGCCAAGGGCGTCAAAACCGGTGGCAACGTGAAGCAGGGGCAAGTGATCGGTTACATCGGCACGACCGGCCTGTCCACCGGGCCGCACTTGCATTATGAATTCCAGGTCAACGGAGTACACGTTGATCCATTGGGCCAGAAACTCCCGATGGCCGACCCGATCGCCAAAGCAGAACGCGCGCGCTTCATGCAACAAAGCCAGCCACTGATGGCCCGTATGGATCAGGAGCGCTCCACCCTGCTGGCTTCGGCGAAGCGTTAAGGCATGCCGCGTTATATCGGTGTGATGTCCGGGACCAGTCTCGATGGCCTGGATATCGCCCTTATCGAACAAGATTCGGCGATCAGTCTGATCGCCACCCATTACATCCCCATGCCTGCCCCTCTGCGCGCCGAGCTGCTAAGCCTGTGCGCCAGCGGCCCGGATGAGATCGCCCGTTCGGCAATCGCCCAGCAATCCTGGGTGACACTCGCCGCTCAAGGCATCCGCGCTTTGCTGGACCAGCAAAACCTCACACCCCAGGACATCCGCGCGATTGGCAGCCATGGGCAGACCATCCGCCATGAACCTGCCCGAGGTTTTACGGTACAGATCGGCAATCCTGCGTTGCTCACCGAGCTGACTGGCATCACGGTGGTCAGTGACTTCCGCAGCCGCGACGTAGCCGCAGGCGGTCAGGGCGCACCCTTGGTACCTGCCTTCCACGAGGCGCTGTTCGGTGAAAGTACCGGCAAGCGTGCGGTGTTGAATGTCGGCGGTTTCAGCAACCTGAGCCTGATAGAAACCGGCAGGCCGGTATCGGGCTTCGACTGCGGCCCGGGTAATGTCTTGCTGGACGCGTGGATTCATCATCAACGTGGCGAACACTTTGATCGTGACGGGCAATGGGCAGCCAGCGGCAAGGTTCAGCCGCAGTTACTCAACACGCTGCTCAGCGACCCTTTTTTCGCGACCAAAGGCCCGAAAAGTACCGGCCGGGAAGTTTTCAATCTGCGTTGGCTGCAGCAACATCTCGACGGGCTGCCAGCGTTTCTTCCCGAGGACGTGCAAGCCACATTGCTGGAGCTGACCAGCCTGACCATCGTCGAATCCCTGCAAAGCGCCCAACCTCAGACAGAAACCCTGTTGATATGCGGCGGCGGCGCCCACAACGGGACGCTGATGAATCGATTGGCCGCGCTGCTACCGTCCACACAGGTCAGTAGCACCGCGCTCTATGGCGTAGACCCGGACTGGGTGGAAGCCATGGCCTTCGCCTGGCTGGCCCACTGCTGCCTGGAAGGCATCGCCGCGAACCGCCCTAGCGTCACAGGTGCTCGCGGGCTGCGCGTGCTGGGCGCGATCTACCCGGCCTGATCTCCAGGCAGCAAAACGCCGCTTGGCCTATCAAAGCCAAGCGGCGTTTTTTATGCGTGCAGATTAGCCTTCCGATCAGATCGAGAACGACGACCCACAACCACAGGTCGTCGTAGCGTTAGGGTTCTTGATCACGAAACGCGACCCCTCGAGCCCTTCCTGGTAATCCACTTCAGCACCCGCCAGGTACTGGAAGCTCATCGGATCAACGACCAGGCTCACGCCCTCGCGCTCAACGATGGTGTCGTCATCGGCCACATCTTCATCGAAGGTAAAACCGTACTGAAACCCTGAACAACCGCCGCCCGTAACGAATACGCGCAGCTTCAAGCGATCATTACCCTCTTCATCGACCAGGCTCTTCACCTTGTGCGCAGCACCGTGGGTGAATTGCAAAGCCGTGGGGGTGAAGGATTCAACGCTCATGCTGATAATCTCCCGGCGTAGCGCCGCCATATGCGTAATGGCCGGTATTATCCGCTTCTCCTAGAAAAGCGGTCAACTATTGTTACGGTATATCAATCTGCGTTGCACCCCGTAAAAATACAAAAGGCCCGACTTACGGGCCTTTTGCGCATCAGGGCGAACGCCTTAAGGCAACATGCCCGCATGGGACAAGCCCAACTTCTCATCCAGACCAAACAGGATGTTCATGTTCTGCACCGCCTGGCCCGATGCGCCCTTGACCAGGTTATCGATCACCGACAACACCACCACCAGGTCGCCATCCTGCGGACGATGCACCGCAATCCGGCACACGTTGGCGCCCCGCACGCTACGGGTTTCCGGATGGCTGCCCGCCGGCATCACATCGACGAACGGTTCGTTGGCATAACGCTTTTCGAACAATGCCTGCAGGTCTACCGAGCGATCGACAACGGTCGCGTACAACGTGGAGTGGATCCCACGGATCATCGGCGTCAGGTGCGGTACGAAGGTCAGGCCCACGTCCTTACCCGCAGCACGGCGCAACCCCTGGCGAATTTCAGGCAGGTGACGATGCCCTTTTACCGCATAGGCTTTCATGCTTTCCGACGTCTCGGAGTACAGCGAGCCCACTGCGGCCCCACGACCAGCACCGCTGACGCCCGACTTGCAGTCCGCGATCAGACGCGAAGCATCCGCCAAGCCGGCCTCCAGCAGCGGCAGGAAACCCAGCTGGGTCGCAGTCGGATAGCAACCCGGCACCGCGATCAGGCGGGCTTGCTTGATCTGCTCACGATTGACTTCCGGCAAGCCGTACACCGCCTCCTCCAGTAACTCTGGCGCGCCGTGGGGCTGGCCGTACCACTTGGCCCACTCATCGGCATCTTGCAGGCGGAAGTCCGCCGACAGATCGATAACCTTGGTGCCCGCCGCCAACAGCTCGCCGGCCAGCGCGTGCGCAACACCGTGAGGCGTGGCGAAGAACACCACATCGCAGGCGCCCAACGTCTTGATGTCCGGCACGCTGAAGGCCAGGCCGTCGTAGTGGCCTCGCAGGTTCGGGTACATATCGGCCACGGCCAGGCCAGCCTCGGAGCGTGAAGTGATGACCACCACCTCAGCCTGCGGATGCTGAGCCAACAGACGCAGCAATTCGACACCGGTGTAACCCGTGCCGCCGACGATACCGACCTTGACCATAAACCTGCCCTCAACGAACCCACTGGAAAGCCGTCGATAATAGGGGCCGTATCGCCCTGCGACAACCGCCAACGTGACGTACGGGCGCATGAGCTACTACTATCTTCGCTACCGTGAACCTGGGAATTACTAAAAATGCTCTATCTATGGGTCAAAGCCTTCCATATCGTCAGCATCGTCTGCTGGTTTGCCGGGCTGTTCTACCTGCCACGCCTGTTTGTCTACCACGCCCAAAGTGAAGACACCGTCAGCAAGGAGCGCTTCAGCGTCATGGAGCGCAAGCTGTACCGGGGCATCATGGGCCCGGCGATGGTTGCCACGCTGGTCTTCGGCATCTGGTTGCTGGTGCTCAACCCCGGTATCTTCCAATCGGGCGCGTGGATCCACGCCAAACTCACCCTGGTCGTCCTGCTGATCGGCTACCACCACATGTGTGGCGCGCAGGTAAAACGCTTCGCCCGTGGCGAAAACACCCGCAGCCATGTCTTTTATCGCTGGTTCAATGAAGTGCCCGTTCTGATATTGCTGGCGGTCGTAATTCTGGTCGTGGTCAAACCGTTTTAACGTCATTACCCGGGGAATCTCCAATGTCGCTGCCCGCCCTGCTTGAACAACGTCTGCGCCTGCCTGTGGTGGCTGCGCCGATGTTCCTGATTTCCAACCCGCAACTGGTGCTGGCCTGCTGCCGCAACGGGGTCGTCGGCAGTTTCCCGGCACTCAATCAACGCGAAAGCAGCGGCTTCAGGGCCTGGCTGGAGGAAATCGAAGCCGGCCTGGCGCTGTTGGATAACCCGGCGCCCTATGCCGTCAACCTGATCGTGCACAACAGTAACCCACGACTGGCGGCCGACCTGGCGATCTGCGTCGAGCACAAAGTACCCATCGTTATCACCAGCCTCGGTGCGGTGAAGGAACTGGTCGATGCCGTGCACAGCTACGGCGGCCTGGTGTTTCATGACGTAACTACTCGTCGCCATGCCGAAAAAGCCGCTGAAGCGGGCGTCGACGGCTTGATCGCGGTCGCCGCCGGCGCAGGGGGGCACGCCGGCACCTGGAGCCCGTTTGCGCTGGTTGCCGAGATACGCCAGTTCTTCGACAAAACCTTGTTGCTGGCCGGCTGTCTCAACCATGGTCGGGAGATTCTCGCCGCCCAGGTGCTCGGCGCAGACCTGGCGTATCTCGGCACGCGCTTTATCGGTACCACCGAAAGCCATGCCCCGGATGCGTATAAAGAGATGCTGCTCACAGCGCGCGCCGCCGACATCGTGCACACTCCGGCTGTTTCCGGCGTACCTGCAAGCTTTATGCGCCAGAGCCTGGAAAACGCCGGTTTTGATCTCGCTGCCCTTCAAGGCAAAGGCGAGGTCAACCTCGGTTCCAAGCTCAAACCGTTGAGCGATGAGGCCAAAGCATGGAAGACTGTATGGTCTGCCGGCCAAGGCGTCGGTGAGATCAATGATTTGCCGAGCGTGGATGAACTCGTCGCGCGACTGGATGCGCAATACCGCCAGGCACGCGAAAACTCGGCACAATTACGCTGGCCACGTTGAACCAAATACCAGGCCTGCCGATTGGGCAGCCTGCATACCCTCCCCTGATCAAGTGACAAGGATGCCCGCATGAGCGACAGCCGTTTCAAGATTGTGTTCGACGGAGCCTTGCGCCCGGGTGTCGAAAGCACCACCGCCAAACTGAACCTCGCCGAGCTGTTCAAGAGCGATGTCGAAGCGATCGAAAAGCTTTTCACCGGCCGCCCGGTCGCGCTCAAGCGCGATCTGTCCCGCGCCGATGCCGACACCTACCTCACCGCCTTGCAAAACGCCGGGGTCGAGGCACGTATCGAAGCCGAACAACCCGTGGCTTTCAGCCTTGCCGAAACCCACGAAACAGGCGCATCGGCCTCGGACTTCTCGCATACCGCCGCATCGCCTTACGCACCGCCACGCGCTGCGGTCGGTGATAACTTGCCCGAGTACGCCACGCTCAAGGTCTTCACTATCCACGGGCGTATCGGTCGCCTGCGCTATCTCGCCTGGACGCTGGCACTGACCGTCGCGATGCTTGTGGCTGCAGGCATCATCAGCACCGTGGGTTTCGCGGTGGCCACTGCCTCGCCAACGATCGCGATCATTCTCGGCTCGCTGCTGGGCTTTGCACTGTTCGTTGCGCTCGTCGTGGTAAGCGTGCAAATCGGCGTGCAGCGCCTGCACGACCTGGGTTGGTCTGGCTGGCTGTACTTGCTGAACCTGGTGCCGCTGGTGAACAGCGTTTTCCCTCTGCTGCTGCTGGTACTGCCGGGTAACACTGGCGCCAACCAGTACGGTGCGCCCCCACCCCGCAACTCCACAGCGGTTAAAATCCTGGCTTCGTTGTGGCTGGCGTTTATCCCGTTGATGCTCATCGTCGTGGTCACCCTGGGCATGAACGGCTATCTGGACCAACTCGAAGCCAACATGGGCAGCAGCTATGAAAGCAGCTCCCTGAGCACCGATGAAGATGCCGACCAAAGCGTCATCGGTGATGAAGACGCCGCGCAAAGTGCTGACGACGCGGCCGAACCTGTAGACTCTCCAGAACAGTGAAGAAACGCCCGCCGCCTGTGATGCCTCTGTCACAGGCCGGCGGCGTTGCGATGGAGAAAGGCATGACCCGTTACGCTCTGATCACCGGTGCCTCCAGCGGTATCGGCCTGGCTTTGGCCGAAGCCCTGGCCCGACGTGGCCGCAGCTTGATTCTGGTGGCCCGCCAGCGTGATCAGTTGGAAAGCATTGCGATCGAATTGACTCAGCGTTTCGGCGTCGAGGTGCTGTTTCGCGCCTGTGACCTTGGCGAGCCGCTGCGGTTGTCGGGTTTTTTGCTGGAACTCGAAGAAGGTGAGCGGCAGATCGACCTGCTGGTCAACTGCGCCGGTATCGGCACCAGCGGGCCGTTCCTGGCCCAGGACTGGATGACCGAGCAGGACCTGATCGAAGTCAACATCCTCGCCCTGACCCGCATGTGCCATGCGTTGGGCAACGCCATGGCATTGCACGGCGGCGGGCAAATTCTCAACGTGGCCTCGGTCGCCGCCTTCCAGCCAGGCCCGTGGATGAGCAGCTACTACGCAAGCAAAGCCTATGTGCTGCATTTTTCCGAAGGCTTGCGCGAGGAACTGAAGACCTGTGGCATCAAGGTCTCGGTGCTGTGCCCAGGCCCCACGCGCACCGCCTTCTTCGGTACCGCGCAAATGGACACCGCAAAGCTCGACCGCAGCCAACAGTTGATGAGTCCCGAAGAAGTCGCGCTCTATACCGTGCGTGCGCTGGAAAAGAACAAGGCCATTATCATCCCCGGACGGCGCAACCGCTGGCTGGCATTCAGCCCACGTCTGAGCCCGCGCTGGCTGACCCGCAAAATTGCCGGCGCCATCAACAAGGCCTATTGCCCGCGTTGACCGCTTGAGTACACTCACCTTCACTTTCACCCTGGAGAAACAGCTGTGGATACTCTGTTCACCAAGATCATCAACCGGGAAATACCCGCGAACATCATCTATGAAGATGACCATGTCCTGGCTTTCCACGACATCGCCCCACAGGCGCCGGTCCATTTTCTGGTCATCCCGAAAAAGCCCATTCGCACCCTCAATGACCTGACCGAAGACGACAAAGCCCTGGCTGGCCATATCCTGTTCACCGCCCAGCGCCTGGCGGTGGAACTAGGCTGCGAAAAAGGCTTCCGCGTGGTGATGAACTGCAACGAAGACGGCGGGCAGACCGTTTACCACATTCATATGCATGTGCTGGGTCAGCGCCAGATGAACTGGCCACCGGGCTGAGTGCGCAGGGCAAATTGACTCAGCGCAAACGCGCCGTCCTCTCTTGCGGTAAACTGGCCGCCGAGATTCTTCCCGGAGGTCAGCATGACTACCCAACGTCACTACTCGCCGATTGACCGTCTGTTGCTGCAAGCCGACACGGCCATGCGTACGCTGCTGCCGTTCAGCGGCCAACCGTACCGCCCGTCACCCGCCATCGTGCAGCCGGACGCACAGATGAGCGAGACCGAGACCCGCCATGTAGCTGGCCTGATGCGCATCAACCACACCGGTGAAGTCTGTGCCCAGGCGTTGTACCAGGGCCAGGCCCTGACCGCCAAGTTACCGCAGGTACGTGCAGCGATGGAGCACGCGGCCGAGGAAGAGATCGACCACCTGGCGTGGTGCGAACAACGCATTCGCCAGCTGGGCAGTCATCCCAGTGTGCTGAACCCGCTGTTCTATGGTTTGTCGTTCGGTATCGGCGCCGCTGCCGGCCTGATCAGTGACAAGGTCAGCCTCGGTTTTGTCGCAGCTACCGAACGCCAGGTCTGCAAGCACTTGGACGAACACCTTGAACAATTGCCGGCCGAGGACGAAAAGTCCCGGGCCATTCTCGAGCAGATGCGCATCGATGAAGAACATCACGCTGAAAGCGCACTGGACGCCGGCGGCTTCCGCTTTCCTGCGCCGGTGAGATTCGGCATGAGCATGCTGGCCAAGGTCATGACTAAAAGCACCTACAGAATCTGAAGCATGAAGATCATTCCCACGCTCCGCGTGGGAATGCCACCCAGGACGCCCCGCGTCCCGCTTTCAGCGCAAAATCCGGCACCTGCGCAAGGGTGACGCGGAGCGTCACGAGATGCATTCCCACGCAGAGCGCGGGAACGATCAACCCAACTCGACGATTTCGTAGTCATGGGTAATGGCCACACCGGCCGCGCCCAGCATGATCGACGCCGAGCAGTACTTCTCTGCCGACAGCTCGATGGCACGCTTGACCTGCGCTTCCTTCAGCGCGCGCCCCTTGACCACAAAATGCATATGGATCTTGGTAAACACCTTGGGATCTTCGGTTGCGCGTTCGGCTTCCAGAAAGGCTTCGCAGCTTTCCACGGCCTGACGGGATTTTTTCAGGATACTGACCACGTCGAAATTGCTGCAACCGCCGACACCCAGCAGCAACATTTCCATCGGGCGTACACCCAGGTTGCGGCCACCGGCTTCCGGCGGGCCGTCCATGACCACCACGTGGCCACTGCCCGATTCTCCGAGGAACATGGCTTCGCCCGCCCATTGGATGCGTGCCTTCATCGCCCAGACTCCACTGCTAAAAAAAGGGTCGCCAGCTTAGCACAGGGCTTCGCAGCGGCAGCGCCCTGCAGGAAAACGATCAATAACAGCGTTTGCCGGTGAAATACGCTAATCGAGTCAGAATGTGTCTGGTAAGCTGGCGCCAAATCAATGGCGCATTGCCATCGTTTGTACAGCGTGTATCAATGCCGGTCGCGCTGATAAAAACAAATCCAACCACATCGTGCAGTTTTTCGGGATACAACCATGGTTGCTCTTACTCCCACACCCAAGATCAAGAACCTCGACAAGCTGCTGATGCATTGCCAACGCCGGCGTCATCCGGCCAAGCACAACATCATCTGCGCGGGCGAGCGCTCCGAAACGCTGTTCTTCATTATCAAGGGCTCGGTCACCATCCTGATCGAGGACGAAGACGGTCGCGAAATGATCATCGCCTACCTCAACACCGGGGATTTCTTCGGCGAGCTGGGGCTGTTCGAGCAGGCCGGCAAGGAGCAACAGCGCAGCGCTTGGGTGCGCACCAAGGTGGAGTGCGAAGTGGCCGAGATCAGCTATACGAAATTTCGCGAACTGGCCCAACATGATCCCGACATTCTGTATGCCCTGAGTGGGCAGATCGCCCAACGTCTGCGGGATACCACGCGCAAGGTCGGCGACCTGGCGTTCTTCGACGTGACCGGGCGTGTCGCTCGCTGCCTGCTGGAGCTGTGCAAGCAGCCAGACGCCATGACCCATCCCGACGGGATGCAGATCAAGGTCACGCGCCAGGAAATCGGGCGCATCGTGGGCTGTTCGCGGGAAATGGTGGGGCGTGTGCTCAAGGACCTGGAAGAGCGCAACCTGGTGCACGTCAAAGGCAAGACAATGGTGGTGTTCGGAACCCGTTAGCCTGGCAGCAAACCTGCGAACATCTGACGGTATAAGGTGTCGAGCCGGCTGAGCACGTCCGGCACCGGAAACACTTCGTGCAGCGCGATATGGCTCTCGGCACGCACCCGCTGTTCCAGGCCACAGGCTTGATTGAACCGATTGACCGCCGCAATCAACTCATCGCGATCGTTATCCAGCAATAAAGCACCGTGTACCAACCCCACTGGGCGACCAGCGCTCTGCCGCCAGCGTTGGGCCGTGCCGACCATTTTCCGGCCGTTGAGATTGACGTTGTAACGACCGTCGCAGAACGCGCCGTCAATTTCGCCAATAGACGCCTCGCCGCCCAATTCAAGCAGCACATCGCAGATCGGCTGGCACAGGCGCTGGTAGCCGGTTTCGATGCGCCCTTGATCCCCCTCACTGCGCGGCGGCGCATAGACCAAGGCGATATTGACCGTGGCGGCCGACTGCGGCACCGGCTCACCGCCGGTTTCGCGCAACAGCACCGGCCAACCGGCCTCTGCCGAGACTCGGCTGGCCGCTTCAAAAGCCGGCAATCGACTCAAACGGCGCGGCATGACCAAGGCTTGATCGTTGGGTTGCCAGAACAACAGCCCGTATTCCCGCTCACCTGCGCAGACGGCGGCCAGCAAGTCCTGCTCGGCGGCAAGGCCTGCTTGCACAGTCATCGAAACCAGCTTAGTCATCTACATTGACCTACCTGAATAAGCACAAGACCAATGTGGGAGGGGGCTTGCTCCCGATGGCGGGGTATCAGTTGTGAATCAGTCAACTGAACCACCGCTATCGGGAGCAAGCCCCCTCCCACATTTTGATCGCGTTTCAAATCGATTCAATCGAGCGTGGAACCGCTGACCACCACACCCCGCTCCGGGAAGAACAGACGCTGCAGTTCCGCCCCTGGGTTCTCGGCGCGCATGAACGTCTCGCCGACCAGGAACGAATACACCTCGCTGATCTCCATCAGCTCCACATCGGCGCGGTTGACGATGCCGCTCTCGGTGATCACCAAGCGGTCACGCGGAATACGCGGCAGCAGGTCGAGGGTGGTTTCCAGGCTGACATCGAAGGTGTGCAGGTTACGGTTGTTGACCCCCACCAGCGGTGTGTCGAGGGTCTTCAGTGCACGCTCCAACTCGTCGCCGTCGTGCACTTCGACCAGTACATCCAGGCCCACGCTCTTGGCTACAGCGGCCAGTTCGGCCATCTTCACGTCATCCAGTGCGGAAACGATCAGCAGCACACAGTCGGCGCCCAGGGCGCGAGCTTCGACGATCTGGTAGGGATCAACCATGAAGTCCTTGCGGATCACCGGCAATGTGCACGCGGCGCGCGCCTGCTGCAGGAACAGATCAGATCCCTGGAAGAAATCAACATCGGTCAGTACGGACAGGCACGTCGCCCCACCCTTTTCATAGCTGACGGCGATTTCCTGTGGCACGAAGTGCTCGCGGATCACACCTTTGCTCGGTGAGGCCTTCTTGATCTCGGCGATCACCGCCGGCTGCTTCTTCTTGGCCTGTTCGAGCAAGGCCCTGGCAAACCCTCGTGGTGCATCAGCAGCTTTTGCCAGGGCTTCCAGCTCGGCCAGGCTCACACGGGCACGGCGCTCGGCGACTTCTTCAGCCTTGCGCGCCAGGATTTTTTCCAGAACGGTCGGAACACTCATGCTTCATTCTCCATCTTGAATACGGCGGTGAATGCTCCGAGTTCTTCAAGTTTCTCGCGAGCCAGACCGGTGTGCAGCGCATCGTGGGCCAAGGCGACACCTTCCTTAAGACTATAGGCATGGTCGGCTGCGTAAAGTGCCGCGCCAGCATTGAGCACAATCATTTCCGCGGCTTTTTGACCGTTTTCGGTCTTGCGTCGCCCCAAGGCATCACGAATCAATTCAAGCGACGCCGCCGGACTTTCCACCGCCAGGCCATGCAGGCTCTGGCTCTTCATGCCCAGATCCTCAGGCTCGACCCAATATTCTGTAACCTGGTCGTTCTTCAACTCCGCCACGAAGGTTGGCGCCGCCAGGCTGAATTCGTCCAGGCCATCTTTGGAATGCACCACCAGCACATGCTTGCTGCCCAGGCGCTGCAGCACTTCGGCCAATGGCCGGCACAACGCCTGGCTGAATACACCGACGACTTGATGCTTCACACCGGCCGGATTCGTAAGCGGGCCGAGCATATTGAACAGGGTACGCAGGCCGAGGTCCTTGCGCGGGCCGGCCGCGTGTTTCATCGCGCCGTGGTGAGACTGGGCGAACATGAAGCCGATGCCGACGCTGTCGATGCAGCGTGCCACCTGTACCGGCGTCAGGTTCAGGTAGATGCCGGCCGCTTCCAGCAGGTCCGCGCTGCCACTTTTGCCGGACACCGCGCGGTTGCCGTGCTTGGCCACGGTGCAACCCGCTGCCGCGACCACGAACGAGGACGCCGTCGATACGTTGAAGATGTTCGCACCGTCGCCGCCGGTGCCGACCACATCGACCACGCCGTCGAGGGTCTTGAGTTCGACCTTGTCCGCCAGTTCACGCATCACCGATACGGCGCCGACGATTTCGTCGATGCTTTCGCTCTTCATGCGCATGGCCATCATAAAGGCGCCGATCTGTGCGTCGGAGCATTGGCCGGTCATGATCTCGCGCATCACATCGCTCATTTCAGCGGTGCTCAGGTCCAGGTGGCCGACGATACGGCCCAGGGCAGTCTTGATATCCATGGAAAGTCCTTAGCGCGTGCCGCCGCTCTGCTTGAGAAAATTGGCGAACAGCTCGTAGCCCTGCTCGGTCAGGATCGATTCAGGGTGAAACTGCACCCCTTCGATATTCAGTGTCTTGTGGCGCAGGCCCATGATCTCGTCGACCGAGCCGTCTTCCAGCTGGGTCCAGGCCGTCAGTTCCAGGCACTCGGGCAGGGTGTCGCGCTTGACCACCAACGAGTGATAACGGGTCACGGTCACGGGCAGGTTCAAGCCGTGGAACACGCCCAGATCCTTGTGGAATACCGGGCTGGTCTTGCCGTGCATCACCTGGCGCGCGCGCACCACGTCGCCGCCAAACGCCTGGCCAATGGACTGATGGCCCAGGCACACGCCAAGAATTGGCAGCTTGCCGGCAAAATACTGAATGGCTTCCAGGGAGATGCCCGCTTCGTTCGGCGTGCACGGGCCAGGCGAAACCACGATACGTTCCGGATTCAGTGCGGCGATCTCGGCGACGGTCAGTTCGTCGTTGCGCACCACCTTGACCTCGGCACCCAGCTCGCCCAGGTACTGCACAACGTTGTAGGTAAAGGAATCGTAGTTATCAATCATCAGCAACATGTGGGTTCAAACCTCTTGAATTCACTGATTTCAAATGACCGCCTTCCAAGCGTGTGGCCCGCTGCCAGACGCACGTTCCGGTTGCCGGGGTGAACGGCAAGGGGCGTCAGACAAAAGTAAAAGAAGGCAAATCGGTACAGATCCGGCCAGGCCGGCAGGGAAAAATGTCAGGCGCGCCAACGCCAACGGGCGTGTGCCTTGACTACTCGCATCAAGAGTTTGCTGATGATCAACACGGGGAGGGTCTCATTCATACGTTCAGGCACAGTAACGTAGCCTCGCCAGCGGTGCAATATGGAGCAGCAAATACGGGCTTATGCTCGTTGGGATGCGCGTAGGAAAATTCGGTTTTGCGCTATAGAAAACGCTCAATACTTTGCTAGTGTTTCGATTCCGACATAAAAATAACTCAATGGAATTTTCCATGCCCAGAGCTCCGTTCTTCGCGCCCCTGGCTGCCGGCCTGCTATCCCTGGCTTGCGCGCAGGCCTATGCGGCACCGTCACCTTACTCAACCATGGTGGTGTTCGGCGACAGCCTGGCTGATGCCGGTCAGTTCCCCGACGGCAGCGCCGGATCGACGTTGCGCTTTACCAACCGCACCGGGCCGACGTTCCAAGCCGATTACGGTCTCGTTTCTTCGACCTTGCTCGGCGCAAAGCTGGGTGTGGCACCAAACGACCTGAACGCCTCCACCTCACCGGTGCGCGCGGCCCAGGGCTTGCCGGACGGCAACAACTGGGCGGTCGGCGGCTACCGTACCGACAATATCCTCGACTCCATTACTTCGGTTTCCAACGCTGCGATCCCCCCCGGCAATGCAGGGGGCGGCACGGTGCTGCGCAGTCGACAGGGTTACCTGCCGGCCAACGGCGGGCTGGCCGATCCGAATGCGCTGTACTTTCTGTCCGGTGGCGGCAATGACTTTCTCCAGGGTCGCGTACTCAGCCCCGCCCAGGCGGTCGCCGCTGGCGGGCGCCTGGCGGATAGTGCCCAGGCCCTGCAACAAGCCGGCGCGCGTTACATCATGGTATGGATGCTGCCCGACCTCGGACTGACGCCGGCCATCAATGGCACCCCGCAGCAGGCAGCAACGTCGGCCCTGAGCACTATTTTCAACCAGTCCCTGGTACAGCGCCTGTCGCAGATCGATGCGCAGGTGATCCCGCTGAACATTCCGTTGTTGTTGAACGAAGCCTTCGCCGATCCGGCCCGCTTCGGCCTCGCCACCGGGCAAAACTTGACCGGTACCTGTTTCAGTGGAAACAGTTGCACCGCCAACCCGGTCTACGGCATCGGCGGCACCAATCCGGACCCGACCAAGCTGATCTACAACGACTCGGTCCACCCCACGGTGGCGGGGCAACAGCTGATTGCCGACTACGCCTATTCCCTCCTCGCGGCGCCCTGGGAGCTGACCCTGCTGCCGGAAATGGCCCAAGGCACATTGCGCGCCCATCAAGATGAGTTGCGCAATCAATGGCAGGCAGATACCGGCCACTGGCAAGCCGTTGGCCAATGGCGAGCGATCGTGGCGGGCGGTGGCCAGCGTCTGGATTTCGATGACCAGAGCAGCTCGGCCAGCGGCGATGGCAGTGGCTATAACCTCAACATCGGTGGCAGCTACCGACTCAACGAGGCCTGGCGCATGGGCGTAGCCGCAGGCCTGTACCGCCAGACACTGGAAGCTGGCGCCAGCGATTCGGACTACAAGCTCAACAGCTACATGGGCACGGCGTTCGCCCAGTATCAGCAGAATCACTGGTGGGCCGACGCCGCCTTGACCGGCGGCAAGCTGGACTTCGACAGCCTCAAGCGCAAGTTCGCCCTGGGCGTCAGCGAGGGGTCGGAAAAGGGTGACACCGATGGCTGGCTGTGGGCCCTGAGCGGTCGCGTGGGTTATGACATCGCCGCGCCGGGCAGTGACTGGCACCTGTCGCCCTTTATCAGCGCCGATTACGCGCGGGTCGAAGTGAACGGCTACTCGGAAAAAGACAGCCGCTCCACCGCCCTGACCTTCGATGACCAGCAGCGCGACTCCAAGCGCCTGGGCGTCGGGCTGCAGGGCAGCTACCGCATCACCCCGCACACCCAGGTGTTTGGCGAAGTGGCCCACGAGCACGAGTTCGAAAATGACACCCAGAAGGTGAATATTTCGCTCAACAGCGTGCAAGGGCTCGACTTCAAATTGGACGGATATACGCCGCGCAGCAATTCGGATCGCTTGAGCCTGGGGGTCAGCCACAAGCTCACGCAGGACCTGGCGTTACGGGCGGCGTACAACGTGAGGAAGGATGACAGTTTGACCCAGCAAGGGGTCAGTGTCGGGGTGAGTCTGGATTTCTAACAGCAGGACAATGAAGGCTTAATGTGGGAGGGGGCTTGCCCCCGATAGCGGTCTGTCAGTCCATGATGTGCTGGCTGACACACTGCTATCGGGGGCAAGCCCCCTCCCACATTTTGATCTACATTTGGCTTCAGCTTTGCGGCGTTTGCTCAGCCAACGCCACCGCACGGAACATCGCCCGGCGCTTGTTCAGGGTTTCTTCCCATTCAAGGGCCGGCACCGAGTCAGCCACGATGCCGCCACCGGCCTGCACATGCAGCTCGCCGTCCTTGATCACTGCCGTGCGGATCGCAATCGCCGTGTCCATGTTGCCGTTCCAGGCGAAATACCCCACGGCGCCGCCGTAGACGCCACGCTTGACCGGCTCCAGTTCGTCGATGATTTCCATCGCGCGAATCTTTGGCGCGCCCGACAAGGTACCGGCCGGCAGAATCGCACGCAGTGCGTCCATCGCAGTCAGGCCGGCCTTCAGCTCACCGGTGACGTTGGACACGATATGCATCACATTGGAATACCGCTCGATGACCATCTTCTCGGTCAACTTCACCGAGCCGATTTCCGAGACCCGCCCGGTGTCATTACGCCCCAGGTCGATCAGCATCAGGTGCTCGGCGATTTCCTTGTCGTCGCTCAACAGGTCTTCTTCCAGCGCCAGATCCGCTTCTTCGGTGGCGCCACGCGGGCGCGTGCCGGCGATCGGGCGCACGGTGATCAGGTTGTCTTCGACGCGCACCAGCACTTCCGGCGAACTGCCCACTACGTGGAAGTCACCGAAATTGAAGAAGTACATATACGGCGTCGGGTTGAAGCAACGCAGCGCTCGATACAGGTCGATCGGCGCGGCCTTGAAGTCGATGGACATCCGTTGCGAGGGCACCACCTGCATGCAGTCACCGGCGAGGATGTATTCCTTGATGGTATCGACTGCCCGCTCGTAGTCCGCCTGGGTAAAGCTGGAGCGAAATACCGGGTCGGCGGCGGGTGGACGGCTGAGGTCCAGGCCACGGCGCGGGGTGATTGGCTGGCGCAGTTTTTCCAGCAGCGCTTCGAGGCTGGCCTGGCCTTGCTCGAAGGCATCCGCCTGGGCAGGGTCGGCCAGCACTATCGCGTGCATCTTGCCGGCAAGGTTGTCGAACACCACCACCGCGTCGGAGACCATCAGCAAGATGTCCGGCACGCCGAGCGGGTCCGGGTTCGGGCATTTACCCAAACGCTGCTCCACGTAGCGCACGCAGTCATAACCGAAATACCCCACCAAACCGCCGTTGAAACGCGGCAGGCCAGGAATGGTCGGCACGTTGTAGCGCGCCTTGAAGGCTTCGACGAAGGCCAGCGGGTCTTCTACGTCATGGCTTTCGATCTCAAGGCCATCATGGGTGATGCTCACATGATGGTCATGCACTCGCAGTACCGTGCGGCACGGCAGGCCGATGATCGAATAACGGCCCCACTTCTCACCGCCCTGTACCGACTCCAGCAGATAAGAGTTCGGCTCGTCGGCCAGTTTCAGGTAGATCGACAGCGGCGTGTCGAAGTCGGCCAGGGTTTCACGGGCCATGGGGATACGGTTATAGCCGGCAGCGGCCAAACGCAGGAATTCTTCGCGGATCATCAGGTGCCTCGTGGTGTGAGGGTCAATCGGTCAGGTAGGCAAACGGGCCGCAGCGCGGCGGGGATCAGTCAGGCGCGCCAACGCCAGCGGGCCAGGGCCTTGATGACTTTCATCCAGAGTTTGCGAGTGACCACCACGATGGCATTTCCAGTAGGGGACGGGTCGATGTCGGGCAACGTTATCTCAGCGCCCGCGCCCAAGCAACCGGGGATTAACAAGCGCAGGTCATCGATGACCAGCGCTGGCGATTCTTCCGCAATCGGCCGGCCATGGTTGTAGCCGTAACTCAGGGCCACGCACTGCACTCCCGCCGCTTTTGCCGCCAAGACATCACTGCGCGAGTCGCCGACGAACAACGATTGGGACGCCGGAATATTCGCCATTTTCATCACAAAGAACAGCGCCGCCGGGTCGGGCTTTTTTTGTGGCAAGGTATCGCCGCCGATGATCCAGCGAAAATACCGGCCGATCTTCATCTGGTCCAACAGCGGAGCGACGAAGCGCTCCGGCTTGTTGGTGATCAGGGCCATTTCCACGCCCTGCTTGCTCAACCACTTGAGGGTGTCACGCACGCCGGGATACACCACCGTCCGTTCGTGGCTGCTTTCATAGGCGGTGTTGAACAATTGCAGGGCCTGTTCGGCTTCCATCTCGTCCACACCGGTGGCGTCGATATGGCCTGCCAGCGCCCGTCGCACCAGCATCGGCGCGCCGTTGCCGACCCATTCACGCACCGCCTCAATCCCCACAGGCTTGCGCCCCAGCTTGAGCAGCATCTGGTCCACCGCCGCCGCAAGGTCAGGCACCGAGTCGATCAAGGTACCGTCCAGATCGAACATCACCAGCCGTGGCAATTTGCCGGGGAACAGCTGCTCAAAGCCGCTCATGGGCGCGCCAGCGCCAGTTCGGCATGCATCTTGGCGATCACTTCCTGGTAATCCGGCGCATTGAAGATCGCCGAGCCGGCCACAAAGGTGTCGGCGCCCGCCGCCGCGATTTCACGGATATTGTTCACATTGACCCCGCCGTCGATTTCCAGACGGATATCCCGGCCCGACGCATCGATCAGCGCCCGCGCTTCGCGCAGTTTGTTCAGGGTGCCGGGGATGAACTTCTGCCCGCCAAAGCCTGGGTTGACGCTCATCAGCAGGACCATGTCGACCTTGTCCATCACGTACTCCAGCACACTCAGCGGCGTGGCCGGGTTGAACACCAGGCCCGCCTTGCAGCCGCCTTCGCGGATCAACTGCAGGGTGCGGTCGACGTGCAGCGTGGCTTCCGGGTGGAAGGTGATGTAGGTCGCGCCGGCGTCGATGAAGTCACCGACGATGCGGTCCACCGGGCTGACCATCAGGTGCGCGTCGATCGGCGCGGTAATCCCGTATTTGCGCAGCGCAGCGCACACCATCGGGCCGATGGTCAGGTTGGGCACGTAGTGGTTGTCCATGACGTCAAAGTGCACGAAGTCGGCACCCGCGGCCAATACCTTGTCCACTTCTTCGCCCAGGCGGGCGAAGTCGGCGGAGAGAATCGATGGAGCAATGACGAAGGGCTGCATGACGCACCTTTTTTGAGCTAAATCACGATGGCGCGCATTGTATACCTCATGCTTTGCCCTGCGCACCGTGACCTAACTCAACGGCTAGTACGCAGCCCGGTAGATTTTCTCGATATCGGCGGCACTGAGCTGGCGCGGATTGTTGCGCATCAGGCGTTCAATACCCGCCGCTTCAGTGGCCATCGCCGGGATAGCCTCCTCCGGCACGCCGAAACTGCGCAGGCCCGACGGAATCTCGACGGCGGCGCACAGTCGCGTCATCGCCTCGACGGCCTGGTCGGCGGCATCATTCACGCTCAACCCGCTGACATTTACCCCCATGGCCTGGGCGATGTCGCGCATCCGCTCGACACAGGCCAGCTTGTTCCAGTGCATCACATAGGGCAGCAACAATGCGTTGCTCACGCCGTGGGCGATGTTGAACCGGCCGCCCAACGGATACGCCAGCGCATGCACCGCGCCGACGCCCGCGTTGCCAAAGGCCATGCCGGCCATCAGGCTGGCGGTGGCCATATCGTCACGGGCCTGCAGGTTGGCCGGGTTGGCATAAACCTTGGGCAAGGCGCCAGCAATCAGCTTGATGGCGCCGATCGCCAGGGCATCGGTGATCGGCGAGGCGTTCAGCGACAGGTAGGATTCAATGGCATGCACCAGCGCGTCGACGCCACTGGCGGCAGTGACGCTGCGTGGGCAGGTCAGGGTCATTTGCGGGCTGATCAGCGCGACATCCGGCAGCAGGTAGTCGCTGACGATGCCTTTTTTCAGCTGGGCGACCTTGTCGGAGAGGATCGCCACATTGGTCACCTCGGAGCCGGTGCCGGCGGTAGTGGGAATCGCGATCAGCGGCGGGCCCTTGCGCGGCACCTGGTCGACGCCGAACAAATCCGCCAGGGCGCCGTGGTAACCGGCGTATGCGGCCACGCTCTTGGCGATGTCGATGGCACTGCCGCCGCCCACGCCGATCAGGCCGTCGTGCCCGCCGTCGCGGTAGGCCTGCATGCAATCTTCGACAATGGCGATTTCCGGGTCGGGCAGCACGCGGTCGAAAATTTCATAAGTCCGCCCGCCCAGATGTTCGAGTGCCAGCGCGACGGTGCCGGACTTGACCAGCGCGGCATCGGTGACAATCAGCGGGTTATCCACATCCAGGCGCGTCAACTCGGCGCCGAGTTGCTCAATGGCGCCAGCGCCGGTCAGCAGTTTGTGGGCGATCTTGAATGAGGAAGTACTCATGTGCGCGGCCTCTTGTCGGTGATGGGCTGGCACAAGAATAGCTGAGACAACTGGGTTGTCTGCCATTCAAGAGCTGAATGGTTATCTGAATGACAAAGAAGCAGTGTGGGAGGGGGCTTGCCCCCGATAGGGTGTATCAGTATCAGAGTTGCTGACTGTCACACTGCCATCGGGGGCAAGCCCCCTCCCACATTTTAATCTGTACCGGGCTTTAGACCTGGGCGGTGCGCAGCTTTTCGCTACGGCCACGCAGCCATTCCAGGGTCAGCAACAGCACCACCGAGAAGCCGATCAGCAGCGTCGCCGCTGCGGCAATGGTGGGGCTGAGGTTTTCACGGATGCCGCTGAACATCTGCCTGGGCAATGTGGCTTGCTCCGGCCCGGCGAGGAACAGCGTCACCACCACCTCATCGAACGAAGTGGCGAAGGCGAACAACGCCCCGGAAATCACCCCCGGCGCGATCAGCGGCAAGGTCACCCGGCGAAACGCGGTCAACGGTGATGCGCCCAGACTGGCCGCCGCCCGTACCAGATTGTGGTTGAAACCCTGCAAGGTCGCCGACACGGTGATGATCACAAACGGCACGCCCAGCACCGCATGCACCACAATCAGCGAGAAGAAGCTGTTGCCCAGGCCCAGCGGGGCGAAGAACAGGTAACTGGCCACGCCAATAATCACCACCGGCACCACCATCGGCGAAATCACCAGGGCCATCACCAAGGCCTTGCCGGGGAAGTTGCCACGGGTCAGGCCAATCGCCGCCAGCGTTCCGAACACCATCGCCAGCACCGTGGCTGCCGGGGCGACGATGATGCTGTTCTTCAGGGCGCGCATCCACTCGGCCGACGCGAAGAAGTCCTGGTACCACTGCAGCGAGAAGCCCTGCAACGGGTACACCAGGAAACTGCCGCTGTTGAACGACAGCGGGATGATCACCAGCACCGGCAGGATCAGGAACAGCAGGATCAGGCCACACAAAATTCGCAGGCTGTAGAACCACAGCCGCTCCACCGGTGACATATAAGGGCTCAGCATCGCAAGGTCTCCTCAGCTCAGGCGCAGGCGACTGGCGCCCACCAGCCGGTTGTAGATCAGGTACAGCAACACCGTCGCCAGCAGCAGCAAGCCGCCCAACGCCGTGGCCATGCCCCAGTTGATGCTGGTGTTGGTGTAGAAGGCCACGAAGTAGCTGACCATCTGGTCGTTCGGGCTGCCCAGCAAGGCCGGGGTGATGTAGTAACCAATCGCCAGGATGAACACCAACAGGCAACCGGCGCCGACGCCGGCGTAGGTTTGCGGGAAGTACACGCGCCAGAAGCTGGCGAACGGGTGGCAGCCCAGGGAAATCGCCGCACGCATGTACGTCGGCGAGATACCTTTCATCACGCTGTAGATCGGCAGAATCATGAACGGCAGCAGGATATGCACCATGGAGATGTACACGCCGGTACGGTTGAACACCAATTCCAGCGGCGCATCGATCAGGCCCAGGCCCATCAGGGCGCTGTTGATCAGGCCGCCGGATTGCAGCAGTACGATCCACGCCGCCACCCGCACCAGGATCGAGGTCCAGAATGGCAGCAGTACCAGGATCATCAGCAGGTTGCTTTTGCGCGCCGGCAGGTTGGCCAACAGGTAAGCCAGGGGATAGGCCAGCAGCAGGCAGATGACCGTGATCACCAGGCCCATCCAGAACGTTCGGGCGAAGATATCCAGGTAGATGGCCTGGTCGGGGGTGGCCGGAGCGATTTCGCCCAAGTCGTCAATACGGTGATCGACGGCCGCCAGCAGATAGTAAGGCGTCAGGCTGCTGGTATTGCGCCGGATCGCCTGCCAGTACGCCGGGTCGCCCCAACGTTCGTCGAGGGTTTCCAGCGCGGCTTTATAAGAGGCCGGCGCTTCGGTAAACGGCAGCGCCCGCGCGGTTTTGGTGAGCAGGCTGCGATAGCCGGCCAGTTCCATGTTCAAGCGTTTGGACAGATCGCCAAGGGTCTGGTTTTTGCGCGCTTGCGCCAGGTCTTCACTGAGCGCCTGGTACACCGGCTCGCCGGGCAAGCCACGGCCATCCCAAGCCGTGACCGCCACCACCGTACGCGGCAAGCCGCCCACCACTTCCGGGTTGCCGACGCTCTTGTAGAGCAACGCAACGATGGGCACCAGGAACACCAGCAGCAAAAACAGCACTAATGGCGCAATCAAGGCCTGGGCTTTCCAGCGATTGAGCCGCTCGGCACGGGCCAGGCGCTGCTTGAGGGTGGGAATGGCGAGGGCCATGGCTGAACTCCGGATCTTGAAAATAAATGCAGATCCCTTGTGGGAGGGGGCTTGCTCCCGATGGCGGCAGATCAGCTATAGATTGGCTGACTGACACTCCGCTATCGGGAGCAAGCCCCCTCCCACAAGAGTTAGGCGGTGTTATTTAGCTGCCCAGGAATTGAAGCGCTGCTCGAGCTGCTCGCCGTTATCGGCCCAGAAGCTCACATCGATCTGCACCTGGTTGGCGATGTTTTCCGGGGTGGTCGGCATGTCCTTGAGCACGTCCTTGGCCAGCAACGGGACGGCCTGGGTGTTGGCCGGGCCGTAGGCGATGTTTTCGGAGTAGGTCTTCTGCTGCTGCGGCTGCACCGAGAAGGCGATGAATTTCTTCGCAGCTTCAGCGCGGTCCTTGTCCAGGCCCTTTGGAATGGCCCAGGCGTCGAAGTCATAGATGCCGCCGTTCCACACCACTTTCAGGTTGCTTTCTTTCTGCACGGCGGCGATGCGGCCGTTATAGGCCGAGCTCATCACCACGTCGCCCGAAGCGAGGTACTGCGGCGGTTGCGCACCGGCCTCCCACCATTGGATCGAGGCTTTGAGTTCGTCGAGTTTCTTGAACGCACGGTCCTGGCCATCTTTGCCGGCCAGCACTTTGTAGACGTCCTTAGGCGCGACGCCGTCGGCCATCAAGGCGAATTCCAGGGTGTACTTGGCGCCTTTGCGCAGGCCACGCTTGCCCGGGAATTTCTTGGTGTCCCAGAAATCCACCCAGCCGGCGGGTGCGGACGCCAGTTTATCGGCGTTATAGGCCAGCACCGTCGACCATACGAAGAAACCTACGCCGCAAGGCTGGATCGCGCCTTTGACGTAGTCCGCCGTGTTGCCGAACAGTTTCGGGTCCAGGGGCTCGAACATGTCTTCGTCGCACCCACGGGAAAGCTCAGGCGACTCCACTTCCACCAGGTCCCAGGACACGCTCTTGGTGTCGACCATGGCTTTGACCTTGGCCATCTCACCGTTGTATTCACCGGCGATGATCTTGCCGTTGCCCGCGCTCTCCCACGGTGCATAGAAGGCCTTGACCTGGGCCGCCTTGTTGGCGCCGCCAAACGATACGACGGTCAGGTCCGGGCCTGCCATGGCCTGTGTCGCGCCCATCAGGCCGATAGCCAGGACGGAAAACTTAAGGGATCTCAACATTGTTGTGCTCTCCACGTGCAGGGTTGGTGAAGCCAGGGGGCGATCAGTTCGCCTCTAGAAGTGGGTCGAGTGCGCGAACGTGCTCGACTTGCCAGCCAATCGGTACTACGTCGCCGACCGCCAGGGCCGGGTCCAGCTCGGCGATCGGTTGTTTCACGAAAAAATCGGTCTTGCCGCAGACTTCCAGGCGCAAACGCACGTGGTCGCCCAGGTAGATGAACTCCGCCACCCGCCCGGAAAAACGGTTGATGCAATTGTCACTGGCCCCATTGAGGCTGACGCGCTCCGGGCGCACCGACAGGGTCACCGGGCCGCCGATCTGGCCGACATTCACCGCCAGCGCCTCCACCTTCTCGCCGCGCGCCAGTTCCACCACGCAGCGCTCGCCGGTGTGGCTGTGCAGACGGCCATTGAGGCGGTTGTTTTCGCCGATGAAATTGGCCACAAAGGTGTTTTTCGGTTCTTCGTAGAGGGTGCGCGGCGCGGCGATCTGCTGGATTTCGCCCTGGTGGAACACCGCCACGCGGTCGGACATGGTCAAGGCTTCGCCCTGGTCGTGGGTCACATACACCACGGTGACGCCGAGGCGCTGGTGCAGGTGCTTGATTTCCATCTGCATGTGTTCGCGCAGCTGCTTGTCGAGGGCGCCGAGGGGTTCGTCCATCAGCACCAGTTGCGGCTCGAACACCAATGCGCGGGCGAGGGCCACCCGCTGTTGCTGGCCCCCGGACAGTTGCGCCGGGTAGCGCTGGGCAAAGGCGTCGAGCTGGACCATGCTCAGCACGCGCTTGACCCGCTCGCTGATGTCAGTCTTGCTCAAGCCACGTACGGATAAGGGAAATGCAAGGTTCTCGGCCACGGTCATGTGCGGGAACAAGGCGTAGTTCTGGAACACCATGCCGATATCGCGCTTGTGCGGCGGCACGTTATTGATCGAGCGGCCAGCCAGCTGGATTTCGCCAGCGGTGGGCGTTTCAAAACCGGCCAGCATCATCAGGCTGGTGGTCTTGCCCGAACCGGACGGCCCGAGCAAGGTGAGGAACTCGCCCTTGCGAATCTCCAGGTTGAGGTCTTTGACGATCAGGTTTTCGCCATCGTAGCTTTTCTGCACGCCACGAAAGCTGACCAGCACATCATTTGAATCCACCTCGCTCATACCCGCACCTTTGTGTTTTGGACTGCTGTGACACAAGCGTAGTCCAGGCGCGAGGCCCCGGAAATCGGGGGCCAGGAGAGAATCGCATCAGCCGGATGGAAGGTTCGGGGTAGGGATCGCCCTACACACATGGCGGGCATGGGACAGTGCAGCGACAAGCCTTCGCTGGGCGGCGCTTGCGCGGTGTCGTTAATGGATACGCCGCTACAGCAGCTTGTGTTCCATGGCGTATTTCACCAGCTCGGCCAGGGAGCTGATATGGAGCTTTTGCATCAAGCGCGCCTTGTGGGTGCTGATGGTTTTGCTGCTCAGGGCCAGTTGCACGGCGATGTCGTTCACGTTGGCGCCCTGGGCCAGGCGTTCGAACACCGAGAACTCGCGCTCCGACAGCAACGAGTGCAAGGGGCGTGAGTCCGTCAGGCCGACTTCGAAAACCATGCGGTCGGCCAGGTCCGGGTCGATATAACGCCCGCCCGCCGCGACCTTGCGAATCGCCATCAGCAACAGCGCCGGGTCGCTGTCCTTGGTGGCATAACCGGCCGCGCCAACCTTGAGAGCACGGGCGGCCATTTGCGCTTCATCGTGCATGGACAGCACCAGGATTGCCGGCGGGTTATTCAGCGCACGAATGCGCGCGATGGCTTCCAGGCCATTCACACCGGGCATGGAGATATCCAGCAACACCACTTCGCAGGGCACATGTCGCAAAGTCTCCAGCAACTGCTCGCCATTGCTCGCTTCGCCCACGACCAGCAGGTCTTTGGCCAGGCCGATCAATTGCTTGATGCCTTCACGAACAATGGTGTGGTCTTCGGCTACCAGTACGCGGATCACGGGAATTTCCTTTTAGTGTCATGCATTCAACGGCACCGTGACACTCAGGGTGGTGCCCTCCCCCAGCTCACTGACCAGGGACAACTGCCCGCCCATGATCAGCACCCGCTCGCGCATGCCGACCAGGCCGAACGATACCGGCCGCCCTTGGGCCTGCACGAAGCCGATACCGTCATCGCTGATGGTCAGCCGCAGGTCCGGGCCGTCCACCTCCAGCGTGAGTTCTACAGTATGCGCCCGGGCATGGCGCATCACATTGGTCAGGGCCTCCTGCAGAATGCGAAACAGGCCGATGGCCTTGGCATCGCTCAGCACCGGCACGTTTTCCGGGACTTTGACCAGGCAGGGAATCAGCGTGCGCGCTTCGAAACGTCGCGCCTGCCATTCGATGGCCGAAGCAATGCCGGCGTCGAGAATCGGCGGGCGCAGCGCGGTTGCCACATCCCGCACCAGTTGGAAGAGTTGGGCGATCAGGCGCTTCATGCTGTTCAAGCGCTCGTTGAGGCCCGGGTCGAGCTGCGCATAGGCCAATTCGCACATCGAGGTTTCCAGCTTGAGCACGGTGAGCATTTGCCCGAGTTCGTCGTGAACCTCGCGGGCGATACGCGCCTTTTCTTCTTCGCGCACCGTTTCCAGGTGGGCTGACAATTCACGCAACTGCGCCTCGCTTTGCAGCAAGGCGGCCACATAGCGGCGGCGCTCGGTGACGTCCGTCAGGTACACCACCAGGTACTCGCCGTCGGCAAAGCGCAGAAAGCTCAAGGACACATCGGCGGGCAGGATGCTGCCGTCAGCACGCAGGCAATCGGTGGCGAAGGTCTGGGCGCCGTCCTCGCTGGCACGCGCGCGCTTCCACAGGTTGAGCCAGCGGTCCATGCTCAAGGCCGGGTCAAGATCGATCAGCGGCCGTTCGATCAACGCGCCAGGGCCATAGCCGAGCATGCTTTCGGCGGCGCGGTTGGCGTACCGCACATGGCTGTCCCAATTGACCCACAGGATGCCGACCGTACTTTGATCGATGGAAAACTGCGTCAGCCGCAAGGCTTCGGCACCGGCGGCACGCGCTGCGCTTTCCTCCCGCGCCGCCAGCAGGGCGTGCTCCAGACTGCGCTGCTGGCGGCGCTGCCAGAGCACTGCCGCGAGGCTGGCGAGCAGCAACAGGCCCAGCAACA
This sequence comes from Pseudomonas sp. R11-23-07, assembly GCF_003852295.1. Lineage (NCBI taxonomy): Bacteria > Pseudomonadati > Pseudomonadota > Gammaproteobacteria > Pseudomonadales > Pseudomonadaceae > Pseudomonas > Pseudomonas sp. R11-23-07. The sequence goes on from NZ_CP027761.1 coordinate 5,102,586, forward strand.
CGCTGAGGTTTTTCCACAAGCCCATTGATTCGGAAAAACGCGGGTACTGGGGTTGCAGCCAGCGGTTGTGCAACTGGTCGAGGTCGCGGGCGGGTATCGCCCGCAAGGCACTTTGCATGATGCCCGCCAGTTCCGGCCATTCATGCCGCGTGGCCACCCGCAGCAATTGCGGCAAGCCGATATCGCCGACCACCGCCAGCCCGGCAAACTCCGCCTCGCCGGCCAACCGGCTCAGTTGCGCCTCATCCACCACCGCATAGCGCGCCTGCTGGCTCACCAGTAACTGCAGGGCCTGGCGTTCCATGGGCACGCCTTGCAGGTTGAGATTGGGATACGTACTGCGCAGGTAGTCGGCCACCGCGCTGGGCATGCGCACGGCGATGCGCGTGTGTGCGTCGAGTTTTTCCAACTCCACCGCGCCGCCGCCGTCGCGAATGCCGACGATATGCTGAGGCACACGCATATAAGGGTCGCTGAACAACCACAGGCGCAAGCCGGCCGGGGTTTGCTGCAGGCCGGGTGCGATATCCACCTCGCCGTCACGCACGGCAGCTTCCAACTGCTCCAGATCAGGAAAGTTACGCCAGGTCAGCTCGATGCCCAGCGCCTTGGCCAGCCACTGCATCAACTCGACATTGGCCCCGGACAAGCGCTGCAGCCGTCGGTCGTATTGTGCGTAAGGCGCCTGCAGTACCAAGCCCACGCGCAATTGCTGGTGCAGCGCCAGCCATGCGCGCTGCTGCGCATTCAGTTGCGCCTGGGGTGTAGCGGGTGCCGGCGCGGCGTTCGCCATCAAGGCAACCCACAGACAGCCGATAACCAGCAGGAAGCGAAAACCCATGATCCACGTCTCACATCACTGACAAATACTGATCAACCCATTAGGCTGCTGGAATCATTTCTGGCCGGGATTTAACGATGCCACCTCGAAACCGTTCGGCACTGCCAGCATTGTGCCTGTCGCTGCTATTTACCAGCGCCTTTTCTGTCCAGGCCGCCGACGCGCCAGCGCCCGCCGCCGAAACACCCGTCGAGCGCCAGCCCTTGGTCGAGCGCAGCCAGGCAGAAGCCAGCGCCCTCGAACGCCAGGTCGCGCAACAGGAACAACAACAATTGCAGGCCGGCAGCGATACGTTCCTGGCCCTGTGGAAGCCCGCCAACAGCGCCGAACCCCAGGGCGTGGTGATTATCGTGCCAGGCGCCGGCGAAAATGCTGACTGGCCGCAGGCAATCGGCCCGCTGCGCAGTAAGTTGCCGAACGCTGCCTGGGGCACCCTCAGCCTGTCATTGCCGGACGTCAATCTGGACACCCTGCCGCCACGCGTCATCGAACCGCCCAAAGCGGCGGTCGACACCAGCAGCAAAGACGGCAGCACGGTCGCCAAGCCGGTCGAACAGGCCGCCAGCGCAGAAGCCGAAGGCACTGACCCGGCGGTGGTACCGGGCGCGGATGAACAGGACAAAACCGATGCCAAACGCATCTTCGACCGCATCGACGCCGCCGTCGCGTTCGCCCAGACCCAGGGTGCCCGCAGTGTGGTATTGCTCGGTCATGGCACCGGCGCATGGTGGGCTGCGCGTTATCTGAGCGAGAAACAGCCTGCCCAGGTACAGAAACTGGTGATGGTGGCTGGAAAGACACCCGCCGCGCGTCAACCGGACCTGCAGCAATTGGCGCCAGCGTTGAAACTGCCTACGGCGGATGTGTTCTATCAAGACGGCGCCCAGGACGGCAAAAACGCATTGGCCCGTAGCCAGGCGGCCAAACGCGGCAAAAATGAGGGGTACAAGCAGGTGCAGCTCAAGGCCTTGCCCGGCAACGACGCCGCCGAGCAAGAACAGTTGTACCGGCGCGTTCGCGGCTGGCTGAGCCCGCAGGCCGACAAAGGCTGAACACAGTGCTCGCCAATGCCACAAAACCAATGTGGGAGGGGGCTTGCTCTCGATAGCAGTGTGTCAGTCTCAGTAATTCAAACTGACCCACCGCTATCGGGAGCAAGCCCCCTCTTATCAAACATAAAATAACCCATTGTTTTTGCTCTTAAAATTTAAGCCGCTTTAACCAACTCTAATCCCAGCTTGCGCGCCTTGCGTTCCAAGGCGCGCATTTGCCGGTCACGGCTTCTTTCTTCAAATTCCTCTATCCCTTTTTCAACGTAAGGCTGGCCTTTAGTCAGCATGGCGTAAATCAACCGTGCCAACTGATGCGCTGTCGCTTTAATCGCACAGCAGGTGTCCATTCGGGTCAAACGTGCACGATGGCTGGCACCGATAAAACTCTTGTCATTGCGTGCAATAGAAGCCGCCTGCTTCAATGCCTGTGCGGCACGGTTAATCACTTTTACGCCTTTGCCCGCAAGGGGCTTACCTCCAGAAATCCTCGTGGGCGGGGCAAGCCCTAGCCAAGAGCAGAAGTGCTGGGAGGTAGGGAATCGTGATAAGTCCGGTCCTAATTCGCTGGCCAAAACCAGCGCCGTATCGATTCCGATGGTAGGGATGGCGGTCAAATCCACCCCCATTACTTGGTTCAGTGCACGATGCAGAACTGATTGCTGCTCATTGGAGCGGTGCGGGTTACGCAGTGTTTTGCTGGGAGGGATAACTTGCTCCTGAAGAACCGGCAACCGCTCAAGCGCAAAAGCAATAGCTTGATCGCATTCACCGATCTGTTTTTCCAGGAAGTCATAAGCCGCCAGTTCCTGGCTCAGCGCATGCAAATGCTCGGCTCGCCAATTGCCCCTCAAGCTACGCGCAACGGTTGCCTGATCGGCTTTGACACGCTTGTCTCTGAGCATGGCAAGTACTTCGGGGTCGCGCTCTCCGTCAACAATCGCCCGCAAAATGCTCATGCCTGTCACCCCGGCAATGTTGCTGATGACTTGCGCCAATTGGATGTTCATCTGCACCAAAGCCTTTTGCATCCGGTTGAGGGCTTTGGCTTGGTCGCGGACTTTATTGCCACGCTGACGGACCAGGGAGCGCAGTGAGCACACGTTGTCCGAAGGCCGAAAAGCGCCCCTCAACAGGCCGTGCGTCATGAGTAGAAGGATCCACTGACAATCCAGTACGTCGGACTTGCGACCGGTTATTTGCCGAGTCGCACGGGAATTAACGAGATAGACCTCAAAACCTCGTCTATCCAATATTTCGAAGAGCGGGATCCAATAAACGCCGGTCGCCTCCATCGCCACCAGCTTGACGCCCATGGATTCAAACCAATCGGCCATGGCATGCAAATCATCGGTGAAGGTTGAAAACCGCTTAACCGGGTCACTGTATTTCGACGGATCAACAGCGGCTAAATGCTCTCGGCCGCCTACATCAACGGCAGCGCAGTCCGGATGGATAACTTCAAAACGTTTTTGGTTCTTGCGCGTCATGACAATTCCTCGCAGGATTGAACGACGCGGGCGGGGTACACGGTGGCGAGCGGATTCACTCTCTTATATGTGGTCACAGCTTGCTGTGCCGACAATGACTCCACGCCGATACCGTGCAGGCCACTCTCCCACTCGGGTGGTGACACACCAGTGCTGGCTACGGCCTTTGCCCCGCCCGCGTTCTTCAACTTTACGATGAACCAGTTTGATGCGCGACAGCGCTACGCCGGAGGCGTAGGGGGGACTCCCACATTAGGGCAATCGCCTCAGCGAAAGTCCCGCCGCTCGCGAATCAACGCATAGGCGTTATGCAGCTCACGGGTTCGCTCGGTCGCCTCGCGCACCTGCGCGGGGCTGGCGCCACTGCCGGCGATCTTGTCCGGGTGGTGGCGGCTGAGCAGGCGGCGATAGGCCCGTTTGATCACCGAAGGCTCGGCGGTGGCCGTCACCCCCAGAAGCCGCAACGCGTCCTGATAGGTCCCGTTACGATTGACCAATGGCTTGCGCGCCGGCGCGTAATCGGACGCCAGGGCCCGGACCTGTTGCGGCGTCCAGCCCAGCCATTTACCCCACAGCTCGATCAAGTCGCGCTCGGCATCATCCGCCCGGTCGTCCGCCCAGGCCATGCGCCAGCAGGCACGTAAAACGCCCTCGGCGGCATGGGGTTGCGCCTTGAGCACGCGCAGATAGCTGCGTACTCGATCGCTGCCGGATTTGCCACGGTTAAACGCCAGGATGGCTCGGCGCTGGGCCGACTCGGTCATCTCCAGTGTGCGCATTTCCTGGCGCGCCTGCTGGATATGCCCGTCCACGATCCGGCCGTTACTTTTGGCCAGGCGCCCCAACAGCACGAACAACAATTCGTCGTTGCGCAACGCGGGGCGCCCGCCAAGGCGTTCGCGCAACTGCGCCCAGCTGTGCAACTGCAGGCGCCGGTCCAGCGCCTGTCCCAACAATGCACCCAACAAAGCCCCCGGAATACTGGCAATCGCAAAGCCAGCCCCGGCGCCGATCAGCGTCCCTGGCCACAACATCCCTACGGCCCCGCTGTCAGCAAGGTTTCGACCTGCGCCAGACGCTCAAGCGTTCCGACATCAACCCAGCGTCCCTTCATGTGTTCACCCGTTACCAGACCTTTGTCCATCGCCGCCCGCAACAGCGGCGCCAGCTTGAAGGCACCCGCACTGCAGCCCGCGAACAACTGGGGGTCGAGCACGGAAATGCCACTGAAGGTCAGGTTATCGGCACCCGGCGCCGCATCATGAAGCAACCCGTCGTTCAAGTAGAAGTCGCCACCAGACGGGTGATGCGCCGGGTTGTCGACCATCACCAGGTGGGCCAGGCCCTGGAGCGGTCGCTTCAACTGGCTGAAGTCGTAGTCGGTCCAGATATCACCGTTGACCACCAGAAACGGCGCATCCCCCAGCAACGGCAAGGCCTTGAAAATCCCGCCGCCGGTTTCCAGCGGCTCGCCTTCGGCCGAATAGCGGATGCGCAAGCCGAACTGGGCACCGTCGCCCAGGTAGCTTTCGATCTGTTCGCCGAGCCAGGCATGGTTGATCACGATCTCGGTAAAGCCGGCCTTGGCCAGCGTCTCAAGGTGATACTCGATCAACCGCTTGCCGCCCGCCTGCACCAGCGGCTTGGGCGTGTGCAGCGTCAGCGGGCGCATGCGTTCGCCCTTGCCGGCCGCCAGGATCATCGCTTTCATACGCAGGCCTCGGCCGGTTGGCGCAGGCTGGCGAGCAGCTCGCCCAGGTCACTCAACTCCGGACGGTCGGCGAGCACCGCTTCTATATAGGCAAAGAAACGCGGCACATCCGCCAGGTAGCGTGGCTTGCCGTCGCGGTGATAAATCCGCGCGAAGATACCGATGACCTTGAGGTGACGCTGCACGCCCATCAGGTCGCTGGCGCGCAGGAACTCTTCAAACTCAGCCTGCACGGGGATCCCCAACTGCCCGGCGCGTTCCCAATAGCCGCGCTGCCACTCCCGCACGCGAGCCTGGGGCCAGCTGAGGAAGGCATCCTTGAACAGACAGGTAATGTCGTAGGTCACCGGGCCGTAGACCGCGTCCTGGAAATCCAGCACGCCGGGGCTGGGCTCGCTGATCATCAGGTTGCGCGGCATATAGTCGCGGTGCACCAGCACTTTGGGCTGCGCCAGGGCGCTGTCGACCAGCAGCTCGCTGGCACTCTGCCAGAGGGCTTGCTGCTGGGTATCGAGCTCGATACCCAAGTGGCGGCGTACGTACCATTCAGGAAACAATTCAAGCTCGCGGCGCAGCAACGCCACGTCATAGCTGGGCAACGGCGCGTCCATCGGCAACTGCTGGAATGCCAGCAACGCGTCGATGGCGTCGGCAAACAATTGATCGGCGTTTTGTTCGTCAATCACGTCCAGGTAGGTGTTTCGGCCCAGGTCATTGAGCAAAAGAAAGCCACGCGGCAAATCTTCCGCATAAATTTTTGGCACATTAATTCCCGATTTCGCGAGCAAATGCGCGATATCGACGAAAGGTTTGCAGTTTTCCTGGGGCGGTGGCGCATCCATCACGACGAATGTATGCGCCCCACCCTCCCAGCGGAAGTAACGCCTGAAACTCGCGTCGCTGCTGGCCGCAGTCAATGTGGCCGGGGGTACGGCACCCCAGTCCTGGGCGTTGAAGAGGATCGGCAACTGCTCATCCAGCCAGACTTCCAGCTGTTGTAAACGTAGATCGTGCTCGGGCATTACAAGGGTCTCCGACGGCGCTAGCCGTCAAGCGGGGCATGCTTTATTATCACGCATCTTTTTCAGACCATCGAGAGGCGTGCGGCCCAAACCGCGGGCAGATGGCACGCAGGAAGCCCGGACTAATAAGATGGCATTGAAATCCCCCGCGTTTCGTAGAAAATTTCCGTTGCTGGTAACCGGCAGTCTGCTGGCCTTGCAACCCTTCGCCACCTCATTCGTGGTCGCCGCGGAACAGTATGACTGCTCAGTCTCTGCTTCGGGTGCCTGGGATTGCGCGCCGAAAACCGCCGCCGCCCCGTTGCCACCGCGGCCGGTGCATGACGGCTCTGCCGTCAGCTCGGCCAACAGCACGCCGCAAGGCGAGGCTGGCGGCAGCGCCGACGCCGAGCCCAAGACCATGCTGGTCACCGAAGCCAAGGGCCGTGGGCTGCGTTCGCGCAGCAAAGACTACAGCCACTTGGACTGGGTGCCTCGCGAGAAGCTGACCGCAGCGCAGCTGGCCGAAACCGGCCCTTACTGCGGCGGTGCCTACATCGAGCCGACTCGTCCTGGCATGAACGACAAGACGGACAAGGGCGATGCGCCGACCTTCATCGGTGCCAAAGCCTCTCGTTACGAGCAGGAACAGCAGGTCGCGACACTGGCCGGTGACGTCGTCATGCGCCAGGGCAGCATGCAGCTGGAATCCGAGGAAGCCAGCCTGTATCAGGCCGAGAACCGTGGCGAGCTGAACGGCAACGTGCGTCTGCGCGACAACGGCGCGCTGATCGTGGGCGACCATGCCCAGGTCCAGCTCGATACCGGCGCCGCCCAGATCGACAACGCCGAATACGTGATGCACAAGTCGCGTATCCGCGGTAACGCGCTCTACGCCAAGCGTGCCGAGAACGCGATCATCCGTCTCAAGGACGGTACGTACACCACCTGCGAGCCGGACAGCAACGCCTGGCAGCTCAAGGGCAACAACATCACGTTGAACCCGGCCACCGGTTTCGGTACGGCCACCAACGCGACGTTGCGGGTCAAGAACATCCCGATCCTGTACACCCCTTACATCTATTTCCCGATTGACGACCGTCGTCAATCCGGCTTCCTGCCGCCGAGCTTCAGCACCGGCAGTGAAACTGGCTTTACGCTGGTAACGCCGTACTACTTCAACCTGGCACCGAACTACGACGCCACGTTGTACCCGCAATACATGACCAAGCGCGGCATGTTGATGGAAGGCGAATTCCGCTACCTCACCAAGTCCAGCGAAGGGCAGTTTGGTGGGGCGTACCTCAACGACGACAACGATGAGCGCAAGAACCAGACCGACTCCGAAAAAACCCGCTATATGCTCAATTGGCAGCATAAAGGTGGCTTGGATTCGCGGCTGACGTCACTGGTTGATTACACCAAAATCAGCGATCCTTACTACTTCCAGGACCTGAAGTCCTACGAAGAAGGCGTAGAGAGTCGCGACTTCGTCAACCAGCAGGGTTCCCTGACTTACCGCGGTGATACGTACCAGGCTCGCTTGAACGTTCAGGCGTACCAACTGGCGACGGTATCGGAGTTCACCCCATACGACCGCTTGCCACAGATCACTTTCAACGGTGCGCTGCCTTACCATCCTGGCGGGCTGGACCTCGCTTACGAAACAGAAGCGGTGCGGTTCGACCGAGATCTTCAGAACGGCTCTTACACTGACAAGGACGGAGCAATTTCCTCTCGTCTGGACAACAACGTCCTCGGGTTGAGCCGTGCCAACGGTACTCGCCTGAGTGCAGCACCGAGCGTCTCCCTGCCGCTGAATTGGACCTACGGTTTCATTACACCGAAGCTCAAGTATGTCTATACCAAATACGACCTTGACCTGGATAACACCGGCAAGAATGACCTGGTAGTCAATAGACTAGGCGCGTCGGCTCTGGGCGAGACGTTCAATAGTTCTCAAAATCGCTCCGTCCCCATTGCCAGTATCGATAGCGGCCTCTTCTTTGACCGTAATACCCAATGGTTTGGTCGTAATTACCAGCAAACCCTGGAACCACGTTTGTTCTATCTCTATGTACCAGAGAAAGATCAGAAAAATATCCCGGTGTTTGACACTAGCGAAACTCCATTCAGTTTCGACTCGTTGTTCCGTGACAACCGCTTCACCGGCGGCGACCGTATCGGCGACGAAAACAAACTGTCGCTGGGCCTGACCAGCCGCTGGATTCAAGACGACGGCCTTGAGCGTCAACGTATCAGTATCGGCCAGGCTGTGTACTTCAAAGACCGCGAAGTACAATTGCCAGGTGTAGACGCGACAACCCGTGATGATGCACATGAAGACGTGTCGCCGATCGCCTTGGATTACTCTTTCCGCTTCAACCGAGATTGGCGTGCGACGGCCGACTACAACTGGGACCCTACCAGCCACAGCCCACGCTCCGGCAGCGCGATGTTCCACTACCAGCCGGAAGACAACCCGAATAAGGTAATCAACGTCGGCTATCGCTACCGTAATGACCAGGTCGTCTACAACCAGTTGACCGGCAAATGGCAATTTGGTGGTGACTATGGCAGCGAAGGCAACCCGAACTTCATCAAGGACTACTACAAAATCCAGCAACACGACTTCTCGATGATGTGGCCGATCATTCCGCAGTGGAACCTGATCACCCGCTGGCAGTATGACTACGCCCGCAACCGTACCTTGGAAGCCTTCGGCGGTTTCGAGTACGACAACTGCTGCTGGAAACTGCGCGTCATCAACCGCTACTGGGTTTCCAACGACGAATACAGCCAGATCGCCCCTCTCAACGAAAAGGGTGACCACGGGCTCTTCTTCCAAATTGTCCTCAAAGGACTCGGCGGCCTGACCGGCGCCAAGGTAGAGAGCTTCCTCGACAAAGGCATTGAAGGTTATCGTGAACGTGAAGACAAAGCTTTCTGAGTGCTTGCGCCCGCTCGTGCTGGGCGCGCTGTTCCTGGGTGCCGCCTCGGCGCATGCCGCGGTGCAACAGCTGGATAAAGTCGCAGCCATCGTCGATAACGACGTGATCATGCAGAGCCAACTGGACCAACGGGTCAAGGAAGTTCAGCAAACCATCGCCAAGCGTGGCGGTGGTGTGCCGCCGACCAGCGTCCTGGAACCCCAGGTGCTGGAACGCCTGATCGTGGAAAACCTGCAACTGCAGATCGGCGAACGCTCCGGCATCCGTATTTCTGACGAAGAGCTGAACCAGGCCGTCGGCACCATCGCTCAACGCAACAATATGAGCATCGACCAGTTCCGCGCAGCTCTGGCGCACGATGGCCTGTCCTATGAGGACGCGCGTGACCAGATCAAGCGTGAAATGATCATCAGCCGTGTACGCCAGCGTCGCGTAGCCGAACGGGTGCAGGTGTCGGAGCAGGAAGTGAAGAACTTCCTGGCCTCGGACCTGGGCAAGATGCAGCTTTCCGAAGAGCTGCACCTGGCCAATATCCTGATCCCAACGCCCGACAGCGCCAACGCCGAGCAGCTCAATGCGGCCGCAGCCAAAACCCAGGCTATCTATGATCGCCTCAAGGCCGGCGCTGATTTCGCCCAGATGGCGATTGCCCAGTCCGGCAGCGACAACGCGCTCGACGGTGGTGACATGGGCTGGCGTAAAGCCGCTCAACTGCCGCCGCCGTTCGACCGCGAGCTGAGTGCGATGAACGTGGGTGACATTACCCAACCGGCACGTACTCCGGGCGGTTTCATCATCCTCAAGCTGCTGGCCAAGCGCGGCGGCGAGACCTCGCTGAAAGACGAAGTACACGTTCGTCACATTCTGGTCAAACCAAGCGAAATCCGTACCGAGGCACAAACCAAGGAACTGGCCCAGAAGATCTATGACCGCATCGAAAGCGGTGAAGACTTCGCCACCCTGGCCAAGAGCTTTTCGGAAGACCCAGGTTCTGCCCTCAACGGCGGCGACCTGAACTGGATCGACCCGAAAGCCCTGGTGCCCGAGTTCCAGCAGGTGATGGCCGATACTCCGCAAGGCGTACTGTCCAAGCCGTTCAAGACCCAATACGGCTGGCACGTGCTGGAAGTCCTTGGCCGTCGCGCCACCGACAACACCAACCAGGCCCGCGAACAGCAAGCCCTGACCGTACTGCGTAACCGCAAGTACGACGAAGAGCTGCAAACCTGGTTGCGTCAGATCCGTGACGAAGCCTACGTAGAAAACAAGCTGCCAGGCGCCGAGCAAACAGGCACCGACCAGGCAACCCAGTGAAACCCCAGCGTTTCGCGGTAACACCCGGCGAGCCGGCCGGCATTGGTCCAGACCTGTGCCTGCTGCTCGCCTCGCAACCCCAGCCACACCCCCTGATTGCCATCACCAGCTGCGACCTGCTCCTTGAGCGGGCCGCGCAACTGGGTGTGGCTGTCAACCTGCTGAGCGTCGCACCGGGCAACTGGCCCGACCTGCCGGCGCCGGCGGGCAGCCTGTATGTGTGGGACACGCCCCTGCAAGCCAAGGTAATCGCCGGGCAACTGGACAAGGCCAATGCGGCCTTCGTACTGGAAACCCTGACCCGCGCCGGCCAAGGCTGCATCGACGGCGACTTCGCCGGCATGATCACCGCGCCCGTCCATAAAGGCGTGATCAACGAATCCGGTATCGCCTTTTCCGGCCATACCGAATTCCTGGCCGAACTCACACACACCGAACAAGTCGTGATGATGCTGGCCACCCGGGGCCTTCGCGTCGCGCTGGTCACCACGCACCTGCCGCTGCGCGACATCGCCGACGCCATCACCGCCGAGCGCATAGAACGCGTCACACGCATCCTGCACGCCGACCTGCAACACAAATTCGGCATTGCCCAACCGCGTATCCTGGTCTGTGGGCTCAACCCCCACGCCGGTGAAGGCGGGCATTTGGGCCGTGAAGAAATCGACATCATTGAACCGACATTAGAGCGTCTGCGCCAAGAAGGCATGGACCTGCGCGGCCCATTGCCTGCCGACACTCTGTTTACCCCCAAATATCTGGAGCACTGCGACGCAGTGCTGGCGATGTACCATGACCAGGGGCTGCCCGTGCTGAAATACAAAGGCTTCGGCGCCGCAGTCAACGTGACACTGGGCCTGCCGATCATCCGCACCTCCGTCGACCATGGCACTGCCCTGGACCTGGCAGGCAGCGGCAAGATCGATACCGGCAGCCTGCACATGGCCCTGGAAACCGCCTATCAGATGGCCGAGACCCGTATATGACTGAGCATTACCAACACCGGGCGCGCAAGCGCTTCGGGCAAAACTTCCTGCACGACGCTGGCGTAATTGACCGCATCCTGCGCTCCATCCACGCCAAATCTTGCGACCGCCTGCTGGAAATCGGCCCAGGCCAGGGCGCATTGACCCAGGGCCTGCTGGCCAGTGGCGGCCAACTGGACGTGGTTGAGCTGGACAAGGACCTGATCCCGATTCTCAACCAGCAGTTTGCCGACAAGCCCAACTTTAATCTGCATCAGGGCGATGCGCTGAAGTTCGACTTCAATACGCTCAATGCTGCGCCCAGCAGCCTGCGTGTGGTCGGTAACCTGCCATACAACATCTCCACCCCGCTGATTTTCCACCTGCTGAACAACGCCGGGATCATCCGCGACATGCACTTCATGCTGCAAAAAGAAGTGGTGGAGCGCCTGGCCGCCGGGCCGGGTGGTGGTGATTGGGGCCGGCTGTCGATCATGGTCCAGTACCATTGCCGCGTCGAGCATCTGTTCAACGTTGGCCCGGGCGCATTCAACCCGCCGCCGAAGGTCGACTCGGCCATCGTGCGCCTGGTGCCCCATGCCGTGCTGCCGCACCCGGCCAAGGACCACAAATTGCTTGAGCGCGTCGTGCGTGAAGCGTTCAACCAACGCCGCAAGACCCTGCGCAACACGCTCAAGGCGCTGTTGAGCAACGCCGAAATCGAAGCGGCCGGCGTCGACGGCAGCCTGCGCCCCGAGCAACTGGACCTAGCCGCGTTCGTGCGCCTGGCCGACCAGCTGGCGATTCAGCCTGCCCCGACAGAAGGGTAAGGTTCAACGCGATCCAATGTGGGAGGGGGCTTGCTCCCGATAGGGGAGTATCAGTGGATAAATTTCAACTGACACACCGCTATCGGGAGCAAGCCCCCTCCCACATTTGGATCACATATCTGGCCTAGTGGCCACCTCTTGGCCTAGACTGGCCCGCATCAGCTGTCCTGCGCATCTGCTTTTAAGGCCTCTTGCATGTCCGATCCTCGCTACCAGATCGACGTCAGCGTCGTTACCCGCTTCCTGGCGGACCAATCCCAACCTGAACACAACCGCTTTGCCTTTGCCTACACCATCACGGTGAAAAACAACGGGCTGGTGCCGGCCAAGCTGCTGTCGCGCCATTGGGTGATCACCGACGGTGATGGTCAGGTCGAAGAAGTACGCGGCGCGGGTGTTGTCGGCCAGCAACCGTTGATCGACATCGGCGCCAGCCATACCTACAGCAGCGGCACGGTGATGACCTCCAAAGTCGGCACCATGCAAGGCACCTATCAAATGAAAGCGACCGACGGCAAGCTGTTCGACGCGATCATCAAGCCATTCCGCCTCGCCGTACCCGGAGCCCTGCACTGATGGCAACGTATGCGGTCGGTGACCTGCAAGGCTGCCTGGAGCCCCTCAAGTGCCTGCTCGAACGCGTCACGTTCGACCCGGCAACCGATCGCCTTTGGTTGGTCGGCGATCTGGTCAACCGTGGTCCGCAGTCCCTGGAAACCTTGCGCTACCTCTATAAGCTGCGTGATTCGCTGGTCTGCGTGCTGGGCAACCATGACCTGCACCTGCTCGCGGCCGGCCACAACATCGAGCGTCTGAAAAAAGGCGATACGCTGCGGGAAATCCTCGAAGCGCCGGACCGGGCCGAGTTGCTGGAGTGGGCGCGCCGACAAAAGCTCATGCATTACGACGAGGCCCGCAACATCGCCATGGTCCATGCTGGCATCCCACCGCAATGGACGTTGAAAAAAGCCCTCAAGTGCGCAGCCGAAGTCGAAAGCGCCCTGGCCGATGACAACCTCTACACCGCCTACCTCGACGGCATGTATGGCAACGAGCCGATGAAGTGGGACAGCGACCTCAGCGGCGTTGCCCGCTTGAGGGTGATCACCAACTACTTCACGCGCATGCGCTTTTGCACGGCCGAGGGCCGACTGGACCTCAAGAGCAAGGAAGGCGCCGATACCGCGCTGCCTGGCTATAAACCCTGGTTTGCGCACAAGGAACGCAAAACCCGTGACACGAAAATCATCTTCGGTCATTGGGCCGCCCTAGAAGGCAAATGCGAAGAACCCGGCGTGTTCGCCCTCGACACCGGCTGCGTGTGGGGTGGTGCCATGACCCTGATGAACATCGACACCGGCGAGCGCATCAGTTGCCAGTGTGAATCCCCCGTATCCAATACACAGACGGCCGCCGCCAAGCCCTAGGAGCCCGCCATGACAGAATTCAAACGTATTCCCCCCGAACAAGCCCAGGCCCTGCGCGAACAAGGCGCTGTGGTCGTCGATATCCGTGACCAGCCTACGTATGCCGCTGCGCACATTGCCGGCGCCCGGCATCTGGACAACGTCAACATCGCCGACTTTATCCGCGCCGCCGACCTCGACGCGCCGCTGATCGTTGCGTGCTACCACGGCAACTCCAGCCAGAGCGCAGCGGCTTATCTTGTCAGCCAGGGTTTCTCCGACGTCTACAGCCTGGACGGCGGCTTTGAGCTGTGGCGTGCGACCTATCCTGCGGAAATATCTTCAGGCGATTCGCAATAATTTTTTTCACACCCCGCTACCCCGCGTGACGCTTGGGCTTGCGCCGTTTCTGACGAACGGCGCGGCCAAACTAATTACGCATCGCGCCTTGACCTCCCCGATTCCGAACTATCCTTAAGCGCAGGCCATCCAAATCAGGGGAGAGCCGGTACACCGGCGTGCGGGTCATCGGTAGCGTTTCAGGGTGTTCTGGGGGGAAAACAGCTATTGGCGAACGTCAATGACTGCCAGCATCGACTGATTGATCCGGCGTCGGCTCCACGTATCGAGCGAGGTGACGACGTCATGAGTATCTTTAGCCACTTCCAACAACGTTTCGCGTCCACACAGGAGGAGGAACTCACGCTTCAAGAGTACCTCGAACTGTGCAAACAGGATCGCAGTACCTATGCGTCTGCCGCCGAACGCCTGCTGCTGGCAATCGGCGAGCCGCAGTTGGTGGAAACCGCCAACAACTCGCGGCTGTCGCGAATATTCTCCAACAAGGTGATCCGCCGCTATCCGGCCTTTGAAGACTTCCACGGCATGGAAGAATGCATCGACCAGATCGTCTCCTACTTCCGCCATGCTGCCCAAGGCCTGGAGGAAAAGAAACAGATCCTCTACCTGCTCGGCCCCGTCGGCGGTGGCAAGTCGTCCCTGGCCGAAAAACTCAAGCAACTGATCGAAAAGGTGCCCTTCTACGCGATCAAGGGCTCGCCGGTGTTCGAGTCGCCCCTGGGCCTGTTCAACGCCACCGAAGACGGCGCCATCCTCGAAGAAGACTTTGGCATCCCTCGGCGCTATCTCAATACCATCATGTCGCCCTGGGCCACCAAGCGCCTGTCCGAATTCGGTGGCGATATCAGCCAGTTCCGCGTGGTCAAGCTCTACCCGTCGATCCTCAACCAGATCGGCGTCGCCAAGACTGAACCGGGCGACGAGAACAACCAGGACATCTCCGCACTGGTGGGCAAGGTCGATATCCGCAAACTGGAAGAATTCCCACAGAACGACGCCGATGCCTACAGCTACTCGGGCGCGCTGTGCCGGGCCAACCAGGGCCTGATGGAATTCGTGGAGATGTTCAAGGCGCCGATCAAGGTGCTGCACCCACTGCTCACGGCCACGCAAGAAGGTAACTACAACAGTACCGAAGGCCTGGGCGCGATTCCATTCACTGGGATCCTGCTGGCTCACTCCAACGAATCGGAGTGGCACACCTTCCGCAACAACAAGAACAACGAAGCCTTCATCGACCGTATCTACATCGTCAAGGTGCCGTACTGCCTACGGGTCAGCGATGAAATCAAGATCTACGACAAACTGCTGTTCAACAGCTCCCTGGCCAAGGCGCATTGCGCACCCGACACCCTGAAGATGCTCGCCCAGTTCACCGTGCTGTCGCGCCTCAAGGAGCCGGAGAACTCGAATATCTACTCGAAAATGCGCGTGTACGACGGGGAAAATCTCAAGGACACCGATCCCAAGGCCAAATCGATCCAGGAATACCGCGACACGGCGGGCGTCGATGAAGGCATGAACGGCCTGTCGACGCGTTTCGCGTTCAAGATCCTGTCCAAGGTGTTCAACTTCGACCCTCACGAGATCGCCGCCAACCCGGTGCATTTGCTGTACGTGCTGGAGCAGCAGATCGAACAGGAACAATTCCAGGCCGAAACCCGCGAGCGCTATCTGCGCTTCCTCAAGGAATACCTGGCGCCGCGCTACATCGAATTCATCGGCAAGGAAATCCAGACCGCCTACCTAGAGTCCTACAGCGAGTACGGCCAGAACATTTTCGACCGCTACGTGCTGTATGCCGACTTCTGGATTCAGGACCAGGAATACCGCGACCCGGAAACCGGCGAAATCCTCAACCGCGTGGCACTCAACGAGGAGCTGGAGAAAATCGAGAAACCCGCCGGCATCAGTAATCCGAAGGATTTCCGCAACGAAATCGTCAACTTCGTGCTGCGCGCCCGCGCCAACAACAACGGCAAGAACCCAACTTGGCTCAGCTACGAGAAGCTGCGGGTGGTGATCGAGAAGAAAATGTTCTCCAACACCGAGGATCTGCTGCCGGTTATCAGCTTCAACGCCAAGGCGAGCAAGGAGGATCAGCAAAAACACAACGACTTCGTCACACGAATGGTCGAGCGCGGCTACACCGACAAACAGGTACGACTGCTCTCCGAGTGGTACCTGCGGGTGCGCAAATCGCAGTAAGGCAGCGACAGGCGGCCACTGCCAGGCATCCGGCCTGGCAGTCGACCGCTTGTCCCTAAGCTTCCAGCTCGCGGCTTGAAGCTTGTAACGTGAAGCTGCCCGGAGGGCTCCCCATGAGCTATGTGATCGACCGACGCCTCAATGGCAAGAACAAGAGCACGGTAAACCGCCAGCGGTTCCTGCGGCGTTACCGTGACCATATCAAAAAGGCCGTTGAAGAGGCCGTCAGCCGCCGCTCCATTACCGACATGGAACATGGCGAACAAATCAGCATTCCCGGACGGGACATCGACGAACCCGTGCTGCACCACGGCCGGGGCGGTAAGCAAACCGTGGTGCATCCGGGCAACAAGGAGTTCACCACGGGTGACCACATTCAGCGCCCGCAAGGTGGCGGTGGGGGCAAGGGCGCGGGCAAGGCCGGTAACTCCGGCGAGGGCATGGACGAGTTCGTGTTCCAGATCACCCAGGAAGAATTTCTCGAATTCATGTTCGAGGACTTGGAACTGCCCAACCTGGTCAAACGCAACCTGACTGGCACCGACACGTTCAAAACCGTGCGTGCGGGTATCAGCAACGAGGGCAACCCGTCGCGTATCAACATCATCCGCACCCTGCGCTCAGCCCACGCCCGGCGTATCGCCCTGTCAGGAAGCAGCCGTGCAAAATTGAAGCAGGCCAAGGAAGAGTTGGAGCGCCTGAGGCGCGAAGAACCGGACAACTTCGGCGATATCCAGGAAATAGAGGCAGAGATCGAGAAGCTCAGCGCGCGCATTCATCGCGTGCCGTTCCTCGATACCTTTGACTTGAAATACAACCTGCTGGTCAAGCAGCCCAACCCGAGTTCCAAGGCCGTGATGTTCTGCCTGATGGACGTGTCCGGCTCCATGACCCAGGCCACCAAGGACATTGCCAAGCGCTTCTTTATCTTGCTGTACCTGTTCCTGAAGCGGAACTACGACAAGATCGAGGTGGTGTTCATCCGCCATCACACCAGCGCCCGGGAAGTGGACGAAGAAGAATTCTTCTATTCCCGCGAAACCGGCGGCACTATCGTCTCCAGCGCCCTGAAGCTGATGCAGGAAATCATGGCCGAGCGCTACCCGGTCAATGAGTGGAATATCTACGCGGCCCAGGCGTCCGACGGGGACAACTGGAACGATGACTCGCCGATCTGCCGCGACATCCTGATCAACCAGATCATGCCTTTCGTGCAGTACTACACCTACGTCGAAATTACCCCCCGTGAGCACCAGGCGCTATGGTTCGAATACGAGCGCATCGGCGAAGCCTTTGCCGATACGTTCGCCCAACAGCAACTGGTCTCGGCCGGCGATATCTATCCGGTCTTCCGTGAACTCTTCCAGCGCAGGTTAGTGTCATGACCGCCAAAAAAGAGCATAAGCGCCAACCTATTTCCACCGGGTCCGAGTGGACCTTTGAACTGATCCAGGCCTATGACCGGGAAATCAGCCGCATCGCGGCGGGTTATGCCCTGGACACTTACCCCAATCAGATCGAAGTGATCACCGCCGAACAGATGATGGACGCCTACGCCTCCGTCGGTATGCCGCTGGGTTATCACCATTGGTCCTACGGCAAACACTTTCTCAGCACCGAAAAGTCCTATACCCGCGGCCAGATGGGCCTGGCCTACGAGATCGTGATCAACTCCGACCCGTGCATCGCTTACCTGATGGAAGAAAACACCATCTGCATGCAGGCGTTGGTGGTGGCCCACGCGTGCTACGGGCATAACAGCTTTTTCAAGGGCAACTACCTGTTCCGCACCTGGACCGATGCCAGTTCGATCATCGATTACCTGGTGTTCGCCAAGCAGTACATCATGCAATGCGAGGAGCGCCACGGCATCGACGCGGTGGAAGACCTGCTCGACTCCTGCCACGCGTTGATGAACTACGGCGTTGACCGTTACAAACGCCCCTATCCGATTTCGGCCGAAGAAGAACGTCTGCGTCAGAAGGAACGTGAGGAGCACTTGCAGAAACAGATCAACGATCTGTGGCGCACCATTCCAAAGCGCGCCGGCAAGAACAGCGACAAGGACAATGCACGCTTCCCCGCCGAACCTCAGGAAAACATCCTGTATTTTCTGGAAAAACATGCGCCACTGCTGGAGCCATGGCAACGCGAAATCGTGCGCATCGTGCGCAAGATCGCCCAGTACTTTTATCCCCAGCGCCAGACCCAGGTGATGAATGAGGGCTGGGCGACGTTCTGGCACTACACGCTGATGAACGACCTGTACGACGAGGGCCTGGTCACCGACGGGTTCATGATGGAATTCCTCACCTCCCATACCAGTGTGGTGTTCCAGCCCGGTTTCGATAGCCCGTACTACAACGGCATCAATCCCTATGCGCTGGGCTTTGCGATGTATCGGGATATCCGGCGCATGTGCGAACACCCCACCGAGGAGGACCGTCGCTGGTTCCCGGAAATCGCTGGCAGCGACTGGCTCTCCACCATCAAGTTCGCCATGAGCAGCTTCAAGGATGAGAGCTTCATCCTGCAGTACCTGTCTCCCCAGGTGATTCGCGACCTCAAGCTGTTCAGCATCATGGATGACGACCTCAAGGACGACCTGGTAGTGCCGGCCATTCATGACGAACCCGGCTACCGGACTATCCGCGAGACCTTGGCGGCGCAATACAACTTGGGCAACCGCGAGCCCAACGTACAGATCTACAGCATCGACGTGCGGGGTGACCGCTCGCTGACCTTGCGTCACCAGCAGCACGACCGCAAACCCTTGGGCGAATCCACCGAGGAGGTGCTCAAGCACTTGCACCGGCTGTGGGGCTTCGATATCCACCTGGAAACCCTGCAGGGCGACCAAGTGGTGAAAACCCACCATGTTCCCCCGCGCAGCGATCATAACGACACCGACTACGGCCGTCTGGACCTGGCCGTCGTGCATCTCTGAAACGGCAAAGCCTCCATTGGCCCGGCGCAGACGGTATCCTGTGCCGCTAATGGAGGCTTTTTCATGAAAATCTACAAAGTCGGCGGTGCCGTGCGTGATCGCCTGCTGGGCATCGAGGTCATCGATATCGATCGCGTCGTCGTTGGCGCCACCGTCGAAGAGATGCAGGCCAAAGGCTTCAAGCCGGTCGGCGCTGACTTCCCTGTGTTCCTGGACCCGAAAAACGGCGATGAATACGCCCTCGCCCGCACCGAGCGCAAAAGTGGCAGGGGCTACGGCGGCTTCGTGTTTCACGCCAGCCCCGACGTCACGCTGGAAGAAGACCTGGTTCGTCGCGACCTGACCATCAATGCCATGGCCGAAGATGATGAGGGCAATCTGACTGACCCCTACCACGGCCAACGCGACCTGGAAGCACGCGTTTTACGTCACGTTTCGCCCGCGTTCGCCGAAGATCCCCTGCGAGTGCTGCGGGTTGCGCGGTTTGCCGCGCGTTATGCGCACCTCGGATTCAGCGTGGCTCCCGAAACCCTGGCACTGATGCGTCAGCTCAGCGAATCCGGCGAACTGGAAGCGTTGACGCCGGAGCGCAGTTGGAAGGAGATTTCCCGGGCATTGATGGAAGACCAGCCCCAGGTGTTTATTCAGGTGCTGCGCGACAGCCATGCGCTGAAAACCCTGATGCCGGAAGTGGATGCGCTGTTCGGCGTACCGCAGCCCGAAGCCCATCATCCCGAGATCGACACCGGCGTGCACACCCTGAGCGTGCTGGAACAGGCTGCAGTGCACAAACAACCGCTGAGCGTACGCTGGGCCTGCCTGCTGCACGACCTGGGCAAAGGTCTGACGCCTGTGGATAAGTTGCCGCAGCACATTGCCCACGAACACCGGGGCTTGAAGCTGATCAAGGCAGTTAATGAACGTTTCAAAGTGCCAAAGGATTGCCAGGAATTGGCGTTGCTGGTGGGCCAATATCACACCCACGGGCATCGCGCCCTGGAGCTGAAGGCATCGACGCTATTGGAGTTGCTGCAAAGTTTTGACGTCTACCGTCGACCGCAACGCTTCGAGGAATTCGTGGTCGCCTGCGAGATGGATGCGCGGGGCCGCAAGGGTCTTGAACAGCGCAGTTATCCACAGGCAGATTATTTGCGGGGCGCGGCGAAGGCTGCGCGCGAGGTGGCAGTGGCGCCCTTGCTGGAAAAAGGCTTCAAAGGCCCGGAGCTGGGCGAGGCGCTCAAGCGTGAACGGCTTAACGCACTAAAAGCCTACAAAGAACAACACAAGCCTCTGTAGGAGCGAGCTTGCTCGCGAAGGACATCAGCGATAACGCAGCGCCCTCTGGTTTTTCGCGAGCAAGCTCGGCTCCTACAGAAGCACGTCTGCCGTGAGTTGCCGGCCCTGCCACTCAAACGCCACAGGCGCGAGCACCTGATCGATCTGCGCATCGCGCCACAGCGCAGCCATGGTCTTGCCCGCTTCAGGATGCACCCGATCCGGTGCCATCATCGACAGCGGCCACAATACGAAAGCGTTTTTCAGGATCTCAGCCCGCGGCAGGATCAAACCGTCGAAATTACCCACTAGATCGCTATACAGCAGCACATCGATATCCAGGGGCAGCCCCTTACGATCTGGCGCATAGCGGCCGTTGTCGGCCTCGATGGATTTCAACCGACGGTCCAGCTCCATCAACGACAGGTCGGTCCACGCCGACACCACCAGATTGAAGAACGGCCCGCTCTTGATACCCACCGGCTGGCTTTCGAACACCGCCGAACAGCGCATGCCCGTCAAAAAGCTCGCCAGCGCATCGAGTCCCGCACGTAAATTGAGCTCGCGCTCGATATTACTGCCCAGGCCAAGGTAAACCTGAGTCAGCGACATCCGCGCTCGATCTCCACGCCCACGCCTTTGGCCGCCGGGACGGCACCTGGCTTGGTCAATTTGAGGTGCAGCCAGGGAATCTGGAATTCACTCATCAACACTTCGGCCAGGCGTTCGGCGAAGGTTTCCACCAGCTGGTACTGGGACTGCTCGGCAAAGGCCTGGATACGCGCGGACACGCTGGCATAATCCAATGCCAAGGTCAGGTCGTCGCCAGCGGCGGCCGGACGGTTATCCCAGGCAAAGCTCAGGTCCAGGCGCAGGCATTGACGGATTCCGCGCTCCCAGTCGTAGGCTCCGATCACGGTGTCGACTTCCAGGCCTTCGATAAACACTCTGTCCAAGCACTCTTCTCCGCAGCACGACAAGGGCGCGATGCCCCGTTAGAATCAGGGCGTCCTCGCCCGGAATAGTTAGCATGTTTTGGTCACTGGCGATTCTCGCCTACCTGCTCGGCTCGCTGTCCTTTGCCATTTTGCTCAGCCGCCTGACGGGAAATCCCGATCCGCGAATGAGTGGCTCAGGCAATGCCGGTGCCACCAATATGTTGCGCCTGGCCGGCAAGAAACTCGCCGTGCTGACGCTGCTGGGCGACATCTGCAAGGGCCTGCTGCCCGTACTGCTCGCCAGCCTCGTCGGCCTTACCCTGCAACAGCAGGCCTGGGTGGGCGTATGCGCCGTCCTGGGCCATCTGTTCCCCCTGTACTTCCGCTTTCGCGGCGGCAAAGGCGTCGCCACGGCGGCCGGCATGCTGCTGGGGATCTACCCGCCGGCAGCGTTGCTGGCGGTGCTCGCCTGGCTGCTGACGTTCTACCTGACCCGCACCAGCTCGTTGGCTGCGCTGATCGCCACACCGCTCACCCTGCCATTACTGGCCTGGCAAGCACCGGCGGCGCTGCTGCCGATGAGCGTGCTGACACTGCTGATCGTCTGGCGCCACCGCGGCAATCTACGCGACCTGTTTGCCGGGCGCGAACGGCA
Organism: Pseudomonas sp. R11-23-07; assembly: GCF_003852295.1. Taxonomy (NCBI): domain Bacteria; kingdom Pseudomonadati; phylum Pseudomonadota; class Gammaproteobacteria; order Pseudomonadales; family Pseudomonadaceae; genus Pseudomonas; species Pseudomonas sp. R11-23-07. The sequence goes on from NZ_CP027761.1 coordinate 5,124,527, forward strand.
TTTCTAAGGGCCGTCCAGGCTAACCCTTACAGCGGCGACAACTGCTCCATCGGCCAACGCGCCTGCACGCTGATCGCCAGGCTCTCATGCTGCCCGGCTTGCAGGCGTTGACAACCAGCGTAGGCGATCATCGCGCCATTGTCGGTGCAGAACTCAGGGCGCGCGTAGAACACGTCGCCGTTCATCTCACCGAGCATTTTCTCCAACGCGCTGCGCAAAGCCTTGTTGGCACTGACGCCGCCAGCAATCACCAGGCGCTTCATGCCTGCCTGCTTCAGGGCGCGCTTGCACTTGATGGTCAAAGTCTCCACCACGGCCTGCTGGAACGCCAGCGCAATGTCGCAACGGGCTTGCTCGCCATCGTCTCCGGCGCTGACGCTCTGCTGCCAGGTATTCAACGCTGAAGTTTTCAAGCCGCTGAAGCTGAACATCAGCCCCGGGCGATCGCACATCGGCCGTGGGAACGTATAACGGCCGGCTACGCCTTTTTCGGCAAGACGGGCGATTTCCGGACCACCGGGGTAATTGAGCCCCATCATCTTCGCGGTCTTGTCGAATGCTTCGCCTGCGGCATCGTCCAGCGACTCGCCCAACAACGTGTATTGGCCGATGCCGTCGACCTGAACCAGCTGCGTATGCCCCCCCGAAACCAACAAAGCGACGAACGGGAACGCTGGCGGTGTTTTTTCCAGCATCGGTGCCAGCAAATGCCCTTCCATGTGGTGCACACCGAGGGCCGGAATCCCCCAGGCAAACGCCAGCGCCTGGGCACAGGAAGCCCCAACCAGCAGGGCTCCGACCAATCCCGGGCCTGCGGTATAGGCAATCGCGTCGATCTCGGTCGGCACGCAGCCAGCCTCATCCAACACCTGGCGAATCAACGGCAGCATGCGTTTGACGTGATCACGGCTGGCAAGCTCCGGCACCACGCCGCCATAGGCACGGTGCAGGTCGATCTGACTGAACAGCGCATCGGCCAAAAGCCCGCGTTCACTGTCGTAAAGTGCGACACCGGTTTCGTCGCAGGAGGTTTCAAGTCCCAGTACTAGCATGGGTTTGCGCCTTGTAGAGGCTGAATTCGAAGGCGCGCATAATAGTCGTCACTCCCCCTCCCGACTAGCGGTTTTCGATCAGAGGCTTTGCATTCCTGCCAATGAGGGGTTAACATCCGCAACCCTTAAAAACCGACGACCTCAGCCGCGAATTGTTTGCGACGAGAACGTTGATCCCGGTAATGAAAGAAGGTAGCTCTGGATGCCAGCCGTCAAAGTAAAAGAGAACGAACCCTTCGACGTAGCTCTGCGTCGTTTCAAGCGCTCCTGCGAAAAAGCCGGTGTTCTGGCTGAAGTTCGTAGCCGCGAATTTTATGAGAAGCCAACTTCTGAGCGTAAGCGTAAGGCAGCAGCCGCTGTTAAGCGTCACGCCAAGAAAGTTCAGCGCGAACAGCGCCGCGCCGTTCGTCTGTACTAATACACAGACGTTCGTAGCAAGCTTCTGCCAAGCCCGGCCCTCAGCCGGGCTGTTGGCATTTGCGGATATCGCTTGGTGCTTCATCGTCGACGCCGCACACGCGACCGAGACACTGCTTCACACGTCAGGACTGGCTCTTTTGCCAGCGGTGCACGTCTCTTCTGACGAGCCTAACAAGGCTACTGACGAGCACACCTATTCTTCAAGCAGGCGATCAACTGTGTCGACTGTGCCCATCAATGAGCTTCCGAGACCGCTCACAGGTCAAGACCGGACTCACGGGCAACTTTTATTCGTCGGACACTGATAGAGACTAACGTCAGCGAATGTTCGGCAGATACACTCCCTGACACCCCATGCAGACGATAATGCTCGAGCGCCCAACGTGCGCTTGAACATTTCACGGGCCCTCATTTACACGCAGTGATGACGAGAACGCCATGGCCGGGCTGATTCCCCAGAGCTTTATTGACGACCTTCTGAACCGCACCGACATCGTCGATGTTGTCAGCTCACGCGTGCAACTGAAAAAAGCCGGCAAGAACTACACCGCCTGCTGCCCGTTCCATAAGGAAAAAACCCCGTCGTTCAGTGTCAGCCCGGACAAGCAGTTCTATTACTGCTTCGGTTGCGGCGCCGGCGGCAACGCCCTCGGCTTCCTGATGGACCACGACAACCTGGATTTCCCCCAGGCCGTCGAGGACCTAGCGAAAGCCGCCGGCATGGAAATCCCCCGCGAAGAAAGCGGCCGCGCGCACAAACCGCGCCAACCCACCGACTCGCCGCTGTATCCGCTGCTGACCGCCGCTGCCGATTTCTATCGGCAGGCGCTTAAAAGCCATCCGCAGCGCAAAGCCGCTGTCGATTACCTCAAGGGCCGGGGCCTCACCGGTGAAATCGCCCGGGACTTCGGCCTCGGTTTTGCCCCGCCCGGCTGGGACAACCTGTACAAGCACCTGAGCAGCGATACGCTCCAGCAAAAAGCCATGATTGACGCTGGCCTGCTGATTGAAAACGCCGAGACCGGCAAACGCTATGACCGCTTCCGTGACCGCGTGATGTTTCCGATCCGCGACAGCCGCGGCCGCATCATCGCGTTCGGTGGCCGAGTGCTGGGGGACGACAAGCCCAAGTACTTGAACTCCCCGGAAACCCCGGTTTTCCATAAAGGCCAGGAACTCTACGGCCTGTTCGAAGCGCGCAAGAACAACCGCAACCTCGACGAGATCATCGTGGTTGAAGGCTATATGGACGTCATCGCCCTGGCCCAGCAGGGCCTGCGCAATGCGGTGGCGACCCTCGGCACAGCCACCAGCGAAGAACACATGAAGCGCCTGTTCCGCGTGGTGCCCAGCGTGCTGTTCTGTTTCGACGGCGACCAGGCCGGCCGCAATGCCGCCTGGCGCGCGCTTGAGGCCACGCTGTCGAGCCTGCAGGACGGGCGCCGTGCACGCTTTTTGTTCCTGCCCGAAGGCGAAGACCCGGACACCCTGGTGCGCTCCGAAGGCACCGACGCGTTCCGGGCGCGTATCAATCAACATGCACAACCGCTGGCGGACTATTTTTTCCAGCAGTTGACCGAAGAGGCCGACCCGCGCTCGCTTGAAGGCAAGGCCCATATGGCCACCCTCGCAGCGCCGTTGATCGACAAAGTCCCAGGTGCCAACTTGCGCACCCTGATGCGCCAGCGCCTGCTGGAAATCACCGGATTGAGCGGCGAGGCCGTGAGCCAGCTGGTGCACAGCGCTCCTCAGCATGCGCCGCCCGCCTACGACCCAGGCATGGATTACGACGCCATGCCGGACTATGCCGACTTCCACCAACCGCAGGAGGCGTTTACGCCCCAGCAGGAGTGGACGCCGAAGAAGCCCGGGGCCGGCGGCAAGAAGTGGGACAAGAAGCCCTGGAGCAAGAATGGCAAGCGCGGCGATCGCGATGAGGCTTATGCCCCGCGCACGCCGGTTGCCGTAGAAGCGCCGACACTGATTGCGTTGCGCACGCTTATCCACCACCCGCAATTGGCGGGCAAGGTAGAAAGCGCCGATCATTTTGCCAACGAGAGCAACACCTACGCTCAGGTGCTTATCGCCCTGATCGAGGCCGTGCAGAAAAATCCTAAGCTAAACTCAATTCAGCTGATGGCTCGCTGGCATGGCACGGAACAGGGCCGCCTATTGAAGGCACTCGCGGAAAAGGAGTGGCTAATTGACGGCGATAACCTTGAACAACAGTTTTTAGACACCATTAACAGGTTATCCGCGGGTCAACATACACAGACCCTCGATGAGCTCATCAAGAGAGCAAGACAGCCGGGATTGTCGGCTGAAGAGCAGATTCAGATAGCAAAACAGATGCGCGACCTCTTAAAACAGAACGTTTGCACATCAAACCCGACCTCAGCTGGCGTGTGAGGTCATAGCTCGGGTATAATCCTCGGCTTGTTTTTTGCCCGCCAAGACCTTCAGTGGATAGGGTGTTATGTCCGGAAAAGCGCAACAGCAGTCTCGTATCAAAGAGTTGATCACCCTTGGTCGTGAGCAGAAGTATCTGACTTACGCAGAGGTCAACGACCACCTGCCTGAGGATATTTCAGATCCAGAGCAGGTGGAAGACATCATCCGCATGATTAATGACATGGGGATCCCCGTACACGAGAGTGCTCCGGATGCGGACGCCCTTATGTTGGCCGACGCCGATACCGACGAGGCAGCCGCTGAAGAAGCCGCTGCCGCGTTGGCCGCGGTGGAGACCGACATCGGTCGCACGACTGACCCTGTGCGCATGTATATGCGTGAAATGGGTACCGTCGAGTTGCTGACACGCGAAGGCGAAATCGAAATCGCCAAGCGTATCGAAGAGGGCATCCGTGAAGTGATGGGCGCAATCGCGCACTTCCCTGGCACGGTTGACCACATTCTCTCCGAGTACACTCGCGTCACCACCGAAGGTGGCCGCCTGTCTGACGTCCTCAGCGGTTATATCGACCCGGACGACGGCATTGCGCCGCCTGCCGCCGAAATACCGCCGCCTGTCGATCCGAAGGCGCCGAAAGCGGACGACGACGCCGACGAAGACGAGGCTGAAGCCAGCACCGACGACGAAGAAGAAGTCGAAAGCGGTCCAGACCCAGTCATCGCTGCCCAGCGTTTCGGTGCGGTTTCCGATCAAATGGAAATCACCCGCAAGGCCCTGAAGAAGCATGGTCGTGCCAACAAGCAGGCCATTGCCGAGCTGCTGGCCCTGGCTGAGCTGTTCATGCCGATCAAGCTGGTACCGAAGCAATTCGAAGGCCTGGTTGAACGGGTTCGTAGCGCTCTTGAGCGTCTGCGTGCACAAGAGCGTGCGATCATGCAGCTCTGTGTCCGTGATGCGCGCATGCCGCGTACCGACTTCCTGCGCCAGTTCCCCGGCCACGAAGTTGACGAAAGCTGGAGCGACGCCCTGGCCAAAGGCAAGGCGAAATACGCCGAAGCCATTGGCCGCCTGCAGCCGGACATCCTCCGTTGCCAGCAGAAACTGAGCGCACTGGAGGCTGAAACCGGCCTGACGATTGCCGAGATCAAGGACATCAACCGTCGCATGTCGATCGGTGAGGCCAAGGCCCGCCGCGCGAAGAAAGAGATGGTTGAAGCCAACTTGCGTCTGGTGATCTCCATCGCCAAGAAGTACACCAACCGTGGCCTGCAATTCCTCGACCTGATCCAGGAAGGCAACATCGGCTTGATGAAGGCAGTGGACAAGTTCGAATACCGTCGCGGCTACAAGTTCTCGACTTATGCCACCTGGTGGATCCGTCAGGCGATCACTCGCTCGATCGCCGACCAGGCCCGCACCATCCGTATTCCGGTGCACATGATCGAGACCATCAACAAGCTCAACCGTATTTCCCGGCAGATGTTGCAGGAAATGGGTCGCGAACCGACCCCGGAAGAGCTGGGCGAACGCATGGAAATGCCTGAGGATAAAATCCGCAAGGTATTGAAGATCGCTAAAGAACCGATCTCCATGGAAACCCCGATCGGTGATGACGAAGACTCCCATCTGGGTGACTTCATCGAAGACTCGACCATGCAGTCGCCAATCGATGTCGCCACCGTTGAGAGCCTCAAGGAAGCGACTCGCGACGTACTCTCCGGCCTCACTGCCCGTGAAGCCAAGGTACTGCGCATGCGTTTCGGCATCGACATGAATACCGACCACACCCTTGAGGAAGTCGGTAAGCAGTTTGACGTGACCCGTGAGCGGATCCGTCAGATCGAGGCCAAGGCGCTGCGCAAGTTGCGCCACCCGACGCGAAGCGAGCATCTGCGCTCCTTCCTCGACGAGTGATACCAGAACCCCCGGCCCAGGCCGGGGGTTTTGCTTTCTAACAATTACTTTCCACAGATAACTGCCCTGCCCCTCCCCTCCCCCGCAATGCCCGTCTACACTCGAGAAATTCCCCGTGCCATAACGAGACCGTTATGCCCAGATTGCCGACCGTGATACTGCTGTCGCTGCTGACCTGGACCGCAACGGCTGGCGCGTTGACTCTCACGGATGATGAGCGTAGCTGGCTGACGGACCATCAGGAGCTGCGCCTTGGGGTGGATGCGTCCTGGCCGCCCTTTGAATACCGCGATGAAGAGAGCCGCTACCAGGGCCTGTCCGCCGATTATGTGCGCCTGATCCAGGATCGCCTGGGCATCCGGGTCAAGCTGATCGAGCCGGCAAACTGGACCGCTGTGCTTGAGCAAGCACGCAACAGTCAGCTCGACCTGCTACCTGGCGTCATGTCTACCCCGGAACGCCAGAGCTTCCTGGCTTTCACGCGCCCCTATCTCGACTTTCCCATCGTGATGCTGGCCCATGAAGGCGGCGCCAAGCCGCGCAATCTCAACGACTTGTACGGACTGAAAATCGCAGTGGTGGAAAACTATGCGCCGCATGAATTACTGCGCACCCACCACCCGGACCTCAATCTCGTCGCGATGCCGAACGTCAGCTCTATGCTCCAGGCCCTGGCCACCGATGAAGTCGATGCGGTCGTCAGCGACCTGGCTTCCAGCGTGTGGAGCCTGCGCCAACTGAAACTCGATGGTTTGTACGTGAGCGGCGAAACGCCCTACCGCTATCAGTTGGCAATGGGCGTCCCGCAGGATGAGAAAATACTGGTGGGCATTCTGGACAAGGTCCTCGCCGATCTCAGCCCAGCCGAAACCGATGCGATCCAGCAGCGTTGGGTCGGCAGCTTCAGCGATCACCGCACGCTCTGGGCGGATTTGCTGACGTACGGTCTGCCTGCGGTATTGCTGCTGAGCACCGTGCTGGCCGTTGTGATTCGAATCAATCGTCGGCTCAGCTCGGAAATTTCCCGCCGAGTAGCCCTTGAGCAAGAACTGCGCAGCAGCGAGTACCACTATCGCGGCTTGGTGGAGAGCCTGTCCGCTATCGCCTGGGAAGCCAACATCAGCGATTTCACCTACAGCTACGTGTCGCCCCATGCTGAAGAATTGCTCGGCTACCCCCGCGCCCATTGGCTGATCCCCGGTTTCTGGCGCAACATCATTCACCCCGCCGACCTGACCCGCGCCGAAACGTATTGCTACCGTGAAACCCGCGCCAACCGTGATCACAGCATCGACTATCGCGTTATCACCGCCGATGGCCGCTGCCTGTGGGTACGCGACATTGTCAGCCTGATCGAATACGGCCATGAACCGGTGCTGCGCGGCTTGATGATCGACATCAGCGAAGCCAAGCGTACGGAAGAGGCACTGCAGCTGTCCGAGCAGAAGTTTGCCTCAGTGTTCCAGCAATGCCCGGACATCCTGGTGATCGCCCGCCTGTCCGACGGATGCCTGCTTGAAGTCAACAAGGCCTTTGAAGACCAGATTGGCCTGAGCGCCCAGGAGGTGGTGGGCAAAACCGCCACCGAGCTGAATATCTGGGGTGTTGAAGGCGTCGGTCCGGATTTGCTGCAACGCGTGCAGACCACCAGCATCCGCAACCTGGAGATGATTTTCTGGCGCAGCAATGGCCAGGCGTTTACCGGGCTTATTTCGACCGAGCCGTTCCAACTCGATACCACCGAGGCCCTGGTGGTCGTGGTGCGAGATATCACCCAGCTCAAGGAAACCCAACAGCAGTTGCAAACTTCCGAAGAGAAGTTTGCCAAGGCGTTTCATGCCTCCCCCGATGGTTTGTTGCTGAGCCGGCAAAGCGATGGGCTGCTGATCGAAGTGAACGAAGGCTTCAGCCACCTGACCGGCTACACCAGCGCCACGTCGCTCGACCAGTCGGCCCTGGACCTTGGCATATGGGTCGACCTCAATGAGCGCAAGCACATGCTCGAGTTGATGCAACGCGACGGCTTTGTCCGCGACTTCATCTGCCATATCCGCCACGTTGACGGCCAGATTCGCCTCTGCGAACTGTCCAGCCGCCCGCTGCCCATCGGTAACGAAAACTGCATGCTGACCATCGCCCGCGACATCACCGAACGCCAGCTGATGCAGGAAAAACTGCAACAAGCCGCCACGGTGTTCGAAAGCACCGCCGAAGGCGTATTGATCACCGACACGCGGCAGAACATCAGTGCAGTCAATCGCGCCTTCAGCGAAATCACCGGCTACAGCGAGGCCGAAGCGCTGGGCCATACCCCGCGCCTGCTCGCCTCCGGCATGCACGACAGCGCTTTCTATGCCGCGATGTGGCACCAACTGACGACCCATGGTCACTGGCAGGGCGAAATTTCCAACCGGCGCAAGAACGGTGAGCTGTACCCGAGCTGGCTGACCATCAGCGCCGTGCGCAATCGCGAGCAGGTGGTCACGCATTTTGTCGCCGTATTTGCCGACATCTCCAGCCTCAAGCTCGCCCAGGCGCGCCTCGACTATCAGGCCCATCACGACCCATTGACCGGCCTGCCCAACCGCACGCTGTTTGAAAGCCGACTACAGGCGGCCCTCAACGGCCAGCAGGAAAGCGGCAATCAAGGCGCGGTGTTGTTTCTTGACCTGGACCGCTTCAAACACATCAACGACAGCCTGGGCCACCCGGTCGGCGACCTGCTGCTCAAAGACATCGCCGTACGCCTCAAGGACCAGCTGCGCGATATCGACACCGTCGCCCGCCTGGGCGGCGATGAATTCATCATCCTGCTGCCCGGCCTGCACCAGGCCAGCGATGCGCAATACCTGGCGAACAAACTGCTCGATTGCTTCACACCGCCCTTCCAGGCCGGCGAGCACGAATTCTTTATCAGCGCGAGTATCGGCACAAGTTTGTACCCGCAGGACGGCACCGATGTCGCCACCCTGGTCAAAAATGCCGACGCCGCGATGTACCGTTCCAAAGCCAAGGGCCGCAACCGCGTTGAAAGCTACACCCGCGACCTGACGGCCCAGGCCAATGAACGCGTGGCACTGGAGCATGAACTGCGCCGCGCCATCGAACGTGAAGAGATGAGCCTGTATTACCAACCCAAACGCAGCCTGCTCACCCAGCAACTGATCGGCGCCGAAGCCTTGATACGCTGGCACCACCCGACCTTTGGCGACGTACCGCCGGAACACTTCATCGCCCTGGCCGAAGAGAACGGCACGATCCTGCAAATTGGCGACTGGGTACTGGAACAGGCCTGCCGACAGATGCACGCCTGGCAAGGCGCTTTCGATGATTTCGGGCCACTGTCCGTCAACCTCGCCGGCGCGCAACTGCGTCACCCCAACCTGCTGTCACGCATCGAACAACTGCTGCGCGACTACCGCCTGGAGCCCGGCTGCCTGCAACTGGAGATCACCGAAAACTTCATCATGAGCCAGGCCGAAGAAGCGCTGGACGTGCTGCACCAACTCAAAGGCCTGGGCGTGCAGCTGGCAATCGATGATTTCGGTACCGGCTATTCTTCCCTCAGCTACCTCAAGCGCCTGCCGCTGGACTTCCTCAAGATTGACCAATCCTTCGTCCGCGGCCTGCCCGACGACCCACACGACGCCGCCATCGTCCGCGCCATCATCGCCCTCGGCCACAGCATGCAATTCACCATCATCGCCGAAGGCGTGGAGAACCCCGCCCAGCAAGCCTTCCTCGCCGCAGAGGGCTGTGAACAGATGCAAGGCTACATCGTCAGCCTGCCCCTGCCACCGGAGCAATTTGCCGCAACCTTCCTTCGCACGAGGCAGAAGGATTTTTCGGATGGCACAGTGAACAAACCATCGTTATAATCCGCGACCTACTGAGGGCCTATAGCTCAGTTGGTTAGAGCAGGGGACTCATAATCCCTTGGTCGTAGGTTCGAGTCCTACTGGGCCCACCATACTCAAAGCCGCGCACTGCGCGGCTTTTGCCGTTTCTACACTCCGAAATGCTGGGCAAAAAATGCTCATGAAAAGCAAAAGTGTCCAAAAAATGTCCACATTCAAGCATCATAGGTTCAACGGCACGTGCATTACGGAATATCCACGCCGCCACTCCCGGTTCGTTTTTTAACGGTAACCTATAGCCGGTCCCGATCGATCTCATCCGCGATCTCAAGCAACTCCAAACCTGAAAACGAATACATTACGAAGCTCGACTTCATCCTAACGCCAGCGCGCAGGTAAGCCCTTATAGGCTTTTATCGGCGCATCCTGCTTAAGGCATGCCCATAGGTAAGCTGATAAGAGCACCTAAGCACACGTCCAGCTCACCCGGCATCTGTAGGCAAGACCTACTGCAACTCATTGCTGCTAACAAACTTTATTCCAACGCTTATTAGACTCTTCGCAGTCCTTAAACCACTTAACGAAGACATCCTGGCAATCCCAATCCGCCGAACGATGGAATTCATCCTGATTGTAATAACTTCCCTGCCTCATTAATTCCCAGGCACGGCTTGCAACCTTTAAAACTCTTACATCGGTATAAGAAGCGTTTCGCTGCAATAAAGCTTGAATCAGTATCTGAATATTGAGTTGCCCTCCTCCACTTGATGCGAACGAGCACAACAAATCACCCACTACAACCTTTAAAAATGCGCCATCATGCTTCTTAAAAACGACTCTACAAAACAGCTCACTCCGCTCGCTAGGACAGCATAGTATAAGCGGTGTGTAACCCTGCGAAAGGTAATGCTCGACCTCAGACGAACACAAATGAAAATTCAAAAAAATCCCTTTACTGACCCCGTCCAGATACTCTGGCCTTATAGAAAAATACGCTTCGAATTTTTTCAATACTTGAAGGGGGAATTCTTCAACACCTAACTCAAAACGTTCGAGACTGGAAACTTTTTCGATCTCTAATATTTCACTTAACTGTCTTAAGCTCAGGTTTAAAATTTCTGTGCGGATAAATTTTACTCTTGCTCCAAGCGACAATGCATACGGTGAGTCCGTCAATACAAGCGGCTGGATGCTTTGCGGGAAAAATAGGTTTTGCTTTCGGCTTTCACGCTTTTTCAACCAATCGGATACAAGCGTCGCCCCGATACCAGAAAATAGCCATTCAACCATAATAATCTCCACCAGAAATTTATTCTTATCACCCTCTTGACCGTATCACAACGCGCAAGAAACCTTCATAAAGATACATCCTATACCACTCCTTTGGCAGGCACACTGACGGTACATAAACCTGATTTGAGTATTACTGGCAATTCACTGGTCCACTGATAGCATCAAACTTAACTACTCATACCTTATGGTTAAGTTCGAATGCTGCCGCTGAGCTTACCGCTTTGCATGTCTGGCACCGCAGTTCTGTAAGCCCGACCAAGCCTGTAACATGCACACCCACTGCCCCCGCACTGGAGCTCCACCCTTGCCCGCCCTAGACGAAATCGACCGTCAACTGATCGCCGCCTTGCAGCTCAACGCCCGCGAAAGCGTGGCCATGCTTGCCCGGCAGTTGGGGATTGCGCGCACCACGGTGACTTCGCGCCTGGCGCGCCTTGAGAAGACTCAGGTGATTACCGGTTATGGCGTGCGCCTGGGCCAGCGCGTGGCGGATGGCGGGCTGCAGGCGTATGTGGGCATTACCGTGCAACCGCGTTCGGGCAAGGAAGTGCTGCGCCGGCTGAGCGCGATGGCTCAGGTGCAGCAGTTGTGCGCTGTGAGCGGTGAATTTGATTACGTGGCGTGGCTGCGGACCGAGTCGCCGGAGCAGCTTGATCAATTGCTGGATCAGATCGGCAGTGTCGAGGGTGTGGAAAAAACCACTACTTCAATCATTCTCAGTAACAAATTAGACCGTGGACAACCTATCTGACCAGTAACTTCGTCAGATTGACTGAAACTAGTGCAATCCGACGACACATTGCGTCTTATTAACGAGCGCAACGCTCCCTAAACTGGCTGCCATCTTTTCCTATACTCAACGGGCCCTGTCCCGCCGAGTCGTCAGTAAGGTCAGCCATGAGCATTCCGTCCAGCACCATCAGCAAGGCCAACCGACACCCCGCCAATGGTAAAAAGCCCATCACCATCTTCGGCCCGGATTTTCCGTTTGCCTTTGATGACTGGATCGAACACCCCGCTGGCCTGGGCAGTATTCCCGCCGCCCACCACGGCGCCGAAGTGGCGATTGTCGGCGCCGGTATTGCCGGGCTGGTGGCGGCCTACGAACTGATGAAGCTGGGCTTGAAGCCGGTGGTATACGAAGCGTCGAAGATGGGCGGTCGCCTGCGCTCACAAGCGTTTGAAGGCGCCGAAGGCATCATCGCCGAGCTGGGTGGGATGCGCTTTCCAGTGTCGTCCACGGCCTTCTATCACTATGTGGACAAGCTGGGCCTGGAAACCAAACCCTTTCCCAACCCGCTGACGCCGGCGTCTGGCAGTACCGTCATCGATCTGGAAGGCCAGACGCACTACGCGCAAAAACTCTCCGACCTGCCGGTGCTGTTCCAGGAGGTCGCGGACGCTTGGGCCGACGCGCTGGAAGCCGGTTCGCAGTTCGGCGATATCCAACAGGCGATCCGTGACCGCGACGTGCCGCGCCTCAAAGCGCTGTGGAATAAGCTGGTGCCGCTGTGGGACGACCGCACCTTCTACGACTTCGTCGCCACCTCAAAAGCCTTTGCCAAGCTGTCGTTTCATCATCGCGAAGTATTTGGCCAGGTCGGTTTCGGCACCGGCGGCTGGGACTCGGATTTCCCCAACTCGATGCTGGAAATCTTCCGCGTGGTTATGACCAACTGCGACGACCATCAGCACCTGGTCGTTGGCGGCGTGGCACAAGTGCCCATGGGCATTTGGCGTCACGTACCGGAGCGCTGCGCCCACTGGCCCGCCGGCACCAGCCTCAGCTCATTGCACAGGGGCGCGCCACGGGCCGGCGTGAAGCGCATTGCTCATGCCGCCGACGGCCGTTTCGCCGTTACCGACATCTACGGTGACACCCGCGAATACGCCGCCGTATTGACCACCTGCCAAAGCTGGCTGCTGACCACCCAGATCGAATGCGACGAAACCCTGTTCTCGCAAAAGATGTGGATGGCCCTCGACCGCACGCGCTACATGCAGTCATCGAAAACCTTTGTCATGGTCGACCGCCCGTTCTGGAAAGACAAAGACCCGGAAACCGGCCGCGACCTGATGAGCATGACCCTCACCGACCGCCTGACGCGCGGCACTTATCTTTTCGACAACGGCGACGACAAGCCTGGGGTGATTTGCCTGTCCTACTCGTGGATGAGCGACGCGCTGAAAATGCTGCCCCAGCCCATCGATAAGCGGGTCAAACTGGCACTCGACGCGCTGACGAAGATCTACCCGAAAGTCGACATCAAGGCGCGCATCATCGGCGACCCGATCACCGTGTCCTGGGAAGCCGACCCGCATTTCCTCGGGGCCTTCAAAGGTGCATTGCCCGGCCACTATCGGTATAACCAGCGGATGTATGCGCACTTCATGCAGAAGGACATGCCCGCCGAACAACGGGGGATTTTTATCGCCGGCGACGACGTTTCCTGGACCCCAGCCTGGGTGGAGGGCGCGGTACAAACCTCGCTGAACGCGGTGTGGGGCATCATGACTCACTTCGGCGGCAGCACCCACCCGGAAAACCCAGGGCCCGGCGATGTGTTTGACGAGATAGGGCCAATCGCCCTGCCCGAATAAGGAGCCTGACATGCGTGTCGCCCTGTACCAATGCCCGCCACTGCCGCTGGACGTGGCCGGTAATCTCAAGCGCCTGCAGCAACTGGCGCATGAAGCGTCGGGTGCCGATGTGCTGGTGCTGCCGGAAATGTTCCTGACGGGCTACAACATTGGCGCCGAAGCCACAGGCGCCTTGGCCGAGGCTCAGGATGGCGAGTCGGCACACATCATTGCTGAAATCGCGCAAAGTGCCGGGCTGGCGATTCTGTATGGTTACCCGGAGCGGGCCGAAGACGGCCAGATCTACAACGCCGTGCAGTTGATCGACGCCCACGGCAAACGCTTGTGCAACTACCGCAAGACTCACTTGTTTGGCGACCTCGACCACGCGATGTTCAGCGCTGGTGAGGATGACTTCCCGCTAGTGGAAGTGAACGGCTGGAAGCTGGGGTTCCTGATTTGCTACGACCTGGAGTTTCCGGAAAACACCCGGCGCCTGGCCCTGGCTGGTGCCGAATTGATCCTGGTACCGACTGCCAATATGGTGCCGTTCGACTTTGTTGCCGACGTCACCGTGCGGGCGCGGGCGTTCGAGAACCAATGTTTCGTGGCCTATGCCAATTACTGCGGGCACGAAGACGATATTCACTATTGCGGCCAAAGCAGCATTGCCGGGCCCGATGGCCAGCGCATCGCCCAGGCGGGCCTGGATGAAGCGTTGATTGTCGGCACGCTGGACCGGCAATCGATCCTCGATGCCCGCGCCGCCAATCATTACCTGCACGACCGTCGCCCCGAGCTTTACGGCGCGCTGCACAAGCCCTGATCCACCGGGTTTGCTAGCATAGGCGCTTCCCCCGCTTCGGAAGTGCCCATGCCTGCGTCGGTTCACGCTCAACCCCTGCACCTCACTCTGGCTAATGGCCTGCGCATTTGCCTGCGCCATGCACCGCGCTTGAAGCGTTGCGCGGCTGTTTTGCGCGTGGCTGCCGGCAGCCATGACGCGCCATTGGCATGGCCGGGGCTGGCGCATTTCCTTGAGCATTTGTTGTTTTTGGCAACCGAGCGTTTTCCGGCAGACGAAGGGTTAATGGCCTACGTGCAGCGTCATGGCGGGCAAGTGAATGCCAGCACTCGCGAGCGCGCTACCGAATTCTTTTTTGAGCTGCCGGTTCCGACCTTCGCCGATGGGCTCGTGCGGTTGGCCGACATGCTGACGCACCCTCGCCTGGCCCTCGATGACCAACTGCGCGAGCGCGAAGTGCTGCACGCCGAGTTCGTCGCCTGGTCGCAAGATGCCAAGGCGCAGCAACAGGTGGCCTTGCTGGAGGGGCTGGCCGCTGATCACCCGCTGCGCGGCTTTCATGCGGGCAATCGCGACACCCTGCCAGTGGAACGTGAGGCTTTTCAGCAGGCGTTGCGCGAATTTCATCGGCGCTTCTATCAAAGCGGGCAGATGACGTTGAGCCTTGCCGGCCCACAATCGCAGCAAGACCTGGAAGCGCTGGCGCAGCACTTCAGTGCGCAGCTGAACGGCGGCCCGCTGCATCCCCAGGCAGCGCCACCGGCGCTGATGGCTGGGCAAGCCAGGGGCTATCAACATGTTGCCGATCATCATCTGCATCAGGTCATCGCCTGTGACGCACCGCCTGAAGCGCTGGCATTTCTCTGTACCTGGCTCAACAGCCCGGCGCCGGGCGGCTTGCTCGCTGAACTCAAAGCGCGACACCTGGCGACTGCCTTGCACGCCTCGGTGCTGTACCACTTTGCCGGACAGGCTGTGCTGGACATCGACATACAAGGCGATGCGACGACACAGATCGAGGCGCTGCTGCACGACTGGCTGAGTTTTTTCGCACACAGCGACTGGACGCCCCTACGCGAAGAGTTCGCCTTGCTCACTGCTCGCCAACAGCAAGTCCAAAGCGCCCTGGGGCTGGCACGCAACGACCTCGAAGACGTATCGGACCAAAGCCTCGCAGCGCTCAAGGCCATGCTCGGCGCACTGCATCTGCCGCCCGCCAGGCATGAATGGCAGCTTCCACCGGCTAACCCGTTCCTTCGTCCCGCCGCTCAAGAAGAACGTGCCGGCTTGATTCGCGGCCAGACCAGCGCCCACCGAGGCTTGCGCACATTTGCCCAGGACCGCTCACGGGGCCGACGAGAAGCATCGGCGCTGACATTCAGCCAGGCATTGGCCAATGACACCGGTGAAGGCGCCCTGTACCTGCGCTGGCGATTTGAGGGCGCCGCGCCTGCTGGCCTGGACAGACTATTACAACCACTGCGCGACAGTGCCGGTCAAGCGGGCGTCGAGTTGGCTTTCGAAACCATCGCCAATGACTGGCAGGTAAAAATGCTCGGTTTCCACGAGCCCATGCCAGCCGTGCTTGAAGCGCTGACGCGCTGCTTGAGCACTGCCGCTGAACACTTGGCGCCTCCGCCCCCGGCACCGATGATTGCCATCCGCGAATTGCTCAAGGCATTACCCGCCTGCTGTACCGGCGTTCAGCCGACGTCCCAAGCGACGCCAGCACCGTGGGCCACCGCCCGCTGGCACGGGCTGGGTTCAGGGTTACCGGCAGCCTGTGAAGCGGCGATCAAGACCGCAGCAGCCCGCTTGCCTGGGCAGCCTGCGCCGTTGCAATACGAGCCTCAACCGCTCAAAGGTCAGTGCCGCTGGCATGAGGTCAACACCGCGTCCAGCGAAGCGGCGATGCTGTTGTTTTGCCCGACACCCACCCAAGCCCTGTCCGATGAAGCCGCCTGGCGCTTGCTCGGTCATCTGCTTCAGGGGCCGTTCTACCAGCGCTTGCGGGTCGAACTGCAAATCGGCTACGCCGTTTTCAGCGGCATCCGACAGGTCAATGGGCAAACCGGCTTGCTGTTCGGCGTGCAGTCCCCCAGCGCGTCCTTGGGTGAGATCGCCGAACAGGTGCAGACGTTCCTGGCACAACTGCCGTCGTTGATCGAGCGCAGCGCAGACATGGGCAACGAGGCCTTGGCGCAGCAATTCACTGCCCAATCCCTGCCGATGGCCCAAGCCGCCGACTTGCTATGGCACGCGCAATTGGCGGGCCACTCATCGGGTTACCTGGAGCGATTACAAGATTTGATACAAAGCTGCTCGCAGGACGATATGCGGCGCGCCGCGCAACAACTGAACGACGCCACAGGCGGCTGGCGCTGCATTGCCAATGGCCCGTGCATCGGGGGGCGCTGGCAGCCAGCAGGGTGATCATTGCCAACCGTGCAACAGGCTTTTTCTTTCGGGACAGCGCTAACTCGAAAAGAATTGCGTAATATTCACACGCAATATCTGAACATCTCCCATGGGAGGTGGACTATATGTACTACTTGGTAGTGAACATCCCGTCCCTTGATAGGAGTATGAATATGACCTGGTCCAAACCTGCTTACACTGATTTGCGCATCGGTTTCGAAGTCACCATGTACTTCGCCAGCCGTTAATCCGCTGGGTAATACAACGCCTCGGTTCGCCCGGGGCGTTTTTGTTTTGAGCTGTGCTTGATGGAGCGATCATGTTTGTCCAGATTCTAGGTTCCGCCGCCGGCGGCGGCTTCCCGCAGTGGAACTGCAACTGCGTGAATTGCGCAGGTTTTCGTGATGGTAGCCTGCGGGCCCAGGCGCGGACCCAGTCGTCCATTGCGATTTCCGATGATGGTGTGAATTGGGTACTGTGCAACGCATCGCCGGATATCCGCGCACAACTGCAAGGGTTTGCGCCGATGCAACCGGGCCGCGCCCTGCGTGACACCGGCATCAGCGCGATCATCCTGATGGACAGCCAGATCGACCACACCACCGGCCTGCTGAGCCTGCGCGAGGGTTGCCCGCACCAGGTGTGGTGCACCGACATGGTCCATGAAGACCTGAGCACCGGTTTCCCGCTGTTCACCATGCTCACTCACTGGAACGGCGGCCTGGCCTGGAACCGTATTGAGCTGGACGCCAGCTTCACTATCCCGGCCTGCCCCAACCTGCGCTTCACGCCACTGCCGCTGCGCAGCGCCGCCCCGCCGTATTCGCCGCACCGCTTCGACCCGCACCCGGGCGACAACATCGGCCTGATCGTCGAAGACCTGCGCACCGGTGGCAAACTGTTCTACGCCCCAGGCCTGGGCAAGGTCGACGCGCCGCTGCTGGACATCATGGCCGGCAGCGACTGCCTGCTGGTGGACGGCACGATGTGGGACGACGACGAAATGCAGCGCCGTGGCGTCGGCACCCGCACCGGCCGCGAAATGGGCCACTTGGCGCAAAACGGTCCTGGCGGCATGCTCGAAGTGCTGGAACAGTTGCCCGAGCAGCGCAAAGTGCTTATCCACATCAACAACACCAACCCGATCCTCGATGAAGACTCCCCCGAGCGAGCCGAGCTGGTGCGGCGTAATGTCGAAGTAGCCTACGACGGCATGAGCATCGAGTTGTAGGAGACTCATATGACTGATACACCGATGACCCCCGAAGCATTCGAACACGCCTTGCGCGCCAAAGGCGCCTTCTACCACATTCATCACCCGTATCACGTGGCGATGTACGAAGGCCGCGCCACCCGCGAGCAGATCCAGGGCTGGGTCGCCAACCGTTTCTATTATCAGGTGAACATTCCCCTCAAGGACGCAGCGATCCTGGCCAACTGCCCGGACCGTGAAATCCGCCGCGAATGGATCCAGCGCCTGCTCGACCACGATGGCGCGCCCGGAGAAGACGGCGGCATCGAAGCCTGGCTGCGCCTGGGCCAAGCCGTCGGTCTCGACCCGGACCAACTGCGCTCCCAGGAACTGGTATTGCCCGGCGTACGCTTTGCGGTAGACGCCTATGTCAACTTCGCCCGCCGCGCCAGTTGGCAAGAAGCCGCCAGCAGCTCCTTGACCGAACTGTTCGCGCCGCAGATCCACCAGTCGCGCCTCGACAGTTGGCCGCAGCATTATCCGTGGATCGACCCGGCCGGCTACGAATACTTCCGCACCCGCCTGGGCCAGGCCCGTCGCGATGTGGAACACGGGTTAGCGATCACCCTGCAGCACTACACCACCCGTGAAGGCCAGGAGCGCATGCTGGAAATTCTCCAGTTCAAACTGGACATCCTGTGGAGCATGCTTGACGCCATGAGCATGGCCTACGAACTGAACCGCCCGCCGTATCACAGCGTGACCGCGCAGCGGGTCTGGCATAAAGGGATCACCCTATGAGCTTTGATCGCAGCAGAAAACCGGCCTGGCGCCAAGGCTATCGCTACCAGTACGAACCCGCGCAAAAAGGCCATGTGTTGCTCTACCCCGAAGGCATGATCAAGCTCAACGACAGCGCCGCGCTGATTGGTGGCTTGATTGACGGTGAGCGCGACGTGGCCGCCATCATCGCCGAGCTGGACCGGCAATTTCCCGGCGTGCCGGAACTCGGTGATGACATCGAGCAATTCATGGAGGTCGCCCGTGCCGAGCACTGGATCACCCTTGCCTGAAAAACCCGCCATCGGCCTGCCGCTGTGGCTGCTCGCCGAGCTGACTTACCGCTGCCCGCTGCAGTGCCCGTACTGCTCCAACCCGCTGGATTTTGCCGAGCAGGGCAAGGAGCTGAGCACCGAGCAATGGATCAAGGTCTTTCGCGAGGCCCGCGAAATGGGCGCCGCGCAGCTCGGGTTTTCCGGCGGTGAACCGCTGGTGCGCCAGGACCTGGCCGAGCTGATCTTTGAAGCGCGCAAGCTGGGGTTCTACACCAACCTGATCACCTCAGGCATCGGCCTGACCGAACAGAAGATCAGCGATTTCAAAAAGGCCGGCCTGGACCATATCCAGATCAGCTTCCAGGCCAGCGACGAACAGGTCAACAACCTGCTGGCCGGCTCGAAAAAAGCCTTCGCGCAAAAGCTCGAAATGGCTCGGGCGGTGAAAGCCCACGGTTATCCGATGGTGCTGAACTTCGTCACCCATCGGCATAACATCGACAAGATCGACCGCATTATCGAGCTGTGCATCGCCCTCGAAGCGGACTTTGTCGAGCTTGCCACCTGCCAGTTCTACGGCTGGGCGCAGCTCAATCGCGTGGGGTTATTGCCGACCAGGGAACAACTGGTACGCGCCGAACGCATCACCAACGAATACCGCGCCAAGCTCGAAGCCGAAGGCCACCCGTGCAAGCTGATTTTCGTCACGCCGGATTACTACGAAGAACGCCCGAAAGCCTGCATGAATGGCTGGGGCAGTATTTTCCTGACCGTGACACCGGACGGTACTGCGCTGCCCTGTCATGGCGCCCGACAAATGCCGGTGCAGTTTCCCAATGTGCGCGACCACAGCATGCAACACATCTGGTACGACTCGTTCGGCTTCAACCGTTTTCGCGGTTACGACTGGATGCCCGAGCCGTGCCGATCATGCGATGAGAAGGAAAAGGACTTCGGCGGCTGCCGCTGCCAGGCCTTCATGCTCACGGGGGATGCAAGCAACGCCGACCCGGTGTGCAGCAAGTCCGAGCAGCACGGCATCATCCTTCAAGCGCGGGAAGAAGCCGAACATGCCACCCAGACCATCGAGCAACTGGCGTTTCGCAATGAGCGCAATTCGCGCCTCATCGCCAAAGGCTGAGGGCCTCAGCGCTTGGCGATGATGTACACCGCGTGAATGATGCCGGGGAAGTAACCGCACAGGGTCAGCAGGATATTCAGCCAGAACGCTCCGCCGAAGCCTACTTGCAGGAACACACCCAGTGGCGGCAGCAGAATGGCGATGATGATACGAATGATGTCCATGGGTCAGCTCCAGAAAATCGGCTCGTGTGAGCCGTGTAGCTAATCGACCTTGGCGCTTCGTGAGGGTTCAGTGGGTTCTGGCGTTGGGCCATCCTTTAATCAACAGACAAAAAAACGCCCCCAGCCAAAAGAATCAGGCTGGAGGCGCCGCGTATCCCGCGAGACGGTTCAGGAAGTCGAGGTCAGACAGCGATGCCCTTGCGACATTGTAGTTGAGCGGTCCGTACCCGAGAGAAAGCGCGGGCAAGGCGCAGAAGCATTTCGTCGATGTGGTTTTTGCTGACATTCAGGGCGGGGGTAAAGCGCAGACAATCAGGCTGCGTAGCGGTGAGGATCAGACCTTCGTGCAGCGCGGCTTTTACCACCGCAGTCGCAGAATCGTCCGACAGTGTGAGGCCCCATAGCAGACCGTTGCCGCGCAACTGTCCATGCTCATAACGGTGGGCCAGGCGCGCGAGGCCTTCTGCCAGGTACTGACCGGATTCGCGTACATGTTCGAGAAAGCCGCTGGCCAACACGGCATCGAGTACCGCACTACCCGCTGACGCCATCAGCGCATTGCCGTGATGCGTACCATCCAGCTCGCCCACTTCGAAACAACAGGCTGTGCCGCGCGCCAGCAATGCCGCGAGGGGCACGCCACCGCCCAGGCCTTTGCCGAGGGTAATGATGTCGGCGCGCACGCCGTATTGCTGTTCGGCGAGCAAGCTGGCGCAGCGGCCGATGCCGGTTTGCACTTCGTCAAGAATCAGCAGGATCCCCAGCTCGCGGCACAGGCGTTCGACGCCTTTGAGGTAGTGTTCGGTCGCGGGAATGACACCCGCGGCGCTCTGGATTGGCTCCAGCATGATGGCGACGGTGTGCGCATCGACGGCGGCATGCAGCGCCGGCAGATCGTTGAACGGCACATGACTGAAGCCCGGCAATGACGGTTCGAAACGGTTTTCGCAGGCAACTGCCGAAGCCGATAATGTTGCCAGGCTACGACCATGGCAGCCGTTGCTCGCCGTGATGATGTGGTAAGCGCCGCCGCGATGCAGTTGGCCCCATTTGCGCGCCAGCCTGATGGCGGCTTCACAGGCCTCCGCGCCGCTGTTGAGCAGGTACGCTTGATCGCTGCCGGTGTGATGGCACAGCCGGTCCACCAGGTCGAGCTGAGCCCGGTTGTGCAAGCCGAGGCCAGGGTTGATCACGCTCTGCATCTGTTCGGCAATCGCGTCGCGCACGGCTTGTGGGCTGTGACCGAGGCTATTGGCGCCGCTGCCTTGGCTGAAATCCAAGTAGGCACGGCCGTCGCTGTCCGACAGCCAGACGCCTTGACCCTGGACGAATACCTCAGCGGGGCGCGCAGCAGTGGGCATCAGGCATTGGTTGGAAAAATCACGACGCGCAGCAGCAAGCACCAGGTCGTCAAGGCTTGGCACTGGGCGCCGAAACAGGTTCACAGTTCACCCCCGTTAGCAACTGGGCCTTGGTAGACACCGGCTACCATCAGTGTGTTGAGGTGTTTTGCCTTGCCTATGTAAACGTCATTACCAAAAACGTTATTCATTGCCCGATCCGGCCCTGTAAGCCCTGCGAATAGGCGCTAGACTAGGCGTCTCAAGGGCCCACGGCCATTTCGATTTTCCAGCTTTTTCGATAAGCAAATCTTATGGATTTCAAGCAACTGCGTTATTTCGTCGCGGTGTATGAAGAAGGCCATGTAGGCCGTGCCGCCGAGCGTCTGTCGATTTCCCAACCGGCCTTGTCGCAGCAGGTTCGCTAACTGGAACAGAACCTGGACGTGAGCCTGTTCGAGCGCAGCAGCAAGCGCCTGCTCCCTACGCTGGCGGCACACACGTTGTACAACCATGCCTTGCCCCTGATCGACGGCATGCAGCAAGCGGTGGAGGCGTTGCGCAACTTCAAAGGCCAGGCGATGCGCACCTTGGCCATCGGCGTGCTGCAAACCGTGCACACCAGCCTGGTGCCGCAGATGCTCGAGCGGGTGCGCAAGGCCCAACCCCACCTGGTGGTGCAGATCTACGAATTGACCGGGCTGGAAATCGAGCGGCGGCTGCTCAACGGCTCGCTGGACATCGGTATCAGCTACCTGCCACCGCGCCAGCCCGGCCTGCATGGCGTGTTGTTGTATGAAGATGAATTGAAGGTGGTCATCCCTGAGCACCATCCCTTGCGGGAATTCAAGAAGGTCTCGCTGAAACAGGCAGCCGAGTTGCCAATGTTGCTATTGGGCGAGGAATTTCAGGTGCGCCAGATCTGGCAGGCCCAGTTGGCCAACCTGGGCCGGCGCCCGCAGGTGCAGGCGGAGCTCAATACCATGGTGGGGATTCTCGACAGCTTGCCCCACACCCAGTTGGCCACTGTGCTACCGGGGCGCTCACAGGACGAACACAACAGCCAGTCGCTGCTGTGGAAACCCTTGAGCGAACCCAGGGTGCCGTTGAAAGTCGGATTGGTGTGCCGTGACGTGCAGCGCCAGCAAGCGACGGTGGCATTGCTGCGCACGTTGCTGGAAGACGTGATGAATGCCCCGCAGGCAGGCGCCTGACTTTTTCGCGGGCAAAAGAAAACCCCGCCGAAGCGGGGCTTTGCAGACTGTTTCCCTGACATCCATTTCACTCCGCCATCCTGGCAGAATCCTACGTGTCCGTGTTGTTGCTTTGCGCTTCCTGCGCGACGTCCATGTGAAGTAGATTATCCGTGGATCCAATATGGCGATAGAGGACGATTAGCAGCACGTCATGTAAGAGAATGCTTACATGCGCGCCTCGCCCCTTAGAACAGCGCTTCATCCATCAGGAACAGCGATTCGCTACCGGCTTTTACCGACGCACTCAACGAGTGAATGCGTGGCAACAGGCGCGCAAAGTAGAAGCGCGCAGTGCCCAGCTTGCTGGCATAGAAATCCTCTTCGGCCTCTTTGCCCAACGCAGCCTTGGCCATGCGCGCCCACATATAGGCGTACGCCATGTAACCGAACGCATGCAGGTATTCCACCGAGGCTGCGCCGATTTCATTCGGGTTGGTTTTGGCACGGTCCAGCACCCAGGCGGTCAGTTCATCGAGGTTATCCACTGCCGCGCCGAGCGGCCGGGTGAACTCGCCCAATGCCTCGCCCGCAGTGGCGATGAACTGACGGATCTCATCGGCGAACAAGGTGTAGAACGCGCCACCGCTGCCGACAATCTTGCGCCCCATCAAATCCAGCGCCTGGATGCCATTGGTGCCTTCGTAGATCTGGGTGATGCGCACATCACGCACCAACTGCTCCTGGCCCCACTCGCGAATGTAGCCGTGGCCACCAAATACTTGCTGGCCGAGCACGGTGGTTTCCAGGCCCAAGTCCGTGAGGAATGCCTTGGCGACCGGCGTCAGCAGCGCCACCAGGTTGTCGGCGCGCTCGCGGGCGGCGGCGTCTTCGCTGAACTTGGCGATGTCCAGTTGCGTCGCGACGTAGGTGGAGAACGCACGGCCGCCTTCGTTCGCCGCCTTCATGGTCAGCAGCATGCGGCGCACGTCCGGGTGCACGATGATCGGGTCGGCGGGTTTTTCCGGGGCCTTGGCGCCCAACGGGGAGCGGCTCTGCAGCCGGTCGCGGGCATATTCAATCGCGTTCTGGTAGGAGCGCTCGCCGGATGCCAGGCCCTGGATGCCCACCCCCAGACGCTCGTAGTTCATCATGGTGAACATCGCCGCCAAGCCACGGTTAGGCTCACCGACCAGGTAACCCACCGCTTCGTCGAAGTTCATCACGCACGTCGCGGAGGCCTGGATGCCCATCTTGTGTTCGATCGAACCGCAGTTCACCGGATTGCGTGCGCCGAGGCTGCCGTCGGCGTTCACCATGAACTTCGGCACCAGGAACAGCGAGATGCCTTTGGGGCCCGCCGGTGCATCCGGCAGTTTGGCCAGCACCAGGTGGATGATGTTTTCGGTCAGGTCGTGTTCGCCGCCGGTAATGAAAATCTTGGTGCCGCTGACTTTGTAGGAACCGTCCGCTTGGGGCTCGGCCTTGGTGCGAATCATGCCCAGGTCAGTGCCGGCATGGGCTTCGGTCAGGCACATGGAACCGGCCCACTCGCCGGAATACATCTTCGGCAGGTAGATTGCCTTGAGTTCCTCGCTGGCGTGGGTATTGATCGACACGCAAGCGCCCGAGGTCAACATCGGGTACAGGCCGAAAGCCAGGCTGGACGAGTTGATCATCTCTTCGACCTGTGCCGACACCGCCTTGGGCATGCCCATGCCGCCGTACACCGGGTCGCCACCCACACCGACCCAGCCGCCTTCGGCGTAAGTCGCGTAGGCCTGGGGGAAACCGTCCGGCGTAGTGACCGCACCGTTCGTCCAGTGGCAGCCTTGCTCATCGCCGCCACGGCTTAACGGTGCGATGGATTTGGCGGTGACCTTGCCGGCTTCTTCGAGGATCGCTTCAACGGTTTCGGCGTCAACCGTGTCGGCCAGGGCAGGCAATTGGGCCCACGTCGTGGCGACTTCAAAAACTTCGTTGAGGACGAAGCGCATATCACGCAACGGCGCTTTGTAATCAGCCATGGCAAACCTCGTGAGAAGGTGAAAAGTGATTCGATAGGATCGGTTTTACAGACTCCGAGTGTACCCGAACAACTTTTCAGACACATAGGGTCCGTTCGTGACTAATAAGTATTTATAAGTCACGACGACCCCGTTCGGCCTATAGGGAAAACGCCTGGGCTGGTAAGCTCATCAGGCATTCGCTGCCCGCCTCCACGGCGGCCCGGTGCATGGCGGTGCGCGGCAACAGACGCTTGAAATAAAAGTCGCAGGTCGCAGTTTTGCCCTGGGCAAATCCTGGCTCATCGTGCGCCTGCGCCGCGATCGCCATGCGCAACCACAGGTAGGCGAGGATGATGTAACCGCTGTACATCAGGTAATCCATGGCCGCCGCGCCTACTTCGTCAGGATTTTTCGTCGCTGCCGTGCCGACCTTCAGGGTCAGCTCACCCCATTGCTGATTCAACTGGTTGAGCTGTTCTACAGCGGCCTTGAATTGCGCATGCTCGGCATTGGCGAGGCAGAACTTATGCACAATTCTGGTAAAGCCGCGCAGCAACTTGCCCTGGCTGCCCAGCACCTTGCGCCCCAGCAGGTCGAGGGCCTGGATACCGTTGGTGCCTTCATAGATCGGCGCAATCCGTGCATCCCGGGCCAATTGCTCCATGCCCCACTCGCGAATGTAGCCATGGCCGCCGAATACCTGCATACCGTGGTTGGTCACCTCCAGCCCGGTTTCGGTCATGAAGGCTTTGCAGATCGGCGTGAGGAAGGCCAACAGGTCCTCAGCCTCCTGGCGCTGGCCGGCGTCGTCGCTCAGGTGCGCCGTGTCGAGCAACTGGGCGGTGAAGTAGGTCAGCGCGCGATTACCTTCGTTGAAGGCTTTCATGGTCAGCAGCATGCGGCGGACGTCGGCATGCACGATGATCGGGTCGGCGGCTTTCTCCGGGGCCTTGGCGCCGGTCAACGAGCGCATTTGCAGGCGGTCGTTGGCGTATTTGATCGCGCCCTGGAAGCTCGCCTCGCCATTGCACAAGCCCTGCATGCCGGTGCCCAGGCGCGCGTGGTTCATCATGGTGAACATGCAGTTGAGGCCTTTGTTCGCCTCACCAATCAGGAAGCCCTTGGCGCCGTCGAAGTTCAGCACGCAGGTGGCCGAGGCCTTGATGCCCATTTTGTGCTCGATGGAGCCGCAGTGCACCGCGTTGCGTTCACCGGAATCGGCATGGAACTTGGGCACGATAAACAACGAGATGCCTTTGGTGCCCGCCGGTGCATCCGGCAGTTTGGCCAGCACCAGATGGATGATGTTGGCACTCATGTCGTGCTCGCCGGCCGAGATGAAGATCTTGCTGCCGGTGACCGCGTAACTGCCGTCGGCCTGAGGTACGGCGCGGGTCTTGATCAAGCCCAGGTCGGTGCCGCAGTGGGCTTCGGTCAGGCACATGGTGCCGGTCCATTCGCCAGCGGTGAGCTTGTGCAGGTAAGTGGCTTTCTGTTCCTCGGTGCCGTGGGCGTGGATTGCTGACATTGCACCGTGGGTCAGGCCTGGGTACATGCCCCAGGACGTGTTGCTGGAGCCGATCATCTCGCTCAGCACCAGCCCCAGTGACTGCGGCAAGCCTTGGCCGCCGTAGGCCGGGTCGGCCGCCAAGCCGTGCCAGCCACCTTCCGCGTACTGGGCGAAGGCTTCCTTGAAGCCCTTGGGCGTGGTCACCGCCCCCTGATCGAAATGGCAGCCCTCTTCATCGCCGCTGCGATTGAGCGGCGCGAGTACGTTCTCGCAGAACTTCGCACCCTCTTCGAGAATTGCATTGACCATGTCGGGGCTGGCGTCCGTCGCACCCAGGGCCGCGTAGTGGCCGTGGAAGTCGAACACGTTGTCGATCAGAAAGCGCATGTCGCGCAGGGGAGCTTTGTATTCAGGCATGGCAATGTCTCCGGCGGCAGATAGTTCAAGCTACTGCCGGCCAACGCCTCGAACAATCACTGTAGCGCTGCTGAATACAGCACCATTACTCAACCGGCAGCACGCTCCATACGCACCGCACCGCGACGGTTCTGCCCGGCTGCGATCACACAATTGCGCCCGGCGCCCTTGGCGGCATACAGCGCCTGGTCGGCGGATTTGAGCACTTCTTCAGGGCTGCGCTGCTCGGCCTGGCGCTCGGCCACGCCGATGCTGACGGTCACCGACACACTCGAGGCGCCGCTGCCGGCTCGACGCTGGCGGCCTTGATGGTCGTCAGGGGGTCGGTCCGGGTTGCGCAATTTGATCGCATAGTTGGCGATGATCTCGCGGATTTCCTCCAGGTGCGGCAGGCATTCATCCAGGGTCTTGCCGGCGAACACCACGGCAAACTCTTCCCCGCCGTAACGATAGGCGCGCCCGCCGCCGTTGACCTTGGACAGCTTGCTGGCCACCAGGCGCAACACCTGGTCACCCACGTCATGGCCATGGGTGTCGTTGAAACGCTTGAAGTGGTCGACGTCGCCCATCGCCAGCACGTAGTTGCGGCCCAGCCGCTGCATGCGCTCGTTAAGGGCGCGGCGCCCCGGCAAGCCGGTCAGCTCATCGCGAAACGCCATTTGATACGCCTCGTGCGCCACACCGGCAGCGATCATCAGCATGACCTGGCTGCACATGATGTTGAGGGTAAACGGCAGGATGAAGGTTTGCGGCAGCATCCAGAACATCCCCAGCAACCCCACCAACTGCGCGGCATGCAGCGGGCGCGGCTGATACCAGTACTGGGCGGCCAGGGTGAGAAAGCCGATCAGAAACATCGGGTATGACAGCTGGATCAGGCTCATCCAGGCGCCATGCAGCGCCGGCCAGCGAATTTCAGCCAACCAGTCCAGCACGCCCTGGGGATAACTTTGCTCCAGCGCCAGCGCCACGCTGCCGACGGCCAGCAACACCGCGCAGCGTGCGACGAAGTCGCGAAACAAGTGGGTCTTTTCCTGCCACAGCGCATACACGCTGAACAGCAAGGGCAGCAGCAGGCAGCACAGGTGAAACACCACGGCGGCGTCTTCGCGCACGCGGCCATTATCGCGGTAGAAATCGGTCTGGGTGTCGAGCAGGAAATACGCGACATACACCGTGATCATCAGGAACAGCTCACGCTGGCGCCGATAAACCGCGCAGTACGCACCGCCGAGCAACAGCACCAAGGTGGGCAGCACGTTGAACAGCGAGGTGAAGAAGACGTTGAGGTCTTTGAGATACGCAGCCGAGAGCCCGGCCAGCAACAGCAACAACGAGGGCAGGAAATGGCTGAACCGTACGGCAGACACGCGTGACAAGGGTAAAACTCCGACCCGCAAAAAGTGATGGCATAGTGCCTCTGCGGGACCAGTTAAACACAACTCGTCCGACATGTATCACATTGCCATCACTGTAACGGCACGGTCCGGTAATCCCTTAATGCAAGGGTGCAATTTTTATAGTCGACAGTGACCGAATGTGGGAGGGGGCTTGCTCCCGATAGCGGTGTATCAGTCAACCCCTTTGTAGCTGACCCACCGCTATCGGGAGCAAGCTGTTCTGGTCAAGTTTTTCCGGACACCGATTACGGTGATCAAGCCGCCTTCTGCTCCATGGCTATTGGCGACAGGTAGTTGTTGTAGCTGTGGAGCCTGATTCGGTTGTATCGCATGAAGAAGCTGGTCATATCCTGCTTGGCTTCTTCAACTGTCATATAGCCCTTGGTGGGCACCCACTCTGATTTGAGCGTCCCGAAGAAACGCTCTGTTGGTGCATTGTCCCAGCACTGCCCTCTGCGGCTCATGCTTTGGGTTATCCCATACTCCAGCAACGCGGACTGAAAGAGCTGGCTGGTGTATTGGCAGCCTTGATCCGAATGAAACATCAAGCCTGCATGTTTGCCTCGAACCTCCACCGCCATTCTCAGCGCCTTGCTAACCAGGTTGGCGTCATTGATCAGAGAAAACGCCCAGCCAACGATTCGGCGGGCGAACAGATCAATGACCACTGCCAAGTGATACCAGCGTTTCCCAACCATTAGGCTGGTAACGTCGCCGCACCAGACTTGATTAATTGCGGTTGGCTCGAAGTTACGCTCAAGCAGGTTCTTGGCCACAAATGCTTCAACGCCTCTAGAGCGATATTGATGGCGGCGGCGCTGTCTGCTGGCCAGATTTGCCTCCGCCATGAGTTTTCCGGCCAGATGCCGACCTACCTTGATCTGCTGGGCCTTCAAGTGCTGAGAGATCATCCGTGCACCTGCACTTCCCCGGCTTTCGTCATGCAGTTGCACGACTTTTGCTCTAAGCGCGTCACGCTTGGTATTCGGCTCTGAGCGACGCTTAAGCCAGTCATAAAGCGCGCTGCGGGAAACGTTCAGCGCACTACAAAGAAGGCGGGTCGGATATGAGCTCGACTCTCTCAGCTCCTCGATCAGGAAAAACGATCGGGATCCGACATCAAGAGAGCCGTAGCTTTTTTTAAGATTTCAGCCTCGGTCTCCAGGCGCTTGACCTTGGCTCGCAGCTGTTGAAGCTCTCGCTGTTCGTCGCTGATTGCCTTGGTACCTGCCACTGGCTGCCCTTTCTGACGCTCTTTGCGAACCTGATCAATCCAACGGCGCAGAGCCGTAGGCCCAACGCTCATCGACGCGCAGACGTCAGGAACTGAGCAGTTATCATCAAGAACCATACTTGCAGCACGTTGCTTGAACTCGCGGGTGTAGGTCTTTCGTTCTTGCATGGAACCTCCTGATTGGGCGAATCATATCGCCCTTAAGAGGTGTCCGGGATCATTAGGCCAGTTCAAGCCCCCTCCCACAGGGGATCGGCTAGTGGCATTACAACCGGCGAAAAAAAAACCGCCCCCCCTAAGGGCGGCGGTTTCGGAAGATCCCGGTGCGGCTTAGTAAGCCAGGCCGAAGTCTTCTTCTTTCATGTCCATCAGGTTGCTCGCGCCCGACAGCATGGTTGCCACGTGGGTGCGGGTGCGCGGCAGGATGCGCTGGAAGTAGAAGCGCGCGGTCTGCAGCTTGGCGGTGTAGAACGCCTCTTCGGTGGTGCCGGCGGCCAGTTTTTCAGCGGCCAGGCGGGCCATGTCGGCCCAGAAGTAAGCCAGGCACGCGTAACCGGAGTACATCAGGTAGTCCACCGAGGCGGCACCGACTTCTTCACGGTCTTTCATCGCGGCCATGCCGACCTTCATGGTCAACTCGCCCCACTCTTTGTTCAGCGCCGCCAGCGGTGTAACGAACTCTTTGACCGCTTCATTGCCTTCGTTGGCCTGGCAGAACTTGTGGACGATCTTGGTGAAGCCCTTCAGCGCTTCGCCTTGGGTCATCAGCACTTTACGACCGAGCAGGTCCAGCGCCTGAATGCCGGTGGTGCCTTCGTACAGCATCGAAATACGGCTGTCGCGAACGTTCTGCTCCATGCCCCACTCAGCGATGAACCCGTGGCCGCCGTAGATCTGTACGCCGTGGTTGGCGGACTCGAAACCGACTTCGGTCATGAACGCCTTGGCGATTGGGGTCATGAAGGCCAGCAGGCCATCGGCCTGTTTCTTGGCTTCGTCATCGGTGCCGTACTTGACGATATCCACTTGCTTGGCGGTGAAGTACACCATCGCACGGTTGCCTTCGGCGAAGGCTTTCATGGTCAGCAGCATGCGGCGCACGTCGGGGTGCACGATGATCGGGTCGGCGGCTTTTTCCGGCGCTTTCGGGCCGGTCAGGGAGCGCATCTGCAAGCGATCACGCGCATATTTGAGGCCGCCCTGGAAGCCGATTTCGGCGTGGGCCAGGCCTTGCAGCGCAGTCCCCAGACGCGCGGTGTTCATAAAGGTGAACATGCAGTTCAGGCCTTTGTTCGCCGGGCCGATCAGGTAACCGGTAGCCGCGTCGAAGTTCATCACGCAGGTGGCGTTGCCGTGGATACCCATCTTGTGCTCCAGGGAGCCACAGGTCACCGCGTTGCGCTCGCCCACCGAACCATCGGCGTTGGGCAGGAACTTGGGCACGATGAACAACGAGATACCTTTGGTGCCAGCCGGTGCATCCGGCAGGCGCGCCAGGACGATGTGGACGATGTTGTCGGCCATGTCGTGTTCACCGGCCGAGATGAAGATCTTGGTGCCGGAGACTTTGTAGGAACCGTCGGCCTGGGGTTCGGCCTTGGTGCGCAGCATGCCCAGGTCGGTGCCGCAGTGCGGTTCGGTCAGGCACATGGTGCCGGTCCACTCGCCCGAGACCAGTTTGGTCAGGTAGGCGTCTTGCTGCTCGGGCGTGCCATGCTCGGAAATGGTGTTCATAGCGCCATGGGACAGGCCTGGGTACATGCCCCACGACCAGTTGGCTTCGCCGACCATTTCACTCACTGCAAGGCCCAGGGACTCGGGCAGGCCTTGACCGCCGTGTGCCACGTCGTGAGCCAGGCTTGGCCAGCCGCCTTCGACGAACTGTTTGTAGGCTTCTTTGAAACCTGCTGGGGTTTTAACGCCTGACTCGCTCCAGGTACACCCTTCGATGTCACCCACGCGGTTCAGCGGTGCCAGCACTTGCTCACAGAACTTGGCGCCTTCTTCCAGAATGGCGTCGACCATGTCCGGGGTAGCGTCCTGGCAAGCCGGCAGGCTCTGATAGTGCGCTTCATAGCCGAGCAGTTCGTCACGAACGAAGCGAATATCACGCAAGGGGGCCTTGTAGTCAGGCATAGCGATAAACCTCTGCTGATGTATCTGGGATGAACAACCGCGTGGGTGTGTGATGGCGGTCAAACAGGTGTTTGAAACATACGTTTACGACCTGGGGTTGTCAAGCGTCGGCCCGATGCCGTTTGTCTTGATGCGCGTCAATGGCGCGCACGGCGAAGCCCGTGGCGGATTGCCGCTTCACAAATGAGTACAGGGATTGATCAGGAGTAAGCAGGGAAAAATGTGGGAGGGGGCTTGCCCCCGATAGCGGAGTATCAGTCAGTATATTTTTGACTGACCCATCGCCATCGGGGGCAAGCCCCCTCCCACATTTTGAATTGCATAAGGCAGAAGGGTCAGGCGTAAGTATCGATCAACGTACCGAGCATTTCGTCCGAAGCCTTGGCGACTTTCGCCCCCAGCTCCACTTGAAACTTGCCCTGAGCCATTTCGACCATATTGCTCGCCGAATTGGATGCCTGGGCACGATCATTGGCCTGCAGACGGTCGCTTTGCGCGGCCGATGGCTGGGTGGTCGCGGCGCTGGCAATGTTGCCGGCGGCCTGGTCGACACGGCTCTGCCCGGCCTGAATGGTGCTCAGGCCCGAATAAAACGCGCTGCTTCCAGAGATTTCCATGGCGCAAGCCTGCCTTTAGAGAATCGTGATAGCCAATTGAACCAGACATCCTGGCAAAAGGCCCGCTAAAAACACTAATGGCATATTGCCTTAGCGATAGCCAAAATCAGTCAAGCAGGTCCATTTCCAGGTAGGCGGCCACTGCGCCTGCCCCGGCGTGCTTGAGTTTGGGCACTCGCCCCAGGCAAGGCGCCGGCAAACGCTCGGCCAAGGTGGCGAGGTTCTCTTCCAGACGAGAGGTCTTCGGATCGATGATATTGGCCACCCAACCGGCCAGCGACAGACCATCTCGTGCGATCGCTTCGGCCGTGAGCAACGCGTGGCTGATACACCCCAGCCGCACCCCCACCACCAGAATCACCGGCAGCTTGAGCGCAATGGCCAGGTCCGACAGATTAGCCTGGTCGGCCAGGGGCACACGCCAACCGCCCGCGCCTTCGATCAACGTGAAGTCCGCTTGGTGCGCCAGGATCCGCTGCATCGGCTTGAGCAGCGATTGCACCGTGAGCGCGACACCTGCCTCGCGGGCGGCCAGATGCGGTGCAATCGCCGGTTCGAACGCCACCGGGTTGACCTCGGCATACGTCAAGGGCAACGAACATTCGGCGAGCAGCGCCAGGGCATCGGCATTGCGCAACCCCTTGGGCGTTACCTGGCAGCCCGAGGCCACGGGCTTTCCCGCCGCCGTGCTGTTGCCGGCTTGACGCGCAGCATGCAGCAGGCCGGCAGCGATGGTGGTCTTGCCCACATCGGTGTCGGTACCGGTGATGAAATAAGCGGCGCTCATAGCGGTTTCTCCAGTACGGCGTACACCACCTGATAGGTGGCGGGCAGGCCCTGGGCCTGACGGAACTGCTCGTAAGCCTGCATCAATGCCGCGATTCGCGCACGGCCGGTCAAGCCTCCCGGGCGCCCTGGGTTGAGGTTATGCGCGCCCAAGGCTTTCAATTCGTGGGTCAGGCTGCGCACGTCCGGGTAATGCAGTACATGGGCCCGTCGCTCCAGGCTCGCCACCCGAAAACCACTGGCGGCGCACAGCTGTTGATACGCCTCAAAGGTGCGGAAGCGGTTGACGTGAACCAGGCCGTCCGCCGCGCGCCAGCTTTCGCGCAGTTCATCCAGCGTGCCTACGCACAGGCTGGCGAAGGCCAGCACGCCGCCCGGTTGCAGCACGCGAAACGCTTCACTGAGGACCGCATCAAAGCTCGCACACCACTGCACCGCCAGGCTGGAGAAGATCAGCTCGAAGCTGTCGGCCTTCAGCGGCAGGCGTTCCGCATCCCCCGCGACGAAGTGCTGCGCGCCGCCCAAAGGCCGCGCATGGTTGAGCATGCCCTCGGCAATATCCAGCGCCGTGCCTTGGCTGGCCGGCAGGCGCTCAGCCAGTGCACGGCTGAAATAGCCCGTGCCGCAGCCCAGATCGAGCCAGCACTGGGGCGCAAGGCTCATCGGCAGCCGAGCGAGCAGTGCGTGCCCGACCGCCCGCTGTAACTCGGCCACGCTGTCGTAACTGGCGGCGGCCCGAGAGAACGAAGCGGCCACCTGGCGCTTGTCCGGCAAGGCGCCCGGCAGAGGAGGATGGGATAGATCAGTCATCAGCATACTCATGCAAAAAAGCCTGGATGGCCCCCGCCACACCGTTGGGGTCTTCCAGAAGAAAAGCGTGACCGGCCTGTTCAATCAGGCCGATTTCCACGTCGGGCAGCAGCGCCAGCAGGTCACTGGCGGCTTCAGCCGGCACCAGCCCGTCCTGGCCGGCAAACAAATGCAGCTGTGGCCCGCGAAAGGCCTGCAAAGCGGCGCGGGTGTCCAACTGGGCGAGCAACTCCAGGCCGGGCATCAACACGCTGGGCGCCGTGTTCGGTGCTCCACTGACCAGCAGCCGCGACAGCCCGCGTGGGTCGGCGGCGCCCTTGGCGCACAACAGGCCAAAGCGTTTGAGGGTGACCTGGGAATCCGCGTGGCAGCCGGCGAGGAACGCGTCGAATGTTTCAGCGGGCATGGCATGGGGCCAATCAGCGTGGGCGACAAAACACGGATTGCTCGCCAGGGTGAGCAAACCGCAGCAACGCTCGCCGCGTCGCGCCGCCAGCTCTGAGGCGAGCATGCCGCCGAGGGACCAGCCGCCGAGCCAGACATTGTCCGGCAGCGTGGCATCCAGTTCGTCGAGCCATTCGGCCAGTTCGCTGCCGTCCAGTGCCGGCAAGGGCTCGACCTGCACCTGCAGGTGTTCATTCAAGCCCTGCAACGCCGCAGCCAGCGGCTCCAGCGGCGACACCCCGAGGCCCCAGCCGGGCAGCAATACCAGTCGGTCACGCATGTTCGGGCTCCGTGGCGTTCAACAATCGGAAACACGCCTCCAACGCGTTTAACAATAGCTGCACCTGCGCCGCGCTGTGGGCCGCCGTCAATGTCACGCGCAAACGAGCACTGCCGGCGGGCACAGTGGGCGGGCGGATCGCGGTCACCATCAACCCGCGCTCGCGCAGCATCTGCGACAGGCGCAGGGCACGCGCGCTGTCGCCAATCAGGATCGGCTGGATCGGGGTAAAACTGTCCATCAGCGCCAGGCCGATCTGTTCGGCGCCCTGGCGGAACTGGCGGATCAACGCGTTGAGATGCTCGCGTCGCCAGTGTTCGCTGCGCAGCAGCTCAAGGCTTTTCAGGGTGGCGCAGGCCAATGCCGGTGGCTGGCTGGTGGTGTAGATGTAGGGGCGGGCGAATTGGATCAGGCTTTCGATCAGTTCTTCACTGCCCGCCACAAAGGCCCCGGCGGTGCCGAATGCTTTGCCCAGGGTACCGACCAGTACCGGCACGTCGTCCTGGCTCAAGCCGAAATGCTCGACGATCCCCCCGCCGTTGGCCCCCAGCGGGCCGAAGCCATGGGCGTCATCCACCATCAACCAGGCACCTTTGGCCTTGGCTTCACGGGCCAGCGCCGGCAGATCGGCCAGGTCGCCATCCATGCTGAATACGCCATCGGTCACCACCAGCGTGTTACCGCAGGCTTTCTCCAGGCGCTTGGCCAGGCTGGCGGCGTCGTTATGCAGGTAGCGGTTGAAACGGGCCCCCGACAACAAGCCGGCATCCAGCAACGACGCATGGTTGAGACGGTCTTCCAGCACCGTATCGCCCGGCCCCACCAACGCCGTGACCGCGCCGAGGTTGGCCATGTAGCCGGTGGTAAACAGCAGCGCACGCGGGCGCCCGGTCAGGTCGGCCAGTGCTTCTTCCAGCGCATGGTGCGGCGTGGCGTGGCCCACCACCAAGTGCGACGCACCACCGCCCACGCCCCAACGGGACGCACCGGCGCGCCAGGCCTCGATCACCTGCGGATGGTTGGCCAGGCCCAGGTAGTCGTTATTGCAGAAGGCGAGCAGCGGCTTGCCGTCCACCACCACTTCCGGGCCTTGAGGGCTCTGCAGCAAGGGGCGTTGACGGTAAAGGTGTTCGGCACGGCGGGCAGCGAGGCGCGCGGCGAGATCGAAAGACATGCAGGGTCAACTCGGTCAAAACTGTGGGAGGGGGCTTGCTCCCGATGGCGGTATCTCAGTCAACATAAGTGCTGACTGACACAGCGCCATCGGGGGCAAGCCCCCTCCCACATTGGGATTTGGTTTCAGTCAAACAGCGGCGTTGTAGAACTGTTCGCTGCTTTTCTGCTCCACCAAGGCCTGTTCGATCGCCGCCTGGTGCACTTCATCGGCGTGCTCCTCGCGGGCTTCCGGCAAGATGCCCAGGCGCGAGAACAGTTGCATGTCCTTGTCCGCCTGCGGGTTGGCGGTGGTCAGCAGCTTGTCGCCGTAGAAAATCGAGTTGGCGCCGGCAAAGAACGCCAGCGCCTGCATCTGCTCGTTCATCGCCTCACGCCCAGCAGACAGGCGCACATGGGATTGCGGCATCAGGATGCGCGCCACCGCCAGCATGCGGATGAAGTCGAACGGGTCGATGTCGTCGGCATTTTCCAGCGGCGTACCGGCCACCTTGACCAGCATGTTGATCGGCACCGACTCCGGATGCTCCGGCAGGTTGGCCAGTTGGATCAGCAGGTTGGCACGGTCATCCAGGGACTCGCCCATGCCGAGGATGCCGCCCGAGCAGATCTTCATCCCCGACTCACGCACGTAGGCCAGGGTTTGCAGGCGTTCGCCGTAGGTGCGCGTGGTGATGATCGACCCGTAGAATTCCGGCGAGGTATCCAGGTTGTGGTTGTAGTAATCAAGGCCAGCCTGAGCCAGCGCGGCGGTCTGGTCCTGATCGAGACGGCCGAGGGTCATGCAGGTTTCCAGGCCCATGGCCTTCACGCCTTTGACCATCTCCAGCACGTAGGGCATGTCTTTGGCCGATGGATGCTTCCATGCGGCGCCCATGCAGAAACGCGTCGAGCCGATGGCCTTGGCGCGGGCGGCCTCTTCGAGGACCTTCTGCACTTCCATCAGTTTTTCTTTTTCCAGGCCGGTGTTGTAGTGACCCGACTGCGGACAATATTTGCAATCTTCCGGGCACGCGCCGGTTTTGATCGACAGCAGGGTGGATACCTGCACGCGGTTGGCGTCGAAATGCGCGCGGTGCACGGTCTGCGCCTGGAACAACAGGTCATTGAACGGCTGCACGAACAGTGCTTTGACTTCGGCCAAAGACCAATCGTGACGCAGGGTGGCAGAGGTGCTGGCGCTCATGGGCGATTCCTTGATTATGCTTTGGCTAACGCTGCGGGAAGGGCAATACCCACAGGTACGACACGGATGCTCGGCATATTTAAGGAAGATTCATGCACTGTCAACCAACCCACAAACACCAAGT
The DNA here is from genome assembly GCF_003852295.1 of Pseudomonas sp. R11-23-07. Classification (NCBI taxonomy): domain Bacteria; kingdom Pseudomonadati; phylum Pseudomonadota; class Gammaproteobacteria; order Pseudomonadales; family Pseudomonadaceae; genus Pseudomonas; species Pseudomonas sp. R11-23-07. The sequence goes on from NZ_CP027761.1 coordinate 5,161,490, forward strand.
TTACATCTGGTTAAAAAACGTACAAATCTGTTTGATCTGCGATGAACGGGCTGATAGCGTCGATTGTGTATGCAACGCCTGCGAAACCGAGCTGCCATGGCTGATGGAGCAGTGCGAAGTGTGCGCCCTGCCCCTGCCGATGGACGGGTTGGTCTGCGGCCAATGCCAGCAACAACCGCCCGCGTATAAACAGGTGATCGCGCCCTGGACCTACAGTTTCCCGGTGGACAGCCTGATCAGCCGGTTCAAGCACCAGGCACGCTGGCCCTTGGGGCACTTGCTGGGGCGCCTGTTCGGAAGATTCCTGCGCCATCGGTTCGAGAATGCCGAACTCAGCCGCCCCGATTGCCTGCTGCCGGTGCCGATGCCACCCAAACGTCTGCGCCAGCGCGGTTATAACCAGGCGGCGATGCTGGCGCGTTGGCTCAGCAGCGACCTGGACATCCCCTACGATGAGCACCTGTTGTTACGTCCCCATGAAACCGTTGCGCAACAAGACCTCGACGCCAAGACGCGCAAGCGCAACCTGCGCAATGCCTTCGCCCTGGCACCCGGCGCCTGGGTGCAGGGTCGTCATCTGGCGCTGGTCGACGATGTACTGACCACCGGCGCCACCGCCCATAGCCTGGCGCGGTTATTGATGCAGGCCGGTGCGCGCCAGGTCGATGTGTATTGCCTGGCCCGCACGCCAAAACCCGGCACGTGACTTGACTCCCGTGCCGCTGGGCGGCAACGTCCGCTCATTCCAGCCAAGCGTGTCCACATGTCCCTGACCTCACCGCTCAGCCAGCACATCATCCGCCGCCCCCAGCGCATTGCCCTGCTGGGGCATATCGCCGAGCAGGGCTCCATCACCCGTGCCGCCAAAAGTGCCGGGTTGAGCTACAAGGCCGCCTGGGACGCCATCGATGAGCTGAACAACCTGGCGCAAAAGCCCCTGGTGGAACGCAGCGTCGGCGGCAAAGGCGGTGGCGGCGCCAGGCTGACCGCCGAAGGTGAGCGCGTGCTGCGCCTCTATCAGCGACTGCAGGTGCTGCAAGCCGAAGTGCTCGCCACGGACGAAGCGGCCCGCGACTTCAACCTGCTGGGGCGCCTGATGCTGCGCACCAGTGCGCGCAATCAACTGCACGGTCAGGTCAGCGCCATCGAGCGCCAGGGCCGTAATGACCGAGTCCGCCTGCGATTGGCCGGCGGCCTGCACCTGGATGCACAGATCACCCACGACAGCACGCAACGGCTGGAGCTGGAGGCTGGCGTGGAAGTGGTTGCCCTGATCAAGGCCGGATGGTTGGAATTGCTGGCCATCGGGCAAGCCGCAACACCTGGACACAATTGCATGAGCGGCGTGATCGAGGCGGTTCTCGACGCTGAAGACGGCCCCAGCGAAGTGCGCATCGGCCTGCCCAACGGTCAGGTGCTGTGTGCCCTGGCGCAGCCCGCCGCACTTACTGCGCTCAATGCCGCGCAAGGCCAGCCGATCCAGGTGCAGTTCGCCCCCGGCAATGTACTGCTCGGCACCCCGGTGTAGCGAGCACGCGCCATCAAACTGCAACAATTTCGTCACGCTCGCTCCTTAAGGTATCTGCAAAAACCGTAGGGAGCCTGACATGAACTTATTAGAAGAAAACCAAGCCACCGACCTTGAACAGATGGTCGGCCTCACCCGTCGCCGCTTCATCGGCGCCGGCGCCCTGTGCGGCGCTGCGATGTTCCTGGGCGGCAACCTGCTCAGCCGCAGCGCACTGGCCGTGAACGCCGCCTCTGCCAGCCCGTTGCTGGGATTTTCCAGCATCGGCGCCGCTACCAGCGACACCCTCACCCTGCCGCCCGGCTACAGCGCCTCGGTACTGATCAGTTGGGGCCAGCCCTTGAGCAAGCGCGCCCCAGCCTTCGACCCCAGCGGCAACGGCACCGCCGAGGCCCAGGAACAACAGTTCGGCGACAACAACGACGGCATGAGCCTGTTTCCCTTCCCCGGTGACGACCGCCGCGCACTGATGGCGATCAACAACGAATACACCAACTACCGCTACCTCTACGCCCATGGCGGCGCGCCGCAATCGGCCGAAGACGTGCGCAAGGCGTTGGCCAGCGAAGGCGTTTCGGTGATCGAAATACAGCGCAAGGGCGATACCTGGCAGTTCGTCCAGGATTCACGCTACAACCGGCGCATCCACGGCAACACGCCGATCCGCCTGAGCGGGCCTGCCGCCGGCCACGACTGGTTGAAAACCCGCGCCGACAAAACCGGCAAGAAAGCCCTCGGCACCTTCCAGAACTGCGCCAACGGCAAGACGCCGTGGGGCACTTACCTGACCTGTGAAGAGAACTTCACCGACTGCTTCGGCAGCAGCGACCCACAGCAAACCTTCGACGCCGGGCAAAAACGCTATGGCGTGATCGCCGCCAGCAAAGACATCCACTGGCACACCCACGACCCGCGCTTCGACATGGCCAAGAACCCCAACGAACTCAACCGCCATGGCTGGGTAGTGGAAATCGACCCGTTCGACCCGCAATCCACTCCGGTCAAGCGCACTGCCCTGGGCCGCTTCAAGCACGAAAACGCTGCCCTGGCAGAAACCCGCGATGGCCGCGCCGTGGTGTACATGGGCGATGACGAGCGCGGCGAGTTCATCTACAAGTTCGTCAGCCGCGATCGGATCGACCACAACAACCCGAAAGCCAACAAGGATCTGCTCGATCACGGGACCTTGTACGTGGCGATCTTCGACGCGGGCGATGGCGATGCCGATCACCCCAAGGGCAAAGGCCAATGGGTCGAACTTACCCACGGCAAAAACGGCATCGATGCCAGCAGCGGCTTTGCCAACCAGGCTGAAGTGCTGATTCATGCACGCCTGGCTGCCAGCGTGGTGAAAGCCACACGCATGGACCGCCCGGAATGGATCGTGGTCAGCCCCACCGATGGCCAGGTCTATTGCACCCTCACCAACAACGCCAAGCGCGGCGAAGACGGCCAGCCGGTGGGCGGGCCCAACCCGCGAGAAAAGAACGTGTATGGCCAGATCCTGCGCTGGAAAGCCGACGCCGATAACCACGGTGCCACGGACTTCACCTGGGACCTGTTCGTGGTCGCCGGCAACCCCGGCGTGCACGCGGGCTCGCCGAAGGGCGGCTCGTCCAACATCAACCCGCAAAATATGTTCAACAGCCCGGACGGCCTGGGTTTCGACAAGGCCGGCCGCCTGTGGATCCTCACCGACGGCGACTACAGCAACTCAGGCGACTTCGCCGGCATGGGCAATAACCAGATGCTCTGCGCAGACCCAACTACTGGAGAAATCCGCCGGTTCATGGTCGGGCCGGTGGCGTGTGAAGTGACCGGGATCAGCTTTTCGCCGGATCAGAAAACCCTGTTCGTGGGCATTCAGCATCCGGGTGAAACCGGGGGCTCGACCTGGCCGGAGCACCTGGCGAACGGCAAGCCGCGTTCGTCGGTGGTGGCGATTCGGCGGGATGATGGTGGGGTTGTTGGCGCCTGACAAACCGCTATCGGGGGCAAGCCCCCTCCCACATTTTGACCTGCGGATACATTCCGTGTGGGAGGGGGCTTGCCCCCGATGGCGATAGCACAGCCCCCACCTATCTCAAGCCCGGTGCGTTACCATACCCGGCCGGACGCGGCGCCCTGCTGCGCGCAGGAGTTCGCATGGCCCACCCGTTTGAAACACTCACTCCCGACCTGGTGCTCGACGCCGTCGAAAGCATCGGCTTTCTCAGCGACGCCCGTGTATTGGCGCTCAACAGCTACGAAAACCGCGTGTATCAGGTGGGCATCGAAGACTCCGAACCCCTGATCGCCAAGTTCTACCGGCCCCAACGCTGGACCAACGAAGCGATCCTGGAAGAACACCGTTTCACCTTCGAACTGGCTGACTGCGAAGTCCCGGTGGTCGCTCCACTGATCCACAACGGCGAAAGCCTGTTCGAGCACCAGGGTTTTCGCTTTACTCTGTTTCCACGCCGTGGCGGCCGGGCGCCGGAGCCGGGCAACCTCGATCAGCTCTATCGCCTCGGGCAATTGCTTGGGCGTTTGCATGCCGTGGGTTCCACCCGCCCGTTCGAACACCGCGAAGCGCTCGGCGTGAAGAACTTTGGTCACGATTCCCTGACCACGTTGCTCGAAGGCAACTTCATTCCCAAGAGCCTGTTGCCGGCCTACGAGTCCGTGGCCCGCGACCTGCTCAAGCGTGTGGAAGAGGTGTACAAGGCCACCCCGCACAAGAACATCCGCATGCACGGCGACTGCCACCCCGGCAACATGATGTGCCGCGACGAGATGTTCCACATCGTCGACCTGGATGACTGCCGCATGGGCCCGGCGGTGCAGGACCTGTGGATGATGCTCGCCGGGGATCGCCAGGAATGCCTGGGCCAACTGTCGGAATTGATGGACGGTTACCAGGAATTCCACGACTTCGACCCACGTGAACTGGCCCTGATCGAACCCTTGCGCGCCCTGCGCCTGATGCACTACAGCGCCTGGCTGGCGCGACGTTGGGAAGACCCGGCATTTCCCCACAGCTTCCCGTGGTTTGGCAGCGAGCGCTATTGGGGCGATCAGGTGCTGGCGTTGCGTGAGCAGCTGTCGGCGCTCAACGAAGAACCCCTGAAGTTATTCTGAACATACTCACTGTGGGAGGGGGCTTGCTCCCGATAGCGGTGTATCAGCCTACCTTTGCGTAGCTGACCCACCGCAATCGGGAGCAAGCCCCCTCCCACATAGAGCAAAGCAGATCCCATTGCCCGGCAAATATCCTTACAATCGCGCTTTGTTAGCTGCCTAAGCAAGGATTCTGCAATGCACGCCGCCAACCCTCGCAAGGGGTACATCCTGGGCCTGAGCGCCTATGTCATCTGGGGTCTGTTCCCGCTATATTTCAAAGCCATTGCCAGTGTGCCCGCCGCCGAGATCATCGTGCATCGCGTGCTGTGGTCGGCGCTGTTCGGCGGTTTGCTGTTGATGGTGTGGAAACACCCAGGCTGGTTTCGCGAGCTGCGCGACAACCCCAAACGCTTGGCGATCCTCGCCCTCAGTGGCTCGCTGATCGCCGCCAACTGGCTGACCTACGTGTGGTCGGTGAACACGGGGCGCATGCTTGAGGCCAGTCTGGGTTACTACATCAACCCGCTGGTGAATGTGCTGCTCGGCATGCTCCTGCTAGGCGAACGCCTGCGTCGTCTGCAATGGGTGGCGGTGGGTTTGGCGGCGGTCGGTGTGGCGCAACAGGTGTGGCAGGTTGGCAGCTTGCCGTGGGTGTCATTGGTGTTGGCGCTGACGTTTGGCTTCTATGGCCTGATCCGCAAGCAGGCGCCGGTCAAAGCGCTGCCGGGGCTGGTGGTGGAAACCTGGATGCTGGTACCGATTGCCATCGCGTGGTTGCTGTTCAACCCGACGGCGCACAGTGCACAACTGCCGTTCTGGAGCACCTCCGAGGCCTGGTGGCTGGTGGCGGCCGGGCCCGTCACGCTGGTCCCGCTGGTGTGTTTCAACGCCGCCGCACGGCATTTGCCCTACACCGCACTGGGCTTTCTGCAGTACGTCGCGCCAACGCTGGTGCTGCTGGAAGCCGTGCTGCTGTTCGGCGAACATCTGGCGCCCAGTACGTTGATCGCCTTCGCCTTTATCTGGGCCGGCCTGGTTATCTACAGCCTGGACGCCTGGCTGACCATGCGCAAACGCTGATCAAATAACGTACAAACCCTTGCAAGCCACGGACTTCGTGGCTTGCAGCGATTCACCCCAAGGTTATCCACAACCTGATCCCCGCCATTTGTGCACAAGCCGTTGAAACTGTTCGTTTTTTGCTCAGGTGGCGAAGAGCCCCGGGCGGCGTGGCCTGGCGTCGGGTCTCTACAGGTTATCCACAGGCCCATGCAAGATTTCCATGCATAACCTTGTGCATGGTTATTCGTCGGCGCGCAGTTCCACCATCAGATCGTCCGCCAGGGTTTCCAGGGAGGCCTGCAACGCCTCCAGGGATAACGTCGACGGCACCTGCAGCAAGGCCTCGGCGTTGAACAGCGGATCGCCGCTCATCGGCGCCGGGCGCACATCGGTGCTCAAGCGCTCCAGGTTGACACCCTGCTGGCTCAACAGCGCAGTGATCTCGCGCACGATGCCCGAGCGGTCATTGCCTACCAGGGTCATCACAATCGGCTTGGAGGCCGAGGCCTGCCCGGAACTGCCCTCACCCACCAACACGCGAATGCCGTGTGTGGATAAATCCTCCAGCGCCCCCACCAATGCCTGACGACCCTCTGCGGGAACGCTGACACGCAGAATCCCGGCAAACTGCCCGGCCATGTGGGCCATGCGGCTTTCCAGCCAGTTGCCACCGTGGGCGGCAATGTTTTGCGCGATGCGCTCAACCAGGCCGGGTTTGTCGGCGGCGATAATTGTGAGTACAAGATGGTCCATGGCGAAGCCCTCTGGAATTCAATCTACAAGGTGGACCCGGGAGCCCTCGAAAACAAATCGTGTACCATTTTTATATTTATCTGGAACAATCCAATAGTTTTTTGAGAACATCCGGTTCTCCGCTGTGACCGTACGACCAAAGTGGGTCGCTAAACGACGTATTTAGTCTAATTTTCACAACCGCAAGTCATCATGTAGTATGCCCAACCGTGCACTACATAATGAAAATCTGAAAAAGCGCATAAGCTCCGCAGAGTGAGGCAAGCAATGACTGAACACGTTCAAGTCGGTGGCCTGCAGGTCGCCAAAGTCCTGTTCGACTTCGTGAACAACGAAGCCATTCCCGGTACCGGCATCACTGCCGACCAGTTCTGGGCCGGCGCCGACAAGGTCATCCACGACCTGGCCCCGAAGAACAAAGCCCTACTCGCCAAACGCGACGATTTCCAGGCGCAGATCGATACCTGGCACCAGACCCATGCCGGCCAGGCCCACGACCCGGTGGCCTACAAAGCCTTCCTGCAAGACATCGGATACCTGCTGCCAGAAGCCGCAGACTTCCAGGCCTCGACCCAAAACGTCGACGATGAAATCGCGCGCATGGCCGGCCCTCAGCTGGTGGTGCCGGTGATGAACGCCCGCTTCGCCCTCAACGCCTCGAATGCGCGCTGGGGTTCGCTGTATGACGCGCTGTATGGCACCGACGCCATCAGCGAAGCCAACGGCGCGGAAAAGGGCAAGGGCTATAACAAAGTGCGCGGCGACAAGGTCATTGCCTTCGCCCGTGCGTTCCTCGACGAAGCCGCGCCGCTCAGTGCGGGCAGCCACTTTGATTCCACCGGCTACAAAATCGTCGACGGCAAGCTGATCGTCAGCCTCAAGGGCGGCAGCAACAGCGGCCTGCGTGACGACGCGCAGTTGATCGGTTTCCAGGGCCCTGCGGCCGAGCCGATTGCGCTTCTGCTCAAGCACAACGGCCTGCACTTCGAGATCCAGATCGACGCCAGCACCCCGGTCGGCCAGACCGACGCGGCCGGCGTCAAAGACGTGCTGATGGAGGCCGCGCTGACCACCATCATGGACTGCGAAGATTCCGTCGCCGCCGTGGATGCCGACGACAAAGTGGTGATCTACCGCAACTGGCTCGGCCTGATGAAGGGCGACCTGGCCGAAGAAGTGGCCAAGGGCGGCAAGACCTTCACCCGCACCATGAACCCTGACCGCGTCTACACCGGCGTGGATGGCAGCGACGTGACCCTGCATGGCCGTTCGCTGCTGTTCGTGCGCAACGTTGGCCACTTGATGACCATCGACGCGATCCTCGATAAAGACGGCAACGAAGTGCCGGAAGGCATCCTCGACGGCCTGCTCACCAGCCTGGCGGCGATCCACAGCCTCAACGGCAACAGTACGCGCAAGAACAGCCGCACCGGTTCGGTGTACATCGTCAAACCGAAGATGCACGGCCCGGAGGAAGCGGCGTTCACCAACGAGCTGTTCGGCCGTATCGAAGACGTGCTGAACCTGCCGCGCAATACGCTCAAAGTCGGGATCATGGACGAGGAGCGGCGTACCACCGTCAACCTCAAGGCCTGCATCAAGGCGGCCAGCGAGCGCGTGGTGTTTATCAACACCGGCTTCCTCGACCGCACCGGCGACGAAATCCACACCTCCATGGAAGCCGGCGCGATGGTGCGCAAGGCCGCCATGAAAGCGGAAAAATGGATTGGCGCCTACGAGAACTGGAACGTCGATATCGGTTTGAGCACGGGCCTGCAAGGGCGTGCGCAAATCGGTAAAGGCATGTGGGCGATGCCCGACCTGATGGCCGCGATGCTCGAACAGAAAATCGCGCACCCACTGGCCGGCGCCAACACCGCGTGGGTGCCATCGCCCACTGCGGCTGCGCTGCATGCGCTGCACTATCACAAGGTTGACGTGTTTGCGCGCCAGGCCGAACTGGCCAAGCGCGAGCGCGCATCAGTGGACGATATCCTGACTATTCCTCTGGCGCAGAATACCGACTGGTCCGAAGAAGATATCCGCAACGAACTGGACAACAACGCCCAGGGCATCCTCGGCTACGTGGTGCGCTGGATCGACCAGGGCGTGGGTTGCTCGAAAGTGCCGGACATCAACGATGTCGGCCTGATGGAAGACCGCGCCACCCTGCGTATCTCCAGCCAGCACATCGCCAACTGGTTGCGCCACGGCATCGTCAACGAAGCCCAAGTGATGGAAAGCCTCAAGCGCATGGCTCCAGTGGTGGATCGGCAGAATGCCGGTGACAAGCTGTACCGCCCGCTGGCTCCGGATTTCGACAGCAACATTGCGTTCCAGGCAGCGGTGGAGCTGGTGATTGAAGGGGCTAAACAGCCTAACGGGTATACCGAGCCGGTGTTGCATCGTCGGCGTCGGGAGTTCAAGGCCAGGAATGGTTTGTAACTGACTACTGAAATATAAAAGCCCCGGCTATATGGCCGGGGCTTTTTATATGGCGGCTTCTCAAAGTTTAAGCACGCACAATGACGTAATCGCCCGAGAGCACGAGCGTAGAGCCTTCCCCGGCGCCCGTTCCGTCAACTTTTACGTCGTTAAACGTACCTGTATACGTATTACCTAGAACTACCACACGGAGAGTACCTGCAACTACATGGCCAAACTCTTGTCCAGAAGGACTATTAGCTTTCACCTTGATTTTCGTATGCGGTAATGTTTGGGTTTCAGTCACGTAAGCACCGTAATCAAGTTCCAGAAACGTAGAATCCAAACTCGCGTCCATCCTGAACCCGGCAGGGCCGCCAGAAAAACTATCCGGCCTAAACCTATTATCTTCACCATCTACAACGACTTTAATATTAGAACTGTGTTTTTCGTCATTACTCATGATGAACTCCTGCTCGTCGCTTGATTGGGTACCGATGCCGAACCAGCACCCTCCAAACGATTAAACAACCCCCCTCAAAACGCCGATACTGTGAAATCTGACAGTCCCGACCAACGGTAAATACCACGCCTACTGCGCCATCCCCAACTCCCGCTTCACCATCTTCGCCAACTCCGCGCTATCAATCGGCTTGAGCAAAAAAGCCACCACGCCCAACTCCATGGCATCGATCACATCCCGCGCTTCGGCGTCCCCCGACATGATGATGATCGGCAACTCCGCGCGGGTCGACTCGCGCACTTTTCGCATCAGTTCCAAACCGTTGCTCGGTGCCATGCGCAGGTCGGTGATCAGCAAACCGATGGAGCTGGTGGAATTCAACAATTTCCATGCTTCCTCACCACCGTCAGCCGTCATGCAGCGAATGCCGTTCAGCCCGAGGATTTCCGCCAGCAATTCACGCGCATCCTTGTCGTCGTCCACGATCAATACACGTTGGGGCGGTAAATCGGGCTCCAGCATCACGGCGCTCAGCGCCTCGCGCTCGGCATCACTCAAAATATCGTGGTCGGACATACAGTTCTCAGCAATTCTCATCAATCTCGCAGCACACTCGTCAGACATCTGCGGGAGGGCGAACAATGTGCACTTCGTCGGAAAGTTTGCCTAGTGGGTGTTCTACGGGTTTTGGACGATAGTCGTGTAAGGTTTTTCCTTAGTTTTGCGTGGGTTTCACCAACCTAGACTTACGTCCAATGGGCACCCGCCGTGCGGCAGTCGACCATGCAGCACGATAACGACAAAAAAACTGCGGTCACTGTTATGAGTAAAGCTGATGCTTTCACGCAGGCGGGTAAAACCGCCGTGTTGCAGAACATCCATGGCACTTTGCAATTCCTGCAACGCTTCCCTCCATTCAATCAGATGGAGCAGGCGCACCTGGCGTTTCTGGTGGAACAGTGCCAACTGCGCTTCTATGGCCCCGGCGACAGCATCCTCAAACCGTCGGGCGGGCCGGTCGAGCATTTTTATATCGTCAAGCAGGGCCGCGTGGTCGGCGAGCGCCCGGACTCGGCAGATACCACGTTCGAAATCACCACCGGCGAGTGCTTCCCCCTCGCCGCCTTGCTCGGCGAACGCGCCACCCGCACCGAGCACAAAGCCGCCGAAGACACCTTCTGCCTGCAACTGAACAAGATGGCGTTCATCAAGCTGTTCGCCCTGTCCAGCCCGTTTCGGGATTTCGCCCTGCGCGGTGTCAGCAGCCTGCTTGACCAGGTCAACCAGCAGGTGCAGCAAAAAGCCGTGGAAACCCTTGGCACCCAATACTCCTTGAACACTCGCCTGGGTGAACTGGCCATGCGCCATCCCGTCACCTGCAGCCCGGACACCGCGCTGCGCGAAGCGGTGAGGCTGATGCACGAACAGCAGGTCGGCAGCATTGTGATTGTCGATGAGCACAAGGCGCCGCTGGGCATCTTCACCTTGCGTGACCTGCGTCAGGTGGTGGCCGACGGTACCGGTGATTTCAGTCAAGGCATCGCCGGCCATATGACTCAGGCGCCGTTTTTCTTGTCCCCGGACCACAGCGCGTTCGACGCGGCGATCGCCATGACCGAGCGGCATATCGCCCATGTATGCCTGGTGCAGGACCGGCGCCTGTGTGGCGTGGTGTCGGAGCGCGATCTGTTTTCCCTGCAGCGCGTCGACCTGGTGCACCTGGCGCGGACCATCCGCAACGCGTCCCGGGTGGAACAGCTGGTGGCGATCCGCGGCGAAATCGGCCAACTGGTCGAGCGCATGCTGGCCCACGGCGCTTCGTCGACCCAGATCACTCACATCATTACCTTGCTGAACGATCACACCGTGTGCCGTGTCATCGAGCTGACCCTGGCGGAAAGAGGCGACCCCGGCGTGCCCTTCAGTTGGCTGTGTTTTGGCAGCGAAGGCCGCCGCGAACAGACGCTGTACACCGACCAGGACAACGGCATCCTGTTCGAGGCCAAAGACGCCGTGGAGGCCGCCGACATTCGCGAGCGCCTGCTGCCCCTGGCGCAACAGATCAACCAGAGCCTGGCGCTGTGTGGCTTCAGCCTGTGCAAGGGCAATATCATGGCCGGCAACCCGGAGCTGTGCCTGTCGCGGGCCGAGTGGGCGCGGCGGTTTGGCGCCTTCATCCGCGAAGCGACGCCGGAGAATCTGCTGGGGTCGAGCATCTATTTCGACTTGCGGGTGGTGTGGGGCGACGAGCAGGGCTGCGAGCAACTGCGCCAGGGCATTCTGGATCAGGTGGCGGACAACCGACTGTTCCAGCGCATGCTGGCCGGGAATGCCTTACGCCAACGCCCACCCGTGGGGCGCTTTCGCGAGTTCGTGCTGACGCGCAAAAGCGGTGAAAAGGCCACCCTAGATCTCAAGGTGCAGGGCCTCACGCCGTTTGTGGACGGTGCGCGCCTGCTGGCCCTGGCCCACGGCGTGCATGCCAACAACACCCTGGAGCGGCTGCGCCAGTTGGTCGCCAAAGGCGTGATCGAGCCACTGGACGGCGCCGCGTATGAAGAGGCCTATCACTTCATTCAACAAACCCGCATGCAACAGCATCAGGTGCAGACGCGGGAAAACCAGCCGTATTCCAACCGCGTCGATCCGGACAGCCTCAACCATCTGGACCGCCGCATCCTGCGCGAATCCCTGCGTCAGGCCCAGCGCCTGCAAAGCAGCCTGACCTTGCGCTATCAACTGTGAGCCTGTTCAGTTGGCTGCGCGCGAAAAAACCCAGGCTCGACGAGGCGCAGCAGCAGCGCCTGGCCGAGTTGCGCGGGCCTTCGGCGCTGGGCCATGGCACATTGCGCAGCCAGCGCTGGGTGGTGGTCGACCTGGAAACCAGCGGCCTGAACCTCAACCGTGACCAGGTGCTGTCCATCGGCGCCGTGGTGATTGAGGACGGTGCGGTGGACTTCTCGCAGATGTTCGAACGCACCCTGCAACGCACCGCCACCAAACTCAGCCCCAGCGTGTTGATCCACGGCCTCGGCCCCAGCGCCATCGCGGCCGGCAGCGACCCGGTGGATGCGCTGCTGGATTTCATGGCGTTCGTTGGCGACAGCCCGCTGCTGGCCTTCCATGCGCCGTTCGATCAACACATGCTGGGCCGGGCGCTGATGGACAGCCTGGGTTATCGCCTGACACACACGTTTCTCGATGTGGCCGAGATCGCCCCGCTGTTATGCCCTGAAGCGAACATCCGCGAGGCGGGGCTGGATGACTGGATCAGCCATTTCAGGTTGCACGTGGGCGAGCGCCATCACGCCAGCGCCGATGCACTGGCTACGGCGGAGCTGATGCTGATCCTGTTCAGCCGTGCGCGCCAGCAACACATCGACACGCCCCAGACGCTGCAAGAGCGTTTATCCCAGTGGAAGCGGCGTAAACAAGCTCCGTCTTTCTAGTGGACGCGGAGCGTCCGGGGCGACATTCCCACGCCGTCGTTCTAGGGGACGCGGAGCGTCCAGGGCGGCATTCCCACGCAGAGCGTGGGAACGATCTCCCGACAGACGCCAATTGCGCCCATCCCACGCCTCTGACACAATCGCGAATAATTCTCGTTAGTTTAAACTTTATTCGGTGATGCCTTGTCGTCGGTCCAGCCCCCACACAGTGAGCTTGTTGGCGCGTTGTATCGCGACCATCGTGGCTGGCTGCTGGCCTGGCTGCGGCGCAACGTAGCCTGCCCGAGCCGCGCCGAAGACCTCAGCCAGGACACCTTCATGCGCCTGCTGGGCCGAGATGGGCTGCGCGCGCCCCGCGAGCCACGCGCCTTTCTGGTAGCGATTGCCAAGGGCTTGCTGTTCGACTACTTCCGCCGCGCCGCCCTGGAACAGGCCTACCTCACCGAATTGATGCTGATCCCGGAAAGCGAACAGCCTTCGCCCGAAGAACAGCACCAGATCCTGGAAGACCTCAAAGCCATCGACCGCCTGCTCGGCACGCTGTCGAGCAAAGCCCGCGCCGCGTTCCTCTATAACCGCCTCGACGGCATGGCCCATGCAGAAATCGCCCAGCGCCTGGGTGTGTCGGTGCCGCGTGTGCGCCAGTACCTGGCCCAGGGCATTCGCCAGTGCTACATCGCGCTGTATGGCGAGCCGACGTGACGCTGATCAGCTCCAAGCCGGTATCGGCCCGCGTGCTGGACGCCGCGATTGCCTGGCAACTGTCCCTCGACGCAGGCGATGGCAGCGAGGTGGAACAGGAAGAATTCGCCAAATGGCTGGCCAGCGATGAAGAACACGCCCGCGCCTGGCGCCAGCTGGGCATGCTCGACCAGCGTTTCAGCGTAGCCTGCGGCCCTGCGCGGGCCGCGTTGTTGCAGTCGCGCGAAAGCGTTCGCCAGCGTATGCGCAAGCTGGGCCGTGGCCTGGCGAGCATTGCGCTGGTAGTTGGGCTGGCGTTGTTTGCCGGTGAGCGGTACGTGCCGATCCACTATTGGCTGGCCGATCAACGCACCGCTACCGGCGAGCAGCGCACGCTCACGCTGGCTGACGGCACCCGGATCACGCTCAATACCCACAGCGCAATTGACGTGCGTTTCGACGATAAGCACCGTTTGATCGTGTTGCAGGAAGGCGAAATTTTCGTCGAAACCGGCCACAACGATGCGCGCCCGTTCTCTGTCCAGACCCGCGACGGCAACCTGCGGGCGTTGGGGACGCGGTTCATCGTCAGGCGCGAAGACCACGCCACACGCCTGAGCGTGCTGCAATCGGCCGTGGCCGCCCAGCCCCAGGCACTGCATCAGGAACAGGTGTTCAAACAAGGCCAGCAAGTGCTGATGCGCAGCGATGGCCTTGGCCCTCTGCTTGCCGTCCCCCCGGCCACCGACGCCTGGACCCGCGGCATGCTGGTCGTCGACAACGCCCGCCTGGGCGATGTGGTGGCGGAACTCGGCCGGTATCGCACCGGCCATCTGGGCGTGGATGACAACGTGGCCGACCTGCGCATCACCGGCAGCTTCCCACTGCATGACACCGCCCTGGCGCTCAATGCGCTATTGCCCACACTGCCGGTGCAGATCGAGCAGCACACGCCGTGGTGGGTGACCGTCAAGGATAAGCCTTAGGGTTTGCAGCGCCTGGGCGAACGCTATCGGGAGCAAGCCCCCTCCCACATTTTGAATGTATTCACAAATCAAAGTGTGGGAGGGGGCTTGCTCCCGATGAGGCCCTGAAGGAACACCACCCAAAAAATATTTTCACCCCGCCCTATCACTTTTCGATTCTCGTCCGGCACCTAGGCAATTGAGAAATATTTCCATTCAGGAGCCGCCCATGTCCCGCACGCTAGACACTTTGTTGCGCCCCAGCCTGTTAGCCGTGGCGATTGCCCTCGGCGCCCCGCTGGTCAGCACCCCGCTGATCGCCGCCGAACAGGCCACCAGCGTGCGCGCCTACAACCTGGCGCCCGCCCCACTGGCCTCCACCCTGAACCAGATCGCCAGCCAGGCCGGCCTCGCCCTCACCCTCAACCCGGCGCTCGCCGCCGGCAAGACCTCGGCCCCGGTCAAAGGCCAGTTCGACGCGCAGGGTGCGCTGCGTGAAGCGTTGCGGGGCACGGGGTTGCAGTTGGAGCAGAGCAGCGCCGGGACGTTTACGTTGGTGGCAATTGCAGATGGTGTCGTGGCGCTGCCGGAGACGAGCATTATTGGTCAGGGCAGTTATGAGAGCGCGTGGGGGCCGGTCGAAGGTTACCTGGCGAAACGCACCGCCGCCGGCACCAAGACCGACACGGCCCTGGTCGAGGCGCCGCGTTCCATCTCCGTGGCGACCCGCGAGCAGATGCAGGATCGCAACGTGCAGAACCTCGACGACGCCGTCAAATACATGCCCGGCATCGTCTCCGCCAGCTACGGCAGCGACACCCGTTATGACTGGATGCGCGTACGCGGTTTCGAACCCACCCAGTTCCTCGACGGCCTGCCACTGTCCCGTGGCGTGTACGCCAACCCGAAAGCCGAAACCTGGAACCTGGATCGCCTCGCCCTGCTGCGCGGCCCGGCTTCGTCGGTCTATGGCCAGACCCCGCCGGGCGGCCTGTTGGACATGGTCAGCCGCCGTCCCAGCGCAGAATCGAGCCACGCTATCCAGGTGCAATACGGCAGTGACAACTACCGTCAGATCAATTTCGAAAGCACTGGCAAGATCGATGATGAAGGCCAGTTTCTCTACAGCCTTGGCGGCGTGGTGCGCGATGCCGGCACCCAGGTCGATCACATCGACAACAAGCGCTACAACATCGCGCCAAGCCTGACCTGGAATATCGACACCGATACCAAGCTGACTTTCCTGTCGCAGTTCACCCGTGACGATACGGGCACCACCAGCCAGTTCCTGCCGATCCAAGGCACCAAGATCAAATCGCCGCTGGGCGACGTTTCCCACCACAAGAACCTCGGTGACCCCGATTACGATTTCTACGACCGCACCTACTACGCACTCGGCTACGCGTTCGAGCACCGCTTCAATGACACCTGGCAGTTCAAGCAAAACCTGCGCTACACCAAATCCGAGCTGGCGTTTCAGCAACTGACGGTGGGTTCGTACGCCTTCTCACCGGCCGATACCAATGGCAACATCAGCCGCTCGTCGACCAACGTGGACGAAGACATCAGCCAGTTCGCCGTCGATAACAACTTCCAGGCGGACTTCTCAACCGGCGCTGTGAACCACACCGTTCTGCTCGGTCTGGACCATCAACGTACCGATACCTCGTACTTGGCGATTTTTGGCGACGGCGGCACCACGAACATCTTCAACCCGGTCTACGGCCAGCCGATCGTGCGCCCGGCGCGCTCCACTGCGTTCTACGATTACAACCAGAAAACCGTGCAGACCGGCCTTTACGTGCAGGACCAGATGGCCCTGGACAACTGGCGCCTGACCCTCGGCGGACGCGAAGACTGGGTACACCAGGGCACCACCTACTTCAACAAAAGCGACGCAACCAATACCGACCGCAGCAAAAACTTCAGTGGCAATGCAGCACTGAGCTATGTGTTTGACTCGGGTTTCGTGCCCTACCTCTCGTACGCCGAGTCATTCCAGCCCGCAAGCAACGCCAGCGTGGACCCCCTTCAGTCGTTTAAACCGACGGAAGGCAAACAGTGGGAACTGGGGATCAAATACCAGCCACCGGGCACCAACACCTTGCTCAGTGCTGCGGTCTATGACCTGACCCAGAAAAACGTGCAAGTCACCAGCTTCCAGTCCGGCGGCGCCTCGGTAACCGACCAGACCGGCGAGGTAAAGGTCAAGGGCCTGGAATTGGAAGCCATCTCTGACGTGACCGAAAACCTCAAGGTTATCGCGGCCTATACCCTGGCCAAGTCCGAAATACAGAAAGGCCAATACAAAGGCAACCGCCTGCAACTGATGCCAAACCAGCAAGCCTCCCTGTGGACCGACTACACATGGCATACCGGGGCACTGGATGGCTTCGGTATTGGCTTTGGCGCCCGCTACACCGGCAATACCTATGGCGACCAGGCCAATACCTGGTCCGGCAAAGCCAACGCCTACACCGTATTCGACGGCGCCGTGCACTACGACCTCGGCCGCCTGGACAACAGCCTCAAGGGCGCGTCGGTGAAAGTGAACGCGACCAACCTGTTCAACAAGGATTACATTTCCACCTGTGACGGTTCCTACTGCTACTTCGGCGACCAACGCAGCGTCGTTGCCAGTGCCACCTACCAGTGGTAATCGGCTGAGTTAACAACCGGGCCGCCCACAGGGGCGGCTTTGGTGTGTCTGAAGGCTAGAACATGAAAAGCAAAACCATCCGCCGCTGGTCCTTCATCCACACCTGGACCAGCCTGACCTGCACCGTATTCCTGCTGCTGCTCGCCCTAACCGGCTTGCCGCTGGTGTTTCACCACGAGATCGACCATCTGCTGGGCAACGAGCCGCAGCTCAAGCAGATGCCCACCGGGACGCCGCAACTCAACCTGGAGCAGCTGGTGGCCAAGGCACAGGCCCATCGACCCGGCGAGGCCATGCAGTACCTGGCGTGGGACGAGGACGACCAGAACGGTGTGATCGCGATCATGGCCGCCACGGCCGGCACCGAGCCGAATTCGTCCCACACCTTCATGCTGGATGCGCGTACCGGCGAAGCGGTGGAAATGCCCTCCGCCAATGGCGGGCTCACCCTGTTCCTGCTGCGCCTGCATGTGGACATGTTCGCCGGGCTGCCAGGCAAGCTGTTGCTGGCGTTCATGGGGGTTCTGTTCGTGCTGGCGATCGTCTCGGGCACGGTGCTGTACCTGCCGTTCATGCGCCGCTTGAAGTTCGCTACCGTGCGCCAAAACAAGTCCACTCGCCTGCGCTGGCTCGACCTGCACAACCTAATCGGCGTGGTCACCCTGACCTGGGCACTGGTGGTGGGCGTGACCGGTGTGATCAGCGCCAGCGCCGACCTGATCATCGCCGCCTGGCGCGAGGACGCCCTCAGCGCCATGATCGAACCCTATAAAAACGCCCCGCCGCTGACCCAGCGCGCCCCGGCCAGCGAATTGCTGAGCATCGCCGCCAATGCCGCCCCCGGCATGCAAGCGGACTTCATCGCCTTCCCCGGCACGCGCTTTTCCAGCGAACATCACTACGCCGTGTTCATGAAGGGCAGCACCCACCTCACTTCCCATCTGCTCACCCCGGTATTGGTCGACGCCCGCACCCTGACCGTGACCGCCATCGCCGCACGGCCGTGGTACATGGACGCCATGGGCATGTCCCAGCCGCTGCACTTCGGTGACTACGGCGGCATGCCGATGAAGATCCTCTGGGCGGCGCTGGATGTGCTGACCATCATCGTGCTGGTTAGCGGCATTTACCTGTGGATCGTACGGCGCAAGGCGGGCAAGGCATGAAGCCCCGGCAGTCGAGTTTCTGGAAAGTGTTTGGCATTCCGCTGGGGATTGGCCTGCTCAGCGCCACCGGGTTGTTTGCGGCGTTGCTGGGGGATGGGGGGTGGGATGTGTTGAGTTGGGTCGGGTTGGGCGTTCCTGCTGGCATTGGTGCATGGGCGTTGTTCAAGCGGCGCGGCTGAGGGAGCTATCGGGGGCAAGCCCCCTCCCACACTTGAATTGTGAACACTGTTAAATGTGGGAGGGGCGGTGCGACGATTCGACTTGCTCCCGATGAGGCCTTCGAAACCACCAAAAATCCCCCTCGCCAGCCACGGCGCAAGCCTCTAGGCTAGCCACATCCCATTTCGAGGAATGCCCATGTCCGTCCCCAGCATGACCTTGTTCCACAACCCCGCGTCGCCGTTCGTGCGCAAAGTCCGCGTGCTGCTGATCGAGACCGGTCAGCAGGACCGTGTGGCCCTGCATGCCTGCATGCCCACCCCCGTCAACCCGGACGCGCATGTGGTGCAAGGCAACCCGGTCGGCAAGATCCCGGCCCTGCGCCTGGCCGACGGTTCGGTACTGCATGACAGCCGGGTGATCCTCGATTACTTCGACCACCAGCACGTCGGCAACCCGCTGATCCCCCGCGACGGCTCGGCCCGCTGGCGCCGCCTGACCCTGGCCTCGATGGCCGACGGAATCATGGATGCCGCCGTGCTGGTGCGCTACGAGACCGCGATGCGCCCGGTGGAGAAACATTGGGATCAATGGCTGGACGAGCAGCGCAACAAGATGCGGCGCGCACTGGCCGAGCTGGAAGCCGAGGCGATTGCCGAACTGGCCAGCCACTTCGACATCGCCGCGATTAGCGTGGCCTGTGCCTTGGGCTACCTCGACTTCCGCCATCCCGACCTGCAATGGCGCGCGGATAACCCAAGGCTTGCCGCCTGGTACGCCGAGGTCAGCCAGCGGCCTTCGATGCAGCAGACCCAACCGCCCGCGTGATGTTCACACAGACCCAATGCGGGAGGGGGCTTGCCCCCGATTGCGGTGTGTCATTGCGCTCATTTTTCTCTGAACCACCGCTATCGGGGGCAAGCCCCCTCCCACATTGAGCGGCGGTGTGATTGAGGAAGTTGACCATTCTCGCCTTCATTTGCTGATCCTCGCGCAAGCCGATCATTGCACCGCCTCCAGATCGAACTGCAACGGCTCTGCCGTCTTGCGCTTGCCCACGCCATACCAATCCAGCCTGCGCGTGAGCACCATCACCGTGCCCAGCAGGCCGAACAGCAACAACGAGCCCATCAGCAACGCGTAATCCTCGGCACTCAGCAGCCCGTACAACAACCCATACAACGCCGCCAAGCCCACCGAAAAGCCCAGGCCGTGGACTACGCTGCGCAGCACATGGCACACGTAGAAGCCGATCAACAGCACGCAGGCGCTCGCCGATATCAGGTACGCCAGGGCAAACCCCAGATGCTCGGACAGCGACAACAGCAGCAGGTAGAAGAACGCCAATGCAAAGCCCACCAAGGCGTACTGGATGGGGTGCACCGCCAGGTTCTTGAGCACTTCGAACAGGAAGAAGCCGGCAAAGGTCAGCGCGATGAACAGCAACGCGTATTTGATCGCGCGCTCGCTCTTGAGGTACTGGTCCACCGGGTCGATGAAGTTCACGCCGAAGCTGCGGTTATTGAAGTCATCACAGCCCTGGCGGTCCAGGCAGGTTTGCAGGGCCTGCTCGAGGTTGGTTGCGAAGAACGAGGTTTGCCAGTGGGCGGTAAAGCCCTTGTCGGTGACTTCCCGCTGCGCCGGCAGGAAGTTGCCGATAAAGCTTGGGTGCGGCCAGTTGGAAGCAAGTGATACCTGACTGGTCTTGCCCACGGGCACCACCTGCAGTTGTTCGGTGCCCTGCAGGCGCAGGTCAAAGGCGAAGTCCACGGCGGCGGGTTTCCTGCTGTCCTGGTCGGGCAGCAGCACATGCACGCCCTCCCCCAGCCAGTCCACCAGGGAGCCCGGCGCAAATTCCAGGCGCTGATCGCCCAGCTCCAGCGTCAGCGCATTTTCGATGCCGCGAATATCGCTGATGCCCATCGCCAGAAACGCCGGTTCAAAACGGTAGTCGGCGAAGTTTTCCGTGATGCCCAGTTGGGCAGGCAGTTGGAAACGCCCCCTGATGCGGTTGTCGGCATGAAACAACCGCGCCTGGTAGATGCCCCGTGCGCGCAGCTCGGTCTGCACCTGGCCGTCGAGTTCAAAGCGCTCCGGCAGGAAATACAGACGGCCGCGCTCCTCGCGGGTTTCTTCGTAGCGTTTGTTGAGTTTTTCATTGAGTTTCCATTCGCGCACCGTCTTGCGATAAGGCACCACCATCACCGGGCCGGTGAGGCGCTGCGCGAAGCTGGAACTGCGGGCGATGTCCATCAATACGCCGTCGCGCAGTTGCTGGCGGTCGCTGATGATGCCGTTGATCATCAGCAACGGAATCAGCAACAGCAGGATCAACAGCGCAATCGCGCCAAGTTTGAAAAGCAGGCTGCGGTTCATGGGACTCTCCCTGTTTTGATAAGGAGAGTCTGGGCAGCCTGTGTGGGGGATTTATGTGGGCAGTGTGGAGATTGTGTGGAGATGCAGCACCACCTCCACGCCACCCGGTACGTTGCCGATCTGCAGCGCGCCGCCGTGCAGCTTCATCACTTCTTCGACAAAGTTAAGGCCCAGGCCGGTGCTTTTGCGCCCGCTCGCCGGACGCGGCAGTGAATAGAAACGCTCGCTCAGGCGCGGCAAGGCGTAATCCGGAATCGGCGCGGCCTGGTTGAACAGGCTCACCCGAACGTCGTTGTGCCGCACCTGCGCACTGAACCGCAGTTCGCCGCCGGGCGGGGTGAAATCCAGGGCGTTATCCAGCAGATTGCCCAGGGCCTGGCGCAGCAGGAACGGTTCGCCAAACACCCTCACATCGGCGCCGATGCGTTGCTGGACCTGCAGGCCGGCGCTTTCGATCCGCGCACATTGCGCCTTGAGTACGTCATCGACCAGGCCCGCCAGCGGGATACTCGATTGTTCTTCCAACCCCTGGCGTTGCTCCACCTGTGCCAGGTTCAACAACCGTTCGATCAGCTGCTGCAGGCGCGCGCTTTCGCTGTCGATATTGCCGACAAAACGCTGCTGCTGTTCGCGGGTCATGTCGCCCTGCAGCAACTCCGCCGCGCCGCGAATGGCCGCCAGCGGGCTTTTCAGTTCGTGGGTCAGGGTGTGCACGTAATGTTCGACATAGGCTTTGCCCTCCAGCTGCGTGCGCATGTGTTCGACAGCGGTGGACAGCTGCTTGAGCTCGCCGCCACGGTAATGGGGCAACTCGGCCCGACGCCCTTCGCTGACGGCCTCGGCATAGGCGGTCAAGCGTTTCAGGGCGACGCTCAGCCACCAAGACAACAGTGCGCCCAGCAGCAGGCCCAGAATCACCAGCCCGGCGCCGTACCACAGCAGGCGCCGCTCGGTGCGGTCGACGTAGGGCTGTAACGAGCTATTGGGCTTGGCCACGGTCACCACGCCGATAATCCGGCCGTCGTCACGAATCGGCGCGCCCACGTGCATTACCGAAGAGGTTGGGTCATCCGCTTCGCTGCGGGTTGAGCGCGCGCCGTACTCACCGCGCAGGGTCAGGTACACGTCGTTCCACCTGGAATAGTCCTGGCCCACCGCCTCGCCCGTGGAGTCGAGCAAGACCGTGCCCTTGGCGTCGGTGACATAGATGCGGTGGTTGACCTGGTTCTTCGGCAGGCCCCAGATGACCGCGCCCGGCTGACGATTGCCATACGCCTTGAGCACCTGCGGCCAGTGGCTCTGGCCGAGGGTGCCGTTCTTCACATCGGTGCGCAGGATTTCGGCGAGCAGGTTGGCGGTGTCCACCAGGGTTTCTTCGGTGGACTGGCGTACGCCGGGGCGGATTTCCTTCATCACCGTGTTGAGCACAAAGTAACCGGTCAGGCCGATAAACAGCGCGTACACCAGGAAAATCCGCAGCCCCAGGCGCATCAGCTATGGCTCGGGCTGTAGCTGTAACCCAGGCCGCGATGCGTCTGGATCGGTTCGGCATCGGCGGCCACGCTGCGCAACTTGCTGCGCAGGCTTTTGATATGGCTGTCGATATTGCGCTCATAGCCGGCGTCGGCGGGTACGCCCACCGCGTCCAGCAGCTGCTCGCGGCTGAACACACGTTCGGGTTGTTCCAGCAGGCTTTGCAGCAGGCGGAATTCGTGACGCGTCAGGCTTAGCGGCTGGCTGCGATAGTGGATCTGCATGCGTTCCAGGTCGACCTGGAACACCGCAGGCGCCGCATTCGGGCCGACCCGCTTGAGAATCGCCCGCACCCTGGCCGCCACTTCACGCGGGCTGAAGGGCTTGACCACGTAATCGTCGGCGCCGATTTCCAGCCCCACCACCCGGTCGATCTCGCCATCGCGCGCGCTGAGGAACATCACCGGCACTTCGCTGAACCGGCGCAGTCGCTTGCAGGTTTCAAAACCACTGATGTCGGGCAGGCCGATGTCGAGGATGATCAAGTCGGCCGGGGTTTGGCGCTGATGCTCCAGCGCCGCCTGGCCCAGGCTCAGCCAGGTGGTGCTAAAGCCCTCGCCTTGCAGGGCGAAGATCAGCGTGTCGGCAATCGCCGCTTCGTCTTCGACAATCAGGATATGCGGCATGTGGGTCCGTCAGCAGTCCGGTTTGTCGGCAGTGTAACGACGGGCCGGGTTTACCGCTGCACCGAATTCACGCAAGGCCTTGGCGCCGATCAGCAGCGGGTAATTGAAGCTGCTGCGGTCGGTAAGGTTGACCTCGACGGTACGCTTGACGTCACCCAGGCACATCTCCAGGTCGATCACCGGGCGCTTGGCCACACTGGCTTCGTCCTTGTCGTCATCTTCGTCGGCGCGGCTCTTGATCTTGCTGATGCGCGAGACCTTGTGCTCGTAGACTTTGTTGTCGGCGTCCTTGCCGCCGAGGCGGAAGCGCACCCAGTCGTCGCCATCACGGGTGAAGGTTTCGATATCGCGGGCCGACAGCGAGGCGGTCAGCGCGCCGGTGTCCATCTTGGCCTTGAAGGTCTGGCCGATTTCCGGCAGTTGAATGTATTCGTAGCGACCGTAGAGGGTCGGTTCGGCGGCCATCACGGGCAAGGCGGTGATAACGGGAAAAACTAGGGCGAACGCGCCAAGGAGCAATTTCACGGCATGATTTCCTCGAAAGAAGTGGACGGATTCTAGACCGCACGCACGGCACTTAGTTGGATCACCGAGCATAACCGGCACGTTGTGAAACATTCGTACAGCCATTTGCGATTTGGCCTCTAGACTCACCTTGCTTATCATTGCCCGCCCACAGGATTTCAAGAGTTGCTTATGCGCCGCCTGCTCACCGGCTGTTTGGTCACACTGCTGCTGTTACTCAACACGCTGATTTTGATCGGCCCCTTGCTGGTGTTTGCCCTGCTCAAGCTGGTGGCACCGGGCCGCTCGCGTGACTATGCGTCATGGGCGGTGATGTGGATCGCCGAGACCTGGGCCGAGATCGACAAGCTGATTTTCGCGGTGTGCATTCCCACCCAGTGGGATATTCGCGGCGGTGAGGACCTGCGGGGCGACACCTCTTACCTGGTCATCAGCAACCACCAGTCCTGGGTGGATATTCCAGCGCTGATCCAGGCGTTGAACCGACGCACACCGTTCTTCAAATTCTTCCTGAAAAAAGAGCTGATCTGGGTGCCCTTCCTTGGCCTGGCCTGGTGGGCGCTGGATTATCCGTTCATGAAGCGCTACACCAAAGCGTACCTGGCCAAGCACCCGGAGCTGGCCGGACAGGACCTGAAGATCACCAAAGAGGCCTGCGAGCTGTTCAAGCGCCAGCCGGTGACGGTGGTCAACTACCTGGAAGGCACGCGGTTCAGCGAGGCTAAACGCAAGCAGCAGGACTCGCCGTTTAACCGACTGCTCAAACCGAAGGCCGGCGGCGTGGCCTTCGTGTTGGCGGCGCTGGGCGAGCAGTTGGATGCCGTCCTCGACGTGACCGTGGTGTACCCACAGCCAAAGATTCCAGGGTTCTGGGATTTGATCAGCGGCGCGGTGCCGAAGGTGATCGTGGATATCCGCACCCGTGAATTGGACGCGGCGTTGTGGCAGGGGGACTACGAGAACGATCCGGCGTTTCGCCTGACCGTCCAGAACTGGGTCAACCAGCTCTGGCGGGAGAAAGACGCGCGCATCGAGCAGCTGCGCGCGCAGCAGTCTTAGCTGCCGGTGCCCCAAGCCTGGGCCAGCTTGCCCAGCACCGAGCTATCGGCGCCCTGCCCGCCCAGGTATTGCAGGATCACCGGGGCAAACTGACCGATCATGCCGCTGTCCATGCCCAGGGCGCTGAACGCGGTGTTCAAGTCATTGGTGTTTTTCACGTTGCCCAGCAGGCCGTCCAGGCCGCTGGTCTTGCTGCCGCCGGCCTGGCCGAGCATCCCGCTCAAGGCACCCAGGCTGCCCAGGGCGTTGTTACCCGACAGTTTATCGAGGCCCGGCACGCTATCGCCCAGCTGCGAAAAGTCATTGCTGCTCAGCTTGTTCTTCGCCAGGCCCAGCATCGCGCCCGTGCCGCCGACGGCTTGCTCCGGGGTGATATTGAGTTGAGAGGTCAGGGCTGTCAGCAGGTCGGCCGTCTCTGAAGTTGGAGCAGCGGCAGCGGCTTTGTTGTTGCCACCTTGCATCCCGGAGATGGCGTTGGCCGCATCGCCAAGGCTGAAGCCTGCGGCAAACACCGGGCTGGCGGCCACGGTCAACAGGCAGGAAAGGGCAAAACCGCGTGAAATCTTCATCAAGACAACCTCAGGAAATAGGTGCAAAAGCAGGCGTTGGACTGGGTATCCCGTCGGTTGTTCCGGAACCCATCGGGGATAAGCGGGTCTAGGAACTGACTACAAAATTTGTCAGGAAGAGACTTATGACTGCGATCCAACCCCAAGTGATTGAGCACAAGCCTGCCTTCTGGAGCCGCCCGCGTCTGTTCATCGGCGCCTGCGCCGTAGTGGCTGCCGGCATCGGCGGCGCGCTCTACACCCAGGACAGCATCAAATCCGCGGCGACGTTGGTGACGACGACCCAGCAGCCGGCCGCGCAAATCATGGCGCACAAGGATTATCTGGAAGTACAGCCGATTGCCGCCACGGCGCCTGCGCCCGACCAGAGCCTGGAGCTGTGGGCCATCCCCAAAGACGGCACGCCTGTGTCTCTGGGACTTTTGCCGGAAGATGGCAAAGGCATCATCGGCCTGAACCCGCGTCAGCAGGAAAGCATCAGCAAACCGGTGGAGTTGATGGTGAGTTCGGAGACCAAGGGTGGCTCGCTGAGCAAGCAGCCAACCGGCCCGACCGTCTACCAGGGTGCGCTGGCCGCACGCTAAACACCCTGAATCCCTTGTGGGAGGGGGCATGCCCCGATAGCGGCAGGTCAGTCACAGAGGCACTGACTGAACCACCGCCATCGGGAGCAAGCCCCCTCCCACATTTGATTTTCAGTGGCTGGGACATTTGCCCAAGGCTTTACGCCGCGCTGAACATTTTATGCGGATCAATCACAAACTTCTTCGGCACACCCGCATCGAACTCGCCATAGCCACGTGGCGCGTCATCCAGGCTGATCACCTGCACGCCGACGATTTCAGCGATGTTGATACGGTCCCACATGATCGCCTGCATCAGCTGGCGGTTGTACTTCATCACCGGCGTTTGCCCGGTGTGGAAGCTGTGGGATTTGGCCCAACCCAGACCAAAACGAATGCTCAGGCTGCCCATTTTTGCGGCGGCATCGACAGCGCCTGGGTCTTCGGTGACGTACAGGCCAGGGATGCCGATCTTGCCCGCCACGCGCACTACGCCCATCAGTGAGTTGAGTACGGTGGCCGGGGCTTCGGCCTTGACGCCGTCGTGGCCGTGGCCGCGTGCTTCAAAGCCTACGGCATCGACGGCGCAGTCCACTTCCGGCTCGCCGAGCAGCGCGGCAATCTGTTCGTGCAACGGCGTGTCAGTGGACAGGTCGGCGATTTCAAAGCCCTGGGCCTTGGCGTGGGCCAGGCGGATCGGGTTGACGTCGCCGATGATCACGACCGCAGCGCCCAATAGGCGTGCTGATGCGGCAGCGGCGAGGCCGACCGGGCCGGCACCGGCGATGTAGACCGTGCTGCCTGGGCCAACGCCTGCCGTGACCGCGCCGTGATAGCCAGTCGGCAGGATGTCGGAGAGGCACGTCAGGTCGCGGATTTTCTCCATCGCCTTGTCGCGGTCCGGCAGTTTCAACAGGTTGAAGTCGGCGTAAGGCACCAGCGCGTATTCAGCCTGGCCACCGGTCCAGTCGCCCATGTCGACATAGCCGTAAGCACCGCCCGGGCGCGCCGGGTTGACACTCAAGCACACGCCGGTGTGCATTTCCTTGCAGGAGCGGCAACGACCGCACGCTACGTTGAAGGGCACCGACACCAGGTCGCCGATCTTCAGGTTCTCGACGTCGCTGCCCTTCTCGATCACTTCGCCGGTGATTTCATGCCCCAGCACCAGGCCGGTCTGGGCGGTGGTGCGGCCACGCACCATGTGTTGGTCGGAGCCGCAGATGTTGGTAGAGACCACGCGCAGGATGACGCCGTGCTCGATCTTCCTGCCACGGGGGTCCTGCATTTTGGGATAGTCGATTTTCTGTACTTCGACCTTGCCGTTGCCGAGATACACGACACCACGATTACCAGACATGCTTTCACCTCGCTGTTGTTTTTATGGAACTGCGTTGCCCTGTTAGGTGGGCAGCGCGTTTAAGTGCTCGGGTTGCAGATGCTGTTTTTGCGTTGTTTTTGAGGGCCTCATCGGGGGCAAGCCCCCTCCCACATTTGCTGGTATTCACAATTTAAAAATGTGGGAGGGGGCTTGCTCCCGATGGCGTCAGTCAAAGCACCACAGTTCTATTGGCGTTCAAAAACACCCGCCGCTCGATGTGATACCCCACCGCCCGCGCCAACGTAAGCCCTTCGATATCGCGCCCCTTGGCAATCAAATCCTCGGGATAGTGGCTGTGATCCACCACCTCCACGCCTTGGGCGATGATCGGGCCTTCATCCAGATCGTTGTTGATGTAATGCGCCGTGGCGCCGACCAGTTTCACGCCCTTGTTGTACGCCTGGTGGTAGGGCTTGGCGCCTTTGAAGCCCGGCAGCAACGAGTGATGGATGTTGATCGCCTTGCCGTCCAGCTTGCGGCACAGTTCCGGCGACAGCACCTGCATGTAGCGCGCAAGAATCACCAACTCGGCGCCGGTGTCTTCCACCACTTGCCACACCTGGCGCTCCTGGGACGGCTTGTCGTTGGGGTCCAGCGGGAAATGGAAGTAGGGAATCTGGTGCCAGTCGGCCAAGGGTTTCAGATCGGGGTGGTTGGACACCACCGCGACCACGTCCATCGACAATTGGCCTATGCGCTGGCGGTACAGCAGGTCATTAAGGCAGTGATCGGCCTTGGAGACCATGATCACCACTTTGGGCCGGTAGTTCGGCGCCGTCAGCTCGAAGATCATGCCAAAGGCTTCGCCGCGCGTGGCCAGGCCGTCGCGAAAGGCTTGCTCGTCAAAACCGCCCGGCTGGCGGAATTCCACACGGATGAAAAACCGGCCCGAGAGGCGGTCATCGAACGAGTGGTGCTCGGTGACGTAGCAGCCCTGCTCGAACAGGTAGCGGGTGACCGCGTCCACCGTGCCGAGCACGCTGGGGCAGTCGGCGGTTAAAATCCATGTATCGGGTGCGCGGCTCATTACGGTTGACTCCTTGATCGTTCCCACGCTCTGCGTGGGCATGCCGCCATGGACGCTCTGCGTCCGCTCTTGGGACGCCGAGCGTCCCGGGATGCGTTCCCACGCGGAGCGTGGGAACGATCAGGCTTGAACGCTCAGGCCAAACTCGGCGGAGGCGTCCTGCAACCACAACCACCAGTAATCCGAGAAGCTGCGACGGATCAGCAGTTCCCAGGTGTCTTCTGCGGTATGACGGATCACCAGTTGCGACTTGGCGAACACCGTGCCCACCGCCTTGCCCACCGGGAAGTTGTTGGGGTGCACGTCGTAGCTGGTGGACTTCATCAGCACATCGCGCACGTTCGGACCGCTGAGTTCAAGAATTTGCTGGCCGCCGCTGACGTTGACGATCTGGATATGCAGGTCGCCCAACGCCGCGCGCAGGTTTTGTTCGGCAGCGAACTCTTCGCCGCCTGGCACGATCAGCAGCCATTCGTCCGGGCCGAGCCATTGCAGGCTGGTTTCACCGTTGACGATGACCTGCAGGGCGCCAGGCAGTTCGATGCCCAGGGCCTTGTGCACGCCGCTGGCGAACGCGGCATCGTGGCCGTCGCCGCGGATGGTCAGGTGGCCCAGAAGTTTCTTTTCACGCACGGTCACGCCGGCATTCTTGCGGCCCTTGCCGACCAGGCTGGCGAGGTCGGCATGATGCAGCGACGACTCGGCCTTGGCACCGGTGGTGGGGCGTTGTTGGTATACGTTGGCTGCTGTCATAAAGCACCTTGTCTTAAATTGATCGTTCCCACGCTCTGCGTGGGAATGCCGCCCGGGGATGCATTCCCACGCGGAGCGTGGGAACGATCAGGTATCAGATGTTCTGCCGCTCACCTTTCGGGTCAAAGAACACCGAAGACACAATCTCCGCCTCGATCACGCTGCCATCGGCCTGGGGTGAAAACACCCGTTCGCCGATGCGCTTCAAGCCGCCCTTGACCACACCCATGGCAAACGAATAGCCCAGGGAGTTGTGCGCATAGCTTGAGGTGACATGGCCAACCATTTTCATCGGGATCGTCTGCTTCGGATCGAACACCAACTGTGCGCCTTCCGGCAGCCACACGCTCGGGTCGATCGGCTTGAGGCCTACCAATTGCTTGCGCTCTTCACGCACGCAGTCTTCGCGGTTCATGCCGCGCCAGCCGATCCACGAGAACGGTTTGGTACGGCCTACGCACCAGCCCATGTTCAGGTCGTCCGGGGTCATCGAGCCGTCGGTGTCTTGGCCGACGATGATGAAGCCCTTCTCGGCGCGCAGGACGTGCATGGTTTCGGTGCCGTACGGCGTCAGGTTGTATTTTTTGCCGGCCTCGACGATCTGCTCCAGCACGCCCATGGCGTAGTCGGCCTGCACGTTGACTTCATACGACAGCTCGCCGGTAAACGAGATACGGAACACCCGCGCCGGTACGCCGCCCACCAGGCCTTCTTTCCAGGTCATGAACGGGAAGCCGTCCTTGTCCAGGTCGATGTCGGTGACTTCACTCAGCAGCTTGCGGCTATTGGGGCCAGACAGGGTCATGGTCGCCCAATGGTCAGTGACCGAGGTGAAGTACACCTTGAGGTCCGGCCATTCGGTCTGTTGATAGATTTCCAGCCACTGCAGAACACGCGCGGCACCGCCGGTGGTGGTGGTCATCAGGAAGTGGTTGTCGGCCAGACAGGCGGTGACGCCGTCGTCGAAGACCATGCCATCTTCCTTGCACATCAGGCCGTAGCGCGCCTTGCCCACGTCGAGCTTGGTCCAGGCGTTGCTGTAGATACGGTTGAGGAACTCACGGGCATCCGGGCCCTGGATATCGATCTTGCCGAGGGTGGACGCATCCAGCAGGCCGACGCTGTCGCGCACGGCCAGGCATTCGCGTTTGACCGCAGCGTGCAGGTCTTCGCCGTTGCGCGGGAAATACCACGGGCGTTTCCACTGGCCGACGTCTTCAAATTCGGCGCCGTTCTTCACGTGCCAGGCTTGCAGCGCGGTGTAGCGCACCGGTTCGAAGATGTGCCCGCAATGACGGCCGGCAATCGCGCCGAAGGTGACCGGCGTGTAGTTCGGGCGGAACATGGTGGTGCCCATCTGCGGGATGGTCACGTTCAGCGAGCGCGCGGCAATGGCCAGGCCGTTGACGTTACCCAGCTTGCCCTGGTCGGTACCGAAGCCCAGCGCGGTGTAGCGCTTGACGTGCTCGACCGATTCGAAACCTTCGCGGGTAGCCAGCTCGATGGCGGCGGCGGTCACGTCGTTCTGCAGGTCGACGAATTGCTTCGGCGCCCGTGCGGTAACTTTTTCGTGCGGTACCTGGAACAGCGCCAGGGTCGGCTCTTCCAGACGGCTCAAGGCTTTCGGCAACACGCCTTCAACCGGGGCGAAACCGGCTTCGCTGGCCGCACGTACGCCGCCTTCGAACCCATCGGCCAGGGAATCGCCCAGGCCGTAGACGCCGTTGATACCGCCGACGCACACGCGTTTCTGCGGCGCTTCGCCCGGCACGAAGCCGAGGATGTCTTCGCGCCAGGTCGGCTTGCCGCCTAGGTGCGAGGCCAAGTGGACCACCGGGCTGTAGCCGCCGGAGCTGGCCACCAGGTCGCAGTCCAGCCACTCGCCAGGGCTGGTGACTTTGTGTGCTTTCACATCGATCGCAGCCACTCGGGCAGCGCTCACGCGCTTGGTGCCACGCGCTTCGACTACAGCGCTGCCGGTGAGGATACGAATGCCCTTGGCGCGGGCTTCTTCAACCAGCGCGCCGCGTGGGTTGTGGCGTACATCGGCCACCGCGACCACTTGCAGGCCCGCATCGAGCCAGTCCAGTGCAACGCGGTAGGCGTGGTCGTTGTTGGTCGACAGCACCAGCTTTTTGCCCGGTGCCACGCCGTAGCGGCGCACGTAAGTCGAGACTGCACCCGCCAACATGTTGCCCGGCACGTCGTTGTTGCCGTACACCAGGGGGCGCTCGCACGCACCCGTGGCCAGCACCACGCGCTTGGCGCGCACGCGGTGGATACGCTGGCGCACCACGCCGATCGGCGCGCGGTCGCCAAGGTGGTCGGTGAGGCGCTCGTGAATGGTCAGGAAGTTATGGTCATGGTAGCCGTTGACGGTGGCGCGGGGCAGCAGCACCACGTCCGGCAGGGCTTTCAACTCGGCAATCACGCTGGCAACCCATTCGGTCGCCGGCTTGCCGTCGAGGCTTTCGCGCGAATCCAGCAGCGAACCACCGAACTCTTCCTGTTCATCGGCAAGGATCACCCGCGCGCCGCTGCGCGCAGCCGCCAGTGCAGCGGCGAGGCCGGCCGGGCCGGCACCGACCACCAGCACATCGCAGTGACGGTTGAAGTTGTCGTAGGTGTCCGGATCGTTCTCGGTCGGCGAACGGCCTAGGCCAGCCGCCTTGCGGATGTACTTCTCGTAGGTCATCCAGAACGACTGCGGGTACATAAAGGTTTTGTAGTAGAAACCCGGCGGCATCAGCTTGCCGCCGACCTTGCCGAGGATGCCCATCATGTCGTTGTTAACGCTCGGCCAGCCGTTGGTGCTGGTGGCAACCAGGCCTTGGTACAGCGCTTGTTGCGTGGCGCGCACGTTGGGAATCTGGGTGGCTTCGGTGGCGCCGATCTGCAGCACCGCGTTCGGCTCTTCGGCGCCGGCGGCGAAGATGCCGCGAGGGCGCGAGTACTTGAAGCTGCGGCCGATGATGTCGACGCCGTTGGCCAGCAGTGCAGCGGCCAGGGTGTCGCCTTCAAAGCCCTTGTAGCTCTGCCCGTTGAAGGTAAAGGTCAGGACTTTGTTACGGTCGATGCGGCCACCGTTGGACAGGCGATTGATCTGGCTCATACCTTCTCTCCAGCGGCCTTGGCGGTGAATTGCGGCTTCTCGCCGATCTTGTAGGTTTCAAGAATTTCGTAAGTCAGGGTGTCGCGCGTTGCGTTGAAGTACTGGCGGCAACCGGCGGCGTGAATCCACAGTTCGTGGTGCAGGCCACGGGGGTTGTCGCGAAAGAACATGTAGTCGCCCCACTCGGCGTCGGTGCAGGCATTCGGGTCCAGCGGGCGCGGGATGTGCGCTTGGCCGGACGCGTGGAATTCCTCTTCGGAGCGCAGTTCGCCACAGTGAGGACAGAAGATATGCAACATAGGAAATTTCTCCTGTTAGTGGGCGACGGCCGCAGCGCCGTGTTCGTCGATCAGCGCACCGTTGTGGAAACGGTCGATGGAGAATGGCGCGGCCAACGGGTGCATTTCACCCTTGGCCAGGCTCGCGGCAAACACGTTGCCTGAGCCCGGCGTAGCCTTGAAGCCACCGGTACCCCACCCGCAGTTGAAGAACATGTTCGGCACCGGGGTCTTGGAGATGATCGGGCAGGCGTCCGGCGTGGTGTCGACGATGCCGCCCCACTGGCGGTTCATGCGCACCCGGGACAATACCGGGAACATCTCGACGATGGCCTGGATGGTGTGTTCGATCACCGGGTACGAGCCACGCTGGCCGTAGCCGTTGTAGCCGTCGATGCCGGCGCCGATCACCAGGTCGCCCTTGTCGGACTGGCTGATGTAGCCGTGCACGGCGTTGGACATGATCACGCTGTCGATAATCGGCTTGATCGGCTCCGACACCAACGCTTGCAGCGGGTGGGATTCGATCGGCAAACGGAACCCGGCGAGTGACGCCATGTGCCCGGAGTTACCCGCCGTGACCACACCGACGCGCTTGGCGCCGATAAAGCCCTTGTTGGTTTCCACGCCGATGCACACGCCGTTTTCCTTGCGAAAGCCGATCACCTCGGTCTGCTGGATCAAGTCCACACCGAGAGCGTCAGCGGCGCGGGCAAAACCCCAGGCCACGGCATCGTGGCGGGCCACGCCGCCGCGACGTTGCACGGTGGCGCCGAGGACCGGGTAACGGGTGTTTTTCGAACAGTCGAGGTACGGGATCTCGTCCGCTACCTGTTTGGCGTTGAGCAGTTCGCCATCCACGCCGTTGAGGCGGTTGGCGCTGACGCGGCGCTCGGAATCGCGGATGTCCTGCAGGGTGTGGCACAGGTTGTAGACACCACGCTGGGAGAACATCACGTTGTAGTTCAGGTCCTGGGACAAACCTTCCCAGAGTTTCATCGCGTGTTCATACAGGTGCGCCGACTCATCCCACAGGTAGTTGGAACGCACGATGGTGGTGTTGCGCGCAGTGTTGCCACCGCCCAGCCAGCCTTTCTCGACCACGGCCACGTTGGTGATGCCGTGCTCTTTGGCCAGGTAGTAAGCGGTCGCCAGACCATGCCCGCCACCGCCGACGATCACCACGTCGTAGACCTTTTTCGGGGTCGGCGTGCGCCACATCTTCTGCCAGTTTTCGTGATGGCTGAGGGAGTGCTTGAAGAGGCCGAAGCCTGAGTAGCGTTGCATAGTCATTACTCCAAAACCGCGCTCAGCGATAAACCGGGAAATCAGCGCACAGGGCAGACACGTGCTTGGCCACGTTGGCCTCGACATCGGCGTCGCCGAGGTTGTCGAGGATGTCGCAGATCCAGCCGGCCAGTTCGATGCACTGCGGCACTTTGAAGCCACGGGTGGTGACCGCCGGGGTACCGATGCGCAGGCCCGAGGTCACGAACGGCGACTGCGGGTCATTCGGCACAGCGTTCTTGTTGACGGTGATGTGGGCGCGGCCGAGGGCGGCGTCCGCGTCTTTGCCGGTGAGGCCCTGACGGATCAGGCTGACCAGGAACAAATGGTTGTCGGTGCCACCGGAGACCACATCGTAGCCGCGCTTGATGAACACTTCGGCCATGGCCTGGGCGTTGTCGATCACTTGTTGCTGATACGCCTTGAAGCCTGGCTCTGCTGCTTCCTTGAAGCACACCGCCTTGCCGGCGATCACATGCATCAGCGGGCCGCCCTGGGCGCCGGGGAAGACAGCCGCGTTGAGTTTCTTTTCGATGGCTTCGTTGGCCTTGGCCAGGATCAGGCCACCGCGTGGACCGCGCAGGGTCTTGTGAGTAGTGGTGGTGACCACGTCCGCGTAGGGCAGCGGGTTCGGGTACAGACCGGCGGCCACCAGGCCGGCGACGTGGGCCATGTCGACGAACAGCAGCGCACCTACCTTGTCGGCGATCGCACGGAAGCGAGGGAAATCCAGGGTCTTGGAGTAGGCAGAGAAACCGGCCACGAGCATTTTCGGCTTGTGTTCCACGGCCAGGCGCTCGACTTCGTCGTAGTCGATCAGGCCGGTGTCGGTGTTGATGCCGTACTGCACCGCGTTGTACAGCTTGCCCGAGGACGACACCTTGGCGCCGTGGGTCAGGTGGCCGCCGTGGGCCAGGCTCATGCCGAGAATGGTGTCGCCGGCATTGATCAGCGCCAGGTACACCGCACTGTTGGCGGACGAGCCGGAGTGCGGCTGCACGTTGGCGTAATCGGCGCCGAACAGCTGCTTGGCGCGCTCAATGGCCAGGGCCTCGACCTTGTCCACATGCTCGCAGCCACCGTAGTAGCGCTTGCCCGGGTAGCCTTCGGCGTATTTGTTGGTGAGGCCGCTGCCTTGAGCTTCCATCACGCGCTTGCTGGTGTAGTTCTCCGACGCGATCAGCTCGATATGATCTTCCTGACGCTGCTCCTCGGCATTCATCGCCGCCAGCAGTGCGTCGTCATATCCCTGGATCTGGTCTTGTTTGCTGAACATCGCGTCTCTCCCAGCCTTTCGTATTGTTGAGGCCCGTGCAGGGCCCTTTGATGCGATGGTAGGGCTGGCGCGTGCAGGTCAAATGCCTGCGCACGCCACGCAAAGGTGCGTTTACGACATTGCTCAAACAACACAGAAATAAATGTGGGAGGGGGCTTGCTCCCGATAGCGGTGGGTCAGCTTGCATAGGCTGTGGCTGACACTCCGCCATCGGGAGCAAGCCCCCTCCCACATGGGTTAGGCGTTGACCGTGCGAAGGAGTAGCAGCAGCAGGAAATGCAGGGGATAGAGCGCGTACGCCCAGCGACGCATGGCTGGCGGGGAGGCGCTTTTGGCATGTCGCAACAAGACCAATCCGGCCAATGGCGCGATCAGGCACGCGGCCAACCCGGACAGCGCAACGATCGAGCCGCTGTTGAGCAAAATCTGCCATTGGTTGGCGGCCACGCAGACCAAACCCGGCAACACGCTGAAATACCATGGCCGACTGAATACCAGCAGCATCGCCAGTGGCAGCAATACACCAAAAAAACCGAACATCAGTTGCGTGGAAAAGACAGCGCTTATTGCGAGCGCCAGCAGCGCCAAGCCTCGATCAACAAGGGCTTTGTGCTGCCATCCCCTGGCAACCAGCACGCCCAGCGCCAGGGTCGGCAGCACATTCAACGTATCGGCATCTTCGATGAACAGCCGATAGGGCACTTCGCTGATCACACTGAACAACAGCAGCCAGCCCAGGTAGCGCCACTGGCCGCTCATCGGCGCCTCGCGCGCGCGATGCAGGTTCGCCGCGATCGCCAGGCAAAACCACGGGAACGCCAGGCGCCCCGGCACGTACAGCCCATCCAGGCTCAACCCCACATAGCGCAGGTGGTCCAGCACCATACTCAGCAGTGCCAGCCACTTGAGCAGATCCAAAGCGCCATCGCGGATACGTCCGACAGGAATCGTTTCAGTACCGTGCATAATTCCCCAACGACTTTGCATTTACAGTGCGTGCGCCCCCCTCCCAATCTTGGTTAAAGTGCGCACCAACATCGACCACAGGAATGGGCCATGACCGACAAGAGCCAACAATTCGCCAGCGACAACTATTCCGGCATCTGCCCGGAAGCCTGGGCCGCCATGGAACAAGCCAACCAGGGCCATCAACGCGCCTACGGTGATGATGAGTGGACCCACCGCGCCGCCGACGGTTTCCGCAATCTGTTCGAAACCGACTGCGAAGTGTTCTTCGCCTTCAACGGTACCGCCGCCAACTCCCTGGCGCTGTCTTCGCTGTGCCAGAGCTACCATAGCGTGATTTGCTCGGAAACCGCCCACGTCGAGACCGACGAATGCGGCGCGCCGGAGTTTTTCTCCAACGGTTCCAAGCTGCTCACCGCCCGCACCGAAAACGGCAAGCTGACCCCGGAATCGATCCGCGAAATCGCCCTCAAGCGCCAGGACATCCACTACCCGAAACCGCGCGTGGTCACGCTGACCCAGGCCACCGAGGTCGGCAGCGTCT
This sequence comes from Pseudomonas sp. R11-23-07, assembly GCF_003852295.1. Taxonomy (NCBI): domain Bacteria; kingdom Pseudomonadati; phylum Pseudomonadota; class Gammaproteobacteria; order Pseudomonadales; family Pseudomonadaceae; genus Pseudomonas; species Pseudomonas sp. R11-23-07. The sequence goes on from NZ_CP027761.1 coordinate 5,197,776, forward strand.
ACACCCCGGAGGAAATCCGCGCCATCAGCGCTACCTGCAAGGAACTGGGCCTGAACCTGCACATGGACGGCGCACGCTTCTCCAACGCCTGCGCCTTCCTCGGCTGCTCACCGGCCGACCTGACCTGGAAGGCCGGCGTGGACGTGCTGTGCTTTGGCGGCACCAAGAACGGCATGGCGGTGGGTGAAGCCATCCTGTTCTTCAACCACAAGCTGGCCGAAGACTTCGACTACCGCTGCAAACAGGCCGGCCAACTGGCGTCGAAGATGCGCTTTTTGTCGGCACCGTGGGTGGGCCTGCTGGAAAACGACGCCTGGCTCAAGCATGCGCGCCACGCCAACCACTGCGCGCAACTGCTCAGCAGCCTGGTGGCGGATATTCCTGGCGTTGAGCTGATGTTCCCGGTGCAAGCCAACGGCGTGTTCCTGCAACTCTCGGAACCGGCCATCGCCGCGCTGACCGCCAAGGGCTGGCGTTTCTACACCTTTATCGGCAAAGGCGGCGCACGCTTCATGTGTGCGTGGGATACCGAGGAAGAGCGTGTAAGAGAATTGGCGGCGGATATCAGGGAAGTGATGAACGCTTGAAGTAGAAGTCAGCCCAGCCAGTGCTGGCCGATTGCCGAGTCTGTTTTTTGATATTTCTGACAGCAGCTCAATATGATTTCGTTGTCTATCCTCTTGGAACCCGGAAGGAAAACGCAGCGATACCTGCCACCTTTCGGGTCTATTACCTGCCGAATGATCGGCCGGAAATACCTATCCAATGGAGAGCTTAATCATGGAATATCAAAACAACATCAATACCCTGCAAAGCAACGGCACCGACAGCACCACCGTCATCGACTGGGACGAATTCAGGAAGCACGCCAAAGTCGGCGATACCATCCGCGAGCCATCCAGAACGCTCAGGATCTATGACAAAGTCTATGAAATGACAGCCTCAGGCCAACACTTCGTCATCCACATCTACGCCCAGTAACCCTCCCCACTGATCGTTCCCACGCTCTGCGTGGGAATGCCTGCCCTGGACGCTCCGCGTCCCACCCCAACTCAAGGATGAGCACGTGGGTAGAAGCCGCTACGTCATCACCGAGCCCGAAAAGCCGCACTTTCTAACCTGTACGGTCATGGAGTGGCTGCCACTCTTCACCCGCAGTTACTTGGTGGACCATCTTTTAGATTGCTGGCGATATCAACAAACTAACCATGCGTTAAACCTGTTTGGCTACGTCGTGCTGGAAAACCACCTGCACTTCGTTGCCCAAGCGCCCGACTTGGGAAAATGCGTCAGCCAATTCAAATCCTTCACTGCCCGCACCATCATCGACGACCTGCAGAGCAAAGGTGCGGAGCGCGTGTTACAGCGCCTGCGTTTCAGCAAACGTGCGCACAAGGCAGATCGTGTTTATCAACTCTGGCAGGAAGGCTCCCATGCAGAACTGGTCTACAGCGAGGCCGTCATGCGTCAGAAGCTTGATTACATCCATCACAACCCCGTGAAACGAGGCTATGTGGACCGCGCAGAACACTGGCGGTACTCCAGCGCTCGCAACTATGCAGGGATGGAAGGGCTGATCAACATCCAGCCTTGGTTCTAAAGAGAGGCGGGACGCGGAGCGTCCCAGGAGGCGTTCCCACGCAGAGCGTGGGAACGATCAGCGTGGTCAAGATCGATCGTTCCCACGCTCCGCGTGGGAATGCCTCCCCTGGACGCTCCGCGTCACCAGCGCTCGGGTCAGAACTCGATGCGCACATCGCCCTTCGGCACACTGCAGCATGACAGGATGTAACCCTCGGCTTCGTCCTCTTCGGTAATCCCGCCGTTGTGCTCCATCTCCACCTCGCCGCCCAGCTTCATCACCTTGCATGTGCCGCAGATGCCCATGCCGCATGCTTTCGGGATCAACAGGCCAAGCTTGGCCGCCGCCGCATGCACGGTTTCGCCCGGCGCCACGCGGATGCTCTTGCCGGACGCAATGAATTCCACCTGGTGCAGGTCCGCAAGGTCGACTTCAGGGGCATCAGCGGCTTGTTCGGCCTGCTCCACCGCGTCGGCCCGTGCTTCCGGCGGCGTCGCGCCGAAGGATTCTTCGTGATAGCGCGTCATGTCGAAACCGGCGGCTTCCAGCAGGCGTTTTACCGCGCTCATGTACGGCGTAGGGCCGCAGCAGAACACTTCGCGCTCGAGGAAGTCCGGCACCATCAGTTCCAGCATCTTGTGGTTCAGATAGCCGCGGTACCCGGCCCAGGGTTCTCCAAGACCGTGCTTCTCACAAATCAGGTGCAGGCTGAAGTTATCGATCCGCGACGCCATGTGTTCCAGTTCGCGGTGGTAGATGATGTCTTTCGGCGAGCGGGCGCTGTGGACGAAGACCATGTCGACATTGGCGTTGGTGTCGTAAAACCAGCGCGCCATGGACATCACCGGGGTGATACCGACGCCGCCGCTCAGGTACAACACTTTCGGATTGGTGTAGTCGATCGCGTTGAACAGCCCCACCGGCCCGTGCACCGCCAGTTCCTGGCCCTCATGCAGCGTGTCGTGCAGCCAGTTGGAAACCTTGCCGCCCGGTACGCGCTTGATGGTCACCGAAAAGCTGTAGGGCACCGAGGGCGAACTGGAAATAGTGTAGGAGCGCATGATCGGCTGGCCTTCGATTTCCAGCTCCAGGGTGACGAACTGCCCGGGCTTGAAAAAGAACAGGATCGGCTGGTCGGCCATAAAGCAGAAGGTGCGCACGTCCCAGGTTTCCTGGATGACTTTGACGCAACGGACGATGTGCCGACCATTGGCCCAGGTCTGGGTAGTTACCGGATTCAGGAAGCTGTTGGACATACTGTTCTCCACCGCCGAGGCTCGGCCTTATGGTGGCGATTCTGCGTAACGCGAGAATCCGCCATTTACCTATCTGCGACATTCACATACTTACCGCGACCAGCCCCCAACGACAGGGGGTTGCGCGTCGGGATCAGATTGGGCCATGTCGCCCATGGATAAGGTTCGACGCAACGCCGGGCCCACACTCGCTCCCAACGAAAGACACTTTCTTTACGCCTTGCACAGCACCAACCGTAGCCACTATTCGCCGGCCACACAGAATGGCCATGAGGACATACACGATGGACGTCACCGCAACCTTAAGCTTGGGCGATCCGCTGGAACCCGCACGCAAGGCCACCGCGCAGATGCTGCAAGAGCGCGAGCGCACCTTTTCGCTGCCACAGCCGTTTTACTCTGATGAGCGACTGTTCGATATCGACATGCAGGAGATCTTCCAGAAAGAGTGGTTGATTGCCGGCATGACCTGCGAAATCCCCACCAAGGGCAACTACCTGACCCTGCAAGTGGGCAAGAACCCGATCATCGTGATCCGTGGCGCCGACGGTGTGGTGCACGCCTTCCACAACGTGTGCCGCCACCGTGGCTCGCGCTTGTGCACCAGCGAAAAGGGCAAGGTCGCCAAGCTCGTTTGCCACTACCACCAGTGGACCTACGAGCTGGACGGTCGCCTGTTGTTCGCCGGCACCGAGATGGGCGCTGACTTCGACATGAAGCAGTACGGCCTCAAACCGGTGAACGTGAAGACCGCCGGCGGCTACATTTTCATCAGCCTGGCCGAAAACCCACCGGCCATCGATGACTTCCTGTCGACCCTGAACCATTACATGGAACCGTACGACATGGAGAACACCAAGGTGGCGATCCAGACCACCTTGTTTGAAAAAGCCAACTGGAAGCTGGTGCTGGAAAACAACCGCGAGTGCTACCACTGCAACGCGTCGCACCCGGAACTGCTGAAAACCTTGCTGGAATGGGACGACGTCACCGACCCGCGCGCCGACCAGGCGTTCAAGGACCACGTAGCCGCTTCCGCCGCCGCCTGGGATGCCGAGAAGATTCCTTATGCCCACGCCAGTTTTGGCCTGCGCAACCGTATCGTGCGCATGCCACTGCTCAAGGGCACCGTGTCGATGACCCTGGACGGCAAACAGGGCTGCGCAAAACTGATGGGCCGGATCAAGAACCCCGACCTGGGCTCGATGCGCATCCTGCACCTGCCCCACTCGTGGAACCACTGCATGGGCGATCACATCATCGTGTTCACTGTGTGGCCGATCAGTGCCCAGGAAACCATGGTCACCACCAAGTGGATCGTGCACAAGGACGCAGTGGAAGGCGTGGACTACGACGTGGAGCGCATGCGCCAAGTGTGGGACGCCACCAACGACCAGGACCGTCGCCTGGCCGAAGAGAACCAGCGCGGGATCAACTCCACCGCTTACCAGCCAGGCCCGTACTCCAAGACCTATGAGTTCGGCGTGGTGAACTTTGTCGATTGGTACAGCGAACGCATGCTGAACAACCTCGGTGCCGCGCCCGCGCCCTACCTCAAAGGCGTTGCCGCCCACGAATAACTGACACGCCGTGGATCAAAATGTGGGAGGGGGCTTGCTCCCGATAGCGGAGTATCAGCCAATGCATGTGCAAGCTGATCCATCCCTATCGGGAGCAAGCCCCCACACTTGTACCAGGCGCTGAACAATATTTGATCAACTCTCGCGCGGACCGCTAAAAGCTTGCCTTCCAGCCTTTACCCAACAACTTATCCACAAAGACACCCACAGCAATTGTGGGCAACTGTCTTTTTCTCTGGAAATAAATCAAGAAAATCCGTGACTTATTTAAACGCAGGGGTTTTATCCCGCTTTGATCATTTTTTGATCTAAAGCCTGTAAGCCACGGTACTCAAGGGCTACAGAGGAACGCGAACACCTTATCCACAGAAGCACCAACAGACTTTGGGGGCAACTTTGCTCACGCTGTGGAAAACCGCGTCAAACCTGCATATATCGGGGGGTTCAGCACTTTCAGGGCTGTAAAAACGACCTTTGATCAGATTTTGAGCAGATTGAGGATAGCCTTTGTTTATAAGGCCTGTAACCGACAGCGAACATCTTATCCACAGGCGGATCAACAGCGATTGTGGGTAAACCGCAGGTCCAATGTGGGAGGGGGCTGCTCCCGATAGCGGTGGGTCAGTTACAGCTATATCAACTGACACTCCGCCATCGGGGGCAAGCACCCTCCCACAGGGGTTCAGCGTACGACGCCTTCTTCTATGAGCAATTTGAGTATGGCTTGCGCGCCCTCTTCAGGGCTCACGCCCTTGAGCACCTGCCCACCGCCCCCGCTGGCCTTGGCCGTTGCTGCCTTCATACGGTCGGCGCCGCTCTTGGCCTTGATCACCTTGAGGCGCTTGGGCCGCGGCTTGGCCGGCTGCAGCAGCGCGTCTGTGAATAACTCGTCCTGTTCAATCACGACTTCGTGGGCGGCCAACTCACCACGTTGCGCCGGGCCATAGGCGCTTTGCCGAGGCTTGGGCGCGGCGTTATCCACAGTGGCGAGAAACGGCAGGCGGACCTTCAAGCGCCGCCGCTGGCCACGGGGCAAGGCTTGCAGCACGTGGGCCACGCCGCTTTCGATGGACTCCACCTGGGCCAGGCCGACAATCAGCGGCCAACCCAGTTGTTCGGCCAGCAGGAACGGCAGCATGCCCGACCCCTCGCCGGTTTCCGCCTGGCTGCCGGTGAGCACCACCTGGGCACCGGCGTCGCGTAGATAGTCACTCAACACCGGCAACGCATCGGCGCCCGCCGGCTGTTCCAGTACATGCAGTTGCGGCAGGCCCATGCCCAGGTAGCTGCGCAAGGTCGGCTCGCTGATGTCGCCCGCGTGCAGTACCTGCAACTTATCCCCAGCCATCTGCAGCCCCAGCTCGACCGCACGCGCATCTTGTTCGGCACGGCGCGGGCGCCCGGAAGTGGGGTGGGCGCCGACGGATACCAGGCTGATTACATTGGTTGTCATGGTCATATCCCTAGGCTGCATCGCGCTTGGCGCCGTTGCGGTGGGCCTCGACCGCAGCGATCAAGGCTTGCAGAATCGCGGCGCTTTCGCCGATCACCGACAGGTCGGCACGCTTGATCATGTCGCAACCTGGGTCGAGGTTGATCGCCACCACCTTGTCGCAGGCACCGATGCCTTGCAGGTGCTGGATCGCCCCGGAAATGCCCACGGCCACGTACACCCGTGCCGTGACCCAGGTGCCGCTGGCGCCGACCTGGCGATCACGCGCCATATAGCCATCGTCCACCGCCACCCGCGACGCGCCCTCGGTGGCGCCCAGGGCCGCGGCGGTCTGGTGGAACAGCGCCCAGTCCTTCACGCCGTTGCCGCCAGAAAAAATGAATTCCGCTTCGGCCATGGGAATCGCCGCCGGGTCCACCGCCACTGCGCCGAGGTCTTCGATACGTGGCAGGCTGCGCGCCAGGGTTGTGGATAACTCCACGGGCAAGACTTCATGGCGCGTCTCGCTGACCGGATCGGCACATTCGGCGGCCGCGAGGATCAGGCGCGGCAACGGCCGGGCCAGATCTTCCTGGCCCGCACCGGCGCGGCCGATGCACGCCTGGCCTTTGATCTGCCACACCCGCGTGGCCGGGCGCTCCTTGAGGCTGGCGGCAAAACGCCGACCCAGCTCGCCGCCGCTGCTGCGGCTGTCCGGCAGCAACCAGTGACGCGGGTTGAACTGGTTATCCACAGCCCGCAGGCCCTGGACGCGCTGCTCCGGTGAATAACCGTCGAACTCATGACCGTCCAGCACCAGCAGGCGGTCTACACCCGCTGTAGCAAACGCGCTCTCCTTGTGTTCACCAAACACCACCGCCAGTACCGCGCCGTCACTGCCGGCCAGTTGCCGGGCCAGGCCGAGCAAATCACGGTCGTGACTGCTCAAGCGGCCACCGACCATATCCGGCACCACGTTGATGTAGAACGCCGGCATCGGCACCTGGTGCAGCGGCAACAGCACCTCGACCGCCGCCGTACGCTTGGCCGCACCGCCCTGCTGGGCGCCGCTGCGGTCGATACGCTTGATCCCGTTGGGACCGATAAAACCAACACCATGCACGTTCTTGCGGATCACACCGTTGGGCCCCATCCAGCTTTGTTGCACGGGCTGCATCGCCGCGTGCAAAGGATGAAGACGGTTACGGGCGATCCATTCGGCACGGGGATCGCGGCGGATAATGTCGCTCATCAATGCACCTCCGCAGGTTCACGCTTGTTGGGCGCCTTGGCCGGTGCCGCATCTTCAAGCAAGGCGTCGGCCACCAATTCGGCAATGTCTTTGATCAACGGACGCGGTTCGACCACACCCTCGAGCATCGCCGTGCACTGCGGGCAACCCACAGCTACCAGTTCGGCGCCGGTCTCGCGGATGTCGTCCATGCGCATGTCCGGGATGCGTTGCTTGCCGGGGATGTCGGTGATCGGCGCACCGCCACCGCCGCCGCAGCAGCGTGAACGAAAGCCCGAGCGTTGCATCTCCTTGACCTCGATACCCAGGGCCCGCAGCACCTGGCGCGGCGCTTCGTACTCGCCGTTGTAGCGGCCCAGATAGCAGGGGTCGTGATAGGTCACGCTGGTGCCTTTGTGCTGGCCCAGGTTCAACGCGCCCTCGCCGATCAGTTCGGCCATGAAGGTGCTGTGGTGCTGCACGAGGTAGTTGCCGTTGAAGGCGCCGTACTCGTTTTTCAGTACATGGAAACTGTGCGGGTCGCAGGTGACGATGCGCTTGAAGCAGTACTTGGCCAGGGTCTGGATATTGCGCGAAGCCAGCAACTGAAAGGTCGCTTCATCGCCCAGGCGCCGTGCCACGTCGCCGCTGTCGCGTTCTTCCAGGCCAAGCACGGCGAAGTCGACCTTGGCCGCCTTGAGCACTTTGACGAACGCGCGCAGGGTGCGTTGGTTGCGCATGTCGAAGGCACCGTCGCCGACCCAGAACAGCACCTCGCAGCTGCCTCTCTCGCTGAGCAGCGGCAGGTTCAAATCCGCCGCCCAGTTCAGCCGGCCGCCGGGTGCGAAGCCGCCGGGGTTGTCGGTGGCGATCAGGTTTTCCAGGACTTCGGCGCCTTTGTTCGGCGTAGCGCCCTTTTCCAGGGTGAGGTAGCGGCGCATGTCGACGATGGCGTCCACGTGCTCGATCATCATCGGGCACTCTTCCACACAGGCGCGGCAGGTGGTGCATGACCACAGGGTCTCGGCGTCCACCAAGCCATTGACGATGGGCTGGTGCGGGTTGCCGCTGTGTTCGCCAATGGGTTTGCCTGGATACGGGCTGCCGGCGAATTTGGCATCGGTGCCGCCGGCCAGGCCAACCACCATATCCTGGATGAGTTTTTTCGGGTTCAGCGGCTGGCCGGCGGCGAACGCCGGGCAGGCGGCTTCGCACTTGCCGCACTGCACGCAGGCGTCGAAACCGAGCAGTTGGTTCCAGGTGAAGTCCTTGGGTTTTTCCACGCCCAACGGCGCGGTTTTATCGCTGAGGTCCAGCGGTTTCAAGCCAGTGGAGCGGCCACCGCCAAAGCGCTCGGCGCGGCGGTGCCAGGCCAGGTGCAAGGCACCGGCGAAGGCGTGCTTCATCGGGCCGCCCCAGGTCATGCCGAAGAACATCTCGGACACGCCCCACAACACGCCCACGCTCAACAACGCGGCCAGCAGCCAGCCGCCGAAGTCGGCGGGCAAGATGCCGGCCACCGGCAGCGTCACCAGAAAAAAGCTGACCGAAAACGCCATCAGGCTTTTCGGTAAGCGCATCCACGGGCCCTTCGACAGGCGCGCGGGCGGATTGCGCCGACGCAGGTAAACAAAGGTGGCGCCGACAAACATCAGCACCGAGGCCAGCAGCAACCCATAGCCGAGGATACGGTTGTGCAGGCCGAAACCGTGCACCAGGATCGCCAGAAGCGCCGACAGCACAAAGCCCAGCGCAGTAGCGACGTGGGTATTGGCGATGTATTTGTCGCGGGCGACCACATGGTGCAGGTCGACCATGTAGCGCTTGGGCATGGCCAACAGGCCGCCGAGCAGGTCGACCTTGGAGGCACGGCCGCGGCGCCACATGTTCACACGGCGCAGGGCGCCGAGGACGGCGAGCCCCAAAGCGGCAAACAGAAGAATTGGCAGCAAGGTGTTCAACATGGTGAAGCTCCCACAGACCACACAGGTCTACTGTGAAACTGGCCTTGAAATGTGGGAGGGGGCTTGCTCCCGATGGCGGAGTGTCAGTTGATATAGCTGTAGCTGACCCACCGCTATCGGGAGCAAGCCCCCTCCCACATTTGGACCGAGTCCACTTTGGCTCGGTGTCGGCTTAGAAATCCTTGCACAAGCGCAGGGCGTCATAGATCGCGGCATGGGTATTGCGCTGAGCCACACAGTCACCGATGCGGAACAACAAATACCCTTCACCCGCTTCGCTCAGGCACGGCTGCGGCTTGATCGCGAACAGGGCTTCGACGTCAATCTGGCCCTTGTTGCGCGAACCTTCCTTGAGCCCGTAATAAATCGCCTCGTCCGGGCGCACGCCGTTCTCCACCACCACCTGGTCGACCACCCGCTCCTCCTTGGCCCCGGTGTATTCGTTCTCCAGCACCGCCACCAGCTTGTCGCCCTCGCGGTAGACCTTTTCCAGCATCATGTCGCCGGTCATGATCACTTCCTTGGGGTACATGCTGCGGTAGTAAGTCGGGAACGACGTACCGCCGATGGCCACGCCCGGCTTGATATCGTCGGTGACGATCTCGACCTGGCAGCCTTTGTCCGCAAGGAAATCCGCCACCGACATGCCGGTGAATTCGCAGATGGTGTCGTACACCAGCACGTTCTTGCCCGGTGCGACTTTGCCGTCGAGCACGTCCCAACTGCTCACCACCAAACCTTCGGCAGCGCCCCAGTGTTCGTTCTGTTCAATGAACGGATGCCCACCGACGGCCAGCACCACCACGTCCGGGCGCAGGTCGAGGATGGTTTCGGCGTCTGCCGCCACACCCAGGCGCAGGTCGACTTTCAAGCGTGCCAGCTCCAACTGGAACCAGCGCGTGATCCCGGCAATCTGGTCACGCTGCGGCGCTTTCGATGCGGTGGTGATCTGCCCGCCGATAAATTCTTTCTTTTCGAACAGGGTCACCTCGTGGCCGCGTTCGGCGGCGACGCGTGCAGCCTCCATACCGGCCGGCCCCGCACCCACCACGACCACTTTGCGTTTAGGCCCGGTGGACTTCTCGATAATGTGCGGCACGCCCATGTATTCACGGGAAGTCGCGGCGTTCTGGATGCACAGCACATCCAGGCCCTGGTACTGGCGATCGATGCAATAGTTGGCGCCGACGCACTGTTTGATCTGGTCGATCTGGCCCATCTTGATCTTGGCGATCAGGTGCGGGTCGGCAATATGGGCGCGGGTCATACCGACCATGTCCACATAGCCGCCTTCCAGAATGCGCGTGGCCTGGTTCGGGTCCTTGATGTTCTGCGCGTGCAGCACCGGGACCTTCACCACTTCCTTGATACCGGCCGCCAGGTGCAGGAACGGCTCCGGCGGGTAACTCATGTTCGGGATCACGTTGGCCAGGGTGTTGTGCGTATCGCACCCCGAGCCCACCACGCCGATGAAGTCGAGCATGCCGGTATCGTCGTAATACTTGGCGATCTGCTTCATGTCCTCGTGGGACAGGCCGTCCGGGTGGAACTCGTCGCCGCACAGGCGCATGCCCACGCAGAAATCGTCACCGACTTCGGCGCGCACGGCCTTCAACACTTCCAGGCCGAACTTCATGCGGCCTTCGAAGGTACCGCCCCATTCGTCGGTGCGCTTGTTGACCCGCGGGCTCCAGAACTGGTCGATCATGTGCTGGTGCACGGCGGACAGTTCCACCCCGTCCAGGCCACCGGCCTTGGCGCGCTTGGCGGCGCTGGCATAGTTGCCGATCACGCGCCAGATCTCTTCCGGCTCGATGGTCTTGCAGGTGGCACGGTGCACCGGCTCACGCACGCCGGACGGCGACATCAGGGTAGGCCAGTTGAAGCCGTCCCAACGCGAGCGACGGCCCATGTGGGTAATCTGGATCATGATCTTGGCGCCATGCTTGTGCATGGCGTCGGCCAGGTTCTGGAAGTGCGGGATGATGCGGTCGGTGGACAGGTTCACCGAACTCCACCATTCCTGCGGGCTGTCGATGGCCACCACCGAGGAGCCGCCGCAGATCGCCAGGCCGATACCGCCCTTGGCCTTCTCTTCGTAGTACTTCACATAGCGGTCGGTGGTCATGCCGCCGTCGGTGGCATACACCTCGGCGTGGGCGGTACTGAGCACGCGGTTGCGGATGGTCAGTTTGCCGATCTGGATCGGTTGGAACATTGCTTCGAAAGCCATGGCACGGTCCTCGGCTTACAACGGCTTGACGGTGAACAGGCCGTCATCGTGGCCCTCTTCGGAGCCTCCGTAGACTTGTTCAGCCACAGTGCGGATCTTGCTGCCACGCGCTTCAAGGATCTGGTCCATCGCGCCGGCAAACCATCCGGTGAACATGTAGTCCACTTTGCGCCCGACCTTGCCGTACACGTAGACGAAGGCCGAATGTTCCAACTTGACGCTGGCGGTGCCTTTATCCAGGTCGATGTCCTGGATCTTGAACAGGCCCCAGCCGCGTTGCGACAGGCGCTTCATGTAGTGCTCGAACACCGCGACGCCTTCCAGGCCGTGGCACTCGGCTTCTTTTTCACACCAGTGCCAGGCGGACTTGTAGCCGGCCTTGTAGAGGATCTCGGCGTAGGCGTCGGCACCCAGCACTTCTTCGATGCCCATGTGGTTGTTGACGAAGAAATGGCGCGGCACGTACAGCATCGGCAGGGCGTCGGAAGTCCAGACACCGGTTTCGCTGTCGACTTCGATTGGCAATTGCGGGGCGATCTTGGCCATGGAAACTTAACTCCAGAAAAATTCGTAGTGGTGTTGCCGGTGGGTGTCTGGCTTATTCGCCCCAGACGTCTTTCAAGACATTGACCCAGTTCTCGCCCATGATCTTGCGCACCACGCGTTCAGGATGGCCGCGCTTGAGCAGGGTCTCGGTGAGGTTGGGAAACTCGCCCACGGTGCGGATGCCCAGCGGGTTGATGATCTTGCCGAAGCTGGTCAGGCGGCGGGCGTAGCCTTTGTCATGGGTCAGCATTTCAAAGAAATCCTGGCCATGGCCCTGGGTGAAGTCGGTGCCGATGCCGATGGCGTCTTCGCCGACGATGTTCATGGTGTATTCGATGGCTTCGGCGTAATCGTCGATGGTCGAATCGATGCCCTTGGCCAGGAACGGCGCGAACATGGTCACGCCGACAAACCCGCCGTGGTCGGCGATGAACTTGAGTTCTTCATCGGATTTGTTGCGCGGGTGCTCCTTGAGGCCCGAGGGCAGGCAGTGGGAATAGCACACCGGCTTTTTCGATTCGAGGATGACTTCTTCGCTGGTCTTGGAACCGACGTGGGACAGGTCGCACATAATGCCGACACGGTTCATCTCGCCGACAATCTCACGCCCGAAACCCGACAGGCCGCCGTCGCGCTCGTAGCAGCCGGTGCCCACCAGGTTCTGGGTGTTGTAGCACATCTGCACCACACCGACGCCGAGCTGCTTGAAGATCTCGACATAGCCGAGCTGGTCTTCAAACGCGTGGGCATTCTGAAAGCCGAAGATGATGCCGGTCTTGCCCTGCTCCTTGGCACGACGGATATCGGCGGTGGTTTTCACCGGGATCACCAGGTCGCTGTTTTCGCGGATCAGGGTCTGGCTGGCGACGATGTTATTGATCGTGGCCTGGAAGCCTTCCCACACCGACACCGTGCAGTTGGCAGCCGTCAGGCCACCTTTGCGCATGTCTTCGAACAGGTCGCGGTTCCACTTGGCAATAATCAGACCGTCGATAACGATGCTGTCGGTGTGCAACTCGGCTGGGCTCATCAGGCGTCCCCTTATTGGCGATTCATGCGCCGAATCGTCTGCCGGCGCTTTGGGGCCAGCATATGCCCAGGGGCCGACGGAGCCGGGTGCAAAAACGACAGGGGAATTGCCGAAAGCGTCAATCCGCGACAAAGCCTGTGTAGACATGCCTGACTGGCGGCTGTTCTTTGTCTTACGCTTGAGCCAGAATTCCGCATCACCTGATATGAGACGGCGCAATGAAATCGATTTTCCTGGCTTTGGCACTCATCGCAACCGGCGTCCACGCCGCCGAAGACACCGACAGCACGCCGTGCGACGGCATCGAGAACGACCAGCAAACCCTGGAATGCGCCACCTACAACAAAACCACCGCCGAGCAATTGTTGAAAGACAACTATCAGGGCCTGCTGGAACGCATGGGGTCCACCTACGGCAGCGACAAGACCAAGCTCGCCGACATTACCGCTCGTCTGAAGGATGCCCAGCAGAAGTGGGAAAAACTGCGCGATGCCGATTGCGCGGTGGACACCTTCCCGGCAGTGACCGGGACCAAGGCGTATGCGATTGCGCTGAATGATTGCCTGGCGCGGATGAGTGACGAGCGGTCGGAGTTTTTGGAGTCGATTGGGCAGGAATAAGCGACAATCCTGCGACTTTCCTTCTGAACCAGGGCTTTTCATGACTCTCTGCGGTATCGAAATCAAAGGCAGCGAAGCCATCATCGCCGTCGCTTCCCTGGACAACCAGGCGCTGACCCACGTCGCCCTGGCCACCAAGAAAATCGCCCTTGAAGATGACGACGAAGCCGCAAACGTCAAAGCCTTCGCCGCCCAGGTGAAGGCGTTCGTGCAGGCAAATGCCATCACCCGTATCGCGATCAAGAAGCGCAGCAAGAAAGGTGAATTCGCCGGTGGCCCGACCACGTTCAAGATTGAAGGGGTGTTTCAGTTGTTGGAGGGGGTAGAGGTGACCTTGCTGTCGCCGCAGACCATTAACGCGCAAAGCAAGAAGCACAACGTCGAGCTACCGGCGACACTGAACAAGTATCAGCATGAGGCCTACAAAACAGCGTGTTCGGCCCTGCTGAAAAAATAAGCCACACCAAAATCTACTGTGGGAGGGGGCTTGCCCCCGATGGCGGTGTGTTAGTCACTTATGTGCTGCTGACCCACCGCTATCGGGGGCAAGCCCCCTCCCACATTTGATCCGCGGTGCCGGCCGCTTTTATACCTAATTATGGAAACGACTATAAATTATAGCCGCCACTATAATTGACTAAAAAACGATCAAACCACCTCCCGTCGCCGATCCTCCCTCGGACATTTCGCAAACCTCGCCCGATAACTGCGGGTGAAATACGACGGCGACTCGAACCCGCAAGCAATGCTCACTTCCAGCACGCTCATATCGCTCTGGCGCAGCAGTTGTCGGGCTTTTTCCAGGCGCAGGCGCAGGTAGAAGTTACTCGGTGTGTCGTTCAGATGCAGGCGAAACAGCCGCTCCAGTTGGCGCCGGGTGACCTTAATTGCGTCGGCCAGGGCCAGGGTACTCAGGGGCGGCTCGGTGTGTTGCTCCATCTCGCCGATCACCTGCACCAGTTTTTTGTTGTTGATGCCGTAGCGCGTGGCGATCTGCATGCGCTGGTGGTCTTTGCGCGGGCGGATGCGGCCCAGTACGAACTGTTCGGAGACCTGAATCGCCAGGTCAGGGCCGTGGGCCTGGGCGATCAGGTCGAGCATCAGGTCGATGGACGCGGTGCCGCCGGCACAGGTGATGCGACGGCGGTCGATCTCGAACAGTTCCTGGGTGACGCTCAGGTGCGGATACGATTCCTTGAACGCATCGATGGCTTCCCAGTGCAAGGTCAGGCGGTGGCCGTCGAGCAGGCCGGCTTCGGCCAGCACGCAGGCGCCGGTGTCGATGGCGCCGAGGGTCACGCCGTCGTGGTCGAGACGGCGCAGCCAGTGATCCAGCGTCGGCGTGGCGAACTGCAGCGGTTCGAAGCCGGCCACCACCAACAGCGTCGCACCCTTTTTCAGCGGTTCCAACGCGGCGTCGGCATTGACCGACATGCCATTGCTCGCCAGTACCGCACCGCCATCGGCGCTCAAGACATGCCAGCGGTACAGCTCGCCACGGAAGCGATTCGCCACCCGCAACGGTTCCAGCGCGGAAATAAACCCAATCGCCGAGAACCCCGGCATCAGCAAAAAATAAAAATCCTGGGACATGATGGCGCTCTCGTAGGACGACCAGCGTGGCACTGTGATACTCCCGTTCAAGGGCGGATTCAAGCGCGCAGGTCGCTGCAGTGCAAGAGCCGGTCGCCGCTGTGCGTTTCGGCGCTGCTCAAGGTACGTAACTTGGCTGCACGGCGCGCAAAGACGCCGGACCCCACAATAACGACCTGCCGAGGGCTCCACCATGAACCGACTGATCAGCCGCAGCGTGCTTGCACTCAGCGTCAGCGCTATTTTGAGCGCCCCCGTCATGGCAGCGGATGCCGCTTCCTGCCAGAACGTGCGCCTGGGCGTGGTGAACTGGACCGACGTGATCGCCACCAGCGCCATGACCCAAGTGCTGCTCGACGGTCTCGGCTACAAGACCAAACAAACCAGCGCGTCCCAGCAGATCATCTTTGCCGGCATTCGCGACCAGCGCCTGGATCTGTTCCTGGGCTACTGGAACCCGTTGATGACCCAGACCATCACGCCGTTCGTCGACGCCAAGCAAGTCAAAGTGCTCGACAAACCGAGCCTGGAAGACGCCCGCGCCACCCTCGCGGTGCCGACTTACCTGGCGGACAAGGGCTTGAAAACCTTTGCCGACATCGCCCGCTTCGAAAAAGAGTTGGGCGGCAAGATCTACGGCATCGAGCCGGGTTCGGGCGCCAATACCCAGATCAAGGCCATGATCGCCAAGAACCAGTTCGGCCTGGGCAAGTTCCAACTGGTCGAATCCAGCGAAGCCGCCATGCTCTCTGCAGTCGACCGTGCGGTACGGCGCAAGGAGCCCGTGGTGTTCTTCGGCTGGGCGCCGCACCCGATGAACGTCAACGTGGCGATGACTTACCTCACCGGCAGCGACGACGCCCTGGGGCCGAATGAAGGCAGGGCGACCGTGTGGACCGTCACCTCACCGACCTATGCCGAGCAGTGCCCCAACGTACACAAGCTGCTGACCAACCTGACCTTCACCGCCGCCGATGAGAGCCGGATGATGCAGCCCTTGCTGGATCACAAGGATCCCATCGAGTCGGCCAAGCAGTGGCTCAAGGATCACCCGCAAGACCAAGCGCGCTGGCTGGAAGGTGTGACCACCTTCGATGGCAAGCCGGCGGCGGCCAACCTCCAACTGACCGTTAAATAACCTTTTCCAGACACCGCTTCGCAGCCCCGACCGGCTGCGAACAGCACCCCCACGCCTGCAAGGAACCGCCTCATGAACCACGACGTCATCATCACCTGCGCACTCACCGGTGCTGGCGACACGACCGCCAGAAGCCCGCACGTGCCGGTCACCCCCAAACAAATCGCGGCCGCCGCCGTGGAAGCCGCCAAAGCCGGCGCGACCGTGGTGCACTGCCACGTGCGTGACCCGCACACCGGCAAGTTCAGCCGCGACGTGGCGCTGTACCGCGAAGTGATGGAGCGCATCCGCGAGGCCGACATCGACATCATCGTCAACCTCACTGCCGGCATGGGCGGCGACCTGGAGATCGGCAGTGGCGAGCACCCCATGGAGTTTGGTCCCAACACCGACCTGGTCGGCCCACTGACGCGCCTGGCCCATGTCGAGCAATTGCTGCCGGAAATCTGCACCCTCGATTGCGGCACCCTGAACTTCGGCGATGGCGACACCATTTACGTGTCCACTCCGGCGCAATTGCGCGCCGGCGCCAAGCGTATCCAGGCGCTGGGCGTTAAAGCCGAGCTGGAGATTTTCGACACCGGCCACCTGTGGTTCGCCAAGCAGATGATCAAGGAAGGCCTGCTCGACAACCCACTGTTTCAACTGTGCCTGGGCATCCCGTGGGGCGCCCCCGCCGACACCACCACCATGAAAGCCATGGTCGACAACCTGCCCGCCGACGCCGTGTGGGCCGGCTTCGGCATCGGCCGCATGCAGATGCCGATGGCGGCGCAGGCGGTGCTGCTGGGCGGCAATGTGCGGGTCGGCCTGGAAGACAACCTGTGGCTGGACAAAGGCGTGCTTGCCACCAATGGGCAGTTGGTGGAGCGCGCCGGTGAAATCCTCAGCCGCCTGGGCGCGCGAGTCATGACCCCGGCGGAAGGCCGCATCAAGATGGGCCTGGCCAAACGCGGCTAGTCCCTGCCGAAACCAAATCAAAAATGTGGGAGGGGGCTTGCTCCCGATAGCGGTGGCTCAGCCTAAAGATGCATGACTGAAACACCGTCATCGGGAGCAAGCCCCCTCCCACAAGGGATCACCGAACGCTTTAGGAATGTGCCAATGAGCTTTATCACCGAAATCAAGACCTTCGCCGCCCTCGGCAGCGGCGTTATCGGCAGCGGCTGGGTGTCCCGCGCCCTCGCCCACGGCCTGGACGTCGTGGCCTGGGACCCGGCGCCCGGCGCCGAAGCGGCCCTGCGCAAACGTGTCGCCAACGCCTGGGCCGCCCTGGAGCAACAAGGCCTGGCGCCGGGAGCATCCCAGGCGCGCCTGCGCTTTGTTGCCACCATCGAGGAATGTGTAAGGGACGCCGACTTCATCCAGGAAAGCGCCCCGGAACGCCTGGAGCTGAAACTGGATTTGCACAGCAAGATCAGCGCCGCAGCCAAGCCGAATGCGTTGATCGGCTCGAGCACGTCCGGGCTATTGCCAAGTGAATTCTATGAGGGTTCGACCCACCCGGAGCGTTGCGTGGTTGGCCACCCGTTCAACCCGGTTTACCTGCTGCCGTTAGTGGAAGTGGTCGGCGGCAAGCACACCGCGCCGGAGGCGATCCAGGCCGCGATCAAGGTCTATGAATCCCTCGGCATGCGCCCACTGCACGTGCGCAAGGAAGTGCCGGGGTTTATTGCTGACCGCCTGCTGGAAGCGCTGTGGCGCGAGGCGCTGCACCTGGTCAACGATGGCGTGGCGACCACCGGCGAAATCGACGACGCGATTCGCTTTGGCGCCGGGCTGCGCTGGTCGTTCATGGGCACCTTCCTCACCTACACCCTGGCCGGTGGCGATGCGGGCATGCGCCACTTCATGGCGCAGTTCGGTCCGGCATTGCAGTTGCCGTGGACCTATTTGCCGGCGCCGGAACTCACCGACAAATTGATCGACGATGTGGTCGATGGCACCCGCGACCAGTTAGGCAAACACAGCATTGCGGCGCTGGAGCGCTATCGTGATGATTGCCTGCTGGCGGTATTGGAGGCAGTCAAAGTGACTAAAGCCAAACACGGCATGAGCTTCGCCGAATAACCCACATTCTTGACCGAGTCTGGATCCATGCCCGCATTGAAAACCTACACCACTCAAATCCTGCCTGAATGGGTCGACTACAACGGCCACCTGCGCGATGCGTTCTACCTGCTGATCTTCAGCTACGCCACCGACGCACTGATGGACATGCTGGGCCTGGACAGTGATAACCGCGAAGCCAGCGGCCACTCGCTGTTCACCCTGGAATTGCATCTGAACTACCTGCACGAAGTGAAGCTGGGTGCCAAGGTGGAGGTGCGCACCCAACTGATCGCCCACGACGCCAAGCGTCTGCATCTCTATCACAGTCTGCACCCGGTGGACGATGACAAGGAACTGGCTGGCAACGAACAGATGCTGCTCCATGTCGACCTGGCAGGGCCGCATGCCACGCCGTTCACCGAGGCCACGCTGGAAAGGCTGACGGCTATCAGCGCCGCACAGGCCGAGCTACCAATGCCCGCCCTGCTTGGCCGTGTCATTGGCTTGCCGGCAAAAAAAGCCCCGAGCCAGCCGTGACTGGATCGGGGCAGAGTGCCTTGTGTGAGCCGTGCATCCGGAGGGTGACCAAACCATCAAGCTGCGTGCCTGGGACCAGTGTGCCGGTAAGTGCACCCGGTGCATGGCTCGAAAACGACACCCTCATAGCCATCTGAGGCATTCAAGCATTCTGCCCTTGCCGACCGCCTGGGCGGCTACCAGAATCGAGGTCGAACCCCGCTCCCCTCACCAGGATAAACGTCATGATGCATGCGGATTTGATTGACCAGGATGACCTGCTGGGCCAACTGCGCTCGTTGGGTTTCGAAGTGTCCAGCGGTGCCAGCGCCGAGCAGGCTTGCGAGTGCGCCGTACGCGGTTTGAGCGAGGCCCGGGCCAAAGCGCTCAAGGGCATGGTTGAGCAGATGTACGGCGGCAGCGCGACGATTCTGCCGGCGGTGCGTCAGGCGATCGATAAACAGTTGTTGCCGGCTTTGATGCGGTTCAAGCAGAACCGCGGCGCCTGACAGCCACCTTCCCTGTAGGAGCGAGCTTGCTCGCGAAGATCGTCAACGATGACGCGGGGCCCCAGTTACCCCGCGTCGCTCTTGCTTTTTTCGCGAGCAAGCTCGCTCCTACAGTTAGAGCCTTACACTGGCAAAAGTCGACTCATTCCTGGCCTGGCTCAACGCCGACATCGGCCCCGACAACGGTGACAATACCAGCGCCTGCGGAATCGGCAGCATCGCCACCTGCTGGGTGGTGTTGGAGCCTACACGCTCATCGCGCGGTGGAATGCCGAAGTATTCGCGGTAGCACTTGGAGAAATGCGGGGTGGACACAAACCCGCACACCGACGCCACTTCGATGATCGACATCGGCGTTTGCTTGAGCAACTGCCGCGCACGGATCAGGCGCAACTTGAGGTAGTAGCGCGACGGCGAACAGTGCAGGTATTTCTGGAACAACCGCTCCAGCTGGCGACGCGACACGGCGACATAGACCGCCAGCTCGTCCAGGTCGATGGGCTCTTCCAGGTTGGCTTCCATCAGCGCCACGATTTCCTGCAGCTTCGGCTGGTTGGTGCCGAGCATGTGCTTGAGCGGCACACGCTGGTGATCCTGTTCGTTGCGGATGCGTTCGTACACGAACATCTCGGAGATGGCGGCCGACAGCTCACGGCCGTGGTCGCGGCTGATCAGGTGCAGCATCATGTCCAACGGCGCGGTGCCGCCGGAGCTGGTGAAACGGTTGCGATCGAGGGTGAACAGGCGTGTGCTCATGGCCACGCGGGGAAACGCTTCCTGCATCGACGCCAGGCATTCCCAATGCACGCTGCAATCGAAACCGTCGAGCAGGCCCGCACAGGCCAGGGCCCAACTGCCGGTGCAGACCGCACCGAGACGACGGGATTGACGCGCCTGGCTTTGCAGCCACGACACGTGTTCGCGGGTGACGGTGCGCTGGATGCCCACGCCACCGCACACGATCACCGTGTCCAGGGCCGGGGCCTTGTGCATGGCGGCATCGGGGGTGATCTGCAGGCCGTCACTGGCCCATACTTGGTTGCCGTCGACACTCAGGGTGGTCCAGCGATACAACTCGCGGCCGGACAGCTGGTTGGCCATGCGCAGCGGTTCCACGGCCGACGCCAGGGAAATCAGCGTGAAATTGTCCAGCAGCAAAAAGCCGATGGATTGAGGCGCACGGTTCTGGGGTTGGGCCCCTGAGTTGAACGACGTCATCGCAGTATCTCCTCACACAAAGCGGGTGATGGCCTCAGGCGAGGCTCTTGTTATTGCGCTCATCTCCTGAGAGGGAGAGAGGCTTTGAATTGATAGAGCAAATGCCATGCCTGAAATTGAATGGCCATTCAACAAATCCTGAAAACGACCTGTTGATGCGTCTATATAAGCCCGCCGATTAAACGCGGGATATGACGCACGAGGCCGAAGGCCAGAGGGCCGTGAGCAGATCGGTAGCACTTGTGGGAAGGCGCTTTGCGGGCGTAGGAGAAGTCTGTCACCCAACGCACGGGGGACGGGTGGTCGAGGGAGAAATCGTTCGCGAGCTACTTATCTATTTGCGACGCGCTAAAAGGTGGCGCTTTAGGCTTGGGTGTTCACTTTATGAGCAGTGCTGGCTGCACTGGCGCTATCGGGGGCAAGTCTCCACCCACCGTTGAAATGTATTCACAGGTCAAAATGTGGGAGGGAGCAACCCCTTCCCACATTGGTCTTGCGTGTTACTCGTGATATTGCGCCGACAGCTCGTGCACCGCGCGCAGGAACGCGCCGGCATGTTCCGGGTTCACCTCCGGGGTGATGCCATGACCCAGGTTGAACACGTGCCCGGTGCCTTTGCCGTAGCTGGCAAGGATGCGCCCGACTTCGGTACGGATCGCTTCCGGCTTGGCGTACAGCACGGTCGGGTCCATGTTGCCTTGCAGCGCGACCTGGTTACCAACGCGGCGGCGGGCTTCGCCGATATCGCAGGTCCAGTCCAGGCCCAGGGCATCGGCACCGGCGTCGGCGATGCTTTCCAGCCACAGGCCACCACCCTTGGTGAACAGGATCACCGGCACCTTGCGGCCTTCGTGTTCGCGGATCAGGCCGCTGACGATCTTGCGCATGTAGGCCAGGGAGAATTCCTGGTACGCCGCCGCCGACAGGTTGCCGCCCCAGGTATCGAAAATCTGCACCGCTTGCGCGCCGGCCATGATCTGGCCATTGAGGTAGGACGTGACCGACTGCGCCAGCTTGTCCAGCAGCAGGTGCATGGCCTGCGGGTTGTCGTAGAGCATGGCCTTGGTCTTGCGGAAGTCTTTCGACGAGCCGCCTTCGACCATATAAGTGGCCAGGGTCCATGGGCTGCCGGAGAAACCGATCAGTGGCACGCGGCCGTTGAGCTCGCGGCGGATGGTGCTGACGGCATCCATCACGTAGCCGAGGTCTTTGTGCGGATCAGGGATCGGCAAGGCTTCGATATCGGCCAGGGTACTGACGACTTTCCTGAAACGCGGACCTTCGCCGGTCTCGAAGTACAGGCCTTGGCCCATGGCGTCCGGGATGGTGAGGATATCGGAGAAGAGGATGGCCGCATCCAGCTGCGGGTAGCGGTCCAGCGGCTGCATCGTGACTTCGCAGGCGAACGTAGGGTTCATGCACAGGCTCATGAAGTCGCCGGCATTGGCGCGACTGGCGCGGTATTCCGGCAGGTAGCGACCGGCTTGACGCATCATCCACACGGGCGTGACGTCTACGGGCTGCTTGAGCAGGGCACGAAGGAAACGGTCGTTCTTGAGGGCAGTCATGTCGGCATCCGCAAAAAAAGTGCGGGCATTTTCTCAGAGCGCGACGCAAAAGGCACGGAATGCGCCGTGCCTTTTGTCTATCGGGTCAATTTGTCGCGGACATGGAAACGCTGCAAAACCAATGTGGGAGGGGGCTTGCTCCCGATTGCGGTGGCTCAGTTATAGATACTGAGACTGACACACCGCTATCGGGAGCAAGCCCCCTCCCACATTTTGATCCCATTTCAAGCGGGGATCGGGGTCAGACTTGCAGGTAGTCCAGGATGCCTTCGGCGGCATTGCGGCCTTCGAAGATCGCGGTTACCACCAGGTCAGAGCCGCGCACCATATCGCCACCGGCGAAGATTTTCGGGTTGCTGGTCTGGTGCTTGTACTGGCCTTGCTCCGGGGCCACAACACGGCCCTGGCTGTCGGTCTGAATTTCGAACTGCTCGAACCACGGCGCCGGGCTTGGGCGGAAACCGAACGCGATGACCACGGCGTCGGCCGGGATGATTTCTTCGGAACCCGGGATCGGCTCGGGGCTGCGACGGCCACGGGCGTCGGGTTCGCCGAGACGGGTCTCGACCACCTTCACGCCTTCGACGCGGTCTTCACCTACAATCGCGATCGGTTGGCGGTTGTAGAGGAATTTCACGCCTTCTTCCTTGGCGTTCTTCACCTCTTTGCGCGAACCGGGCATGTTGGCTTCGTCACGACGATACGCACAGGTCACCGACTTGGCGCCCTGGCGGATCGAGGTGCGGTTGCAGTCCATCGCGGTGTCGCCACCGCCGAGCACCACGACCTTCTTGCCTTTCATGTCGACGAAATCTTCCGGCGACTTTTCAAAGCCCAGGTTGCGGTTGACGTTGGCGATCAGGAAGTCGAGCGCGTCATACACGCCCGGCAGGTCTTCACCGGCAAAGCCGCCCTTCATGTAAGTGTAGGTGCCCATGCCCATGAATACCGCATCGTATTCGGCGAGCAGTTGCTCCATGGTGATGTCTTTGCCGATCTCGGTGTTCAGGCGGAACTCGATGCCCATGCCGGTGAACACTTCGCGACGGTTGCTCAGTACGGTCTTTTCCAGCTTGAACTCGGGGATGCCGAAGGTCAGCAGGCCGCCGATTTCCGGGTTCTTGTCGAACACCACCGGAGTCACGCCGCCACGCACCAGCACGTCGGCACAGCCCAGGCCCGCAGGGCCGGCGCCGATGATCGCCACGCGCTTGCCGGTCGGCTTGACCTTGGACATGTCCGGCCGCCAGCCCATGGCGAACGCGGTGTCGGTGATGTATTTCTCTACCGAACCGATGGTCACCGCACCGAAGCCGTCGTTGAGGGTGCAGGCACCCTCGCACAGACGGTCCTGCGGGCACACCCGGCCGCAGACTTCCGGCAGGGTGTTGGTCTGGTGCGACAGCTCGGCGGCGGCGAGGATGTTGCCCTCGGCCACCAACTTGAGCCAGTTGGGAATGAAGTTGTGCACCGGGCATTTCCATTCGCAATACGGGTTACCGCACCCCAGGCAGCGGTGGGCCTGATCGGCCGAGTGCTGGGGTTTGAAGGGTTCGTAGATCTCCACGAACTCTTTCTTGCGTTGACGCAACAGTTTCTTCTTCGGATCTTTGCGCCCGACATCGATGAACTGGAAGTCGTTATTCAGACGTTCAGCCATGTTAAAACCTCATCAAACTGTTCAGGCGCATATCACTGCGGGTTGGCACGGATGCTGGAAAGCAACGATTTCAGGTTGGCAGCCTTGGGCTTGACCAGCCAGAAACGACGCAGGTAATCATCGAGGTTTTCGGCGAGGTTACGCCCCCATTCGCTGCCGGTTTCCTCGACGTACTCGTCCAGCACGTGCTGCAAGTGGTTACGGTAGGACTCCATGGCTTCGCCGCTGATCCGCTGGATCTCGACCAACTCGTGGTTGACCTTGTCGACGAAGGTGTTGTCCTGGTCGAGCACGTACGCGAAACCGCCGGTCATGCCCGAACCGAAGTTGTAACCGGTCTTGCCCAGTACCGCGACAAAGCCCCCGGTCATGTACTCGCAGCAGTGATCGCCGGTGCCTTCCACCACGGTGTGGGCACCGGAGTTACGCACGGCGAAACGCTCACCGGCGGTACCGGCGGCGAACAGCTTGCCACCGGTGGCGCCGTACAAGCAGGTGTTGCCGATGATGGCGCTGTCCTGCGACTTGTAGACGCTGCCGAGTGGCGGAACGATCACCAGCTTGCCGCCGGTCATGCCCTTGCCCACGTAGTCGTTGGCGTCGCCTTCGAGGTACATGTGCAGGCCGCCGGCGTTCCACACGCCGAAGCTCTGGCCCGCAGTGCCCTTGAAGCGGAAGGTGATCGGCGCTTTCGCCATGCCCTGGTTGCCGTGCTTGCGTGCGATTTCGCCGGAAACACGAGCGCCGATGGAACGGTCGCAGTTGCAGATATCCAGGGCAAATTCGCCACCGCTGGCATCGTTGATCGACGAACCGGCCAGGTCGACCATCTTCTCGGCCAACAGGCCCTTGTCGAACGGTGGGTTGCGGTCCACCTGGCAGAATTGTGGCTTGTCTGCCGGGATGTGATCGCTGCCCAGCAGCGGCGTCAGGTCCAGGTGCTGTTGCTTGGCGGTCTGGCCTTCGAGGATATCCAGCAAATCGGTACGACCGATCAGCTCTTCCAGCGAGCGCACGCCCAGCTTGGCCAGCCACTCACGGGTCTCTTCGGCGACGTAGGTGAAGAAATTCACCACCATGTCGACGGTGCCGATGTAGTGATCCTTGCGCAGCTTCTCGTTCTGCGTCGCAACGCCGGTGGCGCAGTTGTTCAGGTGGCAGATGCGCAGGTATTTGCAGCCCAGGGCGATCATTGGCGCGGTGCCGAAGCCGAAGCTCTCGGCGCCGAGGATCGCGGCCTTGATCACGTCGAGGCCGGTTTTCAGGCCACCATCGGTCTGTACCCGGACTTTGCCGCGCAGGTCGTTGCCGCGCAGGGTCTGGTGGGTTTCGGCCAGGCCGAGTTCCCATGGCGCACCGGCGTATTTGATCGAGGTCAGCGGCGATGCGCCGGTACCGCCGTCGTAGCCGGAGATGGTGATCAGGTCGGCATAGGCCTTGGCCACGCCGGCGGCGATGGTGCCCACGCCCGCTTCTGCTACCAGTTTCACCGAGACCAGCGCCTGCGGATTGACTTGTTTGAGGTCGAAAATCAGCTGCGACAAATCTTCAATCGAATAGATGTCGTGGTGCGGCGGCGGCGAAATCAGGGTCACGCCGGGTACCGCATAGCGCAACTTGGCGATCAGGCCGTTGACCTTGCCGCCGGGCAGTTGGCCGCCTTCACCGGGCTTGGCGCCCTGCGCAACTTTGATCTGCAGCACTTCGGCGTTGACCAGGTATTCCGGGGTCACCCCGAAACGGCCGGTGGCAACCTGCTTGATTTTCGAACTCTTGATAGTGCCGTAACGCGCCGGGTCTTCACCGCCTTCGCCGGAGTTGGAACGCGCACCCAGGCGGTTCATAGCTTCGGCCAGGGCTTCGTGAGCCTCGGGCGACAAAGCGCCCAGGGAAATACCGGCGGAGTCGAAGCGCTTGAGGATCGATTCCAGCGGTTCGATTTCGCTGATAGCCAGCGGCGTGTCCAGGGTCTTGACCTTGAACAGGTCGCGGATCATCGACACCGGGCGGTTATCCACCAGGCTCGTGTACAGCTTGAACTTGGCGTAGTCGCCCTGCTGCACGGCGGCTTGCAGGGTGCTGACCACGTCCGGGTTGTAGGCATGGTATTCGCCACCATGCACGAACTTGAGCAGGCCGCCCTGCTGGATCGGCTTGCGCGCGCTCCAGGCTTCGGCCGCCAGGGCTTTCTGTTCGGCTTCGATGTCGACGAAACGCGCGCCCTTGATGCGGCTCGGCACGCCACGAAAGCTCAGCTCGCAGACTTCTTCGGACAGGCCGATGGCTTCGAACAGTTGCGCGCCACGGTAGGAGGTGACGGTGGAGATGCCCATCTTCGACAGAATCTTCAGCAAGCCTTTGGTGATGCCCTTACGGTAGTTCTTGAACACTTCGTAGAGGTCGCCCAGCACCTCACCGGTACGAATCAGATCGCCGAGCACTTCGTACGCAAGGAACGGATACACAGCCGAGGCGCCGAAACCGATCAACACGGCGAAGTGATGCGGGTCACGGGCGGTGGCGGTTTCCACGAGGATGTTGGAGTCGCAACGCAGGCCTTTTTCAGTCAGGCGGTGGTGCACCGCGCCCGTTGCCAGGGCGGCATGGATCGGCAGCTTGCCTGGGGCGATATGACGGTCGGTCAGCACGATCTGGGTACGACCGGCGCGCACGGCTTCTTCGGCCTGGTCGGCGACGTTGCGCACAGCGGCTTCAAGGCCGAGGCTCTCGTCGTAGTTCAGGTCAATGATCTGGCGGTCGAAGCCCGGCCGCTCCAGGGTCATCAAGGAGCGCCACTTGGCCGGGGAAACGACCGGCGAGCTGAGGATCACGCGCGAAGCGTGCTCCGGCGATTCCTGGAAAATATTGCGCTCGGCACCCAGACACACTTCCAGGGACATCACGATGGCTTCGCGCAGCGGATCGATCGGTGGGTTGGTCACCTGGGCGAATTGCTGGCGGAAGTAGTCGTACGGCGTGCGCACACGCTGGGACAGCACGGCCATCGGCGTGTCGTCGCCCATGGAGCCAACCGCCTCGTAGCCTTGCTCGCCGAGCGGACGCAGCACCTGGTCGCGCTCTTCGAACGTGACCTGGTACATCTTCATGTATTGCTTGAGCTGGTCGACGTCGTAGAAAGCCGAACCGTGGTCGTTGTCTTCCATGGTCGCCTGGATGCGCAGGGCGTTCTTGCGCAGCCATTGCTTGTACGGGTGACGGGACTTCAAACGGTTGTCGATGGCGTCGGTATCGAGGATCTGCCCGGTTTCGGTGTCCACGGCGAGGATCTGCCCAGGGCCTACGCGGCCTTTGGCGATCACGTCTTCAGGCTTGTAGTCCCACACGCCGATTTCCGACGCCAGGGTGATAAAGCCGTTGGTGGTGGTGACCCAACGCGCCGGGCGCAGGCCGTTGCGGTCGAGCAGGCACACCGCGTAGCGACCATCGGTCATGACCACGCCGGCCGGGCCGTCCCACGGTTCCATGTGCATCGAGTTGTACTCATAGAACGCCCGCAGGTCGGGGTCCATAGTCTCGACGTTCTGCCACGCTGGCGGAATGATCATGCGCACGCCACGGAACAGGTCGATGCCGCCGGTGACCATCAGCTCGAGCATGTTGTCCATGCTGGAGGAGTCGGAACCCACGCGATTGACCAGCGGGCCGAGCTCTTCCAGGTCCATCAAATCATTGGCGAACTTGGTGCGACGGGCCACGGCCCAGTTGCGGTTGCCGGTAATAGTATTGATCTCGCCGTTGTGGGCGAGGAAGCGGAATGGCTGGGCCAGCGGCCATTTCGGCAGGGTGTTGGTGGAGAAGCGCTGGTGAAACACGCAGATTGCGGTTTGCAGGCGCTCATCGCTCAGGTCCGGATAAAAGGCGGTGAGGTCCGCCGGCATCATCAGGCCTTTATAAATGATGGTCTTGTGGGAAAAGCTGCAGATGTAGTGGTCGGTATCGGCGGCGTTGGCCACCGACGAACGACGGCGGGACGTGAACAGCTTGATCGCCATGTCCTGGTCGCTCAGGCCGTCGCCTGCGATGAACACTTGTTCGATCTGCGGCAGGCGCTCCAGGGCCAGGCGGCCGAGTACGCTGGTGTCGATCGGCACTTTGCGCCAGCCGACGAGTTGCAGGCCGGCAGCAACGATCTCGCGGTTCATGTTTTCGCGAGCGGCTTCGGCTTTGACCGGGTCCTGGTTGAAGAACACCATGCCCACGGCGTACTGCTTGGGCAGTTCGACGGCGAAGTGCTCTTTGGCGACCGCGCGCAGGAACTGGTCGGGCTTTTGAATCAGCAAGCCGCAACCGTCACCGGTCTTGCCGTCGGCGTTGATCCCACCGCGGTGGGTCATGCAGGTCAGGGCCTCGATGGCCGTTTGCAAAAGGGTATGACTGGGCTCGCCCTGCATGTGGGCTATCAGGCCGAAACCGCAGTTATCCTTGAATTCATCGGGTTGGTACAGACCTGCTTTCATAGACACTTTCTCACCAGGCTGCCTCTTATATCGAGGCAAATTTCTTTTCAATTCAACCGGTTACCTTCCACGCCGAACGTACGCCGGCTTAGCGGGGGCAAAAGGGAGGTCATTGTACACACCGTCACAGACGCTCACAAATTTAGCGACGAAATGTCGCAAATCTATGTCGCATTTATGAAAGGTTTAAAGCGATATGCTGTGCTAGTCAAAACTTTTTTAATTCTGACCGCTACGACTCAAAAGCTACCGTGACGCAGACACCACAAAGCGCGCGGCCTTCAGGGCTGCACGCTGTTGTAGTTTTTTGAGGTGCCGGGAGGGCGGCCTGGGTAAGGCCGCCGGATCTTCAGCGAGTTGTTGCCAGTTCTTGTTGAACGCTGGCAACAGTGCGAGGCCAAGGTTTACCAGCCTGAACCTTCGCTGGCAAGGCCTTGATGGCGGAATCGGCTGCGGCGCGGCTTGGGAAGCTGCCGTAGGTGATCACATACAGCGGCTTGCCGTTGAGCACTTTCTTGAAATAACGGTACTGGCCGCCCTGCTCTTTGACGAACGCCTGGGCGTTGGCCTCGGAGCTGGTGCCGAGTATCTGCACCACGAAGTTGCCGGTGGGCTGGCTGCTGTACCAGCTGCTGCCGGCAGCGCCGGCCTTGGCAACGGTGGCCGCAGGCTTGGCCGCTGGAGCAGGCGTTGGCGCGGGCTTGGTCACCGGCGCAGGCGCAGGCTTGGCTGTGGCAATCGTCGGCGCCGGGGTCGGCTTGGCAACTGGTGCAACCGGCGTCGCTGGCGTACCGGCAGGCACGCCCGCAGGTGGCGCGGTGGTGGTCACGGTTGGCGGTGTCGCGCTGGAGCCTTCCACCGGCACGCCGTCGTCGCCTTCAGAGATGCCACCGGCTTCTTCGGCCAACGGGCCGCGCATCACAGGTTGGCCGACCATCGGCAGGTTGGTCGGCTGGCCGGAATTGGCGAATTCGACGTTCGGCGTGGGCTTGCCCAGTGGCAACTGCGCCTGTTCGGTTGGCGCGCCAGCGGTTGTCGGCGCCTTGCTGCGGCCCGGGATCAACCAGGCGGCGGCAACAGCGACCACGACAACGGCAGAAATAGCCAATACGTGCTTCTTAGGCATAGTGAACCCCATCTTTGGACGCTTGACCGCAGAGCGGCTGGCAATCATGGCTTCGATCATTGCATCGCGGGCAACCTGATTGATGTTGCCAGGCCAGCCATCGGAGCTTTCGTGAATATCAGAGATCTGCGCAGCGGAGAAAAGTTCGATACCCGCCCCCGCGCCCTCGAGGCGTTGAGCCAGGTATTCGCGGGTCTCTTCTTCTTCGTACGGCTGCAATTCGATGACGTGAAACAGCTCTTGTTCACCGCTGATCTGCTCCAGATCGGCGATCAGCGACGACTCACCAAACAGGAACACATGGGGACGCCCTTCCGGGGTACCCGCCGCCAGCGCCAACAGGGCTTCCAGGGCAGATTCGTCGAGCTGCTCGGCGTCATCCACCAACAGATAGACTTCCTGGCCGGTCAGGCCCAGTTGCACCACCTGCTTGAGAATCGCATTCGGCTCAGGGTTGGCTACGTCCAACGCCTGCGCCACCTGGCGCAACACGCCGGCCGCGTCACCGGCACCACGGGCCGAGACGACGACGCTCTGCACCGATTGCTTGTTGGTGCTGGCAACCAGCGCCTGGCGCAGCAAGGTCTTGCCGCTGCCCAACGGCCCCGTCACCACCAGCAGCAACTGGCTGTAGCGCGCGAGATGGTGCAATTGCCCCAGTACCGGCTTGCGCTGGGCAGGGAAGAATTTGAAACCAGGCACCCGAGGCGCGAAAGGGTCGTGGCTCAGGTGGTAGTGGCCGAGGAACGCCTCGTCGGCATGCAAACTAGTCATCGGGATCTTATTAACCTTTAAGCTGGGCCAGGGCGCGGTAATCCGCTCCCAGCGTGGCCTGTAAAATCTCTTTCGGATAATCGTCGGTCACCACCGCTTCGCCCATGTGGCGCAACAGCACCAGTCGCAGTCGACCGTCGATCACTTTCTTGTCTATCGCCATGTGTTCCAGAAAATCCGCCTCGGTCATTTCAGACGGCGGAATCACCGGCAAACCGGCGCGCTGGAACAGACGGATACCGCGATCACGCTCCTGGACGCTGATCCAGCCCAGGCGCTGCGACATCTCCAATGCCATCACGGTGCCAGCCGCTACGGCTTCCCCATGCAGCCACACACCATAGCCCATGTGGGTTTCGATCGCATGGCCGAAGGTGTGGCCCAGGTTCAGGGTAGCCCGCACACCGGACTCCCGTTCGTCGGCATTCACCACCAACGCCTTGGCCGCACAGGAGCGGGAAATCGCTTCGGTGAGTGCCACCTGGTCGAGGGCGCGCAAGGCGTCCATGTGTTCTTCCAGCCAGGTCAGGAAGGGCTCGTCGCAGATCAGCCCGTACTTGATGACTTCCGCCAGGCCCGCCGACAGCTCGCGGGGTGGCAGGGTGTTGAGGGTCGCGGTGTCGATCAGCACGGCCTGCGGCTGATAGAACGCGCCGACCATGTTCTTGCCCAGCGGATGGTTGATACCGGTCTTGCCGCCCACAGACGAATCGACCTGGGACAACAGCGTGGTCGGCACCTGGATAAAATCCACGCCACGCTGGTAGCAGGCGGCCGCGAAGCCGGCCATGTCGCCGATCACACCGCCGCCCAGGGCGACCACGGTGGTACGGCGGTCATGCCGTGCGCTCAGCAGGCCATCGAAAATCAGTTGCAGGGTTTCCCAGTTCTTGTGGGCTTCGCCGTCGGGCAGGATCACCGAGATCACCGAGTACGCCGCCAGGCTGCGGCTCAGACGCTCAAGATACAGCGGCGCCACCGTTTCGTTGGAGATGATCGCCACTTGCCGACCGGCAATATGCGGTGCGAGCAGCTCGGGCTGGTCCAGCAGGCCTTCGCCAATATGGATCGGGTAGCTGCGCTCGCCTAGATCGACCTTAAGTGTCTGCATGTGTCCCCGCGTTGAAGATATTTTGACGACCGGTAACGCCTGGATCAGACGCTGCCTGATGGCTCTACGCCACACCTCGCGAGGTCATGGCGCGCCGCCGAGAATAGCGCATTTGCGGCCAGGCTTTAACGGGGTGGTAGCCGTTGCAGGCGCTCAAGAATGTCGACCACCACCATTCGCGGCGGCCGTTCATCGGTTTCCACCACCAGATCGGCGATTTCCCGATACAGCGGATCACGCAGCGCCAGCAGGTCTCGCAGGGTTTTTTCCGGGTTGGCCGTGCGCAGCAACGGGCGATTGCGATCACGGGCGGTGCGGCCCACCTGCTGCTCCACCGAGGCATGCAGGTACACCACGCGACCACCGGCGTGCAGGGCGCGGCGATTTTCATCGCGCATCACCGCGCCACCGCCGGTGGCCAATACCACGCCATCGCAGCCGCACAGTTCGGCAATCATTGCCTGCTCGCGGTCGCGAAAGCCCAGCTCGCCTTCCTTATCGAAGATCCATGGGATATTGGCACCCGTGCGCAATTCAATTTCCTTATCGGAATCTTTGAATGGCAGGCGCAGCTCTTTGGCCAGCAAACGGCCGATGGTGCTTTTTCCAGCCCCCATCGGCCCTACAAGAATCAAATTTCGCACAGAATCAACGACTCACAGCAATCGCCTGGTTATTCATGATACGCGGAGTCAGGAATACCAGCAGCTCGGATTTTTTCTCCGCCCGCACATCGCGCCGGAAAAGGCGGCCAAGATACGGCACATCGCCTAAAAATGGCACTTTATCTACCACTTTGCTTTGGGTATTGGAGAAAACCCCGCCGATGACAATGGTCTCGCCATCCTTGACCAGGACCTTGGCATTGACCTCGTTTTTCTTGATCGGCGGAACATCGTTGAGCTTGTTCAGATAGTCGGGCTCGTCCTTGGTAACCTTGACCACCATGATCACATGATCGTCGGGGGTGATTTGCGGCGTGACCTCCAATGACAGCGAGGCTTCCTTGAAAGACACCGAGGTTGCGCCCTGGGACGTGGATTCCTGATAGGGGATCTCGGTGCCCTTGAGGATGCGTGCGGTTTCCTTGTCCGAGGTGACCACCTTGGGCTGTGAGACGATTTCGCCGTTGCCGGACTTTTCCATGGCGGTCAGCTCAAGGTCCAGCAGCAGGTTGTCGGTGATAAAGGCCAGTCCCAGGCCCGAGGTGCCGGTCAGCGAACCCAGGTCGACGAAGGGTGAGCTGGGTGGGTTCTCTGGTGGCTGCGCGCCGTCCGCCTGGGGCTTGGGAATACCGCCGGCGCTCCAATTGCCGCGATTGAGCCGCCCGCCCCAGCGCGCGCCCAGGCCTTTGTCGTAATCGACATTGGCCTCGACGATGCGCGCCTCGATCATCACTTGGCGCACCGGCACGTCCAACTGCGCCACGATCCGCCGCAGTTCTTCCAGCCGCTCTCCAGTCTGGTAGGCGATGATATTGTTGGTGCGGTCATCGACCGCCACCGAGCCGCGCTCGTCGGTCGCGCCTTCAAAGCCGGTCACTGACTGGAACAGCTTGGCTAGGTCCGCTGCCTTGGCATAATTGACCTGCAGCAACTCCCGGCGTAACGGTGCCAGCTCAGCCATCTGCTTGCGCGCCTCCAACGTCAGCAGTTCGCGAGCGGCCAATTCGTCAGCCGGCGCCACCAGCAATACGCCGGCCTTCACCCGTTTGTCCAACCCCTTGGCTTGCAGCACCAGGTCCAGCGCCTGGTCCCAAGGCACCTCCTTGAGCCGCAGGGTGATCGAACCTTGTACCTCGTCACCGGCCACCAGGTTGAGGCCTGCGACATCGGCGATTTGCTGCAGCGCTGCGCGCAGATCGATGTTCTGGAAATTAAGGTTCAGCTTGTCGCCCGTGTAGCCGACCGAAGCTGCGCTTTCGGGCGGCGGCAAGTGGATCAGGTCGAGGCGATTGGGTACAGCAGCGGCCTTCGGCGCCGTGAACGCTATCCATAGCGCCACACCGAAGCACGAGAAAATCCTTTTCATGGTTTGATTCCGTTATGAGTTGATGTTCAGTACCAGGGTTCGCGGGCGCTCCAGCCAGAGGCCCTGTTCATCGGGAAAGCGCTCGATCAGCTCGACATGACTGTCCTGGATGGACATGACCTGGCCATGATCCGGCCCGAGGTAGTCACCGACCGCCAGCCGATGCACTGTCGGTCCGGCACGCAATAGCGCGTAGGTCCGTCCACCGCCCGACAGCGTACCGACCATGGCGAACTGCTCGATTGCGATGCCCTCCAGCGGCCCGCGAGGCCGAGTGAGGTCTGGAGCAAGGGCCGCTCGCCCAGGCGTGTGCTCCGCTTGCAAGGCAGGGCGTTGAAACGGGTCGCGCAGGGATGATGAGTCATAAACAAAGCGCGGAGCCGGGACGATCGCATGGGCGCTGCCGCCTGGGGACGCACTTCGATACGCCTTGGCCAGCAGGTCAAGACGTAACAATGCCCCTTCAGGCCGCACCGCCACGTCATGCACCGTGACGATGCGCTGCAACCCGCCCAGGGCGCTGACGAACGCGGCCAAGTCGTGATAGGCCCCCGTAGCGGCAATCTTCAAGGGCTGCTCGACATGGAACGGCAGCGACGCCTCATCCAGCACCGCGACGCCCTCGATCCAGACGCCTTTGGCAACCGCCAGCCGGGCGATGTCTTCCAGCAAGCCCGGCACTGCGGACTCACCGGACAGCTGCCCCTGAAGGCCCGCGACAGTCTCTTCCATCGCCCTGACTTGTTCGGTGTACGCCTCAAGCTCAGCGGCCAAGCCGGTTTTTTCTTCGAGCTGCGCTTGCAGCGCCTGTTCCCGCGCCTCGAGGCCGTGCAGTCGCTCCCGCGAAGCCCCCAGGTAAACCCCCTCTCCAAGCAACAGCACCAGACCGGCCAGCGCACAGCCAAGCAGGGCCTTCCCAGGCCAGGGCCATTTTGCAGCGTTGTAGGAGAGTGCGGAAAAGTCGAGCCTGGGCAGGCTCATGGTTGCGCCTCGATGGTTTCCCCCTGACGCACCATCAGCTGAAACTCGTGATCGCCGCGCTCGCCCTCTGCCCGCACCCGCTCGAGCCGCGCGGAGTGGCCACCCTGTGACGCCTCCAACCGACGCATCAACTGGGCGATATCCTGATTGCTGTCGGCACTGCCGCGGATGCTGATCGTATCGCCACTCGCGACCACTTCGTGCAGATGAACGCCATCGGGCATCGCGCGAGCCAACTGATCGAACAGCCGAGCACCGGAAGAGCGCGCATCGTGCAGGTCCTGCACGACCTTCATGCGCTGTGCCAATTGCTGGCTTCGCTCCTGCAGGTCGTCGATGGTCTTGATGCGTGAGTCCTGCACGGCGACATCCCCGTTCAGGCGCACATTGCGGGTAACCTGCCGGTCGATCGCCTGGTCGATCACCTGGTCAGCCAGCCACACCGCCGCGAGCGCCAGGCAGGCAAATACCAGCAACAGTGCCAGGAAATATTTGCGGCGCCGCTCCGCCAGTGCTCGGCGCCAGGGCAAAAGATTGATTCGTGTCATCCAGCGAAACTCCTCAGGGCTAACCCGCAAGCCACTCCCATCCCCTGGGCATCGACGGCCCATTGTGCGCCATCGACTCGATGACCCGGCGTGAAGCTGGCAAAATCCTGACGGCAAGCGCGCTCCAATGCAAACGCTTCGACATCCACTACCTGTGTCACCAGCCCGGCCAGGGCCAGCGCCGCCTCGCGGGCCTCGACCTGCTCACGCAGGCACGCCACCAGCAACACCTCGACCCGCCCCGCTTCCTGGGGCGACGGCCCGCGCACCTGGAAATCGATGGCGACCTCGTCCAGAGGATAAGGAATGTACTGGTCGGCCTCCATCTGTATCTGCCAGGCCATCTCTTCGTCGCCCAGGCCCGTATCCATTTCGATCACCCGCGTAATGACCGAAGGGCCCGCTACCGCCACGGCCGCGTGCCTGGTGCCACTGTGCAAGCGAGGTAATGCCTGGTGCAGCGCCCGCCCTACGCCGTCGAGGTCAAGCAATGTGCCATCGACCACCGCATGTGCCGGCAATACCTGCGTGACATACCCCTGAATGCTGAAACCCTGAGCCGAACGGCCCAGCTCGACCAGCTTGATACCCTGGTCATTGATGTCAACGCCGAGGACGACGTCGAGTTTGCGACTGAAAAATCCCTTTCCCATAAAACTCCCTAAAGCTTTGCCTGTCTTACCGCCTGATTGCCGCCGGGCAGCGTGCATTCGGTCGACTTGTTTGAGCCGCGCGAATGACGCCCGAAGGCGAAAATGCTTTAATGCCCAGCGTTTTTTCCCGCTTTTTATCTGCTGCCCGGGTCGATCCATCGTTTGCCATGCATGCCCCGACGCATAACTCTTTCATTTCTCTGGAAATCCAAAAGCCTTGATTCGTCTGCTGAAGTTTTTCGGGTACTCCATTGTCGCGATCGTCTGCGGGCTGCTGCTCGTACTCAGCGGGGCCTACCTCTACCTTAGTCCGGGTTTGCCGTCCGTAGAGGCTCTCAGAAGTATCCAGTTGCAGATTCCTTTGCGGGTCTACAGCAGCGATGAAAAACTGATCGCGGAGTTCGGCGAAATGCGCCGCACCCCGATCCGTTTCGCCGACATTCCACCCAACTTCATCAGCGCGTTGCTGTCGGCCGAAGACGATAATTTCGCCAACCATTACGGCGTCGACCCCAGCAGCCTGGTGCGTGCAGCCACGCAGTTGGTAAAAAGCGGACACATTCAATCCGGCGGCAGCACCATCACCATGCAGGTGGCGAAGAACTTCTTCCTCACCAGCGAGCGCAGTTTTTCGCGCAAGGCCACCGAGATCCTGCTGGCGCTGCAGATTGAACGTCAGCTGACCAAGGATGAAATTCTCGAGCTGTACGTCAACAAGATTTACCTGGGCAACCGCGCTTACGGCATCGAGGCGGCTTCCCAGGTGTACTACGGCAAGTCGATTCGTGATGCCAGCCTGGCGCAGATGGCGATGATTGCCGGTCTGCCCAAGGCGCCGTCGCGCTTCAACCCCTTGGCCAACCCGGCGCGCAGCAAGGAGCGGCGCGACTGGATCCTGGGGCGCATGTACAAGCTCGGCAAGATCGACCAGGCGGCTTACGAAAGCGCCGTGGCCGAACCGTTGAACGCCAGCTATCACGTGCCGACGCCGGAAGTGAATGCGCCGTATATCGCCGAAATGGCGCGTGCCGAGATGGTCGGCCGGTATGGCAGCGAGGCCTACACCGAAGGTTTCCGTGTTACTACCACCGTTCCAAGCAACTTGCAGGAAATTGCCAACCATTCGCTGCACGAAGGCCTGATCACCTATGACCAGCGCCACGGCTATCGCGGCCCTGAATCGCGCCTGCCGGGCAAGACCCTGAGCGCCTGGACCACCGAACTGGGCAAACAGCGCTCCATCAGTGGCCTGGAGCCGGCCATCGTCACCCAGGTGAAGAAAGACGGCGTGCAAGTGCTGACCCGCACCGGCGAAGCGCATGTGGCGTGGGACAGCATGAAATGGGCGCGCCCATTCCTGAATACCAACAGCATGGGCCCGATGCCCAAGCAGCCGTCTGATGTGGCGCAGGTGGGCGATTTGATCCGCGTGCAGCGCCAGGCGGATGACAGCCTGAAATTCAGCCAGGTCCCGGTCGCCCAGGGCGCCCTGGTGTCCCTCGACCCGCAAAACGGTGCGATCCGCTCCCTGGTCGGCGGCTTCGCCTTCGAGCAGAGCAACTACAACCGCGCCACCCAGGCCAAGCGCCAGCCGGGCTCGAGCTTCAAGCCATTCGTCTACAGTGCCGCGCTGGATAACGGCTATACCGCCGCCAGCCTGGTCAACGACGCGCCGATCGTGTTTGTCGATGAGTACCTGGACAAAGTCTGGCGCCCGAAGAACGACACCAACACCTTCCTCGGCCCGATCCGCATTCGCGAGGCGTTGTACAAGTCGCGCAACCTGGTGTCGATCCGCCTGCTGCAAGCAATGGGCGTGGGCAAGACCATCGACTACATGACCCGCTTTGGCTTCGCCAAGTCTGACCTGCCGCCGAACCTGTCCCTGGCCCTGGGTACCGCCACCCTCACGCCGATGGAAATCGCCACTGGCTGGAGCACCTTTGCCAACGGCGGTTACAAAATCTCGCCGTACCTGATCGACAAGATCGAAAGCCGCAATGGCGACACCCTGTTCACTGCCAACCCGCCACGGGTGCCCGGCGATGTGGTCAATGGCGTGGCGGCGACCGATGGTCTTGCCGCACCTAGCAACGGCGGCATCACCATCGAGCCAACCCCAGGCACGACGCCTGCCGCAAACACCCCCGCGCCGGCCGAGCCGCAGGCACCGGCAGTGGCAGTGGCTGAGCGCATCGTGGACGGCCGCACCACCTATATCCTCAACAGCATCCTGCAAGACGTGATCAAGAAGGGTACCGGCCGGCGCGCATTGGCCCTCGGCCGCGCGGACATCGCCGGCAAGACCGGTACCACCAACGAATCCAAGGATGCCTGGTTCTCCGGCTACAACGGCGACTATGTGACCACCGTATGGACCGGTTACGACCAGCCGGAGAGCCTGGGCCGTCGCGAATTTGGTGGCACCGTCGCGCTGCCGATCTGGA
The DNA here is from genome assembly GCF_003852295.1 of Pseudomonas sp. R11-23-07. NCBI lineage: Bacteria > Pseudomonadati > Pseudomonadota > Gammaproteobacteria > Pseudomonadales > Pseudomonadaceae > Pseudomonas > Pseudomonas sp. R11-23-07. The sequence continues at coordinate 5,235,653 of NZ_CP027761.1, forward strand.
TGAGTTACATGGGCGCGGCGCTGAAAGACAAGCCGCTGCACACCCAGCCGGAACCGGAAGGCATCCTTAGCCTGCGCATCGACCCGGTAAGCGGCCGCGCAGCCTCGCCAAGCACGCCGAACGCCTACTTCGAACTGTTCAAGAGCGAAGACACGCCGCCGTCGGTCAATGAGCTGGGCAACGGGGTTGCACCGGGCAGCCCGCTGCCGGCAGATGAAGGTGCGCCGATCGATCTGTTCTGATGACGCTCGTTCCCGCGCTCCGCGTGGGAACGCCGCTTTGGACGCTCTGCGTCCAGGGTGCGCGCACGGCTTTGTGGTCAAGCACATGTGACGCAGAGCGTCACGGGGTGCATTCCCACGCGGAGCGTGGGAACGATCAGCCAATCGCCAGCCACAAAAAAGCCCCGACTCGCGAGAGCCGGGGCTTTTTGTTGGTGCGCTACAACGGCTTAGCCGTTGAACACATCATCCACGCTTTTGAGCGGGTAGTTCTTCGGATACGGCAGGGTTGCCACACCGGTCTCGATTGCAGCCTTGGCCACGGCATCGGAGATCAGGGTGATCAGGCGCTTATCCATTGGTTTGGGAATGATGTACTCACGCCCGAATTCCAGCTTGGCGCCACCGTAGGCATCGCATACATCCTGCGGCACCGGCAGCTTGGCCAGTTCACGCAGGGCGTTGGCGGCCGCTACCTTCATCTCTTCGTTGATGCGCTTGGCGCGAACGTCCAGGGCACCACGGAAGATGAACGGGAAGCCCAACACGTTGTTGACCTGGTTCGGGTAGTCCGAACGGCCGGTGGCCATGATCACGTCGCTGCGGGTGGCGTGCGCCAGTTCCGGGGAGATTTCCGGGTCCGGGTTGGAGCAGGCGAACACGATCGGGTTCGGCGCCATCGACTTCAGGCCTTCGGCGCTCAGCAGGTTCGGGCCGGACAGGCCGACGAACACGTCGGCACCGTCGAGGGCATCCGCCAGGGTGCGCTTGGAGGACGGGTGGGCGAACATCGCCTTGTACTGGTTCAGGTCGGTACGCTCGGACTGGATCACGCCCTTGCTGTCGACCATGTAGATGTTTTCCAGCTTGGCGCCCATGCTGATGATCAGCTTCATGCAGGAAATGGCCGCAGCACCGGCGCCCAGGCAGACGATTTTCGCCTCGCTCAGGGTTTTGCCGGCGATTTCCAGGGCGTTGATCATGCCGGCCGCAGTAACGATCGCGGTGCCGTGCTGGTCATCGTGGAATACCGGGATGTCGCACTGTTCGATCAGGGCCTTTTCGATCTCGAAGCACTCGGGTGCCTTGATGTCTTCCAGGTTGATGCCACCGAAGGTGATGGAAATACGCTTGACGGTGTCGATGAAGGCCTGCGGGCTTTCAGAGTCGACTTCGATGTCGAAAACGTCGATGCCGGCAAAGCGCTTGAACAGCACGCCCTTACCTTCCATGACCGGCTTGGAAGCCAGTGGGCCGAGGTTACCCAGGCCCAGGATCGCGGTGCCATCAGAAATCACTGCAACCAGGTTGCCCTTGCCGGTGTACTTGTACGCCAGCTCGGGGTCGCGGGCGATTTCACGTACGGGCTCGGCAACGCCAGGGCTGTAGGCCAGCGACAGGTCGCGGGCGGTGGCAGTGGCTTTGGTGAGCTCTACACTCAGCTTTCCTGGACGAGGATTGGCATGATATTCGAGAGCGGCAGTTTTCAAATCAGACATATCGGCATTCCGCTTTTACTGTTGGTCGACGGACCGCCGAGGATACGCGTGTCGTAAAGCCCCTACAAGACTGGTCGGTCACAGGTGTCAAGGCCCCGCGACGGCGTACTTTAGTCTAAAGCCACGGGATACAAGGGCTTGACTGTTCACAATCGGCTTAAAAAATGTCTACAATTTTTATCATTGCGTCAATTTGAGCATGCTGGGGTCGGTGATCGGCAGCAGCCAACGTGCCTGGTCATTTTTGTGCCCACCCCGCCGAGAGCGATCCTGCACCCAGCCACGCGCCTCGATTGTCTTGCCTTGCAGACCACCGAGCATGGCAGTGTCGAATTGATGGGCCAGATCGGGCGCAACGCGTAATACCAGTGAACCCTGCAATTCGATCCAGATTCCGCCGCGATTGCGTTCGATCTTGCTGACCCGGCCACTGACCAGAGCGAAGCCGGACTGCTTGAGCCGGCCCCCCCCTTGCACCGGCGATTGCCGCCACAGGCCCAGCCCTGCCTGCCGCGCAGTGTGCTCAGCCGCCTGCTGACAGGCAACGAGGTCGACGTTGGGCGCGACACCCACCTGAAAACCCAGGCCCTCGGCCAGTAATTGGGCTTCCAGGTTGTTGCCGTCGGCGCCGTAAAGGTGCGCCAGGGTTCGCCCATAGCGATCCTTGGCCTCGCGACCCGGCACCAGGCCGACGCGTCCTCCACTGGCGCTCACCAAGGCTTGCAAGCGCTGGCGGGCGGCGATGGCAAAGGGCTCGTCAGCGCGGCCCTTCTTGCCGGTTTCCGGGGCGTTGAGGCCGATCAGCCGCACGCTGCGGCCATCCTTGAGGCGCACGGTGTCGCCATCCACCACGCGCTGTACTTCTACACGCACCACGGAGGCCGGCGCCGGGCAAAACACCTGGGCCTGGGCCCCGCCGAACCAAATCCCAGGCACAAAAAAGGCGCCCACAAGGGACGCCTTTTTCAACAGCTGGCAAAAGCCCATAAGGCCTTTGAGCCTTACTCTGCTGGAGTAGCAGCAGCAGGCTTCTTGCCGAAAGCACCAAAGCGATCTGCGAAGCGCTGTACACGGCCGCCGGTGTCCAGAGTTTTCTGCTTACCGGTGTAGAACGGGTGGCACTCGTTGCATACGTCAGTACCCAGTGGCTTGCACAGGTTCGAACGAGTCTCGAACTTGTTGCCGCAGCTGCAGGTGACTTCGATGGTTTCGTACGCTGGATGGATATCGGCTTTCATGGCACTTCCTCGGGCTAGCGTGCCGCCACTCGACACTATTGTCGAATACCGCACGTAATTAGGCCGCGAATTCTAACAGACCTTTTCAATCGCGCAAGCGGCGGTGAAGGCCGAGCACGCCCTTTCATCAGAAAATCCCGGCGCCTGCGCAAGTCTCTTCTTCCTGCAGCAGAGACGGGACACCTCCACCGTCGGTCTGCTAGGCTCCCGCCCCTGCGCCACCGCCTGCCTTTATAGATGAGACTTCTCGCGTGCCCGACGCCATTTTGCGCCTAGCCCTGCCCTCGCCCCTGCGCCGCCTGTTCGATTATCGGGCCCCGGCCGGTGTGCCACGTGCGCAGCTGGAGCCAGGCATGCGCGTGCGCGTGCCGTTCGGGCGCCGGGAAATGATCGGCATCCTGGTGGAAGTCACCGACCACAGCGAAGTGCCCGCCGAAAAACTCAAGCCGGCCATCGCCATCCTCGACGCCCTACCGCCGCTGCCCCCCGCGCTGTTCAAGTTGTGCCTGTGGACCGCGCAGTATTACCAGCACAGCCTGGGCGACACCTTGAGCTGGGCGCTGCCGGTGCTGCTGCGCCAGGGCGAACTGGCCGAAGCGCGCCAGGAGCGGTTCTGGTCGATGACGCCCGGCGCTCGCCTGGATGACCCGCGCATCGCCCGCGCCCCGCGCCAGCGTGAAGCCCTGGCTACTCTGGCCCAGCACCCGCATGGCGTCGCCCATCAGCTGTTGAGCAAGCTGATGCTGAGCAAAGACAGCCTCGACCTGTTGCTCGCCAAAGGCCTGGTGCAGGTGGAAATCCGCAAGCATGCCCCCGACCCGCGCCACGAACACTGGCTGGCGCAACCGGAGCTGCCGTTGAACCCCGAACAACGCGCCGCCTATGAAGCCATCCGCGCCGGGTTCGACAGCTTCCACGCGTTCCTGCTGGCCGGCGTTACCGGCAGCGGCAAGACCGAAGTCTATTTGCAGTTGATCCGCGAAACCCTGCAAGCCGGTAAACAGGCGCTGGTGCTGATCCCCGAGATCAACCTAGGCCCGCAAACCCTGGCGCGTTTCGAACAGCGTTTCAACGCCCGCATCGCGCTGGTGCACTCGGCGGTCAACGACCGTGAGCGCCTGGAGTCGTGGCTAGCGGCGCGGGACGGCGAAGCCGACATCATCATCGGCACCCGCTCGGCGCTGTTTACCCCGATGAAAAATCCGGGGCTGATCATCATCGACGAAGAACACGACGGCTCCTATAAACAGCAGGAAGGCCTGCGTTACCACGCCCGCGACCTGGCGCTGGTACGCGCACGCCAGGAAGACATCCCGATTGTGCTCGGCTCGGCCACGCCTTCCCTGGAAAGCCTGCATAACGCCTACACCGGCCGGTATGGCCTGCTACGCCTGAATGAGCGCGCAGGTGGCGCCAAACAGCCGCGTTTCCTGCGCCTGGATGTAAAAAGCCGTCCGCTGGACAGCGGTATTTCCGGCCCGATGCAGCAAGCCATCGGCCAGACCCTCGCCGCCGGCCAGCAAGTGTTGGTGTTCCTCAATCGCCGTGGCTTTGCGCCGACGCTGTTGTGCCATGACTGTGGCTGGATGTCCGAATGCGAACGCTGCGATGCGCGCATGACCGTGCACCAGCGCTACGGCGAACTGCGCTGCCATCACTGCGGCCATGTCGAGCCTGTGCCGCGCCACTGCCCGCAATGCGGCAAGGTCGACCTGCGCCCGGTCGGCGCGGGCACCGAACGCGCCGAAGAGCGCCTGGGCATTCTGTTCCCGGATTACCCGGTGCTGCGGGTGGACCGCGACAGCACCTCGCGCAAAGACGCGATGAACCAATTGTTCGCCACCATCCAGAAAGGCCAGCCGTGCATTCTGGTTGGCACGCAAATGCTCGCCAAAGGGCATCACTTCCCACGGGTGACCCTGGTGTCGATCCTGGATGCCGACGGTGGTTTATTCTCCGGCGACTTCCGCGCCAGCGAGCGCATGGCGCAGTTGATCGTGCAGGTCGCCGGCCGCGCCGGGCGCGCCGAAGAGCCGGGCCGGGTGATTATCCAGACACACCTGGCCGACCACCCGCTGCTGATCCAACTGACCGAGCAAGGTTACTTTGCCTTCGCCGAGCAGGCATTGAGCGAACGCCGCGCCGCCGGGCTGCCGCCGTTTTCGCACCTGGCACTGCTGCGCGCCGAGGCGCATAAACCGGGCCAGGCCGAAGCCTTTCTTGACGAAGCCTGCAGCGCCGCCGAACGTTTGCTGGCAGAGCTGGGTCTGAGCGGCATCGAACTGCTCGGCCCGGTGCCCGCGCCCATGGAACGCCGCGCCGGCCGCTACCGGGCCCAGCTACTCTTGCAGGCAACGTCCCGCGCACCGCTGCATCGGCTATTAAGCAGCTGGTTGCTTGCCCTGGAGCAAATGCCCAGTGGCCGGCAAGTGCGATGGTCGCTGGATGTAGACCCGGTAGATTTGTATTAAGCCGTCCCCTGTAGGAGCGAGCTTGCTCGCGAAAAACGTTAACGATAACGCGGTATCCTGATTTCACGCGGCGCCCTCGGGTTTTTCGCGAGCAAGCTCGCTCCTACAGGGGGCACAACGTCCTTAAACAGCTCCACAGGTCTGGAACGGTTGGCAAGCCCGCCCTCGCCACGGATAATGCCCAGTTTTTCCACCTGCGCATCGCGCGCCGCCGCTTGCGGTCGAAAGAGAACACCATGAAAGACACCATTCGCCAGCTGATCCAGCAAGCCCTCACCCAACTCGTCAACGAAGGTGTGTTGCCTGAAGGCCTGTCGCCGGCGATCCAAGTGGAGAACACTCGCGACAAGACCCACGGCGACTTCGCCAGCAACATCGCGATGATGCTGTCCAAGCCCGCAGGCATGAAACCCCGCGACCTGGCGGAAAAAATCATCGCGGCGCTGCCGGCCGACGCCAGTGTCACCAAGGCCGAAATCGCCGGCCCAGGCTTTATCAACTTCTTCCAGAACACCCAGGCCCTGGCGTCGCGCCTGGATGCCGCCCTGGCCGATGCCAGTATCGGCGCACGCAAAGCCGGCGACAGCCAGCGCGTGGTCATCGACCTGTCGGCACCGAACCTGGCCAAGGAAATGCACGTTGGCCACCTGCGCTCGACCATCATTGGCGACGGCGTGGCGCGGGTACTGGAATTTCTCGGCGACACCGTGATCCGCCAGAATCACGTGGGCGACTGGGGCACCCAGTTCGGCATGCTGATGGCGTATCTGCAGGAAAACCCGATCACCAGCAACGAACTGGCCGACCTGGAAAACTTCTACCGCGCCGCCAAGAAGCGCTTCGACGAATCCGCCGAGTTCGCCGACCGCGCGCGCAGCCTGGTGGTCAAGCTGCAAGCGGGCGACAAGGAATGCCTGGAACTGTGGGGTCGCTTCCGCGATATCTCGCTGTCCCACTGCCAGGAAATCTACGAACTGCTCAACGTCAAGCTGACCATGGCCGATGTGATGGGCGAAAGCGCTTATAACGATGACCTGATCAACGTAGTCAACGACCTCAAGGCCGCAGGCCTGCTGGTCGAGAGCAACGGCGCGCAGTGCGTGTTCCTTGAAGAATTCAAGACCGCCGACGGCGAACCGCTGCCGGTGATCATCGTCAAGGCCGATGGCGGCTATCTCTACGCCACCACCGACCTGGCCGCCGTGCGCTACCGCAGCGGCGTGCTCAAGGCCGACCGCGCGCTGTATTTCGTCGACCAGCGCCAGGCCCTGCATTTCCAGCAGGTGTTCGAAGTGGCGCGCCGCGCCGGCTTCGTCACCCACCCGATGCACATGGAACACATGGGCTTCGGCACTATGAACGGTGCCGATGGCCGCCCGTTCAAGACCCGTGACGGCGGCACCGTGAAGCTGATCGACCTGCTGACCGAAGCCCAGGAACGCGCCTACAGCCTGGTGAAGGAAAAGAACCCTGAGCTGGCCGAGGCCGACCTGCGCAACATCGCCCGCGTGGTAGGCATCGGCGCGGTGAAATACGCCGACCTGTCCAAGCATCGCACCAGCGACTACAGCTTCAACTTCGACCTGATGCTCAACTTCGAAGGCAACACCGCACCATACCTGCTGTACGCCTACACCCGCGTGGCCGGTGTGTTCCGCAAACTGGGCAAGGACTTCAGCGAAGTCGAAGGCCAGATCGTGCTGGACGCGCCCCAGGAGCAGGAACTGGCCGCCAAGCTCGCGCAGTTCGGCGAAGTGCTCAACAGCGTCGGCGAGAAAGGCACCCCGCATATCCTCTGCACCTACCTGTACGAAGTGGCCGGCCTGTTCTCCAGCTTCTACGAGAACTGCCCGATCCTCAGCGCCGACGATGAAGCCCAGAAGCACAGTCGCCTGCGCCTCGCCGCACTGGCTGGACGGACCCTCAAGCAAGGCCTGGAGCTGTTGGGCCTGGAAACTCTGGAGCGCATGTAAGTTGGCCGCCAAGAAAAAACCTGCACCCAAGCGCGGCGCCAGCCGCTATCAGGCCCCGGCCAAGCAGCCGATTCCGGGTTGGCTGTGGATGGCCATCGGCCTCACGGTCGGCGCATTCGTGGTATTTCTGATGAAGCTGGAGCCCGGCCAGGGCGATGACGTCAAGCGCGTCAAACAGGAGCAGCAGAAAGCCACGAAGATCGCCGAGGCCAACAAGACCGCACCAAGCCCGACGGCGCCGGTGAAGCCCAAGTACGATTTCTACACACTGCTGCCGGAATCGGAAGTGATCGTGCCGCCCGACGCCGTGCCGGAGAAAACCCTGCCGACGCCGCAAGTGCCGACCACGCCGGTGACGCCTGCGGAAGCGGCGAAAATCGACACGGCGCGCGCGCAGGCCGCGCTGGCCGGGATCACCCCGCCGCCGGCACCTCCAGTGGCAGAGACCAAGGCGGCGCCGGTGACCAAGTTCTTCCTGCAAGCGGGCTCGTTCCCGAAACAGGCGGATGCCGATCGTGTGCGGGCGCAGATCATTCTGTTGGGTCAAGCGGTGACGGTGGAATCCGGCACGGTGAAGGACGCGACCTGGTATCGCGTGCTGGTAGGCCCGTTCAGCAACCGCGAGCAGTTGACCGTGGCGCAGAAGCAATTGGCCGGAGCAGGGTTTAGCAACCTGTTGTTACAACAGCGCCAGAGCCGCTGACTCTAGCTCAACAACAATCAAAATGTGGGAGGGGGCTTGCTCCCGATGGCGGTATCAGTCACCAGATTCATTGGCTGACACACCGCTATCGGGAGCAAGCCCCCTCCCACATTGGTTTTGGGGTGTTCTGGAACCTATGTCAGACACATAGACACCATTCGTCCGTCCCGACCTCCCAAGGTTGAAATCATCCCGACCACCCCCATATCAGTTTCCATCAGGGCATTTTCGCCCCGCTGCGTGGAGACTCTCCCCTTGACCACCATCGTTTCAGTACGTCGCCACGGCAAAGTCGTCATGGGCGGCGACGGCCAGGTTTCCCTGGGTAATACCGTGATGAAAGGCAACGCCAAGAAAGTGCGTCGCCTGTACCACGGCCAGGTGCTCGCCGGGTTCGCAGGCGCGACCGCCGACGCCTTCACCCTGTTCGAGCGTTTCGAAGGCCAGCTTGAAAAGCACCAGGGCCACCTGGTGCGTGCCGCCGTCGAACTCGCCAAGGAATGGCGCACCGACCGCTCCCTCAGCCGTCTTGAAGCCATGCTGGCGGTCGCCAACAAAGACGCGTCCTTGATCATCACCGGCAACGGCGATGTGGTTGAACCTGAACATGGCCTGATCGCCATGGGTTCGGGCGGCGGCTATGCACAAGCTGCGGCCAGCGCGCTGTTGAAGAAAACCGATCTGTCGGCGCGTGAAATCGTCGAGACCGCGCTGGGTATCGCCGGCGATATCTGCGTGTTCACCAACCACAACCAGACCATTGAGGAGCAGGACCTCGCCGAGTAAGCCGTAGGCTTATTCCCGCTTGAGGCCGCCAAACACTATGTCCATGACTCCCCGCGAAATCGTCCATGAACTCAATCGCCATATCATCGGCCAGGACGATGCCAAGCGCGCCGTTGCCATTGCGCTGCGTAACCGCTGGCGCCGGATGCAACTGCCCGAAGAGTTGCGCGTTGAAGTAACGCCAAAGAACATCCTGATGATCGGCCCGACCGGTGTTGGTAAAACCGAGATCGCCCGGCGTCTGGCCAAGTTGGCCAATGCACCGTTCATCAAGGTCGAAGCCACCAAGTTCACCGAAGTGGGCTATGTGGGCCGCGACGTCGAGTCGATCATTCGCGACCTGGCCGACGCCGCGTTGAAAATGCTGCGCGAGCAGGAGGTGACCAAGGTCAGCCACCGCGCCGAAGACGCCGCCGAAGAACGTATCCTCGATGCCTTGCTGCCACCGGCACGCATGGGTTTCAACGAAGACGCCGCGCCATCGTCGGACTCCAACACCCGTCAGCTGTTTCGCAAGCGCCTGCGTGAAGGCCAGCTGGACGACAAGGAAATCGAGATTGAAGTGGCCGAGGTGTCCGGCGTCGATATCTCCGCGCCACCTGGCATGGAAGAAATGACCAGCCAGTTGCAGAACCTGTTCGCCAATATGGGCAAGGGCAAGAAGAAAAGCCGCAAGCTCAAGGTGAAGGAGGCGCTGAAACTGGTGCGCGACGAAGAAGCCGGGCGCCTGGTGAATGAGGAAGAACTCAAGGCCAAGGCCCTGGAAGCGGTCGAGCAACACGGCATTGTGTTTATCGATGAGATCGACAAAGTCGCCAAGCGCGGCAACTCCGGTGGTGTCGATGTATCTCGCGAAGGCGTACAGCGCGACCTGCTGCCGCTGATCGAGGGCTGCACGGTGAACACCAAGCTGGGCATGGTCAAGACCGACCACATCCTGTTTATCGCCTCCGGTGCTTTCCACCTGAGCAAGCCAAGCGACCTGGTGCCGGAGCTGCAAGGTCGCCTGCCGATCCGCGTGGAACTCAAGGCGCTCACTCCGGGCGACTTCGAGCGCATCCTCAGCGAGCCGCATGCGTCGTTGACCGAGCAGTATCGTGAGCTGCTGAAAACCGAGGGTCTGGGGATCGAATTCCAGGCAGACGGTATCAAGCGCCTGGCGGAGATTGCCTGGCAGGTCAACGAGAAGACCGAGAATATCGGTGCGCGGCGTCTGCACACGCTGCTTGAGCGCCTGCTTGAAGAAGTGTCGTTCAGCGCTGGCGACATGGCTGGTTTGCAGAATGGCGTGGCGATCAAGATCGACGCGGATTACGTCAACAGCCACCTGGGTGAATTGGCGCAGAACGAAGACTTGTCGCGGTATATCCTGTAAGCCTCACACAGAACTGCTTTGCTTCAAATGTGGGAGGGGGCTTGCCCCCGATTGCAGTGGGTCAGCTACAGATAAGCTGACTGATCCACCGCTATCGGGAGCAAGCCCCCTCCCACATTGTTAAGCCGGTTTATTCAGGAGTACCTCATATGGCCAAGTTTCCTACTGCTGTAAACCTGCACAAAACCTCCAACACCCTCGGCCTCACCTACGGCCCCGACGAGGTTTACCAGTTGCCCGCCGAATTCCTGCGCGTGCACTCACCCTCCGCCGAGGTCCAGGGCCACGGCAAACCCATCCTGCAATTTGGCAAGCTCAACGTTAAGTTGATCAAGCTGGAACCGGCCGGCCAGTACGCACTGAAATTGACCTTCGACGACGGCCATGACAGCGGGCTGTTCACCTGGGACTACCTGTATCAACTGGCCGTGCGTCAGGACGCGCTGTGGGCGGATTACCTGGCCGAACTGAAAGCTGCCGGAAAAACCCGCGACCCGAGTCAGTCGGTCGTGCGCCTGATGCTCTAGCCCAGGCTTCTTGCTCTTTAGAGGGCATTTTCTAATTTCATCTGCTTGAATGCCCTGTCTGGTGGCCAACGATTGGCCTGCTTGCGAAAAAAATTAAACTCGGGTAACCAATGGAACTGGCAAGTTCCCTGCATTTGACGATGCGGTATCAACGGTCACCCGAGTCGCAGTACCAGGCTGGTGTCGTGTATCGAAATGGGTGCGCAGCAATCGCCGGTACTCGTCTTTCGGACAATGGAGCGTCGTAGATGAGTAACAAGAATAACGATGACTTGAAACGCCAGGCCTCGGAAAACACCCTGGGGTTGAACCCGATCATCGCGTTACGCAAAAAGGATCTATTGGCCTCGGCGAAGATGGTGCTGACCCAAGCCATCAAGCAACCGTTACACAGCGTCAAACACGTCGCCCATTTTGGGGTGGAGCTCAAGAACGTGATGTTCGGCAAATCGGCGCTGGTGCCGGAAAGCGACGACCGCCGCTTCCACGACCCGGCCTGGAGCCAGAACCCGCTCTACAAGCGCTACCTGCAGACTTACCTGGCGTGGCGCAAGGAACTGCACGACTGGATCGGCGACAGCAATCTGTCGGAACAGGACATCAGCCGTGGCCACTTCGTGATCAACCTGATGACCGAAGCCATGGCCCCCACCAACAGCGCAGCCAACCCGGCGGCGGTTAAACGCTTCTTTGAAACCGGTGGCAAAAGCCTGCTCGACGGCCTGTCCCACCTGGCAAAAGACATGGTGCACAACGGCGGCATGCCGAGCCAGGTCAACATGGGCGCCTTCGAAGTGGGCAAGACCCTCGCCATCACCGACGGCGCCGTAGTATTTCGCAATGATGTGCTGGAGCTGATCCAGTACAAGCCGACCACCGAGCAGGTGCACGAACGCCCGCTGCTGGTGGTGCCGCCGCAGATCAACAAATTCTATGTATTCGACCTGAGCCCGGAGAAGAGCCTGGCGCGTTTCTGCCTGCGCAATGGGCAGCAGACCTTTATCGTCAGTTGGCGCAACCCCACCAAGGCCCAGCGCGAGTGGGGCTTGTCGACCTATATCGAGGCGCTCAAGGAAGCGGTCGATGTGATCAGGGCGATTACCGGCAGCAAGGACGTGAATATGCTGGGCGCCTGCTCCGGCGGCATCACCTGCACTGCGCTGCTGGGCCACTACGCGGCGCTGGGCGAGAAGAAGGTCAACGCCCTGACCCTGCTGGTGAGTGTGCTGGACACCACGCTGGACACCCAGGTGGCGCTGTTCGTCGATGAACAGACGCTGGAAGCGGCAAAGCGCCATTCCTATCAGGCCGGCGTGCTTGAAGGCCGCGACATGGCCAAGGTATTCGCGTGGATGCGGCCCAACGACTTGATCTGGAATTACTGGGTCAACAATTACCTGCTCGGCAACGAGCCGCCGGTGTTCGACATTCTGTTCTGGAATAATGACACCACGCGCCTGCCGGCCGCCTTCCATGGCGACCTGATCGAGCTGTTCAAGAACAACCCGCTGGTGCGCGCCAACGCCCTGGAAGTGTGCGGTACGCCCATCGACCTCAAGCAAGTCACGGCCGATATCTATTCACTGGCCGGCACCAATGACCACATCACGCCGTGGCAATCCTGCTACAAGTCAGCGCAATTGTTTGGCGGCAAAGTGGAGTTCGTGCTGTCCAGCAGCGGGCATATCCAGAGCATCCTCAACCCTCCGGGCAATCCCAAGTCGCGCTACCAGACCAGCGAGGGGTTGGGGGGCACTGCGCTGGAGTGGCAGGAAAACGCGACCAAGCATACTGATTCGTGGTGGCTGCACTGGCAGGTGTGGCAGGCGGAGCGGGCGGGTAAGTTGAAAAAAGCTCCTACGACACTAGGCAGTAAGACCTATGCTGCCGCCGAAGCGGCGCCAGGCACCTATGTACATGAGCGGTAGATTGGAATGAGATCTAAATGTGGGAGGGGGCTTGCTCCCGATAGAGATGGATCAGTGTCAGGTGTGCTGACCGACACAACGCCATCGGGAGCAAGCCCCCTCCCACATTTTGCCCCCATTTCTCCTGTAATACTTCACAGGGCTTGAGCATGCCGCAACCGTTCATCTTCCGCACTATCGACCTGGATGGCCAAGCCATCCGCACGGCGGTACGACCGGGCAAGCCGCACTTGACGCCGCTGCTGATCTTCAACGGCATCGGCGCCAACCTGGAGTTGGTGTTTCCGTTCGTGCAGGCCCTGGACCCGGACCTGGAGGTGATCGCCTTCGACGTGCCGGGCGTGGGCGGTTCCTCCACGCCCAACCGGCCCTATCGCTTCCCCGGCCTGGCCAAGCTCACGGCGCGCATGCTCGATTACCTGGACTATGGCCAGGTGAACGCGGTGGGCGTGTCGTGGGGCGGAGCACTGGCGCAGCAGTTTGCCTATGACTACCCGGAACGGTGCAAAAAACTGATCCTGGCGGCCACGGCGGCGGGTGCGGTGATGGTGCCGGGCAAGCCGAAAGTGCTGTGGCTGATGGCGAGCCCCAGGCGTTATATCCAACCGTCCCACGTGGTGCGTATTGCGCCGATGATTTATGGCGGCTCGTTTCGCCGCGATGCCAAGCTGGCCGCCGAACATGCCAGCAAAGTGCGCTCGGCCGGCAAGCTGGGCTACTACTGGCAACTGTTCGCGGGGCTGGGCTGGACCAGCATTCACTGGTTGCACAAGATCCGTCAGCCCACCCTGGTATTGGCCGGGGACGACGACCCGCTGATCCCGCTGATCAACATGCGCCTGCTCGCCTGGCGCATCCCCAATGCGCAGTTGCACATCATCGATGACGGCCATTTATTCCTGATCACCCGGGCGGAAGCCGTGGCGCCGATCATCATGAAGTTTCTCGAGGAGGAGCGCCTGCGCGCCGTGATACATCCGCGCCCGGCGGTGTGAAGGATCGCACCACCGCGCAACTTGCCAGGAACCGACTATGGTTCTGAATTGGCGTGCCTTTTGATGGCTTGACGAAGGAGTGTTGGCTCATGCGAGAAAGACCCGTGACGAACCCGGCGCCCACCCCTGCTGCGTTCATCAACGCGCAAAATGCGATCACCGGTTTGCGCGGCCAGGATCTGCTGTCGACCCTGCGCACCGTCGCGGCACATGGCATGCGCAACCCGATGCACACCGCACGCCACGCCCTGGCCCTGGGCGGCCAACTGGGCCGGGTGTTGCTGGGTGAAACCGTGCATGAACCCAACCCCAACGACAACCGCTTCAGCGACCCCACCTGGAAGCTCAACCCCCTGTACCGGCGCAGCCTGCAGGCCTACTTGAGCTGGCAAAAGCAGACGCGCAACTGGATTGATGACAGCGCCCTCAGCGCGGATGACCGCATTCGCGCACATTTCGCCTTCACTCTGCTCAACGATGCCGTCTCCCCGTCCAACACCCTGCTCAACCCGCTGGCGATCAAGGAGCTGCTCAATTCCGGCGGCAACAGTGTGGTGCGCGGCGTGAGTCACTTGTTCGAAGACCTGCTGCACAACAACGGCCTGCCGCGCCAGGTCAGCAAGCATGCCTTCGAAGTGGGCAAGACCGTTGCCACCACCCCGGGCTCAGTGGTGTTTCGCAACGAACTGCTGGAGCTGATCCAGTACAAGCCCATGAGCGAAAAACAATACGCCAAGCCCTTGCTCGTGGTGCCGCCGCAAATCAACAAGTACTACATCTTCGACCTCAGCCCGGCCAACAGCTTCGTGCAATACGCCCTGAAAAACGGCCTGCAGACCTTCATGGTCAGTTGGCGCAACCCGGATGTGCGCCATCGCGAGTGGGGCCTGTCCACCTACGTGGCCGCGCTGGAGGAAGCGCTCAACGTCTGCCGCGCGATCACCGGCGCGCGCGAGGTCAACCTGATGGGCGCCTGCGCGGGTGGCCTGACCATTGCGGCGCTGCAAGGCCACCTGCAAGCCAAGCGCCAGCTGCGGCGCGTCGCCAGCGCCAGTTATCTGGTGAGCTTGCTCGACAGCCAGATCGACAGCCCGGCCGTGTTGTTCGCCGATGAGCAAACCCTTGAAGCCGCCAAGCGTCGCTCCTACCAGAAAGGCGTGCTGGACGGCCGCGACATGGCCAAGGTGTTCGCCTGGATGCGCCCCAATGACCTGATCTGGAACTATTGGGTCAACAACTACTTGCTGGGCAAGGAACCGCCGGCCTTCGACATCCTGTACTGGAACAACGACAACACGCGCCTGCCCGCCGCGTTGCATGGCGACCTGCTGGATTTCTTCAAGCACAACCCGCTGAGCCATCCAGGGGGCCTGGAGGTGTGCGGTACCCCCGTCGACCTGCGCAAGGTCACGGTAGACAGCTTCAGCGTGGCCGGCATCAACGATCACATCACGCCATGGGACGCCGTGTATCGCTCCACCCAACTGCTGGGCGGTGAGCGGCGTTTCGTGCTGTCCAACAGCGGGCATATCCAGAGCATCCTCAACCCGCCCGGCAACCCCAAGGCCAATTACGTCGAGAACCCCAAGCTGAGCAGCGACCCGCGCGCCTGGTACTACGACGCCCATCACGTCGAAGGCAGTTGGTGGCCGCAGTGGCTGGCGTGGGTCCAGCAACGTTCGGGCGTGCAACGCGAAACCCTCACTGCTCTGGGCAACCAGAATTACCCACCGATGGAAGCGGCGCCAGGCACCTACGTGCGCGTGCGCTGAGTTCAACGATCCCACTTAAGAAGGCTGGATGAAGACCCGCGACCGTATCCTTGAGTGTGCCCTGCTACTGTTCAATCGCAAGGGCGAGCCGAACGTGTCGACCATGGAAGTGGCCAACGAAATGGGGATCAGCCCCGGCAACCTCTATTACCACTTCCACGGCAAAGAGCCTTTGGTGCTTGGGTTGTTCGAGCGCTTTCAGGCTGAGCTGGCGCCCTTGCTCGATCCGCCCGCCGACGCGCAACTGGAGCCCGAGGATTACTGGCTGTTCCTGCACCTGATCGTGGAGCGCATGGCCCACTACCGGTTCCTGTTCCAGGACCTGTCGAACCTGGCCGGGCGTTTGCCGAAGCTGGCGAAAGGCATTCGTAGCCTGCTCACGGCGCTCAAGCGCACCCTGGCCTCTTTGCTGGCACGGTTGAAGGCGGCGGGGCAACTGGTCAGCGATACACAGGCGCTCGGCCAATTGGTGGAACAGATCACCATGACGCTGCTGTTTTCCCTGGATTACCAACGGATTCTCGACCGTGATGGCGAGGTGCAGGTGGTGATTTACCAGATCATGATGCTGGTGGCCCCGCATCTGCTGCCGACGGCGCGGCAGGCGACCGAGCGGTTTGCGCTCAAATACCTGGATAACACTGACTGAACAGATCGTTCCCACGCGGGAGCGTGGAAATGATCTTTTAAATACAGCGCCATAAAAAATGCCCGACCTCTGCAGGCCGGGCATTTTTTGTGTCCTGGAAAAACTCAGGACTGACTGGATGGCGTCGGCGTCGACGTAGCAGTCGGGGCCACAGCAGCGGGGGTCGGTGCGGACACTGAGTTGGCTGTGGAAGCGGTTGCCGCAGCAGCAGGCTTGGCTACCGCTGGTTTTTTCGCTACCGCTGGCTTCTTAGCAGCGGATTTTGCCGCAGGCTTCGCGGCGGCAGGTTTGGCTGCGGCTTTTGCAGTTGCAGGCTTAGCGGCAGGTTTCGCGACGGCCTTGGCTGCGGGTTTAGCGGCAGCTTTGGCGGCTACGGGTTTTGCAGCAGACTTGGCGGCCGGCTTGGCAGCTGCAGTTTTCGCCGCAGGCTTGGCGGCCGATTTTGCAGCCGCTTTGGCTGGAGCCTTCACCGCAGGTTTGGCGGCAGCTTTAACCAAGGGCTTGGCAGCGGCTTTCGCAGCGGGTTTGGCCGCAGCGGTTTTAGCGGCAGGCTTGGCTACAGGGTTTGCAGCAGCCGCCTTCACGGGAGTCGCTTTCGCGCCGGTGAGTTTTTCGATTTGCTTGGTCAGGGTGTCGACCTTGCTGTGCAGCGTTTTCAGTTCAGCTTTGCTCGGCACGCCCAGTCGCGAAATAGCACTGTTGAGACGCTTGTCGAAGGTTTCTTCCAACTTGCTCCAAGTGTCGGAAATGCTCGACTTGGCAGAACCTGCGCTGGCCTTGGCCGCATCAACTTTTTTGCCAACGGTGCTCTTGGTCAACTTCTCGGCTTTTTCACCGTCCTTGACCAGCGTCTCGAAGTATTTGCCACCGTCACTGCTAACCTTCGAGTACACGCCTAAACCAGCAAGCCAGATCTTTCGGGAATATTTTTCAACTTCCCCGACCCACGAGCTGCTTTCTTTCTGAGTAGTTTTTTTAACAGCCATCCCGATGTCTCCTTAGTGTTTACGCGCGACACGTTCGAGCAATGCCGTCAGCTCTTCGAGCTTAGCAGAGAGTGTCTCCACGTCATGTTTAGACGCAATGCCGATTCGATTCAAGGCACTTGCAACACGTGTGTCAAAAGCTTTTTCAACTTTATCCAGTTGCACTTCAACCCGGCGGCTGATGCTGGAGACGTTACTCGTTACTTGGTCAATCTGACTGTTGGCGGCATCAAGTTGTTCAACCACAACTTTTTTGCTTTTACTTTCAACATGTTGACCGCTCTTAACGAGCTCTTTGAAGTATTCGCCACCCTCGCTGCCGACCTTGGCGTAGGCACCAAGACCCGCCAGCCAGATCTTGCGGGCATAGCCTTTGACCTCACTCAGGGCAGTGGTCTGACTGTCGATTTTTTTCTTCAAAATAACTTTGGCCATGGTGCACCTCACGCAAAATTGGGTGGAGGAACCGCCCGCAGGAGTTGAGGGCTTGGGCACAAAGTAAGGTGAAAAATTAGAATCGGCACCCTAAGCGTCATCACATCAGGCCAATGCCTTATCCACGGCTTTTTCGATTTCGGATTTGAGGGTACCGCTCATGGCCGACATCAACAGGCCCAGTTCCACCTCGATACGCAATGAATCATCGGCGACCAGAACGGTGCCTTTAACGCCTGACCGCTTGAGGTTCAAGGTATCGCCAGACCATGACGACTCCAGGCCATATTTATCCTTGAGTTTCTGCGCCAGCAGGTCGGCCTTGGCCCGGGCGCCTTCTTTACCCAGGGAATGCTCACGCTCAACGGTTATACGGGCCATTGCAATGACTCCTCTCTATAAGTGCCTGGAAACCTTCGATGCGGCAAAAGGTCTCGATAAGCACCTATCTTACCTTCAGCCTTGCCAAGACAAAGCAGGCCCTGGGGATTATCATGTCCCGCATTCTCTTTTGGTGACAGCGATATGACTGATCAGCGCAAAGGCAGCGATGCCGAACCCACCACTCACTTCGGCTTCAAGAACGTCCCGGAAAGCCAGAAAGCGGAAAAAGTCGCTGAGGTGTTCCACTCCGTAGCCGCCAAGTACGACTTGATGAACGATGTGCTCTCCGGCGGCATGCACCGCCTGTGGAAGCGCTTCACCATTGAACTGTCGGGCGTACGCACCGGCAATCGCGTGCTGGACATCGCCGGCGGTACGGGTGACCTGGCGGCCAAGTTTTCCAAGCTCGTGGGGCCGACCGGCCAGGTGGTATTGGCCGATATCAACGGCTCGATGCTCAAGGTTGGGCGTGACCGCCTGCTCGACAAGGGCGTGGCCGGCAATATCGAATTCGTCCAGGCCGACGCCGAAAAGCTGCCGTTTCCCGACAACCACTTCGATTGCGTGACCATCGCCTTCGGCCTGCGCAACGTCACCCACAAGGAAGACGCGATCCGCTCGATGCTGCGCGTGCTCAAGCCGGGTGGCCGCCTGTTGGTGCTGGAATTTTCCAAGCCGACCAACGCGCTGATGTCCAAGGTGTACGACACCTACTCGTTCGCCTTCATGCCGTTGATGGGCAAGCTGATCACCAATGACGCCGAGAGCTACCGCTACCTGGCCGAATCGATCCGCATGCACCCCGACCAGGAAACCCTGAAGTCGATGATGGTGGAAGCCGGTTTCGACCGCGTGACCTACCACAACATGACCTCGGGCATCGTCGCCCTGCACCGCGGCATCAAGCCCTGATGTTGCTCGCAGGCCTTCTGGCAAGCGTCGAACACGGCCTCAACCGTGTCTTGCGCCTGGACAGCACCGCCCTGGCGCGGCTTGCGCACCTGACCGGCAAAGTCATCGCCGTCGATTGCCGCAGCCCCGCCGTGCAGTTGTTTATCCTGCCCAGCGATGAAGGCCTGCTGCTCGCAACGCAATGGGCCGCCGAGGCCGACTGCACCCTGCGTGCGCCAGCCTCCAGCCTGTTGCACCTGGCGCTGAGCCGCGACAAGACCGCTATCCTGCACAGCCCCGAAGTGGCGCTGGAAGGTGACAGCGCGGTGCTGATGGACCTGGCCGCCGTGCTGCAAGACCTGGAGCTGGACTGGGAATACGAACTGTCACGCTGGATCGGCCCCGTCGCCACCCAGTTGATCAGCGGTCACCTGCGCAGCCGTTCGCGCTGGTACCAGCAAGGGTTCGCCAGCCTCAACCAGAACCTCGCCGAATACCTGAGCGAAGAATCGCGCACCCTGGTCGGGCAACGGGAAGCGCAAGCGCGCTTTCGTGAGCTCGACAAGGCCAAAATCGACCTGGAACGCCTCGAGGCCCGCTTCGAGCGCCTGAGCCGTTCCCTTGATCCAAGCGATAACGCATGAAGCTGCTCGCCGTCCGCCGTTTGTTTCGTATCCAGCGCGTCGTAATCCGCTACCGCCTCGATGACCTGCTGTTTGCCCTGCCCCTGCCATGGTTCCTGCTGGCGGTGCGCTATGTGCTGCCGTGGCGCTGGTTGCCGCGTAAAAAGCTGGAGCTGAGCCGAGGCGCCTGCCTGCGCCTGGCATTGCAGGACCTGGGGCCGATCTTCATCAAGTTCGGGCAGATCCTATCGACGCGCCGCGACCTGTTGCCCGAAGACATCGCCGATGAACTGATGCTGCTGCAAGACCGCGTGCCGCCATTCGATTCGCAGGTGTCGATGAAGCTGATCGAAGAGCAGCTGGGCAAGAAGATCACCGAGGTGTTCAGCCGCTTCGATGTCGAGCCGCTGGCATCAGCGTCGGTCGCGCAGGTGCATGCCGCGCAGCTCAAGAGCGGCGAAGAAGTGGTGGTGAAGGTGATCCGCCCGGGCCTCAAGCCGATCATCGGCCAGGACCTAGCGTGGCTGTTCATTCTCGCCCGCGCCGCCGAGCGTTTTTCTGCAGATGCGCGCCTGCTGCATCCGGTGGATGTGGTGGCCGACTACGAAAAAACCATCTACGACGAACTCGACCTGCTGCGCGAAGCCGCCAACGCCAGCCAGTTGCGCCGCAATTTCGAAGGTTCGCAACTGCTGTACGTGCCGCAAGTGTATTGGGACTGGTGCCGCCCCAAAGTGCTGGTGATGGAGCGCATCTACGGCGTGCAGGTCACCGACCTCGCCACCCTGGCCGACCAGCGTACCGACATGAAGATGCTGGCCGAACGCGGCGTGGAGATTTTCTTCACCCAGGTGTTTCGCGACAGTTTCTTCCACGCCGACATGCACCCCGGCAATATCTTCGTCAGCACCGTCAACCCGTGGAGCCCGCAATACATTGCGATCGACTGCGGCATCGTCGGCAGTCTCACGCCGGAAGACCAGGACTACCTGGCGCGCAACCTGTTCGCCTTTTTCAAGCGTGACTACCGCCGCGTGGCGCAGTTGCACATCGACTCGGGCTGGGTGCCGGCGGAAACCAAGCTCAACGAATTCGAAGCGGCGATCCGCACCGTGTGCGAGCCGATCTTTGAAAAACCGTTAAAAGATATTTCCTTCGGTCAGGTGCTGATGCGTCTGTTCCAGACCGCGCGGCGCTTCAATATGGAAGTGCAGCCGCAGTTGGTGCTGCTGCAGAAAACCTTGCTCAACATCGAAGGGCTGGGCCGCCAGCTGTACCCGGACCTCGACCTGTGGAACACCGCGCAGCCGTTCCTGGAACGCTGGATGCGTGAGCGGATGAGCCCGAAAACCATGCTGGGCAACCTGCACAGCCAGATGGAACAGCTGCCGCACCTGGCCAACATGACCCGCGATTTGCTGGAGCGCATGTCCCAGCCGCACGCCAAGGATCCCGAGCCGCCGTGGCGCAAGCGCAAGGATGACTGGTTCCTGCGCCTGCTCGGTGCCGCGCATCTGGTGGGTGGGGTCATGCTGGCGATTGGCGGCCCGTTGAATCAACTGGGCCAGTGGCCGGCCGGCATCATGGTGGCCGTGGGCGTTTATCTGATCGTGCGTCGATAACCCATCCGGTTATACACTGTCGCAAATTGCCGGAGCCGAACATGAAAGACTGGCTGGACGAGATCAAGTGGGACAGTGACGGCCTGGTGCCGGCCATTGCCCAGGACTACAAGACCGGGCGCGTGCTGATGATGGCCTGGATGAATCGCGAGGCCCTGAGCCTCACCGCCGCTGAGCAGCGCGCCATCTACTGGTCACGTTCGCGTGGCAAACTGTGGCGCAAGGGCGAAGAGTCCGGGCATGTGCAAACACTGCATGAGTTGCGCCTGGACTGCGATGCCGACGTGGTGATCCTCAAGGTCGAACAGGTCGGCGGCATCGCCTGCCATACCGGCCGTCACAGTTGCTTCTATCGCGTGCTCGAGAACGGCGAATGGAAGGTGGTGGAACCGGTACTCAAAGACCCGCACGCCATCTATTCGGCAGGACATTGAACATGAGCGATACCCTGAACCGTGTGGCCCAGGTGCTGGAAGAGCGCAAAGGCGCGGATGCCGACAGCTCCTACGTCGCCAGCCTGTATCACAAGGGTCTGAACAAGATCCTGGAAAAGCTCGGCGAAGAATCCGTCGAGACGATTATTGCCGCCAAGGATGCGCAGATCAGCGGCGATTGCAGCGATGTCATCTATGAGACCGCCGACTTGTGGTTCCATAGCCTGGTCATGCTCGCCCAGCTGGGGCAGCATCCACAGGCCGTGCTGGATGAACTGGACCGTCGCTTCGGCCTGTCCGGGCACGCCGAGAAGGCCTCGCGCCCGTCCGCCTGAATAACTTTTATCGAGGATTTGCAGCATGGGTATTTTCGACTGGAAACACTGGATCGTCATTCTGGTGGTAGTGGTCTTGGTGTTCGGCACCAAGAAGCTGAAAAACCTCGGCACCGACGTGGGGGAGTCGATCAAGGGCTTTCGCAAGGCCATGAACGATGACGAAAAACCTGCCGACCCGGTGGTGAACCCGGTTCCGCCGGCCCAGCCTGTGCACCCTCAGGCCGCCCAGCCGATCACCGAACGTCGTACCTTCGACGTGCAGGCTGAAAAAGTCGAAGAGCCGACCCGCAAAGACTCGTGAGCACTGACTAATGTTTGGTATCAGCTTCTCTGAACTGCTGCTCGTCGGCCTCGTGGCCCTGCTGGTATTGGGGCCGGAGCGCCTGCCCGGTGCGGCACGCACGGCCGGCCTGTGGATCGGGCGCCTGAAACGCAGTTTCAACGCGATCAAACAGGAAGTTGAACGGGAAATCGGTGCCGACGAGATCCGCCGGCAGCTGCACAACGAACATATCCTGTCGTTGGAGCAGGAAACTCGCAAGATTCTGTCGCCGGTGCAGGAACCCGCCAAACCTGCGGAACCTGTGGTTGAAAACAGCATCGCGCCAGCAGCCGCAACCGTCCCGACAGAGCCTGCGCCGACGCCCGTTGCGTCGCCCGCGCCCCATGACCCTACATTGCCGCCGCGAGCCCCATGAGCGCTGATAAACCGGAAAACGACCAGCACATGCCGCTGGTCTCGCACCTCACCGAGCTGCGTACCCGCCTGCTGCGTTGCGTAGCGGCCATCTTCATCATTTTTGCCGGGCTGTTCGCCTTTACCCAGCAGATCTATACCTTCGTCTCCACGCCACTGCGCCAGTATTTGCCGGCGGGCGCGACAATGATCGCCACCGACGTGTCGTCGCCGTTCCTGACGCCGTTGAAGCTGACCATGATGGTCTCGCTGTTCCTGGCGATCCCGGTGATCCTGCATCAGATCTGGGGCTTCATCGCGCCGGGGCTGTACAAGCATGAGAAACGCATCGCCGTGCCGTTGCTGGTGTCGAGCATCCTGCTGTTCTACACCGGCATGGCGTTCGCCTACTTCCTGGTGTTTCCGCTGATCTTCAAATTCTTCGCCGCCGCCACCCCGGCCGGCGTGGAGATGATGACCGACATCACCAGCTACCTCGACTTCGTGATGACGCTGTTCTTCGCCTTTGGCGTGGCCTTCGAAATTCCGGTGGCGGTGGTGTTGCTGGTGTGGATCGGCGTGGTCAACGTGGCGTACCTGAAGAAGATCCGCCCGTATGTGATCATCGGTTGCTTCGTGGTCGGCATGATCCTCACCCCGCCGGACATCTTCTCCCAGACCCTGCTGGCCGTGCCGATGTGGATGTTGTTCGAAATCGGCATCCTGTTCAGCGGCTTGATCAGCAAGCGTGGCGAACACCCGGATGATCAGGCCGCCGACGACGACCAGCCGCCAGCGACCCAGCCGTGAACCTGCTGCTGCTCGAAGAGGCCGATTTTATTGCGGCCGACCGGGTGATCCTGCGTGATCGGCGCCTGGTGCATATGCAGCAAGTGCATCGCGCCGAGGTGGGTGACAACCTGCGGGTCGGGCGTATTGGCGGGGCGATGGGCAATGCGCAGTTGCTGCGCCTGCAAGACAGCGAGGCCGAGCTGCAGGTCAGCTTCGACCAGCCGCCGCCGAGCAAACTGCCGCTGACCTTGCTGCTGGCGCTGCCACGCCCGAAGATGCTGCGCCGGGTGCTGCAAACCGTCGCGGCCATGGGCGTACCGAGAGTGGTGCTGGTCAACAGTTATCGGGTGGAAAAAAGCTTTTGGCAAACGCCGTTCCTCGAGCCGCAGGCGGTCCGCGAGCAACTGATCCTGGGCCTGGAACAGGCGCGGGACACGGTACTGCCCGAGATCATTATCGAGAAACGCTTCAAGCCGTTCGTTGAAGACCGCCTGCCGGCCATGGCCGAGGGCACGCTTGGCCTGATCGGCCACCCCGGCGACTACCCGCCCTGCCCCCGAGGCCTGGAGGAACCGGTGACCTTGGCGATCGGGCCGGAAGGTGGCTGGATACCCTATGAAGTCGAGCTGCTGACCAAGGCCGGCTTGCAACCGGTGCAGCTTGGCGCACGTATCCTGCGGGTGGAAACCGCCGTGACTGCCTTGCTTGCCCGGTTGTTCTAACCCAATAACCTATGCACAGCGCAGTCAAGCCAGCGCCCACAAGGTATGTGCGTTAACCGTCAGATCGAGACAAAGAAGAAACTCGCGATCAACGCCATCCCCACGGCCCACACCAGCGAACGCAACAGCGCCCAGTCCGCCAGGTAGCAAATGATGTACAGCAGGCGGCTGGTGATGAACAGCACCGCCAGCACATTGATGGTCACCAGCTCGGCCGTGCCGGCCAGGTGGGCGATGATCACCGCCGCCGCAAAGGCCGGGGTGACTTCAAAGCTGTTGAGTTGCGCATTGTGGGCACGCTTGGCAACGCCTTCGACCGTGTCCAGGAACGCACGCGGGTCGTGGTTATGCCGCGGCCCGAACTTGCCGCCGCTGAACTTGGCCACACCGGTACACAGGTACGGCAGAAAGATTGCGATCAACACACACCAGAAAGCCACTGTCATCAGTCATTCCCTTTTTTGGTTTTATCAAGGCAGTCAGAGCGTCATCACTCACAGGCCGATCGGCGCCGACGTTCAAGCTATGAGCCATGATCGGCCGAAAGGTTCTTTCCTGTAAGGGCACCTGTTTATACTAAACAACGTCCCGACGCACGCTGTGCACCTACATTTCCCCGTCCCAAGGACCCCGGATGCTTGAACTTGTCGCCGCCTTCATTTGCCTCACCACCCTGCTCACCTATGTGAACTTTCGTTTTATCGGCCTGCCGCCCACCATCGGCGTAATGGTCACTGCACTGCTGTTTTCGCTGATCCTGCAAGGCCTCAGTTTCATCGGCTACCCCGGCCTGGAAGAGCGCATCCAGCAATTGATCGGCCAGATCGACTTCGGCGATTTGCTGATGAACTGGATGCTCTCGTTCCTGCTGTTCGCCGGTGCGTTGCACGTCAACTTGAGCGACCTGCGCAGCTACCGCTGGCCCATAGGCCTGTTGGCGACCTTTGGCGTATTGATCGCTACCCTGGTGATCGGCAGCCTGGCGTACTACATCTTCGCCCTGTTCGGCTGGCACGTGAGTTTCCTGTATTGCCTGCTGTTCGGCGCGCTGATCTCGCCGACCGACCCGATTGCGGTACTGGGCGTGCTGCGTACCGCCAACGCCTCGAAACCGCTGAAAACCACGATCGTCGGCGAATCGCTGTTCAACGACGGCACCGCAGTGGTGGTGTTCACCGTCCTGCTGGGCATCGCGCAGCTCGGTGAAACACCGACCGTAGGCGCCACGGCCATGCTGTTCGCCCATGAGGCGATTGGCGGTGTGGTGTTCGGTGGGCTGATCGGTTACCTCGTATACCTGATGATCAAGAGCATCGAGCAGCACCAGATTGAAGTCATGCTGACCCTGGCGCTGGTGATCGGCGGCTCGGCGATGGCCACTGAACTGCACGTCTCGGCACCGATTGCGATGGTGGTGGCCGGGCTGATCATCGGCAACCTGGGCCGCAAGCTGGCGATGAACGACATGACTCGGCGCTATCTGGATGGTTTCTGGGAGTTGCTCGACGACATGCTAAACGCCCTGCTGTTTGCCCTGATCGGCATGGAACTGCTGCTGTTGCCGTTCAACTGGCTGCACGTATTGGCGGCCAGTTTGCTCGCTGTGGCGATCCTGCTGTCACGCCTGCTGACCGTGGCCCCGGCGATCCTGCTGCTGCGGCGCTGGCGCACGGTACCGCGCGGCACCATCCGCGTCCTGACCTGGGGCGGTTTGCGCGGTGGCGTCTCGGTAGCACTGGCCCTGGCATTGCCGCTGGGCCCGGAGCGCGACTTATTGCTGAGCATCACCTATATCGTGGTGCTGTCGTCGATCTTGTTGCAAGGCTTGACCATTGGCCGGGTCGTAAAGCGCGTAGCCGAGTCGCAGTGAGCCCCTGAGCATTTACATTTCTACACCACAAGTTTGCCTACGGGCGCTCTGCACAGATGCTCAAGCAGGTGCCGCATCGCCAGTGGGCGGCGCGGCATCGAGCTGTGCATGACAACCAGATCCCGCGAATAGCGCGACGCGTCGTCGACCGGCAAGACACATAGGCCACGGCTCGACATCCCCGACCACTGCGGTACCAGTGACACACCCATGCCTTGGGCGACCAGCATGACGATGGTTTCCAAGGCATCCAGCTCACACAATACCTGCGGAGCAAAGGACTGTTCATCCAGGAAACGCTGGGCAATCTGCCCACCCCACGAACGGGCGTCATAGCGAATGAATGGCCGCTCGCGCAGCAATGCTTCGAAGGTCTGCGCGTCACACTCAGCGGGAGCAATCAGAATCAGGGGTTCGGCCCGCAACAAGGTGGTTGCTAACGCCTTGGGCGGCTCAAACGGCGGTCTGACAAGAATCGCCGCGTCCAACTCGCGGGCAAGCAATCTCTCATAGAGGCTTCTGGAGTCACCCGGTGTGATCTTCAGCTTCAGCTCCGGTGCTGAAAGTGCCAGTCGCTCGATCGTTCTTGGCAAGACGCCGGTCAATGCCGTTGAAATCGCGCCGATCTTGATCTCTCCCGATAAGCCATCCTGACTCAGGTCCTCCTGCAACTCGCGCGCCTGCTCGATGACTGCCTGAATTTTTGGTAACAACAGCAGGCACTGGTCCGACGGCCACGCGGCATGCGCCGTGCGCATAAGCAGCGTGCACCCCAGCGTCCGCTCAAGCGCCTTGACCCGTTGGCTGATCGCCGCTGCGGTACGGTTTTCGCGTCGCGCCGCCGCAGCAATGGAGCCGGTTTCAATGACCGCGACCAGGCTTCTCAGGAATCGAATATCCATAAATTTTCCTTTCGCTCAGACCAACGCGAACCCGTTTTACCCGGATGCGCAGCCTGTTTAATTTGAGGATCCCCCTACAGAGATTCCGCTCATGAACAGACCCTTCCACGCTGCATACCATGTTTATGACTTAAACAAGGCGCGCATTTTTTATCGAGATGTTTTGGGCTGTGCAGAAGGCCGCAGCAGCGAGACCTGGATCGACTTCGATTTTTTCGGCAACCAGCTTTCACTGCACCTGGGCACGCCCTTCCCCACGACGCGTACCGGCCTGGTGGGGGACCATCATGTGCTGATGCCGCACCTCGGTGTGGTGTTACCGCTGGAGGAGTGGCTGGTGCTGGCCGAGCGTCTCACTCAAATGAGCACGCCCTTCGAGATCCCGCCGGTGGTTCGTTTCGCCGGCGAGCCGGGCGAACAGCGCACGATGTTTTTTCTCGACCCCAGCGGCAATCCCATCGAAGTGAAAGGCTTCAAGGACTTCGCTGGACTGTTCGCTCAATAAACCCCTGACAACTACAACAATAAGGGTCACCTGCATGAACACCAAAAAACCAACCAGCCTCGTCACCCGGATTATGATCGGTCTGGCAGCCGGAATAATCGTCGGTATCCTTCTTAACCAGTTTCCCGAACATAAGTCCTGGTTCATTGAAAACCTGCTGCAACCGGCAGGCGACCTGTTTATCAAGCTGATGAAGATGATCGTCGTGCCTCTGGTCTTCGCTTGCATGACGGTCGGCATTGCCGGCATGGGAAATCCCGCCGCCTTGGGACGTGTCGGCGTGAAGACCCTCGTTTATTTCTTCACGATCACCAGTATTGCAATCGTCTTCGGCCTGATTGTGGGTAATGTCGTCGCGCCCGGCTCGGGCGCGGAATTCGGCAGCACTTTGCCAACACCCGTAACAGGGCTGGCTGCCAACAGCACAACGCAGAATCTGGGCCAGACGCTATTGGCGATCGTGCCGGATAACATCGTGTTGGCCATGTCCCAGGGCAAGCTGCTGTCGGTGCTGTTTTTCGCCATCCTGTTCGGCTGCGCCTTGTCTATGTTGCCTGAGCAGCGCAAGGCTCCTCTGATCAGTGTGATGCAGGGCATCTCAGACACCATGTTCAAAGTCACCCACCTGGTAATGCACTACTCGCCGATAGGCATTTTCGGACTGATAGCGGTCACCGTCGCCAGCTTTGGCCTCAGTGCCCTGCTGCCGTTGGCCAAGCTGATCGGCACGACTTATGTCGCAGTGCTGTTATTTGCCCTGTGCATATTGGGTGCCGTCGCTCGATTGGTGGGTGTCGGTTTTTTCCATTTGGTGCGAGAAATACGCAGTGAATTGCTGCTGGCTTATAGCAGTGCCGCCTCAGCGACGGTGATGCCTCAATTGATCGAGAAGATGGAGCGCTACGGCGCGCCACGCCCTATTACCAGCATGGTTATCCCGTTGGGCTACTCGTTCAACCTGGATGGCGCATCGCTGTTCGCTGCACTGGGCACATTGTTCATCGCCCAAGCGTATGGCATCGACTTGAGCCTGGCCGATCAGGGGATGCTGATATTGATCATGGTGTTGACGTCGAAGGGCGCAGCGGGCGTGCCAGGCTTCATGTTTATCATCCTCACCGCGACGTTGACTGCAGCGGGGCTCCCCGTAGAGGGCGTGGCGATCATTGCAGGCGTTTATCGCCTGATGGATATGCCAGTCACGGCATTGAATGTGCTGGGTAACGCGTTGGCGCCGTTGGTAATTGCTCGGTGGGAAGACCAATTGAAGGCACCTGACAGCACGCCTGCGGCCAATCTCGCCGACGTACCGGACCAAGGCCTGAAGGTTCCCGGAACGCCCCGCAAAGCTCGCATTTGAGCCTTGTGCGGGGCTGCATCATTGCTTTTCCTTGCTTTGAGGACGCTGCTCCGCTGCGCCGACGTGAGCCCCGGAAAGCACCTTGCCTTCGCTACGAATCTGCGCATGGCTGATCAGCGCAAAGATGAAGCTGCCACCGATGATATTGCCGGCCAGGGTCGGGCCGGCAAATATCAGCCAGAAGTCATGCCAGGACAGTTCGCCGGCAAACACCAGGTAGGACACTTCCGCCGAACCCACTACGATGTGGGTAAAGTCCCCCAGCGCCATGAGGTAGGTGATCACAATAATGATGAACATCTTGGCGCTTTCCATCGACGGGATCATCCACACCATGGTGGCGATCATCCAGCCGGAGACGATGCCCTTGGCGAACATCTGGCCGCTGTCATTCTCCATGACCTTGCGCCCGATTTCGAGGAAGGCCAGGTCGGTCTTTGCATCGAAAATCGGCAGGTGCAACATCACATAAGCCACCAGCAAGGTCCCGCACAGGTTGCCCACCAGCACCACCGTCCAGAGCCGCAACAGGCGCCCGGCATTGGACAGAGTCGGTTTGCTCATCACCGGCAACACGGCAGTGAGGGTGTTTTCGGTAAACAGTTGCTGGCGCGCGAGGATCACCGCCAGGAACCCCGCGCAATAACCAAAGCTGGCGATGACCTTGAACGCTTCGCCGTCCGGCAAGCGCGAGTTGAGCAAGCCCATGGCCATCAGCGACAGCCCCATGGTCAACCCGGCAGCCAAGGCAGACCACCACAACGCCGCGACGTTGCGTTCCAGCTCCTGGTCGCCCTGGGTACGGATGATTTCATGCAGCACCGCGGCGCGGGGCGGCTGGTTCTTGTCTACGTCCTGCTGCTCTTCGTGGGACAGGTTGGGGGTTTTGCCTGCTTCGTCGGTGGCCATGATGTTCCGGTGTCCAAGGGGGGCGTGTAGCTACGACACGCCGCCACGGTGGCTGTTCAGTGGCCAGGCAACTAAAGCGCAATCCTCCAGGCCTTGACCCAACTCCATCGGATTCTTGAAGACAGTATTTACACCGCCACGCTGTTACTCGGAAAGACCGTCGCCCTCGAACTGATCCTTCACGTACTTGATTTCGGTGCGGCCGTGAGGCGCTGGCAGCCCGTCTTCACCGAGGTTGACGAAGACCATTTTCTCGACGGTCAGGATGCTCTTGCGCGTGATTTTGTTACGCACTTCACAGGTCAGGGTGATGGAGGTGCGGCCGAACTCGGTTGCGGTGATGCCCAGTTCGATGATGTCACCCTGGCGCGAGGCGCTGACGAAGTTGATTTCGGAGATGTACTTGGTCACCACGCGCTGGTTACCCAGTTGCACGATCGCGTAGATCGCCGCTTCTTCGTCGATCCAGCGCAGCAGGCTGCCGCCGAACAGGGTGCCGTTGGGGTTGAGGTCTTCGGGTTTTACCCATTTGCGGGTGTGGAAGTTCATGGTCACTCCAAAGCGTGTTGCCCAATGATGGCCAATATCATGGCAGAGCCCGGGCCCAAGCTCTATGAGCCATTGCCTATCACCCCCATGAGCGATCTTCATGTCGCCGACAGAAAGGCTTGGGAAGTGCCGCATACACAGCTATAATCGCCCCCGTTTCAAAACGGTCATCTTCCGTAGGTACCGTTCTCCCGCCACCTGTCCGAGGGGCGCTGCAGCAGGCTTGGCCTGTCAGGCTCGGATGGGGCGTTGTCTGGCCTGGCTCACCTGGCTCGATACTAAACGCACAACGGCGCCCATTCGCACACTACGAATGGAGGCTCTTCATGAGCGCTGTAATTACGCCTGCAGAATTCAACGACTACAAAGTCGCCGACATGTCCCTCGCCGCCTGGGGCCGTCGCGAAACCTTTATCGCCGAATCCGAAATGCCAGCCCTGATGGGCCTGCGTCGCAAGTACGCCGCTGAGCAGCCGCTCAAGGGTGCGAAGATTCTCGGCTGCATCCACATGACCATCCAGACTGCCGTGCTGATCGAAACCCTGGTTGCCCTGGGTGCCGAAGTGCGTTGGTCGTCCTGCAATATTTTCTCGACTCAAGACCAGGCCGCTGCCGCTATCGCCGCCGCCGGTATTCCGGTGTTCGCCTGGAAGGGCGAAACCGAGGCCGAGTACGAGTGGTGCCTGGAGCAAACCATCCTCAAGGATGGCGCGCCTTGGGATGCCAACATGATCCTCGACGACGGCGGCGACCTGACCGAGCTGCTGCACAAGAAATACCCGCAGATCCTCGACCGCGTCCACGGCGTGACCGAAGAAACCACCACCGGCGTACACCGCCTGCTGGACATGCTGGCCAAGGGCGAGCTGAAAATCCCGGCCATCAACGTCAACGACTCGGTGACCAAGAGCAAGAACGACAACAAATACGGTTGCCGTCACAGCCTCAACGACGCCATCAAGCGCGGCACTGACCACCTGCTGTCGGGCAAGCAAGCCCTGGTGATCGGCTACGGTGACGTGGGCAAGGGTTCGTCCCAGTCCCTGCGTCAGGAAGGCATGATCGTCAAGGTCTCTGAAGTTGACCCGATCTGCGCCATGCAAGCCTGCATGGACGGTTTCGAAGTGGTTTCGCCGTTCATCGACGGCATCAACGACGGCACCGAAGCGAGCATCGACAAGGCGCTGCTGGGCAAGATCGACATGATCGTGACCACCACCGGTAACGTGAATGTCTGCGACGCGAACATGCTCAAGGCGCTGAAGAAACGCGCAGTGGTCTGCAACATCGGCCACTTCGATAACGAGATCGACACCGCTTTCATGCGCAAGAACTGGGCATGGGAAGAAGTGAAGCCACAGGTGCACAAGGTTCACCGTACCGGTTCGGGCGATTTCGACCCGCAGAACGACGACTACCTGATCCTGCTGGCCGAAGGCCGTCTGGTGAACCTGGGTAACGCGACCGGCCACCCAAGCCGCATCATGGACGGCTCGTTCGCCAACCAGGTACTGGCGCAGATCTTCCTGTTCCAACAGAAGTACGCCGACCTGTCGCCTGCCCAGAAAGCCGAGCGCCTGACCGTGGAAGTACTGCCGAAGAAACTCGACGAAGAAGTGGCCCTGGAAATGGTCCGCGGCTTCGGCGGCGTGGTGACCCAACTGACCAAGACCCAGGCCGACTACATCGGCGTGACCGTTGAAGGTCCGTTCAAGCCGCACGCTTACCGCTACTGATATGCCTGCTGCCCACTCTCCCTGTGGGGGAGCGGGCTTTAATGTGGGAGGGGGCAAGCCCTAATGCCAGTCAGTTAAGGCTTTTTGTAGGAGCGAGCTTGCTCGCGAAAAACTCACAGGCACCGCGTTCATTCAGAAAGCACGCGTTATCGTTGACGTTTTTCGCGAGCAAGCTCGCTCCTACAGACGGCGGTGTACGCTTAACTGACTGGCATTGGGGCAAGCCCCCTCCCACATTGACGGTGTACATCTCCCGGTTTTATGAGTTTCCAAGGGTATGACCATGTCCCAAGACCGTCGCTACAGCTTCGAGTTCTTCCCGACCAAGACCGATGCTGGGCATGAAAAACTGATGGCCACTGCCAAGCAGTTGGCCAGCTACCAGCCCGACTTCTTTTCCTGCACCTACGGCGCCGGCGGTTCGACCCGTGACCGCACGATCAACACCGTGCTGCAGCTCGAAAGTGAAGTCAAAGTTCCCGCCGCTCCGCACTTGTCGTGCGTGGGCGATAGCAAAGCTGACCTGCGCAGCCTGCTGACCCAATACAAAGCCGCCGGCATCAAGCGCATCGTCGCCCTGCGTGGCGACCTGCCCTCCGGCATGGGCATGGCCAGCGGTGAGCTGCGCTACGCCAATGACCTGGTGAGTTTCATCCGCGAAGAAAGCGGCGATCACTTCCACATCGAAGTGGCCGCCTATCCGGAGATGCACCCCCAGGCGCGCAATTTCGAAGACGATCTCAAGAACTTCGTACGCAAGGCCAACGCCGGCGCCAATAGCGCGATCACCCAGTACTTCTTCAACGCCGACAGCTACTTCTACTTCGTCGAGCGTGTACGCGCCATGGGTGTGAACATCCCGATCGTGCCGGGCATCATGCCGATCACCAACTACAGCAAGCTGGCGCGCTTCTCCGACGCCTGCGGTGCCGAAATCCCACGCTGGGTGCGCAAGCAACTGGAAGCTTATGGCGACGACGTCAAAAGCATCCAGGCGTTCGGCGAGCAGGTCATCACCGAGATGTGTGAGCAATTGTTGCAAGGTGGTGCGCCAGGGTTGCACTTCTATACCCTGAACCAGGCTGAACCCAGCCTTGCCATCTGGAACAACCTCAAGCTGCCACGCTAAGGCTTGCCCGGTTGTGCCAAGGCCCTCGTTCACGAGGGCCTTTGTCGCTTCACATTTGTCGTTTTAAGTGCTCAGGAACCCCGCAGTCCATGAATACAGTGTCTTCCTCTTCCCGTCCGCAGCTGGTCTACCTCGTCTTCGGCGCCGAAACCTACCACCAGGAAGCGGTATTCAGCATCGCCAGCGCATTGGCTTTCCTGCAGGACACCCCTGATGCAGCCGTGGACATCCAGGTCTTCAGCGACAACCCCGAACCCTATCGCCTGCTGCCGGTGCGTGTACGCCCGCTGGACGAGGCGACTCGCAAGCGCTGGAGTGAACCCCACGGTTATCACTTTCGCACCAAGCACGTTGTGCTGCGCCAGGTGTTGCAAGAGTCGCCGGTAGCGCTGCTGATCGACACCGACACGTTTTTCCACCGTTCTCCCCTGACGCTGTTCGAGCGTGTGCAGCCGGGCACCTTGCTGTGTAACGCCTTCTACACCAAGTACGGCGATAACCACGAAAGCATCCTCTACACCGCCCTGCGCCAGCGCCTGTTGGAGATGGGCGTGGCCGACGATGACATGATGACCCTCAACTCCGGCGTGATGGGCCTGACCCAGCAGGACGCGCACATCCTCGACCGTTCGATCGAGTTGATGGACGAACTGTTTCCCCATGCCCAGGGTGCCTACACACTGGAAGAGTTCTGCCTGTCCATCGCCGCCTACCGCACCGTCAACGTGCGCGAGTGCCCGGACCTGATCCATCATTACTGGAGCCGCAAGCAGCTGTTCCGGGCCAAGGTCAAGGCCTGGATCGCCAAGCATGCCGCCGCGCCCACCAGTGCGCTGGCCCTGGCCGACACGCGTCAAGTGTCCGCCCACTTGCCGCGCCCGCCGCGTTTGCAGCGCACGCTGTACAAACTGATTACCCTGTTACTGCCCAAGCACCAGCAGCAGTTCATCCGTGAAATCCTCTACGGTTGCTATGAACACGAAAACGAATTCGACCAAGCCTGCGGCCCCGTTTGGTGGGACAAGGCCCGACAGAACCAGGAAGAGCGCCAGCAACGCCCGATTGACGCGCACCAGCTCGAACGCTGGTTCGCCAACCCGGTGGTGCGCCTGATCCTCGGCGAGCGGCGTGCCGCGATCCACGCTCACCTGATGGACGCGCCAGTAAACTGAGACCCGGCGCCAACGCGCGTGCCAGAGCTTCTCTTTATCTCGGTAGCGTCGTAACCTCAGGGAATGCCCGTCATTTTCAAGTTGTTGATCGCTGCGCTTTTCACTTGCCTGAGCCTGGCCGCTTATGGCGAGAAACTGCGTATTGTCACCGAACCATGGGCGCCCTACGTCTACGACGACAACGGCAGCATGCGTGGCCTGGACTACGAAACCACGGTGATCGTGTTCCAGCGCCTCGGCGTGGATGTGCAATGGCAGTTCCTGCCCTGGAAACGTTGCCTGGCGATGCTTGACCAAGGCCACGCCGACGGCGCGCTGGATATTTTCCACAGCCACGAGCGCGACGCCTTGCTGCTCTACCCCAGCGAACCCTTGTCGACGGTCGAATTCGTGCTGTTCTACGCCAATGAGCGTCCGCACCCCGCCGAAACCCTCGACGATCTGCGCGGCCTGAGCGTGGGGATCTCTCCCGGTTACCTGTATGGCGAAGCCTTCGGCGCGTCCGCCACCTTTGCCCGTGAACCCGCCCCCAGCCATGAGGCCAACTTCGGCAAGCTGATGCTGGGGCGCATCGATATGGTGGTCACTGACCGGCGCGTGGGACAGCACGTGATCAAGCAATTGGGCCTGGAAGACAAGGTCAGCCAGGCGCCGCTGGTGGTCAGCCGCCAGCAGCAGTTTCTTGCCGTGCGCCGTGGCGCGGGCATGGATTTGCTGGTCCAGCGCTTTGCCGCGGAGCTCAGGCGCTTCAAGCAAGAGCCGGCCTACGCCGCCTTGAGCGCCAAATATGGCGGTATCCAGGCGCAAACGGCGCCTATCAGCGCCTCCGAATACACCGTTGAGCAGCAGGAAAGCAGCGCGCAGTGATTGCTCTGTTATACTCCGGCCTTTCCGCCAGGCTTACGCCCGGCCGCTGAGGTCTTGAAAAAGGCACCCAACCCCGCTACAGCGCAGCTTTGCAGCCCGCGCGAGCCGGTGGAGTGCCCGCCAGACGCAGCAGGACCGGACGGGATTACGCTCCCCTAAGCGCCATTCACGCCCGGCAAGATTATCCCTCTGGGCCAAGCCCTAACTAAAACAGGATTACTCATGTCCTTTGCTTCCCTCGGTCTCTCCGAGGCTTTAGTCCGCGCCATCGAGGCAGCGGGCTATACCGAGCCTACTCCGGTGCAACAGCGGGCCATTCCCGCCGTGTTGCAAGGTCGCGACCTGATGGTTGCGGCGCAGACAGGTACCGGTAAAACCGGTGGTTTCGCCCTCCCGATTCTGGAGCGGTTGTTCCCCAACGGTCACCCGGACAAATCCCAGCGTCACGGCCCGCGCCAACCGCGCGTACTGGTCCTGACCCCTACCCGCGAACTCGCCGCCCAGGTGCACGACAGCTTCAAGCTGTACGCCCGCGACCTGAAGTTCGTCAGCGCCTGCATCTTCGGCGGCGTCGGCATGAACCCCCAGGTTCAGGCCATGTCCCGTGGTGTTGACGTACTGGTGGCCTGCCCGGGTCGCTTGCTCGACCTGTGCGGCCAAGGCAGCGTCGACTTGTCCCACGTGGAAATCCTCGTGCTGGACGAAGCCGACCGCATGCTCGACATGGGCTTTGTCCATGACGTGAAGAAGGTCCTCGCCCGCCTGCCGGCCAAACGTCAGAACCTGCTGTTCTCGGCAACGTTCTCCCAGGACATCACCGCCCTGGCCGGCAAGTTGCTGCACAACCCGGAACGCATCGAAGTCACGCCGCCCAACACCACGGTCGAGCGTATCGAGCAACGCGTGTTCCGCCTGGCCGCCAGCCACAAGCGCTCGCTGCTCGCGCACCTGATTACCCACGGTGCTTGGGAACAGGTGCTGGTATTTACCCGCACCAAGCACGGCGCCAACCGTCTGGCCGAGTACCTGGACAAGCACGGCCTCACCGCCGTCGCCATCCACGGTAACAAGAGCCAGAATGCGCGCACCAAAGCCCTGGCCGACTTCAAGGCCGGCAGTGTGCGCATCCTGGTCGCCACCGATATCGCCGCGCGCGGCCTGGATATCGACCAGTTGCCCCATGTGGTCAACTTCGAGCTGCCGAACGTCGACGAAGACTATGTGCACCGTATCGGCCGTACTGGCCGTGCCGGTCGCTCGGGCGAGGCCATTTCCCTGGTCGCACCGGACGAAGAAAAACTGCTGAAAAGCATCGAGCGCATGACCAAGCAGAAAATCGCCGACGGCGACCTGATGGGCTTCGATTCCAGCGCCGTGGAGGCCGAAAAGCCTGAAGCGCGCGAGCGTCCGGACGTGCGTAACCCACGCAACCCACGCGGTCCGAAGGGCGATGGCCCGAACGGCGGCGGTGGCGGTGGTGGCCGTCGCGACAAGGGCAAGGACAAGGGCAAGGAAAAAACTGCGACCAGCAGCCGTGGCGAACGCCCGGCCCGCGAGCAGAAGCCCCGTGAAGGCACCCCGGCCCGCGAACAGCGCCAGCCGAGCCAGCCTCCACGCGCCGCATCCGACCGTGCCCCGGACGAATTCCTCGACGACGATGTGGATAACTTCGGTAACCGCGTTGACTACGTGCCACAAGCCAAGCCGGCGCAAGGCCGTGGCCGTCGCCCAGGTGCCCCGGCACAAGGCGCAGGCGCAGCCGCTCCACGTGGTGGTCAGCCACAGGGCGCGCGCCAGAACGGCCCGCGCAACAGCAGCGGCGGCACCACCGGCACACCACCGGCCAAACGCAGCGGCCCGCGCAACGGCGCACCGCGTGATGGCCAGGCCCGTCGCGAAGACTCGCGCAGCAACAACCGCCGCCCGGCCCGTGACGACCAGCCGCTGTCCGAGCCAGCCGTGCAAAACCCGCGCGGTGGCCCGGCACCGAAGATCATCCACAAGGAGTCGAAAGCGGATCGCTTCCCGACACCCGAGCAGTTGGATCAACTGCCTGGCCGTCCTCGTGGTGAAAAGCCAGCGTTGCTGACCCGCAACCGCTGAGTTCCAAGGCGCCATAAAAAATGCCCCGCATCTTGGATGCGGGGCATTTTTTTTGACTCGATCAGATCAAATGTGGGAGGGGGCTTGCTCCCGATAGCAATGGGTCAGCCAGCACTGCTGGGGCTGACCCACCGCTATCGGGAGCAAGCCCCCTCCCACAAAGGCCCGCATTGTCAGGCGGACATTACTTCTGCTTCACACCTTCCAGCGAAATATCCAGGTCGACGGTCTGCGAAGTCGGGCCAGGGCCTTTCACGCCGAAGTCGTTCAGGTCGATCGTGGTCTTGGCGTTGAAGCCAGCACGCTCGCCGCCCCATGGGTCCTTGCCCTCACCGTTGAAGGTGGCCTTGAAGGTCACAGGCTTGGTCACACCGTGGAACGTCAGGTCGCCGGTCACGTCAGCGGTTTTGTCGCCGGTGGATTTAACCGCGGTGGACACAAACTTGGCGTCGGCAAACTTGGCTACGTCGAGGAAGTCTTTGCTGGCGATGTGCTTGTCACGTTCAGCGTGGTTGGACCACAGGCTGGCGGTTTTCACGTCGACTGCGATTTTGCTGGCTTCAGGCTTAGCCGAATCCCAGCTGAAAGTACCATCCCAGTCCTTGAAGGTACCGTGGATGTAGCTGTAGCCCAGGTGGCTGATTTTCCAGTCGATGAAGGCGTGCTGGCCTTCCTTGTCGATCTTGTAGTCAGCAGCCATCACCTGACCTGCGGACAGCAGGGCGGTACCGATAGCCAGAGCAGCGAGAGTCTTTTTCAACATGTTTTCTATTCCTTGTGAGTCGAGGTTGAACATCAGGCTTTGCGCCCCAGCATTCGCTTAAGGGTCACATCACGATCGATAAAGTGGTGTTTCAGCGCAGCCACGCCATGCAAGCCGGCGAAGACCACCAACACCCAGGCGAGGTACAGGTGCACCACGCCGGCGGTGTCTGCCTGGTCCGGTAGCCCGGAAACCACGGCAGGAATCTCAAACAGGCCAAACACCGGGATACCGACACCGTCTGCGGTGGAAATCAGGTAACCGGCAATCATCACGGCAAACAGCCCCACATACAGGAACGCGTGACCAAACGCGGCGCCGAGGCGGGTCAGCCGGCTGTAGCTGGCCAGCGGTGCGGGCGGCGGGCTGACCAGGCGCCAGACGATACGTACCAGCATGATGGCGAAGAGCGTGATGCCAATGCTCTTGTGCAGGTCCGGCGCGTCTTTGCGCCAGGCACTGTAGTAATCGAGACCGACCATCCACAGGCCCAGGGCGAACAATCCAAATACCACCAAGGCCACGCCCCAGTGCAAAACCATGCTGACCCAGCCATAGCGGGCCGATGAATTGCGTAACTGCATGAACTTAATCCCGTAAGAACTGTGCCCAAGACTAGCGCTTTACCTATCGAATTAAAGCGAAAAATTTCGCTTTGAAATATCGAGAAATGCGATCTGAAGGCTATGCATCATAAATTAACAAGGGATTAAGACTATTCCCAAGAAACGTGACAGACCGTCCTGCATTTACCGCGAATTTCCCCACAATGGCTTGTGACCCACGCCACCATTGCATAGGCTTGCGCGATTGTTTCGCCCGCGCAGGTTGCGGGACCGCTTCGAGGAGATCACCGATGGGCTTGAACAACCAGTGGATGCAACGCGACCTCGCGGTGCTGTGGCATCCCTGCACCCAGATGAAAGACCACCAGCAACTGCCACTGGTCCCGATCAAGCGCGGCGAAGGCGTATGGCTGGAAGACTTCGAAGGCAAACGCTACCTCGATGCCGTCAGCTCTTGGTGGGTCAACGTGTTCGGCCACGCCAACCCGCGCATCAACCAGCGCATCAAGGATCAGGTCGACCAGTTGGAACATGTGATCCTCGCCGGCTTCAGCCATCAGCCGGTGATCGAGCTGTCCGAGCGCCTGGTGGCGATGACCCCCGAAGGCCTGACGCGCTGCTTCTACGCCGATAACGGCTCATCGTGTATCGAAGTCGCGTTGAAGATGAGCTTTCACTACTGGCTCAACCGTGGCCTGCCGAACAAGAAGCGCTTCGTCACCCTGACCAACAGCTACCACGGTGAAACTATCGCGGCGATGTCGGTGGGCGACGTGCCGCTGTTTACCGAAACCTACAAGGCATTGTTGCTCGACACCCTCAAAGTGCCGAGCCCTGACTGCTACCTGCGCCCCGAGGGCGTGAGCTGGGAAGAGCATTCGCGCACGATGTTCCAGGCCATGGAACAGACCCTGGCCGAGCACCACGACAGCGTCGCCGCCGTGATCGTCGAACCGCTGATCCAGGGCGCCGGTGGCATGCGCATGTATCACCCGGTGTACCTCAAGCTGCTGCGCGAAGCCTGTGACCGTTATGGCGTGCACCTGATCCACGACGAAATCGCCGTGGGCTTTGGCCGCACCGGCAGCATGTTCGCCTGTGAACAGGCCGGCATCCGCCCGGACTTCCTGTGCCTGTCCAAAGCCCTGACCGGCGGCTACCTGCCGCTGGCCGCCGTGGTCACCACCGATGATGTCTACGACGCCTTCTACGACGACTACCCGACCCTGCGCGCCTTCCTGCACTCCCACAGCTACACCGGCAACCCGCTGGCCTGCGCGGCGGCCCTAGCCACCCTGGATATTTTCGAAGAAGACAACGTCATCGAAAACAACAAGGCCTTGGCCCAGCGCATGGCCACGGCCACGGCGCATCTGGTCGACCATCCGCATGTGTCTGAAGTGCGCCAGACCGGCATGGTCCTGGCCATCGAGATGGTGCAGGACAAAGCTACCAAGACCGCCTACCCCTGGCAGGAACGCCGTGGCCTGAAGGTGTTCGAGCACGCCCTGGAACGCGGCGCGCTGTTGCGACCGTTGGGCAGCGTGGTGTACTTCCTGCCGCCGTATGTGATTACCCCGGAGCAGATCGATTTCCTTGCCGAGGTTGCGAGTGAAGGCATCGATATCGCCACCAACAGCAAGGTCAGCGTTGCCGTGCCGAAGGATTTTCATCCAGGCTTTCGCGACCCAGGTTAACCATGATCGTTCCCACGCTCCGCGTGGGAATGCAGCCCTGGACGCTCCGCGTCCGCTCTGCACACCCTTTTCCAGAGAACACATATGAGACTGTCCCGCTTTTTCACCGACACCCCGCTGAGCCTCGGCGATCACGAGTTGCCCGAGGCGCAGGCGCATTACATCAGCCGTGTGCTGCGCATGAGCGAGGGCGACGCCGTGCAACTGTTCGATGGCTCCGGCCAGGAGTTTCTCGGCAGCTTGCTGGAAGTAGGTAAAAAACGCGTCAGCGTGCAACTCACGGAAAGCTTCAAAGGCCAGGCCGAATCGCCGCTGCATATCCACCTCGGCCAAGGTCTGTCCAGGGGCGAGCGCATGGACTGGGCGATCCAGAAAGCCACCGAACTGGGCGTCAACGCCATCACCCCGATTTTCAGCGAGCGCTGCGAAGTGCGCCTCAAGGACGAACGCGCCGACAAGCGCCTGCTGCACTGGCGCCAGGTGGCGATCAGCGCGTGCGAGCAATGCGGGCGCTCGACGGTGCCGGTGATTCACCCGCCGCTGCTGCTGGCGGACTGGCTCAAGCAAGCCGAAGCAGACCTGAAGCTGGTACTGCACCCGGTGGCCGAGCCGATGGTCAGCCACGCCAAGCCTTCGAGCCTGGCCTTCCTGATCGGGCCTGAAGGCGGACTGACCGACAGCGAAGTCGACACCGCCCAAGCCGCCGGCTTCCACGCCGCCCGCCTCGGCCCTCGGGTGTTGCGCACCGAGACTGCACCGGTGGTCGCCTTGGCCGTCGCCCAACAACTCTGGGGCGACTTCTAACCCCCTTGGCAAACCCAATCAAAACTGTGGGAGGGGGCTTGCTCCCGATAGCGGTCGATCAGCCAGCACCTGTATCGACTGACACACCGCTATCGGGGGCAAGCCCCCTCCCACATTTGGATTGGGTTACCACTTTTTACTCAACCGGGTCGCTGACTGGCTTGGCGATAATCTGCTTTAACTCCGTAGTCATCGGGAACTCCAGATTCAAACCCTTCGGCGGAATCGGTTGTTCAAACCAGCGCTGGTAAATCCCGTTGATCTCCCCCGAGCGGTACAGGTCGCCCAGCGTCTCATTGACCACCGCAAGAAACTGCGGATCGTCCTTGCGCACCATGCAGCTGTAGATCTCCCGCGACTGCTCCTCGCCCACCACCACCCAGTTGTGCGGGTCCCGGGCCTTGGCGCGTTCGCCGTAGAGCAGCGCGTCATCCATGTAGAACGCTACCGCACGGCCGGTCTCGAGCATCTTGAACGCCTCACCATGGTCCTTGGCGCTGATGACAAACATATTGGCCTTGCGTTCGGCGTTGTAGCTTTTGAGGAATCGTTCGTTGGTGGTACCGGCGGTGGTGACCACGTTCTTGCCGTCAAGGTCGGCAAAGCCCTTGATGCCGCTGTCCTTCGCCGTCAGTAATTGCCCCTTCACGTAAATAAACCCGTAGGAAAATGCCACCTGCTTCTGCCGGTCGGCCGTCACCCCGGTAGAGCCGCACTCCAGGTCGACGGTGCCGTTCTGCACCAGCGGAATCCGGGTCTGTGAGGTCACCAGGGTGTACTTGACGTTGAGGCTGGTCACCCCGGTTTTCTGCTGGATACGCTCGACGATCTTGCTTGCCAGGTCCACTGAATAGCCCATGGGTTTGCCAGTGTTATCACCCACGTAGGAAAACGGCACCGACGCATCGCGGTATCCCAGGGTGATGGACTTGGTGTTGGCGATCTTGCCCAGGGTGCCCTCCAGCGGCGCTTGGGCCCCATGGGCCTGTGCGCCGAACAAAAGTCCCAGGGTGCAGCCGGTCAACAGGATTCTTTTCATTGTTATGCTCCGTTGGTCTTTGAATTATTTACGTACAGCAATCACGCTGATTTCCACCAGCACATTCGGCCGCGCCAGCTCCACTTGCAGGGTGGTGCGTGTAGGCGCCATCCCCGGCGACAGCCACGCGGACCACACCTCGTTCATCGGCGCAAAACCGCTGCCGATGTCCTTCAGGTAAATCGTCGCGTTCAGCAGGTGATCCTTGTCGCTGCCCGCCTCGGCCAACAGTGCATCGATTTTGGCCAGCACTTCGCGGGTTTGCGTCATCACGTCCTGCCCTTCGCCCGGCACCTGGCCCGAAAGGAACACCAAGTCCTTGAAAGTGACTGCGCCACTGAGACGCTCGTTGCTGCTGATTCGGTTGATGGTCATGGGGCATCCTCAAGCGGCGCGGGGCGTCAGGCCCTGCATGTCAATGGAAGGAACCTGTTGGTTGATCAGTTCAGCCAACAGTTGGGCGCTGCCGCTGGCCAAGGTAAAACCAAGGGCGCCGTGACCGAGGTTCAGCCACAGGTTGCGATAGACACTGGCACCAATCAGCGGCACCCCAGTCGGCGTGGCCGGGCGCATACCGGCCCATTCAACCGCGTGGGCGTAGTCGCCGGCATTGGGAAATGTCTCCAGGGCCTGGCGTTTCATCAAAGCCAGGCGCTTGGGCTCAAGACCCGCGTCGAAGCCGACAATGTCCACCATGGCCGCGACCCGCAGTTGCTCACCGATGCGCGCGTAGACGATCTTGCGATCGTAGTCGGTGATGCTCACATTCGGCGCCCGGTGCTGCGCGCCAATCGGCACGCTCAGGCTATAGCCCTTGAGCGGATACAGCGGCAGCGACAACCCCGGCAAGCCCAGTTCAGCGCTGCGATGCCCTGCCGCCAGCACCAGTTGCTCGACCGGCATCACCTCATCATCCAATTGGAGGGCGTGCACCACACCGTCGGTATGACGAATCCGGGTAACCTTGCGCCCCAACAAAAATGTGCAACGCCCCGATGCTTCCAGCCGCGCCGCCAATTGCTGGCAAAAGGCATGACAATCCGCTACTTCCTCGTTGGGCGTGTAGATCCCGCCGACAAAACCATCACCGGCCAGCGCCGGCTCCAGGTGCGCGCAATCGGTAGCGGACAACACCTGCTGTTGCAGGACATTGGTCACTTTACTGCGGGCATGTTCAAAGGTATTGGCGTTGCGAAACGTCACCAGCTTGCCATTGCGTCGCCAATCGAAGTCGTCCAGGCGGTCCTCCTCGCGCCATTGCTGCAAGGTGTCCTGGCTCAGGGATGCCAGGCGCAGCAAGTGAGCGGCATTGCGCTGGTTCACCGAACTACGACAGGCGCCGATAAAGGCGGCCATCCAGCGCCATTGCTGGGGATCGAGACGCGGGCGCAGCTTCAACGGCGAGTCACCGCGCAGTAACCAGCCAATCGCTTGCAGCGGCACCCCGGCGTCGGCCAGCGGCGCAACATAGCGGTAGGACAACTGCCCGCCATTGGCGTAACTGGTTTCACTGCCCAGGCTGTCGCGCGCCTCGATCAGCGTCACGCTATGGCCGGCACGCACCAACGCATAAGCGCTCGCCAGGCCGATAACCCCACCGCCAATAATGCAAACCTGCCTGGCCATCCCCGCCTCCCGCCGTTAATTGACAGCGCTCAGCGTAGAGCCAGGTGACAGGCCACCGACAATGAATAAAGATGGCTCACCTATAAACAAAGGTTATGGGACTCGCCATGCGCTTGCGTCATATCGAAATCTTCCAGGCCATCCGCCAGACCGGCTCTATCAGTGCCGCCGCGCAGTTGTTGCACGTCTCGCAACCGGCGGTGACCAAAGTGTTGCAGCACGCCGAACTGCAACTGGGCTTTGCGTTGTTCCTGCGGGTACGCGGCAAATTGCAGCCCACGCCGGAAGCCCTGGCGCTGGAAAGCGAAGTCGAAAAAGTCAGCGCAAGCCTGCAAGGTGTGCGGCGCCTGGCCAAGAGCTTGCGGCGCGAACCGGGGCAAAGCATCCGCATCGGTGCGATCCCGGCGTTGGCGCTGTCGCTGCTGCCGCCGTCAATCTTGGAATGG
This sequence comes from Pseudomonas sp. R11-23-07, assembly GCF_003852295.1. Taxonomy (NCBI): domain Bacteria; kingdom Pseudomonadati; phylum Pseudomonadota; class Gammaproteobacteria; order Pseudomonadales; family Pseudomonadaceae; genus Pseudomonas; species Pseudomonas sp. R11-23-07. The sequence continues at coordinate 5,279,736 of NZ_CP027761.1, forward strand.
AAGCGTGATTACCCGGACATCGCCTGTGAGCTGTCCAGCGACCATAGCGGCGAGCTGGTGCAGAAGCTGTTGATGCGCGAGATCGACCTGGCGTTGACACTCACGTTCTCCGGCCATCCGGGGCTCACCACCCAGGTGCTGGCCAACGGCGTGCTGGTAGCGCTGGCGTCAAAAGGCTATTGGTCGGACGCTGAACGGCACATGCCCTTGCCGCTGGCCGAACTGGCCGGCGCGCCTTTGATCGGCCTGTCCAGCGCCGACCCGCTGGCGGCGAAGTTGGGCAGCTACCTGGAAAATGTCGACCCGCCGCCACGGGTGACGATCTCGGTGCAAACCTATTCCCTGGCCCGCGCGATGGTCGAATCCGGCGCCGGCCTCACCGTGATCGATCCGTTCACCGCGCTGGGTGCTTCAACGGCCACCACCCACATCCGCACGCTCACCCCACCGCTGCCGATCACCCTCTACGCACTGACCCGCGCCAACGAGCCCCCGCCGCATATGCTGGCCAGGCTGCTGGAGATTTTTGGTAGTCGCGCCTGTGAGCTGCTGGAACGTCTCTAAACACACCCGAGATCCAATGTGGGAGGGGGCTTGCCCCCGATGACGGCGGATCAATCCATACAAGTGCTGGCCACATTCAAAGCACGTAATGCATGATCGCCACAAAATGCAGCAGGCTGCCGCCGATCACGAACAAATGCCAGATGCCATGGGAATGGCGCAGGCGATCCTCCAAAGCAAAAAAGATAATGCCAACGGTGTACAACACCCCACCCGCCGCCAGCCAGGTAAACCCTGCCGTACCCAGCGCGGCGAGCAGCGGCTTGACCGCCACCAGCACGATCCAGCCCATCACCGCATAGATCACGATCGACAGGATGCGTTTCTCCGAGCGTGGCTTGATCTCTTGCAGGATGCCGATCACCGCCAGCCCCCACACAATCCCGAACAGCGTCCAGCCCCACGGCCCGCGTAGCGTGACCAGGCAAAACGGGGTGTAGCTGCCGGCGATCAACAGGTAGATCGAAAAGTGATCGACCTTCTGCATGATCTCTTTTCGCCGCCCGCGCACGCTGTGATACACGGTGGACGCGCTGTACAGCACCATCAAGGTAAAGCCATAAATCGCCACACTGACGATTTTCCAGGGGCTGCCGTCCAGGCTCGCCACCACCAACATCCACACGACGCCAATACACGCCGCGACTGCACCGAGCAAATGGCTCCAGGCGTTGAATCGTTCCCCGTGGTACATCTGCAACCGACCTCCCGTGACCAATAAGGGTTGGCTGGCAAGCCTCCAGCCTTCGTCATAAGAGTGCAAGCGCCTTATGACGTTCCGAGGACGCCGAGCGCATTTGCGGGCACAATCGAGAGCATTCGAACAAGAGCCACGGCCATGTTGATCGACGAAGAATTCACCCTCAAAAAGCTGGAAATCTTCCTGGCATTCATGCGCACCGGCAACCTGGCCCGCGCCGCCGCCGAGTTGCAAACCAGCAACGTCAGCGTGCACCGCGCCATTCATTCGCTGGAAAACGCCGTGCGCTGCCCGTTGTTCAAGCACGAAGGGCGCAATCTCACGCCGCTGGAAAGCGCCTACGTACTCGAAGAGCGCGCCCAGAAACTGGTGGCCGATGTGGTCGACAGCGTACGCCTGACCCGCGAAGCCGCCGGCTTTTCCGCCGAACGATTCAAGCTGGGTTCGCTGTATTCATTGACGGTCAAGACCGTGCCGCAACTGATCATGGGCCTGAAAATCAGGCGCAGCGAACTGAATATCGACCTGATCCTGGGCTCCAATTTCGACCTGCTCTACAAGCTCAAGAACATGGAAGTGGACGCGATCCTCATCGCCCTCGACGACCATGCCAACGACCCGGACTGCGCGCAGATTGCGCTGTTCAGCGACGATATCTTCCTCGCCACTCCGGCCGACTCCCCCTTCGACCGCGAACAGCAGATCGACCTGGCCGACGTGCGCGACGCAACCTTCATCACCCTCACCCAAGGCTTTGCCACGCACCAGGACGGCAACCGCGTATTCAAGCAGGCCGGGTTCGAGCCGAAAGTGGCGATGCAGGTCAACGACATCTTCACGCTTCTGAGCATGGTCAGCTCGGGCGTAGGTTATGCGCTGCTGCCAGGCAGGATTGCGGCTGTGTATGAGAACCGCGTGAAGCTGATACCGCTGCAGCCCAGGTATCGGCTGCAGCAGCATATCGGCGTGGTGTTCTTGAAGGCCAAGGAGCGCGACCCGAACTTGCTGGCGCTGTTGGCGGAGTGTCGGATGTATGCCAATCGCCAGGTTTGAGACCGCTATCGGGGGCAAGCCCCCTCCCACATTTTGACCGCATTCCCAGGTTGGAACTCGGTCAAGTGTGGGAGGGGGCTTGCCCCCGATGAGGCCCGACCAGACACCACAAATCCCGAACTCAGCCCACCAACCTCCGCACAATGAAGTACAGCAGCGAAGGCCCGAGCAAACACCCAAGCCCGGTATGAAACGTCGCCGTCAGCGCGCCATACGGCACCAACCGCCGATCCGTCGCCGCCAGCCCCGCCGTCACCCCGCTCACGGTGCCGGCCAAGCCACCAAACACCATCGCCGAACGCGGGTTGTCCAGGCCCATCCAGCGCGCCGCCACCGGTGTGCCGACCATCACCAGAATCGCCTTGATCAACCCGGTGGCGATCGACAGCGCCATCACATCCGAGGTCGCGCCAATCGCCGCACCGGTCACCGGGCCGACAATGTAGGTCACCGCGCCCGCGCCAATGGTGGTCATGCTGATCGCATCGCGATAACCGAACGCCCAGGCCATGCTCGCGCCGACGATGAACGGCAGGATCGTGCCCAGCAGCAGCGCAATCACACCGATCATGCCGGCTTTGCGCGCCTCGGTGGCCTGCACTTCAAATGCCGTGGCAACAATGGCGAAATCCCGCAACATCGCACCGCCCATCAGGCCGATACCAGAGAACAGGGCCAGGTCCGCCAGGCCCTTCTGCCCACCCGTGAGCGTGCCGCCGACCCAGGCCAGCACCAGGCCGATGACGATGGCAATCGCCGAGCCGTGGATGCGCCCGAACGTAAGGCGCTTGGACAGCACCACGGAAATCCACATCACCACGCCCACAAAGGCAAACGCAGTGATCAGGCCGTTATGCTCCAAGCCTTTCTCTATGAGGTCCCACATCTCAGCGACCTCCCGCAGGAACGATCAGCGGCTCTTCGGCGGGCAGAGGCTCGCCCCTGTGCGTGCGGCTGATCAAGGCGATGGTGCAACCACAGACCACCACCGAACCAATCGCCGCCAGCACCGCGACCGGGCCGCCGTGCAGGGCGGTGACCACGTTCTGTTGCGCGGCCATCGCCACCACCACCGGAATGTACATGGCGCCCCAGAAGCCCACACCCATCTCGCACTCCTTGGTCATGCCGCCGCGCTTTTGCATCCACAATCGTGCGCAGATCAGCAGGATCATGGCGATGCCCACGCCGCCCACGTTGGATTTGACGCCCAGTAAAACGCCGAGCATGTCGCCCATGATCACGCCTGCAAGCGTGCAGATTGCCAGCAATGCCACACCGTAGATAATCATCGTTGTTGTCCTCAAAGTGCTCGATCGAAATTGTTGTTGTTGTGCTTCGAAAGCCTTGGGTAATGCTTTATCGGTGGCGGCGCTCCTCCTCTTCCAGCAAGGCCTGCAAGGTGTCCAGGCGCGCGCCTTCGCAGGCGATCACCGTGCCTTGTTCGAACACGCGGCGTGACAGGCCGGTGAGCACGGCGCCCGGGGGCAGTTCGATTTGCAGGCGCACACCGCGCTCATAGGCGCTTTGCACGGTGCCGCGCCAATCGACGACGCGGCACATGTTGAAGGCCAGGTCGTCGCAAAGCTGTTCGGGGTTGTGGATCGGCCGCGCGCGGGTGCTGCTCAGGTAGGTGATGCGCGGTGTCTTGAGCGGAACGAAGGCCTGGGCGAGGACCTTGGCGGGCGCGTCCAGCAACGCACAGTGGGACGGCACGCTGACGGCCAGGCGCCGGGCGATGCCGTTGCCTTTGATGCGCGCCGCCACCTGTTTCATCGCCTCGTCGCTGCCGGCGATGACCGTCTGGTTATCGGCGTTGATATTGGCCAGGTACACCGGGGTTTCGGCGCGGTGGATCTCGGCAAGGATTTTTTCGACGGTGGATAACTCAGGGCCTATCAGCGCGGTCATGCCGTAGCCCTGTGGATAAGCGTGCTGCATCAACTCACCGCGCAGGCTGACCAGCCTGACGGCGTCGGCGAAATCCAGCACACCGGCGATGACAGCGGCGGGATAGGCACCGATGGACAGGCCCGCGACGTAATCCGGGGTGCGCTCCAACAGACGGGCGTGGGCGGTGCCGGCGATCAACAGGCACAGTTGCACGGCGCGGGTACTGGCCAGGGCTTGCGCCGAATCGAGCAGGCGCACGTTTTCGCCAAGGGCATCGCTGGCTTCCTCCAGCACAGGCTCGGGCAGCGACTGGAGCATGCCTGGTCGTTGGGCACCCTGCCCCGGAAACACCAGCAGGCTGCTCATGCCACGGCCTGCCAGGGGTCGAGCACCAGGTGTGCGCCGCTGGCGGTTTTCAGCAGCACGCGGGGTGAACCGCTGGCCCATTCGCGCAAGGCGACGGCGCCGAACGGGGTTTGCAGTTGCAGGTCGACGGCGCACTCTGCCCTATCAAGCATCGCCAGGAGGTCTTCAGCATCATCGCGGGCCAAAGGTTCGGGGGTGCGCAGAAGCAAATCCAGGTCACTCTGGGCATGCAGCGCTTCAATCCCGCTGGCCAACTCGAAACCCGCGCTGCCTGTGACGCCCCATGTCTCCTGGGCCAACGCCGGCCGCAGTTGGTCGAGCGCGCGCAACGCCGGTAAATCCCTCGGCGAAATCACCCCACGCAACGCTTCCGGGATCACCCGCCGCTGCACCGCCGCCAGCGGCATCCACCCGGCAAAACGTTGCTCGCGCGAACACCCGCGCACGCCGACCGCCACATAACCCGGTTCGGCAATGGCACGGCGCACCACCACCGGGTGGCCGGCACCGAGTGTCTCCCGCACCCAGGCCGGTGCATCGGCGGGCACATGTGCCGGGGTCATGCCCCAGAGCAAGTCGTGGGCGTTCACCATTGCTCCCGCAGCAATTGGCGAACGTGGCTGGAGGCTGCGCGATTGGTCGCGCCGAGGCGCCCGCTCAAATCGGTGCTGCCGACATCCTTGATCGCATTCATCAGGCAGTCGCTGACTCGCGCCACATCGCCCGCCGTGGGCTGTTCAATCTGGCTGACCGACAAGGTTTCCCAGAGCAGGCCGAGGCTGGCATAGCTGTCGATGTCGTAGGCCATGGGCGGCACGCTGGCGGCCAGGGCTTCCAGCTCTTCGACGCTGCGCAGGGTCACCCGCGCCGCCGAAGCTTTGCCCATGGCGTGCACCATCACGCCGGGGTCACGCAGGGCGATCAGTCGGTTGGCCTGGTAACCGTGGGCCAGGAACGCACCGGACATGGCCTTGCCCACCAGCAATGCGATCACCGGATGCCCGGCGAGACGGGCGCGAGCGTAGCTGTCGGCAGCAGCCGCCAGGGCCTGATGGATGCCGAGCGCTTCTTCGCGACGGCCGTAGGCTTGGCTGGGCACATCGACGATGGCGATGATGGGGCGCTTGTCGCCCCTCGCGACGGCCTCATCGACGGCCTTGGCCAGGCCCCAGCCTTCGAGCAGGCCGACTTCGCCATTGCGCGCGCGAGGGAAGCGGTTTTGCGCGTCAGTGACCACGGCGACAAAGCGCACTTTTTGCCCACCGAGGACCGCGTCGGCAACCCTCAGCGACGCCGGCAAACCTGCTACAGGCGCAGCGCCGGCGCTCAATGCGTTGAACCACTGCAAGCCTCTCATGAGCGTTCTCCTTGATACAGCTCGCGCACCGTCGCCGGGTCGATTTGCGGTACGGCGTCCAACTCGGCCAAGCGTGTGAGGTAAAAATCAGCCTGGCGACTGCGTTGTTGCGCGGGCAAGCCTTGCTGCAACAACGCACTGACCGTCTGCTGGATCTGCGCCACATCGTCGGCCACGTAACGGTCGGCCAGGCCGCTGTTGAAACGCTGTTCGCCGCCGGTGAGGCTCCAGATAAAGGGCCTGTCGCGCGAGTCGTATTCTTCCAGCCCGGCTTCCTGTTCGATCACTTGCGGACCATTGAGGCCCAAGCGCGCTTCACGGGTGACGACGAGGTAGCTGCACAGCCCGGCCGCGATGGACATGCCACCGAAACACCCCACGCTGCCCGCCACCACGCCGATCACCGGCTGGTACTGGCGCAGGTCGACAATCGCCGCGTGTATGTCGGCAATCGCGGCCAGTCCCAGGTTCGCTTCCTGCAGCCGCACACCACCGGTTTCCAGCAGTAGCACGGCGCGGGTCGGGACGCCGGTGCGGTTATCTTCAGCCGCCAGTTCCAGGGCGCCGGCGATTTTCGCGCCGCCGACTTCACCGAGGCTGCCACCCTGGAAGTTGCCTTCAATCGCTGCAATCACCACACGCAAGCCGCCGATGCTGCCCTTGGCGATCACCACGCCGTCATCGGCCTGGGGCACCACACCTTGGCGGCTGAGCCAGGGCGACATGACGCGCTGGAAGGGGTCGATCAGTTCGCGAAAGGTGCCGGCATCCAACAAGGCCTTGGCCCGCTGCCGCGCACCCAGTTCGACAAAGCTGTGTTTGGCGAGCAAGTCAGTCATGGCCGATCTCCTCGAAGCCTTGCTCCAGGCGCAAGCGCACCACGCCGGGGGTGGCGCCGAAATCGTGGATATCAATCTTCAGGGCCGGTGGGGTCTGCTCCTGAAAGATGCGTTCGAACAGGTGCTGCCAGCGTTGTTCGGCGCCATTCACCGAGGTCTGTACCTGGATCGTCAGTGTGCCGGCGGTGCCCGGTTCCAGCAGCACCTCAAGGTCGCCGGAGCCGACGCACCCCACCAGCGCGCGGCCTTTTGCTGGCTGCCCGGCGGGGAATTCAAAGGTTAAGGTTTCCATCACAACGCTCCGTCGAGGCGGTCGATAAACAGGCAGGCGGCCAACAGGTCGGCAGCGCCGCCGGGAGAGGCATTCAGGGCCAGCAGTTGTTGGTCCAGCGCGTGCAGTTGGCGACGACCGGCGAGGCTGGCGCTGCCGCCAGCGTCGAGCACGGCCTGGGCGCCGCGCTGCATGGCCTGCAGGCCTTCCAGGCCGGCGCGGTAGAGCACGCAGGTGTCGGCCAGGTCGGTCATGATCGCGAGCAAGGCGTCGAGGCGCGCGTTCTGTTCGCCGGCGTTTTGCTGGCGGCTTTTGTGCAATTGCGGCAGGCCACGTTGCACCACTGACGGGAAGCCCAGTTGCGCTTCTTCACGGGCACCGCGCGTACCATAACGTTGGGCAACCTGTGCGCCGTGGCTCAAGGATTGCGGGGCGTAGCGGTCGTTGAGCAGGGCCAGTCTGGCGGCGTTCAACGGTATGGCGCGGGGCTCCAGCGCTGCCGCTGCGGTCAGCAAACCGAGGGCCCAGATCGCGCCACGATGGGTGTTCACGCCATGGGTGGTCGCGAGCATTGCCTGTTCACCTTTGCGGCCGATTCGCCCGAGGGCTTCACGCAGGGGCAAACCGACTTCACCGAACTCAAGCGCAGCCTCGGCCATTGCCTTGAACATCGGCCACAGCGACAGCGCCGACGCGTGCATCAACCCCAGGTGCAAATCACGGTGGGCGCCGTTGCCGCGACGGTCCACCAGGGCCGGTTTTGGCGACAGGTCGGCTTCATCGATCAGCGCATCGACGGCCATATCCGCCAGGCGATCGGCCAGGCTCACTTCATGCAGTTTGAGCGCGCGCATTTACCAGCTCCTGAATTTGGCGGGCGGGTTGTACAAGCCACCGGACCACTCCACCAGGTCGGCCACGCTCTTGGCGGCCAACAGCTCGCGGGTGGCGTCGGTGCGACGGATACCCAAGTCTTCGGGCAAGGCAATCAAGCCTTCGCGGCGCATGCGCGCGGTGTCCTTGGGGTTATGGCGCAGGCCGATGGCGGTCACCCCGGCGACGGCGGCGATCATTGCCTGGCGTTCTTCCAGAGACCGCGCCTTGTAGAGGTAGGCGATGCCTTCTTCGGTGAGCAGGTGGGTGACGTCGTCGCCGTAGATCATGATCGGCGCCAGCGGCATGCCGCTTTTGCGTGCCACTTCCACCGCATCGAGGGTCTCGACGAAGGTGGGCTTGCCGCCTTCCTGGAAGGTCTCGACCATTTGCACTACAAGCTTTTTGCCGCGCTCGAGCAGTGCGACCGGCGCATCGTCGTGGCGCATATCCAGCCAGGCCGGCGTGCCATGGCGGCGGCCGCGTGGGTCGTGGCCCATGTTCGGCGCGCCGCCAAAGCCGGCAAGGCGGCCACGGGTCACGGTGCTGGAATGGCCATCGCCGTCGACCTGCAAGGTGGCGCCGATAAACAGGTCCACCGCGTACTGGCCGGCGAGTTGGCAGAACATACGATTGGAGCGCATCGAGCCGTCGCGGCCGGTGAAGAACACATCCGGGCGTGCGGCAATGTAGTTTTCCATGCCCAGTTCGGTGCCGAAGCAATGCACGCTTTGCACCCAGCCGCTTTCAATCGCGGGGATCAGCGTGGGGTGCGGGTTGAGGGTCCAGTTGCGGCAGATCTTGCCTTTGAGGCCGAGGGATTCGCCGTAGGTGGGCAGGATCAATTCAATGGCGGCGGTGTTGAAACCGATGCCATGGTTGAGCGACTGCACATTATGTTTTTCGTAGATGCCACGGATCGCCATCATCGCCATCAGCACATGCACCGGTTTGATGTGGCGCGGGTCGCGGGTGAACAGCGGCTCGATGTAGAACGGCTTGTCGGCCACCACCACAAAATCGACCCAACTGGCTGGGATGTCGACGCGAGGCAGGTCAGTGACGTCATCCACCAACTGGTTGACCTGCACGATAACGATGCCATCGCTGAACGCGGCCGGCTCGATCAGCGCCGGCGTGTCTTCGGTGCTGGCGCCGGTGTAGATGTTGCCGGCACGGTCGGCCATGAAACCGGCGGAGAGCACCACGTTGGGGATCAGGTCCACCACCAGCCGTGCATAGAGTTCGATGTAGGTATGGATCGCGCCGATTTCCAGCAGGCCGTCTTCGAGCAACTGGCTGATGCGCAGGGATTGGGTGCCGGCGAAGGAAAAGTCGAGCTTGCGCGCGATGCCCTTTTCAAACAGGTCCAGGTGCTCGGAGCGCCCGACGCTGGGCATGATCATGTGCAAATCATGGAGCTTGGCCGGGTCGGCCTTGGCCAGGGAGCGCGAGAGGAAATCGGCCTGTTTCTGGTTATTGCCCTCAAGCACCACGCGGTCGCCGGGCAGGATCAACGCCTCAAGCGCCTCGACGATCCGGTCACTGGGCAATACCGTCCCGTCTGCAAACGGTTTAACCAGCCCGAGCCGCCGCTGCTTCTCGTCGCGCCGCCGCGTCCAGCGCGAGTCGGGGGTAGTTATTGTTGTCATGGTCGCTCCACGGGGTTTGCTGTCGTGGGCTGTACCTTAGGAGTGATTCAGGGGGGCATCAATCAACCTGGGTGATGGATTGTTACGGCGGGGGTAATGAACCTACAAACAGGAGATATGCGCTGAGATGCTGAAATGTTCAGAAATATTAACCTTTTAATTTCAGACCCTGCATGACCGTTGAATAAAAGTGCATTCTCAATGCATATAAATTTACTGTCTAATATTGGAAAACAAGCTAATACCTTTTTTACATGAGGAAAATATTCAGCTTTTCCATGAATGCGGGTTTTCTCACATAGAGCCGTATTATTCTTTTTTAAATTTCAGGGGATACCTTTGCCTATAAAGGCAACCCTAGCTGCTTTAACTATCTTCAACTCCACGCCAGGCGCTTACTCATGAAATATTCCACCATTCCACAAGCACTATTAAACGGTGGAAGAATACGACTAATACCGCCAGCATTGAAGCGCGCAAAAGAAATGCATGCTCTCATATGTAACTTCGACCTCACCCACAAAGAATTTCTGACTTGGGCAAATCAAAACATCAGCCTTGAAGAAACTTACTTAAATATGCAAAAGGCGAAGATAAATTTCAAATTAGGGACAAGTGAGTATAAATTCTTAATTATCGAAAAAGGCTCCCAACTGTTAGTTGGCTGCATAAGCTTATTTATTCGCAATCCGAGCATTCCTTCTTTTGAGATAGGATACTGGATAGGTAGTAATAGCCGTGGCAACGGATATGCGGCAGAAGCATGCGGATTAATTCGTAAAATAGCCACTACTCGCTTAAAAGCAAAAAGGGTTGAAATCAAAACTGCTCGAAGAAACGTTCGTAGTATTAAGGTCGCAGAACGCTGTGGTTTTCAATTAGAAATGGTGATCCCCAACGCGCGATTCGATAATGCTGGGGTAATGGATGACACTTGCATCTACGCGTACCCGATGTAAGCGCGCCGAATTTCACATAAGCCGCCGCCCATTTGCGCTCCAATTAGGTTGATCTTGTCCTGCTGTACGACCCGTTGCACAAAACTGTTCCCGGCCTTCCATTTGCCGGTCCAGTCTTCCGGGGTGTAAAGCGTCGGGTTCGGCCCAGTTGCTCTTCCCGTCCAGGCTCAACGTTTTGCGCACGATGGCCAGGAGCTCCGAATAGATCGGGCATTGGGGATTGGCTTGATAGTGGGTCTGGTTGCCTTGGCGCATCATGCTCAAGATGCCCGCCGACTTCAACCGCTCCAGTTCACGGGTAAGGCTGCCCTGCCCACTTGTGCCCACCGGGCAATTTCGTTAGTGAAGAAACTCTGATCGGGCTTGCCGAACAGCAGCCCAAGCACCTTTTGCTGGGTGACGGTGAAGAGCGCAGTGCTGAGCGGCAAGGTGGTGCATGGCGTCGACCAAAGATTCCCAAAAAGGGAACGATCAAGCTTTAAGCTTTTGAAGAAGGGGACATCTGTTCCAGTGCTTGATCTACCAATAGCTGTCCGAACTCAGCCATTTGCTGAATCCCCAGCATGATCGCGCGCGGGGAAGCGTCCAGGTCGAAGGCCAGATTGCAGGTAAGTGCGTTCAGGGAGGACAGGGTTTCGCTGGCGTTGACCAGCAGGGTTTCGGTGTCTTGGTGGGGGGTTACGGTGAAAAGGGCGGATTGGGGGTAGGTTTGACCATGATTTACAGCTCCGATATGTGATGGAGACTGCCCTCTTTCACTTGCACGCGAATAAGGTGGCAGCTGTACGCAGGTGTGCAAGACCGGGCATATCGGACCCCGGCAGACCCCAAGGGATCTCCCACGCACAGCCGCCATAACATATACAGCAGGCATAAAAAACGCCCGTTGAATGGCTATGGGCGCCGATGCGCCGACATGTAACCGGACTTGCACGTCCGTGTCACCGTTTTTTGCGATGACGGGACGAAGACTAGGCGCGCGGGCCTCTCATCACAAGTTCATGCGCGGCCCAAAATCTTGCAGGAAAAATCCTAAGCCCACACCCACTGTCATCCTTCCGATAGGCAGCAAAGAATGCTCCGACAGGCTTTTCAGGTTGTTGCTCGGAACTCGCCTCTCTAGCCTTTTCCATCCGAATCGTGCCACGGGCAGAGATCATGAATCCGACCGTTAAACCCGATGCAAGGCCATTGCAGAGCGTGATGCATCACATCACAATCGTGCCATGATTGTCAGCTGGAAACATAAGGGACTCAGGGCCTTCTATGAGACCGGTTCAACCAGAGGCATCAACGCAAATCATGCAAAGCGCTTGCGCCGCGTTCTGCTCATTCTGGACAAAGCCGAGCACCCAGATGCACTGGACCTACCCGGCTGGCGCTTCCATCGTTTGAAGGGCGACCTGATCGACTACTGGTCCGTCAGCATAAGTGGTAACTGGCGCATCATTTTTCGGATGTTCGACGATCAGGTCGAACTGGTCGACTATCTTGACTACCACTGAGTAGAGGCATCGATATGGGTATGCATAACCCACCTCACCCAGGTGAGATCCTGCTTGAAGATGTGATCCCCGCCCTGGGCATCACCATCACCGAAATGGCGCGACGTCTTGGTTTCGCCCGTGAGACGTTTTCAAGGATCTTGCATGGCCACGCCCCGGTCAGCCCGGACCTCGCCGTCCGGTTGGAGCGGGCCGGTGTGAGTACAGCCCAGTTATGGTTGTCGATGCAGAGTGCCTACGACTTGTGGCAGGCCGAGCATCGGGAGCAGCCGGTGATTGAGCGGTTTGCGCGGATTGATTGAAAATGGAGAAAGTGGGAGGGGCTTACCCCCATAGCAGTGGGTCAGCTAACAAATTTCTGGCTGATACACCGATATCGGGGGTTTTAAGCCCCCTCCCACATCTATCTGATAGCAGTCCCCGAGAAGGTCACGCGCGGACCAAAATCTTGCAGGAAAAATCCGAGGGCTGGCCCATCACAACACCATCATCACCTTGACCTTTCCCAGGCCTTCCAGTGCATAACTGTGGTACTCATACACTTCTCCCTGAATAACCAGCTGCAGGCCCCCCCTTCATTATTGACTTGGACATCCGGCTCTTTTGTTTTGAGAAAAGGGGGTGCAGACACTAATGCGCTGAGGATTTCCTGATCACTTCCCAAATCCTTATGCACGTAGTACCTGTAGGAAAACCCCACCGTCGCACCACCTTGGCTATCTCGCGCACCATAGATCGACATACCGTTGCCCAGGGAATGCTTCAACACCACTTCATCCAAGTCCGGTGTTCCGGGCGACAGGATCCAACTGCCGCCGATATAGATCAGGCAGACCACAAGCAGGCAATTACGCAGAACAGGCATGAGGCGCTCAGTGGCCTTGCGAAATGGCATATTCAATACCTCTTCTTATCCAATATTGGTCCCGTGGGTCATCACCAAAAGGCTCACCGCCCCACCATGATCCAAAATCCGGACGGGTCGTTTTGGCGACGGTTTGAGCGACACCGGCGGCTCGCAGCAACACATTTTCGGGAATGCCCAGCACCGTGCCCGTAGCACCGTAATTGAAGTTACCAAAAGCTTCGTACTGACGCCCCCGCTTCTTGTAGTTCCATGGGCCGGCTGCACGAACTTGGGAATAAAACCACGAATAGGCGAATGCCGAACCGGGCTTGAGATGAATGCGCTTGCATTTGGATATCGCCATGTTTTCAAGCATTGAAACACCAGGCGGCATTAATGGTACGGCCATTTGCAGGTCCATGCTGGCAGTGAGGAGCGCAGAACTTAGCCACCCCGCTCAGGCCTGAAAACCCAATAAATACAAATGCAGAACTCGCCGACAACAACCACATCTCATTCCTACAAGATGTTCAGGTTGTTGCTCGGAACCTTTCTCTCTAACCTTTTTTTCATCCAACCCCACCACGGGCGATCCTATTGTTTGAGGTCTGGAGATGAGCACAATCAGTGTGGGAGGGGGCTTGCTCCCGATAGCGGTGGTTCAGTGACAGTTGCTGAGACTGGCACACCGCCATCGGGGGCAAGCCCCCTCCCACATTGGATTTTCATAGGGCTTGGGTTCAGGCCAGTCCGGACTCGGCCAGTAACTCTTCAAGCCCCATCAAGTCCGGCACCTTCGCCACATGTTCGCCCACCTGTACCGCTGCCAGCTCCAGCGGGCACAGCGGGACGTCCACGTAGCTCAGTTCACTGTCGAGCTTGTACGAGCGCGGGATTCCCTGGATCACCAGCGCAATGAACTTCAACGTCGGCCGCCCACCCAGTGCATTCAACACGACGATGCGTGAACGCTCGCCGGTCATGCTGGCTTCGCCGCACACGGCTTCGAAGCTGATCAAGGGGATTTGCCGATCGCGCCAGGTCACCTGGCGCAGGTACCACGGCGGTGCATCGCTGGCCGGTTCGCCGCGCTGGAAGTCGATCAGTTCGGCTACCGCAACGTTGGGCACTATCAGGTGACGGTCAGCCAGCGGCAGCAACAGCCCGGTGAGTTGGCTTGCGCGATGGTCAAGCATGGGACTTGCTCCAATACGCGATGCTTTCCAGCAGCACCGACTCCTGGTACGGCTTGCCGAGGTAGTCGTTGACGCCGATGGCCATGGCGCGATCGCGGTGTTTCTGGCCGGTGCGCGAGGTGATCATGATGATCGGCAGGCGCATCAGGCGTGGATCGTTGCGCACCTGGATCGCCACTTCAAAGCCGTCCATGCGCGGCATTTCGATGTCGAGCAGCATCAGGTCCGGGGTGTGTTCCTCGAGCACGGCGAGGGCGTCGATGCCGTCCTTGGCGGTCAGCACGTTCATGCCATTGCGCTCCAGCAGGCGGCTGGTGACTTTGCGCACGGTGACCGAGTCGTCCACCACCAGCACCAACAGCGGGCGCTTTTTCAGCGGGTCGTTGAGGATCAGCGGCGCATCCACCGACTGCGCCGGCAACGCCGGTTGCCGCGCGCGGATATGCGCCAGCAGGTCGATGATCAACACCACGCGGCCATCGCCCAGGATCGTCGCCCCGGACAAGCCCTGAACGCCGGCAAACTGCGGCCCCAGGCCCTTGACCACAATCTCGCGGGTCCCGGCCATGGCATCCACATGCACCGCCACGTGTCGCTCATTGCACTGCATCAGCAACACCGGCACCGGCTGGTACTGGCCGAGCAGTTTGGGACGGCTGACGGTGTGCAGCAGGTCGCCAAGGTAAAACAGTTCGTAGACTTGGCCGGCATAGGCATAGCGCGGCGGATCTTGCTGGTAGTGCCCCGCCAGCTCATGGGGCGGCACGCGCACCAGGCCGTCGATGGTATTGAGCGGAATCGCATACTGATCGTCCGCGCACTGCACCATCAGCGCACGGTTGACCGACACGGTAAACGGCAGGCGAATCCTGAAATGCACACCCACGCCCGGGATCGAGTCGATCACCATCGAACCGCCAAGCTGGCGCACTTCTTCGTGCACCACGTCCATGCCCACACCGCGCCCGGAAATCTGGGTGATCTTTTCCGCCGTGGAAAACCCCGGTTGCAGGATGAACTGCAGCACGTCGCGGTCGCTGATCTCTTGATTGGGGTCGAGTAGGCCGCGTTTGATCGCCTTGCGGCGCACAGCTTCGAGGGGCACACCGGCGCCGTCGTCGCGCATGTCGAAGACGATGTCGCCGCCTTCGTGGGTCAGGTCCAGGGTGATGCGCCCCTTCTCCGGCTTGCCCGCCTGCAGGCGCACCTCACGGGACTCCAGGCCATGGTCGACGGCGTTGCGCAGCATGTGTTCCAGCGGCGCCGCCATGCGTTCCAGGACGTTGCGGTCCATTTCGCCCTCGGCATTGCCGACCACGAACTCGACGTCCTTGCCCAGCTCGCCGGCGACCTGGCGCACGATGCGCTTGAGGCGCGGCAGCATGCGCTCGAACGGCACCATGCGCGTGCGCATCAGGCCTTCCTGCAACTGGGTGTTGATACGCGCCTGTTGCTGCAGCAGGTCATGGGCGTCTTGATTGCGGCGCTCGAGGGTTTCCTTGAGGTCGAGCAAATCGGAGGCCGATTCGGACAGCGCGCGGGACAACTGCTGCAATTGCGAATGGCGATCCATTTCCAGCGGGTCGAATTCTTCGTAGCCCAGGCGCTCGGCCTCGGCCTGCTGGCGGCTGAAAAGCCGGCTCTGGGTTTCGGTGTCGAGGCGGCGCAGTTGGTCGCGCATGCGCTCGATGGTGGTTTCCACTTCCGTGAGCGCAGTGCGCGCATCGTTGACCTGCTGCTCGATACGGCCGCGGAAGATCGACGTTTCGCCGGCCAGGTTGACCAGGTCGTCGAGCAGTTCGGCAGATATCTTCACCATGTCGGCGGCCGGATCGACCGCCGCTTCCGCCTTACCCACCGGCAATGCCACCGGCACTACCGGCTCATCGCTGGGGTGCACCAGGCTTTTGATGCGCTCGATCAGCTTGTCCACCGAGCCCACCGGCAAGCCGTCCGCCACCGCATCGATCATCTGCGCCAGCCGGTCGTGGCAACCTTGCAGCAGCGCGAACAGCTCGGGCGACGGCGCGAGCAGCCCTGCGGACAGCCCCTCGTAGAGAAACTCCAACTCGTGGGCCAGGTCGCCAATCGGGCCGATCTCGACCATGCGTGCGCCGCCCTTGAGGGTGTGCAGGTCACGCAGCAGGGTTTCCACTTCCTGGCGGTTGCCGGGTTCGGCCTGCCAGCGCAGCAACGCGCTGCCGGAGCTGTCGAGAATATCGGCGGCTTCCTCGAGGAAAATATCCAGCAGTTCGGGGTCGGCACCCGAGGCTTCCGGTGATGCAACCGGGGCCGCCGAAAGGCTGCTGTGGCGCAGTTCGCGCAACCGCGTGACCAGCTCGGCGCTGTCGCTCAGGGGCTGATGCTGATGCAGTTCCTCCAACTGCAAGGCCAGGCGTTCGTGGCTGGCCATCAGCAGCTGGGACAGCTCGGTTGAATAGCTGTAGCGGCGGTCGACCAGACCCTCGTAGACGCATTCCAGCTCCTGGGCCAGGTCGCCCACCGGGTCGATTTCGGCCATGCGCGCGCCACCCTTGAGGGTGTGCAGGTCCCGCTGCAACGAGGACAACGGCGCCAGGCCGTCGGGCTCCAGCAACCAGCGCTTGAGCGATTGACCGGCGCTGTCGAGGATGTCCACCGCCTCTTCAAGGAAGATGTCGACGATCTCATCGTCCATCGCCGTGTGCCGGTTCAGCGCTTCGGTCGCGGCACCCAGCTCGGCGACACTCAGGCCACGGCTGCCGTCACGTTTGATCAGGCCGGTGGCGGAGGGATCGAGGGCGTCATCCAGCAACGCGCGCAGGGCCTGTACCCGTGCCGGCGCCGGGCTGATTTCCTGCCCGGCCGCCAGTTGGTCGAGCATATTGATCAGCGCTTCATGGGCCTGCTCGGCCTCCTGGAAGAACCGCTCGCTGACCGCCAGGCTGCTTTCTTCCACCGCGCCATACAGATCAAGCAAGGCTTCGCACAATTGATCGATAGGGTGCAGGTCGGCGATGTGCGCGCCCTCGCCCAGGGTGGTCAGTTCGTCCAGCAGCGCGGTCAGTTCCTGGCGCTCGCCGGGGTGTTGCTGCCAGCGGCGCAGCAGGCTTTCGGCGTCGAGCAGGATGTCCATGCCCTGGGCCAGGAAGTTGCTGATCAGTTGCGGGTCGCACTTGACGCGCAGGCCGGTGCCGGGGGCGTTGAGCAGGTTTTCGAGCTGTTGGTCCAACAGGCCTTGGGTGCGCGTGATCAAGTCTGCGGCGCCCTTGATCGGCGCCAGGGGATCGCCGTCCAGGTCACGCAATCCCTTTTGCAACAGGCCCTCGGCTTCCAGCAACAACTCGATTTCGTCCAGGTCCAGCGGCACACGGTGCGCCTTGTATTCGCGGGTCAGGTGGTCGAGCGGACGTACCAATTCGGCAATCGGCAACACGCCGGCCATGTAGGCGCTGCCCTTGAGGGTATGCAGGGCGCGTTGCAATTCATCACTGACCTGCAGCGGCAGGTGTTCGGCGGCCTGTTGCAGGAACTGGTCGAGGCTGTCCAGATGGCTCTGGGCTTCATTGCGGAAGATCTCCAGCAACATCGGGTCGTGGGGCTCGGCAACCGGTACCTGGGCGCCGCTGGCCAACCCGTGGGCGCGGGCAGCGAGGGCGTCGACCTCATCGCGCTGGCGCTGGTCGTCGGTGGCGAAGTCGGCGATCAACTCCGGCAGCAGCGCCACCGCGTCATCCAGCACCTGCTGCACTTCAGGGCCCATGGCGACGTTGCGCTCAAGCACGCGGTTGAGCAGGTTTTCCACGGCCCAGGCCAGTTCCGCCATCACCAGGGCGCGGACCATACGGCCGCTGCCTTTCAGGGTGTGGAAGGCACGGCGCATTTCGCCCTGGGCGGTTTTTTCAGTGCTGTCAGGCAGGTAACGGTGCAGCACGTCGAGGACTTCATCGGCTTCCTCGAGGAAGACTTCGCGCAACTCATCGTCAATCGGCGCTTCATCGGCTGGGGGCGGCTGCAGGCTGCCTGGACGCTGCAGGGCCGGCGGGTTAAGGCGCGAGGTGGGACTGGCCAGCGCATCGAATTGGGATTGGCTTGGCGCGCTGTCGCCGGACAGGGCGCCGTCGGGCGCAGCCAGTGCCTGGCGCCAGGGTTTTTCCACCGGCAGGTAGCCCAGCGCACTCAGGCCCTGGGTGGCCAGTTCCAGCACTTTTTCCCCAGCGGCGTCGGGGTCCTGGAGCATGCGTTCCAGGTAGTACTCCAGGCTGCTGATCACCTCGGCGAAATGCGCCAACGGCGCTTCGCCGGGCGCGGTATCGTTGACCATCAACTGCTCATCGACATAATCGGTACAGCCGCGCATCAAGCTCGCCGCGCGAGGCAGTGGAATCATCGCCAGGGCGCCGCGCACCTGGCTCAGCAGCTCCGGCAGGGATTCCAGACGTTGGCGGTCCCAATCGGCCTCGATGCAATCGATCACCAACTCTTTGGCCTGGCGCAGGCATTGGCAGGACTCGCGGATCACCAATTGGTGGATCTGGGTCAGGTCGGTGGTCGGCAGACGGCTCTCTTCGCGGCTCTCCGGCTCCACCGTGCCGACCATCCCGGCCAACGTGGCTTCGACGTAGAGCAACGCCCCGGCAACGTCCATCAGTACGGCGTCACTGGGTTCGCGCTGGCCCTGCACCAGGCTCAATACCACGGCGAGCTGGTCGATGATCACTTTACGCGGCTGGCCGAAACCGAGGACCGCCAAGGTGTCGGCGATCTGCCGCAGCGGCGCCAGCAGCGGGTCAAGGTCCTGGGTGTGCTGGCGGTCGCTGCGCACGAACAGATCGAGGCGTTCCTTGACCCGCACCAGCTCTTCGCACAATGCGCCGAGCACCGAGCCCATGGCGTTGCGGTCCGCCCCGGCCAGGCGCGCCCGCTCGGCATCGACCACGGCACTGTCGGGCAGGGCCTCATCCAGGCCGTAGCGCTCCTTCAGGCTTTGCATGCGCGGCGTCGGCCGGGTGACTTTGGCGACGTAGAACAGCAGGCTCTTGAGCAACTCATCCGGCGCCGGCTGGTTGATCCCGACAATGCCCTGGGCCAGCAGGCGCTTGAGTTGCTTGCCGCTGGCCTTGAGCAGGCTGCGCAGTGCCGGGCTGTTGGCGATCACCCCGGTGAGCATGCCTTCGACCAACGCCGAGGTGACCTGCCACAACGGCAACAGCGGCGCGCCCTGGCACAAAGCTTCGAGGCGCGCGAACACCCGCGCCATGTCTTCCAGGTTGCTCGGGCCGTGGTCCTCGCGCAGCAACCCGGCCAGGGCTTGCTGCAGCAGTGCGTGCCATTGGCGCAGTTGTTGGTGAATGTCCGGCGGTGTGCGTTGAGCCAGCGCCTCATCGGGCAGCGGTGCGATCGTCAGCAGCTGCGGGCTGAACAGGCTGGTCTCCGACAGCAGGCTTTCACCGCGGGCGCTGCGCAAATCGTTGAGCAGCGGCAACACCACCAGCGGCAGGTCGCGACGGGCGCTGTGCACGCGGTCCAGGTACAGCGGCAATTGGCCGAGGGCCTGTTGCAGCAGGCGGATGCTTTCGTCGCGCTGGCTGACCTGCCCGGCCTGCAGCGCGAGCGCCAGGGCTTCGATCTCTTCAGCCAGCAGGGCCGCGCCGTAGAACTCGACCATTTGCAGCGCGCCGTGCACCTGGTGGATACCGGCCAGGCACGCATCAATGCCGTCGCCGGTTTCAACATAAGCGTCCAGCGCCGAACGGGCCTGTTTCAGGGTTTCGGCAATGTCGCCCTTGACCCATTCGAGGGCCACGTAGTCGTGCCGATCAACCATAACTGCTCCGCTTAGAATTCATGAGTTGCTGGTGTTCTTGAAACCAATGGAGATCAACTGTGGGAGGGGGCTTGCTCCCTCCCACATTTGGATCGCATTTCAGTCATCTGCCTGTTTGGCTGCCGGCAAGGTAAAACCTGACACCGACCTGCGCAACTGACTGGCCATCTTCGCCAGGTTACCAATACTTTCGGCGGTCGCCGTGGAACCGGACGACGTCTGCGTGGTGATCTGCTGGATCACATTCATGGTCAGGGAAATCTGCCCCGCCGACGAGGTCTGCTGCTGCGCCGCGTTCGAGATGCTCTGGATCAGCGCCGCCAGGGTTTTCGAGACGCCTTCGATCTCTTCCAGCGCCACCCCGGCGTCCTGGGCCAGCCGTGCGCCGCGCACCACTTCGGTGGTGGTCTGTTCCATGGAAATCACGGCTTCATTGGTGTCGGCCTGGATCGCCCGCACCAGGGTTTCGATCTGCCGGGTGGCGGCTGATGAGCGCTCGGCCAGCCGTTGCACTTCATCGGCCACCACCGCAAAACCACGCCCGGCATCCCCGGCCATGCTCGCCTGGATCGCGGCATTCAGGGCGAGAATGTTGGTCTGGTCGGCGATGTCGTCGATCAGGCTGACGATGTCGCCGATCTCCTGGGACGATTCCCCCAGGCGCTTGATGCGCTTGGCGGTGTCCTGGATCTGTTCGCGGATGTTGTCCATGCCGTGGATGGTGTTGTGCACCACCTCGTTGCCCTTGTTGGCGATCTCTACCGAACGCTCCGCCACCGCTGAGGACTCGGCGGCGTTGGCTGACACCTGGTCGATGGATTGGGCCATCTGGTTGATCGCGGTGGAGGCTTCGGCGATCTGCTGGGCCTGATGTTCCGAGGCCTGGGCCAGGTGCATGGCGGTGGCCTGGGTCTCCTGCACCGCGCCGGCGACTTGCCCGGCGGTGAGGTTGATGGTCGCCACCAGGTCGCGCAGCTGATCCACCGAATAGTTGATCGAATCGGCAATGGTGCCGGTGAAGTCTTCGGTGACCGAGGCCGTGACGGTCAGGTCGCCGTCAGCCAAGTCTTCGATTTCGTCCAGCAGACGCATGATCGCGTTCTGATTGCGCTCATTTTTCTCGGCGGTTTCATGCAGTTGGCGGTTGGTCTCGCGCACCATCACCAGGCCGATCAGGATGATCGACGCCAGCGCCAGCAGCCCCAGCCCATAGCCACCCAGGGTATCCAGGCTGCGCCCGCCGGCCAGGTTCTCAAAACCGGTGGCCAGGTGCGAGGCTTCATCGAGCAGGGTTTGCGACAGGTTGAAAATATTGCCCGCCGAAGCGCGTACCTGAAACAGCTGCGGCGAGGTTTCGAGAATTTCATCGACGGAACCCGAGACGAATTCGAACAGTTCGGCAATTTCCCCCAACCGGGCGCGGGCATCAGGGTCTTCGACCTGGGTGATGCGCAGGCCGGGGTTGCCGTTGAGCATGCCATTGAGCACCACGCCAAAACGGTTGGCATCGCGACCGAAGGCATCGGCGGCCTGCACCGCGGTTTCGTCGCCGGCGAGCACGGTGTTGACCGCGCCCAGGATGCGCTCCGCCAGCAATGACTGGCGCTGGGCCAGTGCCACCTGGCTCGCAGGGGCGCCGCGCTGGAGCAATATGTCGACGACTTTTTCCGACTCTATCTGCAACTGCGGCACGGTCTCGGCGAGGGTGGCGGCCACCTGATGCAATGACAGCACGGTCTGTTCGCTGGCGAGAATGGCATCGGTGTTTTTCAGCAGGGCTTCCCAGTCGGTCTGCACCGCACGCATTTCAGCGCGTACGGCGCTGGGTGCGGCCGGCAGGCCGGTTTGCGGGTCGCCTTTTTTCAAGTAGCCCCAGCGCTGGGCAAAGTCGTTGCGCGCCTCGCCCAGCAGTTTGAACGCGGCCGCCTTGCCGGCGGCGGCTTCGGTGGCGTTCTTGGCGATGCGCTGGGACAGCACCCGCAGCTCACCCGCGTGGCCGATGTACTGTTTGTCGTAGGTGGACTGGGTGTTGAGGTACGCGAAGTTGGCGAACAACAGCATGATGAACACGATCAGGGCGATAAACAGCACGATGATCTGCGAGCGGCTGCGCGAGGCGGCCTGGGGTTTGGGCGGGATGACGGTGCTCATGCGGCAACATCCATGAAGCCTGGAGCCTGGGCCAGGGCAAAGGGGCTGAAGACCTGCCACTGCGGGTCGCCATCGAATTGGCCCTGGATAAACGGCGCGCCAGCGGCGGTACTCGCCCGCCAGGCGTCCAGTGCGAAATGCTGCATGCCCACCACCTCGTCCACCAGCAACCCGACAAACAGATCGTTGAATTCCACCACCAGCACCCGCCGTTGCTTGCGCGCCTTGGACAGTGCCTGGCCGAGGAACCCGCCCAGGTCCATCACCGGCAGCAGGCGCCCGCGCAGGTTGGCCACGCCCTTGACCCAGGGCTTGACGCCAGGCATCAGGGTGCAGCGCGGCTCATGCAGTACCTCGGCGACTTCGCCCATGGGCGCCACAAACCATTGCTGCCCCAGGCGAAAGCCAATCCCGCTCCAGCGTTGCAGGCGGGTTTCCTGGGACGGCAGATCGGCGGCCAGCAGGCGGCAGCGGCGGTCGATGTCCAGCAGCAGCTCAAAGGCGGTTTGCGACTCGGTCATGATGGCGTGCCGTCAGCCGGCCAGCACCTTGTTCAGCGTGGCGATCAGGGTTTCTTCATCGACCGGCTTGGTCAGGTAGTCCTTGGCGCCCTGGCGAGTGCCCCACACCTTGTCGGTTTCCTGGTCTTTAGTGGTGATGATGATCACCGGGATGTGCTCGGTTTCTTTGTCTTTGGTCAGTTGGCGCGTGGCCTGGAACCCGTTGAGGCCCGGCATTACGATGTCCATCAATACCGCGTCAGGTTTTTCCTGGCGGGCAAGCGCCACACCATCGCCGCCATTGGCGGCCTTGAGAACCTCGTGACCATGCTTTTCCAGCATGCCGGTCAGTTTGTACATTTCGGTCGGCGAATCGTCGACGATCAGAACACGTGCCATGGTTTTCCCCACTACATTGGTCGGCGCCGGCCCCTTTGAGGCGGCGTCAGTGTGCTTGTTCTACTGCGGCGAAGGCAGGCACATAGGCCTTGATCGCACCCAGCAGTTCTTCCTTGCTGAAAGGCTTGGTCAAAAACTGATCGACACCCACGATACGCCCCTTGGCCTTGTCGAACAGGCCGTCCTTGGAGGACAGCATGATCACCGGGATCGACTTGAACGCCGGGTTGTTCTTCACCAGCGCGCAGGTCTGGTAGCCATCCAGGCGCGGCATCATGATGTCGACAAAGATAATGTGCGGGTGATGGTCCACGATTCGGGCCAGCGCATCGAAACCGTCGATGGCCGTGATGACCTCGCACCCCATGTTCTTCAACAGCGTCTCGGCGGTGCGGCGGATCGTTTTCGAATCGTCGATCACCATCACTCTCAAGGCGTTGGAATGCTGTTCCATAGTTGCTCTACCATCGCCACAGCGAATCGGTTTTCGGTGTGTACTGCCTGATCTCTCACAGAATGAGCGCCACAAGCCTTGGAATTCAAGGGCTGCTGCGCCGTGGCAGTCTTTTTAGCACAGTCTCCGGGCGCAATCTATCGAGGCGCCCGCCTGGTGGTTTTTCCTTGACCCACAACAGCCGCAGCGCCACTCTGACGCCACTTTTATGCGCCCTAATTTGCTAGAGGAAATCCCCCATGAGCGTTCGCGTCGGCATTGTCATGGACCCTATCGCCAGCATTTCCTATAAAAAGGACAGCTCGCTGGCCATGCTCCTGGCCGCCCAGGCCCGCGGCTGGACCCTGTTCTATATGGAACAGCGCGACCTTTACCAGGGCGACGGCGAGGCCCGCGCGCGGATGCGCCCGTTGCAGGTATTCGCCAACCCCGAGAAGTGGTTCGAACTGCAGGATGAAGTCGACAGCCCCCTGAGCGACCTGGACGTGATCCTGATGCGCAAGGACCCGCCGTTCGACATGGAATTCGTTTATTCCACCTACCTGCTGGAGCAGGCCGAACGCGCCGGCGTGTTGATCGTCAACAAGCCGCAAAGCCTGCGCGACTGCAATGAAAAACTGTTCGCCACGCTGTTCCCGCAGTGCACACCGCCGACCGTGGTCAGCCGCCGCGCCGACGTGCTGCGTGAGTTCGCCGCCAAGCACGGTGATGTGATCCTCAAGCCGCTGGACGGCATGGGCGGCACCTCGATCTTCCGTCACCGCGCGGGCGACCCGAACCTCTCGGTGATCCTGGAAACCCTGACCGCGCTGGGCACCCAGCAGATCATGGGCCAGGCCTATCTGCCAGCGATCAAGGACGGCGACAAACGCATCCTGATGATCGACGGCGAGCCGGTGGATTATTGCCTGGCGCGCATCCCGGCGGCCGGCGAGACCCGTGGCAACCTGGCGGCCGGTGGCCGTGGTGAAGCGCGGCCGTTGTCGGACAAGGACCGCTGGATCGCCGCTCAAGTCGGCCCGACCCTTCGCGAAAAAGGTCTGCTGTTCGTAGGACTTGACGTAATTGGCGAAAACCTCACCGAGATCAACGTCACCAGCCCGACCTGTATTCGCGAGATTGATAACGCATTTGGCACGAACATCGGCGAAATGCTGATGGCGGCCATTGAGCGCAAGCTACAAGCCAAGTGACATAGAACAGCCGGACATAAACCAACATTGCGTTATCATGCGCCACCTGTGAAACGCGCGATGTTGGTTTTCTTGTCATGACGCTCCCGTCCGAACTGCCCCCCGAACTCTCCCACAGCGGCGTGCGCCCGGCTGATCGGCTCGGATTTACCCTGTTCCTGGCAGCGCTGATTCACCTCGCACTGATCCTCGGCCTGGGCTTCACCATGGTCGAGCCCAAGCAGATCACCAAAACCCTGGAAATCACGCTGGCCACCTTCAAGAGCGATAAAAAGCCCGAGAAGGCCGATTTTCTCGCCCAGGAGAACCAGCAAGGCAGCGGCACGCTCGACAAGAAAGCCGTGCCCAAGACCACCGAAGTGGCGCCGTTCCAGGACAACAAGGTCAACAAAGTCACCCCACCGCCGGCTCCCAGGCCTGAAGTCAAACAGGCCACGCCCAAGGCTGCCGTGACCACGGTTGCGCCCAAACCGCAAAAAGCCCCGACCCAGCGCGAAAAGACCAAGACCGAGCCCAAACCCGAGCCCGTCAAGCCTGCGCCAACGTTCGACAGTTCGACCCTGTCCGACGAAATTTCCAGCCTGGAAGCCGAACTGGCCCACGAACAGCAGCTCTACGCCAAGCGCCCGCGCATCTACCGCCTGAACGCCGCCTCGACCATGCGCGACAAAGGCGCCTGGTATAAGGACGAATGGCGCAAGAAAGTCGAGCGCATCGGCAACCTCAACTATCCGGAGGAGGCGCGCCGCCAGCAGATCTACGGCAATTTGCGCTTGCTGGTGTCGATCAACCGCGATGGTTCGCTGTATGAAGTGCAGGTACTGGAGTCGTCCGGCCAGCCCTTGCTGGACCAGGCCGCCCAGCGCATCGTGCGCCTGGCCGCGCCCTTCGCGCCTTTTACAGGCGACTTGAACGATGTGGACCGCCTTGAAATCATCCGCACTTGGAAATTCGCCAAGGGTGACCGCCTTTCCAGCAACTGACCCTCGCCACCAGCAAACTCCCAGCTTGTCAGTTCGCCCCTCCAACGCCACACTAGTGGACATGAAAAATGTCAGCCCGACCTACCTCAAGCACCACTTCCTGATCGCCATGCCCCATATGGCCGACCCGAACTTTGCGCAGACCTTGACCTACATCGTCGAGCACACGGCCAATGGTGCCATGGGGTTGGTGGTGAACCGCCCGCAGGAGCTGAACCTGGCCGATATCCTCGAGCAGTTGCGGCCGGAAATCGATCCGCCAGCCAGCTGCCAGGACGTGCCGATCTACATCGGCGGGCCGGTGCAGACCGATCGCGGCTTCGTGTTGCACCCCACCGGGCCGACGTTCCAGGCCACGGTAGACCTTGAGGGCGTCTCGCTGTCCACGTCCCAGGATGTGTTGTTCGCGATTGCCGACGGCGTCGGCCCCGAGCAAAGTGTGATCACTCTGGGATACGCCGGTTGGGAAGCCGGGCAATTGGAGGCAGAACTGGCCAGCAATGCCTGGCTGACTTGCCCGTTCGACGCCGACATCCTCTTCAACACCGCCAGCGAACTGCGCCTGGAAGCCGCCGCCGCCAAGCTGCGGGTCAACCTCAGCCTGTTGACCAGCCAGGCGGGGCACGCCTGATGGCTTTGCGTCTGATCCTGGGGTTCGACTACGGCACCAAACAGATCGGCGTGGCAGTGGGCCAGGTGATTACCGGCCAGGCCCGCGAGCTGTGCACATTGAAGGCCCAGAACGGCGTGCCGGACTGGAACCAGGTTGAGGCGCTGATCAAGGAATGGAAGCCCGATGCCGTCGTGGTCGGCCTGCCCCTGAACATGGACGGCACGCCCAGCGAGATGTGCCTGCGCGCCGAAAAGTTCGCGCGCCGCCTCAATGGCCGCTACAACCTGCCCTTCTATACCCACGACGAGCGCCTGACCACCTTTGAAGCCAAGGGCGAGCGCCGTGACCGTGGCGGGCAGAAGGGCAGTTACCGCGACAACCCCGTGGACGCTATCGCCGCCGCCCTGCTGCTGCAGGGCTGGCTGGATGAAAACACCGCTTTATTTGAATCCTGACTGACGCGGCTTGCTGCTTTGCCGCTTTTGTAGGAGCGAGCTTGCTCGCGAAGAACTCACAGGCACCGCGTACATCCAGGCTTCACGCGTTATCGTTGACGTTTCTCGCGAGCAAGCTCGCTCCTACACACTTAATGAGGAGCCACCATGAGCCTGCCCAATCCCGCCGAACTGATCAGCCAGATGGCGATACGCCTCAATGCGCACCTGGAACACCGCGCCATCAGCGAACCGCGCTTTATCGGCATCCGCACCGGCGGTGTGTGGGTGGCCCAGGCATTGCTGGGAGAGTTGGGCAGCGATTCGCCCCTGGGCACCCTGGATGTGTCCTTCTACCGTGACGATTTCAGCCAGAACGGCCTGCATCCGCAAGTGCGCCCCTCGCAGCTGCCGTTCGAGATCGAAGGCCAGCACCTGGTGCTGATCGACGACGTATTGATGAGCGGGCGTACCATACGCGCGGCCATGAATGAGCTGTTCGACTACGGCCGCCCGGCCAGTATCACCCTGGTGTGCCTGCTGGACCTGGAGGCTGGGGAATTGCCGATCAGCCCGGATGTGGTCGGTGCGACGCTGTCTTTGCAAGCCCACCAGCGGGTAAAATTGTCCGGTCCAACGCCGCTCGAACTCGAACTGCAAGACCTTGCCCTTTAACCCGCCTTGTAAAAGAGTCCCCGCGATGACGCCTCTAGATGCCAAGCGCCCGCTGCAGCTCAATGCTCAGGGCCAGTTGCAACATTTCTTGTCCCTCGATGGTTTGCCCCGCGAACTGCTCACCGAAATCCTCGACACCGCTGACTCGTTCCTCGAAGTCGGTGGCCGGGCGGTGAAAAAAGTCCCGCTGCTGCGCGGCAAGACCATCTGCAACGTGTTCTTCGAGAACTCCACACGCACCCGCACCACCTTTGAGCTGGCCGCCCAACGGCTGTCGGCCGACGTGATCACGCTGAACGTGTCCACCTCGTCGGCCAGCAAAGGCGAAACCCTGCTCGACACCTTGCGCAACCTGGAGGCCATGGCCGCAGACATGTTCGTGGTACGCCATGGCGATTCCGGCGCGGCGCATTTCATCGCTGAACATGTCTGCCCGAATGTAGCGATCATCAATGGCGGCGATGGCCGCCACGCCCACCCGACCCAGGGCATGCTCGACATGCTCACCATCCGTCGGCATAAAGGCAGTTTTGAAAACCTCTCGGTGGCCATCGTCGGCGACATCCTGCACTCGCGGGTCGCTCGCTCGAACATGCTGGCCCTGAAAACCCTGGGCTGCCCGGACATTCGCGTGATCGCGCCGAAAACCTTGCTGCCCGTTGGGGTCGAACAGTACGGCGTGAAGGTCTACACCGACATGGCCGAAGGGCTCAAGGATGTCGACGTGGTGATCATGTTGCGCCTGCAACGCGAACGCATGGCCGGTGGCCTGCTGCCGAGCGAGGGCGAGTTCTACCGCCTGTTCGGCCTGACCACCGCACGCCTGGCCGGTGCCAAGCCGGATGCCATCGTGATGCACCCCGGCCCGATCAACCGAGGGGTGGAAATCGAGTCGGCGGTGGCCGACGGCCCGCAGTCGGTGATTCTCAACCAGGTGACCTACGGCATCGCCATCCGCATGGCCGTGCTGTCCATGGCCATGAGCGGGCAAACCGCGCAACGTCAATTCGAGCAGGAGAACGCCCAGTGAAGCTCAGCATCCTCGGCGCCCGCGTCATCGATCCGGCCAGTGGCCTGGATCGCGTTACCGACCTTCATCTGGACGCCGGCAAGATCGTCGCCATTGGCGCAGCTCCCGCAGGCTTCCTTGCCGTTGAGAGCATCGACGCCAAAGGCCTGGTGGCCGCGCCAGGGCTGGTGGACCTTAACGTCGCCCTGCGCGAGCCGGGCTACAGCCGCAAAGGCAACATCACCAGCGAAACCCGCGCGGCCGCCGCCGGTGGCGTGACCAGCCTGTGCTGCCCGCCGAACACCAGGCCGATCCTGGACACCTCGGCGGTCACCGAGTTGATCCTCGACCGTGCCCGGGAAGCGGGTAATTGCAAAGTGTTCCCTGTCGGCGCCTTGAGCAAAGGCCTGGAAGGCGAACAACTGGCTGAGCTGATCGCCTTGCGCGACGCCGGTTGCGTGGCGTTCAGCAACGGCCTGGAAAGCTTTCGCAGCAGCCGTACCTTGTGCCGTGCCCTGGAATACGCGGCCACCTTCGACCTGACGGTGATCTTTCATTCCCAGGACCGCGACCTGGCCGAAGGCGGCCTGGCCCATGAAGGCGCGGTGGCCAGCTTCCTCGGCTTGCCGGGCATCCCGGAAACCGCAGAAACCGTGGCCCTGGCCCGTGATTTGTTGCTGGTGGAACAAAGCGGCGTACGCGCGCACTTCAGCCAACTGACCAGCGCCCGCGGCGTCGCCCTGATCGCCCAGGCCCAGGCGCGCGGCTTGCCGGTGACGGCAGACGTGGCGCTGTATCAGCTGATCCTGACCGACGAAGCGCTGATCGACTTCTCCAGCCTCTATCACGTGCAGCCGCCGCTGCGCACCCTGGCCGACCGTGAAGGTTTGCGCGCGGCGGTGAAGTCGGGCGTGGTCTCGGCGATTTCCAGCCACCACCAGCCTCACGAGCGCGATGCCAAGCTGGCGCCGTTTGGCGCCACCGAGCCGGGTATCAGCAGCGTCGAGCTGCTGCTGCCGCTGGCGATGACCTTGGTGGAGGATGGCTTGCTGGACCTGCCTACGTTGCTGGCACGTCTGAGCACCGGCCCGGCTCAGGCCTTGCGCTTGCCGGCGGGCCAGCTGGCGGTGGGTGCGGCGGCGGACCTGGTGCTGTTTGACCCGGCCAGCTCCACGGTTGCCGGGGAGCACTGGCTGTCCAAGGGAGAAAATTGCCCGTTCATTGGCCACAGCCTGCCGGCAACGGTGCGGTACACATTGATGGATGGGCGGATCAGCTACCAGGCCTGAAACGGGCACGGTAAAAAATGTGGGAGGGGGCTTGCTCCCGATAGTTGTGGATCAGTCAGCTTATCTTTAGCTGACCCACTGCAATCGGGGGCAAGCCCCCTCCCACATTTTGATTTTCACCAGACTTGAAGATCAGCGTCCAGCATTGCGCTCGGCATTGCGGATCGAAATCTGGCTGTTCAACGTCCAGAAGTCATACAGCACCCCCACCAGGAACAAACCACCGGTCAGCAGGTAGATCAGGCCGGTGATCCATTTGCCCTGGTACATCCGGTGCACACCGAACACGCCCAGGAACGCCAACAGAATCCAGGCCACGTTGTACTCGATGGGCCCGGCGGTAAAACGCAGGTCGGCTTCACGGTCCATGGCCGGGATCAGGAACAGGTCGATCAGCCAGCCGATGCCCAGCAGGCCTAAGGTGAAAAACCAGATCGTGCCGGTCACCGGTTTGCCGTAATAGAAGCGATGCGCTCCGGTAAAACCGAAAATCCATAGCAGGTAACCGATCACCTTGCTGTGGGTGTCTTGCTGCGAAGTAACCTGTTGATAGGTGTTCATGAACTACCCCTTTTCACTCAATAGATAAATTTGTTCATTTTTTTTGTGACTTTTTTAGGAGCGCCCGACGTACGGCAAATGGTATCTTCCTGCCCTCAAAGCCTTATACCGCCTGACTTGTGTCGGACAATTGCGACGAATCGTCGCGTTTTTGCTGAATTTGACCCCAAGGTTCAGTCGACAAACGGCCTGAGAACGACACCAAAACCTGTTATAAAGTTGCGCGCAAACCCATAAGAGCCACGCCTAATGCGACCATTTTTCAAGACATGGCTAACCATTTGCCTATTAATGCCACTGGCCGCCCACGCCACCAATCGTGAGCAACGTCTTCCAAACGTTAACGGTTTTACCCCTAAAGTTCATAGCACGCCCAGCACCGCCAAATCGGTAAAGCCGACTGTCAGCCGCCCGACTCAACTGAGCAAGGCTCACGGTAAAACGCTTTCCACCCAGCTGGCCGTGAATACCAAGCAAAGCAGCGATGTCCTCAGCCGTGCCGTCAACGTGCTCGGTACTCCTTATCGTTGGGGCGGCAGCAGCCCAAGTAAAGGGTTCGACTGCAGCGGCCTGGTGAAATATGCGTTCAACGATGTCAAGGCCGTGGATTTGCCGCGTACGTCCAACGCCATGGCCGCCGGCCACGGGTTGAAAGTCGATCGCAAAGACCTGAAGCCGGGCGATTTGCTGTTCTTCAAGCTCAAGAGCCGCCAGGTCAACCACGTTGCCATCTACCTGGGCAACGACCGCTTCATCCACGCGCCGCGTCGTGGCAAGTCGGTGAGCATCGACACGCTGAAAAAGCCGTTCTGGGACAAGAACTATGTGATCGCCAAGCGGGTGCTGCCCAAAGAGCAGAACAACACCCTGCGGATCGTGCAGCGCTGATTCCAAGCTGAAATGCAGTCAATGTGGGAGGGGGCTTGCTCCCGATAGCAGAGTGTCATTCAACAGATTTGTTGGCTGATCAACCGCTATCGGGAGCAAGCCCCCTCCCACATTTGGTTTCATTGTTTGCTGAATATCATATGTCTGCAGGCACCCTCGCCTTTTCTCGCGCGTCATCCCGGCTGATCACGCCCTGCGCGACCAACGCCTTCAAACTCATATCCAGCGTCTTCATCCCCACTGCCCCACCGGTCTGAATCGCCGAGACCATCTGCGCCACCTTGTCTTCGCGGATCAGATTACGAATGGCCGGCGTGCCCAGCATGATCTCGTGAGCCGCTACCCGTCCGCCGCCGACCTTCTTCACCAGCACCTGGGAAACCACCGCCTGCAGCGACTCCGACAGCATCGAGCGGACCATGGCCTTTTCCGCGGCCGGGAACACGTCCACCAGCCTGTCTACCGTCTTTGCCGCCGAGGTGGTGTGCAAGGTGCCAAATACCAGATGGCCGGTCTCAGCGGCCGTCAGCGCCAGGCGGATGGTTTCCAGGTCACGTAGCTCGCCCACCAGGATCACATCCGGGTCTTCGCGTAGCGCCGAGCGCAGGGCCACCGAAAAGCTGTGGGTATCGCGATGCACCTGGCGCTGGTTGATCAACGCCATTTTCGGCCTGTGGATAAATTCAATGGGGTCTTCCAGCGTGAGGATGTGCTGGCGCCGATGCCGATTCAGGTAATCGATCATCGCCGCCAACGTGGTGGACTTGCCCGACCCGGTGGGCCCGGTCACCAGCACCAGGCCACGGGGTAACAGCGCGATACGCTGGAACACCTCGCCCAAGCCAAGGCTTTCCAGGCTCTGGATGTCGGTGGGGATCGTGCGAAACACTGCGCCAACGCCACGCGCCTGCTGGAACACATTCGCGCGAAAGCGCGCCACGCCGGGCAGCTCGAACGCAAAATCCGTTTCAAGAGATGTTTCGAAATCCTTTTGTTGGTATTGGTTGAGCAAAGGGCTCAGTAAATCCGCCACCTGCGGCCCGGCCAGTATCGGGCTGTCCAGCGGCCAGACCTCGCCATCGATGCGCAACATCGGCGCCAGGCCGGCCGACAAATGCAGGTCGGAGGCGCCTCGGCGCACGCTGGCCGTCAGTAATTCAGTGATATCCATAGGGCTTTCCATTTCCAGTAGAATGCCGCGGACTCCATATCCACGGGCACAACTTGAATGTCGACGATAGCAGACAACATCGGCCTGGTTAGCCAGCGCATCCGCGCCGCCGCCGACGCCGTGCAGCGTGACGCAAGCAGCATCCACCTGCTGGCCGTGAGCAAGACCAAACCGGCGCAAGCCGTGCGCGAAGCCTTTGCCGCCGGGATGCATGACTTTGGTGAAAACTATCTGCAGGAAGCCCTGGGCAAACAGGCCGAATTAACCGACCTGCCCTTGAGTTGGCACTTCATCGGCCCCATTCAATCGAACAAGACTCGCGCGATCGCCGAGAACTTCGCTTGGGTGCATTCCGTGGACCGCCTGAAAATCGCACAACGTCTGTCCGAACAACGCCCTGCCGACCTGCCGGCGCTGAATATCTGCATCCAGGTCAACGTCAGTGGCGAAGCCAGCAAGTCCGGCTGTACGCCCGCCGACCTGCCGGCCTTGGCCAACGCCATCAGCGCCCTGCCGCGCCTGAAGCTGCGGGGCCTGATGGCGATCCCCGAGCCGACTGACGATCGCGCGGCGCAGGATGCGGCGTTCGCCACGGTGCGCGAGCTGCAAGCCAGCCTGAACCTGCCACTCGACTCACTTTCCATGGGCATGAGCCACGACCTCGAGTCGGCCGTCGCTCAAGGCGCCACCTGGGTGCGGATCGGTACCGCGCTGTTTGGCGCCCGCGACTACGGCCAGCCGTGAAATGGCTGACGTTCATCTAGCTAAGGACCTGTCATGAAAGACATGCGTATTGCCTTTATCGGCGCCGGTAACATGGCAGCCAGCCTGATCGGCGGCCTGCGGGCCAAGGGTCTGGACGCTGCGCAGATTCGCGCCAGCGATCCCGGTGCCGAAACCCGCGCCCGCGTCAGCGCCGAACACGGCATTGAAACCTTTGCCGACAACGCCGAGGCCATCCAGGGCGTCGACGTCATTGTGCTGGCGGTCAAGCCCCAGGCCATGAAGGCCGTGTGCGAAAGCCTGCGCCCAAGCCTGCAGGCGCATCAGCTGGTGGTGTCCATCGCCGCCGGCATCACCTGTGCCAGCATGAACACCTGGCTCGGTGCCCAGCCGATCGTACGTTGCATGCCGAATACGCCGTCCTTGTTGCGCCAGGGCGTGAGCGGTTTGTACGCCACCGCCGACGTCAGCGCCGCACAGCGTGACCAGGCCGAGCAACTGTTATCCGCCGTGGGCATTGCCCTGTGGCTGGAGCAGGAGCAGCAACTGGACGCGGTCACCGCCGTTTCCGGCAGCGGCCCGGCGTACTTCTTCCTGTTGATCGAAGCCATGACCGCCGCCGGCGTGAAACTGGGCCTGCCTGCCGACGTTGCCGAGCAACTGGCCGAGCAAACCGCCCTGGGCGCCGCGAAGATGGCGGTGACCAGCGATGTGGATGCGGCCGAGCTGCGCCGTCGCGTCACGTCCCCGGGCGGCACCACCCATGCCGCCATCGAATCATTCCAGGCCGGCGGCTTTGAAGCCCTGGTGGAAAAAGCACTGGGTGCTGCGGCACACCGTTCCGCCGAAATGGCTGAGCAACTGGGCAAATAGTCGTCACTTACCAAGGTAAACAAACATGCTCGGAATCAATGACGCTGCCATCTTCATCATCCAGACCCTGGGCAGCCTGTACCTGCTGATCGTGCTGATGCGCTTTATCCTGCAACTGGTGCGGGCGAACTTCTACAACCCGTTGTGCCAGTTCGTGGTCAAGGCCACCCAACCGCTGCTCAAGCCGCTGCGCCGGGTGATCCCGAGCCTGTTCGGGCTGGACATGTCGTCGCTGGTACTGGCACTGCTGCTGCAGATCCTGCTGTTCGTGGTGATCCTGATGCTCAACGGCTACCAGGCCTTCACCGTGCTGCTGTTGCCATGGGCGCTGATCGGTATTTTCTCGCTGTTTTTGAAGATCATCTTCTGGTCGATGATCATCAGCGTGATCCTCTCGTGGGTCGCCCCCGGCAGCCGTAGCCCAGGCGCCGAACTGGTCTACCAGATCACCGAGCCGGTGCTGGCACCGTTCCGTCGCCTGATCCCCAACTTGGGCGGCCTGGATATTTCGCCGATCTTCGCGTTTATCGCGATCCAGCTGATTCAAAGCTGGGTGATTCCACGCCTGGCGTTTTATGCGTTCATGCCTAAAGAACTATTCGGCCTGATCTGACAATTCGCTGGAAAGTGTGGGAGGGGGCTTGCTCCCTCCCACATTTTGTATCTGTGTACCGGCGCAGGCCTTTGCTTGCCGCTGGGTCCAGTGGTCTTTAGACTTACGCCTCATTTAAACGAGAGCAGGGTCGATGCCAACTGCCTTTCCCCCCGATTCCGTTGGACTGGTCGTGCCCCAAGTGGCGCACTTCAGCGAACCGTTGGCCCTGGCCTGCGGCCGCTCGCTGCCCGCCTACGACCTGATCTACGAAACCTACGGCCAACTCAACGCCACGGCGAGCAACGCCGTGCTGATATGCCACGCCTTGTCCGGCCACCATCATGCTGCGGGCTTCCACAGCGTCGACGAGCGCAAGCCCGGCTGGTGGGACAGCTGCATCGGCCCCGGCAAGCCCATCGACACCAACAAGTTCTTCGTGGTCAGCCTGAACAACCTCGGCGGCTGCAACGGTTCCACCGGCCCCAGCAGCCTCAACCCGGAGACCGGCAAGCCCTTCGGCGCCGACTTCCCGGTACTCACCGTGGAAGACTGGGTGCACAGCCAGGCGCGCCTCGCCGACCGGCTGGGCATCAGCCAATGGGCGGCTGTGATCGGTGGCAGCCTGGGCGGCATGCAAGCCCTGCAATGGACCATCACCTACCCGGATCGCGTGCGCCACTGCCTCGCGATCGCCTCGGCGCCCAAGTTGTCGGCGCAGAACATCGCCTTCAACGAAGTGGCGCGCCAGGCCATCCTCACCGACCCGGAGTTCCACGGTGGTTCGTTCCAGGAAGCGGGGGTGATCCCCAAGCGTGGCCTGATGCTGGCGCGGATGGTCGGGCACATCACCTACCTGTCCGATGATTCCATGGGCGAGAAATTCGGCCGTGGCCTCAAAAGCGAGAAGCTCAACTACGACTTCCACAGCGTCGAGTTCCAGGTGGAAAGCTACCTGCGTTATCAGGGCGAGGAGTTCTCCGGGCGTTTTGACGCCAACACCTACCTGCTGATGACCAAGGCGCTGGACTACTTCGACCCGGCCGCGAACTTCAATGACGACCTGGCGAAGACCTTCGAACAGGCCACGGCCAAGTTCTGCGTAATGTCGTTCACCACTGACTGGCGCTTCTCGCCGGCGCGCTCCCGCGAGCTGGTGGACGCCCTGATGGCTGCGCGCAAAGACGTCTGCTACCTGGAGATCGATGCACCGCAAGGCCACGACGCCTTCCTGATTCCGATTCCCCGTTATCTGCAGGCGTTCAGTAACTACATGAACCGTATTACTTTGTGAGAACGCCATGAGAGCCGACCTGGAAATCATCCAAGACTGGATCCCCGCCGGCAGCCGCGTGCTCGACCTGGGCTGCGGTGATGGCGAGCTGCTGAGCTGGCTGCGCGACAACAAGCAAGTCACCGGCTACGGCCTGGAAAACGACCCGGACAACATCGCCCAATGCGTGGCCAAGGGCATCAACGTGATCGAGCAGGACCTGGACAAGGGCCTGGGCAACTTTGCCAGCGACAGCTTCGACATCGTGGTCATGACCCAGGCCCTGCAAGCGGTGCACTACCCGGACCGTATCCTCGACGAAATGCTGCGCGTCGGCCGCCAGTGCATCATCACCTTCCCCAACTTCGGGCACTGGCGCTGCCGCTGGTACCTGGCCACCAAGGGCCGCATGCCGGTGTCGGACTTCCTGCCGTACACCTGGTACAACACGCCGAACATCCACTTCTGCACCTTCGAAGACTTCGAGGCCCTGTGTGGCGAGCGTGAGGCCAAGGTGATCAACCGCCTTGCCGTCGATCAACAACATCGCCACGGCTGGGCGAGTAAGCTATGGCCCAACCTGTTGGGCGAAATCGGTATCTACCGGGTCAGCAGCCCTGGCCTGACCGACCACAAGATTGCCGTCTAATCATTATCAAGAGGGACGCTCATGAGTCGTTTGGCTGTTTTTCTCCTGACCGCCTGCCTGGGCGCCAGCGCCATGGCTGCGGACGCTATCGACGCTAACCGCAAGAAAGACTTCGGCGATATCACCGTTCACTACAACACCTTCACTTCAAGCTTTCTGTCGCCGGAGACCGCCCAGAAGGTCGGCGTGGTGCGCAGCAAGGACAAGGGCTTGATCAATGTGACCGTGATCAAGGGCGTAACCCCCGTCGCGGCCCAAGTGACCGGCACCATCAAGGATTTGGGCGGCAAGAGCGAAATCCTGACGTTCAAGCAGATCGAAGAGAAAGGCGGTGTCAGCTACCTTGCGCCCTACTCCGTGACCCAGCGGGAATACAAGACGTTTACCATCAATGTTGAAACCGGCGGCAAAGCCCATGGTTTCCAATTCAACCAAGAACTGTTTCCGGCCGACTGATGAACCTCACTCAACTCGTACTCGCCAGCCATAACGCCGGCAAACTCAAAGAATTGCAGGCCATGCTCGGTGACGCGGTGAAGCTGCGCTCGATCGGTGAGTTCAGCCAGGTCGAGCCGGAAGAAACCGGGCTGTCGTTCGTCGAGAACGCCATCCTCAAGGCGCGCAATGCCGCGCGCCTCTCGGGCCTGCCGGCCTTGGCGGACGATTCGGGCCTGGCGGTGGACTACCTCGGTGGCGCACCGGGCATCTATTCGGCGCGTTATGCCGATGGCAAGGGCGATGCGGCCAACAACGCCAAGCTGCTGGACGCGCTCAAGGATGTGCCGGACGCGATGCGCGGTGCGCAGTTCGTCTGTGTGCTGGCATTGGTGCGCCACGCCGATGACCCCTTGCCGATCCTCTGCGAAGGCTTGTGGCACGGGCGCATCCTGCATGCAGCCAGCGGTGAGCATGGCTTTGGCTACGATCCGCTGTTCTGGGTGCCGGAGCGCAATGTCTCCAGCGCCGAACTGAGCCCGGCCGACAAGAACCAGATCAGCCACCGCGCCCGCGCAATGGATTTGCTGCGCCAACGCCTGAGCCTGAAATGACCCACCACACCCAGGCGCTGCCACTGATCCACGGCGGCGCGCAAACACCCCGGTCGGCGTTGCCTGTGCTGCCGCCCCTGGCGCTGTACATCCACATCCCGTGGTGCGTGCGCAAATGCCCTTATTGCGACTTCAACTCCCATACCGCGAGCACCGTGCTGCCGGAAGAAGCGTATGTGGACGCCTTGCTGGCGGATCTGGACCAGGACCTGCACGCCGTTCATGGCCGCAAACTGAGCTCGATCTTCTTTGGCGGCGGCACCCCGAGCCTGTTCAGCGCTGCCGCGTTGGGGCGCCTGCTCGAAGGGGTGCAAGCGCGCATCGCGTTTGCCGACGACATCGAAATCACCCTGGAAGCCAATCCCGGCACCTTCGAACAAGAGAAGTTCGTGGCGTACCGCAAGCTGGGGATCAATCGCCTGTCCATCGGCATCCAGAGCTTCCAGCAGGCCAAGCTCGAAGCCCTGGGCCGCATCCACAACGGCGATGAAGCCATTCGCGCTGCGGGTATGGCGCGCCAGGCCGGGTTCGATAACTTCAACCTGGACCTGATGCACGGTTTGCCCGATCAGTCGCTGGACGATGCCCTGGCCGATCTGCGCCAAGCCATCGCATTGAAGCCGACGCACTTGTCCTGGTACCAGTTGACCCTGGAACCCAACACGGTGTTCTGGAACCAGCCCCCTGCATTGCCGGAAGACGACACCCTGTGGGACATCCAGGAAGCCGGCCAGGCGCTGCTCGCCGAGCACGGCTACACACAATATGAAGTGTCGGCCTATGCCCAACCCGGTCGACCGGCGCGGCATAACCTCAATTACTGGAGCTTTGGCGACTTCATCGGTATCGGCGCGGGCGCCCACGGCAAGCTCAGCCATCCGGACGGGCGCATCGTGCGCACCTGGAAAACCCGCGCACCGAAGGACTACCTCAACCCGGCCAAAAGCTTCCAGGCGGGGGCGAAAGAACTGACCAATGAAGAGCTGCCGTTCGAGTTCCTGATGAACGCCCTGCGCCTCACCGAAGGCGTAGACGCCAGGCTTTACACCGAGCGCACCGGCCTTGACCTGGCGAGCCTCGCCGAAGGCCGCCGCGAGGCAGAACAAAGTGGCTTAATGCAGGTCGAACCGTCACGCCTGGCGGCGACCGACCACGGGCAACTCTTTCTCAATGACCTGTTGCAGACGTTTTTGAGCTGATCGCTCTTAAGGAAATCGAATGGATTTGGTACTCGACCTGCTCGCCACCGTATCCCGCTGGAGCCGTAGCAACCTGTCGGAAATCTCCCTGGCGCTGGTCGGCTGTTTGCTGGTGCTGTTCGGCGCAGACATCAAGGGCTGGGTCGAAGCCCGCCTGGGCAGCATCGCCGGCGCGTTGCGCGTCCCCCTGATGGCGTTGGTGTGCATGATCGGCAGCGGCGCGGCGCTGATCTACGCCACGCCCTGGATCGTGCGCGGGCTGAGCCAGTTCAATAACTACAGCCTCGCGCCGGTGCTGGTAGTGGTGCTGGTGTTGATTGGCGTCGTCGCCGACCGCCGCTGACCGCAAACCCAACACAGATCCAAATGTGGGAGGGGGCTTGCCCCCGATGGCAGGGTGTCAGACAACACATGTTTGGCTGACCCACCGCTATCGGGGGCAAGCCCCCTCCCACATTTTTACTGCATTTCAAGCCAACGGCTTATCAGTCGACTTTCTCGAACTTCAAATCCCACACCCCATGCCCCAACTTCTCGCCACGGCGTTCGAACTTGGTGACTGGGCGCTCTGCCGGGCGCGGTACGCATTTGCCGTCTTCGGCCAGGTTGCGGTAGCCGGGGGCGACGTTCATCACGTCCAGCATGTATTCGGCATAGGGTTCCCAGTCGGTGGCCATGTGCAGGATGCCCCCCACTTTCAACTTGCTGCGCACCAGTTCCGCGAAGGAAGCCTGGACGATGCGACGCTTGTGGTGACGGGCCTTGTGCCATGGGTCGGGGAAGAACAGCATCAGCCGGTCGAGGCTGTTGTCGGCAATGCAGCGGTTGAGCACTTCAATCGCGTCGCAGTCGTAGACCCGCAGATTGGTCAGGCCCTGGGTCAGCACGCCGTTCAACAGCGCGCCGACACCTGGGCGGTGCACTTCTACACCGATGAAATCCTGGTCCGGCGCGGCCGCCGCCATTTCCAGCAGGGAATGGCCCATGCCGAAGCCGATTTCCAGGGACCGCGGGGCCGAGCGACCGAACACCTGGTCGAAGTCCACCGGCGCATCGGCCAGGGGCAACACGAACAGCGACGTGCCTTGCTTCAGGCCTTTTTGCTGGCCTTCGGTCATGCGTCCGGCGCGCATCACGAAGCTCTTGATGCGGCGGTGCTTGGACTCGTCGCCTGCTTCCACGGGGTTCGGCGTTTCGTTTGATTCAGTCATCAATAGCTCTTACTTGATCAGGCCATCCAGCGGCGAAGAGGCGCTGGCATAGAGTTTTTTCGGCATGCGCCCGGCGAGGTAGGCCAGGCGGCCCGCGACGATTGCGTGTTGCATGGCTTCGGCCATCATGATCGGTTGCTGGGCATGGGCAATGGCCGAGTTCATCAGCACCGCGTCGCAGCCCAGCTCCATGGCGATGGTAGCGTCGGAGGCAGTGCCCACGCCTGCATCCACCAGCACCGGGATCCTGGTTTCTTCAAGGATGATCTGCAGGTTGTAAGGGTTGCAGATCCCCAGGCCGGAGCCGATCAGGCCAGCCAGTGGCATCACCGCGATGCAGCCGATTTCCGCCAGCTGGCGGGCGATGATCGGGTCATCGCTGGTGTAGACCATCACGTCAAAGCCTTCCTTGACCAGGGTCTCGGCGGCCTTGAGGGTTTCGATCACGTTGGGGAACAGGGTTTTCTGGTCGGCCAGCACTTCCAGCTTAACCAGGTTGTGGCCGTCGAGCAGCTCACGGGCCAGGCGGCAAGTGCGCACGGCTTCGATGGCGTCAAAGCAGCCAGCGGTGTTCGGCAGGAAGGTGTAGCGGTCCGGCGACAGCACTTCGAGCAGGTTCGGCTCGCCCTCGATCTGGCCGAGGTTGGTACGACGTACGGCGAAGGTAACGATTTCGGCGCCCGAGGCTTCAATGGCCAGACGGGTTTCTTCCATGTCGCGGTACTTGCCGGTGCCGACCAGCAGACGGGACTGGTAGGTACGACCGGCCAGGACGAAAGGCTTGTCGCTACGAACGATGCTCATGGGAAATCCTCGTAATGGGGTGAGGTTCTGCAGAATGCGTTACGGCCGGGGCGACTAGCCGCCGCCGATGGCGTGCACCACTTCGACACGGTCACCATCGCTGAGCGTGGTGCCTTCGTGCTGGCTGCGCGGGACGATATCCAGGTTGAGCTCCACTGCGACGCGACGCCCGGTGAGGTCCAGGCGGGTCAGCAGGGCCGCGACGGTTTCACCGTCGGGCAGTTCAAGGGGTTCGCCGTTCAACTGAATGCGCATGCCACGGGCCGCCATCGTTTTTAGGGGCCGGCATTCTAACGCGATTGGGCGCTGAAGGTCAGCTTCAAGCGTCAAGCGGTCAGTTGCAGGCGCCAGGCGAGCAAGCCGAGGAAAAACCAGCCGAGCAGAAACGCCAGCCCGCCGAACGGCGTGATGATCCCGAGTTTGCTGATGCCGGTCAGGGTCAACAGATACAGGCTGCCGGAAAACAGCAAGATGCCGACCACAAATGAAATGCCCGCCCAGGTGACCAGTCGGCCAGGAATATGCGCGGCCAGCAGCGCCACGCCAAACAACGCCAGGGTGTGCACCAGTTGATACGTCACGCCGGTGTGGAAGATCGCCAGGTAGTCGGCGCTCAGACGGTTTTTCAGGCCATGGGCGGCGAACGCGCCGAGGGCGACACCGGTAAAGCCAAAAAAGGCGGCCAGCATCAGAAAGCTACGCAGCATGAGGAACTCCAGTCAGACTCATCGGGCAGGGTCTGTATAATGGCCCGCTCAACGGGTTCGGCCAAGCCATCTCTATGCTGCGTGTCCTCATCAATCGCTTTCTCAACGTCGTGAAATGGTTCGCCATCGGCAGTGTGCTGCTGGTGCTGCTGTTTCGCGTCGTACCGCCGCCGTTCACTGCGCTGATGGTGGAGCGCAAGGTCGAATCCTGGATCGACGGCGAACCTATCGACCTGCAGCGCAGCTGGGTGGCGTGGGACGAGATTTCCGACGACCTCAAAGTGGCGGTGATGGCCGGTGAAGACCAGCGTTTCCCGCAGCACTGGGGCTTCGACTTTGGCGCGATCCAGGCGGCAATCGTGCATAACGAGCGCGGCGGCACGATTCGCGGCGCCAGCACCTTGAGCCAGCAGGTTTCGAAGAACCTGTTCCTGTGGACCGGCCGCAGCTATCTGCGCAAGGGCCTGGAAGCCTGGTTTACCGGGTTGATCGAAGTACTGTGGCCCAAGCAGCGCATCCTTGAGGTGTACCTCAACAGCGTGGAGTGGGACGAGGGTGTGTTCGGTGCAGAAGCAGCGGCGCGGCATCATTTTGGAGTGAGCGCCAAAGGGCTGTCGCGTCAGCAGGCCAGCTACCTGGCGGCGGTGTTGCCGAACCCACGGGTGTGGAGTGCCAGTCATCCGACCGCCTATGTGGCGCGGCGCGCGGCGTGGATTCGTCAGCAGATGAGTCAGCTTGGCGGGGATGGTTACCTGGTAGAGCTCCACAACTCCCGCAAGGCTCCCTGGTCCGACTGACACAACACAGAAACAAATGTGGGAGGGGGCTTGCCCCCGATAGCGGTGGATCAGTCACTCATATGTCGACTGATACTCTGCTATCGGGAGCAAGCCCCCTCCCACATTTTGACCCAGCATTGCCAGCTGGATCAGGCGGCGATCGACAGCTTCAGCTTGTTCATCGCGCTTTTCTCAAGCTGACGAATCCGCTCGGCCGACACGTTGTACTTCTGCGCCAGGTCGTGCAGCGTGGCTTTTTCTTCCGCCAGCCAGCGCTGGTAAAGAATGTCACGGCTGCGGTCGTCCAGCACTTCCAGCGCTTCGTGCAGGTTGTGATTGGAGTTGTCGCTCC
This sequence comes from Pseudomonas sp. R11-23-07, assembly GCF_003852295.1. Lineage (NCBI taxonomy): Bacteria > Pseudomonadati > Pseudomonadota > Gammaproteobacteria > Pseudomonadales > Pseudomonadaceae > Pseudomonas > Pseudomonas sp. R11-23-07. The sequence continues at coordinate 5,322,148 of NZ_CP027761.1, forward strand.
AGTCGGCGTCTTCCAGTTGACGCGCCGGGTCGTACCGGTGGTCTTCCAGGTAGTTGGCTGGCGATTGGAAGGCGCTGTCGTCGTCTGCTTCGGCAGCCGGATCGAAGGCCATATCATGGCCGGTCAGGCGACTTTCCATCTCGCGCACTTCACGGGGCTCCACGCCGAGGCTTTCGGCCACGCGGTGGACTTCCTCGTTGTTCAGCCACGCCAGGCGTTTCTTCTGGCTGCGCAGGTTGAAGAACAGCTTGCGCTGGGCCTTGGTGGTCGCGACTTTCACGATGCGCCAGTTGCGCAGGATGAACTCGTGGATTTCCGCCTTAATCCAGTGCACGGCGAACGACACCAGGCGCACACCCATTTCCGGGTTGAAGCGCTTCACCGCCTTCATCAGGCCAACGTTGCCTTCCTGAATCAGGTCAGCCTGGGCCAGGCCGTAGCCGCTATAGCTACGGGCGATATGTACGACAAAACGCAGGTGGGCGAGCACCATCTGCCGAGCCGCCCCCAAATCCTGCTCATAGTAGAGACTCTCGGCCAGTTCACGCTCCTGCTCGGGCGTCAGCAAGGGAATGCTGTTTACCGTGTGCACATAGGCTTCCAGGTTCGCACCCGGGACCAAGGCATAAGCAGGTTGCAAAGAAGTGGTCATACGAAAAAACCTCCGACTCACATAACTCGTGCAGTTCAGCACTGCGAAAATTGACCGGGGAACCGTAGGACAAGTTCCCTAAACTGCTGACAAGGTCAATACAAACGAAACTACATTACCCTGACATTAACTACTTCGGTGCCAGCTCACGTAAGTGCCGTGCCACCGCAATCCACGCACCGATATACCCCAACAATACCGCGCCAAGCAAGAGGCTCAGACCATCGGCTACCGGCACCCCTGCCAGGGCAAAATCGCTGCCGTACAAGCCGGCAAGCCCGATAACCGCATCGTTCAGCCAGTCCAGGCCAAAAGCCAGCACGCCCCAGGACAAAATCCCGGCACCAAAGCCATAAAGCGCGCCCATGTACAGAAAAGGACGACGCACATAGCTGTCCGTGCCGCCGACCAGTTTAATCACTTCTATCTCGGTGCGGCGGTTTTCAATATGAAGACGAATGGTATTACCTATCACCAAAAGTAATGCAGACACCAACAGCACCGTCAAACCGAACACGAAGCGGTCGCCCAGCTTGAGGATCGCGGCCAGGCGCTCTACCCAGACTAGATCAAGTTGCGCCTGTTGCACCTTGGGCATCTCTGCGAGTTTTTGTCGCAGGGCTTCCAGGGCCGGCTTGTCCACTTCATTGGGCGTCACCAGCACCACGCCTGGCAGCGGGTTCTGCGGCAGCTCTTTAAGCGCCTCGCCCAGGCCGGATTGTTGCTGGAACTCTTCCAGCGCCTGATCGCGGCTGATGTATTCGGCATCCGCCACGCCTGGCAGGTTCTTGATCTCGTCGCGCAGGCCCTCGCCGTCCTTGGTGCTGGCGTCGAGGTTCAGGTACAGGGAAATCTGCGCCGCGCGCTGCCACGAACCGCCCAGGCGCTCCACATTATTGAGCAGCAACGACAAGCCCATTGGCAGGCTCAGGGCCACGGCCATCACCAGGCAGGTGAAAAAGCTGCCGATCGGCTGCTTGCCCAGGCGGCGCAGGCTGTCGAGCAGGCTGGCACGATGGCTTTCGATCCAGGCACGCAACAGGGTGCCAAAGTCCGGGCCGTCGTCTTCGTCGTGTTTTTTCTTTTTCGGTTGCGGGTCGGCCGGTTTCGGCGCCACGCGTTCGGATACTTTAGGGCTGCGTGTTGCACTCATACGCCAGCCTCCCCGTCGCCGATCAGACGACCGCGTTGCAGGGTCAGCATGCGATGGCGCATGCGCGCAATCAGCGCCAGGTCGTGGCTGGCGATCAACACGCTGGTGCCCAGCCGGTTGATGTCTTCGAACACTCCCATGATCTCGGCCGCCAGGCGCGGGTCGAGGTTACCGGTGGGTTCATCCGCCAGCAGCAAGGCCGGGCGGTGGACGATGGCGCGCGCGATACCGACGCGCTGCTGCTGGCCAGTGGACAGGTCACCGGGGTAGAGGTCGGTCTTGTCCGACAAGGCCACGCGCTCCAGGGCTGAATCGACCCGCTTGACGATCTCGGCCTTGGACAGCCCGAGAATCTGCAGGGGCAAGGCGATGTTGTTGAACACCGTGCGGTCGAACAGCAACTGGTGGTTCTGGAACACCACGCCGATCTGACGGCGCAGGAACGGAATCTGCGCATTGCTGATGGTGGCCAGGTCCTGTCCCGCCAGCAGCAGCTTGCCGGTGGTTGGGCGCTCCATGGCCAGCAGCAGGCGCAACAAGGTGCTCTTACCGGCGCCGGAATGCCCGGTCACGAACAAAAACTCGCCCCGCCGTACTCGAAAGCTCAGCTCATGCAAGCCCACATGCCCGTTGGCGTAGCGTTTACCGACCTGTTCGAATCGAATCATGAACGCTCCCGCTCGGCAAACAGTGCCTGTACAAAGGGTTCGGCTTCAAAGGTGCGCAGGTCGTCGATGCCTTCACCGACGCCGATATAACGAATCGGCAACCCGAACTGCTTGGCCAGGGCGAAAATCACACCGCCCTTGGCCGTGCCGTCGAGCTTAGTCAATGCCAGGCCGGTCAGTTGCACCGTCTGGTTGAATTGTTTGGCCTGACTGATGGCGTTCTGCCCGGTACCGGCGTCCAGCACCAGCAGCACCTCATGCGGAGCGTCGGCATCGAGCTTGCCGATCACGCGGCGGACTTTCTTCAGCTCTTCCATCAAATTGTCTTTGGTGTGCAGGCGGCCGGCGGTGTCGGCGATCAACACATCGATGTTCCGGGCCTTGGCTGCCTGCACGGCATCGAAAATCACCGACGCGGAGTCGGCACCGGTGTGCTGGGCGATCACCGGGATCTTGTTGCGCTCGCCCCACACCTGCAGTTGCTCAACGGCAGCGGCACGGAAGGTGTCGCCGGCGGCGAGCATGACTTTCTTGCCTTCGGACTGCAGTTTTTTCGCCAGCTTGCCAATGGTGGTGGTCTTGCCGGCGCCGTTGACGCCTACCACCAGGATCACGAACGGCTTCTTCGGGGTGATCACCAGCGGCGCTTCAACGGGTTTAAGCATGGCGGCCAGCTCGGCCTGCAAGGATTTGTATAACGCGTCGGCGTCAGTCAGCTGCTTGCGGGCGACCTTCTGGGTCAGGCTCTGGATGATCACGGCGGTGGCTTCGACGCCCACGTCTGCGGTGAGCAGGCGGGTTTCGATGTCTTCCAGCAGCTCGTCATCGATGGTCTTCTTGCCGAGGAACAGGCTGGCCATGCCCTCGCCGATACTGGCGCTGGTTTTGCTCAGACCTTGCTTGAGACGGGTAAAAAAGCCGGTTTTGCTGGTTTCAGCGGCCGGCTCTTCGATGACGGCAGGCGCGGGGGCTTCGGCGGCGGGTGGCGTCTGCACGACTGTCGTTACGGGTTCAACCACCGTAGGAATAGGCGGCGCTACGTGCTCAACCTGCACATCTTCAACCAGCGCCACCGGCTCCTCAGCCACCGGCAGTTGCGGCCACGGCTTGTGCTCTGGCTCTGGCTCTGGCTCTGGCTCTGGCTCTGGCTCGACCGCAGGCTGCAGCACCGGCTCGGCCATCGGCAACACCGTCGGCGCCGGTGTTTCGGCAACCGGCTCGGCTTCTACTATAGGCTCAGGGATAGGTTCAGGTTGAACCTGTGGCTGTTCGACGACGGTTTCCTGCGGCTTTTTGCGCAGCCATCCGAACAGGCCTTTCTTCTCGCCAGCCGCAGCTGGGGTCTTCTTGTCGTCGTTGGAACCAAACATGGAGACGGCTATCTCAAGGTAGCGACGCGCCAGCAGGCGCTTCGGTAAATAAAATTCGATGCGTAACAGACTGTTTTTTAGCCAGCTCGTTCATGCGCAACATTTTGAAGGCCAAAATAGAGCCTCAACAAGACAGCCGCAGTGGCCGCCCCTAAGTCGGATCGGTATCCTAGCACCTCCTCGCCCGCCGACGCTAAGACCAAGCGGGCAGTCCAACAGGTTAAAAAACGAATGAATGCTCTAGCCCGCCGCGCCGCAGGCCTGCTGCTCAGCACAGTTTGTCTGCCCCTTTCAGCTTTGGCTGCCGACCCACAACCCACCCACGAATTCACCCTCGACAACGGCCTCAAGGTGGTCGTGCGCGAAGATCATCGCGCGCCGGTGGTGGTCTCCCAGGTCTGGTACAAGGTCGGTTCGAGCTACGAAACCCCGGGCCAGACCGGTTTGTCCCATGCCCTGGAACACATGATGTTCAAGGGCAGCGCCAAGGTCGGCCCCGGCGAAGCCTCGCTGATCCTGCGCGACCTGGGCGCTGAAGAAAACGCCTTTACCAGTGACGACTACACCGCTTATTACCAGGTGCTGGCCCGCGACCGCCTGGGTGTGGCTTTCGAACTGGAAGCCGACCGCATGGCCAGCCTGCGTCTGCCGGCCGACGAGTTCAGCCGCGAAATCGAGGTCATCAAGGAAGAGCGCCGCCTGCGCACCGACGACAACCCGATGTCCAAGGCCTATGAACGCTTCAAGGCCATGGCCTTCCCGGCCAGCGGCTATCACACGCCCACCATCGGCTGGATGGCTGACCTTGAGCGCATGAAGGTCGAGGAACTGCGCCACTGGTACCAAGCCTGGTACGTGCCGAACAACGCGACCCTGGTAGTGGTCGGCGACGTCACGCCGGACGAGGTGAAAAACCTGGCCCAGCGCTACTTCGGCCCGATCCCCAAGCGTGACGTCCCGCCCGCCAAGGTCCCGATGGAGTTGGCCGAGCCCGGCGAGCGCCTGCTGACCCTGCATGTGCAAACCCAGCTGCCCAGCGTATTCCTCGGTTTCAACGTGCCGAGCCTGGCCACTGCCGAGGACAAGCGCTCGGTACAAGCCCTGCGCCTGATCTCGGCCCTGCTCGACGGCGGTTACAGCGCGCGTATCTCCGAGCAGTTGGAGCGGGGTGAAGAACTGGTCTCCGCCGCGTCCACCGATTATGACGCTTTCACCCGCGGCGACACCCTGTTCATGCTGACCGCCACGCCCAACCAGCAGAAGAAAAAAACCGTCGCCCAAGCCGAAGCCGGCCTGTGGCGCCTGCTGGAAGAACTCAAGGCCAAGCCGCCGACCGCCGAAGAGCTGGAGCGCATCCGCGCCCAGGTGATTGCGGGCGTGGTCTACCAGCGCGACTCTATCACCGCCCAGGCCACGGCGATCGGCTCGCTGGAGACCGTCGGCCTGTCCTGGAAGCTGATGGACACTGAGCTTGCCGACCTGCAAAGCGTCACCCCGGAAGATATCCAAAAAGCTGCACGCACCTATTTCACCCGCGAACGTCTGAGCGTCGCCCATGTTTTGCCTGAGGAGACCGCTCATGAGTGACCGCAAGAGCAACCGCCTGATTCTGCCCGGCCTGATCGCCGTCACCTTGATCGCGGCCGGTGCCGTGTACCTGTTGCGCCCGAGCGAGTCGGTCGCCAGCCAGGCGCTGGACAAGGCCCAAACGGCCAACACACTGCAATCGCTGGCTGAACTGGACGGCAAGGCGCCGACCAACCGCAAGCTCGACGTGCAAACCTGGACCACTGCCGAAGGCGCCAAGGTGCTGTTCGTCGAAGCCCATGAACTGCCGATGTTCGACGTGCGCATCCTGTTCGCCGCCGGCAGCAGCCAGGACGGCAACGTGCCGGGCCTGGCCGTGATGACCAACGCCATGCTCAACGAAGGCGTGCCGGGCAAGGACGTCAGCCAGATCGCCAGCGGCTTTGAAGGCCTGGGGGCCGACTTTGGGAATGGCGCCTATCGCGATATGGCCCTGGTGTCCCTGCGCAGCTTGAGCGACAGCGACAAACGCGATGCCGCCCTCGCGCTGTTCGATGACGTGATCGGCAAGCCGACCTTCCCGGCCGACTCACTGGCACGCATCAAGAATCAGATCCTGGCCGGCTTCGAATACCAGAAACAGAATCCCGCCAAGCTGGCCAGCATCGAACTGTTCAAGCGCCTGTACGGCGACCATCCGTATGCCCACCCAAGCGAAGGCACGCCTGAAAGCGTGCCGGCGATTACCGTGCAACAGCTGCAGGCATTCCACGCCAAGGCTTATGCGGCAGGCAATGCAGTGATCGCGGTGGTGGGCGACCTGACCCGCGCCGAAGCCGAAGCCATGACCGCCAAGGTCTCTGCCGCGCTGCCCAAGGGCCCGGCCCTGGCGAAGATTGCCCAGCCAACCGAGCCAAAGGCAGGCCTGAGCCGCATCGAGTTTCCCTCCAAGCAGACCCACCTGCTGTTTGCCCAGTTGGGCATCGATCGCGCCGATCCGGACTACGCTGCACTGTCCCTGGGCAACCAGATTCTGGGCGGCGGTGGTTTCGGCACGCGGTTGATGAGCGAAGTGCGTGAAAAACGCGGCCTCACCTACGGCGTGTACTCCGGCTTCTCGCCGATGCAGGTGCGCGGCCCGTTCATGATCAACCTGCAGACCCGCGCCGAAATGAGCGGCGGCACGCTGCGCCTGGTCGAAGACGTCGTGGCCGACTACCTCAAGACCGGCCCCACCCAGAAGGAGCTGGATGATGCCAAGCGCGAACTGGCCGGCAGCTTCCCGCTGTCCACCGCGAGCAACGCCGATATCGTCGGGCAGCTCGGCGCCATGGGTTTCTATGACCTGCCGCTGAGCTATCTGGAGGATTTCATGAAACAATCCCAGGCCCTGACCGTGGAGCAGGTCAAGGCTGCAATGAACAAACACTTGAGCGCCGACAAGATGGTCATCGTGACCGCCGGCCCGACGATTGCGCAAAAGCCACTACCGCCCCCCACTGATAAACCTGCCGAGCAGCCGCTCGGGGTTCCGGAGCATTAATGGCCAGTTCATCTCGCCCGAAAAAACCTGTCCACAACGTACATAACGGTGTCGGCCAACTGCGCATCATTGGCGGTGAATGGGGCAGCCGCAAGCTGAGCTTCCCCGATGTCGTGGGCCTGCGCCCGACGCCGGATCGCGTGCGCGAAACCTTGTTCAACTGGCTTGCGCCCTACATCGGCGGCGCCAAGGTGCTCGACCCGTTTGCGGGCAGCGGCGCGCTGTTCCTTGAGGCGCTGTCCCGTGGCGCCTCCCAGGCCCAGGCGCTGGATGCGAGCAATGTGGCGGTGTCCAGCCTCAAGGAACACCTGGGCACGTTGCGCTGCACCAACGGCCAGGTTCAGACCGCCGACGCCTTGCGCTACCTGGAAACCCAGGCGGCCAGCGAATACGACGTGGTGTTCCTTGATCCACCGTTCAACCAGAACCTGCTGCCGACCGTGTGCGCATTGCTGGAAGAACGCCAATGGTTGGCGCCGGATGCGTGGGTCTACACTGAAAGCGAGACAGCGCCGTCGACGCTCGGCCTGCCGGGGAGCTGGCGCTTGCACCGTGAGCAGAAGTCCGGGCGGGTTTATTACGCGTTGTGGCACCGCACCCTGTAGGAGCGAGCTTGCTCGCGAAGGTCGAACAGGCGACACGGGCTGCCTGATAGCGCTGCGTTATCGTTTACGTTTTTCGCGAGCAAGCTCGCTCCTACAGGAGTCAGGGTAAGTTCGTCCGGCGGCGAGTATTTCATGACGGCATCTGTGGACCGCTTCACCCCCGCCTTCGGCCTCGGCAACCCCCATCTGCAAACGCTGTGGGGGCCGCTATGGCGTCCCACCACGCATATCGAGCGTCAGCGCGAACGCCTGTGGCTGGAGGACGGCGACTTTCTGGACCTCGACTGGCACGGCCCACATGACGTGCACGCGCCTCTGGTGCTGGTGCTGCACGGGCTGACCGGTTCGTCCAATTCGCCCTACGTGGCCGGCCTGCAAAAGGCGCTCGCGGCCCAAGGCTGGGCCAGCGCAGCCTTGAACTGGCGCGGTTGCTCAGGCGAGCCGAATTTGTTGGCCCGCAGCTACCATTCCGGTGCCAGCGAAGATCTGGCGGCAGCGATCGCCCATCTGCGTGCCAAGCGGCCGTTGGCGCCGTTATATGCGGTGGGTTATTCCTTGGGCGGCAACGTATTGCTCAAGCACCTGGGGGAAACCGGCGACGCCTCCGGGCTGCAAGGCGCGGCGGCGGTATCGGTGCCGTTTCGCCTGGATCAATGCGCGGATCGCATCGGGATTGGCTTTTCGCGGGTGTATCAGAAGCACTTTATGCGCGAGATGCTGGCTTATATCCGCGTCAAGCAACGCCAGTTTTTGCAGGACGGCCGACAAGACGGGCTCAACACCCTGGAGGCGTTGGGTCCGTTGGAGAAAATGCGCACGTTCTGGGATTTCGATGGCCGGGTCACCGCGCCGCTGCACGGTTTCCTCAGCGCCGAGGACTACTACCGCCGCGCCTCGAGTCGCTACTACCTGGGCGCTATCCGCACGCCGACGTTGATTATCCAGGCGGCGGATGACCCGTTTGTGTTTGCCCACAGTTTGCCCGAAGCCAGTGAGCTATCAGACTGTACCGAGTTCGAGCTGACGGCCAAGGGCGGGCATGTGGGGTTTGTAGAGGGTTCGCTGAAACGCCCCGGCTACTACCTGGAACGCCGCATCCCCCAATGGCTACTGGCACAACACGGATAAAAATGTGGGAGGGGGGCTTGCCCTAATGCCAGTCAGTTAAGGACGAACACTGTACCTGTGGCGAGGGAGCTTGCTCCCGCTGGGCCGCGAAGCGGCCCCAAAAATGGGACTGCTGCGCAGTCCAGCGGGAGCAAGCTCCCTCGCCACAGGTTACTTTTTACCCTTTCTACTTCTTAACTGACTGGCATTAGGGCTTGCCCCCGATTGCAGTGGATCAGCTAAAGATAAGCTAGCTGATACTCCGCTATCGGGAGCAAGCCCCCTCCCACATTTTGATTGGGTTCGCAGGCCGATTGCTCAGTCGCCAGTGGCAATTTCCCGCGCTGGATCCGTAATCCACTCACTCCAAGACCCCGCATACAACTTGCCCAACGGGTACCCCGCCAAGCCCAACGCAAACAGGTTATGGCACGCCGTCACACCCGAACCGCAATACGCCACCAGCTCATCCGGCGACCGGCCCTGCAACTGCGCAGCAAAACGCTGTTTGAGCTGCTCAGCCGGCAAAAAGCGCCCATCACTGCCAAGGTTTTCATTGAAGGCCGCGCATTGCGCGCCTGGAATATGCCCGGCGATCGGGTCGATGGGCTCCACATCACCACGAAAACGCGCCTGGGCGCGAGCATCGATCAACGTCATGCCCGGTTCGCCCAGGCGTTTCTGTAACTGCTCGGCATCGAGCACCAATCGATTATCCGGCGTACCGGCAAACGTGCCTGGTTCGACCACCGGCGCATCCAGGCTCAATGGGAAGCCCGCCGCGTGCCACGCCTTGAGGCCGCCATCCAGGATAAACACACCCTCGCGCTTGCCGAGCCAGGCCAGCAACCACCATGCCCGAGCCGCAAAGGCCCCTGGGCCGTCGTCATACAGCACCACGTCGGTGTCAGCGCTGATGCCCCATGCCTGCAATTGCTGAATGAAGGCGTGCGCCGCGGGCAGCGGGTGACGGCCGGTCACGCCCTTGATCACCGGGCCGCTGAGATGGCGCTCCAGGTCGGCATATTGCGCCCCTTCGATGTGCCCTTCGGCATAGCTGCACAGGCCGTAATCCGGGTCTTCCAGGGCAAAACGGCAATCGAGGATCACCAGCCCGGCCGACGTTTGGCGCTCGGCTAATGCCTGGGGGCTGATCAGTTGAGCAAGTGGCATGACTGACTCCTGTGCATACAAAGGGGAAAGGTCTTACTTCACTTCTTCCAATGCCTGGTTCAATGGCACGTAAAACTCTTTGAACAACGCATCCACCGCCGTTTTTGCCTGAGGCGTGACAAACCCCGCCTCCAGCACCAGCACCTGATAGACCCCACGTTTTATCGCTTCGGCGCTCAAATGGGTGGAATTTTCATTGGTGGTGCACAGGAAACGCACCCACGAGGTGAGGATGATCCAGGCATTGAGGGTCAGGGCCTCGGTTTGCACCGGGTCCATCGTGAGGATGCCGGCGTCGACAAAGCCCTGGTAGATTGCCCCGCCCTGGATCAGGCAGCGCTGGGAGAACCGCCGATAGCCCGTGGCCAGCTCGGGGTCGCTTTCCAATAAATGTTCGAGGTCGCGGTGCAGGAAGCGGTAGCGCCACATGCCGGCCAGTACCGCCTGCAGGTAAAAGCGTTTGTCTTCCACCACCATCGCCCGCCCCTGGGGCGGGCGTAGGAAACTGTCCACCAACGTTTCGTATTCACGGAACAGCACGGCGATAATCGCCTGCTTATTGGGGAAGTGGTAGTACAGGTTGCCCGGGGAAATCTCCATATGGGCAGCGATATGGTTGGTGCTGACACTGCGCTCCCCCTGCTGGTTAAAAAGCTCCAGGCTGGTTTGCACAATTCGCTCGCTGGTCTTTACTCGTGGTGCCATAGGGCTCAGCTTCCAAACACAGGATGAGGCATCTTACGGCCTATCCGGGTCAGGATAAATCTGGTTGTTACTGCAATGTTATTTGACAATTTAGAGTAATGACTCTAAAAATCCAGGCAGACCTATAACAACCGGGACCGCGCCATGTCTGCCAACGTTGCCTACCTGCAGCAATCCCAGGCGCTGGATCAACTCCAGATCCTGTTCGACGCCCAACGTAGTGCTTATGCCGCCAACCCGATGCCGCCGGCCGCGCAACGCCAGCAATGGCTCAAGGCCCTGCGCGATGTGCTCAGCGATGAACGCCAGGCGCTGATCAATGCGATCAGCCAGGACTTCAGCCATCGCAGCGCGGACGAAACCCTGTTCGCCGAACTGATGCCCAGCCTGCACGGCATTCACTACGCGAGTAAACACCTCAAAGGCTGGATGAAACCTTCTCGGCGTGCTGTAGGCATTGCCTTTCAGCCCGCGTCGGCCAAAGTCATTTACCAACCGCTGGGTGTGGTCGGCGTCATCGTGCCGTGGAACTACCCGCTGTACCTGGCTATCGGTCCGCTGGTCGGAGCCTTGGCCGCCGGCAACCGGGTAATGCTCAAGCTCAGCGAATCCACGCCGGCCACCGGCGAACTGCTCAAGGCATTGCTGGCAAAAATCTTCCCCGAAGACCTGGTGTGCGTGGTGCTCGGCGAAGCTGACGTCGGCGTGGCATTTTCCAGGTTGCGTTTCGATCATTTGCTGTTCACCGGCGCCACCAGCATCGGCCGGCATGTGATGCGGGCCGCCGCCGAACACCTCACACCGGTCACCCTGGAGTTGGGCGGCAAATCGCCAGCCATTGTGTCCGCCGACGTGCCGCTCAAGGACGCCGCCGAACGTATCGCCTTCGGCAAGGCCTTGAACGCCGGGCAAACCTGCGTGGCGCCCGACTATGTGCTGGTGCCGGAGGAACGTGTGGACGGTTTTGTCGAGGCTTACACCAACGCGATTCGCGGGTTTTATCCGACCCTGGCCGACAACCCGGACTACACCGCCATCATCAACGAGCGGCAACTGGACAGGCTCAATGCCTACGCCAAGGATGCCACCGACAAGGGCGCCACCCTGATTCCGCTTTACGACCAGGGCCAAGCACGCCGTATGGCCCATAGCCTGTTGCTGAATGTAAGCGACGATATGACGGTCATGCAGGACGAGATCTTTGGTCCGCTATTACCGATCGTGCCCTATCGCGGCATCGACCAGGCCTTTGCCTACATCAACCAACGCCCTCGCCCGCTGGCCCTGTATTACTTCGGCTACAACAAACGCGAACAGGACCGTGTGCTCCACGAGACCCACTCCGGCGGCGTGTGCCTGAACGACACCCTGCTGCACGTGGCCCAGGACGACATGCCATTCGGCGGCATCGGCCCCTCTGGCATGGGCCACTACCACGGCCACGAAGGTTTCCTGACGTTCAGCAAGGCCAAGGGCGTGCTGGTCAAACAGCGTTTGAACGCGGCGAAGCTGATCTACCCGCCCTACGGGAAAACCATCCAGAAGTTGATCCAGAAGCTGTTTATCCGCTGATAACCTCACCTGCGGGACAAAAAAACAATGAACCCCAGCCTGACTGAAACACCTGCGCTGTCACGGCGCGGCGTCTTGAAAATCGGCCTGTGCGCCAGCGCGTTCCTGGCCACCGCCGGGCTGGGGGCGAGCCTCAGCGGCTGCTCGAGCAGCACGCCGGCCAGCGGCTTTGCGCTGTTGCGGACCAGTGACCTGCCATTTTTGCGCGCGGTGATCCCGGTACTGCTGGAAGGCGCGGCCAGCGCCCAGGCCGTCAGCGCCGGAATTGAAGACACCCTTAAAAAGCTCGACTACAGCCTGCAGCACCTGTCACCCGAGATGTTCAAGCTCACCCAGCAGCTGTTCGATGTGCTCGGCATGGGCATTACCCGAGGCCCGCTGACGGGTATCTGGGGCAGCTGGGAAAATGCCAGCGCGGAGCAGATCCGCAACTTCCTGCAGCGTTGGGAAAACAGCTACCTGAACCTGCTGCGCATGGGCCAGGGCTCGCTGCTCAAGCTGGTGACCATGGCCTGGTACTTCCGGCCCGAGTCCTGGGCCCATTGCGGCTATCCCGGCCCGCCGAAAATGTGATTTGCATCCCCAACAATAAAAACCAGAGACGAACCTGATGCCCGTACCCGATCTATTCCGCGACGGCATGGCCCGCGGCTGGAAAACCCACAACGGCGCCGCCCTCGACAGCGACCTGACCCTGGAAGCCGACGTAGCCATCATCGGCAGCGGCGCCGGTGGCGGCACCACCGCCGAAATCCTCAGCGCCGCTGGCTACAAGGTGCTGTTGATCGAAGAAGGCCCACTCAAGACCAGCAGCGATTTCAAGCTGCTGGAAGACGAAGCCTATGCCAGCCTGTACCAGGAAGGGATCGGCCGCATGAGCAAGGACGGTGCGATTACCATCCTGCAGGGCCGGGCGGTGGGCGGCACCACGCTGATCAACTGGACTTCCAGCTTCCGCACACCGGATGCCACCCTCGCCCATTGGGCCAGCGACTACGCGGTGAAGGGCCATAGCAGCGCCGAGATGGCGCCATGGTTCGAGACCATGGAGCAGCGCCTGGGCATCGCGCCATGGGCCCTGCCGCCTAATGCCAACAACGACGTGATCCGCAAAGGCTGCGAAAAGCTCGGCTACAGCTGGCACGTGATCCCGCGCAATGTGCGCGGTTGCTTCAATCTGGGTTATTGCGGCATGGGCTGCCCGGTCAATGCCAAGCAATCGATGCTGGTGACCACCATCCCCGCCACCCTGGAAAAAGGCGGCGAGCTGCTCTACCTGGCTCGCGCCGAGCGCCTCAAATACAGCGGCGACACGATCAGCAGCCTGGAATGCATGGCCATGGATGAGCGCTGCGTGGCGCCTACCGGGCGCAAGATCACCGTGAAGGCCAAACACTACGTACTCGCGGGCGGCGGCATCAACAGCCCGGCATTGCTGATGCGCTCGGGCGCGCCCGACCCGCATTCACGCCTGGGCAAACGCACCTTCCTGCACCTGGTGAATTTCTCCGCCGGGTTGTTCGACGAGGTGATCAACCCCTTCTACGGGGCGCCGCAGTCGATATATTCCGACCACTTCCAGTGGCAGGACGGCACCACCGGTAAAATGTCCTACAAACTAGAAGCTCCGCCCCTGCATCCAGGACTGGCTACCACCCTGTTCGGCGGCTACGGCGCGCAGAACGCCTTGGACATGAGCCAATTGCCCCACACCCACGCCATGCTCGCACTATTGCGAGACGGCTTTCACCCCGACAGCCCTGGCGGCGCAGTGGAATTACGCGGTGACGGTACGCCGGTGCTCGACTATCAGGTCTCGCCCTATGCCTGGGACGGCCTGCGCCGGGCCTTCCACAGCATGGCCGAGATTCAGTTCGCGGCGGGCGCCAAATCGGTCAAGCCCCTGCATCACGACGCCCGGTACGTGAATAACCTGGCAGACGCACGTAGTTTGATCGACGGTTTGAGCCTCGAGCTGCATCGCACCACCCTGGGCAGCGCCCATGTGATGGGCGGTTGTGCCATGGGCGAAGACCCGAAAAACGCAGTGGCCGATAGCCTCGGGCGCCATCACCAACTGCGCAACCTGTCGATTCACGACGGCTCTCTGTTCCCCACCAGCATTGGGGCAAATCCCCAATTGTCGGTGTATGGATTGACTGCCCAACTGGCGTCGGCTTTGTCCGAACGTCTGAAAACAGCGTGAAAAATCGCAGGATCCACGGCATCTATCTACATAAGTCGACTTGGCCGACCGGGATGGCTGCGATACCATCCGGTTCCCCAACGGACTCCGCCAGGACGACGCGATGAACCGAGTGTTGTACCCAGGTACCTTCGACCCGATTACCAAAGGCCATGGCGATCTGGTCGAACGTGCCTCTCGCCTGTTCGACCATGTGATCATCGCGGTTGCCGCCAGCCCCAAGAAAAACCCGCTGTTCCCGCTGGAACAACGCGTGGAGCTGGCCCGTGAGGTCACCAAGCACCTGCCTAACGTAGAAGTGGTGGGCTTTGCGACGCTGCTGGCGCATTTTGCCAAGGAGCAGAACGCCAATGTGTTCCTGCGCGGCCTGCGCGCGGTGTCGGATTTCGAATATGAATTCCAGCTGGCCAACATGAACCGCCAACTGGCGCCGGACGTGGAAAGCCTGTTTCTGACGCCGTCGGAACGCTACTCGTTCATTTCCTCGACGTTGGTGCGCGAAATCGCTGCTTTGGGCGGAGATATCACCAAGTTCGTGCATCCGGCCGTTGCGGACGCGCTGACGCTGCGCTTCAAGAAGTAAGACCGCTCAACCGGCGCCCGCTCGCGCTGCGGGCGCCAATGCGGCACAATTGCGCGCATTAGTTTTCAGATGCCTTGGCTGACGGCCCTGGCAGGAGTTTTCATGTCCCTGATCATCACCGACGATTGCATCAATTGCGACGTCTGCGAACCCGAGTGCCCGAACGCTGCGATTTCCCAGGGCGAAGAGATCTACGTGATCGACCCCAACCTGTGCACCCAGTGCGTCGGCCACTACGACGAGCCCCAATGCCAGCAGGTGTGCCCGGTGGATTGCATTCCATTGGATGAAGCCCATCCGGAGACGGAAGAGCAATTGATGGAGAAGTACCGGAAGATTACCGGTAAGGCTTGAGGCTTTTCAGCGTCTGTAAGGGCCTCATCGGGGGCAAGCCCCTCCCACATGTGAACGCATTTCAAATGTGGGAGGGGGCTTGCTCCCGATGGCGGCATCAGCCATCACACAGCAATCAGCTCTGGCACTTGGGACAAAACACACTCGCCCGCTGCCCCAGCACCACATTGCGCAACTCGGTCCCGCAGACCTTGCACGCCGCGCCGCCCCGGCCATAAACGAACAACTCCTGCTGGAAATACCCCGGCTGCCCATCGCCGCCGATAAAGTCGCGCAACGTGGTACCGCCGCGCTCGATGGCTGCCGCCAGCACTCGCTTGATCTCGATCGCCAGCTTCAGATAACGCCCCCGCGATATACCGCCCGCCGCGCGACGCGGATCGATTCCCGCCGCAAACAGCGCTTCCGTCGCATAGATATTGCCCACGCCCACCACCACCGCGTTATCCATGATGAACGGCTTCACCGCCATCGACCTCCCACGGGACAGCTGGAACAAGCGCTCGCCATCAAACAGCGCGGTCAACGGCTCCGGCCCCAGGCGGATCAGCAACTCGTGGTTGTGCGGGTCCTGGCTCCAGAGCATCGCGCCAAAACGCCGGGGGTCGGTGTAGCGCAGGGCCAGGCCGGATTCCAGCTCGATATCCACATGTTCATGCTTGGCCGCAGGCATGCCGACTTCAACCAGGCGCAGGTTGCCCGACATGCCCAGGTGACTGATCAAGGTGCCCACTTCGGCATTGATCAACAGGTACTTGGCCCGCCGCTCCACCAGCACGATGCGCTGCCCGGACAGGCGCACATCGAGGTCTTCCGGAATCGGCCAGCGCAGGCGGCGCTCACGCACCACTACCCGGCTGACGCGCTGGCCCTCCAGGTGAGGGGCAATCCCGCGCCGGGTGGTTTCGACTTCTGGTAACTCAGGCATGTGTACCTCGGGAAGAAAGGCTCAGTGCGCGCCCAGCTCGCGGATCGACAACTTCAGGCTTTCGAAGTCGTAGTCCGACAGGCCAACGTGATCCAGCACCAGATGGCCGATCGCCTCCCACTCACGGTCGACAGTCTGGTTGCCCAGCACGCGATAGGACGAACAGATGTGCTCGGCCATTTTCAGGATCGCCAGCAGATTTTTAAGGGCAGGGTTGCGCGACGACTCATCGCTGAAAATCGCCAGGGCGTTGTGGTGATTGGCGATGGCGTCGGTCACATGCTCCGGCAGGCGCCAGGATTTGGCGGTGTAGTAGCCCACCACGGCATGGTTGGTATTGAACGCGTTGTTCTCGGTGTCGACCACGCGGCAATCCGGGCCGGCATTGGCGTAGCCCTGCTCCAATACCGTCATGTAGTTGGGGAACCGCTTGAGCATCAGCGGTACGCCGCAATCGTGGAACAGGCCCAGGGCGTAGGCTTCGTCGACCGCTTGAGCGCCGGTGCGCTTGGCCAGGGTCAGGCAGGTCATGGCCACGTCCTGGGCCGTGTCCCAGAAGCGGTTGAGCGTGACGATGGTGTCATCGCTCATCTCGCCTTTGATCGACAACGCATTGATCAGGTTGATCACCGAGCGGCTGCCCAGCAGGTTCACCGCGCGCTGGATCGAGGCGATCTTGTTGCTCAGGCCGTAATACGGCGAGTTGACGATTTTCAGCAACGCGCCGGACAGGCCCGGGTCCTGGGCGATCAGCCGGGCGATCACTTCCAGGTCCGGGTCGGGCATGTACTGCTCCATCTGCAAATCCACCATGATTTGCGGCTGGGGCGGCACGCTGATGCCTTGCAGCACCTGCTGAATCTGTTCGGCGGAAAGCTCTTGGGACATAAGTACACACTCTGGGCTAGGCGGGGATTCTAACCCTTATGCAGACGTGGCCGACACCCACAAACCGAACTGAAACCGGATCAAATGTGGGAGGGGGCTTGCCCCCGATTGCGGTATATCAATGAAAGATGAGCTGACTGATCCATCGCTATCGGGAGCAAGCCCCCTCCCACATGTCCGGCGGCGCGCTCAGTAACTACACAACACGGTATACTCCCGCTCTTTTTTCCGGAGCGACGTCATGTCCCTGCCAAGCCTGCGTCTCAAAGCCAACGCTGATCGTCGTTTGCGCAACGGCCACCTGTGGGTCTACAGCAACGAAATCGACGTGGCCGCCACCCCACTCCACGGCTTCCAGGCAGGTGACCAGGCTATCCTGGAAGCGGCCGGTGGCAAGACCCTGGGCATCGTGGCCATGAGCCCGAACAACCTGATCTGCGCCCGCCTGCTGTCGCGCGACATCAAGTTGCCGCTGGACAAGTCGCTGCTGGTGCACCGCATCAACGTCGCCCTGTCGCTGCGTGATCGCCTGTTCGACAAGCCATTCTATCGCCTGGTCTACGGTGATTCCGACCTGCTGCCAGGTCTGGTGGTCGACCGTTTCGGCGACATCCTCGTCGTGCAGATCGCCTCGGCGACCATGGAAGCCCATAAAGAAGACGTGATCGCCGCGCTGACCCAAGTGCTCAAGCCGAGCGGCATCCTGTTCAAGAACGACTCCGCCGCGCGCGACGCCGAAGGCCTCAACCGCTACGTCGAAACCGTGTTCGGCCTGGTGCCGGAGTGGGTGGCGCTGGAAGAAAACGGCGTGAAATTCGAAGCCCCGGTGATCCAGGGCCAGAAAACCGGCTGGTTCTACGACCACCGCATGAACCGCGCACGCCTGGCGCCGTATGCCAAGGGCAAGCGCGTACTCGACCTGTACAGCTACATCGGCGGCTGGGGCGTACAAGCCGCGGCTTTCGGCGCCAGTGAAGTGTTCTGCGTCGACGCCTCTGCCTTCGCCCTCGATGGCGTGGAGCGCAACGCCGCGCTGAACGGCGTCGCCGAGAAAATGACCTGCATCGAAGGCGACGTGTTCGAAGCGCTCAAGGAACTCAAAGCCAGCGAAGAACGCTTCGACGTGATCGTCGCCGACCCGCCGGCCTTCATCAAGCGCAAGAAAGACATGAAAAACGGCGAAGGCGCCTACCGCCGCCTGAACGAGCAAGCCATGCGCCTGCTCAGCAAGGACGGCATCCTGGTCAGCGCCTCGTGCTCCATGCACCTGCCCGAAGACGACCTGCAAAACATCCTGCTGACCAGCGCCCGCCACCTGGACCGCAATATCCAGATGCTCGAACGCGGCGGCCAGGGCCCGGACCATCCGGTGCACCCGGCGATCGTCGAGACGCGCTATATCAAGAGCATTACCTGCCGGTTGTTGCCGAACAGCTAACACCGGAACCTCCCTTGTAGGAGCGAGCTTGCTCGCGAAAAACCAACAGGCGACGCGCGCTGCCTGATAGCGCTGCGTTATCGTTTACGTTTTTCGCGAGCAAGCTCGCTCCTACAGGAAGACGGTGTAGAATCGGGCCTATTCATCGCCAGTCATCCCCCGGCGGGTTTATGAGCTCAAGGCCAATGCGCACGGCGATCCCGTCACGTTTGCGGCAACTTCCGGACACCAGTGCCATTTTTCGGGTGTTCCAGACGTCAATAGAAGCTCACTCCCCTTTGATACCTGATTAGCCGCCCGGAGTGCTCCATGCCAGATTACCGCTCGAAAACATCCACCCACGGCCGCAACATGGCCGGCGCGCGCGCACTGTGGCGTGCCACGGGGATGAAAGATGACGACTTCAAGAAGCCGATCATCGCGATTGCCAACTCGTTCACCCAGTTCGTCCCCGGCCACGTCCACCTCAAGGACCTGGGCCAATTGGTCGCCCGCGAGATCGAACGCGCCGGCGGCGTGGCAAAGGAATTCAACACCATCGCCGTGGACGACGGCATCGCCATGGGCCATGACGGCATGCTGTACTCGCTGCCGAGCCGCGAGATCATCGCCGACTCCGTGGAGTACATGGTCAACGCCCACTGCGCCGACGCCATCGTGTGCATTTCCAACTGCGACAAGATCACCCCCGGCATGCTGATGGCCGCCCTGCGCCTGAACATCCCGGTGATCTTCGTCTCCGGCGGCCCGATGGAAGCCGGCAAGACCAAGCTTGCCTCCCACGGCCTCGACCTGGTCGACGCCATGGTCATCGCCGCCGATTCCAGCGCTTCTGACGAGAAGGTCGCGGAATACGAGCGCAGCGCCTGCCCGACCTGCGGTTCATGCTCCGGCATGTTCACCGCCAACTCGATGAACTGCCTGGTGGAAGCCCTGGGCCTGGCCTTGCCGGGCAACGGTTCGACGCTGGCCACCCACAGCGACCGCGAGCAATTGTTCCTGCAGGCCGGCCGCACCATCGTCGAGCTGTGCAAGCGCTACTACACCGAGAACGATGAGTCGGTATTGCCGCGCAATATCGCCAACTTCAAGGCGTTCGAAAACGCCATGACCCTGGACATCGCCATGGGCGGTTCCACCAACACCATCCTGCACTTGCTGGCTGCCGCCCAGGAAGCCGAGATCGATTTCGACCTGCGCGACATCGACCGTCTGTCCCGTCACGTGCCGCAACTGTGCAAGGTCGCGCCGAACATCCAGAAGTACCACATGGAAGACGTGCACCGCGCCGGCGGGATCTTCTCGATCCTGGGCTCCCTGGCCCGTGGCGGCCTGCTGCACACCGACCTGCCGACTGTGCACAGCACGTCTCTCGCCGAAGGCATCGCCAAGTGGGATATCACCCAGACTGACGACGAAGCCGTGCACACCTTCTTCAAGGCAGGCCCTGCAGGCATTCCGACCCAGACCGCGTTCAGCCAGTCGACCCGCTGGGACACCCTGGATGACGACCGTGAAAACGGCTGCATCCGCAGTGTCGAGCACGCCTATTCCCAAGAAGGCGGCCTGGCCGTGCTGTACGGCAACATCGCCCTCGACGGTTGCGTGGTGAAGACTGCCGGTGTGGACGAGTCCATCCACGTGTTCGAAGGCCGCGCCAAGATCTACGAAAGCCAGGACAGCTCGGTGCGCGGCATCCTGGCTGACGAAGTCAAAGAAGGCGACATCGTAATCATCCGCTACGAAGGCCCCAAAGGCGGCCCGGGTATGCAGGAAATGCTTTACCCAACTTCGTACCTCAAGTCCAAAGGCCTGGGCAAAGCCTGTGCCCTGCTCACCGACGGCCGCTTCTCCGGCGGCACCTCGGGCCTGTCCATCGGCCACGCTTCGCCGGAAGCCGCTGCCGGCGGCGCGATCGGCCTGGTGCAGGATGGTGACAAAGTGCTGATCGACATTCCGAACCGTTCGATCAACCTGTTGATCAGCGATGAAGAACTGGCCGCACGCCGGGTCGAGCAGGACAAGAAAGGCTGGAAGCCGGTGGAGAAGCGCCCGCGCAAAGTCACGACCGCGTTGAAAGCTTATGCCCTGTTGGCGACCAGTGCCGATAAAGGTGCCGTGCGTAACAAGGCGATGCTAGACGGCCTGTAACCGTCTCCCATGAAAATGCCCCGCACTTGGCGGGGCATTTTTTTGCCTGGAGATAAACCCCAAGACCGATGAAGATCAAATGTGGGAGGGGGCTTGCTCCCGATAGCAGAGTGTCAGGCAATATATGAGCTGCCTGACCCACCGCTATCGGGAGCAAGCCCCCTCCCACATTTTTTTGACCGCGTTCAGCCTGTTACTGAATATCCTCCGGCTTGACGATCACCCAATTCTTGTCCGCCGTCACCGGCAACCCTTCCTTGGCCTGCGCCGCCGCATGCTTGGCCATCATGCCGTTGAGCTGAGTCATGTATTTGTCTTTGCGGTTGATCCACAAATGGATGCCACCCTTGGCCACGTCCACATCGTGGAACAGCATGTAACCGTCGCTGGTCGGGGTGTCGCCGCCGACGATCACCGGTTTTTTCCACTCGTCGATGTACGTGAGGATCGCCGCGTGTTTGCCGGCCATCCAGGTCGCCGGGGTCCACAGGTACGGCGTGAGTTCCAGGCCAAGGTTGGCCTTCTCGTCGTATTTGCCGGCGGCGATCTGTTTGCGCGCGGTGGTCAGTTCGCCCGTGCTGCGGTCTTTGAGCAGGGTGGTCACGCCGATGACGTTTTCGGGTTTGACGTTGTAGCCGTACTTCGGATCAGCAGCGACCATGCGCACCAGTTCCTCCGAGGCGGCAGTCATCACATACACGTCGATGCCGTTTTCCATCAGCTTGTTGTACAGCTCGGCCTGGCCGGTGAAGACTTTCGGTGGCTGCACTTCGGATTTCTTCACCGCGTCGCCTTCAAAATAGGTGACGGGCACAGGCTTGCCGGAGGCCATCAACTCGTCGACCTGGACCTTGAGTTCCTTGAGGGTGAAGCCGGAAAACACTTGGGCCACCCACGGGTAGCACACCATGTCGTCCACTTCGCAGAGGCGATAGTAGTAGCTGAACAGGCTTTCCTTGTGGTCGGCGGTGTCTTTGAACGGCATCAGCTTGAGCGAAGGGTCGAGGCTGTCGCGGGTGATCAGGCCCTTGTTCTCCATGTACGGCAGCAGGGATTCTTCAAGGTCGTAGCGGTAGCTGGTGTTGTCCATGTCGAACACTGCGAAATTGCCCTTGTTGGCATTGGCAGCGATCATCTCGTTCAATTGTTTGGCGGCAGGCGCCGGCCAGTGTTTCAACTCGGTGGCGGCCAGCGCCTGGCTGGCGAGCCCAAGGCAGAGAGCGGCGGCAAGCAATTTCAGCGCGAGCTTCATAAGCGTTCCTTCCTGAGTGAAAGACATCGACGCTAACAAATCTGTGTGACAGTCCTCGCGTCGAGCACGACGGCCTGCGTCCTGATTCCGCCAACGGCATACGCGGCAGCGTCAAACGCTTATTCCAAAAACGACAGTGACCATTCCATATCGGTATTAAATCAATATATTTCAAGCTGTTAGGCTCTCCGGTTCGCAATCGCAGGCTCACGCGATTGGCTGCCTTCTCAACGGAGCTTCAATGAATCTTCCCCTGATTCTCAACTTACTGGTGTTCGTGGCCCTGTTGCTGGGCCTGGCACAAACCGGCCGTACTCAATGGAGCCTTGCCAAGAAGGTGCTGTTCGCCCTGGTGCTTGGCGTGGTATTCGGTGTGGTATTGCATGCCATCTATGGCGCCGGCCACCCGGTGCTCAAGGCTTCCATTGGTTGGTTCGACCTGGTCGGCAACGGCTATGTGCAACTGCTGCAAATGATCGTGATTCCGCTGGTGTTCGCCTCGATCCTCAGTGCCGTGGCGCGTCTGCACAACGCCTCGTCCCTGGGCAAGATCAGCTTCCTGACCATCGGCACCCTGCTGTTCACCACCGCGATTGCCGCGCTGATCGGTATCGGCCTGACCAACCTGTTCGGCCTGACCGCCGAAGGCCTGGTCGCCGGCACCCAGGAAATGGCGCGCCTGCAAGTGATCCAGAACGATTACGCGGGCAAGGTCGCCGACCTGAATATCCCGCAATTGCTGCTGTCGTTCGTGCCGGCCAACCCGTTCGCCGACCTGGCCCGGGCCAAGCCGACGTCAATCATCAGCGTGGTGATCTTTGCCGCATTCCTGGGGGTTGCCGCGCTGCAACTGCTCAAGGATGACGTGGAGAAAGGCCAGAAAGTGCTCAACGCCATCGACACCCTGCAAGCCTGGGTGATGCGCCTGGTGCGCCTGGTCATGAAGCTGACTCCGTACGGCGTACTGGCGCTGATGACCAAGGTGGTCGCCAGCTCCAACCTGCAGGACATCATCAAGCTCGGCAGCTTTGTCGTGGTGTCGTACCTGGCCCTGGGCCTGATGTTCGTGGTGCACGGCCTGTTGCTGTCGCTGGCCGGCGTCAACCCGCTGCGCTTCTTCCGCAAGGTGTGGCCGGTGCTGACGTTTGCCTTCACCAGCCGCTCCAGCGCGGCCTCGATCCCCTTGAGCATCGAAGCGCAGACCCGTCGCCTGGGCATCCCGCAGTCAATCGCCGGTTTCGCCGCTTCGTTTGGCGCGACCATCGGCCAGAACGGCTGTGCCGGGCTCTATCCTGCGATGTTGGCGGTGATGGTGGCGCCAACGGTCGGCATCAACCCGCTGGACCCGCTTTGGATCGCGACATTGGTGGCGATTGTGACCTTGAGCTCGGCCGGCGTTGCCGGGGTTGGCGGTGGTGCGACCTTCGCCGCGCTGATCGTGCTGCCGGCCATGGGCTTGCCGGTGTCACTGGTAGCGCTGCTGATTTCCGTGGAGCCGCTGATCGACATGGGCCGCACGGCGTTGAACGTAAATGGCTCGATGACGGCGGGGGCGATTACCAGCCAGCTCATGGGGCAGACGGATAAAGCGTTGCTGGATGCCGATGAGCATGCTGAGCTAGCGCAGGCCTGATAGAACGCTATCGGGGGCAAGCCCCTCCCACACTTTGATTTGTGAATACATTCAAATGTGGGAGGGGGCTTGCCCCCGATGCTTTTAGGCCTTTTCCCAAACTTCGAAGTTGTAAGCCGGTTTATCACCCTCGGCCGGGTTCTCCAGATTCGACACCAACTTCCACTGGCTCTGATCAAACTCCGGAAACCACGCATCCCCTTCCGGGCTCAACGCCACCCGCGTCAAGTACAGGCGATCGGCGTGTTCCAGCCCCTGCGCATACAGTTGCGCACCGCCGATCAGCATCAGCTCATCCACGCCCTGCTCCAGTGCCCACGCCTCGGCGCGTTCAACCGCAGCTTCCAGTGACGCAAATACTTGCGCACCTTCAAGCACCAGATCGGTCTGACGGCTGACCACGATGTTCAGGCGCCCCGGCAACGGTCGGCCCAGGGAATCCCAGGTCTTGCGCCCCATGATGATCGGCTTGCCGAGGGTGGTGGCCTTGAAATATTTGAAATCCCCCGGCAAATGCCAGGGCATGCTGTTGTCGACGCCGATCACGCGGTTTTCACCGAGGGCTGCGATCAGGCTTAGAGGGAGAGTTTTTTTCATGGCGACGAGAATACCAGAGCTGCGAGTCAGCGGTTATGCTCCAACCTCACGAACACAACAGGATGGCGCGTGACTGCACTGAACCCGCTGCACACACTCTGGCTGACCGAAACCGTGCGCCTGCGCGAAGAACACGCCGGCCCCCTGGAAGACCTCGAAGCCAACCGCCTGGCCCGCTCGGCCGGTGGCGACCTGCCAACGCGTATCGCGCAACGTGCGCTGCACCTGGCCGAACGCGACGGCCTGACCGGCGCGCTCAGTCGCTGGCTGCAAGGCGCGCGCCTGGCCGTGGTAATGCTGGCGATAGTCGCAGTTATCAGCGGCGCCGGCCTGGCGTTTGCCGCGCTGGGCAACGGCGTTACCCCGGTGAATGTGTTCTGGGCCCTGGGCAGCCTGCTCGGCCTGAACCTGATCCTGCTGCTCAGTTGGGCCCTGGGCCTGGTGTTTGCCGGCGAACACAGCGCCAGCCTCGGTCGCCTGTGGCTGTGGCTCAGCGAAAAACTTGCGCGCGACGCCAAGGCCGCGCAGCTGGCACCGGCACTGCTACTGTTGCTGCAGCGCCATAAACTCAACCGTTGGGCGGTTGGTGTGCTGGTCAACAGCCTGTGGTTGCTGGCATTGCTCAGCGCCCTGCTGGTTTTACTGATGCTGCTCGCCACCCGGCGTTACGGCTTCGTGTGGGAAACCACCATCCTGGGAGCGGATACCTTCATCGCCGTCACTCAGGCCCTTGGCACACTGCCCGCCCTGCTCGGCTTCAACGTACCGACGGTCGAGATGATCCGCGCCAGCGGCGACTCCGCACTGAATATCGAAAGCGCCCGCCAGGCCTGGGCCGCCTGGTTGGTGGGGGTGTTGCTGGTCTACGGGGTGCTGCCCCGGCTGGTACTGGCGCTGCTGTGCCTGTGGCGCTGGAAACGTGGGCGCGCGGCCTTGGGCCTGGACCTCACCCAGCCCGGCTACGCCCAACTGCGCGAGCGCCTGATGCCGAGCAGCGAGCGGCTGGGGGTCAACGATGCGGCGCCGGAACACCTGCACCAGGTGGCGGGCGGCGTCAGTGAGCTGCACAGCGACGGCGCGCTGCTGGTTGCCATCGAACTGGACGACCAGCGCCCCTGGCCGCCCAAACTGCCCGGCACGGTCAAGAACGCCGGCATTCTCGACAGCCGTGAATCGCGCAACAGACTGCTGGAGCAGCTCACACGCTTCCCGCCCGCGCGCCTGGCCATCGCCTGCGACCCGCGTCGCTCGCCCGACCGTGGCAGCCTGGCGCTGATCGCCGAACTGGCGCGCAGTGCCGCGGCCACACGGGTGTGGCTGCTGCAAGCGCCGCCCGGCCAGGCGCTGGATGCCGAGCGCCTGGGCGACTGGCACAGCGCGCTGCAACAGCTTGAGCTGCCCTTCGCCGACTGCGCACCGTTGAACTGGCTGGAGAGCGGTCATGACTAAACCCCTGAAGCTCGCCGTAGTCGGCCATACCAACGTGGGCAAGACCTCACTGCTGCGCACCCTGACCCGCGATGTCGGCTTTGGCGAAGTCTCCCATCGCCCCAGCACCACGCGGCATGTCGAAGGTGCGCGCTTATCGGTGGATGGCGAAGCCTTGCTGGAGCTGTACGACACACCCGGCCTGGAAGACGCCATCGCCCTGCTCGACTACCTCGAACGCCTCGACCGCCCCGGTGAACGCCTGGATGGCCCGGCCCGCCTGACGCGGTTCCTGGAAGGCAGCGAAGCGCGCCAACGCTTCGAACAGGAAGCCAAGGTGCTGCGCCAACTGTTGGCCTCGGATGGCGGCCTGTACGTGATCGACGCCCGCGAACCGGTACTGGCCAAGTACCGCGACGAGTTGCAGGTGCTGGCCAGCTGCGGCAAACCCTTGCTGCCGGTGCTCAATTTCGTCAGCAGCAGCGAGCACCGCGAACCCCAGTGGCGCGAAGCTCTGGCTCGCCTGGGCCTGCATGCGCTGGTGCGCTTTGACAGCGTGGCGCCGCCGGAAGACGGCGAACAGCGGTTGTATGAAAGCCTGGCCCTGCTGCTGGAAAACGCACGGCCGCAGTTGGAACGGCTGATCCTCGACCAGCAAGCCCAACGCCAGGCGCGCCAGCAAAGCGCCGCACGCTTGATCGCCGAATTGTTGATCGACTGTGCAGCGTGCCGGCGCAGCGTAATGACCGCAGATGAGCCGCACGCGATCAGCGAACTGCGCAAGGCCGTGCGCCAACGCGAACAAAAGTGCGTGGATTCCCTGCTCAAGCTGTTCGGCTTCCGCCCGCAGGACGCCGCCGCCAGCGACCTGCCGCTGCTGGACGGACGCTGGGGCGACGACCTGTTCAACCCCGAAACCCTCAAACAGCTTGGGGTGCGCGTAGGTGGCGGGATCGCCGCAGGCGCGGCAGCCGGCGCGGGCGTGGACCTGTTGGTCGGCGGCTTGACCCTCGGCGCTGCCGCCATCGCCGGTGCGATTGCCGGTGGCGCGCTGCAGACCGCGCGCAGTTATGGCGGCCGCCTGCTGGGCAAAATCAAAGGCCAGCGCGAGCTGACCGTCGACGACAGCGTGCTGCGCCTGCTCGCCCTGCGCCAACGCCAGTTGCTCAAGGCCTTGAACCTGCGCGGCCATGCGGCGATGCACGGCATCAAGGTCGATACGCCCCAGGATAAAACCTGGCGCGAAGGCAAGCTGCCGGACGCCTTGAACAAAGCGCGCGCCTATCCGCAATGGTCATCGCTCAACCCCCACTCCAGGTTGAGCCAGGCCGAGCGTCAGGAGCAAATCGAGGCGCTGGCTCAGCGATTGGACGAAGCCTGATCCGCCATTAGCACGCCGGCCCCCACAGTGCCGTGATATTTCGCTCGGCCATGGCCGGCCCCACACTCATGCCCACACCGGTATGCATCAGCGCAATGCTGATGCCGGCAGCCGCCTGCACAAACGAAAACGGCGCGGGCCCACGCGAGCCATATACGCCCTGCCAACGCTCCAGCACCTGGATCGTGCAGCCCAGGGTCTGCTCGGCCAGTTCGATCAGCCAGTCATCGACCTGCTCGGCGTTGAACGGCGATGCATCGCTGCCGTAATCATGGGAATCGCCGATGATCAGGTCGCCATGGGGCGTAGGGCTGATCAGCAGGTGAATGCCGTGCTCGTGCAGGTGCGGTGCTTCGCGCAGGATCTGCGCCTGCACCGACGCAGCTTGCGGCAAGTCGGCGAACGCGCCGTAATGCACGCAACTGAGGCCGGTCCACACGGCGTGTTGCAGGTTCAGCTCAAGCGCCGGCCGTGCACGCAGCATTTGCAGGCGGCAGATTTGTGGGTTGAGCGGGGCGATCGATTCGGCCAGCAGGGTCTGGTAGTCGTGCCCGGAACACACAATGATCTGCTCGCCGCGAAAACGCCCCGCCGTGCTGTGCAACTGGCCCGGCTCGACGTCGCGCACCAGGGTCGAAAAGTGAAACTCCACGTTCAGTTCCTGGGCCAGGTAGTTGATCAGCGCCGGGATCGCTTCGCGCGAATACAGTTGCTGGTCGTCCTCGCCATGCAGCGCGGCGCGGTGATGGCGGAACTGGCCGCCGTACAGGTCGTTCAACGCCGCGCCTTGCAGCAACGCCACGTTGTAGCCGTGCTCGCGGGCACGCCCGGCGCAGAAGGCTTCGAGCAGGTGCTCTTCGGCTTCGGTACGGGCGAACAGGTAGGAGCCATTGCGCTTGAGCTGAAAGCCGCAGGCCTGCGCCCAGTGTGCCCAGATATCGCGGCTTTGCCGCGCCAGGTCGAGCATCGGCCCCGGCGGTTGGCCGGTGACCAGCGCCTGGCCGAAGTTGCGCACCGAGGCGCCCAGCGGGGTGGCGCTGCGTTCGAAAACCTTGACCTTGAGCCCGCGCCTGGCAGCGGCGTAGGCATGGGAGAGGCCGAGGATGCCGGCGCCGACAATTAACAGGTCACTACTCATACTGTCCTCTCGTTCCCGCGCTCCGCGTGGGAATTCATCCAGTGACGCTCCGCGTCACGACCTTCAA
The DNA here is from genome assembly GCF_003852295.1 of Pseudomonas sp. R11-23-07. NCBI lineage: Bacteria > Pseudomonadati > Pseudomonadota > Gammaproteobacteria > Pseudomonadales > Pseudomonadaceae > Pseudomonas > Pseudomonas sp. R11-23-07. Next base: position 5,350,267 of record NZ_CP027761.1, read on the forward strand.
GAGCGGACGCGGAGCGTCCGGAGCGGCGTTACCACGCGGAGCGTGGGAACGATCGGTACCCTTACTGCCCCGCCACCTTCTCCGACTTGCCGTCATAGCGTTTGCGCCATTCAACCAGGATGCTGTCGCGGTTCTTCGAGGCCCAGGCAAAGTCGTTCTTGATCAACCGCTGCTCGTAATCGGCGGGCAATTCGGTCTGCGGCTTGGCAATCCCTGGCTGGGCCAGCACCGCGAAGTTGTCCTTGTACAGCTCCATCGCCGCCGGGCTGGCGGAAAAGTCCGCGAGTTTCCTGGCGGCATCGGCGTGGGCCGTGCCCTTGATCACCGCCGTCGCCTCGATTTCCCAGCCCAGGCCTTCCTTCGGCAGGATGATGTCCAGCGGCGCGCCCTGGCGCTTGAGCTGTACGGCCGGGTATTCAAACGAAATACCGATCGGAAACTCCCCGGACGCCGCCAGCTTGCACGGCTTGGAGCCGGAGTGAACGTACTGGCCGATGTTCTGGTGCAGCTCGTCCATGTACTGCCAGCCCTGCTGCTCACCAAAGGTTTGCAACCAGGCGCTCACGTCCAGAAAGCCGGTACCGGAGGACGCCGGGTTGGGCATCACGATCTTGCCCTTGTACTCAGGCTTGGTCAGGTCCTGCCAACTCACCGGTTTGCTCAGGCCCTGTTTCTCGGCTTCGACGGTGTTGAAGCAAATGGTCGCCGCCCACACATCCATGCCGACCCAGGCCGGTGGGTTGGCGGCGTCGCGGTAGTTTTTGCCGATCTTGTCCAGGTCCTTCGGCGCGTAACGATCGAGCATGCCTTGTTGATCGAGGATCGCCAGGCTGGAGGCGGCCAGGCCCCACACCACGTCGGCCTGCGGGCGGTCCTTTTCAGCCAACAGCTTGGCGGTGATGATGCCGGTGGAGTCGCGCACCCACTTGATCTGGATATCCGGGTTGGCCTGCTCGAAGGCCTTTTTGTAGGTCTTCAACTGCTCGGCTTCAAGGGCCGTGTACACGGTCAACTCGGTGTTGGCGAAGGCATTCAGGCTGAATGCGGTGAGTACGGCAGCGACCAGCGCCAGTGGCTTGAACATCGAATACCTCCTTTGAAGGATCATTGCCCGGGCGCGGTCTGGCGCCAGGCTTGGGAGCGGCGCAAGGCGCCACGTGAGGCCCACGCCAGCAGCAGCGAGACGCTGCCTGAGGTGAACAGGATCAGGGTCGACATGGCCGCAGCGCCGCCCACATTGCCGGCATCGTCCATGTTCAAGACGGCGACGGCGGCGAGGATGGTGTCGGGGCTGTAGAGAAAGATCGCAGCGGAGACGGTGGTCATCGCCGACACGAACAGGTAACGCAGAATATCCAGCAGCGCCGGCAGGCAGATCGGCACCGTCACTTTCAAGTAATGGCGATAGAGCGGCGCCTTGAGGGACAACGCGGCGGCTTCGAATTCCACGTCCAGTTGGCGCAGCGCAGTGGTGGCGGTCATTTGCGCAGTGGTCAGATAGTGAGCAATGGTGCACACCACCAGCAGTGCCATGCTGCCGTAGAACACATGCAGCGGGTTGCCGCCGAGGTTGAAAAAGAACACATAGCCCAGGCCCAGCACCAGGCCCGGTACGGCCATCGGCACAAAGCTGAGCAGGCGCAGGGCCAGGTTCAGGCTCTGTTGGCCCTTGGTTTTTTCCATCAGGTAGGCGCCGGTGAAGATCAGCACACTGCCGATCAACGCCGTGCACAGCGCCATGGTCAGGCTGTTGCGATAGGCCAGCCAGCCGCCGCCGGCAGTGTCTTCGAACTGGTAGTGGTTCAAGGACAGCGACAGGTTGTAGGGCCAGAACTTGACCAGCGAGGAATACACCGCCATGCCGAACACCAGCAGCAGCGCCGCGCAGATCAGCAGCACGATAGCCAGGTAGCAGCCATCCCTGGAACGCGACGGCGGTGGTTGAAACACCTGGGCACGCCCGCTCATAGCGTCACCGTGACGGCGCCGCAACCACGCATCCACACCAAAACTGAACAGCGCCGGCAACAGCAGCACCATGCCAATCAACGCGCCGCGGCCGAACTGTTGCTGGCCGACCACCGCCTTGTAGGCTTCCAGCGCCAGCACCTGGTAGTCCCCGCCCACCACCACGGGCACGCCGAAGTCAGTGATGGACAGGGTGAATACCAGGCAGAACGCGGCGAATACGGCCTGGCGCGTCGCCGGCCAGGTAATGCTGCGAAACGCTCGGGCCGGGCTGGCGCCCATGCTTGAGGCTGCGTCGAACAAGCGCGCATCCGCCAGCGACAAGGCCGACAGCAGAATCATCAGGGCGTGTGGGAAGGTGTAAATCATCTCACCCAGCACAATGCCCCAGAAGCCGTAGATGTTGTCCGAGAGCAACCCGCGCAACAGCCCCTGGTTGCCGAACAGATACACCAGTGCAATGCCCGGCAACATCGATGGCGCCATCAAGGGCAGCAGCGACACGCCGCGCCAGATCACCTTGCCGGGAATCAAGGTGCGCTGCAGCGCGTAGGCAAACAGATAGGCCAGCGGTACGACGATGGCCGCTACGCTCAGGGAAACTTTCAGGCTATTGCCGAGCAACCAGTGGAAGTTGGCACTGGTCAGCAGCTCGCGTGCAGCGAGCAACCCGCCGCCCTGCCCGGCTTCGCTGCTGAAGCCACGCCAGAAAATCGCCAGCAGCGGCAGCAACACCGCCACCACCAACAGGCCCAGCCACACTAATTTGCCGCCGACCACAAACAGGCGGTCGCCCGTTTCAGCTCGAGAAATTTCGCGCGGCAGTGTCATCGCCGTCTCCATGGCCATCTCAGGCAAACACCTGCAAGCTGCGCGGCGGCAGGGCCACCAGAATGTCCTGGGCCCCCAGGCGCGGCATGGCTTCCGGTGCCAGCTCGGCCAGCAGCGGGTGGCCCGGCAACTGCTCCAGTTCAAAACTCATGCGGCAGCGATTGCCCAGGAACGTGATCTCGCGGACTTTGGCCGGGAACAGGTTTTCTTCATGCACCGGTGGATTAATGCTGATCGCTTCCGGGCGGCAGAATAGCCGGCCGGATTTGGCGATGCCGGCGTCGTCGGCCAGGCGCACATTCATCCCACCGACCTGGGCATGGCTGGCGCTGTTGCGGCTGAACGGCAGCCAGTTGCCCTGGCCAACGAACTCCGCCACGAACGGCGTGGCCGGGCGATCATAGATTTCCTGCGGCGTGGCGTACTGCTCGACCTTGCCGTTGTGCATGACCGCGATGCGGTCGGCCATCAACATGGCCTCGTCCTGGTTGTGGGTGACCATCAGCGTGGTGATGCCCAGGCGGCGCTGGAGTTGGCGCAACTCGGTACACAGATGCTCGCGCACCCGCGCGTCGAGGGCCGACATGGGTTCATCCAACAACAATAACGACGGCGCCGGCGCCAGGGCCCGCGCCAGCGCGACACGCTGCTGCTGGCCCCCGGACAGCTGGCCGGGGAATTTCTTTTCGCTGCCGAGCAGGCCGACCAATTCGAGCATTTGCCCGACACGCTTGCGCACCTCATCACGGCCGCAGCCGGCGAGGCCGTAGCCGATGTTCGCTTCAACGGTGAGGTTGGGAAACAGCGCGTAGGACTGGAACAAAATGCCGTAGTCCCGCGCCTGGGGCGGCAGCCGGGAAACATCGCGGTCACCCAGGTAAAGCTCGCCGCTGTCCTGGCGCTCAAGCCCGGCGATGCAGCGCAGCAACGTGGTCTTGCCGCAGCCGGACGGGCCCAGCAGGCACACCAGCTCGCCAGCGGCGACGTCCAGGGACACGTTGTCCAACGCGGTAAAGGCGCCGAAGCGTTTCTGGATACCGCGCACCTTCATCGGCGCGCCGGGTTGGGTCAGGGCTGTGTTCATGGTGGCACCTCATCGAACTGATGGGGGCCATGCTAGGGAGGGAATGCGTCGTTGGTGTGGCAGGAAGGCTAAAGGGGGTGATAGTGGTATTGGTGGATTTGTGTAGGATTCATAGAAATGAGGTGCCTGGTCTACCGCCATCGGGGGCAAGCCCCCTCCCACATTTTGACTGTATTCACAAATCCCCTGTGGGAGGGGGCTTGCCCCCGATTGGCCCCCAAGGCTGCCACTAACCTCTAGATTGGCGACATCTCCTGCGCCAACCCAAGAAACGCCGCCGGCAGGCGTGCGGCTTTTCTTTCCTTGAGGCAATACAAATATTCGGCAATCTGCGGCGCCTTCTCGATGGTCAGCACCTTCAGCTGTGGATCATGCGGCACTTCGTGGCGTGCGATGATGCTGATGCCGATATTGCGCAGCACTGCCTCGCGAATCGACTCACGGCTGCCAATCTCCAGCAACGGCCCGTACCCCACGCCCGCGTTCTTCAGCATCTCTTCCGTCAGCCTGCGGGTGGTAGAACCTGCTTCACGCATCAGCAAGGTATGCCCGATGAGCGCGCTCAACGGTACGTGATCAAGCTTGGCCAACGGGTGATTGCGGTGTACCGCCAACACCAGCGGGTCCGTGCCCAGCACGCGGCGCACCAGACGCGGGTCTTCCACCAACTGCGACGAGGCGGCTACGTCGACGCGGTAGTCGTCCAGCGCTTCGAGCACCTGCTGGGAATTGCCGATTTCCACCGACACCTCTACGTGCGGCAGGCGTTCGCGAAAGGCTTTGACCAGGTCCAGAATGTAGTACGGCGCGGTGGCAGCAATCCGTAAGGTGCCCTGGACCTGGCCGTTATTGCGCAGGAAAAACTCGATGTCCGCTTCCTGCTGTAACAGCGCCTTGACCATCGGCAACAGCCGCGCGCCTTCATCGCTGACGGTCAGGCGGCGGCCGCCACGGTAGAACAGTTCAACGCCGTAGTAGCTTTCCAGGTTGCGGATCTGGGTAGTGACCGTAGGTTGGCTCAGGCCGAGCTTTTTCGCCGCCTGGGTAATGCTGCCCAGGCGGGCGACCATGAAAAACGCCTTCAGCTCAGCACTCAGCACACCACCCTCTCATCGTCTATTTGCGCAACAGGCGCAGGCCATTGAACACCACCAGCAGGCTGACGCCCATGTCGGCGAACACCGCCATCCACATCGTCGCCATGCCCAGGAAGGTGACCGCCAGGAAGATGGCCTTGATCACCAGCGCCAGGGCGATGTTCTGCTTGAGGATACTCGACGTTTGCCTGGAGAGCCGAATGAATGCCGGGATCTTGCGCAGATCATCGTCCATCAGTGCCACATCGGCGGTCTCGATCGCGGTGTCGGTGCCTGCGGCGGCCATGGCAAAGCCGATTTCGGCGCGTGCCAGGGCCGGGGCGTCGTTGATGCCGTCGCCGACCATGCCGACGCGGTGGCCCTGGCCGTAGAGCGCTTCAATGGCGTGCAGCTTATCGGTGGGCAGCAGGTCGCCCTGGGCCTGGTCGATACCGACCTGGGCGGCAATCGCCTGGGCGGTGTGGGTGTTATCGCCGGTGAGCATCAGGGTCTTGACGCCCAACTCGTGCAGTTGCCGGATGGCTTCGCGGCTGCTGTCCTTGACCGTGTCGGCCACGGCGAACAGGGCCAGCGGGCCCGACTTGTCGAGCAGCAGCACCACGGACTTGCCTTGTTTTTCCAGGGCGAAGAGTTTCTCTTCCAGGGCCGGCGAGCACAGCCCGAGGTCTTCCACCAGACGGTGGTTGCCCAGGTGGTAGGTTTCGCCGTTTATGTCTCCGCGCACGCCACGACCGGGCAATGCCGCGAAGTTATCCACAACGTAGGACGCCAGGTTTTTATCCACCGCCGCGTTGGCGATCGCCAGGGACACCGGGTGGTCGGAACGGCCGGCCAAACTCGCGGCCAGCGCCGGCGCGCTGTCCTGCACAGTGGCAAACAGCGGCAAGTAGTCGGTTTGCACCGGCTTGCCGTGGGTGATGGTGCCAGTCTTGTCCAGGGCGAGGTAGTTGAGCTTGTAACCGCCCTCCAGGTACACGCCGCCCTTGATCAGAATGCCTTTGCGCGCCGCCGCCGCCAGGCCGCTGACAATGGTCACCGGGGTGGAAATCACCAAGGCGCACGGGCACGCGACCACCAGCAACACCAGGGCGCGGTAGATCCAGTCGAACCAGACGCCCGCCATGAACAGCGGCGGTATGACCGCCACGCCCAGGGCAAACAGGAACACCGCGGGTGTATAGACCTTGGCGAAGCGGTCGACAAAACGCTGGGTCGGCGCCCGGGCGCCCTGGGCCTGCTCCACCGCGTGGATGATCCGCGCCAACGTGGAATTATTCGCCGCTGCGGTCACCTTGTATTCCAGGGAACCGGCCTGGTTGATCGTACCGGCGAAGACTTTATCGCCCAGGTTTTTTTCGATCGGCAGGCTTTCACCGGTGATCGGCGCCTGGTCGACAGTGGATTGACCGGCCGTCACCTCACCGTCCAGGCCAATGCGTTCGCCAGGCTTTACCCGCACGATGGCGCCTAAATCAATACTTTTGACCTCTTGCTCCAGCCATGAACCGTCCGCCTGGCGCACCGTGGCCTGCTCCGGGGTCATTTGCATCAGACCGCTGATGGCATTGCGCGCACGGTCCAGGGACTTGGCCTCGATCAACTCGGCCACGGTGAACAGGAACATCACCATCGCCGCTTCCGGCCATTGGCCAATCAGCACGGCGCCGGTCACGGCGATACTCATCAGCGCGTTGATGTTCAGGTTCAGGTTTTTCAGGGCAATCCAGCCCTTTTTGTAGGTGGTGAGGCCACCGCTGAGAATCGACACCAGCGCCACCAGGGCGATCACCCAGGTCGGCGCCACGCCCGTGAAATGCAGAACTTCCGCGCCCAACGCCCCCACGCCCGAGACTGCCAGCGGCCACCAGTGTTTCTTGGCGGGTGGCGCGGCGGCGGGGGTGCCTTCTTCGATCGGGTCAGCCTGCATGCCGATGGATTTGATGGCATCGATGATCGGCGCAGTGCTCGGCAAGTCGTGGGTGACACCGAGAATGCGGTTGATCAGGTTGAATTCCAGCTGCTGCACACCGGCGAGCTTGCCCAGTTTGTTCTGGATCAGCGTTTGTTCGGTGGGGCAGTCCATCGCTTCGATGCGAAAGGTGCTCAGGCGCGAGCCGGCGGTGGGAGCGTCGCTCAACTGTACTTTTGCAGGCGCCGGGGTGCCGGAACAGCACCCGCCGCCGTGGTCATGCACCGGCTTGAGCGTTTGCTCGCCGTGATCATGCTCGTGATCGTGCTTATGCGGGGTGTGGAGGGAATCGCTCATGCTGTCGCGTCCGTAGATGTGCCTGTTGCCAAGTAAAGACCCTGTAGCCACTATAGGGTCAAGCACCCATTTGGAGATTGCTGCGATGAAGATCGGCGAACTGGCCAAACTGACCGACTGCCCGGTGGAAACCATCCGTTATTACGAGAAGGAAAGCCTGCTGCCACCCCCGGCGCGCACTGACGGCAACTACCGGGTGTACACCCAGGCGCACACCGAGCGGCTGATCTTTATCCGCAACTGCCGCAGCCTCGACATGACCCTGGAAGAAATCCGCAGCCTGCTCAGCCTGCGTGACAGCCCGCAGGACCAATGCGAAAGCGTGAATGCGTTGATCGACGAACATATCCACCATGTAAAAGCGCGGATCGATGGGCTGCTGGCGTTGCAGGAACAATTGCTGGACCTGCGCCAGCGCTGTGGCGGCGGGGCGCAGTGCGGGATCTTGCAGCGTTTGGAGGTCAGCGGGAGCGTGCAGGCCAGCGAGGCCGAGCCCTCGCATGTGGGCAGAAGCCACGGGCACTGAGCCTGGGGAGAAACCCAATCAACCTGTGGGAGGGGGCTTGCTCCCGATGGCGGTCTGTCAGTAATCAATGCTCTGACTGTTACACCGCTATCGGGAGCAAGCCCCCTCCCACAGGTTGGACCGGCGTAGCCTGTTAGATCGCGACGTCAGCCTTGATGCTTGGGTCGGCGTCGTAGCCGACGATTTCAAAGTCTTCGAACTTGTAGTCGTATATCGACGCAGGTTTACGCTTGATCACCAGTTCCGGCAGCTTTTTCGGCGTGCGCGCGAGCTGGGTCTGGATCTGCTCCATGTGGTTGCTGTAAGCGTGGGTGTCGCCGGTGGTGACGATGATCTCGTGGGGGATCAGGTCGCACTGCTGGGCCAGCATGTGGGTCAACAACGCCAGGGCGGCGGTGTTATAGGGCAGGCCGAGGAATACATCGGAGCTGCGGATGTATAACTGCATCGACAGATGGCCGTCGTGCACGAACGCCTGGTACAGCAGGTGGCACGGTGGCAAGGCCTGCTTGCCGTTGCGCGCGTTTTCCTGGGGGCTCTTGGTTTCATCCGGCAGGTATTCGACGTTCCAGCCGTGGAACAGGATGCGGCGGCTGTTGGGGTTGGTCTTCAACGTCTCGACCATGTAGTCGATCTGGTTGATCTTGCCGCCGTCCTTGGTCGGCCAGGCGGTCCACTGCTCGCCGTACACCGGGCCCAGGTCGCCGTCTTCGGTGGCCCATTCATCCCAGATACGCACGCCGTTTTCGTTGAGCCACTTGATGTTGGTGTTGCCGCTCAACATCCAGATCAGTTCGTTGGCGATGCTTTTGAAATGCAGCTTCTTGGTGGTCAGCAGCGGGAAGCCATCGGCCAGGTTATGCCGATACTGACGGGCGAACACGGCCTTGGTGCCGGTGCCGGTACGATCGCCCTTGGTCAGGCCATTGGTCACGACGTCGTGCAGGAGTTCGAGGTATTGCTTCATGTGGGTACCCGTATCGTTGAAGCCGAGGCGCGCACGCCTCGGCGTTCGAATTTAAAGCGCGGTGCTCTTGATGCCTTGTGGGCGGTTGTAAGCCCACCACAGCAGGCCCAGGCCGACCAGGATCATCGGGATGCTGAGCACCTGCCCCATGGTCAACCAACCCCACGCCAGGTAGCCCAACTGCGCATCCGGTACGCGCACGAACTCGACGATGAAGCGGAAGATCCCGTAGAACAGCGCGAACATTCCCGACACGGCCATGGTTGGGCGTGGCTTGCGCGAGAAGATGTACAGGATGAGGAACAATGCCACACCTTCCAGGGCGAACTGGTACAGCTGCGACGGATGGCGCGGCAGTTGCGCCGGGTCGCTGAACGGCGGGAACACCATGGCCCACGGCACATCGGTCGGTTTGCCCCACAGCTCGGCATTGATGAAGTTACCGATACGCCCAGCGCCCAGGCCAATCGGCACCAGCGGCGCGACGAAGTCCATCAGCTGGAAAAACGACTTGCCGTTGCGCCGGCCAAACCACCACGCGGCGATCATCACGCCGATAAACCCGCCGTGGAACGCCATGCCGCCCTTCCACACCTCAAAGATCAGCGTCGGGTTGGCGATGTAGGCCGACAGATCGTAGAACAGCACATACCCGAGTCGCCCACCGACAATGACCCCCATCGACAACCAGAACACCATGTCGGAGAGTTTCTCCTTGGTCCAGGTCGGGTCGAAACGGTTCAGGCGCCGGGACGCCAGCAGCCAGGCACCGCCGATGCCGATCAGGTACATCAACCCATACCAATGGATTTTCAGCGGACCGATGGCCAGGGCCACCGGGTCGATCTGCGGGTAAGGCAGCATTGCGACTCCTCGTTAAAACATTTAGTCATGACGCACCGGACCATGCCGATGCGCGATTAAGCCTGCGTTACAGCTGCGAGATCAAATTAAGAAGTTCACATACACACCAAACAGCCCGGCATGTTAACGGATGGAAGGTGCGCGGCCCAACTTCGTTACGATGGAACGCCTGCGGTTCTGTGGGTAGAGTGAGGAAAAAACACACAAGGGATCGCCCGATGTGCCTGATTGTTTTTGCCTGGCGGCCGGGGCATGCCCAGCCGCTGATCGTCGCGGCCAACCGTGATGAATTCTACGCCCGGCCCAGCCTGCCGCTGGCTCAATGGCCGGATGCACCACAGGTCTACGCCGGCCGCGATCAGGAAGCGGGCGGCACTTGGCTGGGGGTGAACGCCGAGGGGCGTTTTGCTGCGCTCACCAATATCCGCGACCCGCACCAGCCGCCGTCACGCAAGTCCCGTGGTGAGCTGGTGGCGCGCTTTCTCAGTGGTTCGCTGCCGATTGACGATTATTTGGCGGAAGTTAACGGTCGTTCGATTGAATACGCCGGGTTTAATCTCTTAGTGGGCACGCGGGATGAGCTTTGGCACTACAACGCCAACGAGACCGAGCCGACGCGGTTGGAGGCGGGCGTGTACGGTTTATCCAATGCCGGTTTGGATACGCCCTGGCCGAAGCTGCTCAAAGCCAAGGCGGCACTCGTTGAAATCCTCGACGATCCACAGCCGGACGCGTTGCTGGGAATTTTGAGCGACCCGCAGACCGCACCGTTTGCTGACTTGCCGGATACCGGTGTGGGCTTGGCGACGGAGAGTTTGCTGTCGAGTGTGTTTATCGCCAGCCCGAGTTACGGGACGCGGGCGAGCACAGCGTTGATCGTGAATGCTGACGGCACGCGGCGGATGGTGGAGCGCAGTTTCGGGCCGCAGGGTGGCCGCTTGGGCGAGGTTGAACTCAATCTCTAAACACAACGAAAATCAAATGTGGGAGGGGGCTTGCCCCCGATAGCAGTGTGTCAGTCAGAGTATCTGGTACTGATACACCGCAATCGGGGGCAAGCCCCCTCCCACATTTTTGATCAGCGCATGTCTCTAGAGCGTTTTTGCAGAAGCCGGGTTGATCATCCGCGTCAACCCCAGGTTCTTCAGCGCCAATTGCAGCGAGCTGTGGATAACTTGCGGATTGTCGATGGTCATCAGCTCGGCCAGCAAATCCTTGGCCATGCTCAATTCAACCTGGCGCAGCATCCACTTCACTTTGGGCAAGTTGGTGGCGTTCATCGACAGGCTGTCAAAGCCCATCGCCATCAACAGCACCGCCGCCGCCGGGTCGCCGGCCATTTCACCGCAGATACTCACCGGCTTGCCTTCGGCATGGGCGTCGCGCACCACATGCTGCAGCGCTTGTAGCACGGCCGGGTGCAGGTAGTCGTACAGGTCGGCTACCCGCGGGTTGTTGCGGTCTACGGCGAGCAGGTATTGGGTCAGGTCGTTGGAGCCTACCGACAGGAAGTCCACCTGCCGCGCCAGTTCCTTGGCCTGGTACACCGCCGCCGGGATTTCGATCATCACGCCAATCGGCGGCATCGGCACGTCGGCGCCTTCGTCGCGCACTTCGCCCCAGGCACGGTGGATCAGGTGCAGTGCTTCTTCCAGCTCGTGGGTGCCGGAGATCATCGGCAGCAGGATACGCAGGTTATTCAGGCCTTCGCTGGCCTTGAGCATGGCGCGGGTCTGCACCAGGAAAATTTCAGGGTGGTCGAGGGTGACGCGAATCCCGCGCCAGCCGAGGAAGGGGTTGTCTTCCTTGATCGGGAAATACGACAGTGACTTGTCGCCGCCGATATCCAGGCTGCGCATGGTCACCGGCAACGGGTGGAAGGCCTGCAGTTGCTCGCGATAAATCGCCAGCTGCTCCTTCTCACTCGGGAAACGCTGGTTGATCATGAACGGCACTTCGGTGCGGTACAGCCCCACCCCTTCAGCGCCACGCTGTTGCGCCCGGGCCACATCGGCCAGCAGGCCGGTGTTCACCAGCAGCGGCACGCGGTGGCCGTCGAGGGTCACGCACGGCAATTCGCGCAACGAGTCGAGGCCCAGCGCCAGTTGTTTCTCTTCCTCGACCACTTCGGCGTATTGCTTGCGCAGCAATTCGCTGGGGTTGGTAAAGACTTCGCCGCGATGGCCATCGACGATCATGTCGATGCCATCCACCTTGGAATACGGCAGGTCCACCAGGCCCATCACCGTCGGAATGCCCATGGCGCGAGCCAGGATCGCAACGTGGGAGTTACCCGAGCCCAATACCGAGACCAGGCCGACCAATTTGCCCTCAGGCACTTCGCCGAGCATGGTGGCGGTCAGTTCTTCGCTGATCAGGATGGTGTTGTCGGGGTAGACCAGATTGGTGGTGCGGTCTTCCTGCAGGTAGGCCAGCAGACGGCGACCGAGGTCGCGCACATCCGAGGCACGCTCGCGCAGGTAGGCGTCGTCCATCAATTCGAAACGGTTGACGTGATCGGTGACCACCTGACGCAGCGCGCCCTGGGCCCACTGGCCGGTCTTGATCACGGTCTTGACTTCATTACCCAGGGACGCGTCGTCGAGCATCATCTGGTACACGTCGAACAGCGCCCGCTCTTCCGGGCGCAACTGGGTGGCCAGCTTGGTCGACAGGTTGCGCATGTCGGCGCGCACGCCTTCCAGGGCGGTCTTGAACAGTTTGATTTCAGCGTCGATGTCGTGAACGGTCTTGTCCGGTACCACATCGAGGTCGGCCGGTGGCAGCATGACCACCGCCGTACCGACGGCGGCCCCCGGCGAACCCGGCACGCCGACGAACTTGGCCTCCTGGATGCCCTTGCCCTGGCGACCCAGGCCGCGAATCGAGCCCGTGGCTTCGGCGTGGGCGATAACCCCGGCCAGCTGCGCGCTCATGGTCACCAGGAAGGCTTCTTCACCTTCGTCGAACTGGCGACGTTCTTTCTGTTGGATGACCAGCACGCCGACGACGCGGCGGTGGTGAATGATCGGCGCACCGAGGAACGAGGCGTAGCGCTCTTCGCCGGTTTCGGCAAAGTAGCGATAACGCGGGTGATCGGCCGCGTTTTCAAGGTTCAGGGGTTCTTCACGCGTCCCCACCAGGCCCACCAGACCTTCATTGGGCGCCATGCTGACTTTGCCGATGGAGCGCTTGTTCAAGCCCTCGGTGGCCATCAGCACAAAACGGTTGGTCTCGGGGTCCAGCAGGTAAACCGAGCAGACCTGGCTGCCCATGGCTTCCTTGACGCGCAACACAATAATCCCCAACGCCGCCTTGAGATCCTTGGCGGAGTTAACTTCCTGGACGATCTTGCGCAGCGTATTGAGCATGGCTCGGGGTCGAACTCCGTCGTCAGTCGCGCGCTAAAAGGCGCGGGGCAAGCTCTTTGAGAGCGCGACGATAAACCTCGCGCTTGAATGTCACCACCTGGCCCAGCGGATACCAATAGCTGACCCAGCGCCAGCCATCGAACTCCGGTTTACCGGTCAAATCCATCCGCACCCGCTGCTCATTGGAGATCAGGCGCAGGAGAAACCATTTCTGCTTCTGGCCGATACACAGCGGTTGGCTGTGGGTACGCACCAGGCGTTGCGGCAAACGATAGCGCAACCAGCCCCGGGTGCAGGCCAGAATCTGCACATCTTCGCGCTCAAGGCCGACTTCTTCGTTCAACTCACGGTACAAGGCGTCTTCAGGGGTTTCGTCGGGGTTGATCCCACCTTGAGGAAACTGCCAGGCATCTTGGTTGATTCGGCGAGCCCATAGCACCTGTCCGGCATCATTCGTAAGAATAATCCCGACATTAGGACGGAAACCATCGGGGTCGATCACGGCAACAACCTCGCAAACGCATGTCGCCGCATTGTTCCACAAAGGTTCATCCAGCGGCAACGAGGCTTCTTACCTTATGTGCACTCTTGTGAAAAGACCGTATTCTGGACGCCTTTTTACAGACTTTTCAGCGAGTAACCGCAATGCGCCTGGCTTTATTCGACTTGGACAACACGCTCCTGGGCGGTGACAGCGATCACGCCTGGGGTGATTACCTGTGTGAACGCAGGATTCTCGACCCGGTGGCTTACAAGGCGCGTAACGACGCGTTCTATCAGGACTACCTGGCTGGCAAGCTGGACAACGCCGCTTACCTGAACTTCTGCCTGGAAATCCTCGGCCGCACCGAGATGGCTCAGTTGGACGAATGGCACAACGACTACATGCGCGACTGCATCGAGCCGATCATGCTGCCCAAGGCCGTGGAACTGCTGGCCAAGCACCGCGCCGCCGGCGACATGCTGGTGATCATCACCGCCACCAACCGTTTCGTCACCGCGCCGATTGCCGCACGGCTGGGGGTTGAAACCCTGATCGCCACCGAGTGCGAGATGGAAAATGGCCGCTACACCGGGCGCAGCACCGATGTGCCTTGCTTTCGTGAAGGCAAGGTGACGCGCTTGAACCGTTGGCTGGAAGAGACCGGGTATACCCTGGAAGACAGCTACTTCTATAGCGACTCGATGAATGATTTGCCGCTGCTGGAGCAGGTGACTCATCCGGTGGCGGTGGATCCAGACCCGAATTTGCGGGCCGAGGCTGAAAAGCGGGGCTGGCCGGTGATTACGCTGCGCGGCTGATAAAGCCATCGGGAGCAAGCCCCCTCCCACACTTGGAATGCATTTCAAATGTGGGAGGGGGCTTGCCCCCGATGCAGGCGACACGGGCCCAAGCCTTACATAGGCTTGGCCACCATCAGGTAGAAAATCGCCATGAACGCCAGGAATGCAGGCCAACCCAGGCCAAACCACCAGCGCATATAGGTTGCGGCCTTGAGTGGCATCGCCGTACCTTCGCGCAACGCCTGTTCCGCCATCTGGTGCACACGAATCTGCAACCACACCACTGGCAGCCAGCAGATCCCCGCCAACACATACAAACCGAACGTCCACTGCAACCAACTCTGCTGCAATGACCAACCCGCCAGATGCATCAAGCCGATCCCACTCAATGGCTGGAACACTGCCGTGGTCGCGGTAAACGCCCAGTCGGCAAAGACCAGGTGTTTGAATGTTACGGCGATCACTTCCACTTTGCCGCTGCGCCAGGCGCGCAACGCGTAGTAGGCCGAGCCCGCGCCCAGCCCGAACAGGATGGTGGACGAAAGGATATGCAGGGTTTTGAGCAGCAGGTAAGCACTCATCGGCGACACTCATTCACAGTAGGTTCAGTCCAAAAAAGCCATAACGTAGCCACCATCAGCACCAGGTTCTTGGCGACGGCGGCGTAGGGGTCGAACCAGTAGTGGGGCAAAACGAAGCTGATGACTACGGTGTATCCGGCCATCAACAACAGTTGCAATAGCAGGGTGTGGCGCCGCCAGCGCCTGATCAGCAGCCCGATGCCCAACAGACCATCGCACAGCGACCCGCCGATCACCGCCAGCATCGCCCAAACACCGTGCACGCCTGCCTGCGCCATGATGCGCAAGCCCCACTCGTACCCCGGCCCCAGGCACACCGCTGCGGTGCCCAGCCAGATCAGCACCAGCACCGCCAGCATCAAGGGACGGATCGTAAGCTGGCTGCTCACGGCCGCTGTCGGCCAGCCCTGCAAACGCGACGACAGCGGCGCCGCCGAATAACCGCAGACCGAAGCCAGCACCTCGGGGTCGGCCACGTTGTCCTGTTGCGCCAGAGTAATGCTTTGTCTGTTCAGCGCACGCCAACCCAGGCGGTCGCCCACCCGACCGCTCAACCCTAGCAGCGGCGCCTGGACGTATCGGCCCGGCGCCCAGCCTTGTACGGCGCGCAAGTGATCAATGACCTGGCCCAGCCGCATCGGTTCAGGCCCTACCAATGGCAACACCATCGCTTCAACTGGCCACCGACGCAGCAATGCCAGTACGGCCCCGACGACGTCAGCGATATGCACCGGTTGCAGATGGGCCTTGAGGTCCAGCAACGGGATCAGCGGCCACGGCGAAAGCGCGGCGAGCCAGGCACTGCTGGCGCCGCCCTCACCCACCACCAATGAGGGTCGCAATACCACCGCTTCAATCCCGAGGCCAAGCAGATAGTCGTCAGCCGCTCCTTTGCTGGCGAGAAACGGCACATCGGACTGCGCTGAAGCGCCCAGGGCGGAAACCTGCAGCACTCGCACGCCGCGCTGCGCCGCCAGATCGAACAACGCGCAAGTGCCCCGGTCCTGCACCCGGCTCAGCTCGGCCGCATCCACGCTCAGCAGACCGGCTGCATTGATCAGTAAATCAACGGATTCGGGAAAGTCGAAACCTTCGGGGTCGACGGCCAGCAGGTTCAGATCCAGCGGGCGCCACTCCACGCCCGGCCAATTCTGGCTTCGAGGCTCGCGACAAGTAGCGACCACTTGATGCCCCGCCTGCTGCAGAGCCAGCAACAGGTGGCGCCCGACAAACCCGGTGGCGCCTACCAGAAGAATGTTCATGAAGCTCCTTTCAAACCGGCTTGGCACCCTTCAGCCCGGCAATCGCCACAAACCCCACCAAACTGACCACCGCCAACACCAAAGTAAAATTCAGGCCACCGCCCTCGCCTTTACGCAGCCGATTAAGCCGCGCCACCAGCCAGAACCAGGCCAGCGCCGCCACGGTATACAGAATGCTGGAACCCAGGATCCAGGTTTGCCCCAGCGGCCAGCCGACCAGGTGCACCATCCACCAGCCGGTGAACGGCATGCTCACCAAACAAATGCCCATCAGCAGCCAGACGAACGCCCACGGGCGTTGCACGATCATCGCCGGCCCGGCGCTGCGCTTGCGCCAGGCCAGTACTGCCAGGCCCAGGCCGCTGAGCAGCAGCAATACGGTGGCGGCGATGTGAATAACCTTGAGGGTGGTCAGCGTTTCCATAGTCTCGATTCCTTGAAGGCCGCTCAGTCAGCGTAGTCGCTCAACCGAGGAACAACTGGTAGGCCGGGTTTTCGCTTTCATCCCAATACGGGTAGCCGATCTCGGCGAGGGCGGCCGGGACCAGGTGGCGCTCGTCCGCCGGTACTTGCAGGCCGGCGACCACCCGGCCGTCAGCCGCACCGTGGTTGCGGTAGTGGAACATCGAGATATTCCAGCGCCCGCCCAGTTTGTTAAGAAAGTTGAACAACGCCCCCGGCCGTTCCGGAAATTCAAAACGAAACACCAGCTCGTCACTGACTTTGGCCGCATGCCCGCCGACCATATGGCGGATGTGCAATTTGGCCAATTCGTTTTCGGTCAGGTCCAGCACCGGGAAACCCTGGTCGGTGAGGCTGGCGATCAATGCGCTGCGCGGGTCGTTTTCCGGGTGGGTCTGCACGCCGACGAAGATGTGCGCCTCGCTGCCGGTGTGATAGCGGTAGTTGAATTCGGTGATCTGGCGCTTGCCAACCGCCTCGCAGAACGCCTTGAAGCTGCCCGGTTTCTCGGGAATGGTCACGGCGATGATGGCTTCGCGGCCTTCACCCAGCTCGGCGCGTTCGGCCACATGGCGCAGGCGGTCGAAGTTGACGTTGGCGCCGGAATCGATGGCAACAAAGGTCTGGCCGCTGACGCCACGGGTCTCGACATACTTCTTGATCCCGGCCACGCCCAATGCGCCTGCCGGCTCGGTGATCGAGCGCGTGTCGTCGTAGATATCCTTGATTGCCGCACAGATTTCATCGGTGCTGACGGTGATCACTTCATCCACATAGTCTTTGCAGATGTCGAAGGTGTGCTGGCCGATCTGCGCCACCGCCACGCCATCGGCGAAGAGGCCGACGGTCGGCAGCACCACGCGCTCACCCGCCGCCATCGCCGCTTGCAGGCAGTTGGAGTCGTCCGGCTCGACGCCGATGATCTTGATGTCCGGGCGCAGGTATTTCACATACGCCGCAATGCCGGCGATCAGCCCGCCGCCGCCCACCGGCACGAAGATCGCGTCCAATGGCCCTGGGTGCTGGCGCAGGATCTCCATCGCCACGGTGCCCTGCCCGGCAATGGTGTGCGGATCATCATAGGGGTGAATGTAAACGTAGCCTTTTTCATCGACCAGCTTCAGCGAATAGGCCAGGGCTTCCGGGAAAGAATCACCGTGCAGCACCACCTTGCCGCCACGCGAGCGCACGCCTTCGACCTTGATTTCCGGGGTGGTCTTGGGCATCACGATCGTTGCCTTGACCCCCAGCACCTTGGCCGCCAGGGCCAGGCCCTGGGCATGGTTGCCCGCCGAGGCGGTGACCACGCCGCGTGTGCGCTCCTCTGCGCTGAGCTGGCACAGCTTGTTGTAGGCGCCGCGAATCTTGAACGAGAACACCGGCTGCAAGTCTTCGCGCTTGAGCCAAATCTGGTTGCCCAGCCGCTCGGAAAGCTGGCGGGCAGTCTGCAGGGGTGTTTCTACGGCAACGTCGTAAACGCGCGAGGTGAGGATCTTTTTGACGTAGTGTTCAAGCATCGGCAGGCATCTACTTCAGGGGTTGGGCATGGCCAGGGAGTCTAACCCGGCTTTTGGCCGGGAGACCACACGAATCCCAAGGTTTGTTGGGGTATACTCGCCGCCCTCGATCACTCCCCCGCCCGTTCCGGAGCCCGCATGACCCAGGATCAACTCAAACAGGCAGTGGCCCAGGCCGCTGTCGATTTAATCCTTCCCAAACTCGACGACAAGAGCATCGTCGGTGTCGGCACCGGCTCCACTGCCAACTGCTTTATCGATGCGCTGGCCCAGCATAAAGGTGCGTTCGATGGCGCAGTGGCCAGCTCCGAAGCGACCGCCGCACGCCTTAAAGGCCATGGCATTCCGGTGTACGAGCTCAACACCGTGAGCGACCTGGAGTTCTACATCGACGGCGCGGACGAAAGCGATGCCCATCTGAACCTGATCAAAGGCGGCGGCGCAGCCCTGACCCGCGAGAAGATCGTCGCGGCCGTGGCCAAGACCTTCATCTGCATTGCCGACGCCAGCAAGCTGGTGCCGGTGCTCGGTGCATTCCCGCTGCCGGTGGAAGTCATCCCGATGGCCCGCAGCCACGTGGCCCGCGAGCTGGTGAAGCTGGGCGGCGACCCGGTGTACCGTGAAGGCGTGTTGACTGATAACGGCAACATCATCCTCGATGTGTTCAACATGCAGATCACCAACCCGGTGGAACTGGAGACGCAGATCAACGCCATCGTTGGCGTGGTGACCAACGGCCTGTTCGCCGCACGCCCGGCGGATGTGCTGCTGTTGGGTACCCCGGAAGGCGTGAAAACCCTCAAAGCTTAAGAACACCGCAGTTCAAATGTGGGAGGGGGCTTGCTCCCGATGGCAGTGTGTCAGTCAGAATATCTGGTACTGATACACCGCCATCGGGAGCAAGCCCCCTCCCACATTTGATAGCGAACCGGTCTGGATTTCTGTAACACAAACGCTACT
Source organism: Pseudomonas sp. R11-23-07 (assembly GCF_003852295.1). Classification (NCBI taxonomy): domain Bacteria; kingdom Pseudomonadati; phylum Pseudomonadota; class Gammaproteobacteria; order Pseudomonadales; family Pseudomonadaceae; genus Pseudomonas; species Pseudomonas sp. R11-23-07. The sequence continues at coordinate 5,369,307 of NZ_CP027761.1, forward strand.
TTTCGCAGCACTCCTCTCCAAAACCGTGCGCTCTGTCACGCCCTGTCTGGTATCCAATCCGTTACAAATTACAACCAAGCGACCCACGCGTTTAACAATGCGCCAATTCGCCGCCGCCCATGGAATGAGGCGCGCATTGTGCAAAGCGTCTGCGCTTGAACATCTCATCACCTCAAGGAAGACCCTGTGATAAAGCCCCTCGCCCTCGCTCTCAGCGTCGCCGGCACTCTGCTGTCGACGCATCTTCAAGCCTATGATTACGGCCAGCACGCCACCACCACCCTGGAAAAACTGATCAACGACTACCCCGGGCGTTATCGCGGCACGGCCAATTTCGCCGGGGCGGCCGATTGGATGCAGAGCCAGATGGGCACGGCCTACAGCATCAGTCGCCAGGACTTCACCTGGAACAACGGCAGTCGCGCCTCGCAAAACGTGGTGGCCTACGCCGCCGGCACTAAACCGCAGTACGTGGTGATCGGCGCGCACTTCGATACCTACTTCGGTCGCCCTGCCCTGCAAGGCCTGGACGACAACGGCTCCGGCGCCAGCGTGCTCACCGAGGTGGCGAAGAACCTGGGCGGGCTGCAACTGGAAAATGGCTTGCAGGTGGTGGGCTTCGGCGCGGAAGAAGAAGGCCTGCGAGGGTCCAAGGCCTTCGTTGAGTCCCTGAGCGCAAGCCAACGCGCCAACATGCTCGCGATGATCAACCTCGACAGCCTGATCACCGGCGACATGATGTATGCCCACGCCGGCCAGAACAGCGCGGCCAACCCCAGCCTGGCAGCGTTGCGCGAACACACCTTCCAGATCGCCAGGGAGCTGAATATCCCCCTGTTCACCAACCCCGGCCTGGACCCGCAATACCCCAAGGGCACCGGCTGCTGCAGCGATGGCGAGCCGTTCGAACCGCTGAATATCCCGATCCTGTATATCGAGGCGACCAATTGGGAACTGGGCGACCTGGATGGCTACACCCAGACCGACAATCCGAAAATCCCCGGCGGCTCAACCTGGCACGACCCGAACGAAGACAATAAAGCCGTGCTCACCGATGCCTTCGGCCAGGCGCGCATCGATCAGCGCCTGCGCGATTATTCGCGCCTGCTCAGCCGCCTGGTGCTGGAACTGACCAATGCCGACTTGATGGCCTCGACCGCCTCGGGCGGCGCCGTCGCACGCAATATGCAGGACAACCTGCAGCGTCAACATCAGGCCGCCGTGCGCTTGCACGACCGCCGCTGGCTGACCTTGCAGTCGGCCAGTCGCGAAGTGGGCAGCTTCGATGGCGAGGTCGGCGTGGACGGCGAATACAACCCGGACAGCGGTTTCGACCGCGCACCCAACCCAGAGGCCCGGCAATTGGGCGTGCATGCGCTGGGCGATTACCAGCTCAATGCCGCCCTGAATATCGGTGCCAGCCTGAGCTACCGCAACGGCCACGACACGCTGGAGCACCGCGGCAAACTCGATAGCGACACCTGGCAGGCCGCCGTCTACGCCCTGCTCAACGACGGCGGGCCGAGCTGGCTGGCCGGTGACCTGAGCGCCGGCCACACGCGCTTCGATTCCAAACGCAACCTGCTGATCCAGGCCAGCGGCGGGCCGGTGCTGCTCAACCAGCACCTGACCGGCAAGACCGACGCGCTGTCCCTCGGCGCACGGGTGCTGGGCGGCTATGACTTCGATTTCGGTGCCCTCCAGAGCGGACCCTTTGCCGGGCTCGATTACAGCCACTACCGCATCGATCAGTTCCACGAGAAGCAGAACCTGCGCACCGCGCTGGACTACGAAGAACAGTCGTTCGATTCCCTGGAAGCCAGCCTGGGCTGGCGCGTGCGCGGTGCTGTCGCTCTGCCTTACAGCTTGAGCCTGATGCCTTACGGCAACATCGCGTGGGTCAAGGAATTGGCCGATGGGCGTCTCGACGACCTGCAACTGACCGCCCGCGCCGATGGCCAGGCCCGCACCGCCAAACTGGGGTCAGTCGACAAAAGTTTTGGTCGCGCGCAGATCGGCAGTCAACTGGCGATTACCCCACAACTGGGGATGTACGCCGAAGTGAACGGTCGATTCGGCCATGCCGAAGGCAGCCAGACCGGCTACTCGCTGGGTGTGCAGTGGATGTTCTGATCAGGGCTTCTTGAACACATAGAACAGGTTCGGCTCACTGACGAGGTACAGCGTGCCCTCGTCATTCATGGCGATCCCTTCGGCCTGCGGCACACGTTTTTTCAGGCCATGGCGCCCGTTGAGCAGTGACAGACTGCTTAACGGGCGACCATCGATATCCAGTTCCAGCACCAGGAACGACTCATCGGAAAGCGCCAGTAAATGGCCGCTGCGCTCGTCGTATTGCAGGCTCGACAGGTCGCGCACAAACAACCCGGCATCGCGCTTGGGGTTGTTGATCACATGCACCGAGTAGGTCTTTTCCGCTTTGAAATGGGGAAAGCCGTGGACCTCATAAATCACCATCGGGTCGCGTTCCTTGGCGACAAACAGGCGCTTGCCCACCGAGTCATAGGCCAGGCCTTCGAAACCCTTGTTGCTGCCAATGTGCACGCCCAGGGTCATTTGCTCCGCATCGGCGGCATCGAGAAATTGCGTGTCATCGTCCACATGCACTTTGATCAGGCGCTGTTGGCGCTCGTCACTGATCACGTAAATATTGTCGCTGATGAACTCCACCGCCTCGGCATCGCCAAACCCCACCAGGGGAATACGCCGCAGGATCTTGCCTTGCAGGGACAGCTCGACCAACTCGGCGTTTTTGTTGGTGACGGTAAACAGGCTTTTGCGCACCGGGTCGTAGGTGAGGGCCGACACATCGTCGTCGAGCCCTTCGATCACCTGGCCTTCCAGGGAGACGCGGTAATCGGCCAGACCGATGCCACGCTCATCCGCAGGCTGGTGCCACACCTGCCAATTGAACCAGGCACGCTCGAACAGACGGAATTGCTGCGCAACGACCGCGGCAGCGACCAGCGCAATCAACAGCAGGATTAAAAGAGCAGGTTTGGGGCGGGCAAATCGACGCATCGTGGCGGGCTCAGAGAAAAACTGGCGAATAGATATCAAGATCGCCTGAATTTAAACTTAAACGCAACGGGCTGTCTGGTGAATGCCGCTTTTTAGGACGCGTCCGACGTAAGACGTAGGTTATTTCTGTTTTTCAAACCGATAGAACAAGTTTGGCTCGCTGACGATATACAGCGTACCGCTCTCGTCCATGGTTACGCCTTCGGCACGCGGGATGGTGTCCTTGAGGCCGTTGAAACCGCCCAGCAGGGTCATGAAGCTGACTTGCTCGCCGGTTTCATCCAGCTCCAGCAGCAGGTGGGAGTCGGCCGACAGCACCAGCAAGTGCCCGGTACGCGGGTCGACGGCCAGGGCGGACAGGTTGCGCACATCCAGCTCGGTACTCGCCCGTTTTTGCTTGTCGCCTGTCAGGGTCTGGCTGCCGTCGCTCTTCCAGGTAAACAGTGCCGGCGGGCGCTCTTCGCCCAGCACCAGTTGCTGGTTGCGCGGGTCCCAAGTGATCGCTTCAAAGGCTTTGTTCTGGTCCTTGGACGGGCCCAGGTCATAACTGGGGAAATCTGCCTTGTTCAACGCCGTGGTGCCGGCGTCTACCTTGACGATGGTCAGGCTGTGCTCGCGCTCATCGACCACGGCCATCAAGCCATTCTCCATCACCGTCAGGCCTTCCGGATTGTTCCAGCCGTTGAGGGGCATCTTGCGCAGCACGTCGCCTTGCAGGCTCAGCTCCACCAGGAACGGGTTCTTCCCCATCACGGAGAACAGGGTTTTGGTGCTTGGGTTGTAGGACAGGTCCGAGGCCTCGTCCTTCTCCATGCCGGGCAGCAACTTGGCGTCGATGACCGCGTGATAGTCCGGCAGCCACACGCTTTCCCGGCGTTCGGCCGGGCTTTCAAAACCCTCCAGCACCCACAACACACCGCGATCATCCCAGTGCATGGCCCAGGCGATGCCATACAGGATCGCGCCAGCCAGAAACACCCAGGAATACCAGCGCATGGTCAAGCGAGAGCGAAGCGTAGGTTTGGAGGTGGGCAGAGGCACGGCCATTGAGGGCTTTTCCGGAAGTCAGCTGTAGGGAATAGAGCAAGAAGCTGGATTATGCGGATGGCGTGTGAAAAAAATGCAAAACCAATGTGGGAGGGGGCTTGCTCCCGATTACGGTGTGTCAGTGCCAAATGTACTCACTGACACACCGCTATCGGGGGCAAGCCCCCTCCCACATTTTTTCAGCGCACGACGCTCTCGAAGCGGTTGACGCCCGACAGCTCCAGCACCAGCTTGTCGCCGACATTCAGCGGCCCTACGCCAGCCGGGGTGCCAGTCAGGATTACATCACCCGCCTGCAGGGAGAAGCAGCCGGCCATGTGCTGGATCATCGGCACGATCGGGTTGAGCATCTGCGCGCTGTTGCCGTTCTGGCGGACTTCGCCGTTGATGGTCAGGCGAATGCCGATATCGGTCACGTCTGCGAACGTGCTGCCGACCACAAAAGGCGCAATCACCGCCGCGCCGTCGAACGACTTGGCGATCTCCCACGGCAGGCCCTTGGCCTTCAACTCGGCCTGTTTGTCGCGCAGGGTCAGGTCCAGGGCCGGGGCGAAGCCGGAGATGGCGTCCAGCACTTCTTCGCGGCTTGGGTTGTTCGACAACGGCTTGCCGATCAACACGGCGATTTCCGCTTCGTAATGCACCGAACCGCGCTCGGTAGGAATAGTGAAACCGCCTTCCAGCGGCACCACGCAACTGCCCGGCTTGATGAACAGCAATGGCTCGGTCGGCACCGGGTTGTCCAGTTCCTTGGCGTGTTCGGCGTAGTTACGTCCGATACACACCACTTTGCCTACCGGAAAGTGGATGTTGGTGCCGTCGATATACTTGTGCTGGTAGCTCATGGAACGACTCCTTAAAAAGCGTCCTTAAACAGCGAAGATCTTGCCTGGGTTCATGATCCCGTTCGGGTCGAACACCGCTTTCACGGCCTTCATGTATTCGATTTCAACCGGTGAGCGGCTGTAAGTCAGGTAATCGCGCTTGGTCATGCCCACGCCGTGTTCGGCGGAGATCGAGCCGTTGTATTTGGCGACGGTCTCGAACACCCATTTGTTCACGGTGGCGCACTTGGCGAAGAACTCGTCCTTGCTCAGGGTTTCCGGCTTGAGGATGTTCAGGTGCAGGTTACCGTCGCCAATGTGGCCGAACCAGACGATTTCGAAATCCGGGTAGTGCTCGCCGACGATAGCGTCAATTTCTTTCAGGAAAGCCGGCACTTTGGAAACGGTGACCGAAATATCGTTTTTGTACGGCGTCCAGTGGGAAATCGTCTCGGAGATATATTCGCGCAGCTTCCACAGATTATGCAGCTGGGTCTCGCTCTGGCTCATCACGCCGTCCAGCACCCAGCCTTGCTCGACGCAATGTTCAAAGGTTTCCAGGGCGTGATTGGCGACTTCCTCGGTGGTGGCTTCGAATTCCAGCAGCGCGTAGAACGGGCAATCGGTTTCGAACGGCGCTGGCACGTCGCCACGCCCGAGGACTTTGGCCAGGGCCTTGTCGGAGAAAAATTCGAAAGCGGTCAGGTCCAGCTTGCTCTGGAAGGCGTGCAGCACCGGCATGATCGAGTCGAAGTCGGTGGTGCCGAGCACCATGGCGGTCAGGTTTTTCGGCGCACGGTCCAGGCGCATGGTGGCTTCCACCACAAAACCCAGGGTCCCTTCGGCGCCGATGAACAGCTGGCGCATGTCGTAGCCGGTGGCGTTCTTGATCAAGTCACGGTTCAGTTCCAGCACATCGCCTTTGCCGGTGACGACTTTCATCCCGGCCACCCAGTTACGGGTCATGCCGTAGCGAATCACCTTGATCCCGCCGGCATTGGTGCCGATATTGCCGCCAATCTGGCTGGAACCGGACGATGCGAAATCCACCGGGTAGTACAACCCATGTTCTTCGGCAACGTTCTGCAATTGCTTGGTGACCACACCCGGCTGGCACACCGCGGTGCGGTCGGTAAGGTTCACGTCGAGAATCTGGTTCATATAGTCGAATGACACCACCACTTCGCCATTGGCCGCCACCGCCGCCGCCGACAGGCCAGTGCGCCCACCGGATGGCACCAGCGCCACCTTGTGGGTATTGGCCCAACGGACGATGGCCTGCACCTGCTCGGTGGTCTTGGGAAAGACGATGGCGCACGGCGCGGGTGCGAAATGCTTGGTCCAATCCTTGCCGTAAGCCTCCAGGGAGTCGGCGTCGGTCAGCACTTTGCCGGGCTCAACCAGGGTCTTCAGCTCATCAATCAGGGCAGGATGGGTCATCGACAGAACTCTCGAACAATTCATGGTCATCCTGAGAACGCTTCACGTCGCAGGAATAGGTGTTTAGCGGGGCGCGTATGCTAGCATACCGCCCCCGCAGGACAGAGCCCAAGGGCGTTTCTGCGGTGACGGCTTTCCTGCCGTCCGGGTCAGCTCTGTGCCCTGATTCGCCAATACGTTTCTGTATGACGAGTGGCTGTTGTCGTCAGGCAAGGCGCCGCGACGACTCATAGCTGGCTATGGGGAGGAGCGGCAACGCAGCATGACGGCAACAGACGCCGTCAAACAGGAACAGTATTGGTGAATCAGGGCACATCCGGCTGCTCGATTCCCTGCCATTTTTCTCCGGGATACAGGTTTACGCAGATGAGCAAGACTTCTCTCGATAAGAGCAAGATCAAGTTCCTTCTTCTGGAAGGCGTCCACCCATCGGCTGTCGACGTTCTGAAAGCCGCCGGGTACACCAGCATTGAGTACATCACCAGTTCTCTGCCGGAAGCCCAGCTCAAGGAAAAGATCGCCGACGCGCACTTTATCGGCATTCGCTCCCGCACTCAGTTGACCGAAGAAATCTTCGACCACGCCAAGAAACTCGTGGCGGTCGGCTGCTTCTGTATCGGCACCAACCAGGTCGACCTCAACGCAGCGCGCGAACGCGGCATCGCGGTGTTCAACGCACCGTACTCCAACACCCGTTCCGTAGCGGAGCTGGTGCTGGCCGAGGCCATCCTGCTGTTGCGCGGTATCCCCGAGAAGAACGCTTCCTGCCACCGTGGCGGCTGGATCAAGAGCGCGGCCAACTCCTTCGAAATCCGCGGCAAAAAGCTGGGTATCGTCGGTTACGGTTCGATCGGCACTCAGTTGTCGGTATTGGCTGAAGGCTTGGGGATGCAGGTGTTCTTCTATGACACCCTGACCAAGCTGCCCTTGGGCAACGCCACCCAGGTCTCGAGCCTGACCGAGCTGCTGGGCATGTCCGACATCGTCACCCTGCACGTTCCGGAAACCGCCGAGACCCAGTGGATGATCGGCGAGAAGGAGATCCGCGCCATCAAGAAAGGCGGAATCCTGATCAACGCCGCACGCGGCACGGTGGTCGAGCTGGACGCCCTGGCCGAGGCGATCAAGGACAAGCACCTGATCGGCGCCGCCATCGACGTGTTCCCGGTAGAGCCACGCTCCAACGACGATATCTTCGAAAGCCCGCTGCGCGGCCTGGACAACGTGATCCTGACCCCGCACATCGGCGGTTCCACCGCTGAAGCCCAAGCCAACATCGGCCTGGAAGTCTCGGAAAAACTGGTCAAGTACAGCGACAACGGTACCTCGGTATCGTCCGTGAACTTCCCGGAAGTGGCCCTGCCGGCTCACCCTGGCAAGCACCGTCTGCTGCACATCCACCAGAACATTCCGGGCGTGATGATGGAGATCAACAAAGTCTTCGCGGAAAACGGCATCAACATCTCCGGTCAGTTCCTGCAGACCAACGAGAAGGTCGGCTACGTGGTGATCGACGTCGACGCCGAGTATTCGGACCTGGCGCAAGAGAAGCTGCAGCACATCAACGGTACTATCCGTAGCCGTGTGTTGTTCTAACGCTTTAAACGCCGCAAAAAAATGGGAGGCCCGCAGGGGCCTCCCATTTTTTTTGCCTGAACAGCGCTTACTTGACGTTAACCGTGATGACTTTCGAGGCGACCGTCGGGTTGAACTGCATGTGCAGTTTGTCGCCGGCCACCAGTTGCAAGGTGTGCTTGCCGGGCGTCAGGGTCAGTTCGGTTTCGGTCTGAGCCTTGCCGTAATGGATCATGGTGTCGGTGGCCGGAATCGGCAGTTTCGCATCGGGCAATTCTTTCTGGTCGATCAGCAAGTGGTGGTGGCCGGTGCCTGCGGTCTGGTCGGTAGCCGGCGCCAGTTTCAGGCCTTCCATGCCGAACTTCACGGTGAAAGTCTTATCGACGGTGGCGCCGTCTTTGGGCGAGACGATGAATACTTTCGCGCCTTCAGGCGGCGCGCTGCGCGGGATGCCGTCGGCGGCAGTGGCCAACATCGAAGCACCCAGCATCAAAGAGGCCAGGGTTGCACGGGACAAAAGGGCTTTCATTCGCTTCTCCAGTTTTTCGTGAAATCTGTAGGGTTATGACAACTTCGCGACAAATTGCTGTCCAAGGCACTCGACACCATAGCAAAGCGATGCTGAACGGCGTCTCGCCCGTACGAATTCTTTAGGAGTGACCATGCGCTTTTCGCCTGGCCTGTTACTGCTGCTTCCCCTTCTAAGCGCCCCGGCTCACGCCGAGCTGATCGATGATGTCAACGATCGCGGTGAGCTGCGCATCGCCCTTGAAGCCAACACCCCGCCTTACAATTTCAAGGAGGGCGAGAAGCTCACCGGCTTTGAGGTCGAGCTGGGTGAACTGCTGGCAAAGGAGATGGATGTGCGCTCCTCGTTTATCACCACCGATGATGCCGACCTGCTGCCTGGCGTGGCGACCGGCAAATATGACGTGGCGCTTAACCATATCGCTATGACTGCCGAGCTTGAGGATCAGTTCGATTTCAGCGCGGCGTATCACCAGACGCCGGAGCTGGTGATCCCGTTCCAGAAAGGCAATCCGGCGTTCAAGAGCAGCCTGGACAATGCGTTGAAGCGGGTGAAGGATGATGGTCGGTTAAAGGCGCTGGAAGAGAAGTGGCTCGACGGGAATGCGCGATAACCAATGTGGGAGGGGGCTTGCTCCCGATGGCGGAGTGTCAGCCAGAGATCAACTGACTGACCCACCGCCATCGGGAGCAAGCCCCCTCCCACATTTTGCTCCAGGCAAGACTTTAGATATGGGTCAGAAGGGCTCGTTACCGCGCCGACGGAACCAGCCGGTTAGGGACAGGCGTTCACGCGTGGCAGGCAGGACCTCGTGGGGCACTTCGCCGGAGAGGAACACCACCAGGCTGCCGCCGGTAGGCACCACGTCGTGTTCGATGCCACCCTTGAGGTACATGCGCAACTGCCCGCCGTGTTCGGGCAGCCAGGCGTCGTTCAAATAGATCACGGCCGAGACCATGCGCCGGTCATCGTCGCGAAAACGATCCACATGCTTGAGGTAGAACGCCCCGGGCGGGTACATCGCGAAGTGGCTTTCGAAGTCTTCCAGGCCAAGGAACAGGCCACGGTTCATGGCCAGGCGCAGGCTGTCCATTATCGCCATGTAGGTATCGCAGACGGCGGCATCGCCCTCTTCCAGCCATTGGATGTGGTCGCCGCGAATCCCTTCGCGAATTTCCTGGGCGGGCCCGCGCCCCACCGCCGCCGGCGCCAGCTCACCTTCAGCCGCACGTTTACGGCACTCAGCCGCCAGCTCCAGGGTCAGAGCCTGGGGCAGAAAGGCATTCTGCTGCGACCAGCCTTGTTCGGCCAGGTCGTCGACAATGCGTTGCAGCAGTGGGTGATCAAGGGGCATTTGCATGGCGCGCATAGTATCCATACGCCTGTAAATCCGACAGCGCCGTCGAGCGCTCGAATACACTTTAGTCAGGTGACTGATAGGACTTCTCGACAAATCCTACGCCCGACACGGACAATAGTGGCCGACTGACAGGAGTCCTTATGCGTCGTTTGTTTCTTTCCTTGCTGATGTTCTGCGTTTTGCCCGCCTGGGCAGACGGCCATGACCAGTTGTACAAGGTTGCCGGCTGGGCCGAACAACGTGCGCATTTCAATGATGCCCTCAGTGCCGCCCAACAGCGCTACCGCAACAGCCTGCCGCCGGCGGTGTACCAGGCGCTGGTGGACAACAGCAACAAACGCTTCGCGGCCCAGGCCATGGACCAGCGCGCCGAGGCCCAGTTGCGCAAGCACCTGGCGGACCCGAAACCGGCGCTGGCTTTTTTCCAGTCGCCCCTGGGCCGCAAGATTGTCGCCGCCGAACTGCTCGCCACACGTCGCGACCAATTGGCGAAAAACGCCCAGGGCCTGCCGAAAATCCAAGCCGACGCCACCCGCAGCCTGATCATCGGCCACCTGGCCCAGGCCCTGCCCGCGCGGGAAGCGGGCGCCGAAGTCAGCCTGGCGATTGCCGGCGTGGCGGCGGACAGCTTGAGCCAGATGATCCCCGGCCTGTTGGGCGGCGGTCAGGCTCAGGGCATGTTGAATGGGCAGCGTGAGCGGCTGATGCAGCAGATCGACAAGGATCTGAATAACACGCTGTTGTATGTCTATCGGGATTTGTCTGACCCGGAGTTGGAAGAATTCGCTACGTTTGCCGAATCGCCGGAAGGCAAGGCGTATTACCAGGCAGCGCTCGCCGCCATCCGCGCAGGCCTTGCGGTCGGCCAAAGCACCTCCAGTCTTACGCAGTAGAAAAAAATGTGGGAGGGGGCTTGCTCCCGATTGCGGTGTGTCAGTCAACTTATGTGTAGCTGACCCACCGCAATCGGGGGCAAGCCCCCTCCCACATTTGGAATGCATTACTTCAGTTGGTCTGTCAGATACCGGAAATACTCTTCACGAATCTCCGGAATTTCGTTCGCCAGGTGATGCCTGCCGCGCTTGAGCATCAACACCTCGGGCTGGTCGAACTTGCTGCGCAGCACCTGCAAATTGTGCTGCCAATCCACCGTCATATCCTCTTCACCCTGCACGATCACCGGCCGCCGTGGGCTGCGCGGCGCGGCTTCGATGCGTTTGATCCAGCGCGCCAGGGCGCCTACCCAGGCGGTCGGCAGTTGGCGCGGCTGCAACGGGTCGGCTTCGAGAAAGGGCTTGAAGGCCGGGTCGTTGGAGTTATCGCTGAATCGTCGCGCGATGCCTTTGACGAACGGGCGCAGCAGGTAATAGCTGACCTGCGACCAGCCCCAGGCACGCGGACGTACCAGCGGCGACAGCAGAAAGGTCTTGCCTTGGGCCGGGCTTTCGGCGCCGTGGTTGAGCAGGTGATCCACCACGATGGCGCCGCCGGTGCTTTGCCCGAACAGGTGCCAGGGTTGCGGCAACTGCAGCGACTGGGCCTCGGCGAACAACGCCTGGACCACGTCCTGGTACACCGCAAACTCATCGATGCTGGCGCGCACGCCGCTGGACAAGCCATGGCCCGGCAGGTCGCAGGCGATCACTACGAAGCCTTGGTCCAACGCCCAGTCCACTACGTGGCGGTACAGCCCCATATGGTCGTAGAAGCCGTGGAACATGAACATTGTCGCCACGGGCGCAGGCGGCCACCATACCTGCGCCACCACCTCGAACCCGCCCACCTCCAAGCGCCCCAGACGGCTCACGGCCGGCACCTTGCGTGCGCCCAGGTCGAGTCCATAGAAACGTTGATAGACCCGCGCCTCAGCTGACAAAGGCTGCGCATCCACCAGGGGCCGCAAGCTTTCGCGCAGATGATCAGGGTCAAAGTTAACGGGCATAAAGGGTTCCAGACTGACGGTGAAGATGAATATCGAGCTGCGATATTCATCTGTCAGGACAAGCATGGCAAGCTACGCGACCCGCGAGGATACCTCTGAATGCGACAGCCCTACCGCACTGCCTTGTTCGCCAGCCTGATGCTGATTCTCTGCGCCGCCGTGCTGTGGGCCGCGTATGACTGGTTCCAGGGCCGTTACCTGCGCGCCTTCAGCGAACACACGGCGGTGTTCTCCGGCGATACGCTGCAACTGCCCGCCGCACTGCGCGGGCCTGGGCCGATTCGCCTGGTGCACTTCTGGGACCCAGCCTGCCCGTGCAATGTCGGTAACCAGCAACACCTGAGTGAGCTGATCGAGCAATACGCGCCGCAAGGTGTCGAGTTCTATGCCTTGCAAAAGGCCGGCAGCCACGGCGCCCTGCCGGACACCCTGCGCCTGATGAAAACCCTCGACGCCCTGCCCGGCGCCGATCAGGTGCCGGCCAGCCCGGCCGTGGGCATCTGGGACCGTACGGGCAAGCTGGCGTATTTCGGACCGTACAGCGAAGGGCTGACGTGCAATTCCGGCAACAGTTTTATCGAGCCGATCCTCAAGGCCCTCGAAGCCGGGCGCGAAGTGAATGCCACGCACACCCTGGCGGTGGGCTGCTATTGTTCGTGGCCTAAGGAACCGTAGTTGGTCCATTCAGGGTTAAGGAAAGTCGATGAAGCGTGTCTTGCAGGCTCTCGTGGTGCTGGTTGTGCTGGTTGTGCTGGTCGCCCTCGGCGCCGGCTGGTACGTCTACAGCAAGCAACCCGCCCGCCAGGGCACGGTCACGCTGGCGCACCTGCAAGGCTCGGTCACGGTGCGCTACGACGACCGTGGCGTGCCGCATATCCGCGCCGGCAACGACGCCGACCTGTACCGCGCCCTGGGCTATGTGCATGCCCAGGACCGGCTGTTCCAGATGGAAATCATGCGCCGCCTGGCCCGTGGCGAGCTGGCCGAGGTGCTCGGGCCCAAGCTGCTGGAGACCGATAAACTGTTTCGCAGCCTGCGGATTCGCGAGCGCGCCTCAAGCTACGTCGAGCACATGAACACCGAGTCGGCCGCCTGGAAGGCCCTGCAAGCCTACCTGGACGGGATCAACCAATATCAGGCCAGCCACGCCAGCCCGATGGAGTTCGACGTGCTGGGCATCCCCAAGCGCCCGTTCACCGCCGAGGACTCCATCAGTGTCGCCGGGTATATGGCCTACAGCTTTGCTGCGGCCTTTCGTACCGAACCGCTGCTGACTTACGTACGCGACCAACTGGGCAGCGACTACCTCAAGGTCTTCGACCTCAATTGGCAAGCCAAAGGCGCCCTTAACCTGGCGGCCAGCGACTGGAAGACCCTTGGCGCCCTCGCCAGCCTGAGCGAGCAGGCCCTGGCTGACAACGGCTTGCCGCAATTTGAAGGCAGCAATGCCTGGGCCATCAGCGGCAGTCGCACCCAGAGTGGCAAACCATTGCTGGCGGGTGACCCCCATATCCGCTTCTCGGTGCCGTCGGTGTGGTACGAGGCGCAGCTGTCGGCGCCCGGCTTTGAGTTATATGGCTACCACAACGCGCTGGTGCCGGTGGCCTTCCTCGGGCACAACCTGGACTTCGGCTGGAGCCTGACCATGTTCCAGAACGACGACCTCGACCTGATCGCCGAAAAGGTCAACCCGGCCAACCCCAACCAGGTCTGGTATCACGGCCAGTGGGTCGACATGAGCAGCAGCGAACAGCAGATCCACGTCAAGGGCCAGGCCCCGGTCACGCTGACCCTGCGCCGCTCGCCCCACGGCCCGATCGTCAATGACGTGCTCGGTGAAAACGCCGGCACCACGCCGATCGCCATGTGGTGGGCGTTCCTCGACAGCGAAAACCCGATCCTCGAGGGTTTCTACCAGCTCAACCGTGCCGACTCCCTGACCAAGGCACGCGCGGCGGCGGCCAGCGTCTCGGCGCCTGGGCTGAATATCGTGTGGGCCAATGCCAAGGGCGATATCGGCTGGTGGGCGGCGGCGCAGTTGCCGATACGCCCGGCCGGCGTCAACCCGGCGTTCATTCTCGACGGCAGTACCGCCCAGGCCGACAAGCTGGGCTTCTACCCTTTCAGCGCCAACCCCCAGGAAGAAAACCCGGCGCGCGGCTATGTGGTCTCCGCCAATGCCCAGCCGGCGTCACCCACCGGCATGGAGATCCCCGGTTATTACAACCTGGCCGACCGTGGCCAGCAGCTGAATGCGCAGTTGAGCGACAGCAGCGTGAAGTGGGACGTCAACAACAGCCAGGCCCTGCAACTGGGCACCACCACTGCCTTTGGGCCGCGCCTGCTGGCGCCGCTGTTGCCGGTGCTGCGTGAGGTGGTCACAGACCCGGCGCAGGTAAAGCTGGTGGAGCAACTGGCAAGCTGGAAAGGCGACTACCCGCTGGATTCCACCAGCTCCACCCTGTTCAACCAATTGCTGTTCAACCTCGCTGACGCCACCTTCCACCCGAAACTGGGCGACGCTATGTTCAAGACCCTGCTCGGCACCCGCGTGGTCGACGCCGCCCTGCCACGCCTGGCCGCCACGCCGGATTCGCCCTGGTGGAACGGCACGCGAGCCGGCACCGTCAAGCTGGCCTGGGATAACAGCCTGGCGCACCTGAAAGCCACCTTCGGCGATGATTCGTCCCAGTGGCAGTGGGGCAAGGCGCACACCCTGACCCACGGCCACCCGCTGGGCATGCAGAAGCCGCTGGACAGGCTATTCAACGTGGGGCCCTTCGCAGCGCCGGGCAGTCACGAAGTGCCGAACAACCAGACCGCCATGATCGGCCCGGCGCCCTGGCCGGTGACCTACGGCCCCTCGACCCGCCGCCTGATCGACTTCGCCGACGCGGCCCATGCCTTGACCATCAACCCGGTGGGGCAAAGCGGTGTGCCCTTTGATGCTCACTACAGTGATCAGGCGCAAACCTATATCGAAGGCGGCTACGAGCAGGCGCATTTCAATGAAGAGGAAATCACGGCCAATACCCGTGGCACCTTGAAATTGTTGCCTGCCAGATAGCTATGTTCCACTCGATTAAAATGTGGGAGGGGGCTTGCCCCCGATTGCGGTGGGTCAGCGACACATGAGTTGACTGACCCACTGCTATCGGGGGCAAGCCCCCTCCCACATTAGTTATCGCTACACGGGCGCCGCGAAATTGAGCCTGAACTGTTGCGGCGTCACGCCCAGCCGACGGTTGAACACACTGCGCATGTGCTGCGCATCGCGAAAACCGCATTGGTAGGCCACCGTCTTGAGCGGCGCGTGCGTGCTTTCGAGCATGACCCGCGCCGCGTCCACCCGCGCCCTCTCGACAAATTCCGCCGGCGTAACCCGCGCTTCACGGGCGAACACCCGGGAGAAATTGCGCGCACTCATATTCGCCGCCCTGGCAAGGTCGGCAATGCCCAGGTCCCCGGTCAGGTTCGCCAGCACGTACAACTGCACCAACGCCACCGCCGAGGTGGTTTCGGCATGGGGCGTGAGGAACGGGCTGAACTGTGACTGGCCGCCCGAGCGCTGGGTGAACACCACCAGGCGCTTGGCCACGCTCAATGCGACTTCCGGGCCATGGTCCTGGGCCAGCAGGTACAGCGACAGGTCGATCCCCGCCGTGACCCCGGCCGAGGTGTAGAGGTTGCCGTCCTGCACATACAGGCGGTCGGCTTCGACGTGGGCCGAGGGGCACAACCGGGCCAGGTCGGCGGCGTCTCCCCAATGGGTGGTAACGGTTTTACCGTCCAGCAGACCCGCGCGGGCCAGCATGAAGGCACCATTGCAGATCGAACCAAAGCGTCGCGCCCGCGCGGCGGCAGCGCGCAGCCAGTCATCGAACGCCGCGCCAAAATCCTCGAACGGCAATTGCGGGCCACCGGCAACCAGCAACAGGTCATAAGCCTGCAGGGCTTCGCTGTAATGCCGGTGGGCCTGCAATGACAACCCGTTGGAACAGGCCATGCTGCCGTGTGCAAAGCCGATCACGTCCAGCTGATAGTGGTCTTCAGGCGCGAGGAAGCGGTTGGCCTCGCAGAACACGTCCATAGGCCCGGTCACGTCCAGTGACTGGACGCCGGGGAAGATCAGGATGGCGACGGTTTTGCCCATGAACTCACACCTTTTCCAACTG
This sequence comes from Pseudomonas sp. R11-23-07, assembly GCF_003852295.1. Lineage (NCBI taxonomy): Bacteria > Pseudomonadati > Pseudomonadota > Gammaproteobacteria > Pseudomonadales > Pseudomonadaceae > Pseudomonas > Pseudomonas sp. R11-23-07. The sequence goes on from NZ_CP027761.1 coordinate 5,385,241, forward strand.
GAAAAACACAGAACCCTGTGGGAGGGGGCTTGCTCCCGATGAGGCCGTGTCAGTCAGTGTATGACTGACCCACCGCCATCGGGAGCAAGCCCCCTCCCACAGTTTGATTGTCGCAGGCCTTACCCTAGCCGATTTTGCCTTGGCACGATGTGTCGACACATTGGCCGGGATCGCTCCCTCGCCGCCATAGCCCTCGCACGCAAGCACGACCAGACTGGATGCTTCCCAGAGGAGAACCCCCATGAGCACCACCATCGCCGGTATCAAGATCCCCGACAGCGCCCTGGCCAGGGCCACCACGGAATACATCCGCGACATCGAGTCCGACCTGCTCTACCACCACTCCCGCCGGGTATTCCTGTTCGGCGCATTGAGCGGTGAGCGCAAGCAGTTGGCGTACAACCCGGAGTTGCTGTATGTCGGCGCAATGTTCCACGACCTCGGCCTGGTGGAAGGCCATCGCAGCGCCGACGAACGCTTCGAAGTGGACGGCGCCAACGCGGCGGCCGCTTTCCTCAAGCCTTATGGGCTCAGTGATGACGATATCGAACAGGTATGGCTGTCCATTGCCCTGCACACCACACCGGGCGTGCCGCAGCATCTGCGCCCGACCGTAGCGCTGGTGACGGCAGGGGTGGAGATGGACGTGCTGGGCCTGGACTACGCCGCGTTCAGCAACGTGCAGCGCGAAGCCGTGGTGCATGCGCATCCACGTGGTGAGGGATTCAAGGAATGCATCATCTGCGCCTTCGCCGATGGCTTGCGTCATCGCCCGCAGACCACGTTTGGCAACGTGAAGACCGACGTGCTGGTGGATCAGGAGCCGGGGTTCAAGCCGATGAATTTCGTCGAAGTCATCCGTACTTCACCCTGGACTTGAAATGCAATCAAATGTGGGAGGGGGCTTGCTCCCGATGGCGGTGGGTCAGTCAACAGATGCAGTGACTGACACTCAGCAATCGGGGGCAAGCCCCCTCCCACATTTTGATCCGGTTCCGGCAGTTAGACCGGTGCGGGCGCCCGGCGCGCGTCCGGCTGTTTCCAGCCATCCGCCGCCGCTTCTTCAATCGCTTGCTGGATAGCTTTCTTGCGATGCTCCTCGGCCCGACGGCTGAAGAACCACACCAGGAAGGTCACCAGCGACACCGCCAGCAGAATCAGGCTGGCCACCGCGTTAATCTCAGGTTTGACCCCAAGGCGCACGGCCGAGAACACTTCCATCGGCAAGGTGGTCGAACCCGGGCCCGAGACGAAGCTGGCCAGTACCAGGTCATCCAGCGACAGCGCGAACGACATCATGCCGCCCGCCGCCAGCGATGGCGCGATCATCGGGATGGTGATCAGGAAGAACACCTTCCACGGCCGTGCCCCCAGGTCCATCGCCGCTTCCTCGATCGACAGGTCCAGCTCACGCAAACGTGCCGACACCACCACCGCCACATATGCCGCGCAGAAGGTGGTGTGGGCGATCCAGATGGTGACAATGCCACGCTCCTGGGGCCAGCCGATCATCTGCGCCATGGCCACGAACAGCAGCAACAGCGACAGGCCGGTGATCACTTCCGGCATCACCAGCGGCGCCGTGACCAGGCCGCCGAACAGCGTACGGCCCTTGAACTGGCTGATGCGTGTCAGCACGAACGCCGCCAGCGTACCCAGCGCCACCGCCGCCACCGCCGTGTAGCAGGCGATTTCCAGGGAACGCGCCACCGAGCCCATCAACTGGGTGTTGTCCAGCAGGCCCACGTACCACTTGATCGACCAACCGCCCCACACCGTCACCAGCTTGGATTCGTTGAACGAGTAGATCACCAGGATCAGCATCGGCAGGTAGATGAACAACAACCCCACGACCAGCATGAAGCTGGAGAAACGAAAGCGTTTCATATCTTGCCCTCCAGCTCTTTGGCCTGGCTGCGGTTGAACAGGATGATCGGCACGATCAGGATCGCCAGCATCACCACGGCCAATGCAGAGGCCACCGGCCAGTCACGGTTGTTGAAGAATTCTTGCCACAGCACTTTACCGATCATCAGGGTTTCCGGGCCGCCGAGCAGTTCAGGAATCACGAACTCACCCACCACCGGGATAAACACCAGCATGCAGCCTGCGATGATGCCGTTCTTGGACAGCGGCACGGTGATTTTCCAGAAGCTGTTGAAGGTGCTCGAACCCAGGTCCGATGCGGCTTCCAGCAGGCTCTGGTCGTGCTTGACCAGGTTGGCGTACAGCGGCAGGATCATGAACGGCAGGTACGAATAGACCACGCCGATATATACCGCGATGTTGGTGTTGAGGATCTGCAGCGGTTCGTTGATCAGCCCCATGGACATCAGGAAGCCGTTGAGCAAACCGTTGTTGCTGAGAATGCCCATCCACGCATAGACGCGGATCAGGATCGCGGTCCAGGTCGGCATCATGATCAACAGCACCAGCACCGTTTGCATTTCCTTGCGCGCGGTGGCGATGGCGTAGGCCATCGGGTAGCCGATGAGCAGGCACAGCAGCGTGCTGAAAAAGGCCATCTTCAGCGAGCCCAGGTACGCGGCGATGTAGAGCTCATCGCCCGCCAGCAAGCTGTAGTTGGCCAGGTTCAGCACCACTTGCAGCTTTTGCTCAACGTAGGTGTAGATCTCGGTGTAGGGCGGAATCGCTACATCGGCTTCGGCAAAGCTGATTTTCAGCACAATGAAAAACGGCAGTGCGAAAAACAGGAACAGCCAGAGGAAGGGAATCCCGATGACCACCTGCTTGCCACTGGGCACGATGCGATCCAAGCGCCGCTTGAATTTCTTCATGTTCATGAGCGAAGTACCACGCCGCTGTCGTCTTCCCACCAGACGTAGACCTGGTCGCCCCAGGTTGGGCGCTGGCCACGGCGTTCGGCGTTGGCGACGAAGGACTGCACCAGCTTGCCGCTCGGCAGCTCCACATAGAACACCGAGTGGCCGCCCAGGTAGGCGATGTCGTGGACTTTGCCGCTGGACCAGTTGTGCTCGCAGGTCGGCATTTCTGTTGTGACCAGCAGTTTTTCCGGGCGGATGGCGTAAGTCACCGACTTGTCTTCCACTGCGGTGGCGATGCCGTAGCCCACGTAGATATCGCGGTCCAGGTCCGGGCACTTGAGCACGGCGTGGCCTTCGGCGTCGTCCACCACTTGGGTGTCGAAGATATTGACGTTGCCGATGAACTCGCACACCAGGCGGCTGGTGGGCGTTTCGTAGATGTCGATCGGGCTGCCGATCTGGGCGATCCAGCCCAAGTGCATGATGGCGATGCGCTCGGCCATGGTCATGGCCTCTTCCTGGTCGTGGGTCACCATCACACAGGTCACGCCGACGCGCTCGATAATCTCGACCAGCTCCAGCTGCATCTGAGAGCGCAGCTTCTTGTCGAGGGCGCCCATCGGCTCATCGAGCAGCAGCAGTTTCGGGCGCTTGGCCAGGGAACGGGCCAGGGCCACACGCTGGCGTTGGCCGCCGGACAACTGGTGCGGCTTGCGCTTGGCGTACTGGCTCATCTGCACCAGCTTGAGCATCTCGGCCACGCGAGCGTCGACTTCAGCCTTGGGAATCTTGTCCTGTTGCAGGCCGAAAGCGATGTTCTGTGCCACGGTCATGTGCGGGAACAAGGCGTAGGACTGGAACATCATGTTGATCGGCCGCTCGTAGGGCGGCATGTCGGTGATGTCCACACCGTCGAGATAGATGCGGCCTTCGGTCGGGCGCTCGAAGCCCGCGAGCATGCGCAGCAAGGTGGACTTGCCCGAACCCGAACCGCCGAGCAAGGCGAAGATCTCGCCTTTCTTGATTTCCAGGGACACATCGTCCACCGCAATCGTCTCGTCGAACTTCTTCGTGACCCGGTCGATTTTGACCAACACCTTTTTCGGTGTCTGGTCGCCCTCGAGGGCTTTCTTATAGGCGCCGGAGGCAACTGCCATTTACGAAACTCCCAAAAAAAGAGTACAGCTCGCCCGGTGCAGGCGAACCTTGAATAGTTTGAGCCTTACTTGCCCGTCTTGACCTTGGTCCAGCTACGGGTCATTAAACGCTGCACGTTCGGGGGTAGCTCGAAGTTGACGAATGTCCGGTCGAGAACCGCCTGCGGTGGGTAAACCGCTGCGTCGGTGCGTATCGATTGCTCCATCAGTTTGTCCGCCCCGGGGTTAGGGTTGGCATAACCGACGTAATCACTGACCTGAGCGATCACTTCAGGTTGCAGCAAATAGTTGATGAAGGCGTGAGCCTCTTTGACATTGGCAGCGTCCTTGGGGATCGCCAGCACGTCAAACCACAGGTTGCCGCCCTCCTTGGGAATCGCGTAGGCGATGTTCACGCCTTTGCCCGCCTCGCTTGCGCGGGCCTTGGCCTGGAACACATCACCGGAGAAACCGGCTGCCACGCAGATATTGCCGTTGGCCAGGTCCGAGATGTATTTGGAGGAATGGAAGTAGGTCACGTAGGGCCGTACTTTCAGCAGTTTTTCCTCGGCCTTCTTGTAGTCGGCCGGGTTGGTGCTGTTCGGGTCCAGGCCCATGTAGTTGAGCACGGCCGGCAGCATTTCATCGGCCGAGTCCATGAACGAAACGCCGCAGGTGGCGAGCTTCTTCATGTTTTCCGGTTCGAACAGCATGGCCCAGGAGTCGATCTTGTCGACGCCCAGCACCTCCTTCACTTTGTCGACGTTGTAACCGATGCCGTTGGTGCCCCACAGGTACGGCACGGCGTAGGCATTGCCCGGATCATTTTTCTCAAGACGCTTGAGCAATGCCGGGTCGAGGTTGGCGTAATGGGTCAGCAGGGACTTATCCAGCTTCTGGAACGCCCCGGCCTTGATCTGCTTGCCCAGGAAGTGGTTGGACGGCACCACCACGTCGTAACCGGTACGCCCGGCGAGCAGCTTGCCTTCCAGGGTTTCGTTGGAATCGAACACGTCATAGACGGGCTTGATGCCGGTGGCCTTTTCGAAGTTGGCCAATGTGTCGGGGCCGATGTAGTCCGACCAGTTATAAACATGCACGGTCGGTGCGGCCTGCACGCTGACAGCCAGCGTGATACCTGCACCCACCAGCAAGGCTTTGCGAAATAAAGAAATTGGCAAGTGGAGGTCCTCTTAAATAGTTGGCCCTAGAGTTGTTGCCCGGCAACAAAACCGGCGCGCAACTTACCCTCGATAAACCGATCCGGCAAAACTTTCTTTCATTTAATGTGTGGGAGGGGGCTTGCCCCCGATGGCGGGGTGTCAGCTTGCACATGTGTTTCTGATGCAACGCCATCGGGGGCAAGCCCCCTCCCACAGGTTTTAAGGCTTATTTACCGGATTTGATCTTGGTCCAGCTGCGCGTCATTTCACGCTGGGTCGCAGCCGGCAAGTCGGCAATCGCGTAGAGCTTGGCCTGCACTTCTGCCGACGGGTAGATGCCCGGGTCGCTGGTGATGTCTTTGTCGACCAGCGCGGTGGCCTTCTCGTTGCCGTTCGGGAAGCGCACGCTGTTGGTGATCGACGCCATGACTTCCGGCTTGAGCAGGTAGTTCATGAATGCGTAGGCGGCCTCGACGTTTTCAGCATCTTTCGGGATGGCGACCATGTCGAAGAAACTGCCGGCGCCTTCTTTCGGAATGTCATAGGCCACTTTGACTTTGCCACCGGCTTCAGCCGCACGGGACTTGGCCTGCTGGATGTCACCCGAATAACCCACGGCCACGCAGATGTTGCCGTTGGCCAGGTCCGAGATGTACTTGGACGAGTGGAAGTAGCCAATCGAAGGGCGGATTTTCAGGAACAGGTCTTCTGCTTGCTTGAGGTCGGGCTTCTTCTGGCTGTCGGTCGGCAGGCCCAGGTAATGCAGCGCGATCGGCAGCATTTCGGTCGGCGAGTCGAGGAAGCTCACGCCGCAGCTTTTCAGCTTGGCGATGTTCTCCGGCTTCATCAGCACATCCCACGACTCGATCTTGTCCACGCCCAGCGCGGCCTTGACCTTCTCCGGGTTGTAGCCGATACCAATCGAGCCCCACATGTACGGGAAGGCGTGCTTGTTGTCCGGATCGCTGACCGACACGGCTTTAAGCAGGGATTTGTTCAGGTTGCTGTAATTGGGCAACTTGGACGTGTCCAGCTCCTGGTAGACACCGGCCTTGATCTGTTTGGCCAGGAAGTTGTTCGACGGTACGACGATGTCATAGCCGGACTTGCCCGCCAGCAACTTGGCTTCCAGGGTCTCGTTGCTGTCGAACACGTCGTACACCACCTTGATGCCCGACTCTTTTTCAAAGTTGGCGACGGTGTCCGGTGCAATGTAGTCGGACCAGTTATAGACGTGCAGCACTTTATTGTCCGCCTGGGCCGCGCTCGCCACTGCGCCCATCAGGGACAAGGCGAGGAGGGTCTTGCCAGCGTTCTTCAAACCTAATGCCTTCATTGGGTGATGCTCCGATTTTTCTTTTTGGGGCCGCAAGTTGTATGTGTTTCGGGCCCAGCCAAAGGGCAACAAAACAGGACGACAGTCTGGCAAGTTCGGGGGCCCGCTTTCAACCGGCCCCCACATTTATCTACACAGTCGCAGCACCCGAAAGCCGCTGCGCACTGAGCCTAGCACTTAGCCCTGCAATGCCGCCAAAGTCAGGTCCAGGCACTGGCGGGCCTTGGTCACCAGTTCGTCGATTTCGGCCTGGCTGATCACCAGCGGCGGCGAAATGATCATGGTGTCGCCCACGGCGCGCATGATCAGGCCATTCTCGAAGCAGAACGTGCGGCAGATCATGCCCGCGCCCTTCCCTTCGTAACGCTTGCGCGTGGCCTTGTCCTGCACCAGCTCGATTGCACCGAGCATGCCCACGCCGCGCACTTCACCCACCAGTGGATGGTCCGCCAGTTCCCTCAGACGTTTCTGCAAATACGGTGCCGTTTCGTCGTGTACACGGTTAACGATTTTTTCATCGCGCAGGATGCGGATGTTTTCCAGGGCCACCGCCGCCGCCACCGGGTGCCCGGAGTAGGTGAAACCGTGGTTGAAATCGCCGCCTTCGTTGAGCACGGCCACCACATCGTCGTGCACGATCAGGCCGCCCATGGGCACGTAGCCCGAGGTCAGGCCTTTGGCGATGGTCATCATGTGGGGCTTGAGGTCGTAGAAATCGCTGCCGAACCACTCGCCGGTACGACCGAAACCGCAGATCACTTCGTCGGCGACAAACAGGATGTCGTACTTGGCGAGGATTTCCTTGATGCGCGGCCAGTAGCTGTCGGGCGGCACGATCACGCCGCCCGCGCCCTGGATCGGCTCGGCAATAAACGCACCGACCGTGTCCACGCCCAGCTCCAGGATCTTTTCTTCCAACTGGTTGGCGGCCCAGATCCCGAATTCTTCAGGGCTCATGTCGCCGCCTTCGCCAAACCAGTACGGTTGGGCGATGTGGGTGATGCCCGGAATCGGCAAGTCACCCTGTTCATGCATGTAGGTCATGCCGCCCAGGCTGGCGCCGGCCACGGTGGAGCCGTGGTAGCCATTCTTGCGGCTGATGATGGTTTTCTTGTTGGGCTGGCCTTTGATCGCCCAGTAGTGGCGGACCATGCGCAACATGGTGTCGTTGCCTTCGGAGCCGGAACCGGTGAAGAACACGTGGTTCATGCCCGCGGGTGCGACTTCGGAAATGACTTTGGCCAGCTCGAGTACCGGCGGGTGAGCGGTCTGGAAGAACAGGTTGTAGTACGGCAGTTCTTTCATCTGCTTGGCGGCGGCGTCTGCCAGTTCATCGCGACCGTAGCCGATCGCCACGCACCACAGGCCGGCCATGCCGTCGAGGATCTTGTTGCCTTCGCTGTCCCACAGGTAAACGCCGTGGGCTTTGGTGATGATCCTTGGGCCTTTCTCTTTCAATTGCTTGAAGTCGCTGAACGGCGCCAGGTGGTGATCATTGCTCAAGGCTTGCCATTCACGGGTTTGCGGGTTGTTGCTGGACATACCGATCTCCTAGACATTTCAGGTGGGGGCGCGCTGCTCCAGCAGCGCGCCCGGCGCATCAGACGGCAAAGAGCAGGAATTCCCGCTCCCACGAACTGATCACGCGCTTGAAGTTTTCATGCTCGGCCCGCTTGACCGCGACGTAGCCGGTGATGAACTTCTGACCCAGGTATTTCTCGATGGTCTTGCTGTTTTCCATGCGTTCCAGCGCGTCTTCGATGGTCAACGGCAGGCGCAGGTTGCGTCGCTCGTAGCCACGACCCACCACGGGTGCGCTCGGGTTATGGCCTTCGACCATGCCGATGTAGCCACACAGCAAGCTGGCGGCAATCGCCAGGTACGGGTTGGCATCGGCACCCGGCAAGCGGTTTTCCACGCGGCGGTTCTGCGGGCCGGCATCCGGTACGCGCAGGCCCACGGTGCGGTTTTCTTCGCCCCATTCCACGTTCACCGGCGCCGAGGTGTCGGGCAGGAAGCGGCGGAACGAGTTCACGTTGGGCGCGAATAAAGGCAGCAATTCGGGGATGAATTTCTGCAGGCCGCCGATGTGATTGAGGAACAGTTGGCTCATGCTCCCGTCTTCATTGGAGAAGACGTTCTTGCCGGTGGCGATCTCGATAATGCTCTGGTGCAAGTGCATCGCGCTGCCGGGCTCGCCGGTCATCGGCTTGGCCATGAAGGTGGCGGCCACGTTGTGCTTGAGCGCCGCTTCACGCATGGTGCGCTTGAACACCAGGATCTGGTCGGCCAGGGACAGCGCATCGCCGTGACGGAAGTTGATTTCCATCTGCGCGGTGCCGTCTTCGTGGATCAGCGTGTCGAGGTCCAGTTCCTGCAGCTCGCACCAGTCGTAGACGTCTTCGAACAGTGGGTCGAATTCGTTGGCGGCTTCTATAGAGAAGGACTGGCGGCCCGTCTCCGGGCGACCGGAGCGACCGATGGGCGGTTGCAGCGGGAAGTCCGGGTCTTCGCAGCGCTTGGTCAGGTAGAACTCCATCTCCGGCGCCACGATGGGCTGCCAGCCGCGGTCGGCGTAGAGCTTGAGGACCTTCTTGAGCACGTTGCGCGGCGACAGCTCGATCGGGTTGCCTTGCTTGTCGTAGGTGTCGTGGATCACCTGGGCGGTCGGCTCGATGGCCCAGGGCACCAGGAATACCGCGTTCTGGTCGGGGCGGCAGATCATGTCGATGTCGGCCGGGTCGAGCAATTCGTAATAGATGTCGTCTTCGACATAGTCGCCGGTCACGGTCTGCAGCAGAACGCTCTCGGGCAGGCGCATGCCTTTTTCGGCGATGAACTTGTTGGTCGGCGAGATCTTGCCCCGGGTGATACCGGTGAGGTCGCCAATCATGCATTCGACTTCTGTGATCTTGTGGTCTTTCAACCAATCGGTGAGCTGGTCGAGGTTGTTACTCATAAATGCCTCTGGGCTGGGTTTCCTGGCATCCATTAAAAGGCCAGGCGTTGGTTGACGCAGCATCCGCGTCGTTTTGTTCACTCAGGGTAGGAGCTTACCTGCCATTTGCTGCAGCGTTGCATTCCTCACGCCAAACTTGTGCAGAATCATGAGCAGCACTCTGCATTGGCGCTGCCGAGGGGCAGCGTCGAGACAAACGAAGGGAAAAAGAGAGGGTCGGCCCAAGCGTCAAGAATATTGGCCGGTGCGCAGGGATACACGCTGCAGGAATAAACGGAACACACAGCCTGGCTGAAGCAGGCCAAGACGCCAGTTGGCGGCAGGCGAGACATGAAGCACCCCGGTATTATTGCTGTTATGGGTTTGAATCGAGCTTAGCCTTGTTCATTTTTTTACACAACACCCCCGTAAAAAATACAACACGGCCCGCTCAAGCCTGCAGGTCCCAAGACCCTCAAACCCAAAAAACCGCCCCAAAAAGCCCCAAAAAAGGCGCCCTGGCGCTTTTTCAGGGCAAAAAAGGCCTCGCTTGACTTCGGCATGCCGTTCGGGTTGACTGAAACCAGAAAAGATCAATGATTGATATTTTTAACAACAAAGGTGTTGCATCATGTCGGTACCCCCGCGTGCCGTTCAGCTTAACGAAGCGAACGCGTTCCTTAAGGATCATCCTGAGGTTCTGTACGTAGACCTTCTAATTGCGGATATGAATGGTGTGGTGCGCGGTAAGCGCATCGAACGCACCAGCCTCCACAAGGTTTACGAGAAGGGCATTAACCTGCCTGCCTCTTTATTTGCCCTGGATATCAACGGCTCTACGGTGGAAAGCACCGGCCTGGGCCTGGACATCGGTGATGCTGACCGAATCTGTTATCCAATCCCCGACACCCTGTGCAATGAGCCCTGGCAAAAGCGCCCCACCGCGCAACTGCTGATGACCATGCACGAACTGGAAGGCGAACCCTTCTTCGCCGATCCGCGCGAAGTGCTGCGCCAAGTCGTGAGCAAGTTCGACGACATGGGCCTGACCATCTGCGCCGCCTTCGAACTTGAGTTCTACCTGATCGACCAGGAGAACGTGAACGGCCGGCCACAACCGCCTCGCTCGCCGATTTCCGGCAAACGCCCGCATTCGACACAGGTCTACCTGATCGACGACCTCGACGAATACGTCGACTGCCTCCAGGACATTCTGGAAGGTGCCAAAGAGCAAGGCATCCCGGCCGACGCCATCGTCAAGGAAAGTGCCCCGGCGCAGTTCGAAGTGAACCTGCACCACGTCGCCGACCCGATCAAGGCATGCGACTACGCGGTACTGCTCAAGCGCCTGATCAAGAACATCGCCTACGACCATGAGATGGACACCACCTTCATGGCCAAGCCTTACCCAGGCCAGGCAGGCAACGGTTTGCACGTACACATCTCCATTCTGGACAAGGACGGCAAGAACATCTTTGCCAGCGAGGATCCCGAGCAGAACGCCGCATTGCGTCACGCGATCGGCGGTGTGCTCGAGACCCTGCCCGCCCAGATGGCGTTCCTGTGCCCCAACGTCAACTCCTACCGTCGTTTCGGCGCACAGTTCTACGTGCCGAACTCGCCGTGCTGGGGCCTGGACAACCGCACCGTGGCGATTCGCGTACCGACCGGCACTGCCGACTCCGTGCGTATCGAACACCGCGTGGCGGGCGCCGACGCCAACCCTTACCTGCTGATGGCTTCGGTCCTGGCAGGCGTGCACCACGGTCTGACCAACAAGATCGAACCGGGCGCTCCCGTGGAAGGCAACAGCTACGAGCAGAACGAACAAAGCCTGCCGAACAACCTGCGCGATGCCCTGCGCGAGCTGGATGACAGCGAGGTGATGGCCAAGTACATCGATCCTAAATACATCGATATCTTCGTCGCCTGTAAGGAAAGTGAGCTGGAAGAGTTCGAACACTCCATCTCCGACCTTGAGTACAACTGGTATCTGCATACCGTTTAAACAGCGGCTGCAGAAAAAGAGCGCCGCAGAGCTTATGGCCTGCGGCGTTTTTTATGGGTTTCTTCTGAGGGACCGCGTTGGCAGCATCGGGAGCAAGCCCCCTCCCACATTTGACTGCATTCCAAAGTTGGAACTCGGTCAAGTGTGGGAGGGGGCTTGCTCCCGATAGCGGCTGGGCAGACAACACACCTTCCTGCTCATACAATGCCCGCTGCCCTGTAGGAGACTTCCATGCCCCCCCGCCCCGCCGCCCCTCGCAAGCCCCGCGCCCGCAGCCAGGCCCGGATCGACGCGATCCTGGACGCCGCCCGCGCCTTGCTGGCGGCCGAAGGCGTGGCCGGCCTGTCGATCTACAGCGTGGCCGAACGGGCGCAGATCCCGCCCTCGTCGGTGTACCACTTTTTCGCCGGCGTGCCGGCGTTATTGGAGGCATTGACGGCGGATGTGCACGCAGCCTTCCGCGCGGCCATCCAGGCGCCCATCGAACATGACTCGCTCCAGACCTGGCGCGACCTGTCCTGCATCGTCGAGCAGCGCATGCTCACCGTCTACAGCAATGATGCCGCAGCCCGCCAGTTGATCCTGGCCCAGCATGGCTTGACCGAAGTCACCCAGGCGGATCGTCAGCATGACCTGGAATTGGGGGATCTGATGCTCGACGTGTTCAATCGCCACTTCGAAGTGCCGACGCTACCCAGCGATGTGGATGTGTTTGCCCTGGCATTGGAGCTCAGTGACCGCGTGTATGCGCGTTCGGTGTATCAGCATGGGCAGATCACGCCGCGCATGGCGGAGGAAGGGATGCGGGTGTTTGATGCGTATGTGGGGCTTTATTTGCCGGTGTATTTGCCCAAGCGCTGAGTCTTCTAATGATCGTTCCCACGCTCTGCGTGGGAATGCATCCCGTGACGCTCTGCGTCACTTTTATGCAGCGGGACGCGGAGCGTCCCAGGCGGCATTCCCACGCAGAGCGTGGGAACGATCAACTCAAACACTCACAGTTTGGCGATCGACACCTCGGTCGATTTCACGAAGGCAATCACTTCACTGCCAATCACCAACTCCAGCTCCTTGACCGAGCGAGTGGTGATCACCGAGGTGACGATGCCGGACGCCGTCTGCACATCGATTTCCGACAACACGTCGCCCACCACGATTTCCTTGATGGTGCCTTTGAACTGGTTACGCACGTTGATGGCTTTGATAGTCATGATTTTTCCTCTGCGAGTTATTGAGCCCAACGCAATTGCGTCGGCAGCGGTGAAACAGGTTCGGGTTCCGGCGGTGAGCCGGGCAGCGACAGCACGCGGTTGAGCACTTCGGCTTCCAGCGCGGCCAGGCGATGTGAGCCACGGGCGCGGGGACGGGGCAGGTCCACCATCAGGTCCAGGCCGATTTCGCCGTCTTCGATCAGGATGACCCGGTCGGCAATCGCCACGGCTTCACTGACGTCATGGGTGACCAGCAGCACGGTAAAGCCGTGTTTGCGCCACAGGTTTTCGATCAGTTGCTGCATCTCGATACGTGTCAGGGCATCCAGCGCGCCCAGCGGTTCGTCAAGCAGCAACAGGCGCGGCTGGTGAATCAAGGCCCGCGCCAACGCGACGCGCTGTTTCTGGCCACCGGACAAGGCTGCCGGCCACTCCTCGGCGCGCTCGGCCAGGCCCACCGCCTCCAGCGCTTGCAACGCCTTGGGGCGCCAGTTGCCCGTAAGGCCCAGGCCGACGTTGTCGATGATCTTTTTCCACGGCAGCAAGCGCGCTTCCTGGAACATCAGCCGCGTGTCTTCGATTGCCTCATGCAGCGGCGCGGAGCCCGCCAGCAGCTCGCCGCCACTGGCCTTGTCCAGCCCCGCCAGCAGGCGCAGCAAGGTACTTTTGCCACAGCCGCTGCGGCCGACCACCGCCACGAATTGGCCGGCCGGGATATGCAGGTCGATGTCCTTGAGCACTTCGCGAGCGCCAAAGGATTTGCGCAATTTGCGCACCGCCAGGGGGATGCCCTTGAGCAGGCGCGGGGGTTGTTGAGCCGTCATGCCGCACCTCCCTTATTCACTTGATACGCCGGGTGCCAGCGCAGCCACACCCGTTCCAGGCCTCGCGCCGCCAGGTCGGCCAGCTTACCGAGGATCGCGTACATGACGATGGCCAGCACCACCACGTCGGTCTGCAGGAACTCGCGGGCGTTCATCGCCAGGTAACCGATGCCGGAACTGGCCGAGATGGTTTCCGCCACGATCAGCGTCAACCACATAAAGCCCAGGGCAAAGCGCACGCCCACCAGGATCGACGGCAACGCGCCCGGCAGGATCACTTGCCAGAACAGGCTGAAGCCGGACAAGCCGTAGCTGCGCGACATTTCCACCAGCGCCGGGTCGACGTTGCGGATGCCGTGGTAAGTGTTCAGGTAGATCGGGAACAACGTGCCCAGGGCCACCAGGAAAATCTTCGCGGTCTCGTCAATCCCGAACCACAGGATCACCAAGGGAATCAGCGCCAGGTGCGGCACGTTGCGGATCATCTGCACCGAGCTGTCCAGCAGACGCTCGCCCCACTTCGACAGGCCGGTGATAAAGCCCAGGGCCAGGCCGATGCTGCCACCGATCACAAAGCCCAGGCCCGCGCGCCAGCCGCTGATCGCCAGGTGCGTCCAGATTTCGCCGCTGCGGACCAGGTTGATGCCAGCCTCGATGACCGCACTGGGCGCCGGAAGAATGCGCGTCGACAACCAACCTGCCGTCACCGACAACTGCCACACCGCCAGCAATAGAATCGGCAGCACCCAGGGCGCTACGCGATGGCTGATTTTTTCCAGGTTCATGGCGCCCCCTCAGCTCTGCGACGCAGCTTTGGGAAGGATGTCGTTGGCCACCATCTCGCCGAACGGGCTGACGTAGCCGGCGCTTTTCGGCAGTTCGGGACGTTCGATATCCAGGTGCGGGAACAGCAGTTCCGCGACCCGATACGACTCTTCCAGGTGGGGATAACCGGAGAAGATAAAGGTGTCGATGCCCAGGTCTGCGTATTCCTTGACCCGTGCCGCAACCGTTGGGCCATCGCCCACCAGCGCAGTGCCCGCACCGCCGCGCACCAGGCCGACCCCGGCCCACAGATTGGGGCTGACTTCCAGGTTGTCGCGACTGCCGCCATGCAAGGCCGCCATGCGCTGCTGGCCCACCGAATCGAAGCGCGCCAGGGACGCCTGGGCGCGGGCGATGGTTTCGTCGTCCAAGTGGGAGATCAGTTTATCGGCGGCTTTCCACGCCTCCTCGTTGGTTTCACGCACGATCACATGCAAGCGAATACCAAAGCGCAGAGTGCGCCCAAGCTTGGCGGCCTTGGCCCGTACTTGTTCGATTTTTTCCGCCACCGCTGCCGGGGGTTCGCCCCAGGTCAGTACCATTTCCACCTGTTCGGCTGCCAGGTCCTGGGCCGCTTCGGACGAACCGCCGAAATACAGCGGCGGGCGTGGCTGCTGGATTGGCGGGTAGAGCAACTTGGCGCCTTTGACGCTGATGTGCTCGCCGTCGTAATCCACGGTCTCGCCTTCCAGCACGCGACGCCAGATGCGCGTGAATTCCACCGACGCCTGGTAGCGCTCTTCGTGACTGAGGAACAAGCCGTCGCCGGCCAGTTCTTCCGGGTCACCACCGGTCACCAGGTTGAACAGCGCACGGCCACCGGACAGGCGGTCCAGGGTCGCCGCCTGGCGCGCGGCCACCGTCGGGGAAATAATCCCGGGGCGCAGCGCAACCAGAAATTTCAAACGCTGGGTCACCGGAATCAGCGAGGCAGCCACCAGCCACGAGTCTTCGCAAGAGCGCCCGGTGGGGATCAACACCCCACCGAAGCCCAGGCGGTCAGCGGCCTGGGCTACTTGTTGCAGGTAACCGTGATCGACGGCGCGAGCGCCTTCGGCGGTGCCAAGGTAATGACCGTCGCCGTGGGTAGGCAGGAACCAGAAAATATTGAGGCTCATGGAGTTGTCTCCTGAAGAAGTCGGATTACGGCGCTTTGGCAACCGAGGCGGGTGGGGTCCAGATCACGTCCTTGATGCTCAAGGGCTTGGGAATCAATTTGAGCTGGTAGAAGCTGTCGGCGATTTTCTGCTGGGCCGCGACCACTTCGGGCGTCAGGAACAGCGCCCCGTAGCCCTGGCGTTTCACCGAGGTCAGGGTGATATCAGCGGGCAGGCCGAGCAACGGCGCGACCTGGTCCGTCACTTCCTGCGGGTTGGCCTTGGACCATTCGCCCACGGCGCGCACTTCTTCCACCAGCGCCTTGATCACTTCTGGGTGCTGTTCGGCGTAGGGCTTGGTCGCCAGGTAAAACTGGTGGTTGTCGGCGATGCCGGTGCCGTCGCGCAGGGTGCGCGCTTGCAGTTGTTTCTCGGCGGCGGCCTGGTACGGGTCCCAGATCACCCAGGCGTCCACACTGCCGCGTTCGAAGGCGGCGCGGGCATCGGCGGGCGGCAGGAACACGGTTTTCACGTCGGTGTAGGCAAGGCCGGCGTCTTCCAGCGCACGAACCAGCAGGTAGTGCACGTTGGAGCCTTTGTTCAGCACGATCTTCTTGCCCTTGAGCTCGGCCACCGTTTTGATCGTCGAATCCTTGGGTACCAGGATCGCTTCACTGGTCGGCGCGGGCGGCTCGTAGGCCACGTAAAGCAGATCCGCACCGGCGGCCTGGGCGAACACGGGTGGGGTTTCGCCGGTGACGCCAAAGTCGATGGAGCCGACGTTCAGGCCCTCGAGTAATTGCGGGCCACCGGGGAATTCGGTCCATTGCACCTGCACGCCCTGGGCTGCCAGGCGTTTCTCCAGGGTGCCCTTGGCCTTGAGCAGCACCAGCGTGCCGTATTTCTGGTAACCGATGCGCAGGGTTTCTGCGGCGTGGGCTTGAACGATGGCGCCGAAGGACACAGCCGCAGCAAACAGTGCGACCAGACCGCGACGCAAAATGACAGTGCGCATGGCGCTCTCCAAATGTGCGATTAGGGTATTGGCGGCACCTGCTTGGCCGTTGGCGGCTGAGTAAGGTGAGTGTTTCCAGATGTCGGGTAAGGCTTAAATGCTCCAGCGAGCACTCAACAGGCGTTCATTGAGTACATGCGGGTCGAGCGGTTTCGGGCGGCGGGCCATGGCGCTGTAAAACTGCTCCAGAGCTTCGTGCAAGCGCTGTTCGAGCACGGGCACCAATTGCGCCTGGGCACTGCCTTCGCCGTAGGCGATCTGGCTGTCTTCGGCAAAGATCCCATGGAGCAATTCCTGCGCTTTGAGCGCCGACAGCACGGGCTTGAGGGCGTAATCCACCGCCAGCATGTGCGCGATGCTGCCGCCGGTGGCCATCGGCAAGACCACCTTGTGGGCCAGGGCGCGCTCGGGCAGCAGGTCGAGTACGGTCTTCAAGGCACCGGAGAACGACGCCTTGTACACCGGCGTGGCGATCACCAGACCATCGGCATTCGCCACTTGCTGCAACAGGTCGATGACCTTGGGGCTGTCGAACCGTGCGTGCAGCAGGTCTTCAGCCGGAAAGTCGCGGATCTGGTAACTCACCACTTCCACGCCCTGGTCCTGCAGCCATTGACGGGTTTTCTCCAGCAAGACCCCGGAGCGGGAACGCTGACTGGGACTGCCTCCAAGTGTTACGACCAGCATGCAAGTATTCCTTGAGCAAGTGTCGGCGGTTCGCTGTGTGGCGATGGCGCCAAGATGGAACAGACCTTAGCAGTAGATTTATATATCTTTAAATCTTATTTATTCATTTGTTTATTCCATAAAAACATATGAGATAAACAGATCGCCAGGCGAAAAAAAAGGCCGTCGAAACGGCCTGAAAAACCCCTGCTATGTGAACGGTGAAAATGTGGGAGGGGGCTTGCTCCCGATAGCGGTCTTTCAGTAACAAGTGCATTGACTGACCCACCGCAATCGGGAGCAAGCCCCCTCCCACATGGGTCCTGTGTTAACGATTGGGTTGCGGGGTAAGCCGCAGGTATGGCTTCACTGCCCTATAGCCCTTGGGAAAGCGTTTCTTGATCTCTTCCTCGTCCTTGAGCGACGGCACGATCACCACCTCATCACCGTCCTGCCAATTGGCGGGAGTGGCGACCTTATGGTTGTCGGTCAGCTGCAGCGAGTCGATCACCCGCAGGATTTCGTGGAAGTTACGGCCGGTGCTGGCCGGGTAGGTAATGGTCAGGCGGATTTTCTTGTTCGGGTCGATCACAAACAGGGAGCGCACAGTGAGGGTGTCACTGGCGTTGGGATGGATCAGGTCGTAGAGGTCCGAGACCTTGCGGTCGGCATCGGCCAGGATCGGGAAATTGACGACGGTGTTCTGGGTTTCGTTGATGTCTTCGATCCACTTGTGGTGCGAGTCCACCGGGTCAACCGACAAAGCGATGGCCTTGACGCCTCGCTGGGCGAATTCATCCTTGAGTTTGGCGGTGAAGCCCAGTTCGGTGGTGCACACCGGGGTAAAGTCCGCCGGGTGAGAGAACAGCACACCCCAGCTATCACCCAGCCATTCGTGGAAACGAATCTTGCCGGCGCTGGAATCCTGTTCGAAGTCGGGGGCGATGTCGCCCAGTCTTAGGCTCATGGTGGGGCTCCTGATGAGTGCTTATGGAGCCCACTGTGCAGGGTTTGGGAGGATTTTAAAAAGAATAAATATCGATTTATCTAGACGATAAAAGAATATAAAAATCTGTTCATTGGACTTGGGAGCGGACGAGGATCAACATCGTTTTCAAGGTTCGAGAAGGCCTTGAGACGCTGTACCAAGAGGGACTTCAGGAAGGGCTTGCGGGGGTTGAGCCCGACTTGAAAGCAACAACCTTGCCCGGCATTGCGCCGGGCAAGGCTTTAAGCAGTTACTTGAACGCGTAGGTGTAGCTGACGATTACACGGTTTTCGTCCTGATCGCGCGCGGCAGCAACATCGTTGCGCCACATAGCGTTTTTCCAGGCAACGCCGACGTTCTTGAACACGCCTTCTGGAACAACGTACGCAACCGTAATGTCACGTTCCCACTCGGACTGGCCGGTGAACTCGGCACGGCTACCGTTGACGGTATCGATGTCGGTGCCTTTGAGGTACACGACACCGGCGGTCAAGCCAGGCACGCCAACCTTGGCGAAGTCGTAGGAGTAGCGAGCTTGCCAGGTACGTTCGCCAGCACGGGCGAACTTGGCGATTTGCATGTCAGTGGTCAGGTAAGCCGACGAGCCGTCACCCTGGTTCAACCAAGGGAAGTCGCTGCTGCCGTTGCTGACCTGGTAACCACCACCGAAGGTGTGACCGGCAACGGTGTACAGGAACAGGCCGCTGTACAGGTTGTTATCGACCTTGCCACGACCGGAGTTCACGCCGCTGTAGTTGCCCGAGGAGAAGTAAGCCGACTCGTGGCCGTTCTTGCCGTCATCCGAGCTGTTGAAATAACGCAGGTCAGACTTCAGTACGCCAGGACCGATGGCCCAGTTATGGGTCAGGCCCAGGAAGTGCTGCTTGTAGAAGTCTTCCAGATTGCCGTAGTAGTACTGGGCAGTCAGGTCCTTGGTGATCTTGTAGTCACCACCGGCGTAGTAGAATTTGTTGCTGTCGCGCCAGCTTGCACCACGGGAGTTGGCACCGGCGATCGACAGGTTGTCGACGTTGCTGGAGTTACGGCCCTTGGCTTTTTCGATCTGACCGGCAACCAGCGTCAGGTCTTTGTAGACATCGTTACTGGTGATCTGGCCACCCTGGAAGGTCTGCGGCAGCAGACGACCGTCGTTGGTCACGATGACCGGCAGCTTTGGCTGCAGCGTACCCAGCTTCAGTTCAGTCTGGGAGATCTTGGCTTTGGCAGTCAGGCCCAGGCTCGAGTAGTTATCAACGGCTTCGCCATTGGACTTGCTCGGGAACACGGTGCCACCGTAGGAGCTCGCCGTGGCGCCGTTGGTGCCGCCGCCGGAGTCCAGGCGAACACCCAGCAGGCCGATAGCGTCGAGACCGAAGCCTACGGTGCCTTGGGTGTAACCGGAGATGAAGCGCAGGTCGAAGCCCTGGCCCCATTCTTCCTGCTTGTTTTGCACACCGGCACGCTTGTTGGCTGCAGTGCCAGCGGCCGAATCGCGGTTGTCGGTGTTGATGTAGAAGTTACGCAGACCCAGCGTTACTTTACTGTCTTCGATGAAACCGGCAGCGCCTGCTTGCTGGGCGATGGCGCCCAAAGCTACAGCCACAGCCAAGGTGGACTTCTTCATGTACCGCTCCTCTCATTTCTAATTTTTGTATTTCTTTGGTCTCGGGTCTGACGCCCTCGATCCACAGATGCGCGATTAGCGCCAGATAGTGACTACCAAGTCAATCGCAACCTTATGTGTCTACTACCTTCGTCTAATCGCAGTTGATTTGGTCCCTGCAGGGTAATGAGTTTTTCATACACCCAAAAAGAATTGTTTCATTCTTTTTCATACGATTCAGGAATAAGCGCATTCACGCATCGGGCTGGTCAGGCTAGACAGACCATCCCACGAGCTAATTCCTAAAGGGTATTTATCAGCACTTTTTTAGATCGCTTAATGTTGACGTTCTGCTGCATACGTCACCCACGATCAAAAAGGCGACGCCATCATGGCCAAAGGCACATCCTCCCGTCAATTTGTTACAGTTTTTGTATCGGGATTAGTTTCTTTTGATGTCAACGCGACGGCCTTTTTATCGTATCGGCACGAATGAAAGGTTCTGAAGCCTTGGGGAAGTTTTTGAAGGGGCAGGTCTCGAATGTGGGAGGGGGCTTGCTCCCGATTGCGGTCTGTCAGCGACTTATCAGTTAACTGACCCACTGCTATCGGGGGCAAGCCCCCTCCCACATTTGGTTAGGTAGTGTTGCTGGAGTGGGTTTACAAAGGCTTCTCGAAAATTTTCGAGTTGCGCTGATAGTTGTACAGCGACGCCCGCGCCGACGGCAGGCGGTCCACGCTGCTTGGTACAAAGCCGCGTTCACGGAACCAGTGGGCGGTGCGGGTGGTGAGGACAAACAAAGTCTTCAGGCCCTGGGCCCGGGCACGGGTCTCGATGCGCTCGATCAATACATCGCCGCGTGCGCCATGGCGGTATTCCGGGTTCACCGCCAGGCATGCCAGCTCACCCGCATCCGAATCGGCGATCTGATACAACGCCGCGCAGGCGATGATCATGCCTTCACGCTCGACCACGCTGAACTGCTCGATCTCACGCTCGAGCACTTCCCGGGAACGACGCACCAGAATGCCCTGCTCTTCCAGCGGGCTGATCAGGTCGAGCAAACCGCCGACGTCTTCAATCGCCGCTTCGCGCACCAGTTCGAATTGCTCCTGGGCGACCAGCGTACCGCCGCCGTCGCGGGTGAACAGTTCGGTGAGCAAGGCGCCGTCTTCGACGTAGCTGACAATATGGCTGCGCCCCACCCCACCACGACAGGCTTCGGCGGCGGCATCGAGCAGCTCGGCCTGATAGTTGCTGCCCAGGCGCTGCAGGTGCGCCGGCACTTGCTGCGGACGCAACTCACGCACCAGTCGGCCGTTTTCATCGATCAGGCCCAGGTCGGCACCAAACAGCAGCAATTTGTCGGCGCCCAGGTCGATGGCGGCACGGGTGGCAACGTCTTCGCAGGCCAGGTTGAAAATCTCACCGGTGGGCGAATAACCCAACGGCGACAGCAGTACGATGGAGCGCTCGTCCAGCAGCCGGTTGATGCCCTTGCGGTCGACCCGGCGCACTTCGCCAGTGTGGTGATAGTCCACGCCTTCGAGCACACCAATTGGCCGCGCGGTCACCAGGTTGCCGCTGGCCACCCGCAGGCGCGAGCCCTGCATGGGCGATGATGCCATGTCCATGGACAAGCGCGCTTCGATGGCAATACGCAACTGCCCCACCGCGTCGATCACGCACTCGAGCGTCGCCGCATCGGTAATGCGCAAACCTTCGTGATAAGCCGGGGTAAGGCCGCGCGCTTCAAGGCGCGCTTCAATTTGCGGACGCGAGCCGTGCACCAGCACCAGTCGCACACCCAGGCTGTGCAACAGCACCAGGTCGTGGACGATATTGCCGAAGTTCGGGTGTTCCACCCCATCGCCAGGCAGCATGACCACAAAGGTGCAGTCGCGGTGGGCATTGATGTAGGGCGAAGCGTGACGAAGCCAATTAACGTAGTCGGGCATAACACCTGGGCCTGTAATAAAAAGCAGCCAAAAAAGGATCAATCGTGAAAGCGCACAGCGGGCTGATGGTTATCGTCGGAACAGGCTTGGCGACACGCTCACTCTCCTTTCTATGTACGAACAGGCAGGGGTTAATTTATGCAGGTTTCAGGCAGTAATGTTCGATCAGTTCCCGCAATAGACGCACTGTAGGCGTCAAGCGTGACATTTCGAGGTATTCACCCGGCTGGTGCGCACAGGCGATATCGCCAGGGCCGAGCACCAGGGTTTCGCAACCAAGGCGCTGAAGATAAGGCGCTTCGGTGCCGAACGCCACTGCTTCGGCACGGTGGCCGGTCAAACGTTCCGCCACCCTCACCAACTCGGCGTCTTCCGGCTGCTCGAAGGGCGGTACTTCCGGGAACAGCGGCGCGTAATCGATCCTGACCTTATGCCGCTCGGCCAGGGGCTCGAGTTTTTGCCGGATGGCGGCGCGCAGCACCGCAGGGTCCATGCCCGGCAAGGGACGCAGGTCGAACTCCAGGGAGCATTGGCCACAGATGCGGTTGGGGTTGTCGCCGCCATGGATGCAGCCGAAGTTCAGGGTCGGCTGCGGCACGCTGAACTGCGGGTTGCGGTATTCGCGCTGCCAGGCAAGGCGCAGGCCGCGCAGTTCGCCGATGGCGTCGTGCATGGCTTCAAGGGCGCTGTGACCAAGGCTTGGGTCCGACGAATGGCCGCTGCGGCCAAGAATGTCGATGCGCTCCATCATCACGCCTTTGTGCAGGCGGACCGGCTTGAGGCCGGTCGGTTCGCCGATCACCGCCGCCCGGCCCAATGGCCGCCCCGCCTCGGCCAGTGCGCGGGCACCGGACATCGAGCTTTCTTCATCGCAGGTGGCGAGGATCAGCAGCGGTTGCTTGAACGGTTGGTCCAGCAGCGGCAGCACCGCTTCAATCGCCAGCGCAAAAAAACCCTTCATGTCGCAACTGCCCAATCCTACCCAGCGGCCGTCGACTTCTGTCAGCTTGAGCGGGTCGGTTTCCCACAGTGCCGCGTCGTAGGGCACCGTGTCGCTATGGCCAGCCAGCACCAGGCCACCGGGGCCACTGCCGAAACTTGCCAACAGGTTGAACTTGCCAGGGCTGACCTGCTGGATGTCGATGGAGAAGCCCAGGTCGCCCAGCCAGGTGGCGAGCAGGTCGATCACCGGGCGATTGGTCTGGTCCAGCGACGCTTGAGTGCAACTGACCGACGGCGCGGCAATCAACGCGGCGAACTGCTCTTTCATGGACGGTAACGGCATGCGCGGTCTCCAACTTCCCGGATGAACCCCACTATAGAGCCATCTGCACGACACAATAAACCGTTGCGGCACGTTGCCGGGCTCAGTCCTGTACACTGCACGACCTTGGCAGCCACACTTTTCCCCGGCTGCGCTCCCGATCCTGGATTTTCCGGCCATGCAGAAAGAAACCGAAATCAAGCTCCGTGTCAGCCGCGAAACACTCGCCGCGCTGCGTGAGCACCCGCTACTGAAAAAACGCAACAAAAGTGGCTGGGAACGCCGTGAGTTGATGAATCAGTACTTCGACACCCCCGAGCGCGACCTGGCCCAGGCCAAGGTGGCCCTGCGCTTGCGCAAGGACGGTGACAGCATCATCCAGACCCTCAAGACCCGTGGCCAGAGCGTCGCCGGTTTGTCGGAACGTAACGAATACAACTGGGACCTGCCCAAGGCCAAGCTCGACGTGAAGAAACTCGACGGCGAATGCTGGCCCGAGCAACTGGCCGAGCTGGACAAAAAGACCCTCAAGCCGATCTTCACCACCGACTTCGTGCGCGAGCGCGCCGAAATCGCCTGGGGTCGCGGCAAGGCCAAGGTAGTGATCGAAGCCGCCCTGGACCTGGGCCACGTGGTGGTCGGCAAGCAGAAGGAAGAAATCTGCGAGCTGGAACTGGAACTGCGCGAAGGCGAACCGGCCGCCCTGCTGGAACTGGCCGCCGAACTGGCCGCGACCCTGGCGCTGATGCCCTGTGACATCAGCAAGGCCGAACGTGGCTATCGCCTGTACGACGCCAGCAGCTATTCCTTGAGCCTGCCGGCACCGCAGATCCACGCCGAAATGCCGCTGGACGATGCCTTCGCCGCAATCATGTGGCACTTGCTGGGCAGCAGCCAGCGCCTGGCCGAGCAATATCGCTTCAATGGCCACTGGCGCTTGCTGCAGGACTGGGTCGAGACCCTCGGTGAATTGCGCGCGCTGATCGGCAGTCTCGGCCAAGCCGCGCCGCGTCAATCCACCAGCGAATTGCGCAGTGTCCTGGATGCGTTGCTGGAAGACTGGCGCCCGCTGGTCCAGGCCGGTGACGACGATGAAGACATCCGCAAAGCCGCGCCGGAGCAGTTCGTTGAAGAGCTGCAGGACGTGCGCTGGGGCCTGTTCTCCCTGAACACCTCGCGCTGGCTGCTGGCCCGCACCTGGACCGCCGAGCGTAACGTGCGCGGCAACCGCCAGGGCGCTGCGCAAATCACCAACTGGCTACCGCGCCTGCTGGCCGACGACGCCGTTGCCCTGCAACTGCCGCGCTACCAGCAACAGCCGGAAGACCTGGCCGAGCAACTGCCGCGTATCGAGCGCATCCAGGCCTGGCTGCACCATGCCCGTCAGGTGGTGGATATTCCGGAACTGGACCGTTTGTACGGCGAACTGAACAAGCTGGCGCACCTGGCTAACCAACCGATCACCGATGAGTCGCTGGACGCGCGGATGCACCAGGCGATTGCGGTTTATCAGAATCGTGCCTGGAAGATGCTTCTGCGTCTGTGATATCGCCATCGGGGGCAAGCCCCCTCCCACATATAACTGCATTCCAAAGTAGGAACTCGGTCAACTGTGGGAGGGGGCTTGCTCCCGATAGGGCCGGACCTGCTAGCGCAATACTGGCAGGCTGGTTGTGGATTTTATTTCCGACAACGCCACAATCGAATTAACCTCCTGAATCCCCGGCACCATCGACAACTTGTCGAAGAAAAACCGCTCGTACGCCTCGATGTCCGACGCAACAATACGCAATAGAAAATCCACCGCGCCCATCAGCACATAACACTCCAGCACTTCCGGAAAGCCACGAATCGCCTCGGTAAACTCGGTGAAGTTGGACCGACCGTGGGCGTTGAGTTTGACCTCGGCGAAAATCTGCGTGTTGAGGCCGATTTTCTTGCGGTCCAGCAAGGTGACCTGGCCACGGATCACGCCATCCTCCTTGAGCCGCTGAATACGCCGCCAGCATGGTGACTGCGAGAGGCCGACCTGCTCGGCGATCTGTGCGCTGGAGAGCGAAGCGTCCTCTTGGAGCAGGGCCAGGATACGACGGTCATAAGCGTCCAGTTCGCTTTGCATAGAAATACCTTATAAGTTGATTACGCTGAATTGATTGATTCGATTATCTGCCAATCTGTTCGATTTTAGATAAGAAATCTCAGCCGCTGCGTGTAAAAATTTCTTCAGTCGAATTTGGAGAATCAGCATGCACGCCGTCGAAACCGCTCACTCTGTTACCCGCGCCGATGCATGGGCCGTCGATAGCCTTCACTGCGAGGCGCATTATCGGATCGTCGCGGAGGCGGAGCCGGACGTGCTGTGTCGGGTGTTGAATTACTTCGCGCTGCAATTTCTCACGCCCAGTCAGGTGAGCGTGAACAGGGAAGACGACCTGCTGCGCATCGACATCATGATGGGCGGCCTGAGCTGGCACCGCGCCCAGGTGATCGGTGAAAAGATTCGAAACCTGATCAGCGTGTGTTCCCTGGAGCTGCGGCCGGCTGACTGCGCGCGGCTTCAAGCCGTGGCCGCAACGTCGCGGTAAAAACCTGCAATACACGCACAAGGAGGATTTTCAGAAGCTGGCTAGCCTGGAATTACACCCGACGCCCACCAGGAAACCCTCATGTCCGCCGCCCTGCCAGATCGCCCCCTGGAACTGCATCCGTTGCTGCCTGCATTGCTCGAGCAGGAGCTGATCACGGCGGAGATGGCGCAACGGCTGTCGTCCGCGCCCACCAGCGCCCAGCATCCCCTGGAGCGTATCGCCGCCGAAGGGCCGTGCCTGGAAACGTTAACCCAATGGCTGGCCCGGCAGGTCGAGCAACCTTACCTGCGCATTGATCCGCTGAAGATCGACGTCGCGACGGTGGTGCCGTTGATGTCCCATGCCTTTGCCCAGCGCCACGCCATCCTCGCAGTCGCCGTGGATGCGCGTAGCGTCACGATCGCCAGCGCTCAACCCCATGTCAGCGGCTGGGAGGCCGGGCTTTCCCAAGTACTCAAACGCACGGTCAAGCGCGTGGTGGCCAATCCCCAGGCGATCCAGCGCTGTATCAGCGAGTTCTATCGGTTGGCCAAATCGGTCAGTGGGGCCGATCAAAAAATGACAGCGCCCGGCAATGCCGACCTGCTCAACCTCGGCGCCAGCGATAAGGAGCCGCACGCCGATGACGCACATATCGTCAATATCGTCGACTGGCTGCTGCAGTACGCCTTTGGTCAGCGGGCGAGCGATATTCATATAGAGCCCTGCCGCGAACAGGGTCGTGTGCGCTTTCGCATCGATGGCCTGTTGCATGACGTCTACCAATTTCCGCCACAGGTCACCACCGCTGTCGTCAGCCGCCTGAAAAGCCTTGGCCGTATGAACGTGGCAGAGAAGCGCAAACCCCAGGATGGGCGCATCAAGATGAAAACCCCGGCGGGGGCTGAAGTGGAACTGCGCCTTTCGACCTTGCCCACCGCTTTTGGCGAGAAGCTGGTCATGCGCATTTTTGACCCCCAGGTGCTGCTCAAGGATTTCGACCAGCTGGGCTTGTCTGCCGAAGATCAACAGCGCTGGCAGGCCATGACCCGACAGGCCCACGGCATTATCCTGGTCACCGGCCCGACCGGCTCGGGCAAGACCAGCACGCTTTACGCCACCCTCAAGCAACTGGCGAGCCGGGAGGTCAACCTGTGCACCGTGGAGGACCCCATCGAGATGGTCGAACCGGCGTTCAACCAGATGCAGGTCCAGCACAACATCGACCTGACCTTCGCCAGCGGTATCCGCGCGTTACTGCGCCAGGACCCGGACATCATCATGATCGGCGAGATTCGCGACCGGGAAACCGCCGAAATGGCGATCCAGGCCGCGCTGACCGGGCACCTGGTGCTGTCGACCCTGCATACCAACGACGCGCCGAGCGCGATCAGCCGCTTGCAGGAACTGGGGATCGCTCATTATTTGATCAAGGCAACGCTGATAGGCGTCATGGCGCAACGCTTGGTGCGTGTGCTGTGCTCCCATTGCAAACGCGCCGTGGCCGACGCCTACGAAGCCGCCGGCTGCGTGGAATGCCGCGACAGTGGTTATCAGGGCAGAGCCGGGCTCTATGAGATCATGACGGTGGACGAAACCCTCAAGGCGCTGATCACCCCTGGCGCGGACGTGCAGGCCTTGCGCCGTGCGGCTCTCGGGCAAGGCATGCACAGCCTGCGCATGGCCGGCCTGCAAAAGGTGAAGGCCGGGCTGACGACGCTGGCGGAAGTCCTGAGGGTGACCCCTGGGGATTCAGAAACAAATCCTTTGTTTGTTGGGCACTGAAACCGTCCTTATCCGTGACGAGACCGTTACACTCGACCGAACGTCATGTCACCGACATCATCAGATAGGGAATCGTTATGCAGATCGGCACCGTACTGCTTCTTTTCGTGGGGTTGGCCATTGCCATCCTGTTCATGGGTTTCAAAGTGGTGCCCCAGGGCTACCAATGGACGGTCGAACGTTTTGGCCGCTATACCAACACCCTCAAGCCCGGCCTCAACATCATCATCCCGGTCATGGACCGCATCGGCCGCAAGATCAACGTGATGGAAAGCGTGCTGGATATTCCCCCCCAGGAAGTGATTACCGCCGACAACGCCACCGTGCAGATCGACGCCGTGTGCTTCTTCCAGGTGGTGAACACGGCCCAGGCCGCGTATGAGGTGAACAACCTCGAGCATGCCATCCGCAATTTGCTGCAAACCAATATCCGTACGGTGCTTGGCTCCATGGAGCTGGATGCGATGCTGAGCCAGCGCGACGGTATCAATGAAAAACTGCTGCGCACCGTCGACGAAGCCACGGCGCCGTGGGGCATCAAGATCACCCGTATCGAAATCAAGGACATCAGCCCGCCTGCCGACCTGATGGCGGCCATGTCCGGGCAGATGAAAGCCGAGCGGATCAAGCGTGCGCAGATCCTCGAAGCCGAAGGCCTGCGAGCCTCGGCGATCCTCACCGCCGAGGGCAAGAAGCAAGCGCAGATCCTCGAGGCCGAGGGTAGCCGCCAGGCCGCCTTCCTTGAGTCCGAAGCGCGTGAGCGCCAGGCCGAGGCTGAAGCCCGGGCGACCCAGGTGGTATCGGAAGCGATCGCATCCGGTAACGTGCAGGCGGTGAACTACTTCGTCGCGCAGAAATATATCGATGCCCTGGGCAAGCTGGCGTCGGCCAACAACAGCAAGGTGATCCTGATGCCGCTGGAAGCCAGCCAGGTGATCGGTGCCGTGGGCGGTATCGGCGAGATTGTCAGAGCGACTTTCGACAGCAAGAAAGGCTGAGGTCGCCATCATGTGGGATTTCCTGCAGCACCTTTCGTTCTGGGACTGGCTGGCGCTGGGCACCGTGTTGTTGATTCTCGAGGTGTTCGGCGCGGGAGGCTACCTGTTGTGGATGGGTATCGCCGCAGCCGCCGTGGGAGTGATCAAGTTTATCGTCCCGCCCCTGGGACTTGAGTGGCAACTGCTGCTGTTCGCCCTGTTGTCAATATTGACGGCCGTGTACTGGTGGAAACGCCAACGCAGCGGCGCCAAGGCCAGCGATCAACCCGGCTTGAATGAGCGCGGTTCAGAGTTGGTCGGACGCACCTTCGTGGTGCATCAGGCGATCGTGGATGGCAGGGGCAAGGTTAAAGTCGGCGATGGCGTATGGATGGTCACCGGTGCCGATGCGCCCGTAGGCGCTCAAGTGCGCGTGGTTGGCCAGGATGGGGTGGTTTTAAAGGTTGAAACTGTTTAGTCAGTGATGGAACTGGATCAGGTTAACTACAATCAAAATGTACAGATAACCCACCGGAGTCACCCATCATGCGTCTTAAATATGCTGTCGCAACCCTCGCTGTGCTCTCCCTCCCTGTCGGCTCAGCCATGGCCGATAGCTTCTGGCGTAATGTCATCTCGTCGGGTGCCACCACCGGCTCGACCTACCTGACCTTCAAGGACCACAAGCTGGTAGTCGCCGCCCAGGACGACGCCGGCAGCTTCGTCGCCAGCAACGGCGGCATTCGCGGCCCGTACCTGGAAGCGGCCATGCAGAAGGTCCGTGCTGATAACCCTGGCCTGCAAGCCACGGATATGGAACTGGCCAACGCCATCCTCGCGAAGAACGCTGTAACCGAGTAATACCTGCACGTTAAAAAATGCCGCTTTTTCAAGCGGCATTTTTTTGCCTGGAGCGTGACGAATCATTCACGGGCGACAGGCTATATTCAGTCGAGCCGTGCAACCATGCAGGGCTGACACGTCCATTACTCATCGCCTACCTGAAACGGATGCCCTCTTCGTCATGAGCCAACAGCCCTTCCTGCCGTTTTCCAAACCTACCATTGATGAAGCCACCATCTCGGCGGTCGGCGATGTGCTGCGCTCGGGCTGGATCACCAGCGGGCCGAAGGTGCAGGCGTTCGAAGCGCAGCTGTCGGAATATTTCGGCGGCCGGCCGGTACGCACTTTCAACTCCGGCACCTGCACCATGGAGATTGCCCTGCGCATCGCCGGTATCGGGCCTGGGGATGAAGTCATTACCACACCGATTTCCTGGGTTGCTACGGCCAACGTTATTCTGGAGGTAGGCGCCACTCCGGTATTCGCCGATATTGACCCGGTGACCCGCAACATCGACCTGGCCCAGGTTGAAGCGGCGATTACCCCGCGCACCAAGGCGATCATCCCGGTCTATCTGGCCGGCTTGCCCCTGGACATGCCGATGCTTTACGCGCTGGCCAACAAGTACAACCTGCGCATCATCGAGGACGCCGCCCAGGCCCTGGGTTCCAGTTGGGACGGGGAACGCATCGGCGCTACCGGCGACTTTGTGTCGTTCAGTTTCCAGGCAAACAAGAACATCACCTCATCCGAAGGCGGCTGCCTGGTGCTCAACAACGCCGAAGAAGCCCGTCTGGCCGAGAAATACCGCCTGCAAGGCGTGACCCGCAGCGGTTTCGATGGCCTGGATGTGGACGTGTTGGGTGGCAAATTCAACATGACCGATATCGCCGCCGCCATTGGCCTGGGGCAGTTTGCGCATATCGAGAAGATCACCGCCCACCGCCAGAACCTGGCTCGGCACTACTTCGAATGCTTTGGCAGTGATTTTGAACAAGTGTACGGCGCGCAGCTGCCGCCGGCCGACTTCGAAAACAGCAACTGGCACCTGTTCCAGCTGGTATTGCCGGAGCGTCAGGACGGTTTGCCTGCCCGCGCCACCTTTATGGAGCGGATGCAGGCCCACGGCGTCGGCATCGGTTATCACTACCCGCCGATCCACCTGCTGAGCCTGTATCGGGCACAAGGGTTCAAGGAAGGTATGTTCCCGGTGGCGGAGCGTGTTGGGCGTTTGATCGTGTCGTTGCCGATGTTTACAGCGATGACGGAGGCGGATGTGGAGCGGGCTGTGGCGGCGGTCAAAGCGGTATTGAAAGCAAGCTGATCACATAATGTGGGAGGGGGCAAACCCCCTCCCACATTGGTTTTGCGTTTACTCGCCGATGGCGGCTTTGTAGCCGGCGGCGTCGAGCAATTTGTCCAGGTCAGCTGGGTTGCTTGGCTTGAGCTTGAAGATCCAGGCGCCGTACGGGTCAGAGTTCAGCAGCTCAGGACTACCACCCAAATCTTCGTTGACCGCAATCACCTCGCCAGCAACCGGCGAGTAGATATCCGAAGCAGCCTTCACCGACTCAACCACACCCGCCTGGCCTTGCGCTTCAAAAGTGGCACCAACCTCAGCCAGCTCAACAAACACCACATCACCCAAGGCTTCCTGAGCATGGTCGGAGATCCCGACGGTCACGGTGCCGTCGGCTTCCAGACGGGCCCACTCATGACTTTCGGCAAAACGCAGGTCGGCAGGGATATTGCTCATAGTCTGTGTCCTCAAGAAGAAATGTCAGCGGCCATAGGCCTGCCGGAAAATAGTTAGATCAGGGTTTTGCCATGGCGTACGAAGGTCGGCTTGACCACTCGCACCGGGTACCACTTGCCGCGGATTTCCACTTCGGCCCGGTCGGCAGTCGCCGTCGGTACGCGCGCCAGGGCAATGGATTTGCTCAGCGTAGGTGAGAAACTACCACTGGTGATCTCCCCTTCGCCAACATTGGCGATACGAACCACCTGATGAGCGCGCAGAACCCCACGTTCTTCCAGGACCAGTCCCACTAATTTGAATTGCACCCCGGCAGCCTTTTCCGCCTCCAGCGCGGCGCGGCCGATGAAGTTACGCCCCGCTGGCTCCCAGGCGATGCTCCAGGCCATGTTGGCGGCCAGGGGTGACACCTGCTGGTGAATATCCTGGCCGTACAGGTTCATGCCGGCTTCCAGACGCAAGGTATCGCGGGCACCGAGGCCGATGGGGGAAATACCGGCGCCCACCAGATCGTTGAAAAAACCCGGCGCCTGGTCGGCAGGCAGGACAATTTCCAGGCCGTCTTCGCCGGTATAACCGGTGCGGGCAATAAACCAGTCGCCGTCGGCCTGGCCTTCGAACGGCTTGAGCTGATGGATCAGGGTGCCACGGGACTGGGTCACCAGTTCGGCGATCTTGTGCCGCGCATGGGGACCCTGAATGGCGAGCATGGCCAGCTCGGAGCGCTCCCGGAGTTGCACTTGATAGCTGCCCAGTTGCGCCTGCATCCAGGCCATGTCCTGGTCACGGGTGGCGGCGTTGACCACCAGCCGGTAACCAGTTTCGGTACGGTAGACGATCATGTCGTCCACTACCCCGCCCTGCTCATTGAGCATGGCGCTGTACAACGCGCGGCCGCAGCCGTGCAATCGATCGACGTCATTGGCCAGCAAGTGCTGGAGCCATTCCTTGGCCTGAAGACCGCTGACATCGATCACGGTCATATGAGATACATCGAACACCCCGCAGTCGCGCCGCACCTGATGGTGCTCCTCAACCTGCGAGCCGTAATGCAAAGGCATATCCCAACCGCCAAAATCGACCATTTTCGCGCCGAGGGCGAGATGCAGGTCATACAGAGGCGTACGCTGTCCCATGGGTGTCTCCTTCCGGGCTTGGCGAAGGTGCGCAGAGTTGCCGCCAGTGCCGAGCGCCTTGGATTACAAGGCCTGCAGACACATGCGCCAACCCGCCTCGAAAGACGCGGCACACCGAATGCCGCGCATTGTAGCCGCAAGCTGTAGGACTGGCACCTAACCGATTTGTCGTGCGGAGCGTCGGATCAGCCCGACGACCGGCAACAACCCAACCAGTACCAGGGTCAGCGCCGGCAACGAGGCCCGCGCCCATTCCCCTTCACTGGTCATTTCAAAGATCCGCACCGCCAGGGTGTCCCAGCCAAACGGGCGCATCAGCAAGGTGGCGGGCATTTCCTTGAGCACATCGACGAACACCAGCAGCGCCGCGCTCAGGGTGCCGGGCAGCAACAGTGGCAGATACACCTTGCAAAACAGTTGTGGTCCGCTCACCCCCAGACTTCGTGCGGCCTCGGGCAACGACGGACGGATACGCGCCAGGCTGTTTTCCAGCGGCCCGTAGGCCACCGCCAGGAACCGCACCAGATAGGCGAGCACCAGCGCCGAGAGGCTGCCCAGCAGCAACGGTTTGCCCGCACCGCCCAGCCAGCCCGACAGCGGCACCACCAGTTCGCGGTCCAGGTAGCTGAAGGCGAGCATGATCGACACCGCCAGCACCGAGCCGGGCAAGGCATAGCCGACATTGGCCAGGCTGATGCCGGAGCGAATCGCCCGAGTCGGCGCAAGGCGGTTGGCGAACGCCAGTATCAGCGCCACGCCGACGGTAATCAGCGCCGCAATCGCGCCCAGATACAGGGTGTGCAGGATCAGGCCGGTGTAGCGCTCATCCAGGTCGAACCGGCCACGCTGCCAGAACCACACCACCAGTTGCAGCACCGGGATCACAAACGCGCAGGCGAACACCAAGCCACACCAGCCACTGGCCGCTGCCGCCTTGAACCCACGCAGGTGATACAACGCCTTGCCTCGCGGGCGCTCGTTGCTGGGCCGGCTTGCTCCACGGGCGCGCCGTTCGCCATACAACACCAGCATCACCACCAGCAGCAACAGGCTGGCCAGTTGGGCAGCGCTGGAGAGGCTGAAAAAGCCGTACCAGGTTTTATAGATGGCGGTGGTGAACGTGTCGAAATTGAACACCGAGACCGCACCGAAATCCGCCAGGGTTTCCATCAAGGCCAGGGCGACCCCCGCCCCAATCGCCGGACGCGCCATGGGCAGCGCTACGCGCCAGAACGCTTGCCAGGGCGACTGGCCCAGCACCCGCGCCGCTTCCATCAAGCCCTTGCCCTGAGCCAGGAATGCAGAGCGCGCCAGCAGGTAGACATAGGGGTAGAACACCAGCACCAATACGATGATCACGCCGCTGGTGGAACGCACACGCGGCAGGCGCAGCCCGAGGCCGAACACGTCGCGCAGCAGGGTTTGCACGGGGCCCGCAAAATCCAGCAGTCCCACGAACACGAACGCCAACACGTAGGCCGGAATTGCAAAGGGCAGCATCAGTGCCCAGTCCAACCAGCGGCGGCCGGGGAATTCGCAGAGGCTGGTCAGCCAGGCCAGGCTTACGCCCAGCAACGTCACGCCAAGGCCGACGCCGAGCACCAGGGTCAAGGTGTTACCCAGTAAACGTGGCATCTGGGTGTCCCAGAGGTGGGACCAGATCTGGTAGTCGACGCTTTGCCAGGACAGCAACAGCACGCTCAGCGGCAGCAGCACCAGGGCGGCGACGCTGAAGACCGGCAGGTACCAGCGGCGTTGGGCGGGATGGGCCAAGGCTTAACTCTCTGGGAGGGTGAACACAACACTGTGGAGGGGACGTGCCCTACAGCCAGTTAAGGCTTTTGTAGGAGCGAGCTTGCTCGCGAAGAACTCAGGGCCCCCGCGTTTATCCAGAATGAACGCGTTGCCTGAACGTTTTTCGCGAGCAAGCTCGCTCCTACAGTGGCATGGCGGTGAATCAGCCCCCTCCCACATTTTGATCTGCGGCGATTTACAAAATCAGTTCCAGCCGGCGCGATCCATCAAGCGGATAGCCTCGGCCTGGCGCTTGCCCGCCACTTCCACCGGCAAGGTGTCGGCCACGAATTTGCCCCAGCTCGCCACTTCTGCCGACGGCGCTACCGCTGGGTTGGCGGGGAACTCCTGGTTCACATCGGCGAAAATCTGCTGCGCCTCGGGCGTGGTCATCCACTCCACCAAAGCCTTGGCCGCCTCTGGGTGTGGCGCGTGCTTGGTCAGGCCGATGCCCGACAGGTTCACATGCACGCCACGGTCGCCCTGGTTCGGCCAGAACAGCTTCACCGCCAGGTCCGGCTTCTGCTTGTGCAGGCGACCGTAGTAGTACGTGTTGACGATACCCACATCGCATTGCCCGGCATTGATCGCCTCCAGCACCGCAATATCGTCGGAGAACACGTCGGTGGACAGGTTATTCACCCAGCCTTTGACGATTTCTTCAGTCTTGCTCGCGCCATGGGTTTCGATCAGCGTGGCGGTCAGTGACTGGTTGTAGACCTTTTTCGCCGTGCGCAGGCACAGCCGGCCTTCCCACTGTTTGTCGGCCAGGGCTTCGTAGGAGGTCAGGTCGCCCGGTTTTACCCGGTCGGTGGAATAGGCGATGGTCCGCGCGCGCAGGCTCAAGCCGGTCCAGGCGTGGGCCGAAGAACGGTATTGCAACGGAATGTTCTTGTCGATCACCTCGGAGGTGAACGGCTGCAGGATGCCCATCTGCTCGGCCTGCCAGAGGTTGCCGGCGTCGACGGTGAGCAGCAGGTCGGCGGTGGCGTTTTCGCCTTCGGCCTTGATGCGCTGCATCAGCGGCGCTTCTTTATCGGTGATGAATTTGACCTGTACACCGGTCTTGCGGGTGTAGGCGTCGAACACCGGCTTGATCAGTTCGTCGATGCGCGAGGAGTACACCACCACTTCGTCGGCGGCTTGCACGACGGTGCTGCCGATCAGGGTGAGTGCCAGGGCAGTCAGGAGGCGCTTGGGTGCCAACATGGGTGCGGTCGCTCATTTGCAAAAAGAGCGCAAATGATAAGGACTCACATTTGGTACCGCTTGCTGGAGGCGTTACCAGATGTTGCACGGTCGGAGAGATGCGTAAGGGCTGACGGCCTCACCGGGGGCAAGTCGAATCGTCGCACCGCCCCTCCCACAGGGGGCCGCATTTCAGTTCACAGTTTGGCGAGGTCCGGAAGGTCGCCGGTCAAGCCCAGCGCCTGGCGCACAAACAATGCCTTGGCTTCGGGCAACTGGTCGACCATTTTCAACCCGGCATTGCGCAGCCAGCGCAACGGCAGTTGATCGGCCTGGAACAAGCGCTCGAAGCCCTCCATTGCCGCCATCAGCGCCAGGTTATGCGGCATGCGCCGCCGCTCGTAGCGGCTCAGCACCTTCACATCCGCTAGACGTTCACCACGTTCGTTGGCCGCCAGCAGCACTTCAGCCAGCACCGCGGCATCGAGAAACCCCAGGTTCACGCCCTGCCCCGCCAACGGGTGGATGACGTGGGCCGCATCGCCAATCAATGCCAGGCCTTCGGCCACATAGCGTTTGGCGTGGCGCTGACGCAACGGCACGCAGACGCGCGGGTCGGCGCTGATCACGTTGCCGAGGCGCCCTTCAAAGGCACGCTCCAGTTCACCACAAAAGCGTTCATCGTCCAGGGCCATCAGGCGCTCGGACTCCGCCGGCGTGGTCGACCACACAATCGAGCACCAATCCTCTTGCCCATCGCGCACCAGCGGCAAAAACGCCAGCGGGCCGGTATCGGTGAAGCGTTGCCACGCCGTGCGCCGGTGCGGCTGGCTGCTGCGCACGCTGGTCACGATGGCGTTATGCAGGTAATCCCATTCACGGGTGGAAGTGCCGGTCAGGCGGCGCACCGCCGAGTTGGCGCCGTCGGCGGCGACCACCAGCGGCGCGCGCAGCTTGCGCCCATCGGCCAGGGTCAGCAGCCAGTCATCTCCAGAGCGACGCATCTGCTCCAGGCGCGCAGTGGCCAGCAGCCCCAGGTCGCAGTCATGCAAGCGGTCCAGCAAGGCATCCTGGACCACACGGTTCTCGACGATATGCCCCAGCACTTCGGCATGTACGCTGGCCGCCGAGAAGTGGATCTGCCCAGTGCCGCTGCCGTCCCACACATGCATCTCGCCATACGGGCTGGCGCGACGCTGGATGATGCCGTCCCACACGCCAAGGCGCTCCAGAATACGCTGGCTGGCGGCGGACAACGCACTCACCCGCGGTTCAAACGCCGCCGCCGGTTCGAACGGCTTGACGCTCAGCGGGCTGCCGTCAAGCAGCAACACCTGCAGGCCACTGCCCTGCAACGCCAGCGCCAGGGCGCTTCCGACCATTCCGGCCCCGACAATCAGCACATCTGCGTGCATGTCCATGCTTTAAGCCTTGTCTCGTGTGCGGCACAGGCCGCCAATAAAGTGATGGGCCGGCTCAAACATCGGAGCGCACCCCCAGCCCCATGGCCTGGCGGGCGAACCAGCGTTTGGCCGGCGGTAACAGGTCCAGGCCGAGCAGGCCCATGTTGCGCCCCAGCGCCACCAACGGTTGCCCGCTGCCGAACAGGCGCGTGACCTGGTCGGAGAAACCCACGGTCAGTTGCTGGTCCAGGCGCTGGCGCTCGCGATAGCGTTGCAGTGTCGCCAGGTCACCCGGCACTGCCGGCCCGGCCAGCAAGGCTTCGGCCAGGGCGTTGGCATCGCGCAGGGACAGGTTGAAACCTTGCCCGGCGATCGGGTGCAGGCTGTGCGCGGCATTGCCGAGCACCACCAAGTGCGAGCGCACTTGTTCTTCCGCTTCCACCAGGGTCAGCGGATAAAGATGCCGCGCGCCCACTTGTTTCAGGGTGCCCAGGCGATAGCCGAACACGCCCTGCAATTCGCTCAGGAAGCTGCGCTCATCCAGGTTGGCCAGGCGCTGGGCGTCCATGCCGATGCGGGTCCACACCAGCGCACAGCGGTTGTCGGGCAGCGGCAGTAAGGCCATTGGCCCCTCATCGGTGAAACGCTCGAACGCTTCGCCATTGTGGGCTTCGCTCGGGGTGATATTGGCGATCAGCGCGCTCTGGTTGTAGGGCCGGGTTTTCACGCCGATGCCAAGCTGCTCGCGCAGACCGGAGCGACCGCCATCGGCCAATACCGCAAGCTCGCATTCCAGTACGGTTTCGTCATTGAGGGTCAGGCGATAGCCATCGGGCAGCGGCTCCATGCGCGTCACTTCCGCCGGGCAGCGCCAGCTCACCACGTCCTTGTCCAGGCCTTGCCACAGGCATTGGCCGAGCCAGGCGTTTTCCACCACATACCCCAGGGCCGGCACGCCTTCTTCCAGGGCCGACAGGCGTGCGGTGGAGAAACGCCCGCGGTCCGACACGTGAATCTGTTTGATCGGCTCCGCGCGCCGGGCAATCGCTTGCCAGACGCCCAGGCGCTGATAAATCTGGCGAGCGCCGAATGACAACGCCGAAGAACGCGCATCGTAGCTCGGCTGATAGCTGTCACCCGGCGCGAAGGGTTCGATCAGTGCGATTTTCCACCCGCGCGCCTTGGCCCCCGCCTGCAACGCCAGGGCCAGGCTCGCGCCCACCAGGCCGCCGCCGATGATCGCCAGGTTGACCCGGCTCATCGGGCAGCCGCCATCAGTGCTTCGATCTCGGCCACCGTCTTGGGCACCGCGCCGGTCAGGATTTCACAGCCTTGCTTGGTCACTATCACGTCGTCCTCGATGCGTACGCCAATGCCACGCCACTTCTTCGCTACGTTCTGGTTGTCCGGTGAAATATAGATCCCCGGCTCCACGGTCAAGGCCATGCCGACTTCCAGCACGCGCCATTCACCGCCTACTTTGTACTCGCCCACGTCATGCACATCCATGCCCAGCCAGTGGCCGGCGCGGTGCATGTAAAAGGCGCGGTAGGCTTCGCTGGCGATCAACTCGTCAACGTCGCCTTGCAGCAACCCCAGCTTGACCAACCCGGCAGTGATGACCTGCACGGTCGCCTCATGCGCCTGGTTCCAATGCTTGTTCGGCGCGATCTGCTTGAAGGCGGCTTCCTGGGAAGCCAGCACAATTTCGTAGATCGCCTTCTGCTCGGACGAAAACTTGCCATTGACCGGCCAGGTACGGGTGATGTCACTGGCGTAGCAGTCGATCTCGCAACCGGCGTCGATCAGCACCAGGTCGCCGTCCCTGAGCAGCGCGTCATTCTGCTGGTAATGCAGGATGCAGCTGTTGCGCCCGGACGCGACGATGGAGCCATAGGCCGGCATTTTCGCGCCGCCCTTGCGGAACTCGTAATCCAGCTCGGCTTCCAGGCTGAACTCATGCAGGCCGGCACGGCTGGTCTGCATCGCCCGCACATGGGCCGCGCAGGAAATCCGCGCCGCCTCGCGCATCACCTTCACTTCCGCCGCCGATTTATACAGGCGCATGTCGTGCAGCAGATGATCCAGGGCAACGAATTCGTTCGGCGGCTGGGCACCCAAGTGCGCTTTGGAGCGGATCACGTTGATCCACTCCATTACATGCCGGTCGAATTCGGCATTGCTGCCCATGGCTGAATACACCCGGTCACGGCCTTCGATCAGGCCGGGCAGGATGTCGTCGATGTCGGTGATGGGAAACGCGTCGTCAGCCCCGTAATCACGGATCGCGCCTTCAGTGCCGGCGCGCAGGCCATCCCACAATTCGCGTTCGGCATTGCGTTCGCGGCAGAACAGCACGTACTCGCCATGCTGGCGACCGGGCATCAGCACGATCACCGCCTGCGGTTCGGGAAAACCGCTCAGGTACTGGAAGTCGCTGTCCTGGCGGTAGACATGCTCCACATCACGATTGCGGATCGCCACGGCGGCGGCCGGCAGGATCGCGATGCTGTTGGGTTCCATCTGCGCCATGAGCGCCTTGCGGCGACGGGTGTATTCCGCTTTGGGGATATGGATCATGGGCAGATGGGCTTCCTCGTTTAGTGCAGCGACGGCTTGGGCGAAGCAGGCTCAGCGGACTTTTTGGTCTCGGTGAACAGCAGCAACGGCGCAACGCGCAGGTATTCCATGACTTCCATGTAGTCGCCTTCGCCGTCTTCGGACTCTTCCAGGGCGTCTTGCACTTGGGAGATGGCGGCCAGGTCCTGCAGCACTTCCTTGGCGTCGGTGCTCAGCTCCAGGCCACCGGCGTTCACGCCGAAACCGTGGAGGAAACCCTGGCACCATTGGCCCAGCGCGGCGGCGCGTTCGGCCAGCGGCGCATCGTCGGTGGGCAGCAGCAGGACCACGGTGACGTCATCACCGGTCAGCTCGCCCTTGACCATCTCTTGCAGGCCGATCAGCGCATTGCGCACGTTTTCTTCGGGTTCTTTCTCCAGCAGCTCGGCCACATCGGCCAGCCAGTTGTCGGCATCGAAGCCGACACCGGTGCAGCTGCGGCCCAACAGCACACCGTGCAGTTCGGCAGGCGAGCAAGGATGGCCGCTGGTGCTCAGCAGTTTGGAAAAAGCGTCGTACGGGGAGTTCTGAATGGGCATGGTGAGCTAGGCGCCAGACGGCGCAATGTCTAGAATGGAGCGCTGTATCCTAGCACCGGCAGACGTACCAAGACTATCGAGGGCGTCAGATCGTTTATCCTGCAGTTGCCATTCATCAGACAAATCCAGTGGAACCCAATGGAAGACACCGACCTGCAAGCGCTGATGGCCAGACTCGAACTGCTAATTGATCGGGTCGAGCAACTTAAGAGTCAAAACGGACTCCTACTAGCTCAGGAAAAAACCTGGCGCGAGGAACGCGCTCACCTCATTGAAAAAAACGAAATCGCCCGGCGAAAGGTCGAATCGATGATTTCGCGCCTGAAGGCCCTGGAGCAAGACTCATGAGTTCAAGCAATAGCGTTACCGTGCAGATCCTCGACAAAGAATATTCGATCATCTGCCCCCAGGAAGAGCGCAGCAACCTGGTGAGCGCTGCCCGCTACCTGGACGGCAAGATGCGCGAAATCCGCAGCAGCGGCAAAGTGATCGGCGCCGACCGCATCGCCGTGATGGCCGCGCTGAACATTACCCACGACCTGCTGCATAAGCAGGAACGCCCTGACGTGCAGGCCAGCGGCTCGACCCGCGAGCAAGTGCGTGACCTGCTCGAACGCGTTGATCTGGTGCTTTCCACCGATTCAGACGCACCCAAGGGCTGATTGCCGAGTCTGTTTAAGGTATACTCGCCCCACTCCCTGGCGTGCTTGCCAGTCGGCGATGTCCCGGAGCCGATTCGCACTACCCTGGAAGTTGCACGTTGGGCTGGTGTGCATGTCCGCTAGACGGAAAGCCTTAAAGCCTACTGCTTCTTCCACCTTGAACTTTCGGGTTCAAGGGCTTAGTCGACAGCGGTTCTGTCGGGGAGCCTGAATTCCCAAACTCAATGCCAGTCCCAGGACTGGCATTGTTTTATGAGCCGAAAAGCCATGACCGAATCTGCGCCGCTTTCCCGTCCGCAACTTCGACGCATGTTGCGCAAAGCCCGCCGCGCCCTCACGCCCCGCGAGCAGCGCCAGGCCGCCTGCGGCCTGTATCGGCAACTGGCACAGCACCCGCTGTTTCGCCGGGCCAAACATATTTCCTTATATCTACCGACGGACGGCGAAATCGATCCGCGTCTGCTGCTGCGCGCTGCCCAGCGCCAGGGCAAGGCCACTTACCTGCCCGTACTGAGTGCGTGGCCACGTACCAAGATGGTGTTCCAACGCGTGCGGCCTGGGGATAAGTTGTTGCCCAACCGCTTTCGCATTCTGGAGCCACGGGCCAATGCCCGGTGCCAACGCAAGGTGTGGACGCTGGACCTGGTACTGCTGCCGCTGGTGGGGTTCGATAACGAGGGTGGGCGATTAGGCATGGGGGGCGGATTCTATGACCGCAGCCTGGCCTACCTTGCCAGGCGAAAAACCTGGCGCAAGCCGACGCTGCTGGGGCTGGCCCATGAATGTCAGCAAGTCGATCGCCTGGCGCAGGCGAGCTGGGACGTGCCGCTGGCGGGCACTGTCACCGATAAGCAATGGTTTGTCGCAGAAACGTCGCTGGAACCGCGACGCGGTTAAAACCGTGTTAACGCTTGAATTGCTGTTGCACAGGCGAGAGTTCGACCGGCGCATCGGTCTTGTTCGACCACAGGCTCTGGGCATACCCGGTGGTCACGACGCCCAGACCAAACAAAATTACCAAAATCCATAGTAAATCCGGTTTACGTTGCATCGATTGCCCCCCTTCAGGCACCTCGTACACGATGACAACAACGTTCCAAAGTAGTCCGTTGCAGCTGCACCAAGCTTAAAAGCCGGCATTCTGCGGTAACGTGAACCAACACGCAAACCTTGACGCCAACCGACTGTCGGTTTGTCATGGCATTGCCCGACAACTTGCCCAATGCCTTTCTCAGGAGCCCCGAAATGGCCTACTGGCTGATGAAATCCGAGCCCGACGAGCTCTCCATCAACGACCTGGGAAAGCTCGGCGAAACGCGCTGGGACGGGGTTCGCAACTACCAGGCGCGCAATTTCCTGCGCGCCATGGCGGTGGGCGATGAGTTTTTCTTCTATCACTCCAGTTGCCCGGAGCCTGGCATTGCCGGTATCGGCAAAATTATCCAGGCCGCCTACCCCGACCCCACCGCGCTGGAACCGGACAGCCACTATTTCGACGCCAAGGCCAGCGCGGAGAAAAA
This sequence comes from Pseudomonas sp. R11-23-07, assembly GCF_003852295.1. Lineage (NCBI taxonomy): Bacteria > Pseudomonadati > Pseudomonadota > Gammaproteobacteria > Pseudomonadales > Pseudomonadaceae > Pseudomonas > Pseudomonas sp. R11-23-07. Next base: position 5,426,849 of record NZ_CP027761.1, read on the forward strand.
CCCGTGGAGTGCGATCACCGTGGCCCACGTCAAAACCTTCCCCAAGGTGCTGAGCCTGAGCCACCTGAAACAGCAAGCCACGCTCGCCGAGTTGCCACTGGTGCAGAAGGGCAGCCGGCTTTCGGTGATGTCGGTCACGTCGGAACAATGGACGGCCATTCGTCAACTGCTTTAGCTGTCCGATGCCATTGGGCATTCATCTAACATCATAAAAGTACTCGTTATAAAAAAAGAAACAGTTATCAAAATTCAGCATAACCAACTGTCATTTATGACAGTAGTCAACATTTTCTCCAAAGTGAATGATAACCACTGAACACGGATTTATCGCATTCACACTACCAGGAGAGCAAAAATGGCTGACTTATCAGACTCAGATAGAAATGACTCGAATGAAGCTGCCTCCATAGAAAAAATAGAGATTAAGATCCACTCGGATAACACCAAAGGAATAACGATAGTGACGGGGGCGTACCCATTACATGGATATAAAGGCTCTATCGAGGTTGAATACTCGTGGAGCAATAATATTTACACGATCCATGCGCGCAGGTATCAGTTCGAGCGAGGTGCGGTAACGGGGAAAAACCCGCGCTTCGAAATCAGCGCCATGGCCGTAAACGGCCCTACATTGACAGTCGTCCCTCCACAGGATGGCCAATGGCACTTCTGGGGCTCTTCAACAAGCTACCAAACAGCGAACACAGCAATGGACTTCAAGTTTTACTTTGTCTTCGACGCGCCTGAGGGCTATGGAGAACAGATACAAAAATATTAAGACTGATTGCCAATTAGCTCCTGACTACACTACAGCCAGCAACTAAGTTGCTGGCCTCCCAAAACCCTTGAAAGTCCGCTTTTTCGGACTTATTGAATGATCAAGTTGTTGAACAGCAAGTCTTCCACCACCGGCTTGCCGGTTTCATCGTTCATCACTTGCTGGGTTTGTTTCAACGCTTCCTGACGCAGCTTTTCCTTACCTTCGACGCTGCTCATGGCTTCGTTGGTCTGCTGGGTGAACAGCGCCACCAACTGGTTACGAATCAACGCGTCGTTGGCTTTGACCGCTGCGGCAGCTTCGGTACCGGTGACGCGCAGGGCGATGTCGGCCTTGAACACTTTTAGCTTGGCCGTGCCATCCAACCCGTAATTACCCACGAACGGCGGGCTCAGGCTGATATAGCTGACCTTCGGCGCCTCGCCCTCTTTGGCTTCTTCGGCCTGGGCCGCCATCGGCAAGGTCAGGGCCAGCATCAACAGGATCCACGCTTTCACAGTTCACTCCTCGAATTCGGTTGCCGGGTAGCATAACGCTAGCAAGGCTGAGCACAAGCTTATGAGGGCTTATCAGGCACGGGCATGCTCGTTGACCCACGGGCGTACCCTCCTACACTTATCGGCCACGACGCCAAAAGGAATAGTCCGATGAAAGCTGTGCTGTGCAAAGCCTTCGGCCCCGCCGAAAACCTGGTGCTGGAAGAGATCGCCAGCCCTGCGATCAAACAGAACGAAATCCTGCTGGACGTGCACGCGGCCGGGGTGAATTTCCCCGACACCCTGATCATCGAAGGCAAGTACCAGTTCAAGCCGCCCTTCCCGTTTTCGCCGGGTGGCGAAGCGGCGGGCGTGGTGAGTGAGGTCGGGGAGAAGGTCAGCCACTTGAAAGTCGGTGATCGCGTGATGGCCCTGACCGGCTGGGGCAGCTTTGCCGAGCAGGTCGCGGTGCCGGGCTATAACGTGCTGCCGATCCCGCCGAGCATGGACTTCAACACCGCCGCCGCCTTCAGCATGACCTACGGCACCTCGATGCACGCGCTGAAACAGCGGGCCAACCTGCAACCCGGCGAAACCCTGTTGGTGCTCGGCGCTTCCGGTGGCGTGGGCCTGGCCGCCGTGGAAATCGGCAAGGCCATGGGCGCCCGGGTGATCGCCGCCGCCAGCAGCGCCGACAAGCTCGCGGTGGCCAAGGCGGCCGGCGCCGATGAGCTGATCAACTACAGCGAAGCCAGCCTCAAGGACGAGGTCAAGCGCCTGACCGGTGGCAACGGCGCCGATGTGATCTACGATCCCGTGGGTGGCGACCTGTTTGACCAGGCCATCCGCTCGATCGCCTGGAACGGCCGCTTGTTGGTGGTGGGCTTTGCCAGCGGGCGTATCCCGGAACTGCCGGTGAACCTGGCACTGCTCAAGGGCGCGGCGGTGGTGGGGGTGTTCTGGGGTTCGTTTGCCCAGCGTCAGCCCCAGGACAATGCGGCGAATTTTCAGCAGTTGTTCACCTGGTATGGCGAGGGCAAGTTGAAGCCGTTGGTGTCGCAGGTGTATCCGCTGGCGCAGGCAGCCCAGGCGATCAATGATCTGGGGCAGCGCAAGGCGGTGGGTAAAGTGGTCGTTCAGACCCGCTGATAGCCAGTTGAAATGCGAACAATGTGGGAGGGGGCTTGCCCCCGATTGCAGTGGATCAGTTGACACATATGTTGACTGAACCACCGCTATCGGGGGCAAGCCCCCTCCCACATTTGGATCTCCAGCGCCTGCAGAATCCACTTACGACCACACCTTATCTATTCGCGACATGTTCATAAGAGAACATGCAATTGCTTTGATTTCCTGTGTTTGCAGATAAGAGGCGATGCTATTTTCGGTAACGAAACTGTAACATTCGCATCCGCAGTCAAAACAAGAAATCTGGAGCTCTTGAATGTTTGCTTTCTTTCGCCCTGCCGCACATCAGGCGCCCCTGCCTGAAGAAAAAATAGACACGACCTACCGACGGCTGCGCTGGCAGATCTTCGCCGGTATTTTCATCGGTTACGCCGGCTACTACCTGCTGCGCAAAAACTTCTCCCTGGCGATGCCCTACCTGATTGACGAGGGTTACACCCGTGGTGAACTGGGCCTGGCGATGTCGGCCATCGCGATTGCCTACGGCTTGTCCAAGTTCCTCATGGGCCTGGTGTCCGACCGCTCCAACCCGCGCTACTTCCTGCCCTTCGGCCTGCTGGTTTCAGCGGGGGTGATGTTCATTTTCGGTTTCGCGCCTTGGGCAACGTCCAGCGTGACCATGATGTTCATTTTGCTGTTCATCAACGGTTGGGCCCAGGGCATGGGCTGGCCGCCGAGTGGGCGGACCATGGTGCACTGGTGGTCGCAGAAGGAACGCGGCGGCGTGGTGTCGGTGTGGAACGTGGCGCACAACGTCGGCGGCGGCCTGATCGGCCCGCTGTTCCTGTTGGGCATGGCCTGGTTCAACGACTGGCATGCGGCATTTTATGTGCCGGCCACGGTGGCGCTGGCAGTGGCGGCATTTGCCTTCATTACCATGCGTGACACCCCGCAATCGGTCGGCCTGCCGCCTATCGAAAAGTACAAGAACGACTACCCGGAAGGCTACGACGCCAGCCACGAAGACGAATTCAGCGCCAAGGAAATCTTCGTCAAGTACGTGCTGCGCAACAAAATGCTGTGGTACATCGCGTTCGCCAACGTGTTCGTCTACCTGCTGCGCTACGGCGTACTGGACTGGGCGCCGACCTACTTGAAAGAAGCCAAGCATTTCACGGTCGACAAGTCGTCGTGGGCGTATTTCTTCTACGAGTGGGCCGGTATCCCGGGCACGCTGCTGTGTGGCTGGATGTCGGACAAGATCTTCCGTGGCAATCGCGGCCTGACCGGCATCGTGTTCATGGCGCTGGTGACCGTGGCGACCCTGGTTTACTGGCTTAATCCGCCGGGCAATCCGACGGTCGACATGATCGCGCTGGTCTCCATCGGCTTCCTGATCTACGGCCCGGTGATGCTGATCGGCCTGCAGGCGCTGGAACTGGCACCGAAGAAAGCTGCCGGTACGGCTGCGGGTTTCACCGGCCTGTTCGGCTACCTGGGCGGTTCGGTGGCCGCGAGTGCGGCGATGGGCTACACCGTGGACCACTTCGGTTGGGACGGCGGTTTCGTGCTGTTGATCGGCGCGTGCGTCCTGGCGATTGCCTTCCTGATCCCAACGCTGTGGCACACCAACAGCGTCAGCTCGGCGCGTTAACCGCCTGAGCAATCCTTTGCACAACGCTTGAGCCGCGCCTCCAGGTTTTTATCTGGCATGGCGTGGCTACGCAGGGCGTTCACGGTCTGTTCGACATAATCGCGAGTGGTGCCGTAACGCCCGCAAGCGCTTTGCAGCACATGGTTGAGCACGATATCGGGCAAGTTGCCGGCATAGCTGGGCAAGTGCCGCTCCAGCACAAACCCCAACGCCTGTACCTGGCTGCCATCTTCCAGCCGGCAACTGAGCCAGTGCGGTCGATAGGACGGGTAAGGCATTTCGCGTTGCCACAACGCATAAAGCGAAGCCTCCAGCTGATCTTCCGGCAAGCGGTAAGCAAACCCGCTGCACGAGCCGCCCCGATCCAGCCCGAACACCAGGCCCGGCAGCTCCGGCGTACCCCGGTGCTCATGGGACCACAGGTACAAGCCCCGATGATAACCATGGACCCTCGCCCGCACCCGCTCGGTGGATGAACATTCCGGGCGCCAGATCAGCGAACCATATGCAAATAGCCAGACCGGCCCACCCTTGTGCCGAGCCATGGTGGCCTGCATCGAGCTCATCAATTGTTCGTGAGTGAGTTGCGGCCCCAAGTCGAGCCGCGGAGGGTAAGCCAACTGCAAAAGATCGGTTTCAATGGCGGTCATGGCGAAAAGCGATACGCCTCCTATGTATTACCAGTTGTAAGCGACTTTACCGTAATAAAACGCGCCGCTGTAACCGTACGGCGAAAAAGTGCTGTACGCGTACGCTGGCAAGCGCTATGGCATGAGCGAGTACCTGGCGTACCTGAAGGTCACGGCCCGCTGGCGGCGGAATTGGTGCTGCTGGGCTTCAATGCGGCAATGGTGACGACGGGTTTACGTTTCTGAGCGGACAATTTCCAGTGTGGGCTTGCTCTGCTCAGGGCCGAGGGGCATAGGCAAACACGTCAGCGCGCATCTGGTGCGCATCCATACCGGCGTCGACCAACGCATCCAGCGTGCCGTAGATCATCGCCGGGGATCCACTGGCGTATACATGCACGGCCTTAAGGTCGGCAATGTCTTCGCACACGGCTTCATGCAGCAACCCGCAACGTCCTTCCCAGCCGCACAGGTCACTGACGACTTTGTGCAGGAACAGGTTGGGCAGTTGCCGCCACTGATCCCAGTGCTCGATCTCGTAGAAATCTTCCGGGCGACGCACACCCCAGTACAGGTGCACCGGGTGCTTGAAGCCCGAAGCCCGGCAATGCTCGATCAGGCTGTGCATCTGAGCCATGCCGGTGCCAGCGGCGATCAGCACCAGCGGCCCGTCCGGCAGCTCCGCCAGGTGAGTGTCACCGAACGGCAGTTCGACGCGGGCCATCTGATTGCGCTGGAGCTGGTCCAACAGGTTGCGTGCGCTGTCTTCGCGGGCCAGTACGTGCAGTTCCAGCTCGCGTCCACAGTGAGGCGCCGACGCCAGGGAAAACGCCGACTTCTCTCCATTCTCACGCTCGATCATCAGGTATTGCCCGGCGTGGTAACGCACGGCTTTGCCGGCAGGAGCCCGCAGGCGCACGCGCCACACATCGCCGCCGACTTCCACGCATTCGCTCAATTGGCATGACAACTTGCGCAACGGCAGTTCTCCCGGCGCCAGCACGCCATCCCACAAGACAATGCAATCTTCCAACGGCTCGGCGATGCAGGTATAGAACTCACCATGGTCACGCACCTCACCCGCCTGCTGCACCCGGCCCTCCACCAGCAGCGCCGCGCACACGTGGCAGACGCCGTTGCGACAGGCCTGGGGACATTCGTAGCCCAGGCGGCGCGCGCCATCGAGAATTCGTTCGCCAGGGTCCAGTTCCAGGACCGCGCCGGAAGGTTGCAAGGTTACACGCATCAATCTATTCCCAATTCTTTCCAGATTGCATCGACGCGAGCAGTCACTGCGTCATCCTTGACGATCACCCGGCCCCACTCGCGGGTAGTTTCGCCCGGCCATTTGTGAGTGGCATCCAGGCCCATTTTCGACCCAAGGCCTGAAACCGGCGAGGCAAAATCGAGGTAATCGATGGGCGTGTTGTCGATCATTACCGTGTCGCGCTTGGGGTCCATGCGCGTAGTAATGGCCCAGATCACGTCATTCCAGTCGCGGGCATTGATGTCGTCGTCAGTGACGATAACGAACTTGGTGTACATGAATTGTCGTAAAAACGACCACACGCCCAGCATTACCCGCTTGGCGTGGCCCGGATACGACTTCTTCATGGTGACGATGGCCATGCGGTACGAGCAACCTTCCGGCGGCAGGTAGAAGTCGGTGATTTCCGGAAACTGCTTTTGCAGGATCGGCACGAACACTTCGTTCAGCGCCACGCCGAGAATGGCCGGCTCGTCTGGTGGCCGGCCGGTGTAGGTACTGTGGTAGATCGGTTTGATCCGATGGGTGATGCGCTCGACGGTGAACACCGGAAAGCTGTCGACTTCGTTGTAATAACCCGTGTGGTCACCGTAAGGCCCTTCATCGGCCATCTCACCGGGGTGAATCACACCCTCGAGGATGATTTCGGCGGTGGCCGGCACTTGCAGGTCATTACCACGGCACTTCACCAATTCGGTGCGGTTGCCACGCAGCAGGCCGGCAAAGGCGTATTCGGACAGGCTGTCCGGCACTGGCGTCACGGCACCCAGGATGGTGGCCGGGTCGGCGCCGAGGGCCACGGACACCGGGAACGGCTGGCCCGGATGCTTTTCACACCACTCGCGAAAGTCCAGGGCGCCGCCACGGTGGCTCAGCCAGCGCATGATCACTTTATTGCGGCCGATCACTTGCTGACGGTAGATGCCGAGGTTCTGGCGGTCCTTGTTCGGGCCCTTGGTGACGGTCAGGCCCCAGGTGATCAGCGGGCCGACGTCGCCGGGCCAGCAGGTCTGCACCGGGAGCATGGCCAGGTCGACGTCATCGCCTTCGATGACCACTTCCTGGCACACCGCGTCCTTGACCACCTTGGGCGCCATGGCAATGATCTTGCGAAAGATCGGCAGCTTCGACCAGGCGTCCTTCAAGCCTTTGGGCGGCTCGGGCTCCTTGAGGAAGGCCAGCAGCTTGCCGATCTCGCGCAGCTCGCTGACCGCCTCGGCGCCCATGCCAAAGGCGACGCGTTCGGGGGTGCCGAACAGGTTGCCGAGCACCGGGATGTCAAAGCCGGTCGGGTTCTCGAACAGCAGCGCCGGGCCCTTGTTGCGCAAGGTGCGGTCGCAAATCTCAGTCATTTCCAGTACCGGTGAAATCGGCATCTGGATACGTTTCAACTCTCCGCGCTGCTCAAGTTGCTGCACGAAATCCCGAAGATCCTTGAATTTCATTAACCATGCCACCCATAAAATAGGCGTACATCCTACCTGCTCTAGAGGCGGCTGGCAGCTTAATTGGCCGTCAACCCCCGTGATTGCAGCGAACTGAACAACGGCTCCAGGAAGGCCTCGATGTGCCGCGCGCCTACGTCGGAAAGGTGGTTATCGTCGGTGTACAGCGCGCGGCCATTGAGTTCCACCCGGCACAAGCCGTCGGTGCCGCACAGCAAGGGCGCGGGGTCCAGCACCGTGACACCGCTGTCGGCCGCCGCCAGCTCGTCAAACAGCTGGGTAATAAAGGCCTGGCGCTTCACATGCTCGGCCACGGCAAGCCCTTCACCGTCCACCGGCCGGTTCATCATTGCCAGGCGACTGAGGCGGTAAGGCACGATGATTTCCTGCAGCGGCACCTCCTTGACCAGCCAGACCTTATGCCCGGCAGCGCGCAGCGCCTGGATGCGCTCGCGCAGGCCCTGGGCAAAGCGCTGCTCGGCGACCGCACGCACATAATTGCCAGTGCTGGGGTCCTTGAGCGCATGCTCTTTGTCGCCCGACATTTGCCCATAGACATACAGGCTCCAGCGCGCCGCCAGCACCACATCGCTGAATTTTTTCTCGGCCATCGCCTTCTCGACGCGACGGTTGAAATGCGCGCACCGGGCAATATTCTCCAGGCCATCCAACGGAATACAGCCCGCGAAGCTGGCTTCAACCAGGCTGATATCGTGGCGATCAGCGCCCTCTTTGAGTGCCGGAATCAGCGCGGTGGCATGACTGTCACCCCATACCAGCGCCGAGACGGACTGGGTTGGCGGACCAAAATGGCAGAACAACCGCTCGTCGGGCGTGTCTTTGTCAGCCATGCACGCCAGCAGGTCCGGGCTCCACTTTTTCGCCTGGGCGAAACGCAACGCCTGTTCGGACAACCGTGAAGGCACACCGTCGAATTCGCGTATCGCAAGGCCCGTAAAGCCCAGCCCCAGGATGCCGACCACGGCTGCCGCCAGAATCGACTTGCGGGCCGCCAACAGGCGTTTTTCCCGGAACGGAGTTTCAACGAAGCGCCAGGACAAGTAGCCCAGCACCAACGAGAGCAGCATCAACCCGGCCAACTCCAGGGTGCTCAAGCCATCCACCGCAGCATAGTTGGCGTACACGAACACCGGCCAATGCCACAGGTACCAGGAATAGGAAATCAGCCCGATACCGACCATCAGCCGCGTACTCAACAGGCGCCCGACCCAGGTGTGTTGCTGCCCGTTGGCCCAGATCAGCCCGACGACACCCAGCACCGGCAATAGCGCGGTCGCGCCGGGGAAAGGGGTTTTCGCGTCGTAACCCAATACGGCGATCAGAATCAGCGCCAGGGAGGCCAGGCTGACCCCCTGCGCCAGGGCGGGTGAGGCGCGCCACTCATATTTGGGCAGCACCGCCAGCATCGCGCCGGCCAACAATTCCCAGGCCCGAAGGTGCAGCAGGAAAAACGCTTTTTGCGGCTCATGCTCAACCGCCCAGACGCTCATGCCAAAGGAGCCCAGCAACACCGCGAACAGCGCCAGGCGCCAGTGCTTCAGGCGGCTTGAAAGCAAGGTGAGCAGCAGCGGGAAAACAATATAGAACTGCTCTTCTACCGCCAGCGACCAGGTATGCAGCAGAGGCTTGATGTCAGAGGACGCATCGAAGTAGCCATGCTGGCGCGCGAACAGCAAATTTGAGGTAAAGGTCACCTGATAGTGCGCCGACCGCCCCAACTCCTCATAGTCCTTGGGCGCCAACAGGAACCAGCCCACCGCCAGTGTCGCTGCAATCATTACAAACAGCGCCGGCAGGATGCGCCGTGCGCGACGGGCCCAGAAATCAATGAAACTGAAGCGTCCGGCCTGGCGCTCGCGCCAGATAATGGACGTGATCAGAAAACCGGAAATAACGAAGAAGACGTCAACACCAACGAAACCGCCGGTAAGGCCAGGAACGCCGAAGTGAAACAACACGACGGCGAGGACAGCGATGGCACGCAGGCCATCGATGTCTCTGCGGTAAGCAAGAGTGGTCATAAGAATTGTGGTCAGTCTGTGACGAAAGGAGTGAGCGTAGTCGCGCGTACAATTTTTGTTACTTAACGGACACTTATGCCATAAAACCCGATGAATCTCGACGCAAAAAAATGGCGCCCCCATTGGGGCGCCATTTTTCGGACCTGAAACGCGGTTTTACTTGCGCTTCATGGACAGGAAGAACTCGTCGTTGGTCTTGGTGGTTTTCAGCTTGTCGATCAGGAACTCGATGGCGGCCACTTCGTCCATCGGGTGCAGCAGCTTGCGCAGGATCCACATGCGCTGCAGTTCGTCGTCGGCAGTCAGCAACTCTTCGCGGCGCGTGCCGGAGCGGTTGATGTTGATGGCCGGGAACACACGCTTTTCAGCGATACGACGGTCCAGGGGCAGTTCCATGTTGCCGGTACCCTTGAACTCTTCGTAGATCACTTCGTCCATCTTCGAGCCGGTTTCAACCAGCGCGGTGGCGATAATGGTCAGCGAGCCGCCTTCTTCGATGTTGCGCGCGGCGCCGAAGAAACGCTTTGGCTTCTCCAGGGCGTGTGCATCGACACCACCGGTCAGCACCTTGCCAGAGCTCGGGATCACGGTGTTGTAGGCACGGGCCAGACGGGTGATGGAGTCGAGCAGGATCACCACGTCTTTCTTGTGCTCGACCAGGCGCTTGGCCTTCTCGATCACCATTTCAGCCACCTGCACGTGGCGGGTTGGCGGCTCATCGAACGTCGAGGCGACCACTTCGCCGCGCACGGTGCGCTGCATTTCGGTCACTTCTTCCGGACGCTCATCAATCAACAGCACGATCAGGTGAACTTCAGGATTGTTACGCGCAATGTTCGCCGCAATGTTCTGCAGCATGATCGTTTTACCGGCTTTCGGCGGCGCAACGATCAGGCCACGCTGGCCCTTGCCGATGGGTGCGCACAGGTCGATCACACGACCGGTCAAGTCTTCGGTGGAACCATTACCGGCTTCCATCTTCATGCGCACGGTCGGGAACAGCGGGGTCAGGTTCTCGAAGAGAATCTTGTTTTTCGCGTTCTCTGGACGATCGAAGTTGATCGTGTCGACCTTGAGCAGAGCGAAGTAACGCTCGCCTTCCTTCGGAGGGCGGATCTTGCCTACGATGGTGTCGCCGGTGCGCAAGTTGAAGCGACGGATCTGGCTCGGCGAGACGTAGATATCGTCTGGGCCGGCAAGATAGGAAGCGTCTGCGGAGCGGAGGAAGCCGAAGCCGTCCTGGAGAATCTCCAGCACGCCATCACCGGAGATTTCCTCGCCGCTTTTCGCGTGCTTCTTGAGCAGGGAGAAAATCACGTCCTGCTTGCGCGAACGGGCCATATTTTCTATGCCCATTTCTTCGGCCAGTTGGAGCAGGTCGGTAATCGGCTTTTGCTTGAGTTCAGTCAGATTCATATAGGAATGACGTAATCATTTATGGAGGGGGGAAATTAAGCTTTTGGCTTAATGAGGCCGCGCCGCAGAGAAGGCGACAGGATCGCGTACTAATCGAAAAGGAATGCGTCGGCGACGGCTTGCAGGGGGCAGTGGAGAAACCAGTGCGGGGCCGAATGTACCACCTGAATTTCGGAGCGTCTAGCCCTGTTTTACGAAAAAGCCCCGAGATTTTCGGGGCTTTTTTGGCGACGCTTAGATGTTGGCGTCGAGGAAGGCTTGCAGTTGGGACTTCGACAGCGCGCCTACTTTAGTGGCTTCGACGTTGCCGTTCTTGAACAGCATCAACGTTGGAATACCACGCACGCCGTGCTTGGCCGGGGTTTCCTGGTTCTCGTCGATGTTCAGCTTGGCAATGGTCAACTTGCCTTCATAAGTGGTTGCAATGTCGTCCAGGACCGGAGCGATCATTTTGCAAGGGCCGCACCATTCGGCCCAGTAGTCAACCAGCACCGGGCCGGCAGCCTTGAGTACTTCGGCCTCAAAGGTCGCGTCGGTGACGTGCTTGATAAGATCGTTGCTCATGGATGTCTCCGGAATGTAAGCAAAAAAAACGTTGCCCATCATAGCCGCCCTTCCCCCGTTCAGGAAGCCGCCTCTGATTGAGTCTTGCTATGGCGACGCATGACTTTGCATATCGCCGGTTCACGGTGCGACGGGTGTGACGAAGGCAATGCCCGTGCGCAATGCGGCATTACGTACATGTTCCTGCATGGTTTTCTGCGCCGCCGCACTGGTGCGCCGGGCCAGGGCACGCAAAATCCTGCGATGCTCCTGCCAGGTTTCCATGGCGCGCTCTGGCCGGATGAACGGTAGTTTCTGGCTTTCCAGGAATACATCGGCGCTGGCGCTCAGAATGCTCACCATCGCCTGGTTGCCGCTGGCCAGCAGGATGCGCTGGTGAAACTTGAAGTCCAGCCGGGCGGCAGCTTCAAAGTCACCCGCTTTGAGCACCTTGCGCATCGCCTCGACATTGTCTTCCAGGCTGTCGAGCTCGTCGGTGGTCAATGTGACCGCCGCCAACCCTGCCGCAAACCCTTCCAGGGCGTAACGCAGCTGGAAGATCTCCAGCGGCGTGGCCTGCGCCGCAAACGGCCAGGCGAGTTCGGACGGTGGGTCCGGTGCCTGCACAAACACACCCTTGCCCGGCTGCACACTGACCACACCCAAGGCGCTCAAGGACGATAACGCCTCACGCAACGAGGCCCGGCTGACGCCCAACCGCACCGCCAGATCGCGTTGCGAGGGCAATGCATCGCCCGGCCCAAAGCCCTGCTCCTTGATCAGTTTGCGGATGGCCTGCAGGGCCGCTTCCGGTACGGCTTGGGCGATGGAATTCATAAAAACTCAAGGTTCCAGTCAACTGAGCGGCTAGTTGTAAAGCTATTCACGCCTGCCGGCAAGCCACGCCCCAAAGGGGCTCGCGGGGTTTTTACGGCGCTCGAAAAGGGTGCGAAAAGTTTAATGACTGTTCAGACCAGTAAGACCATCCCACCTCAACGGATCCGTGCCTTACAGACAATTCCATGAGCGCTGGCATGGGCTGTGCACTGGGCAAATTCAGAAAATTCCTTCGCCTTTCTCGGAGAGTTGCCATGACCAAGCGCTACAGCGCCCTGCTCACTGCCCTGTTTGCCAGCCTGATGCTGAGCCAGGCACCCGCCCAGGCCAACGGTTTGGACGACATTGTTGCCCGAGGCACCCTCAAGGTCGCCGTGCCGCAGGACTTCCCGCCGTTCGGTTCGGTGGGCCCCGACATGAAACCCCGCGGCCTGGATATCGACACCGCCAAGCTGCTGGCCGACCAGCTCAAGGTCAAGCTGGAGCTGACTCCGGTCAATAGCACCAACCGCATCCCCTTCCTCACCACCGGCAAGGTCGACCTGGTGATCTCCAGCCTGGGCAAGAACCCCGAGCGCGAAAAAGTCATCGATTTCTCCAAGGCCTACGCGCCTTTCTACCTCGCCGTGTTCGGCCCGCCTGACGCGGCGATCAGCACCACCGACGACCTCAAGGGCAAGACCATCAGCGTGACCCGTGGCGCCATTGAGGACATCGAGCTGACGGCTGTCGCGCCCAAAGAGGCGACCATCAAGCGCTTTGAAGACAACAATTCGACTATCGCCGCCTATCTGGCCGGCCAGGTCGACCTGATCGCCAGCGGCAACGTGGTGATGGTGGCGATCAGCGAGCGCAACCCGAAACGCGTACCGGCGCTGAAGGTGAAGCTCAAGGACTCCCCGGTGTACGTGGGTGTGAACAAGAACGAGCCGGCATTACTGGAGAAGGTCAACCAGATACTGGTCGCGGCGAAGGCTGATGGCAGCCTGGAAAAGAACGCTATGCAGTGGCTCAAAGAGCCGCTGCCGGCTGATCTGTGACGCGACGGAGCTGACTGATGGCGTATCAATTCGACTTTGTACCGGTGCTGGCCAACACCGACCTGTTGTTACGCGGCGCCCTGTTTACCCTTGAGCTGACGGCTATCGGCGCACTGCTGGGAGTGGCCCTGGGCACCGTCGGTGCAGTTGTGCGGGCATGGAAGATTCAGCCGTTCGCCTGGTGCTTCGGCGTGTATGTCGAGTTGATCCGCAACACGCCCTTTCTGGTGCAGCTGTTTTTCATCTTCTTCGGCCTGCCGTCCCTGGGCTTGAAAATCACCGAGTGGCAAGCCGCCGTACTGGCGATGGTGATCAACCTGGGGGCCTATTCCACGGAGATCATCCGTGCCGGTATCCAGGCCATACCGCGCGGGCAACTGGAGGCTGCGGCGGCATTGGCCATGACGCGTTTCGAAGCGTTTCGCCATGTGGTGCTGCTGCCGGCACTGGGCAAGGTGTGGCCGGCCCTGAGCAGCCAGATCATCATCGTGATGCTTGGCTCGGCAGTCTGTTCGCAGATCGCTACCGAAGAGCTGAGCTTTGCCGCCAACTTCATTCAGTCGCGCAATTTCCGCGCCTTTGAAACCTATGCCCTGACCACCCTGGTGTACCTGTGCATGGCGTTGATGATTCGCCAGTTGCTCAACTGGATCGGCCGCCGCTATGTGATGAGGAACAGCCGATGAGTGATTTTTCCTTCTGGGACATCGTGCGCAACCTGCTCACCGGCCTGCAGTGGACGCTGTTGCTGTCGCTGGTGGCGTTCATAGGCGGCGGTGTGATCGGCCTGCTGGTGATGGCGATGCGCATCAGTCACAAGGCATTCCCGCGCAATGTGGCCCGCACCTATATCGAACTGTTCCAGGGCACGCCGCTGCTGATGCAACTGTTCCTGGTGTTTTTCGGTGTGGCGTTGCTCGGGGTGGATATTTCGCCCTGGCTGGCGGCGGCCATCGCCCTGACCCTGTTTACCAGCGCCTACCTGGCCGAAATCTGGCGCGGCTGCGTTGACTCTATTTCCCATGGGCAGTGGGAGGCATCGGCCAGCCTGGCGCTCAACCCTCTTGAACAACTGCGCTACGTGATCCTGCCCCAGGCCCTGCGCATTGCCGTGGCGCCGACCGTGGGGTTTTCGGTGCAGGTGGTCAAAGGCACCGCCGTGACTTCGATCATCGGCTTTACCGAACTGACCAAGACCGGCGGCATGCTCGCCAATGCCACCTTCGAACCCTTCATGGTCTACGGCCTGGTGGCCCTCGGTTACTTCCTGCTCTGCTACCCCTTGTCCCTCAGTGCGCGCTACCTGGAAAGGAGACTGCATGCCTCTGCTTAGAATTTCCGCCCTGCATAAGTATTACGGCGATCACCATGTACTCAAGGGCATCGACCTCTCCGTTGAAGAGGGCCAGGTGGTGGCGATCATCGGCCGCAGTGGCTCGGGTAAATCCACCTTGCTGCGTACTCTCAATGGCCTGGAGTCGATCAACGACGGCGTGATCGAAGTCGATGGCGAATACCTCGACGCCGCCCGCGCCGACCTGCGCAGCCTGCGGCAGAAGGTCGGGATGGTGTTCCAGCAGTTCAACCTGTTTCCACATTTGACCGTTGGCGAAAACGTCATGCTTGCGCCACAAGTGGTGCAGAAAGTGCCCAAAGCCAAGGCAGCGCAGTTGGCCAAACAGATGCTGGAACGCGTTGGCCTGGGAGAGAAGTTCGATGCCTTCCCCGACCGGCTGTCTGGCGGCCAGCAACAACGCGTGGCGATTGCGCGCGCCCTGGCCATGTCACCCAAGGTGCTGCTGTGCGACGAAATCACCTCGGCCCTCGACCCGGAACTGGTCAACGAAGTGCTCAGCGTGGTGCGCCAACTGGCTAAAGATGGCATGACGCTGATCATGGTGACCCACGAAATGCGCTTCGCCCGGGAAGTCGGTGACAAGCTGGTGTTCATGCACCAAGGCAAGGTGCATGAAGTGGGCGACCCCAAGGTCCTGTTTGCCAACCCGCAGACGCCGGAGCTTGCCAACTTCATCGGTTCTGTGGAGCAGCCGGGCTGACCAGTTCAAAACGGCCCTGCCCCTCCAGCGACGTCTGGCTCCGCACTTGCAGCGCCTCGGCGGGCAGGTCGGTGTCGATGTCGACCTGGGCGGTCAAGCGCTGACCTGTTACCGGCCTCCCTGCGACGCGTGCCGTCAGGACCTGGCCCGGTAATAACTGCCCAGCCGCACCACCGCCGGGCAGGTCCCAGTCGACGGCACGCCCATCCACCTGTGCATGCTTGAGGCTAAGCCGCAACCGCCCCTGCTGGCCAAAACGGAACGCTTGCCCATCGGCGGCACCGATAAACCGCAACGCCATCACCGACGGCTCGACGCACAACACGTTGAGCTGCAGCGTGCGCGTGGCTAGCGTCACGGTGGTGCTTTCGACCAGCGCCTCCCGGCGAATGACCCCGTAGTCGATACGCGGTTGGCTCACGGACAATCGGCAGTTTTCGGCGTGCGCGCCCTGAGCCAGCAACACCGTACAAAACAGCGCACAGCCGAGGCATATAAACTTACCGACCATGGCACACCGCCGCTGTTGTATCGAAGAACTTGTCATTATCAGGCTGGCTCCCAGGGGAAATGTTCAGCAGGCAACTGGCCGAGTCCGGCAATGAAACCCTCAGGTCTTGCACCTCGTTCACGTCGTTCAGAAAGATCATGCCTTCGCCCACTACGCTGGTCAGAAAACGATCGCCCTTGCCGAACACCGCCGCGCCCTGAGGCAGTGGCCGGCCTTGATCATCGCTGGCGTTGACCAGCATGCGGCGCACCTTCACCACATCAAATGCCACGGTGTTGACGGAACCGCGGCCTGCGGCGAGCACACGGGTGCCGTTCTTCAGATCAACGCGTTTTGGCAAGGACTGGGTTTGCACCTCGATATGGCTGTTGGTGTAGGCAGGCAAGCCTGGAAGCACGGCCTGGCCGGTGAAGTCAGTCCACACCGGGCCTTGCGGGGTGTCGATTTTTGCAGAACCAATGTCGCCCACCGACGCAATACCAAACGTGTCCTGCACCGTGTAGGGCGAGAAGGTAATCCCACCTTCATGAGCGACCACGCCACCTTGCAGTTGCCCGGTGTAACTGGTGCCTAACGGGTCGCGACTGACACCCAGACCGACTCGGGTGTAACGCGGCGTGAGGTCTACCTGGCCGCGCATCGATTGCTCCTGCGCACTGAGGTCGCGCTCGACACCCACTTCATAGTTCACATACTCATTGACCCGTTCAGTGAGCGCCGTGCCGGTACGGGACTGCCCCCCACGGCGACTGACATAGCTGTTCACACGACGATCACCGCCCAGAGGCACGCTGACCTGCAGCCGCAAGGACAAATCATCATCGAGGACGGTGTCGCGCCGGTTTCGCTCCCGAGTGGCGTCGCGGCGTGCTTGAGTGCTGCCCACCTGGGAGTCGGCAATCAACGCAACATCGGCATAGCGAAACGATTTGTTCCATGAGGCGAACACGTGTTCGCTCGATTGCCCGTCAAATTGAGCGCTACGGGTATAGCCCAGGGAGAAGGCACCCAGGGTGGGGTCGACCCATGTCACGCCCGCCGTGTATTGATTCTTGAAGCGTGACGCCAGCACGTCGGCCGTGGTCGGGCGGCCGGTCTCGATCACCTCGCGATAGCCGCGGGTCTGGCTGGTTGCGCTGAGGTTGAGCTCGACGTCGGCGGATACCGGGCTGCTCACGGACACGCTACTGCGTGAGCCGGACACGGCATGACGGCTGTCGCGGGACAGGTTATGACGCGCGCCCACCGACACTCGCTGGAAAAACACGCTGCTCAACGTGCCACCTGCCGACCAGTACTCGTCGGTACTCAACAAGCCGAAACCACCCGTTGAGTCGCGCCCCAGGCCCCACGTCCCGCTGCCCATGGCGACGACGGGCGATGGCCCCTCGCCCTGCGTCTCTTCACGTAGTTTGCCGAGGGACAAGTAATAACCGGGTGCCGCCGGCGCGGCGCCGGCGAACGAAGCCGCCGGCACCACGAAGCTGCGTCGGCCCCCGCGTACATCGATCACACTGACCTCAAGGTCGCTTGTGCCATTGAGCAGCGGCAAACCGGTCAGCCGAAAAGGCCCTTCGGGCACCAGCGTACTGTGGATCAACACGCCGGACTGACGCACCTCAATCCGCGACTGGCTCTGTGCCAGGCCTTCCACCACCGCGTTATTGCTGCCCGCCGGCACGCGCGACTGGCCGTCGGGGGAAAACTGCACACCCGACAGCTGGATGCCACCAAACAGCGGGTTGTTGCTGGACAGCTGGCCCGCCTGGAAAGTCGAGCGCAACGCGGCGATATCCCGCTGCGCATAGGCATACAGGTGCTCGTTGTGCGTCACGCCGTTATCGGAGACGTAGATTTGACGACTGCGAAGAATCCAATCACCCAGGTTGAAACCCGCTTCGGTGTAAGCCGACACGAATCGGTTGTTCCCACTGCGCGAATGGCTGTCGAAACCCTGCACATCATAGTTGAACAAGCCCGCCGCACCGCCCCGGGCGAACTCCCCGGCCTCCCACTGCGGTTCGCGCAGTGATGAGGTAGGCACCACCAGCGCCACTTCATCGTTGCCAGGGCGCAGCCGCACCATGGTCGTGGGAAACGCCCCCAGAAAGTCATGGCATGCCTGGTCGGCAGTGGCGCCTTTGCGGACGATGGCAGTGGGTTTGACCAACCCGGCTTTGTCCAGCAATGCCGGGGTAAAGCACAATTGCCCATCGGCATCGAACTGGGCGTCCACCAAGCCGAGCGGGTTGCCGTTGACTTTCAACCCCACCACCTGGGTGCCCTCGCGAAAGCGCGCCGCCGTGCGGAAGTAGTCCGAGACTTTCGGGTCAATGCCGTGCGTGGTCAGTGCTGCCAGGTCAAAGCCCTCGCCCAGTTCCAAGGCAGGGGCAACACCAGGCAAGCTCCACAGTGTTGCCATCCCCATGAGCAACGTGGGTCGGCGGGTCCATAAAAAAGCTCCGGTTCGGTGACTCGACAGGTTTGTCATGGGTCGATCAACCCCCGTCCGTATTGATCGGGGCCCGGTAGTTTTCTACCGAAAAGCCGTAGATCGTGGCCGGTAGAATCTCTATATCAGTCAGTTCCTCCAAGGGTCCTTCAACCTTCACCGCCAGCGCTTCGCCCGGCAAAATGTAGGTGCGCGGCAGCGTAGCCGGGGCTCCCTGTGGCAATAACCGAACCTGCGGAGCCATGCGCACCACATAAGCGCTGTCGTTGTGGACCGTCAAACGTTGTCCTGTACGTCGCCACTTCAGCAGCTCCCAGGGCGTGTGATGAACCGGCAGGCCTTGGGGATGCAGGATCAGCGGCAAATTCTGCCGCAAGGTGATACCAATGGTCGCACCGCCCGCAGCACGCGCCTGGGGAATGCCCTCGAAAGACACGCGTTTGAGCCGCTGAGTCTTCAACGGGGTCTTCAACGTGCTGATGAAACGCACCAGTTGCGTTTCACCCCCTTCCACCCGCGCAATAGGCGGCGTCACGATCAAAAGCGGTTCCACATCTTCCGGTATGTTTTCTATTACCGAATGCAGCAACGCTGGAGCCGCGTCGGTATTCTTGATGTTTATCGTCGCTTCACCCTGCTCTTCGTTCAATACAATGACCGTGGTTTCCGGCAACATACCATCAGCCACCGCAACACCGACAAAGCACAAGAGCAACAGTGCATATAACAAACGCGTACTCTTTCTTACGGGACGACTAAGCACTCTGTGTTCCCCACAACCTTGAAGTTGACTATTGAGCGTCGTGCGCGCTTATAAAACAGCCGACCAGAAACACATGTTTCTTGATCGACTGTTGTTATGTCGCTTAGATGTAACTCAACTCAAGTGTTGCGCGCCCATCAAGGGTAACGTCACGACTCAGGTCCAGGTCCTGGCCTTTATTGATCACCGCGCGCACAGCAATCGTCCCGGTCAACTGGTTGATAGAGGCAGGTGTGGCGGCCGTGCTGCTGCGCCAGGAATATTGGCTAGGCGCTTGTGCGACTTTGCCATCACTGTTCTGCCAGGCGCCGGCGCTGATTCGCATGATCGGAAACAGTGTTGCGGTCGGCGAGCGCAGGTCCCTGAGGGTAACGGCAAAGCCACCCGTTCTCCGGCCGGCCACAGTCCCCAACCCAAAGTTGTTCGCCTCGGTGTAACCACCCCCGAGCGCAGTGAGGATGCCCGTTACCTTGCTGCCGGCCTGCAGGTCGACAAATTTGAGCCCGAACTGGACAGGCGTATTGCCACAGCTGACGGTGATAGGCGTGGTTTTCTCGGTGAGCGCGTTAAACGCCGTCTGGGACAGTTGGCCCGAAGGAATATCGCCGTAGTTGATAATGCCACCGCCGCTCATACTGAGGTTACAGGCGGCGGGCTTGATGACCCCCCTGACGATCAGTTCTGCGCTGGTGGCAGCATGTGCGCCAATGTTTGCCGCCAGGCAAACGAGACCCAGGGTCAATCCAACAATTTTTTTCATATTCGACCTGTCACTTGAAAGTTATCAGGTGCTCTCTACATTCGTCTTGGCGGTTCCATCGCCAAACGGTTTATCTTCCTGGATGTCGACAACGACACATAAATAACACCAAGGCAAAATTGCCGGGTGACAGTGTGTCGCCTGGGTGCTTCATTAAAGAATCAGATAACGCCTGGGTTAATGTGAGAACTGTAAAACCTGCTGGTCATTTAAACCCAATTTAAAAGTAGGCTAAAACAAAATACCCGATGACATAATCAAACGCGTCCTGTAGGGAAAATCAAAACGCGGCTTTACTACGAGGCGAAGTTAAAACTCCTACAAAATTAATTCACTACTCCCCTGCTTGTCATTCGATGACATCCTACATATCTCACAAATTACCCCCACAGACAGCCGCAGAAAAATTACCGAAGCACAACGCGTTGGCTCCAGCGGTCGATCGTGGCACGATGGCAAGGTTATCGACCGAGACCCCAAACCATGCCGCAATCCCAAGCCAAGAACCTGTCCCTGATCGCTGCCATCGACCTGGGCTCCAACAGCTTTCACATGGTCGTGGCCAAGGCCCAGAACGGTGAAATCCGCATCCTTGAGCGGCTCGGCGAGAAAGTGCAACTGGCTGCCGGGATCAACGACGAACGCCAGCTCAATGAAGAGTCCATGCAGCGCGGCCTCGACTGCCTCAAGCGCTTTGCGCAACTGATCAACGGCATGCCGCCTGGCGCTGTACGAATAGTGGGCACCAACGCCTTGCGTGAAGCCCGTAACCGCAACGAATTCATCCATCGCGCCGAGGAAATCCTCGGGCATCCGGTAGAGGTTATTTCCGGTCGCGAGGAAGCACGCCTGATCTACCTCGGGGTCTCCCATACGCTGGCTGACACCCCGGGCAAACGCCTGGTGGCGGACATTGGCGGTGGCAGCACCGAATTCATCATCGGCCAGCGTTTCGAACCCCTGCTGCGCGAAAGCCTGCAGATGGGCTGCGTCAGCTACACGCAGCGTTATTTCAAGGACGGCAAGATCACCCCGGCGCGCTATGCCCAGGCCTACACGGCGGCGCGGCTGGAGATCATGAGCATCGAACACGCCCTGCACCGCCTGAGCTGGGATGAAGCCATCGGCTCTTCCGGCACCATCCGTGCCATCGGCCTGGCGCTCAAGGCCGGCGGCCATGGCACCGGCGAGGTGAATGCCGAAGGCCTGGCGTGGCTCAAGCGCAAGCTGTTCAAGCTGGGGGATGCCGAGAAGATCGACTTCGACGGCATCAAGCCTGACCGCCGCGCCATCTTCCCCGCCGGCCTGGCGATTCTTGAAGCCATTTTCGACGCCCTCGAACTGCAACGCATGGACCACTGTGACGGCGCCCTGCGCGAAGGTGTGCTCTATGACCTGCTCGGTCGCCATCACCATGAAGATGTGCGTGAGCGCACCCTCAGCTCGTTGATGGAGCGTTACCACGTAGACGTGGAGCAAGCGGCGCGCGTAGAGCGCAAAGCCCTGCACGCCTTCGACCAGGTGGCCGATGACTGGGACCTGCAAAACGGCGTATGGCGTGAACTGCTGGGCTGGGCCGCCAAGGTGCACGAGGTGGGCCTGGACATCGCCCATTACCATTACCACAAGCACGGCGCCTACCTGATCGAACACTCGGACCTGGCCGGGTTCTCACGGGAAGACCAACAGATGCTCGCGCTGTTGGTGCGCGGCCACCGCCGTAATATTCCCAGGGACAAATTTGCCGAGTTCGGCAAAGACGGCATCAAGCTGATTCGCCTGTGCGCGCTGTTGCGCTTTGCCATCCTGTTCCACCACATCCGTGGCACCCAGGAAATGCCCCAGGTGAAGCTGCGCGCCGACGGCGACAGCCTGGAAGTGATGTTCCCCAAAGGCTGGCTGGATGAAAACCAGCTGACCCAGGCGGACTTCGCCCAGGAAGCGGAGTGGCTGACGCGGGTGGGGTTCAGCCTGAACCTGCATTAAAGAACACCACAAAACAAATGTGGGAGGGGGCTTGCTCCCGATGCGGTGTGTCAGTCACTTGATACTTTGACTGAGACACCGCCATCGGTGCATAGGTATCTACACAACTGTGTGGCAGCAGCCTACGCTAACCACGATGCGAAGCGAGTCGCTCTTGATTTTGCTTTTGATCTAGGCGCCCCGTTAAACCACGCTGGCCGGAATTCGATATTGATTTGGGGGGTAAACCGGCAGGGATGCCGGTTTAGCCGCCCCGCGCCATGGATGGCGCGTGGCGGCGGCCCCCCAAATCAATGTCGGATTACGGGCACACCGAGCCTAGGCGAGGTGCCGAGTGGTGGGGCAAGAGCGTTTTGCTTACTTTTGCGCTTTTCAAAAGTGAGACGCCGTAAGGGCGGAACCCTAAGCCGCCGTTACCGCAGCAACGGATATGTACTCGCTCTGATCCAACATCCTGGTCGGCTGTCAGGCCGCCATCGGGAGCAAGCCCCCTCCCACATTTGGATCGCGCGGCATCAGTCAGATAGCTATAGGCCGCCAGGTCGCCACGGGAGCAAGCTCCCTCGCCACAGGTTCAGGGCTACGCCAAAGTTGTGTAGATACCCATGGCCATCGGGGGCAAGCCCCCTCCCACATTGGATCGCAGCGAACCTTGCTTAATTCACCGTCAGGATCGGGCTGCCCAGCTTCTCCAGCAACGTGGCCTGCGCACTGCGCGGGTTCTGGTTCCCGGTCGGTGTGTTGCGCACATACCGCCCATCCGACTGCAGGCTCCAGCTGTGGGTGTTGTCGGTCAGGTAGCTTTCCAGCTCCTTCTTGACCCGCATGATCAGCTTCTTGCCCTCCACCGGGAAGCAGGTCTCCACGCGCTTGTCGAGGTTGCGCTCCATCCAGTCGGCGCTGGAGAGGAACATCTGCTCTTCGCCACCGTTGAGGAAATAGAACACCCGCGTGTGCTCCAGGAAGCGGCCGATGATCGAGCGCACATGGATGTTATGCGAGACGCCGACAATGCCCGGGCGCAGGCAGCACATGCCACGGACCACCAGGTCGATGCGCACGCCCGACTGGCTGGCCTTGTACAGCGCGCGGATGATCTTCGGATCGGTCAGCGAGTTGAATTTGGCGATGATGTGCGCCGGCTTGCCCTCGAGGGCGAACTGGGTCTCGCGGGCAATCATGTCGAGCATGCCCTTCTTCAGGGTGAACGGCGCGTGCAGCAGCTTCTTCATGCGCAAGGTCTTGCCCATGCCGATGAGCTGGCTGAACAACTTGCCGACGTCCTCGCACAGGGCGTCGTCGGACGTCAGCAGGCTGTAGTCGGTATAGAGCTTCGCGTTGCCGGCGTGGTAGTTGCCGGTGCCCAAATGGGCGTAACGCACGATTTCACCGGCTTCGCGGCGCAGGATCAACATCATCTTGGCGTGGGTCTTGAAGCCGACCACGCCATAGATCACTACCGCACCGGCTGCTTGCAAGCGGCTGGCCAGTTGCAGGTTGGATTCCTCATCGAAGCGCGCTCGCAGCTCAATGACCGCCGTGACTTCCTTGCCGTTACGCGCAGCGTCGACCAGGGCATCGACGATTTCCGAGTTGGCGCCGGAGCGATACAGCGTCTGGCGCACAGCCAGGACGTGCGGGTCCTTGGCGGCCTGGCGCAACAGGTCGACCACCGGGGTGAACGACTCGAAGGGGTGCAACAGCAGAATGTCCTGCTTGCTCACCACGCTGAAGATGTTCTCGCTGTTTTGCAGCAGTTTCGGGATTTGCGGTGTAAACGGCTTGTATTGCAGCTCCGGGTGGCTGTCCAGGCCGGTGATGCTGAACAGGCGCGTCAGGTTCACCGGGCCATTGACCTGGTACAACTCGGATTCGGCCAGGTTGAACTGCTTGAGCAGGTAATCCGACAAGTGTTTCGGGCAGGTATCCGCCACTTCCAGGCGCACCGCATCGCCGTAGCGCCGCGAAAACAGCTCACCGCGCAGGGCACGGGCCAAGTCTTCGACGTCTTCGGAGTCCAGCGCCAGGTCGGCGTTACGGGTCAGGCGGAACTGGTAGCAGCCCTTGACCTTCATGCCCTGGAACAGGTCATCGGCGTGCGCATGGATCATCGACGACAGGAATACATAATTATCGCCAGCGCCCCCTACTTCTTCGGGTACCTTGATGATTCGTGGCAACAGGCGCGGCGCCGGAATGATCGCAAGGCCCGAGTCGCGGCCGAAGGCGTCGATGCCTTCGAGCTCGACGATGAAGTTCAGGCTCTTGTTCACCAGCAACGGGAACGGGTGCGTCGGGTCGAGGCCGATCGGGGTGATGATCGGTGAAATCTCGTCACGGAAGTAACGGCGCACCCAGGTCTTGATCTTGGTGGTCCAGTGCCGGCGACGGATGAAGCGGACCTGATGTTTTTCCAGCTCCGGCAGCAGGATATCGTTGAGGATCGCATATTGGCGGTCCACATGGCCGTGCACCAGCTCGCTGATGCGCGCCAGGGCCTGGTGCGGTTGCAGGCCGTCGGCACCGGCTTGCTCACGGGCGAAGGTGATCTGCTTCTTGAGGCCGGCGACCCGGATCTCGAAGAACTCGTCCAGGTTGCTCGAGAAGATCAACAGGAACTTGAGCCGCTCCAGCAACGGATAGGACTCATCCAGCGCCTGTTCCAGCACGCGAATGTTGAATTGCAGTTGGGACAGCTCGCGGTGGATGTACAGGCTGCTGTCATCCAGGTTGGTAACCACGGCCACTGGCGCCGGCGCCGGCGCTTCGGCGGCCACCACAGGCGGGGCAGGCTCAAGCTCCGGCGGGGTCTCGGTGACTTGTTCAACCACCGGATGAGCGTCTTTTACGGCAACTTCTGTAAGTCCTTCGGTATTCATCGAGTGTTCCTGTGAGGGCTATGGTTGCTCTCTAAGCAATTGGGCAGCGCCGAGATTCCCAGTTCCACCCAATGGGCGGCTTCTTCGAGCAGCAGGTCAATGCTCAAGCGCTCCACCCCCGGCATCAAGGCCACCGCTTCCCGGCGATTTTCACCGTCCAGCACGAATACCGGCAGGATCATATCATTCGTCGTCAGTACATTTTCACGTACCAGACGGCGAGAAAAATCATCACGGCGGTTGCGGCGCAGACGTGTGGCGGGAAATAGCCGGTTGGCGGGGATAAAGCTCACGACAGACTCCTGAGCCCGCGTTTACGGGCGGGCGGTGCAGTTATAAGCGGCCATTATGACGAATGAATGACAGTTGTGCTTATCGATGCGACCTGAAGTCGCATTCGGCATTTGCGTAGGAATTGTTCACTTCGTGACACATCTCGATACTTTCATGAATCTTCGTGAAGGCGTAGGCTGCGCGTTCATTTCGCCAGCACCCTAGACCATGCTTCAACAATTTCTGCATGACTTCGGCTACTTTGCCCTCTTCCTCGGCACGTTCTTCGAAGGCGAGACCATCCTCGTGCTCGCAGGCTTCCTGGCGTTCCGTGGATACATGGATATCAACCTGGTGGTGGTCGTTGCCTTTTTCGGCAGCTACGCCGGCGACCAGCTGTGGTACTACATGGGGCGCAAGCACGGCCGCAAATTGCTCGCGCGCAAACCGCGCTGGCAATTGATGGGCGACAAGGCGCTGGAACATATCCGCAAGCATCCGGATATCTGGGTGCTGAGCTTTCGGTTCGTCTACGGTTTGCGCACGGTGATGCCGGTGGCGATTGGCCTGTCCGGCTACCCACCTCTGCGGTATTTGATCCTCAACGGTATCGGTGCGGCGATATGGGCGGCTGCGCTAGGGGCTGCGGCCTATCATTTCGGCGCGGTACTCGAAGGCATGCTCGGCAGTGTCAAGAAATACGAGCTGTGGGTGCTGGGCGCCTTGCTGGTACTGGGCTTGGGCCTGTGGCTGCGACGCCGCGTCAAGAATGCCCGCATCGCCCGCGAGGCGTGTGCCGAAGCCAAGGCCCGGCTCGCTGCCGAACCCGCCCCGGTCGAACCCCCTAAGACGCCAGGCGAGTAACCCGGCTTCTGCAGCAGTAGAGGCCGATCACGCTGAGCAGGCTGTAGCTCAGCAGCGCCAGCCAGCCCAGAGTGCTGGCCGGCCATAGCGCGACCCACGGGGCCAGCCATACCAACGGCAGATTCAGCCCAAGGCGCACCCCTTCTGCCTTCAGCGCCCACGGGCGATTCTCCAGTGCGACTCCCAATGTGAACAGCCCCAGGGCCATGGCGCCCCAGCCCAGCACCAGCGCCGCCGTGGGCAGGCCTTCTGCGAAATTCATCAAATAACTGCCAAACCCCACATAGACCGCAAACTGCACGGCAACGTACACCTGCTGGCGCGTATCCAGCGGCACCTCGAATTTGCGGAACCGGGCCAGGTCCGGCTTGGCCAGCGGGTACCTGGCTTTTACATCTGCGGGTCGCCAGCCAGTACGCATGAACCAGATGCGCAGCTTGTCCCAGCGGTTCTCAGTACGACGGGCATCGCTCCACAACTGCGCATAAAACTGCAGGTTCGCCCACAGCGGATTCCAACTGGCCAGGGGCGTGGTCACGCCGAAAATCACCGGTTCATTGTCGTCTTCTTCCTGGAACGTGCCGAACAAGCGGTCCCAAAAAATGAACACCCCGCCATAGTTGCGATCCATGTAGAGGGCGTTCTGCGCGTGGTGGGCACGATGATTGGACGGTGTAACGAAGAACACCTCGAACCAGCCGAGCTTGGGCACGTGACGTGTATGCACCCAGAATTGATACAGCAGGTTGAGCGAAGCCACACTGACGAACACCACCAACGGCACACCGAGCACGGCCAGGGGCAGGTAGAAGATCCAGCTCAACAAAAAGCCGGTACTGGTCTGACGCAACGCAGTGGTGAGGTTGTAGTCCTCGCTCTGGTGGTGCACTGAGTGCGCAGCCCACAGGATATTGCGCTCATGGCCCAGGCGATGCAGCCAGTAGTAGCAGAAGTCGTAGAACACAAAGGCGAGCACCCAGGTCCACACGCTCTGGGCCGACCATTCAATCAGCGCCAGGTGCTTGAGGGCGAATGCGTAGGTGAGCAAACCTACGCCCTTGGTCAACAACCCGGTGGTGGTAGACAGCACGCCGGTGCTGAGACTGTTGATAGCGTCGGCGACTCGATAGTTGCGCGCACCGCGCCAACGGTCAGCCAGCAGCTCCACCACGATCAAGGCAATGAAAAACGGTACCGCGTAAGGCACGAAGTCCATGGGCTAGTCCGGTCTATTTTTGTTACATCAGATTAGTGCAGTCCCATGAGATCCCATTGGCAACAGGTTACAAATTAGTAGACATTTAACGCCATGAATCAGGAGAAATGCCCATGAGCAAAAAGATTGCAGTGATCCTTTCCGGCTGTGGCGTGTACGACGGTGCAGAAATCCATGAAAGCGTGATCACCCTGCTGCGCCTGGACCAGCGCGGCGCTCAGGTTGAGTGCTTTGCGCCAGATATTGCGCAACTGCATGTGATCAACCACCTTACCGGCGAAGAAATGCCCGAATCGCGCAATGTGTTGGTGGAGTCAGCGCGCATCGCCCGAGGCGCGGTGAAAGATATCCGTGAGGCCAACGTGGCTGACTTCGATGCGCTGATCGTGCCGGGCGGGTTTGGCGCGGCGAAGAACCTGTCGAATTTCGCAGTGGAAGGCGCCGGCTGCAGCGTCAATCCGCAGGTGCTGGAGCTGGCGGAAGCCTTCGCCGAAGCGGGCAAGCCGGTGGGGCTGATCTGCATTTCCCCGGCCCTGGCCGCAAAAATCTACGGCCCGGGCGTGATCTGCACCATCGGCAACGATACCGACACCGCAGCGGCCTTGGACAAAATGGGCGCCACCCACCAGGAATGCACGGTGGAAGATATCGTCGAGGACAAGGCACGCAAGTTGGTGAGTACACCGGCGTATATGCTGGGCAAAAATATCAGCGAGGTGGCGTCGGGCATCAACAAGCTCGTGGACCGGGTGCTTGAACTGACCCACGAAGACGACTAACGCCCTCTTCCTGTAGGAGCGAGCTTGCTCGCGAAGAACCTGAGAGCGCCGCGTTCATCCAGAGTGCCCGCGTTTTCGTTGCCGTTCTTCGCGAGCAAGCTCGCTCCTACACAGGCTTCATCAAACGGGTAAGCAGGCGGTCCAGCGCGTTGGCGAACGCCTGTTTGTCCTTCTCGCTGTGCGGCGGCGGCCCGCCGCCCATCTGGCCTTGCTCGCGCAAGTCGGTGAACAGGTTACGCGCTGCCAGGCGCTCACTCATGTTTGCCGGGCTGAACTCTTTGCCGCGCGGGTCGAGGGCCGTGACCCCTTTCTTGACCAGGCGGTCGGCCAGGGGCACATCGCTGCAGATCACCAGCTCGCCCGGCATGGCATGTTCTACCAGGTAGTCATCGGCCGCATCAGGACCACTGGGCACCACGATCAGCTTCACACAGGCAAAGCTGGGTTTGATCTGGCTCTGGCCGGCCACCAGCACCACGTCAAACTGGCGCTTGAGGGCGAACTTCACCACCTGATCCTTGGCCGCCCGCGGGCAGGCGTCCGCATCGATCCACACCCGCATGACTATGCCGCCACCCGCTTCTCGGCCAGGCGACTGCGGCCATACAGCACCACAATCGCCAGGATCGCCACGGCCTGCGCACTCAACGAATACGCATCGGCGTGGATGCCCAACCAGTCGAAGTCAAAGAACGCCACCGGCCGCGTGCCGAAGACGCCCGCTTCCTGCAATGCTTTGACGCCATGCCCGGCGAACACCACCGACAGTGCGCACAGCAGCGCGGCGTTGATACCGAAGAACAGCGCCAACGGCAGCTTCGCCGAACCGCGCAGGATCACCCAGGCCAGGCCCACCAGCAGCACCAATGCGGTGGCACCACCCGCCAACACCGCGTTGTGCCCGGCCGGGCCGGCTTGCAGCCACAGGGTTTCGTAGAACAGGATCACTTCGAACAGCTCGCGGTACACCGAGAAGAAGGCCAGCAGCGCAAAGCCGAAACGCCCACCACCGCCCACCAGGCTGCTCTTGATGTAGTCCTGCCACGCCGCCGCGTGGCGCCGGTCGTGCATCCATACGCCCAGCCACAGCACCATCACGCTGGCGAACAGCGCCGTGCAGCCTTCCAGTAATTCACGCTGGGCGCCGCTGACATCAATCACATACGCCGCCAGCGCCCAGGTAGCCAAGCCGGCCAACAGCGCCAGGCCCCAGCCGACGTTGACGCTGCGCACCGCCGACTGCTGGCCGGTGTTACGCAGGAAGGCCAGGATCGCGGCCAGCACCAGGATCGCTTCCAGGCCTTCGCGCAGCAGGATCAGCAAACCGGAGATGTAGCTCAACGACCAGCTCAAGCCATCGCCGCCGAGCAAGCCGGCGGACTCGCTGAGCTTGCCCTTGGCTGCATCCAGGCGCTGTTGCACCTGTTCGATCGGCAGCCCGTCCTGCAAGGACTGGCGGTAGGCCATCAGCGCCTTCTCGGTGTCTTTGCGCACGTTGGCGTCGACGTTATCCAGCGAGCTTTCCACCAGCTCGAAACCTTCCAGGTAAGCGGCTACCGACAAGTCATAGGCTTGCTCGTGGTCGCCGTTACGGAACGCGGCCAGGCTTTTGTCCAGGGTGGCAGCGGTGTAGTCGAGCAACTGTGCCGGGCCACGCTTGACCTGCGGCGGCTGTGCGCGTTGGGCGCGGAAGGTCGCTGCCACCGCCGGGCCGTCAGCGGCCAGTACTTCGTTGGGCGTCTGGCGTGCCAGGTCGGCCAGGTTGAAGGTGTGTTCGCTGTTGACCGCAGCCGGGTCAGCCGTGAAACCTGCGATGTAGGCGGCGAGGTCCCAGCGCTGGCGGTCATCCAACTGGTCGGCAAAGGACGGCATGTCAGTGCCTTCGACACCCAGGCCCAGGGTGTTATAGATCGCGTAGAGGCTCAGGCGATCCAGGCGCGTGGCATCGCGCAGGTTAGCGGGCGGCGGGGTCATGCCCATGCCTGCCGGGCCATCGCCAGCGCCGGCCGTGCCGTGGCACACCGAACAATGCTGGGCATACAGCGGCGCACCGCGCGTAGGGTCGGGGGTAATCGCCGGCGCCTGGCTGACTTCATACGCCACCGCCAGCCTGGCGCCCAACTGACGGGCCTGGTGAGCAACGGTTGCGCCGTCTGCATGGGCGGTGACTGCCGCGAGCAACTCATCGACGCCCTTGATCAACTCGACGCGTTCGGGTTTTTCCGGCAGTTGCGCAACCAGCCCCTGCAACACGCCCAAGAACTCCACCTGTTCGCGAAATTCCGATTCGTCCACCACCTTGCCCGCCTCCACCGTGGGCGGATAGTCAGCGCCAATGTAGTCAAGCAAATGCAACGCCTGGGGTGCGCCTTCGGCCGTCGCGGCCAACAGATTGAAGCTGCACGACATCAACGCCGGCAGCATCAGCCAGGCGAGAAAACGGAAGGGGGCAGTCATGAATGAATCTCAAGTGGAAATACGAAGTAACACTATTGTTGAGCTTTAACGGATTTGACTCAAGGTGTTATTTGGCATTGCCACAAACCAATGTGGGAGGGGGCTTGCTCCCGATGGCGGTGGTTCAGCTAGCGATGAGCTGACTGGTACCCCGCCATCGGGAGCAAGCCCCCTCCCACATTTTGATCCGGTTTCGTCAATTACACCGTGGCGCGATGCAGGCTGGCGAGGAAACCGGCGGCGCCGACGAACAACCCGGCGAATGTGCGGTTCACGCGCTTCTGCTGCTTAGGCGAGCGCAACAGGCGCAGGACTTTCGAGGCCAACCCCGTATAACCGGCCATCACGATCATATCGACGCTGATCATCGTTGCACCAATGATCAGGTACTGGACCGCCAACGGCGCCTGTGGATTCACGAACTGCGGCAATACCGCGAGCATGAACACCAACGCCTTCGGGTTGCTGGCGTTGACCAGAAAACCACGAAACATCATGGCCATCGGCTTGCCAATCGGGCGTACTGCGGCGTCATCGGTCATGTCCATGGGCAAGGCGCGCCATTGCTTGATGGCCAGGTAGACCAGGTACGCCACGCCAAACCATTTGATCGCATAAAACGCGGTGGAGGACGTCGCCAGGATGGCACCCAAGCCGCCCGCCACCACGGCAATCTGCATCGCCAGGCCCAGCTGCAGGCCAATGGCGTTCCAGTAACCGCGTACGAAACCGTATTGCAGGCCGCTGGACATCGAAGCGATGGCGCCCGCGCCGGGGGAAAGGGAGATGATCCAACTGGCCAGGAAAAAGGCCAGCCACGTGTCGAGTGCCATTGCACACCTCGGAAAGGAGTTTGCGGTTGTGCCTTAAGCTAACGCTGCCGGCCAAAGGCTGGCTATCAATTTTTGCAGGCGGTGATTTCTAGCGGTCGCCAGGAAACACATGGGTACCGGGCCAACGCCGCACCGAGCGCTGGAAGAACAGACTGTTGGGCACTTGTACCATCGCGCTGTCCGTACCGGCCTCTGCCACCTCGACCAGCGTGGTATAGAGCAGATTGATCGCCACGACGCGCCCTTTCACACCGGGTTTGTCGACGGTGTCCACCAACTCGACGATGTCGCCGAGGCGAAACGGCCCCACGGTGAAGATCAAGATGGCGCACAGCAAGTTGGACAGAACCGACCACATGGCGAAGAACGCCACCGCCGCCACTGCCACAAACCCTGACAGCGCCGTCCACAGCACCGTGGCGGATACGCCCAGGCGGCCCAACACGAAGATCAGCGCGCTGCCCATGATCAGCCAGCGCAGGCCACCGCGCAGCGGCATCAACAACTGTGGCGGGAACGGATAGCGCTCACCCAGACGGGTCAGGCCTTTGGCGACAAACCGCTGGGCAAGATAACCCGCCAGCAGGATCAGCAGGATTTGCACGCCGATCCACACAGGCTCGATCCATTGCGCCGGCAAAGGCAGCTGCAACGCTTCCATCAGGACAGCGCCTCCAGCTCCGCTTGCAGGGTTTCAAGCACTTCGAGGGCTTCCATCCAGGATTCCTCCAGTTGCCCTTCTCGCACCTTGAGCCGGGCCTGTTCGGCCAGCAGGTCGCGCAGTTCATCCTTGCGCGCGGCCTCATACACCGCGCTGTCGCCCAGGCTGGTTTCGATCTTGGCCAGGCGCTCATGCACCTTGCCCAATTCGACTTCCAGCTTGTCGGCTTCGCGCTTGTGCGGCGCCAACTGCTGACGCAGCGCGGCGGCAGCCTGGCGCTGGGCTTTCTTGTCGGTCTTGTCCGGGTTGACCGGTGTGTTACTGGCCGGCGCATTGCGCAGACGGTAGTCGGTCAGCCAGCGCGCATAGTCGTCCAGGTCGCCGTCGAATTCCTCGACCTTGCCGTCGGCCACCAGCAGGAAGTTATCGGTGGTGCTTTTGAGCAGGTGGCGATCGTGAGACACCACCAGTACCGCGCCACTGAATTCCTGCAGGGCCATGGTCAGCGCCAGGCGCATTTCCAGGTCCAGGTGGTTGGTCGGCTCATCGAGCAGCAGCAGGTTCGGGCGGTCCCAGGCGATCAGGGCCAGGGCCAGGCGTGCCTTTTCGCCACCGGAAAAATTCAGCACCGGCTCATCGATACGCGCGCCACGGAAGTCGAAACCCCCGAGGAAATCACGCAGGGTCTGTTCGCGCTCGGTGGGCGCCAGGCGCTGCAGGTGCAACAGCGGGCTCGCCTTGGAATCCAGCGAGTCCAGTTGATGCTGGGCGAAGTAGCCCACCACGGTGTTCTCGCCACGGGTCAGGCGGCCGGCCAAGGGCTCCAGTTCGCCCGACAGGTTCTTGATCAGCGTCGACTTGCCCGCGCCGTTAGGCCCCAGCAAACCGATGCGCGCGCCAGGCGTGAGCTGCAGCTTGACCTTCTCGAGGATGGTCTTGTCGCCATAACCCAGGCGTGCATCCGACAGATCGAGCAAGGGGCTGGAGATTTTCACCGACTCACGGAACACGAAGTCGAACGGCGAATCGACATGGGCCGCCGACAGCTCTTCCATGCGCTCCAGCGCCTTGATCCGGCTCTGAGCCTGCCGCGCCTTGGTGGCCTGGGCCTTAAACCGGGCGATATAGCTTTCCATGTGCGCGCGCTGCGCCTGCTGCTTCTCGAAAGCTTGTTGCTGCTGGGCCAGGCGTTCGGCACGGGCGCGCTCGAAGGCGGTGTAGCCACCCCGATAGAGCGTGATTTTCTTCTGTTCGACATGGGCGATATTGTCGACCACGGCGTCGAGGAAATCCCGGTCGTGGGAAATCAGCAACAGGGTGCCCTGATAGTTCTTGAGGAAGTCTTCCAGCCACAGGATCGCATCAAGGTCCAAGTGGTTGGTCGGCTCGTCGAGCAGCAACAGGTCCGAGGGACACATCAGCGCCTGGGCCAGGTTCAGGCGCATGCGCCAGCCGCCGGAGAAGTCGGCGACCGGGCGATCCATCTGTTCATTGGTGAAACCCAGGCCGGCGAGCATCTTGCGGGCGCGGGCATCGGCGGTGTAGCCGTCGGCGCTGTCCAGCTCAGAATGCAGGCGGGCTTGGGCGGCGCCGTCCTGGGCTTGTTCTGCGGCGGCGAGGTCGTGTTGCACCTGGCGCAGGCGCAGGTCGCCATCGAGCACGTAGTCGATCGCGATGCGGTCCAGGGTGTCGATCTCCTGGCGCATATGGGCGATGCGCCAGTCGGCCGGCAGCAGGCAGTCCCCGGAATCCGGGGTCAGCTCACCCAGCAACAGGGCGAACAACGTGGATTTGCCGGCGCCATTGGCACCGATCAGGCCGGCTTTGTGACCGGCGTGCAGGGTCAGCTCGGCATCTTCAAGAAGACGCTGCGGGCCACGCTGTAATGTTAGGCTTTGAAGTCGGATCATAATGGCGGCGGAGTCTACCAGCTTCGTTGGCCGCTGGCTTGGGTGTGAATATGTGCGCTGACCTGTGGAGCTTTGCCCTCTCGACTTACGCCCGCCCCGGCGTTGAGGCTGCTTGCCTGCGGTTGCAGGCGCAAGGCGCGGATGTGTGCCTGTTGCTGTGTGGTGCGTGGCTGGAGCAACGGGGTGTGGCGCGGTTGCCCGAACGCGTGGTGGCGCTGCAGCAGCTTGCGCGGCCATGGCGCACGCGTGTCGTCGAACCCTTGCGCGAAGTCCGCGTGCAATGGCGGGCGCTGGCACAGCAGGATGCGCAGTTGGCTGAATTACGGCGTCAGGTCAAAGCATTGGAACTGGAGGCCGAGCGAGCATTACTGACACGCCTGGAAGCGCTGGCGAAGACATGGCCGACCAACGAGGGGAAAGGGCAATACGAATGGCTTGAAGACCTGGCAAGCGAAGCCGCCGACCTTGACCACAACGCGCTGCAGCAGCTGCGCGTTGGGGTCACCCGCACTTAGGAAGCGCTGGTTGGGGTGGTGCTTGGCGCTACCGGTGCAGAGGTGCTGCTGGCCGATGCGGTTGGAGCGGAGGACGTTGCCGGAGTAGCGGCAGGTGCCGCAGGAGTTGCTGGCTTGGCAGCAGTGGTTTTAGCAGCTGGCTTGGTGGCTGGTTTGGCAGCGGCGGTTTTAGCGGCTGGCTTGGCGGCTGGTTTCGCAGCAGCGGTTTTAGCGGCTGGCTTGACGGCTGGTTTCGCAGCAGCGGTTTTGGCAACTGGCTTGGCGGCTGGTTTCGCAGCAGCAGTTTTGGCAGCTGGCTTGGCGGCTGGTTTCGCAGCAGCAGTTTTGGCAGCTGGCTTGGCGGCTGGTTTCGCAGCAGCAGTTTTGGCAGCTGGCTTGGCGGCTGGTTTCGCAGCAGCAGTTTTAGCAGCTGGCTTGGCGGCTGGTTTGGCAGCAGCAGTTTTGGCAGCTGGCTTGGCGGCTGGTTTGGCAGCAGCAGTTTTGGCAGCTGGCTTGGCGGCTGGTTTGGCAGCAGCAGTTTTGGCAACTGGCTTGGCGGCTGGTTTGGCAGCAGCAGTTTTGGCAACTGGCTTGGCGGCTGGTTTGGCAGCAGCAGTTTTAGTCGCTGGCTTGGCGGCAATTTTAGCCGGCGCCTTCGCTGCAACAGCTTTGCTCGCTGGCTTTTTGGCCGCGCTGGCGGTGACGGCTTTTGCCGGCGTACGCGCGCCAAGGGCCTTGGTGACGGCTTCTTTCACACGACCAATGCCCTGGGCCAGTTTCAGGCTTTCCTGAGCGTCTTTTTTGAGCTGGGAAATGTAGGTGCGGGTTTCGGCTTGACGGTCTTTGAGGGCGTCCAGCAGGTCCTCAAGTTCGTTAACCGCATCTTTGGCCTTGGCTTGTGCCTTGGCTTTGCCGGCAGTGGCGGCGTCTTGCAATTTGGTGCGGGATTTGTGCAGCTTTTCTTGCGCTTTGCCGCGTTGTTTTTCCAGTTTGGCGAGCAGTTTTTCTGCATCGGCCAAGGCCTGGGAACAAGCGCTTTCCAGATGTTCGAGCAAGCTGCCCGACAATTGTTGGAGTAAGTGCAACGGGGTATTTACAGGCTTCTGTTTGGCCGACATGGTTTACCTCCTGGCTGACGTGGGTGCGGCTCATACTAGCCCTCTGCTCTTACCGCCGCTAGGCCATGTTGACAGTATCGTTTGCGTTGCGTTGCAACGTACGAAAATTCTTATCGATATAACAGAAAACCATCCCACTGCTCAGCCACTCACGCTGGCATAATCCGTCGCACTTTCGGCGGAGAACACCCATGTCGCGTTACCTTTTCCTAGTGCTTGGCCTGGCGATTTTCAGCGCCGATGCGAGCGAGCAATCGCCGCCAAAAACCGCTACTCAAGACCAGCACGACCTCGCCTACAGCCTGGGCGCCAGCCTCGGTGAGCGTCTGCGCCAGGAGGTGCCCGACTTGCAGATCCAAGCCCTCGTCGACGGTCTCAAACAAGCCTACCAAGGCAAACCATTGGCACTGGATGACACCCGCATCGAACAAATTCTTGCTCAGCATGAGGCACAGAACGCCACCGACGCCCAAGTGCCGCAGAGCGAAAAAGCACTCGCTGCCGAACAGCAATTTTTATCGAAGGAAAAAGCTGCAAAGGGTGTGCGCGAATTGGCGGACGGCATCCTACTCACCGAGTTGACGCCGGGCACCGGCAACAAGCCGTTGGCAACTGATGAAGTGCAGGTGAAATACGTAGGTCGACTTCCCGATGGAAGCGTGTTCGATCAGAGCGCACTACCCCAATGGTTTCGCCTGGACAGCGTGATCAGTGGCTGGAGCAATGCATTGCAACAGATGCCGGTGGGCGCGAAATGGCGCCTGGTTATTCCCTCGGCCCAAGCCTATGGCGCGGACGGCGCGGGCGAATTGATCCCACCCTACACCCCCCTGGTCTTCGAAATCGAATTGCTCGGGACTCGCCACTAGCCCATAAAAAACGGTGCGACATGCGCACCGTTTTTAATTGCATCTCAACGCTTCATGCCGGTGTAGCCGGCTCTTCTTTGTGAGCGTTGTGCAGCACTTCAATCAGGCAATCTTCCAGTTCGAAGCGCTCATGCAACAGGGCGCCCAACTCTTTGAATTTTTCAGCAACACACTTCCCCGCATCGCACAGGTCAGTGAACGCCAGCAGCTTTTCAGTGATGACATCGATGCGCGGGTAAAGGGTCTCTGCCAACTCCAGGCCACGCTGGTCGTCGAACGCTTCCGCCTCTTTGGTGAGTTGCTCGTAGACGCCGAAATGACCTGCAGACACATAGTCCACCAGCACTGCGCAGAAATCTTGCAGCGGCTCGCGATTCTCGGCCAGCGCCTCGGGCTTGGCACCTAGCGCATCAAAGGCCCGAACCAGTTCGTGGCGTGCCTTCAACCAGCTGTCGATCAGCTTATGCACCCCACCCCAGCGTTCCTGAGCATTCTGACAACTTTCCAGCATGATGATCTCTCTTCCCTATGGGGACGCTGCTGCCGTGTGCCCGTGCAACACTTCAAGGTTAAAGCGGCAGCCGGACAAGGCCACGTCTGACAAGCGGTTTCGATAACGCGTGCGGGCCAGATTATGCCCGCATCACTATGGCTTCAAGGTACGCAGGAGAGAAAGTTCATACAAGCGTTTAATCCCATCCTACGACATGAACCGTATTTTCCTCGGTTTACGCTAGATAACGCCGACTGAGCAACAAGCGAGAAAGCGGCGTGGCACCCAGAATCAGCATCGCCACGAAAAACAACAGACTCCACTCCGGCAGGCTGAGGTCAAATAGCGTCCAATTGATTTCGACGCAATCGACGGTGCCCTTGAAGGCTGACCGAGCAGCCTGCCAAAACGACAGGTTTTCAATCATGTAATCAAGGGTTGGCCAGCACTTCGGCATTTGGTCCGACGCAGTGTTCTGCAGCAGCACCTGGCGCCCGGCGGTGACGGCGCCAAACAACGCACACCCCATGCTCGCCAGCCCATACACATACACACCGGAGCGGCCAGGGTTATGAAGGACCGCGATCAGGTTGATCAGTACAAAGGCAGCAAGCAACAACCGTTGCACCTGGCACAAAAAGCATGGCTGCAACAGTGCGCCATATTCCAGATAGAAAGACACGCCCAACGTCAGCGCACCGGCCATGAACGCCAGGAAAAACAAGGAGCGTAAGGGGGCCAAAGACATTGTTTATCCGCACCGCAAGAGATAGGTCGCTACGGTAGAGGAAAGGCCCGACCCCTTTCAATACGCCTTGGAGCAGACAATTCCGCTAAAACACAGGGAGATCCCGCCAGCACACTGAGGAAATCGCCCTTCAAGACGTAAGAATTGGTTACGAGCCCACTTAAGCCGAATGTTTACATAGGGTTATGGGATTGGCTTCTGGATCCGTCTGAGCCAACCCATTGCTCCTTTCCTACTTCAAGCTCGGGCGGGGGCTGGCAACGGTGAGGCCAGCAGACGATTGTCGAGTAACCCCAAGCCTTCCTGGAACAGCTGGTTGCTGCGTTCGGTATCACCCAATTGGGCCAGCAGGCGGGCCAATTCGGCACAGGCTTCGGGATTGCGCTGAACCTGCAGGCTGCTTTCCAGATAATCACGTGCCTTACCCCACAGGCTGTTCTGCAGGCACAGACGGCCCAGCGTCAG
The DNA here is from genome assembly GCF_003852295.1 of Pseudomonas sp. R11-23-07. Classification (NCBI taxonomy): domain Bacteria; kingdom Pseudomonadati; phylum Pseudomonadota; class Gammaproteobacteria; order Pseudomonadales; family Pseudomonadaceae; genus Pseudomonas; species Pseudomonas sp. R11-23-07. The sequence goes on from NZ_CP027761.1 coordinate 5,464,692, forward strand.
CAATAGGCTGGCATCGCCCGGATGATCCTTCAGCCAGCCTTCGGCAAACTTCAACTGACGGGCCGGGTCGCTGCCGCGCAGCAGGCCGTAGAGCCGAATGAGATGGCTGTCATAACTGCGCTTGAGCGCACCGCGCAGTGCTTCCTCGGCCTTGGCGTCCGCACCCAGTCGACGCAGTTGGTCAGCATACGCCAACACCAGTTGCGGCTCCTGACGCTGGGCTGAAGTCAGTTGCTCCCAGGCGCGATCAAGAGATCGCAAGCCGGCCTCGCCCGGCTCCTCACGGTATGCGGCCAGGCTGAGGTTTTCTCCCCAGGCCCGGCGCTCCAGTTCGGCCAGTTCACTGGCCGGCAGCACCTTGTCCTTACGCAGTTCAGGCAACAGGCGAATCACCGCCGACCAATCACCGCGCTGCTGGTGCAGCCGCTGCAGCTGTCGCAGGACCTGGGCATTGTGAGGATGGCGCTCATGCATCGCCTGCAGGGTGACCAGGGCACCTTCAGTATCGCCACGGTCCATCTGCAATTGCGCATGGCTCAAGGCAACGGCCAGTTCCGCCTGGGGCTGGCGAGCCAGCGCACGCTCCAGCAAACCATCCGACTCTGCATAACGCCCCAACTCATTGGCCGCACGCGCCGCACCAAGGTAGTACAGCAGTGGTTGGCGCTCCGCTTCTGCGGCACGGTGCAGGTGGCGTTCGGCACTGGCCCAGCGGCCTTCGGCCAGGTCCATCTGGCCTTGCTCGATTGCAATCTGCACGCGGCGGCTGCGATTGCGCCGCGACCAGGGGTTGACCACGCCACCCGAGGCAGTGACCAGGCTCAGCAGGACGCGAATCAGATAGATCGCCAGGCCTATGGCAAACACCGCCACCAAGGTGGCCCACAGGCTCGATTCGTAATGCAGCACATGAGGATAGGTAATCAGCACGTAGCCGGTGTGTTTCGAAATACCCACGGCCAACGCCAGGGCGATCGCAATTGCCAGCACCAGGATCACATAGAAACGCTTCATCGGTTCTACTCCTGGGCCGCAGGCTTGGCAGCCGAAGCCTTGGCTTCGTCGGCAGACAGATGACGACGCTCAAGGTACGCCTGCACAGCCGCGAGGCTCGCGGCCAGGTCAGGCGTCACCACCGACACAGCCTTGGGCTCGAGCTCGGCGATACGCGCCAGCATCGCCTTGCTCTGCGGGTTGTCCTGGTTGAAGTTATCCTGCAGTACGCTGCGCGCTTCACCCAGCGACCGGCTATACACCGCCGATTCGCCGTTGAGTGCTGCCCACTGCGCTTGCTCCAGCGCCAGGCTCAGGGCCAGGCGCACCTGATTCAACCCCTGGCCCGCCAGCAGCGGACGAATGTTGTCATCGGGATTGAAGTCGATACGGAAATAACGGGATATCTGCTCCCACCATTGGCTCAACTGATTGCCCGTATCGCTGGTCGGACGGCCCTGGGAAGCGGGCTCCGTGAGTTGATACTCCGGGGCGATCGCCGCCAGTTGCACCACTTGGTCGCGCAATGCGGCCAACTGCAGGTACAACCCGGTGCGGTCCGGCTGTTCGGTGCTGCGCAGCGCCGCCAGGCTCTTGGCTAGTTGCTCGCGCGCGGCGAACGCGCCGGGGTCGCTCTGCTCACGCAGAATCTCGTCGGCACCCTGGACCAGCGATTGAGCGCTGTTGATGTCCTGCAAGGCCGACAGACGCAAGCTGGCCAGACGAATCAGATGCTCGGCCTCGGCCAGGCGCCAATCCTTGCGGCTGGCACCCAGTACGGTTTCCAGGCGCTGGTTCAGGCGTTGCTGGTCACCCTGCAACTGGGCGACCAGGCGTCGGCGCTCTTCCAGCTCATCGGCGCCGGGCAACTGCGCCAGGCGGGCGGCCAACTGTTGCTGGCTCTGCTTGAGGCTCTGGGATTGGTCATCCAGGGTCTGTACCTGACCCAGTTGCTGCTGGCTGCTGGCTTGCAGGGCACGGACCTGCCAGATTCCCCAGCCGCCGGCGGCAACGCCCGCAGCGCCAAGCAGCAAAGCGACGACTGCCAGGCCATTGCCACGGCGTGGCGCGGCGACCGGCGTTCCGACCGGCGCATCGAGCGCGGGCTGAGCTTCATCTTTAGGCAAGGCTGTTTCGCTCACGTATCCGTCCTTTGCGTATCAGAGAGTGGGAACGGGATGACTCCCTAACGCCACTAACAAAGCCGCAGCACTCGCGCCGCGACAATCCACAACTTTTTCTGCGCCAGCGGCCCGCGCCATCTCGTAGACGCGCGGGCTGGGCACGAACAACGGCAGCTGCGCCACCTCAGGCCAATCGGAGCCGGCCACGGCCTGCAAGTGTAAAAAACCTTGCCCACTGCTGACCACCACGCCGTTCAAGCGTTCCAACTGGATGCGCTGCGTCAGTGCGCCTGGGTCGTAGGCCGGAAGCAAACGGCGATACAATTCCAGATAGTCGACACTAACACCTCGCTCGCGTAAACGCTCCGCGAGCAGCTCCCGACCGCCCTCGCCGCGCAGGATCAATACCCTGGCGCCAGGGAGTGCGATAGCCTCGCGCAACGCCAGCAATTGAAGCAAGGCCTCGCTGTCGTCAGCCGTTGGCGGATAGTGCACGTCCAGACCCTGCTCGGCCAGTATCTGTGCAGTTGCGGCACCGACACTGAACCACGGCAATCGCGACCAGGACGCGCTCAATTGTTGCAGGGCAAGACGCGCCGCCGGCTTGCTCACCACGATCACCGCGCAGTAGCGCTGCAGCGCCCCGAAGACTGCCCGTTGTTCAGCCGTAACCGGCAAGGCTTCGATCTCCAGCAAGGGTAACTTGCTGCTGAAAACACCCGCATCGGCCAATGTCGCCGCCAAGGCTGCCGATTCTTCGGCAGGCCGTGTGAGCAGCAATCGCCACTGGGTCACTGCGGGCCGGCCTCGCCGTAGACTTTTTGCAGAATGGCGCCGGCGCCCTTGCTCAGCAATTCCTCGGCGACCAGGATGCCCAGGGCCGTGGCCTCACGTTGCGGGCCGCGCACTTGCGCGGTCAGCAGCGTGCCGCCGTCCGGGTCCCCGACCAGGCCACGCAACCACAGGTTTTCACCTTCGAGCACGGCATAGCAGGCAATCGGTACCTGGCAGCCACCGTTGAGGTGCTTGTTCAGGGCGCGCTCGGCGGTGACACGAACCTCTGTGTCCACGTGATCCAGCGGTTTGAGCAGTGCATGAATTTCGCTGTCGGCGGTACGACATTCAACACCGACTGCACCCTGCCCTCCAGCGGGCAAGCTGTCCTCGACGCTGATTGCATGGGTGATGCGGTCTTCGAAACCCAGGCGGATCAGGCCGGCAGCGGCGAGGATGATCGCGTCGTACTCACCCGCATCCAACTTGGCCAGGCGCGTGTTGACGTTGCCGCGCAGAAAGCGGATCTGCAGGTCGGGGCGACGGGTCAGCAATTGGGCCTGGCGACGCAGGCTGGAGGTGCCCACGATGCTGCCCAGGGGCAAGTCATCCAGGGAGGCATAGGTGTTGGAAACAAAGGCGTCGCGTGGGTCTTCGCGCTCGCAGATGCAAAAAAGGCCCAGGCCTTCAGGGAAATCCATGGGCACGTCTTTCATCGAATGCACGGCGATGTCGGCTTCGTTCTCCAGCAGCGCGGTTTCCAGTTCCTTGACGAACAAGCCCTTGCCGCCAATTTTCGACAGTGGCGAGTCCAGCAATTTATCGCCGCGACTGACCATGGGTACCAGGGTCACCCTGAGGCCAGGGTGGGCCTGCTCAAGGCGTGCTTTGACGTATTCGGCCTGCCATAAGGCCAGGGCACTTTTACGGGTGGCGATGCGGATTTCGCGAGAAGACATGGATCAATCCGTACTGAATAGATACGGCAGATAATAACAGCTCAGGCAAATACGCTTTGATTTGAATCAGCAAGTGCGGGGCCTCCCTGGCCGCGTCGCACCGGGATAAGGACTGCGCAGCTCGCCAGGGCCTCTGGGTTAAAGCTGCTGCATCATCTTGCGCACGCCGGCGACATGGCGCCGACTGACGATCAAGGCATCGCCATTGAGTCCCTTGAGGAACAGCTGAAAGTGCCCCAGGGGCGTGCGTTGCAAGCGTTCGATACGCTCACGGGCCACCAGCGCATTGCGATGGATACGCACGAAGCGGTCGCCGAACTCATCTTCCAGGGCTTTGAGCGGCTCATCGAGCAACACTTCGCCGGCTTCGTGGCGCAAGGTCACGTATTTATGGTCGGCGATAAAATAAACCACCTGACCGAGGGGAATCAGTTCGATGCCCTTGCGGGTGCGTGCACTGATATGGCTGCGGGGGCCGTTACCGCTCTGGGCGGCAGGTTGGGTCAGGGCTGCGAGCTGAACACGGCTGGGGCGCTCGGCTTTCTTCAAGGCCTTGAGCAACGCTTCGCCAGTCACCGGCTTGACGAGAAAACTGACACCGCTGTCTTCCAGCGTCTGCGCAGAAAACTCTTCCTCGGCCGAGCATAACACCACGGCAGGGGGCGACTCGCGCTCGCTCAGGCGGGCGGCAACTTGCAGACCATCGAGGCCCGGCATACGGATATCGAGCAACACTACATCCGGCTTGAGGCTGTCGATCAACGTCAACGCCTCCTCGCCGCTGGTGGCGCTCGGCTCAAGGACTGTATAACCCTCGAGTTCACTGACCAGACGGCTCAGTCGCTCGCGGGCTTGGGGTTCGTCATCAACGATCAGGACATTCATATAGCGCTGGATTCCTGCGTGAGTCTCGCACAAGGATAGCGTAGACAGGTGCGGTGACTTGCGTCACAGCGATCCACGCTAAGACTAGCGCGAGCGGCAAAAAGTGCCCTGGGAGCGGCACCCAAATTTACCCGGACCTGTTCAATAGCGCCCAAGAGCCGCTGCATTCGCGCAGCGTCGTAGGGTTTGCTGATACACAATCCGAATACCCCCCTTTTTTAATGGATAGTCTGGGCTCTGACCGCATGACCCGACTTTGGTGCATTCACACACTCTCAGTCCAACTGTAGACGCTCGCTGAGACGATATTGCTCAATCGTCAAATATCGTTTCAATAAGAACCTGCTCCCAGTCTCGTCCCGGACGCGGTCGGCGGCAAGGCACTTAGCCATCCTTTGCACAAATAAAATTGCCGTCCGCCCACAGCACCGCGTCTGCGGACAACCCTGTTATTATCGGCGGCACACCTCCACGCCTCTTTAAGCAGATCACGAGCGAATCCATGAGCACCGACAAGACCAACCAGTCCTGGGGCGGCCGCTTCAGTGAACCCGTCGACGCCTTCGTCGCGCGCTTCACCGCCTCCGTCACCTTCGACCAGCGCCTGTACCGCCACGACATCATGGGCTCCATCGCCCATGCCACGATGCTGGCCAAGGTCGGCGTACTGACCGATGCCGAACGCGACAGCATCATCGATGGCCTGACCACCATCCGTGGCGAGATCGAAGCCGGTACGTTCGACTGGCGCGTCGACCTGGAAGACGTGCACATGAACATCGAGGCTCGCCTCACCGATCGCATCGGTGTGACCGGCAAAAAGCTGCACACCGGTCGCAGCCGTAACGACCAGGTGGCCACCGATATCCGCCTGTGGCTGCGCGATGAAATCGACTTGATCCTGGCTGAAATCACCCGCTTGCAGAAAGGTTTGCTGGAACAGGCCGAGCGTGAATCGGACACCATCATGCCCGGCTTCACTCACCTGCAGACCGCTCAGCCCGTCACCTTCGGCCACCACCTGCTGGCCTGGTTCGAAATGCTCAGCCGCGATTACGAGCGCCTGGTGGATTGCCGCAAGCGCACCAACCGCATGCCGTTGGGCAGCGCCGCGCTGGCGGGCACCACCTACCCGATCGACCGTGAATACACTGCGCAGCTGCTGGGTTTCGACGCCGTCGGCGGCAACTCCCTGGACGGCGTGTCGGACCGTGATTTCGCCATCGAATTCTGCGCCGCCGCGAGCATCGCGATGATGCACCTGTCGCGCTTCTCCGAAGAGCTGGTGCTGTGGACCAGCGCGCAATTCCAGTTCATCGACCTGCCGGACCGTTTCTGCACCGGCAGTTCGATCATGCCGCAAAAGAAAAACCCCGACGTGCCCGAGCTCGTGCGTGGCAAGAGCGGCCGCGTATTCGGCGCACTGATGGGCCTGCTGACCCTGATGAAAGGCCAGCCGCTGGCCTACAACAAGGATAACCAGGAAGACAAGGAGCCGCTGTTCGACGCCGCCGACACCCTGCGCGACTCACTGCGTGCGTTTGCCGACATGATCCCGGCGATCAAGCCCAAGCACGCCATCATGCGCGAAGCAGCCTTGCGGGGTTTCTCCACCGCGACCGACCTGGCCGACTACCTGGTGCGGCGTGGCCTGCCGTTCCGTGACTGCCATGAAATCGTGGGCCATGCCGTGAAATACGGCGTGGACACCGGCAAGGACCTGGCTGAAATGAGCCTGGAAGAATTGCGCCAGTTCAGCGACCAGATCGAGCAGGACGTGTTCGCCGTGCTGACCCTGGAAGGCTCGGTGAATGCCCGTAATCACGTAGGCGGCACCGCGCCGGCGCAGGTGAAGGCAGCGGTGGTACGCGGCCAGGCCCTGCTCGCCAGCCGCTGATAAAATGTGGGAGGGGCCAGCCCCCTCCCACACTTGATTACTTTTTAGCCGCAATCATCGCCATAAACCCAGGCATCGCCGCCTGCCGGTCCGCCTCGACCTTTTGCGCATTGGGCATCGCATTCAAACGCTCCAGCAGCGCCTTCGCCTTCGGCATTTCAGCCAGCAAATCCAGCCCAAACAGTTTCTCGCCCACACCAACGGCCAGATTCAAGCTGTACATGAAATACAGATCGGCAATGGTGAAGTGCTCCCCTGCTACATAAGGCGCGAACTTGCCGTGTCGGCCTAACGTACCGACGCCAAGCAACAATTCAGCTCGGGCTTTCTCCTTGATCGCCTCCGGCACCTGCATGCCAAAGAACGCCTCGGCGAAGCACGCCCGTGCGGGCAATTCAATGTACAACTCGATCTCCCTGCACAACGCCAGCACCTGGGCACGCTGGAACGGCTCGGCCGGCAGCAGCGCCGGCCCTTCCTGAGTCTGCTCGATGTATTCGAGGATCACGCTGGTTTCGTTGATGAAGCCTTGCTTGACGCCGAGCACCGGCACTTTGCCTCGTGGGCTTACCGCCAGGGCTTCAGGCGTTTGTCCTGCATAAAAAGGCACCTCTTCGAAAGGCAAGCCTTTCTCCATCAGCGCCAGCTTGACCATGTTGTAGTAGTTGCTGACCGAAAAACCGTAGAGCTTGAGCATTGCGAACGCCTCCAGGCCGGGTGTGGGGTTGGCTGCAAGCGTTATAGACGCTGAGGCGCGGCCTGACCAGCAGCATCACCCGCCTGAATGGAGTTAGACTGGCGCCCTTTCCTTGAGGAGCCTGCCATGAGCGAGCCGACCGATATCGACAATGACGAAGAAGAATTCACCGAAACCACGCTGATCGAAGCGATTGAAAACCAGATCGAAAGCGACAACCCGCCAGCGGCCAAGGCCACGTTCAACAAACTGACGCTGGTCGGTTATGAGCGCGAAGATATTCTGAATCTCATGGCCCATGTGCTGGCCTTCGAGATCGATGCGATGCTGGACGAAGACCGCCCTTTTGATACCCAGTGGTATGAAACAGCGCTGCGAGCATTGCCTGAGTTGCCGCCGGAAAAACAATAACCCTCGGGCGCGCAGCAACACGCTGGACAGTTCGGCAAAGTGCGTTCACCTTATGGCCTGCTAGCCTCTAATAAATTTTAGAAAGTCTGGAGTCCTTATGTCGTATACCCCTGAGTTGGTTGCCGAACTGGAAATCCTTGTACTCTTCCCCCTGGACAGCACCAAGGAAGGTCTGAAAGTCCATCAGACCGCCGCCCCCACTGCCATCGCCGCTGCCAAGCGTCTCCATGCGAAAGGGCTTATCGACCAACCGGATGGAGGCTACCTGACCAGCCTTGGCCGGGACGCCGCCGAGCAAGCGCAGACCTTGCTGACTATCTTGACCACCGCCTCCACCAAAGAAGCCGCCTGACACCTGATCCCGCCCATGGAGTCCGCCCCTCTGCGGATTCCACGGGCGTTGCTGTGCAAGGTGCAAAATTCTGGCGCCAACCGCCATTTCCCTCTAAACCTCCTACGCTACTGTCTGTAAACTCCTACACGGCCGCCCACGTCGGGCCCTGCGAGCCACCGAATTCGACATGACCCGCACCCATGAAATCCGCCCCGACCTGGACGAAGGCATCGACCGTAAGGTGCTGACCCAATTGCGCGCGCGTTTCATGGCCCTCAACGAAGGCCGCATGGCCCGGGCCGTCGAAGGGTTGACCCCGCGCCAACAAAGCGTGCTGACGTTGTTGCCGCTGTTTTTCCACGTCAATCACCCTTTGCTGCCGGGCTATGTCTCCAGCGGCACACCGGCCGGGCTGTCGAATTTCGAACCTGATGCCCAGGCCCTGGCCGAAGCCCAGCGCCTGACCCGTTCGTTCTCCTACAAGCCGCGCCACGGCAACCCGCCCCGCCCGATCCACGGCCTGTTCCTGATGGGCAGCCTGGGCACGTTGGCCCAGGCGGATCAGAGCGATATGGACGTGTGGGTGTGTCACGCTCCGGACCTGAATGAAAACGAGCTGACCGAGCTGCGCAAGAAGTGCCAGCTGCTGGAAGCCTGGGCCCAGACCATGGGTGCCGAGGCGCATTTCTTTTTGATCGAACCGACGCGCTTTGTGCTCGGTGAACGGGACACCCAACTGAGTTCCGACGATTGCGGCACCACCCAGCACTATTTGCTGCTGGACGAGTTCTACCGCACCGCCATCTGGCTGGCCGGGCGCACGCCGATCTGGTGGCTGGTCCCGGTGTATGAAGAAAGCCGCTACGCCGAATTCACCCACACGCTGATCTCCAAACGCTTCATTCGCGCCGACGAAACCCTCGATCTCGGCCATCTGGCGCGCATTCCTCCGGGGGAGTTCATCGGCGCCGGGCTGTGGCAACTGTTCAAGGGCATCGAGTCGCCCTATAAATCGGTGCTCAAGCTGCTGCTGACCGAGGTCTACGCCAGCGAACACCCCAACGTGCAGTGCCTGAGCCTGCGCTTCAAGCGCGCGGTGTTTGCCAATCAACTGGACCTGGACGAGCTGGACCCGTACATCGTGGTCTACCGCCGCATCGAGGAATACCTCAAGGTCCGCAATGAACCCGAGCGCCTGGAACTGGTACGGCGCAGCCTGTACCTGAAGGTCAACCGCAAGCTCAGCGCCGGCCAGCGCACCGCCAGTTGGCAACGACTGCTGCTCGAACGCCTGGCCGATGAGTGGGGTTGGGACCAGCGCCAACTGGCCCTGCTGGACAGCCGCAGCCAATGGAAAGTGCGTCAGGTCGCCTCCGAGCGCCGTGCCCTGGTCAACGAGCTGAACTACAGCTACCGCTTCCTCACCCAGTTCGCCCGCACGGAACAGACCGTCAGCCTGATCAACAAGCGCGACCTCAATGTGCTGGGCCGGCGCTTGTACGCAGCCTTTGAACGCAAGGCCGGCAAGGTTGAGTTCATTAACCCCGGGATTGCCCCGGACCTGGCCGAAGACACCCTGACCCTGGTGCACTCCCCCAACCGCAAGGAGCCGGGCCAGCACCATTGGGGCCTGTATAACGGTAACCTCACGGCCCTGGAATGGGAGCACTTCGCGCCGATCAAACGCAGCCGCGACCTGCTGGAAATGCTCACCTGGTGCCATCGCAACGGTGTGATCGACAGCAGCACGCGCCTGGCGCTGCACCCCGGCGCCAGCGACATGACCGAGTTCGAGCTGTTCAACCTGCTGGGCAGCCTGCAACAGACCATCGCCCTGCCCCTGGCCAGCGTCGATGAAGCGCGTCTGTTGCGTTCGGCGGTACCGGAAGAAGTGTTGTTGCTGATCAACGTCGGCGTCGACCCACTCAAGCATCACCGCGACCTGAACATTCTGATGACCACCGAGCGCACCGACTCCCTGAGTTATGCCGGCGTGCGTGAAAACCTGGTACTGACCCTGGACCAGGTCACGCTCAATAGCTGGAACGAGGTGATGGTCAGCCGCTACGACGGGCCCCATGCGCTGCTCGACTGCCTGCGCGACTACCTCAACCAACTGCCGCCGGCTCATTTGCCGCGGTTGCGGGTGCGCTGTTTCTGTCACAACCGAGCGCAGTTCATTGCCCAGCGCGTCGAAGAAGTATTCGACACCGCGCAGCATCTGCTGCTCGGCCAAAGCAACCACCGCTACCTGCTGCAGGTGCAGCAGCACTATCACGTCATGGAACTGATTCCCGGCCAGGCCACCCACGTGTCACTGCCGACCCAGGACGCCTTGGTCGCCTACCTCAGCGAAGAGCTGGCCAGCTACAGCCCATTGCACCTGGACGCCATGGCGCTGGAAGACCACGACCTGGCGCTGCTGCTGCCCATGGGCCAGGCCGATTGCATACAAGTGTTCTACCGGGTCAATGATGGCTTCGCCGAACTGTATGTGCTCGACGAGTTCAACGCGCTCTGGCAGCAGCGCTTGCCGTTTCATGATGAACAGAGCCTGTTGGCACCGCTGCAACGGTTCCTGCTGTCGATCATCTATCGCCGCGAAGCGCTGTCACCGCTGGACACCCAACAGCCGCTGGGCGAAGTACAAACGCTGTACTACCAACTGTTGCCATCGGGCAGCGCCCGCGCACGCGTTGTCGAACCAAGGCCGGCGCCGCAACACCCGGCCAACAAGCCGTTTTATGACGTGCAGGCGATTATCGGCAAGGCGGCGCCCGGCCAGGTGGGTGTCACGCTGTACTGCAATCAGCGGGAATTTTCCGAAATGGAGTTTGGCGACCAGCTGTTCGCGGTGGTCGCCCGGGAAATCGTCGGGCAACGCCGCGAATCCGAGCGTTACCGTTGCTACATCACCGACCTGGACCTGTCGGGCCTGCTCGGCGACGTGCAAAGCCCGAGCAATCTGTACCTGCGCTACAAGGCCGAGCTGGAGCTCGCGCTCAATGAAGCGCTGAGCCAGATTTAAAGCGGGAAGGCGCCGCCGTCTTTGGGCTGGCCTTCGACACTCAGCAATTCAAGCTTGAGGGTCTTGCCGCCCGGTGCAGGCCAATCGATGTGTTGGCCCACTTGCAGGCCGAGCAAAGCACTGCCGACCGGTGCCAGGATCGAGATCTTGCCTTCATCGGCATTTGCGTCCTTGGGATAAACAAGGGTCAGGTGATAGTCCTTGCCACTGCCTTGTTCACGGCAATGCACGCTGGAGTTCATGGTCACGACAGTTGCAGGCACTTCATCGTGACCAACCACGTCTTCGGCGCGGTCGAGTTCGGCCTGCAACGCTTCGACGCCGGGAAACTCGTCGCCCAAGCGGTCGATCAGTTGCTCCAGACGCTGCACGTCAAGACGGGTGAGAATGATGGACGGTGCGGTGGTCATGATTCAGGCAGACTCCTTTTTTCTGCACAAAAAAGCAAAACCCCGCCAGGAAAAGGCGGGGTTCTCACGGGCCTCGATGAGTTGAGGCGTACCCGGACACTACCACAGCGTCACAAATAAACAAGATAGCGTCAGGCGTGGGCCCGGCGTTGCTCGGCCTGCGCGCAGATCACTCGACGCCGGGCATCGTCGGCGGAGCGCCATTCACGGATGTCTTCGACATGCCGGAAGCAGCCGAGGCAGACTTTTTGCTCATCCAGGCGACACAAACTGATACAAGGCGACGGCACCGCCGGGCTGACATTGCTGAACAGCGGCTTGGGCGGGCGTACGGGGGCAGGCTGGGTCACGGTCAGATCTCGTCGAAGTCCAGCTCGGCGCCGGTATATTCTTCGACCAGCCGCGTGAGCATCTCGCCCAACAACTCTTCACTCTTGTCGCACTGCCATTTGCCACTATCTTCGTCGTAGTCGAAGTGAACGCCACCGGAGCGCGCCGCCAGCCACAACTGACGCAGCGGCTCCTGGCGACTGAAGATCAGTTGCTGGCCGCTCTCGAATTTGACGGTCAGCACACCGGCCGAGTTTTCCAGATCCACATCCAGGTCGCTGTCGTCGAAAATGTCTTCCAGCTTCTCCTGGGTGGCATCCACCAGGTCGTGAAAACGGGCTTCGGTCAAACTCATTGTGGCAACCTCAAAAGTGTCTGGTTCTGCTCAAGCGCCGCACGATACGGACGCGCCCCGCCGATTGCAAAGGATACCGATTTCAACGCGATTGACGGCGTGAAATATCCTCCAACAGCGTAGTCCGCTTCCCGACCCTCTCAGCAAACCCCCGCCGGACGGGTATTCCGGCGCATAGGCAAGCTGGCGGGTGGTCGGTATACTCGGGCGCAATTAATGCATATTCAAGGATTTCGCCATGAAGCGCCTGATCTCTTCCCTTGCTGCGCTCGTCGCGGTCGCTTGCCTCGTTAGTGCCTGTGGTCAAAAAGGCCCGCTGTACCTGCCCGACGACAGCAAAGACCCGAACGAACAGGCGCAGTCGTCGCAAAAGCCATCGAAAGCGCACAAGCACGACACTTACTAAGGGACCCTCATGGACGCTTTTAACTACCGGGACGGCGAGCTGTTCGCGGAAGGCGTGGCGCTGTCTGCGATTGCCGAGCGCTTTGGCACCCCGACGTATGTGTATTCCCGTGCACATATCGAAGCGCAATACCGCTCGTTCACCGACCCGCTGGAAGGCGTGCCGCACCTGGTGTGCTACGCGGTGAAAGCCAACTCCAACCTGGGTGTACTCAATGTCCTGGCGCGTCTGGGCGCTGGTTTTGACATTGTGTCCCGTGGCGAACTCGAACGTGTATTGGCCGCCGGTGGCCAGGCCGACAAGATCGTGTTCTCCGGCGTCGGCAAGAGCCGCGAAGACATGCGCCGCGCCCTGGAAGTGGGTGTGCACTGCTTCAACATCGAGTCCACCGACGAGCTGGAGCGCCTGCAGGTCGTGGCCGCCGAAATGGGCGTTCGTGCGCCGATCTCCCTGCGCGTCAACCCGGACGTCGATGCGGGCACCCACCCGTACATTTCCACCGGTCTCAAGGAGAACAAGTTCGGCATCGCCATTGCCGACGCCGAAGACGTGTACATCCGCGCCGCCCAATTGCCGAACCTGGACGTGTTGGGTGTCGACTGCCATATCGGCTCGCAACTGACCACCCTGCCGCCGTTCCTGGATGCGCTCGACCGCCTCCTGGCGCTGATCGACCGCCTCGGCGATTGCGGCATCTACCTGCACCACATCGATCTGGGTGGCGGTGTGGGCGTGCGGTATCGCGATGAAGAGCCGCCGTTGATCGCCGACTACATCAAGGCCGTGCGCGAGCGTATCGAAGGCCGCGACCTGACGCTGATGTTCGAGCCGGGCCGCTACATCGTCGCCAATGCCGGTTTGCTGCTCACTCAGGTCGAGTACCTCAAGCACACCGAGCACAAGGACTTCGCCATCGTCGACGCGGCGATGAACGACCTGATCCGCCCGGCGCTGTACCAGGCCTGGATGAATGTCAGCGCCGTGGTCCCTCGCGCCAGCGAAGCGCGTGCGTACGACATCGTCGGCCCGATCTGTGAGACCGGCGACTTCCTGGCCAAGGATCGTCAACTGGCCCTGGAGGAAGGCGACCTGCTGGCCGTGCATTCGGCCGGTGCCTATGGGTTTGTCATGAGTTCCAACTACAACACGCGCGGGCGAGCCGCCGAGGTGCTGGTGGACGGTGATCAAGCGTTCGAAGTGCGTCGCCGCGAGACGGTAGCCGAGTTGTATGCTGGCGAAAGCCTGCTGCCGGAGTAAACCATGCTGCTGCGTTTTACCAAGATGCACGGGCTGGGCAATGACTTCATGGTTCTCGACCTGGTCAGCCAGCACGCACACATCCTGCCCAAGCACGCCAAACAATGGGGCGACCGGCATACCGGTGTCGGCTTCGACCAATTATTGCTGGTGGAAGCGCCGACCAACCCGGAGGTGGATTTCCGTTATCGGATCTTCAACTCCGATGGCTCTGAGGTGGAACAGTGCGGCAACGGTGCGCGCTGCTTTGCGCGCTTCGTGCTGGACAAGCGCCTGACCGCCAAGCGCCAGATCCGCGTCGAGACCAAAGGCGGCGTGATCGAACTGGATATCCGCAGTGACGGCCAGATCAGCGTCAACATGGGCGCGCCACGCCTGGTGCCGGCGGACATTCCGTTCCAGGCGCCCGAGCAGGCCCTCAGTTATGCGCTGGAGGTGGACGGCCAAAGCGTGGATATCGCCGCCGTGTCCATGGGCAATCCCCATGCGGTGCTGCGGGTCAATGACATCAACAATGCGCCCGTGCATGAACTGGGGCCGAAGATCGAACATCACCCGCGCTTTCCGGCGCGGGTCAATGTGGGCTTCCTGCAAGTGATCGACCGTTCCCGCGCGCAATTGCGTGTGTGGGAGCGCGGCGCCGGCGAAACCCAGGCCTGCGGCACCGGTGCCTGCGCCGCTGCCGTGGCCGCGATCAGCCAGGGGTGGATGGATTCACCGCTGCTGATCGACCTGCCGGGTGGGCGCTTGTCCATCGAATGGGCAGGCCCTGGCCACCCGGTGATGATGACCGGGCCGGCCTCGCGTGTATACGAAGGACAGGTCCGTCTATGAGTGAGCCAAGCCAATGACCGATAAGCCTCAAGTACCCGCACAAATCACCCCAAGTGAAAGCCTGGAGGCCGCTGCTGTCGCGGCGTATCTTGAGGCTCATGCGGATTTTTTCGTCGAGCACGAGCAATTGCTTCCGGCCTTGCGCATCCCCCACCAACGCGGCGATACCGTGTCGTTGGTGGAGCGGCAAATGCAGATCCTGCGCGAGCGCAATATCGAAATGCGCCACCGGCTCTCGCACCTGATGGATGTGGCCCGCGACAACGATCGCCTGTTCGACAAGACCCGTCGCCTGATCCTGACCCTGATGGACGCCGCCAGCCTGGAAGAAACGGTGATGGCCGTGGAAGACAGCCTGCGCCAGGACTTCCAGGTGCCGTTTGTCAGCCTGATCCTGTTCAGCGATAACCCGATGCCGGTGGGGCGCTGGGTCAGCGGTGGCGAAGCGCAAACCGCCATCGGCGGCCTGCTTTCCGAAGGCAAGACCATCAGCGGAACCCTGCGCGAGCATGAACTGGACTTCCTGTTTGGTGCCGAACAGCGCCAACAGATCGGCTCCACCGCCGTGGTTGCCCTCAGCCATCAAGGCCTGCATGGCGTACTGGCCATCGCCAGCCGCGATCCCGCGCATTACAAAAGCTCGGTGGGCACCCTGTTTTTGACCTACATCGCCGAAGTGCTGGGCCGCGTCTTGCCGCGTTTCACCACTGCCCTGCGCGCGGTGCGCTAGCCATGGAACGGCATCTGGACGCTTACTGCGCTCACCTGCGCAACGAGCGCCAGGTGTCGCCTCATACCCTGGAAGCCTACCGGCGGGACTTGAACAAGGTCCTGGCCTATTGCGAAAAGCAGCAGATCGCCAGCTGGAAAGCCCTGGATATCCAGAGCCTGCGCAGCCTGGTCGCACGGCTGCACCAGCAAGGCCAGTCCTCGCGTAGCTTGTCGCGCCTGCTGTCGGCGGTGCGCGGCCTCTATCACTACCTGAACCGCGAAGGCCTGTGTGACCACGACCCGGCCAATGGCCTGTCGCCGCCCAAAGGCGAGCGCCGCCTGCCCAAGACCCTGGACACCGACCGCGCTCTGCAACTGCTCGATGGCGCGGTCGAGGATGACTTCCTGGCGCACCGCGACCAGGCGATCCTCGAGTTGTTCTACTCCTCGGGCCTGCGCCTGTCCGAGCTGACCGGCCTTAACCTCGATCAACTCGACCTGGCGGATGGGCTGGTGCAGGTGCTGGGTAAAGGCAGCAAGACACGGGTGCTGCCCGTCGGCAGGAAAGCCCGTGAAGCCCTGCAACTATGGTTGCCGTTACGGGCGCTGGCCAATCCGCAAGACGACGCGGTATTTATCAGCCAACAGGGCCGACGCCTGGGGCCACGGGCCATTCAGTTGCGCGTAAAAGCCGCCGGCGAGCGCGAACTGGGGCAGAACCTGCACCCGCATATGCTCAGGCACTCCTTTGCCAGCCATATGCTGGAGTCGTCCCAGGACCTGCGCGCGGTACAGGAGCTGCTCGGCCACTCCGACATCAAGACCACGCAAATCTACACCCACCTCGACTTCCAGCACCTGGCAACGGTGTACGACAGCGCCCATCCACGGGCCAAACGCATCAAGGGCGGCGACTCATGAGCATCAAGCTGATCACCTTCGACCTGGACGACACGCTCTGGGACAACGTACCCGTCATCATCAGCGCCGAAGCGTCAATGCGCGAATGGTTGGCGCTCAACGCATCCAAGGTCGGCGACTTGCCCCTGGAGCATTTCGCCAGCCTGCGCCAACAAGTGCTGCAACGTCATCCTGAACTCAAACACCGCATCAGTATCCTGCGCCACCGGGTGTTGATGCATGCGTTTGAGGAGGCTGGTTATCCACAGCCTGAAGCCACGGAAATGGCCGACGTGTGTTTTGAAGCGTTCATTCATGCGCGGCATCAACTCACCGTCTTCCCCGAAGCCGAGCCCATGCTCAAAGCGCTGCGCCAGCACTTCCTGCTAGGGGTGATCACCAATGGCAATGCCGACGTACAACGCGTAGGCCTGGCGGACTACTTTCACTTTGCCTTGCGTGCCGAGGATATCGGCATCGCCAAGCCGGATGCGCGGTTGTTTCAGGAGGCATTGCAGCGCGGCGGCGTGAAGGCCGAAGCGGCGGTGCATGTTGGCGATCATCCGGGCGATGACATTGCCGGGGCGCAGCAGGCGGGCCTGCGAGCAGTGTGGTTCAACCCGGCGGGCAAGGCGTGGGAAGGGGATAAACTCCCGGATGCGCAAATTCGCAGCCTGACGGAGCTACCGCAATTGCTCCGCAGCTGGCAGTAACACCAGCGATCCAAATGTGGGAGGGGGCTTAAAGGGGTTCCCTGTAGGAGCGAGCTTGCTCGCGAAAAACGCCCAGGCAACGCGTTCATTCTGGATGAACGAGGGAGCCCTGAGTTCTTCGCGAGCAAGCTCGCTCCTACAAAAAGCCTTCACTGACTGACATTAGGGCTTGCACCTCCCACATCTGGATCACCACAACGCTCGAATAAATCAGCGGGCATGAAAAAACCCGCAGCGACGGCGGGTTCTTTCTTACAAGCAGGTAGCTGACCTCAGATAGGACGGCTGCCGTATTTGTTATCCGGCTTCTTCGGTGGATCAGCCACCACGTTGGGCTCGACCTCGACCACTTTGCCGCCTTTGGCGAGGAATTCTTCCATCGCACGGGCCAGGGCATCGCGCTCTTTGTTCTTGGCTTCAACGCTGGGCAGTTCGTCTACCGAAACAGCAGCCTTGGCCTTGCCTTTGGCTTTGGGCGCGACATCATCGCCAGCACTGTCATCAAGGTCTTCAGCAACGTCATCAGCCGCCGCTTCAAGACTTTCCTCAGTGTCGTCTTCGTCACCTACTTCGAGGTCGTCGTTTTCCAGATCATCGTCGCTCATGTTCTACCTCATGACTTGCGAAAAGCAGATTAGTTATAGCCCAGCTTCACCCTCTGTCGAGGTCGCCGGAAAAAAATCAACATCCACTGGATCACCAGTGGCTTATGCCCCTTCACCGTGCAAGGTGGCGAGGACTTTACGAGCACCGCCATGATCACGGTGCTCGCCCAGATAAACACCTTGCCAGGTCCCCATCGCCAAGCAGCCAGCCTTCACCGGCAAACTCAGCTGGCAGCCCAGGAGACTGGCCTTGAAGTGCGCCGGCAGATCATCCGGACCTTCGTCGTTGTGTTCAAACCCTGCATGGCCTTGCGGCACCAGCAAGTTGAAGAAACGCTCGAAGTCACGGCGAACCGCCGGATCGGCATTCTCGTTGACCGTCAACGAGGCCGAGGTGTGCTGCAGCCACAGATGCAACAGGCCCACGCGACACGCCTTCAATTCAGGCAAGCCGGCAAGCAACTCGTCGGTCACCAGGTGAAAGCCCCGGGGCTTGGCCCTAAGGGTAATCAGGGTCTGTTGCCACATACAGTTCTCCGCCCATCGGCGCGCATTCTAGCGCGCTCTGGAAAAAAACAAAGTGCCGAATACGCCTACATGTCTGTAAGACATTCGCACCCTTAAAAGTGCCGTGTGGATCCCATCACAAAGTTGACGAAAAACCCATGCCACTATAGGCAAAGACAAACGCCAGACAAAAAAATGCCCGGCAAGCCGGGCATCTTTTTTTCGCGTACTTACAGGTTGTAGCCACGCTCGTTATGTTGCGCCAGGTCGAGACCGACCGCCTCTTCCTCTTCGGTGACGCGCAGGCCCATGACCATGTCCAGCACCTTGAGGATGACGTAGGTGACGATCGCCGTGTAGATCACGGTGAAGCCGACGCCTTTGCACTGGATCCACACCTGGGCGGCGATGTCAGTGGTAGCGGCGTTGAAGCCACCCATCGACGGAGCCGCGAACACGCCGGTCAGGATCGCGCCGAGAATACCGCCGATACCGTGCACGCCGAAGGCATCCAGGGAGTCGTCGTAGCCCAGCTTGCGCTTGAGGGTAGTGGCGCAGAAGAAACACACCACGCCCGCCGCCAGGCCAATGACCAGGGCGCCCATCGGGCCCACGGTGCCAGCCGCTGGAGTGATCGCAACCAGGCCGGCCACCACACCCGAGGCGATGCCCAGTGCGCTCGGCTTACCGTGGGTGATCCACTCGGCGAACATCCAGCCCAGCGCCGCAGCAGCGGTAGCAATCTGGGTAACCAGCATCGCCATGCCGGCCGTGCCGTTGGCTGCGGCAGCGGAACCGGCGTTAAAGCCGAACCAGCCGATCCACAGCATGGCCGCGCCGATCAAAGTGTAGCCCAGGTTGTGCGGGGCCATCGGGGTGGTCGGGAAGCCTTTACGTTTGCCGAGCACCAGGCACGCCACCAGGCCAGCCACACCGGCGTTGATGTGCACTACGGTGCCACCGGCGAAGTCCAGCACGCCCCAGTCCCACATCAGGCCGCCGTTGCCGCTCCAGACCATGTGCGCAATCGGCGCATAGACCAGAGTGAACCAGATGCCCATGAAAATCAGCATCGCGGAGAACTTCATGCGCTCGGCGAAGGCACCGACGATCAGCGCCGGAGTGATGATGGCGAACGTCATCTGGAAGGTGATGAACACCGCTTCCGGGAACAACGCCGCAGGCCCGGTAATGCTGGCTGGAGTGACCCCTGCCAGGAACGCCTTGCCCATGCCGCCGAAGAAGGAGTTGAAGTTGACGACGCCCTGCTCCATACCGGTGGTATCGAACGCAATGCTGTAACCGTAGACGACCCACAGGATGCTGATCAGGCCAGTGATGGCAAAGCATTGCATCATCACCGACAGAATATTCTTGGAGCGGACCATGCCGCCGTAGAACAGCGCCAGGCCAGGAATGGTCATGAACAGCACCAGTGCGGTGGCGGTCAGCATCCAGGCAGTGTCGCCGGAGTTGAGGACTGGAGCCGCCACTTCGTCTGCCGCCATTGCAAGGCCTGGCATTACGATGGACAACAGGGCTCCGAGCCCTGCGAATGTACGCAGAGTCATAGTGTTTTTCTCCTGGGGCGTTGGGGTTTGGCGGCTTAGATTGCGTCGGTATCGGTTTCGCCGGTACGGATGCGGATAGCCTGTTCCAGATTGACCACGAAGATCTTGCCGTCACCGATCTTGCCGGTGTTGGCGGCCTTGGTTATCGCCTCGATAACCCGGTCAAGATCCTTGTCGTCAATGGCGACATCAATCTTCACCTTCGGCAGGAAATCGACCACATATTCCGCGCCGCGATACAGCTCGGTATGACCCTTCTGCCGACCGAAGCCCTTGACCTCAGTAACGGTAATGCCCTGCACGCCGATCTCGGACAGTGACTCGCGTACGTCGTCCAACTTGAACGGCTTGATGATGGCAGTGACTAGCTTCATGAAAACTCTCTCCCGAATTGGTGGACTTGCCCCAGGAAAACAAACCCGTCTCAAGTCTAAGCGCAGTGCCTGGCTTTGTAACGCATCGTCGCCTCGGCATTTACCGTGGCGACGCCAGCGAACCACTGGTGACGAAACCTGTACCCCTGATCCGTCGGCGCACTGCATTCGTCACAGCGACTGCATCAGTGCATGGGTCATGATCGTCTAAGCAGAAACCTTGCCAGCTCCGTAAAACTCACTGAAATCAGTCCATTGCCCACTCATGCCCACCTGCGGGGCGTTCCGGCGGTAGGGATGCGCATCAAAACAGTGCGCGAGCGCCCATCCCGATGCGCGAAAAGCGTGCGCGCCAGGGCTGTGAAAAGACTATAGACGCTGCGTGATACACTGCCGGCCAACAGTTTTCCGGAATATTTCCCATGCTCGCGCCCAAAGACTTCCTCGACGCCCTGAGCGGCCACGCCTCTCGCCTGTTCAGCGGCGACACTCCGCTGCCCCGCAATGAAATCGAAAGCCAGTTCAAGGCATTGCTGCAAAGTGGCTTCAGCAAGCTCGATCTGGTGAGCCGTGAAGAGTTCGACAGCCAGATGGTGGTGCTCGCCCGCACGCGTGCGCGGCTGGAAAGCCTGGAGGCAAAAATGGCGGAACTGGAAGCGCGGCTGACGCCACCCTCCGCCGAGTGAACGCAATCAGTGTGGGCGGGGGCTTGCCCCCTCCCACATTAGCCCCGCGCTGTCGCCTGGATACGTTCTGTAAAACCTCCCCCGCTTTGCTTTCCCCACCCTCGTCTACCCTTGAATAACCCGCAGGAAGCGGCCCCATTCAAGGATCGAGCATGTCCCTCGCCATCGTCCACAGTCGCGCCCAGATCGGCGTTGAAGCCCCCGTCGTCACGGTTGAAGTGCATATGGCTAATGGCTTGCCATCACTGACGCTGGTGGGCTTGCCGGAGACGGCGGTAAAGGAAAGCAAGGACCGTGTACGCAGCGCCATTCTCAATTCGGCCCTGCAATATCCGCCGCGTCGCATCACCCTCAACCTCGCTCCCGCCGACCTGCCCAAGGACGGCGGGCGTTTTGATTTGGCGATTGCCCTGGGGATCCTGGCGGCCAGTATGCAGGTGCCGGCGTTGATGCTCGATGATGTTGAGTGCCTGGGCGAGTTGGCGCTGTCCGGCGAGGTACGCGCGGTGAAAGGCGTGTTGCCGGCCGCACTGGCGGCGCGCAAGGCCGGGCGCACCTTGATAGTGCCCAGGGCGAACGCTGAGGAAGCGTGCCTGGCATCGGGGTTGAAGGTGATTGCGGTGGACCACTTGCTGCAAGTGGTGGCGCACCTGAACGGGCATGTACCGATCGAGCCCTACCTGTCGGACGGCTTGCTGTATTTGAACAAACCTTACCCGGACCTCAGTGAAGTACAGGGCCAGTTGGCCGCCAAGCGTGCCTTGCTGATCGCGGCTGCGGGGGCGCACAACCTGTTATTCAGCGGGCCGCCCGGCACTGGCAAGACCTTGCTTGCCAGCCGCCTGCCGGGGTTGCTGCCACCACTGAGTGAGCACGAGGCGCTGGAAGTCGCGGCGATTCAATCGGTGGTCAGCCTGGCGCCGTTGAGCCATTGGCCGCAACGGCCGTTTCGCCAGCCGCACCACTCGGCGTCGGGCCCCGCGCTGGTCGGCGGCGGATCGAAGCCGCAACCGGGGGAAATCACCCTGGCCCACCACGGCGTATTGTTCCTCGACGAGTTGCCGGAGTTTGATCGCAAAGTCCTGGAGGTGCTGCGAGAGCCACTAGAGTCGGGGCATATCGTGATTTCCCGTGCCCGCGACCGGGTGAGCTTCCCGGCACGCTTCCAATTGGTCGCGGCGATGAACCCCTGCCCTTGCGGCTATCTGGGCGAACCCAGCGGCCGTTGTCGATGCACACCGGAGCAGATTCAGCGGTATCGCAACAAGCTGTCCGGGCCGTTGCTGGACCGGATCGATTTGCACTTGACCGTGGCGCGGGAGGCCACGGCACTGAGCCCGGCACAACAGACCGGTGACAACACTGCGAAAGCTTCCGCAGCAGTGGCCGATGCCCGGGAACGCCAGCAACGCCGCCAAGGATGCGCCAACGCCTTCCTCGACCTGCCGGGGTTGCGCGAGTACTGCAAGCTGGCAAAGGTCGATGAAGGCTGGTTGGAAAGCGCATGCGAACGACTGACGCTGTCGCTGCGGGCGGCCCATCGGTTGCTCAAGGTAGCGCGTACCCTGGCGGACCTGGAACAAACAGACAACATCGCTCGCCACCATCTGCAAGAGGCCTTGCAGTACCGTCCGGCGGCGAGCACGTGAGCCATGCGCTCGCGCATTCTGAATGGCAGTGGCTTAGCGGAACCGGTCTACTTCATGCCGCAGGCCCGCCGCCAGGGTCTCCAGTTCCTTGGCGGTGATCGCCAGGTTCGACACCACTTCACGCTGCTCGCTGTTAGCCAGCGCAATGCTCTGCAGGTTGCTGCTGAGCAAGGTCGCGGTGCTGCTCTGCTCCTGGGTGGCGGTGGTGATGGCGGCGAACTGCTGGCCGGCCGAGCGGCTCTGCTCGTCGATGCGCGCCAGGGCCGAAGCCACGTCGGCATTGCGCGACAGGCCTTCCTGCATCAGCACATTGCCGTGTTCCATGGTGCTGATGGCATTCCCGGTTTCCTGCTGGATGCTCTGGATCATGCCGGAAATTTCATCAGTGGCCTGGCGAGTACGCGAGGCCAGGTTGCGCACTTCGTCGGCGACCACGGCAAAGCCACGGCCTTGCTCGCCCGCGCGGGCAGCTTCGATGGCGGCATTCAGCGCCAGCAAATTGGTCTGTTCCGCGATCGACGTAATCACGCCGACGATGCCGCCGATTTCCTGGGAACGCTGGCCCAAGGTGTTGATCACCGTCGCGGTGCTGTTCAGGGCAGTGGCGATATGTTCCAGGGACGACGACGCCTCTTGCATCGAGGCACGCCCGATGCGGGTCTGCTGGGCATTTTCCTGGGCCAGACGTTCGGTGCTGCCCATGTTGTCAGCGATATTCAGCGAGGTGGCGCTGAACTCTTCCACCGCGCCCGCCATGCTGGTGATCTCGCCGGACTGTTGTTCCATGCCTTCATAGGCACCACCAGACAAACCGGACAACGCCTGGGCACGGCTGTTGACCTCTTCAGCCGCCTTGCGGATGTGCGAAACCATGGTCGACAGCGCTTCGCCCATCTGGTTAAAGCTGCGCGCCAGCTGGCCGATTTCGTCATGGCTGGAGACGTTCAGACGCGCGCTCAGGTCGCCTGCACCGAGCGCTTCGGCTTGGCGCACCAGGTCACTCAGGGGCGCGAGCTTGCTGCGCAACAGCCACACGGTGGCGCCCACCGCCAACAGCATGGCCAGCACGCTGCCGATGACCAGGCGCAGGCCGACGTCCCAGGTCACTGCACGAATCTCAGCCTTGGGCATGCTCGCCACCACCGCCCAGGGGCCGCCCTCGAACGGCACCGAAACGCTGTAGAAATCTTCGTTCTTGTCGCTCCAGAAGCGCCCTTCACCCGGCTTCTTCGCCAGGTCGAGCATCACCGGAATGGCTTGATCCAAGGCTTGTACACCGGCCGGCGGCACCAGCCAGTGCTTCTGTTCATCCAGCAACGAGAGGGAGCCGGTCTGGCCGATACGGAAGCGCTTGAGATTGTCGAACTGGGCTTTCTGCTCGTCGGTGTAGTCGAAACCGATGAACAGCACCGCAATGACTTTTCCGCTGGCGTCACGCACCGGGCTGTACTGGGTCATGTACGAGCGATCGAACAACACTGCCCGACCGATGTAGGTCTGCCCGCTGAACACACGCTGGTAGGCCGGCCCCTGGCGGTCCAGCACGGTGCCGATGGCGCGGTTGCCATCCTGCTTGGTCAGGGACGTGCTGATGCGGACAAAGTCATCGCCGCTGCGCACGAATACCGTGGCCACGCCGCCGGACATGTCCTTGAATTCATCCACTTCGCTGAAGTCGTTGTTCAGCAACTGGCTGCCCAGGTACAGGCTCGGGGTTTGCACACCGGCCACGGCGACTGGCTGGTCCGCACGCACGCTCAAGCCGGCGCCGAAGCGCTTTTCAAACAGCCCGCTCAAACGCTGGGTGCTCTCGCGCAAGGTGCTGTGGAAGGTATTGAGTTGGTCGGCGAGCAGGCGCGCCTCGCTGGCCAGGTGTTCCTCGCGGGTGGCGAGGTTGGCGGTGTCGAGGGAGCGTAGAGCGAAAACGGTACTGCCGCTGATAACGACAGCAAGAATCACGGCCAATGCGAGGCCTAACTGGGAGGCGATCCGAGCGCGAGGTTGAGACATGACAGCTCCTGAGCCGAGGCCAGGATCATCCTGATCTCTTAGCGCTGCTCGGCGAATTATCTGGTGGGAAACGTAAGTGCACGATGGTTCCAACACTCCTACTTCGGCGGAGTTTTACAATACTTGAGCGATTCACAGGGGTATCGCGCAAACGATTGCCGTACACATGCCAAACCCTTCATTCAAGGCGGGCCACTTCGGGCAAAACCATCGCATGCACCTCGCCCTGGAGAAACTCCGCCAAACGCCGCAGGCGCTCACCACCGGGGCGGGTTTTGGGCCACACCAGGTAATAGCTTTCCCCGCTGGCGACGGCCGTTGGCCAAGGCAGGCTCAGGCGTTTCTGGGCGACGTCCTCTGCCACCATCAGCAGGTCACCCATGGACACCCCATAACCCCGCGCGGCGGCGATCATGCCCAACTCCAGCGTATCGAACACCTGCCCACCCTTGAGCGAAACCCGGGACGCCAGCCCCATGCGTTCCAACCAGTAGCGCCAGTCGCGCCGGTCCGGTGTCGGATGCAGCAGTTCAGCCGTTGCCAGCCGCGTCACGTCCCAGGGGCCGTCATCCAACAGATTGGGCGCGCCCACCGGAATCAGCATTTCGGCAAACAGGTAACTGGCTTCCCAGTCTGCGGGAAAGTGCCCGTTACTGAGCAATACCGCGCAATCGAACGGCTCCTGGTTGAAGTCCACTTCGTCGATGTTCATCCACGCACTGGTGAGCTGCACCTCATTGCCCGGCTGCAAGGCCCGAAAGCGACTCAACCGCGCCAGCAGCCAGCGCATGGTCAAGGTGGACGGTGCTTTCATGCGCAAAATGTCATCTTCGGCATTCAGGGTATGGCAGGCGCGCTCCAGGGCGGCGAAACCTTCGCGCACGCCGGGCAGCAACAAGCGCGCCGCCTCCGTGAGCTGCAGAGTGCGGCCGCTGCGCTGGAAAAGCCGGCAGGCGAAATGCTCTTCGAGCGTACGAATATGCCGGCTGACCGCACTTTGGGTAATCGACAACTCCTCTGCCGCGCGGGTAAAGGAGTGGTGGCGAGACGCGGCCTCGAACGCCCGCAGGGCGTAAAGCGGAGGAAGACGACGGGACATTCTGAAAGCTCCGACAGCGCAATCCGCAAACCCTACCAGAATAGATCAGGCATGAGTTTTAATCATGCAAACGATCGCTTTTATCCTTTTGTGCAATGCGCCCAAAGCGCCGAGAATCAGCCCTCTCCACCACCCTGACCTGTCGAGCGTGATGATCATGCAGCATCCGGTACGTACCGAACTCTGGGCCATTCTGCGGCTGTCGGGGCCGTTGATTGCCTCACAGTTGGCGCACATGCTGATGGTGCTGACCGACACCCTGATGATGGCCCGCCTGAGCCCCGAAGCCCTGGCCGGCGGTGGCCTGGGCGCGGCGAGCTATTCGTTCGTGGCGATTTTCTGCATCGGTGTGATTGCGGCGGTGGGCACCCTGGTGGCGATCCGTCACGGCGCGGGCGACATCGACGGCGCCACCCGCCTGACCCAGTCCGGGCTGTGGCTGGCGTGGTTGATGGCCCTGGCGGCGGCGCTGCTGCTGTGGAACCTCAAGCCAGTGCTGCTGCTGTTCGGCCAGACCGAAACCAACGTGCAGGCCGCCGGGCAGTTCCTGACCCTCCTGCCATTCGCCCTGCCCGGCTATCTGAGCTTCATGGCGTTGCGCGGTTTCACCAGCGCTATCGGCAAAGCCACGCCAGTGGTGGTGATCAGCCTGTGCGGCACGGTGGTCAATTACCTGCTCAACCATGCGCTGATCGAAGGCATGTTCGGCCTGCCGAAGCTCGGGCTGATGGGCATTGGCCTGGTGACGGCCATCGTCGCCAATGGCATGGCGTTGGCGCTGATGTGGTACATCCGCAGCAACCGGACCTACGCCGCCTACCCCCTGACTACCGGCCTGCTGCGCCTCAATACCCACTATCTGCGCGAGCTGTGGCGCCTGGGCCTGCCGATCGGCGGCACCTATGCAGTGGAAGTCGGGCTGTTCGCGTTTGCGGCGCTGTGCATGGGCACCATGGGCAGTACGCAGTTGGCGGCGCACCAGATTGCCCTGCAGATCGTCTCGGTGGCGTTCATGGTCCCGGCAGGGATGTCCTACGCGGTGACCATGCGTATCGGCCAGCACTATGGCGCCGGGCGGTTGTTGAGCGCGCGCCTGGCCGGGCGGGTCGGCATAGGGTTCGGCGCCATGGTCATGCTGGGGTTTGCCGTGGTGTTCTGGCTGTTTTCCGACCCGCTGATCGGGCTGTTCCTCGACCATGACGACCCGGCCTTTCACGAGGTGATCGTGCTCGCCGTCAGCCTGTTGGCCGTCGCGGCCTGGTTCGAGCTGTTCGACGGTGTGCAGACCATTGCCATGGGCTGCATCCGTGGCCTCAAGGACGCCAAGACTACCTTCCTGGTGGGGCTCGGTTGCTACTGGCTGATCGGCGCGCCATCGGCCTGGTTGATGGCGTTCACGTTAGGCTGGGGGCCGACCGGCGTGTGGTGGGGCCTGGCGCTGGGCCTTGCCTGTGCGGCGGTGAGCCTGACGTGGGCGTTTGAGGCGAAGATGAAGCGCATGATTCGACAGGCGCCGGAAAGACAAGCTGGTTTCCAGGCCGCACAGACGCACTAAGGGCCTACTCGATTAGAAATGTGGGAGGGGGCCTGCCCCCGATGGCGGTTTGTCAGTCACCGGATGTGTTGACTGATACACCGCTATCGGGGGCAAGCCCCCTCCCACATTTTGGATTGGGTTTACAAGGCTGAATATTCAGCCCAACAACGCCTGCTGGCCCTTGCCAAACGTCAGGTACTCCACCAGCTCGGCCAATGGCAGCGGTTTACTGATCAAGTAGCCCTGGGCTTGATCGCAACCAAACAGCCTCAAAAGCGCAAGCTGCTCAGCGGTCTCCACGCCTTCGGCCACCACTTCCAGGTTGAGGTTGTGGGCCAGGTTGATCATGGCGTGCACCAGTTTGCGATTCTCTTCGCGCTCTTCCATGCCGCCGACGAAGCTCTTGTCGATCTTCAACAAGGCAATCGGCAAGCTGTTGAGGTGCACGAACGATGAGAAACCGGTGCCGAAGTCATCCAGGGAAAACCGCACGCCGAGGCGACCGAGGGCGTCCATGGTCTGTTTGACCAGGTCGCTGCGACGCATCACGGCGGTTTCGGTCAACTCGAACTCCAGCCATTGCGCTTCCACGCCACGTTCGGCAATCAGACGACTGAGTGTCGAGAGCAGTTGGCTGTCCTGAAACTGGCGAAACGACAGGTTGACCGCCATGTGCAACGCCGGCAGGCCGCGTTCGCGCAGGTCCTGCATGTCGCGCAGGGCGCGGGAAATTACCCAATACCCCAACGGCACGATCAGGCCGCTCTGCTCGGCCAGGGGCACGAACTCGCTCGGTGGCAACAGGCCACGCTCGCCATGGCGCCAACGCACCAAGGCTTCCAGGCCCACAATATGCCCATCGTCCAGGTCCAGGCGCGGCTGGTAGTGCAGCTCCAGCTCATCGCGGCGCAGCGCACGGCGCAATTCGCTTTCCAGGTCGGCCAGGCTGCGCGCGTTGCGGTTGATGCGTTCGTTGAAGATATGAAAGGTACAGCCCTGGGTGCTTTTGGCCTGCTGCATGGCGATATGGGCGTGCCACATCAACGGGTCGGCCCCGGCGCGGGCGCGGGCATGCGCCACACCCAGGCTGCAGCCGATCAGCAGGCTTTCACCGTCCACCCAGTAAGGCTCGGCCATGACTTCGGTGATGCGCTCGGCCATCCACTCGGCGCGCTGGGGCGCACGGCGGGTGTCGATCAGCAGCGCGAACTCATCGCTGCCCAGGCGCGCCAATTGGTCACCGGCTTCAAGCTGGCTCTTGAGTCGCGATACCACCTGCAGGATCAAGCGGTCGCCGGCCTGATGACCGAGGGCATCGTTGGCGTGACGGAAATTGTCCAGGTCCAGGTGACCGAGGGCCAGGCCGCGACCTTCGTTATCCGCCAACCGCGCCGCCAGCAAGGTCTGGAAACCCTGGCGGTTGGCGATACCGGTGAGCGGGTCCTGTTCGGCCAGGCGCTGCAACGTGTTCTCCAGCACGCCACGCTCGCGCACATGGCGCAGGCAGCGGCGCAACGTATCGGCGTCCAGCACGGAATGGACCAGCCAATCGCTGACACCGAGCGGCGGAACCAATGGTTCCTGTTCCAGCAACAATACACACGGCAAGCTGCACCGGCCCGGGCCGGGTTGCAGAGGGGGCGTGGTCAAGAGCACCGCACCGTGGTCGTCGTCGAACAGACGACTCACCGAGTCCCAGTTGGGCGCGCTGATCAGCACAGCCCCGTCGCCCATCGGCGCCAGGCACTCGCGCAACAACGCTGCCCACTCAGGCTCATCGGCCAGCAGCAGCAAACGCAAGGGTTCGACAGGCGTAGACAAGCTAGCTCCCTAGACTCTGCAAGAATTCGTTGGCGGTGGCATTATGACGTGCGGTCTGACAATGACCAATGCCTGACAAATGATAGGTGCTATCAAACACGCCGACTGTGAAAAATAGTCGCAATACCCCGCACATCCTGCGGCAAAGTAGCAAAACCGGCAAATTTAGATCGAGTGGTACGTCACACCGTCGATCCAGGGCAGCAGAAACTTGCCAGCCTGTTAAAATGCCCGCCCTTTTGAACGACGACTCCCCGAACTCTGTATGTCCCGACTCAATCCCCGGCAGCAAGAAGCCGTGAACTACGTCGGCGGCCCTCTATTGGTGCTCGCCGGTGCTGGCTCCGGCAAGACCAGCGTGATCACCCGCAAGATCGCGCACCTGATCCAGAACTGCGGCATCCGCGCCCAGTACATCGTCGCCATGACCTTTACCAACAAGGCAGCGCGGGAAATGAAAGAGCGCGTCGGCACCCTGCTCAAGGGTGGCGAAGGCCGTGGCCTCACCGTGTGTACCTTCCACAACCTCGGGCTGAACATCATCCGCAAGGAACATGCGCGGCTGGGCTACAAGCCGGGCTTTTCGATCTTCGACGAGGCCGACGTCAAAGCCCTGATGACCGATATCATGCAGAAGGAATACGCGGGCGACGACGGCGTCGACGAGATCAAGAACATGATCGGCGCCTGGAAAAACGACCTGGTCCTGCCCGCCGAAGCCCTGGAAGCCGCACGCAACCCCAAGGAACAGACCGCCGCCATCGTCTACACCCACTATCAGCGCACGCTCAAGGCGTTCAATGCGGTGGACTTCGACGACCTGATCCTGCTGCCGGTCAAACTGTTCCAGGAACACAAGGACATCCTGGAAAAGTGGCAGAATAAGGTGCGCTACCTGCTGGTGGACGAATACCAGGACACCAACGCCAGCCAATACTTGCTGGTGAAACTGCTGATCGGTACACGCAACCAGTTCACCGTGGTGGGCGACGACGACCAGTCGATCTACGCCTGGCGCGGTGCGCGCCCGGAAAACCTGATGCTGCTCAAGGATGATTACCCGTCTTTGAAAGTGGTGATGCTGGAGCAGAACTACCGCTCCACCAGCCGTATCCTGCGCTGCGCCAACGTGCTGATCTCGAACAACCCCCACGAGTTTGAAAAACAGCTGTGGAGCGAGATGGGCCATGGCGACGAAATCCGCGTGATCCGCTGCCGCAACGAAGACGCCGAAGCCGAGCGCGTGGCCGTGGAAATCCTCAGCCTGCACCTGCGCACCGACCGGCCTTACAGCGACTTTGCGATCCTGTATCGCGGTAACTACCAGGCCAAGCTGATCGAGCTGAAACTGCAGCACCACCAGGTACCGTATCGCCTGTCGGGCGGCAACAGCTTTTTCGGGCGCCAGGAAGTGAAAGACCTGATGGCCTACTTCCGCCTGATCGTGAACCCGGATGACGACAACGCCTTCCTGCGCGTGATCAACGTCCCACGTCGGGAAATCGGTTCGACGACCTTGGAAAAACTTGGCAACTACGCCACTGAACGCAAGATCTCGATGTACGCCGCCACCGACGAAATCGGCCTGGGCGAACACCTGGACACGCGCTTCACCGACCGCCTGTCGCGCTTCAAGCGCTTCATGGACAAGGTACGCGAGCAGTGCGCCGGTGAAGACCCGATCAGCGCCCTGCGCAGCATGGTCATGGACATCGACTACGAAAACTGGCTGCGCACCAACAGTTCCAGCGACAAAGCCGCGGACTACCGCATGGGCAACGTCTGGTTCCTGATCGAGGCCCTGAAGAACACCCTGGAAAAAGACGAAGACGGTGAAATGACCGTTGAGGACGCCATCGGCAAGCTGGTGCTGCGCGACATGCTCGAGCGCCAGCAGGAAGAGGAAGACGGCGCCGAAGGTGTGCAGATGATGACGTTGCATGCATCCAAGGGTCTGGAATTCCCCTACGTGTTCATCATGGGCATGGAAGAGGAAATCCTCCCGCATCGCTCCAGCATCGAAGCCGACACCATCGAGGAAGAACGGCGCCTGGCCTACGTGGGCATTACCCGTGCGCGTCAGACACTGGCCTTCACCTTCGCTGCCAAGCGTAAGCAATACGGCGAAATCATCGATTGTGCCCCCAGCCGCTTCCTCGATGAGCTGCCGCCGGATGACCTGGCCTGGGAAGGCAACGACGACACCCCGACCGAGGTGAAGGCCGTTCGCGGCAACAGCGCCTTGGCTGATATACGCGCGATGTTAAAGCGCTAGAATCGACTACTTTTTAATCTACTTTCGGCGCCTGTTGCGCTAACAGAGGAAGCTTTCCGTGGAAGCACTGCACAAGAAAATTCGCGAAGAAGGCATCGTGCTTTCCGATCAGGTACTCAAGGTTGATGCCTTTCTGAACCACCAGATCGATCCGGCGCTGATGAAACTGATCGGCGACGAATTCGCCGCGCTGTTCAAGGACTCCGGCATCACCAAGATCGTCACCATCGAAGCCTCAGGCATCGCTCCGGCGATCATGACCGGCCTGAACCTCGGCGTGCCAGTGATCTTCGCACGCAAGCAGCAGTCCCTGACACTGACCGAAAACCTGCTGTCGGCGACGGTGTATTCCTTCACCAAGAAAACCGAAAGCACCGTGGCAATTTCCCCACGCCACCTGACCAGCAGCGACCGCGTGCTGGTTATTGATGACTTCCTGGCCAATGGCAAAGCCTCCCAGGCGCTGATTTCGATCATCAAGCAGGCCGGCGCGACCGTCGCCGGGCTGGGCATCGTGATCGAGAAGTCGTTCCAGGGTGGCCGTGCGGAGCTGGATGCCCAGGGTTATCGGGTTGAATCGCTGGCGCGGGTGAAGTCGCTGGCGGGTGGGGTTGTGACCTTTATCTGATTCAACACAGCTCAAAATGTGGGAGGGGGCTTGCTCCCGATGGCAGTGGGTCAGCCAACCTTTTTGGTGACTGATACACCGCTATCGGGGGCAAGCCCCCTCCCACATTTTGTCTGATGTTGGCTTTTAGTGCGCGGTGGCCTGAAGGCCGGCGAGTAGCAGGCGCTGGTACAGGTCCTCCTTGAACCCCTCCGGCTGATCCAAGCGCATACGCTTCAAATGTTCGGGAAACGCTTCCGGCTCCGGTGCATCCAGCGCCGCCTTGCCCAGTTCCAGCATCTCCGTGAGCTTGAATTTGCTCTTGAGCCAATTCAGAGCACGCAACAGGTCCCGCTCTTCATCGGTGAAATCGCTGCCCAACGGGTATTCCGGGAACAGCCGTCGATGCTTGGCCTGAATCGCCTGGAGCCGCTGCGGTGTGTTGTCGGCAAAACGCGGGTCCAGCTTGAAATCCTTGGGCAGTTTGCCGGCTTTTTGCGCCTGTTCGATCAAGCCTTCCTGGAAGCGCGAGTCAGTGACATTGAGCAACGCCTCGATCACCTGGGCATCCGTCTGACCGCGCAAATCGGCAATCCCGTACTCGGTAATGACGATATCCCGCAGGTGCCGGGGAATGGTGCAATGGCCGTACTCCCAGACGATATTCGAACTGACCTCCCCGGCCGACTCGCGCCAGCTGCGCAGGATCAGGACCGAGCGCGCGCCTTCCAGCGCGTGGCCCTGGGCAACGAAGTTGTACTGCCCGCCCACGCCGCTGAGCACGCGGCCATCTTCCAATTGGTCGGCCACACCGGCGCCGAGCAAGGTGACCATGATCGCGCTGTTGATAAACCGTGCGTCCTGGCGCTGTAAACGCTTGAGCTCTTCCTGGCCGTACAGCTCGTTGATATAGCTGATGCGGGTCATGTTGAATGCCAGCCGCCTGGCGTGGCTCATCTCCTGCAAGCGCTGGTAGAAACTGCGCGGGCCGAGGAAGAAACCGCCATGGATCGAGATGCCATCGGGCTGCGCCGCATCGTCGAGCAGCCCGGCGTTGGCCTGCTCCTGGGTTGCCACATCCGGGTACACCTTGCGCCGGATGATTCCGGCATCGGCCAGCACCAGCAAGCCGTTGACGAACATTTCGCTGCAACCGTAAAGGCCACGGGCGAATGGCTCAACGCCGCCCTCACGGCTGATCAAGGGCGCCCATTGATACACATCCAGGTCGGTCAGCAACAATCGATAGGCTTCATTATCGGCCTGGCGCGCCAGTAATGCGGCGGTCAGCGCGTCGCCCATGGAGCCGATACCGATCTGCAAGGTGCCGCCATCACGCACCAGCGTGCTGGCATGCAGGCCGATAAAGTGGTCCTGGAAGCCCACCGGCATGTTTGGCGTGGAGAACAGCGTGGTGCTGTCTTTCTCATCGAGCAGGTAATCGAAGGCGTCCATGCCCAACTCGGCATCGCCGGGCATGTAGGGCAAGTCGCTATGGACCTGGCCGACGATCAGGATCGTCTCACCCGCTGCGCGCCGCTTGGCGATCATCGGCAGCAGGTCAAGGGTGATATCCGGGTTGCAGCTCAGGCTCAGGCGGTCGGGGTGCTCGGCGCTGCTGGCAACCAGTTGCGCCACCAGGTTCAGGCCAGCGGCGTTGATGTCCCGCGCGGCATGGCTGTAGTTGCTGCTGACGTAGTCCTGCTGCGCCGCAGCGCTGTGGAGCAGGCTGCCGGGCTGCATGAAGAACTGCTGCACACGAATATTCTTCGGCAGGCTGTCTGCGTGCAGGTCAGCGAGAAAATCCAGCTCGGGGTAATCGCCAAATACTCGCTCGATAAAAGGTTCGAGAAAGCGCTTCTGCAACCCGTCGCCTATCGTCGGCCGGCCCAGACTCAATGCGGTGTAGATCGTCAGCGCGCGCTCGGGCAGCTTGGCGATACGCCGGTAGAGCGCATTGGCGAAGAGGTTGGGTTTGCCCAAACCCAGGGGCATGCCCATGTGGATATGCGCCGGCAAGCGCGCCAGTACGTCGTCAACTGCTTGCTCGATTGAACACAACTGCACCATCCGACTGCTCCCGAACATTCCATGAATTGGGGTTGGACCGAGCTTGCCGGGTCTTTGCTGCAATGAACAGCCACGAAACGCAAATCGCGGGCACAAAAAGGCCGCTCGTAAGCGGCCTTTTTGGCGAAGATCGGCGGGTTAGAGCCCGGACATCTTCTTGATCGCACCCTTCAGATCATCATCCGAGCAATCCGCGCAAGTGCCCTTGGGCGGCATGGCATTGATGCCCGTGATCGCCTTGGCGAGGATGCCATCAAGGCCGCCCTGGTGATCGGCGCGCTCTTTCCACGCGGCGGTATCGCCAACTTTCGGCGCTCCCAACAAGCCGGTGCCGTGGCAAGCATTGCAGTGCTTGGCGATGATCTCGTCCGGGGTTCTCGCCCCACCGCCGCCTGCCGTGACCACGACCTCCATGCCCTTGCATTCCTGGCCCTGGACACACACCTGGCCCACAGGCTCCAGGCGCTTGGCGATGTCATCGTTGGTCGCAGCTTGAGCGCTGACAGCCCATAGGGCCAGTACGGTTGCTGGTGCAGCCAGCATTTTCATAATTAGGTTCACGCGTTCACCCTCAATGGTGGCTATTCACGCCTGCGGCCACGGTTTCACAGGCGGCGAAAGTATAGCGGTTAGCCCGCCCGACCGAAACAACCCTATTAAATAAAGGGAGATTCGGCCTCACGGTGTACAGCTGCGCGAACCCCTGCAACGCTGGCAGGACGCCTCTGTTTTAAAAGTTCGCGGGTGTGGCTGCGCTGATTAGTCGCGCTGGCACGTCGAACGGATTGCGAAAACGATGGGGCTTGGTGCTTTCAAAGTAGTAGCTATCGCCTGCTTCGAGCACAAAAGTTTCAAGGCCGACCACCAGTTCCAAGCGCCCTTCCACCAGAATCCCGGTTTCTTCGCCTTCGTGGGTGAGCATTTCTTCGCCCGTGTCGGCGCCCGGCGGGTAGATTTCGTTGAGAAACGCGATGGCCCGGCTCGGGTGCGCTCGGCCTACCAGCTTCATGGTGACGGCACCGTCAGAGATGTCGATCAGCTCATTGGCTTTATAGACGATCTGCGTCGGTATTTCCTGGAGGATCTCTTCGGAAAAGAACTCGACCATGGACATGGGAATGCCGCCAAGGACCTTGCGCAGGGAACTGATCGAGGGGCTGACGCTGTTTTTCTCGATCATCGAAATGGTGCTGTTGGTGACGCCCGCGCGCTTGGCAAGCTCGCGCTGGGAAAGACCTTTGAGTTTACGGATGGATTGCAGTCGTTCGCCGACGTCCAATGCAGGAGCCTCCTAGGATTCAGGCTTTGTTGTAATTGAGCGTTATCATGGCGACAGCGTTCAGTATTTACAACACTTGGGCCTAAATCCCGGACAGCTGTATTCGTACCGGGCGATCAAGCGCCGCAATAGAGCCTTGGCACCCGGCGCAGGTTGCAGAAGATCTGGTAAGGGATGGTTTCAGCAGCGGTCGCGACTTCGCTGGCGAGGATGTGCTTGCCCCACAATTCCACCGTGGAACCCAGGCCCGCCTGGGGTACATCCGTCAGGTCGACGCAGAGCATGTCCATGGACACCCGGCCCAGCAACTGGCTACGCTGGCCGGCGACCAGCACCGGCGTGCCCGTAGGCGCGTGGCGCGGGTAGCCATCGGCATAGCCCATGGCAACCACGCCGATACGCATCGGCTTGGGCGTGACGAACCTGGCGCCGTAGCCTACCGGCTCACCGGCTGGCAGTTCGCGTACGCAAATGATTTTGGACTCCAGGGTCATCACCGGCTGCAAACGTGCAGCGATGGCCTGGTCGTCACCAAAGGGCGTGGCGCCGTAGAGCATGATGCCTGGGCGCACCCAGTCGCTGGGCACACTCGGCCACCCCAGGACGGACGGTGAATTGCGCAGGCTCACCTCCGCCGCCAGCCCTTGGCGGGCCGCGTCGAATACCCCCACTTGTTCGTTGCTGCTCACACAATCGAGCTCATCGGCGCGGGCGAAGTGGCTCATCAACACGATCTTTGCGACGTTGCCGCTGGCCAGCAGGCGCTTATACGCCTCCTGGAAATCCTTCGGATGCAGGCCGACACGGTGCATGCCCGAGTCCAGCTTGAGCCAGAGGGTCAACGGTTGGCTCAGCGTGGCCTGCTCGATAGCCTCGAGTTGCCATAGCGAATGCACCACGCACCACAGGTTTTGCTCGACGATCAGCGGCAGCTCGTCGGCTTCGAAAAAACCTTCCAGCAGCAGCACCGGCGCACGTATCCCGGCGGCGCGTAGTTCCAGGGCTTCTTCGATGCACGCCACCGCGAACCCGTCAGCCTCGGCCTCCAGCGCCTGGGCCACGGGCACCGCGCCATGCCCGTAGGCATCTGCCTTGATCACGGCGAGGGCCTTGGCCCCGCTGACTTCGCGGGCCAGTTGGTAGTTGTGGCGCAGGGCTTGAAGGTCGATCAGGGCACGGGCAGGACGCATGGCGGCAGGCTTCTAGGCGGCAGAGTAAAAAAACCGGTGCCGACCAACAACGTCGGCGCCGGGAGAGGGATTCAGGTTAAGGCAGCGCAGCCACGACGGACAGCTCTACCAGAATGTTCGGCTCACACAGTTTGGCTTCAACCGTAGCGCGAGCGGGCGCGGCGCCTTTGGGCAGCCACGTGTCCCACACCGCGTTCATACCGGCGAAGTCGGCATCGATGTCCTTCAAATAGATGGTTACCGACAGCAACCGGGTCTTGTCGGTGCCGGCCAGGTCCAGCAGACGCTCGATGTTGGCTAGGGTTTCACGGGTCTGCTGCTCGATGCCGGCATTCATGTCGTCGCCGACCTGGCCTGCCAGGTACACGGTGCCGCTGTGAACAACGATTTGGCTCATGCGCTCATTGGTGAGCTGGCGCTGGATTGACATGTCTTGCAGACTCCTGGTGGTTGCCGTAACGGGAAATAGCGAGGCCTTCGGCGCTGATCTGCGGGGTTTTCTTCGCCATCAGGTCAGCCAGCAAACGACCGGAGCCGCATGCCATGGTCCAGCCGAGGGTGCCGTGGCCGGTATTCAGGAACAGGTTCTTGAATGGAGTGCCGCCGACAATCGGTGTGCCATCGGGTGTGGTCGGGCGCAGGCCGGTCCAGAAACTGGCTTGGGCCAAATCGCCGCCCTGAGGATAAAGGTCGTTGATGATCATCTCCAGGGTTTCACGCCGGCGCGGGTTGAGCGACAGGTCAAAACCGGCTATCTCAGCCATGCCGCCGACGCGAATGCGGTTGTCGAAACGGGTGATCGCGACTTTGTAGGTTTCGTCGAGGATCGTCGAGGTAGGCGCCATTGCCGGGTTGGTGATCGGCACGGTCAGCGAATAGCCCTTGAGGGGATACACGGGCGCCTTGATCCCCAGCGGCTTGAGCAGCTTCGGCGAATAACTGCCGAGGGCCAGCACGTAGCGGTCGGCGGTTTCCAACTTGCCATCGATCCACACGCCATTGATGCGGTCGCCTGCATGATCGAGGCGCTGGATGTCCTGTTCGAAACGAAACTCAACGCCCAACTGCTCGCACATCTGCGCCAGGCGCGTGGTGAACATCTGGCAGTCGCCGGTCTGGTCGTTGGGCAGGCGCAGGGCACCGGCGAGAATATCGGTGACGCTGGCAAGGGCTGGCTCGACCCGAGCGATGCCGGCACGGTCAAGCAACTCGAAGGGCACGCCGGACTCCTGCAACACGGCGATGTCCTTGGCCGCACCATCGAGCTGGGCCTGGGTACGGAACACTTGGGTGGTCCCCAGGCTGCGCCCTTCGTAGGCAATCCCGGTTTCAGCGCGCAATTCGTCAAGGCAGTCGCGGCTGTACTCAGAGAGGCGGACCATGCGCTCCTTGTTCACCGCATACCGGCTGGCGGTGCAGTTGCGCAGCATCTGTGCCATCCACAGGTATTGGTCGATATCGGCAGTGGCCTTGATTGCCAGCGGCGCATGGCGCTGCAGCAGCCACTTGATCGCCTTGAGCGGCACGCCCGGCGCGGCCCATGGCGACGCATAGCCTGGGGATACCTGGCCGGCGTTGGCGAAACTGGTTTCCATGGCGGCAGCGGGTTGGCGGTCGACCACGACGACTTCAAAGCCGGCCCGCGCCAAATAATAGGCGCTGGTGACCCCAATGACGCCGCTACCCAAGACCAGAACGCGCATTTTAATTTCCTCACCACGGGCTGAGCCGCTGACGTGTGTTATTCGAGCAATGATGGACGCAGTGTAAAAAACAATCGCCAGTGCATTTCACTATATAAATGCCTATATTTGGCGACAATTCTCGGCACAAACCGTTTTAACAGAGGCGTATCCCCTATGCGTACCAACACCCAGACCAAGCGGGAGCTGGACAAGATCGACCGCAATATCCTGCGCATCCTGCAAACCGATGGGCGCATTTCGTTCACGGAACTGGGCGAGAAGGTTGGGCTGTCGACGACGCCGTGCACCGAGCGGGTACGCCGGCTGGAGCGCGAGGGGATCATCATGGGCTACAACGCGCGGCTCAATCCGCAGCATTTGAAGGGGAGTTTGCTGGTATTTGTCGAGATCAGCCTGGATTACAAGTCCGGCGATACGTTCGAAGAGTTTCGCCGCGCCGTGCTCAAACTGCCCCATGTGCTGGAGTGTCACCTGGTGTCCGGAGACTTTGACTATCTGGTGAAAGCGCGGATTTCCGAAATGGCTTCGTACCGCAAATTACTCGGCGATATCCTGCTCAAGTTGCCCCATGTGCGCGAATCCAAGAGCTATATCGTGATGGAAGAAGTGAAGGAAAGCCTGAACCTGCCGATTCCGGATTAACCTGACGCAACTCAATCAAATGTGGGAGGGTGCTTGCCCCTCCCACATTGACCGAGTACACCTGCTATACCAGTACCTGTCGAGTACTCGCCATGTACTCATGGATCTGCTTTTCCACCCGTGGATGAATCAGCTCCACCGGTCGCCGACCGTTGGGGCATGGCAGGGTCTTGGTGGTGCCAAACAGCCTGCATATCAACGGGCGCTCGTCGTAAACCGTGCAACCGTTCGGCCCCAGGTGCACACAGTTCAGCTCATCCATCGCAGCTTCCTGCTCGGCGGTCGTCTTGCGTGGCAGGCGCGACATTTCCTCGGGCGAGGTGGTGACCGGCCCACAGCAGTCGTGGCAGCCAGGGACACACTCGAACGAAGGAATCTGTCGGCGCAAGGCGCTGACTTTCTGACTGTTGCAACTCATCGACACCCACACCCCACCGCGAACAGGCCTGGATTCTGCCGTAAAACCGCCCGCACAGACAGCTCCGTCGGACCGTTGTATCCTGCGTCAAATTTTCCAAACAGGGAGGCCCCCATGACCGCCAGCGCCCGGCACACCGCGTCCTACTACGCCGCCAGCAGCGTGCCGCACCCCGATTACCCGGCGTTGACGGGCGAGGTGCGCGCCGATGTCTGCGTGATTGGCGGGGGGTATTCCGGGCTCAATACCGCCCTGGAACTGGCCGAGCGCGGCTTCAGCGTGGTGCTGCTGGAAGCGCGCAAAATCGGCTGGGGCGCCAGCGGGCGTAACGGCGGGCAACTGATTCGCGGCGTCGGCCATGGCCTTGACCAGTTCGCCAATGTGATCGGCACCGACGGCGTGCGCCAGATGAAACTGATGGGCCTGGAAG
Organism: Pseudomonas sp. R11-23-07; assembly: GCF_003852295.1. Classification (NCBI taxonomy): domain Bacteria; kingdom Pseudomonadati; phylum Pseudomonadota; class Gammaproteobacteria; order Pseudomonadales; family Pseudomonadaceae; genus Pseudomonas; species Pseudomonas sp. R11-23-07. Next base: position 5,504,186 of record NZ_CP027761.1, read on the forward strand.
CGGTGGAGATCGTGCGCGAGCGTGTCGAACGCTTCCAGATCCCCTGCGACCTGACTTGGGGCTACTGCGACCTGGCCAACAAACCCCGCGACCTGCAGGGCCTCGCCGCAGACGCCGAAGAGCTGCGCAGCCTGGGTTATCGCCATCCAGTGCGCCTGCTGCAAGCCAGCGAAATGGCCAGCGTGATTGGCTCCGACCGCTATGTGGGCGGAATGATCGACATGGGCTCCGGACATTTGCATCCGCTGAACCTCGCCCTGGGTGAAGCCGGCGCGGCGCAGCAGCTGGGCGTGAAGGTATTCGAGCAGTCGCAAGTGACGCGCATCGACTACGGCTCGCAGGTCAAGGTGCACACCGCCCAGGGCCAGGTACAGGCCAACACTCTGGTGCTGGCCTGTAACGCCTACCTCAACGACCTCAACCCACACTTGAGCGGCAAGATATTGCCCGCAGGCAGCTACATCATCGCCTCCGAGCCCTTGAGTGAAGCGCAAGCCGCCCGCCTGTTGCCGCAAAACATGGCGGTGTGTGACCAGCGGGTAACGGTGGACTATTTCCGCCTGTCCGCCGACCGCCGCCTGTTGTTCGGCGGCGCCTGCCACTATTCCGGGCGCGACCCGAAAGACATCGGCGCCTACATGCGGCCAAAGATGCTGCAGGTATTCCCGGAATTGGCCGATGTGAAGATCGACTACCAATGGGGCGGCATGATCGGCATCGGCGCCAACCGGTTGCCGCAGATCGGACGCCTGGCGGATCAACCCAATGTGTATTACGCCCAGGCCTATGCCGGCCATGGCCTCAACGCCACACACCTGGCGGGCAGGTTGCTGGCCGAAGCCATCAGCGGCCAGCAGCAAGGGCGCTTCGACCTGTTCGCCCAGGTGCCGCACATGACTTTCCCTGGCGGCAAATACCTGCGCTCGCCGCTGCTGGCCCTGGGGATGCTCTGGCACCGCCTCAAGGAACTGGCCTGATCAATCGCGCCAGAACGGTTTCAAGCCTTCATGGCGCGCCTGTTCTGCCGTCAGGCCCACGTCGCGCAACTGCTCGCGGGTCAGCGTCAGCAACGCCTTGCGGGTATGACGGCGGCGCCAGAACAGGCTCCAGCGATTGTCGGCAGGCATAGACAACGTCCGCTCCTGCGCTGCTTCCAGTTCCTGGCCATGTAATGCCAGCCGTACATCGCTCATGCCGTTCATGTTCCCGTCCCTCGTTAGCTTGCTGCCTTGAGTGACTAGAATGAGCGCACGGGCAAAACCAATACAGATTCAACCTACCTTTATTAAATCCATACAGATGCTGCTATGAACGGCTGAATCCTGTATTTTCCTCCTATCTGTATTGGTCTCCTGGGAGTGACCGCCGTGACCCTGTACGTCAACCTCGCTGAATTGCTGGGTACCCGCATCGAACAAGGCTTCTACCGCCCCGGCGACCGACTGCCCTCCGTGCGGGCCTTGAGCGTGGAGCATGGGGTCAGTCTGAGCACCGTGCAGCAAGCCTATCGATTGCTGGAGGACAACGGCCTGGCGATGCCCAAGCCCAAGTCCGGCTATTTTGTACCGGTGGGCCGTGAACTGCCGGCGCTGCCCGAGGTAGGTCGCCCCGCCCAGAGGCCGGTGGAAATTTCCCAGTGGGACCAGGTGCTGGAGTTGATCCGTGCCGTGCCGCGCAAGGACGTCATACAGTTGGGCCGTGGCATGCCGGATGTATTGTCGCCGACTATCAAGCCATTGCTTCGCAGCCTGGCCCGCGTCAGTCGCCGCCAGGATCTGCCGGGACTGTATTACGACAACATCCTTGGCTGTATGGAATTGCGCGAGCAGATTGCGCGACTGTCATTGGATTCCGGTTGCCAACTGACTGCCGAAGACATCGTCATTACCACAGGCTGCCACGAGGCCCTTTCCACCAGCATCCGCGCCATTTGTGCGCCCGGCGATATCGTTGCGGTGGATTCACCGAGTTTTCACGGCGCCATGCAGACCCTCAAGGGCCTGGGCATGAAAGCCTTGGAAATCCCCACCGACCCGATCACCGGCATCAGCCTTGAAGCCCTGGAACTGGCGCTGGAACAGTGGCCGATCAAAATCATCCAGCTCACCCCCAACTGCAACAACCCCTTGGGCTACATCATGCCGGAGGCGCGCAAGCGCGCACTGCTGACCCTGGCCCAGCGCTTTGACGTGGCGATCATCGAAGACGATGTGTATGGCGAACTGGCCTACAGCTACCCGCGCCCGCGCACGATCAAATCCTTCGACGAGGACGGCCGGGTGCTGTTGTGCAGCTCGTTTTCCAAAACCCTGGCGCCTGGGCTGCGCATTGGCTGGGTCGCGCCGGGGCGCTACCTGGAACGGGTGCTGCACATGAAATACATCAGCACGGGCTCTACCGCCACGCAGCCGCAGATTGCGATAGCCGAATTTCTCAAAGGCGGGCATTTCGAGCCTCATTTGCGCAGGATGCGTACGCAATACCAGCGCAATCGCGACCTGATGCTCGACTGGGTCAGCCGCTACTTCCCCGTCGGCACGCGCGCCAGCCGGCCTCAGGGTAGTTTCATGCTGTGGATAGAATTGCCGGAGGGCTTCGATACCCTGAAGCTCAACCGCGTGCTGGTGGAACAGGGCGTACAGGTGGCGGTAGGCAGCATTTTTTCTGCATCCGGCAAGTACCGTAATTGCCTGCGCATGAACTACGCTGCCAAACCGACCCCACAGATTGAAGAGGCCGTGCGCAAGGTCGGCGCCGCTGCGCGCACCCTGCTGGCCGAATCGGCGGACTGACCTTTTCCGAGCAATTGCCGTCATATGCCGACAACCGCCCTGACCTGGATGGCGCTTCCTTGATGACTCAACGGCTTTTATCGCTTTTCCTGTTGGGAGCGCTGGCACTGGCTGGCTGCGCGACGGCCCCCACACCGCGTGTGCCCAGTGATGCCCTGCCCGCGGCACAGTCTTCCTTCGGCCGCTCGATCCAGGCCCAGGCGGCGCCGTATCAGGGCCGTTCGGGCTTTCGTTTGCTGCCCAACAGCAGCGAAGCCTTCATGGCCCGCGCCGAGTTGATCCGCAACGCCCAGACCAGCCTCGACCTGCAGTACTACATCGTGCATGACGGCATCAGCACGCGCATGCTGGTGGATGAACTGCTCAAGGCCGCCGACCGCGGCGTGCGTGTGCGCATCCTGCTGGATGACACCACCAGCGACGGGCTCGACCAGATCATCGCGACCCTTGCCGCCCATCCCAAGATCGAAATTCGCCTGTTCAACCCGCTGCATCTGGGCCGCAGCACGGGCGTGACGCGCGCCATGGGGCGCCTGTTCAACCTGTCGCTGCAACACCGGCGCATGCATAACAAACTCTGGCTGGCAGACAACAGCGTCGCGATCGTGGGCGGGCGCAACCTGGGGGATGAATATTTCGACGCCGAACCCAACCTGAATTTCACCGATATCGACATGCTCAGCGTCGGGCCGGTGGCTGAGCAACTGGGCCACAGTTTCGATCAGTACTGGAACAGCGCGCTGAGCAAACCTATCGATGAGTTTGTCGCAACCATGCCCTCCAAGGTCGACCTGGCTGTCGCACGCGGACGCCTGGAGACGTCACTGGCCCAATCGCGCCAACAGAACCACGCCTTGTATAACCGCCTGCGCACCTACCAGACCCAGCCACGCATGGATATCTGGCGTCGCGAGTTGATCTGGGCCTGGAACCAGGCGCTGTGGGATGCGCCGAGCAAGGTGCTGGCCAAGGCCGACCCGGACCCGCAATTGCTGCTCACCACGCAACTGGCGCCGCAGTTGGCAGGCGTCAGCCGTGAGCTGATCATGATTTCGGCGTACTTCGTTCCGGGCCCGCCTGGGCTGGTGTACCTGACCGGCCGCGCCGACGCGGGCGTGTCGGTGAGTCTGCTGACCAATTCCCTCGAAGCCACTGATGTACCGGCGGTGCACGGCGGCTACGCACCCTATCGCAAGGCGCTGCTGGAGCATGGCGTGAAACTCTATGAACTGCGTCGACAACCGGGCGACCCCAGCGCAAGCAGCGGTCCGCACCTGTTTCGTCGAGGCAGCTTGCGCGGTTCCGACTCCAGCCTGCACAGCAAGGCGATGATTTTCGATCGGGAGAAGTCGTTTATCGGCTCGTTCAATTTCGATCCACGCTCAGTGCTATGGAACACCGAAGTCGGCGTGCTGGTGGACAGCCCGGAACTGGCGGAGCATGTGCGTAACCTGGCGCTGCAAGGTATGGCGCCGGCGTTGAGCTACGAGGCGAAGCTGCAGGACGGGCAGATCGTGTGGGTGACCGAAGATAACGGCCAGCTGCACACCCTGACCCGGGAACAGGGCAGTTGGTGGCGCCGGTTCAATGCCTGGTTCGCCACCAGCGTCGGCCTGGAGCGCATGCTCTAAAACGTGTGGGAGGGGGCTTGCTCCCGATTGCGGTGTATCAGTCACCAGATGCAGCGACTGACACTAAGCTATCGGGAGCAAGCCCCCTCCCACATTTGTTAGAGCTTGATCCAGGTCGCCTTCAGCTCGGTGTATTTGTCGAACGCATGTAGCGATTTATCGCGACCGTTACCCGACTGTTTGAAGCCACCGAACGGTGCGGTCATGTCGCCGCCATCGTACTGGTTGACCCACACACTGCCCGCACGCAGAGCCTTGGCGGTCAGATGGGCCTTGGAGATATCCGCCGTCCACACCGCTGCGGCCAGGCCATATTGGGTGTCGTTGGCGATGGCGATGGCTTCTTCGGCGCTGTCGAACGTGATCACCGACAGGACCGGGCCGAAGATCTCTTCCTGGGCAATCTTCATGGCGTTGGTCACGCCGTCGAAAATGGTCGGCTCGACGTAAGTGCCACCGGTTTCTTCCAGGGTGCGCTTGCCACCGGCGACCAGCTTGGCGCCATCGGCATGGCCCGATTCGATGTACGACAGCACGTTGTTCATCTGCTGGGTGTCCACCAGCGCGCCCACGTTGGTGGCAGGGTCCAGTGGGTTACCTGGCTTCCACACCTTGAGCGCCTCGATCACCAGCGGCAGGAAAGTGTCCTTGATCGAACGTTCCACCAGCAGGCGCGAACCGGCGGTGCAGACTTCGCCCTGGTTGAAAGCAATGGCACTGGCGGCGGACTCGGCGGCGGTTTGCAGGTTCGGCGCATCGGCAAACACGATGTTCGGGCTCTTGCCGCCGGCTTCCAGCCACACGCGCTTCATGTTCGATTCGCCGGAACGGATCAACAGCTGCTTGGCGATTTTGGTGGAACCGGTAAACACCAGGGTATCCACGTCCATGTGCACCGCCAGCGCGTTACCCACGGTGTGGCCGTAGCCTGGCAGCACGTTGAACACGCCTTTTGGAATGCCGGCTTCAACGGCCAGGGCAGCGATGCGGATGGCGGTCAGCGGAGACTTTTCGGACGGCTTGAGGATGACCGAGTTACCGGTCGACAGCGCCGGGCCGAGTTTCCAGCAGGCCATCATCAGCGGGAAGTTCCACGGCACGATCGCACCGACCACGCCCACGGGCTCACGGGTCACCAGACCCAGTTGGTCATGGGGAGTGGCCGCCACTTCATCGTAGATCTTGTCGATGGCCTCGCCGCTCCAGCTCAGCGCCTGCGCCGCGCCGGGTACGTCGATGTTCAGGGAGTCGCTGATCGGCTTGCCCATGTCCAGGGTTTCAAGCAGGGCCAGCTCTTCGGCATTGGCCTTGAGCAGCGCAGCGAAACGGATCATGACGGACTTGCGCTTGGCCGGCGCCAGGCGCGACCAGACACCGGAATTGAAGGTGGCACGGGCATTTTCCACGGCGCGCTGGGCGTCGGCGGCGTCACAGCTGGCTACGGTGGCGAGCAAACGGCCATCGACCGGGCTGATGCACTCGAAGGTGTCACCGGAAGCGGCGGCGGTGTATTCGCCATTGATGTAGGCGCGGCCTTCGATCTTCAGGTCCTTGGCGCGTTGTTCCCAGTCGGCACGGGTCAGGGTGGTCATGCAAGTGTCCTCCTCTTATTTGGATACAAGGGCCTGGGAGATTTGATCCCGGCGCCTCCACGAATTCTTGCCTGGCCAGCCTGCTGTTCGGCTCAAGGCACTTGCCACCCTAAACCAGCGACTGGGGAAGTTTCAATATATTTGACATAACCGCGGAAAACGCCCTTGCGATGTTCATTTTAATAAACATAGACTTTGAGCTTTCCAACCGCAGGCCCGACGGGATAAGCCCATGAGCATCCAGGACATCGTTGATTTCAGCCAAGCCAACACCGCCCCCGAACGCTATCGCCCTGCCGCCGAAAAAATCCTCAAGGGCGATCCCGAACAGACGATCTACAACCACTACAACAGCCCATGCGGACAAATGAACGCAGGCGTCTGGGAAGGCGAAGTCGGGCAGTGGACAGTCAATTACACCGAACATGAATACTGCGAGATCGTGCAGGGGGTGTCCGTACTGCGCGATGCCGAGGGAAATGCCAAAACCTTGCGCGCCGGCGACCGCTTCGTGATCCCGGCCGGCTTCAGCGGCACCTGGGAAGTACTGCAAGCGTGCCGCAAGATCTATGTGGTGTTCGAACAGAAAGCCTGATCAGTGAACAGCGGGACGCGGAGCGTCCGAGGCGGCGTTACCACGCAGAGCGTGGGAACGATCATCGCAGGCAAAAAAAAGCCCGTATCGTGAGATACGGGCTTTTTTTCACAAGGAAGGAAATCAATTACTTGATTTTGCCTTCTTTGTAGATCACGTGCTTGCGAACGCGCGGGTCGAACATTTTCTTTTCGAGCTTGTCCGGGGTAGTACGCTTGTTCTTGTCGGTAGTGTAGAAGTGACCAGTACCGGCGCTAGAGATCATTCGAATCAATTCACGCATGATAGAGCTCCTTAGATCTTGCCGGCGGCGCGGATTTCGGCCAGCACGACAGTGATGCCACGCTTGTCGATGATACGCATGCCTTTGGCAGATACACGCAGGCGAACAAAACGTTTCTCTTCTTCAACCCAGAAGCGGTGATGCTGCAGGTTCGGCAGGAAACGACGACGGGTTTTGTTATTTGCGTGGGAAATGTTATTCCCAGTCACCGGACCCTTACCGGTAACTTGACAGACTCTCGACATGCCTCAGCCCTCTAAAACCACATGCCCAACCCGGCATGGGTTGGCCGCTTAATCTCTCAGTCATTTGGCGCCAGGCGCCGCGTTTCTTTAGGGTCTTACCGGCTACACCTACAAGCGAAGGAACCGGGCCCCTAGAAAAGAGCGCTGCTTTATACCAGAAAGACCCAGGTGCAACAACAGCGAGTGTGTTTTTACCTGGGTAAATCTCGGCTATTGGCGCCTGAACCGTTGCCAGGAGGGGCCGCTACAACAGCCGACCGCTCGTCGCACAGAATGATTTTCAGCGCCCGCAAGTACTCGGACCTGCAAGGTGAAACGCGCTGAGGCGCCATCAAAACAGCATTTGAGCCAAAAGCACAGGCAAAAATAGGCTAGTCATTTAACCAACAGGCCACTACGGTAGGCCTTTTCCAGACTGCACTTGCAGATGGGCCTTCGATTTGCACAGGAAACCTAATATGCGCCTCGCTGCCCTACCGCTATTGCTAGCCCCCCTCTTGATCGCGCCGACGATGGCCGTTGCCGCCACCAATCTGAGCGTTTGCACCGAGGCCAGCCCCGAAGGGTTCGACGTGGTGCAGTACAACTCGTTGACCACCACCAACGCCTCGGCGGATGTGCTGATGAACCGTCTGGTGGACTACGACGCAACCGGCGCAAAACTGGTGCCGAGTCTGGCGGACAGTTGGGACGTCTCGCCAGACGGCCTGACGTACACCTTCAAGCTGCACCCGAACGTGAAATTCCATCGCACCGAGTATTTCACCCCGAGCCGTACCCTGACCGCCGAAGATGTGCGCTTCAGCTTCGAACGCATGCTCGACCCAGCCAACCCGTGGCACAAGATCGCCCAGAGCGGCTTTCCTCACGCGCAATCCCTGCAATTGCCCACGCTGATCAAGAAGATCGACGCACTCGACCCGCTGACCGTGCGCTTCACCCTCGATCACGCCGATTCCACGTTTCTTGCCGCATTGAGCATGGGCTTTGCCTCGATCTACCCGGCCGAATATGCCGAAAAACTGCTCAAGGCCGGCACCCCGGAAAAACTCAACAGCCAGCCCATTGGTACCGGGCCCTTCGTTTTTGTGCGATTCCAGAAGGATGCGGTGGTGCGCTACAAGGCCAACCCGGACTACTTCGCCGGCAAACCGACGGTGGACAACCTGATCTTCGCGATCACGCCGGATGCCAATGTGCGCCTGCAGAAACTGCATCGCGATGAATGCCAGATCGCCCTGTCGCCCAAACCCCTGGATGTGGGCGAGGCCGAAAAAGACCCGGCCCTGAAGGTGGAAAAAACCGCAGCCTTCATGACCGCGTTCGTCGCCATCAACAGCCAGCATCCGCCGCTGGACAAGCCCGAAGTACGCCAGGCGATCAACCTGGCCTTCGACAAAGGCAGCTACCTCAAGGCCGTATTCGAAGGCACCGCCGAAGCGGCCAACGGTGTTTACCCACCCAATACCTGGAGCTACGCCAAAGAGCTGTCGGGTTACCCACAGGACCTGGCCAAAGCCAAGGCGCTGCTCAACCGCGCCGGCCTCAAGGATGGCTTCAAGACCACTATCTGGACCCGCCCGACCGGCAGCCTGTTGAACCCCAACCCAAATCTTGGCGCTCAACTGTTGCAGGCCGACCTGGCCAAGGTCGGCATCCAGGCCGACATCCGTGTGATCGAATGGGGCGAGTTGATTCGCCGCGCCAAAGCCGGCGAGCATGACCTGCTCTTCATGGGCTGGGCCGGTGACAATGGCGACCCGGATAACTTCCTCACCCCGCAATTTTCCTGCGCGGCAGTCAAGTCCGGCACCAACTTCGCCCGCTACTGCGACCCTGCGCTGGACAAGCTGATCAGCGCTGGCAAGACCACCAGCGAACAAGGCGTGCGCAGCAAGCTTTACCAGCAGGCGCAGGCGCAGATCCAGCAGCAGGCCCTGTGGCTGCCCTTGGCGCACCCCATGGCGTTTGCCCTGACACGCAAAAATGTCGACGGCTACCAGGTGAGTCCGTTTGGTCGCCAGGATTATTCCAAAGTCAGCGTCAAGCCTTAAGCTGCAAGCTGCAAGCTGCAAGCCGATTTGTGGCTTGCAGCTGCCCCTCTACATCCATCCATATTCCGCCATCGACAATGGATCACCATCACCCACGATGATGTGATCCAGCACCCGCACGTCCACCATTTCCAGGGCCTTCTGGAGAATTTTGGTCAACTTTCGATCAGCGGCGCTTGGATCCGCGCTTCCCGAAGGATGGTTGTGGCACAGGATCAATGCCGCCGCGTTGTACGCCAGCGCGCGCTTGACCACTTGCCGGGGATAGACCACAGCGGTATCGATAGTGCCCTGGGACAGCGCTTCGAAACCCAGCACCCGATGTTTGGAGTCGAGAAACAGGCAGCCAAACACCTCGTGAGTTTCATGACGCAGCAGCGCCTTGAGGTATTCGCGCACGGCCAGCGGACTCTCCAGCACCGAATCGTTGCGCAGGCGCTCGGCCATATGGCGCCGGGACATTTCCAGCACCGCCTGCAACTGGGCAAACTTCGCCGGCCCCAGGCCCGCCTGCTGATTGAACAACGCCTGGCTGGCTTCCAGCAGCGGGCGCAGGCCACCGAATTGCGCCAATAAATGGCGCGCCAGGTCCACCGCACTCCTGCCAGACACTCCGGTGCGCAGGAAGATCGCCAGCAATTCGGCATCGGACAGACTGGCCGCGCCCCACTCCAAAAGCTTCTCTCGCGGCCGCTCGGCAGCAGGCCAATCGCGAATACTCATCCCACCTCCTCTCCATGATGTACGCCGCATGCGCCGCTGTTGCCAGACGGACGCTGTGTTATCGTAGGCCCTCTTTTTTGCATGCGATTTCACCTGGGGAGGGGTCATCGCAGGCGTCACTGAACTGGCTTCACTGAACTGGAAAGGCAAACCAATGCAGCGTCTGTATCGGAAACGCATCGTTCTCGGCGTCGGCGGCGGCATTGCCGCCTACAAGAGCGCAGAGCTGGTTCGCAGGCTCCTGGACCAAGGCGCCGAAGTGCGCGTGGTCATGACCCGTGGTGGCAGTGAGTTCATCACCCCGCTGACCATGCAGGCCTTGTCCGGCCACCCGGTTCACCTGGACCTGCTGGACCCGGCGGCCGAAGCCGCCATGGGCCATATCGAACTGGCCAAATGGGCCGACCTTGTACTGATCGCGCCGGCCACCGCCGACCTGATCGCGCGCCTGGCCCAGGGCATCGCCGATGACCTGCTGACCACCCTGGTACTGGCCACCGACGCCACCGTCGCCATCGCCCCGGCGATGAACCAGGCCATGTGGCGCGACCCGGCCACCCAGGCCAACACCCAGCTTTTGCAAAGCCGTGGCCTCAAGGTCTTCGGCCCGGCGTCCGGCAGCCAGGCCTGCGGCGACGTCGGCATGGGCCGCATGCTCGAGGCCACCGACCTGGCGCTGTGCGCTGCCGAGTGCTTCCAGCACCTGGCCCTGACCGGCAAACATGTACTGATCACCGCTGGCCCGACCCAGGAAAACATCGACCCAGTGCGCTACATCACCAACCATAGCTCAGGAAAAATGGGCTTTGCCCTGGCTGAAGCTGCGGTTGAGGCAGGCGCACGTGTCACCCTGATCACCGGCCCGGTGCATCTGCCGACGCCTGATCGGGTGACGCGAATCGACGTAGTCAGCGCCCGGGACATGCTGGCGGCCTGTGAGGCTGCCATTCCGTGCGACCTGTTCATCGCCTCGGCAGCGGTTGCAGACTACCGACCGGAAGTCGTTGCGCCGCAAAAGCTCAAGAAAGACCCTACAAGCGGTGATGGCCTGCTCCTGCAAATGGTGCGCAACCCGGACATCCTGGCCACCATCGCCACCCGTTCGGATCGTCCGTTCAGCGTCGGTTTTGCCGCCGAGACCGAACATTTACTGGACTACGCCGCACGCAAATTGAAAGACAAAAACCTCGATCTGATCGTTGCCAATGATGTCGCCAACCCGAGCATCGGCTTCAACAGCGAGGAAAATGCCATCAGCGTGATCGACCGCGAGTTGCACGCCACCGTTTTCGCCCAGACCAGCAAGGGCAAGATTGCCCGCCAACTGATCTCTTTTATCGCCCAACGGCTGAACCAGGTTTAATATCCATGCACGCTTTGCAAGCCAAGATCCTCGACCCCCGCATCGGTAGCGAATTTCCACTGCCGGCCTACGCTACCCCAGGCTCCGCTGGCCTGGACCTGCGCGCCATGCTCAAGCAAGACACTGTCCTCGATCCGGGCCAGACCCTTCTGATCCCCACCGGCCTGTCGATCTACGTCGGCGACCCGGGCCTGGCAGCCCTGATCCTGCCGCGCTCCGGCCTGGGCCACAAACACGGCATCGTGCTGGGCAATCTGGTGGGCCTGATCGACTCCGACTACCAGGGCGAGTTGATGGTGTCGTGCTGGAACCGCGGCCAGACCGCGTTCAACATTGCTGTCGGCGAGCGTATTGCCCAACTGGTGCTGGTGCCGGTGGTACAGGCACATTTCGAACTGGTGCAGGAATTCGACGAAACCCAGCGTGGCGCCGGCGGTTTCGGGCATTCCGGCAGCCACTGACTAAGCTGAACCTGGCCGGATGCGATTGTCCGGCCAGACGCCACCGCCCGGCTTTTCAGGATGAAGAATACGCACACGGCATCAGCGATTTTTCTACAATAAAATCAAAGGATTACGTACAAATAAGCACGCCGCCGAAGCGCCGATGGCACTTTTACACCACGAACTCTCTGCCGAAAACGCCGTCATACCCTTCAGTTTGAGCCTGCCGGCCAGCCACACCAGGCCAGCCTTGCCCCCTTTCAGATGGAGTTCTTCCCGCGATGAGTACCGCAGCCCGTGTAGCCCCGACTTTTCCCGACAGCATCTTTCGTGCCTACGACATTCGTGGCGTGGTGCCCAAAACCCTGACCGCCGAAACCGCCTACTGGATCGGCCGCGCCATCGGTGCGCAGAGCCTGGCCCAGGGCGAGCCAAATGTTTCGGTGGGCCGTGACGGCCGCCTGTCCGGCCCGGAGCTGGTGGAGCAACTGATCCAGGGCTTGGCAGACAGCGGTTGCCATGTCAGCGACGTCGGGCTGGTGCCCACGCCTGCGTTGTACTACGCCGCCAACGTGCTGGCCGGTAAATCCGGCGTCATGCTTACCGGCAGCCACAACCCGTCGGACTACAACGGTTTCAAGATCGTGATCGCCGGCGATACCCTCGCCAACGAACAGATCCAGGCCCTGCACACGCGCCTGAAAACCAACGATCTGACCAGCGGCACCGGCAGTATTACCAAGGTCGATATCCTGCAGCGCTACTCTGACGAAATCACCCGCGACGTCAAGCTCGACCGCCGCCTGAAAGTGGTGGTGGACTGCGGCAACGGCGCGGCTGGCGTGATCGCACCGCAATTGCTCGAAGCCCTGAACTGTGAAGTGATCCCGCTGTTCTGCGACGTCGACGGCAACTTCCCCAACCATCACCCGGACCCAGGCAAGCCTGAAAACCTGGTGGACCTGATCGCCAAGGTCAAGGAAGTGGGCGCCGACGTGGGCCTGGCCTTCGACGGCGACGGCGACCGTGTAGGGGTGGTGACCGAAACCGGCGAGATCGTGTACCCGGACCGCCTGTTGATGCTGTTTGCCCGTGACGTGGTGGCGCGCAATGCCAACGCCGAAATCATCTTCGACGTTAAGTGCACCCGCCGCCTCACGCCGCTGATCAAGGAATACGGCGGTCGTCCGCTGATGTGGAAGACCGGACATTCGTTGATCAAAAAGAAAATGAAGGAAACCGGCGCCTTGCTGGCCGGCGAAATGAGCGGTCACGTGTTCTTCAAGGAGCGCTGGTTCGGTTTCGACGACGGCATTTACAGCGCTGCGCGCCTGCTGGAGATCCTCAGCAAGGAAAAATCCACGGCGCAAGAGCTGTTTCAGACTTTCCCCAACGATATTTCTACGCCAGAGATCAATATCCATGTGACCGAGGAGAGCAAATTCAGCATCATTGACGCACTGCACGATGCGCAATGGGGTGAAGGCGCCAACCTGACCACCATTGATGGTGTGCGAGTCGATTACGCCAAAGGCTGGGGCCTGGTTCGCGCGTCCAACACCACGCCGGTGCTGGTGCTGCGCTTCGAGGCGGATACCGAGGCTGAGTTGCAGCGCATCAAGGACGTCTTCCACGTCCAGTTGAAACGTGTTGCCCCTGATCTCCAATTACCGTTCTGATTTTTTACCGGAGCCCTGAATGACCCTCGAACGCGAAGCCGCTGCCAACACCGCCAAGGTCCTGTCCGAAGCGTTGCCTTACATTCGACGCTACGTCGGCAAGACGCTGGTGATCAAGTACGGCGGCAATGCCATGGAAAGCGACGAGCTGAAAACCGGCTTTGCCCGCGACATCGTGATGATGAAAGCCGTGGGGATCAACCCGGTTGTCGTCCACGGTGGTGGACCGCAAATCGGCGACCTGCTCAAGCGCTTGTCGATCGAGAGTCACTTCATCGATGGCATGCGCGTCACTGACGCGCAGACCATGGACGTGGTGGAGATGGTGCTCGGTGGCCAGGTCAACAAAGACATCGTCAACCTAATCAACCGCCACGGCGGCAGCGCCATCGGCCTGACCGGCAAGGATGCGGAACTGATCCGCGCGAAAAAACTGACCGTGACCCGTCAGACCCCGGAGATGACCCAGCCGGAAATCATCGACATCGGCCAGGTGGGCGAAGTGATCGGCATCAACACCGATCTGCTCAACCTGCTGGTCAAGGGTGACTTCATCCCGGTGATCGCGCCCATCGGCGTGGGCGTCAACGGCGAGTCCTATAACATCAACGCCGACCTGGTAGCGGGCAAGGTGGCAGAGGCACTGAAAGCTGAAAAGCTGATGCTGCTGACCAACATCGCCGGCCTGATGGACAAGCAAGGCAAGGTGTTGACCGGCCTGACTACGCAACAAGTCGACGAACTGATCGCCGATGGCACCATCTATGGCGGCATGCTGCCGAAAATCCGCTGCGCGCTGGAAGCTGTACAGGGCGGCGTCGGCAGCTCGCTGATCCTCGACGGCCGGGTGCCAAATGCGATCCTGCTGGAAATCTTCACCGATACCGGTGTGGGTACATTGATCAGCAATCGCAAACGTTCTTAGGTTTCAGAAAACAAAAAGGCCCCGCTCAATCTGATTGAGCGGGGCTTTTTTGCATAGATCTTGAAAACATCGAAGATCAAATGTGGGAGGGGGCTTGCCCCCGATAGCGGTGGGTCAGTGCTGAATTAATCAACTGATACACCGCCATCGGGAGCAAGCCCCCTCCCACATGAGCCCTCACCTGCATGAAGATCTGTGTCAGACGCCAAACTGCTCGCGATACGCCCGCACCGCCGGCAAGTGCTGCTTAAGCTGCGGATCATCTTCCAGGAACTGCAACACCTGGTTCAACGACACAATGCTCACCACCGGAATGCCGAAATCACGCTCCACTTCCTGGATCGCCGACAACTCGCCGTTGCCACGCTCCTGGCGGTTCAGTGCGATCAGCACACCCGCCGCCTTGGCGCCGTCCTGGGAAGCGATGATCTGCATCACTTCACGGATAGCCGTACCGGCCGTAATCACGTCATCGATGATCAATACATCGCCGGTCAGCGGCGCACCCACCAGGCTGCCGCCTTCGCCGTGGGCCTTGGCTTCCTTGCGGTTGAAGCACCACGGCAGGTCCTGCCCATGATGTTCCGCCAGCGCCACCGCAGTAGCCGCAGCCAGGGGAATGCCCTTGTAGGCCGGGCCAAACAGTACGTCGAAGGAAATACCGCTTTCAACAATGGCCGCCGCGTAGAAACGCCCCAGTTGAGCCAGGGCCGAACCCGAGTTGAACAGGCCAGCATTGAAGAAATACGGACTGGTGCGCCCGGATTTGAGGGTGAACTCACCGAAGCGCAAAACCCCGCGATCGATGGCAAAACGAATGAAATCGCGTTGATACGCCTGCATGAAAAAAGCCTCAGATACCACGGATTTAGCTAATTAGGTAGACGGCGTGTATCATACACGCACGCGATTTTTGGGGCCATTTATGCGGATCATCAGTGTGAACGTTAATGGTATTCAGGCTGCAGTCGAGCGTGGTTTGCTCAGTTGGCTGCAAGCACAGAATGCCGACGTCATCTGCCTGCAGGACACCCGCGCCTCCGCCTTTGAACTGGACGACCCAGCCTTCCAACTGGATGGCTACTTCCTTTATGCCTGCGATGCCGAAGTACCCACCCAAGGTGGCGTGGCTTTGTACTCGCGGTTGCAACCCAAGGCGGTCATCAGCGGCCTCGGCTTCGAGACAGCCGACCGCTACGGGCGCTACCTGCAAGCCGATTTCGACAAGGTCAGCATCGCGACCTTGCTGCTTCCTTCGGGGCAGAACGGCGATGAAGACTTGAACCAGAAATTCAAGCTAATGGACGACTTCGCCCGTTATCTGGATAAACAGCGACGCAAACGTCGCGAGTACATTTATTGTGGCTCGCTGTACGTGGCGCAACAGAAGCTGGATATCAAGAACTGGCGCGACAGCCAGCAATCCCCTGGCTTCCTGGCGCCGGAACGGGCCTGGATGGACGAGATTGTCGGCAACATGGGCTATGTCGACGCCCTGCGCGAAGTCAGCCGCGAAGGCGACCAGTACAGCTGGTGGCCGGATAACGAACAGGCTGAAATGCTCAACCTGGGTTGGCGTTTCGACTACCAGCTGCTGACCCCGGGTCTGCGCCGGTTCGTACGCAGTGCCCGCTTGCCGCGCCAGCCGCGCTTCTCGCAGCACGCGCCACTGATCGTGGACTACGACTGGACCTTGACCATCTGAGGTCTTTTTCCAGGCACAAAAAAACCGACAGCGATGTCGGTTTTTTTGTGGATGGCTATTATTTGACCAGACGCCAGGTCAGAGGATAGCGATAGGCGATCCCCTTGTTGGCCTTGATACTGCCGATGATGGTCAGCACCACCGTGGCAATCGCCAGGGCAATCATCAGGAAGAAACCAATCACTGCGAAGGCCAGCACGATGCAAGCGATCCAGGCGATGGCGACGGTGATCTGGAAATTCAGGGCTTCCTTGCCCTGATCATCAATAAACGCATCCTGCTCCTTCTTCATCTGCCACAGGATCAGTGGCCCCACAACGCTGCCGAAGGGGAACACGAATCCCAGAAACGCCGCGAGATGGCACAACATTGCCCCCTGCCGCACTTCATAGGAAGGCGCAGGCACCGGCATTTGGCTGTTGTCATTCATGGCGTTTCTCCTTGAGACCGGCTCAGTCAGCCAGTGCGGCGTTCTGCAGTTCGAAAATTTCGTTCATGCCTTTCTGCGCCAGGGCCAGCATGGCGTTCAGTTCAGCTGGCTGGAATGGCGCGCCTTCGGCGGTGCCCTGCACTTCGATGAAACCACCGGTGCTGGTCATGACCACGTTCAGGTCGGTCTCGGCGGCCGAGTCTTCCAGGTAGTCCAGATCCAACACCGGCTCGCCCTGGTACATGCCCACCGAGACGGCGGCGATCATTTGCTTGAGCGGGTCGCCGCCTTTGAGGCCGCCACGCTTCTTGATCACTTTCAGTGCGTCAACCAGGGCCACCATGGCGCCGGTGATCGAGGCGGTGCGGGTGCCGCCGTCGGCCTGGATCACGTCGCAATCGACGTACAGGGTCACGTCGCCCAGCTTGGTCATGTCCAGGGCCGCGCGCAGGGAGCGGCCGATCAGGCGCTGGATTTCCAGGGTACGCCCGCCTTGCTTGCCACGGCTGGCTTCACGCTGGTTACGTTCGCCGGTGGCGCGCGGCAGCATGCCGTATTCAGCGGTCAACCAACCCTGGCCCTGGCCTTTGAGGAAGCGCGGCACGCCGTTCTCGACGCTGACGGTGCAGATGACCTTGGTATCGCCAAACTCGACCAGTACGGATCCCTCGGCGTGTTTGGTGTAGTTGCGGGTGATGCGGATCGAGCGGAGCTGATCGGCAGCGCGACCACTTGGACGTTTCATAGGGAATACCTGTACTGAGGACGAAAAACTGCCGAGCATTATAGAGCCGCCAACCGATTCGGGGCACTTCTTAAAATCCGGTTACGAATAGTCGGGTTTGGGCGCGCTCGTCCCACTGCGCTACAATCCGGCGCCTTCTTAACCATCAGCCCGTGTTTGCGGGACTGTAACGCGAGGTACCTCCATGGTGCACAGCATGACCGCCTTCGCCCGCGTCGAAAAAGCCGGCGTACAAGGCACCCTGAGCTGGGAACTGCGCTCGGTCAACAGCCGCTACCTGGAGCCGCATCTGCGCCTGCCGGAGTCGTTCCGCGACCTCGAGGGCGCCGTGCGTGAAGCGCTGCGCCAGGGCATTTCCCGCGGCAAGCTGGAATGCACCCTGCGCTTTACCGAAGAAACCACCGGCAAACCCTTGCAGGTCGACCGCGACCGCGCCGCGCAACTGGTGGCCGCCGCTGAAACCATCGCCAGCCTGATCAAACAGCCGGCCGCGCTGAACCCCCTGGAAGTGCTGGCCTGGCCGGGCGTGCTGGTGGCCGACGCCACCGACCCGCAAGCCCTCAACGCCGAGGCCCTGGCCCTGTTCAACCTGGGCCTCAAGGAGCTCAAGGCCGGCCGCGAGCGTGAAGGCGCCGAGCTGGCGCGGTTGATCAGCGAGCGCTTGAGCTCAATCGAAGAAGACGTCGTCACCCTGCGTGAGCTGGTGCCGCAAATGCTCGCCACCCAGCGCCAGAAGGTCCTGGATCGCTTCGCCGACATGAAGGCCGACCTCGACCCCGTGCGTCTGGAGCAGGAAATGGTCCTGCTGGCACAAAAGAGCGACGTCGCCGAAGAGCTCGATCGCCTGAGCACCCACATCCTCGAAGTGCGCCGCGTGCTCAAGTCCGGTGGTGCCGCCGGTCGGCGCCTGGACTTCCTGATGCAGGAACTCAACCGCGAAGCCAATACACTGGGCTCCAAAGCGTTCGATCCGCGCAGCACCACGGCTGCGGTCAACCTCAAAGTGTTGATTGAGCAAATGCGCGAACAAGTACAGAATATTGAGTAAGGCACCCTCCATGACCCACAGCACCGGCACCCTTTACATCATTTCCGCCCCTTCGGGCGCGGGCAAGAGCAGCTTGGTCAAGGCCCTGACCGACGCTGACGAGCAGATCCGCATCTCGGTTTCCCACACCACGCGCGCCATGCGCCCGGGTGAAGTGAACGGCGTGCACTATCACTTCGTCGAGCGTACCGAGTTCGTCAAGATGATCGAGCACGGTGACTTCCTGGAGCGCGCCGAAGTATTCGGCAACCTCTATGGCACCTCGCAAAGCCATCTGCAGCAGACGCTGGATGAAGGCCATGACCTGATTCTGGAAATCGACTGGCAGGGCGCCGAACAAGTGCGCCAGCTGATGCCCAAGGCGCGTTCGATCTTCATCCTGCCGCCCTCGCTTGAAGCCCTGCACCAGCGCCTGACCAACCGCGGCCAGGACAGCGACGAGATCATCGAAGGCCGCATGCGTGAAGCCGTCAGCGAAATGAGCCACTACGTCGACTACGACTACCTGATCATCAACGACGATTTTGCCCACGCGCTGGATGATTTAAAGGCGATTTTCCGCGCCAACCAGCTGCAGCAAAAGCGTCAACAACAGCGTTTCGGCAAATTACTCGCCGAACTGCTCGGCTGATTGGCCCTTCCCAAAACCGCTGCGAGGGCTTTACATTGGCACTTGCAGCGGTTTTGCCAGGGTCTGCGAAAAATCAGCGCTTCCCTAAACGCTGGTGATTTTTTAAACTGCTCAGTCCGCTCGCCCAACCGGGCAGCGCGCATCTTGCATTCGCTCCGAGGAATACCATGGCCCGCGTAACCGTTGAAGACTGCCTAGAACACGTGGATAACCGCTTTGAGCTGGTCATGCTCTCTACCAAGCGTGCCCGTCAACTGGCCACTGGCGGCAAAGAGCCCCTGGTCCAGTGGGAAAACGACAAGCCTACCGTTGTAGCCCTGCGTGAAATCGCAGAAGGCCTGATGAGCTATGAGTTCATCGCCAACGCTGAAATCGTTGAAGACGAACCGCTGTTCGCAGCGTTCGAGGACGAGTCCAACGAGGCCGTCTAAGCCTATGCCTGGTCGACGTAGCACGGCGCGGGGTCACAGCCTTCGGCAGGAGTTCACACTTTGCCGAGCATAGACGCCCTCGCCGATCGCTTATCGGCCTACCTCGGCCCCGACCAGGTCAACCTGGTCCGCCGAGCGTATTTCTACGCCGAGCAAGCTCACGACGGCCAACGCCGTCGTAGTGGCGAGGCGTATGTCACCCATCCTCTTGCGGTGGCAAATATCCTGGCCGACATGCACATGGACCATCAGAGCCTGATGGCCGCGATGCTGCATGACGTGATCGAAGACACCGGCATCGCCAAGGAAGCGCTCAGCGCGCAATTTGGCGAAACCGTGGCCGAGCTGGTCGACGGGGTCAGCAAACTGACCCAGATGAACTTCGAGACCAAGGCCGAAGCCCAGGCGGAAAACTTCCAGAAGATGGCCATGGCCATGGCCCGCGATATCCGCGTGATCCTGGTCAAGCTGGCCGACCGACTGCACAACATGCGCACGCTGGAAGTGCTCTCCGGCGAAAAACGCCGGCGAATCGCCAAGGAAACCCTGGAAATCTACGCGCCCATCGCCAACCGGCTGGGCATGCATGCCATTCGTATCGAGTTCGAAGACCTCGGTTTCAAGGCCATGCACCCGATGCGCTCGGCGCGCATCTACCAGGCGGTCAAGCGCGCCCGGGGCAACCGCAAGGAAATCGTCAACAAGATCGAAGAGTCCCTGAGCCATTGCCTGGCGATCGACGAGATCGAAGGCGAAGTCAGCGGACGGCAGAAACACATCTACGGCATCTACAAGAAGATGCGCGGCAAGCGTCGGGCCTTCAACGAGATCATGGACGTGTATGCGTTCCGGATCATCGTCGACAAGGTCGACACCTGCTACCGCGTACTGGGCGCTGTACATAATTTGTACAAACCGTTGCCGGGGCGCTTCAAGGATTACATCGCGATTCCCAAGGCCAACGGCTACCAGTCGCTGCATACCACGCTGTTCGGTATGCACGGCGTGCCGATCGAGATCCAGATCCGCACCCGCGAAATGGAAGAGATGGCCAACAACGGCATCGCTGCCCATTGGCTGTACAAATCCAGCGGCGATGAGCAGCCCAAAGGCACCCATGCCCGTGCCCGCCAGTGGGTCAAGGGCGTGCTGGAGATGCAGCAACGTGCCGGCAACTCCCTGGAATTCATCGAAAGCGTGAAGATCGACCTGTTCCCGGACGAGGTCTACGTGTTCACGCCCAAAGGCCGGATCATGGAGCTGCCCAAAGGCTCCACGGCGGTCGACTTTGCCTACGCCGTGCACACCGACGTGGGCAACAGCTGCATCGCCTGTCGGATCAATCGTCGTCTCGCGCCGCTGTCCGAACCGCTGCAAAGCGGCTCCACGGTGGAGATCGTCAGTGCCCCAGGCGCGCGGCCGAATCCAGCCTGGCTCAACTTCGTGGTGACCGGCAAGGCGCGTACGCATATCCGCCACGCTTTGAAACTGCAGCGGCGTTCCGAATCGATCAGCCTGGGCGAACGCCTGCTGAACAAGGTGCTCAACGGTTTTGACAGCGCCTTGGACAAGGTCCCGCAGGAGCGCGTGCAAGCGATGCTTCACGAGTACCGCCAGGAAACCATCGAGGACCTGCTCGAAGACATCGGCCTGGGCAACCGCATGGCCTACGTGGTTGCACGCCGCCTGCTCGGCGAAGGCGAACAGCTGCCGAGCCCCGAAGGCCCGCTGGCGATTCGCGGCACCGAGGGCCTGGTGCTCAGCTATGCCAAATGCTGCACACCGATCCCGGGCGACCCGATTGTCGGCCATCTGTCGGCGGGCAAAGGCATGGTGGTGCACCTGGACAACTGCCGCAATATCAGCGAAATCCGGCACAACCCGGAAAAATGCATCCAGCTTTCGTGGGCCAAGGATGTCACCGGCGAATTCAATGTCGAGCTGCGCGTAGAGCTGGAGCACCAGCGTGGCTTGATCGCGCTGCTGGCCAGCAGCGTCAACGCGGCCGACGGCAATATTGAGAAAATCAGCATGGACGAACGCGATGGGCGCATCAGCGTGGTCCAGCTGGTGGTCAGCGTGCACGACCGCGTGCACCTGGCCCGTGTGATCAAGAAACTGCGTGCCTTGACCGGGGTGATTCGCATCACCCGCATGCGTGCGTAGTTCTTCAAACAAGCCATCGCCTATTACAAGGAGTCATTCATGACCAAGACAGTAATCACCAGTGACAAAGCCCCGGCCGCCATCGGTACTTATTCCCAGGCGATCAAGGCGGGCAATACCGTCTACATGTCCGGCCAGATCCCGCTGGACCCAAAGACCATGGAACTGGTGGAAGGCTTTGAAGCACAGACCGTACAGGTCTTCGAAAACCTCAAGTCCGTGGCTGAAGCGGCTGGCGGTTCGTTCAAGGACATCGTCAAGCTGAACATCTTCCTGACCGACCTGAGCCACTTCGCCAAGGTCAACGAGATCATGGGCAAGTACTTCGAACAGCCGTACCCAGCCCGCGCCGCCATCGGCGTCGCTGCCCTGCCAAAGGGCGCGCAGGTTGAAATGGACGCGATTCTGGTCATCGAGTAAAAGCACCCGGCGCAGCCTCAACCGCTGCGCCGACTTTGTTTCAGAAGGATTTAGTCATGCGCAAAGCGCTTATTGCCTCTTCGTTGCTCGCCTTGCTGCTCGGCGGCTGTGCCAGCAACCCTGCCAATCTGGATGTGAGCGGTACCTGGATCAACCAGGCCGCCATCGATGCGGCAGCCAAGGGCGGCCCTTTGCGTGAAGCCTTGCAGACCTTTGGCCCGAACCTCGAATGGGAGGTCAACACCAAGGCCTTGCAGGCACGCTACTACAACGGTTTTGAAGTGGCGGAAGGCAAGTTGCTGGCGCAAAAGCCCGGCGCCTGGAGCGTGGACTTCTACGGCAGCTCTGCCACCGAGCTCAAGCGTAGAGGCAAAAAGCTGCTGCAGGTGGCCAACGACAACGAGCCTGAGCAACTGTTCACGCGCTCCCAGGACCCGGCTCCGGAGGGCGCGCCACTGGGCGCCAACTTCGAGCGGGCGCTTTATGCGGCGTACCTGGGCGGAGACTGGAAGATCACCGACGGTGTCGGTAATGGCGCCACGGTACAGTTCCAGGCCAACGGCAAAGTCGCCGGCCTGCCTGGCGCTGATCAGTATTCGCTGTGCCTGGCCGGGGATTGCGCCTCCATGAGCGGCGGCTACGACAGCCTTTGGCTGCAGGAGAATGGCGTGGGCAACCCGTGGATCTTTGCGCGCAAAGGCAAGCAGCTGGAAATCTTCCAGGCGATCAACACCGCGCAGGCGGATGAAGTGCCTCAGTTCACGCCGGGCCCGCGCCAATGGCTGCTTGAAAAACAATAACCGCTGCGACACAGATCCAAATGTGGGAGGGGGCTTGCCCCCGATAGCGTTTCTTCAGTCAACCTCTCTTTGGCTGACACACCGTTATCGGGGGCAAGCCCCCTCCCACATTTTGTCCGTCGTTCAACCTTTCAAAATGGCGGCATAGCCTTCGCGATAAGTCGGATAGGTCGGCTTCCAGCCCAGCGCCTTGATGCGCGCATTGCTGCACTGCTTGCTGCCCGCACGCCGCACACTGGCGTCCTCGGACCACTCCGTCACGCCCAGATACTCGCGCAACCAACCCACCACCTCGGCCAATGGCGCCGGCGCATCGTCGACCCCGATATACACCTTGTCCAGCGAACCGCCCTGCTCCACATGCCGCAACAAAAACGCCAACACGCCCGCAGCGTCATCGGCGTGAATCCGGTTGCCATATAAAGGCGGGTCGACGGCTACGCGATAACCCTGCCGAACCTGTGTCAGCAGCCACTCGCGGCCTGGACCATAAATGCCGGTCAGCCGCACGACGCTCGCGGGGATGCCACTATTGAGTGCCACTTGCTCGGCTTCGAGCATGACTTGGCCGGAATAACCCTTCGCCTGAGTTTCAGAGGTTTCGTCGACCCACTCGCCATTCTGCTGCCCATATACGCTGCTGCTGGACACAAACAGCAAATGCCTGGGCGTCTGGCCGTAATCGCCCAGCCACTCCAGCACATGCTGCAACCCCTGCACGTAGGCAGCGCGGTAACCAGCCTCATCGTGGTCGGTGGCCGCAGCGCAGTACACCAGGTAATCCACCCCGCCGATCGGCCAGGTATCGGGACAGGCTTTATCGAACAGATCACCGGCGATGCCGATCACGCCGACGGGAAGGCGCGAAATATCGCGGCGCAGGCCATGCACCTCCCATCCTGCGGCCAGCAATTGGCTAGCCAGCCGACTACCCACATCGCCGCAACCGGCAATCACAACAGAAGGCGCAGACATCATAAAACTCCATTCTCAAAGGCGCAGATTAGCCGCGCGAGAGGATCAACGGCCAGTAAAAAGCGAAATAAAGTAACAGTGCCACTTTAGTTAACAAGAATTACTTGCAATAATAACCGCCCATTTGTCCTCGACCCACAGGGGTCTGGCAGGACGATCACCCATTATTTTCTCTCAGGTCCGGCCAGCATGACATGTCATACAAACCCCGCTTCGCCAACCAAGCCTCACAGCCCATCCCGCGCCTGGCGTGCGATTGCTGCGATGCTGTTCAGCGTACTGCTGGCGCCGACCGCCGCCTTCGCTGATGCCACCGCACCTGCCGCGCCAGCCGCTGCCGAGCAGAATACCGCCACCCCGGCTGCGCCTGCCGCCGCGCCAACCGACCCGGCCCAGGCTGCAGCTCCTGCCGACGGCACTGGGGTAGTGCTGGAAGAAGACAACACCCTGGGCATGGCCCATGACCTGTCCCCGTGGGGCATGTACCAGAACGCCGACGTGGTGGTGAAAGCCGTGATGATCGGCCTGGCTATCGCCTCCATCATTACCTGGACCATCTGGATCGCCAAAGGCTTCGAGCTGCTGGGCGCCAAGCGTCGTCTGCGCACTGAAATCGTCCACTTGAAAAAGGCCGCCACCCTCAAGGAAGCGAGTGAAACCGCCACCAAGAAGGGCACCCTGGCCAACCTGCTAGTGCATGACGCCCTGGAAGAAATGCGCCTGTCGGCCAACACTCGCGAAAAAGAAGGCATCAAGGAACGCGTCAGCTTCCGCCTGGAGCGCTTGGTGGCCGCGTGCGGTCGCAACATGAGCAGCGGCACCGGCGTGCTGGCGACCATCGGTTCCACCGCCCCCTTCGTCGGCCTGTTCGGTACCGTGTGGGGCATCATGAACAGCTTCATCGGCATCGCCAAAACCCAGACCACCAACCTCGCCGTGGTTGCTCCCGGCATCGCCGAAGCCTTGCTGGCTACGGCCCTGGGCCTGGTTGCCGCGATCCCAGCGGTGGTGATCTACAACGTCTTCGCCCGTTCGATCGCCGGCTACAAGGCCCAGGTATCGGACGCGTCGGCAGAAGTCCTGCTGCTGGTCAGCCGCGACCTCGATCACCTGCCTAACGAGCGCAGCTCGCAACCGCACATGGTGAAAGTGGGGTAATCGGCCATGGGCCTGCATTTGAATCAAGGCGACGACGAGCTCGTCGAGAATCACGAAATCAACGTCACGCCGTTTATCGACGTGATGCTGGTGCTGCTGATCATCTTCATGGTGGCGGCACCATTGGCTACCGTGGACATCAAGGTTGACCTTCCCGCGTCCAGCGCCAAGCCGGCGCCACGCCCGGAGAAGCCGATTTTTCTCAGCGTGAAGGCCGACCAGCGCCTGTTCCTGGGCGAAGAAGAAGTCAAGGCTGAAACCCTGGGGCCGGTGCTCGATGCCAAGACCCAAGGCAAAAAAGACACGACCATCTTCTTCCAGGCCGACAAGGGCGTGGATTACGGCGACCTGATGAGCGTGATGGACGCCTTGCGGGCAGCCGGCTACCTCAAGGTAGGCCTGGTCGGACTTGAGACGGCAGCCAAGAAATGATCACGACGCGCCACAAACTGACGCGTTATGGCAGCAGCCTCGCAGTCGTGCTGGGCGTGCACGCCGTCGCGATCATCATCGCGCTTAAATGGTCCGCGCCCCAGGCGATCCCGTTGCCTCCGGCCGCGATGGTCATCGACCTGGCGCCGCTGCCGGCGCCACCGCCGCCGCCTGCACCGCCCAAGGTCGTTGCGCCACCGCCACCACCGGTCGAAGAGCTGCCGCTGCCGAAGTTGGCAGAGGCGCCCAAGCCGACGATCCAGGTGCCTAAGCCGGTCAAGCCCAAACCCAAGCCACAACCGCCCAAGCCGGTGGAGAAAAAGCCCGAGCCGCCCAAGGAGAAACCTTCCGAGGAGCCACCGAGCGACACGCCGCCGAGCAACGCGCCTGCGCAGAAATCCGCCCAGCCCGCTCCCGGCCCGTCGGCGCAACAGCTTGCCGCCCAGGCCTCCTGGCAAAGCACCCTGCTGGCGCACCTGCAGAAGTACAAGAAGTACCCGCCGGGCGCCCAGCAACGTGGCAAGGAAGGCATGAACCGCTTGCGCTTCGTGGTCGACGGCGAAGGCAATGTGCTGTCCTACGAGCTGGAGGGCCGCTCCGGCAACGCCGACCTGGATCGCGCCACGCTGGAGATGATCCGCAAGGCTCAGCCCCTGCCCAAACCACCGGCCGACCTGTTGAAAAACGGCAGTGTGGAGCTCGTCGCACCGTTCGTTTACAACATCGATAAACGTCGCCGCTAGCAGGGCAATGTGGAAGGGGGCTGGCTCCTTTCCACATTCAGCGGCAGCGAATCAGCAAAATTACCGACAGTCCTCGCTCAATCCCCAGCAAAGTTCTGATAACGTGCGTCTATCGATTGCAGCCGGTATGCTTGGCCCGCAACCTCATGGACGCCCGCTATGACTCTTACAGAATTACGCTACATCGTGACCCTCGCCCAAGAACAGCACTTCGGCCACGCGGCCGAGCGTTGCCACGTCAGCCAGCCGACGCTGTCGGTGGGCGTGAAAAAGCTCGAAGACGAACTCGGTGTGCTGATTTTCGAGCGCAGCAAGAGCGCCGTGCGCCTCACCCCGGTGGGCGAAGGCATCGTTGCCCAGGCCCAGAAGGTGCTGGAACAAGCGCAAAGCATTCGCGAGCTGGCCCAGGCCGGCAAGAACCAGCTGACCGCACCGCTCAAGGTCGGCGCCATCTACACCGTCGGCCCGTACCTGTTTCCCCATCTGATCCCGCAACTGCACCGCGTCGCGCCGCAGATGCCGCTGTATATCGAAGAAAACTTCACCCACGTGCTGCGCGACAAACTGCGCAACGGCGAGCTGGACGCGATCATCATCGCCTTGCCGTTCAACGAGGCGGACGTGCTGACCCTGCCGCTCTACGACGAGCCGTTCTACGTACTGATGCCCGCCTCGCACCCGTGGACCCAGAAGGAAACCATCGACGCCGGCCTGCTCAATGACAAGAGCCTGCTGCTGCTCGGCGAAGGCCACTGCTTCCGCGACCAAGTGCTGGAAGCCTGCCCGACCCTGACCAAAGGCAACGACGGCGCCAAGCACACCACGGTGGAATCCAGCTCCCTGGAGACTATTCGCCACATGGTCGCGTCCGGCCTGGGTATTTCGATCCTGCCGTTGTCGGCGGTAGACAGCCATCACTACGCCCCCGGCGTAATCGAAGTGCGCCCACTTACGCCGCCGGTGCCCTTCCGTACCGTGGCAATCGCCTGGCGCGCCAGCTTTCCACGGCCAAAAGCCATCGAGATCCTCGCCGACTCGATCCGCCTGTGCTCGGTGGCCAAACCGTCTGCTGCGAGCTGAGTAACGGTATGACTGAGCTGTCGCAGGTGCCGGTGACGGCACTCAAGGGTGTCGGTGAGGCCATGGCCGAGAAACTCGCCAAGGTCGGCCTGGAAAACCTTCAGGACGTGCTGTTCCACCTGCCGCTGCGCTATCAGGATCGCACCCGCGTCGTGCCCATCGGCCACTTGCGTCCCGGCCAGGACGCGGTGATCGAGGGCACCGTCAGCGGCGCCGACGTGGTGATGGGCAAGCGCCGCAGCCTGGTGGTGCGCCTGCAGGACGGCACCGGTGGCCTGAGTCTGCGCTTCTACCATTTCAGCAATGCGCAGAAAGAAGGCCTCAAGCGCGGCACCCGCGTGCGTTGCTACGGCGAAGCGCGTCCGGGGGCCTCGGGCCTGGAGATCTACCACCCGGAGTACCGCGCCATTACCGGCGATGAACCGCCGCCGGTGGACACCACCCTCACGCCAATCTACCCACTGACCGAAGGCCTCACCCAGCAACGCCTGCGCCAGTTGTGCATGCAAACCCTGACGATGCTCGGCCCGCAAAGCCTGCCCGACTGGTTGCCGCTGGAGCTGGCCCGCGATTATCAACTGGCGCCTCTGGCGGATGCGATTCGCTACCTGCATCACCCACCGGCCGACGCCGATGTCGACGAACTCGCCCTCGGCCATCACTGGGCGCAGCATCGCCTGGCCTTCGAAGAACTGCTGACCCATCAACTGTCCCAGCAGCGCCTGCGCGAAAGCATGCGCTCGCTGCGCGCACCGGCGATGCCCAAAGCCACGCGCCTGCCCGCGCAATACCTGGCCAACCTGGGCTTCGCACCGACCGGCGCGCAGCAACGCGTCGGCAACGAAATCGCCTACGACCTCAGCCAGCAGGAACCGATGCTGCGCCTGATCCAGGGCGATGTGGGCGCGGGCAAGACCGTGGTCGCCGCCCTCGCCGCCTTGCAGGCCCTGGAAGCCGGTTATCAGGTCGCGTTGATGGCGCCCACGGAAATTCTCGCTGAGCAACACTTCATCACCTTCAAACGCTGGCTCGAGCCGCTGGGCCTGGAAGTCGCGTGGCTGGCCGGCAAGCTCAAGGGCAAGACGCGCGCAGCGGCGCTGGAGCAGATTGCCGGCGGCGCACCGATGGTGGTGGGCACCCATGCGCTGTTCCAGGATGAAGTGCAGTTCAAGAACCTGGCCCTGGTGATCATCGACGAACAGCACCGCTTCGGCGTGCAACAGCGCCTGGCCCTGCGCCAGAAAGGCGTGGGTGGGCGCATGAACCCGCACCAGCTGATCATGACCGCCACGCCCATCCCACGCACCCTGGCGATGAGTGCCTACGCCGACCTCGACACCTCGATCCTCGACGAACTGCCCCCCGGCCGTACGCCGGTCAACACCGTGCTGGTCACCGACACGCGCCGCGTCGAAGTGATCGAACGCGTGCGCGGCGCCTGCGCCGAAGGCCGCCAGGCGTACTGGGTGTGTACGCTGATCGAAGAGTCCGAGGAGCTGACCTGCCAGGCTGCCGAAACCACCTATGAAGACCTCACCAGTGCCCTCGGCGAGCTCAAGGTCGGGCTGATCCACGGCCGTATGAAACCTGCCGAAAAAGCCGCAGTGATGGCCGAGTTCAAGGCCGGTAACCTGCAATTGCTCGTGGCCACTACCGTGATCGAAGTCGGCGTGGACGTGCCCAACGCCAGCCTGATGATCATCGAGAACCCCGAACGCCTGGGCCTGGCCCAACTGCATCAATTGCGCGGCCGCGTCGGCCGAGGCAGCGCCGCCAGCCATTGCGTGCTGCTGTATCACCCGCCGCTGTCGCAGATCGGCCGCCAACGGCTGGGCATCATGCGCGAAACCAACGACGGCTTTGTCATCGCCGAAAAAGACCTCGAGCTGCGCGGCCCGGGAGAAATGCTCGGTACCCGCCAAACCGGTTTGCTGCAATTCAAGGTCGCCGACCTGATGCGCGACGCTGACCTGTTGCCCGCAGTGCGCGATGCGGCGCAGGCGCTGCTGGAACGCTGGCCTGAGCATGTCAGCCCGCTGCTCAACCGCTGGCTGCGGCACGGGCAGCAATACGGCCAAGTGTGACAGCCGACTCACTTATCCGACCTACACCTCTACCAAGCTGGTTATACTCCAATGAATGAAAAAAATTGGATCAGGCCATGTCAGAAGTTGCCCTCGCTACCGCCCCACTGACCGCCCCGCCGGTCATTCGGGCGTTGCTCGCAAAGCTCGCCATCCCCTACACGGAAGTCGCCGAACAGACGGGCCTGAACCCTGCGCGAAAGGTCCAGGCGGTACTGCTCGAAGATGCCGTTGGCGCGCTCATGGTGCTGTTCCCCCAAAGCCAGTTGCTTGACCTCAACCGCCTTACCGAGCTCACCGGGCGCCGCCTCACCGCTGTGGCGCCGGAGCGCGTCGAGCGCATGCTGGGCAAGCATGAGCTGAACCTGCTGCCGGGCCTGCCGCCGCTCACCAGTTCGCCGTGCCTGTATGAAGGCAGCCTGCTCAACGAGCCGAGTCTATTGGTGCATTCGGGTGAAGCCGGGTTGCTGCTGGAAATCGCCAGCGAGCACTTCAAGACCATGCTGACCAAGGCCAGTGCGGCTCAGTTCGGCGAGCCCCTGAGCAACATTCGCCCCAACCTCGACCGCCCCAATGATGACCGTGAGGAAATCACCCAGGCGATGCAGGCATTCACTGCCCGCCGTATTCAGCAACGCCTGGAAGCGACCATCGAGATTCCGCCGCTGGCCGACACCGCGCAGAAGATCATCAAGCTGCGCGTCGACCCCAACGCCACCATCGACGACATCACCGGCGTGGTGGAAACCGACCCAGCCCTGGCCGCCCAGGTGGTGAGTTGGGCGGCGTCGCCCTACTACGCTTCGCCGGGCAAGATCCGCTCGGTGGAAGACGCCATCGTGCGCGTGCTGGGCTTCGATCTGGTGATCAACCTGGCGCTGGGCCTGGCCCTGGGTAAAACCCTGAGCCTGCCCAAGGACCGCCCGCATCCGTCCACGCCGTACTGGCACCAGTCGATCTACACCGCCGCCGTGATCGAAGGCCTGACCCGCGCCATGCCCCGCGCCCAGCGCCCGGAAGCCGGCCTGACCTACCTGGCAGGGTTGCTGCACAACTTTGGTTACCTGCTGCTGGCCCATGTGTTCCCGCCGCACTTTTCGCTGATCTGCCGCCACCTGGAGGTCAACCCGCACCTGTGCCACAGCTACGTGGAACAACACCTGCTGGGCATCAGCCGCGAGCAGATCGGCGCCTGGCTGATGCGTTACTGGGACATGCCGGACGAACTGTCCACCGCCCTGCGCTTCCAGCACGACCCGAGCTATGACGGGCAGTACGCCGAATACCCGAACCTGGTGTGCCTGGCCGTGCGCCTGTTGCGCAGCCGGGGAATCGGTTCCGGGCCGGATGAAACCATCCCGGATGCACTGCTCGAGCGTCTGGGCTTGAGCCGGGAAAAGGCTGAAGACGTGGTTGGCAAGGTGCTGGATGCCGAAGTGTTGTTGCGCGAACTGGCCTCGCAGTTCAGCCAGCACTGAATCTGTCGACAGTCACACTGCTATCGGGGGCAAGCCCCCTCCCACACTTAACCGAGTTCCAGCTGTGGAATGCCGCCGAATGTGGGAGGGGGCTTGCCCCCGATGAATCCACCTCGGTTTAACTGAACGCTTACTTCTTTTTCTTCGGCTTGGCTGGCGCAAAGCCAAACAACTGTCCGTTCGGCTAGAAACAGAAACGTCTTACAAGGCGTTGAGGTTGCCGCTAGGACACTCAATCTCTAGTCTCAGTGCACCGTTGCACAATCAGCGGTCGGGCGTCGCGGCCCGTATTTCTTCAGACGCAAAAGCGTCATCGTGTCCTTTCAGTTGGCGCTTTTTTGTCGTCTACTGTGCGGCGCTATGGCGGCTGTGCGCGGGATACCTTCGGGTATGCCGATGTTCTGGAGAGTCGGTCCGCGAACCTGCGTACAGCTGCCACCCCCATCGCGTCGCGGCGATCAATGGCAGCTCCTTTAATATCTCCGGAGTTTCACCATGATCAAACCCACCCCAAATCCCCCAATCGATCCAGCACCTAGCGTGCTATTCACCGTGAAAGACGGCATCCCCACGCAAGACCTACTGGTCAACCTCAGCGAAACACTGGCCTCGGCCAATGCGTTGAGTTGCGACCTGGCCTTTGACCTTGAAGGGCCGAAACGAGAGGAACTGCTGGGCGTTACGCAGTTAATCGAACTGGCACAGTTGCTGGCTGATCGAGTACTCACTGTCTCGGGGCAAGTAAACCCATGAGATGTCGGGCAGTACGCCGAATACCCGAACCTGGTGTGCCTGGCCGTGCGCCGGGAAAAGGCTGAGGAAGTAGTCTGCAAAGTACTCGATGCGCAAGTGCTGTTGCGGGAGCTGGCATCGCAGTTCAACCAGCACTGAATCTGTCGACTGTCAGGCCGCTATCGGGGGCAAGCCCCCTCCCACACTTAACCGGGTTCCAGCCTTGGAATGCGGTCGAATGTGAGAGGGGGCTTGCCCCCGATGAATCCACCTCGGTTTAACTGAATGCCTACTTCTTTTTCTTCGGCTTCAAATACTTGGTCAACCCCTGGAACCAGATCACCAGCGCCGGGTTGCCCTTGATCTGGATCGACTTGTCCTGAATCCCCGTCATGAACGCCAGTTGCTTGTTCTTCGCCTGCATCGTGGCGAAGCCGTAGGCGGCGTCTTTGAAGGCAATCGCAAACGCCGGCTCAGGGTGTACACCCGAGCGGCTGGTGATGCGCTGGTCTTTGACGATGAAGTGGCGGGCAACCTTGCCGTCGAGGGTCTGCAACTGGAAGGCCAGGTCTTTGTCACCTAGCTGCTGCTGGAAGGCGGGGTTGGTGCGGCTGGCTTTGCCCATCATCAGGCCCAGCACCCACAGGAGAAGACGAAATTTCATGCACACGGCCTCGGTGTAATTATTGAGTGGCCGCAGCAGTGTAACGATTCGCAAATAGAACGCCACCGATCTCGCGCTTTAGTGGGAGATCGGTTGACGTTTAACGCTTATAGCAACAGGTTACTTAAACGTTAGGGCAAGGAACCGGCGCCCAGTCGGCCAGGTTTGGATCGCGGCAGCTGCCTTCGAGCTGAGCCTTGCCGGAGCTGGCGACCTGCTTGCTTTCAGCCTGCTTGGCCTGAACGGTCTGGATGCTCTTCTCGGTGGTCACCGCTTCTTTCGGCACGGTCGGGAGCACGGGTTTCTTGGCCGGCTTCACGGCTTTCTTGCCTTTGGCCGGAGTGACCACAGGCGTGGTGTCGGCGGTGGCCACGGTCACCACGTCGCTACGCTGCACGCCAACCTGCTGCAGGTCTTTCTCATAGGCCTGGGTGTAGTTGCTGAGGTCTTCGCTGGCTTTGCCGTTGACTGCAACGATCAGGTCATTGGACTCCTTCAGGCCCGCAACGATTTCCGCCAGGCGCTTGCGGCCCTCGGTGTCGTTGACGGTCTTGGCCTTGCGGTCTGCGACCAGCTTGGTGAATGCGCTCTGGTAGCACTGTTGCGACGCCTTGGCATAGGCGGTGCTGCGGTCGATGTCCGAGGCGCTTTTGTTGAAGTCGGTGGAGTAGGAAGCGATGCGCTGGTTGTCATCGCTGATCTGCTTCTGACGCTCGGTGTAGTAACCCGCCGCGCCACCCGCCAGGGCGCCGCCCGCTGCGCCGATAGCGGCGTTACGGCCGCGCTTTTCCTTGTCGCCGGTCAGGGCGCCCAGCAAGGCACCGCCGGCCGCGCCGATGGCTGCGCCGGTCACCACCGACTTGGTCATGTTCGAATCGGTAGCACGCAGGTGCTGCACCGGCTCGTAGCAGTTGGGGTAGTACTCAACCTTGGTGCTCGACGCGACCTTGGACGCAGGCGACGTTGCGCAACCGGTCAACACGGTGCTGAAACCGGCCGCAATCAGCAGCAGGTGACGCTTGGAAACCGTCTTACGGGAAAAAAGCATAGGTGTGATCTCTATTAAGTTTGACTTGCCCAGCACGGCCCACCGCCGCCTGAGTCCCTTCCAAGCTCGCTAGACAGCCAACGATCAAGACCGCTGACCGCTCGCTGCGAGCAATTCCTTCAAGATCGTCGCCGGGTCGGCCCGCTGTTGCTTGCGGTAGTTGCCGACATGGCGAACGAACAGTGTCGCGCGCGTCACCAGGCTCTTGCCGAGCACCGGCTTGCGGTCCAACTCTTCCTTGATTCGTTGAAACTGGGCCTGGATCACCGCATCGGTATAGCGCGTGCCGGTAGCCAGGTTGTCGATGTAGATCGCCACGGCGCCGTCCAGCGCGCTGCGCCCATTGGCGATGGCCATGTCGAACAGCTGCGCGCTGGCCTGGTCTTTGTTATCCACGGCCTGCTGGCGACTCTTCTGCAGGTTGGCCAGGCGGATGTTGTAGTTGCTGATGGTCTCGGCCACCAACGCAGCGGACTGGATCAGGTTGCCTGCCGCTTCCTCGCGCTGCTGGGCGATCAGCGAAACGTTGCGCTTGAGCTCTTCGTTGACCAGCCCCAGTTCGGCTTGCAGCTTGGGGTCGACGCTGGCGGCGATGATGCTGTCCAGGCGCTTGGTCGGGTCCTGGGCGTCGTCGATGGCGTCGGTCAACGACGCCAGGCGGCCTTCTTTCTGCCACTGCGCAAACAGCTCCTTGTAGCGCGAGCGCGGCGCCGACAGCGCGCCAATCGCCACGCGAAACCCGGTGGTCTCGTTGCTTTGCTCGGTGCCATCGGCGGCAAACAGCGGGTACTCACGGCGCATGCCGGTGAACAAGGTGCCTTCGCCCTCCAGGTAATTGCCGCCCTTGACCACGAAGCCGCCATAGGTGCCCTGGCGGCGCCCGGCGTGCACCAGTTGGAAGGATTCCTGGACCATTTCCGCAGCGTTGCCGATCACATCGAACATCCCGATCGGGTTGGGCAGCTTGGTGCCGATAGGCATCAGCCGTGCCGCCTGGCCGGTGCCGCCGGCGACCTGGTTGAACACCGCGTAATCGCTCAGTGGCCCGTCGTTTTCACTGCCCTCGACGCGGCGCGGAAACAGACGGCCTTCCAGGTCCTGGCGACTCACTGCCTGGCCACCGCGCGCGGCGAATTCCCATTCCACTTCGGTGGGCAAGCGCACAAAGCCCAGGCCGCCGTCTTCGGCCGAGGCCCCGCGCCCACTCACCGGCAGCAACTCGCGGTGGTATTTCATCAGCCAGGCGCTGTACACCGCCGAGAAGCGCTCGGCTTCAAAGCGCGACAGTTTCACTTTGGGCAAGCGCCCGGCCATACCCTCAGGCGCATCACAGGCCGGCGCCGGCTCGCCGCTGGCCAGCGACTGCGCCTGGGACATCACTTGGGCGTACTGGCGGGCGGTCACTTCGTACTTGCCGATGAAGTACAGCATGGGCTTGAGCGGGGTCTTGGCGTCGGTCTTCGGCATCAGCGGCGCGATGACGGTGTTCCAGTCCTTGGGCAGATCCTTGAGGGTGAACTGACCGTTGATGAAGTCGCGCCGGTAACCGGAGATAAACGATTGCTGGTAGCCTGCCTCGCCTTCGGCAAAGGGATAGCCGAGGCTCACCTCACGGTCGTCGAGGGTGCCCTGGGCCAGCACATAGGCGTAGCGGAACACCATATTGCCGTCGCATGGCAGCGGCAGGCTCACGTCGTCCGGCAACGGCTTGGGGTTGTCGAGCTTGTCGCTTGCCTCATCGGCCCAGGCCAGCGAGGCCAGGCTCAGCGCCACACAGGCGCCCAGTAACTTAAACATCTCTGATTCCTTCAGAAGCCTGGATACGCGCCACTCGCCAACCGCCACATGCCGCCGCCACGGCGCTGACGCCGAGCACAGCCGCCAGGGCCAAGCCGTAGTGACGCGCCAACAGATGGCTGGCGTATTCGCCCGGCACCTGCACGAATAATCGGTTCAAACCCGCCTCGGCCAGGCCATACAGCCCGGCACTGAGCACGGCGGCAAAACTTGCGCTGTACAGCGCCTGCATCACGACGAACAGCAACAGCGCACCGGTGGAAAAGCCCAGCAAGCGCAACACCGACAACTCCCGACGCTTACGCGCCACCGCCGCCAACGCCCCGGCGAAGGTCGCCGCAAACGCACCGGCCAATGCCAACCCGCAGATGATCCAGAATACGAGCGACAGATTGCGACTCAACG
This sequence comes from Pseudomonas sp. R11-23-07, assembly GCF_003852295.1. Taxonomy (NCBI): domain Bacteria; kingdom Pseudomonadati; phylum Pseudomonadota; class Gammaproteobacteria; order Pseudomonadales; family Pseudomonadaceae; genus Pseudomonas; species Pseudomonas sp. R11-23-07. The sequence goes on from NZ_CP027761.1 coordinate 5,539,483, forward strand.
ACTGCACCTGGGCGATGGTTTGCGCCTGGGTCGACACCAGCACGTTCTGCCCGGCGAAATACAGCCGCAGCCGTTCCACATCGCTGAGCGTGCGCGCATACAAACGAAACGCCGGGTACATCCGCTGCTCGCCCACACCCGCCGCCTCACCTTCCCATTGCAACGCCGGCACAGCGCGGCCATCGCGATAATCTTCCACCGCCTCCAGCAACGCCAGGTCAGCAAACAGCCCGTCACGGGCGAAGGCTTCCAACGGCAATACTGCCTGCACCTGCACCCGCGTGCGCTGCGCCTCGACGCGCCCTGCCAGTTGCCGCGCAAAGCGGGGCTCCAGCCAGTCGCCGGGCCGCGCCGCGAGCTTCTCGGCGGCGGTATGGCTGAGCACGATCTGGTCCAGGCCCTTCGGCATCGGCAAGCCAGCCAACAACGGGTCGCCCGCAGCGGTCGGCAGCATCTCCAATACCACTGCGCCCACCTGCGCGGTCGCCGCAATCTGCCGCGTACGCGGGATGGCAAACGCCACATCACTACGCTGGGCAAGCTGCTCGACAAGGGCGCTGCTGAATCGACCGCCGCCCAACGGAATAATTTCACGGGTGGCGGGGTCGGTCTCCAAGCGTTGGGTCAAACTGCTAACCAGTCCAAACTTCAGGCCAAATAACACCAGCAATGGCGCGATGACCGCCACCAGCGCCAGCACCGAACAGGCCGACAGCCACGCATCGTTGCGATAGTCCTGCCAAGCGAGCGACGAGACCAGGCCGATGCGCATCAGCACGCCTCCCCAAGCGTCGCCGTGACGCCGCCGTCCGCATCGCGACGGCAGCCGATGCGGCGCACTTGCAAACCACTGGCGCGGGCCAAGGGTTCATCATGGGTGGCAATCACACAGGCGGCGCGGTGTTCACGGGCCTGGGCCAGCAGCGCCTGCATCACGCGCTCGGCATTGAGCGGGTCGAGGGATGCGGTCGGCTCATCGGCCAGCACCAATTGCGGCGTATGGGCCAAGGCGCGGGCACAGCTCACGCGCTGGCGCTGGCCCACCGACAACGCGGCCGGACGCTTGTCCAACTGGTCACTGATTTCCAGCTGCTCGGCCAGGCGCGCCACGCTGCCGTCGTCCTTTAACCCCAGCAACTGGCGGGACAAGGCGATATTGCCGCGCACATCGAGGAACCCCAGCAGCCCGCCGGTCTGCAGCACATAGCCCAAATGCCGGCTGCGCATCTGGGCCAAGGTGGTTTGGCTGTCTGCGCGCCAAAGCCCGCCGATGTCGAACTGGTTGAACTCAAACTGGCCGATCCGATCCGGCGCCAACACCAGCGCCAACATATCCAGCAAGGTGCTCTTGCCGCAGCCGCTGGGCCCGACAATCGCCAGTTGTTCACCTGCGCGCAGCTGCAGCGCCGGAATCACCAGGCTATAGCGCTGGCTGCCGACGCCCCGGCTCTTGTGCACCGCGTTCAGGCTCAGCATCACGGCAGCGTCGACAACGGCACGCGGTACAACGCATCGCCCGGTTCGGCATCGCCGAAACGCACCCAATTGGCCAGGTCATTGTGGAAGGTCTCGTAGAGGCGGATTTTCGAATCCAGCTCGTCGATAAAGTCTTCCTGCTCGGCCACGCTCAATGACAACCACAGGTCCTGGGTCATGTTCAGCGACTTGCTGCGATACGGCAGGCCTTCCAGGTATTCGCCCAGCAGGCCGCCGTCGGCCAGGTTGCCGCCCTTGCGCAGGGCTTGCGGGTCGCGGCTCATATAGGCCGAGGCGCTGGCGATTTCCTGGAAGAAGTCCTTGGGTGAGCTTTGGGTTTTGCGCGCCGCATCGACGATCAGTTTCAGCGACTGCTGCAGGTCGTTCAATTGCAGCTTGGTCAGCATCACGCACACCTGGAACGCCGGCAGCGCCGGGTTGGTCAGGTCGCGGTCGGCAGTCCAGGCGCTGACCAGCTGGGGCGCCTGGCTCGCGGTTTTGCGACCAAGGAAATCCATGTGCATCGCATAACCGACCGCGGCGGATTTATCCGCCAGGCTCGGCGTGGCACTGAGCAGCGGCACCGGCTGCGGCGTGTTGCTGCGCACCTGATGCACGAGGTTGGCGAACACCGTGCCAATCTCGTCGACGCGCTCACCGAGCTTGTGCACGTCACCACCGGGCACCGGCGTGTACAGGTCGCCGATTCGTGGGTTGGCGTCGGCGGTCAGGATGCGGTACTGGCTTTCGGCGCCGGCATGGGTTTTCTTGCCGGCGTCGGTGCGCAGATGCAGCGCGTAGATTTTGATCTGCTTGCCCAACGCCGCCTGGCGCACTTCGGCTTCGTTCATCTGGGTGGCGGCGAACGGGTCGTTCTTGCGCAACGCACCGGCATCGGAGACCAGCAGGATGATGCGCCCGCCGTAGCCGGACCAATCCATGCCGTCCACCGCCTGCATCACCCCGGCAAACGCGTCTTCGTTGAACGAATGGCTGGACACCGTCGAGGCCTTGACCTGCCGCGCCATGTCGAGAAAGCGTTGCGGATCGCGGCCCTGGTCGAGGGTGATCAGGGTCTTGGCCACGTATTCCAGGCCGGGGGTTTTCTTGATGCTGTTGCGAAAGCCCACCAGGCCGAAGCTGACACTGTCCAGCTCGCCGCGCTCGGCAATACGGGTTTGCAGCTCGTGTACTACGTCGCGCACTTGATCGATATACGGCTGCATCGACACGGTGGTATCGACCACCAGCACCACCGCCGTGCGGAAGGCGTCGGCATTGGCACTGGTCACAGGCGTCGCCGGCTTGGCGACCGCGCTGCTGCCAGGGTCGATGGAGGCGACATTGAGCAGCTGCACCGGCTGGCCGTTTTCGTCGAAGCTCTCTTTGGCATCGAAGATCGGCAACAGGTAGAACTGGTTCTGCGGTACCGCGCTGGCGGTGGGCTCCAGGGCCAGCACTTGCTGATTGTCTTCGCGGTTGTTCTGCGCCTTGGCTAACACAGCTTTCGCCGCAGCCGGATCGGCCAGCAGTTTTTCCACCTCAGCGGACTGGCGCAGGAACATCACCGGCGCCCGGCCTGAGCGCTCGGTGAATTTGAGCACCAGGCTTTGCTTCCAGTCACTGACCTGCGAGGCCGGCAACCAACCCTCACTGCGACCGTCGGTGGCCGCGCCGACGCGCACCCAGGGGCTGCCGTCGACCTCTTTGCGCTGGTACACATAAAGCACGGAAAACGCCGGCAAGACTTTGCCCGGTGCACTGCCCGCATCGGCAGACAGTTTGGCGCCGGGCTTGCTGAGCACGCGCTGGAACAGGGTTTTCTTGCCCGCCATCAGCAACGGCCGTTGACCACCGTCCACTTCAGCGACGGCTGCGGGCGGCGTCACCTTGGGAACTACGGCAGCTGGTGGTTGGGCAGGCTCATCGCTACTGCTCAACCACCAATAGCTGGCACCACCAATGGCCAGTGCCACCGCAACCGCCACGGCGGCCAATGCCAACACCGGCCCACGGCGCTGTTCGGACGGGGCATTGTGCTGCGTTGGCGTCACGACCGGTTGGCGCACTATCGGCTGCGGCTGTGGTTTGTCGGTGGGTATGTCGACGGTGACAGGCGTAATGCCCGCCAGGTCAAAACTCAGTGGAATCGGCAGCGGCCGCACCAAGGTGGCCTCCGGCGACTCCGCCGGCAGGTTGTCCAGGGCCCGCAGTAATGCATCGGCATCCGCGAAACGCTCCGCCGGGTCCTTGGCCAACAACTTGCGCAGCACCTCCTGGTAACGGCCGTGGTGCACCGGCAATTCCGGCAACGGCTCAGTCAGGTGTGCGAGGGCCGTGGAAAGCGCATCGGTTCCACGGTAAGGCAGCTCGCCGACCAGAATCTCGTAGAGCACCACGCCCAGCGCATACAGGTCGGCGCGACCGTCGATCTCCTGGCCGCGCGCCTGTTCCGGGCTCATGTAGCTGGGCGTGCCCACGGCAAAGCCGGCCTGGGTGAATTGGGTGCGGTCGTCCAGGGACTTGGCGATGCCGAAGTCCGACAACACCGCCGTGCCATCGGCGCGGAACAGAATGTTCGCCGGCTTCACGTCGCGGTGCACCAGGCCCTGGGCATGGGCATAACCCAGCGCCGAGGCGATCTGGCGGATCAGCGTCACGCCCTGCTCCGGGGTCAGCCCGGCGGCGATGCGCTCCTTGAGCGTGCCGTTGGGCAGGTATTCCATGGCCATGTAGTACAGCTCATCGACATTACCGATGTCATGGATGGTCACCGTGTGCGGGTGCGACAAGCGCGCCAGGGTCTTGCCTTCGCGCAGGAAGCGCTCGCAGAAGCTCGGGTCAGCCGCCAGCGCCGCCGCCATTACCTTCAACGCCACCTTGCGCTCCAGCGAACGCTGGGTCGCCAGGTACACGTTGGCCATGGCGCCTTCGCCGATCTCGCCCTCGATGTCATAGCCGGGGATGACGATGTTCATGGCGACACCTTCACGACGATGGTGGTGATGTTGTCCGGTGCACCGCGATTAAGCCCCAGGTGCACCAGGCTGCGCACGATTTCATCCGGCGCGTCGTGGCCGAGGACTTCACGGATTTCGTGGTCCTCGACGGTCTTGGTGAGGCCGTCGCTGCACAGCAGGAAGCTGTCGCCGGGGGCGATCAGCAGATCGACCGCCGCCACGTCCAGTTGCGCTTCCACGCCCACCGCACGGGTCACGATATTGGCGCGCGGGTGCACACGGGCATCGGCTTCGCTGAGCAGGCCGCTGTCTTGCAGGTCCTGCACGTAGCTGTGGTCGCGGGAGATGCTTTCCAACTCGCCGTCGCGCAGGCGGTACAGGCGGCTGTCACCGGCCCACAGGCACACCCCGCGCAAGCCGCGCGCCGCCAGCACCACGACGGTGCTGCCCATCATGGTCACACCACGGTTGGCGGTTTCTTCACGGACCGCCGCATTGATGCGGATCAGGTCGTTGCGCAAGGCCGCCGCGTATTCTTCAAGGGAGCGCCCCACCGGCACATTGCGCAGACTGTCGACAATCAGGCTGCTGACATAATCCCCCGCCGCGTGGCCGCCCATGCCATCGGCCACCACCCACAAACGGTTTTGCGGCAGGTCCAGGCACGCGTCTTCGTTGACCTGGCGCACCATGCCCACATGGCTTTTGCTCGCCGATTGATACGTCGCCCCCATCTACACCACACCTTCTTGTCCGAGCAAAAACTGCGCAAAATCGCGGGCGGCAGGCAAGCCCTGACACCGTAATAAACCGGGGGAAATACGCTGCGAACCCCGTCCCCACCAGAGGCTGGCCCCTTCGCAGGCCTGTTCGGCGAGCGCCGTCATGCGCCCGTGGGGCACGCTGGCGGCCACGCGTTGCAGGCCGGCGAAACGGCTGTCGAGCGCACGCGGCTCGGTGGCCGGCACGCCCAGGCGGTCGAGGCCATCGTTGAACCCTTCGAACGTCGCGCCCGCGTCCAGAGTGCTGAGCAGCAGCTCTTCGGTCTGTTCGAACCAGGCATCCGGCCCGCCCACCAGCGCAGCGGGGTTGGTGTCGTGATCAAGCACCGCCACCACCGCCAGCGGAAAATAACGCCCGACCCGATCGATACTCGGCATCACCACACCCGCCGCCGCGTCCGGCCCGCACACGCCTGGCGCGAGTACGAAGCGCCACAGCGGGCTGACCAGATAAGCGTTGAGCCACTCAGCGCCCAGGCTGTTCTGGCTGGCGAGCAAACCCGCCGCCAGCCAGCTGTCCCATGGGCCGATAAAACTCTGGGGCAAGGCGCGGCTGACGAAATCACCGCGGCTGGCCAACTTGCCGTAGAAACCCAGCGTGGTCATAGCCGCTCCGGCAGGCTGAAGCCGCTGAGCACACGGCTCTTGAACGGGTTGAAGGCGCTATTGGCGCGCAGCTCGTAGGCGATGCTCGCGCCGTCGACCCGCAGGCGCAGGTTGAAGCGGTCCGGCGAGTTGCCGGCGGTCAGGTCCGATTGTTCCAGCAGGCGGAACCAGGCCCAGGGGCCGTCGAGGGTCACGCCGGAGCGCCCGCTGGCCGATGGAGGCATGATCGAGATACGCACCACACCACTGCTGCCGGGGTTGGGCCATTGCATCGCCACCGGCCGGCTCGGGCCGTGGTCGTAGCTCAGTTGCTGGCCGTCGAGATCAAGCAGGAACTGGGTGATGGTCGGGTCCATCGACACCGGCTTGAGTTCGAAGCGCACGATGGGCTGGGTGCCCCCCGATCTGAAGAACGCGTCACGGATCGTCGCCGCGCGCTGGAAGGTTTGCAGCACGCCCGGCGCGATGCCGAGCTTCTGCGCCGCGCCCGGCTGCCAGCGCCAGGTCTGGGCCGAGGTGTCGACATAGGGCTGCAGGTATTTGCGAAAGTAGTTATCCATCACCCCGCCGACGCCGAAGAACTGGCCGAAGTCATCCAGGGTCGCGTCCCGCGCACTGCCTGGCGACATCGGGTAGCGCCCGGCCAGGGACTGGCGATACACGTTGACCACTTCGCTGACCCAGGCCGCGTTCAGCTGGTTGCGCACGCCGCCCATCATGCTGTTGGTGGTGGAATTGACCACCGACTTGACCATGCCCTGCACCAGCGCAGGCTGGCGCTCGGCGTTCAGGCTGACCCGCGTGGCCGCCGCTGCCGCCTGGTTCTTTGCCTCGCCCAGCAAGGCATCGCCGCTGGCACCAACCATGGCGCTGACCTGCACATACAGCGCGTTCATGTCCGACAGCAGGCCGTCGATCGCCGCCGGCTCGCCCTCGTTTTTGCTGACGATGCTGTTGAGTTCGGCAAAGTGCGCGGTGACCGGATCATCCGCAGCCGCAGGCGCATTGGCACTCGCTTGCTCCTGGCCGAGCAGGCTGCCCAGGCGCTCCTTGAGCTTGTCGACACCGCCCTCCACCGGCACGCCCTTGGCGGCCAATTGGCGCTCTTCGGCTTGCAGGTCGGTCTCCCTGGCCACCGCCACCAGCAGCTTTTTCAGCGGCGAGGTCGGCCCCGAGATCACGCGCAGCACATCGGCCGCCTGGGCCACGCTGGTGATCGGCACAAAGTCGATGTCCGCCAGCAACGCATCCCATTGGCGCTGGTAATCCTGGAAGTACAAGCGGCGCACATCGGCGGCCAGGCTCACCACGTTCTGTTGATCGGCCTGTGCCTGGCCGAGCACCCATTGTTCTTCAGCCAGGGTACCGGTCTGGTTCAGGCTGCTCAGCAAAAACCCCTGGCGATAGCCCTTGGCGGTGAAAAACCCGCTCAGCGGTTCGCCCAATGGCTTGCCGCTCTTGCGGCTGAACACCAGCGCGGCATCGCGACCGGCCGCTTCGTTGAGGCGAAAGTCCGGGATGCCGTCGGGCAGTTTCTGGCGCTTGACCCGGTCGTAGACGCGCTGGGCCACCGGCAGTTGTCGCAGTTGACGGCGCAGGTCATCGATCAGGCGTGGGTCAAGGCGCGCATTCGGTGGGTGGCGGTCAAACAGTGCCTGCAAATGCCCGGTCAACGCCTGGCGCTGATCGGCAGGCAGGTCACGTGGCAGGTTGCGGTCCCAGTCGAGGGCGATCCAGGCCTTGATAAAGTCTGGGTCGTAGTGCTCGCTGTCGGCCAGCATCAGGTAGGCCTTGAGGCCTTCGTAGAGAAAGTCCGAGTTGCCGCCGCCGTGCAATTGTTCTTCGATGCGCGTGACCAGGCGCGGCGCGAACACCGCGATCAGCAACTTGCGATAGACGCTCGCGGACTCGGCTTCGAGCATGTCGCCCTGGTACAGCCCCAGCCCTTCGGACCAGCTCGGCGAATCGCCTGCCAGGTTCTTCACCGCGTTGAGCAGCGGCAGCACGGCCAAGACTTCACGCTGCGCCGGGCTGAGGTTCTGCACGGCCTGGCCCAGGGGCGCGACCTTCTGATCGACCTGGGCGATATACGCCTGGTTGGCGCGATAACTCACCCACCACAGGCCGCTGACCACCACCACGGTGGCCACAGTGGCGGCCAGCACACCCCGGGCGATCCATTTGCGGCGGCGCTCGACTTTCGGGTTCACCCCCACCAGTCCACGCTCGGCGAAGGCCACGGCGGTGAACAGTTTTTCGATGAAGTAACTGCGCCCGGTGCCGCTCTGGCGCGCCAGGTGCTGACGGTCCAGGTTCATGCTCTGGGCCATGGCGCCGATCAGGCGGTCAATCGGGCTGCCTTCCTGGGTGCCGCTGGTGAAGTACACGCCGCGTAACAGCACGCGCTCTTCGAAGGCGTTGGGTTTGAACACCCCTTCGAGGAAGCTTTGCAGGCAGTCTTTCAGCGCACCGAATTGTTGCGGGAAGCCATAGATCAGGTCGCGGCGCGCCGGGTCGCGCTCTTGTTGCAGGCGTTCCACCAGGCGCTCGTTGAGGCGTTGCTCCAGGCCGACGAATTCGCTCTGCAGATGGGCCAGCGGGCTGTCGCTGTGTTTGCCGTCGTCCAGAGCAAAGGTCATGCCCCACACCTGGGCGCGGTCTTCCTTGCTCAGGTTGTCGAAGAACTCCATGAAGCCCGGCACCAGGTCGAGCTTGGTCAGCATCAGGTAGATCGGGAAGCGCACCCCCAGCTGGGTGTACAGCTCCTGGATACGCAAGCGAATCGCGGCCGCGTGGGCGGCGCGTTCGGCGTCGGTGCCGAGCAGCAGATCCGAGAGGCTGATGGCAATGAACGCGCCGTCGATGGGGCGGCGTGAACGCTGCTTTTTCAACAGGTCGAGAAAGCCCAGCCAGGCGGCCTTATCCACCGTGGAGTTGCTGTCCTGAGTGGTGTAGCGCCCGGCGGTGTCGAGCAAAACGGCCTGGTCGGTAAACCACCAGTCGCAGTTGCGCGTGCCGCCGACGCCGCGCACCGCACCGGCGCCCAACTGCGCAGCCAACGGGAAGTGCAGCCCGGAATTGACCAGCGCGGTGGTCTTGCCCGAACCCGGTGGGCCGATGATCACGTACCACGGCAGCTCATAGAGATTGCGGCGTTCGTCGCCACCCAGCTTGGCCTTCTTGAGCAGCGCCAAGGCCTCGTCCATGCGCTGGCGCAGGGTGCTGAGCTCTTCGGCGGTGGCGACGCTGTTGGGGTCGGCCGGGGTTTCTGCGGCCAGGCTGCGCATCACTTCGGCGGCCTGACGGCGCGCCTGGATGATGCGCAGCACGCGATAGGCGATCCACAGCGCAAACACCAGGATGATCAGCGCCCAGCGGCGCCCTTCCGGCACCAACACATCGAGCAACGGCCCGACGAACCAGATGATCAAGCCCAGGGCGATCAAACCCAGCACGGGGATCACCCAGCGAATCATGAAACTGAACAACGCCTTCACTCGACGCCCTCCGCCAATACGGTGATTTCAACCCGACGATTGCGGGCACGGCCTTCGGCCGTACTGTTGGTCGCCAACGGCTCGGTGTCGCTGCGGCCTTCGGCGCTGAAGCGCTCGGCCTGGCCGGTCTTGGCCGCAAGGATTTCCAGTACCGACTTGGCCCGCGCTTCGGACAGCGCCCAGTTCGACGGGAAGCGCAGCGTGGCAATCGGACGATTGTCGCTGTGACCGGTCACCCGTACCTGGCCCTTGACCTTGCGGACCGCGTCGGCGATACGCAGCATCAGCGGCTGGTAGTCATCGACGATGCTGGAGCTGGCGGATGCAAACAGTTCATCGCCACGAATTGTCACCACCGAGCGATCAACCTTGTCTTCCACGGCCACGCGGCCGGCCTTGATGTCTTCGGCCAGGAACCCGGCCAGACGCGGTCGTTCGATCACTTTTGGCTGCGCCACCGGACGGTCGATGGCCTGCACCGGGATCTCGCCCAGGGCATGGATATTCTTGAACACCGGTTCAGCCTGCGACGCCAGCAGCATGCGCAGGCCAAACAGCAACGCCAGCAGCAGCGCCAGGCCGATCGCCACGGCAATCCACGGCGGCATGAATTGCGCCAGGCGATCGCGGGCCACGGTCACGCCGCGCCAGTGCGGCGACAGCTCACGCTCGTGCTCGCCCCGCGCAGTGCGAATCGCGGCGGCGGTGCGCTCGCGCAAGGCTTCCAACTGGCTGCGCCCGTCGGTCATCACGCGGTAGCGGCCTTCGAACCCCAGGCACATGCACAGGTACAACAGCTCCAGCAGGTACAGGCGTTCCCGTGGGCTTTGCAGGCAGTGGTCCAGTAATTGGAAGACCTTTTCGCCGCCCCAGGCTTCGTTGTGTACGGTGATCAGCAAGCTCTGTTTGCCCCAATCGCTGGTGCTGCCCCAGGGCGTGCTCAACACGGCTTCATCGAGGGCGGTGCACAGCGCGTAACGGGCCAGCAGCACTTCGTTACGCGCCACACCGGCGGCTTCGGCGCGCTCTTCGAATTGGCGCAGATAGGCCAACAACTGCGCGCGCAGGCTGGCTGGCGCCGGGTGCGCGATGGTGTTGCGCAACCGCGTCAGCAAGGCCAGCAGCGGGCCGGCGGCGCTTTCCAGCGGGTTCAGGCCCTGGCTTTTGCCGGTGAGCATCGGTGCGGCCGGCATCGACAAGGGCGCCGGCTCCGCACGCGCAGGTTCCGGCGCACGGCCGCCTGGGCGCGGCATGAACTGAGTGCGGTCATCATCATTGGGATGCATCGCGGTTTATCCTCGGATCGCCCAGAAGGCCAGGTTCAAGCCCGGGAACTGCCCGGCGATGTGGAAGGCGAAACCGCCGGAATTGCTCAACTGCTGCCAGTGCTCGCTGCCCCGGTCCAGCTCGTAATAGGTGCTGCCCGCGTGATACGGCAACTGGCGTGGCGCCACCGGCAACGGCAGCAGGCCAATGCCCGGCAACTGCAGGTTGACCAGGTCGCGGATGTGCTCCACCGAGCCGACCTTGCTCTGCTGGCCAAAGCGCGCACGCAGGGTTTCGCCGGGCACGTCGGCACGCACCACGAGGATGAAGCTGGCGTTGTCGAGCAGGGTCTTGTCGGCCAGCATCGCCACATGGATGCCGTAGGCCTTCTCCACGATCGGGATCGGCGTGGCCTTGCTGTCGATCAGCATCGACAACGCTTCGCGCAGGGCCGCCATCACCGGGGCGAAGCTTAGGGCCAGGTCGTCGTGCTGGTAGTGCGGGTATTCCTGGGGGCGCCGGCCGGAGGTGGAAAACGTCGAAAACTCACCGGCAAGGCTGACCAGCTCGCTGAAGAGGCGTTCCGGGTGCAGCGGGCTCAACTGGCTGAAGTGCTGGATCAGCGGCTGGGCGCGGTTGACCAGTTGCAGCAGCATGAAGTCGGCGATTTCCGAAGCGCCACCGGCACCCGAGGCCACCACACGACCGGCCAGGGCTTCGCCACGTTGGTGCAACAGGCCGAGCAGCTCACTGCGAAATGCGCTCAGCGGTTTGCTCGCGGCCACGTCCAGCACCGGCGGAATGTAGCTGTCATCGAGCACCAGTGCGCGGTCGGCGCGCTTTTCCTTGATGCGCACCAGGCCAATGGCGGCGTAGTCGCTGATGCCGTCCTGGGCGGTCAGCAAACGCAACGCCCGCGAGCCCACGGCCACCGGCGCGCGGTTTTCGAAGGGTGCGTTGTCGTCGCGCACTTCACGCACCTGGCTCACGTAGCGCGCAGCTTCGAGGGCCTCGCCGGCATCCACGGTGTCACGCGCGCCGGCGCGTTTGAGCGGCAGGGCCAGGTACACCAGGCCGTCGCGCAGGTTATCGTCGATATTCAGCGGGCTCGGCGCCAGGTCGTCCTGGGGAATATTGAATGGCGTGCCGTCAGGCAACAGGCCACGCGCCGACACAATGGCCAGCTTGCCCTGGGCGAGCAGGCCCTGGTCGATCAGCAACTCGGAAAAGCCCCAGGCGCCAGCGGACAGCGGACGACTGCGGGCGTCGATCAGGTTTTCCAGGTAACGGTCATGCTGCTGGAAGTGCTGCGTTCCGATGAACATGCCTTCCGACCAGACCACGCGATTGTTCCAGGACATGGGGGCTCCGATTGCTTGTTAGTGGGCTGGGCTGGCGGGGGTAGCCACGACGTCTGCGCGCACGGCACGCACATCAAGGCTGATCTGATATTCGGTGTATTGGCGTGGCGGCACGTTGATAACGGTGCGCCATTGCGCGCGGTCCAGCTCGCGATAACCCACCAGCAGGCCGATCTGGCGCGTGGCCGGGTCGAGATCGCGCTGGATGCTCAGCTGTTGGCCGGGCTGGATCACCACTTCGTCCTGGTCGAGCAGGTCCAGGCCAAGGGTGGATTGCGCACGATCAGCCAGGGCGAAGTAATCGGAGCGGGCGAAGGTAGCGGCGTTTTTCAGCTCGAAAATACGCACCCGTACAGGGGCGGCCTGGCCATTGGCGCCGGGGTTGAGCCCGGCAATCGCGTGAAAATGCAATTCGACGGCAGCCGTGTCCGCTTCAGCCTCGGCAGCGGCTTCGGGTTTGGCCGCGTCCTTGGCACACGCCGCCAGCAGCAGCGCGGTGGCGGCTACGAGTAAAAACCTGGGAATCATCCTGCGTCCTCAATGACGTGTTTAGCTATCCGTTTTATCCATCAGTGCGACGCGGTTCAGCGTCGCTGTCGTGCGCTGTGTTCTTCGTAGGCCCGGCTGAATTCGCGGCCGAACAGGTCCTGGAAATCTTCCTGGGCCTCGCGGGAAATAGTGTTGTAAAGCTCGGTGAATTGCTGCCAGTACTGGGCCTGGCGCGAACCGTTGAAAATACTCGAGAGGCCAGCGGGCTTGCCCATGCGCTCTTCCAACTGCGCCGGTTCAAAGCGCAGCAGCAGATGCTTGAGCGCGGCTTCCACGCCGGCCATTACCGCCAATTGGTGGGTGCGCAGGTCGTCGAAACTGTCACGTACCGCGACATCAGGCGCCATAAACGCCTGGTTGCCGTGACGAAGCAGCAGCAGTAACGCTTCGTCGGCATTCGGGGCGAATTTCAACGGGTTGTTTTCGGCGGGGCGGATCATGGTTTGCTGCATGCGGAATTCGCCCTTGAGGCTGGCGCGGGCACGCAATACGTCGATCAGGCCTTCGACCATCAGCCGGTAACTGCGGCCGATGTTTTCCATCTGGGCGCAGGCAGCGGCCTGGTCCAGGCGCAGCTGATCGAGGCCGGCACCGCGCAGGAATGCTTGCAGCAGGTCGGGCTGTGGCTGGGCGTCGCCGACGGGGCGCGCAACAGGCTCAACCACGGGCGGCGGCGGGGGAATCGGCGCGGGAGCTGGCGCAGCATTGATGAGCGGCGCGGGCGCGTCGCCAAACGGGTCCCAGTCTTCGGGAATCACCGAACCTTGTACCACCGGTGTGTCGACAACCGGCACGGCGACCGGCTCCGGCGCACGGAAGTCGTGTTGTTCGGACGGCACATGGTCCGCCACGGTGGGCGGTGGCACGGCAGCAGGGCTGAGGAAGTCGAACAGGTCCGGCAGGGTTTCCATCGACGAGGCGCCATGGAACTGCGGCGCGATCATTGGCGTCGGCGCTGATGGGCTCGCCACCGCGCCCATCAGCGCTTCAAAGCTGTTCGGCGACTCACCGGCAAACGGCTGGCTGTCGACGGCCTGCACGTTGAAATCAATACGCGCCTGAATTTCGTAATCGCCGATCCGGATCAGCTCGCCATCCTGCAGCGGCTCGCTGTTACCCCGGCGCAAACGGATACCGGCGTTAACCAACTCCACGCCGTTGGTGCTGTTATCAGTCAGGTAATAACGGCCGTCTTTGTATTGAATAACGCAATGTTGGGAGGAGACGAGGCGCTCGGGGTCGGGCAGTACCCAGTCGTTTTCCGAACTGCGGCCGATCGCCATCGAGCCCTGGTTCATGGACTTTTCGGAGCACTGCCCAGGGGTAATCTTGTGATAACTAGTGATAGTCAAACACAGCGACATCTTGCCTCCTTGCTGATACATCGCGCGCGGTCGATCCAAGGGCTACGCTTGCCTGGATACTCCGCCAGGTCGTGGGGACGACCGTCTAAATCTGCAATTGCCAGCATGATCGCTGATCTTATCTGGCTTGCATGACAAAAATCCTCTGCGGGCGCACCGTTCGACCCACCAGTCGCGCAGGTTGTTAAGCACCGCACATCTGTCACAGAGGGCGAATAGCTTACCTTGACAAGGCATAAGTACTACACCAAAAATGCACAACTTCTTGAACATCAATGATGGCACGATAGTGGCACTCTGATGGTATCACCAAGAACATGCAAAGTTCACCGCGCAACTAATGCATGCATTGCCCGGCATCTAACGGGCTGATAGGGAGATCGAACTCAGTGGATGTGCCATTGTTGCTCACCGCCGTTTCCGCGTCCTCGCCCTGTGGCGAAGACATGGAATATGACGCGCAATTTCTGCAATTGGAACGTGATGCCAAGGGCCAGCCCGAGCGCAGCATGGGCGATTCGATCCTGCCCGCTGAGCCACCCGAATGGCGCAGCATCCAGCAGCAGAGCCTCGACTTGCTGCAGCGCAGCAAAGACCTGCGCATCACCCATTTCCTGCTGCAAAGCTCGCTCGCCCTGCAAGGCGTGGTCGGGCTGGCCGACGTCCTGACCCTGATCGATGCGTTATTGCGCCAATACTGGGCCGACCTGCACCCGCGCCTGGATGCCGATGACGATAACGACCCCACCGTGCGCATCAACGCGCTGTCCGGCTTGACCGGCGACACCACGATTCGTCTGCTGCGCGAGAGCATCCTCACGCGTTCGCGCACCTTCGGCCCGGTGAGCCTGCGCGCCGCGTTGAACGCCAGCGGCCTGCTGAGTTTTCCCGATGAACAACTGGGCGCCCAGCAACTCAACGCTGCGTTCCTCGACAGCGACCCGGAGCAACTGCAGGCCACCCGCGACGCCTTGAGCGCGGCGCGTGCCGCCTGCGAAGCCATCGAACAACAGGTCAACGAGCAGGTCGGTTCCGCCCGGGGCGTGGACCTCAGCGCGTTGAAACAGCCGCTCAAGCAGGCCTTGCAACTGCTCAACCAAGCGGTGCCAGGCACCGACAGCAGCAGCGAACCCGAGGCCGTCAGTGAAGACAACGCCCCCTCGGTGGACTACGCCGCCGCCCCCTCAGCACCCCGCCCTGCCGGCGATATCGCCAGCCGCGATGAGGTGCTGCGCAGCCTCGACAAAATCCTTGCGTATTACACCCGGCACGAACCTTCGAGCCCGCTGCCGGTGCTGTTGAACCGCGCGAAGAATCTGGTGCACGCCGATTTCGCGGCCATCGTGCGCAATCTGATTCCCGACGGCATGTCCCAATTTGAAAACCTGCGCGGCCCGGACAGCGAGTAAGCCGCCGGACCGTGCAGTAACAACACCGTCGCTCAAGCGACCAGGAGCAGCAACGTGGCGAAGCAAAGTTCTCAGAAATTCATCGCGCGCAACCGCGCGCCTCGAGTGCAGATCGAGTACGACGTCGAGCTCTACGGCGCCGAGAAAAAGGTCCAGCTGCCCTTCGTCATGGGCGTGATGGCCGACCTCGCCGGCAAGCCTGCCGAGCCGCTGGCACCCGTGGCCGATCGCAAGTTCCTTGAAGTGGACGTCGACAACTTCGACTCCCGCCTCAAGGCCATGCAGCCACGCGTGGCGTTCCACGTACCCAATGAGCTGACCGGCGAAGGCAACCTGAGCCTGGACATCACCTTCGAAAGCATGGACGACTTCAGCCCGGCCGCCGTGGCGCGCAAGGTCGATTCCTTGAACCAGCTGCTCGAAGCCCGCACCCAGCTGGCCAACCTGCTGACCTACATGGACGGCAAGACCGGCGCCGAAGAAATCATCATGAAGGCGATCAAGGACCCGGCACTGCTCCAGGCACTTGCCAGTGCGCCCAAGCCTGCAGGGGAGCAGTAAGCATGACTGACAATACCGTTCGCGAAGGCGCGTCCAACCTGGGCGCCACCGAAGAAACCAGCGAGTTCGCCTCGCTGTTGATGCAAGAATTCAAGCCCAAGACCGAGCGCGCCCGCGAAGCCGTGGAAACCGCCGTGCGCACCCTGGCCGAACAGGCTTTGGCGCAAACCGACCTGGTGTCCAACGACGCGATCAAGTCGATCGAATCGATCATCGCCGCCATCGACGCCAAGCTCACCGCCCAGGTCAACCAGATCATCCACCATCAGGATTTCCAGCAGCTGGAAAGCGCCTGGCGTGGCCTGCATTACCTGGTCAATAACACCGAGAGCGATGAGCAGCTGAAGATTCGCGTGCTCAACATCTCCAAGCCGGACCTGCACAAGACCTTGAAGAAATTCAAAGGCACGGCGTGGGACCAGAGCCCGATCTTCAAGAAGATGTACGAAGAAGAATACGGCCAGTTCGGCGGCGAACCTTACGGCTGTCTGGTAGGCGACTACTACTTCGACCAGTCGCCGCCCGATGTGGAATTGCTGGGCGAGCTGTCGAAAGTCTGCGCCGCCATGCACTCGCCATTCATCGCTGCGGCTTCGCCGACCGTGATGGGCATGGGCTCCTGGCAGGAACTGTCGAACCCGCGCGACCTGACCAAGATCTTCACCACCCCGGAATACGCCGGCTGGCGCTCGCTGCGTGAATCGGAAGATTCGCGCTACATCGGCCTGACCATGCCGCGCTTCCTGGCGCGCCTGCCGTACGGCGCCAAGACCGACCCGGTGGAAGCCTTCGCCTTCGAAGAAAACACCGACGGCGCCGACAGCTCCAAGTACACCTGGGCCAACGCCGCGTACGCGATGGCGGTGAACATCAACCGTTCGTTCAAGCACTACGGCTGGTGCTCGCGCATCCGTGGCATCGAGTCCGGCGGTGAAGTGGAAAACCTGCCGGCCCACACCTTCCCGACCGACGACGGTGGCGTGGACATGAAGTGCCCGACCGAAATCGCCATCAGCGACCGCCGTGAAGCGGAACTGGCGAAGAACGGTTTCATGCCGCTGCTGCACAAGAAAAACACCGACTTCGCCGCGTTTATCGGCGCCCAGTCGTTGCAGAAACCGGCCGAATACGATGACCCGGACGCTACCGCCAACGCCAACCTGGCCGCGCGCCTGCCGTACCTGTTCGCCACCTGCCGTTTCGCGCACTACTTGAAGTGCATCGTGCGCGACAAGGTCGGTTCCTTCAAAGAGAAGGACGAGATGCAGCGCTGGTTGCAGGACTGGATCCTCAACTATGTCGACGGTGACCCGGCGCACTCCACCGAAACCACCAAGGCCCAGCATCCCTTGGCAGCCGCCGAAGTGATCGTGGAAGAAGTGGAAGGCAACCCGGGGTACTACAACTCCAAGTTCTACCTGCGCCCGCACTACCAGCTCGAAGGGCTGACGGTATCGTTGCGTTTGGTATCGAAGCTGCCTTCGGCCAAGAGCGCTTAAGTAACTCGCTCGTTCCCACGCTCCGCGTGGGAATGCCGCCCGGGGACGCACTGCGTCCCAGTAACGCAGAGCGTCACAGGATGCGTTACCACGCAGAGCGTGGGAACGATCACCAAATCAAGTGGCCTGGGCCACACAGGGAGAAAACATGGCTGTTGATATTTTCATCAAGATCGGCGACATCAAGGGCGAGTCCATGGACAAGACCCACAAGGACGAGATCGACGTGCTGAACTGGAGCTGGGGCATGGCCCAGTCCGGCAACATGCATGTGGGCGGTGGCGGCGGCGCGGGCAAGGTGAATATCCAGGACCTGTCGCTGACCAAATACGTCGACAAGGCGTCGCCGAACCTGATGATGCACTGCGCCAGCGGCAAG
Source organism: Pseudomonas sp. R11-23-07 (assembly GCF_003852295.1). Lineage (NCBI taxonomy): Bacteria > Pseudomonadati > Pseudomonadota > Gammaproteobacteria > Pseudomonadales > Pseudomonadaceae > Pseudomonas > Pseudomonas sp. R11-23-07. The sequence goes on from NZ_CP027761.1 coordinate 5,557,192, forward strand.
CACATCGACAAGGTCAAGCTGACCGTGCGCAAGGCCGGTGGCGAAAGCCAGGTCGAGTACATGGTGATCAACCTGGAAGAAGTCCTGGTGACCTCGCTGAGCACCGGCGGATCGGGCACCGATGACCGCCTGACCGAGAACGTCACCCTGAACTTCGCCCAAGTGATGGTCGACTACCAGCCGCAGAAAGCCGACGGCACCAAAGACGGCGGCGCGATCAAGTTTGGCTGGAACATCCGTTCCAACACCAAGCGCTGATAGCCCTTGTGACCGTGGTTTCACGCCACGGTCGCAAACCTTGTGTTCCTCTCGCAACCCGTCCGTGGAGCTGCTTTGGTGGTAACTGAAATCGCTTCCCGCGACCGTCTGCAACCGTCCCTGCTGGACCGGCTGACCGACGACGACCCAACCAATCCGAAGGAAAGCGCGGACAAACGCGTGCTGTCCCTGACCCAATTGAAAGCCTCGGTATTGCGCGACCTGGCGTGGCTGCTCAACACCACGTCGTTGCTCGATGCCGATGCCACGCTGCACACCCCGGCCGGTACCTCGGTGGTCAATTACGGCCTGCCGGCGCTGGCGGGCAACAGCGTTTCCAGCGTGGACATCAAGGCCCTGGAAGCGCTGATCTACCAAGCCATCGCGACGTTCGAGCCGCGCATCCTGCGCCACACGCTGCGCGTCAAAGCCCGCGTCGGCCAGGGTGAAATGAACCACAACGCCTTGAGTTTCGAGATCGAAGGCGACCTGTGGGCCCAGCCGGTGCCGTTGCGCCTGCTGCTGCAAACCGACCTGGACCTGGAGTCCGGCCATGTGCGCGTGGTGAATGCCGACCAACGGAGGCGCCCATGAACCCGCGCCTGCTGGAGCTGTACAACCAGGAACTGCACCATGTGCGCGAAAGCGCCGCCGAGTTCGCCAAGGAATACCCGAAGATCGCCAGTCGGCTGACCCTGTCCGGCATGGACTGCGCCGACCCGTACGTCGAACGCCTGCTCGAAGGCTTTGCCTACCTCACCGCCCGCGTGCAGCTCAAGCTCGACGCCGAGTACCCGACCTTCACCCACAACCTGCTGGAAATCGCCTACCCGCATTACCTGGCGCCCACCCCGTCAATGACCGTGGTGCAACTGCAGACCGACCCCGACGAAGGCTCCCTCGCCAGCGGCTTCCCCCTGCCCCGCGACACAGTACTGCGCGCCGCCCTGGGCCGTGAAACCCAGACCTGCTGCGAGTACCGCACTGCGCACCCGGTGACGCTGTGGCCGTTGCAGGTGAGCAATGCCGAATACTTCGGCAACCCTGCCGCTGTGCTCGGCCGCCTGGCCGCCAGCGAACCGAAAGCCAAAGCCGGTTTGCGCCTGACCCTGCGCACCGGCGCCGAGTTGCCATTCAACAGCCTCGACCTGGATAACCTGCCGCTGTACCTCAGCGGCGCCGATGAGCAGCCGTTCCGCCTCTATGAACAATTGCTGGGCAATGCCTGCGCGGTGTTCGCGCGCAAGCCCGGCGGTGATTGGGTTGAGCGCTTGCCTCAGGACGCCTTGCGCTCACGGGGCTTTGACGACGCCGACGCGGCCATGCCGGTGGTAGCGCGTGCCTTCCAGGGCTATCGGTTGTTGCAGGAATACTTCGCCCTGCCCCACCGCTTTCTGTTCGTTGAATTCGCCGAACTGAGCCGTGCGGTCAAACGCTGCGACGGCCAGGAGCTGGAATTGATCGTACTGTTCGACCGTCACGAGCCGAGCCTGGAGGGCAGCGTCGGCGCGGCGCAGTTCCTGCCGTTCTGCACGCCGGCGATCAACCTGTTCCCCAAACGCGTAGACCGCATCCACCTGTCCGACCGGGTCAACGAACACCATGTGATCGCCGACCGCACGCGGCCGATGGATTTCGAGATTCATTCGTTGAGCGGCATCACCGGCCATGGCACCGGGCCGGAGCAGCCATTTTTGCCGTTTTACGCGGTGCGCGATCCCTCCCGCTATGGTCGCGACCAGGCCTATTACACGGTGCGCCGCGAACCGCGTGTGCTGTCCAGCGACCAGCGCCGCAACGGCCCGCGTTCCACCTATGTGGGCAGCGAAACCTTCGTCAGCCTGGTGGACAGCCGGCAAGCACCGTACCGCCATGATCTGCGCCAGTTGGGCGTGACCGCACTGTGCACCAACCGCGACCTGCCGCTGTTCATGAGCGTGGGCAACGGCAAGACCGATTTCACCCTGGCCGACAGCGCCCCGGTGCTCTCGGTGCGGTGTGTCGCAGGTCCCAGCCGCCCGCGCCCCAGCCATGCCCACGATGCCAAGGCCTGGCGCCTGATCAGCCAGTTGTCGCTCAACTACCTTTCCTTAAGCGAACAGGGCCAGGGCGCCGGTGCCTTGCGTGAGCTGTTGCGCCTGTACGGCGACAGCAACGACGCCGCCCTGCAATTGCAGATCGAAGGCTTGCGCGAGGTCAGCAGCAAGGCGGTGACCCGACGCCTGCCGATGCCGGGCCCGATTGTGTTTGGCCGGGGGTTGGAGATCACCCTGGAATTCGATGAAAACGCGTTTCGCGGCACCGGTGTGTTCCTGCTCGGTGCGGTGCTGGAACGCTTCCTGGCACGCTACGTGTCGATCAACAGTTTTACCGAGACGGTGATCCGTACCACCGAACGCGGCGAGATCATGCGATGGAAAGCCAAGCCCGGACGTCGTCCGACCCTGTGAGTACCCTGGACGCGATGCACCAGGAGCCCTGGGAATATGACTTCTTCCAGGCACTGCGGCGTATCGAATGCGAATCGCCGGACCTGCCGCGCCTGGGCCATTCCCTGCGCCTGGCGGATGACCCGCTGCGCCTGGGCCAACAGGCCGATTGCACCTTCGCCCCGGCCACACTGGCCTCGGTCGTCCCCGGCACTGATGGCAAGCCGGCGCGGCTGGAGCAATTCTTCTTCGGCCTCGGCGGCCCCAACGGCCCGCTGCCGCTGCATATCACCGAGTACGTGCGCGAGCGCCAGCGCAACAATGCCGACAGCACCAGCAAACAGTTCCTGGATGTGTTCCACCATCGCCTGCTGACCCTGTTCTACCGGGCCTGGGCCGAGGCACGCCCGACGGTCAGCCATGACCGCCCGGATGACGACTACTGGTCCGCACGCCTCGCCGCCTTGAGTGGCCGCGGCATGCCGAGCTTGCTCAACCAGGGCTTGATCCCCGACACGGCGAAGCTGCATTACAGCGGCCACCTGTCGGCGCAGACCCGTTACCCGGATGGCTTGAAGGCCATCCTCAGCGAGTACTTCGGCTTGCCGGTGGAAATCGAAGAATACGTCGGCCAATGGCTGGAATTGCCCGAACGCAGCCGCGTCGGCGTCAGCGCCAACCGGCTCGGCGTGGATTTCTGCCTGGGCAGCCATGTGTGGGACCGCCAGCACAAATTCCGCATTCGCCTCGGGCCGCTGAAACTCGACGATTACATGAGCATGCTGCCCGGCCACCAACCGTTCAACGAGCTGGTGGCCTGGGTGGCCGAGTACCTGGGCCATGAACTGGACTGGGACTTGAACCTGGTTCTGCAACAACCCGAAGTCCCGGCGCTGCAACTCAACGGCCAGTTCCGCCTGGGCTTCAACACCTGGCTCGGCCAACCTGCGCATGACGCCAACGACCTAATCCTGGCACGGCATTACGCCGATCACGCCACCACCTCAAGGAATCCAGAGCATGGGTGAAATCAGTCGCGCCGCACTGTTCGGCAAACTCAACAGCGTGGCCTACAAGGCCATCGAAGCCGCCACCGTGTTCTGCAAACTGCGGGGCAACCCGTATGTGGAACTGGCCCACTGGTTTCACCAGTTGCTGCAGCTGCAGGACTCGGACCTGCACCGCATCATCCGCCAGTTCAACGTGGAGCCGGCGCGCCTGGCCCGCGACCTCACCGAAGCCCTGGACCGCCTGCCGCGTGGCTCGACCTCGATCACTGACCTGTCGTCCCATGTGGAAGAAGCCGTGGAGCGCGGTTGGGTGTACGGCAGCCTGATGTTCGGCGAAAGCCAGGTGCGCACCGGTTACCTGGTGCTGGGCATCCTGAAAACCCCGAGCCTGCGCCATGCGCTGCTGGGCTTGTCGGCCGAATTCGACAAGATCAAGCCCGAGGCTTTGAGCGAGCGTTTTGATGAATACGTCGGCGACTCGCCTGAGAATGCCCTCGGCGCCAGCGATGGTTTCAATGCCGGTGTTCCCGGCGAAGCCAGCGGCGCCATGGCCCCCAGCGCGATGGGCAAGCAGGAAGCGCTCAAGCGGTTTACCGTCGACCTGACCGAACAGGCGCGCAGCGGCAAGCTCGACCCGATCGTGGGTCGCGATGAAGAGATTCGCCAACTGGTGGATATCCTCATGCGCCGGCGCCAGAACAACCCGATCCTCACCGGTGAAGCCGGGGTGGGCAAGACGGCCGTGGTCGAAGGTTTCGCCCTGCGCATCGTCGCCGGCGATGTACCGCCGGCGCTCAAGGACGTGGAACTGCGCAGCCTCGACGTGGGCCTGCTGCAAGCCGGTGCGAGCATGAAAGGCGAGTTCGAACAGCGCCTGCGCCAGGTCATCGAAGACGTGCAGGCCTCGGCCAAGCCGATCATCCTGTTTATCGACGAGGCTCACACCCTGGTCGGTGCCGGTGGCGCTGCCGGTACTGGCGACGCGGCCAACCTGCTCAAGCCTGCCTTGGCCCGTGGCACCTTGCGTACCGTGGCCGCCACGACCTGGGCCGAGTACAAGAAGCACATCGAAAAAGACCCGGCCCTGACCCGCCGCTTCCAGGTGGTGCAAGTTGCCGAGCCGTCGGAAGACAAGGCGCTGCTGATGATGCGCGGCGTGGCCTCGACCATGGAGAAACACCATCAGGTGCAGATTCTCGATGAAGCCCTGGAAGCCTCGGTGAAGCTGTCCCACCGCTACATCCCCGCGCGCCAGTTGCCAGACAAATCCGTGAGCCTGCTGGACACCGCCTGCGCCCGCGTCGCCATCAGCCTGCACGCGGTGCCGGCCGAAGTGGACGACAGCCGCCGCCGTATCGAAGCGCTGGAAACCGAACTGCAAATCATCGCCCGGGAACATGCGATCGGCATTGCGATTGGCGCGCGTCAAACCAACAGCGAAGCGTTGCTGAGCGCCGAGCGTGAGCGCCTGGCCACTCTGGAAAACCGTTGGGCCGACGAGAAAGCCTTGGTGGATGAGCTGCTCGCCACCCGCGCGACGCTGCGTGAAAAAATCGGCGAAGTCGACAGCGGCAACGATGAATTGCGCACCCAACTGGTGGACCTGCAACAGCGCCTCAGCGCCCTGCAAGGCGAAACCCCGTTGATCCTGCCCACCGTGGATTACCAGGCCGTGGCCTCGGTGGTCGCCGACTGGACCGGTATTCCGGTGGGCCGCATGGCGCGCAACGAACTGGAAACCGTGCTCAACCTCGACCAGCACCTGAAGAAACGCATCATCGGCCAGGACCATGCCCTGCAGATGATCGCCAAGCGCATCCAGACCTCCCGCGCCGGCCTCGACAACCCGAGCAAGCCGATTGGCGTGTTCATGCTCGCCGGCACCTCCGGCGTGGGCAAGACCGAGACCGCCCTGGCCCTGGCCGAAGCCATGTACGGCGGCGAGCAGAACGTGATCACCATCAACATGAGCGAGTTCCAGGAAGCCCACACGGTTTCCACCCTCAAAGGTGCGCCACCGGGCTATATCGGCTATGGCGAAGGCGGCGTACTGACTGAAGCAGTGCGGCGCAAACCCTACAGCGTGGTGCTGCTGGACGAGGTGGAAAAAGCTCACCCGGATGTGCATGAAATCTTCTTCCAGGTGTTCGACAAGGGCGTGATGGAGGACGGCGAAGGCCGGGTGATCGACTTCAAGAACACCTTGATCCTGCTGACCACCAACGCCGGTACCGAGCTGATTTCCCGTGTCTGCAAAGACCCGGCGAACATCCCCGAGCCCGAGGAAATCGCCAAGGCCCTGCGCCAGCCGCTGCTGGAGATTTTCCCACCCGCGCTGCTCGGCCGCCTGGTAACCATTCCCTATTACCCGCTGAGCGACGAGATGCTCAAGGCGATCACCCGCCTGCAACTGAACCGCATCAAGAAGCGCGTGGAGAATACCCACAAGGTCGCCTTCGACTACGACGAGGCGGTGGTCGACCTGATCGTCTCACGCTGCACCGAAACCGAAAGCGGCGGGCGCATGATCGACACCATCCTGACCAACAGCCTGCTGCCGGACATGAGCCGAGAATTCCTCACGCGCATGCTCGAAGGCAAGGCGCTGGCGGGGGTGCGCATCAGCAGCCGGGATAATGAATTGCACTACGACTTCAGCGATTAACCTGACGGAATGCGATTAAAACTGTGGGAGGGGGCAAGCCCCCTCCCACATTTCGAACCGGTTTCTTCAGTTATTAAGGCGTTTACGGGACTATCGATGCTATTCAACCAAGCCTCACGCCTGGCCAAAATCACCAGCCCTCTCGGGCCGGATGTGCTGCTGCTCAATGAAATGGGTGGCGGTGAAGAGTTAGGAAGGCTGTTCAACTATGAGCTGCAACTGACGTCCCTGGACGCCAACATCGACCTCAACCAGTTACTGGGCAAGCCGATGAGTGTCGGCCTGCAACTGGCCGACGGTGGCGAGCGGCACTTTCACGGTATCGTCGCGCGCTGCAGCCAGAACATCGACCAGGGCCAGTTCGCCAGTTACCAAGTGACGCTGCGCCCCTGGCTGTGGCTGCTCAGCCGCACCTCCGACTGCCGGATTTTCCAGAACCTGAGCATCCCGCAGATCATCAAGCAGGTGTTCCGCGACCTGGGTTTTTCCGACTTCGAAGATGCCCTGAGCAGGCCGTATCGCGAGTGGGAATACTGCGTGCAGTACCGCGAGACCAGCTTCGATTTTGTCAGCCGCCTGATGGAACAGGAAGGCATCTACTACTTCTTCCGCCACGAGCAGGACCGTCACGTGCTGGTGCTGGCCGACGCCTACGGCGCCCACACCTTGGTGCCCGGCTACGCGTCGATCCCGTATTACCCCAAGGACGAGCAGCAGCGCGAACGCGACCATATGCATAACTGGCACCTGGCGCAGGAGGTGCAGCCGGGGTCGCTGGAGCTCAACGACTACGACTTCCAGCGCCCCAGCGCCAGCATCGACGTGCGCTCGGCCATGCCGCGCCCGCACACCGCCGGCGACTATCCGCTGTACGACTATCCCGGCACCTACGTGCAGAGCGCCGACGGCGAACACTACGCGCGCACCCGCATCGAAGCCCTGCAAACCCTGCATGAACAGATCGAGTTCGCCGGTAATGCCCGTGGCCTGGGTTCGGGCCACTTGTTCAGCCTCACCGGCTTCAGCCGCCAGGACCAGAACCGCGAATACCTGATCGTCGGCTGTCGCTACTACATCGTTCAGGAAAGCCTGGAAAGCGGCGGCGGCGCAGGCGGCGCGCAGTTCGAAAGCAGCCTCACCTGCATCGACGCCCAGCAGAGCTTCCGCCCGCTGGCCAGCACCCACCGCCCCGTCGTCAAAGGCCCGCAGACCGCGCTGGTGGTGGGCCCCAAGGGCGAGGAAATCTGGACCGACCAATACGGCCGCGTGAAGGTGCACTTCTACTGGGACCGCCACGACCAGTCCAACGAGAACAGCTCGTGCTGGATCCGCGTGTCGCAATCCTGGGCCGGCAAGAACTGGGGCTCGATGCAGATCCCACGGATCGGCCAGGAAGTGATCGTCAGCTTCCTCGAAGGCGATCCGGACCGACCGATCATCACCGGGCGCGTGTACAACGCTGAGCAAACCGTACCTTACGACCTGCCGGAGAACGCGACCCAGAGCGGCATGAAAAGCCGCTCCAGCAAAGGCGGCACGCCGGCCAACTTCAATGAAATCCGCATGGAGGACAAGAAGGGGTTGGAGCAGTTGTACATCCATGCCGAGCGTAATCAGGACATCGTGGTGGAGGTGGATGAGAGCCATTCGGTGGGGCATGACCGGAATAAGAGTATTGGGCATGACGAGGTGGTGACCATCGGCAATAACCGTCTGCGCATCGTCAAGCAGGAGGACATCCTCTCGGTGGGCCAGCGCAAGACCGACAGCATCAGCCAGAGCTACGTGATCGAAGTGGGCGAAAACCTGCGCCTGGTCTGTGGCGAAAGCATCCTCGAGCTCAACGCCAGCGGGCAGATCAACCTGACCGGTGTGCAAATCAGCTTCTACGCCAGCGGCGATGCCGAGTTCAACACCGGCGGCGTCCTGCACCTGAACAACGGTGGCGGCGCGGGCGCCACGCCTGATGGCCAGGGCGTGAAAGCCAGCATCGACGCCAATATCAAAGCCGCGTTTCCCACGCCTAAAAGCTCCTGACGAGACCTGTTTTTATGACGTACCGAATCAATGAATTCCAGTTTCAGTTGCCTGCCGGCGAACTGCAGGACGCGACGATCAACATCCTCAAGTTTCCCGAGCTGGGCACGTCCCTGATCGTCAGCCGTAGCTTGCTCGCCGAAGGCGAAACCCTGCACAGCAACTTCAACGACCAGCTCCAGCGCCTGGAAAAACAGGTGCAGGAGTTGCGCTATCAACCCGGCGTCGATGTGCGTTTGGGGGCGAATCAAGAGGTGGAAGGCATCGAGCTGCGCAGCCAGTTCAACAAGGGTAATGACAAGGTCTTCCAGTTTCAGTTGGCGCTGGTGATTCCGGGCACGCGCAAGATGCTTGCCTTGAGTTATGTGAAGGCGGACGCGCTGGGTGATGCCGAAGCGGCGCATTGGGCACTGATAAAAAACTCGCTGTCGTTCGACGCTGTGTCCTGATGAGCAGCCTGCATGTCTGACGCGTTATGGGCAGCCCGAATGGGCGATGCGCTGGCCCACACTTCGATGATGGCCGACATCCTCGGCGGGGTGCTGGAGGTGGCGGCGAACATCGCGATCACCGCCGTGGCCACCTTTGCCGTGGTCGCAGCTACCGGCATTACCGTCGCTACCGGCGGGCTGGGATGCATCCTGCTGGGCGCGGTGGTGGGCACGATCGTCGGCCTTCTCATGAGCAAGAGCGGGGCGGATAAAGGGCTGACCAAATTATGCGATGCCTTCAGCAACGCCCTGTTCCCCCCACGGTGCAGGCAAACATTCTCACCGGCTCCACCGACACGCTCACCAATAACATTCCCGCCGCCCGCGCCGCCGGGGCGATCAGTTCCCATGTCGCGCCGGCCGGTACAGAGCTGGAGGAACCCGAGCCAGCACCCGAAGCCAGCTACCTGGACATGGCCGAGAGTTTCTTCTCGCAGATGTGGCGCCCGACCGTCGCCACCCCAGCGCCCGGCGCCGTGCCCAAGCCATTGGACCTGGTCGTGTGCATGAAGCACCCGCCGATGCCGCCGCAGTTTCTGGCCGAGGGCTCGGACAAAGTCACGATCAACGGCCAGCCGGCGGTGCGCAGCGGTGATCGCAGCACCTGCGATGCGACCGTGGTGTCATCCGGATTGATTTCCTCCAACGTGACCATCGGCGGCGGTTCAGTGGTGGTGCGCGAGATTCGCAGCGGCAAGACGCCAGGCGTGGGACTGGCGGTCACAGCGCTATTGATGCTCAAGGGCGGCAAGGGCAAGTTCTTCAGCAAGCTGCCGTGCATGCTGATCGGCGGTGCCACCTCGATGGCTGTCAGCAGTGCGATGGGCGCGATGGCCAATGCGGCGATGGGCTCGTCGAATCCGGTGCATGCGGCGACTGGCGCCAAAGTGCTGGGCGGCGATGACGAGCTGGACTTCGTGCTGCCCGGCATCTTGCCGATTGACTGGCAACGCATCTACAACAGCCGTGACGAGCGCACTGGCAGTCTGTTCGGTGCGGGCTGGAGCGTGCCGTATGAGGTGTGTGTCGAAGTCCGTGCTCATCCCGAAGGCGGCGAAACGCTGGTGTACACCGATGAGCAGGGGCGCCCTATCGACATGGGTTCCATTCCCCTGGGTGGCGCGGTGTTCAGCGCCGGTGAAGGGCTGGCGGTGCGACGACACCTCAACGGGCAATTGTTGATCGAAAGTGATGACGGCCTGTACCGCTTGTTTGAACCCACGCCGACCCATGCTGCGCGGTTGCGCCTGGTTCAGTTGGGTGATCGCAATGACAACCGCATTTATGTCGACTATGACGCAGCCGGGCGCCTGCTGCGCCTGCGCGATACGTTTGACCTGGTGCGGGTTGAGCTGGTCCGCGACCTCGACTGCGTGGTCCGGATCGAACGCCTGTACCCCGATCAACGTCGCGAAGTGCTGGTCAGCTATGCCTATGACGCGGCCGGTCAGTTGGCCGTGGTTCGCGATGCAACCGAGCAGGTACAACGGCGCTTCGCCTACGATGCCGGACGCCGGATGGTGGAGCACCAGTTGCCCACTGGGTTGCGCTGCTTCTATGAATGGGCCTTGGTTGAAGGCCTGGAATGGCGAGTCGTTCGACACTGGACCGATGAGGGCGACGCTTACCAGTTCGACTATGACTTGCAGGCCGGCCTCACCCGCATCACCGATGGCTTGCAGCGCGTCAGCACGCGCCTGTGGAACACTCAGCACCAGATCATTCGATACAGCGACAACCTCGACCAGACCTGGCTTTTCGACTGGAACGACGAACGCCAACTGCTAAGCGCCACTGACCCGTTGGGGGGCCGCTACGAATACAGCTACGACGACGCCGGCAACCTTATCGGTGAAACCGACCCGCTGGGCCGCAGCGACTCCACCTTGTGGCTGGAGCATTGGGCGCTGCCGCTGGTGGAAACCGACGCCGCCGATAACAGTTGGCAGTATCGCTACGACCCGCGCGGCAATTGCATCGCCGAAACCGATCCGCTGGGCCACGTCACCCGTTACCGCTATGACGCCCACGGGCAGGTCGTGGAAATCGTCGATGCCACCGGTAAAAGCAAAAAGCTGCGCTGGAACCCGTTCGGGCAATTGGTCGAGCATGTCGATTGCTCGGGTTACCCAACGCGGTTCAGCTACGACGAGCGCGGTTATCTGCAGGTCATCACCGATGCCCTCGGCGAGCGCACGCAGTTCAGCTATGACGCCCAGGGGCGACTGCTCAGCAGCCAACTGCCGGACGGACGCAGCGAACAGTTCCAGCGTGATGTCAGCGGGCAATTGGTGGGCTATACCGATCCCGCCGGGCACACCACGCTTTATCAACACAACCGGCGTGGCCAGGTACGCCAGCGCACCGATGCCCATGGCCGACAGGTGCAGTTCGGCTATGACAGCTACGGGCGGTTGCAAGCGCTGGTCAATGAAAACGGTGAAAGCTACCGGTTTGCGTGGGATGCCGGCGATCGGCTGACTGAACAGCAAGACCTCGATGGCAGCGCCAAACGCTATGCCTACGACCCGCTCGACAATGTCATTACGGTGACGGCCATGCCTGCGCCGTTTGGCAATGGACTGGCGATTGTTCCTGAAACGCCACCCGCCCCCATCGTTCATCGGCTGGAGCGCGATGCGGTCGGCCGACTGATTGCTAAAACCACCGACGATGGTCGTACCGACTACAGCTACGATGAAGTGGATCAACTGACGGCCGTCACTTTCACCGACCTGCAAGGCAACGCCCAGGCCTTGGGGTTCAGTTACGATCCGCTCGGCCAGCTGCTTGCCGAACAGAGCTCGGCAGGCACCCTGCAACACCACTACGACGAACTCGGCAACCTGATCCAGACCCAACTGCCGGACGGCCGTTGGCTCAATCGCCTGTACTACGGCAGCGGCCACCTGCACCAGATCAACCTCGACGGCCAGGTCATCAGCGACTTCGAACGCGACCGCCTGCACCGCGAAGTGCTGCGCACCCAGGGCCAGCTCAGCACCCGCAGCGAATACGACCGCAGCGGCCGACTGCGCGCACGCCAACGCCGCCTGGCGAGTCAGCCCTCATTGATGCCGGCAGCGGCGCAAAAGCACTTCGAATACGACCCCGCCGACAACCTGATTGGCAAACTCGACCAGCAACCCGCCGCACAACACCGCCAGCTACTGCACTACGACGCCACCGGCCGCATCATCGCCAGTCAGGACAACCTGCATGGCCAGCGCGAAACCTTCGCCTACGACGCCGCCGCCAACCTGCTCGACGGCCCGCAGGCAGGCGCCGGGTTGGTGGTGCATAACAAGCTGCTGACCTATCAGGACAAGCGTTACCGCTATGACGCGTTTGGGCGGATGATCGAGAAACGCAGTGCCAAGCGCGGCGTGCAGCGCTTTGCGTATGACGCTGAAAGCCGATTGATTGAAGTGCGTAATGACGATGGCAGCGTCGTCAGGATGACGTATGACCCGCTGGGCCGACGCATCGAGAAAACCGAGCATGGCAGCGATGGGTATCCGCTGGGAGAAACGCGATTTACCTGGGATGGTTTGCGGTTGCTGCAGGAGCATAAGCACAGTCAGACGAGTCTTTATGTTTATCAGGACGAAGGCTACGAGCCTCTGGCCCGCGTCGACGGAAGCGGGCCGCTGCAGAAAATTCGCTATTACCACAACGACCTGAACGGCCTGCCGGAGCAGCTCACCGAGGCCGACGGACACAACGTCTGGCAGGCGACGTATCGGGTGTGGGGCAATACGCTGGAAGAGGTGCGCGAGCCTTATTACATTGAAGAGCAGAATCTGCGGTTTCAGGGACAGTACCTGGATCGGGAGACAGGGCTGCATTTCAATACGTTCAGGTTTTATGATCCGGATGTGGGGCGGTTTACGACGCCGGATCCGATCGAATTGGATGGCGGACTCAATTTTTACCAGTACGCCCCCAATCCAATATCCTGGATTGATCCATGGGGATTGGCCCCCGAGCTTTACTATCTGATTGCGAAGAAGGATGGCTTTTATGATGAGATGCAATGGGGTCATAAAAAGCCAATTGGTCAGGTCTATTTGAAAAAGGGTGAGGTATGGAAAGTCGGTGAAACCGTAAATCCGAACCGGCGGTATACCCAAAAGTGGCTTAAAGCCAAAAATCTTGCTTATAAACGCGTCATGGCGGCACCGACGAAGGGCAATATGCAGGTATGGGAAAGGTTAAAAATAGGGAAATATTTCAAACGCCGAGGAAAACTACCTCCGGGTAACAAATGTAGGCACTGATATAAGGATTACTTTATGCGAGTCGATACGACATCGGACTCACCGAGTTGGACCAAAGTCTTTGAAATCACCGACGAGTTAAATGGCTTGAGCGAGACGCTTGAAAAAAAGTATCCCACGCTGGACTGGGAACTGGCGGTCTGTATGCGATGCCTGCCGAAGGCCCTAGAACGTAAGACATTTTGCCGTTACTACGCCAAGGACAAGATGTTCGGTCTCGATATCGCCATGAATGAGGAAGATTTCATTCCGCATAAAAAAGATGTGGACGCTCAGCGCAAAATAATCGGTGCGGCGTTTATTACTTTTTTTATTGAGAGCATAAAAAAATACGAAAAAAAGCTGCCCAATCTACAGCCGGTTTCAGCGGCGTTGATCGCGGACGTACAGAAATGGTGTGCCGAAAAAGGGTGGACTGCCTGAATCGAACGATTTGCCAAGACTGCCTCAATATTGACTGCACAAATGGGCAGATTTATTTAAGGACCGCCTGGCGTATGGATCACCTCATCTTCAGGGTGATTGCCCATCTTCGCGGCGCGCTGGCAGAGAATGAGCCGATGGATTATGAGCGCTTGTCCCCCGACTTGCGGGTAGACAGCACCGCTGCATCGGAACGAGTAAACAAAGCTGTCATCAGCGCGCAGGCCTTATTCAAGGCCCACTAAAAATGGGCACCCAACCCAGTTGGCGTGCCCATTCTTCTTACCCTCCCCGCCTCCCTTCGAGAACGGTGCCGCTTTTTACGGGTTGACGCTGTCTTTGAGCGACTTGCCCGGCTTGAACGCTACGGTGTTGCTGGCCTTGATCTTCACAGGCTCACCGGTTTGCGGGTTTTTGCCGGTGCGGGCACCGCGATGGCGTTGCAGGAAAGTGCCGAAGCCGACCAGGGTGACGCTGTCCTTGCGGTGCAGGGCGCCGGTGATTTCTTCGAGAACGGCGTTGAGTACGCGGTTGGCCTGTTCTTTGGTGAGATCGGCTTTTTCAGCGATGGCGGCTGCGAGATCTGGTTTACGCATATATGAAGCCTCTTTGACGGTTTTTTGTTGTTATGTCCGTGCTGCTCTCTGGTGGAGCAGCGCCAAGGCGCCGCAGGCTCTACTCTGCGGCAGACGGGAGTGAGGATGGCATGCCCTCGCACGCTCCGCCAGTCTCGCCGCGACCTTTCTATGGGTAAGAAGGGGCTGATTCCGACAGAACGACCAGCATTTACGCCAGCAGCGGCGGAAGTTCCTTGTTCAATGCCAGTTTTTCCATGACGGCGGTACCGGTCAGCGCGTAGCCCAGCAGGCGACCGCTGGCGTCGCGGCACAGGGCCTTGATGTCGGCACCCTCGCCTTCGACACTCCACACGCCTTCGCTGCCGCGTGGAGGCGGTGAGACCACCAGCGGGCAGACGGGGGTTTTCACGGTGATCGGCATCGGCCCGTAGCTGACGGCCGTGGCGTTGCCGGCCAGGGTCTGGGCCAAGGCGCGGGCGCAACTCATCAAGGGCATGACGTACAGCAGGTTCAAGCCATCGACTTCGGCGCAGTCGCCCAAGGCGTAGATATTGGCGTGGGAGGTCTTGAGGTGACGGTCCACCATGATGCCGCGGTTGACTTGCAGGCCGGCCGCCGCCGCCAGGTCTATGCGCGGGCGCAGGCCGATGGCGGACACCACCAGGTCGCACTGGATCACTTCACCGTCGGACAAATGGGCTTCGAGACCGTCAGCGCTGCGCAGCAGGCGGTTGAGCACCGGCCCCAGGTGGAAACGCGCGCCAAGCCCTTCCAGCCCGGCTTGCACCGCAGCCGCCGCTGCCGGATGCAGCAGGGTCGGCATAACCTGTTCGCACGGCGCGACCAGATCGACTTCATAGCCGCCAAGGATCAGGTCGTTGGCAAATTCACAGCCGATCAGGCCGGCGCCGAGCAGCAGCACGCGGCGTTTGCCGGCAGCTGCGGCGCGAAAGCGCGCGTAGTCTTCGAGATCATTGATCGGGAAAACCAGCTCGGCGCCGTCACCCTCCACGGGTACGCGGACAGTCTCTGCGCCCCACGCCAGGATCAGGTCACGATAGGCCACCGATTCCTCGCCGATCCACAGACGCTTGTGGCCTGGGTCAATGCCGCTGATACGCGTGTGGGTGCGCACTTGCGCCTTGAGCTGCTCGGCCATGGCACCAGGTTCAGCCATGCTCAGGCCATCGGCTTCCTTGTTCTTGCCAAACCCGGTGGAGAGCATGGGCTTGGAGTAGGAGCGCCCGTCATCTGCGGTGATCAGCAGCAATGGGGTGTCGCCGTCGAGCTTGCGAAACTCCCGAGCTACGTTGTAACCGGCCAATCCTGTGCCAATGATCACGACAGGTGCGTTCATTCCTTTCTCCTTGTAGTAGGTTTCGTAAACTTCGAATTAGCCGATTTCGATCATTTCGAAATCCATCTTGCCCACACCGCAGTCCGGGCACAGCCAATCTTCCGGGACGTCCTGCCACGGGGTGCCAGGCGCGATTCCGTCATCCGGCCAGCCATCCGCTTCGTTGTAAATCAGGCCACAGACGATACATTGCCACTTCTTCATTACTTGCTTCCTCAGGGTCCAGGCATCTTGGCCGACGGTCGATAAACCTGCGCTGCCGCTCGGCTCAGGGCGTTTTGTACTGATCGCGGCCGGCAGATGCAAGCACGATCGGCGCAAACGGCCGGTTCAGCGCGGCAAAAGTTCAGGTCGCCATGGTAAGCTCGCCGCCTCTTTTGCTGCCAATATTGACTCGCCGTGCCGCACTCAATTGCCCCTTCCGATGCTCGCCAATGGCTGCCCCAGAGCCTGCTGAGCCCAATGCCTGCGCCCCTGACCCTCGATTGGCTGTTCGATGAAGGCTCGCTGACGCGGCGGCTGACGGGGCTGTCCGAGAACGGCTTCAGCGTGACGCCGCTGCTAGAGGGCTGGCAAGCGTTGCGCGACGATGAATGCGCGGCGCTGGACCTGCCCCCGGCGACTATCGGCTGGGTACGCGAGGTGTATTTGCGCGGGCATGGCCAACCCTGGGTATTTGCCCGCAGTGTCGCGTCGCGCGACGCGTTGCAGGGCGACGGCTTGCATATGGATGAGTTGGGCAGCCGGTCGCTGGGCGAGTTGTTGTTCTGCGACCGCGCCTTTACCCGCCAGCCGATCGAGGTGTGCCATTACCCAGGGCCATGGCTACCCACGGCGGATCAGGCCGACGGGCTGTGGGCACGTCGCTCGCGCTTTGATCGCGGCTCGCTGAGCGTGCTGGTGGCGGAAGTCTTTCTGCCGAGCTTCTGGCAGGTGCTGCATGACCATCCGGAGAACCGCTGATGTATCAACGTGCACTCAAATCCTTGAATCGCCTGAATCCCAGGGCCTGGGATTTCATTCAGCTGACGCGCATGGACAAGCCTATCGGCATCTACCTGCTGCTGTGGCCGACGCTATGGGCGCTGTGGATCGCCGGCAAGGGCTCGCCGTCGCTGCTCAATATCCTGATTTTCGTGCTGGGCGTGGTGCTGACCCGTGCCGGTGGCTGTGTGATCAATGACTGGGCCGACCGCAAGGTCGACGGCCATGTGAAACGCACCGAGCAACGTCCGCTGGTCAGCGGCAGGATCAGTTCGAAAGAGGCGTTGGTGTTTTTTGCGCTGTTGATGGGCGTCAGCTTCCTGCTGGTGCTGCTGACCAACGCCAGCACCATCCTGCTGTCCCTCGGCGGGCTGGCGCTGGCGGCGAGCTATCCGTTCATGAAGCGCTACACCTATTACCCGCAGGTGGTATTGGGCGCGGCGTTTTCATGGGGTATGCCGATGGCGTTCACGGCCGAGACCGGCCACCTGCCGGCCGAGGCGTGGCTGCTGTACATCGCCAACCTGTTGTGGACGGTGGGTTACGACACCTATTACGCGATGACCGACCGCGACGACGACGTGAAGATCGGGGTGAAATCCACCGCGATTCTGTTTGGTGATGCTGACCGTGTGATCATTCTCACCCTGCAGGGCCTGGCGCTGGTGTGCCTGTTGCTCGCGGGGGCTCGGTTCGAACTGGGCGGCTGGTTCCACCTCGGGCTGCTGGCGGCGGCGGGCTGTTTTGCCTGGGAATTCTGGTACACCCGGGACAGGGATCGCATGAAGTGCTTCAAGGCCTTCTTGCACAACCATTGGGCGGGGTTGGCGATTTTCGTGGGGATTGTGGCTGACTACGGGTTGCGATGAGAGGATTGCGGTGACGGTTCTGACGCTATCGGGGGCAAGCTCCCTCCCACATTTGAAAGCGTTCACAAATCAATTGTGGGAGGGGGCTTGCCCCCGATGGTCTTAGAGGCGCAACAGCCTCAAGGCTTGATGATGTGCCAAACCCCACCCTTGCCATCACCGGTCTTGTCCCCGGCCTTCTTGTCATCCTTGTAGGTGTAGACCGGCTTGCCTTTGTAGGCCCATTGGCTGGTCTGGTCGTCGCGGGTGATGACTGTCCAGTCGCCAGCCGTGGTATCGGTAGACTCCGCCTTCAGTGGCGGCCAGTTGGTCGCGCACTGGTCCTTGCACACTGATTTGCCATCGGCATCCTTGTCGAAGGTGTAGAGGGTCAAGCCCTTGTGATCGACCAACATCCCATCTTTCGTCATCGCAGGTTCTGCGGCGAAGGCCAGGCCCGGCAGTGTCAATGCGGCCGCTACCAGCAGGGCTTTCCAGGAAATCGTGCTGTAAGTCATCGGAACCTTCCTTTTGTGGTTGTCAGGATTCGGACCCAAAGGGTAGTCCAGAGTGCCATGAATTGCCCAAGCGACTAAATTACTGTCACACGACTGCAATAATTCCGTTATCTAATGCGGCGCAAGACAGTTAAATGACAAGAGGATTTTGAGCATGGTTGGCAGGAGCATTCTGATTGTTGACGACGAAGCGCCCATTCGCGAGATGATCGCCGTTGCGTTGGAAATGGCCGGCTACGACTGCATGGAGGCGGAGAACTCCCAGCAGGCCCATGCCATTATCGTCGACCGCAAGCCGGACCTGATCCTGCTCGACTGGATGCTCCCCGGCACCTCCGGCATCGAACTGGCCCGGCGCCTCAAGCGTGACGAGCTGACCGGGGATATCCCGATCAT
Source organism: Pseudomonas sp. R11-23-07 (assembly GCF_003852295.1). NCBI lineage: Bacteria > Pseudomonadati > Pseudomonadota > Gammaproteobacteria > Pseudomonadales > Pseudomonadaceae > Pseudomonas > Pseudomonas sp. R11-23-07. The sequence continues at coordinate 5,575,466 of NZ_CP027761.1, forward strand.
CATGCTCACCGCCAAGGGCGAAGAGGACAACAAGATCCAGGGCCTGGAAGTCGGCGCCGATGACTACATCACCAAGCCGTTTTCCCCTCGAGAGCTGGTCGCGCGCCTCAAAGCCGTACTGCGCCGGGCCGGCCCGACCGATGGCGAAGCGCCTATCGAAGTCGACGGCCTGATCCTGGACCCGATCAGCCACCGGGTGACCATCGACGGCAAGCCGGCCGAAATGGGCCCGACCGAATACCGCCTGCTGCAGTTTTTCATGACTCACCAGGAACGTGCCTACACCCGCGGCCAACTGCTGGACCAGGTGTGGGGCGGCAATGTGTACGTGGAGGAGCGCACGGTCGACGTGCATATCCGCCGCCTGCGCAAAGCCTTGGGCGATGCCTATGAGAATCTGGTACAAACCGTGCGCGGCACGGGTTACCGGTTTTCCACCAAGGGCTGAGCCGGCCCGCCGTCTCCTGACTTAACAGCTGACAAGGACGCATGTTCAAGTGAACCAAAACTGGCATGGCACCCTGATTCGCCACATGCTCCTGCTGATCACCGGTTGCCTGCTGGTCGGGCTGATCAGTGGTTATTACGGCTGGAGCCTGGCCATCGGCATCGCGCTGTACCTGGGCTGGACCCTCAAACAATTGCTGCGCCTGCATGAATGGCTGCGCCAGCACAAACCCGACGAAGCACCGCCCGATGGCTATGGCCTGTGGGGCGAGGTGTTCGACAGCATCTACCACCTGCAACGCCGCGACCAACGGGTGCGCGGGCGCCTGCAAGCGGTGATCGACCGGGTACAGGAGTCCACTGCCGCGCTCAAGGACGCGGTGATCATGCTCGACAGCGACGGCAACCTGGAATGGTGGAACCGCGCCGCCGAGACCCTGCTGGGCCTCAAGACGCCCCAGGACAGCGGCCAGCCGGTGACCAACCTGGTGCGCCATCCGCGCTTCAAGGAATACTTCGAGCAGGACAACTACGAAGAAGCCCTGGAAATCCCCTCGCCCACCAACGACCGCGTGCGTATCCAGCTGTACCTGACGCGCTACGGCAACAACGAACACTTGATGCTGGTGCGCGACGTGACCCGCATCCATCAGTTGGAACAGATGCGCAAAGACTTCGTCGCCAACGTTTCCCACGAGTTGCGCACACCGTTGACGGTGATCTGCGGCTATCTGGAGACGCTGCTCGACAATGTCGAGGCGATCAACCCGCGCTGGAGCCGTGCCCTGCAGCAAATGCAGCAGCAAGGCTCACGCATGCAAACCCTGCTCAACGACCTGTTGCTGCTGGCCAAGCTTGAAGCCACTGATTATCCGTCGGACAACCACCCCGTGGCCGTGCAGAGCCTGCTGTACACCATCAAGAATGACGCCAAGGCCCTGTCCGGCGAGCGCGGCCAGCACATTACCCTGGAAGCCGACCCGCTGGTGTTGCTCAAGGGCAGCGAGGGCGAGCTGCGCAGTGCGTTCTCCAACCTGGTGTTCAACGCGGTGAAATACACCCAGGACAACGGCAATATCCGCATCCGCTGGTGGGCTGACGCACACGGCGCGCACCTGAGCGTGCAGGATTCCGGTATCGGCATCGACGCCAAGCACCTGCCGCGCTTGACCGAACGCTTCTACCGCGTCGATTCCAGCCGCAACTCCAACACCGGCGGCACCGGGCTGGGCCTGGCGATCGTCAAGCATGTGCTGCTGCGCCATCGCGCCCGCCTGGAAATCAGCAGCGTGCTGGGGCACGGCAGCACGTTTACCTGCCACTTCCCCCCCGCGCAGGTGACCCGCTCGCAGGTGATCGGCACCGACGAATAACCCGCAGACGCCACAAGATAAAGGTGGGAGGGGGCTTGCTCCCGATAGCGGTGCAACAGTATGAGAAGTGCCGACTGACCCACCGCTATCGGGAGCAAGCCCCCTCCCACAGTGGATTTGCTTGGTTTTGGAGGGTGTATTCCAGGCCCCGCCCGGCAGTGAGTACTAGGCAAGCGCCCCGTCAGCCGCTACATTGGCCGACTTGGGCCTGCTTTTCAGGCCTGCTCCCCCCTTATTGAACATACGGAACCTGCAAAACCCCATCATGGACCCTTCCCCTGGTATCACCCTCGCTACACTTTTCGCCGATTTCGGCATGATTCTATTTGCACTGGTCCTGGTACTGCTCAACGGTTTCTTCGTTGCGGCGGAATTTGCCATGGTCAAACTGCGCTCGACGCGAGTCGAGGCCATCGCCCACACCAACGGCTGGCGCGGGCAGATCCTGCGCACCGTGCACAGCCAGCTCGACGCTTACCTGTCGGCCTGCCAGCTGGGCATCACCCTCGCCTCCCTGGGCCTGGGCTGGGTCGGTGAGCCGGCCTTCGCCCATATCCTCGAGCCGTTGCTGGGCGCCGCAGGCGTTGAGTCGCCGGAAGTGATCAAGGGCGTGTCGTTCTTTGCCGCCTTCTTCGTGATTTCCTACCTGCACATCGTGGTCGGTGAGCTGGCCCCCAAATCCTGGGCCATCCGCAAGCCCGAATTGCTGTCGCTGTGGACCGCCGTGCCGCTCTACCTGTTCTACTGGGCGATGTACCCGGCGATCTACCTGCTCAACGCCAGCGCCAATGCTATCTTGCGCATCGCAGGTCAAGGCGAGCCCGGCCCGCATCACGAACACCATTACAGCCGCGAAGAACTCAAGCTGATCCTGCACTCCAGCCGTGGCCAGGACCCCAGCGACCAAGGCATGCGTGTACTCGCCTCCGCCGTGGAAATGGGCGAACTGGAAGTGGTGGACTGGGCCAACTCCCGGGAAGACCTGGTCACCCTGGACTTCAACGCGCCCCTCAAGGAAATCCTCGCGCTGTTCCGCCGCCATAAATTCAGCCGTTACCCGGTGTATGACGCGGTGCGCAATGAGTTTGTGGGCCTGTTGCACATCAAGGACCTGCTACTTGAACTGGCGGCCCTGGACCATATCCCCGAGTCGTTCAACCTGGCCGAACTGACCCGCCCGCTGGAGCGCGTATCGCGCCACATGCCGTTGTCGCAGTTGCTGGAGCAGTTCCGCAAAGGCGGCGCGCACTTCGCCCTGGTGGAAGAAGCCGATGGCAAGATCATTGGCTACCTGACCATGGAAGACGTGCTGGAAGTGCTGGTGGGCGATATTCAGGACGAACACCGCAAGGCCGAGCGCGGCATCCTCGCCTACCAGCCGGGCAAGCTGCTGGTGCGTGGCGACACCCCACTGTTCAAGGTAGAGCGCCTGCTCGGCGTCGACCTGGACCACATCGAAGCCGAAACCCTGGCCGGCCTGATCTACGACACCCTGAAACGGGTGCCGGAAGAGGAAGAAGTGCTGGAGGTTGAAGGCTTGCGGATCATCATCAAGAAGATGAAAGGGCCGAAGATCGTGCTGGCCAAGGTGTTGATGCTGGATTGACTACCCATTGTGGGAGGGGGCTTGCTCCCGATAGCGGTGTGTCAGCCACCCGATACAGTGACTGATACTCCGCAATCGGGGGCAAGCCCCCTCCCACATTGGTTACTGGCCATCCTTCGGATCACGCACCCGGCACGAAATGCTTCTGCGCCGTGCCCCGCGCGATCAGGCGGGAGATGTAGTCCAGCTTCTGCGCATCCTGGTCGATAAACCGGAAGGTCAGCTGCAGCCAGTCGCTGTCGGGCTTGGGCTCGTAGGCAACGATTGCGTGCAGGTAGCCATTGAGGCGCGCCACTTCAGCGTTTTCGCCTTGCTCCAGGTCGAGCACGGCGCTTTCCAGCACCTGGGGCAGGACCTCACCGCGACGCACCACCAACAACGCCTCCTTGATGCTCAGCGCCTTGATCACGCATTGCTGGGTGCCGCTGGACAGGCGCAACTGGCCTTGACCACGTCCGCCGGCAGGCGAAGGGGCCGGGGCGGCGGTGACAGGCGCGCTGTTGAGCAGGCCCCTGCTCGGGGCTGCGGCCGCTGGTGCCGGCTTGACGGCGTCAGGCTTGCCACCGGTCAGCGCGCTCAGGGAGTCGTTGCCGAAGGCCGAGTTCATCTTGGTTGGCGCGCTGGCGATCAACGCGTCGAGGCGGCCGATCTTGTGCAGCGCCTGCTTGACCTTGTTCAGCAATTGTTCGTTGGTGAACGGCTTGCTGACGTAACCGGAAACCCCGGCCTGGATCGCCTGCACCACGTTTTCCTTGTCGCCGCGGCTGGTCACCATCACGAACGGCATGGCCTTCAGATGGGCTTGCTCGCGGCACCAGGTCAACAGCTCAAGCCCGGACATCTCCGGCATTTCCCAGTCGCACAGCACCAGGTCGAAAGACTCGCGCATCAGAATGGATTGCGCCTTCTTGCCGTTCACCGCATCTTCGATCTGGATCCCGGGGAAGTAATTGCGCAGGCACTTCTTCACCAGGTCGCGAATAAACGAGGCGTCATCCACCACCAACACACTGACTTTGCTCATCGACCCTTCATCCTATAAAACCTTGCTGGCAGTACGCCTGACTGATGGCAGTTTGCCAAAACTCTGCAGTCACGTTAGGACTTATTTGGCCCTATCCGCAATAAATTCCGCTCGCCGCAAACGAAAACGCCCGGCCAATGGCCGGGCGTTAATTTCTCGGGCAACCTTACTTATCGTCAGATTCGCTCGGAACATTAGGGATAAGATCAGCATTGCCTTCAACTTCGGCTTTCATGCGCTTGAGGCCCATGTGCCGAACGTCGGTGCCGCGCACCAGGTAAATCACCAATTCCGAGATATTGCGCGCATGGTCGCCGATGCGCTCCAGGGAGCGCAGCACCCAGATGATGCTCAAGACACGCGAGATAGAGCGCGGGTCTTCCATCATGTAGGTGGCCAGTTCACGCAGGGCGGTCTTGTATTCGCGATCGATGACCTTGTCGTACTGAGCCACCGACAGCGCCAGGTCCGCATCGAAGCGCGCAAACGCGTCGAGGGCATCGCGCACCATGTTGCGCACCTGGTCGCCGATATGGCGCACTTCCACGTAACCACGCGGCGCTTCGCCTTCTTCGCACAGCTGGATGGCGCGGCGGGCGATCTTGGTGGCTTCGTCGCCGACACGCTCGAGGTCGATCACCGACTTGGAGATGCTGATGATCAAGCGCAGGTCGGACGCCGCCGGTTGGCGCCGCGCCAGGATGCGCAGGCACTCCTCGTCGATGTTGCGTTCCATCTGGTTGATCTGGTCATCGATTTCACGCACTTGCTGGGCCAGGCCCGAGTCGGCCTCGATCAGCGCGGTGACCGCATCGTTGACTTGCTTCTCCACCAGGCCGCCCATCGCCAGGAGGTGGCTGCGCACTTCCTCAAGCTCGGCGTTGAACTGCGCGGAGATGTGGTGGGTAAGGCCTTCTTTGCTAATCATGTTGGCGTCCTTGGAGCGTCCGGTAAGGTGCGGAGAACCGCAGCGTCAGTGCAATCAGAACCACAGCTTCCTAGCCATAGCGACCGGTGATGTAGTCTTCGGTCTGCTTCTTCGCCGGATTGGTGAACAGGGTATCGGTATCGCCAAACTCCACCAGCTTGCCCATGTACATGAACGCGGTGTAGTCGGAAACCCGCGCCGCCTGCTGCATGTTGTGGGTCACGATGACGATGGTGAACTTGGACTTGAGCTCGTAGATCAGTTCTTCGACTTTGAGCGTCGAGATCGGGTCGAGCGCTGAGCACGGTTCGTCGAGCAACAGCACTTCAGGCTCCACGGCGATGGTGCGCGCGATCACCAGGCGCTGCTGCTGGCCGCCGGACAGGCCCAGGGCCGACTCGTGCAGACGGTCCTTGACCTCATCCCACAGCGCGGCTCCCTTGAGCGCCCATTCCACGGCTTCATCGAGGATGCGCTTCTTGTTGATGCCCTGGATGCGCAGGCCATAGACCACGTTTTCATAGATGGTCTTGGGAAACGGGTTGGGCTTCTGGAACACCATGCCCACCCGGCGGCGCAACTCGGCCACATCTTCGCCCTTGCGGTAGATGTTGGTGCCGTAGAGGTTGATCGCGCCTTCCACACGGCAACCGTCCACCAGGTCGTTCATGCGGTTGAAGGTGCGCAGCAATGTGGACTTGCCGCAGCCCGACGGGCCGATGAAGGCGGTCACGCGCTGCTTGGGGATGTTCATGCTGACGTCGAACAGCGCCTGCTTTTCACCGTAGTAGAGGCTCAGGCCGGGCACTTCGATGGCCACGGTTTCCTGGGCCAGACTCAGGCTCTGCTTGTCGCGACCCAGGGCAGACATGTTGATGCCGTGGGAATGGGTTTCATGTTGCATGGGATGCTCCCTGTGCTACCAATTCATTTCATTGAACCGCCGGGGGCGGCTTACTCAAATTCTGTGTATGGCGCGGTCCAATGTGGGAGGGGGCAATCCCCCTCCCACATTGGATCGTGTCAGCTGTCCAGCGCCTTGTACTTCTCGCGCAGGTGGTTACGTATCCACACCGCCGACAGGTTGAGCGTGGCGATCACCAGCACCAGCAGCAACGCGGTGGCGTACACCAGCGGCCGCGCCGCTTCAACGTTGGGGCTCTGGAAGCCGACGTCATAGATATGGAAGCCCAGGTGCATGATCTTCTGGTCAAGGTGCAGGTATGGGTAGTTACCGTCCAACGGCAGCGACGGGGCCAGCTTCACCACGCCGACCAGCATCAGCGGCGCCACTTCACCGGCGGCACGGGCCACGGCGAGGATCATGCCGGTCATCATCGCCGGGCTGGCCATCGGCAGCACGATCTTCCATAGCGTCTCCGCCTTGGTCGCGCCGAGTGCCAGGGACCCTTCACGCACGGTGCGAGGTATGCGCGCCAGGCCTTCTTCAGTCGCCACGATCACCACCGGCACCGCCAGCAGCGCCAGGGTCAGCGAGGCCCAGAGCAGGCCCGGCGTGCCGAAGGTCGGCGCCGGCAAGGCTTCGGCGAAGAACAGCCGATCCACCGAGCCACCCAGTACATACACGAAGAAGCCCAGGCCGAACACGCCGTAAACGATGGCCGGCACGCCCGCCAGGTTGTTGACCGCGATGCGGATGATCCGCGTCAGGGCGTTCTGCTTGGCGTACTCACGCAGGTACACCGCCGCCAGCACGCCGAACGGCGTCACGATCATCGCCATGATCAGGGTCATCATCACGGTGCCGAAGATCGCCGGGAAGATCCCGCCTTCGGTGTTGGCTTCCCGTGGGTCGTCGCTCAAGAACTCCCAGACCTTGCTGAAGTAGAAGCCGATCTTGGTCATCGTGCCCATGGCGTTCGGCTGGTAGGCATGCACCACCTTGCCGATGCCGATTTCGATTTCCTTGCCGTTGCCGTCACGAGCCGTCAGCGCGTCACGGTTGAACTGCGCGTGCAGGTCGGCCAGGCGCGCTTCGATGTCCTGATAGCGGGCATTCAGTTCGGCGCGGTCGGCGTCCATGTCGGCTTGGGCGGCGGCGTCGAGCTTGCCTTCCAGTTCCAGCTTGCGGCCGTGCAGGCGGACGCGCTCCAGCCCGGCGTTGATCGCGCCGATATCGGTTTTTTCCAGGCTCTTGAGCTGGGCGGCGAGCTTGTTGACCCGATCTACGCGAGCTTGCAGCTCCGGCCACGCGGCCTCGCCTTCGGCGACGACCTTGCCGTCCTGCTTGACGTTGACCAGGGTGCCGTAGAAGTTACCCCACTCACGTCGCTCGATGGTCATCAACTGCACCGGTTTGGTCTGGTCCTTCAACCATTCACCGACGATCCAGGTGAAATCATTGCCGTTCAAGTCGCGGTTGCCGACCTTGATCAGCTCGCGAGTCATGAACTCCGGCCCCTCGTCGGGCACCGGCAGGCCAGCGCTTTTCAGGCGCTCGCGGGGGACTTCTTCCTTCTGCACCACTTCGCCGATGACGATATGGTTTTCCTGGCCCGGCACGTTGTAGTTGGCCTGGATCAGGTCAGCCGGCCAGAAGTGGCCCAAACCGCGCACCGCAATCACCGCCAGCAAACCCAGGGTCATGATGACCGCGATGGACACCGCGCCACCGCTGATCCAGACGCCCGGGGCGCCGCTCTTGAACCATCCATTCAGGGAGTTCTGTTTCACAGACTTCTACCTTTCTTAAAGCGACGAGTATTTCTTGCGCAGACGCTGACGAATCAGCTCGGCGAGGGTGTTCATGATGAACGTGAACAGCAGCAGCACCAGCGCCGAGAGGAACAGCACGCGGTAGTGACTGCCGCCTACTTCCGACTCGGGCATTTCCACCGCGACGTTGGCCGCCAACGTGCGCAGGCCTTCGAACAGGTTCATCTCCATCACCGGCGTGTTACCGGTGGCCATCAGCACGATCATGGTCTCGCCGACCGCGCGGCCCATGCCGATCATCAGGGCAGAGAAGATGCCCGGGCTGGCGGTGAGGATGACCACGCGGGTCATGGTCTGCCATGGCGTGGCGCCCAGGGCCAGGGAGCCCAGGGTCAGGCCGCGCGGCACACTGAACACGGCGTCTTCGGCGATGGAGTAGATGTTCGGGATCACCGCAAAGCCCATGGCCAGGCCGACCACTAGGGCGTTGCGCTGGTCGTAGGTGATGCCCAGGTCGTGGGAGATCCACATGCGCATGTCACCGCCGAAGAACCAGGTTTCCAGGTACGGGCTCATGTACAGCGAGAGCCAGCCCACGAACAGGATCACCGGGATCAGGATCGCGCTTTCCCAGCCATCGGGAACGCGCAGGCGGATCGACTCAGGCAAGCGGCTGAACACAAAGCCGGCCACCAGGATGCCGATCGGCAACAGCATCAGCAGGCTGAAAATCCCCGGCAAGTGCCCTTCCACATAGGGCGCCAGGAACAGGCCGGCGAAGAAGCCGAGGATCACCGTCGGCATCGCTTCCATCAACTCGATCACCGGCTTGACCTTGCGGCGCAGGGTCGGGGCCATGAAGTAAGCCGTGTAGATGGCGGCGGCAACGGCCAGCGGCGCGGCGAGCAACATCGCGTAGAACGCGGCCTTCAGCGTACCGAAGGTCAGCGGTGCCAGGCTCATCTTGGGTTCGAAGTCGGTGTTGGCGGCGGTCGATTGCCAGACGTATTTAGGCTCGTCGTAGTTCTCGTACCAGACCTTGCTCCACAGCGCGCTCCAGGACACTTCCGGGTGCGGATTGTCGAGCAGCAGCGGTTGCAGCTTGCCACCGGCCTCGACGATCACGCGGTTGGCCCGTGGTGACAGGCCGAACACGCCCTGGCCGTCGACCACCGGGTCGACCAGCAAGGTGCGGTGCGCGGTGCTGTGGAACACGCCGAACTGGCCGGAAGCGTCGAGGGCGGTGAAGCCTTTGCGACGTTCCTCAGCCGTGATTTCCACGATGGGCGCAGTGCCCATCTGGAAGGTCCGGATTTGCTTCAGGCGCTGCTCGCCATCCGGGTCGCGGGCCATGAACCACTGGGCCAGGCCACCTTTGGAGTTACCGACGATCAGCGAGATGCCGCCCACCAGCTGGGTGCTGGCGGTGACTTCGGCATTGCCGTCTTCAAGCAGTTTGTAGCGACCGTTGAGGCTCTTGTCGCGCAGGCTGAACACATCGGCCAGGGCGCGACCGTTGATCACATACAACCATTGCTGGCGCGGGTCGATGAAGATCGCCTTCACCGGCTCGGTCATTTGCGGCAGTTCGACACGCTTCTGCTCGCTGGTGACTTCGCCGGTCATCATGTTTTCTTCACGGCTCAGGGTCAGCACGTTCAAGTGCGAACCGGCCGAGCCGGCCACCACCAGGGAGGTATCGGTGGCATTGAGCGCGACGTGCTCCAACGGGCGGCCGGCCTCATCCAGTACGATCGGCGTTTCACCGTAGGGGTATTCGATCGCAGGGCTGATGGTTTTCTTGCCGTCCGGGTAGGACACCTTGTAGGTGTGGCGGAACACCATGGACTGGCCGTTGGACAGACCCAGGATCACCAACGGGCTGCCCGGCTGGTCTTCACCGATGGACACCACCTGGGTACCGGCCGGCAGTGGCAGGTCGACGCGCTTGAGTTCAGCGCCAGTGTCGACTTCAAAGAACAGCGCCTGGCCCTTGTCGGAAACCCGCATGGCGACCTGGTTCTGTTCTTCAAGCGAGATCAGCAAGGGCTTGCCGGCGTCCTGCATCCAGGCGGGCGTCAGCGCGTCTTCCTTGGTCAGCGAGGCGCCCTGGAACAGCGGCGCAACGACATAGGCGAGGAAGAAGAAAATCAGGGTAATGGCAGCCAGCACGGCGAGACCGCCGACCAGTACATACCAACGGGTGAAACGATCCTTGAGCGCGCGAATGCGGCGCTTGCGTTGCAGCTCAGGCGTATTGAAATCAATGCGCTTGGGGGGAGAAGTCGTCGTCATGGTGGAATTGGCCAGATCATTCATGCGCACACCCTAGCGATCCTGTATGACAGAAAGATGACAATGCAGTGACGCAAGAAATCCGCCGCGTAGCAAAGCTGGCAGCGGACACAAAAATTAGGAGTTTCTGTAGGAGCGAGCTTGCTCGCGAAGATCGTCAACGATAACGCGCCGTTTCTGGATAAACGCGGCGCCCTGTCGCCTTTCGCGAGCAAGCTCGCTCCTACAGAAGGCCGGTTTTACCCCGCCCAGCTACTTAGTTGCCTTCTTTCAGACCCAGGTCAGCCAGGGCCTTGGCGGCCACTTTGGCTGGCAGTGGGATGTAGCCATCCTTGACCACCACTTCCTGGCCCTGCTTGGACAGCACCAGTTTCACGAACTCAGCTTCCAGCGGAGCCAGCGGCTTGTTCGGAGCTTTGTTGACGTACACATAGAGGAAACGCGACAGCGGATACTTGCCGTTGAGGGCGTTTTCTTCAGTGTCTTCGATGAAGTCAGTGCTGCCTTTCTTGGCCAACGCCACGGTCTTCACACTGGCGGTCTTGTAGCCGATGCCCGAGTAACCGACGCCGTTCAGCGAGGAGCTGATCGACTGCACGACCGAAGCCGAACCCGGTTGTTCGTTCACGTTAGGCTTGTAGTCGCCTTTGCACAGGGCTTCTTCCTTGAAGTAGCCGTAAGTGCCGGATACCGAGTTACGCCCGAACAGTTGCACCGGCTTGTTGGCCAGATCGCCGGTCACGCCCAGGTCACCCCAGGTTTTCACATCGGCTTTGGCGCCGCACAGACGCGTCGAGGAGAAGATCGCATCGACCTGTTCCATGGTCAGGTGCTGGATCGGGTTGTCCTTGTGCACGAAGACCGCCAGGGCGTCCACGGCAACCGGGATAGCGGTTGGCTTGTAGCCGTACTTCTGCTCGAAGGCCGCCAGTTCCGTGTCCTTCATCTTGCGGCTCATCGGGCCCAGGTTGGAGGTGCCTTCAGTCAGCGCAGGTGGCGCAGTGGCGGAGCCGGCAGCTTGAATCTGAATGTTGACGTTCGGGTATTCCTTTTTGTAACCCTCGGCCCACAGGGTCATCAGGTTGGCCAGGGTATCGGAACCGACGCTGGACAAGTTGCCCGACACACCAGTGGTCTTCACGTAAGCCGGGATGGCCGGGTCAACACCAGCAGCCACCGCGTTGGCAGTTGCAACGCCAGCAGCGACGAACGTCATTGCCGCCATCAAACGCTTCAGTTTCATGCCTTACTCCTAGCAGATAGGGATAGTTGGATCGGGGCCAAGTATCGGTAGGCCGTGTGAACACTCTATGTCTGGAATGTGACAATTAGATGAAAGGCCAGTATTGGCAGCGAGGGCTTATTAGGAGGGGAAGGCTTGAAATGCGGGGGTGAGACGCTGAAATACGAAAATTCAGAAACACACTGTAATCATTGGTTAAGCACATTCGTCGTGGCGAGGGAGCTTGCTCCCGCTGGACTGCGCAGCAGGCCCATTTTTTCAGGGCCGCTGCGCGCCCCAGCGGGAGCAAGCTCCCTCGCCACGAAGGGATCTGTTTACCGACCGCGTTTCCACAGGTAACCGCCCACCACCATACCCATCACACACAGTACGGCGACATAGTAAGCAGGCCCCATCGGGCTCTCCTTCATCAGCAGCGACACCGCCAGCGGCGTCAGCCCGCCGAACACGGCGTAGGCCACGTTGTAGGAAAACGACAAGCCGCTGAAGCGCACCACCGGCGGGAAAGCTTTCACCATCACATAAGGCACCACGCCGATAGTGCCTACAAACAGGCCGGTCAAGGCGTACAGCGGGAACAGCCAGTCCGGATGGGCCATCAGGCTGTGATAAAGCGTCCAGGACGTGGCCAGCAGTAAGGCGCAACCGCTGATCAGCACCCGGCCGGCGCCGAAGCGGTCTGCCAGTGCGCCGACGGCGATGCAACCCAGGCTCAGGGTGACGATGGCCAGGCTGTTGGCCTGCAACGCCACCGTGGGGCTGAAGTGGTAGACAGTCTGCAGCACGGTCGGGGTCATCAGGATGACCACCACGACGCCCGCCGACAGCAACCAGGTCAGCAGCATCGACAACACGATGGCGCCACGGTGATCGCGCAGTACCGCGCGCAACGGCAGCTCGGCGGCCAGGGTCTTGCGTTGCTGCATTTCAGCGAAGATCGGCGTTTCATGCAGCCAGCGGCGCAGGTACACCGACAACAAACCGAACACGCCACCGAGCAGGAACGGAATACGCCAGGCGAAGTCCGAAACCTGCTCCGGGCTGTAGATCGAGTTGATCGCCGTGGCCACCAGCGAACCCAGCAGAATGCCGGCGGTGAGGCCGCTGGTCAGGGTGCCGCAGGCGTAGCCGATATGGCGTGGCGGGACGTGTTCGGAGACGAATACCCAGGCGCCCGGTACTTCACCGCCAATGGCCGCGCCCTGGATGATGCGCATCAGCAGGAGCAGGAGCGGTGCCCACAAGCCGATCTGCGCGTAGGTCGGCAGCAGGCCCATGATCAAGGTCGGCACGGCCATCATGAAAATGCTCAGGGTGAACATTTTCTTGCGGCCCAGCAGGTCGCCGAAGTGCGCCATGATAATCCCGCCCAGGGGGCGAGCCAGGTAGCCGGCGGCGAAGATGCCGAACGTCTGCATCATGCGCAGCCATTCGGGCATGTCGACGGGGAAGAACAGTTTTCCGACCACCGTGGCGAAAAACACGAAAATGATGAAGTCGTAGAACTCCAGCGCCCCGCCCAAGGCAGACAGCGACAGGGTTTTGTAGTCGTTGCGGGTCAGCGGGCGCGAAGGTTGCGCGCTGCTTGCGGGCACGGAGGACATGGCAAGGCTTCTCTTATAGTAGTCATCGTAAAGGACTGCGCGCCTGTGACTTGCGGCGGGTTTGGCAAGATAGCAAATCGCTTGAAAAAGCACAGCGCCATGAGAACAGTTGCGCGCAAAAGCCCCGATACAGCGTCTATTTACCGACCAAATGAGCCTCAGGTGGTCGTCGTCGCGCCAGCGTCTCGATATACTCGCCCGTGCAAGCGCAGGAACCCCAGCCTTGAGGGGCTGCTGTGCCAAAACGTTGTTGGGCGCCATCCAGCCGATTTGGCAGAGTTTCCCTTTAGTTCGCCTTACGAGAAACGCATCGAGCGGTGTATGTTGGTGCTGAAACGTTTTTCCAGAAGACGGCTATCCACTTGAAATACCCATGAAGCGTCACGGGTCAGAGGCACCCTCGGCATGATCGAACTCGAACAAGAAGATCCTATCCCGCAAGGCGATCTCGCCTTGCAAATCACCGCGCTTCCGCGTGAAACCAATGGTTTTGGCGATATTTTCGGTGGCTGGCTGGTCGCGCAGATGGACCTGGCCGGCACTGCCATGGCCAGCAAGGTCGCGGGCGGGCGCGTGGCGACCGTGGCGATTGATCGAATGGCCTTCCTGGTACCGGTCGCGGTGGGCGCGCAGTTGTCCTTCTATACCCAGGCCCTGGAAATCGGCCGCAGCTCGATCCAGATGATGGTCGAAGTGTGGAGCGACGACCCGCTGTCCAGCGAATGGCGCAAGGTCACCGAGGCGGTATTCGTGTTCGTCGCCATCGATGGCAGTGGCCGCACGCGCTCGGTTCCATCGCGCGCACGTTAAACCTCACCGGGTTTTGACGGTCAATTGCCCCATTGCCTGTCCACTGAGAGTGCTTTGTTATGCCGACGCCCCACGTTGAAACCGTGAAAATCGACGAGCTGGACTGCTGGCGCATCCGCCACAACGGCGCTGAATTGATGCTGGCCCAACAGGGTGCGCATCTCTTCAGCTACCAGCGCGACGGCGAGCAGCCGCTGATCTGGCCGAATCCTGAAGCGGTGTTCAAAAAAGGCAAAGGCATCCGCACCGGCGTACCGGTTTGCTGGCCGTGGTTTGGCGTATTCGACCGCAACCCGCAGAGTGTTAAGGCCATGCGCCACAGCGATCAGCCGGCCGGTGCCCACGGTTTTGTGCGTACGGCGCTGTGGGAGTTAGCCGCGACCGAGCTGCAAGGCCAAGCGCTGCGGGTAGACCTTGTGCTGCCGGTACCCGCCGGCGGCTTTCCGGGTTGGCCCCATCAGGTCGACTTGAAGCTGAGCCTGGTGCTGGACGACCAGTTGCATATCCATCTGACCAGCCATAACCGTGGCACTGACACGGTGACGCTCAGCCAGGCGCTGCACACCTACTTCGCCGTCAGCAATGTACGCAACGTGCAGGTCGAAGGCCTGGACGGGTCGGCGTACATCGACACCGCCGATGGCTGGACCGAGAAACAGCAATCCGGCCTGCTGCACTTCACCGCCGAGACCGACCGCATCTATCTGGATACGCCGGCTGAACTGAGCATTGTCGATAAAGACTGGGGACGCCGCGTGCAACTCACCAGCCAGGGTTCGAAGTCGACGGTGGTCTGGAACCCCTGGACCGAACGCGCCAAGGCCTTCGATGACATGGCCGACGATGGCTGGCAGGGGATGCTGTGCATCGAGACGGCGAATGTGCTGGAAGATGTGGTGGCTTTGGCACCCGGTGAAAGCCACACCCTCGGCGTGAGCATCAACGCTATCGCCCTGTAGATGAAGAACAAAATGTGGGAGGGGGATTGCCCCCTCCCACATTAATAGGTGTTGGGTTTTAGAGATCGGACTCCTTCACCACCCTCACCTTCCCTGCATCCAGTGCATACGCCGCATCCGCCAGATCGTTGTTCACCTTCTCTACCTTCAACGTGCCCGTGACCCACAGCGGCGTATAGATATCCTCCAGCTTCAAACCCTTGGGATACCGCACCAGCACCAGTTGGTTAGGCGGCGGTGGCGGCACGTGGATGCAGGCGCCTGGGTAGGGCACCAGGAAAAACAGGGTGCTGCGGCCCTTGGCGTCGGTTTCCAACGGCACTGGGTAGCCGCCGATACGGATGTTCTTGCCGTTCATGGCCGCCACGGTCTTGGTGGAATACATCACCGCCGGCAAGCCTTTGCTCTGCTTCAGGCCGCCTTTATCGGTAAAGGTGCCTTGGGCTTCGGGGGAGTTGTGATCGATCTCGGGCATGGCCTCGAGGGCTTTCTGATCCGACAGCGGCATCAGGTCCAGCCAGTCGGTTTCCGGCAGTTCGCCAGCGTGTACCAGGCCTGGGCCCAGCAAGAGGAGAGTCAACAAAAGATGGCGCATGCAGAGGCTCGGCAAGTTCAGGTGGCGAGCATTCTAGCCCTCTGCGCCTGCGCAGCGCAGAGGACTTTGTCGGCTGGTTACTTCCTTTTGATCAGACC
This sequence comes from Pseudomonas sp. R11-23-07, assembly GCF_003852295.1. Classification (NCBI taxonomy): domain Bacteria; kingdom Pseudomonadati; phylum Pseudomonadota; class Gammaproteobacteria; order Pseudomonadales; family Pseudomonadaceae; genus Pseudomonas; species Pseudomonas sp. R11-23-07. Next base: position 5,591,124 of record NZ_CP027761.1, read on the forward strand.
GTAGATCACCAGCAGCACAATGGCACCGACCAGCGCGCCGATAAAGCCTGCGCCTTGACCGGCCTGGTAGATCCCCAGGGCCTGGCCGCCATAGGTCGCGGCCAGGGAGCCGGCGATACCCAGCAGGATGGTCATGATCCAGCCCATGCTGTCGTCGCCAGGCTTGAGGAAACGCGCCAGCAGGCCGACGATCAAGCCGATAAAAATGGTTCCGATAATACCCATGGCATTTCCCTCTGATTGGTATGAGACATGCCAAAGCCTAGTCAGACTTTGGCATCCTGCAATCAGAGGGACGCCGAGGCTTAATGGTTCCCGTGGCGGCGCGGCTTATTGTTCGGCGATCAAGGCTTCGACCTTGAGAATCTGCGCCTGAAGGGTCGCGCGGTCCTTGCAACGCAGGTTGGCGTGACCCACCTTGCGCCCGGCCTTGAAGGCCTTGCCGTAGTGATGCACATGGCAATCGTCGATCGCCATTACCCGCTCAACCGGCGGTACCACGCCGATGAAGTTGAGCATGGCGCTCTCGCCCACCTTGGCCGTGGAGCCCAACGGCAAGCCCGCCACCGCCCGCAGGTGGTTTTCGAACTGGCTGCACTCGGCGCCTTCGGTGGTCCAGTGCCCGGAGTTGTGCACGCGCGGGGCGATTTCGTTGGCCTTGAGGCCACCATCGACTTCAAAGAATTCGAAAGCCATCACGCCGACGTAATCCAGCTGCTTGAGCACGCGGCTGGAGTAGTCTTCGGCCAACGCCTGCAGCGGGTGGTCAGTGCTGGCCACGGAGAGCTTGAGAATGCCGTTGACGTGGGTGTTGTGCACCAACGGGTAGAAGCGGGTTTCGCCATCACGGGCGCGCACGGCGATCAGCGAGACTTCGCCGGTGAACGGCACAAAGCCTTCCAGCAGGCAGGCGACGCTGCCCAGCTCGGCGAAGGTGCCGGCCACATCGGCAGCGGTGCGCAGCACTTTCTGGCCCTTGCCGTCGTAGCCCAGGGTGCGGGTTTTCAGCACGGCCGGCAGGCCGATACTGGCGACGGCGGCGTCCAGGTCCGCCTGGGACTGGATATCGGCGAAGGCCGGCGTCGGGATGCCCAGGTCCTTGAACATGCTCTTTTCGAACCAGCGGTCGCGCGCGATGCGCAGGGCTTCGGCGCTCGGGTACACCGGCACGAACTGCGACAGGAAGGCCACGGTTTCGGCCGGGACGCTTTCGAACTCGAAGGTCACCAGGTCGACTTCGTCGGCCAATTGGCGCAGGTGGTCCGGGTCGCTGTAGTCCGCGCGCAGGTGTTCACCCAAGGCGGCCGCGCAAGCGTCCGGCGCCGGGTCCAGGAAAGCGAAATTCATCCCCAGCGGGGTTCCCGCCAGAGCGAGCATGCGGCCCAACTGGCCGCCACCGATTACACCGATTTTCATCGTCAACAACCTCAGGCGATACGTGGGTCTGGATTGTCCAGCACGCTGTCTGTCTGCTCAGCACGGAATTTTTTCAGCACCGCATGAAACTGCGGATGCTTGGCGCCCAGGATGCTGGCGGACAGCAGCGCGGCGTTGATCGCGCCGGCCTTGCCGATCGCCAGGGTCGCCACCGGGATGCCGGCGGGCATCTGCACGATGGACAACAGCGAATCCACGCCCGAGAGCATCGACGACTGCACCGGCACGCCCAGCACGGGCAGGTGAGTCTTGGCTGCACACATGCCTGGCAAGTGCGCCGCACCGCCGGCACCGGCGATGATCACCTCGATGCCACGGGATTCTGCTTCATCGGCATACTGGAACAGCAGGTCCGGGGTGCGGTGGGCGGAGACCACCTTCACTTCATACGGAATGCCGAGTTTTTCCAGCATATCGGCGGTGTGGCTAAGGGTGGACCAATCGGACTTGGAGCCCATGATCACGCCAACCAATGCACTCATCGTCGTGCCTCTTCTCTCTGGGCGCCCGCAGGCGCGTCAAAAAACAACAAGCCACGCGGGAAATCCGGCGTGGCTTGGTGTACGAATTAAGGCCGGTTGGACCGGCCGAAGGCCGCGCAGTATACCGTAATAATCCAGATAAACAGCCCCTTGGACGACCATCTGCCCAGCGGTGCAAAGTGGCGGTTTTATTGACTTAAGAGTCAGCGAATACACCCTGAAACCTGTGGGAGGGGGCTTGCTCCCGATAGCGGTGGTTCAGCGACCTATCAGTACCAGACACACCGCTATCGGGAGCAAGCCCCCTCCCACATTTGACCTGTGTTCGGCTCAGGTATTCTGTGCAGCGCCACCTTCCAACTTGCGCCACAACAACCGCACATTCGCCTTGCGCACCAGCGCACAGCGGTACAGCCGAATCTCCAGCGGCACGTGCCACTGCGATCCGCCACACACCACCAATTCGCCTCGGGCCAGTTCCGCCCGCACGCTCAATTGCGGCACCCAGGCGATGCCCAATCCTTCCAACGCCATGCTTTTGAGGCTGTCGGCCATGGCCGTCTCGTAGATCGTCGTGAAACGCAAGGCGCGCTGACGCAACAGTAAGTTCACCGAACGGCCCAGGAACGCGCCGGCGCTGTAGGCCAGCAACGGCACGCTGCCCTCGCCTTCCAGGTCGAACAATGGCTTTCCATCCGCATCGGCGGCGCACACCGGGAGCATTTCGGTGTTGCCCAGGTGCAGCGACGGGAAGATCTCCGCGTCCATCTGCATCGCCGCATCCGGGTCATAGAACGCCAGCATCAGGTCGCAACCGCCTTCGCGCAGCGCATGCACGGCATCGCCGACGTTGGTCGCCACCAGCCGCGTGGCGATGTTCAGGCCTTCATTGCGCAACTGCGCGATCCAGCGTGGGAAAAAGCCCAGCGCCAGGGAGTGCGCGGCCGCCACTTGCATGACTTCGCCCTGCCCGCCTTCCAGGTGATGCAAATGGCGCAGCACTTCACCGAGCTGCTCGACCACCGTGCGGGCGGTGACCAGGAACAACTGGCCCGCCGCCGTCAGCTCCACCGGCGTGCGCGAGCGGTTGACCAGGGTCAGGCCCAACGCGGCCTCCAGGCTGCGAATGCGTCGGCTGAACGCCGGCTGGGTGACAAAGCGCCGCTCCGCCGCCTGGGAAAAACTGCGCGTCGCCGCCAAAGCGCTGAAGTCTTCCAGCCATTTGCTTTCAAGGTTCATCACTGCCTCCACGGGAATGCACCATTTTGGCACACACGCCCGTCATGGTAACCGGGTCACATCCACATTATGCCGTTTGTGCATAGGCCAGTGTTTAACAGCATTGGCCCAAAAACTTCTACAAGCCTAGCATTCGCAGCGTTCCGGCCAGTTCCGGGTCCATATCGAGATGATTTCCGTCATGTCCTCCGCTGCATCATTCCGCACAGAAAAAGACCTGCTTGGCGTACTCGAAGTACCCGCTCAAGCGTATTACGGCATCCAGACCCTGCGAGCGGTGAATAACTTCCGCCTCTCGGGCGTTCCGATTTCGCATTACCCGAAATTGGTGGTCGGCCTGGCAATGGTCAAGCAAGCGGCCGCTGACGCCAACCGCGAACTGGGTCAACTCAGCGAAGCCAAGCACGCGGCCATCAGCGAAGCCTGTGCCCGCCTGATCCGCGGCGATTTCCACGAAGAGTTCGTGGTGGACATGATTCAAGGCGGCGCCGGCACTTCAACCAACATGAATGCCAACGAAGTCATCGCCAACATCGCGCTGGAGGCCATGGGCCACCAGAAGGGCGAGTATCAATACCTGCACCCCAACAACGACGTGAACATGGCGCAGTCGACCAACGACGCCTACCCGACCGCGATCCGCCTGGGCCTGCTGCTGGGCCATGACGCGCTGCTGGCCAGCCTCGACAGCCTGATCCAGGCGTTCGCCGCCAAAGGCGTCGAGTTCGGGCATGTGTTGAAAATGGGCCGTACCCAATTGCAAGACGCCGTGCCGATGACCCTCGGCCAGGAGTTCCGCGCCTTCGCCACCACCCTCGGTGAAGACCTGGCGCGCCTGAAAACCCTGGCGCCGGAGCTGTTGACCGAAGTGAACCTGGGCGGCACCGCCATCGGTACCGGCATCAATGCCGACCCGCGCTACCAGGCCCTGGCCGTGCAACGCCTGGCCCTGATCAGCGGCCAGCCGCTGGTACCGGCTGCCGACTTGATCGAAGCCACCTCCGACATGGGCGCCTTCGTGCTGTTCTCGGGCATGCTCAAGCGTACCGCCGTGAAGCTGTCGAAGATCTGCAACGACCTGCGCCTGCTGTCCAGCGGCCCACGTACCGGGATCAACGAGATCAACCTGCCGGCACGCCAGCCAGGCAGCTCGATCATGCCCGGCAAGGTCAACCCGGTGATCCCGGAAGCCGTGAATCAGGTGGCTTTCCAGGTTATCGGTAACGACCTGGCGCTGACCATGGCAGCCGAAGGCGGCCAACTGCAGTTGAACGTGATGGAGCCGCTGATCGCGTTCAAGATCTTCGACTCGATCCGCCTGCTGCAACGCGCCATGGACATGCTGCGCGAGCATTGCATCGTCGGCATCACCGCCAACGAAGCGCGCTGCCGCGAGCTGGTGGAACATTCCATCGGCCTGGTCACCGCGCTGAACCCTTACATCGGCTACGAAAACGCCACCCGCATCGCGCGCATCGCCCTTGAAAGCGGCCGCGGCGTGCTGGAACTGGTGCGCGAAGAAGGCTTGCTCGACGACGCCATGCTCGACGACATCCTGCGCCCCGAAAACATGATCGCTCCACGCTTGGTCCCGTTGAAGGCCTAAGTGTTTGTTGCACCGCTCACCAGGTTGAGGGACTAGACACCTCTCACCTTTTGAGGGCCTGAAGGCTCGTTCTTCAGGCCCTTTTTTTTGCTCTGAGGTTGTGAAATGACGCCCATAAAAAATCCAATATCGCACCGCAAACCCACCTCTCCTGTAACGGCCTGGCTGAAACCTTTAATCGGCCCAGGCAGACGGATCACATTCGCCTAGGTATAGTGCCGCCCCTCTTCGCGTCTGCGGCCGTCGGTAACGAGGCCCGGGTACAACGCGAAACCGCATGAATAACAACACCCGCAAAAGGATTGGGGTCGAACGTCGTGCACTGCCTGGTGCCATACGATGTGTCGGACCGTCCTGCGTTTGCCATTAGAAAAATCAGCGAGGAACACTCCATGCTCGAAGTCATCAACGACTTCCTCTCAGGGAAAGTACTGATCGTGCTCATTGTCGGGCTCGGCGGTTATTTCACGATTCGCTCGCGTTTCGTGCAGTTGCGTCACTTTTTCCACATGTTCTCGGTGTTTCGCGACAGCCTCAAGAGCAGCTCCGGCCAACTCAGTTCATTCCAGGCGCTGATGCTCAGCCTGGCGGGCCGCGTCGGTGCCGGTAATATCGCCGGCGTCGGCATTGCCGTGACCCTGGGCGGCCCCGGTGCCGTGTTCTGGATGTGGGTCACCGCGCTGGTGGGCATGTCTTCGAGCTTCATCGAGTGCTCCCTGGGCCAGTTGTACAAGCGCACCGACGCCGAAGGCACCTACCGTGGCGGGCCGGCTTATTACATCCAGCACGGCCTGCACAAACGCTGGCTGGGAATGGTGATGGCGTTCCTGTTGCTGGTGACCTTCGGTTTCGCCTTCAACGGCCTGCAAGCCCATGCCGTGACCCACTCGCTGAATAACGCCTTCGGCCTCGACACCACCTATACCGGCCTCGCGCTGGCGGTGCTGCTGGGCCTGGTGTTCATCGGCGGGATCAAGCGTATCGCCTCGATCGCCGACCTGCTGGTACCGGTCAAGACCCTGGTCTACATCGCCGTGACCCTGTACGTGATCGTGCTGCAATTCGACCACGTGCCGGCCATGCTCGCGACGATCGTCAAGAGCGCGTTCGGCCTCGACCAGGCCTTCGGTGGACTGGTGGGCAGCGCGATCATCATGGGCGTCAAACGCGGCGTGTTTGCCAACGAAGCCGGCCTGGGCAGCGCGCCTAACGTGGCAGCCGTGGCGTCGGTGGAACACCCGATCGCCCAGGGTGTGGTGCAAGCGTTCAGCGTGTTCCTCGACACCTTTGTGATCTGTACCTGCACCGCCTTGTTGATCCTGCTCTCCGGCTTCTACACCCCAGGTTTTGAAGGCGACGGCATTGCCCTGACCCAGAACTCCCTGGCGGCAGTGGTGGGTGACTGGGGCCGCATGTTCATCTCGGTGGCCCTGGCGTTGTTCGTGTTCACGTCGATCATGTACAACTACTACCTGGGCGAGAGCAACCTGCGCTTTTTGGTCGGCAACAACCGCAAGGTGCTGATGGGCTACCGCGCACTGGTGCTGGTGCTGATTTTCTGGGGTTCCATCGAGAACCTGGGCACCGTGTTCGCCTTCGCCGACATCACCATGACCATGCTGGCGTTCGTCAACCTGTTCGCCCTGGCGTTCCTGTTCAAGATCGCCATGCGCATCCTGAATGACTACGACAACCAGCGCGCTGCGGGCATCAAGACTCCGGTATTCGACTCCAGCCAGTTCCCCGACCTGGACCTGGACCGCAAGGCCTGGCCGGCGAATCCGGTAAAACCGCAAGCGTCCCCGGCGGCTGAATTGAACGCTCAAGTGCAACGCTGAGCGTAGACAGATGACACGCCGCCTGGCCTTGGGCATGCTCTGGGCCCGGCGGCGTTTTTCGTTCAGGAGATTTTCAAATGCAACCAGCCAATAACGTCATGGTGCTCTACACCGGTGGCACCATCGGCATGCAGGCCAGCGCCAATGGACTGGCACCCGCTTCCGGATTCGAAGCCCGCATGCGTGACCAGTTCGCCAACCTGCAAGCGCCCGCCTGGCGTTTCCGGGAAATGTCCCCGCTGATCGACAGCGCCAACATGACGCCCGCCTACTGGCAGCGCTTGCGCACCGCCGTGGTTGAAGCGGTGGACACTGGTTGCGACGCCGTGCTGATCCTGCACGGTACCGACACCCTGGCCTACAGCGCGGCAGCCATGAGTTTCCAACTGCTGGGCCTGCCGGCACCGGTGGTGTTTACCGGCTCGATGCTGCCGGCCGGTGTGCCCGACAGCGATGCCTGGGAAAACGTCAGTGGCGCCTTGGCCGCGCTGGGCGAAGGTCTGGCACCGGGCGTGCACCTGTACTTTCACGGCGCGCTGATGGCGCCGACCCGTTGCGCGAAAATCCGCAGCTTTGGGCGCCATCCCTTCGCCGCGCTGCAGCGCAACGGCGGCGCGGCCAAGGCCGAGGCGCTTCCCGCCGCCCTGGATTACCGCCAGCCCAAGGCCCTGGCCAACGTCGGCGTGTTGCCGCTGGTGCCGGGCATCGCCGCCGCACAGCTGGATGCACTGATCGACAGCGGCATTCAAGCGCTGATCCTGGAATGCTTCGGCAGCGGCACCGGGCCGAGCGACAATCCGGCGTTTCTCGCCAGCCTACAGCGTGCGCAGGACCTGGGCATCGTGGTAGTCGCCATCACTCAATGCCATGAAGGCGGCGTGGAACTGGATGTGTATGAAGCCGGCAGACGCCTGCGCGGCGTGGGCGTGTTGTCGGGCGGCGGCATGACCCGCGAAGCGGCCTTCGGCAAGCTCAACGCCTTGCTGGGCGCCGGGCTGGCCACGGCCGATATCCGCCGCCTGGTCGAACTGGACCTGTGTGGGGAGCTGCGCTGAGCCAGCGTCGGCCGCTACATAATCACCCCCTGCCCTGACTGGCCGGTACCTAGCATGGAACACCCGAGTGGAGACCTCGGGTCGCTTCCATCAACCGGCCAGACAGGGATGCCCCATGACTACGCACAGCCGAACTTTTGAGCAGCCATCCGTCAAGCCTGCGGACCTGACACTGGACCTGCTCACCCAACTCACTGCACGGCCCTCATTCAGAGAAGTGGCCTCAGTGTTGTTGCGCCAGACCTTACAAGAGCAGTACCCGGCACTCGACATCAATCCCGACCTCAGCCTGGTCGGCAGCCCATCCTGGGAAATCGTCGAGGACAAGATCGTCCCCGGGCTGACGTTCTATCAAACCCTCAGCGACATCCTGGCCAGACAGTCCGTAGTCGGCGGGACGACAACGTACATTGAAGGCGAACACTTCCTCACCCAGCAACCGCTGACCGACCCGCCGATGCTGCTGCCCGTGCGTATTGTCGACATCGCCCACACCCTCAACACCCTGGCACCGGTGATGCCGGCCGCGTTCCAGGAACAGCAGGTGGAATTCTGGAACCACAGCACCGACGACGGCCCGCGCTGGCATGGGTTTTCCAACTCATTGCGGGCAGCGTGGAATGTTCAGCGGGTGGACGGCTGGGATGACGACGACTGCGCCATGGCTCGCCTGTTGTTTCACGCCCCGACGCGCAGCGGGCGGCTCAATGACCCTTACAACCTGCGAGCGTGCCTGATCGACATCGATCAGGTCGACGACGAAAAAGTCACGCATTTGAACGAATGCTCGACAGCCGTACTGATCGGTCGACGGGACGAACGCGAGATTATCCTCACCTACTCCCTGCTCAAGGGGTATGAAAAATTCGCCTCGCTGGAGCAACTTGGCCAGAGCCTGCCGGACCGGCTGAGCCCGTCGGCCACGCGAAAAAAAATCCAGTGGCGGCTGTTCGAACCGACCGACGACTTTTTCGACCACCAGGCCTGCAGCCTGATCGCCTTGCAGATCGAGGCCATCGGCACCCAGGATTTTTCCATCGACGATGAACCCGAGACGGCACCGGCGCTGGTTACCCCCGAGCAGATCGCCAAAAACGGGCCGCCCCTGGATTGGTACCGGCAAGTGCTCCCGGACTGGCTGCGGCAAGCCTCTCTCTCTGACCTGGGTTTCTATTCGCGGCATTTGAAAGACCTGGCCGCCCTGCAAAGCATGAACCTGGGCAAGTCCTACCAGGACGATATCCCGCCCATCGAGCAATATGCGCTTGAGTCGCTGAAGGCCGAAATGCTCAAGGAGCATCCAGAGGCGCTGCACCTGCCGCTGGACAAGCTCAGCATCCGGGTTCAAAGCCTGGTCGTGTGGGGCACCTTCACCGTGCCGGGACAGACGGACACCACCACCTTCAGCCTCAGCGAACTGGCCTTGCAGAACTTGATCGCGGTGCCGCTGGGCAACAAGACGCTGCTCCAAAGCAATGAGCGGCCGTTGCCGCAATGGATGACCGTCGATTATGTGGAAAGCCTTGTCAGCAAGGCCGATATCGGCAAGCAGTACCCGGCACTGATCAACCGCAAGCTGCTGGAGATCAAGAGCGAAGCCTCACGGCGAAAGCGTCTCTACGCCCACCACCTGCGCATCCAACTGCCGCTGCTGGCCCTGCAATGCAAGATTCGTCGCGAACACGGAATTGATGAACAAGGCTACCGCTACGTCGCCGCCGCGATGCAGGCTGACGTCGAGGACCGCAAGGTCGACGGGCAAGACATTGTTATCCGGCCCTTGGCCTTCGTGCCCCAGCGCCGCAGCGATGGCTCGCCGGACGAGGTGGAAAACATGTACGTGATCGGCGCGAAGGGTTCTTCCGTCGGCCCCTGCCTGCTGTATCGGCCGCAGTTTGACCCGGCCCTGATCCAATACCCTTCCCACGCCAACCTGATGTATGCCATCGCCCAGTCCCCCGACCTGCGCAAGTCAGTGCTGGCGTGGCTGCCTGATGACATGCGCAACCATTACGCCAATTATGTGTTCCCCGGGGCACTGCCCTCGCCGTGGGCCGTCGCGGACTTTCTGGTGGACACCTCGACGCAATGGACCATGAGCGGGCCGATAAGCCTGGGTGAACGCACGCTCGACGGCGATCTGTTTGCCAGCCTCTATGAGGCCAATGCCCAAGCCCTGATCAAGCTCGCCGATCACCAGTCGGTGTCGAATGCGGAAAACCGCTGGGAGACGCTCAAGCATGCCGGCTGGACGCTGCTCAATGCCGCACTGCCGTTTGCCAGCCCGACCGTGGCAACCGGCGCCTGGATCTGGCAGGTCGTCGAGCAAGTGCAACAGTTCGTGATTGCCTGGGAGGACGACGCAAAACCCGCGCAATGGGCGGCGTTCACCGATGTGCTGCTCAACCTCGCGACCGCGATTACCCTGCACATCAGCACGCGCCTGCGGCCCGTGGGCCGTCGCCGGGAGCCCGAGCCCACGCTCATCAAGCCAGCGCCGCTGCCCACTGTGGAAACCCTCCAACTGGAAACGATTGCCACCCATGAGTTGCCACCCGGCCATGCGCGATGGCTGCACACCAGCGGCGCGGTCAATCGGGCGCCAGCCACACTCGGCCGTGTGCTGGACAGCTTCAAGGTGAGCAAGCCGCACGAGCCGAGCACTGTCGAAACGAACCAGGGGCCGCACCAACACCTGACCCGGCACGACCAGAAGTACTACGCCCAGGTCGGCGAGCGCTGGTTTGAAGTCGCCGTGGACGAGAACGATACCGTCATGATCATCGACCCGCAGCAGCCCGAGCGAACAGGCCCGACGCTGTTTCACAGCGCGGCGGGCCAGTGGGTTATCGACACCCGCTTGCGCCTGCGCGGCGGTGGCCCCAAACAGATGCTCAAGCTGGCGAAAGCCGAAGCGACCCTGCAAGCCGCCGACGTGCGTGCCAAGCTGGTGGCCTTTGAAAACGCGAAAAAAAACGCACAAAGCGAGCTGCAGCAAACCCACCAGGCCATGACCGAGGCCCCCGGAACCTCGGCCGCCGCCAAGCGCGAACTCTACCTGGAGAAGCTCGGCACCCAGAGTGCCGACTATGAAACGGCGCTGCAGCAACTCAAGACCCTGAACGTATTCACCTCGGTGCCCGACTATCAACAAAAGGCCCTGGGCTACGTACGCGCGCAACTGGAACTCAACGAAGCCGGAATCCGCGAAGCGCAAACCCTTTTTACCCCCAAGCTCAAGACCACCCTGGACCAGATCGAACGCCAGAGCCGCGAATCCGGGCAGCGCGAGGTGGCGGGCGCGCAACAAATGACCGAGCTGAGCGAGGACATGATCGCGCGCCTGGACTACACGCAAACGCGCTTCACCCAATTGCGCGCCCTGGCCCAGGACGGAATGCGCCTGATCCAGGACGCCAGAAAGCGGCTGCCGGCCTACACCAGCACTGATCTCAAGGCGCTGCAGGTGACCCTGGCGCGCAACCTGTGCCTGGAAAAAACCAGCACCGCCACTGAACCCGATGCCTGGAAGGCCATGGACGAGATCGTCGATAGCGCGGACCTCTCGGTCCAGGCGTTGCGCGACACCCTGCACGAGCGCAGCGAATCACGCCTGGATGAACGTATCGACTCGCTGGGCAGCCTGATCGAGCAATTCAAGGTCATCGATGAACGCCTGGACGATTTCCCTCAGGAGTTTCCCGCCGTGGTCCTGTCGGACCCGCTGCAAGGCCTGCGTCTGAAGTTGCGCGAATTTTCCCAGGAGGCCCTGCAGCATTTAAGCCTGTTGCACGCCGAGCGTGACGTCTTCCGAAACCGGCCGACGCCACCGCAGACACCGCCAAGGCCGCTGAAAAAATTCATCCACACCCGTTACAACGGCGTACTGATCGGTGAACCTCGGCTGACGCCCATCGGTCTTGAAACCGACATGGTGGATATCCGGTCACCGCTGACCCAGCAGGTCATCGCAACCTTCCATGAGAAAAGCCCGAACATGTGGGTGCAACGTGTCACCACGCCCGAAGGCGAGGATGTGGTGCCCGACCTCCAGGTCAGCCTGGACCACGGCCGGGCACTGCTGGACGGTCTGGCAGCCTTCAAGCAGCGCGCCGTCGAGCAGGCAAAAAAGCAGGATCGCACCGCCGTCGGCATCGAGTACCTGTATCACCGGCATGCTTTGCTGCTGGAAGAAACCAACCGGCACATCGAGAAGGCGCTGGCTCGCGACAACACCACAGACACCCACTCACATTCGGCAGCCAGCCTCGGCAAACAACTCAACGACGCGGCGCAGGCGCTTTATAAACTCGCCTCCGATCACATGATGCGCATGATCAAGCAACATGCCCCGACCCCCGCCGGGGTTGAGTGGCTCAAGGACCGCAACGCGATCATCATCAAGAAGGTCATCAAGCGGCGTCGGCTCAAGAGCACTGTGCCGGATTACCTGGATGAATACACCATCAGCGAACGCTACAGCCATGAGGTGCTGTGGTATGCGCACTTTCATTACTCGGCGGCCTGGACGCCGGCCAAGTCCTTTATTTCCGCGCGCTTGAAAACGCCCCAGGAGTACCGCAAGGGGTCGCTGGCCGATTCCATGCAAGGGCTCAACGAGCAACAGCAAATTGCTTATTTCCGTAGCGAGATCAACCTGGACGCGGCCAAGCGCTTATTTTTCGACCACTGACCGGCACACTCCTTGCTGCTTCCTGCCAAAACCCGGCAGGACCCGCGCCTGGAGCAAGATCAAGTCCGGGACCTGATAAGCGTCGGCCAGGGACTGCGCGCCCTGGCTGTTTTATCTATCTACCGTCCCCTGGGCATCTTTGGACACTACCTTGCGACTCTCTCGTTCGACTGCTCGCAAGGAGCTGCAGATGCCCAATGACTCATCCCGAAACGACGACCCCGTCGCCCGCAACCTTCCTCCCAGCACCTACGATCTGCTGACACAACTGACCACCGGCCCTTCGATGCGCGAGGTCGCCTCAATCCTGTTGCGTACGGCGCTGCGCGAAGAGTTTCCGACGCTGGATATCGAGCCTGACCTGGCCATGGTGATTACGCCGCGCTGGAGCATCATTGACGATGTTCTCCAACCGGCGGAGCCGTATGTCGACTCGCTGACCACGGTCCTCGCTCGGCAAGCGTTGGCGCCCGCGCCGGTGATCTACATCGACGGCGAGCATTTCCTCACCCAACACCCCCACGCAGTACCCGCAGTCCACCTGCCGGTGAAAATCGACGCCATTGCGCGGTTGCTCAACGAGCTGTCGGCGCTGATTTTCGTCGCCTTTCAGGAGCAGCAACTGGACCACTGGAACGCGTCCAATGGCACCGCCGGCCCGCGCTGGCAGATACTTTCCCAGTCCCTGCGCAAGGTGTGGAACCTCAACAAGCTGGAAGGCTGGGATGAACACGACTGCGCCATGGCTCGAACGCTGTTCCGATTGCCGGATCCGACTGGCCGTCAAGAAGGCGATCCGTACCCGATCAATGTCTACCTGATCGACATGGACGTACGCCAAAACAACAAGACCGTGCATGCGGGCCTGGCGGACATAGCGGTACTGATCGGCGTCCATGAGCAGAAGCAGCGGATCCTGACGTACTCGCTGGTCGAGGGTTACGAGAAGTTCGACTCGATGCAGCAACTGGGCGACGTCCTGCCGGGCAGATTGAACCCGTACCATCCCGAGCTGGACGTGCAATGGCGGCTGTATCAACCCCCTGGGAATTTCTTCGATAGCCAGGCCTTCGCCATGATCGCCCTGCAACTAGCGGTCATCGGCGCCTTTGGCTTGCGCAGCCACAAATCTTTCACCAGTAAAGGCATCAGCGACCAGGCCGTGATCAGCGTCGTACCGGTGATCGACGACCTGAGCGATCACTCGCTGTCGAACATCCGCCAGATTCATCACCAACTGCCCGAATGGTTGGCGGACGCCTCGGACCTCGACATCTCCGCCTACGGCCGGGGCATCATTGATCTGGCCCAGTTGCACACGCACAACCAAGGCTTGCAGTTCGATGACGGGATCGCGTCGATCCGCGACTACGCCCGGGCGCAACTGCGCAGTAAAATCCAGGCCCATCCCAATGGCGCCGGCCTGAACCTGGACAAGGTTGAAGTCAGCATCGAGAGCCCGGTGCTCTGGGGTACGTTTGTGGTGCCGGGAAGCAGTGACATCACGCGCCACAGCCTGATCGACCTGGCCCTGGCAAACCTCACCGGTTTGCCGACGGGTACAGCGAGCGTGCGCTACAACGGTGGCGACGCCCCGGACTGGCTGACCTACGACTACTTGAAGCAACTGATCGAAGCCATCGATATCGGCAAGCACTATCCGGCACTGATCAAGAGCACCCTGCTCACGGACCCGTTCGAGTCCAAGGCCCGCCAACTGCTCTACGTTTCAAACCTGCGAGTGCAATTACCGCTGCAAGCCCTGCAGTGGAAGATCAAGGGTGAGAATGGGCTCAACTCTCTCGGCTATCGCTATGTCGCAGCCGTTGTCCAGGCCCAGCAGCACGACCGCCAGGTAGAGGGGCAGGAGATCGTTATCCGCCGCCTGGCTTTTATCCCGGCGCTGCGGCCCGGTCATGAGCAGGATGTGGTCGCCAATATGTTCGTGATCGGCCCTCGCGATCACACCCAGGGCCCCTGCGTACTTTATCGCCCGCTGCTCGAGCCGGTGCTGTTCCAATACCCCACCCGGCAAAACCTGCTGTATGCCATCAAGCACAGTCACCTGCTGCGCGAGTCGGTCCTGGCCTGGCTGCCGGAAAGTTCGCGCTTCAACTACGAGCAATACGTGTTCCCCGACAAACTGCCTTCGCCGTGGACCGTGGCGCGGGTGCTGGTGGAGCCCGAAGTGGTCCTGCAAATGAGCGGGCCTATCGGCCTGAGCGATGAAGTGCTGACCGGTGACGTCTTGGGGACGCTGTTCGAGGCCAACGCCAATGCCATGATTGATCTGGCCAAGCAGCAATCGGTATCCAACACCCAGAAGCGCTGGGCAAGCTATCGACAGGCCGCCTGGCAGATTTTCGGCGCGGCCCTGCCCTTCCTCGGGCGCACAGCCGGGATCGCGGCCTGGATCTGGCAAATCATGGATGACCTGCAAGAAACCACCGAGCAAGAGCCTGGACCTGACGGGACAACCTCATGGACGGCGCAGATCGACCTGCTCCTCAATCTGGGCATGGCGCTGGTGATGCACGTCACCCTGCGCCACTCATCACCGAAAAACAGCGCCGAAGGTTTTGCGCTCGAGCCCGAACCGAAGCTGGTCGAAGAGCCAGAAAAGGCAGCGCCTGTGCCCAGGAAACCCATCGTGACCAAGCAACCGGACCTGTCCGAAGCCGAGCTACCCGCTGAACATCAGGGTCCATTGCACATCCAAGGGGCGCTGAGCCGCACACCTTCAAGCCTGGCGGCGACGCTGGATCGCTTCAAAATCTCTAAACCGGAAGGGTTGGGCGAATCGAACAAGGAGCCTGGCCCGCACCTGCATCTTCATGGCCTGGCCGGCAAATGGTACGCGCAGGTCGGTGAACGCTGGTTCGAGGTCACCGTCGACGACAACGACAACGTGGTGGTCGTCGATCCCCGCCAGCCTTCGCAAACCGGCCCGGCATTGATGGGCAACCTGGCCGGCAAATGGTTTGTCGACACACGCCTGCGCCTGCGCGGCGCCGGCTTCAGGAATCGCCGCAGGGCGGCCAGGGGCAAGGCACCTTCGCGCATCAAGGAATTGCGTGAAAGCCTCACTGCGTTCGATGCCGATGAAAGACGCGGGCAGGCGGAAGTCGCCGCCGTATTTGACGCCATCGTTCGCGAGCCCGGGCCGTCCAGGGATACGACGCACCAGGCATTCATCGAGAAGGTCGACGCTCGCCTGGAACAGTACGAGACACCCATCCGCCAGTTGCGCGCACTGAACATCATCGACTCGGTGCCCAATTACCAGAGCAGCATGACCGACTACCTGAACAAGCAATTGCTGCTGACCCGATCCGCCGTGGCTGAAAGCCTCCCCGAGTTTCGGGAAAAACTGCTCTGGACCCTCGAGCACATCGAGACCCTGTCCACCCTTGAACCCAAGAAGCAGGCCGAAGCTGCCCAGGTCATGGCGAATTTGAACAAGGCAATGATCAGCCGCCTGGAATACGCCGAGTCGCGCTACCGTGAACTGGAAGGACTTGGCATGGAAGGCGCGAAGGTCGCACAGACCACCATGCGCGCGTTGCCCGGCATGCGGCTGCACGATCTCAAGGCGCTGCAAGTCACCCTGACGCGTTACCTGTGTATCCGCGAAGGCGACGGCGAGGCGTTTATCGATGCCCGCACCCAGATCGGCGAAATTGTCGAGATTGCCGACCTCAACATTCAAAACTGGGTTGAAACCCTGATCGAAGCCAACGTCAGCGGCCTGGATGAGCGCATCGAGGTGCTCAACAGCGTGGCCGACCAATTCGCCATCGTCGACCAACGCCTGCTGGACCTGCACGCCGAACACCCGGAGCAGGTAAACCGGGAAACCCTGGAGGACCTTCGCAAGGAAATCGACGGTTTCAATCAGCAGGCGGTGGTGGAGCTTGCGCGGCTGCTGCGCGAGAAAAAGACCCTGGAACCCAAGCCGGGTACGTCAAAGCCGCCGCCTACGCCCAAGCGCAAAGTCATCAAGACCCGCTTCAATGGCGTGGTGGTGGGCGAACCTCGCGCGACGCAAAGCCACCTGGTGGACGTCAAGGCGCCAATGACGGGCAGGCTCATCGCCACGTTCCATGAGAAAATACCGGGGGTCTGGGTCGAACGGGAAAGCCCGTCCCCAAGCCGTGCAGAGCCACACACCGTTGACCTGAATGCGGGCATGAACGCCGGGCAAGGTTTGCTGGACGAAGAGCAGGCCGTCACCCAGCGTATCCTTGCGCACTCCAGAAAAGCCGGGTGCATCCCGGTGGAAATCGAAGAGATGCTGCACCAGTACGCCGCACGCCTGGAGCGCTCGGTGAGCAGCATCGAGGAAGGACTGACGCGGCTCAACCTCACCGAAAGCGATCGTCCTTCCGCCGCCACCCTCAACAAAAACCTCAACGACGCTGCGCAGCGGCTCTACAAACTGGGCTCCGACACCCGCATCAGCATGACCAAAGAACAACCGCCCACCGCAGCGCGGGTGGAATGGCTGCACGAACAGGGATTGGTGAAGATTGAAAAGGTCGTTACCCGCAAGCGTCTCAAGGGCCCCGGCAAGAACTATCTGGACGAATACGAAGTGCGCGATCACCAGAGCCGTGCCGCGTTGTGGTATGCGCACTTTCACTACGATTCCGTGCAAGCCGCGACCGAAAATTTCTTTGCCGGTCATCTGAAAACCCGCGAGCAGCGCAAACTTGGCGGAGCCATGGAGCGCGCAGGCCTGAGCGACCGGGACCAGATTGCGGTGTACCGCAGTGAAATCAGCCCGCAGCTGGCGCGCTCGTTGTTCTTCCACAGCTGAGTGGGTCAGCCGCTGAGCCAGGCTTTGCCCAGACGCAACAGGGCCTGGGTAATGGCTGCCTCAGGCACGGCGGCAAACCCCAGCACCAGGCCGGCGCGTTGATCCGGTGCCGGGCTTGAATCGGGCAGCCAATAGCTACTCAGGCCATTGATTTCTACGCCCACGCCGCGGGCTTGTGCCAGCAACTGCTGCTCACGGGCCAGGCTGTCTACCCGAACCGTAAGGTGCAGGCCCGCTGCAACAGCGGGCAGGTTGTCCACACCGGGCAGCCCGCTGGGCCAGCCGGCCAGCAAGGCATTGCGCCGACTCAGGGCGGCGCGACGCATGCGGCGGATATGGCGCTGGAAATGCCCGGCAGCCATGAATTCGGCCATCACCGCCTGAGTGCTGACTTCCGAGTGGCGCATGTCGACGGCGCGGCGCCGGGAGAACGCATCCACCAGACCCGGCGGCAATACCAGATAGCCCAGACGCAGGGCCGGGAACGCCACTTTGCCGAAGGTACCGACGTAGAGCACGCGCCCGCTGCGGTCCAACGCGGCCAGGGGCGCCAGCGGCGCACCGCTGTAGCGGTATTCGCCATCGTAGTCGTCTTCGATGATCCAGCCACCGGTGCGCTCGGCCCAGGCCAGCAGTTCCAGGCGCCGCGCCAGGCTCATCACCACGCCCAGCGGGTATTGATGGGAGGGTGTGACATAGGCCAGGCGGCAGTCTTTCAGGCCATTGAGGGCCTGGCAGTCGATACCTTCGCTGTCCACCGGCACACCCCGCAGGTTCGCACCAGCCAAGGCGAATGCGTGGCCGGCTGCACGATAGCCTGGGTTTTCCACCGCGACCCCGTCGCCGGGCTCCACCAGCAACTGTGCACAAAGGCTGATTGCCTGCTGTGCACCACTGGTGATCACTATTTGTTCAGCGGTGCACTGCATGCCTCGCGAGCTGCGCAGGTAAGCCGCGATCAGCCCACGCAGGCGTGCGTCGCCTGCGGGGTCGCCGTAGCACAACTGTTCCAGGTCCGGCTTGCGCCAGAAAGCCCCGTTCAGCTTGGCCCAGACCTCAAAAGGGAACAGATCGAAGGCGGGCACCCCCACGCGAAACGCCTTGGGCGGCCCGGTCGGCGGTTGGGCTAAATGGTTGTGTTGCAGACGGTCCAGGGCCGGACTGTGGATAACTTCGGCATGCAGATCCACCGGCAAATTCGTGCATTTTGTGGATAAGGCTGGGGATAAGCCTGTTGGTAAGCCTGTGGATAGTTTTGTGGATAAATTTTTAGGGGTAGGCAGTTGGGCGACATAAGTGCCATCTCCCACCCGGCCTTCGATAAACCCCTCGGCGTACAACTGATCGTAGGCGCGCACCACGCTGTTGCGGGAAATCGACAGGGCCGCAGCCAGATCACGGCTGGCGGGCAAACGCGTGCCGCTGACCAGGCGCCCGTCCAGCACGCGCAGGCGCAGGGCCTCATAGAGTTGGCGCGTGAGGCCCTGGCGCCGGTCCAGCTCGATACCGGCCGGGTTAAATGACAGAGGCGGCGAGAGTGGTGACATATTGGACCTACGAAATTGACCTTGGATGGCTCTTACAACGGACCATTAGCCTGCCTAGGATGCAGGCATTCGCCAAGGAAAATATTCATGTACACACCACGCGCCTTTGTCCTCGAAGACCTGCCCGAATTACACCAACTGATCCAGCACACACGCCTGGCGCAGTTGGTGACCTTTGGCGAGCAAGGCCTGCAGGCCAGCCATTTGCCACTGCTGCTGAATCCCGATGAAGGCCCCAATGGCACGTTGTACGGGCACCTGGCCAGGGCCAATCCGCAGTGGAAAGACCTGCAAAACGGCAGCGAAGCCCTGGTGATCTTTGCCGGCGCCGATGCTTACGTCAGCCCGGCGTTTTACCCGGCCAAGGCCGAGCACGGCAAAGTGGTGCCCACCTGGAATTACCTGGCAGTGCACGCCTACGGCAAGGCCGATGTGTTCACCGACGCCGAACGCCTGCTTGGCCTGGTCAGCGCGCTCACTGATCGCCATGAAAGCGCTCGCGACAAGCCCTGGAAAGTCAGCGACGCCCCGGCCGACTACATTGATGGCATGCTCAAGGCCATCGTCGGCTTCGCGCTGCCCATTGATCGCCTGATCGGCAAACGCAAGCTCAGCCAGAACCGCAGCCCGGCCGACATCGCCGGGGTGCGCAACGGCCTGGCCGCCAGTGTCGACGTACGCGACCAGACCCTCGCCCGCTTTATGCCCCAAGGAGTTCCAGAATGAGCCCGCTCGAGATTCGCCAGGTCAGCGCCGCCGACCACACCGCCTGGTTGCCGCTGTGGCAGGCGTATTTGACGTTCTACAACACCCAATTGCCGGACGCGGTCAGCCAGAGCACCTGGCAACGCCTGATCGATGCCGACGAGCCGACCCATTCGGCCCTGGCCTGGCAGGGTGGCAAGGCGGTGGGCATGGTCAACTTCATCTACCATCGCTCCAACTGGAGTATCGAGAACTCCTGCTACCTGCAAGACCTGCTGGTGGACTCGGCCCAACGCGGCACCGGCGTCGGTCGCAAACTGATCGAGTTCGTCTATGCCACGGCCAAGGCAGATGGCTGCGGCAAAGTGCATTGGCTGACCCACGAGACCAACGCCACGGCGATCCAGCTCTATGAGCGCATCGCTGAACGCCCAGGTTTAATTCAATTTCGCAAAGCCCTTTAAGGAGCGCAGCATGCCCACCTCCCTCGCTGACTGGAAAGGCGTTCCGGCGCCCACGGCTCAACTGCTCGAAGGACGTTTTATCCGCCTGGTCAAACTCGACCCCGCGCGCCACGCCGATCAGCTCTGGCAAGCCCTCGAAGGCCCCGGCGCCGACCCCAAGTTGTGGGACTACCTGCCTTACGGCCCGTTTGCCGAGCGCGCCGCGTTCGATGTGTGGTTGAACAACCACGCGGCCAGCACCGACCCGTATTTCTTCAGTGTGGTCGACCGCGCCAACGATGAGGTGCAGGGCATCCTGAGTTTGATGTCCATCGTCCCGGCCCAGGGCCGTATCGAAATCGGCCATGTCACCTTCGGCGCCCCGATGCAGCGCTCGCCGAAAAGCACCGAGGCGGTGTATCTGCTGGCCAAGTATGCGTTCGAGCAGGGCTACCGCCGCCTGGAATGGAAATGCAACAACGGCAACGCCCGCTCCCGATACGCAGCCGAGCGCCTGGGTTTCAGTTTCGAAGGGGTGTTCCGCCAGCACATGGTGGTCAAGGGCCAGAACCGCGATACGGCATGGTTTTCGATGCTGGATTCGGAATGGCCGGCGATTGACGCGGGGTTCGAACAGTGGCTCTCGGAGGCTAACCAGACCAGCGCCGGGCAGCTGAAAACATTGGCCGAGTGCAGAAATTGAAACGAGGGGTTCGCCCCAATGCCCCTGTAGGAGCGAGCTTGCTCGCGAAAAACGCCCAGGCAACACGCTCATACTGGATAAACGTGAAGCCCCTAGTTCTTCGCGAGCGCTCCTACACAAAGCCTTAACCGATTGGGGTCAGGTGCTTGGCCAGCACCGCAATATGCTCCGGCCCGATGCCGCAGCAGCCGCCCAGATGGCTGGCCCCGCGCGCCTGCCAATCGGCCGCCCAGTGCAGATAGCCGGGCGGGTCAAGGTCATCGCGCAGCGGGTCGAGGCCATCGTTGGCCGTGGCCTCCTTGGGTTGCGGCGGGAACGCGTTGGCGTAAGCGCCGATCTGGATCGCCACGCCAAGGCGCTCGAAGGTCTGGCGGGCAGCGTCAATCGCCGCGCCGATCACTTCCGGCTGGCTGCAGTTGAACAGCAGCACCTCCACGCCCAGCTGCGCTGCCGCTTCGGCGGCATCCGCCACCGGTTCGCCTGAGCGCAGGCGTGGCACCTCGTCCGTGTCTTCGTCCTTCAAGGTAAACGACAGCCAGAGCGGTTTACCGTCTTTCGGCAGCCCGGCCTGGATCGCCCGCGCCTCGGCGATGGAGCTCTGGGTTTCCGCCAGCCACAGGTCGACGTGGGGCGCCAGGCCGTTCACCAGAGGCGTCAGCAGCTCGCTCACCCGCCCAGGCTCGAACAAATCCGGCCGATAAGAACCGAACAGCGGCGGCAATGAACCCGCCACCCGCACCGCCTGGCCTGAAGCCTGCACCGCACGGCGGGCCAATTCACCAGCGAGGGCCGCCAGCGCCTGGCCTTCGGCGGCGAACCGCGCCTCACCAATATGAAAGGGCACAACGGCGTAGCTGTTGCTGGTGATCACGTTGGCGCCGCTCTGGATATACGCCGCGTGCACCGCCTCAACCGCCTGAGGCGCTTCACTCAACGCCAGCGCCGACCACTCAGGCTGCCTGAACGGCGCGCCACGGCGTTGCAGCTCACGGCCCATACCGCCATCGAGAATTACTGTAGGTTGTGCGCCCATATAGCTTTTACTCATATGCTTATGAAAATAACTCACTATGAGAGTCGTTCTTATAACTATTTAATACGCACCAGTCGGCTCATCACAACTCTTTTTTCTTCAGGTGTCTGCTTTGAAACTTAAACCGCTATTGGCCCTGGGCCTGACCATGCTCGCTGCCTCCACTCAGGCCTTCGGCGGTACCACCCTGGATCGGATCGAGCAAAAGAAAGAACTGGTGGGCGTGCTGATGGAGAGCTATCCGCCGTTTTCGTTTCTCAATGAGCAGAACCAACTCGACGGCTTCGACGTCGACGTGGCCAAGGCCGTGGCACAAAAACTGGGCGTGAATCTTCGCCTGGAAACCCCGTCCTGGGACGTGATCGCCGCCGGCCGCTGGAGCGGGCGCTACGACATCTGCATCTGCTCCATGACCCCGAGCAAGGCGCGCGCCGAAGTGTTCGATTTCCCGGTGGAGTACTACGCCTCGCCTGCGGTGATCGTGGTCAATGCCAAGGATGACCGCATCCACGGCGCCAAGGACCTGAGCGGCAAGAAAGTCGGCCTGACCAGCGCATCGAGCTACGAGAGCTATCTGAACAAGAATCTGGTGATCGAAGGCGCCGAAGACACGCAACTGCAGTATCCGTTCGAGGACGTGCAGATCGCGCCGTACGACACCGACAACGTGGCCTTCCAGGACCTCGGCCTGGGCGCCGGCGTGCGCCTGGACGCAATCCTCACCAACCTGGTGACCGCCCAACCACGCTTGACCGCCGACAAGCGCTTCAAGCTGGCCGGCGAGCCGCTCTACTCGGAGCCCAACTCGGTCGCCATCGAAAAAGGCGACCCGCAGTGGGACAGCAAAGTGCGTGAGGTCTTCGCGCAGCTCAAGCAGGACGGCACCTTGAGCAAGCTGTCGCAAAAATGGATCGGCGCCGACATCAGCCAATGACCGCATTCCCGACCCCGCCCCAACCCCCGGTAACCACGTCGCGGCTGCGGCGGCTGTTCGGCTTTCGCACGCGGCTGTTCCTGACCTGGGCCGCACTGCTTTGCCTGTTTGCCAGCTTCTTCCTGAGCTTTGACCTGAAGTTCTCGATCATCCTCGACAAGCTGCCCAACCTGGTTGGCGTGCACCTGGCGCCCAACGGCTTCCTGCAAGGCGCGGCGCTGACGCTGTTTCTGTGCCTGTGTTCGATCGTGGCTTCGTCGGTGCTGGGTTTCGTCACTGCGCTGGGACGCGTGTCGAAAAGCGCCCTGGCCTTCGGCATTGCCACGTTCTATGCCTCGTTTTTTCGCGGTACGCCGCTGCTGATCCAGATCCTGCTGATCTACCTCGGCCTGCCGCAACTGGGCCTGGTTCCGGGCGCGATCGTCGCCGGGATCATCGCGCTGTCGCTGAACTACGGCGCCTACCTGAGCGAAATCTTCCGCGCCGGTATCCTCGGCGTGCCCCACGGCCAACGGGAAGCGGCACTGGCCCTGGGCATGCGCGACAGCGCGATCTTCTGGCACGTCACCCTGCCCCAGGCCATGCGCACCATCGTCCCGCCGGCCACCAACCAGTTCATCTCGATGCTCAAGGACTCGTCGCTGATCTCGGTGATGGGCGTGTGGGAAGTGATGTTCCTCGCACAATCCTATGGGCGCTCAAGCTATCGCTATATCGAGATGCTCACCACGGCGGCAATCATCTATTGGGTGATGTCTCTCGGACTGGAGCTGATCCAGGCGCGTATGGAGCGGCACTATGGCAAGGGCTATGCGGGCCGTAGGTGAAGGTTAGTAGAGCGGGCGTCGAACTCGGATCACGCCCATCTGCAAACCAAAAGGCCGCAGTACCGCGTCCAGCGTCTTCAGCGTCTGGTTACCCTCACCCTGTTCGATATGCACCAGCGTGCGCACAGAAATTTTGCACATGCGCGCAAACTGACTCTGGTGCAATCCCGTCACCTCGACACGCAAACGTCGCACCGCGTTCCCCAGTTCGAGCGAACCCTCGGCCAAGCCTTCTTCGATAGCCGCAATCAGTTGCGCCCTTTGCTCCGTGGAGAGACTCATCTCAAACCCCACTTAATCAGGTGCTGATCCAAGCTGCGCAGGGCAATACGGGGATGGCTCCACGTAGTCTCAGGCAGTCCGCTGTCCAGCAGAAGATCCGGCAGCGCCCGCAGACGCTCGGCATCCTGGCGTAGACGTTCGAAGGCGCTATCGGCATCGACTAAAGTCGCCAAGGCACCGCAGGCGCCACGCCAATCTACATCGCCAGCAATTTCCAGCCGGCCGGGCCATTTAGTGGTGCGGGTTATGCCCTCATCATCCATGACCATGGGCGCCAGGTCATAAACCGGCGCCATGCGCAGACTTCCCGGACCTCGGATAATGGAGGTGTTGCGCCCATGGTTATCTGAATTACCCAGGATTTTGTTCAGCAGATCGCGACGCAAATAGTCCGCCACCAGATCAGCTACTTGCGCCTCCTGGCCCGCCGCCTTCCACAAACTCACCAGCATCTGAAGCACGCTTACATGATCCATCCGACTGCCGGGAACAGTGATGCCAGCAGCCGCGTAAAGCGATTCGACCGCGAAACGCTCGACACGTTGACCACAGACCGCGCGATCAAAGCGGTGCATCCACAGGCTGGGCCTGCTCGACTGCTCCAACGCTAAGCCCTCGCTGGCAACCGTCTCGATACCCAAGGAATGCAAGGCCTTGTAGTAGTGATATTCGCTCCTGAGAATATCCTGGTCTCTTTGCGATGCCTGATTGCGAGCGAACTTGATGAACCAATGCTGGCTCACTTGGGCATCATCCAGCGCGGCATCTGGATACAACAGCCCCTCCCGACTTTCGGTCAACAGTAGCTTCGGGGCCTCGCCACCCGCGCCTGTGGCACCACCAATAGCCGCCCCTTGTTCATAGGCGTACTCCAGAAATCGATTGTCGCGCGCCACTACATCCTGGCGTGAAAATCCGATTTTTGGACGATTCAGACAACCTCTCACTGATTCTTTGATGCGCATATGCCCAATCGGGGCTGGCGTATTAAATGCCAGCAGAAACAAGTCAGCGCTCATACCCTCGGGCTTTACCGTGTCCATATGGCTCAGTAGAAAGCGCTTGGCTGCACCTGCTGGCGCAATGTCATACACAAATCCGGGCGCTTGCTTGAAAGTATTTTGATTCCAGCTGGGCGGTACCCCGACGCTGACGGCAGGGGCAAAGACGGTAGGGATATGATCAAGATGCTCGACTAAGTAAGGCGAGGCATAGCCGAACCGGCATGGCCCCATAAAACCGCTGGATGGCTCAAGAAAATCCAGATCCATAGTCCTGCCATCGGTCGTTGGCGAAGACCTGTACCGTGAGCTTTAATGTCGATTCAATTTGCAATTTAATGCACCTGCCTACTTAGATTCCTCGTCATATATGCAATATAGTGCATAAAATTGCCAGTCAATGCGTGAAATACGCATTTAAATACATATCAGCACAGTCAATCGCAACCCTAGTGCTTAAATCGCAACGGACTAAAGACAACTCCCGCAAATCCGCAGCCCCCGGCCTGACATTTATCCCCCCGGCACCCCGCTAAATTCCCAGCCTCATACATTAAGAGGTGGGTTTACATGCCGCTCATACACAAACAACTCGCGCTGGCCATCACCCTGGCGTTCGCAGCGATCAGCACTCAACAGGCGCAGGCACGCGGCGACATCGAGCCAGACAGTGAATGGCTTGAGCCGACTCCGGTGAACGGTGGAAAACAATATTTCGAACCGGCCCTCCCGGCGCCTGAAGACTTCTACTTCGCCAACACGGCTACCAGCCGCAACGGCTTGAGCGTCGCCCATGTGCTGGACTCCGCAGTGGACACACTGCTGGCGTCGGACGAACTGCACGAATGGGAAAAAGACCAACTTGAGCAATTGGCAGGCAGCCAGAACGCCAACTTGGGCACCGCCACCCAAAACAGCATGAAACAATTGAACGACAGCCTGTTGTCGGCAATACGTCTGCCGGACAACCACGCCAGCGAGACGGGACGCGTGTGGTTCCAAGGCTTGGGCAATAGCGGCAGCCTCGATGCCCAGCACGGCAGTGCCGGTCTGAAACAACGCAGCCAAGGCCTGCTGCTGGGGGCTGACTGGTCAATCGACCACGCATGGCGGGTGGGCGTGGTGGGCGGCAAGTCCGGCAGTGAACTGAACGCCACGCGTTTCAAGGGTGATCTGGACAGCTGGCACCTGGGCGCTTACGCCGTGCGTCAAGACGGACCACTGGCGTTGCGTCTGGGCGCGCTTTACAGCAGCCATACCGGAAAAAACAAACGTACGGTCGATTTCGACCTCATTGACCTTCGCCAGAACCTCACCGGCAAGTACAACGCCCAGAGCCAAAACGTATTCGCAGAGGCGGGCTATCAACTGGATATCGGCGGCTTGCACGCCGAGCCCTTTGCCAGCGCCGGTTTTCAACGTTATCAGCGCGACCGCTTCCAGGAAAAAGGCGGCTATAGCGCTTTGGACGTGGGTGCACAAACCCAGCAAAACTTCAGTAGCACCTTCGGTCTTCGCTTGAGCCACGACGTTGCAATGGGCAACCAGATGACCCTCAAACCGCACCTGAGCACCCAATGGAAACACCTGTATGGCGACGTTAACAGTCGCGTTCGCCAGTCATTTGCCTGGAATAAACGAGAGGACTTCAACAGCGAGTTCACCATCGGCGGCACTGCTCTGGACCGCAACAGCCTGGCGCTGCGTACCGGCATGGACATGGCACTGTCGGCTGAACACACCGTGGGCCTGGCCTACACCGCCGCGTTCGGCAGCACGAGTCGCAACCAGGGATTGATGGGGCAGTGGGCGATGGCGTTCTAAGGCGCCAATGCCTGATCAGCAGGCAAAAAAAAGGGGGCACATGCCCCCCCGAGGTTTAAGCGGTAGTGTCGAAGGCTAGGTATCAGCCTTCGATTTCAATCAAGATTTCGCCAGGGTTCACGCGGTCGCCCTTGGCCACATGCACGGCAGTGACTTTACCGGCGATGGAGGCCTGCACTTCGGTTTCCATCTTCATCGCCTCGGTGATCAGCACCGCCTGGCCGGCCTTGACCACGTCGCCTTCCTTGACCAGCACGTCGACGATATTGCCTGGCATCGCGGTGCTGACATGGCCTGGCTCGGTGGCATGCTTGCGCTTGCTGCCGCCGCTGCTGACGAACTCGTTGAGCGGTTCGAACACCACTTCTTCGGGCATGCCGTCGATGGACAGGTAGAAGTGGCGCTTGCCTTCGGCTTTGACGCCGACACCGGTGATGTCCACACGGTAGCTTTCACCGTGTACATCGATGACGAACTCGGTCGGCACGCCTTCGCCACCGGCACGGGCCACGCCGCCGGCTTCAGGGATCGGCAGCAGGACTTCCGGCGCCAGGGTGCCAGCGTCGCGCTCTTCGAGGAACTTGCGACCGATGTCGGGGAACATGGCGTAGGTCAGCACGTCTTCTTCGGACTTGGCCAACGCGCCGATTTCACCGCGCAGCTTGGTCATTTCCGGCTTGAGCAAATCGGCCGGGCGTACATCGATCACCTCCTCGCTGCCGATGGCCTGGCGGCGCAGCTTCTCGTTTACAGTGCCCGGCGCCTTGCCGTAGCCGCCTTGCAGGTAGAGCTTCACTTCGTTGGTGATGGTCTTGTAACGCTCGCCGGCCAGCACGTTGAAGAACGCCTGGGTGCCGACGATCTGCGAGGTTGGGGTGACCAGCGGCGGGAAGCCAAGGTCTTCACGCACGCGGGGGATTTCGGCGAGCACTTCGCTCATGCGGTTCAGCGCGCCCTGCTCTTTCAACTGGTTGGCCAGGTTGGAAATCATCCCACCGGGCACCTGGTTGACTTGCACGCGGGTGTCGACAGCGGTGAACTCGCTTTCGAACTGGTGGTATTTCTTGCGCACGGCATAGAAGTACAGGCCGATTTCCTGCAGCAGTTCCAGGTCCAGGCCGGTGTCGAATTCGCTGCCCTTGAGGGCGGCGACCATCGACTCGGTGCCCGGGTGGCTGGTGCCCCAGGCGAAGCTGGAGATGGCGGTGTCGATGTGGTCGGCGCCGTTTTCGATGGCCTTGAGTTGGCACATCGCGGCCAAACCTGCGGTGTCGTGGGAGTGGATAAAAATCGGCAGGTTCTGCTCGGCTTTCAGCGCCTTGACCAGCTCGCCGGTGGCGTAGGGCGTCAGCAGGCCGGCCATGTCCTTGATCGCGATGGAGTCGCAGCCCATGGATTCGAGCTGCTTGGCCTGGGCCACGAACGCCTCGACGGTGTGCACCGGGCTGGTGGTGTAGGCGATGGTACCCTGGGCGTGCTTGCCGGCGGCTTTGACCGCTTCGATGGCCACGCGCAGGTTACGCACGTCGTTCATGGCATCGAAGATGCGGAACACATCGATGCCATTAACGGCGGCTTTGGCAACGAACGCGCGGACCACGTCGTCGCTGTAGTGGCGGTAGCCCAGCAGGTTCTGGCCGCGCAACAGCATTTGCAGGCGCGTGTTGGGCAATGCGGCGCGCAGTTGGCGCAGGCGCTCCCACGGGTCTTCTTTGAGGAAGCGCACGCAGGCGTCGAACGTTGCGCCGCCCCAGACTTCCAGGGACCAGTAGCCGACTTTGTCGAGCTTGTCGCAGATCGGCAGCATGTCGTCAGTGCGCATGCGGGTCGCCAGCAACGATTGGTGGGCGTCGCGCAGGATGGTGTCGGTTACGAAGATTTTCTTAGACATTGGAATGTTCCTCACAGGCCTGCGTGGGCGGCGATGGCGGCGGCGATGGCCAGGGCCAGCTCTTCGGGTTTGCGCTTGATCGAGTAGTTGGTCAGCTCAGGGTGGCTTTCCACAAAGCTTGTATTAAATTGGCCGCTGCGGAATTCCGGGTTGCGCAGGATTTCCTGGTAGTAGGCGGCGGTGGTCTTCACGCCTTGCAGGCGCATGTCATCCAGGGCACGCAGGCCGCGGTCCATGGCTTCTTCCCAGGTCAACGCCCACACCACCAGTTTCAGGCACATGGAGTCGTAGAACGGCGGGATGGTGTAGCCGGTGTAGATCGCCGTGTCGGTACGCACGCCGGGGCCACCGGGGGCGTAGTAACGGGTGATCTTGCCGAAGCTTGGCAGGAAGTTGTTTTTCGGGTCTTCGGCGTTGATACGGAACTGCAACGCGAAGCCACGGTGCTGGATGTCTTCCTGCTTGACCGACAGCGGCAGGCCCGAGGCGATGCGGATCTGCTCGCGGACGATGTCGATCCCGGTGATTTCTTCGGTGATGGTGTGTTCCACCTGCACCCGAGTGTTCATCTCCATGAAGTACACCTCGCCCTCGGCGAGCAAGAACTCCACGGTGCCGGCGTTCTCGTAGCCCACGGCCTTGGCCGCACGCACCGACAGATCGCCGATATAGGCGCGCTGTTCAGGGGTGAGCTGCGGGCTGGGAGCGATTTCGATGAGTTTCTGGTTGCGACGCTGGATCGAGCAGTCGCGCTCGAACAGGTGCACGACGTTGCCAAAGCTGTCACCGAGGATCTGCGCTTCGATGTGCTTGGGATTGACGATGCATTTTTCCAGGAACACTTCCGCCGAACCGAAGGCCTTGGTGGCCTCGGAAATCACTCGGGGGAAGGCTTGTTCAAGTTCTTCGCGGCTGTTGCAACGACGGATACCGCGCCCGCCACCACCGGAGGTGGCCTTGAGCATCACCGGGTAACCGATACGGTCGCCTTCGGTGAGGGCTTCATGGATATCGGCGACGTTGCCTTCGGTGCCCGGCGTGACCGGCACGCCGGCCTTGATCATGCTGCGGCGCGCTTCGGTCTTGTCGCCCATGCGGCGAATCACTTCCGCCGAGGGGCCGATGAACTTGATGCCGCGTTCGGCGCAGATGTCCGCCAATTCGGCGTTTTCCGACAGAAAGCCGTAGCCGGGGTGCAGCGCATCGCAACCGGTTTCCACGGCCAGGTTCACCAGCTTGCGCGGGTTCAGGTAGCCGGCCAAGGGCTCGGCACCGATGCTGTGGGCTTCGTCGGCACGCTTGACGTGTAACGCGTGGCGGTCGGCGTCCGAATAAACCGCAACCGAGCGAATGCCCATCTCGGCGCAGGCACGCACGATTCGTACGGCAATTTCACCACGGTTGGCGATCAGGATCTTTTTTATCACTTGGAAATTCCCTTGAGCCGATTGCTGCGTTCTTCGACCCGTTGTAGGCGGGTCGACGCGTGACCAAATGTTTCATGACAGTCGCGAGACACACACTATGCGCACTTGAGGATTAACAAAAATCAATAATTGTTGGGCTGTGTATAAGTAAAGACTTATAGTTGGCCGGACGACCGGGGCTTGAGGAGTTACTTAATGCGTAAGTCATTGATGCGTATGACATTGCGTCAATTGCAGATTTTCAATGAAGTGTGTGATCTGCGTTCCTACAGCCGTGCAGCCGAGGAAATGTCCCTCACCCAACCCGCCGTCAGCCTGCAAATTCGCCAGCTCGAAGAGCTGCTTGGCCAGCCGCTGTTCGATTATGTCGGCAAAAAGCTCTACATGACCGAGGCCGCTGAAGCCTTGCAGCGGGCCAGCCGGGATATTTTCGGGCGCCTGGAAAATCTCGATATGCAGCTGTCGGACATGCAGGGTTCCCTGCAGGGCCAGTTGAAGCTGGCGGTGGAGTCCAGCGCCAAGTACTTCGTGCCGCACTTGTTCGCCGCCTTCAAGCGCCAACACCCGGAGGTGCAATTGCACCTGACCGTGGTCAATCGCGCCCAGGTGATTCGCCGGCTTTCGGACAACCGTGACGACCTGGTGATCATGTCCATGGTGCCTCAGGACATGGGCCTGGAATTCCTGCCATTTCTGAATAATCCGATTGTCGCCGTGGCGCTGCCGGATCACCCCTTGAGCCTGCAAGGGCCGCTACGCCTGCAGGATCTGGAACCCTACACCCTGCTCATCCGCGAACCGGGTTCCGGCACGCGGCTGGCCTGCGAAGAGTACTTCAAGGAAAAACGCGTGCACTTCACGCAGACAGTGGAAGTGGCCTCGGCCGAGGCGCAACGCGAGTGCGTAGCTGCAGGGTTGGGCGTGGCCCTGCTGACGCGCCACGCCCTGAACCTGGAGCTGGCCACCGGCGGGCTCAAGGAGCTGCCGGTGGAAGAACTGCCGCTGTACCGCAGTTGGTGCCTGGTGCAAGCCAAAGCCAAGCGGCTGTCACCGGTGGCCCACGCGTTCCTGGGCTTTATCCGCAGCGAACGGGTGCAGATCAGCGCGCTGGCTGAGCGTTTCGCTGGGCAGCCAAGGGTGCCTGCCAATGGAGTTCCGGGTAGTCACTGATGCTCTGCAGCAGTTGGCGCTGGTCGCAGCGGTCTTCGATTGCGCGACGGAACGCCATGCGGCGCTGGTCTTCCTGCTGACGACGGGTCTTGACGGTGCTGTTGCTGTCTTCGTAGGGCCGGGCCATTTGGAGTCTCCCAATGCGAGTACGGGGAGTACAGGATGGTCGCGGAGGATGACGGGGCTATGACAGCCTGATGAAGATTCTGAGCACACAGAAGATGCAAATGTGGGAGGGGGCTTGCCCTAGAGCCCTCTGTAGGAGCGAGCTTGCTCGCGAAAAACTCACAGGCACCGCGTTCATTCAGAAAGCACTCGTTATCGTTGACGTTTTTCGCGAGCAAGCTCGCTCCTACAGACTGGCATTAGGGCTTGCCCCCCTCCCACATTTTGTTCTGTGTACAGTTGATCAGTCGTCGAGGGCTTTGACGGATTTTGGCGACAACCGCAGGCTGCGCAAACTGCGCTTCACGCTCTTGAGGTGGTTGACCAGGCTCGGCCCGCGGGCCATGGCCACGCCCATTGCCAACACATCGATCACCACCAGGTGAGCAATGCGCGAGGTCAGCGGTGTGTAGATCTCGGTGTCTTCGTGTACGTCGATCGCCAGGTTCACTGTGGACAATTCCGCCAATGGCGTCTGGCTCGGGCACAGGGTGATCAGCGAAGCGCCGCTTTCACGCACCAGGTTGGCGGTGATGAGCAGGTCTTTGGAGCGACCGGACTGGGAAATACAGATGGCCACGTCGGTGGGCTTCAAGGTCACCGCCGACATCGCCTGCATGTGCGGGTCGCTGTAGGCCGCCGCCGTGAGCAGCAGACGGAAAAATTTGTGCTGGGCGTCGGCCGCTACCGCGCCGGAAGCACCAAAGCCATAGAACTCCACGCGCTGGGCCTGGGACATCGCGGTCACGGCCTTTTGCAGCTCCACCGGGTCGAGCTTCTCGCGCACTTCCATCAAGGTGTGCAAGGTGGTGTCGAAGATTTTCAGGCTGTAGTCAGCGACCGAGTCGTCTTCATGGATCGCAAACTGGCCGAAGCTCGCACCGGCGGCCAGGCTTTGCGCCAGCTTGAGTTTCAAGTCCTGGAACCCGGAGCAACCGATGGCGCGGCAGAAGCGCACGATGGTCGGCTCACTGATGCCCACGCTGTGGGCCAGGTCGGCCATGGAACTGTGCATCACAGCCGCTGGGTCAAGCAGCACGTGATCGGCAACCTT
Organism: Pseudomonas sp. R11-23-07; assembly: GCF_003852295.1. NCBI lineage: Bacteria > Pseudomonadati > Pseudomonadota > Gammaproteobacteria > Pseudomonadales > Pseudomonadaceae > Pseudomonas > Pseudomonas sp. R11-23-07. Next base: position 5,623,299 of record NZ_CP027761.1, read on the forward strand.
GAGTTCCGATTTGCGTAACAGGTGGCGCGACTGGGCGATATGTTGCAACAGGTTCAAAGGGCAGGACTCTTGTTATTGGCAGACGCCAGGGATGTAGCAAGCTTGTAGTTATACTACAAGAATTGCCGTTTTGCCCGCCTGATGCAGCACTAAATCGCCCCGCTCCCCTCTGAAACTAAGGGCAGAGGCTTTGTAGCCACAGGGACGCCACTTGAGTCGTTAAGAAAAATCTGGATTTTTTCGTAACAAATCTGCCAGCCCCTCAGCGTCCATCGGCCGGCTGATCAGATAACCCTGCACCTCGTCGCACTGCTCGCTTCGCAGGAAGTCCAGTTGCTGCTGGTCCTCCACGCCTTCGGCCACCACTTTGAGCGACAACCCATGGGCCATGGCAATGATCGCCCGGGTAATGGCCGCATCCTCGCGGCCCTGGCCAAGACCCCGGATAAAGGTCTGGTCGATCTTCACGTAGTCCACCGGAATCCGCTTGAGGTAGCTGAGGGATGAATAGCCGGTGCCGAAATCGTCGATGGCCAGCTTCACGCCCAGGTCGCGTAGCTGCCGGAAGGTGGTGATGATGTGCTCGACACTGTCGAGCAACTGGCTTTCGGTCAATTCCAATTCGAGGTATTGCGGGTCCAACCCGGTCTCCTCCAGCACCTGGCGCACCAGACTGACCAGCTTGCCCTGGCGCAACTGATGCACCGACAGGTTCACCGACACCCGAATCGGCGCCAGCCCCTGGCGTTGCCACTCACAGGCCTGCCAGCACGCCTGGCGCAACACCAGCTCACCCAACGGCACGATCAGGCCGGTTTCTTCGGCCAGGCCGATAAAGTCTCCCGGCGGCACCAGGCCCCACTGCGGATGTTCCCAGCGCACCAGGGCCTCGGCCGCATTGAGCGTGCCGGTGGCCAGGCACAGTTTGGGTTGGTAGAACACCGTGAGCTGGCCCTCGTCGATGGCCTTGCGCAGATGGTTTTCCAGTTGCAAGCGCTCCAGGGTGCTGGCTTGCAGGCTGTCGGTGTAGAACTGGAAATTGTTCCCGCCCAGGTGCTTGGCATGCTGCATCGCCATATTCGATTGGCTGACCAGCGCAGAAATTTCCCGCGCGTTATCCGGCAGCAGGCTGACGCCCATGGAGGCGCTGACCACCAGCTCATGCCCCTCCACCGTCACCGGCACGCGCAGCTTGGCCAGCAGCCGAGTCGCCACCCGCGCCAGGCTCGACAGGTTGCCATAGGCGTCGAACAGCACAGCGAATTCATCACCGGACAGGCGTGCAATGGTGTCTGCTTCCGGCAGTGCGTTGATCAAGCGCCGCGCCATTTTCTGCAACAGTTGGTCGGCCACTTCATGGCCAAGGCTGTCATTGAGCAGCTTGAAACGGTCGAGGTTGATGTGCAGCAGCGCCAGGCTGCGCCCACCCTGACGTACGCGTTGATGCGCTTCGCGCAGCCGTTCGCGAAACAGCGAACGGTTGGCCAGGCCGGTCAACTCGTCGTAATGGGTGAGGTAGCGCATGCGCTCCTCGGACTCGCGCCGCGCGGACAGATCGGCGAAAAAGCCCACTATATGACTGGCATTTCCGCGAACATCGCGCACCACGCTCAGTTGCAGCCACTGCGGGTACAGCTCGCCGTTCTTGCGTGTTTCCACCAACTCGCCCTGCCAGGTGCCGTGGCTGAGCAGCGCCTGGCGGATCACCGGGAAGTGGCGCCGGGCATCGCGACTGCTGGGCAGCTCCACGACATTGCGACCGAGCATGTCGTCGATGTCAAAACCGGTGACACGGCTGAACGCCTGGTTGACGGCGAGCAGCACATAGTTCGGGTCGAGAATCACGATGCCTTCGCTGGCGGCCTCGAACACCGTCGAGGCGAGCCGTTGCTGTTCTTCCACGGCCTTGCTGGCACTGATGTCGCGGCGTGTGCCGAGCATGCGGATCACCCGGCCACTGGGCGAACGCTCTACCGCGCGCCCCCGGTCCTCGATCCACACCCAGTGCCCATCGCCATGGCGGATGCGGTATTCCACCTGATAGTCCTCGCTGCGGCCCTTGAGATGCTCCACCAGCGCATGCTTGAGCAGCGGCAGGTCGTCGGGGTGCAGGCGCGGCTTGAGATGGCTGAGCATCGCGGTGACAAACTCAGGTTCCAGCCCGAACAGTTCCTTGAGCTGGGTGTGGTGCACCTCATCGGTTTGCAGGTTCCAGTCCCACAGGCCCAGTTCACTGGCCTGCAGCGCCATGGCCAGGCGCGCCTCGCTTTGATTCAGGGCGAGGCTGGCGGCGTCCAATTCCTGGCTGCGCAGCGCCACACGGTCTTGCAGGCCGACCTGGGCTTCACGCAGCTCCTGTTCGACCTCGCGGCGCTGCTCGACTTCGCGCAGCAGTTCCTGATTCAACTGCTCGCTGCGCTGCTGCGCCTGCTGCAAATGCTCGATCAGGGCCTGGTTCTGGAAGCGTCGCAGCAGCCCGCGCTGGATCAGGCGGTTGACCTGCCACGCCACCACACTCAACGACGCCAACAGGATCAGACCGAGCACGCCCCAACCCTGTTGCCGCGAGGTGCCATTCCAGAACAGATAGGCGATGACCGGCAACAGGCAGGGCAAGGCGAAGGACAGAAAGGCCCAAAGGCTGACGGCATAGGCCACGCTGGCCGACAACGTCGCCGCGCCGATCAGGCCGAACACCCAGGCCTGTTGCATGAAGCTGTCGGTCGGCACCAGGGCGATGGCGGCGACCGACAGGGTCAGGCCGCTGACCGCTGAACCGAGCATGAACATGCGCCGCCAGACGGGCTGGGCCTGCCGGCTGGGCATCGCCGAATCAAACGCCGCCACCTGGATGACGCGCATCGCCACCAGGGCCAGCAACCAGACCAGCCAGACGCTGTCGAGCAGGTATTGCTTGGGGTCCCACAAAAGCCAGGCGCAGACCAAACCGTTGACCAGCATCAACAGGGTCGGCAGCAGCGAGCCCTGATACAGCAGGCGTGTACGCTCGACCGCGATCTCGGTGGCATAGTGTTTGCGGATAACCTGCGCAGGCGCCGCCGAGGGGCCGAACAGGTCAGTGTCAAAGGTCATAGGCAGTGTTCTTATAATGGTGAGCCCGAAACGTCGTCGGAGCATACACAAGCAAGCGCTCGGACCAAACCGCTCCAGGTCATAAAAACCCATCGCCGGTTGAGCGCAAAACGTTGTCCCAGACAGCTTGAACGAGACGGCACGCGGGCTGTGGCGCATGACTAACCGGTCATCCGCACCCGCAGAATGTTTGCGCGCAGGTAGTTTTGTGTCGACCACCCGGCATTGGGATTTGCCCGTCTCCCCCCGGCACCCTAGAATGCGCCGATGCGCGATGATCTCTCCCTTTTGCTGAACTCCCTCAACGATGCCCAACGCCAGGCCGTAGCGGCCCCCGTTGGCCGTCAGTTGGTCCTGGCCGGTGCTGGCTCCGGTAAAACCCGAGTCCTGGTGCACCGTATCGCCTGGTTGATCCAGGTCGAGAACGCTTCTCCCCATTCCATCCTGTCGGTGACGTTCACCAACAAGGCGGCTGCCGAGATGCGCCATCGCATCGAGCAGTTGATGGGCATCAGCCCGGCCGGCATGTGGGTGGGCACCTTCCACGGGCTGGCGCACCGCCTGTTGCGGGCGCATTGGCAGGAAGCGGGGCTGAGCCAGACGTTCCAGATACTCGACAGCGACGACCAGCAACGCCTGGTCAAGCGGGTAATCCGCGAGCTGGGCCTTGATGAACAGCGTTGGCCGGCACGCCAGGCCCAGTGGTTTATCAACGGCCAGAAAGACGAAGGCCTGCGCCCGCAACATATCCAGGCCAGCGGTGACTTGTTCCTGGCGACCATGCGCAGCATCTATGAAGCCTACGAGGCGGCGTGCTTACGCGCCGGTGTGATCGACTTCTCCGAACTGCTGTTGCGTGCCCTTGACCTATGGCGCGACAACCCCGGCTTGCTGGCCCATTACCAGAAGCGCTTCCGGCACGTGCTGGTGGACGAGTTCCAAGACACCAACGCCGTGCAATACGCCTGGTTGCGCCTGCTTGCCAAGGGCGGCGACAGCCTGATGGTAGTAGGCGACGACGACCAGTCGATCTACGGCTGGCGCGGCGCGAAAATCGAGAACATCTACCAGTATTCCGAAGACTTCCCGGACGCGGTGACTATCCGCCTCGAGCAGAACTACCGCTCCACCGCCGGGATCCTGAAGGCCGCCAACGCCTTGATCGCCAACAACACCGGGCGCCTGGGCAAAGAGCTGTGGACCGACGGCGGCGAAGGCGAAGCGATCAACCTGTACGCCGCGTTCAATGAGCACGATGAAGCGCGCTACGTGGTGGAAACCATCGAAAGCGCGCTGAAAACCGGCCTGGCGCGCAGCGACATCGCCATTCTCTACCGCTCCAACGCCCAATCGCGGGTGTTGGAAGAAGCCTTGTTGCGCGAGCGCATCCCGTATCGCATCTATGGCGGCCAGCGCTTCTTCGAGCGGGCGGAAATCAAGAACGCCATGGCCTACCTGCGCTTGCTGGAAGGTCGCGGCAACGATGCGGCGCTGGAGCGGGTGATCAATATTCCGGCCCGTGGCATCGGTGAAAAAACCGTCGAGGCCATTCGCGAACACGCCCGCCATGCCGATGTGTCGATGTGGGAGGCCATGCGCCTGCTCATCGCCAATAAAGGCCTGACAGGTCGCGCCGCCGGCGCATTGGGCGTGTTTGTCGAGCTGATCGAGAACCTCGCGGCCAAATGCGCGGAAATGCCCCTGCACTTGATGACCCAGACCGTGATCGAACAGTCCGGGCTGATCGCCTACCACGAGGCGGAGAAAGGCGAGAAAGGCCAGGCCCGCGTAGAAAACCTCGAGGAACTGGTCAGCGCCGCCCGCGCCTTCGAAAACATCGAGGACGATGAAGAGCAGACCCCGCTCGCCGCTTTCCTTGGTCACGCATCGCTGGAGGCTGGCGATACCCAGGCCGACGAGCATGAAGACAGCATTCAACTGATGACCTTGCACAGTGCCAAGGGCCTGGAATTCCCGTATGTGTTCCTGGTGGGCATGGAAGAAGGCCTGTTCCCCCACAAGATGAGCCTGGAAGAGCCCGGCCGCCTTGAGGAAGAACGCCGCCTGGCTTACGTGGGCATTACCCGGGCCATGCAGAACCTGGTGATGACCTATGCCGAGACCCGACGCCTGTACGGTAGCGAGACCTACAACAAGGTGTCGCGCTTCGTACGTGAAGTGCCGAAGGGGCTGATCCAGGAAGTGCGTCTGTCCAACAGCGTCAGTCGCCCGTTCGGCGGCGGCCAGCAGCAGAACTCCAGCACTATGTTTGCCGGCTCCGAGATCCCGGAAACCCCGTTCAGCCTGGGCCAGCAGGTCCGACATGCGATCTTCGGCGAGGGCGTGATCCTCAATTTCGAAGGCGCCGGCGCCCAGGCGCGGGTGCAGGTCAACTTCGCCGAGGGCAGCAAGTGGCTGATGATGGGCTACGCGAAACTCGAAGCCGTCTGAAGCCGATCGTTTGTGGCGAGGGAGCTTGCTCCCGCTGGCGTGCGCAGCGCGCCCGTTTTTGGGGCTGCTGCGCAGCCCAGCGGGAGCAAGCTCCCTCGCCACAATAAGCCCGCCTATGAAACACTGCGTAACATGAAGACTCATGGCTCGCCCTTGTTTTAGACGAGTATGGAGCCAATATCTGTAATAAGTCCTACAGACCATTCTGAATCGGTCCTACGTAAAAGCCCGAAACATTATGTCGCTAGCCACTGTCACGACACCTGTGCAACATGGCGCGCGTGCAATCCACAAATGGGAATTCCCTTTATGAAACGTTTTCTTAGCATCGCCATGGCGTTGTGCATCGGCTTGACGATGAGCCTCGACGCCAACGCCAAACGCTTCGGTGGCGGCAAAAGCATGGGCTCGGCACCGACCCACCAGACCAGCCAGATGGCTCCATCCGCCGGTGCCGGCGGTGCTGCGGCTACCGCAGGCGCGGCCGGTGCTGCGGGCGCTGCTGCCAAGGCCGGCGGTGCTTCGCGCTGGTTGGGCCCATTGGCCGGCATCGCCGCCGGTGGCCTGCTCGCCTCCATGTTCATGGGCGGCGGCTTCCAGGGCATGCAGATCTTCGACATCCTGATCCTGGCCGTTATTGCCTTTGTGATCTTCCGCTTTATCGCCGCCCGTCGCCGCAAGCAGCAGGAGCACCTGGCTCCGGCCGGCGCGCCGATGCAGCGTGAAGTGTTCGAGCAAAAACCGGCCATGGGTTCGATCTTCGGTGGTTCGGCAGCGCCTGCCGCCGCCCGTCCGGTGATCAACGCACCGGCCTGGTTCAACGAGGAGCGTTTCGTCGAAGCGGCCCGCAGCCACTTCCAGTCCCTGCAGCAGCACTGGGACGCCAACGAAATGGACAAGATCTCCGAGTTCGTGACCCCGCAACTGCTCGAGTTCCTCAAGCGCGAACGCGCCGACTTGGGTGACGCCTTCCAGTCGACCTATATCGACGACCTGCGCGTACAACTGGAAGGCGTGGATGATCGCGCCGACAAGACCATCGCCACCCTGACCTTCAGCGGTGTGTCGAAGACCTCGCGTTTCGACCAGGGCGAAGTGTTCAGCGAAAGCTGGAACATGGAACGCGCCCAAGGCGACAACCAGCCATGGCTGGTCGCCGGTATCCGCCAGAACGGCTGATACCTGCTCGTTTGAGCACGCGGTAACAAAACCCCGGACATGTCCGGGGTTTTCTATTTCACGGTTGCACTTATAGCGAGCTACTGTATAAAACGCCCCTATAAACCGCGCCTACTAGCAAGAGGATCCCGGCCGTGGAAGAAATCATCGAACAACTGCGTGAAGCCAACGAACCGGTCCCGGTTCCTTTGGAGCTGCCTGACGAAGACCAACTGGTGGAAATCGAGGAACAACTGTTCATCGACATCCCGTTTGTGTTCCGCGAATTCCTGCTGACCGTCAGCGACGTGGTCTACGGCAGCCTTGAGCCGGTGACCGTCACCGACCCGCAATCCCACACTTATCTGCCGGATGTTGCCGCCAACGCCTGGGATGCCGGGGTTGATCGCAGCATGATCCCGATCTGCCAGGATGGCGACGATTACTACTGCGTCGAGGAAGACGGCACCGTGGTGCTGTGGTCCGCCGAGGAAGAACTGGTCCAGGAAGAGACCTGGGAGTCGGTGTGGCACTGGGCACGGGACGTCTGGCTGGAAAGCTGATTCCCAAACCCCGCTAGTGCTCCGGCGTATCCTTGTGGTTATCCAGCGTCTCCAGCAAGGCCACCTGCATCCGCGTATGCACGCGGATGAACCAGCGCCAGAGCACCGCCGCCACCGCCGCCGTGACTACCGCGATCAGCACCAGCAACTTGTTGGTCGGCAGAATACTGGCCGACAAGGCTGCCAACAGCAGGAAGATCACCAGCAGTGACAGGATGGGGATCAACTCTGCAATCACCCGCCGCACCCGCTGGGTATGCCGGCCCGCCATTTCCGGCTTCACGCTCATCTCGGCCAGCAACATCGACAACGCCTTGAGCTTGCGATACGCCGCAATCAGGAACGGCAGCGACAAGAACAACGCCCCGCCCCAGATCAATGCCTTCTGCCAGCTTTGATCGCTGATCCAGCCTTCCAGATACCCACCGATGCGCGCCGCAAAAAAGCTTCCGGCGAAGAAGATCGCGATCACCAGCGCCAGGTTCACCCCTACTTGCAGCACGATCTTACGAATCATCGACGCCAGCATGGCGCCTTCGCCTTGAGGCTGAATACTGCGCAGCCATTCGCCATACATCCCGAATACCCGGCTCATGCGCTGGGGCATCACGGCGGCAATTTTCAACGACAGCGGGTCGGCACCGCGGATCAGGTAAGGCGTGAGCAAGGTGGTGATCGCCGAAACCGCCACCGCCACCGGGTAGAGAAAGTCGCTGGTCACTTGCAGGGTCATCCCCAGCGCCGCGATGATGAAAGAGAACTCGCCGATCTGTGACAGCCCCATGCCCACCCGCAGCGAGGTGCGACCATCGTTGCCAGCGATAAACGCGCCCAGCCCGCACGACAGCATCTTGCCCAACACCACCGCCACAGTGATCACCGCAATCGGCCAGGCGTACTGCAGCAAGATCTGCGGGTCGATCATCAACCCAATGGCCACGAAGAAAATCGCACTGAACATGTCGCGCACCGGCTCGATCAGGCGCTCGATTTTAATCAGTTGGCGTGACTCGGCCATAATCGCACCGATCAGGAAGGCCCCCAGCACCATGCTGTATTCGAGCTTGACCACCAGCAGGCAGAAGCCGAAACACAGGCCCAACACGGTGATCAGCAGCATCTCGTTGCTTTCGAATTTGGCGACGTAAGCCAGCAGGCGGGGCACCAGCAGAATGCCAATCACCAGCGCAACAATCATGAACAACGACAGCTTGCCCACGGTGGAAAACACCTCGCCGGAGCTGACCGTGCCACTGACGGCGATGCTCGACAGCAAAGCAATGATGCCGATGCCCAGGATGTCCTCGACGATCAGCACGCCGAATATCAGCTGGGCGAACCGCTGATTCTTCATCTTCAGGTCATTGAGCGCCTTGACGATGATGGTGGTCGAGGAAATCGCCAGGATCGCGCCGAGAAACAACGAGTCCATGGTGTTCCAGTCGAACCATTGGCCGATTTCGTAGCCGATCCAGATCATCAGGATGATTTCCAGGAACGCCGCGATAAACGCCGTGGCGCCTACCTTGAACAGCTTGCGCAGGCTGAACTCCAGGCCCAGGCAGAACATCAGGAAGATCACCCCCAGTTCTGCCAGGGTCTTGATCGTATCTTCATCGTGAATCAGGCCGAACGGCGGCGTGTAGGGGCCAATGATGAAGCCGGCAACGATGTAACCCAGCACCACCGGCTGCTTGAGGCGATGAAACAGAATGGTGACAACCCCTGCCACCAACATGATCACGGCCAAATCCTGGATAAAACTGATGGCGTGCATGGCGAAGGGCTCCTTGAAATGGCTGGCGCTTTCTCACTTTCCGCGTGTGCTACCGCTGAAAGAAAAGTCTGCCGTGATCGTAAGAAATGCCCGGAGATGGGCTTTTGAAGGTTAACACCGCGACTTCCGCCGGAAAGCCGGTGCAATATATGGAAACAGATCGACCCGCGCGTGACGGCAAGCCGTCCACTGGCGTCCCGTTAGGGATGGCGCTGCAAAGACCCCAGCACCCGCAGAGGTGCCCTACCCAACCAATGCCTACAACCCGTGAGTGTGCTATGGAACCCGGAAACGCCCAGCTGTCGATGACGGTATTGATGACCCCAGACATGGCCAATTTCTCAGGCAATGTCCACGGTGGCACCCTGCTCAAGTACCTCGACGAAGTGGCGTACGCGTGCGCCAGCCGTTATGCCGGCCGTTACGTGGTCACGCTGTCGGTGGATCAGGTGATTTTCCGCGAGCCGATCCATGTCGGCGAGCTGGTGACCTTTCTCGCGTCGGTCAACTACACCGGCAACACCTCGATGGAAGTGGGCATCAAGGTGGTGACCGAAAACATTCGTGAACGCTCGGTGCGTCATACCAACAGTTGCTTTTTCACCATGGTAGCGGTGGACGACCAGCGCAAACCGGCCGCCGTGCCGCCCTTGCAGCCGCACAACAGCGAAGACAAGCGCCGCTTCGTGCAGGCCCAGCAGCGTCGGCAGATTCGCCAGGAATTGGAAAAGCGCTATCAGGAAATCAAGGCCGACGCGCCTTAAATTCCAAGCTGCGAACCGAATCAAATGTGGGAGGGGGCTTGCTCCCGATAGCGGTGTGTCAGCCAGTCTATTGGTAGCTGACACACTGCCATCGGGAGCAAGCCCCCTTGTGTCTTGAGTCAGGATTAGACTGAGGGTGAGAGCGGTGAGTAGCAAGCTGAATGCCCCGAGTGCTTAAAGCACGTGTGGGAGCCCACGCTGCTACTCACCTCTCCGCTCTGGACATGAGCCCGAACAGTTGAACGAGCCCACCTCGAACAGTTACAAGCGTGGGCCAAGCCAGAGCGCTCTCACTCTAAGTGTAAGAGGATTTGGCCATGTTTTCCTGTTCCGCAGGCATTGATGTTTCCAAAGACAGTCTTGAGGTTCGGATTCATTCACTTGAAGCTGGGGTAAGCTGTTCCAACACTGAAAGAGAGTTACCGGCGTTGATCGGTTGGCTAATGCTTTACCAGGTTAATCGCGTGTTGGTGGAAGCCACGGGCGGCTACGAGCGCAAAGTCGTCAAAGCGGCCCAGGCTGCCGGCCTTGAGGTTATGTGCGTTAACCCCCGTCGCGCCAAAGAGTTTTCCAGAGCGATGGGTCAAAAAGCCAAAACCGACCCGATAGACGCAAAGTCTCTGGCGCACTATGCAGCCATTCTAGACTCGCCAAGTGCCCGAATCACAAGCCCGGAACACGACAAGCTGCGCGCGTTGGTCCAGCAGCGGGAACATTTTGTTCAGCAAAGAGATGACGACAGACGACGCCTGAAAACTGCTTCCTGCGATGCGGTAAAGCCTGCATTGCAGAGCCATATCGACTATTTGAACACGGCAGTGGAGGCGATAGATCAACTAATTCGTCAAAGTGCGAACGAGCTAGATAGCGAAAAGGTGGCTCGACTGTGTTCAGTCAAAGGCATCGGGTTGGTTACTGCCACCAGTCTTATGGCTTACCTGCCCGAGCTGGGAGAAATTGGCGGACGCCCTATCGCAGCATTAGCGGGACTCGCTCCGTACAACAACGACAGCGGAAGGCATAAAGGTGCACGTCATATCAGTGGCGGAAGGTTTTCAGCTCGTCGCTCACTTTACATGGCCTGTTGGGTGGTCATCCGGGACCAGCCAGAATTCGGGACTCGATATAAGGCGCTACGTGATAAAGGGAAATGCGCCAAAGTCGCGTTGATCGCCTGTATGCGCGTTTTGTTGGTACGCCTGAACGCGATGCTGCGCGACCGTACTGAATGGATAGAGCGCACCGCTTAGCGCGGTAGCAGCTACTTCGTTCAACATCGCACGGCCTAAGGCTGTGGGAGCTTTGCTGCCTATGAGAAATGACTTCTGAATTGAATCCATTAAGACAGTTGCTCCCACATTGGTTCTGTGTGCTTACAGGCTGATCGGCGTGGCCTCAAACCGTACGCGCGGATGGGCAATGCGATCCTGCGCCCGCACCAGTTCCAGTTCATAACTGGCGCAGGCCTGGGTCTCCAGCAGCACCTCGTGCACCGCCGCGGCGGTGAATTCGAAGGCCGCCAACAGGCTATCGCCCAGCAGCACCCGCGCCAGGAACAACCCTGACGTCAGGTCGCCCACACCCACCGGCTGGCGCGGGAATGCCAGCAGTGGCCGACGCAAGTGCCAACTGCCATCAGCCGTCACCAGCAGCATCTCGAAGCCGTCCGGCAGCTTGCCGGGGTAATCCAGATGCTTGACCAGCACCGCCTTCGGCCCGCGCGCCAGCAGGGCTTTGGCCATCGCCAGGCAATCGAACAGCGATTGCGGTTTGCGCCCGGCAAAGCTGTCCAGCTCCAGTTGGTTGGGGCATAGGAAATCCGCCATGGCCGCCGCCTCGTTCAGCAGGAAATCACTGACTTCCTGCGGCACGATGCAGCCTTTTTCAGGGTGGCCCATCACCGGGTCGCACAGGTACATTGCCTTGGGGTTGAGCGCCTTGATGCGCGCCACGCCGGTAAGAATCGCACGCCCCTGATCCGCACTGCCGAGGTAGCCGGACAGCACTGCATCGCAGTTACCCAGCTCGCCGATCGCTGCGATACCTTCCACCAGTGCCGGAATCTGCTGCGGCGCCAGCACTTCGCCCGTCCAGTGGCCATACTGTGTGTGGTTGGAGAACTGCACCGTGTTGAGCGGCCATACGTTCACCCCGACCCGCTGCATGGGGAACACGGCGGCGCTGTTTCCGGCGTGGCCGAAAACCACATGAGACTGGATCGCAAGCAGATGGGGTGTGCGTTTCATGCAGGAGATGTCCATAAAGCCGTTGAAATTCTGGCCGCGCAGTATGCGACTAAACGCAGCCTGTACGACAGACCGGCGACACAGTTAAGCTGCGCTCACTTTGCTGGAGTTCATGGAATGCTGACCCTGGGAAACATGTTCGTGTTGATGCTGCTGGCGACCGGCGCCGCTTGGGTCTGGCACAACCATGGCCTGCGCGAGCGCGCGTTGGAGCGGGTCAAGCAGCACTGCGCCAAGCTCGATATCGAACTGCTCGACGGCGCGGTGGCACTCAAACGCATCGGTTTCGTGAAGGATGCCAAGGGTCGGCGCCGGTTGGCACGGGTCTACAATTTCGAGTTCACCGTGACAGGCGAGGCTCGCCACAGCGGCACCATTACCCAATTTGGCGCCCACAGCGCGCAGATTGAATTGGCGCCCTACCCGTTCGAAGCCAAGGAGCCGCTGCCCAGCGCCAACGTCATCGAGCTGAGCCAGTGGCGCCAGGACCACGCAACCAAGAACCGTCAGTAACGGCAGGCAGCCAGAGCGGCCTGCAATGCCGCCACGTTCTGTGGTGCGTTGAAGATCAATTCGATACGTGAATCGCGGCGCCATTCGCTGGGTTGCCAGGCGAGTGAACTGTTATCCACAGCGTTGGCGGACATCCACGCGTCACGGCTGTGTATAACCAGTTTGGCGCGACGCCATTGCAGACCCGTCAGCCATTGGCTCACTCGTTCCAGGTCAAATCCCTGGCTCGGATGCCAGCGCCAGCCAATGCTCCAGCCACCTTCCTCGGCTTGGCTCAAGCAGATTGGCAACGTGGGGTCACTCCAGATCGCCGGCATTTGCGCCAAGCCTTGGGGCACCGCGAAGTTATCCACAACCTCGCCAGCCTTGGCTTTCAAGCCAGGCAATTGTTCCAGAGGCAACTGAGCCTGGCGCGTCCAATAGAGCGCGTTGCCAGGTAACCGCTGCTCAATAGCCTGGCGTTGCTCAGCGTCCAGCGCCTCATCCTTGTTCAACACCAGCAAGCCGGCACCGGCCAGCGCCTCCTGCTGCGCTTGCGGCAAGGGTTTGCCCGCTGCCAGGGCCTGGGCGTCCAGCACCAGCACCCAGGGCTGAACCGCCAGCACGCCTTGCCATGGCGCTTCGCCTAACTGTTTGAGCAACTGCGCCGGATGGCCCAGGCCCGACGGCTCGATAAACAACCGATCCGGCTTGGCCTTACGCAATAACCGCCCCAGGCCTACCTGGAACGGCGCGCCATTCACACAACACAGGCAGCCACCCGCCACTTCGCCCAAGGCAATGCCATCGTCAGCTTGAGTGAGCAAGGCCGCGTCCAGGCCGATCTGCCCGAACTCGTTGATCAGCACCGCCCAGCGCTCGTTGGCCGGGCGTTGGGCAAGCAGGTGTTTGATCAGGCTCGTCTTGCCGGCACCCAAGGGCCCGGCAATCACATGGGTGGGAATGTTCTGCAGCATGGGTTGGCATCATTCAGACCGTGTAGAGCGTTTGATCCTACGCGTTTATGCAAGCCAATCCAGCGTGAGGATCAAGCGACGCTCATTGGCTTTCAGTGCAGGTGAGCGGTGAATGAGGCCATGGTCTTCGTTGCCATGCCATTTGGTGCCCTTGAGCAGAGCCACCTCGCCACAGAGGATTTGCTCGATGCGCTCGGTGGGCTCTGCGTCGGGCTGGCTTAATCGCCGGCGGTCCATGACGCCTTCGCGCAGCCATTGGCTGCCGACGCCAGCGTAGGTGGTGATCAGCCGCACAGGCACATGGTCGACGTGAAAACGCGGGCACATGGCCCTGTCCAGCAGGCGCAGACGCACGCCGATGCGCCTGGCGCCCAGCAGGCAGGCGAATGCACTGACCAGCCAGGACACATCGGCGATAAAACCATCATAGCCTTCAAGATCGCGGCAATGGGGCGCCAGCCCCTGCAGGTTCGGCGCGCTGTCTTCGCGGTCCAACTCGATAACCAATGCCTCGGCCAGCGGCTCATCGAGCGCCACGACCAAGGCGGCGAATTCGGCGATGTGCAAGGGTAATTGGCGCTGCCACAGCGCCAGGTTCACGCCGTCTTCCAGGATGTCAGACAGCGCCAGCGGGGTTTGCCCGCGGGTTTGGCGAACCACCGGGCGCAGGGGAGTAAGCGGGGCCAACATCAGGCGGCGGCCTCTTCATACCAAGGGCCAAAGGGATCGGCCAACTGGCGCCAAGCTTCGACGCCCAGGGCCATTTCTTCATCCGTGAGCAAGCATTGGTCCAGCTCGGCGCGCATCTGCGCAAAGTCGATGTGCTGGCCGATAAACACCAGCTCCTGACGGCAATCACCAGTGCCCGGTTGCCAGTTGTCCATGATCGCCGCGACACTTTCTGCGTCTTGCGGCCACTGGCTTTTCGGCACAAAACGCCACCAGCGCCCGGCAAAGCCATGGCGCATCAAACCACCGGCCTGGGACCAACTGCCGGCGTCCTGGTGTTTGCTGGCCAGCCAGAAGAAGCCTTTGGAACGCAACAGTTTGCCGTTCTCCCAAGGCCGGTCGATAAAGTCGAAAAACCGCTGTGGATGAAACGGGCGGCGCGCACGGTAAGCGGTGGACGCAATGCCGTACTCGTCGGTTTCCGGCACGTGTTCACCGCGCAATTCCTGTAACCAGCCCGGTGCCAGGGCAGCCCGTTCGAAATCAAAGCGGCCGGTGTTGAGGATCTTGTTCAACGGCACTTGCCCCATGACCATCGCAATGATCTGCGCCTGGGCATTGAGGCGCTCAAGAATGGCCATCAGTTCTTCGCGCTCGCGGCTGCTGATCAGGTCGATCTTGCTGACCAGTATCACGTCGGCGAATTCGATCTGTTCGATCAGCAGGTCGGTGATCGAGCGCTCGTCCTCCTCGCCCAAGGTTTCCCCACGTGAGGCCAGACTTTCTGCGGCCTGGTAGTCGAGCAGGAAATTCACCCCGTCGACCACCGTGACCATGGTGTCCAGGCGTGCGACATCCGCCAGGCTCTGCTGGTTTTCATCGCGAAACGTGAAGGTTTCGGCCACAGGCATGGGTTCGGAGATGCCGGTGGATTCGATCAGCAAGTAATCGAACCGACCTTCCCTGGCGAGCTTGCCGACTTCTTCGAGCAAGTCCTCGCGCAGGGTGCAGCAGATGCAGCCGTTGCTCATCTCCACCAGTTTTTCTTCGGCGCGATTGAGCGTAACGTCGCGCTGCACCTCACTGCCGTCGATGTTGATTTCGCTCATGTCGTTGACGATCACCGCCACCCGCAGGTTTTCGCGGTTGCGCAGTACATAGTTGAGCAGGGTGCTTTTGCCGGCGCCGAGAAAGCCGGACAACACGGTGACGGGTAGACGGTTGGGCATCGGATCGCTCTCATCAGGCTGCCCGGTCGAGCCAGGCTTTGTTTTTATGTTATAGTATAACAATGCAAATAAGCCAACCCTCCTTACTCTTCGCGATTTGCGCCCTGTTATCAGCAGTGGCAGGACCTGCCTGTGCCCAACCCCCAAACCCGGTGGCTCACTGCACGCGCAGCGCCAACCTGCTGGCCTGTGTCGACCCGCTGGGCAATGCCTACAGTGTGGCGACCGTTGGCAGCACCACGTATCTGCGCGGGTTCGAAGTGATCGGCAAACGCTACTGGGCACAAACCAATAGCCGCTATGGGCAGCTGACGTTCTTTACCGGATTGGCATCGGACGGTGAGGCGTGGGTTGGCTACACGCGGCGCGTGGGCTGGACCACCCTTAACCGGTTCTCCAGTTCGGGCGGCGCCAGCGCCAGGTTCACCTGCAGCCGAATGACCGGCTGTTAGACCTGGCCCTTCTTCTGTTCCTGCACCCATGCCATATAGCTGTTCATCGGCGGGTTCTTTTCGAAGTATTTCTTCAGCCCGTCGAACAGACCGTCTGCCACCGCCTGCTGATGGCGCGCAGTCACCAGCCGCTGGGCGTCCTGGGTGTTGGAGATAAACCCGGTCTCGACCAGGATCGACGGCACGTCCGGTGATTTGAGCACCGCGAACCCGGCCTGCTCCACGCGTTTCTGATGCAGGCTGGTGATGTTTTGCAGGCTGCCCAACACCGCGCTGCCCAGCTGCAGGCTGGAGGCGATGGTGGCGTTCATCGACATGTCGAGAATCACGCCCGCGAGCATTGGGTCCTTGTCCTTCAGGTTGAGTAACGTCGTGGCGCCCAGCAGGTCCGCGCCGTTTTCGCGCTGCGCCATGAAACGTGCAGTTGCCGAGGTAGCACCGCCCTCGGACAACGCATACACCGAGGCCCCCGATGCGGTGAGCCTGGGTGCCGCGTCGGCATGCACCGAGATGAACATATCGGCTTTGTGCTGGCGGGCTATGTCCACACGCTTGCGTAAAGACACGAAGAAGTCGTCGTTGCGCACCAGCTTCACATCGAAACCCTTTTCGCGTTTCAAGCGTTTAGCCAGCAACTGGGCAATCGACAACACCACGTCTTTTTCCCGCTGGCCTTTGGAGCCGATGGCGCCGGGGTCTTTGCCGCCATGGCCAGGGTCGACCACCACAATGATGTCGCGCCGGGGATGAGCTTTATCCACCGGCGCGATCAATGGCGCAGGCGCGGCCGCGATTTGACGAGGCGCCGAGGTAGCGCGCGTCAGGTCGAGCACCAGGCGATGGCCCTGACCCTCCTGAGGCGGCAACAGGAAACTGTTGAGCTGCATCGGTGCGGCCAGGTCCAGCACGATGCGGGTGTCGTCCTTGCCGAAATGCCCGGAGCGAATCGAAGTAATTCCGCTGTTCTTCAGCATCAACTGGGAAAAGTCACCACTGAGCCCGGCGCCGCTCAGGTCAATGATCACGCGATCCGGCGCGGCCAGGAAAAACGTCTTGTATTGCACCGGGCCGCTGAGGTCGAACACCAGCCGCAGCTTATCCTCCGAACGCCACAGACGCGCATTGCGGATTTGCGTGGCGCAGGCCCCCAGCGGCAAGGCGAATAAGGGGCTGACCAGCAGCAGGTTGAGGAGCTGACGTCTGTGCATGACCAATACCGCAAATAAAGGAGCGTCCCTGCTCGACGTGACTGAAGAAAGGCTGGGGCAGAAATTTCATCGTCGAAGCGATTGTTATACTATAACATGTCGAATTATTTCCAACGATGGACCTGCTTATGAATGCGCTGACTCTGCCGGATATCGCTGCGCAGGCTTCACGCCAAGCCTTGCCACTCGACTGGGTCGGCATGAGCGGCATCGCCTTGCCGGTTCTGCTCGAGGGCCAACGTCTACCTGCCACCGCCGATGCAGGGGTGAGCCTGGACGATGGCTTGGCGCGTGGCATTCATATGTCACGCCTGTACCTGGCGCTGCAGGCGTTCGACCAGCAACCGCTTACGCCTGCACTTCTGCGTAATGTACTGCAGCGCTTTCTCGACACACATGAAGATTTATCTAACAACGCCTACCTGCGGATCCACACCCATTTACTGTTGAAACGCCCCGCCCTGGTCAGCCCACTGGACGGTTGGAAGCGCTACCCGGTAAGCATCGAGGCACGTCTGGAAAACCAGATGTTCCACGTGGAACTAAAAATTGACGTTGCTTATTCCTCAACCTGCCCGTGCTCCGCTGCCCTTGCCAGGCAATTGATTCAGCAGCAATTTCTCGAAGATTTCGCCAACACGCCATTGCGGCATGCAGACGTGTTGACCTGGCTCGGCAGCACCAATGGCATCGTCGCCACGCCCCACAGCCAGCGCAGCAGCGCACAGCTGCATGTGCACCTGCAAGGCGACCAATTGGCCATAGTCGATTTGATCAACGCTGCCGAAGCCGCGCTCGGCACCGCTGTGCAAACCGCAGTGAAGCGTGCCGACGAACAAGCCTTCGCGCTGGCCAACGGGCAGAACCTGATGTTCTGCGAAGACGCCGCCCGCCGCCTGAACCTCGCCTTGAAACGCTCGGATGCGGTCAAAGCCTTCCACCTCAAAGTGATCCACGCCGAAAGCCTGCACGCGCACGATGCCGTGGCTGAAAGCCGCTGGACGAGACCCTCCCCATGATCACCTGCAACGCTTTGCGCTGGGGCGCCCCGGGCCAACCGCTGACCCCCGCCGTGGATTTCACCCTGGCAAAGGGCAGTCTCACTGGCGTCATCGGCCCCAATGGCTGTGGCAAAAGCAGCCTGCTCAAAGTCATCGCCGGCCTGCAAAAGCCGCTGGCGGGGACCGTCAGCGTGGCTGTTCCACGCCGTGGCGGCTTGGCGTTCCTGCCTCAGCAGCAACACCTGGACCGCCAGTTCCCCATCAGCCTGCAAGAACTGGTTGCCGCCGGATTCTGGGGCACCCGGCTCACACCACCGCAACGCAGCGAGCGCCTGCAAACCGTGCTGGAAGACTGGTGCCTCAGCGGCCTGGAGCAACGCCCCTTGATGGCCCTATCGGGCGGCCAGCTACAACGCGCCCTGCTCGCCCGCATGAGCCTGGCCGACGCACCGGTCCTGCTGCTCGACGAACCTCACGCGGCCCTCGACGAAGAAGGCCAGGCGCTGTGCTGGAAACACATTCACGCCTGGCACGAAGCGGGCCGCACGTTGATGGTCGTCTGCCATGACCTGGCCTCGGTGCGCCACCACACCCCGCACGTGCTGCACATCAAAAGCACCGGCTGCGCGCTGGGCCCAAGCAAAGAGCTGATCCGCCCACAACCGCAATTGCAGGTGGCCTGATGCACTTTGCTGCTCACTTGTGGATGCCCTTTGTCGACTTCGTCTTCATGCGCCGCGCGCTGATCGGCGGCCTGGTACTCGCCTGCAGCACTGCGCCGCTGGGCGTGTTTCTGATCCTGCGGCGCATGAGCCTGATCGGTGACGCCGTGGCCCACGGCATCCTGCCCGGTGCCGCCCTGGGCTTCTGGTTCGCCGGGTTGAGCCTGCCGGCACTGACTATCGGTGGCCTCGGTGCGGGCCTGAGCATGGCCGGGCTGTCCGCCTGGATCACCCGCCGCACCGGCCTGCGTGAAGACGCCAGCCTTGCCGCCATCTACCCCATCTCCCTCGCTGCCGGCGTGCTGATCCTGGGCATCGCCGGCAAGCGCCTGGACCTTTTGCACCTGCTGTTCGGCTCGGCCCTGGCCGTGGATGAAACCACCCTCACCGGCATGCTCTGGGTCTGCGGCTTGAGCCTGATCGCCATGGCGCTGATCTACAAACCGCTGCTGCTCGATACGCTCGACCCGCTGTTTCTGCAAACCGTCAGCCGCCTCGGCCCGCTGGCCCATGGGCTGTTCCTGACCCTGGTGGTGCTGAACCTGGTCATCGGTTTCCAGGCCATCGGCGCCTTGATGGTGGTGGGTTTGATGATGTTGCCGGCCATCGCTTCGCGCTTCTGGAGCCGGCGTCTGCCGGTGCTGATCGCAGTATCGGCGGTGCTGGGATGCCTGTCGGTGTGGCTGGGATTGTTGCTGTCGTTCTACTACTCACTGCCCAGCGGCCCGGCCATCGTGCTGGTGGCGGGCGCCGGGTATGCGTTGTCCGTGGTTTTCGGTCCGGTGCACGGCTTGCTGCGCCGCCCGCCCTTGCTTACATCCCAATGAGGTGTTTTCCGATGCGCGCTCTACTCGTGCTGTTCAGTCTGCTGCTGCCCCTCTCGATGGCCCAGGCCGCCGATAAACTCCAAGTGGTCACCAGCTTCAGTATTCTCGATGACATCACCCAACAGATCGGTGGCGATCATATCCAGATCAGCAACATGGTCGGCCCGGACGCCGACGCCCATACCTACGAACCCACGCCGGACGACGCCAAGGCGTTGCTCAAGGCGAAACTCATCATCAAGAACGGCCTCGGCTTCGAGCCCTGGTTGGACCGACTGGTGCGCAGCACCGAGACCAAGGCCACGGTGGTCACCGCCAGCAAAGGTGTGATCTCCCACACCATGGACGAGGACGGCGAGACCATCCCGGACCCACACGCCTGGCACAACCTGGCCAACGCCGAGATTTACGTCAACAACATCACCAAGGCGCTGGTGACCGCTGACCCGGCCAACCAGGCGGACTACCTGCGCAACAGCCAGGCCTACCTGAAAGAAATCCACCGCGTGTTGGCCGAAGCCAAGGCCAAGTTCGGCGCACTGCCGTCGGGTAACCGCCGTATCGTGACCTCCCATGACGCCTTCGGTTACCTGGGCCAGGCCTATGGCATCCAGTTCCTCGCGCCACAAGGTTTGTCCACCGAGCGCGAACCGTCAGCCGCCGAAGTGGCCGCGCTGATCACCCAGATTCGCCAGGACAAGGTCAAGGCCGTGTTCATGGAGAACATCAAGGACTCACGCCTGCTCAAGCAAATTGCCGACGAAAGCGGCGCGCAGATCGGCGGCACGCTGTACTCCGACGCCCTCGCCACCGAAGGCCCGGCCAGCACGTTTATCGGGCTGTTCGAATACAACCTCAATACCTTGTGCGCGGCTCTGGGCACACCATGATTCGCAATGCCTGATGGTTCTGCGTCAAGCGCGAGGTTTGACGGTACCGCAATCGTTGCCCAGCCATTGCGCGTGAGTGTCCAGGCTGCCCTTTTGCTGGATGCCGGTGGCATTGAAGGTGCCGTTGACGGTGGTGGTGAATTCTTTCTGGCTCTGGAAAGTCGCCACGCCTACGCCTTGGGCTTTCGGGCAACTGAAGCGGAATTTCCATTGGTTGCCGGTCTTGTCGGTCACTTGCTGTTTGCAACCTGATTGCGGGTCCGTCAGGGGGATGGAATCGGACGCGACCTGAGCCGGCGTCAGGCACACCTGCACGCCTTTACCGGCCATGGTGATGCCCTGTTTTTCCAGCATGGCGCGCTGTTCAGGGGTCATCTGTTGCTTGAGCTGACCGAGGATCAGCGACAGGTCCGGCAGGTCCTGGTTATCGACTTTCATATTGCTGGTGGTCAATTCCCACAAGCCCGGCGCCAACATCTGTGCCTGTGCTGCCACCGGCAGCGACAAACCAACAACCATGGATAAACAGAGCAGACGAGCATTCATCGGGTAACTCCTGGGCAATTGTGGGCGTTAGACGCTGCAAAGGTGCCAGTGTTGCACGGCAAATAAAATAGCGACATTCACTGTGGAACATGGTCTGTTACGCATTGGACTGCCCGGAGTAATGTCGTTCATGGATTTTTTTGGCCCGCACCTGCTCGCCTACTTCATTGCCACGCTGCATTTTTTCGGGAGCCTCGCCGCGATCCATGCGGTACTGACCGTCAGGACCGCCCAAGGCTCGATTGCCTGGGCGTTGTCGCTGATGTTCATGCCTTACCTCACACTGATTCCCTACCTGATTTTCGGCCGCAGCACCTTCGACGCCTACATCCAGGCGCGTCGCCAGGCCAACCAGGAAATGCACACGGCCATCGCCGAATTGAACTGGCGCCCCTGGGTCGAGGAAGCGCTGGCCGCGCGCAATTCCAGCGCCTACGCCTCTTTGCGCGCCATGCCCAAATTGGGCCGCATGCCCTGCCTGGCCAATAACCAAGTGCAGTTGCTGATTAACGGCGACGCCACCTTCAGTGCAATTTTCGAGGCCATCCGCAGCGCGAAAACCGCTGTGCTGTTCCAGTTCTTCATCATTCATGACGATGAACTCGGTCGCCAACTGCACAGCTTGCTCACGGCAAAAGCGGCCGAAGGCGTGAATATTTACGTGCTCTACGACCGCATCGGCAGCCACGCCCTGCCCCATCGCTATGTGCAGTCGCTGCGCGACGTCGGGGTTAACGTCAAAGCCTTCGCCACCCGCAGCGGCTGGCTGAACCGCTTCCAGGTCAATTTTCGCAACCACCGCAAGATCGTGGTGGTGGACGGCATCACCGGGTTCGTCGGTGGGCACAATGTGGGCGATGAATACCTCGGCAAAAAGCCGCCCCTGTCGCCATGGCGCGATACCCATGTGCAGGTCACCGGCCCAGTGGTGGCGTGCTTGCAAGAGTCGTTTGCCGAAGACTGGTTCTGGGCCGCACGCCAACTGCCACCCCTGATTCTGCCGGACGCTTACCCCGAAAATGGCGTGCTCTGTCAATTGCTCGCCAGCGGCCCGGCCGACGCGTATGAAACCTGCTCGCTGTTTTTCGTCGAGGCCATCCACGCCGCGACCGAACGCGTGTGGATCACCAGCCCGTATTTCATCCCCGACGAAGCCGTATTCGCCGCCCTGCGCCTGGCGGTCTTGCGCGGTGTCGACGTGCGCCTGTTACTGCCATCGCGCCCTGATCACCGCATCGTCTACGCCGCCTCCAGCCTTTACGCGATCGAAGCGGTACGCGCTGGCGTGCGGGTGTTCCGCTATACGCCGGGCTTTCTGCATCAGAAGGTGGTGCTGGTGGACAGCGAAATCAGCGCCATCGGCAGTGCGAACATGGACAACCGTTCGTTCCGGCTGAATTTCGAAGTGATGTTGCTGACGGTCGACGAAGCCTTCGCCAAAGAGGTGGAGCGGATGCTGCTGGACGACTTCGCCCTGGCCCATGAAGTCAGCCAGGAGGAAAGCCGCGAAACCCGGCGCCTGCAACAGCTGGGCATGCGCGTGGCGCGCTTGATCTCGCCGATTCTGTAACAAATGTGGGAGGGGGCTTGCTCCCGATGGCGGCGTGTCAGCCAGCTAATGGGTAGCTGATAAACCGTCATCGGGGGCAAGCCCCCTCCCACATTTGGCTCTTCAGTGTTCTGAAAAAACGCGTCAGCGGTAGATATCCTCCCGCGTCCACGGCAGTTCATGGCTGCCATCGGCATGGGGTTTCACCGCCAGGATCTGATGCAGGTTGATCCAACCCCGCGCAAAGGCATAGGCGCAACCCGCCAGGTACAGGCGCCAGATACGCAAGGCGTGCTCCGGCACCATCTTCGCCGCTGCTTCGAGGTTGTCCTCCAGGCGCTCGCTCCAATGGTCCAGGGTGCGCGCGTAGTGCAGGCGCAGGCTTTCGACGTCGACCACTTCCAGCCCGACTTCGCTGATTTCGGCCGTCAT
This sequence comes from Pseudomonas sp. R11-23-07, assembly GCF_003852295.1. NCBI lineage: Bacteria > Pseudomonadati > Pseudomonadota > Gammaproteobacteria > Pseudomonadales > Pseudomonadaceae > Pseudomonas > Pseudomonas sp. R11-23-07. Next base: position 5,646,345 of record NZ_CP027761.1, read on the forward strand.
CATCGCCAGGTGCGGCAGCTCGCCGTTGGGAAACACATAGCGCTCGATAAAGTCCCCGGCGCCACGGCCCACGGGGCGACCGTCGGTGTGTTTGGCGGTAATGCCATGGTTCATCACCAGGCCGCCCTCACGCACGGCGCCGTGCAGAATCTGACAGTATTGCGCCAGGTTGGCGTGGCCGACATGTTCGAACATGCCCACGCTCACCACTTTGTCGAAACGGCCATCCTGCGGCAGGTCGCGGTAGTCGAGCAGCTGCAGGTCGACCTGGTCCTCCAGGCCCTCGGCCTTCACCCGCTCCTGGGCCAGGGCCAGTTGTTCCTTGCTCAAAGTAATCCCAAACACCTTGACCCCAAATTCCCGCGCCGCAAACCGCGCCAGCCCGCCCCATCCACATCCCACATCGAGCAGATACTCACCCGGCTGCAGCCGCAATTTGCGGCACAGATGGCGGAATTTGTCTTGTTGGGCCTGGTCGATGGACTCGCTGCCGGTTTCAAAATAACCGCAGGAATACACCATGTCCTGGTCCAGCCATAGCTGGTAGAACTCGTTGGACAGGTCGTAATGGTAGGAAATGGCCGCCGCGTCGGTCGCCTTGTCGTGGATCGAGCGCACCGGCCGAGGGCCGTCGTCGTCTTCGATCAAGGCGTGACTCAACTCGTCACATACCCTGATTACCTCGGCAATGGAGCCTTCCAGCTCCAGTTTGCCCTCGACGAAGGCTTCGCCCAGGGCGTCGAGCGTGGGGTGGGTCAGTTGTGAGACGACCGTAGGGTCCTTGACCACGATGGTCACACTGGGCTCGGGGCCCAGGTTGAATTCATGGCCGTCCCAGAGTCGAAGACGCAGCGGTAGCTGAAGATTCTGTAAGGCCGGTGGAAGTTGCGCGAGCATGAGTAGTCCCCCCTTATTTCAGACGTCTGCTGTGAGGGTAGACCATCCAAAATAAAGTAGGAAGCTATCGATTAAATAACTGCCTTCTATATAGCCCGACGCTCGAGCAACCCGTCCTGGATCCACTGTTTCAACCATGTGGCCGCTTGCAGTGGCGCACCCTCTCCATAAGTGACTGCCAACTCAACGCACAGTTCTGAAAAGTTCCAGCCGGTGGCGGTCATGCCCATCAGGGCGCGGGCTTCGCCGGGCTCGAGACTGCGGTAACGACACAGGTTCTGATGGCGCCACACCAGGCAGGCCTGCGCCGGGTCCAGCGCCTGGCTGCCGGGAAAGTCCGATTCATCCTTATTGGCCCGCCAGATGCTCAGCGTGTTGAAACGGCACGTTAGCTGCTGCACTGAAGGCACCAGCGATACGCGCAATGCCGGCCAGTCTTCAGGCGCCAGTTGCGCCATATGGTCGAGGGTCAGCGCCTCGCCCGCAGGCGCGTCGAATGCCAGGGTGAATGCCCACTCCAGCCGCGCCAGTTCGGCCAGCGGGGCACTTTGTTCGGCCGTCAGGTGTTCAAGGATAAACCCTGCAAAACGTTCACCCAGCCAGCGCAGGCTGTAATGGGCCGAGGGATAACGACGAATATACGCTTGGCTCAGCGCGGCAAATTCATCATCGCCCAGCCAATACCGGATGGCGGCAAAGTCGTGACGTAATACGTCCTGCAATCGGGACAGGTAGGCGTTGTGATAAATCGCCAGGCCCGTGTCCACATCCAGCGTCGGCCCGCCAAGCAAGGTGGCGGCAAAGCCACTGTCGGCGGTGCAGGTTTCAGACAACAGATGTGCCTCGAACGCTCGTTGCCAATCGATCAAGCGCATAGCGACCGCCTGGCCAACGCAGTGGCACCCAGTTCCCGGGCCTTGTTCAATTCAGCCAGCAGCACTTCGAACGGCGGGAAATGATCGTCGCGCTCCAACAACGTCGAGACCGGCCCCAGATGCTCCAGCGTGCGCTGATAGAGCGCCCACACCGGATCGCATACCGGCTGATCGTGGGTATCGACCACGTAGTCGCCGTAGTCCCTATGCCCCGCCAGATGCAGCTGGCGAATGCTTTCAGGCGGCAGGTTGCGAATGAACGTCCAGGCATCGAACCCGTGATTACGCGAACTGACGTACACATTGTTCACGTCCAGCAGCAATTGGCATCCCGTCAGGTGCGCCAGGGCATTGAGAAATTGCCACTCGGTGAATTCATCGGCCTTGGAGCGCACATAGCTGGAGACGTTTTCCAGCACCAGCGGGCGTTGCAACACGTCTTGCACCTGACGCACGCGACTGGCCACGTGGTACAGGCTTTCTTCGGTGTACGGCAGGGGCAGCAGGTCATGCAACTGGTGCGCGCTGCCACGGCTCCAGCACAGGTGATCGGAAATCCAGGCTGGCTGGATGCGCTCGGCCAGGGCCTTTACCTGCTTGAGATAATCGGTGTCGATGGCATGGGGCCCGCCGATCGATAACGACACGCCGTGCATCACCAAGGGATAGCGTTCGGCTATGGCGTCCAGGTAATACAAGGCCTTGCCGCCCTGCACCAGATAATTCTCGGAGATCACTTCGAACCAATCCACTGCCGGGGATTGGGCAAGGATCTGTTCATAGTATTCGTGACGCAAACCCAGGCCGTAACCCAGGGAGGGGAGAGAACGGGTCATCATGCGCTCCTGGAAAGTGTCCGCAGCGGCGCAAGGTCCGCTGCGGTTGCACTCGCGTGTCGGTTACTCGCCGACTTTGCCACCGGCCTTGTCGCACTCGGCCTTGCTCATGGCCTTGAAGCCGTGGCCCTTGCACACCGCCTGGCCTTTGCAGGCGTTTTCAGCGGTTTTGCAATCGTTCATGCCTTTGCAGGAGGTGACGCCGTAGCAATGAACCGGAGCGTCGGCGGCCTGTACCTGGGTGGCGACGCCGGCAAACATGGAGGCCGCAGCGATAGCCAGGGCAGCACCGGAAACGGCGTGTTTGATATTCATTGTGTAGTCCTCATCGGTCAGTGGTGGTGTCGGTCTGAACGGATTGCCCAGTCTCGACACACCACTAGAGTGAGGCGCCCTTTTAGCGTTACAGCCCGGTACGAAGTTTTCTGAAATTATTCATCAAGCTTCAACAGCGGCTCCTGAAAGCGCAGCAACCGCCCGGCGTTGCCCAGTACCAGCAAGGTGCTGAGGTTATGCAACACCGCTGCGATCATGGCCCCGGCGGCGCCCAGCCAGCCGAAGGCGGCGAATACCACGATGGCCAGCGTCCAGCCCAGGCCGATGATCACGTTGACTTGCAAGGTGTGCCGACACTGGCGGCTCAAGCGCACGCAGGTGCCCAGGCGGCGCAGGTCGCTGCCGATCAACACCACGTCCGCCGAGGCCAGCGCGATATCGGCACCGCCCGCGCCCATCGCCACGCCGACCACACCGGCTTTGAGGGCAAGGGAGTCGTTGATGCCATCCCCCACCACCATCGGCCGGAAACCGCTGCCGATCTCCCCCAGCACACGGTTGAGTTTGTCTTCCGGCAGCGCTTGGGCCTGGACCTCACCAATGCCCACATTCACGGCCAGGCTGTCGGCCACGCTCTGGCGGTCGCCGGTGAGCAGCAACTGGCGACCCAGGCCCAGCTCGCGCAGTTCCTGCAGGGCCTGGCGCGCCTCGGGTTTGACGCTATCGGCCAGCAGCAGCCAGGCCAGGAACTGTCCGTTCAGCGCCAGCCCGGCAATCGGGCCGTCGTGGTTGGGCACCGAGGTCGTGGCAATAGCCAACTGCTCGAACAGTTCGGGACGGCCCAGCGCCGCTTCGCCCTGTTCAGTGTGCGCCACGACACCGAGTCCCTGGCGCTCGCGAATATCGGTCAGCACCACGCGCTGTTGCTGTGTCGCCAACCCCGCCAATGCACGGCTGACCGGATGGCTGCTGGCCGCACCGAGGCTGGCCGCCAGGTTGAGCAAGGCCTGGCGATCGGCAGACGCGGTTTCGATGGACTGCAGGCGCAAGGTGCCGAAGGTCAAGGTACCGGTCTTGTCGATAACCAGTGAAGTGAGGTCCGCCAGCTCTTCCAGAAACGCCGAGCTGCGAATCAGAATGCCGTGCCGTGCAGCGACCGCGATCCCGGCAATTGCGGTAGCCGGCGCCGATAACACCAACGCACACGGGCACGCCGCCACCAGCACGGCCAGCATCGCCTGGGCGTCGTTGGTGACGAACCAGGTGACCGCCGCCAACAACAGCACCAACACCATGTAGCTACCGGCATAACGCTCCAGCAACCGGGTGATCGGCGGCTTGGAACGTTCAGCGTTCTGCATCAACGCAATCACCTTGCCCAGGGTCGACTCATTGCCCGTGCGCGTCACTTCAAGGCGCAGCAGGCCGTCCAGGTTGATCGCCCCGCCAAACACCTGCACGCCCACGCTGGCTTCCAACGGTACCGATTCACCGGTGATCGGCGCCGTGTCCAGGCTGGCCTGGCCCGACAGCACCACGCCATCGGCCGGCACGCGGTCGCCGGCGCGCACTTCGACCACATCGCCGGTGTTCAGCGTGCCGTTATCCACTTCCACAATGCTGCCGTCAGCCTGCACCCGGCGCGCATGGCTGCGCGTGAGTTTACCCAGCGCGTGGATCGCTTCCTGGGAACCGATCACGCTGCGCTCTTCGAGCACATGCCCAAAAATCATGATGATCGGCAGCAGCGCTGCGGTCAGCAGATCGCCGGTGGCCCAGGCGCCGATCATCGCCAGCGCAATCAATTGGTCAGTGATGCCATGCAGGCTGGGATAGCGCAGGCTGTACCAGGCCGAACGCATCACCGGCACGGCCACCAGCAGCGAGGCCACACCGAGCAGCAGTTGGCTGACCCCGCCCTGGTCCGCCGCCAGCCAGCGCCATACCAGGCCCAATACGAGTAAACCCAGGGCCAACATGGCCAGGGTCAATTGCCGGGCGGCGCGGCGCTGCTCGGCGGAGGTCAGCATGGGTGCGCTCATTGTTCGGCTCCCTGAATGATCAAACGGGAGTCGTCTTTAGGATCGACCGTGGTGACGGAGCCGGCCTGGCCCAGAATCTTCGGCAGGCGCTCGCGGTACAGGCGCAGCAACAGGCCCGGATCTTGGACTTGCGCCAGGCTGGTGACGGCAGCGGTCTGCGCCTGGGCATTGGCCAGGCGTTCACTGGCTTGGGCATGGGCGACCTGCACCTGGCGGTCAGCCTCCTGGTTGGCGGTCTGGGTGAGTTTTTCCGCATCGGTACGCGCGTTGGCCACCGCTTTGTCGGCTTGCTGGCTGGCGGTGAGTACCGCATTGAACGCGTTCACCGCCGGGCCCGGCAGGCTCGATTGCACATCGACCCGTGTCACTTCGATGCCCAGACCCAACCCGCTGGCAGTCAACTGCGCCAAGCGCTTATTGATGCCTTGCACCAGGTCGCCGCGCAGTTTTTCGCGGCGCTCGGCGGCGCCGTTGTCGGCGCCGATCAGCTCGGGGCGCGCCACCAGGATGGTGTCCAGGTCCCGCGCCGCCGTCAGGGCCACTGCGCTGCGGGTCACCAGGCGGTCCAACGCCGGCAGCACATGCTCGCCCTGCAACACAAAGGCGTAGGGCTCGGTGACCTTGTAGAACACCCGCACATCCAGCTGCACGATCCCGGCATCGCCGGTCAGCAAATAGCCGGAACCGGCCAGCGTATCGCTCAGGGGTGTGGCGAAACTGGCCACGCGGTCAGCCTGCACGGCCGCCTCAGAACGCAACAGGTTCTCCACCCGACGCTCGATCACCCGGTCTGCCGCCGGCAACAGCACCACCTGTTCGAACGGTTGCGGCCAGGCCAGCAGCAGCCCGGCGTTCTGAATGCGGTCGAGGGCGCCGAAGTGCAGCACCATGGCGCGGTTCTGCGGGTCGATCTGGCGCACATTGGAAAACGCCCAGGCCAGCGCCGCCAACACGGTGACCGCGTACAGCGCCAGGAACGTCAGGCGCCCGGCCTGGATCCAGGGGCTGTCCGGGCTGTCACGCTCACTCATGGCTGCACATCCTTGGGCCCATCCACCAGCGCGCGGAACGGCGCGGCATCGGTGCGCAGGATGATTTTGGTGCCCGGCGTCACCACGGTGCCCAAGGTATCCAACGAGCGCAGCAGGTTGTACAGCTGCGGATTACCCGCGTAGGCGCGTCCATAAATCTGCGCCGCTTCGACCCGCGATTGCGCTTCGATATCGGCGGCTTTCACCGTGGCGTCGGCTTGCATGATGCGCGCATCACGTTCGGCCGCCGAGCGGATCTGCGCCGCCTCACGCTTGCCCACGGCAGTGCGCTCGGTGGCGATGGTTTCACGTTCGGCGCGCATGCGGTCGACCGTGGCGGTGAGGGTCACCGACGGCAATGTCAGCCGTTCGATACCGACCTGGGCCACGCGTACGCCATAGGTGGCCAGCAATTGCTGATCGATCTGCTGGCGCAGTTGGGCTTCGAAATCGGCGATGCGCACCTGGTTGGCGTCGGTATTGATCAGGCTGGACAGGTCAAAACTGGCCGCCGTGGTTTCCAGCGCCGAACCGACGAAGGTACGAATCTGCCGCGCCGCTTCATCCGGCTGGTTCTGCACCGCGCGCATGAAGCGCTGCACATTGTCGGTATCGCCCTGCACCTGCCACGCCACGTAGGCCTGCACGATGATCCGCAGGCCATCGCGGGTGCCCACATCCTGCAACCCGCTGGAGGTGGTGCGCAGGCGCAGGTCAACCGGAATCGCCGCTTCAAACGGCGCCGGCCAGCGCCAGCCCAGGCCCGGTTCCAGCAGCACCCGCACCGGGTTGCCGAAACGGGTAATCACCGTGGCCTCGCCGGAGCGCACCTGCACCAGGCTCGCTGCCGCGATGGCAAACAGCACAAGCATTACCGCCCAGGCCATACGCCGCCAGGGGAAAGGGCTGTCTGCCTGTTCATCGCCATGATGGTGATGGTGGCCGTGATGATGGTGATGACCGTGATCGTGAGAATGAGCGCTCAACAGACAGACTCCTTATTGAACGGCTTTACGCGGCACCGAGGGATCGGCCGGCAAGGTAAAAGATCGCAGATCGATCGTCGGCGCACTGTCGGCGCCCAGGCGATGATCCAGAATAAGCAGTTTGGCGTGGGCCAGGCCCTGGCTGAGCTGGCCCAGGTACTGTTCCAGCACGAAAGCCCGGCCCGCTGCGGCGTAGGCTTTTTGTTCGGCAACGAAGCGCAGGTTGGCCGCCTGGGCACCGGCATTCACTTCGCGCGCGGTGGCCTGGGCCTGGTCGCGGGCGGTGCTGGCCTGCAGCAACGCCTGATTGGTCTGCTCGCTGGCCGCGCCACGCTCGCGAGCGATCAATGCCTGGGCGCCGATCTGCGCGGCTTGCACGCCGTGGTAGGCGTTGGCGGCGCCGGCCGGTGGGTGGATCGCTTCGACGACCGTGGCGAGGATTTCCACACCGCTGTCGAGCTTTTGCAGGTCTGCTTGTACGCTGCGGCCGATCTCGTCAGCGAGGCGGGTGCGTTGTTCGCCGAGCAATTCATCGAGGGTGCGTGAGGCAAAGTCGTGCACCAGGATGCGGCTGGCGGTGCTGCGGATCAGGGTCGGGACATCGGCGCTGTTGTAGGTGGCAGCCAGCGCGGCCTGGTCCGTCAGGCCGATGCGATAGACGAACCGCACGTCCATGTTGACGATCTGGAAGCTCTGTTTGTCGCCGCTGCTGCTGGCGATGACCTGGGACTTGTCATTCACATGGCTGGCGTCCCACAAGCGATTGGCGATCAGCGGCGCCGGGCCTTCGGCGGCGGCCAACTCGGGCGCGGCGCTTTCGCTGACGCTGGTCGCCAGCTCGTGCACCACGCCGTTCTCCACGTTCAACACGCGGCCCAGGGGCCAGGGCAACCCGACGTGCAGGCCCGGGCCGAACACGTCGACCGGTTTGCCGAAACGCTCATAAATCCCACGGCCCTGAAGAGGGACTTCATGCACGCCGGTCAGCGCCCAGCCTACCGCCAGCACCACCAGCAGCACCGGCAGGAACGCACGACGCATGTAGGTAAACGCCCAGATCTGGCGCAGGTCGATGCCGAAACGATTGTGCAATTCATGCTGCAAAGCTTGCAGCGGCTGCGGCGGCCAGCGCAGCAGGCCGGCGACCACACTCTGCGCCATCAGGCGCGGTTCCAGACGCGGCTGGCGTGGGCTGAACAGTGACAGCACGCCGCGCAGCACAAACTCCAGCGCCACCAGCGCGGGCAACAGGCCGATCAGCGTCGCCAGCCGCAGCGGCCACACCGATTGCGCGCTGGCAAACAACAGGCACAGCGCACTGACTACCAGGCAGGTGATCGCCACCCGGCTCAATTGCGCCAATTGCGCGGCTTCCGGCCATTGCGCGGCGGTTTCCTGGGCCATGCGCCGCTCGAACACCAGCAAACCGAACGCCAGCGCCAAGCCCAGCGCCGCGCCGATGCTGGCGGATTGACCGGCGGCGGCAGCGGGCAGCGCCAGGTTCCAGAATTCGAGAACGCTGACCAGCGCCAGCAACGACCAACCGCACAGCCACAACACCGGCGCGCCGATCTGCTTGCCAATGCGCTCCACCAGACGACCGTAGCGGCCCGTATCGGCCACCGCCGCTTCAACCGCAGGTTCTTCCAACGCCTGGGCACGCCAGTCGGCGACCCACCATGCCGACTGCAAGCCGGCTACCAGGACGAGCAAGGCCGACGAGCAATTGATCAACACCACCGGCCAGATCGAGACCGGTGCAAACAGCGCCACAAATAACGCCAGCACCCAACCTGTGACGGCCAAGGCGGTCAGGCTGATACCGGCTTGGCGCAATCGACGGGCATGGAACAGCCCCTGCTGAAAACGCGGCAGGCCTTCAACCGAAGCGCCGTCAGCTTCTAGATCCACTTGCATCCACTCAACGCCCGCTCGTACATAATTCGTTACGATATAACACGCGGCGTGAAATTTTTGTTCGCTTTTGGCTACAACGCAGATCCCCTGTGGGAGGGGGCTTGCTCCCGATAGCGGTGGGTCAGCCAGCACCTTTATCAACTGACCCACCGCCATCGGGGGCAAGCCCCCTCCCACATTTGATCTTTGTTGTTCCAAAGATCGTGACTAAACCCCCATAAACACGCGGCATCACTGGTGGGCACCCAAATTAATCGGCACACTCCAGAACAGTTTTTTCGCGGCTCCACGGACAGGGAAGCGCCCTCCTTCATGATCTCCATTTATCAGCTCAAACCGCGGTTCCAAAACCTGCTGCGGCCCCTCGTGCAGCGCCTTTATGACAACGGCACCACCGCCAACCAGATCACCGTGCTGGCCAGCGTGATTTCCGTGTTGGTGGGCCTGCTGATTGCCAGCTTCGCCCAGCACTTGTGGCTGTTCGCGCTGATCCCGCTGTGGATGATTGTGCGCATGGCCCTGAATGCCGTCGACGGCATGCTCGCGCGCGAGTTCGGCCAGCAATCGCGCCTGGGTGCCTACCTCAACGAACTGTGCGATGTGATCGCCGACAGCGCGCTGATCCTGCCGTTTGCGCTGATTCCCGGCGTGAGCCTGGCGCCCGTGCTGTTGGTGACGCTGCTCGCGGTGTTCAGCGAATACGCTGGCGTGCTGGGGCCGATGGTGGGTGCGTCACGCCGCTATGACGGGCCGATGGGCAAAAGTGACCGGGCGTTCGTGCTCGGGGTGCTGGCCACTGGCGTGGCGTTGGGCTGGTTCGGCGCCGGCTGGGTCGACACGGTGATGTGGCTGGTCGCCGCGCTGCTGGCCTACACCCTGGTCAACCGGGTGCGTCAGGGCCTCAAGGAACAACCAGAAACTTCACCGATTGCATAAGGATGCTTGCGATGCGCGAACAGCAACCCCACAGCTTCAGCACCCATGACGGCGTCGAGCTGTTTTACCGGCACTGGCCGGCCACGGCAGGCGCCGGGCCGCGCAAGGCCATTGTGTTGTTCCATCGCGGTCATGAGCACTCCGGGCGTATCGCGCACCTGGTGGACGAACTGGGCCTGCCTGACTTTGACTTCTTCGCCTGGGATGCCCGTGGCCACGGCCAATCCCCCGGCGAGCGCGGTGACAGCCCCAGCTTTGCCACCAGCGCCCGCGACGTGCAGACTTTCTGCGACCACATCGGCGCCACCTACGGCATCGAAGAGGAAAACTTCGCAGTGATCGCCCAAAGCGTCGGCGCGGTGATCGCGGCCACCTGGGTGCATGACTACGCACCGAAGATCCGCGCCCTGGTGCTCGCCTCCCCTGCCTTCAAGGTCAAGCTGTACGTGCCCTTCGCCCGCCCGGGCCTGGCACTGATGCGCAGGTTTCGCGGCAACTTTTTCGTCAACAGCTACGTCAAGGCCAAGTTCCTCAGCCATGACCCGGAGCGCGTGGCGTCCTACGACAGCGATCCGCTGATCACCAAGGCCATCTCGGTAAATGTGCTGCTGGGCTTGTACGAAGCGGCCGACCGGGTGGTCGCCGATGCCCAGGCCATCCAGGTGCCGACCCAGTTGCTGGTCTCCGGCTCCGACTTCGTGGTGCACCGTAAACCCCAGCAGCAGTTTTTCGACCGCCTCGGCAGCCTGAAAAAAGAGCTGCATATCCTCCCCGGTTTCTTTCACGACACCCTTGGCGAACGTGACCGCGCCCTGGCCATCAACAGCGCCAGGCGCTTTATCCTGCAAAACTTTGCGCAGCCGCTGGACCGCGCCTCGCTACTGGACGCCGACAAACTGGGCGCCACCTGCGCCGAATCCGAAGCCCTCGCCGCACCACTGCCGCGCAATTCCCTACGCGATCTGTACTGGCGCATGACCCGCGCCAGCATGGGCCTGGGCAAGAGCCTGTCGGAAGGGGTGAAACTGGGCTTCGACACCGGTTTCGATTCCGGCAGCACCCTGGATTACGTATACCGCAACACGCCCACCGGCAAAGGCGCGCTGGGGCGGATGATCGATACCAACTACCTCAACTCCATCGGCTGGCGCGGCATTCGCCAGCGCAAGCTGAACGTCGAAGAACTGCTGCGCCTGGCCATGGCCAAGTTGCGTGCCGATGAGCGCGAAGTGCGCATCGTCGATATCGCTGCTGGCCACGGTCGTTACATTCTGGAGGCTTTGCAGGGTGTGTCGCCGCTGCCGGAATCGATCCTGCTGCGCGACTACAGCGACATCAACGTGCGCGACGGTGGCGCCTTGATCCGTGAAAAGGGCCTGGACGATATCGCCCAGTTCATCAAAGCCGATGCATTCGATCGGGCGAACCTGGCCGCGCTGGAGCCGAAACCGACGCTGGCGGTGGTGTCCGGCCTGTATGAATTGTTTGCCGATAACGCCATGGTCGGCGGTTCGCTGGCAGGCCTGGCCGAAGCGGTGGAGCCGGGCGGTTATCTGGTCTACACCGGCCAGCCGTGGCACCCGCAGCTGGAACTGATCGCCCGCGCCTTGACCAGCCACCGCCAGGGCCAGGCCTGGGTGATGCGTCGGCGCAGCCAGGCGGAAATGGACCAGTTGGTGGAGGCCGCGGGCTTTCGCAAGATCACCCAGCGTGTGGATGAGTGGGGCATTTTCACCGTGTCCCTGGCACAGAAGATCTGAGCATGCGCGAACCCGGCCTGTTCAAACCGGCGCTGCTGTGGCTGCTGCTGTTGGCGCCGCTGTTTTTCAGCACCTACGGCTTCGCTACTTGGGTCACCAACCAGCGCAGCGATGTGGGCACGCTGGTGTTCGGCTGGGAAACCCATATGCCGTTCTGGGCCTGGACCATCGTGCCCTATTGGTCCATCGACCTGCTCTACGGGTTCTCGCTGTTGCTGCCGAGCACCCGCCACGAACTCAAGCAACACGCCCTGCGCCTGCTGACGGCCCAGGTGATTGCCGTCAGTTGCTTCCTGATCTGGCCGCTGCGCTTCACCTTCGAACGGCCGGAGCTGGATGGCGTGTTCGGCTGGTTGTTTGCCGTGCTGGCCGGCTTTGATAAGCCCTTCAACCAGGCGCCTTCCCTGCATATCGCATTGCTGGTGATCCTGTGGGTGATGTACCAGCGGCATACCCAGGGTTTCTGGCGCTGGGTGGTGCACGGTTGGTTCGCACTGATCGGTATTTCCGTACTGACCACTTATCAACATCACTTTATCGACTTACCCACAGGCGCCCTCGCGGGGTGGTTTTGCGTGTGGTTATGGCCGCTGGAACATGCCAGCCCGCTGCTCAATGCCCGACTTACGCGCGACTCTAAACGCCGTTGGCTGGGTGCGCGCTACGCCCTTGGCGCGCTGGCGCTGATGCTGCTCGCGCTGGCTTTGGGCGGCTGGGGGTTATGGCTGCTATGGCCGGCAGTATCGCTGGGTCTGGTCGCAGCCAATTACTGGCTGCTGGGTGCCGAGGGCTTTCAGAAACGCAACAATGGCCAGCTGACGCCTGCTGCGCGTTGGCTGTATGCGCCTTATCTGGCAGCCGCCTGGATCAATTCGCGGCTGTGGACACGTCGGCATCCACAACCCGAGTTGATTGTGGATAGCGTCTGGCTGGGGCGGATTCCTACGTCGAGCGAGCAACAGTCTTTCAAGGCCATCGTCGATCTTTGCGCCGAATTGCCGATTTATCCACAGGGCCGTACCTACCACTGCGTTCCTGTTCTGGACTTGATTGCGCCCACCTCCGCCGAATGCCTGCAAGCCGCCAAGGCCATCGAACGCTTGCGCTTGGACGGCCCGTTGCTGGTGTGCTGCGCCCTGGGCTATTCGCGCAGCGCCACGGCCATTGCCGCCTGGCTGTTGCACAGCGGCCGCGCGACGACGGTGGATCAAGCGCTGGCTATTATTCGTACAGCGCGGACCCGTGTGGTCCTGCATCCCGCACATCGTCTCGCCTTGGAGGGTTTGCCCAATGCCTGCTGATATGGAACTGCAAGTCGTCGCCAGCCTGCTGCGCCGTGGCCGTTCGCTGGACCAGTTATCCACAGGCCTCACAGTGGTCGGCGTGCTGTTCGGTGTGGCCCAACTGCTGATGGCGAGTGTTTCAACGGTCTGCCTGCTGCTGGCCTTGTGGATGATCATCCTGGGCCTTGCGCAAAAATACTGGGCCCTGCGCGTTGCGTTCGACGCCGATCTGTTTGCCCTGCTCGCCCGCGACGTCGAGCGCACCGCAGACCTTGACCAAGCCCTGCAGACCCTGGGCTTGCAATCGGCCAAACGCGCCGGCCGGCCTTGGGCCGAACGCCGTCGTGGCGCCCTCAAATTGCTGCGCAAACAGGCCTGGTTGCTCGGCGCGCAAGCGCTGCTGACCCTGTGCGTGCTGCTTGCCAGCCCTTGGCTACCTTTCGCCGAATAAGGAATTCCCATGTTCGAACCCGTGGTCGCCACGCTGATTACTTCCATGGCCCGCACTGTCACCGGCGCCCGCAGCCTGTGGCTGGGTTGCGCGCCCGTGCCGGTGCAACGCATCTATTTCGCCAATCACAGCAGCCACGGCGACTTCGTGTTGGTGTGGGCGTCGCTGCCGCAGAACCTGCGCAAATTCACCCGCCCTGTGGCCGGCAGCGATTACTGGAATAAAAGCGCGCTGCGCCGCTACATCATCAACCGCGTGTTCAACGGCGTGCTGATTGATCGCGAGCGCAAAGAGCCTGTGGATAACCCGCTGCAGCCAATGCTCGCTGCGTTGGAAGGCGGCGACTCGCTGATCATCTTTCCTGAAGGCACGCGCAATCTGGAGGACGGCTTGCTGCCGTTCAAGAGCGGTCTCTACCACTTGGCAAACAGTTACCCACAGGCTGAGCTAATTCCGGTGTGGATAGCCAACCTTAACCGCGTCATGCCCAAGGGCCGTGTCTTGCCATTGCCATTGTTATGCACAACCAGCTTCGGCGCTCCGCTGCAATTGGAAGAAGGCGAAGACAAAGCCGCGTTCCTTGCCCGCACCCGTGACGCCCTGCTCGCCCTTGCCCCGGAGCATTCCTGAGATGGATAGCCAGACCTTGATGTTATTCGGCGGGATCGGCGCGATTCTGGTCACCGCCTCGCTGATCGGCCTGATCCTGAAGCTGCGCACCCGTGGCACCCCCAATGCGGTGATCGACAACCTCAATGCCCGCATCAACGCCTGGTGGGTGATGGTGGTGGTGATCGGTGTCGCCTTCTGGCTCGGCACCGGCGCAGTGATCCTGCTGTTCTATGCGGTGTCCTTCTATGCCTTGCGCGAATTTCTCACCCTCACGCCGACCCGGCGCAGCGACTACCCGGCCCTGGTCGCGGCGTTCTACCTCGCCCTCCCGCTGCAGTACGTGCTGATCTATGCCGACTGGTACGGACTGTTCTCGATCTTCATCCCGGTCTACGTGTTCCTGCTGCTGCCGATACTCGCCTCCCTGGGTGGCGACAGCACCCACTTCCTGGAGCGCGCATCCAAGGTGCAATGGGGCCTGATGATCGCGGTGTTCTGCGTGTCGTTCGTGCCGGCGTTGCTGACCTTGGACATCCCGGGTTATGAAGGCCGTAACCTGCTGCTGATCGCCTACCTGGTGATCGTGGTGCAACTGTCGGACGTGTTGCAGTACGTGTGCGGCAAGCTGTTCGGCAAACACAAGATCGCGCCCAACCTCTCGCCGTCCAAAACCGTGGAAGGTTTTGTCGGCGGGATCCTGCTGTCCTCCCTGATCGGTGCCGCGCTGTGGTGGACCACGCCGTTCAATCCCTGGCAGTCGTTTTTGATCGCGCTGTTGATCAACCTGCTGGGCTTTGCCGGCGGGATCGTGATGTCGGCGATCAAGCGCGATCGCGGCGTGAAGGATTGGGGGCACATGATCGAAGGGCACGGCGGCATGCTGGATCGGCTGGATTCGGTGTGCTTTGCGGCGCCGATCTTCTTCCACCTGGTGCGTTACTGGTGGACCTGACCTACCCCTTTCTCAAAACCAATGAAGATCAAACTGTGGGAGGGGGCTTGCCCCCGATGGCGGTGTGACAGTCACCGAATAGGTTGGCTGATACACCGCAATCGAGGGCAAGCCCCCTCCCACCTTGGTTTTGTGGTGCTTTCCGGGTTTAGGCAAAGTCGGATCCTGGTCACTTGAAACACAGTTCATAAACCGCGCTTCCACGCTTGGCCTATTACGGCTGGGTTCGGTTGATCCCAGGATTCAGCCAGCACCCTCATGGAGTCGAATCATGTTTGCTGGTTTCCAGAAACAACAGCGCCAGGTCAATGGCCTGAACATCAGCTATCGCATCGGTGGATCCGGCCCCGCGCTGTTGCTGTTGCACCCTTCCCCTAACGCCTCCGTCACGATCCCAGGCGACGGTTCACCATCTCGGTCAAGCGCTCGCCGACGCGCTCAATCCCTCTGTTTTGCGCCACCACCTGGGCACCTTCCATGAGTAAGGTCAGTTCCTCGGCCACCTGCTCCGGCTCGCTCAATGCCATGGCGGTGCAGAGCGCAAGCAGCCGCGCGAATTGCCGTTGCTTGTGCGCCTGGATCAGCAACCGGGCGGGGTGCTCAGCCTCTGGCAACTCGGCCAAGGTATTGGTGAACGGGCAGCCCCGATAATCCGAGCATTGCAGGTCAGTCACGATGAACTCAAGAAAGCCCAGCAGTTGCTTGCGCGGTGAATCCGGGTGCTCCGATGCCAGTCGGTCGAAGACATCGCCATAGCTTTCGGTCAACTGCTCAAGCCATTCCAGCACCAGCGCATCCTTGTTCTCGAAATGCCGGTAGACGGTCATTTTCGTCGAGGCAGCCAGCTCGGCGATGGCGTCCATGCTGACGCGTGTGATGCCCTGCTCCCGGAACAGCACCTTGGCAGCATCGATGATGCGTTCCCTGGGCGGCAGTTGGGGTGTCCGTTGTGGGCGCATGAATAAACTCCGCTTGACAGCGATACCGGCAAGTATCGCATGATACTGGTAGGTATCGTCAGATACCATCCAGTATCGATCATACTCAATGGGAGACTGCCATGCACCTGTCCGACTACGCTGTTCACGATGCTACGGGTCTGAGTCAACTGATCCAGGCCAAACAGGTCAGCCCAAGCGAGGTGCGTGCGGCGGCCTTCCAAGCCATCGAGGCCTTCAATCCGCAAATTAATGCACTGGTTGAAACCTGGAACGATGAGCCAGCCCCCCACGCGGGAGTGTTTTCAGGCGTGCCCGTGCTGATCAAGGACCTGGGCATTACCGCCAAGGGGCGTCGCAACGAACTGGGCAGTGCGTTGGCACTCGGCTGCACGGCCGAAGGCGATTCACAGCTCATGAGTCGTTTGCGTTTCGCCGGACTTCTGCCGCTTGGCAGGACCACCACACCGGAGTTCGCCGCAAGCACCACCACCGAAAGCCGACTTCATGGGCCCACCCGTAATCCCTGGGATGTGACACGAAGCGCCGGGGGCTCAAGTGGCGGTGCGGCAGCCGCCGTCGCGGCCGGCATGGTACCCATCGCTCACGCAACCGATGGCGGCGGCTCCATCCGGGTACCCGCGTCGCTGTGTGGCCTGTTCGGCTTGAAACCCAGCCGCGGGCGAGTGCCCATGGGGCCGGATGTGGATGAAGTCTGGAGCGGCCTTGCGGTACACGGCGTGCTGACGCGCTCGGTGCGTGACAGTGCGGCCTTGCTGGACGCTGTGCATGGCAGCGCAGTCGGTGACCCGTTCCACATTCCGTCGCCGCTGACCAGCTTTCTGGAACAATCCCGGCGTGAGCCCCACTCATTGCGTATCGGTGTGCACACCCGCCCGCTCAATGGCCAAGCGCTGCACCCAGCGGTGAAAACTGCATTGGAGCAGACGATGCGCCATCTTGAGGCGCTTGGGCACCAGGTTGAGGACGTCGAGCCGGATATTGGCGTGAGCTGGGAGGCCTTTGTCGAGCTGAATGGGCGCTTCTGGTCGTCCAATACCGCCGCCTGGATCGACGCCATTGCAGCCGCAACCGGACGTAGTATCAATGCTGAACACCTTGAGCCCGCTACCTTGGCGCTGTACCGATACGGCAAGACGCTAAGTGCCACCGAACTGTTGGGTGCGTTGCACGAACGCAATATTGTCGCCCGAACGCTCGGCGGTTTTTTCGAGGATTACGATCTGCTGCTGTCACCCACCTTGCCAGGCTTGGCACCGATGATCGGCCAATACAATGCACAGCAAGCGCACCTGGACGGACGAGGCTGGATGAACCATGTGTTCAACCAGTCACCGTTCACCGCGCTGGCGAATGTCACCGGCGCGCCGGCCATGTCGGTTCCGCTGTCACAAGACCCTAAAACCGGTTTGCCTATTGGCATGCAGTTCATGGGCAAGTTCGGCGCTGAGGGCGTGTTGCTGGGGTTGGCTGGGCAGCTTGAACGTGAGTTTGCGTGGGCCGATCGGCGGCCGGGCGTGTGGGCGGGTAAGCTCTGATAGACGCTTGAACGGGCGCGGTATAGGTGGCGTTCTCAGGTTTTTCGCGAGCAAGCTCGCTCCTACAGTAAATGCGGTGCAACCTTGTCCTGAACTACGGGCTCTTTAAGCAGTGATCTCGACATAGCTAGACTCTCCGCCTCCTGTCGCACCCGATAGCCAGCCCCAAACAAAACTCAGCGTCGTGTGCCCGGCGTGATCCACGCCTACCGTGCCACGTGACCACCCGGCAAGCAGTTCCCCTTCCAGGGTCAGGCACTGATACAGCAGCTCAATGGTATCTGGACCGGTCACCCGTCCGACTTGAGTACCCAGGCGAATCCGGCCCCCCTGGTAAGTGCTCGAAATCGCGTCATCTTCGACTTGGTAATGAAATACGGTGCCGGTGCCGGACAGTCCCTGAGCGTTGTCGGCGACTACAAACCGGCGATTATGCAGACGTGCGTAGACAGTGGAATTTTGCATCAGTCAGCCTCCTTGATTGAGCGAATCCAGAACGTAAAAAGGGGCTGTCGAAACAGCCCCTTTCGGTACGCCAGTCAGGTTTACTCCACCGTCACCGACTTCGCCAGGTTGCGCGGCTGGTCGACGTCGGTGCCTTTAAGCACGGCAACGTAGTACGACAGCAACTGCAGCGGGATGGTGTAGAGGATCGGCGACAGGGTGTCGTGAATGTGCGGCATGTTGATCACGTGAGTGCCTTCACCGTTGGTCATGCCGGCCTTTTCGTCAGCAAACACGATCAGTTGGCCGCCACGGGCGCGCACTTCCTGCAGATTGGACTTGAGCTTTTCCAGCAGCTCATTGTTCGGCGCCACGGTGACCACCGGCATGTCGTCATCCACCAGGGCCAACGGGCCGTGTTTCAGCTCGCCGGCTGGATAGGCTTCAGCGTGGATGTACGAGATTTCCTTGAGCTTGAGCGAACCTTCCATCGCTACCGGGTACTGCGCGCCACGGCCGAGGAACAGGGTGTGGTTCTTGTCGGCAAACAGCTCGGCGACTTTTTCCACGGTGCTGTCCATGGCCAGGGCTTCACCCAGGCGGGTCGGCAGACGGCGCAGTTCTTCCACCAGGGTGGCTTCAATGCCTTCGGCCAGGGTGCCGCGCACTTGGCCGAGGGACAAGGTCAGCAGCAACAGGCCGACCAGCTGGGTGGTGAAGGCTTTGGTCGACGCTACGCCGATTTCGCGACCGGCCTGGGTCAGCAGGGTCAGATCGGATTCACGCACCAGGGAGCTGATGCTGACGTTGCAGATTGCCAGGCTGGCGAGGAAGCCCAGCTCTTTGGCATTGCGCAGGGCGGCCAGGGTGTCGGCGGTTTCGCCGGACTGGGAGATGGTCACGAACAGGGTGTCTGGCTGCACCACCACCTTGCGGTAGCGGAATTCGCTGGCGACTTCGACCTGGCACGGGATGCCGGCCAGTTCTTCCAGCCAGTAACGCGCAACCATGCCGGCGTGGTAGCTGGTGCCGCAGGCGACGATCTGCACGTTGCGCACTTTGGCGAACAGCTCGGCGGCCTGTGGGCCGAAGGCGTTGACCAATACTTGGTTCTGGCTCAGGCGGCCTTCCAGGGTGCGCTGCACCACAGACGGCTGCTCGTGGATTTCCTTGAGCATGAAGTGGCGGAACTCGCCCTTGTCGGCGGCTTCGGCACCGTCGCGGTATTGCACGGCTTCGCGCTCGACGGACTGACCGTTCACGTCCCAGATCTGCACGCTTTCACGGCGGATGTCGGCGATGTCGCCTTCTTCCAGGTACATGAAGCGGTCGGTGACCTGGCGCAGGGCGAGTTGGTCGGAGGCGAGGAAGTTTTCCCCCAGGCCCAGGCCGATCACCAGTGGGCTGCCGCTGCGTGCGGCAACCAGGCGGTCAGGCTGGCTGGCGCTGATCACGGCCAGGCCGTAGGCGCCGTGCAGTTCCTTGACCGTAGCCTTGAGGGCGGTGGTCAGGTCGCTGTGGTCCTTGAGCTTGTGGTTGAGCAGGTGGGCGATGACTTCGGTGTCGGTGTCCGAAGTGAACACATAGCCCAGGCCCTTAAGTTGGTCGCGCAGTGCTTCGTGGTTTTCGATGATGCCGTTGTGCACCACCGCCAGGTCACCCGAGAAGTGTGGGTGAGCGTTACGCTCGCACGGCGCACCGTGGGTGGCCCAACGGGTGTGGGCGATACCCAGGCGACCCACCAGCGGCTCGCCGGCCAGGGCCTGGTCCAACTCGCTGACTTTGCCCGGGCGGCGCATACGCTCGAGCTTGCCGGCGTTGGTGAAGACGGCCACACCGGCGCTGTCATAGCCGCGGTATTCCAGGCGCTTGAGGCCTTCGAGCAGAATGGGAGTTACGTTACGTTCGGCGACTGCGCCAACAATTCCACACATGGTATTTCTCCTAGATGACTGCCGCGCATATCAGCGTAATGCCGCGGGCTTGGATCTGGTCGCGGGCCTCAAGCGGCAGGCGATCATCGGTGATAAGGGTATGGACGCTGCTCCAGGGCAGTTCCAGGTTGGGAATCTTGCGGCCGATCTTGTCGGATTCGACCATCACCACCACTTCGCGGGCGACCTCGGCCATGACGCGGCTCAGGCCCAATAACTCGTTGAACGTGGTGGTACCGCGCTGCAGATCGATGCCGTCGGCGCCGATGAACAGTTGATCGAAATCGTAGGAGCGCAGCACCTGCTCGGCGACCTGGCCCTGGAACGAATCCGAATGCGGGTCCCAGGTGCCGCCGGTCATCAGCAGCACCGGTTCATGCTCCAACTCGCTCAAGGCGCGAGCCACGTTCAGGGAATTGGTCATGACCACCAGGCCGGGTTGATGGCCCAGTTCAGGGATCATCGCGGCGGTGGTGCTGCCGCTGTCGATGATGATGCGCGCGTGCTCACGCAACCGCGCCACGGCCGCACGGGCGATGGCGCGCTTGTAGGCCGAGACCGGTTGAGCCGCGTCGCCCACCAACTCCTGAGGCATGGTAATCGCGCCACCGTAGCGGCGCAGGAGCAGGCCATTGCTTTCGAGGGCGGCCAGGTCCTTGCGGATGGTCACCTCCGAAGTTTCGAAACGCTTGGCCAGTTCGTCCACGCTGACTTCGCCCTGTTCATTGAGCAAAGTCAGGATATTGTGGCGACGTTGGGGGGTATTTCGTTTCGACATGGCGATGGTAAGTTTCGGTTCGAAAGATAACGAAGGCAATCAAAACCTATTCGGAACTCATCGTCAAGCGTTTGGAACAGATTCTTCAGACGACACGGGCAAATGTGGGAGGGGGCTTGCTCCCGATGGCGGTGGTTCAGCCTGAAAAATCATCGACTGAAAGTCCGCTATCGGGGGCAAGCCCCCTCCCACATTTGGATATCACTGCTGAGGGAGCTGTGGATAACTCAGGTCTTGTTGGTTTTGACCGGGCGCTTCCAGTCGTCGATGTTGCGCTGGCGGGCGCGGGCGACTGCCAGTTGGGACTTATCCACATCCTGGTTGATGGTTGAGCCCGCAGCGGTGTTGGAACCATCGCCGATAGTGACGGGTGCGACCAGCGAGTTGTTGGAGCCGATGAACACGTCCTCGCCAATGGTGGTCTGGTGCTTATTGGCGCCGTCGTAGTTACAAGTGATCGTGCCAGCGCCAACGTTGGTGCGCGCACCGATCACCGCATCGCCCAGGTAGGTGAGATGCCCAACCTTGGCGCCTTCGCCCAGGTGAGCATTTTTCAGTTCGACAAAGTTACCCACATGAGCCTTGGCTCCCAGCACGCTGCCAGGACGCAGCCGCGCAAACGGACCGGCATCGCTGCCCTCGCCCATCACCGCCCCGTCGATATGACTGTTGGCCTTGACCACGACACCTTTGCGCAGCGTGCTGTCCTTGATCACGCAGTTCGGGCCGATCACCACGCCGTCTTCGATGATCACACGGCCTTCGAGGATCACGTTGATGTCGATCAGCACGTCGCGGCCCACGGTCACTTCACCGCGTACATCGAAACGCGCCGGGTCACGCAGGGTTACGCCCTGGGCCATCAAGCGGCGGCCTTCACGCAGTTGATAGTGGCGCTCCAACTCGGCCAGTTGCTTACGGTCGTTGGCGCCCTGCACTTCCATCGGGTCGTGGGGCTGTTCGGTGGCGACCACCAGGCCGTCACTGACCGCCATCTCGATGACGTCGGTGAGGTAGTACTCGCCTTGGGCGTTGTTGTTGGACAAGCGGCTCATCCAGTCGGCGAGGCAATTGGCCGGCACCGCGAGAATCCCGGTGTTGCCTTCGGTGATGGCGCGCTGGGCTTCACTGGCGTCCTTGTGCTCGACGATGGCCGCGACCTTGCCCTCGGCGTCACGCACGATGCGCCCGTAGCCGGTGGGGTCGTCCAGCTCGACGGTGAGCAGGCCCATCTGGCCAGGCACCACATGCTTGAGCAGGCGTTGCAGGGTTTCCACTTCGATCAGCGGCACATCACCGTACAGGATCAGCACGGTGTCAGCGGTGATGAACGGCACCGCTTGCGCGGTGGCATGGCCGGTGCCCAGTTGCTTGTCCTGCAAGACGAAATTCAAGTCGTCGGCGGCCAGACGCTCCCGTACCACATCCGCACCGTGCCCGATGACGACGTGAATGCGCTGCGGGTCCAACTGCCGGGCACTGTGGATAACATGGCCAAGCATGGAATTGCCTGCGACCGGGTGCAGCACCTTGGGCAGGGCCGAGCGCATGCGGGTGCCCTGGCCAGCGGCGAGAATTACGATTTCAAGAGACATGAATGGCTACCAATCCTGGGCGGTCCGGCTTCAGACCAAAGAAGTGTTTTGCAAAAAAAGAAAAAGGGTAGCCGAGGCTACCCTTTTTAATCAATCACGCGTGAAGCGTAACGGCAACGCCGCTTACTTCTTGCGGATCTGCTGGAGCGTCCGCAGCTGGGCTGCGGCCTCGGCCAGACGGACTGCAGCAGCGCTGTAGTCGAAGTCTGCGCCTTTTTCGTTCAGCGCCTTCTCGGCAGCCTTTACGGCTTCCTGAGCGGAGGCTTCATCCAGGTCGCCAGCACGTTGCACGGTGTCGGCAAGTACCTTGACCATGTTCGGCTGAACCTCGAGGAAACCGCCGGAGATGTAGAACACCTCCTTTTCCCCGCCTTGCTTGGTCAGAGTGATCGGACCTGGCTTCAAGCTGGTGATCAACGGCGCGTGGCCCATGGCAATACCCAGGTCACCCAGGTCGCCGTGTGCAATCACCATTTCTACCAGACCGGAGAAGATTTCCCCTTCCGCGCTGACGATATCGCAATGGACTGTCATAGCCATCTGATTGCCTCAACCTGATGAGCGCCCGTTTCCGGGCGCCAGGATTACAGTTTCTTGGCTTTCTCGATCGCTTCTTCGATGCCGCCGACCATGTAGAACGCTTGTTCTGGCAGGTGGTCGTAGTCACCGTTGAGGATGCCTTTGAAGCCAGCAATGGTGTCTTTCAGGGAAACGTATTTACCCGAGGCACCGGTGAAGACTTCAGCCACGAAGAACGGCTGCGACAAGAAACGCTGGATCTTACGAGCACGGTTTACCAACTGCTTGTCGGCTTCCGACAGCTCGTCCATACCCAGGATCGCAATGATGTCCTTCAGTTCTTTGTAGCGCTGCAGCACGTACTGAACGCCGCGAGCGGTGTCGTAGTGCTCCTGGCCGATCACGTTCGGGTCCAGCTGGCGCGAAGTCGAGTCGAGTGGATCGACCGCTGGGTAGATACCCAGGGAAGCGATGTCACGGGACAGAACGACGGTGGCGTCCAAGTGGGCGAAGGTGGTGGCTGGCGACGGGTCGGTCAAGTCATCCGCAGGTACGTATACCGCTTGGATCGAGGTGATCGAACCTTCCTTGGTCGAAGTGATACGTTCTTGCAGAACGCCCATCTCTTCAGCCAGGGTCGGCTGGTAACCTACTGCCGACGGCATACGGCCGAGCAGTGCGGATACTTCAGTACCGGCCAGGGTGTAACGATAGATGTTGTCGACGAACAGCAGAACGTCGTTACCTTCGTCACGGAACTTCTCGGCCATGGTCAGGCCGGTCAGGGCTACGCGCAGACGGTTGCCCGGCGGCTCGTTCATCTGACCGTAAACCAGTGCCACTTTGTCCAGAACGTTGGAGTCCTTCATCTCGTGGTAGAAGTCGTTACCCTCACGGGTACGCTCACCCACACCGGCGAACACGGAATAACCGCTGTGCTCGATGGCGATGTTACGGATCAGTTCCATCATGTTTACGGTCTTGCCTACACCGGCACCACCGAACAGACCGACTTTACCGCCCTTGGCGAACGGGCAAACCAGGTCGATAACCTTGATGCCGGTTTCCAGCAGGTCGTTGCCGCCCGCTTGCTCGGCGAACGAAGGTGCTGGACGGTGAATGCCCCAGCGCTCTTCGGTGTCGATCGGGCCAGCTTCGTCGATCGGGTTGCCTAGTACGTCCATGATCCGGCCCAGGGTCGCTTTACCGACCGGTACGGAGATGGCTGCGCCAGTGTCGACAACGTCCAGACCGCGCTTCAAGCCTTCGGTGGAACCCATCGCAATGGTACGAACTACGCCGTCGCCCAGCTGCTGCTGAACTTCCAGAGTAGTTTCCGCGCCTTGTACTTTCAGCGCGTTGTAGATGCTCGGTACGCTGTCGCGTGGGAATTCCACGTCGATAACGGCGCCGATGATTTGAACGATACGTCCGCTACTCATAGCTGGATCCTCTGAATATTTGAACCGTTAAACCGCGGCAGCGCCGCCGACGATTTCCGAGATCTCTTGGGTGATCGCAGCCTGACGCGCCTTGTTGTAGATCAGCTGCAAATCGCTGATCAGATCACCGGCGTTATCGGTAGCGTTTTTCATCGCGATCATCCGCGCCGCTTGTTCAGCTGCGTTGTTCTCGACCACCGCCTGGTACACCTGCGACTCCACGTAGCGCACCATCAAGCCGTCAAGCAGCTCTTTGGCGTCTGGTTCGTAGAGGTAGTCCCAGTGGTGCTTGAGTTCCTGATCCGGAGTCGCCACCAGTGGAATCAATTGCTCCACGGTTGGCTGCTGGGTCATGGTGTTGATGAATTTGTTGGATACCACGGACAGGCGGTCAATCCGGCCTTCCAGGTACGCATCCAGCATCACCTTCACACTGCCGATCAAGTCATTGATCGACGGCTCTTCACCCAGGTGGCTGATAGCTGCAACGACGTTACCGCCGAAGTTGCGGAAAAAGGCCGCACCCTTGCTACCAACAACACACAGATCGATCTCGACGCCTTTTTCGCGGTTTACCGCCATGTCCTTGACCAGGGCCTTGAACAGGTTGGTATTCAGGCCACCGCACAGACCACGGTCACTGCTCACTACCACATAACCCACGCGCTTGACTTCGCGCTCGATCATGAACGGGTGGCGGTATTCCGGGTTGGCGTTGGCCAGATGCCCAATTACCTGGCGGATACGTTCCGCATAAGGACGGCTGGCTGCCATGCGCATTTGTGCCTTGCGCATTTTGCTGACCGCCACTTTTTCCATGGCGCTGGTAATCTTTTGCGTGCTTTTGATGCTCGCAATCTTACTGCGAATCTCTTTTGCGCCTGCCATGTAACACCTATCAGGTTAGCAAGCGGGAGCCTTGCGGCTCCCGCTGCGGCTTACCAGGTTTGGGTGGCCTTGAACTTCTCGATACCGGCTTTCATGCCAGCGTCGATATCGTCATTGAAGTCACCCTTCACGTTGATCTTCGCCATCAATTCGGCGTGATCGCGGTTGAAGTAAGCAATCAGCGCTTGTTCAAAGCTGCCGACCTTGGCGATTTCAACGTCGGTCAGGAACCCACGCTCAGCGGCATACAGCGACAACGCCATGTCAGCGATCGACATCGGGGCGTATTGCTTCTGCTTCATCAGCTCGGTAACGCGCTGACCATGCTCAAGTTGCTTACGGGTCGCTTCGTCCAGGTCAGACGCGAACTGGGCGAATGCCGCCAGTTCACGGTACTGAGCCAGAGCGGTACGGATACCACCGGAGAGCTTCTTGATGATCTTGGTCTGAGCGGCACCACCCACACGGGATACCGAAACACCGGCGTTCACTGCAGGACGGATGCCTGAGTTGAACATGGCCGATTCCAGGAAGATCTGACCGTCAGTGATGGAAATCACGTTGGTCGGAACGAACGCGGAAACGTCGCCAGCCTGGGTTTCGATGATCGGCAGTGCGGTCAGGGAACCGGTTTTGCCGGTCACTGCGCCGTTGGTGAACTTCTCTACGTACTCTTCGGAAACGCGGGACGCGCGCTCCAGCAGACGGGAGTGGAGATAGAACACGTCGCCTGGGTAGGCTTCACGGCCTGGTGGACGGCGCAGCAGCAGGGAAATCTGGCGGTAAGCCACTGCTTGCTTGGACAGATCGTCATAAACGATCAGCGCGTCTTCACCGCGGTCGCGGAAGAATTCACCCATGGTGCAACCGGAGTACGGTGCCAGGAACTGCAGCGCAGGAGATTCCGAAGCACTGGCAGCCACGATGATCGTGTTGGCCAGGGCGCCGTTTTCTTCCAGCTTGCGAACCACGTTGGCGATGGTTGATTGCTTCTGACCGATCGCTACGTAGACGCAGAAAATGCCGCTGTTCTTCTGGTTGATGATCGCGTCGATCGCCAGAGCGGTTTTACCGATCTGACGGTCACCGATGATCAGCTCACGCTGGCCACGGCCGACCGGAATCATGGCATCGACAGCCTTGTAGCCAGTCTGTACAGGCTGGTCTACCGACTTACGCCAGATCACGCCTGGAGCAACTTTCTCGACCGCGTCGGTCTCGGTGTTGCCCAGTGGACCTTTACCGTCAACAGGGTTACCCAGTGCGTCGACTACGCGACCCAGCAGTTCCTTACCTACCGGAACTTCCAGGATGCGGCCTGTGCACTTGGCGCTCATGCCTTCAGCCAGACTGGTGTACGCGCCCAATACAACGGCACCTACGGAGTCTTGCTCCAGGTTGAGGGCCATACCGTAGACGCCGCCCGGAAACTCGATCATCTCGCCGTACATAACGTCGGCCAGACCGTGAATCCGCACGATGCCGTCAGATACGCTGACGACAGTGCCTTCGTTACGGGCTTGGGAGGTCACATCGAGCTTGTCGATGCGGCCCTTGATAATTTCACTTATTTCGGAAGGATTGAGTTGCTGCATTGCTCTGCTGCCCCTTCAAACTCAAGATTTCAATGCTTCGGCAAGTTTCGCGATTTTGCCGCGAATCGAGCCATCGATAACCAGGTCGCCGGCACGGATAACGACACCACCAATCAGGGATGCGTCCTCCGAAGCTTGCAGGCGCACTTCCCGATTGAGTCGTGCACTGAGAACCTTGGCGAGTTTGTCTTGCTGTTCTTGGTTCAATGCAAAAGCACTGGTCACTTCAACGTCTACCGACTTCTCTGCTTCGGCCTTGTACAGGTCGAACAGAGCGGCGATCTCCGGCAATAGCGGGAGACGGTCGTTTTCGGCAACGACGTGGATGAAGTTCTGCACCTTTACATCAAACTTGTCGCCGCACACTTCAATAAAAGTGGCGGCCTTGTCTGCGCTCGTCAGGCGCGGGGCCTTGAGCACGCGCTGCATGGTGTCGTCTTGCGACACTGCTGCAGCCAGGCCGAGCATGGCTGACCAAGAGGCCAGCTGCTGGTGGGCCTGGGCGTGCTCGAAGGCTGCCTTAGCGTAAGGTCGGGCCAACGTGGTCAGTTCTGCCATGATCGCCCTCGCTTAAATTTCAGCAGCCAGTTTGTTAACCAGCTCCGCGTGCGCGTTTTGATCGATTGTGGCACCGAGGATCTTCTCGGCACCGCCGACCGCCAGCGCACCCAGTTGGGCACGCAGCGCGTCTTTGACGCCGTTCAGTTCCTGTTCGATCTCGGCATGAGCCGAAGCCTTTACACGGTCAGCTTCGACGCGGGCTTTTTCAACAGCCTCTTCGACGATCTGGTTACCGCGCTTCTTGGCTTGCTCAATGATCTCGGCTGCCTGTGCTTTAGCTTCGCGCAGTTGAAGACCCACTTTCTCTTGGGCCAACTCCAGGTCGCGAGCTGCACGGCTGGCAGCGTCCAAACCATCCGCGATCTTCTTCTGACGTTCGTGCAAAGCCGCGATGACCGGAGGCCACACGAACTTCATGCAAAACACTACAAAAATGAAGAACGCAACGGATTGGCCAATCAGGGTTGCATTAATGTTCACGCCAACACCTCGCTCATTCGTTGTCCATCACCCTAATCACTCGAAACGTCGAGTGATTAGCCAGCGAGTTGACCAACGAAGGGGTTCGCGAAGGTGAAGAACAGGGCGATACCAACGCCGATCATGGTTACGGCGTCGAGCAGGCCGGCAACGATGAACATTTTAACTTGCAGCATTGGAACCATTTCTGGCTGACGCGCTGCGCCTTCCAGGAATTTGCCGCCCAGCAGGCCGAAACCAATGGCAGTACCCAGGGCGCCCAGGCCGATCAACAGTGCAACAGCGATAGCGGTTAGACCAACTACAGTTTCCATCTTTCCTCCCGACTTTTACGTCGTATGGTTTAGGTTTTTTAGATTTTAAAGCGGTAAAACAAATCGTTTCATAGCCCTGGAGGGCCACCTTCCCGTTTCACCGGGAAGGACATCAGACTAGTCGAGACTGGTCTTAATGGTTCTCTTCGTGCGCCATCGACAGGTAGACGATGGTCAGCATCATGAAGATGAAGGCCTGCAGGGTGATGATCAGGATGTGGAACACAGCCCACGCCCACTGCAGAACGATGCCCAGGCCGCTAAGCCAGAGCAGACCGCTGCCGAACATCACAGCGATCAGAATGAACACCAGCTCGCCGGCATACATGTTGCCGAACAGTCGCAGGGCCAGGGAAATCGGCTTGGCGACCAGGGTCACGAATTCCAGCAGGAAGTTCACCGGGATCAGCAGGGCTTGAACGAAGATGTTCTTGCTGCCGAACGGGTGCAGGGTCAGCTCGCCGATGAAACCGCCGATGCCCTTGACCTTGATGCTGTAGAAAATGATCAACGCAAATACCGACAGGGCCATGCCCAGGGTAGCGTTCGGGTCAGTGGTCGACACGGCACGGAATGGAATGTGCGCGTCGCCGGAGATCAGGATGGCCAGCTGAGGAATCCAGTCGACCGGGATCAGGTCGACGGCGTTCATCAGGAACACCCAGACGAAGATGGTCAGTGCCAGCGGTGCAATCACCGGGCTACGGCCATGGAAGCTGTCTTTCACGCTGCCATCGACGAATTCGACCAATACTTCAACGAAGTTCTGCAGCGCACCTGGCTGACCGGACGTCGCCTTCTTTGCCGCCATGCGGAAAATCAGGACGAAGATCAGGCCCAATGCGACCGACCAGCCCAGAGTATCCAGGTGGAAAGCCCAGAAGCCCATTTCCTTGGCCTCTGCTGCGGTGTGAGCAAAGCCCCAGCCGCCGTTGGGAAGCTGACCGAAGGTCAGGTTCTGCAAGTGGTGCTGGATATAGCCCGAAGCGGTTGTTTCTGCCATGGTTGCCTCAAACGCCCTAAGGTTTCGAAAGTCTTGTTTTCATTAGCAGGGGAGCGAACCAGCTGACCAATTGGGTCAACACGAAGACGCCAAATACAGCCAGCGGCGCCAATGGCTTCACACCTGCAAAGGTCAGTGCAAACAGCACTGCCGTCAAAATCAGTTTCCCCGCCTCGCCGGCATAAAAAGACCGGACGATAGCCTGGGCTGCTCGGGCGCCGGAAAACCGAAAGGCCCTGTGAGCAAAATACATATTGGGCAGCAAGGCTATCAGGCCCCCGCAGAGTCCTGAATATCCGGCTACGACTCCATGCCAGTACCAAAGCGCCAATGCGGCGATCAGCAAAATGACAAGTTGAGCCAATAGAACCGGAAAAACGGCCAAGCGATGGAACGGCAACGTGTTTGGCGTGCGGGTTTCCATCACTCTTGCTCCTCAATGGTCGGCTGCCGGAAATCAATAACTTGGCATACTTTGTGCCGACAAAATGCGCGCAGAGTATAGGGGCGGTTCTGCCCCTATTCAACTGCCGGGTAGTGATTTCCGATCACGCGCTACATGAGCAATTGTTTCAGCGAATGTTTCAACGGATGTGGGCAAGGACACCTTGAAGCTCGTCGAGGGAGTTATATCCGATAACCAATTGCCCTTTACCTTTCTTGCCGTGGCGAATTTGCACCGCAGAGCCTAGCCGTTCGGCCAGGCGCTGCTCGAGGCGCGCGATATCCGGATCAGGTTTGGCGGTTTCGACCGGTGCAGGTTTGCCGCTCAACCATTGGCGAACCAACGCTTCGGTCTGACGAACGGTAAGCCCGCGTGCGACAACGTGACGCGCCCCTTCAACCTGTTGATTTTCCGGCAAACCGAGCAAAGCACGAGCGTGACCCATTTCCAGGTCGCCGTGGGACAACATGGTCTTGATGACTTCCGGCAGCGCGATCAAACGCAGCAGGTTGGACACAGTCACGCGGGATTTACCCACCGCATCGGCCACTTGTTGCTGGGTCAGCTGGAATTCGTGCTGCAAACGCTGCAACGCGATGGCTTCCTCGATCGGATTGAGGTCTTCACGCTGGATGTTTTCGATCAATGCCATGGCGATGGCCGTTTCATCCGGTACGTCGCGCACCATCGCCGGGATGGTTTCCTTGCCTGCCTGCTGACTGGCGCGCCAGCGACGTTCGCCGGCGATGATTTCAAAGCGGCCACTGCCAATGGGGCGCACCACGATCGGCTGCATCACGCCCTGGGCCTTGATCGAGTTGGCCAGCTCTTCCAGCGCCTGCGGGTCCATGTCCCGGCGCGGCTGGTATTTGCCGCGCTGGATCAGGTCCAGGGGCAAGTGCTGCAGCTCACGTTCGTCGGCCTGCACCGCTTGCTCTTCCAGCGAAGTGACGGTCGGACCACTCAGGAGTGCATCCAGTCCACGTCCGAGACCTCGTTTTTTGACGGCCATGGGGATTCCTTAAGTTGGCTGGGCTGCAGCGGTGCGTGAATTGCGACGTTGGCGACGCACCATCTCGCCGGCCAGCGCCAGGTAGGCAATGGCGCCACGGGATGACTTGTCGTAGGCCAGCGCCGGCATGCCGTAGCTTGGCGCTTCGGCCAGGCGAATGTTGCGTGGAATCACCGTGTCGTAGAGCTGGTCGCCGAAATGTTCCTTGAGCTGCGCCGAGACATCGTTCATCAGGCTCAGGCGCGGGTCGTACATGGTCCGCAGCAGGCCTTCGACTTTCAGGTTCGGGTTGAGCAATTCGGCGATACGCTTGATGTTATCCACAAGGTCGCTCAGGCCTTCGAGCGCAAAGTACTCGCACTGCATGGGGATAATCACCCCATCGGCGGCAACCAGGGCGTTGAGCGTCAGCATCGACAGCGACGGCGGGCAGTCGATCAGGATGTAGTCGTAATTCTCCCGGATCGGCGCCAGGGCGCTGCGCAGACGGCTTTCCTTCATCTGCATTTCCAGCAGCACCACTTCCGCCGCAGTCAGGTCGCGGTTGGCCGGCAGCAGTTGATAACCGCCATGCTCGGAATAGTGCATAGCCTGGCCCAGGTCGCATTCGCCGATCAGCAAGTCGTAGACCGAGTTTTCCAGGCCGTGTTTATCCACACCGCTACCCATGGTGGCGTTGCCCTGTGGATCGAGATCGATCAACAGCACCCGGCGCTTGGTCGCGACCAGGGATGCTGCGAGGTTGATGCAGGTGGTGGTTTTGCCCACGCCACCTTTCTGGTTCGCTATCGCGAATACCTTAGCCATTCTTGCTTGTGTTCCCAATCATGCCGTGCGGCGCAGTATCAGCAGATGGCGTTGGCCTTGGCAACCGGGTACGGCCAAGGCGTGTTCGCTATCGAGGTGGAAGTCTGCCGGCAATGCTAACAGCTCGTCGCTTGGATGGACGCCCTTCATTGCCAGCCAGCGGGTATCGCGGTCGCCCAGGTGGCGAGTCCAGTTGCTGAAGTTCTCCATGCTGCTGAACGCCCGGGAAACAATTCCGTTGAAGGGCTGCTCAGGCGTAAAGGCTTCGACGCGACTGTGGATAACCTGCAGGTTGTCCAGCTTGAGTTCGAGTTTGACCTGGGTCAGGAAGCGGGTTTTCTTGCCGTTGCTGTCCAGGCAGGTCACCTGTGACTCTGGAAACAGGATGGCCAGCGGAATGCCAGGCATGCCGCCGCCGCTGCCGACGTCCAACCAGCGACCGTTTTCGATAAACGGCATCACGCTCAAGCTGTCGAGCAAATGGCGCGAGACCATCTCGTCCGGATTACGCACCGCAGTCAGGTTGTAGGCCTTGTTCCATTTGATCAACAGGGCCAGGTAGCCCATCAGCAACGCGTGCTGGGCTTCGGTCAGGTCTATGCCCAACTGGCGCGCACCTGTGGATAACTCTTCGGCGTGTTGCGAGGTGACCAACGAACTCAAGCGCTTTGCTCCAACTGACGGCCCGCGCCGCGTTTTTTCAAATGAATCATCAACAGTGAAATCGCTGCCGGCGTCACGCCAGGTATGCGCGAAGCCTGGCCGAGCGTCTCCGGCCGAGTTATCCCCAGCTTGCTTTGAATTTCCTTCGACAGCCCGGAAATCCCGGTGTAGTCGATATCCACAGGCAACTTGGTGTTTTCACTGGCGCGCAGACGAGCGATCTCGTCCTGCTGGCGGTCAATGTAACCGGCATACTTGGTTTTGATTTCCACCTGCTCTGCAACCTGCGGATCGTCTGCGCCGCCACCGGTCACTTCGACCAGGCCAGCGTAATCTATCTCCGGACGCGATAGCAGGTTCAGCAAGTTGTATTCATGAGTCAGCGGCGTGCCGAATTTTTCGGCGATCGCATCGCCCTGTTCAGTGCCGGGGCGGACCCAGGTGCTTTTCAGGCGCTGCTCTTCGAGGGTGATGCTCTCGCGTTTTTTGCAAAACGCCGCCCAGCGTGCGTCATCGACCAAACCCAGCTCGCGACCTTTTTCGGTCAGGCGCAGATCGGCATTGTCTTCGCGCAGGATCAGGCGATATTCCGCCCTGGACGTGAACATCCGGTACGGTTCCTGGGTTCCCAGGGTGATCAGGTCGTCGACCAATACGCCGATGTACGCTTCATCGCGACGCGGGCACCAGCCGTCTTTGCCCTGGGCACGCAATGCAGCGTTGGTGCCGGCCAGCAAACCCTGGGCGCCGGCTTCTTCGTAACCGGTAGTGCCGTTGATTTGCCCGGCGAAGAACAGACCGCCGATCACTTTGGTTTCCAGGCTGTATTTCAGGTCACGCGGATCGAAGTAGTCGTACTCGATGGCGTAGCCAGGGCGAACGATGTGGGCGTTTTCCATGCCGCGAATCGATTGCACGATCTGGATTTGTACGTCGAACGGCAGGGAAGTGGAAATCCCGTTCGGGTACAGCTCGTGGGTGGTCAAGCCTTCGGGCTCGATGAAGACCTGGTGGCTTTCCTTGTCGGCAAAGCGGTGGATCTTGTCTTCGATCGACGGGCAATAACGCGGGCCGATCCCTTCGATCACCCCGGAGTACATCGGCGAACGGTCGAGGTTCGCGGCAATGATTTCGTGGGTACGGGCATTGGTGTGGGTGATCCAGCAACTGACTTGTTTCGGATGCTGTGCCTTGGAACCCATGAACGACATGACTGGTATCGGTGTATCACCGGCTTGTTCGGTCATCACCGAAAAATCCACAGAACGCCCGTCGATTCGCGGCGGGGTCCCGGTTTTCAAGCGGCCGACACGCAGCGGCAATTCACGCAGACGGTTTGCCAGGGCAATCGACGGCGGATCGCCGGCGCGCCCACCGGAATAGTTCTGCATGCCGATGTGGATAAGCCCGCCGAGGAACGTGCCGGTGGTCAACACAACGGATTCTGCGTGGAAACGCAGACCCATTTGGGTGACGACGCCGCGTACCTGGTCCTGCTCGACGATCAGGTCGTCCGCTGCCTGTTGAAATATCCATAGGTTCGGCTGGTTTTCCAGGGTTTCACGTACCGCTGCCTTGTACAGAATGCGGTCGGCTTGTGCCCGGGTAGCACGTACGGCCGGGCCTTTGCGGCTGTTCAGCACGCGAAATTGAATACCACCTTTGTCGGTAGCCGTCGCCATCACGCCGCCAAGGGCATCGATTTCCTTGACCAGATGGCTTTTGCCGATGCCACCGATGGCAGGGTTGCAACTCATGGCGCCGAGGGTTTCCACGTTATGCGTCAGCAACAGGGTTTTTACGCCCATGCGCGCTGACGCCAGTGCTGCCTCGGTACCGGCATGACCGCCGCCGATGACGATCACTTCAAAACGGGAAGGGAAATCCACCACGCACCTCGTGCCTGCTTATGTAGGTAATCAGGAATTGTTTGTTGAAAGAGTTTTAGAGCTTTGGCGGCAAGTATAGGGACTTAGCCCTGCCTAAAGAACCCTTTGCACAAAATTTAACCAGCTGTGGATGAAGCACGGACAATAGAAATTAAAAGAGAGAAATATATTAAATCTTTGTTTTTATGTTTATTTCTACTGAGCACCCTTTCTGTGGATAGATCTCTGTAGACCTTTATTTACGTTGTGTACAGCGCTTCAAAAGGT
This sequence comes from Pseudomonas sp. R11-23-07, assembly GCF_003852295.1. NCBI lineage: Bacteria > Pseudomonadati > Pseudomonadota > Gammaproteobacteria > Pseudomonadales > Pseudomonadaceae > Pseudomonas > Pseudomonas sp. R11-23-07. The sequence goes on from NZ_CP027761.1 coordinate 5,680,332, forward strand.
TGTGGTCATGTGCCAATGAGGGGGTTGGATAAGTGACTTAAGCCTGTGGATTAAAGTGATGGTTATCCACAGATGGGTTTTTGCTCAGGTTTCAGGCGTGGTTATCAACTGGGCCCAAGGGCGGTTATTCACAGGGCTTAACTCACAGAAACGGCTGGCTCCAACCGAGGATTTGGCCTCAAGACATCTATTGTGGGAAAACACGAGGGCGGTTAATAATAGCGATTATCATTAACCTATCTTGTCGCGCCTATGTCTCCTCCTTCACACACGACAGCTGTGCAGCACATCTACGAGCAACACCATTCGTGGTTGCATGGGTGGCTCAAAGGCAAGCTGCATAACGCCTGCGATGCGGCCGATGTGGCCCACGATACGTTCGTGCGTATTTTGGGTGGGCGCGACGCTGTGCAGATCCTCGAACCACGGGATTACCTGGCGACCATCGCGAGAGGCCTGGTGATTGATCGCTATCGCCGGCACGCCATCGAGCAGGCATATAAACAAACCCTGGCCGAGCGCCCTGAAGCCACCGCCATCAGTGAAGAAGACAAGGCAATCATCATTGAAACCCTGGTGGCTGTGGACAAGGCGCTGGCCGGCTTGGGGGATCGTTCACGGCGGATCTTCATGCTGTCGCAGATTGAAGGCCTGACTTATCAACAGATCGCCGATCAGCTGCAGGTGTCATTGACCACAGTGAAGAAACACATGATTCGCGCACTGACCGAGTGTTCAGTGATCATGGCCAGTCTGTAATGCCCGCGCCTGATCGCAAGACATTCGAGGCCGCAGCCAGTTGGTACGTGCAGTTTCAAGCGCAATCGCCGACGCCCGCCGACCGGCAGGCCTGGCAGCAATGGCTCAATGGCGACCCTTCCCATCAGGCGGCGTGGAACCAGTTGGAGCAATTGCAGCGCAGCCTCGGCGCCCTGCCCCAGGACTTCACGCGGCGTGCATTAACCGCCACACAACAACGCCGCCAAGTGCTCAAGTGGATGCTGGCACTCGGCGGTACCGGGTATCTGGGCTGGAATGTTCAACGCCATACGTCCCTGGGTAACGTATGGGCCGACTACCGAACGCCTGTGGGTAAACATCGGCGAATCGAACTGGCCGATGGCACTCGAGTTGATCTCAACACTGACACGGCCATTGATGTGCTGTTCGACGCACGCCAACGCTTGATTCGCCTGCGCGAGGGAGAGGTACTTATCCACAGCGGGAAGCGGGCCGGGTACCCGCCGTTATACGTGGAGACGCATCACGGCCGCGTGCAGGCGTTGGGCACTCGATTTACCGTGCGTCAGTTCCCGGATTCCACTCGGGTGGGCGTTCTGGAAGATCGGGTCAACCTGTCCCCCGGCGACCAGCCCGACCGCAGCCGAACGCTGGGTGCGGGTGAATGCGCGGAATTTGATCGACACGCCATAAGGCCCACCCGGCACTATGGCCGCACACAAGCAGCTTGGACCGACGGTCAATTGATCGTGCTCGACGCCAGACTTGGCGATGTCATTGCTGAACTGGCGCGCTATCGCCCGGGCCTGATGCAGTGTGACCAGGCCTGCGCTGGCCTGCGTGTTTCCGGAGCGTTCCGCCTGGACTCGACAGACGCGGTACTGGCCAACCTGCAGGCCACCCTGCCGATTCAGGTGAAGTACTTCACGCGCTATTGGGTTTCAGTCAACCGAATCGGTTGATTGAAAAAATAATCCACAGGGGGGTTATCTTTTTTTTATCTGGCGCGGCCCTTCAGGTAATCACGACGCTACCTTCAGGGCTTACCCATTTATGTGCCTTCCGACCCCGCTACGCCAGCGACTTTCCTGCCGCGCCCTTACCTACGGCCTGCTGCTCGCCACCTCCTGCGGTACGTTGTTATCCACAGGGGTCATGGCCGCCAGCGCGACGCAACACTACGTCATCGCTGCCGGCCCACTGGACAGTGCGCTGAGTCAGTTTGCCGCCAGGGCCAATGTGATTCTGTCGTTCTCGCCTCAACAGACTTCGCGTCTGACCACTTCCGGTCTGGATGGCGATTATTCGGTGGATCAAGGTTTCGCGCTGCTGTTGCAAAACTCGGGGTTGCAGGCCGTCGCCCAGGCACCTGGCAGCTATGGCTTGCAAGCAATACCTACCGGCCAGCTCACCCTCGCACCGACGACCGTAAGCGCGTATCAAACGGATGGGTTCGGTCAGGGGCTTGCGCCGGATGTCGGCTACAAGGCGCAAAACAGCCGTATCGGCACCAAGACCAGTACGCCTCTGTCGCAGACGCCTCGTTCGGTATCGGTGGTGACCGGGCAACGTATCAAGGATCAGAAATCGCAAACACTGACCGAAGTGCTCGGTTACGTACCCGGTATCTTCGCGCCGCCTTTTGCCGCAGGCGACGGGCTGGCGGGCGATCTGTTTTTCATTCGAGGCTTCAACGCTACGGACTACGGCTACGGCCTGCTCAGGGATGGACTACGTGTGCAAGGCAATCGGTACGACACCACCAGTGAGCCTTATGGCCTGGAGCGGGTCGAGGTTTTCCGCGGCCCTTCTTCGCTGCTCTACGGTGAAAACGCGCCGGGCGGCTTGGTCAACCTGGTCAGCAAACATCCGACCGCCAACCCCCAGGGCGAAGTGCAATTGGGGTACGGCTCGAACAACCGGCGCCAGGTGGGTGTGGATATCTCCGGGCCGCTCAATGACAGTGACAATGTCCTCGGTCGCCTGGTGATGCTTGGCCGAAAATCCGATACCCAGACCGACCACGTACCGGACGATCGTATCTACATTGCCCCGTCCCTGACCCTGAATTTTGACGACTACAACACCCTGACCCTGTTGGCCAACTACCAGAAAGACCACACCAATCTGGAACTTGGCCTACCCGCTGCGGGCACCTTACTCACTAATCCCAACGGTAAGCTGTCCAAGCACACCATGCTCGGCGACCCGGATTGGAACACCTTTGAGCGTGAAGCCTGGAGCACTGGCTACGAGTTCAGCCATAGCTTCAACGACGATTGGCAGTTCCGCCAGAACTCGCGGTACATGCAGTCACGTATCGACCGCCATGAAACCTGGCCGAGCGCGCTGAATAACCGGGGCTTCGGCACCCAACTGAACATGACCGCCTACGACCGCTACAACAAATCCATGGTCTATTCCCTGGATAACCAGCTCGAAGGCAAATTCCAGGTCGGCGGGTTGGAAAACACTGTGTTGGTCGGCGCCAGCTACGACCGCACCTCGTTCAACCAGGATTGGGATGCCGGTTTCGCCGGTACCATCAATGTGTATAACCCCGTGTACCTGAGGGACCCGCTCACGCCGATCGCTGTGCAGAACACCTTGCTCGAGCAGCAAATGAAAGGCGTGTACGCCCAGATCCAAAGCAAGTACGACCACTGGCTGTTCCTGCTCGGTGGGCGGCAGGACTGGGTCGACAGCGATTTCCGCGACAAAGTGAACAAGGCCAGCAACATCAGCACCCAAGACCGCAAGTTCACCTATCAGGGTGGTGTGATGTACCAGTTCGACAACGGCCTGACGCCGTATGTCAGCTATTCCACCGCGTTCGTTCCGGTGCAGCAGATTTCCAACGCCGGCGCACCGTTGAAGCCGATCACCAGCAGCCAATATGAAGTGGGCGTGAAGTACGAGCCGATCGGCTGGGACACGGCGATGACACTCTCGGTGTACGACTTGCGCAAACAGGACGACACCTACCTCGATGCCACCACCAACAGTTATCGCCAGGTAGGTGAGAGCCGCGCCAAAGGTGTGGAAGTTGAAATCAACAGCGACCTTACGCCAAACCTGAATGTGACCGCGGCCTACACCTACACTGACGCACGGATTACCAAGGATTCCGCCACTTCCTTGGTAGAAGGGCATCAGATGACCGGCGTTCCGCGCAACCAGGCTTCGGTGTGGAGCAAATACCGCTTCCTCGACGGTCACCTTAAAGGCCTGTCTGTGGGCGGCGGCGTGCGGTATTTCGACAGCACCTTTTCCTACACGGCGCCTACCCTGTACGGCAAGCTGGATGCTGGAAGTGTCACGCTGGTGGATGCAGCGGTGGGGTATCAGATCGATTCGCACTGGTCAGTGGACGTGAACGCCAAGAACCTGTTCGACAAGGAGTACGTAGCCGGTTGCAACGACGCGGGGCGCTGCTATTGGGGCGACAGCCGTACCTTGCTGGGTACGGTGTCCTACAACTGGTAAGCGCGTGACTATTTGCCGATACAGAAGCTGGAAAAGATTCGCCCGAGCAAATCATCGGAACTGAACGCGCCGGTGATCTCCCCCAACAGCTGCTGCGCCTGACGCAAATCCTCAGCCAGCAGCTCCCCTGCCCCTGCCAGGGTCAGCTGTGCTCGCCCGTGCTCCAACGCCGCGCTGGCGTGGCGAAGCGCCTCCAGATGCCTGCGGCGTGCACTGAAGCTGCTCTCCGAGGTCTGCTCATAGCCCATGCACGCCTTGAGATGGTCACGGAGCAACTCCAGGCCATCCCCTGCCGATTTGGCACTGAGGCTGATAGTCACATGGCCATCGTCGCTGGTTTGCATCGCAATGGCCTCACCGGTCAAGTCGGCCTTGTTACGGATCAAGGTGACTTTGGCCGGGTCTGGCCGTTGCTCGAGGAATTCCGGCCACAACGCAAAGGGATCCACAGCCTCGGGGGCCGTCGCATCCACCACCAATAAAACTCGATCTGCTTCGCCGATGGCTTTGAGCGCGCGTTCTACGCCGATTTTTTCCACTTGGTCGTCGGTATCGCGCAATCCGGCCGTATCGACCACGTGCAACGGCATGCCATCTATGTGGATATGTTCGCGCAGGATATCCCGAGTGGTACCGGCAATTTCGGTGACGATGGCCGCCTCGCGCCCCGCCAAAGCATTAAGCAGGCTGGATTTGCCGGCGTTGGGACGACCCGCGATCACCACGGTCATGCCGTCACGCAGCAATGCGCCCTGCCCGGCTTCGCGCAACACTGTGGATAACTCCTCGCGGACTTTATCCAGCATCGCCAGGACGTGGCCATCGGCCAGGAAGTCAATTTCCTCTTCAGGGAAATCAATGGCCGCTTCGACATAGATGCGCAGGCTGATCAACTGCTCAGTCAAGTTATGCACACGCAGCGAAAAAGCCCCCTGCAACGAACGCAATGCGTTGCGCGCAGCCTGTGCAGAACTGGCCTCGATCAGGTCAGCAATGGCTTCGGCCTGGGCCAGGTCGAGTTTGTCGTTAAGGAACGCGCGCTCGCTGAACTCCCCCGGACGGGCCAGGCGGCAGCCCAACTGCAGGCAGCGCTGCAGCAACATATCCAATACGACCGGGCCACCGTGTCCCTGCAGTTCCAGTACATCTTCGCCGGTGAAGGAGTTGGGTCCTGGGAAATACAGCGCCAGGCCCTCATCCAGCACGCTTTGGTCCACATCCAGAAACGGGCCGTAATGGGCATACCGCGGCTTCAACTCGCGCCCACTGATCGCCTTGGCGGCCACGCCTGCGAGCGGCCCGGAAATTCGAACGATACCGACGCCGCCGCGACCTTGAGCGGTTGCGACAGCAGCGATGGTTTCACGAGGAGCGCTCATCAGCAGGTTCCAGAATTAAAGTGGCAGAAAGCAAAACGCCCCACTAGGGGGCGTCTTGAGTGGTTATCCACAGAGTAAATTACGCCTCGGCTTTTTTGGTAGCCGCTTCGATTTTACGTGTGATGTACCACTGTTGGGAGATCGACAACACGTTGTTGACTACCCAGTACAGCACCAGACCTGCCGGGAACCACAGGAAGAAGAAGGTGAAGATGATTGGCATCATTTTCATCACCTTGGCCTGCATCGGATCCGGCGGAGTCGGGTTCAGGCGCTGCTGGATAAACATGGTCGCGCCCATGATGATCGGCAGGATAAAGAACGGGTCTTTGATCGACAGGTCAGTTATCCACAACATGAACGGCGCCTGGCGCATTTCCACGCTTTCCAGGAGTACCCAGTAAAGCGACAGGAATACCGGCATCTGCACCAGAATCGGCAAGCAACCACCCAACGGGTTGATCTTCTCTTTCTTGTACAGCTCCATCATGGCCTGCGACATTTTCTGCCGGTCGTCACCATGCTGCTCTTTCAGCGCAGCCAGCTTCGGCGCCACGGCACGCATGCGCGCCATCGACTTGTAGCTGGCGGCTGACAGCGGGAAGAAGATCCCCTTGATCAGCATGGTCAGGAAAATGATCGAGAAACCCCAATTACCCACAATGCTGTGGATATGTTGCAGCAGCCAGAAAATCGGCTGGGCAATGAACCAGAGGAAGCCGTAATCCACAGTCAGTTCCAGACCTGGGGACAACTCTTTCAGCACGGCCTGGCTTTTCGGGCCGGCGTACAGGGTGGCACTGGTTTCAGCCTTGGCGCCGGGTGCGACGGTCAACGCCGGGCCAGTAAAGCCAATGATGTAGTTGCCCTGGCTGTCCTTGCGGGTTTGAACCAGGTTCGCGTCACCCTTGTTCGGGATCCATGCGGTCACGAAGTAGTGCTGCAGCCAGGCTACCCAGCCACCTTGAACGGTTTCCTTCAGCGCGCCCTTGTCGATGTCTTTCATCGACACTTTTTTGTACGGCTCGTTACTTGTCCACAGGGCAGCGCCTAGGTAAGTCGCAGTGCCGGTGGCGGTGCTGGAGGAAGGATCGGAGCTGGCGTCACGCTTGAGCTGGGCAAACAGGTTGCCGCTCCAGGCTTTGTCGCTGGTGTTGTCGATCAGGTAAGTGACCTTCAGATCGTACAAACCACGCGTGAAGCTGAAACGCTTGATGTAATTGACGCCGTCGAGGCTGAATTTCAGGTCGACGTTCAGCTGGTTCTGGCCATCAGCCAGTTGATAGCTTTTCTGCTCGGTCGAATAAATCGGACGACCGGTAGCACGCGCATCCGGACCATTGGTGCCGGTCAGGCCGCTTTGCGCCAGATAGGTACGTTCACCGCCGTTATCGAACAGCTGGAACGGAACATCCGGGTGGTCCTGGCGACGTGGATAAAGCGGCAGCTTCAGCTGTGCGATATCACCGCCCTGCGGGTCGATAGCCAGGTCGAGCACATCCGTTTTCACGTGGATGAGGTCTTTGTTGGTGACCACTGGCGTTTCTAACGGGGCACTTGTCTCGCCATTCGCGCTGGGAACATCGGCACTCGCGGACGCATTGTTACCCAGCGGGGTGTCCGGAATAGCCGGCGCAGCCTGATTGGTAGCAACATTCTGAGTCGGCAGGGCAGCCTGGCCATAGTCTTGGTTCCATTTCAGGACCATGACGTAGGACACGATTGCCAGGGCGACGATCAGGATCGTGCGTTTAATATCCATGATTACTCGGCCATCGAAGAGGAACGGGAGGTAGGGATAGGCGGAACCGGGTCATAACCACCGGGATTCCACGGATGACAGCGACCTAAACGACGAAAGGTCAGCCAGCCACCGCGCAGAAGACCATGATTTTCTATGGCCTCTAACGCGTAGCAGGAACAACTGGGGTAGAAACGACAGTGGCTGGCCATCAGAGGACTAATGGCATAGCGATAAAACTGGATCGGAACGAGGGCCAGTTTACGCATCGGTACTGTCTACCCCTACAGTTTCGGTGCTGACTGCTGGTGCTGGTTTGTGGGTACGCGCCAGACGTTTCCAGAGCTTGCCGAAATGCTGAATCAATTCGGGGTTTTCTACATCCCCCAAGCCTTTGCGCGCGACGATAACAATATCCCAACCAACCAGAGTGTCCTGGTGGAGGCGAAACGATTCGCGCATCAGACGCTTGAGGCGATTGCGCTCAACGGAGAGCTTTACGCTCTTCTTGCCGATCACCAACCCGAGACGGGGGTGATCAAGATCGTTGTTACGCGCAAGGAGCAGGAGATTTTTCCCCGGAACCTTGCCGGTGGGGGAGTCAAAGACTGCCTTGAAATGCCGGGGGGTTAGCAGACGCTTTTCCCGACTGAAGTCCTGACTCACCACCAGTACCGGATTATCAAACTGCCAGACGCGCACGACCTTTGGCGCGGCGACGCGACAGGACAGCACGGCCGTTCTTGGTAGCCATGCGAGCACGGAAGCCGTGAGTACGGGCGCGTTTGATGGTGCTTGGTTGGAAAGTACGTTTCATGGCGTTGTTACCTGGTTCGTCCACAACGGGCCGGAATGGCCCCCGTTTTAAGAGACCGGCGATTCTAGAGAAAGCAAGCCTCTAGGTCAATTTCCAACCAGCTTTTCCTTTAATTAGTTCTCTGACGGCCACGTCAGCCTTTCTGTCCGCTTCTCTTCCATGAGCGGCATAGATATAAAAATAAAGAAGGAAGTTATTTAAAGCTTTTCTGTAAAGCTTATAAAAGCTAGGGGGGCGATCTGCTGTGGATAACTGTCTTTAGGCCTTATTCCACCTGATGTACAGAGAATGACAACACGGGGGAGAAACGGTGCTCTGCCTGTGCTGCGCTGTCGGATAAGCTGTGTGTGGAATGGCTTGTTATCCACAGGCCAGTTACCCACAGACTTTCGACCCCAGTTGTGCAACGAGCTCAAGGGCGGTTATCCACAGAGCTTATTCACAGACCGCCGGTCGCCTTTTTCCAGGATAAGACGTTGATTTTGGATGGCCTGTGCGCAACCTTCATGTGGATAAGTGGGCGGCTGGTCGCTACAATGGCGGTTGTTTTTGCCTCACCGGCTTTCAACTTAGGGGATATCC